>CAVPPV010000001.1:0-448494 GCA_963707325.1 uncultured Acidobacteriaceae bacterium
TTCGAGGCGACAAGATCGTCCCCGAACAACTCGCCATTCTGTTTCGGCAAGTCCAAACCACCAAGGCCGCAAAGGCGCAGGAATTGCTCGCCAAGCGCAGTCAGAACAAGGAGAAGTGACCAATGCCCACTGTCCAACAATGGGGCCGCAAGGAGTCGATCATTTGGCCGCCACGCACCTATCTCTACACGCTCAGCGCGCTTTTCCTGGCGCTCGCCGCGACTGGATTCTTTGTCTATGTCCACTTCCAGTACGGCCTTTCACCGCTCGAACGCTACTACCTGCCGTACTATCTCCGCAGTGAGATGCCAAGTCTCACGCGTCATGCCAGCACCTATCAGCTACTCTATGTTTCCGACGGCAAGTCGCGGGCGCGACCCGCGCTTGTAGCCGACGTGGAGCCAGGTGCGACACCGCAACCTACGGGCGCGCCATTGCCGCTTGCGCTTTCCGAACAGGCGCTGCAGCAGGGTTTCCGCTTGTTGTTCCGCGAACAGCCGCGCGCTTACCTGAACAAGACTTTTCACGCTTGGATCGAGCACTGGATCTATGACGGACGTTCCTCTCGACCGGCTCTTCAATACACAACTGATTCTTGGTCTCGCGGCGTTCGTATTACAGCTTCCGTTTTCGATCCGCAAAGACATCCAGCGGCGCAAGGAACTGCGGTACGGAAGACGCCTGAAAGGACCGATTCTTGTCAGTCCACGCCAGTTCACGAAAGCCGTTGCCGGCAATGGCATCGGCATCGCGACCAACGATTCCAAGCGCCCGTTGCGGATTCCACGCGACGCCGAGAATAAGCACTTTCTCATTGTCGGCGACACCGGCTCAGGCAAGTCGAGCATCATCCGCCAGATGCTTTATCAGGTGGACGCTCGCGGCGACAGCGCCATCGTCTACGATCCCGCCTGCGAGTTTGTGAAACAGTTTTACGATGAGCACCGGGGCGACATCGTCCTCAATCCTCTCGACGCCCGGATGCCGTACTGGAACCCATCGAAGGAACTCCGGCGCAAGGCCGAGGCCAAGGCGTTAGCCGTCTCGCTGTACCAACCCGAAGGCGTGACGAACCGCTTCTTTGTCGAAGCTCCGCAGAAAATCTTCGCACATCTGCTCACCTATCTGCCGACGCCGGTTGAACTCGTCCAGTGGATGTCCGATCCCGCCGAGATCGACCGCCGCGTCAAGGGAACCGAGTATTGGATGCTGATCGATCCGAAGGCCCCGCAACAGCGAACTGGCGTTCTCGGCTCTCTCAATATGAGCGCGGACAGCTTCCGGCTCCTTCCCAAGGAAGACGAAACAACCTCTATATGGACGGCGACGAAGTGGGCCGAGACTCGGCGCGGTTGGATCTTCATCACCTCACGCCCAACCATGCGCGAAGCACTTCGTCCGCTTATCAGTCTGTGGATCGACACACTCGTTCTGCGCCTCTTGAACGAACCCATGCCTGACCAAAAACCCGTCTGGTTCGTCATCGACGAATTGGCCAGCCTGCAGCGGTTGCCGCAGCTTCATACCGCCATCACAGAGAACCGCAAATCGCAGAACCCGGTCATTCTCGGATTCCAGGGGCGCAGCCAGATGGAAGCCCGCTACGGTGAAGACTCTGAAGCCATGTTGTCACAACCGGCCACGAAGATTTTCCTCCGCACCACCGAGCCGCGAGCGGCGAAATGGGTCAGTGAGGCCATCGGCGAAATCGAAATCGAGCGGCTGCGCGAGACCCACTACGACGGTTCCCGCACCGGACGGAACTTTGCGCTCGACCGGCAAACCGAGCCGCTCGTTCTGCCTTCGGAGGTTTCCGGCCTCGACGATCTGCGCGGCTTTCTCAAGTACGGCAACCATGTCGCGCGATTCTCGTTTCCATTCGTTGCGCTCGAAGAAAAAGGTCCCGCTTTTGCCGAGCGGAAGATGGACGACCTGATCGTGCCGAGCACCCCGCTAACCGTCGAACCAGAAGAGATGCAAGGCAATCAACTGACGCCCCGAATATGCGGTTCAACCACCCGCGAACCAGGTGGAGTAAACCGTCATGCTGACGATCTCAAAACCGCTATCCGCAGGCCAGGCACAGACGTACCACCAGAAGGAATTCACCGCCAAGGAGCAGAACTATTGGTCGCAACCCGGCGTCATCGCAGGCGAATGGCAAGGCCGACTGGCCGCGCAGTTCGGTCTTGCCGGGACGGTCTCCGCCGAGGACTTCGCGAAACTCAGCCAGGGTCAGCACCCGCAGACCGGCGAGCAGCTTGTTCGGCAACGAGCGTCCTATGAATATCAGGACGCCGACGGCAAGACCGTCAAGACGATGGAGCACCGAGCCGGATGGGATGCGACCTTTTCCGCGCCCAAATCTGTCTCGCTCACCGCGCTGGTCGGCGGCGATGAGCGCGTCCGCGAAGCGCATCGTGAGAGCGTCCGCGTTGCCCTAGAACAACTCGAACACTACACGCAGGCCCGCATCGGCGGCAATCATCCACCCGAGACCACGAGCAAATTTATCGCCGCCAAGTTTGACCACGATACGGCGCGCCCGGTCGATGGCTATGTCGCGCCACAACTGCACACGCACGCGGTCCTTTTCAACGTTACCGAGCGCGACAATGGCCAGCCTCGCGCCATCCAGCCGCAGAGCCTCTTCGCCTCGCAGCAGTTCGCCACGGCCATCTATCAATCCGAGTTGACCTACAAGCTACGCCAACTCGGCTACGAAATTACGACCGGCCGGAGCGGTGCGCCCGAAATCAAGGGATACACCCAGGAATACCTCGACGCATCCAGTCCCCGCAGCCAACAGATTCGTGATTACCTCGAACGCACGGGCCACTCAGGGAAAGAGGCCGCCGAAATCGCCGCGCACTCGACCCGCGACCGTAAAGAAATCCATTCGCCAGCCGAGGTAATGGCGGCGCACCGGAAGCTGGCGGCAGACTTTGGACACCAAGCCGATGCCGTTGTCCGGGCAGCTCGGGAGCGGCTTCAGCATCAAAGGAAGCCTGTCAACGCACTGGATCGAGTCCGAGAATCTCTCACCTTTTCCCGCGACAAGAACTTCGAGCGCGAGGCGGTTGTGGATGAGCGCGCCCTGATCCGCGACGGGTTGCGCCGAGGTATGGGCGAGATCACTCATGACCAGGTCCGCGCCAATCTTGACGCCCGCTTGGCTTCCGGGGAATTTCAAATCATCGAACGGCAGCAGGGCATTCCGGGGCGGCAGTTCACCACCGCCAAAACCATCGCAGCCGAGCAGGAGGTCCTCCGCCGTATGCGCGATGGACAAAACCAAGTCGAACCAGTTCTTTCGCGTCCCCAGGCCATCGGCGTTGCCGACGAGCACCAGCATCTAAATCGGGCACAGAAGAGTGTCATCGAAGATGTGCTCAGTTCCCCCGACCGCATCCAAGGAATCCAAGGTTTTGCCGGCGCGGGCAAGACGACCACGCTCACCGTCGTCCGCAGTGCGGCGGAATCTCAGGGCTATCAGGTCGAAGGCTTCGCCCCGACCTCTCGCGCCGCGAAGCAACTGGAACAGTCGGGAGTCCACGCCGGAACCCTACAAGGGTTTCTCGCCCGTGGACAAAGCACAGAACCGAATCCAGAACAGAAACGATTCTTCTTTATTGACGAATCCAGCCTTGCCAGCACGAACCAGATGCGCGAGTTTCTTGCACGGCTCGGCACCAATGACCGCGTGCTTCTGATCGGCGATACACGCCAGCATCAGGGCGTCGAAGCAGGCCGTCCTTTCGACCAATTGCAAGAGGGCGGAATGCGCACGGCCAAGCTCGATGAGATCGTCCGCCAGAAAGACCCGGCCCTAAAATCCGCCGTCGAAATGCTGGCGACGGGACAAGTCTCCGCCGCGCTCGACGCACTCGGGCAGCAGGGCGGCGTGCGAGAAATTCCCGACCGGGAAGAGCGCATCCGCGCCATCGCCAAAAGCTACGTCGAAGCGCCCGAGAACACGCTCATTGTCTCTCCCGACAATGCTTCCCGCCGCGAACTCAACGCCGCCGTTCGCCACGAGTTGAAAGCCACCGGCGCTCTTGCGAAGGAAGATCATACGTTCCGCGTCCTGGTTCCGCGTCAAGACATGACCGGAGCCGAACGCTCCTGGGCCAGCCACTACGACATCGACGACGTTGTCCGCTACACGCGCGGCAGCAAAACCATCGGAATCGACGCAAGCAGCTTACGCGTCGGTCGCAGCGATCAACCCAGCGGCCAACCAGCTCACGGTCGAGAAAGCAAACGGAGAAGTCACCACCTACGATCCCCGCCGACTAACCGGCGTTAGCGTCTACCAAGAGATCGAACGCCAGTTCTCCGTGGGGGACCGCATCCAATTCACCGCGCCCGACAAATCGCTCGGGGTTGCCAATCGCGAACTGGCCACCATCGAGACCGTCCATCCCAATGGCCGTCTCTCCGCGCGCCTCGCCAACAATCGCCAAATCGAGTTCAACCCAAGCGAGCATCGTCATTTCGACCACGGCTACGCCGTCACCAGCCACAGCGCCCAGGGACTCACCGCCGAACGCGTCCTTGTCCACGCCGACACCGGCGTCCACCCGGACCTGCTCAACTCCCGCTTCGGCTACGTCTCCCTCTCCCGCGCCAGCCACCAGGCCACGCTCTTCACCGACGACATGGCAAAACTTGCCCCCCAATTGGGAGCCGATGTCTCGAAGACCTCCGCCTTGGAACTCAACCCAACCCCATCCGTCGCGCAAGGACTAGGGATAGGGATCTAACAGGCGCCAACAATTTATGATGGAGGAATCGCAATGCCGAAAATGACAACCGTTCCAGACAACTACAACAACATCCGCGCTGAGATTGTCGAACTGCTAAAGGCCGCCCGCTCTACCGCCGCCCGAAATGTCAACTCGATCATGACCGCCACCTATTGGGAGATTGGGCGGCGCATTGTTGAGCAGGAACTTAAAGGAGAGGCCCGAGCGAACTACGGCGAACAACTTCTGGAACTACTTGCCAAAGACTTAACCAAGCAGTTTGGCCGGGGGTTTGGGAATATCAATCTCTGGAGAATGCGAGCATTTTACCGTGCCTGGTCCGAGGGGCAGATTCTTTCGACACTGTCGAAAGAATCTTGCAAGTTACTTCCCTTCAACAATATAAGCCCTCTATCCTCAAGCATCTCGATTCTCTCTGCCAGCTTCCCTTTGCCCTGGTCCGCCTACGTTCGCCTACTTGGCGTCAAGCGCCCGGAGGCGCGAGTTTTTTATGAAACCGAGGCTCTCCGTTCTGGATGGTCTGTCCGTCAATTGGATCGCCAGATCGGCAGCCAATTCTACGAACGCATCGCGCTCTCACAGAACAAAGCCGCCATGCTGGAGAAGGCCGAGACTTCCCAACCCAGCGACGCGGTGACACCCGAAGAGGCAATCAAGGACCCGTTCGTCCTCGAATTCCTCGACCTCAAGGACGAATACTCCGAGTCGGACTTGGAAGAAGCGCTCATCCAGCGCCTCACCGACTTTCTCTTGGAACTGGGAGATGACTTTGCCTTTCTTGGTCGCCAGCGCAGGCTCCGTATCGATGACACATGGTTTCGCATTGACCTCATTTTCTTTCATCGCCGTTTGCGAACGATTTTAATCGTGGATCTGAAGGTTGGGAAATTCAGTTACGCCGATGCTGGGCAAATGCACCTCTATCTGAACTACGCCAACCAGCACTGGATGAAACCCGGCGAGAACCCGCCGATCGGCCTCATTCTCTGCGCCGAGAAAGGGGCCGCCGAGGCCCATTACGCACTCGAGAATCTCCCCAACAAAGTGCTCGCCGCCGAGTATAAGACGGTCCTTCCCGACGAAAAGCTCATCGCCGAGGAACTTGAACGTTCCCGCCTAGAACTGGAGAAACGCGCTGGTTTGCGAACCTTTCCGTCTAAGCGTTAGATCACTTGAGGACGGCCGATCAATCATCTCCTTTCTTAAGCAATTGACAACTGAATCCGCCGTGACCCGTCGTTGTGCTCGAAGTCTGTCTGATTCAGGCGAAGGGCACATGCCTCCAGAGTGAGATGCATATTTCGGCCCAGTTTTCGCTGAGGTGATCTCGCTTAGTACCTGCCTCTTGAGCGATGCCCGGAGGAGCACCAGCGTCCCCACAATCGGTGCGTCAGGTCTACGGCATTGGGTTGTGCTGAATCCCCTTTTCCCCAGCCCTATCGATGGATCGTGACCCGCCGGAAACTGCCTAAGTAGCCCTGGCCGTCCTCAACTCCTCCATCCAAGTCGAAAACGGCTCTGATACTGGCTTGAGAGCCGCACAGTAGAGTTGTTGACCACCGGTACTCGTCCAACCAGAAGCGTACATACAAAAAAGAAGACCGTCTGGAACCCGATGAATTCCTTTTTCTGCGTCACGTTGGATGTGCCTAATGGCCAGCTCAAATTCAATGTCCTCGAACGTAATGCTATCGCTCCAAAAAGCCACGATGCCAATGCCCACCTTAACCTGTCCGAACTTTGCTAGCAGCTCGTCCTCGATCGTCTTGACAGCCATTTCCGGGTTGCCGTATTGGACAAGTTCGTTCTCGTCACCGCCTCGGGTAACGAGCTGATCCCCTTTTGCGCGAGGACGAAGTCGCTTGACCTCTATACACGCCGATTGACGATTTCGAGAAACCGAAAGATCGGGACCCTTTCTTCCAAGTGGCTCAAATGTGGTGTCGAACTGCAATCCTGCAAACGTTAAGCCGAACCTGATCTCCGCGAAGTAATCCCATATCGCCCCAATGTCTTCGGCTTTGGCAGCTTCGGCGATACGCCGAAACACCGACTCCGATCCCTGTAACAACGAAGCAGCTTTCATGTAATCAACAAGCGCGTTGCCTTGGGTCAGTTCCAAAGTCTCCCTGACTTGCCTAATCGCTTTTCCTTGCCAAGTCATGAATGTCAGGCCAGTCTGCTACTTGCCAGATTTGATGCGGAAAGGAACGATAGCGGGATCAGGGTCGCCGAATTCAACTATTGCGCAATCGTCGTCTTTGTCCGGCTGCCGCTCGATGATTACCTTCGAAATGAGTCTTCCCTCGGCCAGCGCACGGCTAAAAGGATTGTGACCCGGTTCCATCCTGTATTCCTGCAGGAACTGCGCAATAGTTCTGTTCCCAGATAAGACTTCCAGCAACATCCGGGCAGACATTTTCACACTGCCGCTCATGGTTAGCCTCCCACAATACTCACCTTGCATACCCCTGTCCGACTTTAGCCGGGCCATGGCATTGCCTGGACTGGACTGCGGCGGAGGTACGAGTTGATGCACTTTCGATAGGATCTCAGTCAATGGCACCGTATCAATTCGCCATTTTGGATTGAGGAAGAATTTTGCCTCGACAGATTGCTTCCTGTCGTGCGCCGAATTCGTGTAGTGCTCTCGGACAACAAAACAGACCACAAAAAGCACAGAATCGTATTGACGAAAAAAGTGTCTGACAATCTCATCCGCGTTGTAGGAAGAAAAGTGCGATGTCGTGGACGACAGGGTATGACAGCCCCCGTCGCAGATGAATATCCCTTTCATGCCATTGTATCCAGTGGCCTTGAGTTGATCGCCTTTCGATTTCAGCGCGTAATAAAGAGGGTTCTTATCCAGAACGTTCGAAATCTCGCATATCAGATGTCCCCCAGTAAAACCCCCACGCGTGGCGGGATCATAAGTGAAGTGAACGCCGGTATTAGGTCCAATGGCATCAAACTTATGAAAACAGTCAGGCTGGGCCTGCACGTTCTTCAGGAACTCCCTAAAGCCAGAATTGAAGATCTTTTGCGGCCATTCCTTGCGCTCCGGCAGCTTCAGGGCCGGTTTTTCGGTTGACCCCCGATAGAACGAAAGAGAACGAGGCTCAACTTGAAGATCAAAACCTCCAGCAGCTAAGAGCTTCCTCTTGCGCAAATACAGCCTGAACTCTTCTTCCAGACTCTCAAAGGGGTTCTTCCGACGTGTTCCGCGGTCAGACACAGTGGCTATGTCCGCGATAAATTCCACCGCCAGTTCGTTGCTTTTCAAGAACAGATCTGGTTTGGCCGCACCGCCTAAACTTGGTTCGTGCTGCACGATTCCCAACTTACTCGCGGCATTGATGATCACTTGCTCCCACTCGGTAGAGAGGTAGTCATCACAAGGGTTATTGAGCAAATCGCAAATCACCGAAGACTGTTTTGGACTGAGGAACCCAGAATTCTCGTCCAGAACTCGTTGAAGATGCCTACGTGCAAATATTGCCATAATGGGACCTCCGCCTTATTCCTGAAGAATCTACAACGGCGGGGCCTGCGAGATCTACTTGTTTCCTGCTCCGTTGTTCGTCCCTCTCCCTTCCTGAGATTACATTGTACCGGCCTTGGCTGCATGACTCATCGGCGACATTGGAGGTGTTGCGACGAAACCTTATCAGCTCATTGTGCGACTCTCTTTCCTGTACATTTTGTGACCATAGTTCCGCAAGGCAAAAGCAACTTCTCGGATGCGCTTGGCCGCGCGTCTTTTCTCCACTCCCACGGGCGAGCGTGACCACTCCGCTTCGCTCCGGGACGGCCCTTCGGGACAGCACGGCTGCGCGCCAAACGATAAAGCTGTTTGGCACTTGCCCTGCCCGCCTCTCGGTCCTTCCCCTCGCCCTCTGTCGTTCCTCTTTGTCTCCCGGTGGTCCGTTTTTTCCTTCGCTTCGCTCTGGGTGAAAGAAAAAAACGCCCCACCGGGCAGACAAAGGAAAAAACAATGGAATATCACAACAACAACAAGACCAACAGCGACGGCTTAGCCGCCGTCAATGCGGCTTCCGACAGTACAAACCGGAAGCCAGCCACCGCACAGCAACTTATCCGCGACAACGTGAAGTATCTCATCGAGCAGTTAGAAGCGGGACACAGTGAAACGCTCACCGCTTACCTGAATGCAATGGCGAATTTCCACACGTATTCCTTCGGCAATGTCCTCCTTATTGCGAGACAACGGCCCCAGGCCACGCATGTGGCAGGCATACGGACGTGGAACGAGCTTGGCCGCCGCGTGAAACGTGGTGAGAAGGGCATTGCCATTCTTGCCCCGATGATCGGCAAGCACCGCAAGAAAGAAAACACGGGCACCGGGACGGAGGAAGAAGCGAATACATCCACGTTACTGGGCTTTCGCCGCGTTTTTGTTTGGGACGAATTCCAGACGCAAGGTGCCCCACTTCCGACGATTGGCGAGGTGACCGGAGATGCCGGAGTCTATCTGGACCGCTTGAGAGACTTCGTGCAGGCGCAAGGCATCGCGCTGGAATACAACGAAAGCATTGCCCCCGCATTCGGCATGTCTTACGGCGGCAGGATCGCATTGCTGCCCGGACAGACCAAGGCCGAAGAATTTGCGGTTCTGGTGCATGAGGTAGCACACGAGCGGATTCACAAAGCGGAACGACGCACGGCAACAACAAAGGTTGTGCGCGAGACCGAAGCTGAGGCCGTGGCGTTTGTCGTCTCGAAAGCCATCGGACTGAATCCGAAGTCTAGTGCCAGTTACATACAGCTTTACCACGGCAACGCCGAGTTGTTGATGGAAAGTCTTGAGGTTGTGCAACAAACCTCAGCCGTAATTCTGGGGGCAATCAGGATGGAAGAACCTGCCCCGGCAGAAGCGCAGGAACCGCAGTCTGCACTCGACGCGCCACCCGAAACCCAAGACGCGGGTTACTCGCCCGCACCGGCAGATTTCGCCGAGAGCGCAGAACCAGCCGCTTAAAACATGCACACGCAAATCAGCGCGGACAGGCGAAGTGTGTCTGTCCGCATGACCCCCACCACCACTCAGACAAATCAAATAAGGAGAAGCATTTTATGGAAACCGCAGTTCAGAGCAGCAACGAATATCGCAACTTGCCTGTGGCACAGTTGCAGGAATCCACCACCAACCCACGCCGACGCTTTGATGAACACACCCTTGCGGAACTGGCATTCAGTTTTCAGGCACAAGGCGTCTTGCAGCCCTTGCTTGTCCGCACGATCGAAGATGACAAGTACGAGGTAATTGCCGGAGCGCGGCGGCTCCGCGCCGCCAAGCTCGCCGCGTTGGAAGAAGTGCCCGTTCGTGTCGTCGAACTCTCGGACGCGGCTTGCGTCGAAACGCAATTGGTTGAAAATATTCAACGTGAAAACGCACATCCGTTGGAAGAGGCATTCGCGTTTCATGGCCTCTTGCATACGGATGGGCTTCAATACGACATCACCAGCCTAGCGGCGAAGACCGGGAAGAGTCCGGCATTCGTGGCTACCCGCCTTCGCTTGGTCGAGTTGCATCCGTCCATCGCTGAGGCGTTTTTGGCAGACGAAATCGGCGTGGGCCATGCGCTCGAAATCGCCAAGCTACCGCAGCAGGAGCAACAGCGGGCGTTTGATGCTGCGTTTCATACCGCGTGGAACGGCGGGAAAGAAACACGCATTCTGCGCCCCGTCCGCGACTTAACGGCATGGATCGAGCAGAACATTTTGCTCTCGCTCGATTCCGTGCCATTCGACAAGAACGATGAGGCGCTTGTGCCGGAAGCGGGAAGCTGCGCGAACTGCCCGAAGCGCACCGGCTTTAACACCTTACTTTTCGATGCGGCCTTGCAAGATTCCTGCACCGATAAGAATTGCTACAACAACAAGCTGACGAAGAATGTCGAGCGTCAGATCGCCGAGAAACCGCAGTTGGTGCAGATTGCAAACGAATGGAGAACTCCCGGAAACAGCGCAGTGCTGGGACGAAACCAATACGTCGCCCTGAATCTCACGGCCAAGTCTGCGAAATCCAAGAAACCGCTCTCGCCTTACCAGAAACCATGCAAGCAGATGACCGAGGCGATTGTGGTAGACGGCACCGAGCGTGGACGGACTGTAAAGGTCTGCGCCGAGCCGAACTGCCCGGTACACTTCGCCGACCGCCGCGCTCCGAACCCGGAGCAAACAGCGAAGGAACGCACACAGCGCCGGAAAGAATTGGAACGCCAGAAGCTCGAAACCACGGTGCGGCACCGCACGTTGGCCGAAGTGCTCAAGCGCATCGGCGCTCCGCTTGACCGCGCCGACCTTGCGCTGGTTGCGAGTACGCTTTTGCATAAACTTGATCCGTTGCGGCAGGAACTGCTTGGCGCGGCGACACAAGTTGGTCGAAGGCACGGCCAGCGAAGTTACGCACCCACAGGTGCAGCAGGCCATCGCTCGGATGTTGCGGCAGGCGGACGAGGGAGCACTTTCAAAACTGCTGATCGAAGCCGTTTTACTGGAATGCACAGATCGGGCACCAACCAGCGACCCGGATGTGCTGATCGCCACTGCAAAACGGCATCGCGTGGACGTGGACAAACTCCGCAAAGCCGTAGAGCAGGAATTCACCGCGAAGCGTGCGAAACTCGCCGCCAAACAGAAGAAGGCTGCAAAGAAAAGTACACCGAAGACCGCAGCGTAGCCTACTGTGAAACTACTCAGGCGCTCGGCAATTGCCCGAGCGCCTTTTTATACTTGGACTTTCATTTCTTGTTCGCTAGCGGAGAGATCGTTTCTTCAGTCGCCAATCTGCGTCCAGCCCGAAGTCCCGCCCTTCAAAGGTGTCCTGCTAGCGCAGGAGGCTTGTTTTGTCCCCACCCGACGGGCTGGCGCGTCGGCCTCCTCCAATTCGTGACCCGGATCGCAATGTTACCGGCGCAGGCTCTAACGCAATGCCGCCAGATCCGCGAAATGCCGAGGCTGCAAGACTTCAAATCCCTTTTGCGGAACTTTTCGATATCGCCATACCTTTCCTGTCAGAGCAGACGCGTTCTCACACCAGTTCTCAGCTGCTGCATCTTTCTGGGATACCTCCGACGATTCCATTCCCTTGGTCTCGATCAACCAATACTGGCCCGCTGAATCCAGCGCAACGAAATCGGGATAGTACGAACGCAGGTTCATGCCGAAGTCGACGTAGTCAATCGAGAAGCCAAATGGTTGCGGCAGTTTGGCAAAAGCGCTGATGTCCTCCGCGGTGTCCAAAAAACGCGCAAAGCTTTTCTCGAAATCGTTGTCGCACGGAATCATGTTGAAGACGCAATGATTCGCTTCGTACACCTTGCGGGACCAGGGAAACGGCTGACAGGCGGAGAGCATACGGGCCGGTTCCAACAATTGCGGCTCTTGCTCGGCGATACTTAGCTGCTTCAGCACCTTGCTGAATTCTTGGATACACACGTAGGACGCTACCTGCGTGCTCATAGCTCTCACTGTTGCCATGTCGTTCAAATCTACTCGGCGACCGAAAGCTTTGTCCTCAAAAAACTGGCGAACTTTCGGAGCCAGCGCCGCGAATTGCGAGGGCAGCTTGACCGCTTCGGCAATCCGGCGCGCATAGTACCCGATCAACTCCTGCGCGGTCTGCGGCTGGGGAACCTTGTAATCCCGCTCAACGATTTTCTGGAGAGTAATAATGTCGTGGCCTTCGTAGCGGAAGGTTTTGTTGTTAGGGTCATCGGCGCCGAGCGGCAGAAGCATGGTCTGGAACGCCATCACATCGAGTGACGCGATTTCCTCCGCCAGGCTCTTCTTCCGCACCAGCGTGGGGGTCAGCACAGGCAAACCAATATCGAATTGTTTGCGCTCATCGAGCGGCATAATAGTGACGATCCGAAGTTTGTCCTTGCCCACCTCGAACGTATCAAGCTGCAACTCCTCCAACTTCTCAAGGTCATCCACGAATTCGAGAAATTTCCGGTTGCCAATAATATCGACGCGTTCAGTATAGTCGGCGGTAAGGTCGCGGAACATCAGGCGCAGGCCGCGCCCAATCGCTTGCTCGGGAAGGATGTTTGCCTTCGAGGTGTACGGCCGCAGGCCAACGACAACCGTTACGTTCTGCACGTCCCAACCTTCACGCAACATCATGACGCTCACGATGGCGTGAATCGGGTTGAGCGGATCGTCAACACCCTTCACCGCCTTCCGAGCCGCCTCCAAATCTTTCTTGCTCACCTCACCTGATCTGTCAGTGTGAATGATCTGGGTTTTTCCGTAGCCGAACTCAGCCGGATAGGCCTTCGCCAACCAATCCGCCACATCGTCCGCATCTTCCGTGCTATTCATCATGATGAACAGCACCGGCTTCTTGCGCAGCGGCTTGAGCTGCTCAAGGTATTCTTTCCAGCGTTCCACCGCTGCCGTCAGGTAGCCCCTATACCGCACGCTGGCGTAATCCGAATTCGGCTCGGGGATCTTCGCCACACCCTTCACGGGGCGTTTCACGATGTTGTCTAGAATGGCCTGTTTGAGTGGGTAATCGGAGATTGTCCACGGGAAAATTCCGCCCTTCTGGAAGCGCGGGGTGGCCGAGAAATCGAGCTGCGCCGCGAGCGGTGTTTTCTCATGTAACTGGTGAATTATTTCGTTCCACTTAAGGCTTTCATCATGAGTATGGTGGGCCTCGTCGTTAATCACGAGCAGCCGTCCCTTGCGGCGAGCAATGCGCTCGGCGAAATCGGATTGCTCCAATTTCTGTGTAGGAGGCTTAAGGCCCAACACCGCGGTCATGGCATCCGGCTCGTCGTCTTTTGCACGGTCGGAGCGGTCATGAAACTGATGGATGTTGGTAAGGAAGAGCACTCCCTCAGAGTGCGCCCGCTCAGCGTCGCCGCGCATTACGCAGTCGAAGTCCCAAAAGATGCCAAATTCCTTTGGACGGATTGGATCTTCGCGGAAAATACTTCCATTGGCGAAATCTCCCTTTAGTCGCTCCAGCACGATGACATTGGGAGCAATAAGCAGGAAAGTTTTGGCGTAGTCTTTGGCAATTTCATCCTGCTCCCGCATAGCATTGAAGTACTGCCATGCGATGGCGAGAGACATAACTTTCGTCTTGCCGCTGCCCGTGGCCATTTTCGTGCAGTAGCGGGCGAATTCGTCATACTGAGCAAGCCGGAGGTCGGGTACGTTCTGGGCATACCTCTCAAGTAAATCTTTGCGAGTGCGGACCTTTTCCACTTCCCAAACATAGATAAGCGTCTCGATCGCTTCCCGTTGCGAATCGTGGTATCTGAACGGCCTTCCGGTTTTGAGTTTGTGATCGGCTTCGAACCAATAGCTCAGTAGGACGCCAGTCGTGTCGGTGATCCCCTTGCGCCCGCCAGCCTTCCAAGACTTGACCGCCTCCCGCAGTGCGGGAACACAAGCTCCTGAGCGAAGCTTAGCCGTAATATCCAGGAGACTGGGCATTTCGTCGAACGCTTTTTTTCGCCGGGGCATAATCCTACCTGCGAAGATTCAGGGACACAGACGGGCCTACTTCTACAAGCCTCATTTGATCTCGATCGTCAAGATCTTGGTCGTGTCATTGCCCAAAATGTCGATGACTTTTACCACGACCTCGTACTTGCCTGGATCAACATACTCGTGCTTCACTGCCAACTCTAACTTCGGGTTCTTCCGTGTGCGGTAAGACTGCCACTGGTTGTGAAATGTGTCGTCCTTAAAGTCCCAGTCCACTGCCCAGTAGTCCACCATCTGGCTCCAGTGCTTGATGGCACTGCGAACTTCTGCGGGCACATCGTCGGAGGGAATCACAAAATCGGACAACGTCAACGTGAGCTCGCGCTTCTTGATCTTGCTGTCCACCGAGAGCGCGCCCAACTCAAAAAAATAGACATCGCCCTGCTCGACCGCTTTCTTCTCCAGCACCTCGCGAGGAATTTTCTTGAAGGCCGCATCCACCCGAGCTTCGGCGGCAACTTGCTTCGCCGTCTCATTCATATCGAGAGCGAACTCCCAGCCCAGCACATCGACGGCAGGTTTCTGCGGGGAGTTGGGGCCTTTGCCGCTGGCCTTCCACACCTCGGCGGCGATGGCGTTCACGTCCGCCCTGGTCACCGGCGCATCCACTGCAGCAACATGTACCATGCGTCCGGCCTTCACACCATGCAGCCAGACATGGCCCTGGACCGGAGTGGCGTGGTAGAGCTCAAGGATGAATTTGCGATAATTAGCTTCGCGTTCTCGTTGCTCTTCCAGTCTGTTCTTGCCGTTCGAGGGAAACTCAGCGATTTGCCAAGCCTGACGTTCGTATTTGCCTAGATTTTGGACAACAAACGGTTTCACACCGGGGACGCCAAGGAGTCGCTTGCGCGTGGTGTGGATGGCAAAACGTCCGAGGTCGGCAGCAATCCACCGGCGGTTGAGCTTTTCGGCGACAGCGGCGGTGGTACCTGAACCGCAGAAGCAATCGAGAACGAGGTCGCCTTCGGTTGAAGAAGAGTTCAGGATGCGATCAAGAAGCGCTTCAGGTTTTTGAGTGTCATATCCAACGAATTCGTTGGATTGAGAGTTAATTACGAAAATATCATTCCAAAGATTCTGAACCGGCTGGCCTACATACTCGTCCAAAAATATCTTCCTGCGGATGCGTTTTGACTTATCCGGGGGAAATAACAGGCGGCCTTCTTTATCCCACCGTTCCATCACCTCGCGAGAAATTGACCAGCCATTCGGCGGCGGGGCATAGCCTTTGTAATCGTATTTCAGATTTGGCCGAGGATTCGGACTGACGAGCGGTGAGTCCATAAACGGCCTTCCTGTTTTTTCGTCTATTCTCTTAAACCTTTCCTCGACGTATTTCTTCGATTCCTCGCTATCTTTCGTGAATTGGGCACTAAACCTGATTTTTTCCGTTTTTGAGTACCAAAGGATGGAATCCGTCACCACGCCCAAGCGGTTTTGGGGGTTTGCACTACCGCCTTTCCTTTTCCAAACAACCTCATTCCTGAAATTTTCTTCCCCGAATACTTCATCAAGAGCTGCCTTTGCGTAATGAACAACATGCCAGTCGAGATGAACGTATATGCTGCCCGTCTCGGCGAGAAGTTCGCGCAGTCGCGTCACACATTCATAAAACCAGTGAAGATACGAATCCAACCCAGATGCCCAGGTGTCTCTATAAGCTTTCTGCTCCAGAATTGAGGGTTCCTTCACGAAAGATGTAGGTTCGTCCGACTCGTCTGACGGGCCGTTCGGGAGCAGAGCGGTGAAAGAAAAATCTGCGCCGGTATCAAACGGCGGATCAATGTAAATCAAATCCACCTTGCCGGCAAACTCGGGCAAGAGCGAAGGCAGGACGTACTTCTTGTCGCCCCAGATGAGGCGGTTGCGCCACTCTGGGTCGCTCCCCGAAGAAGAAAGTTCCAGGGTGCGCTGGCGCTCCTGCACACTCTCGTTGACAGTCTCGACGGTTTGAAAAGGCAGCTCGATACGAACGGGCGCACGCTTGTTGCCGTGCTCGTCGTATTTGCCGTCCCAGATGAGTTCAGCCATGCTTGAAAGTAGAAAGGGGGAAGCTCAACATCTTACATGAAAGGTTCCGTGCAAGTACGGCACGGCCCGTTTCCATATCCGCCCGCTGTTCTCGCTGCGTCTCTCCGCGCCGTCTTCGTCACCAATGTGCCTCTTTCCGTCTCCCCACTCATGGACGGGTTCGGAGCCAACCTAACAGCCGCAGGCTAGCCTCAAGGCACTTTCGCGACATAAACGATGATTCCCTACGGGCTACCCCTCATTTATTTCACGGTTGCCTGTGACGCTGCGCCTTCTGTGCGGCTGTTCCCGTTGCCTCTCTCGCCCCCGCCATGGGGGTCACTTAAAACGAAAGAGGCACATCATGACGACGAAGACTCTCAGCAAAAGCGACCTTGCGCAGTTCACCGGCAGCGAAAACTGGTATCGGCACGGAACCAACCGCAACGTTCTTTACACCGACGGCGCACAGCACGTTGCCGAGCACGGCGGGGCATACTGGCTACTCGACGAGATCGCGATCATTCAGCCGTACAACCGGGCTGTTGCCGCCGAGGAATTTCAGGTCTGGAAACTCGCCGTACGTTCCGACCGAACCGCTACACTTACGTGCGACGATGGCAACGGCAACATCGTCTTCACCAAGGAGATCGAGCACACCGATTTCCCGCTGGATGAAATCACCCTGTATTTTGCCAACAACGTGATCCATCTGCCCAGCGAGTATTGAGCAGCGTTAAGCCCGCGCTGGCGTCCTCGCTGGCGCGGTTTGTTTCTTGGCTGTACGCGAGAATGCCGTGGTCTTCCGGTCACCACCCCAGCGGGGCGTTCCTGCCGGGCGTCCCATCCTTCTTTCGCGTACTTTACGAAAAGGATGGGTGATCTCTGCCATCTTGCGATTTCATGTCATGTAAAGGAGTTCCGGAGGCCCGTATGAGCGATCATGACGAAGTCCGCGCATTCATTACAGACCCTGCGCTTCAACGGCGCCTTGCACAATACATGGCTCTGCAGCCAAAATAAAAGGCGGCCCGTTTAGGAGCCGCCTTCTGATCGAATCGAACCCGCTCCGGGTTCCCCTTTTCACTCAGGCCGGTTTCAACCCACGCACCTGCACCCTTGAAATCATTTCACTCCAAAATCGTAGCCATCATATCCTTTGCCAGCGTCGGTTATCAAGAGATACTCGCCAGCGGGGAGATCGGCTTGGGGAACAATGGTCAGGCTATTGCTGTTCGGAATCCGTGTCACAGTGAGGGGAAGTACGCTCTGATCTTCGATTTTGACACCAGTCCATGCCCCTGCCTCACAGTATTGTGCCTCACGGTGATCTTTCTTCACGTCGAGTTTTAACAAGGCGATTGCCTGTGTTGAGACATCGAGTTGAGAGACCAAAGTGAAGATAGGGCGGTGATCCGACAATTGAGCGATGGCAGCCGGATTGTGATACAGCCACTTGCCTTTTACTTTAGCGACGCCGTAGCTAAATGCTGCCTTAGCCAATCCACTTGTTTTGAACCCAGAACTTGTGGTCAACTCCAAGCGAGATAGTCCAGATGGGGTTTGGTAATATGCGCCCGCTATGGTGGGAGTAGGGGTGGGAGCAGATTGGTCTTGAGCCAGCGACACAACAGACGCCAGCAGAGCTAGTAAGAATGTAATCATTTTCATTATTGCTCCTCCTTGCAATATTTTGCTTTGAGTTCAGCCGACAGTTGGTCCGATGCGCACATGGCGGCAACGTTGTCGGGGGCACCCCGAACGATGCGCCCAAGCCAGATCGGGATAGGTTCAACCGCAGTAGTCCGAAGTTAAAACCCTTTCGGATATAAAAACCCATTTCGACTCTGACCTCAGTCCCTATTCGATCGAACGCAAGTAAAGGCCCTCTCTTGCCGCGTGCCTGGGTCGATTCAATTTGTGTTACCGCCAACAATTTCCTTACTGACCTGAGGCGACAGCAGCAGCGACAGGGAGTGCCTCGTCGTCCACAGTAGCTTTGGCTTTTCGCCTATGGTTCGCTCGTGCAACCTTCCTGCGTGCTTCGTCAGCTTTTCCCCCCTCGATCACATCCCGCTTCAGAACTTCTTGCAGCAGTACTGTTTTGATTTGTTCTAAATCAAATTTGGCTTCAGGCGACATGTTCCTGAGCTGTCGCCGCACAAGCTTGAGTATTGGATCACTGGTGAGTACAGCCCCAAGCGAAAAGCGGCTCAGCGCTTGACGCTGAGTGTCAAAATCCTCTAGTGCCGACTTGCACCAGCCCTCTTTAGCGAGCAGATAAATCTTCTCAATGTCCTCATCCTTTTTCGGATTAAGGTTGAGCAGATCGAAATCCAGAATCAACTCTTGATCGACTGGTTTGCCGAAGATGACCCGATAGACCTGCCATCTCACGGCATTCGTGAGCATGACCCACTCGTAACCGGAATTAGCGGAGTAGTCCACAGCTTGCCGTGTATGAGTATTCTTCAGCTCCGTTCCCACAGCTTTGACTTCGATGAGTGCTTGGACTTTGCCATCTATTTTTGTTGCGAGATCGCAATGTGTACCCCGAATGTCCAGCTCAGATGTGATCTCAGAATATTTGTCGTATCCGAAGACTGCAGACAACATGTCAGTCACGATGATGACGGTATCCGACTCGTTTACGTCGCGTGACTTGGCGGATTGCACATGGCCTTGGAATTCCTTCAGGCTTGACCGGAGCCTATCTGCGACACGGATTGGTATTGTAGGCATGGCCACTGTTTCCTTTCACTGCGTGGTGCGACTGTACACGACAAGTCGTGCCACCGGTACGTCTGACTGTGGCCTGGAATAACCAAAGTCACAAGTGATGGAGGTGAACTAGGTAGATAGGATTGCGATGTAACCACGGTAATCTACTGTGTTGTGTATGGCTGGGTACGGGCCTGCGATCGGTTTTCTCGGTACCCAAGGTTTGCGGGCTTGGTTCCGAGCCGATTCTTCTGCGACACCTTGCCTACGCTACAACCCTTGCTCGGCGGATCAAGTATCGGATATTTGGTTGTGTTCCCATGTGGAAACTTCGGTTACTTGACCACAGTTTCCGCTCGCAGGAAACTAAAGGGTCAAAAGGGGAATCTGCTATGAAATCGAGTCTGCTCGTCTCATTCATTCTGTTGGTGAGCCTTGTCTCGCTGGCGCAAGACAAACCCGCCGCTGGCCCGTTTGGTTTTGAGCGCGGCATGACTCGCGAACAGATCACTCAGTTGGTCGGTAAAGGCACCCCGAGCGCCAAGAACCCTAGAGTTGTACTGACCGTCACGTCTGCACCAAACCCTAACCCTGCATTTGAGAAATACGTCCTGTTTATTTCTCCTACGCAGGGTTTGCTGAAGGTGGTTGCCGTAGGCGTCACCATTCAAACAGGGGATACCGGCTCGGAGCTACAGAGTGGGTTCTCCGCTATCGTCTCCGGGGTAAGTCAGAAATACGGGAAACCTTCGAACACGTTTGACTCTTGCAATGGCGGTACAGGGTGTTCCGACTCGGCATACTGGATGCTGAGTCTTATGGAGAAGAACCGCACTTTGGAAGCGTTCTGGGAGATGAAAGACCGGCCGGTGAACTTTGTGACCATGATTTCTTTGGAAACAAACCCATTGAGCCTAAACACGGGTTATTTCTCACTTGGCTTCGAGTTCGAGGGATGGAATCAGTTCGTAGATTCCGAACAAGCAAAGCAGAACAACAGTTACTAGCTAAGCCCTCGCCCGGCGCACCCGTAAGCCCGTAAGTGTGCGCAGTAGTGAGTGCTCATAGACGGGGTGTTCGGGTCAGTTCAGTCTCCCAAACTCGGCACGGGTACGCAACACTGCGTAAGTCTGATGACCTTGGTAATTTGCCGTCCCAAAGACTCCCCGCTAGAGTTGGTGACAGGCCTTCCGAACAAGAAAGCGTAGCCGAAAATGAAACGTTCTTCCGCATTATGGGTGGCACTGGGACTGCTGCTGGTCGGGCACTCTCTTGCGCAGGGTCCACAGTCACAACAACCCCGCGTCTTCCTCCAAGCAACGAGCCACGGTAACGTGTGGGCAGCTCGACGTGACCAGTCCATGGAGATGGCTAAAGATTTCCAGAAGAACTGCCCTGACGTTAAGCACAGAATTGTTCTTCCTAACTTGCGAACATCTGATCGTCGAACAAAGGAAGGTCAATGAAAGTCACAAAAGAGTGCTGCGTCGTTAGGGCCGTGGCTACGGCTCTCCTGTTTATTCCTGCACTTAGTTTTGCCAAAGACGCCAAGACCTACAAGCACGCCCCTGAGTATCAGGTAGCCATTCTGGATCAGAATCTCCGTGTTGAAACCGGGAGCGATGTAACCCTGGGCAAGAACACAACAGATGCGAAACTCGGCCCCGGTGGCCAGGGCATCCACCTGCTGCATACCGACGCCGGGGACTATCGTGTAGAGGCTCCCGTCAACAAGGGCCTGACTTTTCTGTCGGCAATGGGCTCGAACGCCTCCAACCCCGCGAAGACCTACCACAACAAGTGGTTTCTGGATAACGTCCAACCCGGCACCAAGGTTCTGTTTGCTTCGGAGTGTGCGAAGCCAAACAAGAAACATCCCACCGACGCGGTACGTTGTTCGTTCTATTTTCCTGATCCCGATAGTTCCGATCACGAATATGCAACGCTCGGAGATTTCACGCCGCTTGCCTCCGGCGACGGAAGCAATACGCAGAAGACCGCCAACACTCTTTGTGGTACCGGCAAGCTGAAACCGGAGGTCGAAGCTCAACTCTGCGGCGGAACACCCGCTCCGGTAACAGCACCAGCACCAGCGGCCGCTGCTCCCGCTCCAGAACCTGCTCCCGCTGCTGACTCTACTCCTGCTCCTGTTCCAGAACCTGCTGACTCTACTCCTGCTCCTGCATCTGCTACTCCCGCTTCCGCCCCTACTCCGGCGGCGTATCAACAGCAAGACAGTGTCCGAGTCCAGACGGCAGTGCAGACCACATCAGAACCGATTAGCCAAGAGAGCCTAGGAGACGCAGCACGCAAAGCGAAGCAGCATAAAGCCTGCCTAGACTTGGCGAAGGACAATCCGAGCATCATCTGCAAATAAGTAAACGGCGACCAATGCGTCTTGGATAATCTGCAGCCCTACTGGCGGGTCCTCTTGTTTTAGGGTAGTTATTAAAAAGTCAAACTGCCATTGGGCGATGACAACGGCTACCCGACTATGCGAAACAGCGGGCCGCCGGACACCGAATCTCCACCGCCCACGTCGAGTCAGTCATGAACCATTTGGTCAACCACCGCTCCTAAACCCTCCATGGTTACCACCGTTATCCTCCAACTACGTATTCCGGTGATTCCTGCTCCCGTGCTGTTACGATCTACTGTTCTCCCCTTGCGTAGGCCAAGATGGAGATTGATATTTGTCCGCGTTGGGTTCTGGCGAAGCTTCGCGTTCCGACGCAGTGTCAGTATCACGTTGCGCTGCTCGTCTCAACGTTGCTCGCACTGGCGTTGCTTCCACTCGCGATCCACGTTCCCCACTTCTGTCTAATGCGAAAGGTTCTTGGAATTCCTTGTCCGGGGTGCGGCGTTTCTCATTCGATCATGGCGATCCTTCGTCTGAATCCCGTTATGGCGTGGGCCGCAAATCCGGCTGGAGTTGGTGTTGCGCTAGCCTTTTGCTTCCAACTCGTGGCACGACCGATTGCAATCATGGCTCCGCGAACTAGCGATTTGGTATCTCAAGCTTCACGCCACCTCTCGAACGTGGTGCTGGGCAGTTTGTTGTTCGTTTGGATTTCTAGAGTGATTTAGGGAGGATTCGATGGCGGCAATTTCCTGTTCCAAATGCAACACCTTAACTGAACGGGCAGGCTTCCCGACATGGACGATTATCGTGAGCATTTGCCTGTTTCCCGTTGGACTACTTGCACTCTTGGCTGGTCGTAAGCCAACTACCTGCGGCCACTGCGGGTTCACTTGGAACGCATAGGCGGAACGGGAGGCCGACATATGAGTGAAGAATCAGACACGCCGGTTGTAGCCGTCGCCACTGACCTGCAATCGCCCAAAAAGCCGACGCTTTTGCTGCTTGCGGTGCTGGGGCTGATCCTGCTGGCCGGATGTACAGTCGGCGGCGTATGGATGTATAACGAAACAACGCTCCAAAAGCCATTGCAGCGCATGTTGGTCGCCGACCCGCGTAATCATGTAGTGAGGGCGAAGGCCCACTTCGACGGCTGGATTGATACGCATTCGGTGGTATTCGACCTGACCGATGTCGCAGGCGACTCCAGCCAAATGGACGTGTTTCGCGTGCTGCTGCAATACGCGAGGGAGCAAAAGGATCATCAATACCAGCACATCATCTTGGCGGCGTATGGGCAGAAGAAATTCGTCGTGCCCGGCGAGTACTTCCAGCAATTGGGACGGGAGTACGACACTCAGAATCCGATTTACACAGTCCGCACTTTCTCGCATCACGTTTCCGCGATGGACGGCGAGGAGCCGTTCCCTGAGCCCGACGGCGGGATGTTGTGGGTACTTAAGGAAGAAATGGAGCAGTTCAACGACCTTAACAAGCGTTGGTACTTAGACGATTTCGTAGCGAGGCACAAATAGATGGATGAAAAACTTCTTCGCCGCGTGCAGGCGGTTGGCGCGGTTTTGATCGGCATTGCCTACTTCTTGCCGTGGGCGAGCATCATATCGCCGCTTGGTTCGATTGAATTGCGAGGACTTTATGTGGACTACGCTTGGATACTGCTGATACTCGCCATACTGCACCTCTTGCTGCAATTCGCGAGATTCAACAAAGATGCGCTAGGACTGCCCGATTCCTCGCTGAGGTACATGGAAGTGGTCTGGCAGATAATCCCCTTTGTCTTCGTTGCGTTCTTCGCGTGGTATGGCGCGACTTTTGGCTTCAATGCCCACAACGGCTCATCTGGAAGAAACGCAACTTTTTTCGGGACCTCAGTCGATTCAATCGTGAAGGCGGGCTTGGATTACGGGTACTGGATCGGCGCATGTGGTGCCGTACTGCTGATCGCAAGCGTTGGCCTGCTAAGTAAACAGGTGCAAAAGTTTGTCGGTTATGCGGCGGTGGTCGCCATCGCGACAGTTGGCCTAGCGTTCGGATTTTCTCGACCGGGAAAACAGGTACGGCAGACGGCAATAAGCGCATCACCAGAAGGGTCAGCGAACCTGAGGGGGACTTCTGCGGATGCAACTGCACCGACTAATTCGACAGAGCCGGGCTTTGACTCTTCGCCTTATATACAGTTGACTTCAATTTCAGCAGGGCGACTGGCAAAGGATTATGAGGCCAGTCGCTACAGCAATTCCGTCGTCCTCTCCCCCGTTTTTAGAAATGTCGGGAGCAATACTATTGTCGGCCTGCGGGGGCACTTGTCTGTGATCGACGGATTTGGGAAGGAAGTATACGGATTCGACTTCCGGGATGACGACAAAATTTTGCCGGGCCACGATTCGCGTGGCGGTTACAATTTCGAGGAGAATCAATTTGAAGATAACGATCCATACCACAAGATGGTTCCGCTAATTGACGCCGGGACTGCGAAGTACACCGCCCGAATTACTCAGATTGCGTTCGAAGATGGAGCTGTTCTGCCGAAGAAGTAGGCCGAGGCCATGAGCCGCTATATTCGGGAGCGTCTGGTCTCAGAAAGTATACCTGCCTGACCACCCCGCACCCGAATTTCCCGGCCAATCGAATCATTCACTTGCGGCTGCTGCGGAAAACACCCTTTTTGACCACCGGGGCGTAAGAGCCGATTTCTGCCTGAGTTCGACTGGCTGCGTTGACGGGGGAGAGTGAAAGGCCGCTGACTGCCTTGTTCCAGTCGCCGTGAACGCTATGCGATTTCTCGGCTGCTTCGAGAAGATCGTGTGTTGTACGGCCACCGACTGCTCGGCTATCCGTGCCAGAACGCCCGCCCAGAGCGGGTTCCATGAACAAGTGAGTAAAAGTATTTTTGCGATCCAGGAAACCCTTCCAAACTGGCCGGGTTCTAATCGCATAACCACTCGTCGTTTTAGAACCCGACTTTCAGGACCGAACTTCTGATGTCCTGGAATAGGTTGACTCCAGTTCTCTGAGAAATTTCAGAAGAAGAGAATCTCCCGTGAGGATTCGTGTCCCAAGGAAGGGGACATTTACCGTCGCCCTTACTCTGGTAGTCTTCGTTGCTTGCTCGTACTACGTCTTCAACGCGCGGCGCCGACTGAGTCCTTCGACTCGTGCCGCGGCCTTTCGGGTTGATTCTGCGGATGCCCAGCAATCGACAGACGCCGATGCGCTGCTTGCCGTCGCCGATCACTTCTACTGGTTGAGCAACGGACCCACGGCTGCGCCGCTCTATGTCAGAGCCGAGAAGCTATTCTCGGAGCGGGGCGATGCGCGGAACGAACTTCACGCCAAGGTGGGCCGTCTCAGATCAGAAGCCGAAACGATGTCGTTTGTTGACCTTTCACGTCTCTTGAATGAACAGCTACAGAATCCCATCGTGCAGACTGACAAGAACCTTCGCCTATGGTGCCTGATCGCGAAGGGCTACACCGATATTGAGATTGACTACCGAGCCGCAAAGCGTGACTGGCTGGAAGTGCAGGATATCGCAAAGAGCTTGGGCGAGAACCAATGGGTGACTAGGGCTTCCGGGGAATTGGGCCTCATTGGGTTTCTGGAAGGAAACCCCGGACGAGCGGCGAGGCTTCTCGGGGGTGCTCTCCTGTCAACCATGGCGAGCGGCGACACGGCAGGTCAAGTACGGTTCCTAGAATTACTCGGGAGGGGATTCGAGGAAGTCAATCGCCACGCGGAAGCGTTGAAGTTCTTCGAGAGAGCCATCAAGCTGGCGGAGGCTGATCCTGACTGCGGACTTCCATTCATGGGGTATGAAGGAAAAGCGCAAGCCTTGGTCTCGCTCGGCAGAACCGATGAGGCGAAGTCAGTGCTTGAGAGCGCTCTGACCAAAGCGCGATCGCAAGAGAAACGAGGCCATGAGGCGCAGTTGCTCATTCTTCTTGGAAAGCTGGAAGCGCAGACCGGGAACCGACAGCAGGCGCTGACATATTTGGAAGATGCCGGTCAATTTACAACCCGAGTGCAATACTACCGAATAGAAGCCGACGCCATGTTCGAACTAGCGACACTCTATCGTGATGGCGGAGATCTGGTCACAGCGGAAGCGCGTGCCACCCAAGGTCTGGCTGCCAGCCAGCAAGTTGGTGATCGTTATTATGTGCCTCGCAATTTGACGATGCTCGCCGATTTGAAGGCGCGTCGCGGTCGCTTTGCCGAGGCAAACGCTCTCTACGAGCAAGCTGAAGACGTGATTGAGGGAATGCTCATCAGTGTGGATGAGCCATATTGGAACAGCTCCGTTGCTGCAGCGATGAGCGATACCTACCTGCGACACTTTGAACTCATCACCAAGAATGGTGACGCGCCCGGTGCATTCGCAGTTCTGGAACGCGTTCGAGGCCGAACTCTCGCCTGGGCTCTTAAAGACAGGAAGGCACAGCCCGCAGCGGAATCAGATCAGACAGCCGCGCTTGAAGGCGACATTTCGGGTCTCCAAGCTAAACTCATGCAGACCAACAACGCACCTGAACGCGAACAATTGCTGGACAACCTCGTTGAGTACGAGCGACGCCTTGGTCTGGCATGGACCAAAGAAGATGCTCCCAACCAACGACTTCCTGTGCGGCCAGCGGTGTTGACGAATGTGGAGAACGACCTGCATCCAGATGAATTGCTTTTAGAATACGTGCTGGATGAGCCGACGTCTTTCTGTATCGCGGTAACGCGGCGCGGCGCCCGCGTCCAAACTCTGCCGGTTGGCCGCAGGGAAGTCGAAAAACTTGTACAGCAATTTGTCGACAACGTGCGCACAAAGGGTGCCGCCATCGAAGTCTCAAAGCAGCTCTATCGGGCGCTCGTGGAGCCGATCCCCGAAGCGAAGACGGCGACCAAACTCATCATTACGCCGGACGGGATGTTGAACCTGCTTCCATTTGAAGCAATTCGAGATAGCCAGGGCGAGTATCTGTTGAAGTCTCGCGTCCTAAGCTACGTGCCTTCAGGGACCATTCTTGACGTACTGCGGCGAGCGAGGAAGAACGAAAGGGCGCCGCGTCCGTTTCTCGGTGTGGGTGACGTTGCCTACGAGAATCAAGGGGGGGCGGGGCGTAGGATACCGACTCCAGACACGGTCCGCGCACGGCTGGTGCGGGGCATGGCGGACCTTTCCGGGATGCGGCTTCAAGATCTTCCTGAAACGCGGGAAGAGGTCGAGAGAATCGGTAAAATTGTGGGACGGGACGCGGTAATCTTGCTCGGCAAGGACGCCACGGAAACTGCATTCAAGAAGGAGCCGCTCGACCAGTTTCGCGTTTTGCATCTGGCGGTTCACGGGTTCGCAGACACGCAGTATCCCGAGCGTTCAGCACTGGTCTTGGGGACAGACCCGAAATCCGCTGACGACGGGCTGCTGCAAGTACGGGAGATAGTCAGATTGCGACTGAATGCCGAACTGACAACGCTATCCGCGTGCGACACAGGCGTGGGCAAACTCCAGGGGCAAGAAGGGGTCAGTAATCTGGTGGAAGCGTTCTTGGTGGCCGGTTCGAAATCAGTTGTCGCGAGCTTGTGGAGCGCCGACGACACATTCGCAAGTGCGCTGATGGATCGCTTCTACCAGCGGCTCGGCCAAGGCGAGGACACCAGTTCAGCGCTTCGAGGCGCTAAGCTAGATTTGTTGGCGAAATATGGCAACCAGGTGAGTCCATTTTATTGGGCAGCGTTCATCGCTGTTGGAGAGGCTTCCACACCAATTGGGATTAAACAGCAATGAATTTAACTCTCGAAGAGCGCACGAAGATTTTCGACAAGGTCTGCCGCTTGGTGGAAACCAAGCATTTCAATCCTGCCATGAATGGAGTGGATTGGAACGCGCTTGCTCAAAGCCGACGGGACCAAATTCTTGCATGTACCGAAGCGGAGGCATTCGAAAAGGAAGTTCAGAACCTAGTGGCTGAACTCAAGACCAGCCACACCGGCTTCCGACACGCCGGGACGCGAAACATACCGGCGCGGCACGCGATCAATGCCACCATGGAGCGCTTCGCCGTCAATGGCGATGAACGCTGGATGTTTCAGGATGTGCACCAAGGCGGCCCAGCATACTCGGCAGGGATACGGCCTGGGGATTTGTTGCTGGAGCGCGGTGGACGGGAGATTCGGCCTCCGGAGGATTTGACGTTCTCGGTCGGAGAGACGGTTGATTTAACAGTTGAGAAGCTCCACGGAGGCCTGGAACGGATCAGACTTCAATTGCCAGTGCCGAAGTCGAAAAAGCACCCTGTGACCGCGCCGGACCCGGTACACGCCGAGAAACTCAACGGTGAAATCGGCCTACTCAAAGTCGCCATGTTCCCCGGAGTGGTGGGAATCGACGTTGCCAAGGACATTGACCGCGGAATTGCTTCTCTGGACGGTTGCAGCCGCCTGATTGTGGATTTGCGCGGCAACACCGGCGGGGGAATTGGCGGACTGCGCCTCATGAGCTATTTGACGCCAGAAAAACTGGAGGTAGGCTATAGCCTCACGCGGAAGCGCCGCGAGCGTGGTTATCGTCGTGAGGAACTGACTCGATTCGGACGGATTCCATCCCACAAGGCGACTCTCGTATGGCTAGCAGCCCGATATGCCTTCGTCGAAAAATCTATCCTCGTCGTCACCGAAGGACTCGGCCGGCGACGATTTCACGGTCGAGTCGTGCTACTGGTAAACGAGCACACCGCAAGTGCTGGCGAGATGGTCTCAGCATTTGCGGAGGAAAACAATCTGGCAACCATCGTGGGAATGAAGACTCCTGGCCGGCTACTCAGTGGCAGCGCATACAAGGTTGGCCACGGATACATTCTCGGCCTGCCGGTTGCCGCCTATCTGACTTGGAAAGGACGGATGCTGGAGAACAGCGGCATCGTGCCGAAGTTTTCTATTGAACTCTCACGAGAGGCCTTAAGGGAAGGAAGAGACACACAGCTCGAAACCGCAGTCCAGGTGGCCAAAGCTCTGTAGTCTCGGAATGGCAACGGGGACGACATCCGTGAAGAGATTAAGGGAGGCATGATGAAGCGAGGTAAATGCGAACTTTGTCATGCTCTCGCTGATCTGCGCGATAGCCACTACTTGCCCAAGAGCGGGTACAAGAAGATGCGTGCAAGCGACCTGAAGAATCCGAATCCGGTCGTGCTTTCAGGTGGCAAGGCCAAACAAAGCTCGCTGCAGGTCCGGGATTACAAATTTTGCGGTGCCTGCGAGGAGCGGTTCAATAAGGGTGGTGAGGCGTGGATTCTGAACAAGATTCCGCAGAACTATGGTGAGCCGTTCTGGCTTCACACCTTGTTGAATTCGAAGACCCCGACAGTAAATGGCGATGATCTCTTGTTTTCCCAAGCGGGCATTCCAGAAGTGGACATCGCGAAGCTCGTCTATTTTGCGTTGAGCATCTTCTGGCGTGGGACCCGGCGTTGGAGCGCAGTCGAAGGGGGACAGCCTCCGAAACTGTATCTTGGCCGGCAGGAGAAGGCGATCCGCGCCTTTTTGCTCGAGAGAGGCAAACTGCCGAAGGATGTCGTCGTCACTGTGGCGGTGTGGCCGTACAAGAAGGTCTATCCGATGGCGATGATGCCTCGTGCCGATGCCGGGACCGGCTACCGGAGCTACTGGTTTTATTTCTTTGGCTTCATATTCCTGCTCGCGCTCGGGAGGAAAATTCCCGCGCAACAGCGGCGGACCTGCTCGTATCACTCTCCCGAGAAGTTCCTGACGCTGAGCCTGGGACTGGGAAGCCTAGTCAAGGAGACGATCAGCACAGAGCTCCTCTCGCTAGATCGTTCGAAGATCGAAAGCATGTTCAAAGAAATTCAGGCGATCCGTTCCAAGACGTCGTCCAAGGAATAGGCGGACCAACGCTCCCTGATACGATTCCTGTGATGAACCCCGTCGCTTTGTACTTTGCGTCAGGCGAGTCACTCTACCTTGGTGTATCGCTGCTCGTACTGGTGATCGTCGCGTCACCGTTTCTGAAGAAGACATGGTCGCCGCGATTGCGTAACGTGGGCGCATGGCTAGGGTTGATGATGATCGTGATGGCGTGTCCGCCGTCTCCCCTGGGCATGGATCTGACCTTTGTCTGTGTGTTCCTGCTGTGGTTCATCGCGTCGAACCGAGCTGAGGCAACACGAACATGGATGAGACTGCGGCGCGTTTCGACGGTTATCCTGATTGTGTTGCTGCTCGTTCTCACGGTAGTCGAGTTCTCTTATCGTAGGATGCCGCTGATCGTGGGGAAGCCGAGCGATCATCTGGTTGTGATCGGCGATTCGATCTCATCGGGCATTGATCCCCACATTTCGGCATGGCCCGCGGTCCTCCAACAGAGGAGCGGCGTGTCAGTCACAAACCTGGCGAGACCGGGCGCGCAGGTAAGCGAAGCCCTGTCTATGGCGCAAGAACTGACGCCAGACGACCATGTCGTACTAATCGAAATCGGCGGGAATGATCTACTCATGGGCGTGTCATCTGAAGAATTCGAACAATATCTTGATGCGCTACTATCCAAGGTGACTGCACCTGGGCGCACGGTTGCAATGTTCGAGTTGCCGCTATTGCCACACAAGATTGCCTATGGCCGGATTCAGCGTCGATTGGCCACAAAATATCGCGTTTCGCTGATCCCAAAACGATACTTAGCCGGAGTGATCAGCGGCGCAAACGCTACCTCAGACGGGCTACATCTGTCGGCCACTGGGTCGCGCCGCATGGCAGCACTCGTGGCACAAGTCTTGTCCTCTGTTCTGAAATCTCCTCCTGACCAAAGGACAAACTCACAGTTACCGTAGCGAACAAAAGGCGAATATGCTACGCTCTGGTTTATGGTTCTCCGAACCTGCACAGTTGCGGTAAGAGATATCCGAGACGTTGAGCACTCCATAGAGGTCACCGCGGAGACACTTTATGAAGCGATCGCTACCGCTCTCGCGGCCTTGCGGCAGGACAACTGGGTAGGTGAGATCGGCCAGGGATTCACAACGGTTACTGTTGTTGTCCAGCAGCCGCCCGTAAAGCACGAAGTCAAAATGAAGGACTTTGTCTCATGGCTCGGACGCCAAGGACGTTCTCCCGCAGAAGTCATGCTGAAGCAAAGGCTGGAGAAAATATTGGGCAAGGTAAACCACGCGAGGACGTGACCGAAAAGGCTAAGCAAACAAATCAGCAGAAAAAGATCTCCCAGGTCTCACTGACTCGGAGTCTGAGCCGCTTTGTGGGAGTGCTTAGGTTGTTGCCGGGCTTGCGCAACACCCGTTTTCACGGCGGGCTGCGTGAAGTTCGCACCTGGCGCGAAGGGGTTCTTTCCTTGAAGCAGCGACGACGCAACGAAACTAACCAGTATCATCCCACTCAGCAATCCCCACACGAGAACGACTGGCTTCCATGGGACAAGAATCAGCATGGCAGAACCTCCGGGGACGAAGAGCGGCTCACGATTACCGCTATTATACAGCGAAAAACCCCAGACACCTTTCGTGAAATGTCGTGCTCGTCGTGACCACGAAGGCGCTCTCCGCCAGAGATTCTGAGCATTGTTGGAATGTGGCTTCAGAGCACGCGAATAGGAAATCGCATCCATTCCAAGCCTGGCTGGCGCAAGCCGAGAAAATACGAACCCGGAGAGACGCCGGCGAGATCGACGCCAGCCCTCAGGACCACAATGTGATCTTCGAGTTTAGCCGTGGCGCTCGTGCGGAAGAGTTCGCCACCGCTCGGATTGAGCAGCGCTACATCGTACGCCCCCTCGTTGCTTCCGATTGGCAACTCCAAGTTCAGACTCCTTGCGTTACGAGGAACCTCTAATGACGGCTGACTAGTCTCGGGCGTGCTTCCTCCGCGCACCATAGCGCGGCCACGCAGATCGAGGACCACAACTGCCGCGGTTCGCCCCGATGGCCGACTTCGCACCCACAACCATCCGCCAACCACAAAAACGAGAACCGCAGCGGCGGCCAGCCACATCTGGACGCGACGCCGTTGGCCTGTTGCTTCCCTACGAAACTTGTTGAAGTCCTGGAAGCACGGGCTGCAGGCACTGAGATGGTCGAACCAAGGTGCCGCTTGCGCCAGCTGCAATTTGTGGGAAGCAATACCCCTGAGAATGGAGGAGTCGGGGCACCCAACACGCTCTGGGTTTGGAAACTCGCGCGATAAACCCCGCGCCAGCACATCCAAGATGCGCTTCTCTTCTTCGACGGAATAGCCTTGTTCGATCAGAATTTGCCTCTCGCCAACCTTGCTTCAAAATCAACGGCCAAGTTTACCGCGAGCCGTGTACTGGGCCTAGCCCCCCTCGAACCTCACGCCGCACTACCAAATCGGGCGCGTAACCGCCCGAGCGCGTACCGGAATCGAAGTTTAGCTTGCGGCTCAGTCAGACGCAGATATTCTGCAATTTCCTTCCAGGAATAGCCAGCCTGCCGTGCCATCCAGACCGTTCGTGTCCACTCATCCATGTTCTCGATGGTTTGCTTGACCTGAATCGAACGATCCAGGTCCGCCACCGACTTCAAATCATGGGCGTGTCGCAGCCGCTCAAGATCGCGACCCAGCGGAAGATATTCGACCATCTCTCGTCTTCTGCGTTCCTGCCTCAGTGCGCGGTTGAAACGATGGTGGAAAGCTCCGAAAAGATAGGCCTCCAGGTTCAGTATCGGCCGGCCTTTCCCATTTGACCGGCGCACGGTTTTCGCGACGGATCGCAGTACCGACTCCCACACACCCGTGGCCAAAACCATCGTGTCATCGGACGTTTTGTTTGTCAGCTCTTTGCGCGCGTGCGCCTGCACCCGCGGCCACAGGCGCCGCGCCACGATTGCCAGTTCGCCGATGTCGTCCTGGTCCCATGCCTCAGCATTCGCAAGGAATTCGGAAAGAACCCATTCAGGGCCCAATTCGCGTCTGGACATCGGACAGGCCTCACCTAGTGATGATTACTGCTAAGGCCAGAGAGTACCAAGAGCGTGACATCCAACATGAGCCGATGTCAAGGCCCTGTGCACCTCTCGCCCCGATGGGAACCCTTACTGTCACGCCCGCCGGACAACGGCCCACCGGGTCTGGCCAGCGCCGCCAAGAAATAAAGAAATCTTTCTTGATACTTTTTCTGCCGTGCCGGTTCCTTCACTAGATGTAGGCCAATTACCGATTCTTGCCATTTGGCGAAAGGGGTATGGAGCAGTGTTCCCCCACATTGAAGTGCGTTACCTGTACGCAGTCATTGTCTTGGCCGAGGAGTTGAGCTTTACACGGGCTGCCCACAGATTGCACATCACCCAATCTACGCTCAGCAAACAGATCACTGAAATCGAAAAACAGAATAGATTTCCGCTCTTCACTCGCGACAATAAGAAAATTGTGGAGCTAACGGACGCGGGACGTATCTTTGTCGAAGGGGCTCGCTCTTCGCTCTTGAATATGGAGCGGACTGTTCATCTTGCTCGTGCTGCCCATGATGGGGGAGATAGCGTTTTGCTGATTGGATACTCGCCCTACGCCGATCAAGCCTGGGTTTCGGCCATTCTTGCAATTCGTCTCTCCTTGTACCCCACACTCCGCCTTCGACTGATCAGTCAGTTCTCAATCGAGTTGGTCCGGAGTGTAATGGCCGGCGAACTGAATCTGGCGCTGGTGACGGCACCTCCGGAGGACTCTCAGATCACGACCGCACCATTCGCTCTGACGCCGCTCTATGCGGTTCTCCCACAGACCCACGCGGCTGCGCAAAAGGAACACATCGTGCTCCAAGATCTGGCAAACGATGAATGGATTCTGTTCGGGCGACGAGTCCACCCCGTCGTTCATGGCGCAATCATGGACGCGGCACGATGTGAGGGAATCGCTCCCAAACACGCGCACGAGATTATTACGGCTCAACAGGCGATTCACTTGGTATCTGAGCACGTTGGCGTGGCCATCCTCACCAAACCTACGGCGCTTGGCGTTCGCGCTGAGGGGGTAGTGGTAAAGCCGCTTTCTGATAACTCATTGTGTTTCCAAACGTGTGTGATCATGAGAACCGACGACAATTCCCGATTGGCAAACGAGTTCGTCCGATCCTTCCTCCACAAATATGCGCCCCGGCGCCTGCCACCAAAGCAAATGGAATTGTGGGTGTCCGCCTGAATTGTCCGCTTGAAAAACGGCAATCCCGGCGGACGGACAGGCTTTAGTCGTTGTGCTGACTGGCTGGCGTGACGTGTTATTCTTTGCCTTCGCTAATTGCGAACAGGAGGAGAGAATTTGAGTCCTATCGAGAACATCATTCGAGAAGTGAAGGAAGAGATTGCGAAATTGAGTCAGGTGCTCTGGTTGTTGGAGGGCGGAACGACAAGAGGGAAGAGATCAGCGCGAAAGAGCGCCGCACTACCGACACGCAAAATATCAGCGGCAGGCAGGAAAAGAATCGCAGAGGCACAGCGGGCACGTTGGGCACGAATCAGGGCCGCAAAGAAGGGGTAGGGAGCTACTTCAAATCCATCCCGAAAGAGGCCAAGGCCAAGTACGAGCGGTTACAGTGATTGTGCCTCCCGACCCGGATGAACCATTGCTCCACTCCATCGCCCATGCCCACAACCAGCGTGCCATTAGAGCATTAGAACGCAGTTCGTGCGGTACTAGCGGGTTTCCGCGGTACGTCAGTGGGGCTGCTCACCATTCTTCGCCTGGTCGACCCTTCGCGCCGCCTTAGAATTTTTCCTCGACCGATTGACCGTGCCGGCCTCTACGTATGGGTGAGGAAGGTGTCGAGCAATCTTCCTCGTTCTCTTATGATAGGGTGTAGCCGATCATTGTCGTCACGCCCGTGCGGTCGGCACTGCGGAAGCATGTCGGACGTTCCTCAGATTTCATGCGCTACGGGGCGATAAGAAGGATGAGACGTCGCGATGGGTGATCTGACAAAGGCTCAAAAAAAGTTTCCATCCCTCTATCGTGCCTGGATCGACTATGGACGCCCTGAGCTGGAGAAGACAGCACTTGGCGCGTATGTTGCCTCTTTCCTCAAGGATGGAATCGACTTTGAGATAGAGCAGGTAGATCAATCCCTTCAAGTGCTGCTGCTACGTTTTGATGTAGTCGCGCTTAAGGATCCTCTCAGTGCGCTATTCGGGGCCACGAACGAGAACCAACGCGAAAGGACGTTCCGGAAGGCGAGTACGGAACTTTGCGCTCTTGCGAAATTTGAGCGGCTCGGTCTTCTCAACGATCTGGGATGGCCGCTAGGTTTTGGCGATAATCCTCCATTCGATTTTAGATTCTCCGCTGGGGAAGCCATCATTCCCGTTGACGTCAAAGACGCAAATGGGGACGGTTTACTGATTGCTGAACGAGCCATCGATAGGATCGTGAAGCCCTGGGCAAAAGCCAACGATATTGCTTCTACGCGGCTTGTACTGCGATATTTGGGCGCTATCAGTCAAAGCTTAGTGGCTAGCAACATTTTCAATGCCGGGACGTTGCAGGGCTTCGAGGAATGGCTCCAACAAAGGCAAGTGATACCCGATGAACCATACAATCTCCAGGTAGGAGAGACGGCTATTTCGGTCCGGATCGTTCCTGAGGCGGAGCTCAAGCATCAAAGCGGAGGCATACAGCTGGTCAGTACCTTAGCCAGCATTCTGTCCGCGACCTTCGAGCACCACATCGTCGAAAAGTCGCAAGCGGCCCAGCGAGAGAATCGGGTACCGTTCCTGATTGTTTACGTGAAGCTTCCGGGCCATGGATCGAGCGATATCAAGACCACCGCCACATTCCGGGATGCGTTGTGCAACGTGGCACAGCGGGCGTCGTCGCTGGAACACGAGGTTGCCGCTCTCTGGTTGGGAAGTATTTACTACCACCCTGTCGGAGAGGAAATGCACTTCTATTGTTGTCTCCGATCAGATGCGGAGTGGCCTGCCGGATTGACACCCGAAGATTTGACCAAGCATCTGAAAGGCAGGCTGAGCCCGATTTAAGCGACTCTCGGTTGTGGAGGAGCCGACGCAACCAGCGGCTCTGCGAATGGATTGTCGATCATACGCCGGCGGACCAACTTGATGGGACGGGCTGAATGACCCCAAAGGAAAAGCGAATCATCGAACTCGAGTTGAAGACCCTGTTTTCAGTAAAGGCTTTCCTCGTCCTCAACACGATAGAGGAATGGAAGAGGATTGGCCTCTTTCATCCCAGCGTGCGTACCGAAATAAACATGCATCCTCTATCTGACGCGGGCATCTCGGCTCTCAAGCGAATCACGGGAATTATGCAAAGAATTCCCGACCTGCGCAATTCCTGCTCCCCGAAGGAAATCGCAAAGCAGGTGCATGAGAATTACGAAGGATGGATCAAGCGATCGCTCCAGCCAGATGCGGTGGAGTTCATCGAGGATTGTTGCGCCGCGCTTTCGTCAGAGGTCAAAGAGCGCTTTCATCTAGTCACGCTTGAAGGCTTGGAGTTAGGCGATGTGGACCGCTTGGAGCTAGGGCCTATTTCGATCTGCAAGCCGGACATTACGATTCTGAGTGAGGTTCAATTCGGTGGGGCCATCACACAGGACTGGATTCAAGAGGAATTTGCGAAGGGTGTATGGCTTATTGGCACGAGCAACGGCAGCCCTGAAATCTCATTCCAACGATTCGAGCATCACACGATTCTTATCATTGGTGTTCTCGCAGTGTGCGGCGCGATCCTCTTCGAAGGTTCAATATGGCAATCCCATCTCCGTGCCGCGCTATCGCCGCACAGACAAACGATGCCTACCTCGATTCTTCATTGGGAGGCAGGAGGGGCCAATCCAACGGTGACCCGGACATGGGGAGAGGATAAGAAGCTTCCGTTGAACGCAAAGTTGGTCGCCTACCTGCGAAAGGAATGTTTCCTCGACCAATTGGCCGAGCTTCCTGTGCTCATACAGAAAACGGAGCTTCAAGTGTCCATTGAACGTGCGCTGTATTGGTTTGCGGATGCTCATGGCGACCGAAATACAACGATGCGCTTTATCAAGCTTTGGTCCTGCGCAGAATGCTTCTTTGCAATTACCGATAGTGACGTCACCGAGGCCAACACACGTGGAATGGCAACAATTCTTACGTTTGCCGGTTACGGTGTCTGGAAAGTGGAGGACTATCCCAAGTTGAAACGGAGACTAAAAGAGCTCTACGATCTTCGCTCCCGGGCCGTTCACCGAGCTGAGTTCGACGGTGTTCAACTACAGGACTTGGGAGACTTATCCCAGTGGGTCGCATGGGTCATCATCTCAATGATGGCTTTGTCGCAGCGAGGCTATCGGACCCTGGAGGCAATCAAAGAACAGGCGGTCCGTCTCGATACCAAGCTGATTTGAAGATTTGCGAAAATGATTGGGCAAAGAAAATCCCATTCGTTGCGAGTCAACAATTAGCGTGATCATTTTCACAGCTGTGTCTGGATACTCTCGATAACCATTTTTTCCGCGGACAGCCTTGGGGAATGACACCGTGCTTCTCGTAATAGCGGATGCACGGATGCACGAGGTTGATATCCCGCTCCCATTGGAAATCTCCCCGATGTGCATCGGAACCTCCGGGTGCTCAATGAGAGCAGGCAGAATGTGATTGCTCAGGCGTAAGGCGGGCCTACCATTGCGGCTTTTAGGCCGATGGTTCATCGCCCTTGAGATCACAGACTGTGGAGTAGAGGAACGTCAGGGCGTTGATACAACGATACAACGTGCAAGACAGGCGAGTTCCGAAAATCCTTCACGGCTCCGACACTTGTCGAAGACTTCCCGGTCGGCAGAAAATCGCCCATTTCGTCGTGCCGTTCACTTCAGTTTCCTCCCCACGGTTTCCAATTCTTGGCAGCGGCTTCCTCCGGGAAGTTCGGAGCGAAGAACTCGTAATGCGTGCAGACATTACAGACGAACATGCGAATAGGAATGGGAGGAGCACCACGGTTTTGCGAGTCGTTCGCTTTGAGTTGCACGGAATTGTGTTCCCGATAAAAACCTCTCCCGCACACGCGGCAAGGTAGAACGAGCTTCCCTTTGCCGTCGAGCATCGGAGTCCCCTTTTGAATTGAAACCAGAGCGTCGTCAACCATGATGAGCAACTCCTGAGCCGATTTCAGACAGTGCTCCGGTTCTTCGACGACGCACTTTTCGATAATCTCGTTGACCTCCCGCATGTTCTGGTGGTTCGGGAAGAGTGCTGTTACATCGTAGGCTGGTCTCTTGTGATACTCGCGGGGAAGTTTCAGACGACCAGTCACCATGCACCATAGAAGTTTGCCGAGCATGTAGACATCGAAGTTCGTCTGCACGTTTTCGAGCCGCTCCCCGAGGTCGGCCCATTGCGGCATGTAGTCACGAGGGCCGACCCGTTCGTCGGTCATCGTCGGACGTTCGGATTGGTCTGGGACGAAGATGAGTCCGAAGTCGCCGAGGACAAGCGTGTCATCCCCGCCAAGAAAGACGTTGGCAGGTTTGATGTCGCGATGAACTAGATTTTCTTTGTGTAGACCAGCGACCGCCTCAACCAGAGAACGGAACGTTTTGAGCGAACGACAAACATCGCCCTTGTACCTCGTCGGATTGTCGAAGAGTGTGCCCGCCGACATAAGCTCCGTGACAATCCATCGCTCGGTCTCATTCGCGGTCGATGAGTCCGACCAGTCCGGGTCTCCCCTGTCGAAGAATTAGAATTTCATTCTTCAGCCGTTTGACAGCTTCGTCAGCATCCGGGCCGCTCTCCGGTATCATGAACTGCTTCAAAGCTCCGAGGTCATCAGCAGCCTCAGGACGAGCGTACTTCCATATCGCGGGAGCCATACGCTCGACGGCTTGTGTCACCTCCTGCGTGCTGATGTTGTGCTGCCACGGACTAGCCGCAACAATCTCTTGGATTGCGTCTCTCCGCTCTTGAACTCTCCCCGGTCTCCTGACAAGTGAGACCTGCCCCTGTCCGCCCTTGCCGAGCGGTTTCATGACTTCCCACGGCCCGATTTTCTGTTGTGTCACTGTCGAACTCCTCTGTAAAACGGTGGGCTGGAAGAAACTGTGATGCACTGATCAGCTCGTCACAAGCATGTAAATGGCATCCGCCTTGTCCGCCATGCTACCCGCGCCTACCCGCGATGACGAAGACAGCAAGCAGCATGAGCGTGAGGAACCCAAGTCCGAGCAGGATGCGGTTATTTGTCTGGCATGATTTCAGTTCGGCTCTGGTTCGGACAAGTTCCTGACTGTTGACGGCGAGGGCATCGCGAGTCTTTCGGCAATCGAGGCATTTGAACAAGCCGCCAAGAAGAAGCCGCAACAGTGGAAACCACTCCGTCTGAAAATTCGACAGCACGAGGTCGGTCATAAAGCCTCCGACCTAGAAGCGTAGCACAATGGCATAGCGAACAAAAGACGAAATACCATGGTACGATACATTTGATGGACGAGGGGCGCAAACGAGTCATCGGCGTCATGACTGCGATTCTGGCGCCTCGAAAACTCGCTCAGGATGACGCCGGGAAGCGAGTGCCTGCGACCGTCGCCGCGATTGCGGACGCCGTGCGATGGGCCGAAGAGATTATTAGGCAGATTGACGCACGCTGGCCTGTTGCAGATGGAGTGCGCAATGCTCGGTAAGTGCCCTACTGCCGGATGGCTGGTCACCACGCTTCAACAGGACACGGTGATCATTGGAACGCTGGAACTGCTAGCTAGGTGGCCGCAATAGCTGACTGGGCCGTCGGTTATCGACCGTCACTTGTCATTCAGAGCTGAAGGCCGATGGCAAGTGCCGAACGCGCGCAGTTGCCAGCTTAAGTTACGTAATGGGTGGTCGGCAAAACGAGAAGTTGGCCCGTAACGGACTTCCAGGAGATCTCCTCGAAGCCGACCTCGGGCTCACTTCGGCGGCTTGTAGGCGTGAAACGGCCAAGTGTTCGATGTAGTAGCATCGTCTTCAGGGGGTGCCCCTTGGAAGACCAGATAATCGAGGCGATTGGCAGGTTCGATTACCCGCCAGTGACCTACGATTTCCTTGCTGGGTGCGAGCTTTCCTTCCCTAGCATGATCGATCTCGATCACTACCTCCAAGACCTGCTCCTCAGCGGCGCCGAGGACAAGCTCAAAGACGGCCTATCGGGAATCCTCTATTGGGGCTACTACCGAACCCCATATCGGAACTACCGCGTAGCGAAGTTCCGGACGGAGATTACTAACGCGAAGCTCCACCCTGCGAGCACGGTCGTTCGAATGCTCGATGGCAGCAGCCTAGCTACCCTCCGTGACTTACGCTTGCCGCAGTTCAGTCAGATGGCGTTCGTAACGAAGTTCCGGACATTCCTTGATCCGGAGCGTTATTGTGTCCTCGACAGCAAGATCGGGAAACTGAAGTTCCTCTCCGGTAGATTGATGCGCCAGAGAACGTACATCCCAATTAACACGCACAATGAGGAAGTATATCGACGCTGGGTCGATACCTGTGGCTCCATCGCGGCACGTCTCCAGCGAAAGCTGCGTCCTGTTGACGTCGAGCGTGGTTTCTTCTACCTCCTTGATCACAACAAGGCCGAAATCGCTGACGAGTATCTGTCGTCAGCCGCATAGATGGATGGCTTCCAGAGCACTTTGAGAACAGCCCCACCCTCCGCCAAAATCGGGCGAAACGGTTGCCACCCGCCGCCGGGGTAACATTTGCATACGCCTTCGGCTATCGGGGAAGAGTCTCTCAGGAGCCTTATACTGGTTAACGTGAATGCCTCTTACCGCTGAAAATCACTATGTCCCGTGCCTCTACCTTAAGCATTTCGCCAGCCCGGATGGCACGCTCTACCGGTATCGGACCTTGGTCTCGAACCCGCATGTCCCGACTTGGAAGCGGGTCCATGTCAGCGGAGTCGGATACCAGACCCATCTATACACGCGGGTTGTTCTGGGCGCCGAGACCGACGACATCGAGAGGTGGCTAGAACGCGAGTTCGACACACCAGCCACAGCACCGATCCGTAAAGCCATCGAAGATGAGCGGCTCAGAAAGGCCGACTGGCAGACGCTGATTCGCTTCGTGGCAGCGCAGATCGTCCGCACTCCTGCTTTCCTGGCAGAGAACTTACCTCTCTGGAATCAGATGATGCCCACCGTCTTGAATGAGGTACTCCAGGATCTTCGCCGTGAACTTGAGCGGGCAAGACAATCGGGCGGACGGCTCCCTCTGACCAACGTCCCGAACACTGAGTACTTGCCATTACGCGTGAAGCGCCAACCAGACGGGGATTCAGTGAAGATTAGTGTTCATACTCTTGTAGGGCGTGGCGTTTGGCTGCATTCCATGAAGTACTTGCTGACGGACAGCGACAGCGTCAAGGCTCTACTGGATCACAGATGGTCAATCCTTTGCGCTCCAGATGATCTGAACTGGTTCAGCAGTGACGATCCCGTTGTCAGGCTGAATTACCACAGCGAAGACAAATACGACTTCGATGGCGGTTGGGGGAGCAAAGGAACAGAAATCTTCCTTCCGCTCAGCCCACGTCATCTCCTGTACACCCGAATCGGCTACCGACCACCGGAGCGGGGATTTGTCCTACCCCGAGTGGCAGCAGAGTTCATTCGGCGAGCAATCGCTGAACATGCACACCGGAACATGTTCTCGAATTTGCCTAATGAGGACATTCCCAAGCTACGCCCGCGCCACGTAGATGCCGAGATTTTCAGGAAGGAGCGGGAGGGGTGGAGAAAGTGGCATGAAGATCAAACGAAGGCTGAGGAAGAGCTCACGTCGGAGTAGTCAAGCGCAACATAGACACTTCTGATCAAACAGGTGTTGTTGCTCAAACGCTTACCCATTGAAACGCACCCGAAGGGCGCGAGGGCGCATTTGAGCTGAGATCACTGATTCGTAAGCGCAACCAGACCAATCAGTTACAGACTAAACTCCTTACTTCGGGACCAGGGGGTCGGAGGTTCAAATCCTCTCTCCCCGACCAATTCTAATCAAGCACTTGCAGATACTCGAAGAGCCGGCGAGAAGCTAAGGACTTCCACAAAAGGACTTACATTGGCGCAAGCGCTTTCTGTGTGGGCATGAACTCCCGCCATACAGTAGCGGCAGCCATACTCACGGCCTCAACTCGCTCTTCCCACCACGTCTTGTTGTAGACATTCTGGGTCACGTCGATTGTGGCATGCCCCATGTTGTCTCGCGTTACCTCAGGCCGAACGCCAATACTGCTCATCAAGCTTGAGTGCATGGTGCGGAAGCTCCGAAAGTCCACGGTGGGAGGCAGACCAAGCTTTCTTATCGTCGGCTTGAGTTGTCTCCGCAGTAGATTCCGTCGGTTTATCGGTCCTCCTCGTGCGTTGGTGAATACCAAATCACCTGGATTTCGGCATTTGGACCGCTGCCAAGCCGATTCCAGAACACGTCGCAGAATTCCAAAGGAATCAAGCGGAATGCTCCGGTGTCCGGCATCGGTTTTGGTGTCGTTAAACTCGCCTTCATAGAATCGCTCGATGACTTCGATGCGATCCGGGTGAATTCTTTCCCAACGTAGCGCAGTAACCTCTCCGATCCGCAACGAACCGACGACGATCAAGGTGACGATAGATTTTGTCGGTTCGGGTAGAGTCTCTATGACACGGCGGATATCCTGCCTGCTGAGCACCACGGGTGGTTTGCGAGCTTTCTTGTGAGGCAATCGGACGCCTTGGGCGGGGTTCATGCGAACCAAACCCCAAGCTTTGCCTTGACTGAGAATTGCTCGCAAGCAGCCGTGCATGTTGCGAATCGTCTTCGGAGACAGACGAGGAGAAAACGAGTTGAAGAAATCCTGAAGCTCGATGGTTCTCAGTTTGGTGATTCGCATCGAACCCCACGTTGGCAGTATGTACGTGTCCAGATTAAAGTCGTAGCTGATCGTCGTTGAGTTTTTCAGCAACGGCCACATCTTTTCTCGGCAAACTGCCACAAGACTTGCGAGTGAGTCTTTCCCGAAGGGAAAGAGTTGAGGTTGATTGTTCCGTTCGTTTGCGGTCTCCATGAACTGGTCGGCTAAGCGCTGCGCTTCGGTCTTGCTTGAAACCGAGCTCTTCGCCCAACTCTTGGTACGACCGCTACGTTTATCGGAACCGTATTCCCAATAGCAAATTCTCCATTTGGTCCCCAAGTCTTGGACTCGGGGCCTTTGATGTCTCTCACGCACCACGATTCTCCTTTCGTGGTGCTTCAACCGTGATCTATGAGTAGCACCAAGGAGCGTCATTGGCAAGATCCACGTTCTTCGAGAAATCGTTCGACTTCGGAGCGCCTGAACCGGTCGCCGGTGGTGCGCAGCACCCACTCAATCAGAAACTGATCACGGCGCAATACTGGCATGGCAAGAATGGCTTGGCAGGCGTGGAACTGCCCGCCTCAAAATGCAAGGCCGATGCACGCTGGGGCCCCGATCTCATCATCGAGATGGTTCACAAATATCCGCACGAACTGACGCTCATTCCCGTCGGTCCGCTCACCAACATCGCGCTGGCCGTTTCGAAAGATCCCTCCATCGTTCCGCTGGTGAAAGACATCGTCATCATGGGCGGCTCGATCACAGGAGGCAACGTCAACGGCGCAGCCGAGGCCAACATCCACAACGATCCTGAAGCCGCCGCCATTGTTTTCAACGCCGGCTGGATGGTCACCATGGTCGGCTCCGACGTTGGAGAGCGCACCATCATCACGCGCAAGCACCTCACCGATCTCGGATCGCAGCATGGTCCGGAGAGCGGCTTCGTAGCGCAGTTAGCCGACTTCTACATCACGCGCTCGGAAAAGAGCGGATACTCCGGCGCGGCCATGTACGATCCGCTGGCCGTGGCGACGGTGATTGATCCCACCCTCGTCACGCTGAAGGATATGCACGTGGACGTCGAAACCAAAGGCGAGTTCACGCGCGGCGAGACCGTCGCCAATCGCATGGGATCGAATGAGAACAATGTGCTTCACGGCGACCACTACGAAATCGAAGGCGCGATTCCGCTAAAGCCGAATGCGCGCGTCTGCCTGGCCTCGGACGCCGATCGTTTCCTGAAGCTCTTCGTGAGCCGGATCAAGGGAAAGTAGAACTCGAAGCGCGAAACCAACCAACAGTCTTCCTGAACGGCTTGAGTTCGATCGGGCTGCATTGGGGACAGCTCGGTTTAAGCTGCCTAGCCGCGTGCGCGAGGCTGGTCTTGAAGCGTATGTGCTGTATGCCCATTATCTGGCACTTCTTCTGTTGCAGGCTACACCTGACCTTATCGCGAAAAAGCTGCCTGAGCACTCGCTCGAAGTGCGAAAAGAAATCGTGTCGCGATACGGCGAAGTAAATTTCGGGACAACCTTGCGACGCGAGCCTCCCTAAAGCCATTCGCCAACCGGCCTCGTTGTCCGCGGTGGACACGCCGACCGGTAGCCCCTCGTGCACGCCTACTACTTTCGGTACCACCGTCTTTATCGGCAAGTTCGCGGTCATGCTATGTATCCGTGTGCGCGGTCGTTTTACCGACGTTTGCGCTCTTCGGCATGTTTTCACTCCACGAATCGAAGTCGCCGCTCCCAAATCGCACAAGGGTTCGTTGTCGGCGCTGCTTGAGCTGGCGATCCAATCACCTTCCCGCACTGTTGAGGAAATCGCGCGAGACAATTGGGGTGACGCCAACGGGAAGGGTGATTCCGTCTTTGAGATAGAATCATTTCCGTTTCCACCTAAGGGCACATTGAAGGGAAGTACCCATGACGCGAACATTCTCAGTTCACACAGTGTCATTGCTAGTCGCGTTTCTATCCACCGTGTGTGTAGGTCAGGTCCGTGCGCCTGCAACGACAATTGGTGAGGACGAGTTCCTTTCTCTGATGAGAACAGTTTCCGACGGCTGGAACGAAGGCAACGCCCGTAAAGCCGCGGACTGTTTCGCCGAGAATGCGGTCTACATCGAGCCTCCGAATCGTCAGGTGTATGTCGGCAGATCCGCCATATACCACTTTTTTGGAGGGCCGACTAAGCCGAGCCCACCGATGCATATGCAGTGGCATCACCTTGCCTTCAACAAAAAAGAACAGGTCGGATTCGGAGAGTTTACCTTCCAGATGAACCACCGATACCACGGCATCGTTACAGTTCAAGTTGAAGGAGGAAAGATCGCCAAATGGCGGGAGTACCAGTACAGATCGGACTTGGACTGGGGTCACTTCGCAGGTCAAAGCCGGTTCTGAACGAAAATTGTCCTCACAGTACGATCGGATCTATGGCGGTTGCGATCTTTTCTACCCGGGAACCGACCGCAGCTCCGAAGCATCTGGCCCGGACCGTGCACAACCTCTATTTCGAACCGAAGCACCAGGAATTTCGGTCCCGCACAATCTGGAGTCTCTCTAACGCATTCACCTCAGCGTTCAAAGCCGATTCCGCAATTCAAGGCGACTGCGAAACTGGGCGAGTTCCTGGAGACTCGGTTCTCACAGTCGTTATAAGGTTTGGAGCGCTGCCGGCCAGCCCGCCTCCTTGACGCCTCGCGAGCTAGATGTCATCGCGGTTTCCTCAACGCGCTGACATCCTTTCTCATGATCGGCCTACGTGGCGACCTTCTTGCCACTTCCTCGAATCCGGCTTGGCAAAACGTAGGGAGAAGACCAGTCCAAGCGAATGCATCGGGAATGTTCTTGTGGGCGTCTTGCGGATACCCTTCGATGATCTTGGCGCCATTTTGGATAGCGTAATCCACGGCGGCTTTTAGTAGCGCGACGCTTAAGTCGGCCCGACGGTATTCAGGCTTCACAAAAAAGCACGAGACAGACCAGACCGGCTGAGCATCCACGGGCTTAAGCACGCGAGTATTTGCCAGACGGGTGTACACCTCGCGCGGCGCAACAGCACACCAACCCACAGGTTTGCCGCCCAAGTAGGCCAGCACCCCCACGGCTTTCTTCGAAGCGACGATTCGACGAAGAGCCCGCCTGTTTCGATCGCCCTTATTTTCTTGAAACGCGGCGCGGCGAAGGCGCCACCACATACACCAGCATCCTCCCCATCCGCCGCGCGGCCCCAAGAGTTTCTCAATGTCCGGCCAGTTCTTGGTCGTCAGCGGACAAAACTCCAGAGCGGCATGCGAGATTTTGTTGGCGTCAGAGAGTTTTCTTCTTCGATTCTGCTTGTCGATCACAACAGAATCCTTCGCAGCTGAATTATCGGAGCCGATCCTAGGCGCAAACCTCCATCCTTACAGATAACTTAACCACCAGTCTTTTCGTCGCTGCTTCAATTCCGCGAACCAGCGGCAGGGGAAATAGAGCATCACGATGGCCATGAGCCACATCGCATAAACAAAAAAGATGCTCTGGCCGTAGTCGTCGGGGACACTATTCATCCAGAAAGTGCCATGCCAGAGCCAATTCACGGGCTGGCGGAAGATGTACGCCGTGACAATTGCCAGCAGGTGAATTACGTAGAGATGCAGTATGTAGAAGAACATTGGCACGCGTCCGAAGATCAGGAGAGGATCAGTGAGTTTCTTTGTAAAGGGCTTATGCCCAAAACGATCCAACCACCAAAGCAACAGGAGAGAAGGTCCAACGGTCATGAGCAAAAACTGCAAGGATGGGGGGTATTTCTCGACGTCAAGGAAGTAGACGATCGTCATGGAAACTGCAGGAAGCGGGTGCCACTCTCCGGGGGAGCTGGCGGCTACCCCGGCTTGCGGATTTCCGTATGCGTTCAACCCGCGCAGAACGACAAACGCCAGCGTGAGCGCCGAGCCAAGAAACAACAGAATTCGCTGTCGAACTGCCGGCGCTTTGAGCATGACGCTCCCCAACACGTAGCCAGACGCCATTACCCCGACCCAGGGGACGAGAGGGAACAGGACGAAAAAGTTGGTGCCCGGTACCAAGCCACGACGGTGCAGCAGAACCCATAGCCCGCCGAAGGAACCCATTTGTGCGGGCTGAACAGCGTCGAATAGATCGTGCAGCGCCACAAGCACAAGACCAAATGTCAGGATTGCCCATTCTGGCAGCCACACGAGGGCTGCCAGTATTACCATACTTAGGCCCAGCGACCAGATCACGCCACCAAATATCCAGGGCACGAAGGTCCAGGCGAACTCAATGATCGTCCATTCCAGAATGACGAGCCAGATCCCCCGCGTCCAGAGAAAGCGCGAAACCTTCCCCACTGATCCTGTACGATTGCGATAGAGGAATGCGCCAGTGCCGGCGAGAAGAAAGAACATTGGTGCGCAGAAGTGAGTGATCCAGCGGGTGAAAAACAGTCCTGGCCAGGTGAGATTGATGTTTTCCGGCTCGAATCGAACGTTTGTAAAGAAGTCACGGGTGTGATCAAGCGCCATCCAGACCATGATTAGACCCCGGAATATGTCGATCGACGAGAATCTGGTTCCCGAACCGATGTGGGGCGTAGCGTCGGTACTGGGTGTGCTAGAGGTGGTGGCAAGATGCACTGGTTAGTCCTTCCGAATCACTACGGCGAGGAAAGGAGAGACGGATCAACTTGCCGCTATTAGCGGCAAACTTCTCTACGCTTTCTCAGATCTCGGCGCGATGCTCCCACTCCTCCTGGCCATTGTTGCTCAGGATGATTTCCTTTGGCACGAGCTTCTTGAGATTGGCTTGGTCATTTGCAAACCACGCCCTTCAGTTCCGCATAAAGGAAACTTGCATATTCCTGTAGAAAACTAGATCGGGACGTCAACCGTAGTGAACTTTGGGTCTTCCACATTCCCGGTGTTGCGGGTACCGATTGGCTCGAAAACAAGAAGGTGGACTTCGTCGTCAGCCGAAGTGCGATGCTCAATCCCCTTGGGTACCACGCAAAACTCCCCTGCTCCAAGCTCGACGGAGCTATCGCGGAACTGAATCCGCAACCGACCTGCCAGGCACAATAACAACTCGTCCTCGTTTTCGTGATGATGCCAGACGAAGGTTCCGCGAACCTTAGCGAGCTTAAGTTCCTGGCCATTCAACTCGCAAAGAATCCGCGGTTTCCAGTAGTCCGTTATTTGCGACAGCTTTTCAGCAAGATTAACTTTGCTCACCATGTCTCCTCTCCTCTGTCGTGCGCGGTCATCAAGCCCCACCCGTATCCGTTTGCTGGTGGATTCGTTTTTCGTGCTCCAAAAGCCAATGCTTGCGTCCGATACCTCCACCGTAGCCGGTGAGCGACCCGTCAGATCCGATGACGCGATGGCACGGGATGACGACTCCAACCGGATTCGAACCATTGGCAAGCCCGACGGCACGAACCGCGGCAGGGCAGCCGATTCTCTTAGCAAGCTGCGCGTAAGACATCGTCGTGGCACAAGGGATATCTCGCAATGCTCGCCAGACTTCACGCTGGAAGGGCGTACCCCCGGTTTTCACCGGCAACGCGTCGATCGCCGCCAGTTCTCCTGCAAAGTACCTGCCGATGGCATCCGTCGGACTATTCGGATTGTGAGTGGGCTCGAGCCGGAATCCGTTCTTGCCGTACTGAAGGCGTAGGAGACGGTGCATACGCGCTTCATGGTCCGTCCAATCCACGGCACGCAGATTTCCATCGCGGTCCACAACAATAAGCATCTTGCCAATCGGGGTGTCGATCCGGTCAACCAACAACTGCAAGACCTCAGTCATATGCTCCTCCTGTTGGGATTCACGACGGCTTGAGCTGCCCACAGGTGCTGCGCTGCATACGCGCGCCAAGGCCGCCAGGATTCGGCGCGCTTGAGAAGGCTATCTGGACTAGACTGGATTCCGCCGATTAATGCCGCACCGCGAAGCAGACCAGCATCAGACGCCGGGAATGCATCCATCTCGCGTAAGGCACGCAATGCAATGTATTGTGCCGTCCATTCGCCGATTCCGCGGATCGAGCGAAATCGCGCGATGGCTTCTTCGATTGTCCCGAACGGACGAAATAGGTTTGCATCCGCCACTGCAGCTTGCGCTAACGCCTGCAATGATGATTGGCGCGCAGAAGGCATGCCAAGTCCTAAGGATTCTGCCGTCGCTAAACGTTCAGGTGTAGGAAATACATGCGACAAGCTACCGTGACCGTCACGAGCGACCGGCAGAGGCCGACCGTGGCGCACCACAAGTTCTCCAGCAAGACGGCGAGCCGCGGCAACGCTTACCTGTTGCCCAAGAATCGCCCGCACGGCTAGTTCGAATCCATCCCATCCACCCGGCGCGCGCAGACCAGGACGTTGCGCCACGAGCGGCGCGAGCGCCACGTCGCGAGAGAGATGCTCATCAATGGTCTCGATGTCTGCGCCTGTATCGAACAATCGTCGCACTCGGACCACAATTGCAGGTAGCGAAAGAACACGGGGAAAACGGATCGTAACCGCCAGGCTCTGCTGTTGAGGTAGATGAACGACCTGGACAAATCCGACAGAACCGTCGATCTCAACCGTCCGTTGATAACACCTGTTCTCGACGACTTCCACGCCTGGGATCGCACGCGCCTCTAGATAAGCAAGCATGGAATCCCAGTCGTAGGGTGGTCGATAGCGCAAGCGGAGAGTTACACCCGTTCTTGCAGGTAGTGAACCTGCGCTGTCTTCTCGTCGCAAGGCACTCGGAGAACGGTGAAACAGATTGCGGAATACTTCGTTAAAGCGGCGCACGCTACCAAATCCCGCGGCTGACGCGACTTCGGTCATTGGCATCCGCGTTTCATGAATGAGCTGCTTGGCAAAGAGCACACGCCGAGTCTGTGCGACTGCGATGGGCGAGGCTCCGAGATGCTTTAGGAACAATCGCCGGAGTTGACGTTCTCCTACACCAAGACGTTCTGACAGCCTCGCAACGTTTGCCTCTTCACTATCCAGGGCCCCATCGGCGATAAGAGCTAATGCCCGGGAAACGGTGTTCGAAGTTCCGCGCCATGAGGCTAAGTCCGGAGCGGCCTCGGGCCGGCAACGCAAGCACGGGCGAAATCCCGCTTCCTGCGCCGCTGCGGCGGAGCCAAAGAAGCGGCAGTACTGGAATTTCGGGGTTCGGGCTGGACAGACAGGCCGACAATACACTCCGGTGGAAGTAACCGCGACGAACAACAGTCCATCGAAACGCGCATCTCGGGTCTGTAAGGCGCGATAACATATTTCCCGATCAGGCAGTTCCATAGTTGGATTTTCTCACCCACTCAAAGCGGAGACTCGCGCTTTTCGGACATGACCACCTATCCACCATAACAGAGCCCTCATCCAGGGTGTGGCAGCCTTAGCGCAGCGCTCTTGTGCTGGAACGCTTGTTTGCGCTCCTATACGGCATGTTTGTTCACGGTATCAGCATTGTCGATCTCATAGACAACAAGCGACGAGGACTGAAACCGATGGTGCAATGTGGTTCTATGAGCAGAGTCCTCGCCATTCGAAGAGTCGATATGTTGAGCTGCCTCCATCACACGAACGAATCAAGAGAGCCAGCAAGAGAAAAGAGGACTGTACATAAATTTTCAAGGTGGGACTGCCATTCGGGGACTTACATTCATCCCAGAATGGCGTGATTCAGCAAGAATGAGACGGTTGAAGCACCACTGTAAAAGATTGAAAACATTCGGTACGACTCCGGAATCCCGAATTCGGGACCAGGGGGTCGGAGGTTCAAATCCTCTCTCCCCGACCATTTATTTCAAGCGCTTAGTCCGCTAGTTGCAGAGCCACCCGCAATATCACGCACTCCGTTCATTTTCAAGCGAGACCGATACCGGGGCCAAAATCGCCGGCAACCCCGCTCTATCTCGTCTCGCCCAGAGGTATGCGCCAAAAGCAAACGCGTAACAAACGAACCCACTCCAGAATGTGCTGGCAATGCCCGCGTTCATGGCGATGGCCGCCGCCAGGACTGAGCCACAGATGGAGGTCGCACCGTTGACTCCCCAGAAGGCCGGCGTGAGTTCATCGATTTGGCTGGCCGCCAGTTTCAGCCCCAGCGGGAACGCCATGCCCATAAAAAAACCTAAGGGAAAAAGAATCCCTGCTGCGACTGCTATGCGCACCGCATTCACGGACGAAGCGAAGGCGGACGTCGCATAGGGCGTCAGCACGCCAAAGACCAGCATCGCCACCAACAACAGCAGCAGGCGGTTGACCGCGCTCCGGTTGGCTTGCGTGATTTTCCGGGTCGTAAAACTTCCCAATCCACTCGACAGCAGGAGTGAAAACAGAACCACCGAAAGCGCGTAGGTGGGATGTCCCAGGAAAACGATAAGCCGTTGCATTTGAGAAATCTCGATCAGCATAAAGCCCAGGCCAATCGCCGCGAAAAACAGAAGGTGGGGCATCACGCTACGAATCACTTCTTTTTTCATGGAGCGCAGAGGCAGCGCGATACAAATCAGCGTCGGCACGGTGACGAACAGCAGCAGCAGTCCGACCACGGCGCCCGACGTGGCATAGATGGCGGCATTGCTGTCTTGCAACAGCTCCCTCATGTGGAGCAGGTTGCGAAACTTCATCATGTAAAAAAAGAAGGGAGAATTATCGGTGGGAGCGGATATGTTCACGGGCAGAGAATCGATGATCTCGCCGGTGTCCTGTCCGTTGCCGAGCGCGGCGAAAACCGGATCGAGAGCAAAGCGTGGGCTCAGGATCACATCGAACTGCATCTGTTTAGCGATTGCTTCGATACGATCAATCTCTGCCGGCGTAAACGGTTTCTTGCCGACCAGGATGGTGGCCGCTCCAATCGTCTCGCCCTTTGAATCCCGTCGAAAGTTCCTCACCAGCAAAATGTGGGAACGCGGATCAGACACTCCATTGGCGCGCAGCGCGGCAGCCGCCAGAGAAGTGAGCCGGTAAGCTTCGGCAGGCAAACCCGGCAGATACCAGCGAGAGAACGAAAGCACGCCGTCCGGAGTAAGGCGATGGAGAAACAGATCCCAACACTGGACGGTGTACAGCGAATTTTCCGTGAGAGTTAACGCGCCCGCAGCGGTCGCCGCCCACGTGTCAATAAACGAGGCCTCAATAATGTCGAAGCGCTCATCCGTGCGCGCCAGATAACTGCGCGCTTCATCGTTCACGAAGGTCACCTTCGGATTTCGATCCAAATGACCCGTGAAATCCCCGAACCTGCCATTCACCGTGTTGATCGTGTTTTGATTGATCTCCACCGCTCGAACAGACTTTTGCTGGAACAGGAGAGCGGACAGCACGTCTCTTCCGCCCCCGGCTCCGACGATGAGCACTTTCGCGTCCGATCGGACGTAGTGGACGAGGTTCTTTACGTCGTATCTCAGATAGTCCAGGTCGTTAATGGAGCCCCGGTCCTGTGCCGTCAGCGTCGTCTCGGCATCGGAGTCGATCTTAAGATGTAGTTGCCGGTAAGGCCGGTCTTTGGGATAAGTAACGCTGATTCCTTCGGTGATGACGTTGGAGGGAGTATTGGCGTCGCCGCGCACGGTGATCCGGGAAAAGGAGTTCCACTTTTCATACAGCGCGGGCGGCTCATGTTCGCCCTTGGCCCAGGTTAGCCGCAGCAGCGAGGCCTGGTTTTGAGCCAGGATTGTGTTGATGACGACAAAAATGCCGAATGCCGTTCCCAGGATCAAAGCGGCTGTTCGCAAGCTTGGTGCGGCGGCGTCGGCGGCAAACAATGCCGCTCCTATGCAACCTAACAGCCCGACCATCACCACTGCAGTCGGAGCATCGGTTATCCGCAACACATAAATCAGCACAATGCAGCCCATGGCGGCGCCGAACAAATCGGCGGCATAAAGACCGCTGACACTGCGAGGAAATTTGGTGAGAGCAGCGCAAACGCACACTCCGCTGAAGTAGAACGGGAACGCGAGCACGAAATAGGTGACGGCAATCCAAATCACGGCCAGCGTGGGCTGGGAGCGGAATGGCACAAGCACGTGCGCCAGCACGCTGACGATGGCGGTGACGGCGAACCACAATGCGCTGAGCCCCATTTGCCGCTTGGTGTTAGCTTCGTCGTAGAGTTCTGGATGCCGGTAGACCTGCAACGCCCCCACGGTCATGCCGAACATGGCCAGCGAAATGGCCACGAAGGCAAAGTGATACCACATGGTCACGCTGAAGATCCGCGTCAGCAGGATCTCAAGCATCATGGTGGCAAGCGTAATAAAGAAAAGACCAGCCAGCGTCAGGCGCGTGGCGCGCACATTCGTCATCCTAGATTCGGCTCCTTCCGAACTTCCGGCGATCCCCGGGGGAATCTACCTTTTTCTTCGACCAATTATTCCGCACCAAGTGCCCGTGAGCAGAACTTCTCTTATTCCTGGAAATTAGATTCGCCTGCTCTGCGCTCGACTGTTCCTCACTGCTTGGCCAGAGGTGAGGGTGAAACTGGAGGATTGGGGAACGGGCCCTGGCTTTTCACCAGCGACACTTCCTCGAACAACAGCGAAGGCACCACGCAGGAAACCACGGGCACATTGGACGAAGCGGACAGTCCCATGGAGAACAGGGCGCCAACCCGGGGAATGAATTCATCGGTGAAGACCACAGGCGTGTCGCCTACAGCCACGATGTCCTTAAACGTGCCGGGAGTCATCTCGGAGATTCCTATACCCTGAACGAGTTCTTCATGGCCGTCGGGGTAGAGCTTGTAGACCTCGGCCAGCGAGTCCGAACCCTGTCCGCCCTGCTGCGCCATACGCGAGGCCAGTTTCATGAAGGAAGCAGCAGCGCCTCCGCCTACGCGGCGCACCACGATGCCGTAATCGAGGCCACGATCTTTCGCGCGGCGCAGCAATTCCTTGCGCAGTTCGTCATTGCTTAGCGACTTCTCCGAGGTCACGAGCAAATTGCCAGGCGCTGGGCCCCATCCGCGGCGGCTCCCAGAGCTGTGCGGGATCGAGCGCACGGGAACACGAGTGGAGAGAAGTGTCTTCAATACTCCATGTTCGATCAGTTTGGTTTCGCGCGTGGTGACGGCGTCGTCGTCGATTTTGCTCGCGCCCAGAAGCTTGACGCCTTTGTAGTCCGCCAGCAGTGGATTGTCAGAAACACTGAGGAATTCGGGTAGCACGCGTCCCCCGATTTTGTCCACGAATGAAGCGCCGCCCATCTGCGACATCATCTGGTTGAAGAACATTTCGAAGCGGGAATCATCGCTCAGGGGAGTACGCACCGCCATCAGTCCCGTGGCGAACTGCTGCGAAAAAATCTCGCCGGCAGCATCGCCTTCGAAAAGCACCGGGCCGTTGTAATGTTCCAGAGAAGAGGCTGCGCGCAGCTTAAGGATGCGGTCTGCCATAGCGCGAGTGCGGGAGATCAGGGCATCCCGGGCAGGGAGGTCGGCCAGGGTTCGGCCATACAGGTCAATGGAATCGGAGATTGGGAGTCCATCTGTGGCCTGGGTGCGCGCGTTGATCTGCAACTTGAACCGCGGCTGGGCGCGAGTGAAGGAAGATCCCTCGCTGTTGACGTAACGTGTGTAGTAGTTGCGGTACTGCAGATCGACCGAGGAGCCATAGATTTCCGGGGTGCTCCGGAAGACCGCGGAAATATCCCGGGCTAGAGTTTTCAGTTCATCGCCGGCCTGGTTTTTTCCCGGCGGCTCTTTTTCGGTGTTTGGAGTTTCCTTGCTGAAGTCGGGAATGTCGTCGGTATGCTGCCGCATCTCCAGCGCGGCGCGCTTGGCCGAGAGATCCTCCAGCGCTTTCTTGTACTGGCTGTCGGTGGCGAGCCAGAAATCGCGGCGGATCTGCTGGTAATTGTCGTCGAGCGGCGCCTGGCTGATGCTGCTGAACATGCCCGCCCCGCCGCCAAAATTGCGCAGCGAAACATAGTTGCTGTTATCCAGGGCGTAGTCTCCCACGCGGACCTCGACTCCGATCAATCGTATGCGTGATGGCTGCTCCTCGGTAAGACTGCCCAGCATCGCTGAGATCGTAGTCTGGTTGATCTCGTCCATCCGGTAGGCGAGAAAGTAGGGTTTGTCCATCTTTTGCAACTGCAACTCCGTGATGGACCGTGTCAACTCATCTTTCATGGCCTGCATGGGGACGTCGTTCTGGGCCTGGGTGAATGATCCAGCGAAAGATACGAAGAGAAGGACCAGCTCCGCGGCAGCTACTCTTGATCGCATAAGAAACCTCGTGTGTGTCGTGCGCGAAAGCATTTCCATCTCATTTCATTTCGGCTGGAACGCGGGAGGTGGCGGCAGAATCGGAGCCCGCTCCTGCGACTTTTCCTTGCGCTGAACTTCAATCTGCGAAACCAGCAGTCCGGGAGATGACGCCGAAACCGGTACCCAGCCCGACTCCGCACCGCACATGCCGTTGAACACGGCAACCTGATCGTCGACGGCCACGATCTTGCTGAACGCGATCAGCGGTGTGCCAATCAAATCGACACCGCGCACCAGCTCTTCTTTGCCATCCGGGTAAATGCGGTACACCACGGTCGGCCGCACGTTGAAGGCGTTGGGCAGCACGCGCTGCGTGAAGGTGAAACCACCCTCGATGTCGTCGAAGAACAATCCATAAGGTTTGTTCGCGGCCTTGATTTGTTCGATCAACTGCTTCTTCAACTCGGAGCGGGAAACCTGCTTGGAAGACTCCACCACCAGGTTCGACTGCCGCGCCACCACGTGATAGCCCTGTTGCCGCCGCCCATGCCCGTTGGAGTGATCGAAGCCCTCAATCGGCGCCCGGGACATCAGGAAATTCTTCAGAATTCCCTTGTCGACGACGGTCACGCGATGGGCCTTCACGCCTTCGTCGTCGTAGGGATAGTAGCCAACGAGTTCGGTGCCGGCGAGCGCCTTGAGGGTAGGATCAGAATATACGGAGAGAAAATCCGGCAGCACTGACTGATTCACTTTTTTCTTGAAGGTCTGCGCTTCATCTTCATTTTTCTGGCGCTGTCCTTCGACGCGGTGGCCGAAGATTTCGTGGAAGAAGACCGCGCTCGACCTTCCAGAGAGAATTGCCGGCCCGGTATAGGGCTCCGCCAAGGGCGCTTTCACCAGGGCCAGCAGGGTTTCGACCATGGAGTTTACGTCTTTCATGACGGTGACATCATCGGGCAATCCCTCGGGACGAAACGACATGTAGGTTTGGTGCAAGGGCAGCACCATCCCGTCATCGGCTTTCGCCGTCGCGGAAATAATAATGCGGTAGAACGGCGAAGAAATCTGGATGCGGCTGCCATCGCTGTTTACATATCGCCGGGTTTCTATCTCACCGATGATCTCAGCGCTGTTCTCGATGATCTCCTTGTGCGAGGCAAAAGGCGCGGTATAGGCGCGCACCCTCTTCTCCCAGCCGGCCTTGTCGGGTGCAAAAGCAGCAGGAAGCTCGAAATAGGTTTCAGCCGCTTCATGGGAGAAATCTCCGGAGCGGTCTTCCGCTTCGACCTTGACTTGCACGTTGGCCTTCACTTGCTGCAGATGTTGCACGGCGCTACGGTACTTTCTCTCGGTTTCGTGCCAGAGCGCCACGCGCAGGGCATCGGGGTCATCCTCAAGCGGGATCTTTTGCCGCTCCAGTTGGTCGGAGAAGTCCATGGAGCGGCCAGCTTCGCGCAGAGGATGAGTGTTGTCGAGAGAATAGTCCCCCACCCGCAGATCGAGATCGAGCAGGCGTGAGTTCTGTTCGGTGCTGCCAGTGAGCGCGCCAAACGAGGCCGAAACCTGTGTGCTCTTGTTGTCGGTCAGTTGGTACGACAGAAAGTAAGGCGGAGTTGGCGTCTTCTTCAGATTCTGCAGCGAGCGATTCAGCTCCATCTGCATCGCATTCAATACCGCATCCGACGGAGTTTGTTGCGCGCTTAACACCCGCGGAGCGAACAATAGGAGGGAAAGACCGAGCTTGAGAAACCGATTCACAGAAACCTCATTGTGCGGAACGAAATTCCGCGTCCCACTCGTGCGTTCTGAAAGCGACAGGACGCTTGCCAGCCCACCAGAGTCGGAAGACCACTTTAACTGTTCCCAGCATCGAAGGAAAGTGATTTAGAGCACAGCAGGGAAGGGCTGAGAAGCCATCCTCGCCGAGGTCAGAGGCAAACGCGCGGCTGTTGACAGAAATATTGTCGCCTGCATGCGGAGCCTGATACGCTCGGAGCGTTGGGCAGCGCGTGCACGACCGTCGCAAAGAGCCGGGGTCTGCACAGAAAGAAGAGGAAACATGCTTTTCAGTATGGCCAGGCGGGTAGCAGCGACTCTGGTGGCGCTGGCGATGCTCGCCGTACCCGTGGCAGCGAAGACCCGCGTGACCAGGAAACTCTTTGGGCACACTGCGGAAGGAACTCCGGTCGACCTCTACTCGCTGGCAGATGGCAAGCTCGAAGTCCGCATTATTACCTATGGCGGGATCATCGTCTCGCTGCGCGCGCCGGATCGAAACGGAAAGCTCGACGATGTGGTGCTGGGTTGTAATTCGGTCGAGCAGTACGAAGCCCAGACTGCGCATTTCGGAGGCATTGTCGGCCGCTATGCAAACCGCATCGCACATGGCCGCTTCCAACTCGACGGTCAGACGTATTCCACCCCAAAGAACGATGGCGACAACACTCTGCACGGAGGAATCCGCGGTTTCGACAAAGTAGTGTGGGCGGCAAAAGAGATCAAAGATGGAATCGAACTCAGCCACGTGAGCAAGGATGGTGATCAAGGATTTCCCGGCACGCTCACCACCACGGTGCGCTACACCCTGAGCGGGAACGCTCTGCGCATCGAATATTCGGCGACCACCGACAAAGATACCGTGCTGAATCTGACCAACCATTCCTACTTCAATCTTGCAGGCCAGGGGAAGGGCGACATTCTGGGACACGTGCTGAAGATCGATGCATCGCGCATGACGCCTGTCGATGCAAGTCTCATTCCGACCGGAGAACTGAAGCCGGTGGAAGGTACGCCGTTTGATTTTCGAACGCCGCATACTATCGGAGAGCGGATTGATGCCGACGACGCTCAACTGCGTCTCGGGCATGGCTACGACCACAACTTTGTCCTGGATCATGCGCCGGGCCAGCTAGCCGAGGCCGCCGAAGTGTATGAGCCGACCACGGGCCGCATTCTGCGCGTGCTCACGACCGAACCTGGGGTACAGCTTTACACGGGAAACTTTCTCGACGGATCGATCACGGGAAAAGAAGGCCGCGTTTACAAACGGAGATTCGCGCTCTGCCTGGAGACGCAGCATTTTCCGGACTCGCCCAACCATCCGAGTTTTCCTTCGACCGAACTGAAGCCGGGGGAGACGTTTCACAGTGTGACGTTGTTAGAATTTAGCGCGGGCATGCGTTGATGTATCTTGAGTTCGGTTGGCGTCTTGGCGGTCACAATTAGTACCCATTAGTACCAGCCTTGGTACGCATTGAACCCACCTTAGTACTTCGCCACTTCTTCGCTACAGTACTTCCCGCTTCATCCCGCTTAGATCGCTTTTGAACCTTGTGCTTGCAGCGCGGGCGACCTATGCTCTGCGCTGGGAGCAACTCTGTGAAACGAGTTCGTGTACTGGTGGCAAATCATCCGCGCCTGATGCGGGAATTGGTGATGGCTACGATTGTCGACCAACCCGATATCGAGGTCGTGGGTGAGGTCCAGAACGAGAGCGACCTGGCGGACATCGTCGAACAGGTGCAGCCCGACGTTCTGATCATCGCTATCAATAAGTACTTCTACACGATCCTGGGCACCCGCAGCGACGGCCGCATCCAGGTCATCTCCTCCGATCTCCGGCTGTTCGGCAACTGGAGCGACCTCGCGGCCCTGCCCGCCCTGCCCGACCAAAGCAGTGGCCTGGAGATTCCTCTGGCGGTGCTCAAGGACCTCGGCGCCGATCTTGCCGCCGATCTGTTTCTGGCTTCTGAAATTCCGCCCGGTACCGGCTTGGGCTCTTCTGCGAGCGTCTGCGTGAATTTGCTGAAAGTGCTGACCACCCACTTGCGTTGCCCCTTATCGAAGTACGATCTGGCGGAGCGCGCCTACCGCATCACGCGCTTCGGGCTGGGACGGCATGTGGGAAAGCAGGACGAATATGCCGCGGCTTTTGGCGGACTCAACTACATGCGCTTCAGCCGGGATGGAGCCGTGCAGGTCGAGCCTCTTCACCTGGATTCCGGCGTTCTTTCCGCATTGCAATCGAACCTGATGCTGTTCTTTACCGGAGCGGCTCACCACTCCTGGGACATTCTCGCCGAGCAGGAAGAATCCACGCGCCGGGCGGCGGGTTCCGCCGTGGAAGCTCTGCACCAGGTGAAAGAGGCTGCCGCCACGATGAAAGAGGCTCTCCTGTGCGGCAACCTGGAACACTTTGGCCATCTGCTCGACGATGCCTGGCAAGCCAAGAAACGCGTCTCCCATCGCATATCCAACCCGCGCATTGATGGCCTCTATGAAGTCGCCCGGCAGCAGGGCGCACTGGGCGGCAAGATCACCGGTGCCGGCGGCGGCGGTTTCCTTCTGCTTTACGCCGAGCCGCCAAGCCAGGACGCGGTGCGCTCCGCACTGCAACGCGAAGGCGTGCAGGAGATGGCCTTTGCTTTTGACTGCCAGGGCGCCCAGGTCATCGTGAACGATCCTTTCATCGATCACGACGAGCGCGCGGGCACGCGCTGGACGTTCCTTCCTCTTTCCGCGGCGGCCGTGGTATGAATTCAAACCAGCATTTCGATTGCGAGAGCCCACGTTGAAGGCCTTCTTGCTGGCCGGGGGGCACGGCACACGCCTGCGTCCGATCACCAATTCCATTCCCAAGTGCCTGGTGCCGATTCGCGGACGGCCCTTGCTCGACATTTGGTTTGAGCTGTGTGCTCGCGCCGGCATCACAGAGGTCCTCATCAACCTGCATGCTCACTCGCAAACCATCGAACGGCATCTGGCGCGGAGCCACTCTCCGGTGAACGTTCGTGTCGTCCATGAAGACGTATTGCTCGGCTCAGCCGGCACGGTCGCGGCCAATCGCGATTGGGTCGGTTCCGATCCCGCATTCTGGATTCTCTATTCCGACGTTCTCACCAACACCGACTTACACCGCATGAGTGATTCTCATTCCCGCCATCGAGGGGTCGCGACTCTTGGCCTCTACCAGGTACCGGACCCATCTCGCTGTGGGGTTGCCGTCACAGACGAGCGGGAAGTCATTACCGAATTTGAAGAAAAACCTCTTGCGCCGCACAGCAACTGGGCTTTCTCCGGACTCATGGTGGCCGACATCCGTTTGTTCGATGTGATCCCGGCCTGCATCCCGGCGGATCTTGCCTTCCACGTCCTGCCGCGTCTCTTGGGGAAAATGGTGGGATATCCCATCACCGATTATTTGCTCGATATCGGCACCCTGCCCAACTACCAAATGGCCCAGACCACGTGGCCCGGCACCGACGGCAACCTGGCTCAAAGTGAAGGTCTCACCTCAGCTGCACCCCCACCAGCAGACGGCAAGGCGCATAGCGTCTCATCCGGAGAGACGTCATGAATACCGGACAATTGCGCGGCGTAATCTTCGATATGGATGGCGTCCTCGTCGACAGCCATGCGGCGCATCGCAAGGCCTGGCGCCTGTTTTTCCAAACGCTTGGGCGCGAAGTGCCCGAGCAGGAACTGGATTTCATTCTGGATGGCCGCAAGCGTAGCGACATCCTGCGCCATTTTCTCGGAAATTGTCCCGATGATGAGATCGAGGAATTCGGCAGGCGCAAGGACTGCATATTTCAGCGGATGCAATTTGAGGTCGCCCCGGTGCCGGGCGCGGTCCGCATGGTGCGGGAACTTTATCGCAGCGGAGCCGCATTAGCCCTGGCTACCTCAGCCAGCGGCTGCCGCGCGCGCGCGACGCTGGTTGACCTGGAATTGCTGGATTGTTTCCATGTGGTCGTGACCGGAGAAGATGTGGTTTTGGGCAAACCGGATGCCGCAATTTACCGCCTGGCCTGTGATCGCATCGCGGTCGACCCCGGTCGCCTGCTGGCGGTCGAAGACGCCATCTCAGGAATTCGTGCGGCGGTGGGTGCGGGCCTGCGCTGCGTCGGAGTTGCGTTGCACGAGACCACTGAAAACCTCACTGCAGCTGGCGCGGTTCACGTGGTGCATGACTTCGAGTCGGTTTCCGTGCACGACCTGGAATACGTTTTGCTTGCCAGCGATCTGGTAGTTCACCGGGTTGCCGCGGCCGGCCGCGCCTAAACGTTGAGGCCTTCGTTGCGGCATACTTCCACGATGGAGAGCCGGTCCGGCGCTCCCACTTTGCGCAGCATGCGATGCACGTGGTTCTTCACCGTTTGTTCGGAGAGATTCAGACGATTGGCCACTTCCTTGTTGGTGAGCCCCTGCTGGATCAGGCCTACTAGTTGCTGCTCCCTGCGACTGAGGCCAAGGCTAGTCTTGACGTGAATGCTGGGCAGCGTCGGCTTGTACCGCGCCACCGACGCAAACAACACTGCCGAGAACACCGCCGGGCACACCGCCTCACCTGCGGCCACCGCGCGAATGGTTCGCGCCACCTCTGCCGCCGAAGCGTCTTTGAGCACGTAACCTACGGCGCCAGCCTGGACGACGCGGAGGAAAACGGCCTCGTCGGCCTCCATGCCCACCATCACCACTCGGATGGCAGGGCTCCGGCGATGCAGTTCGCGCACGACGCTGGGTTCGGCCAGAACCGGCGAAACTGAATCGAGCACCACCACGTTGGCCCGGGTCGAAACAATCTGCTCCAGCATGTCAGGGCCGTACGATCCCGCCCCCGCCACCTGGATCTCATCCTTCTTCGACAAGATGCGCAACAAGGCCTCGCGCAGCAGCCGATTTTCAGCCAGCAGGAAAACTGCGGCTACCGGTCCCGAAAATCCTGAAAATACAGTTCCCATTTCATAGCCAAACCCGCCTCTTCCTCTTTCGCCCCCGCCCGAAACTCCCCCGTACTAGTTGCGGTATTTCCTTTTACACGCCACTCTCAAACGCTAGCCGCCTCACAAACGTGGGTCAAGGAGAAAGCTCGTTTTTGCGAGCGGCGGTTCCCGTGGCGGGAAGAAGTCCTCTCCATTCCGCAAATTAGCCTCCCACCTGCGGAGGCCACCGTTCCGTTCGGGGAATCCTTATGACTTTATTTCGCGGAGTTCTTGCTCAAGCGGTCGGCTTCCTGCTGTTCACTTGCTGCCTGATCAGGATGGCTTGTGAGGGTGTAGATTTCCGCTAAGCCTCGGTGCGGCTCGGGCTCTTGCGGTCGCAGCTTCACCGCCTCCTCGAGATAACGAAGGGAATCGGAATACTGCCGTGCACTCTGGCTCTTCTGCGCAAGTATTAGCGTGATTTTATAAAGCAGGTCGGTCGTGCCGGAATCCTGCGGATTGAGTTGCTGCGCGTGGTGCAGCGCATCATAGGCCGGAATCTCTTCTCCCAGCTTCAACAGGACCGATCCGTAGAGAGCATTCAATGGAAACAGATCTGGCCAGTGTTTCAAGGCGTTTGCCAAAGGCGCTCGCGCTTGCTCAAACTGATTCAATTGGAAGTATGTTAGCGCCAGGTTGTATTGCATTTGCGGAGATTGGGGCGCCAGTTCCGCGGCCCTGCGAAAGGATTTGAGCGCCGCCTCCAGGTCTCCATGCTGACCGTAGAGCGTGCCCAGCGCGGTCAGCTTTTCGGCATCGTCGGGAGCATACAGTTGATCGCACAGGCGGCGCGCCTCATCCCGCGGACCCTGATCCAGCTTTTTCCCGCAATCCGTCTTTAGCAGCGCCTCACGATCATCGTGCCGGCGTAATTCCTCCGAAGCTGCCAGGGTTTTCCTCGCTTCTTCTTCCCGCCCCTCCTTGCGGTACACAAATCCCAACTGATACTGCACCCGGGCGTCTCCCGGATTGAGCCGGGCGGCTTCTTTCAGCCACTTCTCGGCGGCCGCCAAATTACCTTGCTTGAAATAAGCAAAACCGAGGTAGTACGCCGTGTCGGGGAAGGGCGGTTTGGGTTTGGCAGCGGCAGCCACTTTAAAATTACGGATTGCGCCGTCGAAATTTCGGTCGTCCAGGTCCAACCTTCCCAAGTAATACAAAACATTGGGATGATCGCCAACTTCGTGACGTACGGCCTCCAGTTCCCGGCGCGCCTCATCGGACCTGTGCAGCTCGAAAAGCGCAATCGCCAAAGGAAAGCGCGCCCGAAGAACGAGGGTGGGATCGAGTTGCAGGGCCGCTCGAAATTCGCTGACCGCTACCTCATACATTTCCTGTCGTAAGGCGTCGTAGCCTTTACCTAGATGTGTCTCCGGCGTTTCTCCCGCAACCGGAGGGGCAGCCGGCACTTCCTGACTCGCAACCTTGGTTCCCCATGCGGCAACCAACACCAACGTGGCAAACAACACCAGAAGTGTTCGTCGCGGGGTTGGCGTGTTCATCCCAGGCTCACTAACTCAGTTCTTCCGGGGCGTTTGCGCGCTAAGCAGATCCACAAACATCCTGTAGAACTTCTCCAGGTCCAGATCATCCTGCACCTCGACCGGCTGCAACTCGCCCTTAGGCTTGTCTCGATCCGTCCAGCTCAGTGTGTTGCCATAGCCGGCCCCGCGGTCCAGGTCCACATCCATGAATAGCGTTTCCTTCTTCGTAATCAGGCTGGGATCGAGCCACGCCGCCGCCGCCAGTTCATCCCACAGATAATTGTAGTTGCCCCGCAGTCGCGCATACTTGCCGATGTAGCGCGCCGCCGGCGAGTCGGCTGCCTTGATGCGCTTGATCAGATCGGCGGTCAATCGTGTCTTCACGGAAATATCCACCGGCGTGCAGATGATCTTCTTCCACGGTGCTCGCAGCGCGATGTGCGCCGCTTCCGGATCGAACCATAGATTGAACTCGTGGGTGGGAGTGTTGACGAACTCAGGATCGTCGGTCCGCGGATTGAAGCTCCCACCCATAAACACCAGTTCCTTGGCCAGCCCCGCGAATTCGGGATCGATGGAAATAGCCAGCGCCAGATTAGTCATGGGCCCGCCCTCATAAATTGTCACCTGGTTCGGAAACTTGTGCACCATGCGGATCAGGAAGTGCGCGGCATCCTCGTCGGCAGCTTTGGCCGTGGGCTTGCCTTCCGGCATTTCTCCCAACTGGTCCGCAGCGTGATACACGCGCGGCGTCCACGCTCCGAGCCACGGCACCGAACCATATTGCTGCTCCCACTGCTCGGTATCCTGCTTTCGTTTTACCAGCGGATACTCCGCTCCCGGCACGACCGGAATGTCGGTACGTCCGATCAGTTCGAGCATGCGCAAAGTGTGCGCCACTTCCTCGTGCAGCCACTGATCTCCTGTCACCACCGTGATGCCCAGCACTTCCGTCTGCGGCGACTGGATCAGCAGCAGCATCGACTGCTGGTCCGTTCCGGCGGGTCCGGCAGCATCCTGATCGATGACGATCTTCCGCTTCTCCTGGCCCCAACAGGTGAGGCACGACATCAGTACCGCTGCGAAGAACCAACGCCACGCTGATTTCATCGATTGCCTCGCTCTGAGCTGCCTCGGCACCGCCCCGGCAATTTTCTTACTACAAAGTTAAGGGCAGACTGAGTCGACTCAGTCTGCCCTAGTGTTAAGGCCGTTCGGCTTACGCACCTAGAAATTCAACTTGAGGGCAAGTTGAATCACACGCGGGTTGTTGACAGTCGAGCTGATTACCCCAAAGGTGCTTGGGGAGGCCAGATCTGCGCCGGGCGTCGAGCTTGAGCCGGGTGCATTGAACTGTGGATGGTTGAAGAGATTGAAGAACTCGCCCCGGAACTCCAAGTTCATCCCTTCTTTCACCCGGATTCGCTTGAAAGCCGAGAAGTCTGTGTTCACGAAACGAGGCCCGTAGACCGGAGTCCGGGACGCCGTTCCGAGTTGTCCCGGCGGCGGAGCGACAAAGCACTGGGTATTAAACCACTTGCTTACCGTCGGATGGCCGCTGGTGGGATCACAAATCTGGTCTGGGCGGTTCCAGTTGGCGAAGTTGTCCAGGAAATTCACCCCGGAGTTGTTGGCACTGTCGTAGACAAAGACGGGGAATCCTGACTCAGCCCTTTCAATGAGGTTAACCGACCAACCTCCCAGGACGGCGTTGACCGGACCGCTCCAGTTGCCCCCGAATGCCTTGCCTTTGCCAAAGGGCAAATCATAACGCAGGCTGGCAGTGAACTGGTTATTCAGGTTAAGCCCTGACACGCCCCAATCGGCTTTGTTAGACCCCGGCAGAGGCCAGTACGTAGCTCCGCTGTTGCTACCTAGACCATCCGGAAGCCCGGAATCAAACGTCCGGGAATAGGTATAACCCAAGAGCATGTAGAGGCCGTGGCGGGCGCTCTTGGTCTCAGCCTTGATCTGCAGCGAGTCATATCGGGCCGCGCCAGTGTCGGTGAAGTTGGAGATATAGGTAAAATTCGCGAAGTTGGGGTTGACGTACTCCCCGCAGCCAAGAGTGTAGCCCGGGACTGTGCCACAGGCCGTGGGAGAGTGGACGTTCCAATTCAACCCGTTAACCAGGATGTGGGAACTGCGGGATCCCGCATATCCAGCGGTGAGCACGATGTTCCCGGGAAGCTGATGCTCGACGTTCAAATTGAACTGCTGAATCATGCCCTGCTTGAAGTTGGGATTCTGCGACTGGACCGTGCCCAGGAAATTGTTGATGTTCGGAGGAGCCGTGAATACACCGACTCCGAATGGATTTGGATTGCCAGTTCCGGCAGGGAACCCTCCCGAGATCGCGCACAGAAAGATGTTAGGGTTGGTATCGAATGCAGGTTCAGGACAGGTGCCTGTGAATCCGGGAAAGCCGGGGAACAGGGCCGATGAGGCCTCGAAGGGAGGATTATTGACCAGCCCTTGCCCGCCGATATTCCACGAGGAGTCATGGAATATGGCATAACCTGCCCGAAGCACTGTGGTCTGGCTGCCAAGAACTTTCCAGCTCAGTCCGATCCGCGGTTCGAGAGCGGTCTTGTCGAGTTGGACACCGACCCGCCCATTGGAATTCATGCCGGGCACGAGCAGATTGCATGCCGGTTGTGGCGTGCAAGTACTATTAAAGATAAAGTTGGCTTGCCGGTCCTGGGCTTCGACGATGGGCGTTACCAGAGCCCACGCGAAGCCGAGGTTCAGCGTCAGATTTGGCGTCGCACGCCAGTCATCCTGCACATAAGGACGGAACATTTTCCACCGTCGGCCCGTCGTGGCGCCTTTGAAGGTTTGATCATGTTCTCCGAAGGTGTACACGCCTAGAAGCAGGTCGGCCATGGGGTCGCCAGTTTGGTTGCCAATCGAGAAAAACCCATCCTGGTAGGAGTTAGTCAGCACATTCATCTGGTTGGCACGAATTCCTCCGCCAACCCGGATATCGTGCTTGCCGCGAATCATATCGAACGAATCGGATATGGAGAACACATTGGTCCCGCCTTGGAAGGGGGCGAATCCCCGATCTCCCAAAGACCAGTAGGTTCCAGCCGGCGGTTGGATCGAAGTCAGTCCGCAACTTATACAGAATTGCGGCGACTGGTCTACTAGACCTGGAATCTGCCCACCGGGGTTGCACGCGGCGTCCACGTTGGCATTCACGATGCCTATCAGGTTCCCTTCGCAGGTACCGTAGCCATAAGACTTGATGAAGTTGAAAATCCGGTTGAAGCCACCGCTGATCTGATTGACGGTGTTACTGGAGAAAATGTGGGTTTCGGATATCGCGATGTTGCGGCCATGGTTGGAGATGTTCTGCGTGCTCCCGAAGGGGGTCTCTTCGGCAAATCCGGTGGGGCCGGTCGGGTTAGAGCCACCCGGAACCAGCGAATTTGCCTGATCATAGCTGAAACGCGCAAAAATGGAGTCCTTGCTCGAGAAATTATGGTCCAAGCGGATGTCGAACTCCCCTTCGTCGAGCTTCCTCACCGGAGCGTTGGTGAAGTTGAAGCCCACATTTTGCGCGCCGGGCACGTTGCTCCCGGGATAAAGCCGAATCAGTTGTTGGCCGGCCGAATCGGCCAAACCACCCATGCCGGTCGGAATCTTGTTGCAGGGGGTACCGCCCGTCTGGGTTCCGTCGCCATTCGGCGTTATGGGGACACCGCTGTTGCACTCGAATGGCCCGCCCGAATAAGGGTTGACGAGATTGGGGAACGTCACGATTCCGTTGTACAAGGTCACGCCGCGTGTGCCGCCCAAGGGGTCCAGAGTGAAGTCACCACCCATCATGGCACTCGTAGGAACTAACCCCGTGGATTCGATTCCGTGACGCTGCCTCTTGCCTTGGTAGTCCACGAAGAAGAACGTCTTGTCCTTCTGGATTGCGCCGCCGAGCGCTCCTCCGAACTGATTCAAATTGAACTGCTCCCTTGTCGCCGCGAAATAGCTGCGCGCATCCAGTTTGGTGTTGCGGAAAAATTCAAACAGCGATCCGTGGAGCTGGTTCGAGCCTGATTTTGAGGTCACGAGCACCGTCGGACCCGCGCGTGTACCGTACTCGGCCGAATACGTAAAGGTCAGAACCTTGAATTCCTGGATGGCATCGATGGATGGCAAAATCGCGATCCCGCCCGCGGTCAGTTCGTTATTGTCATTGCCATCGAACAACCAGTCCGTACTCTGCGGGCGCGATCCACCTACGGAAAGAGAAAACGAGCCGCGAGCGGAGACTTCGCTGGTGGCGCCACCGTTGAAAAAGCTGTTGGGGTTGGTTTCCTGAGTTACACCGGGCGTCAGGGTCGCCAACTGCACAAAGTCGCGCCCGTTTAAGGGCAGATCCGCAACCTGCTCGGAAGTAATTACCTGACCGAGCGAGGGATTCGCCGTTTCTACGGCTACTTCCGTCGCGTTTACCTCAACCGCCGTTGAAACCGACGCGGGTGCGAGGTTGAAATCCACCTCGCGATGCTCGTCGACCTGCAGCCGTATGTCCTTCTGTTCGCTGGTCTGGAAGCCCTGAGACTCTACACGAATTGTGTAGAAGGCGACCGGCAGCAGCGGGATCAGGTAATGCCCGGAATCGTCCGTCTTCGCCTCGCGGGAAACGCCTGTGCCTTGCGAGATGGCCCTCACCGTCGCGCCCGACACGACCGCTCCCGCTTTGTCCGAAACGGTGCCCGAAAGACTGCTCGTTGCCTGACCGTACAGGAGTGGACATACCGAAACCATTAGCGACAAACAAACTACAACGAGCAACGCCCTCTTCTTCAACATTAATACCCCTTTCGGCGGCCCCACACCGAATGACGAAGTGATCTTCCGTTTACATTGAACCGGGAGGTCTTTGAACCGTCGAACGGCCTTATAAATGGCCGCTCCTTCCGAAGTCAAGACTTTTCGGTAGTAGAAACATGTTAGGGCGACCTTATTCCTCTTTTGCACAGGGCTGCTGAGGAAAACTCCGTGCTGCTGTCCTAATTTTGGGCTTTGATCTAAGTTGCCGCGCCGGGAGGCGCGCTAGTTCTGGCCTCGAACCGCCCACTCGCCATCAAATCGCGCTCGATCATAAAAAGACTTTTGCGTTCCGATGCCAGTGGTGGAAAGTCCAGCATACAGATTGGCCCGCCGCACGGCCTCCTGTTCTGCTACACCTTCGGCGAGAAATACCGCGAAACTCCCGATGAACGCGTCGCCCGCACCGGTGCTGTCGATGCTGTTTACGGTAAACGGCGGCACGTGCTCGCTTAGGCCACGGCCCGCGAGGAGAGATCCATTTGCCCCCAGCGTGATGATGACCCGGCGAATGCCGCCGACCACCAGTTTGTCCGCGCATTTCTTCGCGTCCTTGATATTCCGCACTGCAGTCCCGGTAATGGTTTCAGCTTCACTCTCATTTGGAACGAAGTAATCGAGGTTCGTGAGAGCCGCCATTTCGACGGGCTGACCGGGCGCCGGGTTCACGATGCAGCGGATGCCATGCTTCCGCGCAAACGCGACCGTGTAGTAAACGGTTTCCAGCGGGATCTCAAACTGCAGGACGATACAATCCGCCGCTTTCAACGTTTCAGCTGCCGCATCGACATCGGCGGGGCTCAAAGCGTCGTTGGCCCCCTTCACCACCAGAATGCGGTTCTGCCCGTTGGGCTCGACGAAGATCGGCGCCACACCGCTCGAGAGTCCTTCCACCTGCTTCACGTGGGTAGCGTCGATACCGAGTTTCTTGAAATTCTCGATCGTGGCCGGACCGAACAGGTCGCTCCCCACTCGCGCGACCATGAACACCTCCGCTCCACACAGACGCGCGGCGACCGCCTGATTCGCGCCCTTTCCCCCAAATCCGAGATCAAATTTCTCCCCGAAGATGGTTTCCCCAGGCTTGGGAAACTTGTCGGTGAAGGTTGTGAGATCAACGTTCGCACTTCCCACCACCGCAATGCGAGGACGCCTGGCCATAGTTTTTTCAGCGAACCTTGAGAACGCCGAGTCTATTTGGCCTCCCGGATTGTGTCAACGGACACGGTGATAGTTGTAGGTCAGCTCTGCTATAGTTGCCTTCCTCGGAGGTCGCGTCCCATGCCTCGCATCGTGCGCTGTGCCCTGATTCAAGCCAGCAATGCGCTCAGCACAGAGCGTCCCCTCGCCCAGATCCGCAAGGCCATGATCGACAAGCACCTCAAGCTGATCGAGCGAGCGGCGCGAAAGAAAACCCAAGTGCTGTGCCTGCAGGAACTTTTCTATGGCCCTTATTTTTGTGCCGAGCAGAACGCGCGCTGGTATGAACTCACCGAGCGCGTGCCGGATGGCCCCACGGTACGTCTGATGCAAAAGCTTGCCGCCAAACATCGCATGGTGATCGTCGTTCCGGTTTACGAAGAGCAGATGCCCGGGGTCTATTTCAACACTGCCGCGGTGATCGATGCCGACGGCCGCTATCTGGGCAAATACCGCAAACACCACATCCCGCACTGCCATCCCGGATTCTGGGAGAAGTTTTACTTCACTCCCGGTGATGGTGGATATTCCGTGTTTGAGACCAAGTATGCGCGGGTCGGCGTCTACATTTGCTACGATCGCCACTTTCCCGAGGGTGCGCGCATCCTGGGATTGAACGGCGCGGAGATCGTCTTCAATCCTTCCGCCACAGTTGCCGGCCTCTCGGAGTATTTGTGGGAGCTCGAACAGCCCGCGCATGCCGTGGCCAATGGCTATTTTGTAGGCGCCATCAACCGTGTAGGCGTCGAGAAGCCGTGGAGCATCGGAGAGTTTTACGGCAAGAGCTATTTCTGCAATCCCCGCGGCAAAATCATCGCTCAGGCCAGCCGGGATAAAGACGAAGTGGTCGTCGCCGATCTCGACCTCGACATGATCGCGGAAGTTCGTAAGGTGTGGCAGTTCTTCCGCGACCGGCGGCCGGAAAGCTACGGCCCAATCACCGCGCAGACGGGAGAAGCTGCAGCCGCAGACTGATCAAGTAGCGCCGCCGTCTCGGCGGCGGTCGGGCGGGCGTCCCGCCGCCGTTCCGGCAGTGAGACGCTGTTCGGCACCAGCCAGGACGAATGCTACGCTGAAGGACGCAAAAGCGAATGACAGCCTCCATCGAATCCAGCTCTCTCTACAACCCTGACCTCGCTCCCGCCCGGGCCGACCGCCGCCATTGGGGCACCTATAACTTCGCCGCGCTCTGGATTTCGATGTCGGTCAACATCCTCACCTACATGCTGGCTGCAAGCCTGATTCAGGGTGGGATGAATTGGAAACAGGCGGTGATGACCATCTTTCTCGGCAACGTGATCGTCTTGGTCCCGATGCTGCTGAACTCCCACCCCGGGGCCAAGTATGGCGTCCCGTTTCCAGTGCTGGCTCGCGCGTCGTTCGGAGTGCTTGGGGCAAACGTGGCTGCGGTGCTGCGGGCGCTGGTGGCCTGCGGATGGTTCGGTATTCAGACCTGGATCGGCGGCGAAGCGATCAGCACTCTATTAACAACGCTCGCTCCGGGCTGGAAGAACTTTCCCTACGGCACGGCGATTTGCTTTCTTCTGTTTTGGCTGATCAACCTCGCCGTCATTCTCATGGGGATTGAATACATCCGAATTCTGCAGGGGATCAGCGCTCCAGTGTTGCTCGCGGTCGGGCTGTTGCTTTTGGTGTGGGCTTATCACAGTGCAGGCGGCTTCGGCCCCATGCTGGCCGCGCCCTCGCGCTTCACAAGGTTCGCCGACTTTCTGAAGTTTCTGATTCCTGCCTTGAATGGAACCGTCGGATTCTGGGCCACCGTCTCACTGAATATTCCTGACTTCACGCGATTCGCACGAAACCAGCGAGAACAAGTCATCGGCCAGGCACTGGCCTTGCCGACCACGATGACTCTCTACGCGTTCATTGGCATCGCCGTAACCTCAGCCACAGTCGTAATCTATGGAACGGCAATTTCCGACCCGGTGCAGTTGCTCAGCCGCTTTCATTCGCCCGTGGCTGTGGTTATCTCTCTGATCGCGATTCTATTGGCCACCCTGAATGTCAACATTGGAGCCAACGTTGTCTCGCCCGCCAACGACTTCTCTAATCTCTGGCCTCGGCGAATCAGCTTTCGCATCGGCGGCGTCATTACTTGCTTTATGGGCATCGCACTGATGCCGTGGAAACTGCTCGCCGATTACAAGACGTTCATCCTCGGCTGGCTCGGCGGTTATGCGGCGTTTCTTGGACCTGTCGCGGGCATTATGATCTGTGACTATTTTGTGGTGCGACGATGCGTCCTGCAGGTAGACGATCTCTATCTGCGCGGCGGGATCTACGAGTATTCCAAAGGATTCAACTGGCGCGCGGTGATCGCGTTGGCGCTGGGAGCGGGCACGGCATTGGTCGGACTGGCGGTTCCGTCCGTGCGCGTGCTCTACGATTATTCCTGGTTCGTCGGCTTTGCGGTTTCCTTTGCGGCATATTACGCCATGATGAAACTTAACCGTCCGGCTATATTCTCACCAGCAGCAGCCTCGTAGCTTCATTGCTTCTTCTTAGCGATTGCCTGGAACTTCGGCAAAACATCGCGCTGATATATCTCCAGCGTCTGCTCCTCGTCCCCGCACATCAGATAAATGTTGAACTGCGTAACTCCTATGCTGGCCAACTTTCGCAGCTTCTCGTGATGAGCGTCCACCGGCCCGACCAGGCAGAAACGATCGACCACTTCGTCAGAAACAAAATTTGCATTCTTGCTTTCGACGACGCAGTGGTGCTGATAGTCGTAGTCGCCCCGGTCCCGCACATACGAAGTGAGCGCCGGAGGCAGGTCTTCGGGCTTGTACTGCCGGATGAGATCCATGACGTGATTGGAAACCAGCGCCGGGAACCACCGCACTCTTTCGCGCGCGACAGCCAAGTCATTCGACACCCACACCGGCGCTGCCGACATTACTTCAATCTGACTCGGGTCGCGGCCCGCGGCCCGCGCGCCCTCCTTCACGAAACCCAGGCACCACGCAAGCAATTCAGGATCGGCAAACTGAAGAATGATCCCGTCGGCAACCCGCCCCGCCATCTGCAACACCTTGGGCCCGTACCCGGCGATCCAAACTCGCGGAGAGACCTTTGCCCACGTCAGGCGTGTCGGCTGACCTTCGTATTCAATTTCGCGTCCGGCAGTGAGATCACGAAAAATCTTTACCGCAGTTTCCAACTGCGACCAACTGACCGGTTTCTTCCCGAGCACGCGTCTCGAACTGTCCCCGCGTCCGATGCCCAACTCCATTCGACCGCCCGAAATAAGATTCAGCGTGGCGAACAGGCTGGCCGTCACCGTAAGATCGCGCACCGCGGGATTGGTCACGCACGTGCCAAAGCGCATGTGCTGTGTGTTCGCCGCCATCAGCGTCAGCAGTGGATACGGTTCCTTCCACAAAACATGGGAGTCGAAGATCCACCCGTACTCAAAACCGGCAGCTTCCGCCTGGCGTGTCAACCCGAGAATGCGCTCGACCGAAATATCTGGCTTCAGCGTGATGCCAAACTGCATGGCGGGCCCCTTTCATGACTCCACAACTACGTCGAACCGAAGGGCGGCAGTTTAGCATAGAATTCCTCTTTCATCTCAGCCGTCAGTGGAGGGATCGATGGCCTTCGACACCATCATCGCCAACGGAAGCGTGGTCACTGCAACCGATACTTGCATGGCCGACGTTGCCATCGCGGATGGCAAGATCACGGCCATCGGCAAAGACCTCCCGCGGCAGAACGCCACAAAAGTTCTCGACGCGTCAGGAAAATATGTTCTTCCCGGCGGCATCGATGTCCATACCCACCTGGACATGCCCTTTGGCGGCACCACCAGCGCCGACGATTTTGAAACCGGCACACGCGCCGCGGCCTTCGGAGGAACGACCACGCTGATCGACTTTGCCATCCAGTACAAAGGCCAGCCCTTGCGCAAAGCTTTCGACACGTGGATGGATAAGGCCTCCAAGAAGGCGGTGTGCGACTACGCGTTCCATTGCATCGTCACTGACATCGGCAGCGGCCAACTGCAGGAGATGAACTCCCTGGTCGGCGTAGGTGTGACCAGCTTCAAGCTGTTCATGGCCTATCCCGGCGTCTTCATGCTCGACGACGCCAGCATCTTCCGCGCGCTGCAGACCACTGCGAAAAATGGCGGGATGATTTGCATGCACGCCGAAAACGGCAGCGCGATCGACGTCATCGTGCAGCAGGCGCTGGCGGAAGGGAAGACGGCGCCGAAGTATCACGCTCTCACCCGGCCCACCACTGCGGAGGCTGAGGCCGTGTCCCGTGCGATCGCACTGGCGGAGATGGCGGGCGCTCCTATCTATATCGTGCACTTGAGCTGCAACGACGCTCTCGAGAAAGTTCGCGAGGCCCGCGACCGCGGCCTTCCCGTCTACGCCGAAACCTGCCCGCAGTACTTGTATCTCTCGATCGAAAACTTCGACGTCCCTGATTTCGAAGGCGCGAAGTATGTCTTCACGCCGCCGCTTCGCGAAAAGTGGCATCAGGAAAAGCTCTGGAACGGCCTCAAGCGGGACCATCTGCAGGTTGTCTCCACCGATCACTGCCCATTTTGCTTCAAAGAGCAGAAAGAGCTTGGACGCGACGACTTCACGAAAATACCGAACGGCGGTCCGGGCATTGAACATCGCTTGAGCCTGATTTACTCCGGCGGCGTTGCCCAGGGCCGTTTCAGCGTCAATCGATTCGTCGAACTGGTCTCTACCACTCCGGCAAAACTCTTTGGCTTGTATCCCCGCAAGGGGACGATCGCAGTCGGCAGCGACGCCGATCTCGTCATCTTCGATTCCAAACGAAAGCACACGATCAGCGCCAAGACCCACCACATGCGTGTGGACTACTCAATGTTCGAAGGCATCGAGGTCACGGGCGTGCCCGAGATCGTTCTCTCCCGAGGACGAGTCGTCGTCGATGGAGAAAAGTTCCTGGGCCGTGCCGGACAGGGTGAGTTTCTCCGCCGGTCAACTTATTCGCAAGTAAATGGATAGTTCGCCGAATCGTGCGCGACTCACTCTTGTTGCGCGAACGGGAGAAGAGTAGAGTTACACCCTTTCCAGCCCGTAGGGCCTGAGGAGTGCCGATGTTCATACCATCGAGTCTAAGTGTTGCGCTGTTGATGATGATCACGAGCGCTGTTTGCTGGGGTTCGTGGGCCAATACCTACAAAGGAGTGAAGGGCTATCGCTTCGAGCTTTTCTATTGGGACTACGCCGTCGGCATTTTTCTGATTTCACTTGTGCTCGCCTTCACCATGGGCAGCACAAGCAACGGCTCCGCCAGTTTTCTGAACAACGTCCACGCCGCGGACACTTCAAACATTGTGAATGCAATGATCGGAGGAGCGCTGTTCAACCTCGCCAACCTTTTGCTCGTGGCAGCGATTGACATGGCCGGGCTCGCCGTCGCATTTCCTATTTCAATTGGAATCGCGCTCGTGGTTGGGACGGTATTGAGTTATGTGCTCCAGCCGAGAGGCAATGCCGTGTTCCTCGCCCTCGGCGTCGCCTGCGCTTTAGTCGCTGTGCTCCTCGACGGCAAAGCCTATGGCTGTCTCGCGGCTGCTGGACGCTCGGTCTCAAGAAAGAGCGTGATCACCTGCGTGGTGTCCGGAATTCTGATGGGCCTGTGGGCCCCGTTCATGACCCACGCCATGACTCGCGGCAACACATTGGGACCCTATAGCGCCGCAGTATTCCTGACGCTGGGAGCATTGCTATCCTGCTTCATCTGGAATATTTATTTCATGAAACACCCTCTGGTGGGAGAGCCGGTAAGCTTCAGCGGCTTTTTCAGTGGACCCGGCGCTGGACATATGCTGGGGCTTTTCGGTGGATGCATCTGGGGCATCGGCACGGTATTCAATTTGGTGGCTGCGAGTTTCACCGGCGTAGCGATTTCCTATGCCATCGGCCAATCCGCTCCGATGGTGGCGGCCCTCTGGGGCGTTCTAGCGTGGAAGGAGTTTGAGAACTCAGGACCGCGTGCCAAAGCGTACCTCGGTTTGATGTTCGTTTTCTATGCGCTGGCCATTTTCCTGGTGGCGCGAGCGAATGGCTAGCCTACTTCCCTTTGATTCGGCTGATAAACAGTCTTAGAAAACGGTCGGCGTCGGAGGCCACGCAGACTCGCGCGTTCGGCTTCAGTTCGATCACGCCCTCGATCTCGTAGTGATCTCCGTGCAGTATGTTTTTTTCGTTCGAACCCATGCGGTTCGCCACACTTTCTCCACGGGTGAATTCGCCTTTGGTTTCCACATCCACGTGCATTTCTTTGAGCGTGCCCAGAGTCGGATCCAAAGCAATCCCCACCGCCAACGGATCGTACATCGCGGCCCCGGCGTATCCGCTCTTCTCGCTCCGGTTCAAATAGAAGTCGGCAATTTTGGCGATGAAGTCGCTCTGCGGCCCGTGAGACGACTGCAGCTCGTCGAGATATTTTCGGGTAATCAGGGTTCTCTCACCTACGTCGGAGCCGACCATCGTCACCATCCACCCGGCGTTGAACACAATCTGCGCCGCTTCCGGATCGTTATAGATATTCGCTTCTGCCGCCCCGTTTACGTTCCCGCCAGTGATCGACCCACCCATGATGACGATATCTTTGACTAGAGCCGCAAGCGAGGGATCTTTCGAAACCGCCAGCGCGATGTTGGTCAGCGGCCCTACCGGAATCAGCGTGATCTCATGCGGATACCTGTGGACCATCTCGATGATGAGATCCGGACCAAATCGTGGATCAGCCTTGCACTTGGAAGGCGGCAACTCGACGTTGGCCAGCCCATTCTTTCCATGCCAAAACTGCGCCGTGATCAGCTTCTGATTGAGCGGATGTTGCGCCCCTCCTGCGACTAGAACGTCGCACCGTCCCGCCAGCGAAACAATCTTCAGCGCATTTTCCAATCCCTGCCACGCTTCCACGTTGCCGGCCACCACCGTTAGCGCCTCGACGTTGAACTCGGGAGAATTCAAAGCCAGGATGATGGCCATGGCATCGTCGGTACCCGGGTCCGTGTCAATGATCACGCGCCTCGGCGCAGATTGGGCAAAGACATTTGCGAGGAAAGCAAAAACGAAGGACGAGATCAGGACAGAAACAGCTCGCAGTTGTTTCACAGAAGGAAGTCCTTTCGAATGCGGGTTCTTACAGCAGCATGCCCGCGATAGACGCCGACATCAGATTCGCCATGGTTCCTGCCAGCATCGCGCGAATTCCCAGCCGCGCCAGTTCGCCTTTCTTGTTCGGCGCCAGCGCCCCGATGCCGCCAATCTGGATTCCGATGGAACTGAGATTCGCGAAGCCGCACAGCGCAAACGTCGCAATCGTGAACGAGCGCGGGTCCAGTCCCGCTTTCATCGGCCCCAGCATGGAAAACGCCACGAGTTCATTCAGCACCATGCGCGTGCCCAGCAGGTTGCCGATCGCAGTACAATCGCGCCACGGAATTCCAATGACCCACGCCACCGGGGAGAACAGCACGCCAAGAATGCTCTCCAGGCTTACCGGAAACCACGGGATGTGACGGTGTATGCCGCCGAAGATGCCATCGACCAGAGCGACCAGAGCGAGAAATGCGATCAGCATGGCGCCAATGTTGAGTGCCATGTGCAAGCCGTCACCGGTGCCGCGTGCGATGGCGCCGAGCAGGTTTTCGTGGCTTTCTTTCTCGGTTTCGTCCTCGCTCATGACTACGCGCCCGGCGGTCTTGGGTTCTTCCGTTTCAGGTACGAGCATTTTGGAAACGAGAATGGTGCCGGGTGCGGTCATGATTACGGCGCTGAGTACATGCCGCGGTTCAGCGCCGAAGGCGAAGTAGGCCGCCATGATCGAACCCGAGACATGCGCCATGCCGCTCGTCATCACGGTCATGAGTTCGGAGCGGGTAAGTTCGGGCAGGAACGGGCGAATGGTCACCGGCGCTTCCGTCTGGCCCATGAAAATGCTAGCCGCAACGTTGAGCGATTCGGCGCCGCTGGCGCCCATGATGCGCGTCATGAGCCACGCCGCAATCCGGATGACGAATTGCATAATGCCGTAGTGGTAGAGAATTGCGAAGAGGGCGCAGATGAAGATAACGGTGGGCAGTACCTGAAACGCGAAAATAAAACCGATGCTCGACCCCTGCTTGCCTAGCGGGCCAAAGACGAATTCCGAACCGACGAAGGCATAGCTGAGAACGCGATTGGCTGCGTCGCCAGCCATCTGAAAGATGCGGCGCCCATAGTCCACGCGCAACACGAAAATGGCAAAAACAATCTGCAAGCCGAGTCCCCAGGCGACGGTTTTGATGCGTATGGCGCGGCGGTTGGTGGAGAACAGAAAGGCGAGACCTAACATGGTCAACAGGCCAAGAATCCCCGTATATCGTCCCATTCAGTTTTTCTCCCCGGACTTTCCGATGACTTTATGGATAAGCGGCCTCTTCGAAGAAGGTGCAGCATCCGCAATCGTGCAACTCGCTTCTATCAGCTGGTGGGCCCGTTCCGCGCGGGTCTCCGCATTGTAGTGAATCGTGGCTAGCGTCTCGCCCGCGGCCACTCGGTCCCCCACTTTCTTGTGCAACACAATCCCCACCGCAGGGTCGACCGAATCTTCTTTGCGTTCGCGCCCGCCGCCGAGAATGACGCACGCCGTGCCAACCTGCTCGCACTGCAGAGACGTGAGATATCCACTCCTCGGACTGGATACTGTCATCGTCCGCTGAGCCTGCGGCAGTTTCTTCGGATCGTCGATGGCTCGCGGATCTCCGCCCTGCAATTCCACCATCTGGCGAAACCGGTCGAGCGCCTTGCCGGAAGCGATCAGTTCCTCGCTCCGCTTTTCCCCCTCGGCGACCGTCGCAGAAACTCCGCCCAGACACAGCATCCAACCCGCCAGTTCGAGACACAGTTGCCGCAGATCTTCCGGACCCTTCCCGCGCAAGACTTCCACCACCTCCACCACTTCAAGAGCGTTGCCGATCATGCACCCCAGCGGTTGATCCATATCCGTGATTAGCGCCACGACCTGCTTGCCCATCCGCTCGCCGGTTTCCACCATCAGTTCGGCGAGGAAGGCTGCATCTTTCTTGTTTTTCATGAATGCGCCAGAGCCGGTCTTCACGTCGAGCAAAAGTGCGTCGATGCCTTCCGCAAGTTTCTTGCTCATGATGGACGCGCAAATGAGATAGGGGCTCTCCACCGTTCCTGTCACGTCGCGCAGCGCGTAGAGCTTGCGATCAGCCGGAGCGATTTCGGCCGTCTGTCCGTTCATGCAGCATCCACATTTTTCCAGCACCCGGCGAAACTCGGCCACGGGAAGATTCACGTTGAAGCCGGGGATCGACTCCAGCTTGTCCAGCGTTCCTCCCGTGTGTCCCAGGCCGCGGCCGCTGATCATGGGAACGGCCACGCCCGCGGCCGCCGCAAGCGGCGCCAACACGAGAGAAGTCTTGTCGCCCACGCCGCCCGTCGAGTGCTTGTCGACCTTCCTAGCCGGAAGGGAAGAGAGATCGAGAACTTCGCCCGAGCGCAGCATCGCATCAGTCAGCGCGGCGGTCTCGGCCCGCGTCATGCCGCGCAGCACCACCGCCATCAGCCAGGCAGAGACTTGATAGTCGGGAATATCCCCCCGGGTGTACGCGTTTATCAGGGATTCGATTTCGTCCCGCGACAACTCGCCGCCATCCCGCTTCTTGCGAATCACGTCAATGGCACGGAAAGTCTGCGCAGCTGGAGTCTGGCTCACTGGAGGCGAAATCCTTCCGGAAGCAATTCGGTAATGTGAGCCTGTTTCGGCCCATCGGCGCCTTGAAAGAAGATCGTCGCGTCGGGACCGAATTCGTAAATGACCTGGCGACAGGCGCCGCAAGGCGAACAAGGTACTCCGTGGTCGTTGACAACAAAGACCGCGCGGATCTCGATCTTGGGCCCAAGCTGCGCCACAGCCGAGAAAATCGCCGTGCGTTCGGCACAGTTGGTCATTCCGTAGGAAGCATTCTCCACATTGCAACCAGAAAATATCTTGCCGTTCGTGAGCAGGATCGCGGCCCCAACCCGGAACTTCGAGTAGGGAGCGTGCGCGTTCTTCATGACTTTCTTCGCAGACCGCAGCAGTCTCGCTGCTGCGTCGGCAGGCAGGGTTCTCTTCCGCATAATGGAAAAGGTTTTCGTGGCAACCGGGGAATCGACGGCCATTGTAAACCCTGGCCAAACAATTCAGCGCTTTTTCTTGGCCGCTGTAATCAAAGGAACTGTGGCACCGCGCCACGAACTCGCGTTGCGAGATTTCCTGCCGTACAATTACAGCGCTAGGCAAGGCGATATCCAGTGCCGGTAGATCACAACCATCCCGGAGCGGCTCACGAAATGACGGGTAAAGCTCGCGGCTACCAGTCGCAGGCTGGAACTTCCATCGCGACTCTGGGCGGGCGTCCGCTCCTGCCAAACTCCGGAATTCCTCTCGACCTGAACTGGGTGCAGGACCTTCGCATAAACACCAGCGCCGTGGAGCGCCGCGCCCAGTCGCAGGTAGCACGGAGAACGGTGAAGAAGGAATGGCAGGCGGCATGGCTTTTACGCGCGATCTCGTGCATGGATTTGACCACGCTTTCCGGCGACGACACTGACGAGCGAGTGCGCCGCTTATGCGCGAAGGCGCGACAACCGGTGCAGCAGGATCTCGCACGGAAGCTGGGAATCGAAGAACTCGAGGTCAAGGTCGCCGCCGTTTGCGTCTATCATTTGTTCGTTGAAACGGCCATGCACGCTTTGGAAGGAAGTGGCGTGCGCGTCGCCGCCGTGTCCACCGGCTTCCCGGCAGGCCTTTCGCCGCTGGCGGAGCGAGTCAATGAAATTCGCCGCTCGGTGGAAGCTGGCGCTCACGAGATTGACGTTGTGATCACGCGCGCTCATGTTTTTGGCGGCCGCTGGCAGGCGCTGTATGACGAAGTTGCTGCTTTCAAACAAGCTTGCGGTGCTGCTCACATGAAAGTCATTCTGGCCACCGGCGATTTGCTAACGTTGCGGAACGTGGCGCGTGCCAGCGTTGTAGCTATGATGGCGGGAGCCGACTTCATCAAGACCTCAACCGGCAAAGAGGCTACCAATGCGACGTTGCCCGTGGGATTGGTGATGACCCGCGCCATCCGCGAATATGCGCAGCAAACGAGCATGGCCGTGGGGTTCAAAGCGGCGGGCGGAATTCGCACCGCCAAGCAATCGACCGACTGGCTGGCCATGATGAAAGAAGAACTTGGTCAGTCGTGGATGTCCGCCGAGCTTTTTCGCTTCGGCGCGAGTGGGTTGTTGGGCGATATCGAGCGGCAATTGAAGCACCACGCGACCGGGCGCTATTCGGCGGAGTATCGCCATCCCATAGCGTAGTCGCCTGAGGTTTCTGACGAAGACGAGAGAATCGAGCCGACCGACATGAGCATTGCTGAGAAATTTGTGACGATGGAGTACGGTCCTGCTCCAGAAGATCCGAAAGAAGCGCAAGCCTGGCTACAGCGCCACACTCACCGCTTCGGACACTTCATCAATGGCGCTTGGCAGGCGCCAGCCGGCGGCGAATATTTCGAGACGCTCGATCCTTCCAACGGAGAAAAGCTGGCATCCGTCGCTCAAGGTTCACCCGCTGACGTCGACGCCGCGGTGCGCGCGGCGCGCGCGGCATTTCCCAAGTGGCATGCGCTCACGCCGCACGTTCGGGCGCGTTACCTCTATGCCCTGGCACGGCTGGTGCAGAAACATGCCCGTCTTCTGGCTGTTCTGGAGACGATGGATAACGGCAAGCCGATTCGCGAGAGCCGCGACATCGATATTCCGTTAGTCGCCCGGCATTTCTACTACCACGCGGGCTGGGCGCAACTCCTTGAGCAGGAATTTCCTGAGTACGAACCCTGTGGTGTTGTTGGTCAGATTATCCCTTGGAATTTCCCGTTGCTCATGACGGCCTGGAAAATTGCACCGGCTCTGGCCACCGGAAACACGGTGGTGTTGAAACCCGCGGAGTTCACTCCACTGACGGCGCTCGCCTTCGCCGAACTTTGTCAGGAAGCCGGATTGCCGGTGGGCGTCGTCAACATCGTGACCGGGGACGGCTTAACCGGCGAGGTTTTGGTGAAACACGCTGACGTCGACAAGATCGCGTTCACGGGTTCCACCGAAGTCGGACGCGCAATTCGCAGCGCCACGGCCGCCACTCACAAACGTCTGTCGCTTGAGTTGGGAGGGAAATCTCCGTTCATCATCTTCGACGATGCCGACTTGGACAGCGCAGTCGAAGGACTGGTCGACGGAATCTGGTTTAACCAGGGCCAGGTTTGCTGCGCCGGTTCGCGCCTGCTGATGCAGGAAAGCATTGCCGAGACTTTGATGAGCAAAATCCGCGAGCGCATGAGCACTCTGCGCATCGGCGCGCCTCTGGATAAGGCAATCGACATTGGTGCGATCGTGTCGCGCGTGCAACTCGATCGTATCCAGCGCATGGTCGGCCAGGGCATCGCCGAGGGCGCAACCTGCTGGCAGCCGCAAGTCGCGTTGCCGGCACGCGGTTTCTACTATCCGCCCACGCTATTGAGCAACGTACATCCGACGTCTATCGTGGCGCAGCAGGAAATCTTCGGGCCGGTGCTCGCCGCGATGACGTTCCGCACTCCGAGAGAAGCGGTTGAACTGGCCAACAACACCGTCTACGGCCTCGCAGCCTGCGTTTGGAGCGAAAACATCAACGTGGCACTGCATGTGGCGGCGCAACTGAAGGCCGGTGTCGTCTGGGTGAATTGCACGAATCTCTTCGACGCCTCCTGCGGCTTCGGCGGCTACCGCGAGAGCGGATTCGGACGCGAAGGCGGCAGGGAAGGCCTGCTGGAATATTTGCAACCGTCATGGTTCAAGAACGCTCCCAAACTTTCCGCTCCCCAAACTCCACCAGCACTGCCCACCGCAGAAGAACCGGCAGCAAGCACTCCCGCCATCGATCGCACCGTGAAGCTCTACATTGGCGGCAAGCAGGCGCGGCCGGACTCCGGCTACAGCATGGAAGTGCGTTCGCCCGACGGGCGTCTGTTAGGAGAAGCCTCGCTGGGCAACCGCAAGGACATTCGCAACGCCGTCGAAGCCGCCCGCAAGGCCGAAGGGTGGGCCAAAGCCACGGCACACAATCGCGCGCAGGTTCTTTACTACTGTGCCGAGAATCTTTCGCAGCGTCGCGACGAAATTGTCCGTGGACTTACCGCAGTCGCCGGTGCGAAGCAAGCCGCGTCCGAACTCGACCTCAGCATCGAGCGCATCTTCTCCTACGCGGCGTGGGCCGACAAGTTTGACGGCGTGGTGCACAATCCTCCATTCCGCAATATCGCGATTGCCATGAACGAGCCGCTCGGAACCGTGGGCATCATCTGTCCAGTGGAAGCTCCGCTCCTAGGTTTTCTCTCGCTCGTCCTGCCCGCCCTCGCCGCTGGCAACACCGTGATCGCGGTTCCGTCGGAAGCCTATCCGCTCATCACCAGCGATCTCTATCAGGTCTTTGATACCAGCGACCTGCCCGGCGGTGCGGTAAACATTGTTACCGGATACGCCTCGCAACTCCTGAAAGTTCTCGCCGAGCACGACGATGTGGATGCCATCTGGTCCTTTGCGGACGAAGCCAGCGCCGCGGCCGCAAAAGCGATGTCGGTTGGCAATCTAAAACAGGTTTGGACCAACGAGGGCCGGGCCATTGACTGGTTCAATCCGAAACTGGCTGAAGGCCGCTGGTTCCTGGAACACGCCACTCAGGTGAAAAATATCTGGGTTCCCTACGGCGAATAGCCGCGGGCTCGGGATGCAGTCGCCCAGCAGAATTGTTCAGCCGAATCGCAATTGCTTTTCTTCGGGCTCGGAGCTAGCATACTTCGGTCATTCTTCTCCGCCCCGGCCTCTTCGGCTCATGGATTGCAAGTTCTGGCTTGATCTTTCGTGTTGGATCTAAGGAGGACATATGGGCATCGCAGTTTCACCGCAAATTCATCCGCAGGTCGCGGAGTTCATTGAAAAGCCGCGCAAGATGTTGATCAACGGCAATTGGGTAAACTCCGTTTCCGGCAAGACGTTCCCCACCTACAATCCCGCCACCGGTGAGGTTCTGGCGCAGATCGCGGAAGGCGATCGCGACGATATTGAAAAAGCTGTCCAGGCCGCTCGCAAAGCTTTCGACCAGGGCCCCTGGCGCAGGCTGACCGCATCCGAGCGTGGACGCCTGATTTGGAAACTCTCTGACTTGCTGGAGGCGCACACCGAAGAATTCGCCTACCTGGAGAGCCTCGATAACGGCAAGCCCCTTACCATCGCGAGGGCCGCCGACGTTCCCTTAGCCGTGGATTTGTTCCGCTACATGGCGGGCTGGACGACAAAAATTGAAGGCAATACGATACCCATCTCGGTGCCATACACTCCCGGAGCGAAGTACCTTGCTTATACGCTGCGAGAGCCAGTCGGAGTTGCAGGACAAATCATTCCCTGGAACTTCCCGCTGCTCATGGCAGCCTGGAAGCTGGGTCCGGCATTGGCCTGTGGTTGCACAGTCGTGTTGAAGCCGGCGGAGCAAACTCCGCTCTCGGCGCTGCGTCTTGGCGAGCTGATCATGGAAGCCGGGTTCCCTGAAGGCGTGGTGAACATCGTGCCGGGCTACGGCGAAACAGCAGGCGCGGCTCTGGCAGCTCATCCCGACGTGGACAAGGTAGCTTTTACCGGTTCCACGGAAGTCGGCAAGCTGATCGTGCACGCTGCAACTGGCAACTTAAAGAAAGTATCGTTGGAACTTGGCGGCAAGTCTCCCAACGTAGTTTACAAGGATGCCGATCTCGACACCGCAATCCCCGGGGCAGCCAGTGCGATCTTCTTCAATCACGGCCAATGTTGCTGCGCCGGATCGCGCCTGTACGTCGAGAAGCCGGTCTTTGACCGCGTGGTCGAAGGCATCGCCGCCGAGGCCAAAAAGATCAACGTGGGCTCGGGTCTCGATCCGGAAACCAGCATGGGACCGCTCGTTTCCGAAGAACAACTAAACCGTGTCTGCGGCTACCTTGAGTCCGGCTTCTCGGAAGGCGCCACAGCCCTCTCCGGTGGTCATCGAAAGGGAGATAGAGGTTATTTTGTGGAGCCTACGGTTCTCGTCAACACGCGCGAGGACATGAAAGTGGTGCGGGAAGAAATCTTCGGGCCCGTGGTGGCGGCGATGCCCTTCAGCGACCCCGAGGAAATTCTGCCGCGGGCCAACGACAGCGAATACGGCCTGGCCGCTGCCGTCTGGACGCGCGACATCAGCAAAGCTCACCGCACCGCGGAAATGCTGCGCGCCGGCACCGTGTGGATCAACTGCTACAACATCTTCGATGCCGCGCTGCCCTTCGGCGGATACAAACAATCCGGCTGGGGCCGCGAAATGGGGCACGATGTTCTGAACAATTACACCCAGACCAAGGCGATCTGCACCAAAATAGCCTGACGAAAGTCATGAAATAAGGGACGGAGTTTTATCTCCGTCCCTTTTGTTTTCTGGTTGCGCTTGTGGTGGAAAATTACCTCTCCATGAGGAGCACTTTCTCCGCATCATCCACCTCAGTGAGCTTGACCTCGATCACCTCATTCATGGTGGTCTGAACAATGCGGCCCACGAAACTGGCCTCGACCGGAATTTCGCGATGTCCGCGGTCAATCAGCACGCACAACTGTACCCGTCGCGGTCTGCCGTGTGAAAACAGAGCGTCCAGCGCGGCCCGCGTCGTACGTCCGGTGAAAAGAACGTCGTCCACCAAAACAATGTTCTTGTCCTCAATGGAGAACCCGATCTCTTTTTCCTGCACGACCGGCTTCGGCCCCAGCGTGGAAAGATCGTCACGATAGAAAGTAATGTCCAATGTGCCGACCGGGACCTTCGCGTTTTCAATGCGGGTGATGATCTTGCCCAGCCGTTCTGCAATGGGGACGCCGCGGCGGCGAATCCCCACCAATCCCAAGCCATCGACGCCGTCGTTCTTCTCAACAATCTCATAAGCCAGGCGGACCAGTGTGCGCTCAATTTCCGATGCCGACATCAATTGCGCCTTCTGGCGCAGACCTGTTTTGCGGGAAGTGCTTTTTGCGTTCATCATCGAATATGCCTCATCAACCTCTATCTTAGACCAGTGCGGCCCGCGTCATCTGGCCGCGCTGCCCCAGTCAAGGCGGCTTCCCACTGTATTCAACGCAGGGGCAGAGGTCAAGCGGGCTAGGTGGAAGTCCTGAGAGGTAATTAGAGTTTGTGTGGTTCGCTGGACAGGCTGTCTTGAGCAAAGGCGTCTGTGCTGCCGCCTGCGCCGGGAGTCTGAACGATCACGGTACGTGTGAGAGCTCCCGTGTCGTTTTGCAGAGCTTCTAAAGTAATGGCGTGTGGGGCGGCAACTGCGCCATCGCTAGGCAGAATTCCTATACCCTGGTTCCGCCCGCCCGCCTTTGCCCGGTAGAGCGCGGCGTCCGCGAGTTCGATCACCTCTTCCGCACAAATCGCCTCGTATGCTCCCCGGCTCCAGGGGAAGGGAGCCCATCCCACCGAGCAAGTCTTTCGTACTTGCACGCCGTGTCCCAGATCAAAAGCTTCTGACGCCATGATGTCCAGAATGCGCTCGCAGAACGCAGGCGTGCCGGACGGATCCGCGGAACGGGACATGATCAGGAATTCTTCTCCGCCCCAGCGCACCAGGACGTCGGATTTACGCACCACCCGGGTCAGACGCTCAGCCACGCGCTGCAACAGGCGATCCCCCGCAGGGTGGCCGTGCAGATCGTTGACTTCCTTGAAGAAGTCCATATCCACCATGATAAAGACGAGATCGCGGTGGTCCAGCTTGCGAATGTCGCCGCCGCGGGCCCGCTCGTAATTTCGCAGGACCTGCCCCGCTTCTGCGGTAACAATCTCCTCGAGATAGCGCCGGTTCCACACCCCGGTCAAAGGATCGGTGAAAGAAATTTCCTGGAGTTCCAGATTCTTGCGCTGCAGTTCCAGGCTATGCCAGCGCAGCGACTGTTCCTTACTCTCCAGTTCGTCTTTCAGTTTGACCATCTCATCGAGATTCTGATGCGACAGGCGCAGCAAGTGAAGCAGTTCCCGGTCCATCCAGTGTTGCTTCAGGAACACCAGCGTACCCATGAATACCATCGCGCCCGCGGTCAACAGCAGCCGGTAGGTGCGCACCCGCGGTGGGGCTCCGCCCCCAAACTCCGCCCACGCCACCATAAGCGGCGTGGAGAACACTGCCATCATCGCCAACCGCGCCGTCCACAATCCGTGGTCGTGACCTGGCCGCTGGTCCGCAGGGCGGTCGGACGAAGACTCACGAGCCATGAACCCGACAATCGCGAACCACGCCATCGCGGCTACCAGCGGAACGTCGAACAGGCTGCCCGTGTAGTACTGGTGAAAATCGATTGCGATGCCGGCGAGAATCGAACCCACGCTGTACAACAATGCCGCTCTAAAAAGCTGCCCATAGATTTTGTGCCAGTAGCCCTGGCTGCGCCTCCAAACCAGCCCTACACCCACCATCAGGACGACCTGTTCACAAGCGTAGAGCAAGTCAAAGCTGCGGCCATACACCACCTCATCCGGAGAAACGTACTGCCAGGGGATGACGATAAATAAGTACAGGTAAAGCCACCAGGTGAGCAGCAAACAGAAATCAAGCGATACCAGCCGTAATGTCTGGCCCTTCCGTCGCAAGTGTGGCTGCACCGCCAGGGCCGCCATCATAGGAACCACGTGCAGGAACAGCACCACGTCTCCAACAAACGGATTTGGAACCTCCTGCCGCAGAAAGACCTCGAAGTACGTCCACAGCGCGTGCGTGCATAGCCACATCCCGCAGCCCAACGCCATGAGAGCCCAGAAGAGCCTTGGTTTCTTGTATTCCGTTCTTAGGTTCGAAAGGACGGCCAGCGTGGCGCAGAATAGTAGGGCAAACTGCGTAAGGTCGCCGAAGGCGGTCAGCCCTGTGCTGCGTGGGACAAACAAAGACACCAGGATGTGAACGCATACCACTGCGCACACGACTCCCGTCCACCGGCCTGGCTTTCGCAGAGAAATTGGTCCCACGGTAAGAGTGTATGTTCACGCCCGGAGGGTGCGCGCATTACGGAAGTAATCGTGCAAATGGCCTGAACGGGCCAGTTATTTCCTAGCTAATCGCGGCCGCGAACCGCCGAACGAATCGAAAAACATCCAGATAGGAGTTGTACAGGGGCACGGGGGCAACCCGGAAAGTATCGGGTTCCCGCCAGTCGCCCACGATGCCTCCCCGGGCCAGCCGTTCACACATTGCCTTCCCGTTCCGCGGTATGCGGATCGAGAGTTGAGCTCCGCGCCGCTTTTGTTCACGCGGCGTGATGATCGAGAAGTTCGCAGATGCCTTCTGATCCAGCAGGAACTCCAGATAGCTGGTCAACGAAAGGCTCTTGGCCCGCAACCTCTCCATGCCGGCGTCGTGAAAGATATCCATCGACGCTCGTAGAACCGCCAGGCTGACAATCGATGGATTGCTCAACTGCCAGCCGTCGGCGCCAGCCATCGGTTTAAAATCCGGCCCCATCTCGAACCGCGACCGTTCGTCGTGACCCCACCAGCCTGCGAAGCGAGGCAGCTCCCAGGCCCGCGCATGGCGTTCGTGAACAAAACACCCGGCAGCACATCCCGGTCCGCCATTCAGATATTTGTAGCTGCACCACACCGCAAAGTCCGGACCCCACTCGTGAAGCTTCAAATGCAAATTGCCGGCCGCATGCGCCAGATCGAAACCAACCACACAGCCCCGCGCGTGGCCAGCTCGCGTGATGCCTTCCATGTCAAACGCCTGGCCGGTCGCATAGTTCACTCCTCCCAGCAGGATCAGCGCGATCTCATCCCCCGAGCGTTCGACCAACGATTCAATATCTTCTTCGCGCAGACAGGATTCACCCGGCCGTGGGGTCAACTCGATCAACGATGTTGCGGGATCGAAACCATGGAACCGAATCTGCGACTTCACTGCGTACTGATCGGAGGGAAACGCTCCGCCCTCGACCACAATCTTGTGCCTGCTCGGCGTCGGACGGTAGAACGAAACCATCATCAGGTGAAGGTTCACCGTGAGCGTGTTCATCACCACAACTTCGAGCGGCTTCGCACCGACCAGTTCCGCAGTCTGTTCTGTAAGCAACCTGTGGTAGGGCATCCACGGGTTCTTCGCCTGGAAATGCCCCTCGACCCCAAGCTGCGCCCAGTCTTTGAGTTCCTGCTCAATATAGGCTGTTGCTGTCTTTGGCTGCAGTCCCAGCGAGTGGCCGCATAAGTACACGCAATCGCCGCTTGTTGTCTTCGGAAAGAAAAAACGCTCGCGAAATTGCTTCAGGAGATCGCGTTCGTCCATTGCCAGCGCAAAATCTTCACCGGCTTGAAAATCTGGTTGAGGCTGGAGGTTGGTCACTGCCGCAGCTCCAGGGGAGTGAGGTCACGATGGACCAGTCGGTCTGCCTTCTCCCAGTCGAGATCCTCCACGCGATGGATGGACTCGCAGAGTTCCGCCAGCATTCGATCCTGGACGGTGCCGCGGGCCAGAGCAACCGAGTAGGGGATGCGATGAAACGTCACCATGGCATATTTCGGTACGAAGAGCTGAGGGTATTTTGCTTCCAGTGCCAACTCCACTTTCTTTCGAAACAGGAACCGCGCGTCCGCCACGCGGTCTCTCATCTCCGCAAAGTTCTCAATCGCCATGTCCGCGATCGCATCGGTATTCACCTTGCGCTGTTTCTCGAACTCGCGGAAGACGCGCGGCCAGTCCGGACCTTGCCGGTCGAGCAACTCCAGCAGGCAGGTGCAATCTTCGAAGCCGCAGTTTATTCCCTGGCCAAAAAAAGGGACGATCGCATGAGCCGCATCCCCCAGAAGCAACGCTCTTCCTTCCACATGCCAGGGCGAGCATTTGATGGTCACCATCGCGCCCGTAGGATTCGCAAAATAGTTGTCGCTCAGTTGCGGCATCAGCGATAACGCGTCGGGAAAACGGGATTTGAAAAACCGAGCCACCTCTGTCTTCGTCGTCAGACTGGCAAAACTATCCGAGCCCTCAAACGGCAGAAAAAGAATGCAGGCGAACGTGCCATCGATGTTGGGCAACGCAATCAGCATGTGGTTGCCCCGCGGCCAGATGTGTAAAGCGTGAGTTTCCAGCAGGTGTTCCCCCGTGGGGCCGGCGGGAATCGTCAACTCTTTGTAGCCGTAGTCGAGATGCTGTTGCGAAAAGTTGAAGCGGCTCAGCTTGAGCATTTCCCCCCGAATCGCCGATGCGGAACCGTCACAGCCGATCACCACCCCAACCTCCCGAGCCGTCTCTTCGCCAGTTTCCTCGTTGCGCACTCGTATCGCGCCGGTCTTCAGGTCGTATCCGACGCAGCGCTGATTAAAGTGAATCGTGGCGCCGTGTTCCTCCGCTGCGTCCATGAGCGCGATGTTCAACTCCGCCCGTGAAATCGAATTGATGACCTCTTTCTCGTTTTTCCCGTAGGGTTGGAAGGTAAGTTCTCCGGCAACGGAGTGCATTATCCGTCCTTTCATCGGGATGATGATGTCTCGCATCCGCTCCCATAGGCCGGCCTGTTGCAGTGCGTAAATGCCGCGCGTCGAGATCGCGAGATTGATGGACCGGCCCGCACTCATGCTCACTCGACGCATGTCCGGACGCCGCTCGTAGATATCGACTGCGAATCCGCGCTTCCTCAGAAGGATCGCCAGAAGCGGACCGTTCAGTCCAGCGCCGATCAGCGTGATTTTTTCTGCTGCGGGTTTCATGCCGGATTTCGATTGAACCAGATGTTCATGAATGACGCGGAACGTGACCAGCGTTTCACTCGGTCAGCAACGTCCTCGCTTCCCATAATTCCGGAAAGAACTTCTTGTCGAGCGTGAGTTTCAGATAGGACGCACCCGTGCTTCCGCCGGTGCCCATCCGGATGCCGATGATGCGCTCGACCAGTTGAATGTGGCGCAATCGCCAGCTCACCACCAGTTCGTCAAATTCCGTCAGGCGCTCGCACACGTCAATCCAGTCGCGGTGATGATGTTCGTCCTTGTACAGGGCGTGAACGGCGCGGGCCCTGGCCTCGAATTGCTCCTTCTCGGTTGCGCCCTCGCTGGCGGGTGCGAGCTTGCCCATCGCCTGCAAAGCCCCGAAGAACACGTCGCGCAGGGATGGTTCTTCCAACCGGCGCTTCAGGCTGGCATAAGCTTCCGGCGTGGGCCGGTGATAGCGCAGCATCTTCTCGTCCTTCAACCCGCATAGAAATTCAATCTCGCGAAACTGCTCGGACTGAAATCCACTCGCGGGTTCCAGCAGGCTGCGGAACGCGAGAAAATGCGTAGGCAGCATCGTTTCCAGAATTGTGAACTGCTCCACCAACACGCGTGTGATCTCTGTACAGCGGCGCAGCAACCTTGCCGCCTCATAGACTTCGTCATGCGATTCCGGAGCCGCACCGGCCCTTCGCAAATTCGTAACCACGGCATCGAGGTCATGCAGCAATTCCTTGAACCACAGCTCGTACGTCTGATGCACCAGGATGAATAGCAACTCGTCATGGTGCGGTGGTGAAGACTGCGGCTGCTGCAACTCCAGTAGTTCGGGAACTTTCAAATACGAGCTGTACGTGAGCTGCCCAGGCTCGGAGACGAGTGGGCTGCCCACCGCCCCGGATCGCGTATCCGCACCGTCGTGCGACTCGGCGGCAAGGCCGAGGAACCGCTGGGCATTTGCGCTCAGAAGTTTCGTCTTCGCAGGTTGCGGCAAATTGCTTTGCCGGATCAGCGAGCCCACGCGTTCTTCGCCCAGCGGAAAAGGATAGTCCGAGCCCAGCATCACCCGATCCGCTCCCATCGTTCCCACAAGAAATTGCAGTGCGCGTTGGTCGAACACCGCGGAGTCAGCGTAGAAACGGTTGAGATATTGGCTTGGCGGATGTTGGCATTCACCGTGCGCGACCGGATGATGATGCCACGCATTCTCCAGCCGTCCGAGCAGGAACGCAAAACTCCCGCCGCCATGCGCAAAGCAAATCCGCAGCGTGCTGGGCAATCGATCAAACGCTCCACTCAGAATCAGCGCCACCACGGAGAGTTGTGTTTCAGCCGGCATGCCCACCGTCCAAGGCATCATGTATTTCGGCATCCGATCCGGGCTGAACATGTCCCAGGGATGGACGAGGACCGCGGCGCCTTCGTCGGCACAGTGATGCAAGAAAGTTACAACGCCCGCATCATCCAAATTCTTAGGACCAATGTGATTGCCGATCTGTACACCCAGATGTCCGGCCCGCATGCACCTGCTGAGTTCCTTGCAAGCCGCGTCAACATCCTGCAGCGGCACCTGGCAAAACGATTTCAATCTGCCTTTTCCCCGGCTGCAAAGTTCAAGCGCCGCATCGTTGAACAGCCGCGCGCAGTCCAGCGCATGTTCCGCCGGACGCTCATACGCGAACAACACGGGCGTGGCCGAGATGATCTGCAGATCAACGCCGTCGCGATCCATCTCCTGCAGTCGAACCTCCGGATCCCAGCACGCGGAATAAATGTGGCGGAAGAAGCGCTCTCCCACCATGATGTCCGCTTTTCCCGGCTCGGTGTGTTTGATCCACGGCCAGTTCGGCGTGCCGTAGCGCGCCGCGAGGTCAGGCCATGTACTTGGGAAAAAATGATTGTGAATGTCGATGACTTGCATGCTTCACTTGCCCGGGTGAATCGTGCCGCAATGCTTGCACTTGCGCCGGCTCTCGTTCGAATAAAACTGTTCAAATAGAGGCGGCAGGTCTTTGACGATGCTTTTGAGTTTCACTTCCGCGCGATAGATCAACTGGTGACACTTCGGGCAAAACCATTCGAATGCGTCCAGAGAGCCTTCTGGTCGCGGCACTTCAATGACCACGCCGATCGTATCAGCCGGTCGCTGCGGCGAGTGGCGCAAGTGCTTCGGCAAAAGAAAGATTTCGCCTTCCCTGATCGGAATCTCCAGCGGTGGCTTCCCCGGCGTCTCCATGATGCGAAGAGAAATGTCCCCCTTCAACTGGTAGAAGAATTCCTCTGTCGGATCATCGTGATAGTCGCGCCGCTGGTTGGGCCCGCCCACCACGGTCACCATCATTTCGCCGTCTTCCCATACCTGCGCATTTCCCACCGGAGGCTTGAGCTTCTCTTTGTTCTCCTCGATCCACTGCTGAAAGTTGAAAGCCTTCAGATTCTTGATGGACGCCATCTCACCTCCTATTTCAGCGGTTTGTAAGCCCGGGCCGTGATCTCAATCAGCAAATGCGGATGCGGCAACTGATGCACGGCCACAGTCGTTCTCGCCGGACCATCGTATCCGAAGAATTCGCCATACACCTCGTTATAGCCGGCGAAATCGTTCATGTTCACCAGATAGGTAGAAATCTCGACCACGTCTTGCAGTTGCGCTCCCGCGCTCCGCAGAATGTCGCGAACATTCTCCAGCACCGCGCGGGTCTGCGCGCGGATATCGAGCCGCGTCATCCCCAAGGCATCGACTTCTGCACCCGCAATTGTGTTGTCGGCGCGGCGCGAGCTGGTTCCGGACACAAACAGAAAGTCTCCCGCCCGCTTGACGTGCGGATACTTGCCGCGCGGAGTAGCTTTTCCTTCGACTACTTTGCTCTCTGTCTTACTCATCAGTATTTCGTGCACCTGCACTTTTCACAGCCGAATGCAGATATTGTTCAGCTCGGAATAGAAGTTCAGCGAATGCATCCCGCCTTCGCGGCCAATGCCAGAAAGTCCGGCTCCGCCAAACGGCGTGCGCAGATCGCGCAAGAACCAGCAATTTACCCAGGTGATACCAACGTTCATCTGCTGCGCCACACGATGACCGCGCTTCAGGTCGCTCGTCCAGATCGAAGCCGCCAGTCCGTACTTCGTGTCATTTGCCATCGCAATGGCTTCCTCTTCCGAATCGAACGGGGTGATGTGGCAAACCGGCCCAAAAATTTCCTCCTTCACGCACCGCGCCGATTCCGGAAGTCCAGTATAGATGGTTGGCTGCACGTAGAAACCGTTGTCACGACCGTCGCCAAACTTCGGAACTCCGCCGCCAGTTACAACAGTCGCCCCCTCTTCCTGCGCTAGTCGGTAGTAAGAGAGCACCTTCTCGCGATGTTGCGCCGAAATCAGCGGCCCCAGATTGGTCTTCGCGTCATTGGGCCAACCCGCATGCAGGCTCTCCGCCCTCTGTTTCAGAGCATCCACGAATGCGCCAAAAACCTTGCGCTCCACGTAAACGCGCTCTGCGCACAGGCAGACTTGCCCCGTATTAAGAAACACAGCATCAGCTAACCCGTTCACGGCCTCGTCAAAGTTGCAATCCGCGAACACGATGGCCGCATTCTTTCCACCCAGTTCAAACGAAACCGGCTTCACCGTGCTCGCCACCGACTTCATGATGGCCGCACCGGTCTTCGACTCGCCGGTGAACGTGACCGCATCGACATCCGGATGTTGCGTCAGAAATTCTCCCGCGGACCCCGGCCCAAAGCCGTGCACTACGTTGTAAACGCCATTCGGAATTCCAGCGTCCTGCATCGCTTCGGCGAGCAGCGTCGCCGTGGCCGGAGTTTCTTCCGAAGGTTTCACCACCACCGCGTTCCCGCATGCCATCGCCGGTGCGACTTTCCACGTGAGCAAAAGTAAGGGCAGGTTCCATGGCGTGATCACCCCGATCACGCCGAGCGGCTTGCGCACCGCATAATTCAAGGCGCCAGTTCCATCCGGAGTTTCCGTCTGAAACGCTTCCAGCCCAGCCATCTTCATCAGATCGGCGAAGACGCGGAAGTTTGCCGCCGCGCGGGGAACGTCGAGCTTCGAAGCCAGGGAGACCGGCTTGCCCGTGTCCGCGACTTCCGCTTGAACGAAACAATCGAACCGCTTCTCGATCGCATCCGCGACCTTGTGTAATTGCGCCGCACGTTCGCGGACTCCAAGCCTTCCCCACTCACCCTTTAACGCGCGCCGGGCGGCTTGCACCGCGTCGTCCACTTGCGCTTCGCCGGCTTCGCTGACCTGCGCGATCACCGTCCCATCCGCTGGATTCACGTCCGCAAACTCGCGCAGTCCGGGCACGAAGCGGCCATCAATGTAATTCTGGATTAATTTCACGAGATCCCCAGGCGGGCCTCGGCAATCGTAGCAGGACGCCCGGAGCCGAGGCAATCTCGGCCCAGCTCGTCATCCCCGTCGCTCATCCAGATAGCGTCGCAACGCGTCATGACAGGAAGGCATTTCAATTCCGAAAGTCTGCAGACGAGCTAGAGACAAAACGGAATACGCGGGTCGAAGCGCTGGCCGCGCCATCTGCTGGCTGCTCACCGGACGCACCATCGTGGCAAGCCCCGCACTGCGCACAATCTCTTGCGCAAACTCAAACCAGGTGCAATCCCCCGAGTTGGTAACATGCACAATCCCGGCCACCTTCTTTCGGCACAATTGAATGATCGCGCGCGCCAGGTCCACGGCATAAGTGGGACAACCGCGCTGATCGTTCACAACGTCGAGTGCCGGACGGCTTGCCGCCAGCTTTAAAATTGTATCGGGAAAACATTTTCCGCCAGTTCCGAACAGCCACGAGGTTCTAGCGATGCAGCACTCCGGCGTCAACTCCAGCAGCCTGGTTTCCGCCTCGGCTTTGGTTCGTCCGTAAATGCTCTGTGGATTTCGCGCGTCGCCGGTCTCATACGGCGCAGTCTTCTTGCCATCGAAAACGTAATCGGAACTGAGGAACACCAGCCGCGCCCCAGCGTCCTTCGCGGCCCCGGCGACATTCACCGCACCGTCGCGGTTCACCGCAAAAGCCAACTCAGGATTGCCTTCGCACCCGTCCACATCGGTGTAAGCGGCCGCCAGCACAATCCACTCCGGACGTGTTTCCTGCACCACCTGCTGCACGCGCTTCGCATCGCGGATGTCCGCATCACGCGAGCTGAGTCCGGTTACCCTGTCTCCGCTCCACTCGCGCATGAGCGCCTTGCCCAACAGGCCGGAGCCGCCAAAAATTGTGACTCGCATCAGGATTCAGTCAAAACTCTCGGCATCGCGAAAACGTACTCCACGCTGGTCTTTCGCCGACACGATTGGTTCGCTGTCCAGTTCCCAGTTGATCTTGAGGTCGGGATCGTTCCATGCGATCGTGCGTTCGTTTTCGGGTGAGTAGAAATCGGTCGCCTTGTAGAGCACGTGAGCTTTTTCCGAAAGCACACGGAATCCGTGCGCGAGGCCCGCCGGGATCCACAACATGCGCTTGTTTTCCCCCGACAGTCGCACTGCTCCCCAGCGCCCAAAGCTCGGTGAACTCCGGCGCAGGTCGACGGCCACGTCGAGTATCTCTCCCTCAGCAACACGTACAAGTTTCCCCTGCGGATACTTTACTTGATAGTGCAAGCCCCGCAGAACGTTGCGAACGGAGCAGGAATGATTATCCTGCACAAAGCTTTCGACGATCCCCGCTTCTGCCAGCACTTGCTGGTTGTAGCTTTCGAAGAAAAAACCGCGCCCGTCCCCAAATACCCGCGGTTCGAGGATGAACACTCCACGCAGCGCAGTCGAAAGTTTCTTGATCGGATCCATCGCGGGACGAACCGCCTGACCTGCATTCATCTCAGAATACCTTCTCTCGCAAGAGTTGCAGCAGGTAAGTGCCGTAACTGTTGTTCTTCATGGAATTGCCGATCTTCTCTACCTGCTCGGCCGTGATGTACGCATAGCGCAGCGCGATTTCTTCCGGGCAAGCCACCATCAGCCCTTGCCGCTTTTCAATGGCTTGAATATAAAGGGCCGCATCCATGAGCGATTCATGCGTACCCGTATCCAGCCAGGCCATGCCCCGTCCCATCACCACGACCTCCAACTGGCCGCGCTCCAGGTAGGCCCGGTTGACGTCGGTAATCTCCAATTCGCCGCGCGCGCTGGGCTTCAGCGACCTCGCGATCTCCACCACCTGGTTGTCGTAGAAATAGAGTCCGGTCACCGCATAACGCGATTTCGGATGCCTGGGTTTCTCCTCAATGCTGAGCGCGCGTCCGGCACCGTCGAATTCCACAACTCCATACCGTTCGGGATCCTGCACCGGATAGGCAAATACGCGTGCACCCTCGGTCTTGGTTGCGGCTTCCAGCAAATCTTTCGCCAGGTCGTGCCCGTAAAAAATATTGTCGCCCAGCACCAGCGCGCACGCACTGCTTCCAAGAAACTTCTCGCCCACCAGAAACGCCTGCGCGATTCCTTCCGGCTTGGGCTGCACCTTGTATTGCAACTGGATTCCAAACTGGCTTCCATCGCCCAGCAGCGTCTGAAACTTCGCCACATCTTCCGGCGTGGTAATAACAAGGATGTCGCGGATCCCCGCCAGCATCAACGTGCACAACGGGTAATAGATCATGGGCTTGTTGAAAACCGGCAGCAGGCTCTTCGCCATCGCGTGGGTCACGGGATACAAGCGTGTCCCCGAGCCCCCCGCCAGCAGGATTCCCTTATAGCCCGTACTCTTCAAGGTTCGAACCATGGCACTTTTTCTGGATTGCGTTGCCCTTCACGCAGAGTAGTGAGTTTCAATCCACTGCCGGTAGCTCCCGCTCGTGACTTCGCGGACCCACTCTTCGTGTTCCAAATACCACCGCACCGTCTTGCGAATTCCACTCTCAAACGTTTCCCGGGGACGCCAGCCGAGTTCCTGCTCAATCTTGCTCGCATCCATGGCGTAACGCCGATCGTGTCCCGGACGGTCTTTCACAAATGTGATCAAGCTCCGCCGCGGCGAACCACCGCGCCCCGCCAATTCATCCACGATGTCGCAGATCGTCTCCACAATGTCGATGTTGCGTTTCTCGTTCCAGCCGCCGATGTTATACGTCTGCCCAACGCGTCCTCGCGTGAGCACGGTTGCAATCGCCTCGCAGTGGTCCTCCACATAGAGCCAGTCGCGGATGTTCTGGCCATCTCCGTAAACCGGCAGCGGTTTGCCATCGCGCGCGTTGAGGATCATCAACGGAATCAGTTTCTCGGGAAACTGGAATCGTCCATAATTGTTGGAGCAGTTCGTCGTCAGTGTGGGCAATCCGTAGGTGTGATGGTAGGCCCGCACCAGATGATCGGACGCCGCCTTCGATGCGGCGTACGGACTGTTGGGCGCATAGGGCGTGGTCTCAGAAAAGGCTGGATCATCCGGGCCCAGCGAGCCGTACACCTCGTCCGTGGAAACGTGCAGAAATCGGAACGCCGCTCTCTTGTGCTCGTCCAGACCTTCCCAGTAACACCGCACTTCCTGCAGCAATCCCAAGGTCCCATCCACATTGGTATGGATGAAATCTTCGGGCCCTCGGATCGAGCGATCGACGTGGCTTTCCGCCGCAAAATGCACGATCGCGCACGGCTTGCGCTGCTGCAGCAGGCCGCCCACTAAGGTGCGGTCTGCAATGTCGCCGTGCACAAACTCGTATCGCCGGTCGCTGGCAATCGTCTCCAGGTTGCGCAGATTCCCCGCGTAGGTCAGCTTGTCCAGATTCACGATGGAAGCTGAATCGCGCTCCATCCGCTGCAGGATGAAATTGGATCCGATGAAGCCCGCTCCGCCCGTGACTAGGATCGTGTTTTCCATGAGTGAAATTGCGCCAAACCGTGCAGCGCCTCGTTGTCGCAGCGCACACAGCCCGCGAACGAACGTCCATTGTAAACAAAAAGGACGGGTTTCCCCGTCCTCTTTGTTGGCGCAAGTTGCCTCAGTTTGTGGGAATGCTCATGTGGGGACAGCCGCCCTCGGCTGTCCGGTCGAGCGCAGCTCGACTGGCTCTTGCTCAACAGCGGTCATGTTATCCGGCTCTCCGCTGTGCATCGGGCACAGAATCTGCTGCGCGCCCCATCGCCTTTCTGACTGGTGTCTCCGCCAATGGCCACCCCATCATCTCGAAATACAGGCGCTCGATCTCCACCGCAATCTGCGGCCACTGATAATGTTCTCGAATACGGCGTTTCGCGGCCTGCCCCGCGGCCTCACGCACTGCCGGATTCGCCATCAAGAATCGTAGCCGGTCCGCCAGGTCGGCAACGTCGCCCCGCCGGAAGGTGAACCCCGCATCGTCCACAGCCTCGCGATTCTCCGCCACGTCGCTCGTGAGCACGCAAAGCCCGGCGCCCATCGCGTCCAGCAAAGCCAGCGACAAACCCTCCAGATCGGACGGCAAGACGAATACCATGGCATTGGTTAGCAACTCGTCCAAAGCCTCGCCCGAGACCCAATCCAGCATCTTGATGTGTTCCCCTGCGTGGGTCCGCAGGCGCCGCGAGTAATCGTCGCAATAGCTCCCAGCCCCCGCCATCACCAGTTTTATGTCAGTGTTTAGTCTCTCGTACGCCTCGACCAGCAGATGGCAGCCCTTTTCTGGAGAAAACCTCCCTAGAAAAAGAATATATTTTCCCGGCTCGAGCCCCCAGTCCAGGATCTTCTCGGGCAATCGTGGCTCACGCAGCAGCCCGCCGTTCGGCACATAAGATGTCTCCACGCCATAGCGTACCCGGTAGTGGTGCTGCAACATCCGTGAGACCACCATGGTGCGGCTGGGCAAACTCACCGCCGCCCGTTCGCCAACTTGCAGCACCGCCGAAGCGATGCGTCCCCACTTCTTGCGCTGCCAGTCGAGGCCCTGCACCGTGACCACGGTTTTCTTTCCCGCGAGCCGCGGAATAAACGAGAATAGCGCCGGCCCCAGCGCGTGGTAGTGCACCACATCACAGGGCTGCACCAGAACGTGGAGCGTGCTGAGAAATGTGTGCACTAACGTTTCCAGATGCTTCGACCGGATCGTCGGCAGCCGCACCACCTGCATTCCGTTGTGTTCTTTGCCCGGCGGAGTGAAATAGGTCCGGCAATATGCCGTCACCTGGTGCCCCATGCCCGCCAGTTGCTTTCCGACCTCTTCGTAGTAAGCCTCAATGCCGCTGTATTTCGACACCACTCCCCGTCCGCCAATGAACGCGACCCGGAGCCTCCGTTTCTGGAAGATCGTGTGCTGCGCGGGGACGCCGGCACTCCCCACCAGCCGTCCTATCGCGGTTGGCGCGAGGTTTACCAACGGTGTCCCGTTACGGGAATGCGCGGCTTGCCAAGCACTGGAAGTCAGCTTTGTCCCGCCGGCCAGCCGCTCATACAAGCCGGCCAGCGCTTCGTAGTGCGCCTCCGGCGCGTAGTTTTTCCGCACCTGCTCACGGCCCGCCCGCCCCATCTTTTCCGCAAGCTCCGGTTGTGAGCCGAGAAACTCGAGCGCCGAAGCCAACTCGTTTATTTCTCCCGTCTTGTACAAGAGCCCGGTCGTGCCTGCTTGCACAAGTTCCCTCCGCGACCCCAGGTCTGAGGCCACTACGGCTCGCCCCGCCGCATAGGATTCAAGAATGGTCTTGCCCAGGGTTTCATACGCATGCGACGGCAGCACGGTGAAGCGTGAGTTGGCAATGGCGCGATCCAGTTTCGTCCCTCGCAAATGACCGGCAAACTCCACGTTGGCCAACCCTAACTCGGCAGCCAGTGCCTGCAACCGCCCGCGCTCCGGCCCGTCTCCTGCAACCATCAGTCGAAGATGAGGCAGGCGCTGCACGGCATGCAGCAAGTCGTCCACACCTTTTTCCGCTGACAATCGCCCGAAGAAAAGCACCGGAGCACCCTCCGCGCTTCGCTCCACAACCGGCTTCATTGGCTGGAAGTGCGGAAGCACTTCGAACCTGCCCGGGTCCCATCCATATTCGACAAACTTGTCGCGTACGAACTGGCTGGGCGCAAGAAAGCAGTCCACGCATTTCCGGTACGTGCCCAACCATTTGTGGACGTAGGCCTCCGCCATCAGCGTCGCCCCCACACCCACCTCTGGGAAGCACCTCTCCGTCAGTACGTGCCGGAATTCGCCGCCTTTGCAGGCCTCGCAGACTTCTCCCCGCCGCACCAGGTTATAGCCCGGACACAGCACCTTGAAGTCGTTCAGGTGATAGATCACCGGAATTTTCTGCGCCTTCAACTCCCACAAGATCGACTGCGAGAGATGGTGATAGATGTTGCGGACATGGGCCACGTCCGGCCGGAAGTCCGCGATCATCGCCCGCATCCGCCGCCGCGCCTCGCGGGAATAGATCGCGTGCGCCGCCAGCCCCACATTGTGAATCCATCCACTCTGCTTCTTGAAACTGATGGCAGGCACGAAATGCCGGTCGTATGGAGTGGGCTGCCCCCGCGGGTCGGCCATGGAAAACAGAGCCACCTCGTGCCCTTTGGAACGCATCAGTTCCATGGCTTCGAACAAGTAAACTTCGGTACCGCTGAAGGCGTAGTTATATTTGTTGCAAAACAAGATCCTCATGAGGAGGACTCCAATCGTGGGTTGCGAAATCCCGCACTGCAATCCGTTGTAGCAAGCGATCGCCGAATCGAGTCAGATTCTTCCCGCGGTCGAAGTTGTGAAGGACTTGTACCCTGGCCGCGTGCCGCATCCAGCCCAGCCGGCTCACTGCATAGCGGTCGTCTACGCTCATCATTGCCTGAAGGAAGACAATCCTTGCTGCGAAGTCCTCGAGATCGCCGGGCGCGTAAAGGAAGCCGGTTTTTCCTGGAATAACGATCTCTGGGATTCCCGTGATGGCTGGTGCGAGCACGATCTTCCCCCGCGCCATTGCTTCCATGAGCACCAGCGGGATTCCTTCGCTCCGGCTGGTCAGCACAACCACATCGGCGCGGCGATAAAGCAAATCCATCTCCTGCCGGCCAACATGGCCGAGCAGCGTGACGCCATCTTGCAGCCGGTCCTCTCGAATCAGGGATTCGAGACGTTGCCGCTCCGGCCCATCCCCCGCGATCACACACTGAAAGTCGAGCCCGCGATCGCGCAATTGAACACAGGCGCGAATCAGAAACGCATGATCCTTCACCGCATGCAGACGGCCCACGGCCACCATCGTGAAGCGCCGGTCCGCTCGCTCGACCGTCCGCAGCGGTGCCGCGCGTTCGGGCACATCGACGCCCAGCCTAGAAACCATGACCTTATCCGGAACCACTGCCGGAAAATGCGTCAGAATGTAGCTGCGGTTGTACTCGGAAATCGTTAAACAAAACCGGCAATGCTTCAGCTTGGTGTCGAGATACGCTCCGTCGAGCAGCAAGTCCGAGCCGTGCAGCGTGAGGCTGAAACTCACGCCCAGCAGCCGCGCTGCCACCATCGCGATCCACGACCCAAAATAGCCGTGATGTACGTGGATGTGATCCACTCCGCGTTCTTGCAGCAGCACCGCGTAATACGCTCCCAACCACGTGTGCAGTAGAGCCTTCAGCCGGCGTCGAGGTGACTCTTTCCCCTGCAGAAGAATTCGCGCCACCAAACCGGCAATCCGCTCCCAATGCCGCACAGCGAGCACAAGGGCGCGCATCAAGGTCAGTATTCGAAGCGGTTGCAGGCAGAGAGTCTTTTCCCCCGAAGCCGGCTGTGCCGACTCGATCTGCGCTGCATCCGGCCTGCGCACGCTGCCCGCGATGACTTGGACTCCCCGCTGCCGCAGTTCTTGGATCTCCTCCCCCACGTATGGCTCTACGGCAACAGGAAACTGATTGGCGAGATAGGCGACGATCAACACGCGATTGGAAGGTTGCGGAAGGCGATGCAATTTATGCGGCGGAGCGAGACGATTGCAGAGCTGCGCTTACGCCTCGATCGAAACCTTTATCAGCGCGCCGCCGTTGCGCCGCCAGCATTCCCGCCATGGTGAACAGAAGCCCATTCACGAACTGATAATTCATCACCACGAGTGCCGCATTCACCCAATAGATCCCGAGCAACACCGGCCACATGCCGTGAAACTGCGCGTTCAGAAATCCGCGGCTTTCGGCCGACGGAACCCGGCCCCGCCCCAGCCGAAAGATTTCCCACATCAGCCACACATACAATCCCAGTCCGAAAATGCCATGCTCGACCAGCAGTTCGAGGTAGGTATTATGCGGATACAGTTCCTTCTGTTTGTAGCCGCTGACGTGACGCGCCAACTCCGCCGGCATCTGGTTCACGCCCCAGCCGGTGAATGGTTTTTCCAAAAACATCTGCCAGCCGCCGGTGTAGACTGCCTGTCGGAATTCCAGAGGGCCAGACTCCTGCAGTCGCTCCGTGAGCGCGCGACGCTGATCGTCAAAACTCAAAGCGATGAGTAAACCCAACGTTCCTACCACGGTTACGGCCACGCAAATGCGCCGCAGCTTCCGGTTGTGCGAGCGAAAGATGAGAACCCCCATGCTGATCGCGAATGAGAGCCAAACCGCGCGCGTCATCGTCGCCAGGATCGCCACTGGCAGGGAAGCCAGCAGCACGGCGGCTTTGAGCCCACGTATTCTTCCGCGCAGAAGCGCATGCAGCGCCAGCACACCCAGCAAATTCAGGGAGACCCCGTTCGCCACCGCCTGCAGCAGCGGCCCCCGCGCCCGGTCGGCGTGGTAGCCCAAACTCTCATCCAGAATGAAGCGGGGAAAGATCAGCGACTTGGCGTCCACCAGGAAAGCGATCGAAGTGAAGCAGAGATAGCCCAGCACCACGAGGGCAAAGAGCTCCAATTGTTCCAGCCGCTGTTCCTCTCGAAATACCAGCGCAGCCAGATGAAACAGCGTGAATGGCACAATGAACTTTGCCGCCAGCAGGCACCACGTCTGGTTGTCAAAGGGCTCCCCGATCACGCTTGCTACCGCCAGGATTGTCAGGCCGATCATGGGCCACGTCGCTCGTTCCACCACCAGCAACCGCTGCCGTGTTACGACCGCCCGTCCCGCCACCGCCAGCACCAACAACCCGAATGCGACCCGGTCGACTTCGTAGAACGGCATATCGGGGTGACGCAGCAGCATGGCCGCCAAGGCCGCTAGAAACAACGCGGCAGGCGCCGTGATGATCGCCTGCAGGGGCCGCAGACCCATCCGCAGGCATCTCCCGGTCGCTTCGCCGGCCCACCGGGCGGGGGAGGCTATACTCAACGAGAGGGACGACATTAGTCTCCGCTCCCCCGCAGAACTTCGAAAACCGTCCTCAGCAGAATCCGAAGATCCATGCGCAAGCTCCAGCGCTGGATGTATTCAATATCCAGGTGCAATCCGGTTTCGAACGATGGATCGCGCCGAGCCGCCACCTGCCACAGACCGGTGATTCCCGGTACCACGTCCAGCCGCGGCAAATGCTCAATTTCATATGCGGAATAGTCATCCAGCGGATGCGGCCGCGGCCCTACCAGGCTCATTTCCCCGGTAAGCACGTTCCATAGCTGGGGAAGCTCATCCAGGCTGTAGCGGCGCAAGACCCGTCCGACCCGCGTGATTCGCGGATCTTCGCTGATTTTGAAAAAAGGGCCCTGCCTTTGATTTCGCTTTCGCAGCCCTGTCTTCAAAGCGTCAGCATCGCGCACCATGGTGCGGAACTTGTAGCAGCGAAACGGTCTGCCTTTGCGTCCCGCGCGGGGCGCCACATACAGCGCGGGCCCCGGCGAATCCAGACGAATAAGAATTGCGAGCAGGGCCAACGCTGGCGCCATCACAATTAGCGCCACGCCTGCGCCAGCCACGTCCAGCGTGCGCTTCAGGAACAATCCCGCGACCGGAAATGGCTCCTCGTGCAGGGGAATCAAAGGGATGTCGCCAATCCGTTCCGGCTCCCGCGCCGGCTCGCAGCCAAACAGATCGGGAGCCAGTTTGACGTCCAGACGCAGATGCTCAGCGGTGCGCAGCACGCCCAACGTGAGGTCACGATCATGGGGGGCGGCCAGAATTACTTCGTCCACGAATTCCGTGCGTGCTAATTGCACCAGGTCGCTGGGGCGTCCAACTACCCCATTACCCAATGGCTTCCGGTCGTCGAGAAAACCGCAGAAGGTTCGCTCCGCCTCTGGATGAGTCTGCAGGTAACTTGCTATTTGGCGTCCAAGTCCCCCCGCGCCCACGACAAACACGTTCCGCATGCCCCTCATGGCACGCCGGCCATGCCGACTGGTCGACTTTTGGAAAACCGATCGCCAAGCCAATAATGCGTCGAGGTGCAGGATGTTGGTGATCCAGATGAGCGTCGACCTTGCCCAGTGCCGTCGGCTTCGCCCCGGCAGCGGTTTGGGCCACTGCAGAGCAGGAACTCCCGAGCTGCGTTTCGACCCTGAGACCGCAATTGGAGCCGCGGCACTCGGATGCGAGAGCGCGGCAGGCCGCCCCGTTTCCCGCTGCGCCGGTTTCTTCTCGCAGGTGGACGCCGCCCCAGGAATCAGCCGCGCAGCCCAATCTGTTCCCTGGGGTTTCCTCGGCTTTGGATGGAAAGGATGGAAAGAAGGAGAAGACACGTCAGACCTCCAACTCGTACCCCTGAATCTCTATGGCCAGCGAGCGCTGGATCGCTTCGATTGAAACCACCAGCTTTCCCTTCTCATGTTGGACCAGAACTCCTTCCAATCCGTGCAAACAACCGCCGCGGATCCTCACGCGCTGTCCGGTGTGCACGAACGGGTACAGGGAAAAGGGCACCTTCTGTTGCAGGAGCAACTGCAGATGCTCGATCTGTTTTGGCGGCACCTCTACGACGATGCCCCCAAAGCTGACAAAGCCAATCAGTCCGGCAGTTTGTAATACGGCTTGCCACGCCTCGCGCGACGGGACGATCCGCACGAACAGGTAGCCAGGGAACAGCGGTATCGTCACCAACCTTTCCCGGTCGCTCCATCGGTGATGTTCGGTGAGCAACGGGAGATAGACTTCAAGGCTCTTCGAGGCCAGTTGAGCGACCACCTTCTTCTCGAAGCGGTATCGGGTCTGAACCGCTAACCACTGCGGTGGTGCAGGCTCTACTGCCGGTTGCGGTCGCGTCCGTGTCCAACGAGCGCCATCCCCCGCCAGGACTCCGTAGCTACCGCACATTGAGTCCCACCGCCATTCTTGCCTGGTTTTTCACAGCCTTTCCAGTTCTTATGGAACCTTGCTTCAGTCGTCTAAAGCCGCCGATAAATGCCATCCGGGAGCGGAAACGTCCTCCCACTCAGCACGGTTCCCAGAATTCGACATTGCGCAGCATCAAGTGTTTCTTTGAACTTGCGCGCCGTCGCTCTCCGTGTGCTTTGAGCCCCCAACACGAGGATGATTCCGTCGGTCAGCTGACCTAGCAACGCCGCCTCACTTCCGGCCGGCGGTCCCTGAATCACCGCATACTCAAACTCGTTCCGCAGTTCCGCGAGGCAAGAAAGCCAGTACGGTCCTGTGCCCGCTTCTTCGCCGCTCGCGCGCGGCCCGAAATCCCGGACCTGCCACAGGTTGCTCTCGATCCGGACGGACCATGACTTGACGGCGGCACTCTCGACCGGAAGAACATGAATCTGCGCCACCTCTCGCTCCCGTTGGCCCCGCCCCACGATGGCGATATTGGCGCGCGTCTCCAGCGCTAGAGCTCTCCCCACCTGATCGCAGATACTGGCTACGTCGGTGTGCGGCTCTGCCGCGCTAAAGATGACCTGTTTCACCGGCCGCGCTCCGCCCGCGAAGAATACCCTCCTCACCAGACTGCGGATCTGTTCGCGGGCGAAGTCCTCCGGGTTCCAATCGTTCGTCTCCCCGGAGACCCTGATCTCAGGCAACGCGGTTTCCTGCGTTCGCGACTCCATCACCTCGGACCTTCGCAGTACTTCCGCATTCGCGCTCATTCCATCTCCTTCAGGCGGACAACCGCCTGCTCACTCCCGACGGCAGCGATGCCAAGACCGGCAGATCCAAACACGCCAGCACCTCCTCGGGCGTGCGCAGCGCGGGATCCAGGTAGTCTGCCGCGAATGCAGCCCCAGTGCCCGAGGCGACCGCCCCCACCAAACCCACCAGCACCACCAGCCCGGCCGGCCACACTGGCAAGGCAGGCACAACCGGCTGTTCCGCGATGGCTACATTCACAATGCCGCCTTCGTCCAGCGCATCGCCCATGCGTGCTTCTTCCCGCTTCTTCACATAGAGCAAGTAGTTCTCCTGCGCTGCTTTTTCCGTGCTCGTCAGGTCATCCTGGGTGATCGCATCCTCACCCAGTTGGCGGGCCAGCGTGCGGTATCCCGCGAGATGCCCTTTGGTCGTTGCCTGCCGTGCTTCCAGGCCTTTCATGTCGACCTGCGCCTTCTGCAGCTCTGCCCGCGCCCATTCATGGTTCGCATCTTGATCTGTGGTTTCGTCGCGCAGCGGACTCAGCCCCTCGGCTGCAATGGCAGCCTTGGCCTGGCCGATCTCCTGCTCGACCTCCTGCACCAGGCGGTGGTTCGGCTCGAACTTGGTCAACAGCTGAGTCTTTTTCAACTCCAGATCCAGCAATGTGGCCTTCAATGCGCGCAACAGCTCCGCATTGTCCGCCGTGCGCACCTGAGTCACGGCGCGCGGCGGCAACTTTGTCAACTGCGCATCAAGCTCGTGCTCTCGATGCGCCGTCTCCGACATCTCCAGTTGAGTCCGCCGGTAATTCGCCTCCACATCATCGAGCCGCTGCAACACCAGATCCCGCTGCTGTCCCGCCAGCACCACGTCATGACTCTTGGTGAAGTCCATCAGCCTGGTCTTGGCCACTTCGAGCTGGCGTCGCGACTCGGCGGTCTGCTGGTCGAAGAAGTGAAGTTGCCCACCCGGCCGGTGCACTTCCATGTGCTTTTCCAGATAAATGTTGGCCAGCGACTTCATAACCTGTGCCGCCACCTGCGGATCGGGCGCGTCATAGCTCACCGCGATCAGGTTCGTCTTCTTGATCGGTTCCACCTTCAGCCGGCTAGCCAGCTTCTTGGCGGCCCGCTCCACCCGCGCCGCCTGCTCCTCGTGGGGCCGGAGCCACCGCAGCCAGTCATGCGCCGCTAAATCATTGGCTTCCACCACATGACGCAAGACGTCGTCGTCCTTCAACAATTCCACTTCGGAATTCAGTTCTTCCTCCGTGACCTCTACCCGGGAAAAATCAGGAGGAGCATTCGGCTGCGCCGTCACAGGAGGATCCGCCCGTCCTCGACGCACCAGTACTCGCACATGTGCGCGATAGGTAGCCCCTGTGAACGCATAGACCACGGCCAGGACAAAAATCAAGCCTGAAACGACGAGAAACGGTTTCCGCTTCCGGAACAGCACCATCGCCAGTTCCCGCATCGTCGGCGACGCCGGCTCTTCTTCTTTCCGCGCTGGATCCCTGTCAGCCACGAGAAATTGACCCGTATCTTTAAAACTGCGTGGAGTTCACGTACATGCTCAAACTTGGTTTGCTAAGAAAGCGATCGATCTTCGAGATCGAATTCTGGGGAACGAACACCAGATCACCCGGGCGCAGCTGGGGGGCCTCGCTCAGGCTCTTGGCCTTCAACATCCTCTTCAGGTCGAAGACGCGTGCCTCGACCAGATCGTCGTTCACATGACGGAATAACAGAACCTGCGAATGCTTCGCCTCGTGGGTAAACCCGCCCGCGATCTGCACTGCCTCCACCAGGCTCGTGTCGGCCCGCAGTTCATACTTCCCGGGCCGGGCCACCTCTCCCCCCGCCACAAAATAGGGATGCTCGAACTCTTTCAGCGCCATCGCCACCTGAGGATCATGCAGATATCCCGTGTAGGCCCGCCGCACAGCGGGCCGAAACTCCTCTAGCGTAAGCCCCTGGGCGAACACCGGCGCCGCATCCTTCAGGGCAACATAGCCATCCGGTTGTATGGTCAGCGTCTGGTCGAACTCCGGCGACAGGGTGAAGCTTACGGTTACCACGTCGCTGCAGTTTAGCCGGTACAGCGGACGGCGTTCCCCTCCGAGCTGAGGGTTTCCCATGCCGTCCGCCTGTCCGGGTTTTGCGGCCATCATTCGTGCGCTTCCCATCCCAGTCCCGGTTTGGCCTGTTTGAGAAGACGGAGTGCTTGCTCCCAAGTCTTGCTTCCTCTTTTCCTCCTGGGCGAATGTGGCCACGCAAAACTGCACTGCCAACAGCGCCATCACCGCAAGTCTTGTCCAGCCGACGAAGGGTTTCATTGCGTGATGCGTCCTAGTTTCCTGGATTCGGAGAGTCATCCACCTTCCGTGCCTCTCTTTGCGCAAGGTATCTGGATGAGAATTTTGCCGCAAGACATGGGATGTGCCCTCTACCAAGGGAGTCATGCGGAATTTAGGGTGGAAATTGCTGAAGCCCCTGTTCGCGCCGGTTTTCCTCGCGCTGCCCGGCTGGTTAGGGCGCGGGAGCTATTCCCTCTCAGGCTACCCACGAAAGTGGACTTGCATGTTCGCGGAATCACAACCCATTCACGAAGTGGGACTCAAAAAGTGCAGTAAAGACGCGCAACCGTGATGTTCCTCCACTCGATTGTCAAAATCCGCCGACTCCAGCCCGCCTTCCTCGGCGGTTTTCCACAGGGTTGCAAACCTTTGTCCCGATTTGAAAGCCGTGCCCGAATAATGTGACGTGTTTCCTTGAGAACCCGTCCGCGCCCGGCCTAAGATCAATAGTACTTACCGTTTCATTCGGAGCCCTGTTCTTCATGCGCCCGTCGTCAGTCGCTGCGTCAGTTGCCATCAGTGTCCTCATTGCCGACTCCAGCGGGATGCAAGCGCATCTCCTGATCAGCGCCTTGCGGCGGCGCTCCGAGTTTCGCCTCTCCACCTGCCTGGTCGACATTGCTTCGATCCTTCAGGCCGTCGCCGCCACTCCTGCCAAGGTCGTGGTGTTTTCGCTGAATCACTCCGTCAACATCGCCAATCAGATGGCGTCCTTGCGACACGTCCATCTTTCTCATCCTGCCATCAAGCAAGTTCTTTTGGTTGAGTCCTATGATCGCGAACTGGTGGTGAGCGCTTTCCGCTCCGGCGTTCGCGGCATCTTTTGCATTTCGGACACGCCCTTCCGGCTGCTCTGCAAGTGCATTCAGCGCGTCGCCGGCGGTCAGATCTGGGCCAATACCGAACAGATGACTTTCCTGATCGACCTGATCGCCGAAGTGCCTTCGCTGCGCGTCTTAAACTCTCGCGGCCAGCAACTCCTCACGCCCCGCGAGGAACAAGTGGTCGCGCTCGTCGCCGAAGGCCTCAGCAATCGTGACACTGCCCGGGAGCTAAGCCTCAGCGAGCACACCATCAAGAAGTACCTGTTCCGCATCTTCGACAAACTGGGCATCTCGTCCAGGGTCGAACTCGTCCTCTACGCCGTCAACCATGGCGACCCCCTCCACGCAGAATGGCTCGCCGGCATGGGCCGACGTCCGGATTCCTAAACAGTATTCAAAGACGAAGTCACCGCAGTGGACGTTTTGAAAATCTTCGGAGCTTGCCCCTCCGGCGTCATCCCGAAGGCCCGCGTTTTTACCAGCGGGACGAGGGATCTCCCGTGCGCACACAGCCAGACCGAGCCACTCCTGAAGTAGCTCAATTGAAAACCGGCCCGCGCGCCTGTATAAATCTGGGGACGGTACTTCGTGCCTCAAGACTCCCCCAGCCCCGGCCCTAATCCCAAACGCGGCGCAACCATCATCGCTGCCGGCCTGTTGCTGGCTGCTCTGGCGCTGGTCGTGCTTTATACCAGCCGGAGGGCGTTTCTCAGTCCCGTGGCACTGGTCGTGGTCGCCGCCATCGGCATGGCCGCGTTACTGTTGCAACTCCGCTTGCGTCCCGATCTTCCATCTTCCGGTCGCGCTTCTTCCATGCGAGGCACGCTCTGGCTCAACCTACTGGGCGTAATTTTTGCAGTCGGCGCCGTTTTTGCTGACGCCCTCCACCTCAACTCCGGTTTCATGTTGATCGCCGCACTCGCCGCCGTCGTCTGCTTCGCAGTCGGCGGCGTCATCGTCCTCAACGCCCTGCGCAACCGCCGCATCTGAACCGGCTTCCGGCTTCCGCTCCCCGGCTTCCGGATCGCACACTAACTCCTGTCGAAGGCATATCTGTTTTCTTGCAGTGGAATTTAAGAAGGAACCCGAACCCGGAAGCCAAAAGCCGGAAGCCGAAAGCCGGAGCCCGGAAGCCGAACTACGGTTTGAATTCCATCGCTACGGTCGTCTCTACCACCACCGGCTGGCCCTCGACGCGGTAAGGTTCGAACCGCCACCAGCGCATCGCATCCATCGCGGCCTGCGCCAGGATCTGCGGACCATTCAACGCGTGCACATCAGCCACGGACCCGTCGCGCCCCACCACCACATCCAGCACGATCACTCCCTGCAAGTGGCCGGGCCGCGCCGCCGCGGGATAATCCGGATCCACGCGGTGCATCACCAGTTTCTCCATCACCTCCGCTGGAACGTGCGCCTGCGCCCGCGGCGGATCCAGAGACTTTTCATTTTTCTGCAGATCGGACTCAATATCTTCCCACCCGCGATTCCAGTGCCACCACAAAACCGCCAGTAGAATTGCCGCCGACAGCAGCAGGAAGATCCATCCTCGTCCCAGCCGCTTGCGCGGAGGAGGCTGCGTGCCACCCGATCCTCCGCTCTCGGACCCTTTTCCTGCAGCCGCTTCGATTGCAACCCTGGGGCGCTCTCCCGATTCCGTCTCCGCCTTCGCTTCTGCCGCCCAATCGCGAATCGCCGCCTGTTGCTCCACCGACAGCCCGACAAACTCCAACCCTAAGCGCAGCTTGTCGTGATGCCGCACCAGCGCCCGCGTCCGTAGCGGATCGGCCGCCAGCGGCAGCCGTATCTCCACTCCCACCGCCTCGCCCGGCAACAACTCCCCCGCCAGCACCGCCGCCACTCCGCCCTCACCCAGGTTCACCGACCGCCCCGGCAGAGTATCCGGGATTCCGGAACGCAGCACAGTCACATCCAGCGGTGCCTGCACGCGGAATCGCAACCCGCGCCGCCGCGAAGGTTGGTCCTGCCCCGGTGCTTGTGCCCCTGCCGCCATCAATGTCCCTGGTTTTGCGAAAAGGATAAGTTCCAGCGCGGAGCCACGGAGGAAACCTTCCTAAAGTTGTTCCTCTCCGCGACCTCCGCGGCCTTTCTCTGCGTCCTCTGCGATAAAGGTTTTTGCTGTCAGCTCTGCCGCCGCAGTTCGACGATCTCGCTCCCGTTAGCCACCAGCACCACGCCAGCCATGCCAATGAACAGCCCGTGTTCCACTATGCCTGGCATATCGCTGAGCTGTCGTGCCAGCCCGTCCGCATCGCGAATCTGTCCGAAGCGGCAATCCAAAATGTGATTGTTCTCATCAGTTAAATAAGGTTTGCCCGTGGCATCGCGACGCGGCTCGACTGCCGCGCCCAGCGCCTCGATCTTCTTCCTCACCACTGCCTCGGCGAACTTGATCACCTCCACCGGCAGCGGAAACTTGCCCAGCACCGGCACTCTCTTGGTCGCATCGGTGATAATCACGTACTGCTTAGTCGCCGACGCCACAATCTTTTCCCGCAGCAGCGCCCCGCCTCCACCTTTAATCATCCGCAACTGCGGATCAACCTCATCCGCTCCATCCACGGTCACGTCGATCTCCGGACATTCATCCAATGTGGTCAGCGGAATCCCCAATCCAACCGCCTGCTCCCGCGACCGATCCGACGAAGGAATGCCTCGAATCTTCAGCCCACTCTTCACCTGCTCGCCCAGCAGTTGAATAAAATAGGCTGCCGTCGAGCCCGTGCCGATGCCCACCACTTGGCCATTCTTGATGAATGCCAAGCTCGCCCGCGCCGCCGCTTCTTTGTCCTGTTCGTTCGCCATAGGAGTTTAATGTCGATCTCTGCTTGCTCCGCGGCCGTTCTCAGCGGCCTCCGCGTTTAAGATTTTTGTTGGTGCCTTCTAGCCTGAACCGCGCAGTCCGCAGAGAGTCTCGCTGAGAACGTCCCGCCCTTCTCACCCCAAACTTTTCTCCACGAAAAGCAGATACCCCGCCAGCGCCAGCCCAAACAACACGGTCAGGATCGTGACCAGATCCACGATAAATCCCGCCGGCTCAAACTTTCCCTCATCCAGCAGCGCTCGCGTTTTTCTGTATCGCGGCAATCCCGCGACCACCATCACCACGCCCGCCAGAATCGAGATCATCCCCATCCATACCGAGAACCCCGTCGACTTGGGTACTTGCCCCTGAAATCTCGCCAACTGCCGCAGTGCGATCGCAAAGCGCCCAATCGCGAATCCAAACACCACAATCGCTACACTGGTCCGCACCCATGCCAGAAACGTGCGTTCATTCGCGAGATGATCGCGGGCTCGGTTGGAGTTCTCCACCACACCGCCTCCTGATGGCGAAAGGGATGACGACCGCAGCATTATTCCACAGCCTTCGCCACCAGCGCCCCCACCACCGCAATATTCTTGATCAAGTCCTCGGGCACGCCGTGCCGCTGCTGCAAATACTCCGGACTGTTATACGAAACGTAGACCTTGCCGTTCGCGTCCTCAGCCACCAGCGTTTTCAGCGGCAGATCAATGGCCAGCGATGGCGCGGCCACCATCAGCGGCGTCCCACCCTTCGGATTGCCAAAGATCACCACTTTGGTCGGCCGCATCTTCATCCCAGCCTTCTCCGCTTCACCGCTGTGGTCAATCACAGTAAACACCTGCACCCCGCGCTGCGCGAGCACAGCCTGCAGCCGCTTCACCGTCTCATCCACCGAATAAGGACTAGCCACCTGCACCAGACCGTTACCCTGCATAACCTCCTCCTTATGTCATCCTGAGCGCAGTGGCTGGTTCGCGAAGCGAACCAGCCACGAAGTCGAAAGCCTGCCCTGAGCGAAGCCGAAGGGGACCCCTATAAGCCGCCATGACGATTGGCTCGTAAGGGAATTTCCATCACCGCTCGTGCTTCTTGCCGACCCTTGAGGCCGCAGCAACCAAGCGCACTCACTTCCCCACAATCATCTTCCCCAAAACTTCCTTCACAATCTTCGCCGCCACCGTCGTCGTCATTCCCGAAACATCCTGCGCCGGGTTGTACTCCACAACGTCCGCCCCCACAATCTTTCCCTCAATCGCGTGCAGATGAGCAATCGCCTCCCGCACCGTCATGCCTCCCGGTTCCCGATGTGAGATTCCCGGTGCGAATGCCGGGTCGAGCACGTCCATATCAAAAGAAATATATACCGGACCATGAATTCTCAGCCGTTCGTAGGCCGGAAGCCCCCGCATCTCTACTACCTCCACCCCAAATCTAGCCGCCTGCTCCCGCTGATGCCCATTCATGGTCCGAATCCCCACCTGCACCAGCTGCTTCGCCAGATGTCCCTCCATGATGCGCGCAAACGGACACGCATGCGACACCCGGCTGCCTTCGAACTCGTCATACAAATCCGGATGCGCATCAAAATGAACGATCGTCAACTCGGAATACCGCCGCGCAAGAGCCTTCACAATCGGGTAAGTAATGGAATGATCTCCGCCCAGCGACACCGGACGCTCGCCCTTCTCCAGCAACTCGCCCACGCGCCGCTCAATCTCCGCGAAGTCATCGGCAACCTTCTCCCGCGAATCGTTCAAAGCTAAATCGCCCGCATCGGCAAATGCACCCGCGGCACCCAGATCCACGCCCAGCTCCGTCCAATGGTTGCAAGCATCGCTGCGCAAAGCCTCGCGGATCTTGGCGGGCGCGCCCGCCGCTCCCCGCAAATACGACGAATTCACATCCAGCGGAATTCCCACAAGAGTAGGCATGTATTTGGTTTCGCTCCCGACCCGAAGGATTTCTGCAAGTCTACATGCTTACACCCGAAGCGTTGGCGTTCTACCCCGTGTTCCCCCGTGTCCCCTGTGGTGGGAGGCTTTTCTGATGGCGCAGAATCCCCCGCATCCACCTGCGCATCCGTTATCCTAGTAACGAACTCAAATGGCCACCCCGAAATCCAAAAGTAGTACCGCCCTGGTCGAGAGCACAAACCCCGAGCGCGAAGCCGTCTTCAGCGCCTTCCGCCAGTGGGGATATCTCGAAGGCGATCTCGATCCCCTTGGTTTTCTCCGCCCGCGCCCGACTGCCGAATTGCAGAGCGACAGCGAATACGCCCGCGAAGCCCGCGCCATCTACTCCTCCACCATCGGCGTCGAAATCAATCACATCTACGCTCCCGAACGCCGCCGCTGGATCTACGAGCAGATGGAATCCGATCCGCCGCAAGAAGCCCAGCAGCACATCCTCGACCTGCTCATTCGCGCCGACGTCTTCGAACAAGTCATGCAGCAGCGCTATCTCGGCAGCAAACGTTTCTCGCTGGAAGGCGTCACCGCGCTGATCCCGCTGGTCGATGAAATTCTCGATACCGGTTCGCGTCTCGGCGCCACCGAGCTGGTGATGGGCATGAGCCACCGCGGCCGCCTCAACGTGATCGCCCACGTCGCCAGGCGCCCCACCGAAGAAATCTTCGCCGGCTTCGAAGACGTCGACCCACGCAGCGTTCTGGGCTCCGGCGACGTCAAGTACCACATGGGCGCAACCGGCGAGTACATCACGCGCAGCGGCGGCAAGGTTCACATCCATCTGGTTTCCAACCCCAGCCACCTCGAAGCCGTCGATCCCGTCACCGTGGGTCGCACTCGCGCAAAACAAGACCGCACCGGCGAAGGCGGACGCGAAAAATATCTTCCGCTGCTGGTCCACGGCGACGCCGCTTTCGCCGGACAAGGCATCCTCGCCGAGACCATGAACTACGCCGACCTCCCCAGCTACACCGTCGGCGGCACCATTCACGTAGTCGTCAACAATCTCCTCGGATTCACCACCAGCTATCTCGAAGAGCACTCCACGCGCTTCGCCGCCTGCATCGCGCGCCGCCAGTCCATCCCCATCTTCCACGTCAATGGCGAGGATGTGGACGCGGTCGTCCGCGTCGCCCGCCTCGCCACCGAGTACCGCTACCGCTTCGGCACCGACGTGGTCATCGACCTCATCGGCTACCGCCGCCACGGTCACAGCGAAGTCGATGACCCCACCATCACCCAGCCGCTTCTCTACAAGAAAATCAAAGAGCATCCCCCGCTCTGGGAAATCTACGCCGACGACATCGGCGCAACCGACGCGCAAGCCCAGGCCGCCGCCATCAAAGCCGAGTTCGAAGCCGCGCAGAAAGATGCAGGCAAAATCACCAAGAAGCCAACGCTGCGGGAGTTGCCCAGCTATTGGGACCAATACTACGGCGGCCGTCACAAACCCGAATTTGAAGTCGAAACCGGACTCTCAACCGAAGAACTATCCGAGCTCACCAGCCACCTCACCACCTATCCCGAAGGCTTCCACATCCATCCCAAAGTGAAGAAGCTCCTTGAACAGCGCGCCGAGATGGGCTCAGGCAAGCGTCTCGTTGATTACGGCATGGCGGAAGCCCTGGCCTTCGCTAGCTTGGTAAAAGCCGGCATCCCGGTTCGCCTCTCCGGCCAGGACTCCCGCCGCGGCACCTTCAACCAGCGCCACTCCGTCCTCATCGACATCGAAAACGAGAACGAATACGTCCCGCTGGAAAACATCGCGCCCGGCCAGGCTCCCTGCGGGATCCACAACTCAACTCTTTCCGAACCCGGCGTGCTCGGCTTCGAATACGGCTACAGCCGCGACTATCCCGAAACGCTCGTCCTCTGGGAAGCCCAGTTCGGCGATTTTGTGAACGTGGCGCAAGCCATCATCGACCAGTTCATCTCCGCCGGCGAAGCCAAGTGGAGCCTGCTCTCCGGCCTCGTCATGCTTCTCCCTCACGGCTACGAAGGCCAGGGACCGGAACACTCCAGCGCCCGCATCGAGCGCTTCATCCAGCTAGCCGCGAAGCACAACATCCAGATCGCGCAGCCTTCCAACGCCGCCCAATATTTCCACCTGCTGCGCCGCCAGGCCCTGCGCCACTGGCGCAAGCCGCTGGTAGTCTTCACCCCGAAGAGCATGTTGCGCCATCCCGACGCGTCTTCGCCCATCGCGGACTTCACGCGCACAAGTTTCCAGAACGTAATTCCCGACACCGAAATTGCGGAAGCCGACCGCATCCTGGTATGCACCGGCAAAATCGGCCACGAACTCCAGGCCGAGCGTAAGAAGAGAAAAGACAACTCCACCGCCATCGTGTTTCTAGAACAGATCTATCCCTTCCCCGAAAAAGAAGTCATCGCCGAATTCGCCCGCCACGGCGAGAACGGCGATATAGTCTGGGTACAAGAAGAGCCCGCCAACATGGGAGCGTTATTCAACATGCTCCCCCGCCTGCAGCGCATAGCCGGCGAGCGCCACGTAATGTCAGTAAAGCGCAGCTCCAGCGCCAGCCCCGCCACCGGCAGCGCCAAAGCCCACGAGGTAGAACAAAAGACGCTCCTGACGCTAGCCTTCACCACCAAGGGATAGCACGGAAAAAGGGGATAACTACGAACTGGAAGTTTTGAGAGAGTGTTGTCATTCCGAACCGCGCCGCGGTGAGGAACCTGCTGTCTGCCGGCACCACCACAACTCATGTGAGGACAGCCGCCTCGGCTGTCCCGCGAGCGAAGCTCGGCTGCATGTGGTGCCGTGCGGCAATGAGTGAATCGGGACTTTTCAAGAGCTGGGCTTAGAATCTGCTAATTGCCAAGGCCATCATTAGCGCTTGGCGGTGTCCTGACAACCGCAAGTTGCGTCTTTTATACTTGGCTGCCACCTCAGAACCTCGCACACGTTCCTCTTTGTCGAGACTTGGGCAGAGCGCCTCTTTGTCGCCGATGCCGTGCATATCTCCTGTGCTAACGCGGCCTTGGCGGTCTCCAGGGCCGAGATCCATGCGCGCCCAATCGCCTGCGCCTTCTCGGGATCATCTGGCAGCCCGGTGAGCAGCTCGCGGTGGCTCATGCCGGCCCGCACTGCGGTCAGCGCATCGATTGCAGTTTCTGTCACAACGTGGTTTGGATCATGGATCCATTGCTCGATTGTTCGCTGCGCCGTTTCGTATTCAGGGGGATTAAACGAGATTCGGCAGGAATCAGAGTGATCGAGGAGTCTCAGTTTTTCAGCCGTAGCCTCGGGAACATCTAGGGTACTGAGCTCCCTGCACGACGCTGTAGGGTGCATGCCATAGTCGAGCATAATTTTCGCAATATCGCGTTGCTGCCAGCCCGGATCAGCGGTAACGTCAATCCACAGGACGTTGGATGTAGTTAAGAGTTCCTTTCCGCTTTCCTCCTCACTGCCCCATGGGAAAACCTGCTTAGCAGTCATATATATTTCGTGTTTACCGGGTTTCAACCGGGCCGCTATGCAATGCGGCGCTGTTACCGGATTGGAATTCAGCGGTTGGAACCGCTGCCCGTGGCCGACAGAAGCGACCCCGCACGCCACTGGAGTTGTCTGCTCGTCGGTATACAGACGCTGACTCTCCGCCGCGTCATTCCAGCCTAAGCCGGTCTCAACCTTGTATTTGTAGCGAATGTCGCTGGAGTACCTGATCACAAGCGATATGTACTCGCCTTCGGAATAGGAGCGCTTACTGTGTGGAGTGTCGATGACCATTGAGAGCCCAAGCGGGTTCTTCGTCTCGCTCTGAGCATGCCGCGCGTCAAAGGCATCGTTTCCTTGTGCTCTAAGCGCTGCGCCACTGCCTAAGACTGTAACTGCGAGAAGAAACAGGTAAGGTTTCATGCGAGCCCATGCAGCCCCATTTGACGCTACCCGCTGGTTCAGTTCCAGTGCCTTTCGTAATCAGGCGTTGGCTGCTAGCCAGCAGGATGAAAGGAAGCGCCACCTGTGAGGGCACATGGCTGTACCCTTGGCCACCTGAGGTTGGTGCCTTTCGTTTGCCGCGCATTACACCTTTGGGACGCGACAACTTTGCTGAGTTGGGTTCTCCTTATAGAGAGCGGACTGTGCCAAGACGATCTTGGCAAGCCGTCTCCGGGAGGGCCTATGCAGCGAGTGGCTTGGGGGACTTTCTTTGTCGCACTATTGCTGAATGCAGCCGCACTAGGGCAGTCCCAGACCGGGGATTCGCTGGGCGACATAGCCCGTGCGAACCATGCGAAACAGCAGGCCCAGGAGGCAGCCGGGACGACGCCGAAAGTACTTACGAATCAGGATCTTCCGTCGGCCCCGTCGGCACTCCCGGAGTCCTCCGAGCCAATGACAATGGTATCCGGCGTGAAGAGGTCGGCGGATCCCTTCTCGGAGCAGCGCGACAACCAGCGGCTGTTTGGCGAACAGCGCGCGGGACAGCAGTGGAGAGCGCGGATCGAGGACCAGAAAGCACGGATTGCCGATCTGCAGGCGCGCATGAACCGCGTAAACCAGTCGATGCACGCGGCGGTCGGCACGGCGCAGTACGAAACTCCGGTGAACCGCTATCACTCGATTCAGATGGAACGCCTGGCGCACATGCAGGAGATGCTGGACCTGCAGCAGCGAAGATTGTCTATGATGCAAGACGCAGCCCGGCTCACGGGCATGGGACAGTAGCAAGCCTGGGCACGCAAAAGCGCAGCCAGCCCCCGCGGCAGTCTCTTACTCGGGTCTCTCCGTGACCGCCCTGCCCCCAGTTCCTGGCAGCACAGTCTTCTCGCTTCCAGCGGCCTCTCCCTCCAACAACTTCTCCAAACTCGCATACGCATAAATAGTAGGCGCATGATTCGCCATCAACCCACCCGTATCCGCAGTCGGCCCGTAATTGCTATGCACATCCCGCCCCAGCATCCGCAGCATCGCCATCAACTGTCCGCGATGATGTGACGTATGCGCGATCCGCCGCGTCATCACCCAGGCCCGCGACCGCGACACATCGAAAAACTTCGTATCCCCCTCCCACCACCCGTCGTCTTTCTCCCGCAGCGCCGCCAGCCGCTTCCCGCTGTCCTCGGCATACCGCTTCATAAAGTCCAGCCGCGTCTCCTGCTTCGGCAGCGGAGGCGCGCCCACATCAATCCCCAGCATATTGCGGAACCACAGGTCTTCGCTCACGCACTGATGCACCATCTGCTCATGCACGCTACGCCCTCGCGGATCGCCCTCCCGCGGACGCACCTCCACATCCTCATCCCGAAACTCACTCCACACGCTGACCACCTTCAACCGTTCAGTGGCGTAGGTCTCAACCAGAAATGCGTATCTCATAGCCGCAAATGTTACCCTAATTTTCCGATTGAAACCCATGCCTCGCCGCCCCCAACCCCTCCGCATAGCCATCGACACCGGCGGCACCTTCACCGACTGTGTCTGGATCGACCACGGCCGCCTGCGCATGTTGAAAGTCTTCTCCACTCCCGCCGATCCCTCCCAAGCCATCGTCGAGGCCCTCCGCAAAATCGACCACCAAGGCGAATTCATCCTCCTGCACGGCACCACAGTCGGCACCAACACCCTGCTCGAACGCAAAGGCGCCCGCACCGCTCTGATCACTACCGCCGGTTTCGAAGACGCCATCGAGATCGGACGCCAGGCCCGCCCCAAGCTCTACGACTTTTTCTTCGACCGCATCGAGCCGCTGGTGCCCGGGGATCTTCGCTTCGGCATCGAAGAACGCACCGCCAGCGACGGCAAAATCCTGACCTCACCCACGCCCGCGGATTTGCAATCCCTGACCTCCCGACTCACAGCGAAGAAGCCCGAATCCATCGCCATTTCGCTACTCTTCTCGTTCGCGAATCCGAAAAACGAGTTAGAAATTGCAGAAGCCCTAAAGTCTCTAGGCGTCCCGCTCTCCATCTCTCATCAAATCCTCCCCGAATTCCGCGAGTACGAACGCACCTCCACAGTAGTAATCAACGCCTACATCCAACCCGTAATGCAGCGTTACCTGGAGAATCTCGCACAGCGCGCCGTTGACCTCTCCAACGAAGCCGCGCCGCGCACAATTCGTGTGGACGTGGGCGCCTCGCCCGCTGCCCTTGACGTTGCACGTGTGGAGCGGACACTCCTGTCCGCTGCCTATGACGTTGGTGTTGCTTTCGATGTTGACCTGATCGCGAATGCCTGCGCCACCGTGGAAGAGCGGCGCTTCAGCGCCGCGAAAAGCACCCAGAAGAAAATGGGGGCTTTAGCCCCCAGAATCTTCGTCATGCAATCCAGCGGCGGCATCACCGCCCTCGCCGCCGCCGCCCGCGAGCCGGTCCGCACCGTTCTCTCCGGCCCCGCCGGAGGCGTAGTCGGCGCCGCCGCCCGCGCCCGCGCCAGCGGCTTCCCCCGCATCATCGCCTTCGACATGGGAGGCACATCCACCGACGTGTCCCTGGTCGAAGGCGCCATCACCACCGCCAACGACGCCCAAGTCGCCGGCTTTCCCGTGAGCGTTCCCATGCTCGATATCCACACCGTAGGCGCTGGTGGAGGCTCGCTCGCCCGCTTCGACGCCGGCGGTGTTCTCCGTGTCGGTCCCGAATCTGCCGGCGCCGATCCCGGCCCCATCTGTTACGGCCGCGGCGCCCAGCCCACCGTCACCGACGCCAACCTCTTATTAGGCCGCCTGCAGCCCACGCGCTTCCTCGGCGGCGACTTCACCCTCGATCTCGACCGCACCCGCCGCGTCACTCAAGAATGGCTGAAAAAACAGGGAAGTCCTCTCACTCTCGAGAAGTTCGCTGCCGGAGTGATTCGCGTGGTCAACGCCACCATGGAGAAAGCCATCCGCGTGGTCTCTATCGAGCGCGGCCGTGATCCCCGCGACTTCGCCCTGGTAGCGTTCGGTGGCGCCGGGGGCCTCCACGCCTGCGCCCTCGCCGAAGCACTCAGCATTCCGCATGTCATCGTGCCCGCCCTGCCCGGCGCGCTTTCCGCTCTCGGCATCCTGATCAGCGACGTCGTCAAAGATTATTCCCGCACAGTCTTATGGCGCGTCTCCGCCAAACTTCCAGCCGCGCAACTGGCGAGAGAATTCACAACTCTGCAGAAACAAGCGGCGAGAGATTTTCGAGACGAAGCCTGGCAGGGAAGAGTTCACTACCAGCAAAGCGCAGACATCCGTTACCGCGGCCAGGGATACGAACTCAACCTGCCGTTCACCAAAAACCTGCTCGCCGATTTTCAGCAGGAACACCACCGCCGCTACGGCTACGCCCACCCCACCCGCGAAGTAGAGCTAGTAACCCTCCGCCTCCGCGCCGTCGTGGAAACCAAGACAGGACATGTGGGGAAGATGGACCATGTGGGGACGGGCGCATTCGCCCGTCCAGGCCGGGCAAAGCCCGGCAGGCTCTCCTTGCCCAAAGCCCCAGTCCTATTCGACGGCAAGAAACTAGCAACGGCAATCCACTCCCGCGGAACCCTGAAACCCGGCAAGACCTACTCCGGCCCTGCCGTCATCACCGAATACAGCGCCACCACAGTAATCCCACCCAACACACGCTTCCAACTCGACTCCGCCGCCAACCTGATTGTTACAATCCGATAAAAATCACGCCTCACTCTCCGCCGCCAGCCACTCGGTACTAGGTACTAGCAACTCCCTTCGTTACAATAATCTCGTGAAACCAAGCATCTTCGTCGTCGAAGACGATCCCGATATTTCCCGCCTCGTTCGTCACCATCTGGAGAACGACGGCTTCGCGGTGCGCGTTTATCCCACTGGCTCCAACGTAATCTCTGACGCCGAGCGCCAGCGCCCCGCGCTCTTCGTGCTCGACATCATGGTCCCTGGCAAGGACGGTCTCGAACTCTGCCGTACCGTCCGTCAGACGCCTGGCCTCGCCGCCGTGCCGGTAATTTTTCTCACTGCCAAAAGCAGCGAAGCCGACCGCGTCCTCGGCCTCGAACTCGGCGCCGATGACTACATTGCCAAGCCTTTCAGCCCGCGCGAACTCGTGGCCCGGGTCAAGGCCGTGCTGCGCCGCTTTGAGCGCCCGCTTCCGCCCAGCCCGCTCAAGGTTGGCGACATCGCTATTGATCCAGCCGCTATGACCCTCACCGTCCGCGGCCAAACCGTTCCCACCACCGCCACCGAGTTCCGCCTGCTCGACTACTTCGCCCGTCACCTCGGCCGCGTCTTTTCCCGCGATCATCTTCTGGATTCGGTTTGGCGCGATACTTCCTATGTGACCCCGCGCTCGGTCGATGTTTACGTCCGCCGCATCCGGGAAAAAATCGAACCGGACCCGGAAAATCCGCGCTATCTCAAAACCGTGCGCGGCGCGGGTTACCGCTTCGAGGCCCCAAAGTGAGAAGCCCCAGGAATTGGATTTTGCGCGAAGATGTGGAATGGATCGCCAGATCTCAGCCCCGAAGGGGCGGCATGTGAAAGCCCGGCACGGCAGTGCCGGGTAAAGTGGAAAGATGGAACGAGCCCCGTAGGGACGACACAACTTCTCGCGCGCACTCTTTGACGTGAGACGCCTCTAAGTGAGAAAGAAGTGAGAAACCGGATATTCTTCAAGCTCCTCGCAGCCTTCCTGATCGTCATCGTCGCCGCCGCTGTCGCCTTCGACGTCACGGTCGGCGGCGTCTGGCAAGCTTCGCTGCGCTCGGAAATTGAGCGCAACCTCATCCAAAAAACGCAACTACTGGCTCACCGAGTCGAAACCGACCGCACCGGCCACTCCCTCGCTGACATCGCCGCACAGGAAGGACAATCCGCCGGTGCTCGCGTCACCATCATCGACCCCACCGGGAAGGTCTTGGCCGATTCCGAAGCCAATCCCGCCGGCATGGAAAACCATGGCACGCGTCCGGAATTCGTGGCCGCTCTTTCCGGCAAGACCGGCAGCAATGAGCGCCGCAGTGCGACGATCGGCATTCCATTTCTTTATGTCGCCGTGCCCATCTCCGGCGGCGCTGTCCGCCTGGCCTATCCGCTCTCCGACGTCGAAGCTGTCACCGCGCAGGTTCGCCGCCGACTGGCAAGGGCCTCGGGATGGACCTTCCTCTTCGCCCTGCTGGTGGCCGCCATCGCTGCCCACTGGAGCGCCCACCGCCTCGAGCGCATCGTCAACGTCGCCGCCCGCATCGCCGACGGCGATCTTCAGGCGCGCGTCCTCGAACCTTCTCAGGATGAAATCGGCCGTGTCGCCGGCGCCATCGACAAAACCGCTCGCCGCGTCGAAGAAAGTTTCGCCGCCGTCCGCTCCAGCCAGCGCCAGCTCGAAACCTTGCTCAACAGCATGCAGGACGCCGTCATCGCCGTCAGTGCCGACGGCCACGTGCAGTGGGCCAATCAGCCCATGGATCGGCTGGTTCCGCAAGGCACCCGCCTGCATCAGCCCGTGGTCGAGACCATCCGCGACCCTGACTTCCTCGCTGCCGTCAAGGAAGCTACTGCCTCCCGCGAAGTCAAAACTGCCCGTGCCACTTCCATCGTCCCCGGCCGCGCTTTTGATGTGACCGCTGCGCCACTGCCCGGCGGAGGCGCTGTCGCCGTGCTTCGCGACCTCACCGAGACCGAGCGCGTAGAAAAGACCCGCCGCGATTTCATCGCCAACGTTTCCCACGAATTGCGCACGCCGCTTACTTCCATTCAAGGCTATGCGGAAACCTTGCTCGACAGCACTCCTGAAAACGTCGCTCCTACACGCGAGTTTCTGGAAATCATCCGCAAGAATTCCGCTCGCATGTCCCGCCTCACCGAGGACTTGCTGACTCTGGCCCGCGTCGAGTCCGGCGAAACCCGTTTCGACGTGGAGCCCGTTCCGCCCGCCGAACTTCTCCATGACGCCGAGGAGAGCTTCCGCGAGATCGCCCGCACTCATGGCATTGATTTGCGGATCGAAGGATTGACGGTCGAGGATTCCGCGGCTTCCACTGCGCAGAATCCCGATTCGCCGATCCTGCATCTGCGCTCGGTCCGCGCCGATCGCGAGGCCATTCACCAGGTCTTTTCCAATCTGATCGACAATGCCCTGAAGTACGGATCGACGCCCGGCGCTTCCGGCGGACGAATCGTCCTCGGCGCCCGCTCCGTTCCCCATGGGGTCGAGTTCTTCGTCCAGGACTTCGGCGCCGGCATCCCCTCCGAGCACCTAGCACGCCTGTTCGAACGCTTCTACCGAGTCGACAAAGCCCGCTCCCGCGAATCCGGAGGCACCGGCCTCGGCCTCGCCATCGCCAAGCACATCATGCTGGCCCACGGTGGCTCCATCCGCGCCGAAAGCGAACTGGCCCACGGCAGCACGTTCCTCTTCACCCTCCCCACCGCCTGAGGTCGCACGGCTCGCGTAGAGACAGCCGCCTCGGCCGTCCAAGCCTGGGCGAAGCCCGGCGCGGTTCTGCAGGACAAGAAGTGTATATTCGGCAAGATCGCGGAGGGCACGAGTTCCAGAGGGTGCGGAAAAACTCAATTCAGATCCTTGTTTTGAAAGGGCGCGGCTTTCAGCCGCGCCGTAAGTGCCACAAAATCAACGCCGGCTTTAGCCGCTGAGGGACGTTTTTGTCTCCATGCGCAGTTTTTCCGCAGCCTCTTCCACTCGGGCCGTAGGTCGCGCCAAATCAACCCGCCTTCCAGCCGCTGAGGTTTAGCTCTGGACCTGTTCCTCGCTGAACAATGCAACACTCCGACAAAACTTTACGCGTGCACCCGCCCTAACCCCACAACATGCCCGAGCGCGTTGTGTTATCCAAGATGTGTAACGAAAAATGTTATCTTCCATCCACAACTCGCATTGGACTCGTTTCGCCGCGGCCCTTATCGTCACAATGCCCTCTCTCTTTGCCTTGACCGGATGCGCCTCACTGCAGGTCCATCTGGGAATGAAGATTTACCTGGATAAGACTCCACTCACGTCAATGACCGCCAGCCTGCCGAACGGTCCCGCGATTGGGCCGGGCCAGAAATCCCCGCTTGTGGTGACATTCACCCAGCCCGACGGCAAGACATTACAAACTGAGGGTGCAGGCCATGGCAAGGTGATGTGGAAGGACCTGACGGTTACAACCACTGTGGTTACCGTCAATCAGAAAGGTGTACTCACCCTTCCCCGCGATCCCAGAATAAGCGATGGGAAAGTTCCTCACGTCACCATCACGGTGCCCAGCCATCCCGATCTTCATGCCGACCTCGACATTCCCTTGCGCTACGACGAAAAGTACACGGCGAATTTTTCCGGCAGCAACGGCATGAGCGGCAACAACGGCCTCGACGGAATGAGCGGCACCAGCGGTAGCACCGGTTCCATGGATCCGAACAATCCATCTCCGGGCGGAAATGGCTCAGACGGAACCAATGGTTCCGATGGCCAGGATGGATCGCCCGGCGGCGACGCCCCGCCGGTCCAGCTTCGCGTGGCATTCCGGTCAGGCAACCATCCCCTGCTGCAAGTGGGAGTTTCGGCCGCCGGAAAGCAGAAGTTTTATCTGGTCGATCCGCAGGGCGGCTCGTTAACCGTCAGGGCCGATGGAGGTGCCGGAGGCTCAGGAGGCAGAGGCGGAAGAGGGGGAAGTGGCGGCTCCGGAGGCATGGGTACGCCCAGCGGAAGCAGCGGTAGAAATGGTTCCGACGGAAGAAGCGGCTCCGACGGACCGCCAGGTCGTGGCGGAAGCATCACCGTAACTTATGACCCTCAAGCCAAACCATTCTTGAGCGCAATCCATCTTTCCAACTCAAATGGCCCGAAACCAGTTTTCAAGGAAGAATCCGTCGCCCCTCTGTGGTGATCCTGCCAAGCAGGAGCAACCACAGCCCATGTGGCGACGGCCGCCTCGGCCGTCCAAGCCTGGGCGAAGCCCGGCGTCCCCGAAAAGTAGCGCCGGCGTCCCGCCGGCTGTCGGGCGAGAGCCTGCCCTGAGCCTGCCGAAGGGGCAACACGCCCTCGCTGCCTCCACCACCACACTCCCACAAGAAATGACCAAAAATTCACCTCCCCTTAACCCATACACGAAAAAGAAAACCTATCCTCAGCTATTGACCATCTATTCTTATGAGCGGGACGATCATCCCGGCCCACCAGCCGGCCCGCCCCGTTCCAGACCGCGCCCGAGGGATACCCTCATGAGCACTGCCCGCGTCGAGAGCCTTCCGCCCGAACCGGCTCATCACCACATCGTCCGCCGGACGGTGGAAGCCTGCCGCCTCGCCAAAGAAGCTGCCGGGGCCGCTGCCGAAGGCATCGCCACCGGCTCCGCGCCTCTGCTCAACTCTCTGCGCCAGCGCGAGCGTGAACTCGACACGCTCGACATGGAAATCGATACTGCCGTCACCACCGCCATCACTGAAGTCGAGCCCGCCGAAGCCCGCGAACTTCTCGCCTGCATGAAGTTCATGATCAGCCTCGAGCGCATCGGCGACCTCCTTCTCAGCTTCGCCAACAGCGCGCAAGCTGCCTCTGGCCGCATCGATTCCGAGGACACCCGCGACCTCACCCACATGGCCACCATCCTCGAAAAAATGCTCTCCGACGTCGGCGAAGCCTTTTCCACCCGCGACGTTGGCAAAGCCGTCGACGTTCTCCGCGCCGACTCCGAGATCGACCGCCTCCGCAACCTCATCTTCCTACGCCACATCGAGAACCCCGAAAACATCGCCCGCCAGGCCAGCTTGCAAGTCATCTTCATGACCCAGTCCCTCGAGCGCGCCGGCGATCATGCCAAAAACCTCGCCGAAGAAGTCTGCCACGTAGTCAGCGGCCACACAGTCCGCCACGTCCTGATGGCCTACGACAAGCCCGTAGAACAAATGTTCATCGACTACCTCCGCAAACGCGACCAGCACTAAAGATGTAAGAGGCTCCTGGTGACCGCGCTCCGGGCAGATATCCCATATTGCCGATTGTGAGATTGTGATGTAATCTTCCGCCGGCGGCCGCATGAAGATCTATTGGTACATTTCTAAAGCGAAGCTTGATCTGCTGAAGGATCAGTCTCCCGGCTTCCTCGAAGGAATCACGGCCAACCTTTCTTTCAAGTTACCCTTTGTGTCTGGCTCGTTGTCTGGAACGGAACCCTCCCGACTTGTGGCGGATCTCGAGCGCGTCATCAAGCGTCTCAAAGCCGACCACGAGATTAAGTCCTTTGCCGACTTGGACGACACCGAGTCGCCTATCGTCGTGGCATTCGAAGGCAGTGCGGTACGGCAGATCAGCGACGACGTATTTTGGTTGGCCATGGAACGGAGCGACAGTGGTCTTCTGCTCGCTGGTTCAGCCGGGTTTGCCATTGGGGCATCTCCGAATCCTCAACACTTCTTGTCTCCAAGTGCGGACCCTGTCGGCTCAGTGAAAGCTGCGTTCAAGCAGGATGTGCCGCAGGATTCATTGGGCGAAATGCACATGCCTCTCTCTGCTGCCCTAAGCTACGCGTGGCAAGAATTGATGTCGGAATCTTTGGAAGGTTCGCTGCCCCATGTCAGTGGCATGGCGATCTTCGCTAGGTCCGTGAAAGCTGAGGAGTCCCAGGTGAGCCGGATTGGAAAAGAAAACATCCGGAGGATCATAGTAGGGACACCAATCTACGTGCAGCAGATCTAGGAAACCCTCTACTATCCCTCAACAGAAGAGCGGCCCAAAGCTTCGCAAGCCGCCAGCGGTGGGACGCGTGCCCTACTGCTTCAACGTCCCAGTCCAATTAAGAATCACTTCCTGCGGATGCGCCTGCCCTCCGCTCAGCGCCTTCAGGGCAGGGAAGCGCTCCCCCGGCGCGGCCGGTCCAAGCGCGGCAAATTCATTCACGTGCAGCGGCAGCGCGTTCGGCGCTCCGAATTGGAAAGTGTCTACGTTCTGAATTGCCACCACCATGAGCTTATCGCCGTTGACGTAGTAGATCTGCTTGCCATCCCCGCTCCACGAAGCCGAACTGCCGCCTCCGTTGGAAACTTGCCATTTTCCTCCCGGACCGGGGAATGCCGTCACATACACTTCGTACCTTCCCGACTCGTCGGATTGGTACGCCAGCCATTTCCCGTTCGGCGACAAATGAGCGCCTGTTTCATTCGCCGGCGATTGGATGAAAGGAGTTAGTTTCTTATCGCCGTTCAGATCGATGTAGTAGACGTCCTGGCGCGTGGCATTGTTCTGCACCATGAAAAAAACATATCGTCCATCATGGGACCAACTGGTCACCGTGCCAAAAGTCTTGGGCGTCTCCAACTTCTCCTGCGCACCCGAGCCACTGGTGGGCTGGATCCACACGCCCGACGAAGCCGTCCCCGCAACCGTGCCCACCGCGATCCTCTTGGCGTCCGGAGAAAACGCGTACGTGATGCTGGCTGCGTCCGCGAATGTGCTGCGCGACATCGTGTTGCGAATCGTGTCGACGATCCACACGTCTCCCTTGCCGGTATCAGGATCGGGCCGCACCAGCCCCACCAGCGACCCGTCAGGCGAGGGTCGCGGCGACATGTAAAGGCCCGGCTCGCCAAACCGTCCTACTTCTTTGCCGGTGCGGTCCACCCACTGCGGCTGAGTCTTCTGCAACGAGCCATGCCGGTAGACCAGCGTGCCGTGCGCCGCGGTAAAAGCGACAAGGTCCCGCGCGTTCCAATAATCTAGCTTCTCGGCCACGGGCGTAGGGTCGCCGTTGAACTTGAGCGCTTTCGGATCGAAGCGCTGCGCCACCAGCACGGTTTCGCGCAAGTACAACAAATATCCCTCGGAATACTGCACGTTCGACGCAAGTTCCAGTATCTGCCGCGGTTGCTCGCCGGAGAGCGAAGCCCCGTACAACGCGCCTACCGAATTCGCTGCCGTTCCTACCGCCTCGCGGTAAGTAAAAAGGTAGTGATCGCCATCGGGCAGAAAGTATGGGTTGCGATGGGTCCAACCCGGCTTTGCCTCGGTGATCTTTTCCGGCACGCCACCTGCTTCGGCCACCTTATACAACGGCTCACGAATGTTGGGCGTGAAGATAATTACGCCCCGCGGACTCCACGACGCCCCGCGCCCCTCCGGTGCATCGCACAGCACCTGCACCGGTCCACCGGCCAACGCTACTTTCTTCATTTTCCCTGCGGAAAAGAACCCAAGATACTTGCCATCGGGCGACCAGAACGGATAAGAGGGCCGCTCCGCTTCCACCGGGTGAACCGCTCCCGTCGTCACGTCGCGCACCCACAACTTGGTTTCGGAAAGATCGCCGGTCAGGAAGGCGAGTTTCGAACCATCTGGCGAAAGTGCCAGCGCGCCCGCAGAAACCGAGGCGAAATCCGTGTCGTTCGGCGGCAGCCACGACGCCGTCATCGGCCGTCGAGCTTCTTCCAACTGAGCGCGGCTCGACAGAAAAATAGCCACAGCCGCGACCGCAAGAACCCAACCCACGGCAGCGGCAATCAACAATGTGCGCTTCTGCACCACGCGCCGGGCGCGGACCTGCGCCGGAGCAGCCAGCTGGCTGGCCGACGCTTCCACGATCCATTTCAGTTGCAGCTTCAGGTCGTGCACCGTCTGGTAGCGCTCTTCCGGATCCTTCGCCAGGCAGCTCTTGATCACCTGCTCCAACGCCGGTGGGGACATGGGCTGCACCATCGAAATTGGCGGCGGTTCCGAAGCCAGAATCGCCGCCACCAGGCTCGCCTGACTCTTTCCCGTAAATGCCCGCTTTCCCGTCGCCATCTCGTACAAGACCGCGCCCAGTGCGAAAATGTCGGAGCGCGCATCGGCTTCTTTGCCTTCCGTCTGCTCCGGCGACATGTACTGGAACGTCCCCACAATCGTCCCGTGCGCGGTCAGCGGCTGCTCGGCCGACGGATGGGAAATTGTCATGGTCAGACTGGAAGCCGGAGACGCACCCGGAGCCGCCTTGGCCAGCCCAAAGTCCATTAGCTTCGCCCCAGTCTTCGTCAGCATCACGTTGCCCGGCTTCAAATCGCGATGCACGACTCCGCTCTTATGCGCTCGCTCCAGGCCCTCGCAAATCTCGATCCCATATTTCAGCACCAACTCAGTCGGCAGCGGACCTTTGCGCAAACGATCAGCCAGCGTCTCGCCCTCCAGAAACTCCATCACCAGGAAATCGATTCCATCCTGATGCCCGACATCATGCAGTGTGCAAATGTTGGGATGGTTCAAAGAAGAGATGGCCCGCGCCTCGCGGTCAAAACGCTGCTTGGCTTCGAGATTCTCCGAAAGATGTCCGGGCAAAACTTTAACGGCCACAGTGCGGTCCAGGCGGGTGTCCTTCGCGCGATACACTTCGCCCATCCCACCCGCGCCGAGCGGCGACTGAATTTCGTAAGGCCCGAGTTTGGTGCCGGAGGTAAGAGACATGGGTGCGGGTCATTATAGCTTGCTTGGCACCGCTCGCCACGTCGCGCTCGGGATGGGCACGACTTCCAGAGCTCGCGGAAAAACTGCGGTTGCCTTGCCGATCGGGAAAGCTACGACTTCCAGAGTGCCCACAGCCGCTTCGCGCCTGCGATCCGTGGTGCTGGATTCGGGCGCGGAGCGCTTCACGCGGCGATTTCGCCGGCCATGATTTCGTCGACGTAGCACCAGATCCAATCTTCTCCGGGCTCGATCGAGCGCATCACGGGATGCTTGCTGTGGTGAAAATGTTTGGTGGCGTGCTTGTTCTTGGAGGAATCGCAGCATCCAACGTTCCCGCAGGACAGGCACATTCTCAGGTGCACCCAAGTGTCGCCAAGTTTGACGCATTCCTCACAGACGTGGGTGTCGGTGGTAGTGAACTTGATTTGATCCAGATGCTTGCATTTTGTTGACATCTTCCGTCTCCTGAAATTCTGCGATTAGGTTCTTTCCAATTCCTTGCGGTCCCAGTGCGCGAGGTTCGCTCCCGCCTCGTAGGTGCTTTGCAGGAAACTGAGCAGAGTTTCGTGGGGTGAAGCGGAGCGGCGCACGTCGTCATACATCAACAGAAACTCCTTGAGTTGCGGATGATAGAAGGCTGCCGGCGGCTGCACGGGCTGTTGGGAAAAACCGTCAGGCTCGGGCGCGGCGTAGGCGTAGAATGCGGGAGCTTTGATGTCGCCGCCGCCCGGCCAGAATCCGGCGCTGATGACCTCGTGCGAATAGGCCTCGCGGGTAATCGAATCGGCTCCCGGGCGTTCCGGGGCGCGCCGTCCGGAGAAGCGGGTGACGGCGAGGTCGAAGCTTCCCCAGAAAAAATGGACTGGACTGTTCTTGCCGATGAAGCGGGCGCGAAATTCCTGGAAGACGTTCTCGCACAGAACCAGGATTTGCCAGAAGCGGTGCACGTATTCGGGATCGTAGGAGGCATGCTGCGTGTCGCGGTCACAGGGGATTGGGTTCGGGACCTCGCAGGGCATGGTCCAAATTTTCACTTCTATGCCGAGCGAGCGCAAGGCTGACATGAATTCAGCGTAGAAGTCGGCGACTGTCCGCGGCTTCAGGGCCAGCGTCTTCGACGAACCCCAGCTCGTCTGGATGGTCAATTTGTGATCGATGAAGTCGAACTGAACTTCGAAGATTCCATCGCCATAAGGAATCGCGGAGGTGGTGAGGCCACGCGAATTCACATAGAGGGGGACTTCCCACCAATGATTGATTCGCGGGCTGAGCGCTAGTCTGACTTTGCCGACGATCTGGGTCCACATGTGGAGAGTGGCGTAGGTATCTTGCCAGGCCGCGAGCGGGAGGTCGGGCCAGGAGGCTTGATTCAAACTGTAAGGCTGCGCGGCCATGCTTAATCGACTCATCCTATATTCACTATCCGAATCAGCTTGTTAGGCCCCTTTGACGTTCCGAAGGTTGCTCCGTTTTTCAATTGGCGGGTCGCCCAGTTCTCCCTTTCGTAGAACACAACTTGCACGGGATGCGTGTGCGCTTCCCGAAAATTCTCCGCCACTGCGGCCACAACATGGTCCTGTGCCGCTCTGTCCGTCACGCCAAGAACAATAACATCGTTGTAATAAGAGAGAAACATTCCACGCCTCTCCACTGCGCAACCGACAGCGGGATGGCCTGGCCTCTGCTTGGACTCGGGTATCACGTTGGAGCTAGAGGCAGCTTGGTCGAGGCCGGGGCACTCGCCTAAGCGATCCGCCCCAGTCGCGATAAACTGCATACCGAAGCTGAACAACGTGTGGAGAAGGGTTAGTGGAATCGCAACCGCGAGGACGTACGGCCGTAATTGTTGAATAGTGGCACGGCGCATCACTCCGCCGAGGGCTAGCAGCCCGTGGCAGAAGTGATTTGCTCACCCCGCAACGGACAGCAGCAAAATTGTGCGGAATTATGCACTTGACATACCCAGCGTAAAAAGCTAGTATTTACGCATGGAAAACGAACTCAATCTCGCCACTCTAGCAAAATATTTCAGCGATGAGGATAAAGCGCGGGAATTTCTTGAGGCTATCCGCTGGCCGGATGGCCCTGTCTGCCCCCATTGTGGGATGATCGGCGAAGCCTATAAGTTGCAAGGCAAGAGCACTCGCCCCGGCCTCTGGAAGTGCAAGGGATGCCGGAAGCCGTTCACGGTCACGGTCGGAACTATCTTCGCAGACAGCCACATCCCCCTGAGCAAATGGTTGCTGGCCTACCACCTGCTTTGTGCCAGCAAGAAGGGCATGAGCGCCCACCAGCTTCACAGAATGCTCAAGGTGACGTACAGGAGCGCATGGTTCATGGCTCATCGGATTCGCTACACGATGACCCAAGAACCTTTGTCATCGAAACTCAACGGCGTAATCGAGATCGACGAAACTTACGTCGGCGGGAAGCCTCGCATAAAGCACCCACAGACCGTGAGTCCCAAAGGGAGAGCACAGGATCGTGTTAGCGGAATGGTTCGGAAAGCAGCCGTGGTTTCCGTTTTGCAACGCGGGGGGCGCGTGCAATCTCAACACGTCCAGAAAGTCACCGCTGAAAACCTAAGGCCCATCGTTGAGCAAATGGTAGCGGAAGATGCCCATGTGATGACGGACAGTTCCAGCGTGCTCAAAGGCGCATTGCGGACTCGCAAGCATGATCAGGTTAACCACAGCGCCGATGAATACGTGCGATACGAAAACGGCGTGTGTATCACTACGAACTCTATCGAAGGATTTTTCGCAACATTGAAACGTGGGATCAATGGGGTGTACCATCACGTCGGCAAGCAACACTTGCACCGTTACTTGAGCGAGTTTGATTTCCGGTACAACTCCCGAAAAGAGAAGGATGGAGATCGCACGTTAATGGCTCTGAGTGGCGTGAACGGGAAGCGGTTGATGCTCAGGGACTCGAAGCCAAACTAGGAGAGAAGACACCGAATTTCAAAACCGCTAAGACTGCAAAAGGCCCGCCTGCCAGCGGACCTTTGCGGCAAATCTAATCTTGATAGTGCCCACCCCTGCGTTCCCCACAAACGCACCAGTATACGTGTATCCGCTGGCAACACAATCATACCACGGGGGTGCTGCCATGGCTGAGCGCGGAGAGTACAAATTTCACATTGACGTATTTACGCCTTTGACGCTCCCCATGGCGCGACTGAAAGAGTACATCGACGGACTGGTGGAACTATTCGGGCATGACGATTTCGTTCACTTTCTGAGAGTTGATGAAGGAACTGCCGCACCAACTTGCTATGTGGAACCCCGCGTTATTGCGAAGGTTGAACATCGCCTGACTTTGGTCAAGAGCGGCGGTGCTGATGACCGTGCGATGAGTGCTTTTGAGTTTCTCAACGATAGGCTATTTGATGACAACGCGGTCGCCGAACTCACCGACCATCAGGGAGTGGTCCTTCATTTTCCGGGGCGCGAGAGTGTTCGTGCGCCTGAGATCGGCCCGATTACTGAGATAGGAGTGCTTGAGGGTGAGGTTTTCCAAATCGGCGGCAAAGACGAGAGTATCCAGATATATCTCAAGGACGGTGAGCGCACACACATCTGCACCACTAGCCGAGAGAAAGGGCGAGAGATCGCCAACGAATATTTGTTCAAGGGAAAGGTCAGGATTCACGGCGAAGGGCGATGGAAGAGGACCAAGGATGAACGGTGGAAATTGATGCACTTTGAGGTTTCCCATGCGGAGCACCTCGGTATTGACAAACTATCCGACGTGGTAACACGGCTACGGGAGATCGAAAGTCCCGAACTTGAAAAGATCAAAGACCCTCTGGCGTACCTGGATGAGATTAAACGAGACGCAGGAGATTAGTAAATGATCGCTTTGGATGCAGGTGTTTTGTCTCTAATGATCTACAAACACAGTGCCGTTCCTAAAGATTTTAAGGATGGCAAGGATATTGAACATGCCAGAGAGCGCATAGATGCACTCATCAAGAAAATCGAAGGCGAATCTGAAAGCATCGTGATTGCAACGCCTGCGTTAAGTGAAGCCCTAGTTGTGGTTGCGCCAGACGTACAGCGGCATGTGGCCGAGATCGAATCCCAAAGTTGCTTTAAGATTAGGTCGTTCGACAAGCGAGCGGCAATCGAAATCGCGCTCAGGATAAAACGGGCGAAGGAAGCAGGGGATAAGAAAGAAGGCGTTCCGGCAGCATGGGATAAGATCAAGTACGACCATCAAATCGTCGCCGTTGCGAAGGTGGAAGGTGTATCCGAGATAATTTCGATGGACAGACACATTCATCAACACGGCGCACTCTGGGGTATTTCAGTTCGGAATGTTTCACAGTTGCCGATCCCTCACATTCAGGGTAAGCTGCCCTTGAAGGACTCATCGGACGATGACACTACCGGATAAGCGCACAACGAACTCCAAGCCAATTCCCCACATCCCCCTGCCGTTCAAGGAAGTGATAGCGGACGTGCTCAAGGTGAAGCCGCCGGAGAAATTAAAGGCAAGCCCCAAGAGAAAAGCTAGGCCCCGCTGATCTATCTATCGAAACACGGTTTCTTCAACTGTCGCGGTAATCCAAGTCAGCGTGGTATTGCTGTCGAGGAGCGCCACGCTTACCCATATTGGATCGCCCGACTTGACCGCGTATTGATGGGCAAAGTCATTGCAGGTTGCTGGCAAAGTCGTTGGCGTGCAGGTCAGTGGTGTTGCGCTGTTTCCGTCATAAACGGTTACCTGCATTTTCGGAACGGACCCGTCAAGTGTGTTTATCCCGTTGACGTTCACCCGCAGATGGTACAGGTTTCCCGCTGGAACTGGAGTCGGGCCAGAGTAACCACCGCTCGATCCGCTAAACGCATCGCAGAGACCTGAACTGTTAATAGGCTCCGTCACAGGCCCCGGAACTGGAGCCGACCAGTTGGCGTCTAGGCTGCAGCCGAACTGCAGGATCGCCACTCCCGCTACGCTCGGAGCACTCGCATGTGAGATGAGCGCCAAAGCACCAAGTAGTATGCCGACCAGCACCAAACCAGCTATCCCAGTTTTACGCATAGAAACCCCTCCCCCAAGAGGCGGTCAAGTGTAACACGGAAACGGGTAATGGGTACGTCAAAGGCATAATTCCGAAATTGTGACTTGCACCGGGTACTCAGGCGTCCTCAGGTTCGGAAGGGCGATCCTTTCTTCGGCTTGCGCCAGCAGTGCCATCCACAGCCGCAAACAAGCCAGCATCGCCTCGGCCGAGTAACCCTGCCAGCCGCGCGGTGTGCCTTTCCCCAATAACTGCCGCATCACCAGCGAGAGATTCAGCGCACCCACATGAATCAGCACCCGCTTGCGAACATTTTCCCGTCCCCGGAGGTACACGCGCCGCATCCCGCCAGTCTCATAGGCGTGTGCGAAGCTGCGTTCCAGCAACTCTCCGCGACGGCGGAGCAATTGTTTTCCGTGCTCGCCGTGAATGCGCCGCCGATTGCTGTACACCGCCTGCTGCGCTTCCGGCTTGTCTTGCCATCGCCGTCGTCCCCGATCCGGTTCCGAGATATACGTTCGTACTTCCGCTTCCCCGAGCGCCACCAGCGTGTCGTTGCTGTGATACCCCTTGTCCGCCACCGCTTCCACCGGCCCTTCCGCCTGCACGCGCTCGCCGACTTCTTCGTTGTTGGTCGCACACGCGACCTCCGCGAGATGTTCGCCCGCTTGCGGCAATGTCTCCAAAATCGTTTCCGTGTCGCCAGCGTCGCCCGTAGCCACCGTCACCGCCACCACCGCTCCCGTCTCCAGATCCACCGCATGCTCAGCCTTGTAAGCAAGGTGCGTGCGCCCATCTTTCATCTTGGTGATTCCCGCCTCCGGATCGTGCGGATTCACCCAATCGTCGTTCGATCCCTTCTTCGCCCGCTTGCGGTCCAGCTTCGCCAACTGCTCCCTGGTCGGCGTCGCGATCCCCGACTCCTCGGCCAGCCGCCGCAGAAACTCCTCGTAACCTTCGCCCGTGTCGCGCCGCATAATCGACCGCATGGCCGCGTTCGCCTCCAGCGTCGTGGCGTCGACACCAATCGTCTTGCCCTTCAACAATCCTTTCTCCGCCAGCAACTCCAGCACCCAGCCGAACACCGCCTCATGCGTCTCCACGTCGATCAACCGCCGCGTCCGCGAAATCGTCGAATGATCCGGCGGTTGCTCGCTCAACTCCAACTCCAGAAACCGCCGCAGCGCCAGCGAATCCGCCGCCCGCCACGCAATCCCACGCTCCCCGTCGATGCCTTCGAAATAGCCGATCAGCAGCAGGCGAAAGTACCGCCCCGGCGTCAACGACGGCCGACCCATCGTCTCCGCATAGAATCGCGCACACTCGCCTTCGACGAACTCGTCGAACCCCCGCTCGGCCAACAACTGGTTCAGACGCTCATAAAACGGATGCCCCGCAGTTCGTGGCAACTCCGTGTGCGCCACCCAGAACTCAGTCTGCTCTCGCCGCTGCTTGATTCTTTTCCCCATTGCCATGACCGCAGTGTACGAACCAACGCTGTGGATTCGTTCAACTTTCTTCCACCCGCGCATCCAGACTTTCACCACGGACTGCTAGGGCGAGGCCCGTCAGACACAGGAAAACACACACCGGCGGATAGAATATGTCTGCCCAAGAGATCGGATAGACTGAGTTCTCCCAGACCTTGAAAATGTTGTGGCGCTCGAAGAGATAGTTCAAGATCAGTCCGATCGCCAAAAGAAGCAGCCCGATTACTATCGGATTCCTGTCGTTGTGGTCGCCGTTTGTAGATGCGTCAACCATGTTCCCGCACCCGCATTATATTCCCACTTTACCTAGACCCCGAGTTCTCGCTTCCCAGAGCCCCATCACTTCTTCTTCGGGGGCAAATACTTCTTCTGAATGGAGGCCACGATCACGTAGTTGGGGTCGACCATTTCGTTGAGGTGAATCCTTCCGACTTGGGAGAGGAGTTCATAGGCGTCGAGTTCGGAGAGGCCGTAGTCTTTGTGAATCCAGTGGACGAGTTCGGTGAAGGCGATGCGGAGGGCGTCGTCGAGGGGGCGGTAGGCGCCGACGGTCATGATGGCGTCGTCGTTCTCGAACTGGGGCCAGGCGATGGTGCGGCCTTTGATCACGCTCAACTGCACGCGCGCCTTCAGCGGAACTTCGATTGCGGTGCCGGCGACTTCTCCGTCGCCCATGGCGGCGTGGCCGTCTCCGATGTAGAACAGACCTCCTTTGACGTTGACGGGAAAATAAACGGTGTTGCCGACGCTGGCTTCGGGGGAATCCATGTTGCCGCCGAATTCGGCGGGGACGACCGAACTGCGCGCCTCACCCTCGGCGGGCGCGACGCCGATGCAACCGAAGAAAGGATGCAGGGGAATCTTCACGGAGAAATCGGAATCGAGCGCCTTGAAGGTGCCCGTGTTGGCGGCATGATCGATGTGGTAGTACCAGATGCGCTCGGGCAGCGGCGGATGCAGCATGGGCGTGTAGTTGGTGGCGTTGAGCGCGCCAAATCCGGGGGCGAACGCGCCTACGCCGGTATCGCCATCGACTTCGAGGTCGAGAATCTTGATGGCTAACGTGTCGCCGGGCTCGGCACCTTCCACGAAGAATGGTCCGGTGAGCGGATTGTCGCCTTTCACCATGCTGAGCGTGTCTCCGGGCTTCTTGAGGACGTTGCCGAAGCAATCGAGGGTGTTGGTGTCGAGAATGTCGCCGGACTTCAGGTGGGCAACTGGGTCGGCTGTGGCGAAGAGGTACTTCACGTTGGCGGTGGTGGCGGTGTAGTGGACGGTGTTTTGGGACAGGCCGGAACCGAGCAGAAACAGAACGGCGAGAATGCGAGGAATCACGAGAGCCTCCGGGTGAACTATCAATAGTAGCGGGGAAAAGAGATGTCGTACGCTGTGAGCTGGGCATTCCAGGTATCCTGGATCCGAGCCCCGGTCGCGGCGCTAACCACCCGAACTGGCACCGACGAGTTCGGTATGCCGGCCAGCGTTGCGGGGCTTGATCCCTCGGCCAATTCCGCTGCCTTCGGCAATTCTAAGGTCGTAGTCGTTCTGAAGGTTCAGCCAGAACTGGGCAGGGAGGCCAAAATACTTTCCCAGGCGAATGGCGGTATCGGCACTGATGGCCCGATCTCCGCGGACCACTTCATAGATGCCGGGGAAGTTGAGCGCCTTGGCCAGCGCATAAGCGCTCACCCCCATCGGTTCCATGAACTCGGTTTTCAGAATCTCTCCCGGATGGACGGCAAAGATCTTTCTTGATTTCGCCATAGTCACTCCATTCTCTAGTGATAGTCCACGATCTCTACATCAAAAGTATTGCCGTCCCGCCAGACGAAACATACGCGATATTGATCGTTCACTCGAATGCTGTGTTGACCGGAACGATTGCCACGAAGCGCCTCCAGTTGATTCCCGGGTGGCACTTTCAAGTTGTCCAGCGCCAAGGCGGCATTCAAGATGGCAAGTTTCTTGAACGCCCGTCGCTGCAGATCGGCCGGAAGCCGCCGGTTCCAGCCCGTCTGCCACAGCCGTTCCGTTTCCTTGTCCCGGAAACTCGCAATCATGATGATCGATAGTACTGCGACGCGATACTATTGTAGCACATGAGCATTCGAGGGCCGAACCGGATTCAAACGGACAAATCCGCTACGTAGTCTTCTGCTTCGCATAGAACCTGCGCACTTTGGCGCGGTTGCCGCAGCGGCTCATGTCGCACCAGCGGCGGTGGTGGTTCTTGCTGGTGTCGAGGAAGAACCACTCGCAAGCCTGGGAGGAACAGGCCCGGACGTAGGGTAGCTGGTCGGAGGCCAGCAGATCGGCGGCCGCGCGGGCTATTGGCCAGAGCAGAGCGTCGAACTCCGTGAGGTTGTCGAAGCGCCACTCGAAGCGTCCGTCGGCCGGGACCAGGCGCAAGTGTGCGGCGGCCGTCTGAGCTTCGGCATTAAGTTTGGCGAGAGCTTTGGCGGGCGCGGGGCGCTGGTTCATAATCGCCCAAAAAACATCGTGGATGGCTTCGCGCAATTCTCTGGCGCGGTCGAGGGTTCGCCGCGCGCGTTCGGGGTCGGTGGAGCTGCGTTTGACTATGCGGTCTGCCTGGGTTGGTTCGAGAACGCCGGTGTCTTCGGCGAAGCGGGCGAGGTCGGTGTAGTTTTCGAGCAGTTCCTTGGGTCGGATGTGGCGGTCGTCGAGGGTGTTGACGAAGTCGAGGGCGACATGGCCCGCGATCAGATCGAAGCGCGGCGGGCGGCGGGAGATCTTCTGGTTTTCGGCAGTTGGCATATGGGGCATTGTGCCCGTCCAATCCATTATCTAACTATCTAAATCTGTATAACCGTCAAAATGTACTTTACAAGTTAGTCTACGACATTTAGATTACGCCTAACCTGCAAATAATACAATGGAGGTTAGGTTATGATTCTCGATCAGCCAGCGCAGATTATGGCCATGCTTCGCAGCGGCAAGATGATAAACATAGGAGGTAGGCCGGTGATCGTGCCCAAACCACGCAAACCCGCGAACGCGCCCGACCGGGGACTCGCCATCAAACTGGTGCTGGCCTTTGTGGCGATCTATGTCATCTGGGGGTCGACGTATCTGGCGATCCGCTATGCGGTGGAGACGATTCCACCGCTGGTGGCGGCGGGGATTCGGCATTCGATTGCGGGCGGGATCATGCTGACCTGGGCGTGGGCGCGCGGATTTCGGCCGACGCGGCATCACTGGGTGGCGGGATTTGCGCTGGGCGCGCTCTTCTTCTTAATAGGGCATGGAACGCTGCATTGGGCGGAGCAGTATGTGGGGTCGGGGTTGGCGGCGCTTCTGATTGCGACGGAACCGATGTTCATTCTGGTGCTGGGCTGGATGATGAGGCAGCAGAAAATCAGCGGGTTGAGTGCGCTTGGCCTGGGTTTCGGTGTGGTGGGCGTGGCCGTGTTGACGGGAGCGGAACTCACGGTGGGTTCGAGTCTGTGGGGATTGCTGGCGGTGCTGCTGGGTTCATTGTCGTGGTCGCTGGGCGTGGTGGTTTCGCCGCGGCTGAAGTTGCCGTCGGAGGCGCTGGGGCGAACGGCACTGCCGACGATTTGCGGCGCGGCGATGCTGCTCATTGCGGCTGGAGTTACGGGGGAGTTTCAGCACACGCACTGGGCGAGCATCACAATGCGGTCGGTGTTTGGGTTGGGATATCTGATCACGTTTGGGTCGGTGGTGGCGTTCACGGCTTACACGTGGCTGCTGCAGCGGGTTCCTCCGGCGCTGGTGGCGACGCATACGTATGCGAATCCGGTGGTCGCGGTGATTTTGGGATGGCTTTTGGCGCATGAGGCTTTATCGCTGCGGGTGGTGCTGGCTTCGGTGGCGATTCTGGGGGCGATTGTGCTGATACGAAGAGGGGAACGGGGGGCGCGGGGGAAGGCGCCGGAGGTAGTATCGGGTGCGGGTGAGATTGCGGCGGAGGAGGAATGCGCTTAGAGGCCGAGCAACATCAAACCCAAGGTCAAAGGCAGCGGACAAGAGTGTCAGATCCACACAAGCAAGAAATCAAAGTCAAAGGCAGCGGGCGAGGGCGCCCGCTCCACACGAACAAGAATTCCACACGAACTTAAAGGGGGGCAGTCCTACTTGGGCCAGCAGTTGCTGGAAGGCGGACTCGTGGTGCAGGTTGTTGAAGGCGGGATCGCTTTCGATCTGGGGCACGCCGTCGACGTGCTGATCGTAAGCGGCTTTGAGGTACCGCAGGGCCTCCTGCTTATCTCCCAGGACGGAGCAGGTCTCGGCGAGATTGTAGGACGAGAACTGGCCGCGATCATAAAGCCTTTTCTGTTGCTGGAACAAGGCTTGCAGCAGGCCTTTTCCACCTCCTGCGGTGAATCCTTTTTCGGTGGCGGCGACGATGGCGAGGGCTGTGTTGTCGTGCATCAGGGCAGCCTCGGTTTTTGATTCCGTCAGGTAGTGAGGATAGTCCGCCGAGAGGAGGTATATCTCCTTCAGGTAGCGATGGGGAGAAATGAAGTCAGGCTCGTTCTCTTCCATCTGCTTGAGCAGGGCGATCGATTCTTGCAGCCGGCCTGCGTCGAAAAGAATGGAACCTTTATCCGCCAGCACGGATTTCGAGGCGGGATCGAGGGCCTGGGCGCGCTCGATCTCGGCCAGCGACTCGGGGTAGCGGCGGAGGCACAGAAGATAGGTCGCATACCAGTGATGGGCGACGGCGTTGTTGGGATCGAGATCGAGGGCGCGGCGGAATTCGCGGTCGGCAGTGGCAGCGTCCCACATGCCGTGGAAAGAAACGAAGGCCAGAGAAGCGTGAGCTTCGGAAGATTGAGGATCGAGCTCGACGGCTTTCTTGGCGGCGGCCAGGGCGCGCGGGTAGGCCTCCGAGGCAGGCATGATCGTGTACTCGCGCAGCAGGTTGTAGCTGTCGGCGAGCCCGACATAGGCTTGCGCGTAGTTGGGATCGTGAACGATGGCCTGGGTGAAGGCGTCCACGGCTTTGTTCAAACTTTCGGGAGTGCGCTTGTTCCAGTAGAAGCGGCCCTTGAGGTAGAACTCCGCGGCTTCGGGATTGGCGGGGTGAGATGAAGTGGAAGCGAGCGGGGACAAAGTTGGGTGGTGCAAGGCGCCGGCTTTGGCGGTGCGGTAGCTAGGGCGGAAAATCCAGGCTGCGAAAAGCAGAGCCAGGACGGGCAGCACGAAGACCAGCTCGCGGCGCAGATGAACGGGGCGGGGACCCGACGATGCAGTTTCAGTCTTCTCTGTTTCAGGGTTTTCTTCTTCAGTTTCAGTCGTGACTTCTTCAGCCGGAACTTCGGGTAGGTGAGTGGGCGCGATCCAACGATAGCCACGGCGGCCAACGGTTTCGATGAAGATGGGGTTGTCGGCGGAATCTCCCAGGGAATCGCGGAGACGGTTGATGGTGCTCGTGATGCCGCGATCAAAATCCACAAACACGCCGTCAGGCCAGAGGGCCTGACGAATTTCTTCCCGGCTGAGAACTTCGTTGGGACGGCTGAGCAAGAGCTGCAGAGTGCGGAAGGGAAGATCCTGAATCTTGACCTTGACGCCGTTCTTGTGCAATTCGCCGGAGCGGAGATCGGCCTCGAATACTCCGAAGCGAACTACGACATGGGAAGATGCGCCTGCGGCCATAGGGTTGGCAACTTAAGGGAGGGACTTCAGTCTAGCATGACCCGCGGAGCGGTTAGAACCCCACCTTTGGGGAGGCTCGACTGGGTGACCGTTCATTGCATCACGAAGGAGAAACACGAGTTACCGCGTGACTTGCGTTTAGTTTGGGGGTGAGCCGCAGACCATTGACGCCGGGGGGGGATTTCAGCGACAGTGGGCGCGGTTAGCGGAGTGATCCGAGCGCTCAGTTGTTGGTGGGCGGCGGACTGATATCTTTGCGCCATTTTTGAACGCAGTGCCAAGTACCGATAACTTGAAAGGGGTGTTGCGAGAGGGCACACTCCACAAGTTAGTACGGTGGTCGGTATTCCTAAGGGGGATGGCGACCGAGCCCGCGGATTTTATGCCGCGGGCCTTTTTTTGTTCCCCGGGCTTTCTTCTCGCTGCGCGACCGCCCCTTCGGGGCGAAAGAATTCTTCTCTTACTCTTAAAGGATGGCTTCTACTTCGATACCGGCGTAAGCAAGAACCCGTGCTGCTGTCCGTTGATGCTGCCCTGCCCAACAATCTGTCCTCGCGCATTAATGCCGTTGGCTGTGCTGAGCACCCAGCCGGAGTTGCTGGGGATCAGCGTATTCAAATCCTGCATCCCGTTTTCCGGAGTCCAAACAAACGCAATAAACCCCGACCACCCCACCACCTGGCCAAGGTCGTTGATGCCAAACGCCGTACTCCAGCTCTGCCCAGGCAGCGTGCCCAGATTCTGCACGGCGTGGTTCTTGTTGTTCTGCCAGATCACCGCACAGCAGCCGGAGCCTCCGGCAACCTGGCCCAGGTTATTGACGCCGTTCGCCGAAGCGCTGGTGACGCCACCCGGCAGATTGGGCAATTCCTGCATTCCTGCCACCGGGTTCCACAAAAAGCCATGCCAACTGCCGTCCCCGGCGTTCGAATACCCGGCGACCTCGCCATTAATATTGATCGCGATTCCCTGGCTGTAATATCCACCCGGCAGCGTACCCAAATCCTGCACCCCACCCTGCTTGCTCCAACGCACCGCGTGCGGCTCACCATGGCCGTTGGACCACCCTGCGATCTGCCCGAGATCGTTGATCCCGTTGGCTTGACTCTCCGAGCCGCCGGTCAGCGTGCCCAAATCCGTGAACGTCCCATCATGATTCCACAGCACGCCATGTTGAGCCAGATACTGGTTGTAATCGGAATAGCCGACCACATCTCCGAAGGAATTAATGGCCTCCGCTACGCTGAAATTTTTCTTGGGTGGAATGGAGCCCAGATCGACCAGGCCGCTGCGCTTAGTCCACTTGAATCCGTGAGCATTAAAGTTGGCGAACCGCGCATACCCCGCCACCTGGCCGATGGTGTTGATCGCATAACCCTCACTCACGTTGCCCCCGGCAAACGTACCCAAATCAGTGATTGTATACTGCTGCGCCGCTGCCAGCGGCACCAGAATCAGGAGGGTCGTCGCCCACATCGCGAATCGCTTGCCGATTGCCATACCAGCACCTCAAATTTCTTCGTTTTATTTCGCCACCGGAGTCAGAACGAACGCGTGCTGCTGTCCGTTAAGAAGGCCCTCGCCCGTGATCTGCCCTTTAACGTTAATCGCGGTAGCCATGTTCAGGTCCCACCCTGAGCCCGGGGCAATCAGCGTGTTCAGGTCCTGGATGCCTTCGGCTTGCGTCCAGAGAAAGGCTGCGCCCCCCGACCACCCCACCACCTGCCCGCCGTCGTTGATGGCAAATGCCGTACTCCAACCGCCCGACAGCACACCCAGGCTGACCGCAGTGTGGTTTTTGTCGTTTTGCCACAGAACCGCAGTGTTGCCCGACCCTCCCACCACCTGTCCCAGATTGTTGATGCCGTTGGCCGAACCGATGGTGTCAGTCGGCAACAGTCTGGGCAGCGCGAAAATGCCCGACGGCTTGCTCCACAAAACCCCGTGCGACTCCGCGTTCTCCGTGATTGAATAACCAGCGACCTCACCCTGGATATTGATCGCAATTCCCTGACTGTATCCGCCAGAAAGCGCGGCTAGTTCATGGATGACGCCCTGCTTGTTCCAAATGACGGCGTGCACACCAATGCCGGTGCCATTGGAATATCCCGTGATTTCCCCGAGATCATTGATTCCGCTGGCCAGGCTGGTATCGCCCCCAGGCAGCGTGCCCAGGTCGTGCATCATTCCCTTTCTCCACCTCACACCGCGCTGGTTCAGCGAGTCGCTATGAAGGGAATAACCAACCACGTCGCCAAACGAATTGATACCTTGGGCTAGGCTGAAATCACTGGCAGGCGGAAAGGCGCCAAGATCCACCAGGCCGGTGCCCTCGCTCCACAGGAATCCATGCGCATTGTAGTTCGCGAATCGAGCGTAGCCCGCCACCTGCCCGATGGTATTGATTGCCTGGCCTTGACTGACGCCGCCCCCTTGGAACTCTCCTAAGTCAGTAATGTTGTATTGCTGCGCCGCCCCTAGCGGCACTAGAAAGAGGAGGGTCGTCGCCCACATCGCAAGTTGTTTCTTGATTGCCATCGCGGCACCTCGGTTTTCAGACGCTCGCCGACATGCTGGGAAAACACGCCGCGGCACAAAGAATAAAGAGAGTTGAAGTTCGCTTGGACTGTCACACCAGGCAGGGGGAAACGGTGCGACGGTGCGAACGGCACAATTATCCTCCCCGCTTTACTAGCGGTCAAGGCGCGCTATGTTAATTCTCTTGTCTGGAGCGGGGTTCGCGGTGAAACAAGGCGGAAAAAATTGAAAGGGCCGTGACATTGGTTATGCTCTAGCCGCCGCCTCCTGCGAGGGAGCCAACAGCGTGGACGCATGTACCGCCACAGCCCCTTGATGCGATCACTGCTTTCGCAGTCCCAAACCCCAACTGCACCTCGCAGCGCCGTCGGTTTTTTCAGGTTTGGCTGTCCTGCAGGTTGCCCCGCCTGACTGATCACCCAGTCTACTTCGGGTCAGCAAGTTTTATTTCGCTGCCCCTTTCAACCGTCGACGAAGCAACCTTAACACTACGTTCATAAATGTCAACGCAAACTATTGGTGCAATGCCTGCCTCACACCCTGTGCATAACGGACAAGCTAACCTGTTGTAGCTCTAGATTTTATGAATCCAGGTTTTCATTTCATCCGGATTTTGCACACAACTTTGCACAACTCCCGCAACCCGATAAAATCCACAAAAACGTACCAACTTTCATCTTGACGTAAAAAGATTATCGGCGCATCTTGCTAACAGCGGAACAAAAGCAGTGATCTCTGATCTCGTGGCCTATGTGGACGGTGGTTCTCTGGGAAATCCGGGGCCATCGGGTATTGGGGTAATCATCGCCGGCTGCGAAGACGGCCCCATCCGTATCGCCAAATGGATCGGCCACCAGGACAACAACGTAGCCGAATACATGGCGCTCATGGAAGCCCTCCAGTGCGCCGTTTCGCTAAAAGCTAAAGCCCTCCACGTCTACTCCGATTCCGAAGTCGTCGTCCGCCAGATGCGCGGCGAATATGCCTGCCGCAGCTCCCGCCTCTACTCTCTGCACTGGACCTGCCGCAAATTGGCTCGCGCCCTGACGTTCTCCATCTCCCACGTCCCCCGCGAAGACAATGCCGAAGCCAACCATCTAGCCAACACCGCCGTCCGTAAGCGCACCATCTAGGTGGCTGTTGAAAAACTCCCGTCTAAATTGCGGGGTAGGGGATGCCTAGAAAACTGAGAAGTCATTTGTCGCATCCGACAGCTACTTCGGATGCGATTGTTCCATGTTGGAAACGCTGTACCAGACCATTCTCCACCCTCCATCGCTTTGGCGTTTGAACTCCGCCATGAAGATCGTCTTATGGGTCATCAGCCCGCCTGCATGACCGTGGTCTTCGTTATATGTGCCGCGGTAGACTGCCAGGTCTCCACCGCTCGCAACATCGACAGTCTCGTCGATGAGACTGACTTTCCAAAGCGGGTCGTGGGCAAAGCCCGTCTTGAAGGCTTCTCGGTCGGTTTCGGCCCCAACGGTTGGGGGGCTGCCGCATTGCATGGAGACGATATTCGGGGCATCGTACGCGGTTGCCTTAACCGCATCGTGGGCATTGATCCCAGCGACGAGTTGAGCGACGTCCGCCTTGATTGTTTCGGCGACCGTCGCCGTATCGACCGGCACGGCTGCTGTCGATGACGCAGTCCCAGCAACAGCGAAGGCAAGCAGAAGTAAAGTTGGTTTCCAGTATGCAGAAAGGTTCATTAAACGTCTCCCGTTTCGCCTGTCCGCGGTTCGGATGGCACCGCTTAGGCTAATCCAAACTTTCTCTTGAAGTCCACTGGGCTCTGTAGCCCTGTCGAAGCTTTGTCCGGAAGGTTGTTAAAGAACCACTGCAATTGCACAGTGGAGTCGTGATAAGAAGCAGGGATGCGAGGAGACGATCAGCAACTGCAAGCGTGGTTGTTCAGTTATGTGGCGTTGGAAGATCGGATACCAGCCGATCATCCGCTGCGCGGGGTGAGGAAACTGGTGGACGCGGTCTTGGCTGCGATGTCCAAGGAGTTCGATGGACGGTATTCGCAGGTGGGACGGCCCTCGATTGCGCCGGAGCGGTTACTGCGGGCGTTGTTGCTGCAGGTGTTCTATTCGGTGCGCAGCGAGCGGCTGCTGATGGAGCAGCTCAACTACAACCTGCTGTTCCGTTGGTTCGTGGGCTTGGAGATTGACGACGCGGTATGGAACCACGCCATGTTCAGCAAGAACCGCGACCGGTCTGGCGCAGAAGTTTTTCGCGCACGTGAAAGAGCAGGCGGCGGGGCTGATGTCGGACGAGCATTTCACGGTGGACGGCACGCTGATCGAGGCTTGGGCGGGGCAGAAGAGCTTTTGCCGCAAGGACGACGGCGGGTCGGGGAGCGGAGGAGATTTTCACGGTGCGCCGCGCAGCAATCAGACGCACGTCTCGAGCACCGACCCCGAAGCACGGCTCTATAAGAAGTCGGCCGGCCAGGAATCCAAGCTGAGCTATCTGGGACATACCTTGGTGGAGAACCGGAACGGGTTGATCGCGGCGGCGATGACCACGCAGGCGGATGGCCGGGCGGAGCGCGATGCGGCTTTATTAATGTTGCACGAGCTGACCCGGAAACGAAGCGGTCGGATCACGACGGGAGCGGACAAAGCCTATGACACTCGCGACTTCGTTGACACGGTGTGCGAGTTGGGGGTGACGCCGCACGTGGCCCGGCGGCAGCATGGCTCGATCGATGAACGAACCAGCCGGCATCCGGGTTACGCGATCAGTTTAAGCAGACGCTGGCTGGTGGAGAAGCCGTTCGGATGGCTGAAACAGATCGGGCCCCTGAAGAAGGTGAAACTGCGCGGACTGGCGAAGGTGGATTGGTTGTCAGCTGCGCGGCCTTCAACCTGATCCGGATCCCGAAACTGCGAGCGCAGAGCGCGTGACGAAGCAACGGACCAAACCTTCGGTTGCCAGGCGGGCATCGGGGGTAGATCGGAAGCCCCAACCACAAAACTCTGTCTGAGCGTGCGCTTCTTAGAATGATCCACACGCTGCGTGAAGGGTATTTTCAACAAACTCCTAGGCTCTTGATCTCGCAGGACCCGGAGACGGCCCGCAGCGGCTTGCTTGAAATCAGTTATTTCTGTGCTGAAGAACGATCAGGTGCGGGTTCGCCACGTTCAACGAAGTGCCATCCTTGGTAAATTTCACTTCCACGACATACTTCTTGTCGGCCTCAGCCGCAAAACTTCCGAGGAATTTGTACATATACTTATTCTCGAATTTGCACCGCACCTATCGGGAATCGAGCCGTGGTCAACGATGTGGTCGCCATCCCACACCGTCCAGTCCGCGCGAAGCAGCGGGTCATTGCTGCTGCAATCCTTCGAGTCGAGCAGCCCCCAGAGTGACACCCATCATGCACCGCATTTCAAGTAATGGAAGAGGCTTCTCGACCTGAACCAGGATGTCATACCATTGCGCGACGGTAGAGAACTCGGGCGTTCGCACGGTGCCAACCCCAAGTGACACGGGCATATCCACATCGGAATGCCGATACGGGTGTTCTTTGTGACCTCCAGCGAAAACACCGGGGACGAGGAATAACGCACTGATTGCTCCGCTTGTAGCTCTAAGCCACTTGCGCCTGGACATCCATTTCATACATAGCTCCTCTTCGTTTGTTTGGCGCAGTGTCGTTTGAACGAGTTCATTGGGTAGCTCTCTCGATCAACAATACTTCTTGTAGAACGGCTGGAACAAATACTTCACTGTGCGTGATACCAGACACCCCTCCGGCATGAAGAACGGTGGGCTGGCCCACTACTGCACGACAAAGGCTGCACCCGTCGCGGTCTTCGACGGGTGGGCACCACGAACGCAGACACACAGGTTTCACAACCCGGGGGAAAATATCACAGACGTTCGGAGTACCGTGGAAGAGCGGCGCTTCAGCGCCGCGTAAAGCCCCAGAATGAATGCGGGCTTCAGCCCCTGAGGGTCGATTCCAATTGCTAATTGCTGATCCCTGACCCCTGACCACTAACCACTAACCACTGACTTTCCCCCGAACTCCTTGACACCACGCTCTCCCCGAGCGAGACTCGAATCACAGCATTCTGAAAACTAAAACGAGTCCCCGGCATCCGACCGCGCCCCGGCCGCCACGACTCAACACGTGCGCCACATGGACCAACACTCGATTCTCGACCACACTTCCGCATCCCCTGCGGTGGAGGGAGACATGCCGGGCACCAGCGCCAGCCGCTCCGCAATCCCGAGCGTCTCCGCGGGCATCGCCGCCGCCAACGCGCATCAGCCCAAGTCCTCCGAGCCCGGCCCGCGCTTTCCCGCCGAAGACGGCGGCCACTCCCTCGCCGCAATGGCCCATGCCGATCTCGACGCCGCCCTGCAGTTGCTTGCCGAGCGGGCCCGGTACATCACCTCCGCCACTGGCGCCGCTATCGCCCTGCGCCGCGGCGAGCGCAACGACATGCTCTGCCGCGCCAGCACTGGCTCGAACGCGCCCGAACTGGGCGCGCTGCTCTCCATGGAGTTCGGCCTTTCCGGCGAATGCGCGCGCACCCGCCAACCCCTGCGTTGTGACGACGCCGCCCGCGATCCCCGCGTCAACCGCGAAGTCTGCCAGCAGTTGGGCATCGCTTCGGTCGTGGTCATGCCCATCGTCAGCGACGACCACGTCCTCGGCGTCTTCGAACTTTTTTCCGGCAAGCCCCACGCCTTCGACGAGCGCGATCTTTCCGCCCTCCAGCGTCTGAGCGAAATGGTCGAAACCGCCGTGAAACACGCTGCCACAGCTCAGACTCTGCCCACGGTCGAGGAGTTGCCCACGCCGGACCCGCAGCCGCCCGCAGCCGAGATCGTGCCGCCGGCGGTACAAGCGGCCGCGCCCCCGATCGCCGCGACCTTTGAGCGCGACATCGATATCCCCGAGCCCGAAATCGTCTCCGCCCCGCCTCCAGAGGTTTTTCCCCAGCCGCTTCCGGAAAAGATTGAACTCGAAAATCCAAAATCAGAGCTGGAAAACCTAAAATCCGAGCCCGCCTCAAAAAAGCCGCTCTTCTGGTCAGCGGCCATGCAGACGCAAGGCGACGCCGGCCAGCCCAGTGGGGCCTCCGAGTCGATCGCCGTCCCCCCAGTCTTGAGAAATCTCCAGAAATGCCAGGCCTGCGGTTTTCCCGTATCGCAAGGCCGCACCTTCTGCGTGGAGTGCGAAGAAAAGCAGTGGCGCGGCCAGCGCCTTCCGGCCCAGAGCAAAACCGCCGCGCCCAGCGTCGCAACTCCTGTTCCACTCGCTGCCGTCACCGCCCAGCCCGAGACCGTGACACCGCCCCCGATTGAGCAGCCGGTGATCGCAGCTCAAACCTCACCAGTCCCTTCTCCGGAGACCCAAGCTCCGCCGCCGGATCTACCCGCCTCCGACAACTCCACTCTGTTCTTAAGCTCAACCGCGCCGTCCGAATCCTGGTTAGCCTCCAACAAGTACATCCTCGGCGCACTGCTGGTAGTCGCCATCGTGATAGCCGCAATCGTCTGGCTCCGCTGACGCGAGCGGATTCTGCCACGGATTTTAGCCGCGAAGCGGCGCAAGAATGCAGCCCACAGCCTGCCCTGAGCTTGCCGAAGGGGCGCAAGCCGTGGGTAGGGAAGAGAAAGGAACAAGCCCCGGAGGGGCGAAAGAGCATCCCCCACACAGGTGAGACCCGTATCCCCTTTTCCGTGAATCTCCCGCCACGACAGATTACAATTCCTTTCCTGACTTTAACGGTTAACCTGAGAGGCTGACTTGAGAGGACTGCCCTTGCCGCCAACCATGCGTGGAATTCTGCGCCGCTGCCTGCCGCTTCTGTTGCTGACCGCATCCGCCGCCGCCCAGACCCCAGAGCAGCGCACCGCCCGCTATCTCGACTCCATCCGCAAGCAGCCATCACTGCTCCTGGCCTTCGTCCACGACCTGCCCAAGGGCGGAGATCTCCACAACCATCTCGACGGCGCAATCTACGCCGAAGATCTCGTGGATTTCGCTGCCTCCGGCAATCTCTGCGTCGACCGCACCTCCTCGCGCCTCCTAGCTCCGCCCTGCGACTCCTGCGAGAACTACACTGCCAAGCCTGCCGCCCGCTGCGCCTACGGCGATCACGTGCTCTACAACCAGATGGTCGACGCCTGGTCCATGCGCAACTGGAAGCCCGGCGACGAATCCGGCCACGACCATTTCTTCGCCGCCTTCGACAAATTCGGCCTCGCCTCCCACACCCACGTAGCCGAGGCCATCGCCGCCACCACCAACCGTGCCGGCATGGATCATCTGCAATACGTCGAATTCATGCACACCGCCGACGCCGGCGCAGCCGCGCAACTTGCCTCTAAAGTAGACTGGAATCCCGACTACGCCAAAATGCGCGACGCCCTGCTAAGCGCCGGCATGAAAGATGTCGCCGCCGAAACCGGCAAGCGCCTCGCCGCCGACGATGCCCGCGCCAAAGAAATTCTCAAATGCGGCACCCCAGACGCCGCTCCCGGCTGCAACGTCACCGTTCGCTATCTTTATCAGGTGCTCCGCGGCCTGCCCCATGAAATCGTCTTCGCACAGATTCTCCTCGGCTTCGAACTCGCCTCGTCCGACCCCCGCTTTGTTGGACTGAATCTGGTCATGCCCGAAGACTGGTATGTCCCCATTCACGATTTCAACGAGCACATGGCCATGATCGACTACCTGCACAGCGTCTACCCAAAGGTCCACATCACGCTGCACGCGGGAGAACTAGCCATGGGACTCGTGCCGCCGGAAGATCTGACCTTCCACATTCGCGCCTCAGTCGAGCGCGGCCACGCCGAACGCATCGGCCACGGCGTTTCCGTGATGAACGAAAAAGATCCCATCGGATTGCTGCATGAAATGGCGGAGCGCAACGTGTTAGTAGAAATCGCTCTAACTTCCAACGACATGATCCTCGGCGTAAGCGGCGACGACCACCCCCTGCCGATTTACATGAAGTACGGCGTCCCGGTGGCCCTGGCAACCGACGACGAAGGCGTAGCCCGCTCCGACATGACGCGTGAATACCAGCGGGCCATCGAGACCTACCACCTGTCCTACGCAGATGTGAAACGCATGGCCCGCCAAAGCCTCGAGCACAGCTTCCTCCCCGGCCAAAGCCTGTGGACCGACACCAAACTAGTCTTCCGCGAAGCGCAAGCCTGTGCCAGCGACGCACCCGGAGCAGAAAAACCGTCAGCAGCATGTGAGCAGTTCCTCTCAGCCAACGAACGTGCCCGCATGCAATGGAAGTTGGAGTCCGAGTTCGCCAAGTTCGAAAAGAAGTACTAGATCACGCAAGAAAAGTAGCGCCGCCGTCCCGGCGGCTGTCGTGGGGGCGTCCCGCCCCCACACGCCGCAGCCGGCAAGATGCCGTCGCAGTCTGGAGACGAATGCCCCGTAAGCCGCGAACCTTGATTGCCTCGCCCCTGGAATGGCAGATGCGCGCCGCGCCCATCTCTCATCCAATCGTGCCCGTGCTGGCCGAACGTGGCGGCACTCAATTGCGCACCCCGCTCCCGGTCGCGGTCGTCGACACCCGCGAGCAGATCCCGTTTTCCTTCCGCCGCTTCACGGGCTGGTTTGCCGGAGTCGAAACCCGCGCCCTGCCGCTCGGCGATTACAGCGTCGCCGGAATGGAAGACTCCTGCGTCGTCGAGCGCAAAGATCTTTCCGACCTGGTGAGTTCCTTCACCGAAAATCGCACAGCGTTCGTAAAGCGCCTGCGCCGCATGGCCGAACTTCCTCACAGCCTCCTGGTAATTACCGCCCCTCTCAGCCAGATCAAAAGCGCCTATCCCTACGGCCGGGTCAGCCCGAACCAAATTGCTCAGTCCTTGATCGCCGTGTTGGCTGGCTTGCGTCTGCCTTTTATTTGCACGGAAACCCACGAACTGGGAGAGGAAATCGTCGCGTCCTATCTCTATCAGACATTCTTATATGATTGGCTGGAACGCAACGGCCACGGACGATTCTTGTCAGACGGCGATTTGTAACCAAGAATCCGGTTCATGCCAGAATCCGGTTCATCAGGGAATCCGGTTCATGAATGAACTCCATTGCGGTCAACGATCTGAACCACGGCAAGCAGCACGGTGGAAGAGCGGCGCTTCAGCGCCGCGTAAAGCGGCTAACAAGTAAACCGGGCTTTAGCCCGCGGGATTCTTACTGCGACAATCGTTCATGAACGATCAATCCCTATGACCGACCACTTCACCCAAGCCGAAACCGCCGCCCACTCCATCCTTCAGCAAACCCCCCTGCGCCCCCGCATCGGACTGGTCCTCGGCTCCGGCCTCGGCGCTTTCGCCGACGCCCTCACCGACGCATCACGAATCCCTTTCAGCGAGATCCCCGACTTCCCCCGTTCCACCGCCATCGGCCATGCCGGACAGCTAGTCATCGGCAAGGCCGCCACCGTCCCGGTCGCTGTAATGCAAGGCCGCGTCCATCTCTATGAAGGATATTCCGCCCAGCAAGTAGCCTTCCCCATGCGCGTCTTCGGACGCATGGGCATCCGCTCCGTCATCCTCACCAACGCCGCCGGTGGAATCAATCTCAACTACCAGCAGGGCGCGCTGGTCCTGATCCGCGACCACATCAATCTCCAGGGAGACAATCCTCTGGTAGGCCCGAATGACGACCGCGTCGGCCCGCGCTTTCCCGACATGACGCAAGCCTACGCCAAGCCCTATCGCGATCTGGCAAGAGAAGAAGCCGCCAAGCTGGGAATGACCCTCCACGAAGGCGTCTACGCCGCTCTGCTCGGCCCCAGCTACGAAACGCCCGCAGAAATCAACTATCTGCGCACCATCGGCGCCGACCTCGTCGGCATGTCCACGGCATTCGAAGTCATCGCCGCCCGCCACATGGGAATCAAAGTTCTGGCCATCTCCTGCGTCACCAACATGGCTGCAGGAATTCTCGATCAGCCCCTCTCCCATCAGGAAGTCATGGAAACCGGCGAGCGCGTCAAGACCAGCTTCGAAGCCCTATTGCGCGCAGTCCTGCCGCGCCTTCAGAACGATCTAGGGACGGCTGCGCAATAGATACGGCAGAACAAGAGGAACGGCTGCATAAATAACTGTTGTCATCCCGAGCGCAGCGAGGGACCTTGGTTTTTGCCGCCGTCGCAACTTTACCACTGCTCACTTCCCCGCCCGCGGAATCCACAACTCCACCGGCGGCTTCACTCCATACCCCGCGGCAAAACTTCCCTGATTCACCGCCAGCCCCAGCCGCCCCCGCGAGTCGATATACAGCAGTGGCTGCCCCAGCGCCACATCGCTGAACGTTCGCACGAACTTGATCTTCATCTCTTTCCCGTCAATGCGAACCGGCACTTCCTGCCCGCGCGCGTAGCCCAACTTCAAAAACCCCTCGCCATCCAGATTCGTCACCAGATTCCCGAACGGACCATCCGTCGCAATCACCTCCGCCGTAACTCCACGCTCATCCACCCGCGCCGCCTTCAATTCCAACCGCACCAGCGACGCCACCGCCATTTCCGGCCCTACCTTAGTCCAATCCTCGCCGCGCGCCACGTGCGCTCCGACAGGAGAAAAAATATCCCGCCCGTGAAAGGTCGACGACAGCTTGCTCCCAATCATCCAATCCGTATTCGTGATCTCGCGCACGCCCTCGATCCCATCGCGCTGCTCCACCAGCGTGAGCAGCCCGTTATCCGGCAGCACAAAATATTGCCCGCGCTTCGACTTGGCCACAATCGCTTTACGGACGCTGCCCACGCCCGGGTCCACCACCACTACGAAAACCGTTCCCCCCGGATAGTAAGGCGTCGCCCCATAAAGAAATCGCGCCCCATCGCGAATCGAAAACGGCGTTACCTGATGCGTGAGGTCGACGATCCTCACCTCCGGCATGATCGAATACATCACCCCCCGGCAAATCGCCACCGAATCATCCACCACCCCAAAGTCAGTCATGAACACAATAGTCTGCGGGTACTTCGCCGCCTGTCCGCCCGCCAGCCCCGAAAGCACCAGCATCACCGCCAGCAGCACGATCAGAACTGCAGAAAGTCTTCGCCCTGTTCTTGGCGTTCGCGCCCCACCCCGATCAATGGGCTCGGCAAGAATAGGTCCGGGAAGGCTTCCGAAGGTTGCGATGTAGTTTGATCCGCGATTTGGTTTTGAAAGGGCGCGACTTCCAGCCGCGCCGCAAGGCCTTGCTTTTGGGTGGCGCAGCGCTTTCAGCGCTGCGATAAAAGCCCCGCTAGCGATGCGGGCTTTAGCCCCCGAGGTACTTCTGCCATCAGAACCCTCCCACTTTGACTGGCGCCAGTGCCCACTGCGTGCAGCACCGTGGAAGAGCGGCGCTTCAGCGCCGCGTAGAGCGTCCAAGATCACTCCGGGCTTTAGCCCTTGTGGGACGGTTCGTTCCATCGCGATGCGCTTGCATGCACGGTTCATGCGAATCCGATTCTCCTGTTCGAATTCCAACTTCACGCAAATAGGACTCACCGGCGCGCAGCACCTCACCCGCCGCCTCTCCCATAAACTTTGTTGAATTCTAGTAAGCTCGCCATTCTAAATCCACGAACACGAAACGGAAAGCTCGATCCACTCGACCGGACTAGCGTCCGCTTTGGCCAAGCGACTTTACCCCGTGGGACTCTGTGTACTCCGTGTTAAGGAACTTAGGACCCTACCCCACCCAACCCACCCGCCCCCACCCCGTCTATAATGTCCTGTCCATTCCATCGCACGCCGCAAGGAGGTCTCCATGTCCCAAGCCATCCCCGAGAAATACCGCGATCTTTTCCAGAAGCGCGCCTTCGCCAACCTCGGTACACTCATGCCCGATGGCCGTCCGCAAGTCACGCCCGTCTGGTGCGACTTCGACGGCGAGCACATCATCTTCAATTCCGCCAAGGGCCGTCAGAAAGACAAAAACGTCCGCCGCGATCCCCGCGTGGCCATGACTTTAATGGACCCCGAGAATCCCTACCGCTATCTCGAAATCCGCGGCCGCGTCGTCGAGATCACCGAAGACGGCGCCAGCGCCCACATCGACAAGATGGCCAAGAAATATCTCGGCGTCGACAAGTATCCCTACGGCCAGCCCGGCGAAGTCCGCGTGCTCTACAAAGTAAAGCCCGAACACACCACCGTCATGGGCTAGTAGCTTTCGGGGCCGGCAGTCCCGTAGTGCCGAAGTTAAGTAGCGCCGGCGTCCCGCCGGCTGTCCCGAGGGCGTCTCGCCCTCGGGTCGTGCCACGAACCTCACGGTCGAGGAGATTCTCAAATTCACACCTACAACCTCTGCTTCCTGGGCTTCGGCAACGTAAACCGCACCCTGGTCCGTCTCCTCCAAGACCGCAAACAAGAACTCCGCCACCGCCACGGAATCTCCTTCCGCATCACCGGCGTAGCCACCCGCCGCCTGGGATGGATCGCCGACCCGAACGGTCTGGATCCCGAGTTCTGTGTGAATGACGTGGAGCGCGCGCCCTCGCGCGCTGAAGCCGGAAGACCTGATCAAAAGCCAACAACCGTCCAAGCCTGGCTCGAAGCCGCCCAAGCCGACATCCTCTTCGAAGCCACCTCCCTAAACGTCCAAACCGGCCAGCCCGCCGTAGATCACCTCCGCGCCGCCCTCACTCACGGAGCCCACGTCATCACCGCCAACAAAGGACCAATCGTCCACGCCTACCGCGAACTCCGCGACCTCGCCGCCGCCCAAGGCAAGCGCTTCCTCTTCGAATCCACCGTCATGGACGGCGTCCCCATCTTCTCTCTGTTCGATCAACTCCCCGCGATCCACCTCCAGGGATTTCACGGCATCCTGAACTCCACCGCGAACGTAATCCTCGGCGAGATGGAACAAGGCCTCACCTTCGATGAATCCCTGAAGAAGGCGCAAGCCCTAGGCATCGCCGAAACCGACGCCACCCACGACATCGACGGCTGGGACGCCGCCGTAAAAACCGCCGCCCTCATCACGGTCTTGATGGATGTTCCGATTCGCCTCGAAGACATTGCCCGCGAAGGCATCCACGACCTGACCACCGACGCCGCCCGCAACGGCCGCCGCGACGGCTGGCCCTTCAAGTTAGTCTGCCGTGCCAAGCGCGTGGGCGACCATGTGCAAGCCAGCGTCGCGCCAGAAAAAGTATTGAGCAGCAGCCCCATGGGAAAAATTTCCGGCACGTCCTCCTACATCTATTTCGAAACCGATATCTTCCCCGGCCTGGCCATCACCGAAGAAAATCCCGGCCTATACGCCACCGCATATGGGATGCTCGCAGATTTTGTCAGGGCTGTGGGATAGAATTAATCGCGTTCGTTAGCGGGCGTGATAAGTGCGGCAGACGCCATGAGCTGGATGATCAAATTCTTTCTCCGCGCCAAGGCATGGGAAGTCTTCTTGCTCCTCTTTGGCATAATGGCCCTCTCAATGGTGGCAATGGTGAATTCGGTGCAGGCAGCCTCGGCCCGAGGTCTCGGAAAGAATTCCCTTCCATTTGTGGGGCTATCCTTGTTGTTCGCGGTTTGTTCGCAGGGATGGTTCGGCGCAGCAGGTTCTTTTCTCAATTCTTGTGTTCAGCCGAGCCTTAAACCGGGCCTGACATTCTTCCGCTTTGCGCTCATCTACCCAATCCTCTATATGGCCGGTTTCTTGATTGTCTTCCCGCCGCCGCCCGCGATGCTTGTGATCATCTTTCCTTTGCACCTACTTGCCATTTTCTGCATGTTCTACCTTCCCACATTCGTCTCCAAGAACCTGGCGCTGGTAGAAAAGGGGAGCGAAGTGGCGTTCTACGACTATGCGGGGTCCTTCTTTCTTCTATGGTTCCTACCGGTTGGCCTGTGGATTGTGCAGCCGAGGATTAATCGACTATACGCGGAGGCGAAAAATTCAGCGGAGTAAATTTCCTCTCGATCCGAAAACCGATCAACAACATAAATCCCATGCCTCTCACTGAAACCACCGCCCCCGCCCTCGACCTCACCTATGTCCGTTCCCAATTCCCCGCACTCTCCCAAACCGTCAACGGACACCCCGCCGTCTTCCTCGACGGCGCCGGCGGAACGCAAGTTCCGCAGCGCGTCATCGACGCCATCTCCAACTACCTGCGCCGCGATAACGCCAATACCGGCGGAGCCTACGCCACCAGCCGCCACACCGACGCCATGCTCGCCGACGCCCGCGCCGCCATGGCCGACTTCCTCCACTGCGCCGCCGACGAGATCGTCTTCGGCCCCAACATGACCACGCTCACCTACGCCATGTCCCGCAGCTTTGGTCGGGAGATCGGCGGACGCGACCTCGGCCCCGGCGACGAAATCCTCGTCACCCGCCTCGATCACGACGCCAACGTCTCCCCCTGGCTCGCCCTCGAAGAAAAAGGTGTCACCATCCGCTGGGCCGAAATCCACGAAGAAAATTGCACCCTCGACCTCGCCAGCAAAATCAACGACCGCACGAAGCTGGTCGCGGTTGGCTACGCCTCGAACGCCGTCGGCACCATCAATCCCGTCAAAGAAATCGTCCGCCTCGCGCACGCCGCCGGCGCCCTAGCCTACGTCGACGCCGTCCACTACGGCCCGCACGGCCTCATCGATGTCGCCGCCCTCGACTGCGATTTTCTAGTCTGCTCCACCTACAAATTCTTCGGCCCCCACATGGGAGTCCTCTTCGGCAAGCGCGAGCACCTCCAGCGCCTGCGTCCCTACAAAGTCCTCCCCCTAACCGACGCCATCCCCAACCGCTGGGAGTGGGGAACTCTCAACCACGAATGCATAGCCGGCATCACCGCCTGCGTAGACTACATAGCCGACCTGGGGATGAAATGTGTAGGAGCTACCACGGGCCATGTGGGGACGGACGCATTCGTCCGTCCGTCGGGCGAAGCCCGATCTCTCACCACATCTCGTCGTGCCGCGATAATCGCCGCCTTCGAAGCCATCCACCACTACGAGCACAGCCTGATGAACCGCCTGATCACCGGCCTGAAGAAAATTCCAAGCCTGAAAATCTACGGCATCACCGATCCCGCCTGCTTCAACGAGCGCTGTCCCACCCTAGCCCTGCGCGTCATAAATCAAACCGCCAACCAAACTCCGCTAGCCCTAGCCACCAAACTAGGCGACCAAGGCTTCTTCACCTGGGACGGAAATTACTACGCCCTCAACCTCACCGAGCGCCTCGATGTAGAAAAGTCCGGCGGCTTCCTCCGCATCGGCCTCGTCCACTACAACACCACCGAGGAAGTAGACCGCCTCCTGACAGCTCTCAGGCAGATTGTGGCCGCGTAGGCAAGCGCGAACCCGTTGGATGTCGGCTATGCCGCCGGCAGTACTGTGGAAGAGCGGCGCTTCAGCGCCGCGTTAGAAACAAAAAAGTCATCCGGGCTTTAGCCCCTGAGGGACTCACTAGGCAGTTCCCCACAAACACCACAGCCCGGGACGTGGTCCCAGGCTGGTAGGGAGCGCGAACCAGCGCGCAAACGCGCGCCCGAAAACGCATGGACGAAACGCCAACAAAATGGTGAGCCGCCCGCCCGCCGCGCTTACGGCCAGCGCTTGGCGGTATCGTCCCACCCGGCCGCGCGCACCGGCTGCGCCGCCGCTACCACCGGAGGCGCCGGGATCCGTATCGGCTGCTGCGGCCCGGCGTTTACAGCTGTGGCCAGCGCCGGCTTCACCATGTCGGAGTTCATTTCTTTTTCTTCGGACAGCAGGGGAGCCACCAGTCGCAGCGCTTCCACTTCCTTCTCCAGCCGCGTCAGCTCCATCTCTTTCTGCCTCAGAACTTCGTAAACATTCTTCATATACAGGGTACCTGCGAGTTTGTCGAGTTTGTCCAGCTTTTACCGCACTTTAGCAGAGTTCCCCGTGTTGTCAAGGATTAAACCCTGCCATCCCATATTCAAGTAAACACGCCCGATTTCCCACCCAGCGCCGCTCTCGCTCCAGCTCGACGTTTTTCGAGATCCCTTGCCCAGCGCGGCTTTTGACCGATATTCACAGCCACCGAATAGCTGCAAAAACCTGCAACCATCGCCGCACTGCCGCGCGGCCTCGCGAAAACCCGCGCCCCGCCTGCCTTCTGCGCGAAATCATCTCCCCCACCTGCACAAAATCCGGTCACCCGCCTGTGGACGCCCTGCACTCCATTGAAAATAAATCAGATAAACTCGCACACTTTTCATTGACTCAATTTCTAGAAGGAGTACAACAAGATCGTTCTTTGACAGTTTCTTAAGTTTTTCCGGTTGGTGCAGCGTCCGGGGCTCAAGCTGAGTCACCGTCCCATCGCAAGATGCGGAGGGAAGGCCAGCAAGGGTCTATAGCAATGCGCTGGTCGAGGAGAACGGGAAACCCAGTCGAAGGCAAGACAGAGTTCCGAGGCGTTGGGTAGGTTTGTCCGGTTGGCGGTGAGCCCGGAGCCCGAGCGAAGATCGCGCGCTGCACCCCGCAAGGGAAGCGGCGATAGCAGGTCAAGCAAGGGTCTAACGCAAGCTACTGGCCGAGAGGAATGGACCCAACACCACCTCGGAACTCTTTATTTTTTCAACACAGTTTCTAGTTTCCGGTTTCTAGCTTCCAGTTCTCCCCTTCGACACCTCACTTCTCTCTGATCATTCACACGACATAACCAGGCTGGCTTAGAGAAGGCCTCGCGCAAAAGGTGCTGACGCGCGCACTTCGTTCTCGGTTCTCACTGGAAACCAGAAACTGGAAACTAGAAACTTCTAGCCCTGCTTCCGCGAAACAATCACCCACACCGTCCCCCGCCCATCGCAATACCGGCAGCGCTCGTGCCCCATCAATTTTCCCGTCCCGCGGCATTCCAGGCAGTTGGCCACAATATGCACTTCTTGCAGGGAACTCTCCGGCAACTTGGCAGGATCCTTGAAGATTTCGGCATGATGCTGGTCGCGCAGCCAGAAGACCAGCTTGCCCTCAAGATTTTCGCGATCTTTGCTGCTGAGTTGCGCGCTGCGCTGCGCCCACCATTCCCGTATGCAGCCGTAACAAACCAGTTCGCCGGCATCGAACAGCGCCCCCGGATCGCTGCGCCGAAAGAACTTCTTACACCACGAGCATTCGCTGATCCCCAGCAACCCAAGTGCGTCCTTCATCCGTCCGATCTCGAGTTGCTGCCGCGCCAGAACATCTTCTACGCGTGCTGCGGATTCGTCGGCCATGGGCTGGGTTCAACAACAAAGTGTACGCCTCCAGCATAGACCGCTGCGTTCCGAAAGATGTGATTTGGAATTGCGCCCGACGGGTACGGAACTAAAGCGATCGCTCGTGGCCTGAAACTCTATCAAGGGATTGCGATCAGCAGACCACCGTTTATGCCAAGCGATTGCTCATGCCCTCGCCCAAAACTATATTCGTAACCCGGTTCAACATACCAGCCAAATTTATGCTTTGCCGACGAGGGCCAATACATGAAATCTGCCACCACTTCCCCCCCGATTGAGTTCGTTGTCATGCTGTATCGCCGCGCATGAATCCACTCTGGCCCGATGCCAACCATAAACTCTGCTTTCTTCGACAGAGTCCAGGGTTTTTTGAAAAGAAGATCGGCGCTCCATTCCGTCGAGTGCCGCCTGAATAGCCCTGTAACCCCCGCCTCAAGTTCCAGCCGGTTCTCTATCGGTGTAACTTCCAACGCGACCGTGGGGCCGAAACTCGCACCGTCGCCCGTCAGACTCTGAGACGCAGCTCCCCCAAGCTCAACAATTGCGGCAGGCTCCTTATCCTCCGACTGCGCCCAGGCATTTCCCACAGAGAGGCACAAACACGTTATCAACAGGACCCTCACGCCGCTTTGCCCTCATGCACCTCTAGCATTCCACCATCGCTTCCCCGAAACCGAAAATCAGAAACTGAGAACTGATCACTGGCCACTGACCACTGACCACTGCTCTCAATCCACGTGCTCGCCCTCTTCAAACTGTCCCTCCGCCAGCGGCAGCACATCGCGCTCGCCAGCCACCCACACATACAACGTCGGCAGTAGAAAAATACTCATCACCAGGTCCGCGATCAACCCGCCTACGATAACGATGGCAAACGGCCGCTGCGAGTCCGATCCAATCGCGTGCGACAGCGCAGCCGGCAGCAGCCCCAAAGTCGCCACCAGCATCGTCATCATGATGGGCCGCAGTCTCAGCACCGCTCCTTCCACCGCGGCGTCCTCGATGGTGAAGCGTCGCGCTCGCAGCTGGTTGATATATTCCAGCATGATCACTCCCGTCTGCACCGACACCCCAAACAGCGCCAGAAATCCCACGCCGGAGGAAACGCTGAAATTGGTGCCGGTGATCAGAAGGGCCAGCAGCCCGCCAAAGCGAGCCATGGCCACGTTGGCCAGGATCAGCAGCGCCCACTTGAACGACTTGAACATCGTGTACAGGATGATGAAGATGATGAAGATCGTGATCGGCAATACGATCAGCAGCCGCTCGTCCGCCCTCTTCTGGCTCTCGTATTCTCCCTCCCAGTCGATGTGATATCCGAGTGGCAATTTGACCTGCTCATTTACCTTCTTGATGGCTTCTTCGACGGTGCTGCCCAGGTCACGACCGCGGACGCTGTATTTGATGGCAACGTAACGTCGATTGCCTTCGCGATAAACCTCCGAGGCGCCGTCCGTCAGTGTGATCTTGCATAACTGGGCCAGCGAAACACGTTCTCCCGAAGGTGCAAGCAGCCGAATATTCTCGATCGCCTCCTTAGTATTCCGGTATTGCGGCAGATAGCGCAGCGTCAGGTCGTATCGCGCCTCGCCTTTCAGGACCTGGGTGAGCGCGTTTCCTCCCACAGCGGTCTGAACCGCATCCTGCACGTCGGTGACGTTGATCTGATACCGAGCCGCGGCTTCCCGGTCCACGGCGACATTCAAATTGGGCTGGCCCAGCACGCGAAAGACTCCAAGATCCTCAATGCCTTTGATTCCTCGCAAGACACCGGCGACCTCATCGCTCTTGGCCTCCAGCGTTTTCAAATCGTCGCCATAGATTTTCGTGGCCAGCGCGCCCTTCACTCCACTCACAGCCTCTTCCATGTTGTCTTCGATGGGCTGAGAAAAGCCCCAGACCACGCCGGGAATTTTGTTGAGCTCGCGGTTCATGGCGGCAATCAATTCGTCTTTGTCCTCGTGAAACACCGGCCGCCATTCTTCTTTCGGCTTGAGGTCGACGAAGTATTCCGTATTGAAGAAGCTGGTCGTATCCGTACCGTCATCCGGCCGCCCAGTTTGACTGGTGCACTGCGGCACTTCGGGGAAAGAGCAAAGGATGATGCGCGCTTGATTCATTACCCGGATTCCCTCATCCGGCCCGGTGCTGGGCGCAAGCGTCCCGCGCACCCATAGCGCCCCTTCATCCAGGTGCGGCAGAAATTCCGAACCGATCACGCCCCCGAACGCCAGGAAAAGCGTAAAGAGAAATCCCACCACCCCCACTCCCAATACCAGCCCGCGCCGCCGAATCGCCCAGCGCACCGCGCTCCGGTAGTGCTTCACCGAAAAATCCATCGCCGGATTGCGCCACTCCTTCGCGCCTTTCCGGAAGGCGAAGCTCGCCAGTACGGGCGCGATCACTATCGAGAACAGCAACGCCCCCAGCAGCGCAAACGCCACCGTCCACGCCATGGGATGAAACAGCCGCCCCTCCACCCGCTGCAGCGTAAAAATCGGCAGATACGCCGTAATGATGATGGCGATCGCGTAGAACACCGGGCGCTGCACCTCATGCGAGGCCTCACTGATTCTTTCGTTCGGAGTCTTCACCCCATTCTGGTGGCTCAGGTGGCGCACGATGTTTTCGATCATCACCACCGCGCCGTCCACCACCATGCCAAAATCCAGCGCACCCAGAGACAAGAGGTTGGCGGGAATCTGCCTCAAGTCCAGGCAGATCGACGCAAACAACAGCGAAAACGGAATCGTCGCCGCCACGATCAACGCGCCCCGCGCATTCCCCAGAAACAGGAAGAGAATGATCGACACCAGGATCATTCCTTCCGTCAAATTGTGCAGCACGGTGTGGCTGGTGAAATGAACCAGATCGCTGCGATCGATGAAGGGCACAATCTTCACCCCCGGCGGCAAAATGTGATTGTTCAGCTCCTCCACTTTCTGGTGGATGCCCTGCAGCGCTGTGTCCGCCGCTGCACCCTTGCGCAACAGCACGATCCCTGACACAACATCGTCGTTATCGACGATCTTTCCGTCGTCACGTAGGATTGCACCGCCGGGACCGTAGGGACAGGCAGTGCAAGCCCGCGCAAATTGCCCCAGCCGGATCTTTGGGCCTTGCGAAACCGCCGCAATATCTTTCACCCGGATCGGCGTGCCATTCTTGGTCACAATCACCGTCCGCTCGATGTCCTGAGCGCGGTCCACCAATCCCACCGAGCGCACATTGATCTGCTGCAGGCCTTCCTGGATAAAGCTCCCGCCCGCGTTGATGTTGTTGTTGGTGAGTTGCTGCTCGACCTGCGCCAGGCTCAGCCCATATGCCACCAGCTTGTTCGGATCCACGCGCACCTGGTACTCGCGGGTAGGACCGCCGAAGCTCGCCACATCCACAATGTCCGGCACTTGTTTGAAATTCTTTTCGATGACCCAGTCTTCCAGAGACTTCAGCTCCATCGGGTCATAGGCAGGATTCGTGCTGTGCAGCGTGAAGAAATAAATTTGCCCGACCGGGCTCCAGTCCGTACCCATCTGCGGCACCACGCCCGGCGGCAGCGTAACCTGGGCCAGCCGTTCCAGCACCCTCTCCCGGTTCCAGTTGTCGTCCGATTCGTCGTCGAAGATCAGCTTCAGGTCAGAGAGTCCGAACAGCGAGAACGAACGCAGATGCACCACGTGCGGAATCCCGTTCATCACCACTTCCAGCGGAATCGTCACCTGCTGCTCGATTTGTTCCGCCGAAATTCCCGGCCACTGCGTAATGATTTCGACGTAGTTGTCCGCCACGTCGGGATACGCCTCGATCGGCAGCCGCTTGAACGAAACAATCCCTCCGGCAAAAAGAATCAGCGCCAGCGCCAGCACCATCAGCCGGTTGTTCAACGCGAAATCGACGACTCGGCGAATCATCTATTGCTCCACCGTGTTTTGCAGCGCCAAAGCGTTCGAGACCACTCGATCTCCCGGCTTGATCCCTGAAACCACCTCTTGCTGGTTGCCTGGAAGCATGTTTCCCGTCACCACTTCCAGCCGCTTGAAATGTCCGGCACTGGTCGGCGTGTAGACCCACTCCCGGTCATGCAAGTGCAAGATCGCAGTCGATGGAATTGCCGCCCGCGTCTCCGCCTGCTTCCCGTAGAACGTCGCCGTCACGAACATGCCCACGCGCATCATCCCCGGGTTCGCCACTTCCAGCCGGACTTTCGCCGTACGAATACTCGGATCGAGCACCGGCAGAATGTTGTCGATCCGCCCTTTCAATACCTGGTTCGGATACGCGTTCAGGTGGATGTCCGCCGTCTGCCCAATCTTCACCGCGTCCAGATCATTCTCATAAACGTCACACACGATCCACACGTAAGAAAGATCGGAGATAGTAAACGGATTCGGCCCCGACAACCCCTGCACCCCGGCCGCGTTCGTGACTTGCTGGTCGGTAATCACGCCCGAGATCGGCGCAGTGATATCGACAATCCCCGTCGGATGGTCTTTATCAATCCCGATAAGCTTTAACTGTTCCGTGGCCGCGGTCAGGTCAGCCTGGGCATCCCCCTCGGTATCCTCCGCCTGTTCCAGCGCGCTCTTGGCGATCGCTCCCTTCTCGAAGAGAATCTGCGCGCGTTCAAGCTGCAAACGCGCCAGCCGCTCATCGTTCTCGGCTTTGATATACGTCTGGTAAGCCCCGGACACATCGTTGCTCCGCACCCGGAGCAGCAACTGCCCCTTCGTCACCACGTCGCCCAGCCGCGCCTTGATCTCCACCACCCGCCCTGACGCCAGCGAAATCACCGGCACCGCCCGCGAGATGTCAGGCTGCACCACACCGTTCACGTTCAGCGCCGGCGCCGCCTTGTGCTCCACCGCCGTCGCCAGCGGAAACTGTTCGGGACGGTCCACCTTGAAATTGTTCGCATCCAGATCAGCCTCCACGGTCGCCGTAGGCGGCGCCTCCGCCTTCGGGTCCGCTTTGCCTTCATTGCAGGCCACCAGCAGCACGCTCAAAGGCAAACAAAGAGTTGCCACCAGGATCAGGCCAGAAGATTTGGTTTTCATTGCAGCACCTCCCGCCCCACCGCCATGTTCAACTGCGCCGCGGCGATCAAATAAGACCCAATCAGATTCACGTAATTCAGTCGCACCGTCCGGTAATCGGCCTGGGCATTCAAGAAATCCAGCAGCGACGCCCCGCCATGCTGGTAGGAAAAGAAAATCGTGTCCCGCACCCTCACCGCCTGTGCCAGATACTTCTGCCTGTAAGGCCGCAGCAGAATCGCATTGCTGTTCACCACCGCATAGCCGGAATCAACGTCACTCAGCACCCCGGCCTCAGCCGCATCTCGCAATTTTTCGTTCCTCCGGATATCGATCTCCGTCCGCAGCTTCTCTCCCTGATTCCGGTCGAACATGCGTATGGGAAAGCTCACGCCCACCCCCAGCGTGTTCGTGGCATCTGGATTGTTGTTCGACGAGTTGTGCGTATACCACGCGCTCCACGTCGGGTCCGTCGATCCGTTCGCCACCGCCAGCGTGTGATCGGTTTGCGCTTTGTCCACCGCTTCCGCGGCTGCCTTCAAGTCCGGCCGCGTGTCCAGCGCGATCTTGCGGAACTCATCCCGCGCCATCAGTTGCTCGTCGAAATCGAACGTGCCCGCCACATCGAATTGTTCGATCGGCGTGCGGTCGTTCAGCAGCGTCAGGAGCTGAATCTTCGCGCTCCGCAGGTTGACGTCCGCGGTTTGTTCGTCCGATTCATACTGCACCCGCTGCAGCTCCAGCCGGTCCAGATCGATTTGCGCGATGTCGCCCGCCCCGTAGCGATCCCGGCTGATCTGCAGCACGTGGTCGTAATACTCAAGATTGTCTTTGGCCAGTTGCAGCACCGCTTTGGCCAGCAAAGTTGATACGAATGCTCCACGCAGGTTGAACACCAAGCTTCGGTCCAGATCGGCATGAGTGAACTCCGCGATCATGGTTCCTTTTTTTGCGCTTTCCAATCGCAGATGCCGTTTGCGCCGCCGTTCCTGCAGAAAGCTGATCCCCGGGGTCTCATAAGTCCCGGCAAACGGCCGCCACACCCCTTTCTCGGGAGCGATCTGTGTCCCATCTGCCGTCAGCGAGAATGTCGGATTGGGCCGCAGGAACGCCGTGATCTCCTCCGCCTTCGACTCGTCGATATTCAATTTGTCCGCCAGCAGCGTGGGATTGTTCAGCTCCAGCCGCTCTTTCACCTGCTCCCACGTCCAAGCCTGCGGCCGGGCCTGCGGCGCCGTCGTCGCCTGCCCCCCGGCCAGGCTCGTGCCTCCCAGCACCAACAAGAATAGGAACCACCAAAATGTTCTTCTCATCAATTACTCCACCAAGACCCTCAGACGCTCCGTAGAGAGACGCAGTTCACCGCGTCCTGCCGCCACGACCACAGCTGCCCACGAGCGTTCCTGAATGTATCCAGCGCCCTCGTAAAGATTCTCTAGAGACGAGGACCAATCGCCGCAGATTGATTGCTGCAATCCATCAGCGAACGCGCACAAAAAAAATGTAAGGAGATTTACTGCGAACTACCCAAGGAGGGAGAAAGGAGGCGCACGGCCGGCGTAAAATACGCCAGACCCCGCCCGCGGCAACACCCGCACCACAGAAACTTCCAGCCGCCCAACTTCCGGAGCGGCCAGCCACGCCGCACTCGCCACCGCGGCCGGAGGTGCTTGCAGCCGGTTCACCCAGGCGGAATTCTTCTCGCTTCCCGCCTGCCGCACCGTGCGCTTGCTGATGGAGGAGTCTTCCATCTCGGCCCGCATCGCGTGCACATCGTCCGTCGCCGAGATCACCGGAAACAGCAGTACCAGCACGCATCCTAGGGCCAGCAATACCTGCCGCGAACTGAACCTGCGTCCCTGCCGCACTCCCGCGTCCCGCCGCCACACCCAGTAAGCCGGCAGCGCCAGCAGCACCCACAGCAGATTGAGCAACAGTTCCATCGGAGAGTTTCTGGTTTCCTGTTTCTAGTTTCCGGTCAGCGGAAACATTTCACAAGCCGACAGGGATACACCCAACACTCACCTGCCGCCTAGTCTTGCAGAAACTCAAAACCCAAGTCAACGTGACCCCAGTACCGGAAGCCACTGTCAACCAGAAACCAGAAACTAGAAACTGGCCCCCGGCCACTAACCACTAACCACTGCCCTCAAGGCCCCACCACCACCTGCAGCGCCGAAGGCGTCTGCATCTGCTGCTTGTAGATCGTATTCCGCTGCCCAATCTCGCCATTCAGGTTGACATACACCATATAGGCACCGTGCGGCAGAGTCTCGCCAAAAGGCAACATCATCCCCGTCGTGCCTTTTTTCAGCGGAAAGTGCTGATACCCAATCTCCGTCGCTCGCCCGTTCTCCGCCACCGCCTTCACGTCAAAGGTCAAATCCATGTCGTCCGGGGTCGTGTTCGATACTTCCACGCTACCCTCGATCCGGTTCCCGATCACGTGCGCCGGAACCTTCCACGCCAGCGTCAACGCCTCCACCACCTTGATCACGAACTCCTTCTGCACCCCTTGCGGCGGGTTGTTACTGTCCCGCACCGACACCGCAAACTGAAATTCGCCCGCCCGCTGCGCCTCTCCCCGCAGCACCCCGTTGTCGTCCAGCGTGAGCCCCGGCGGCAATTTCCCGCTCTCCACCCGCCAGTGCAGCACCGGAACGTAATCGCCCCGCGCATGAAAAACCACCTGGTACGCCCCGCGCGGATAAGTCGCCGGCAACTCCTGCGGATAGATCACCAGCCCCTCATCGTTATCCTGGGAAGCCTTGTTCTGCCCGGTCCGATCTCCCGAAGCCTGATCCGGCGCAGTCTTATCCACCACCGTCCCCGGCGCATTCTTCTGCCCCGCTCCCGCCTGCCCCCAAGCCGCCGCACTCATCCCCACACCGGCCATCGCCAGCAAGCACACCAGCGCGCCATCCCCAAACTTTATCATCTGAAATCCCCTAGATAGCGTGTCATCCTGAGCGAAGGTTGTGCTTCGCGAAGCGAGGCACGACCGCAGTCGAAGAGCCTGCCCCGAGCGAAGCCGACGGGACCCCTACCAACCTGCACAACGATTGGCCCCGCAATGTGTTTCCATCATGGTCTTACAGACTGCGGTAAATCTCGGTCCCCTTCCAAACCATGCTACTGGAATTTTCCCTCCCTTCCTCACAATCCCACCTCCTTACGAGGGAGTTACGCCATGGCGAAAGTTGGACGCCAAATCCGGAAGCCGGAAGCCCGGAATCCGGAAGCCGAAGTCCGAAAACTGGAAGCCCAAAGTCGCCCCCCGCCCCTCCAGAATGCAAGAATACCCACAACTTGCGCCGCCCCACATTTTTCTTCCACCCCGCGCTACTTATTCCTGTGGTTCGGGTTTGATGCAACAGAATTCACCTGTGCTAACCTCAAAACACAAAGGTGGCCAGCTCCACACTCGACTTGTCCCCGGAGGGAAGTTATGTCAGTCCGCAACGGAATCGTCCTGCTCCTCGCTCTTTCCACGCTTGCGCTTCTAGTCGGTTGCGGCAACGGCAACGGCTTTGCCAACCCAGTGGCCCCGCCTAGCGGCAGCTTCAGCCTCAGCGATCTGAACGGTACCTACGTCTTCTCCGTCTCCGGCACCGACTTCAACGGAGTCGCCATCACCGCCGTGGGCGCCTTCGCGGCCAACGGCAACGGTCGCATTACCGGCGGCACCATTGACATGAATGATCAGGAATTTAACGCCCCCGTCCCCAATGCCGCGATCAGCGGTTCCTACGGCATCTCCGCGGACGGAAGAGGAACCGCCACGCTCGTCTTCTCTAACCCCTTCGGCAACTCCCTCATGTTTGACTTTGTGCTGTCCTCCAGTTCGCACGGACTCATCACCGAATTCGACCAGAACGCCACCGGCAGCGGCACCCTCGACCTGCAGACGCCTGGCCTCACCCAAAGCTCGCTCGCCGGCTCTTACGCCTTCAGCTTCTCCGGAATCGATTCGGCTGGCAGCGGCACCCTCGCCACTGTGGGTAACTTCACCCTCGCCTCGGACGGTACGATCACATCCGGCCTTGAGGATTCCAACGACAACGGCCCCGTCGTCTACACTGGCCAGACCCTCACCGGGCAGGTGCTTCTCGGACCATCCTCTAACCCCTCGACCACTCTGACCATCCCGCAGTACGCCGAAACCTTCGACGTGTATGCCATTGATGCCACCCATCTGAAGTTTATCGAGATGGACACCGGTTCCTCGCTTCTTTCCGGAGATGCGTACTCTCAAACCAGCACCGCAATGCCAGTCGGCCCCTTGGCCTTCACCCTGTTGGGCACCGCCTCGCAGGCCTCCTTTGCGGCTGGTGGCTTCATGGTTACCGAAAATGGGGGTACCATCGCCAACACCTCCACCGAAGACTACAACGGCACAACTAGTGGTTCGTCGCCATCCTTCTCCGGCTTATACACCGCCGGGGGAACTGGCCGCTTCACTTTGAACAACTTCACCAACTTCGTCCCCTCAAACGCAGCCTATGCCGCCTATCCCTACGCCACCTCTTCTTCCAGCCAAGGCTTGCTCCTGCTGGAAATCGACGGCGCTGGCGTCACCACCGGCTCCGCTTACTCGCAGACGAGTACGACGTTCGCTGCGGCGCAAGGCTATGCCCTAAACCTCTCAGGCATCAATTTTTCTGCCGAGCAAGTGGGACTGACTTTCGGCCCGACGGAAGTGGACGACATCGCCGAGTTTACCGCCTACAGCAGCGGAAACACCTGCGGCTCGGGCGACCAGATCTGCGGCATCATTGATGAAAACGCGGATCCGGGCGGCGTCGATTTTGGCGCCCCGTTCTTCGGGATGCCGCTCGACGGTAATTACACCCCTCCAGACTCCAACGGCCGCGGCACGATCACGGCCAACGCTGGCAACATCAACGAGAGCACCCTGAACGGCGGATTCGCTCTCACCTTCTACACTGTGGATGGCACCACCTTCCCGTTTATAGAAACCGATGGCGGCCAGATCGCAGTCGGGGTGATGACACTGCAGACTCCCACCTCCTCCTCCGCCGCGGCGGAGGCCCGGTCGCACATGTTCGTTCCGCGCCCGTTAGTTCAGCCACGCGCTCTGCGTAAGAAAAAATAGGCCGCCCATCATCGCCAAAGAACCAGGGCGCGGCTTCAATGCCGCGCCCTTTTTCCTCCTCCACCCACCGCTCCGTTTTCCTCCTCCCCCTCGTGACCTTAGTTACCTTTAACCACCGACCCCTCTTCGCGCACAATAACTTCCAGATTTCTGAAGCCTGCGGAGACCAAGAGTGCTCGACCAACGCTTCCTACGTGTCTTCATATTTCTTCTCATCAGCGCCTCTCTGGCATCGGCGCGCGATCTCGCCTTGGTTTCCAACAAATCCAATTCTCTGGGCGCCATCACCGTCGCCGACCTCGTCAAGGTCTGCAAAGCCCAGAACAATCGCTGGCCTGACGGCAAGCCCATCACCTTCGTTATGCGCTTGCCCTCCACGCCCGAAATGAAGATCGTTCTCGACAAGCTCTACGGTATGTCCCAGAGCGAGGTCACCAGCCTCATCGTCGCCTCGAATCATGGACGCCCCAACCACCCCGCCATCCTGGTCGTCGCTTCTGACGAAGAACTCGTCAACCAGGTGGCCGCCCTTCCCGGCGCCATCGGCGTGGTCGACGTCTATTCCATCAACAGCAGCGTCGCCGTCATCAAGCTCGCGGGCAAACTCCCCCTCGAGCCCGGCTACCTCCTGCACGGAAATTAGACGGAAATTAGAAAGTGGCCAGTGATCAGTGGTCAGTGGCCAGCAGAACCAAAGGAATTTTAGCCACTGGCCACCGAAGCGAAAGGATCTTAACTGACCACTGATCACTAGCCACTGATTTTATGACCGCTCCGGCCAAAAAACTCGACCCCAACAAGGCCGCCCCCGCCGGAGGCGTCCACGCCCGCCGTTACCCCCGCTTCGCCATCGATGCCCGCCTCCAAGTCCGCATGTTTCAGGCCGGAGAATTCCGCACCTGCTGGGGACGCTCCACAGAACTCGGTCAGGATGGCATCGGCGCAACCCTCACCGGCGACCTCGAAACCGGAGAAATCGTTTCCCTCGAGATCCCGCTCCCACTCAGTCCTTATCCTCTGAAAGTCCGCGCCATCGTGCGCTACCGCCAGGGCCTCCGCTACGGTTTCGAATTCCTCACGCTCAGCGACGCCCAGCGCGACATAGTCCGCCGCGTCTGCGAAGTCCTGGCCACCAGATCCTGAAGACAGGGACTAGTATCCAGGGATCAGGGGCCAGTGAAAAAGAAACCATGGCGCGCTTTACTGATCCCTGACCCCCGATCCCTGACCCCTGATCCCTTATCCCTGACCCCTGACCCCTAGCTCCAATTACGTCCGTAACGTTTCGACTTACTCCCCCGCGTTCTACCATGCCTTCTGGCTGAGCTTCTGAGGGGGGAGCTTTCCACATGGGTGAACGTTTCACCCAATCACCGCAGTCAAAGGAACTCGTGCGCGCCAGGCGTCTGCGCCGGGCGCTCCAGCGCGGAGCCCCACCCACATTCGTTCCCTCTGGCGTCCCCAATCCCATCGTCCAGCCTTCGTCTCTTGCCTGGTATCCGCTGGAACCGAAACCCGCGGGAAAGAATGGCGCGTCGAAAAATCCGCCCGCCACCGCTGCCGGGGAAATTCTCGACATTCGCCGCCAGTATCTCGAACAGCTCTTTGAAAGTTCTCCCGACGCGCTCGTCGTCGTCGACGCCGGCTTCCGCACACAATGCGTCAATCAGGAGTTTCAGCGCATGTTCGGCTACTCCGCATCGCAGGCCATGGGCCACCCTCTCGATGCCCTCGTTCTTCCTCCCGATCGCTCCGCCGAAGCCCAGTGGATTGCCCAATGCCTCGAGCGTGGCGAGCCACTCACCCTCGAAACCCAGCGCCGCCGCCACGATGGCACCCTGCTCGATGTTTCCATCTCCACCGCTCCTTTGATTGTCGGCGGCCGCGCCGCCGCCTTCTATTGCCTGTATCGCGACATCTCCGCGCGTAAGCGCGCCGAAGCTCTCAGCTCCGCTCTCTATCGCATTGCCGAAAAGTCCAGCGCCGTCCAGGATCTCCAGCAGTTCTTTGCCTCCATTCACGCCATCGTCGACGAGTTGGTGTGCGCCCGCAACTTCGCCATCGCTCTGCACGATCCCGAATCGCAACTTCTCAGCTTCCCCTATTTCGTCGATGAGCAGGAGTCTGCTCCCGCTCCCGCAAAATCCGCTGCCGGCCTCATCGAGTACGTGCTCCGCACCGCCGGACCCCTGCTCTGCACTCCCGAAATCCTGCGGCAATTGCTCAAGCGCCGTGAAGTCGTGCTCTCCGGTCCGCGTCCGCTCGACTGGCTGGGCGTTCCTCTCAAGGTCAACCATCACGTCTTCGGCGTGCTCGCCATCCGGAGTTATGCAGAGAGCGTCCGCTTCTCCGAACGCGACAAGGAAGTCCTCACCCTCGTCTCGCAGCAGTTGGCCGCCGCCATTGACCGCAAACGCAACGAGCAGTCCCTGCGCCGCTCCGAGGTCCGTTACCGCTCTCTGGTGCAGACCGCCGTCTACGGCATGTACCGCTCCAGCCTCAACGGCCAGTTTCTCGACGTCAACCCTGCCCTCATCGGAATGCTGGGTTACAACTCCGCCCTCGAAGTGCTGTCCCTCGACCCCCAAAAAGATGTTTTTGTCGATCCCAGGGAATACACCCGCCTGGTGGACGAATTCCGCCGCACCGGTCGCATGGACGGCTTCGAGGTCCGCTGGAAACGCAAAGACGCCGCCATCATCACCGTCCGCATCAGCGGACGCGCCGTCGCCGGCGGCGACGAACCCGCCGACGTCCTCGAAGCCATCGCCGAAGACATCACCGAACGCCGCGTCCTCGAAGACCAGTTCCGCCAGGCCCAGAAAATGGAAGCCGTCGGCCGCCTCGCCGGCGGCATCGCTCATGACTTCAACAATCTGCTCATGGTCGTCAGCGGCTACACTGAGGTTCTCCTCGACCAGCTCTCCCCCGGCCACCTTCTGCACGCCAAGGCCGAAGCCATTCAGCAGGCCTCCGATCGCGCAACCACGCTCACCCGCCAGCTCCTCGCCTTCAGCCGCAAACAACTTCTCGAACTCAAGGTCATTGACGTCAATGCCATCGTCGAAGACATGGAGCGTCTCCTCCGCCCGCTCATCGGCGAGAATGTCGAACTCGTTACCCAGCTCGCCCCCGCCGTCGGCTGCACTCGCGCCGATGCCGGTCAGCTCGAGCAGGTCATCATGAATCTCGTGGTCAATGCCAAGGACGCCATGCCCAGTGGCGGCAAAATTTGCATTCGCACCGCCAGCGTCACCCTCGACGATTCCTACCGTCCCGAAAACACCTTCATCAAGAGCGGCCCCTACGTCATGATCTGCGTCAGCGACAACGGCCATGGCATGGACCGCGAAACTCAGGCCCGCATCTTCGAGCCTTTCTTCACCACCAAGGAAAAAGGCAAAGGCACCGGCCTCGGACTCTCCACTGTCTACGGCATCATCAAGCAGAGCGGCGGCTACGTCTTCGTGCAGAGCGAACTCGGTCGCGGCACCGTCTTCACCATTTATTTCCCCCGCGTCGACGAACCCTCCGAAGCCGTAGGCGCTACTCCCGTTTCCCTGGCCGCCGCCGGCGGATCCGAAACCATCCTCCTGGTCGAGGACGAAGACTCAGTCCGCCAACTGGTTCGCGAGACTCTGGAATCCCGCGGCTACCGCGTCCTGGAAGCTTCGAACGGCAACGCCGCCCTGGCCCTCGCTGCCAACCACTCCGACACCATCCACCTGATCATCACCGATGTCGTCATGCCCGGCCTCAGCGGTCACGAACTGACTCAGCAACTCCTCGCCGCCCGGCCCGGCATCAAGGTCCTCTACCTCTCCGGCTACGCCCAGGATGCCTTCCCCGCCGCCGCCGCACCGGAAGCCCAAAAAGCCTTCCTCCAAAAACCCTTCACCCTGCAAAGCCTCTCCCGCAAAGTCCGCGAAATCCTCGGCCCCGGCACCAACTAGAGTTGTGTAGAGAGAAAGTTCCAAGGCCTATGCCAATTGCCCCTATGTGGGGACGGCCGCCTCGGGAGCCTGCCCTGAGCGAAGCCGGAGGGTCCAGCCCAGCACAGCGAGGCGCGATTGCACCACGGACGTGGGCAAGCGCCCGTGCCCATGCCGCCTGCGCAACCGTGGAAGAGCGGCGCTTCAGCGCCGCGTCCGGATTCTCTTTTGTCAGCAGGCTTTAGCCCCGGTGGTCGTATTCCCCGTCCTTAGGTGTAAAATCCCTTCGCAACCGCAATCCCATTTTCAATCACTAACCATGACGACCACTGAATCCGTATCCCCGATCCCGTCATCAGTACAATAAGAACTCTGGAGGATAACTCATGGCTCACGAACTACCGCCCTTGCCTTATGATTACGCGGCGCTCGAACCCGTCATCGACAAGCAGACGATGACCCTTCACCACGACATGCACCACGGTGCCTACGTCAAAAATCTCAACGCAGCTATCGAAAAACATCCCGAACTCTCCAAGAAGAGTCCCGAAGATCTCATCCGCGACTACAACGCCATCCCCGAAGACATTCGCGCCGCCGTCCGCAACAACGGCGGCGGCCACGTCAACCACACCATGTTCTGGAAGATCATGAAACCCAAAGGCGGAGGCGATCCCACCGGCCCCATCGCCCAGGCCATCACGAAAACTTTCGGCAACTTCAAAGATTTCCAGGCTAAGTTCAACGACGCCGGCGCAAAACAATTCGGCTCCGGATGGGTCTGGCTCGCCGGCAAAGGCAACGACATCCAAGTCATGTCCACGCCCAATCAGGACAGCCCCATCTCCCAAGGCCTCTACCCCATCTTCGGCAACGACGTCTGGGAGCACGCCTACTACCTCAAATACAACAACCGCCGTCCGGAATATCTCGCCGCCTGGTGGAACGTAATCAACTGGGACGAAGTCAACCAGCGTTACGAGGCCTTCAAGTCCGGCAAAGCCGTCCACGAGCCTGCACTGGCCGGACGCTAACCCAAGCTGTCATCCTGAGCGTAGTGGCCGCTTCGCAAGGCGAAGCGGCCACGCAGTCGAAGGACCCCTGCACGTCCGGCGATCTCTCGGTAGTCTCAAGGTGTTCTTCCTGCGCACCACGTTTTCGACCACCGCGTGCCCAGTGGTTCCCTACGTACCATGTGGAGAAGGCCGCCTCGGCTGTCCCGCGAAGCGAAGCGAGCGGAATTAGTCAAGTCCCCCGCTATAACGAGACTCAAAAAAGGCCCCGCGCAAGCGGGGCCTTCGCTCTCTCCGTATCCAGCGGCACCTAAGCCGCCGCCGTTTCTACATACTCATTCGGATCAGCCTCGAATTCCTTTCGGCATTCCTCCGAGCAGAAAAAATACTTCCGCCCCGCAAACTGCGTCTGGAATTCGGACTTCTTCTTCTCATCCACTTCCATTCCACAAACCGGATCCGTCGTCATGATGCCTCCTGCCACAGAATTTCTTCCACTAGCCTCCATCTGTCAGCAAAGCCCTCTCCGTTTCCGGCGCCTTCCAAGTGACTGACTCCGCAAACCTTTCTCACCCGCATTTTCCCCCTACACCAAACCCCCCAGAAATTTCTTCCACCACCCATGCACCTTATACCCACTGCGGTTCGCCACGGCTCATCCTGGAGACAGCGGCCTCGCCTGCCCTGAGCCGAGCCGAAGGCGCTGTCGCGCCCAGCGAAGCGAGGCGTAAACCAGAAACTGGAAACCAGAAACTAGAAACCGAGAACCGATGACTGGGTACTGGCTGATCAGCCACTACCGATGACTGTCCCTTGACAACCCCCGTCCCCGCCCCGTGCTAGACTTCTGTGCTGCGGATCTAACACCCTTCACCGGACCACCCACCTTCCCTATCGTGGCCGGCTTCCGGTGGTCTCTTCGACAATCACGAAGTCTCAACCTGCTCATCATCCCTGCTCATCATCCCTGCTCACAAAAATGCACGTCACAACTCATCCAGGAGGACCCAGTGAAAAAGCACTCTATGACGTTGCTCGCCCTAGTGGCCTTTGCCTCGGTTAGCTTGCTCAGCGCCCAGACCGTCCGCGAGTTCCACAACACCGTTCGCCTCGTCGACCGCGATCAGCTCATCCATCCGCTTGCTACGCCCAGCGGCGAAAATCCCGCCACCATCGCCTGCATCTACAACCTCGTTTCCACCATCAACCCCGGATGCCCCATCAACGGCACCACCGCCGTTCCCTCCGGTGGCAGCGGCGTCATCGTCATCGTCGACGCCTATCACCTGCCCACCGCCAAGTCCAATCTCAATACCTTCTCCGCTCAATTCGGTCTCCCTCCCGCCAAGTTCCACCAGCTCTATGCCACCGGCACCAAGCCCTCTTCGGGATGCACTGGCACCGGCGGCGCCGGCAACTGGGGACTCGAGGAGAGCCTTGACATCGAATACGCCCACGCCATGGCTCCCAACTCCATCATCGTTCTGATGGAGGCCGCCTCCAACAGCAACACTGACCTCTACACCGCCGTCAAGAAAGCCAACGCCCTCATCGCCGGTCACCACCTCAAGGGAGAAGTTTCCATGAGCTGGGGTGGCGGCGAAACTTCTACCGAGCTCTCTGAAGACTCGCACTTCACTCAGGCGGGCGTCACTTACTACGCCTCCTCCGGCGATGCTCCGGGAGTGATTTATCCCAGCTCCTCTGTCAACGTCGTCGCCGTCGGCGGCACCGTCATTGACCGCAACGGCAGCGGCGATTACACCCAGCAGACCGCCTGGCTCGATGGCGGAGGCGGCCTCAGCCGTTTTGAACCCATTCCTTCCTTCCAGTCTTCTCTCTCCGGACTGCTCGGCACCAAGCGCGGCGTTCCTGACCTCGCCCTCATCGCCGGCACCGGCACTGCCATCTATAACACCGGCGGCGGAACTTGCGGCTCCGGTTGGGAAGAAGTCGAAGGCACCAGCATCGCCGCTCCCGCCGTCGCTGGCATCATCAACAGCGCCGGCACTTTCAACGCCTCCAGCAATGCCCAGAACACCGAGATGTATTCCGAACTCGGCGACAGTGCCTTCTTCACCGACATCACCACCGGCAGTTGCGGCACCCACGGCGCCACCTCCGGCTGGGATTTCTGCACCGGCGTAGGCGTCCCCAACGGCCTAGCCGGCAAGTAATTCGAACCAACGTGGGCCGGACCAAAACTCCGGCCCACAACCACGAACCATGTAGCGACAGCCGCCTCGGCAGCCCCGCCAGGCGAAGCGAGGCGGAATCCTAACTGGCCACTGACCACTGACCACCGCCTTTCTGCATTTCCTGTGCACTCCCTGTGCACAATCCTTCTCCCCACTCTCCAAAAATTTCCCCCTCCGTTATTCTCATCAACAGAACCCAAGCCTCCCGTGCGGCTTAGCGCCGCATCAATCACAAGTCCCTTGATCCGTGACAATCCCTGAAAATCCGTGGCCAGCCTTTTCCTCAACTGCACCAAAAATACTGAATTGACCGCGCGCCCTTTCCCTCGTACAGTCACTCTCGCCTTCAACCAAAAATTGCAACCGTACTCGGCCGATGACGCGAACCGGCCGGAGACGCACCCGCGGGGGAGCCGACACTGTCGATTTGGCAACCACCTTCAATTCATCACCAAGAAACTGGAAACCGGAAACCGCAAACTAGAAACCCGAACCTAGAAACTGGAAACTGGAACCTGAGAACCGCTACGCATGAAAGCCACGACGCCATGGATCACTTATCGCACCCGCTTTCTGGTCAAAGCCAAGCAGCTCACCACCAGCCTCACCTTTACCGATGTGCTCGGCCGTCAGCACTCCGGACGCAAGGGCGACTACCTCGTCGAATCCTCCGACGGCGTTCTCCGCATCCAACCGCGTCAAATCTTCGAGGACATCTATGTACCCATGCTGGCCGGCGAGACTCCGAAACTCTCCACCACGCCACGACAATCAGAAGCCGAGCGGCAGGAAGAACCTTCGCCGCAGCGCATGGACTTGCCCCAGCCCGAATCTCTGCGAAAGCGCAACACCTCCACGTTCTCGCTCCCGCTGCACCTCACCCGCAAGTCTCCCCAACCCTACCGCGACCGCCGCGCCCCCACTCCCGGCCTTCGCTCTCTCTGACAATGGCGAAGCGATACGTCCACGGAGCGCTCAAGCTTTACCCTGTGAAACCCCGTGTCCCCTGTGTTAAGCGGTTTAAAGGGTTCTTGAGCGCGGGTGCGGGTGTGGGTGCCCCATGTCTCGCTGCTTTTGCGAGACATGGGATTCCCCAACTCCATCCCTCTGGGGATTTGACCTCTCCCGACCCGCATGGAATTGCCAACCGTCACAAACTCGGACACAACCGTGGAAGAGCGGCGCTTCAGCGCCGCGTCAGCCCCCCCGAATCGGCCCGGGCTTTAGCCCCCGTGAAGCCCCACACCGCTCGGGAAGGGCACGACTTCAGTCCTGAGCCTGCCCTGAGCAAGCGAAGCGCGCCGAAGGGTGCCCCTAAAAGCAAATCGTCCGCCGCTTCAGCCGCTGAGGTAGGCTACTGGACTCTGTTCGCCACTGGCCGCTGGCCACTGATCACTGGCCACTGCTTCAATTGTGAACGCCAGATGAATTTCACTTGTGGAAAACGAATCCACACCCCCGCACCAAGCCCGTCATTGCTGGAGATACAACCTATGGTGTTTCCCTCTTGACAGGCACAATAAGCGGGAGTAACTTTGCATTCCCATAGCCCTTCGAAACTCGCCTCGCGGGAACGAGTCGGGTTTCTGGGCAACTTAGTAAGAGAGAGCAGTCAGGAAAGACTTACGGGACGGCGCCAGGCCAGAGGTGACCCGGCGCCGCAACCGTAAACATAAGAAACTAAAGGCTAAAAGCAACCGAGCCCAAGGCCGGAAGGGCCAAGACCCGGAAGCCCGAGGCCGATGAAGCAGTGCGGTGGCCGTCCCCCCGATCCTCCCCCGGGGCGGACGACAAACTCAGTAAGCAAGAGCAAGTTTCTGTACGACCGGATCGAAGGTCTCAGCTTCAGCCGGAAGCCGAGAGCCGGAAACTGGTTTTAGGAGCCCTGGATGGAAGCCTTAACCCAACTGGTCGCCGATTCGTTAGCCCGCTACGGCCTCGACCGTCCCGTCGACCCGCGCCGCCTGCAATGGTCGCGCTGGTTCCGCTGCGATTCCCCTCACAGCCTACTTGTCGTCCCCAGCAAGCCCGGCATCTTCGCCCTGGCCGAAGAAATAATGGATTTGGGTCCCCGCAATACTTCGGGACCCAGCAATGCCTTGGAAGCCAGCAATGCCTCGGTACCCAGCAAGATCCATGTGGGGACAGCCGCCCTCGGCTGTCCGGCCGAGCAAAGCTCGGCAGCTGCGTCCAGCACACCAACTGCCGAGGGAAGCACAGGTCGGGAAGGGCACGACTTCAGTCGTGCCGTAAAACTAGCAAGAAACTCGCCGGCTTCAGCCGCTGAGGTGCCCGTCCGCCGCATGCTCGCCGTCCTCCAATTCTCCGAAGACGACGACATGGCCTTCACCCTCGATCGCATGTTCACCAAGATCAATCCCATGCGCGCCCGCCTTTCCTCTGGACGCTGCTTCCTGCGCTTCGTCGTCATCGAAGATCAGGCCCAGCGTCGCAGCATCTGCAACGCTCTCAACCAATGGATGCTCAACTCCGCCGAGAAAGCAACCGGCATCGGTGCCGATTTCCAGTCCTCGCTCGAACTGGCCACAGACCGTGTGGGTCGGACACTCCCTTCGACAAGCTCAGAGCCTGCCCTGAGCTTGTCGAAGGGGCAGGCTCTGTCCGACTCCGCTGCCAGCATGCCAAACCCAGCCCAGGTTCCGCAGACGATCCTGAAGTCAGACTCGATTAACCCGGTCGCGCATCTCGATTCCGGAGCCAACAAGAACCTCCACTGTCCTCACCCCTTCCCCTCCGGCTTCTAACCCGGAGGTGGCTGGCAAGGCCCAGGAAGGGCACGACTTCAGTTCTTGAGCCTGCCCTGAGCAAGCGAAAGTGCGTCGAAGGGTGCCGTTGGATTTGGTTTTGAAAGGGCGCGGCTTCAAGCCGCGCCGCAGTAGTAAAGATCGGGAAGGGCCCGGCTTTAGCCGGGCCGTCAGTCGGAGCGATGGATGCGGGCTTTAGCCCCTGAGGTTTAGGCGTACAAAGCGCCACGGACGCAAGCAGCACCGTGGCAGCGGCGAAAAGAATGCAGCCCACAGCCTGCCCTCAGCGAAGTTGAGGGGGGTGCAAGCCGCGGGTAAGAAAACGAAGAAGCAACAGCCCCGAAGGGGCGAAAGAAAAATGGGAGGTTTCGATCAACGGCCGCAACAAAGCTGCACGCGTTTTCGTCATCTTGGGTAGTGTGGTGCTCGCCGCAAGCGCTGCGCTGCATTGCTTCGCCGGTTACAGCAAGGGTTTCCCGGCGTTGGCCATGTCGAATCTGGATCTCGGCCTTAAAGCAGGCTTCCGGGTCGTTTTTCTCGCGCTCGGTTGGCACTGGTTCGTAACTGCGATTGTCGCGCTACTGGCTGCCATCACAGAAACGAGATTGCGCAAGACCCTCGTTCTGCTCTGCGGTCTGGCCGTGCTGCTTGAGGCAGGTGTCGGCGCCAGCATGATGGGATTCTTTATAGGCAACGAAATGATCGGCGCTGCCTCATTGTTGCTAGTTAGCGGCGGCCTGTTATTTGAAAAATCATGAGCCCAAACATAAAAGCGGTGGCGCAGCGCTTAAGCGCTGCGTCAGAAGCAAGAAATGATTCGGGGCGTTCAGATTGTCAGGGACTGAACCGGGTCGAAGAGAGAGAACAGAATTACCAAGCCCTAGTCCCGAAGGGGCGGCATGTGAAAGCCCGGCACGGAAGTGCCGGGGAAAAGTAAGCAAATAGAAACGAGTCCCGAAAGGGACGTCACCCACGCTGCTCGAACCACGGGGTGAAAACGTTCTTTACAACAAACTGCTGCACTCCCGAACAAATTCCCGTTCGGGCACAACCCCATTCCCGCCCCATCCCCCAGGGACGCCGAATCGGGCCATGTTGATTAGAATCGAAATATATGGAGAGAGCGATGACCGAGGTTAAAACCACTTCCGTCGATTCCACCGTGGCCAGCCCAGCCACCACCCCAAACAAGAAGACTGCCGGCCTGTCCTTCCGCCGCTTCTTCACCAAGCCCGGCGTCTCCCCCTACGACGAACTCGAATGGGACCTCCGCCTCGCCCAGATCACCGACGCTCAAGGCAACGTCATCTTCGAACAGAAAGACGTCGAAGTCCCCAAAGACTGGTCCATGACCGCGACCAACATCGTCGCCAGCAAATATCTGCACGGCAAGGTCGGCACCCCCGAGCGCGAAACCGGAGTCCGCCAACTCGTCGCACGCGTCGCCGAAACCATCCGCAACTGGGGCCTGGCTCAGGGCTATTTCAAGACTCCCGAAGACGGAGCAACTTTCCACGACGAGCTCGTCCACATCCTCGTCCGCCAGTACGCCGCCTTCAATTCGCCCGTCTGGTTCAACGTAGGCTGCGACCGCATCGAGCCCAATTCCGACGCCCGCAACTGGCACTGGAATCCCAAGACCCAGCAAGTCGAGTTCGGCATCACCGGCTACGCCACCCCGCAATGCTCCGCCTGCTTCATCAACTCGGTAAAGGATTCCCTCGACTCCATCCTCACGCTCGCCAAGACCGAGGGCATGCTCTTCAAGTGGGGCAGCGGCACGGGAACCAACCTCTCCCCCCTGCGCAGCTCCACCGAAGGTCTCAGCGGCGGAGGCACGGCCAGCGGTCCGCTCAGCTTCATGAAAGGTTTCGACGCCTTCGCCGGCGTCATCAAGTCCGGAGGCAAAACTCGCCGCGCCGCCAAGATGGTCATCCTCAACGTCGACCATCCTGACATCGTCGAGTTCATCGAGTGCAAGCAGAAAGAAGAAGCCAAGGCCCACGCTCTGGTCGCCATGGGATACGACGGCTCCCATCCCGATTCCGACGCCTACTCTTCCATCTTCTTCCAGAACGCCAACAACAGCGTCCGCGTCACCGACGACTTCATGTACGCCGTAGTCCGCGACACCGATTTCTCCACCAAGGCGATCGGCGACGGCAAGGTCATGAAAACCTACAAAGCCAAAGACCTCCTCAAGAAAATTTCCGAAGCCACCTGGCACTGCGGCGATCCCGGCATGCAATACGACACCACGGTCAATCGCTGGCACACCTCGAAGAACACCGCAAGAATCAACGCCAGCAACCCGTGCAGCGAATACATGTTCCTGGACGATTCAGCCTGCAACCTGGCCAGCCTGAATCTCCTGAAGTTTGCGCCGAATGGCACGTTCGACGTAGAGGCCTACCGTCACGCCGTAGATGTGTTAATCACCGCGCAAGAAATCCTGGTAGACAACGCCGGCTACCCCACAGAAATGATCATGCGCAACTCGCATGACTATCGCCCGCTAGGCTTGGGCTACGCAAATCTGGGCGCGCTCCTCATGGCCGCCGGCCTCCCCTACGACTCCGACGCCGGCCGCGACTACGCCGCCTGCGTCACCGCCATCATGTGCGGCGAAGCCTACCTCCAATCCAGCCGCATCGCCGAACAATGCGCCCCGCTCACTCCCGCGACCGAAACCGTCTCCACTCGCCTCGGCGTCACCGAAGCCGCCAAGATGCCCGGCTCCGCCTGCCCCGGCTGGTACATCAACCGCGAACCTTTCCTCGACGTAATCCGCATGCACCGCGCCAGCGTCAACAACATAAACAAATCCAACGTCCCCACCCCACTCTACGAATCCAGCAAGCAATGCTGGGACGAAGCCCTGGCCCACGGCGAAAAGCACGGCTATAGAAATTCCCAAGTAACAGTCCTAGCCCCCACCGGCACCATAGGTTTCATGATGGACTGCGACACAACTGGCGTCGAACCTGACCTGGCTCTGGTCAAGTACAAAAAGCTAGTAGGCGGCGGCATGATCAAAATCGTCAATCAAACCGTCCCCACGGCCCTGTTCAAGCTCGGCTACACCCACGAGCAGGCCGACGCCATCGTCAGCTACATCGATGCCACCGGAACCATCGAAGGCGCGCCTCATATCAAGGACGATCACCTTGCCGTCTTCGATTGCTCCTTCAAGCCGGCCAAAGGCACGCGCTCCATCGCCTACATGGGACACCTCCGCATGATGGCCGCCGCTCAGCCCTTCATCTCCGGAGCCATATCGAAGACCGTCAATCTTCCCGAGAACGCCTCCGTCGAAGAAATCATGGACGCTTACCTGCAGGCCTGGAAGCTAGGGTTGAAGGCTGTCGCGGTTTACCGTGATGGATGCAAGAAGGCGCAGCCTTTGTCTGCGGCCGGGACGAAGACTGCCAATTCCAGTAAAGATGACCCGCGGCCGGGGGCGGCCGCGCCCCAGGAAGAAGACAACCTAAACGCCCCTCCCCGCGCCGTCCGCCACAAGCTCCAGGAGGAGCGCGCCTCCATCACCCACAAGTTCAACATCGGAGGCCACGAGGGCTACATCACCGTCGGCCTCTATCCCGACGGCGAGCCCGGCGAACTCTTCATCACCATGGCCAAAGAAGGATCGACCGTCAGCGGCCTCATGGATAGCTTTGCCCTGGCCACCTCCATCGCCCTGCAGCACGGCGTCCCCCTGAAGCTGCTCTGCGAAAAGTTCGCCCACACCCGCTTCGAGCCCAGCGGCTGGACCAGCAATCCCGACATCGGCTTCGCCAAGTCGATCATGGACTACATCTTCCGCTGGCTCCAACTGCGCTTCCTAACCGGCCAGCAGCAACTGCTATTCGAGAATCTGCGCCTGCGACCGGCAGGCGTGAGCCCTCAGCCGTCAGAGAACGGAGAGATGAATGGTTTGCAGCCGAAGCCCGAAGCCCGAAGCCCGAAGCCCGGTTCTCTCCACGCCGCCGACCAACTGGCCGGCATCATCGACCTCGGCGACGCTCCCACCTGCAGCTTCTGCGGCAGCATCATGACCCGCAACGGCAGTTGCTACCGCTGCAGCAGTTGCGGCAGTACGAGCGGGTGCAGCTAGGAGGGAGTCTTTAACATGGCGATCGGGATTCTGCAGTTAAGCGATATACATCTGAAATCTCGCGACAACCCGGTGAGTGGAAGGCTGTCGCACATCGGAAACGCGGTTCAGGGAGTTACGCACGACATCTCGGACATACTCCTCCTCGTCACGGGTGACGTAGCCTATTCGGGAAGGCAGGACGAATACATGCTGGCGGCGGCGTTCCTAGGCGGCGTTGAGGGGAGATTGCGGGATCTTCCAGGCGTCAACTTTCTCGGAACTGTCGTAATTCCGGGGAACCACGACTGCGACTTTGGAAACCAGGGATCAGTGCGTACGCTACTTCTCAATTCCGTGGGCCCATCAACGGGGGACACGACCCCGCCCCAGGATTTCACAGATCAGATGCTCGAAGTTCAGAAGGCCTTTTTCGATTTCGAGGCCCTGATTTCCCTAGGTTGCCCCGCGCCCACCAACCGGTTGTTCTGGAGCAGGGAGTTTCGGACGACTTCCGGTAAGGTAACTATCCGCTGCCTGAATACGGCCTGGGTCTCGCAGAAGGATGAGGTTCCGAAACTCAGTTTCCCGGTAGCGCTCGTCTCGCAAGACGTGCCTCAATCCGAACTTGTTCTGACCATATTCCACCATCCGTACAACTGGATTCAGCCCGACAATGCTCGCGCTCTCAAGAAGGCGGTGGAGACCACAAGCGATCTGGTGCTCACTGGGCACGAGCATGACGGCGACGCGTACACCAAGGTCTCCTCAGGGGGAGCGAAAACCAACTATGTAGAGGGCGCGGCACTTCAGGCGCGGGGTGGAGACGAGGGATTCAATTACATCAAGATTGATCTCGATGCCCAAGCCTACGAAGTCCACCAGTTTCGGTGGACGGGTGAGATGTACCACGCCTCTGATACCAGCTCGGCTACCTTTACTCGCAACCTAGCCCTCCTTGAGCATCGATTCATCAACAACGCTGAGTTTAGGGCGGTATTAGAGGACCCCGGGACACCATTTTCGCATCCGATAAAGAACCCGCTGAAGTTCCGCGACCTTTTTGTCTACCCAGACCTCACCGTCACAAAGCTGAAAGCCTCCACGTCAGGGGACGGCGCACAAACCATCCATAGCTCTGACGTTCTGGGTTTTGTTTTGAAGAATAAAAAGACGGTTCTGGCAGGGCCTCCGAATTGCGGAAGAACGTCGCTGGCGAAGGCGCTGTATGTGGACCTTCAGCAAAAACACAAGCTTGTCCCGGTGCTACTCAGCTCTGGCGACCTCCGAGGCGTCGAGTCGTCGCAGGTGGCGGCGGCGGTCGCAAGGGCCTTCGAGCGCCAATATTGCCCCAAACTCCTAGAGAAGTTCTCCCAGCTTGAACTGGAGTCGAAAGCCGTCATCGTCGACGACTGGCACCGGCTAAAATTCAACCTAAAAGGTAAGGCCTCTATCGTTGCGGCGCTGGAAAGGAACTTTGGAAAGCTGGTATTGATCAGTGACGACGCATCGATCCTGCGCCAGGCTCAAGAGATTGATGGGTTCAAGTGCTTCGCTGAGTTCGAGCATTGCGAAATCCAGCTATTTGGTCGTCGCCTCAGAGGCGAGCTCGTCATTCGATGGCATTCGCTCGGGCGGGAGCTAGAGGTCGATGAGATGGAGCTTACTACGTCCGTCGCCGCGAGCGAGAACCTGCTCGATACGCTAATCGGAAAGGGCATCGTTCCCTCGTTTCCGGTGTACGTCCTCTCGGTCCTGCAGGCCAGTGACCGTGTTAGCGGCCAGAACGTCTCATATGGATCGTATGGACACATCTATGAGTCTCTCCTGACCGAGCGGATGGCACGGGTTAACAAGAAAAACCTCGGGCAGAAATACACCTATCTATCGTTTGCGGCATACCGAATGTTTCAGGCCGGCAAGCTCACCCTAAGCATGGAGGATCTCAGGGCCCTCGACGAGCAATATTGGGAGTCGTACATGTGCTCGGTGGAACAGGATGTTTTTGTTGATGAACTGATCAGATCGCAAATACTTAACAGGTCTGGAAACGAAATCACCTTTCAGCACAAGTATGCCTATTACTTCTTTGTTGCTAAGTATTTTCAAGAAGGTATGGCGGATGTCAGCGACGCGGCAGCTCTATCGGCGAGGCTCAGGCGAATGGCAGACGAAGCCTACGATGACGAAAACGCCCGTATCCTCATCTTCTATCTCTATCTGACCAAGGATCGCCCGCTCATCGAACACATTCTGGCCAACGCGGCGCGCATATTTGGCAATTATTCCCCCTGCGACCTCAATGCGGACGTCGCATTCGTGAACAGTCTTTACACGTCCCGCCCAACGATGGTCGCGCCATCAATTGATACTCGTAGGAACCGCGAGGAGTTCAGGCGGCAGCAGGACGAATCGCTCCGAGAAAGCGAACCCAAGTCCGTCGAGAGGAGCGCCGACTCGCTGCAGATCGACCTTGCATTCGAAAGCCTACAGATAATGGGTCAGGTGCTACGAAACTTCCCTGGCAACCTAAAGGGTGACCTGAAGGTGAGGCTCGCCGAGGAGAGCTATGCTCTGGCATTCCGCGCACTGAAGAAATTTCTCAGCGACATGGAGAATAATCTCTCGCATTTACAAGGGGTTTTCTTGAAGCACCTGAGAGAGCAAGGGACTTTCGCTCGGAGGGAAGTCGAAGAGGTGAAGCATGCCGCAGACAAACTGATAGTCACACTATCAGAGGTCATGATTTTCGCCGTTATCAAGAAAGTATCTCTGTGCGTGGGATTGGAGGATCTACGCGAGATTTACGGGGCCGTACGCGGCAACGCCGGAGAGAGCCACATCGCGACGCGACTCCTCGACCTTTCGATCATGCTGGACCATTTCGCGCACCTGCCGGCCGAGGACGTTCGGGATCTAGAGCGCCGGGTGCGGGACAACACCGTCGTCCACACCGTTCTACGACTGTTGGTGGCGCAACACTTGGCCTTGTTCCCAGTCAATTACAAGCTGCGGCAGAGCATGGTCCAGCTGTTCAACTTTGCTCCGCGACCGCTGCTGCTCGCTGAAAAGGTTACCCAGGTCGCTGCCAGCCAGTAGGAGACATAGGGCCCGTGCCGTCCTGCGGCACTCGGTTCTATTTCTTCTTGGGGGCTTGCGGGACGACTGAAGTCGCGCTCCTCCCGAGCCTTTCTGGGCTTGATTTACACAATTCAACGTGTAAGGCTTTACACATGGCGAACATGGCTATTGACCCTCGATTGATCGAAGAGGCGCGGCGCGCAGGGAAGCACAAGACCAAGAAAGAGGCGGTCACGGCAGCTCCTTGTGAGTACATCCAGCGACGCAAACAGGTGCGCGTCCTCAAGGCGTTTGGCAGTTTTGAGTTCGATCCGGCCTACGATTACAAGGTGGAACGGCATAGGCGCAAGGGCAAAGCGCGTGGATGAGCGCTCCCAAAATTTCCTGTCAAGGGGGTGACACGATACAAATCCGGGATATCGCCATGAAAGGAAAGGGAAAACATTGTTGGCTAACATGTCCCAATAGAGGTATGCAATAGGTTATAATAGATATAGGGTAGAAATTAAGAATTTCGGGAACCTGTCCCGAAGAACCCAACGTCGCGGCCTTTGAGGCCGCGTTTTTTATTGGACAGCAGAATGAGGTCAAGCAATGAGGCGAAAGCCAGACCGGTTGGCGGGCGGCAAGTTAAAGGACCACAAAGCGCGTGGAGAGTGGGCAGAGCTCTACTTCATGATGCTGGCGGGCAGGGCAAGCAATGAAGGTCTCAAGACCGTTTGGCGTCACAAGATACGACGTCGGAGTCGACAACTCAACCCGGTCCCTGCGCGTGCAAGTGAAGTCCACAATTCACTGCCGCCCGGGTCACGGGTACAGCCTGAAGTTGGTTGGCTCAAGACGCAAAAAATATGAGCCCGGCACCGTGGATTTTTTCGCCATCCTGCTAATCCCCATCGATGAGTGGTACATCATTCCCTTCGACCTGATCGGCGAACTGCACTGCAGTCTCCACTTTTCCCCGCGCAACCGAGGCCAGAAGTATGCCAACTATCGCGAGGCCTGGCATCTTCTGGAAGAAACGGGCCTGACCATTCAAGCCTGTTGCGATGAGAACTGGCCGGAGGTCGCGGCAGGGACAGCGGATTCCTCCCTCCGGTCGGAATGACAATGTTTCTTAGTTACTAAAAGTGGGGTGCCCCATGTCTCGCGTTCTTTGCCGGGTGCCCCATGTTTCGCGTTCTTTGCGAAACATGGGATTCGACGGCGCTATCCATCCTGGGTTTAGAATCCGGCGCCTGATAAGATCGTAGCCGGGTGCCCCATCTTTCGCGCACTTTGCGAAAGGTGGGATTCCACGGCCCCGTCCGTCTTTGGGTTTGGGTTCAGCCATCCCTGCGGGACGGGGCTCGATTTTATTGGCATGACCCGGCGTTGAAACGCCGGGCTATTGTCGGGTCGTCCCTGCAGGACTCGGCTGCATTCTCCGCGGGCAGACCTGGGGCGCCCGTGCGAAAGACCTCCACGGGGGCTGAAGCCCGATTCCTTCTAGGACGCTTGACGCGGCGCTGAAGCGCCGCTCTTCCACGGTGCTGCATGTGTCGGTGGTGGTCGGTCTCAGTTGCATTCCCCTGGGGCTTGCGGCACTCTTCGGCGCGCGTCGCTTGCTCAGGGCAGACTCTGGGGCACCCGCGCGAAAGACTTCCACGGGGGCTGAAGCCCGATTCCTCCTAAAACGCTTGACGCGGCGCTGAAGCGCCGCTCTTCCACGGTGCTGCATGTGTCGGTGGTGGTCGGTCTCAGTTGCATTCCCCTGGGGCTTGCGGCACTCTTCGGCGCGCGTCGCTTGCTCAGGGCAGACTCTGGGGCACCCGCGCGAAAGACTTCCACGGGGGCTGAAGCCCGATTCCTCCTAAAACGCTGGACGCGGCGCTGAAGCGCCGCTCTTCCACGGTGCTGCATGTGTCGGTGGTGGTCGGTCTCAGTTGCATTCCCCTGGGGCTTGCGGCACTCTTCGGCGCGCGTCGCTTGCTCAGGGCAGACTCTGGGGCACCGCGCGAAAGACTTCCTTGGGGGCTGAAGCCCGATTCCTCCTAAAGCGCATGACGCGGCGCTGAAGCGCCGCTCTTCCACGGTACTGCATGGGTCCATAGGTCGTTGGTCTCAGCGCCGAAAGCGCAGCTCTTGCACGGCGCCGCATGTGTCTGTCTGCCGCATTGGCGCTCGGGATGGTAGCACCTTTTCTCTGCGCTGAGATCACGGCGATATTTTTCGATCCGGACGCTGGCGCGACCGTGGAAGAGCGGCCCTTCAAGGGCCGCGTCAGGTCGCGCAAAAACTTGCGGGCTTTAGCCCCTGTGGTCGTCTTCTGCGTCCTCTCTTCCCGATTTGGAAGCAACTTCTTCTGGTGTGTGACAGATATCACACTCGATTTTATCTTCGCGATTCTACGATCCGGAGCATGGACTCGCAACGTACGTTTTTCATCACGACAATTGCATGGCAACGCCTGCCGATCTTTCGCATCGAGGCTCGGGCGCGCCTCTTGATCGAAGTGCTGCTCGATTATCGTGACCAAGGAAGATACTTGCTGCATGAGTTTGTTGTCATGCCAGACCATATTCACGTGCTGCTCACGCCTGCGCTAGAAATCGCGCTGGAGCGAGCCATGCAGTTCATCAAAGGTGGATATTCGTATCGCCTTGGGAAGACAGAGAAGGTTAAGGTTTGGCAGCAGAGTTTTACAAATCATCGGATTCGAGACGCGGAGGATTACGCGAGGCATTGCGAGTACGTGCGGTTGAATCCGGTTCGCGCGCGGTTAGTGAGGGCAGCGCCGGAGTATCCGTACTCGTCGGCAAGTCCAGGGCTACGGTTGGACGAGATGCCACAGGGGCTGAAGCCCGTTTTCCCCAGGAGCGCGTGACGCGGCGCTGAAGCGCCGCTCTTCCACGGTGCTGCATGTGTCGGTCTTCCGCGTCAGCCCATGGGCCCCCGTCCTGGCATGCCTCTCTTTCACGTCATTGCATGGGCCGATTGGGGCCGCATTGGTCGCGTTACGGTCGCTGTTTTGGGTGTTGCCTGGATTGCGTAGCTCCGATCCACTGCGCGCGCAACCGTGGAAGGACCGCCGGGTGCCCCACCTTTCGCGTTCTCTGCGAAAGAGCCTGCCCTGAGCCTGCCGAAGGGTGGGAATCCACGGACCCGTCCCTCTAGATATTTTGGGGAGCGGCACGACAACATTGGATGTCGGAACTGTCGATCAGAGGCTTATAATAACCACATGCGGCAACCGATCAGAGTCGACAACAGCCGGCCGGCAACGCCTTTCGATACGGCGCGGATTTTGGGCGTCTCGAAGAAGCGTACCGAGGCGATCATCCGGGCAGTGCGGCGGATGATCCACAGAGATGCCGAGACTGGGAAAATCGTGATCCGGACTCGATGGGGAAAGACGGCTGGAAATCATAGCTCCCCCAATGGCACGAAAACCAGGAAAACAACTTCAGCGCGCCGCAAAACCTCGCGTTAGGGAATCTGTCTTTCTCAACATCCCTTACGATGCGAGCTTTGAGAACCTTCTCCTCGCCTACATCGCCGGCGTCAGCGCTTTCGGCTTCACTCCGCGCGCCACTTTAGAAATTCCTTTCGGGCAGCGCCGTCTCGACCGCATCCTCTCGCTCATCCGCGAATCCCGATACTCTATTCACGATCTTTCGCGGGTACAACTCGATCCAAACGCTCCGCGCACTCCGCGCTTCAACATGCCATTCGAACTTGGACTCACCGTTGCGCTGGAGAGGGCGGCCCATCCCGATCACTCCTGGATTGTGTGTGAGACGGTGCCGCATCGAATCAAGAAATCATTGAGCGATCTCGACGGCACTGACGCCTACATCCACAGCGGAACCGTTGCCGGAGTATTCCGCGAAATCGGTAACGCGTTCGTGGGAAGCCGCCGCCAGCCAACCGTTACGGAGATGTCGCAAATCTACCGTTTGCTCAGGGCGCAACTCCGCAACATTCTCAAGAAAGCGGGAGCCCGTGATGCATTCAACGCCAGAGTGTTTAAAGAACTCTGTGTGCTGGCCAGCACCGCTGCGGATGAGCTGGCAGCGTAAGTGTTACCCAGGCCGTCTCAAAAACTCCGGGGGATCACCTTCCAGCGATGCCAAACTTGCTGAAAAATCCTGTCAAGGGGGTGACACGATACAAATCCGGGATATCGCCATGAAAGCAAAGGGAAAACATTGTTGGCTAACATGTCCCAATCATGGTATGCGAGGGGCTATAATTAAATTATAGAGTAGAAAATTAAGAATTTCGGGAGGCTGTCCCGAAGAACTTTCACATCGCGGCTTTTCTGGCCGCGATTTCTATTTTTTGGGAGGAAGAGTGATGTGGAGGGCGGCGGATCGGCTGGCGGGTGGGAAGTTGCCGGGGTGCAAGGAGCGCGGGGAGTGGGCGGAACTTTATTTCATGATGCAGGCGGCGGGACGGGGGATGAAGGTGTCGAAGCCGTTTGGGGAGGCGGGGAGATATGACGTGGGGGTAGAGGGGCGCTGCGTGGACAATCAGGGGAAGGTGCTGCGGGTGCAGGTGAAGTCCACGATTTACAGGCGGCGCGGGGATTGTTACAGCTTGAATGTGATGGGGCCGCAGCGGAAGAAGTATGTGCCGGGGACGGTGGATTTTTTTGCGGTGTTGCTGATCCCGGTCGATGAGTGGTACATCATTCCGTTCGAGGTGATGGGGAGGAAGAACTTGAGTCTGCACTTCACGCCGAAGAGCAAGCGGCAGAAGTATGGCGAGTACCGGGAGGCTTGGGATTTGTTGAAGCAGACGGGGTTGACGATTCAGGCGTGTTGCGATGAGGCGTGGCCGGAGGTGGGGACAGAAACCCAAGATTCCTCGCTCCGCTCGGAATGACAAAATTCCAGCAATGCCGCGGTATTGTCGCTCGGGAAAGAACGAAACGTCCGAGAAGTCCCACCCTTCGCAAAAAACGCGAAGGATGGGGCACCCAGATTTCTGTTTGATTCACTCTTCCTCAGAACCTAGCGATGAACTGGCAGGTTGGAACTCCAGCAATCGGCGACGATGAGCCAGGCGCCGAGGCGGCGCCAGGCTTTCACGTACTTGCCGCGATCGGCCTGGATGGTGCCGTCGGGCTGGCGAATGGCGACGGTGTAGCGGCCGATCTCCATGGCCATGTCGCCGGAGGTTTCGACGCGGATGGTTTCCAGGCGCAGGTCCTCGTATCCGGCCTCGCCGAACTGGCGGAGCAGGCGCTCGACCGCCTTGGGACCATAGGCGGGATCGTGATGCGGGGCCATGAAGGCGCCGTCCTGCGCGAAGAGCGCGGCCGCCTGATCGTAGTTGCCGGTGTTGAAGTTGGTGACGAAATCCTGAGCTAGGTTTCGGAGCAGCGACTGCACGTCCAGGAACGGACGAGAGTCCGCCGTGGAACTCGAATAGGGCCGAAACATCTACTACCTCCTGGGGGAAGGCCAAGAGCGACGTCCACGGCCAGATGGACGTCGCTCTCAATGCACAGGCATTCTAGCGCAAAAATGGCTGTGGAAGTATGAAAGATTTTTGAATGGTCAAAGGAAAAAATTTGAGGGGGTGTCGGGCCCGACGAGGCCGCCAAACTCATGTAGGGACAGCCGCCCCGGCTGTCCGGCGGCCCGGAAGTGTCGGGCCGCAGCCTTGCCACGAAGACGCGGAATCTGCAGGACATCGTGCCGCGAAGCCGCCGCGAAACGCAGCCCACCTCCCACCCTGAGCTTGTCGAAGGGGCGACAGAGAATCTACGACACAGACTCCCTACGGACGGCACCACTCCCGCAGACTATTGCGCCGGGGAAGTCAGATGTTCGATGAAGACAGTTTTCCACTTGTGCGCAAGGTCTTGCGGCGGTATCTTGCGCGAATGAGCGAGCACGAACCGTCGGGGGAAGGAAATCGAACCGAAGTGAAACAGGTGGAAGTGGAGGGCCATCCCGAGCGCTTTTGTCCAAACTGTTCGGCGGAATTGAAAGAGAGCCGGTGCAAGCTAAGCTGTCCGCGCTGCGGGTTTTACCTGAGTTGCTCGGATTTTTATTGAATGGGAAGTTGCTCAGTAGTGGTCCAGTCTGCTTCCCGATGACATCTCTTGCGTTCAAGGGGCGTCATCCCGAAGCCCCGCGTTTTCACCAGCGGGGCGAGAGCCTGCCCTGAGCGAAGCCGAAGGGGATCTCCCGTGCCCACACAGTCGCCCCGGGTCGAACTCCACTAACCCGGTCTCCATCCAACTGACACGCCGCGCAGTCTCCGTCTACAATGTTCAGGGATTTTAATTTCTTGATCATGATGAGGAGAATGCGATGGAACGCAAGGCAAGCGCAGTGTGGAAGGGCGGGCTGAAGGAAGGCAAAGGAACGATTTCGGCGCCGGGCGGGGTACTGAAAGATACACAATATTCGTTCACGTCGCGGTTTGAGAATGGCCCGGGGACGAATCCGGAGGAGTTGATCGCGGCGGCGCACGCGGCGTGCTTTTCGATGGCGCTGTCGGCGCAACTCGGCGGAGCGAATCTGACGCCGGAGAGCATCAGCACAAACGTTACGCTGACGATGGACAAGCTGGATTCCGGCTGGACCATTACATCGAGCCACATCGATGTAGTGGGCAAGGTCCCCGGAGCAGACGCGGCGGCATTTCAAAAGTACGCCGAGGCCGCCGAGAAGGGATGTCCCGTATCGAAGGTGCTGAACGCAAAGATTTCCATGACCGCGAAGCTGGGGTAGACGGCTTCCGGCATTGCGTCAGTGGTTTGACACTCTGAGGCAGGACTGTAAAATAGAAATGTTGGTCTTCCTGACGGCGGCCTCGCGGCCGCCGCTGCATTGCAATTCAGATTGCCATCGTGGCGGAATTGGCAGACGCGCATGGTTCAGGTCCATGTACCGGCAACGGTGTGGGGGTTCGAGTCCCTTCGATGGCACCAAAGATTCCCGGAATGGCGAGGTCCGTCGCTGTGCTCGGGATTCCCGCGCAGCGGCAAGTCAATTCCCGGTGAGCGAGGTTTTCTTCGGCAACATGCCCGTCCAAGGCGTTTTTCATTTTCGACAGTCATGGGGTGGTTCTCGCCAATCGTCTTACAGGAGATAGCATAGGCCCGGCCCATCAATAGGCGGGCACCGGCTACGTCGCTCTTAGGGCGCAGCAGTATGCTCTTCTACACAGGGCGCTATGCCGGACGCGCCGCTGCGCTCCGCTGGACAGCCGAGGCGGCTGTCCCGACATGAGCATCGTGACGGGTGAGCTGGCTGTCGCCACACGAGCATTCCCACATTTGCATTCTGGTGGTGAAGTAAACTCTTAACCATGAAAAATCTGCTGCGATTGATTTGGCGGAGTGCCGGTGTGGGTGTGTTTACTGTGGGGCTTGCGGCGAACTGTGCAGGGCAGAAGCTGGCCATTACGTTTGACGATTTGCCGGCGAATGGGGCGCTGCCTCCGGGAGTGACGATGACGGAGACTGCGAAAAACGTTGTGGCGATTTTGAAGAAGCGGCCTGTGCCTCCGGTGTATGGGTTCATTAATGCGAAGAAGCTGGAGGGGAGTCCGGATGGAGCGGAGGCGTTGAAGGTGTGGGCGGCGGCGGAGCTGGTGGGAAATCATACCTACACGCATATGGACCTGGAGAAAAACACGGCCGAGGCTTACGAGCGCGAAATCGAGGAAAACGAACCGGCGCTGGAGTTGCTGGACGCGAAAGGGAACTGGCACTGGTTTCGGTATCCGTATTTGCATGAGGGAGACACGGTGGAGAAGCGGCGGGCGGTGCGGGCTTATTTGAAGGCGCACGGCTACCGGATCGCGCAGGTGACGCTGGATTGGGAAGACTACTTGTGGAATTTTGCGTATGCGCGCTGCGTGGCCAAGGGCGATACGCAGTCGCTGGCATGGCTGCGGTCGAGCTATTTGGAGACGGCTTCGGAGTTTCTTGATCTGGGGCGGGAGCAGGCGAAGCTGATTTACGGGCACGAGATCAACTACGTTTTGCTGATGCACCTGGGAGCGTTCAGCAGCACGATCCTGCCGGATGCGCTGCACCTGCTGAAGAAGAAGGGATTCAAGCTGGTGACGCTGGAAGAAGCCGAGAGCGACGCGGCGTATGAGGGCGATCCGGATGTGGGGTTGCACGATGCGGGCACGATGCTGGACCAGTGGATGCAGGTGAAGGGGATCAAGGAGCCGGCGCATAAGGAGAAGCCTTACAAGGAGATTGAGAGTGTGTGCCAGTGAGAGGATTCTTCTCACCACGGAGGCACATGAGGGCGGTGGTTGTCGGTGAGCGAATTCCCGACAAAGGTCCCGGTTGTGATGAGTTGAAAGGGATCCTTCGACTGCGGTTGAGCTTCGCGTTCGCGAAGCACAATCCTCGCTCAGGATGACATTGTAACGATGACATTGTAATAAGGGCGGATGACATTGTAATAAGGTGGTCTGCTACGATTCGCGAATCATTCCTTCCCGTATAATTCAGGCACAGTTTATGCCTGTTTCCCTTGATCAGATTGTGAACTCCACGCGCGGGAAGGTGGCTGCGGCCAAACGTGCGGCTGATCTTGGCGAGTTAGGGCGGCGGGCGGAACAGCATGTGCCGCGCGGGTTTCGGCGGGCGCTGGAGGAACGGAGCAGAGCTGGCTTGGCGGTGATTGCGGAGTTGAAGAAGGCGTCGCCGTCGAAGGGATTGATCCGAGCGGAGTTTCATGTGGAGGAGTTGGCGCGGGAGTTGGAGGCGGCGGGGGCGGCGGCGCTTTCGGTGCTGACGGATGAGGAGTTTTTTCAGGGATCGCTGGAGAATCTGCGGCTGGCTTCGGGGGCGGTGAAGGCGCCTTGTCTGCGCAAAGATTTTATTGTGGATGAATTTCAGTTGCTGGAGGCGCGGGCGAATTCGGCGGATGCGGTGTTGCTGATTGTGGCGGCTTTGACGAACGCGGAACTGAATCGGCTGGCGCTGGGCGCGGGTTTGCATGGGCTGGACGTTTTGTGCGAAGTGCACGATGAAGAAGAATTGCAGCGGGCTGTGGATGCAGGGTGCGATTTGATTGGCGTGAACACGCGCGATCTGCGGACGTTCCAGGTGGATGCGGAGACGGCGTTCCGGTTGGCAGGGCGGATTCCGAAGAATGTGGTGCGGGTGGCGGAGAGCGGGATTGGGTCGGGAGAGGACATTGCGCGGCTGCGGGCGGCGGGGTATCAGGCGTTTCTGATTGGTGAGTCGCTGATGCGGGCGGAGTCGCCTGGGGAAGTTTTGCGTGCTTTAGTTGCTGGTGCCGAGTACCGAGTGCCGAGTGGACGGTGAGCGGGTTGGTTTCTTGGTCGTGGCAGGGAACAGCAGGTTCCTCGCCGGCTTCGCCGGTTCGGAATGACAAGTATTTATTTTGTTGTGGGTGGTTCGGTCGCGAGTCATAGGGATCCTTCGACTGCGGTTGTGCTTCGCATTCGCGAAGCACAATCCTCGCTCGGGATGACAAGATCTGAAATGACGTGGATCAAGATTTGTGGGATGACGAATTTGGAGGATGCGCTGGTGGCGGTTGAGGCCGGGGCGGATGCGGTGGGATTTGTGTTCTATGAGAAGAGTCCGCGGAATGTCAGCGTTGAGGCGGCGCGAGCGATTGTGGAAAAGCTGCCGGGGAGCGTGGAGAAGGTGGGAGTGTTCGTGAACGAATCGCCTGAGCGCGTGTCGGCGGTTGCGGGTGAGGTCGGCCTGACGGCAGTGCAGTTTCATGGGGATGAATACGAAAACCCTGAGAAATACGCGGTCAGCCGGAAAGCGTTCTTTTGCCTCCCGGCAGTGGAGACCCTGCAGAAGTGGAAGAACAGTGTTTTCTTCACGTTTCAACATTTTCCAAATCTGGCCGGCGTGATGCTGGATTCCGGTACGGGCGAGGCTCGCGGTGGCACGGGCAAGACGTTTGCATGGGGAGAAGCGTATGGATTTGTCAGGACGACGGGCGCGCTACATCCCGTCGTGATTGCGGGCGGGTTGACGCCAGCAAATGTTGAGTGGGCGATTGAATTTCTGGCTCCTTGGGGAGTGGACGTGGCGTCGGGAGTGGAGGCTCGGCCGGGGAAGAAGGATCCGGAGAAGGTGCGGGCGTTTGTGAAGGCGGTACGGGACGCGGAGAAGGCCGGGGGCTAAAGCCCTACTTCCTTATGCACCCTTACGCGGCGCTGAAGCGCCGCTCTTCCACGGCGCGGAGGCAGCTGTGGGTAGTGGCCGCGTGTCTGCTGACGGAGGCGACAGCGGGTTCCTCTCCGGCTTCGCCGGTTCGGAATGACAAAGGGCTCCGGTTAGGAATGACAAGGATTCCGCTTCGGAAATACAAGAGTTGAGGTGAGTTCGGAAAGACGGCGATTTAGAAATGGCTACGCTTTCGACAACTACGAAGGTCAAAATCCCCATTTCTCGCGCACAAACCGCGCGAGAAATGGGGCACCCGCGTTCGGAAAGTAATACGGCAGAGCCTGGGAGGTTTGGGGTTTATGGCGGGCGGTATGTGCCGGAGACTTTGATGGCTGCGCTCGAAGAACTCGAGCGGGAGTATGAGAAGGCGCGGCGCGATCCGAAATTTCAGAAGAGGTTGGAGGAGTTGCTGCGGACGTATGCCGGGCGTCCTACGGCGCTTTCGTTTGCGGGGCGCCTTACGGAGAAGCTGGGTGGTGCGAAGATTTATTTGAAGCGGGAGGATTTGCTGCACACCGGGGCACACAAGATCAATAACTGTTTGGGACAGGCGCTGCTGGTGGAGCGCATGGGCAAGCGTCGCGTGATCGCGGAGACCGGCGCGGGGCAGCACGGCGTGGCTACGGCTACGGTTTGTGCTTTGTTGGGATTTGAATGCGTGGTGTACATGGGGACCGAGGACATGCGGCGGCAGGAGTTGAATGTGTTCCGCATGCGGTTGTTGGGAGCGGAAGTGCGCGGGGTGGACGCGGGGTCGCGGACATTGAAGGATGCGATCAATGAGGCGATGCGCGACTGGGTCACGAATGTGAGGACGACACATTATTTGTTGGGGAGCGTGCTGGGGGCGCATCCGTATCCGACGATGGTGAGGGATTTTCATCGGGTGATTGGGCGGGAGGCGCGGGCGCAGATTTTGAAGGCGGAGGGGAAACTTCCGGCGGCGGTGATCGCATGTGTGGGCGGGGGATCGAATGCGATTGGGATTTTTTATGAGTTTATAAAAGATAAGAAGGTTCGATTGATTGGAGTGGAGGCGGGCGGGCGCGGCGCGGCGCTAGGCGAACATGCGGCGCGGTTTCGAGGAGGGTCTCCGGGAGTTTTGCAGGGGACTTATTCTTACGTGCTGCAGGATGCGGCGGGGCAGATTGCGAATACGCATTCGGTTTCGGCGGGGCTGGATTATCCGTCGATCGGGCCGGAACATGCGGCGTTGCGAGATTCGGGGCGGGCGGAGTATGTTTCCGCGTCGGATGCGGAGGCGCTGGAGGCAACTACTTTGCTGGCGCGGACGGAGGGGATTATTCCGGCTTTGGAGTCGGCTCATGCGGTGGCTGAGGTAGTGAAACGGGCGCCTGGGATGAGGAAATCCGATGTGGTGATTGTGAATATTTCAGGGCGCGGGGATAAGGATATTGGGATTATGCGGGAGTCACTTTCGCTGGAAGGAAAGTCAAAGTCTTTACCACAGAGGGACACGGGGTAACACAGGGTAAAGCTTGGTGCTTGGCGATTTCGAATATGCCTTTATCTCTTTACAGGAAGCCGGGGCTGGTGGTGTATGTGACTTGCGGGGATCCGGATCTCGCGACCACGCGGGCGGTGGTGCTGGCTGCGATTGCGGCTGGGGCGGATGTGATTGAGTTGGGTGTGCCGTTCAGCGATCCGGTGGCGGATGGGCCGGTGATCCAGCGGGCTAGCGAGCGGGCGCTGAAGCACGGGACCTGCCTGGCGCAGGTGTTGACGCTGGCGGCGGAGGTGCGGGAACATGCGCAGTCGACGGGGCTGGTGGTGTTTTCGTATTTGAATCCGATATTGCGGATGGGGATGGAGAAGTTCTGTATGGTGGCGCGAGCCGCGGGAGTGGATGGCGTGCTGGTGACGGATTTGCCGGTGGAAGAGGCGGGAGAATATCTGCGGGCTATGCGGGCGCATGATCTGGCGCCGGTGTTTCTGGCGGCGCCGACCAGTCCAGATGAACGGTTGAAGCGGATCGCGGAAGCTTCGCGGGGATTTGTTTATGCGGTGTCGCGGACGGGAGTGACCGGGGCGCGGCAGAAGTTGGCGAGTGATGCGCAAAAGTTGGTGCGGCGGTTGCGGCGTGTGACTAAGTTGCCGGTCGCGGTGGGGTTCGGGATTTCGAATGCGGAACAGTTTGCGGAAGTGGGTGAGTTTGCGGATGCAGTGGTGGTGGGGAGTGCGATTGTGGAGACGATCGAACGGAATCGCGGGCGGGAAGCGGCGGCAGTGGGAGAGTTTGTGAGGGGGCTGTCAGCTGTCAGCTATCAGCCATCAGAAGCTCGGCGTAGGACCTCGGACGTTGGACCTCCGACCTGAGTCTGGAATCGCGCCTTCGCCAAAGAATGCAGCGGCGCGGTATCGCTGCATCCTGCCGATCATATTAGGGTTTGCTGACGGCTGATAGCTGAAGGCTGAGAGCTGGTTTTCATGGATATTGCGGATTGGCGGAAGAAGATTGATGAGGTCGACCGGCGGCTGGTGGAGTTGCTGAGCGAACGGGCGCGGGCGGCGGTGGAGATTGGGCGGCTGAAGCGGGATACGAATTTGCCGATTTACGAGCCGGAGCGGGAGCGGATTGTTTTTGAGAATGTGCAGGAGATGAATCGGGGTCCGCTGCCGGGGCGGGATTTGGTGAGGATTTTTGAGCGGATCATGGATGTGATGCGGAATGTGCAGAAGGAAGGGATTGGGGAGAAGGCGGAAGGGGCGGGGACGGAGTTGGATTCGGAAGTGGATGATTGAAATAGCTTTCAGCTATCAGCTATCAGCCAAACACTGAAAGCTGATAGCTGAGAGCTGACAGCCAAGGGTTTCCCTATGATTGTGGCGATGCAGGACATTGCGGATGAGGGACAGATTCAGCAGGTAATTGAGCACCTAGTGAAGATGGGGTTTGAGGTGCACCGGTCGACCGGGGCGCGGCAAACCGTGCTGGGCGCGGTGGGAGCGGGGATTGATTTCGACATCCGCAACCTGGAGTTGCTGCCGGGAGTGCAGGAAGTCCATCGCATCAGTTCTCCGTACAAACTGGCGGGGAAAGGCTTTCGTCCTGAGGGGACGGTCGTCAGGCTGGCGAATGACGTGGCCATTGGAGGAAACGAAGTGGTGGTGATGGCGGGGCCGTGTTCGGTGGAGACGCGGGAACAGTTGTTTGCTACGGCGGAGGCGGTGGCGAAGGCCGGGGCGCGCGGGCTACGGGGCGGGGCGTTCAAGCCGAGGAGTTCTCCTTATTCTTTTCAGGGGCATGGAGAAGACGCGCTGAAATTGCTGCGGGAGGCGGGAGACAAGTTCAAGCTGCTGGTGATCAGCGAGGTGATGGAGATCTCGCAGATTCCGATGATGATGCCGTATGTCGACATCCTGCAGGTGGGAGCGCGCAACATGCAGAACTTCAATCTGCTGCGCGAGTTGGGAAAGGTGCGCAAGCCGGTGCTGCTGAAGCGCGGGATCGCGGCGACTTTGGAGGAGTTGCTGCTGTCGGCGGAATACATTATGGCGGGCGGAAATTATGAAGTGATTTTGTGCGAGCGCGGGATCCGGACGTTTGAAACTTACACGCGGAACACGATGGATATTTCTGCGATCCCGATTATTCATAAGCTGTCGCATCTGCCGATGACAGCGGATCCGTCGCATGGGACGGGGCGGCGCGATAAAGTTGCGCCGATGGCGCGGGCGTCGGTGGCGGCGGGAGCGGATGCGCTACTGATTGAAGTGCATTGCACGCCGGATAAGGCGTGGTCGGACGGGGCGCAGTCGCTGTTTCCCGAGCAGTTCGCGAAGCTGATGGATGAGTTGCGGATGATTGCGCCGGCAGTGGGGAGGAAGATCGGGTGATTTTGCGATCGGGCCATCGGGCGATTGGTCCGAAAATTTGGGCGATTGGGCGATCGGGTCATCGGGCGATTGAAAACCGTCTCTGCCTCCTTCCTGTTCTTAAATTGCCCGATCACAAAATCGCGCAATCGCTTAATTTCTTATGCCAATTCGGCAAATCACGATTGTTGGGACCGGGTTGATCGGCGGATCGTTTGCGCTGGCGCTGCGGAAGCGACATTTCGCGGGGCGGATTGTGGGGTGTGACCGGGAGTCGGCGCTGAAGAAGGCGAAGATGCGGGGCGTGATCGACAGCGGGTTTGTCGAGCCCGGCGACGCGGTGCGCGGGAGCCAGTTGGTGGTGCTGGCTACGCCGGTGCTGGCCATTGTGGATTTGATTAGGCGGCTGGGGCCGGGGCTGCCTTCGACTACCTTGCTGACCGATGTGGGCAGCACGAAGGCGGCGGTGGCGCAACAGGCGCTGAACGTGTTTGGGAAGAATGCGGGGAAGCGGTTTCTGGGCGGGCATCCCATGGCAGGAAAGGAGCATAGCGGCGTGGATTATGCGGATGCCGACTTGTTTCAGAATGCGGTGTGGTTCCTGACGCCCCTGCCGGGACAGAATCTGCATGAAGGATTGTTCGCGGAATTTGCGGGATGGATCGATCAGATTGGGGCGCGGATTGCGATGTTGCCGGCGGAGGACCACGACCGGCTGTGTGCGTGGATCAGCCACTTGCCGCAGATGATTTCTACGGCGCTGGCGGCGGCGCTGGTGGATGAGTTTGGCGAAGAGGCGCCGTTGCTTCCGGCGGGTGGGAGGGCTTTGCAGGAAATGACGCGGATTTCGGCGAGCCCTTATTCGATGTGGCGGGATATTGCGATCAGCAACAGGGACAATCTGTCGGACGCGCTGTTCAAGGTAGAGCAGCGGCTGGCGCACATCCGGGAGAATTTGGCGACGCGGCAGTTGGCGGAGGAGTTTGAGCTGGCGCATGGGTTGAGGAAGACGCCGGGGAAAAAATAGAACCTACCACGGAGACACGGAGACACGGAGGCACTGAGAAAATCAATTGCTGATTGTTGATTTCTGATTGCTGATTAGGATCAACTGTCGCTGAAGGAATTGGCTCACGGAATTCCGCTCTTCAATCAACAATCAGCAATCACAAATCAGCAATTTCTTTTTCTCGGTAGCTCCGTGTCTCCGTGGTGAATTTCATTTAGAATGCGGACGTTATGAATAAAGTGGTGAGCAGTGCGGATGAGGCGATTCGCGATGTAGGGGATGGCTCGGTCATTATGATCGGGGGATTCGGGCTGTGCGGGATCCCGGAGAATTTGATTCGCGCGCTGGTGCGCAAGGGATCGAAGAACTTGACGACCATCAGCAATAACGCAGGAGTCGATGGACTTGGACTTGGGTTGCTGCTGGCGGCGGGACAGATTCGGCGGCACATTGGAACTTATGTGGGCGAGAACAAGCTGCTGGAATCTATGGTGCTGACGGGGAAGGTACAGCTGGATTTGGTGCCGCAGGGGACATTCTCGGAGCGGATTCGGGCTGGGGGTGCGGGGATTCCGGCGTTTTTTACACCTACGGGCGTGGGGACTGTCGTGGCCGACGGCAAGGAGACACGGGAGTTCGATGGACGGCTTTACGTGATGGAGCGGTGGCTGAAGGCGGACTTTGCGTTTGTGCGGGCGTGGAAGGGCGACCGCATGGGGAATCTGGTGTACCGGAAGACGGCGCGGAATTTTAATCCCATGATGGCGACGGCGGCGACGGTGACGATCGCGGAGGTGGAGCAGTTGGTGGAGGTGGGAGAGTTGGACGGGGATGCGATCATTACGCCTTCGGTGTACGTGAAGCGGATTTTTCAAGGGGAGTTGTACGAGAGAAGGATTGAGAAGCGGACGGTGAGGAAGGCAGTAGTTAGTGGCTAGTGGCTAATACCTAGTACCTAGTACCTAGTACGACCTCGGGTCTCAGGGAGGGTAGGCATCCTTCGACTGTGGTTGTGCTTCGCTTTCGCGAAGCACAATCCTCGCTCAGGATGACAGAGCTAAGAAAACTATGGAAAAACCTGGTAAAGACGTGGAGAAGCGGGATCGGATTGTGAAGCGGATTGCGCGCGAGTTGCGGGATGGGTTCTATGTGAACCTGGGGATTGGGATGCCTACGCTGATCTCGAATCATGTTCCGGCGGGGATGGAAGTTATTCTTCAATCGGAGAATGGGATGCTGGGGATTGGACCTTATCCGGTGGAGGGGCAGGAGGATTCTGACCTGATCAACGCCAGCAAGGAAACGGTAAGCGAGATGCCGGGGACGTCGTATTTTTCGAGCGCGGATTCGTTTGCCATGATCCGTGGCGGGCACGTGGATTTGAGCGTGCTGGGCGCGATGGAAGTGGATGAGGCGGGAAACCTGGCGAACTGGATGATCCCCGGGAAAATGGTGAAGGGGATGGGCGGTGCGATGGACCTGGTGGCGGGGACGCGGCGGACGGTGGTGGCGATGGAACATACGACTCGCGACGGCGTGCCGAAGATTTTGAAGAAGTGTACTTTGCCGCTGACCGGCGTGGGCGTGGTGGATACGATTGTGACGGAGATGGCGTACATCCGGGTGACGAAGGAGGGGTTGGTGCTGGAGGAAGTGGCTCCGGGACTGACGGCGGAGGATGTGCAGCGGGCGACGGAAGCGAAGTTGATTGTGAGTAAGGGGTTGAAGGTGATGGAGAATTAGGGCGGCCCTCGGGGGCTAAAGCCCTGTCTTTTTTCTAAGCTTTACGCGGCGCTGAAGCGCCGCCCTTCCACGGTATTCCAGGCGTTCGGGGAGTTCCCACCCGACCTATTTGCGATTTCAACCCTTGCAATTCCTCCTCTTGCGGGGTCGCTACAATGCCGGAGTTTTCTCGCGCTTAACTCCGAACAGCCGTTGAGCCGCTTAGATCCGGAATGGGGCCGCTAGCAGGCGGAATGGGAGTGTGATCGCCAGGTAGATGATCTCCAACACGCCGTGGACGGCTACGCCCAGGATGCGGAACGGGAGCAGCAGCAGCCAGACGAATGGGTAGGCGACCAGCGCCAGAATGGCCAGGGGCCAGCAGAGTACGAAGAGGATGCACCACAGGAGGAAAGTGAACATAATGAGGCCTCCTTATCTTTCTAGTTGATTGTACGGCGGCGGCGAGGGGAAAGTTCCGTTCACGCCTTTGAGTTTGCAGAAGTGCGAAAAGCAATGAGCACATATGGAAACGCCTTGCGGAGCCAACGTGGCGCGGAGTGAAAGGGATCCTTCGACTGCGGTTGTGCTTCGCTTCGCGAAGCACCTTCGCTCAGGATGACAAACTTGCACTGTCACGCTTATTCGTAGCGTAGGGCTTCGGCGGGGAGGGTTCTGCCGGCGGACCAGGAGGGGTAGAGCGTCGCTATGAACGAGACTCCTATTGCTACCAGAGCTACCAATACTCCATCCATGAGGCGCGGGGCGAAGGGGACGTAGTCGATGGAGTAGACCTCGGGGGAGAGCGAGATCATGTGGTAATGACCTCCTGCATACGAGATGGCATAGCCTAACAGCAGGCCGATGGCGGTGCCGATCACGCCGATTAGAACGCCTTGAGCGATGAAGATGTTGCGGACCTGCGACTTGCGGGTGCCCATCGACATGAGCACGGCGATGTCTTTGGTTTTTTCCATGACCATCATGATCAGGGAAATCAGAATGTTGAGAGCGGCTACGAAGACGATCAGGCCGATGGTGATGAATGTGACCAGGCGTTCGAGGCGCAGGGCGTGAAAGAGGGCTTTGTTCTGCTCCATCCAGTTGGTGGCCATGAAGCCTTTGCCGGCTGCGTCTTCCAGGTCGCGGGAAACCTGGTCGGCTTTGTAGATGTCGTCGACCTTGAACTCGATGACCGAGATCAGGTCACCCAGGCCGAAGAGGCGCTGCGCGTCGGAGAGGCGCGTGAAGGCCCATGAGGAGTCGTAGTCGTAGAAACCTGAGTTGAAGATTCCTACTACGCGGAAGCGGCTGTATTTTGGGACCATGCCGAATGGGGTTAGTTCGCCTTGCGGGTCTGGTGACCAGGACTACGGAGCCTACGCTTGCGCCGAGGTTGTCGGCCATGTCTTTGCCAAGGATGATGGGAGGCATGGCGGCTACGCGGGCTTGGACTGCGGAGAGGGAGTCGGGGGAGTCTTCGGAGGGTGGTGCTGTGGTCGCTGGCGCTCCCTGGACGGCCGAGGCGGCCGTCCCCACATGGCCGTCCTTCGAGGCAGCCGTCCCCACATGATCTTCTTCTTCCAGAGCCTCGGCGGAACCTTCTTTTATGGTGTTGAGGAGGTCGCCTACTTTTCGTTCGTCGGCGGGGATCATGCCTTTGAGGACGGCGCCGCGGGCGCGGGGTCCGCGGGAGATGAGGACCTGCTCGAAAATTGCGGGAGCGGCGGCTACTACGTGCGGCTGTTTGGAGAGGCGAGTGAGAAGAGGCGGCCAATCTTTGATGCCATCGTCGGCGATGCGGAGGAGGCTGACGTGGGAGGTGGATCCGATGAGGCGCTCCTGCAAATCCTGGCGAAAGCCGTTGTTGATGGCGAGGGCGACGATGAGCGAGGCTACGCCGGCGGCGACCCCAATGATCGAAATGCCGGTGATGATGCCGATGAAGGCTTGCCTTCTTTTTGCTCGCAAGTATCGGGTTGCGATGAAGAGTTCGAAGCGCATGGGAGCGGCTTTCAGCCAAGTCGGATTATAGCTAGTGAGTCTTCGAGTTGGGGGCGTAGGCAAAATAAAAGCTTTCAACGCAGAGGACACTGAGGACTGCCGCGGAGAACGCGGAGTTGGAGCCGGCTTGGATTGATTTGCTTGCGGCCCTCATCTTAGCTTGGGCAGAACGGCTGGTACTGTGGATCGATAGCGGCGGTATTCTTCGCCGAAGCGTGTCTCCAGTTCTTTATCTTCCATTCTTATCATCACCGTGCCGGTTACGATTGCGAAGGCGGTCAGGGCCCAGCAGACGGCGAGGCCCGAGCCCAGGCTCCAGGCCAGCATCTCGCAGACGTGGCCGAGATAGACGGGATGGCGCACGCGGGCGCGGATGCCCGTGGTGACGAGGTGTTGGTGGCTGTGGTTAGGCAGAAGTTCGGGTAGTCCGCCGAGCTGTGTGAGGGTGAAGTGGGTCTGCGAGAACTTGTAGAGCAGCAGGCCGGCGCAGAATAGAGCGGCGGCAGGGATCCACATCCAGTTGCTTTCATAGAAGAACACGTTGCGCCATGGGTACGTAATCGCGGCCGCGAGCGCCCACATTGCGATCCAGAGGGGTAGGAGTATTTTGTAGGGCGAGGTGTGGCGGGCGCGCCAAGATTCTGCGCGGAGATGAATCAGGAGCCAGAACGCGGGGATCGTCGAGTAGACTACGCAGGCGATCCAGGCGATAGTGCGCAGCAGGGTCAGCATGAGTCGATTTTCTACAGCAGACAATTGCTGCCTGAACGACTTGAATCGTTATGACAAGCGCGTAACTCCGGGAAAACCGTCGAAGCCGGTATCGAAAGTCAAAATGCGCTCGATGCCATGCTGCTCCATGATGGCAAGGTGCACAGCATCCCGTGCGGATAACTGGCGTCGGCCGAGAACAATTTCTTTGGCCCGCTCGGCAGTTGCGCGATCCACGGCGAGCACCTGATCCACGACACCAAGCAAAACGTCGAACGCGGGCTGGATAGCGTCGCGGCGATTGATGGCGACATAGCGGTGCAAGATTTCCTGCAGGACCTCGGCGTCAGTGACCAGGCGCTCGCGCTCGCTCACCAGTTTTTCGAGCCACCGTTGCGCGTCGTTTCTGTGGGGGTGTGAAACGCCAACGAGATACATGGGAACGTTGGAATCGACGAAAATCACGGCCGGAGACCAGTACCGTAGCCACTCTCGATTTCGGCCAGCATCCTGTCGATATCCCCGGTGGGAAAGTCGTGCTTGGTAGCGGCCCGGATGATTTCAAGTTTCTTCCCGGCATCGCCAAGAGGCTCGCGGTGACGGGCCCGGTCCAAGGCTTGCCGCACCCACTCGGCAAGGGTCATACGGCGCGAGCGCGCAATCCGCTGAATTTCGCGGTATTCGGGGTCCTGAAGAATCACCTGAAGTCGTTTTGTCACAAGATGAGCTTACTTGACTCATAGGGATGAGTCAAGTTGTATCCTGCCTATATTACTCATAGTTTTCAAAAGGGACATGCGTTCGCGTGCGTTCTGTGGCACATTAGAGGATCACGTTAAAGCAATGCCCGCATCTGCCGACTCCAGAGCTGGACGCATCGCGTTTACGCATCCGGACTTCGTGCTGTTTCAGATTGCGCGCTTCCTTATTGTGGCTGCCGTGGAAATGCAGGCGGTCGCGGTGGGATGGCAGGTTTACGACATCACGCATCGCGCTCTCGACTTGGGGCTGGTGGGGCTGGCGCAGTTTCTGCCGGGCATTTTGCTGTTTCTGGTTTCCGGGCATGCGTCCGATCACTTCGAGCGGCGGAAGGTGCTGGGAGCGTGCTATGCGGGATATGCGCTGTGTTCGGGACTGCTGCTGGTGATCGCGGAGCGCGGCGCGCATTCAGTTCGGCCCATCTATGCGGTGCTGATTCTGCTGGGCGTGGTGCGGTCGTTTAATGGAACGGCCAGCCGGTCGATTTTGCCGCAACTGGTTCCTGACGAACATTTCGCCAATGCTGTGGCTTGGAATGCGACCACGTTTCAGGCGGCGACGATTCTTGGTCCGTCGCTGGGAGGAATTCTGTATGCGGCGTTTCGCGGGCCTTCGGCGGTTTATGCGACAGCGCTGCTGACGGCGGTGGGCGCGCTGGTGTCGATGTTCCGGATCAAGACGCGGCCGCAGGCACGGCGGCGCGAACCCACGACGCTGAAGACGGTGCTGGCGGGATTGCACTTTATCTGGCGCGAGAAGATGGTTCTGGGCGCGATTTCTCTGGACCTGTTTGCGGTGTTGCTGGGCGGGGCGGTGGCGCTGCTTCCGGTGTATGCGCGCGAGATTCTGCACACCGGGCCGTGGGGACTGGGATTGTTGCGGACGGCTCCGGGAGTGGGTGCGGCGCTGATGGCGGTGGCGGTGGCGCATCGTCCGCTGCGGGGACGGGCCGGGCCTACGCTGCTGTGGTCGGTGGCTGGGTTTGGAATCTGCACGATTCTTTTTGGCGTCTCGACCAGTTTGGCGCTGTCGCTGATTTCGCTGATCTTTTTGGGTGCGGCGGACATGGTCAGCGTGATCATTCGCGCCACGCTGGTGCAGTTGCGCACTCCTGATGAGATGCGGGGGCGCGTGATGGCTGTGGATATGGTTTTCATTGGGACGTCGAATGAATTGGGGCAGTTTGAGTCGGGAGTGACGGCGCAGTGGTTTGGCACGGTTCCGGCGGTGTTGCTGGGAGGAGTGGGGACGCTGGTGGTGATTGCTCTGTGGGCTTGGAGGTTCCCGGAGTTGCGGCGCGCGGGGAAGTTGCATGCCATGAAGAGTTTGGCGGAGGAGATGGCGGAGGAGGGGGAGAGGGTGCAGTAGCGAGGTTGGTTGTTAGGTACCTCGGGGGCTGAAGCCCACAATCAAAGCGGAGTTTTATCAACGCGCTGGAAGCGCTGCGCCACCCAAAAGCGGAGTGCGTCGTAGAAATGCCTTGCTGGGCCACGGGTGCCGGCAAGGGAAAAGCGATCCCCTCGGCTTCGCTCGGGGCGGGCTCTTCGACTGCGGTTGTGCTTCGCATTCGCGAAGCCGCAACCTTCGCTCAGGATGACAGAGTTATAAGGGAACTTCCATTGATCGAGCGTTATTTTCGTCTTGCCGAGAACCAGACGACCATTCGCCGCGAGGTGATTGGCGGGCTTACTACGTTTCTGACGATGGCTTACATCGTCGTCGTGAATCCGCAGATTCTCGCGCAGGCAGGGATGCCCGCCGAGGGCGTGGTTTTCGCGACTTGCATCTCTTCGGCTGCGGCTACGCTGGTGATGGGGCTTTATGCCAATTATCCCATCGCGCTGGCGCCGGGCATGTCGCTCAACGCGTATTTCACTTACTCGGTGTGCCTCGGCCTGCATGTTCCGTGGCGGACGGCGCTGGGCGTCATCTTCTTTTCTGGAGTGTTCTTTCTGATTCTCACGGTGACGCGGGTGCGGGAGCAGATCGTCAACGGAATCCCCGGATGCCTCAAACACTCCACGGCCGCGGGCATCGGCATGTTCATTGCTTTCGTCGGATTACGCAACGCGAAGCTGGTGGTGGCGAATCCGGCGACGTTTGTGGGGCTGGGGAATTTTTCCGATCACGAGGTGCAGGCGGCGTGCTTCGGTCTGGCTCTGGCGGTGGTGCTCATGGTGCGGAAGGTGAGCGGGGCGATCCTGATCAGCATCTTTGCGACGACTTTGCTAGGGATTCTTCGCGGGATGGCGAATTGGCCGGCGGCAATTTTTTCTTTGCCGCATCCTTCTTATACCTGGTTGCAATTGGACCTGCGAGGCGCAATGCATCTCGGGTTGCTGGAAATTATTTTTGTGTTTCTATTTGTGGATCTTTTCGACAACGTGGGCACGCTGGTGGGCGTTTGCGAGCAGGGCGGGTTCGTTCGGGACGGAAAGATTTCGCGCGTGGGGCGCGCCCTGGTTTCCGATGCAGTGGGAACGATCTTTGGGGCGCTGACCGGAACTTCAACGGTGACGAGTTACATTGAGAGCGCGGCGGGAGTGGCTGCGGGGGCGCGAACCGGGCTGAGCAACGTGGTCGTGGCTGGATTGTTTCTTGCGGCTGCGTTCTGCTCGCCCCTGGCGACGGCGATTCCCGGCTATGCGACCGCTCCGGCCTTGATTCTGGTGGGGGCGTTGATGACGGAATCGATTGCGCGGGTGGAGTGGAAAGATTTCACGGAGGGGTTGCCCGCTTTTGTGACGATTGTGGCGACGCCGCTGACGTTCAGTATCGCTACGGGATTGAGCCTGGGGCTGATTTCTTACACTTTGGTGAAAGTGGCCGCAGGGAAGTTTCGCGAGGTCAGTCTGCTGCTGTGGATTCTTACCGGGTTGTTCATTTTGCGGTACATCTATTTGGCGGCGGGGTGAGGTCCTGAAGGCCGTCTGGGATGTCGCACCCTCAGGGCTGAAGCCCGTGTCAAGAAGAGGATGCCTTTCGCCGCGCTGAAGCGCCGCTCTTCCACGTTACCGCACGCATCGGCGCCCGTGCGCGAAAACTACTTTTGCCGGATCAGGGTTTTGGCGGCGCCGAGGTTTTCGTAGCGATCATAGACGCGGACTACTACTACGTGTTCGGAAGACAGCCCGCCGTCTTTTGCCGCTTCGGGCGCTACCTTGAAGTCGTAATTTTCGATTTTGGCGTCGGAGAGCTGGCCTACCGGTTCGACGTACTTCCATTCACCGGCGTCAATGGAATATTCCGCGCGCTTGATAGGGGAGAAGCCGTCAGCGGCGCGGAAGGTGACGTGAATCTGTCCAGCTTCGACGGACGCCGCGAGATTTTCGATGCGCGGGGGAGTTGTGTCTACTTCGAAGCGGCGGCTTTCTCTGGACGCCGTTAAGGCTTCGCCGGGCGAGTGCGAGGGCGCGTCGGAGGCGACGACCTTCACCGTATAGCCGCCATCGGGCAGGAGGCTGGCGTCGAAGGAGTAGGCCTTGTCGGTGAGATTGTCTTTGAGGAGGAGCCAGCGGGATTCGCCGTCGCCGCGGTAGAAGAGGCTGTAGACGAGCTGGTCGTCGTTCTCGTCGTGGGCGCTCCACTTCACTCCGATGGAATCGCGATCGTGCGAACTAGGGGTTGGGGTTTCGAAATGCGCCCCGGAGGATCCGCCAAAAGGCGATCCACTGGAATCTGATCCCAGGCTGATGCCCGATGTTTTCGGCAATGGCAGATACTTGACCCCGACCTGTACGGTGACGTCGTCGATCTCGGGAGCGGCATTCTTGGGCAGGTAGTTCAGCGTCACGCTGTCCACGCCGGGGGCGGCGGATGCCGCGTGCAGCACGGCTTTCCATTGGGCGTAGCGGGCGGCGGGAATTCCGGTTTCGGCGTTCTTTGCCAAGTCGATCTTTTTCCAGGGGCTCCAGTTGCGGTCGGGATTGTCGACGTTGCCGCTGCGGGCAAAAAGTTCGACGCTGCCCGCACCGCGAAAGTCGGCGCGTCCCCAGCGGGAGAAAATCCTGGCGTCGAACACGTCGCTTTCATACTTGCCTTCGGCTTCTGGGCCCGGCCCCAGCACAAATAATTTTCCCAGATTGCTGGTAGCGGCATAGAGGCCGCCGCCGGGAGACTTGGCGAAGGCGGTGACCTGCGAGGCCGGAGCTTTCAGCAGATCGGAAAAATCGTCGAGGCCGGTGATGGCAAAGATGTGGCCACGATTGCCGGTGCCGGCCAGCAGGCGTGATTGCGAATCGAAGGCGAGGGCGTAGACGATATCCTCGTGGGAGGTCCATATTCTTGCGGGGGAACCGTCGGGAGCGATGCGGTAAACGTCGGAGCCCCCGCTGGCGCCGCCACCGGGGAATGGAAACGGGCCCGCAATTGGGGGCGTGCTGGGCGCGGTGATCGTGATGCCCGGAACCTGCGGCGTGGCACCCGCGGTGGGTGTGTTGGAGCCCAGGGTCAGAAGTGACGCGGCCATGCCGGAGGAAGTGGGCCCGGTTCCGCCGCGTTTCTCGCCCACGGCTGCGGCGTAAATATTTCCCGCGCTGTCGAGCGCGAGGGCGGTGATTTCCTTCTTGGGTGCGCTGTAGAGGACGAATCCCTCGCCTGCAGGAGAGATGCGATAGATCAAACCGCTGCCGTCGGAGCCGGCAATCAGGTTGTCCTGCGTATCAAAGGCGAGTACGCGGATGTGAGTTTCATCGCTCTTGAAGAAGACGGAATGCTCGCCTTTGGGAGTGACGCGATAGATTTCGCCGTGGTCGCCGGTGGCTACGTAGAGATTGCCGGACTTGTCGAGCGCGAGGTCCCAGATATATTTTGTGCCGGGCTCGAAGTAGACGGAGGAAGTCCAGGAGGGATCGGCGGCGGGTTTGTCTTTGTCCTTATCTTTCTCGTCTTTGTCTTTTTCCTTGTCTTTATCTTTATCTTTGTCGGGCGCTGCGGCTTGGGGCGGGTCTACTTTGGCCTGCGTCTTGGATCTGGGCTTGTGTTCGAGCTTGTAGACCTTGCCGTCGGGAGCGGTGGCGGCGTAGATGGCGCCTCCGGGAGCGGTCTGGAGAGCCTGTACCTGGAGTTCTTTGGGCTCGAAAATGATTGTGGCTTTGCCGTCGGGCGCGATGCGGTAGACGCGCGCGGGCGCGCCTGCGGCGACGTAAACGTTGCCGGCGTCGTCGGATGCAATGGCCCAGATATAGGTGGAGGGGGTGGCATAGAGGCTCTTGAAGGTGGGCGCGAGTTCGAGGCCGCCAGTGCTGCGAATGGCGACGCCCGTGGGCGTGCCCTTGGTCAGCTCGTCAAATTTCGATTGCTCCCAGGTGCGCGTGCCTTCGGCGAAGGCGGGCGGAATGAGGGTCGTGAGAATGAAGGTGGTAAGGAAGAAGGAAAACTTTCGCGGACTGTGCAATTTCAGACCTCAGAGCGTCGTTGTGGGGATAGTTCAGGTTAACACGGGCGGCGGATTAGAACGACGCAGCGCTGAAGCGCTGCGGCACCCGAAGGCTGGGCCTGCCCAGCGCCTCGCTGCGCTCGGCTGGACAGCCGAGGCGGCTGTCCTCACACAGTACGAACTGAGGTCGGCGAGGCGCTCGTCCCCACACGAGCGGGTTGGACAGCCGAGGTGGGTGTCCCCACACGAGCACCTAGAATGATTCTCCGTGGTATCGTAAAGAATCCATGCATTCCTCGCGCCAGGATTTGTTGCGCCTGCTTGCCTATAAGTCGTTCCGTCTGGGCGAGTTCAAGTTGTCTTCCGGCGGGACCAGCGACTACTACATCGACTGCCGCACTACGACTCTGGATGCCAAGGGTTCGCGCCTGACTGGCGAAGTTTTTTGCGACGAGATCCGGCAGCGGGGGTGGAAGCCGCAGGCCATTGGCGGACTTACGATGGGGGCTGATCCGATTGTGGTGGCGGCTGCGGTGGTGAGCGGCGAACTGCACGGGTTTCTGGTGCGCAAGGCGGAAAAGCAGCACGGGACTGGGCAGCGGATCGAGGGCTTTCGCGTGAAGGGGGCGCGGGTGGTGATCGTGGACGATGTCTGCACGACCGGCGCTTCTACGGTGCAGGCGATTGAGGCGGCGCGCGAGTTCGGGTTCAACGTGGTTGGGGTGATGTGCCTGGTGGAGCGCGAAGAAGCAAAGGGACGGCCTGGTGTGGAGAAGGCTGCGGCGCCGGCGCCGTTTGTGTCGATCTTCACGGCGCGGGATGTTCGGGCGGAACATATTTTGCAGACGGATGATACGGCACCGTCGGTGTTTGCGGTTTCGGCCGTGTGCGAAATTTGCGGGCGGCCGGCGGTGACGAATAATCCCCGGAATCTTTGTGAGGCGCATCGAGTGTAGCGATCGCTGCGTTGCCATGCAACTGGTGGTGGGAACGCCTTGCCGGGCCAATGCTGGTGCAGGCGGGCAAGGGGTCCTTCGGCTGCGCATTTGCTCCCGCTTCGCGTGAGCAAATGCTTCGCTCAGGATGACAACGCGTTTTCGGAGGTTCAACAATACCTCAATGATTCAAACTCTGGAATGGACGGAACAGGGCGTACGCTTCATCGATCAGACGAAGCTGCCTACGGAAGAAACCTACGTGACCTGCACGACGCATGAGCAGGTGGCTGATGTGATCCGGACGATGGTGGTGCGGGGAGCGCCGGCCATCGGCGTGGCGGCGGCTATGGGGATTGCCTTGGGCGTGAAGAACTCTAAGGCAGAGACCGCCGGCGAGCTCAAGCGGGAACTCGACCAGATCTGCGACAACATGGGCAAGACGCGGCCTACGGCGGTCAACCTTTTCTGGGCCATCCGGCGCATGCAAGAGAAGTTTGAGCGGGTGCGCATTCGTCCTATCGCGCAGATCAAACAGGACCTTGTCGAGGAATCGCAACGCATGCACGCGGAGGACATTGCCGCGAACCAGGCCATGGGACGCCACGGTGCTACGCTGATGCCGAGCGAAGGCGGAGTGCTGACGCACTGCAATGCGGGAGCGCTGGCTACTGCGGGATACGGGACCGCGCTGGGCGTGATCCGCGCGGCGGTCGAGCAGGGGAAGAAGATTCACGTATACGCGGACGAGACGAGGCCATTTCTGCAGGGCTCGCGGCTGACGGCGTGGGAGCTGATGAAGGATGGCATCCCGACCACCGTGATCTCCGACAACATGGCCGGGGCGATGATGAGCCAGGACAAGATTGACGCGATCGTGGTGGGGGCGGACCGGATAGCGGCGAATGGGGATGTGGCCAACAAGATTGGCACATATTCGGTCGCGGTGCTGGCGCGAGAGCACAGCATTCCCTTCTACGTGGCTGCGCCGATGTCGACCATCGACTTTGCCTGTCCCGACGGCAGCAAGATTCCCATCGAGCAGAGGAATGCGAAGGAAGTCACGCACATTGGCGGGAAACAGATGACGCCGGACGGCGTATCGGTTGAGAACCCGGCCTTCGATGTGACTCCGGCAAAGTATGTGAGAGCGATCATCACGGAACGGGGTATTGCGCGGGAGCCTTATGAGGAGTCCTTGCGCAAGCTGGCTGGGGCAGAGGCCAAGGTGGGGGTTTAGAGGTTGTTATGTTGGCCGCCGTTGTGGATTTAAGCATATCGGGGAGTGATGTAGGTCACATCCAGAGAGGGACAGCGGGAGTAGAGTTTGAGAGGCGCCCTTTTCCAGCAGGGAACTCGCAGGAGTACAGCGGCGAGTTCCCTTTGTGATCCTATGGTCCGAAGGTGCCATGGGGAGCACAGGCTCTGGTGTGAGAAGATGGCCCCACTTACTGTTTCCACCGGCGGCAACCTAGGGTCGGGACAGGATGGACCGCGGGGGCAACGCAGTGCATCTAACGGAGCAGGTGACGGAAAGGGTGACGGAACAAGACGCGCTGCTCCGGGTTCAAGGATTGAAGAAGGTTTTCCGGTCCGGCGAATCGGACCTGGTGCTCTTTGAGAATCTATCGTTTGAGGTGAAGCGGGGCGAGATGCTAGCGATCGTGGGCGAGTCAGGAGCGGGAAAGAGTACCTTGTTGCACATACTCAGCGCCCTTGATCACGCTTCCGCGGGTGACGTATACTGCGCGCAATTGCGACTGAATGCGATGTCGGCGGACGAAGCAGCGGAGTTTCGCAACCGGGATGCCGGCTTCGTGTGGCAGTTCCACTATCTTCTGCCGGAATTCACGGCGGCGGAAAACGTGGCGATGCCGCTGCTGCAGCGGGGGCGCAGCTGGGCAGAGGCGGCGCCGGAAGCTTCACGCTGGCTGCGTGAGGTTGGGTTGGAGCAACGCGCGCGTCACCGCTCGGGAGAGCTTTCGGGCGGGGAGCAACAGCGGGTGGCTCTGGCGCGGGCGCTCATCACCGGCCCAAAGTTGTTGCTGGCGGATGAGCCTACCGGGGACCTTGACGGACACACGGCGGAAGCGGTTTTCGAATTGATCGCGCGATTACATCGCGAGCACCAACTCACTTCCCTTATTGCAACGCATAACTTGTCGTTCGCGCGGCGCTGCCATCGGGTGTTGCGGCTGGAGCGGGGGCGCGTGGAAGAGATCAGGCCGGAGTCGCTGCAGTCGTAGGGGCGTGGGAGTGAGGAGAGAGCAAGATTAGTATGACAATGTGCAAGAAATTGAACAGGAGTAAGGTCTAATATGGAAGCGAGCCAAACGCGCCGAGGTTGCGTCGCAAAGAACGCGACGCTTCGCGCGGCTCGCCCAGATCCCTCGCTGCGCAAAGAACGCTTGCTCGGGATGACAGGGAAACTTGGTTTGTCGGTGGCCGGAGGGAAGTAGAATAGGTTCCTTCGGTAACATTACAGAAACGTTTGAGTACTTGGGTTTGTTGGCCGTTTGATTGCATAATGAGATGGTGATGGGAAGCAGGATGCAAACCATAAACGCCACGGAACCAGGGTTTCAGTAGGGCCGGGCAGGAGCCAACGCCTTTTCGGCCGGAAGGGGTTCAGGGGGAAGGGCATTATGTTTGAACGTTATACGGAAAAAGCCAGGCGCGTGATCTTCTTTGCGCGCTATGAAGCCAGCCAGTTTGGGTCCCCTTATATAGAGACCGAGCATTTGCTGTTGGGTCTACTACGCGAAGACAAAGCCCTGACCAACAGATTCCTGCGGTCGCACGCCTCGGTTGAGTCCATCCGCAAGCAGATCGAGGGCCACACTACTATCCGGGAGAAGGTCTCGACCTCGGTAGATCTTCCGCTGAGCAACGAATGCAAGCGCGTGCTGGCCTATGCCGCGGAAGAGGCGGAGAGGCTTTCGCACCGGCATATTGGGACGGAACACCTTTTGTTGGGCCTGCTGCGGGAAGAGAAGTGCTTTGCCGCGGAGATTCTGCACGAGCGCGGACTGCGGCTGGCGACCATCCGGGAAGAGCTGGCGCGCACCAGCCAGGAAAAGGCGCAGCCGCAACGGCAGCGTGAATCTTCTCTCCTGAGCGAGTTTTCGCGCGATCTCACGCAGGCGGCGATGGACAGCCAGCTGGATCCGCTGGTGGGGCGCGATGGGGAACTGGAACGCGTGGTGCAGATTCTATGCCGGCGCACCAAGAATAATCCCGTGCTGATCGGTGAGCCGGGCGTGGGCAAGACGGCTATCGTCGAGGGGCTGGCGCAGCGCATTGCCGATGGCGAGGTGCCATCATTCCTGGCGGACAAGAGAATCCTGGCGCTCGATCTCTCCCTGATCGTTGCCGGAACCAAGTATCGTGGACAGTTCGAGGAGCGGCTGAAGACCATCATGAAAGAGTTGATGGAGTCGCAGAACTCCATCATCTTTATTGATGAGCTGCACACGCTGGTGGGCGCGGGATCGGCAGAAGGGTCGCTGGATGCGGCAAACATCCTGAAGCCGGCCTTGTCGCGTGGCGAGATTCAGTGCATCGGCGCAACCACTCCTGGCGAATACCGGAAGTCGATTGAGAAAGACCGGTCGCTGGAGCGGCGCTTCCAGGCGGTGAAAGTTCCACCGCCGAATGAGGCGGATGCGATCAAGGTGCTGTTCGGGATCAAGGACCGGTACGAAAAGTTCCACGCGGTCACTTATACCGACGACGCCATCAACTTTGCGGTGTCGCACTCGAACCGCTACATTCCGGACCGGTTCCTGCCGGATAAGGCGATCGATCTCGTTGACGAAGCTGGAGCGCGGGTGAAGCTGCGCCAGACCTCGCAGCCGGATGAGATTACCGAAGTGCAGAAGCGTATCAAGTTCATCGTGCACCGCATGGAGAACGCGATCGCGAACCATGAGTTCGAGAAGGCGCGTTTCTATTCGGATGAAGAGCGCAAGGAGCGCGAGAACCTGCGCGCGCTGCGCGAGAAATATCATCTCGACGAGTCTTCGACAGGCGTAGTGGGGCGCGAGGACATCGAAGATGTGGTTTCGCGCTGGACCGGCGTTCCCATCACCTCGATCAAAGAAGAAGAAACGCAGAAGCTGTTGCGCATCGAGGAAGAGCTGCACAAGCGGATTATTTCGCAGGATAAATCGATCAGCGCGCTGGCCCGGGCGATCCGGCGTTCGCGCGCGGGATTGAAGAGTCCGAACCGGCCCATTGGCTCGTTCCTGTTCCTGGGACCGACGGGCGTGGGCAAGACGGAAGTGGCGCGCACGCTGGCCCAGTTCATGTTCGGCACGGAAAAAGCTTTGGTACGCTTCGATATGTCGGAGTTCATGGAGAAGCACTCGGTGTCGAAGCTGATCGGCTCGCCTCCGGGATATGTGGGCTACGAAGAGGGTGGCCAGCTTACCGAGCGGGTGAAGCGGGCGCCGTATTCGGTGGTGCTGCTGGACGAAATCGAGAAGGCGCATCCGGACGTGTTCAACATCCTGCTGCAGGTTTTTGAAGACGGCCAGCTAACCGACGGGCTGGGCAACACGGTCGACTTCAAGAACACGATCTTGATCATGACGTCGAACATTGGGGCGCGGCACTTGCAGAAGCGCGAGGGCTTTGGCTTCCAGTCGACCAAGGACGAAATGGTTTCGGGCAAGGTCGAGGAACTGGTGAAGGGCGAGGTGAAGCGCACCTTCAATCCGGAATTCCTGAACCGGCTGGACGAAATCATCCTGTTCCTGGCGTTGAGCGAGGCGGACCTGATCCAGATTCTGGAGTTGATGGTCACGCAACTGAACACGAACCTGGCGCAGAAGGCGATCACGGTGACGGTGGCGGATGAGGCCAAGAAGTGGATCCTCAGCCAAACGTTGACGGACCGCTCGTATGGGGCGCGGCCGCTGCGCCGAGCGTTGCAGAAATATATTGAAGACCCGCTGTCGGAGGCGCTGATTCAGGGAACGATTACCACGCGTCCGGCATTTATCGAGGTTTTCCTTGAGGACAACAAGCTGTTCTACCGTCCGGTGGACGCGGAGAAGAGTGTTGAGGGTGTGTTGTTGTACGAGAACAGCTAGGTAGGAGCTATCAGCTATCAGCCGTCAGCGCGAGCTGGCGGCTTTTGTTTTGCGGGTAACGGTTTTTCGGGCCATCTTGGCAAGAGCACGACCGTACTCGCGGATTGTTTCGGGCCGCGATCGCATGTAGATGAACTGTCCTTCGCGGCGAGTCTCAATCAGGTCCGCATCTGCTAAGACCTTGAGATGATGTGAAATCGTGCCCGGGGTCAGCTTGTACTTTTCGACCACCTGCCCGCAAAACATCTCCTTGCACGACGAAATCCCTTCGAAAATCCGCAAACGCGTGGGATCGCTTAACGCCTTGGAAACCCTGGCTAACCCCTTTTGATCCATATGTGTACTCCAGTGTAGCCGAAGTGCCGCAAAGATACTGCACCCTCTATACTTTGATGTTCATCAAAACATTCAAGTAAGTCAAGCACTGCGCCCGCCGGAAGGCTGGCCGCAAATTATGGTGGAGGAATCCCATGAAGAAAAGGTTTGAAGGAAAGACGGTGGTAATTACGGGCGGCAACAGCGGCATTGGGCTGGCTACCGCCAAGCTGTTCAAGGACGAAGGAGCGAACGTCGCCATATCCGGGCGAGACCAGAAAACCTTGGATGAAGCCGTCCAAATTATCGGCAAGGACACTCTGGCTGTGAAGGCCGACGTCTCCAAGCTGGCCGATCTCGACCGGTTGTTCAGCCAAGTCTCGGCGAAGTTCGGCAAGATTGATGCGCTGTTTGCCAACGCAGGCATCGCGAAGTTCGCGCCAGCAACTGACAGCAGCGAGCAGTTATTCGACGAGACCTTCGACATCAACGTGAAGGGATTGTATTTCACGCTGCAGAAGGCCATCCCATATCTAAACGACAACGCCGGGATTGTATTGAATTCGTCGGTGGTCAATTCGCAGGGTACTCCGGGTGCGAGCGTCTATGCGGCCACCAAGGCGGCTGTGCGTTCTTTGGCGCGCACATTCGCGGCTGAGCTGGTAGACAGGGGTGTTCGCGTGAACGTGGTCAGCCCTGGGCCAATTGACACACCTATTTTCGGAAAGACCGGGCTACCGCAGGCGGCCCTCGATGACTTCGCGAATCAAATCAAGACAAGGGTTCCAATGAAACGGTTCGGCACGCCTGAAGAGGTGGGGCAAGCTACTCTGTTCCTGGCCAGCCCTCAGGCCTCCTACATTACTGGGGTGGACCTTAACGTGGATGGCGGACTCGGCCAGATCTGATTTGTGGCCATGCGAGGTAGGTTCTTGACCGCAGGAACTGGCCGAAGTTTATCGAGGTCTTCCTCGAAGATTCAAGCTGTTCTACCGTCCGGTGGACGCGGAGAAGAGCGAGGGCGTGCTGACGTACGAGGACAGCTTAGCTGCGGACTTCAGACTTTGGACCTCAGGCCGTCAGCGTGAGCTGGTGGCTTTTGTTTTTTGGATAGATCCTACGGCTTGGTCCAGTCCTCGATCTTCAGCCCTTTCACTCTGCGGAAGACGCGGCCGTTGGTCACCAGGACTACGTCCGCGGCGATGGCTTGGGCGGCGATCATGAGGTCTAGGTTGCCCATCGGTTCGCCGTGTTGTTCGAGCGCGGCGCGAAGGTGGGCGTAGTGTTGGGCGGCTGCCGAAGTCCAGGGGAGCACTTCTACGCGCAGCAGAAATTCCTCGACTGCGATTGCCAGCTTTGGCGCGTGCGGCAGCCGGGCGACGCCGAAACGCAGTTCCGCTTCTGTGACCACGGAGATTCCAACCTCGCTGACGGGGATTCTCATGAGGCGCTCGCGGACGTGGGGAAAGTTTCCTTTGATGACGTAGCTGGCGATGTTGGTATCGAGAAGGAACTGGACAGGCATCTAGAACAACCGGCGCTTTTGGGGCGGGGTATCTTTGCGATCCGCGAGGAAGTCTTCGGGGAACTCGATGGTTTTCATCAGTTCGAAGAAATCCTTCCAGGAATCCGGACGGCGGGAAAGAATGACGTCGCCGGTCGCGGGATCGCGGCGAACGTAGACCTCCGAGCCTTCGAAGCGGTATTCCGAGGGCAAGCGGACGGCCTGGCTGCGGCCGTTGCGGAAGAGTTTGGCGGTCTTCGGCATGGTATATATCATGATATAGACTACGCGAACGGTTGTCAATGCGTGGTCTTGTCGGGGGCGAACGTCAAAACATTAACGCAGAGGGCACGGAGAAAATCCGCGGAGGCCGCAGAGAGTTCTTTTGCGACCAATTTCACTCCGGGCGAATCTGGATATTGCGACGTATTCATCGTGAGGGAGCACAGCATGTCCAAGGTCAACATTGCCGACAAGTTTGCCAAGATTTCGGAATACTGGAAGCCTTACATTGCCGCCGAATTGAACGGGCAGCACGTGAAGCTGGATAAGCTGAAGGGCGAGTTCGTATTTCATCATCACGAGCACGAAGACGAGATGTTCCTGGTGGTGAAGGGACGGTTTCGCATGGAGTTTCTCGACCGTCACGAATGGATTGAAGAGGGCGAGTTCATTGTGGTGCCGCGCGGAGTAGAGCATAAGCCCGTCGCCGAGGAAGAGTGCTGGCTGATTTTGTTTGAGCCGGCTTCCACGCTGAATACGGGCAACATCGTCAACGAGCGCACGGTGGCTCAGTTGGAGCGAGTCTAGGGGACTTGGCGGGAAGACGTGGCAAGCTACGTCTCTTCGACGATCATTGAAGACCTATGGAACTTACTGTTTACTCTGCCCCCTGGTGTCCGGATTGCCGGGAGGCCAAGCGCTTTCTGGCCAAGCACAGCATTCCTTACAAAGATATCGACATTGAGACTACGCCGGGGGCGGTGGGGGAGATCGTGAGGCACACGGGGAAGCAGGCCATCCCGCAATTTGTGATTGACGGCGAGTGGGTGCAGCCGTATGTGCCGGGGAAAGGGTTTCTGTACGAGGAAATGGCTCGGCGGCTGGGGGTGGGGAAGCCCTAGACTTAGGCACCTCAGGGGCTAAAGCCCGCGAATCTTTTGTGCGACGCGACGCGGCCCCTTCGGCAAGCTCAGGGCAAGCTCTGGAAGGGCCGCTCTTCCACGGTCGCGCGGGCGGCGGATTAGAGCGACACGGCGCTGAAGCGCTGCGCCCACCCAGAGTGGCGACTTGTGTGCCGCCGACGCCTCGCTGCGCTTGGCTGGACGGGCGAGGCGCCGGTCCCCACATGTCCCCCCACATGTTCCCCACATCTCCCACAGGGCCATCTCCTAAAGATACGTTCGCTATCCCTTGGACATCATCTTCCGTACCGTGGAAAAGGCTGGCTGGACGGGGGAAGATGAAGGTTCATGTCCGAACCGGAGATTGCGCAGGAACCGAGCGAGGTTAGCGACAGCTGGCAGCAGGTGGTGCAGGCTGTGCTGGGATTGGTGCTGCTGATCGGCGCGGTGGCCATGTTCCATTACTATGCGCCCGTGGCGGCGCAGAGTGCCCCGCCGGATGAGTTGCAGAAGCAGGTGAAGCAGCTCACGCAGCAGGTGGCGGAACTCGAAAAAGAGCAGGCGATGCCGGCGCTGGTGATGAACCGGTACCGGAACTCCATTGGCTATATTTACGGCGTGTACCAGATTGGATTCGCCAACCAGCCGGCGGCGATTCGGGCGCGGGTTTCAGGAACGGGATTTCTGGTGGGGGACGGACTGCTAGCCACCAATCGCCACGTGGCCGAGCCCTGGTATGGCGACAGCGAGGCGGAAGAGTTGATCCATCGCGGCGCGACAGCGATGCTGGAGAATCTGGTCATCTTTTTTCCGGGAGCGCCAACGCCGGTGAACTTGACGCCGGGCGCGGTTTCCTCGACGGGAGATCTGGCTGTGCTGCGCATCGAAGATAAAGATGCGGTGCGCGGAATTGCCGTGCTGCCGCTGGCTAAGGGCAAGGCTTCGCCGGGAGAACTTGTGACGGTGATTGGCTATCCGATGGGGATTGCGGGGATGGTGGCGAAGTCGCCGAGCGGGATTTACCAGCGGCTGGCGTACCGGCACAACGACATTACGGCGGCGAGTGAGTTGGCGGCGCTGTCGCTGATTCGTCCTTCAACCACGTGCGGGCATCTGGGCGATGTAGTGGGGGACAAGCTGATCTACGATGCGCCCACGGCGCACGGGGGTAGCGGCGGGCCGGTGTTCAACTCCAATGCGGAAGTGATTGGGGTGAATTCGGCTTACATCGATGGGTTCTCCGGGGGGACGTTGGGGGTTTCGGTGGAGGCCTTGCGGCCTTTGATTGAGGCGGCGGAGAAGAAGCCGTAGACCACTGGGGCTGAAGCCCACTCCAATTCCTGAGCTTTTTACGCGGCGCTGAAGCGCCGCTCTTCCACGGTTCTGGACGCGTTTCCTAGTTTGCTAAGGCATCAGATTGGCGGCCTTACGCCCGTGCATCAGTGGCGTTGCGGTTGTGCTGGCATTTCCTGGTTCGCCAGTGTTGGATGTAGTGCAGTCCAACCTTGCGTCAGATGTGGCGCTCTCCACGCCTCGCTGCGCTTGGCTGGACAGCCGAGGCGGCTGTCCCCACATTTGACCCTCTAGTTCGGCAGTACCTACACTAACTTCCAAATTCTAGGTTCCGACTTTTGCGGTTGGCTTCGTGGGGAACCAGCCTGGTTCGCGGACGTGTTCATCGTGGAAGCGGCGGAGGCGGGCGGCCATGACGGCTCTGCGGCCCAGGTAGCCAACGGCTTTGTGAGGGTCGGCGCGATCGACTACCGGGAGGCGTCCAATGTCATTGCTCAGTATTTTTGAGGCGGCCTCGGAGACGAGTTCGTCGGGATAAGTGACGACCAGGCGCGTGCTGCCGGCTTGCTGAACGGTCATGGCTCCGGAAGAATCTTTGTCGAGGGCGCGGAGCAGGTCGCCGCGGGTGATGATGCCTACAAGTTGTCCGGCATCGTCGAGAATGAGCAGGGCCTGATGGCGCGCTACTGCGGGGTCATGCTCTGCAATGCGTTTTGCCAACGCACTCACTGTGGTGTCTGCAGGGATGACCGGCAAGTCTTTCTCCATGGTGTCGGCGACACGAGCCTGGGAGAGGACATCGGTTTCGTAGTCCTGATGGACGCGCAAGCCGCGGCGCGCCAGTTTTTCGGTCATGATCGAGCTGTTGGGCATCAGAAGCATGGCGATGCCGTCGGCGATGACGCTGACCAGCATGAGAGGCAGGACGGAGTTGTAGTCGCGGGTGATTTCGAAGGCGAAAATGATGAAGGTGAATGTGGCGCGCGAGGCTGCGGCAAAGACCGCGCCCATGGCTACCAGCGCGAAAGCTCCGGGGGAAAGATGTGAACCGGGCAGGAAGTGGTTTGAGAGCATGGCGAAGAGGCCGCCCATGGCGGCGCTCCACATGAAGCAGGGGGCCAGCAGTCCGCCGGAAGTGCCGGAGCCGAGCGAGACCGCCAGGGCCGCGGCTTTGGCCAGCATGACGATGAGCAGGAGCTTCCAGGCGAGCTGGCCGTTGAGAATGTCGCCGATGGTGTCGTAGCCGACGCCGAGCACGCGAGGCACGAAGAATGCGATGATGCCCAGGCCGAGTGCGCCGATGGCTGGCCACCACAACTGGTCAATGGGAAGCTTGTCGAACTGATCTTCGACCCAGTAGAGCAGCTTGCTGAAGCCGACGGCGGCGAGGCCGCAGATCAGGCCGAGGACGAGATAAAAGGGCAGCGCGCGGGGAATGGCGAAATCCATGGGGCTGACCTGGAACATGGGTCCCAAGCCCAGAAGCTGCATGTGGACTGCCGTGGCCAGGGTGCTGGCGATCACAAGCGGAATAAACGAACGCGACTTGAATTCAAAAAGCAGCAGTTCGATGGCGAGAATCACGCCGGCGATGGGAGTGTTGAACGTGGCAGACATGCCGGCGGCGGCGCCGCAGGCTAGCAGAACTTTGCGCTCGACCGCCGTGGTGTGAAAGGCCTGTCCGACCAGCGAGCCGATGGCGCCGCCGGTTTGGATGATCGGTCCTTCGGCGCCGAAGGGGCCACCGGTGCCGATGGCAATGGCCGCTGAAATGGGCTTGAGGATGGCCACGCGCGGGGCGATGCGGCTGCGGTTGAAGAGGACCGCTTCCATGGCTTCGGGGATGCCGTGGCCTTTAATTTTCGAGGTGCCGTACTTGGCCATGACGCCGACGATGAGTCCGCCGATGACGGGGATGACGATGACCATCCAGCCGAGGTGGTTGTGCTGGGCGCTGGTGAAGTCGGCTGACCAGCGATGGAAGAAGAACAGGTTGGTGAACAGGCCGATCAGTTTGTAGAGCGCGAAGGCCACGATGCCGGCGACCAGACCGATGGCGGCGGCGAGGAACGAGACCAGCAACATGCGGAACGTTGCGGGAGGCGGTGAGTCGATGGCCGCGAAAGAATTGTTTTGGGTTGAGATGGCGGGTGGGGAATCACTCATGGTGCTTTATGTCTTTCCTTTTTCGTGAGCCGGGGCAGGATGAAGGAAGGCGGCTCCGTTGCCAGCGTGCATGATGCGGCGAAGAGCGGCCACCAGCTCCGGCCCGGCCGAGCTGAGTTCGTCGTGATGGTGAAGCGCCAGTTCGGCGAGGACCTTCTCGCCTTTAGCAGTGAGGGCGAGCAGGACCTCGCGGCGGTCGTCCCGGGCGCGGGTACGGTGGACGAAGCCTCCGGCCTCGAGACGGTTTACCAGTTCGACGGCGCTGTGGTGGCGGATTTGCATGCGGTTGGCCAGTTCGCGGATGCGCGGCCGCACGCCGGACGGCATGCCCTTGATGGCCAGCATGAGCTGGTACTGGCCGCGCTCCAGACCGGCCTGCTTCACCACCTGCTCGCTGAAGTGGAGGAAGCGGCGGATCTGGTAACGGAACTCCGCGAGTGCCTGATAGTCCGACAGGGTGAGCTTCTTCATGCCGCTGATTGTATCGTGCCGCGATCCAGTGGCCCTCCTAGTATATCGTATAACGATATAGATGAAAACGATCTCCGAAAGATGCTGGGATGCCGGAAGCGCTGGTTAGGGTGCCGGAAGTGTGTGAGACTAAGGCGGCGTGAAAATTCTCTGGATAGCGTGTTTGTGTCTTTCCTTCGGAAATGCCCTGGCGCAGTCGTCCGACAAGGGGCCTGCTGAGAAGGAGCCTGCCGCCATAGTCGAAATTGGGGGTGCTGCGTCTCAGAGCCTCACTGGAGATGGCTCGAGTTTCGGCCCTACGGTTGCGGTGGAAGTTACGCCGATCGAGGACCGGCTGGAAGTTGAGGCGGGGGTTACATCGCTTTTCAGACGGCACTCGACCGAGTGGGATGCCGACCTTATTTTCAAGAAGCCCTGGACTCTGTCGAAGAAGGCGGAGTTTATGGTTGGCATGGGGCCGGAGTGGATTCATGCAAGACGCTACGGAATGACAACGAATGCAGTCGGGGCTGAAGTCTCGACCGATTTTATGTATTGGCCGTCTGCAAAACGCAGGTTCGGCTGGTATGTCGAACCAGGTTACGAATACAGTTTTGGGCGCGGACATGAGCAATCGCTGGGCGTAAGCGGTGGCTTGCTGATTGCGATCCCGTGAGAACGATTGCTCGGGATGACGATCAACCTGCGGTCAGAGGCGGCCGTTCATAGCTTGAGCTATCAAGAGCGCTCCAATGCCAGCCAAGCCGAGGTAGATGTATTTCAGGAAAGCGTCCCCCTGCATGCGATGGTTGATCATCCGGCCGAGGAAAACGCCGAGCAGCGTGACCGGAAGTGAGAGCAGAAAATAATGGGTTACGGCGTGAACCCAAAGTCCGGCCAGCCAATAGCCGCTCATACCGATGAGGCTGGCAGGTAGAAAATATCCCTGCAGAGTCGCCCGGAAGTGCTGGGCGGACCACCGCCGCATGGCTCCATAAATGACGAGGGGCGGGCCATTCATTCCGTAGGCTCCGCCCAGTACGCCGGCGAAGAATCCACAGGCGAAGAGCCATCCGCGACTGTCTCGCCGTAGTTGCGGGGGTGCGCGGCCGATCAAGGAGTAGAGGGAGAAGGCCACGATAATCACTCCCAGCACAGCCTTCACGACTCTTTGATGGGTGCTTGTCAGGAGCCAAAGGCCGAGCGGGATACCAAGAAGGGTGGAGAGCACCAGCCACACCGCGCTCCGGAGGTGGATTTTCTTCCAGTCCTGCACCACCACGATGCCGGCGATGGTAATGGAGACCAGCACGACGAGTGGGGCCGCAACCTCCAGGGGGATGAAGAAAGCGAGCAGCGGAACTGCGATGAGAGCCTCGCCAAAGCCGAAGGCGGAGCGAATCAGCGTGGCGACAAAGACGATGACTAAGACCTCTAGTGTAGTCGCGTCGATTCGGATCTCCCGAGGCGAGCGGAATTTCCTGGCAGGCAGGCCCTCGCGTCCATGAAGGTTATTTTCTCACGATCCAAATCGTGCCAGGGGTGGGCGTGGCATCGTTCCCGCGCGCAATTGCCCTGTGTTACACTTTGTAATTCGCAGACAAGTTCCCGCTGATACAGGACATCCGACCCGCACATGCTTCTTTCCAAGGAATATGTGGGCTACCTGGCCCGCGAAGTTACCAAGAAATTGATTGCCGCCAAGGCCATCGAGACGTCGGCCGTGCCGAAGGTTACGGAGCGCGTGCACGCGGCTCTGCTCGAGGAAATGACACTGGAAGACCGCATCAACGACGAAGTGCGGGTCATTCTCGAAGCGTATTCCGAAGAGATGAACAAGACCGGCGCCAACTACCAGGAGATGTTCCGCAAGGTGAAGAGCGAACTGGTGCGCAAGTACAAGGCGGTGCTGTGAGACTGAGCCGCGACAAAGTGAATGTGCTGGCGCGAGCGGTGGCTGACGCGCTGAAGGCGATGGACGAAGTCGATTTCATCGAAGACCCCAACACCATCCGCCAGGAAACCCGCAAGATTCTCGAAGACCTGCTCAACCACGAAGAACGGATCGACGTTGCCGCCCGGCAAAAGATCGAGAGCCAAAAGCGTACCATCCTTGAAGGCTCGCAGGAGTGGGACATCCTCTACCGCAAGTACTACAACGAGGAAGTGAAGAAGCTGGGAATCTGATTTCGGCTGGCGCGTCGCACTCAATGAGGGACCAACGAATGACGAAACGTATTAGGACGCTGTTCTGTCTTGTTGGCTGCGCCGGGTTTTTCGCGGCAACTGCTCTGCCTTGCTCAGCCCAGTTCAAGGCCTGGGTCATGGCCAAACTTCCCGACACGCCTGAGGGCCTCGGAGTTGATGCGCACGGAAACCTCTATGCGACGCTGATGCATATTGGGGAAGTCGTCATGCTGAAGGAGGATGGCGGCTACGATCACATCGCGTGGGTTCCGTCAAAGGAAGAGAGTGGAAACGGAGACCTGATCGGGCTCGATCTCGACGAGGCCGGTAACATCTACGTGGCGTACACGGGCCATTCGAAACGGGACTTCAGGAAAGACTTGGGCGATCCCTTCCATCCGGCTTGCCGCGATGCGACGGTAACCCGCTCCGGGGTTTATAAGATCGACGCCAAAACCCGAGCGGTCACGCCCCTCGCCACAAAAGCCGAGGGCTGGCCGTTCTGCTATCCGGACGACGTTGCGATTGATGCCAGCGGCAACGTCTACATGACGGACCTCACATACTCGGGAATTTGGAAAATCTCACCAGACGGGAAAAAGGTAGACCTGTGGTCGGCCCACCCTCTACTCAACTGGTCGGCCACGCCTTATTCCGGATTTCCCCTGGGCGTTAACGATCTGGTGCTCGACAAGCAACAGAAGAACATTTATGCGGTTACGGACGGCGACCCGAAGATCGTCAGGATTCCGATCAAGGAAGATGGGACGGCGGGAGAACCGGTTGCGTTGCCCTACGGCTTCTCAGCATTCGATGGGATTGAACTGGACGGCAAAGGCAACATCTACGTGTCCGAACTTTTGCTAAACCAGATATGGGTGCTTTCACCCGACGGTTCGCAGCGCATTCTGATCGCCACCAAGCAGAACGCGCCCTTGGATAACAACACCAGCCTGGTTATGAAAGGCGACGTACTTTGTACCGCGAATCTCGGCTTCCTCCACGCGAAGCTAGAGGAGGCGGACCGTACGGTTGTCTGCATGAAGGGGTTTCCGCTGCCGAAATAGCCGACGGCCGCCCAAAGGCCGCTACGCCCAAGGCTTGAGTTTTCAGGGCTTGTTTGCGGCACAGATCCTGGCTCGTGCTTCGAGTCGTATGTTGCGATCCGCTGAAATCACGGCTGTGGTTACGCGCGCCGCTACCGAGGCGGGTTTCGAGCTGGCGGGAGTCGCTGCAGTAGATGACGCCCCGGAGCTGGAATACTTTCCCCGCTGGATTGCCGAGGGGCGCGGCGGCGAGATGAAGTATCTGGAAGCGCGCGACGAGCAGGGGCGACTGAAGCGTGCGTCTCTGGCGTATGCCGCGCCCTGGGCTCGCAGCGTAGTGGTGTGCGCCATCAACTACAACACGGCGCAGCCGTACTCCACGCAGGCGACGGATGCGAGCCGAGGCTGGATTTCCCGCTACGCCTGGAGCCAGCAGGACTACCACGAGTCAGTGATGCAACGGCTGCGGCGGGTTGAAGCGGCATTGAGAGATGCAGATGGGAGCGATGATCTGGTTACACGCTGTTACGTCGATACCGGGCCGATTATTGAGCGGGTGGTGGCGAAGTACGCGGGCATTGGCTGGATCGGGAAGAATACCTGCATCATCAACCAGAAGCTGGGGTCCTGGCTTTTTCTGGGCGTGATTCTGACTTCGATCGAACTCGATTCTGATTTCGAACGAAGCCTGCCTGCGCCGGATCGTTGTGGGAGTTGCACGCGCTGTATCGAGGCGTGTCCAACGGACGCGTTCATGGCGCCTTATCGGCTTGATTCCAACAAGTGCATTTCCTATCTCACGATCGAAAAACGAGGGGCAATTCCTGAGGAACTTCGCGGCGGGATGGGGCGGCACGTATTTGGCTGCGATATCTGCCAGGATGTGTGCCCTTGGAACCGGAAGGCGCCGGCAACGAACGCAGGTGAATTTCAGCCGCGGGCGGAGTTGGTAAATCCTGCGCTGGAATGGCTGGCCGAGATGAGTACGGAAGAATTTCGTGACACGTTTCGTGGGTCGCCGGTGCGAAGAGCGAAACGCGCGGGGCTGCGGCGGAATGCGGTGATCGCCATGGGGAATAGCGGGGACGGGAAGTTCCTTCCGCTGCTTGGCAAGCTGGCGGGGGATGAGGACGAAGTGGTGGCTGAGAGCGCTGCCTGGGCTATCCGGAAGCTGGCGGCAATCCAGTACGAAAAGAACACGACTTACCGCGGTAAATTTAGAAAATCTTAAACACAGGGGACCCTTCGGGTACTCTCAGGGCAGGCACAGAGGAGCACAGGGTGAACCCCTCAGTGCCGCGGTCAGCGGGCGGGGTCGAACTCCTCTTTGTAGGACTGCCAGCGCTGGCGGACGCCGGCCATGATGGACTGGTAGTCCGGGTCGGAGCGCAGGCTGTCGTAGTTCTTGTCACGCGCGAACCAGGGGTAGTTCACATCTCCGAGGGTGACCGCGCGTTTCAGGAAATGAAGTGCGTCCTGCCGGTCGCCGAGCAGGGCGTGGATGGCTCCGATCCAGTAGGCGGCATCGCCATCGATGAGCTGTTCGGGACGGTACCGCAATAGTCCGGCGTCGATCTTTTCCCGCTGGTGGCGCGATGCATAAAGAAAACCTGCCATCGCCTGGGGGGTCCCGTCGCTTGAGTCGGGAGCGAGTAGAACGGCGCGATCCAGATGCGCTTGGGCCTCGTCAAGTTTGCCTTCGTAATAGAGTACTCCGCCGAGGTAGGCCAAGGCCTTGAATTGGTCCGGATTTTGCGCTACCACCTGCCGCATTTCCTGTTCCGCTTCCTGCGCTTTACCACTGTATAGCAACATGCGGGCGTGCATCCAGCGGGGCTGAGGAGGGTGGGATTCAATTCTACGACCCGGCGGTAGGACTGCTCGGCCAGTTCATTGAGTCCAGCGTAGTAGCGGGAATATCCCAGAGCCAGCCAGTCGGTTTCGTTGTTGGGGGCGAGAGCAACAGCCTGTCTGAGAGTGCGGATTGCTTCTCGCTCCCGGCCCTCCTCACCATAAATCGTTCCCAGCGCAATCAATCCTTCCGCCGACTGAGGATTGATCCGCAATGCGTTCTGGGCAGCCACCTCGGCGCGCTTCAGATTCGCCCCGGCATCGGGAAGAAAGTTTGCGCTCTGAAACGCATACAAATATGCCAGCAGGGCATAGGCGTCGGCGAAATTCTTGTCCAGGGAAATGGCATGCAAGAGGAGACGCTGGCCATTTTTGAGGCTCTCCACGCGGGAACTCATCGAGTATTCGTTCTGATAAAAGCGGGCTTCGAGGTAATCGTTGTAGGCATCTACGCTGGTGGTTACAGGCTGTTGTATCGACTTCTGCTCGGCTGGAGAGATTTCGATCTGGAGGCCTTCTACGACCTTGGTTGCGATTTGGTCTTCAAAGCTCAGTATGTCGGCGCTGTGCAGATCATAGCGTTGCGACCACCGGGTATTGCCGGTGTGGCCATCGATCAGTTGTACTGTCACGCGGATTACGTCGGAAGAACGCTGATACGTGCCTTCCAGGACGCTTTCCACGTTTAATGCCTTGGCCACTTCCGCTGGCTCGGGCGCGTCCTTGGCATACTTCAGGACGGATGTGGTTGGTCTGACGGCGAGGTTCTGCAATGAGGTTAAGCGGCTGATGATGGCGTCGGTAATGCCGATGCCCCAACTGTCAGTCGTGGCTGCGGAAATATCGCGGAAGGGAAGTACGGCCATGGTTTCCGGAGCTTTTGAAACAACTTTTTCCGCCTGCGGGGAGTGAGAGGCGGGGCCGTACGCGCGGAATGCAACGGCGGCGAGAACCGCGACCAGCAACGCTGCCGTAACCAGGATCAACGGCTTGCGGTATCGGCCTGCTGGCGACGACGCGGTTTCGGGGTTGATCTGCAGCCGCTGCGATTCGGTATCGCGCTTGAGTCGTTTCAGGTCGGCTTTCAACTCCGTGGCGGACTGGTAGCGGACGTCGCGATCTTTTTCCAGGGACTTGGCGATGATGTCTTCGAGCTTGGCCGGGAGATCGGGATTCAAACGCACCCCGGCGGCGGGCTGTTTGTGAAGAATGGAATCGAAGATCACGCCCGAGGAGTCACCACGAAAGGGCAGGGTGCCCGTCGCCATTTCGTAGAGCACCACACCGAAGGAAAAAAGATCGGTGCGGGCGTCCAAGTCCTTGGCCAAGACCTGCTCGGGCGACATGTAGGCGACGGTTCCCAGGGTGCTGCCGGGGCTGGTGAGATGCTCCTCGGCTACCAGCGTGGCAGTGGCTTCGATGGCGACAGCTTCGGGCTTGGGCGTGACCTTGGCCAATCCGAAGTCGAGAATCTTGACGTGACCGCGCGAGGTTACAAAGATGTTTGCCGGCTTGATGTCGCGATGAACAATGCCCTTGGCGTGCGCGGCCTCGAGCCCATCGGCAATCTGGATGCTCAAGTCGAGGACGGTTTCGACCTGCATTGGCACGCCACCAATCCTGTGCTTCAGCGTCACTCCTTCCAGAAACTCCATGGCGATGAAGGCTTCGCCGTGCTGGTCGTCAATTTCATAAATGGTGCAGATGTTGGGATGATTCAGTGCGGAGGAGGCCTTGGCTTCGCGCTGGAAGCGGCTGAGGGCTTGCGGGTCTTTGGCTACATCGTCGGGGAGGAATTTAAGGGCGACAAAGCGGCCGAGCTTTATGTCTTCGGCTTTGTAGACCACACCCATGCCGCCGCCGCCCAGCTTCTCTACGATGCGGTAGTGCGAGATGGTTTGGCCGATCAAGGGATGCGATCTCGTTCTGCGCGACCATATTAGGAGGGGCAGATGCGGCGCGTCAATGAAGTGCGGGGGTGGGTATTGGCTGAAGTCTGCGCGCTAGAATGGTATTCAGGCACGACATCGGGTGGGCGCGCCCCCGAAAGCCGGCTTTTTCCAACGCACTCCATCTGCTTACTGGATATTCACGTTCACCACGAACACCTGTGGCGTACTGTAAAAAAATGGCTGAGTTGTACCGGCGTTTGGGGTGTACGCGCCGTCGACCATAAATTTGTAGATCCCAGGCGTTGTGCCGGGAATCGTCCGGCCACCTCCGCCGCTCGCACCACCGCCGCCACAGCTCACCAAGGCCATGCTCCCCGCCAGCACAATCAGCAAGCACAGAGCGGTCCCGTGGAGGCGAACGCGCCTTCGCAGCGGCCATGCAACCACGAGAATCCCGGCAACGAAGGTGAGAGATTGCGCCGCGAGCCACCGCGGACTTTTGATCGTTTCCGCACGCGAGACCGTCGTCGGTCCCGTCGAGCTAATCGTCATGGCGGAGGTCACCGCAGTGGCGCTCGTCACATTCACCGATGCCGGAACCGAGCACGTGGGAAGATGCTGCGCTCCTGGCGGATAATATGCGATCGTACACGCAAAGTAGACTGGCCCGGTAAATCCGTTAGACGGCGTCACCGTGAGCGCAGAAGTGTTGCCCGTGGTCGCGCCCGCTGCAAACGATACAGAACTCGCCGACGTTATGGTGAACATATTCAGCATCGTAACCGAGACGACAGTACCGCTGGGAGCATATGTCGAATCTCCGCTGTAGCTCACGTTCACAATGACCGTGCCGGGGCTCCAATAGCCGCCCCCAAAGTCAAAGCTGCAGGAACCATTCACCAAGGTGCAGCTAGCGCTGTAGCTTCCGCCGGGTCCATAAGCATACAAACCAGCGTATCCGGTCGGAGTCGGCTGCCCGCTCACCCCCGCAACATTGGCAGTGACAATCAGGTCCTGGGTCGGAAGCAGCGAGGACGCGTTCGCACTGGCAGTAAGAATGCCCGCCGACTGCTGCGTCACGGTGACTTGTACGGAATTGCTGGAATTCCCAGCATTATAGTTGCTATCCCCGCCATAGCTCGCTGTCACTGAACTCGTACCGACCGGCAGATTGCTCACTGTGATCGATGCGGCTGCAACGCTCGGATTGTAATAAGGGGGCGGCCCCAAGGTAGCCGTTCCAAGCGTTTTATTTCCCAAGTAAAACGTGGCCGTACCGGTGGGCGGCTCCGCCAACCCAGTGATCCCCACAATGAGCGTCAGTGTCACCGGGCTGCCGGACTCCACAGTTGCATTCAGTCCGAGGTTCGGACCTACTGCGAGATTGATCGCCGGTGAGATCTTAGTAATCGTGAAACTCAGCGGGGTTGAGCTTGAAGATGTATTGAAGCTGGCGTCGCCCGAATAGGTGGCAGCCACAGTGTGCGCTCCCACAGAGAAGCCAGTAGCGGGTGCCCACTCCGCTGTACCTGCGCCATTAAGAGCTAGCGGTCCGGAGGTGGAGTTCCCAGCCGCAGCCGTATCCGTGAAATTCACTGTGCCTGTTGCGATTCCATCAGTAGTGCCGGGCGCCGCATTGACTCCACCGGGCCGTGCGTCGATCGCAATGTAAGTACCATAAGGGTAGCTGCTGCCGTTTGTAAGCGGCGTATAGGAAGTGGCACCGTAGGAATAGGTATTCCCGGACAGAGAGATGGTGCTATTCTCCGGCGCGATATTCACCGATACCGGGTTGGAAGTGCTGGAAGCGAAAACACTGTCTCCACCGTAGCGCGCACTTACCTTATATTGGCCTCCGGGAAGACTGTTCACGCTGCCGCTTGCCGCTCCGCTCTGCAGGGTTAGGAGCTTTAGTCCCTCATTGTTCTGTGGAGTTGCGGTCGTAACCAGGGCCACACCCCCGGAGGGAGTCCCACCGCTCCCAGTTACACCGACATTTACCGTGATCGGAGTGCCATGCGTGAAGCTAGTCTGGCTGAGGCTGAGGTTGGTCGAGGTTGACTTAAAACTAAGCGCGTTCCAGTTGTTAAACAGCTGATTCGCGTCCACGCTGCCCAACCCAGTCGCCAAGTCGTATCCCGTACCCGCATAGTACCCGAACGTGTAATAGCCCTTTGTGTTGTCGCTGGCTGTGCTCAGAGTGCAATTCGGTGTGCCCTGCTGGCATGGCACGATGTTGCTCCCAGTCGTGATGTCGTGAAATGCGGAAGGGTGCTGCGCTGCCAAGGGGTAGAGTATGTAGTTGGCTTGTCCCTGCGGTCCATATTTCTGTTCGATTAACGCCAGAATGCCCGCCATTGCCGGAGACGATGCCGATGTACCTCCTACGATCCCAATCGTGAGATCGCCGTCGGAAACGACGCAGTAGCCCTCCCCCGGGCAGAAGGGATAGAAGGTGTCGTTCTCGCCCGCCGCGGCAAACAACGACACGTCAGGAAGATCACGGACCCCGTCGTTGGGAACACCTTTTCCCGTCTGCCACGAAGGCTTGGGATATCCAGCGGAGCACGAACTGTAAGTGCCATCGGAAGCGTCGGTCCCGGTCGCGCAACTGCTCGGTCCGCCACTGCCCGCAACGATAGTGGGGATGCCGGAGTTGTAAACGCCGCCATCCGCAAGATTCAGTCCGAACGGTTCGTTCCACGCTTGCTCCGGCACAGGTTGCAAAAGAGACGTCGTAGGGAAAATAGTTTGGACCGTGTCCCAATAAGTCGCCAGCTGAGTTTGCTGTGCTGACGAAGTTTCGTTGTAGCTGCTGTAATAGAAGTCGGTGCCACCCACAGAAACGTTCCAGGGAGTGGAACTGAACCCGTTCATGGCAATCCCGTACTGCGCCGGCTGAGCTTCGTTGAAGTTGTCGCAGCCTGCTGACCCACCGTCCCCGGCCGAAACAAACGAGGTCTGCCCTTGCGCCGCTGCCTGCTCCCACAAGGAATACCAGAACTGGTTTCCTGCCGAGCCCAGATCTTGTTCGCACAAACCGTAGCTCGTGCTGAGGATTGAGGCTTGATCGTCGTCCACGGCTCTTTGCGCGGCCAGATACAGTCCAGATTGCACCGAGGTGTCGGCCGCGGTGTATAGGTTGATGGTTGCTCCCGGGGCGACAGCACCACTCAGTTCGACATCCAGATACGATTCGCCGGCGGCGTCGTTTTCTCCCGGATCACTTCCGTCAATAACGACGTTGAGCGGGTTCGCCGGCAATCCAAAAAACGAGCGATAGTTAGCCACAGCCGTCGGATCAACGTTGGATGCGCCGATTAGCCCGATGGTAATGCCGCTGCCTGTAATACCCGCTGCATAAAGCGGGCCGAGGTCGTATTGCAGAGCGAAGTCGCCAGGCCCCAAGTCCAACGAGTCCTGCCCTGCAGGAAAAGTCCAGTCCGCAACAAATTTCTTACTCCTGCTGTCGTAGACCGCATTGCCGAAATTTCTTATGTAAGACTTCGGACGAAAGTCGTTGATCGGAGTGATGCCAGCAATCACCGGCGCCAGCGCTGCCGGGATCTGCGGATCGACATCATTGGCGTAATGCTCCTGTCCGTTCACGAGGTAAGCGTGAATGTGCGTGTGGAACGTGGAGCGCACTCCACCGGCGGTGCCCGAAAACTCGATTGCGGTCCTGGCTCGATTGATTCGGCTGACCGCGAATCCGTGCTCTTGCAGCCAGCCACTGACCGTAGCGATCTCGGAATCGGTAAGTCCGTACAGTTCGCCAAATTGATCGGGCTTGATCCATTTGTGAAAAGTAGGAGAACCCGGCCTGTGTGCGTCTTGCAGAAATTGCTGCAGAGCCGCTTCGCGCTCCGGCGAACGCTGTAACAGCAGCACCATTCGCGAGGCGGGGAATGAATCGGGGACTGTGCCCAGATCGTAGCGGGCCTGCGCCAGCGGATGAACGTTGCCGTGAAGAGTAACGACTTTCGCTTCGTCGATAGGTTCGGTAATGAGCGGCTTTTCCGGTTTCTGGGAAATGGCCGAAGTCGATAGCGCGCTCACTAGGGCTAACAGCCACATTGTCCACTTCATGGAAGACTCCTACTTCTTAAACAAATCGAGTTTCGCAGTCGAGGTAGCCTTCAGGTCGTCCGACGGGACCCGATGTGGTCAATTATGCCCGCGGAGAGAGCTCAGCGCATGGGTCCGAGGTCACGAGGGTACGTGATGACTATCACATCATGGCAAAAGAACCTGAATACTCTCCCCAACCAAGAGTTTGGTTCCGTCCTTGAGCCTGAAGAGGATCCGGCCGTTCTCTATCTCTTCTTTCGGGACCGCTGGCCACAATTCCGACGGAAAGCCGGCCTCCCATGCCTTGCGGTACTGAGGACTCAAGCGTTCCCGGCGAGCCGGCTCTTTTTCCGCCAGCCAACTTGGCACATAGAGGTGCATGCGGGGCTTGCTTGAAGCGATTGCCATGCAGAGGGCACTTCACTCTGTCGGCGATTGGCATCTCAAAGGACGAACAGAAAAAAGGCTGCTCCTTCTCCGGGAAGCAGATGCAGTCTGGAAAGAAGATCGACTGCGCCTTCAGGGCTTCCTCTGCGCGTTCGAACCGTTTTAAGAGGGTTCGGATCCCCATAGTTCACGAGGGACTACCGTCCCAATTTCACGAGCCGGTCCCGATTAGATGTCATCGAAATCCATCTCTTTCCTCCTTGTTCGCTGTCCGGCGGGCTCGATTGCAAGAAAGCACGCTCTTCTCCTCGTTGCGCCACCTCAAGCGCAGCCATTCGGCTTTCCAGGTCGGGCACCTCGATAGCGCGCAGCAAACTCATGGCAAGGTAGGCCAGAGTGGTTGCCGTTCTGGCATCCATCTGGCGGGCGTGAACCTGAGCCATCGTGTTCGCGCGGGCATCCCGGACTTCGCCGGCAGTTTTCGGCGGTTCCATCGGCGCCACGTCCGAGTGAGACGGACGTCTGGCTGGGCGTCCATCAATTTGCTCTCTCCTCGAAAAAAAGAGTCCTAACCATCGAATAAATCATCTCTGGTTATAGTTCACTAACTTGGAACAGAGCCATGGCAGCCAGTCCAAACTTCGCGGCACCGCTTCCCTCGAACCCTCGCCTCCTTGATCTCGATCAGGTTGAGGACCTCCTCAAACTGCAAAAAGCCGCTCAGAAAATCAGCTCGATCCTTGACCTCGACCAGCTCGTTGACAAGGTCGTGAACGAGATCGCCCGTTCCTTCGGATGCCTGGATTCTGACATCTACCTGCATAACGAACAGCGCGGCGAACTGGCGCTGGTGTGCGCCCACGGTTGCACCGGCTGCGAACTCCACGGCCCCGGCCACAGCCTGAAGATCGGGAAAGGCATGGTCGGATACGTTGCTTCGACTGGCCAGATGCACTACGCGCCCGATGTGCGCCAGGACCCTTATTACATTGGCTGCGAAGAATCCACGCTTTCGGAAGTTGCGATTCCCCTCCATGTGGAAGGGCAATTGGTAGGAGTATTCACCGCCTGCCACACCGAACTCGATGGCTTCAGCCCCTGCCAGCTGCGGCTGCTCCAAGCCCTGTGCAGCGATGTGGCAGTGGCCGTGCACAACGCTCGGCGATTTCAGCAGGAACAGCGGCAACGGGAACAAATGACTCGTGAGGCGCGGGAGGCACGCGTCATTCAGCAAGCACTCCTCCCCAAAGCCGCTCCCTCCATTCCCGGTTTTACCGTATCCGGGCTTTCCATTCCTGTGGGCGCCGTGGGCGGCGACTGGTACGACTTCATTCCCATGGACAAAGGCCGTTGGGGACTGGTGCTGGCCGACGTTTCCGGCAAGGGAACCGCCGCAGCGTTGCTCATGTCCGCCACTCGTGGCATCCTGCGATCCCTGGCCGAGGCCGCCTGCACTCCGGGTGAAGTGCTGGCCAAGCTGAATCGCCTTCTGGTCGAGGACTTTCCCGCCGGCCGTTTTGTCACCATGGTATATGCCGTGCTTGATCCTGCGAAGCGGACTCTGACCTTCGCCAACGCGGGTCACCTGCGGCCGCTCCTGATCACCGGCAATTCAGCTCAGTTCCTCGACGTGGAGCGCGGAATTCCTCTGGGACTGGGACCGGGCGATTTCTCGGAGGTCGAAGTGAAGCTTCCCGTAGGTTCTCGCCTGGTGTTTTACAGCGACGGAATTACCGAGGCGGGAAACCCGGCGGACGAAGAGTACGGGTTGATGCGTCTTCAGCAACACTTTCTGCGAACCGACGCTTCCGCCGAGAGCCTGCTCGATGACGTCCGCTCGTTCGCCGACGGTGCGGGTCTGCACGATGACGCCAGCGTCATCCTGGTGAAGGGTTAAGGGTCACAACGTTTCGACGGCGGTAGCCCATGTTTGTCCCTGCTGGCTCAATCTGAAATCTTCGATCATCGCACCCCTCCGGCGTCATCCCGAAGTCCCGCGTTTTTACCGGCGGGACGAGGGATCTCCCGCCAGCACACGTCGTTCGGATCAAACTGCAACACTACCGTTTGTCAGGGCAGTTGGACGACGGCCCCCACTCGAAGTATCCTTGCCAAGTGTCATCTCTGGACGAATCCTATCTCGACGCTGAGCGGGAGCGTCGCCGCCTGGCAGACAACTACGCCGCCATGACCGACGGCGAGTTGCAGCGCCTGGCGCGCAATGCCGAGTCGCTGACCGAGCCTGCCTGGGATGCCCTCGAAGATGAACTGGATCGCCGGCACCTTGAATTTTCCGACGACACTCCGTCGGAGCCGCGGCAGGAACTAGAAGTGCGCGAACTCGTGACCATCCGCCAGTTTCGCGATCTGCCGGAAGCCTTGCTGGCCAAGGGCAGTCTGGAGTCGGCGGGCATCGAATGTTTTCTGGCCGACGAAAACCTGGTTCGCCTCGACTGGTTCATTTCCAACTTCATCGGCGGCATCAAGCTCAACGTGCGGCCTACCGATGTTGCCAACGCGCAGAAACTTCTCGACGAACCGATTCTCGAAGGCCTCTACGTGCAGGGCGTTGGCCTCTACGAGCAGCCCCGCTGCCCCAAGTGCCAGTCGCTGGATGTGAACTTCCAGGAACTGGACCGTCCCATCGCCTACATGAGCGCCTTCCTCCGCCTGCCCATGCCCGTGCAGCGCACGGGATGGCACTGCCATGCGTGTGATGCAGAGTGGGAAGACGACGGGAGCGATGGCCCCCGCTCCGTCGCTTGAGTCCAAAACATCAATCCCGCATCTACGAAAAGCATGGAAACCATGACGGAATTCCGCCTCTCTGAAGCCAATCGCAATTCTCACCCGCACTCCCGCCACCCTCGACGCGCTCTTACGCGGGATGCCCGACCTGTGGGCGCGCGGCAACGAAGGACGCAATAACGAAGGAAAAGATACATGGAGCCCGTTCGACATCGTAGGCCACCTGATCGTCGGCGAGCGCACCGACTGGATGCCGCGCGCGCGCATCATCCTGCAGCACGGCGAAGCGCGGCCATTTGATCCCTTTGATCGCTTTGCGCAGGCGAAAGAGAGCCAAGGCAAGTCGCTGGAGCAACTCCTCGACGAATTCGCCCGCCTGCGGAGGGAAAATCTGGCTGCGCTGCAGGCATTGAATTTACAGCCGGAAGACTTGGCCCGGCGCGGAACGCATCCGGAACTGGGAGTGGTGACGTTGTCGGAACTGCTGGCGACGTGGGCCGTTCATGACCTCACGCATCTGCATCAACTATCCCGCGTGATGGCCCACCAGTATCGCGACGCAGTCGGTCCGTGGAGCGCCTATCTGGGCGTGCTGCACTGCAAACGGTCACAGCGCGTAGGCAATCGAGCCTGGCGCCAGGTTCGGGCCGCACGCCTTTGCGGAGAACCTATTCTGCCGGGCCGAATTTCACTTCTGCTACCTGGCGCGATTCATGCGGCGCAGGTTCCCATCTCCACTTGAGCACGGCGTTCACCGCCGCCTGCGCCAGCACCGGATGGCCGCCCTTGACCTCCACCGTCTTCACGCTGCCGTCGGGAGCAACGACCGCCTCCACCCGCACAGTTCCCGACAGCCCCATGCTTCGCGCCAACGCCGGATAGGCGGGCGCACTTCGTTCCACCACCCGCCGTCGACTGGAGGAGTCTTGCTGGGCCCATCCGGACAATGAAGAGAAGAGCAAACACAAGACGGCTAGAACTGCCAACCACAAAGAACGTCGAATGAGTGCCATATATCCGTAATTATCCCGTGAGTCGGCTTGAGCCAACCCGTGAGTGTAAGGCGGCTCTAACCCCACCAGAAGATTACGAAAGTCACGCTGCGGGATTAGTGGAACTGCGCACTATTGCACGCTGAAAGCCTGATCAGAGGCAAGTTTGGCGAATCCTTTGCGGATCACCTCGAGCGTATCTTTCGCCAGGTTCAGCCCCGGCAACTCTTCCCGGCTGAACCACCGCACTTCGGCGGCGTCGCTGGCGGCGGCCAGATCTCCCGCAACCCGGCGGCAGAGAAAATCAATCAAAACATAGTGATATTGCACGCGCTTGTCGCCGTCGCGCAGAACGCGGTCATAGACGCCGAGCAGTTCGCCGGCCTCGACGGTGAGTCCGGTTTCCTCGCGGGCCTCGCGGATTGCCGCTTCGCGCACCAGTTCGCCGACTTCGAGCACGCCTCCGGGAATGGACCACTCGCCGTGCAGAGGCGGGTGGCCGCGCTTCACCAGAACCACGCGAGCGTCTTCGATAATGATCGCGCCAACTCCGACCAGCGGCACCTCAGGAAATTCGCGTTGCATAGGTGCAAGGATTCTAAAGCATGCTGGCGGTCCTTGGTCGCTGGTCGTTAGTCGTTAGCCAGACCATCCGTGGCGGCGTGGTTTTGCTAACGACTAACGACCAACGACTTTCTCCGTGACTCAGTGTCTCCGTGGTTAAATGGTGTTGCCATGGCCCTGGAAGAATACAAACGGAAACGCCGGTTCGAATCAACGCCCGAGCCTCCCCCGAAAGTCGAAACCAAAGCCGGCCACCGTTTCGTGGTCCAGAAGCACGACGCCACCCGCCTGCACTATGACTTTCGCCTGGAGATGGAAGGCGTGCTGAAATCCTGGGCGGTGCCCAAGGGCCCCTCGCTCGATCCCGCGGACAAACGCCTCGCCATGCAGGTCGAGGATCATCCGGTTTCCTATTTCGATTTCGAGGGCATCATCCCGGAAGACAACTACGGCGCCGGCACGGTGATGGTGTGGGATGTAGGCACGTGGCAGCCGCTCTCTCCGGTTGCGGTTCAGGGAAAGTATGTGCCCGGCACCGAGGCCGAAGCCGCCGCCATGCTGGCCAAAGGCGATTTGAAATTCCGTCTGAAGGGCAAGAAATTAAACGGCGACTTCGCGCTGGTCAAGATGAAGGGCCGCCGTCCGGGAAGCAAGGGCAACGAATGGCTGATGATCAAGAAGTATGACAGCCACGTGGTCGAGGGCTATGACATCGATGACTATGACGAGTCTGTGCTCAGCAAACGCAGCTTGGCGGAGATCGCCGGAGACGCCGGCTCGGCAGAGTGGAGAAGCCGTCCCGCAGGCGGCGGCAAGCTGAAGGCGGCGTGGCTCGCCGATGCGATAGCAAGACTGGATCAAAAAAAAAAGCAAAAGCCAAATACAAGAGACACAGAGGAACATAGGGGAAAGTCAAAAAAAAAGACCAAAGCTGAGCCTGCAAAGGCTCCGGTGACCATAAACGCGGCTGCCCCATCCGAGGCTAAGACCTACCCTGTGTCCCCCGTGCCCCCTGTGGTAAAGGTTTTTTCTTCGCCGGAGTCACCGACCGGCCCCGTGAAGCGCCCCATGCCCACCACAATTCACCCCATGCTGGCCACATCCGTGAACGAACCCTTTGACAGCCCGGACTGGCTCTTCGAAATCAAGTGGGATGGCTATCGCGCCATCGCATTCCTCGAAAACGGCACGGTACGACTGGTCTCGCGCAACCAGACCGATCTGACGCCGCGATTTCCTGAGCTGAAAGACCTACCGAAATCTATCCAAGCGAAGAGCGCCATCCTCGACGGCGAAGTAGTAGCGCTCGACGAACAAGGTCGCGCCTCTTTCACCCTCATGCAACAGCGCACCGGATTCCGTCCCGGCGGCCGCCGCGCCGCCACCAATGCCGACGTGCCCGTGCTGTACTACGTTTTCGATCTGCTCTATCTCGATGGCTACGATTGGCGGCGCGTCTCGCTCGAGCAACGCAAGAAAAAGCTCGCTTCCCTGCTGAACCCGGGCGACTCGGTTCGCTATTCCGATCACTACGAAAAGCAAGGCAAGGCGCTGTTCGAGATGGCGCGCGCCAAGGGCCTGGAAGGCATTCTCGCCAAGAAGCGCGACAGCATCTATCAGGAGTGCCGCTCCAGCGAGTGGCTGAAAATCAAGATCACGCACCGCCTCGAATGTGTGATCGGAGGCTACACCGAGCCCGAAGGCAGTCGCGCTCACTTCGGCTCGATCGTACTGGGCCTCTATGACAAGCAAGGCCGCCTGATTCATGTAGGACAAGCAGGCAGCGGCTTCGACCAGAAGTCGCTGGAAGAAATCTGGAAGCTGCTGAAGAAACGCGAGACGAAAAAGAACCCGTTCTACGGCGGAGTCGAGGCGCTCAGAAAAGTGTACTGGGTGAAGCCGGAGCTAGTGGCCGAGATCGAATACGCCGAGTGGACAGGCGGAGCCAGCGCCGGCAGCGGCCCCAAGCTGCGAGCCCCGGTATTCCTGGGCCTGCGCGATGACAAAGATCCAAGGGACTGCCTGCTGGAACGGGAACTGGTCACTGAACACTAATCACGGTCACTGAACACTGATCACTGGCCACTGCTTCTACTTAATCTCCTTCACCGCCATCAGCGTCCCATAATCCCGGCCGCTGGGATCCACAGCGCGCGCAACCACAGCGGCAAAGCCATCCCGCAACTCCGGATACTTCGCCACCAGCGCCTTCATCACCGCAACATTATTCTGATAAGCCTGCGCGGTGTTGGAAACATCCGCCGCCTGATATTTCACGATCAGATCCAGATCATTGCCCACCACCAGAAGAAAAACTGCAGTCAGCTTGTAGGTAGCAGTTCCGGCCATAAGATCTGCGGTCTTTCCTTCCCCCGGAAAATCCGCCGGCCGCGCCTTCTGCGATTCGTCGTAAAGTTTGTCAGAGACCGCGGTGGCCATGAACGGCACCGGCGACTCCAGCGAGATTGCCTCCAGATAGTACAACCAGGCATCGTGCGACTGGCCTTTGGCTCGGAAGTCGCGAGCCCGCGTGGCAAACCACGCTCCATCGTGGCCGGCAGGTTGTGCGGCCTGAATATAAAGGCCGCCCAGCTTCCAGTCGGAACCTTGCTGCTGCAGGAACTCGGAAACCGTATACGCACCCTTGGCGGACGCTGCATCGAGGATCACGACGCCATATTTTCCCGGAGAAAGATTGTTCAAGGTGAAGACAGCACTGTCGTGGGTTTGGCCGTTCGCTCCGAAAACACCACAGAAAAATTCCGCACGCGCGATGGGCGCGCTACCCTCCGCCACCAGCAGAAAAGGCGCCCGAGCCGTAGCCTTCGACCCATCAAGAGCCGGCTGATTGTCCTTGGCGATCGCTTCAATCCCTGAGAAATCACTGGCCACGCTGGCAACCGCGCTCTGCCGGAGCGCCGCCGTATCGCCCTTGGCGACCAAGCCGAAGTAGCGAAGGGCCGCGGTGCTGAGCGCCGTGCGCGTGGCATCGTCCATATCGCTGGAGGTTGCACAACTTTCCGCCGTAGCAATCGATGACGTGAACATCAGCAGAGCAATGGCGGCATAGCTGAACAACTTGAAGATCGTCACCGATTGCGCCCCTCCGCCGTCATCCCGATGTCCCGCGCTTTCACCAGCGGGACGGGAGCCTGCCCTGAGCTCGCCGAATGGGATCTCCCCTAAGCATTCAGCCGCCTCAAGTCGAACTGAGCCACTACCGTCTGCGTCAAACACTTTTTTCCGTCCCCCAGAGGAAAATTGTACGCTCCAAGCCATTTCCAGTGAGTGCAAGACGTTGCACATCCCGCCCTGCACCTGATATAGAACTTCCACCTGCAAGAACGTAAAGTCAATCCGTTCTATTGAGTAGACATCCTCGCAGATCGCTGGTTACGGTCGTTACCACGGGGAAGCGGTGCTAGAATTGCTCTTAGATACCCACCGTCTCCCCAAATTGACCCAAGATTGAAAGCGGAGGGCTTTTCATGAGCGCGGGAATGAAGCTGACAGGGTTGCTGGTGGTGGGCGTGCTATGCCTGCCAGTTGCGGGGCGGGCCGACACGCAGACCACGCACCGGACGCATAAGGCAGCAGTAAAGAAGCCAGCGCCATTGCCCCCTCCACTGCCTTCTGGGACGCAAGGCCCTGTGCCCCAGATTCCGCTCGACGCCATCCCGGCGGTCGCGCCGCAAGTCAGCTATCAGGATGGAATGCTGACCATTGTCGCGCCCAACTCCACGCTGGGCGACATCCTGCGCGGCGTGCGCAAGCACACCTCTGCCGACATCGAAATTCCGCCCACAGCGAGCGAGCGCGTGGTCACGCGCCTGGGCCCCGGCCCCGCGCGCGAAGTTGTGGCCGAGCTGCTGAATGGCTCAAAATTCAATTACATCCTGCTCGGCTCGCCGGAAGACGCCAACCAACTGGTACGGGTAGTGCTGGTAGCCAAGACACCCGACACGCCAAGTGGTACGCCTGCTGTGGCCGGTAACGCTCCAGCCCCTACTCAGGACGCCAGCGCGGAAGCTCCCGACGCCGATGCAGCGGACGACACCACCGACGACACCACGGACCAGGCCGCGACCGAGCCGGAACAACCGGCGCCTAACCCGAATCCTGGGGAACAGCCTGGCATGCGCACTCCTCAGCAAATGTTGCAGGAGATGCAGCAGCGGCAACTCCAGATGCAACAGCAGCAGGGTGGACAGCCCGGACAACCGGGAGTCTATCCTCAGCCGCCCGGCTTGCCCATCCCGCAGCGGCCGCCGCAACAGCAGCCGCAGCAAGACCAGCAACAATAAGCCGTCCGCCGAAGTTGCGGAGGTTGCGGAGAAACTGGGTTAGTTTACCCCTCGGGAAGGGCACGAGTTCCACTCGTGCCGTAAACCGTGCAACATCCATGCGGCTTCCAGCCGCTGAGGTTTCGCTCTTCCTCCTGCGGGACTTTTTCAGCTACCGCGCAAGCCGCGGGTCCAAAGCGAAGGAAAGAATCAGCCCCGAAGGGGCGAAAGAGAAGGACAATACAGATTCACTACGGTCGGTTTCCGCTGCTCTCGGCGCGCGCCTGTGCGCCCGGCTGCAGCGGTTTGCGGGTGCGCACCGCCACTTCAGCCTCTGAGCCGTTCAGGGCTTTGTGCAGAAGCTCCCAGTCGCGCGTAACGTCACTTTCAGAAACCTTGGGTGGATTCCCGCGCCTCAGTTCGTCATGCAACCGGGCCTCAAGCAACTGCTGCACCAATTGCCCCGGCGCGTTATCGGCCAGGATGTTGCTCCCGGAAACGCCCACACTCACCACTTCTTCTCCCAAGTGTATCCGTAGGATCGGCCTTCCCTGAGCATCGAGATCCGGCGCGGTGTTGCGGAACAGGTGTCCCCATCGTTCGATGCGCGCTCGGTTGCTGTCGGAAGTCGGATCGGCCACCAGATGTTTCAGTTCGATCTCGTAGGCCCGGCGATCCTCAGCTCCGATCGGCGGCTCCAGCGTGCGCTGGGCGTTGAAAACCAGCGCCTGCCGCGCCGGATCAAAGTGGCCCGCGCCCGTCCCTACATATACCGCGGCTACACAACCCGCAAAGATCGGACTCGCCACGGCGCTGGGAACAATGTATTTCTTCGATTTCAAGAACGATTCCACCACTCCATGCGCTTGCGAACTGCGTGCCATGCTGCCCGGCACCTGCGGAATCACGTAGCGCGAGAACTGCAATTGCGGATGGTGCCCGCTGAACTTGATCAGGGTCTTCGCCATCTGCTTGGGTGTGGTGATTCCGATATCGGCGATCACGCTCCGGTGCAGCGATTTCGGGTAGTAAAAGTTGATGACGTCTTTGGCAAAGTCGGCGCAGTTGCGGTAGCTGAGATGAAAGCGTGACCGGTTCGGCGCCGAGTTATATCGCTCGATGAAGGCCTGGTCCTGCTCAGAAGTGGTTTCAATTTCAAATGCATAGACGGCGCGGTCGTAAGAAGAACCAACCAACTCATACCAGTTGCCGCCCGGAGTTTCTCCGTTGTCCCGGTCCGGCGCCACACTCTCCAGATGTTTGCGGCGGTATTGATCACGCAGAAACAGCGCCATCTTCGCATCGACAAACAGCGGAATATCATCCTGCCGCTCGACCGCATAGAGATAAGGGATCAGCGGGATCGCCACCCAGTCATACCCGCCCACTCCGTCATAACGGCTGATCACGGCCCCCAGTTCTCCCGGAGCGCAGGCGCGCAGCACCAGCGGAGTTTCGGCACACACTCCAGACAAATACACGGCCGCATGTCCAGTCGCGGTGAAGAATCCCATCTTGCCGTAAGGCTCTTCGAGAAAAAGCGTAGCCGACGACGCGCCAGCCAGGCAGGCGGACCCCGCCACCAGCACCAACAACGTGCCCACCGCGCGCCGTATTCTCCCCAGACAAGGCATGGCTATTCCCTAGTAAGAACCCCCTCTGGAAAGATTAGTTGCCGCTGGTCACGAACGCGAGTTACCGAAGTCAGAAAGTTAACCAAGATTCGGGCTGGCAGCGCGTATTTGATAGAAAACTCAACAGATAACAGAGTGTGAAAGGAATGTTAAATCTGCATCACGACCCTCCGGAACTGGAAAAATCTGATCGCCAAAATTCATTTTTTCGATAGCACTTGATAAACCGGGAATCAAGCGCCGTGGCTTGAATGTGTTCTGCCACACTAGTGCGTCCTTCATGGACAGGTTGAATACGCCCATGACGGTTCGCCAGGAGAGGCTCGGTCATGCTCCGGGTTCTCCCGTAAACCTGGCTCACTACACGCATTCGGTGGGCGAGGACAACCGGAAAGTGGCCGATCAAATGGGAGCGGCTTGGGGTATGGTGAACTAACCTTGAAATTCTGGCCCTAGGTTGGACTCAAAAGCGACTGCCTTAAACGACAAACGACCCGCAAGTTTTTGAACCTGCGGGCCGTCCGGTGGACTGTTTGGGATTGACCAAGAGGTGGTCACTCTACGTGGCCTCTCACGGCGACTCCCGGGTCGGGGCCGAAGCCCAAGGATGGCAGCCTTCGCACGACCGACGCGATGCCTTCATCCAAACTCACCGGCTAGTGTGCGGGCTGTAGCTGCGGCGCGATCTGACTTTTTAGATCAGGTCTGCGTCCGAAGCCCCGCTTAGAGCAACCAGCTCTAACTCTCAGCTGTTATCGCTGTACGGGTAATCGTCGATGATGTGCCGCTTGACGAACCTCTCCCACCAAGTCCGCGCTGGTGGGCTATCCACGGCTATCCTGGTTACAGGTATTCTCTGTTGCCGGGCAGTGGGTGGCAACTGTTTCGCCTCTGGTGTGTGCGTTCCATGTGGCTCTGCGGGCGCTGCACTCGGCTGTTGTCTGGGCCTCTCAACTCGGCGAACCCTGATCCTACCATTGGTACCGTAGCCATAGTAGGTAACTGCGTCGCGGCGTTGTTGTCGGTGCCGCCTAACCCGGTGAACCCCGAGCGTCACACCACAGCCGGTACATCTCACCGTCCGCTCGCCCGTTACCATCGTTGCACCACAGAAGCAGTGAAAATGGAATTGTCGCTCGACGGAGACTTCCGGTGGCATGTCGTCCTCCAATCGCTCCTACCAATGCAGCAGATCGTACACGTAGTACAGCAACACAGAGAAAAGGGCCAGGTAAACCAACAGCGTCTTGATGTCCCATGCTTGCAGGTAACCCCAAGTCTCCCGGTGCGGGGGCATGTTCCAGTCCAGGCCCCTAAGCAGGCCAATCTCGACGGTCTTTCCACACTTGGCACAAGTCACGACCTTGGCCCGGCTCACGGTCTCTCCCGTCGCTGGGAGAGGGGCACCACAGAAACATTGAAAATCGCAATTGCACTCGGAAACGATTTTCTCTGTCCCGAATTCTCTCCACCAGGTCAGTCTTTCAGGAGTGAGTTTCGAGTGCGAGCGGAGGCCATACACCTTCGCTCTCAAGAACACCCTGAATAACGCGAGGCCACCCAAGCCGTAAAGCAACTGACGCCAGCCGCGGTGATAAAGAAAAAGGAGGAAGGGCGAAGCTACAAGCGTGACAGCGACAACCTCGCGGAGGGATCGTCCTGTGGAAGTATCACGCGAGGTCATGTGCCTGCCTCCAACCAAGCGTTTTGCTGACTCCTAGCAACTCAGCAAGTCGTACAAGTAGTATGCCAACAAAGAGTACAGGATGGAGTAGGTCATCGGCTTTTCGACCAGTTGCAGCACATCGTCAGCACCTATACGCGCAGCTGAGTACCAGCGGTGGTGGGTGCGCTTCCGGCGGTGTCGGTGAGCGCGCCGCCGAATCTCGAAGGTCAGGCCACAGTTGGCACAACTCGCCGTCTTTTCGGTCGCTACGATGGGCGCACCGCAGAAGCATTGAAGGTGATACTCGACAACGGTTTCCGGTGCCGGAGTCATTTCGTGGCGCTCCAACTGGACTGCTTACGGCACAGCATACGCCCGGGGAGCCCTAGTGGGAATGTATTTGTTCAGCAAGGGTGACCCGGCACCAGAGTGTCATTGACACAAAATGCGAGAGCGGATAATCTGCGCTTAACACCGGAAAGGAGGTGGTCGGATGACAAGTTCAGAAGGCAGTAGTAGACGTACCCAAAGACCGGGTGAGGTGGCTGAGACTTAGAGCAGGTCGCTCTAAGCGGGGCTTCGGGCGTTTTTCGACGTTCGAGGCTACAGCCCGCATACTATCGGTGAATAAGGATTGATTCCGCCTGACGCAGGTCGGTCAGGAGCCCGGAGTAGCCAGTAGAGGCCACGTAGAGTGACCACCTCTTGGTCAATCCCAAACAGTCCACCGGGCGGCCCACAGGTTTAATAGCCTGTGGGCTGTTCTATTTTTCACCGGGGCAGAAGGCCGCCCGGAATTTTCAATGAGCGCTAAAGCCCTGATTTCGACAATAAGCTTTGGCTCGGAGTACCCTTCACAGAAGTAATTCTGCCGAGGCCCAACTATGTGGGACAACGCCAAGTCTGTGGAAGCGGCAATCAAGCGACTGACCCGCGAGATCGAGGAAATTGATGACTTCTTCTACAAGGGCAAGGAAAACGATGACCGCGTCCTGTATGCCGGGATGCTCGAACGCAAGCGTGATGATGTGGTGCGTTCGGCAGTGTTGCAAATGCATACGGCCATCGAAGACCTTCTGAACTCGCTCATCACTTTCCACATTACCGGGGACACTCGTCGCTGGCGCTCCCCGCGCAGCCTGTCAGCGCGAGCGTTGCGCAAAATGCTTGTTGGTGCCGGCAGCCTTGGTTTCGAGATGAAACTTAACTTTGCCCTTGCGCTTAGGGTTATCAACAACAAAACAAAAGAAAGACTTGCCATCTTGAACACCGTACGCAACAAGTGCAGCCATAATTGGGTGCTCAAAGTACCTGTGCGCTATGGGAAACGACCTGCGCAAAAAAAACCTCCTCTACTTCTCTATGAAGGCCGCGATCTTCACAGCGTCGCGGCGCTCAAAGACTTCACGAGCGAATACGGCGGTATTTACGTCAGGCTGTACATGGAAATCCCTTAGCTGGGTTCCTCCTGCTTGCTTCCCTTGTGCAGAGTCTATGGGTTTTTCTGTGACTGTTAGCTTGACTATTAGAGAGTCTGGAAGCGAGTTGTGCGGCTAGAATCCTTTGATTCTGCTAGAGATAGTGTGGAAGTGTGCGTCAATCGCACATTAGTACGAAATCGGCCTGTGCGTCAACCGGCACGAAAGTGGGTGTCGAGAGTTGCAACCCCCCGGTCCTGTACGTCGCGCTGAACAAGAAAAATCCACCACGGAGACACGGAGGCACGGAGGAAGATCGAGAAAGGACCTGTCACGCAGAACCCTGATCTGAAGTTCCAGCATGGCTTTTCTCCGTGACTCTGTGACTCCGTGGTAGATTTTGAATTTGGTGCTGGATCGATGACGATGGGAACCGCCTCAAAGCCGTCAACGGTGGGAGATATTCTGCGCCAGCGCTGTCCGCGCTGCCGCATGGGAAACATCTATCGTTATTCCATCTTCCGGGGATTTCCCAAGATGCACGAGCGCTGTCCCGTCTGCGATCTCAAGTTTGATCGTGAGCCGGGCTACTTCCTGGGCGCGATGTATGTCAGTTACGGTTTGGGGATCGTAATGGTTGGGCTGATCGCGGCGCTGCTGTGGTGGGTGACCGGATGGTGGATCACGAAAGATACGATCTGGGCCGTGGTGATATTCCTGCCGCTCGCGCCTACGATCACACTGTTGGCGCGCGTGCTCTGGATCTATCTTGACCAGACTGTCGATCCGGAACGGCGGCCCTAGCGGAAATTGCGCGTTTACGAGAACTGTCACGGAGTTTTTACTTATTTTTACGTTCGGGCTTGCAACCCGCCTGCATGCTGGAGCGTTCATAGTTGGGTTCACAGATACAATCGGAGGGGCATCCGCGAACGCACCCGTTTCCCGGGATGTGAATCGCCGGGATGCGCTATGCTCAAAAGGGAGAAACGTGGAATGAAGCGCTGCGCGCTCGCAACGATTACTTTGATGGTCATGATTGGCTCGCCGGCTTGGGCCCAAGATTCGACGCCGAAGGTGCAGGTGTTCGGCGGATATTCGCTGATGCACACGCCCTCGGGAGGATTGACGGGCCCGGATGTGGACGCGGCCCTGCACCAGAATTACGGCACGTTCGGACTGAGGAGCGCCTTCAATGGCTGGAGTGTGGAGGCGCAGTACAACGCCGACCGCTGGGTGGGAATCGCTGTCGATTTTGGCGGGCGCACCGGCACGCCGGTGACGGCCAACGTCGGCGGAGTGTCCGGGCTTCCCAAGCTCACAGCGTATTCGTTCCTGGTGGGGCCGGTGATTTCCTACCGCACGAAGTCAAAGTTGACGCCATACGTCCATGCATTGTTCGGTTATGATCGATCGAGTCTGGACGCGACTACGATCACCGGCACGTCGAGTCCGGCATCCACCGCCGCCGTAAATTACAACGATTTCGCAATGGCGCTGGGCGGCGGGCTCGATTACAAGCTATCGAGGCATATCGCGATTCGGGCGGTGCAGGCGGACTGGTTCCATACCAGCATCGATTTGAATTCGTTTTATGGAAGCGCGTTCGCGTTCGGATTGTTCGGACTGGCAACCAACCAGCGCAATCTGCGCTTCTCCGGTGGAGTCGTGGTGCAATTTTGACGCGGGTTTGTAGCAGGCTGCTGAAAAGTCCATTTTTGTGGCTGCCTCTGACCTCAGCGGCTAAAGCCGGTTATGAAAATAAGTGACTTATCGCAGCGTTGAAGCGCTGCGCCACCCAAAATCAAGTCCGTAATCGAGTTTTCAGCAGCCCGCTAGGGCAAGCCAAACGCATACACCGCGCTGCCGGCGGCGATGGCGACGTATTCTTTGCCGTCCACGGCGAAGGCCATGGGCGCGGCGTAGACTGCGCCGCCCATCTGGAAGTGCCACAGTGCCTTGCCCGAGGCCGCATCCAGAGCGATGAAGTTGCCTTCGGCATCGCCGGTGTAGACCAAGCCTCCGGCAGTTGACAACACGCCCGACCAGGTCGGCGACGTGTGCTCGAACTTCCACTTGATCTCTCCCGTGGCGGGGTCGATTGCCTTCAGAAATCCGCGATAAGGCTCGGCTTCTTCCGAGGGAAAATACGCGCTGCCGTAGTAGGCGTGGCCGGCTTCGTAGGGCTGCGGCGCAGTGGAGAAGATGTCGCACTGATCGCGCGCCGTCACATAGAACAGCGCGGTCTGCGGATCGTAAGCCGGCGCCATAAAGTTGGTTGTCCCCAGCGCCCCGGGGCAGACCGTGTGGCCCTCAAGCGTTGGTGAAGCTTCTTTCTTCGCGAAGGGACGGCCTTCGGCATCCTTGCCGTCGCTCCACGTCGTCTTGCCGTAGGCGTTGGTGGAAATCAGTTTGCCGGTGGCGCGGTCGAGAACATAAAAGAATCCGTTGCGATTGGCTTGCGCGATGAGTTGCCTGCTGCCGGAGTCAATGATCACTGGAACCTGCGTGGCGTCCCAGTCGTGCTCATCGTGCTTGGTGAACTGGAAGTACCAGTTCATCTTGCCAGTGTCGGCATTGAGGGCGAGCAGGGAATTGCTGTAGAGATTGTCTCCGGCGCGTCCCTCGCCGCGATTCGAGGGCGAAGGATTCCCCGTGGGCCAGAAAATCTGGTTCGTGGCCGCGTCGTAAGTGCCAGTGTTCCACGCGGGAGCGCCGCCGATCTTCCAGGAATCGCCCTCCCAAGTTTCATGGCCGGGTTCGCTCGGACCGGGGACGGTGTAGAAGCGCCACTGGCGCGCGCCGGTCGCGGCATCATAGGCGTCAATGAGGCCGCGCACGCCATACTCGCCGCCAGAAACGCCAATCACGACAAGATTTTTCACGGCCAGCGGCGCGACCGTGAAGCTGTAGCCCTTCTGGTAGTCGGCGGCGACGACATCCCAGATCACGTTGCCGGTTTTGGTATCGAGAGCGATCACATGGGCGTCCAGCGTCCCTAGAAAAACTTTGTCGCCCAGGATGGCGAGTCCGCGATTCACATGCCCGCAGCAGGGACGAATGTCACCTGGCAGGGGATGCTGATACATCCAGATCGGCCGGCCGGTGCGCGCGTCGAGCGCGAATGCCCGGTCGTCTTGCGCCGTGGCGTAGAGAATTCCGTCTACTACCAGTGGCGTGGTTTCGAGTTTGCCTGTCGCCCCAGTCTGATACACCCACTTCGCCGTGAGCGAGCGTGCATTCGTAGTGTTGACTTGATTTAGCGGGCTGAAGCGGCGGCCCGCGTAGTCGCCGGAGTAGGTCATCCAATTCTGCGGTTCTTTGGCGGAATTGAGCAGGCGGTCGAAGGTGACCTGAGCCTCAGCTAGCGCGCCTGCGGCGATCCAGAGGAGAAGGCAAAAAGCTTTTAACCGCAGAGATCGCGAAGGAACGCCGCGGAGGTCGCAAAGAGAAGCGTGTGCGGTCATTTCGCCCCCACGGTGATCAGGTAGGCCACAATGTCCTCGAGATCTTTATTGCTTAAAACGTCTGAGTTGAAGGCCGGCATCATCGACTCGCGGCTTTTCTTGAAGGAACGCAGCTGATCTTTTTGCAGCAGGTAAATCTGTTCGCTCGCATCCATCATCTGCACGCTGAAGTTGTCTTCGTTCAGCGCTACGCCTTTGATTTCCCTTCCGTCGGCGGTGACCACGGTGATGGTCTCGTATTCCTGGGGAAATTCTTTGGTGGATTCCGTCAAACCCCAGGCCAAGCGGCGGCTGGGATTACGGACTGAGTCGATAATCGCTTCTCTGGTGCGCGATCCTCCCACGCTTGTGAGTTCCGGCCCTAACCTCCCGCCCTTGCCCTCGACCATGTGGCAGAGCGAGCAGTTCGCGTCGCCGTAAAAAAGTTCCTTGCCATGAGCGGCGCTGCCGGTGGGCTTGGCCGGGGCCTTTACCTCAACGCTGCGGATGTAGTAAATGATCTGCCAGATTTCCTCGTCGGTCATGCCTACGCCCTGGCCGTTGGTTCCGTTGGCCGGCATTACGGTTCCCGGAATCCCATTGCTGATGACCTGAAACATCTCCGCGTCAGAGTGCGCGTGCTTCTTCTGCGCCCGCGTCAGGTCTGGACCGCGGCCACCGCCGTGTGCTCCCAGCCCGTGGCAGAGCGCGCAGTTGATGCGGAATTCATACTCGCCAGCCTTCGCCGCCTTGGGGTCGTTGGCGAAGGGATTGTGGTCGTCGGCAGCATAGGCTGCGGTTGCGGCCAGCAGTAGAAGTCCTGCAGAAACTGATGCCAGAAGAAATCCCCGGCACTCTGCTTGCTTGGTCAAGGACATGAATCACCCTTCAGGGAATTTGCCGCATTCTACGCCACGGAAGCGAGATCGTCGCTCTGGAAATCTGGGGAGAAGCCCGCCGTCGGTCTACCCGAAGCTTTTTTCTCCGGTCGTACATGACCGGCGGGCATCTGTGACCTGCACTTTCGGCTTTCTACACTGGAGATCCCCCCAGATCGTGCCGATTTTCCCTAGGTGGAAGACTTTTTGAATGTAGGCGCGTAAGTGGCTGAGGGCTCAGCCCTTCCAGCGGAAGGCGTCGGGCTGGTCAAGGCCGAGGTGGACCAGCACGCGGTAAGCAAATTCGCGGGCCAGGTCATCTAAGCTGGCCGGCCGGTAATAGAAGGCCGGGATTAGCGGGAAGATGGTCGCGCCGGCATCGGCGGCGCGGTACAGGTTGCGGATGTGAATTTTGTTGAGCGGCGTTTCGCGCACACACAGCACCAGCGGACGCTTCTCTTTCAGGCAGACGTCGGCGGCGCGCTCGATCAGGTGCGAGGCGACGCCGTTGGCGATGCGGGCCAGGGTGCCCACGCTGCAGGGGATCACGATCATGGCGTCGGCGGGATAAGAACCGCTGGCCACGTTGGCCCCGATGTCAGCGTTCGATTGCTCTTGAATTTTAAACGAAGTGTTCGCGGTGCGGCGAGCCGGAGTTTTCGCTGAGTTCCTTTGCGAACTTTTTTCGGCGCTGAGAAGTTGGCCGAGCAGATTCGACCGGCCCTGGATGCCGAGTTCTTCGGCCATGACGCGCAGGGCGGAGTCGGACGCGATGAAATTCACGGTCTGAACGCGGGAATCGCGCTCGACCGCGAACAGCAGTTGCCGCAGAAATACTGACCCGCTGGCGCCAGTGGTGGCGATGGTCAGATTTTGCGGCGGGTGATTGGGCAATGCTCCTCCGAATTTGGAGCATAGGCAGTCGCCGACAAGGAGTCAAGGGAGCTTCGAGGCGCGGAGCAAACGCGAACCTCCAAGCTCGAAGCTGGTTGCTCGAAGCTCGTCGCTCGAAGCTGAATTATGGCATGTGCCGTCAATTTACGATCTCGCCGCAGCGCCGCGCAACTTCAGGCATTGGCCGGGGTGGAGCGGGAAATCCGCGCCCAGGATTCGCACAGCCGGCGCAAATATCTGCGCGAGTTCAGCCAGGCCTTCCGCAACTACGATTCCGTCCTCGATTCGCAACAGGTCCAGAATGCTTTGCAAGCTGCCGATGTCGTTCTGATCGGCGACTACCATGCCCTGCCGGGCGCTCAGCGCTATGCTGCCTCGCTGCTGGAGCAGCGTGCTCTGGCCGGAGATCGTCCGGTCGTGCTCGGGGTGGAGACCATCTTTGCTCGCGACCAGCACATCCTTGAAGAATGGTGGCGGCGCGAGATTGACGAAGACGAACTACGGCAGCGCATCCGCTTCGATCTGGACTGGGGATATGATTGGGCGCCATTCCACGAACTGCTGGTCGCGGCCCGCGACCACGGCGAGGGCATCTACGGTCTGGATTGCATGCCGCGCGAAAATCTGCGGAAAATCGGAGCCCGCGATCGGCACGCCGCGGCTAAAGTTGCCGAGATTCGCGAACGGCATCCCAACGAGGTGATCTTCGTGCTGTTCGGCGAGTCGCACCTTGCGCCGGGACATCTGCCGCGCGTGCTGCACAAGGAGATGCCCGGGACCAAAATCCTGACGGTGCTGCAGAATGTGGATGCGCTGTACTGGCGTGCCGCGGGCGAGCGCGCCGACAAGGTCGAGGCGGTCAGGGTCAACGATGACGTCCTGTGCGTCTTCAACGCCACGCCGCTTGAGAAGTATGAAAGCTACCGCCTGTTCCTCGACCAATGGAGCCGCTGCGATACCGGCCCCGATTTCGCGCCGACCATTTACAACCTGATCGACAGCCTGGCCAGCTTTCTTGAAATCAACCGCTACTCGCCGCACAACGGCACGCAACCGAAGTTCCTGGTCGATATGCTGCCGGAGGTGCATGGCAACTCGTCGGATGCGATGCTGCGCCGCCTGCTCTCGCGTAAAGGCATCGGTGAGCGGCAACTGGAAAGCATGCTGGCCCGCGTGGAAGAACGCGGCAGCGCCTATTTGCCCGAGGTCAATGCGTTCTACATCCGCGAATTTCAAATGATGCATGCCGCGGAAGACGCGACGCGCTTTCTGCATCATGCCTGCCGCGGCCTGCCCCAGCGCCTGAACGGACACAGCACGAATGGCAATGGCGCGTGTGGGAATTCGAGTGCGGTCGTGCGCGCCGATGCGTTCTATACGCGAGTGATCGAGCATGCCGTGGCGTACTTCGGCTCGCGCGTGCTCCACCCTTCGCGGCCTGCGCCCGCAGAAGATGCGCCCGCACTGTCGCGTGCCGCCATTGAGAAAAGCGCTCAGGCAGCCGTCCGGGGCGATGCGGAGAAGTTTGAATCCATGGCGCAGGATTGGGGGTACCGCCTGGGAAGCCAGATCTACGCTGTTTACCTTGCCGGCAAAGTGAAGCAGAGCGGCCTGCGCCGCCTATTCCTCGCGCACCTCGACGAGCCGGGTCTGGCCCGCAAAGTCTGCACCGCAGTGATGGCTCGAGTCCGCTCCACCGTGTAGAGTCGCCATCGCGGCGGCCCGCCGGCTAGCGTTCCAGTTCTCAGCATTGAGGGCGGGACGCCCCCAGGACAGCCGGCAGGATGCCGGCGCTACGGTCACAACGGGTGCTAATCTAGAAGCCGCCCGTGAACGCTGAATCCATTCGCAAACTTTTCGAGCAGGCCCGCCACGGCACACTCACGCCCGACGAGGCGGTGGAGCGGTTGCGCCACCTACCATTTGAAGACCTGGGATTTGCCAAGGTGGATCATCATCGCGCTCTGCGCGCGGGCATGCCAGAAGTGATTTTTGGGGAGCGCAAGACTCCGTCGCAGGTGTCGCAGATCTTCGCCCGGCTGGCCAAGCATGGAGGCAACGTGCTGGCCACGCACGCCGACCAGAAGCAGTTTGCCGCGGTCAAGAAGAAAGTGCGCGCGGCGGAGTATCGTGAACTGGCGCGAGCGATTTTGCTGCAGCGCGACTCGCAGACCTACGGTAAAGGAATGATCGCCGTGGTTTCCGCAGGAACCAGCGACATTCCCGTGGCCGAAGAAGCCGTCGTGACTGCGGAACTTATGGGCAACGAAGTGGAGCATTTCTACGATGTGGGCGTCGCGGGAATTCACCGGCTGTTGGCTAATCGCGAGGCGCTGACCAAGGCGCGGGTCGTGATCGTCTGCGCCGGCATGGAAGGTGCGCTGCCCAGCGTGGTAGGAGGACTCGTCGGCGTTCCGGTGATTGCGGTGCCTACCAGCGTCGGCTATGGCGCGTCCTTCAAGGGGCTGACAGCGCTGCTCGGCATGTTGAATTCCTGCGCGTCGAACGTTAGCGTGGTGAATATCGATAACGGATTCGGCGCGGGGTACGTGGCGTCGCTGATTAACCGGCTATGACAGAAAAAAGGGCGCGGCCTGCGCCGCGCCCGTTCACCGCTACATCGACTTACATCCCTGGCTGATCCGCAGGATTTCCGTTGACCACCAGCTTGTTCTCCACGCTGAAGGCGCCAGAGACCTGGCCGGCCCGCATCCCAGCGACCTGCTTATCCATCGCATTGTCCACTGCACCGTAGAGCGTCACGTGGCCGTTGGCCACGATGATGCGAATCGGCTTCGCCGGATCGATCGCATACTTGCTCAGAACCGGGTCGCGGTAGATGGCGCGAGCCGCGCGCAAGCGCAGCCCTTCATCAAAGTTCGAAACCGGTGCGACCGAAATGTCGCTGACCACGTCCTTGACGCCGGGCATGTTTGCGATGTCGGCGAGAGCCTCATCGCGGCCAATGCCGGTGCGATCCTGACCCGCCACCGTGACCAAACCGTCCTTCACGCCGAGCGCGAAGTAGTCGAACGTGTTGTCGTAGCCGACGCGAACGTAGGTGAGCTTCGTGGCCAGTTTCTGCTCCAGTTGCGCATCAGGAACGTTTGGTCCGGCCACCGTGATCAGGTTGCGCACGCCTTGCACGCTCGCAATTTTTCGAGCGAGCTTGGCTGCATCCAACTTGCGCTGGTAGAGATCGACCGTTCCGGTCAGGGTTACGATGCCGTCCTCCACGCTGGACTTCACGTCGCGGAACTGAGACTTCTTCGCCAGTTTCTGCGCAACCGTGGTTTGAATTTGATTGTCGTAGCGGGCCGCAGCCGCGGTCTGGGCGAACAAAGTCGCACTCAACAAACCCACCGCCAGCAGCGCACCCACAGTTTTCGGAAAACTCTTCTTTGTCATATGTCACCTCCGACCCCAGTTGACAAATCTTTACGATTTAACCCTATGGTTAATTCATTCGCAATAAGGTGAACACGGGCATCGGAGGAAAGTTGCGCCAACTGCTCCCAGCATCTTCCAGGGGAGGATTTGCGCACCGACAATTGGGGGAGACTCCACCCCAAGACTCACGGCTAAAAGCAGGGCGGATTTGGCACGAGTGTATGAGGCTGCGGCAAAAGTCTATAAAGGTACCTCAGCGGCTAAAGCCGGCCCTCAAAACAGAGCCCTAACGCAGCGCTGGAAGCGCTGCTCCACCCAAAACCAGAGTTTTTCCGCAACCACTGGAACTTGTGCCCTCCCCGGTTGTGATGGTCTCAGCGGCTCCGCTTCGAGGCGCGCGCTTTCGTGGTGGGCCTGGACGAGGGCGATTGTTTCCGACTCTTGCTTGAATGGTTATTTCCAAATACTCGCGCGAAAATTTTATCCACGTTTCTCAGTTGTCTTGACAGGTCGAAGGCGTACTCGATCTGCTTGCGCGGCACTTTTCCGGTGATTTCCTTGTCAGCCATCACCAGGTCGCGGAAATTCAGACCTTCTTTCCATGCGCGCATGGCGTGGGCTTGCACGACGCGGTAGGCGTCTTCGCGGGAGACTCCGTGCTCCACCAGGTCGAGCAGAAGCTGTCCGCTGAAGATCAGGCCGTGCGTGCTCTCCAGATTGGCGCGCATGCGCTCGGGATAGACAAACATGGTTTCGATCAGATTGGTGGTCTTGTTGAGCAGGTAGTCGAGGAGCGTGGTCGAGTCGGGCAGAATCACGCGCTCGGCGGACGAGTGCGAGATGTCGCGCTCGTGCCACAGGGCAACGTTCTCAAACCCTGCCTGGGCATTGCCGCGGACTACTCGGGCCAGGCCGCTGATCTGCTCGCTGGTCACGGGATTCCGCTTGTGCGGCATGGCGGAAGAGCCCTTCTGCTTCTCGCTGAAATATTCTTCGGCCTCACGCACTTCGGTGCGCTGCAGGTGGCGAATTTCGGTTGCGATCTTGTCGAGGGTTGAGGCAATCACGGCTAGCGTCGCCAGATATTGCGCATGGCGGTCGCGCTGGATCACTTGCGACGAAACGGCCGCTGCCTTCAGACCGAGGCGCGCACAAATCTTCTCTTCGATCTCCGGCGTGAGGTGGGCGAAGATTCCTACCGCGCCAGAAACTTTTCCCACGCGCATGTCTTCGGCGGCGGCCGCAAAGCGCGCAATGTTGCGCTGCGTCTCGGAATACCAGTTCGCCAGCTTGAAGCCGAACGTAATGGGCTCGGCGTGAATGCCGTGCGTGCGCCCGACCATCGGCGTGTCCTTGAATTCCCAGGCGCGGTGTTGGAGCACTTCGGCCAAGCGTTGCAAATCCTGCGCGATCAGCGCCGAGGCCTGCTTGATGAGCAGCGCCTGCGCCGTGTCGACCACGTCGTTGGAGGTGAGTCCGTAGTGAAACCAGCGCGCGTGCGGCCCTACGATTTCAGCCACCGCGGTGGTGAAAGCGATGACATCGTGACGTACTTCGGCCTCGATTTCGTAGATGCGCTCGACGCGGAAGTCGGCGCGCTCGTGGATGGCGCGGGCCGCCTCTTTCGGCACCATGCCCGCCTCGGCCAGAGTCTCGGTGGCGGCGACTTCGACGGCCAGCCAGGTGCGAAAGCGGTTTTCGTCGCTCCAGATGCGGCCCATTTCCGGGCGCGTGTAACGCGGGATCAAGGCGGGTACTCCTCCTGTGAATGCCGATGAAAAGTGGGACAGAGGATTCTAAATGGAGTTGGAGAAAGAGGCCAGCGGAGAACCGGACGGTGGTGTGTCAGTTTGCTGGCCTTGATCGACAAGGAGTCGAGCTACGCTCGACCGGACAGCCGAGGGCGGCTGTCCCCACATGGGCATTTCCGCGAACTGAGACGCTCCCGTCGCGACCGTTGGCGAGTCGACTCCTGGGGCGGGCACCCTTCGTCTTACTGCACGACGAACTTCCCGGCGAGCTTCGATTTGCCGAAACTGTTTTCCACCTGGAACGGAATCTCGCCCGGCGCGTCCGGCTGGAATTCGAAATCGTAGGCTTCGCCGGACGTGATGTGCAGCAGGGCATCCGCCGGCTTCGCCAGTCCCGGAGGGACGTTGGCGCCGTCCTTGGCGATAGCGTGCCATGTGGCTGGATGCTCCTTGCTGCCGAGCAGAACGTCAGCCACGAGATTGGGCGCCATGTTGATCACCCGCAGGCGAAAGCTTGCGCCGTGCTGGAGCAGCAGGGGGCTGAACTCTTCCGATCCGTTTACGGTGATCCGCTTCGTACCAAAGTCGGCGTCGCGCGCGCCGATCAACAGCAACTTGTCGTGCTCGGTGTCAAACGACTGGCCCGGTTCCAGCACAATCAGCGCGCCGTAGACTCCGCCGGAGAGCTGGTTCGGATCGGCGGCGTGGGTGTGATAAATGAACGTTCCCGCACGATTGGGCGTGAAGTGGGCGATGAAGCTCGCGCCTGGCTGAATGGCAGGTGTGATCTGATTGCCGACGCCGCCGCCGATCACGCCATCGTAGTAGCTGTCGAGTTCCAGGCCGTGCCAGTGAATCGTGGTTGGAGCGTCGAGGTGGTTCACCACCGTGATCTCCGTGGGCTCACCCCGCGTGACTATGATCGGGGGGCCTACAGACTTGTCCTCCGAAGCGACGATCTTCTTGCCTTCGCGCACCGAGCAGGAGAAAGTGGGCACTTTCCCACCAGCCGCGTTCGGCTCGATTACCAGGTCGATCTTCCGCGGCGCAGCGGACGAAGTGCGCACCGGCTCCGACGGCCGTGCTTTCACATTGATTATGAGCACCAGGCCGGCCATGTCATTCATTGCGCCCATCGCATCGTGATGTTCGTGGGCTCGATGAGCGGCTTCGGATTCGTCGGACTCCTTCTCCGTCGCCCAGCGGAACAGCGGCACACGCTCTTCGGTGGAGAAATGAGCCTGGAAGTGGCAGTGGAACAGCCAGCGGCCGACATGTTCCGGTGTCCATTCCATCATCATCGTGCTGCCGGGCTGCAGGTTCTGGGTTACTACCGACTGCCGGTCGGCGGCGGCGAAGGCAGTATCCGTTTCGGAAGTTCCCAGACTGAGGACCTGATAAAACGCACCGTGGAGGTGCATGGGATGTTCAGAAACCCCAGGATTGATGACACGCCAGCGGATCGTGTCGCCCGCCGTGTACTCCAGCGGTTCGGTGTAGGGATAGGATTTTCCGTTGATGCTGACAACTTCAAAGCCGGGGTGAATGACGTCGGCCGCCGCGAACATTAGATCGATGACGAACACGCGGTCGGGAGCCACGGGACCGGCGGGATCCACAATGAAGCCGCCGTTCAGGTAGGCATCGGCGCGCAAGGGCTGGACAATCGTTCTGGTGGCGGTTTTGAGAGGCTCCGTGGTTCGCGCCCAGTAGTAATAAGTGCCGGGTGCGCCCGCGGCGAAAGTGAATTCATGGCTTTCGCCGGCAGGAATCTCAACCCCGGCCTCCGGGTCGCCGGGACGCGTGTTCAGCCCGTAGACGATCGCTTTCATCTTTAGTCTGTTGGCGACTGTCGCATGGATAGTGGTACCTTCCGGCATGCGCAGCATGGGCCCGGGAATTTGCGCCGCATGTCCGGGCTCAGCGAAGGCTTGCACAAAAAGCTGCGGGCCATCGTCGGCCTCGGGATGCCACGCGCCGCTTCGCAGTTCGAGTTGAACGTGGAGGGTGCCGTTCTCCAGCTTTCCAGCGGAGATTCGGTTCTGGTTGGCAACGATTTCGTCAGAAGCGGGCGCTTGCGCCAGAGCCAGGGTGGACAGCAGCCACACTACGACGGCAGGCCAGAAAGCACGACAGGTTGTAGGCAATGTTCCTCCGCACGATTGGCTGTCAATTATGGGGCTTGGGTAGAAATTGTCAATCCAGCCAACGGGCTATGCTTCCATCATGCCAGGCGCGTGGTCTTGCGAATCCAGCGGTCACTCTTCAGCATGGAGCTACCTTGAGGAATTGAGCGATTCGGTGATTGAGTGATCAGGCGATTGAAAATCAAGAAACAAAGTTGTTCCGAAAAATTCGCGCAATGGCCCGATCACTCAATCACTCAATCTTTTTTCGAGATTGGCAGTTTACGGTGCTGATGCTCCCGTTGACAATCTCCGTTATCTCCCATAGCATCAATCACTTGAGGGATGATCTTCACGCCGCATCCGGGAGCCGTTCGTGATTAAGCTCGACATTATCAACGAAGTGGTGGCCAGAACCGGTATTACCAAGACCAAGGCCGAGTTGGCGGTGGAAACCGTCTTTGAGAGCATGAAGCAGGCGCTGGCCCGCGGCAATCGCATTGAGCTGCGGGGATTTGGCGTGTTCAACGTGCGCCCGCGCAAGACGGGCATCGGACGCAACCCGCGCACCGGCGCTGAAGTGTCGATTCCGCCGGGTAAGGCGGTGCGCTTCAAGCCGGGAAAAGAATTGCAGTCGATTGATTGAAATCAGTACCTAGTACCGAGTAGCCAGGAAGATCCGTTCAAAGGCACTGCGTGCGCATCGTCCAGCTCTTGTCCGATTTCCGATTTTCTTCCCAGCTCCCGGTTCTGGCCTCCGTTGTTTTTTCTCGGTACTAGGTACTCGGTACCAGGTACTCCTTCTCGTAGTAGCATCTAAAGGAACGGTCCTGAATCATGTTGCGGGGCCGATTGCATGTCGGAACCTACTCCTCCCACAGTTTCCTCTACTCTCGAATACTACCGGCCGCTGCCGCAATGGGTACCGCCTCCGCCGAAGCCGCGCTACTGGCTGCATGTACTGCTGTTGCTTGCGACCTGCTTCACCACGCTGGTGACGGGCGCGCGCATGCAATACAACTTCGACCACAACCGGCCGGCGCTGTCGCTCAGCGATGAACCGATTAACGGTGAGGTGCTTCCGGTTTTTCCGGCAACGTGGGTGCGCTCGCATCCGGCGCGCCTGCTGGGCGGCGTGCCCTTCATGGCTACATTGATGCTGTTTTTCCTGGCCCACGAAATGGGTCACTACCTCTACTGCCGGCGATATGGAGTTTACGCGACGCTGCCGTTCTTCATTCCGATGCCGACTTTGATCGGGACCATGGGTGCGGTCATTCTAATCCGCTCGCGGATTCGCTCGCGCACGGCGCTGTTCGACATCGGAATCGCCGGACCTATAGCGGGTTTTGTGGTGGCTCTGGCGGCTTTGGTCGTGTCGCTGGGATCCGCAAGGCCAATGCATTTCAGCGTCGATCCGGCGGAGTATCAACTCAGCTATCCACTGATTTTTCAATTGGTGCATCGCCTGCTGGCGTCGATGGGAGTGCTGCACGGCTTCGCCGCACTGCCATTGGGTCGTCTGTTGCTGCCTCCAACGGCGATTGCGGCCTGGGTGGGAATGTTCGCGACCTCGCTCAACTTGTTACCCGGCGGGCAACTCGATGGCGGACACATTGTTTTTTCCGTTGCGCCGCGGGTTCACAAGTTTGTGTCGCGGCTGACTATTCTGATTCTTCTGCCCATGGCGTACTACCTGTGGACGGGATGGTTCGTATGGGCAATTCTTCTGTGGTTGAGCAGCTTCCGGCATCCGCAGGTGGCGGAGTGGCCGCGAGTGTCGGGCGGACGGTTGTGGCTGGCAGTCTTTGCGCTGCTGATGCTGGCGCTCACGCTCACACCGGCCCCGTTTGGGCGCGCATCCCTTCCGGAGGTTATACGGCAGTTCCGGGGACGGTAGGACTTTATTGAGCCGATTTCAGGGATTCGCGCTCGCGGCCAGTTTTTTCGTATACTCCTTTATTCAATCGTTTTAATACACGAGCAGGAGGGGGTCTTCCCGTGAAGAAGCTGGCACTTTTTCTGGTCAATATCGCTGGATGTTTGGCTTTCACATTATCTGCCGCAGGTCAGACCATCGAAGTTGACCTCTCGCATCCCACCAACCATTTCGTGCCCAAGGAAACGTTGGGCGCGGGCGTAGACCGCATTGCAGTGGATGCCATCGACAAAGATTTGCTGCAGCCGACGCTGGAGAAGACGCTGGCTTCAGGCTGGCAGCCGGTCACGTACCGTCAGAACACGGAACTGGCAATTGAGGCGTGGCACTGGAATCCGCAAGGGACTTGGAGCGAGGGGAGCGACGCGACCGGTAAGGGATATTTCACCGGCTCAGCGACTCCGACAGAAACGCTTCGTTACTCCTATGGGTACGCGCTGCCCAGGCGTGGAACAACCCGCAACGACGGTACGGATAACGTCGGCTTTTCGCGGATGACCGACGGAGATGAGAAAACTTTCTGGAAGAGTAATCCCTACCTGACGCAACGCTTCACCGGCGAGAGCGATGCGTTGCATCCACAGTGGGTGGTGATGGACTTGGCACAGGTGCAGCAGGTGAACAGCATCCGCATCGCGTGGGGAGAGCCTTATGCCCGGCGCTATCTGGTGCAGTACTGGACGGGCGACGATCCGATCAAATCGGCGGCGCGCGGCATCTGGCAGACGTTCGCGCAAGGAACGGTCACGGAGGGAAAAGGCCGGACTGAAACAATTCGACTGAACGGCACTCCGATTGGCGTGCGATTCCTGCGGATATGGATGACAGAATCGTCGAGCACTTGCGATGCGGCTGGCCCCACCGATCCAAAATTAAACGACCCGCGAAATTGTGTAGGCTATGCCATTCGGGAAATCTACCTCGGCACGATCACGCAGGACGGCGCGTTTCACGACATTCTGCGGCACACGCCGGACCAGGAGCAGACGACGACGTATTGTTCGTCGGTCGATCCCTGGCATCAGCCGTCGGATCTGGGATTGACCAAGCAAGCGCAGATGGGATTCGATCTATTCTTCACCAGCGGCGTGACCCGCGGGCTGCCGGCCATGGTACCGGTCGCGCTGCTGTACGACACTCCCGACAACGCGACGGCGGAGATTGCGTATCTCGAGAAGCGCGGCTATCCCATCTCTTATGTCGAGATGGGCGAGGAAGCCGATGGGCAGTTCATGCTGCCCGAAGACTATGCCGCGCTCTATCTACAGTGGGCCACTGCGATTCATCGCGTGGATCCGGCGCTGAAGCTGGGCGGGCCCTCGTTTCAGGGCGTGAACAAGGACATCGAAGTCTGGCCGGACGCGAACGGAAACGTTTCGTGGACGGGACGGTTCATCGACTATCTGAAGCAGCACGGGCGCATGAACGATCTGGCGTTTTTTTCCTTCGAACATTATCCCTACGATCCGTGCAAAACGCCGTGGGGCATGCTTTATGAGGAACCCGAACTAATGAGCCACATCATGCAGGTGTGGCGCGACGACGGGATTCCGGCGGATATGCCCATGTTTGTCACGGAGGGAAATCTTTCATCGGGCGCGAGCGAAACTTATCAGGACATTTTTTCTGGAATCTGGCTGGCTGATTACATTGGATCGTTCTTAAACTCGGGAGGAAAAGGCGTCTACTTCTTCCACTACCTGCCACTACAGATGGAGCCGGGATGCAACAATTCTCCGGGGACCTTTGGAATGTTCACCGTCGATGCCAATTACCAGATTCAGCAGCCGCTGGCGCAGTTCTTCGTGGCGCAGTTGATCAATCTGGAGTGGGTGCAGCCGGGCGGCGGCGAGCATCAGGTCTTTGCGGCGAATGGTGATGTTTCTGACGGTGCGGGACACGAACTCGTGACGGCTTATGCGGTGAAGCGTCCGGATGGAAAATGGGCGGTGATGGCGGTGAATCGGGACCAGCAGAATGCGCACAAGGTACGGATCTCGTTTGAGGGACCGGCGGACAAGGAGAGCAATTTCACCGGGCCGGTGGAGATTTCGACTTTCGGGAGCGCCCAATATCGATGGCATCCGGCGCAGACGCGCTTTATGGCGCACGCGGAGAATAGCGGAGGTCGTACCATCGTGGCGACGACCCAGGGCAATGCGGATCCCGACGGACCAATCGTTCATGCCAAACTGGACGGAGAGAAGAGCACGATGTACGATGTGCCGGCGGCGTCGGTGGTGGTGATTCGGGGAAAAGTCGGCGGGCAGTGAATTCTGTGCGGTTTGCGGAATCCTGCGGCGCTACTTGGCCGCTTTGGATGGGCGGGTGAGAGGCGGGACAGATCGTTGCTGTGAGGAATGTTCAATGAGCACGGCCAGCCGCTTCAATTTGGTTTCTTCTTTCTTCGCGCTGATGACCCAGAAACTGCAAATTCTTTGATACCAGGGAGCCTGGGCCTGGAAGAACATCCATCCGGTTTTGTTTGCCCGAAACTTCTTCTCATAGGCGGCAGGAAGCTTGGCGCTTTTTCTTTGCTCGTAAGAATAGATTTCGGATCGCTTTCCTTCGCGCTTCTGAAAGGCGGCCAGACCCGCGGGATGCATCAGTCCCGCGGCTGAAAGCTCCGTGGCGCGCTTGACGTTCACCGCGCTCCACACGCTGCGCGGTTTCCGCGGAGTAAACCGAATCTTGTAGCTGATGGCGTCGATACTCTTGCGGACGCCATCGATCCAGCCGAAGCAGAGAGCGCCATCCACCGCTTCTGGCCACGTGATGCTTGGCCGTCCCGACTCCCGCTTGTAGAGGCCTACCCAAAGTTCCTGCGTGTCGCCGTGATGCTTTTCGAGCCAGTCCCGCCATGCGGCCGGGGATGGGAAGAATTGAGGCTTCACGGGCATACAATCAGCATCGTCTGAAGATTTTTTCACATCAACCACAGTGCGTCCACATCCACAATGACCTGAGTGCGCGGAATTTTCTTTTGCACTGCGAAGGCAAGCATGGCTCGCAGCGTGGTGTTGAGTTTCTCACGGCTGGGCGACTTCAGCACGAAGTGATAACGGTAGTCGCGCTTGAGGCGCACGATCGGCGCGGCGGCGGGGCCGAGCACGCGCACGCCCTCGTGACGATTCTGCTCGAACCACTTTCCCAGCGTGCCTGACCATTGCAGGGCTTCGTCCAGCTTGTCGCTGCGCACCAGCACGTTAGCCAGCGCGGAATATGGCGGATAGTGCATCCAACTGCGGAAGCGCAATTCCTTGTCGTAAAAGCCGGTGAAGTCGTGGCGGGCAGCGTACTGCACGGCGTAGTGATCCTGAAAATAGGTTTGCAGAACCACTTTGCCGGGAGAGTCGCCGCGCCCGGCGCGTCCCGCAACTTGAGTGAGCAACTGAAATGTGCGCTCGGCGGCGCGGAAGTCGGGCAGTCCCAGCGCGCTGTCGGCGCCAACCACGCCGACGAGCGTGACGCCGTGAATGTCGTGGCCCTTGGCAATCATCTGGGTGCCGACGAGCAAGTCTAGTTCGCCTTCGCTGAGCGCGTTCAGAGTGTGTTCGAAATCTTCATGCCCACGGACAGTGTCGCGATCGAGACGGGCGATGCGCGCCTGCGGAAACATGCCGTGCAGCAATTCTTCCAGCTTCTCTGAGCCGGTTCCGAGAAAATATACATACTCACTGCTGCAATGCACGCACGCTTTGGGTACGGGTGCGGTGTAGCCACAGTAGTGGCAGACCATTCTGTGCTCGCGCTTGTGGTGAGTCAGGGCGATGGCACAGTTTTGGCATTCCAGAGTTTTGCCGCAAGTGCGGCACAGCACGAGCGGAGAATATCCTCGGCGGTTGAGCAGCACCATGACCTGCTCTTTGCGGTCGAAGCGCTCCTTGATTTTTGCGGCCAGCTTGCGAGAGATGACCTGCTCGTGGCCTGTCTCCTGAAATTCCTGGCGCATGTCGATGATCTCGACTTCCGGTAGAGGACGCTGCTCTACGCGATCGGGCAACTCGACCAGCGCGTATTTATTGTTCTTCGCGTTGAAATACGACTCCAGCGACGGCGTGGCCGAACCCATGACAACAACGGCGTTCGCCATCTTAGCCCGCATCACCGCAATGTCGCGGGCATGGTAGCGCGGCGTCTCTTCCTGCTTGTAGGAGGAATCGTGTTCCTCGTCGACGATGATCAGCGCGAGATCGGCAACCGGCGCGAAGACCGCAGAGCGAGTGCCGACAACCATGCGCGCGTCGCCACTCTTGATGCGATGCCACTGCTGCGCGCGTTCATTGTCCGACAGCGCGGAATGCAGGATGGCGACTTCGTCACCGAAGATTTGGTGCAAGTCAGCGGCAACCGCGGGAGTGAGGCCGATTTCAGGGACTAGGAGAATGGCGGAGCGTCCCGCTTCGAGAACTGTGCGCATGCCCGCGAGATAGACGGCGGTCTTGCCTGATCCGGTGACGCCGTGCAAAAGGATGCCGGAGAACTTTCGCGCCGCGACGGCATCGCGCAGGCGGTTTAGTGCGTTTTGCTGCGCGGAGTTGAAATCGAATTCGAAGGGCCGAGGCTTGCTGCGCGAAACGGCAAAGGTAGCGGGTTCTTCGATGATTTCGATCAGACCGCGCCTGACCAGCGTGCTGAGCGTTGTTCGCGGGACTTCCAGGGTTTGCAGCGTCTCCGCAGGAACGCGGCCTCCGGAGGCGGCGAGCGTCTCGACGATTTGGCGCTGGTTGTCGTTCAGTTTTGCGTCGGCGGACTTGAGTTGCGCGACTTTGATCGTGCGGGTGGCGTCGCGAACGGCAGAGACGTCTTCGCGGGCAAGCCACTTCTTTTTCACCATCCCACTGAGGATTAACTTGGAAACACGTGTGGCGGAGCGCAGGCTTTGTTCGCCGGCCTGGAAGGTTTCCCCGGGCGCAGGCTCCTGCGCAGTCAGATAATCCAGCACGCGGAATTCGGCGGCTTGCTCTTCCGGAGTGCGGCGTGAACGTGCGGATGATCCTGACATGCCCGCTAGATGCAGCGCGAGTTGGCCTTCCGTTGTGATGCGGTAAGCGATGGCACGCTTGAACTCCGCATTCAGCGGCAGCATGGTGCGGAAGACTTCGCCGAGCGGGGCAAGATAGTAGTCGGCGATCCAACGGCCGAGACGCAGGAGTTGGTCATCGAGTACAGGAATAGCGTCGAGTACGCTTTGAATAGTTTTGGTTGCGACCGAGGGCTTACGGTCGTGCAGTTCGAGGACAATGCCGGTCAAGCGCTGCTGGCGGAAGGGCACGAGCACGCGGCCGCCGACCAAGGGAGTGACCTCGGCGCCGACGCGATAGGTAAAGACCATGTCGAGCGGCACGGGCAGGGCGACGTCGCAGAACTCGGGCATTGTTGGAAGGATAAACTAGAGAACTCACTTAAGCCGCACACCATTACAGGCTGTCAGGCCGAGCGAAAGCGAGGGACCTTGGTACTTGCTTGCGCGATGAAATCTGCCGCCGCCAGGAGACACCAAGGTCCCTCGCTTATGCTCGGGATGACAACACTTAGGTATGTCAATGGTCCTGAGTACGGACTACTCCCCGGCTTTTTTCGGAGGCTCGATGCCCAGGTATTTCATCACCATCTGCAAATCCTTCCAGGCCTCGCCCTTCTGGCGCGGATCTCGCAGCAAGAATGCGGGATGGTAGGTGACGGCCAGGCGCGCGCCCGGCCAGGAGGGATCGCTGCTGCGAACGCCCGCGGGTTTGAAGTCGTAAAATCGGCCGCGTAGCTCCGACATAGGGGCATTGATGGCGAGCAGATTTTTGGCCGACACCGCTCCCAGCGCGACGATCACTTTAGGCTTGATCACGGCAATTTGCCGCATCAGAAATGGCGAGCAGGTTTCGCACTCGTCGCGCTCCGGCGTGCGGTTGCCCGGCGGACGGCACTTGACGACATTCGCGATGTAGACATCTTCGCGACGCAGGCCCATCGCTTTGATCATGTTGTTGAGCAACTGGCCGGCGCGGCCGACGAACGGCTCGCCCCGAGCATCTTCATCGGCGCCTGGGCCTTCACCCACGAACATTAGCTCGGCGCGCGGATTGCCCACGCCGAAGACAATCTGCTTACGGCCCTGTTGGTGAAGCTTGCAGCGAGTGCAGTCGCCGAGATCCTCGCGAATCACCTTCAGAGCAGCGACAGGATCCACCACTCCATATTCGGGTTTGGGCGTGACGATTTCAAAGATGTTGTCCTCGGCGATGGCGGGGACGACAGCGGCTTTTCTTACGGCCATTTCCTCTCGCAGTTCTGACTGGATTGAAGATGCTGTAACAGATTCGGCGAGAGCCGATGCGGCTTCCGTGGATTGCGCAAACCGCGCTTCACGCCGGTAGAAATCGTAGATGCCTAACTCGTGGCAGAAGCGGACGCGCTCGGCGAGAGCGCGCCGCAATTCCGGGTCGAGAGTGTGCGCCACTCCTTAGTGCTCCACGTCAAAATAAATCTTGGTCGCCGCGCGATACTGGACCACCTTGCCCCCGTCCAGTTGCATGTCGAGCGAGTCAACGTGCGCCCACTTGATTCCGCGCACGGTCTTCGCCGCCTCGGCCACCGCGTTCTTCGCCGCCTTGGCAAAGCTTTCCTTGGAAGTCCCAACCACTTCGATCACTTTCTGTGTCATCACACGCTCCTTTAGGAAGAATGACGTTTGACGGAATTGTACAACCGAGGGCAATCTCGTGCAGAGAGGGCGTCTTCAGGCTTTCACCGACGACTTGCGCCGCTGGCGCAGGCGGACAACCTGGTCAAGCACGCGCTGGGCCACATCCCACTTAGTGGTCTCGGGGACTTCGACGACCTCGTCGTGGCTGATGATGGTGACTTCATTGCGATCGGAATCGAAGCCGATGCCTTCGCGGGAAACGTCGTTGACCACGATGGCGTCGAGGTGTTTAGCGGCGAGCTTCTGGCGGGCGTTTTCGAGGACGTTTTCGGTTTCCGCGGCGAAGCCGATGAGAATCTGCGACTGCTTGTGCAGAGAAATTTCCTTGAGAATGTCGGCGGTGGGTTCCAGGTCGAGGGTGATCGAGCCCTTGCGTTTTATCTTCTGCGGAGAAGCAGATTTGGCGCGGAAGTCAGAGACCGCCGCAGCCTTGATGACGATGGTCGCCTGGGGCAACAAATTGAGCACGGCATCGCGCATCTGCTCCGCCGATTCCACGCGCGTAAGTTCGGCTGCTCCCGGCGGCGTGAGCGCCGTGGGGCCGCTGACCAGCAGCACGCGCGCCCCGCGGCGCAGGGCAGCTTCGGCCAAGGCGTAGCCCATGCGTCCGCTGGAGCGGTTGGTGAGGTAGCGTGCGGGATCAATCTTTTCACGTGTGGGGCCGGCGGTGATCAGAACGGTTTCACCGGCAAGATCCTGCGACGCGCCCAGCGCTTCCAGAACAGCAGTAACGATGGCTTCATTCTCGGCCAGGCGCCCGGCGCCGGTCATGCCGCATGCCAGATATCCCGAGCCGGGTTCGACGATCTTCACGCCGCGTTGGCGCAGGATCTCCAGATTCGCCTGCGTGGCAGGATGATTCCACATGTTCACGTTCATCGCCGGAGCGACCACCACGGGGGCCGTGGTGGCGAGATAAAGCGTGGTGAGAAAGTCGGTGGCAATGCCTTGCGCAAAGTGAGCGAGAACGTCAGCGGTGGCGGGAGCGACTAACAGAGCGTCAATCGACTGGGCGACGGCGATGTGTTCGATGGCGGAGTCGATGTTGGCAGAATGCTCCTCCCCGGGCGCGAACATTCCGGTAATCACTTTTTCGCCGGAGAGCGCCGCGAAGGTGAGAGGTCGGACGAATTCCTGGGCCGCGCGCGTCATGATGACCTGCACGCGGATTCCACGGTCCTGCAGCAGGCGGACAATTTCGGCCGCCTTATAAGCCGCGATCCCGCCCGTCACTCCGAGAGCAACTTTCATGATTGTTTGATGCGGTCGACCCGCTGCGCGATTAGGCGTCTCCGAAAGCTTTATCGAGGACTTCAGCAGCCTGCTCGGCGGCGCTGCGGGTTTCGGGGATCTCCCACTTCACCTTGCCGGCGCGGATTTCGTCTTGCGCGATGCGGCAGGGTTTGCGGGAGTTGGTTTGGACCACCGGTGGGGCTCCCGATTGCAGTTGCCGGGCGCGCCGGGCGGCGACCAGAATGTAGCGATAGTTGCTGTCGAAGCCTTCGATCAATTTCATGGACTTCTCTCCCTTGTTACCGGGCCTAAGATTTTGATTGCCGAAAGTTGGTGCGCTTCGTTCTTTCGTCTGCGACGCCAAAGGCTTGCATACCATTTTCCCACGAAATTCAAGCTTATGGGGCTTCCAGCCTTCCAATTTGGTTACGGAAGTCTAGCCCAGCCCGGAATCGCCGGGTGGCTTAAACGAATCCAGAATCCTCTTCAGGCGGTCGCGAACGTTGGCCAGGCGGCATCGGTCCGCGAGCGCGACGGTTCTAGATTCCTCGTCAGACAACGTGTTGTCCGAGCGGAGTAAGCGTTCCGATTGCACGATCGCGCGCAGATTCTTGCTCGATTCCTGTAGCAGGTCGTTGACCAGAATATAGTTGTAGCGATCGTAGTTCTGAATCTCGCGGCTGGCCGTGATCAAGCGGCGCTGGATGACCTCTTCGCGATCTTCACTGCGCTTGCGCAGGCGCACTTCCAGCGTCTTGCGATCCGGAGGCAGAATGAAGATGCTGATGGCATCGGGAAGTTTCTGCTGGATCTGCGCCGCGCCCTGCACATCGATGTCAAGCAGGAGATCGTGACCCTTCTCTTCCGCCTCGCGCAGGAAGCGGCGCGCCGTTCCGTAGTAATTACCGAAGACCTCGGCATGTTCGAGGAACTCACCGGCGCCAATCATCTTCTCGAACTCGGGGCGCGAAACAAAATAGTACTGCTTGCCATCGGTCTCACTGCCGCGCGGGGCGCGCGTGGTGTAGGAAATGGAAAAATCCAGATCGCGCACCGACTTCAGCAGTTCATTGACCAGCGTCGACTTGCCCGAACCGGACGGGGCCGAGATGATGTAGACGAGGGGCTTGTGGGCCGGAGAACTCATTCCAGGTTCTGTACCTGCTCGCGGGATTTTTCGATCTCCGCCTTCATGGCGAGCCCGGCCTCGGTGATTTTCAGCGCCTCGCCAGCCAGTCCGGAGGTCTTCGAAAGCAGAGTGTTGGCCTCGCGATTCATTTCCTGTAGCAGGAAGTCGAGTTTCTTCCCCACCTCTCCATGTTCGTCGAGCAAGCCAAGAAAATGCTGGACGTGGTTTTCCAGCCGGACGATTTCTTCTTGAATGTCGCTGCGGTCGACCAGAAGCGCCGCTTCCTGGAGGACACGCTCGCGGTCGGCGCTGGCGCCCAGCAGTTCCTGAAGCCGGGACTGAAGCCGTTCCACGTAGCTCTGCAATACCGTGCGCCGGTGAAGCTGCACCGTCTTGACGGCTTCGCGCAGGTGGCCCATGCGCTGGCGGAGTTCCTCCTCGATGCTGCGGCCTTCCTGCTCACGCATCTGATTCAGGCGATCGAGCGCCTCGCCGACTCGAGCCATCACTGCGGATTCGAGTGCTCCATCTGCGGGATCGCTCGCCGAATCGAGCGCGCCTGGTATGCGCAAGATGGTATTGAGATCAGGTTCAGCAGGGATGGAAAACTCACCGGCCGCGGCCCGAAACGCCGCGATGTAAGCGCTCACCAGCGGACGATTCAGGGCAAGCGTTTCACCACCGCCGCGCTCCAGGCTGAGCGTGACTTCAACATGTCCGCGGGCGATTTTTTCCTTGAGCAGGCGGCGAAGTTGCATTTCGAGCGAGTCGGAGCCCGAGGGCAGACGAAAATGCAGATCGAGGAAACGGTGGTTTACCGACTTCAAGGAGAGCGCGAAGGCAAGACGACCGTTGGCCTGGGGCGAGGACGCCATGGCTGAGCCAGCTGCAGGCGAATTGGCAGTGTTTCCGGTCTGGCTGGCAAGGTCGCCTTTTACCTGCGCAAAACCCGTCATGGAGCGGAGAGGCATGTGATTTTCTAAATGTCCAATTGCGATTCTAGCTGGGTTGCGCGGACTCCAGTTTCTGCTCGAAGTCTGCGAACTGCAAATCGTATAACCGCCGGTACGTACCCAACTTAGTCATCAAGTCTTCGTGAGCGCCAATATCGGCGATGGCGCCGTTTTCAATCACCACAATGCGATCGGCGCGTCGCACGGTGGAAAGCCGGTGCGCAATCACGAACACGGTTCGGCCCGTCATCAGATTGTGCAGCGCGGATTGCACCAGGGCCTCCGATTCGCTGTCCAGAGCCGACGTAGCTTCGTCCAGAATCAGGATGGGCGCGTTCTTCAAGATGGCGCGGGCAATGGCGATACGTTGCCGTTCTCCGCCGGAAAGCCGCACGCCGCGCTCCCCGATCACCTCATCGTAACCCGCGGGCAGTGCCTGGATGAAGTCATGAGCCAGGGCGGCCCTAGCCGCGGCCTCAACTTCTTTCAGCGCCACATTCGGTTGGCCATAGGCGATGTTGTTACGAACTGTGTCATTAAATAAGACGGTTTCCTGGGTGACGATGCCAACCTGCTCGCGCAGTGAGGCTAGAGTAACGTCTCGCACGTCGTAGCCGTCGATGAGCAACCGGCCCTGGGTCGCATCGAAGAAGCGTGGGATCAGGTGAACCATGGTGCTCTTGCCCGAACCGCTCGATCCGACGATCGCAACGACTTCCCCGCGGCGAACTTCCAGATTGATATCGTGCAGCACGCCGCGAGCTTCTTCACCTTCGCCTTCACAGCCATAAGTGAAGCTGACGTGATCGAATTGGACGGACTTCGAAAAGGCCGGCAGGCGCTGGGCGTGCGGCTTTTCACGGACATCGTCTTTAATGTCCATGAACTTGAAGATTTCACTTGATGCACCCAGGGCCTGCTGGAAGTTGTTATTGAACTGGGCAAATTTTCGCACCGGATTATAAAGGCTGAACACCGCCGTAATGAAGGCGACGAAAATTCCCGGAGTCATCTCACCGTGCTTGACCTGCTCGCGGCCCAGGTTCAGCAACAGCGCGATTCCGACCACGCCAAAAATATCCATCAGCGGTGAACTGATCGCAGTGGCCGCAACCGACCGCAGGTTGGCGCGGAATAGGCGGCGCGCCGCTCCGCGAAAGCGGGAAATCTCCCACTTCTCGGTGTTGAAAGCCTTAACGATGCGGTTGCCGGTAATGGTTTCGTGCAGGATGTTTTGGATTTCGGCCAGTTTGTCCTGCCCTTGCCGGGTTGTGGTGCGCACTCGCGAGCCGATCTTGCGCGACGAATAAATAATCACAGGTACGAATAACAACAGCACCCATGCGAGTCTGCCGCCCAAAACGACAACCACGGCAGCGACCGCCAGAAAAGTAAAAAACTGCTGCAGGAACTCGGCCAGCACCGCGGACAAGGCGTACTGTACACGCTCGATGTCATTGATGATGGTCGAAAGCAAGGTTCCGGTGGTGTGCCGGGAAAAGAACGCGGCCGAGCGGCGCAGGATGGCGTTGTAGAGATCATCGCGCAGGTCGGTGATCATGCCGAAGCCAGCGTGGTTCACCAGATACGTTCCGGTGTAATCGAAAATTCCTTTGAGGATGGTCGAACCGATCAGAGCGACCGCAACCATCGTCCAGGCATTGGTGAAATGCGAGGGCACCAACTGCTGCAGATATACCGGATGGTGCGTCACGGGAATGACGAAGAGTTGAATATCTTTCGATCCGGTCGAAGGATTCAATACGCGGTCAAAGATGGGGCGGATCAGCAGGAACTTGAATGCGTCGAGCGCGCCGACCAATGCCATGAGCAGCACGGAACCGAGGATCTGCCACCAGTAAGGGAGCGCGTAGCGAACGAGTCGAGTCAGTTGGCGCATACCGCTCCGAGCAGGCCGCAGTGGCTTACCGATGGTGGCATGGGCATGGGGTGCAAGGGCTTATTTTACTGCGGTCGTTGGTCGTTTGTCCCTTACAGGCTGTCATCCCGAGCGAAAGCGAGGGACTTTGGTACTTTGCTTGCCAGATGAAATCTGCCGCCGCCAGCGGACACCAAGGTCCCTCGCTTATGCTCGGGATGACAACACTCGGGGGCTGACGACTAACGACGCTTCACTTACTTCGGCATATCCCGGTGCACGGTCTTGACCCGGTATCCGGCCTTGTGCAGGCGTTTACCCACTTCCTCGGCGATCATCACCGAGCGGTGCTGGCCGCCGGTGCAGCCGAAACTTATCGTGAGATAGCTCTTGCCTTCGTGGATGTAGTGCGGCAGCAGATAGACCAGCAGATCGGAGATGCGGTTCACAAACTCCTGCGTCTGCGGAAAAGAGCGGATGTACTTGGCCACGCGCGGATGGCGGCCCGTGAGCGGGCGGAATTCCGGGACGAAGTGCGGATTAGGCAGAAAGCGGACGTCGAAGACCAGATCGGCGTCTTCCGGCACGCCGTGGCGAAAACCGAAGCTCACGCAGGAGACCAGAATGCTTTTCTCCGACGCCTGCTCGCGGAAACGCTCAGTGATGTGGGCGCGCAATTCGTGGACGTTAAACTTGGAGGTGTCGATGACAATATCGGCCAGCGCACGGATCGCCGCCAGGTGACGCCGTTCCGCCTTGATCGAGGTATTGACCGGCGAATCGGTGCCAAGAGGATGGGGCCGGCGGGTCTCGCTGAAGCGCCGCATCAACACTGCATCGGAGGCCTCCAGGAAGGCGACCTTGGTGGGAATCATGCGCCGCACCGCCTTCAGAATGCCCGGGAGTTGCTCGAGCTTGGAGCCTTCGCGCACATCTACCACCAGCGCCGTGCGGCGAATCTCGCTCGACTGCAACGCCATCTCGGCGAAGCGTGGAATCAGTTCGACGGGAAGATTGTCGACGCAGTAATAGCCCAAGTCTTCGAACGCCTTGAGCACCGACGCCTTGCCGGACCCGCTCATCCCCGTGATGATCACCAGTTCGGGAGCATGTGGGGCGTCATGCGCGATGGCGGGCGACGTTTTCTTTCGCTGACCCGGCGAGTTTCTGTGCTTCCGAGACGCGGATGATTTCCGAGGCGCCATGAAATGGATAGTAGCACTGAAGGCGGGGTGTCTTCTCCATCCGGTTAGCGATTTGTCTAAGGCCCGCCCGGACAGGTAAGCTAGGTCGCCATGAAGAAGTTTCAAGAACTTAGCGAACGCGAAGTGCTGGCGCTGGCCATCACTTTGGAAGAAGAAGACGAGCGGGTGTACTCCGATTTTGCCGAAGGGCTGCGGCAGGACTATCCGGCCTCGGCGGCCATGTTCGAGGGCATGCGGGAAGAGGAATCGGGCCACCGCCGGCGTCTGATCGAGCTCTACCGGCAGAAGTTCGGCGAACACATCCCCCTGATCCGCCGCCAGGATGTGCGCGGCTTCGTCGAGCGTCCGGCGCTTTGGTTGATCCGGCCCATGCGCATCGACGCGGTCCGCAAGGAAGCCAGCACCATGGAAGTGGAGACGCGTCGGTTTTACGAAAAGGCCGCGGCCCTTACGCAGGATGCCAGCGTGCGGCAACTTCTGGACGATCTGGCCAACGAAGAACGAACGCACGAACATCGCGCCCAGGAGCTCGATGCGGAAAAACTGCCTGGCAACGTGAAAGAAGATGAAGAGCGGGCGCAGCGCCGACTTTTCGTCCTGCAGATTGTGCAGCCCGGTCTGGCGGGGCTGATGGATGGCTCGGTGTCCACGCTGGCGCCGGTCTTCGCCGCCGCATTCGCCACCACAAATAGCTGGGATGCTTTCCGCGTGGGGTTAGCCGCTTCCGCCGGGGCAGGGATCAGCATGGGATTTGCCGAAGCGCTTTCGGATGATGGCAGCCTGACTGGACGTGGGCATCCGTGGGTGCGCGGCGTGATTTGCGGGGCGATGACTGCGCTCGGCGGGATCGGACACACGCTGCCCTTCCTGTTGCAGGACTTCCACAAGGCGCTCTGGGCAGCGGGCGCGGTGGTGGTTGCTGAGTTAGCCGCAATCACCTGGGTTCGGCACCGCTATATGGACAGTCCGTGGGTTTCGGCGGCACTGCAGGTCGGGTTGGGCGGTGTTTTGGTGTTCATCACCGGCTGGTTGATTGGGAGCTCGTAGCGGTCGGTCTTAGGTCTTAGGTGCTAGGTATTGGGCCTAAGACCTAATGCCTATGACCTGAGAGCTGCCTCAAGGCTGCGTATCCAGCGGATGCTTGCTCTTTTCGTAGAATTCATTTTGCAGCTTCAGGCTGACCTCGTCGGCCTTCACGGCGCGAATCACATTCGCGACCGCGCTGACCCACCAATCCATTTCAAATTTTCCCAGCTCCTCGGTGGCCACGGCGCCTTCGCCGGAATAATGATTCGGCCAGCGCGCGTACCACCAGATTCCCGTGTAGACATCTTCCGGAAGGTTCTGGCGATGCTGGTCAGCGCCCGATTCCTGGTTGGCGCGGTCGAGGTGGACGGTGTCCGGGCGGGCAATCATCATCTTCGAGGTTTCGTCTTCGCCCGCATGCCAATTCGTGATGGAGCTCTTCTTCGGCGGTCCACCTGTGTTGGGACTGCGCTTGTCAAAAATGTAGACGACGTAGTCGTGCGGCTTGTCCAACTGCGTTTGCGCGAAATACGGAAGCAGGTTTTCATTGCCGCCGTGGCCGTTGACGATGAGAATTTTCTTGCAGCCGTTGCGCGCCATCTCGTCGGTGGTCTCCTGCAACAGCGCGAGTTGCAGGTCGCGGCTGTAGGCAATGGTCCCTGGCTCGTGGCGTGCTTCGGCAATCTGTCCGAAATAATATTCGGGGAAGACGACGGCATATTCCTTCTCGGCGGCGTGCAGCGCGGCATAACGCGCGTTGAGCAGATCGGTGCCGAGGGGCAGGTGCGGCCCGTGTTTTTCCAGGATGCCGAAGGGTAGCAGGCAAGTTCCCTGCGAGCGGTGGATGCCCTCACGGAAGTCGGCCGCGGTGAGTTCTTCCCAGTGGACGGAGAGCTTCGGCGGCGTGGCAGTTTGCCCTTGCACGGCATAGGACGCGGTCAGGACCGTCAAAAGGATCGGCAGGATCGTGGAGCGCATGCGAGTCATTCAGATACCCTCGGCGGCGAGTTCTAACACCGCCCGATTACTGTCCACCGGCCCTTTTAAATGCCGGGTTCGTGGACAAGCCCGTAAGTTCCGACTTGACTGTGTCAGGAGTATCCGACGAAGTGAGCATGTACTGGATGTAATCAGCGACAAGGGGATCGTTTCGTTGAAATGATCCTAGAGACCAGCCGGCCGCAGTATAGACAACCCCACGCACGATCGATGGTGTAAGAGTTGACGGATGGTTCGGAGTCTTGCGCAGCTTGTCAAAGTCTTCGTAGTCGGCTCGCCAGCTAAGCGCGCTGGCCACAGTGCTCACAGGCTTGAACTGACCGGTGGCTCCGAAAATTCCCCATAACATGTCGAGATGCTGAAAGAGTTCCCGTGTGGGAGCAAAATCATAAGGATCTTGGAGCGGAGTGAGACTCAGGAATTTCTGCTGGTCTTCTGCACTCAACGCTCCTAGCACGCCGCTGATGTCGTACCCGGCCGAACTTAGGACCAGGAGCCCTAGCGCACGAATTCGTGGTGCCTGAAGGGCAATGCGTGTTTGAAGGTCTCGCGCAGCGAAGGGATCAGATTTGGCGGCGGCACTCAAGAAAGTGGCCACTATCTCCAACTGCCCCTCGCGCGAGTTTTGAGTTTGGTCTGCTACCACGAACAGGAGCGCGGGAAGCAGACGCGCGGGGTTCGGTTGTTTGTAGTAGGTCTGCAAAAATGCGCCCATTTCCTGGGAATCCTTGAATAACTTTTTGCTTCCGGTTTCGAAGCTCTCGATCTGAATGGTCGAGGAACTTAACACCTGACGGCCGTCAGGGGTCTCGGCTTCCGCTTGCACGGTTGCGTTTCCGTCCCCCGCGTCACTGGGAACGCACCAGCGGTCAGCCGAGGCACCCAGACTGGCCATGGTTTTCATCGCATCGGGCAGCTTGACGCCTCCCGCGTTGAGCGCTGCAGTCACAAAGTCTCCGCCTTCCGGCTTGATTTGCTTGACCTTTGCGGGGGAAGCGAGTGGGTGGACGTCACTATGGCCTGCGAACTGCACACGGAACGAGAAACGAGTCTTTCCCAGGTAGTCCTCGCGGTCGTCACCGGTAGAAACGATCCCAACACGAATGCACTGCCCGGGATTAAGCAGGGTGACATTTTGTGGAGCATTCACCAGGTTCAAGGTGTGCGGCCATTGCGTTTCGACAACGGATTCTGCGAGAAGAACAATATGCGACTCAATCTTCGGAGGTGATGGCTTGTGGGGAGGATAGGTTGCATCCTGGGCCTGAAGCGGTGAAAGGACCCAGGTGGCTGCGAACACTCCAATGACAATCTTTCGCGCCGTTCTGGGGTTCGTGACGCTTCGCGCAGTTTGCATGATGGGAGCAGTAGACCGCGATTTCCAGGAGAACGCAAGCCTGGGGCGCATTTTAGCACGTGGGATGACCGTGTTAACTCGGAGCAATTTCGAAGACATTCAGTCACATCACTCCCACTTGGCAGCATCAATAAACGGAGCGTCGTATCATAAAAGAGCGATGGGATTCCCGATCAAGATTTGCAGCGTGTGCGGAGAGGAATTTGAGCTCAAGCCGGACAAGCCGGGATTTGCCAACCGCTGCCCGGAATGTAGCGAAGAAAAGAAGTCTGCTCCCCCCGATCATCGCCAGATGGACGCCGACGAGCGCAAGAGCCTGAAGGAGGCAAATGAGGCCCGAAGGCGAGCGATGCGCGATCTGCTGTATCGCAAGGATAGCTGACGATGAGGTAGCGTCGGCGTTTTGGCCCGGCTGACTCGAACAGATTGCTCCGACGCAGAACTTTTGGAAATCGCCAGGGTTACTGCCGGAAGTTTCCGCGTTAATCACCCCGCGCCATGATCGGTCGATTGTTACGCCAAGATGAACAGAAGGATGCCGTATGACCATAACCCAGGGTCGACACCGGCCTTCAGTCAAGAGTGGCCGGACTCCCACCTTTCTTATTTGTCTCCTGACGCTCGCGCCAATCCTGCTCTTGGTTCAATCGGCGGCCGCACAGACATTCACTCTGCTTTATACATTTAATAGCACTGGCACTCTGCCGCTGGAAGACGGAGGTTGGCCCGAGGCCGGTCTGACCCGGGATGCGGCCGGCAATCTCTACGGGACCACCTTTTTCGGCGGTACGGGCACGGGGTGCGACATCTTCTACTATGGCTGCGGCGTCGTCTATAAGGTCGACACCAGCGGCACGGAAACTGTGCTCCACAATTTTGGCGGAGCGTCTGATGGATGGAATCCAACGGCGAGAGTCATTCTGGATACAGCCGGCAACCTGTACGGCACAACCGGATACGGCGGCGCGCACGGGCATGGGACGGTATTCAAGGTGGATACGGCCGGCAATGAGACGGTGCTCTACAGTTTCGCCGGCGGCAGGGATGGCGCGAGGCCGAACGCGGGGCTGGTTGCGGGCACCGCCGGAAACTTCTACGGCACTACGCAGTACGGCGGCAGAGAATGCGATCGCCATGGCTGCGGCACCGTTTTCCAGATAACCCCGGATGGGCAGGAGACTGTTCTCTACCGTTTTAAGGATGGCGAGGACGGCGCCAGTCCTCTCGGCGTCGTCGCGCTGGATTCGCTAGGAAACATCTACGGCACGACGTGGGTGGGCGGAACTTACAGCTTTGGAACGGTCTTCAAGATTGACAGCAGTGGCAACGAGACCGTGCTGCACAGCTTTGCGGGCGGGAGTGACGGAGCGAATCCCATGGCCGCTCCGGTTCTAGACATGGCCGGGAATATGTACGGAACCACGTCGGCGGGCGGACCCTACTTCGGAATCGTCTACAAAGTAGACAACGCCGGCAACGAGAGCGTCTTGTACAACTTCACCGGCGGATCGGATGGCGCATATCCCTATGCGCACCTACTGGTGGATACCTCCGGAAATCTCTACGGCACACTCTCCCAAAGCGGTACTACCAATGCGGGCACCGTATTTGAACTCTCTGGCAGCTCTCTGACCGTATTCTTCGGCTTCCTGGGGGGCAACGACGGGAGCACTCCCGTGGGCGGCCTGATTATGGACTCGGCCGGCAATTTGTACGGAACGGCCGTGCAGGCTGGGGCAGACAGCTGGGGCACGGTGTTCGAGATTCAACCATGATGGGTCGAAAGCAAAAGGAAGAACCCTATGATGAAACGCACTCTTCCCATTCTGTTTAGTTTGGTTCTGATAGCGGCATCCTCCGGAGCAGTTCAGCAGGACCCAAGCAAAGCTCCCAGAGTCAGAGGCGTGCTGGAGGGCTCGCGGGAAGCGGTCTTCAGGACGCCCGAGGACGCGTGCAACTCGAACGACCTGCCCGACGCCATGGCCCGGGCATTCCGCGATTACACGGGCACGGTCCACCTGGTGGCGGCAAGTTCCGAACTCTTTGAGAGCGTTGGCCCCAGCCTTGACACCGTGAAGCACAGTTGCGAGGTCGGGCACCGGTCGGTTGAAGATCCCAATCCGGCGGACTTCAACGATCAGGTCTGGATCGATTCCTTCTACACCTTCGATGGCAAGACCATCGCCGGCATGGCGCACACCGAGTATCACGGCTGGTTGCATCCCCACGAGTGCAAAACCCAGAACTTCAGCGATTGCGAATATGACGCCGACACCTTCCATCTTTCCAAGGATGGTGGCTACCACTTCAATTTCTACAAAGGATCGAAGAATTTTTTCGTCGGAGTTCCTTATCAATATCAAGTCGACCGCGGTCCTCTCGGGTACAGCGTGGATAGCAACATCATCGAGCTGGGCGGATGGTTTTACGCCATGACTACCTCCTATTCGTGGCCCCCGGGCTGCACCACTCAGGGACCGCCACGTTGCCGGACGCCGAGCGGCGGCGGGCCCATTCGCACCAAAGATATTTTCGATCCTTCTTCCTGGAGGGGATGGAGCGGCAAGGATTTCTCCATCTCTTTCGTCGATCCCTACCCGAACCCGGTGAAGAGTCCTCAGCTTCACACCTACACCCCGGTTCAGTACATGGACGTAGTGACCGCGGTCAACATTTATCGATCATCGTCGGGCTTGGTCATCGCCACGCTGTGGAATCCGTGGACCACGGAATATGGAGAGCGAGGCCTTTATCTTTCTACATCAACCGATATGGTCAACTGGACGAAGCCGACCCTGGTGGCTACTCTCGACCAGTTCCTCGATCAGGAGCCCATCGGGATCTGGTCTTACGCCTACTTTTCCTTGATTGACCCGGACGCGCCGGATTTGAATTTCTCCGTGGTCGGCGATCACCCTTACCTCTATTACGTGCGGCTGAATAACCAGAATTCGGGCTTTCGCGTGCTGTTCCGCCAGAGGATTGATTTGACGCTGATTCAGTAACGGACAGTAACAAAGTGAGGACTAAAGAAGGATGGCTCAGATGCGAACCACAAATTTGATTTCTCGCGCAGGGGTGACTTCCTTAGTTGGCGTCTTAGTCTGCTCCGCCGCGGCGCAAAAGCTCGAGCCCATCTGCCATGCCAAAATGTCCGCGCCGATCGAGGTGGCGTCTTCCCGTCAGCGCTACGAAGCTGGAACGAAGGCATTGCCGCCGTTGACCGACGGCTTCGATTGGCCCGACGGTCAACTGTCAGCACTCAAGACCGATGAGGGCATCATGTTTTTCAGCATCGACGCCGGCACGCATAACCGTCAACTCTGGCGCGGCCAATGGGTGGGCAACAACAATTCTGGATCCGTCGTGCGCACCATCGGTACGCTGGACAATCCGCTAGGCTCGGCGCCGCCCGTCGACGTGGTCATCGACCGCAATCCCGACCTCAAAGTGAATCCGCATAACTGCGATCCCACAAAACACCCGTATGCCTACTGCTACACCTACATCGGAGGAGGCCCGGTCTATCAGGTTCCGCAGGGCGATGTGGGCGCGGGAAACTGGCTGCTGGTCTATCACGCGGAATACAACAATCCCGCGTATTTCCTGCTGGGACTCGCCATTTCCTCTGACAAGGGTTTGCACTGGACCGATATCGGCGAGATCATCCGCTTTGACATGCCGTTCAGTTATCAGGGCCAGTCCGCGCCCGGCGCGATTGGCGATCCACCGCTCGTGGTCTCGCCCGATGGCAAGTACTTCTATGTTTATTTCTTTGACTGGCTGCAGAGCGGCGTCAGCACGAATACATCTATCGCGCGAGCACCCATCGCGGAGTCGCTGCAAGACGCGTTCGGTGGCACTGTGCATTTTGCCGCGCCGTTCAAGAAGTTCTACCAGGGGGCGTGGGATCAACCGGGGATCGGCGGCGCGTCCACCGACCTCATTCCGGAGGGGCACTACGGCGGCGGAGAAAATGTGTTTTACAACTCCTACATTCACCGCTTCATGATGCTGAACAGCGATTCGCAAAACTACACCTATGCAGAGTCGCCTGATGGCCTCCACTGGACTGACACCATCTTTCTGGGCATGCTGGGGCAAGTCCCAAACATCGCGGGATACGCGGGTCCGGTAGGCCTGGGCGATGATCCGAGCATCCTCGGGAAAGAGTTCTATGTGTATTACACACAGTTTCGCGGCCCGTGGCCCACGGCACAATCGGTGAAGCGGTTCACGATCACTTGCCAGTAAGAACAGCCGAGCTTCGCTCGGTGGACGGGTCAAAGACCCGTACCCACACAACCCTAGCAGTCCGTGGTGAAAGTCTGGATGCGCGGGTGGAAGAAAGTTGAACGAATCCACAGCGTTGGTTCGTACACTGCGGTCATGGCAATGGGGAAAAGAATCAAGCAGCGGCGAGAGCAGACTGAGTTCTGGGTGGCGCACACGGAGTTGCCACGAACTGCGGGGCATCCGTTTTATGAGCGTCTGAACCAGTTGTTGGCCGAGCGGGGGTTCGACGAGTTCGTCGAAGGCGAGTGTGCGCGATTCTATGCGGAGACGATGGGTCGGCCGTCGTTGACGCCGGGGCGGTACTTTCGCCTGCTGCTGATCGGCTATTTCGAAGGCATCGACGGGGAGCGTGGGATTGCGTGGCGGGCGGCGGATTCGCTGGCGCTGCGGCGGTTTCTGGAGTTGGAGTTGAGCGAGCAACCGCCGGATCATTCGACGATTTCGCGGACGCGGCGGTTGATCGACGTGGAGACGCATGAGGCGGTGTTCGGCTGGGTGCTGGAGTTGCTGGCGGAGAAAGGATTGTTGAAGGGCAAGACGATTGGTGTCGACGCCACGACGCTGGAGGCGAACGCGGCCATGCGGTCGATTATGCGGCGCGACACGGGCGAAGGTTACGAGGAGTTTCTGCGGCGGCTGGCCGAGGAGTCGGGGATCGCGACGCCGACCAGGGAGCAGTTGGCGAAGCTGGACCGCAAGCGGGCGAAGAAGGGATCGAACGACGATTGGGTGAATCCGCACGATCCGGAGGCGGGAATCACCAAGATGAAAGATGGGCGCACGCACCTTGCTTACAAGGCTGAGCATGCGGTGGATCTGGAGACGGGAGCGGTGGTGGCGGTGACGGTGGCTACGGGCGACGCTGGCGACACGGAAACGATTTTGGAGACATTGCCGCAAGCGGGCGAACATCTCGCGGAGGTCGCGTGTGCGACCAACAACGAAGAAGTCGGCGAGCGCGTGCAGGCGGAAGGGCCGGTGGAAGCGGTGGCGGACAAGGGGTATCACAGCAACGACACGCTGGTGGCGCTCGGGGAAGCGGAAGTACGAACGTATATCTCGGAACCGGATCGGGGACGACGGCGATGGCAAGACAAGCCGGAAGCGCAGCAGGCGGTGTACAGCAATCGGCGGCGCATTCACGGCGAGCACGGAAAACAATTGCTCCGCCGTCGCGGAGAGTTGCTGGAACGCAGCTTCGCACACGCCTATGAGACTGGCGGGATGCGGCGCGTGTACCTCCGGGGACGGGAAAATGTTCGCAAGCGGGTGCTGATTCATGTGGGTGCGCTGAATCTCTCGCTGGTGATGCGGCAGTTATTGGGGAAAGGCACACCGCGCGGCTGGCAGGGTTACTCGGCCGAGGCGATGCTGGCTTGTTTGCGGCTGTGGATGGCACTGCTGGCGCAAGCCGAAGAAAGGATCGCCCTTCCGAACCTGAGGACGCCTGAGTACCCGGTGCAAGTCACAATTTTGCTGCTGTCCGTTGCGGGGTGAGCAAATCACTTCTGCCACGGGCTGCTAGAGCCGAAAGCCGAAGCCCGGTCTTACGGCGCCTCGATCAACTCCATCTTGCCGTCTCTGGTGCGGTGCAGGACCATCACTTTGCCTTTGGGATCGCGGAAGACGAAGACGTCGCGATCGCGGAAGTGGGCTTCCTTGATGGCCTCCTCGAGAGTCATGGGGCGCATGGCGACGGCTTCGTCGGAGCGCACCAGGTGTACCTCGGTGGTCTTGGCCACCGGGGGATAGCGGTGTACCGCGACGGGCACGGCTGTCTTTTCCGTCATACCGACTTTCGTCTGCGCATCTTCCTGAGGCTCCGGAGAATGCCCGTTCCACTTCTTTACTTCCTCGCTCTTGCGCGCCGAGCGTTTCTTGGACTGCCACTTGGTTTTGTATTTCACCGCCTGCTTTTCCAGGTGGTCGAGCGCCTGGCCGACGGCGATGGTCATGTCCTTGGCTTGGGCCAGGCCGACTAGCGGGCCATTGCGCGGGCTGATCGTGATTTCGGCTTTGTGACGGTGCTTTTCGACGGCCAGAATTACCTTGGTTTCAAATCGGTCGCCCAAGATTTTGCGGAGTTTGTTGAGGCCATTTTCTACTTCTTTGCGGATGGTAGGAGTTACTTCGTAGTGCCTGCCGGTGTATTCCACGTTCATGAGCGCCCCTCCTTAAGATTCTTGCTTTCGAGATAAATTGGGCACTGCATTTCAAGTTAGAAGTCAGAGGTCAGAAGTAAAATCAAAATCTTTACCACGGGGGACACGGGGGTCCACGGGGTAAAGCCTCCCTACTTCTGCATTCTTACTTCTGACTTCTGCATTACTCTTTTACCCTGCGCTGATGGGTACTCGGGATGCGCATGTCCTCCCGGTATTTGGCCACGGTGCGGCGAGTGACCTGAATACCTTGCGATTGCAAGATGCGGGTAAGTTGCTCGTCGGTCAAAGGACGGCTGGGGTCCTCTTCTTCGATCAATTTCTTGACGCGGCGTTTCAGAATCAGCAACGATGTGTTGCCGCCCTCCGGTCCCTGCACGCTCTCGCTGAAGAAGTACCGCAGCTCGAATACGCCCTGCGGTGTGTGGGCGTATTTGCTGGCCACGGCACGGCTCACAGTGGAGGGATGCACGCCGATTTCTTCGGCCACCTCCTTGATCATCATCGGCTTTAAATAGTCGATGCCTCTTTCCAGAAAATCGTATTGCCGCGCGACGATACAGTAGCAGACCTTGGTGATGGTCTGCTTGCGCTGCTCGATATTCTTGATGAGCTGGATGGCGCTCTTGTAGCGCTCTTTCACATAATCGCGTGTGTTCTTGTCATTGGTGTCGCGGGTGAGCAGGCGCTTGTAGGCCGGATTCAGGCGAAGCTGCGGCAGGTCATCGTCGTTCATCAGGACGAGCCATTCGTCGCCGTGCTTGATGAAGGCGACGTCGGGCTCAATCAGGCGTGCCTGGACTTTGTTGTACTGCAGGCCAGGACGCGGATCGAGCGTGCGGATGTAGTCGATCGCCTGCTGGACAGCATCGGCAGGGCGGCCGATCGCCCGGGCGATGTCCTTGTGCTGCTTGCCCTGCAGCGCGCGCAGGTGCTGGTCGACCACGGCGATGGCGTCCTGTAGAACCTGCGCCGTGCCGTTGCCGTTGCCATTTTTCTCGCCGTTCTTGTGCTGCGCGAGCTGTTGCTGGTGATAGCGCAACTGGCGGAGCAGGCATTCTCGTAGATCGCGGCAGCCCACGCCCGGAGGATCAAGCTGGCGAACCACTTCAAGGGCTTCCTCGAGATCAGCCGCGGTGAAGGTCGACTTATAAACCGGACGCGCGGGCACCGAAACCGGCTCGGGAGCGGGAGCCGCGGCCGCAGCGGAATTTCCCTGGGCAGAAAAAGCCTCAGCTGGGGTGCCGGCCGCTGGACTGTCCGCTGCACCGAGGATGCTTTCCGTAACTCCGTGGGAGGCCGAGAGCGTCGCGGCACTTGGTTCCCCGGATAGCGCATCCGAACTGTTCGCAGAAACTCCGGCTTCGAGACCTGCATCTTCCGAGGCTGCTTCGCCAGCCAGCCCTTCTTCCGAGAGCGGCTCGTCATGCGCCAATCCCAGCGCGGCAGCCTCGCTGACAATGTTTCTGGCGGCAGCGGCGTCGGCCTCGGGCGGCGCGGGTGGCGCCACGCCCAGGATTTCTTCGTCGCTGGCGATCAGGTAACCGTCTTCGTTCAGGTTGCCGATAATCTGTTCGGCGGCCTCGCGCACTTCGCGCCGCAGGCTCAATGCGCCTAATTGCCAGGCAAGATGGTCGGTGAGCGTGGTCGGCTTGGAAAGGAAGTTTTCAAACGACGGCCGCTCGATCTCCTCCATCTCGCCGCGGGTGCGGTATCCGGGATCGAGATAATCCTGGAAGAACGATCCGAAATCGATTTCCTCGAACGGGTCTTTCTTCTCAGCAACGATCGGAGCTTCTTCTGTCGAGGTCTTGGAGGTGGCGCGGTCGAGGTCCTCTTCCTTGCGGCCGATTTCATCGATCAACGGGACAGATTCTTCCAGCTCTTCGAGAACCGGGTTCTCGACCATCTCGGCGTTGATCATGTCCTTGAGTTCAAGCTTGTTGAGCGCGAGGACAGAGACCATCTGCACCAGACCCGGGGTGAGGATCTGGCGCTGGGATAGCTTGACGCTCAGTTTGTGTTGAAGAAGCACCATAAAAGTCAGTGGTCAGTGGTCAGTGGCCAGTGGTCAGTAAATGAACGAGTTGTCTTCGACAACTGGCCACTGGCCACTGACCACTGGACACTGACCACTGTTCTTCTCACACCAAAGAAAAGCTCTCTCCTAAGTAAACCCTTCTCACTTCCGGATCGCCCGCCAACTGCTCGGGCTGTCCCTGGCGGAAGATTCTGCCGTCGTCGATGATGTAGGCGCGATCCGTCACAGAGAGCGTTTCGCGCACGTTGTGATCGGTGATCAACACCCCGATACCACTCGCCCGCAATCCACTAATGATCTTCTGCAGGTCGAGAACGGCAATCGGGTCAATCCCTGAGAACGGTTCGTCCAGCAAAATGAAGGTTGGACTGATGCACAGGCAGCGCGCAATCTCGACGCGCCGGCGCTCGCCCCCCGACAAGGCATAGCCCCGATTTTGCCGGATGTGCTCCAGGCCAAGTTCATCGATAAACTTCTCCATCTTCTCGCGGCGCTCGTGCCACGACATCGGCTGCGCCTCCAGCACCGCGAGGATGTTCTCTTCCACCGTGAGTTTGCGAAAAACCGAAGCTTCTTGCGGGAGATAGCTGATGCCATACTGGCGCGCCCGCAGGTACATGGGAACGTCAGTGATGTCCTGACCGTCGTACAGCACGCGGCCAGTGTCAGGGGGGATCAGGCCAACAATGGCGTAAAACGTTGTCGTCTTGCCTGCACCGTTAGGGCCGAGTAAACCCACCACTTCGCCCTGCTCCACGCGCAGGCTGACACCATTTACGACGCGGCGGCCACGATACGATTTGCCAATATCATCGGTGGCTAGGGTACGCATTTAGCTTGCCATTTACTTGGCCACTCGCGTCTGAGTTACCACAGGAGTACTTGCTTCGCCTTCTACGAGCACCCTATCATCGCCCCTAAAGAAAGTCAACGATCCACCGGTAACTTTGCCCCGTTCGGCATCAAAAATGCTAGGCGGCCCACCGGTGAGGACAAACTTGTCGTCGGAAGCGATGTAAACCAGCGTCTTGCCCTCAGCCCGGCGACCCGGTTGTACGACCACCACATTGCCTTGAGCTACCATGTGATCAAGCTGTCCAGTTCCGGCAAGTAGTTGATTGCTTGAGGTTTGGCTCCGAGGGCGAAGATACCCATCCAAGGTCTTCGAGGACACCGTGAAGTTGGTTCCCTTAGCCACTACGCCGCCTTCGTAGTGGGCCAGGCGTTCTGGGTCGTCATAGGTCAGCTTGGCTGAAGTGATGGCTACCGGGCTGGACTCGTCAGGGCTCTCCTCGATGTTCGCTTTATGTTCCCCCTCCACGAGAGCTTTTCCGGAGGAATTCTTGTCCGGCTGATCGAGCTTCGCCTGAACCAGCACCGTGGAGACGGCTTGCGCCGGGGTGCCCTGGGCTACCAGGAACCGGCGATCCCGGTCAAACTGGATCGAGGGGGCCGCGACGAGGTTCGCGTCCTGCCACAGCCGGGCGTGGCCCTCGTAGAGAGCGACCGCCGGAGAGTTGTGTGCCGTCATGGTGGCTGCCGTCACGTGAATCGGCGAGGCAGACGCCAGCAGCGCTCCGTTAGGTTGTTCGGTGAGTTCGCTGTAGGTGCTCTTGACGTCGCCATCGGCGAAGGCATCGTCGGTAGTGCGATTGATGCGGATGGTTCGGGCGGTTGTGACCATGCTGCCGTCGGCTACGCGCGGGCTGCCGGTGAGCACCAGAATCCGGTCCTCAGGGGTATACACCGCGCGGGCGGCCCAGGCTTGTGTGCGTTTGCTGGGAGGCTGGCCGTCGTCATAGGCAAGGCGTCCCTGCTGGATGATGGACGAAATCCCTCCCTGCGGAAGGAACGCGGCATCCAGCGTCTGGCTGGTGCTGACGCGGTCGGGCAGGCCCGGCGCCGAGTTCACGATCTTCGCGTCGGGCGCGCCATGGACGGAAGTCAGGCGGCTCGAGCCATCGGGCGTCGGGGCAAATTTCGCATCAAACCGCCCGGCGGTGATCACGGTACGCGAGGCGGAAGCTGGCGCGCTCGCTGCACTCGAGTTCTGCGCCGGAGAGATCGTCATCTGCGCCGCCCCGGAAGTTTCGGCATGGTCCAGGCGGCTTCCCTCCGCGACATAGAAATCGATCACCGGCGCGGTAATATCGAAATCCTGGGGTGTTGAAGCATGTGTTGAAGCATGTGTTGAAGCATGTTCCGAATTATTTGCCGAAGTATGCGATGAGGCATCCGCAGCGGGCGTGTTGCTGTTCACAGCGTGTTGCGCCAGCCGGACTCCATCCATGGCATGCACCTTCTGGAGTTCGTTTTGACCCAGGAAATCCAGGATTGCGCGTCCGGCATCGCCCTGCATCGGCTGAGATCCAATGCGCTCAACGTGGACGTTGCCGGTCAACGTAGCCGTGCGCAGCAGATTTTGCTTGCCCGTAAGCAGCATTTCCCCTTCATCGGCACGGGCCCGCATCTGATCGGCATCGTGTTCTGCGGTTTCCGCATTCACATTACCCGTAGCCAGTACGCGCTGCACCTCATTGTCTGGCCCCAGGAAAAACGTTGCGTGTTCCGCTTGCACGATTCCCCCCTCGCCATCGTGACCCGGATGCACCAGTCGGGGATGCTCCAGAACAATTTCATGGGGCTCGCGCGTGATCCTGCCATGCGTAGCGAAAAGGCTTTCAGCCTTCTGCCCGCTCATCGTCACATGAACCTGCGAGGCCAGCGTTAGCGTGTTGCTCTTGGCGGCGTATTGCACCCCCACCGCCCAGCCGGTAGCCTGCGGAGTTCGGAAGTCTACCCGCGCATTCGTGGCCGCATCCCCGCTGTCCTGGTTGAAGACCAAATCTCTGGTCTTGAGGTGGATGGGATTCTTGAGTTCCTTCGGGGTCGCCTGGTCAAGTCCGGTCAGACCCGAGGGGTTGGCCTGCAGATCGATCTGGACTTCTCCGTGAGCGGTGACGTTGCCCGACTTCTTGTCGTAGCTGAAATCGTCCCCGTAGATCTGGTCGAAGCGCGAGGAATCGCGGCCATAGAGAATGATGCTGACGTTGTGTAGCTCGGCGCTCCCGTCCAGCTTGAATTGCTTGAGGCTGCCGGCCTGCACAGTGAACAGCGTGCGCTTGCCATCGGACTTGGAGAACTGAAAGCCGCTCGCCGTCTGCTTGATGTCGATCCCAATCTTGTTGGGGACTTCCTTCAGCACATTGCGCAGGCGCACCCGGGCGTAGAAATACATCCCCGCCACAACCGCGACAAACAGCACCGCGATCACAGCCAGCCAGCGCCGGAGGCGGTAAACCGGGAGGGACATGCTGGGTTTAGTCTAATGGAACGGGCCCGGTGTTTTTTTACATTCTCCGATTGCCGGCGAATCTTGACGCTTCCGTGTGCGCGTGTTAGTTTCAGCCCACGCTTGGGCATCGCGGAGACATCGCCTCTGAGTCGACCAGAAAACATGCGGAATTCGGTCCCTCCGGGCTCCGTGGACCAACGCCGGCGGGATTTTCTGATCCGCTGTTGCCAGGGCGCTTCGGTGGCGCTGATTCCAGCAGGCTTGGGCAGACTGGCGTTCCCGGCCTACGGTTTCGCTTCGGAACTCGAGCCATCACCCAGCCCCCAGTTCCACCTTCATCCGCACTATCGAGCACCGATGCCTCTCGATTCAGTGCTCCTCAAAAAGCAGGCGGGCCTCGACGACTTCGTCACAGAAAAATATGCTGACCAGATTGCGGCAATCCTGGCACAGTGGAATGCGGGCCTTCTCCAATCGCCACAGAATGTCACCGCTTTCGAGAGAGTTCTTCTGCCGGATTTTTCCGCCGCTTCGCTCAGGCCCGCGGAATCGCACCTCGCGCGCCCGGGCCCGCCGATTGAAGTCCGCCTCAACACTTTTTCAAAACAGCTCCCAATCGGGCGTAATGCGTTTCTCGCAGATCTGACTTCCGCCCTGACCCGCTTTACAAAGATTCTGACCGCCGAATTTCAGGTCGCCAGCGTCGAGGCCGGCGCCATGCCGGCGGCGGCCGGTCCCGGCCAATTGAGCACCCGCGTGCGCTATGAAATTGTCGGCGCCGGCCGCGACTTCTATCGTGAACAACTCGTGGGCTCCTGGAACCTGCTCTGGGAAGCCTCGACTGCGGGAGAATTCCGCCTGCGCAGCTTGCAGCCGCTGGAGGAAACCCAGAGCCGCTCAACGGCTCCCAGTTACTTCGACATTACGGCGGCTACGCTCGGAGGCAATGCGTCCTACGCGGCGCAACTCTTGCGCGGAACCGACTATTGGCGCACCCTGCTCGATGGCGCTTGCGGCATCGACATCTATGGAAACAACGGCGTTTCCATCGGCGACGTCGATGGCGACGGGCTCGACGATCTCTATATATGCCAGCCCGCCGGACTTCCCAACCGCCTTTATCGCAATCGCGGTGATGGAACCTTCGAAGACATCACCGAAACCTCAGGTGTGGGGATCCTCGAAAACACAGCCTGCGCGCTCTTTGTCGACGTGAACAATGACGGCCGCCAGGATTTGATCGTCGTCCACTCCCATGGACCGCTGTTGTTCCTCAATGATGGCAGGGGCACGTTTCATCAAAAACCCGGCGCATTTAATTTCGCCAATCCACCCCAGGGCACCTTCACCGGCGCCGCGGCCGCCGACTACGATCGCGACGGCTGGCTCGACATCTACTTCTGCCTCTATGTCTATTACCAGGGTGCCGACCAGTACAAATACCCCTCTCCTTATCATGATGCCGAAAACGGTCCTCCCAACTTCATGATGCGCAACAATCGGGATGGCACGTTCCGCGACGTCACTGCCGAGAGCGGACTCAATGTGAACAACACACGCTACAGCTTTTGCTGCGGCTGGAGTGACTTCAACCGCGACGGCTGGCCCGACCTCTACGTAGTGAATGATTTCGGGCGCAAGAATCTTTACCGCAACAATGGCGATGGCACTTTCACTGACATCGCTCCCGAGGCTCGGGTGGAAGATGTCGGCGCAGGAATGAGCGTCTGCTGGTTTGACTACGACAATGACGGCGCTGAAGACCTCTACGTAGCCAATATGTGGACCGCCGCCGGCGAACGCATCACCATGCAGGACGCCTTCAAGAAGAATTCCCCTGCCGACATCCGGATGCTCTACCACAAACATGCCATGGGCAATTCGCTGTTCCACAATGTCAGCCGGTCCAATCAGATGAGAGGCACGAGCCCCGCCGATGGCCAGGGCGCCTTTGAGGACCGCACCGTCTCCGCGGGAGTCGGAATTGGCCGCTGGGCATGGTCAAGCGACACCTGGGACTTCGATCACGACGGCTTCGCCGATCTCTACGTCACGAACGGAATGATCAGCGGCCCCTTGCGCGACGATCTGAACAGCTTTTTCTGGCGCCAGACCATCGCTTTTTCTCCCGATCAAGCCAGGCCGTCGCACGATTATGAGCAGGGATGGGGCGCGATCAACGAACTGATCCGTGCCGATGGCACCTGGAGCGGCTACGAGCGCAACATTTTTTACGCTAACAATCGCAATGGCACCTTTTCCGATGTTTCGGGTGTTCTCGGCCTGGATTTTCCTGAAGACGGCCGTGCCTTCGCCGTTGCCGATTTCGATCTCGATGGCCGTCAGGAAGTGTTTCTCAAGAACCGCAACGCTCCGCAATTGCGCGTCCTGAAAAACGTCACGCCGAGCCTGCCTCCATCTATCGCCTTCCGCTTGCGCGGCACAAAAAGCAATCGTGACGCCATCGGGGCCGTGATCTCCATCGAAACTGAACAGGGCCTCCAGAGCCGCTCTCTGCAGGCCGGATCGGGCTTCCTTTCGCAGCACAGCAAAGAAATCTTCTTTGGTCTTGGCTCCGCCAAAGGTCCGCTGGCCGCTTCCATTCGCTGGCCTAACGGTCTCGTCCAGCTATTACGCGATCTCCCCATCAACCACCGTATCTGGGTGGAAGAAGGTGCTGACCCGTCTCGCGTCGAGCCCTTCCGCGCGCCTGCCGACCCCGCCAAGTTTAGCCAACTCGATGCCCAACCAACCGAAGCCCTTCCCGAGATCGCCGAAACCTGGCTCCTGGCACCCATTGCCGCACCCAACTTTTCTCTGCCCGACCCCCACACCGGACGGACGCAATCGCTCTTCGCTCTGCGCGGCAAAACCGTCCTGCTCCACTTCTGCGCCAGCGGCGATCTGCGCACCCAGAAGGATTGGTCTGCCTTCAACCAGCGTTATGAGAATTGGGTCGCGAAAGGCTTTCAGCTTCTCTCCGTCGTCTTCGACGATCCCACTGCCGAAAAACGAAGCACCCCGGTGAGCAGGCGGCTTTTCCCCTTTCCCATCTTGTCGGGCTCCGATGACGTGGCCAACATCTACAGCATTCTGTTTCACTACATGTTCGATCGCCGCCGCGATATCGGCCTCCCCACTTCATTCCTTATCGACGCGAAGGGTGAAATCGTCAAGGTTTATCAGGGGCCCGTTGATCCCACGCAGGTGGAGCACGACTTCCGCAAGATTCCTCAAACTGCCGCGGACCGCCTCATCCGCGCCCTTCCATTCCCCGGCATCACAACCGTGACAGAGTTCAGCCGCAACTACCTCTCCTACGGCTCGGTGTACTTTCAGCGCGGCTATCTCGACCAGGCCGAAGCGTCGTTTCAGATCGCCTTCCGCGACGATCCCGAAAGTGCCGAAGCCCTCTACGGCATTGGCAGCGTTTATCTCAAGCAGCAGAAGGTCGCCGAAGCCCAGGGGTGTTTTGAACGTGCGCTCAAACTTCGCGCCACCTATCCCGAAACCCTGCCCAACGCCTGGAACAACCTGGGAATGCTGGTGGGGAGCGAAGGCCGCACGGCCGAGGCCATCGCTGATTTTCAGGAAGCTCTCCGCCTGAGCCCCGATTATCGGATAGCGCTCAATAATCTCGCCAAAGCCTATCGCGTGGAGAGGCGCTGGCAGGACGCACTCCAAACCTATGAACGCTCTCTGCAACTCAGGCCCGACGATGCCGACGCCAACTACGGTCTCGGCATGGTCTATGCCCAGACCGACGATACCGACCGCGCCTTCGAATTCCTGCAGCGCGCCCTGAAAGCCCGTCCCGTCTTCCCCGAAGCCATCAACAACCTCGGCATCCTTTACCTGCACACCGATCGCCCGGATCAAGCGGTGACGACGTTCCAGGAAGCGATCCGCGTAGCGCCAGGTTTTGATCAGCCGTATCTCAACCTGGCTCGCGTGTATGCCGACGAAGATACCCCTGACAAAGCGCGTGCCGTGCTAAGAAACCTGCTTAAGCAGCACCCCGATCATCCCGCCGCGCTCCGCATGTTGGAGCAACTTAAACAATGATTTCGTGAGGTTCGGGACACTGATCCGTTTGAGTGATTCTATTGCGGCGTGGACGCAGGTGTGCGATCCCGCATTTGATAAACAAATTGCTGCAGATCGTGCCTTTGGCGCTCGACCTCGTGTGTCTTGTCAGTCGATATCTGTTCATACTGTTGCATCTCGGCGCGGGCCTTCGTGGCTTCTCCTGTCCGGTGGTAGGCCTGCGCCAGACGAAGGTGTGCCTGTTCTAGCAGTGGAGAGGCTTCGATGGCATCTCGATAGGCGGAGATTGCCTGGGTAAGAAATCCTTGCTCCGCATAGACAATCCCCAACTGCAGATAGGCGGGACCAAGTTTGGAATCGAGGTGCACCGCGGTCTCCAATAAGGCTTTGATTTTTTCCAAATCTACCTGGTCTTCGGGGGAGTTCCGCCGTTGCCTCCACAGAGCAACGGCGTAATAGTAATTGGCCAGCGCGTTCTGCGGCCTAGTCCGCGCAAACCGCGCAAGTCTTTCCACAATGGCGGGAGACTCCGCGATCTCGGCGGCTTGCATCTTTCCCATGAAGAGGTAGGGATTGGGATCGTCCGGATTCAAGTCGGACGCCTCGCAGAAACGCTGCGCCGCCTGATCGTAGGAGCCCAGCGCGTACCAGGCCGCGCCGAGGCCAGACAGCATCCGGACCGAGCGCGGGAATAAGCCGGTGCCTCTTGTAAAAACTTCGACGGCTGGTTCGGCGGCGCGGTGCATCAGCAATTCGGTTCCCCAATCGAAAAGATTCGTCTCACTTGGATTCAGTTCGGCCGCAAGCTGGTACTCTCGAACGGCTCCCAGGGGATCACCGAGCTTCTCGTCGGCCTCGCCGAGCAAGTGATGCAGTTCCGCACTCTCCTCCCGGGATCTATTTTGAGTCTCGAGCAGCGCGCGTGCCTGCTGGCGCGCTCGGGCGAACTCCTTGGACTCGAAATATGCGTGCGCCAGTTCATACGCGTTATCAAAATCGCCGGGATTGAGCCGAAAAGCGCGCTCGAGGTAGGGAATCCCATCCCAAGCCTTGGCCTCCTCGACCAGCAGCCTTCCCAAACGGTAATTTGTGCCAAAGTCTTGTGGCTGGCGTGTGGCGGCTCCCCGCAGAGACTGTTCATCGGCAGCGCCGGCTGAATCAGCATCGGAGTTTCCGGCGGAGTGCGTGCTGAGCGAAGCGGTTGCCTGGGCCAAGGCTTCCCGGTTGCGCACAACGGTATCCCCGCCGTGGCCACCTAGATTCGTAGTAGCGGTGACGCCGGCCACCGTGAAGTGGGGTTCCTCGAAAAACTCGACCCGCTTTTCTGAAGAAGCCTGCGGCTCCGTGGTTTTCCCAGATTCGAGAGTGAGGTCAATTGTTCTCGACTCTTTCAGTCCGAGAGCAAATGGGGCGCTGGTTGTATACCCCTTTCCAGCCATTTCAGCGCGCAGCGTGTAAACCCCAGAGCGCAGCGATGGAAAACGATAGGCTCCAGTTGAATCGGTATGCCCGATAAAAATTGGTGGATCCTTGCCTTCCAGAAAAACTGTGGCCCCGGAGACCGGGCGGGCATCCGGGCCTTTCACGATCCCTTGCAATATCGCCGTCGGCGGTTCCGGTTGCGTATCTACCGCCTGTGCTTGAGCGGATTGCCCCCCCGTCGCTGATGGCGCGAATACGACTACCGCAAGGGCACAGGTTAAGTTGAGGTTGAATCGCCCCATAAGAAAAGCGTGATTGGAGAGGCAATCCAATCAGGGTGCACGCCTTAGTCTGGCATTCTAGTCGTTCAAACTGCGATTCGCAATTGATTGGGGCATTCGGTTGACCTGCCCCCAATTTTCGTTCACGTAAGAATACGACAACTTTCAGCTGCTCCATCTCCGGTTTGAGCCGGGATGGGGGAGCGCGAGGGGCAAGGGACGGCGTTTGAGTCCCTTGCCTCTCGCTCAGCTGTGTAGAAGCTCGCCGCCTGCGCCGCCGCAAATTCTTTCGGCGTGCGGTATCCCAGACTGCTGTGCGGACGCTCTTCGTTGTACTCCGTCCGCCACTCCGCGATCTTCCGCCGCGCGTCGAACAGGTTCTGAAACCAGCTCACCGTCAAACACTCATCTCGGAGCCGCCCGTGAAAACTTTCCACGCGCGCGTTCTGCGTTGGCTTGCCCGGCTGAATGTGCACTAACTCGATCTTTCGTTCCACACACCAGGCCAGAAAATGCCGACTCGTCAGTTCCGGCCCGTTGTCGCAGCGGATCGCCTGCGGCACTCCACGCTCGGCCACGATCGCTTCCAGCGCGCGTGTCACTCTCCGGCTGGCAAAACTCGTATCTACTTCCAAAGCCAAACACTCCCGCGTATACGCATCCACCACACTCAGCACCCGGATCGCCCGTCCGCACTCCACCGCATCGTGTACAAAATCCAACGCCCACTCCTGGTTGGCCGAGGTCCGCGCCACCAGCGGCTTTCCCTCGCGCACGCAATGCTTCCGTTTCTTCCGCCGAATCATCAGTCCGGCCTCCCGATACACCCGATGCACCCGCTTATGGTTCACATGGTCACCCGAACGGCCCAACAACACATGCAGCCGCCGATACCCAAAGCGCGGCTTCTTTCGCGCCAACTCCACCAGCCGCGTCCGCAGCGGCTCATCGGTTCGCTGCGACCGGTAGCAGTAACTCGCTACCGCCATCCCCATCAGCCCGCAAACCCGGCGCTGGCTCGCTGCGTACTTGCCCCGCAGCCAGTCCGCGTCCGCCCGCTGGTCTACGAGCTCCATCCGTTTTTTGCGATCAGCGCCTTCAGCATCTCTTTGTCCAGGCTCAGATCCACCACCAGCTTTTTCAACTTCGTGTTCTCATCCCGCAACTGCTTCGCTTCCTGCGCCTCGCTCACATCCATCCCACCGTACTTCGCCTTCCAGGCGTAGATCGTATGCTTCGACACTCCCACTTCTCTGGCCACGTCTTCTGCCTTGCGCCCTGCTTCCAGTTGTTTGAGCGCTCCAATCATCTGCGCCTCGGTGTGCCTGCTCTTTGACATGCCTCTTCCCCTTTCCTTCGTCCGAAATCATACTCGGACTTGTTCGGAAAACGGGGAGCAGGTCACGGTAGTGGGCCAGTTTCAATTTCCACAGGCCCACATAGCAGGGCTACCCGCCCAGAAAGCTCAGGTGTAAGATTCTTGCCGTAAAGCCGCGCCCCGCAATTTTACCGCGTCCGAATCAACCCAAGCGGCTACCTGAAAGGAAAGCCGTGACCATTGTGGCTGGCTTCAACTTCTCTGGCGGTGTTCTTGTTTGTGCTGACACGGAGATGACCGACCAGATTCAGAAATTCCAGTCATCAAAATTGATGACCTACACATTCGGTGGAGGCTCATCTGGCCATCTACCAGATCGCGTGGTATTTGCGCTTTCTGGAAATGTGCCATACGCAAAAGGGCTATTGCGCTCTGTGCGGATGCTGTGTCTGACAGCAGTCTGCGAACTCCGACCCAAACAACCAATGAGAAAATCCAGGAGTGCATCGAAAAGACGCTTTTGGAGTTCCATGAGAAGTTTATTTTCAGTCATCCGTTGTATAGGGAAAACGCAGCGCCAACCGTGGAACTCATCATTGGAGTGTTTTCGCATGTGACAGGACGGGCTACTCTACTATCGACCAACGAGTGCGCCGTAAACGAGGTACGCGGATTTGATTTCGTCGGTCTCGGCTCATCATTCGCGAGATATGTGGCGCAACTATTCTGGAGAGAGAGATTGACGGAGGAAGAAGCCTACTTACTCGCTGCTCACGTACTCCAGCAGACAAAACAGAACGCACCAAATTGCGGTAAAAAGAGCGAGTTCATATTATTGAAGAGCGGCACAGGTGAAATGATTCCCGTCTGGGGTCTGCAAACCTCACATGTAGAAAACTATTCCGACCAGTACATGCGCTTGTTCGGCAGCTTGTTCTTTGAATTGTCCGACTCAACAAAGACATTCGAGCAAGCGCTGGAGCACTTCAGGCCACACGCCATGGGACTATGGAGCTACTACAAGACTCAGAAAGCCGCGTATGAATACATCGCGAAGGGAGTAGCAGAGGCGCAGAAGGAAAGGGCGGACAAGGCGAAGGCCGCTGAATCTCCAAGCCCAAAGTAAACTCTTAGGCGCTCTCGCCTAATGCCTTGCGTACCAGATCGCTGCCAATCGCGGAAGCCTTGACGGTTGGTTTCGGCAGAATCGAGCACAGTTCCTCAAGAGTCCAAACGTGGTTGGATAGTCCGGCTTCCATCGCGGGAGTCACTTTCAGCGTTTGATGAATCCGGCAGAAGTTATAGAACATGTAATGCAGGGCCACGGAATGCGCGTGGTTCTCTACTTTCTTGCTGAAAGCGTTTGTCAGGCGAGTAAAGCGGCGCATGTGCATCCGCATCGTTAAATTCTGGCGTTCCACATAAGACGTGCTCACATGCTTTGGGTCTGGGTCACCGCTCACAACTTTCATATCGCAGCCGATGCACTTCGCCGGGGAGTAGCGCGTATGGTTCTCCGCTGGCGCCCCGTAAATCTTCTGCAATTGTGCGTAGTCAATATCGGCTCCGAACGCAGTCTCAACGGCTTCCAGATAAGGGCGGTGTCCGTCCGTCGTGATCTGGACGCGATTACTAATCCGGTTGGCGCAATCCAGCATGAACTCCGTGGCCCAACCCAAATCCCGTCCGCCTACCAGATACGAAACTACCAGCTTTGAATCAGCGTCAATTCCGACCCACGTCCAAACATCGCCCCAACCCTCTTGCTTCTTTTCGATGCTGGTATTCTTCGCCTTCGCTCCGACAAACTGCCAAATTTCATCCGCCTGTAGACGGCGCACTTTCAGGTTGCGGACGTGGCGGTCATGGTAAGAAGCGCAAGCGGTTCCCAGATCGGCCAGCAGCTTAACAATCGTGGTCTTGGAAACTCCGGTCATCCGTACAGTGGCGCGAACGGAACAGCCTTCGATCAGGCAGCTAACGACTTTGGCGCGGGTCGCATTGTCTAGGCAATTCATACTTACCCTTATACGCCAGCCGCTTTAGCATGTCAAGAAAATAGTGCGGTAAGGCGCATAAAGCCTGTGGATTTCTAGGGTAAGCCTAGTTTTGTTTTGATTTCGGCCTTCGCAATTTCCCAGATAAATGCGATACCGACGCTGGTAAGCCCCTTCGCCCGTTCTTTCGTCTTGTCCCAAATGTCCGGGTCGCGGGTATCGTCCAAGAACTCGTGGCCCTTCCATGCGAGTTTGTTAATCACAGGAACCGTTTCTCCGCGCACGCCCATCCCGACGCCGATCTTTCCCTTTATGAATCCCTCTTCGATGAGCATGGCGAGATCGTAAGATATTTCATCCATCGAATGATTAGTAATGCCAAGGTCTTCCGGCTTCGATGGGCTGAGCCATTTTGTCCCGTCATACTTCGGGTCGCGTTCTATGGCGAGTAACAGGTCGCGGACTAGTTCCATGTCCCGCTTCATATTGAGGCTTTCGCATTCAAGAAAAACTTCTTGCACGGAGCACACTCCCGTACTACCATTGGATTGCGCTCCGAATAGTCAGCAAGGCAGCCCGATTTCCTAGATCGGGCCATTTTACTTTTGGCCTGATTTTCCTGTCATTTTACGCGCTATAATCCCGCCACATGGAAAAGAATTTTACGGTTGAACAAGTAAAGGCCGCACTGCTGGCAATTCGAGACAAGGTGACGGATGCTCAATTGCGGATGCTGAAGGCGCACTACGGCTGTCGCACAGCGTCGATGGAGCAGATAGCGAACCTAGGCGGATACGGCGAAAACTACCGGGCGGGGAATCTGCAATACGGCGTGCTCTGCGGTCGCATCGCCAGTCAGTTAGGTTTTACGCCGGAGGGCAACAAGACTTCGACAATCGCGTCGGTATCTTCGGAGCCGGATGACAAAGGCCATTGGCAATGGCACATGGACGATGTGATTGCGACCGCGCTAGAGGAACTAGGGTGGGTAAATCGTAGCAATGTAGAATCCTGACTGCTATAGGAGTTTTCATGGTCGCAGCAGAAGCAGTAAAGCAAGAAGAAAAGCCGTGCGAGGGCTGGAAGGTTCTTCCAACATGGGCGAAGCTAAGTAAGTTTCGGTATTCTGGTTGCGTATCTTCTGGTACTGATATTGAGTATGGGATTGGATTCCGCTACCAGGCATCTGTCTCTGCTGATGAGTACGCCAGCTTGCTAAAGCATTTCGCTGAAAAGGGAGAAGTCTCAATCGGAACTGGACGCATCAAACGCCCTACAAACAGCGTTGGTCAGTGGCTGAAAGATCATCGCGGCACAAAACCCGTTATCGTGTCCTATGTCGGCCCCATTCTAGTTGAAGAGGGATATGCAAAACACGGCACGAAGTCTGATCTGATCCATTTCGTCGCCCGGTCGTTGCCTAGCGTTTAGCGTTCTTCCAGCGTGCTTTTGCGGCTTTAGCGGCGATCTTGGAACGCTCCGCCTTGGTCATGGTCTTGAGGCGGCGTTTCCCGCCGATCTGACCGCCCTTGCGACCGATAGCGGCCATGTACTCGGAGATGTTCGCCGGGGATGCTGAGGCGGAAACTGGCGGGGCTGGCGCGGGTTCTTCTGGCGGGGGAATCTGGCCTGTGGAGACTGCTACCGTCCATGCGGCGAGTTGGTTTGGATCACGCGGACGTTTGCCCTTGCCGATCATGGCTCCATGATGCCACAGTCGGGATGCTAAAGCGAGGCTGTGGAAATTGAAACTGGCCCACTACCGGTCATTCCCTCGTTTGGGACTCTTCCGATTCTGAAATCCCTCAAAGTTAGTTCCAGCCCGCCGAAATCGAGGTGATCATTGTGGCCGATGGTGAAGGCGATGTCGATGGCGTCTCCCGCTAGAAGCGGCGATTGCTGCAGGCGCTCGGCCATGTTCCAGCCCAGGGCGTCGAAAACAGTTCTCAGTTCCCGGCTCTCAGGTCTCAGTTGAAACCCCTTGGCTTCGGCTTTCTCGTCGCGCCGGATGGCTGCGCCATCCGGATGACAGCTTGGCGTGGCTAGGATCGCTACTGCCGAGAGTTCCTCTTTGCTGGAATCTTCTCTGGGTGCGCCGGGAGAAAATTCGTGCCCGCCAGTGACGTCTCCCGCCTTCAGCTTCAGCTTGATGTGCTTGTCTTTCAGAATCTTTGGAGGTGCGATCAGACGTACCCCGCGGGCGCTGAATGCCGGCTCGTGATTGCCCGTCCCGTACGGCTCCAGCAGACGTAACACCTGGAAGAGTGTGGGAGTGATGTCATCGAGATGAAGTTCGGCCTCTACATCAATCACAGGCTCTAAATCCGCCTGGGTCAGCCTCGCCCGCGCGAAAGCATCCAGTTCCGCGCGCAGTTGCGGCACGTTGGCGGATGGCATGGCGAATCCGCAGGCGTGGGAATGTCCGCCGAAACGGGTGAAGAGATTGTGCGACGACTCCACGGCCTCGAGCAAATGAAATGGACGAATCGAACGGCCGGAGCCAAACGCTTCTTCACCCTCGCGCGAGATAACTAGAGCCGGCCGGTGGTAGCGCTCGACCACGCGCGTGGCCACGATGCCGATGACGCCGCGGTGCCAGCCTTCGCCGTCCACAACAATGCAGTAGGCCTCGCACAGCGCGGGATCGCCGCTGATGCGCTCTTCCACCGCGCGCAGAATCCGCCGTTCTTCCTCTTGCCGCTCGGCATTGAGGCGATCAAGTTTTCCAGCCAGCAGCCGCGCACGGTCGACGTCTTTCACGCTGAACAGGTCGATCACGTCGCGCGCGATATCCATCCGTCCCGCGGCGTTGATGCGCGGGGCGATACGGAACGCAACCTCAGTAGAAGTGGGCGGACGCTTGCTGGAAATCTGCGCCACTTCCAGCAGCGCCTTCAGTCCGGGATTCACGGCCCGCCGCAGCTCATCGAGCCCCAGCTTGGCGAACACACGATTCTCGCCGGTTAGCGGCACGGCATCGGCGATGGTCGCGATCGCCACCACTTTCATGAACGATCGCAACATGCGCGCCTGATCTTTTTCGTCGAGCCGTCGCTGCATCAATCCCTGCGCCACCTTAAGCGCCACGCCCGCGCCGCAAAGCTGCTTGTAGGGGTAGCCGCACCCGGCCTGATTGGGATTGACCACCGCCAGCGCTTTGGGCACGCCGTCCGGGCCGGGCAAGTGATGGTCGGTGACAATCAGATCGACGCCCAGCCGCTGCGCAGTCTCGGCTGGCGCGAAAGCCCGAATGCCCATGTCGACGCTGATGATAAGGCGAATGCCCGCGGCCGCGGCGCGCTCGATTACGTCGTCGCGCAGATCGTAGCCCTCACGAATGCGGTGCGGCACGTGGAAATCGGCCGCGCCCCCGCAGAGTTCGATGGCCGTCTTCAGAATGATGACCGCCATGGTGCCATCGACGTCGTAGTCGCCGTAGATCAGGATGGGCTCTTTGCGTTCGATCGCAGCCGCAATGCGATCGACGGCCGCAGGCATGCCAGCCATCTGCTCAGGCGCATTTAGGTGAGTGATAGAAGGAACGAGAAATCGTGCAGCGGAGTCAGCGTCCACCAATCCACGACGAATCAGCAACCGCGCCAGCGTGTGAATGGGCGCAGGTTTCGAAACCCGAAACGGCAGGTCGGGCAGATCGCGCAGGGCCGCTGCCAGACCGTGTACCCGAACTGGATCGTCCGCTGCCAGTTCCCAGCGCACGGCTAGCTCTCGTCGTCCTGGTCCGGTTCGTCGATGGGGATGCCGCCGAAATCTTCCGACATTTCCAGCAGGCGCTGGTAGCGGTCGTACCACTCGGTGCTGGCCTCGCACAGAAACATCGATCCCTGGTAGGCCCAGCCCAACTGCAGAAATCCAATCTTGCCCACGTGGGCGCGCAACCAGCGCGCATCTTCCACATCGTCATTGTCGGAGAACTCGGACTGCGAGAGCCGCTGCACCAACTCGTCCAGTTCCTCGCGCTCCAGCTTCCAGGAATGCATGGTCAGAAACGGCGCCCCCGCGCTCTTGGCGAGTTCGACGAAATCCTTCCAGCCGTCGGGATTCGCCCCCATCTCCCACATGACGCACTGCACCTCGTCGTAATCCACGTAGCCGTGGAAACGGCTCATGCCATGGCCTTCGATGAAGGCGATCATGTCATCTTTAACAGTGCTTAAATCTTCTGGCGTGGGTGACATAGCAGGACTCGATTAGCCATTGTATGCCGATTGCCCATAAAGCTGCCAGCACGGGACAGGGCAGGGCACAGCGCGCAACCACTAATCTCCCGGACGGAAAATGCTGGGAAGCTGGAAGTGAGACGGAACCGAGTCCCGCAAAGGACGGTACTCGACTGGCCTACCGTCCCCGCTCGTCTTCCTTGAACATGTACTTGATGGCGGGCTTGTAGATCATCAGGTTAGGGCCGCCGTCTTCGCGGACAATCTTGAGGCAGGTCTTGTCGTACCACTCGATGATGCCGTGCACTTCCTCGCCGTCTTGCAGCACGATCACCATGGGCGTCCGTGCCTGCATCTGTTTCTGGTAATAGAAATTCTCTGCGTTGGTCTGCTCAGGAGGCGCTGGTTTGCGTCCGCCGCCCGCCCCCGAACGGTCGCCGCCGCGGTCGCCCCGGTCGAATCCGCGCTCCGGCCGGTCCTGCCGCTCCCGGCGTTCCGCGACCTGCAGATGATTGGAGTTGTGGTTGCCGTGGTTGTGATCCGGGCGCGGCAGCGCCGGACGGATCAGCTTGCGGTTGGCAAAGTTCCCCTCGTCCCCTGACGGCTGGGCCGGAGTTTGATCCAATGTTTCCTTCATAGTGGCGCTACCCCATGCACACGCATTCGCACTGATTGCAACACTCGAGGGCCCTGAATAAAGTAGTTACGAAGGCGTGAAATTTCACCTACCGTATCACAGGAATCTTCCTGTGACAATGCCGCGAAAGTGCCATCTGCGGAGTATGCCAATTTTTGCACACCCGCCGCGCAGGAAAGCGTTGCCAGTGCTAGCATTATGGGTCTTAACTCAACAATCAATAAATCAGCAATCAACCATCCCTCACCCATGCCCGAACTCGACTCTCCCCAACGCCAGGCGCCCGATTCGCTTATGCTCACCGGCTTCTGGTATCGCGCCCTGCCCGCCGACCGCGTCCATCGCAACCAACTCCACAAAGCTATGCTGCTGGAGATCCCGCTCGTCATCGGACGCGACCGCGCCGGCCATCCCTTCGCCTTGCGCGACGCCTGTCCGCACCGTGGCATGCCTCTCCACTGCGGCAAGTTCGATGGAGAGAACGTTGAGTGCTCCTATCACGGCTGGCAGTTCGACGCCCACAATGGCCAGTGCGAGCTGATCCCCTCGCTCACCGCCGACCAGCATCTTAAAGTGGAGCGCATCTACGCCGGCAGCTACGACTGCGAAGAGCAGGATGGATTTATCTGGGTCTACATGCCGGAACCGGGCCTGCCTGGCGCCGGATTCACCGAGCGTGGCGAAGCTCCTGAACCACCTCCGCAGATCGAGAAATTCGACGTGTCGGGAAGAGACAAGTACAAGCTCGCCTACCTCACCGCCGACATGCCGGTCAGCATCGATCACGGCATTATTGGCCTCATGGATCCCGCGCACGGACCGTTTGTGCACCAGGCCTGGTGGTGGCGCAGCCGCCACAGCATCCACGAGAAAAAGAAAAACTTCGAGCCTATACCCAACGGCTTTCGCATGAGCGCGCACACCCCCAGCTCAAACTCCGCGCCCTACAAGCTTCTGCGCCTCTATGCCGCCGCCGATTCCATTACCACCACCATCGATTTCGTCCTGCCCAACCGTCGCAGCGAAACCATCCGGGCAGGGGAGTACTGGTTTTCGTCGCTCACCACGGTTACTCCCATCACTCGCACTCAATGCCGCATCGACGTGGTCGCCGCCTGGAACCTCTTCCGCTGGCTACCGCTCGGCCCGGAGTTGCTGAAATTTGTCTTCGCAAAATTTGTCGAACAAGACCGCCGCACCATGGAGTTGCAGGCCGAGGGCTTGAAACACAATCCTCACCTCATGCTGATCGACGACGCCGACCGTCCCGCGAAATGGTATTTCCAGTTGAAGGCCGCATACTTGGAAGCGAAACGCACCGGAGGCGAGATGAAGCATCCGATGGCGGGCCCGGTCACGTTGAAGTGGAGAAGTTAAGCGTGAAGGGTCAAGTGTGGCGCGGGCGCCCTCGCCCGCGAATGCCGATATCGGAAACGAGTCTGAAGATCACCAAATCAGCCTCAGTCCTTTGTAGAGGCTGAATTTGTCGTCCGAGGTCACCACAGGAATATTTTCCGAAAATGCTTGGGCGATGATTTGCCGATCAAAGGGATCACGGTGGTGAGCGGGCAGTTCGAACATACGAAAAGCATGATCGGCGGTGAAGGGCAGGATCCGGATATCCATATCCCGGATCGCTTGCCGTGCATCTTCAGCTGACATATTCAGCTTGCCCAAGGTTTTCTTGATGGCGATTTCGGTTAGCGAGACAGAACTCAACTCGCGAATGTTTTCTGGATTCCCCAAAGTTGCCGCCGCACGTTTGCTCAGACGTTCCGGCGATTGGATGGAGAAGACCAAGATCGCCGTGTCTAGGAGTACCCGCAAATTACTCGCCCCCGCCAAAGAGAGCTTCGACTTCCTCGTCCGTCATCGGCTTCCACCAGTCCGGATCGAAGATTTGAATCTTCCCCCGCAAGGTTCCGAACATAGGTTTTTTCTTGGTTGGCTCGTTGGAACGTACAATGTCTACCACCGGCACACCCCGGCGGTAAATGGTCACAGGCTCCCCCTGTTCCACCGCTTTAATCAGTTCCGGCAGCTTGTTCTTGGCATCGGCTACGCTGACTTGCATGATTTCATCATAGCCATCTCAGATAGCTATGTCAACGGAACGCTTGCGGGAGTCAGTTACCCATGAAGTATCAATCGATTACGAGGGTGTTTCCTCGCCGCTGACCAGCCACTCCAGCGCGTCCTCCCGCGTCTTGAAGACCGGGAAGTCGCGTTGCGAGAAGTTCTTGAAGTGCTCCAAAAACACGTGCGGCAGGCTCTCCGTTCCCACCCACGCGGAGCGTTTCACATAAGGACGGTCCAGCACGAGAACCTCTTTCAGCCGCGTGGCAACGTTCTTGTCGATCTGCGCGTCCGTGAACTCCGCCAGGACGAGCACGGACCCGGGCTCGTGCCGTGCGATGTCGGCGCGGATCAGATCGAGCAGCAACAACAGTTCCTTCGCCGGACAGTTGGTGAAGTCGATGTGGTAGATGGCGTGGCCTTTGTGCTTGATGAAGCGCAGGCGCTCGTGTTGGGGGTCGTTGCTTGAGGTCATGACAGGAGCGACTCCACCACCGCGTAAGCGCCGTCGAGCGCGGCATCCAGCGCGGCCGTGTCCTTCCCTCCGGCCTCGGCCAGATCGGGACGCCCTCCGCCCTTGCCGCCAACTTTCTGCGCCACCGGCCCGATCACCTTACCCGCCGGCACCCGGCTGGTCAAGTCCTTGGTCACGCCTACGATCAGCGCCACATTGCCGTTCGAAGCCGACCCCAGCACCACCACGCCCGAGCCGATCTTGTCGCGCAACTGATCGACGAGCGTACGCAACTGCGCGCGCTCCAGATTGTCCACGCGATGCGCCAGAACCTTCACGCCCTTCACATCTTTGACCTTGTCGCCGATGTTGGCCGTGCTCGACGACGCCGACTTCATCCGCGCCGAATCCAGTTCGCGCGTAAGCCGTTTGATCTCCGAATCCTTCTTCTCCAGCTCGGCCTTCAAAGCCTCGGCGGGAGAAGCCGTCTCGGTGTGGGCGGAAATCTCATCCGCAGAGGGTGCCCCATTCTTGCGCGGTTTTTGCGCAAGAGTGGGAGTCACGAAAGCCGACACTACCCCCTCCAACTCGTGATCTTTGCGGAAGTGCTGCAAAGACCCCAACCCCGTGATCGCTTCCACCCTCCGCACACCCGACGAAACGCTGCCTTCCTTCAGAATCTTGATCAGCCCAATCTCTCCGGTCGCGCCGGTGTGCGTGCCGCCGCAAAGCTCGGTCGAGAAATCGCCAATCCGAATCACCCGCACCTTGTCGCCATATTTTTCGCCGAACAGCGCCATGGCGTGATACTGGTTGATCGCCTCGTCGATGGGAACGTCGGTAATGGTCTCGACGATCTGATTGCGCAGCACCTCCTTGTTGATGATGTCTTCAATATCCTGCAACTCTTCGTTTTCCACAGCAGTGAAGTGCGAAAAATCAAAGCGCAAATGATTCGGCGCCACCAGCGACCCCGCCTGCTTCACATGCTTCCCCAACACTTCGCGTAGCCCAGCATGAAGCAAATGCGTAGCCGTGTGATTGCGCATGGTCGACTGGCGAACGTCGGCGTTCACCACCGCATCCACTTTGTCACCCACGCGCAGCGCCTGTTTAGCGATAACCTGATGCGCCCGCACGCCCTGAATCGGAGCATAGCATCCCGTGACGTCGGCAACGACGGTGTTGTGATCGTCCGAGTAAAACCATCCCCGATCGCCAACCTGCCCGCCGGACTCGGCATAGAACGGCGTGTGGTCGAGGATAATCTCACCGGAATCACCAGCCTTCAATTCCCGTGCGCCCTGCCCGTTGTGGATGATGGCCAGCACCTCGCAACCGTCCGAGCGAATCTGCCGATAGCCTTCGAAGATGGATTTCGGGAGCTGCTGGTAGGCCGGGTTCGCCGTCTGCTTGGCCGCACCTTTCCAGGAGGCGCGAGCACGGGTGCGCTGTTCTGACATGGCTGACTGGAAGCCGCCTTCATCAAGCGTGATCGCTTGGTCACGGCACGCGTCCTCGATAAAGTCTTGCGGCAGACCATAAGTATCGTAGAGTTTGAACGCTTTACGACCGTCGTAGACCGGAGAAAGAGCAAGATCAACGTTCTTCCAGTCTCTTTGATCCAGGGGAACCCTAGGTTGTGAGTTTCTCTCTGCGCGTGCTTTTTCCCGACCGGCCATTAAGGGCGCGAGGTCTTCTTCGAGTTTTGCTAGACCGATTTCCATTGTGTTGCTGAATCGCTTCTCTTCCGCTGCAACCGCACGAGATACGTTATCGGCGGATTCTCCGAGTTCCGGATACGCATCCTGCATCAGCTCGCGCACGGCTAACACCATTTCGTGCAGGAACGGCTTCGTCTGCCCCAGCAGTCGCCCGTGCGTGATGGCGCGGCGGATGATCTTGCGCAAGACATAGCCGCGGCCTTCGTTCGAGGGTAGTACTCCGTCCGAAATCAGGAACGTCGCCGCCCGCGAATGGTCAGCGATCACTCTGAGCGACGCCGCAGACTTCGTCCTGGCTTCTTTTTCCAGTTCTTTGGTAAGCGATGTCCCAGTCAACTCTGCCGCCCGCTTGATCAGCGGCGTAAATAAATCCGTCTCGTAATTCGAAATCACGCCCTGCAACACCGCCGTCGTCCGCTCCAACCCCATCCCCGTATCAATCGACGGCTTCGGCAGCGGATTCAGCTTCCCGCTCACGTCGCGGTCAAACTGCATGAACACCAGATTCCAGATCTCGACATACCTGCCACAGTCACAGGGAAACACGCAATCCGCATGCCCTTGATCAGAAGCCTCCGGACCCATGTCGTAGTACATCTCGCTGCAGGGGCCGCATGGCCCGGTATCGCCCATCTGCCAGAAGTTGTCTTTCACCCCCATCTCGAAGATGCGGGATTTCTCCACGCCCTGCGCAGCCCACAGGTCGTAAGCCTCGATATCGCGCTCCACCCCAGCTTCGCCCTTGAAGATGGTCACGTACAGCTTGTTTTTATCAATCCCGAACCACTCCTTCGAAGTGATCAGCTCCCAGGCGTAGGCGATGGCGTCTTTCTTGAAGTAGTCGCCAAAAGAAAAATTCCCCAGCATCTCGAAGAACGTGTGATGCCGGTTGGTGAACCCAACATTTTCCAGATCGTTGTGCTTGCCGCCGGCGCGCACGCATTTCTGCGAGGTGGTGGCACGGTTATAGTCGCGCTTCTCCAGTCCCAGGAAAACGTCTTTGAACTGGTTCATGCCCGCGTTGGTAAACAGCAGCGTAGGATCGTTCGCGGGCACCAGCGACGACGAATGCACCTCCTTGTGCCCCTTCTGCACAAAGAAGTCGAGAAATTTGCGGCGAATTTCAGAGCCAGTCATGGTTGGGAGCAGAAGTTTATTCTAGCATCGGGCGGGTGGGAGCCTGCGCGAGGGCGAACGTCACCGGCACCGCAGGCAGAAAGCAGATTCCTCGTCGCTTCGCTCCTCGGAATGACAAGAAATGCTGGAAAGGGTCGCACCTTCGCCGTGCGACCCCTCGATATCCGAAACTTTGCAAAGGCTACTGCGGCTTGGGCTTGTCTTCGATTTTGTCTCCGACCTTCTTCATCTCGTGGCCGGTGTCCTTAGCGCCCGTCTTAACGGCGCTTCCCGTTTTCTTGGCGACTTTCTCGGTACCCTTCGCGGTGTCCTTTGCGACGACTTTGGTTTCGTGGCCGGTCTTGTCCGCGGCTTTTTCCGTATCCTTGCCCACGGTCTTGGCCGCTGTCTTGGTGGCGTGTCCGGTGGCCTTTGCGCCTTTCTCGGTCGCTGCACCGGTCTTATCGGCGGCCTTCTCGGTGTCTTTGGCGGCGTCTTTGGCCACTACTTTGGTTTCGTGTCCGGTTTTCTCGGCGCCCTTCTTCACATCCGAAGCCGCGTCCTGAGCCAGCGCCATGGGTACAACGGCGAACAACAATGCTGCAAGAAATGCCTTCAAACTCGACTTCATGGGTTCCTCCTGAGAAACAGTATTTTAGGGATCGGTCTTGCAGTATGCGCCTTCGCAACGGCCCTTGCCAAGTGCAACTCATTCTTGGATGCTCTGAAGTTCGCAGGAGAGGCCTGCCCTCGATCCATGCTTTCAGGAAGTTTCGCCTTCCAACGCAGTCAAGGTTTCCTCATCCACATTCCAGTGCTTCAGAATGCTAAAGATGGTCTTGGTGCCGAAGCCTCCCCGCGCCAGTTGGCGGAAGATGCGCGCCGCTTCCTTCTGATCTTTTGGCTTCGCCATTCGCTTCTTCCGCAGATATTCGCGGGCCTGTTTTTCTTCGCTGACGTCCTCGAACGCCGCGTCCACGGCCTTGTCGATTACGTCTCCGTGCACGCCCTTTATTTTCAGATCAGTGACCACACGCAGCCGGCCATACTTCTGGTTGTCCCGCCGCAGGGAAGAGAAGTAAGCGGCATACTGCGAATCGTTCAGGTAGCCGCGGTCCTTGAGCCGCCGGATCACCAACTCAATCAGCGTCTGACCGTATTCCGACTCGGCCTCTTCCACGCGCGCCCGCAGCAACCGCTTCAACTCCGCCACCGTGCGCATGCGCCGGGCCAGCGCTCCCACGGCATATTCGTACAGTTCATCCTCGGAATAGAACTTCTTCTTGGGACGCGGGAATGCCATATCTACCAACCATAGACCTTTTTGTCGCGGGATGCGTCCGCCTGAGGTCTCACGCGCCAGACTGGACGGCGTCCAGCCTATTGTTTTACTGGCGAGGCCGGAGGTGGCTCATTCCCAATGTCGGCAACGCAGAGCCATTCGCCGTCCGCAGTGCGACGCCAAATCGTGACGCCACGCATTTGCAACGTCACCAGCGCCCCATTCGCTCCGGGCACGGTCATCTCGTCCACACCCCGCATGTAGGCCATTCTTCCGTCGGGAGAAAAGACGGGTCTTTCGGATACCCAGTGGATCTTGAATCCTGGGATTTGCAGACTTGCGGCAACGTAGGCGCGAATCGCCGCCTTGCCTTCATAAACCGGCTGCCCCGGTTCGATCACCAGCGCATCGTCACTCCAGTAGGAGACGATCTTCTCAACATCCTTCCCGGCCGCGGCCGCGTCGGCCCATTCGGCATCGCGACGCAATAATTTCTGCTGCTCCGCCACGGCATCAAACGTCGGGCGCGTGCAGGCCCCAGTCCCGATCAAGGCAAGCAACAAAAGAAACAAGCGTGGATTCGGCATATGGTTTGAGCTCCAGTATGATCGTCGCGATCAGTGTGGGGTAAGGAACCAGGATTCCGGGTTGAAGTCTCACTCGGCGGCTAATGTACGCCTGAGCGCTTCTGAATTCAATGTCCAGCCATGCTGCAGGGCTGGGCACTTTCGCAGATCACGGAACGAGTTAGGGGCAGGAAGGATAAAAAGAGCATTGGAAAAGGAGAAACGTTCGGCTCCCAGATTTGGCTCTCTTCGGTGTCGGAAGGGAGGCGAATTCGATATTTCCCGGGAGCCGCGTAACCCTATCTTCCGCCGAATCCCGCCGACTGCATCGACTGCCGCGAAATATCCGCGGTCGAAGCGATGCCCTGCATGCGCAGCTTGAAGTCGTCGGCGTTGGAGGCGTTCTCCAGCGCGGTTTCGTAGTTGACCAGCCCCGCCTGGAACAGATCCCACAACGACTGGTCAAAGGTCTGCATGCCGTATTGCGACGTGCCGGCAGCAATGGCATCGCGCACCGAGCGCGTCTTTTCCGGCACAGGTAGCCGCGGTCCTTGAGCCGCCGGATCACCAACTCGATCAGCGTTTGTCCGTACTCGGACTCGGCCTCTTCCACCCGCGCCCGCAGCAGACGCTTCAATTCCGCCACCGTGCGCATGCGCCGCGCCAACGCGCCCACGGCATATTCGTACAGCTCATCTTCGGAATAGAACCTTTTCTTGGGACGCGGAAACCATCCGCTAACGATAAACCTAAGTGATCCTGGGAGGAACAGGGAAAACAGTGGAATCGCTGGATTTGATATGCAGCCTCTTAACCTAGTTCAGGCCTTTGAATCCTCCGCGTAGATATTGCAGGTGCAGTTTATCGACAGTGCTCACCATGAGCGCAAGTGCCGCTAATTCTGTGGCAACCGTCAACACTTTGGCCCACCAGGGCAGCTTGCGAGCCAGAAGTACTGCCGGAAGCAGAATGCAAGCGGGAATCAGAACCGGAACGCACACGACAAAGCCGGCTTTTCCGATTGCTGCCAGCGCGATGAGCGTAAACATTCCATAGAGCAGCGCAAATGCACCTAGAAATCTCATACTCGCGAACGCAAGAACGGTCGAAGCTTCCAGCAGAAAAGGAACGAGAGCGCAGAATGAGATTGCCAGGTTCAGCGGAACTAACACCGCCCCTGTTCCCTCCGGGAGCGAATTGGGGTTTTTGCGCAGATGTTCACCAGTTTTGTCGGCTGCAGATTGTTCGCTTTTCATCGAGTGCTCACGTGCGGATCGAAAGAAAAGACTCCCCAGAGGAGGTCAAATGGAACTCTTCTCGAAACCGAGCCTACCGTCCGCCAAATCCCGCCGACTGCATCGACTGCCGCGAAATGTCGGCGGTCGAAGCGATACCCTGCATGCGCAGCTTGAAGTCGTCGGCGTTGGAGGCGTTCTCCAGCGCGGTTTCGTAGTTGACCAGCCCCGCCTGGAACAGATCCCACAACGACTGGTCAAAGGTCTGCATGCCGTATTGCGACGTGCCCGCCGCAATGGCGTCACGCACCGAGCGGGTCTTCTCCGGTACCAGAACGCACTCTCGGATGAACGCCGTATTGATCATCACCTCGACCGCGGGCACGCGTCCTTCGGAATCGCAGCGTCGCACCAGTCGCTGGCTCACAATCGCCCGCAGCACGGCCGCCAACTGCAGACGAATCTGCTTCTGTTCCGGCGGCGGGAAAATGGAGATGACGCGGTTGATGGTTTCCACCGCGTCCAGCGTGTGCAGCGTAGAGAAAACCATGTGGCCGGTTTCGGCCGCGTGCAGCGCCGTCTGGATCGTTTCCAGGTCGCGCATTTCGCCCACCAGAATCACGTCCGGATCCTGACGGAGAGAAGCGCGCAGGGCCGCGCTGAACGAAGGTGTATCCACACCGATTTCCCGCTGGTTGACGTAACCTTTTTTGTCGCGATGCAGAAATTCGATGGGGTCTTCAATCGTAATAATGTGTTCGGCGCGGCTGGAGTTCACGCGATCAACCATCGCGGCCAGCGTCGTCGATTTACCCGATCCAGTTACACCAGTTACGAGTACCAGTCCGCGCGGCATTTCGCAAATTTGCTCCACCACCTTGGGCAGGAACAGCTCGTCGAGCGCGCGAATCTTGGTGGGAATGACGCGCAGCACCAGTCCCACGTTGCCACGCTGCTGGAAGATGTTCACACGGAACCGACCCAGCCCGGCCACGCCGTAGGCCATATCGATTTCCGTGGTCTCTTTGAATTTCTGCTTCTGCCGCGCCGACATCATGCTGAACGCCATGGTGAGCATGTCTTCGGCGCTTACCCGCGGCTGGTCGGTCAGGGGCGCCAGTTCGCCGTCAATGCGCAGGTGAGGATAGTTCCCCACCTTCAAATGCAAGTCGGAGGCTCGCCGTTCCGTCGCAATCCGCAGCAGATCGTCAATATTCATTGGAGAGATTTTCCCCGGGAGGCGGTTTGGCCTCCAAGCTCTCCGTATGATGACGCGAATCGTCACCTTCCCCAAGATGACCTAGGTAATGGCTCTGGATCGATTCTTGGGCACAGCCTTTTGGTGCGGCTTAAGCCTGGGGTGCAATTCGGGCGTGAAGCGGATGCCCGTTGGCATGGCCTGTCGGCGCAGTTTTGCCTTCGCCCTGCCACTTTCGCGCCAACCCCTCCAGCTGTGTCAGCACCTTCTCAATGTCCTTCATGCGGTCGGTAATGCCGTAGGTCACAGCAGGGGGGATGGTCTGTTCATAGTGCCGGAAGACAAACCCCGCGCCCTCCAGAGTGCGCAGCCGCTCCGTCAGCACGCGTGCGGAGATTCCTTCTATTTGCCGCCGGAGTACGCCGAAGCGCATGGGGCCGTTGTGGCTCAGCGCCCAGAGGATGTGCAGCGTCCAGGGCCGGGTGAGCAGTTCCAACATCCCGCCAATCGCACAAGGAGATGGGGTTCGAACGGTGCGCCATCTAGGAGTCATATTGATACTAGGTTACTCTAAAGTTCCTGCTATGTAAAGAGATTAAAGTTATTAAAAGTAACCAATCCTAAAAAGCCTCATCTAACTTGACTGATCTCGCAACTCACTATCAAGGAGGTTCGTTATGGCCGGTACCGCAACCGCTTCTTATCGTCCGCAGTCTTCCTCTGCTTCGCAATCGTTGAGTCTCTCGACCGGAGTTGCCGCACCAGTCGCGCTGTTGGGGCGATTCCTTTTCGTCCTCATCTTTCTGATGTCAGGCCCGATGCACTTCTCCAGTCAGACCATCGCTTTCGCCGCCTCGCAGGGCGTTCCCCTGGCGTCGATCGCCGTTCCACTCTCGGGTGTTTTGGCTCTCGCCGGAGGCCTCTTCATCCTGCTCGGCTACCGCGCCAAAGTCGGCGCGTGGCTGCTGGTTCTGTTTCTGGCCGCCGTTACTCCGATGGTGCACAAATTCTGGACGGTGACCGACCCCATGATGCACCAGATGCAGTTCGTCATGTTCATGAAGAACGTATCGATGATTGGCGCGGCGCTGCTCGTATCGCAGCTCGGGTCGGGACCATGGAGCCTCGACGCCCGCCGGAAATAGTCGCAGCTCTCGAAGCGGACTGTTCAATTTGTTTGTGAATTAGTTTCAAAGGAGAAAAACATGTCGGGTCCAACCATTCAGGTTCTGCCCAAAGGTCCATACCTTGTTGCCGGGAAGGTTACTCTTCTGGACGCCACCGGCAACAGGATCGAAGCGGGGGAGAAAATAGCTCTCTGCCGCTGCGGCGCTTCCACCAACAAGCCGTTCTGCGACGGAACCCATTCCAAGATCGGATTCGACGCAGCCGCCGCAGTCGTCCCGCAAAGCGCCGAATGATTCTGTTACGCTGCGGCCTGTTCGGCTGACTTAGTCTATGGATTTAGACCGCTCGTTCCCGGTCGAGAAAAAAGAGCCGCCCCTGCGGGCGGCTCTTCAAACCGACGGACTGAGTCCTACGCGGCGGTTTGTTCCGCTGAAGGCGGTTGGAACGGCTCGTCGTAACTGCCGCCATAGATCGACGGCACCTTCGATCCCATGGGACGAAGGTAGGTCGTCAGCTCGCCGCGATGGTGAATGCTGTGGCTGTTGAGGAATCCCAGATACAGCACCGCAGGAAGATTGAACACGCCAAAGAAGTTGACCGGCGTCAGCAATTGCTCCGGCGTCATCGCGGCCACCAGTGCCGCTCCGCGCTTCATGTTCTCGTCGTACCACGCTACTACCTCGGCTGAAGTTTGGGGCTTGTGTTCGGGCGTTTCCATGTTGAACTGCAGGGCGGCAATTCCATCCAGAAATTGGATGTCGCTGTTGGCGATGTGCCACGCCAGTTCTTTCGCCGTCCGCGCGTTGGGATCGGGTTTGTAGCTCGAGCCCGCATCCGGTATGGCAGCGATTACCTTCTTGGTGATTTCCGCTTCACGCAGGATGCCGTCGAGCATCATCGCGCAGTAGCCTTGGGCAAATTCAGGAGTTATACCTTGCTGGGCAGACATGCTGTTCTCCTTGTGAGGGTGTTATGTGTTTTCTGATCTAACAAGCCGAAAGGGGCGCGGTGTGCGCCCCTCGGGTCGAGTTCGATGCAAACGGATTATACGCCTACGGGTTGCTTCGTCCGCACGGGCACCGGAGTCAGCCAGCCGTGACGGTCGCTCTTCTCGCCGCGCACGATGGCGTAAAACTCTTTCTGGATTGCCTTGGTGATGGGGCCCATTCCGCCCTTGCCCACCTTGATTTTATCCACCGTGCGGATCGGCGTGATCTCGGCCGCGGTTCCGGTGAAGAAGGCTTCGTCGCAGATGTAGAGCATCTCACGCGGAATCATCTGCTCGACAATCGGCACGCCCAGGTCACGCGCGATCTGGACCACGGAATCGCGCGTGATGCCGGGCAGCACGGAGTTGCCCAGCGGCGCGGTGATCAGCTTTTCGCGATGCACGATGAACACATTCTCGCCCGAGCCTTCGCTCACGAAGCCGTTGACGTCGAGCGCAATGCCCTCGGCAAATCCGTTGACGATGGCTTCCATCTTGATGAGCTGCGAGTTCATGTAATTGGCGCCCGACTTCGCCATCGCGGGCAAAGTGTTCGGCGCAATGCGCGTCCACGACGAAACGCAGGCGTCGCACCCTTCGCCCTCGCCGCCCAGATATTTTCCCCACGGATAATTGATGATGTAAACCTCGGTCGGCGAGTTGAACGGATTCACTCCCGCCTCGCCATAGCCGCGGAGAATGATGGGCCGCACGTAGCACGGCCATGTGCCGTTGCTGCCCACGGTTTCGAGCATGGCCTTCACCAGTTGCTCACGGGTATAATCGACGTCGATGCGGTAGACCTTCGCCGAATCGAGCAGCCGCTGAATGTGCTCGTGCGCCCGGAAAATCGCGGGCCCCGAGGGCGGCGCGTAGCAGCGGATCCCCTCAAACACCGAAGAGCCGTAGTGGACGACGTGCGACATCACGTGAATCGTCGCTTCATCCCAGGGAATGAGCTTGCCATTGTGCCAGATGTTTTCCGACTTCTGAATCGCCATGCGAACTCCTTCAGTCTGCGGTCTGTAATTGTTCAGATGCGCTTTCTAGTGATTCAGCTGCGGTCTTTTAGTCACTCAGCTGCGCTCTTTGATTGTTCAGCTCCGCACTTCGTTTATAACGAGGCTGAATCCCTCCTCTGGCACTGCAGGGAGCGAGGCGTAAAACCCAACCCACGTTAGGGGATATTATAGCCGACGCGGTTGTGGACGAATGGGGCTTCCTACCAGACAGTCTCCACCACCTTGGAGCGCCGGATGCGCATGTCCGCGGTCACCAGGGCCATGCCCTCAACCATGGCAGTAGCGGCGATCAAGCGGTCCGCCGGATCTTTGGGAAATTCCTTGAACAGGCGCACGGCCTGGGCAGCAATCTCCGCCGTCACAGGCCTGAGAATCACACGGGCCACCGTCTCCCGCACAAACGATTCCACGCTCACTATGACCGCGATTCGACCGTTCTGCGCCAGCCACGCCAGTTCCCAAAGCGTGATGGTGGCGACCGCGATGCCCGTTTGGTTTTGTCGAGCGTGGCGGATGGTTTCGTGGGCACGCTTCGACAGCCGCTTCGAATCGTTCGCCATCCAGAAAAGGACGTGAGTGTCCAGCAGGATCACTTGTTCTCCCAGTCCTTGGGTGGAGTGATGGGCCCGACGATGTCGCCAACTGCCTTCGCCTTCCCCGCCATGTAGTCAAAGATATCGTCGGCCTGGTTTTCGGCGGGGACCAGCTTCACCACGGGTTTGCCATGCTTGGTGATCACCACCGGCTCCCCGCTCTGCAATACCTGGTCCATAATCGCGAGGCATTGCGCTTTGAACTCGCCCGCGGCAATCTGTTTCATAATGTGGTCATATTAATATGACTATGGGAAGAATGCAAGTCGAACCCGTCCTGGATGTGAGGGTGACGTAGGGACGTGTGGGGACAGCCGCCTCTGGCTGTCCGGCGGCCCAGGTGTATCGGGCCGCTGCCCGCGAGATAGGGCGCGGCTGACGAATAGCAGGTTCCTCACCGGGCTTGGCGCCCGATTCGGAATGACAAGTTTTCTTGGCTTCTTAGTGGCTTGCGGTTTCTGCGGGCGATGGTACTGAGCCTGCCGCCGGCATCAGGCTTGCCTTCACAGCCACCCCCGGCAATTCATCCCCGCGAAAGAATTTATCCTTCGCAGCGCGCATTTCAGGCATGGCTGCATACGGCTTGCTGTAGTCGTTGGCGGCGTTCCAGAACAAGAATCCGATGCCGCCTTTTTCCTTGGCGGTGGCGACTTGCACCTTGATGTATTCGGGCGAATAGGTTTTGGTGCGCCAGTGGAAGGCTTGCAGCCAGGGGCGGATGACCACTCCGCTGCCTTTGGTGATCAACTGGAAGCGGGCCATGGATTCGGCGATGAAGTGCTCGGGGGCGTCGCCGGGGTGCTCGATCTTGTCCATGCCGAAGAAGTGCGAGGGATAGATCATGGGCGAGAGCACGTCGCAGTATTTCGCCATGCCGACGATGTCCTGTCCGGTGTGGGAGAGATCGACGGGGCGCTGCCAAGCCATCACGCCGAAGACGTCTAGAGAGAAGAGGGCGCCGGTGGGGTGGATCTCGGCGTAGGCTTTTTTCAGGAACGCGGTGATTATGTCGGAGCGCTGGAGGGTGTGATTTGCCGCGCTGCATCCGGTCTTTCGCCCCTCCGGGGCTGGCTGACTTTTATCGTCTAACCCACGGCTCGCGCCGTGGGCTGCATTCTTTTGCCCCTTCGGGGCTGGGCCGGAGCTGACAGAAGCGGCGCAGCCCTGGTCAGCGATGTCTTTAGCGGATGCTGAATCCTGAGACTGAGTCGCATCCGGACGCTCGGCTTGGAAGAAGAAGCTGGCGTCTTTTTGATCGCCCTCGGCGGGGAAGCGGACGTAGTCGAACTGAATCTCGTCTGCGCCGGATTGCGCCACGAACTTGGCGAGGGCGATGTCGAACTCCTGCACCTTGGGCTGCGAAGGATCGGTCCAGACCAGTTTGCCGTTTTCGAGCCAGGGCTGGCCGGTTTTCTTCGACCTCACCGCGAGTTCAGGATGCTCGACCACCATGCGCTCGTCGCGGAAAATGGCGATGCGGGCGATGGCGTGCATGTTCTGGGAGTGCAGGAAGTGGATGAACTTGGGCAGATCGTGAATGTAGACCTTGTGCTGGCCGAGCAGCGGGTGCTCGAAGGGAATGTTTACGCTACCGTCGGAGTCTTTGATATCGAAGACGACCGCGTTGCCGCCGACTTCGCGCCAGTGGCGGATGATGCGCACTCCGTGGTCGCTGGCCGCCATGACGCCGGTCAGGTAGACGGCGCGGACTTCAAAATCTTTAGCCACGGGAACGGTTTTCTCGACGATGGGCGCGGGAAGGATGCCGGGAATCGTGATCTGCTCGCCGGCTTTCAGGATGTTACTGGAGCGGTCTCCATTGATGTGGCGGATGGCGTCGGCCAGTTCGGATGATGTTAAGTAGCCGGTCCTCTTTAAGTACTGGTGGGCGATGGTGAGAATGCTTTCACCGCGCTTCGCGGTATAGATTTCAGTGGCCGGCAGGGGAGACGCAGGCTCCAATGACAGATGCAACGGTTGCAGAGCAGGCTGTGGTGAAAGGGAAGAAGACTTTAAAGACGGAATGTCCGCCGGCTTCGCTGCCGGGGAAAAGGTTGCACTGGCCGGCTGCAGTTGCGGGCCTTGCGGCTCTGCGGTCTGCGCTTGCGCTGCGCTCTGGGGCTGGGCCGCCAGAGCCGAAGAAAACCGTGAACTCAGCCGCATTGCGGCTACGCCAAACAGAAGACAGGACACTGCAGCAATGGTAAGAACGGACGAGCAGCGCAAGAAATTCCTCCCCCTACCTAACTTGGATGCTATCCGCCACGCCGCCCCTCGCCTAGTTACTCCCGGTCATCTCCCCCTTGTTCAGTGCGTCGGTAGCTTCGGTGGAAAGGGGATAGTGTCCTAATTACAGGGGCCGTTCGACTTCTTCTTCGACAGCACTCGCAGCTTCGGCAAAGCAGGCCGGCATTCGGGTTTCTTTCCTTGCGCAAACTATTTCTCTTCCTCCCTCTTAACTTTCCACCGTGGCATGGACTAAGATCGTCGCCTGCCGTCTAAACCCAGCCAGATATGGGGTTTTCGGTTGGATAATCCATCCTTTGGCCGTGGCCAATCGCTTGCTTATTCCAGAGGCAGCCCCGGACGCGGTATGGGTCAGGCAAGCGGTTGGTTCCAACTGACAAATTTTGTCAACCCTGGAACCGTGGGGAGCCGCAAGCAAGAAAGCCTGGAACGTCCGGGAAAAAGCAGGCAAAAAGGCCGAGGATACGGCCTGGGACAGGAAAGACAACGACATGAGAACGAATCTCGCCACTGTGCTGGATCCTAACCGCCGCAGCAACGATGCTGGAGAGTTTGAAGCCGCCCTGCGCCGCCGGATCGTTGGTCAGGACCAGGCCATCGAAAAGGTCGCCGAAATTTACCAGATGTTTCTGGCGGGCCTGAACGCTCCTGGGCGTCCTGTGGGCAACCTGTTGTTTCTGGGGCCCACCGGCTCGGGCAAGACGCGCGTGGTGGAAGCCATGGCGGAAGCGCTGTTCGGCGACTCGCGCGCCTGCATCAAGATCGATTGCGCCGAGTTCCAGCACTCCCACGAGATTGCCAAGCTGATCGGTTCGCCTCCGGGATACCTCGGGCATCGCGAGACTCATCCGCTGCTAACGCAGGAAGCTCTCAACCAGTGGTTCACGGAGAAGCTGAAGCTCTCAATCCTTCTGTTCGATGAGATTGAGAAGGCGAGCGACTCGCTGTGGCAACTGCTGCTCGGCATTCTGGACAAAGCCACGCTCACGCTCGGCGACAATCGCCGCGTCGATCTTTCGCAGTGCATCATCATCCTGACCTCGAACCTGGGCGCCAGCGAGATGACCAACCTGGTGGACGGCGGCTTCGGCTTCGCGCCCAAGGCGGTGGAAGTCGACAACAACTTCGACGACAAGATTCAGCGCACGGCGGTGGAAGCGGCGCGGCGCAAGTTCACTCCCGAGTTCATGAACCGCATCGACAAAACCGTTGTGTTCAAGACGCTGCGGGACGAACACCTGGCGCAGATTCTGGAGATCGAACTTGGACTGGTGCAGCAGCGCGTTCTGATGGCTGCCGGCACGAACCAGTTTGTATTCAACTGCACGGCAGGCGTGAAACAGTACTTGCTGAAGGAAGGCACCGACCCGCGTTACGGAGCGCGTCACCTGAAGCGCGCGATCGAACGCCATCTGGTTTTCCCGCTGGCCAACCTGGTCGCGACTGGGCAGGTGAAGCTGGGAGACTTCGTCCGCGTGGATATGGCTTCGGAGACTCAGATGATCTTCGTCAAGGAAGCCGAAAATACGATGGCGCCGGTTCTGCTGGAGCGCTACGGAGCCGCGGCCGCCAACATGCCTGCTGCCCGCGCGGCGCGCACCGCGGTTAACGGCCGCCGCGACCTGGGCGCAAGCCCCAGCGCGGAGAGCAAATAAGTTCTTTGGGATTTAACGACTCGCTAGACCGCATCTCGCGAGCCTCGTGGCGCCGGTACCCTCCGGCGCCTTTTTTTTCTGCATGAGTGACCAGTAGTGCCAAAGTGTTGGCCTGCGAATCACATCCCAACGTGCCCTCGGTCACTGCGCGGCCAGTCTCCCGTGACTAACAATTCGAACGGACTCCCTCTGGTCCGTTGGTAGCTTCGACCCGGCAGTTGTTGGTGCGCCGCACTGCCACCCACCAGCAGGAAAAATCGAGGAGAACAGCCATGCGAAGAAACACCGTCTTGCTAAGCGCGGTTTTGTTTGCATTGGTGTCGGCGCTTGGTTATGCGCAAGCCCCAGTACCCTTCATCAACTTGCCCCTGGTTCCTGATGCCACGCCGCCGGGCGGACCGCAATTCACTCTCACAGTAAATGGCACGGGCTTTGTTTCGAACTCCGTGGTGAATTGGAATGGGAATGCGCTGCCGACACAATTCGTCAGAGGGTCGCAGTTGACGGCGACGGTTCCAGCCGCGAACATCGCCACGGCGAGTACGGCTTCGGTAACGGTGGTTAATCAAGGCCCGGGCGTGGGAGCGTCGAATGTCGTCTTTTTTTCGGTGGCCCCGAATCAGGGCAACTGGGTGGGATTGGGTCTGGCCTGGTCGCCGGCTGCGGGCGGCGATCCCGAGTCAGTGGCGGTAGGCGACTTCAACGGTGACGGCAAGCTGGACCTGGCGGTAGCAAGCTATATGAACAATACGGTTTCGATCTTCCTAGGGGACGGGAAGGGCAACTTCACCCTGGCTTCTTCTCTGGTAACGGGGACTGCCCCGGACGCGATTGCGGTGGGCGACTTCAACGGCGACGGCAAACTGGATCTGGCAGTGGCCAACTCCGGGGGCAACGCTCAGGGCGCGATATCCATTCTGCTGGGGGACGGCATGGGCAACTTCACCCAAGTCTCGTCGGGGAATGTTAGCAATCCAGTCGCGGTAGCCGTGGGTGACTTTAACGGGGACGGCAAATCGGATCTTGCAGTCGTGAACCCGTGGTTCAGAACGGTTTCTATCCTATTAGGCGATGGCACGGGCAATTTCACCTTGGCGTCCTCTCCGAGAGTTGGTCTGGTTCCGTGGTCGATAGCGGTGGGCGACTTCAACGGGGATGGCAGACTGGACTTGGCGGTTGCAAATGGCGCCTGCAACGATTGCGTCGGTACAGTTTCAATTCTGCTGGGAGACGGTACGGGAAACTTCACTCTAACGTCCTCTCCGGTTATAGGGGATCGCCCCGAGTCGATTGCCGCGGCGGACTTCAACGGGGATGGCAACTTGGACCTGGCAGTCGCCGACTCCAATAGCGGCACGGTTTCAATCCTGCTCGGAGACGGCACGGGCAACTTCACTGTAGGCTCGTCTCCCGGGTTGTACTGTGGGACCGACTCGGTGGCGGTAGGTGACTTCAACGGGGACGGCATCCCGGACCTGGCGATCGGCGCCCCGTGTGATGTTTATGAGGGTGTGGCCTTTATCCTGCTGGGGGACGGTACGGGCAACTTCGCTGTGGCTTCCGCTGCAAGCACGGGCGGTCTGTGGCCCTGGTCAGTAGCAGTGGGGGACTTTAACGGCGACGGCAAGCCGGACGTCGTGGTCACGAACCTGAACAGCGGCACAATTTCGATCCTTCTGCAGGACATCCCAGCCGCTGGGATGTCCCCCGCCAGCCTCAGTTTTGAGACGCAGCTTGTCGGGTCCAACAGCAGCCGGCTGGGCGTCACCCTGACCAACACAGGTGCCGCAATGCTTAGCATTGCGAGCATTGCCCCCAGCGCGAATTTCCACGAAGCGAACAACTGCGGCTCCGGCCTGGCAATCGGCGCGAGTTGCACCATTTACGTCAGCTTCAACCCTCATCACCGGGGAATACTCACAGGCAGCATCACGATCACGGACAACGCTCCCAACAGCCCACAAACGGTTCCGCTGACGGGAGTCGGTACAGTGATGACCCTGTCGCCATCTAGTTTGGATTTTGGCAGCCAGATGGTGGGAACCACGAGCGCACCGCAGACCGTGACGCTCACCAACCATGCCACTGCTGCGGTGAGTATTTTTGGTGTCCGTGTCTCGGGGAGCAATCCCGGAGCGTTTGCCCAGACCAACACCTGCGGAACGAGTGTGCCAGCAGGAGGAAGCTGCGCCATCAGCGTTACCTTCACGCCCCGGCATCCGGGGTCAAAAGGCGCGACCCTTGGGGTAGGTGACAGCGGAGGCGCCAGCCCGCAAACCGTGACGCTCAGCGGAACCGGGACGTAGTGTCTGCGAAGGGCACGGATGTTCCGCGATCGATCTTCAGGATGAAGGAAGAAAGGAAGATGAAATTGTGACGAGCGCAGAAACGTCTCAGGCCTCTATGAGTGAGAATCGGCTCCGTGCGTGGACGCCAGTCCTGCTAGTGCTGGCGGCCGTGTTCTCTATGACCCTAGCGGCACCGGCCCAGACCTACACCGTCCTGCATTCGTTCTCGGGAACGCCGGACGGGGCAAATCCCATTGGAGGTTTGATCCGGGACGCCGCTGGCAACCTCTATGGCACCACCTCATCCGGGGGGCATCACAATGCGGGAACTGTTTACAGATTGACACCAGCCGGTACCATCACCGAACACAGCTTCACCGGCGGAGCGGACGGAGGAAGCCCGGTGGCGAGGCTTCGCTTCTATAAGGGTTTCATTTACGGCACCACGTCGGTGGGCGGGGACTATGGACAAGGAACTGTGTTCAAGGTGGATGTGAAATTCCACGAGACCGTGCTGTACAGCTTTACGGGCGGGGCCGACGGAAGCGCCCCGGCTTCATCTCTGATCCGGGACGAAGTGGGGAATCTGTATGGCACCGCAACCCTCGGTGGCGACCCCACCTGCTATTGCGACGCTTATGGAGTGTGTCAAGGCTGTGGCACCCTGTTCGAGCTGAGCCCGACCGGCGTGCTTACCGTGTTACACACTTTTGCCGGCGGATCGGACGGGGCTACTCCCTTTGGAACACTGGTGCTGGATGCTGCGGGAAATCTCTATGGCGCGACCATCGAGGGCGGTGGCGCATGCGGCCCCAATGACGCCCGCAACGGCTGCGGGACGGTGTTCAAGTTAGATCCAAGCGGCAATGAGACTGTGCTCCATGCGTTCCATTTGTGGTGGGACGGGTACGGACCGAACGGCGTGGTCATGAAAGCGGGGGGCACTCAGCATGGCAATACTTTACGAGGGCGGCGTTAATTGGTGTGGAACGATGTGGACGATCAAATCGACCGGCCATTTCGCCCTGATTTACGGTTTCCCCTTCTACGGACCCGAGGGCTCGGACCCCGAGGCCAACCTGACCGCGGGCAAGAATGGCATCCTATACGGCACTACTGTCGTAGTGGCGGTTCGGCCTGCCAGTATGGCTGCGGGACGGTGTTTCAAATCAATGCCGCTGGTTTGACCGTCTTGCATACCTTTGCCCTCACCGATGGGAGCAGTCCCGAAGGCGCTCTCATTCTGGATACTGCCGGCAACATTCTACGGGGTGGTGTTCGAGATCACTCCGAACCTAGGGTGGTCGCAAGAGCGAGCCTCGTGGCGCCGGTACCCTCCGGCGCCTTTTTTTGTGAAAAAATTCACCAGCGACAGGGTTTTGCAATTCCGGCCCGGTAACTGGCATGCGAGTGGACGTTCGTAATTTGAAAGCAAGTTCCCACCATAGTTCAATCAGTTTGCCCACCACTTCATCTGGCAACTTTGGTCCATCCACGGACAGAAGCACGCCTCTGCAAAACTCAAAACCCTGGCCAAACGAGAAGTGGAAACAGGCATGTCCAGGCTCAAAGCGACAATTCTCTGCATTGACGACCAGTGGAACGGGCTCATCGGCCGCAAGATGCTGCTCGAAAGCAACGGCTATGAAGTCCTGGAGGCGACCGGCGGGGATGAAGGGCTGAAGTTGTTCCTCTCGCACTCCGTGGACGCGGTGGTCCTCGACTACCAGATGCCCGGGATGAACGGTGACGTGGTGGACGCGAAGATGAAGCGTGTTAAATCGAACGTGCCGATCATGCTGTTGTCCGCGTACGGGCCATTGCCGAAGAAAAAGCTCAAGGCGGTGGACACCTTCCTATCCAAGTCCCAGCCGCCCCAGATTCTCTTATCCACACTTCAGGGTCTGCTGGACAATCAGACAAGATCATTTTTTTGCCGATGGCTCGATACGTGGAGAAGCCGGAATGAAGGGGTGCGGTAATGAATTTCTTGAAGCGGTTCTTCGGACAAGGGTGCTCGCATCGGTTCACCTGGCCGCGCATCGACGGCCATGGCCGTCACTACCAGATATGCCTGCTTTGTGGAACGGCGTACGAATATGACTGGAGGATGATGCGACGGACCGATCGCTTGCTGGCGGCAGATGCCCGCCACGGGTAGGCCTGATCAGCGCCCTCCCGGCGCGGAGTGAAACGGGTCGTCCCGTGGAGTGTCCGGTGCGTCCTCGGGACTTGGAATGTCCAGATTGACGACGATGGGCTCCTGACCGCTGCGCACGATCACGGCCTCTACCGGCTGATCTTTGCGCGCGTTCAGCTCCTGATGAGGAACATAGGGAGGAACGTAGACGAAATCTCCCGGGCCGGCTTCATCGACGAACTCCAGATTATTTCCCCAGCGAAAGCGGGCGCGGCCGCGCACGATGTAGATCACGGTTTCCAGTTCCCCGTGATGGTGAGGGCCGGTCTTGGCGTTGGGATGCACGACTACGGTTCCTGCCCACAGCTTCTGCGCGCCGACTCGGGCGTGTGAGATAGCTTCGGCGCGGTTCATGCCGGGAGTTTGCGGCGTGTTGGTGTCGAGTTCGCCGGCGCGGATGATGCGGAGGCCGTGGGTTTTCCAGTCAGGTTTTTCTCTCATCAGCTGTGAATAGCGTTACCCGGCAGGTATGCATTAAAGTCAGAACGTAAATCCAGCGCTCGTTGTTGTCCAAGTTTGAACAGGCAGGCTTGTTGCGCGGTCACTGCGCCGGAACCAGTCGTCCAGCTGAACTCGACGGCACTGCAGTACTGGTCACGGTACTCCTTCCATCTCTTCTGTGATTGCAAGATCGCGGACGCGGCTTTCCGCATTAGTTCACTGGCTACCGCGTTGCTGGGATCTTGAGCGTCCCCGCGAAATGCGGCTGCGATCTTGTCTGCGAGCGAGTCAGCTTCGGCGTTGGCGCGCAGCTGTTCGTTGGCGTAACACTCCCTAAGTGCCATATTTGTTTGCTTGTTTTGGCAGGGATCGTCGGACTTGGCAGTCGGTGAGGCTGAAGCAACGAAACACCATGAACCCAGAGTCACAATTGCGGCGGCAAGAATGGTTTTCATGAGCCTTCCCCTTTGAAAAATACTGGCTTTACCACACCTCGCACCGTTTCCCCTCGGGCCGCACCATGGCGGCGTCCGCCTTGCAACTCCACACTTTCTGAAACTCAGGCAGGTTCGAGAGCGGGCCGATCACGCGGTATTTCGCGATAGGGTGCGGATCAGTCTGGATCATCAGGCGCTGTGCCTCGGGACGAATCTCATCACCGCGGAACTGTCCCCAGGCAATGAAGAACTGTTGCTCCGGGTTGAAGCCATCGATGTCGGCCGGACGCGGCTTGCCCTCGAGCGACTTCTCATACGCCAGAAATGCGACCTTCGCGCCGCCCAGGTCGCCGATGCTTTCGCCCAGCACCAGCTTGCCGTTGTGATGCACGCCGGGCTCGATAAAGTAGTTGTCGAACTGATTGGCGACGCAAGCCGCGCGCTCCTGAAACTGCTTAAGGTCGGCATCCGTCCACCAGTCACGCAGGCGGCCGAGATAGTCATACTGAGCGCCCTGATCGTCGAAGCCGTGGGAAATCTCGTGGCCGATGACCACACCGATGGCGCCATAATTCACCGCATCGACTGCGTTCATATCAAACGCTGGCGGCTGCAAGATTCCTGCGGGAAACACAATTTCATTCAGCAGCGGATTGTAATAAGCATCGGAAGTGGGCGGCGTCATGCCCCAGCGCCCGCGATCGACGGGCTTGCCAATGGTGAGCCGGTCGTCTTCTTCCACGAACTTCCGTCCTGCAATCATGTCTTCAAAGAACGGGTCGCGCCGGATCTCCACGTGACCGTAGTCCTTCCACTTGTCGGGATATCCGATCTTGGGATTGAAGGTGGCAATCTTGGCCATGGCTTTTTCCTTGGTGTCGTCGCTCATCCAGGGCCGGCTGAGAAGGTCATCGCGCATCGCAGCGAGCAGATTGCGCACCATCTCCTGCATGCGCGCCTTGGCTTCGGGCGGAAAATACTTCTCGACATACTTCTTGCCCAGGGCCTCGCCGAAAAGACGATCAGTCGACTCCACACAGCGCTTCCAGCGCGGCTTCATCTCGGTGGTGCCGCTCAGATACTTTCCGTTGAAGGCGAAGTCTTCTTCCACAAATGGCGCGGAAAGCGACTTGGCGGTCGAAGTCAGCAGATGCCACTTCAAATACACTCTCCAATCCGCCAGCGGCACTTCGTGCACCCGCCGGTCCAGTTCCTGCATGAACTTGGGTTCGTCGACGTTGAGGTCCACATTCTGCGGAATCTGCTTGTGCTTGAAATATTCCGTCCAGTCGATGTGCGGAGCCATGGCCTGCAACTGCGCGAAGGTGGTGTTGTGGTCGGTGGCTGCGGGATCGCGCAAGGTCACGTTGTCCAGCGTGGCCTCGGCAAGTTTTGTCTCCATTCCCATGATGGTCTGGGCGGCGGCCGCGGAAGTTTTCTCGTCCCACCCCGCGAGTTTGAACATGGCCGTGATGTGCGCGACATACTTTTCACGTGCCTCTTTGAAGCGCGGCTCGGGCTTCAGGTAATAGTCGCGGTCCGGCAATCCCAGGCCGTTGGCGCCAATATCGGCCAGCACCCACGACGGCTTGTGCGGATCCTGAGCGCCGCCGAAGGCGAACGGATCGTCTACACCAATGTCGTGCATATCGGCCATGATGCGCTGCAGTTCCGGCATGTCTTTTGCGGCGTCGATGCGGCCGAACCACGGCTTCAGGGGTTCCATGCCACGGGCATTCACGCGCGACTCATCCATGCAGGCGCCGTAGTAGTCGCCGATGATCTGCTCGTTGCTGCCCGGGGGCGCGCTCTTGTCGGCGGCTGCGGTTTCCAGAATTTCCTTCAGCTTGTCCTTGGACGATTCGCCCGCCGCCCAGCGTCGGCTCCAGCGCGACATGGACGCCGGAATCGGATTGTTGGCCCGCCACGTGCCGTTAGCGAACTCGTAGAAGTCGTTGCAGGGGTCGGCCTTACGGTCGAGATCGGTGACCTGAATGCCGTGCAGGGAACTGGCCTGCGAGAATGAGAGCTGAGGAGAAAGAAGAGCAAGCAACATCAGGGACAAGGTTCGGAATCTGCGCATGAGGGCCTCTTTCCACGGATGCTGGAAGAATCTAAGAATTGGGTGCGGCTGTCATTCTAGACGAATTGGTGGGGAGCCGGTGAGCGCCGGGCAATCGGAACGGTAGTGGCGCAGTTCGATTCGGGCAGCAGTGTGCTCGGGGAAGATCCCTCGTCCCGCTGGTGAAAGCGCGGGACTTCGGGATGACGCCGGAGGGGCGTAATCGTTGAGGGTTTTCAACTTGAGCCGCTGCCATGGGAAGCCCGCTGCCTAGAATCTCTTGCGAAGAAATTCAAAGAGGACGTAACCGGTGAGTGCGGCGAGCGTGGCAATTACAAAGTTGGCCGCGGTAAAGACATCTCTGATGGCCCAGGCGAGACCCTTCTGTTGCCCCATGCCGGAGCGCTCAAATTCTCCCATCAGAAGATTGGAATAGAAGAGGAAGATGACAAAGCCAACTTCGATCACCGCCCTCCAGACATTTTTCTTCATGGTGATATGTGGCTGCCATTTTAGACGAATCACGGAGAAATCGTCAGGCCGGGAGCGGGAGTCTTGAGGGAAAAAGCCGGGCCGGGCGGCCAGCGCTGTCAAGATGCAGAAACCTGCATAGGGAGTCAGTTTGAATCCGCAGATCTATTTTGAATCGCGGTCAGAGGTATGAGGTAGAAAGCAGGTGGCCCCGCCAAAGGGACTGTGGCTGGCGAAATCCGGAAGCGGCGGGAAGTACCGTAGACGTACCTCAGCGCCTAAAGCCGGCCCTGGAGATGAAGTCTTTAACGCAGCGCTGAAAGCGCTGCTCCACCCAAAACCAGACTTTTCCGCAAGCGTGAAGGCCGTGGCCTTCCCGGACGCTTGGATGAGATGTCTTCTAGAGGCTGGAAACGGGAAACTGGAACTCAGGAACTGAGAACTTTTGGACTGAGAACTGAGAACGGGAAACGCCCTACCCGCCTGCCTTCAACTCCGTCAGTACCTGTTTGGCGATTTCCTTCAGGGTCTCGAACACGCCCACGCCCTGAAATGCCACCGCCTCGACCACGGCCTCATTCTTCTTGCGCAGTTCCTTGCCGAGCGCTTCGCTGGAGAGAATGTTGGGCAGGTCGCGCTTGTTGAGTTGCAACACGTAGGGAATCTTGTTGAAGTCGTAGCCGTGTTCTTTCAGGTTCGCCATGAGGTTGTCGAGGGCTTCGACGTTGGCGTCCATGCGCTGTTCCTGGGAGTCGGCCACGAAGACGATGCCATCCACGCCGCGGAGAATCAGCTTGCGGCTGGCGTCATAGAAGACCTGCCCGGGAACGGTATAAAGATGGATACGGGTTTTGAAGCCGCGCACCGAGCCCAGATCGAGCGGCAGGAAGTCGAAGAACAAGGTGCGCTCGGTTTCTGTGGCCAGCGAGATCATCTTGCCCTTCTGCTGTTCCGCGGTCTTCTGGTAGATCATCTGCAGATTCGTGGTCTTGCCGCCTAATCCGGCGCCGTAGTACACGATCTTGCAATTGATCTCGCGGGCTGCGAAGTTGATGAAACTCAAGACTTTCCTCAAGTGGCGCGGGCCGCACACCCTCGCGGGCGCTTCTGCACGCAAAAATATCCCTATAGGGGCTTGGGGTTTTTATACCACACGCGCCGGATGGAGCGCAGGTTACTCAGGTGACCCCTGCCCAGAAAGTGAGCCCCGAAGTGGGAAAAACGGAATTGTTGATTGTTGATCGACTGATTGTTGATTGAGCACCCGGCGATTCAGGGCCAACGACCAACGACTATCGACCAATGACTCTCCACTCTACCGCGCCGGGGGAGCGGGATAATAACCATCCTTGGCGTAGATGCTCAAGCCGGGACGATCCACCCGCACCTCGATGTTGCGGTAGGCTGCCGTGGTCGGGGTCTTGAGACGGGCCGGGGTGTAACCCAGGGTGTACTGGTTGCGGGCCTCGCTCATGGCCTGGGCGTAAACGTCCTCAATGGCGCTGCGCGAGAGTTCTTTGTAGGGACTGCCCCCACCTGTGGCCGATGTGTACTTCGGCAGAATGTTGCTATAGCCCTGGTCGGGCAGGTGCAAGCGCTCGATCTTGCTATAGAGGGGCAGGGCAGCGGCCTCCACCGCGACGGCTTTGACTTCGATCTCATGGGTCAGCAGCAGCCGCAGGACATCCTTGTAGCCGGCCTTGCTGCCGTATTCGCGTCCGTCGCTGATCACGAAGATGATCTTCCGCCTCGTGCGGGCGCGCTTGCTGAGGTCGAGCGCCGCCCGCAGAATGGCATCGTTCAGCACGTGCGCCTCTTTTTGCGGCGTGTAGACCGGCTCGGTCGGACTGCCCACCGGAACTCCGTTGACGATGGGGCCGTTCGGGGCCATCGGGCCGCTCAGCACAGGCGGGCCATTGTAGTTCCCGCGTTCGTTCTTCATCTGGTTCAGCAGCGCGGTCAACTTCTGCGTGGCTGCGGCAAAGTCGCTGACCTCGCTTACCGTGCTGCTGTAGGTATAAAGCGCGACCTCATCGTAGGGAGCAAATGCTCCCACCAGCGCGGGAAAAGTTTGGTTGACCTTCTGGACGGCCGTGTCGGGCATTCCGAGATCCAGCACGATGGCCACCGAGAGGGCGAAGGGATCGGCGCTGAAAAAGCTCAACTTCTGCTTGGTGCCGTTCTCCATGACGCTGAAGTCGGAGGGCAGAAGGCCGTCTACCATGCGCCCGGAGCGGTCCTTCACCGTGACCGGGACTTGCACAAAGTTGGTATGAACGACCAGGGTGTAAAGCTGCTCTTGTGCCGGACCCTGCTTCGCCGAGGAACCCGGCGGCACCGTCTTGACTGGGGGCATGGGCGGGGGCGGACCCGGCGTTTCTTCGCCAGAACCAGGCTCGGTTGGCGCCGACTTGATCGGCTGGTTCGTCCAGGGGTCCCTCGCCACCGGCTTCTTTTCCTCCGGCCGGGGAATCGGTGGCGGCTCTGGGTTCTCGGAAGGCGCCTGCACGGTCGGCGCGTCGGGAAGGCTTTGCGTGGGCTGGCTTTGGTTCTGCCCGCTCGGCGTCTGGCTTGCCGAAGACTGGGCCATGATGTGAGGAATGGTCGCGCCGAGGCATGCCAAGAACAGCGCGGCCAACCGCTTCGCCCCGCTCCGCCGTTTCCCGCTACCCGCCGCTGTTTCTTTCCTCACAAAACACCGTCCGTTCTTTTCCGCCAGCTTTTCTCCTCCACCAAGATAAACCAAACTTCCATACTTTGGGATGCCGAACCGGCCCATTTGGTGCATCTAACCTCAGGGATTAGACTAACAAAAGCCCGAGAGGGAATCCTCCATGCCCAGATTGTCCGCCTACCAGAGATTCTTACCGGCCCCGGCCGCTGCGACCATTGTAGTTCTCGTGGCAGCACTCTTGCTCCCCTCGTCCGCCGTGGCCCAGATTCCTACGCCGTCCCAGATCTCTGGCGGTCAAGCGCCTCCAGCCCAGAAACCTGCCGACACTCAGAAATCCGACGATCAGCAGGGCCCGGTTGAGACCCTGAAGGTCAAAGTCAACGTAGTCGGACTCTTCTTCAACGTCAAGGACAAGCATGGCACATTGATCCCCAACCTGACCAAAGACGACTTCGACGTATTCGAAGACGGCGCGCCGCAGAAAATCAAATACTTCGCTGCCGAATCCAACCTGCCGCTTACGCTCGGCATTCTAATCGATTCCTCGGGCAGCCAGCTGCGAGTGCTTGATATGGAGAAAGAAGTAGGTGGCGCTTTCCTTCGCCAGATTCTTACCGACAAGGATGAAGCCTACGTCATCGACTTCAACATCGACGCTTCACTGGTGCAGGACTATACCCGCGATGTGCATCGCCTGCAAGCCGCCCTCAACCAGGTGAAGATCAACAGCGGCTACACCTCCGTTGGAATCCCCGGCGGAGGAGGCGGTCCAGTGCCCACCGCGGCTGGCGCGGGCGCCGGCACCGTCCTCTATGACGCCGTCTATCTATCGGCTCACGACATGCTGGCCAAGGAAGTGGGGCGCAAGGCGATGATCCTGCTCACCGATGGCGAGGACGAGGGCAGCCGGCTCAAAATAAAGGATGCCATCGAAGCTGCGCAGCGGGCCGATGCCATCGTCTACGTGCTGCTCTGCGCCGATCGCGGGTTCTATGGTTCTTACCAGATGGGCTACTCCGGAGAGAGCGAGATGCGCAGGCTTACGGAGGCGACTGGTGGCCGGGTCATCAACGTGGGCAACAAGTTCGACAAGCTGCGCGAAGCCTTCGACCAGATCGCCGCCGAACTGCGCAGCCAGTACAACCTGGGGTATACGTCGACCAATACCAAGCTTGACGGCACGTACCGCAAACTGGAAATCAAGTGCAAGCAGGGGTATAAAATCCAATCCCGCGCGGGATACTACGCCACGGCGCGGGAACCGTTGCCGCAGTAGTGGGGAGGGGTTGCGAGCCCGAGCGAAACCGAAGTCAAAAGCAGCGGGCAGGAGTGCCCGCTCCACACAAGCAACCCCGAACCTTGCAAAATCCTTCACCTTGACATCCTCCGCCCTTGCCTCCAAACTGTGTAAGCCCTCCCCGAATTACCCCCCCCCGACACAACCGGAGGTTTTCGCCTTGCCGAACCAAGCCTTGCGCTGCGCCTGTGCCCTGCTGTGCTCCATCGTCTTTACTGTGGCTCCATCCGCAACCGCGCAACAAGTGCACCGGGGTATTTACCGCGGCATGGCCGTGACCTACGTCGTCAAGAACGGCAAAGCGATATTCCAGGGCGATATCATCCTCGAAAAAGTCGAGCCCATCGATCCGCAACGCCCGCTGCCTTCCTTCGGCGTCGATTACTCTCAATACGTTTGGCCTAAGGTCGGCAGTCAATACCAGATTCCCTACGTCATCGCTGCCGGCACCGGCGATCTTACCAATCTCAACGCGGCCATCGCGCAATTCAACAGCACGTTTTCCAACATCCAGTTTGTCCCCTACACCACGCAAACCGACTACGTTGACTTCTATTTCGACCCTAACAACTTCAGCGGTGAGTGCGAAGCCACAGTCGGCCGCGCCGGAGGCGAACAACAAGTGGGAGGCTCCGGCTCGTGCACCCTCGTGACCATCTTGCACGAAATGGGACACACCATCGGCCTGTGGCACGAGCAATCGCGTCCTGACCGCAACACTTACGTTTCGGTCAATTACAACAACCTGATCAAAGGATCGATTTCCAACTTCAACCAGATTTACGACAACGCCCAGGAGACCACGCTGTTCGACTACGCCTCGATCATGGAGTACCCGGCGTTTGCCTTCTCGCGCAACGGCGGGCCTGCGATTGAATCGATTCCCGCGGGAATTCCGCTCTCGAACCAAACCGGCTACACGGCTGCCGACATCGACGGCATCGAGCGCCTTTATGGCAACGCGCCCACGGCTGTTACCGTGACCAGTAATCCGCCTGGACTGCAAGTCGTCGTTGATGGCGCGACCGTGCCCACGCCGCAGGTCTTCAGCTGGTCGCTTTATTCCACCCACACCCTTGACATTCCTTCCGGCGTTCAGAGCCAGTCGGGTGACATCGTCAACAGCACAACGCCGACGACGTTTTATTACACCTTTGGCCGGTGGAACGATTCCACCGTCACCAGTCATTCCATCACCGTTCTGCCGGGCAATGGAGAGCCTTCCATGCCCACCACTTCACCCGCGGTGACGACTTACTCGGCGAACTTCAGTCAACTCGTTCCCTACGCTGCCACGATTTATCCCACGGGTGCCGGAAGCGTTACGCCGTCACCTGCGCCGCAGAGCTACTCTGGATCTTCACTGGTCTTCTACACGGCCCGCCAGGAGGTCACTCTCACGGCCGCTGGAAATGCGGGACAGAATTTTTACGAATTCAATAACGCGCCCTTCTGGCTTCCCGGCGGCCTGGGCGCGAATCCCAAGACTTTCTACGTTCCCGACACAGGGCTTGGGGTCAACACTACCGTGGAATTTTCTCCCGACCCGGTTTACACCGTGAACGTCTCGCCGAATCCCTTCAGCTCGAATCTTTATATTTATGCTGACAGGGGCTTCTCCTATGCGCCCAAGAACTTTTCGGTGTTCTACGATTCGAGCTGGACCTCCGGCAGCGTACACACGCTGAGCGTGGATAATCCTGAATATCCCTACAGCTCCAACAGCCGGTACGCCTTCGCGAGTTGGAGCGATGGCACCATCACATCGACAGACACGGTCACACTTCCCGCCACCAGCAATACGTACACCGCGAATATGACGCCGCAGTTCTACGTCACAGACTACGTCAATGAATCCTGCGCGGGTTCGATCGCCGTAAGCCCCGGCTCGCCCACGGGAGACGGTTTCTATCCCTCCGGCGACGCGCTCACCTTCACCGAGACTCCGAACGCGGGCTGGCTGTTCACGGGATGGCAATACGACCTGAGTGGAACTTCCAGTTCGCAGCCGCTGACGGTGACTGATGAAGTTCTGGTGACCGCCGACTACAACACCGTTGCCACGCCGCTCACGCTGACCAGCCTGAGCCCGGCTGCGGCGGTTGCCGGAGGACCTCCTTTTACCCTTACTCTGAATGGCACGGGATTCAGCGCGAGTTCGGTGGTCTCGGTGAATGGGACCTTCCCCACAGTAAAGTTCATCAGCAGCACGCAGCTCAGCGTGAATGTGATCCCTGCGCTGACCGCAAAACCGGGAGCGTTTCAAGTCTGGGTGGACAGCTTCCCCAGCGGAGCAAGCTGCGCCGCATTCGCCGCGCTGCCGTTCACAATCGCGGACAAACCCATCGTGTCTCCTTCGCCATTGTCCGTAAGCTTCGTGCCGCTGGTGGTAGGTACGACGACTACTTCGGGACCCGTCAAGTTTACGAACACGAGTGCCACCACCGTAAGCATCAACTCCATCGCCACGACAGGAGATTTCGCGGTCGCCAGCAACACCTGCGGATCCTCGCTCAACTCCGGCGCATCCTGCACCGTCAAAGTAACCTTCACGCCGTCGGTGGCGGGAGCCCTCACCGGCTCACTCGCCACCAGCGACAGTGCGCCAGACTCTCCGCAAACAGTTGCGCTCTCCGGCACCGGCAACTTGCCGCTTTCGATCAGTCCGGCCACGCTGGCCTTCGGCACAGAAACCGTTGGCCATACCAGCGCCGCAAAGACCGCGACGCTGACCAACAATGAATCCGCCGCCCTGAGTTTCGCTTTCGCGGCCAGCGGCAACTACGCCATCAGTGCCTCTGGCACCACGTGCACCACCTCGCTGGCGTCGAAAGCCAAGTGCAACATCGCGGTTACTTTCACTCCAACGGCCAACGGCAGCGTCAATGGCGCGGTCAGCATCATCGATGCAACCGGATTCTCTCCACAACTCATCAGTCTCTCCGGCACTGGCTCGGGCGGGGGAACTGCACCGCTGACCTTCAGTCCCACGACGCTGACATTCGCCGCTCAGGCCGTGGGCACTACCAGCCCCGCGAAAACGCTCACCGTCAAGAACAGCAGCGCGAGTTCCGTGACCTTGAACAGCATCGCGACCAGCGGAGATTTCTCGGCCGTCGGCAGCGGCGCCAAGCCTTGCACTGCCAGCCTCAACCTCAACGCCGGCGCCACCTGTACGCTCAGCATAACGTTCTCGCCGGCGCTGGGAGCCAGCGGTGCGATCAACGGAGCCGTGGTAATCACCGACAACGCTTCCATCGGCCAGCAAGTTCTCGACGCGAAGGGGACTACCGCGCTGCCGCTGACTTTCGCACCTGCCACGCTGACGTTCGCCGCGCAAACTGTGGCCACGACTAGCGCGGCCCAGACCGTTACCCTCAGCAACAATCTCACCACGGCCGTGAGCCCAACGATTACCGGCAGCGGCGACTACGCGGCCGCGCCGGGCGGAGCGACTCCGTGCACATCTACGCTGGCCGCGAAGGCGCACTGCACTTTCACCGTGACCTTCACTCCCAGCGCCGTGGGCACCCGCGCCGCCGCGATTACGGTGACGGATGCGGCAACTCCGGCTGTACAAACGATGAACGTGACCGGGACTGGCCAGTAGATTGGTGTGGATTTTGCCCGTGTGGAGTTAGCTCGCCCGGTATAAGATTTGCATGACCCGGAGCTCCGCCATGCCGTCTGACAATCTCATGCCTTCCCGCCGCTCGTTCCTGCAGCTTTCCGCTGCCGCCGCAGCCTTGCAGATCGTCACCGAGCCTATGCTGGCCGCTGCGGCCCGCCGTCCGTTCGTCAAGGACGCGGTCATGATCGACTCCAACGAGAACCCTCTTGGCCCCTGCCAGGCGGCGCGCGACGCCATTTCCGCCATCATCCCTCTGGGTGGACGTTATCTCGATAATCTCACCGAAGACCTCGTGCATACCTTTGCCCAGCAGGAAGGACTCAATCCTGATTGGGCTCGCATCTTTCCCGGCTCCAGCCCGGCGCTGCGTTTTACGGTGATCGCGTTCACCTCGCCGCAGAAAAGCTACGTCACCGCCGATCCCGGTTACGAAGCGGGAATGATGGCGGCCGCGGCGACCGCGGCACGCGTGGTCAAAGTTCCACTCAGCAAGACTTACGCGCACGACGTCAAGGCCATGCTCGCCGCCGCGCCTGACGCCGGTCTCTTCTACATTTGCAACCCCAACAATCCCACCGGCTCGCTCACCCCGCACTCCGATATCGAATACCTCATCGAAAATAAACCCAAGGGCTCGGTGGTGATGGTCGACGAAGCCTACATTCATTTTTCCGATGCGCCGTCAACGTTCGATCTGGTCAAGGCGGGCAAGGATGTGGTCGTGCTCCGCACCTTTTCGAAAACTTATGGGATGGCCGGCCTGCGCTGCGGATTCGCCATTGCGCGTCCCGATCTGCTGGACAAAATCATGGAGCGGGCCGGCTGGAATTTCATGCCGATTCCCGCCGTGGTCGCGGCCTCGGCCAGCCTCCAAGACCCGCGCCTGGTGCCGGAACGCAAGCGTATCAACGCCAGCATCCGCCAGGAAACGTTCGAGTGGCTCGACCACAACGGCTACTCCTACATTCCCTCTGAATCGAACTGCTTCCTGCTCGATACCAAACGCCCGGGCAAGCAGGCGATCGACGCCATGGCCGATCAGAAAGTTTTCATTGGACGCATCTGGCCGGTGCTGCCCACTTTCGTCCGGATCACCGTGGGCACCCATGAAGAAATGCAGCAGTTTCAGACGGCGTTTCAGAAAGTCATGCGCGGGACGACGGCATTTTCGCTGCAGCCAGCGAGGCCAACGAGGAATCCGGGGCGAGACGCAGCCCTGCTGTCGTGAGTGTGTAGAGCGGGCCGCCTCAGGGGCTAAAGCCCTCATTCATCTCAGGACGGTTATCGCAGCGCTGAAAGCGCTGCGCCACCCAAAATCGGTGCGCCACCCACAAGCGCTGCGCTACCCAAAATCGTTGGGTTCTTCCTTGAGCCCGAACAAAAGAACAAGAGCAGAAGCAGCGGGCGAGGGCGCCCGCTCTACACAACCGCCTATTTCACCGTCAGCAAGAACCCATGCTCCTGTCCCTTGAGCATGCCCGTGCCGACGATCTGCCCGGCGTTGTTGATGGCATCGGCCTCGAGCAGCAGCCAGCCCGATCCTGCCGGGATCAGCTTGTTGAGGTCCTTCAGTTTCCCGCCGCTGTATACGAACGCGTGGTGGGAACTTTGGAAATCCGAATAGCCGACGACCACTCCGGAGTCGTTGATCCCCAATCCCCAGCTGACGGACAGCGGACCCTCGAGGGCGCCGATGTCTGTCATCTTGCCACCGCTGCCGAAAAACGCGTGCGCCGAAATATCGTTCTTGGTGTACCCGATGCCGGTGGTCTGGTTCTTGTTATTGATGGCGAAGCCTTCGCTCCATGCGCCGCCCAAGGTTCCCAGGGCGGTCATCTTTCCGTTGTTCCAAATAAAGCCGCGAAAGTTTCCCTTCGCGCCGTACGACGTTCCCACCACCACTCCAGCCTTATTCACGCCCTGCGCGCTGTTCCACCAATCGACACCGTTGGGAGAGCCGAGGGTCCCCAGATCAATCATCTGCCCGCTGCTGTAGAGAAACGGGTGATTGCTGCCGTCCGCGGTAACGGCGGAGCCGACCACCTGTCCCGCGTCGTTGAGGCCATAGGCCACGGCCGAGCCGCCACCGAGGTCGCCGATATCGGTGAGCGTGCCGTTGATGGTGAGGAACGCGTGGTAGGTGCCATCGCTGCGTGTGGAATATCCGGCGATCTGCCCGGAGGCGTTGATGCCGTTGCCGATGCCGCTATTGCCGCCCAGGGTGCCCAGATCGGTCATCGTGCCCGCGCTGTAGAGAAAAACGGCGCTGTTGGCATTCCGGTCGCTGCCCACGGAGCCAGTGACCTGGCCGGTGGCGTTGATGCCGCGGGACACGCTCCAGTTGTCGCCGGAAAGCGTGCCCAGATCGGTGACGGTATAGGTTTGCGCGGCGCACAACGATGACGCCGCGGTGAGGAGGAAGGTGAAAACAAATCGTGGAAGGCTGGCGCATCCATTCATAACCGCTCCTTTTGGCAGGGGAAGTTTGAATTGCGGAAGTTCGAACCGGGCAATCTTTCCACGTCCGGGGCGCGCAGTTGTCAAAGGATTGTCAAAAATGACCTGACCTCTGTGACCCGGAGCACTGAACGAAACGGTTGGAGCGACTATGCTTCACTTGCCTTAAATCGCGGATTCCTTTCCAGTTTTGACAATCTGTGAAGCATGTCCGTTCGGGGAGAAACGCCATGATAATGACGAAGACGGCACGAGTGTTTGCAGCGTTGATCTTGCTGGCCCTGGCTCTGCCGGCGTTGGGCAAGACATCCAAGAATACCTACCCAGCGTCTTGCGGCGAGTTGTGGGGCGCGGTCAAAGACGTTCTTAGCAATGCCGACAATTACAACGTCGAGGAGAGTAACGACACCCTGATGACGGCGGCCTACAAGGTGAAGCACAACGTGCATGTCACCGTGACCGGAGCGGTGCTGCAGCGGACCAACCACGTCGCGCTGGTATCGAACGGCACCAGCTGCGAGATGCAAGTCAAGTCGAACTATAGCGGATTTGAGCACGACGACAGTGGCGACTTCCGGAAGCGCGTGGAGGAATCCTTCGCCAAGCTGAATGCGCCGAAGCCGGCCGAGCCCGCGCCACCGGCAATTCCAGTCAAGTGACTCGCGGCAGAACCGCGCGGAGGCCCACGGTGGCGCAACATCGTGGTGTCTCCCGGGAAGTACTTGCGTCAGAATCAATCGGGGTGCCGCGAAATTCTGGCGGTGGCTTATCAGATAGGCAGCAGTTATCAACGGAGGTTGCATGTACAAACTTGGATTTATTTTGACTGGACTCATTCTATTATGCAGCAGCGGCGTCATGGCCCAAACGAGTGCCGTGGAGCGCTTCGACGGAAATTGGACGACGAAGCTCACCTGCCCGGCGGAAGGAAGCACCGAGGGCTACACCTGGCAGATTCCGAGTGTCATTCAGAGCAGCAGTTTTCGCGGAGAGCGCGGCACGGCGGGCGAGCCCGGCTACCTGCTGATCGAGGGCAAGATCAAAGAGAACGGCAGCGCCAAGCTGTCGGCCAACGGCATTGTTGCCTCCAGAAAATATGCTCGTGGAGTTTTTGCCCGCAAGGGCGAGGATTATAGCTACAACATCAAGGCCCAATTCCAGGAGACTGAGGGCACAGGAACGAGGGACGAAGGCCTCGGCATCGTAGGCCGTCCCTGCACGTTCGAGTTTACGAAGCAGCCGGCCACGACTGCGGCTGGGGATCACTAGACGGGTCAGCGAGAGCTTGGCTGTTGGTGGGAGGGAGCGATTTCTCCACTCAAAATAGTGATAGCATTTTTGCGTATGAAGATTGCCCTACCGCTCGCCGTGCTGTGGCTGACGTTTGGCGCGTCTAGTCAGCAGTCTCAGCAGTTAGCTGGGGCAATCTACGGAGTTGTCATCGACCAAAGCGGGCAGCCTGCGAAGGGGGTAACGTTGTCCGCCGTCATGCAATGTCCGACTAGTAGCTGTGCGCTCTGGATGACTCAGACAATCACAAATCACATCGGGGAATATCGCTTCCAGCATTTGCCTCTTGGGAGGAAGTACTCTGTCTTTGCCAATAATACGAGAGCAGAGTATCCGAAATTCAGCCCTCCTCCCGCCGATACTGTCGAACTCACGGTTGACCACCCAGACGTGGAGCTTCGCGTGGACCTCCCTCCTAAAGTGGGCACTCTACTGATCCGTCTCACCGACCGCACAACAGGGCTAGTCATTCCGCGAGTTCTCGTAAAGGTGAAGGTTCCTGACGGCCCGGACTCGCGGTGGTCTGAGGTATGGGCCGACAGCTCAAATTGCCTCTTCTATCCCGACTGCACTATTCCGGTTCCTCCCGACAAGCAGCTCCTCGTGCATGTTTCATCCATGGGATTTCACGAATGGGATGAGAGCGCGGGAAAGGGAAAGGCCCTTCTCGTTCACTCTGGAACTCGGTTGACTTGGGATATTCAGCTTGAGCGGCTCCCACACTAAACAGCACGACGCGGGAAATACCAACTGCTGAAGAATCGCCTCCACAGTCATTGATCGATCAGTGTTTCCTTATTGCGTCGCGGTAAACTCGGCCAGCTTCCGTGAGTTCAATGTCGCGTCATGGGAGGGCGCGTTTTGCAGCCGATAAATCGCACCATTCCCCGTTAGGTTCCTGCAAGTCTCTACAATATTTTTTGGCTGCCATTCGTCTACAGGAATGGATGAATGAGCCGGGCGTCACCTTGATGGCTGAGCAAGATCGTCAAATCTCCGACGTCGTGGCGGAAGAACGGTCCCGGCTGCGCAATTTCATCCGCAAGCGGGTGCCGAACGAAGCCGACGTGGAAGATCTTCTGCAGGAAGTCTTCTACGAGCTGGTGGAAGCCAACCGCCTGCTGATGCCGATTGAGCATGTGACGGGCTGGTTGTTTCGGGTCGCGCGCAATCGCGTCACCGACTTTTTCCGGAAGAAGAGGCCGGAGAACTTTACCGATGCGGCGATTGAAGACGAAGACGGTGAGCTGCTGCGGATTGAAGATCTGTTGCCCTCGCCTGACGCTGGGCCGGAAGCGCTTTACGTCCGCAGCGTGCTTCTGGAGGAGCTGGAGTTTGCGCTCGACGAACTGCCCGAGGAGCAACGCGAGGTATTCGTCGCCCACGAACTGGAGGGACGCAGCTTCAAGGAGCTGTCAGCGGAGACCGGCATAAGCGTCAACACCATGCTCTCACGCAAACGCTACGCGGTGCTGCATCTGCGCGAGCGGTTGCAGAACATTTACGACGAGTTTATGAAGAAATGAGGAACGCACTATGAGAAGGAAAATGATTTGGATGACTCCACTCGCGATTCTGGCGATGGCCGCTTTCATTGTGATTGGCGGCGAAGTGGTGATGCAGCTGTGGAATTGGCTGCTGCCGTCTCTATTCGGGTGGCGGCTGATTACCGTCTGGCAAGCGGTTGGACTGCTGGTCCTCTGCCGGATTTTGTTTGGAAGTCATGGGTTTCGAGGTTTTCATCGCTCCAATTTTCGCCGGCGTATGGCCGAGCGCTGGGAGCGCATGACGCCCGAGGATCGGGAAAAGTTCCGTCAGGGTTTTCGGGGACGTTGCGGTTCTTTCGACCCGCCGGAGGTCAAGCCGACCGCATGAGTGCGTGGAAGGCGCCTGAATGACGGGAGTGGTGCAGTTTCGGATCGCGCTCATTTCTTCTTTGCCCCTCCGCGGCTCTTCTTTGCGGTCAAAAGCTCTAAAACTATTAACCGCAAAGGTCGCAAAGGCTCCGCAAAGGACGCAAAGAAAACCAAACTGCACCACTGCCAGCAAGAATCAGAACTTGAACTGCAGGTTGAGTTGCATGCGCCGCGGAGGCAGCGCGGCTGCGGGGCCTCCAAACAAAGGAGAAGTGATGGTTCCAATGTAGGTGACGTAGTTGGGGTGGTTGAGAACGTTGAAGGAGTTCAGCGAGACGGAAAAAATCCTAGCTTCGTTCTTGCGCTTCGAAAGCGGGAAGTCGTGGGAAAGGTTGACGTCGAGACTGACCTGGCCGGGGCCATGCATGGCGTTGCGGGCTACGCCCGAGGGACGATCGTTGATGATGCCATCGTGATTGCCGTCAGAGCCGGTAATAATGTTGACCGGCTTACCGGAATAGAGCGAGAGCGCGACTCCCAGGGTGAAGAAGCGAGTGGGCTGGCTGGAGGCCAGCAGATCGAACTTGTGCAGGCGGTCGTTGTCGGAGCGTCCCCAGTCGGCGGAGGGATTGTAGCTGTTGGCGGGGAAGAAGGTGATGCCGCTGGTGTTGTTGTAAGTGCGGCTTAGCGTGTACTGCACTTGTCCGGTGAAATACTTGCTGGGCTTGCCACGGAAGGTAAGTTCCAGCGCGTTGCCTTTGAGGTATCCCAAGGACTGAATCTGGCGGTCCTGGCCGAGAGCCGGGTTCGGACGAGTAATGTTCCCGTCCACTGGGGCGTTGGCGTCGATGGAGCGAAAAGAATCGATACCGCGATTGCCGATGTAAACCGCGCTGGCCGTGCTCTTCGCCGTGACCTGCCGTTCCACTCCAATGCTGTACTGAATGGTGTAGGGAATCCTGGAATGTGAGTCGAGCGTCACCAGGCTGGTGGGAGTGGCCGAGACTTCGCTCGGAAGCACCGGGTAGTGCGGAGATTCCACGATGAAGCGCAGCAGGTTCACACCGTTGAAATGGAGCAGGTCGCCGATGGGGGTGGGGCCGGTGCGATCGTAGAAGACGCCGCCGCCACCGCGGATCACGGTCTTGCTGTTGGCCGTGGGAGCATAGGCAAAACTTGCGCGCGGGGCGAAATTGTGGGGAACGTCGTGGAAGTAGTTCTGCCAGTAGGAGCGGACTCCCAGGTATAGAGAGAAATTTGGTTTCAGCCGGATGTTGTCCTCGACGAATCCGGAGATGACCTTCTCCAGGAAAGCCACGTGACCCTGGCCGGTTTGCAAGAGATAAGTGGTGGGAGTTGCAGAGCTGAAATCGGTGCTGCTGGCGAAGCTATAAGTGCCCTCGCGGTTGGTAAAGTCGTCGAGACCACGGCGGCTGATGTCCGGAATGTCGATGCCGAAGCTGAGCTGGTGCTTGCCGCTGGCGTAGGTGGCGAAGTCGGTTCCGTCAAAGTGATATTCGGTGCGGTGGGAATCCGCTTGCGCTCCGCCGGCTGTGAACAATCCGGAAACAGCAAGTTGAGGAGCGGGGGAAATGCTGTTCGTGGAATTGTCGTAGTGGCCGAGCAGAAATCGCAACTGGTTCAGCCAGTATGGAGAAAACTGGTGCAGATAACTGACGTTGATTTCATGCTCGAGAAAACGATTGTCGCTGCCGGCGCTGGGAAGAGTGGTGCCGCCGACGTTTTGATTTTCGATGGTGCGATGTTCGTAGGAGTAGCCGATCCAGAACTGGTCGCCGTTTGCGAGGTCGTGGAAGACGCGCCCCGAGCCAAAGAAGTGATGGGTAGGGAAAGGAACGGTTTGCGCGATGGGCCCGAAGCCGAGCGATTCGGCGGCGGCCACAACGGTGGGATCGATGACGGCCTGCTGGTCGTCCAGGTCTTCGTCGAGCGCCAGCAGGAAAGTGGTGTGCTTGCTGTGGCCAAAGGGTCCGGTGACCGAGCCTTCGTAGTACTGCCGGTGCTCGGGGGGCTTGCCGATGGCAAAGGCGTTGGTGGCGTCGAACACAGCGTCGCGAAGCATAAAGTTCAGAGAGCCGTGATAGACCGGGGTCCCGCCCCTGGTGGTGATTTCCAGGCGCGCGCGGCCGGGACGCGAAAAACGCGCCGAGTATGGATTGCTGTTGATCTTGACTTCCTGAATGGCGGAGGCAGTGACGCCGGGTCCATTCGCCTCGATGCCGTTGACCACCAGGGTCACGCCGTTGGTTCCAGTAGCATTGTCGTCGAGGAAGCGCGACATGGTCGTGATGTAATCCTGATCGAATACCGGGACGCGATCCAGCGCGTTGCGGTCAATCGTGTTGCTGTTCTGGTTTTCGGAAGTCTCGACGCTGACCAGGGGCGCCGAAACTCCGGTGGCGACATTGACGGTTTCTTTGAGAACCGCAATCTGCAAGACGACGCGAAGCGGAGTCTGACGTTTGCTGCTTAGGTTCGCGTTGACACGCGCGTTGCTGAAACCTTCGGCGTGAAAGTCGATCACGTAGTTGCCGGGCGCGAGGTTGTCGAAGCGGAACGCGCCGGAGTTGTCCGTGGTCGTTTGCGCCAGTGGCTTATTGTCGAAGGTGAGAAGAACGACTTGCGCCTTGGCGATCGCGGCCCCGGAGGGGTCGAGAAGCGTCCCGGTGATGGCGCGCGAAGATGGAGCGGGAGCCTGGTCTTCGGAGAGAGTCGCGGCTCCCCCGCTGGCAGGGCGGTTGAGAGCCTGGGCAACGAGTAGCGCAGGGGAAGAAAGTCCGACGGCTACTGCCAACATCCAAAAGAAGTGAGATCTCACATTCGCCTTACCAGAAGCCGCTATCAGCGCGGACTGCCAGATTCAAACGCGCAGGGGAAATGAAATGAATATCACAGTCAGATGAAATATTTCTGAAAAGCGGCGCTGCAATGCGCAGTTCAGGGCAACTACGATGCGATGCGGTGCAAGAGGTTTTCAGCCGACTGCTTCCGCCCACTCCACCGTGCGGCGCTCGCGGCTGCTCTTGTGCGCCAGCATGATCGCCCGCATGGTGCGCAGGGCCTGCTCTGGCGTAACCTCCAGCGGCACGTTTTTCTCGATCGCATCCCGCACGTTGGCATAAAATCCGCGATAATCTCCGCGCTCCGTCTTCACCTTCACACTCGGCTCGCCCACCAGGCTCAGCGTGCCCCACAATGCTTCTGCTTCGACTCCCCAATCCTCGCCCCAGTCGAATCCCTGCGGAACATTCTCGCCGCGCAGCCGAGCTTCTTGCGGATCCATCCCATACTTCACAAACGATCCCTTGGTACCGTGAATCAGAAAATGTGGACCCGGCGCATACGCGATGATCCGCGCCCGCGCCATCGCCCGCAGCGCGGGATACTCCAGGCAAACATCGAACGAGTCATCGACCTGCGACGTCTTGCGCTGGCAGAACGCCGAGGCCGTAATCGCTTGCGGCTCGCCAAACAACAGCAGCGCCTGATCGATTACATGCGGCCCCAGGTCAAACAAAACGCCTGCCCCCGCTTGGTCGGCGCGTTCCCGCCACGCATTCGGCTTCGGCTCCAGGCGAAACCGGTCGTAGCGGCATTCGTACTCGACGATCGTCCCCAGGCGGCCCGACGCCACAATCTTTTCCACCGTGCCGAAATCCCCATCCCACCGCCGGTCTTGATAGACCGTGATCAAGCGCCCACGCTCGGCCGCCAGTCGCACCAGTTCCTGCGACTCCTTCAGCGTGGGCGAGAGAGGTTTATCCACCACCACATTTCGTCCCGCCAGCAGACAAGACCGCGCCAGCTCGACGTGCGTGTCGTTCGGTGTTGCGATCACGCAGAGCTGGATTTTCTGGTCTGCCAGCAACTCGTCCAAGGTCCGCGCCACCCGCACCTCGGGATACTTTTCCTGCGCCCGCGTTCCGCGACGCTCCAGAATGCAGGCCAGCTGCATCCCGGGCACGCCGCGGATCACGGGCGCATGAAACGCCAGTCCCGCCATCCCAAATCCAATCAACGCCACTCGTACCATCGCAAACTCCCTCAGTTTCCGCGACTTACGGTCTACCGCGCCAGGGGTGGCGATTTACAGGCTTCAGCCGATACGCTCGCACCGCCTTGCGCCGTATAAACGAGAAGTATTGTTAAGGCCCCACGTCGGACGGAGGCGGAATTATGACGCGAGAACCGTTTCTTTCGATCTCCCTGCTGCTGGCCTTTCTCTGGATCGCGAGCTTCTTGTTGTTCCACGTGGCCAGCTCGCTCATTCATCTCCTGCTGGTGGTGGCAGTGCTTTTTTTTGTGGGGCACCTGGTAAAGGACACGAGCACAACCTGAAATTCGTGGGGATAACTTTGCAGAGCGATACGCCCTCAACCGACCCGGCTAACCGGCCGGCGACGTTGAGGGCGGATTCCGCTACGACTCCTTTTCCCGGTCTCTCAGCCGCCGCACAAACTTCAGTCCCGACCAGATCTCTGTCACCGCGCACACCTTCACGTCGACCAGCCCGGCCGCCAGGCCAATCCCGCGCACTACATTGTCATTTAGGTCCGTCTCCACGCCGGAACTCTTCTTCGGCCAGCTCACCCACAACATCCCATCCCGGGCCAGCCGCTCGGCCATCGGCGGGAACTCCTTCGCCAATTCGGCGCGAGACTTGGTAAAGATCATCGCAAAATCGAGCGCGTCCCCCAGCATCGCTGCCCTGCCCTGCAACAACGCAGCGCCCAGTTCCCCGAGCACTTCCCCCGGAACATTCGCCAACACCGCGCGAGATCTCGCCTTGATCCCCAATTTTTTCGGAAGTGGCGTCCCCGAGTATCCCGGCATGCTCGATGTCCGCGAGAAAGAAATGAATCAAACGGATTGGAATCAGAAGCCGAAGCCCGAAAGCCGGCTACTGCACCGGCGCGTAGTACCCGCGCCGCGCTCTCACCCGGAAATTCTTGCGGTCGTTGGCCACGATTTCGATGGTGCGAAAATGGCCGTCCGCCTTGAAATCGGCCGGCTTATAGGAGACCGCGTACTGGCTGCGCAACTCATCCTGAATTTCGGCGAATGCGTTGGCCACATCGCGAATCTGGAAGGGGAAAAATGCCCGCCCGCCGGTCGCATCCGCAATGCGCTCGAGCACCTTGTCACCCGCACCCTTGCTGCCGCTGACGTTCGTGCTGATGGCGTACACGATGGCTTCCGCCCGCTGCGCCATCTCAATCGCTTCCTCGCGGGTCACATGGCTCTGATTGTCTTCTCCGTCGGTGAGCAGGATGATGGCCCGCCGCGTCGGCCCCGTCGGCGCTTTCTTCAGCAACTTGTCGCGGCAGGCATAGTAGAGCGCATCGTACAGCGCCGTGCCTCCGCCCGGACGCAATTCATGCACGCCGCGCGCCAGCTTCTCCGTGTCATCGGTAAACTCCTGGGTCACCTCCGGCGTCGCGTCGAACCCCACCACAAACGCCAGGTCGTAACCCCGGCGGATGGTCTGATTCAAGAACTCCACCGCCGATTCCTGCTCGAACCGGAACCGGTCGCGCACCGAACTGCTGGCGTCGATCAGCAAACCCACCTGCAGCGGCAGGTTGGTTTCGGCGTGAAAGCTTCGGATCTCCGCTGCGGGTTTGTTGTCGTCCAAGATTCGGAAGTCGGCCTGCTTCATGTCGGTCACGCGTTTCCCGTGCTTGTCGGTCACCGTGAACACCACATTCACTTCGTTGGTGCCCACGCGGAAGCGTGGGATTTCTTTGGTGTCAGAATCTTGATCGCCTGCTTTTTGATCTGGGGATTTCTGGTCCGCGGGTTTCTGATCGCCGGAATTCTGCGCCTCAGCTTGTGGCGCGGGAGCCGGCGCTACTCCGCCCGTTTGCGCGACGCCAAAGGCGCACAGGCCCGCTACCATCAGCACGACCGCCGCCCAAGCCAGCACTGAATTGTTCGAGAGAATGTCTTTCGTGCGAATGCCCCCCTTTTGGTTGTTTATTATATCTGCAACCACATTGAATTCGACATTGCCACGAAGGAACACCAAGCGCACGCGGCCTACTCCTCCAGCTTACTCAGAAACTCCTTCAACTCCTCGGGCACTTCACTCTTCAGCGCAATCGTTTCCCCGGTGCGCGGATGCCGGAACTCCAACTCCGCCGCATGCAGGAAATTCCGCCCTAACCCAATCACCGCATTCTTCCCCCGCGCCTGCCGCGGCGCTCCATACATCGTATCCCCCACCACCGGATGCCCCATCGCCGCTACATGAACCCGAATCTGGTGCGTGCGTCCGGTATCGATCTTTACATCGAACAACGTGAACTTCCCAAACTTCGTATCCAACCGCCGCACCACGCGATAATGCGTCACCGCCGCCCGCCCACCTTCCAGCCGCGTCGTCATGCGCGTGCGCCGCACCCGGTCGCGGCTGATGCTCTGGGCCAGCGTTCCCGAGTCTTTCTTTACCCAGCCATGCACCAGCGCCACATATTTCTTCTTCACCTCGCGCGCTGCAAACTGTGCGCTCAGCTTGCGATGCGCCTCGTCGTTTTTGGCTACCACGATAAGCCCGCTGGTCTCTTTGTCGAGACGATGCACAATCCCCGGCCGCAACTCGCCCCCCAAGCCCGACAAACTCCCCAGATGATGCAGCAGCGCATTCACCAGGGTGCCGCGATTGCGCGCATCGTCAGTAGCTCCCGCGCCGGCGTGCACCATCATTCCGGCCGGCTTGTTGATCACGGCGAGATCGCCGTCCTCATAAACAATGTCGAGGGGAATCTCCTCGGCGATGGCCTTGAGCGGCGCCCGCCGCGCATCTCCCAAAACGCGGATACGCTCCCCGGCGCGCAGCTTGAGCGAGGGCTTCGCGGGGGCATCGTTCACCAGGACTTTGCCTTCGGCGATCATTTCCTGGACGCGAGCCCGGCTTACGCCGTCGATGCGTGTGGCGAGAAACTGATCGAGACGCTTGGCCGCATCTTCCGGGCCAACCGAGATGAGAATGGGAAACGCTTCCGGCATTCGCTGCGAAGGATACTACAAGGCTAGCTTATGAAATGGTGGAATCGTTTCCTTCCCGGTCGATGATGGGTTACGATGTTTCCTCCCACTTCGTCCAGGGATGCGCAAGTTGTTGAACTCGGCTCCTGCTGGTCGGAGGCACAAACAGCGTCAGCGTCACCCGCATCCGAAGCCAATCTTGTAACAGGGTTTGCAATTGTCCACCAGTCCTAACGTCGTGCGTAATGAAAGTGAGGGGTTAAGGCTGGTCTCCGAACCGGGCCAGCCGGAGCCCGCGGGGGCCCGATCTTTTACCCAGGACTTGCGCCACCATCCCGCCTATCGCCCGGATATCGACGGCCTGCGGGCGCTGGCGATCATTCCCGTGCTGATCTTTCACGCCTTCCCCAGCATGCTTCCCGGAGGGTTTGTTGGCGTGGACATCTTCTTTGTGATCTCCGGCTTTCTGATTTCCAGCATTATCTTCAAGGGACTGCAACGCGAAACCTTCACCTTCCACGGCTTTTACGCCAATCGCATCAAGCGAATCTTTCCTGCGCTTCTCCTCGTTCTCATCGTTAGTTTCGTGTTCGGTTGGTTTTTTCTGCTGCCCGGCGAGTTCGCGCAGTTGGGAAAACATATCGTGGGCGGGGCCGGTTATGTCGAAAACCTTGTCCTGCGGCGGGAGGCGGGGTATTTCGATACAAAGTCTCACCTTAAACCTCTGATGCACCTTTGGTCGTTGGGGATTGAAGAGCAGTTTTATCTGACCTATCCCTTTTTGCTGTGGGCGGCTTGGCGCTTGCGCCGCAACCTGCTCGCCATCATAGCGACTTTGGTATTGATTTCGTTTTTCCTGAACGTCTGGCAAGTCCGCAATGATGCCGTGTCCAGTTTCTTTTTGCCACAAACCCGCTTCTGGGAGTTGTGGATGGGCGGAGCCCTGGCCTACCTCGATATTTTCGGTAAGGATGTTCGCCGTCGTTTCACAGGTAGTTGGGCAGGACTTGCTGCTCGTTTTTCTGGATCGGAACGAAACGGTCTGGGTGCGGCTATCGTCCCCAACGTTCTCTCTGTGGTTGGCATGGTGCTGATTGGGCTGGCTCTGGTGCTGGTGCATGAACATGCATTTCCGGGATGGTGGGCCTTGCTGCCGGTGGGTGGCGCTTCGCTGCTGATTCTGGCGGGGCCTGCGGCCTGGATCAATCGCACCATTCTCTCCCACCGGCTCGCGGTTTTTGTGGGGTTGATCAGTTATCCGCTGTACCTGTGGCATTGGCCGATTCTGTCGTTTGGCCGCATCCTTCGTGGGGAGGAATTGTCAGCCGGCGCAAGAATTGGCGCCGTCATTCTCAGCCTGATTCTGGCGTGGGCGACGTGGCGCTTCGTGGAATCCCCCATCCGGTTTGGGCGCAAGATCTGGATCAAGACCGCCGCGCTCGTTCTGACTTCGGTGATCGTGGCATGGGCCGGCTACATCACTCACGGTCAGGACGGCTTTTCCGGCAGGTTTAAGAATCTTCCCGCTGATTTTGGTTGGGCGCAGCCGGAACCCTACTCTACGCCCGATTGCCGCAAGACGGTTGGCGCCGACAAGATGGGTTACTGCCGCAGCCTGGTTGCGGGCCCACCGGATGTATTACTGATTGGCGATTCTCACGCCGCCGCGCTTTACCGTGGCCTGGCCTCCGCATATGCGCAGCATTCGCAGACGCTGATGAATCTGGGTGAGGCTGGATGTGCGCCCTTTTACGACACGGAGTCCTATGCGCTGGGGATGCGGGAAGAAAGAGATTGCCGGCCCATCGTCAATCGCATGCTGGACTTTGCGGTTTCGACTCCAAGCGTACGCACCATCATTCTCTCGGTGCGGGGCCCGATGCATATGTTGGGCGCGGACTTCGGCGAAGATGCAACCGGCGCCCCCGAGATGCTTTCCTGGGATGGCGCTCCGAAGAATTCCAGCCAGGCTGACGTGTTTGCCGCCGCGTTTGAGAACACGGTTCGGCGCTTGTCCGCCACCGGCAAGAATGTGGTTCTGTTTGTCGACTGGCCGGAACTGGGCTTCGATCCCAGGTCCTGCCTCCCGCGCCCGGAACCCCTATTCTCGCGCGTGCGTCCCCTGTGCGGGGTGCCACGAGCGCAGGTGGACGCGCGCAATCGCGCCTATCGGCAAGTTATTTTCAACTTGAAAAATGAATTCAGCGGGTTGCGGGTGTTCGATCCGTTCCCCTACTTGTGTGATTCCGCCGCATGTTATGCCATGCAAGCCGGACATCTTCTGTATCGGGATGACAATCACTTATCTGCCGCGGGATCGATTTATCTGAGCGGGAAGTTTGTGGCGGAGCAATCTTCTCTTGGACCATAGAGTGAATGATGGGCGCGCCTTCCGTGCTGTTTATGGCAACTTGAGCCTCAAGCGCTAACGCCTTTCCGCGGCAAACCAGGAATCGAGATCTGACGGCACGCTGATGGTCCCGCCTGGCGTAACGGCTCCGGTCGCCACGCTGAAGCCGTATATCTCGATATCCAACGCGCCATTCACATCATTGACGCCATACGCAATCGTCCCGTCGGGACTGAACTGTTGCACTTCATAAGGAATCGAGCTTGTTTCCGTAATTTGCTTGGTTTGCAAATCCATCTGGCCAATGTTGGCTACGCTCGAGGGGTCCGTCAGAAAAACATATTTTCCCGAAGGGTGGGCTAAGGTCTGGATGAAATCGCCGCAGGCGGCGAGCATGGATGTGCCGCACGAGATCAGCGGTGTGCTCACATTCGGCTGTACCTGATAGACGTTCAACAGATTCACATCCTGCTGAAAGTTGTTTGGAATGACGAAATCAAACATCAGACGGTTCACGAACTGAACGTTTTCACCGCCCCCGCTGGCATTATTCCAGCTATAAATCTGTACATCCGGCCCCAACGCGCCAGTTTGAGTGTTGACCGTGCGCTGGTTGTAGGTTGCCGAGGCTCCGCCGGGAAAGCTGCAGAGTATCTCGTCGTACATGATCGTGCCCCCGTCGGCCACTCCGGGAATTGCCAATGAGCAGAGCTCGCCTCCTCCCGCGCCGGACGCCAACTCGTATTTTGCCTCGGTCACGGGTTGGCTGATCTTTCCCGTGGTCGGGCTCATCACATACCGCCGAATAACATAAGGCGTAGTTTGCGCCCCGGCCTGGCCGACGTAAACCGCGTAGAGAAAGTTGCTTGCAGGATCGACCGAAAGGCCGGAGAGCCCGGTGGCTTTGAGCGTTTGCACGGGCGTGTTCTGCGGGACGCCCGATGGGTTCGTCTCGTACACGTAAAGCTTATGGCCTTGCTGGGAGTAATTCAGGTAGGCGGTGTAATAAATAAAATGGCCATTGGGCGATGCCAATAGGCCCGGATAAACCGACTCGGGGAGCCTGAGCGTGCCCACCTGCGTGGCCTGAAAAGTTTGCGGGTCTACGTTGTAAGTAGTGAGAGTTGAGCCATCGATCACATAAACAACCTGGCTTGTGGCTGGGGACTGAGGATCAGAAGAAGTTCTTGGGCTCAGGCTCTGAGCTAGGGCAAAGCAGGAATAGCAAAGGGTCAAACAAAACGCAACCGCGCGCAGCATACTCCCTCCCTGTGGGCGTCGAGTCAGATGAGCCCGCCAGAGAAGAGGTTGCCGCACTTGCGCTATGTTGTTTGTTGGGAAACCCGAAAAGCATCGAGCGAGCTTTTGGGTGGCGCAATGCAAGCCGCTGCACAACTAGTCTTTCGGGCCGAATTTTAGCCGCTGGGAGAGCCGCAAATGCGCGAGATCAGGAAGGACACGAATTTATTCGTGCCGCAGGACGCAAACAAATTCTGCATGAGCTGAATCCGGTTTACTTACCGCGTGGCTTGTACCGGCTGCGCCGGAACTGCCTTCGCTCCCGGCCTTAACCACCAGATCACCCCACCTGCCACGACCAGCCCAATTGCGATCAACTGCGTGCCCGACATCGCGCCGCCGAACACGGACCCGCGCCCCGGATCGTCGCGAATGAACTCCAGGAAGAACCGCGCCACGCCATAGATGAACAGGAACGCGCCAAACACCTGGCCATCGAATTTGCGGCGCTTGAGCAGCCACATCAGGAAGAGGAAGTTGGCGAACTCCACCGCCGACTCGAACAACTGCGTCGGCTCCAGCGGAACGCCCAGCGGAGTACCTGTAATCTGATTGGCCAGCGGATTGGTAAAGGTCACCGCCCAGAAATGGTGCGTCTCTTTGCCGTAGCAGCATCCGGCCGCGAAGCAGCCAATGCGGCCGATCGCGTGTCCCAAGGCAAGGCCGGGGGCGAACGCATCGCAGGTGCGAAGCGCGGGCAGATGATGCCGGCGCACGTACCACCACGCCGCCAGAAACGCCGCAAGCAAGCCGCCGGAAAAAACTCCTCCGGCCTGCAGGGTGGCGATGCTGAAAATCTCGGAGGGATGCGCCGAGTAAATGCTCCAGTCGTTGATGATGTAGAGCACCTTCGCGCCCACGATCCCGCACAGCACCACTAGAATGGCCAGGTTCCAGGCCTTTTCGCCGTCAATGCCCAGGCGTTCGGAGTTGCGCACGCTGATCCACAGGCCGATCAGCACGCCCAGGGAAACCAGGAAGCCGTAAGTCGGCAGGAAAAACCGTCCGAAATGCAAAAGTTGCGGATACACAGTTAGTTGGATGCAGAAACGAGGGAATTTGTACCTGAGTCAGTGTAGCAGGAATCGTCGTGCAGGAGACCGGCCAGTGTGGTGCGATTGTTGATTTCTGATTGTTGATTGATGATTAAGCCGTGGTGCAAACGTTTTCAATCAGCAATCAAAAATCAGCAATCACCAATGAAAATCAAGCCGACCCACTGTGCCGTGTGACGGGCCGAGAATGAACCGTCTAGTAGACGTTGGGAACCCGCCGAGACCCTTTAGGCATCTCCGCATGGCGGAGCGTCGCACACCGGATCCTAGTTCGAGTCAAGTCCCCATTCATTCAGCATTGGTTCAAAAATCGGTTACCGTCATCACCAACCCCGCAGGCCGGCTTTCACCTCAGATGCTAGGAGAACTCCCTGTAGATTAGCAATAGGGGAAGAGCAAATAGTTGGCAGAACAGTTGCAACCAAAGTAATCGAATCGTCACACTCCGAGCTTGCAATCCCGCCCACCGATCTTGCTTGCGTGTGGGGACGGCCGCCCGTCGGCCTCGCTCAGGGCAGGCTCTCGACCGTCCAGCCGAGTGCAACGAGCGCCTGGCACATCCTCCGACCGTCGGTTCCCAAAATGAACCCTATCTCGCCCCCGCTGCCCGCCTGGCTATCGAATTCAACAATCGCCACCCGGGCCCGTCCTGCCTCAAGCATGGGACCGAGCAGTGTGCTCAATGCGCGAATCCGCGGGAACTCGTAGTTCGCCCGCCGCCCGCGCTGGATGGCCACGACCAGCGATACGGCCTGCCCCTCCGCCGGCTCATCCAGGCGCACCGCCTGCTCCACACCATCGTCCTCGACAATAAAATCCTTCGCCGCAAGCCCATACACAATTTCGCCCTTCGCGCTTTTTACCAGCGCGGGAATGACCACCACATTCGCCTGTGTATGGAGGGTTGTTTCCTGGGAGAAAGCGCCGCTGGCCAGCAGCGCCCATAGAAGAAGTTGCACCACGGCCCGCTCCGGCCTGCCAGTTCTGCCGAAGCCCCGAGCGAAGCCGAGGGGGCAGCCCAAGCGGCTATCCCGCCTGGCGGTTCTCGCCCAGCACTTCATCCAGCGCATCTGCTAATAGATGCGCCCGCTTCTGATAATCGGTTGCCCCGGACTCTTGTTTTCGTTTCAGCAGATGATACTCGTCGGCGATATTCAGCGCCGCCAGCACGGCCAGTCGCACCGTATCGATGGTATTCGTAGCCTCGGCCACCGCCCGCATCTTGGAGTCGACATACTCCGCCAGCTTCAAAATATATTCCGGATCCGACCCTCGCAGGTTGTAGGCCTGATCGAAAATCTCCACCCGCACGCTGCCATTCTGCACGTCCTTCAATGTCGAATCCTTAGTAGCCGTAGCCATAACCAGTCCATTCAGCAATTGTGCGATGGTGTAATCTGCCGATTGAACCTGCAAGATCCATGCCCGGTTTTCAATGGCCAAATCACCCAATCGCCCGATCGCTCAAGTCTGCCTAACTCGCCCGCTCCTCCGCGATCGATTCAATCTGCTCCAGCATCTTCTCCACGCGCCCGCGAATTTCTTCCCGCTCTTTCCGCAACTGCAGGGTCTCGCGTTTCAAGCCGACCAACTGTTCCTCGCGCTCCTCCAGTTGCTCGCGCACCCGCTGCGCGTCGCGCTCCGCGGCGGCCTGGGCCTGCCGCGCCGCCTTGTACATCTCGATAGTGCGATAAATTTTTTCTTCCAGCGCCTGAAAATCGTCCGCCGGAACCTGCTCCGTCACCTGCTCGACCGCGTTCAAAGCCATGAGTGCACTTTCCCAGAGAGGATTTCAAACTTTCCCGCAGTATACTCCACCTCCCTGTGGATCGAGCATGGCCCGTTGGTGCCCGCGTGGCCTCGTCCAGGAAATTCGCTATAATGCCCGGCATGAAATATCTTGGATTCTCCCTCATAGGCCTCGGCGCGGTTCTAGCCCTCACCGCGCTCCCCAGCGCCGCCAAGACCAAGGTCGAACTCAAGGACACCCAGGGTAAATCCGTCGGCACCGCCGTGATCTGGAATGACAAGGAAGGCACCGGGTTCCAGTTGAACCTTCACGATCTGCCGCCCGGCGAGCATGCCATTCACATTCATCAGAACGCCAAGTGCGATGACCCTGACTTCAAATCCGCCGGCCCGCATTTCAATCCCGACGGGAAAAAGCACGGACTGGAAAATCCCGAAGGCCATCACGCCGGCGACATGAAGAACTTCACCGTCGACGCCCAGGGCAGGGCCGAACTCCGCTTCGTGAACAAGGATGTCATCTACGGGGGCTCGGACAGCCACTCGCTGTTCGGCAACGGCGGCACCGCCATCGTCATCCACGCCAAAGCCGACGACAATAAAACCGATCCCTCCGGCAACTCGGGCGACCGCATCGCCTGCGGCGTAATCACGAAGTAGGCTCGAAGACTTTGTGATAGAGGGTTCGTTGGGAGCGGCACAACCCATGTGGGGACAGCCGCCTCGGCTGTCCAGCGAGCGCAGCGAGAGACCCTACTGCCGCCCTCTCAACTTCCCCAGTTTCTCCGCCGCCGCGTCCAGCGTCTCCAGCTTCTTGCAGAACGCAAACCGCACTTGCCGCGCGCCATCCCGCGGGTCGCGATAAAAGCTTGACCCCGGCACCGCGGCCACGCCAATTTCTTTCACCAGATATTTCGTGAACGAAACATCGTCGTCAAATCCAAACCCGGAAATATCCGTCATCACGTAATACGCTCCGCGCGGACGAAAACAATGGAACCCTGCCGTCTCCAGCGCCGGAATCAAATGATCCCGCCGCACCCGGTATCCCTCCGCCAGCTTCGCGTAATACTCTGCCGGCAAACTTAGAGCGGCCGCGCCCGCTTCCTGCAGCGGCGCCGGCGCCCCCACCGTCAGGAAATCGTGCACCTTGCGGATTGCATTCGTGATCTTCTCCGGCGCAACCGCCCAGCCCACGCGCCATCCCGTCACGCTGTACGTCTTTGACATTCCGTTGATCGTCACCGTCCGCTCCCGCATTCCCTCCAGCGACGCCATCGAAATGTGCTCGGTCCCGTCATACAAAATGTGCTCGTAAATCTCGTCCGTGATCGCGAGCACATCGAACTCCACGCACAGATCGCGAATCAATTCCAGTTCAGCCCGTGTGAAAACTTTCCCCGTAGGATTGTTCGGTGTATTGAGAATGATGGCTTTCGTATGAGTGCCGAATGCCGAGCGTAGTTCTTTCTCATCGAAGGTCCACTCGCCGCCGTCGCTCGCCGGCGGACGCAGCTTCACAAACCGCGGCCGCGCCCCGCTCAACACGGAATCCGGGCCGTAGTTTTCATAAAACGGCTCGAAGACGACCACTTCATCGCCGGCATTGCAGACCGCCAGCAGGGTCGAAATCATGGCCTCGGTCGAGCCACAGCACACAGTGATCTCTTTCTCGGGATCGACCGCGATCCCTTGCCACACGCCCATCTGCCGCGCAATCGCGTTGCGCAAATTCTTCGCGCCCCAGGTGATCGCATATTGATTCACATCGCTCGCAACTGCCTGCCGCGCCGCTTCTTTGATCTCTGCTGGAGCTGCAAAATCGGGGAACCCCTGCGCCAGATTTACCGCGCCATGAAGCGCCGCCTGCCGGGTCATCTCCCGGATCACCGACTCGGTAAACTGCGAAACCTTGTCGCTGAGAAAATGCTTTTTGTGCGGGGATAAAGAAGAAATAACGTCCGCCATAGCAGGCAGATTAGCACAAAGAAAGAACACGGGAACGATGGGATCAAAACGGGACTGTCATCCTGAGCGGAGCATTTGCTCTCGCGAGCGAGAGCAAATACGGAGTACAAGGACCCCTTACCCGCCTGCGCCGTCCAAAGCCCCGCAAGGAGTCTTCACAACGGGTCCCCACCCTAGGCTCGCTGCGCTCCGCCCAATCCCTGCAACGCCGCAACGATCTGCGCAGACCACTGCGCAACCTGCTCGTCGCGCAGCGTCCCTTCGTCTGACTGCAACCGAACCCGCAGCAGAATCGAATATTTTCCTGCTGCAATCGATCCGCCGCGAAAAATCTCCACCGGAACGAAAGACCGCAGCGCACTCAACCGCAGCCCCATCACCGCGCGCCGCATCGCCTCAAACTCTACGTCATCCTCAAACACAAACGAGAAATCCCGCTCGACCGCCGGATACTTACCAAGCGGCGTAAACCTCACCGTCCGCAACCCGATTTCATGCAACCGCTTCAGGTCGATCTCCGCCAAGAAAACATCCTGCCGCAATTTTCGCTCGGTCTTAACGGATTCCGCAACCTGGCCGAATTGCGCCACCACCGCGCCATCCAGCCGCGCCCGTGCCGATCGTCCGGGATGAAAATATTCCGCCGTCTCGCGATCAAAGCTCAACTCACTGCCGGCATACGGCGCCAGCAAATTCTCCACATCGCCCTTGAACGAGCGAAACGCCTCCGCCGCCGCGGCCTGCTCACCTTTGCTAACGTCGAGCGCCCCGCCCACGGGCAGCGAACTCTTCACCGCCGCCAGAGTTGCGCCCAGGCAAGCGCGCGCCGGTTCCACCCGCTCCCCTCCCGACATTTCGTAAACGTGACCCATCTCGAACAGGCGCACGTTTTCCGAATCGCGATTCAGATTCCACGCGAGCATGTCCAGCATGCCCGGCGCCATCGAAGTCCGCATCACCGACGCTTCTTCGCTCAGCGGATTTTCCAACTCCAGCACTTTCGCGGAAGAAAATCGCTCCGCGTCGGCATGCGAAATAAAGGTCAGCGACACCGCCTCGTTGTACCCAAGAGCCAGCGCCCGCGCGCGCAAAGTGGCGTCCAAGGCCGCGTGCGGCAGTTCCACCACGGCGCCACTGTAGGCGGGCAAAGTATTGTCGAACTTGTCGTAGCCGTGCAGGCGCGCGATTTCTTCGATCACGTCGATCTCGCGCTCCACGTCCAGCCGCCAGCTCGGAATCTGCACCCGGAACTGCGCGTCGGCCTGCCCCTCGGGAATCAACTCAAACCCAAGCTTCTTCAGAATTCGGAAAATCTCTGCTACATCCAGATTCCCGCCCAGGATGCGCTGCACTTCGGAAAGCCGCAGCACGACCGGCGCCTGGTCCATCTTCTTCGACAGCACATCGACGGCGTCGCCCACCAGTTCGCCGCCACCCGATTCCAGGATCAGCGCCGCCACTAAATCGCACGACAAAACCGTCGACTCAAAATCCGCTCCGCGCTCGAACCGGTGCGAAGCGTCGGTGTGCAGCCCATGCCTCCGCGACATCTTCCGTACGGTGACGGGGTCCCACCACGCCGACTCAATCAAAATACTCCGCGTGTTGTCCGTGATCATGGTGTCGAACCCACCCATCACTCCGGCAAGTCCCACGGGCTTCTTGCCATCGGCGACCACCAGATCTTCGGAAGTAAGCGTGCGCTCCACACCATCGAGTGTTTTCAACTTCTCGCCGTCTCTGGCTTTGCGAATGATGAGCTGGCCACCTTCGAGCAAATCCATGTCGAAGACATGCGTAGGTTTTCCGATCTCCCACAACACGTAGTTGGTGGCATCGACGGCATTGCTGATGGGCCGTTGGTCGAGTAATTGCAACTGCCGCGCAATCTTGTCGGGAGATGGCTTGATCTTGGTTCCACGAATCACACGGGCAGAAAACCGCGGACAAAGCTGCGGTTCTTCGACCGTAATCGGGAAGATCTCAGGAGAACGGCCCGAAGCCCGAGGCCCGAAGCCGGATAGCGTCTTCAGCGGCAAGTCATAAATCGCCGCCGCCTCCCGTGCGACGCCGTAGTGATTCATCGCGTCGGGGCGATTTGTTCCAATCTCCATCTCGAAGACCGTGTCCGGGCCTGACCCGCTGATTCCCTCGACCGCAATGCCGACGCCAGTCAAATCCTCCGCCAGTCGCTGGTTATCGACGGCGAGATCGACGAACTCGCGCACCCACTGTGGAGAAAGTTTCATTCTGTAGCGCCGGCGTCCCGCCGGCTTTATGAGTACTAAAAAGCTCTGTCATCCTGAGGCGCGTTCTTTGCGCCGAAGGACCCCAAGCAACTCGCCGCCTAAAACAGCGTGTCGAGGCACTCTCACGAAGCCCTCGCCGTTCTTAGCTAACGACCAACGACCAACGACCAACGACCTCACGCCCACTGCCCCAGAAACCGCGCATCCCCCTGAAAAAACAATTGCAGATCATCCACTCCATACTTCAGCAACGCGATCCGGTCCGCGCCCATGCCGAAGGCAAATCCCGAAACTTTCTTCGGGTCGTAACCGTTGTCCTTCACAAACTCAAACACATTCGGGTCGACCATGCCGCAGCCGAGAATCTCAATCCATCCCGTCTGCTTGCACGGACGGCAGGGGTCGGCCCCGCGCTTCCCGCTGCCGCCGCAGATAAAGCACGAAACAAACATTTCCGCGCTCGGCTCCGTGAAGGGAAAAAATGACGGACGGAAGCTGGTCTTCACGCCCGATCCGAAGAATTCTTTCATGGCGTGATCAAGCGTCCCCTTCAAATCGCCGAAGGTGATGTTGGTGTCGACCGCCAGGCCCTCGATCTGATGAAACATCGGCGAATGGCTCGCATCCGGAGGATCGTTGCGATGCACCGTCCCGGGAATCACAATCCGGATCGGCGGCCGCATCTTCTCCATGGTCCGAATCTGCACCGGAGAAGTATGCGTGCGCAGCAATAAACGCTCGCGCTGCGGCTTCGAGTGCTGGCCCGCGATGAACAAAGTGTCCTGCGTATCACGCGCCGGATGATTCGGTGGAAAATTGAGCGCCTCGAAGTTGTAGTAATCGGTCTCGACGACCGGCCCCTCGGCCACGGAGTAACCGAGTTTTTGAAAAACACGAACCATCTCGTTCGTCGTCTTGATGACGGGATGCTCGGCGCCGATAGGACGGCGGACGCCTGGAAGGGAGATATCAATGCGCTCCACCGGCGATCCGCCTTCCTCGCCGCCAATCTGCGCTCCCTCCACCAGTTCCTGAATCCGGGCCTTCAGCTCATTGACGCGGATTCCCGCTTCCCGCTTGGCATCCTTGGGAGCGCCCTTCAGCCACAAATCGTTGATCTGCGTCAGAATGCCGTTCTTGCGCGCCATCCATCGGTCGCGAAATGCTTTCAACTCAGCCTCGTTGCGGACCGCTCCCGCCTCGCTGGCGCACACACAGACGCAATCGCCGGCAGCCCTTTCCATCGCCGCCGCCGAATAGTCCGTAAGTTTGGAAACGGTATACGCCATTGTTGCCGAGGACTTCCAAGGCTAGTCATTCCGAACCGCGTGAGCGGTGAGGAATCTGCTGTCTCTCGCCACGGGCAGAAAAGCAGGTTCCTCGCTCGCTCTCTCCGCGCGTTGCGCGGCTGCGAGCGGCTCGGAATGACAATAACTTAGGTCTGAAAGCTGATAGCTGAGAGCTGAAAGCCGCTACGCCAGCGCGCCCTTGGCCTGTTCCACCAGGCTCTTAAACGCAGGCGCGTCTTTCACCGCGAGGTCCGCGAGAATCTTGCGGTCCAGTTCCACTCCGGCCTTCTTCAATCCGTGGATGAACTGGTTGTAGCTCAGTCCGTTCAGCTTCGCCGCCGCGCCGATGCGCACGATCCACAACGAGCGATACTGCCGCTTGCGCTGCTTCCGTCCTGAAAAACTGAACTTGAGGCCGCGCTCGACTGCTTCTTTCGCGGAGCGATAGAGTTTCGATTTGGTGAGGAAGTATCCGCTTGCGCGGTCTAATATCTTCTTGCGTTTGGCGCGGCGTTTGGTTCCGCGTTTTACACGAGGCATGGTTTTCTCCTTTTTGCTTTCTCTGTACTGGCGGCTGGAGGTAAGGACGATCCGCCGTTGCGGCGATCGCTGACCTCTTCACGCGCCTTGATCAGTGGTCAGTGATCAGTGGCTAGTGGTCAGCAAACCCTTCAAGCTTCTGACCACTAATCACTGCCCACTGACCACTGGTTTACTGATACGGGATCATCCGCAATACTTTGCGGAGATCGCCGTCACTCACCAGTGTGCCTTTGCCCAGCTTGCGTTTGCGCTTCTTGTCTTTCGACGTCAGGATGTGGCGCAGGTGCGAGTGTCCCCGCTTCACTTTTCCCGTCGCGGTTTTCTTGAAGCGCTTGGCTGCGCCTTTGTGCGTTTTCAATTTCGGCATAAGTCCTCGGAATCAGCTGCCAGCTTTCCGCCATCAGCTTTGAAGTGTCCTGGAATCGTTTACGCGACTCGTCCAGCTAGGCGTGCGAAGTAGGATTCGGTGCCTCAACCTCGGCGGCCGCGGGCGGGGCCGGCGGCTTTTCGCTTCCTGTTGCCGGCTTTTCCGGGTCCGGCTTTTCTTTCTCCTGCGCCAGTTTCTTCTCGAGTTTCGCTTTCTGCTTGGCTTCTTTTTCTCGCTCTTTCTCGCGCTCGGCCGCCGTCTTCTTCGGCGCCAGGATGGCGTGCAAGGTGTTGCCTTCCTGGCGGGGGCGGAACTCCACGATGCTGTGCGGTTCCACGTCCTTGATCAGCCGTTCCAGGATGGCCCGGCCCAGCCCGGTTCGCGTCATTTCGCGGCCGCGAAAAAATATCGTGGCCTTTACCTTGTCGCCTCCATCCAAAAAGCGCAGCACGTGATTTTTCTTGGTCTCGTAATCGTGGTCGTCCACATTGATGCGGAACTTGACCTCTTTTACGGTAATCGTCTTCTGATGCTTCTTGGCTTCGCGCTCTTTCTTTTCCTGCTGGTAGAGATACTTCCCGTAATCCATGATGCGACAGACGGGAGGCTGCGCGGTGGGTGAAATCTCGACCAGGTCCAGGTTTTTGCTGCGGGCCAACTTGAGCGCTTCGTAGGGAGGCATGATCCCGATCTGCCCACCCTCATCGTCAATCACGCGGATTTCGCGCGCGCGAATGCGGTCGTTGGTTCGGATAAAACGTTTGTCGATACGGTCCTCCGCGCACTAAGCGACTGGGAATAAGAAATTATAACATGGGGAATCGGGCGAGATGCCACTCCCCGCGCGGGTCGTGATGCAGGATAACTTACCTCCCCCGCCGAGGCGTCATCCCGAAGTCCCCGCGTTCTCACCAGCGGGGCGAGGGATCTCGCGCGGAGCTTCTCCAGACGCGGTGCCGACATGCGCGAGATCCTTCCCTCCGCCTGAAAAACGGCTGCGGTTCAGGATGACGCCATCGGAAAGATGACGGCAGGAACCTAACTACCCACCACCGCGCTTCACTTGCGTCAATCCTCAACCTGGCGAATCCGCGTAAACTGGTGACGCTAGCACGAGGGCCGAACCACAATGCACGAGCACGAGGAACTTCTGGAGGAATTTCAAAACTTCGCCCGCACCGCTCCCACCGCCGCTTCCGTCATGGAGCGTATCGCCCAGCGTCTGCACGAAAAGATGACGCGTTACAACTGGGTTGGCTTTTATCTGGTTGACCCGGCCGATCCCGGCGTCCTGCTCGTCGGACCTTACGTCGGCAGCTTTACGCCCAACGCCCGCATCCCCCTCAGCACGGGACTCTGCGGCGCCGCGGCCAGCAGCGGGCTCACCGTGGTTGTGCAGGATGTCCGCAAAGATCCGCGCTATCTTGCGGGATCGCCCATGGTGAACAGCGAAATCGTGGTCCCCATCTTCGTGAAGAACAAGCTCGCCGCCGAGCTCGATGTCGAGAGTTATTTCACTGGCACGTTCGCAAAAGCCGAGCAGGACTTCGTCGAAGCCTGCGCCGGTGTTGTCGGAAAGTATTTGGGGAAGGCGTAGCCGCGAGGAGCCGGGAATCGGGCTTACTGCGAAAAGAATTTTGCGAGGTCTTTCAGGTTTTCGATCAGGTTGTCCCATGCGCCGTCGAACATTCCGACGTACGCCATGAGACCCAGAATCAGTCCCACGGTCACCAGGCCGCAGGTATAGATGACAGCGACAGGAGCACGGGCTTGCGACATACTCGAGCCTCCCGGTCCCCGCGATGCAACGCGGTACGGAATGGTTCCCCAGGACTCGGCCCAGAACATACAACAGCAGGTGCTGTTATTCCGGGCCAAGTATACTCCGTGAGCGATCGGTTGGAGGCGAATATTCTGAGCGGGGCCAGAGCAAAAGTGTCGTACGCCGAATGGGTTAGCCGCAAGGAGGAGGGCCACGCTATGCCGCGCTTCCGACGAGCGCTGTGTCTTCTACTTCCTCGATGCGCGCGGGGATCCAGCGGTTGGGGGTGTGGCGTCCCTGCAGATACAGCTTCTGATAGTTGTCGGTGAGGGCTTCGGTGAAATCACCGTCGGGGCTGGGGTGCGTGACGTTGAGGGTAATGGCCTCAATGGTCTTACCGATGAAGCTCCGCATGAAAGCGTATTTCTTGGTGGCGGCGAGGTCGCGGAGAATTTTGTTGCGCTCGCGGGCCACTTGTACCGGGACCTGATTGGGCATAGCGGCGGCCGGGGTGCCGGGGCGCGCGGAGTAAGTGAAGACGTGCAGGTAAGTGAAAGGCAAATCTTCAATGAGGCGGCGGGTGGCTTCGAATTCGGTGTCGGTCTCGCCGGGGAATCCGGCCATGACGTCGGCGCCAATGGCGGCGGTGGGCATCGCGGCGCGAATCTTTTCGATCTTCTCGCGATAGTGCCAGGGACGATATTTGCGATGCATGCGACGCAACACCGCGTCGCTGCCGGATTGGAGCGGCACGTGCGCATGTTTGGCGATGCGCGGGGAGGAGGCGACGAGAGCGATCAGTTCGTCGGACCAGTCCATGGGCTCAACGGAAGAGATGCGGAGTTTTTCGAGTTGGGTCTCGGACAGGATCGCGCGGATGAGGGATTCGAAGTGCGGCGTCGGACCTCGGACTTCGGACCGCGGACTTCGGACCGCGGACCTTGCTTCCTCTGACGCTGGGTTGCTGAGGTCTGACGCCTGAGGTCCAAGGTCTAGATCGCGTCCCCAGCGTCCGAGATTGATGCCGCTGATCACGACTTCGCGATAGCCGGTGCCGACCAGCGTGTTAACCTCGCGGATAATTTCCGGCAACGGTAATGACCGGCTGTGGCCGCGGACGCTGGGGATCACGCAGAAGGAGCAGCGGTTGTCGCAGCCGTCCTGAACTTTGAGGTTGGGGCGGGTGCGGTCGTTTTCGTGGAGGCCGGCACTTGCGGATTTGAAGACTGGGGCAGCGAGCAGTTCGGTGTGGGCGAAGATGTTGGAAACGAAAAGCGGTCGTTGGTCGTTAGTCGTTAGCCGTTGGCCAGATGCCGCGAGCATTGCGAGGGGGACGAAGGATTCGCGCCGCGGAACAACTTCATCGAGCACAAGGTCGGCGAGTCGATGTTTGTGCGAGTTGCCGATCACGGCGGTGACGCCGGGCAGGGCCGCAACTTCCTCCGGGGCGCGCTGCGCATAGCATCCCGTCACGATGATTTTTGCCAACGGATTTTGGCGCTGCACGCGGCGGATGGCGGCGCGGGCGTCCTGATCGGCGGAATTCGTCACTGTGCAGGAGTTGAGAATTACGAGATCGGCCTGTGCGGCGGAGGCTGGGGTGAGGCCGCGGGATTCGAACTGGCGTTCGAGGGCGGCGCCATCGGCCTGGGTGGCGCGGCATCCAAAGTTTTCGACGTGGTAGGTGGGCACGGAACTATCGTAGCGCATAGGCGCGAGCCGTGCCCATCGCCGCAGTTTGTCCGCCACGTCCGCGGGGAGATCAGGCGGAGGCGGCGGTTTTCTTCTGCGTGAAGCATTCGCGGCAGAAGATGGGGCGGCCTTGAGTGGGGCGGAACGGGACGGTGGTCTCCTTGCCGCATTGGGAACAGACGGCGCGGGTTTCCACGCGTGCGTGGCGGTGCCTGTCGCCGCGCGAGGTGGGAGGGGCGGAGAGAACGGCCACGCGCTTTGATTTGCAGGTCTTACAGCGTTTGGGCTGGTTCTTGAATTGTTTGTCGAAGAAGAAGAGTTGTTCCCCGGCGGTAAAGACGAAGTCGGCGCCGCAGTCGATGCAGGTTAGTACCTTATCCTGAAATTCCATTGAGGATGGCTCCCTTGTGGGAGTAGGTAGCTTGACAAGGAAGCGAGCCAAACGCGCGATTGTTGCATCGCAAAAAACCCTTCGGTCGCTTACGCTCTCTCAGGGCAGGCTGCGATGCTTCGCGCGGCTCGCCCAGATCGCCTTCGGCTTCGCTCAGGCCCGGCTTTCGCTGGGCAGAGAACGCTTCCTCGCGACCGACAAACCGCTACTCCCTTGTGCCCGTGGAGCGCCGGCCACACGCGGGGAAGGCGGTGGCGCAGAGCTAACACAGGTTGTGTACGTCCCCCTCAAACTGCCCCTGGACTCGGCCCGCCACGCACCTGGAACGGGGCGTGGATACAGCTATTCCCACAGAATGCCGAATAAATGATGTGTATTGAAATAATCCCTGCCGCAACTCGACCTGGTGGGGGCCAGATGGAGCAGGGCCACCCCGGGAAGGGGCGACCCTTTACTGCATCCGTTCTCTCCTTCAAACCAACTGCTCAGTCCTGCTCTTTGCGAACTTTCTTGCGAGCGCGCTTGCGAGCGAGCGCGGCTTTCACGCGTTTCTTCTCACCGGGTTTCAGGTAAAAGGAGTGGCGCTTTACCTCTTTAATGATGTCTTCCTGCTGCACTTTGCGCTTGAAGCGGCGCAGAGCGTTTTCGAGGGATTCACCCTCTTGCAGTCGAATTTCCGCCAAACCGACACACCCCCAAACCCGTCCGGAAGGACGGAATAGTTATTACAAGGATTTGACCGGAAGTCAAGTAGGGGAGGGTGAAAAAAGTTGCAGGGTGTCGCGGTCTTCATGTTCGGCTTCCGGAACGACGCATGAAATTGCTCTCGAATCGGGCGGATTTGGTGGTAATGTAGGCGCAGTTTTATTGCTCCGGGCAGGTTCCCCGCCTGCCGGGTGGTTCAAGACCCGTCGTTGGCCGAAGATGTAGGAGGTTCCTGTGGGTCAGCCTCGAGAGATTCAGCTTGGCAAGATTCTCTGCGCCGGTCTATTGGCTGTGCTCTTAGTAGCTTGTGCGAGTAAGCCGTCGGCGGCGCAGCTTGAAACGCGGAGCGATACCAAGATGCCATACACTCCGTTTTCAGTCGTGTCGGGCGATTTCAACCGCGACGGCAAGCTCGACATTGCAGTCTCGGGTGGTGCCTTGTCGGTTTTGCTGGGAAACGGCGATGGTACTTTTCAGGCGCCGGTCATCTACTCCTACCCGCTGGGCGTTCCGCTTGCGGTTGGTGATTTTAACGGCGACGGCAAGTTGGATTTGGTGGTGGGTGGCCAGTTAGGCTCGGGCGGCTCCGGCGGAAACAACGTTAATGTGCTTCTCGGGAACGGTGACGGAACCTTTCAGGCACCCTTGGTTTCCCCAACGAATGGGTTTCCAACCTTCCTGGCAGTCGGAGACTTCAACAACGACCACAAGCTCGACTTGGTGATCATTGACGATCCTGGTGACGTCAGCGTTCTGCTAGGTAATGGCGACGGAACCTTTCAGGCGCCGAGCGATAATAACTCTTTCCCGGGTCCACACTGGATAGCGGTAGGCGACTTCAACAATGACCACCGACTCGATGTAGCCGTGTCAGGTTTTTCCGGCGGGAGCATGAATTGGGGTATTTTGCTGGGCAACGGCGACGGAACCCTGCAGCCCGCCCTCATATATCCCCTCGACTACACTCCCGGCTCGGTCGCAGCGGGAGATTTCAACCATGACGGCAATCTGGATGTTGTCTTAGGAGGCTACTTTGGCCCCAGCGATGTCGCCGTTTACTTAGGCAACGGCGACGGTAGTTTTCAGCCTGGGGCTAACTATGGCCCTGCGGGGGGCGGTGTTCTCGTGGGAGATTTTAACGGCGACGGCTACCTCGACATTGTGACCGATGGCGTCTATCTTCTGCTCGGCAACGGAGATGGCACGTTTGGACCTTCCCAGTTGTTCCCCGTTGGCAGATCGGTATCTTGGATGCTCTTCGGCGACTTCAACGGTGACCGCAAGCCCGATGTCGTGATAAGCGACAGCATTCTCGGCGAGATCATGATGTTGAACACGGGCGTGGTGAACTTTTCCCCCAGCTCGCCGGTAAGTTTCGCGGCGCAGCTTATCAATACGACGAGCCGCGCGAAGACTGTGAAACTGACCAACACCGGGGCGATCGCACTTACGATCAGCTCGATAAGGATTTCGGAGCAATTCCAGAGCAGCAACGCCTGTGGCAATTCAGTAGGTCCGGGGGCGAGTTGCACGATCAGTATTACGTTTTCTCCGAAGAGCGCTGGTCCGCACAGCGGGCTGATGACAATAGTTGACAGCGCTTCTTCGAGGCCGCAGGTCATCGAGCTCTCGGGGAGCGGGACCGTCATAGGAGTTTCGCCCTCCAGCCTGAGCTTTGGCAGCCAGAAAGTTGGCACCAAGAGCGCGCCGCAAGTGGTGACTGCGGTCAACCACGGCGGCACGCAAATGCTCTTTGAGGGTATCAACATCGGGGGAAAAGACAGAAAGGACTTCTCCGAGACCGACAATTGCACCGGCCGGTTTATTCCTCCAGGTGGCGCATGCCAGGTGAGTGTAACATTTGCGCCCACGAAGACGGGGGCGCGATCAGGATCGCTTTTTCTAGTTGCCCAGGGCACGGTCAGCCCGCAGGCGATACCCTTGACTGGCAAGGGCAACTGATGCCTTGAAACAACCGGTGGCTTGACCGTGCCAAGCCACCGGTTCCGCTTTAGTGGACGTGCTGGCACTGCGGGGCGCCGAGCGGCGCTAGCGGTCCCCCGGCCATGTCCTGCGATATGGCGTCGAAACCTCCCTCGTTTGTGGCATTGATCAAGACGGTGCCGGCCGCGACTCCCTCAGGCCCTGTGCAACCGTCGACCGGGTAGAGATTGTAGACCGGCGGCGTGTTTGACTGGGTGAAATTGTTGAAGAAGATTTGACCCTGCTCACTGGATTCGTTGGGACAGGTGTTCGAGTGATAGTCAGTACTGCAGCTCGTCTGCTGCTGGTTTCCGAGGCTGCGGCACAGCCAGCCCGCCATCGCGATGTGCGGATAGCTGAATACAGGATTGTTCGTGCCGTCGTCCACGATGCTCTGCTGCAGCCACCTCAGGTTCGACTCAGGTGAGGTTAGCTGCACATTTGGGTTGGCGCATGCGCCGTCGTTAGTCCAAGCTCCGACCCAGCCCGCGGCGGGGCCGACGAACTCCGGCAGGCCGCCCCAACTGGCGGTATTCGCGGGGCAGCCCCACTGGCCCGAGCCGCAGACGGTGACGCTAGAAGCTAGGGGCTTCATGCACCCTCGCTTCATGTCGGACACCGCAGGGCCCGCGAGCAATTCGAGGTTGTCCCACCACCACTGGGTGGAAGTTGGAGGCTTGTAGTACGCCATGGAATAGGCGAGTGCTGCCGATCCCGCGCTGAATCCGTGCCCGCACATTCCGGCAGTCTGATTGTTGGGTTTGTTGTAGATCGGAAGGTAAATTGCGTTGAAGACGTAGTTGAAAAATGTCGCTGGGCGGCAAGCGGCGAGTTGAATGTTGCCATAGGTCGTTGGCGATGTAACGGGGAAAGGCCAGTGCGTGGCTTCCCAAGGTGAATCCCAGGCAAGTTCCACGATTACGTAGCCCTGGCCGAAGTAATAGTTGGCGAACGCGGAGTCACCATCAGATATACCGACAGGATCGCCTGCTGGAGTAGTTCCGTCTTGTCCGCTGTGCAGGACGATGACCCCTTTTTCTTGTGTTACCCCTGGCACGATTCCCACCGGATCCAAATATCCAATAGTAAGGTTGATGGCGTCTGCACCGGGGCAGTTTGAGACGGTTGCGCCGAAGCAGAGCACGTACTGGGACTGCGGCCCATAGTGGAACCAGCCGCTACCTGGGCAGTCACCTGGGTCGTTGGCGACGGAAATCGTTCCGATTGGCAGGGTTCCGTATTGACCTTGAGCGGGAATTGTCAGCATGCATAGAGCAAGAGCCAGACAGACAAACCCTAGGGTGAGCGAAATAATTTTCGACATGCGAATCGCTCCTGGAGAAGGATTCGGGCTCGATGCCCGGGAGCGCGTAGCTTTTGCCGGAAGTCCTGTGGAAAAATAAATGGGAAGGCCCTTGTTACGAAAGCCGAACAGAGACCTGGAGGCGGGTGCGACACAGCGGAGAAGAACGGAGCTGCGCTCCGCGGACAGCCGAGGGCGGCTGTCCCCACATGGTCTCCAGAACGTTCATGAAGGTCAAAATCACTAGAGAGATGGAGGAGTGGAGTTCCCACGTCTCGCAAAATCCGCGAGGCGTGGGGCACCCCTTTCTCCGCTGCTGCACGACACACGAGCGGATCAGAAGATCATTTTCAGGCCTAGTTGGAGTTGACGGGGGGCGAAGGCAGCGTTGGGCTTCATGAAATTTGGGGGCTTCTGGTAGTAGGCCGGGTAGGTGACGTTACCGACTGTGGCGGCGTACTGCGTGAAGGTGGTGGCTTCAGCGGTGAGGCCGTTGGAGGTGATCTGGACGCGCTGGTTGGCGCGGTTGAAGAGGTTGAAGGAATCGGCGATGAACTCGAGGCGATAAGCCTGGGCTATGTGGATTTTGCGGACCACGCGGAGGTCGGTGGAGGCGTAGTCGGGGCCGGTGAATCCGTTGCGGCTGTAGCCGGGGAGACGGTCGTTGAGGTCGTTGCCGTCCTGGTTGGGATCGCCATTGACAGTGGCGTTGACGGGACGTCCGCTGCCGGCGGTGACGATGCTGGACAGTTTCCAGTCGTTGAAGAGGTGGCCGAGCAGTTCGTGTCCGCGGTGAAAGGGGCGAGGCTCGAGCGAAAAAGCTGCGACGAAGCGGTTGCGCTGGTCCGTGACGCTGGGGCCGCGCTCGCTGTTGGGGTTGTAGGAATTCTGGACCGTGGCGGGTTCGCTGGCGACGAGGGCGTCCTGACCATCGTCGATCGCATGTGCGTAGGTGTACGAGAGGCGGAGATAACTGCCGCGGGCTACGCGACGGTTGATGGAGACGGTCAGGCCGTTGTAGACGCTGGAGGCGGCGCTTTGGAATTCGTCGATAGCGCCGAGTTGGGCGATGGGGCGTCCGAGAGGATTGATGCAAGGCGGGAAGGGGCAGGTCAGGGATCGGGTGTATTGCCAGGTGGCGAAGGAATCGACGGTGTAGTATCCGCCCTGAAAAATCGAGCCGGTGGAATCGAAGATGGGATAGGTGAGGGCCACGGGCTGCGGGAGGTTGACGTCCAGGGCGCGGATGAGATGCTCGCCGTGGACGTATAGATAGGAGACGGCAACGGTGGTGTGGCTGACGACTTCGCGCTCGAACGTAAGGCTGGCTTGTTTCACGCGGGGCGTGACGAAGTTGGGAGCGAAAGCGGAGACGTTGTTGGTGACGCCCTGGGTGAATCCAGCGGGAAGATTGCACGATGCGGACATGACGGGACAGGTCACCAGCGGGTTGGGATAGGTGGGAAAGACCTGGTGGTCGTAGTAGTTGGAGTTATTGAGAAAGAGTTGAGCGTCGGTGATGCCGTTTTCGGTGGCGATAGCGGAGTTGTAGATCTGAGGGATGCGGACGTAGAAGAGTCCGTAGCCGGCGCGGATGACGAGCGGGTGATCGCGGCCGATCGAGTAGGCGAGTCCGGCGCGCGGGCCGAAGTTGTAGGGCTTGAAGGGAACCTTGCCGGAGGGCGGGAAGAGCGGGTTGGAGATGAGTCCGGCGGTGGTGAAGGTTTGGAGGTCCCAGCGAACGCCGAGATTGACCGCGAGGTGGTTGGTGACGCGGATGGTGTCCTGGGCGAAGGCGGCGTAGTCGTTGCCGTTGGGATTGGAGGCGGCCGCGCCGAAGTTTTGCAGATAGTAATGCGGGACGGAGTGGGCGTAGGCGCGGAGGGGGGTGAGCGGGAGTCCGGCTTCCATGGGTTCGAAGGTAAAGGGATCCACCTTAATGATGTGGAAGAGATATTCGCCGTTCTGCTGGCTGGGGAAGAAATCGTAGATCCAGGTGATGAGGGAGTCGCCGCCAACCTTGAAGGAATGGCGGCTGGTGTCGAAACTGAGGGTTTCGGCAAGCTGGGCGCGGTGTTCGCGGGTGGCGCGGGGGAGCAGGTTGGAGCGTCCGATGCCGTCGAGAATGTCGGTGACTTTGATCAGCGTGTCGTTGGTGTTGGTGTAAGACTGGCGGAGGTCGCGGGAGAACTGGGCGCGAAGATGGCTGATGAGGCGTGGGCTGAGGCCTGAAGTCAGCGATGCTGAAGCGGTTTCGGTGGAGACGGTTTCCTCGCCGTTGTCGGAGATGGAATCGAAGGTGACGGGGCTAGCGGGATCGAGGAAGACGTTGTTCGATCCCCAGTAGCGGGAGGAGTTGAAGCGCACGGCGAGCTGGTTGCGCGGGGAGAGATTGATATCGAGCTTGGCGTAGCCGGCGTTGCCGATCTGCGCGGCGGGATAGGATCCGGCGTACGTAGTGAGTTGGGCAGAGGCGGCGCAGACCAGGGCCTGGTCGCTGGCCTCGAAGTCGCCGGGAGAGTATGGTCCGGTACCGGCCTGCGGGATGACTTGCATGGTGCCGTTGAGGAACTCGACGACGTTGGGGACGTGGAAGTAGTGCTGATCGAATCCGGCGAAGAAGAAGATTTTGTTTTTCTTGATGGGGCCGCCGATGGTGGCTCCGCCTTGCTGCTGGCGGCTGTGAGGGTTCAGGTGCTGGTTGTCTGCAGCTATGTTTGGGCAGGGCCAGCCGCTAGCGGGCTCCACGGGTGCAGCACCCTGGTCCACAAAAGCATCGGCTGCGCCACCGAATGCGCTGTCACGGATGTAATAGAGGCCGGTGCCGTGCCAGTGATTGGAGCCGGATTTGGTGACGACGTTGACGACCGCACCGCCGGAGCGTCCGAGTTCAGCGCCATAGGAATTGGAGGAGACGCGGAACTCCTGCACGACTTCGTCGGAAAACTGGTAGGGAGCGCGGTAGAGTCCGCGCGCCTGGGCGAAGAAAGCGTTGTTGAAGTCGCCGCCGTCGACGAGGAAACTGTTTTGAAATCCCCGAAGGCCGCCGAAAGAGAGATCGCCGTTAGTGGAGGAGGTCAGGCTGCGGGGATCCTGCGTAACGCCCGGGGAGAGCAGCATGAGGTCGGAGAAGCGGCGGCCATTGAGGGGAAGATCAGCGATGGCGCGTTCGTCGAGAAGCGTGGAGACGGCTGTGGCCTGAGTGTCGACGAGTTGAGGCGAGCTGGAAACGGAGACGCGTTCCTGAGCGCCGGCGATGGTGAGATGGAACTCGACTTCGGCGGCCGCGCCGACATCGACATGCAGCTGCGGAGTGACTTGCGGGGACATGTCTGGGGCAACGGCGCGGGCGGAGTAGTCCCCCGGCGGGAGAACGTCGATGGAAAAGCGGCCCTCGGCGTCGGATGTGGCGGAGTAGCGAACTCCGGTCGCGGTGTTGACCACCACGATGGTGGCGCCGGGGATGCGCAGATTGTGAAGATCGACGACCGTGCCGTGAATGGCGCCGGTGGCGGCGTCCTGGGCGAAGGTGAACGGGGATAGTAATAAGGAGAAGATCAGGAGGTAGAGCGAAGTGCGCGGCATAGGAGTCCCACCTGTGGTCGAGATGAGGCTCGGAGGAGTGAGTCCCGCGAGCTTTACCGGAGGCGGGCGGGGCAGTTCAGCGGAAGAGTGCCAGGATGCGCATCCTAGGAGTGCGCGGCCGGAAAGCTCTTCCGCGGAACTAAGGGAAACCAAGTTCTGTGTAGCATGGGTGGGCGAGGAATGCAGTGACGGGGCGCTTTCTTTTGAGGACAGTTCCCGGAGTGGGAAACGGAATCAAAGGTGTGCTGGCTCAGCGCCTCGCTGCGCTCGGCGGGACAGCCGAGGCGGCGGTCCCCAAAAAGAAGTCAGCGAGTCCATGGATTTGACAGGGTCGTGGTTAGTTCATTTCCTCTGGCCTGCGCCACGAGGCCAGGCCGAGCGCACCTTGGGCCAAGACGCCGAGGCTGGCGGGTTGAGAAGCAGGGAGAGCGGGAGGGTTTGAAACCGCGGCATCCGCGCCAGGGCTCGACGTGGCTCCGGTCAGGATGGGTTGGTCTGGAACAGTTTCGTAGGCATACCCTCTGACAAAAGAGCCGCCGACCAGGGAAATGCGAGCCCAGCCGTAATGCGTTTCGCCGTTGATGACGAACTTGAGGCCGACGAACCCGCCTTGTTTGTCGAGCCACGGGCAGTGAGCGGAGAACTGATTGGTGTAGTCGCCGGCGGCCTGAAACATGAGGAGCTGGTTGGGCTGAAAATCCCTGCCGGGCCCGATCTTGACGTTCCCGCGCAACTTGGCGGCGCACTCAACTCCCTTGCTGCTGTTCATAGCGCCGACTTCGTTCGCCGCCTGGAGCGGCAGAACGGCGAGGGATTCGCGGTACAGTCCCAGTTTGGCGATAGCGGCGTCGCCGAAATAGAAAGAGGCGGTGAAGCCGAAGTCGGGGACGCCGTCGTGGTTCAGATCGATTTGGATCACGCTGCCGTTTTCCGGAATGGGTACGTTGGAGGGAGTGAAAACGACTTTGGCCTCGGCGGGCTGCGCCAGAGTGAGCAGACCGATACCAGCGGCCGTCGCCGCGGCCGCATAGCCTAACAACTGTTTGTCCAACTTGGAAGCTAGTGGAGCGGATGTACGATCTTGAGGGCCAGTGGAGGTCGACGAGTTGGTGGGGCGCATGGTTGGAGTTCTCCTCTGAAGTCCGCGTTGAGCAATGGACGCCGGGGGAGTGTGTGAAATCTACTGGAGATTCGGGGGAGTGTCAATGTGAAGGAAGATGCGTAGTAGTGCAGCTCGTGGTTTTTGACGGAGAAGCGGTCGAGCTTCGCTCGACTGGACAGCCGAGGCCGGCTGTCCCACGTGAGCCATCTGCGCAGACTGAATCGCTACCCACTGGTGACGGCGGTTCATTCATTCCTGAAATCATGGTATGTTCAATTTCTTTGGTTGGCGCTTCCAGCCGACTGGGACTGGCAAACATGATTCGATCCTTTAAGGGCATGAAGCCGGTGATTCCGGCGAGTTGTTATGTGGACGAGTCGGCGCAGATTATTGGCGACGTGGTGCTGGGCGAGCATGCGTCGGTGTGGATGAATGCGGTGGTGCGCGGGGATGTGTATGCGATCCGCATTGGGGCGAATTCGAACGTGCAGGATTGCAGCGTGCTCCATGGGATGAAGAACACGTACGGCGTGACGGTGGGCGAGTTCGTCACGGTGGGACATTCGGTGACGCTGCATGGGTGCGTGGTGGAGGACCGGTGCTTGATCGGGATGGGGTCGGTGATTCTGAATGGGGCGAAGATCGGGGCGGGATCGATTATCGCGGCGGGGACGTTGATTCCGGAGCGCACAGTAGTAGAGCCGGGATCGCTGTGGATGGGGTCTCCGGGGAAGTTTCGCCGGAAGCTGGAAAAGGGCGAGGATGAGATGATCATGCGGTATACCAGGAATTATCTGGGGTATGTGGAGGAGTATTTGCGGGAGAAGTGAGTACCGAGTACCAAGTAGCGAGTTGCGAGAGGAGCACTCAGCAATCAGCACTCAGCATTCGGCCAAACAAGCACGGAACCTGGTATGGCTGAGTGCCAAATGCTGAGTGCTGAATGCTTGGCCAACGACTAACGACTGCCATGATTAAAGCGGTTCGAGGAACGCGAGACCTGCTGCCGCCGGAGACGGCGCTGTGGAATTTTGTGGAGTCGGCGGTGCGGGACGTGTTCCGCGCCTACAACTTCCAGGAAATTCGCACGCCGATTTTCGAGGCGACGGAATTGTTTGCGCGCGGTGTGGGCGAAGAGACCGATATTGTTGCGAAGGAGATGTACACCTGGGAGGATCGCGGGCGCGCCGAGAGCGATAAGGGACAATCGCTCACACTTCGCCCCGAGGCCACGGCAGGCATTGTCCGGGCCTACATTGAACACAAACTCGGTGACCGCGGTCTGAACAAGCTCTACTGCATCGGCCCGATGTTCCGGCGCGAGCGGCCGCAGAAGGGCCGTTATCGGCAGTTCTATCAAATCGATGCTGAAATCATCGGGCCGGCGTCAGCGGGGAGCGAGTCTCCGGCGCGGGATGCGGAAGTGTTGGAGATGCTGGCCACTTTGCTCGACCGGCTGGGGATTGCGGGCTGGAATCTGGAGCTGAATTCGGTGGGCTGTCCGCAGGATCGCGCGGCGTTCAATGAGGCGCTGCGCAAGGCTTTGGAGCCGGTGGTGGGGAAGATGTGCGCGGATTGCCAGCGGCGGGCGGTGACCAATCCGCTGCGCGTGTTCGATTGCAAGGTGCCGGAGGACCAGCCGATCATCGCGACGCTGCCGCGCATCAGCCAGTTTCTGGATGAGGGATGCAGAAAACATTTTGAGGCGGTGCTGGAAATTCTGAAAGCCGTGGGCGTGCCTTTTGTGTTGAACGACCGGTTGGTGCGCGGGCTCGATTACTACACGCGCACGGCTTTTGAGTTCACGCATGGGGCGTTGGGGGCGCAGAACGCGATTCTCGGTGGCGGGCGCTATGACGGACTTTCGGAAGCGCTGGGCGGGCCGGCCGCTCCGGGGATCGGATTTGCGATTGGGGAAGACCGGTTGGTGATGTCGCTGCAGGAATCGGCCGAGAGCGTGGTGAAGAAGCCGGACGTGTATATCGCTCCGCTGGGCGCGGGGATGAACGGCGAGGCGGCGCGGCTGGCGCGGGAGTTGCGGCGGCATGATCTGGTGGTGGATTTGGGAGATGAGAGCTTCCGGCTGAAGAAATCGTTTGAGGCGGCGACCAAGGCGGGGGCAAAATATATTTTGATCGTCGGAGAGAATGAAGTGAAGGCGGATGCCTTCGCGGTGAAGGATCTGGCGACCGGCGAGCAGGTTTCGGTGCCGCGCGGGGAGTTGGCGGGGAAGATTCAGGGCAAGTAGGTCCGAAGTGAAAGACGCGGTTGAGAGGTTGGTAGAGGTTCCTGGCAGGGCTTGTGATGGTAGACGCGGGTAAGGGGTCCTTCGACTCCGCGAGTGCTTCCGCTTCGCGTAAGCACTCACTGCGCTCAGGATGACAGCGTTGTCGGTTGATAGTCGTGAGGTGCATCGATCATGCAGAGACATTTCATGAAGCCTGTTTGGATGATTTTCGTCTTTTTGGTGGCAAGCGTCGTCCCGGGAGTGGCGCAGACTCCCGCGCCAGCGAGGCCTCTTAGTGCGCTGGAGCAAACTTTGATGGCCAGCGAGAAGAGTTTGATTGAGGCGAAGAAGAAGGATGATGGCGGGTTTCTTGAGCGGACGCTGAGCGAGGATTTCTCTTTGGTGGGTGTAGACGGGAAACTGCTCGAGGGGCAGGAAGCAGTGAACGATCTGGGCGACGCGGACCTGCTCGAGTTGACGCCTTATGGCATCAAGGTGGTGGCGGTGGGCGAAGGGGCGGCGATCGTTACCTACGATGCGATTGTGCGCAAAAAGCCAGAGGAGAACGAGGGGCCCCCGCCGCGGTATCAGCATTTCAGTTCGGTGTGGGTGAAGCAGGGAGAGGCGTGGAAGCTGAAATTTCATCAGGCCACGGCGGCGCATTGGGGAGACTGGTAGGGAGGGGAGTTTCTGATTGTTTATTGCTGATGGTTGATTGTTGCCGGGGGCGGGCTTCCACTTCCTGGCCGGGAACGTCTAACATACTGGACATCATCGATGGAAGATCTAGAGTCTCGGCGAGGAGATGGAATATGAAACGGGTGGGACTAATTTTATTGGCAGCGTCGATGTTGGTGGCCGCGGCTGCGGCGCAGATGGAGGCTCCGAAGCCGGGGCCGGAACTCAAGAAGTTGGATGTGTTTGTGGGTTCGTGGACGCTCGAGGGCACCATGAAGCCGGGCATGATGGGGCCGGGCGGAACGATGACGGAGAACGAGAAGTGCGAGTGGATGGAGGGCGGTTTCTACCTGGTGTGCCACGCGGACTATAAGGGTTCGATGGGCAGCGGCGTCGAAATGTCGGTGATGGGATATTCCAGCGAGGACAAGGCCTATACCTATCGCGAGTTCAGCAGTACGGGCGAATTTGTGGACTCCAGAGGAAGGGTGGATGGAGATACTTGGACCTGGATCAACGACGAGAAGATGGGCAGCACGACCATGAAGGGCAAGTTCACGATGAAGATCACGTCGGCGACTTCGTACACGTTCGGGTTTGAGATGTCGGAAGATGGAACCAGGTGGACGTCGGTGATGGAGGGGAAGGCTAGCAAGAAGTGAAGAGGGTGCTGTGTGCCGGGCGCCTCGCTTCGCTCGGCGGCACGGCCGAGAGCCTGCCCTGAGCAAAGTCGAAGGGCGGCCGTCCCCACACGATCAATTCATCTGTCCCCACGCGATATTGGTTATCCCACCGTTTATAATCATTCGTTTAATGTTCCAGCATATTTCTTACCGTAAGGACATACCTTGCTCGATTTCTTAGGCGATCTGCGACGTACTCATATGTGTGGGGCGCTGCGCGCTTCCGATGCTGGCAAGAAGGCCGTGCTCATGGGGTGGGTGAACAAGCGGCGCGACCTGGGCAGTCTGATTTTTGTGGACCTGCGCGACCGCACCGGAGTGACGCAGGTGGTGATCAACGCCGAGCGCGACGCGGCGATCCACGAAAAAACTGAGGCTTTGCGCAACGAGTATGTGATTGCCGTTACCGGCACGGTGAAGCTGCGCGATGCCAGCACGGTCAACAAGAACATTGCGACCGGCGAGGTGGAGCTGGTGGCGGAAGAACTGCGCATTCTGAACGAGTCGAAGCTGCCTCCGTTTCTGCCTTCGGATACGGCGCTCACCAATGAAGAGACGCGGCTGAAGTATCGCTACATCGATCTGCGGCGCGAGGTGATGCAGTTCAACATCGAGTTGCGGCACAAGGTGGCGAAGGCGATCCGGGATTATTTGTCGAGTCAGGGATTTTTTGAGATTGAAACGCCGTTCATGACGCGGTCCACGCCGGAGGGCGCGCGCGATTATCTGGTGCCGAGCCGGGTGCAGCCGGGGACCTTCTATGCGCTGCCGCAGTCGCCACAGCTGTTCAAGCAGATCCTGATGATCTCCGGGTTCGACAAGTATTTTCAGATCGTGCGCTGTTTCCGCGATGAGGATTTGCGCGCCGACCGGCAGCCGGAGTTCACGCAGATCGATTTGGAGATGACCTATCCGCAGCCGGAGCGGGTGTGGGAGGTGGTGGAGGGATTTCTGACGGCGGCATTTGCCGCGGCGGGATATGCGGTCAAGACTCCGTTTCCGCGGATGGATTATGACGAGGCGATCCGGTTGTATGGGATCGACAAGCCAGACTTGCGGCTGCCGGCGTTTAGCGATGTGCGCGAATGCTTTGCGGCGGAAAATCTGCAGGACTTGGGAGTGAATGCGAACTTGCCGGTGGTGGCGATCCGGACGCCGAAGGTGGGCGAGCTGTCACGAAAAGAACGGGACGACATCAAGCCGATGTTTCACTCCAAGGGCGGCGCGAAGATCTTCGAAGACTTCAAGCGCATTGGGAACAAGTTTCCTGAGGCCGCGGCGGCGGTTGCGAAGAAGACTGGGATGGAGGAAGGCGACCTGATTGTGCTGGTGGCGGGATCGGCTCAAGCTGGGCCGCAGGCGGCGGTTTCCGAGCATCGCCATCGCAAAGTCACGCCGCAGGAGTTGGCCATCTACGCTTCGGCGGGAGCATTGCGTCTGGCTTTGGCGCAGAAGTATGCCGAGCGGCACGGGATTTTCAAGAAGAGCGGCGATGCGGCGAAGGATTTCCGGTTTTTGTGGGTCACAAATTTTCCGATGTTCGAGTGGGATGAGGGGGAGAAGATTTGGAACGCGGCGCATCATCCGTTTACCTCGCCGCATGAAGAGGACATGGCGAAACTAGAGTCGGGAGTGGAGGCGTTGCACGATCCGCTGTCGCCGCTGAGCGCGGTGCGCGCGCTGGCTTACGACGTGGTTTTGAATGGGACGGAGTTGGGGTCGGGGTCGATTCGTATTCACAGGCAGGATGTGCAGAGCAGAATCTTCCGGGCTTTGGGGATGACGGAAGAAGAAGCGCGGGCGCGGTTTGGATTTTTTCTGGAGGCGCTGGAGTATGGCACGCCTCCGCATGGCGGGATTGCTTTGGGTCTGGACCGCATTGTAATGATTCTGGCTGGGGCGGAGAGTTTGCGGGAGGTGATTCCATTCCCGAAGACGGCGCGGGCGGTGGATTTGATGGTGGATGCGCCGACGCCGGTGAATGAGAAGCAGTTGAGGGAGTTGGGGATTGCGGTGAAGAAAAGCTAGAAAATTTCCTCTGTGGCCCGCTTCAGGAGCGATGGACATGGTTCATTCGGCACGCCGAACGACAACGACGTCACTAGCCTACGAAGAACTCGTCGCGGATCACTTTCGCGGCCAAGGTTACTCTGTCGATCTGACGCCGCGTTCCAACGACTACGGGGTTGACGCCTTCGCCCGCAAGGAAAATCAAAAGCTGGCCTTGCAGGCAAAGATGTACGGCGGTACAACGCGTAAGGTGAACCGCGCGATGGTGATGCAACTCCATGGTGCGAGGGATTACTTCGACTGTACCGAAGCTGTGATCGTCACCGATGGTGAAGTGGCGGAGGATGCGCGGCAGGTGGCGGAGAAGCTGCAGATCAAGATTCTTTCGTTCCCCGCAGAACGGATACCGTCGCTTAAGGTAGAGCCGCCGAGTGCGGCGCCCAAATCGTTAGAAGAGCTACATGCCCGCGTTACTTTCGATGAAATTTGGGAGCGGTATGTTATGCCACTGAGCGGTCGAACGCTCGTTGGACCACGCGGCACGAGCAACACGCTGCTGACCGTCGATTGGTCAGGCGTGAAGCGACTCACCTCGACCGCACGGCCCCAGTTCATCCCGATTGAAGTCTTCCGGCAAGCGATCGGCCGCGTCATCGAATCGGGGTGCGTGACGCGGCACGAAATCAACGAGGACTACGTAGGGCGGGCATCTTCCGGGGTTGTTCTGATATTGTCGCAGGTTCCGTTATTCGAACATCTCGGTGGCCCAAGTCGGCTCGTCCTGAGGGAGACCTACTCGACCAAGAAATCCACAGTCACCTTGTGACATCTAACCTTGCGCCTCACTCCCGATTCATCCCATACTGAATCTAAGTCTCTACTCGTTCTCTGACAACCGAATAGGCCCGGCTAATCCCAATCAATCCAATATTTTGCGGACAAGTTCTTTCGATTTAATATTTTAGTCGGATTCGTTGCAGATCGAGGCCTCGCAAATTGCTGATCCAAAAGAATTTAGGAGATTTGATCCGTAGTTTTTTTGATCTGGATTTAAGGCTACGGCAAGGCCGGAACCAAAACCAGCGCCAACTATTTTTTGAGACGGGAAACCGCCAATTCTTCTACCCGCGCCAGCACTTCGCCTTCATTCAATTTTGTGGAGTCGATGACCACCGCGTCGGCGGCTGCTTGCAGCGGGGAGGCGGCGCGGGTGCGGTCGCGGAGGTCGCGTTCGCGGAGCTCGGCGGCTACGCTGGCGGCCACTTCGCCCTTGATCTTCTGCTGCTGCATGCGGCGCTGCTCGCGGACTACGGGGTCGGCGTCGAGAAAGATTTTCAGGTCGGCGTCCGGGAAAACTTTTGTGCCGATATCGCGGCCTTCCATCACCACGCCGCCTCCTACACCCATTTCCTGCTGGCGGGCGACCATCCACCTGCGAACGGCGGGATGCACCGAGACACGCGAGGCCGCTTCGGTCACGTCGCGCTCGCGGATGCGCGCGGAAATGTCGCGGCCATCGAGCAGGGTGCGATTCCCGCCCACGGTGGGTTCGAGCTGAATGCGCGATTCCTGCGCCAGCTTTAGCAGCCCGGCTTCGTCGTCGAAGGATGCGTCGTGATCAATGGCTTTCAGGGCCAGGGCGCGGTACATGGCGCCGCTCTCCAGGTTGACGTAGCCGAGTTTGCGCGCCAGGCGAGAGGCGATGGTGCTCTTGCCCGCGCCGGCCGGGCCGTCGATGGCGATGATCAGTTTGCGGTGATGGTCGTGGCTTTGGGAGTGGTCGTTCATGGTGCGAGCAGACGATTGTACGTTATCTGGAATAGCGGCGCACGAGGAGCGAGATGGGTAGTCCGACGCACACGATGTGGGTGAGGATCGCGACGATGGTTTCGGAGAGCGAAAATGGCCGGGGCCGAACCAGCGAGAGCGGCTTCACGATCCAATACATCGCGATGTAGACGGTGATGCCGTACAGCACGCCGGCGAGAACGGCGCGGCGCGTCATGAACGCGAGCTTCAGGCTGGCCAGGTAGAAGACCGTGGCCGCGGAATAGGCGATGAAGAAGTGGCACACCAGGCCAAGTGCGGCGGTGGGCCAGCCGCAGTTGAAAGAATTTGCGCCGAGCAGGCCGGAGGCGATGCCTTGCAGAATTATGAATGGCTTGACGCCGCGGATGGCCCAAGTGATGAAGGCCGCGGAGATGTCGAGGACGCCGCAGGTCGCGCCGGCCCAGAAAATGGCAGGAAGGGCGCGGGGTTGATGGTTGGGGTTCGCGATCATTGGCGTCCCGCGGTGCGATGCGGTCGGGCCGAAGCTACCGCCGGTTCCTTGGCCGGAGCGATCTGCAGCATCGAGCGGCCGCTGACGTGGACGAAGCTTAGCTCACGTGCCGCCAGCAGCGCGTTCACCGCTTCTTTCACGCGCGAACGGGCCACGAAATTCCCGAAGAAGGTCTCGAGTTCCGTCTGCTCGGCGGCGATCACGCAATCCAGATATTTCGAGAGCAGGGCGGAGAGCGCTTCCGGCACCGAGAGCCCCACGCCTTCGCGGACCGCATCCGGAGACCAGCGGTAGAGGACATCCCAGAATGAGCCTTCGTCGGCCTTGTAGTCGACGCGGGTAATGCGCAGCCTGGCCAGCAACTCGCCCAGAGCTTTATCGAGGGCGGCGAGCGAGACGCTGCCGCCGAGCGCTTCCTGCAGCCGCTGCTTGGAGATGGGACCGTCGCGATTGATCAGGGCGAAAGCGTCGCAGGCCAGCGGAGAGTAGGGAGAACGCGGTCCTTGCTTGGGCGCGAGTTTGGGATTGCGTTCGCCCACCAGTGCATAAAAATATGGGAAGGCCGAAGCGGCGACCAGGAACGCGTTGTTCTCGTCGAACACGTTGGCTTCGTAGGCGGAGCGCTCGCGCAGCAGGCGGACCATGAGTTCGGTGGCCGCGAGAGCGCGCGGATCGGAATAGGCGTGCTGCCAGGTGGGGAGACGATCGTCGGAGCCGACGAAGGCTCCGATGAACGTGGGCACGGGCATGGTGGGGCGCACGGGATACATCAGGCAGAAGCCGACGGCCTCGACGAAGGCGCGCGCCTCCTCGATGGTGCGGATGGGCTTGCTATCGAGGCGCCACTTTGAGCGGCGGAGCTGCTGGAGGTCGGATTCGGTCATGGGGGCGGCAATTGATGATTGCTGATTGTTGATTTTCAAACCTGAGCGCATCAGGGTTTCAATCATTAATCAACAATCATCAATCATCAATTGATTCCGGCTAGATCCTCTTAAACGCCTTCTGAATGTCCTTAACAGAATACCGCAGGACGACCGGACGGCCATGGGGGCAGGACATGGGGTGGTCGGTTTTCGCGAGTTCGGCGAGGAGCCAGTCCATTTTGTTTTGCTCGAGCGGCATGTTGACCTTGATAGCGGCGTGGCAGGCAATGGAGGCGGCGATGCGGGCGCGAATCTTTTCCAGATTGAGGGACTGTTCTTCGCGCGAGATTTGATCGAGCAGTTCGTGGAGCATGTGCTCGACCGCGGCCGCGTCTACGCCAGCGGGCGCAACTTTGACGGCAACGCTGCGGGCGCCAAAGGGCTCCGCCTCGAAGCCGTTGTGCTGGAGTTCGTCGGCAATCTCGGTGAAGACGGCTTGTTGCGCGGGAGACAGCTCCAGCACGATGGGCATCAGCAGGCGCTGGCTCTCGACTCTCTGCGCGGCACGCTGCTTCAGGATGCGTTCGAACAGCACGCGCTCGTGGGCTACGTGCTGGTCGACGATCCACAGGCCATCTTCGTTGACGGCGAGGATAAATGAGTTGCGGATTTGGCCCAGGGGTCGGAGAGTGGAGAGCGCCGCCAGCGTGGGCTCTTCTTCTTGCGTGTCGAGCGCGGGGGCGCACCCGTTGTCTGGGATGGCTTCTGGAACCGCTTCAGCGAAGCGATTTTCCATTCCGCGCGCTACGGGGATCGCGGCATTCGCCTCTACAGCAATTCCATCCTCGAACTGGAAGCGTGCGGAGACTGGCGGTGGCACTGGGGCTTGCAGAGCGAATCCTGCGCCGCCCGGATCATAGGGCGCGCGCTGCGGTGCGGCTGATGCGGTGCCCAGGTCGGAAGGCGGCTCCCACTCTCTGGCGCCTGGAGTCAGGCCTGAACTGGCTGTGGCGTGGGCGTGAATCTCGGTGGTGAATTGTGGCGCGGGGCGCGCCTTCATCAAAGCAGCGCGGACCGTGTCGCGCACGAAGTCGTGCATCACGGTGGATTGTCGAAAGCGGACTTCGGTCTTCGAGGGATGGACGTTGACATCCACCTCGCCCGGCGGCAGCTCCAGAAACAGCAGAACCACCGGATAGACCGTGGGTGGGATGATGTTGCGATAGGCTTCGGTCAAGCCGTGCTGGACCAGGCGGTCGCGAATCAGGCGTCCGTTGACGAAGACGTAGATCGAATTGCGGTTGAGTTTCTGGATTTCGGGCTTGGAAACGAAGCCGTGGAGGCGCATTTCGCCGGGGGTAGCGCCGGAGTCTTCTTCGTTCTCATCCTCTATTTGTGCGCGCCGCCAGGGCGGAGGCTGAGGCAAGCCTACACGTTCGAGCGGCTGAACTGCGGCCACCGCAATCAGCTGATCGAGGGTTTCCTTTCCGAAGACCTGGTAAACGCGCTCGCTGTATCCGGCGACCGGGGGCGCGACCAGCATGGCATTGGTGGCAGAGTGCAACTCGAAGTGCTTTTCGGGATGGGCCAGGGCGTAGTGCGTGACCAGCGAAGCGATGTGCGAAAGTTCTGTGGACTCGGCTTTCAGGAACTTCTTCCGGGCCGGCGTATTGAAGAAGAGATCGCGGACCGTGATCGACGTGCCCTCGGGCAGGCCGGCTTCCTCGACCCGCGCAATTTTGCCACCGTTGATTTCGATGATGGTGCCGGAGGGAGATGCGGCGTCTCGCGTTTCCAGGCGGAGGCGCGAGACGGAGGCGATCGAGGGCAGGGCTTCGCCGCGAAAACCCAGGGTGGCCACGCTGAGGAGGTCTTCGGCGTCCTTAATCTTGGAAGTGGCGTGGCGCTCGAAGGCCAGCATGGCATCGTCGCGGACCATGCCGCATCCGTTGTCGGTGATCTGGATGAGCTTTTTGCCGCCGGCCTCGACGCTGATTTTGATGCGGGTTGCGCCCGCGTCCAGGGCGTTCTCCAGCAACTCCTTTACGACCGAGGCCGGGCGTTCGACCACCTCGCCGGCGGCGATCTTGTTGGCAACCTGCTCAGAGAGTACGTGGATGCGGCCCATGGGGCAGTTCTCAGTTCTCGGTTCTCAGGGGCTGTTGGGACAAGGCCAGTTTCGCAGATGGTGGGGCGGAAGGCAAAGCAACCCCACTGCCGATTGGACGTATCCCTTGTGTAGAATCGATGCCCGGAGTTGAATCCACGAGAAACCTATGCCTGACTCGCCGCACTCGGTTCCGGATCCCGGCTCCGCCAGCCTGGGCATGCAGCGGCAGTTTGAGATTTACCAGCTGGGGCTGGCGGGGAAGAAAATTTCTGTACCCATTCCTCTGGCGCAACTGGAAAAGAAGGCGGCTGAAGTTCTCGCGGCACCGGCTTACGACTACGTTGCTGGAGGCGCATCGGGGGAGCGCACCATGCGCGCCAATCTGGCCGCGTTTGACCGCTGGCGCATTGTTCCGCGCATGCTGCGGGATGTGTCGCGGCGCGAGCTTTCCGTTGAACTGCTTGGCCACACGCTGCCTGCTCCAGTTCTGCTGGGGCCGGTTGGAGTGCAGGGGATTCTTCATGCCGACGGTGATCTGGCTTCGGCGCGAGCGGCTGCGTCGCTGGGCGTTCCGTTTGTGTTGAGCACGCTCTCGTCGCGCTCGATGGAGGATGTGGCGCAGGCCATGGGCAATGGGCCGCGATGGTTTCAACTTTACTGGGGAAAAGATCATGAATTGACCGGGAGCATGTTGCGGCGGGCCAAGCGGTCGGGCTACTCCGCGCTGGTGGTGACGCTCGACACGGCCATGCTGGGCTGGCGGGAGCGCGATCTGCAGCATCCTTATCTACCGTTTCTTCTGGGGCAGGGACTGGCCAACTATTTCACCGATCCGGTTTTTCGCTCACGGCTTAGCGAAACGCCAGAGGCGGCGCCGGCAGCGGCGATCCGGCTGTGGGCGAGTTTGTTTTCGAACACTGCTCTGCAGTGGAGCGATCTGGAGTGGCTGCGCGGGCAAACTCGGTTGCCGATTTTGCTGAAGGGAATTCTGCATTCGGACGACGCGCGGCGCGGGCTCGACTGTGGAGTGGACGGGATCATTGTTTCGAATCATGGCGGACGGCAGGTGGATGGCGCAATCGCCGCGCTCGATGCTTTGCCCGGGGTTGCCGGAGCGATTCAGCAGAAAATTCCCGTGTTGTTTGATAGCGGGATTCGCTACGGGGCGGATGCCATCAAGGCGCTGGCGCTGGGGGCGCGGGCGGTGTTGCTGGGGCGGCTTTATTTGTGGGGATTGGCGGTGGCGGGGGAGCAAGGAGTGCGCGATGTGGTGCAGAATTTTATGGCGGATTTGGATCTGACTTTGGGGCTTAGTGGATACAGGTCTTGCGGCGAGTTGGATGGGTCGGTGTTGAGCGAGCCCCCAAGAGGCTGAAAAGAGGGCGCAACAAGTCGTGCCGTCCCTCCGGGATTCGCTCCGTCTTCCCACTCCGACCCGGCACTTCCGTGCCGGGCTTTCCCATGGCGCCCCTTCGGGGCTAGGACTCCTTTAGTGATCGGTGGGTTCGACTTTTGCTTTGGGCGGCGGCAGAGACCGGGCCGGTTTCGCCGGGGTGGCCGGAGTGGCGGGTACCGCCAAGGCGGCCCTGGTTGAGGCCTTGCGAATCTCGATGCCGTCGTGCTCGTTGTTGAGCACGATGTGAGAAGCGCCGCTGCCGACGCTGCCACTGGCCTTGGCCTCGTGGTCGCCGTTGTCAATCTTCAACTCGGGGAAATCGGACTGGATTTCGCCGTCGCGGGTGCGGGCGTCGAGGTGGAATCCGGCCTTGTCGGGCACGCTGAGGTGGATGTCGCCGTTGCGGCTGTCGATCTGCACGTTGCCGAGCGAGCGCATGGAGACTTCGATTCCGCCATTTTCGTTCTGCACGCGGACATCGCCGGAGACGTCTTCCAGACGGATTTGCTTGGAGCGCGTGCTCAGGTGGACGGGGCCGGTGACCTGGTCGGCGTGGAGATCGTCGGAATCAAGGTCGAGTTCGCCATCGATGCGGGAGAACTCCATGTCGGTGCGGGAAGACTTGAAGGCGACGCTTTTGCTGATACGGGCGAGTTTGACGCTCTCCTGAAATTCGCCATCTAGCTGGGCGGCGCCCTTGACGTCAGTCACGGAGACTTCGTTCAAGCGGCCGTCGATGTGGACGTCGCCGGTGATCTGCTCAACCTTGGCGGAGCTTTTTTCGAGATTCAGTTTTACGTTGCCGGTGACATCTTCCACGGAAACGTCGCCGTGCTGGTTGTTGACCTCGACTTCGCCATCGCGTCCAGTCACGGAGACGTCGCCGCGCCGCGAAGTGACGTGCAACTCCATCTTGCGCGGGATGGAGATATCGAGATCGCTTTGCACGGGATGGTCGCCGGCGGCTTGAGTCTTGGCGTCGAGGATGATCACATTGCCGGCAAGCGTGATGGTGGGCGAAGCCTGCTTGTTGTACTTGTCGGCGTCATTCTGGTTTTCCGCGCCGACACGCTTGCGGACGGTGACGGTGATCTTGTTGTCGGTAGCGGCGCTGACGCGAACCGCGCCGTGATCGTCGTTGACACGCAAGCTGGTGGCGACGGCAGGGATGTCCTGTTCGAGGTGGTCGTCAAAGTTGAAAGTTTCGCCGAAGAGGTTATCGAGGTCGCCGTCGTCGATGTTCATGTTGTCGCGGAGTTCGCCCCAGTTGAAGCGCGAGGCTTGAGTGGCGATGAGTCCGCAGACGACGATGGCAATGACGAGAAAAACGCCACCAGCGCCGATGCCGCGAGCGGGGACGCCGTCGCGCTGGGCTTGCTGATACTCGATCAGCTTGACTACGCCCCACAGGATCAGCAGCGCTGGCCAGTAGTGAGCGAACAGGTTAGCCAGCCGCATCCAGGAGAGCATGTGCAGGTTGCCCATCAGGAAGACGATGCCGAGGGTAATCAGCACAATCGGTCCAGCAAAAGAGCGGCGGCGATGGCGCGGCGGAATGGGCGATTGAACCGGGCTTTGAACTGGGCTAGACATTGCGCACCTCCCCGGAAGGCGATGTTGGTCCTGGAGTGGAAGATGGCGGCGCTGAAGGCGGCACGGCAGCGGGCGGGCCGGGCGGCAGCGGGCCGACGTGTCCGGCGGATGAAGCGCTGCTCTGAACCAGTTTGACGATGCCGACCACAAGCAGCCAGGCGGGCCAGGTGCGATGAACTTCGGCGACACCGGTGCTGTCGAGAAGCAGCAGGATGCCGGTGGTGAGCACCATGGCCGGGCCCATCAGCCAGCGCGTGCTGCAACGCCCGCAGGTACAGTTTCGGCGGGAACGCTCGTAGTTGCGGTAATACATCCAGCCGCCGAGGAAGATGATAATCAAGGGCCAGTAGCGTTCGAAGCCGTACTCCATGATGCCCATGGTGTGCAGAAGGAAGAGCACTCCGAGGCCTATAAGCACGACGGCGCCGACGGGAACCTTGCCGCTGTCAAACTTATCGCCCATGCTGAAGGTCTGGCCGAGGCCCATGGGATCGGGCGCAGGCTGGCCTTCCTGGAGAGCGCGGGCTGTGCGCACGGAGTCGATGATCTGGTAGACGTAGAAAAACGCTATGCCGATGCCGAACACCCAGTCGTAATTCCCGGCATGATCCGCTCCGAAGACGAGCAAGGCGAAGATAAGCAGATGCGACAGTCCCTTGGCATATTGCGAGCAGTACACAGCTCCGACGCCGAAGGGAAAAAATCCAGCGAGAATGCCGGCGACGGCAGGATTGGGGCCGGAGCTTCCGGAACGCGGAGCAACTGCGGGCGCTGCCATGGGTGGATATGCAGGTGGCGGAGGCACGAATCCGGCGGCCGGAGCGGTGGCTTCCAAACGGGCTGCGAGGCAGGGCTCGCAGTAGATCACGCCGCGGACGTCGCGGGTGCAGTTGCCGCAAAGCGGCTTGCCGCAAGTGCGACAGAATGCGACGGCGGCAATATCGTTGTGTGTGGCGCAGTTCATACGAACCTCCTGTACGTGGTCACCGACACTACAGGCAGATCCGGATTTAACGGATCCTGATTCAACGGATCAAAGACAGATGGACCCAGCGGAGCGCAGGCCAGAATGAAATGGTTTTCGTTCTGGCTGTAATTGCGATCCTGCTTCTGCTCGGGCTGTTGTGTTGTGTCGTTCTTGTGGTCTTTCTGTTTGGCCGGTCCGCGCTCGGCGGGAGTGATGTTGCGCTTGAGTTCGTGCACGCGCGACTGCACCTCGTAGACGAGCCGGATGTTGTCGTAATAGCGGACGACGCGGGCCTGCGCGTTGTAGAACGAATGCCGCAGAGCGGCGGGACGCAGGCTGACCTGGCGCAGGTCGGCGGGCTTAACGCCGAGTACGCTCAAGGCCACCGACAGCGCGAAGAACGCCATGCCAAACGACATGGCAAACCGCGGTTGCCGGACTGTGCCCCAGATGGGCTGCATCGTTCCCGAGAGCCAGGCTTGCGCGCGCTCCAGCCAGCCAATGCGCGGCTGCGGCGCGGACACGTTCACCCGCAGGCGTTGGGTGTCAACGCCCGTCGTGGATGCCAGAATATTGGTGACCAGACTGACTGGAGGCTCCACCTCCGTGAGATCCTTCAGCCAGTTGCGGCCCGCCTGAACTTCGGCGAACAGCGGCCCGCACACGGAGCAAGACCGGGTGTGGGCGTGGAAGCGGTCGAGTTGAGAGCCCGTCAGGACGCCATCGAGCGCGTCCGAGAGCAGGCCGTCAAACTCGTGACACTGCATTCCGTTATTCGTCTGGTCTGGCATCACATCACCTGCCTATAGGTACGTTGTAAAAGGCGGGCTAGTTCCGCCCGGCCACGATTTATTCGAGATTTCACAGTACCCTCCGGAACCTTCAAAACGGTGGCAATTTCGCGGTAGTCAAAATCCTGTAAGTCCCTTAGAATCACTGCCTCACGAAGCTCTGGCGAGAGCTTGGCGAGGGCGGCATGAACGGTTTCGCCGACCTCCCGGCTGCGTACGTGCTGGTCGGGCGGGGCGGATTGGTCCTGAATTTGCTCACTCAGGGGCTGGGCGTCTTCATGGGCGGATGAGGCGGCGTCGAGCGAATCGGTGATGCGATCCTGCTTGGTCTTGCGGAAATGATCGACCAGCAGATTGCGGGTGATGGTGGTGACCCAGGTGACGAATGCGCCTTTGGTGTGATCGTAGCTGGCGAGCGTGCGGTACATCTTGATGAAGACCTCCTGGGCAAGGTCTTCGGCGTCGTCGGCCGATCCGGCGAAACGGTAGCAGATGTTGTAGATCCGGCGGTTATAGGTCTGGACGATTTCTTCCCAGGCAGCGGCGTCGCCGGCAACACAGCGGCGGACCAGCATCGCAACCACCTGAACGTCTTCCAACGTTAAGCTCCCCGGATTCTGGACTTCAGACCTCGGACTTCAGACCTCGACCTCGGGACATTCGACGATTTGCCGTGGTCCGACGTCGGACGCCCGAGGTCTGCGCCCTCACAAGACAGTACGCGAATGTAGTCCCGTAAGTTCGCAGGGCTAAAGGCGCTTCCACAAATTTATGCGAAACAGGGCATTGTAGCAGTGAGGAAAAGCGGGTGAGTTTTCATTGTGGAATAACCCGGTTGTGCCGATGTTCATTCGTCACAGCTTGTTTTCAGGTTCGTCCCTATCATTGGCTGCGGCATGGTTGACGTATGTGCATCGAGTCCCCGCCACCATCGCGTGCTTTTTGTTTTGCTGCGTCCGCTGATGGGAGGAGGCGCGGAGCGAGTGTTCGTGACGCTGCTGCGCCATCTCAGCCGCGATGATTTCGAGCTTCATCTCGCGACCGTGGGTGGAGACGAGCAGTTCGCGAGCACGATCCCGAGGCATGTGAGATTGCATGCGTTGCCAGGCCGAAGAGCGCGCTTCGCCGTGCCCGGCCTGGTCCGGCTGGTGTGGGACCTGAGGCCGGAGACGGTTCTCTCCAGCGGGGGGATGAACGCGGCGCTCATGCTGGCGCGGCCTTTTCTGCCCAAGGGTATTCGGCTGGTGATTCGCGAATCGACCGTGCTGAGCGCCGATCTCAGGCAGCGATCGCGGGATACAAAGTTCAGGAGATGGCTTTACGGCAGTCTTTACCGGCGAGCAGACCAGGTGGTGTGCATTTCCGATGCGGTGCTGGAAGACATGTGTCGAGAATTCCACCTGCCCCGCGAAAACTTGATCCGCATCTATAACCCTATCGATCTGGTGCGGGTGCGGGAATTGGGACAAACCGCGAAGAGCCCCTACGCGAGTGCGGGGCCGCACGTGGTCGCGGCCGGGCGGCTTTCCCGGGAAAAAGGTTTTGACGTGTTGCTGGACGCCATGGCGATCGCCGTGAAGCGCATTCCGGGTCTGGAACTCACGGTGCTGGGTGCTGGCCCTCTGGAGGGTGAGCTTCAAAGACAAGCGCGTGAGCTTGATTTGAATGGAGCGGTGCGCTTTCTCGGCTTCCAACTCAACCCCTGGCCTTATCTGCGGCATGCCGACCTGTTTGTTCTGCCCTCGCGCTACGAAGGCTTCGGCAACGCTATGCTCGAAGCGCTGGCGCTGGACACGCGGGTGGTGGCCACCGATTGTCCGGGAGCCGTGCGTGAAATCCAGGCGGATAATGACCGCGTTCAATTGGTTCCACCCGAAGATGCGCCGAGTCTGGCAGAGGCCATGGTTGCGGCCAGCGGAGGCACGAAACTGGAGAGGAAAGATTCAGGCAACGGCGGCGAGGGGTTGACGAGGTTTGATTTGCGGCGGGTGCTCGAGGAATACAGCGCGGTGATTCTAGGCAGCGCGGATTGCGCGGATCTCGCGCCGGAACCGAATCCCGTTTGCCCTGACGATCCGCCCGCCTAGTGAGGGGGGATGAACTCCACGTTGATGAAGGCTTCGCGCTGTACGGGCCGGCCATCGTTGTCAGGGCGGCGGTAGTTGGAGCGTGCGACGATGGCGAGCGCGGCTTCGCTGAGCGTGGAGTCGGTATGCTGCAGCGCCTCGGCTTCGACCACGTGGCCTTTCTTGTCCAAGACTGCGTGCACGATCACGGGTTGAATTACTCCGCTGCGCCCCGGAGGCGCGCCGACCGATTGCGGGAAGCGAAAGGGTCCGGTCAGGATGTCGCCGGGGCCATGGGAGAGCATTTTCTTGGTGGGCACGAACTGGTCGGGATCAGAGTTGGCGGCCGTCGGCGAGGCTGTCGAGGTGAATCTGAAGAACCGTTACGCCATCTTCCACGATAGAAATTTGCCGAGCCAAGGTGCGGCCGTGGAACTCGAATTTCTCGGCGTAGTCGTAGACGGTGTAGATGCCGGGCGCTTCGGAGTAAGTGCGTAGCAGGCCGGTTTTGGGATCGATGCAGTACTCGGTCTCTTCCCAGCGGCGTCCGGGAGTGGGGCTGGCGTCGTTGCGGGCGCCGGAGACCAGCATGCAGGCGACGTCGGTGTTTTGCCACTTCGCCGTTGCCATGCGGATCAGCGCCGGGGCAAACCTGCCTGTAACCGGCCAGAAGACGGACTGGCGCACCATCTGGATGCGCAGAGGGATGGAGCCGCGCGGCTTGTCGTCATAAGCGGCGCCATCGTAGAAGATGCGGAGCTGGGAGTAATCGCCGAGGCGGGCCGACCAGCGGAAGGTGTTAGGGGACATCCAAGTCTCTTCCACTTCTCCGAAGCCGGTGTAGCGCGACGTGCCGGTCGAGTTGAAGGAAACTTTCATGGCAAACGGCGCTGTGCCCGGCGTGTGCATGCCATTGTTCTGGCGGGCATGCTCAAGCAGGTTCAAAACCAGCTCGCGCTTCTCCGGCGTGTCGGGGACGACCGTGGGGCCGGTGGCGAGCTCGAGCGGGTCGTAGGGCAGGGGCGCGGTTTTCGGCTGATCTTGCGAGAAGGCGATGCTGCTCAAGAGCAGCGCGAAGAGGGCGACAAGCGAGGGCCGGGTGGACATGGTTTCACTCCCAGCGGACGGGAAGAAATGTTAGTACGGAAGGGGCTGGGAAGACAAGAGCTAAGCTCCACGGATTTGGCTTCCATCATCAGCTGGCTACGTACCAGTGCCGGAAAGTTCGATCACTTGCGGTTTCGACGATGCACTATCGTTGATCGAAACCGTTCCCGACTTCGGGCCTTTGGTTTTGGGCGAGAACGTCACGCTGATCGTGCAGTTCGCTCCAGATGCCAAGCTAGTTCCACAGGTTGAGGTCATGCCGAACTGGCCGGTGGCTTTCATCGAGGAGATGGTGAGCGCGGTCTTGCCCGTGTTGGTCAGGGTGACCGTTTGTGGTGCGCTGGTGGTACCTGTGGCTTGCTTCTTGAAGTTCAACGGGGTAGTGGGCGAGAAGCTGAGCACGCCGGTGTTGAGCAGGGTGAGGACGGCGTTGCCCAGATAGTCCGCCACCGCGATGTCGTTGCGATGGTCGCCGTTGAAATCAGCTATTGCAATCGCGGCCGATTCGCCGGGCAATGGGAACGTCATCGCCGGCCTGAAGGTGCCGTCCCCATTGCCGAGAAGGACGTTGAGAACGGTGGAATGTACGCCGGTCAGAAATACCAAATCTACCTTTCCGTCCCCATTGAAGTCGCCCTTCTGGATCGCGCCGGGAAAGGCTAGCCCCGATATCACTGGCCCTTGCCGGAACGTGCCGTCGCCGTTGCCCAGCAATATGTCGATATCGCCGCTCTCGGCGTCTGCGATCGCGAGGTCAAGGATGTGATCGCCGTTGAAGTCCGCTACCGCAACCGACTGCGGATCCGAGCCTATCGCGTAGCTATCGCCCGGAGTGAAGGTTCCGTCGCCGTTCCCCAGGAGTATGTCAGCCTGGCCTGGGGAACCGAACTGTCCCACGGATACCAGGTCCAGCTTGCCATCGCGATTAAAATCGCCGATGCCGATGGCAACTGGAGGGGTGGGCGGCAGCATATTGATCGGAGGCTGCTGAAAAGTACCATCGCCGTTGCCCAGGAACACGCTGACGCAATGACAGTACCCGCTTTCTTCGACGGTCACTAAATCGAACTTGTGGTCGCCGTTGAAATCCCCGACCATCACGACCGCCGGATAGTTCGGCGTTGCATACGCGGTAGGCATGCCGAACGTTCCGTCGTCGTTCCCGAGCATGACCTGAACTTCGTTGCTCAAATCATTTGTAACAATCAGGTCGAGGACGCCGTCCCCTCGAAGGCTGGCAGTTGCGACGGAGCCCGTTGTTTCATTGCTCCCCACCGTATAGTACGCGGCGGGCTTGAAGGTCCCGTCCCCGTTGCCGAGCAACACCGCAACCTTTCCGTTGTAAAAAGCTGCGACCGCAAGATCCGGCTTCCCGTCGTGATTGAAGTCGCCGACGGCTATTGAGATCGGGTTAGAAAGGACCGGTGCGCTCGCCCGCGTTTCGAACTGAGCCGAAACGGGCACCACCACGGAGGGGAGAAGTAAAGATGCCGTCAATAACATCTTTTGACGCCGGGTCAAGGGAACCTCTCGGAGGGGGAAGGGCTAGAACAAGAATAGAGGGTAGCACCAATTTTGCTGCGTTTCCATGAATTTCTAGTCTGCGCAGACCCCTCAGCGCATCTTGTTCGGGTTTCGTAAATTTTTGATGAGCGCGGCGTGGGATTGCCCAGACCCGCGTATCTTTGTTCACTTCTGCGGGAACAAACAACTGAATCGCAGAAGGAGATGACCCAGAGATGAAAACCAAAGCGTTCGTGTGCCTGTTCGGGATGTTGCTGTCCCTGTCTGTGTGTGCGTTTCGGGCCGATGGCCAGATGCCCACCGTGGGCCTCACCGGAATAGCAACATTGCAGAGTTGCCCCAGCAACCTAGGGTTCTACACCTCGGACCCCAATCACCCAAGCACCTGTTCCCAAGCAACCATCACATGCCCGCACACCGCGCCCATCGGGCTCACCTGGAGTCTTACGAATGCGGGCGGTACCCAAGGTACGATCGTGTTTTTCAGCAGCGCCGGCGGGACCGACGCGGCCTCAGAACCTGGAGAGGAGCAATGGTTCATACCGGGCTACATTAGCGCGGGCTACCAGATCATCCAAACGGCATGGGCGTCACCTTGGGAAATCACGAACAACGGCACCACGAGCTACGACTACAACATTCGCAACGCTGCCTGCCGACCCGCCAGCGTGCTTGATTACGTCTACAAGAATATTTACACCACGGGCGGGATGTGCGCCCAAGGGTCTAGTGCCGGCGGGGCTGCGATTATTTATTCGCTCACGTGGTTCGATGCGGATAAATCCTTGGATAAGGCCACTTTGATGGCCGGGCCTCCGCTAAGCGACGTCGAGCAGGGTTGCGAGATACCAAACAATACGGCAGCACAAATGTGCCCCACCGGCCAACTGGGGTGCAACGGATGGAGCCAGGGTCCGGGTGGAGAGCCAGTTCTGAGCTCCTTGGAATATACCCAGCAGGCCGACCTGGTGGAAACCTGGTCGGGAGGGACGAAGATCACCGGGCCTGCGTGCGCAAACAGTGGCAACACAACGACGACGTGGAACTCGATGTGGTTGCATATGAGCATTGTGGACCTGTCGGGCTACGCAGGCACCCCGAACTTCAACTACCCGCAGACAGCCATGACCTCGTGGCTGTGCACGTCCGACGTTGAAGGCACCCAGAACAATTCGTCTTCGCAGGGAATGCTCTTCTATCAGCAAATCACCCAGCCGTCGCAAGTCAACAACTACCAGGTCAATGCAGTATCACTTTGCGGGGGGACGGAAGGAGTCAACGCCGGAACGCCGCCGCCGAACTGGGTCACGATTCTCGAGAACGCGGGACTCAACCCAACCGGGGCAAACGCCATCGCCTATGACATGACGAATTCCCAGAGCCCGGCGGTCTGCAAGAAGAGGCACTGAGTTCGCTTTCCGAGCGTGAGGCAGGGGCGCATACCACCCCGTCTCATGGCCCTTCTGCTACTCGCTGGTGAAATAGTCCACCGTCACGGGATTCTCGAACAGCGAGTAGTCGCGGGTGACGACGGTGATGCCGCTGTCGGTGACGAAGTAGCGGGAGCGGTCGGCTTCAGTGTCGTAGCCGATGGTGGTGCCTTCGGGGAGATGGACGTTGCGGTCGATGATGCAGCGGCGGATGCGGCAATGGCGTCCCACGGCGACGTGCGAGAACAGGATGCACTGGTCGACTTCGGAGTAGGAGTTCACGCGCACGTCGGGCGAGAGGATGGAGTTCTTGACCATGCCGCCGGAGACGATGCAGCCGTTGGAGACGATGGAGTCGAGCGCGCTGCCCATGCGGTCTTTTTCCGCGAAGACAAATTTCGCGGGCGGATACTGGCGCTGGTGGGTGCGAATGGGCCAGTCGTGGTCGTAAAGATTGAAAATTGGCGAGACCGAGACGATGTCCATGTTGGCTTCGTAGTAGGCCTCGAGCGTGCCCACGTCGCGCCAGTAGAGAGCTTCTTTCTTGTTCTCGTCGACGAAGTCGTAGGCAAAAACGCGATAGTCGTTGACCATCTTGGGCAGGATGTCTTTGCCGAAGTCGTGGCTGGAAGACTTGTCCTCGGCGTCTTTGAGCAGGACGGGGATGAGGACGTCGGCGTTGAACAGGTAGACGCCCATGGAACCCGCGACCTTCTCGGGGTTCCAGGGGGAACGCAGTTCGGTCTTGACGGGCTTTTCCTCGAAGCCGTTGATGCGGCCGTCTTTGTCGACATCGACCACGCCGAAGCGGAAAGTCTCTGCGGGATCGATCTGGATGGTGGCGAGCGTGATGTCGGCAGCGGAATCGAGATGCTGCTTCATCATCTTGCCGTAATCCATTTTGTAGATGTGGTCGCCGGAGAGGATGAGGACGAACTTAGGCTGTTCGGACCCGATCGAGTAGATGTTCTGGTAGACGGCGTCGGCCGTGCCTTGATACCACTGGTCGCTGACGCGCTTCATGGGCGGCAGGACTTCGACGAACTCTCCTACCTCGCGGCCCAGGATGTTCCAGCCTTCGCGGATGTGGCGGTTCAGAGAAAGCGCTTTGTACTGGGTGAGGATGTAGACGCGGCGGAGGTCGGAGTTGAGGCAGTTCGAGAGGGTGATGTCGATGATGCGATACATTCCGCCAAAGGTGACGGCGGGTTTAGCGCGGTCGCGGGTGAGAGGATAGAGGCGCTCTCCGGCGCCGCCGGCGAGAAGGACTCCGAGAGTGTCTTTCATCGAACCACCCCAGAAAAACAGTAGATGGTAGCACAGAGCGGAACGTTGCCGTGCGCTCAGAGGGGCGGCGGGTTGGCGGGACGAATCGGTCTCGTTCAGGGAACGTTCCGGCGGAGCTTCGCTCCCGCCGGGACAGCCGAGGCGGCTGTCTCTACGTGACTACTTTTCTTTTTCTTCTTCGATCTTGATGCGCAGGGATTTGAGGAACTTGAGATCCTGGTCGTTGATCTTGAATTCGGGATTGGTGGAGAGGGTGGTGACGAGGGAGGTTTTGTCGGAGGATTTCTCGCCCTGCTTGCTCACGCCGATGGTAGCTTCGAGGACCAGAAAAATGTCGTAGCCGCCTTCCTTGATGCGGGAGACGACTTCGGCGATCTGTTCGGAATCGGAGAGAGATTCGTTGATGGCTTCGCCGAGTTCCTTCATGAGTTGTTTCAGTTGTTGATCCACATGCCCCCCGATCGCCCCGCCGTGGCCAAACCTCGCCATAGCTTAGATGCCTGCGGCCCTTGAACAGTTTCGATGCTGTCAAAGGTTTGCGTCATTGTAGCGCCACAGGCTGTTAAAATCGAGGCCGTGAAGGTTACTACCGCGCAAAAATTAGGGGTGGTGGCGCGCGTGGCGGGGCAGCAGTTCAAGCGCAGCCGGACGGTGCGGGCGGCGAAGAGCGCCGCCATGGCGACGGCCTGCGCCTTCGGACGGGTATTACATCAATTGTGGCTTGAGGTTACGGGGCTGGTTTTCCTGATCATGGCGGCCAGCGGCGGGATTGCAGCGGCGAAAGAGTACGCAAAATATGAGGCCGGACGGGTGGGAGTGGGGCGCGTGGCGGTTGCAATTTGTTTCACAGTGACGTTTGCCTGGTTTGGGGTGAGTTCGTTCTGGAGAGTGCGGCAGAAGGGAAAAAGCGGGGCGCGGTAGTCCGGCGAGGGCAGCGGCGCTGCAGGGGACAGCAGATTCCCTTCGGCTTCGCTCAGGGCAGGCTCTCTGCGCTCCCGCTTCGGAATGACAACCCTTCCAGGTCGGAATGACAAGGATTCTGGGGACGTGGTGACGGTGAGTCGGGGTTCGGAAAAGAGCGTGTGTCATGGCGCAAGAAATCAAGGCTGCGGATGAGAAGCGGGTGGCAGATGTGGAGACTTCGTCGCACATTCCAGTGAACCCGCTGTATACGCCGGTGGACCTGAAAGGCTCGGATTACGAGAGCGAGGTGGGGTATCCCGGGGAGTATCCGTTCACGCGCGGGGTGCAGGCGACGATGTACCGCGGGCGCTTGTGGACCATGCGGCAATACGCGGGGATGGGCGACGCCGAGGAGTCGAACAAGCGTTACAAGTACTTGCTGGCGAATGGGACGACCGGGCTTTCGGTGGCGTTCGATTTGCCGACGCAGATCGGGATGGACTCCGACCACGCGCTGGCGGCGGGCGAAGTGGGCAAGGTGGGCGTGGCCATCGATTCAATCGAGGACATGGAGCGGCTGTTTGCGGGCATCGAGCTGACCAAGATTTCTACATCGATGACCATCAATGCGACGGCGTCGATTCTGCTGGCGCTGTACGTGGCAGTGGCGCGGCGGCAGGGTGCGGACATCCGGCAACTTTCGGGTACGGTACAGAACGATGTCCTGAAGGAATACATCGCGCGCGGAACGTATATTTATCCGCCGCGGCAGGCGATGCACGTAATCACCGACATGTTTGCCTGGGCCAAGGAGAACGTTCCGGAGTGGAATACGATTTCGATTTCGGGCTACCACATGCGCGAGGCGGGATCGACGGCGGTGCAGGAAGTGGCGTTCACGCTGGGCAATGGCATGGCTTATGTGGAGGCCGCGATCAAGGCGGGGCTGGATGTGGATAAGTTCGCGCCGCGGCTCTCGTTCTTCTTTAATGCTCACAGCAATTTTCTGGAAGAGGTGGCGAAGTTTCGTGCGGCACGGCGGATGTGGGCGCGCATCATGCGGGAACATTTCAAGGCGAAGAATCCCCGATCGTGGATGCTGCGCTTTCATACGCAGACGGCGGGGTCGACGCTGACGGCGCAGCAGCCGGAAAACAATATTGTGCGGACGGCGATCCAGGCGCTGGCCGCGGTGCTTGGCGGGACGCAGTCGCTGCACACGAATTCCTATGACGAAGCGCTGGCGCTGCCGACCGAGCAGGCGGCACGGATTGCGCTGCGGACACAACAGGTGATTGCATATGAGTCGGGTGCGGCGCAGACCATCGATCCGCTGGCAGGGTCGTATTACATCGAGGCCCTGACCAATGAAATTGAGAAGCGCGCGGCAGAATATCTGGGGAAGATTGAGGTGATGGGCGGGATGCTGAAGGCGATAGAGCGCGGATTCGTGCAGCAGGAGATTCAGAACGCGGCGTACGAATATCAGCAGGCCGTGGATCGTGAGGACGCGGTGGTAGTCGGAGTGAACCGGTTTGACGTGGAAGAAGAGAAGCCGATTCCGATTCAGAAGATCGATCCGGCGCTGGAACCGAAGCAGATCGAGCGGGTGCGGGCGCTGCGCGCGCGGCGGGACGCGGGGCCGTGGCAAGCTGCATTGAAAGGCGTGGAGGACACGGCTAGGTCTGGCGCAAACGTCATGCCTCGGATTCTGGAGGCGGTGGAGGCTTACGCGACCGTGGGTGAAATTTCCGATGCGATGCGGCGGGTGTTTGGGGAGTACCGGGAAGCTGTGGTGATTTAGGAGCGGTCGCTGGTCCCTTCGCTCAGCTCAGGGCAAGCTAAGAACAGTCGTTGGTCGTTGGCCTGTCTTGCTGGGGACGTCTTAGTCTGAGGTTTTGTAGTCGCAGGCGGTGCGGCAGGGTTCGCAGTACATGAGGCCGTCGGAGCAGATACGGATGTCGAGTTGCGACTGACAGAGACAGCAGAACTTCTCGCACTCACAGCGGTCTTCGGGCATCTCACACTGGTTGCAACGGTATTTCCCGGGACTGGTTGCCGTATACATACCAGCAATGTAGCGCCGAGCGGCGGGATGGGGAACGTGCCGTTGGTAACTTCAATTGTTGATTTTTGATTGCTGATTGAAAACCCTCCGACGCTGGGTCCGATTTCTTAATCAGCAATCAACAATTACGCAATTTCTTTCCGTCCAATGTCCGTGCCATATAATTCTGAGCAATGACCTTCCAACAGTTGCTGGATGGAGCGGAAGTCCTCGCGCACAGCGGGGACCCGGGCGTGAGCAGTGTGGAATATGACTCGCGGCGAGTGAAGCCCGGGAACGTGTTTGTGGCCATGCACGGCGGATCCAGCGACGGTAACCGGTTTATCGATCAGGCAATCGAGGCAGGAGCGGTGGCAGTGGTAACCGATTCGACGGAAGAAAAGCCGCGTCCGAACGTGGCGTGGGCAGTCGTCTCGCATGGGCGCCGGGCGCTGGCGCGAGTGAGCGCGAACTTCTACAAGAAGCCGGCAGAGCGGATTGCAGTGACGGGGATTACGGGGACGAATGGGAAGAGCACGACGGCGTTTCTGGTGGAAGCGATTCTGACGGCGGCGGGCCGGAAGAGCGCGTTGATTGGGACCATTGAGTATCATGTTGCGGGTCAAGTGCTGCCGGCACCGCATACCACGCCTGAGGCGCTGGATCTGAATCGCATTTTCAACGAAGCCTTGGGGAACGGTGCGACCGAGGCGGTGATGGAGGTTTCCTCGCACGCGCTGGCGCAGGAGCGCGTATTTGGCGTGCCGTTCGATGTGGCCGTGTTCACAAATCTCACGCGCGACCACCTCGATTATCACAAAACAATGGAAGAGTACTTCGCCGCCAAGCGCGTGCTGTTTGAAGGCTGCGGTACGGATGCGCCGCGGGCCGTGGTCACAAATGTAGATGATGAATCCGGCGCGAAGCTGGGGGAGTTCAGCCGCAAGCGCAGCTCAGTGGTGCTGAAGTATGGATGGGAGCACGGAGACCTGCATGCGGAGAAAGTGGAGATCACGACCCGCGGGACGCGATTCGATCTGGTGATGCCGGAGAGGAAGGTCGCGGTATTCTCGGCGCTGATTGGGCGCGTAAATGTGTACAACATTCTGGCGGCAGCGGGAGCGTGCTATGCGCGCGGGTGCGCGGCGCACGCCATCGCGGAAGGGATCGACAAACTGGCGTGCGTTCCGGGAAGGTTTGAACGCGTGGACTGCGGCCAGCCTTTCACCGTGGTGGTGGATTATGCGCATACGGATGACGCGTTGCGGAATCTGACGGCGCTGGCGCGGGAGTTGGTTTCCGCGGCGAAGGGCCGGGTGCTGACAGTGTTTGGCTGCGGGGGAGATCGAGACCGGAGGAAGCGTCCGCTGATGGGTGAGGCCGCGGGGCGAGGCAGCGATTTCGTGGTGCTGACGTCGGACAATCCGCGCAGTGAGGATCCGGTTGCGATTATTAACGATGCGGTGGTGGGGCTGCAGAAGACGGGCGTGAAATACAGCGTGGAGGCCGACCGGCGCAAGGCGATTGCGCTGGCGATCGGCGAGGCGCGGCCGGGAGACATCGTGCTGCTGGCGGGCAAGGGACACGAGAAGGTGCAGATCACGCGGGAGGGTGCGGCTCCGTTCGATGATCTGGAAGTGGCGCGCGGGGCGATGCGGGCGGCGGGGTTTGAGTGTGAGGCGGCTGGGGCCGGAGCGAAGAGATGAAGCTGGCGCTTTCCAGGATCGCCGAGTTTGTTTCTGCCACGGGGGTTCTCGCGCATGAGGAATTGGTGCAGGGGTACTCGATCGACTCGCGGACGGTAGGGAAGGGCGAACTCTTCTTTGCCGTCAAGGGCGAACGTTTGGATGGTCACGACTTTGTGGAGCAAGCGCTGGAAAAAGGCGCAGCTGCGGCGGTCGTGCGTAAGGCCCAGTTGGGGCGCTATCCGGAGAAGACGCGGTTGCTGGCAGTGGAAGACACGCTGGTCGCGCTGCAGACTCTGGCGACGGCGGTGCGGAAGTTGTGGGGCAAGCCGTTGATCGCGGTGACAGGATCGGCCGGCAAGACGACCACGAAGGAAGCGATCGCGCACGTGTTGAGCGCGAAGTTTCGGGTGCTGAAGTCGGAAGGGAACTTCAATAATCATTTTGGCTTGCCCCTGATGCTGCTGAAGCTGGAGCCGGAGTATGACGTGGCCGTGATTGAGATGGGGATGTCGCACGCGGGCGAGATTCGGGCGCTGGCGAAAATCGCGCAGCCGGAGATTGGCGTAGTCACGAACGTCGCGCCGGTGCATCTGGAGTTTTTTGATTCGCTGGCCAGGATTGCGCGCGCAAAGTATGAGTTAGTCGAGTCGCTGCCGACGGGCGGAACGGCGGTGTTGAATGCCGACGATGAATATGTCTCGCAGTTCGGGAGAGACTTCAAGGGTAAGGTGGTGCTGTATGGCACGCGGGCGACCTCGGATGTGCGGGCGGAGAGCCTTCAGTCGCGGGGAGCCGAGGGCGCAGAGTTCGATGTAGTGATTGGGGGTGTCCGCGAACACGCCAAGTTGCCGCTTGTAGGAGAGCACAATGTGTTGAACGCGCTGGCGGCGGTGGCTGTGGGGCTGGAGCGCGGGCTCAAGCTTGCCGAGGCCGTGGGAGCGCTGGCCACTTTGGCCGCGGCGGACAAACGCGGGCAGGTTCTTCAAGTGGGTAACATCACGGTGATCAACGATTGCTACAATTCGAATCCGAAGGCGCTGGAGGCGATGGTGGATGCGCTGGCCACGATGACGGCGAAGCGGCGCATTGTGGTGGCGGGCGAGATGCTGGAGTTGGGGCCGGCGGGCGAAGAGATGCACCGGCGGGCCGGAGAGCACATCGCGGAGAAAAAAATTGATGTGCTGGTCGGGGTGCGCGGGCTGGCGCAGGCTTCCGTGGAAGGCGCGAGGCAGGCAGGGGCTCAGGCAGAGTTTTTGGCGACGCCGGAGGAAGCCGGAGAATGGCTGGCGCGCGAAGCGCGGGCTGGCGATGTGGTTTTGTTGAAGGCCTCACGCGGCGTGAAACTGGAAAAGGCACTGGAAACCTGGAAGGCACGGCGCGACGGCAAGAATTGAGATTATTGCGGGACGGAGGCTGATTGCTCTACTGGCTGTTGTTCCTGAAGCTGCAACATTACTTTCCGCCATTCCGCATCTTCCGCTACCTGACGTTCCGCACTGCGTTCGCCAGTCTCACCGCACTGTTTACCGCACTTATCGTGGGGCCGCTGGTGATCAACCGGCTGCGTGAATTCCAGATTGGACAATACATCCGCGAAGAGGGTCCGAAAGCGCATCAGAAAAAAGCCGGGACGCCGACCATGGGCGGGCTGCTGATTGCGATTGCCATCGTGGTGCCGACTCTGCTGTGGGCTGACCTGAGCAACCGCTTCGTGTGGATCGCGGTGTTCGCTACTTGCGCGTTTGCGGCGATTGGATTTACCGATGACTACACCAAAGTGATTCACCGCCGCAACCTTGGCCTGACTGGGCGCGCCAAGCTGGGGCTGCAGGTTGCGACCAGCATTGTGATCGCCGTGATGTTGATCGCCATGCAGACCTATGGAATGTACTCGACCAAGTTGATTGTGCCGTTCTTCAAGCAGTTCCATCCCGACCTGGTGGTGCAAACGCTGGAGCGCAATCCACACCTGTGGGGGCTGGCGTTTGTTCCATTTCTCGGGTTTGTAGTGCTGGTGATCGTGGGCTCGAGCAATGCGGTGAATCTCACGGATGGGCTGGACGGGCTGGCGATTGGGTGTACGGTGATTGCCGCGGGCGCGCTGACCGTGCTGACGTATGTGAGCGGGCACGCGACGTTTGCGACTTACCTGGAAATTCCGCGCATGCCGCAGGTGGGCGAGTTGACAATTTTTTGCGGAGCGATGGTGGGGTCGTCGATCGGATTTCTGTGGTACAACGCGCATCCGGCGGAAGTGTTTATGGGTGACGTGGGCTCGCTGGCGCTGGGCGGCGCGATTGGGACGGTCGCAGTGATCATCAAGCAGGAACTGCTGCTGCCGTTTATTGGCGGAGTGTTTGTGATTGAGGCGGTGTCGGTGATCCTGCAGGTGGGATCGTACAAGCTGCGCAAGAAGCGGATTTTCAAGATGGCGCCGATCCATCATCATTTTGAATTGATGGGATGGTCGGAGTCGAAAATCATCGTGCGGTTCTGGATAGCGTCGCTGGTGTTTGCGCTATTCGCGCTGACTACTTTGAAACTGAGGTAAGAAGAATCCACCACGGAGTCACGGAGACACGGAGAAGAAAAAACAATAAATTGGTTTTCTCCGTGTCTCCGTGACTCCGTGGTGAAATGATTTGATGGAACTTAAAGACAAACGCGTGCTGGTGGTCGGCCTCGGCAAGTCTGGGGTGGCTTCGGCGCTGTTCCTTAAGGCACGCGGGGCGCGGGTTACCGTGTCCGACACCAAGAGTGGGGACGAACTGCGCAACGAGATTCCGGTGCTGCTCGATCATGGCATCACGGTCGAGACGGGCGGGCACGGCGAGCGCACGTTTCGCGGGCAGGATCTGATTGTGGTGAGTCCGGGGGTTCCGGTGGATGCGCCGCTGCTGGTGCAGGCGCGCTCCTGGGGCGAGGCGGTGATCGGCGAGATTGAGCTGGCGGCGCAGTTTCTGCCGGGACCGATTGTGGCCATCACAGGCTCGAACGGGAAGACGACGACCACCACGCTGACGGGAGAAATTTTGACTGCCGGCGGATTGCCGACTTTGGTGGGCGGGAACATTGGCACTCCGGCGATTTCGCTGGCGGAGCGGGCGAAGCCGGAGACCGCGATTGTGCTGGAGGTTTCGAGTTTTCAACTCGAGACGATTCAGACGTTCCGTCCGAAGGTGGCCGTCGTGTTGAACGTGACGCCTGACCATCTGGACCGGCACCGGACTTTTGAAATCTATGTGGATGCGAAGACGCGCGTCTTTGAAAATCAGCGAGGTGACGACTTTGCGGTGCTAAACGAAGACGATCCGACTTGCGTGGCCATCGCGGCGCGGACGCGGGCGCAGGTGTTCTGGTTCAGCCGGCAAAAGGAAGTGAAGCAGGGAGCGTGGGTCCGGGATGGGAAGATTCTGTTTCGTGATGGGACGCGACGGCACGAGGTCATGCAAGTTTCCGAGATTCCTTTGAAGGGCGCGCACAATCTGGAGAATGTGCTCGCGGCGGTGTGCGCGGGCGCGCTGATGGGATGCACGCCGGAGAAGATCCGGCAGGCGGTGCGCGATTTCAAGGCGGTCGAGCACCGGCTGGAGTTTGTGGCGACGATCCGCGGCGTGGATTACTACAACGATTCGAAGGCCACCAACGTGGATGCGACCATCAAGGCGCTGGAGTCGTTTCCAGCGAACATCCACCTGATTCTCGGCGGCAAGGATAAGGGTAGCGACTACACAGTGCTCAACGACCTGTTGCGGCAGCGGGTGAAGCGCGTGTACACGATTGGCGCGGCGGCGGCAAAGATTGAGTCGCAGATTAAGAATGTCGAAGTTGTGCATGCCGAGACTTTGGAGAATGCCATTCGCAAGGCGAATGCCGTGGCGCAGCCTGGTGATGTGGTGCTGCTGGCTCCGGCGTGTGCGAGCTTCGATCAGTTCAAGAATTATGAGCAGCGCGGGCAGGTGTTTAAGGAGATTGTGCGGGGGCTGGGGTGACGAGGTCCTGATCCAAGAGTCATGGAGAAAACCCGTGCCGTCCCTGGCGGGACTCGGTTCCGTTCTCCCGAGCTTACCCAGGACTTCCGTCCTGGGCTAACATATGCCTCCGCTCCGCGGCTGGAGTCCGGTAGTTCGTTCTGCACCTTCCCCCGACCTCCCGAACCAAGAGAATCAACAGGCAACCATCAACAACTGACAATTCCTTCTCCGTGTCTCTGTGCCTCCGTGGTGAAATGAACTTCCCATGGCAAAGCGGGTGAGTGTTGATCGCTGGCTGTTTACCGTAACCATGCTGCTGGTGTTTGTGGGGCTGGTGATGGTGTTTTCGGCGTCGGCGGTGATGGCGCGGGACCGGTTTGGGTCTCCGTATGCATTTTTGTTGAAGCAGTTGGTCTGGGCGTCGGCGGGCCTGGTGGCGATGGTGGTGGCGATGCGGGTGGACTACCGGCGCTATAAGCATCCGGCGCTGGTGTTTTCGCTGTTGGGGCTGACCACGGTGCTGCTGATCTCGGTGTTTTTTCTCGACCGGTCGCACAACACGCATCGCTGGTTCCGCGTGGGTGGATTTTCTTTTCAGCCTTCGGAGCTAGCCAAGCCGGTGCTGATTCTCTTCCTGGCTTACTTTCTCGAAGCGCGCACCAAAACCATGGATGACTGGCGTAATACGCTGGCACCGGCGGCCGCGCCTGTGGTGGTGCTGCTGGGGTTGATTGTGCTGCAGCCTGATTTGGGTACGGCGATTGCCTGTGCCGGGATTGCGGCGTGCATCCTGTATGTGGCGGGCATGCGGATGCGGTATTTCGGGTACGCGTTTGGAGCGTCTCTGCTGCCGCTGTATTTTCTGATCTTCCATGTGAGCTGGCGGCGCGACCGCATTCTGGCATTTATGAATCCGTATGCCGACCGGCAGAAGACCGGGTTCCACATTATTCAGTCGCTAATTGCGGTGGGTACGGGCGGCGTGACCGGCACGGGGCTGATGGAAGGCAAGCAGAAACTGTTTTATCTGCCGGAGCCGCACACGGACTTCATCTTTGCCGTGACCGCGGAAGAGATGGGGCTGGTGGGAGCGCTGTTTGTGGTGACGCTGTTTGCCATCTTCCTGTGGCGCGGGATGCGGGCGTCGTGGCGTACGGAAGACGTCTTCGGGCGATACCTGGCGGTGGGAATTACGACAATGGTGGTGCTGCAGGCGTTCATCAATATCAGCGTGGTGCTAGGAATGATGCCGACCAAGGGGATTCCGCTGCCGCTGGTGTCGTACGGAGGGTCGTCAATTTTTGTGACGCTGGCTTGTGTGGGTGTGCTGCTGAATATCACGAAGCAGGCGGAATGACGAATCAATTGTTGATTGATGATTTCTGATTGCTGATTAAGTGCTTTTGATTCCGGGCAGTCTGCTAGTTTCTGTGGCGCTTCAATCAACAATCAGCAATCAACAATCATCAATTCCTTTATAGTCACCTCATGCGGGCCATTCTGGCGGGCGGCGGGACGGGCGGACATGTCATCCCGGCGCTGGCCATCGCGGGCGAACTCAAGAAAAGTTATGGGGCCGAGGTGCTGTTCATTGGAACAGCGCGCGGGATCGAGAACCGTCTGGTGCCGGCGGCGGGGTATCCGCTTCAGTTGGTGCGGGTAGGGGCGCTGAAGAATGTCAGCCTGATGACGCGCGCGAAAACGGCATTCGATTTGCCGCGGGCAGTCTGGGATGCGAGCCGCATGCTGAATGAATTCGCTCCCGACGTTGTGATCGGCGTGGGCGGATATGCATCGGGGCCGGCGATGCTGGCGGCAGTAGTGAAGCATATTCCGACGCTGGCGTTTGAGCCGAATGTGGTGCCGGGGTTCGCCAACCGGGTGGTGGCGCGATTTGTGTCCGGTGCGGCGGTGCACTTTCAAGAGACGGCAAGATATTTTCGTCATGCGGAAGTGACGGGCGTGCCCGTGCGGCAGGCGTTCTTTGAGATTCCGCCCAAGCGCGGCGGGACTCCGACTCTGCTGGTGTTTGGCGGGAGCCAGGGGGCGCATGCGATCAACGACGCAATGATTCGCTGCCTGCCGGAGTTGCAGCGGCAGGCGCCGGGGATGCACATCATTCATCAGACCGGCGAGCGTGACTATAATGACGCGCTGGCAGCGTATAAATCTTTGGGCGAGTCGGCCGAGGTTTTTAAGTTTATTGAAGACATGCCGGCGGCGTTCGCGCGGGCGGACTTGGTGGTGTGCCGGTCGGGCGCGAGCACGGTGGCGGAGATCACGGCAGCGGGGAAGCCTGCGATCTTTGTGCCCTTTCCGCGGGCGGCGGACGATCATCAGCGGGTGAATGCGGAGGCGGTCTCGAAGTCAGGAGCTGCAGTACTGGTGGAGGAGTCGAAGCTGGAGGGAGTCTGGCTGGCGGAGACGATTACGGCGTTGCTGGGTGATCCGCGGCGGTTGCAGATCATGAGCGAGGCGGCGCGGGAGCTGGCGCATCTGAATGCGGCGCGGGATATTGCGGTGCTGGCGGCGAAGATCAGTGATCAGTTGCCAGTGGTCAGTGGTCAGTAGCACCCTGGTTGTGCTGGCATCAAGGACAGATCACTGATCACTGATCACTGACCACTAAATCTTTATGTTTGCCAAGATTCAGCAGATACACTTCGTGGGGATTGGCGGGATCGGCATGAGTGGGATTGCCGAGGTGCTGCTGAATCTCGGGTACAAGGTTTCGGGATCGGATTTGAAGAGTTCCGGCGTCACGCAGCGGCTGGCGGGCCTGGGCGCTACTGTCTTTGAAGGACATCGCGCAGAAAATATTGCCGGAGCTGAAGTGGTGGTGACGAGTTCGGCGATTGCGGCGGAGAATCCTGAGGTCGTTGAGGCGCACAGGCTGCACGTTCCCGTTATTCAGCGGGCGGAGATGCTGGCCGAGCTGATGCGGTTGAAGTATGGCATCGCCATTGCCGGGATGCATGGCAAAACTACTACTACTTCGATGGTGGCTGCGGTGTTGGCTGGGGGCGGGCTCGATCCCACAGTGGTGGTGGGCGGGCGCGTGGATGCGATGGGATCGAATGCGCGGCTGGGCAAGTCGCAGTATCTGGTGGCCGAGGCGGATGAAAGCGACCGCTCGTTTCTGAAGTTGTCGCCGATTCTATCGGTGGTGACCAACATCGACCGCGAGCACATGGATTGCTACCGCAACATGCGGGACGTGAAGAAGACGTTTCTGGAGTTCATGGACCGGGTGCCGTTTTATGGGATGGTGGTGGCGTGCAACGACGATCCGCTGCTGCGGCGGCTGCTGCCGGAGGCGCAGCGGCGCACGGTGACGTATGGCACGAAGCGGGGATCGGATTTCTGTATCAAGTTGGAAACGGATTCCACGCGGGCAAGTGTCCAGGGCGACGGCCAGCCTCTGAGCCGCTTTCGGGTCAGCTATCGCAAGAAAGATCTAGGCGAGTTCACACTGCATGTGCCGGGCGTCCATAACATTCTGAATGCTACTGCGGCAATCGCTGTGGGCGTGGGGCTCGACGTCGATGTGGAAGCGATCCGCGCCGGGCTCGACCAGTTCCGCGGCGTGGACCGGCGGTTTCAATTGCGCGGGCGGGCGGCTGGTGTGAGCGTGATTGACGACTACGGGCACCATCCTACGGAGATCAGGGCGACGCTGGCGGCGGCGCGGTCGTGTGGGTTTCGCAAGATTCATGTGGTGTTCCAGCCGCACCGCTACACGCGCACCCGCGATTTGATGGAGGAATTCACCACGGCGTTTGGCGATGCGGACTCGTTGTTCGTGCTCGACATCTACGCGGCGAGCGAGAAGCCAATCGAGGGTATCGGTGGGGAAGCGTTAGCGCAGGCCATCCGTGAAAAGGGTGGAAGGAACGCCCAATATGCAAGTTCCTTTGCGGAGGCGGTGAGTTCGGCTGCTGCGGTGGCGCAGGATGGGGACATGATTCTCACGCTGGGGGCGGGCAGCGTTTCGCAGTTGGGGCCGATGATTCTGGAGAAATTGAAGGAGCGGGCGGTCGGAGCTGGGAACTGATCCCCGAGCGGCCCGCTGCGCGGTTCCGCCGAATCTCCACGGGGGACAATGCGAAGTGATAGAATAGCGTATGAGCATGTGTGTGCTCATGCGCATGCAGAAGGGTGATGGTAATGAAAACAGCCAGATTGCAGGTTCTGACAACACCCGCCTTCCGGGATTGGCTGCGCAAAGAGGCCAGCAAGGCCGGAATCAGCGTGGGGGAACTGGTCCGCACACGCTGTGAGCAACGGGTGGGCGACGAAGAGGCCACGTTGTCGGAGATGACCGCGCTTCTCCGCAAAGAAGTGACTGCGACGCGAGCTGCGGTGCGGCGTAACCTGGACGAAACACGGGCGATTCTTAGCGACCTGCGAGCACGGCGCAAAACAGATTCGGCGGAGGATCGGGCATGAGCGTATTCAGCGAGGCGGTTGCAGCCGTGCAGTCGGCCTTGAAACTCTCAGACGAATTGCGTCGAACATCGCAGGAACTTAAGGACGTGGCCGTGGAGTTGCGCGAGCACGACCGGCGCATCACCCGCCTGGAGGCGCAGTGGGAGACTGCTTCCCTGCTGTCGCGAAGGCGATTGGAATGAAACTGCTGTTGGGGCTGTTGGAAGTCAAAGGCCCCGCCCTGTCTCTCCAAAGAACGGAGAGACTAAGGACGGGGCACCCGCGATGAGATAGCGCGAAAGGCTGGGCCAGCCCCCAGCTTGGGCCGATAATTTTGGAAGAAGCTGAAAGAACGGGATGTATGACAGCCAGTGCGTTTGCGGGTTATGCAAAATCGAAGCGCAAGTCTGCGACCGGCGCAAAGCGGATCGTAATTTGCATGGCCCTGGTGTTTGCTGGTTGCGGATCGATACCGCGAAAAGTAGCGCTGGACGACCCAAGGATTCAACCGCTCCTAACTGCTGCCGCTTCCTTTGACCGCACGTCCTACGGTTTCACGCCAATTTCTAAACCGGCGGCAGTTAGTTGGGAGTCCAAGCCTACAAGAAATTACGATGCAATGCTTCATTTCGACTCCAAGACCTGACGCACAATCGCCTTTCGGAAGTCAGGTACGGGTTGGAGGTGGATCGGTGAGCAGGAGATATTCCCAGGACCCAAGCAGCACAAGACGGTGGACGGCACCTTTCCTGAGCATATCTGCCTGAACTACGACGTTGAACCCATTTCGGGCTTTCCGGCGAATCGACTGAGTGTCACTTACCTAGGGCCGGATTCCCGATTGGCAAATCGGCCCACCTTGTCCCTTGCCGATGTGCGGCCGATTCTGAAGGAGTGGGGATACTAGCTGACTAGGTTGATTCTGATCGACGCCCCTTCCGCAATTAAGGCCGCCCCTCGTTTGTACGAACGGAACATCGGCCATTTCTCCTCCGTATCTCCACTGCTAACGGATTTGGGCGGTGTTCGTCTATTTGCCAGTGGGAGATAAGGCGATGAAAACACAAGCGTGGGCGTGGTTGACGGCTGGGGTACTGGCGCTGGGATTGAACGGCTTCTATCAGGACGGCGGCGCGGCGTGGGCGCACCGGTTAGTGGATCGCGGTATTGCGATCGTTGATCAGTCCGAGGCTGTGCTCGCATTGGCTTCGGGACGGGCTGACTGGTTCATGACGAAAGCCAAAGTGGTAACGGCGCGGGAGGAGACTACGTCGTGCCGCGTGGCGACTGCCGTGGCGCGGGTTAAGACCAGGATTGCCGGGGCGCAGGGCGGATTTGCCCAGTTTGAGGCCATGTCAGCCCGGCAAGAAGCGGCTTTGGCCCGCGTGGAAGCCAATCGGGCGCGGATCGAGGCGAAGTTGGCCCGCGTGCGCTTTGCGCCAGCTGCTTTTAACCCGGAGATTCGCGTCGTTTGTCCGCGGGTACGGGTGAGTATTCCTCGCGTGAGCATTCCTCAGACTCCTTCGGTCAGGATTTCACCTGCCGTGGTGCACGTCGAGACGCTTGGCGCCGGGCCAGTTTAAGAGTTCTATCCTCCTGGAAGAGCGGACGCGGTGAAACAGCCGCGTCCGCTTTTTATTTGGGACAAAGTTGTGCCTGGAGCGCCGCGCTTCGCGCTGGCTTGGACGGGCGAGGCGCCCGTCCCCACACGGCCTTTGCCTACTCGATCTATAGCTCCACAATCAATTTCCTCAAGATTTCCGCGATGATGTTCAATCCGGTTCCTGCCTGTGAAAAAGAACCAACATTTTGTCTATCTGAAATCTCAAAATGACGTTATAGTTTGAAGGCTCAGCGATTCCAAGCGACAACTGACCTGAACTGATGGCGCGGAAATCGGGCCCCACCATCTTGCAGGAGGAGTTGTACCCACCCAGCGCTGAAGCTGCGCACCCGAGTCTCCGTGATGTTGACGGGCATGATCTGGAGGTGGACGATGCGCGTCTGCTCGACCTGGATGTAGACGAAGCATCTCCGTTCCTGCGCGGGCAAAAGCGGATCTCTGCCCGCAGAAGTTCTCTTCCGAAAAAAACTGCGAATCGATTGCTGTGGGGCGTGGTGGCCGCGGGCGTAGTGTGCGTGGCCGGGCTGGCTGTGGCGGCGCTGTACCACTATGGCGAGCACTCGTGGCGCTTCCGCGTGGAATCGAGCGACAACATTGAAGTCACGGGCATGCAGAACGTGACCAAGGCGCAAATCATGGAAGTGATGGGCGCCGACATTGGGCGCAACATTTTTTTTATTCCGCTGGCGCAGCAGAAGTCGCAACTGGAACAAATTCCGTGGGTGGAATCGGCCAGCGTGATGCGGTTTGTGCCCAACCGCCTGAAGGTGGAGATTCACGAGCGCACGCCGGTGGCGTTTGCGCGGGTGGGGCCGCGGATGTCGTTGATTGATGCGGGCGGCACTTTGATGGAATTGACGCCAAAGCACAAATATTCCTTCCCCGTAATTCTGGGAATGAATCCGGGTGAGCCGCTTTCGACGAGAGCGCCGCGCATGAAGATTTACCGCGAGATGGTGCGGGACCTGGATTCGGGCGGGGCGCGCTATTCGCAGGATCTGAGCGAAGTGGATCTTTCCGATCTGGAAGACGTGAAGGTGCGGGTAAACGATCCGGCGGGCGATGTGCTGGTGCACCTGGGATCGTCGGACTACCTGCGGCGCTACAAGATCTATGTAAGCCACGCGCAGGGCTGGAGGCAGCAGTTCCAGAAGCTGGAGTCGGTGGACCTGCGCTACGACAACCAGATCATCGTGAATCCCGACATGCAGCGGACGGCGAAGCCTGCGGCGGCGTTGAGCCCGGCAGTTGCGAAGGCGGCGGCAGCGGCAGGGGTAAAGTCGGCGGCGCTGATCACTCGCGTGGGACCGCATGAGAAGGCGGTTCCTAAACCTGCGTTCGAATTGACGGAGAAGAAACTTGATCCCAAGGCCGCGAGCAAGCCGGCAGCGAAGAAAAGCGTGAAGCGTGCGGCCCGTTCGCGTAGTGCCGGCGTCTCGCCGGCGGTCCCGAGGGCGTCGTCGCCCTCGGCTCGGCGGGCGAGACGCCCGTCCGACAGCCGCCGGGACGGCGGCGCTACGGTCGCGGTCAAGCCTCCGAGCAGTGATCACAAGCAAGGCGCAGGGCAGAAGCCGAGTCCGGCGGTGGCTAAGAGTCAGACGAATCCGGGGCCGGCGCGGTGAGAGTTGATCGCAGTCCACGAAATTTGGCTGGGGAATTTATTTAGGGACTCATTAAACGAATGGCGAACCAGCAGGGAAGCTTCTTAACGGCGATTGATGTGGGCAGCGCGAAAACCTGCGCGCTCATGGTGGAGGTCGGAGACAACGGCCTGCGCTATCGCGGACACGGCGTGGCGGAGTCGCGCGGGTCACGCAAGGGCGTGATCGTGGAATTGGACAAGGCGGTCGCGGCCATCCAAAAAGCGGTGGAAGCGGCCGAGGATGTGGCGGGCGCGGCGGTCGAACACGCCATTGTGGGCATTGGGGGTGCGCATGTGCGCGGGGTGAATAGCCATGGCGGCATCAGCCTGGGCACGCGTCCGCGGGAGATTGGGCGCGATGAGATCAAGCAGGCGGTGGAGCGGGCGCGGGCGATTCCACTGCCGGCGGACCGCGAGGTGTTGCACCTGCTGCCGCAGGAATTCATTCTCGACGATCAGGCGGGTGTGCACGATCCGCTGGGCATGATGGCGGCGAGGCTGGAAGTGCGAGTTCACCTCGTAACTGCGGCGACCAGCGCGGCACAGAACGTGATTACGGCGGTGAATCGCGCCGGCGTCCATGTGGATGACACGGTGTTTGAGCCGCTGGCGGCGGCCGATTCCGTGCTGCGGGCGGACGAGCGCGAGTTGGGGGTGTGCCTCGCCGATATTGGAGCGGGATCGACGGAGCTGATTGTTTTCCTGCAGGGCGCTGTGGCTTATACCGGAGTGATTCCGGTGGGCGGCGACCACTTCACCAGCGATTTGTCGGTGGGCATGTGTACGCCGCTGGCGGAGGCGGAAAAAATCAAGAAGGTCTACGGTAACGCGATCGTCACGCTGATTCCCGAGGGGAACGAAGTGGAAGTGCCGTCGGTGGGCGACCGCCCCTCACGTCTGTTGCCGCAGCGGCTGGTGGCGGAAATTCTTGAGCCGCGGGCGCGCGAACTTTTCGAGATGACGCGTGAGACTCTACGGCAGAGCGGCATGTTCGACGCATGTCTGGCGGGCATCGTGCTGAGCGGTGGAGGATCGCGGCTGCCGGGAATTTTCGATGTGTCGGAGTCGGTGCTGCGGCGTCCGGTGCGGCTGTCGTGGCCTACGCCTCTGGCGAAAATGCCAGCGACTTTGGCCGAGCCGGAGTACGCCACGCTGCTGGGCATGGTGCATTACGGGCAGCGGGCGCGGGTGGCGCGCGGGTTTCAAGGGGAGCGGTGGGGATCGAGATTGAAGGCGTTACTGGTGGGGTGAAGGCAGTCGCGAGTACCCAGTACCTAGTACCGAGTGAGTTCAAGACGACCTATTGATTCATTGAGTCAATGAATCATTGAGTCAATTTTGAGAATTAGGTGGACACAATGAAAAACGATTCGAAGATTCGCATCAGCTTCAATGAAGAGCCTCTCAACGATGCCAAGATTAAAGTGATCGGCGTGGGTGGCGGCGGCGGCAACGCGGTGAACCGCATGATCGATGCCGGAGTGGAGGGCATCGAGTTCATCGTCGCGAACACCGACTTGCAGGCGTTGCGCATGTCGCGCGCGCCGGTGAAGCTGCAACTTGGCGTGAAGCTCACCAACGGGCTGGGCGCGGGCGCGAATCCGGAAGTGGGGCGCAAGGCCGCGCTCGAGGACTCGGACAAAATCATTGAGGCGCTCGAAGGTGCCGACATGGTGTTCGTGACCACTGGCCTCGGCGGTGGAACGGGGACGGGCGCGGCGCCGATCATAGCGTCGCTGGCCAGCGAGATGGGTGCGCTCACCGTCGCCGTCGTGACCAAGCCGTTTTCGTTTGAAGGCAAGCGGCGTATGACGCAGGCGGAGAAGGGCATCGCCGAGCTGATGGAATCCGTGGACACGACCATCGTCATTCCCAACGAAAAGCTGCTGGCGGTGGCGGAGAATGCCGGATTCTTCGAATCGTTCCGTATCGCCGATGACATTCTGCGGCAGGGCGTGCAGGGAATTTCCGACATCATTACGATTCCCGGCATCATCAACCGCGACTTCGCCGACGTGAAGACCATCATGGCGCGCATGGGTTATGCGGTGATGGGCACGGCGACGGCGAGCGGCGCGAATCGCACGACGGAAGCGGCGCAGCGGGCGATCGCGTCACCGTTGCTGGAGGCGGGCGCAATCGATGGCGCGCGCGGCATTCTGATCAACATCACCGGGTCGGCCTCGTTGAAGCTGGCCGAGGTGCAGCAGGCTTGCACCATCATCCAGAGCGCGGCGCACGAGGACGCCAACATTATTTTCGGCGCGGTCATGGACGAGAAGATGAAGGACTCGGTGAAGATCACGGTGATCGCCACCGGGTTCCGCGAAGTGAGCCGGGCGCACTCGCGGCCGGCGGAAGTGCATCACTCGTTCGCGGTGTCGCACGATGATGCCATGGATTTTCCCGATCCCGTGGGTCCGGCAGAACCGATGCCGGCGGCGTTTCCTGACACGATGGCTGATTCGATGATGGAAGAGCCGCGGATGGCGGAGCCGGCCCAGATCGCAATGGCACATCCGAGCGGGGAAGTGATCTCGCTGGACAGCATGCGCAGTGCGATGGTGGCGAACTTTGAGCAGGACGATCTGGATGTTCCTGCATTTCTGCGCAAGCGCGGCGAGGTGATGTGAACGCGCGTGCAAGACTTCGAACATAAAGTGCAGATCTTGGCGGCGGTGCGGAGAGCAAAAAGAGAAAAACTTTGCGCATATGCCCGTATCTTTTCAGTAACGGGGTAACCGTTACTGTGGGCTCTGGACCGAAAGTAATTCCCGTTTAAGTACTTGTTCCACAATGGTTTAAATCGAAATTAATGTTTCCTTCAAGAAAAACTTTGTTATTGCCCGAAACGGTCTAACTCTCGTAGTATCGCAGAGTTGGGCCTAGTTACCGGGCGGGGGCGAGGGCTGGCAGGCTTCGTGCAGCATCCTACAGTTGTGGCAAGCAGTAAATCCGGGGAATCGGGGAACGAGCTAGAAATGTCCAAGTTGGCAACGCGCTATTTTCGTCTGGTGGTAATGGTGGGGTCGCTGTTGTGGACGCCGGGATTGTTTGCGGCGCACGTCAACCCGCACACGCTGACTAACAACAAGTCGAAATCTGCGAAAGTCAGCGAGACCCAGCATACGAAGCGGCGCATGCGGCATCTGGCGCGCAGCCGCAGCACGAGCACCCACAGCGTGAACGTGACCCGGGCCTCGGTCAGCAGTTCCCGGCACAGGTATCACGAGCGCTTTTTTGTGAGTTCGTTCGCCGAAGGAATCGCTGCGGGCGACCTGACAGACGGCGAAGATCCGGTCGTGCGTCAGGCGGCGATGGACGCCCTGGGCAACATGAACGGCACCGTGGTCGCGATCGAGCCGACCAGCGGACGCGTACTGGCCATGGTGAATCAGAAGCTGGCGTTGTCGAGCGGCGCGCAACCGTGCTCGACCATTAAACTTTCCGTGGCCCTGGCGGCGCTGAACGAGGGCCTGGTCTCGAAGGAGACCGAGGTCGCGCTCGGCGGCCGCAGCCGCATGAATCTTACCGAAGCGCTGGCCCACTCCAACAACGCATATTTCGAAGCGTTGGGACGGAAGCTGGGATTCGAGAAAGTTGCCTACTATGCCCACGAATATGGACTGGGCGAGTTGGCGGGCTACGATATCCCGGGCGAGCAGTTGGGCAGCTATCCTGACGAGGTGATTCCGCAGAAACTGGGCGGCGTGGGCAAAATGTGTTCGTTCGGTGAAGGCATTTCCATGACGCCGCTGCAGCTGGGCGCAATGGTTTCGGCCATCGCCAACGGGGGCACGCTCTATTACCTGCAACATCCGACATCGCCGGAAGAAATCACGACTTTCCAGCCGCGTATCAAGCGGCAACTGGATATCGCGCCGCTGATTCCGGAAATCTCCGACGGCATGGCGGGAGCGGTGCAATACGGCACGGCGCGCCGCTTGGGCCTCAACTTTAACGAGGAAGAGATCCTCGGCAAGACTGGGACCTGCTCGCACGCCGGCACGCGCTTCGGCTGGTTCGCTTCTTACGCCAACACCAGCAGCGGACGCATCGTGGTGGTGGTCTTCCTGCAGGGCGGGCGGCCGACGTTTGGCCCAAAGGCGGCTGAGATCGCCGGACTGATGTACCGGAATCTCTACGATCACAACTTCTTCATCGCCGGCACACCCAGGCCAGCGGACACGACGGCTTCGCGACCTGTAAGCACGACGCCGTAGGCGAACGAAATCCCAAATTGATTTTGACAAAAGGCCTCTCGGCAGAGAGGCTTTTTCTTTTGCCTCCACCTCTTCCACAGGGCCGGTAGACAGCCTGGCGGCGATGCCCGCGGCTGACGCCGCGGTTAGCCAAGTTAGCGTTTTCTAACACGAGAACGGCGAATGCCGCCGATATATGTAGCGTAGGCATCCGGCTGGAGTGTGGGCTAGAGATGAGCTCGATGACGATTCTGAACAGCAGCCACGACTACAGGTTGGTAGGGCTATTGCTCTTGCTGGCGGTGTGTGCCTCGTATGCTGCGTTGTTTCTCGCAGGACGCATACCCTCGGCTCGCGGCTGGGTGCGGGCTCTATCGCCCTTCAATCGGTTCATGGCCGCTCGGGAAGGCAATGTCGACCTAGCCCGGGAACGTGAGTCGTATTTCCAAACGATGACCAACGCGATTCCGGGAATGATCTGGACGGCACGTGCGGACGGCTCTGTCGATTTCGCCAGTCACCAGTTACTAGAATACGGCGGGATCCAAGCGAAAGACCTGGATCACTGGCAGACATTACTTCACCCGGACGATGTGGCGACAACCCTCAACGCCTGGGGGCACTCCATCCGCACTGGCGAGGCGCATGAAATTGAATATCGCTTGCGGCGGGTGGACGGGACCTACCGCTGGTTTCTGGTGCGAGGCAACCCGATGCGGAACGAGAAGGGAGAGATCACCAAATGGTTCGGCACGTGCACCGACATCGAGGACCAGAAGCACACTCAGCAGATCCTAGAGGAACAAATCAAAGAACGTACCGCGCAATTAGCGGACACCAACACCCGGTTGCAGGAGGAAATGCTGGAGAAGGACTTTGCGCGCAGCGAACTCGATCGGCAGAACGAGAGAATGATGAGCGAACTTACAGCGCGCACGCAACGGGCGACCATGCTGGCCAAGATGGGCGAGTTGCTGCAGAGCTGCGTCAATCGGGACGAAGTGTTCGCGGCCGCCCTCGGTTTTGCGCCCAAGATATTTCCCGCCGTCCCTGGCGCGGTGGCGTTGCTGGATGCTTCGCGGAACCTTGCCGAAGTGCTTGGCTCGTGGAGCGATTGCCAGCTTCCGGCAGCGGTGTTTGAGCCAGCATCCTGCTGGGCGTTGCGCACGGGGCACACACATCTGGTGTTGGCGGGCGATTCCACCGCGCCTTGCGCCCATGCGGCGGGGGTGAAGAATACATATCTGTGCACTCCGATTCTGGCGCAAGGAGAAACACTGGGCATCGTGCACTTTCAGGCCACCGACAATGCGCCGCAACTGGATGCCTCGGAGTTGTCGTTCAAGACCACATTTGCCGGGCAGGTGGGATTGTCTCTGGCCAACATCAAACTGCGAGAGGCGCTGCGTACCCAATCCATCCGCGATCCCCTGACGGGTCTCTACAACCGGCGCTACCTGGAGGAGACGCTGGAGCGCGAAGTCCGGCGGGCGGCGCGAGCACAGCAATCTCTGGGAATTCTCATGATCGATTTGGATCATTTCAAGAACTTCAACGACACTTATGGTCACGAGGCAGGCGATGCGGTATTACGCGAGACGGGAGCGTCGTTGAGCAAAGGCATTCGGGCAGAGGATTTTGTCTGCCGGTTTGGAGGAGAGGAATTTGTCGTGATCCTGCCAACTGCGGACCTGGCCGCTTCGCGGGCGCGAGCCGAGCGGCTACGAGCCAAGATGAAGGAACTGACGGTACTGCATCAAGGCAGGTCGGTAGGGATGGTTACGATTTCGGTGGGGGTGGCTGCATTCCCCGATCACGGTATATCGCCCAACGAGTTGATGGCGGCGGCCGATGCCGCGCTGTACGAGGCCAAACGCGGCGGGCGAGACCGCGTAGCGGTGGCATCGTTGAAAAGTGTGGAAGAGGCTGCGATGCCGGGCGCGGAGAAAACGGCCACCGCTTGGAGCTAACGCAGAGGCCATTACGAACGGTCATCCCGAGCGAAGCGAGGGGTCTTGGTTCTTGCCCGCACTAACAATTTCGCCGCGGCGAGCAAGAACCCAGATCCCTCGCTGCGCTCGGGATGACAAGCCTGTTTGAAAACTTCACTTCTTGCGCTCGTCGCGCTCGACTACTCCATCCTTGATATTGACCACGCGGTGAGCGTACTCGGCGATGTCATGTTCGTGAGTGACCAGGACGATGGTGTTGCCCTCAGAGTGCAAGCGGTCAAACAACGCCATGATCTCGCTTCCGGTTGCGGAATCGAGGTTGCCGGTGGGTTCGTCGGCCAGAATGATAGAGGGCCGATTGACCAGAGCGCGGGCGACAGCGACGCGCTGCCGCTGGCCGCCGGAAAGCTCGTTGGGCTTGTGGGTCATGCGCGATTCCATGCCGACGGCGGTCAATGCCGCTTTGGCGCGTTCGATGCGCTCCCCGGTGGGAACGCCGGCATAGATCAGCGGCAACTCCACGTTATGCAGAGCGGTGGCGCGAGCCAGCAGGTTGAAGGTCTGGAAGACGAAGCCGATTTCCTTGTTGCGGATGCGCGCCAGTTCATCGTCGTCGAGTTCGCTGACCAACTGGCTATTGAGCCAGTACTCCCCTTTGGTAGGCGAGTCCAGACAGCCGATCAGGTTCATCAGGGTGGACTTGCCCGAACCGGAGGGCCCCATGATGGCAACGTATTCTCCGCGCTCGATGCGGAGGTTGACGCCGCGCAGAGCGTGCACCTGCTGCTCGGAGCCCATGTCGTACGTCTTCCAAAGATCCTCGGCCGCGATCATGCAGGACTGGGGCGGCGGCACTGAAACAGAGTTGTTGGGCATGCTTATGAGTTCTGCGGTTGCCATTTTTTTCTCCTGCTCCGGTGCCACTGGGTTCTCCGAGATTTGAATTCGACTCCGAGAGCTCCGTTTGTATCGAGATCGGTTGTTAGAAACCTGTTATCCGTTGTTTCAAACCCTGGACCGGCTTCCCCATTGGACGGATGAAGCGGCTGAAGGTTATGTCTCGTCTTCCTTCTTGGGGACGGAGTTATCGATCTTGACGCTACTGCCGGAACGCAGCGTGCGCAAAATCTTGTAACTGCCGGTAATGACTTCATCCCCCTCGTTCAAGCCGTTGAGCACCTCGATGTCGCTGGTTCCGGCGATGCCGGTGGTCACGGGCACGAACTCGGCCTTCTTGTTGCGAATGACAAAAACGCCTTGTATGTCTTGTTTCTGGTCTTTGTCCTTGGATGCGTCTTTCGGCGCCGGTGCCGCAGCATGTACGGAACCTGGGGCGGCCTTCTCCTGCTCCAGTTGGGCCTTGCTCCGGACGGCAAGCGCCTGGATGGGAACGGATAGCACGCTGCTTTTGGCGGCGGTTGTAATCTTGGCCGTTGTGGAAAGTCCAGGACGCAGATCCGGAGGAGGATCGTTTACCGTTACCACTACTTTAAAATCTTTAGCCTCTTCGCTGGCAGTGGTCTGCTGCGAGGTGGCCACACCGGTGGAGCGCACGATGGCGTTATCGCCGATTTCTGAAACTGTACCGTGGAAAACCTTTCGCGGAATGGCGTCGATGGTGACTTCGGCGGGCTGGCCCAGGTGCACGTTGACGATGTCGGTCTCATCCACTTTCACTTCGGCGGTGATCACCGACATGTCGGCGAGAGTGAGCAATGTGCTGCCCAGAGCATTTTGAATCCCGATGACCACAGACTCGCCCTCACGAACCGGTAAGTTTGTGACGACCCCATCGTAAGGAGCTGCGTAGGTGGTTTTCTGCAGCACGTCGGCAACCCGGGTCAGATTGGCGCGGGCCTGGGCCACGTGCCGGTCCGCAGAGTCCTTCTGCGCCTTCGCCTGAGCGACCCGCGCCTTGGCTTGCACCAGGCCTGAATCGGCCGTGGCCCACGCGTTCTGGCGGCTGTCAAAATCGGACTTCGCGATCAGTCCGTCTTTGTAGAGATTTTGTGCGCGCTCCCAGTCCAGCTTATTACGTTCGTAGTCAGCCTGGGCGCGGAGCAGGTCGGCCTCGGACGTCTTGAGGGCGGCGTCGGCGGCAATGGCATCGGTTTCCGCAGCCTGCACCGAAGCCTGGTTGGCGCTTACGTCGGCCGTGGACTGCACGTTTTCCAGTTGAGCCAGCAATTGACCCTTCTTTACGTGATCCCCCTCCTTAACGTACAGATGGGTGATCTTGCCGTACGCATTGGCGCCAATGTTGACGTACGTCTTAGGCTTGATTTCGCCCGACGCGCTTACCACCGCGGACAAATCCTGGCGCTGCACTTTCCCGGTCTGCACCGTGACTACATTCTTGCGACTCTGATAGACCGTGATGCCGACGATGATGGCCAACACCACCACCACGCCAACGCCAATCGCAATTTTCTTCCACGCTTTCATGGTTCCCGTCACCATCCGGGGTTATTTCACCCGATTCGGGCCGGCGAGCCAGGTCGTCGGCGCCGATTCGCGCGATTCCTACGCACATACCTCGATCATCCTCAGGGCGGCGGGCACACATTCAGGGATACGATCCTGTTGGCAGGAAAGTTCCAATCTGGAATGGAGTTCCGAAACCCTGGGAATCTGTAGAGTAATGCCGCCCCGCAAATGCAGAAATTACAGCAACTAAAAATTATAACTTGGTTCCGGGTACCGTCTTGTTAATATTCCGTTCACGGGGTGGGCAACTCGGCAGGAGTGTTGCCGCGTCCAACAAAACAGTTGGTCTCGGGTCCTCAATCCACTCTTTTGACGTGACTTAACCTTGCTTTCGCCCAACTGAGGGCCTAAAATAGATCAACGAAAGCTTGCGGTGGCAGGAGTCCCTCTCATGTTCCGGGTTGGTTCACGTTATCTAATGTCGTTCGCGATTTTGGCATTGGCTCTCGGCCCGGCTCTAACCGCCCGGGCGCAGGGCGACAAGCCGGTTGCTCCCGCGACCGATTCCAAGTCCAGCGCGACGGTGACCAGTTCCCCCGCGCAACCCACGGATGAGATTGACCCCCTCAAGCGCGCTCCCAACGAAAAGCAGAAGAAACAGCAGAAAAGATCCCTGAACATCGAGCTCAGCAAGACCTACAAGAAGTGGCTGAACGAGGACGTAGTCTGGATCATCACCGACGAGGAAAGAGCCGCCTTTAAGCAGCTCTCGAACGACGAAGAACGCGACAACTTTATTGAAGCCTTCTGGCAGCGCCGCGATCCCACGCCGGATACGGAAGAGAACGAGTACAAGGAAGAACACTACCGGCGCATCGCTTACGCCAATGAGCATTTTGCCGCGGGAATCCCCGGTTGGAAGAGCGACCGCGGGCGGATTTACATCATGTATGGTCCCGCCGACGAAGTAGATTCGCATCCCTCGGGTGGAACCTACGAGCGGCCCATGGAAGAAGGCGGCGGCGAGACCTCTACGTATCCCTTTGAACAGTGGCGCTACCGCTATTTGGAAGGCATTGGGCAGGAAGTCATCATTGAATTCGTAGACACTTGCATGTGCGGCGACTACCACATGACGATAGACCGGTCGGAGAAGGATGCGCTGAAAATGACGCCCAATGCCGGTCTGACGCTTTACGAGCAGATGCGTATGGCCAGCAAAGCAAGCCGCTTCAGCAATGGTGGTTTGGAGCAACTGGGGGCTGGGCCCATGAACATGGACCTGCAGACCAAGCAGTTCGACCGCCTGGAGCAGTTTGCCAAGCTGCAAGCGCCGCCACCGGTCAAGTTCAAGGACCTGGAAGAAATCGTCAACACCAAGATCATTACCAACCTGATGCCCTTTGACGTGCGCTCCGATTTCGTGAAGGTCACAGGGGACACGGTGCTGGTGCCGATCACCATCCAGATGAAATATCGTGACATCACCTTCGCCAACAAGGATGGGGTGCAGCGCGGCACGGTGAACATCTTTGGCCGGGTGACCACACTGACCGGGCGCGTGGTGCAGACCTTCGAAGACACCGCGCAGGTGGATGTGCCGGCGGAACTGCTGCCCCGGACGGCGGAGAATTCCTCGGTATACTGGAAGGCGCTGCCGCTGCGTCCGGGACGCTACAAGATCGAGATCGCGGTGAAAGACGTGAATGGCGACCGCAAAGGCGTATGGAGCCGCGGCATCCAGGTGCCGGAATACTCGGACGACAAGCTGTCGACTTCTTCACTCATTGTGGCCGACCTGATGGAACCGGTGCCTACCAAGGATGTGAGCACCGGCAGCTTTGTCATCGGTCTGAACAAGGTTCGGCCGCGCGTGGCCCCGGCGGACGGCAAGCCTGCCCTGTTCAAACGTGGGCGTGACCAGAAGGTAAACTTCTGGATGCAAGTTTATAATCTGGGTGTGGACGAGAAGACGCATAAGCCTTCGGCCACGTTCGAGTTCGACATTGTCAACGTTGCCACCAACAAGCCGGTGGTGCAGAAGACGGAATCCACCGAGACGATGGGCAATGTAGGCGAACAGGTGACGCTGCAGAAGTCGATTGCCGCGGCCAATCTGCAGCCAGGCGTATATCGGATCGATATTAAAGTGAACGACAACATCTCCAAGCAGACCATTGATCCTTCAGCGACGTTTGCTGTAGAGTGACGGGCTGCTTGTTCCCTCGGGGGTTGGAGTGAAACTTCGCCAGCTGGGATCTTGGGCATTGATCGTCGCGTTGTCGCTTCCAGCGTGGGCCGGAGACCGGTCGGGCGCTATCTCGGGATACGTGCGCGATGCCTCGGGCACACCGCAAATGGGCGCGGTAGTGCAGATCGCCAGTTCAGCCGCGCGGACTCTGACGGTGTTTACCGACGGCGCCGGCTTCTATTCCGCCGCCGGCCTGCTCCCAGGCTTCTACAACATCAAAGTCTCTGCTCCTTCGTTCCTTCCCGCCTTACTGGAGAAAGTTGGCTTGCAGCCCGGCACGAGCATTCATGTGAACGTCACTCTGAACACTCTGCTGAATGCCATACAGGTGGGTCCGCTACGCGGAAGTGCCGAAGATGACGACTGGAAGTGGACCCTGCGTTCGGTGGCAAGCCGTCCGGTTCTGCGTGTGTTCGACGATCCCGCCGCCAGCCCGGAGCAGCAGAGTCATGACCTGAAGGCGAGCCTTTCTTTCCTGGCCGGTTCGGCGGCGGGGGGATATGGCAGCGGCTCCGACATGAGCACAGCCTTCTCGGTAGAGCGTTCGATCTTCTCCGCGAGCCGTGTCGGGCTGAGTGGAAATGTGGGCTATGGCGATAGCCTTCCGGCTGCGGTTCTGCGCGCGTCGTACTCGCACCTTCTGCTGGACGGTTCCGGGCCCTCCATGGCGGTCACCATGCGTCGCTTTGCGCCCTCTGATCCCAACCTGCACAATGCCGCTTTGCAGGCGCTGGCGCTTAATGCCGGGGACGATGTCACGGTCGGCGACGTGCTGGAGTTAAAGTTCGGCAGCGAATTGCAGACTATCCAGTTCCTTGGGCACGTGACTGCGTTCCGGCCCTATGGCTCTTTGGATATGCACCTCTCGCCCAACACCGTTTTCGAGTATGACTACGCGACGTCGTTGCCCAACACCCGAGAGGAGAAGGGTTTCGATTCATCGCCTGCGGACCTCAGCGAGGCCGATCCCCGGGTCAGCATGAATAACTTCGCGACGCGGCTGGAACGCGCCCACCACCAGGAATTGAGTGTCTCCCGGCGCATGGGTAAGAACAGCATGCAATTTGCGGTGTTCAGCGATCGCGTGGCCAACACGGCATTGATCGGTGTCGGCGAAGTCACGGCCGCTGGCGGGTTCCTTCTGCCCGATGTTTATTCCGGCACCTTCACTTATGCCGGCGACACTCTGGATACCCACGGCGTGCGGCTAGTACTGGAGCGCAAGCTTTGTTCCGATCTCACCGCGACCTTGGATTATGCCTATGGCGGCGTGCTTGACCTGGCCAAGCCTGATGTCGAACTCCAGGATGCCCGCCAGTGGATCAGCACGCAGCGCCGGCACGCTCTGGCCGCCAAGTTGAGCGGCACGGTGCCGGGCAGCCATACTCACTGGATCGCGTCTTACCGCTGGGTGAATGGCTCGGCCTTGACTCCGGTGGATATGTTCAACGCCTCGCCGGGACAGAGCGATCCCTTCCTGAATCTGTTCATCCGCCAGCACATTCCGACTCTGGGCTTCCTGCCTGCCCACATGGAAGCGCTGATCGATTTGCGCAACCTGCTGGCGCAAGGCTATGTGCCGGTCATGGGCATGGACGGCCAGACCGTCTATCTTGTTCAATCAGCCCGGTCCGTGCGCGGCGGCGTGACCATCACCTTTTGAGCTGCACAGGTCTTAGGTGTTGGGTTTTAGGCCCAAGACCTGAGACCTAAGACCTGAGACTAAGACCCTTCATGCCGCCTCTCCTTTAACCACGTTACCTGCGAGTTACCTCATTCGTAAAATCTATTGCTTCCATCAGAACTCAATGGTTGACTCTTGGGATAGGGTTTGGATAGTGTTTCCTGTGCGGTAGGGCGCTGCATCTTGTTAGTATGCAAGGAATTGCAGGTCTCCCAGTTTAATCGGCCTGAAACTCCGCCCGCCACGCCACACAAAGTTCCATAACCCGATCAGAATCAAGGAGATTTTATGAGAGCGCGCATCATCCTCGTGTTTGTGCTTCTGGCCGCAGTGAGCCTTTCGGCGCAAACCTTCCGCGGCACCATTCTCGGCACCGTCACTGACCCCCAGGGCGCGGTGGTGGCCGGAGCCAAGGTGACCGTGAAGAACGTGGGTACGGGATTGGAGCGCACCACCGACACCAGCGCCGACGGTAGCTACTCGCTGCCGGAACTGCCCATTGGCACGTACACGGTGACGGTCACGCAGACTGGTTTTCAGACCTTTGTTACGACCGGCGTGGTGGTGGACGTGGCCACCGAGCGGCGAGTGGATGCGGCGATGAAGCCGGGCCAAGTCTCCAGCAGGGTCGAAGTCTCCGCTGATCAACTGCCGATGGTGGAGACGACCTCGAACACCTTGGGTGGAGTGCTCACGCAGAACGATGTCAAGGATTTGCCCATCAACGGCCGCGACTACACCAAACTGATCTTCCTGAATCCCGGGGTGGCCGGCTCTCCCGACCAGATCACTGATTCGCCCGGATCATTCGGCGAGTTCTCCATGAACGGCGCGCGTGGACGCTCCAACAACTACCTGCTCGACGGTACCGATATGAATGACGGTTACCGCAACGACCCCGCCATCAACCAAGGAGGCGTCTTCGCGACGCCATCGGCGATTCTGCCAATCGATGCGGTGTCTGACATGCGTGTCCTTTCAAATTTTGAGCCGGAATATGGCCGCAACGCCGGTGCTGTCGTGAACATCGTGACCAAGAGCGGAACCAACGCTGTGCATGGCGATTTCTTCGAATATTTCCGCAACGACGCGCTCGATGCCCGCAATTATTTTGATCAGTCTGCCTTTCCCAAGGCGCCGTTTCACAATAATCAGTTTGGAGGTTCACTCGGTGGGCCCATTGTCAAAGACAAAACCTTCTTCTTCTTGGACTATGAGGGCCAGCGCGAAACCGTAGGAGTGGTATCACTCGACTGCGTTCCCACCCTGTCGCAGATCGCGGCGGCCCAGGCGAATGTTGCCACCGCTGGCGGAACGGTGAGCTCGATCGGTCAGACTCTGGCCAACTTCTATCCGCACAATCCTGGCAACTACATTCCCGGCATCACATCCACCGATTCCGGCTGTTTCGATACGAACAACAATTTCTCTCCAGATTACATCGCCAACGCGCCCTCACTCAATAATTTGAGCAGCGTTATCGCCAAGATTGACCACAGTTTTAACTCCAACAACAACGTGAGTGGCCGCTACTTCTTCGGCGACAGCACCCAGCAATTCCCCTTGCAACTGAACGCTACGGGCGGACAATTGCCCGGTTTCGATACGGTTACGCCGACGCGAGTGCAACTAGTCTCAATCTCTCTGGTGAGTGTGCTCTCCCCATCCAAAGTGAACGAATTTCGATACGGGTGGAACCGCTTCGCCGAAGGTTTCTTCCCGCAAGACAAGGGATTTAATCCGGGGAGCATCGGGTTCTGCAACGTTCCAGCGTCATTCGGCACCTGTAATTCGCAAGGCCTGCCGATCATTATCCTATCGCCCAACGCCACGGGAGGAGCAGGATTTTTCTCGCAGTTGGGCGCGACTTCTGGAGACCCGCGACAACGCGTGGATACCAACAATCAGTTGATCGACAGCCTCTCGTGGAAGATAAACAAGCACGATATCAAGTTCGGCGGCGAGTTCCACCGTACCAGCGTGCAACAAAGTTTCGAGAAATACTCGCGGGGCCGCATCCGCTTCGACGATCTTGAAAGTCTGCTCGAGATGGCTCCTCAAACCTCCAGCTTCGGCCTATTCTCTTATACGGGCGATACGCTGCGCCACACTTACCAGAACGGCTTCGGGTTTTATTTTCAGGACGCGTACCATGTGACCCCGCGCGTAGTTTTTAATTACGGCTTGCGTTGGGATTACTACGGCGTGGTCGCCGAGAGGAATAACCTGTTCTCCGACTTTATTCCGAGCACAGGCGTCCTGCAACAGGTGGGCGGCTCCGGCGGGCTTAACGGCCTCTACAACCCCGACAAGAAGGATTTCTCGCCCCGCGCCAGCATCGTGTGGGATGTGAATGGGAAAGGCAATACAGTTCTGCGCGCGGGATACGGCCTGTTTTTCGATGGTTTCTCGCAGGACATGATGCTGGGCCACCTGCCTTATCCGACTTTCTACGCGCCGGGTCCAGCTTATAACAACATTGGCCCCGACCCGGTTCAGATGGCAAATGCCAACCCGGGAGCGTTCGATGTGAACGGGGTTTACATTCCGAACACGCCGATCTATGGTGCGCCGACCTGCAATGTCGAATGCGACATTTTCTCCTTCGACCGCAATATCAAGACGCCCTACATGGAAAACTACAACATCAACATTCAGCACCAGTTTTCCAGCAAGGTTTCGATGCAGGTGGGTTACGTGGGCTCGCAGGGGCACCGCTTGTTCCGGTTCTTCGACCTCAATCAGCCGTCCCAGCAGACGATCACCAACTGCGACGCGTTAGGGATTGGGTCCGGTTGCATCGCGGGTACTATCAACGACTTTACTGTGCCCCGCAACTACGGTTTCCCGTATGGTGCGGCGTACATCTTCCAGGAAAATTCCTTCGGAGCCTCTAATTATCATTCGCTTCAGACCCAGTTGCGTGTGGCGAATTATCATGGTTTCACCTCGCTCATCAACTATGTCTGGTCAAAGTCACTGGACAACTCGAGCGACGGCGAAGATTTTGTCGTGAACGCCGCACAACCGCAGGACAGCAACAATCCCAAGGCGGAATACGGTCCGTCGAATTTCAACGTTCCCCACCGCTTCGTGTGGATCGCCAGTTACGCCTTCCCGAAGATGACGGGCAGCATGGCAAAGCTGAAGAATGGCTGGGGAATCGACAGTGCCGCAACCATGCAAAGTGGCCAGCCGTTCAACCTGAATTACAACTATGAAGATGACTACAGCGGTGGCGGCGACGGCTTCGACCGTCCCGATGTGGTTGGACCAATTGTTTATAACAAGCGTAATCCCTACAATTTCCTGCAGCTTAGCTCGTTCGCCATGCCGTGCACATCGGGAGCTACTCTCGATACGTACAGCGGCTTCGCCAGTGACTGCGTGCCGGGAACCCGCCACTACGGGAATCTGGGACGCAACTCACTTTCGGGCCCCACGTTCAAACAGTGGGACGTCGCCATCTACAAGGACACGGCTCTTACGGAACGTGTAACCATGCAGCTTCGGGCGGACTTCTTTAACATTCTCAACCATCCTAACTTCTCCAACCCCGTGCTTCCCGCGTTTATTGCCGACCCTGCGTCCAATCCTATTTCGCCACTTAAGGTCTATCCCGACGGGACCCACGGTTGCGCTTGCGGATTCGCTCCGCCAAACGCTGCTGGCCGGGAAGTGGGCAATGGCGCCTATCAGATTACGGCGACCGGCGATGTGGGCATCGGCAACCCGTTCCTCGGTGGAGGCGGCCCGCGCGGCATTCAGCTCGCGGCCAAGTTCATGTTCTAACTGCTTCTTCGTTAGTAGAGCCCCTGCCGCTTGTGGCAGGGGCTTTGTTTTACGGGCAAACTCTGCCTCCCTGAGCCGCCGTCCTCCGCGGACAAGAGTGTCCGGGCCACACAACCACCCTCCCACCCGTCGTATGACTTCCGTCACTAGGTAACCTTATTCCGGCGATGCTACGCTGCATCGTAGTTCCTCCCTCAAAGCGTCTGTTGCGGAGACCTTAATGCGTCGCTCCATGTGCGCTGTCCCAGTCTTTGTCCTCATTCTTGGCGTGTCCTTTGCCGCGCCACTGTATGCCCACCACGTCAAGGAGTCGGCCTCGGCTTCGATGCCGATAACGACCGCGTCGGCGCAGGCTCGCGCGCTCTACGAGAAGGGCATGCAGGACTACGAGAACCTCTATCTGGAGCGCTGCAACGACGACTGGCGCGCGGCGGTGAAAGAAGATCCGAACCTGGCCGTGGCCTGGGCCTGGATTGCCTTTAACAGCAGCAATCCCGAGGAAGTGAGCGCGGCCCGCGAAAAGGCCAAGGCGCTCGCGCCCAAGCTGACTCCCGGGGAGCAGTTGATGGTTGCCTGGATCGCCAAGGTGCAGGAGGGCGATTTCATCGGCGGCATTTCCGCCATGAACGATCTGCTGGAGATGTATCCCAAGGACAAGCATGTGCTCTACCTTGCCGGCAACTGGCTAATGCTGGAAGAGGGCAACGATCAGGCGCAGCGAATCATGGAGAAGGCGCTGGCCATCGACAAAAAGTTTCCTGCCGCAGTGAACGATCTGGCCTATCTTTACGCCCGCAACCGGGAATTTGCCAAGGCCTTTGCGGCCATGGATCAGTACGTTGCCCTGTTGCCCAAGGAGCCGAATCCGCAGGACTCCTACGGCGAATTGCTGCGCATGGGCGGCAACTTTGAGGGATCGCTGCAGCACTACCGCGCGGCGTTGAAGATCGATCCGGACTTTGTCACGTCTCAGGTCGGGCTGGGAGATACCTACGCGCTGATGGGGAACCAGGAGCAGGCGCGTGTTGAGTACGACAAAGCCATCCGCTTTGCCCACACCGAGGCGGACCGGCTCGCCTACAGCATGCAGAAGGCGATGACCTGGGTGCGCGACGGCAATTTCGCCGAGGCCGACAAGTTGTTCCAGGAAATTGCCCAGACCGCACATGCCAAAGAGCAGGACCTGCAGGAGGCGCAGTCGTACCGGACCCTGGCCGAGTACCAGGCCGACGACAACGCCGCGCTGAAAGATCTGCAGGAGGCAGAGGATGCGCTGGGACATCGCAACACGATTTCGAAATCCGACAAAGATGACGAACTGTCCCGCATTCTGCGCAACCGCACGGTGCGAGCCGCTCATGCCGGCAATCAGGGTTTGGCCGACAAATCTTTGAAGCAGCTCGAGACCATGGCATCCGCCAGCCGCAATCGCGTGATTCAGAGTTCCTACAACGGCGCGGCTGGAACGCTGCTCATGGACCAGAAGAAGTACGATGAGGCGATTTCCAATCTGGAAGAGGACCAGGACAATCCCTTCACCATGGAACTGCTGGTGCAGGCTTACTATCAGACCGGCCAGTCTGACAAGTTGCACGAGGCTGAGGCCCGGCTGCGGGGCACCAATGTTCCCACCATGGAGCAAGCCCTGGTGGTCCCTGCCGCACGCCAGCGCCGTCCAGAAATTTAGGCGGTTTGTAACGCATCCTTCAAAGTTGATCTATACTGTCGAACGCCAGCGGTGATAGTTTCCAGTTTCCGGTTTCCAGTTTCTGGTTCTGCGGGATGCACAACTGCAGCAACCAAGAACCGGAAACTAGAAACTAGAAACTCGAAACTGCCCGGTTCAAGGTTAATGATCTCTAAGATTGATCGTCGTTCCCGCAAAAGAGTGGTTGCCAAGGTGCCGGTGCGCGTCCGGGGAGCCGCTGCCAACGCGGAGTCGAGCGCCCAGACCCGCGATGTGAGCACGAATGGCGTATTCCTCTACACCGAGTCCCGCATGACGGAGGGCTCGGATGTGGAACTGGTTCTCATCCTTCCTCCCGAGCTGACCTCTGGAGACAAGTGCTGGGTGTGCTGCCATGCCCGGGTTTTGCGGGTTGAGCAGGGACCGGGCAAGGACTTCGGCGTGGCAGCCGAGATCCGGCGGATGGACATATTGCCGGAAATCCCGGCGTAGCCTTTGCGTATTGCACCATGATTGGTGCAGCTGGAAACATCGTCCATAACGCCGCAGAAGGCGTCGCGCGGGCCTCCGATACTCCCGAAATTTCCCTATCCTCAGGCAAGAAATCCCCGGGCCCGAGGCCCCCCTTGGAATTCTTGAGAAAAAGCTTCCCATCGCACCGCCCTTGGTGCAATAATGGCGGCCCTAGAATTGCTCTGGCCAAACTCAGGTGTTAGGTGGGCCTAGTTATGTGGATTGAGAAACTGGCGGACGGTGTGGTGCAAGTGCAAACGCCCATCGGGCCGCGTTATCTGATGCCCTCTTTTCTCCAGCGGGTGTATTTTCTTTGGATGTTCCGTCATTTTCCCATTCTGCCTCACGCCGTGCTCAGCCACGGGCAACAGCGGATGATCGATCGTTTATGTACCGAGCAGAGGTTCGTCTCCATGGCTTATGCCGATGGATTGGAAGACGCCCCGGTGATCGGCACAGTCGAGCGGCGCCCGAGGACGGGGCCAGATTCACTGCCGCCGCGCCGCCCGGCGGTCAGCGAAAGTTCCAGCGGACTGGCCGCAGAAGTACGTCAGCGGTCGTAGGAGCGATCTCGCTCGCGTCGACGACGCGTGCACGGGCAGCACTCAACTCACGTCACCACTGCCCCCAAAAGACAACGACCACTACCGGGCTTTCAAGCAGTAGTGCGCGCCTATCATCTTCAGGACTGCGGTTCCTCTCACAAGGCGGTAGCAATTTCTCAACGCAACGTTGCGGCGGATGAGCGCCGCACAACAATTTTTTGTGGACATGCGAGCGGGGCAACTCGGTGAGCCATGACCGTGCGCGTTGGAAATGTTACAATCACCAATTGCCCCGCCGGTAAGATTCTCCGCCGTGGGCGCGTAGCTCAATTGGCAGAGCAACTGACTCTTAATCAGTAGGTTGTAGGTTCGATTCCTACCGCGCTCACCACTCTTATCAATGGTTTACCTCAACCAAGCCCGCACGGAAGCACTTTTGACGCGGTATTGAAAAGGCGCACTTTAGCGCGCACAGTTCCGAAGCGCACGGCACACTTACGGCACACCTACCACCCGCGCAGTTCGTGTTTGCGGTCCAGCACGGATACCGGTTTCTCGGACACGAACGGATCAACCCGGTCAGCCTGCTGGTTCGCCCACGCGATCCATTCCTTGTAGTGCGACTGCTTTTCCGCAGCCCATTTCGAAGTCTTCTGCGCGTATGCCGCGATAAATCGACGGAGCCGTTCGGCTTTTTCCCAGCTTTCAATCCACTGATTGAACTGCTCCATCTTTTTCTCTTCCGCCTCAATCTGCTCACGCAGTTTGATCATCTCCTGCGCTCGCTTCTGCCGCTCCAACTCGCGCTCTTTGAGCTCTTGCTCGCGGAGACGCAGTGCAACCGCAGTGCGCATCACGCCGGCAACGAAATCGGGAATCAGATCTTCGAGCCGCTGGATCTTGGCGTCGGCCCATCTCTTCCGCAGCGATGGCGAGCGCCAAGTCTCCGAGTGGATTACGAGCGCCAATGAAGCCCGACGCTCGTAGCTTACGAAGCGGTCATAGTCCCAACGATTCTTAGGCTCTGGCACTCGTGGTTTCCGAGTCACGATTTGCCGAACTACCTCCTCAATTCCGAAGAAGACACGCTGGCCGTTCACGCTCGCAACCGTACCGCCCTTCTCCGTGACCTCAATTGTGAAGCCTTGCCTCTCTAGTACGGCTAGGAGCTGAGACATAATCACCAATGCCCGCTCCAGCCTGTCCGCCGTTACCCTGACGTCAAGGCCGCCAGGTTTATTGGGCAGCAGAATGCCTCTTTCGTTCTTGCGTCTTCGACTCCGAAGCCGACTCGCTGTGCGTCGAACCAAGACGTGCCAGCCAGTTGATGCGTCAACTGCTGGAGGCTTGAGCGCACCAAACGACAATAGCTCGTCGATAGCGGCGAACTCAGGATCGGTTTGAGCGGGCGCAGTCGGTTCCCTCTGCCGGACGCGCGATGACCTAAACACGACCGGAACCTTGTCCACTCTTGGCAGCGGCATCTTGCGAACGCCGGTATGGCCATGGGCCAGCTTCGCCCAGTGGCCACGACCTGGAACAGGTACCAAGAGCTTGCTACACGCCTTCCCCAAGGCGACTGCGGAGACGCCGTATTCCTGAGCGACCTTAATCAGCGGTCTCTCCCAGACTTTCCGGTACAATTCATTGCGATCATATTGCAGTGGCACGTCGACCTCCTCAAAAGCCTCACAGTAGAGTTCTCACGCAGGGGAATCTGGTACGATTCGAACACGTTTTCTCGTGGCGGCAATGGCCAATTCTCGTTGGGGGTTCAGAAGTCCCTAGTCCCTCGTTAGTCCCTCGTTTTTTCAGATCGGCACTCAGCCAATCAATTCGCCGAAGGTTGTGGGCGAACGGGGCCCGTATTCTTCATCCCACTGCCCTTTGTCGGAAGTGCCGAAGCACCGAATCGTCGCCGATCCGGTGCTCGGGACTTTTCTGTGGGCTAGTTTAGGCCGCGACGAGACTTGGCGTCGCTAGTCTCTTCACGCGCTTCTTGTAGGGCCTCCTCTGCTTCGGGATGTGGTCGTCCCCCGTCATGAAGCACTTACCCAGCTGCCGTATACGAGTCCGCAGTCGGGAGAATCGGGCGTCCGTAATCCCAAGAAACTCAGCTGCATCGTCCGGCGTGCCAGTCGCTAGGATGGACGCTATCGCCGGCAGAACGCTCGGGTCCCTCCGCCTGACGAAATCAACGAACTCCTTGATGAAGGTTCCATCCCGTGCTCGCTTCTCGGAAATATCCGCAGCACGGCGTAGGTATTCCGAGTGCTCGTGGCAATACTCGTCGTCCGCCTCGCCACAGGTGTAGGTGTCTACGTGCCCGGTCAGCGACAAGTTACCCGTGTGGAACAGAGCGTCCTTTCTACGTTTGGAGCGCATGGTCCTGAACTTGTTCGCGAGGCAAAGGTTGATGTAGTTCAGAAACCGAGGCTGGTTCGCACCGTGGTGCTTGGCAGGATCGAACGTTTGCACGATGTCCTCCTTGCCAGCTTCCCGGTGCTTGGACGTAGGAGGCAAATATTTCATGTGGATTACTAGGTCTTGCGTCCAGTCCTCCAAATCCTCCTTCAGGGCAAGCCTGTCGGCGTGCCGCTTCACCCAGCTCGGGATGTGATGTGGAAACCGTTGGCGGAACTCGTCGAAATCCTTCGGGACGACAAACCCGTCGTGCCCGACGTAGCGGCCATCGATCAACGTGAATCGGTCAGTTTTGTGCTGCTTCTCTTCTACAGACAAATTCAAGGGGAAAATTGGTTGATTGGTGGCAATCGCAGTATTCAGCATGTGAGACACCTCTTTCGAAAGGAGTTGAACTTCATGCGAGAAAGCTTACGAAGGGGCCGGGACGAGGTGGCTGGGAGGGTTCAGCAGGCTTTGAATTTGTCCACCAAGAAAGAAGCGGAGCACATTGTCAACACCGTGATCTCGTGCATCGAGCACACGCTGCTTAACAATTTGGGGACGAACGGGTTCACCATGAAGCTGAACAGCCTTGGCAAGTTCTCAGTGCGGCACAGGCCGGGGACACTCAGGAAAATTCCGTTCACGGGTGAGACGACGCTTACGAAAACGAAGAGGAAGATCAGGTTCATCAGCTTGGGGATGCTTCGCCAGTTGGAGCCAGTGGACTAAACAGAATCGGTCCACACAGTTTCAGCCCATTGCTGAGAATGCGCAGGAGCTCATGTCATTTCGCTTTTGACCCTGATGGTTTGTTATCTTTGCGTGCGTCTATCATTACCACGTCCCTATTACCTGTCAGTTTCAATCTCTTCAGAATCCCTTCGACACGTTTTTTCTCTGCGGCTCTGAAGTAGACGATGACCTTGATCGCGCGCTCGGCATCGCTGGCTTTCGCATAGATCGCCGTCTGATTCTTTAGATTACGTTCCAAGTGGGAGTTTCTGGCGAGCTTGAACTCGACCAGTGTCTTATCAGCGTTGCCACGCGATACCTTAAAGTCAACCGGGCCGCGGCCATCATTGGCTTCGCGGGTGACGTCGGAAATGGTCGCAAACCAGGTCATCCGGTAGAGGATGTGTAAGTCCTCCTCGCGTTCCAACGGGGATCCGCTGACATAGAAGAGACGGTGGCCGCCTTTGTTTTCGATTACGTCCTTGAAAAACAGCACCCGCTTGTAGGCGTCATCGTAACTGTTGCCGGAAATGGCATAAAAGTCTGTTTTGCGCCGCAGCAACTCTGCGAGTTCGCGGAACTGTTCCAAGTAGAGTTGTTGCGAGAATGCGACTCGCCGGCTGGCGATATTTTCCGCCCGGTCCCCCGTGTCCTCCTTGTGTTTGATGTAGAAGTCGATCAGCTCCGGAAAATGCTGAATCGTCAGAAATGCCGCGTCGCGTTCGTCCTTCCGCTTCGGCGAGCGCGGAAGCATCTTGCGGAAATAGTTGCTGATCTGACTTCGCAACTGTTTGTTCGGGATCGCGTCGGGGATGCTCTCGAAATTGTCAATGAGGTCAGTTTTGTTGATCCAAGTATCGTCCTTGGTCAGGATGTTCTTCGGGGTGAGCAGAACGTGATCCTTGAGGTACCAAGGCAGGTCGAACGTGCCACTCTCCCAAGTCTCCGTGTGATAGTTGAAGCGGACCTTGCGGACCGTGACCTTGCGGCGTAGCGAGGGGTCAATGTGGCGCACCGCAAAGGCCTGGGTGTAATCGAGCAGGAATTCGCGTATGAGGTTGTTCGTAAAATCACTGATATTGTCCCGCCCCACGCCGTCGCGAATAAGGCACAGCTTCTCCAGATGGCTGCCACGAGTCACATTCTCTTTGCCGAAGGAACCGAAGATTTTCCCCAGATTTGTGTGAAGCGCTTCGGCGAAGGTTCTACCCAAGCCATGTCCGTGATTGCCCGTCGCTGAAAAGCCGAGCCAATTCTGCTCGACCTCGGGAAACATATACCAAGCTGTGAGCAACCCCGAGTCAAGGCTCTGGTCCGCCGCGGACTTTTCCTTCAAGAAGCGCAGGTACTCGATCATGCGGTCGTGGAGGGCACGGTACTTCGGCTTCTTACTGTTAAAAAGCAAGAACGGATCGACGAAGAGCGGCAGGTCGGCGAGAAGAGAGATGTCGAAAGCGCCGTACTTGTTCAGCGCCGATTTGCGCACGCCGAAGAAGTCCGAAAAATACATTCTCATTCTTAGCTGGGTCGCTTTGCCCTTTCGCATAGGACACTCATGTAACCCTGGCAAGCGAGTAGCTTGTGCTGCGCCCACCTTCTGGATTTCGCACTAGGATACCGCGTTCAACAAGTGTGGCGATGTCACGCAATGCCGTGTCGTGTGAACATTTCGCGAGCTTCCCATATTTCATTGTAGTGAGCTTTCCCTCGAAACCATCGAGCAAGCGGTTAACAACAAGACGCTGCCGTTCATTCAGCAGAGAGTCCCCAAAGGTCTCCCAAAAGCGCGCTTTGGAGAGCACGGTTCCGAGGGTAGCTTCTGCTCCGTCGATGGCACGTCCCAGACATTGCAAGAACCAATCCATCCACGGCGTTATGTCCATCGCCGCCTTCTGCGTCCGCTCCAGAACGTCGTAGTAGTCCGCACGCTCTTGCCGGATCTGGGCCGACATGCTGTAGAACCGTTGAGAACTTTGTTCAGATCGGGCGAGTGCCAAATCGGCGATGGCTCGCGCGATACGACCGTTGCCGTCCTCGAAGGGATGGATCGTGACGAACCATAGATGCGCGAGCCCTGCCTTTACCACCCAATCACCCTCAGTGTTTCCATTGAACCAATCGAGGAAAGTCCCCATCTCGGGGTCCAGTCGTTTCGCGGCTGGTGCCTCGTAGTGAACACGTTCTTTGCCCATCGGCCCAGAGACTACCTGCATTGGATCTCCACTGTCATCTCGCCAGGCACCGACCTTAATCCGCCTCATGCCACTGCGTCCGGTCGGGAACAAGGATGCATGCCACGCGAACAACCGTTCTGAAGTGAGCGGCTGATCATAGTGACGGGTGGCGTCCAGCATCATTTCAACAACTCCCTCCAGGTTCCGATCCACCGCCTTAAGGCCCCCGATGTCCATGCCGAGACGGCGCGCGATCGAGGAACGGACTTGCTCCGGGTCCAGCTTTTCTCCCTCAATTTCGCTGCTGTTGAGCACGTCCTCCGTAAGGGTGCGCAGCACAGCTTCTTGACGTAACTTGAAACCCAGGGCTTCCATGCGTCCTAGCAACCGGCCTTGCTCGTGTCGAACGCTTGCTAGCCGTCCGGACAAGCTTTCGCGGTCCCACCGAAAGTGGGGCCAGTCTTCATGAGTGTGGATATAACCATCCATTCTACGCATCCTTTGCGTAGATTATACCGGATATTCGACGCAAATGGCAAATATTCAACGCTAATGATGCGTCGAATACCGCTTCTAATCGACGCTGTCGCAAGTTTCCCAACACAACGCCAGAAGCATTTGTTCAGGAAGAGGCGATTTGAGCGGAAAACTGGAGCAGGGCGAACTGCAACACCGGAAAGCTCATATTTCACGAGGCCTTCTGTACGACTGAAATCGGAGGAGGTCATTTTGCAGCAGCAGTTGAAGAACCAGGTATCTAAACCGTGAATAGCGTTGGCTACAATTCAGAGATACTGTGACCTCAGGAGAATCCGAGTGGAACTGTCGTGGGAGCAACTACTGCGGCTGGGCGGATTGTTGGTCGGTATCGGGTTCCTGGTCTTAATTGTTTTTATTCCGCTCTTCAGCTGGGCGGTTGGCGGCGAAACGAAGACTGAGTTCTACTCGGGCCGCGCAGCTCACTGGTGCGTGGCTACGGGTCTATTCGTGCTTGCCCTTACAGCAATCGGTGTGATTGTGCAGAAAGTCGTGCTAGCCCTTAAGGGGCACTGATGGCCTTTATCGCCCAGTCCGAAATCGAGACTCTCGCTACTGCTGAGATTGCTTCCACAGGCAAAAAGCTCTTCTTGCACAATACGTTTGAACCGAAGATGCTACAGCAGTGTTCCTACGACCTTCGGCTAGGATCGGAAGTCTACATTGTCGGGCACAAAGTGCCCGACCGACTGACGAAAGCCAAGGACTATATCAGCTTGCCTCCTGGACAGTTCGCGATGCTGACTTGTCACGAGTGGCTGGCCATGCCGCCTCACCTCATGGCATTCATCACACTGCGGAGCACTTTCAAATTCCAAGGACTAGTCAACATCTCGGGGTTCCACGTTGACCCAAGTTTTCAAGGGAGACTGCTTTTTGCAGTTCAGAATGTAGGTCCAAGCGATATTCGCCTTCGATACTTGGAGCCAACTTTCACTATATTCTTCGCCGAGGTTCATGGTTCAACCGGACCGCCTCGCGACCGCCCACCACTTTCCGGAATTCGTCTTCAGGACGTCCAGAGCTTAGGTGGGGGCAGTGTGTCTCTGGCGAAACTGAAGAAAGAGCTCGATACCGTGCGTCTCATGGTTCTAGTGTATGGTCCTTTCGCAGTCGCGGCCTTCATCGCCCTTTTGATCAATCTTTTCAAGATTCTCTCTACTCCTCCGCGTTAGGCTTATGGCGAAGCCGATTATCGTCTGGCTCTCCCTGTCAAAACCAATTGTGCGGTAGTATCGTGAAATCACGACACCGAGGGCCTGATGTACATGTTCGAAGGCGATTCTGCCGACCAAGTTTGGCAGAAGGCGGCCAGCGCATTCGGAGAGGAGCACCAGCTCAGGATTCAATCGAGTCGCGACGGCGACACGAGTGAGATTCTGCACTCCGCCTTTTCTATTCGGTGCCCCCGTCAGAGGTGGGTCGTAACTCGCCGACCGTCCATAAATCCAGCATTCGCGATAGCTGAGATTGTCTGGATATTGCGTGGTCGGCAGGATTCTGCATTCCTGAACTTTTGGAACCCCCAGCTTCCAAGATTCTCGGGCACTGGACCGAAATATGATGGTGCCTATGGATATCGTCTCCGTCACCAATTCGCAACGGATCAGCTCGACAGGGCATATTCAGCGCTGCTATCTGCTCCCGATAGCAGGCAGGTTGTCCTGCAGATCTGGGATCCAAGAACCGATCTTCCGGATACCTCAGGGGTTCCCGCCTCCGCAGATGTTCCCTGCAACATTTGCTCTCTGCTGAAAGTCAGAGGTGGGCGGCTGGAGTGGACCCAGATCCTGAGAAGCAATGATCTTTTTCTAGGAGTGCCCTACAATTTTGTCCAATTCACATCTCTGCAGGAGGTTCTTGCGGGATGGCTTGGCCTCGAACCAGGAAATTACGTCCAGTTCACTGACAGCCTGCATGTGTACCACAGAGACTTGCCACGTCTGGGGCAGGCGCGAAGAGACGCAATCGGTCAAAACGACGACAATCTTGCATTGCCAAAGCCCGAGTCCGACGAGGCTTTTGCAGACCTCGAACGAGATATGCTGATTCTGATGAGTGATTCGCTCATTCAATCTGACATGGAGAAAATCGCCCGCCGGACCAGACCCCCCGCCTTTCGAAATTTCACATTTGTTCTCGCAGCCTACGCTGCCAGGAAGAGAGGGTGGGCGGGAACTGTCCGAGAGATGCTTACAGAATGCCGCAATCCGGTTTTCAAGGAACTCTGCTCCAAGTGGTGTCAGTCTCCTGCTTTGGCAAGCACCTGATTTTCCCCAATGACCTTCCACTTCGGCGGATACCAGTACTGTAGTGGCTGCGAATTCATTCGGTATCTCTGCTTGATCCTAGTCCGTCCTGTAATCCCACTCACGTCAGGGTGCGCAATTCGCGCATACTTATCTACTTCGCAGAACAGGTTCTGGCAATCAATCAGCTGCAACCTTCTACCCCACAGCGACCGAAAACACAGCCCCAAACGTCCAAATTCTTCTTCCTGCAAATCTGCCATCATTCTGATCAATTCAGCGTATGTGAGACCACCAGTGTCAGAAAAACACTTCCTGATTCCGTCCTTTGCCCCCGGTCCCGGAACCACAAACTCCATTTCAGAAAAATCGGTCAGCGTGCTGTAATTCAAGTCGGTTATGAACTGATACGCCAGGAAGTCACCAATCATCGAATATGATCGCAGGATTTCGAAACCCCGTTCCATGAAGCCGCATTGCTGTAACCGAAACGGCACGCGGTCACACACCATCCGTTCGATTAAACGCAAGTGACTCCGATGTTTTCTCTCCTCCCCCGTCACGCCCCCTGAGGGCATGATGTATGCGGCAGAATAAATCCGATTGCCGCTCAGCATTGCATCTGTCAATATCGAGTCGTAACGCGCAAAGTCATACGTTCCAAGACAAACGCGTCCAAGTTCGCGCTCCAACAGTTCCCATGTCCCGATCCGATTGAAGACCTTGAATACCAGGATTCGGAAGAACGTATCCTCTGGACTGTGGTCTCCCTGATAGATCACATTACGGATCAAATACTGGCTAACGCGATCAGAGGCCCGGTAGGAATTCGTAAACTTGAATTCCAGAAGAATAGGATCGTCAGTCCAGGGAGGAACCTGTCCGGAAAGCCGGCGAAAAAAAATCTCTTGCCGCTTGGCTGCGAATTTCCAATACGTGTCGAAGACTTTCGTCTCGCGTACGCCACGCGGGAGACGTGGCGGCGGAGAATCTGCCACTTTGGCCTGATCTGAAACTGTAGCGAGAGCCAGTTGGACTGAGACGGACATGACTGATGATACCCAAGCTTGGAGCTACAGTCATTGTTCCAAGATCCCTTTGAGCACCCTCGTTATTGACTGCAAGGATGCCCCCAGCTCCGAATTCTCCACATCATGTATTACGCCAGAAGCCTGCTCTCGAATGGACAATTCCCTATAAAGGGATGCCAGACGGTCAAAGGTATCCTGATCATGCTCGCGACGAATGGCCTCCTGCCGCCGCACAAGAAAAATTGCGCTCGGCAGAAGATCGCCCCAATAGTGCCTCTCGGTCTCGATGATCAACTCCAAACACTTCTGGTTCACATTGCTCAGCATTCCGTAAACCCACGTTGACCACCAAAATCGATTCAGAATCACCCACGTACCATGTTCAATTGCCGGCCTGACTGCACGGCCAATCTCGTCAATGTGCGCTGCGACGTGCAATACCTGGAGACTGAGCGGATTGATCACACCGATATGGAAACGGTCGCTGTGGTAATGATGAAGGTCATAAACCAGCTGACCGAGAGTACTCTCAGCGTTTCCTGGAAACGAAACCTGTACGGCTTCTACCCCCATACCTCTTAGCCAACCACACGTCTCTTCCGCCAGATGGGATTTCCCAATGCCGTCCGGTCCTTCAAAAACGATCAATTTGCCCTGGCCCACAGGAGACTCCTCTTGAATATGTCCTAGTGCGTTATCTCTATATAATGAACGAAAGTCCCACACTATGGAGGCGGAAGACCTTGGCAGCCGTTCGGTGAGGCCTCAACGAAGAACACCTTTCGCACCAACAAGTCGGGCACTCGATCCCATCCGCAGTTCTCAGCCGTGAGTTTGTCTGTTCTCTGGATCTCTTGGCTCGATGAAGGGTCGAGACGACCCTTGATAAGCCTAAACACAAACAGACGTAGCCAAGCCTCTGATCGTATGTTATTGAAAGGACATCGCCGTAGTTACATTTCTCGCTTCCTTCGGCAGGAACCAGTGGCCTCACCAGTGTTCGAATTTCGCACGTAAACCATAATTTGTTCTTGACAATCGAACACACACGCGTAATAATGTTTGAAAATCGAACAGAGTGGAGGTGCCTCATGGCACCTAAGTCAAAGGGCCCAGCGCAACGATTTGACCGCACCCGTCTCACCAACTACCTGTCCAGCTGGTACGACAAGCAGATGAAATCGGCCCTGCGAAAACCCCGGCCCCCCAAGCAAGCCGCTGAGCAAGGCGGGACCGTGTTCGACATTCAACCCGAAATGGCTTCAACCAAAGCTGTACGCGTTCTACTTGACCTTACCGACATTCTTGGCTTTGAACCTTCCAAAGAGGTCATTAAGAAAGGCGGCTATCGAAACAAAGATGAGTTTGTGAGTGAATTATCTGGCCGTATCGAACAGGCCTTCGATGAACATCACGGAACGAAAACACCCGCCCCTGCTAAGCCGGAAAAGGAGGTTAACAGACATGCCCAACTCTGAACTAGATCCTTCTGCCTTGGGTGAGCGCCTAAAGCAAGCCCGAGAATACCTTGAGCTTTCCCAAGATGAAGTGGCCAAGAAACTTGGTTTGCCTCGCACAGCCATTTCGTTGATTGAGTCAGGCCAGCGCCGACTGGGTGCTATTGAGCTACAACAATTTGCCAATTTGTATCAACGGCCGCTTTCCTATTTCACCGGGGAAGTGATATCAGCTCAGCTGCCCGAAGATGTCGAGCACCTCGCGCGCGCGGCCACGAAACTATCAGAACGTGATCGGCAAGAGTTAGCCAGGTTTGCCGAGTTCTTGAGTTCGAGAACCGCATCCAGGAGCAAGAATGCCCAATAGACGTGACTCAGTCCTGGAAGGCACGCTAGAAGCTGCGCGACTCCAGCGTGACTTCAAAATCCAAGACCAAATCGCCTTGCACGGCGGGAGAATCGACGTCTTTGCGGCGATCATCGACAAGGGAGCTCAACTGGTTTTCAAGAAGTTAGATGGTCTTCTTGGAGCCTACATTCCCGTCCCCTCTCCGGGAATTCTGGTAACCACCGAAAGACCTCTCGCGATCCAGCGCTTCACAGCAGCTCACGAACTCGGTCACTTCTACATGAATCATCGCAGCAGCCTCGACGATGAAGAGATTCTTCAGAGACTATCTTTTCTTCGCTCCTCTTTTGATTCGAACGAAGTGGCAGCCAATGCTTTTGCATCCGAATTTCTCTTTCCTGAGTGGCTCGTTGAATATCATGCCCATCGCCAAGAATGGTCCCTCAATAATCTGCACGACCCCGCGAACATTTACCAACTTTCCCTTCGAGTTGGCGTCAGCTACGAAGCGACTTGCTGGATACTTCAAAAGCACAAGCTACTAACGAAAACTGTCGCCCAGAAATTGCTGGATACGGAGCGGAAAGCCATCAAGCAACAATTGCTCGGC
>CAVPPV010000002.1:0-625000 GCA_963707325.1 uncultured Acidobacteriaceae bacterium
ACTCGCCAGAGGATTTGGTACTTACCGAGCGATGTCGAGAGGACTGCATTTGGCGGGGGAACCGCTTCGGAGGCGCGGAGCGAAGCGAGATGGGCCTCGCCGTCGGTATCCAAATCAAGGTACAGATGCCGCACCGCGGCGATGGACTCCTTGGTGCGTTTGCGGCTGCCAGAGCGCAGCGGATTGGCGGCCACATAGATGTTCGCGCCGATGGAGTTCTCGTGCGCGAGCCAGCCGAGGTAACGAGGCGCAAGCGCACGCTCCAGAGGGACGATTCGCTGAAGAATCCCGGCAGGATTCTCGCGTCGAAGAAACAGCGCAACCGTCTCACCCGAAGCGAAGCAACGAGTGAGGAAGTCGGCGGCGGTATTCGCTGCATTCTGTGTCCTATGCTGTGGCATGTTTCACCTCGAATACCGACTCGATCAGGAAGCGTTTTGCGTCGCGGTCGTAGCCGCGAAGGGCCAGGACTTCGCGGATGATGCGGCGGCCCGGTTGTCGCTCGACATGGACGACGAAATCGACCGCTTCTCCGATCTCGGCCTCGGTGTCGGAGAAGGTGGTCTGCGTGTGATTGCGCATAACCAGATTGGCGAAGCGATGCAGCGCCTTCTCCGCCGAATTAGCGTGGATCGTCGCGAGCGATCCGGCATGGCCGGTGTTGAACGAATCGAGCAGCGTGCGCGCCTCGATTCCGCGCACTTCGCCAAGGATGATCCGGTCCGGTCTCCAGCGGAGAGCGGACTTGAGAAGGTCGTCGAAAGTGATGTTGGCCTTGAATGTGTCGGTCTGGCATTCAACGGCCAGAATATTGGGCTTCTGGATTTGCAGTTCCGAAGTATCTTCGATCACGACGATGCGATCATGATCCGGAATGAAATCAGCCAATATCCGCAGAAGCGTGGTCTTACCCGTACCCGTTCCACCGCTGATCAGCAGTGTCTTTCCGCTGCGGATCTGTTCGGCCAAGAAGTCTGCAAGCGGGCGCGTCAGCGTACCGCGAGCAATGAGGTCATCCACTGTGTAGTGGCGGCTGGTGAATTTTCGAATGATGAGTGCTGGCGTTAGCCGAACAACCGGCGGAATCACCGCCGCCAAGCGGCTCCCATCCGGGAGCTGCGCATGGAGTATAGGGTTGTCTTCGTCGAGCCGTTTGCCGAGTTGGTTGGCAATGACTTCGAGGCCGGTTCGGAGTTTGCCGGCGGCGAAGGAAATCGAGTTTTCGCGGTGAATGATACCGTCGCGTTCGTACCACCATGAGGCGTCGGGATTGCCCATGATCTCGCTGATGCTTTCGTCCAGCAACAGCGGCTCAATCGGGCGAAGGAATGGGAGGATCAATTCAAAACTCATACGGTGGATCTCCGAACGATGGAAGCCCAGCGTTTAGCCGGGCTTCCACGAGTGAAAAACAATGGACTATGCGGCCGCTTCCCCTGCGGGACTGTCATCGTGCTCCCGATCTTCCGGGCCGGCTTTCTCAGCGCGGTCCAGCTTCAGGATCGAAGCGACCCGAACCTCCCAGACGCGCTCCTTCGCGTCCGTTTTCTTGCTGTCATATTCCCGGCTGCGCAGTTCGCCTTCCACCTGGATATGCGCGCCCTTGGTGAGCGTCTTGGCGAACTCCGCGAGCTTGCCGAAGACAACGCAACGGTGCCATTCGGTGTGCGAAATGTACTTGCCGTCCTTCTTATAGGAGGACTTGGTTGCCAGCGAGAGAGTGGTCAGGCTGCGATTGTCGTTAGTTCGAACTTCTGGGTTGCTGCCGACAAAGCCGATGAGGGTTACTTTGTTCTGGTACATAATCGTGTCTCCGTTTGTTGAAATTCCCGTTGTTGCTCGGGTCACACAGGGCGAAGCCTAGCGAGTGGGCCCGGCTCCCAAGGCCGAAGGTCTGCTTTCTGGGAGGGGCCCGAAAGAGGTTTGCGCGGCGTTTTGTGACGCGTTTTGCAAACTTGTTTTGGGAGGAACCGAGACCCCGAAGGGGCGCGGAACGCGAAGCAGAAGACCGAGTGCCGTCGGGCGCCGGAAAGGCCCCGAAGCGGTGACCAAGCAAAAGACGGGATACATAACGGCAGACACGCTCCAGAGCAAAGTTGTCATCGGCTGATTGGTAAAAGAAGCTCGCCGCAATTGCAGTCCGATTCGAGCCGGCATGTCCGCCGCAAGAGGAGCGCCATTCGCAACCGTAGTTGTGGGTCGGTGGGCTCGCGTTAGCCTGCTCCACCGGGCACGGGGACAGGTGGGAAAAGCCAGCCGGATTGGCAGCAAGAAACGACATGGATAAGCCTCTGTAAAGGTCGATGAATCCCTAGCTGAACGCCTGGTCTGCCCGGAAGCGCACGATGGTCAGACCGAGTGGGTTTACGGCCAACTCATTGTTTTTCACGCTTTCGCGGAAGACATAGGTAACGCTGGCTGTCCATCGCTCCCGCTTGAGTTCGGAGTGGTCCGCCGGATTGGTGTACACCTTCTCGAACTCGATGCGCGCCGAATAGGGCGACTGCCGCAGGTCGTCGAGGATGATGCTCTTGACCTCCACATCGACGTACGGAAGAGTGCTGTCCTTGACGTAGTTCCGAATGATGTTGTCCTTGCGTTCCTGGTCGATCACGGCGCGTTGCACGTCGCTATTGAGGAAGTAAAGTGAGTCGGTCTGGTCGCGCTCGACGGTGAAGCGATTGCGGCTGAAATACAGCTCCGCCCAGCGGGACAGATAGTATTTGTTCTCCGCCTCCTGCGGGCGGTACTGGAAGTTGCGATAGTCGATGGCTTCGGCGTGGCCCACGTCGTTAATCCGTACAATCATTGGGTGCATGTCGGCGAGCGCCTTCTGGCTCTTGAATGTGAGCGCCGCCAGCGCGAAACAAACGACGGCGAGCACCAGAATGGTCACCTTCAGATAGGTATTCATCACCAGCGGATCGCCGTACTGTTCCAGATAGCGTTCCGCTGCGCGGGTGATTTCGGGGGTCGTTTTCGCTTCGACGCTCATCGTTTCTGTTTCTGCGTTCATTTCTGACCTCGTTTCTTGTCTTTTTTCTGCGGTTTACAGCGCGGCCCGCACCGCCATTGCGACCACGCCCAGGCCGCCGCCGTGTCCGCCACTGCCGCCGAATAGGCTGTGCGACATGGTCGGAATTTTGAAGAGAATGTAGACGTTGACCAGTACGAGAAGGATCAGAAGCGGCAACGTCTGAACAATCGTTGACGGGTCCGAAATGCTCTGGCCGAGCTGGATGTAATAGTTCGTCAAAACATGAGATAAAACATTCATCGTGGCGGCGGCGATGACCTTGTAAAAGCTGAAGCCGAGGTACGCCTTGAGCCATCCCCAGAAGAGCCAATCGAGCTTGTCGAAGACGAGAAACGGGATAAAGATCGGTCCGAGCAATCCGATGATGGTTGCCGCGATTGCGCCGTAGGCGATGATGGCCGAAACGATTGCCGCCAAAAGAGCTAAAAGGAACTGCACGACAAAGTACACAATCGAGTAATAGGGCGACATGATGCTGGTCAGCAGGGACGGCCCTGTCTTCGACGATGCCGCGTGGATCTCGCTCAGCATCGTGGTCGAACCATCCGACCCGATGAGGTTCACAAGATTGATGGTGCCCCCGTCGATGAAACCCTTAATGGAAAAGCCAAGGCCGGGGATGGAGCTGTCGTAATAGTTCACCATCGCGTAAGCGAAGGTGAGCAGCATGAAGAGGTTGAGAAACCTCCCCATGCTGAATCCGGCCTCTCCGTGCGCCGATGCAAGCGCCTCCTGTACGCCAAACCAAACCAGCATGATGGTTGCCAACGCGAGGACGATGTGAATCCCCATCGCAGTAATCGAGGGTGCCGCCGTGGCTGCAAGCGACTGGCACGCCTGAGCGATAAAGTCGAAGAGACCTGTACCCATGTTCCTCACCTTCGTTCTTTCTTCCGCTTTGTTCTAACTTCCTTCCGCTTGCGACTACTCAGTACGCTTGCGTAAGGAGATTGGCTGCGCCGCCGCTGGTCGTGGCGACGTTGGCGTTGTAGTAGCTTTCGTAGCCCGCTGAGTCGCGGAATGCCGACTTCATCGCGTCCTGCTGCTGCTTTTGGGTCACGATCTGCTGCAAGGCGAGATTGGCGTTCATCTGGTTGGCATCCTGCTGGGTTCGCAGTTGCAAGAGCAGGGCTTGATTGATGCGTTGGAGCGTGGCCATGATGGTCTGCTGGGTGGCATCCTGGCTCTGTGTTGCGGCCTCCAAGTTAGTAATATCGGTCTGCCTTGCCGCCTGATTGGCGCGCATTGTCCCGAGCATTTGCAGGTTGTTGGTCATGACGGAATCGCCGATGTCAACGGTGGCTCCCTGCGCCGCAATCTGTAGTTGGCCGGCAACACTGGCGGTGATGTAGCCGGGAACTACGCTGGTCGTAGTTGGCACGCTTACCTGCTGATATGAGGCTGATGCCCCGTTTCCGGTGTTCGCGGAGTTGAGCCACCCCATCGAATTGCCGTAGGTGTTCGAGATTTGTTGCAGCAGTCTCAGGTCGGTCGTGGGAGACAAGAACCGCTGATAAAGCATCGACGGCGCGAGGATCATCTGATGGACGAGTTGGTATTGCTGCTTGGCGACGTTGTAGGCTTGCAACGCGGTGGTCGCAATCTTGACGGTGTTGGAGAAGATCTGTTGACCCTGCTCGATCTGCTGGAATTGGTTGGAGATGGATTGTTCTTCGTGTTCGATCTGCGTGACGGCGTGAACCGACTGCGTGGGATCGTAGACGATGCCGGAACCGAACTGCGCGTGCGCTGCGGGCTGCAACGCCGTGGCAAGTCCGATGGCGAGTGCGGCGAGGAGTAGCTTCTTCATTGCCTTATCCTTTCGTTTGCGGTTGGTGTGGCAAAGCCTTACAGCAATACCGCGTTACTGCTGTGCGGCAAGGATTTCTCGCTGGATCTGTGCAAGACGGTCGGCCTCTGGCTTGCACCGTGCGTCGCGTTCTTTCCTCTTCGCTTCGAGGGCCGCCGTTTGCTCCGCGGTCAGCTTCTCTCCGGTCAGCATTCTTGCGGAACCGGAGGTCTCATCGAGGCAGTCCTTGGCATAAGCCGGGTATTCGGCGTTGTATTGGTCCAACAACTTCTTCACCTTTTCCGCTTTGCTCTGGCAGTCGGCAAGGGCGAGAGTGGACAGGGCTAAGAGATAGAGAGCAACTGTTCGCATCGAATCCTCCTTAAAACGTCTGTGGAATCGTGTGGTTGGAATACGCAGGCAGAAGCAAGTCCTGCGTGAAATACACTTTCACGCGGTGGCCCTCGCGAATTGTGATCGTGGGCGGTATCTGCAGGAAGCGGTCAAGGATGCTGGTTGCTGACTGCGAGACACTGGCCGCAGTGCCGTTGGTAAATGCCTGCGAGCCGCTCGTGGTGATGGTGCCGCCGCCCTGCGTGATCTCGCTGGCACCGGCAACCACACCCAGAGCTATCGAGGTGCCGAAGATTTCCAGGTAGTGGTTGTTGACCTTATCTTTCAGCCCTTCCTCGCCGATCTGGTCGAGGCCGTGGAACTGGTCGAGATCGACGGAGTAACCATCCGGCATAATCAGCCGGTGAAAAGCGACGGCCATCCGGCGTTGTTGTCCGAAGCCCGCCGCTCCAATCTTCTTGGCTTCACCGAGCACGACCGTTCCTTCGGGGATAATGACGTGCTGACGATCATGCGAATACAGCGGATTTGAGACAAGGACTTTGACCGGACCTGCGGCGTCTCCGTCCAGGCGATTCATCAGAACGGTGTCGAGAACCGAACCTTCGTAGACGAGATAAGGTTGGCCGATGGCCGAATCAATATTGGCTTCCAGTGGCCGCTTATAGCCTCCGGGCGTCTCCCCTGGTTCTCCTTCGGCTCGTGGGGTGACGAGACTGGTCTTTGACTGTCGCTTCTGTGTGGTCATACTGGACGGGCGTCGTCTGGCCTTGGTGTTGCGGCTGCTGTTGCTGTTGCTCGGCAAGACGGAAGTACACAAGGTTGGAAGCGAAACGGGAGTTGTCAATCCGTTCGCGCTCCTTCGCGGCAATCATTTGCGCCTGTTGTTGCTCGGGAGTTAATTGTGGCGGCATGGTGCCTTGCTGCCCTTGCCCGCAGGGCCGGCCGGAACCGCAGGAAGCGGATGCCTCGCCGCTTGGGCCAAAGGCCGCGGCGGCGGCCTGTTGCGCGGGCGTCGCAGACGCAAGCGCCGGATCTTGCCCTGCAACTGCGCTGGCTGCCTGCTGCTCTTTTTGCCGTTCGGCCTGAACCTGGTTCTTCATGTCCTGAACGTTGTTGTCGGTGTTGTCCTGCAACGTGGGTTGCGGTGGTTGCCCCTTCGCGGCGGCCTGCTGCGCGGGCGTCTTCTTGCCGGACGAACTGAAGAGCGCCGCCACGATCACGAGCAACGCCGCGCCCAAATAGACGAACGTCTTGAGGTTCTTCTGCAAGACGCCCTTGGGCTGCTCCAAAAGCCCGCGCAGTGTTGGCTCGACCTGCGGTTCGGCGTGCGTCCCGGCCTGCGCGTCTGTGTGAGAAGTACGGTTGTTCTCGGTCATGACTGCTATCCTTTCCGCGCAAAGCTCATCCGCTTCTTACCCAATTCCACATACCCCTCGTCCATGATCTTCGGGATGATGTAAGTTCCTTCCCGGAGGTCATAGGTGACGAGGTTCGGCTTGCCGTCCTTCATCTCGTAGACGCTGAACTTCTCCGGCGCATTCGTCTTGATGTAGGTGAACTTGTCGTCGTGATAGATCGACTGGATGTCGAAGGGCGCTTCGTTGGCCTTGTAGACATAGTCGAACTTGAGCTGCGTCGGATAGCTGCTCTTGTACTCATCCACGGCCTGCTCGACGTGCGATTGAATAGCGGCAACCTGCTGTTTCGACTGTTCGAGCTGCGCGGCGGGCACGAACTGCGGAGGGCTGCTCGCGGCCACAATGGCAGAGCGGTCGGCGGGTTCGACGATCACCTTCAAATCAGGCTCTCCGGAAGATGCGGAGATATCCTGAAGGGTGAAGCTGTAGATGTTTCCCTTGTCCGTAATCAGATTCAGGTTGGAGCTGATGCCTTGTTTCGCCGGATGCACAAAGCAAAAGTTGCCCACCACATCGACAATCCAGAAATCCTTGTCGCCCGTGGCGGCTTCCATGATCTTTTCGGTCGTGGGGAGTTCAATCAGGGTTGTGTATTTGACCTTGGCGCGGATCGCAACGATGTCCTGCGAGTGATACTGCACCGTGCGCGCGGATTCCTGCGCCGAGAGCAGCGATGGAAGAAACGGCCAAAACAACATTGACGATGAATTTCATATTTCGCATAGCGTGTGCATCTCCTTAGTGGTTCGTGTTGACGGTTGATAGGGCCAGCGTGCGCGGCTGGAATGGATAGTCTTCGGCCAGATGGCGCAGCCCATCGGCGATACCGAAACGCTCGAAGTAATCACGCTTCTTCAAGTTGTCGCGGGCGTTGTTCGTTGCCATCCAGTGCGAAACGGAATCGACGTTCAATTGCACTTTCTTCGAGGTCTGCGCCTTCCGAATGAGCATCTGGCCCGGCGGAACAAGGCCGCCGATAAGATCCAGCTCGGTATCGTTCAGATGGAACGCTTCCCGATATACATCGCGGTTCATCTCCGGGTTGGCGAGAAAGATTTTCGTGGGGCAACTCTCGGCCACAATCGCCAGCATCCCCGATTCCTCAAGCTCCTTGATGGATTGCGTCGCCAGAATCATGGCCGCGTTGTGCTTGCGCCAGGTCTTCTGCGCCTGCACCACGTAGTTGCGAATCGTCTCGTTCTTGATGAAGAGCCACGCTTCGTCGAGCAGGAAGAGCTTGAAGGTGGCGAGTTTCTGCGGGTCGGCAATTTCGTTCGACGCGCGGTGCAATACGTAAAACAGCAGTGGTTCCAACACCTCGGGTGCATCGTTCCAGCCGTGGAAGTTGAAGGTCTGAAAGCGGCGAGAACGAAAGCGTGTCCTCGGCGTTGTCGAAGAGGAAGCCGTACTGGCCGCCGCGTGCCCAGCGATGCAGGCGTTCCTTCAATTCGCCAACGATGTTCGTAAAGTTCGAGACGGTGCGCTGGGTCGGCTCCAGCATGTACATGCGCTCGATGGCATCCCACAGGCGGCGCTCTTCTTTGAAGTCCAGCCGGTACCGCTGTTCGTTGCCTTCGATCAGCACACGGAAGAAGCTGAAGAGAAATTGCAGGTTTTCCTTGGTCTGCGGAAGCGAGAACGGATTGATGGTGAAATCCCGCGCTTCCTGGCCGGCGTTCAGGTATGACCCGCCGAAGATGGTAGTAAGCGACTGGAAGCTTCCGCCAATATCGAAGATGAAGGTCAGCGGCGCGTATTTCTGTGCATTTTGCAGCAGAAAATTAGCCAAATAGGACTTCCCACTACCCGTCATCCCAAGGATCAGCGTGTGGGCGACCTCGCCGTTATGCAGGTTCAGAAAGTACGGTGTGCTGTTGTCGGTTTCGAGCACGGCCAGGTACTCCGTGCCAAGATGGGCGTTCGTCTTCTCACCCGGAAGGATCGTAAAGAGGAAACGATAGGTCGGCGTAGTTCGTGTTCAGGAGATACAGCTTGCGGAGGTTGAGGGCATAGTTGCCCGGCACGGTGGCGAAGTAAGCGTTGAGTTGGTTGTAGGTCTCCGAAAACAGGCTGCCGTCGGCGTTGGTGAAGATGCCAGCGAACTCGGCCCCGAGTTGCTCCAGTTCGGCTTTTGAGCGGCCGTAGAGGACAATCGTCAGCGAGAAATCGCCGAGCGATTGCCCGTCGCCCAGGGCGCGCAGGCAGTCGCCAAGGTTTTCGATGTCGGCCTGCTTCGACTCGTCCACTAGCACATCGCGCGGGTTCGTCTTCGTCGCATCGTTGCCCATCTGCGAAACAAACCCGGTTTTCGACATGTTGAAGTGGCGGCGGCGCTTGTTGACTTCCTTGCGGGCTTTGTCCGCCGCGAGCGGCGTCCATTCCGTAATGACTCGGAAGTTGGCCGGGATCTTCAGCAGCGCATCGAGCGCCAGGGGCCGCGTTTCGGTGATGGCCTCTTTCATCGTCAGCACCCGGACGATGTGATCGCCCACGCGCAGATGGTCGCGCTCGGCTTCGATATTGGAGTTGACGACCTGATAGTCGAGAAACTGCGTGGACTGCGGCTTGCCCGCAACGCGCCAGTCGTCGTAAGTTCAGCAACCGGCGGAAAAACCTGAATTGCCCCTGCCGGTCCAAGACCTCGATTTGCATGAAGTCCGCGAGCTGCCGAGCGAATGCCTGCACGCGCTGGTCAAGGCAGGCAACATCACGCTCGATCTGGCTGCGCAGCAGCGTTTTCATGTTGTCGTTCGTGAACTGCGCTTTCAGTTCGCCGATGGCCCCGGCAGGATCGCGAAAGAGTTGGCTGAACGCCGCGCCCACTCCGGTTTTCGACCGCGCGCCTTCGAGCAGAATGCAGTAGAAGATTTCCACCTGATAAAGATGGTCGCGTTTCGCTTCAAAGAACTTCCGTCGTTGCTCAATGGCCGCTTCCACAATCGGGTCGTCATATTTCGCGAAGGGTATGTCGGGCCGGTTCGATTTGAAGAGATACTGGTAAACATGGAAGCCTGGGCCGAAGGCTTTCAGAGCGGCTTCCAGCCGCTTCACCGCATACTCCTGCTCCGCGCGGTCGAGGCTTTCGTAGTCCACGCCGGGAACGCTGAGCACCATGCCAACATCGCCGCCCTTGGTAAGAAAGGCCGTCTCATTCCAGAAGCCGTACAGGTTGATGTGGTCGTTGAGACACGCGCTCTCTTTCCACGGCTTGATGACCTTATCGACTCGCAGCATCACAGCACCTCCACACGGGGGATGAGCTGTTTGGCTGCGTCATAGCGCAGCTTGTAGCGTTCGGACCTCGCCAGAATGCGAAGGAACGCCGGATCGCTGTTCGTGACCCAATGGCCGAAGGCGAAACCGCCAATGAAGACGGCGATGCCCGCCAGAATGGAATTGAAGAGATTGAAGGCGCCCACCGCTCCGACGCAGACGAAGTAGAATAGCGTGCGCTCCACGCCCAGGTAGGTGAGAGGCTTATGCAGGCTCTTGAATACCCGATTTGTGCGATGTTTTTGTGTTTTGTCTGCCATAAGCCTCTCGCCTAACAAAGCGTGTTGGTGAAGTGGGTCGGAGGTAGCTGGGAAGGGCGCTAAACGCCCCAGAGCCAACTCAGGACATTCACCGCGAGAACGGCAATGCCTGTTCCGGCTGCAACTCCGGCGAGCGCCTTCTTGGCGCCGGGTTCGCCGTGTGCGAAACCATAGCCGCCGATCACGATGGCAACCAGACTTGCAACCTTCGCAATCGTGCCGGTGAAGAGGCTTTGGATGGCGGTAAAGCCGGTGTCGAACGGTGAGTTCTGTGCCAGCGCGGCCACGGGCAGGACAAAAAACAGGGTGAAAGTGACAGCGGTTAAACGCGCCCACTTCGACCGAAGAAGGGATTGGAGTGGGCGAATGAGATGAATTTGGAACCAACGTGATAACATCTGCGCCTCCGGGAGCAGCTAAAATCTGCTGCGTGTGGCGCAAAAGTAACCGGGCTCGATTTCGCTGTCCAATGAAAGTTCGGGAATCTGTTATTCCCCGGAGGACTAATAGCTTTTTGTGTTTATGCTTTGGCGGACAGACTCATAGTCGATCTTGAAAGAAGAAATTTCCATCTGCGTAGTAACAAAATACATAGCCAATGTAGTTTCGTTAGCTCTTCGCTCGCCCACATTCCCTCCAAACATCTCGCTGAAATCGTTTTGACTGGCCTCGGAATCTGCGGAACAAGGCCGAGACAAGATCGGCGCCACCGCTGTATCAAGATTCTTTGACGCTTTCCGGTATTGTTGTCGTTTCCGCAAGTCTCGCTATTTCAACAAACTAAACCTCCACGAATCCTTCCGGCCAGAAAAAGTTGAAGAAATTTGTCAGTTGCGGAAAGTTATTAGTCGCGGAAGGAATAACACGTTCCCGAAAATTCATTAGACACGGGAGTAGAGATGAATCAAATTCGTGCCTATCGCTTCCGGCGGGAAACGTCCCCGCTCTGAGCACGGAAGTCAACCATGCGAACGATCTATGTTCCGTTCGGGAGTTGGTTCAAAGATGGTCGCGATTCCGAAGACGGTCGGACCTGTGAGCGATTGGCGTAAAAACACGTCTCTCCTCGGCATAGGGCGTTCTCCGCTGGCGGTGCCTGGGTGCAAATCTGATTGGTTCCTGTCGCCGCGGGAACGGCTTATATTCCGTTCGGGATTCCGCTGTGAACGTGGGTTTGTGAACGAGTGCCACAAGAAATGGAAGGCAGAGCAAGACAGAAGTGCTCCGCAGATGCGATTAGAGGGGGGCTTCTGATGAGGCCGATTACCGTCATAAACCCCTTGATGGAAGCAGCTTGTGGTGGGATACTTTCAGCCGCGCAACCAGACCGGAAAGCGAGACGTACTTTGTCAAGACGGTCTGGACAAAATGGTTGGATCGAACAACGAAAAGGCAGTTTCTATGGCCGGTTCTGGATGGATGTTGCAGGGCAGGAAAAGCGCGTCTGTAAGCGCGTTCGGATCTGTCCGGCTACCGGACCGGGATCGCTCAACGCATCTGAACGTTCACGAAGACTTAAGCAGATCCTCGCGGCGTCCGGTGCCAACTCCGAGCAAGTCTTCCGCGAAGCGGAAGCGGCGAACCTCGGTATTACATTCAAGGAACAATCTGGAGCGTGGCTTCAATCTGTGCAGAGCAGGAAGCGGAAGCCGATCAAACTGCGGACTGCGGAAGCATGGACGAGTCATTTGAAATACATCAACGGAAAGATAGGACAGATGCAACTTGCTGATGTGAACAACCGCACAATGCGGGGGTTCGTGGCAGAGATGGCCTCGGAGACGAAGGATGGGAAACCCCGGTTCTCAGCCAAGTCGATTGAGAACTATTTGGCTGTCATCAAGTCAGTGGTTGCCTCGGTCCTGAACGACAAAGGAGAGCCGGTCTACTCTGTGAAGTGGAATCACAACTTCATGGATCTTCCTGTTGTGGAGGAACAGAACGCTCCCAGCTTCACGGCTGCGGAGATCGAAACGATAATCTCTAGCGCCAACGGCCAAGACAAGATTCTGTATGCCTTGCTCGCCGGCTCTGGGCTTCGGATAGGGGAGGCCTTCGCGCTGCAAGTCGAAGACGTATGCGACACAGTAATCCGTGTGAAGCGCAGCGCGTGGGAGGGTGACCTTGGCAGTCCGAAGACTGCGGCCGGAAAACGAGAGGTGGATATTCACTCCTCGTTGGCTAGTGCGTTAGGGGATCACATTGGCTCTCGTAAGAGCGGGTTGGTATTTCCATCGGCTCGCGGCACTCCGCAACGTAAATCGAATCTGTTGCGGAGATCGCTTCACCCAATACTCCTAGAGATGGGAAAGCCACCTTGCGGCTTCCATGCCTTCAGGAGATTTCGAGCGGCTCACGTCGATAAAGAGTTGGTACCTGAGATCCTCGTTCACATTTGGATGGGACACTCGAACAAGGACATCTCACAACGCTACGCTCGTACCGGGGTAAAGATAGACGGGATGTTTCGTACAATGACGGCACAGAGGGTAGGATTGGGCTTCACTCTCCCTGAGTTGCGCCCAATTGCGCCCACTGTGAGTTCCGATAAGTGCTTGATTAGAATTGGTCGGGGAGAGAGGATTTGAACCTCCGACCCCCTGGTCCCGAACCAGGTGCTCTACCAGGCTGAGCCACTCCCCGACGGCGCTACGGGCGGCAACAGGGAAGGCCATCCGCCCGCGCACTTTGCTGCTTCATGGGCATAAAGATTATAACATCGCAACCCGTCGCTCTCTCTTCCTTGCCCAACGCATTTTCGCGCTACACTGAGGACGCATTGGGATCGAACGCAGCGATGCCAACAACATGGTCTAACGCAATATGATCGTCCTTTGCGCTCATCGCCTCTACACGCCGCAGGAAGAGATCCATGATCCGCTCCTGTTTATCGAGGATGGTCTCATCTCCTCCGTTTCCTCGCGGACGGAAAGAGAAATCCCAAAGAACGCAAAAGTCGTTGACCTTTCTGTCGATCTTCCCGGCGCCATCCTGGCGCCCGGATTCGTCGACATTCACATACACGGCGGGGCTGGACTTGACGTGATGCGGGCCGCGCCCGCCGAATTGCCACACCTGAACAGGTTCCTCGCGACCCACGGCGTCACTGGATACTTCCCTACCACCGTGGCGGCACCGCTCGATCAGACCTGCCGGGCCTTGGGACAACTGGCCGATGCCATCGAGTCGGCTCAAGGTTTCCGCACCGCCAACGGCGACGCTGCACAAGCCCGGCCGCTAGGCGTTCATCTCGAAGGTCCGTTTCTCAGTCACAAGCGCCGCGGCGTGCACCCCCCGGAATGCCTGGTTGAGCCCACGCTGGAGGTTTTTGAACTCCTCTGGCAGGCCGCTCGCGGCCACGTGCGCATGATGACCATCGCGCCGGAACTTCCCGGAGCACTTGAGGTGATCGCGGAAGCGGCGCGGCGCAAGGTTTGCGTCAGCATCGGCCACTCCGATGCCGTGCTGCAGGCCGCGCGCGCCGGCGTCAAGGCTGGCGCCCGTCACGCCACCCATACCTTCAACGCCATGCGTCCGCTGGATCATCGCGATCCCGGCATCCTCGGCGAAGTGCTAACCGACCCAGAGCTCAGCGCCGACATCATCGCCGATGGAATTCACGTGGCGCCTGAGGTGGTGCAGCTTTTCCTGCAGGCCAAGGGCGCCGAACGCGCTGTGTTGATCACCGATGCGATATCGGCGGCGGGCATGCCCAACGGCACTTACCAACTCGGCCCTATCCAGGTCGAGGTCAAAGACGGCAGGTGCACGGCGGATGGAAAGCTTGCCGGAAGCGTCCTCACGATGGACCGCGCCGTGCGCAACGTGACCCAATTTGCCGGCTGGAGCCTGCTGGATGCGGTACGAGCTGCGACTCTGAATCCGACGAACGCCGCCGGCCTGGCGCTACACGGCCGGCTCGCACCCGGAGCGGAGGCCAACCTAGTGGTGCTGAGCCCGAATGGAGAAGTGAGAAGAACGATAGTCCGCGGCCGTGGATTTTAGTTGCCGTTGTCATCCCGAGCAAAGCGAGGGATCTTGGCTATTGCCTGGTGCGGAAGAGGCCCAGATTCCTCCTCGCATTCGCTCCTCGGAATGACAAGACGTCTGGTCTAATTCGGCTTGCGTTCTTTGGCTTCTGCCAGATGCCGCAGGAGCACGGCCTCATCGGCCCGGGTAAGCTGATCGAGGAACGACGTGTTGAGCTTGCCGTCTTCGACTGTCTTGGACGCATTCGACTGGCGCAGCTTGTCGCCCAACTCCGGATCATTGCTCATTACCTGGGTGTAGAACCACAGGAAGTGGCGCATCTGATCGAGCGACTTGCACAGGATCTGGATGGCTTCGGTCTCTGGCAGCGCGCTCAAGGCCTCCATTAATTCCGGGTCGCTGGGCGCTTGCATGGCAGCGCAGTTCAGCTCCCTCTGAATCACGCGCAGATCTTCCGTAACTCTCATCATCCGCGTATGAAGGTCGTCCATCGGTGTATCAATTCCCATGGGTATGTTGCCGCTTGAACATCTCATCGGCAGCGGTCAGGGGATAGATGTCCCACGATCATGCGCTTTCGTAATTCCAGCGATTACTTTGGTTGGGCGACCCATGCCCGCGGCCACACAGCGCTAAACTCCGCCACTGGCAGGGCTTTTCACCCCTTCGCCGAGCGGATCTCCGGCACGCTCACAACCCTAATTCCCTGCGCTGGATTCTCCACCGCAGCCAACAGTGCAGTCACCATCTGTTCCAAAGTCACCAGTCCCAGCCGCTGCGCACCGTCGCGGGTTGGCGGCAACAGTTCGGCCATTTTGTATAGCGGGATCAGAAGATAGGGCCACCGGTGTCCCGGACCGAGCACGTACCAAGGGCGCAGGATCGTCGCATTCAGGCCCGCTGCTTCAATGGCCGCTTCGCATTCGGCGCGCACCCCGATGTAAGCCTTCATCATGGGCGCAGGGTGGGCTACGCTCAAGTAGACGAAGTGACGAACGCCCGCGCCCTTCGCCGCGGCCACCGCTCCCAATCCCGAAGCCAGATCCACTTCGCGGAATTCCACCGCCTTCGCGGGACTGGGGTGCGCCACTCCCACCAGCTGCAAAAACGTATCCGCCGGGGTGATCTTGTCGGCGTAGGTCGTCGCATCCAGCGCGTTTCCCAGAACCGGCATACAGCGCGGCGGTAACTTCTTCTCCGACCCGAACCGCACCAGCGCCTGCACGTCGTGCCCGCGTTCGAGCAGTCGCGGAATCAACTTCGAACCCATGTACCCGGTTCCCCCGGTGATGAACACGCTACAGCGTTGTCCGCTCATCGCTTCTCTCCCTAAGGAATTACGAAAGATCGCGCGCTTCGGATTTCCGGTGCATTGTAGTCGAGAAGCAGCCATGTAGCGACAGCCGCCCATTCGGCTGCGCTCAGGGCAAGCTCTCGGCTGTCTAAGCCAGCGCGCAGCGCGGCGCCCCGGCCCAGCCGTTGTGGAAGTATCGCCCACGTGTGATACAAACGCACGAATGGAATCCGCTGCAAACGCGCCCCGCCACGAACTTGTCCGCGCCATCGGCCGCTGGAGCCTGGTCGCGCTCGTCGTGAACTCCATCATTGGCAGCGGAGTCTTTGGGCTACCTTCCACCGTGGCAGCTCTCATCGGCAACTACAGTCCGTACGCCGTGCTGGCGGCCGGCGCCGGAATGAGCGTGATCATGGGCTGTTTCGCCGAGGTGGCGTCGCGCTTTCAGGAAGCCGGTGGTCCTTATCTCTATGCCCGCGTCGCTTTCGGCCGCCTGATGGGCATACAAACTGCATGGATGCTCTGGCTTGGGCAACTGGCCGCTTTGGCCAGATCGACGCCTGATCGCCGGATCGTAACCGTATGATTCAAGAGATTTTAGCCGGTTCGATCCGTGAATTTTTTTCGCTCCGCATCCAATCCGGCCGAAGCCCGAAGCCCGCTCACACTCCCCGCTGCTCCATCCCCAGCAGCGTCTTCTTGCGCTCCACGCCCCAGCGATAGCCACTGATGTTGCCATCTTCGCGAACCACGCGATGGCACGGAATCGCGACCGCGACCGGATTCGTCGCGCAGGCCCGCGCCACTGCCCGGCTGGCAGTGGGCTCGCCAATCGCCTTTGCCACCTGTTTATAGGACCGGGTCGCGCCGAACGGGATCGATTGCAGGTACGTCCAGACACGGCGCTGAAATGCTGTAGCCCGAATGTCCAGCGGCAGCGCGGCATTCAATTCCTGGCCAGTCATCCTAGAGAGCAACGCCTCCACCCAGGCTTGCAATCCGCCTTCGTCGGGCTTGCGCACGGCAAAAGGAAACTCGCGCTTCAGGCCTTCGATCAACTCGCCATCGGAGCGCGCGAACTGGATGGCGCAAACGCCTTTGTCGGTGGCCGCGATCAGCATGCGTCCCAGCGGCGAGTCGGCGCAGGCGTAGCGAACGGTCGCGGCAATGGCGCCGCGGCGATATTTGTCGGGCGTCATGCCGAGTTGCGACGCGGTTTTCTCGTAGAGACGGCTGCTGGAGCCGTAACCGGCGTCGTACATGGCGCGGGTCACGTTGTCTCCGGCTTGCAGGTTGCGCTTGAGCTGGCGCAGGCGGCAGGAATCGGCGTACTCGCGCGGCGTGATTCCCAGCGCGGCTTTGAAGCGCCGCTGCAGGTGGAACGGGCTTTGCCGAAAGACTTTGCCCAGGCGCTCGAGTGTGACCGGCTCATCGAGGTGTTGTTCAATGAAGCGGCAGATCTCCTTCGCCGAGTCCGATTGCGGATGGCCGCTAACCGACCGCGGCCGGCAACGCAGGCAGGCGCGAAAGCCCGCTTTCTCCGCCTGCTCCGGACGCGGAAAGAACTTCACGTTCTGGCGGCGCGGACGGCGGGACGGGCACGAAGGCCGGCAATACACGCCAGTGCTGGCGACGGCGAAGACAAATTCTCCATCGCGCTCGGAATCGCGGGTCACGACCGCGTTCCAGAGTTGGTCGTCATTTGGCTGCGCGTCGGCTGGCTTGGCCGCGTTGTTGAAGTGCGCTAAGGACATTTCGCCCGCGAGTTCCTCTGCGAGTATGGCACTGGCGGTCATCATTGGGGAAGTCACGTTAGTGGATGTCATGGTGATGACAGCATAGGGCGAAGATGTAAGAGCGGACTATCCGAATCTTGCGGCCAAAGCAAACAAACCAGTTCTCAGTCTCCGCATATTGCGCCCGCCGCCAGAAACGGATAGATTTCCCGTGAGCTTTCCTACACTCATAGCGAGGATGCTCCATGAAGAAGATGCGTTTACCGGCGGTTGGGACTCTTGTAGCTGTACTTTTGACCGTGGCTCTGGCGCAAAAGGCTGCGCAGCACTTGTTGAGCGGCGACGAGCTCAAGAGCGTGGTGCCTGCGGAGTTCTTCTTCCGCGGGCAGAAGGCGCCCACGCAGCTACGGAACGCGACGGGATTTCAGACCGCCGACGGCAAAGTCACGTTTGGCACCCTGGTCGATGCCTCGGGATACTCCACAGCGATCCAGCAGAAGTATCAGGGCATGCTGGTCACCGAGTCCAAGCTGAAGATTGGCGGGTCTGAACTCGCACCGGGAGAATACGGCTTCGGGTTTACGGCCGACACGTTCGTGGTCATGAACGTGGCTGACGAAGACATCCTCAGCGCGCCCTACCAGACCGATGCCGAGTTGAAACGCGCCATGCCGCTGAAGATGGTTGAGGACGGCACGGGATATAAGCTATACGCCGGGAGGAAGTGGGTCGCGGTAAAACCGGAATAGATACGCCGCATCGTACTTCTTGCAGCGAATTCAGCACGGACCCATACAGCCGCGTAAGAATAACAGAGTCACTGCTCTAGTCGGCGGATGGTCAACGAGTGTAATGGCGATGTTTCAACAGTTGATGAGGTAAAATCGCGCACACTGCTATGCCTTGGATTCCGATGTACGTGATTGAGGAAGACGCGCGAGTGCTGCTGACATGGCTTACTGAGAGTACACAAATCGCCTTTCTGCTTTCCGACGGCACTGGCAGATGGAAAGCAGTGCCCGAACTTAACGAATTGCCAAATGCACCTGTTGAAATGTGGCACATTCTGAGCGGCCCACTGCCCCTCTTGGGCAAGGAACGGCATGACCCCGTGAAGGAAATAGCCTCCCCTTGGAGCGGATGGACCGAGCAACGATCTGGAACCGATAAGCGCCTGCCGTATTTCGGACCGGGATGGCCGGGCGTTATGACGTTGAATTTGCGCCTAGTGAGCCAACGTACCCAAAGTGAACACTCAAGTTCACAACAAGCACCAAGGTCTATCGGGTTGTCTAATGTTGGGTGGATTGGAAACCGATACAAATTTATCGGCAGCGCCGCAAAACCCGAAACCGAGAGATTCTGGAAAATGCTTCGTAAGTTTGTTGCTTCTCACGCGACCAAGATACCGAGAACCGGGTCGTTGGACGGGCCAGATCGTGAGATTTATGCGTTCCCATCGGCATTACATGAAATTCGGGATGGGCGTGCTCGTGCCGCAAATCCCGAATAGGTGCAATGCACCGATGTAGCTGTCGCTATCAGGCCATCTCACTCATAAACTACCCGCGCAGGTCCTGCCTGCTCAGTTGCCCAGCGGATGGAACGGGCCGAGCAAGCTGGAGACTCCGGAGCGCTTGCGCAACTCAGTGAGCAGCGCGCTGGCCGCGTTAGTGTAGGTCTTGCTAGGGTCGGAAGGATCGGCCCAGACCGCGTCGTAAACGATCTGAGCAGCCTCTTTCAGATCGATATGCAGGGCGGCTTCGCAGACGTCGACCCGTTCCTGCAGACGCTCGTAGCAGGGCTTGCAGATCGAGGCGGCTTCCGTGCCCTGGGCATGGTGCTCTGCCAGAGTACACATGACCGGTGAATTAGCGACTTCTGCATGTGCCTCGAAAAGCTGGGACTTGAATTGCTTCAGGAACTCTTCCCTCTCCTGCTCGAGGACGGCGGTGTCGGGAACGGGCTCGGCAGCGGCTTGTGATTTCGGAATGGCCGGGACCACGTTGGGAGCAACCCGCTCCTTGCCGTGGCAGGCCGGGCAGATGTCGAGGTTGGCGGGATAGTAGAGGCGACACTTGGCACACGGCAGACCGTAGCCTGAGGACTTGTGCGCGGCCTCGCCGGCAGCGGCAGCGTGCCGAGTGGCGCTGCGAACATCACTCCGGCCGTCGTTCTCGGGCAGGACGGAATGCGCAGCTTTGGCGGCTGCAGCGGATGTGGATCGCGTCAAGTCCATGGTCAATTTCTCCAGAATCTCCGGGTTCAAGTCTAAGTAGTCGCGCAGGCCAGTTGAAAATACCGGGAGTACACTGCCGGGTACTGTCCTCGCGATGCCCTTACCGGGAGTTCGTCTCTTTTGCCTGCATCAATTTCAGGAGTTCGTCGCGGCGGGCGCGATAGAGCTTGCGTTCGGGATCGAGCCGCGCGGCGGTCTCCAGTTCAGATAGTGCTTCCTCATAGCGGTCCATCGTCATCAGGCAGGCCGCCAGAGAGTAGTGGTTGTCGGGGGAAGCATTCAGACGAAGCGCCTCGCGAAATTCTTTTTCTGCCGCCGCCAGTTGCTGCTGCCGGAACAGCGCGGTCCCGAGAATGCGGTGGGCGGCATCCGAATCCGGATTGAGCGCAACCGCCAGACGCAACTCGCGCACGCCGTCCTCGATCTTGTCGCCCAGCAACAGGGCTTCGCCGAGGACGCGGTGTTCGACGGAGCCGGTGGGATTCTGGAGAACTGCCAGTTGCAGATGGTTGACGGCGCTGCCGTAATCTTTCTTCGACATGTAGGCGCGGGCCATGCAACTATGCCCCTGTTCCCACTCCGGATGCTGGCGGTAAAGCTCGCGCAGCTCGAGCATGGCGGCGTCGAACTCGCCCTTGTCGCAGTAGGTGTTGCCAAGGTTGTTGCGCACGGAAGCTTCCTGGGGCGCGAGCCGCTTGGCTTCGCGATATTCGGCGATGGCCTCGTCCAGCTTGCCCTCTTCGTGCAAAATCAGCCCCAGGTTGGAGTGGGCCTGCCAGAAAGCCGGGTTTAAATGAATGGCCTTGCGATAGGCGGAGATGGCGGTGGGCAGGCTTCCGTTCGCGTGCAGAGTGATGCCCAAGTCGTAATAGGTATCCGGATTATCGGCGTCGCGGGCCAGCGACTCATCGAAGGCATGTACCGCGGGGCCGTACTGGCCGTTGGCGTACAGAGCGAGACCGAGGAACTGGTAAGCCTCCGCGTTCTGCGGATCCATGCTGAGGGCAGTGCGGGCCTCGGCGATCGAGTCGGAGGCGTCGTCCACCAGATAGAAGACATAGGCCAGGGCGCTGTGGTTTTCGGGGAAATCCGGCATCAGCTGAGCCGAGCGGGTGAACTCGTCGATGGCGTCGTCCCAGCGCTCTTGCTGGCGGAGCATCGCCCCCAAGGCAAAGTGCAGCGCGGCATTTTCGGGATCAGAACTCAATGCCTGGCGCAGCGAGAGTTCGGCTTCGTGGAAGTGCTGGCCGTGGGCAGCCCCGGCGGCTTGCGCCAGAGCCGCGGGAATCTCGGAGACCTTACTTTCGGAGTTCGACGAACCGGCAGCGGTGAACGGCTTCAAATTCTTGAGCGTGTGGACCAGGTTTGCATCGGCGCCGGCCGCTTCTAGCTGACGAATCTGGTCTTTGCCCGGGAGCGTGGCCATTCCTCGTTCTTGAACGATACGGACGAGGCGATGGGTGGGCACTCCCGCGGTCAGCCATGCCATCAGTTGAGCGGAATTCACAGGCTGGCTTTCGCTGGAATGGGCAGCCAGCGCCACCCCTAGAAGAAATAGAAAGACGGACAGGCCCTTGCGCTTCACTCGACTCTCCGGCGACGGTTTGGCTTGCTGGTAGCGGGGTTTGGTGGTTCTGACCGCTGATCCCACATTAGACCGCCGATGCAGCCGGGGGTAAGGTCACGGAAGTAATGGGTGAGGAATGGCCGTTTGGGAGGGGGTTAGAACCGGACCTTTTGGCGGTCACAGCCTGCTGTGATTTTCATCACAGCGCCCTTCCTGCCAAGATGCCAGACTGCGAGAGTAGTGATGGGGCCGGAGGGTTAGCCACCACCCGCCGGAGGAGGACAGGTTTGACTTCCCCATAACCGTCCAGTACCGTAATAGAAGGTAGTAGTGTGGCCCTTGGAGGTTCCGATGTTTGAAGGCCTATTTCAACCGACGCACCTGATCATCATCTTTGCGATTGCCCTGCTGGTTTTCGGTCCCAAGAAACTGCCGGAACTGGGCAAGGGTCTGGGCGAGGGAATTCGCGCCCTGAAAGAGGGCATGAAGGAAGCTCCTCCGGCATCGGCCGAGCAGAATAAGACCTTGGAATCCAAGGACAAAGACAAAGAAACCAAGGCCTAACCGGTTCTCCACGGACAGTAATCTTCTTTGATGCAATCGCCGCTCTGTCGTCGTTCCCTGTCCTGTTTGATCCAAGTTGTCCCGGGCCCCTATCTGGCATTTACACTGTAAATCTGATTCTAAAATCTGGAGGTAGGTCGTGCTACGCAAAGTCCATTTTGTCGCTCTCATAGTTTTTATGGGATTATCCTCAGCAGTTTTTGCCGATCAGATCACCTTGAAAAATGGTGACCACCTGACCGGCACCATCGTGAAGTCTGACGGCAAGACCCTGGTGCTGCACACCGATTTTGCCGGAGACGTCACCCTGCAGTTTGCGGCGATCACGCAGATCACCACCGAGAAAGAATTGCATATCAGCACCTCCGACAAGAAGACTCTGGTCGGCCCGGTCACCACCAGCGACGGAAAAATTGAAGTCGCCACTAAGACCGGTGGCACAGTGGAAGTACCTCCTGCAAATGTTGTGTTGATCCGCAACGACGCCGAGCAGGCCGCTTACGACAAGTCGCTGCATCCGGGCTTGCTGCATGGATGGAATGGCGGGGCCAACGTGGGGTTCTCAGCGGCCCGCGGCAACAGCGAAACGGAAAACCTGGCGCTGGCTGTCAACGCCGCCCATCCGACGGTGAATGACAAGACCACCCTGTACGTTAGTTCCATCTACACCACCAATCAGTTGGCGACTCCCAGCACGGTGGCAAATCTGATCACAGCCGGCATCCGGTACGATCGCAATATCAATGCGCGCGCGTTCGGCTTCGTGGGCGCGGACTTTATGAGCAACGCGCTGCAGGAACTGGATTTGCGCGGCGTGTACGGCGGCGGCCTGGGCTACCATGCCATCAAGTCGGGCAGCACCACCCTCGACTTTCTGGCCGGCCTGAATTACACCCATGAGACCTATTCGAATGGCCCGGAAATTACACCGGTGACGACTCCTCCCAGCTTCAGTTCTTATGGTGTGACCAACAAATTCGCCGCTCTCACTCTGGGCGAGGAACTGATGCACAAGGCGGGTAAGAGCACTGTGATCACAGAAAAGTTGTATTTCTTCCCGGACTTGTCGAACACGGGAGAATATAGAGGAACATTCGATTTGGGTACGGTAACGAAGATCAGCAAGTGGCTGGGCTGGCAGAACCAGTTCAGTGACATCTACGTTTCGAATCCGCCGGAGGGTGCGAAGAAAAACGACCTGATCTTTACGACGGGGCTGAATTTCTCCTTCGCCCACTGATCCGATACCCAACGGAGAATTCAGAAAGCCGCCCGTGACGGGCGGCTTTCTTCTTGCCAAGCGAATTCCCCTTGCTGCTCACCTCTACTTGAAACCAACGTCTACTACCGGGTAGAGTACTGTTTCCCGTTTTCCGGGTTCTACAAGTCCCTCAACAACAGGAGTCTGCTCGATGCGTCACGCGTTGACTGTGCTGCTTGCTGTGTGCTGCCTCGGTGTCTTTTCCTACTCGTCCTATTCGCAAACCGCGGACGAACTAATTGCCAAAAATATCCAGGCCCGGGGCGGGATGGAGAAGATCAAGGCCATCAAGACCCTGCGTATGACCGGCAAGTTCGATGGCGGCGGAGGCTTCACGGCGTCGGTGGGCCAGGAGAACCAGCGGCCCAACCTGATCCGGCAGACCTTCACGCTGCAGGGCATGTCTGCAGTGGAGGCTTATGACGGCGCGGCCGGCTGGCAGATTCAGCCCTTTGGCGGGAAGAAAGATCCGGAGTTGCTGGGCGAGGACGACCTGCGCGACCTGCTGCTGGATGCCGACTTTGAGGGTCCGCTGGTGGATTACCAGGCGAAAGGCAACACGGTGGAGTATCTGGGGCACGATGTGGTGGATGGCGACGACGCGCTGCGCCTGAAGGTGACGCTGAAAAACGGCGACATCATCTATGACTACCTCGATCCCGATACGTTTATCGAGATTCGTCGGGAGATTCAGCAGTTTATCCGGGGCTCGGTGCGGGACCGCGTGGTGGGGCTGGGTTCCTACAAGCCGGTGATGGGGGTGATGTTTGCCTTCTCGATTTCGCAGGGACCGAAGAACCATCCCGACGAGCAGACGACTACGATCCAGAAAATAGAACCGAATGTGACCATCGATCCCGCGGACTTTAACCTTCCGGCTTCGCTGAAGACTGAGGAGAAGAAGTCCGGCATGGTCGGAATTCACTGATTCGCTGGATGGAAAACAGCCATGAAAATCTGGAGTTCACCCATGCGTCGCGCAGTGATGGTTCTGGTGGCATTTTCGTGCCTCGGTGTGTTTGCCATTGCTCAGACCGCAGAGGAACTGGTCAATAAGAACATCCAGGCGAAAGGTGGGATCGACAAGATCAAGGCTGCCAAGACCCGGCGGATGACGGGCAGACTCAAGAACGCTCGAGGCCGCACCGCAGTCATCGGACAGACGAACAAGCGTCCAGATCTGGTTCGTCAGACCTTCACCATGCAGGGCATGACGGCCGTGCAAGCCTACGACGGCTCTACCGGTTGGCAGACTAACCCATTCCGCGGACGCAAAGATCCTGAGTTGATGGGCGAGGATACCGTGCGGGACTTGCTGCTGACTGCCGATTTCGATGGCCCGCTCGTCGATTACGTGGAAAAGGGAAACAAGATCGAATACCTTGGGCATGACCTGGTGGATGGGGATGACTCCCTGCGGCTCAGGGTCACGCTGAAAAGCGGCGACATTGTTTACTACTATCTCGACCCCGATACTTATCTCGAAATCCGCAAAGAGATGCAACAGTTTGTGCGGGGCTCGGTGCGGGAACGCGTTGTGGACGTGGGCTCCTACAAGCCGGTGGATGGAGTTATGTATCCGTTCTCGATTTCTGAGGGGCCGAGGAATAATCCCAGCGCACAGGTCACGACGATTGAAAAGATTGAAGTGAACATACCTATTCCGGATTCTGACTTTGCGCTACCGGCGTCGCTGAGGACTGAGGAAAGGAAATCCGGGTTGGTCGGGGTGCACTGATGCGGCTCACTGATTCGCTGGGATGACGAAGAGAACCAAAAACCATTCGTGTGGAAAAGGACTCGTGAACATGAAAGCATGCGCTCGCAATTCCTGGTTAGCGATTGTGTTGATCGCTTCGCTGTGCACGACTTTGCCAGCCGCGGCCCAGGCTGCCTACCGCTTTGACTCCGCGACCGTCTCAGGGCTGCCGGCGCGCAACATCGGGTCGGCCACGATGAGCGGCCGCATTGCCGCGGTGGATGCGGTGGAGGAAGACGGACGTATCACCGTGTTTGTAGGCGCGGCCAGCGGTGGAGTGTGGAAGTCGGTGAACGGCGGCACAACGTTCAAGCCGGTGTTCGACCGCGAAGATGTGCAGTCGATTGGCGCGGTGGCGATTGATCCGTCGAACTCGAAAAATGTCTGGGTCGGTACCGGCGAAGCCTGGCTGCGCAACACCGTGTCGGTGGGCGATGGGGTATACAAATCAACCGACGGGGGCGAGAACTGGAGCAACGTTGGCCTAAAGGACAGCGAACACATCGCCAAGATCCTGGTGAATCCTGGCGACGGCAACGATGTGCTGGTTTGCGCCACCGGGCATCTGTGGGACGACAATGACGAACGTGGAGTCTTCCAGACAAACGATGGCGGTAAGACGTGGAAGAAGGTTCTGGCGGGAGCGAATGGATCGAGCGGCTGCGCCATGATTGCACGCAGCAAGCAGGAGCCGAAGACTATCTATGCCGCGATGTGGGATTTCCGGCGGCAGGGCTGGACGTTCCGGTCCGGAGGGCCGGGCAGCGGGCTGTTCAAGTCCACCGACGGCGGCGCCAACTGGAGCGAGGTCAGCAGTGCCAAGGGACTGCCGGCGAAGCCGTGGGGCCGCGTCGCGGTGCAGGTCGCACCCTCGAAACCGCAGGTCGTGTATGCCAACATCGAGGCCGAAAAGGGACGAGGGCTTTACCGCTCCGACGATGGCGGGGCGAACTGGACGAAGCTGGATGCCAGCAACTGGATGGTGTGGCGTCCTTTTTATTTCGGCAACCTGATCGTCGATCCGAAAGATGAGAACAAGATTTTCAAACCCGATCTTATTCTTCTGCTGAGTAACGACGGCGGTAAAACCTTCAATATAGTTTCGGGCGGAGCGCATGGCGACTTTCACGATGTGTGGATCGATCCGAAGAATCCGAACATAGTGATTGCCGGCGATGATGGCGGCTTGTGGCGCAGCGAAGACGGCGGCAACCGCTGGAAGCACGAGATGAATCTTCCGGTTTCGCAGTTCTATCACGTGAGCACGGACAATGCGGACCCTTACCACGTGTACGGCGGCTTGCAGGACAACAGTTCGTGGGTGGGCGATTCATCGTATCCGGGTGGCGTCAGCAACTCGCGCTGGGAAAACATGTTCGGCGGCGACGGTTTCTGGACGTTCGAAGATCCTTCCGATCCCGACTACATTTACGCCGAGGCGCAGGGTGGCGAGATTGGACGGGTGAACCGTTACACGCATGAGACTCGCGACATTCATCCGTGGCCGAATTACGGTGAAAAGAAGCTGCGCTTCAACTGGAACACGCCGATTCACATGAGCCCCAACGAGAGAGGGACGCTTTACATGGGGGCGCAGTTCTTATTTCGCTCGCGCGATCATGGGCAATCATGGGATCGAATCTCGCCTGACCTGACGACCAACGATCCTGAAAAGCAGAAACAAGAAGAGTCCGGCGGCGTGACCATAGACAACTCTTCGGCGGAGATGCATACCACGATCTATTCGATCTCGGAATCTCCGAAGAACGGGCAGATCATCTGGGTCGGCACCGACGACGGGAATGTACAGATCACCCGTGATGGAGCGAAGACCTGGACGAACGTGGTGGGGAACATCAGCGGGCTGGAGAAGAATTCGTGGGTTTCGACCATCGAGGCTAGCCGCTTCAATGAAGCAACGGCGTATGCCACCTTCGACCGGCACTGGTTTGGAGATATGAAGCCGTACGTGTACAAGACCACCGACTACGGACAGACGTGGAAGGCGCTTCCGGCGCAGGAGAGTGGAGTGCGCGGCTATGCGCATGTGATCAAGGAAGACACGGTGAGCGGCAATGTCCTTTTCCTGGGCACCGAATTCGGGCTCTGGATTTCGGCGGATGGCGGGCAGCGCTGGGCCCAGTACAAGGGAACGGACTTCCCGGCGGTGGCGGTGGATGACATCGTGGTGCAGCCGCGGGAATCGGACCTGGTACTGGCCACGCACGGGCGCGGCATCTGGATCGTGGACGATATCTCGCCTCTGCGAGCGCTGACGCCGGAAGTCATGAGCAAAGAGGCGACGCTGCTTCCGGGTCGGCCGTCGATTCAATATTTCGACGTGGGTGGAGGCTGGCCGGAAGGGGACGAGACTTTCCGGGGCCGGAACCGGCCGGCGGACGCGCAGATCACGTACTACCAGAAAGGGCGTCACATTTTCGGTGATCTGAAGATCGAGATTTTCGATCAGGACGGCAAACTGGTGGACACGGTGGCCGGGAGCAAGCATCGCGGACTGAACCGCGCGGGCTGGGGAATGCGGGTGAGGCCGCCGGCAGTGGCTCCAGCGGCGTCGGCGCTGTTTGAAGCGGCGCAGGGACCGCGCGTGCTGCCGGGCACATACACGGTGAAGCTGACTAAGGGAGATCAAACTTATACCGAGCAGCTAAATGTTGCCATCGATCCGCGCGCCAAGTATTCGCAGGAGGAGCGCAAGGCGCAATTCGATCTCTCGATGAAGGTCTACAAAGAGCTGGAGCACATGACGTTTGGAGTGGAGGCGATCGAAGGCGTGCGCGACGGGGCTGGGGCGCGGGTCGCCAAGCTGGGAGCAAAAGATCCGTTGCGCCAGCAATTGCAGAAGCTCGCCACGGATTGTGACGCGCTGCGCTCGAAGATTGTGGCCACCAAGGAAGGCGGCATGATCACCGGCGAAGAACGCATTCGCGAACTGCTGGGGCAACTCTATGGCGCGGTAACGGGCTACGACGGCAAGCCCACGGACTATCAGATAGCCCGGACCGAGTCGCTGGGCCATGAACTGCAAGATGTGATCGACGACTTCCAGAAGCTGGCGCAGAAAGACCTGCCGGGAATCAACGCCGGCTTGAAGAAGAAGAAACTGGATGCCATCGCGGTGCTTGTCGAAGCCGACTGGCAGAAGAAGAAAGCGGAGTCTGCGGCTGCTTCGGGCGCCGGGATGCAGGCGGAAGGGCAGAGGTGGGAGAGGGACTAGGAGGTAGGCCGGCCGCTGAGCGGGTTGAGCTAGTCGCCGGTACCGGAGAGTTCGATCACTTGCGGCTTTGACGATGCGCTGTCGTTGATCGAAATGGTTCCCGACTTCGGGCCTTTCGTTTTCGGAGAAAAAGTTACGCTGATCGTGCAGTTCGCTCCCGCTGCCACGCTTGTTCCGCAGCTTGAGGTCATCCCGAACTGGCCGGTGGCTTTCATCGAGGAGACGGTGAGTGCGGTCTTGCCCGTGTTGGTCAGGGTAACCGTTTGCGGTGCGCTGGTAGTACCTGTGGCTTGCTTCTTGAAGTTCAACGGGGTTGTGGGCGAGAAGCTGACCGTGCCGGTGTTGAGCAGCACGAACACATTGTCGTAACGATTGTCGGCAACAGCGAAATCTACCTTTCGGTCGCCGTTGAAGTCGCCCACAGCCACATAGTCAGCGTCGATTCCGACTGGGTAGAACGCGCCGCGTTGGAAGGTACCGTCGCCATTGCCCATGAAAACGGTCAAGCCGCTCGATACGTGGATGTTGTTGGCTACGATCAGGTCTAGCTTGTGGTCGCCGTTCAGGTCGGCTGCCGTAACCCACAAGGGGAACTCGACGGGATAGTAAACCGCCTTCTGAAATGTCCCGTCCCCGTTGCCGAGCAGGACGCCGATGCTGCTCGCCTCGCCATTCGCGATGGCCAGATCGAGCTTGTGATCCCCGTTGAAGTCCGCTACCGCGATCGGCCAAGGCGATGTTTCGCCGGGGTAGCTTGCCCCGTAGCGAAATGTGCCGTCGCCATTGCCCAGAAGAATGTTCACCGAGCTTGCGCCCCCGAAAGTTCCAGCTGTAGCCAGATCGAGCTTGCCGTCGCGGTCGAAGTCGCCCACTCCGATCGTTTCGACGGCGAATGGCAGTTGGGTGGTTACCGCATTCTGAAAGGTGCCGTCCCCGTTGCCCAACAGCACGCTGACGGTTGTGCAGCATTGCAGCGCCACCAAGTCGACCTTCCCGTCGCCATTGAAGTCAGCGGCTGTAACGAAGGTCTCGAAGGTGGGAACGGGCGGGGTCTGCATCACCGGCTGAAAAGTGCCGTCCCCATTTCCTAACAGAATGCCGATGTAGCTGCTCTGCGATGCGACGGCCAAGTCGAGGTTGCCGTCGTGGTTAAAGTCGGCCGCAACGAGCGAAACCGCGCCAACCCCGACCGTGTACGAAACTTCATGGCGAAAGGTTCCATCTCCGTTGCCCAGAAGAATAACGACGGTATTCATGTTACTGGCCCCCGCCGCAACTGCGAGGTCCAGTTTGCCGTCGTGATTAAAGTCCCCAACCGCAATAGAGGATGGACCGGGGTTGGTGACAAATCTGCCACGCGTCTCGAACTGCGCCGCGGCGGGCGCTACTGCCGCGAATACCAACACCCACGCCAGGGCTTTCAGCTCGGACTGTGGCTCCCAGTAGTGTCGGAACATATTGCTCTCCCGGTGAGTGAAGGGGATCTGCGTCTTCGACGGGGCGGAGGGGGACGGCCACAACAACTTATCACGAAACAGCGCAGTTTTCCAGGGCGCCTTCGCTTGTTCGGCTTTCGTAACGGAACCATTTCCTTCGGCTGGGGAGCCACCCCTGGAGTAGATTCCTCCACACGAGACTGGCCGCTCGGTGTAGAGAGGAAAACCACGATGAGGAAAACATTTCGAACGGCGGCAGTACTCTTTGTACTGCTTTCCCTGGCGGTGGCTGCCTTGGCTCAGGCAGGGCCTGTCTGCAGCGTCAACACTGACACCGTGACCCCGAACTGCAGTGGCCAAGGCTGGCAGCACGGGCCCGGTGTAACGTGCCTGCACAGGACCATAAGTTGCCCGGCCACGAACGGTATAACTCTCAACGATTTAGGTATAACTTTTGCCTACAACACTCCCAGCGGGACGGTGCACGGAACTATTGTATTGTTCACCGACTTAGGCGGCACCGTGCCGGACGATTTTCCCGGTCAGGAGAACACTTACGCGGGCTACTACTTCGCACACGGCTACCAGTTCGTGCAGACGGCGTGGGACTCCGACTGGGAGGACACTGGCACGACGACCAAAAATATCGCATACGCCGCGGGCCGCGCTGCTGCCTTTCTTAATTGGGTCAATACCAATCTCTACGTCCCGATACATGGTTCGAACCCGCTTGCAGGCATGTGCGTGCAGGGTAGCAGCGCTGGCGGAGCGGCTGGCGCCTTCAGCCTGGCCTGGTACGGAACCGGAGCCTTCGTCGACAAGGTGGCCATGTTGTCGTCGCCTCCTCTGAGCGATATCGAAGAGGGCTGCGCCGTGTTTGTAGGAGCGCACCCAATCGTCCAAGTCTGCCCTCCTGGGCAACTGGGTTGCAATCCGAACAACAGCCCGTCCAGCTGGAACCAATTCCCCGGCTACACCAACGCGCTCAGCTATGTGCGCGCCTGGACCGGCGACAGCAGTGGCGACAGCGGGACGTGCCAGAGAACTGGCGGCAACACCTCGGCGGGGGCCAACGCAGCATGGAAGGCCATGAGCATCGTGGACGGAACCGTCGGTATCTTTAACTATCCCAAGACCAACATAACGTCGTGGTTGTGCTCAAGCGTGCAAAGCAGCGATGGGCTCAACGACGGCATCATGAACAATTCCTCCCCGCAAGCGCAGCTGTTTTTCCAGCAATTCACCAGTTCTTCGCAAATCCCGATGGGGCTGACGATCAACGGAGTCACAGGCTGCGTTGGGTCTGAAGGAGTGTACGGGGGAACACCGCCATCGAACTACTCAGGCAACGGAATGGACGCGGTCGAATTCGACATGGTCACGGACACCGGCAACAAGTGCGTCTCGCATCACTGAGGTACCCACTACTCGGACGCGGGGCGCATTCGCGCCCCGCGTCCCATAGCCTTCTCCTGTTCGCCAGGATTCGGATGCAAGATGCAAGATCAACCACCGACCTTAGTGCGCCTGGGCGATCAGTTGGGCTACTTTGGATTTCTCGCCTACCGGCTCGACGCACAGAATCTGATTGGGATTGAGGTACATGCGGTCGGGCTCGTGCAGTTCTTTGCCGCGCTTGACCAGTATGTTGCTTTGTTGCTTGGTGTCGGGATTGGTCTGCGTGACAATGTAGTAAACCTCAGTCAACACGGGCTGCGGCGTGCCGTATCCTTCTAGTTTGCCGAAGTAAGCCGCGCCACTGGTGAGCAAGACTGCCTGATAGGGCGTGGAGAAGGTCACGGCTGGGCCTGGCCGGGTGTTTCTGACAAGCATAAAAGCGGCGACGATCACGACGAGCGCCGTTATCACCCAAACGATTTGAACCGCCGCGTTGCCTTTCTGGTTCCTCATCATCATAGAAAAATCATCCTTGTGTGTTAGAAATTGTCCTTAGCCTGATATGGCCAAGCTGTTGGTACTCCTCATTTCAGTTGCGTTGCCAGCGGTCGCGCTGCAGATTACGCCCGGCTACCGCGCCCAGCAATTGAACGCCGAGGGGGTTCGGCTGATGCAGACGAACCGTCCCGCGGAAGCAGAGTCACAATTCCGCCAGGCGGTGCAGGCCGATCCTTCCAACCTCGAAGCCGTAGCCAACCTCGGTGTTGCAATATTTAAACAGGGGAGATTCGCAGAAAGCATACCATTTTTCGAGCGGGGCGTCGCTAGTCGGCCGCGAGAGGCGGCGCTGCACAACGATCTGGCGCAGGCCTATGTACGGGTGGGGCGGCCGCACGATGCGGCTGCGGAGATGGCACGTGCCTGCGATCTCGAGCCCAAGAATGCGGATTACCGCAGGTTTCTGGGCGACATGCTCTCGGAGGCGCATGACCAGGCAGCCGCCGAAAAGCAGCTTCGGCTGGCGGTGAAGCTGGCCCCCAAGAGCGCCGAGAACTGGCTGTCGCTGGCCAAGCTGCTGGCGCGCGCGGACCGCCGGGACGAAGCTACCAAGGCGTATTTGACTTCCCTGGGATTGAACAGCCGCCAGCCCGACGCGTTGCGGGAACTGGGCGAGTTGTACAGCTTCGGAGGCGACTTTCCGAAAGCGGAGGAAACCTTTCACAAGGCGCTGGCGCTGGATTCGAAGAATGCTCTTTTGCACCAGGATTTGGGCAGCACGCTGATGAAGGCGGGGGGAAAAGACAAAGCTGAGGCGGAGCTACGGCAGGCCGTCAAACTGGACCCAAATCTGGGCGCGGCCCACCGCGATTTGGGCCTGGTATTGCGCGACCTTGGCAACTTTGACGAGGCCGTGCAGGAGTTGCGCCGGGCGGCGGAGCTATTACCCAATGACAGTTCGGTGCACTACCAGTTGAGCCGGACACTGCGGCGGGCGGGAAAACCGGACGAAGCGGCCAAGGAAGCTGCCCTCAGCGAACAGTTGGGCCGAAAGGAAAAGCAGGGCCAGCAGGTGCTGGCGCTCGCCAACGAGGGTCTCTCGCTGGTGCAGCATGGCAACGCCCGTGAAGGACTGGCCAAGATTAAAGAGGCGCTGCAAATGGATCCGGAGAACCTTACGGCGCATTTCAACGATGCCATGGCGCTGCGTCACCTGGGACGATATGACGAATCGATCATCCAGTTGCAGAAGATCCTGCGGCTGGAGCCCGACATGCCTGCGGCCCATTATCAACTCGGCTGCGACTATTTTAAGAAGGGACAATATCCGGAAGCTGTGGCCTCGTTTCGCCGGGCTGCGGGACTGATTCCGGGAACGGCCGCCGTTCACAATGGATTGGGAGTGGCTTTAGCCAAGTCTGGGGATATGGCAGGGGCAACCGCGGAGTTGGCACTCGCTCGGAAGCTGGAGCCGAAGACGCCGCTATACGGAAAAAACCTAGAGTGCGTGCAGAAATCTACACCCGGATGCGGGCTGGTTCCTTGACCCCTTATCTTTCTCTATCGGAATAACCCAGCAGAATCGGCCGAATGGTTGCAAGAACTTGCAACTCGGGAATTAGGCCGGGATTTCCTCCGAAAGACTCTAGTGTTCTTACATTAGTTTTGCTATTGTCCTTGGCGCGCAGATTTTCTGGAAAGCTGCGCCCGGTTTCTGTCCATCGCATCTCCTCCCCCATGGAGATGAGGCAGAACCGCCTAGGGAGCGGTCTCCATTCGTCGTATTTCAAATTCAGAATGACCCTGGCAGGCTGCTGGAGGCGACACGTGAAGTCACGTCTGGCCATAAGACTGTGTGCGATTCTGCTCGCCTTGATGAGCGTGGGAGGGCTCCGCTCGCAGGCACAAACTGCAGTCAGTTGGATCGGGACCAGCAGCGGTAACTGGAATACGGCCTCAGACTGGAGTGGAGGAGTCGTCCCCAACAACGGCGGCGGTAAGACCTACAACGTCACCATCAATCCCAGTTCCTCGGGCCAGACCGTCAGTCTCAATCTCGGCGTAACCGTCACCGACTTGACCTTGGGCACGGCGTTGGGCGGCTCAAGCGTGATTCTGCAAAGCGTGGCCAGCGATTCCCTGACCATCGCCAGCGGCGGAAATCTTACTGTCGACGCTACCGGCACGCTCACGTTTAACACTACGGGCAGCAATCTGACGATTGATAGTGGTGGCACGCTTACTAATAACGGCACGCTCCAACTCGAGGCTGCTGGGGAAACTTTGAGCGTAACCGGAACCACGACGAATGCCTCCGGCGCCAAGTTGAGCATCGATGACGGCGGCGCCGCAACCCTTACTGGCAATGTGAGCAATTCCGGCCAGTTCCAAACGGGCTTCTCGGGCGGTAACAACACGGTCACTGTCACTGGAACCTTCACCAACAACACGGGAGGGACGTTAATCCTATATGGCTCCGGCGATAAAGTGAACGTCAACGCCTTGAGCAACTTCGGCACGCTGACCCTCGATGCCGGGTCGACGCTCACCATCACGGGAGGCGGCAATGGTGTCACCGACGTAGCGGCTGGAACCACATACAACATCGGCGGAACCTTTAACGTCAAGAACGGCAGTACAACCACGAGTGCTCTAGCGAAACTCAGAAGCGTGGAAGGCACTCTGACTTTCCAAAATGGACAGACGAACACCGTTACTCCCACTAGCGGTACATTGAGCATCGCCAGCGGCGGGAACGTGGCGCTGTCAGATCTTGCGGCTACGACCACCACACTCTCCATCACCGGAAACGTTAGCAATTCGGGAGAGTTGAGCACCGGATTTTCCGGAGGCACCAATACTGTAAAAATCAGCGGAACCTTGACCAATAACGCTGGCGGAGAAGTGATCCTGTATTCCTCCACGGACAGTATGAACGTCAATGCGCTGAGTAATTCTGGAACCCTGGACATCGGTCACACCGTGGGCAGCGGAGCAACCCTGAACATCACGGGCGGCGGGCAGGGTGTAACGGACGTTGTGGTGGGATCGACGATAGAACTCTATGGGAACTTCAATGTGATCAACAGCGGCAAATCCACCAGCGCATTGGCAAACCTGACCACCGTGGCCGGGATTTTGAACCTGAACAACAACCAAGCTGCGACGGTCACGCCGGGCGGCGGGACTTTGAGCATCGCCAACACTGGGCAGTTGAATCTGTCGCCCCTAGCCGCATCGACCACCACGCTTTCTGTCACCGGCAACGTGAGCAATTCCGGTGAATTCCAAACCGGCTTTGAGGGCGGAACGAACACCGTGAACGTGAGCGGAACGTTCACCAACAACTCCGGCGGAATCGTTGAGATTTTCGCGGGCGAAGAAGCCGGCGGCGTTGGCACCGATTTGGTGAATGTCGCCACTTTGAGCAACTCGGGCACGGTCACTTTGCTTGAGCCCGGGGCGACGCTCGACATTACCGGCACGGGCACGCTTACAAATAATGGAACTTTTAATCTCACGCAGGGAACCCTCAAATTCACGGCTTCGAGCGCGACGATCGCCGGTACCGGGACGCTGACGCTGGGCAACTCCGCAGGCACTGCGACCGGCGTGATTCAGGTCGGGTCCAGCGACACGGGTACCCTGACTATTTCGGGCGGGACCGTCACCGGCTACGGAAACGTGGGCAATGGAACCCTGACCCTGGTCAACAAGGGGACGATCGCCGCCAACGGAAATGTAACCTCGGGGGTGTTGACAGTGCAGCCCGGCAGCGGCGGCATGACCAACAGCGGAACGCTGGAGGCTGAGAATCAAGCCACGCTGGTTCTGGAAGGAACGTACAACAACGCCGGTGGCACCATCGAGGCCCTGGGTGAGAGCGGCGGAAGCGTCAATGCGACTGTGCAACTGACTGCGGGAACCGTCATCAAAGGCGGCACGCTGAATACAACCGCGGTCGGCTCGAATACCGGCGTGATCGAGAACATCGGGAAGGTAACGCTGAATGGCGTGACCAACAACGGAACCTACACAGACAGCGCCGGCCTGACGACTGTCCTGGAAGGGACCATCACCAACGCGGGCAGCATCACGCTGAGCGGTAGCACGCTGTCGATGGGAAACAGCGTGACAATGAGCGGCAAGGGCACGGTGGTTCTGTCAAACAGCGCGACCAACCTGATTACTGGAGCAACCTCCGGCCTCACCTTGACGACCGCCAACACCATCGAGGGCGCGGGCACCATCTCAAACCTCGGGATCGTGAACACTGGAACGATCGCAGCGAACCAGAGCACTGCGCTGATCATCCTGCCCAGTTCGGCGGGCTTAAACAATAAAGGCACGCTGAGCGTTTCCACCGGGGACACGATGCAGGTCGGCACCTCGGCAGGAGAGGCGCTGCTCAACTTCTCTGGGACGACTCTGACGGGCGGAACTTACGCGGTTAGCGGAACGCTGGAGTTCGGCGCCAGCGGCACCAGCGTGGTGACTGACGCCGCAAATATCTCGCTCACCGGATCGGCTGCTGAAATCAAGGACTTCGCCGGACAAAATGTGTTGACGGACCTGGCGACGATTACGTCGGCCGGCAGCTTTACGCTGTCCAGCGGCGCCAACTTCACGACGGCCGGGAATTTCACCAACAACGGCAGGCTTACCGTGAACACCGGCAGCAAGTTTGCGGTGACCGGCACGCTCAGCAACTTCAACAGCTCAACGAAAACGCTTGCCGGAGGATCGTACACGGTGGGGGGAAAGCTGAACTTCGCCGGCGCCAACATCGTCACCGATGCGGCTAACATCACGATGGATGGAAAGGGTGAGATCGTGAATTCGACCAACAGCAGCAATGGATTGGCGAATCTGGCGACCATCACAGGCGCCGGAAGTTTCACGCTGGCCAGCCATGCCAACTTCACCACTGTGGGCAACTTGACCGCCGATGGCAGGCTCACGGTAAACAGCGGCAGCACGCTGACCATTGCCGGCACGCTGACCAACTTCAACAGCTCCACCGACACGCTCACCAGCGGCACTTACACGGTGGGTGGGACGATGGAATTTACCGGCGCCAACATCGTGAACAACGCGACGAATCTAACGATCTCGGGATCGTCGGCCAAGATTCTGAATGGATCGTCGAACGGACTGGCGAACTTCGCCAACAACACGGGCCTGTTCACCGTGAGCGGCAACGGGAACTTCACCACCGGCTCGACTGCCTTCACGAACTCGGGCTCGGTGACGGTGACCAAGGGCAGCTCGATGAGTGTGGGGGGCGGCAACACTTATACCCAATCCGCTGGAACCACTACGGTGGACGGCACGCTGTCAGCATCCGCGATCAACGTAACCGGTGGAACCATTCTGGGCGCGGGCAAGTTGAGTAGCAACGTGACGGTGGGCGGCAGCGGAACGGCGCCAACGATCAGTGCTGGCGACAGCGGCAAAGCTGGCCTGCTCGTGATCACGGGTACTTACACGCAACTATCGACCGCGACTATGAACTCATTCATCGGCGGCACTACGGTGGGCACGCAGTACAGCCAACTGCAGGTGGGCGGAACCGCAACCCTGGCGGGGACGTTGACGGTCACGCTGGCCAGTGGCTTCACTCCGACGATCGGCTCGACCTTTACCGTCTTGACGGCGGGAGCCATGACGGGGACGTTCTCCAATTCGACTATCGCCATCAACGGCTCGGAGCATTTCAATGTTTCCTACACCTCGTCGGGCATTGTGTTAACGGTGGCTTCGGGTGCGGCTCCGCGATCTGGCGGATCGGCGCCGGCGAGTCTGGCAGCCGCTGTGCCGAAGAAGCGGCAGCCGGTCTTGACCAGCGCGCTTCGGCATGGGATTGGCACGACGACGCTGGGCAGCAGCCACATCCTGGTTGCTGGGGAAAGTACGCAGGCGCGCTCGGGCGCGCTCCTTGCCGGAGGATACGGCTTGAGCAAGTTTGAAGAGCCGAATCGCCTACCGGTGGGACGGACATGGGAGCACATGCCTATCGTGGCCGCGCCCGTGGCTGAGAGGGTGGCGCAGTCCAACAATTGGAGTGCGCCGGCGCGTAGTGTCTCGTCGCTGCATGTGCCTGCGACTACGTTGATACGGCGCGCGCCAGTGAAGATTCTGCCGCCAATGTTGCCGCGGCTGGCGCGATAAAAACAGGCACAGGTCGAACCCGAGAGATTGGCAGGAAGTTTGCAATCAGCTCAAAGGCTCTGGGATTGCGTTCAATATCCCAGAGCCTTTTTGCATTTCTATTGCAGCGTCACCGTGATGGGTGGTGAGGTTGCGCTGCCGTAGACCGTAACCGGCGGTCCTGATACTGGGCAACACGGCGCGATCGCATTCCCCGAGTACACCGCTGTTAACGTGTTGGCGCCTTGCATGAGCTGCGACGCACTAAGTGGCAGAGTCACCGCAGACGTGCTGGCGCTGGTCGGCAGCAGCGTTTGCGTGGACAGCAGGGTTGACCCCAGCATGAAGTTCACCGTACCGCTGGGCACACCGCCGCCACCGGGAATGGCGGACACCGCGGCCGCCAGCGTGGTCGACTGACCGGGCTGGAGAGTGTACGTCCCCGCGGTTAGATTCACCGTCAATGAGTTGGCGACTGCGGATCCAGTGTTTTCGTAGGCGCCGATATCGATGTTCGAGCCGTTCGTCCGGGGATTGCCCAGGAAGTCGGCGCTGCCATAAATGGAGTCGGGGGAATTGCCCTTGGGATCACACCAGCCAACCTTGCACGAGAGGCTGGTGCTGCCGGCTCCGATCGCCGGCGAAGAAGGGATGGTGTCAAAGTTTGGCGGTGTGGCTCCCAGATCGACGAAGAGGGGATTCGTGTTCTGGGAGTTTGCGTCTTCCCCGCTGGAAGTCTGCCAGTTTGAAAAACTGGTGTAGGTATTCACGTTGCCCCACCAGATTGACGTTCCTTCTACGTAACCCGCGGCCGAGTTATACAGGTTCCAATTGAGCGTGGCCGGCGGGGCAGGATACCTTTTTGAAACGGGGACATAGCTGAAGATCCAGGTATTGTATGTACCGGCGTAGACAACGTTGTTTTCGTAAATGTCCCCTTGCGCGCTACCCACCTGGTGCTGAATCTGGAATTCGGCAGTCGAGCCGCCCCGAGGTTGGGTAGCGTTGTTGTATAGAGTGTTGTTCACGAAGACGTCGCGGTAACTGCTGCCTCCTCCATTGCTGGGGCCGCCGCCGCTGGTCGCGGCCGCATAACCGCCGATGGAGTTACCGCAGGCATTGGAGTTGTAAAAGATGTTGTTGCGCACCGTGACATATCTGCCGTAACAGGGATACTTACCTTTACCGGCGGTTCCGGTATTGTGCGGGCCGGACCACTCGGTGCCATTGGCTTGGCAGACTTGGTTTTCGCTGGTCGTCTCAATGCCGTAGTCGGTTTGTAGAATCACGTTCCGTTCGATCGTGACATAGGCACACCCGTCGCAGTAGAGTCCGTCAGCATCGTAGCCCTTGCCTTCCCCAGGATTGGTTATCCCACTGATGTTATAGACCGTGTTCCCGCTGACTTCCCCGTACATGGCCTCGTCGTAGCCGACGGGGCCGGTGCCTTCGTATCCAATCATGTCGATGCCGATGTTGTCATTGTCGTGAACGAGGTTGTTCGTGATTTTAAAATGGGTCACGTTGCCATTCACGGTCAAGGTTTCGCTGTTCCCCGTCCGATTGTCGTAGACCTCATTGCCGCTGATGACGAACTGCGTGATGGGGGTCTTCGACGTGCCGTAAATGGCCATGCCGAAGGCGTTGCCGTTCTTTTCCGACGTGGTCGTGATGTTGTGCACGAGATTGTTCAGAATCCGGATGCCGGTGCCCGAGCCCGTGATCCAAACGCCACACGGAACGTCCGAGGCGCTGCTGGTGGTGTAGTTGCGGATTTCAAATCCGCTGATGGTGATGTAGCTCCGGCTTCCCGTGATGTTGATGAGACCCTGTGTATTCGATGAGCCGCAACAGCTGACGCCGGTCCCGTCGATCACCGCCGTCTGTCCGGGATAGCTTTGGAAGGTAATCGGCGCCGACGCCGTTCCGGACGCGGGGAAGTTCACGGATTCTTTGTAAACTCCTCCAAAGACATACACGGTGGCGCCTGCCTTGACCGTATTCGCCGCATGCTGGATGGTAAGCCAAGGAGCGCTGATTGTCCCAGGGTTGCTGTTGCTGCCGGTGGTTGACACATAGTACTTAGAGCCAGCCTGTGCGGCGAGTGACGACGCCAGCATTAAGACCAGTGCACAAACCGAGGCCAGCCCAACTCCGTTTCCTCTCGTCGAGATTTTGCGTTGCATACTCGTTTTCTCCTGGAATCAGCGCAGGCTTTCGCCTGATCGCGTCTCTCGAGACGGTTTAGAAGTAAAACTTCAGAGCAAATTGGATTTGCCTCGGGGCGCGCGCTGCCAGGGGATATCCGAAGTTGCTCGCCCGAGGGTTCGCCAGAGTATTCAAGTTGGCCGAATCAAGTTCCAGGGGCGTCGGCTCGACGCTGATCGCACCAAAGCTTCCAAACAGATAGTTCACGTGGTTCAGCACGTTGAAGAATTCCGCGCGGAATTCGAAGTGCATTTGATCGTGAATTGGAAACTGTTTGACCAGAGAGGTGTCCCAGACTTTGTATCCAGGGCCCTGGATGATGTTGCGCCCGGCGTTACCGAATGTTCCCTGGGGGATAATTCCGGGGATGGTAGTGTTGTCCGCGAAGGCACACGTGTTGAACAGCGTTCCCGGAATGCAGGGCTTGGCGTTGGGATTGCCAACCAGGGCGGGGCGCGAGCAATTGTAGCCTACGGTACCGCCGCAATCGGAATTGGAGACTGAAACTACGTCGGTGGCAGTGTAGTAGTTGCCGGTGGCGGCGGAAAAGACGCCGCTCATTTGCCAGTTACCCAAAATCTGATTCACAAAGCCAGAAGCGTTGTTGGCTAACAGGCGTCCCCTGCCGAATGGCAGATCGTAGGTATAACTGAACACGAAACGGTGGCGCACGTCGAAGTCGGCATTGCCGTATTCCAGGTTGGGGTTGGTCTGGTCGCGGAAGTCTCCGTTGTTCACCGATCCCAGGCTGGCGCTGGAAGCGTTGTCGAGGGCATGGGCGAAAGTGTAGGCCGCTTCGAATTGAAGTCCGTGGGTGTAGCGCTTCTCCAGGCGAACCTGCAGCGAGTTGTAGTTCGATTGCGTATTCGAGCGGAAGGTGTTGATGGTGGCATCGAGCGCAGGATTACAGTTGTAGAGCGCTGGGGTGTTGTAGTAGGCCGCCAGGGTACAAGAATCGCCCGTGGCTCCGGGAGTTACCTCGTGGGCAGGGCGCCGCGGCGCGGTGGGATCCGATGCATTCGCGGTCGGAGTTTCCTGGTTGCCGTTGTAGAAAGCGAAGAGCTTCAACCCGCGTGACCCTGCGTAGGACACTTCAACAACGGTATCGGCGGGTAGTTGATACTCGAAGCCAAGGTGCCACTGTTGCATGTAGGGCGTGACCAGGTGTGGGTCGAGGGAGTACAGACTCGGCGTATTTGGGTCGCTGAGCGAGTTGGAAGGAAAACCATTGGCCAGCACGTTCAAGGGCAAGCCGGAGTTCGCAGCCGAGATGGAACAATCGAGGAACGCTGGATTGGCAGACGCGGCGCTGCATGGCGTGGCGAACACCTGTGACGAAAAGAATGGAGGGTTAAAACCGGGGCTGGGGTTGGAGAATGGGCCATTTTCCTGTCCGCCATAAAAGATGCCATAGCCGCTGCGCAGAACGAGTTTGTCGGCCAATTGGTAGGAAAATCCGATGCGGGGAGCGAAATTGTTGAGGTCGGGATGAATAAGTCCGGACGAGCCGTTGCGCTGAATGGCGAGTTCGGAGGCGAGGGTGGGTGTTAGTGCCGCGTTTTGTCCGCTGGGAACGACCAGCGAGAGCGAGTTGAAATCGAACGTGGCCGCCAGGTTGTTCGCTTCTTTTATTGTGGTGAAGAGTTCATAGCGGAGACCAAGGTTCAGGGTAAACCGCGGAGTTACTTTGAAGTCGTCGAGACCATAGACTGCATAAATCTGCCGGTTATAGACAACGTTGTTCAGGCTGGTGATGGTTCCGCCATCAGGAATTCCGAGCAGGAAAGTGGCGATGGCCTCGCCGCCAGAGCCGGGCGCCGCGGGGTTGTCCGTGAAGTCGCTACCAAAGGTCATGTCGCCCCGGGGAGAAGCCGGTTCGTATATGGTGAACTGTTCGAAACGAAGTTCGGCCCCGAACTTCGTAGCGTGGCGTCCGCGGACCCAGGTCAAATTGTCGTTAAACACATAGCTATGCTGATGTTCAATAGCCGGCAGAAAATCCGAGCTGCCAATCGCCGCGGTGCCATCACTGAAGCTGATCGAGGGCAGGCCGCCGAGTTCGGAACCGTACGGAACTCCGGGAAAGTTGAGCTGCTGTGCGACGTTGACGTTGTAGTTCAGGTTGAAACGGGTGGAAGCCAGGTGATTGAAGCCAAAACGAAATTCGTTGATCAAGTTGCTGCTGAACGTGTGGACCTCGCTGGCAGCCAGGCCCTCCGCTCTATTGTCGCTGTAGCCGTCCTGGAAGCCGCCGCCGTCGAGCACGTTGCTGAAGGGTGAGGGCAGGAAAGTACTGTCCTTGCCGTAGCTGAAACGGGCGAAGAAGTTGTCTCTGTCGCTGATGGTGTAGTCGAAGCGAGTGTCGAACTTATTTTCCGTTTCGGTGCGTTTGGGATCGGCAAGAAAATTATTACCACCTCCCTCGCTGGTATTGGAGTTGGGAAATAGCGCGGCCAGCCGGCTGCCGAGGGGATCGATAGCAGTATTCGTGCCACTGTTGCCAGTAAAGATGTTGGTTGGCAGCCCGCTCGAAGTCGTGCCGATCGGGACGCCGCAGAACCCGTTGGGATTTTTCGCGTAGTTGTTTTGCGCCAGACGTGAGTTGAAAACCTCACCTACGTAAGTCAGGTTGCCGTTGCAGTCGAACGCGGTCTGAGTAGTCTGATTGCCACTCGAATCGACGGCCAAGGCTTGGGTGCTGCTGAGGTTGGCGGAGAAATCCCCGCCAACCTCGGCTTGGGTAGGCACGGTGGAAAGTTGCGGCAGTCCCTGACGAATGCGCAGACCCTCGTAGTCCCCAAAGAGAAACATCTTGTTCTTGACGAGGGGACCGCCCAAGGTAAAACCGAACTGGTTCTGCTTGTAAGGCTGCTGACCGAATTGGTCGAAGGCGTTGGTGGCATCGACTTTTTCGTTGCGCAGAAATTCCCACAGGTCGCCGTGGATCTGGTTGGTGCCAGATTTGATGACGGCGTCCATGATGGCGCCATTGCCGCGGCCGAATTCTGCGCTGTAGGCATTGGTCTCAACCTTGAACTCGGCAATGGCGTCAACCGCGGGTTGGACCACATAGGCGGCGCCGTTGAGGACATCGCCCAGATTCGCATTGTTGTCAATGCCGTCCAGGAGGAAATTGTTTTGCAGAGCCCGGGCGCCGCCGGCGCTGAATCCGTAGGTGGTTTCGACCCGCGAACCGGGCTCGGCGGGAGCGACGCCAGTGCCCAGCAGCGCGAGTTGAGCGTAGTTCCGCCCGTTCAACGGAAGTGCGTTGATGCGCTGGCTGTCCACAACTTGGCCAAGGTCGGAGGTTTGCGTCTCCAGTTGTGGGTTGACCGTCGTGACGGTCATCTCCTCCGAAATGCTGCCAACCTGCAAGGTAACATCAACGGCGGGGCGCTCCTGCACGTCGACGGTCACCGGCCCCGCCACCGCCTTCTTAAAGCCCGCCTTTTCGATCTTGACCTGGTACCGCCCAATCTTGAGCGGGCTGGCGACATACTCGCCCTGGGCATTGGTTTTGGTGACGAAGTCGGTTCCGCGGTCAACGTCTGTGACCGTTACTTTGGCCCCGGCCACCACGGCGCTGCTGGCGTCCTTGACCACGCCGGCGATGCCTCCGGTGTCCTTCTGGGCGGCTGCCGGAATGCTCACACAGACCATAACGAGGGTTGCGGCCAAAGGCAGAAGAACGTTTCTTACAAAAGCGATTGCTGGCTTAGGGGATGGACTTTGTGACGGGCTTTTCATGGGAGGCTCCCTGTTGCTTGCGTTGCACTTCACTTCGTTTTACTTACATTTCAAGAATGAATCAGAACATTCTGCACGACCCGGCTGATAGCGCCGCTGGGGCTGGGGCAATCCGGCTTGAGACCGCGCTGCAGCGAGAAAAACAGGCCGAGTAATTGTCCGAACATCACATCCAGGGGCGGCCGGTATTCGTCCGCCACCGTGAGCGAAGGTTCGTGCGCCAGCACATGCTCGGCCTGAGCCTGGAGACGCGGGTGCGCAGCCATGGTCACCGCGACTCGCGTCTTGACCAGTTGCTTCTTGCCGATTTCCTCCAGGAGATCCATCTCATAGCTGAGGACCTTCTTATCTCCGGACAGGAACGCGACGAGCAGAGTCCGCTCATCCAGGGCCGCCATGGGACCGTGACGCAGCCCCAGCGCGGACTCCGACATCGTCTGAATCTGGCCCCCGGTGAGTTCCAACAACTTCAGCGCGGACTCCGTGGCCACCGCCTTCAAAGGACCAGAACCAATGAAACAAGCTTTCTTGAAGTTTTCACTCGCGAGTTCATTGGCACTCGCCGCAGCCAGATCGCGGAAGTTCGTCCCCGCGTCCACCAATTGGTCGAGTATGTTCCCGTACGCGTCCAGAGTCTCGACGTGGGCCAGGCACTGGCCGAAGACCACCAGGTTCGAAAACGAACTGGTCATGGCAAGTCCGCGATCATGGACTGAGTCCGGCAACGAGATTCCTAATACCTGCTTGCGTGTGGCCGTCAAGCGGAACATCCTGGCTTGCGCATTGCAGCTCACAATCAGGTGGCGAATGCCGGGATGACTCTTCAATGCCCGTTCCACCACCGCGATCCCCTCCGGGCTCTCGCCTGACCTGGAGAACGAAATCCAGAGATACGGGCGGCCGGGCACGAGCCATTCGTCGGGATGGGTCAAGAGATCCGTGCTGGGGACTGCGAGCACTTCGCAGTGCCACTGCCGCCGCAGCAACTGAGTGAGCGAACGCCCGACGTAGTCTGAAGTTCCAGCGCCGATCAAGAAGACGGTAGGCCGCCGGGTGGGGTCCCAGTTGATGCCGGCCGTGTGCAGAAACTCGCGAATCTCCGCATGCCGCTCGCGGAAAAGATCATAGGTAGCCCGCCAGGTCTCAGGCTGTTGCGCGATTTCTTTCGGCGTGTATAGCAATCCCCGCGATTGCTTTTCCTCTTCCGGCAGCGCCAGCAGGCTCGAGAGGGGGTTCATGGGCAATTTGAACGCGGATGCAACGATACGAAAATAAACGAAAGTAATACTAACAAATAACAATCCTAAAAGAAACAATAAAGAGTGCTGAATGGACTTTTCAGGGCTGTTCCGTATAACGCCGGTAGAGATCAGGTTGGAAGATGACATCGATCGAGCCTGTTACTGAGACCGACAAGGTCTTTTCAAGCGGCACGCCTTCGATTCCCTCCGCCAGCAAGTGAACCGTGAAGCTGCCAGCGTGAGTATAGGAATGCATCACGGAATTGCTCTCAGCGCTGGTTCCGTCGCCGAAGTCCCAGTGATAGGAAAGCGCGGGCACGCCGTCCGCGGCGCTTTGCGCGGAGAAACCCGCCGGCTTGCCAGTGTCGATTTTCTCGGGAACTTGCACGCTCACCGAAGGCGCGGATGAAGGGATCGACGTATCGTTGATCTTCACCATTCGTACCGAGTGCGGCGGTACGGTCAGCGATAGCGAATTTGAGTTTTCGCCCATGAGTGCGCCCGAGCCAAAAACATCCGAGACGGTGTTATGCGCACCAAGGCCGACACCAGGGAAAAGATCAGAAAATGAAAAATCGTGCCGCCGTTCCTTCTCCGTCCAATTGAAGACCGTCAGAATCGATTGCCGCTTGCTTTCACGTAGCAGGAACACGCTGGGCATTTCGTCCTCGGGCGCGTAACTCAGCAGATCGATTGGCGTGGCAGCGTGACCATAGCGCGCCATGTTGAGAAGATCGCGATTCTGCAGCAAGGCCATGCGGTCTGCGTCCAGGAACAAAGTGGGCAAGTCGTCGCCGATCTCGTACATCCCGCCGGAGACTGCCGCAAGAGCAATCGCTACCTGCGCCTCCGAGAGCGTTAGCGGCTTCGGGCCACCGTGGTCCGTTTCCCCCGCCCCAGGCTGCCGCGAGACCGAGAATGCGTCGGGATCGCTGATATAAAAATTCCGGTTCATGTAATAGCGGGCGGCAAGGCCGGGAGCGGCGTCGCGGCTGGCTGCGAACGAATGGCCTGTGTCGCAGGAGATGCGCCCGGTATCCACTAGCCCCACCGTATTCAGCATCGGGCTACCGTCTTTGTCGAGCAGGACACCATCTCCGACGGCCTCGCGAATCGTTTGCAATCCAATGCGCTGCGCCTCAAGTGCCGTCGTATTCGGGCGGTAGTAGTAGCCCTCGATGGCAGTGTCGTCCATGAAGTCGAGCTTGATATAGCGAACGCCCCAGTCGCGGGTCAGAGTTGTGTAGGTCTCGCGCAAGTACTGCTGCGCGCCAGGGTTGGTCGTGTCGAGCACATAAAGCTGGTCGAGTTTGGTGGCAGTGTCGGGCGGCTCAGTCACCCAGCCTGCGGGGATGGGCTGTCCTTTCGCGTTGTGCACCAGCCAGTCCTTGTGATTGGCGTACACCGAGGAGCGCTCGGAAACCTCGAAGGGCGCGGTCCAGATTCCCGGGGTGAGGCCCAGGCTCTGCACCTTCTGCTCGAGATTTCTTATTCCGTGCGGATATTTGTTGGAGACCGGCGTTGTATAGTCGCCGCGCGCGTATTGATAGCCTTCGTCGATGTGAAAGAAGTTGTAGCCGTATTCGCGCAGATGAGCCGCCAGAAATTCCGCGTTGGTGAGCGCCGGACCTTCGGTGAGGCCGAAGTAAAAAGCCGTCCAGCTCCACCAGCCAATGGGCGTCGCTGCGCTGACTCTGGGCGCGTGCAAATGCCGGATGGCTTCACCATACGATTCCAGCTGCGCGTGGTAGTCGGAGGAAAGGCTAACCATGAGCCGCTCGGATGCGAGGCTCTGACCCGGCTCCACAGGCAGGCTGAGCTCGATCTGGTCTTCTTCCGGCGATTCCTTCAACGAGTTTTCTTTTGCCAGCTCCGTGGTGCCGGTGGAATCAACTTCGTAGCCGGTAATATCACCTTTATTGTCGACGTGGAGACGCAGCACGGTGAGCCATTTCTCCGAAGTGAGCGCTCCGAGAAACAGGCTCTGCCGGCTCTGCCGGTTGTAAATCAGTTGGCTGCCCACAGCCCGATGCATGCCGCTATCGGCCTGCGCGAGATCATGAGTCTCCATATTCGGCCGGTCTTCGCTGAAGCTATCGGAGAGAACGCGATCTGCCGATGCTGGTCCGTCCAACATGATGGGACCTTGCGCCTGGAGCACGCGAATGTTCTGCACGGTGACCTGCGTGCCGGTGCTATTGCGGACAAGCACTTCGACTTCCCCGGAAGCTGCTTTGGGGCGCAGGCGCACGCCACAAATCAGATCGGGTTGGCCGGACAATCCAGCGTAAGTCATCGTGAGCTGCGAGCCTGTGCCCGAGCCGTCGGCAAAGGACGATTCCTGTATTTCGTGTCGCGGATAGTCGCTCGAGCGCAGCCACCGATGATTCACCTCAGCCGCCACCGTCGCTGTGATGGAGACGCGCGGATTCTCCTTCGATCGAATCGTGTACGTGCCCGCCTTCTGGTCCGCCACGATCGCCAGCTTGGCGTTCTCGATCTGTGGAGCAGCGGGAACAGCGCCGGCAGAACTGACGATTAGGAATAGAAGACAGATTTCAACAATCAATGCGAGCGAGAATCTGGTTTTCATGAACTCATCCTCGTTGAGGCGGACTGGGCCCGGCCGTACGGAAACGAAAGTAAAAGTAATATTTCGTAATATACGCGCATACGCCTGTCTGTCAACTGGCGAATGGATTTTTGCAGGGAAATTGCCTTGCTTGGAGAGAGGAGGTTCTTGCGCTTCGGGCGAGCAGTGACTAACTACGCCAACTCTAGTTCAATCTTCTTCGCGGCGGGATCGAGCTTGGCGATGCGGAATTTGCGAATCTGTCCCGCGCGAACGGGCTCCGGTTTGGCGCCGCCGGCGGGCACGCCGCTCTTCCAGCGCGCCTGCAGCATCGAACCCAACGAAGACAAATCGGGCTTCGCAGATGCGACGGATTCAGACTGCTGTTTTTCTTCGGCCGCAGGGCTCGCCGCACCCACGCGGCACGTGGCCTGAATGCCTTCTCCCAGTTCCACGCGCGCATGTCCGGCCGAAGCCTCGACCATGCGGCCGGTGACGACGTCGCCTTCCTTGTGTTCGGCGATGTATTCATCCAGACCGCTGGGCACCAGTTGCTTCATGCTCAGGCGCAATTGCCGCTTCTCGGTATCCACGGCGAGCACCTGCGCTTTAACCAGTTGGCCAAGCTTCAGCACTTCCTGGGGATGGTTGATACGCTTCTCGGCGCTCATTTCGCTGATGTGGATCATGCCCTCGACGCCTTCGGCAAGCTGCACAAACGCGCCGAACTTGGTAATGCTGACGACGGGCCCTTCGATGATTGTGCCTGCGGCGAATCGTTGCGCCACCTCGGCCCAGGGATCCCCCAGCGCCTGCTTCAGTCCAAGCGAGATGCGACGCTCGCCAGCGTTGATGCCCAGAATCACCGCGTCGACGGCTTCACCGGGCTTGACCAGGGTACTGGCGCTACGCATCTTTTTTCCCCACGACATCTCCGAGACGTGGATCAACCCTTCAATTCCCGGCTCCAGTTCCACGAACGCTCCGAACTCCGCCACGCGCGTAACCGTGCCCCGCACACGTTCGCCCACGTTGTACTTTCCGGCCACCGCATCCCAGGGATGGGCCAGCAACTGCTTCATGCCCACGGAAATGCGGCGCTTGCCGGAATCGTTGGTGATCTTGAGCACCTTGGCATCGATCTGCTGCCCTACGGAGAGCACGTCGGCCGCCTTGTTGACGCGGCTCCAGGCAATGTCACTCACATGTAGCAGTGCATCCACGCCGCCCAGATCGATGAAAGCGCCGTAGTCGGTAAGGCTGCGGACGACTCCTGAGACGATGTCGCCTTCCTTCATCTCCGAATAGCGGCGCTCCTTTACCGAGCGCTCTTCTTCTTCGGCGACGGCGCGGCGATCCACCACCACGTCTTCCTCCGCCACATCGAGCTTGATAATGCGGCAGAGGATTTCCTGCTCGACCAGTTTCTCCATTTCGGCAGGGTCGCGCGCTCCGCTGCGCGAAGCCGGCATGAACGCACGCACTCCCACATCCACACTGAGGCCGCCTTTGATCACGCCCGTCACCGTGCCCACGATCGTGGACTTATCCGCGAAGGCCTTCTCCAGCGCAGCCCAATCGGTTGGCCGCTCGACTTTGGCGCGAGTGAGTTGGTAATAGCCTTCCGGGTCACGGCCCTTGACCGAGACCGGCAGCTTGTCCCCGGGCTTGACAGATTCGGCTGCACCCTGCAAGGCCGCCAGCGGCAAGATGCCCTCGCTCTTGAAACCGATGTCGAGGAACACCGAGTCGCCGGAGACAACGATCACCGTGCCGACAAGCTGTTTGCCGCCGTCTTCACGTTCGCGCGAATGGCTTTTCTCGTACTGGGAAAGCAGGTCGCCGAAGGATTCGCTGGATTCGGCGGCAGTGTCGGCTGGGAGTTGGGATTCCGGAGTGCCTGGGTTGGACATGATCAAGTCGGAAGTAATCAAAAAGAAATGGTAGGCACGAGGAGACTCGAACTCCTGACCTCTACCGTGTCAAAGCTCATCTATTCAATTCCTTCAACATCTTACACCACCGCTGGGGACCGCCCAAACCCTCGGGAATACGTGTAAGGCGAAGTTTCCATGGATTGAAGAATGTATTGGATTTACACCGATGGCTGAAATGAAAATATTTTGGAGGAAATGATGTCGGAAGAAAGCAGCAGAGAGGAAATCTCTGCGGCCGGGAGTCGCAATACACCGGCCGCTACCAAAAGACTGAGCGAGGACGCCCTAGGCTTGGGCCCAAGGCACGTCGGTCCGTTCGTAATCGGCGTAGTCGATACGATCGTAGGTGAGGCGGCGTGGAAATTCCAGGATTCGTGGCCACGAAAAATGAAATCCTCCAACTGGTTCGGTCCCGCATCACTCCACGTTCTCGAAAAACCGGCACGGGCGGTTTCAGGAATCGAAGTTGTTTGAGCAGCTGTTCGAACAGATCGTGCGGCAGTGTGTGGAAGTGGGACTGGTGCAAGGGACACATTTATCAGTGGACGGCAGCTTCATCGAAGCGAATGCAGCTAAAGAGAGCCGGATTCCACGCGAGCAGTTAGCGGAGGCGGCCCAAGTTCATCACAGCGTGCGGCAGTATCTGCGGGAAGTGGAAGAGCGGAATCCGGTGGAGGAGCCGGTGCATGAACAGGACCAGGTTTCGACCACCGATCTACCTACGCCACCAAGGGCGGCACGGCTGGGATACTACGACAACTATCTGGTGGACAATCACAGTTGTGTGATCGGGGGAGTGCAAGCCACGGCGGCGCGCATGAGTCAGGAAACCGTGGCCGCGCAAGACATGCTCACCCGCTTCACTCAATGGCGAGGACGAGAGCCGGAATCGGTGGCGGCCGATACGACCTACGGGAATGGCGAGTTCTTGCAATGGCTAGCCGATCGGAGCATCACTCCCTACATGCGGACCCGTGACAGTATCCATCGAAAGAGGAGCCCATTCTTTGGCCCCGAGCGTTTCACGTACGAACCGGAAAACAATCGCTATATCTGCCCCGCCGGTCAGTCCCTGAACTACGGCGGTTGGGTTCATCGGAACCGCGCTTATAACTACATCGGGACACGCAAAAAGTGTGGCCCGTGCTCGCTCCGACCACAATGCACCAGTGCTGCCTTCCGGGGTCTTATCATCCACCAGAACGAACCAGCCCGACAACGTGCGCGGGAGTTGGTTAACACGCCAGAGTTCGCCAAAGCACAGCGGCAAAGAAAGAAGGTGGAAGCCTTGTTCGCGGAACTGAAGAATCAGATCGGATTGCGGCGCTTGCGTCTGCGGAGACTCAGGTTCGTGCGCGAGCAGTTCTTCTTGGCAGCGGTAGCTCAGAACATCAAGCGACTGGTGCGCTTCCTCAGTCAGCCGACAACACGCGTTCTGCCTGCCACCACTTAGTCGAAGGGAGACAAGAAAACCGGCGACGGCATGCTCGCAGATGAAAAGCCGTTCTGTTGAGGGACTTTTTCAACACCCACGCCTGATAACAACAGGTGACAAATTGCGGTTTCCGGCTGGCTGTCTCTAACGGGTCGCAGATGCTTGACTCGAGTACCGCGATGACTATCGCTTTTAGGTTGCAGTCCTGCGCTATACTTACGGCCACTTCAGTTTGAGTTGGGATGGCCTGTGCCCGACGATGCGCCCACCGCGAATACGCAAAGCCCATTAGCTCCCGACGCAACCCTCGCGTCGGCGGGGCCTCAGCCCGCTCCTGTAGCCGTACCCAGGTTGCCTTCCACCATCGGTCACTACCGCGTCATTCGACTGCTCGGCGAGGGTGGAATGGGTGCCGTGTACGAGGCCGAACAGGACCAGCCCCGGCGCAGGGTCGCGCTGAAGGTGATTAAGGCGGCCTGGGCCGACCGCGAATTGCTGCGCCGCTTCGAGCTGGAGTCGCAGACTCTCGGCCGTCTCCACCATCCCGGCATCGCGCAAGTCTATGAGGCCGGCACCGCCGAAACCGGTTTCGGCTCCCAACCTTTCTTTGCCATGGAGATTATCCACGGCAAGCCTCTCATCGAATACGCGGCGGCGAAGCACCTGAACACGCGACAGCGGCTTGCCTTGATGATCCAGATTTGCGAAGCGGTCGAGCATGCCCATCAGCGCGGCATCATCCACCGCGATCTGAAACCGGGAAACATTCTGGTGGAAGACAATGGTCAGCCCAAAATTCTCGATTTCGGCCTCGCCCGCGTCACCGACGGCGATATGCAGGCCACGCGTCAAACCGACATGGGACAACTGCTCGGCACGCTCGCCTACATGAGCCCAGAGCAGGTCACTGCCGATCCTCTCGCGCTCGACACCCGTAGCGATGTCTACGCCTTGGGCGTCATTCTCTACGAACTCCTCGCCGGCAAGCTGCCCTACGAAGTGTCGCGGCACGTGTATGAAGTGGTGAAGACGATTCAGCAGGTCGATCCCAAACCGCTAAGTTCGACCAACCGCGAGTATCGCGGCGATATCGAAACCATCGTCGCCAAGGCTCTTGAAAAAGATAAAGCCAGGCGTTACGGATCAGCCGCCGAGTTCGCCGCCGACATCCGCCGCTATCTCGAAAACCGCCCTATTGCGGCCAAGCCGGCCAGCACTGCCTACCAACTCAAAAAGTTTGCGCAGCGTAACAAAGTGCTGGTAGCAGGAATCGGCGCTGTGTTTCTCACCCTCGTCGTCGGAGTTGTAATCAGCACCTGGCAGGCAGTTCGGGCCCGCCGAGCCGAGGTGCATGCGCAATCCGAGACCGCAACCGCGCAAGCCGTAGTTGATTTTTTGCAAAACGATTTGCTGGCCCAGGCCAGCGCCAGCAAACAAGCCGGCGCAAAGACAAAACCGGATCCCGACCTGAAAGTACGAACCGCCCTCGACCGTGCCGCCGAGCACGTCGGAGACAGGTTCCAAAAGCAACCCGAGGTGGAAGCCGCCATTCGTTTCACCATCGGGTCGACATACGACGACCTCGGCCTGTACCCCGAAGCGCGCAAGCAGTTGGAACAGGCACTCGATTTGCGCCGCAAGGTGTTGGGGGTTGAAAACCCGGAAACCCTCAGAACCGCAGTCAGACTGGGACAGGTCATCGATTTTCTTGGAAAGTACGCCGAGGCCGAGACGCTCCTCACCCAGTCCCTTCAGACCACCCGCCGTGTGCTGGGTCCCGAGCATCCAGACACGCTGGCCTGTATGTCGAATCTGTGCCGCGTCTTATCAGATCAGGGAAAGTATGCGCAGGCCGAGGCACTCTATAAAGAGGCGATCCCGCTCCAACGACGCGTGCTTGGCCCTGAGCATCAGAGCACCCTCAAGAGCATGGCCAATCTCGGCTGGGTCTACTTGAACCAGGGAAAAAACGCGCAGGCGGAGGAGATCTTTCGGCAGACTTTAGAGATCCAGAGCCGGGTTCTTGGTCCCGAACATCCCAATACCTTGGCAGCCATGGTAAGTCTGGGCTGGGCCTACAGCGTTGAGGGGAAGTACGCCCAAGCCGAGGCACTCCAGAAGCAGGTTCTGGAGATCGAGCGCCGTGTGCTGGGCCCAGAGCATCCCGACACCTTGGGCACGATGAATAATTTGGCCAAGACCTACTCCGATGAAGGGAAATACGCTGAGGCCGAGCCGCTCCTCAGCCAGACCCTGGAACTGGAGCGCCGCATGCTGGGCCCCGAGCACCCCACCACGCTGATCAGCATGTCGAATCTAAGCCGCCTTTATTTAGATCAGGGAAAATACGCACAGGCCGAAGCCCTATACCGCCGGACGCTGGAGATCCAACGCAGGGTGCTGGGTCCCAACCATCCCACCACCCTGAACGCCCTCATGCTTTTGGCCTGGCTCGACATGGTAAAGGGGAAATACGCTGAGGCCGAGGCAAGATACGGCCAGGGTATCGAGATCCAGCGCCGTGTCTCGAAACCGGAGGATCCGTACACCCTGGCGTTTATGGAAGGTCTGGCCGAGACCTACAAGTGGGAAGGTAAGTATGTGCAATCGGAGGCGTTGTACCAGCAGACTCTAGAGATTCGACGCCGAACCGGGGGCCCGGACGGTCCGGACACGCTTTCCACCATGTCCTCTCTGGCCGATGTTTATAAAACCGAGCGGAGATACCCTGAAGCTGAGGCCCTGGTAAGCCATGTCCTGGAGATCCGGCGCCGCACACTTGGCCCGGATCATCCCGATACTCTGGCGGCCGCCGGGCAATTGGCATCGATCCTAGGCTATGAAAAACAAAGTGCCAAGGCGGATGCTCTTCTGCAGGAAATGCTTCCAAGGGCGAGTCAGTCCCGGGAGCAGAGCGCACTATCAAGCACCTGGTACAACTTTGCCGATGCGGCCGCGGTTGGGGGTAAAACTGAAGCTGCCATCGACTACCTGCAAAAAGCAGGTCCACAGCCCGCGACACTCATGGCCGCCGATGAAGACCTGAAATCTCTGCGCAAAGATCCCCGTTTCATCGCACTCATCGCCAAGGCCAGACACCTCGCCGCCACGGTTTCGCAGAAATAGTTCCATCCCTGTCCCGGCAACCATAAATCTCGTCGAGATACGGTCAGGCGAGGGTCTTACATACCAGAAAACTTACACAAGCAACGACAGACGGTTTTCGCGTGTTGCCTCCGCTGCCGAGCGACCGCGCCTCCCACTGGTCCTTGTCAATTGTCGATAAATCGCGGTTACATTCAAAATCCCTCAAATGAGCGCTTATGGCCTGGTTGCAACAGTTAGCGCCGCAACACCCTTCACGTGATGGAAAACAAAGCCGCCCGAGAGATTGGGCGGCTCTTATCGCCATTGTTCCCCTATCTAAGGGTTACTTCGCGTGCAAGTGAGTTTCTAACGGTTGTGGAATACTCGGCACGCTTCTTTGCGGCCTCGAACATAGCGTCGCGGCTGCCGTAATGTTTTTCCGTAATCGAGGCTGCCTTCTCCGACATCTCATCGAACGTACCCCAGTTTTTGTATTCGATGGCGATGGCAACATCCCAGTCTTCGGGATGTTCCGTAACCGGATTGGTGTAGAACTTAAAGTCGACTACCCAACCTTGTTTTTTGAATTCGTCGTAGATCGGCTTGAAATTCTGGCCGAGGTCGCTCCAGTACTTGTCGCCCATGCCCGGCTTGACGTGTACGTAAACCACGCGCCAAACCGGACCGTTGTTGTAGTGGGGATTCTGTGCCATTAATGGTGTACCCACTGCGAGAAGCGTCAAAGCCACACACAGCGACAAAACAAACTTTCTCATCCAGTTCCTCCTGATGCCTATGGTTAGGCCGTAAATTCACTGGAAAGTGAGCTCAGTCCGCCGAACTCTTCGACAACACGCTAGTACGAAATAGTCTGCCCTGATCACTGGCGCGAATCTTACGTGGGTAAGCATGGCAAGTCAATGAATGCAAGGAGGTTGGGCGGCGTCAAGCGAATGGTTGTTGATAAATCGCGTGGGTGTTGAAAAAGTCCCTCAACGGAACGGCTTTTCATCTGCGAGCATGCCGTCGCCGGTTTTCTTGTCTCCCTTCGACTAAGTGGTGGCAGGCAGAACGCGTGTTGTCGGCTGACTGAGGAAGCGCACCAGTCGCTTGATGTTCTGAGCTACCGCTGCCAAGAAGAACTGCTCGCGCACGAACCTGAGTCTCCGCAGACGCAAGCGCCGCAATCCGATCTGATTCTTCAGTTCCGCGAACAAGGCTTCCACCTTCTTTCTTTGCCGCTGTGCTTTGGCGAACTCTGGCGTGTTAACCAACTCCCGCGCACGTTGTCGGGCTGGTTCGTTCTGGTGGATGATAAGACCCCGGAAGGCAGCACTGGTGCATTGTGGTCGGAGCGAGCACGGGCCACACTTTTTGCGTGTCCCGATGTAGTTATAAGCGCGGTTCCGATGAACCCAACCGCCGTAGTTCAGGGACTGACCGGCGGGGCAGATATAGCGATTGTTTTCCGGTTCGTACGTGAAACGCTCGGGGCCAAAGAATGGGCTCCTCTTTCGATGGATACTGTCACGGGTCCGCATGTAGGGAGTGATGCTCCGATCGGCTAGCCATTGCAAGAACTCGCCATTCCCGTAGGTCGTATCGGCCGCCACCGATTCCGGCTCTCGTCCTCGCCATTGAGTGAAGCGGGTGAGCATGTCTTGCGCGGCCACGGTTTCCTGACTCATGCGCGCCGCCGTGGCTTGCACTCCCCCGATCACACAACTGTGATTGTCCACCAGATAGTTGTCGTAGTATCCCAGCCGTGCCGCCCTTGGTGGCGTAGGTAGATCGGTGGTCGAAACCTGGTCCTGTTCATGCACCGGCTCCTCCACCGGATTCCGCTCTTCCACTTCCCGCAGATACTGCCGCACGCTGTGATGAACTTGGGCCGCCTCCGCTAACTGCTCGCGTGGAATCCGGCTCTCTTTAGCTGCATTCGCTTCGATGAAGCTGCCGTCCACTGATAAATGTGTCCCTTGCACCAGTCCCACTTCCACACACTGCCGCACGATCTGTTCGAACAGCTGCTCAAACAACTTCGATTCCTGAAACCGCCCGTGCCGGTTTTTCGAGAACGTGGAGTGATGCGGGATTTCCTGATCGAAACCCAATCCCGTGAACCAGCGCCACGCCAGGTGCATGCGCAGTTCCTCCACCAGCTTCCGTTCGCTGGTGATGCCGTACAGGTAGCCGATCAGCAGAATGTTTAACCGGATTTAAGAATTAACGATTTTAAGAGCGTTTATGGCTATACTTCCCATCACGGAAAAGCAAGGCGAGCTAGCCCAGTTAGGAGGCTGGCAAAAAGAAATGGCTCGCCGACGTTATCAGAAGGGAAATATCCGTAAGCGCGGCAAACGAAACCCCGTATGGGAGCTGCAGTGGTGGGCAGATTGTATAAACCCGGATGGCAAAATAGGGCGGAAACGAGAGTCCGTTATTTTAGGACCCGTGACGAGCATGACTCGACGACAGGCTCTAAAGGCTGCCGAAGAGCATCTTCGCCCGTTAAATCTTGGGAAGGTGACACCCTTCTCAGCGATTTCATTCCGGGAGTTCGCGGACAAGCATTTTGTCCCGAACGTCTTCCCCACCCTGAAACTTTCCACACAGCAGCGTTATCGCCGCACACTCGAAAAACACCTTTTACCTGCTTTTGGAGATTCTCGTCTTTGCGATATCGGGACGTTAGAGCTGCAGCAGTTTGTACTGCAGAAAATGGCCGGTGGTTTAGGTTGGGAATGCGCCGACCACTATCGGAATCTGATGTCGAAGATCTTCATCACAGCCAAGAAATGGGGATTCTTTGCCGGGGACAATCCTGCAACCGGGGTCGATCTGCCGGAAAAGCAAGCCGTCCGGGAAAAGCATGTGCTTTTGCCCGACCAAATACCTCCGTTACTGGCTGCGCTCGAAGAACCCGCCCGCACGATGGTTTTGTTCGGAGTGCTGATGGGCTGAGGATTGGCGAGATTTTGGCTTTGCGCTGGAGGGATGTCGATTTCCAGTCCAGCGAGATTCGAGTCGAGCAGGCCTGTTACCGGGGTCTGGTCGGCACGCCAAAAACCAAGGGCAGCCGCCGTACTCTTCCCATGCCGGAACCTCTCAAGGACGACCTCAAGCGTCTGAGCGAGAAATCTGCATCGGTAGAGAACCTCGTCTTTCACACTCGCAACGGGACCCCATTCAGCGACACCAACCTGCTCCATCATCACTTGAAGCCGGTGGGACTCAAACTTGGGATGCCCTGGCTCAACTGGCACACTCTGCGCCGAACTCACGCCACGCTGCTACAGCACGCGGGAGCCACGCTCAGAGAGGCGCAAGCGCAGTTGGGTCACTCGAAGATGTCCACGACCCTCGAAATTTACACAATCTCGATTCCCGCAGCGCAACGCAAGGCAGTCGAAAATCTTTCTGTATTGGTGACCAATGGTGACGAGTTGGGCCAACTCGGAGGGAAGCTCGCGCTCGCGACTGAGCGGATTCAATGAGATAAATGGTAGGCACGAGGAGACTCGAACTCCTGACCTCTACCGTGTCAAGGTAGCGCTCTAACCAACTGAGCTACGCGCCTACGTTCGTTTTCAAGCGCTTGCGGCAACAGACGTCCCCGAGCGTGGGGCCATTTGGGGCCAAAAAGGATTTTACCACGCGGCCCTGGGTCAGGCGCTTGGGCGGCATCAAGCCCCGCGTGTGTACATCGACTTCGTTGACTTCACGGTTTCGCACACGCAGGATTCCGCGCGAGCATTGGTGAAATGCGGCCGCTATCACCAATTCATTTGGCGCATCCGCTCAAGGATGAACGCGCTGTAGTGATTCATGCGCTCAGGCCGTCGCTTGAGGGGAGCCGGCAGGATCGCGGCGAGCCGTGCTGCCTGTTGCCGGTCGATATTCCGGGCCGCGGTTCCGTCGTAGTAGTGACACGCCGACTCTGCACCATAAATGCCAGGACCCCACTCGACCACGTTGAGGTAGATCTCTAGGATGCGCCGCTTCCCAAGGACGATTTCGGCCACCGGTACCAGTGTGAACTCCGCTCCCTTGCGGAGGACAGAGCGGCCCGTTCCGAAAAACAGGTTCTTTACCAGTTGCTGCGTAATGGTGGAAGCCCCGCGAGTGCGGCTGCCCTCCAAATCATCTTCGGCAGCGATTTGAATCTGGTGCCAATCGAACCCATGGTGCTGGTAGAAGCGCGCGTCCTCGGCGGCGATTACTGCGTGTTGGAGATCGGGCGAGATTTGGCTGAGCGGAATGAATTTGTAACGTTCGTGATACGGAGTGTGGTGAATCCAGGCCTGCAAGCGGCGCTGGATGTGCACCGCGGTTGTCGGTGGGTCGATCCACCGGCTGGCTAGAAGGGCCAGCGCGGCAAGCGACCATACAAGCACCACACCGATAACAAGCCATCGAACATAGGATCGGAGAAGGCCCTTCCGAAGCAGGGTCTTGGGGTGTGTGTCTGGCTTTTCAATCACATTTCAGAATAATAGTCTAGGCCGGGTTGTGCCCCTCTGCACCGGCTGACGTGTAAGGCGTGTGGAGTTTGCTACCACAGAAATACTCGACAACAGAATGGCAACGGCCGCCATGATGGGGGTCAGAAGCCCCGCTTCTCTGCACCGTGGAACCTGGTGGCAGGCCAGCCAGGTGAATCATTACGCGGACTGCATAGTCCGAAGCGCGTGTGATTTCCATGCCCTGGGGAACCGAAATGGACCCAGTTGGTCCGATTTGATTTGTAAATCTCTGCGGAAACCGCGTCAGTGATTCTGTACACTCGATGTCGTGACTAGAGTCACGAGTCATCGGACCATTCAAAATCGCGGCGATGCACGCGAACCGCGATTGCCAGTTGCCAACTCCGGCTCGCGGCGGCGACAATCGTTCCATGCCGAGAGACTCTCAGCGTGAAGAAGATAATTCCGCAGCGACGCCAGCCCGCGGTCCTTTCTTACCGGGAGCCATGGTGGTTGTGACGCTGGGCAATCCCCGGGACAAGTTCTGGGGGAGGATTCTGGCGCTCGCTCCCGAAGGCCTCAGCATGAGCGGTATCGAGCTCGCGTCCTTTGATGATTTGGTGGTGATGGTGAAGGACGGCGAATCGTTCAGTCCGGCGATCGTCTTCTTCCCCATGCACCGGATCGAGCGCATCGAGCTTGATCTTCCCGACGGCAGTTTGCCTTCACTGTCGCAGCGCTTTTCGGCCAAGACGGGCCTCGATCCCGCCGCGCTGCTGGGCTCTGCCGGAGCGAATGGCAATTCTGATCGCCACACCGGCCCGCGTTCCGCGGCTCATCCGATCGAGGATCCGGCATGAAGCTGTCGCAAATCTTCACGGCGCCCAACCAGCTCACGCTGCTGCGGATGGTGTTCGTTCCCTTTATCGTGATCGAACTAGTCGAGGGCCGTTATTTCTGGGCTCTGACCCTCTTCGTTATCGCTGGATTCAGCGACGGGTTGGACGGGCTGTTGGCTCGGAAGTTGCACCAGCAGACTTTGCTCGGACAATATCTGGATCCCATTGCGGACAAACTCTTGTTGAGCACGATGTTTCTGGTGCTCTCCATTCTGCACAAGATTCCGTGGAAGTTCACTGTGCTGGTTTTCAGCCGTGATATTTCTATTCTGGCGGCGAGTGCGGTGCTGTTTGCCATCGCGGGGTTGCGCGACTTCCGCCCCAGCATTTTTGGAAAGGCCAACACTTTTTCGCAGATCGCTGCCGTGTTCTTCGTGATGCTGTCATCGATACGGCCAGGGCGCTGGGTGTGGATCACCCGCACCGTCTTCCTGCGTGCCACGTTCGCCTTCACAATCATTTCCGCGCTGCATTACGTTTTTCTTGTCCAACACCGGCTGCGGTCACACACTCACGCGCTAGCTGCACACGCTTCCGCCGACATCCACGCCAGTTGACCCTCTTTCCGGCGTCCCCCTAGAATTGATGATTCGTCTCACTAACGCGCATCTCTGAGCGCGCAATTATCTTTATGACCTTACGCCTTTACAACACCATGTCCTCGCAAGTTGAGGAATTCCATCCCCTCCGCAACGCTGAAGTTCGCATGTACGCCTGCGGCCCCACCGTCTACGACTACGGTCACATCGGCAACTTTCGGACGTTTATTGCGGTTGACATGCTGCAGCGCTTCTTGCGCCAGTCCGGTTACACCGTGCGCTACGTCATGAACATCACGGACGTGGACGACAGGATCATCCGCAACGCGGCGCACGACGGCGTCAGCGTGCAACAGTACACCGCAAAGTACGAGAAAGTATTTCTCGAAGACTCCGCCATGATTGGCATCGAGCGCCCGACGCTGGTGCGCGCCACCGAACACATTGCCCAAATGGCGGATTTCGTGGCCAAGTTAGTTGAGAAGGGGATCGCATACCGCACCGACGATGGCTCGTACTACTTCCGCATCGCGAAGTTTCCACAGTACGGCAAGCTTTCCAAGAAAGATTTCAGTGGAATGCTCGACGGCGCGCGGGTCGATGTGGACACATATGACAAAGACAGCGCGCGCGACTTTGCGCTGTGGAAGGCGCCCAAGCCGGACGAGGCTTTTTGGGAAACTTCCATCGGGCCGGGACGTCCAGGCTGGCACCTGGAGTGCTCTGTCATGTCGATGCAGGAACTGGGCGAGAGCTTCGATCTGCACGCCGGTGGGGAAGATCTCGTCTTTCCCCACCATGAGAACGAGATCGCACAATCCGAGTCGCTCACCGGAAAAACATTCGCGCGCTACTGGTTTCACGTGCGCTTCCTGCTGGTCGAGGGCGAGAAGATGTCGAAGAGCCTGGGAAACTTCTACACCTTGCGCGACCTGGTGCTGAAGGGTCATAAGCCTTCGTCGATCCGGTATCTGCTGACCTCAGTTCCCTACCGCAATCAACTCAACTTCACGTTTGACGGACTCAAGCAGGCCGCGGTCTCGGTGGATCGCTTGCGTAATTTCCGCCAACGTTTGACGGCGGGGAGTTTTGCGCCCGGCTCGAGCCCGGAAATGCAAGCACTGGCGGATGAAACCATCGGTCGCATGCGGGCCGCGCTCGACGACGATCTCAACACGGCGCAGGCGCAGGCTGCGATTTTCGAGATGGTGCGCAGTGCCAACTCGGCGTTGGATTCGGGGCAGATTAAGCAGGACGACACTGCACCGCTGCTCGCTGCGCTGGAGAGGTTTGATGAGATTTTCGCCGTACTCAAAGATGGCGATGTCGCCAAGATGAAACAGGTTTTCGACTGGGCCCCCAGCGAAGGCCGGGACAAAGACATCAGTCCAGAATTACGGGAGGCGCTTCAATCGGGCCAGCTTTCGGATGCCGACATCGAGAAGAAGATCGACGAAATGAAATCTGCCCGCAATGCCCGCGACTTCAAGGCCTCAGACGCAATCCGCGCTGAACTCACAGCCGCAGGAATCATTATTGAACAGACCAAAGACGGCATCCGTTGGCGTAGAAAATAGTTGTGGGAGTGTTAAGCTGGGGGCTGATAGCTGACGGCTGAAAGCTGTTATGAAATCCCTCGACGATTATCTTCGCGACGCCGAGCGGGCCCACGGACATCTCTGCGCTGGGCAAGTCCTCGGGGTGCGGCTGGCGATGCTGGGGCTTGCGAAACTCGGCATTGAGGATCCGCACGGGAAAGACCGCAAGCGGCTGGTCACCTTCGTCGAGATCGACCGCTGCGCGACGGATGCGGTCGCCGTGGTCACCGGTTGCCGCTTGGGCAAGCGCGCCCTGAAGTTTCGCGACTGGGGAAAAGTTGCGGCCACGTTCGTGGACGTGAGCACTGCCAGTGCGATTCGCATCGCGGCCAAAGAATCTTCGAAGGCTCTCGCCCGCCAGATGCATCCTGAAATCGCGGACAAGAACCAGCAACAGATGCTGGCATACCGCGAGATCACGGATGACGACTTGTTCACGTTTCAGTGGGTGAAAGTAGAGTTACCGCCCGAAGAATTTCCAGGATACAAAGGTGAGCGGGTGGTGTGCGAAGCATGCGGGGAGGGCATCAACTTCCGCAGAGAAGTGCGCACGAGAGAAAAAGTGCTTTGCCGTGCCTGCGCCGGGGAGAGATATTACGAACCAATCTAGGCCACCTGCTCGTAGGCATACGCCAGCCGCAGGATTGTCCCTTCATCAAAATGTCTCCCTAGAATCTGCAGCCCAATCGGCAGCTTCTCGCGCGTCTCGCCGCAGGGAATTGAAATTCCCGGAATACCCGCCAGATCGGCGGTGACCGTGTAAATGTCGGCGAGATACATAGCCAGCGGATCATTCGACTTCTCCCCCAAGCGAAAAGCGGCCGTCGGGCTCGTCGGCGTAACGATCGCATCGACTTTGCGGAAGGCTTCTTCGAAATTGCGGGTCAGCAGCGTACGCACTTTCTGCGCCTTCAGATAGTATGCATCGTAATAACCCGCGCTCAGCGCGTAAGTTCCGAGCATGATGCGGCGCTTGACCTCCGCGCCGAAACCCTCATCGCGGCTGCGCCGGTACATCTCCGAAAGCGACTTCACTCCCTGAGCGCGATAGCTGTAGCGCACACCGTCATAGCGAGCCAGGTTGGAAGACGCTTCCGCCGTGGCGATCAGGTAATAGGCAGGAATGGCGTAAGGCGTGTGCGGCAATGAAACCGGCATCACCTCGCAGCCCAGGCCTTTCAGCTTGTCGATGGCTGACTCCACCGCGTGGCGGACTTCATCGTCGAGTCCGTCGCCGAAATATTCTTTGGCCACGCCCAATCGCAGCCCGCGCACGGGCTTCTCAAGTTCAGCAACGTAATCCGGCACGGGCAGATCGGCAGAGGTCGAATCCATCGGGTCGCGTCCCGCGATCGTGCGCAACACAATCGCGGCGTCCTTCACCGTCTTCGCCAGCGGCCCAATGTGGTCCAGCGAAGAGGCAAACGCAATCAGCCCGTAACGCGAGACGCGGCCGTAGGTCGGCATGAGCCCCACCACGCCGCAGAACGATGCAGGCTGGCGAATTGACCCGCCGGTGTCCGAACCCAGTGCGACCACCGCCATGTCCGCGGCAACGGCAGCAGCCGAACCGCCCGAGGATCCTCCAGGCACGCGGCTCAAATCGCGCGGGTTGCTCACCGGATGGAACGCCGAATTCTCATTCGACGAACCCATGGCAAACTCGTCGCAGTTCGTCTTGCCAAGAACCACGGCGCCGGCGGCCTCCATGCGCGCTACTGCAGTGCAGTCATAAGGAGGAATGTATTTGCCGAGAACCTTCGATCCCGCCGTGGTGCGCACGCCGCGAGTCGACATCACGTCTTTGATTCCCACCGGCACGCCGCCCAGCGGCGGCAGGGGCTTGCCCTCGGCGGCCATGCGGTCGATACGGTCCGCCTGCTCCAGGGCGCGCTCTTTGCAGAGCGTGAGGAATGCGCCAATCTGCCCATCTTCTTTCTGGATGCGCGCATAGTGCGCCTCGGCAAGCGCGAGTGCGGTCGTCTTGCGCTGCTGTACGGCAGAGCGGGCGGCGTCGATGGTGAGTTGGGTCAGTTGCATGAGCAAAGGCAGAAGGCAGAAGGCAAAATGCAGAAGTGAACCCGTAACTGATCTCACTTCTGCATTCTGACTTCTGAATTTTACATTTATCTTTCAATCACCTTCGGCACTCGGAAAAACGTCCCGTCCGCATCCGGGGCATTCTCCAGCGCGATTTCCTGGGGCAAGGATTTGCGCAAGCCTTCGACGAGATCCCCGCGATTGGCGTAGGCAAATCTCTCGCTACCCTGCTTGGATTGATCGACTCCGTATCGGTCCGACACCTGCGCCATCGGTTCGACGTTCGACGTATCCAGTTGGTTGAGTCTTTGGATGTAGTCGAGAATTGAATTCAGATCCCGTACCATGTCGGTGCGCTCCTCCGCCGTCAGTTCCAGGTTGGCCAGATCGGCGACGTAGGCTACGTCTTTTTCGGTGACTTTCATGTTCGGCAAGTGGCTGCTTGGAAAATAGTGTTATTGAATAGTAGCGATCGCCGGTCAGCCCTTCCGGATCACAAACTCAATCCTCTCCACTTTTTGGCCGGCGTAGCTATTGATCGCGGCGAGATAACGGGGAGCCAGGCTTTGCATCTCGCGTTTCCATCCGGCATCGGGGACCTCGACCCGCAGCACTGCATCCGCAAATTCGAGGGCTCGCGTGCGGTCGGCCACCATCGAACCGCAAACCAGGGGCCAGGCGAGCAGCGGAGCTTCGCCCCGGGGCACGCGCCTCAGCGATCCGATCACAAGCTTTTCTAGTCCCGTGCCTGCCTGCTCCAAAGCAACACCCCGCAACCTAATTTCCAGCACCTCAATACGAAACGGAGAACTTCGATTCTAGCACTCCAGCTACACTCAAGCCGCGCTGCCAGCCTTCGCGCTCAGATGGGGAATTCGCGCCTAACAAATTCGAGCGCAGTGTCGCGCGACCGTAGTCGGCCTTCGAGCTGGCCATCTTCCACAGCTTCCAGAATCTCGCGGAACCTGGGCCCGGGCTCATATCCGGAGGCAATCAAGTCGTCACCGGTGACCAGCGCTGCGGGACGAATCTTTTCCGGCGGAATTTCGACGAGCTTCCCCCGGATGAACTCATACGTGCTGAGATTGCGATGGCTGGCCAGGCTGTCGGCCCGGTGTAACGCGAGATGTTCATCGAAGCGGGGCAGGCGGAGAAATCTTTTCAGTGTCGACTCTTTCATACGCCCGACATGCCCAAAGCGCATGTGGTTGTCGACCAAGGCGAGCACTTGCTCCGTGTCGTCGTTGGAGAAGCGCAGGCGGGTGCAGATGTCCTCCGCAATCTTAACGCCCACTTCCACGTGATTATCGAATCGGATGCGGTCCGGCGCCACGCGAAAGGTCGCAGGCTTGCCCACGTCGTGCAGCAGTGCACCCCACGCAAGTGTGGGCGGGCAAGGAGCTGGCAGATTTTCCAGCAACAGCAGCGTGTGGACGAACACATCGCCTTCGGGATGAAATTCAGGAGGCTGCTCGACGCCCTTCATGGCCACGATCTCCGGCAGCACTTCCTTTAGCAACCTGCTCTCGTCCAGCAGGAGAAAGGCGCGGCGGGCATGGCCCTCAACGAGCATCTTGGTGAGCTCATCGCGCACCCGCTCGCGCGAGACCACGAGAATTTCATGGGCCCAGCGTTGAGTCGCGGCCAGCGTGTTCTGCTCGATCGCATACTCAAGACGTGCCGCAAAGCGAACGGCTCGCAGCATGCGCAACTTGTCTTCCGCAAAGCGCCGCTCGGGATCGCCGATGGCGCGAATGATGCGCGCTTCGAGGTCTTTGCATCCTCCCACAAAGTCGAGCACTTCGCCGCTCACGGGATCGAGCATCATGCCGTTGATAGTGAAGTCGCGGCGGGCAACATCCTCTCGCGGATCATGGCTGAAGCGCACTTCATCGGGATGGCGCCCGTCGGAGTATCCGAGATCGCTGCGGAAGGTCGCGACTTCTACAGCGTGGGCTTTCGCCGAAGCGTGTTTGTTCCCACTCGCGCGCTGTTCCTCCGGCAGCGGCACCAGCACCACTCCAAACTGTGCGCCCACGGCGTAGGTGTCAGGAAAGATCTCCATCACCTGCGCCGGCGTGGCGCTGGTCGAGACGTCGTAGTCCGCGGGCTCATGCTGCAGCAGCAGATCGCGCACACATCCACCTGCCAGATAGGCTTGGAAGCCATGCCGGCGCAGGGTTTGGATGATGGAGATGGCAAACTCCCTCACCATCTGGCCATTAGCTCCTGGCGATTGAGGCGTCTGCAACATGTTTTGCATTAAGCTAGAAGCACGAACTCGAATTGATTATGCCAGACGCCTACATCCTCGGCATCGAAAGTTCCTGCGACGAAACTGCAGCGGCCGTGGTGCGCTCGGGAGAGCAGCTTATCTCGAACGTGGTGGCCTCGCAGATCGCGATGCATCAGCCTTATGGCGGCGTGGTGCCGGAGTTGGCATCGCGCGAACACTTGCGGGCGATCGTTCCGGTAGTCCGGCAGGCATTGGCCGAAGCCAACCAAACTTACAACTCCCTGGACGCGATCGCCGTTACCCAGGGTCCTGGCCTTGCCGGAGCGCTGCTGGTGGGCATCAGCTACGCCAAGGCTCTGGCCTTCGCCCTCGACAAGCCGCTGATCGCGGTCAACCACCTCGAAGGGCACATCCACGCCGTTCTGCTGGAAGAGCGCCAGAAGGGGAATCACGAGCTGCAATTTCCCGTGCTGGCTCTCGTGGTCTCGGGAGGACACACCCACCTGTATCTAGCCGCGCAGAAGAACGGAGGCTGGACGTACGAAAACATCGGCCACACTCGCGACGACGCCGCCGGAGAGGCTTTCGACAAAGTCGCAAAGCTGCTCGGCCTGGGCTATCCCGGAGGCCCTATCGTGGACCGGCTGGCCCCGCACGGCGATCCGACTGCGGTGAAGTTCCCGCCAGCACAGATCAAGCACCGCGATCGCCGCGACCACCGCGGTCAGAAGGAACTGGAAACCGATCGCCCGCGTTTTGACTTTTCTTACAGCGGCCTCAAGACCGCCGTGCTGCGCTACGTCGAAGTTCACGATCTGCATCACTCTATCGAGGCACGCCGCAAAGCTTTGCTCAAGGTTTCCAAGCCGAAGCTCGAAGACTACCTCGCGAATTGCGATCGGAAAACTCTCGACTTGGTAGCTTCGTTTCAGCGTGCCATCGTCGACGATCTGGTGGACAAGACTCTGGCGGCGGCCCGCGCTTACGATGTGGCCACGCTTTTCGTCACGGGCGGAGTCGCCGCAAACCGCGAGTTGCGGAGCACGTTCGAGCAGGAGGGCGCCCAGGAAGGCCTGCCCGTATATTTCCCGTCGCGGCCGCTCTCCACCGACAATGCCGCCATGATTGCCGCCGCGGCCTACCCCAAATTTCTGGCGCAGGATTTTGCCCCGATGGATTTCTCGGCCGAGGCCAGCCTGGTCCTGCGCTAGTCAGCTTGCATGGCGCGCGTCATCGAACGGCAGGAAGAAATAAAGGCGACTACTTTCCCGCCCCTTGCCCGTGACTTTTCCCCATCACCGCATCCAGCGCCTTTTCGAGCTGACCCTCGATGTCGATGTCTTTGTAGATGGCGAAGTTGGCGCGTTTTTCCTTTTCATCGAAACCGCTGGCGCGGCCGGCAACAATAATGATGGGAATCTCCGCGGTCTCGGGTTTCTTCTTCAACGCGGTAATCAGTTCGCTGCCCGTCATCTTCGGCATTTGCATGTCGGTGAAGATCAGGTCAGGCTGCACCCGCTCAAGAATCTGCAGGGCCTCCTCACCGTTCGTGGCTGACTCCACCGCGAAGCCGCGTCCCTCCAGGAAACGGCACACGGTGTAGCGGATCAGCATGGAATCGTCGACCACCAGCGCAACGGCAGGCATGAGTTTGCCACGTGCGGAATGCACGCCCCCGGCCCGCAGACTAGCAGGGCACCACCGGCGGGAACAAGGCGGAAATAATCAACCGTGGTTACCATGGTGATCAGCCTCGAGTCGGCTTACTATTCCTCGGATTCGCCTTCGGCGCGTTCCTCGATGCTCATGTCTTTCAGTTCGCTGGACTCGAAGACTTCGCGACACTCGAGGCATTCCACGAATTCCGCGTCTTCTTCGCGGCTCACGATTTGCACGCGCGGGTGCTTGCAGGGTTGCTTGCCGGCGTTTTGAGGCTGCGGAAACGGCTTTGAGGTCATAAATCCGGAAGCGTCGCCCTCATTATTTGCGCGGGACCGATTCGCGGGAATTTCCCGGTATTTTAGCCCTGCTTTGCCACTTGTCAAGTCCCTCGGCGTTATATAGCAGTGAATTTCTTCTCAGTCTCGGCCTACTCGTTCCATGCGGCTTTCCCCAATTCGTGATTTCCGACTAAATTTATCGCCAACTGCTAAGCCATTCAATCACTGATAGTTACCATTCAATGCAATCTTTGGCGGCTCCTTGCGAGGGCTTGCAGAATCTCTGGTTCTGGACGTAGAATGAACTACGACAGAAAAGGTCGGAATTAATTGCGACCCTATTGATCGGAATTTAGGATTTTCCAGGATTGGATCGGCCGCCGAAATCAGAATGCTCAAGTTAACCAAAAAGGCGGACTACGCGCTGATGGCCATGAAGCACCTGGCCGACCACGCGCACGAGGGAACTCGTAGCGCCAGCGCGAAGGACGTCGCCGATTCGTTCGGCATCCCGCCGGAAGCGCTGGCCAAGATCCTGCAGCGGCTGGCGAAGGCTGGCCTGCTGCAGTCGCAGCATGGCACCAACGGAGGTTACCGGTTGGCGCGTGCCGCGCACACGATTTCGGCTTTCGAAGTGATTCAGGCCATCGACGGGCCGCTGTTCATCACGTCCTGCGTCACCGTTCGCGGGGAGTGCGGCCAGAGCGACCGCTGCAACATCCGCGAACCGCTGCGCAAGGTGAACGAGAGCATCGAAGCCGTGCTGAAGCGCATCAAGATTTCGCATATGCGGGAAGAGCCGGAAGCGGTCGGAAGTGTCGCGGTGAAGCCGGCGGAACTGGTAACGATCGTCTAGCAGGCAGACGAAAAGACATTTCAACAAAGGTAGGAGAAGCATTATGAGCACGGATGTAAAGGTCCCCCAGCAGCTTCCGGTTACGCAGCACACCGTTCCCCAGGGAGTGAAGCTGCCCATCTATATGGACAACCACGCCACCACGCCCATGGATCCGCGGGTGTTGGAGGAGATGCTGCCCTATTTCATGGAAAAGTTTGGCAACGCCGCCAGCCGCAATCATTCCTTCGGCTGGGCTGGCGAAGAGGGCGTGGAAACGGCGCGCGAGCGCATCGCCAAGCTGATCGGCGCTACCACCAAAGAAATCATTTTCACCTCGGGCGCTACCGAGAGCGACAACCTCGCCATCAAGGGCGTGGCCGAAATGTACCGCGAGAAGGGCAATCACATCATCACCGCGGTCACCGAGCACAAGGCCGTGCTCGATACCTGCAAGCGTCTGGAAAAATACGGTTATCGCGTCACTTACCTGCCGGTGCAGAAGGACGGCCTGGTCGATCTCGAGGACCTGAAGCGCGCCATGGATGACAAGACCATCCTGGTCACGATCATGGCCGCGAACAACGAAATCGGCGTGCTGCAGCCCTTTGCCGAGATCGGCAAGCTCTGTCGCGAGCGCGGCATCATCTTCCATACCGACGCCACGCAAGCCATCGGCAAGATTCCGGTGGACGTGAACAAGCAGAACATCGACCTGATGTCGATCTCCGGGCACAAGATGTATGGGCCCAAGGGTGTAGGCGCTTTGTACGTCCGACGCAAGAATCCGCGGGTGCAGATTTCCGCCATTATCGATGGCGGCGGCCACGAGCGCGGCATGCGCTCCGGCACACTCAACGTTCCGGGTATCGTCGGCTTGGGCAAGGCCTGCGCAATCGCTTCCGAAGAAATGTCGCGTGAGGCGGTTCAGTTGGCCGGCCTGCGCGATCGGCTGCGCGACCGCATCATGGGCAAACTTGATGAGGTTTACATCAACGGTTCCATGGAGCATCGCCTACCCGGTAACTTGAACATCAGCTTCGCTTACGTGGAAGGCGAGTCGCTGCTGATGGGCATTAACGACATCGCAGTTTCGAGCGGTTCGGCCTGCACCTCCGCGACGCTGGAGCCATCTTATGTATTAAAGGCTTTGGGTACCGGCGACGACCTGGCGCATAGCTCGATCCGTTTCGGCATTGGCCGCTTCAACACCGCAGCCGAGGTTGATTACGTGGCCGACCGCGTGATTGAAACCGTCGAGCGCCTGCGCGAACTTTCTCCGCTGTACGAAATGGCAAAGGAAGGCATCAATCTGAAGGACGTGAAGTGGGCAGGAGAGTGAAGCAAGTTGCAAAGTTTCAACGTTTCAAGGTTTCGCTTGCGAGAAATCTGAAGTCTCAAGCGTTCGCCTTTGAAACCTTGAAACCTGTGAAACTTTGAAACCTGAACGTTTGGAGCGTAAAAACATATGTCATACAGCGATAAGGTAATCGATCACTACAACAATCCGCGCAACGTCGGTTCGATGGACAAGAGCAGCTCTGACGTGGGCACGGGCCTGGTCGGCGCACCCGAGTGCGGCGACGTGATGAAGCTGCAGATCAAGGTCAACCGCGAGACCAACGTCATTGAAGAGGCCAAGTTCAAGACGTTCGGCTGCGGCTCCGCGATTGCATCGTCGTCACTGGCCACCGAATGGGTCAAGGGCAAGACGGTGGACGAAGCCCTCACCATCAAGAACATGGACATCGTGAAGGAGTTGTCACTTCCTCCGGTGAAGATCCATTGTTCCGTGCTGGCCGAGGACGCGATCCGCGCCGCCATCGGCGACTGGAAGAAGAAGCAGCAAACCACGCAGCCTGTGGCTGTGGAAGCGAAATAAGCTTCGAGCGGCGAGCTTCGAGCGGCGAGCTTCGAGCAATCGCATTCGAGGCTCGCAGGGTTTTGCCCGCTCGAAGCTCATGGCTCGCAGCCCGATTTATGACGACGACAGAACAACCCGCGCAGGCGCCTGCAAAAGGCATTCAGGTCACCGAGAAGGCCCTGGCCAAGGTGCGCAGCGCGATGGCCAAGGAAGGCATTTCGCCCGAGCAGGGCGGGCTGCGTCTGGGAGTGCAGGGCGGTGGCTGTTCCGGTCTGAGCTACAACATCCGCTTCGACACGCAGCCGCGCGAACGGGACCGCATCTTCCAGTACGGCGACGTGCGCGTGTTCGTCGATCCGAAGTCGTTTATCTATCTGCACGGCATGACCCTGGACTACCAGGAAACGCTGATGCAACAGGGATTCGTCTTCGTCAATCCCCAGGCCACGAAATCGTGCGGCTGCGGCACTTCCTTCTCGGCGTGATGTGTGGGGCAGGAACGAACCATGTGGCGCGGGCACTCCTGCCCGCGAAATCTCACCACGAAGCGAAGGTCCACGCCACCACGGTCGCTCGCGCAGTCGTTTTACAGAAGCTATGACGAATCTGACCACCATTACCGCGAAGCCCGCACCGGAGGAAACTCAATCCTGCTGGTCGTGCGGAACCATGCGCGCGGTGCACTTCTGCGAGGCTTGCGGCAAGGTCCAGCCTCCGAAGCCGGTGGACTACTTCACCTTCTTCGATCTGCCGCGCAAGTTGAATCTGGACACCGCCGCTCTGGACAAGGATTTTTATGATCTGAGCCGCAAGCTGCATCCCGATGTCAGCGTCCGCGCCGGCAGCCAGGAGCAGGAATGGAGTCTGCAGCAGAGTTCTCTGCTCAACGATGCCCATCGCACCTTGAAAGACCCGATCAAGCGCACTCAATATCTATTGAAGCTCGAAGGCGTCGAGTTGGAAGAGCAGTCGAAATCGGCAACCGAGGAAGCGCGCTCTACCGGACAAGTCAAGAAGCAGATCGTTCCGCCGGATTTGCTGGAGGAAGTTTTTGAGCTGAACATCCAACTCGAAGAATTGCGCATGCAGAAGAAAGTGGGCGAGGACGATCACGCCCTGATCGAAGAGATCGGCCGCCACAAAGTCGAACTCGAAGAAAAGTACGACGCGCTCCTTAGTGAGCTGCAGACGTACTGGAAGACCTGGGATGGATTAATCGACCGCGAGCAAGCCGGGCAGGCTGTCCCGGAGGACGAGCGCAAACAAGTTCGCGACAAGATGGTGGACCTGTTAAACCGCCGCAACTACATCCGCAATCTGGTGCGGGATGTGGGTGAGGCGCTGGAGAATTGAGCAATTGGGTGATCGGGCCATTACGCGATTGAAAAACGCGGGTGTTCTTCAATCGCACAATCGCCCGATCGCAAAATCACAAAATGGCGTCTGATCGCATCGTCGGCATCGACCTGGGCACCACGAACTCTCTCGTGGCCTTCATGCAAGGGGAAAGCCCTGTCGTCATCCCCGGCGACGACGGCTCGAATCTTGTCCCTTCGGTTGTCGCACTCGACCAGAACAATCAGCCCATCGTCGGCAATGCGGCGCGCAATTCCCTCATTGCAACGCCGGAACGCGCCGTCTACTCGATCAAACGTCTGATGGGACGCGGCGTTGAAGACGTCCAGCAGGAGTTGAAGTTCTTCCCATTCCGCCTCACCGAAGACTTGCAAGCGGGCGAAGTTCTGCGCATCAGGCTCGGTGAGAAAACATTTACCCCGCCGGAAATTTCAGCCCTTATCCTCCGCCAGCTCAAACGCAACGCCGAGCGCTTCTTCGGAGCGCCAGTCACCAAAGCCGTCATCACCGTGCCCGCGTATTTCAACGACGCTCAGCGCCAAGCCACGAAGGATGCAGGCCGCATCGCGGGTCTCGAAGTTCTGCGTTTGGTCAATGAACCCACGGCTGCGTCGCTGGCCTACGGCCTCGACAAGAAGCAGAATGGCATTGTTGCTGTCTACGACCTCGGCGGAGGCACTTTCGACATCTCGATCCTCAGGCTGCACGATGGAATTTTCGAAGTCATCGCCACCAACGGCGACACGCATCTCGGCGGCGACGACATCGACAATCTGCTAATCACCATCGCCCTGGACGACACTATGGGCGACCTCGGCCTCGACCTCCGCCGCAACGCCGAGGCCGTGCAAACCATTCGCAAAGCTGTGATCGAGGCCAAGATCGCGCTCTCCTCGCAACCCTCGGTAAAGCTCGAGGTTGAGCTTCCCGGTGGCAAACACTATCTGCGCGAGATTGCGCGTGAACAGTTCGAACGGCTCATTCAGCCGATCATCGAACGCACCGTGGGCCCTTGTAAGCAAGCTCTGAAAGACGCCGGCCTCAAGCCCGAACAGATCTACGAAGTCGTGCTCGTCGGCGGATCCACGCGCATCCCAAAAGTTCGCGCTCTGGTGAAGGAACTGTTCCACCGCGAACCACACACCGATCTAAATCCCGACGAAGTGGTCGCACTGGGCGCGGCGGTGCAAGCCAACATTCTCGGCGGCGGCTCCGTGGCCACGGAGAACATGCTGCTGCTCGATGTCACGCCGCTGTCGCTGGGCATCGAAGTCGCGGGTGGTGTCACCGACAAGATCATCCTGCGGAACTCGACCATTCCGGCTTCGGCCACGCAGTTCTACACCACGCAGGCCGACGGCCAGGCCAACGTCGCCATCCACGTCTTACAAGGTGAGCGCGAACTGGCTAAGGATTGCCGATCGCTCGCCCGCTTCGATCTCAAGGGCATTCCGCCCATGGCAGCGGGTATGGCGCGCATCGAAGTCAAGTTTCTTATCGACGCCAACGGCATCCTGCACGTCTCGGCGCGCGAGCAGCGGAGCGGCAAAGAAGCGGAAATTCAGGTGCAGCCCAGCTACGGTCTCACCGACGAGCAAGTTGAAGGCATGATCCTCGACTCGTTCGACAGCGCGGAAGAAGATTTCCGGCAGCGCCAAGTGATTGAAGCGCGCAACGAGGCGGCGACCATCCTGGCCGCGCTCGACAAGGGCAAGAAGAGCCCGGCGTGGGGCCACCTCACCACCGACGAAAAGAAAAAGATTGCCAAGATGGAGAAGGCCTTGATCGCGGTGAAAGCCGAAGACGATTACCAAGCCATCCGCAAGGCCATCGACGCCCTCAACCAGGGCACCATGCGTCTGGCGGAGCTGATGATGGACGGTGCTGTCTCCACCGCACTGAAAGGTAAAACCATGGACGAGGCCGACTTGGGCGAAGGCCCCACAGCACCGCATCCCATGGCCAAGGCCGAGTTTGAATAGAATCCTCGGGCCGTTTGAAGCGCAAGGGCTCGGAAGTAAGCGGGAGGAAACATGGCGGTCAAACTGAGCTATGTGATCGAATTCGTCGCTGACATGGACCGCGCCGTCAAGTTTTATCGCGACACTCTGGGCTTGCCCTTGAAATTTCAATCGCCAGGATGGAGCGAGTTTGCCACTGGAGAAACCACGCTCGGCTTGCATCCAGCTTCCGATAAGAACGCGGCGGGCAAGATTGAAATGGGTTTTAATGTGCCCGATCTTGGGAAGTTCTATGAGGAGATGAGGGCCGGAGGAGTGAGGTTCTCCATGCCGCCAAAGAAACAGGATTTCGGCGGGATGCTTGCGCAATTCGAGGATTCCGAAGGCGCCTACGTCAGCGTCAGCGGCGACAATTAGATCAGGAGTAATTCATGGCAGAAGAAAAGCGACAAAGCGGAGGAGCAGCCACCGAAGACGCTCCCGGCGAAAATACGGTGCAGATCACGTTCCTGCCCGAGGGCAAGACGGTGCAGTTCGAGCACGGCAAACTGCCCTACGAAGACCATGGCAAGGAAGAGTCAATCCTCGACATCGCATTGAATTACGGGATCCCGCTCGACCATGCCTGTGGCGGCAATTGCGCCTGCACCACCTGTCACGTCTGGATCAAAGAGGGCGCGGAAAATCTCTCGCCGATGGACGACGACGAAGCCGACCGTCTGGACATGGCCGCCGATTTGCAGTTAAACTCGCGTCTCGGCTGCCAGGTGCAGATCACGAAGCCGGGTAAGGTCGTCGTCGAGATCCCAGCCTGGAACCGCAATTACATTTCGGAAGAACATCACTAAAACCGGGCGTCGGGCTTCAGCTTTCGGGCTTCGGCCTGCACGGGTCTTGCCGGAGCCCGACAGCCGAAGCCCGACAGCCGTACTGAGGAACTCCCCATGCCCAAATCCCTAACCTGGGACGATGCCGAAGACATCGGCATCCTGCTGTCTGAAGTTCACCCTGAGCTCGATCCGCTCACCGTCCGTTTCACCGACCTGCACCGCTACGTCACCGAATTGCCCGATTTCAAGGGCGATCCCAAAGATTCCAACGAAGGCAAGCTGGAAGCCATTCAAATGGCCTGGCACGAAGAATTTCAGGATCGGACCCAAGGGTAGGACCAGCGCCTGAAGCGCTCGCTGTTCCCACGGCACCCTTCTCCGCAGCCGATCTTTTTACATTTTCATGACAATCAGCCCCCCGAATCGGTCTAGGCTGGATCTGCATTAGTTGTGGCGAAGGGCTCCCAGGAAGTTTCCGCCCGCGACCTCAACTTCTCTCTCCGTCCAACTGCAAAGGGCGCGGCGTTTATGCCGTGCCCTCTTTTTTCTTACCTGGTTTTTCTTGCTGGACTCGATTGTCTTTATCCAACCGGCGTCGGCACCGGCTCTTCCACGCTGGCTTCGCGCAGAAACTTCGCCGCTTCCTCCGGCGGGGTGGGATTAATATAGAAGCCCGTGCCCCACTCGAATCCAGCCGTCTTAGTCAGCTTGGGCATAAACTCCATGTGCCAGTGATAGTGATCGTTGGTGGGATCCTGCGCCGGCGAAGTGTGGATCACCAGATTGTAGGGCGGATTATCCAGCACGCGATCGGCCTTGATCAGCAGCGTCTTCAGCGCCTTGGCCAGGTTCTCGAACATGTGCGACGACGAGTTCTCGAACGCCGACTCGTGCTGCTTGGGGAGAATCCAGGTCTCGAACGGAAAGCGCGGAGCGTAGGGCGCGATGGTCAGGAAGTTCTCGTTTTCGGCCACCACGCGGCTTCCGTTTTCCGTTTCCTGCCGGATGATGTCGCAGAACACGCAGCGTTCTTTATACAGGAAATACTGCTTGGCGCCTTCCAGTTCCTGGGTCACGTTGATGGGCAGAATAGGCAGCGCGATCAGCTGCGAGTGCGCGTGCTCCAGCGACGCTCCCGCTGCCTCGCCGTGGTTCTTGAACAGCAGGATGTACTTGAACCGGCGGTCTTTCTTCAGATCGAGGATGCGGTCGCGAAAGGTCCACAAAACATCTTCAATACGTTTCGGAGGCAGGGTGGCCAGGCTGGCATTATGGTCGGGCGTCTCGATAATGACCTCATGCGCGCCGATACCGTTCATGCGGTCGAACATGCCTTCGGCCTGACGGTTCAGGTTGCCTTCGATCCCCAGGGCCGGAAACTTGTTGGGGACCACGCGCACGGTCCAACCCGGCGTGTCCCGTTGCGACGCAGGCCCGCCATTCGATCCCGGACGGTAGGCCTGAATCTCGGGGGGTGTCTTGCCTTCGTTCCCGTAGCAGAAGGGGCAGAAGCCGCCCTTCAACTTCGTGTTTTCCCGGGCGAAATCGGTGGGACGTTTGGCGCGGTCCGTGGAAATGATTACCCACCGTCCAACAATTGGATCTTTTCTAAGTTCGGGCACTTATGAACCCCTTTATTAGGATAGACGAATCCTTTATTTTACGCCGTCAGGGAGGAATTCCGAAACACTTCGATCTGCGGCTGGCTGGCTTTTGACTCTTGATAGTATACGCTGACCACATCGAATCGCCACTGGCACGAAAGTGGAAAACGCCGCAAGTACTCCCGCGCCACCGCTGCCACCTCGCGCCGCTTGTGCCGGTCTACGGCTGCCTCCCCGGGCTTCACATCGCGCGTCGTCCGCGTCTTTACCTCTACAAAGCAAAGGACATCGTCTTCCCATCCGATCAGGTCAATCTCTCCCCGGCAGCGCGGCGACCGGAAATTCCGCGCCACCATGGTGTAGCCCAGCTTCCGCAGATGAAAGTAGGCGGCTTCTTCGCCCCGGCGGCCGGTGCGATAATGCGCGGGGGTCTTCTCCGGCGGCAGCGTGTGTTCGGCCAGCCAGTCGAGGATCCGGAGGGCAGCCCGCGTGCCTCGACCGGAGAAGACACGTCGAGGAAACATTGTGAGATGCACAGCGTAAATGTAGCCCCTCGGCCTCGGGCTGGATGTGACTCTCGACCAATTATCAGGATGGAGTCGGCGGTTCCTCCCGAAATGGGAAGACCGACGCCCGGCGATTAGCCTCTGAAGAGCTGGAAATGACGAAGCCACCCCTGCTCGGCAAGGGTGGCATCGGAAAATCGGAGTGATTCTCTGGCGGAACGCGCCCAGACTACTTCCCCGCCTCCCGGATGCACTCTTCCAGCACGTCCATGGCGACGTCGGCTTCTTCTTTCGTCACGACCAGCGGCGGGCACAGGCGGATCGTGCTTGGACCGCAGCCCAAAAACAGCACGCCGTGTTCGAAAGCCTTTTGGACAATCAGGTCGCGTTCGGCGCTGCCGTGCTCCTTGGTGGCTTTGTCTTTGACGATGTCGACGCCGATCATCAGGCCGCGGCCGCGCACGTCGCCGACCAGCTTCAACTTCGAGGGCCAGGTGGACATTCGCTTCATCATATGCGCGCCCACTTCGGCCGAGTGGTTCAGCAGGTGTTCTTTCTCGATCACGTCGAGCGTAGCCAGCGCCGCTGCGATGCAGACGGGATTGCCGCCGAAAGTGGAAGCGTGCGAACCCGGCACCCAGTCCATGATTTCGGAGCGAGTCATGGTGATTCCAAGCGGCATGCCCGAGGCGATGCCTTTAGCGATGCAGACCATGTCGGGCTCGACGCCGGTGTGCTCGACGGCCCACCACTTGCCGGTGCGGCCTACGCCACTCTGTACTTCATCGACGACCAGCAGAATTCCGTGGCGATCGCAGATGCGGCGCAGTTCCTGCATGAAGATGGTGGGCGCGACCACATAGCCGCCCTCGCCCTGCACGGGCTCGACGAAGATGGCGGCCACTTCCTCGGGGGGAAGGGTGGTCTTGAACAGCTTCTCATCGATGAAGCGGGCGCAGCCGAGAGCGAACGCGTCAGCTTCCTGCGCGCCGCCCACGCAGCCGCGATAGACGTCGGGATAGCGCACGTGGGTCACGCCCGGCACGAGCGGAGCAAAGCGGCGCCGCTGCTGCGGTTTGGAGGCGGTTAGCGACAGCGCGCCCATGGTGCGTCCATGAAACGCGCCGAAGAACGCAATGACGTTCTGGCGCTTGGTGTGATAGCGGGCCAGCTTAAGCGCGCACTCAATGGCTTCCGCGCCCGAGTTGCCGTAGTAAATCTTATGCGGGCCGGGCATGGGAGCAATCTTCGACAAGCGCTCGGCGAGTGTGACCATGCTCTCGTAGTAGAAATCCGTGCCCGACATGTGGATCAGTTCGCCGGCCTGCTTCTGCATTGCGGCGACGACCTCGGGATGGCAGTGGCCGGTCGAGGTCACGGCGATGCCGGCTGAGAAGTCAAAGAACTCGTTGCCGTCGACGTCGGTGACGACGATGCCGCGGCCGCTCTTGGCGACCATCGGGTAGGAACGGGTGTAGGACGGCGAAATGAGCCTCTGGTCGCCGGCGAGCACGCGCCTGGCGTTGGGGCCGGGCAGGGCGGTCTTGATTTTGGGACCGCTGGTTGCGGGCGTCATCATTGTTTTCGTGATCATGGGATCCTCCGTGAGCAGCTGTCAGTAGTCAGCCGCCAGTTGTGGGTGAGTGCAACCTCGGGCCGCGCGGTCCTGGTTCAGACGCACGTAGGCCGAGGCGAATCAGGCGGAGGATGGAATTAGTCGCTACCGAAGAGGCTGGGACGCAGGCGCGAAGGCAGATTGGCCCGATAGCGCCGAGGGCACACCAGGCAGTGAAGCCAGCACTCGGGCAGATGCGAATTGGGATTCTGGCGCAGCATCGCTAACCGTCAACATCACTGAAACATTATAGCTTGCGGCGGGTGCGGGGCGTAACCCCCTACAACCCTTTGGTAACGCCGCGGTGCAAACTCAGACCCTCCTTCGAATCGTCGAATCGAATGATGCGGCGGCGCGTCTGATATCTTTTAGTCTCCTCGTCGTCCTCGTCATGATCAAGGCCCAGCGCCCAAGCCGGTTTGCGGTCATCCTTGCGTTTGGGCTGGTGTACCTGTTTTGGGGCTCGACGTATCTGGCCATCGATATTGCGGTGCAGACGATTCCTCCGGCGTTGATGTGTGCGGTGCGATTTTCGATTGCAGGCGTGGTGATGCTGACGGTGTGCGCGGCGACGGGGCGCAGGATCCGGTACTCGGCAAAGCAGATTGCGCTGGCGTCGGTGGTCGGAATCCTGTTGCTGATGGGCGGCAACCTGACGCTGTCGTGGGCGGAGCTTTCCGTGCCATCGGGGCTGGCGGCTTTGATTATCGCCATCACGCCTTTGTGGTTTCTGGTGTTGGACTCGTTACTGTTGGGCGACCATCACATTTCGGGGCGAGGGAAAGCCGGGCTGGCGCTCGGGATGGTAGGGCTGCTGGTTTTGTTCTGGCCGGAATTGAATGCGACGTCAGCGCTGGGGCGGCGCGAGTTGTGGGCTTCGCTCGCACTGATTGGCGGATCGTTTTCCTGGGCCCTGGGATCGGTGCTGTCGAAGCGCTGGCAGTCTGGCATGGACGTTTTCAGCGCTACCGGATGGCAGGTGACGGCAGCGGGTGCGGCAAACTTTTTGTGGGCATTGGCTGCGGGAGATTTTTCGCGGGTTGCGTGGACGCCGCGCGGCGTGGGCGCGGTGCTGTATCTGGTGGTGTGCGGATCGTGGATCGGATACACGGCCTACATCTGGCTGCTGGAGCATGTGCCTACGTCGAAGGTGTCGACGTATGCATATGTGAATCCGGTCGTCGCGGTGTTTCTCGGCTGGTTGATTCTGCATGAGCGAGTGGATCGCTTCATCGTGATGGGGAGCGTGATTGTGGTTCTCTCGGTGATTCTGGTGACCAGCGCAAAGGTGAAGGAAAAGACCGTGGCGGAGGAATTGCCGGCGGTGGAGGCGATGTAGCAGTTCTCAGTTCTCGGCAATTAGACACCTTCCTATAACGGACGATCCCGGTTTATTTTGTGGCTTCCTCGTCCTCATCTTCTTCGGTCATTAAATCCACACTGTGGCCGCGGATGGCGAAGGTCTGCTTGGGTACACCTGCGGGCTCGAAGGTCACACGGGCGGGATTGCGCTGCCAACCCGGCGTGGGGCAGGCGGAATCCGTTGATGCGTCTTTTCCCTCGGCGCCAGCAATGCTCACACCGTCGAAGACTTTATTCAGGATCGGCCTGCGGCGGCTGATCTGTGCGACTACGGCGAAGATTTTCTTGCCATCTTGGGAGATGCCACAATAAGCGGCGTAGTCTCGATACCAACTGACGGCGGAATAGAAGGCGTCGAACTCGGGGAGGTTGATGGGGGAGATGTGCCCGGTGAGGCGGTCGATGAGAAGCCATCCACCGCGCTGCCATTGCCAGTGGGGAGGAGAGTTGGATTCCTGGGGCAAGCTGTCATTGAGGCGGAAGGCGCGCTGGACGACGAACAAGCGGTCGGTGACGTCGTGAGGCGGACCGAGAGTGAACTCCTTGACGCGCGCATCGACCAGGAGGGGTCGGACTTTGAGGGTGATCGGCTTGACGTCTGCTGCTCCGGAACTCGGATACCACTGGACTGTGGTCCACTTCCCAAACGTGATGACGTGAGGTTTGGAGGCAGAGAGAGCGGAGGGGGTCAAGCTGGCAATGACCACGAATAGCAGCGTTATCCGGCGTAGCGGGTGAGAGTTTGGGAACATGGCCGAGCGTAGGCAGGAAACGGGTTGGAAGACAAGGCTATAGGTCACAAGTTGCTCGCTGAATCCGCAGTGGGTTCCGAAGTGGGACGGACAGTCGAGCCAGGCCTGGCGCATGCCATTGATGGCGCCGTGCGGGGCGGGTCCACGGGTACTGTCCTAATGAAATTAGGACAGCACCGGTCCACACAGACGGATTGCGATTGCAGTAGAATCACTAGAAGTGACAACTGCGCCATGAGTTTCCCTCACGATTCCCGTCGGGCTGCAAGCGGTGAAGACCGGACAACTTTCCGGCGGGAAGTGGCTTCTGATCAGGATATGAACGGGTTGCTGACACTACGCCACGTTCCGCGGATTCTGGTGGTGGATGACCAACCCACCATCGCGGGACTGATGAGCCAGTTACTTACCTTGCGTGGATACGAGGTGGTAACAGCCGCGAATGCGGAACAGGCTGAGGCGGAAGTGCGGCGGCAGGCGCCAGACCTGATCCTGTCGGACGTAAGAATGCCGGGAAAGTCTGGATATGAATTATGCCGCGAGCTCAAGAGTGATCCGGCCACGCGTCTGATTCCTTTTGTATTGATCACAGGATTGAGCGACAGCTCCGATAAAGTGCGCGGGATCGAAGCCGGCGCGGATGACTTCCTGAACAAGCCGGTGCTGGCGGAAGAGTTGACGGCGCGGGTGAAGTCGCTGCTGCGGGTGAAAGAATTCACCGACGAACTGGAGACGGCGGATTCAGTGCTGTGCACGCTGGGACTGGCCGTAGAGAGCCGCGACCCCTACACAGAAGGGCATTGCGAGCGCCTGGCCGTGCGCGCCGCGGATTTGGGACGGCATCTGGGATTGGATGAAGATTCGATCCTCGCCTTGCGGCGCGGCGGATACCTGCACGACCTGGGTAAGATTGCTGTGCCGGACGCGATCTTGAGGAAAGGCAGCGACCTGACGCTTCCGGAGTGGGAGATCATGAAGCTGCATCCGGTGACCGGGGAGAATATCTGCAAGCCACTGAAGTCGTTGCGGCCGGTGCTGCCGATTATCCGGCATCATCATGAGCATGGCGACGGGTCGGGCTATCCCGACGGATTGCGGACGGGCGAGATCCCGCTGCTGCCAAGGGTTTTGCAGGTGGTGGATGTGTACGACGCGCTGCGCACGGCGCGGCCCTACAAGCCCGCACAGGCGCACGATCAAGCCGCGCAAACCATGCGCGAGGAAGCCCGCCGGGGCTTGTGGGATGCCGAACTGGTGAACGAGTTTTTCAGCATGCTGGTAGAACAACGCAGCGTCGCGTGAAAAGAGCAGTTCTCTGTTTCTGGTTCCAGTTTCCCGTTTCCTCAACTGGCTTTCTACGACGTACAATGGCGAAGCAATTCTTGCGGCAACTGGTTTGAGGCTCGAGACATCTTAAGCTTTCCCCATGCCGTCTGCGGGGAACGGCGGCACGTGGCGAACGGAAATCCACATTGAGCGATATCACTTACAGCATCGTCATACCGGCCTACAACGAGGGCCAGCGCCTGGGCACAACCTTGGAGAAGGTGCTGGGATACGTGCACGCTCAGCCGTGGAATACGGAAGTGGAAGTTATTGTTGTGAACGATGGCTCGCGCGACAACACGGCGGGACTGGTGCGCAGTTTTGCCGAAAAGGATCCCGTGTTGCGGCTGGTAGAGAATCCCGGCAACCGGGGCAAAGGCTACAGCGTGCGCAGTGGCATGCTGGAGGCGCGCGGCGACGTGGTGGTTTTCAGCGACGCGGATTTGTCTTCGCCCATCGAAGAAATGCCGAAGCTGTTGCAGGCCTTGGCGGCGGGCGCCGATATTGCCATTGGTTCGCGCTGGCTGCGCGCTGAATTGCAGACGCAGCGGCAGTCGCTGCACCGCCAACTTTTTGGAAGAATCTTCAATCTTCTGTTGCGGATAATTTTGGGGCTGCAATTCAAGGACACGCAGTGCGGCTTCAAAGCCTTCACTCGCCGGGCCGCACAAACGATCCTGCCGCTGCAGCGCATCGAGCGCTGGGGCTTCGATCCGGAGATTCTTTTCCTGGCGCGCAAGTTTGGGTTCCGCATCGACGAGGTGCCCGTGCGCTGGGGTCACGCGGGTGGGACGAGGATCAATCCTCTGCTGGATGGCGCGCGCATGTTTCAGGAAATGCTGCGCATCCGCTGGTACGATCTGACGGGCAAGTACGACGGGGGCGCCCCATTAGCCGCGCAACCGGTTAAGACGCTGCCCGGACGGCCTGCGCCCCGAGTTTAAGAGTCAGGCTGACTTCCGCTTCGCAACCACAGCCAGTTCCTTCACGGCTTCAACCACCTGGCGTCCGATCTGGGGGGTTGGCGTCGGTTTCTGTGCGGCTTTGACCAGATCCGCAGTGCGAGAACCGTGATCCAGTACGGCCTTGACGGCGTCCTCGATGCATTCGGCTTCGCGGTCCAATTGAAACGAATGGCGCAGTAGAAGTGCTGCGGAAAGAATGGCGCCCAGGGGATTCGCGATTCCCTTCCCGGCGATATCGGGCGCGGAGCCATGCACCGGCTCGTAAACGCCGACAGGGCCGCCGATGCTGGCCGAGGCGAGCAGGCCCAACGAACCCACGACTCCGCCGGCCTGGTCGGAGAGAATGTCGCCAAACATGTTTTCGGTGAGCACCACGTCAAAATCTCTGGGACGCTGCATCAGCGACATGGCGGCCGAATCCACGTACATGTGAGAGAGCTGCACGCCCGGATAATCTTTGGCACAGCGGGTGACGACTTCGCGCCACAGGCGGGAGCACTCGAGAACGTTGGCCTTGTCGACGGAGAGAACGTTCTTCCGGCGCTTCACGGCGAGGTCGAAGGCTACGCGGGCGATGCGCTCGATGGCTGGCTCGTCGTACGTCATCGTGTTGATGGCGCTGCGCGAGCCTAGCTCGCCTCGGATGGATCGCGGCTCTCCGAAATAAAGCCCTCCGAGCAATTCGCGAACGATCATGATGTCGGTGCCGCGAACCAGATCGGCGCGCAGCGGGGAGCAATCCTCGAGCGCAGGAAAGCAGATCGCAGGGCGAAGGTTGGCGTAGACGCCGAGTTCACGGCGCAGACGGAGGAGTCCGGCCTCGGGACGAAGGTGATTGGGATAGTGGTCGAAGGCGGGACTTCCCACCGCGCCGAGCAAAACGGCGGAAGAAGAATGGCACGCCTGTAATGTGTCGGGGGGCAGCGGATCGTTAGCAACCGTCAATGCTGCGCCGCCGATGTTCTTGCGTTGGAGCTGAAGCTGATGGCCGAATCCGTCAGCAACGGCTTGCAGAACTAGGACGGCTTGCTCGGTGACTTCGGGACCGATGCCGTCGCCGGGGAGGATGGTGAGGTTCAGGAGCATGGGGGAAATCTTGTAATTGGGAAATTTTGTAATTGTGTAATTTTGGTCGCGGTCGTGAGACAGCGATGGCTGACTTAGATTTCAAATTACTCAATTACCAAATTACCAGATCGCCTACACACCCCAGAGGTAGTCTTCCTGCTCGTGGTGGTGATCGGCGGGGACATGTAGAGGCAAGCCGAAGGCGTTGGTTTGCGACGCCATGGGAAACGGCTTTGGCGTCTCCCGCCCGCCAGCGCTGGCCGCGGCCGCAATCGCCGTGGGCAGCGGCTCAACCAGCGGAGTCGCCGATGCTGCCGGCTTGTGAGTGTCGCGGATCAATTCCAGCAGGTGATGATCTTCAACGTGCTTAATCTTGTCCGCCAGGCGGACAAAACGCCGGTAAATGTCATCGAGAGCACGGCGGTCGAACTGGTAGCCGAGTTGTTCGCAGCGGATAGCAAGCGCGTGACGGCCGGAGTGCTTGCCCAGCACCAGCTTCGAGTCGGGCACGCCTACGGACTGCGGAGTCATGATCTCGTAGGTCAGGGGATTCTTGAGTACACCGTCCTGATGGATGCCGGCTTCGTGCGCAAAAGCGTTGCGTCCGGTGATGGCCTTGTTGGGTTGCACCTGCACGCCCGTGATCTCGCTCAGCGCCTGGCTGGCGGGGAAAAGTTGCTCGCCGACGATGCCCGTTTCGTAGGGATAGCGGTCGCGACGAACCCGCATGGCCATGACGATCTCTTCGAGCGAGGCGTTGCCGGCCCGCTCGCCAATGCCGTTGATGGTGCACTCGACCTGGCGGGCCCCGGCCGCGATGGCAGCCATGGTATTGGCGACGGCCATGCCGAGATCATTATGGCAGTGGGCAGAGATAGTGACGTTCTCGATTCCCTTGACGCGGCGGCGGATGGTTGCGATCAGATCGCCGAACTCGGCGGGGACGGTATAGCCAACGGTGTCAGGGATGTTGAGCGTCGTGGCACCGGCCTCGACCACCGCCTCAAGCACCTGACAGAGAAACTCGGGATCGGTGCGGGTAGCGTCTTCGGGTGAGAATTCGACATCGGCGCATAGCGACTTGGCGAAGGCAACGGCGTCGCGGGCCTGCGCCAGGCATTGCTCGCGCGTGATGCGCAGCTTGTACTTCAGGTGAATGTCGGAGGTAGCCAGAAACACGTGAATGCGGGGGTGGGCGGCGTCCTTCAAAGCTTCCCAGGCGCGTTCGATATCCAGCCGGCAGGCCCGCGCCAATCCCGCAATGATGGGACGGCGGATGACGGCAGCGATGGCCTTCACGGCTTCAAAATCGCCGTCGGAGGCAATCGGAAATCCGGCTTCGATCACGTCGGCGCCGAGACGGTCGAGCTGGTTCGCCAGACGCAACTTCTCCTGATGGTTCATGCTGCAGCCGGGCGACTGCTCTCCATCGCGGAGGGTGGTGTCGAAAATGGTAACGCGGACTTGCTCCGTGGCCATGGGCCTTCCTTCGGAAACGATGATCTACAGGTCTAGGTTGTTCTATGGTACGGGCCACGCAGGATGAAGCGAAACTTATAATTCTATTGTGATCATTAGATTGTCTTCTATGATAAGCTTTGCTAATGGATACTAAACTTAATATAAGGGGATAGCCGATGGAACTGTCGCAGTTGGAAGTCTTCCTGACGGTGGCGCGCGAACATCGGTTCTCCCGGGCTGCCGAGAAGCTGTACCGTACCCAGTCGGCGGTGAGCCAAACCATCCGCAAGCTGGAGGACGAATTGGGGGAGGCTTTGTTCGACCGCTCGTCCAGGGAAGGCGTGCTCACCGATGCCGGGCAGGTGCTGTACGAATACGCCGAGAAGCTGCTGAATCTGCGCCAGGACGCCCACGAATCTCTGGCGGAGCTGCGAGAGCTGCAAAAGGGCAAGCTGGTGATCGCGGCCAATGAATTCACCGCACTTTACCTGCTGCCGGTGCTGGCGGAGTTCCGGCGACTGCATCCCATGATCAAGATCACGGTACAGCGGGCGCTGGGCAGCCGCATTCCGGACGATGTATTGCAGCACAGCGCCGAACTGGGCGTGCTTTCGTACAAACCGGAAGAACCGCGCCTGCACTCGGTGGTGACTTATCTGGACGAACTGGTGTTGATCGTGCCGCCCAAACATGCGCTGGCGTCAGCGCATGAGGTCAGCATCCGGCAACTGGGAGCGGAATCGTTTGTGGCGCACACGGTTTCGTCGCCCTACCGCGAGAAAGTTCTGCAAGCATTCGAACACTACAAGACACCGCTACATATGGATCTTGAGTTGCCGACGTTGCAGGCCATCAAACAGTTCGTCGCCCTGGGAAACGGAGTGGCTCTGATGCCGGAGATCAGCGTGGAAACGGAAGTGTCCCGGGGGGAGCTGGCGCGCATACCGGTGCGGGAGCTGCGGGTGCAGCGCAAGCTGCGTTTGATCTACCGGAAGGAAGCAGGACTCTCCCATGCGGCGCGGGCCTTTCTTAAAGTGGCGGAAGCAGTGGCGCTGGAGCGGGCGGGGCGGTATCGCTTCCAGCGGGAAAGCTAGGGATCAGGGCGCCTAGCCAGGATAGTTCTAGACAGATTGGCAATTAGCAGTTAGCGCGATCCGCCAATTGCTAACTGCCAATTGCTGTGGAATTAGCAGTCCGCGCAGGCTTCTGCGGACTGGAAAGCGGCCAGGGCTTCGCTTACGCTGGGATGAATCTCGAGGACTGAATCCAGATTGGTAAGATCCAAGAGTTCGCGCACGAGTGGGCTGGGGCTGGCACATTTCAGGTCCGCGTTTTGAGACTGTGCCCAGGTATGAAGAAAAGCCAGTTCGCCGAGACCGGCGCTGTCGACGGAGCTGACGCCGCTGAGATCGAGAATCACTTTACCGCTGTTTACAAGGATTTCACCGACCAGCCGCGAAAGGGCTGCGGCCTCGTCGCGGTAAACGACGCGGCCCTGGCAGTGAACGATCATCACATCACCGCGATTGCGAGTTTCCAAACTGAGTTTCAACTTCGACTCCTTGGGTGGTGCTCCGAGGGCAGCCCATTCGCCGGGCTGCGGCCATGTTTGCCAGTTCATGTTTATGGATTGCATGCTAGTAGATAGACGCTCGGAAGGAGGTTTCGGAATCATGAAAATGGCGTAATTTTTTGTTACCGGGTGCCAGTTCTGCGCACGCACAATTGTGGCGGATGGGGCATCCTCGGTGTCTGTTACCTTGCATCTAACGAATTTCGCGCAATCAGGTAGAATCTGCTGCTGGCATAATTGCCGTGGAGGACTCATCTTCGTGTTGAAAACCGCCGCCGTGGTTCTGGTATTCCTGAGCTTGATGCTGTTCCCAACCACATCGAAAGCCCAACTGCTCCCGAGTGGAAACGTGTATGGGGGAGTCGCCTACGCCGATTCCGTCGATGTGGTGCCCGAAAACCGCCTGGCGATGCGCGGATGGGACGCCTCAGCGGAAGCTATCCCGTTTCACCGCTATTCTTTCCTTGGAGTGGTACTGGACGGAAGCGGCACTTACGCTAAGGGCATATCGGGATCTGGAACGATCCAGCAGTACAACCTGGTGCTCGGTCCACGAGTCTCTGTGACCTATGGAAAGTGGCGACCGTTTGTCCACGCCATGGGCGGTCTGCAGCAGACCCGGACGGGAGGGGCAACATTTCATCCCGTCGCTTTAGACTTCGGCGGCGGAGCGGATTACAAACTTCGCTTCAAGAATTTTTCCTGGCGGGTGCAGTTTGATTACGTCCACACTCATCTGCTCAGCGCCGCCCAAAACGAGTTCCGGGCATCGACTGGAATCGTGTGGCGCTTCTGAGAGGACGTTCTATGCGTGACCCGTAGCTTGACCGATCCTGCTCTGAGATCCTCGCTATCCGGTGTTTACCCTACCTCTTCCTTGGCGATGATTCTCGGAAACCTGGTTTCTTTGCTGCGCATCCAAGAACTTTTCGTGTGATCCAGGGTTTTCCTGGGGAAAGCAGGGTTTTCTATGCGCAACGCTTTACTCATAAGTTTGGCTGTGCTTTTATTCGCAAGTCTGGCAAACGCCCAGGTTCCCACCAGCGGCAACGTGTTTTTTGGCTACTCCTACTACAACACCGATCTCTCTTCGATCGACCGCGCCAACACGAACGGCTGGGAGGCTTCATTCGAAGGCAAGATCATTCCCTGGGTTGGATTCGTAGCCGACTTTGATAGCCACTACGGGTCGCAGAACTTTGTGTTCTGCCCGGTTCCGCCAGGGCCTCCCTGTACGGTTTCTAACGCCAGCATTACGGAACACAATTTTCTGTTTGGCCCGAGAGTGTCGGTCTCCGTGGGCAAGTTTCGTCCTTTCGCAGAAGCGTTGTTCGGGGGCGCCCATGTCAATGCTAACGGCCTCAGCTCTGACACCTCGTTTGCGACTGCGCTGGGCGGTGGCCTCGACTACAAGATCATCCGTCCGATTGCGTGGCGGTTGCAGGGCGACTACGTGCAGACGCGTTTCTTCGGGACAACGCAGAACAACGTGCGGATCTCGACGGGAATTGTGCTGCGGTTTTGAAGTCAGACTCGTTTTCAGAGCAACGCAAAAGCAGGATCCAGCTGTTTGGCCGGATCCTGTTTTTTGTGGCCACGAAGAAAACCCGGAGTGAAATTGGGTAGAGCGAATCCCGGCCTAGGTCTGCCAATACTTGTGGTCGCGCAGGAAGTAGTTTTCGTTCCAGTAGTTCATCGCGGTTTTCAGGAACAGCCAACCCACACGCAGATGTCCCATTTTCTGGAAGCGGCGGTTCGTAGTGTAGACGCCGCCGCGAACGATTCCGAAACGCTTCCGCTCCACCTGCTGGCTGAGCAGGTAGTCTTCGGCAAAGAGAACCTGCTCGTGAAATCCGCCGAGTTCGCGGAATTTCTTGACGTTGAACAACATGAACATGCCCGTGGCAAAGGGATGGTGCAGGCAGGAGAGATACTGAAAGAAGTCGTTGCCCGCGTAAAACAGTTTGTCGATCCAGTTTCCATCGCGGCACAGGATGTTCGTGGTCACACAATGAAGCTGCTTACGCTGGGCCGCTTCGACGGCGCGGCGCACGACGGAAGAGTTTGCGAGTTCGATGTCGGCATCGAGAAAAAGAACGTAGTCGCTCTCCGCCTGGGCCGCGCCCAGGTTGCGGCCGACCGAGGGCATTCCACCACGGATCACGCTGACATTCAGGCGATCGCAGAAGCCGAGAACAATTTCAGGAGTGCCGTCGGTGGAGTTGGCATCAGCGACCAACACTCTCGTACTCGACATCTTCGAGTAGTCCTGATTCGTCAGCGAAGTCAGCAAGTGAGGAATCAGCTTCGCCTCGTTCTTGGCTGGAATCACGATCGTCAGCTCGCTCTGCGTATTCATGCTCGTTGAACTCATGGATGCGAACCCCCTGTTCATCAACGGTAAGGTACGTCAAGCGGGAATCGACCCAGCCGCCTGAATTGTAGTAATGAATTCCGTCTTGTCCGACGTGGACGGCTTCGTGCGTGTGGCCGCAGAAGATGCGGTCGGCATCGTGCTGGCGCGCGTAGTGCAGGGCTCCTGCAGACACCTTCGACGACATACGGAGCCAGCGCGTGTTTAGCCGGTCAATCATCCGCGCGATGGGCTTGCTCTTGAAGTCGAGCTTCTGCAACTGGAGATAGAGCGAGGTCCCCAGCCGACTGAAGCGCAGATTGTTCACCTGGAAACCGTCGAACTGATGGCCGTGAATTGCAATGTGTTTGAACCCGTCATACTGCCAGGCGTAGCGCTGGTAGACGCGGACGCCCACCAGGTGCGACATGATGTTGGTCAGTCCGTGGTCGTGATTGCCTTCCACCCACACGACTTCGATGTTGCGCTTGGGGTTGGAGAGCTTGCGAATGTAGCCGAGAAACTTCCAGTGTTCCTTGGTGAGGCGGGCGAAGTTGAGATCGGCGAAAATATCGCCCAGCAGGATCAGCCGCTGAAAGCGGTTTTCCTTGAGCACGCGCGTGGCTTCGCGGGCGTGGCTGGTCTCTGCACCGAGGTGCAGGTCGGAAAGGATCAGCGTGTTGTAGCCAGGCAGATCCATAATCCAGTTGTAGCAAGCGAATGTTACGGGATGATGAAATATGCATCAAAATTGGTGCATTGGTAACTCAGGAAGTAACCCGGATAACTTGCAGGTAAACAAAGGGTTGATAGGCACGCGGCCGCGAAATGTTTCAGTCGTGTGAATACAGGGCGGCTTTTCACGTAGACTAAATTTCCTTTGAAAACCATCGGACACATTCTGGCGAGGTATACGGCATGGATTTGGGTGCTGCTGCAGCACCTCGGAATCTGGGGCGTGTTCGTGATCGCGTTCGCCGACTCCGCTCTGCTGGGCATGCCCGTGGACGCGATTGTGGCGGCGTACGTTTACAAGGATCACGGGCGCCTGCTCTTCTATGTGGTCATGGCGTCGCTGGGGTCGGCGCTGGGCAGCATCCCGCTTTACATCATCGGGTATCTGGGCGGCGAAAAAGTTCTTCGCAAGCGGATTTCGGAGGAGCGATTCCTGCGGATTCATCGCTCGTTTGAAGATCACGAATTCTGGGCTCTGATGTTTCCGGGAATGCTGCCGCCGCCCATGCCCTTCAAGATCTTCGTACTTGGCGCGGCCGTGTTTGAGATGCGCTTCCGCGACTTTCTGGCGGCCATCTTCGCAGGAAGATTTGTGCGCTTCATGGTGCTCTCTTTGCTGACGCTGTGGTTTGGGCCGCAGATTGTGGGGCTGATGGGGACGGTCTTCCGGCAGCATTTCTCCTGGGTGCTGGGGGCGATTGCAGGCGGATTGCTGGTGTGGCTGCTGATGCGGCGGAGGAAAGGCCGCGCGGCACGAAACAACTGACTTCTCAGCCGGAAAAATTTCCTGTTCGAATCAGATTGCGGCGGGACAGCCGAGGCGGCTGTCCCTACGTGATTTCTTACGCGGCGGCGATGTGGTCGTTCGCCGATTTGTGCATCCAGCCGGCTAGAGCGTTCAGGAAGACCGGCGTTCCAAACATTGCGATCGAGAAGAATAGATCGCTCTCTACCGTGCCGCGGAAGAATGGAAGCCCGGCGGCATAGGACATCATCAAGCCGCTGAAGGTCTTCGGATACATTTCCCAGGCAGCCCACACGGCAAAATTACTGACCAGGAAAAACGAAACCGAACTGGCGAGGGCAGCGCCCACCACGCGAACCGGACCGGATTTCTCCCGCAGATTGGTGCCAAGCCACAGGATTGCCGCGTACCAGGCCCACGTCACCAGATGGTCCCAGGAGAAGGAGTACGAGTAGACGAACTTGGTAAGGACCACGTCGGTTGCCGCCAGCAGCACCAGAGGTATCCACATCCGGCGCCGTGATCCGCGGGCCCCGAAAAACAGCAGCGATGCCGCCAGCGGCGTAAAGTGCCAGGCGTGCGGAAGAATATTCAACGAACCCGCGAACGGCAGGAAGCGGACGGCAATGGCGAGAACAACGAATAGATAGGGCAGCATGAGCACCTCGGGAACGAATCATTATTCTGGGCCGCGAACGCGAGTACGTCAAGCGCCGAACTCCTAGCCCTCGTTATCAGCGAAGAACAAAGCCTCGCTGCGCTCGGCTGGACAGCCGAGCGCCTGCCCTGAGCGAAGTCGAAGGGCGGCTGTCCCCACACGAGTACACTCGGTTTCAGGCTCAATCCGGCTCCGGGGCGACTATTTGCTTCTTGCCGGAACCGTAGACATCGCCGACCACATGCAGGTTTTTGTCGAGCTCCACGCCAGCGCTTAACGCCCGGCGAGGCTCTCCTCTGCGGCTCAGCAGGCTGGGCAACTGCACAAAGCGCAAATCCTGGAAGCGCACGATGTATCCACCGTTCGGAAGCGTTTCAGTTTCTGTGATCGGGTATTGCCCCCAGTCGAGGTAAGCGCGCCCCATGTAGGATTTCTTCGCAGCCACCGTCACCGGAGTTTCCTCGGGCTTGTAGCGGATTTCCAGTTGCCCCCTGGGATCGACTTCCGGCCCCAGAGAATCCACCGGAGCAAGTGCAAAGAAAGCAGGAGTCTCGACCACGCCGTACCAGTGGAATGGATCGGCTAGAGCAGGATAGGCGGAAACGCGAATCGGCTCCGCACCCTCGTAGGTCCGGGCCTCGAGTGCGCTGACGGCGCGGCGATGCTCGAAATCGCGCACGCCCCACATGAGAACGACGGCGATCAGGGCGACGGTGGCGGCCATCCGACCTCGCGGGCCATGAGGGCGCGCGCCAATTTCTTTGTCGATCAGCGCGAAGAACGATGGAACGATCAATCCCAGCAGCAGGAGGCCGAACATGACCGGCTCGAAGATGAAGACAATGTCCCAGGAATACCACCTCTCGGAAAACGGCCAGAACGGGCGCACGCCGTAGTTATTGGTGAAGTCGAGCAGGATGTGGCTGAGCCCGGCGAGACAGGCATAAGAATAGAGCAGTCCCCAGCGCGGCGGGAGGTTTGGATTCTTTACCTTGCGCCCGCGTAAACGCCAGATCAGATAGACGAAGGCAACCACCACTGCCGCATCGATTGGAACTCCGAGGAAAGAGTGCGTGAACCCACGATGGTGGGCGAAGCCGAAGGCCGGGCCACCGAAGCGGCTGAGGACGTCCAGGTCAGGAGCCTCTGCGGCCAGCGTCAACACCACTGTGGCCAGTGCTGTCTTGCGGTTGAGTCCGGCGCGGCCCATGCACGCCCCGGTCAGAAAATGGGTGACAGGTTCCAAGTGGTCTAAGGATTCTATTTGGGTGTGTGGGCAAATGCCAACATGGGTGCAATCTAGCGTAAAGGGGCGAGCAACGTTAGCGCGTCTGACGCCATTGTGATTTCGGCGGGCAGTGTGCCCACCAGTTCGCCATCTGCCTCGATATAGACCTTCGGTTGCGCCGTCTGTGCGCCCGTGGTGGAAGCCGATGCAGTCAGGTGCTGGCACGAAACTTTCTTACTGTAGGCCAGATCAATCCCCGGAACTTTCCATTTTCGGCGTAGCAATCCGCGCGTCACGTAGAGAAGGTAGGCGAACCGGCTCGCGGTGCGGCAGAAGACCAGCCGCAGATCGTCGCGCTCCAGCGAAGCTCCGGGAGCCAGCTCCTGCAGCACTCCGCCAAAATTGCGGATGCGCACGGCCATCAATTCGGTGACGTCGGCCCGGTAGGGCTGGTTCGAGCCGGTCTCAGTAAACTCAATCAGAAAACGGGTCATGGGATGCGCAAACCAAAGCTGCCAGGCTTTCGCGTAGTAGGCCGCCATGCCCATGCGCTGCTTGGTGCCAGCATGCAGTTTGTAGAAGAGGTGGGCATCTACTCCGGCACCCGCCGCAACGATAAAATAGCGTTTGCCGGGTTTGCCTTCGAGATCGTGATACTGGATGCGGCCCAGCGCGACCCGACGAGGCTCAGCATGCAAGGCGGCCCGCGCCGCCGCTTTTAGATCAGCAGGAAGGCCCAGGTCGTGCGCCAGCGCGTTGGCCGTGCCCATGGGCAAAATGGCGAGGGCTACGCGCGTATTCGCCAGCACCTGGACAATGTTGTGGATGGTGCCGTCTCCGCCACAGGCAAACACCGTGTCACAACCTGCCAGAACGGCCTGCCGCGCCTTCTCCTCCGCGTGCATAGGCGAGTCAGTAAGGACAAGTTGGGCGTCCACATTGGCTTCGCGGAGCAACGCCAGCACGAATTCCAACTCGGCCTGCCGCCGGGCACGGCTGCCGCCGGAGTCGGGGTTATAGAGCAATGCAGCCTTGCGCATGGCTTGATCGAAGCTGGATTGTACCTGAGTCATTTTGCTCGTGTTCCCACCCTACTTGGCAAGCAGTCTGGGTTTGGAATAAGCTGTGGCCGCTCGGGGAAGGGGCGTGTCGCCTGTGGCTCTCCTTTGACCGCCCGCCCAGGAGTCCTATTTCAGGAGGATTGACCAGATGAAAACTCTGGCGCACGTTCTCTGCGGAGTGCTTTTCTGCGTGAGTGCGGCGGCGCAGGACCATACGTCGCATGCTCAGTCGCGTCCGGTCACGCTGGTGACTGGGCTGGGAGACCTTCACCACCCTGTTTCCACGAAGAACCCGCAGGCGCAGCAGTTCTTCGATCAGGGTCTGCGATTCATCTACGTTTTCAATCACGACGAGGCGGCACGTTCGTTCCAGCACGCCGCGGAACTCGATCCCAAACTGGCTATGGCGTACTGGGGAGTCGCCGAGGCGGTCGGACCGAACTACAACGATCCCGCCGATCTCGATCGTTACAAGCAGGCACACGCGGCGGTGCAAAAGGCCCTCGATCTGTCTGAGGATGCTTCTTCCAGCGATCAGGCCTACATTCAGGCGCTGGCCCGTCGCTTCCCAGCCGATCCTAAGTCCGATCTGAAGAAAGCCGCAGAAGACTATTGCGACGCGATGCGGCAACTCGTCAATGAATTCCCCGATGACCTCGACGCAGCCACGCTTTTTGCCGAGGCTGGCATGAATCTGCATCCCTGGGGACTCTGGCATGTCGATGGCACGCCTGAGGCCGGCACTGATGAAATCGTCTCCACGCTGGAATCAGTGATGAAGCGCGATCCCGATCATCTGGGCGCGATCCACTATTACATCCATGCCGTGGAGGCTTCGTCCAATCCCGAGCGCGCTCTGGCCGGAGCGAACAAGCTGGCGGCGCTTGCGCCCAATGCGGACACATCGTGCACATGCCCGCGCACGTTTACATCCGCACGGGTGACTACGAAGCGGCCGTGAAGACCAATGAGAGAGCGGCGGAAGTCGACCGCGCCTACATCAAGGCCACCGGAGTGCAGGGCATCTACCCGATGATGTATTACAGCCACAACCTGCACTTTATCGCCATGTGCGCGGCTATGAACGGCAACTACGCAGAATCGAGGAAGAACGCGGACCTGCTGGTAGAAAATGTCGGCCCGCACGTGAAAGACATGCCTCCGCTGGAAGGCTTCATGACCATTCCACTTGCGGTGGAAATTCGCTTCCATCATTGGAATGAAATCCTGAAGATGCCTCAGCCCGATGCCGCGATGAAAACGGCTACCGTGTTCTGGCATTTCGGGCGCGGACTCGCCCTGGCCGGCACGGGCAAGGTGACGGAAGCTGAGGCCGAGTACAAGATCGTTTCGGACGCCGAAGCGGCTACGCCTCCCGATGTGATCTTCCAGATGCCAATCAACAACAAAGCGAAAGACATCATGAAGATCGCGAAGGATGTTCTCGGCGCGAAGATCGCCCTGGCGAAAAAAGACAACAGCGGCGCCGTCGCCATGCTGCGGGACGCCGTCGCCATTCAAGACACGCTCAAGTACGGCGAGCCACCCGACTGGTTCTTCCCGGTGCGTGAGTCGCTGGGAGGCGCTCTGCTGCTGAGCGGGGACGCAGCCGGCGCGGAGAAGGTTTTCCGCGATGACCTGGAGCGGAACTTACGGAACCCGCGGTCGCTGTGGGGGCTGCATCAGGCCTTGCTGCAGCAGAAACGCGAGTATGACGCCGGATTCGTCCAGAAGCAGTTCGAGTCATCTTGGAAGGGCGGGGCTCAGGTGTTGAAGCTGGATGATTTGGTGTGAAGTTCTGTCGCCACGGATTCACGCGGATTTCCGCGGATCAACCGAAGATTGTTGTCTTATCCGTGCAGATCCGTGTAATCCGTGGCGAAGAAGTTTAGGTTCATTCCCGCCTATAATCTTTGGCGATGCCTACGCCCAAAGACCTCGAAAAGAAAATCGAATCGCTCCGCGAGAAGATCCGCCACCACGAATACCTGTATTACGTCCTCGACAGTCCAGAAATCAGCGACGCCGAGTTTGACAAGCTGATGCAGCAACTGAAAGATCTGGAGGCCGAGCATCCGGCGCTGATCACGTCCGATTCGCCCACGCAGCGCGTTGGCGGCAAGCCGCGCGAGGGCTTCGTCAAGGTGCCGCACTCTTCGCCCATGTTGTCGCTCGACAACACTTACAACGAAGACGAACTGCGGGCCTGGGAACGCCGGGTTCATGAGCTCAGCGGCCGCACGGACGTGGACTATGTTTGCGAGCTAAAACTCGACGGCATGTCGCTGGCCCTGGCGTATGAAGACGGCAAGCTGGCACGGGGTGTGACCCGCGGAGATGGTTCGGTCGGAGAAGATGTGACGCTCAACGTCCGCACCGTGCGCTCGATCCCATTGTCGATTCCAAAGGAGCGGTTGAAGAAAGCCGGCATTCCCGCGGATTTTGAGGTGCGCGGCGAACTCCTCATGCCCACCGCGTCGTTTAAGAAAATCAACGAGGAACGGGAGCGCCAGGGGCTGCCAACCTTTGCCAATCCACGCAATTTTACGGCCGGCACGGTCCGGCAGCTGGATGCGAATGTTACGGCGGAACGGCGCATGGACTTCTTCCCGTACATCCTGCTCGAAAAGGGGCGCACTTATTTCGACCGGCATTCCGAAACTCTGGACGCGCTCGATGCAGCCGGGTTCAAGGTCAATCAGCACCGCAAGCTGGTGCATAGCATCGACGAGGCTTGGGCGTTCATCCAGCAGTGGGAGGGAAAGCGCGAGTCTTTGGCGTATGAGATTGACGGCATCGTTATCAAGGTCGATCGAACTTCTTTGCAGGACGAGCTTGGGTTTACGGGCAAAGCTCCGCGATGGGCGATTGCTTACAAGTACGCGGCGCGGGCCGGGATTACGAAGCTGGAAGATATCCGGGTGCAGGTCGGACGTACGGGCAAACTCACGCCGGTTGCGATGCTGGCGCCGGTTCTAATCGGCGGTACCACCGTGAGGAACGCCACTTTGCACAACATGGACGAGATCGATCGCCTGGGGGTGAAGATCGGCGACTGGGTGCAGGTGGAGCGCGGCGGCGACGTGATTCCAAAGGTCGCCAAAGTGATCGAAGACAAAGATCATCCGCGCGGGCGCAAGACCTTTCACATTCCGGACAACTGTCCCGTGTGCGGAACGAAGGTGGTGCGCACCGAGGGCGAGGTGGATTACCGCTGCGTCAACGCCAATTGCCCGGCGAAGCTGCGCGAGACCATCCTGCACTTTGCTTCGCGCGGCGTGATGAACATCGACGGCATGGGCGACGCGCTGGTGAATCAGCTTACCGAGCGCGGCTTGGTCAAGAATGTTGCGGACATCTACAAGCTATCGAAGGACGATTTGCTCAGCCTGGAGCGTATGGGCGACAAATCCGCGCAGAACATTCTCGATGAGATTGAGAATTCGAAGAAGCTGCCGCTGGAGCGGGTCATCTACGGACTCGGCATTCGAATGGTTGGCGAGCGCACGGCACAGTTCCTGGCCGAGCATTTTGGTTCGATGAACGAGCTTGAGAAGGCTGGCGTAGAAGAACTGCAGAATGTGAACGAAGTCGGCCCGCGCATCGCCGAGAGCATCGTGGAGTTTTTCAGCATAGCGGCCAATCGCAAGCTGGTCGAGCGTCTGCGCGACGCGGACCTTACGTTAACGGGCCAGAAGAAACAGCGCGGGACGAAGCTTGCCGGGAAGACATTTGTGTTGACTGGGACGCTGGCACATTTCACCCGCGACGAGGCCAAGAAAATGATCGAGGATGCGGGAGGGAAAGTGACCGGCTCGGTCAGCAAGAAGACGGATTATGTAGTGGCAGGCGCGGATGCGGGATCGAAGCTGGATAAGGCGAAGGAACTGGGCGTCACAGTGGTCGACGAAAAAGAAATGCAGCGTATCCTCGGCCAATAGGGAGTTACCCTTTCAACGCCGCTGTCATCCTCTTCCACGTCTCCTCCAGCGTCTCCGGCAGAATCCTCGTCTCGCAGACCACCGACACGAAGTTCGCATCGGCCACCCAGCGCGGCAGGACGTGCATGTGAATGTGTCCGGCGATGCCGGCGCCGGCGGCTTTGCCGATGTTCATGCCCAGGTTGACGCCGTCGGGGTGGTAGAGTTCGCGCAGCACGGACTCCATCCGCTGCGACAGCGCCATCATTTCGCTGGCGGCTTCTGGTGGCAGCTTCTGCAGTTCGTCCAGATGCGCGTAAGGGACGATCATCACGTGCCCGGGCGTGTATGGGAATGTATTCAGGATGACGAAGCAGCGCTTCGCGCGATGCACGATGCGGACTTTTTCGTCGTCGCCCGCGTTCACGGCGTCACAGAAGACGCAGCCAGTCGCCTTTTCGGCGGTCGAGACGTAGGCGTAGCGCCACGGGGTCCAGAGGTAATCCATAGCCAAGGGCAGGGTAGCAGATGGGGCGCGTGTGGCCAAACCGGGAGTGCCGCGAACGCCTCGCTGCGCTTGGCTGGACAGCCGAGGCGGCTGTCCCCACATGTTTCCACATGCATTCCCAAATGCGGCTTGAAACACTCCCGTAACATCGAAGATTTGCGTTTGACACTGTTTGTTGGGCGTTGCTATAGTCGAGGAGTTCCCTTTGGACGCGGGTTTCTGTACAACGTCCGGCAGCTGGGATTGTCCAAGCTCACTCGCCAGGGTGAGCCCACCACAACCAAACGACTCACTCCAGCAGTCCGCTAGGCAGGCCCGTATCCTCCCCGCACCGAGTGCGAGGCAACAGCAGAGAGGCATGACTTTGTTCGACGACACCACCACCCACAACTCCGAATCCTCCACCGCCGTCGTAACCGAAACTGAACCGACGGCAGCCGAACCCACCTCGACTGAGCAGACTCAACCGGTCACAACCGCCGCTTCCACGGAGGAAGCGCCGCAGCCAGCGCCCGCCGCGGACGACAAGCACGCCAACGAAGACTTCGCTTCCGCGCTGGAGAACTTCACCACCGAGACCGAAGAGGCCGTGGGAGAAGACCGCGTCATCAAAGGCACGGTGCTGAAGCTGACGTCGACGCACGTGGTGGTCGACATCGGCACCAAGTCGGAAGGCATGTTGCCGCTCTCGGAGGTGCTTGACCACGAGGGCAACCCAAAGGTGAAGCCGGGCGACGAGATTGAGGTGATGCGGGAGAAGGGGCAGACCGAGGAAGGCTACGTCAACCTCTCGCACCAGAAGGCGGCGCGCATTCACGCCTGGGATGAGGTGGAAAAAGCTCATCACGAGAAGCGGCCGATTAAGGCGGTTGTCATCGAGCGCACCAAGGGAGGCTTGACGGTCGACATTCTGGGAGCGCGGGCCTTCCTGCCCGGCTCGCAAGTGGATCTGCGGCCCATCCGCAATCTGGATGGGATGAAGGGCCAAACTCTCGAAGTGACCGTCATCAAAGTCAACAAGAAGCGCGGCAACATCGTGGTCTCGCGCAAGGAATTGCTGGAAGGTGAGCAGAACGAAAAACGCTCGAAGACTCTCGAACATCTGGAAGAAGGCTCGATCCTGACCGGAGTGGTGAAGAACCTCACTGAGTACGGCGCTTTCGTGGATCTCGGCGGGCTCGACGGGCTGCTGCACATCACCGACATGTCATGGGGACGGCTGACCCACCCACGCGACCTGGTCAATGTCGGCGACCAGATTCAGGTGAAAGTGCTGAAGTACGACAAAGAGAAGCAGCGCGTTTCTCTCGGTTTCAAGCAGTTGACGCCCGATCCGTGGCTTGATGCGGAGCACCGCTATCCCGTGGGTGCGCACGTCTCCGGGCGCGTGATCAGCGTGACCGACTATGGTGCGTTCGTTGAACTCGAGCAGGGCATCGAAGGCCTGGTCCACGTCAGCGAGATGACGTGGTCGAAGCGCATGAAGCATCCCTCCAAGCTGGTCAACGTGGGCGATGAGGTCGAGTGTGTGGTGCTGAATGTGAATCCCACGGAGCGCCGCATCTCTCTCGGCATGCGGCAACTGGCGGCAAATCCCTGGGATGCGCTGCACGATAAATATCCTGTGGGCATGACGGTGGAGGGCCGGGTGCGCAATCTGACCGACTTCGGCGCTTTCATCGAAATCGAAGATGGCATCGACGGCCTGGTGCACGTCAGCAACCTGAGCTGGACCAAGCGCGTGAAGCATCCTTCCGAAGTGCTGAAGAAGGGTGATCGCGTCAAAGCCGTGGTGCTGGCCATTGAGCCGGACAAGCGGCGTTTGTCTCTGGGCGTGAAGCAGCTTCAGCCCGACGTCTGGGAAACTTTCTTCGCCTCGCATCACGTTGGCGATGTGATTCACGGCAAGGTGCTGCGGGTAGCCGCGTTCGGGGCCTTTGTCGAGATCGCCGAGGGGGTCGAGGGTCTGTGCCACAAATCAGAAGCCGTGGACGGAAACGGACAGCCGCTGCATCTGGAGCCGGGCGTGGAGCACGACTTCAAGATCATCAAGATGAGCGCGGAAGAAAAGAAGGTTGGACTCAGCATCCGCGCGGTCGGCGAAGAAGCTTCGCGCTCCGAGGTCGAGGCTTACAAGCAGCCGGTTTCTTCCAGCACCAGCTCGACCATCGGCGAGCTGATCTCCTGGAAGCGCGCCAGCAACGAAAACAACTGAGCTAGGACTCAGGCATCAGCACTCAGCATTCAGCATTCAGCCAAAGGACATAATATTTTGCCTGGCTGAATGCTGCTCGCTGAGTGCTGAATGCTTTTTAGCGCACCCTGTTCTAGAATCATTCGTTTGCCTTTAGTCATCTCTTCTTACTGAGGATTATTCTCTTGCCTGAGACCATTTACGACATCGCCATCATCGGCAGCGGACCCGCGGGCTATACCGCCGCCATTCGCGCGGGCCAATATGGACTGAAAACTGCTCTCATTGAAAAAGATGGATTCCTCGGCGGCACCTGCCTGCACGTGGGCTGCATTCCCACCAAAGCTCTGCTCTTCAACGCCGAACTCTGGGACCATCTCAAAGACGCCAAGGAATTTGGCATCGAAGGAGTGGACGCGCGCAAGCTGAACTGGGGCGCGGTCCAGGATCGCAAGTCGAAGATTGTGGCCAAGCACGCCAAGGGTCTCGAGTTCTTGATGAAGAAGAACAAGGTTGAGACTATCAAGGGCTACGGCAAGCTGACGGGCCCGGCGCAAAACGGCATCCTCACTGTCGAAGTCGTGAACGACGGCAAGGCCAGTCATCTCAAGACAAAAAACATCATTCTCGCCACTGGCTCCGAAGCCCGGATGCTGCCCGGCCTCGAGGCCAACGACCGCATTCTCACCAACATCGAGATTCTCAGCCTGAAAGAGATTCCGAAGTCACTCGTCATTGTTGGCGCCGGGGCGGTCGGTGTGGAGTTCGCGTCGATCTATCGCTCCTTCGATTGCGAAGTCACAATTGTTGAAATGTTGCCACGGCTCGTCCCCATCGAAGATGAAGAAGTCTCGAAGGAACTGGCGCGTGTCTTCCGCAAACGTGGCATCGATTTCCACACCAGCGCGAAAGTCGACAAAGTCGAAAAGACGAAATCTGGGATTGCGGTCACTATCACGGTCGACGGCAAGCAGCAGAAGATCGAGGCTGAGAAGATTCTGATCGCTGTGGGCCGCAAGCCACGCACGGAAAATGTCGGAATCGAGAAGACGAAAATCAAGCCGGACCGGGGTTTCATCCAAACCGATTCCTGGATGCAAACCACCGAACCCGGCATTTATGCCGTGGGCGACATCGTCCTAGGCACGCCGCAACTGGCCCACGTTGGCGCGATGGAAGCGCTGGTAGCTGTGGCGAAGATCGCCGGCAAGCCCGGCAAGCCGATCAATCCTGAACACATTCCCGGAGCAACGTACTGCCATCCGGAAATCGGCAGTGTTGGCCTCACCGAAACCAAGGCCCGCGAGGCCGGATACAACGTGAAGATCGGCAAGTTCCCTTTCACCGCGAACTCGCGCGCCTCGATCGTCGGTCAGCACGAAGGCTTCATCAAAATAGTCTCCGACGCCGACTACGGCGAGATTCTCGGCGTGCACATCATCGGCCCGCAGGCCACCGAACTGATCGCCGAAGCCGTTGCAGCCATGGAACTCGAAGCCACCGTCGAAGACTTGATGTGGACGATCCACGCCCACCCGACCCTGGCCGAAGCCATGCTGGATGCGGCAAACAGCGTGTATGGGATCGCGATCAACGCATGAAGAATTGGGTGATCGAGCCATCGGGTGATCGAGCGATTTGCATCTCAGCAATGCTTGTATCGCTGATTTCTTAAATCGCCCGATCGCAAAATCACCCGATGACCCGATTTGCTTCATGATCTCTATCGTCCAACTCGGCACCGTCGATTACGCCACCGGCCTACGCCTGCAGCAGCAACTCGTCGCTCTGCGCAAAGAAGAAAAGATCGGCGATGTCCTCCTGCTGCTCGAACACTCTCCGGTCATCACGCTAGGCCGCAATGCAAAAGCCGCCAATGTAGTTGCTTCCGCGGAACTCCTGGCTCAGCGCGGCGTCGAGCTCTTCGAATGCGACCGCGGTGGTGATGTTACCTTCCACGGCCCTGGCCAGATCGTCGGCTATCCCATCTTTGATCTGCGCAAGCACGCCGCCCCAGATGGCAAGCGCAAGACGCTAGGCGCCGTAGAATTCGTCCGCCGCCTGGAAGAGGTCTTGATCCGCACCTGCGCCGATTTCGCTATCCCAACCAGGCGCGTGCCAGGATTAACCGGCGTGTGGACTGATGCCGCGGATGCAGTGACCCGCACTGCTCATGTGGGGACAGCCGCCTCGGATGTCCAGCAAAGCGAAGCGAGCGCGCCCGACCACAAACGCGAAGCTAAACTAGCGGCCATCGGCGTCCACATCTCGCGCTTCGTCACCTCGCACGGCTTTGCCCTCAACGTGAACACTGACCTCAGCTTTTTCGACCTGATCATCCCCTGCGGCATCACAGCAAAACCGGTTACCTCGATGCAGGAGCAACTCGGTCGAGGACTCGATCTCAGTGCTGTCTCCGAGTCCATCTCCCGCAACTTCGGCGTGGTTTTTTCCAGCCAGATTCTCTGGGTCGAAACTCTCGACGCCCTGCTAGGCCATGCAGTCGGCGTTCCCATGCAACGCCCAGCCGAACTGCGCCAACTCCACAAAGAAGACGACACCACCTGGGCGTAGCACAGGTCATGTGGGGACAGCCGCCTCGGCTGTCACGCCGAGCGCAGCGAGGCGTCAAAGACTCGGTCCAGCCCACCCTAGCCCAATCCCCCCTTCTCGCGATACCATCATTACATCGCGCTCTCGCGCCGCTTTCAACATGGGGACCAAAAAACCGAAGTCTAAACACAACTCCAACGGCAACCGTCCGCGCAATGGAGCCCGCGCCGGCAATGCACGTGTGGGTCCGGGTCTTAGACCCGGACAGGTCGAGCGCAGCTCGACAGGGAACTCCGGCCTGCGCACCTACTCCATTCCCGACACCCGCCTGGAGCATCCTGACTTCACCGTCCGCCAGCGCATCGAAAAAGACCGCCAAGGCGCCGAGCACGTCCACTACGAAGTGGAAGGCAACCTCGACGTGCCCGTCCCGCCCATCCGCGACTCCAAGTATCTCGACAAGCAGCAGGCAATCGAGATTTACCGCTACATGCTGCTGAACCGCAAAATGGAGGTCGCGCTCGAAAACCTCTACAAGCAGGGAAAGGTCGTCGGTGGAGTCTACTTCGGACTCGGCCAGGAAGCCTGCTCCTGCGCCTCCGCCTACGCCCTCGATGAGGACGACTGGTTCGCACCCATGATCCGCAATCAGGGATCGCTGCTGGTCCGCGGCTTCGGCGCCAGCGTCACCATGATGCAGTACATGGCGAAAGCCGACTCGCCCACCAAGGGCCGCGACGGCACCTCGCACTTCGGTGACATCGAAAAGAACAACATGGTCTCGCCCATCTCCATGCTCGGCGATCTCATTCCCGTGATGGCTGGCGTCGCCCTCGGCGCGCGACTGCAGGGACGCAACCTCGCCGTCATGACCTACATCGGCGACGGCGGCCAGTCCACCGGCGTCACCTACGAAGGCATCAACTTCGCCGCCGTGCAAAATCTCGGCCTCGTGCTCTTCGTCGAGAGCAATCTCTGGGCCTACTCTACGCCGTCAGAAATGCAGTACCGCTGCCAGGATCTCGCCGAACGCGCCATCGGGTACGGCATCCCCGGCGTGATCGTCGACGGCACCGACGCCTGCCAGGTCTACGACGCCGCCCGCGAAGCCGTCGATCGCGCCCACCGTGGCGAAGGCCCCACGCTGATCGAAGCCAAAATGATGCGCATGAAAGGCCACGCCATCCACGACGCCGCCTCGTATGTACCGAAGGCGATGTTCGAGTTCTGGAAAAAGCGCGACCCGATCGCGCGATTCGAGAATTATCTGGTGAAGGAAAAGAAATGGCTGACCGCGAAAGAGAATGCAGAATTGATTTCAGAAGTCGAACGAGTGATCGAAGCAGAACGCGAGATCGCTGTGAACTCTCCGATGCCGACGCCGGAATCGGCCGAAGGCGGAGTGTTCTGCGAGAACGGCTGCCACGAAATCAAACCGAAGTATGGGATGCCGAAAGTGAAGAAGGGGACGGTCGGCTACAAGGAAACCGAAGCAGCAGTGCATTTGAAGTAGCAGTACCCGTGTTGATCAGCGTAAATCCGTGGCAAAGAAGTGGAACTAACACCTATGCAACTCACCTACCTCGAAGCCATCCGCCAGGGAATCTGGGAAGAAATGGACCGCGATCCCTCTGTCTTCTGCCTCGGCGAAGACATAGGCATCTACGGCGGGGCGTTTAAAGTCACGGATGGTTTCATCGACCGCTTCGGACCCGAGCGCGTCATCGACACACCTATCGCCGAGTCCGCCATCGTGGGCGCGGCCTTCGGAGCCTCGCTTACCGGCATGCGTCCGGTCGCCGAATTCCAGTTTATGGACTTCATCGGCTGCGCCTTCAACCAGATCAGCAACATGGTCGCGAAGACGCACTACCTCTGGGGCGCGCCCGCCCCGCTCGTCCTCCGCGGGCCCAGCGGCGGATACGTCCACGGCGGCCCCTTCCACTCGCAGAATCCCGAGATGTGGTTCGTACACAATCCCGGACTCAAAGTCATCTGCCCTGCTACGCCCTACGACGCGAAAGGCCTGATCAAAGCCGCCATCCGCGACAACAACCCTTGCATCTTCTTCGAGCACAAATATCTCTATCGCCGCATCAAGGGTGAAGTCCCGGCGGAAGATTACGTAGTACCCATCGGCAAAGCGAACATCGCCCGTGAAGGCCGCGATCTGAGCATCATTACTTATGCCGCGATGGTGCACACTGCGCTAGAAGCAGCCGAGATCCTCAGGAACGACGGGATCGACATCGAGATCCTCGATCTGCGCACTGTCTCCCCACTCGACCGCGAGGCTATCTCCGCGACCGTGAAGAAGACGAACAAAGTCATCATCCTCCACGAGCACTCGCGCACCGGAGGTCTCGCCGGAGAAATTGCCGCCATCATTAACGAGGAAGCCTTCGACGATCTCGACGGCCCCATCGTCCGCATCGCCGGATTAGACTCGGCGGTCCCGTTCTCTCCGCCGCAGGAACATCACTACCTGCCGAAGGTGGAAGATGTAGTCCGCGAAGCCCGCCGGCTGAGAGCTTATTGAATCCGCGGGGGAAAGAAACGAATGTGTGGGAACGGGCACCTCGCCCGTTCAGCCGAGCGCAGCGAGGCGTTTCTTTCTCAGGCCCCAACTAGCGCCTCACCCGCCCCTTCTGCCACAATAGTCAATTCCGGAGGGCTTCATGGGTAAGTTCATTCTCGGCGTCATCGTCACTCTTCTAGTACTCATCCTCGGAGGACTCGGCTTCGCCATGCTGGGTTTTTTCCCAACGAACGCCAACGTAGCCCCACCTCATCTCGAGAAACGCATCGCCAACGGAGCCGTCGATGCTTCCATGGAGCGCCACGCTCCCCATGTCACCAATCCTTTGCCCCCCAACGATCAGAACCTTGAAGATGGCATGAAGCTTTACACCATGAACTGCGCACTCTGTCACGGCGGACTCGACCGCAAGACGTCCTCGCTCGCCAACTCCTTATACCCGCCCGCTCCCAATCTCATCTCCGATCCGCCCGACGACCCCGAGTGGCACGTCTACTACACCATCCGCACCGGCGTTCGGTATACCGGCATGCCCTCCTGGGAAAAAACTCTCAGCGAGCAGGATATGTGGAAGATCACCAGCTTCATCTCGCACATGGAAAAGCTGCCACCCGCCGTGCAGGATTATTGGAAGACCAGCTTCGGAGTAGGCGCACCAAGCGGCGAAGAGGAGAAGAAGTAACAAGACCGAGGCAAGGTTCAATTCTGGAAGAAGCGGCGCAAGACGCTATAATAATTCGTTTGCGTCCGGCCTCTGTCCAGAACATGGGCCGCGTGGAAGGAAATCATGCCGACTGACATCATCATGCCCCAGATGGGTGAATCCATCGTCGAGGGCACTATTACCAAGTGGCTGAAGAAGCCCGGCGATAAAGTTCAGCGCGACGAACCGCTTTTCGAAATCTCCACCGACAAGGTAGACGCCGAAATTCCCGCGCCCGTTTCCGGAGTTCTGCAGGAAATCAAAGTCACCGAAGGCACGACGGTCGGCATTAATACGGTAGTCGGCACCATTGCCGTAGATGGCGAAGCCTCAGCCGCTGCACCCGCGAAAGCCGCCCCATCAACTCCCGCGCCGCCAGCCAAAGAAGAAAAGAAGGAAGAGAAGAAACCTGCCGCAGACGCTGCCCCGGCGCCAACTGCCAGCGCCCCACCGCCGCAACATTCGGAAGACGAAGAAGCTCGCTCCTCACCTCTCGTTCGAAAAATTGCCCGCGAGCATGGCGTCAGTCTCTCGCAGATTTCCGGCACCGGACTCGGCGGCCGCATCACCAAGCAGGACATCATGGCCTTCATCGACCGCCAGGGATCGCAACCTGCTCGTGTGGGGACGGACGCATTCGGGAGCCTGCCCCGAGCGGAGTCGAGGGGTCCCTCCGAGCGGAGCGAGGCGCAACCGACACAGACCCCCAGTTCGCCAGCCGCACCCCCGGCTGCTCGCCCGGCTCCCTATCCCGGCGACCTCGTCCCCATGACCAACATGCGCAAGATCATCGCCCAGCGCATGATCGAGTCGCGCCGCACCAGTGCTCACGTTCACTGCATGTACGAGGTGGATTTCACCCGCATCGTAAATCTGCGCGCCAAGCACAAAGCCGGGTTCGAGCAGCGTCACGGCGTCCGCCTCACTTTCATGCCCTTCTTCGTGCGCGCCGCCATCATCGCGGTGCAGCAGTGGCCGATTCTCAATGCCTCGATCGAAGGCGACAGCATCCGCTACCACCGCTACATCAACGTTGGGATCGCCGTCGCCCTCGACTGGGGACTCATAGTCCCAGTCCTGAAGAATGCCGGCGACCTCAACTTCCTCGGCCTGCAGCGCGGCATCACCGACCTCGGCGAGCGCGCCCGCACCAAGAAGCTCAAGCCCGAAGATGTCGAGGGCTCCACTTTCACCGTCACCAACCCCGGCCAGTTCGGCGCCGTCTTCGGCCTGCCCATCATCAATCAGCCCAACGCAGCCATTATGGGCGTCGGCGGCATCACTAAGCAGCCCTTGGTTGTCACCGACAAGGAAGGCAACGATTCCATCGCCATCCGCTCCGTCGTCCACCTCACGCTCGGCTACGATCACCGCCTCATCGACGGCGCCGTAGCCGACCAGTTCATGGCTCTGGTGAAGAAGAATTTGGAAACGTGGAGCGAAGAGATCGGCTAGATTTCGTCAAGCAGACGGTGGCGTGCTAGTGAGGGATGGTTGCTTGCACCAGGTCGAGGCATTGAGGCATTCCACCGTTCCGTCCACGATCTTGGAGATTCCGTCTTTAAATTTTTCCGGATCGATAATTTCCCGTGCTGCCACGGCGTCCACTGTGGACAGTGCGCTCTCCAAAAACGATATCGCCGCATCTTTTTTCTCGGCTCCTGGCTTATTTCCGAAAAGCCCTTCGATTCCAGTGACGAGCGCCGGAACAAATGCGATCCCCCGCAGCAACTGAGATAGAAAGTTCATAATTTTCCTCCTTGAAATGTTCTTCGAGGTGTTCTTCACACGGAAGCAGTCTGAGTCAGCTTTGCCCAGCCCACTGCGGCTGGCCCTTTCGTCAGCTAAGGCTGGCTAAGATGTCGTTGAGCGCCGTCAGGTTCGGGTCCGCACTATCCGTGGATCTGACGATCAGTCCCAGGTAGACCTTCAATTCGACAGCCTTGCTCAGCGCCAGGGCCAGCATTCCTGCCATATCAATTCCCTCACTGCCAGCGCTTTTCAGCGTGTTCACCGTGGATAAGGTTATATTCTTCAGGTTAGTAATAATCGTGGTGCTCGGTGTCGTGCTCATGGCTCTCCTTTGGTCTTGAGATAAATGGTGTCCGACGAAATTGCTCGGCCTCTCTGATATTCGCTGGAGGTCTTCGCGGCCGGACTACGGCTTCTTTAGCAGTCTGTCTGCGCCGGAGACTCCTCCGGCATTCTTGTCGTGCGCATTGATCAGGCGCTTGATCTCCTCCTGACCGTCGCGCAATTCCCTGAGTTCAACCTCTAACCGGATTCGCCCTTCGGTGTTGGTTTCCGCAATCTGCTCCAAGCGGGTAACACGCGCTTTAGTCGTCTCAATGTCAGTGTCCTGCTTTGTCCTGGTCCGCGCATCCTGCAGGACGTATCCGGTCATCGACAGCGCGATCGCACCAATGGCGATCAGTGTTCGACCATCAAACCTCAACAATTTCTCTTCTTTGGCCACGTGTGAATCTTTTCTCCACAGCTCCTGTAAGACCTCCACCCGCGCCTGTGTCTCCTCCAGTTTTCCCAGCACGTCGAGCTGAAAGTCCTTCGCTGTATACTGCGCTCCGACCGATGCCTTCCCAACTCCCGCACGCTGCTTCTGTTTCCCCGGAGAGTCGACTTCGCTTTCGCTCATAGAGGGTAGTCCACATGCAGCGCCGCGGCATAGCGCGAATACCGTGGCGGTGATGCACCGTCATATAGGCGGAGAAAATAATTCTGCGTGCGTGCCAGCCGGGCTAGACTAAACGACTGTGTGCTGAACCGCCCCAGCAGGTTTCTATCGTTCGCCTGCCCCCAGCCATAATCGTTTTCCCGAACCTCAATCCCGCTCCCGCTCGGTGGCGACATCCCCGCATCTACCTGCACCGTCGTCGAGCTCACCGCCGTGATCTGCGCCTCCGTCAGGTTTACCTGGTAGTACGCTCCCACCTGGGTCGTATCGAGCAACGGAGGCATGTCTTGCAGTGCAATCGTGGTCGCGCTGGCCCCATACTCGATCGCCAGCGGCGCAGCCAGGTCGTTCGCAAAGTCAATGGTGTAGAATCCGCGATCGTCCGCCGGATCCGCAATTTGAATTTTTACCTCTCGCACAATCGCAGTGAACGAGGCGCCCCGCGACGGCACATTCACCGTAATTGCGTCGCCCGGGAAAATATCCCCGGCTGCACCCGGCAGAAAATCGCTCCACGTCTCGTAAGTTCCCGACCATGGGGGCCCCGTGGCATCATCCAGAATCGCTAGGGCCGCATTCTCGCAATCCACATCTGCGCGCGCAGCCGGAGTCTTCGCCACGCGCACCGCTCCCCTGGTCCCATCATCTGCACCGCTCTGTAACGCAGCCACGCTGGCCGCATTCTGTACCTGCGCCACCGCCCGTCCATAACCTCTATAACTCGCCACGATCAGTTCATTCAGCGCCGGCACATACTCCGGATAAAAATCCAGTGAAGGAGAACTCGTGATCTCGCACGCTGCGCCTTCCGAAAGAGTACCCACCAGTTGCGTCACATACGGAGCGTACTGTGTCGGCGAAGTCTGTACCGCAGTCCGCACCTCGGCCAGAGAAATGTGCGCCGCATACGTATAGGCGAGGCTGCACTGCATGTTAGCGGCATTTACCAGAGCATAGGCGCAGAACCCAGGTGCGCCCTGGATCACGTCATCAAACAAAACCGTCGCGGGCGCCACCAACGTCGCTGGATTGCTCGGATCAATGTCCTGCACTTCCAGTACCAAGCGCACGTCCGCCGTCACCCCCGCACCGCCCCACCCGTTTCCCGCCGGATGCAAAGAAGAGTGATAGGTTTCTCCCGTGCGGTAGACCTCCATCGAATACAGGTAAGTCGTGAAGAAATACTGGTGCCCCAGCGCCGTGGCCATTACCGCCCCGGTGAGCGATCCGTTAATCAGCGCCTGAATGGTCGAGTCTGCGCCCGACGGCATGATCTGAAACCCCGCCAGACATCCCGCCGCCGAGATCGCTCTCGCATACAACCCGCCCAGCACGCCCTGCGAGGCGGCCGTAAAACTCACGTCGCCATGCTGCAACTCCAGCGCGCCGCCCAACTCAATCTGCTCAATGAAGCTAACCGTGGTTTGTCCGTCCACACCAGTCCCGCCGGCAATCTGCAATGTCTGCGCTGCCACCGAAACCGCCGACGATGGATCGCTCACCAACCACGTCGTCGGATCGAGTGTTGGCTCAAGATATTCTTCGTCAATCAAGGCAGGCTTGGTCTGGGCGAAGGGCTTTTGCGACAAATAGAATTTCAAACTCAGTCCATCTCCCACAAAATAATCGCGCACATATGCCTGTGGCTCGTCCTGCCCAATCACCGTCAACTCGTTCACTAGCAGATTTTGACTGTTTAACCACAAGCCCTCCGGCGAAAAGTTAGCGTCGGCCTCATTTAGCGCATACGCAGCCGCTCCCACCGGCGCCAATATCAGCGCTCCATTCATTGTGCGGAAGCTCGCTCGCGCGGCGAGGGCAATCTCCGCGGCGTGAAACGAAAAACTTCTCTGAGGGTTCACCGCATAACTGGCCAACGTGTCTACGTCCTGCACCGCGCTCGTGTTGAACCACCCGGGCAACAGATCTTGCGCCAGCTGCCGGAGCGCGTTACCCGCGCTCCGGCCCACGAAAGGGGATCGGTTCGGTAGCGCCTTCTGATCTAGCAACACCTCGTCGCTCTGCGCCACCACGTTGTAGCGATACACCGGACCTTGCTCGCCCCAGCCCAGATACTCGTACTGCGGCGCGGCCGTCACATAGCCGGTGAACACATCGCTCCCGTTCGTTTTGCCCAAAGTCACTCGCGCGCCCACCACCGGGATTGCAAAACCGGGCGAATTTCCCACCAGGGAGAATTGCAGCTCTGTCGGTTGATTGAGCTTGCGCTCGACCTTGGGCAGCTTGGTTCCGTCCAATGCTCCCGTATAGTCTTGCGGCCCTTGCCCCTGAAGATTGTCGATGGTTAACTTCATCTCAGTTTTGGGATGCTACCTTTCTCGCTCGCGACACAATCTCACTGCCTACAATTCAATCGCTGCAGGTCGCTGACGTCAGTAGGTTTTTCTGGTAAAGAGACAGACTGACACTAATCTCAGGGGACAGGCACCTGACTCTCGATACGTCACAGTTTGCGAACTTGGAAAGCCGCTGGGGGATATCCTGTCTCGGCTTGCTGTCGACGATCTGCCCGCCTTTTCAATACACCGCTGCCATCGTCGCCGGAAAATAACTGCGATAGCACAAGACCGTTTGTCCATCGTTGGTGTCCGTGAACGGCAGCGCGATGAAGGAAGCGTGCAACCCCACCGAGATCAGCGGCCCGGCAATCTCTGCGAACTTCTCTCGCGGAAACGCTTGCGAAGAGCTCTTCGAACCCTTCCCTTGCGCGTTCACCGTCGTATCCGTCTTCGCTCCACCAGCGCTTTTTGCCGGTTTCCATCCCGCGTGCGAAGTCACACTTATCCCTCCAGATCCAACTCCAGGATTGGGACCCAGCCGCGGATAGTAGAAGCACACTCGCCCGCCGGACTCAGGCTCGGCCACAAACAGCGCTGACCATTCCTGGAAAAACGATCCCCCTTCCCGGTCTACGAAGGCCACCACAACTTGTGCCGATGCTCCCGTGGCCGGCGCCCCTCCCAGCAGTGCTTGCGCCAAAATCACCGAGGTCGTCGTCAATTCCGCCACGCGCCCCACGTTGAACGTCACCCTCCGCACATAGTTCAGATCGCGGTTCACCGCCGCGGCATTGCTCACATACGCCGCGGATATTCCGGATCCCACATATCCAATCTGCTGCTGGTAATCCACATCCACCGCGAGCAGATTTCCTGCCGCGAATCCATTCACGGCGCCCGCGCCAAAGACCAATTCGCTCGCCGTCGAACCGGCTAACACCGCTGCGCCTGGGTTCGGCGTCCCCCCCGAAGGTTCTGGGCTCGCACTCGGACTGGTCGCCAGAACATTCATGTGCTCCGATCCGCCCGCCAACGCCATCTGCAGCTTGCCCCACTCCCGGAAGTCGAACTCCACCCTCGCCTCGAGCGGCCCTCTAAACTGCACCGCGGGCAGCCCACTTACGCCCGAGCGCACCACACCGGTCGACGTCCCGTAGTGTCGTCCGAACCCTTCGATCCAGCCCAAGTCCAGCCACGGGGCCGGCGGCGAATCGAGCGCGAACACGCCCGCCGCGGCCGGATCAAAAATCGTCGGCGTCTCCGTGGTTCGATTCACCGGCGCGAAGTATGCCCGCATCTGTCGAGTCACCGGAACCATGGCCGGACGCAATGGAGAAGTGCTCATAGCAACGTAACCTCCGAGAAGAAGAAAACGGCCAGCCGCGCCGTGCGCTCCACGCGTCCGTCCGGATGCCGCTCTGCGTTATCCTCCACACCGCTTGCCCGCACTTCTTCGAAGGATGGTTGGTTCCAGAACACGCTCGTGCCCAGATCCGCGCTGGGCGACTGCGTATAATCGACCTTCTCTGTATTCGTAGGTTGGCAGATGCCGAGCAACTCGTCATCCAACTGTCCCAGCACTCGCCCGCGATCCACCATGCTTGCTACCGTTCCCAGCGTGTGATACGAGATCGCGCATTCCAGGCTCATCAATGCGGCATTGCCCGCATGCCCGGCTACCACATCGCTCCGCCCCCACTCGATGTAGAAGGTGTTTGGCTGTGGCTCTGCCGATGAAGGTGGCAGGTTTTCCACCACCAGCACCGCGGGCACGGTCGCCCCATTGATCGTTACCGTGCGCGCCTGATTCAGTCCCGCCAGCCTCTGCTGCAGCGCTAAGAAAAAACTGTCCTTCGCAAATTGCATGTGAACCCGCCTCTAGCCGCCAGTTCCTAGCCTTTAGCTTGGAGCTCCAGCTTGATGATTCTTTTGTTCCTGAGGATCCGTAACGGTTGCCCTCTACACGTGTGTGGTTGAGAAGTAGCCTGGTTGGTCGAGTCGAGTCGCACCAGCTAAGAGCTAGAAGCTGGGTTCTTCACTCCACCGCCGTCACCACGTAGAAATACGCTGTCCCCGCGAAGTTCTCAGCCACGACCGCCTCAATGTGAAAGAGATCTCCGTCGTACGTCAGACCCAGCGCGGCGTCGAACAGATCTTCCACCGACCCCATCCCCAGCATCGGTAGCTGCACCTCAATCGCCGAAGCTGCTAGCGTAAACTCGATCCTCCGTCTCGGCCCGAGGTTTCCGACCGGCAGGTTGTGGGCTACTACTGGAGTGACAATCACCTCCTGCACACCGGGATCAACCAATCCCAACTGCCCCGCCGCATCGCTCGCCGTGGCCGTCGCCGGCAAAAGCAAGCTCACCTGATCTCCGCCCAAAGCCATCAACATCGCATTCGCCGCCCGTACCAGTGCAGCCCCACAAATTCCGCTTCCCATGATTCCCCCCTCGCGTGTTCTACTCGAGACGACTCCGTCAACCGCGAGCCCCCCATCTCACGCGCCTTTCTGCGAGACATACGGTGCCAAGAGACTGCGTACCGTATCATCCACCAGCGTGTCCCCGAAATACTCCAGCCGCAACCGGTCGATCTTGCTTGACTTCACATTCAGCCCGGGTGTGGCCTGGGCATTCTTTACAATCTGTGCGCACGCTACCTGCACCGGCGTCGGGATCGTGCTCCATCCCGCGTTGTAGACCACATCCACTTCGTTGAAAAACAATCCCAGCGCATTCACCGGAAAAGTAAGCTCGCCGCTGTCCGTCCAGATGTCAATCGTGGTCGGATCAATCGCCGTCCACATTCCCGGCAGTGAAAACACCAGCGCAAATTCCAAACTCATTTCCGGAAAGGGCCATTCCCCTCTCCGCGGAATCCCGTATCGCCCCTGCAGCGTCACAATCGGCGTGGTCGCAGGCGCGACCGTTGCTAAGGGCAGATAACTGACACGCACCGTGTTCAATTCCGGCGGCATCTTCAGCCGCTCCTCGTATTGATTCACGCCCAGCGTCACCCGCCGGCAATGCGCATCGATGATGGCCGACGCGGCCATGATCCAGGATGGATCCGTCGTCGCCTCCAGCCCGTAAGTCAAGTAATCCGTTGTCGCCAGATAATTCATAGTGGGTTCTCAGTTCTCGAATGAAAAAAAGCTGTCGTTGGCCGTCAGTCGTTAGTCGTTGGCAAACAACGATGCAGTCCAACGACTAACGACTGTCCTTAGCCTGCCCTAAGCAAGCGAAGCGACCAACGGCGGTTTCCCTATCGCTGCACATTCACCTGGTAGTGCGCGAAGTTTGCCCCCTTCACCACGGGTGCGCCAAATTTCACCACCACCTGCTGCTGGGTCAACGCGTTCGGCAACCCAAGTTTGAACACCCGCGGATTCGGATCGCTCAGCCAGTGATACTCGATCAGATCCTCGCTGACGATGTACGCCGGCAGCACCGCTGTGCCCGAACCCGGCGTCCCGCTGTACGGAACCGCCCAATCCGGAATCAGCGGAAGATCTCCAGCCTGTGTGCTCAGCGCTTTCACCCGAAACCCGCCCGTGATTTCCACGGTGTTGAGCACCACATTGAACTCCGCTTTCATTTCCCGGTCGATCAGGTCCAACAGCACCGGATTGGAGTAAATTGCCGTCGGTCTTACCGCATACGCCGCACTCGAAACCATCTGCGCGATCGTGCTCTTGATCCCATCCACGATGCTCGCTGTAGTTGCGATTGTGGTCGTGTTCCCACCCGCCACGATCTGCCCGATCACGCCGAAATACTGCGTCGTTGTCGGCGAACTGAGCGACGTGTCGTTGCCGTTCCATAGCGCAACGTCGTGGGTACGCATCAGCCCGTCCACGGCATCGGCCAGGTCCTTTGCCTGCAAATACGCGAACTGGCTTTGCTGTGCGGTCACTTCCAGATCGAACAGGTTGTAGTTGATCTGCGACACCAGCGCCTTCAGCGGCACCGCCATCTCAATGCGAGTTGGCGCGTTCACCGTGGGCGCAATATTCCGCGGATCGACGAACGCTTGCGCTGCCGTCGGAGATGCGATCGCAGTCTCTTCAAAGAATCGCGAAGGATGCCCAGTTGCTGGCACCTGCTTGATCCTCTGTCCGAACGCGCCCCGCCGCCGCACAATGTCAAAGATTTCTGTCTGGTACCGGTCAACCTCGACTGCTCCGGGCCCCAGATAATCTGCCGCTGCATACAAATCCACAAATTGTCCTGCCATGTGTTCTCCTCCGTTGATTTTTTCCTGCGATTGCAAACGAATCCGTTAACCTCGTACTGCCCTTCCTTTACAGCGTTGTCATCCTGAGCGTAGGTGGTGGTTCACGAAGTGAAGCACCTCCGGAGTCGAAGGACCCCTTGTTTGCCGATACTTTGTACGGCCTTGCAAGAAGCTCCTTTAGAAGCTGCACGGTTAACTGTGCGATGGACCGTCTGAGCGACAAACAAAAAAGCACGGCCAAAGCCGTGCCGCCGTTTGCCGAAGCCCGAAGCCCGAAAGCCGAGGCCCCTACTCGATGAACCCTGCCCGCGCCAATTCCGACTTGACCGCGATTCTCTGCTCCACGCTCAGGCTCTGCAGCGTCTTGTCCAGCACTGCCTTGTCCAACTTCTCGCCCCCAGCCTCATCGCAACTTTTGGCCAGGATTGCCGAAACCAGCGGTGGAAGTGTCTTCCGCGCCATCCGTGCCGCCTGTGCTTTTAAGTCCGCGTTGGACTTCTCCAGCTCCGCCACCCGCTCCTGCAAATGCCGGGCCCCTTCCCCGTGCGCCGATATCTGCGACGGCTGCTCTTCCACCGCGGCCACAATCCGGTCCACCTTAGTGTTAAGCGCTTCTTGCTGCGCATCCAGCCGCCCCAGCACACGATCCAACGATTCGGCCGCTGTTGCCAGCCGTTCCGCCGTCGTCATCAACTGCTGCACCATCTCCTCGTTCATCCTTTTCTCCTCCTGTATGGAATTACCAAGAAATCTCGCCCCTCCCCACGCTATGCACTGGCTTGCCGTTCTGCGATCTCCGCGTCCGCCCTCCGCGTTTCTCTGCGATGATCTTTTTTGCAAGTGTATCGTCCGCAATTCACGCGAGCTCAATCCACGTATCCCGGTAAGCCGCTTTGTCCCTCCGCAGAATTGCCGCCCCCGTAAACGTCACTTTCGTGAGTGTCCAAACCCGCGCCGTCGTTTCCGCGATCTGCACATCGGTCACCTCGTACGACAACCCCAGCCCAGCCGGCCCCGACGCTATGCAAGTCTCCGCGCGTATCGTGGGACCAATTCCTCCAGCTTTATCGAGTCCGTTTCCCGGCGTTCGTCTCAACGCCGCAGTTAAGCCGAGAATCCGCCCCGCCGCCACCCGCAGTGAAGCTCTCAATCTGTAGCCCTCACTCCAGTTCCCAATTTCCCGCCAGGTCACCGCCGCGTGGATCGTCGCCGCATGCATGAACCTTTCTCGGAAAAGGTCAGAGGATTTGTGGCCTGATCGAGATTTCCTGATCTCCTCGACGATCTCGGGAAAATCCCTGGCGAACAGATACCCGCCCAACTCCAGGTTTCGCCCCACAATTTCCGCTCGCGTGATAACACCTACCTTGCGCCTCACATCATGCCGGTCCAGACCAGGCGAATAATCCAATGCCATCCCCAGCAACGAAGGCAGCGCCACCTCCGCCGCTCTCTTTGTGAGCACCACCAGGTGCCCCTTCGCGCCAGAGGGTGCCCGCTGCGAAGGCACATCGACCATCGTTAGTACTCCAGAAAATGCCGCCCGGTTCGGATGCCCCACGACCTCCGGCATCGCCACCGCCATACTCTTCAACTCAATCATCTCGATGTCCCCTTTTCGCGTTGTCATCCTGAGCGAAGCAGACGAGGCGCGAAGCGACTCGTCTGCGTAGTCGAAGGACCCCTGCAATCTTTCCTTGCCCCAGCTCCGGGGAGTTCTTGCTACGCACCTGCCTTCGAGCCGGTTGCTGCCGCCGTCTCCAAATCTCCCAACCCCCTCATCCGCCTCACCTCGTTAACCGTCAACACTCCGTTCTGCAACAGAATCTGCTGAATCTGCGCCTCTTCCAGCGGATCCTGTGTATCCAACTCCGCAAACACAAACTCCAGATCGTTCCATCCCAGCTTCTTCTGGATCGCATCCCGCGTCAGATGTTCCGCCAGCAGCCGCGCCGTAGGCACAATCGCTTGCCGGAACGCCATGTCGTTGTATTCTTCCGCCGTGGATCGGTTCACATCCCGCTCCAGTCCCAGGTAAAACGGAGGAAGATCGAAAGCGTCGGCAATCACGCGCAGCAGAAACTCCTGCCACTGCAGTCGCAAGTCGGCATCTGTGCCTCCACCAAAGCGGAGCACCTCCGGTTTGCTCTCCACCGACAGGATCGGCACTCGCCCCGTCCCCTCAATCTCGTCCTGCCACCAGCGAATCAGCCGCTCGTGATGTTCCGGCGTTAAATCCTGCAGCCATAGCGCATACTGCACCACCGAATTCGACGCCAGCCGCGACGCATACCGGTGCGCCCCCAGAAACGCATTGATCGTCTCGAACGCAACCTCCAGCCGCCCCAACCCAAACGGCGTGTGCGTCCGCGGATTCAGCCGGATGTACATCAGTTCATCGTCATCCAGCGAGATCTGGCTCCGCGGTCCCGACTGATTCGTGACCTGCAGATATCGCTGCCCCTGCGGCGATCCATCCCAATCCAGATTCATCCGGATCGACGATCCATCCACCGCCCACAGCAGCAACGGATGGTTCGCGTCGCCCGAGGTCTGCACCTCAATCGCCCCATACCCGCCCACGATGATGTCTTCCAGCACCTGCTCAGAGAACGACCGGAACGAATCGTCAGGATTCGGCGAGTTGAAGTTTTCTGTAAGAAGCTGTATCCGTTCGACGCCATTGGGAATCGTTTCCAGAGCAATTCCCTGCCGCGCCTGAATCCGCCAGCGCATGCCCGCAATGCGATCCTTGATCGTGTTAATCGCCCGCCGCGGCACTGGAATCTCCGAAAACCGCCGCAAGTTATAAGCCGTAGGTTTCGGCATGATGTTGCCCGGCGGCCCATACGAATTGAAAATCGAAGGCAACGGCAACGTCCGCCGTTTCTTTTCGACTGTCGCAAGGGAGGCAGCGGAAGACACTCCACCAATCCGGCGCAAAGCGCCGCGCAACGTCTCTTTAATGTTCATAATTATTCTTTCCGTAGCGCCGGCGTCCCGCCGGCTGTCGCGTGGGCATCTCGCCCTCAGCCAAAGGAAAAGCCCCGCAGAAGCAGGGCTTATTTGCCAAATCAACTCGCACGCCAGTTTATTTTGTCATCCTGAGCGAAAAGCGAAGGACCTATGCAGTATTGCCTTGCTAGGGCATCGTGCTGATCAGCCAAAACACTGCCGTTCCGACGCAGGCAACCGCAATCGGCAAGATCAATCGCGGCCGCCCGAACAATCCCAACACAAGAGCCACTAACAATGTGCGGAAGACAGGCCTGTGCCACGACTCAATCCAATCGACATCGTCCGCCCTCGGCGAAACTGCTACCATCACGGGCCAGAGCAGAACCACTAGCGAGACCAAAGAGAGCGCCAGAAGCGTGACTCGCTTACGCCAGCCAGTTTGTTCTTTCTTCATTCGAGTCAAGTAGAACCACCAGCTGTAGACAAGCCCGACTGGAGAAAGCAGAACCAGCAAAATGGCGATTGCATTCCCGGCCATCACACCCTCAACTCCCTGCGCGCCACCTCTGCTATCACCGGCATCTCCTTCAGCCGTGCCACCCGAATCTGCTCGTCTGCCATGAACGCCAGTACCATCTTCACAGCCTTGTCCTCTTCATCGAACTGGTCTTCCACCACCGCCGTGAAACTCGGCAACACCTTCTTTTCCCTCATCCTCGGAGCAATCTTCGCTACCCGCAACGGAAACATGCGCGTCTCAGGCCCGACCTCCGCCAGCGATACCGCGTGAAAAATCTTCAGCTCATCTCCAACTGGATAAGCAAAATCGAGCAAAAAGTCATCCGCCGCATTAGTGTAGCTTGAGGCCGGAAAGTCTTTGACCAATAACTCCCAGACACTGGCCGTCAAGAATGCCTCGCTCATACCCGCATGAATCCATCTCCTCCCAACTTTCCTCAGCTTTATTTCCCTTTCCGGGCTCCACATTCCCGGCATCTCGACCAGTTTCTGAGCCAAGTCCTTCAGTTCCTCCGCCGGATTCTCCGCAACGCATTGCCTAATGGGAGAAAGCTGCAAAATATTGGAATACGAGTCCATCGTTTCGTGAAGCAGCAATGCCCGCTGCTGCACATCCTCCAACCGCCTCTTCATCTCGCGTCCTAGGGCTTCCAGCATCTCAACGTCGATATTCGGATCGAGACAACGCGCCCGCCGCCAGTCCGCAGTGAAGTGCACTCCCGCAAACCCGCCTCCATCTCCTCCACTCTCCGTCATCACGACCCCGATATTGACGAACTCTTCCCTCGCTACGTTCGGCACATACCGCAGCAAGAAAAACTCAAGTTGTCGTTTATCAGCCATCAATGCTCTACCCTGTGATCCTCCGTGTCCTCTGTGTTAAAGGTTTAAGCCTGCTCCCTCCACTCCGGAAACGGCCGCCGCGGCGAAACCCGAAACGCCTCAATCAGCTCCCGCACCACCCCTCGCCTCACTATCAGGGTCCGCACCAGTTTCTCCAACTCGTCCCACTCTCCCCCGTACCACTCCGGCGGAATCTCCCCCGCCAGACTCCACACCACATCCTCGCCCATCTTCTCGATACGCGAGAGCCAGGGCTCAAACGACTCCCACCCCCTCACAGGCTGGTACACTTCATTCCGCGCATACACGCCCCGCAGAGGATAATCCGGAAACGTCCACTCCCCCGCGTTGAAACAGTACCCTTGGTCGATAAAAGAAGCCGTGTACAGTTTTTCTCGCGACTTCCTCCAAAACGCAGCCTGCCGCCCATTCGCATTTCCCGTCCATTTGTCCAAAACCAGCATCCCGGCAAACTCGTTCAAATTTCGAACCCGATCCAGCATCTCCACCGGAAGATAATCCCAGACCTGCCCTTCCAGCGGACTCACCGCATACCGCGATCCAAATTGTAGTCCCGCCTGGCACGGGATCGTGTTGTGTGCCAACTGAATACTCAGCTCCGCGGTATGCTCCACCAGCCAGTCACCCACTTCCACCACTTCTGTTCCTGGCACCGGCAGCCCCGCTCGCTCCGCCAATCGTGTCGCCAGCATCTCATTCGTCAGTACCCGCAGATGCTGCGGATTGTTCCGGAACTTTACAACGTAGAACTGCCCATCGGAGCAGCGCATCAAATGTCCCTGCGCCCCTCCCCGCATCCTTCTTACGTGTTGGACTGCCTCAACCAAGCTCTTATCCGCAAGCTGCAGGGTGCCCCAAGCGGTTCCACTGCGAAGTCGCACATCTTACCTCAACCATCAGCTCGAAGTATGTGACATCCGAACATCGACAATACCGACTCGGGATGCCGGAAGCCAAACCGCATTCATCCCACCTCAAGGCTCGCTGTCTGCAACATCCTCTTCTTCGCTCCCCGCCCCGCATCCTCCCGTCGCACCGCCAGGGCGATCGCCATCGCCATCACACAATCGTCGTGTGCGCCCTCCGCCGCCGCCGCGTTTCCGTCCGGATGCCGCACAAACGTCCGGCACTCTTCCAGCAGTCGCCCGCTCTGGAACAATTCCGGCCGCGACACCAGCACCGCCACCATGTTCTCGATCATCGCCGGGCGCGTCGCCGCCGACGTAAGCCAGCCCAACTCGCCACCCTTCTCGAAGATGTTCTGATACTCCATGTCCCGCAAGTGTGCCAGCACCCCGTATCCGTGATTATTTCGTTCCACCGCCAACAAAGCTTGGCCGTAAGTCTGTCCCAGGTCCACCACGCGCCGCGCCAGTTCAAGCGGAGGAAAGTGTCCCCGTAGTTCCGCGCACTGCAAGCCGATCGTCCTCTCGATCACCTCCGCGCAGGCGTAGTCCCCTTCCGATCCTCCCCCCGCCGTGTCCACTCCAATGATGTAGTGCTTGCCCTGTTTCGGTGGAAGCCAAATCATCAGCCTTCCGTTGTCCTGCGATTGCGCCGCTTTAGTCGCACGCGCTGCCGCTTTCTCTAGCGACTCCAAATCGAATACGCACTCTCCAGAAACCAAAAAGCATGCATCCGCATCTTCGGCATACTCTTGCGGTGCCAGCTCGCGCAGGGCCTTCCACCGTTTCCGTCGCCATGCGATCTGCCCTTCGTCGAGCCCGTGCAACTCCATCACCCGGCTCTCCTCCGGAGTGAACGGAAGCAGCTCTCCTTTTCTCGCCGCCTCTCGATAGCTCTCCTCGTACCACCAGGGAAAGAAGTGTCGCGCGCACCCGATCTCGTTTGCCTTCTGCCATTCCTCGTAGAACACGCCCGCTGCCCCATTGGGAGTCGACTCCAGCACGATCTCACCCTCCGGTACTACCGCCGCCCTCAACGAGGCCAGCGTTTCCCGCCCGCCGCGGGGCCAGCGGGAGACCTCCGAACAATGGAGATTGTGGATGGTCAACCCGCGCCCCGCGTTGTCGTCCGCCGTTTCCACTCGGTACTCGCTGTCGAGCCGGGGAAATACCATCTGGCGGACATTGGAGCGCGATTTCACCAGTGCGCCATCACAGTACCCCTCGGGCAGGTTCTCCCAGAAGCGCTGCACGATGTTGAAAATCGCCTCCGCCGACTCCTGGTTGTGCGCCACCTGCACCGTCAGCGTCCCCGGCCGCGTGATCGTCTGCACGAAGAATCGCGCCGCCACATACGTCGTGATTCCTACCTGCCGCGCTTTCAGCACAATGTTCTGCTTGCTGCATCGCCGCGAATATTCTCGTTGCGTCCGGTTCAGTTGCAACCACTCGATCCCACCCTCTTTGGGACGAATCTTCAGCCAACCGGTGACCAACAGATCCCGTATTGTTTCCCCATCGAGCTGCTCATCGAGCCGCTGCCCCAATTGTTGCAACCGATAAAGATCGCCCTCCACAGTTTGCCTTTCGTGGCCTGCGCCCCGATTGGCGCCCGTTGCTTAGGCTGATGGCTAACAACTGACAGGCTGACAGCTTCATACCTCCGTCGAATCCTCGTTCCGCATCCTCGCGTACTGCCGCAGCCCTTCTCGCAAGATCACACTTCGCTCCGTGAGCTGATGCAGACCTTGCCAATCCCTCTTCAAATCGACGTCGGGGTCATATCCCGCTTGCGCCAGAAACCTCCACCGCTGATCATAGGCACGGTTCCGTTTAGCTCCGTGGAAAAAGTGGTTCACCAGGCCCGGAAGGTAGCCCACATTTCGCTGGACATATTTCTCGGCCCGCGCCTGCCATTCCCGGCACAACCGGGTATAAGCCGGAGAATATCCCGAGTACAACGACCGCTGAACCTGCCCCACCAGTGCTGACGCCATGTGCCAGTCGCCCTGTCCGAGAATGGCGTGATCGATGAGCATCCCAACTTTTTCGAGCGCGCTCCGTTTCGCCGCCCACGCGAACCCCGGATGCCAAAACTGCCCGCTATGCACGCTGTAGTATCCATACGTCGCTTTCTGCTCCACAAACGCCGGATCATGCGGACTGGGCTGGTCCGTTACCCACTTGTATAAGAACCCCGGAGTGGTAGTCAGCGGTTCATAGTTCGGCCCCACATCCTGCGCATGGCTGAACATCTGCAGCACGTCATAGTGCTGCAGCAGTTGCAGCGTCTCCTGCGCCCAATCCGGCCGGTTGAACTTTACATCCGCATCAATCCATGCCACGTACTTCGCATCTGCAGGCAGGCGCTGCATCAGCAGGTTCAGCGCATTTTCCTTGTGCCAAATCTCGCTGGCAGTCCGCAATTGCAAATGCCGCGGATTGCCCGCCTGCGTCACCTCAAAGTGCCGATCCCCAAACGCTACCTCGGCCGTATACAGGATCGCTCCCGCCGCTTCGCACTCGCGCTCGAACATCCAGTAGTTCCAGTAGCGCGACCGCCAGCGCAGCGGGTTCTCCAGCATCGTCACCACATGCAGCCGGTCCGGGAACACATGGATCCCTGGCCGCGCCTGCGAAGGATGATCGATACACCTGGCGCAGTCGCAGCGCACATGATGTTGCAGCTTCCATTCGTCGCTCACAGCTTCGTCCCTCTTTCTGTTGTCATCTCGAGCAAGCGTTCTTCGCGCCGCGGGAAGCATCGCGCCGACTCAAATTTCAAGCTCTCACCACAGAGACACAGAGAAGACAGAAAGGGAACGAGAAGAATTGGAAGTTTTCTCCGTGTCTCTGTGCCTCCGTGGTGAAAAGGCTTTTTGCGACGCTCTGATCGCGCTTTTGGCTCGCTTCCTTACTTCAAAAGCCCCGCGCTTGCCCAGCGCGCTAGCTTCCCGTGCAAATGAATCCGCAGCCCCGATGCTGCCCGATCCAATTCCGCGTTGCCCGTCTTCGCCGTCATAGTCGCGTTATACGACGCCACGAATTCGCTCGCCGAAAGCGGAGGCTGCTTCTTCACCTGTTTTGCCGCCATGGTCATCATTCCCGGCGAAGCGCTCGCAGCCACCAGTGGCACAACCGCCGCTACCGACTCCACCTCCGAGATCAGGATCCCCACCACCGCCGTTATCTTCGCCTGCGTCCCTGCATCTTTGATATGCAGGGCCGGGAGCAGTCCATTCAAGGTTGACTGCACTGCGCTCATCGCCGCCTGGATCTGACTGAGCAGCCCCGGCTGTGCCACGGCATCGGCCTTTTGATACTGCGCAATCAACGACTGCATCAACTGCAAATCCGCCCCCGCCTGTGATCCCGCGCTCTCGGTCATCTGCACATCAGCCGCAGATAAATTCTTCCCCTGTAGCGTCGCCACCAGTGCCACCAGATTCGCCGTCGCTGGAATCAACGCCGCCACAATCTGATCCGCCTCCTCGACCCACGCCGTCGAACACGCCGTGCACATTAGCGCTCCGCTTAGCACCACCGCTACCATCGCCTTTCTGGTCCAGGCTTTTGTCATGACTCATCTCCTCCATTCCATCTTCGATTCGCAAATGAAAAAGGCACGGCTCCCACCGTGCCCCTTGCCACCACCCTCCGACAATTTGTTCAGCTGTATCGCTTATTACTGCAAAAGCATTCCCAGCACTTCACACCTGCAACTCGTCCCGGAACAACTTGACCCGCCAGAGGTTGATCCGAACGCCCCCATGCCGTCGCTCTCCCAGATCGCAATCCGGCCGTCCGTCGAAATCGCTCCAATTGCATACTCACAGGAGAACATGGTGGATTGCTGCCCGCTGTTGAAGGTATGCGCTTCGCGGGAGACCGTCCCAGCGCCCGGTGCAGGAGAACCAACCCCCGCCGGACTCACCAGGTCAACTTCGTTCAGGAAGGGGCAGGTGAACGGGTTGCCGCTGGTCCCCAGCTCCCCGCTGGTAGAGATCTCCAGGTAAGGATAGCTGTCCGATGAATCTACGTTTGGCCAACCGGAATGGATCCCCCACCCCCCCGAGGTGCAACTGGCAATTCCGGACTTCAGATCAGTGGGCGCGTTCGGTGCCCCTAGGAATGCCCGCTTTTCCTGCTGAAATGTAGACGATCCGCTGGCATTCACATAAACTTCCGAGCCTTCCGTCCAATGGCCACCGCAGCGATCCCCTGCCGCAGCCATGCAACCCGGCAGAACCGTTGTAGTTCCTATTTGCCAAAGATACGGATCGCCAGAATTGGCGGCGCAGGTGGTGAGACACCCGCCCACGCTGTAAGTAATCAGCATCCACTGCCCGTCTTTGCTCAATAGGGCATTGTGAACCAGCCAACGATCCGATATGCCAATGGTTCCCGTTGTGCCCCAATCGCCAGTGACCACTCCGGTCTGAGTGTTGAGATGAACACAGCCCGAGCCCGGTTTGTAAGCGACCACATCGAAGCCTGTCCCTTGTCCTCCCGCATTCGAGAACGCTTCCCCAAACATAGAATCCGGCGGGTACTTCGCGTTGCTTATATGGTCAACCCAAGTTGGCGTGCCGTAGGAGCCGCCCAGGCAGTTTGCGCTGGCGGTGAAGTCGTAGAACGTGGACGGTGTCGGCGGCGTCACGCTTGGCCCGTAGCCCGTGAAATCGTAGGTCTGGATCACGGCGTTGTTCATGGCGTACATCAGATTTGGGGCGCTTGAGTTGTACGACGGGGTCACGCTGTTCGTTGTGCTCGGGAAGGAGAAGTTGTTGTCGATCCTCGAAAACGCGAGGCTGCTTCCCGCGATGGTCACCGCTTCGGGGCATACATAGCCTCCGGTTCCGCCCAGAATGACCAAGGTAGAGTTCGCGTTGAAATGGGTTTCGTCCCCCGAACCGCTGTTTGCCACTTGCCCGCTGGAAAATATCGTCCCGGCATTCGGGTTGCAGTTGTTGGTAAGATCCGTCAGCCGGAAGATGGTCGTCGCTGTTCCAAACTCGTTCGTCGTGGCCGATAGTCCGGCCCCGTACAGCGGATTCCCGGCATGCGGGCCCGTGCTCGCGGTCCACGCCGGCAGCGTCGCGGGTAGCTGAACCACCGTGCTCGGACTTGTGGAAGCCACGCAGCTATACGCGGGTGAGCCGCATAATGGCGTTCCCGCCCCTACCTTGAAATAGGATCCCGTCTCCCCTCCGTACACCGCATAACCCTGATACACGTGCGCCCCAATGTCCCACCCGCTCCCGTAGCTGTTCTGGTTTACTCCGTTAATGTCGAGCGCATACGTCACTCCCAGGTTCTGCCCCGCATCCACCACCGGCGAGTTTTTCGTGGGACGAAAATCCAGCGTCATGCTCGTCGCCGGAAACTTGTAGTAGTAATTTCCGTCCGTTCCCGTCACCTGCGTTCCTCCGAGCAACCAGTTCACCAGTCCCGTATTCGTCTGGATCGTCGCCCCGCTCGCCTTGAAATACTGAATCAGATTCGTAATCTCCGTCGCGCTCAATTCGCCTGTTCCGCTGGACGCATTCCAGTGCCAAAACATCCCCCACGGCACTCCCCACACCATTTCCTTCCACACCAGCGCCTGAATCTTCTGGTTCAACACCGCCGGTTGTAGCCCCATCCACGAGGGATTCACACCAAAGCTCGTGATGTTCTGCACATTGAATCCGTTCGCGTACGTATCCTTGACGCCCAGGTCTTCCTTCAGTGCTCCGCGTGCCCCCGCATAGGGCACGCCCGCCGTGATCCCCTGCATCGTCGTGGTCTCATATCCCCCGGGATACACATACACCGGAGTCGCCGGCAGCCCCGTCAAGTTCGTCGCCATCCACTGCCGCGACAATGTGATCTCGTCCGTCGTTAGCCGCGTCACATCCAACTACATGTGGTAGACCGATGTCCTTACATCCTGTCCACTCACGTCGGCCAGATCCTGCGCCAGCAGCCCCGCTTCCGTGTACGCCGAACAACCCGTCCCATACGGCCCCTGGCAGGTCTGGATTTCCGCCGCACTGAACTTCCCTGTCGCCAACAGGGCTAGGCGCAATCCCTTGATTGTCCCCTGCGTCTGGCCCTGCGCCAGGTTATAGCTCACGCTGTCGCTCGCACCCGTCACCGTGATCGTCAGCGTCTTATTGCTGATGCTCAATGTCGCCGCCGTCCCGCTGCCCGTGTATTGAATTTCCAGCGCGTCCGTATTTGTGTAGTACGTGTGCGAGATCGAATGCGACGTCACGTCCCGACCCGCATTCACCCATCCCTGAAACTCTGAGACCAGCGTCTGCGCCAGCGGATACCCCACCGTGATTGCTGCCCCCACCGGAACGCCCGCCGTATCCGCAATCGGCAGCACCGTATTCGCGTAATACGTATCCGCGCCGGCCGTCATCCCCGCATCGTCCACCGTCAGTGTCACCATAGCTGGATATCTCTGGTACGCCTGCACTGCCGGCGCCGTGTCCGCGACAACGTTCCCCGCTCCCGGCCCCCCGCCGCTCGTGTACTCCACATCTGTCGATCCCGCCACCGCCAGGCTCGACGCATAAAAATGGCAGTACGAATAGGTCACTGCTCCAGTGTTATCCACCAGCGCTCCGTCCCGGTTCGCATAGGCCTTGTCATTCACCATCGTGATCGCCGTCGCCGCCCCATCAAAGCGAAACCCGTCGTAATTGAGGTGCGCCTCTGCGTTATAGATCTTGATATCTCCCGGCCCCGGTGCACTCTCATTCACATAGAATCCCAGCGGCTGTGTCCCTTGCGGAATCATCGAGTCCGCTTCCATGTTTGCAAACACCAGATGATCGCTCGTCCCCTGCACATACACGCCATACTGATCGAACCAGTTCACCAGAAGATGCTGGAACGTCAGCCAGGACTTCCCATTGATGTTGATCACCGGCACGTTGCTCAACGCCATTGGCACAATCGGCCCGCTGTAGTACGTCGCCGGACTCCCTGCCGAAAAAATGTAGATGAACCCATTCGCCAGGTAGAAATCCCACTGCGCCGTCAGGTTCGACGACCCCGCTGCCACTTTCTGCCCCCATACCGATCCGAACAGACAGAAGTTGATCGCCGTGTAAGTCGTCGGTACCGCTGCCTTCCACGCGTTCCCCGTCACCTGCACCCATGCCGTCGTCGGTACCGCACAATATCCCGTCAGATTCGGCGCCGCCCCGTTTCCATAGGCGTCAAACGTAATCGGATTTCCCGCAGTGCCCGAAGAACCAGGAGCCAAACTTTCATTCCAAACATCTCCCCGCTTGAACAGAATCGAGTCCCCCGGCTGAAACGTCTGCCCATTCACATGCGCAATCGTTTGCCACGCTGTCGACCCCGCAGTCCCGTTATTCGTATCGCTCCCCGTACTCGAGCTAACGTAGTATGTCGTCGCTAACGCCGTACTGCTGAGTGTGAACAGAACAAACACAGCAATGCTGATCCTCGTCATTCTGAGCGGAGCAATCCGATTCGTTTTTCGCATTGGATTGCGGAGTCGAAGAATCCCTACCTCCACGATTGCACCTCGTCCCTCATAGAAATCTCCGCCTTCACCTGTACTGTGTCTGCGATCTGCTGTAGTCTCGCCGCGTTCTCCGCGGCTGTTTCTCAGCGATCTCTGCGATTAAGCTCTTGACTCGTGCTCCCCAATAAAAGGAGTCACCAGCTTTCGCCGATGGCCGCGAGGCCAACCGCCTCAAGAGTCAAAACCCAAAATCGCACCCCAAATGCGACTTACTGACAGCCGGCAACTGCCCTACTGCACCTGCCTCACCGCCATCCTCAGCGCGTACATCCCTGTCCCCGTCGTGCACCCCGTGTACGAAGTCGAGTATGCGAGGTTCGCGCTTCCCGCCGACCACAGAGAGATATCCCCGCTCGCAAAGTTCGCTGTGTTCCCCAAGCTCAAGCTGTTCCCCCCGGAAACTCCGGTTCCGCTCAGCGGAACCTGCAGCGTCCTCGCGTTCGTCTCATCCGTCCAACTGATGGTCACCGTGGCGGCCGCGCTTCCCGCTGTCGTGCACGCCAGCGTGGAATCGACGTAGTAATTTACGATGTACTGCCCGGCCCCGCACGTCGTGCTGGCGCACAGCGTCGTTGAACTGATCGCCGCTGTCTGCCCGGTCAGCGAAGCTGTCCCGTAGATCGGCCCCAGACCAGTTCCCGCAGTCGTCTTCCCGTTGTAGCTTGTCGCCGACCCGCTCATGATCAAATTCCGCGCCAGGTAAAAATCCCTCACCCGCAACGTCGACGTTCCAAAGTCGTACGCATTGTCCACAATCGGCTTCAGCATATCGAGCTGGTCAATCCCCCACCGCGCCGCACCATTCACCCAGAACGCTAGCCCTCGCTTCGTACCCGTGCCCCCTGCCTGCGCGTCGATCTTGAAATAACTCGTGTTTACGGTGTCGTAGGTCAGCGCCAGCCGCTCATAGTTTCCCGCACTCGGAAACGTTCCGTACACGTTGAACGTCTGCACGCTGCTTCCGTTGTACTGCTCCACCGTATTCGCGCTGGTCACAAACAGGGGTGCTGCACCCAGCCCGTTGGTGTTCGTCCAATAGGCAAACTGCGGTGTCGTTCCGCTCCCGCCCAGAGTCCCCGTCCCCGGCGGGCAGCCCACCGTCGTGATTGTCAGATTCCCTGTGCCGTCCGTGCACAGCGGAGCCCCTGTCCCGCTCACCGTCCCCGCTGTCATCAAATTCGCCGACGGCGTCCCTATAAGGCTCGTTAACGCCGCGCCATTCAGTGTTAAACTCGGCGTCATTACTCCAGTCCCGAAATACCCATTTCGCACTCGGAACGTGCTCGAGCCAACGTCGTACGCGTTATCCTCAAACGGTTTGAACATGTCGACCTGATCGATCCCCCACCGCGCCGCTCCGTTCACCCAGAATGCCAACCCTCGTTTCACCCCGGTCCCAATCGCCTGCGCATCTAACTTGAAGTAACCTGTGTTCACCGTGTCGTATGTCAGAGTCAACCGTTCGTAGTCGCTCGCGTCTGCACGTGTTCCGTAAATGTTCAATCCCTGCGCCGTCGCCCCGTTATATTCACCTAGATCATTCGCATCTTCCTGAAACAGATTCGAGAAGTACGAACTGGTCGCCGTCGTCGCCACCTTCTGCGGAGTCCCAGCGTTCGCGGAAATATAGAAGTTTCCATCATTCGAGATCCCCAGCGTCGAAGTCCCAGCTCCCGCCGCTGCCATCGCCGTCCCAGGAATCGGCGAACTCACCATCCACGGTCCCGCCACCAGCAGTTGACCATTCACCGTCACGTTCCCGCTGAACGTCCCCGCCGCCGCCGTAATCCCGTTGCTTCCCGTATAGTTCAGCGTCGACCCGCTGTCCGTCAGTCCGCTGTCGCCGCTCACCGCCGCTCCATTTGCCGAATACATCGCCAGCTGTGTGGCTGTCCCGCTGTTCACCGTTCCCGATCCTCCGCCACTTCCACTCCCGCAGCCGGTACAGGTTCCCGTCACCGTCAGATTTCCATTGATCGTGACCGGCACGTTGAAGATCTTCGACAGGGCCGTCGTTCGCTCCTGGAAGTTGGTCGCCGCTGGACTTCCCGTGGGGACCGCACCGATGATGATGTCTACTCCCGATTTCGCGCGAAAATCCATATAGTTGCCGCTTGTGTCATCATAGCCAATGGCCGTGTCGTTGGCTCCCCACGCAGCACGGCTCACCGAACTCAACGTTTGCAGCGGAGTCGAGTCGAGCAGGGTCAAGCAGTCGCTTGGCGCTCCGCACGTAAGCAGGTTCAATACCCCTTTTGCGCTGGTAGCATTCAACGCGTTCGAACTGCGGGCGTCGATCAAGTGCGATGCCAGGTTGCCGTTTTGTATCGGACTCAGATCGCACTGCAGCGACATCGCCGTAGCAGGTTCGAGGAAGGTAACACAAAACATGGAATGGATCGTGGGCTGCTGCGCTCCTACCACCACCACCAGCGGAGACGCACCCGAAATCGGGACGAAGTCGGCATTGAGTAGCGCGGTATTGGCCGAGTTGATTGTGTTCGCGGCAGGCCCAATCACGTCGCCCGGCCAGAACGGAAGCTCCGGGTAAAACGTAGGAGTAGCTACGGTGTAGGAAGCGTAGCCAGTCTGCGGGTCCGTAAAGCTGCAGTAGCCCGAGTAACTGCAACTGCCCGAGATGCCGGTTGTCACCGCTCCCAGGAAGTGCACTCCGTCTGAAGCCCCATAAGGAATCGTAAAGGCGCCACCCACCCCTGTGGTCGCCAGAATGTCGTAGGTCACCGTCCCCAGGTTCATCGGAGCCACGGCCGGGAAGTAGCCGCTGATCGCCACCGCACTGTTCAACGTGGTATTAGCAAAACCAGCCGGCAGAGGGGTGCTCACCCCGCTTACCGATCCGCCGCTCGCGTGCGCCACCACCCAGTAGGTAATCGCCGTCGATCCCGTGTTGTAAAAGACGGGCGCGTTCCCCAGCGGCTCCGCCACTCCTTTCAGACTGTGAGGGGTCACTCCTCCAGTTCCGATGTAGCCCGCCTGGCCCTTTCCTGTTCCGCCAGGAGTGAATGGATTGACTGTCGCTCCGCCCACTTCCGTATAAATGTTGTCTTCCTCGCAGCCGTTGTAGTTAGCCCAATTCTCGCAGATCGTGGCATACTGCGAGAATCCCTGAATAATGGTATCGCGCACATCGGCAGTATTTCCCGAGAGGGCCAGCACACCATTGCCCGCGCCCTGCAGGCTTAATTCGGAATTCTTGACGTGGACCAGACACGAATTGCTGCCTGTCGTGTAGACCATCGCTCCCACGAAATTGGCATCACTGCGCAGAACGATGCCCGAGCCTTCATTCGAAAGGTGGTCGATCTCCAGCGACTGATCGTTGTCGCAAGTCACACCATAGTGCCAGCGGCCCGGCCACCCCAGCCCACTCAACACCATGTCCCGGATGACCGAGTTGTCCGAGTTGTCTTCAATCGCCGTGTTTAGAATCGCCGCCCAGCCAAATCCCGAAGACGCGGCGCAGGTCGACGACCCATGACTGGAGCATATATCTGGTATCCCACGTTCGAATTGACTCCCGCAGCCGGCGCCAGATACACCATTCCATTTTTCCCCGCCACATTCGATGCCTCCTGGAACCCTCCCGAGGCCGACGACACCGTGTAGCCCGCACCGTACAAGTGGACCGCAGTCACAATCACCGTGCCCGCCGCGCCCGCCGTGCAACTGCCTCCTGTCACCTGCGCCGCCTCAGTGGTCGAGCCATTCGCCAGATAGACGAAATACGGCTGGTTGGCCGTGTTCGACGTATCGATACCCTGCGGACATGACGTCAGACTGATTGTGTTCGATCCCGGAACCAGCGAACTCGGACTGGTCGGCGATGCGGTCCAGTTGAAAGCGAATGCATAGACCGCATTGTTGACCACGTTGGCATTCAAGCTCGTGCCACTCGGCTGCGCGATGTTCTGGCTTAGGCTCGGATTCACAGTCACACCCCCCGTCCCGCCACTCACCGTCGCCGGCGCATATTGCCCCGAACTGGAGGAGTATGTGAGCACCTGCCCGTTCGCTGGAGCGCTCGACGCCACCGGCACGCTCTGAATCGCCGTTGCGTTTGCGCTCGATCCGCATGGCCCCCAAGTCTCATTTCCCAGCAGGCAGTTCAGCGCCGAAGCCGTCCCGCTCCCCAATTCGGTGGTCGGCACCAATCCCCCCACCAGATCTGCCTTGGCTGCCGCCCACAAATCCACGTACTGTTTCGGGGCGGCCTGCAGTGGAGCTGTCGGACTCGCGCTCAACGTCAGTGGCCCAGTCATCGCCCCGCCCGCCGTCGGCAAATAATTCCCCGCTCCTACTGTGGCGATCGCGCTATCAACATATGCTTTGTTCGCTACGTCGCCCGTACCCACCGGCGTTGGCACATTCGGGGGCTCCAGAAAGCTTTTGGCCCCTGTAACCGTCTCCGCGCCCGCTAGATGCACCACCGAGTTGTCGTTCGCCTTTCCCGCCAGCGCCGTGTTTACATACTGCACGGACGCCCCCTCCGCGGCTGTTCCCACTCCCGGCGTTGTCCGCACCTGCGCCAGCGTCGCCGGAGAACTCGTCGGCACCACCCAATACTCCGTTCTCACTTCGCCAGGCCCCAACTGGTATACGACGGTGTAATAAACTCCCGGAGGATTCGCCGACGCATTCGACGCCAGCGCCACATTCAGCGCCCCGTTCGTTCCCAGCGTCACATTCAATGCGCCAGCCGCCACCGCTGTACCACCAGCGGCTTCGAACGCTGGCCAGGTGATGACGAGCGTGCCCTGTGCCGCGCTCCCATCCGCCATATAAACGGTATCCGCCACGCTCGTCAGTGTCACTCCACCCTGGGGGGCAGGCGAAGCCGCGCCGCTGGACGCGATCACCACCGCCAGCACCAAACAAAAAAGCCGCCCGGTAGGGCGGCACGCCTGAAACATACTTCCTCCTGAATCTCACTAATCTCTCAAATGCTGTCATCCTGAGCGAAAGTTGTGCTCCGCGAAGCGAAGCACAACCGCAGTCGAAGAGCCTGCCCCGAGCGAAGCCGAGGGGACCCCTTGCCCGCCTGCGCAACCAATGCCCGCGCAAGACACCTCCACCACCGCCTCGCCGTTCCTGCTGGCCAACCCTTGTTCCCAAGCCGCAGCCGCCGAAGCCCGCACTCAACTCCGCCCGTTCAAAAATGCCTCCACACTGCGGACATAGACATCTGCGAAATCAGCGGCTGGCCGTTTCGTCTCGATCAAATCCATGGCATCCTCCACCGTCCACCCCAACACCCCCAACAGCGCCAGCGCCATCATCGGCGCCCGGTGCACTCCAGCCGCGCAATGGATAAACAGCTTCGCCCCATCGTCTCCCAGCGCACCCAGCCCAAACTCCACCCCCCGCACAAACACGTCAGGAGGCTTCGGTTCAAAGTCGTCGTCCACCGGATTCCAGCACACCGCGATTTCGTGCGGCTTCGCCAGTGCGGTGTCATCAAACTCAATCTGCATATCCAGAATGTGCGTGATCCCCGCACGCGCCACCGCCGCCATGTTCTCCGCGTTCCATATTCCGCCCCCGACCGCGATCCGCTCGGTCACCCACGTGATGTCCATCCCCACCTTGCGTCGTCTAAGGCCGACTTTCTTGTCCGCCCGAATTCTTCGGAGAAGCTCGAGGGCCGGTAACCCAGTCCCCGGGAACTCCGCCAACTTTCTTCCGCGCGATTCCACCCGCGGCGAAACCGACAGCGCCGCTGCCTCGCCCAGACCACAACTCCGCTTCATTCTACGGTATCCTTCCCCGAACTCCCGCCCTCCTGCCTGCCTCCCGCTTGCCTATTCTCCGCAAACTCCGTACCACTTTTCTCTGCGACCTCTGCGGTCAGCTCTTGTTCTTCCCCGCCACCAGCGCCAACGCCAGGATCCTCCACCGATGCGATCGACGCCGGCTCTTTCACTTCGATCCCCGGCTCAGTAGGCACTCCCAGCCGCCTCAACAGCACGTGCGCCAGAGAATCTTCCTGCGGCTTCGCGGTTGTCTCGTCCGGCGCCGGATACAGCCCAATCATCTCGAACAAATACTTCGCCGGTGCGAGTTGGCCGGCCTTCGCGACTGCAATCACTCCGCTCGCAATCTCATTCGCGGAAGCTCCCACTAACGTCGCCACTGTTTGCCGTACCTCTGCAATATCCACTCGTTTCACCGGTTTTTTCGCCGGTCCCGGGGCCTTGGCGTCGCTCTCGGTCTTGCTCGTGCTCCTGCTCTTGATCTTCCTCTCGGCCTTGGCCTTGACCTTGACCTTGCTTCTGCCCCTTGCCTTCTTCATCCTCACAGCTCCCCCTAAGCGATGCTAAGGGTGCGGCAGGCCTTCCAGGCCTGCGTCCAGCAGCGCCAGCAATCGGCGGGCTTCAGCCCCCAAAACACGAAAGGCGCGCTTGGCAGCGCGCCTTCACCAGAGTATTTCTTTTTTCTTTACTCTATATATTCAGAATAGCATACCGCAATAGGCAATTGGGACATTTTTTCAAGTTTATTTTTGCCGCCTTTTCAATCACTTGCGCCAAAATCACCCTCCGGACCCCCTTGACAAGATTTTCCCGCCTCGATTCCCATGCTCCCCTTCCCCATTTTCTCCTCCTCCACTGTGGGCAGCGGAACCAGCAGCCGCACTCTGAGAAACTCTTCACTCAGTTCATCGAGCAGTTCCGGCAGTCGGCGCTCGATAGTCTTGCGGGTGCAGTGTAGGACCTTGGCCGCTCGCTCGTGGTCATACTCTTGCAACACGATGCGCGCGATAATCTTCTGATCGAACGGATCCAGCCGCTCCAAACACCGCTCCACGTCATGCACAAAGATCACCCGGTCTTCAAACGTGGAGCCGCTATAGGTCGTAATCTTCGCCCGGAAAAACTCCCGCCCGATCACCGACGGCAATCGGCCCGCCTCCAGCGACAGCCGCATGTAGCGTCGCAGCAATGCCATCGTGCGCTTTCGATACAACCACAAGTCGGGATTCCGGTCCAGGGCACTCTCCCTACCACCTCCCTCCAGTGCCGTCGGCCATGCCGGAAAATTGTGCGCTGGCAGCTCCTCGCCCGAAGCTCCTTGCGGCAAAAAATTGCTTAAAGGTTGCGGATCCCCCGGCGTAGTCGCCTGGCCTATAACTGGCTCCTTCTCCGCAGGATCCCCTTCGTCCGCCTGTGCCCCGATCCACTCCACCAAGCCGCTCATGCCACACCCGCCGCCGCGTCCACGCCCACTCCCTCTTTGCCCTCATAATTCGGTACGTTTTCGGCGCGTTCGCCCCATCCCCGTCCGGGTGCCGCGTTCCCGGCCTCCGCCTCCTTCAAAGTCGGCGGCAGTTCAGCGACTTCCCGCCCGCATCCCACGCAGTAGATCTGCCCTCCACCTGCTGGACGAAGCCACAACCCGCCGCAGCGTTCGCAATACTTCAACTCGAACTGCAACTCCTTCGCGCCATCGCTCCCTCTCACAGTCATCCCGCCTCCTCGCACTCCGGATTTGCATCGCCAATCTTCGGCGGGCTCGATTCAAGACTCTTGCTGAAGCCATGGCAGACAAAAAAAGAGCCCTGCGTCGGGCGCCGCTCCTGAAGCGGAAACCGAACGCAGGGCTCGTTTCTCTTACGATGGCCTGCTTGAGGTATTTAGTTGTTGAACCTGCCGGCCCGCCTTACTCTTCGGCGACCCGTCGAACTGATCGCCTGTTGCCTCCTATGGCTCTATCGCCCCACTACGCTCCAGCATTGAACCGCTTTCGCGTTGCCGGAAGAACCCCTCTTCGTATCCCGACTTCAGCACCCGGCCGTTTTGCACCACCACGCTGATCCGCCCGCTGAAATTCACCGACTTCAGCAACTGCTCCATTGCCGCGGAAAGCACCTCGGCCGCCCGCACTTTGCGCCGGAATTCGGAGAAGTTCTTTCCTTCGTTGCAGTTATCCACACTACTCATTTCGAAACATCTCCGGAATCTGAGCTGGGTTATACGATATTGCGATCCTATAGCTGCCAAGTTTCCCAGTCAAGGTCGTTATACCCAACGGGCTGTGGAAATCTTTTTTTACTTAGCGTATTGCTATAGCCGTGTTATACTCCCAGCTATGAAATTCCGAGTCCTGCAAGACAACTTGCGCAATACTCTTTGGGAGCGCATCGACGAAGGCGATCTGACCGGCCTCCGTCTGGCACAACAGACCGGATTCAAGCAGGCCCATATCTCCAACTTCCTGAACCGCAAGCGCGGCTTGAGTCTCGAGGGCATGGACCGCGTCCTCGCTGTCCAGCATCTTTCCGTCCTCGACCTGCTCGACCCCTCTGAGGTCAACAAGCGCGCTTCCATCCTGCCTCCCAGCAACGACGAGTTCACCAACGTCCTCCTCACCGACGCAACCGTCGCCGCCACCCATCCCCTCATCACCAGCATGAACGTCAAGGAAATCCTAAAATTCAAGAAAACCTTCCTTAAGAAGTTGAAACCGGAAACCGAAGGCAATCGCGATCAGTGGGAACGCTTCGTGATCATCAAAGTGGACGGCCGCGAGGGCATGAGCATGTACCCGCGCCTGCTGCCCGGAGCCACGCTCCTGCTCGACCGCCACTACAACTCACTCAAGCCCTATCGCAAGGGCGAGTTCAATATGTATGCCGTGCTCAAGAACGAAAGTTGCACCGTGAAATACGTCGAAACGGCCGGCAATCACCTGATTCTGCGGCCCCACAACCAGGCTTATCCCATCGAAGTTATGACCATGGAAGAGGGTAAGTCTCCCTCTGACTACCTGGTCGGACGCGTCTGCTACGTAGGAATTGAAACGTAAATACTGGATCTTAGGCGTCAGGTCATGGGTCATAGACCTAAGACCTGACACCTATGACCTAAGGCCTCTCTTACTCCGCACCCAGGCTGTCAAACATCTTCCATAGCTTGTCCGCGGTCGCCCGATAAATCACGTACCCGCTGCCCACATCCGTGGTTTCGCGGAACAGTAATTCCCCGCGGCCATCTCCGTCCACATCCACCGCGTCAATCAGTTCCAGCCGCGGCGTGACATCTAGGTGGAACTTGTCGGTTACCCCCGCATACAGTTTGCGCAGGTTGCCATAGATATCGGTCCGCGCCACCACAGTAATGCTGCACGGTTCCGGTGCCACTCCCGGTCCCGGCGCTGGGTGCGCATCCGCACTCAGAATCATCACTGGCTGGTTGTTCACCCACACATCGAAAGCATGAAACTGAATGTTCTCCAAGACCGGCTGAACTGCTTTTGACGTCGCTTTGTGCCCAGCGCCCGCCCCCTTCGCGGCAGGGCCAGATGGCTTGACCCCAACCGCTCCCTTGGCCCGCGCATTCCAGTATGCTTGGACCTCATTCGCTGCCAGGACGAGCATCTGCTTGCGCTGCTCGTCCTCTTCGCCCGTCTTCCAGAAAAATTGATAAGGCCGCGGATCGGGCCCGCCCGCATCGGAAATCGCCAGCATGGTTTGCGCCACAACCCCTGGCGCGGCGCCGCCTGCACTTCCAGCCGATCCCGATTTTTCGGCCTTCGGCGCAGGCTCATCTTCCTGCGGCGCGGATTGCGTGGGCTTGCCCCGCCGCAATGTCGGACGATAATAATTCTCCGATTCCTGTCCTGTGGACGTTTGACCGGACGCGGTCTGATTCGGATTCGGAATCGTCTGATTCGGAGCCGCCTGATTCGGAGCCGCCTGATTCGGAGCCGCCTGATTCGGAGCGGCCGGCGCCTTGGGCGTCTGCTCTCCCGCGCCATGCCCGCTGGGTTTGTCAGATGCTGTCGTCCCCCCGGACTTTGCAGTGTCCGGTCCTGACGACGCCCCTCCCGCGCTGCCAGACGGTGCCGCAGACACCGGCGCCGCACTCCCTACAGGCTTTTCGGAGGATCCCTCTCCGGCTGCAGTCCCGGAACTAGCCGTAGCGCTCGGGCCAGCAGCGTCCGCCGGCTTGGCTGCATTCCCACGCGTCAACCTCGGTGGCTCATCGCTACTGCTGCTGTCCAGCCCCACCGGCACGTCTTCCGCTTTGCGCGTGCTCTTCGGGGCCTCCGCTCCCTGCGGCAAATACGATCCCGCCCCCACCCACGGATGCGCGCTGCCCGCCCTCGTGCTGTGCAACGCTCCGCTCACCGTGAACAGACCCTGCGAATCCCCCGCTCGCTCCACCTCATACACCGTCCCGGACTCCAGCGCCATCGGCACCGGGTCCGCTTTGTAAACGCTGGCATCGTAGAACTTGCCGTCAATCAGAATTGCGATCGGGATTAGCGTCGCCTTGCCCCCGCTCGTGAACTGCACAATACCCACAGCCCGCGGCCCTTTCACCTTCTTGGTTTTCCTCGGTTCCCGCGGCTTGTCGTCGGGAATGCTGTTTCCCGGGCGTTTCAGCGTCGGCTTATCCCCTTGCGCCGCACTTCGCGGAGCGCCTGCCACGATCAACGCCAGAATCACGATGACGCCGGCCCCTAATCTGCGGTATAAGAGCTTTCTGGACATACGTCGTTCCGGCCTCGGCATTCCCACTGCAGAGGTTGAGGACACCATTTTCAAATCTGACTTCCTGAGAAATGAGGCCATCATGAACATCAAGGTCAATGATAAGGCTCCTGACTTCACTTTGCAGGACGAGAACGGAAAAGAAATCTCTCTGAAAAGTTTACGCGGCAAAGTCGTCGTGCTGTATTTCTATCCTCGCGCCGATACTCCGGGATGCACCATCGAGGCCTGCGAGTTTCGCGACACCTACAAACAGATGCAGAAAACCGGCGCCGTGTTACTCGGCATCTCGCCCGACACGCCCCAAGCACAGAAAAAATTCCAGGATAAATTCAACCTGCCGTTCTCTCTTCTTGCCGACGCCGACAAGAAAGTTGCCGACGCCTTCGGCGTGCTCCAGGAAAAAAACATGTACGGCAAGAAAGTCATGGGCATCGTCCGTACCACATTCATCATTGGCCCCGACGGCAAGATCCAGCACATCTTCCCCAAGGTAAAAGCCCAAGGCCATGCCGGAAAGGTCCTCGCTTACCTGAAGGAATCGGCCAAGGGCGCGGCTTAGGACCTTGCGGGAAGAACCCACAGACATGTGCAATCTCACAAATGTGTGCAGTACCGTGGAAGAGCGGCGCTTCAGCGCCGCGTAAAGCTCCCAGAACTAGCGCGGGCTTTTAAGCCCCTGTGGGATCGGGAGGTTTCCAGGTTTTGACTTTTGACTTCTGATTTCTGCATTCTGACTTGTGATCGCCCCTGTTAGCCTTGCCCCTCTCGATCGCGCCTTCTTCGCCCGCAGCCCCCGCCGCGTCGCGCGCGACCTCCTCGGCAAAGTGCTGGTGCGTAACTGCCCAAAGCTCCTTCTGACGGCCCGCATCGTCGAAGTCGAAGCCTACCTCGGAGTTAACGATCCCGCCGCCCACGCCTTCGCCGGCAACACCGCCCGAACCTCCGTCCTGTTCGGACCGCCCGGCCACGCCTACGTCTATTTCATCTATGGCAATCACTACTGCCTGAATGTGTCGTGTGAGCGCCAAGGAAAGGCAGGCTCGGTTCTCTTCCGCGCCCTGGAACCCCTCCTCGGCATCGACGAAATGGTGCGCGCCCGGAAAATCACCCTGTCGGGCCCTCGCGATCTTCCCCGGCTCACCAGCGGCCCCGGGCGCCTCGCTGAAGCCTTCGGCATTACGCGCAACCGCGACAATGGCTGCGATCTCACCTCGCCCGCCTCTAGCTTATGGATCGGGGACGACGGCTTTCCAGCACAAAAGATCCACATCACACCCCGCATCGGCATCCGCAAGGCCGCCGACCAGCCGCTGCGCTACTTCCTCGCAGGAAACGCTTTCGTTTCTGGACGGAAGACTCCAGAGACACTGAAACCCCGGATTTGACAAATGGGTGTAGACTGTCCCTCGGGCAAATTGCGCGGAAAACCGCGCTGGTTAAGGCATTTGGTCGACTGCCGGCCGTACCCCTCCGGCAAAAGCTCGGTGAGTGAATCGTACCCTTTCGCGCATCCCCCCGGCGGAACGAATCATCTGATGAACTAGGAGCCCGCTTGCGCCGCTTTACCGCATTTCGCGCCTCGGTCGTCGCTTTAACGATTCTGGCCGCGACCCTGCCAGGGCTCTCGCAACCAGTCGATCCCGCTCCGCCTCCCTCCCAAACTCCCGGATCTCCTTCTAACATTGTGATCGGCTTCGTGGGTGGATTCGTCGGCCACGACGACTCCCGCCACGCCCCGGTTCAACTCGCACAGCAAATCCGTCGCACCGTTTCTAAGAACACCTATGTTCAGGTTTTTGAGAACCGGCGCAGGAAATTTGCCTTGGAAACCGTCGTTCGACTGTTGGACGCGAATCACGACGGCCTTCTCTCTGCTGAAGAAAAAGCCCGGGCTCGCATCGTCCTGTTCGGCCACAGTTGGGGAGCTGCCGCAGTCGTCTTGCTCGCCCGCGACCTGCGCCGCGAAGGCATCCCGGTCTTGCTAACCGTCCAGGTGGATAGCGTCGCCAAAATTTGGCAGAACGATTCCCTCATCCCTGATAACGTCGCTGAAGCCGTCAACTTCTATCAGCCCCACGGCATCATCCACGGCCGCAGGCAGATCGTTGCCGCCGATCCGGTGAAGACCCAAATCCTCGGCAATTACCGCATGGACTACAAGACAGATCCGGTCTCCTGCCCTGACGCCGCCTGGTTGGACCGTGTCTTTACCTCCGGCCACATGCAGAGCGAATGCGATCCCCACGTCTGGTCGCAGATCGAAGCCATGGTGAAGCAGCACCTGTCGCTGTCAACCACCGCCACAGCCGCTTCCACTTCAGCAAATCAACAACCCTAACCCGTCTCTAAGAAAACTTTGTCATTCCGAGCGGAGCGAGGAATCTCGGTTTTTGCCGCCGCCACCACCGTCGTCGCCAGATCAACGCAGCACAATGTTATCGATAAGCCGAGTCGTCCCCACAATCGCGGCGACCGCCACCAGCGCGCCCGGAGCAACGCGCTCCAAGGGATCGAGGCTCCCTGGATCTACTATTTCGAAATAATCCAGCCGTACCGCCGTTCCCGACGCGACTTCTCCCCGGCCCGCCGCCACCAGTTTCGCCGCGTCCCGTTCCCCGCCTTCCCACGATTCCTTCACCCTCATCAACGCGCGCTGCAACACCAGCGCCTGCTTTCGCTGGTGCGTGTCCAGATAGGCGTTCCGAGTACTCATAGCCAGCCCGTCCGATTCGCGCACAATCGGACACGCAACAATCTCCACCGGAAAATTCAAGTCGCGCACCATGCGCCGTATGATCGCCACCTGCGCCGCGTCCTTTTGCCCGAAGAAGGCTGCATCCGGCTCGGCAATGTGAAACAACTTCGCCACCACCGTAGTCACTCCGCGAAAGTGCCCCGGCCGCGAACGCCCGTCCAGTTTGTCACTCAGCCCCTCCACCGTAACCCACGTCATCGCGCCAACCGGATACATTTCCTCGACGCTGGGAGCAAACAACAATTCCACTCCTTCTTTTTCCAACCATTCCCGGTCGCGCTCGAGCGTTCGCGGATATTTCCCCAAATCCTCATTTGGCCCAAACTGCGTTGGATTCACAAAAATCGATGCCGCCACCACATCGCACGCCGTCCGCGCCGCCCGCACCAATGACAAATGTCCTTCATGCAACGCTCCCATGGTAGGCACAAATCCCAATCGACTGCCACCGCCTCGCGCCGCACGGCATGCCGCCCGCATGTCTTCGATGGTCGTGCAGATTTTCATTTTGTATTGGGATATCCGGCTCAGGAAATAGGGATCCACCGAATCGCGACCTGTGCCCCCTCCAGGTCGCCCGCCACAATTCCGCGGCTCCGTCGCAGCGCAACTTTATCCTGCTCGGAATTGGTGGACTTCTCCTCCACCAGGATTGCAACTGCGCGTCCGTAGGGCCAGGCCGAAGCCGGCAGCTGCGCCAGCGCATTCAACACTTCTTGCGGCTTCAGAATCTGCTCTTCATTGGCCGCGACATCGCTCAGCAGTCCAACCGCTTCAGGACGAATGACGAGATATGGATTGCTCCAGTGCTTGCCCGCCGATAAAGCCGGGTACTTCGTGGGATCGGCAGCAGCGATGGCCTGCAGCAGGGTGGCCGCGTCCGGTGGCGCAGGCGCATTCTGTCGTGAGCAGCCCGCCGTCAAGAGGCTCATCACCAAAACAAATACGAGTATGGACGCGAAGCGGATTCGCCGCCGCCCACTCCGGGTGTTCCACAAACTCACCGCACCACCATGGGAACGTCCGTCTTCACGGCCCAAACCAGTGCCACCACCCACCCGATCATCGTCCACCCCAGAAAAAAGTTCAGCAGCACAATCGCAGTGATGTCTCGTTTGCTCCGGGCCAGGGCAATGATCGAAGGCAGAAAATACATCACAAAGCCGAACCCGAAGAATGGCAGGAAAAACGCCGGAAACAGGTGCGTCATAAACTACCCTCCACACGAATAGCCTAGCACCATCGCCGACAATCGGTCACCGCCGAAGCACGCTCGGAGAGAAACAAGCCCAGCAAGAGAAGCCGAAGGGTGGTGGACTAAGGCCTACCGCCCTATCGCCCGTTTCCGCGTCAGCACAGTTTCCAAGCTCGCCTTCGTTTCTTTCGGCAGATGGTACGACTCCTCGTCCGCAGGATACTGCTGTGATTTCACATCCGCGCGGAACGCCTGCACCGCGTTGGTGATCGCCGCCGCCACGTCCCCGTAGCGCCGCACAAACTTCGCCGGCGGCCCAAACGTCAGGTTGAGAATGTCGTGGATCACCAGCACCTGCCCATCGCACTCCGGACCGGCGCCGATGCCGATCGTCGGCGTACTCACCTCCGCCGTGATCATCGCCGCCACCTCGCGCGGAATCCCTTCCAAATAAAGGCAGGCCACACCCGCCCGGTCCAGCGCCACCGCATCGCGCATCAACTGTTCGATGCCGCCCAGATTTTTCCCCTGCACCTTGTAGCCGCCCATCACGTTGACCGACTGCGGCGTCAGCCCAATGTGCCCGGCCACCGGAATCTCCGCGTCAATGATGCGGCGAATCAGGTCCGCTCGCTTTTCGCCACCCTCGATCTTCACCACTTCCGCGCCGCCTTCCTTCACAAAGCGCGTCGCGTTGTTCAGTGCGCTCTTGGCGTCAACGTGATAAGACCCGTAAGGCATGTCGGCCAGCAACAGCCCATTCTTCACGCCCCGCCGCACCGCCTTCACGTGGTGCAGCATCTCGTCCATGGTGACCGAGAGCGTGTTGTCATAACCCAGCATCGCTTGGGCGAGCGAATCCCCCACCAGGATCATTTCGATCCCGGCCTCATCCACCAGTCGTGCAGTGGCGTAATCATAGGCAGTAAGGCAGGTGATGGGTTCGTGACGGAGTTTCTGTTCCCGCAGGGAAGCGGTTGTGACTTTACGGCGAGATTCGTCGAGAAGACGCCCGCCAATCGGCGTGAGACTCATCGTTCCTCCAGTGCCCCTCCGGCTCGGCCGGATAGAGCCTGTTCAGCATCTTCGAAGATGCTGGGGCTATTGTAGCCATAAAACAGCCGCTCGTCGATGGATGTTTGCAGGTCCTCCGGGAGCAGCCAAGTGATTGGCAAACAGTCAGTTACAGACGGTGCGACCGAGATCAGACTCCCGGATCCTCATCCAACACCCATGGATGTTTGCAGGTCCTCCGGGAGCAGCCAAGTGATTGGCAAACAGTCAGTTACAGACGGTGCGACCGAGATCAGACTCCCGGATCCTCATCCAACACCCAGGGAACCTGTGCGGAGAACTCGATTGCGGCCACCCTCTCGCCGAAGAATGCGGGTGGTCTCGGAAAAGACGGTTGGAACCAGTACTGGAAATCGCCTGCCTGAATGAGTTTTTCTCCCTTCTCAATCAACTCACCTACAAAGTAGAACCATCCTCCCGTAGGGCGGATTTTCTCCTCAAACGGTCCAACCTTATCGTAAACTTCCCCTTCTTTGCCGGGATCAATTCCGATTTGGTCGAGTAGTGTGCGAAAGGCTGGTGGGTAGACAGTCGCTCGCTGAGCCGCGAAGTTGCGGCAGTAAACACATTTGCAACGATCCGAACCGCCAGATGGAAGGTTGCTGTAGGCTGCCGCCGTAGCCTGAGGGTCGTAGCGAATAAGCTGATCGCCGAGTCGAAGCTCCTCCATAAAGCACCCACATCACGCTGACCGAGGCCAACGACCAACGACTGTCCTTAGCTTGCCCTGAGCTGAGCGAAGGGACCAACGACGGCTTTCAAGCCCCCACCGCCTCCTGCCCACCCAGCGGCAAAAAATACTGCGTCCCCTTGATCGGCTCCGTCACCTTCCTCAGCAGTTCCTGCAAATCCTCATTGCGGTCCACAAAATCAATGTCCGACGTGTTCACGATCAGCAAATCCGACGACGTGTAGTGAAAAAAGAAGTGCTCATACGCCTTCACCACTTCCTCCAGATACTCGTCGCTGACCGCGCGCTCCCCCGGCGCATTTTTTTTCTTCAGCCGCTTCTTCAGCACCTCCGGCGTGGCCTGCAGATAGATCACCAAGTCCGGCGTGGGCAACTTCTCGCGGAAGTAGCTGTAGTAGCGGTTGTAGGTGTCGAGCTCCTGGTCGGTGAGGTTCAGGCAGGCAAAGAGTTTGTCTTTTTCGATGATGTAGTCTGCGACCACGGTTTTCTGCGACCGCGGGCCCAGATCGAGCGCCAGCAACTGCTCGAACCGCCGCACCAGAAACGCGAACTGCGCCTGAAACGCCGCCCCCCGCTCGCCTTCATAAAACGCGCCAAGAAAAGGGTTGGACTCCGGCTCCATCACCCGCTGCGCATTCAGCCGCTCTGCCAGGATGCGGGCCAGCGTGCTCTTGCCCACTCGGATGGGGCCTTCCACTGCAATGTAGCGGGGCAATTCGAAAAGATTCGCCATGGGATCGAAATATTTCGGAATTTGCAGGATAGCTCGGATACCGCCCACTGGCAATTGAGGGATGAGTTAACAGCAGAACGTGCGCAAGTTGACTAGGTGCGCGATTCTCCAGACCTCATGTGGCGACAGCCGCCTCGGCTGTCCCGGCAGAGCGAAAGCTCGCCGGACCCCAAATCCGAAATCGCAAGCCAGCCCAACCCCAGAATAAATTCAATCACCCGATCACCAGATCACCCAGTGACCCGATGAAATACAATCCCCACATGCTGGGTTACATCATTTCGGGCGCCTCCGCTGCAGCCGCCGTAGCCGCGGGTTACCAGTCCATGGCACCCACAGGGCAATGGTATGGCAAAACCTTCACCGGACTCCCGCGCGGCTCCCGCCAGATGGCTCTAACCTACGACGATGGCCCCAACGACCCGCACACGTTGCGATTGCTCGAGATCCTCGCGAAGCACAGCGTACACGCCACGTTTTTTCTGATCGGACGCTACGTACAGCAGCGTCCCGACATCGCCCGCGCAATCATCCAGGCCGGCCACGTAGTCGGCAACCATACCTTCACGCATCCCCTTCTGACTTTCAAAACCGAAACAGAAATCAAGCAGCAACTCTCCCAATGCCGCACCGCACTCGAAGATGCAATCGGCCAACCTTCCAATCTCTTCCGCCCACCCTTCGGAGGCCGCCGCCCCGCCGTGTTCCACATAGCCCGCGAACTGGGCCTCGAGCCAGTCATGTGGAATGTCACAGGATACGACTGGAACGTCCCGCCAGCCGCAGTCATTGAACGTAAGGTCGCAAAACAAATTCGCGGCGGCGACGTAATCCTGCTGCACGACGGCGGCCACAAGCAAATGGGCGCAGACCGCTCCCAAACCGTGATCGCCACCGATCACCTGCTCACCCGCTACAAGTCGGAAGGATACGAATTCGTGACTGTTCCGCAGATGATGGCAGAGTCAGCTATCCGCCGTCAGCCATCAGTTATCGACTTGTCTTAATCTTCCCAACACTGTCATCTTGAGCGAAGCGAAAGACCCCATGCCCGCCTGCGCCGCCTTCGGCATCGAAAGGAATTTCAACCCCGTCCTGGCTCTTACCCCCGCACTGCCCCCATCGCCGACTTCGCCGCCGCAATCGTCGCCTGCACATCCTCCGCTGTATGCGTCGCCCCCAGAAACGCCGCTTCATACTGCGATGGCGGCAAATACACTCCGCTGTCGAGCATGGCCCGGAAGAATTTCCCAAACGCCTCCGTATTCGATTTCGACGCCGAATCCCAATCCGTCACCGGCCCTGCCGTGAAGAACCACGTAAACATCGATCCCACCCGGTTGTAGCAAAGCGGCACCCCCACATCCTTCGCGGCCGCGGCCACGCCCTCAACCAACTCTCCACTAAGCTTGTCGATCCGCGAATAGATCTCCTGCTTGTGATCGCGCAGGTGTTTCAACATCGCGCACCCCGCCGCCATCGCCAGCGGATTCCCCGAGAGCGTCCCCGCCTGATACATCGGCCCTAGCGGCGCCACCAGATTCATAATCTCGTTCGGCCCGCCGTAAGCCCCCACCGGCAACCCTCCGCCAATGATCTTCCCCATCGTCGTCAGGTCCGGACGAATGTTGTACAGTTCCTGCGCTCCCCCAAACGCCACGCGAAATCCCGTCATCACCTCATCGAAAATCAGCACCGCCTTCTCTCGTTCCGTAATCAGGCGCAATGCCACCAGATAATCGTCCGCCGCGGGAACGCATCCCATATTCCCCACCACCGGCTCCACAATCACGCATGCAATCTGGTGCTTGAATTTCTGGAACGCGTACTCCACCGCCTTAACGTCGTTGAAGGGCAGCGCCAGCGTGAATTGGGTAAATTCCTCGGGAACCCCCGCCGATCCCGGAATCCCCAGCGTCGCCACTCCCGATCCCGCCTTCACCAGCAAAGCATCGGAATGCCCGTGGTAGCACCCCTCGAATTTCACAATGTATTTCCGCTTCGTATAGGCCCGCGCCAAACGGATTGCCGACATCGTGGCTTCGGTTCCCGAACTCACGAACCGCACTTTCTGCATCGAGGGAACCGCCGCCAGCACCAGCTCCGCCAGGTCCGCTTCCGACGGCGTCGACGCCCCAAAACTCGTGCCATTGCATGCCGCCCCCAAGATCGCATCCAGCACGTCCGGCGCGGCATGTCCCAGAATCAGCGGTCCCCACGAGCCCACGTAATCGATGAACTCGTTTTCATCCGCATCCCAGATGTGCGAGCCTTTTCCGCGCACGATGAACGGCGGGTCGCCTCCCACCGAACCAAACGCGCGCACCGGCGAATTCACTCCGCCGGGAATCATGCTCTCGGCACGTTGCTGCAATCGCCGCGACTGCTCGACTTTTCGGGACGTAGTAGACGGCATCAAGGCTCCCACAGCTCAATTGTCATCCTGAGCGAAGCGTTCTCTGCGTAGCGAAGGATCTGGGCGAGCCGTGCTCTCCTCGGAGCCTGCCCTGAGAGAGCGCAAGCGACCGAAGGGCACGTTCGGCTCGCTTCCTTATCACCCCGCGCGCAAGCGATTACTATAGCAGCCGCTCGCCGCACAAATTAACCAGATATTCACGTTTTCGCCATCATTTTGCAACATCGCTCCGGTAACGTAGGGTCATCAAGTTGCCCTTCTAACCGGGAGGGTTCCAAGGACGGCTTCGGGGGCTCCGAGCTGTCCTTTTTAATTTCTCCCCATGCTTCCAGCCACGCTCCAACTAAGCCTTTGACTTCCCTCCCCGCGCACCCTAACATGCTCCTTCGCCACTCATGATCGGACAAACCATCTCGCACTACCGCATTCTGCAAATGCTCGGCGGTGGCGGGATGGGCGTAGTCTACGAGGCCGAGGACCTCAAGCTCGGTCGCCTCGTCGCCCTCAAATTCCTGCCCGAAGACCTGGCCAAAGATCCCCAGGCTCTGGAACGCTTCCGCCGTGAGGCCCGGGCCGCCTCGGCCCTCAATCACCCCAACATTTGCACCATCTACGACATCGACCAGGCTGATGGACACTGGTTCATCGCCATGGAACGGCTCGAAGGCCAAACCCTCAAGCACACTATCGCCGGCAAGCCGCTGGAAATCGATTCGGTCGTTGATTGGGCGATCCAGATCGCCGATGCCCTCGACGCCGCCCACTCCAAGAGCATCGTCCACCGTGACATCAAGCCCGCCAATATCTTCGTCACCACTCGCGGCCAGGCCAAAATTCTCGACTTCGGCCTAGCCAAGCAAACGCCGGCATCAACCTCCAAGACCTCGTTGCCCTCCATGGCCACAGCCGACGCGCAACTAACCAGTCCCGGCACCGCCCTCGGCACCGTCGCCTACATGTCGCCCGAGCAGGTCCGCGGCAAACCACTCGACGCCCGCACCGACCTCTTTTCTTTTGGCATCGTGCTTTACGAAATGGTCACCGGCACGCTGCCCTTTCGCGGAGAAACCTCCGGCGTCCTTTCCGAATCGATTCTCAATCGCGCTCCCACACCTCCCGTCCGTCTCAATCCGGAGCTCCCCGCCAAGCTCGAAGAGATCATCGACAAGTCTCTGGAAAAAGATCCTGAGGTCCGCTATCAATCGGCTGCCGAGTTGCGCGCCGATCTCCGCCGCCTCAAGCGCGACACCGAGTCCGGCAAAACTCCCGTGACCACCGCAGCCTTACCGCCCAAACCTCTGCCGCTCCGCAACGCAACTCTCGCTGTTTTGGCCGTACTTCTGGTTCTGGCGGTCGTTGGCATTTGGTGGCTGCGCAAGAATGTTCAAAAATCAGAGTCGGTCACGCCCGGGTCCAAAACCTCTCTCGCCGTTCTCCCCCTTCAAAACTTGAGCGGCGATCCCTCCAACGAGTACTTCAGCGACGGCATGACCGAAGAAATCGGCACCAAGCTGGGCAAGATTGAAGGCATCCGCATCGCTCCCCCCGGTGCCGCCGCACGCTTCAAAGGCATTCAGAAAGATCCCAAAGAAATGGGCCAGGAACTGGGAGTCCAGTATCTGCTGCAAGGCAGCGTCCGCAAGGCAGGTGACCAGGTGCGCATCAGCGTCCAACTGGTCGACACTTCCACCGGCTTTCAAACCTGGGCCGACGATTTTGTCGGCGACTTGAAAGATGTCTTTGCCTTGCAAGATCAGACTGCGCTCAAAATTGCCCAAGCCCTCAACCTGAAGCTCACACCCCAGGAAAAAAACGCCGTCCAGCGCCGCTACACCCAAAACCCCCAAGCCTATGAGTCCTATCTCCGAGGCCGCGCCCTCGTCGATTTCATCGACCTCCCCAAAAACCTAGAAGCCGCGCGAACTAATTTTGAGAAGGCCCTCCAACTCGATCCCAACTACGCTCCCGCCCTCGCCGGACTCTCCATGGTCGAGAGCTTTTACTACCGCAACCTCGATCCCAACGAGGCCCACCTCCGGCAAGCCCGCCAACTTGCCGAGCGCGCTCTCGCCATCGATCCCCAACTCGCCGAGGGTGACGTCGCCATGGCCAACGTTTACGGCAACATGTTCGACTACGTCCACGCCGCTGAGAAAGCCCGCGAGGCAGCCACCCTGGAGCCCGACAACGCCCACGCCTGGGACCAACTCTCCTGGGCGTTAGCCTACGAACAGCCGCCCGACTCAGCCGGCGCCGAGAGAGCCGCTCGCGAGGCCATTCGCCTACAACCCGGCATGTTCCAAGCCCACTACCACCTCGGCCGCGCCCTGCTGCAGCAGAAACGGTTCTCCGAAGCTATCGATGCTTTCGAGCAAGCCAAACGTATCAGCCCCACTTCGGGCACGGCAGATTTCGGCTTGGCTCAGGTCTATCTCGCGCAAGGCAACTTCGATCAAGCCATTGCCAAATTGACCGCCTTACCCAAAGCCGACCAGAGCACTCCCATCCACCATTTTCAACTCAGTTCGGCTTACGCCGGCCGTGGGGACAAAGAAAAAGCCCTCCTTGAACTCCAGAAGGCTCTCGACGTCGGCTACCGCGATTCCGTCGCCATCAAATCCAACCCAAACTTTGACTCCCTGCGCTCCGACCCCCGCTTCCAATCTCTCCTCGCTCGCGCCACCCAGCCCCACTAGCGCATGTGTGATAAGACGTCGGGCGAACATGTTGGAACGGAATCAGCACACTCCAGCCCCGACAGGGGCGGCATGTGAAAGACCGGCACGGCAGTGCCGGCTGGACAGGAGGAAGCCGGAGCGAGTCCCGTAGGAGTCTGTGTCGTAGCTGGAGAGCGGATAGAAAGGTGGACCGGAGGATGCCCTGCCAGCCGCGAAGCGGCGCAAGATTGCAGCCCAGGGCGCAAGCCCTGGGTGGGAAAGTGGAATAAGAGCAAGCCCCGAAGGGGCGATAGAGAAGCTACGACACAGACTCCGTAGGGACGGTACAAGTTTTCATGCGCCTTCCTTGGGGTCCTCGCTCCTGTCCGGCCACCGACGCTCTATGACATGGAGGCTTGTAACATTGCCTTAACCAATTCCACGTAGTCTCGGTGGATCGCATCCCAGCCTAACGGTGGATTTCCTGAAAGCCGGGAAAAAACTCAAGGTAGTTAACTACGGTTAACTCCCTGTGATATATTCGCGTTAATTGTGATTCGAGTCACACTTGGGGTGACGATACGCACGGAGCGGAATTCTCCGTCCCCCTAATCTGGGATTGTGAAATTGAAATTTATTTTCAATATCGCGGCGCGCCTCGTCGGTCTCGCCTTGGGCTTGATGATTGCGATCGCCTGCGCTGTTCCGGTGGTGGCCCAGCAGCCCAACGGCCCTTCCACCTCAACTTCCGATCCCGCTCCACAAGACGCAACCGCCGCCGTCAACCTTGCTGACCCGCCGCCCGAAGAAGGCACCGAAGCCATGTTCCCCCACTTCAAGAACTCCCGCTTCTGGCTTTCCGGTCAGGCGAACTTCATTTTCCAGACTCATCCCGACTTCCACGCCGACTACAGCGGCCCGCACAGTCTCAGCCCCAACTACGAGAAAGCTACATCGCGCGTGATGACGCTTTACACCGGCATGCGCCTCAACAACTCCACCGAACTTCTCGTCGACATTGAAGAAGCCGGCGGGGCCGCGCTCACGCAAGGCTTCGGCCTCGCTGGCAACACGGATCTCGACATCGTGCGCAATCCGCTTCTGAGCAAAGTGCCTTACCTCGGCCGGGGCGAGATCCTCAAAGTGTTTGCCTTGAGCAAAGACAAAATCGAAAACCAGCGCAACTTTTGGTCGCTCTTTGAGGAACTTCCGCGCCGCCGCCTCGAAGCCCGCTTCGGCAAATTCAGCATGCCGGACTTCTTCGATATAAACTCCGTGGGCTCAGACACCCACTTTCAGTTCATCAACTGGACCACTGACAACAACGGCGCCTACGACTATGCCGCCGACACCCGCGGCTATACCGTCGGCCTCACCGCCGACTTCGAGGACCGCAATTGGGGCTTCCGCTTCGCCGAAGGACTCATGCCCAAGATCGCCAACGGTATTGATCTGGTGTGGAAACCCTGGCAGGCCCACGCGGAAAATTGGGAATACGAACTACGCCACGGCCTCATCCCGAAAAAATCCGGAGTAGTCCGTCTTCTTGCCTTCACCAACTATGCCAACATGGGCATCTATCGCGACCAGATCGCGCTGGCCGAAGAAAACCACGTCACCCCCGACATCACCAGCCATTCCTGGCACATCACCCGCAAGTACGGATTCGGCATCAACCTCGAGCAGAATCTCACCCACTACCTCACCGCATTCACCCGCTTCGGCTGGGATAACGGCAAAACCGAATCCTTCGCCTACACCGAAGTCGATCAAACCTTCGCCGGAGGCCTCGGCGCCAACGGCGTCTGGTGGCATCGCAAACAGGATCGCGCCGGCATCGCCGTCGTCTCCAATGCAATTTCCAAAGATCACCAGAACTACCTCGCCGCCGGAGGCCTCGGCTTTCTCCTCGGTGACGGCGCGCTGAACTACGGCCGCGAAAATATCGTCGAGTCCTACTACACCGTCCACGTCTGGCGCGGCATCTATCTCGCCCCCGGCGTCCAGCACATCAACAACCCCGGCTACAACCGCGACCGCGGCCCCGTCGTCGTCCCCTCCTTCCGCGCCCACATCGAGTTCTAGTTGCTGCAAACACTATAGTTCCGTCGGCACTGCCCGTAATCGGAATGAACAATGGGATGGTACCTGGTCGCGTAATTGTGTATTCACCGCAAAGGAAGTCGCCGGCAACGGCTACACATTCACCCCGAAACCCTAATCCGAGGGCACCGTACAGCATGAACGTCAGAGAAGGTGATCCAGCACAACGGCCTCGATCTCTTCGATGCGGGCGAATACTGGATCATTTGTGATGAATCCTGTCGCATTTTCTCGGATGGCGGTGGCTGCCTGCAACGCATCCGGCGTCCGCAGGCCATACTGCGCGCGCATTTTCGCCGCAAGATCAGCTACTTCCAGGTCAGGCGCAATCCACCGCAGGTTGGGATATGTGGAAAGCAAACCATAAAACGTGTCAACTCGGTTTTCGTCCTTGTCCCGGTACGACGGAACCAACAACTCCGTCATCGTGATCGTGGACGTCACGGCCTCATGGCCAGCTTTTTCAATCCAGGAAAAGACGGAATCAGTGAGCGCGACATATCGCGCATTCGCTTCCAGTTGATAAATAAAGATGCTGGTATCGAGACTGATCCGCCTGTGCCGCCGAAGGATCAGAGACAGTCGCTCTACTCCCAACTCTGGCGTTCCTTTTGTATGTGCTGAGCTGGATAGATGTTCCGGGATATTCCCCGAAGGGCCGCCCGGTGGGAGACCGGGTTCTGCAGCACAAGCACTCTCTTTCCGCGCACCACCACCAAAACCTTATCGCCGGCTTTTAAGCCGAGCGCTTCCCGGGCTTCCCTCGGAATTACGATTTGGTTCTTGGAAGAAATGGTCGCCTGCGCCATGCTTTACATTCTAGCATAAAGTAAAGCACCTCGCCCTCACAACCTACTTCTCCACCGTCACGCCCTTCCAGAACGCCACATGTCCCTTAATCTGCTTCGCCGCCGCCTTCGGCTCCGGGTAAAACCAAGCCGCTCCGGCATTCCGTTTCCCCCCAACTTCCACATCGTAATAACTCGCCGTCCCCTTCCACGGACACACCGTGTGCGCCTCGCTCGCCTTGAAATATTGTTTGTGAATCGCGTCCGGGGGGAAGTATTGATTCCCCTCCACCTCCACCGTCTTGTCGCTTTCGGCCAGCACCGCACCTTCCCACATTGCTTTTGCCATAATGCCCATATAGATTCCTATCAGGCTCATCAGTTTCACAACCTCCTAGGAGCGATGCCAGAGGCAATCACCAAAACGCGCTTTAACGGACACTCCATGGTCGCCCCGCTCGAGCGCGTCCTGGTGTGCTCTCCCCGCACAGCTGGCTGGAACCAGCCGGAGCGCGCAGCCCACTGGCACAAACTAGGATTCCATCACGCACCAGATTTCGCCCAAGCCCAGTCTCAACATGAAGCCCTCTGCCGCGAGTTGCAAACCGCCGGCGCGGAAATTGTCCAACTGCCTCCCGCCCCCGCTCTCTCCCTCGACGCCGTCTACACCCACGACGCCTCTCTTCCCACCGACTACGGCCTCATCGTGATGCGCCCCGGCAAGCCCAACCGCGTCTCCGAAGGCCACCATCACAGCGCGTTCTGCGAGACTCTCGATATCCCCACGCTGGGCGCCATCACGCCTCCCGCCACCACCGAAGCCGGAGACATCCTCTGGCTCGACCCCCAAACTCTCCTGATCGGTCACGGCTACCGCACCAACGCCGCCGGCATTCAGCAAGTCCGTGACCTGCTAGCTCCTAAGAGCCTAGAAGTTCTCTCCGCCCCGCTACCCTACGGCCCCGGCCCCTCCGCCTGCCTGCATCTGATGTCGCTCATCAGCCTGCTCGACGAACATACCGCCCTCGTCGATCTCCCCTGGCTCGCAGTTGAGACAGTCGAACTCCTCAAGTCCCGCGGATTCACTTTTGTCGAAATCGATCCCTCCGAGCGCGATACGCTAGCCTGCAACGTCCTGGCGCTCGGCAATAACCGCCTGCTGGCCATCGAAGAAAACAGTAAGACGAACGCCCGCCTCCGCCAAGCCGGATTCGACCTCCGCACCTTCCCCGCCACCGAACTCTGCATCAACGGCAGCGGCGGCCCCACCTGCCTGACCCGCCCCCTCCTGCGTCAGTAGTTGCTCACGTGGAGACAGCCGCCTCGGCTGTCCCGGCGGAGCGAAGCTCGCCGGTCCCTCTTCCCACCCGCCGACATCACACCCCGCTCCTGCTAGAATTAAACTGCATGCTTCTTCCCTTCGTCCGCGAACTCTTCACGGACGCAGAAAAGCTTCCCGCCTTCACGCGTGTTGCCTCCCACCTCAAGGAGGGCACGGGGCGCATCCGTGTCTCCGGCCTCACCCCCACCGCAAAAGCCTTGCTGCTCGTGCTCTTTCAGCGTTCCGCCGGACGCCCGCTGATCTTCGTAGTCAACGACAACCGCGCCGTCGAAGACTTCCTCCCTGTCCTTCGCGGTTTCTGTGAACTCACCGCCGCCTGCGATCCCGACTCCGTCATCTCCCTCCCGGCCCGCGACGTGCTCCCTTACCAGAATCTTTCCCCGCACCCCGAGCTCCAGGAAGAGCGCGCCACCGCCTTATGGAAGATCGCCACCGGTGCTGCGTCGATCGTGATCTCGCCCATCGCGGCCACCGCCATCCGCCTCCGCTCCAACGACTATTACGCCGACCTCGCCCGCACCGTCCGCCGCGGCGAGCCCTTCGATCTCGAGGCCCTCCTCGCCCACCTCAACACCGTCGGTTACTCTTCCACCGACGTGGTCGAGATGCCCGGTCAATATGCAGTCCGCGGCGGAATCCTGGACGTCTACTCCCCCGAAGCCGACCGGCCGCTGCGTATCGAGTTCTTTGGCGACGAAGCCGACTCCATTCGCAAGTTCGATCCCGCCTCCCAACGCTCCTCCAATCCGGTAGACGAGGCCCTGCTCCTTGCCCTTACCGAAACCCCGGTAAGCGAGCATCTCCTTGGCGCAATTCACACGCGGCTAAGCGGCAAACGCATCACCGGCAACGAAGAAATCGTCGAAGCCGCCGTCCGCGCCGGTGGAGTCAATGTCTTCCCGGGCTGGGAGTTCTACTCCCCAGTAGCCGGAGCCGACAGCACCATCTTCGATCTCATCCCCCGCGCCGCAGTTCTCCTCGACGAAACCGACCAACTCAGACAGGAGTTCGACCGCTTCTGGACTCGCGTCGCCGAAGTCCACGAACGCAGCGGCGTCGGCAATCTCGTCCGCCCCGAAGATCTCTACCTGCCGCCCGACGATTGGTGGAAAAAAACAGCAGCGCTCCCGGGCGCCGACATCGAGCACCTCGGCATCACTCGCACCCTTGAAGAAGATAACGCTGTCACATTCCTCACCCAGCCCTCGCCCCGCTTCCACGGCGCAGTTCCCGCGATGCTGGAACAAGTGCAAAAGCTCAACGCCGACGGCAAACGTGTCCTCTTTGCCGTGCCTAACACGGGAGAAGTCGAGCGCCTCGCCGATGTTTTCACCGAATACAACGTTTCTTTTCGTTTGGGAAGCCGCACCCGCGGAGGCGAAAGCTACGCCGATGAAACCAGTTACTTTGCCGGCGAAGTCCTCACCACCACACTGGCCACGGCCTACGTCCCCGATGGCGTCCTGCTCCCCGAGGCCAATCTGGCAGTCTTTGGCGCCCGTGATCTCTTCGACGAATCCGACGCCGTAGCTTCCCGTCCGCAGCGCTCGAAATCCAAGGTGTCCGCCTTCCTCTCCGACTTCCGTGACCTCCAGGTCGGCGATTACGTCGTCCACGTCGAGCATGGCATCGGCCAGTACCAGGGACTAAAAGAAATCAACCACGGCGACGGTCCCGCCGAATTCATGCTGCTCGAATTCGCCGAAGCCGCCCGCCTCTACGTCCCCCTGACGCGCCTTGATCTCGTTCAGAAGTACCGCTCGTCAGAAGGCGCCAAGCCCGCCCTGAGCCATCTCGGCACCCAGTCTTGGTCCAAGACCAAAGCTCGCGTCCGCAAGGCCATGAAAGACATGGCCGACGAACTCCTCAAGCTCTACGCCGAGCGCAAGCTCTCCGTGGGCCACGCCTTTCCTCCAGGCAACGAGTGGTTCCGCGAATTCGAAGAAGCCTTCGAATACAACGAGACCGAAGACCAGGCCCAGGCCATCAAAGACGTCGTTCGCGACATGGAGTCCTCCCAGCCCATGGATCGCCTCCTCTGCGGCGATGTCGGCTACGGCAAGACTGAAGTCGCCATGCGCGCCGCCTTCAAGGCCATCAACGACAACAAGCAGGTAGCCGTGCTCGCCCCCACCACCGTCCTCGCCTTCCAGCACTTTGAAACTTTCAAGCAGCGCTTCGCCCCGTTCCCCATCACCATCGAGATGATCAGCCGCTTCCGCACCACCAAACAGCAAAAGGAAATTCTGCAGAAAACCGAAGCCGGCAAAATCGACGTCCTAATCGGCACCCACCGCATCCTCTCCAAAGACATCAAATTCTCCGACCTCGGCCTGCTCATCGTCGACGAAGAACAGCGTTTCGGCGTCCGCCACAAAGAGCGCATCAAGCAAATGCGCAAGCAAGTGGACGTCCTCACCATGTCGGCCACCCCCATCCCACGCACCCTGCACATGTCGCTGGTCGGCCTGCGCGATATGAGCGTGATCGAAACTCCGCCCAAAGATCGCATGGCAATCCAAACCGTAGTCGCCAGTTGGGACGAAAAGCTCATCCAGTCCGCCATCGAGCAGGAACTCGAGCGCGGCGGCCAGGTCTACTTCGTTCACAACCGCGTGGATACGATCTGGGAGATCGCAGCCAAGCTCCAAGCGCTCGTCCCGCCCGCGCGAATCATCGTTGGCCACGGTCAAATGTCGGTAGGCGAACTCGAAAAAGTGATGCTGAAGTTCATGCATCACGAAGCCGACATTCTGGTCTCGACTACGATTGTCGAAAACGGTCTCGATATCCCGCTGTGCAACACGATTCTGATCAACCGCGCCGACCGTCTCGGCCTCTCCGAGCTTTATCAATTACGCGGCCGCGTAGGCCGCTCCAGCCGCCGCGCCTACGCCTACCTAATGCTGCCGCCGGAGATCGAACTCACGCCCATAGCGCGTCGCCGCCTCGCCGCCCTCAAGGAATTTTCCGACCTAGGTGCCGGATTCAAAATCGCCGCCCTCGACCTCGAACTCCGCGGCGCCGGCAACATGCTCGGCGGCGAGCAGAGCGGCCACATCGAAGCCATCGGCTTCGAGCTCTACACCCAGATGCTCGAGCGTGCCGTCCGCGAGATGAAAGGCGAAGCCGCCCCCGACGAGGCCGAAACCCAGCTCAATCTAGGCTTAAACATTCGCATCCCCGCTGATTATGTTCCGGAAGAAAATCAGCGCCTGCAGATGTATAAGCGCGTGGCCCGCGTCGAAACCGAATCGCAGCTCAACGATGTTGGGTTGGAGTTAAAAGACCGCTACGGCCCACCCCCGCCCGCCGTGCGCAACCTGCTCGACTATGCCTCGCTGAAGCTCTTGTGCATGAAGGTAGGAGTAGTCGCGATCGAACGCAAACGCGACTTCGTAACCTTAAAGTTCCGCCCGGACGCAACGGTCGATCCCGAGCAGTTAGCCCGCTTCGTCTCCGCCCAGCGCGGCGCCCAGTTCACCCCGGACGGCATGTTGAAATTTGTTTTGAAAGCCACAGCCGCAGAAGAAGTCCTCCGCGCCCTCCGCACCATACTGGAACAACTGGCCAGCGCAGAAACCGCAACAGAAACCCAACCCGCCGCCGGACCAACATAGGTGCGCCTAGGGACGGCCGCCTCGGCTCACGATTCGTGTGGGGACGGCCGCCTCGGCCGTCCCGTCGAGCGCAGCGAGACGCATTTCGTCGGAATTGTTTTGAAAGGGCGCGGCTTCAGCCGCGCCGTGAGGACCACACAAAATCAATAGCGGCTTTAGCCGCCGACCTCGCCAGCCCCAAACCCCACCATATACAATTGTCCGGCAACCGAACTCGCACCGCCAACGACTAACGACGAACGACCAACGACCGCCCTTATGCCCATGAAGCTCCGAAAAGCCGTTTTCCCCGCAGCCGGCCTCGGCACTCGCTTTCTCCCCGCCACCAAAGCTCAGCCCAAAGAAATGCTCCCGCTGGTCGACAAGCCCATCATCCAGTACGGCGTCGAAGAGGCCATGGCCTCCGGCTGCGACCAGATCCTCATCATCACCGGCCGCGGCAAGCAGGCTATCGAAGACCACTTCGACGTCAGCTACGAACTCGAAAGAATGCTCGAAGATCGCAAGAAGCTTGACCTGCTCAAGATCGTCCGCTCCATCTCCGACATGATCCACGTCGCCTACGTCCGCCAGAAAGAGGCTCTCGGCCTCGGCCACGCCGTCCTGATGGCCCGCGAACTCGTGGGCAACGAGCCTTTCGCCGTGCTCCTCGCCGACGACGTAATCGACGCCGAAGTCCCCTGCCTCAAGCAAATGGCCGACGTCTTCGATCAGACCCAGTGCTCCGTGCTCGCCACTCAGATCATCGAGGGCAAGATGATCTCGTCCTACGGCGTCCTCGACGTGAAGCCCGCCGACCCCCGCTTCGGCGGCCGCCTCTTCGAAATCAAGAACATGGTCGAGAAGCCCAAACCCGAAGACGCCCCCTCCAACCTCGCCATCATCGGCCGCTACATCCTGACTCCCGCAATCTTCGACTGCCTAGCCCAGACGCCCCCCGGCGCTGGCGGCGAACTCCAGCTCACCGACGGCATGCGCCTCCTTCTGCAAAAAGAAAAAATGTACGCCTACGTCTACGAAGGCCGCCGCCACGACACCGGCGACAAACTAGGTTTCCTCAAAGCCACCGTAGAATTCGCCCTGAAGCGCGAAGACCTGGGCACCCCGTTCCGCGAATACCTAAAGGGATTGAAGCTATAGTTTCTGGATGGTGTGGCAACGATTGCGTCGCGACGGCCGGATTGTGTGGAGATGAGGATTGTATGGAGATGAAGATTGTGTGGGGGCGATTGGATCATGTGGGAACGGCCGCCTCGGCCGTTCAGCCAAGCGCAGCGAAGCGTTGCGCCACCACGGCACTCGCGGCGCGGAGATAAGCGTAGGCACGAGGGTGGAGCAGGCCTTCCAGGCCTGCGTCACGAGGCTCAGAAATTGAAGGGCTTCAGCCCTGAGGTACTTAAGTCTTTCATGAACTCCTCAGCTTCCTCGACTTCTCCTCCACCCCGCGCGCCAGTTTCTCTTTGTGCCCCTCCAGCTTCTTTGCAACCGCAGCATCCCCCAACCCAATCATCTGCGCCGCCAGGATCCCGGCATTCGTAGCCCCCGGCTTACCGATGGCGACGGTAGCCACCGGAATCCCCGCCGGCATCTGCACCGTAGCCAGCAGAGAATCCATCCCCTGCAGCGACGTCGAAGGAATCGGCACCCCAATCACCGGCAGGGTCGTGTGAGCCGCAATCACCCCAGCCAGATGCGCTGCGCCTCCAGCTCCCGCGATGATCACCTGAATGCCCCGCCCAGCAGCCTTCCGCGCGAAGTCAGCCGTACGCTCCGGCGACCGGTGCGCCGACGTCACATCGATTTCATACGCGATGCCGAACTCGTCCAAAGCCTTCCCCGCCTCGCGCATAATCTCAAGGTCCGAATCACTCCCCATCACAATCGAAACCAGCACCTTACTCATGACCCTCCTTAGTTGTCATCCTGAGCGAAGGTTGTGCTTCGTGAAACGAAGCACAACCGAAGTCGAAGGATCCCCTTAACTACCGCGCCACCCGGGGCTTCGAAGGGAGTTTCTACCACCGGCCGTATTTCGTTGAAGCGCACGTCCGCAGCCCAAGGTCGTTCGCCTACTTCTTCATCACCCTCGCCGCAATATCCTTCCGATAATGCGCCCCATCAAATCGAATCTTCCCGCAAGCTTCGTAAGCCCGCTCCACGGCAGTCTCCAACTCGCCAGCCCGCGCCGAAACTCCCAGCACCCGTCCGCCAGCGGTATAAAACGCTCCATCGCGCTTCGACGTCCCCGCGTGAAACACTTTCACTCCCTCGACCGCCCCAGCCTCATCGAGCCCCGTAATCTTCTTCCCCACTTCATACGTCCCCGGATATCCTCCCGAAGCCATCACCACGCACACTGATGCATCCCGCGACCACTTGAAATCCCCTTCGCTCACTCGCCCCGCAATCGACGCCTCCAGCGCATCCACCAGATCGCTCTCCAGCCGCATCAGAATCGGCTGCGCCTCCGGATCCCCGAACCTGCAATTGAACTCCAGCACCATCGGACCGCGCGCCGTCATCATCAGCCCGCAGTAGAGCACGCCCTTGAACTCCGCGCCCTCCGCCTTCATCCCCTCCACCACCGGCCGCGCAATGTGATGCACCAGCCAGTCGCGCATCTTGTCATCCACAATCGTCCGCGTGGAATATGCGCCCATGCCACCAGTATTCGGCCCGGTATCGCCATCGCCCACGCGCTTGTGGTCTTGCGCCGCCACCAGCGGCGCAACCCGCTCTCCATCGCTCAGCACCAGAAACGATAGCTCATCGCCCTTCAAACATTCTTCCAGCACCACGCGTGCGCCCGCTTCTCCCACCATCTTGCCGCTGAACATCTCCACCGCTACGCGCGCCGCCTCTTCTTTGCTCACCGCGATCACGACGCCCTTGCCCGCCGCCAAACCATCCGCCTTCACCACCACCGGCAAGTGAAAATGCGTCAACGCCGCCCGCACTTCCTCCACCGAATCGCAAATCGCATAAGGCGCGGTAGGAATGTGATGCCGCTGCAGAAATTCCTTCGCGAAACTCTTGCTCGATTCCAGTTGCGCCGCCGCCTTGGTCGGACCGAACGCAGGCCACCCGCGGCGCGTGAACTCGTCCACCACCCCCAACGTCAGCGGCAACTCCGGACCCACCACCGTAAGATCTGGCCGCAGCTGTTGCCCCAGCGCCACAATCGACTCCAGATTCTTCAGGTCGACCGGTAAGCACTCCGCCTCGTCCGCAATCCCGCCATTGCCCGGCGCGCAGAAAAGCTTCGAAACCCGCGCCGACTGCCGCAGCTTCCATACCAAAGCGTGCTCCCGTCCACCGCTACCTAGAACCAGAACTTTCATAGCCAGAGAATGTCAAGGTTAGGGGACAGGAGAAAAGCTGTCAAACGGAGAAGGCAACTGTTGATTTCTGATTGTTGATTGCTGATTGAAAGCCCTTCACTTTCAAACCACAGTCGTCCGAAGGGTGCGGTTTCCAATCGACAATCAGCAATCACCAATTAACTACACTTAACTCCGTCGTATAATCTCCCCACATGATCACCGTCTCCAAAGAGGACTACCTCAAAGCCATCCTCGAGGCCGAGAGTGAAGGCGAAGCCGTCATCTCGGCGCGCCTGGCCGACTGGCTGAAAGTGTCAGCCCCCGCCGTCACCATGGCCGTGCGCCGGCTGAAAAAGGACGGCTTGGTCCTCGTCCCAGCCGACGGCCACGTCCGTCTCACCGCCGCCGGCCGCAAGATCGCCCGCAAACTCACCCTCCGCCATCACCTAATCGAACGCATGTTGGCCGAGCTTTTCGGTATGGAGTGGTGGAAGGTGCACGACGAAGCCGAGCGCCTCGAACACGCCGTCTCACCCGACTTCGAAGCCAAACTCCTCGCCAAACTCGGCAAGGGCGGCGCCTGCCCTCACGGCAATCTAAGCGAGGTGGAAAGCCCCGCCAGTCGCCGTCATCGCGGCCTCCTGCTCCTCGCCGATGCCGCCCCCGGCGCCGCCTACGCCGTGAGCGGAATCTACGAGCGCGACCGTCGCCTGCTCGAGTTCCTCGAAGCCCGCGGCATCCGTCCCGGAGCCAAGTTGCGCCTCCTCGAACGCAACTACGACCAGACCCTCACTCTGTCCACCACCGCCGGAAACGTCTCCCTCGGCCGCGCCGCCGCCGACCGCGTCTGGGTCTCCCCCGCCGACTCCCGCCCCTCCCGCTAAGCCGTTCCTCCACCCAGCATTGTCATCCCGAGCGGAGCGAAAGCCTGCCCTGAGCTTGTCGAAGGGGACTATGCATTCTGCCGCCGCCGCCGTGGAAGAGCGGCCCTTCCAGGGCCGCGTCAGATCGCCAGGAAGATGGAGGGCTTTAGCCCCTGAGGTCGCCGTCCCCACAGACGCGGAAAATCGTAGGCCCCACGTCTGTAGTTAACCATGGTTTATCCCCTAGTGTATACTTACGCTAATCTCTACCGGGGGAAATCCAGCCGCAGCGCTGGAGATTAGCTAACCTCGACTGATGAAGCCCGTCGCCACCCAGACCGAAGACGAAGTAGTAGTCATTACTCACGAGGACGTCGACCGCGCCCACGACCGCGTCCGCGTCTCCGAAGCCCGCTCCCATCGCGGCTTCTCCTCCAAAGCTCGCCTTCTCTGGTTGCTCGTCGGTCCCGGCGTCTTAGTCATGCTCGGAGAGAACGACGGCCCCAGTATGCTCTCCTACGCCGCCACCGGCGCCAAGTTCGGCATCGGCTTCTTCATCCCCTTCGTCGCCCTCACGTTTTGCATGGCCATCGTCGTCCAGGAAATGACCGTCCGCCTCGGTGCCGCCACCCATCGCGGCCACGCCGAACTCATCTTCGAGCGCTTCGGTCCATTCTGGGGATGGTTTTCCATGATCGACCTCACCATCGGCAACTTCCTCACTCTCATCACCGAGTTCATCGCCATCCGCGCCGGCCTCGGTTTTTTCGGTGTCCCTCCCTGGCTGGCCATCCTCATCGCTCTCGTCGTCCTCTACTCAGCGCTCATAACTCACCGCTACTGGACTTGGGAACGCATCACACTGGCCGCCGCCGCCTTCAATTTAGTCTTCATTCCAGTCGCGCTCATGACCCACCCCAGCTGGCACTCGGTCGGCCACGCATTCATCACTTGGCAACCGCTTCCCGGCTTCAACAAAGACACTCTCCTGATCGTCCTTGCCGACATCGGCGCCACCGTCACTCCCTGGATGCTTTTCTTCCAGCAGAGTGCCACCGTCGACAAGGGCATGACCACCAAAGACATCCGCTTCGGCCGCGTCGACACCGTTCTGGGCGCCGCGCTCGCCACAGCCGCCGCGATCGCCACGATCCTCGCCACTGCCCCGCTCTTCGCCCATCAGATGTCCGCCGACAATTTCCAGGCCGCCGAATTCGCTCAGGCTCTCCAGCCGGTCATTGGACGCTTCGGCGCATCACTCTTCGCCCTCGGCATGGTCGAAGCCGGCATCGTAGCCGCCATCACCATCTCAACTTCTTCCGCCTACGCCTTCGGAGAAGTCACTCACCGGCCGCACAGCCTCAACCTTCCCATGGGCGAAGGCAAATCGTTTTATGCCGTTCTCAGTCTCTGCGCCGTGGCCGCCGCGGCCATCGTCCTGATCCCAGGACTGCCGCTGGTCTACGTAGTTCTCATCGTCAATGTGGTCGCGGTTCTGGCCATGCCGCCCGCTCTCGTGTTCCTCTTCATGCTGGTCAATGACAAAGAAATTATGGGCGATCTGGTCAGTCCGCTGTGGGCCAATATTTTGTCCTCCGGGGTGGTTTTTCTCCTGACCGCCGCCGGCATCCTCTTCGGCGTTAGCATCATCGCCCCCAACATCTTCGCCGCCCTGGGCGGAAACTAGGACGTGGAAGCATGCAGTGACGTGGAAGAGCGGCGCTTCAGCGCCGCGTAAAAGCTGACAGAATGAATGAGGGCTTTAGGGTGTGGGTGAGAACTGAATTTTAGGGGAAGAGGTGGAACGGAATCATCACATTCCAGCCCCGAAGGGGGCGGCATGTGAAAGCCCGGCACGGAAGTGCCGGGTGGAAGTGGGAAGGTCGAGCGAGTCCCGTAGGGAGGCACGAGTTCTCACGCACACTCTTTAGCCCCCGAGGCACCATGGGTCAAAACTCGACCGACGAGAACCAAACCGATGACGAAAAAACAAGAACCACAAATATCCGCCTCCGACCAAACCTGGGTCCTCTCCTCTCTCGAACACGATCAGCTCGTGAAGGCTAAAAAGCACCCCATCTCCCGCCGTCACCTCAAAGGCCCCGAACTCCTAGTCCTCTGGTCTCTCCGCCTTTACCTGCTCTTCATGATGGTCGTAGTCGCCTATCAAGTCTGGATCGCAGCCGCACGCTGAAGCTCTCAATGTTCGTCACCTCCTCGGCTGTCATCCTGAGGAAGCGGAGTCGTTCGCGATGCGAGCGACTCCCAACGAAGGACCTACGTATCTCCGCTGCGGGGCCCAGAATCCTGCCGCCAACCCCAAATGCTCCGGGCCCTCCGAGCCACTCGCGGTTAAGGGCTTTTCCCTCCAATCTTCCGCGCACGACCCTGCGTGACCCTGTGTCCTCTGTGTTAGGTTGTTCTCGCTCATACATACGAACCCGACATCCCCCCTACGCAATCTCCGCCAAAACGACTAAACTAAAAGGTTCAAATCCCAGCTCCAGCCCATCTATATCCATCAGGAAGGCCATCATGTCCTTAAATAGTTTCAACTCCCGCTCCACCCTCAAAGTCGCCAACAAAGAATACGAAATCTACCGCCTCGCCGCCCTCGACGAGCAAGGCATCTCGACGAAGCACCTGCCGTTCTCTCTGCGCATTCTCCTCGAGAACCTGCTCCGCACCGAAGACGGCCGCAACGTAAAAAAAGAAGACGTGCGCTCGATGGCCAACTGGAACAAGAATTCTAAACCAGATAAAGAGATCGCCTTCACCCCCAGCCGCGTCCTTCTTCAGGATTTCACCGGCGTCCCCTGCGTAGTCGATCTGGCCGCCATGCGCGACGCCATGCAGCAACTCGGCGGCGACCCCGCCCTCATCAACCCTCTCCAGCCAGTCGAGCTGGTAATCGACCACTCCGTGCAAGTCGACGAGTTCGGCACCTCCAGCGCCTTCGACATGAACGCCCTGCTCGAATTCCAGCGCAACAAAGAGCGCTACTCGTTCCTCCGCTGGGGCCAAACCGGATTCCGCAACCTCGCCATCGTCCCCCCCGACACCGGCATCGTCCACCAGGTCAACCTCGAATACCTCGCCCGCGTAGTCTTCGTGCAAGACGCAAACGGCAAGCGTACCGCCTACCCCGACACTCTGGTCGGCACAGACAGTCACACAACCATGATTAATGGCTTAGGCGTACTGGGATGGGGCGTGGGCGGCATTGAGGCCGAAGCGTCGATGCTCGGGCAGCCTGTCTCCATGCTGATTCCTCTGGTTGTCGGCGTGAAGCTTACTGGACGTTTGCGCGAAGGCGCTACCGCCACCGATCTCGTTCTGACGATTACCGAGATGTTGCGCAAGCATGGTGTCGTCGGAAAATTTGTCGAGTACTTCGGCCCCGGACTGCGCGATCTTCCGCTCGCCGACCGCGCCACCATCGCCAACATGTCGCCCGAATACGGCGCGACTTGCGGCATCTTCCCCGTCGACAAAGAAACTCTGAAGTATTTGAAACTCAGCGGCCGCACTGCAGATCAAATCGCTCTGGTCGAGGCTTACAGCCGCGAGCAGGGACTCTTCCACGACGACAAAACTCCCGAAGCCGAATACTCCGAGTTGCTCACCCTCGATCTCGGATCGGTTGAGCCCAGCCTCGCCGGACCGAAACGTCCGCAAGACCGCGTCATTCTCTCGCAGGCTGCCGACTCTTTCCAGAAAGCTTTGCCCTCGCTGATCAAGCCGAAATCCGCGGCCAAGACGACAACCACCTCGGCAGTTACCAACTCCGCCCGCTGGGAGCAGGAAGGTGGCAGCCCCGCAGCCATCGGCGTCGAAGATCCCAACGTCCACGAGCACGTCCCGGCGAACGTAAAGAACTCGCTGAAGCACGGGAGCGTAGTGATCGCCGCCATCACTTCGTGCACCAACACTTCGAATCCCTCCGTGATGATCGGCGCCGGCCTGCTCGCCAAGAAGGCTGTCGAGAAAGGTTTACAAGTCCCGCCCTGGGTGAAGACTTCGCTCGCGCCCGGCTCGAAAGTCGTACGCGATTATCTGGAGAACGCCGGCCTCACTCCGTATCTCGAGAAACTAAAATTCCACATCGTGGGCTACGGCTGCACCACCTGCATCGGAAACTCCGGCCCGCTCCCCGCCGAAGTCTCCCAGGCCATCGACGAAAAAGATCTCGTCGTCGCCTCGGTCCTTTCCGGCAATCGCAACTTCGAGGGCCGCATCAACTCCGAGGTTCGCGCCAACTATTTAATGTCGCCGCCGCTGGTAGTCGCATTCGCGCTCGCCGGACGCATCGACACCGATCTCCGCAAAGACGCCATCGGCAAGGGCAAGGACGGCAAGCCGGTTTACCTCGCCGATATCTGGCCCACGCAACGCGAAGTTGAAGAGGCCGTCGAGCACTCCGTTACTGCGGAAATGTTTTCAAAAAGTTACGCCGAAGTTTTCGCCGGCGATGAGCGCTGGCGCGGCCTTTCCGTCCCCAAAGGCCAGACCTACGCCTGGGAAAAAGATTCCACCTACATCCGCCGCGCTCCCTACTTCGAGGGCATGAAGCTCAAGCCTTCGCCCGTCGAAGACATCAAGAACGCGCGCGTGCTGGCCGTGCTCGGCGACAGCGTCACCACCGACCACATCTCTCCCGCCGGCTCTATCAAGAAAGATGGCCCCGCCGGAAAATATCTGCAGGAGCACCGTGTCAAGCCCGCCGACTTCAACTCCTACGGCTCACGCCGCGGCAATCACGAAGTCATGGTTCGCGGCACCTTCGCCAACGTCCGCCTGCGCAACAAACTGGTCAACGTAGAAGGCGGCTTCACCCGCCACCTGCCCACCAACCAGGAAATGTCGATCTTCGACGCCTCGCAGAAATATCAGTCCGAGCGCACGCCGCTGGTGATTCTCGCCGGAAAAGAATACGGCTCCGGCTCCTCCCGCGACTGGGCCGCCAAAGGCCCGCGCCTGCTGGGCGTTTCAGCCGTCATCGCCGAAAGCTACGAGCGCATTCACCGCTCGAATCTGGTCGGCATGGGAGTTCTTCCCCTGCAATTCCTCGCAGGCCAGAACGCCGAGTCGCTCAAACTGACCGGCGAAGAAGTCTTCGAGATCACCGGCATCGGCGACGTAGTCGAACACTTCGCCGCCGGACGAAAATTGAAGGTTCGTGCGACGTCAAGTGGAAGTACCGGCGGAGGTGGGAAGGACAAGCCGATAGAGTTCGACGCCCTGGTCCGCATCGACACGCCGCAGGAAGCGCTCTACTACGCCAACGGCGGCATTTTGCAGTACGTGCTGCGCCAGTTGCTGGCGGCGAAGCCGAGCGCGCAGACTGTTGGCGTTTAATGCCACTCATCTATAGCTATCTTTTCCCCGCCATGTGGATCAGTTACTTCACCTATTGGTGGGCGATGTCGCGGAACGTCAAGGCAACCGAGCGTAGCGAGTCCGGCCCATCGCGCGTTATACGCATGGTTGCGATTCTCGGCGCAATCGCGCTTCTCTGGCTCCCGAGTGTTCCCCTTCCATTGCTGAACCAGCGATTTCTTCCCGTCGGTGCCTGGTGCTTCTGGACTGGCGCAGCCATTACCGCCGGGGGCCTGCTCTTTTCTGTCTGGGGTCGTCGTCACCTGGGAACAAACTGGAGCCAGCAGGTGACTCTGAAGCAGGATCACGAACTCATTACCAGCGGCCCCTATGCCCTGGTTCGCCACCCCATCTATACGGGCCTTCTGCTGGGATTTGTTGGTTCCGCAGTGGCCCGCGGCGAATGGCGCGGCCTGCTCGCGGTAGCCCTGGTTTTCGCCGTCCTCTGGCACAAACTAAAGCTTGAAGAGAAATGGATGCGCGCCCAGTTCGGCGAGCCCTATGAAGCCTACTCCCGCCACGTGTCGGCGCTGGTGCCCTACATCATCTGAGTGTGATCACTCTGCTCGTGTAGAGCGGACACTCCTGTCCGCTGCCTTTGACTTTGATTTTGACGTTGACCCTGCCTACACCTGCTCACCCGGCAGCAACAACGGCCAAGCCTCCCTATACCCCTCGCACTTGTACCGCTCCGGATGCCGCGGCTTCACCGGCAACAACGTCACAGCTTTCTTCTGCTTCCCGCCCAACAAAACCGCCGCCGGAATCAGATACCACACATCCTCTGGAATCACGTAAGCCGCAAAAAAGTCGATCTGCTTCAGCGTGTAAGGCTGGCTGTGCGCGTTCGGCTTGAACTGGCACAGGTATCCGTACTGCGTCCGGCAGTCCGTCGACTTCACCTGCACCCGCAGAATCCGATCCCCAGATTCAATCCCCACGTCGTACGCCGACGAATCTCCCCACGGCTTCGACACCTTAAACCCCAGCCGCACCGCCCGCGCCATAAACTGCAACTCCACCCACTCGCCCCGCTCCTTGAAAGTCCGAAACCCCTTGCACTTCGCCATCACCCACTCCTTGGTTGCCCGACTCGATTTTGGATCCCTACTTTGGTTTTTGGGTGGCGCGGCGCTTCCAGCGCTGCGATAGGGCCCACCCTCGGGAGGGCTTTAGCCCCTGAGGTACGTTTCCACATCCCCCAAAACAAAAGGCGCAGCCCATAGGCCGCGCCTTCGTTTCATTAAGTTTTACCCTATACTTCTAGTATATCATCCTGAATAGGACAATTGGGACATGTTTCCCGGAATTATATCTCCATACCTGAGAACCACTTATCCTCAATCGTGTAGTTTCTGCCTATTGACAACTTTTCTGAGAACTCGTGTGGGAGCGGGCGTGTGGGAGCGGGCGTGTGGGAGCGGGCGACTCGCCCGCTCGCTACGATCCACGATTCTGTTTGTCATCCTGAGCGAAGTGGGATCGTCTGCAAGACGATCCCACGCAGTCGAAGGATCCCTATAACCACGCTGTCGCGCGGCTGCCCCACCCTTCGTTCTTTGAAGGGTGGGATTCCGCGGTCGCTTGCAGTTTTGGATTTATCCAAGCCCCACTCTTCCACGGCAGCCTTACTCCCGGCATACTGTAAGTCATGGCAGCAGAAACTCCGCTCTCAGGCCATCACGTCCGCCTCGAACCGCTCGACCACCGCCACGTCGAAGGCTTGGCAGCCGCTGCGGCCGGTGACCGCTCCCTCTACCAGTGGAGCCCAGTCCCGCAAGGCAAGCTCGAAGCCACCACCTACATCGACACTGCGCTGGCCTGGCGCGACGCCGGTTCGGCAGCACCATTCGCGATCATCAACCTGAATGATCGCGTCGTCATCGGCTCAACCCGGTTCTTCAACATCGAGCGCTGGGCGTGGCCGCCGGGACACGCGCGGCACGGCCGCCAATCCCCTGACGCCTGCGAGATTGGCTACACCTGGTTCGCCGCCTCGGCCATCCGCACCGCGGCCAACACTGAGGCCAAGTTGCTCATGCTGACGCATGCCTTCGAAACCTGGCAGGCGCTGCGCGTTTGCTTTCACACCGACGCGCGCAACCAGCGCTCCCGTGCCGCCCTCGAACGTATCGGAGGAAAGTTCGAAGGAATTCTTCGCGCCCATCGCATGGCCGCCGATTTCATTCCCCGCGACTCAGTGCGCTATTCGATCGTGGCCGCCGAGTGGCCGGAAGTGAAAGAGCAGCTGAGTCATCGCCGGGATCATCGGGGCTGAGAGTGTGTGAAGCGGACGCCCTCGTCCGCTGCTTTTGATTTGGATTTGTCGAAGTGGCATGAGGATTTCAAGACCAAATCAAAATCAAATTCAAAGGCAGCGGACGAGGGCGTCCGCTCTACGCGCTGCTATAATCAAGAATTGCGCCCATGTCCACGAAGCGACTGATCCGATCCACAACTGTTTTGTCCATCCGCCGCAACGGCAGCGTGGTTCTGGCTGGCGACGGACAGGTTACGCTCGGCGAGTCCGTCATCAAACATACGGCGAAAAAAATTCGCCGCCTGTACAACGACAAAATCCTTGCCGGGTTCGCGGGTTCCACCGCCGACGCCTTCACCCTGTTCAGCCGCTTCGAATCGAAGCTGGAGCAGTATCACGGCAACCTGGGACGCGGCGCCGTCGAACTGGCAAAAGATTGGCGCACCGATAAATATCTGCGCCATCTGGAAGCGTTGCTGCTGGTGTGCGACAAGGAGCAAACGTTTCTGCTCAGCGGACAAGGCGACGTGATCGAGCCCGACAGCGGCGTGGCGGCCATCGGCAGCGGCGGTCCCTACGCCCAGGCCGCAGCCCAGGCGCTGGCCGAACACACGCAGCTTAGCGCCCGCCAGATCGCCGAAGAAGCCATGAAGATTGCCGGCAAGATGTGCATCTATACGAATGACGTGGTAACGATTGAAGAACTGTAAGAAGGGATCAGGGGCCAGGGTTCAGGGGTTAGAGCAAAGCAGCGCGTGCTGATCCCGAACCCCTGACCCCTGACCACTAATTTATGGCCATCTATCTCCCCAGCAGCGCCGAAGAAGAGCAACTCGCACTCGACGAACTCACTCCCCGCGAAATCGTCGTCGAACTCGACAAACATGTGATCGGCCAGAAGGACGCCAAGCGCGCGGTCGCCATCGCCCTGCGCAACCGCATGCGCCGCCAGAAACTGACTCCAGAACTGGCCGAAGAAATCATTCCCAAAAACATAATCATGATAGGGCCGACGGGAGTGGGAAAAACCGAGATTGCGCGGCGGCTGGCGAAGCTGGCGAATTCTCCGTTTCTGAAAGTGGAGGCGTCGAAGTTTACCGAGGTTGGATATGTCGGGCGCGACGTGGAGTCGATGGTGCGCGATCTGGTGGAGATTGCGATCGATAACGTGCGCGAAGAGAAACTGGAAGATGTGGCGGACAAGGCCGAGTTGAATGCGGAGGAGCGGCTGCTGGATATTCTGCTGCCACCGTCTCCACCGAGCCGGCCGGCGGAGCCTACCACCGCGGGCGGAGTGGTGATCGATGGCGGGACGGCGCTGACGGAATCTTCGTCGCGGACGCGGGAGAAACTGCGGCAGCAATTGCGCGAGGGAAAGCTGGACGAGAGGCAGGTTGAGATCGATGTGCGGGAGCGTAATTTTCCATCTTTCGAAATTATGACGAACCAGGGCGTCGAGGAGATGGACATCAATATCAAGGACATGCTGCCCAACATCTTCGGCCAGCGCACCAAGAAGCGGAAGATGAAGGTGAATGAGGCTTTCGAGTATTTGATTCAAGAAGAAGAACAACGCTTGATCGACATGGACCAGGTGACGCGCATGGCGATCGATCGCGTGGAGAATGCGGGCATCGTGTTTTTGGATGAGATCGACAAGATCGCGGGACGCGAGGGTGGGCATGGGCCGGACGTTTCACGGGAAGGCGTGCAGCGCGACATTCTGCCCATTGTTGAAGGCACTACCGTGAACACGCGCTATGGCATGGTGCGGACGGACCACATTTTATTTATTGCGGCGGGGGCGTTTCACGTTTCCAAGCCGAGCGATCTTATTCCTGAGTTGCAGGGGCGGTTTCCGATTCGGGTGGAACTGCAGTCGCTGACCATGGAAGATTTCGTGCGCATTCTCACCGAGCCGAAATCGTCTTTAGTGAAACAGTACACGGCTTTGCTTGAAACCGAAGGAGTGAAGCTGGAGTTCACACCCGAGGCGCTGTCGGAGATTGCGCACTTTGCATTTCGGGTAAATGAGAGCACGGAAAACATTGGAGCACGGCGGCTGCATACCATCATGGAGCGAGTGCTGGATGAGCTTAGCTTTGATGCGCCGGAGAAGAAGGGCGAGCACGTGACCATTGACGCCGACTATGTGCGGAAGATGCTTACCGACATCGTGAAGGACCAGGATTTGTCGCGGTACATTCTGTAAAAGATCTTTACCACAGAGGACACAGGGGAACACGGGGTAACCCCTTTTGGTGGCTGATTCGGTCTGCCTTCCGTTACTCGACTAGCGGGGTTCGTAATCCCTTGAACAGAAGCCACAAACTCAGGGCCATATCGAAAATAGCCATCGGCATGTCGAACCACCACAGGTTCACGATCTTGTCGAAGTTGGGGAAAACGTAGAAAACCAGAGTACACGTCACGCAGAATGCGGACGAGATCACGCCGAAAGCAGCCAGCGATCGAGGGATATAGCGGGACTTGAACCACAGGTAGCCGCAGACGGTGGATGCCAGTGAGCCAAACAGCAAGCCCACGTAATAGTAGTCAAAACGCGTGCCCAGATAGAGGCTCATCAACGCCTGGACTCGCTCTGCCCCAAGCGCCTGCGAGAAATCAGCGCCCCTGAGGAGACGCAAGGCGTCAAAGAGCTGGAGCGTCATAACCAGCCACATCAAGACCCATACGAGCCTCCAGAAGGCAGCAAGCAGGGCCAGGCCGCGATTGACCGGCTTGAGAAGCACGTAGAGGGCGGTGAGAAGCACGATCACGCCTGCGCAGTAAATGAGATCGCCGACGATGCCGATGCGAAAGAGCGTTTCGTGCGCCAGGATATTTCTCGCGGTTTCGGCATTGTTCTCGGAAATCAGACGATCGTGGATACCAAAATTGACGTAGACCACGGTGGCGAACGTCATCAGGTAAGCAAATCCCGCGACTTTTGCGGCGGTCTGTTGTTCCGGCTCTATGGTGGGCAATTGGTTACTCGAGGGAGCTGTGCTCATATTTTTTGCCTCCTGCCCAACGCCTGAGAATCATCAACTCGATCAGGACCCGAGACCCCAAGCTTCGGTGGCGCGAGCGCTAGCAGCGCCGCTCCGATGATTGCAAAGGCCAGGCTGCCGATACGCAGATGTGCCCGCTCGCCCACATCGTACAGCGACTGCACGGTCATCACCGCGGCGTGAGCGAAACTCGACCAAGCGGTGAAGGCGATCAGGCTGCGATGCGCGGAGGGGTTACGGGCCGCGAGCAGCAGGAAGACTCCGAGAGTGACGTAAATGCTGAGCATCATCTGCAGGGTCTCTTCCTCACGCAGTTCCACTATCCCGAAGATGGTGGCCACGAACAGCAAGCCCACGATTACCAACACGATTTTTAGCGCCCGCTCTTTCATCATTCGTGTCCTCCCGTCAGCGATGCCCCCAGGGGCTGAAGCCCGCATCCTTATTGGGCCTGAGCGGCACGACTGAAGAGGCTGCGGAAAAAGTGCGCAGACGTACCTCAGCGGCTAAAGCCCGCCCTGAAAACAAAGCCTTTAACGCAGCGCTGAAAGCGCTGCTCCACCCAAAACCAGACTTTTTCCGCAACCCCAGAAGTCGTGCCCTTCCCGAACCCAAAAAGATAGCTCCGAGTTCAGCGAAACATCCGCTAACAATTCGCAAATACACAGCGCACAATCAAATGCCCGCCTGGAGATCATGGGGCGTTGAGTTTCTGCAGATACACGATCGCGTTGCGATTCTTTGAGTTTAACTGAACCGATTTCTGATAGTTGACGATGGCCAGCGGCTTGTTGCCGTTGTCCATGTAAGCCTCCGCGAGACTGTCGTAGACGTTGGCGGATTGCGGATAAGCTTCGACGTTGAGCTGGAGGATGCGGATTGCGTCGTTGAACTTCTTGGCGTTGAGCAGCTGGTAGCCGAGACTGTTGAGTTCGTCTTCGTCGAAGTTGTAGGTGATGGGTTGGGCGGCTTTCAAGTCATGGTATTGCTTTACGGCCGCGTCGATGCCGGTGGAGGCAAGGGTTGCGGAAAGAGTTTCGGCAATCGATCGGCGGGGATCGAAGGCGGCTTTGACGTCGGGCACCCAGACAGCCATGGTGACGGCCAAAAGTCCGGCGACCATGCCGAGGGTGAGGACGAAGAGCAGGCCGGCGGTGGCGATGCGGCGCGGCGCGCCGGGGCGATCCTGCGCAAGGAAATAAACTTCAAGAACAGCCAGGGGAAACAGGAAATTAGCGAATGCCATGAAGGAGATCAATGGGCCGTTGAAGGTGGTGGGATCGAATCCGACCGGGCCTTTGAAGATCATGAAGGTCAAGAAAAGCATGATGCGATAGAACCACGATCCGCTGACCACGAGGAAGAGGCGGAGGGCCCAGCGGCGGTGAGTTTTGAAATCGCGAGCCATGGCGAAGCGGAGAGCGAGGGCGGCGAAGAGCCAGATCAGGATGACGTTCAGGGTGCTGCCGAGGTGTTGAGTGGTGTCGCCAACGCTGCCGCGGATCCAGACCATATAAAGACCGGCGGCGCTGAGGGCGACGGCGGCCAACATGTAGATGCGGCCGTTCCAGCGATGGAAGACGGGGAAGCGGTTGCGGACCTGCGGAACCAATTGCACCGCTCCGGCAAGCATGATGAGGGCGGCCGAGGCGACGTGCATGACGACCGCCCAGTTGCCCCTGGTCACGCCGGGGGCGAAACCGTTGGTGAACTTCCACGCGTGGTAGTCGCCACGAATTGCCGTAACGGTGTAAAACGACGCGACGGCAAATGCGAACACCAGTTGCCCGAGGACGGTGACGCCAAACCAAAAGCGGGCGGCGGCTTTCAAAGCGGTGTCGGCGACGGAACTCAGTTCCAAGCGGTTGGTTAATACTGCAGTGCTCATAGTCGATTCTCCTCACCAGGTCAACCATTTGCTCTACGTGTTGTTCTCCTGATTTGTTTGGGAACTGTTCCGGACTGCTCTGCGATCTGTCTCAGCAGGTTGTGGAACGCCGCGAGCAAAGGGAGGCTTTTGCTCACCGGCCTTAACAGGTGATAGAAGAGAATCGTCACCGCGAGATAGCACGCGGCCAAAACTCCTAAGCCCAACCTGCCGTGAACGAGAAGGACGATTGCTCCCGCGATTATCGTGAGCAGATAAAAGAGAAGAGTGAGACTGGCGTGCAGACGCGGCGATGTTTCTGCTATCCGTTGTTTCATTACTGGAAGGCGTTTCATTAAGTCCTCCACCGTTACGAGCGAAGCTCGCACCTCAGGGGCTAAAGCCCGCCATCATCTGTGGCTCTGAACGGCACGGCTGAAGCCGTGCCCTTTCCGGTCGGATCGCATTGGAGTCTCCTAACGACTCACTTCTCCCTCAGATCGGACCGCGATAGCGCCGCAGCCGCACTGCTACAAAAAGAAACAGCGCGGCAAGTGCCAAACCGATCCACAGACCGGGCTCACTGAAAAAATGGTGGGGGATGAGTGTGGTGAAATCCTTCGCGTGGTCGTTCTCTGCCATTGTGCCTCCCGGCCCCTCAAGGCGGTCACGCAGCAGCGCGAGGAAATATGCGGTGTTGAACGCAATCTTCTCCACTCCGCAAATCACGAAGGGAGGCAAGAAAGCCCATATAAATGGAGCGCGTGGCGCCCACGCTGAAACCATCAGCAGCCAGCCATAGATGGGCGCGTAGTAGAGACCGTGAACCGTGAGAATGTGATAAAGCAGCACAAGAGAGAATTGGACGAACGACGCCTCTGTCCACAGCGCCGCGATGTTCACGCCGCTGCCCAGCAGGATTATGCTGCTCAGCACGAGCATGACGAATTGGGTTGCGATACTGATGGCGAAACTGAGAAGCGGCAGAATCAAGAGGGGAATGGCCAGCTTCGAGAGCACGGTGGTGAGATCGGACACCGGCAGCGACTTCCAGAAGAGGATGCTGCGATCGCGGCGCTCCCCATACAAGGCGTCAAGAGAGTAGAAGATTCCCACGATAAAGGCCGTTCCCGTCACCAGTGCTGCCGACAATTCATATTTGGTGGCGAGTAAATCGTGCGGCTGCGCCGGGCCGAGCGGCGATGCCGCAAGGTGTCGCCGCATCACAAGCATGTGGATCGCGAAGCCGAATAGGAAGAGGCCGGCGGCGGCCAAGGGAGCAATGTAGATTGCACGGTTCTCCCAGATTTCGCGCCGGATCGACCAGTACATGACTCGAGCTGTCGACACGGCCGGCGGAGCGGTTCCCTGCGACGGGAGGGAAGACTCATTCATGGCATTCGATTGAGGGTTCATTGAGCCGCTCCTTGTGCGGCGTATTGGTTACCCACCACGGCTACGAATAAGTCAGCGATGCTGGGCGTGTGCACCTCGCCGAGCGCGGCTAGTTGCTGGCGGTCGATAATCGGATTGGTTCCGCGATCCGGTTTTAGATCGAAAATCAGAATGCTGCGCCCGAACACCTGGCGCTCGTAGATCGGCTTGAGCGCGCGGGCCTGGGCGACCCTGTCGGGATTCACCGTCGCTTCCACGTAGCGCGACTCGAATTCCTCCATGGTGCAACTCAGTACGATCCGGCCGCGGTCCATGAAAATCAAGTCGGTAAGAATGTGCTGCAACTCTTCCACCTGATGGGTTGTCACCACGATGGTGCGGCTGCGGTCGAAGTAATCATTGAGCAGAGAGTCGTAGAACTGCTTGCGAAACAGGATATCGAGCCCGAGCGTTGGCTCATCCAGGACCAACAGCCTCGCATCAATCGCCATCACCAGAGCCAGATGCAGCTGCGCCACCATGCCCTTGGATAAATGCCGGATCTTGCTCGTGTGATGGATAGTAGTTTTTGCCAAAAAACCCTCCGCCTTGGCGCGATCGAATCGCGGATGCACTCCGGCCACGTAGTCGAGGGCCTGCGAAACCCGCATCCAGCGCGGCAGGACGGCGACGTCGGCGATGAAGCAGACATCGCGCATGAGCTGATCGCGCTCGGTCGCGGGATCGCGTCCGAGCACCCTCAGTTCTCCCTCATACGGCGTGAGGCCAAGAATCGCGTTGAGGGCGGTGGTCTTGCCGGCGCCGTTGGGGCCGATGAGGCCGAGGATGCGGCCTTCATCGACACGCAGATTCACGCTGTCCAGCGCGACGGTGGTGCGGAATGCCTTATGGAGACCGCGGGCTTCGATGACGCTCATGACTTCGGCTCCTCTTTGTCTTTATCTTTGTCTTTATCTTTTTCTTTATCTTTATCTGTCGCATTCTTCTCAGTCGCACTCGAGGGCCGGCCGTTTGCGGCATCCTTCAGCAGTTCTTCCGCTGTGAGGCCGAGGCGCTGAATAGTGGCCGAGACCCGAGGCCATTCTTCGGCGAGAAACTTCTGGCGTTCGCCCTGCAGCAGGAGATGGCGCGCGCCGGCATTGATGAACATGCCGAGACCTCGCCTGCTCTCGACCAACTGCTCGTCGACCAGTTGTTGATAGCCCTTGAGAACCGTGAGCGGATTGACCCGATACTCGGCCGCGACGTTGCGCACGGAGGGCAGCGGATCGCCTTCTTTGAGCACGCCGTCGAGGATCATGGCGACGACGCGGTCGCGAAGCTGGCGATAAATCGGCTGACTGTCGTTCCACTCACGGTCGGTCATGGTTTCCACATAGCCCTTATTAGAAATACGCTCGCGTCACTTGATGCGCATCAAGACGAGCACTTCATTGATCTGCCTGGCTGCTCTTCTTATGGACTCGAACCTCTCGGAGCGATGATCGGAGCCGGCGAACTTAAAGACGACTCCCTGCAGGCATCCTTCGGGGGAACGCAAAATCCTGGTCGCGTATGCACTCGGCGGCGCGGAAGCGTGGGAGCTGCCGCGATTGTCGAACTGGATCGAGCGACCATCACAGACCCGGGCCGTCCACGATTTAAGTTTTCCGAAGGCTCCGATCGCGTCCGGAGTAAAGGTGGCGGCGATCAGGATGAATAGGACGGAAACTGCGAGGCGTTTCATGTTCCAGGTCCTCCTTTCCTCGTTCTATGAAGCCCTTCCTCAGGATGACTGCGGGCTCATTCTTAGTTTGGCTTGAGCCACTGAGCCGAGCACGGTTGCCGAACGGGCCCGCAGAACGGGGTTACTTGGTGCGCTTCAGGTCCAACACTCCGCCCATCGGTTTGCCGTCCGGCATGGCGAAGCTCCAGGTTTCGGTGTGATGGTCGGCGTCGATGAGGTTGAAGACGGCGCTCTGCATGCGTCCCGCTTCCGTACTGCCGGTGACGTCGAGAAAGTTGAAAGTGATGGTCTTGCCGTCGGGAGAAATGGTTCCGACCATGCGAGGCCTGTTGCCTGCGTCACAATAATGCGTCAGGAGCAAGCGGTCGCCGTCGAGATAGAGCATGGTGATCGGATTCTCGGGGCCACCACCCTTCATCTCATGCAGGATCGCGTTGCCCATGGAAGTCACTCGGAGCGAGACGTGTATGGTACCGCCTTCAAAAGTGCCTTCCCAGGAACCGGCTAGGGTTTTGAGCTTGTCGAAGGACTTTTGGGCGTCAGACTGGGGGGAGGGGGTGTCCGCTGCGAAAGCGGTAGCGGCGAGCAAAACGAATAGAACCGAAAGTGCGATGCGTGATTTCATTTCAGTTTCTCCTTTTTCTCTTCTTCTTCCGAGGGTTGCGGAAACGTCTTTTCGAGCTGACCCACGTGCGCTTGCTGCACGCCAGATATCTAGTGATATAGTTAACTATAACACTATATGAACTGTCAAGAGATTTTTTGGTTCTTTTTTCCAGCCGGTTCTGCGGTTACCGCTATCAGCTTTGGAAACAATGGTTTACGTCGGAGGTGAAACTCTCTGAGAGGGTCTGGTATGCTGCCTCGTCATGAAATCCATTGATCGCAAGCGGCTTGGTTCCCTGATGGCTCGGGAGCAGAAAAAGTTTGTCGACGAGCGGCCCAAGTCGAAAGCGCTGTTTGAGCGGGCGCGGAAATCGCTGCTGGCGGGCGTTCCCATGAATTGGATGGTGAAATGGGCGGGGGCATTTCCGCCGTTTGTGCGGGAAGCGCAGGGGGCGCACTTTTTCGATGTGGACGGGCATCGATATACCGACTTCTGCCTGGGTGACACGGGGGCGATGACCGGACATTCTCCGTTTGCCACGGTGAAGGCGGTGGAGGAACAGGCGCGACGCGGGATTACGTTGATGCTGCCGGGGGAAGATTCCATTTTTGTGGCGGAGGAGTTGCAGAAGCGGTTTGGGCTGCCCTACTGGCAGTTCGCGCTGACGGCGACCGATGCGAACCGGTTTTCGATTCGCTTAGCGCGGCAGATTACGGGGCGGGCGAAGATCCTGGTTTTCAACTGGTGCTATCACGGGACGGTGGACGAAACTTTCATTACGCTCGATCGCAATGGCGTGGCCGGGGCCCGGCGCGGGAATATTGGGCCTCCGGTGAATCCGGCCGTCACTACCAAAGTTGTCGAGTTCAATGATGTTGCGGGACTGGAGCGGGCACTTGCCGCGGGAGACGTGGCTTGCGTGCTGGCGGAGCCGGCGATGACGAATGTGGGGATCGTGCATCCGCAGCCGGGATATCACGCGGCGCTGCGGGAACTCACGCGCAAGCACGGAGCGCTGCTGATTGTCGACGAAACGCATACCATCTGCGCCGGGCCTGGAGGATATACGCGGGCGGAAAAGCTGGAGCCGGATGTGCTGGTTTTCGGCAAGGCCATTGGGGGAGGGATTCCGGGAGCGGCTTACGGGTTTTCGCAGGAGGTCGCGGACAGGATTGTGGCGGCGCAGAATTTGGAAGACTGCGATGTTGGTGGGATTGGAGGCACTTTGGCGGGAAATGCGTTGTCGCTGGCGGCCATGCGCGCGACTTTGACCAAAGTCCTGACCAAGGAAGCGTTTGAGCGCATGATCCCGATGGCGGAGCGCTGGACGTTGGGAGTGGCTCGAGCCATTGCGGAAACGGAGCTGCCGTGGCATGTGGCGCGTCTGGGATGCAGGGCGGAATATTTGTTTGCGGCGGATGCTCCCAAGAATGGGACGCAGGCGCACGACGCGATGGATTTTGAACTGGAGCGGTTCATGCATTTGTACGCCATGAATCGCGGGATCCTGCTGACGCCATTTCATAATATGGCGCTGATGTCGCCGCAGACGGAGAAGGACGACGTGGACCATCACTCCAAGGTGTTTCGGGAGGCAGTGCGGGAGCTGGTGGGGTAACGGGCGCGGTCAAATCAAAATCTTTACCACAGAGGGCACGGGGGAACACGGGGTAAATCTCTTGGTGTTTTGCTTCCAGCCAGTTGATGTAGTCTGTTGTTTCTCATGAAAATTGCTAAGGGAAGGTTGGCGGCGGCGACGACGGTAGCCGCGTTGGTTTGGCTGGGCGGGTGCGCTTCGATTGGGCCGCCGGAGCCGCCTTCGCTGGAATTGCCGAAGCCGCCGTCCGATTTGCGGGCGATGCGCAAGGGCGACAAAGTCACGCTGACGTGGACGATCCCGGCGCGGACTACGGACCGGCAGAGCGTGCTCTATCTGGGAAAGACGCAGATCTGCCGCAGTGTGGATCCGACTGCGGTGAACTGCGACAAGCCGGTGGGCGAGGCGGCGCCGCCGGCGGATTTCGCCAGCAAGAAAAGTGCAGCGGGAAAGAAGATGACGGCCACGTATACCGACACGCTTCCGCCCAACGTCCGGGTTGGCACCATGTCCGACACGGCGGCCTACGCGGTGGAAGTGTTGAACCGGGATGGTCGCGGGGCCGGACTGTCGAACCAGGTGCATGTTCCGCTGGCGGAGGCCTTGCCTGCGCCTGCGGGGTTCAGTGCGCAGGTGACGGCGCAGGGAGTGGTTTTGACGTGGACAGGCGTGCCATTGTCTTTGCCCATTCCGAATCCGGTACGCCGCAGTTATCGCGTTTATCGCCGGGCGGAGGGGAGTTCGCAGAAAGTCCTGGTGGGCGAGCGGGAGGCAGGAATCGAGATCAATCAGTCGCTCACCGATCAGGGGTTTGAGTGGGAGAAAACTTATTACTATCACGCGGACACGCTGACGGTGATTTCGCAGGCGGGCAAGCAGGATGTTTCGATTGAGGGCGAGGACACGCCCGAGGTGAAAGTATTCACGCACGATGTTTTTCCTCCGGCAGCGCCTGCGGGATTGCAGGCGGTATTCTCCGGGCCGGGACAGCAGCCGTTCATCGATTTGGTGTGGGCGCCGGTTCCTGATGCGGACTTGGATGGCTACAACATTTTCCGGCATGAGGCCGGGGCGGAACCGGTTAAGGTGAATTCCGAGCCGGTGAAAATTCCGGCGTTTCGCGATGGGCAGGTGGTTTCGGGGAAGACGTATTTTTATTCGGTGTCGGCGGTGGATGTGCGGGGGAATGAGAGTGGGCGGTCGGAAGAGGCGGGGGAGAGTGTGCCGTAGGCACCGCAAAGCAGAAAAGAGTGCGGAGCGGTGGTAGAAACACCTTGCGGAGCCGGTGGTGCCGCCGACGAACATGGGGTCCCCTTCGGCTTCGCTCAGGGCAGGCTTTCGCTTCGCTCAGGATGACAGGATTGAGGGAGATGACAGGGTTGAGGAATTGGAAAAAGTGTGGCCGGATTTCCGCTGGTCGTGGTTAGATAGATAGCGATGAAATATTGCAGGTTTCAACTGAGTGGTGAGGCGCAGTACGGGCTGGTGGAGTCAGTCGCGGGGCGCGATGCGATCGTACGAATACTGCTCACGCCGCCGGAGGAGTCCGATGGCGACGTCGAAGGTCTGCGCACGCGCCGGATCGAACCGATTGCGCTGGAGGAGGCCACGCTGCTGCCGCCAGTGCGGCCGTCGAAGATTGTGTGCGTGGGACGCAACTATAAGGCGCATGCGGAGGAACTTGGGCACGAGATTCCCACGGAGCCGCTGCTGTTTCTGAAGCCCAACTCGGCGCTGCTGGCGCCAGAGGGCGTGGTGCGGCGGCCGAAAATTTCTCAGCGAGTCGACTATGAAGCCGAGTTGTGCGTGGTAATCGGCAAGACTTGCTATCACGTGAGGGACGACGAGGATGTGCGCCCCTATATCCTCGGTTACACTTGCCTGAACGATGTGACCACGCGCGATCTGCAGAAGAAAGATGGGCAATGGACTCGCGCCAAGAGTTTCGACACGTTTTGCCCAGTGGGGCCGGTGGTGGCGGACGGGCTTGATCCGTGGGCGGGGGTTGGGGTGGAGACGCGGGTCAATGGTGTGGTGAAGCAGTCGGGCAATACGCGGGATTTCATCTTTCGTCTGGATGTGGTGATTCGACACACAGCGCAGGTCATGACGCTGTTTCCGGGAGACCTGATTGCTACAGGGACGCCAGAGGGCGTGGGACCGGTGGTGGCGGGAGACGTGATGGAGATCAGCGTGGAGGGCGTGGGGACGCTGAGGAATTCTGTGGTGGACGAGTAAAGAATCTTTACCACAGGGGACACGGGGGCACACAGGGTAAATCTTCTATTGCAGGCGGAAGCGTTCTCGCATCAGGCGCTGCAGGCGGGGCTTGTAGAGAAGATCGTAGGCCAGTTCTTTGTCGGGAAACATGGCGAGGGCGGCGCGCTTGGCGCCGGCGGCCAGTTCGGAGGCCTCTTCCACGGTGAGGCCGGGGTCCTGGCAAATCACGGAAGCGACCATGCTCATCATGACTTGCAGGCGGCGGATTCTGCGGGCTTCGTCATTGGACTCTTGAATTTTGTCCGCTGGCAGAGGTGGATTTTTCTGATCCTCCGGTTCCCCAATGTTCATGCTGGCCCCTTTTGCTTTGGATGCGGCGGCGCGGCCCACGGTTCGCGCCGGATTTCAGCATTCTCCTCCAATTCGGAGGGAACACAACGGCCCGAAAGTGCTGGGCCGTAGGGAGGCGAGCGCCACTACCAAAATCTTCACCACCGAGGACAGAGAGAGACACACACAGGGTAATTCTCGGAAACAAAGAGCTACTGACGAATGCTGGATGCTCTGGCCGATCATGCAGGGTTTGCAGGTCGCTTCATGTTACGGACTCAGGATGCGAGAGTCGACGTGGCAGGGCAGTGCAACTAAGATCCTGATAAGAGTTAGAATCACGAGAGTGCGGAGTCCGCGCCATGGTGGCCGGCTCCGGGAACCGGAGATGCTATGGCAGAGCAGCCGAAGGCAACCACGGAAGAACGACGCCGGCCTGATCCTAATGAAAAACTGGTGAAGGTGTTCGACAGTGAAGAGGAGTCGGAGGCGATGGTGGTGAAGGGCTTGCTCGATTCGGCGGGGATTGAAAATGATCTCGCATCCGGGCGGCTGTTACAGGATGCGTTTCCCGGGCTGGGCGGGATGATTATCCTGGTGCGGGAAGAGGATGCGGAGCGGGCACGGGGGCTGATCGCGGAATACCGGCAAGCGCCGGGCGGGGACTCCGGCGACGAAGTGGATGATGATGAGACGCAGGGGTAGAGGGACTGAATGAAGTCTCTCAGGGGCTAAAGAGTGTGCGTGAGAACTATTCTTTCGCCCTCCGGGGCTTATTCCTTTCCCACTTCCTGCCCACGGCTTGCGCCGTGGGCTGCATTCTGACGCCGCTTCGCGGCTAAAATCCAGTGGAACTCCACCGGGATTGCGAGAAGCCAGTTCTCACCCACTCTCTAAAGCCCGGCGTGATTTTGGAGCTTTACGCGGCGCTGAAGCGCCGCTCTTCCACGGTATTACAGGCATTTGGATCGTGACTAATTCCGTGTTTAGCAAGAACCCGTTTTCGTGGGTCTCCCGCAAACCATAAGTCGAGTCTTCCCGAAATCCTGACTTTTTCCGCCGGCTCGGGAAGCCGCGCCCTTTCCAGATACTTGGAAGCGGATTCTAGTGGAAGGCTGGAAGCCAGGGGGTTACGGAGTGGCCGTCTAGGTAGAAGGTGACGGCGCCGTTGAGATCGGTGCGGTAGACGTGGGTTCCGGAGTTTTGCAGGCGCTGCAGAACGTCGGCCTTCGGGAGACCGAAGGAAGTTCGGAATCCGACGGAGATGACGGCAAAGCTGGGCTTTACGGACTGCAAAATTTCTGACGTGGTGGACGTGGAACTGCCGTGATGACCTACCTTCAATAGATCCGCCTGGGGATGGTGGAGAGCGGCGATGCGGCGCTCGACGGCTTTTTCGGCGTCTCCCTCTAACAGCACGGACGTGGCGCCATAGCTGACTTGCAGGACCATGGAGTCGTTGTTCTTGGGCTCGAGGCCGACAGGCCAGTCGCGGGGCGGGAACAGCACATCCACTTTGGCCCCGCCTAACTGAAATTCGTCTCCCTCCCAGTGGCGCACGACGGTGATTCCCAGGGCGTGGGCCTCGGCGATCAGGCTGTCGAGCGCGCGGCTTGGCGGCAGCAAGCCTACCCACAATTCTTTGGGACGAAAATCTTTCAGGACAGCGGGCATGCCTCCGATGTGGTCGGAGTGGCCGTGGGAAATGGCGACGGCGTCGAGGCGGGAGATGCCGCGCGTCCACAAGTAAGGGGCGACCACATCTTCGCCGAAGTCGAGTTGGGAGCCTCCGCCCCGGATGGGGCCCCCAGCGTCGATGAGCAAAGTGCGGCCTTGTGGCATCACCAGCAGGATGGCGTCGCCCTCGCCTACGTCAATGGAAGTGACTTCGAGCAGTCCCGCACGCGTTTTTGGCTGGGGTGAGATGAAGGCCAACGCCAGCGACGCTGCGAGCAACGCGACCAACCCTGTGACTGCAAGCAGAGCGTGGTGGCGGGCGCAGATCATCGCTACTACCAGCGCAGCGGAGGCCGCCGCGATCATCAGCAGGGATGGTGTGGCCACGCGAAGATCAGCTAGTCGAAGCCCTCCTAATCCGTGAACCGTGCCGGTGATGGCTTGCAGCGCGATGGTGGTGAGCAGCGCGGGAAGCTTCGCGAGCAAGGGAAAAATGTATCCCAGCGCTATCGTTAATACGGCGGCCGGCATCAAGAGTTGCGTGAGGGGAACGACCGCTATGTTGGCGGGAAGGCCGATGGTGGTGGCGCGGTGAAAGTAATAGGCCATGGGCAGGGCTAGGCCCATCTGCATCACGGCGGAGACGAGCAACAACTCGAACGTGCGCAGGAAAATGATCGTCAGGCCACGCACCAGGCGCAGAGACCACGGTTGGCCGATAAAACGCGCAAGGCGGGATGCGATGAGGCGCAGATCGAGGCGAAACTGGGCGACGCCCGGAGCGAGCGATGGGTCAAAATCATCGGCGTCCCAGTGGGCGAGGGCCTGGCGGTAGAGACGCGAAGTGCGTTCCAGAAGCGGCATGCCGATGGCGGCGACGATGAGGACGCAAATAAAGGTCATCTGGAAACTGGCGGCGAAAAGCTGGCGGGGATCGAATATCAGCACGGCGAGAGCGGCCGTGCCCAGCGCGTTGACCATGGCGCGGTCGCGGTAGAGCAGGCGCGTGCCCAGATAGATGGAGCACATTAGCGTGGCTCGCCACACGGGCGCGCCGACTTCGGTGAGCAGGGCGTAGGCGACGCAGAACAGGATCGTCAGCAGGGTTGCGGGAATGTCGCTGAGGCGGAGGCGGCGCAGGGTCCAGAAAACGACGAAAGCCAAAATGGTGACGTTCATCCCGGAGACTACGAGGATGTGATAGGTGCCGGAGCGTTGGAAATCGACACGCGTGTCGCGGTCGATGAAGGCTTCTTCCCCGATCACCATGGCGTCGAGCAGCGCGGCTTGGGGCGGAGGCCAGAGGGCGTGGACTTTGCCAATGATGCTGGAGTGCAGGCGGGTTCGCCAGAGTTCCATGAGGTTGCCGGCCAAGCCGGGGAGCAGCGCAACATCTTCGGCTTTGGCGGAGGCGAGCGCGGAGATGCCGTTGGCAGCGAGGTAACTTTGATAGTCGAAGGCGCCGGGATTGCGGAAGTTGCGCGGGAGCTTCAGCTTGACGGGGAGGCGGATACGTTCGCCGTAGCGGAAGATGCGCATGGCGAGAGCGGTGGGACTGTAGATGCCGAGACGGACACCAGCGTGGATGGGAATTCGCGTACCGTCCTCGAGGAGGAGGTCTTCGGCTTCGACGTCGAGGGCCTGTCGGATTTCGCTTGGACCGCCCTCGCGCAAACGGCCTTCGCGAATGACGGAGGCGGTCATTTCGACTGGCTGGTTGTCGGCGAAGGGCTGAAGACTGGTATCGAGGATGGCGTGCGAGCCCCGCAGTTGGATGTGGAGTGCGCCCGCGAGGAAGAATGCGCTCAGGGCCAGGGTGACGCCGAGCCACTTCCGGCGGTTCACGAAGTACAGCCCTGCGGCGAGGAACGCGGCGCCGGCAGCGATCCACCACGATGCCGGGCGCCAAAGGTAAAGGCCGGCGATGATTCCTGAGGAGTATGCGAGGGCGGCCCAGAGCATAGGCTGGCGGGTGGGCTTGAGATGGAAGGCGGACGGCGGCGGAGTCGCCAGCGGCGTGATTGGGTGCAAAGGCGGCATTTGGTGGCCTGAGCAGCGGTTGGAGCGGTTTGTGCACATGGCGCGTGCAGTGCCAGCGGCACGCCTCGCTACGCTCGGCTGGACCCTTCGGCTTCGCTCAGGGCAGGCTCTCGAGGCGGCTGTCCCCACATGGGCCTTCCCACATGGACAGCCCTCCCAAATGGGCGAACTCGATGCTCCGGCAGCCTACATCAACGCACTAAGTGCAGGACGCTTTCCAGGTGGTAGGTTTGGGGGAATAGATCGACGAGATGCACCTCCTCGACGCGATAGCCTGCCGCCAGCAGCGGCAGCAGATCGCGGGCCAGCGTTGCCGGATCGCACGAGACATAGGTGATGCGGGGCGCGCCTGCACTTGCGAGCAAACGCGCCACGCGATCCCCCAGACCGCTACGGGGCGGGTCTACTACGACTAGGTCGGGCTTATGAAGAGAAAGTGCGCCCTTCCCGGTTCGCCCCTTTTCTGCGGAACCGGCCAGGTACGACTCGGTCGCGGACTGAACTGCCTTTCCATTAACAGGCAGATTGTATTGAAGGTCGCTGGCTGCAGTCTGTGACGACTCGACAGAAACGATGTGACGGTAGATACCGGCCAGGGCTGTGGAAAACAGGCCGACACCGGCGTAAAGGTCGAGCGCCAATTCCCCGGATCGGCCGGCGGCGACGACGGAGATGAGTTCGTCGGTAAGGAAGCGGTTGGTCTGGAAAAATGATCCGGCGCTCACGCGGTAAGCGCCATCTCGAGCTTGATAGGTCAAATTCGAGGCACCGACCGCGACCAGAGGTTCCAGCACGCCTTTCTGCGGTTCGCGGAACGCGGCGATGCCCACGATCTCTGGAGTGGCCGCGCACAATTCTTCGGCCCAGGCGCGTACGGCAGCGCGGCGAGCCTCGGGGGCGCACAGAAACTCAACCAGCAGGCGCGTGTCGTCACTGTTGGCGAAGAACTCGACCTCGCGCACGCCTTCCACAGCTTTGCCGGCGCGTCCCGATTGCCAGAGCGCAGCAAGGCCGCGGTTGATCAGGGGCGAACTGATGGGGCAGTCCTCGACCGGGAGGAGTTCGTGAGAAGCGAATTTGAAGTATCCGGCGGCGAACTCGGGCTGCGTTCGCAGTTGCAGGCGCGAGCGATTGCGATAGTTCCAGGGCGGCGACGGATGCACCTGAATCTCGCACTGCAGCTCGAGCTTGGCGATGCGGCGCAGGTTCTCTCGCAGGATTTCTGTCTTGATCTCGAGTTGATGTTCATAGCCGGCGTGCTGATAGTGGCAGCCGCCGCAGCGGGTGAAATGTGGACAGGGCGGCGGGACCCGGTGCGGCGAAGGCTTTACGATTGTGTCAGCATGTGCGCGGGCGAAGCCGGGCTTCTCTTCAGTCAGTGTTGCTTCGATTTTCTCTCCGGCGAGAACAAAGGGAACGAAGACCGCTTTGCCGCGTCCGTGGGCGTCGGCAGGAAGGCGAGCGAGTCCGTCGCCGCCGTAGATGAGTTTTTCAACGTTGAGGAGCAAGAGTTGATTCTACGGCGTGGGAGGGGACAGGCATCGATTGTCGGCCTCCTGAGATCTCAGAGCTCCCGTCCCGCCGCCGCGCCAGACGCCCAGGCCCACTGAAAATTAAATCCACCGAGCTGGCCGGTCACGTCGACGACTTCGCCGATGAAGAACAGGCCAGGAACTTTGCGGCTCTCCATGGTTTTGGCCGAGAGTTCGGCGGTATCGACGCCGCCGGCAGTAACCTCGGCTTTCTCGTAGCCTTCTGTGCCCGCTGGCGTGATCGCCCAGGCATGAATCTCTCCTTGCAGATGGGTGAGCGCTGGATTCGTCCAGGAGGTGGGCGTGTGGACATCAAGCCAGCGGTCGGACAAGCGATGGGGCAGAGACTTTCGCAACTCCGTGCGAATGGCGGTGAGGTTTCTCGCTTTCTTGGGATCGCGAAATGCGGCGGTCACGTCTTGTCCGGGTGCGAGATCGATGAGGATCGGCGGCGATTCCTTTTGCGATGGATCATTCCAGTAGGAGGAAATCTGCAGGATCGCGGGGCCGCTCAGGCCACGATGCGTGATCAGCATCTTTTCGCGAAATTGTTGTCCGGCGCAGGAGGCGATGACTTCCGCGGAGGCGCCGGCCAGATCGCAGTAGCGCGAAGAGTCTTCGGCATTCAGCACGAGGGGCACCAGTGCGGGCCAAGGCTCACGAATCGCAAGGCCAAATTGGCGGGCGAGATCATAGCCGAACGAGGTCGCGCCGATCTTGGGAATCGAAAGCCCACCGGTGGCGACTACCAGAACCGCGGCGTGGAACTCGGCTTTGGCCGCGCGGACGACGAAATCCGTGGAGCGCTCGACCTGCTCAATTTTCGTGTTCAAGAAAGTTGTCACACCCGCGTCTCGGCATTCCGCTTCCAGCATCGCCAGGATGTCGCGGGCGGAGCGGTCACAGAAAAGCTGGCCCAGAGTCTTCTCGTGATAAGGGATGCCGTGCTTTTCGACCAGAGCGATGAAGGCGGCGGGAGTGTAGCGGGCCAGAGCGGACTTGGCGAAATGCGGGTTTGAGGAAAGAAGATTTTCGGGGCGGCAATGAAGGTTGGTGAAGTTGCAGCGCCCGCCGCCGGAGATGAGGATTTTCTTCCCCAGCCGGTCGGAGTGTTCAAGCACGGCGACGCGGCGGCCGCGCTTGCCGGCCTCTATGGCGCACATCAGTCCCGCTGCGCCGCCGCCGAGAATGAGTGCGTCGAAGGAATGGGTCATTGGTTCAGGGGCTAAAGCCCGCATTGATTGTGGAGCTCAACGCGGCGCTGAAGCGCCGCTCTTCCACGGTACTACATGCATTTGTGATTGTTCCTCAAGCCTTAGGAAGAAACCGGGAGATCGAGATTGCCTATTGCGCCCTTCCGATCTGCGGTCATCATTATTCACATGTAGAAAAGGCTGAGGCGCGGAAGGCCGTATCTCTCCAAGAGGCGCTTGTGGACGTACTGTTTTTGGAGTTGCTCGATCTGCGGCGCCGCCATCTTGCGGCGGTAGGGCATGAGTTCGCGATCGGCCTGGGCGCGCACGTTTACGATTTCTTCGTCGGGTGTGGCGGCCAGCAATGCGGCAAAAAGTTTTTCCTCGAGCACGGTGAGGTGGCGCTCCAAGTCTTCAAGGCGTGATGCTCTTTTACCGCGCTCAATTTCTTCTGCGAGTTTGCGCAGGGTGACGGCGGAATCTTTGGCAACGGCATGAACGGAAATCCCCGCTGCGCGCGGCAGTTTCGCTGCCTCCAGAAGATCGGCGTTGCCGCGCAGGAAGGCGGCAATGGTCTCCGGCTCAAAGCCTTGCCCGGCCGCTGATTTGGCCGACGATGGTTGTGCGGCGCCGACGGCCGCTTCTTTCATGTCTTCGGCCGCGGCCAGCACTTCCTGCGAACAATAGGCGAGGCTGTTCACCTTTTTGGTTTTCGAGGGACGCTGGTCGTAACGATCGAAGGCGGCATCGATGCCGCGTAAGGCGGCTTCGAGCGGAATGCCGGCATCTTTCCAGGTTTCGATCAGAGCCCAGTCCAGAGTGGTGAGCAGGAGGCCACCACCGCGACGGCGCAGAAACTGCTCCTCGATTTCGGTGAAGTAGTGGAAGTAATTGAATTGATCCTCCACGGTCGCTCAGCGGGTGGAACGCGGAGTGGAGGAAGCGCGCTGGCCGCCATTGTTCGTTTTGCGCGGAGTTTGTGGGGCTTTGGGCGCGAGTCCTGGCCTCGCCGCCACGTTTCGCTCCCAGATAATGCGCAGGCCTTCGAGGGTGAGAAGATCGTCAACGGTCTTGATGTATTTCGATCCCGTGCCGATCATCGGACCCAGGCCGCCGGTGGCGATCACCTTTGTATCTTTGCCCAATTCGCCCAGCAGGAGTTCGAGAATGCCATCCACCAGGCCGAGATAGCCATAGTAAAGGCCCGACTGCAGGCTGCCCACGGTGTTGGTGCCGATGACGCGGGCGGGTTTGCGGATCTCCACGCGGGGCAGGCGGGCGGTGCGCTGAAAGAGAGCGTCGGCGGAAATGCCGATGCCCGGACAAATGACTCCGCCGAGATATTCGCCCTTGGGGGAAACGCAGTCGAAGGTGGTCGCGGTGCCGAAGTCCACAATCACGCAGGGGCCACCGTATTTTTCAAAGGCCGCCACGGCATTCACGATGCGGTCGGCGCCCACTTCCGCAGGATTGTCGTAATGCACCGGCATACCAGTTTTCACGCCGGGCTCGATCAGGAGCGGCTTGGAATTGAAATAGCGCTCACACACCTGCCGCAGCACGGGATCGAGCGGCGGCACGACGGAAGAAATCACGATGCCGTGAATACCGGAGGCCTCCAGGCTGGCCATGGAAAATAAATTGCGGAACAGGACGCCGTATTCATCGACAGTGCTGCCTTGCCGGGTGGCCACGCGCCAGTGGGCGACCAATCGCTCGTAGCGCGGAGCTTCGTCGGTGTCGCCTGCGGGATGGACCTTTGCGACGCGGGCGAAGACTCCGAGAACCGTGTTGGTGTTGCCGACATCGAGAACGAAGAGCATGGTTGTTTGACGCGAGCAATTAGCAGTTAGCAGTTAGCAATTAGCGTTCAGTCCCCGCGGAATTGTGACGGCTAAGTGCTAATTGCTAACTGCTAATTGCTTGTTTTCTCTCTCACCGTTCCGCTCAAAACTCTCTGCAGTCCCTGTGCGGTACGGACTTGCAAGAAGCCCTGATCGTCCAGGCCTTCGGTGGTTCCTTCAATTCTCGGTTCACTCTCTTCGATATAGACTTGCTTGCCTTGCGCCCACGACGACTGTTCGGCAAAGCGCAGCAGAATCGACTGCTGCGCGTCCGGGGCTTCGAGCAGCGCGCGATATTCCCGGTCAAGCGATTTTAGCAAAGCCGCTGCGACCTCTACGCGGGAGCATTTACTGCCCGTCTCCATGCGCAGCGAAGTCGCCAAGCTCTCCAGATCTTTGGGAAAGCTCTTCTGGTTCACGTTGATTCCGATGCCGACCACGATGTGGCGGACGCGTGTGACTTCGGCGTGCATCTCGGTAAGAATACCGCACACTTTTCGTCCCTTGATGAGCACATCGTTGGGCCACTTCAGGTCTGCGCTGACCCGCGGTTCCACCTGCATGAGCGCGGCACGCACGGCCAAGCCAGCTGCGAGCGTGAGCACCAACACGTCGGAAGGCGGCAGTGGCGGGCGCAACACGACCGAACAGTAAATTCCAGATGAGCGCTCCGACTCCCAGGAGTTCGAGCCACGCCCGCGTCCGGCCGTCTGCTCCTCGGCAAGGAAGACGCTGCCCTCGTCGATGCCGTCGGCTGCAGCCGCCATGGCTGCGGTGTTGGTTGAGCCAATTTTGTAGAAGTGATGGATGTGAGTGTCGAAGATGGTGCCGCGCAGCAGCGGGCCGAGTATCTCGGGGAGCAGGAGATCAGGCACGGATTTGAGTTGGTATCCGGTGGCAGGATGTCCGGCGACGTCTACGCCCAGGCCGCGCAACTGCTGGATGATGCGCCAGACTTCGGAACGAGTGGAGGAAATCTCCTGAGCGATTTTGGTGCCGCTGACCACGACCGTGGGATGCTGCATTAGCAGGCGCACGATAAGGCCGAGACGACCGTCTGTGGCTTGGGTGCGGTGGTCGCTTGCTTTCGCGGGCGAGGGCCCCTTCGGCTGCCGCTCAGGGCTGGTCCGCGCCACACGGGTTGTCGTTGTTTTCTTGATGCGGGAATTATGCGGGAATTCCCGCAAAACGACAAACCCGAGATCCTTAGTTACTGCGCCGTTTCGGTGAAGGTGACTACCGGGTGCCCGAGCGCGTACTCTCCTTCTGCCGTCACATGTACAACTCCGGGAGTCAACGGCAAAGTCAGCACGACGGCTGCCTTGCCGCTGGAATCCGTCACCACGGTGCGACTGGAGAGCGTACCCGCGGTGGTGGTGAACAGAATCGTGCCTCCCGCGGCGCTTCCGCCGGACTGGCCGGGGTTGAGCGTGACCGAGAGATTCAACTGGGTTCCTACTGCGCCCTTTTGCCGGTCGCCAGTCTTACTCAGCGACGCGGGCGGATTGCCCACGAGAATCCAGCCGCTCTGTTCTTGCGCTATGCCAGTGCTGTCGTTGCTGGGGACGGTGTAGCTGTAAAAGCCCGGCTTGCTGCCCGCGGTGACGGTAATAGTTCCGGTCTCGCCCGGGCTTAGCGTCGGCTGGGTCACGGTGACTGTGATTCCGCTGTCGGATTGCGGAGTGCCTAGAGTCACGGTGGCCGATCCAGAAACTATCTTGGGATGGAGAACAACTTTCGCTCCCGCCGCGACCTGGGTGGTGTCAGGATTGAGATCCCACTCCGCACCCGGCAACTGTGAGGTACCGGTCACGACCAGCAGCGTGGCGGAGTACGGTGTGAAGTTCATCGTAGGCGTCCAGGCGTGTGGAGAAGAAGCCACAATCTGGGTTGGATTCGCGGACGAAAGCGTGTACGTGGTTACCTGCTGGGGCGTGAATCCGTTGACCGCGAAGGTTGCCTGCACGGTGTTCGCAGGATCTTTGTTGAGCACGATTGCGGTCAGGATCTTTCCGGTGGAATTGAGCGCGGCATAGCTGCTAAACAGGTCTGGATTCCCGGCATTCGTGGCCGAGACCGAAGTGGTGGCGAATGCGCTGTGCCTGCCGTCGTAGTTGCGATAGAGCTTCAGCGCCAGGTAATTCGGATTGCCCGGAACCGGCGCCACCCAGCGGGAGGCCAGATAGGCGCGCTCGCGGCCTAGGATTCCGTAGGCGTCGACATCGGCAAGGGCGGTCGAGAAATCCGATTCTCCTGCGAAGTTTGCGCTCCATTCCGTCACACTCAGGGGCGTGGCGGGATAAATCATGTTGGCAATGGCACGCATGCGCGGCAGACGGAACGGAATGCTTTTGTTGGGCTGAAGGAAAGTGGTCCAGTTCTGGTTGATGGCGCTGGACTCGCTCACGTAGGTTGGGTCCCAGTAATCGCGATAGATGCGCGTGGAAAGCGCCTGCAACTGCGCCTGCGTCCAGCCCGAAGTGTCGGGCCCGTCGGGATAAGCGTGAATATCGAAGACGTCGAGTGAGCGCTTCCTGTTGATCTTGTCGTGCCAGTAGATTTCATTCAGCCACCAGGGCAGGAAGTCGACGCCGGCATGGGCGCCCTTGTCGTTGTTGTTGGCGCCATTCCAGTAGTACCACCAGCAACAACTCACGGGACCGAAACGGATGGCCTTGACATCCCATCCTTTCAGGGCCTGGGCTTCGGTGAGATAGGTATCGCGCAGTTCGTCGTACGCCGAAGGATTGGGATGAATGTCGCGGTGGGTTGAACCCCAGATGTCGATCTCGTTGTCCATGTCATAAAAATGCGGGGCCGTGCCGAAAGCAGCGGCCAGCGCGGCTGCCCACTGGTTGCGGTAGACGCTTCCCTGTGGATCGCTGGTGCCGGGCTGATCGAGCAGCGGCCAATAGGCGTCGTTGGGATTCGCCGTCAGAGTGGTAACGCAATCCGATTTCAGGCCGTCGCCCGCATCGGGGTTGTAGGGATCGACGCTGCATTGCGCGCCGTATTTGGCGGCGGAAAAACTCCAGTCGCCGTTTCCCGAGGCTTCTGCGGTTTTGGCCACCCATGGCAGCATGGCCATCGTCATGAGAGGACTGCTGCCTGCCGCCTTCACGTCTTTAATGTACTGTGCCGAATCGCCGTCGCCGATCTCGGTGTAGGCAAAATCCTCGAAGTACCAGTCGGCGTCCGCATTGTTGGTGAAGAGTTTCCAGTTGTAGGTAGAGGTGGCGTTGCCGCCCCAGCGCACCGTCGTCAGACCGCTGTCGGTGATGGTGGGCGCATCTTGCGGATAGGCGCCTCCGTAGACATACGAACTGATCGCGTGCCGGTTGCTGAGAACGTCGAGCGTGACGCTGATGCTGGTTGCGGGGGCCGCGTTGTTTTCGGAAGAGGGGCTGGAGGTCGCGTTGGCCGCGGCAACCGGCTTCAGGGCCGATTCGCTTCCGGTTCCCGAGGAAGTGTCCACCACGAACAGTGCAAGAAACAAAATCGCTGCTGGACGAACGAGGGGAGTCATGGGGAGGGCCTCCGTTCCGCTCAATCTAGCGCGGTCTTTCAAACAATGCCATACACAGAAGTACGATGCGCGTAAGAAGCCATTTGACCGAATGATCACTCGGGGGCTAAAGAGGCTGAGGAAAAAGTGCGCAGGCGTATCTCAGCGGCTAAAGCCGGCCCTGAAAACAAGCCTTTGACGCAGCGCTGAAAGCGCTGCGCCACCCAAACCCAGACTTTTTCCGCGGCGGCTAAAGCCACTGTTGATCTTTCGGGAGCTTCACGGCGCGACTGGAAGCCGCGCCCTTTCAAAACTGACGCGGTCCAGTTTTCCCAGGGGCTGGTTGGCCTACGCCGGGACTACGCGGAGGCTCATGTCGACGGCCTGGGGAGAATGAGTCAGCAATCCGATGGAAATAAAATCCACGCCGGTGTCGGCGTAGGCGCGAACATTTTCCAAGCGGATGCCGCCGGAGCACTCGAGGGGAACGCGGCGGCCGTCCCTCAGGGCGTCGGGCTTGGCGCAGCGGTCAACCGCGCTGTGCACTTCTTCCGGAGACATGTTATCGAGCAGGATAGCCTCAGCGCCGCTGGCTAATGCCTGTTCCAGTTCTTGCGGGGTGCGCACCTCGACCTCGAGAATTTGCGAGCCGCGGCGGTTGCGCACGGCGCGCTCAATCGCCGGCACGATGCCGCCTGCGAGCGCTATGTGATTGTTCTTGATCAGGACGCCGTCGGAAAGATCGAGGCGGTGATTTTGTCCGCCGCCGCAACGCACCGCGTATTTGTCGATGACGCGCAGGCCGGGAGCGGTCTTGCGGGTATCGAGAATGCGCGCTCTGGTGCCGGAGACGGCGTCGACAAACTTGCGGGTCAGGGTGGCGATGCCGCTCATGCGCTGCAGGAAGTTCAGGATCACGCGCTCGCAGGAGAGAATCACACGAGCGTTGTGCCGGATCACCGCGACCGATTGTCCTTTGTGGAGGCGCACACCATCGAAGATTTCGGGATGCGTTGTAACTTCGTAGTGCGACGTGACGGCGCCGTCGAGCGCGGCGTAAACGTCGAGGATGCGGGCAATGACGCCGATACCGGCTAGAATGCAGTCCTGTTTGGCGAGGATGGTGGCGGCGGCGCGCTGGTTGGGATCGATGCAGGCGTAGCTGGTCGCATCGCGCGTAGCCCGGTCTTCGAGCAGCGCGTTTTCGAGGATCGCGGTGATGCGTCGGCTGTTAAAGTCCATAGCAGTTGCCGGTTGCCAGTTGCCAGTTGCCAGTTCTAGACATTAGCATCCGGGCCTTTCAGTTCATCCAGTTGACGCTTTATCTTGTCGCGCAAGCTGACGAGTTCCTGCTCCCGGCGGCGCAACCCTTCGACCACTTTCGCCGGGGCTTTCGCTAGAAATTGTTCATTGTTTAACTGTCGTTGATTGTTGGCATACTCTTTTTCAAGCTTCTCCAGTTCTTTGTTCAGGCGCTCGCGCTCGGCGGCTACGTCGATCTTTCTCTCGTAGACCACGTGGACATCGAAGCGGGCGGTGCTGCGGGCTCCGGCCTGCTTGGCCAGGGACTCGTCGACGAACGTGATCTTCTCCACGTTCGCGAGACGTTCGACCGCGCCTCGATTCTGCTCGATCATGGCGCGGATTCCAGGCTCGTGCGCGAAGACCTCGATCGGCACTTTTACCTTGGGCTCGACTTTCAATTCGGCGCGGACGTTTCTCACGTTCACGATCAGGTCTTGCAGGATCGCCATGTGAACTTCTGCTTCGATGTCGATCTGCATCTCGTCCGCCTGGGGATATGGGGCCAGTGCGATCGATTTCTGGGGCGGTTTACCCTCGTAGATCGCTTGCCAGATCTCCTCGGTGATAAAAGGCATTACAGGATGCAATAAGCGCAACGATGCTTCGAACAGCTGCACTAGATTCGCACATGCCTTAGTTGCTATTTCTCTTTCGCTGTCGGCCAGTAACCTTGGCTTAATCAGTTCGAGATACCAGTCGCAGAAGTCGCCCCAGAAGAAATCGTAGATCCGGTTCGCGGCTTCGTGGAAACGATAGGTGTCGAGCGATTCATTGACATCTTTGGTCACTCGGTTGAAGTGTGAGAATATCCACCTATCCTCAAGCATCTGCACATCGAACCCATCAATGCCCGTGGCTGATTGAAGCTGAGCCCCTCGCCCGAGTCGAGTCGACACAGCATCAATTCTTGCCAAACCAGGCTCGACTCTGTCCACATTCATGAACATGAATCGGGCGGCGTTCCAGATTTTGTTGGCGAAGGCGCGATAGCCTTCCGTTCGGCTCTCGTTGAAGGCGATGTCGGTGCCGGGCGCGGCCATGGCGGCTAGAGTGAAGCGGGTCGCGTCGGTGCCGAAGCGCTCAATGACCTCCAGCGGATCAACCACGTTCCCCTTGGTCTTGGACATCTTCTGGCGTTCGGCATCGCGGACGAGCGAGTGGATATAGACCTCGCGGAAGGGTACAGTGTCGTTCTTTTTTTCTGCCCAGCCACTGGCTTTCTTGATCGCGGGATCCTGCTCGTGCCCCTGCATGAAGTGGCAGCCGAACATGATCATGCGGGCCACCCAGAAGAAGAGAATCTCGTAGGCGGTGATGAGTAACGTTGTTGGATAGAACACCGCCTGATCGCGCGTCTTGTCGGGCCAGCCCAGGGTGGTGAACGGCAACAGTCCCGACGAGAACCAGGTGTCGAGCACGTCGGTATCCTGCACCAGGCTTGAGCCGCCGCACTTCGGGCACTTCGCCGGCGTCTCGCGGGCCACGATGATTTCGCCGCAGGCGCAGCGCCAGGCGGGAATGCGATGTCCCCACCACAACTGCCGCGAGATGCACCAGTCGTGGATGTTGTTCATCCAGTTCAGATAAATCTGTTTGTAGTTTTCCGGGACGATGGTGATCTCGCCGCTCTCGACGGCCTCGATCGCCTTCTGCGCCAGAGGCTGGATCTTGATGAACCACTGCTCGGAGAGGCGTGGCTCAACCACCGTGCCGCAGCGGTCGCACTTGCCGAGGGCTAGTGCGTAGTCTTTCTCGGCGACCAAGAATCCCTGTTCCTGCAGATCTGCCAGCACGCGCTTACGAGCTTCGTAGCGATCTAGGCCCGCATACGCGCCCGCATTTGCGTTCATGTGGGCATGCTCGTCCATCACGTCGATCTGCGGGAGGTTGTGTCGCTTGCCCGCTTCGAAGTCGTTGGGATCGTGTGCGGGCGTGACTTTCACCGCGCCCGTGCCGAACTCGGGCTGCGCCAACTCGTCGGTGATGATGGGAATCTCGCGATTCATCAGCGGCAATAAAACCTTCTTGCCGTGGAGATGGGTGTAGCGTTCGTCTTTTGCATTCACGGCGATCGCGGTGTCGCCGAGCATGGTTTCGGGGCGGGTGGTCGCCACCCTGATGAACTCATTTGTGCCAATGACGGGATAGCGAATCTCCCACAACTTTCCGGCAACATCTTCGTGCTTCACTTCGAGATCGGAAATGGCGGTCTCGCAGCGCGGGCACCAGTTGACGATGTACTTCCCGCGATAAATCAGGCCTTCTTCATACAGGCGGACGAAGACTTCGCGAACGGCGTGCGAGAGGTTGTCGTCCATGGTGAAATACTCGCGGTCCCAGTCGACGGAGGCGCCGAGGCGCTTCATCTGGTCGAGAATGGCGCCGCCGTAGTGTCGCTTCCACTCCCAGACGCGCTCGATAAATTTTTCGCGGCCCAGGTCGCGGCGTTTCTTGCCCTCTTTGGCGAGCTGGCGCTCGACCATCATCTGCGTGGCGATTCCGGCGTGGTCCGTGCCGGGCAGCCAGAGGGTGACGAAGCCGCGCATGCGGTGCCAGCGGACGATGATGTCCATCTGGGTCTGGTTGAGCATGTGGCCCATGTGCAGGCGGCCGGTCACGTTGGGCGGCGGCAACAGCAGGGTGAACACGGGACGGGTCTCGCCTTCGGGCGGCGTGGGAACGGAGAAGAGCTTTTCTTTGATCCAGTACTCGGCCCAGCGCGTTTCGATGGCGCCCGGTTCGTAAGATTTGGGCAATTCGTGCGGCATGGGGACAATCAGCTTAGCAGCTTGCGCCGAGCAAAACCTTCACCACAGAGGGCACAGAGGATCACGGGGTAAACCTTCGTTTTCTCTGTAGCTCACGCCTTCGCTCAGCAAACAGAAATGCGACGAAGTTTGATCTTACAGGCGCGAGAAAAGAAGGGTCAAACGGGGAGAGGCGGCTTTCGGCTGACGGCTGACAGCTGAGAGCCGCTTACTTCTTCTCCGACATTTTGCGGGAGATTTCTTCCATGAGTTTGGGGCGAAGATCGGCGAGCACGCTGTCGACGATGCTGGCAACGTCCTTGGAATCGGAGGGCGCGGCCGCAGTGGACGCTTCCTGCAGAATCTGCTCGGCGCCTGCCGCAACCGCTCTAGCCGCAGTTTCCGCAGGGGCGGACTCGGGCACGTCAAATTCGGTGGGCTTGGCCGACGGCGCTTCGACTTTGCCAGTGTCGCGGATTTGACGCCAGCTGGCCCATGCCGCCGCTGTGGTCTTCACGGTTTCGGGATCGAGTTTTGGTTCGTCTGCCGGTGCCGCGGTGTCTTCCAAACCGTGTTCCGAACTGTGTTCGGAACTACGGACAATGGGGGCAAAGGCTCTGCTTGCAATCGTAGCTTCCGCGATTGTGGGCTCGGGTTCCGAAGCTGGCTGCGACTCCTGCGCCGCAGTCTGCATGGCAGGGCTCTCGGCAACCGGCGTTGGCTCTTGTTGTGGCTCGGCGAACTGCGCGGGCGCGGATGGCTCGCCGCGTTCCTCTCCTGGCGCAATTTGCGCAGCGGGAGCGAAGACGGCTGGCTCGGGCTGCTGGAACGGTGCGCTGGAGGGGTCGGGATTCACAGCAAAATCCGCAGGCGCGAAAGAAGGAGACGGTGCTGGAACTTCTGCTTGTGCAACGGGAACTGGTTCCGGCTCTGCCATTGCGCTGGTGGCAGGCTCGGGTTCTGGAACTGGCTCAGGTTCCGGAGTCGAGATTGCTGCCGCTGGCGGTTCGACTGCAGCTTCTACGGGTGCGGGCTCCGCCGCAGGTGAAACACTGGCGGAGTTTGTCTCGGCGGCAAAGGCGGCATACGCCTTTTGCATTTCCTGGTCAAGCGAGATGGTGGCTTCTTCGGCTTCGAGCGCCACTGAGACTGCGGTCCAGCGCGATCCTCCTGCGCTCGCAGACATCACGGATTCAGCCGTGGCCGCCATGGTCACAGGCTGGTCTTCGGTTTCGTCAGGGCGCGTTTCCTCCGACTTCTTATCGCCTATGCGGCGATTGTGCGCTACCGGAGCGGCGGGCTCGCCAGCTACGCTTTCGATTTTGCTTTCTTGCTCGTCGTCGGACGGATCTTCTGTCTTCGCCTCCGGACTTGCCTGACTGCTTGCTTCAGAAGGCTGGTGTTCCGCAGGCTGGGGTTCCGCAAATCTGCTTTCGGAAACCTGATTCTCGTCTTTGAGGGCCGCCCCTGCCATCTGAATCTGGGCAGCGGCCGCGGCGATGGCGGCAACTTCTTCCGGCGTCACATCATTGGGCAAGCCAGCGGGGGCCAGCGCTGCCACATCCAGAGTTGCTTCGGGCGCTTTCTCGGCATGATGCCGCTTTTCTTCGCTCGGGGCGGCCTTCTCCGCAGCCAGCTCCGGCGAAGTTTCCACCACCGTGCGGAGATCCCGATTCATGGGGTTATAGATAGGAGCTTCGTCGGCAGCTTTATCTTCGGCCTCGGTCTTCTCGTGGGGAAAGCCGATCCGGCTCTTCCAGCCATTGTCGCCACCCGCGGTTTCCTTTTGGCTGCCACGGCCAGCTTCTTCCGCCGCCGCAATGGCCCGCGCAAAGCGTCCGGGCTTGGAAGGTTCGGCGCGCGGAACTACTTTGTCCTCGAGCTTCGAAAGGGCGCTAAGCAACTCGCTAGCCTCAAAGGGCTTGACGATGAAGCCTTCGGCGCGCACGCGTTGCGCTTCTTCCGGCTTGAAAGGCTCGAGCTTGCCCACGGTCAGCAACACCGGAATGCGCGAGGTTTCCGGCGACTCCTTAAGGCGCTGGCAAACCTCCAGCCCGCTATAGCCGGGCATATAAACATCCAGGATGACGAGGTCAGGTTTGAGTTCTGCGATCTTCTTCAGCGCGGCGGAGCCGTTGTTGACGGCAATCACCTCATATCCCGCATCGGCAAGGATCTTGCGCCCCATGTTCTGGGCGGTCACGCTGTCGTCGGCAAGCAGTATCTTCCGGGCCAAGGAAATTTTTCCTCTTATGAGGGGAGATATCGCGAAGGTAACCTGCCCTTCAACGTAAGTCAATGATCCGATGGGATGTTACTTGGTTACTAGTGGTCAGCGCCTAACGCGTACAAAAGAGGGCAAGGAATGGCCAAACAGGGGGCCATTTTGGGGAAAAACCCGAAAAACGCTCCTGGCGTCTAACCTTTTAGCCGAAAGCATCGTCCAACGAGAAAAGCTATACTAGTTGCCGCGTACCGGAGGGCTGAATATGCCCGCAACCGCCGCTCGCTCCCGCGTGGCCGGCCTTGTGCTTCTGGGCCTCGCGTTGACTGCCACTTTCGGCGCGCAAAACCAGCCCGTGAATTCCGATCTCACAGCTCACGAATGGGGAACGTTTACCTCGGTCGCGGGCAGCGATGGCCGGGCGGTGGAATGGTCGCCGCTGAACGGATCTGTCGATCTTCCCGGCTTTGTGGAGCATTTCAGCAGCGCCCAGTTCAAGGTCGGATTACGAGGCACGGTCCGCATGGAGACGCCGGTTCTCTACTTCTACTCCCCGCACGAAACCACAGTATCGGTGAAGGTTGCGTTCTCCAGAGGATTGATGACGGAGTGGTATCCGCACGCCAGCCACGTTGAGCCTAATCCGGAGAATGTTCTGGGCCCGGAGCGGCTCTACCAGCACCACGGCAACGGCAGCATCGCGTGGGATTCGGTAACGGTGTCTCCGAACCTCACGGCGCGATTTCCGCGGGGGAATCGTCCGGGTGACAACGCGGGCGACGACGAAGGGAACCAGTACTATGCCGCCCGGGAAACGTCAGCCGCGCCTCTGGTGGTGAAGACTGCGGCTGGGAATCAGCAGGAGAAATTTCTCTTCTATCGCGGCGTGTCCACGTCTTCGTTACCTATCTCGGCAACCGTGGGGCCAGCAGGACAGGTCCGCATCACCAACCTTGCTCAGGAAGAAATCCCCAGCGTCATTCTCTTCGAGCGGCGCGGCGACAAGCTGGGCTACCGTCTCGGGGGCGCGGTGGAGAGCGAAATGTTGCTCGACGGTCCCGAGATGACCGCGACTTTTGAATCGATGAGCCGCGATCTCGGAGACGTTCTGACCAGTCAGGGCCTTTATCCTGACGAGGCCCGCGCCATGATCGAAACCTGGCGCCAATCGTGGTTTGAGGAAGGCAGCCGATTGTTCTATATCGTGCCCGGCCATTTTCTGAGTGGGATTCTGCCGCTTACCATTCATCCGTCTCCAGCGCAGACGGTGCGGGTCTTTGTAGGAAGGCTAGAACTGGTTACTCCGGCAACCACTCGCGCGATGGAAAAAATACTAGGGGCTCACGACATTGCAGGACTGCAAGAATACAGCCGCTTCCTGGAGCCGATTCTCGAGGAGATGAAGGCGGCGAATCCGGCACAAGCCGGGAAAATCGACAAGGATTTGGATCTGACCTACCGCACGCCCATGGTTCAGACACGAACCGCGAGGTGAAGAGCTTGAGTTCTCGCTGCTTCAGAAAGTGATGATCTTCTTCAGGCCCTTCTTTTTCTTCTTTTTGCTGCTGGAAATATCCTTGTCGCTGGCCAGATCAGAGCTGGAGCTGGAACTCGCCGCGGCGCCTGTGCCCGACGACGATTGTCCCTGCTGAATCTCGTTGACCTGGACGGGGGGCGGCAGCGGAGCGGTCGACGCTTGGCTGTCCGCAGCCGGCTTCAACTCGTTGGGGTCGGGAGGCCCGTTGGGGGCCAGTGCATTTGCATCCGGAGCCGTGGGCTTCAGTTCGTTTGGATCTGGGGTGCTGGCGGCCGCGTTGGGCCGGGCGAAAGGCTGGCCGGGCGCATCGGAGCGCGGAGCCGGCTCATTGGCCGCTGGAGTTCTGCCATTCACCGTCTCGACACTCAGGGTATGCTCGCCGGCGGGCTGGCCGAAGGCTTGCCGCATGGTTTCCGTTGCCAACTGATTGGCCGATACCGGGGTCGGATCCACCAATGTGGGATCGCCCACTTTTGCGGCTTGGGCGACGTCCGGCCCTTTTTTCACTACGCTCATCAACCGGTCCATGGTGCTGGCTTCACGGCGGCTTTCTTCCTCTGCGCGGTTCTGCGCTACTGCGGCTTTGGTGGGGCGAGGGACGGGCTGATGCAGCGCTGTCAGGCGTTTCTTCGCGTCATCGCCGCGGTCCATCACCGGGTAGCGGGTAATGATCTGCGAATACGCTTCGGAGGCATCCTTAGTGAGCACCCCAATAAACTTGGCCTTGCTGTTTTCGTCGGCGCAGCCCGGTGGAGTGTTGACCGCCTTGCAAACCGGTCGTGCTCTTATCTGAGCGATCTGCCCTTCATAGTTCTGCCCCAGAAGATAGAGCGCTTCATCGGCCCGGCTGTAGAGCGGATATTTCTCCACCAGCGACTTCAGGCGCGCAATCGACGCTGGATACGACATCTTCATGTAGTAGAACTTTCCAATGCTGAACTCGCGGTCCGCCAACACTTCCTGCACTTCCAGCAGCCGCTGCTTGCCCTCCTTGACCAGTTTCGGGTTGTCCGGGTACTGCATGATCAGGTTGCGATACTCGTCTTCGGCGCGTTTGGCGTGAGTGAAGTCGCGGTCCGATTTCTCCATCTGCTGATACTGGATGTTGGCGATCTTCAACTGAGCTTCGGCGGCCTCCGGCATGTTGGGAAAGAAGGTCTCGAAGTCGCGATATTCCTGTTCGGCCTGAGCCAGTGACGCCGTCCCACCTTCCGCGTACCAGGAGTCGCCTTCCGCCAGCTTGGCGCGCGCGATGAATTCGGAGTCGGGATAGGTGTTGATCAGGGTCTGCAGGGTCATGCGGGCGACGTCGAAGCGGTTGTGCTTCATCGCGTCCATGGCCTTGTCGAATAAAACCTTGTCGGGCTGCTTGGAGCCTACGTTGGCCAGGGGGTTGACGGACTTCTTGTTGCTGCAGGCGGCTGTGAGGATCAGCATGGCCAGCACCACGATGAGTGAAATTCGACGTGACATTAGGACCTCGGCTCAGTATTGCCAGGTAATGCTAGGGACTCGCAGCCAGCCTCAGGGGCTAAAGCCCGAATCTTTCAGGGGCGCAAGTGGCACGACTGAAAGTCGTGCCCTTCCCGAGCCCTTCACAAACCACACGATTCTAGACTTTCTGCAGGGCGGCTTCGGTCGCCGCTTTCAGCAGCGCTTCTGCATTCCTTCTTGGATCGCCAGTGCCGAACACGGCGTTGCCCGCCACCAGAATTTCCGCGCCCGCCCGCACCACGTCGCCCACCGTTTCGAGGGCCACACCGCCATCTACTTCGATGCGGTAAGTCAGACGGCGTTGGCTGCGAATCTCGGCCAATTCGCGCATTTTGTGCAGCGTGGACGGAATAAATTTCTGCCCGCCGAAGCCCGGATTCACCGACATCACCAGCACGTAGTCCACGAAGTCGAGCACTTCCGCGAGTGAATCGACCGGCGTAGCCGGATTGATTACCACGCCCGCCTGACAATCGTGGCTCTTGATCAGGTGCAGGGTGCGGTTCAGATGACGGCAAACTTCCTGGTGCACCGAAATCCAGTCCGCGCCCGCATCGGCAAAGGCGGGGATGAACTCGTCGGGATTCTCGATCATCAGATGGCAGTCGAGCGGCAAATCCGTCACCTTGCGCAGCGACTTCACCACCGGCGGCCCAATCGTGAGGCTGGGGACGAAATGTCCGTCCATGATATCGACGTGGACGACACTTGCGCCGCCCTCGCAGGCAGCGCGCACCTGCTCACCGAGACGGGCAAAGTCCGCCGAAAGAATCGAAGGTGCCAGTTCAATCAACGTGGTCTCTCAGAACCTGAGCTTTCGCAAGGAAACGGCTTGTTGAAATTCTAACACGCGGAAAAGCAGTCCCGAGTATCGAGTTGCGAGTAGCTGGGGCGCGCCTCACTGGAGCTTGGCGAACTCCGCCTTGGCTTCCTTCAGAACGGGGATATCAGGATCGGCATCTTTCCAGAGCGTGAGGAAATCCTGATAGGCGGATCGGGCTTTGGCCTTGTCGCCCGCCTGCGCGTAGGCGCGGCCCAGTTCCAGATGGGCCAGCACGCCCGTGGCACAGTTCCATACCAGGCCGGGATGGTCGACGATTTTCTGAAATTCCGCGGCCGCGCCTTCCTGCCCCGCCTCCAGGTAGGCTTCGCCTCGAAGGTAGGTCGGATAAAGACAAGTGTTGTTCGCGTTGCCCACGGTCAGGCCATATTCCAGACTCGCAGCGTTTCGCAATTGCGCGATCGCACCCGCGCCATCTTTGGCGTCCAACGCCAGTTGGGCCTGAATCGTGGGCAGCCAGTAGGACTGCACTACGGTGTGCAGCGGGTATTTCTTGGCCAGCTCCTGGGCTAGCGTCTTTGCTCTTGCCGTGTCCCCGGCCCGCGCCAGAACCAGCGACGTCAGTTGCTGCGCGTCCCGGCTGTCGGGAGCCAGAGCAAGACCGGCAGTCGCTTGCCGCTTGGCTTCTTCAAGATTGCCGAAGAGCGCTTCCCGCCACGCGCCATAGAGCTGCCAGACTGCTGCGGATTCCTTGTTGTCGGCGCGCAAAGCTGCCTCGATCGCGTGGCGTGTCAACTCCCGGGCCTTGGTGACATGCCCGGCGTAAGCCTCTGTATCGGCCTCCAGCGCCAGAATCTCGTGTTGAAGTTCGGGCCTGCCCTCAAACCAGGCTGCTTGTTCGGCCATGCCTTTGGGATTCTTTTCGATGAACTCCAGCCCGTAAAGAACGACGTGCAACGTATCGTCATCCAGCTTCTGTGCCATGGTCTGTTGGTAGACCTGCCGTGCCTCATCGAAGCGGTCAACACTGACCAGGAACCCAAGCAGGTTTTCGTCGGCGATCACGTTGTCCGGATTCAAGCGCTTGGCCGTGCGCGTTTGCTCCGTCCCCTGCTCCAACTTCCCCTCGTTGGCGTAAAGAGAACCCAGGTTGGTAAAAGCAACATCGTCTCGTGGATAGTTCTCTTCCCACTCGCGGAAGGTTTCAATGGCCTTGTCCAGTTCGCCGGTGGACGTCATGTAATACATCGAGGTAATGTGCAGTTTTTCCCGCTCGCTGGCCCGGTCGCGCAGGGCAAAGGCCTTGCTCAAGTAGTCCTGGGCGCGCGTGGGCTGACCCATGTTGCCATACATAATGCCTACGCCTTCCAGCGCACTCGCGAAGTTGGGATCCAGATCAATGGCGTGCTGGAAAAAAGGCAGCGCCGCCGCCGAGCCCTTTTCGTTCTCAATTTTCCTGCCGATGCTGTAGGCCTTGAGGGCTTCCAGCGAAGGCGTGGTCTCCTGCCCCAGGGGCGCGTCAAACTTCTGCACCGAGGCCAGGGATTCGCCCAGTTGGCCGCGCAGTTTTCCGGCGGCCTCCCCCAGCACATCGAGGACTTTCTCTTTGCCGGGCGCTGTGGCTTGTTCCTGGGCGAGAATGTCTCCGTTGAGGCAATTCACCGCCTTCAACCCCAACACATATTGATTGCCCAGGCTGGCGATGGAGCCGGCAATATACGCTTCGCTATCGGCGCGTTGGCACAATTCGCGCGCGATGTCCGGGGTGAGGGGCGTGCTGACCGGCCGCGTCATCAGCTTGAGCGTAGCCGCCACTTTCTCGTCGGAGAGCACGTTCAGGAACGGCGATTGCCGCAGTGAGACGCTCAGGGCTTGTTTGAGGGCGTCGTCAAAAACCGGATCGCCGGTGGAGTTGGCGAAGTCGCCCACCACGATGGTGTCTTTCTCGGTGAGCTTGGGCGCGGGACGATGAGTGATGTAGTAATAGCCGGCGATGGCTGCTGCGATCACGATCACGCATACGGCGGACAGCCAGACCAGTTTCGATGGCGGGGCAGCGGTCGCTGTGCTCGCTCCCGAGGTTGCGGCTGCCAGTTCTTTCCCGCTCGACTGGCGCTTTGTGGCCGTGCCGGAAGCCGGCGGCGCAGCGCTAGCTCGGGGTTCTTCTCCGCTGGCCACCGCCGAAGTGCCGCTGGATTCCACTTCGCGCTTCAGACGCTTCAAATCCGCGCGCATGTCGGAGGCATGCTGGTAACGCAGGTCGCGGTCTTTCTCCAGAGCTTTATTGATGATGCGTTCCAACTCGGTGGGAAGGTCGGGATTCAGCCGCACCGGCGCGACCGGCGGCTTATGCAGGATCGATTCGAAGAGCAGCGCGGTAGTATCCCCACGGAAGGGCAGCGTGCCGGTTGCCATCTCATACAGCACGGCGCCAAAAGAAAACAGGTCGGTGCGCGGGTCGAGGGGCTTGCCGCGCGCCTGCTCCGGAGACATATACGCCACCGTACCGACGGTCGATCCGGCGTTGGTCAGATGGTCCGAAACCGGGTTGGTCTGGGTGGCATCGCCGGGGACCGCGGTCACTTTGGCCAGGCCGAAGTCGAGAATCTTTCCGTGTCCGCGACTGGTGACAAAAATGTTGGCTGGTTTGATGTCGCGGTGCACGATGCCTTTGGCGTGGGCGGCGTCGAGCGCGTCGGTCACGTCGAGCGAGACGCGCAGCAGCGTTTCCATATCAATCGGCGCGTTGTCGATGGTGTGCTTGAGGGTCAGGCCTTCCAGAAATTCCATGACGATGAAGGCGCGGCCGTCGGCCTCTCCGATATCGTAGATGGTGCAGATGTTGGGATGATTGAGCGCCGAGGCGGCCTGGGCCTCGCGCTGAAAGCGGCTCAACGCCTGAGGATCGCGGGCCACGCTGTCGGGAAGGAACTTGAGCGCGACGAAGCGGTGCAGGCGCGTGTCTTCGGCTTTGTACACCACGCCCATGCCGCCACCGCCCAGCTTTTCCAGAATGCGGTAGTGAGAGATGGTTTCGCCGATCATGGGTGGTCGATAGTGTGGCCGGGCATGCTGTGGCGCGGTGTCCGCAAAGTGGCACCATGTTAGAGGGATGCGACCGGAGAGTCAATTTTCTCTTTGGTTTCAGGCAGGCTGGCGAGGTTCTGCGTCAGAAAGGTTGGCCGCACGCGGAGCGCCGTGAGACGAAGGCATCGCGTGTTACCCTCGTCGAACATGTCCGCCGCGCCCCAATTCGTGACCGCAGCCTACGGACTGGCGGCAGTTCTGGCCTGGGGCACGAGCGACTTCCTTGGCGGCTACGCCACCCGCCGCGCCAATGCCTTTCTGTTCACAGTTGTGGTGAACATCGGGGGCCTGGCTCTGGTAGGCACGCTAGCCTCCGCCAGCCATGTGCCCTTCCCCTCTGGGCGCAGCGCGGCGTGGGTGCTGGCGGGCGGCATCTCCGGCGGGGCAGCTCTCGCTGTTTTCTATCGCGCACTCTCTTCCGGGAGAATGGGACTGACTGCGCCGGTCGCCGCCGTGCTCAGCGCGGCGATCCCAACTTTGTTTTCCATGTTCACCGAAGGCTTGCCCGGTAGGATTACCGTGCTCGGCTTCGGCTTCGCCGCGGTTGGGCTCTGGCTGATCACGCGCACGGAAGATGGAGTCCGGCCTGAAGGAATTGGGCTGGCAGTGCTGGCGGGCATCGGCTTTGCGAGTTTCTATCTTTGCGTGCGGCAGGCCGGCGATGCCTCAGCTATCTGGATCGCGTCGCTCACGCGGACGGGCGGCTTGATCGTTACCGGTTTGATTGTCGTGATGAACGGGAAATTTCGTGACATCACGGCCGGCGGGGTTCGCTGGGGCGTGCTCGCCGGCTGCATCGACTCCATGGGCACGATTCTGTTCGTCCGCGCCAGCCAGACCGGGCGGCTGGACGAAGCGGTTTTCATCTCGTCGCTTTATCCCGCGGTCACAGTGCTGCTCGCCCGAGTCTTTCTGAAAGAACATCTGACACGGTGGAGATTCGTTGGGTTGCTGGTGGCACTGGCGGCGGTGCCGATGATCGCGGCGGGATAAAAATTGCCACGGATTTCCACGGATCCGCGCGGATGAAAGAACCGTTGGAGCGTTTGAATCGGTGCTGATCTGTGAAAATCCGTGCCCGACCCTGCTAGCATCACAACGTGCCCCTGATCGAAGTCCGAAGTCTGACCAAGGTTTATCCGCAGGGCGAATCTGTGTTGGGCGGAAAGTCGAAGGGGGAAGTTCGAGCTGTCGACGAGGTCTCGCTCGACATTCACGCCGGCGAAACGCTGGGACTGGTGGGCGAATCGGGCTCGGGCAAGAGCACGCTGGGACGGTTGATCTTGCGCCTCGTCGAGCCAACATCGGGCAGCATCCGCTTCGAAGGCCGCGACTTGCTCGCCTCCAGTTCTGGCGAGATGCGGCGCTTGCGCCGGGATATGCAGATCATCTTCCAGGACCCCTTCGCCTCGCTCGATCCCCGCTTTCGGGTCGAGGAGATTATTGCCGAGCCGCTCGTCATTCATGGGAATCTGAGCGGGAAGAATGGGATTCGCAGCCGGGTGGGCGAGCTGCTGCGCGCGGTCGGGCTCGACGAATCGATCCGGAGGCGCTTTCCGCACGAGTTCAGCGGAGGCCAGCGCCAGCGCATTGGCATCGCGCGCGCACTGGCGCTGCGTCCCAAATTCATCGTGGCCGACGAACCGGTCTCCGCGCTCGACGTCAGCGTAGGGGCGCAGATCGTCAACCTGCTGGCGCAACTGCAGCGCGACTTCGGCCTGACGTACCTGTTCATTTCGCACTCGATGCCGGTGGTGCGTTATCTCTCGACCCGGATTGCAGTGATGTATCGAGGAAAGATTGTGGAGATCGGATCGGCCGAGCAGATTACTGAACGCCCGCAGCATCCCTACACGCGAAGTTTGCTGGAGGCCACGCCGGCAGTGGTTACCTAGGGATGCCGGACCCGTAGCCGTGCGGGATCCGAGAAGCACGCACGGGGGCTGAAGCCCAGTTCCTTCCTCAACAACTGACGCGGCGCTGAAGCGCCGCTCTTCCACGGTGCTGCACTTATCCGTGGTCGCGACAATGGAATTTACTAATAGTGCAATTTGAGTTGCTACCGCTAAGCCTCAGCGCAAAGACTGTGTCCGGTGCCTGTGCCATACTTTCCTGATGTCAAGCGTCCATCCCAGCCGGGGCCGGGATCTGGGTGAAATAATTCTCGGCTACGGAATGATTGTTGGTGTCATCTGGACGCCCGAGCACTTGCAGCGCTTTCTCTCGCCCGTCGTTCTGTTGCTGACCTTGCTGGTGGTGCTGGCGCGCCGAGAGGGACGCGATGACCTGGGTCTGGGCTGGCGTGGCCTTGTGCCGTCGCTCTGGATCTTGCCCGCCGCCATCGCCCTGGCGGGAGGGAGCATATTCGTGGCGGCGACATTCGGCACGCTGCATCCGCTCTACAAAGCCGATTTCGCCCACATCTCCGGCTACGTGCTCTGGACTGTCTACCAGCAGTTTCTCCTTCAGGACTATTTCATGGACCGCTTGCTGCGGCTTGTCTCGAATGAATCCGCCGCCGTGATGCTCGCCGGCGTGCTGTTCGCTTTAGCGCATCTGCCCAATCTCGTGCTGACCGCGGCCACGCTGGTTTGGGGGATCGGTTCGTGTGCGCTGTTCCGGCGCTATCGCAATCTGTGGATGCTCGGCCTGGCGCAGGGACTGCTGGGGCTATGCTTTGCGGTCTGCGTGCCGGACACGTTGCATCATCATCTGCGCGTTGGGCTGGGATATTTGCGGTATCACGCAGCAAAGTAAGTCGCCAGTGGCTAGTGGTCAGCGGCCAGAGTAAATTCCTCCGATGAAGAGTCCAGCCTTACACGACCACTGACCACTGATCACTGCTACTAAAACCACAGTCCCCAGATCCAATCCACGCTGGCGTGAGTGATCGTCGAAGCGGGCACGCGGCGATGCTCGCGCCAAGCGCGTCCATAGAAAATCCCCGCGATGGTCGCGAGCAGCACGTAGCGCCAGTTGAAATGGGCGGAGCGTTTGTTGAAGTGCGACAGGCCGAACAGAACTGAGGCGATCACTAGAGCCGTCCGCCGTCCCACACGGCGCTCGAGCAGGTTCTGCACCCAGGCGCGGAAGAAGAGTTCCTCGGGCACGGCGGTAAAGAAAAATATTCCCACCCAGCGCAGCAGCGCGCTGCCCATTCCCGGCAGGTTGCGATGCGGGTGGATGAAGCCCAGCGCCAATCCCAGCACAAGAACGACGGGCGTGAAAAGAATCAGTTCCCGCAAGCCGGTTTTCCAGTCGCTCCACTTCAGGTGGAAATTGAAGCCGGTTCCGCTCAGTTGCCGGATCGCGAGGAAGCCGTACAAGCCGGCATCGACGAGGAACAATTCGTTCAAAGCGCGCAGGCCCGGCGGCCACGCGCGGTCGAACCAGCGCAGATCGACGGCGAGACCAAGCACCAGCAGGATCAACGCATCGCGCCAGTCGCCGCGCTGGTCTGGATCGGCCGCCGCGGCGCGCAGCAGCAACCACGCGATCGCTACGGGCAGCGCCGCATAGAGCACGAACCAGGTCCAGCGGAACATGTGCTCGGAGAGCGAGACCAGCACGTAGGGCGCGACGAGCAGCGCGGGAAGACCCACGCGCAAAGCCGCCGGCCAGCGCTGGACGGCGCGCGCCACTCCCTCTGCGGCGCAGCCGAACAGAACGGCCGGCGCCAGTTCCAGTGCGAGCGCCGCGATGGCGACCGGCGTCACATTCTGCATGACGACATCTTAAACGCAGGGTGCGCTTGCCTCATCGCCGCCGCGCGTCTAGAATTTCTTGGCATTCTGCAGGAGACTAACGACATGGCTGCTTCTCCGCTCCCACCACCGTCGGCGCCCGCGCCTACACTCGAACCGGCTGGGCTTTCCGAAGGCGCGCGCATCGTCAACACGTTCATTGCTCCGTCGAAGACTTTCACGGATTTGCGCCGCAGCGCTCGGTGGTGGCTGCCGTTTCTACTAATGACCTTAGCGGGTTGGGGCTTGGTTTACGTTTCGGAACAGAAGATCGGCGTCCAGAAGATGGTGGAGAATGAGATGCACGCGCGGCCCAGGGCCGAGGCACGGTACGAAAAGGCCAGCCCTGAGCAACGGGAGCAGCAAGTGAAAATCACGGGGATTATCTATTACGTAGCCATTCTCGTTTTCACTCTGCTCATTTGGCTGGTCATGTCGGCATTGCAGTTTGGCACGTTCAAGTTCGGGGCCAACGCCGATATTTCATATAGCAAGTCGCTCGCGGTGGTGGCCTATGCGGGATTGCCGATGGTGCTGAGGCATTTGTTGGCCATTGTTTCTGTGCTGGCCGGCGCAAGCGCGGACGGATTCACCTTGAACAACCCGGTCGCGTCTAATCCGGGATACTTCATGAATGCGGCCGACAGTCCGTTCTGGTACTTCATAGTATCGCAACTGGATCTTTTCCTGCTTTGGACGCTGGCGCTGACCGCGATTGGGTTTGCCACCACCGGCAAGGTGAAGATGGGTACTTCGTTCGCCATTGTGATCGGATGGTGGGCAGTGATCACGCTGGCATTCGCGGCAATATTTTCGTAGAGATCATCGGCCAGAAGTGATGATCCTGCCTTTGCGGGTTTATGCTTAGACACGTCTTTAGACACGCCTAAGGAGGCCTCTCGTGAAATTGATTTCCGTGGTCCTGTTTCTTGCCGCTTGTATAGCATCGGCGCCGGCACAAACCGCGCCGCCAGCTTCTGCACCCTCGCAGGTTCCCGTGAAGAATCCGGTCACGGCCGTCCTTCGAACGCGGCTGCCAATCTCGCGGAACAACATTCTCGGCGCGATCACCGCTATGCCCAACGACAAATTCAATTACAAACCTACCCCGGAACAGATGACCTTTGCGCATCTGGTGGTCCACACCATTGGGGCCAACAACATCATGTGCGCCAAGGCTGCGGACGTCCCCGAACCCAAAGCCGAAGAAGTCAAAGAAAGCGATTCCAAGGACAAGCTGCTCGCCGCAGCCACCGCTTCGTTCGACTTCTGCGGCGACGCACTCGGCAAGATGGACGACTCCAAACTGGGCGACCCCATTGAAATGTTTGGACACCAAGGTCCGCGCGCCATGGCCGCGCTGGCCCTCGCCAGCGGTTGGGCCGATCACTACGCCACTGCCGCCATGTACCTGCGGTTGAACGGGGTTTTGCCGCCATCAGCGCAGCCGAAGAAATAACCGGGAGCCAGGAAGAGGCGGAAGCGTAGACGCTATTGCTCAATTGGCAGCATCGCGGCGGGCCTATAATGCGAGCAGTGCGGGAGGCGCTTATGCGATCCGCTTTCTCCTGGGCCCTTCGGAACTTCCTTCATTTCACTCTGGTTCTGTTCCTTCTGGCCTGTGGCTCGATCTCGGCGCAGCCGACTGCTTCGGCCGCGCAGTGCATCGACTGTCACAGCAAGGTCACGCCCAACATTGTTTCGGACTGGAAATTGAGCAAGCACAGCGGCGTGGAAGTCACCTGCGTCACGTGCCACGGCGACCAGCACACTTCCGCCAGCGATGTGTCGAAGGTAAAGATTCCCACGCCGGAAACCTGCGCCCAGTGCCACCAGACGCAGGTGGCGCAGTTCGAGAAAGGCAAACACGCCATCGCCTGGGCGGCGATGAAAGCCATGCCCACCATCCACTGGCAGCCCATGGCGATGACGCAGGGCGAAAAAGGCTGCGGCGGATGCCACAAGATCGGCGACAAGAAGCTGACGGAATTGCTGGAGCTGCGGATGAATGGCTCGGGAACCGAGTTTGGCGCGGCGCAGTGCGATGCCTGCCACACCCGCCACACCTTTTCCGTCGAAGAAGCCCGCCAGCCGCAGGCTTGCGAGACCTGCCACATGGGCTTCGACCATCCCCAGTGGGAAATGTATTCCGCATCCAAGCACGGCGTGCGCAACGACCTGAAGCAGAAACATATTCTGCCCGCCAGCGCCTCCGCGCCCACTTGCCAGACCTGCCACATGCAGGATGGCAATCACGAAGTGCGCACTGCGTGGGGATTCCTCGCCGTACGCCTGCCTCTGCCTGAAGACAAACAGTGGGCCGCCGACCGCGCCGCGATCCTGCAGGCGCTGGGAGTGCTCGATCCTCAAGGCCAGCCCACGGCGCTGGTCGCCACCGTGAAGGCCGCCGACCTTGCCCGCTTGACTCAGGAAGACTGGCAGCGTGAACGCGACAAGATGATCAAGACCTGCAACCAGTGCCATTCGGTGAACTTCGCCAGGCAGCAACTGGAGCAGGGCGACGACATGATCAAGAACGCCGACCACTTGATGGCCGAAGCCATCCACATTGTGGCCGGCCTTTATAAGGACGATGTGCTGCCCAAGCCGGCGAACTATGCCTATCCCTTCCCGAACCTGCTGACGTTCCACGATGCGCCGACGGTGATTGAGCAGAAGCTGTTCGTCATGTATCTTGAGCACCGCATGCGCACTTTCCAGGGCACGTTCCACGCCAGTCCTGATTATGCGTTGTGGTATGGCTGGAGCGAGATGCAGCGCGATCTGACGGAGATCAAAGAACTGGCGGCGCAGATGCGCCGGGAGAAGCAGGGAGCCACGCTGAAACCTGCGGTGAAGTAGGTTCGGCGGGTGGACTTTACCAGCCGCCTCGCTGCGCTCGGCGGAACCCTTCGACTTCGCTCAGGGCAGGCTCGCGAGGCGCCCGTTCCCAGACGAGCCGTGCCCACTGAGCTGTGCCTATACGAGCCGTGAGTCTCACTTGGCCAACTGTCAAGTGCTAACGGCTAATTGCGGGTGGAAGCGATCTGCACCAGTTCGTTGGTTGGAGTCGCTGCGGGACTCGCTGGCGCGGGATGCTGCGGGGCGCGCCAGCCGTCAAAGATCGAAACCTGGTGCACGCAGGAAACCGTGCAGTGCGGGGCGCAGGATTTTTCGGTGAGATATTCGCGGCGCATGTCTTCGCGGGTGTAGGTGGCGAGCGGCACTCCCGGATAGCCGCGCTGCTGCGAGCAGTAGTGCACCAGTCCATCTTCGCAGATGTAGAGATAGCGCGCGCCGGCGCGGCAGCGCCAATCGTTGGCGAGGCCCTGCGCAATGTTGTCCTGGAAGGCGTTGATGCGGGTAAAGCTGCGCTTCTCCATCGCCTTCATCTCGTGATAGATGCGGCGCTCTTCCCCGCCCAGAGGCTGCAACTGGCCGCTGCCATCGTGAATGATGCCGATGGTCGAACTGAAGCCGAGTTCGATGGCGCGCTTGCCGATGGTGAGCGCGTCCTGCGGATTTGAAATGCCGCCGCCCACCACGGAGTTGATGTTCACGTGAAACTCGGCGTGCTCCGCCAGCAGTTGCAGCTTCTTGTCGAGAACTTTCAGGCTCTTCTTCGAAACTTCGTCGGGATTCACGTTGTCGATGGAAATCTGCAGCCACTCGAGTCCGGCGCGGTTCAGGCGCTGAATGCGCTCCGCCACCAGAAAATAGCCGTTGGTAATCAATCCCGCGATCATGCCATTCGAGCGAATGCGGCGGATCACGTCGTCGAGATCAGGATGCAGCAGCGGCTCGCCGCCGGAAATAGTCACCACCGCCGTGCCCAGCGCTCCGAGCTTGTCGATGCGGCGGAACATTTCTTCGGTGGGCACGGGCTTCGAGAAATCGTCGAACTCGTTGCAGTAGGTGCAACTCAGATTGCAGCGGCGGACAGGGATGATGTGCGCCAGCAGGGGATGGTCGGTCGAAGAGAACGCACGCGCGGCCATGGCGGCCCCGCGCAGATTGCGGTGCAGAGCCTTGGCGCGGCGGCGCAGGGTTGTGACGGCTGATGGCATGGATTGGCTGATCTCTTATTACAGCATGGATGCGGGAGAAATGCAGGTTGGTGACAGCGTTCGGCGAATTTGGCGGGGCGAATGGTTTCCACAGCAACGCGGGTTGAACTCCTCATTCGATTAGCTTGCGCCGGGATTCGTCGCGCGGCCATTGTCGTGGCGGGCTTGCTCCAAAGCGTCAATCGCCGCTCCAGCGAACTCTTCCTGGATCAGAACATGATCCGTGTCGTAGGTGGAAATGGCGAAGATCGGGATGCCGTTGTCGGAGAGCGGTTCGATGAAAGAGAGCAGGACTCCGGTTTGCGAGAAAGGGAACGGGCCTTCGAGCTTCAGACAGATCCAGCGCGGGCCGGGGGCAACATCTTTCGGGATGCCGTCCGCCGGGCAGACGATGGAGAGTTCGTCGGCGGTGCGGGTGATCGAGGTGAAGTCGCCTTTCGTGGCCCAGTCGGGGATGGGAGCGCCCGGAGGCAGGCGGACGATGGCGTAGCGGCCGGGGAGTTGGCGGAATTTCAACATGGGATGAGGCGAGTTTAATACATCGTCTTCGTGGATAGAGCTCGCGGGCAGGAGTGCCCGCGCCACACAATCGCCTCGCTGCGCTCGGCTGGACAGCCGAGGCGGCTGTCCCCACACAAGCACCGAGGCTACTATCCCCAAGCAGACCTCAATCCTCGATCGCCTTGCGCACTGCGGCTCTGGCCAGCAGGCGCGTGGAATCCAGCGTGGGCAGGGGCGAAGTTTCCGGCGTCACCAGCAGCGGGATTTCGGTGCAGCCAAGCACGACCGCGTCGCAACCTTCATCCTTCAACGACCGGATCACTTCCACGTAATACGCCAGCGAGCGCGGCAGGAACTGGGCGTTTACAAGTTCGTCGAAGATGATGCGGTCGAGGCGTTCGCGCTGCTCGGGGCCGGGAATGCGATAGTCAAGTCCTGCGGCTTTCAACTTCTCTGGATACACCGGGCCTTCCATCAGGTAACGCGTGCCGAGCACGGCTAGGCGCTTGAACTGGCGGCGCTGGGCCTCTTTCGCAACTTCTCGCGCGATGTGCAGGAAGGGACGCGGCGAGCGGTGCTCGATCAGGTCGAAGGCCTGGTGGATGGTGTTGTCGGGACAAATGAGAAAATCGGCGCCGGCGCGGGCCAGCTTATCCGCCGAAGAGAGCATGAGTTCGGCCACGCCCGCCCAGTCGTTGGCGCGGACATATTGCATGTATTTCGCTAGCGAGTGCGAGTGCAGCGAGACTTCAGGATGGTCGTGGCTGCCCAGCATCTGCGCGCCTTCGAGCGAGACGGTGCGGTAGCAGAGCGCGGCTCCTTCGGTGCTGCAGGCGACGATACCGATGTGGAGAGACATGTGGTCAGGTCTCAGTTCTCAATATCCGATGCGCGCGACTGATTCTCGATGGCATCTCGAAATCCTACGAAGGTTTCTTCTTCGCGTTCGTCCATGCGAATTGAAGTAAAACACAGCTGACCAAGGCCGTAGGACGTCTGCAATCTGAGGATGTGCAGGCCAAATCGCTTGCGGGATGTGCAGAAACCAAGCTGCCGTTGCCGCGACGGTAGCGAGCAGAGAAATTTTCAAACTCTTCATTGGCTAGGTCCTCGTGATCAGGCGGCGGAATCGCATGGCCAGTATCACCTGGCCGCGGCGGCGTCGAAGAGGTTCAGGAATTCTAACTTTTTTTCTGCGGGTAGGAATGACGCTTCGAACGAGTTGCGGGCCAACTCGCGGAGGTGCTCGTCGGTGAATCCGAAGGTTTGCTGGGCGATCTGGTATTCGCGGGCGAGCGTGGTGCCGAACATGGCGGGGTCATCGCTGTTGAGCGTGATCATCACCCCCTGGTCGAAATAACTCTTCGCGGGATGATCGTTGAGGTTGGGGCAGAGTCCGGTGCGCAGGTTGCTGGTCAGGCAGATCTCGACCGGGACCTGGCGCTGGGCAAGCTCTTCGACGAGATCGGGATCGTGGAACGCGGTCAGGCCATGGCCGATGCGCTCGGCGCGCAGGTTGAGCGCCCCCCACACGGATTCCGGAGGGCCGGTCTCGCCAGCGTGGGCCGTGAGGCGCAGGCCGTGGTCGGCGGCCCAGGCGTAGGGGTCGCGGAAAAGCTCGGGCGGAGCTTTCTGCTCGTCGCCGCCGATGCCGATGCCAACGACCTCGCGGTCGTGATAGCGAACGGCAAGCTCGAAAACTTTTTGTGCGGCCTCCACGCCGAACTGGCGGACGGCGTCGAAGATCCAGACCAGCGAGATGCCGAAGTCGCGGGCGCCGCGCGCGCGGCCGCGATCCAATCCTTCGAAAATGGCGGCGAAATCCTGCTTGCGCCACAGGCAGACTCCGACCGAGACGTAGACTTCCGCATGCAAAACGTTTTCTTCTTTCAGTCGCTGCATCAGGCGGTACGTGATGAGCTCGTAGTCGTCCGGGGTTCGCAGGTGCTCGGTGATGTTCTTGAAGGCGAGCAGGAAACCCGGGAAATCTTCGTAGCGGTAGAGCGCGTCAACCTCGGCCAGGCTGGCCCTTTCGCCGCGGCGCTGGCGCAGTTCGAGCAGCGTGGCCGGTTCGATGGCGCCCTCCAGGTGCAGATGCAGTTCGGCCTTGGGCAAGAGGCGCAGGAAACTATTCGGCGGCCGATCAGGAACGGAGGACATGATTCTCTGATTGTAGATTCTTGAGGGAAGATTTGCGAGGAGGGCCAGACCAGACTTAACGCGGAGGCACAGAGAGGCCGGCGGTTGAGGGTCGTGGCGGGAACGCCTCTTTAGGCCGGTGGTGCTGAACAATCACAGGGGTCCTTCGACTACGCGGACCGATTCGCTTTGCTCATCGGTCTGCTTCGCTATGACAGTGTGGTTTTGCTGACGGCTGAGAGCTGACGGCTAACGGCGGAACTGACCGCTACTTCTTCGCGAACTCGCTGCGGTGGCGGCTGTAGAAAATGTAGATTAGCAGGCCCAGGCCGAGCCAGATTACGAAGCGCAGCCAGGTGATGACGGTGAGTCCGGTCATGAGGCCGCCACATAGGATGATGGAAATCAGCGGAAACCAGGGGACCAGCGGTACTTTGAAGATGCGCTTGCGGTCGGGCTGGGTGCGGCGGAGGATGATCACTCCGAGCGAGACCAGAACGAAGGCGAAGAGCGTGCCGATGTTCGAGAGGTCGGCGGCGTCGCTGATGGCGAAGATTCCGGCGGGGACCCCGACGGCAAAGCCTGCAATCCAGGTGGAGTAGTGCGGCGTCTTGAACTTGGCGTGAACTCTAGAGAAGAGCGCGGGGAAAAGGCGATCACGCGACATGGCGTACCAGACGCGCGCCTGGCCATATTGGAAGACTAGTAGAGACGAAATCATGCCGGTGAGCGCTCCAATGACGATGATGGAACGCGACCAACGGCTGGCACCGAGAACCTTCAGTGCATAGGCAACCGGAGCTTCGGCGGCTTCACCGGAGACGAATGTCGTGTACTTCATCATGCCCAGAAGAACGATGGAGACCCCAACGTAGAGGATGGTGCACACGATGAGCGATGCGATGATGCCGAAAGGTAAGTCGCGCTGGGGGTTCTTCGCCTCCTCGGCTGCGGTGGAAACGGAATCGAACCCGATGTAGGTAAAGAAGACGATGGCGCCTCCGGTCACGACGCCACCGAATCCGGAGGGCGCGAAGGGATGCCAGTTGCTGGGATTGACCAGGGCTCCGCCCACCACGAGAAAAACGAGAATCGCGCCGATTTTGATGGCGACCATGATGTTGTTAGCTTCGGCGGATTCGCGGATGCCGCGCACCAGGAGAACGGTGAGAATGAAGATGATCAGAAACGCGGGAAAGTTGAAGTAGGATCCCGTCCAGTGACCGGATTCCCACACGGGTGTGGACCATCTGTCAGGCAAATTTAGGCCGAAGGACGAAAGTTGCGCCTTGGTGTAAGCGCTGAAACCGATGGCCACGACCACGTTGCTGACCACGTATTCGAGGATGAGGTCCCAGCCGATAATCCACGCGAAAATCTCGCCCAGCGTGGCATACGAGTACGTGTAGGCGCTCCCGGCGATGGGGATCATCGACGCAAGTTCGGCGTAGCAGAGACCCGCAAAGCTGCAGGCGAGAGCGACGAGAAAGAATGAAATCGCAATCGAGGGACCGGCGGCCGGACGGCCGTGCATCAGGACCGCGCTCATGCCGCCGCCGCGAAAGAAGTTGACGACAATATCCAGGACCTGCGCATGGAGAATGGAGGGTGCCTGGAAATATTCTCCGGCAGCGGCAGTACCGGTGAGAACGAAAATTCCAGAACCGATGACAGCGCCGATACCAAGCGCTGTCAGCGACCAGGGGCCAAGGGTTTTTTGCAAACGCTGACCGGGGGTCTCCGATTCCGAGATCAGCTTGTCGATCGACTTGCAGCAGAAAAGCTGATTGTCCGACGTGCGAACCGTAGCAGTGGGTTCCGTGGTTGATTGGGACAAGAGGTCGATGTCTCCTGAAAAACGAGCTTTCAGCTATCAGCACTCAGCATTTAGCCGGGCTGAGTTCTTATCAGATCACTCAGAAACCTTCCCGGCCAAATGCCAAGTGCCTTATGCCAATTGCTGCCTTACCGTTTCGACTGTCCGCGAGCCAACTTCTTCACTTTGCGCTTTTTCGATCCGCGAGCGTAGTCGCGGGGCTTCTTCGGCTTTTCCGCTTTGATCTTCTTGCGGGAGGCACGTTTGGATTTCTTGCGTTCTTCTTTGCTCAGCGTTGCTGTGTTTGCCATGAATGCTTTCCTGATTGAGTAATTTGGTAATTGTGTAATTGAATAATTTGCAACCCGGGACACCGAAGCCCGCTGGCGTGAAAATTACTCAATTACCAAATTCCCCAATTACTCAATCTCTTCAGGCCCGCTCCAATTGGGCATACTTCTCCACCAGCTTCTTCAAGCCGAAGCGAGGAAATTGTACAGTAATCTTGGCTTCTTCGCCTTCTCCTTCTCGCAGGTAGACCGTTCCCTCGCCATATTTGGGATGGCGGACTTTCTGGCCGGGACGGAATCCGCGCTTGCCAGTGGGCTCCTCCGCCGGCGCTTTCGGCACCGAGAACTTCTTGCCACGGCTGGCGAAAAACTCGGCGATGTTCTCGATGGAGTTGTAAGGCTTGGCTGGGGTAGTGGAGGGAGAGCCGCGGGGCTTCGCCCCGCCGGACAGCCGAGGGCGGCTGTCCCCACGTGAACCTTGCCAACTTGCGCTTTGGTCCTCGTCCTCGTAGGAGTAGTGAACATCTGCATCGTAGGTTGCGGGGCTTCGCCCCGCAGGACGGGCAAGAGTGCCCGTCCCCACACGGGCCGAGCTACTGCCCCGTCGCCGTCCTAGCTCTTCGATTAACTGGATCGGGACTTCTTCCAAGAAACGCGAGGGGACGCTGGCTTCGGGGAGATCCGTGCCGTAGCGACGGCGGTAGACGGCGCGGGTCAGGATGAGCTGGTCCATGGCACGGGTCATGCCGACGTAGCAGAGGCGGCGTTCTTCTTCCACATCGTCGGGCTGGAGCATGGTGCGCGAGTGTGGAAACAATCCTTCTTCGAGCCCGCTGAGAAAGACCAGTGGAAACTCCAGACCCTTGGCGGCATGCAGGCTCATGAGCGTGATCTGAGAGCGCTCGTCGTAGTCGTCGGCATCGCTGATCAGGGCGGCGTGGTCGAGAAACTGGTCGAGCGATTCGCCACGGTCGCGGGAATCCATGGCGGCGTTCACGAGTTCGCGCAGGTTTTCGATGCGGGAAAAGGCTTCGGGCGTGTCTTCGTCTTCGAGTAGCTTGATGTAGGCGGTGCGGTCGACGAGGAACTTGAGGAGGTCGGCGGTGGTAACGGTAGGAACGGGAAACGAATCGGCGGCGGGTGCTGAAGGCTCTGTGTCTGGAGCCGGCGATCGGTTTCCGGCAAGAGCCGGCGGGACGCCGGCGCTACAGTCGGCTTCGGTGCCGGTGTAAACTCCACCGAAATCGAAGGCCGTGTTCTCGAATTCGGAGGGATCGAAGGCGGCTGCGTCGTCTCCCGTGGCATCGTCGGCATCGCCGGAGGACTGCAGGGCTTCGCCCTGCTGCACAGCCGAGAGCCTGCCCTGAGCCTGCTGAAGGGGCGGCTGTCCACACATGGGCTGTGGTGCTTCCGGCTTTTGCGCGGGCGAGTCGCCCGCGCCCACACTTTCTTCGGCACTCGCTGTAAGTTGCTCGACGAAGGTTCCCGACAGCATCGCCTGGGCGTCTACGATCAACCGCTGGAAGCTCTTCAGCGCCGACAGCGCGCGCGGCGGGAGGAGCTGACGGCGGATGGCCTCTCCCGTCGCGCCCCACAACGACAGGCCGGTTTCGAGGGCGAGGCGTTCGAGAGTGTCGATGGTGCCCTTGCCGATGCCGCGAGTCGGCGTGTTGATCACGCGCAGCAATGAGATCGAGTCATCCGGGTTCTGGATAACTTTGAGGTACGAAATCATGTCTTTGATCTCGGCGCGCTCGTAGAAGGAAAACCCTCCGACCACGTGATATTTGAGGCCGTAGCGGCGCATGGCCTCTTCAAACAGACGCGACTGAGAGTTGGTGCGGTAAAGCACGGCGGCGCGGGGAGTTTCGCCGTGCTGGGCGGCTTCGCGCAAGTATTTTGCGATGTGGTCGGCGGCGAAGAGCGCTTCGTTTTCGCCGTCGGGAGCCTCGTAGTAACCAACCTTCGTGCCGCCCTGGCGCGAGGTCCAAAGATTCTTTCCTTTGCGGCGGATATTGTTCGCGACCACCGACGACGCCGCCTGCAAAATGTTTTGCGTGGAGCGGTAGTTCTGCTCAAGGCGAATGATCTTGGCTTCTGGGAAATCCTGCTCGAATTCGAGGATGTTGCGAATGTCGGCCCCGCGCCACGAATAAATTGACTGGTCCTCATCGCCGACGGCGCAGACGTTATGGCGCTCGCCCGCCAACATGCGCATGAGTTCGTATTGCGGGCGGTTGGTGTCCTGATATTCGTCGATCAGAAGATATTGGAAGCGGCGGTTGTAGTATTCGCGCACCGGCGCCGCCGTTTTTAGCAGACGCGTCGCTTCGAGCAGCAGGTCGTCGAAGTCGAGCGCGTTGGCCTTGCGCAGTTCCTTGCGGTATTCCTCGAAAAGATGCGCAATCTTTTCGTTCTTGGGATCGGCCGATTGCAGGTAAAGCTCCTGCGGATCGAGCATGTGATTCTTCGCCCAGGAGATGCGCGAGAGCACGGTACGCGGCGTGAGTTGCTTGTCGTCGAGGCCAAGGCGCTTCATCACCGACTTGACCACCGATTGCTGGTCGCTCTCGTCGTAGATGACGAACTTTTTCGTGTGGCCGATAGCCGGCTGGCCAGGCGTGGCCGAGGGGATCTGCAGGGCTTCAATGTCGCGGCGCAGAACGCGTACGCAGAAAGAATGGAAGGTGGAGATGACGGGCTTGGCGATGCTGAGTCCGCCGACAAGCTTCTCGACGCGCTCGCCCATTTCCGCGGCGGCCTTGTTGGTGAAGGTCATCGCCAGAATGGACTCTGGCATCACCCCCATGTTCTCGATGAGGTAGGCGATGCGGTAGGTGATGACGCGCGTCTTGCCGCTGCCCGCGCCGGCGAGGATCAGCACCGGGCCCTCGGTGGTTTCGACGGCCTCGCGCTGCTGCGGGTTGAGTTGATCGAGAAAAGACAATGCGGAAGTGGCTCCGGAGCTGATGGTCCAATTTTACAGGGAATGGTGCGAAAGCGGTTCGGAAAGCGCGCGTCAGTCGATACGAATTTATGGAACAATGCCCTAATGAGCCTTGGTTTGTCGTTACCCCATTTAAAACTGATCGATAAGGCGTTCGCCCGGCTCAGGCAGCTTGGGAACGAACTCAATCCACCTGATGAAAAAAACGGATGGTTTTATCAGATCGTTTTCGAGTTGATCGACTCGGCTCTTTCCAACTATGGGCAAATGAAGACAGGGTACAGCGACAACAACAACCACCTACTAGCATGGACCTGTCGAAATTTGCTGGAACTAGCGGTTTTCACAAAGTTCGTACTCATCTCCGAATCCAACGCACGGCGCTTCGCAGAAGATAGGTTAATTGACGGGTGCGACATTATCCAATCACTAAAAACTCTTGAACTTCACATCGACCCTAAATCTGACACAGCGCTACTTGACGACGCCCTCTCTAGGATGCAAGGGCAGATGGCGGCTGAAGGCGTTACCGCGAAAAAACATCTAGTGACCGCTCGACTCGCCGAGATCGTGGGGATGCAGGAAGACTATTCCTGCATGAACCGGGTCTGCTCGAAATTGGTCCATCCGACGGCTTGGTCCATTCTGGCAGTGAACAAAGGAGACAATGCCTTCACCCAAGCCCGACCTATTCTATTTCAGGCCGGAGCCCAGTACGGATGCGATATGTATTTGGCGATCAAAAGCCACCATGACTCGTACGGAATGAAGCCAAAACGGTGAGACGTCATTTTCTCTCGGCGTCCGGGACTAAAGGTAAAGCCGCGAGTTTCTGCGGAAGGAACCGGGCAAGCCGGCGGGGTCTGATGAAGCGGAGAGTAATCGACCCTCTGCGAGAAGCCCGCTATCTCAGCGGCGGCGATGGACGTAACTGTTTCATCCGTTTTCACGGTACAGGTGGGGGCACTTTCATCGTTCCAGAACAGCTTGTATATGCACTCCCCGGCCCACGGTGTCACCTCGTCGGCGCCCCGCTTAACTGCACAACTGACTTCACGCTTCACAGGGCGATTTCCGGCCGACTCACCGCCTGAGCTGGCAGTCTCATATAGATAGTCCCCTTGAATCCAGACATCCACCGCCGACCCTTGAGGACAGGGCGTAGCCTCTGACGCCGGGCATTCCTTGGCATGGTGCCAATGCCTGGGGAGATTTGCCAGGAAGACATCCCTCCTTGCCTTGGCTTGCGCCACTTCGCGCTCTGCGCTCGCAGCAGCGCGGGCCTCTCGAAGCATGCTCTGAAAGTGAGACGCTATTCGAGATACGTCGCTACTCAAATCCGACACGCTCCGCTCTTCCTTGAAGACTCTGTCGCCGGACTCTGCGTCGGTCACTCCCAATGTGACGACTTGTGATGTATCGTCGTAATCAATTCTGACGACCAGGTCGGAGTGCTCGCAGCCGTACAAGGGAGTGAAGCCCCTCATTGCGGAGCGCGCACCGAGGCGGATCGCGTTGAACGCCCCTGCTGGCTCTTTGTTGTTCTTGCTCCACTGCACCTGACCATTAGCGCTGTAGCAGATTGTTTTCGCTGAGGCTACCCTCTGGAGCGCCTCCCTTTCCAGAGCTCGACAGGCTTCTAACGACGAACCGAATCCGCCAAGTCCGTAAAGGCACACCTCGCTGAACGCCAACGCGAGAGGTGTGAATACGAGCAAGAGTATTAGCAAAATAAATCGCACGCGTTCCATGCTTCTCCGGCGCAGGAATTGTACACCACGAGATCGGCCCCTCTTCGGATCTCATATGTGGGAGCAAAGCAGGGATAGCTTCCCTACAAAAGTAACTTGACTGCAGATTTGGGTGACCTATACTAAAAGTGTCGCAGGGTGCTGTAGGTGCCCGATCTTAGTGGGCCCCGAGGAATCGGGGCCTTCATTTTTTCGAACTCACTTCCGCTGCCTTGCATTCCTCGCACGGACAAACTTCCCGCAAAAACTTCCAGGAGTAAATGCCGAGGTCGTGGTCGTCGTTCCACTTGAACCGGATGGCGTATTTGCCCATGGCTTCGGCAGAGAGCGGTTTGGCCGCAGGTTTGAACATGGGCAGGGCGCCGGGAGCGGGCTTGGGCGTGTCTCCGCGCTTGAGTCCGGTCTTGGCGCGCTCTTCTTCGCACAGAGCGCAGGGGCAGGCGTTGCGGAGGAAGACGAAGGCGTAGTGCGAAACGTGGCCGTCGCCCCATTCGATGTCCACGCCGGTACCGGTGGTGAGGTTCACCTTCACCGATTTGGGGTCTGTGGCTGCGGTAGGCGCCTGAATGGGGGACTGCATGAGTTCAGTATCGCATACCGGAGAACTTGGGGCAGACTGCAGGAAGCGGCTAGTGCGTGGAGGTTGTGGCGGTCTTAGGACTGGTAGCGAGGCCGATGGCCAGGCCGCCGATGGCTCCGGCCAGAATGCCCATCAAGGCCAGGACGAGCGCGCTTTCTACCAAGGTTGCTTTCCCACGATTCAACATGGCTTACCCCCATTTTGCCCGCAAAAACCGAGGCTTCATTCTACCTTGCGCCGCCGGTTCAGCCAAGGCGAATTGTCGGCAAAGGCGGAATCCGGTAGAATGAAAGTTCCGGTAAGGCCTCTGAAAGGATCTGGAGCAGTCATGGCACAAGAGTGTGATATCTGCGGCAAGAAGCCGCAATCAGGAAACCGCATCAGCCACGCCCATAACGTCACCAAGCGGCGCTGGAACGTGAATCTGCGTCCGGTGCACGCCCGCGTGGGCGCGACCACCAAGCGCATGCGCGTCTGCACTTCCTGCCTGCGCAGCGGCAAAGTGGTCAAGGCGTAGGAGCGAACTCTTACCGCCGAGATCGCCGAGCCCGCAAAGAAGTAATTTTTGATTCTGTCTTGGAATTTCTCGGCGATCTCCGCGCGCTCGGCGGTGAAATCCTCCTACTGCACGCCCAACAACTGAATGTCGAAGATGAGATTCGCGTTGGGCGGGATCGGGCCACCCGGAGTGCCTTCGGCGCCATAGCCCAAGGCAGGCGGAATGCGCAACTGGCGTTTGCCGCCGACCCTCATTCCCGTAACACCTTCTTCCCATCCCTTGATGACCTCGCCGTTGCCGATGGTGAAATCGAAAGGAGTGCCCGCGTCGACGGAGCTGTCGAACTTCTTGCCATCGGTGAGCCAACCGGTATAGTGCACACGCACGTGGCTGCCCTCTTTGGCGGTCTCGCCGTTGCCGACACGGATGTCCCAGTAAACCAGGCCAGACGGAGTTCTGACGCCGTTGCCGGTGACTTTGGTGGGAGCGCTGGTATTGGGGGCAGTGGACTTCTTGACTGCGCTTTGCGCAAAGACAAACACTACCGCCAGCGCGATGATCATCGCGACGACTGCAACATACTTCATCATTCTCGTCTCCTTCAGAAACATCTTAATCATAGGAAGCAGAGAGATGCACGGAGGTTTTCCCGTCCTCAACGTCTTGCTACCGTGATTGGAATTGGGGCTTCTTTATTCCAGCGCGATCACGTCGATTTCCACCAGCATGTCTTTGGGCAGACGCGCGACTTCGACGGTGGCGCGAGCCGGCGGGGCGGAGCTGAAATATTTGCCGTAAACCTGGTTCATGGGGGCGAAGTCGTTCATGCTCTTGAGGAAGACGGTGCAGCGAATGACTTTGCCGAGGCCGCTGCCGGCGGCTTCCAGAATCTCCGACAGATTGCGCAGGACGCGATCGGTCTGGGCGGCCACGTCGCCGGTGATGACTTGCTGCGTGGCCGGATCGATGGCAATCTGGCCGGAGGTGAATACGAATCCGTTGGCCTTGATGGCTTGCGAGTAGGGGCCGATAGCTTGGGGGGCGTCTTTGGTGGAAATGATTTCGCGCATGGGTTACACCAGTTGCCAGTTGCCAGTTGCCAGTAAAGAGTACAAATCATGAGCACAGAGGTCAAATTGAAGGCTCTTACTAGCACCTGACCACTGGCAACTGGCCACTGCTCCCGCGCCATCGCTCCACCAGATTCCTGGCGGCCTGTGGCCAATCGCGGAACTGGAACTCAAATCCGGCCCGTAGCAGTCGTCCGGGAATGACCCGGCGGCTTTTCAAAATCAGTTCAGTTTCCGTGCGCAGAAACAGCGCGCCGAGTTCGAGCATGGGCCGCGTTGCTGGTAAGCCAGCTCGCGTTCCCCATGCTTGCCTTAAAGCACGCATGAACTCGCGATTGGGCAGCGGGCCGGGCGCGGCGAGGTTGACCGGGCCATTGAACTCTTCGTGACCCATCAGGAACTCGATGCTGCGAATGAAATCGACGCCGTGAATCCACGAGACAAACTGCTCCCCAGAACCGGCGGTGCCTCCCAATCGGAAGCGGACAAGACGCAGCAACTCGGCAAAAATGCCGCCTGGATCGGGGCTCATGACCATTGCACTGCGCAAGGCGATCTTGCGGGTGTGCGGCGTAACTGCGGAGAAGAATGCCTCTTCCCAACTAGTGGCAACGTCGATGCTGAAACGCCAGGTGGACGGGCAATTCTGCTCGCTCCCGCCCATCTCGCCTGTAGCCTCGTCCATTGCGCGGTCGAGGGCATGACGGTAGATCGTGGCTGTGCTGGCATTCATCCACAGGCGAGGCGGGTGAGCCAGTTGAGTAATCGCCTGGCCAAGCAAGCTCGTGCTCTGCACCCGCGAATCCTTGATCGCTCTCCGGTTCGCGGCGGTATACCGACAATTCACGCTGCGGCCCGCCAGATTGATGAGCACATCGGCATGCTCCAGTTCGGCTCCCCAAGTTCCAAGCGTGACGCCGTCCCACTCCGCCACTCGCCAGGGAGCAGGCTGCACGGAACGCGCGATCACCACCACTTGATCACCGCGCTGGTGAAAATGACGGGCGAGCAGGGTCCCAATCTGTCCGGTGCCTCCAGCCAGAACGATGCGTCGCGACTGCGTCATGGCGCCACCTTTGGAACTGCGGGCTCATTAGCATAAACGATCTCAAACAAGTCTGTGGCCAGCTTTCGGACTGGCCGCATCAGCGGCAGGCTCGAGAACTTGATGAGGTTCACCACAATCGAGAGACTCTTCTGGAACAACTGTTTAGTTCGTGCTTGGGCCGGTGACGAGTCATACACCCAAAACAAAAGCAGGCCCATCTGATAAAGCCACAGCACGCGCGAGAGGTGCAATTTCAGATCGTCTGGAATCCTGCTCTTCGACCCTTCGACCGCGGCCGCGAGAAATGCAATGTCCCGCTCGCGGATGGCGCGGGTTTCCTCGCTGAACGGCGACAACGGATGTTGCGGATCGATATGCGCGGACAGGGCTCCCAGCAGTTTTCGGTTGGGAGCAAAGTAGTGAAACTTCACGTCAATCGCCGCCCGCAACCGCTCTTCCAGTCCTTGCGCTTTGGCAAGAGCGTCCTCCAGCAACGGATCGAGGTCCCGTTGCGCCCGCTCGTAGAACCCCATCACCAACGCGTCCTTCGAGTCGAAATAATAGTAGGCAGCGCCGAGGGCTACTGCCGACTTTTGGGCAATGTCTCGCATGGTGGTCTTCTCGAAGCCGCGTTGGCGGAACAATGCCAGCGCGGCTTCGAGGATGCGCGCCCGAGTCTCCTCGGATTTCTTGGTCGTCGCTGTGGCCGTTTGCTTCATGGCTATGCCCGAGGTGACGGATGCGCCGCTGCCGGAGTCGCAAAAGAGACATCCAGGCTGGAGCTTGTCCGGGAACGTTTGCGCATGCGGGAGAATACGAACAGGTTAAAGAAGTGCATGCCTCCGAGGACCAGCAGGACGATGCCGATCTTGTCACTCACCAGTTCGATGGCCGCTCGAAGTGTCGCAAGATTTTCACTCGTCCTGAGCGCAAGCGTCACGTAGCCGATATTGATCAGATAGAAACCAACCACCAGCAAGTGGTTTACGGAGTCGGCCAGCTCGGCGTTGCCGTGAAAGGCATCCACCAGGAACACCCGGCCGTTCTTGTGCAGCGTCCGCGCCACCCAGACCGTCACGGCCAAGCTGATCAGCAAGTAACTTACGTAGCATCCGACGATATACATGGTAACCCTCCCTAAGATCACGATTTGAACATGTTCAAATACAGATTGCGACAGATCGGGGCGCCTGTCAAGAGAAAAATGAACGTGTTCAAATCAAAGGAGTTGCGTCGGGCTGTTTTACTGGCAACTGTTCTTAAATCTTCTGCAGCCTCTGCACTTCATGCACCCCAGGAATCTTCCGCAGCCCCGCCATAATCAGTTCCAAATGCTTCAAATCGGAGATATCCAGTACGATCTCGACGCTGGCCTGGCTGTTTTCAGTGCGCGCACCGATGTTGCGGATGTTGCTTTGCGCGTCGCCGATCACGCTGGTGATGCTTTTCAGCATGCCGAAGCGGTCGTCGCAGTAGACCGTCAGCTTGACTGAGTAGGATGTCGGCGTGCTCTCGTCGCGTCCCCACTCCACGTCGATGCGGCGTTCCGGTTCGTACATCAGGTTGGTCACGTTGGGGCAATTCACCGCGTGCACCGCGACTCCCTTGCCGCGCGTGATGTAGCCGACAATGCTTTCTCCGCGAATGGGATTGCAACAGCGCGCGCGATAGACCAGCATGTCTCCCTGGCCCTTGACCATGATAGCGTTGTGATCGCCGAAGACGCGGCGCACCACGCTGGCAATCGCGCCCGGCTTGTTGCTCAGCCCCTCAGCCTCGATATCGCCCGCCATGGAAGGCGTAGCGCCCGCCGGCAACAGACGCGCCAGCACCTGCCGCGCAGAGTATTTTCCGTAGCCGATGCCGGACATCAGGTCATCGACCTTGCCCAGCCCGTAGCCGCCCGCAACTTTCATCAGATCATCGTCTTTGATTTCTTTCAGCGCGATGCGGTACTTGCGCGCTTCTTTCTCGATCAGCTTGCGGCCAATCTCGATGGAACGCTCGCGCTGGTGCACATTAAGCCAGTGCTTGATCTTGTTGCGCGAGCGGGACGACTTGACCAGCCCAAGCCAATCGCGGCTGGGTTTGTGGCCGGCCTGGGTGATGATCTCGACAATGTCGCCGGAGTGCAGCTTGTGCCGCAGCGGCACCATGCGTCCGTTCACCTTCGCGCCAACGCAGGTGTGGCCGACTTCGGTGTGAATCGTGTAGGCAAAATCGATCGGCGTAGCCTCGCGCGGAAGCACGACGACTTTGCCCTTGGGCGTAAATGTGTAAACCTCTTCGGGATAGAGATCGACCTTCAGCGCCGACAAAAATTCATTGGGATCGCTGACATCGCGCTGCCACTCGACTACCTGCCGCAACCACGCCAGCCGCTGCTCGTCCTGCGCCGAGACCGGGCCGTCTTTATATTTCCAGTGGGCGGCAATGCCTTCCTCCGCCATCTTGTGCATCTCTTCGGTGCGAATCTGGATTTCGAACGGCGTGCCCTCTTCGGTGATCACCGAAGTATGCAGCGACTGGTAGAAATTCGGCCGCGGCATGGCGATGAAATCCTTGATGCGTCCCGGCACCGGCCGCCAGATGTTGTGAATGATTCCAAGCACGGCGTAACAATCCTGCAGCGAGCGCGTGATGATGCGCATGGCAAACAGGTCGTAGACCTGGTCGACGGCAATGCGCTGCCGCTGCAGTTTCTTGTGGATCGAGAACAGGCGCTTGATGCGGCTCTCCACTTTGGCCTGGATGCCCGCCTCCTTTAGCTTGTCGTCGATGATCGACTGCATCTTCGCGAGGAAGGCTTCACCCTGTTTGCGGCGCGCGTTGACGGCCTTTTCCACTTGCGCGAAGCCGGCGGGATCGAGAAAGCGGAAGCCGAGGTCTTCGAGTTCGCCGCGAATTTTTCCCATCCCCAGCCGGTGGGCAATGGGAGCGTAGATCTCCAGCGTCTCCTCGGCGATTTTGCGCTGGCGGTCGGGCTGCAGGTGCTCAAGGGTGCGCATGTTGTGCAGGCGGTCAGCCAGCTTGATGAGCACCACGCGGATGTCGTCGACCATGGCCAGCATCATCTTGCGCAGGTTTTCGGCCTGCGCCTCTTCGCGCGTAGCGAAGTCGATCTTGCTGATCTTGGTGACGCCCTCGACGATGTGCGCCACCTGCTCGCCGAATTCCTTGCGGATGTCGACGATGGTCACCGAGGTGTCTTCGACCGAGTCGTGCAGCAGCCCGGCGGCGATGGCGACCGGGTCCATCTTCATCTCGGCCAGCACCAGCGCAACTTCCAGCGGATGCACCAGGTAAGGCTCGCCTGAGGCGCGGGTCTGGCCTTCGTGGTGCTTCAGGGAGTAATCGTAGGCTTTCTTGACGATGGCGAGATCGTCCTGGGGACGGTTTTCCTGAATGCGCTTCATCAGCTCGCGGAACTTGGTGAGCGTTAAAGCGGTGGTCGCGATCTGTTGGCGCAAGCTCGCCATGTACGATTATAGCCCGCTGGGGGAGCCAACTCGGATGGAGGGCAAAACGGGACGCCGGGGAGATTATACGTTTTCGGGCGAGCCGCGCGAAGCGATCCCAACTCATGTGGGGACAGCCGCCTTGGCTGTCGGCGGGGCGAAGCGACGCCGAAGGCGCTTTTGTTCGCTGTCTTTCGCCAACGCGAACTGTGCAAGGACCGAGACTCCCGAAACCGTGTCCCGCTTTCAGGAAGTTAAGGATGCTGGAAGCGGTCAGTTAATCCCATGGGAATTCAGATGCGCCGAATACTTTTTGTCAGTTTGCATGATGTGGTTCTTAAGCCAACTGGTCAGAAAGTTCAGCACGGCGACGGATTCCCCGACCTCGCCCGCCTCCACGTGATCTTTGAATTGCTTAACTTTGGCGACGAAAAGTTTATGTTCCGCGCGATGTTCGTTGAGTCCCGGGAAGAGGGCGCGTTGCATCAGAGCTTCTTCCGCGACGAAGTGAGTTTCCGTGTACTTTTCCAGTTCACGCACGGTGGCGGCGATGATAGCGCGGCCCCGCCCCGACTGCATCGCGTTGTGCAGTTCGTTGATGAGGGAAAACAGTTTTTGATGTGCCTCATCGGAACTCTTGACCTTGACGCTATAAGACGGGTCCCAGGTAATTAAAGCCACAAATTGCCTCCTTTAGGCTGGATCGAGTAGCAGACTGAGGACGACCGATCCATCTATCGGCAGGTTGCGCGGGAGACTTTAGGCGGAGTCGACTCGGATGGAAGGCAAAACGGGACGCTAAGGAGATTATACGTCCTTGGGCGATGTGGGGACAGCCGCCTCGGCTGTAGCATTGCCAAGTCAGGAATGCTGACGCGCTAGCAGCGCACGGCAGGAGCGAAGCGCCGGAACGAATTCCGCCAGGAGAACAGTGGTCTGTGCTGGGGAATAATTAGGGACGGAATGCCAGAGCCGTCAGGGGCTAAAGCCTGGGTTGAGTTAAGAGCTTTACGCGGCGCTGAAGCGCCGCACTTCCACGGCGCCGCACGCATTCGAAATCCAGTGAGGAAGCAGGGGTGAAGTCGAGCCTCACCCCCGCCATGACCAGTTTTCCCACGGACCGGGCGTGATACTCGCCCAAGGCCCTTTGCAGTCATTTCCGGCTAGCCAGCGCCTCGGCGTGAGCCTGGTTTACCGCATGGGCCAAGCCATCGCTGTTGAAGATTTCTTCATAAGCGTGCTCGCCGTGGATGGATTCATCCAGGCCAATTTCTTCCGTCATCTCGCTGACCTTCACCGTCGTGAACATATCGATGATTCGCAGCATGGCGTAGGTGAACACAAACGCCCAAACCGACGAGAAGGTGACGGCCGTGACTTGCTTCAGCAAGAAAACCGGATCGCCGTAGAGCAATCCGTTCGCGCCGTCAGGGTTGTAAGCCTTGCTGGCGAAGATGCCCAGCATGACGATGCCGAGGAAGCCGCCAACACCGTGGACTCCCCAAACATCGAGGGCGTCATCCCATTGCAGTTTGTTCTTCATCTCGACCGCGTAGTAGCAAACCACGCCAGCAACCAGGCCGATGATGACCGCGGTGGTGGGAGAAACATATCCGGCCGCGGGAGTTACGGTCGCCAGTCCGGCAACGGCTCCGGTCAGCAAGCCGAGGAACTTGGGCTTCTTCTCGTTGAACCATGCCACCAGCATCCAGGCAACAGCCGCGAAGGAAGCGGCTACATCGGTGTTGAGAAATGCGGTGGCGGTCACAGAATCCACTCGCATCTCACTGCCGGCGTTAAAGCCGTACCATCCAAACCACAGCAAGCCGGTGCCGAGAGCCACCAGTGGGATGCTGTGGGGGCCGCGATCCGCGGTGCGGCGCTTGCCCACGTACAGCACGGACGCCAACGCCGCAATGCCTGCGATGTTGTGAACGACGATGCCACCGGCGAAGTCTTTCACGCCCCACTGCTGCAGGAAGCCTCCGCCCCACACCATGTGCACGAAGGGGAAATAGACAAACGTGAGCCAGCCGGTGAGGAACAGCATGTAGGCTTTGAAGGTGACGCGGTTGGTGAAGGCGCCGGAGATCAGCGCCGGGGTGATGATGGCAAACATCATTTGATAGGCGATGAAGACAAATGCCGGGATGGTCGCATTGGGCGATGGAGTGTTGAGATCGACCCCGCGCAGAAATGCGTTGTGGAAGTTGCCGATGACCCCGTGCCAGTCACCGCTGAAGCATAGGGAGTAGCCGTAGAGGTACCAGATCACCGTGGTCCAGCCCATGGAAACGAAGCTCTGAATCATGATGGCGAGGACGTTCTTGCGTCCTACCAAGCCGCCGTAAAAAAAGGCAAGGCCGGGAGTCATCAACATGACCAGGCTGGTGCATAGAATCATGAAGCCAGTATTGCCAGTATCGAGATGCAACATGGAATCTCTCCTGGAATGAAAAGGTAAGAACTATCAGCGCTGTCGCCCGGAACCTGAAACGGGATGCTCCGAGAAACAGCACGAATCAAAGCCGGCGCGAAGGCCGGGGAGGCCCACAGATAACTTTGACCTGGAACTGAACTGAGAGGATGTCTAAGAACGAAGGCATCGCGAAACGTATTGGGACTCAGGAGAACCTCTAGTTCTCCTATGGAAGGCTATGCCGTGGAGCAAAAGAACTCTGTGAAGGCCGTCACAGTTGGTCGTGACCCGATACAGCCGTTGCCTCAGCGATGGGCCGAATCGGGACGAGAAAGGAGTTCCGGAAGGAAGCGGTGCCCGGGGCTGGAGTTAGAGGTTGTTTCCCCGGTTCTTCTGTCCCTCCTCGGGTTCGTCCGTGCGGGCGTCCAGCGCCTTGATGATCTGATCAACCAGTTCCGACAGACGCTGCGGGTCGGTTTCTTGCGCTACCTGACTGCAGAGCTTTCGCCACTCTTTTTCTTCAATAGTCATAGGTAATCTAAACGCACGAACATTGCCAAACTCCAAAGCGGCGCGTCTGACTGGTCGTGAGGTAAACAAGCGAGAACAAACAACTTGCTGCCACCCTAGAAGGGGACGGGATGGGGCTGTACGAAGATATTGCACGACGTCAAGATCGAGGCAGACGTCCGGTCTACGGTATGTCCTGTAGAGAACGGAGGGATTCACGCCCGGTAGAATCTGGCGTGCCCTCCTCCACCGATCTTCGAATCGAAGAGCTGTGCGCGAGGATTCGAGTCCTATGCAACAAGCCGTTCTCCCCGGAAGCCGAAGCGGAACTAAGAAAGCTAGCGCGGCAACTCCGGGTCGCCATCCGGCAGCACGTGAGGATGGCGAAAGCTAATCTGGGCGCCAAGAAATCAGCCATTATCCAGCGCGATCCAGATGGATAATATTTTTTTCCAAAGAGATAGCCTTCCCCGCCTTTGCGTCCGTCCTTCTTGCGTTTCAAGTGCTTCAAAGATTTCAAATCCGTCCGCAGTTTGTTTGGGCACTCGGCGAACTGGTAGAGTGGCAGTCTGTAAGTCATGAATGCCAGAATCCTTGTCAGCGGAGTCTCGGGGCCGATCGGGGCCGCGCTGCTTCCTTCCCTCAAAACTAGTGGATGGTCTGTGGTACGGCTGGTGCGTGGTGCGGCCACCGGCGATGGCCAAATTCCCTGGAACCCTGCGGCGCCGATTGCCCCCGAACTGGTGTCCGGATTTAATGCGGTGATTCATTTAGCGGGCGAAAGCATTTTCGGACGATGGACTGCGGCCAAGAAATCGAAGATCCGCGACAGCCGCGTGGCCGGGACCATGAATCTGGCGAGGGCTTTGGCGGGGGCAGAAGAAAAACCACAGGTTTTTATTTGCGGATCGGCGATCGGATATTACGGCAACCGCGGCGATGAGCTGTTGCGCGAGGAAAGCGCTCCGGGCACAGGATTTCTGGCGCAGGTTTGCCAGGAATGGGAGGAAGCGACTACGGCCGCAGTCCAAGCCGACATTCGGACAGCGCACCTGCGTACCGGCATCGTGCTCAGCCCGAAGGGCGGCGCACTGGGCGCTATGCTGCTGCCGTTCAAGCTTGGTCTAGGCGGCCGGACGGGAGATGGGCGGCAATGGATGAGCTGGATTGACGTGCAGGACATGGTGGGCGCGATCCATCACATTTTGAAGAACGACCTGATGCAGGGAGCGGTAAACATGATCGCGCCCAAGCCGGTAACGAACGCGGAGTTCGCAACGACGCTGGCTAGCGTGCTGTCACGTCCGGCGATTTTCCCCATGCCGGCTTTTGCCGCTAAAGCTGTTTTCGGGGAGATGGGCGAAGAACTGCTGCTCGGTAGCCAGAAGGTGGAACCGGGCAAGCTGATCTCGAGTGGATATCCGTTTCGGTACCGGGAGTTGAGGCAGTCTTTGCAACATCTGCTGAAGTCATAACCCAAGTGATCGTGACGGCGGTCACAGACGTTCGAAGCGGCGCCTGTCAACCTAGGTAAGGTTCAAGGTTGTCAGGAATGCGAACAAGAGCCGTCATCGCGCTGCTGTTTTTCACTCTCTCCGGGTGGGCGCAGGCTTTCGCCTGGCTGGACTTGCACGGAGTACAGTCCCCGCCGACGGCAAACGCTATGGCTAGCGGTTCCCACGCACACTCGCACTCCTGCTGCCCAAAACTGCATGGTTCTTCCCTTTTGCCGACGGTTCTGCCTGCCCTACCTGCCAGCTTGCCTTGCGGAGACCGGCATTCCTGCTGCTTCAGCCGGGATTCGAACAATCCGCCGACTTTGACGGCTACTCCCAGAGTCGAGCGGCCGGGTTCGCGGATTGCTGCTTTCGACGGGATTGATACCCGCGCGAGTCATGGATTTGCATTGGCGCGCACGTATGGCGCTGCCAACCTTCAAGCTTCCTCCACCCACTCCACCGTTTTGCGCATCTGAGTTCCTCCCTCGCGCCTCGGCGCACATTCAGGCGACTGTCTTTACGCGGGCCGAGCCCGCACGAAATCATTCATCACTTACACATCAAGGAGATCATCATGAAATTCAAACTGACCGCACTGATTCTGGCCCTGACGGTTGCGTCCTGGGCCCAAACCGCAACGCAGAACTCGCCGGCACCGGCGCCGCAGGAGAAGGCCGCGCCGCAGGCTAAGACGGATTGCGCAGCGTGCTGCGAGAAAATGGCCAGCGCCAAGGAGGGACAATCCTGTTGCCGCCACGAGATGGCTGGGAAGGACGACAAAGCCATGTCGTGCTGCAACGGAGAAAAGGCCTCAGCCTGCTGCGAAGGCAAAGAGGCAAAGGCGTGCATGAAGGGTGACAAAGACAAAGCTGCCGCCACTTGTGGCGACTGCTGTGGCAAGGACAGCGGGAAAAGCTGCTGCTCGCACATGAAGGACGACAAGACGTCTATGAATAGCTGCGGCGACAAGCAGTGTGGCGAGCACTGCGCGCACGCTTCTGCGGGAGGCAAGTAGCATCGCTTTCAAGGCAAAGCCCCAGCCGCGAAGCTGGGGCTTTTCTTGTTTAGGGCCCAAGCGCAATGGTTATGGGTCTATGCGGCCCGAACCGGAAGCGCGCAAAATGCACCTTCGCTGAAGTTTTCCGCCTCGATACCGAAGGCGTGATCGAAACGGGCGCGGTAGTTTTCCCAGGCGATGGAGGCCGTGAGTTCGACCAGCTGGGCCTCGTTGAACTTTTCGCGCATGCGGGCAAACAGGGCGTCGGAAACTTCTACTGGAGTTGCGGTCACGCGGTCCGCATATTCCAGGACCAGCCTCTCCGTATCTGAGAAATTCGGGTTCGAGCGGTAGTCGTGCAGGTTTGCGATTTGCTCGGCCTTGATGCCGGTCTCTCTGCCCACGGCAGAGCCGATGTCGATTCAAAATGGACATCCTACCAACGTTGCCACGCGGAGTTGGGCCAGTCCTTTCAGCCTGGCATCGACCAGCTTGCTGCTTAGAAACGATTGTTGCATCTGGCCGTATCCCCACAGGATTTTGGCGTGGTGGGCGGTGACCTGCACCGGCATCACAACGCGGCCGACCTTCCGCCTAGTGAGGGAGTAAATAATCCAGACGAACAACCTGCGGAACAGTCCACCTTGTTGGACAGGAGCGCCAGCGATTCGCGCCATGAGAACCTCCTGAACAATTGGATTCAGTTGGGATTGGAGCGTCGCATCTCTTCCTGAAGTTTTTGCAGAAGCTGGGCGCGCTGCTCAGTAGTCAACTCGCGCTGCAGTTCTTCGAGGGCTAGGGCGATGATGTGGTAGTGGTGTGCTCCGGCGAAATTGGGGTCGGAGGTGATGTCGAGCCAGAGCTTGTGCATGAGTTCAAGGTCTTGTGGGCGAAGGCGGGGCGTGTGCGGGCCGATGGTGTACTCGCGGACGGTGCCGTCGGGAGCGCAGACTTCCAGGCACAGGCGCGGGCGGGGCTCGAGCATACGCTCCCAGGCGTCGCCGGTGAGCTTGGCTTGTTCGTCGGCGGTGAGTTTGTTGGAGAGGCCGCAGACGACGCGGCTGGAATCGAGCCGCTGCGCCGTGACCATGATGGCCTCAAACACGTCGGTGGCCGGGACCACCAGCAGAGAGATCGGCTTACCCTCTTTTTCGGCGACGGCCACGGCGGCGGTAAAAAGTTCCTGCTCGTAGTGGTCGAAAACCTGGCTGGCTTCCACGACCGAACCGCCGCCGAAGCTGGGCTCGCGATGGTAAAGGCGAGCGCTCATGACGACCACATCCTGCTTGGCGGTATTGGTGTGGGCGAGCACCTGGCGCAAGTAGTAGAGATTGCGGGGATCGCGCACCGCGACCAGAATGTTTCCCGGCCGCACGCCCATGGCGCCGCTGCCCAGTTCCTGGTTGCCGTAGACGCGGAACTGGTCGAGCTGTTCCGGTTTGCCGTGGCGCTCCTTGGCGACGTGGTGCTCGGAGAGCGTGAAGATGGCGAAGAATACGGCGCTGAAGATCACTCCAGCGATGGTGGCTTCGTACTTGGTGAACAGATTCACGACTGCGGTGATCAGCAGGACGGCGGAGATGAGAATCAATCCCACGGGAATCTCGGTCTTGCCGAAGTGCAGGTTGCCGGGAACCTTCCATGCCCGGTTCCCCGGCTCGGTGTAACGCAATACCAGCACGGCGAGGGACTTCATGGCGAAGCTCCAGATCACGCCGAACGCGTAGAGCGCGGCCAGCACGTAGACGTTGCCGCGGCTGAGTACGATGGTGAGCACCTGCAGGCCTACGATCAGGTTGATGATGCGGTAGCTGGTGCCGAAGCGGTGGTGCGGCTTCTGGAACCAGCTTGTGAGAACGCCGTCTTCGGCCACGCGATTCAGAACGCCATTCGCGCCGACGATGGACGTGTTCTGTGCACCCGCCAGGATCAACACGCCCACCAGCACTACGAAGCCATGAAACAGCAGCTTGAGGCTTGTGGGCCCGACCAAGTACATGGCGATGCCGCCGATGAGGTTGGCGAAGTACTCCGGGCGGACTTTGTCGGGGATGATCATCACCGCGAAGAACGAAACTAACGAAGTGAACAGCAGGCTGTAGATGAAGATCACCAGCCCGGTTTTTTCCAGGTTCTTCAGCTTGGGATGTTCGATTTCGCGGTTGACCTGCGCCAGCGTCTCTTCGCCGCTCATGGCGAGCACGGAGTGGCCGAAACCGACGAAGAGGATGATCCAGGTGATGTGGCCGAACCAGCCAAGCCAGCCACTGTTGAGCCAGCCCAGCGATTCTTTGTTCAAGGGAATGACGCCCGGGTGCAGCGGGTTGGGAGGCAATTGGACGGGAGCGCGCAAGACCGTGATGGTGCACCAGATGATCAGAATTACCACCATCACCGTGGTGATGGCCATGATCTGCAGCGCCTTCTGGCTGGACTCGTGCATGCCCTGGGTATTCTTCCACCAGAAATAGAGCACCACGATTACGCCCAGAACTGCGGCGAAATGGTCGTCGGAAAAATTCAGCGGGCGGTGCAGGTACACGCCCATGTCTTTGATGAAGCCCGCCAGGTACTGGCCCGCGGAGACGGCGCTGATGGGGCCGGTCAGGACATAGTCGAAAAGCAGCGCGGAAACGGAAAACTTGGCCAATGTGCCGCCCATGGCCTCCTTGACCACGCGGTAAACGCCGCCGCGGACGAACATGCTGCTGGATTCGATATAGAGCGCGCGCACGCAGTAGCTGAACAACATGACCGCGAGAATGAACCAGGGGGCGCTCTTGCCGATGACCTTCTCGGCGTCGCCGCCAGCGTAGTAAGCGGAGGATGCCAGGTCGGAGAGGACGATGGCGGATGCCCGCCAGAAGGAGATGAAGGTCAACATCACCGTGGTGGCGACGAAGACCCTTATGGCCGGTTTGGAACCTTCAACGGATGTAGCCATGCTTCAGAGGATTGCGTGGACTTCCTAACAGGGTGAACCCTTTGAAGATAGCATAGGGGCAACGTGGCAGTGGGTCGGGTTCCGGCTTGCCCGTCAACTCGCAAGAATCCGAGCTCTGGTTGTGAGCTCTACGGCGTGATTACAACCGTTATGGGTGGGCCGACGTTCCGAGCGCGCTTTCGTCCAACGGATTAGTTCCGACGCGCCTCCTTCACTCGCTACGGCGTCCCACTCCCCGTGAGCATCACGGTTTGCGGACTCGCGCCTCCGTCGTCGGTTACACTGAGCGTCGCTGACTTTGAACCCCTGTACTCGGGCGCGAAGGTGACGCTGATTGTGCAGCTTGCTTGCGCTGGCACACTCTTCCCGCAGGTGTTGGTCTGGAAGAATGCTCCGGGATTGGTTCCCGTAAGGCCTACATGGGAGATATGCACGGGGAGCTTGCCATAGTTTGTCAGGGTGACGGTCTGCGGCTGACTATCGGTTCCCACCGCCTGGTCCCCGAAGTTCAAACCCGAGGGCTCCAGGGTCATGGCGGTACCGACTCCATATAACGGAGCCGTTTGCGGGCTGTAGGATGCATTGTCAGTTACGGTGATGGTGCCGTTGAGCGCACCGACCTGATGGGGGCGAAAGAAAACGGTGATGGTACAACTCGCTTGGGGAGCCAGCTTGGAGCCGCAGTTATTGGATTGACCGAAATTCGCGCTGGTAACGATGCTCGTCAGCTTGAGCACGCCGCCACCAGTGTTGAACAGGGTTAAGGTCTGAGGGTTGCTCGCAGTGCCGATGACTTGCGTGCCGAATCCAAGCCCGCCAGGGTACAGCGCAACTGCGGGGAGTCCCTGCAGCAGGATGTGGAGGCCTGAGTCGTAACCTGGAACAGCGAGGTCCAACTTACCGTCGTTGTTGAAGTCTCCTATGGCTATCGCCTCGGGGTCGAAACCGACTCCAGGCGGTGTGGCAAGGGTAAAGTGCGCGTTACCTTTACCCAGAAGGATCGAGACCGAACCATCCGCAAAGTTGACCACTGCCATGTCCAGATTGCCATCTCCGTTGAGGTCTGCCAGCTCGACGGAATTGGAGGTATGGCCGGTCTGTGGAGAAGAAGACAACGTAAAGTTACCCGCCCCGTCACCTAACAGTATGTAAGCGTTGCTTTGGCTCCCATACTCATAACCTTTGCTGACTACGGCCAAGTCCAGCTTACCGTCCCCGTTGAAGTCGCCTGCTGCGATCGAAAAGGGCCAATTCAATTCCGTAGAAGACGCGAGGGTAAAGTTGCCTGTGCCGTCTCCCAGAAAGGTGGAAACGGAGTCATAATAGTTGACCACCGCCAGGACCAGCTTGCCATCCCCATTGAAATCGCCTACTGCTAATGAGCCCGAGGTGGGGAGATACGATCCCAAGTTGAAGTTGCCGGTTCCGTCTCCTAACAGTACGGCGCTGCCTGCCACCAGATCGAGTTTGCCGTCGCCGTTGAAGTCGCCCACTGCCAAAGCACCCCCAACCCCACCGGGCGGCGTCGGAGCAAGATTAAAGTTGCCCGTGCCGTCTCCTAATAAAATGGCTACCGAAACGCTGTTGGCAACCGCCAGGTCAAGGTGGCCGTCCCCGTTGAAATCGCCCACCGCCAACTCCGTGGGATCCCAAATCGTGGACGACGGAGAGGAGGCTAAGGTGAAGTTGCCCTTGCCGTCTTCCAGAAATATGACAACTGCATCGCTGTTGTAAGACGCGACTGCCAGGTCCAGGTTGCCGTCCCCATTGAAGTCTCCGGCTTTGATTGCCATGAATGAATCGTAGGTAGGCGGCGAGACTTGGGCGAAACCCAGTACCTTTGCTCCGACACTAGTCACGACCGTGAAGAACGCAGTATTCGACGTGCCACCACCGGGCGCGGGACTGACCACTGTCACCCAAGCCGTGCTCGCCGTGGCGATGTCCGCCGCAGGAACCGTCGCCGTCAACTGCGAGCCGCTGACGAATTGAGTCGCCAGCGCATTCCCATTCCAATTCACCACGGAGTTCGACACAAAGCCCGTGCCATTCACAGTAAGAGTGAATGCTCCACCTCCCGGCGCCGTGGCATCAGGAACGAGTGGCAGGTTGATGAAGGGGACAGGGGCTTGTGCATAACCAAGGGCCGACACCAATGCAAATAGAACCGCCCTCAGCAAGAGGGTATGTTCTCTCATGACTGTGCTCCTCGATTTTCCTGCTGGTGGGTGGCAGTGCGGCGCACCAACAACTGCCGGGTCGAAGGCTACCAACGGACCAGAGGGAGTCCGTCCAACATGTTAATCACGAGAGCAAGGACGTGCAGTGATCGAAGGCACGTAAGAATGTGACTCGCGGGCCGATCGCTGAGCGACTGTTCAGCTACCTAAAACGAATCGGGATCATTAACGTAACATCGCCGCCACATTCACAGCCCGGAATTGACTTCTCCTCGACCGTTGGCCGACTACTCGGAAACCGACCCACTACCGGACTTGAGATGGGACGGTCGAACGCGTGCCCGCTGAGTGACTGAGATCGCTGGGTGCTGCTGCCTAACCCTTCCGTGCGAGATAGGTATGGGTGATGCGGTCGTGCCAGCAGAGGGAGTCTTCGTCGAGGAAGACCCAGGCGTATCCCATGCCGAGGGAAACGGCGGAGAGAAATGAAGCGAGGACGCGCCAGCGGCGGAGCCTGCGGCTGGCCGGATTGCCATCGAAGCGGGCCAACTCGAGCCGAGCCAGCCGCAATCCCGGCGTAGTGCCTGAATACACCAGCAGCAGGTATTGGTAGGCGGCCCAGAAGAGGCCGGAAAGCCCCGCAGCAAGCCCTAAAATCTGCAGGCGCGGCGGACGAATCGCCGTCATCTTGCAAAAAATGAAGCCGAAGAGAGCGCAAGCCGCGGTGATGATTACACCGTCGATGGCCGCGGAGAAAATGCGCCGGGCCAGGGGAGCACTCTGCAGCGGGATATCGATGCCCGGCCGCCTCTCCATTTCCGGTTGCTGGACAGGCTCAATCGTGATTCCGCCCAGCGCCGGAGGCGGCGGGACAACCTCAGGGGCTTCCAGGATGCGGGGGCGGTCAAGGTCGAAGACCGGCTCGGCCAATTCGTCGAGCGGAGCCACCGGTGGAGTCCAGGAGCGTGGGAACTCGATGATCTTCGCCGTGATCGGGGCGGGAGATGGGGCTTGATCAATGGCCAGAGCCGGGGGCTCAGGTGAATCTTCGCGGGCTGGAACCTCGACCGCAGTCGCAGTGGTCTCGGCGAATCCATCCAAGGCCAGGGCCTGGTTCGAAACCGTGGAGATCGACTGTGGAAAGGCCGGAGAGTCAATAGAACTGCAAGTGCAGACAGGGTCCTCCTCCTCGAAACGTAACCGGAGGGACGGATAGCGGGGCGGGCGCGGTTTGCGCCGGGCCTGATAACGATTCAGCCGGGCGGCGACTTCCTGGCGCCACGCAGGCGAATCTTCCAGCGCAGGCGCGCTGCTAGCACCTGGCGCAGAGCCTTCCGAAGTAAGGGGCAGGATCGAGACCTCTGACTCCTGGGTTTCCAGATTCACCTGCGGCGTTGCGGCGGCAGGGAGTTCGTCCGCGTCGGGGAGCCAGCGCGGCGAAGCGTCAGAATACGCGTCGGACGAACAGCGGCAGATGTCACCACAAAGCGGACAAGGCATGAATCACAGTCTTACGAGAACGCCAGAACTGGGAGCCGACGGATAACCATGAAGACGGCCTCGGAATCCAAGACTTCGGGCGGCTTTGCCTCCCGAGGCGCTGCCGTGCTAAGTTCACCACGACTGCTGCCATAGAAGCGTCCGAGCGACGGTTTCGTGCGCCGCGGATGATCTGGTTCCGATGATCGCTTTCCGATGACTCTTCGCAAGAGATTCCTTATCACGGCGGCGGTGCTTTGTCACCTTCTTCTCGTCCTGCCGTTAGTTACCAGCCAGTTGCCGCCTGCAAACCCCGCTCCGGCCGCGCCCCGCGCCGGGGCGACTTCCGAAAAACCCGCAGCACCGGCCACACCCTGCGCCCTGGCGGCCGCGGCGCAGAAGGAAAAGGGAGACGTTGACACCATTTGCGCCATCCAGCAGGAAGAGGAAGGCCCTGTCTACAAGCTGCACGGTGCGGTTGAGATCTACTATGGAAGCTACGTGCTGCGGGCCGACGAAGCGACCTACAACTCGGACACGAAAGAAGCGACTGCAACCGGACACTTCGCGCTCGACGGCGGCCTCAATGACGACCACATTCGCGCCTCGCATGGCACCTACAATCTGGAGCTCGAAACGGGACGCTTCTATGATGTGACCGGCACGACCGGCCTGCGGTTTCGCGGCACTCAGGTGATTCTCACGTCTACCGCTCCCTTCGCCTTTACCGGCAAAGTGGTCGATAAGACCAGCGCAGATCACTATCTGGTTTACGACGGCACGATTACCACGTGCGAGTTGCCTCATCCCAAGTGGCAATTCGACGCGCGCAGGGTGATCGTGGACGTCGGCGGGAATGCCAAGATTTACCGCAGCACCTTTTTGCTGCATGGACTTCCCATTCTCTATTTTCCGTTCGCGACCCATCCCGTGGAAAAAGGGACGCGCCAGTCCGGGTTTCTGATGCCCTCGGTGGCGCGGTCGTCGATCAAGGGCAACGTGTTGGGCGAGGCCTACTACTGGGCCATCAACCGGATGATGGACGCCACGCTGGGGGCGGAGTATTTTTCATTGCGCGGCTGGTCGCAACGCGGGGAATTTCGGGCCCATCCCAGCGAAACTGCCTTCGCGGACCTGAACTATTTTGGAGTGGTGGACCGGGGTATCGGCACGCCTCCACTGAAAGAGGGCGGAGAGAATGTACGTCTGAACTCGGCCGGAACCATCGATGGCTACCGGGCCGTCGCCAACATCGACTATCTGAGCTCGTTTCTCTTCCGGCTCGCCTTCAACGAAGTTTTCAGCCAGGCGGTGTATTCCGAGGTAAAGTCGCAGGCCTTCCTCTCGAAGTCTCCGGATGGTTACAACTTCAATGCATTTGTGGAGCGCTACCAGGACTTCCTGAGCACAACGCCGGGGCAAGTGATCAAGATTTCGCACGCTCCGAGTTTCGATTCCTCCAGCGTAGACCGGCCGTTGTGGGGCACCCCGTTCTACTGGTCATTCGACGCCTCAGGCGCCGGTGTGTCCCGCAGCGAGCCCGCGGAGTGCGCAACCTCGGGCGCGATTCAGTCATGCACGCTGCCTTTCCGGACCGCGAATCTGGTCGGCCGATTTGACTTGAACCCGGAGATTTCGCTGCCGCTATTGTTCAAGGGCTGGTCTGTGCGCCCAGAGCTGACGTTGCATGAAGCCTATTACACGGAGAGACTTATTGACGGAGAAAACCCAGGCCGGGCTGCAAGCGATCCCATTAACCGCCAAGCCCTGGAGACGGGCGTGGAACTGCGGCCCCCTGCGTTGGAACGAGTTTTCGACAAAGAATTCCTGGGACGAAAGTGGAAGCATGTCATCGAGCCGCGCGTGGTGTACCACTATGTGACCGGGGTAAACAATTTCCCTAATATTCTAAAGTTCGACGAGCGCGACATTCTCACCGACACCAATGATGTCGAGTACGGTTTTGTGACGCGCCTCTATGCCAAGAACACTTCGCAGAAGCCGGAGGGTTGCGACCCCATCATGTCGTCTCTGATGGTGGGCGGCCCGGCGCCGGAAGCGACCATTCCCTGGCAGCATACCAATCCCGCCACGCAGCTCAACCCCCCGTGCCTGCCCGGGCCGCCAGTGCGCGAAGTTGTGAGGTGGGAATTGGCACAGAAATACTTTCTCGATCCCACCTTCGGTGGGGCCGTGATATCGGGCCAGCGCAACGTATTTACCAGCACGGCCGACCTCACCGGGATTGCGTTTGTCACCGAGCCGCGCCATCTTTCGCCCATTGTTTCGCGTTTGTGGGTGGAGACCAGCTCGCGCACCGACACGGAATGGGACATGGACTACGACTTCCAAAGCCATCAGGTGAATGCGAGCACTCTGCTAGCCAATTATCACATTGGGCAAGTAACACTTGGCGGCGGCGATGCGATCTTGCAGATCCCAGCATCCTCGTCTCCGGGATTGAGCACGCCGACTCGCTTCAACCAGTTTCGCGCGGCATTGGGATACGGCCGCCCTAACAAGCGCGGCTTCAGCGCGGCCAGCAGCTTTGGCGTCGACGCGGAAGCCAAGGCGCTGCAGTTTATCAGCACGCAGACCACCTACAACTGGGATTGCTGCGGCATGACCATGGAATATCGCAGCTACGAAGTCGCCAACGTGCGCAACGAAAATCTGTTCCGGTTCACCTTTACCCTGGCGAACATTGGCGGGTTCGGCAGTTTGCGGAAGCAGGAACGGCTGTACTAGAGCAGTGGCCAGTGTCTAGTGGCCAGTAAAACCGAATACAGCCGGGCTTGAGAAACGCCTTCGCCGCACCAGGGCGGAGCCCTGCTAACATGGTTTCATGTCGTCGGCAGAAATGAACATTGGCGCAAAAGGCTCATTGCTGCAAGCCCACCTGCGCAGCTTGGGACGCCTGCTCGTCGCTTATTCCGGGGGTGTGGATTCCGCCTACCTCGCGTGGGCTGCCCATCAGGCGCTTGGCGCTAACATGCTGGCAATCATCGCCGACTCTCCCAGTCTGGCGCGCACCCAACTTGCTGACGCGATTGCCTTTGCGAACGAGTTGGGGATTCCACTGGCGGTGGTCGCGACCTCCGAACTTGACCGCCCGGAATACGTGCGCAACGACGCGCAGCGCTGCTTCTTCTGCAAAGATGAACTGTTCACGCTGATGGAGGAACTGTGCGTTGCGCGCGGCTTCGATGCTATCGCGTACGGCGTCAACCTGGACGACCAGGGCGACTTCCGTCCCGGCCAGAAGGCGGCGAATGCGCACCATATCGTGGCTCCTCTACTGGACGCGGGGCTGACCAAAGAGGAAATTCGCACGCTCGCGCGGAGCGCGGGACTGCGCATCTGGGACAAGCCGGCTTCCGCATGCCTGTCGTCCCGCATCGAATATGGCCGGCCGGTGACTCGGGAGGCGCTCGACGTGGTCGAAAAGGGCGAAGATGCCATGCACGGGCTGGGGTTCGGGCAGGTTCGGGTGCGTCATCACGGAGAGATCGTCCGCATTGAAATTGCGCGCGAGGAACTGGAGCAGGCTTTAAACCCGGCCATGGCTGCGGAGTTCACCCGGATATTCAAAGGGCTGGGCTTCAAGTTTGTGACCCTTGATCTGGAAGGCTTCCGCTCCGGATCGATGAACGCATTGCTGCCAGCGGAGGATTTGGTCCGGCGGACAGGTTGAGCAAGGTAAGAGCGGTTCGCCGTCGCGGCGTCCTCCGCGGCCTTTTCTCGGCAGTCTCCGCGTTTTTGCGCCTTTGGTACAACGCGGCAGCCCAAAACTCTTAAATCGCTGAGACTGCGGAGAACAGCCGCGGAGCGCGCGGAGAAACCTCCAAGCACAGTGCAAACTGAGACGGCGCCCCGCCATGACATCCCTGCGCCCTGCCCGGCGCTATGAGATAATCAACATTCAACTTGTGAGATTAAGGCGGTTTTTGGTGATCCTAATTCGACGTTCTGTCCTTCTCCTGCTTGTGGTTTGCATGGGCTGTGTGGCCCAGTCTGCTCCGTCCGATTTGACGAAAAAGATTGAGCGGCAGGTCCGTTCCTATTACAAGGTCCCACCCGAAATTCAGGTTCTGGTCGGTGTTCCAACCGCGAGTACAGAGTTTCCCAACTACGATTCGGTGGTAGTGACGATAGGCAACGCAGACAAGAAGCAGGATTTGACCTTCCTGATTTCAAAAGATCGCTCTTCCATGACGCGGATGATCAAGTTTGATCTGACCAAGGATCCGTTCGCGGTAACCATGAGCAAGATCGACACTACCGGGCGGCCCACACGGGGGGCCAAGGCATCTAAGGTGGTGGTGGTAAATTTCGACGATTTCGAGTGCCCGTTCTGCTCGCGCATGCACCAGACATTGTTTACGCAGATCATCAAAGAGTACGGCGACCGGGTGACTTTCATTTACAAGGATTATCCGCTGGTGGAAATCCATCCCTGGGCGACCCATGCCGCGGTGGATGCCAACTGTCTGGCGGCGCAGAACAGCGATGCTTACTGGGATTTCGCGGATTACATTCACGCCAATCAGCACGAGGTGAGCAACGAAAAGACCCCCGGTGCCCGGCTGGAGGCACTGGACAAACTCACCATGTTGCAGGGCCAGAAACACTCGCTGGATGTGGTGAAGCTGCAGGCGTGTATCAAGGCGCAGGACGAGACTGCCGTGAAGACGTCCATGAAAGAGGCCGAGGCGATCGGGGTGGAAGCTACGCCCACATTATTTGTCGCCGGGCAGAAGATCGACGGCGCCGTACCCATCAGCGAAGTGCGCGCTGCGCTGGATCGCGCCCTGAAGGATGCCGACCTGCCCGTGCCTGATCACACAGCCGCAGCCGCCGCAGCACCGGCTTCCAAATGAAATTGGCGAAGCAGTTGAGATGGTGGGTGGGCGCGTCGCACGTTCCCAGTGCGAAGCGTTCCGCCAATGGGGAGGGAGAAAGTCCTTTGAAAAGAAACGCAGACCTTGCCCGGATCGCGACATTGATGGCGGCTGCCCTTCTACTGGCAGCGCTGCTGGGCTGCAAGTCACAAGTAGGCGGCGACGTGATCGCCACCGTGGATGGCCGCAAGATTTTCCGCTCCGACGTCGACAAGTACTACGACAACGAAGTGGCCAGCGCTCAGCAAGCGCCTGTCGGGGAACAGGCTACGATCCTCCGGCTGAACATCCTGCGCCAGGTGATTGACGATGAAATGGTGATGCGCCGCGCCGAAAAGCTCGGCCTTTTGGCCACGGAGGAGGAAGTCGACCGCAAGCTCAACGAGATCAAGTCGCCTTACACGCAGGAGGAGTTCGACAAGCGGTTGAAGGAAAAAAAGATCACGCTGGATGATTTCAAGCGCGATATCCGCCGCTCCATCACGGTGGACAAGGTGATGAACAAAGAAGTGTCGTCCAAAATCAACGTAACCGACCAGGACATCAACGACTATTTCGCGGCACACAAGTCCGAATTCAATCTCATCGAGCCGCAATACCATCTGGCGCAGGTCTTCGTCACACCGGTACCCAACCCGCAAGTGCACAACCAGAACAACAAGGCGCAGAATGAAGCTGACGCGCGCAAGAAGATCCAGATGATCGCCAACCGACTGGACAGCGGCGACGACTTCGCCACCCTGGCCATGAACTATTCGGAAGATCCAGAGACTTCGGGCAACGGCGGGGACCTGGGAACGCTTCCCGAGTCCTCTCTGCGCAACACCGATCCTGGAACGCGCGACGCGGTGATGAAGCTGAAGCCGGGGCAATACAGCTCGATCATCTCTCTGGTCAACCCGGCCAACAAGCAGGTGATGGGCTTTCGTATCGTGAAGTTGGTTTCGAAGGAGCCCGCGGGACAGCGCGATTTGTCCGATCCGCGGGTGCAACAAGCCATCCGGTCGCAGCTCCATGACCGGCGCGAGCAACTGCTCAAAGCCGCTTATTACGAGGTGCTGCGCGATTCCGCCAAGGTGGAGAACTACTACGCCAAGAAGGTGCTGGATAGTAACGGGCTGGCGAAGTAGGGTTCAGATGCTCTGCCGTGTGATGCGATCACTCCACGATTGCCAGGACGTCGCCAGCATTCACGGTGGCGCCTTCGCTGACTAGAACCTTCTGGATGGTTCCCTTCTTCGGCGACTTGATCTCATTCTGCATCTTCATGGCTTCGACCACGGCGACTCCTGCGCCGGGTTCCACTTCGTCCCCTTCGCGCACCAAGAGGCGCGCGACCTTGCCGGGCATTGGGGCGACGACTTTCTTGGGGCCTTGAGCGTCCGCGGCCCGGGTGCGGCCGCGCAGGGAGCGGGGGTCGCGGACTTCCACGGCGAAGCGCGTGCTTCCCACCCACAAATGCAACTCGTTCGCCACCCGCTCCGACTTAACTTCGTAGGCCATGTTCCCGATGCGGAGCGAGAGCACATCCGGGCGGGCGAGGACGGCGTCCACCTCGAGGTCGCGGCCGTCGAGACGGCAGGACCAGCGCCCGTCGGCGTGGTTGAGGTCAAGCCGGTAATTCTTTCCGTCGATGGTTACATCGTAGAGCATTAAGGCTAGTTTCCAGTTTCTGGTTTCCATTTCCAGGTGCGGCCACTTAGCGCAGAGCCTCGCGACGACTGGCTTCCTTCCAATTTGAGTCAGCCTTGCCGGTTGGCCGTGAGCCACCGTCCTCGGCGTACTCGCCGGCTGCGGCCGCCGTCGATCCGAGGGCAGCGAACATGCCTGCGGCGATGGCGGCCACCTCCGCCGCTTTGGAGTCGACGCGCTTATCCTCAGGCCGCTTCAGCATACGGTCGAGGAATCCCGTATCGAGCCTGGCGGCGCGAAAATCCGCGTCGCGCAGGATGCGCCGAAACAATGAAATATTTGTCTTGATCCCACCCACAAAATATTCGCTGAGAGCGCGCGTCAAGCGCGAGATGGCCTGCTCGCGATCGGTGCCGTAGCCGATCAGCTTGGCCAGCAGCGGATCGTAATCAAGGGGCACGTTCCAGCCTTCATACATGCCACTGTCGCGGCGGATACCTGGGCCAGACGGAGCGAGCAACAGGGTGATTCTGCCGGGACTGGGGAAGTAGTTGTTATCAGGGTCCTCGGCGTAGATGCGGCATTCGATGGCGTGGCCCCGGATGCGCACGTCGTCCTGCGAGAAGGGCAGTTTTTCACCGGCAGCGATGCGAATCTGCAGGTGGACGAGATCAAGGCCGGTGATCAGTTCGGTCACGGGATGCTCCACCTGCAAACGCGTGTTCATCTCCAGGAAATAGAAATTTTTTTCTTGATCGACGAGGAACTCGACCGTGCCGGCATTGGTGTAGCGTGCCGCCTGCGCAACGCGGACGGCAACCTCACCCATGCGGCGGCGCATCTCGGGGTCGACGATGGGGGAAGGCGCTTCTTCCAGCACTTTTTGATGACGGCGCTGTAGCGAGCATTCGCGCTCGCCGAGGTAGACGGTGTTACCATGCTCGTCGGCGAGCACCTGCATCTCGATATGCCGGGGATTGACGATGGCCTTCTCGATGTAAACTTCGCTGTCACCGAAAGAGCGTTCCGCCTCGCTGCGCGCCGCCTCCAGAGACGACTTGAGTTGCTCGGGAGCGTACACCAGCCGCATGCCTTTGCCACCGCCACCTGCGGCAGCCTTCAACATCACTGGATAGCCGATTCTCTCGGCGACCTGCTCGGCCTCTTCGATCGATTCCACGCCGCGCGATGTGCCGGGCACGAACGGGACACCCGCTTTCTCCATGGCCTGGCGGGCGCGGGTCTTCGATCCCATGGCTTCCATGGCGGCCGCGGTTGGGCCGATGAATTTCACTCCCGCAGCCACGCAGGCCTGGGCGAACTTCGCGTTCTCGGAGAGGAATCCGTAGCCGGGATGGATGGCGTCGGCGCCGGAGCGCGCGGCGACGTCGAGAATCTTGGGAATATTCAGATAGGACTCGGAGGCCGCGGGAGCGCCGATGGGATAGGCTTCGTCTGCTTTGCGCACGTGCAGCGAGGCGCGGTCCGCCTCAGAGTAGACAACGACCGCGGCAATTCCCATTTCGTGGCACGCTCGGAGCACGCGCACCGCGATCTCGCCGCGATTCGCTATGAGAATCTTCTTGAACATTTTCTGAATCGCAGGGTCGTCCAGCGAACCAAAGATTCTACAGGATATTTCGCGGTCGCGCGGCGGGGCGCGCTTCCGTCAGCCTGCTGGACGCGACTGTGTGGAAATCCCGGTACAATGAGATGAGATGACGCGATAAATTCAACCTCGCGGAGAGCGGATATGGCGGACTATCGGATTGCGCAGGTCAATATTGGCCGAATCAAAGGTCAGCTTGATGACCCTGTGATGGCAGGATTTGTCGCCCGTTTAAACGAGATCAACGCGCTTGCGGATCATAGTCCAGGCTTCGTGTGGCGGCTCCAAACCGACGAAGGTAACGCTACGTATCTGCGGCCCTATGCGGATGATCGACTGCTCCTCAACATGTCGGTTTGGGAGTCCATAGAAAGTCTCAAGAATTATGTTTACCGAACCGCTCATGCCGAACTGCTTCGGCAGCGGCACCAGTGGTTCGAGAAGATCTCGGTTTATGCTGCCCTGTGGTGGGTGCCCGCGAACCACATCCCGGGCATCGACGAAGCCAAGAGACGCCTTGCGTATCTGGAGGCGCATGGCCCCACCCAGTTCGCCTTTACGTTCAAAGAACTCTTTCCCCCGGATGAGGAGTTTCAGCAGAGTATCGACTGGTCGTCGTTTCAGCCGTGCCCAGCGGTCTAGGGGAGACTCGGGTTTTCGGGTTGCGAGTAAAGCGCCCATGCGGTGGTCAAATCCTGGACGATGTGGCCAAGCGATTTGTAGACAGTAATCTCATCTCTCGAGCGGCGGCCTTCGATTTCGCCGGCCAACACGTGGCCGATCTCAGCCACGATGTGGTCGTCGCCGATCAATCCCGCAGCCTTGGCCCGGAGAAACTCCGCGCCTTGGGCTAGAACGCCCCCGCGGCTGTCGGCAATGAAGCGGGAGCGGACAACCAAGTCATGGTCGACTTCCGTTGGCCCGGCATGGCTGGAGCCGACAAGGTTCAAATGCGTGCCCGGCCGCACCCACGCGCCCTTCAGGATCGGTTCAGCCGCGGAGGTAACGGTGCAGACGATGTCGGCATCGGCGACTGCCTCTTGCACGGTTTCTGCGCTTGAGACCGGCACGGAAAGTTCCGCTTGCATCCGCTGGGCGAAGGCCCGAGCGCACGCGGGAGAGCGTCCCCAGATCGAGACGGATTTGAGGTCGCGCACTTTGCCGATGGCCCGCGCGTGAGTCCCGGCCTGTTCTCCATAGCCGAGGATTGCGAGGCGACAGGCGTCTTCCCGTGCCAACGCGTCAGTGGCGACCGCACTGGCCGCAGCCGTGCGAATGGCCGTAATCTCGCCGGCGTGAACGATGCAAACCGGCGCGCCAGTCTCGGGGTCGAACAGGATGACCAGGCCCTGGTGCGACTGAATGCCTTTTGCGAAATTTTCCGGGAAGACGCTGATTAGCTTCGCTCCAAATGGCGCATTCGCACCCATGGCGCCGGGCATTACGCCGAACAAGCGGCCGTCAGAGAGCGGGATGATCGACCGCAAAAGCTGTTTGGTTTCGCCGCGCGAGAAGGCGATCATCGCATCGCGTACGATCGGAATGCACATTTCATAGGTGAGCCGGCGGGCGACCTCTTCGCGGTCTATGAATCGCATCAGGCTCATTGTCAGAGGGTTCTTCAGTGTATCGGGACGCGCGAAAAACTTACCGGGAACGGAGGGTCGGCATGGCGGTCTGAGGCCGTCCATCGCGCACGACGAGCGAAGCGATAACGGAGCAGCGTCCAGATGGCGAGCCAACCATCGGCGTGGCGAATCTTCTTGCCTTCGCCGGCCGACCGCGGCTTGTAGGCAATGGGAACCTCCGCGATTTTCTCCCCCATGCGACAGAGCTTGGCGGTCACTTCGGGGCAGAACTCGAAGCGCTGGCATTGCAAATCAATTTGTGCGATCAGCGAACGCCGGAAGACCTTGTAGCAAGTAGCTTCATCGTGGATTCCCGCGCCATAGAGCAGATTGGTGAGATGGGTGAGAAGCTTCGCGCCCAGAAAGAATCGGAGGCCGCGCTCGGGCCGGTCTGGGCGCACGCCGTAGACTACGTTCGCCTGGCTTTGCTGGAGTGGCCGCAGGAGCGCGGGATAGTCTTGCGGGTCGTATTCGAGATCGGAATCCTGAATCAGGATATATTCGCCACTGGCATAGCGGAGTGCAGTGCGAATGGCTGCGCCTTTGCCGCAGTTCTTTTCGTGGAAGACGACCGTAACATCGTCGGCCAACGGCATGGCGCGGAGTTTCTCGCGGGTGCCGTCGGTGGAACCATCGTCGACGATGATGATTTCCTTCTTGACCGGCGAGGCATGGATGGCCTGCAGAAGTTCATCCACGTGTGCGACTTCGTTGTAGACGGGGACGATTACGGACACGAATCCCACCCACCGGTCGTTAGCGGCGGCGCTATGCAGTGATGTTTCCAGAGGTGCCACACTCAGCATACGGAACCAGCCATGCATAAACCCGCTAGTTGCAAGCTGTTCTTAAATAGTATCATCTGGAAATCCGCAGGTTTGCTTCACCCTTCAGATGCCGCCTTCCAAAACGGTGGTTCACTCCGCAAGCGACTCGCCGCAGCACCCCTCTGAATGCCCAACCTGGACGCTGGTTTCTGTATTCACTCTGGCGTTGCTGGTTGGGGGCGCCGCGGTATTGCGATTCCTCTTCCTGGCGCGCAAACCCTTCTGGTTCGATGAGAGTTTCAGCGTGGAAATCGCCCGGCTGAGTTGGCACGATTTCTTGCGCCTGCTGTGGTGGCGGGAAGCCAACATGTCGCTGTACTACGTGCTGCTGCGGGGATGGTTGCATTTCGGCTTCAGCCCGTTCTTCATCCGCAGCCTGTCCGTGCTGGCTTCGCTGGCCACGCTGCCCGCCATCTTCTGGCTGGGCTCGAAGCTGTTTGACCGCCGGGTGGGCCTGATTGCAGTCGCGCTGATGAGTTGTAGCGCGTATCACATTCGTTACGCGCAGGAAGCGCGGAGCTACTCGCTATTCGTGCTGCTAGCCACGGTGTCCAGCGGCTTCTTCGTCGCCTGCGTGCGGGAACCGTCTTCCGAGCACAACCGATGGAAATATGTTCTGGCCAGTGTGCTTGCGGTCTACGCTCACTTCTACGCGTTGTTGCTGGTGGCGGCCCAGTGGCTGTCGGTGCGAAGGCTGAAGGGAATCGAAGCGTCCAGGCCGCGGGTGGTTATCTCTTCTTCCATGCGGCGCGCATGGATCTGGATTGGAGTTTCGGTCCTCCCTGTGGTGGCCTTTGTGGGCAAGACTGGAGCCGGCCAAATCAAATGGATCCCGCGGCCCGGCTTTCATGAACTGCTGGACTATGGGGAACACCTTGCGGGCAACGGCGGACTGTCTCTGCTGGCATTCTACGCGGCCGCGTGCCTGGCTGCGATCCTGCCGCTGCGGGGGAGGTTGTTGAAGCTCGGGGCAGACTGGGATGTCTGGCGGCTCCAGTTCCTGCTGATCTGGCTGCTGTTTCCGGCGGCCCTAGCCTTGCTGCTTTCGGTGGCGCGTCCGGTGTTTCTGGCCCGCTATTTCTTTTTCTGCCTGCCGGCGCTGATCCTGCTGGCTGCAGCCGGGCTGGCGAACTTGCGGAAGACGTGGATGATGGCTCTCTGCTTGGCTGCCATGCTCCTGCTTTCGCTGCAGGGAACGTTTTCCTATTACGATCAGGACTTCGATCTAGATCGCGATGGCTCGCAGGCCGCCGCGAACTATATTTGCGACCACGCGCAGCCGGGGGATGCCATCCTGTTTCACATCGCCGAAGGGCGAGTGCCGTATGAGTTTGTCAGGTCATTGCGTGCGGAGGATTCGCGAAGCGGTGCGGCGGCGGGTCCGGAAATCATTTTCCCCCGGCACGGTGACCACTTCGACTACCGCGACGTCACCGGCAAGCCTTCCAGCGAGTTCTTGCGATCGGTGCCAACTCGCTATGCTCGACTGTGGGTGGTGCTGATGAGCAATGGGGCTCCCGGTCATCCTGATGGCACTACGTTGATGCTCAACCAGACCCTCGCCGAATCCTACCCGCGAATCGAGCGGGTGCAATTCCCCGAGGTGGAAGTGCGGCTCTACAGCAGGCCATGAAATACGCGGCTGCTTTGAGCCGTGGTCCATTCGCGGGGTAAAGGGGTTGCAGGAAGAAACTACCGCGCATCCAAGAAGCGTACATCAAGCGCTGAAGCGCAAACTCATTTTTGACGACTTAACGGCACGAATAAATTCGTGCCCTTCCCGATCCTTGCTCGAACTTCGAAGTTGTTTCGGCGGAGTCCTGTTTACTTCGGCTGGTCCATGGTAATGCCCTGCTGTCCGGGCTGCTTCTCGGCTTTCGCTTTTTTGGTAAGCAGAGTCTGGTCGACCCAGTGATCAGCGGTTTTCAGATCTTCCTGGCGGGCGTTTAGGTCGTCGCATTCCACGTCGGCCTTTTCGCGGTACATCAGGTTCAGGTAGGCCATGGCATCGTCGTAGTCGGGGCGAAGCTGGATCGCTTTATTCAGGCTCTCAATGCCCTCCTGGATCGAGGGCATGTTTTTCGTCTTCAATTCATCGCAGACTTTTTTCTGATCTTTGCTCTTGGGACTCAGGTTCTCATCCGGCTTCAGGCCCAGCTTGGCCCTCTCTTCCATGCGCGGCTGGTAGCAGGCTGTCCAGTCGATGACGCCGACCGAGTAATAAGGCTCGGGATCGTTGGGATCGACGTCTGCAGCCATGCGGTAATACTTTTTGGCATCGTCGAACTTTTTCATGTTCAGGTACAGGTAGGCGATGCCCTTGGCGGAATTTACCTTCTGATCGCGGGCTGGATGCATGTCGAGCACGGACTGGTACTGCTTAATGGCCTCTTCCGCCATCTTGTTGTTATCGGGTGTGTCAGCGCCCGGAATGTATTGCTGCGCGTAGGCGGTGGCCAGGTACATCTTGGCGTTAATCAGAGTGGGATCGAGGGCCACGCTCTGCTGGAAATGGTCGATAGCCTCTTCGTACTTGGCGTTCTTGTAAGCGGTCACGCCCTTATTCAGTTGGTCGCGGGCGCGCAGCTTGCTGCAGCCCACGGAAGAAAGGATCGCCAGCAAAGCGGCCGCCAGCGTAAGCAGTCGAATATGTTTATTCATTGCGGTATAAGTCTCCCTTGCCACAGCATCCTAGGCCCAGAGACGGCAAATTGACAAGCGCTAGTCGAGCGTTCCTTAGCAGAAGCGACACGGACACCGGGGATCCCGTGCGCGGGATGAATGCGATACCGGACCGGGCGCGTCTTAAATTTATTGGACTCGAAAGTCCTGGGCTCTTAGCCGCCTGCTTCGATCTTGGCGGTAATCAGGCCAACCTTGTCTACGCCCGCAGCGTGCGCGATGTCAATCACGTTGGCCACGTCGGCGAACGGGATCGCGTCATCGCCCTTCACAAACATAACCTTCTCGGCGCGGGTTTTGTAGATATCGGCCAGACGTCCCTGCAGGTTGTCCCAGGTCGCATCTTCCTGATTAATCTTGAGGCCGGGATCCTGACCGGCGCCGCGATCGATCAACTGCACGACGATGGTGCGGTCGGGCGTGTTGTTCTTGGGCGCATTGGGCGGAGGCGGCTGAGGAACCAGCGCATCCAAACCTTTGGGCGTCAACGGCGTGATCACCATGAAAATGATGAGCAGCACCAGCAGCACGTCGATGAGCGGAGTGACGTTAATGTTTGCGCTTTGTCCTCCCTTACCGCCAAGTGCCATACTCATAGTCGATCTCCTCTATTGTCCACTCGCCGGATTGGCGGGCGGAGCGTTGGGACTGCTCTTCCTTTGGTCAGTGAGCAAGCCCAGATCGTCCACACCGGCAGCACGCACGCCGTCCACTACCTGGACGACATTGCCGAAGTGAGCGCGGGCATCCGCCTTGACGTAGACGCGTTTGTCCACGCGATTGGTCAGGCGGTCCTTCACCTTGCTGGTCAAGCTGTCCACCGCAATCTTGTCGCTGCCGAAAAACACGTCGCCGTTTCGCATGACGGAAACCAGCAGCGCGTCTTCCTTGTCCGCGTCCTGCATCGGCGTCGGATTGTTTACTTTGGCCATATCCACGCTGATACCCTTCTGCAACATGGGCGTGATGACCATGAAGATGATCAGCAGCACCAGCATCACGTCCACCATGGGCGTGACGTTGATGTCGGAGTTTACGTTGGCCCCTTCATTCCGTTTTGCCATTGCCATAGCTGAATCTCCAATGCTTCCAATGTGGAAGCTGAACCGCTTCCGCGGGAGCGGGAAAGCCCGGCGCCGGGATGATCCCGACGCCGGACCAGCAACTCACAACGGAGGTCCGGCCCTTAAAGGACCTAGGACCGGCGGACTTCCCGGCGCTTCAGGAAGTAGTCGATCAGTTCGCTGGACGAATTGTCCATCTCCACATCGAAGGCTTCCACGCGGCCAGTGAGGTAGTTGAACATCATGACGGCGGGGATGGCCACCAGCAGCCCGAAAGCCGTGGTCACCAGAGCCTCCGAAATGCCGCCTGCGACTGCGCCCAGACCGGTCGCCTTCTGCTCGGAAATGCCTTTGAAAGCGTTCAGAATGCCCATCACCGTACCGAACAGGCCCACGAAGGGAGCCGTCGAACCGATGGTGGCCAATCCGCCCAGACCACGCTTCAGTTCAGCGTGGACGATGGCTTCAGTGCGCTCCAGAGCGCGTTTGGAAGCTTCAATGGTCTCGCCGGGGATGGCGCCGGGGCTATCCTGGTGAGCCTTGAATTCCATGAGGCCGGCGGTGACAACCTTGGCCAGATGGCTCTTCTTGTTGCGCTCGGCGACCTTGATGGCTTCGTCGATGCGGCCATCGCGCAAGGCTCCGGCAACTGCGGGAGCGAAGGCGCGAGACTGCTTGCGGGCCGCGCTATATGCCATGGCGCGGTCAATCATGACACCGATCGACCAGCCCGACATGATGAACAGAATGATAACCACGATCTTCGCGATGATCCCCATTTGGTGCCATAGCGAAATCGGATCCCATCCCACTGCGCCACCCTCCTGCACAATCCAGGCGGCCACCCTAGGCACATGATTGAAAACATCTGCTGCCAAGTTAGCTAACATGAGTTGCTTTTCCCTCCTCGGAACTTTCCTAGACTTTGATGCGAGATCTACACGTCATGCAAAGCGCGACGACAGAAAGTTGCCCGCAACGCGTACCGGAATTGAAAGGGTACGGCGACCGCGCCCGGTAAAAGGGCTCTCCCGGCCACCATTTTGGATGGGAGGGGAGGGCCATTCTGCTTACAGTTTTTTCTGACCTTGCTGCGTCATATCACCTGCCGGGATTCTATCCTCCAGACAGGCTGAAGTTGACCAAAACTTCGGTATCCACTTCGACCGGTTCGCCGTTCAGCAGATAGGGCTTGTACTTCCACTGCTTGACGGCGTCAATGGCCGCGGGCGCCAGCATGGGATGCCCGCTGATCAGGGTCAAACCAGTGATTGAACCATCTTTGCTGATCACAGCATGCAGCACGACTTGGCCCTGAATGCGGGCTTGCCGCGCCAGAGGCGGGTAATTCGGTTGCACACGCCTTACCAGCAGTCCGGCGGATACGCCTTGGGACACGCGTACGCGCTGCGGGGTCGCGACCTTGGGCACGGCCACCGGCGTGGAACTGATAATGCCGCCGATCACACCGCCCATCTGGCCACCCGGGATGCCTCCCGGAACGCCACCGACGACGCCGCTCGACGCCATGACCGGCGGAGGAGCTTCGTCTTCCTTGATCATCTGTACTTTTTGCGGAATCTTGGTGGGCGTGCGCAGTTCACCGTTCACGATATCGGTCTGAATCTGCTTCACGATTTTCACCGGTGCGGCCGCCGGGGGTGGTGGCGGTGGAGGCGGTGGGGGGGCCACGAGGAAGGTCATAAGCTGTTGTTTGGGCAGGGCCTCGGTGAAGATGAGTGGCATCAACACCATGAGGACGAGGAGACCAACTTGGACAAGAAGGCCGAACGATGTCGTCCATCCCCGCTTCGTCTTCAACCTGCCGCCAGATTCCAGAAGGCTATCTTCAAACATAAAAGGTTTCTCCCCCAATCAGACCCTACGTAAATTTAGACACCGACTGCTTCCCCTTTGCTCCCAAAATGGACCTCTTGGCCAGAGGAACCACCCAAGCCCCATCCAGCCTCGCGCCATTCCTTCCAACTTCCTACAAACAAAGGCTTAACCCAAAACCGCTCGCCGCGGTATCGGGTCGTTACCGGGCTCGAGCGGGCATGGCAACCGCCCGCTTGCCCTTCTCAATCCGCCAATCCTGGTAGGCCACCAGAATCGGCGCCGCGATGGCGATCGAGGAGTACGTTCCAATCAGGATGCCAATGACCAAGGCGAGGCTGAACCCGTGAAGCACCTCGCCGCCGAATAAAAAGAGTGCGAGTACGGTAAGGAAGGTTAGGCCCGCTGTCAAGATGGTTCTACTCAAAGTCTGATTAATGCTTCGGTTGACGATCTCCGAGAGCTTCTCGCGCCGCATCAGTTTAATGTTTTCCCGGATGCGGTCAAATACCACGATCGTGTCGTTATTAGAGTAACCAATCAGGGTCAAAATGGCGGCAATCACGGTAAGGGAGATGTCGGTTTTGGTGAGGGAGAAGAATCCCACGGTGATCAGGGTATCGTGAAACACGGTGACCACGGCGGCGACGCCGTAGATCCACTCAAAGCGGAACCCGAGGTAAATCAGCATGCCGGCGAGCGAATAGGCGGTCGCCAGCAGGGCCTGCTTGCGCAGCTGCGCGCCCACCTGCGGTCCGACGATCTCGACGTTACGCACGCCAAAATCGGACAGGAAGAAGCCATCGGGTAGAGACGCCACCGCCGCCGCATCCACCGGTCCCTTCAACTGATCAAAGGAACTCAGCACGCCGCCTTGCACCTTGTCGCGGGTATCGACGATCGCCTGGGCCTGTTGAGTATATTTCTGGTCGGCGTCCGAGCCCAGGTGCATCGGATCTTTGTCCATCAGATAATTCTTGATCTTCAGGAAACTGGAGTTATTCAGATCGTCCTTGCCCACGGGAACGTTCGTCGACAGTGTCTTGATGATGTTGTTCTTGCCCTGGTCGAGCGCCTGCTCGCTCGTTTCCTGCACGTCGAGGTCGATGAGCACCTCGTTGTTTGAAACCTGCCCATAGCGCTGGATCTTGGCGTTGTGCAGTCCGGCGCGATCCATCGATGCGCGCAGGGCATTGTCGTCCGGCGTGTGGGAGAACTTCACATAAACCAGAGTACCGCCGCGGAAGTCCACGCCGTACGGGATGTGGTGCCAAAACAAAATAGAAAACACGCCCGCAACGCTGAACACGAGAGAGAAGGCGAGAAAATACCACTTCTTGCCGAGAAAATCTATGTTGGGATTGCGAAAGAACTCCACCTAGCTAGCCCCTTATCTTGAATCGGGTGATTTGGCGATCTGGTCATCGGGCGATTGAAAACCCCAATCTACGCCGAGCAGGGTTTTCAATCGCCCGATCACCCGATCGCCCGATCACTCAATTCTCCTAAATGCTTAAAGCTTCGCCACGCTGTTTCCGGCTCAGTATCCAGTCGAAGATCAGGCGCGAAACGAACACGGCGGTGAACAGGTTGGCCAGCAGACCGAAGGTCAGCGTGGTGGCAAACCCGCGTACCGGGCCGGTTCCGAAGATGAAGAGAATCGCCGCCGAGACAATGGTGGTGACGTGCGTATCCACAATCGTGATCCACGCATGACTGAAACCCTGATCCACAGCGGAAGGCGGCGTTTTTCCATTGCGTAATTCCTCGCGGATGCGCTCGAAGATCAGCACATTTGAATCCACGCCCATACCGACGGTAAGAATCACGCCGGCAATTCCGGGCAATGTTAGCACCGCCTCGAAGTAGCCCATGAACCCGAGCAGGATGATCAAGTTCAAAATGAGCGCAACGTCGGCGTTGATGCCAGCCCCGCGATAGTACACCAGCATAAAAATCAGCACCGCCAGCATGCCGATGATGGCGGCGTTAATGCCGTGGCGGATCGAATCCGTGCCAAGCGACGGCCCGACCGTGCGCTCTTCCAAATACTTGATGCCCGCCGGCAGAGCGCCCGAGCGCAGGATCATCGACAGATCCTTGGCCTGCTGCTGGCTCATGCTGCCGCCGCTGATTTCGCCGGTATCGCGGATGGCTTCTTTGATGTTGGCCACTTCCTGGACTTTGTTGTCGAGGACGACGCCCAGGCTCTCGCCCACGTGCGCGGAGGTGAAGCTGTAGAAGCGCTGGCCGCCCTCACCGGTCAACTGGAAGCGCACGTTGGGCTGGCCGTTCTGGTCGGTGCTGGGCTGGGCATCGCGCAGATCTTTTCCTCGAACGGCGGAAACGCGCGAGACCAGATACCAGGCCTGTTCGGTAGACGGAACTCCGGGGGCGGCGTGACCGGGCAGAAGAATCGCATCGGCGGGCAGAATTCCGCCCTTGTCCTGCAACGCGGCCTGCTCGCTCGGGTAGGGTCCGCCCAACACCTGCTTAATCTCAAGCATGGCGGTGGACTGCATGATGTCCTTCACCCGGCCGGGGTCGTCCACGCCGGGCAACTGCACCAGAATCTGATACTGGCCGAGGCCATGTTCCTGGATAGTGGGCTCGCTGACGCCGAGCTGGTCGATGCGGTTGCGGATGGTCTCGATCGCCTGAGTCACAGCCTTGTTCTTCAGGTCGGCGAGCATCTGTGGCTTCATGGCGAGGGTCCAGGTATTGTCCGCCCCTGAACCCAGGTTGTATTCAGGCAGGCGCTCGGAAACGATATCCAGCAGGTCTTTACGACCCTCTGGCGGGACGCCCTTCAGTACCACCCTGTCCGGAGCGTTCTGCGGGTCGGGCTTGGAAATATCCGCAAAGGCAACCTTGCGCTTGTTGAGCTGCTCTTTAAGGATCTCGACGGCGTTATCGGAATCGATGTTGACCGCGTCGTTAACCTGCACCTGCAGAATCAGGTGGGTCCCCCCGCGCAAATCCAGGCCGAGGTGGATGCGGTTGGTCATGGCCGTCAGCAGGCCCTGGCCGGAAAAGCTTTGCGGGATGCCGAAAATCCCGAACACAAAGGCGACGAGAACTCCGACGCTGAGCCCCAGTTTCCAGAGAAGAGTCTTATTCATGATGAAAACCAATCCAAATATTCAGGTTGCACCGCGATCACTTGGTCTTAACTTCTTCGTCGGCGGTCGTGACCTGGGTCACGGAGGCCTTGGTCACTTCCAGTACCAGATTGTTGGGAGGAACGCGCAGGTGAACGCTGTCATCCTTAAGCGCCATAATCGTTCCCCGCAAGCCGCCGCTGGTGACCACCTTGTCGCCGGTCTTTAGCGAATCCAGCATGGCCGTCCATTTCTTCTGGCGGCGCTGCTGGGGAAGAATGAGCAGAAAATAAAAGATCGCAAAGATGAAGATGAGTGGGGCGACGCTCAACCACCCCATTCCGCCACCGCCAGCTTGCATCGCTAAGCAGAATTGCATGTTCACCAGGTTATGCTTACCAGAGTATGTTGGGCGTCAAACCGCGAACAACCGCCCACACCTGCACTCGCTACGGCCCTGTCATTTCACGACGGGAGTTCTGATCGGTTCCGGCCGGACTATCTACCGCTCAGGCTTGAATCCGGGGAGGTCCTTCCAAGGTCTACGGTTTCGGTCGAGACCAGACAGTAGAAAGAAAACGGGACTCTTCCCCAAGTTGAATAGAATGACGCACCCGCCGCATGGTGTCAAGGTAGAAACTCAGGTTATGCAGGGTATTCAAGACCTGAGCCAGCACTTCATTAGAAGCATAAAGATGGCGCAAGTATGCCCGGGAGTAGCGCTGGCACACCCGGCAGCCGCAATTGGGGTCGAGCGGGCCCGGGTCCTGGGCGTAGCGGGCCTGCTTGATTGAGACTTTTCCCTCGGAGGTGAACAGCAGGCCGTGGCGCGCGGCGCGGGTGGGAAGGACGCAATCCATCATATCGACGCCGAGGCTGGCGTATTCAACGATCTCCTCGGGAGTGCCCACGCCCATGAGATACCGTGGCTGGTCTTTGGGCAAGTGCTCGAGGGTGGCTTCGACGACCTCGCGGGTGCGCTCGCGGGGCTCGCCGACGCTGAGGCCGCCGACGGCGTAGCCGGGGAAACCGATTTCGATGGTACGCTCGGCGGATTCCTTTCTCAGGGCGAGGTCCATGCCGCCTTGGACGATGCCGAACAGAGACTGCGTCGAATCCAAGTTTCTAGTTTCCAGTTTCTGGTTTCTGGTGGTCGTGGCACTGGAAACTGGGAACGGGAAACTAGAAACTTTTTCCCATGGAACTTCGTGCTTATGCTCCTCGAAAAATTTCTTGCTGCGCTCGGCCCAGCGCAGGGTTAATTCCATCGACGCTTTGGTGCGGGCGTGGTCGGCGGGATACTCCGTGCACTCATCGAACGCCATGATGATGTCGGCGCCCAAGCCGATCTGGGCCGCCATGGCGCTCTCCGGGCTGAAGAAGTGGGACGAGCCATCGAGATGCGAGCGAAACGTTACGCCTTCTTCGGTGACCTTGCGCAGTTCGTTCAGGCTGAAAATCTGGAAGCCTCCGGAGTCGGTCAGGATCGCCCGCGGCCATGCCATGAACCCGTGCAGCCCGCCGAAGGTGCGAACGGTTTCAACTCCGGGGCGCAGGTAGAGGTGATAAGTGTTGCCGAGAAGAATCTGGACACCGAGTTCTTCGAGAACGTCTTGCGGCACACTTTTGACGGTTGCTGCGGTGCCGACTGGCATGAACACAGGGATTTCGATCTCGCCGTGGGGCGTGAGCAACCGACCGGCGCGAGCGGCGCCCGCGCGGGCGTCGACATGGAACTCGATGGACATTGTGGTTGCTTTGCGATTGTAGCAATGGTGCAGCGGCCAGTGGCTAGTGGCCAGTGGTCTGCAAGGTCGCGAGTTCCCCGCGCACTATGCCCTTTTCCAGAGTTAACTTTCCGAGGCTCGCTGGCAGTTTGAATCTTCGTGGCCCGGCGCTGCCGGGATTGAAATAGAGGACTCCGTCGCGCGTCTCCTGTTTGGGAATGTGACTGTGACCGCTGACCACGACCGCGAATCCGGCGGCTTGCGGCTTGAGATCCAAACGAGCGAGATCGTGCAGCACATAGATGCAAATGCCGCCCAGCTCAAGCACTTGAGTTTCCGGCAGCTGGCGCGACCACGAGGCTTTGTCGATGTTGCCACGGACGGCGGTGACGGGAGCGATGGCGGCAAGCTGTTCGAGGATTTCAGGCGAGCCGACATCTCCGGCATGAATGATGTGTGCGGACCCGCGCAGCGCCTCAACAGCCTCGGGGCGCAGCAGGCCGTGCGTGTCGGAGATGATGCCGATTAGGATAAGGCAGTTCTCAGTTCTCAGTTCTCAGTTCTCAGTTCTCAGTTCTCAGTTTCTGACTTCTGGATTCTGATTTCTCACTTCCCGTTCATCTTTTCGACGAACTTACCTACGCTGACCACCGCTCTGCCCACGGTGCCGCGGCCGATTTCCTGGGCATCGTCGCGCGCGGTTACACGCAGGGTGTAGAAACGGCCGTCAAACGACTCCAGCGCAGCCTCGGCCTGAATGTGCGCGCCAATGCCGCTGGCTGCGCGGTGCTGGATGTTGATCGCAGTACCCACGGTGATCTCGTCGCCCTCGCAGTAGGGCTGGAGCGCGTGAAATGCCGCGGTCTCCATCAGGCGGATCATGTCGGGCGTGGAATAAACCGGCGGCAGCCTGTCGTCGTGCGCGGTCAGCGTGTGTTCGAACTCGACGGTTTCGTGGGCTTCACCGTGTGCCCCGAGGGGGATTTGCTTCGCCATGGTGATCTTCTTCGCCTTCCCTGCAGATTTCTGACAAACGAAGAGCCAATAATTCCGAGAAGACCTCCCAGGAATCATTGGCTCGCTTCTAGTTGCGTTCCGTCGGCCTACGCGGCGTACGTCATGCGTGCCGCTTCGATCCCATCCAGGGCCTGCCACAGTATCTTCGCGGCGTTCTCGGCGGCATCCAGCGCAGCTTCCGCTGCTCTTGGATTCTCCGCGACGCGCTTTTCGAGTTGCTTGCGCCAGACATTGGAGTGGTAGACGTCAGCGGTGGCGTGCAGCGAGAAATAGCCGCAAGTCTTGTCGTCGGCGCCATACATCTCGCGCAGGCCGCGCTCCTTCTCCTTGGCGATGCGCGGCACCTGAGATTCGTAGACGTAAAATGCTGCCAGCGCCTCTTCCGGCGTGCCTTCGCTGGCCACGCTGTGGAAGTACCGAATCAGTTCGCGGACCTCGGCCACCGGCAGGTGCCAGCGCATGTCCCGCCGCGCTCCCATGCCTTCAGCAAAATCGAGCCACAGCTCGGAGTGGGGGATGGGATCCTTTCCCGGCCCGCCCTCGGCGCCTTTCTCATCACACATGTTGGCCAGCACCGCTCGGCGCAGGTCGCCGTCGTCCAGGCGGAGGGCAAGTTCGGCCAGATAGCAGGGAAACGCCTCCACCTGGTGGTAGTAGTGGCGGGCATACTCGCGCAGATCGTCGCGCGTCAGCTCGCCTGCGGCCCATGCCCGGTAAAACGGATGGCAGAGCAGGTCGTACCTGGCGATCGATGCCTCCAGTTGCTCGAAGAACTGTGTGGTATTCATGATTGCCTCCTGATGCTTTCGGTATGACAGACTACTATACGGACGAGCCCGCAGGTCGGCAAGTGATGGGAATCACGAATGCCGCTATGTTGTTAGAATGAATGGCAAGATCGCTGGGGTACAGATTCCTACGTGCAGTTTCCGGTTTCCAGTTTCTAGTTTCCAGTCTTGAGGAACACGCAGCAACGATAGGAAGTTGGGACTAGAAACCAGAAACTGGAAACAGGAAACGCTTTCTTTCATGCAGTTTACGGAACAATTTGAGGTGGTTGTGGTCGGAGCGGGTCATGCCGGATGTGAGGCCGCGATGGCGGCGGCGCGCATGGGACTGAAGACTGCGCTCTACACGCTGAACGTGGACTTGATCGCGCAGATGTCGTGCAACCCGGCGGTGGGCGGCATTGCCAAGGGCCACCTGGTGCGCGAAGTCGACGCGCTGGGCGGGATCATGGGCGAGATCACCGACGCGGTTGGCATCCAGTTCCGGCTTTTGAATACTTCGCGCGGCCCGGCGGTATGGTCGCCGCGGGCACAGTGCGACAAGCAGGCCTACCGGCTCAAGATGCGCGAGGTGCTGGAGTCGCAGCCGAATCTGAAAATCAAGCAGGCGGAGGTGGCGGAGCTGATTCTTGAAGTATCGAGTACCCAGTACCCAGTACCTAGTACGGAGGAGGGCCCAGAACTCGGTACTAGGTACTCGGTACTAGGCGTCAAGCTGCGCGACGGTCGCACGGTGGGCGCGCAGGCCGTGATCATCACCACCGGAACGTTTCTCAACGGCCTGATTCACTGTGGCGAGCAGCAGTATCCCGCGGGACGCTCCGGGGAACCGAACGCGGTGCTCCTGGGCGAAGCATTGAAGAAGCTTGGGCTGCGCGGCTGCCGGCTCAAGACCGGGACGCCGCCGCGCCTTGACGGACGCTCCATCGACTGGACGCGCTTTGCGGTGCAGCCGGGGGATGCCGATCCTACGCCCTTCAGCTTCCGCACCAAGCGGGTCGCGCATCACGACTCGCAAGTGCCGTGCTTTATCGCCTGGACCACACCGGAAACGCACCGCATCATCCGCGAAAACGTGCACCGATCACCGATGTACAGTGGGCAAATTCAGTCGATTGGGCCGCGCTATTGTCCGTCCATCGAAGACAAGATCGTAAAGTTTCCCGACAAGGAGATGCACCAACTCTACCTCGAGCCGGAAGGGCTGACCACGCACGAGGTTTATGTCAACGGCATGAGCACGTCGCTGCCGGTGGAAGTGCAGCTTGCGATCCTGAAGTCGATTCCCGGCCTCGAAAGCGCCGACATGCTGCGCCCGGGATATGCCATTGAGTACGACTCGATTGATCCGACGGAATTGCAGCGCACCTTGGAAACGAAGAAGATTGCGAACCTCTTTCTGGCCGGACAGATCAATGGCACATCTGGCTATGAAGAAGCCGCGTGCCAAGGGCTGATGGCGGGCATCAACGCTGCCCTTCAAGTGAAGGCACAGCCTCCGCTCATTCTCGACCGCACCGAGGCTTACACCGCGATCCTGATCGACGACCTCATTTCCAAGGGGACGAACGAGCCGTATCGAATGTTCACCTCGCGGGCGGAATTCCGGCTGCACCTGCGCATCGACAATGCCGATCGCCGGCTCACGCCACATGCGCGGCGAGTTGGTCTGATCTCCGCTGAGGCCTGGGGCGATTTTCAAGCCAAGCAGGAGCGCCTGGCGGAGATGAAAAAGCTGCTGGAGCGCACAAGACTGACGGCTGAAATGCTGGAACACATTGCACCTTGTCATTCCGAGCAGCGCCGCGACGAGGAACCTGCTGTCGCCGCCCGTGCAAGAGAAGCGGCTCGCGACTGGAGTTCGGCCATTGGTCAAACCTGCGCCCAGTTGCTCAAGCGTCCCGAGATCGTCATCGAGCAACTCGCTCCAATCCTCAGGCGGTTAGCGCCCGACTTCTTTGCGCGCACGAGTTCCCCGGTGTCCCCGGCGCCCTCTGTGGTTCAGCTTTCTTCGGAGTTGAGGAACGAACTCAAGTCAGTGGAGACCGAAATCAAGTACGAGGGCTACCTACTGCAACAGCAGAAGGCCATGGAGCGGATGAAGAAGTCGGAACAGCGTTTGATTCCCGGCTGGTTCGACTACCACTCGGTCAGCGGGCTGTCGCGCGAGATGCGGGAAAAACTCACCCACGTGCAGCCGCGGACGCTGGCGCACGCGTCGCGCATCCCGGGAGTCACGCCGGCAGCGGTGTCGCTGGTCAACGTGTATATCGAGATCCAGGCGCGACGGCGGGAACAGGCTGCGGCAATTTAGGAGAATTTCCGGTTTCTAGTTTCCAGTTTCTATGTTTTGCGGGCCGCTGGAAACCGGAAACTAGAAACTAGAAACTGCCTCCGAATTAACACTCCGTTAACAATCCACTGTTACGCAGGAGTTAACATCTCCGGCATGCCTCTAGAGTCCCTTCGCATTGCAGACCAGCCCGGATCGCAGCCAGGACAGCGCATTCTTAGCCTCGACGGGGCGCTGGTGATGACCACGATGTTTGAGTTCCAGGCCACCGTTCGCGCCGACCAGTCACGCTCGCTGATTATTGATTTCAGCAACGTTCCCTACGTGGATTCGGCGGGTATCGGGGCGCTGGTGGGCGCTTACGTCACGCGCCAAAATAACGGACGCAGCCTGGCGCTGGTGGGCGTGTGCGAGCGCATCCACAACGCGCTGAAGGTCACGCGGGTCGAGCAATTCTTCCGCTTCTTCGATTCGGTGAGCGCAGCGGAAGATGCGACGGCCGCACAGCACGCCAGAGGAGTGTAATCGCGGTTTTTCGCCAGTTGACTAACCAACCGCACGGCGAACCCTCGCTCAGTCACCGTTCCTCGCAGGCGGCGGTGGCGGGGGCGGAATAAGACTCGGAGGCATAGGCCCTCCGAATCGAATCGTGTCGAATATCTTCAACACCAATTCCTGTTGTGAACTGGTAAGGCCTTTTCCCCAAAGACAAAGAGCTTCATGGCCGCTTACACGGACATATACGCCCGTTATGCCGTTGCCCAGTGTCCGTGGGCTTACTACCCTTGCAGTGCGCCCATCGACAGGCCTCTTGGCAATTACGTACGCTGGCTTCTTTGCGTTTCGAAGTTCGGTTGAGTACCGGCCAAAATCAAATGTTAGAACCACACCGTCCCCAACGAACTGGCCCACATACGAATCGACTCCGGGTAGCTGGTGGAACTCCCATCCGGGTGGAGCAGAAATTGAGAAGGGGCCAGCATCGAGTTTGTGCCAACAGCTCGGGATTGCAACGGATGCTCCGTCGCATTGAGTCACGTTTCCCACGCGGCTCCTCGTGACTGAAGCTGCGTCAATTGCCTGTTTGGTCTCCCGGTTAGAGGTTTCGATTCGCGATTCTGGGTACAGGAGGACCTTTAGCTTCCACCTTTTGTTAAGCCCGCCAATCTCAAGGTCTAAATCCGCCATTCCTGCTCGGCCTTTCAGGTAGACTGCCTCGGCATTGGACGATATCGGAGTCAAGTCAATCGCGACATTCCAATCGCTAATGCTCCACTTGTTAACGCGATAAATCTTTACGCCGTAGTCGTGGAGTATTGTGTCAGCCGGAGAGACCCGAGCGAGGTAGCCGGTCGAATCGGCGTGAAGCTCAAGGCGCGTGAAGGTAAGCTCGCCCTGGTCAAAACCAATCCACGTTCCAACCAACTCTTTTGCTGTAGGAGGAGTGGCTCTTTTTGCTTCTTGGGCATAGATGAATGTGGGCAGCGTGAAAATCGTCAGCATTGCGAGTATCAGCCGCGTGTGCATGCCACCTCCGGTTCGCATATAGCACTCTACGCGGGCCGACGAACGAATTTCCAGATAACTGTCGTTATCAGGCCATAGCGCTCGTTGACCTAGCTGGCCCCCGCGCCCACGTGTTCCGGTTGCCCCATTTGCTCGGGTTTGACTGCCCTCCTTATCCCCCCTAAGATGAAATTCCCAGCCTCCCATGATCGGCCAGACCATCTCGCATTACCGCATCACCGGCCAGCTCGGCAGCGGTGGGATGGGGATCGTTTACGAGGCGCAAGACCTCGATCTAGGGCGCCGGGTTGCGCTGAAGTTTCTGCCGCCGCAACTCTCCCGCGATCAGAATGCGCTGGACCGCTTTCTGCTCGAGGCCCGCACTGCCTCAGCATTGAACCACCCCAACATCTGCACGATTTATGCGGTGGAAAAGGCGGGCGACCAGTCGTTTATTGCGATGGAGTTGCTGGAAGGCGAGACACTGGATCGACGCTTAGGCGCCGGAGCATTGCCGCTGGATCGGATGCTGGACTGGGGCATTCAATTGGCGGATGCGCTTGATGCCGCCCACGCCAAAGGAATCATCCATCGCGATATCAAGCCGGCGAATATCTTCATCACGCAGCGCGGGCAAGTGAAGGTACTGGATTTCGGCCTGGCCAAACTGGCGCAGCCTGAAATGGAGATGGAAACCATCGGCGCGACGCAGGATTCGCCGGGGCCGGCGCACCTCACGAGTCCGGGCGCGACAGTGGGCACGATTTCCTATATGTCGCCGGAGCAGGCGCGAGGCCTGGAGCTCGATCCTCGCACAGATCTGTTTTCGCTGGGGGGGTGATCTACCAGATGGCGACCGGACGGCTGCCGTTTTCCGGCAGCACTTCCGCAGTCATCTTCCACGCCATTCTTGAACTCGATCCGGTTCCGGCACTGCAGCTGAATGCCACGCTGCCGCCGAAGTTGGAAGAAATCATTTCCAAAGCTCTGGAAAAAGATCGGGACCTGCGCTACCAGTCGGCTGCCGATCTGCGTGGCGATCTGAAGCGCCTGAAGCGCGATACGGAAACAGGTCGCAAACCGGCGCAGGCAGTTTCTGGCAGTGCATCCGCGGTCTCTACGCCTCCGTCCTCCGCGGCAGTGACTGCTGAGGTCGCTTCCGCGCGGCGCACGTCAGGAAGCTCCGCGGTGGTCGCCGCGGCGCGGCAAAACAAACTTGGTACAAGCCTGACGGCGGGAGTTGTCGTCTTGCTGGTGGCGGCGGCCGCCTACGGAATCTTTTCTTTCGTTACCCGCAAGCGTCCTGCTCCGTTCCAGGACATTTCCGTCTCCAAGGTTACCGATACCGGGAATGAGGTGCTGGCCGCGATTTCGCCCGACGGCAAGTACGTTTTGTGTATGTCGCGCAAGAACGGGCTGGCGAGCCTTTGGTTGAGGAATGTACCTACCAACAGCAACACTCAGGTGCAACCTCCGGCGGACGTGTATTACGGCGGCCTGCGTTTTTCGCCGGACGGGAATTATTTCTATTTTGCCCGTAGTGACCCGGGGAACCCGGAACTTAAATTCTTGTACCGGTCTGCATTGCTGGGAGGAACACCGCAAAAGCTTCTGGCCGATGTCGATTCAAATATTACGTTCTCTCCCGACGGGAAGAGATTTGCCTTCATGCGTTACGACAATCCAGAGCCGGGAAAATACCGGCTCATCGTCCGCCCGGTGGAGGGCAGCGATGCGGACGAAAAAGTGATAACGAGCGGCGCAAAGAGCCAGATTCTCTATGCTCCGGCGTGGTCGCCCGATGGAAAAACAATTGCATGCAATGAGTTGTATGCGGGAAACGCTCCGGTGAGCCTGGTGGCTGTGGATGTGGAAAGCGGGCGGCAGAAGGTGTTCTTCGGCAATAGTGAAGTAATCGTCGAGGCTCCGACCTGGCTGCCGGATGGCGGGGGATTGCTGGGCCTATCGCGCCCGCGGAGCAGCAATTTCCACAATGCCCAGATCTCGCTCGTCTCTTTTCCGGATGGGCAACTATCGCCCGTCACCCGCGATACCAACACTTATTCAAATCTCAGCCTAGCGGCGAACGGGAAGGTGCTGGCTACGATCTTGAACGAGGGCCGCTGGAGCGTGTTCCTGATGCCGGCCTCCGGTCCGAGCGACCAGGGCCGTACGCTTGAACCGGCTGAGGCGTTCACCAATTTCACCTGGACGACAGACGGCCAGCTGATTGGAGATCAAGGCAGCACACTGAACCGGATCGATCCTGCGACGGGAAGCAAGACGGTGATCATCACGGAGCAGGGGAAGCCCAGCGGCAATCCAGCGGCTTGCGCCGATGGCCGCTACGTTGTATTTGAGCTTAGTTTTCATGGAGGGTCGGCCGACGACAACGTCTGGCGCATTGACTCCTCCGGCGGCCATCTGCAGCAGCTTACCAATGGCAAACGCGACCACCACGCGGTATGCTCGCCCGACAGCCGCTGGGTGTACTACATCGAGGAGCGGGATGAGGGCAAGCTGGCCCGAGTCTCTATCGACGGAGGGACACCACAAGTCGTCTCCGAGTTGCCGATTTCAGACAGCACCTTCGACCTCTCGCCTGACGGCAAGACCGCGGCGTTCACCACTTTGGAGCACTCCGGCGAGCACAAAGAGAAGTTGGTCCTGCTGGCCACTGATTCCGGCCAAGCCAAACTGCTGGAGATGGATCACATCCGCCTTGGCCTGCTGCGCTTCAGTCCTGGCGGCAAGGGCGTGGTCTACTCGATCCGCGACAATGGAATCGACAACCTCTGGCAGCAGCCGCTGGATGGATCGAAAGGCAAACAGATCACCGATTTCAAGGCTGAGCACATCTACGACTTTCACTGGTCGTTTGATGGGAAACAGCTGGCGCTGGTTCGCGGACACACCGACTCGGATGTGGTGCTGATACGAGACGCGAAAAATTGAGCGATTGAGTGATCGGGTCATCGGGCCATTGAAAAACCAAACCAGTCAACCTGATGATCTTCAATCACCCGATGACCCGATCGCCCGATCGCTCAATAAAAAGGCGGCCATCGCTGGCCGCCTCTCTTTCCTTCTTGCGAATTGTTAGCTGCGAAGTGGTTTATGCACCCTTCACGTTCTCGGCCTGCCAGACCCTTGGGGCCTTTGACCACGTCAAACTGAACTTGCTGACCTTCCTGGAGGCTGCGGAAGCCGCTCGCCTGAATGGCCGAGAAATGCACGAATACATCCTCGCCGTTCTGGCGGCTGATAAAACCGTAGCCCTTGGCGTCGTTAAACCACTTCACTGTTCCTGTTTCCATGGTGTTGCTTTGTTCCTTTTTCTTTGATGTAGCGCTGAAACTTTGGAAGGCTTCTTCTGCAGGCAGGTCACGCGCTGGTTGGCGGAGAAACTGGGTACTGCGAAGGAACTCTAAAGATCAAACGCAGCTAAATTGTAAGGGAAGTGCCCTAAAATAGCTACAACATTTCTTTACGTGCGTACGTAAGCGTCCTGGAATCAATCTGTTACAAACAGCCAAAGGCGGCCCATGTCCGGGTGTCAGGAGACGCCCGACAGCCAAAATCGCAACCTGAAAGAATTGTATGATCTAAGAATGCATTTCCGCAGACTTCTCATTTTGCTCGTGCTCGCGATTCCGGCCTGGGCAGGGATTGTGGACGACGTCCGCAGCGCTCTGGCTCAGAATAGTTTCACCGCTGCCGACTTGTACCTCAAATCGTACCGGACCAGGAACGGCATCACGTCCGAATACGTCGAGGCCTACTCTTGGATGGCGCGCGCGGCCCTCAGCAATCGTGACTATGATCAAGCAGCGGCATACGCCAAACAAACCAAGGCCCTGGCTCTCGAGCAACTCAAGCAGCGTCCCCTTGATGCCGAACCGCACCTGCCGATCGCCCTGGGGGCGGCCATCGAAGTCGAGTCCCAGACCCTGGTGGCTCGCGGACAGCGTACCCAGGCCATCGCAGTTCTGCAGACCGCGCTGCACGCCTATGGCAGCACTTCGATCCGCGAACGCCTGCAGAAGAACCTGAACCTGCTGTCTTTCGAAGGCCGGCTAGCACCAGGCCTCCGCGCAGAGCAGTTTTTGGGATCAAAACCACCCGTGCTGGCCCAACTGAAGGGCTCGCCGGTGCTGTTGTTCTTCTGGGCGCACTGGTGCGGGGACTGCAAAGCGGAAGCGCCCATCATCACGCAGCTTCGAACCGAGTTTGCGCCCAAAGGATTGACTGTCGTCGGTCCGACCCGGCTCTACGGCTACACCGCGCAGGTCGAGAACGCTGCCCCGGCAGATGAACTCGCATACATCGACGCCGTGCGCCACCGCTTTTACTCCGGTCTGCTCGACATGCCCGTCCCCATCAGCAAGTACAACTTCGATGTGTACGGAGCCTCGACCACGCCGACTCTGGTGTTGCTTGATCGCGCGGGCAAGGTTGCGATGTATCATCCCGGAGCGCTGCCGTATGACCAGTTGAAAGCGGAGATTGAGAAGGTGGTGGCGCGGTAGGGATTGTCAGGCTGCAACCTCGCTCAGGGCCCCCGTCTTCACGTCATAAACAAACCCCCGCACCGGAATGTGCTTCGGGATCCAGGGGTGAGACTTCACTCGGCGCATCTGCTGCCGGACATTCTCTTCCAGATCATCGAACGCGTGGAAGTGTGCGGGCGCGCCGGCCGCCGTCCCCATCTTGTCGGCTAATTTCCTCTTGAGTTCTTCCTCTCGCACTCGCAGCAGTCCGCAATCCGTGTGGTTGATGATGATGAACTCCTGCGTGTCCAGCAGGTGATGGGAAACGATCAGCGAGCGAAGCGCGTCCTCGGTGGCAATCCCGCCGGCGTTGCGGATCATGTGGGCATCGCCCGGATGCAATCCGAGGCAGCGTTCAAACAGGATCCTGGAATCCATGCAGGCCAGGACGGCCAGCCGCCGCCGAGGCCGGACGGCCAGGTCTCCCAGGTTAAAGTTCTTCACAAATTGCTGGTTGGCTTGCAACAGCTCGTCGGCGACTGACAATTCTTGATCCTCTCTTTGCTTTTGTCCGTGCCGCTGCCTACTTTTGCGGCCGCTGGTTGTACTCCCAGTGTAACCGCTACAATCGCCCGGTGAACCTGGACGATACGATCGTCGCCATCGCAACGCCGCCCGGGCGCGGCGGCATTGGAGTGGTGCGCATTGCCGGGCCGCAGGCGAGGGAGATCGCCCAGACGATGCTGCGGTTGAAGCATGAGTTGGAGCCGGGGCGGGCCGTATTTGGGGAACTCATCGAACCGTGTGGAAACTCGACTCGTATCGACGAAGTTGTCGTCACCTACTTCGCCAAGCCGCATTCCTACACCACCGACGACATTGTCGAGATCGCTGCGCACGGTTCTCCGGTCGTGCTGCGGCACGTGGCCGAGCTGTGCGTTGCCGCCGGTGCGCGCCTCGCCGAGCCGGGAGAGTTCACCATGCGAGCCTTCCTCAACGGTCGCATCGATCTCACCCAAGCGGAAGCCGTCCGCGATCTGATCGATTCCCAGACTCTCTACCAAGCGAAGGTTGCCGCCCAGCAGCTTGAAGGCGCTCTGTCCAAGCGGCTGCAGCCGGTCAAGCAGAAGCTGGTCGAGCTGATAGTGGTGCTCGAAGCCGGAATTGATTTCGCCGAGGATGACGTTTCCGTGCTGCCAGACGCAACCATCCTCGAACGGATCGCCGGTGTCTGCCAGCCGCTCGATCAGCTGGCCGCCAGCTTTGCATACGGCAAGGTTGTGCACCAGGGGCTGACGCTCGCGATCGTCGGGCGCCCCAACGTGGGCAAGTCAAGTTTGTTCAACCGTCTCGTTGAACGCGAGCGCGCGATCGTTACATCCACTCCCGGCACGACCCGAGACCTGGTGAGCGAAACCGTCGCCATCGGCGGCATTCCCATCCGACTGGTTGACACAGCCGGGATCCGGCAAGCACTCGACGAAGCGGAATCCATCGGGATCCGCAAATCGATGGAAGCGTTGGCGGACGCTGATTTGGTGCTGGTCGTGTTGGACGCGTCGCGGCCGGCGGTATCGGAAGATGCCGCCCTCCTTCGGCTCGCGGAGAGCCGTCCGAGAATCGTGGTGGAAAACAAGTGCGACTTGGGGAGCAGTGGCCAGTGGCCAGTGGTCAGTGGCGAGTCTTGTGTACTTCGCGCCTCTGCGTTGACTGGCGAGGGCATCGCCGAACTGCGCGCCGAAATTCTCCGTCACATCGGCGGCGAAACCGGAGCGCAAGCGGAAGCGGGATTTCTTACCAACGTCCGCCATCAGGGACTGGTGCAAGACTCACTGGCCGCGCTCGATGCTGCCCGCGGCGCCGTGGCGGCAAAGATCCCTCACGAGATGCTTTTGCTTGATCTCTACAATGCACTGCGGCCGCTTGACACCATCACCGGAGCCACCACCACCGACGACATCCTTAATCTGATTTTCAGTACGTTCTGCATCGGAAAATAGAGTCGGCGCTTGGCAGGGTAGGGTTAGTGAGAGATGCAACAGAACCTCTTCGCGGGACTCATAGTGATGTCCTCGCGGCGACGCTGTCCTCCGCGCAGCAGTTAGTCACTTCGGGCGTGGAGTAGGCGCCGACCGGAGGGCAGTACAAATCGCAGCGAACCACGCTTTCGCTTCACCTGTCAAACAGGTCAATATGCGCGGCATCAGCTTAGGAGTCGGTTGAGTTCCTCAAAGAGCGCGTCAACATGAATCGGCTTCGCCAGGTAGCCATCGAACCCTGAACTCAGGATCCTCTCCCGGTCCCCCCGCATGGCGTATGCGGTCACGGCGAGCACCGGCAATTTGGCGAGGCGGGGATTCTCTCGGATCTTACCCACCGTAGCAAAGCCATCCAGCACGGGCATGCCCAGGTCGAGCAGCAGTATGTCTGGCCGCAGGGCTTCAATCAGAGCGAGCGCCTCCTCGCCGTTGCAGGCTTCAAACACCCTGTATCCCCTCGCCTCCAGCAGTTCACGCAGCAGTTCGCGGTTGACGGGATTGTCTTCGGCCACAAGAGCTTTGATCATGGCTGTCCGGCGGCCTTTGCCAATTTACGGCCTTGCGCTACGCGGCCAACTTCCAACAGCAGTTGCTCTTGCCAGCTGCCGTTTTTTTGCAGGAGCGCCTGGGTCTCCCGGCTCAGAACAGCAATCTCATCTCCGCTTAGACTTTTCGCAGTCATCACAAGGATCGGGAGATCCTTCAGAGCAGGCGCTTGTCGCACGTGACGGATGACCTGGAAACCGTCCATATCTGGCATGAGCAAGTCGAGCAGGACCGCGCCGACAACTTTGTTCGAGAGCACCTCTAGTGCACGCGGGCCACTGCGCACGCTCTGGGTCTCGTATCCGGCGCAGCGCAGGGTTTCCTCCAACAGTTCGAGGGCTTTGGGATCGTCGTCCACCAGCAGAATGGTGGAATCATCATCGGCCGGCGCGGGCACGTGCTTACGAACCGTTTCCAGGAGTTCAGGTTTGCGAACAGGTTTGATGAGGTAGTCGGCGGCGCCCAACGCGAAACCTACCCGTTTCTGATCGACGATCGAAAGGATGATGATCGGTATGTTCGCGGTCTCGGGTGTCTTCCTGAGTGACACGAGCGTTTCAAAGCCGCTTCCATCCGGCATTAGCACATCCAGAGTGATAGCATCGGGCCGCAGTTCCCGAGCTTTCTTGAGGGCCTCGGCTCCAGAATCAGCCATCGCGACGCAATATTCCGACTGCAGATAACTAGCGAGAAGCTCGCGGGCCGGGATTTCGTCGTCAACGATGAGCACTAGCGGGGCAAGACGGCCGGAAGGCGCAACGGCAGCAGACTTCGCATTTTCCCTATCCGGTTGGGTCGCCGACTCCCGGCAAGCTGCGGGTAGGGTAAAGGTGAATCGGCAGCCCTTTCCGAACTCGCTCTCAAGCGAAATCCGGCCCCCTTGTTGCTGCACCAGGCGCTTGGTGATGGCGAGCCCCAGTCCCGTCCCCTTGTTGGCCGCGTCGCTGCCTCCGTCAACCTGTCTGAATTCTTCGAACACCAGTTCCTGGTCTTCAGGCCGGATACCGATGCCGGTATCGGTCACGGACACACGAACGAAATTTCCCTCCTCGGTACACTCGATGCCAACTTGCCCTCCGCTGGGCGTGAACTTCACTGCATTGCTGAGCAGGTTGTACAGGATTTGCTTGAACCTGCCCCGGTCGGCATAAACCGGACGATTCGTGCTGTCTGTGCTTACCATCTGGATGCTCTTGGCCATCGCCAGTGGACGAATGATGGAGAGAACCTCGGGTAAGGCATGGTCCACAAGAAAGTCTTCCCTGCGGAGTTCCAGTTGTCCCGCTTCGATCTTGGAGAGATCCAGGATGTCGTTGATCAACTGCAGCAGGTGGGTTGAGCCTTGCTTGATGTGACCGATGAAGCGTTTCTGTTTGGTGTTCAGCGGACCGGGAGTCTCCTCTGCCAGGAGATCGGAGAAGCCAACGATCGCGTTCAGCGGGGTGCGCAACTCATGGCTCATGCTGGCCAGGAACTTACTCTTCAGATGGGTGGCCCGTTCGACTTCGCGGTTGCGTAGTTCCAACTCTCGATTGGCGGTCTCGAGGTTGACCGCAGATCTCTTCAGTTCCTCCTCTGCCCGCTTGCGCCGTGTAATGTCCCGCGCGACCGCATAAATGAGAGCTTGCCCTGGCACAGAAACGGCATTCCACAAAAGCCATTTGTAACTCCCGTCCCGGCACAAATAACGATTCTCAAAAGCAAAGGTGACTTCGCCACCTTCGAGGCGGACGCTCTCCGTCACGGTCGCCCGGTGATCCTCGGGGTGGATGAACTCCAGGTAGGGTTTGGCCAGAAGCTCTTTTGTGGTGAAGCCCAGCGTCTTCTCGAAGGATGGGTTCAGGCTCTTGAAATAGCCATCGAAACCGGCAGTGCAGAACATATCAATCGACAAATCGAGGAATCGATTGCCGGCTTCGAGCCGAGAGTACAGGGATCCCATGAAGGTGCTCACTCCCAGGCCCGCGGCAAGAAATACCAGTCCAAGGAGCCAAACTCGCCGCTCAACCGCCCAGATGCCTTGGTGTAGAACGGTCGCGGGCTTTTCCACCAAGATCCCCCAGCCGTAGTCGCCGGTTGGTTCATAGCGGGCGAAGAATGTCCTACCGTCACGCACAAATATTCCGGAGCCGGCATGTCCCGCGCGCACCTGCTTTACAGGTTCGTAGCCGCGCAGATCAACCGCTGGCGAAAAAGAATCTATGTTGGGCCGGGCGGATAGATGCCCGTTCTGATCAACCAGGGAGATGGTCCATCCGTCCTCGATCTTAGTCTCCACGAGTTGGCGGCTCATGGTATCGATCGTGAATGGAGCCATCAGAATGCCAATTGGGCTACCCTTGTCATCCTTGATCGGAACCGCAATCGCCACAACCAACTGATAAGGTGGAACGTTGGTTTGATAGACCTCCGAGACGTAGGGCTTCCACTGGCCCGCAATACCGATGTACCAGTCCCTGAATGCAAAATTACGATGGAGCAGAGCCACTTGGCCGGGATAGATTTCGCGCATCGTGCCTTTGAGATCGAAGACACTGACAAAGGCAAAGTCCGGGCGCAAGCGACTCGCCTGCTGAAGGTGCCATCCGATTAGGCCGGAATCCCCCTGCGTAATGGCTTGGCGGAACGTGCGGCGTCTGGCAATCGACTCCAGGAACGAGGCGCTCTCGCGAAAGTCTTCCTCTAGGAGCGCGACCGAAACTCGGGCAATCTGAGTGCTCTCCGTAGCCGCCTGTGTTTCAGCCTGGCGCCTTAGCAACCGTCCTACCGAATAGGCGAAAAACGTGATCGGTAGGAGCATCAATGTCAGAAGCAACACGTGGAGTCGCAAACGACTCTTGGACGCCCATCTTCCGACTTTCACCGGGGTTATCATCACAACCTCATTGCCTTCCTCTTTGCCGTGCAAGCTCTCTATCCCTTCGGGTGAAGTATCCTCTCTTGGCGTTTCTGAAATGCCCTTGCTGAGCCGCTGCGAGAAGCCAACCGCCCTAGTTGCCCGTTGCGGAACCTCGGGCGAGCCTTTCCGGGGTACTCTTTTTGACCAACTGCTCGAACTGATCGAAAATGCGCGGATCCCACCAGCCCTTGGCTACCTCCTCTCGCATGATCTGGAACGCATCAGAGGCGGAAAACGCCTTCTTATATGGCCGCTCGGTGGTCAGCGCGTCAAACACGTCGACGATTTGCAGGATTCGGGCAGCAATAGGAATCGCATCTCCGCGCAATCCATCGGGATAACCCGAACCATCGTACTTTTCGTGATGATGCCGGATAATGGGAAGCACTAAACGGAAGGATTTCAAAGGTGCACAGATGCGCTCGCCGACCGCCGGATGTTCGCGGATGATCTTCCACTCTTCTTCCGTGAGGCGTCCGGGCTTCAGCAGGATCGCGTCGGGCACGGCAACTTTTCCGATGTCGTGCACGACCCCGGCGCGGCGCAGAGCTGTAATCTGCTCTTCCGACAGTCCAACTTGCTGGCCTAGCCGAACCGACTCTTCCGCCAGTCGTTCACAGTGACCATGCGTGTAAGGATCTTTGCTCTCAATGCTCCGGGCTAGAGAAAAGAGTACTGATTCGGCTCGCTCCAGTTCGTCCGTCCGGAACTTCAGATTCAAGAGCGACCGCACGCGCGCCAGCAGTTCAGTCGGATCCACTGGGCGAGTCAGGAAGTCATCCGCCCCGGCCCTGATGCCCTCCAGTCGGTCCTGCTTGTCGGTGAGCGCCGTGACCAAGACAACAGGTATCAAGTAGGTTTCGGGGTTGCTCTTGATCTTCTGGCACACGGCGAAGCCCGTTAGGCTGGGCATCATCACGTCCAGAAGGACTAAGTCCACTTTTGTAGTGGCTAGCTGTTGAAGAGCAGAAGCGCCGTCGGGCGCAGTAAGCACTTTGAACCCATGCGCTGATAGGAGCTCTTCCAACAGCTCGCGGTTGGATACTTGGTCATCTGCGACTAGAACGGTTCCAGTCACCGACTGATGGGACTGAGGCCACATACATCTACACCTACTAGTTAGTTTTGCAATCGTCCCATAGATAATAAGGAGATACTAATTACTGAAGTCACAACTTTGCGAAGGGATACAGCATTGAGGTGGGTAGGGGCAGGGCTGAACCAAGTCAAGGCCTGGCATCCTGAGCCAGGTTCAGCCCCAAATCTATTGGACGGTCAAGGTTAATGGCAGTGAATGCTGCAAAGCACCAGAAGAGCCCGTGACCGTGATGGTATAGGTAGTTCCGGAACCCGACCCAGATTGCGGCGCGATGCCGGTTCCGCCTGCGCACCCGGACATGAACAACATGCCTAGAATCAAGAGGGCCAGAAGTATGAAGAGGGGCAGCCGCTTTGCCCGCTTCTTGGAGCCTGCCAGCACCAGTCCGAATAGTCCAAGTCCCTGCAGTTGCATCCAGGCAGCCAAGGCCGGACGGTTACGCGAGGGCCACGCGGGTGAAGCGGAGGCAGAAGATGCGGTCGTAGTGATGGTTAGCGTGGAGGAAGCGCCACTCGCACCCGGAGTTACCGCGCCCGGGGAGAACTTGCAGGTTGCGTTCGCGGGCAGGCCGCTGCAGTTCAGGCTCACGGCGTTGGAGAATGACCCGCCAACCGGAGAAACGCTCAACGTATAAGTGGCGCTGGCCCCAGCTGTGATCGTGTCTTGGCTGGAGGGGGTGGTAAGGTTGAAATCTGCTCCCGTCCCAGACAAGCTCACTGTCTGCGGACTGCCTTGAACATTGTCGCTCACTGTAAGTGTCCCACTGCGGGTTCCAACCAGAGACGGAGTGAACTGAACGTTGATGGCGCAACTGGAGCCATAGGCCAGCACACTCGGACAGTTGTTGGTTTGCGAGTAGTCTCCCGCAATCTGGATGTTGCCGATGCTCAGCGATGCGCTCCCATTGTTGGTCAGCGTTACCGTCTGGGCTGCGCTGGAGGTTCCCACCGGCACGCTCGAAAATGTCAGACTGGCCGGCGACAACAAGACGCTGGCCCCGACGCCGGTGCCGCTTAAAGTGATGTGATGAGGCGATCCCGCAGCGTCGTCCTGGATCACGATGGATCCAGAACGCGATCCGAATGCGCTCGGAGTGAAGGTCACGGAGAACGTGCAATTGCCGGCTGCCGACACACTGTTTCCACAATCGTTTGTTTGAGCAAAGTCGCCGCTGACCGTGACTGAGGAGATCGACAGCGTTGAGTTACCCATGTTGCGCAGCAAGACTGTCTGCGCCTGGCTGGTTGAGCCAACGGGCATGCTGGCAAACTGCAAAGAGCCAGGGGCCAAAGAAACCGAGGGCGCGGGTGCCGCGCCAATTTTTGCTATGAAGGCATTGGTGCTCCCCCCTAACATGGACTGAAAGGCTCCCGGCGTCGTCGGAAAGTCAGTGGAAGATGTCGATCCCGCAATGTAAAGGTTGCCCTGGGTATCAAGAGCGATTCCAGCGGGTTCGTCGTTGCCGCTTCCGCCCAGGTAAGTGGCCAAAAGCTCGGTGCTGGCCAGGGGATCAATTTCCACCAGAAGGACGTCCGTGCCGTTGCTATAGGATTCAATGCCGTTCATTGTGCCAAACGCAGCGCTGCGCGTAGCGGCTACTACGTAAGCATCGTGGTTAGCGTCGAGCACGATGGCCATTGGACTGGCATTGTTGTTGGGGCCAAGGAACGTCGAGTACAGCAGGGTAGACGCGGCCGGGTCGAACTTGGTCACGAAGGCATAACCGCATCCAGCTCCGTAAACGCCCGGATCGCAGATGCTCGTGGAGGTAATGGGGAAGGTGCCGTCGCTGGCGGCTGCACCGGTGACATAAGCAGAGCCGGAACTGTCAACCGCGATCGCGCTCGTGCTTACCGGGTTTCCACTCGACGCATAGAAATAAGTGGAGTAGTCAAGACTTCCAGCGCTGCTGAACTTGCTCACAAAACCCACGCCTGCGTTTTGCGGGGTGGAGTTGGTTGTCAGGTACGAGCCGGATGTCGCCGGAAAGTTGTAAGTATTCGTGGTGCCGGTGACATAAGCGCTACCGTTCGAATCTACCGCAAGTGCGCTGATTGCGTTGTACGGGGAGGGCCAGCAAGGGCTGCCACAGTCCTGGACCACGTTCGAATTACCTGCCAGGTACGTCGAGTAGATCAACGACGATCCATCCGTGCTGAACTTTGTGAGGAAGCCGTACGTCCCATACATACCAGCCTGGTTGGCAGACACCGTAGCCTGGTAAGCATTGGCGACGGGGAAGTTCGGTGACATCGTGTAACCGGCGACGTGTACTTCGCCCAGGCTATCGATCGCGACACTGGTCGGGAGGTCGAAGGTGTTCCCTCCCAGGTAGGTTGAGTACAAAAGAGAGGAACCGGAGGCTGAAACTTTGGTCAGGAACCCGCTGTAGGGCCCCGGTTGTTGGGACTGGTAGGCTTCCACTACCGGGAAGTTGCTCGACTGGGTGCTTCCGGTTACGTACACTTCATTTGCACTGTCCAGCACGAGAGCGAGTCCGTAGTCCTCGCTGTTGCCCCCTATGTAGTCGGCGTAGACCAGATTCGATCCCGTTGGATCCAGCTTGGCGACAAAGACGTGGTTGGTATTCTCTGGGAGTGCGCCCAGAGTTGCCAGCGGGAAGTTGGCTGAATCTGTGTAACCCGCTACATAGACGCTGCCGGAACTATCAACAGCGATGCCGGTCGGCTGATCGGTGCCGCTCCCGCCGAGGTAGGTTGAGTACACCAGAACCGGGTCGATCACCAGCGGCTTGCTCGAATCATAGTGAGCGACCTGGAAACCGATGTGCGTCGGGTCTTGCATCGAGTAGCTTCCCTCGACCGGAATGCGTTGGCCGTGGGATTCCTGGTAAACGATGGGACTCTGGAAGTGCAGTTCCCCTGCACCTGTCGCTAGAATCAGGTTGCCCTCGGCATCTACCTGGATTTCGCCAGCGCCTTGAATCTCGAATTGAATCAGTCCAGGATCGACCCCGGGCGCGACGGCAAAGTCATACTCCAGTTGCTGATGGTTTCCGTAGTAGATTAGATCGATTCCGGGATAGACATTCCTGTACCTGACTTGGGCGTACGTCGGCACACTCGTGTGCCACTGGGCAGGATTATTTCCGAGAAAGTAATTTACTATCCCGGGCTGCAGATACTCTCCGACAACCTGCGGATTTCCGCTTGCCCCCACCAACTGAAACTGCAAGGTCGTGCTGGTAGACTGCTGAGAACCTGTGGATGGCTGGTTTGCTGTCGGCGTGGGGCGCAGACTAAGGGTTATCCCGCCGGCGGTTAGAAATGCGGTATATCCGTTGCCGCGGGAAAGAAACTTGACTTGACTGCTGGTCTGTCCCTGGTTCGCTTCGAAGCTCAGCGGCAGCTTGCTGTAGATCGCGCCGCCAGGCACGCTTGGCGGCGAGATTCGTGGCGCCTGTTGCGCCGCTGACACTGACGTTCCGACTATCGCCGTGAGAATGATCCGAACTAGAGTCTTGAGTCGCATTTCTTTACCCTCGATTCAATGTGTGTTGGGGAGGGCTGCCGCACGAAGCGGCACCTGTAAGAATGCAGGGCGGATACCAAACGGATAAGAGTGGTGAGACGATGTGCAACTGTATTGTTACGTGTATCTTACGAAGCAAGTCGCGAGTTGTCGGGGTAGGGTATGCCGGTACAGCGTTGTCTGGCTTCCGGACTCTGTCCAGTCCCCGGACGGACGCCAAACGCGGAGGTAACCTTGCCGGGAGTTACCGACAGTCTGAAGAATGACCGCTCGTTGTCTTCCCACTTGCCTGGCTTCGGTCACCACCCTCATAACCATCAGCCGGCTCGTTCTTCTTGACTCGACGCACCTTTTTTGCGATAAGCGTCGTATCAGAGTTGTCTTCGTTAATGCCGCTGGGATTTGTTCCAATCGCTATCCGAAGGATGCGATCGGGTGCTGGACTACAGAACTGCTTAGTCGTGGCCATGATGCGGAGGCAGTGTCCAGCGGTGGATTGTCCCTCTTCGTCGTTCTTGCAACTCCAGGCATAACGTCAGCCGTGTCATCTGACGCCCCCTTAAGTGGGATCTCTTCGATGTTGCCCGAAGCTGTCCGGGACAAATGTCCTTGCTGGAGCTGGAGCCTCGAATGAGCGAACCGAAAAGCCTCACCCTGCTCGCCGTCGACGACAGTCCCGAGAACCTCGAGCTTATTCGCGCCGCTCTCGAACAACAGGAAGTCGAGGTTCTAACTTCGGGTGACCCCGAAGCAGCCTTCGAAATGTTTCTAAAAGCCCGGCCCAAGGTTGTCTTGCTCGACCTGGTCATGCCCAAGGTCAGCGGCATGGAATTGCTGGAACGCATCGTGGCGGTTGATCCCGGAACGGACGTGATTCTGATTACCAGCCACTATTCTCCTGAGTCTGCCGTCGAAGCGATTCAAAAGGGCGCCAGCGACTATTGGACAAAACCTCTCGATGTCGAAAAGCTTCGCAACCGCATCGCAGGATTTTTGGCCGAGGCCGAGAAACGCCAGAAGACACTGCGCCTGGACCGGGAACTGGTGGATGCCTGCCAATTTGAAGGCATGGTAGGCCGCAGCCCCCTGATGCTTGAAGTTTTCGCAAAGATACGGCGAGTCGCGCCGCATTTCAGAACTGTGCTGGTGATGGGGCCGACCGGGACAGGCAAGGAACTCGTCGCTCAGGCCCTGCACCGGCTGAGCCCAGCGGTTCAAAGCAAGTATGCGGTCTGCAATTGTTCGGCTTTGGTCGAGACGCTGCTGGAGAGCGAACTGTTCGGGCACGTCCGAGGCGCTTTTACCGGTGCGGCCCAGGACAAGCCCGGCTTGTTCGAGCACGCCGACGGCGGAACCGTTTTCCTCGATGAAGTCGGCGAATTAACACTGCCGGCTCAGGCCAAGTTACTGCGGGTCTTGCAAAATCGTGAGGTGCAGAGAGTCGGATCCCTCACTCCCAGAAGCATCGACGTGCGAGTGATAGCCGCCACCCACCGCGACCTGAAAGCCATGGTGCGCGAGGGACGTTTTCGTGAGGACCTGTATTACCGGCTGGCGATCGTGGAGATCGCTTTGCCCAATCTGGCAAGCCGGCGCGAGGACTTGCCGCTCCTGCAGCGATTCTTCATCGAGAAGTTCGCGGCTGAATACAAGAAATCGATCGCCGGCATGACTCGCCGGACGCAGACTCGCATGGCGGCCTATCCCTGGCCAGGAAACATCCGCGAGCTCGAGAATGTGATTGGAAATGCGTGCATGATGGCGGAAGGAAGTCTGGTCGACATCGATGACCTTCCCGAGAGCCTGCGCGTCCCGATCAGCAATGACCAGTCGACGGATGAGACTTTCCTGTCGCTCGAAGAGCTGCAAAGACGCCATATTCTGCGGGTGTTGCAAGCCGTCGGCGGCCACAAAGCACGGGCCGCAGAAATCCTCGGGATTGGCCGAGCCACTATTTACCAGATGTTATCCAAGATGAAAATCGACGAAAAAAGCGAAGCCGCTCCCTAGCAGCTATCCGGAGGAGTGAGCGGCAGCGCGAAGCTGTGCAGTACTTGCCGCGCGGTTGGTGCCCAACAATTTTTCGATCGTCTCACGGTCAGCGGGCTTGGAAAAGAAGTAGCCTTGGCCCAACTCACAGCCAATGTCCCGGAGCAAATCCAGTTGGGTTTGAGTTTCGATTCCTTCGCCAACCACTTTCAAGCCCAGATTGTGGGCCAGCATGACGATGATGCGGACGATTTCGTGCGTATCGTGGTCACTGTCCATGCGGGAAACAAAAGCGCGGTCGATCTTCAAGGTATCGACCGGAAAACGCTGCAGACGGCTGAGCGAAGAATATCCCGTCCCGAAATCGTCAATGTCCAGGCGGACGCCCAGTGCCTTCAATTCCGAGAGCACAACCCCGGACCTTTCAGCGTCGGCCATCGCAATGGTCTCAGTAATCTCCAGATCCACACACCGGGGATCGATGCCGCTTTGTTCGATCAGCTGACCAATCTGTGAGGCCAAATCCGGCTGCGCGAACTGCTTGGGGCTGACGTTAACGCTGAGAGAGAGAGGTGGGTCGGAAGGATAGCGCTCCTGCCAGCGGCGAAGCTGCCGGCCGGCAACCAGCAGCAGGTCGCGGTTGATGGCGAGGATCATGCCGGTCTCATTGGCCACGGGAATGAAGTCGCCCGGCATCACCATGCCATCGGGGCGATGCCAGCGGCTGAGAGCTTCGAAGCCCACAATCAGCCCGGTGCTCAAGGAGACCACGGGTTGATAGTAAACGTGGAACTCGTCCAAATCGAGGGCCCTGCGCATGTCCGTTTCAAGCTGTAAGCGCTTGCGCGCGCCGGAGTGCATCGCGCTATCAAATACTTCGCAGCGAGCTTTCCCGGTGTGCTTGGCGCGGTACATGGCAATTTCGGCGTCGCGAAGCAAATCCTCGGCGTCAGTGGTCGTACTGCCGCCGAAGGCGATTCCAATGCTGGCGGTAATTACGATCTCCTGGCCCTCGACCTCGAAAGGCGCCGCCAGTTTTTCCTGAATGCGTTCTGCCATGCGGACCGCGTCGCTCGGATCGTGAAGTTCCTCGGCCAGCACGGAAAATTCGTCGCCACCCGGCCTCGCCAACGTACTATCGCCGATCAAAGAGTCGGGTTTCCCGTTCTGAGGGCGGGAAACCGTGTCGACACGGCGAAGGCAGGCCGTGAGACGCTGCGAGATTTTGACGAGGAAAGCGTCGCCGGCGGCGTGTCCGAGGCTGTCGTTGAAGACTTTGAATCCGTCGATGTCAATGAACAGGACCGCAAACTTAAGATCATGGCGTCGCGAGACGGCAATCGCCCGGCTCAGGCGATCGAGGAAGAGCACGCGGTTGGGAAGATTGGTAAGACCGTCGTGGAAGGCGTGGTGCGCCAGCATCTCCTCTGCGCGTTTGCGGTCCGTAATGTCGCGGTTGACAATGACCAACCCTTCATTTTCGCCTTTGGGCCCGACAATCACATTGGCGGTGGACTCGAGAACAAGCCAGGAGCCATTCTTGTGGTGGATGCGGTATTCGAGCCGTTCTCCCCGGCCGGTGCGACGCGCCTTTTCCGCCGCCTCGAGAACGCGGGCCAGATCATCAGGGTGAATCTGTTCCGCGGGAGACGTGGTGTTTAGTTCCTCCGCGCTGTAGCCTAGAACCTTGGAATAAGCGGGACTGTTGTAAAGTCGGTTCCCATGACCGTCAACCAGGGCGATCATGTCGGCCGCGTTCTCGCTGATCAGTTGAAACAGCCGGTCACGCTCGGCTAATTGGCGGCGTATACGCTGGAGCTGCAGGTGTTGATAGATGGTGTAGACATCGAACAGCAGCACCAGAGCGGCCAGGCCGCGCACCCACTCCCTCAGGTTGAGCGCATAGGTCTTGTCAGACAGATGAAAACCGGGAAAGGTCAGAGAGAGAATGCCGAAGGTCAGAAGCAAGGTGACCGCGACGGCGAATCCCCAGAGCCACCACTCCCTGCCTTCGACCTGGCTCAGGCCGGGAATGCGCTCAACTACGCTCGCGGATGAGGCCTTCTTATTCATTCTGTACTGCTTCTCTGTTTCAATCGAACTAGAAACTTCGGCGAGGAGATGGGGGAGGGATTGCCATCAAACTCTGGCAAGTAGCTTGACTGGTTGTCTGCAAGAGCGCAAGAAACCTAAGTTTGTCTGCAGCTACTTCTTTCGTCACAACTCCACTAATGGTTGCTTGACCCGGCACTTAAGCTTGAGCCATTCATGCAAGATGCTGAGATCGACAGGGGGAATCCGGAGAAACTCGCATCCCGCTGCACCGTACTGGCGGGTCCACAAAACGCGGGCCTCAATGAAAATAGGCCGGTCAGCGCCTGACAGCAACAAGCGAAAAGACAAAATATCCCCAATGGCCAACAATTCTCGGGTCATGAGTCCAACTCCTCCATCGCCGATATCCATGATCGTGATGGGGAGGGACCGGTGGTTCTGGTCCTGTGCCGTGACTGGAGTCATCACCGCATATCTGGCGTGACGGCGGAGATCCCGCAACATTCTGGTGTATGCGACCCTTAGCGACTGGGCGCACGATTCTCCCGTCACCGGCTTGCGCAGCTTGAGGTGGGCGCCGGGAAGCGGCTGATCTGAAGCGGAGACCGCGACCACGGTTGGCTTCTGCCGGCGATCCGGTGTTTGGATGCCCCGCAGGAAGTCGGCGGTGTTATCCTCCCAGTCAACGATTATAAGATCCGTGCTGCCCGCCGCCAGCCGGTCTGCGGCCTTGGAGGAGGTAAAGCAGACGTTGGTAGAGATGGAAAAATTGTCGAGAATTCGATTCATGACGCACACCACGCCTGGATCACGAGAAACGAGCACGCACTCAAATGCCATATCTGCCGTCATAGGCACCTCACACCGCGAAACTGAAGTTGGCGGAATCCTATGCTCTTGTTTCCGGATGTGTGTTTTTGCGCCATCCGGACCGCGAGCTGGCTCCTGACTTTGTATTGGCACCTTGATCGCCAGATCCAGACCGAACCTAAGACCCTTTGTTTGTGAAGGTTGCGACTCAGCAGGAGGTGAGGAACATGTCTACAATCTGGACATCGGTTCCATCTTTCAGGCAGTTTGAGCGTGAACGCTCGTTGGGGGCAATCCACTGGGAGCACACGATTACCAAGGGTACGAAACCACGGGACTTATGCGCTCGGTTTCTCCAGTTTCATTCTGGACAGCAATTGATAAATCGTAGCTCGCCCGACGCCGAGAATTTCCGCCGCCCTCGCCTTGTTGCCCCCGACACGCTCCAGCACGCGCATGACATGGCGCCTCTGAACCTCTTCGAGAGAGAAAAGTGTTTCCTCTAGCGGAGCATCGGCCGTGCTCGTGCCGCGCAGTCTCTCGGGAAGGTCATTGATATCAATGAACTTGCCCTCTGCCATCATGCACGCATTTCCAATGACATTCTCCAATTCACGTATGTTTCCCGGCCAGGGATACGTGGCCATTTTTCCCTGCGCTCTTCGAGTCAGTCCTGAGATCGGCTTCTTGTATTCTGTGGCGAAGCGCGCCACGAAATGCCTCTGCAAGAGGGGCAGGTCTTCCCGCCGGTTTGCCAGTGGTGGCAAGGCGATTTCCACTACCGCCAGGCGGTAGTAGAGATCTTCGCGAAATCGGCCCTCGCGGACCATCGCTCGCAAATCACGATTACTGGCCGCGATTACTCTTACATTTACATTGCGCGAGGCGGACGAGCCGACTCTGCGGACCTGGTGGTCCTGCAGTACCCGCAGCAACTTTGCCTGCGTTCCGGGCGCAAGTTCTCCAACCTCATCGAGAAAGATGACACCACCTTCAGCATTCTCAAAAAGGCCGGCTCGATCCTGAACGGCGCCGGTGAACGCTCCTTTCACATAGCCAAACAATTCACTGTCCGCCAAGTTCTCCACCAAGGTCGAACAATTGCACACCACGAAGTTCTCTTTGGAGGCGGCACTGAGCCGGTGCAGAGAGCGCGCCACCAACTCCTTCCCGGTCCCGGTTGCGCCGGAGATGAGCGCAGTCCTGAAATGCGGTGCCACCCGGCGAATCTTCGTGAAAACCTCAAGCATCAGCGGGCTGCGGCTGACGATACCTTCGAATTGACAAGCCTGGAGGAGCTCTTGATCCAAGGTCAACGTCCTGTGGCGCAACTCGGATTCTGCCAGGAAACTTGCGACCCGGCCGCGAAGGTGCTGAACCTCGATGGGCTTCGTAAGGTAATCGCAAGCACCCTTCTGGATCGCTTCCACCGCCGACTCGGTCGAGTAATGTGCCGAGATGAGGACTACATTTGCACCCGGGTCAATACGGATCATGCGTTCCAGCAACTCCATCCCGCTCATGGAGGGCATAACGACATCGAGCAGTACGATCCTGGGGCGAAGCCGCTGAAACAGTTCGAATCCTGCCTCGGCGTCCGTTGTGGTCAGTACCTCTAATCCTTCCGGGGTTAGTGCCTCGGAAATAAGTGCCAGGCTTTGAGGATCGTCATCAATGGCCAACACCTTGAAAGGGGTTAGGTAATGCATGGATTCACCCGCTTAAAGGTCGCTTCCTTTCTTAATGATATGCTTCGGCGGCGTGCTTGTGTTCGCTGCGCTCCTCTTTCGGCGAGGCTCCGGCTTTGTGCGGGGTTTGAACCAGCGAATGTGCTTAGCCGTTTTGCCGACAGACAGGCGGGCAGACTTATGAGGAACAAGCAGAATGACCGAGTGGACACGAGCTCCGTTCCGGAGCGGCAGTTTTGTGTTCAACCTACCGCTGCTAGTTTCGACTTTGTCAAGACGCTAACTTGAAAAGCACGCTCACACCATACAACGGGGGCCCAGCCTTCATATTGCAGCCAATCCTAAGGTGGCAGCCCGAGGCTTTTTGTTTTGTTACGAAAACCGAACAGAGACAAGGGGGGTTGAATGAGCCGAATAACGACCTACGACCGAGCACACTTCAGCGGCTGGGCAGTGTCTATTCGACAGACAGAGTCTAGAAGCTGGACTGCGCGCCCAACCGGCTGACAGCGGGGTCTCAGGCAAACGTAAGATAATGCAGAGGTTAGTCCATTTACTGAATTGGCCCCTGAACTGCCGTATCTATCGTGAGAGTGATCTTATGATTGAGCAAATCCAACTCGAGGGCCTTCTCTTAACCAAGGACACGCAAGTTGTGTCCGTCATGAATCGGATTCTGGGCAGCTTCGCGATTGACACGGAAGTGTGTGGCGAAATTGATTCCGCCCTGGACGCGGTCACGCACCGCAGGCTTGATACGGTGATTGTGGACTGGGACGGCGTGGAGGATCCTACCCGCGTGGTGCGAGCCGCGCGCAAGTCATCGCCCAACAGCAACGCGACCATTGTAGCGATGGTCAATGAGGGGTCGGAAACGCACGCTCTTCTGGTGGGGGCCAACTTCATGATCCTGAAGCCTGCGGATCTCGAGCACGCAAATCGCTGCATGCGGGCTGCCTATGGAACCATGCTGCAGAATCGCAGACGCGCGGCGCGCGTTCCGGTCGACCTTCCGGCAGTGGCGAGAGTCGTGGGCGCGGGAAGCATCGAGGCTAGGATTAGCGATCTCAGTGTCGGCGGACTGGCTTTGCAGAGTGAACAGGTTTTGCAAATTAATCAGGAAGTTCTGGCGCAGTTCTCGCTGCCGGGTGTCGCCGGTGTGGTCCACGTCACGGGCAGAGTAGTCAACGCCAATGCAAGCGGGCGGGCTGGACTGCGCTTTTCATTTGTGCCGGAAGAAGACCTTAACCTGCTTGAGAACTGGCTGGCAGTAGAGTTGGCCAAGTTAGAGAAAGCCGAGATGCCTTCCTACAATGCAAGCCAATACAGCAACTGAACCAGCGGTCGTGAGGCTCGCGGAAAAGAGCGCTGGGAGTATTCTTCTGGCTGAAGACTCCGCCCTCTACCGGCACCTGATTAAAGCTCACCTTACGGAATGGGGCTTTGATTTGGTGTGCGCGAAAGACGGTGAGACAGCGTGGAACCTCCTCGCCCAACCGGACGCGCCACGGCTGGCTCTGCTCGACTGGGTGCTACCGGAGATTGACGGCGTCGAGCTTTGCCGGCGGCTTCGGAGCCGGGGGAACGAACCGTATACCTACACCATTCTGCTCACCGCGAAGACCCAGAAGCAGGAGATGTTGGAAGCGATGGACGCCGGTGCCGATGATTTTCTGGCCAAGCCGTTTGATCCACTCGAGCTGAAAGCCCGTCTTCTGGTGGGCAAGAGAATCGTTGATCTGCAAGAGGAGCTGGTTTCAGCCAACAATGCTTTGCAATTCGTTGCCAGTCATGACTTCCTGACCGGAGCCTGGAATCGCGCCGAAATCCTTGCTTTTCTGCAGCGGGAACTCGCCCGCGCCCGGCGCGACCACACCCCCGTAGGGATCGTTATGGTGGATGTTGACCACTTCAAGGACGTGAACGACAAGTTCGGGCACGAAACTGGCGACCTTGTGCTGAAAAAGATTGCGACGCTGCTTTCGACGAGTGGGCGTGAGTATGACGGCATTGGACGCTACGGCGGCGAAGAATTTCTGCTGGTCATACCTGGTTGTGATCTGGAAACGACTGTTCGGCGGGCAGATCAAATCAGAAACCTGATCGCAACTACGCCGATTGCTATTCCTCAGGGCGCGATTAGCGTTACGGTAAGCATGGGTGTCACGGTTGCGGCATCTTCCGCAGATCCAGAGTCTCTATTGCGTCACGCTGACACTGCCCTCTATCAGGCCAAGCGCAATGGCAGAAACCGCGTAGAGCGCGCGTTTCTCCAGCCGTAATCGAGAAGCCGGTCCCGACTTCGGCAGCCGGAGGACCAAAACCCAAAGATGTAATTTTTGGCTTGTAGGTTCTGACAATCGGAGTGGGCTCTCGAAGAGCTCTACCCTGCCTTGTGGAACAGGCAATTCCCGTCTAGTTGCACGCCACCATATTCTGAGTTACACCCTGCAAGCTGATGATCGAGTTGGCAAGAAGAGGCATGCTCCAGAATCTGTTGTGGTGTTTCCGCAAATAATAGGCTGCCGCCAGGGAACCGACACTCTTCACGGAAGCGACGGCATAGGTGCGGCCAACTGTTGGGTGCGTTCCATACAGGTAGGCGGACTGAACTTCCACGTTGCAGACGCCCTTCTTTCCTGCTAGCCAGTTTTGCCTCGCAAACAACGTAGTGTAAGAATCCGCAAACGTACTGCCCGTTGAGATCAACGCGAGGCTGACAAATTTTGCATCGACGGGATTGGTCTCCGGGACTCTCTTCTGGGCAGGAGCCGGAACTGTAGTTTCAACGACAAAGCTGGCAGCCGTCACAGGCGTTAATTCCGCACTGGGAGCGTCTGGCAGATCCTTCGCTGCGGAGGCTCCGCTCAGCGCCAGCACAGCCAATACTGAGAGCGAGATCGATCTCGTAAGCGCCCTCGCCAAGACTGCGAGTGATCGTACAGCGCGAGGCTGGCGTTTCGTGTTCGAGCCTTGTTTGCCGTGATCCGTCATGTGTCCAGACTACGTGGGGGACCGTACGCCCACAATTGCAAGATCGTGTTGGACAGTAATAGAAGGTCGTAACAGGGGGTAACCACCCGTTTGTGCCAGTGCCGGCGGGTCGCTCGGCTTTGGATCACGAATACGGCGGGAACTAAGGGTTCCATCACGTCTTGCTAAGCACCTATTTCTTCAGGTCCGCAGCGATCTGCGACGTTCTGCGTCGGCAAGTGAACACCGAAGATGCAGCCTACTTCGATAGCCCCGCCAGTGCTTCCCGGAACATGGCATCGAATGATCCGGGCTTCTGGCTGTTGCCTGCACCGCCCTTGGCTGCACTTGCCAGAGCCTTCTCGGCTGCGGCCCGCTGGTATCCCAAGTTAAGCAGGGCAGACAACACATCTTCTTCCACTGCGCTGAGCGTGGACATGGCCGGCGCGGAAGTTCCCGCTACCGGGGGCAACTTGTCGCGCAGTTCCAAAACCATGCGTTCGGCCGTCTTCTTGCCGATGCCTGGAATGCGCGTCAGGCGCGCCACATCGTTGCCACGGATCGCGCCCGCCATTTCGTCGGCAGCCATCCCGCTCAAAATGATGATGGCCAGCTTCGCTCCGATGCCACTCACCGTCATCAACTTTTCGAACAACTGTTTCTCGGCGGGACGGAGAAATCCGTAAAGCGCAATCACATCTTCCCGAACGTGGGTATGGATGTGTAGGGCAACCTCGGAGCCGTTGGCGGGCAATTCGGAAAAGGTTGGGACGCTGATGTTTACTTCATAGCCGACGCCGCCGGTCTCGACCACAACCTGATTGGGATGCTTGGCCAGCAGTTTTCCGCGCAGATGGGCAATCATGTTAGTCGAGAATATCAAGTACCCAGTGCCTAGTATCCATTACCTGGCAAGGCCGCCTCGCCTCGCAGAATTGGACGCAGGTACCTGGTACTGGGTACTAGGTACCGAGAAGCAAAAACGGCAGGGCCGACCCCCTGCCGTTTCGTGAAATCCAAGACTTGTTCTTCCCTACTTCTTGTTGACGGTCTTCTTGAGTTCGGCCCCAGGGGTAAACTTCGCGACCTTGCGGGCAGCGATTTTGATGGTGGCGCCGGTTTGCGGATTGCGCCCGTTCCGGGCCTTTCTCTGCGACACCGAGAAAGTTCCGAAACCTATCAAAGCCACCCGATCTCCTTTCCGCAAAGCCCCAGTAATGCTGCTCACGGCGGTATCAATCGCGGTTGTAGCCTGCGCCTTGCTGATTTCGCAAGCGCCTGCGATCTTGTCAACCAGATCGGCTTTATTCATAGTTTCTCCTCGCAGGTCTCTTTCATACCCAGCCTACACCGGGAGGAAAAAGCTCGTGGCTGAGTTGGGAAACCTGACGGGTGGTATTCTCCTCTCTCCGTGGAGAATGTCAACTGTGAAAATCCGCGCCGGAAGCCTGTTTCGCACCCCCATGTCCCGGATTGGGGCTGGGGAGGCGGGTTTTGGGGCTGGGAAGATAACTGAAAAGGCAATGCCGGACGGTTGGGCCGCCATAATACAAGCGGGGAGCGGGTTTTCCTCCGCCCTCCACAGGCTCGCTCACCCCTGCACAGGTTGTACACAGGCAAGCAGGGTTTCGCACTTGCGGGAAGCCGGCGTCCGGATGCAAAGTCAGAGCATACGATTTTCTAGAGTTGAGGTAGGGTTTGAAGTTGATCAAAACAGCAGCAGACGTTTGCCCGCTTTGCGAAGGTACGGGATGGAAGACGCTCCCCGCCAGCCCGAGCGCGCCCAAGGATCGGCGCGTCACGCGCTGCGATTGCCAGCTGCGGGCGCGGGCCGGAGCCTTGCTGGCCGCGGCGCGCATCCCGCGGCGGTATGAACATTGTGAACTGGCCAGCTACACAACCGACTTTCCGGGCGCTCATCCTTCGCTGGCATTCGCCCATCTCGCCGCTACCAAGTTCGCGCAAGAGTACGATCCCCGCGATGGCACGGGCCTGTTGATCATCGGCAAGATTGGCACCGGCAAGACTCACCTGGCGGTTGGCATTATCAAGGAGTTCATTCTCAACAAGGGCATTGCCTGCCTGTTCTACGACTATCGCGAACTGCTGAAGGAGATCCAGAATTCGTATAACGCCACAGTTCAAACGACGGAACTGGATGTGCTTCGTCCGGTCTTTGAAACCGACGTGCTGGTTCTCGATGAATTGGGTGCTGTGAAGCCGACCGAATGGGTTTGGGACACGGTCAGCCTGATCCTGAACACGCGGTATAACGACAACCGCACGACCATCATTACGACAAATTTTGAGGATCAGCCCGCGGCGGGCGCCGATGGATCCGTATCTGCAGCGAGGGCCGCCACGCGCGCCGAAACCCTCGGTGACCGCATCGGAGAGCGCATGCGCTCGCGGCTGCACGAAATGTGCCGCGTCATCAAAATGGAAGGCGAAGACTTTCGCCAGAAGTTCCGCAGCGCCAGCTTCCGCTAGTCCACCGGCGGATCTGCGGCGATACCGTCTTCGTGAGGACGACTTTCAGTGAGAAGGGAGCGACAATGCGGTGGTACCACTACGTTGCGTACTTCTTCGGGGGCGCGTTCCTCGCAAACGCCCTGCCACATCTCGGCAATGGAATCTCAGGTCATGCCTTCCAGAGCCCCTTCGCGTCACCGCCCGGGATCGGCCTGTCCTCATCGATGGTCAATGTTGCATGGGGCCTCTTCAACCTTGCCGTCGGCTACCTGCTCGTCTGTCGTGTCGGCAGCTTCGATCTGCGCAAGACCCAGCACGTGCTCGTTCTCGGCGCTGGCATGCTGATCATGTCGCTAAATCTTGCCCACCATTTCGGAGGGCTCCACGGTGGGCTGTGAACCCTCCCTTTCGGTGAGACCTGGGGTGAAGAGTTGCTTACAATGATTTCGTGCTGACTGATCGTCTGGAGTTCGTTCCTGAACGCGACGCAGAAATCTTTTCTGCAGTCCCAGCCGCCCCGGCCGTCTTCTTGCTGCGGGGCGCCGATGCGCAGGCCGAGCCTTACGTCAGCAAGACCGCAAATCTACGCCGCCGGCTGCAACGCCTGTTGGGGCCGGTTGATGAACGCACAAAAAAACTGAATCTGCGTGATCGTGTCCGCTGGATCGAGTACTCGCCCACCGGCTCTGACTTCGAATCTGGCTTCCTGCTTTACAAGGTGCTGCGTGTAACTTTCCCAAAGACCTATGCCAACCGCATGCGCTTCCGGTTTGCGCCACTGGTGAAACTGCACCTCGAAAACGAGTTCCCGCGCGCCTCCATTACCACGCGCTTGGGACGCCTCAAGGGCCGTGCCCTCTTTTACGGGCCGTTTCAGTCACGCACGGCGGCCGAGAAGTTCGTGAACGACTCGCTGGATTTTTTTAAGATGCGGCGCTGTGTCGACGATCTGAATCCCGATCCCAAGTTTCCCGGCTGCATCTATTCCGAGATGAAGATGTGCCTTGCCCCCTGCTTCAAGGGTTGCACCGACGAGGAGTATTCCGCCGAGGTAAACCGGGTGCAGGAGTATTTCGATTCCAGAGGAGAATCACTGGCTCGCGAATTCTCGACGCAGCGCGACGTGGCATCGGCCAATCTTGCATTTGAAGAGGCGGCCGCCATTCACGTTCAGCTGGAAAAACTGAAACCTGTACTCAGCCAGTTTCCTGAGATCGTTCGGCGCCTCGACCGCCTTATGGCGCTGATCATTCAGCCTTGCCACCTGCCGGAGTCGGTCGCCTTTTTTCGACTCGAGAGCGGAGTAATCTCCGGGCCGGTGGTGTTCTCGATCCAACCCGTCGAGCAAGCAAAATCGCAATCCATGGAATCGCGAGTGCAGGGAGCACTCGATTCTTTCCCGTCCGGGAAGGCACGGCCCGCGCTTGAGACCATGGAGCACCTCGCGCTGCTCAAGCGCTGGTACTATCGCGGCCGGCGCATCGGCGAAATCTTCCTCGCGGACAACAAGGGTGTTTTCCCTATGCGCCGGATCGTGCGGGGCATTGGCCGCGTGTTACGAGGCGAGGGACCGGAAGAGGAAGTGCGGTGAAATGCTCTTTCACCACAGAGGCACAGAGACACAGAGAAAACCCGAATCTGCAAAACCTAGATCCAAGAATTTCTCTGTGTCTCTGGGCCTCTGTGGTAAAGAATTTCTCTTATGGAGGGCCTATGGCGATCAAAGACCCAAACGGTAAACAACTTCGCGAACACGTGCTCTACCTGCTCAACGGAGGAGGGGCCCACGCCCGCTTTGACGACGTCGTGAAAGACATGCCGGAAGACTTGCGCGGCGTGAAGCCCAACGGACTCCCACACACCGCATGGATGCTGCTTGAGCATCTTCGCCTGGCACAGTGGGACATACTCGAGTTCAGCCGTAATTCCAAGCACCAGTCGCCAAAATGGCCCGAGGGCTACTGGCCCGAGACGGAAGCGCCGCCGAGTACAGCAGCATGGAACAAGGGCGTTCAGCAGTTCCGCAGGGACATGAAGTCGATGCAGGATCTGGTGGCAAATCCGAAGACGAATCTGTTTGCCCGCATCCCCTGGGGCGACGGCCAGACGATTCTGCGCGAAGCTTTGCTGGTGGCCGACCACAACGCCTACCACCTGGGCCAGTTGGTCGACCTACGACGCATGCTGGGCGCTTGGCCCGGGTAAGAAGGTTTCCCCGAGAAGTATTTCTGGGCAACCGGACACGCTCACGATCAGGTTGGCGCGCGTCTTTGAGGGCGGGTATGCTAGGAAGCCATGATGCAGGGAATAATTGCGAGCGTTATTGCGGCGGTCCTCATCGGAGCCGTCACAACAGCATATCGGGTGTGGGTGGGCTGGCAGATTAAAATCACGCATCCTCGTCCTGGTGAAACCTTAACCGACCCAGAGCCGTTGGGAGGAAGTCAGGCCTTTCCAGTCAGGGGGACGCTTGGACGACTCCCTAGGGGCCACGAGATATGGCTCCTGACTGAGGACGAATCGACCGGGCTGTTCTGGCCCCAAGGTTTTTTCAATGTTCAATATGATCATCAGCGAAAGAGTTGGCTGTGAAAGATCAGCAAGGGAGGGAGGAGAAACATCAGGATCGTTGCTGTCGTGGCTCCGCCGACGTCACAGGATTTCTTTCGCTACTATCAATCAGTGGGGGAAAAGAGGGGATACCAGTTCGAGCCCCTTCGGAGAGTCCCCGCGGAGTGCCGAAATCATGCTTCCGTTCAAGCGTACCAGCCTTAAGCATCTACATTCCACCGCGACGGCCGGGGTCAGCTAGTGGCAGCAGGCAATTGAACGCCAGAGATCGTGTTTTTTGTCCCCCCCAGTGCTGCCTCCTCAGTGCCCGTTTGAAACACGCCTTCACCCCCTCGCGCCATCGTTCGTCGGTCCCTCACGAGCTCCCATTCAGTCTCAAGTAAATGAGCCGGCCCTGTTTCGGGCCGGCTCGAGTCGTTGCGACCAGATCGCAGCGCTATTGCACAGCGAAGATCAGGTCGTCGTGATCGTTGTAGGAGCCTGAGGTACACGAGGACGCCCTTCCCTGATAGCGGAATTGCGCCCGCACTGCCTGCAGGCTGCCGGTTGGAAGCGTGAACGTGGCGGATAAGCTCTGCGCTCCAGCCTTCGTGGGCACAATCGTCTTGATGAATACCCATGACGGGCTGTTGGCGTTGGCCGCGTAGTAAAGGTCGAGAGCGTCAGAGGTATAGCCGCTCCAGGCCCAAACGGTTGCCGTCACCGTGGCCGTGGTGCCGTGGGTGAGCGGGCCACTGCTGGACGTGACTATGATGCGGTCGTTGGACTCATCGGAATGGAATGTTCCGCTGGTTCCATCGGAGCAGGAGTTGTTGATGGTGTTGGGTTGATTGGGTTCCGCGCCGCCCGACATGTGATCGCGTCCCAGCAGCAGGGATGGACCCGAGTCACACGAAGTGCCGACGGTAGCGCATTCCGGTGCCTTCAGCGTGGAGTTGTAGACCGCGGTTTGCGCTCCCGACGACGAATTGACCGTCAGTGCGATCGTTGTGCTGTGGTTGAGTGAGCCGGATGTTCCAGTCACGGTTACCGTTGCGGTTCCTGTGGTCGCCGTGGCAGAGGCCGTCAGCGTCAGGGTTGAATTCGCGCTCCCATTCGCCGGCGGAGTCACCGGGTTGGGGGAAAACGCTGCCGTAACGCCACTGGGCAGGCCGCTCGCGGTCAGCGTGGTTGCCGAGTTGAAACCGTCCTGGCTGGTGATGGTGATGGTACTGGTTCCGTTGCTGCCTTGAGTTATGGTCAGGGACGCGGGCGAGGCGCTGATGGTAAAGTTCGGCGACGACGCGGCATTGACCGTGAGGGCAAGGGTTGTGGTTGCCTGCAGGCTGCCGGAAGTGCCGGTGATGGTCACCGTAGCGGTTCCGGTAGTGGCTGTGGCGCTCGCCGTCAGCGTGAGCGTGCTCGTCCCAGTAGTCGGATTCGGACTGAACCCGGCGGTGACACCGCTAGGCAGACCGGAGGCGGTCAAGGTTACGCTCCCATTGAATCCGTTCACGTCGGTCACCGTGATGGTGCTGGTGCCGTTGCCACCCTGCGTGATGGTCAGACTGCTGGGCGAATCCGAAAGCGTGAAGCTCGGGCTGGCAGACCCGGCCAACAGGTTGATGATCCCGGTCGTATTCGGACTGCCCCAGCCGGTGCACAGATCGTAGCCGGTTATTCCCGAATAGGTACCGCAACTGCCGCTGGTAATGTCGTGGAAATAGGTGCCGTAGCTTGAGGTCAGAGCCGCCGGGTAAATGATCGGATTGATAAAGCCAATCGTGTCCCCGTTGGCTGCTGCCTGTTGATTGGCCAGGGCCAGGTAGCCAGCCCACATGGGCGCCGCAAAGCTGGTTCCGCCGTAGTCGTTTGCCGTACAAGTCGTTTGGTCGGCGCAGACGTAAAAGGTAAAATTCGCGTTGGCCGACACGTCTGGGCCATTCCGTAAGGTCGTGGACCCGTGGTTGGACGACGTAATCACCCCCGAAAGCTTCTGCCAGGAGGGGATCGGGATGGAATCCGGGGAGATGCCGCCGCCGCTGTCTGCCCACGCGGTTTCCGATTGCCAGGGGCCAGCCGCGCTGGAGGTTGTCAAGTCCGTGCCGCCGACCGAGACGATATTGGCATCGTCCGCTGGCCAGGCCTCATTCGACGCAGACCAGGCCGAATTGTCGCCAGACGCGGCAAAGAAGTTCTGGCCTTGCGACGCCATCTGCTCAAAGTAAGGATCCAGAGTGCTTGGGTCCGCCGGTGTCCAGCCCCACGAGCAACTGATCTGCTTGGACAATGGAGCGGCCGTATTCGAAACCATCGCGCTGATACAAGCAGTATCGCTGATAGTTCCTGATCCATTGGCTTTGACGCTGCCGCAGACATACATATAGAGCATGGTCGAGCCTGGGGCCATGCCCATCGCCTGCGTCATGTCGAGGGTCTGCTCAGTATCGTCACATGCGCTACCGCCGCTATCGACGCAGCTTGTTCCATACCCGCCGGTGGAAATGAGGGTGGGAGTGTAAGGTTCCGTTTGCCCAACGTTGTTGTAATACGTGGTCAGATCGGCCAAATCGGTGCCCGCGAATTCGAACAGGGCGATGTTCTGGCCGGAGCCGGTCAGCGCCGTTCCACCGTAGTAGGCCGCGCGCATGTCGCTTCCCAAAAAGGAAGCCGACGGGCCGGAGCCGGTGGTGGCATGAGACACGACCTTGTTGGGATCGAGCCCATGGGCCTTCGCGTAGTCGCTTTTCTTTACGTACATCGGATGAGGCTTGGAATCATCATCCAACCCGGTGATGTGCCAGAGTTGGAAGGGAAGGTCAACGGTGGGCTCGCGGTCCACGGCTAAGAACGTGCGGTCTTCGGTGAGGTCGTGATAGGTCCCCATAGTCACATGGAAGGCCTTCTCGATGTTCGCCACGGTGCCGGTGAGCCTTAGGTCGCGTTCATCGCGGGTTCCGTTGATAATCTCAAAGCCGCTCGCTTTCGCGAAAGCAACCAGGGCGTCCCAATCTTCCTGGGTGGGACCGAACCTCGCGGTAACCTCCTGCGGCGTGAGGAACTGGTGGTAGGAGGGGCTGGCAGGATCCTGGACTTCCTGCACGAAGTTTTGCAAGCCTGCGCGATCGCGCAGCGGCAGAACAATGTCGAAGAGCAGGGTTTGGGTTGCCGGGAGTTGCCCGACGAATTGCGCCTGCCCATTGGCAACCGCGTCGCGCACATGATGCGTCAATAGCTGCTGCGGCTGGGCCTGTCCTGGGATGGTGAACAACAAGAACACGATCGCGCAGACAAGCGCAATCCGCGATGGGAGTGGGGAGATATTTCGTCTCATTTTCTCATCCTCTTTCTGATCCTCAGAGCTAAGACATCGGCGGTTAAGCCGAACCTACGGACCAAGAACCGCGGCATGTTAACTCACATTCCGGGCGTTAACTAAACTTTTTGAAAACTGTTACGGAAATGGAATGCCCGGGACGGGAAAAGACCTTGCGGCCTCAGGTCTGGACGGTAGCTTTGAGGGGAAAAGACCTTAGGCGGTCAGGGCCGGATAGAGGCTTTCTTTGGTCGCAGGCCGCTTCCTGAAGACGACTCTTACTCCCTCGCGCCAGCGCTCGTCGACCCCGACGAACTCCCATTCGATCTCGGGTGAAAGATAGCGCAGCAGCGTATCGGTGGCCGGATGCACATGGAACGCCGGAGCCACGAGAAATAGCAGCGGCTTTTCGGCTGACAACTCGCGATCTTCGAAGTATCCGAAGCGTGGAAATTCTCCGCGCGCATGATGCCATTCCACGCGCGACCAGTAATCCAGCCCTTGCAGCGGCAGGTGGATGTCTTCGTCGGCCTTGAGCTCCACTACGGCCAGCCGTCCTGCCTGCGTAGTGGTGAGCACATCGATCATGGCGCGGTCCGCGGCGGAGAAAGCGGGAACCTGCGAATAGCGGCACGATGGATCGAGACGCCCGTCGATCACGCTCACATCGCCCACCACCAGCGACTCCAGCCATCTCTCGGGACGCAGACGCCACAACGGATGTTGACGTGGTCCATAAGGATGGCGAGTTTCACGCAAACAGTTGGCAAGTTCCGCAAACGCGGCTTCGTTCCCAGTCTCCAGAACTTGTTCTTCGGCGCCCACTCCAAACACAACCTCTTCGGTGCGGCGAAACGACCCTGGAATACCCCCCAGCCGCGCTTGGGCGAACTGCAACCCCCGCCAGCGGAAAGCAATTTCAGCCGCTGAAAGCACGCCGACCTCGCAATTCGGCAGAACCTTCTGCACGCGTGCAATCGACTCCTTGAAGCGTTCACGTGCTGACTCGGCGTCGGTAGCGTGCACCAAGCGTGTCGCCACGTTGCCGCGATCGGCGCAATCAATCTCCAGCAATGCATCGTGCCGCTCGTCAAGTTCAAGCAACGACCACTTGGCTGCCTCCCGGTTCAGGTTCGCCATGCGCTCGCGAACCAGCGCGGAAGTTCCAGCCGGCACAAACATCTTCAGCCCTTCTACAAGCACATTCGTGGGCTGCGCCTGGCGGCACACGTCGAGCCACAGGATGCCGAAGGTGAGCGCCGCGTCAATGGACGACTGTGTCTCCTGGGCGTTCACCCCAAGGAAGGCAAAGGCCGTGCGCCCCTGCCGTAAGATCCCTCGCGCGTAAATTGGTCCAAAGGATTTTTCCAGATCCACGCCGCTGGTCAGCCTCGTGATTTTGAAGTCCGGAAAATGGCGCTCCAGCGTCCGGCGCAATTTTTGCTCATAGGCAGCACGGCACGACCGTCGCGCGGTAGGGGAACGCCGATCGTGCTCGCGGCAAATTTCCAGCCTCGACGGCCGCGCCTGTCCCAGCCGCTGCACCGCCAGCCGCAGCGTGCCATTTTTGACTTCGGCCTCCAGCACGCGCCGCACCGCGTTGCGCTCCGCCGACCAGAGGTGAAGCAGGCAGCGGTTGTACTCGCCGGAGATGGAATATTTCGATTGCGCCAGGTCAAACGCGACCGCGCCATTCTCCAGCACAACAGCACCTGCGGCCTCGCTGAGGAAATCTTGCACAGTGCGCGTTAGAGCTTGCGGGGTCATCGTTGGCATGGGAGATCTCCGCTCTGGATTGTCCGGCCAATGCCCGCCCGCCGTCTGTGACAAGTGACCATCGTCATCTTTCCGCTGTGGATGTTTCGCCGGTTCCGCGCCGCTCCATGTGGGATAATGAGCAAATCCGCCCAACTGAGTCTGCCCCCGGCACGGCGGCATCTAATTTCTGTGAGTAAAAGCTTGGACAAACAACCTCTCGCCGATAAACAGCGCTTCTTCTTTGATCACTACGGGGTCACGGAAAACGACCTCGAACATTACCTCGCGGCCGCCCTTTCCGCAGGCGGTGATTATGCCGACCTTTATTTCGAATTTCTATCCTCGACCTCGCTGATGGTTGATGAATCGATGGTCAAGTCGGCATCGCAGGGCATTTCTGCCGGTTGCGGCGTGCGCGTGGTTTCCGGGGAGCGCACCGGATATGCTTATACGGACGATCTTTCCGCCAGCCGCATTCTGCACGCGGCGCGCACCGCGGCACTGATTGCAAGCGCTCCGGCTAAGACGTCTGTAGCTGGCTTCCAGCAGGCGGCAGCTCGCGGCTTGTATCCCGTCACTCTGCCCTCAGTTGACGCGGAGATTACGGCCAAGGTTGAACTGGTGATGCGGGCTGATAAGGCGGCGAGGGCGTACGACCCGCGCATCCAGGAAGTCCGCGCCAGCTATTCCGACGAGTTGCGAAACATTCTAGTTGTCGCGTCTGACGGAACTTTTGCCGAAGATTCCCAGCCGCTTGCTCGCATGAACGTGTCTTGTATTGCTAAAACCGAAAACAATTCGGCTCGCGGCGGTTCCGGCGGGGGCGGACGCGTGGCTCTCGACTTCTTCTTCGGTGACAAGAATCCCGAATTCTTTGCAAAAGAAGCGGCACGGCAGGCAATTCTTCAACTCGACGCACGCGAAGCTCCGGCGGGGGAGATGGAGGTTGTGCTCGGTCCCGGATGGCCCGGCGTGCTTTTGCATGAAGCAGTTGGGCACGGACTGGAAGCCGATTTCAATCGCAAGAAGACTTCAGCCTTCGCCGGGTTGATTGGGAAACGCGTCGCCAGCGAGAAATGTACTGTCATCGACAATGGGACTATGCCGTGGCGTCGCGGTTCGCTGAACGTGGACGATGAAGGCGAGCCCACGCAGGAGACTGTGCTGATTGAGAAGGGAATCCTGAAAGGCTACTTGAGTGACAAGCTTTCTGCGCGCCTGATGGGCATTGCCGACACCGGCAACGGACGCCGCGAGAGCTACGAGCACATCCCCATGCCGCGTATGACCAACACTTACATGCTCGCGGGGCAGGACAATCCCGAAGATATTATCCGGTCGGTAAAACGGGGCATCTACGCGGTCAACTTCGGCGGCGGCCAGGTCGATATCACCAACGGCAAGTTCGTGTTCGGGGCTTCTGAAGCGTACATGATCGAAGATGGGCAGATCACCGCGCCCATCAAAGGCGCAACGTTGATCGGCAACGGTCCGGATGTCCTGACACGGGTCTCAATGGTGGGCAACGATTTGAAGCTCGACGAAGGCGTCGGCACCTGCGGCAAAGACGGACAGGCCGTGCCCGTGGGTGTGGGTATTCCGACCATCAAAGTGGACCGCCTAACGGTCGGCGGTACTGCCAAGAAGGACCCCGGCGGGTTTATGCAGTAACTTTTTAAGCTTGTCATCCTGAGCGAGGAGTGGTCTTTGCGCCAAAGTGCAGAGATCAACCGCAGTCGAAGGATCTCTTTCAGCTCCATAGCGGCACCGGCAGAGCAAGGAGCACGAGTAAGCTGCATCCATCCACACCCGTGAGTACAAGCGAAGCCTCCATCACCGTCCTGAAACTCCGAAAGGCCTTCTCTTCGGTAAAAGCCCCGCACCAGATTACGCAGGACCCGTATGACGGTGGTCTGAAGCACCTCCACCGGCTCGCGCGATTAACTGCAGGCGACCGTGCCGAGTCGAGGGACATTTGGCAATACACGCAGAGCGTTCTCTACGGAAACAATGTGCAGACTCAGTTGCTGACCTATGTTACTTCCTTTCTGTCTGGAAGCCTGGCGAGAAGACCTTCTCGGCACAAACAGCAGCTACGGAGGCTTCGTCGAACACTTCTATCCGCTTCTGGCGAACAACCGCGTTTTCGAATTTCATCTCAATCCCAGTCAATCCGTGGCGGCTGCGGATTTCATGCGAGAGACGATTCTCGAGGAGATTGATGCCCAGAGAGGCTTGACCTACCGCGGCAACGGAGCGCGCCCATATCGATGGATCGCCGCACTTACAACATATGGCGTCTTGCTCCCCGACGTGGAACTCCTCTGGAGCCGATGGTGGTCGCTTGAGACGGTAGGCAGAGCAATCGGGACGTTGCAATACGTTTCATGCCTGATGTACCACTCGAATGAAAACCCGGTATTCTCTCCTTGGACTCCCAACGAGGGCGGCGGCCCTCCCAGCCTCTGGGAGTTCGAAGGGCATCTTTACTCCCACAAGTGGCTGTCAACCAACGTGGCTTTCTTGAAGACGGGGCTCACGCCGCAACGTGTTGCAGAAGCTCTTACGCAAGCGGTCAGCAAGCTCGCAGATGACGAAGCTGCACCGACCGCGCTAGGAATTCAGGAAGACATTCCTTTTTGTATGGATATCCTGAAATCGCGCTGCAGCGATCTCCCACGAATACTAGAAACTCGCGACGACAGAGCGAAGCCGCTGCCCGAATGGACGACGTAAAGGAACGAGCTTCTTATAGCAACCGCGTCGCCACCCCCTGCGCGCTGAGCATCTCCACCGCCTTTTTATCGAACGAAACAAACATCTCCGCCCCCAACCACTTTCCCTCGTAGGCAATCACGCCGTCGGCAAAATCCCCGCCGGCGTCGAGTACGGCCAGGCCAGCGTCAATTGCCGGCCGGTTCGCTTCCACATTTTCCGCTGCAAGTAAGGCACGAATTGCCTTGGCTACATCCGATGACTGAAAGCGATAAACGCTACGCAGAACCCAAACAAACTCGCACAGGGAGGGCGCCGCGATGGCGACTATTTTGGCTCGGGCCATCAACTTGGTCGCGACGTCGGCCTGCTCGAGGTCGTCACGTACAGCCGCCCGCACCAGCACATTCGTGTCCACCGCGATTTTCACTTCTTGCCTGTCATTTCTTTCCAGACCAGCCGCGTGCCGTTGCCTCATTCATCTCTTCGATGGTTGCCACCTTCTTCGTTTTGCCCGCAAGCACGCCAAAGAAGTCCTGGATCCTTCCCGTCCGACGTGCCGCCCGGATCACACCCCGACCATCCGGGAGAAGATCCAACGCAATCTTTTCCCCAGGCTTGATGCCGAGATGTTGCAACACCTTCTTCCGAAAGGTAACTTGTCCCCGCGCGGTCACGGTCAGGGTGGTCATGGGATATCCCTCAGTCAATTCTATTGTAATGCAAAACTACATTACAAGCAAGGGTGTAATGAAACGCCTGCCCCGGTCGATTCAAAGTCGCAGCCGTGAGAAAACGACACATCATTTCGGATAAGATGAATCAAGACTTTATGCCTTCAACCGAATTGGGAACTGGCGACACCAAACTGGAAACGGACCTCCGCTCCCTAGCCCAGGACATCGTCCGCCGCGCCATGAACGGCGGTGCCACGGCCGCCGAGTGCGTCGTCCGCGAAGGCGACGAGTTCTCAACACTAGTCCGCCTCGGCCAGGTCGAGACGCTCAAGGAATCCGGATCGCGATCCATCGGCGTGCGCGTCTTCAACGGCCAGCGCGCTGCCAGCACCTATTCCAGCGATTTCTCCCGCGGCAGCCTCGACCGCATGGTCAAATCCGCGCTGGAACTTTCAAAGATCACCTCAGAAGATCCGTTCGGAGGAATTCCTGATGCTTCGCAGCTAGGCTCGCTCCCGGGCGATCTCGACCTCTATCACGAAGATGTTTATTCTCTCCCCGGTCCCGATCGCATCGACTATGCCCGGCGCGCCGAAAAGGCCGCGCTCGACTTCGACCCGCGCATCAAGAATTCCGAAGGTGGATCGTTTGACGCCGCCACCGGCCACAAGGTTCTGGCCAACTCGCACGGCTTCGTCGGCGAATACCGGCGATCGTATTGCTCCGTTGCCGCCATTCCCATTGCACAAACTGAGGACGGCGCGATGCAGCGCGACTATTGGTTCGCGGTGGCGCGCTCGCTGCCAAAACTCGAATCCCCCGAGCAAGTCGGCCGAGTTGCGGCCCAGCGCACTCTGCGCCGTTTGGGCGCGCGCAAGGCCAAGACCGCGCACGTGCCGATCATCCTCGATCCCATGATTGCCACTTCGATCCTCGAGCACATTTTCGAAGGAGTGAACGGGGACTCGGTCTACCGTGGCGCTTCGTTTCTTGCGGGCAAACTAGGACAGAAAATCGCCGGCGACAACGTCACCATCATCGACGATGGCACCATCCCCGGCGGCTTTGGCACGAGCCCATTCGATGGCGAGGGCGTGCCCACACGCCGAACCGTGGTCATTGAGAGGGGCGTGCTGAGTTCTTACCTGCTGAATACGTACACCGCCAAAAAACTTGGCCTGGCGACCACGGGCAACGCATCCCGGGGATTGGCGGGCACGCCGGGCATAGGCCCCGGCAACTATTTCCTGCAACCCGGACCCAGAACGCCGAAGCAAGTGATTTCTGAAATCAAGGAAGGTCTCTACGTGACCGAGTTCCTCGGCCACGGCGCGAACCTGGTGACGGGCGATTATTCGCGTGGCGCCTCGGGCTTGTGGATTTCCGGCGGGGAGTTCGCCTACCCAGTCGAAGAAATCACGGTCGCCGGGAACCTGAAAGAAATTTTCTTCAACATCTCGGAGATCGCGAACGACCTCGAGTTTCGCGGCTCGGTGGCCTCCCCAACGCTACGTATCGACGGCCTCACCGTGGGCGGGGAGTGAGAACCAGGGGTCACGGGCCAGGGGTCAGAAGACACATTGCTGGGTTGCAAATACAACACCTGATCCCTGGCCCTGATCCCTGACTCCGTGCTCGAGGACTGAAGTGAAATTCGCCAAGATCACATTCTGGATTGCGGCCATCTGGGGCGTGTTAGTGCTGACGCCGCTGTATTTCATGTTCGATCTGATTGGGCCGCCAGGACCCGCCACCGATCACGCATCCCGGGTTCTACTACGGCTTCGTCGGCGTCGCCTTGGCGTTTCAGGTGGTATTCGCCTTGATTGGCCGGGACCCCGTACGCCTCCGCCCTATGATGATTCCTTCGGTGCTCGAAAAGTTTGGCGGCGGCGGTTCCTACGTCGTGCTGTATCTGCAGCATCGGCTGACCCTGGGAGATCTGGCGCTGGGCTGCGTCGACCTACTGTTCGGCGTCCTGTTTCTGGCCGCATTCTTTAAGACCGGCAAGTAGCCTCCAGAGTACAATCGAGTGGCATGGGCGGCCTGATCCAGCCAACTCCGGTAGCCGAAGAGCGCGATTCCAGATGGCGCACCATCGCCATCGCGGTGGCAGTGGTCATCGCTTTCGCCGTCATCGTTGCGCTTCTTCTTCGCAGCCAGCCGAAGAACGCTTCTGGACCGCCTCCTTATGCCACGAACCTCAAGCTGTCCGAGTTGAAAATGAGCGCCGCGGAGAATTTTGTGGGCGCGACTGTCAGCTATGTGGATGGGACCGTCGCTAACTCAGGCGACAAGACTGTCACACACGTGATGGTTGAAGTCAAATTCAAAGACGATATGGGGCAGATCGCTCAGCGGGAAGAAATCCCTCTGCAAGTGTTGAAAACCACTGGCCCGTATCCAGAAGCGGTTGACTTCAGCGTTTCGCCGCTGGGGCCCGGCCAAAGCAAAACCTTTCGACTGACGTTTGAAAGCATCTCGGCACAATGGAATCGCCAGTATCCTGACATTCAGGTCACCGACGTCGCGGTGAAATAATGATTTCTATTAACCACGGAGGCACAGAGACCCGGAGAAATCCTTGGCTCTGATTCGATGTGCCCCTAGACTCCTCCGTGTCTCCGTGGTAGAAGCCCTTTGGTACTGGCAACTCGGTACAATGACACCATGGCCGATGCCAAACCGTTCCGTCTCACGGAGTCGGTGAAAGCTGCGGGTTGAGCGTCCAAGCTGAGTCCAGCGGCGCTGGACACGGTGCTTGGGAAATTAGCCCGGCAACACGACCCCAATGTTCTGGTCGGCTTCGACCACGCCGACGACGCCGGAGTGTATCAAATCGCGCCTGACCAGGCGCTGGTGCAGACGGTGGATTTTTTCACTCCCGTTGTCGACGATCCGTACGTCTTCGGCCAAATTGCCGCGACCAATGCATTGAGCGACGTTTATGCCATGGGCGGGCGCCCGCTGACTTCGCTGGCGCTGGTCTGCTTCCCTGACAAGGGAGACCTCGCAATTCTGGAGCGCATTCTTGCCGGTGGCCTTTCGAAAATGATCGAGGCGGGATGCACCGTGATCGGTGGGCATAGCATTCGCGACGACGAAACCAAGTTCGGCTATGCGGTGACTGGACTCATCGATCCGAAAAAAGTTCTCACCAACGCCGGGGCCAGGCCGGGCGATGCGCTCGTTTTTACCAAGGCGCTGGGGACGGGCGTGATCTCCACGGCAATTAAAAAAGGCAAGGCCGAGCCGGCGTGGATTGACGCGGCCGTGCAATCGATGACCACGCTGAATAAACGCGCTGCCGACGTAACTCAGCAAGGCGAGTTCCGTATTCATGCCATGACCGATATTACCGGCTTTGGCTTGATCGGACATGCTCGCGAGATGGCCTTGGCGAGCAAGGTGGCGCTGCGATTCTTTGCGAAAGATATCCCAGTTCTACCCGGAGCCCTAGAATGCATTCGCGCCGGTTATGTTCCGGGCGGACTCAAGAACAATCGCGACTTCGCCGAATGCCTGGTCGGCTATGAAGCATCGCTCAGTGATGATCTGAAAACGCTGCTCTTCGATCCGCAGACCGCCGGTGGACTTCTCATCTCTGTCGCCGAGGACGATCGCACAAAATTGATGCCCGAATTACAGGCGGCGGGTGTTCGCGCACATCACATCGGCAATGTCACTGAATCCGGCAGGCCGCTCATCAGCATCTATTAACTAGCCACGTTCACAAATTCCATCAGTTATTCAGAAAGGAATCATCCATGCAATTTCACGAACTTGGGCGTAGCGGTCTCAAGGTTTCCGCCCTTGGCTTAGGTTGTATGGGCATGTCAGAGTTTTACAGCGGACGCGACGATGGCGAATCCATCGCCACGATCCATCGTGCTCTCGAGCTCGGTATCAACTTTCTCGATACCGCGGACGTGTATGGGCCGTACAAAAACGAAGAACTGGTGGGCCGCGCAATCAAAGGCAAGCGTGACAAGATTGTACTGGCCACGAAATTTGGCATTGTTCGCGATCCTGCCGATCCCTCAGCCCGCGAGGTCAACGGCAAGCCGGATTATCTTCGGCGAGCCTGTGTAGCAAGTTTGAAGCGGTTGGGCGTCGAGACTATCGACCTCTACTATCAGCATCGCGTCGATCCGGCCACACCTATTGAAGAAACTGTCGGCGCGCTGGCTCAACTTGTGCAGGAAGGAAAGATTCGCCACATCGGCCTCTCCGAGGCGTCCTCGAAAACCTTGCGACGCGCGGTGAAGATTCATCCCATCACCGCGCTGCAAACGGAATATTCGCTCTGGAGCCGCGACCCGGAAGAAGAGATCCTGGCCACCTGCCGCGAGTTGGGCATCGGCTTCGTCGCCTACAGCCCACTGGGACGCGGTTTCCTCACCGGTCAGTTCAAGCAGTTCGAGGATCTCCCGGAAGACGACTACCGCAGGTTCTCTCCACGCTTCCAAGGCGAGAACTTTCAGAAGAATCTGGATCTCGTGCGCCGGGTCGAGGAAATCGCGAAGGAGAAAGGCTGCAAGCCGTCGCAACTGGCACTGGCCTGGGTGCTCGCACAGGACAAGAACATCGTCCCCATCCCCGGAACCAAGCGCCGCAAGTATCTGGAAGAGAATATCGCCACGGTCGACGTGAAGTTTACTGCGCAGGACTTGCGGCGGATTGATGAGATATTTCCTACCGGCGCCGCCGCTGGACTGCGCTATCCCGAACACATGATGAGCACTGTGAACGGATAGCTCTGAAGCAAAAACTAAGGGCGGCCAGCAGGCCGCCCTTAAAGACTGTGGAAGTTGACTGTTACGCTCGCGCCGGGCTTTCTCCGCCCTTCACGATTCCGCGTCCCGGTTCGGGCTTCAACACCTGCTGCACGCCGTCATCGGGCTTGGAAGGAGACTTCATCGGAGGCAGTTCCTTGCCATCCACCAGGAGCATCACTTCGGAGGCATCGAGCACTTCCCGCTCCAACAAGGCCGCCGCAAGCTTCTGCAGCGTATCGCGGTTGCCTTCCAGAATGTTCTTGGCGGTTTCGTAGCCGTGGTTCACCAGCTTGCGGACCTCGCCGTCAATCTTGATGGCGGTGTCCTCGCTGTAATCGCGGTGCTGGCTGATCTCGCGGCCCAGGAAGATCTGCTCTTCCTTCTTGCCGAAAGTGAGCGGGCCGAGATCGCTCATGCCCCACTCGCACACCATCTTGCGCGCCATCTCCGTAGCCCGCTCGATGTCGTTTCCAGCGCCCGTGCTCATCTGGTTGAGGAACAATTCCTCGGCCAGGCGCCCGCCCATCAGGATCGCCAGGTCGGTCTTCAAATATTCCCGGGTGTAGTTGTGCCGATCGTCGATGGGCAACTGCATGGTCACGCCCAGCGCCATGCCGCGCGGAATGATCGTGACCTTGTGTACTGGGTCTGATCCCGGCAGCTTCGCCGCAACAAGCGCGTGCCCAGCTTCGTGGTACGCCGTCACTTTCTTTTCCTCGTCGGAAAGGATCAGCGACTTGCGCTCCACGCCCATCAGGACTTTGTCTTTGGCGACTTCAAAGTCGAACATCAGCACAGCCTTGCGATTCTGCCGAGCCGCCGCCAACGCCGCTTCGTTCACCATGTTGGCAAGATCGGCACCGGAGAATCCCGGTGTGCCGCGGGCCAGCACGGAGAGATCGACATCTTCGGCAAGAGGAATCTTGCGGGTGTGCACACGCAGGATTTCTTCACGCCCGCGCACATCGGGACGGCTCACCACCACGCGCCGGTCAAAACGCCCGGGGCGGAGCAGCGCCGGATCGAGCACGTCGGGCCGGTTCGTCGCAGCCATCAGAATGACGCCTTCATTCGACTCGAAGCCGTCCATCTCGACCAGCAACTGGTTCAGCGTCTGCTCGCGCTCGTCGTGACCGCCGCCCAAGCCAGCGCCACGGTGGCGTCCGACAGCGTCGATCTCGTCAATAAAAATGATGCAGGGTGCATTCTTCTTGCCCTGCTCGAACAGATCGCGGACGCGGCTGGCGCCGACGCCGACAAACATCTCGACAAAATCCGAGCCGGAGATGGAGAAGAACGGAACGTTGGCCTCGCCAGCGACGGCCCGAGCCAAGAGCGTCTTGCCGGTTCCCGGAGGCCCAACCAGCAGGACGCCCTTAGGAATCCTGCCGCCAAGTTTCTGGAACTTCTGCGCCTCGCGCAGGAATTCGATAATCTCCCGTAGTTCTTCTTTTGCCTCTTCGACTCCAGCCACGTCCTTAAAAGTGACTTTCTTCTGCTGCATCGAAAGCAGCCGCGCCCGGCTCTTGCCGAACGACAGTGCCTTGTTGCCGCCCGTTTGCATTTGGCGGATCATGAAGAACCACAGTGCTCCCAGCAAGATCAGCGGAGCCCAGGTTCCCAGCAGTTGTAACGGCCAACTGCCGCCGTTTACGTCCTTCACGTTCACCGACACGTTCTTCTCGTAGAGCGTCTTGAACATGTCGGGATAATTCACCAGAACCGTGGTGTGGAAGGCAGTGCCGTCGCGGTACTTGCCCCGCACGTTCTGGCCGTCAACGGTGACTTCCTGCACGTTCCCCTGAGCCACCTCACTCATAAACTGAGAAGAGTTGACTTCCTTTTCCTTCTGCCCGCCACGCCCCTGCTGAATCACGGTCCACAACAGAAGGGCAGACAGCCCAATTACCACCCAGAACACTACGGTTTTTACTGTCGAATTCACCAAGTAACTCCTGAACCGGGGTTCCACCGAAGCCCCGAGGCTCCTACCACTGAATTAGATGCGCTTCGGCCGATTTGGATAGGGAAATTCCCTAGACGACACTATTCTACATTTTCCCAGAGAAAAAGGCGCGTAAACCTCCGCGTGACTTAAGTCATCTGCTGAGCTGGGCTTGCAGCCAGGTAGGGGATGTTGCGGTTGGTCTGCTCCACCGCACCCAGGCCGTAACCCACCAGGAAGGCCTCATCCACCAGAAAGCCGAAATAATCAGGCTGTAAGGCCACGCGGCGGGCTGACTGGCGGTCCAGCAGCGTGACCAGTTTCACCGAAGCCGCTCCTCTGGCCCGCAAGTCGTTCATCAGAAACTCACTGGTGACCCCGGAGTGCACCAGGCCCTCGACCAACAGGATGTGCTGGCCGCGAATGTCCGGTTCGTGGCTGAAGAAGATTTCCGTGATCTCCCCGGCCTCATTGCCTTGCTTGCTGTACTTCGGCTTGATGAACTGGCACACCACCGGAACCTCCAGGGCCCGTACCAGGTCCGCCATGAACATGAAGGCATTTTCCAGGACCGCCAGTGCCTGGATGGTCTGGCCCTGGTAGTCATCGGAGATGTGGCGCGCGAGTTCCTTCACGCGCTTCTGGATCTGCTCGGCGCCAATGACCTGGCGAAGTGGCTCGACTCTTGGCCCGTTCATGAAGTGGCGTGCCTCCGGCTCTGTCGACTGCGACTACTGAAGACTGCTATTCGTATCGGACTGCTTGAGCGAACTTTACATCGCGTGCTCCTCGCTCCACGGCATCTCCCGGATCAGTACCGCTTCCTGCCCGGCCTTGGCGCGCAAACTGGCCGGAACCGGAAAGCCGCGCATCCACACGATTTCATCTCCGCTCACGACGACCGGCCAAAGCCTGCGTCCGGGCTGCGCCACATGCCGCTCCTGTAGCAATTCCTTAACCTTCTTGGGCGACTTCGTGTGAGCGGGCCAGAACCGGTCTCCCGCACGCCAGTTCCGCACGGTCAACTGTTTCGGCAACAGATCCGCACGAAGAAGTTGCTGCGGATTATACTCCGCGGCTTGCGATTCCGGCGGGATGCGAAGCGCTTCGATCACCATCTCCAGCTCTGGTACAGGTGCGCGTCCGGGCACGGGTAGCGCGTATTCATAGTCGGGAATCCGCTCCTGGCGGCGCAGGTCAGGCGTAACGAAAACCATAGTCTCCGGCTCACGGCGAATCCTCCAGCCCAGAGGAAGCGACAACTCTTTTCCAGAAGGGCCATCCTCGGCCGCAAAGCGCAGGATCTCTTCGATGTGCTTAAACTCCAGAGGAATCCCCACCTGTTCGCCGATCGCCTTCAACACTCTTCGTTGCACAGCCTTGGGCTCAGTCAACAGCCACGGGCGGCTCACCGAAGCATTCATGATCGCCGGGCCGGGGTGTTCAAGACGTTCCAGCAATTCGGGATTGGGGACAGACGGCTGGATTTGCACCAGCGATTGCGAACCACTATCGAAACCCGGCAGTCCCCGTGCCCACTCCGGCTGCGACCACTGCACCACCGTTCCCAGCCAGCCTGAGATCTCGTTCTCCCAGTAGTCTGCTTCGTCGCGGGCAAGTTCGGCTAGTTCGGCGAAATTCTCGGCAACGGAGGGGTTGAACTCCCGCTCCAGAAGCGGAAGCACCAACTGGCGCACGCGGTTGCGAGTGAACTTGGAATCAGTGTTGGTCGCGTCTTCCTGCCAGGGCTGGTTGAGGTCCGCGAGGTACTGCTCCAACTCGCGCCGTCTGATCCCGAGCAGTGGGCGGACGATTTCGCCGTGAATCTCGCCATCTTCATGCTCCACCACGATGCGGGGATAAATCCCGGCTAGCCCTCGCACTCCTGTACCCCGAATCAGTCGCATGAGCACGGTCTCGGCCTGGTCATCGAGCGTGTGCCCGGTGGCGATCTTGTCTAAAACAATTGCAGGAGTTGGGTTTGAAAAGGATGAGGCTTCATCCGATGCCTGGGTGTGGTTCGGGAAGGGCACGGCTTCAGCCGTGCCGATAAGCTCGACCAAAGAATCGGGCTTTAGCCCCCGAGGGGCGCCGATTTCGGTGGGTTCATCCCCGCCGAGGAGCCGACGAAAGAATCCATAGCGCAACTCACGCGCAGCGGCCTCGACACCGGAGTTTTCCTCGGCAGCCTGCTGCGCCACATCGCCACTTTCGCTGAGAAACTCCAACCCGTGCTCACTAGCCAGCTTCGAAACAAACTCCTGATCCACATCGGACTCCGCCCCGCGGAGCTTGTGGTTGAAATGAACGACGGAGAGAACGATGCCGAGTTCCTGGCGCAATTCCATCAGCAACCGCAGGAGCGCAACCGAATCGATCCCGCCTGAAACCGCAACGCCAACCCGGTCTCCGGGCCGCAGCAATTCCTCGCGCCGGATGTGGGCCGACACGCGCTCCGCCAGTTCATGCACGGAAACATGGTACATCGGCAGGGTTCATCGGATGCGCCGAGGAGAGCTGGCGCTCGCCGGACAGCCGAGGGCGGCTGTCCCCACATGAGCAACTAGAGTCCCGCACTCTTCTCCGCGATCAGGTTCCTGATCTTCTCTACAAACTCCGCGGCCGGCATGTCCTCAGTCTTCTCTTTCCCGCGCGTACGCACGTTCACCTTTCCGGCTTCAGCTTCCTTATCTCCGACCACAAGCAGGAACGGCACTTTCTGCATGGCATGCTCGCGGATCTTGGCATTCATCTTTTCGTTGCGCGCATCCACCTCGACGCGCACACCGGCAGCCTTGAGCTGATCCGCCACCTTGTTCGCGTACTCCGCATGGCGCTCGCTGATGGGGATCATCGCCACCTGCAAAGGCGACAGCCAAACCGGAAACGCGCCGGCGTAGTGCTCGATCAGCACTCCGAAGAAGCGCTCGATCGATCCAAACAGCGCGCGATGCACCATCACCGGCTGCTTGCGGGAACCATCCTCTGCCACATATTCCAGGCCGAAGCGCTGCGGCAGGTTGAAGTCAACCTGAACCGTCGAGAGTTGCCACAGCCGTCCGATCGCATCCACCAGCTTGATGTCGATCTTCGGCCCGTAAAACGCCGCCTCGCCCGGGATGGTCTTGTATTTAATCTTCCGGCCTTCCAGCACCTTCTTGAGCGATTCGGTGGCATTGATCCACTGCTCTTCGCTGCCCACAAAATTCTTGCGGTCGTTCGGGTCCCAGGTCGAAAGTTCGGTCTGGAACTGATCGAAACCAAAATCCTTCAGCACATCCAGGGCAAAGTCGAGACAGCCGGTGATCTCGCCTTCGACCTGCTCCGGCGTGCAGAAGATGTGCGAATCATCCTGAGTAAACCCGCGCACGCGCAACAGTCCGTGCATCACGCCCGAGCGCTCGTATCGGTAGACGGTTCCCAGTTCCCCCAGCCGCACCGGCAGGTCGCGATACGATTTCAGCGAGTCTTTGTAAATTAAAATGTGCCCCGGGCAATTCATTGGCTTCAGGCGGTATTCGGCATCATCGAGTTCCATGGCGTCGAACATGTTCTGCGAGTAATAGCCCTCGTGTCCCGAAGTAAAAAACAACTGCCGCCGCGACACATGCGGCGTATAGACGAGCGAATAGCCGCGCTTCAGGTACTGCTCGCGCATCCAGTCTTCCATCTGTTTGCGGATGATGCCGCCCTTGGGATGCCAGAAAATCAGCCCGGGCCCCGCCAGTTCCTGAATGGAAAACAAATCCAACTGCTGGCCCAGCACGCGGTGGTCACGCTTCTTCGCCTCTTCCACCTGCTGCAGGTGGGCGTCGAGATCTTTCTTGGAGAAAAACGAAGTCCCATAGATGCGTTGCAGCTGTGGATTCTTCTCATCACCCAGCCAGTAGGCCCCCGCGATGTTGAACAGCTTGAACGCCTTGATCTTTCCGGTCGCAGGGATGTGCGGCCCACGGCAGAAATCGGTGAACTTTCCGGTGCGATAGATCGAAATCTTTTCATCGGGCTTGGTGAATTGCTCGATGAAATGGCACTTCATGAAGTCGCCTTCTTTTTTGAACTCCGCCAGCCCCTGGTCGCGAGGGAGAAATTCGCGCGCGTACGGAATGTTCTGCTGCACCAGTTCCTGCATCTTCTTCTCGATCTTCTGCAGGTCTTCAGGCGTAAATGGCGTTGGCCGGTAGAAGTCGTAAAAGAACCCGCTCTCGGTGGCCGGCCCGTGGCCGAGCTTGGTCTCAGGAAAAAGTTCGAGCACAGCCGCCGCCAGCAGGTGCGCGGAGGAATGCCGGTAAACTTCCAGCGACTCCGGGTCCTTCTCAGTCAAAAAGCGCAGGTCGGTATCCTTTTCCAGCGGGCGGGTGAGATCGATAAGATCGCCGTTCGTTTTCGCCACCAAAGCCGCGTCCGCCAGCCGCGGGCCGATTGATTTGGCAATCTCGAGCGCAGTCGTGCCCTTGGGAACGTCCTTCACGCTCCCGTCGGGAAGCTTCACATGAATGCTGTCTGCCATAAAGTTGGGACCTGCTGAATCTTTCAGTTTATTGGAGTGAATCGGGAGGGTCAAACCGAGGCTGACTCTTGGCGCGGAAAAGAGAGGGTGGTGCGAACTCGCCTACCCTCTCCGCTGGTCTTTACATGGACACGTCTTTGATGTGCGTCGCGATATACCACTGGTTGCCGAAGGCGTCGTTCACCGCGGCCGTGCGGTCGCCATAGGGCTGATCCGCGGGCTTCTGGAACGAGGTCGCGCCTGCCGCCAGCGCCCGCTGGTAAACCGCGTCACAGTCCGGCACATAGAGATAGAACATAGCCGGCATCGGCGGATATTTCCCCTGCGGCTCGCCCATCTCCACCACCGAATCGCCAACGCGAATCTCCGCATGGTGCACCACACCGTCGGGCGACGCATACTTCGCGAGTTCCTGCGCCCCAAACGCGCGCTTGAGGAACGCGATCACGGGCTCGGCCCGCAATGGGAGCAGATACGCATTCACGTTGTTCAGGCCCTTAGGAATGTAGCTCTCTCCCTTGTGCGTGGCGACGTACCAGATGTTTCCGGCAGGATCTTTCACGCTACCCGAGCGTTCGCCGTACTCCTGATCGCGCGGCTCGTCAATCAAGGTCGCTCCCGCGGCCAGCGCTTGCTCGCAGACGGCATCCGCGTTTTCCACGTAGATGTGCAGTGCATGGGTCCTCGGAGTCGACCGAAACTCGCGCCCCGGAATGCCGCCGCCCACCATCAGCATGGAGTCGCCAATCCGCACCTCGCCGTGCAGTCCACCCGCCGATCCCACGGTGCGGAACGTCTCCTCGCCCCCGAACGCCTGTTTGGTGAATTCGAGCAACGCTGGCCCGTTCTCCGCGACCAGGTAAGGCGTCACGGTTTGGAAGCCGCGCGGAATCGGATTCAACACCGGCTTTGTGCCATGCCGCGCAGGCTTTGTTTCCGACGCCATCCGGCGATGCATCTCCTCCACCGACATTTCTTCCTTCACCGTGGTTACGCTCCACAGGTAGCCAAAAGGATCCCGAAGCGTTCCTTCGCGATGTCCGTAAAATTGATCGGCTACGGGAATCACGGCCTTGGCCCCGGCGTCAACCGCATGGGCGAAAAATTTGTCTACATCCGGAACCGTCAGCGACATCATGACCGGTGAATTTCCTAGCGTCTCCGGACTGAAGCGCTCCCCCTCCGGCCACTCTTCCGTCAGCATGATCGTCGAGTCGCCGATCATGATCTCGGCATGAGGGATCCCGGATTCGAGTTCGAACCGGAACGTTTCCCGCGCGCCGAATGCCTGCTTGTAGAACTCAATGGCCTTGGCGGCATCTTTAAAGGTCAATCTTGGGCTTGCGCTGGTGTGAACCGCCGCAGCGGTTTCGGCAACGGTACTCATCGGTTTGCTCCCTTCCAATAATTCGGATTTCAGCCGGGTCTTGAAGTCTTCCCGCGGCAGGCCACGCAACTCCGCCGCTACGCGCACCAGAGGCTCGATGCTGGCCTCGACTCCGGGAGGCTTGCCATCGACCCTGGCCAACATAGCGTCCACGGCGCGGTTCAACGGTTCGATCTTCTTCGCGTCGTTGTTTCGCGGATTCAGAGAGCGCTTAGGCATCGGCACCCTCCATGCGCGCCCGCAGGCTGCTGAGGGCGCGGAACTGCAACTGCTTCACCGCGCCTTCGGTCTTGCGGATCTCCCGCGCCACTTCCTTGATACTTTTCTGCTCCACGAAGCGCAGCACGACCACCCGTCGCTGCTCTGCCGGCAATGTATCCACCAGGCGAAACAGGGTTGCTCTGCGCTCCACTTCTTCAAATTCCGCACCCTTGGCTGCGGCCGACTCAATCTGCTCCGGTTCGTCTGCTATCTGCTCACGGCTACTGCGCTGCCAGCGGTCCGAAATCAGATTCGCGGCAATGCGGAAGAGCCACGCCGCAAACGGAATCCCACGCCACTCAAACCGTTTCAAGTTCGAAAGCGCATGACGAAAAACCTCGGAGGTCAAATCCTCGGTTTCCGCGCGATCTCCCACCCTCCGCACCACGTACGCATAAACCCGCTCGAAATTGTTCTCGTAAAGCTCCGCAAAGCGCGCAGGATCCTTCTGCGCCGCCTCGATCAGAAGCCGCTCGTCCGCTTCTTTCCTCAGAGCCTTCAACGAGTTCTCCGCGCGGAGTAGTGTTACACAGGGATAACGGCAGGAAGCACGAAAAAGTTACGGGAGAAAATGGCGATTAAACCGGAACCGGACGTTTCGCATAGTACAGGTCCTCAATCGCCTTGTGCACCTTGTCCGACACTGGTTCCAGATCCCGCATGGTCAGCCCCACGGTTGGGATTGGCTCGCCCACCCTCATCTCCAGTGGGCGGCACTTAATGTGGTAAGTGTTCATCGGCAGCAATTCGAAAGTTCCCACCAGCGCGACCGGCACAATATCCACCTGCGCCTTGATGGCGAGGAAAAAGGCCCCCGGCAAGAAAGGCTTGATCTCACCATCCGGTGTACGACCGCCCTCCGGGTAAATGACCAGCGGCATGCCCGCTTTCAAACTTTTCACAGCCGAACGAATTGCCGCAATCGAATTGGTGGGCTTCTGCTGGTCGATGCAGACCTGTCCGGAACGCTTCAGCTGCCAGCCGATCACCGGATACGATAACAATTCTTTCTTGAAAACGATGCGGAACTGAAAGGGAAGGTAAACATAGAGGACCGGGATGTCCATCGCCGAGGCGTGATTCACTGCGTAAACATGCGGCTTCGAGGTATCGATCTTGTCCAGGCCCGTGACCTGCACGGGCGACAAGATCGTCTTCATGATGAGCCACGACCAGGTCCGTGAAAACCAGTGCAGACGGCGGCCATTCCGGTCGAAAAGCCCGCCGGGAAGCGCCGCCACTCCCATAACCATGGTGTACAGCCAGATCAGGGGATCAAGAATCAAATACGAGCGGAGCCGGCTCCACCAGCCGTATTTCTTCCCGGGAATCGCGTGCGGGCTGCGCCGTAGCACAGCCACAGGCACCGTCTCCGCGCCGCTTTCCACTTCCACCGATGAATTCAATTCCTGCACTCTTCTATTCTAGGGGAAACCGAGCGCGGGCGCTGCTTCAGACTTCCGCGCCGATACTACGCATCACTTCGCCCACAAGGTAAATCGAGCCGGTGATCACGAGTACCGTCTCCGTGCCGGCGAGGGTCCGGGCCCGCTCCACGGCCTCGCGGACATCCTCAACCGCTTCCATCTCAGTCCCGGTGCGCGACGCCGCTTGCTGAATCTCCTCTGGCGATGCGGCGCGCGGGTTGTCCGGCCGAGTCGCGATCACTCGATCGGCCAGCGGAAACAGGATCTCCGTCATCTCCGAGATTGACTTATCGCGCATCGCGCCGAAAACAAAAATCAGCGGACGGTCTTCATAGCGCTCTGAAAGGGCGGAACGCAGCGCCCACGCGCCCGCAGGATTGTGCGCCACATCGATGACTATCTCGGGCCATCCTGGCCGCGCCGCGATCACCTGAAAGCGCCCCGGCCAGCGCGTCTCTCGAATGCCGTTTTCTATGCTCTTCGGCGTGATGCCCGTAAAACCTTGTTGCTGCAACTCCACCGCCGCCGCAACAGCCAAGGCGACGTTACGCAACTGATGCCGCCCGACCAGCGGCGTCTCGACAAGAATCTGTTCTCCCAAAACTTGAAGTGGATAACGGTAAACGTATCGGGGGCTGCCCGGCTCGGTACTCGGTACTAGGTACTCGGTACTCGCAGGCGAAACCGGCGGCACATACGGAACGGCATTCACCGCTCGGGCGGCCAGATCCAGAATCGTATTCCCGATCACATCATTGGCTTCCGGCGCCTGCGGCAGCGTGACCACAGCTCCGCCGGGACGAATAATTCCAACCTTCTCCCGCGCAATTTCTCCCACCGTATCGCCGAGAAATTTCTGATGATCGAGCGATATATCGGTAATCACGCTGACTCGCGGCTCAACCACATTGGTCGCATCCAGGCGGCCACCCATGCCGACTTCGAGCACGGCCAGGTGTACCTTCTCTCGCGCAAAATACTCGAAGGCGATTGCCGTTATCATCTCGAAAAAGCTGGGATGCCACGGCAGCTCGCGTTTTTCGATGAGCTGGTCAGCCGCACGATCCACTTCTCCGTGCAGTTTCGCAAAATCGTCGTCACTGATTTCTTCCCCGTTTACCCGGATGCGCTCGTTGATCCGCATCAGATGCGGCGATGTGTACAAACCTGTTTTCAGTCCCGAGGCCCGTAGGATCGAGGCCAGCGTCGCCGCGGTCGAGCCCTTACCATTTGTGCCCGCAATCAACACGCTCGGGAAACGCCTCTCGGGATGATCCATCGCTTGCAACAGCACCCGCATATGTGCCAGATCAAATTTGTGCGAGGGCGTCTGTGCCAGCTCGTGGCCGAGGGCGAACATGCGGGACACCGCGGTTTGGTAGGAGGTGGTCAAGCTCTTAAGCTCTTAGCTCTTAGTCGTGGCATCGATTCCGATCGCCTTCAGTTGTTTCGCCGGGTTCCAGTCGTCGGGCTGCGGCTTGACCGAAGACGACCACCGCATTCCGCCTTTAACCCACTTCTGCCGCAGGTCTCGCCAGCGATTGCGCCTCTCAACGTCGTCTCGGCCGGAATCCCCGTAGCCGAACTCGACTCCACAGGAGGGCCAAATGTCATACGAGGGGCAGTCGCCGGACCACGGTGGCTCATCAAATCCGGCGTAACCGCAGACTGGACACGGATATTTCACACCGGGCCTCTGATGCAGATGATCGGGAGCAAAACACGAAAGATCCAAGCTAAGGGCGCTAACAGCTCCCCGCCATGAAATCCAGCGCCCGTGCGATGTAAGGTTTGAGTTCCTTGCGATGGACCACCGCATCCAGCATGCCATGCTCCAGCAGGAATTCGCTGCGCTGAAATCCTGGCGGCAGTTTCTGTCTGATCGTTTGCTCGATCACTCGCGGCCCAGCAAACCCAATCAGCGCGCCGGGCTCCGCCACATTCAGATCACCCAGCATGGCAAACGATGCGGTCACGCCCCCGGTGGTCGGGTCGGTGAGCACAGAAATATACGGGACCTTTGCTTTATCCAGCCGTGCCAACGCCGCGGAAATCTTGGCCAACTGCATAAGACTGACCACTCCCTCCATCATCCGCGCCCCACCTGAGGCCGACACAATAATCAGCGGAGTCTTCGAATCCGCCGCGCGTTCGACTGCTCGCGTGATCATCTCGCCCACCACCGCTCCCATGCTGCCGCCAATGAAGGCATACTCCATCACACTGGCGACCACGGGTCGTCCCAGCAGCTTGCCTTGCGCGTTGATCACCGCATCCTGCAGCCCGGTGTCGTGCTGCGCCTGGCGCAAGCGCGACGAGTAGGGCTTCAAATCCACAAACTTCAGCGGATCCGTCGAGGAAAGATTCCCATCGAAGGTCTCGTATTGATTCTCATCCAGCAGCAGGGCGAGGCGGATCCGGGCATCGATGCGAAAGTGCTTTTGGCACTTCGGACACACATTCAAATTTTCTTCCAGATCTTTTTTCCAGATGATCTGCCGGCAGTTCTCACACTTCACCCACAACCCTTCGGTGCGGACCGTCTTCTTGCCCGAAGTGTCGAGTTCCCCGGATTCGCGCTTGAACCAAGCCATAAAAATTTAGCGATCGGGTGATCGGGTGATCTTGCGATTGAAAATCTTACAGCCAATCGCACGATGACCCGATCACAAATCGCCCGATCAGTACTCGATCCCCCTCTGCGCCATCACGCCCTTCTCGTACGCGTGTTTCACCTGCCGCATCTCGGTCACGGTGTCGGCGGCCTCGATAATTGTGGGGTGTGCGTTCCTCCCCGTCAAGATCACATGCACCATTTCTGGTTTCTTCTTCAGGCTGTCTACCACTTTCGCCGGGTCCAGCATGCCATAGCTGATTGCATAGTTGATCTCATCCAGAACCACCAGATCCCATTCGCCGGACTGGATCGCCTTTTCGCCCTCCGCCCAGGCTTCTTCCACCATCTTCACATCTTCCGGATCGGGCTTTTCCGCTCCCACCTTCACAAATCCGCGCCCCATCTGCTTCATGACGAACTTGTCGCCGAAGGCTTTCACCGCGTCCAGTTCCCCATAGTGCCAGGAGCCTTTCAGGAATTGCAGCATGAGGACCCGCATGCCCTGGCCCACCGCGCGCAAAGCCGTCCCCATCGCCGCGGTCGTCTTCCCTTTCCCCGTCCCAGTATTCACGATGATGAGACCGCGGCGTACGTCTGTCATGGCAGGACGCTTGATTCTACTAGAAGGCCTCTCCCGGGTGGGCAAAACGTCGGGGAAGTCCCTGAGCGACCGCCCCCGCAAAATCTAAAGACAAGAAAAATGCGAACAGAACGTCTTGCAGGCTGCTCTTTCATAGCATGCGGTACTGTTCGTGACGTCGTGACAAAGTCTCCTGTTGTTTCGAGTTATGATGCCCCTACAAAAAGTCACGAGCTTTCTACGGAACTCGTGCATCAAACCCTGCGTATCGGGTGCAAGCAGATCTCTGCCCCCTGGCAGACTGCGGAGGTCTCGTCGTGATCAACAAATGTGCCGTGTTATTGTTGTGCGTGCTCGCGGCTTTGCCCGCATTTTCGGCCCAGCACGTCGCCCTTCACCCTAGACCAGCCTTCGACTCCGGCGACCAGGAAACCATCCGCCAGATCGTTGACATGGAGCGCCAGGCCAAAGAGGCCAGCCTCCACCGCGACGCCGACTTTTCCCTGCGCACCCTCGCCGAGGACTACGTCGCCATCACCCCCCTCGGGCAGGTCGCTACGAAACAGGAAACCATTTCTGCCCGCCGCAGTGGACAACTCCGCTACGAAGCCATGAATGTCACGGACATGGTGGTGCGTGTTTATGGCGAGACCGCCGTCGTCACCGCGCGCGCCGAGGTAAAAGGCCATCAGTTAGGTGAGGACTTCAGCGGTCCTTATCGTTACACTCGCGTCTGGGTTCGCCGCAACGGCCACTGGCAGGCCGTCAGCTACCAGGCCACGGTCACACAGTGAACCGATCCGGCGCGGGATGTCCCCCGCGTCAATGCCCGGAATGATAAGGATGGCCTTTCAGAATCGTGAACGCCCGGTAGACCTGCTCTAGTAGAACCACGCGAGCCAGTTCGTGGGCCAGCGTCATCTTGCCCAGAGAAACAGTATGCTGCGCCGCGTTGCGAGCTGCATCATTGAAGCCATCTGCCGGACCCAGCGCAAAAACCAGCGGCAGTGGATTGCGATCCTGATAGTCCCCCAGAAAACGCGCAAACTCTTCTGAAGAGAGTTGCCTCCCACGGGAGTCCATCAGCACCAGCGTCGACTTCCCAGCACTTGTTGGATTGTTTGCTTTGCCCGGCGCTGCCCTCCCGCACAATTGCAGGAGTGCGGCCTCATCGCGTAGCGCGATGCCTTCGACCGGCATGTAGCGCGAGATCCGCTTCAGATACTCGTCCGTGAGCGACTGGAGCGCCGGCTCTTTCGTCTTTCCGATCCACGCAATCTTGATCTTCACGGCAAGTCTTCACTTGCTCCCGGATGCCAGCACTACCGACGCGCCGAACGCTATGTTCCCCCCCTGAACATATTGACCTATGGCCGCATGCACTTCCTCGTGAATCTGCGGCCAAAGGTGGGCGGGCACGCGATCCAGCATGGGGCGGAACGGCACTGAGACGGCGCGCGCCTGCTCCCACACTTCTTCCGGCGTTCCCGGCCAGGTCCAGGCCAGCGTCTTCGTTTCTTCCTTCACGTCGCGAAATCCTGCGCTCTCCAATATCGCCGTCATGCTTCCCGCCTGGGCAAAGCGGAACGGATTCGGACCGCCGGGTTGCAACAGCGGACCGCCCACATGCCCATGCACCACACCCATCGTGGTCTGCCAGTAAGGCTGGTCAAACGGTCCCCAGGCCAGAAAGCAGGCGCGCGCTCCCGCCCGCAGCACCCGATGCAGTTCCCGCAAGGCCAGACCCGGATCGCGGAAGAACATCACCCCGAAGCGGGACGTGGCAAGATCGAAACGGTCGTCGGCGAAAGGCAGGGCGTGCGCATCGGCCTGCTGCGTGAAAAAATTGGTGAGGCCACGCTCCTGGGCTCTTCCTCTTGCGATCTCCAGCAGGTCGGCGCTCAGATCAAGAGCCGTAACCTGCCCCTGCACTCCCACTCGCATGCCGAGGCTGATGGCAGGCTCGCCTGTACCACTGGCTAGATCCAATACGCGCATGCCCGGCTTAGGCTGCGCATATTCCACCAGCGCCTCGGTCACCGCCTTGCCCATCGCGGCCGACTTCGCCTTCCATTTGTCGGAGGCGACGAGGCGGTACTGATTTCCCCAGGTGGGTTCTGCTTTGGAAGGTTTCGGTTTGGAAAAAGCTGTCATAAGGCACTGCGCGAGGATGCGATGCTCCCTGAGTATAACGAGACTACGCCTTCTTGCGACGAGGAGCGGCGGCGTGCTTGTGCAGCGTTGTCTTTGCTCGCGCCGATTTTGCCTTCGTTTTCAATTCCGAGGGTTCCAGTCGTTTGGCTGTCTTCCACAAGCGTTCCAGGTCGTAGAACTTGCGTGCCTTCTCGGAAAAAACATGGACGACGAAGTCCACATAGTCGACCAGGATCCACTCCCCTTGCTTGTAACCCTCGACGTGCGCGGGCCGCACATCTGCCGCCTTCAAACGCAGCTCCACTTCATCCGCAATGGCCTGGACCTGCCGCGGGTTCGTGCCGCTGCACAACACAAAGTAGTCGGTAAACGCCCCTGATCCTTTTTCCATTTCCAGGATGGAAAGCTCTTCTGCTTTTTTGTCGAGGCAGGCCTGAATGGCTGCCGCTACCTGTACTTTCAGATCGCTTTTTTTCATGCAGAGGGTCGGTCGTTGGTCGTTAGTCGTTGGCCCAACTGGGCAGAGTTTCCATTGTAAACGACAGGGCTTCACCTCGTTTTTCACGGGTCGGGGATGCGACCCGCAGCGGAAAGGTTTAGCAAACGACTAACGACTTTTGTACAGTCCCACTTTCTTGATGTAGTCCGCCACCGCTGGCTCCACGAGGCGGCCAATTGGCTTCCCCCCGGCAGCGGCCGCGCGAATCGCTGTAGAGGAAATAGGCTGATAGACCTTATCGAGCAGGTGGATGGTCACGCCTTTCAGCACCAGACCTCCTGTGGCAGCCTGCTTATGAAACGGCCGTGTCACTTCCCGGCGCGGGCGCAGGCTAGCGGGCAGCGCGTTGGCCACATCGGCAAGTGAAAAACCCGGCCTGCTCGCCACCACAAACTCACACTCGCTAAACAGGAAGTCGGCCTGATGCCACTTGGCGATGTCGGCGAAGGCGTCGATGCCGATGAGCAGGAAGAGTTTGTCCGCTTTCTTGAAGGATTTTTTCAGGCGTCTGACGGTATCGATGGTGTAGTTCGGTTTTTCCCCGCCTGTCTTTTCTTTGCCCGGGTGGCCGCACTCAAAATCGTCCGGCGCTTCCAGCAGCGAAGGCGCAAAGTCCTTCTCTTGCGCTGTGGCCAGGGCAATCATGGCATAACGATGCGGAAACGCCGAAAGCGGCTGACGCTGCTTGTGCGGTGGGACGTTGGCTGGTACGAAACAAATGCGAGACAGACTGCAGCGCTCGCGCGCGGCGCGGGCCAGAGCTAGATGGCCGCGGTGAATGGGATCGAAACTGCCGCCAAACAATCCAATATTCATGCGCCGCTAGTGTCTTCGTTTGCAGGCCCGCTTGGCAAGTTCGATGTTCCGGACCGGCCTTACTCAACTCGGAACAGCGCGCGGGAGGTTCAGGGGCATTGGCCGATGGTGCATGGTTGCTTTGTCTGTTCGGCCCAGAGCTAGGGGATGAGAAGACCGGAATTCCGGGAATTCGGGATGAACTCCTGTAATCTCGCGCGTTGGCAAACTTGCCATTAGCATCGTTTATATGCGAGTAACCCTCCCCCTACTTCGCATTCAACCCGCCCGGGCGTCCATCCTGCGCTACGGAGTCGCCGTCCTGAGCACGACGCTGGCGCTGATCCCGGCAGTGCTTCTCCCCAACATTACGGAAAGCCGGCTGGCGGTGTTCGCCGTCGCTGTAATGGTGAGCGCGTGGTATGGCGGCTGGAAGCCTGGGCTGGTGGCCACCTCGTTCGCGCTCACGGTCAGCGCGTATTTCTCATTCTCCGGAGAACACACGCCGGCGCAATTCCGTTCGACTATGCTGCGGCTGGCCCTGTTCGTGGTGCTGGCGGCCCTGATCTGCTGGTTCAACGCGGCCCTGCGGGCGGCCCAGGAGAACTTGCGACGCTCCGAAATAAATTTCCGGTCGCTGGTGACCAACGCTCCTTATGGAATCTGCCGCTGTGATTCTGCTGGCCAACTACTGGATGCGAACCCGGCGCTGCTGACCATGCTGGGATATTCCTCAGCGAAAGAACTCGCAGGGACCCACCTCGGGGCGCTCTACGAGGACACCCAGCAGTGGTTCCAGCTGGCGGATTACTTACGCTCCGCAGTGCCTTTCAATGGTCTCATCGCCGAATGGATGCGGAAGGATGGGACGGGCATGGTGGTCCGGGTTTCCGGGCGCGCCGTTTCTGACGGCGGCCGGGGAAGGACGTTCGAGCTTTTTGCCGAAGACGTGACCGAACGGCGTGCCCTGGAACAGCAGCTCCAGCAATCCCAAAAAATGGAAGCTGTGGGCAGACTTGCGGGCGGAGTGGCCCACGATTTCAACAACCTGCTGATGGTGATATCTGGCTACTCGGAATTTCTGCTCGACCGGCTGGGCCCGGAACCGGCGCTGCGCGGCCCCGCACAGGAGATCGCCAGCGCAGCGGGGCGAGCCACGTCCCTCACCCGCCAGCTCCTGGCCTTCAGCCGCAAGCAGATGCTGGCACCGAAGATTCTTGATCTGAATGGCGTGGTCACGGAAAACCTGAAGATGCTGACACGCATGATCGGTGAAGACATCGATCTGGTGATGGTTCCGGCCGCCGAGTTGGGCGCGGTGCGGGCTGACGCCGGGCAGATCGAGCAGGTCATCATGAATCTTGCTGTGAACGCACGCGACGCGATGCCCTCAGGCGGAAAGTTGACCATCGAGACCTCCAACGTCTCGCTCGACGAAGAGTATGCGCGCTTTCATGCGCCTCTGAGGCCGGGAAACTACGTAATGCTGGCCATCAGCGATACCGGAGCGGGCATGGATTCAGAGACTCAGTCCCACATCTTCGAGCCGTTCTTTACCACGAAAGGGCCGAAGGGCACCGGGCTGGGACTGTCCACGGTTTACGGAATCGTGAAGCAGAGTGGCGGCTACATCTGGGTTTACAGCGAACCCGGCAAGGGTACGACCTTCAAGATCTATCTGCCTCGCGTCGCGGAGCTGGCGGAGAGTCCCGCACAAGTTGCCCCAGCCGTGGAGTCCGAAGCCACTGCGCCGGGGACGGAGACGATATTGGTGGTGGAGGACGAGGCTAACCTCCGCTATCTGGCCCGGCAATTCCTCGAGAAGCAGGGTTACCGCGTGATCGAAGCGGCGGATGGCGCGGCGGCGATGCAGATCGCAGTCGCGCACGAGGGAGTGATTCATCTCCTCTTGACCGACGTGATCATGCCCGGCATGAACGGCCGTGAACTGGCGCAGCGCATTTCGGAAATTCGTCCTAACGTGAAAGTGCTCTACATGTCCGGTTACACCGAAAACGTGATCGGGCGCAACGGCACGCTGGACGCGGGCGTACGCCTGCTCCAGAAGCCCTTTACCCTGCGCGATCTGAAGAGCAAGGTTCGCGAAGTGCTCGATTCAACCCCATTCCCCCGGGAGGTTGCCATGTCAGTTCAGACCGCTCACGCCAAGGCCTCACAACAATTGCCGTTGTCGCGCGCGCAACGTTTTCAACTTCATTTGCCCCTGAAATACCGGCGTCTCGACGAGGAGAAATGGCACGATGGGGAGACCAGAGACATCAGCCGTTCCGGTCTGCTGTTTCAGGCGGAAGATCTCCTGCAACCCAATGTGATCCTGGAAATCAATCTGGTGTTGCCGGCGGAGATTGCCGGGCTTTCCCCGACCGAAGTGGTTTGCAAAGGAGAGGTCGTGCGTGCCGTGAAGCCTAACGGAGATAAGATGCCTCCCGCGCTGGCCGCGAAGATCTTGCAATATCACTTTCAGCACGGATCGCAGTTGCCGCGGGCATAAGCTGGCAAACGCGCGCCGTTGCGAGTACCCAGTACCTAGTACCTAGGTAAACCGGGTTTCTCGGTACTGGGTACTCGGTACTAGCTGTTCGCGGCTTCGGTCTGCTGCAGTGCCTGCTCGCGCAGAGTGTCCACTTCCTTGGCCATCGCGTACTTCAGTTCTTCGATCCCCTTGCCGGTCACGGCCGAAATCTCGTAGAGCTTCAGCTTGTGCTTCTTGCAGTAACGCTTCAGCGCCGCGACTTTGTCTTTGTTGGCCACGTCAATCTTCGACGCGACCATGATCATCGGCTTCTCTTCCAGGTGCGCGCCGAAACTGGCCAGTTCGCCAAGAATCACTTCCACGTCTTTCACGATGTCGGCGCGGCCACTCGAGTCCGACACGTCGGCGAGGTGAACCAGCAGGCGCGTGCGCTCGATGTGCCGCAGAAACTGCGTGCCCAGTCCTGAGCCCTCGTGCGCGCCCTCGATCAATCCCGGAATGTCGGCAACCACAAAACTAATTTCATTCTTGGCATCACCCACTGCAACCACGCCGAGATTGGGTTCTAGCGTAGTGAAGGGATAGTCGGCGATTTTTGGCCGCGCCGCCGAGATGCGGGAGATCAGCGTGGACTTGCCCACGTTCGGATAGCCAACCAGGCCAACGTCTGCGAGCAATTTCAGTTCGAGACGGTAGTTGTGCTCTTCGCCGGGGCGTCCGTCTTCGTGTTCACGTGGAGCCTGATGTACGGAGGTGGCGAAGCGCGCGTTCCCGCGGCCACCGCGGCCGCCGCGGGCAATCACCATGCGCTGGTCGGCAGCCGAATAATCGAACACCTTCTCGCCCGTTTCTTCGTCGTACACGATCGTTCCTACGGGGACCTTTAGAACTACGTCTCCGCCTTCGCGCCCTGTTTTGTTGGAGCCTTCGCCGTGGCGCCCGCGCTCGGCCTTATATTCGGGATTGAAGCGGAAGTGCACCAGCGTGTTGTGACGCTCGCTGGATTCCATGACCACATCGCCGCCCTTGCCTCCATCTCCGCCGGAAGGGCCGCCGCGTGGAACATATTTCTCGCGGCGAAAAGCCATGCAGCCATTGCCGCCGTCGCCCGCTTTCACCCGGATTTTCGCCTCGTCGATGAACATGGGATCCAACAAAACAAAAGCCTCGTCCCGAAGGCGAGGCTGCGTGGCGCGGGCGCCCCCGCCCGCGACTGCCGGTGGCGTAAGCGAGCTACTCGGCCACTTCCATCGGTTCGACCATCACGAACTTGCCCATCGAGCCCTTATTCATGAACTTGATGCGTCCGGTGATCTTGGCAAATAGCGTATCGTCCTTGCCGCGGCCGACGTTGAGCCCCGGCTTCACGCGCGTGCCGCGCTGCCGCACGATGATGGTGCCGCCGGGCACGATCTGCCCGCCGAATGCCTTGAATCCCAGCCGCTGCGCGTTGGAGTCGCGGCCGTTTCGTGAAGTGCCTTGTCCTTTTTTATGTGCCATAAAAATCAGTTTCCATTGGCCGGTTGCCAGTTGCCAGTAAAGTCGCGCGGGACTGGCAACCCGTCCGTGCTTACCTACTTCTTCTTCGAAGTTGCCTTCTTTGCCGCTTTCTTCGGGGCAGCCTTCTTGGCCGATCCCTTGGCAGCCTTTGTTTCAGACGCGTGTTCCTCGGCCGCTTTCGCTTTCTTTACCTTGGGCTGCTTTTTCTCCAACTCCGGAGCCTTGAAGCTCTGGCCGTCAAAAGCGATCTCGGTGATACGCACGGCGGTGAAGGCCTGCCGGTGTCCGCGCAGCTTCTTATACTGCTTCTTGCGTTTGTAATGGAAGACCAGGATTTTGGGACCGCGGCCTTCTTCTACCACGTGACCGACGACGCGCGCTTCCGGCTGCGCTTTGCCGATCTGTCCCTCGCCGCCCGACACCGCCAATATCTCGGGGAAGTCCACCTGGCCATCGGTGCCCGTAGCCAGTTTCTCCACTCGAATCACGTCTCCGGGCGCCACCCGGTACTGCTTGCCACCGGCGCGGATAACCGCGTACATACGTCTGCCTCCGTCTAGAAATCTCGAAGCCAGCTCACCCAAATGCCAGCCATGCGCACACGGGCGCAACCCTGGGGTTTCGCTGAACTTCCTGTGCTTGCTGTGTTTTCCACCACGGCGCTTCGGCAGCCAAGGCGAGCGTCCCCAGAACGGGTCGGCGAGTACAGGCAAACTCAACTATTCTAGCGTGAGCTGTGGAAATCGGTCAATGCGCGCTTTGCAGATCGCCGCTCAGTGTGCGAGAATTCCGCCGAATCTCCGCATCCACCAAGAGAGGACTCACAGAATGAAGCGCCTTCCCGCCGTTTTGTTGTGCCTGCTCACCCTGACGTTATCTGGTATCGCTCAGCCTCCTAAGGCAGCCGCAAAGAAGACCACCGCCCCGCCGGCTCCCGATAAGGCCTACCTACAGAAGATCTGGGACGGCTGGTCTACGCTCGATCCCGCCAACGTGGCGAAGTTCTACGCCAGCGGCCCGCATGTGTTTTTCGACATCGCTCCTTTGAAATACGGGAGCTGGGAAGAGTACAGCAAGGGCGTGAAGGTAGTTCTCTCCGGCTACAAGAGCGCAAGGTTCACGGTGAATGACGACGCGACCATCCATCCCCATGGAGATTTGGTCTGGGCTACAGCCACGGTGAAAGAGGAGATGACAACGAAAACTGGCAAGGTGGAGATGGGCAACTTCCGCTGGACCGTGATTTTCGAAAACCAGGACGGCAAGTGGATGACCGTCCACGAACACGTGTCCGCGCCTTTACAGTAGGAATTCGATCTACGAGAAACGAAGATCTTTCGCGGCTGGCGGTTACCTCTGTAATCGCCGGTAACCGACTTCCTCTTGCCGAAACAACTCGGCTGCGACAGGGTTAATATCATCTGAAGGTGGGGGGATTTGCCATGCGCAACCGAATCGCCGTTCTGATTTCTCTTTTCCTGTATGCCAGCGTCACCTGGGGCCAGCAGACGCCAGCCGGGAGCACTGTTCCCAAAGATCAGCAGAGCATGCCGGGCATGGATATGTCTGGTCACGACATGTCGAACATGCATATGAAAGACATGCCGACGGATGCAGATAAAGATGCGGAGAAAGACAGCGATGCCAGCGCCCACGTCATGCACTCCATGGAAGGGCACATGGACATGGGCCCCCACATGAAGATGACGGCTCTGCGTCCGGCCAAGCCGGGCGACGCCGAGCGGGCCAAGGAAGTGGTAGGAGCCGCGCGCAAGGCCTCCGAAAAATATCTCGACTATCATGTCGCCCTGGCCGAGGGCTACCAGATTTTCCATCCTGAAGTTCCGCAGAAGATGTATCACTTCACCAACTACGGCTACGCGATGGAGGCCCGGTTTCGTTTCAATGCCGAACACCCGACGTCGCTGCTCTATGAAAAACATGGCGAAGATTACAAACTGATTGGCGTGATGTACACAGCGCCGAAGCGCATGGGCGAAGAGGAACTGAACGAGCGCATTCCGTTGAGCATCGCACAGTGGCACGAGCACGTTAACTTCTGCGCTGCGCCCGCCGGACGAAAGAACGAATACCGGGAACCGCATCCGCAGTTCGGGTTGCGCGGATCGATCACCACGCAGGAAGCCTGCGACGCCGCGGGCGGAACTTTCCATCCTGTGATCTTCAACTGGATGGTGCACGTCTACCCGTTCGAAAAAGATCAGGCGGGCATCTGGTCGGTCGAGCGCCAGCACGGCGACGCGGATTGAAAATTATTTTGGGAACGTAGCTTCCGGCGCTGCGTTCCCATTCTGCTTCAAGACAGAACACACACCCGCTGTTCCAATCCTCACGAACGAATCAGTGCCAATTTCTGCTACCCGAAACGCAAATTCTCCGTCCATAGAAGTGTGACGAGTTGCCTGAAAAATCAAACGAACAGGACGGAACTTTCTGTGGAGCCAGTTCGTAGTAATTAAGAGTGGGTAGCCAGCGCAGACGTGACGCTGGCGGAATTTCTTCAGCAGAATTTATTGCGGGGTTTAGGGGATTCTCTCACTTTCGGTTTGGCGGCCCAGGTGAGAAAACCCCCATGCACAGCGCGACAGGCCTGGCGGCTTGCCGGCTGAACCCCAGCGGGTGCGTTGTAGGCGATTCGCGGCAAAACACAAGCGTTTTCTCGCGCAAGTCGTGAACCGGGCCGCCCCAACCGCTTCCCGACGTAAATTCGGGAAAGAAAAAGGAGCAGTCATGAAGTTTGCGATCGTGTCGAAGAGTGTGGTGCTGGGGTTGGCGTTGTTGTTGGCCTCAAGCGCGTTTGCCGCCGCTACCAAAGCCAGCCTGCAACTGAGCAATCCTGTGACCCTTAACGGGACAACGCTGAAGGCGGGAGACTACAAAGTCGAGTGGGAGGGCGACGGGCCCAACGTGGAAGTGAGTTTCACGCAAGGCAAGAACGTGGTGGCCAAAGCGCAAGCGCACGTGGTGGAACTGCAGACGCCTGCGGCCAACGACGCTGCAGTGACGCTGAAGAACAACAGCGGACCCAACTCGCTGGCGGGCCTGCGCTTTCAAGGCAAGAAAATCGCCCTGGAGTTGACCGCCGCCAGCGACGGAATGAATGGCGGTTCGAGCAAGTAACCGCGGCACAATACGCACACTCAAAGGGAGCACAAATTGTGCTCCCTTTTTTCTTGGGATCATGTGGGGACAGCCGCCCTTCGACTCCGCTCAGGGCAGGCTCTCGGCTGTCCAGCCGAGCGCCGCGAGGCGTGCGCCTCGGTGAGGACGGCACTATGGACTCTCAGCCTTCTCCAGTTCGGCGTTGAGATGTACGCTGCTCCCGCCCGTCACTTTCAGCTTGCGTTCCCAGTCCTTGAATCCCGCCTTCTTCACCGAGACGGTGTGCTCACCCTCAGTGACCTGAACATCGGACGGCGTGTTGCCCATAAAGCTGCCGTCAACTTCGATGTCGGCGCCATCGGGAACAGAAACTACCGACAGTTTGCCGGTCAGAACAGGCGCTGCAACAGCGACCGTGGCCGCGACGGGTTGTGGAGTCGGAGCGGGTTTGCTTTGTTCTACGGCTGCCGCCGCGGCGGCGCGAATCGCGGCGCCATGTGCGGTCCAGTCTTCGGTAATCGCCTCACACGCGTCCTGCACCGAGCCACCCAGCGAGAGCGTCGATTTGCTCACGATGGAATCGCCCGAGACGCGCGCGAACACGGCGACTTTATTTTTGTGCTGGACGAAACTCTTGCCCCCTTCGTGGTCCAGAAGCACGATGTAGTCAGCCCTCTGTTGGATGTTGTTGATCACCACCTGCGGGCAGCGCTCGCCAAATGTCTTGACGATTTCCGCAGTCTGCGGACGGGCGCCACCCCGAGTGCCACCACCGAATCCTGATGCGGATCCGCCTCCACCCCCGGCAACCTCCCAGGACTGGCTGTCGGTGATGAAGACCCTGGCTTTTTCTGCGTCAGTATTGGTTTTCTGGTTCTCTTGCGCGAGGGATGAGGACAGGAACAGGAATGGTAGCAGGATAGCAAGCAACATTGATGAGGCTCTCGTCATCGAGGTCTCCGCAGAAATCCTTGAACGGCAGCAATCGCTATCTTCGTGGCAGCAAGCGACCAGGGCTCGGCGCACATTGCCCTCTCAGGTTTTCGCCAGAGCCTTCCTCTCGACCGCATTATCTCTGAAGCAGGGCTCGCTCCCTCACTGCGCCGGTATAAGCTGCGCGTCCTCGTCCACGTAAGCGGTCAGAGGTGTACCCGCTTTCACTTCAACATTCTTGCCGTGCTTGATCAATCCGATCGGCCCGAAAAGTACCGTCAGAGCTACGGCAGTACCTACTTTCCCTTCGCCTTCTTTGCCCTTGCTCCCGCGCAGCCTGACTCGCTGGTCACCAACCGTCAAATGCTCCAACCGCAGGTTGAGCTCTCCAGCCTTGCCCATCATCCCCGCTTTTTTTGCGTTGGTTATCTCCCCCACCGCCTTGCATCCAGCTTTAGCGACCACTACGTCACCAACCTTAATGTCTTCATCCAGGATCAGGTTGACCGGATCGCCGTCGGCTGCCGTCTTCGAGCTCAAGCCCTCCGCGAATTTCAGCTTCACATCCGTCCCCTCCCTCAGAACCAGCTTGGTAGAAGGTGCAGGGCCCGGCGGAGGCACTGGGGTAAGAGCCGCGGTCGTCGCCTGGGCTGGAGCCGTGGTTGCCTCCTGAGCAAACACGACCGCAGAGGACAGTAGAACTACAAGAACGACTCCAATTAATTCTCGTCGCATAGTGTTAAGAATCCTCTCGTTTCCCCCACTAGGTAACACTACTCCCTAAGGTCTCCCGCCACAATCAACGGGAACAATAGCCATTTGGATTCTCCCCGATTGTACGGAGCGACGGACGCGGCCTCCAGTTTCAGCCCAAGCAAGAAAAGGGGAGCGCATAGCGCTCCCTCAGGCTGGCGACCGGCGACTGCCTTCAGTACTTGGGCACCTTCGGATCCACGCGGTCCGACCAGGCCGTAATCCCGCCCGCCAGGTTGTGTACCTTGGTGAAGCCGGATTGCTGTAGGAACGCGACCGCCTTGGCGCTGCGTCCGCCCATCTTGCAGTGGACGACGATTTCGCGGCTGGAATCCAGTTCGTGCACGCGCTTGGGCAGATCGTTCAGCGGAATCAGATGTCCGCCGATGTTGCAGATCTGATATTCGTGCGGCTCGCGCACGTCGAGGACGAAGAGATCCTCTTTCGCATCCAGACGCCGTTTCAACTCTTCCACTTGAATTTCAGGAACTCCTGCTTCCACCGGTTTTTCCTCCCCGCGAATGCCGCAAAACTGGTTGTAGTCTATCAGCTTCGTCACCGTGGGATGGGTGCCGCACACCGGGCAATCGGGATTCTTGCGCAGCTTCAGTTCGCGGAACTTCATCCCCAGCGCGTCAATCAGCAGCAGACGACCGATGAGAGGTTCACCCGCTCCGAGAATCAGTTTGATGACTTCGGTGGCCTGCATCACGCCCACCAGACCCGGCAGAATGCCCAGCACTCCGCCCTCCGCGCAGGAAGGAACCAGCCCCGGCGGTGGCGGCTCGGGATATAGGCAACGGTAGCACGGTCCATCTTTTGTGGCGAACACGCTGGCCTGCCCCTCGAACCGGAAGATCGATCCGTAGACGTTCGGCTTGCCGGTGAGCACGCAGGCGTCGTTCACCAGGTAGCGCGTGGGAAAGTTGTCGGTGCCGTCGGCGATGATGTCGAAATCGCGAAAGAGTTCGAGCGCGTTCTCGCTGCTCAAGCGCGTGTCAAACTTGCGAATGGTCAGGAACGGATTGATCGCGGTCAGTTTTTCCGCCGCTGAGTCCAGCTTCTTGCGGCCCACGTCGGCGGTGGAGTGGATGATCTGCCGCTGCAGGTTCGTGTAATCCACCACATCGAAATCGACCAGGCCGAGCGTGCCCACGCCCGCGGCCGCCAGATACAAGGCGAGCGGCGAGCCCAGCCCTCCCGTGCCAATGCACAGCACACGCGCCGCCTTCAGCTTCTGCTGCCCCTCCATGCCGACCTCGGGCATGATCAGGTGGCGGGAGTAGCGCAGGATCTCGTCTTTGTTCAGTGTGACTGGAATTTCGGTGGTAGTGGCCATAAAATCCTCGGTTGATTTTTTTAAGTGCGCGGTTCCGGGAGTGTCAGAATCAGGGCGCTAACAACAGGCGGGACACATACAACAGCGAGTTCTGGTGGAAGGCTTCACCATGGTGATTCCTTAAATTCCGGACAAGAAATCTCAGTTAAACCGCGCCTCCGGCAATAGAAGGCACGATGGAAATGTTATCACCTTCCTTCACCACGGTCGCTTCTTTCTGCAGGTACCGGATATCCTCGTCATTGACGTAAAGGTTGACGAAGGCGCGCAGCTTGCCCTCTTCCGTGTACAGATGGCGGCGCAGGTCGGGATGCTGTGCCAGCAGGGCGGTTATGGCTTCGCCCACCGTGGTGGCCTTTACTTCGACCGTGGATTGCTTGCCAACATACTGCCGAAGCGGTGTAGGAATGTGAATCTTGCTCATAGGCTCAATCATAAAGATGCGGTGGGAGAAAGGGAAGATTCAGGACTGCGAGCGGGGTCTCGGGAAATACACTGAACGTCAGCCTGCCGTAGAATGAAGGCGAACGACAAGGGAGACACTACGATGACAATCTTTGATCCAGCTCACGGCAGAGTTATTAATGGTGGTGGCGGCGGAGGCGGCGGCCTTCTACGTCTGATCGGGCTTGGCATTGCGGCATTTTTACTGGTGATTTTGCTGTTCAGCTCCGTGACCAAGGTGGGGACCGGTCACGTTGGCGTGCTCACACTGTTCGGCAAAGTACAGACCGGTGAAACTCTGGGCGAGGGCATCCACCTCATCAGTCCTCTTAAAACCAATAACGAACTATCCGTTCAGACGCAGACCCTGAAGGAGTCAGCCAGTGTGCCTTCCAGCGAAGGCCTGATGATGAGTCTGGATACGTCGCTGATTTACCATCTCAATCCCGACCGGGCGGCCGAAGTGTTCCAGAAGATTGGCGCCGATTACGAAAATGTAGTGGTCGAGCCCACACTGCGCTCCGCCATCCGCGAATCGACAGCGTCCCATACCGCCAACGCCCTTTACACCGGTGAACGCGAAATGGTGGCCAAGCAAATCTACGACCAGGTCACCACCCAACTCAACCAGCGCGGCTTGATCGTGGAGAACGTTCTTTTACGTGACATTCAGCTACCCGCCACGTTGAAGGCCTCGATCGAAGCCAAGCAACAGGCCGAACAGGAAGCGCTGGCCATGAATTTCCGCCTGCAGAAAGAAACGCAGGAGGCGCAACGTAAGCGCATCGAAGCCGCCGGGGTCCGCGACTTCCAGCAGATTGTGGCCCAGGGCATCAGCGCGCAACTCCTGGAGTGGAAGGGCATCGAAGCCACGGAAAATCTGGCGAAGAGCGCCAACACAAAAGTCGTGGTGATCGGCAACAACAAAAATGGCCTGCCGCTGATTCTGGGACAGTAAAGACCCTTGATGACCAATGGCCACTCATGTGGGGGCAGCCGCCCTCGGCTGTCCCGTCGCCGCAGGCGACGGTTTTGCGACACTGCTAACATGAACCCGTGCCTCCGCTTCTCGATGTCCGCAGCCTGAATATCGCCTTCCCCGCTGCCGCCCTGCGGGCTGGACAGCCGGAGCCTGCCCCGAGCGAAGCCAAAGGAGTGGCTGTCCCAACACAAGTCCTTCCCGCCGTCCGGGACCTCAGCTTCTCCATCGCCCCTGGGGAAGTCCTGGGACTGGTGGGCGAATCGGGTTCCGGCAAGTCTATTACCTCTCTAGCCATCATGCGCCTGCTGCCGCCGCAGGCAAGGGTTTCCGGCGACATCTTGTTCGCCGAGAATGGCTCAGCCCGCAACCTCGCCACCCTTCCCGACGATTCCATGCGTCAGCTCCGCGGCTCGCGCATCGCCATGATTTTTCAGGAGCCGATGACCGCTCTCAATCCCGTGATGCGAGTCGGCGACCAGATCGCCGAGGCCGTGTCGGCTCATGGCACTCGTTCCAGACGCGAGGCGACGAGCCTTGCCGTTCAAGCTATGAATGACGTGGCCATCCCCGAACCCGATCGCCGGGCTCGCGACTATCCTCACCAGCTTTCGGGCGGCATGCGCCAGCGGGTGATGATCGCCATGGCCATCGTCAACCGCCCAAAGTTGCTAATCGCCGACGAGCCCACCACAGCGCTCGACGTTACCATCCAGGCGCAAATCCTCGACCTGCTCGCCGAACTGCGCGCCAAGTTCGGGCTCGCCATGCTCTTCATCTCGCACGATCTTGCGGTTGTTTCTCAGGTCGCAGACCGGGTCGCCGTGATGTACGCCGGAAACCTGGTGGAACTCGGCAGTAAGATTGATATCTTTCGGGCTGCCGCACATCCGTACACTCGCGGCCTGCTGCAAGCCGTGCCTGACCTGAAAACGGAGCGTGGACATCCACTCGGAACCATCGAAGGCACAGTGCCGCCGCTCCACGCCATGCCACCGGGCTGCGCCTTCGAGCCGCGCTGCGGGTTCCGCCTCCCAGAGTGCGCGCGCACGCTCCCACCGCTAATCGAGGTCGCCCCGGAACATTGGGCACGCTGCCCAGTGGTCAATTCGAAATAGCGGAGACGGGAACCTAACGGGGGTATCCCTTCCCTTCCCGCTCGTTCTATAATCGCCACTTTGTCCGGTGTCCATTGCGCATACTGCTGCTTAGCGACATTCACGCCAATCTTGAAGCTCTGGAGGCCTGCTTGGCGGCAGCTCCGGCCTTCGATTTCGTGGCCAACCTCGGCGATGTGGTGGGCTACGGCGCTTCCCCGAATGAGGTCATTGATCGCTCTCGCGACTTGGGAAAGATTTTCGTGCGTGGCAATCACGACAAGGCCGCGACCGGGCTGCTCGAACTGGACGATTTCAACCCTCTGGCCGCCGCCGCCGCCGTCTGGACCCGCGACCAGTTGACTGCCGAGCACCACGATTGGCTGCAGTCTTTGCCCCACGGCCCGATTTCTCTGGAAGGCTTCCCACACGTGCAACTGGTTCACGGCTCGCCCGGGGACGAAGACGCCTATGTGGTTTCGCTCGGCGATGCGCTGGTGCCACTGCTGGCAACCCCCACACCGCTGACCTTCTTCGGACATACCCACCTGCAAGGTGGATTCTTCGCCAACGGTTCCAGCGCCGACGGTTTTCGTCCGGAATACCGCACGGTCGGGCAAGCCGAGTCGGTTTCGTTGCAACTGAAGTCCGCCACGCGTTACATGATCAATCCGGGGTCGGTCGGCCAGCCGCGCGATGGTGACTGGCGCGCCGCCTTCGCTTTGTTCGATACCGAGGCCCAAGTCGTCCACTTCCATCGCGCGCCCTACAACCTGAAAGCCGCACAGGAGCGAATCTTCGCCGCCAACTTGCCTCCGCGGCTCGCCACCCGCCTCGCCGCAGGCCGTTGAGTTGCTGAACCAACCGTCGTTGTAAACTCAACTCCATGCCCCACCCCCGCAACGCCGGAACGAAGAATCTCTTCGACCCCCACCGTGAGAACCTGCCGGAGCACTACCTCGTGGCCCACAGCGACGGCGGCGCGCGCGGCAACCCCGGTCCTGCCGGCTATGGCGTCGTCATTCAAGATCAATCCGGACGCAAGGTCGCCCATCTCAGCGAGTACCTCGGCCACCAGACCAACAATTTCGCCGAGTATCAGGGCCTGATCGCGGCCCTCGAATACGCGTTGCAGCACGGCCCCAAGGCCCTCAAGCTAATCAGCGATTCCGAGTTGCTGGTCCGCCAGATCAAGGGCATCTACAAAGTGAAGAACCCGACGCTGCAGGATCTTCACGGGCGCGCGAAAGAACTGATCGCCCAACTCGAATGGTTCTCGATAGGACACGCCCTCCGCGAACACAACCGGGAAGCTGACCGCCTGGCCAACGAGGCCATGGACAAGGGAATGGGACGAAGTGCGGCGCAGGCGCCCCTTCGACGAGCTCAGGGCAAGCCTTCGCCCGCGAATGCGTCAGCCGAGTTGAATGCCAGTCCTGCACAACAGGAACTGGAGGGAGTAATCCGCAACGGTGTCGTGGAGCTAACGAACGGCAAGCTCCCCGAAGGCACGCGAGTACAGGTGAGAACGAAGAGGTAGGTGCAGCCAGCCTCTGGAAGTAGCGGCGGAATTGCTTCATTCCGCCGACGAAGTATGGTCGTGCACAATCTTCCATCCTTCAGGAAACTTGCGGAACACCAGCGTGAACAATCCGTGCGGCGTCTTGCCGTTGGACATCGTCAACTTCCACGAACCGCGCACAAAGGCGGCGTCCTGGCCCAGCACTTCGATGCGCAAGCTGGAGAACTCCAACTGCCCCATCTCCTGACCGGGGCTCGCATACTTCGCGAGGTAACGCTCAATCGTTGCCTCCCATCCGTCCTGCTCCTTCCCGTCAGAGAAGAACGTTAGCTCCGGCGAATGCCAGTAGCCCCCCATGAAACCCTCGAGATCGTGCCGGTTCCAGGCTTCCTGCTGCGTGTGCAGCACGCGCTCGATGGCCTTCCGTTCGTTTCCGTAGGCGCCCGACTCAGCCTGGGCAAGGGCTTGATTACTGTTTGCCAGGAGAATGAGCTGCACCAAGCAAGAGAAGAAAAAGAAGTAGAGTACAAACCGAATGCGCATGCCAAACCTCCTGATCTGGCTAACTGGAGCGCACCAGTTTCGCACAAGCATCGTCCGGGGGACAAAATTTCGGGAGTGACTTTAAAAGGGTTGCGCGATCGATTGCTTAAACCTACGCGCGACCCTTTTTGGCTGCGACTGCCTTGCCGGCAACTTCCCAGGGGCGCTTCGGCCGATCCACAGCTGGTTTGTCGCGATCCTTGATGCGGTCGTAGTCGTAGGACTCGCTCACCGTGCCCAGCGACTCGTTGTAAAGGCTGGGGATTCCGAGCGCCACCTTCAACTCTTCGGCAAACGACTGCAGCGCCTTGAGATGGTCGGCGGTTGCCGGGATTTCTGTCTTAGAATTCTTCAGAAACTGCTGGTAGCCGCGGTTGACCAGCTTTGAAATCTCGCTGCCCACCAGGTATCCGGGATAGGCGAAGATTTTCACGCCATCCTCCGCAGTCTTCTGAATTGCGGCCGATACATTGTATTTTCTGAGGAACACGCGCCCGTTGGTGCCCGGCGCTTCCTGCACGTCAAAACCGTGCTCGCGCAACCAGGCCAGTGCTTCCTCGTACGTTCGTGCTTCCATTGCTTTCGACATTTCTATGCGTCCAATCTCTCTTAGATGCAGGCTTCGCGCAAACTGTGGTGTTTATTCACGGCTGCATCGGACTTGCAATTTCTCTCATCTAAAGACACCATACTACATAGCGTGTTTCACTCTTCTTTGCATATTACGTTAGTCACGAGGAAACGGTTCGAATATGGGGTTCAATCCAGCGAAGGTGGCGGCAACTTTCCCGGCGCATCACGCACCGAAGGCCGCTATCCCGCGCCCTGGGCAGAGTTTGCTGGATCGCATCGGTAACACGCCGCTGCTGCGCTTTGATCGGCTTACCGCGGATCTTCCGGGCGTGACACTTTTGGGCAAGGCCGAATGGCACAACCCCGGCGGCTCCGTGAAGGACCGCGCTGCTGCCAACATTGTCGCTACAGGCCGCCGCAGTGGGAAATTCATTCCCGGCAAGATTCTGCTCGACGCGACCAGCGGAAACACAGGCATTGCCTATGCCATGCTGGGCGCGGCTGAGGGATTCCCCGTAACTCTCTGCATGCCACAGAATGTGTCCGCTGAGCGCAAAAAAATTCTGAGCGCCTATGGCGCGAACATTATTTATACCGATCCCGGTGAAGGGTCGGACGGCGCCATCCGAATGGCCCGCGAACTTGCCGCCAAGCATCCGGATCTATATTTCTACGCCGATCAGTACTCCAACGACGCGAACTGGCTCGCCCACTATCACGGCACGGCCAACGAAATCTGGCAACAAACCGAAGGCCGGATTACTCACTTTGTGGCCATGCTCGGTACCAGCGGGACGTTCACGGGTACGACTCGGCGCCTGAAGGAACTCAACCCGACGGTCTGCTGCATCTCGCTGCAGCCTGATTCCTCCTTCCACGGCATCGAAGGCGCCAAGCACATGGCCAGTGCGATCATTCCCAAAATTTACGATCCCAAACTGGCCGACGAAAATCTCGAGATCGCCACTGAAGATGCCTACGCCATGTGCCGCCGCATGGCTCGTGAGAACGGATTGCTCTTGGGAATTTCCGCCGCGGCCGGCATCGCTGGCAGCCTTGGGGTCTCAGAACAACTCCGGCTGAGGAAAGAACAGCGGGCCGTGGTCGTCACCATCCTCTGCGACTCCGGCGATAAATACTTGAGTGAGAGATTCTGGACGGAGGGATAAGAACACCCACCACGGAGCCACGGAGAGAATCAAGGGAATAATCCCTCACCGCAAATTTCCGCTCTGAAATCCAGAACCGCTTTTCTCTGTGCCTCCGTGTTTCCGTGGTAGATTCTGATTTTGATGCTGAAGATCACTCCCAAAGACTACGACGCCCTTCGCCGCCACGGCGAAGAAACCTATCCTCACGAATGCTGCGGCATATTGCTCGGTCGCACCAATGACGACGGCACCCGCATTGTCACGTCGACGGCGCGCTGCGGCAACACCCGCACCGACTCGCCGCAGAACCGCTACAACATCGACCCGCGCGAACTGGTGCGCACCCAGCGCGAAGGCCGTGAGCGCGGGGAAGACATTGTCGGTTTCTACCACTCCCACCCCGATCATCCTGCGCACTGGTCGCCGACCGATCTTGCCGAAGCCCACTGGATCGGCTGCTCCTACGTGATCACCAGCGTGGAGAAGGGGAAAGCGGCCGTCACCAACTCGTTCGAACTCACCGGCGCCGACGAAGCCGACAAGCATTTCGTCGACGAGAAGATCGACGCAACCTAAACCAACCTAGTAGACGCAAATCGAATCATTGGGGACAGCCGCCCTCGCCTATTCAGTCGAGCATAGCTCGACGGCGGTTTCGCATCGATCGAATGATGTGCCGGTGCCCTGATACCCCTGCGAATCCCTTGCTGGGCGCCGATCTCCGTCGTTTTTCACAACGATGCCCACCTCATTCAGCAAAGAGATGGACTTATCCCGAAGAAAAGAATTGCAGAAAGTGCCTCCAGGCGCGTTTCTTGCGGGATTCTCTTTCCACCCCCTGCACCAATTCCGGTCACCCGCCTGTGGACGACCTGCACTCAGCTGAAAATACGCAACTTACAAATGCAAACTTTTCATTGACTCAGAAAATAGAAAGAGTAAAAACATAATCGTTCTTTGACAGCTTCTAAAGTTTTGCCGGTTGGTGCCGCGTCCGGGACTCGAGCGCAGTCACCCTCATCACGAAAGTGACTAGGGAGGGCAAGCAAGGGTCTATAGCAAGGCGCTGGTCGAGGAGAACAAGAAGAAACGTCAAAGGCAGGATAGAGTTCCGAGGCGTTGGGTAGGTTTTTCCGGTTGGCGGTAAGCCCGGAGCCCGAGCGAAGATCGCACGCGGCACCCCGCAAGGGAAGCTGCTCCGCAGGTCAAGCAAGGGTCTAACGCGAGCTACTGGCCGAGAAGAATGGATCCAACATCACCTCGGAACTCTTAATTTCTTGCGGCCTGATTTTCCTCCTCCTGATTCGCTCCGGAAATCTCACCCTTACGACTCCGAACGATAACTGGGCACCGCGCCTTTTAAGCATTGAATACGATGCGAATAAGATGTAACATCCGCACATGGTTAATGTGGCCGAGGATATCCACTCTTTTACTACGTTCAAACGCAATTCGTCCGACTTGATGAAGCGTATGAAAAAGACGGGGCGACCGCTTGTGCTGACCATCAACGGAAAAGCGGAAGCCGTGGTGCTTGATCCAATCATTTACCAACAAGTAGCCGAGCACCTCGATGCGATCGCCAGAATTCGCCGCGGTCTGGCCCAAGCCAAGAGAGGCGAGGGACAGTCGGTGGATGAAGTATTCGATGAACTGGAAAGAGAGCCCTGAGCGCTACGTCACGTTATCGCGTTTTGGTCACGCCGGAAGCCAAGGCCGATCTTCGGGACATATATCGCTACATTCGGGACCGCGCTCCCAGAGCCGCGACTCAGTGGAGCGTTAGCGCACGCGCGAGTATCAAGACGCTCTCCCACTCTCCCGAACGCTGTCCCCTCGCGCCTGAAAGCGCTCATTTCGACGTGCCAATCCGTCAGATGTTGCTCGGCTCCGGCAATCGCGGAACCTATCGAGTTCTGTTCATAATCGTGGATAAGTCGGTACGAGTCATCCACGTTCGTCACGGATTCCATGCTCCCGCTAGGGGAGGAAGAATGACGGGCACCGCTTACAGCGGTATATTCCCATGCTTTTTAGGCGGGTTCTTATCCCGCTTGGTCTCCAGCATGGCCAAAGCCTGAATTAGCTTCTTACGCGTTTCGCGGGGTTGGATGACGGCGTCCACGAAGCCGCGGTCGGCGACCACGTAGGGATTGGCAAAGCGCTCGCGGAATTCTTCGATCTTGCGCTGGCGCAGTTCCTGCCGCTCTTGCGGATTGGCGGCGCCGTCCAGTTCGTGCTTGTAGACAATGTCCACCGCTCCCTCCGGGCCCATGACTGCGATCTCGGCCGTCGGCCACGCGTAGTTCACATCGGTGCGGATGTGTTTCGACGCCATGACGCAATAAGCGCCGCCGTAGGCTTTGCGCGTGATCACGGTAACCTTCGGCACTGTGGCTTCGGCGAAGGCGTAGAGCAGCTTCGCGCCGTGCTTGATGATGCCGCCGTATTCCTGCGCCGTGCCGGGCAGAAATCCCGGGACGTCTTCAAATGTGACCAGCGGAATGTTGAAGCAGTCGCAGAAGCGCACGAAGCGCGCGCCCTTGATCGAAGCATTGATATCGAGCGTCCCCGCCAGCATGGCCGGCTGGTTGGCGACTATGCCGACGGAGCGGCCGTCCAGGCGCGCGAATCCGACGACAATGTTTTTCGCGTAGTGCTCCTGCACTTCGAAGAAGTAGGCGTCGTCAACCACGGCATGGATCACGTCTTTCATGTCGTAGGGCAGATTCGATTGCGCGGGCACGATCTTGTCGAGCGCGGCATCAGCGCGGTCGATCGGGTCATGGCACGGCTTACGAGGTGGCTCCTCCAGGTTGTTGGAGGGCACGAAGCTCAACAGCTCGCGCACCATGGACAAACACTCGACATCGTCGTGCGCCAGAAAGTGTGCCACACCTGAGGTTTCATTGTGCGTCATGGCGCCGCCGAGCTGCTCCTTGGTGACTTCTTCCATGGTCACCGTCTTGATGACGTCGGGCCCGGTGATGAACATATAGGATGTTTTGTCGACCATGAGGACGAAGTCAGTAATGGCAGGCGAATAGACCGCGCCCCCCGCGCACGGGCCCATGATCGCGGAAATCTGCGGCACTACACCGCTATACAGCGTATTGCGCAGAAAAATGTCAGCGTAGCCGGCTAGCGACATCACACCTTCCTGAATGCGTGCGCCGCCCGAATCGTTCAGCCCAATCACAGGGGCGCCGATCTTCGCGGCCAGATCCATAATCTTGACGATCTTCCCGGCATTCGCCTCCGACAGCGATCCCCCGAACACGGTGAAGTCTTGCGCGAAGACGTAGACCAGCCGGCCCTCGATGCGGCCATAGCCGGTGACAAAGCCGTCGCCGTAGGGCTTCTGCTCGGACATGCCGAAGTCGCTGCAGCGGTGTGTGACCAACTTGTCGGTCTCTTCGAAGGTGCCTTCGTCGAGCAGGAACTCGATGCGCTCCCGCGCCGACATTTTGCCTTCTTTGTGCTGGCGCTCGCGGCGCTTCTCGCCTCCGCCGGCTTCGGCCAGTTGATTGCGCTTCTTCAATTCTGCGATTTTTTGTTCGAGATTCATGTCGGAGGGATTATAGCGGGTAGGTAGGCACAGCAGGTGTGAGCCAGATCACAGCGCTATTCAGAACTGAACCCAATCGTCAGAATGGGCTAGAACTGTGGGCTTCGCCCGCTGGACAGCCGAAGGAGCGGCTGTCCCACATGAACCTACTCCATATCTGCGCCTAGTATCTGGTAGTGGTATTTCTTCCCATCCCAGAAGATGACCGAAGAGGTTGCTTCGCCTTCGCCTTGCTCTTCCATGTAGACGCCCAGGATCGTCTTCTTCTTCAACGCCAGTCTCTTTACGGAGAGCGTTTTGAAGGGCAGGTTGATCAGCAGGAACTTGGGCTTGGGTTTATCGGAGCGCCAAGCCTCGGAGCCCACCCCGTGAACGATCAGCAAAGAAATCCCTTTGCGTTCAGGTGCGTCCGAGGCAAACGTCGAGGTGACTTTGACGTCGCCGAAGCCGAGAAAACTGTCATAAGGATCGGCTACGCGAAACCCGTACTCTGCCTGATCCGCCATGGGATTCTTGCAGCGGGCAACCACCACCAGATCGTCCACGCCGTCGCCATCGAGATCGGCAACAAACTGCGGAGGTCCGGCCAGCAGCGAACAGTTGTCGCCAAACTCCTTGTGGACGTACTCGTCGGTGACCGCGGGCACAGGAGACTTGGCATGCGCCGGTGGTGGAGGCGGCTGCTTCTTTTCAGCCCACAATGTTGCGGACGTCACAGCGATGGTCAGCGAGACCAACAGAACACGGAGGAGAGCGACTCGGGAGAACGACATGTCCCTACTCTAACCCCGATTTTCCAGAGGAGGGTATAGACACAGATGGTGACTGGTGACGGAAGTACTCACTACTTGCGAAAGTGTTCCCAGCCTCGAGGCTCGAGCTCGTAGCCGACGCCCGCCCGGTTCATCAGGAAAATCTTGCGCCGGCGGGTCATGTGGCCGATGTGGGTAATGGGAATTCCGGCAATGCGGGACGGGATCCTCTTGGCGCGGGGAGCTGTGAACAGCAGTTCGTAGTCTTCTCCACCATGCAGAGCAAACTGCAGATCGACTTCCCGCGACGGCTTGCCCACGCTGGCGCGAGGAATAGCTTCTGCCTCCAGTTCTGCCCCTACGCCGCTTTCTTCGCAAATGTGGGCCAAATCGGTGGAGAGGCCGTCGCTGGTATCGATCATTGCGGACGCCAGACCTTTCTCGCGGAGAACGCGGCCCAACTCGATTCGCGGCACGGGAAAGAAATGGCGGGGATATTCCCGCGGATTAAGCTTCCGCTTGGGTTTTTTCCGCATCTGCCAGACGGCAGCTGCCGAGCCGCCCAGTTCCCCACTCACATAAATGCGGTCGCCAGGCCGCGCCCGCGAACGCAGTATGGCCTCGCCCTTGGCCACGGTCCCCACCACAACAATGTCCGCCAGAATTCCATCGGGCGACTCGGCCGTGTCGCCGCCGGCGAGGGTCACGCTGTATCTCTCGGCCAGGCTGACCAGGCTGCGCGCAAAGCGGCCCACCCAGCTCTGCGGCAGGTCGCGCGGCAGCGCCAGCGAAAGAAACGCTGCCACCGGTTCCCCGCCCATGGCCGCGATGTCGCTCAGCCCTCGCGTCAGGCACCGGTGTCCAACCGATTCTGCCGGGTGCCAGTCCCGCCGGAAGTGGATCCCCTCCAGCGTAAAGTCCGTGGTGACCAACGTGTCCTTTTCTTTGTTCTTGCCTCGTCCCGGCAAAACTCGCAGCACGGCGCAGTCGTCTCCAATTCCAGTCACAACGGCGGGATTCGTCGCCGACTTCGCCATGCGGCGGACTTGGGCAATCAGCACTTTTTCGGCAAGCGGCACGGCAACTACTATATGCGAAGCCCAGCTAGGGATGCTGCTCACCCTTCCCAGGACTCAAATGATCCCCTCCGGTTCAGCCATCGTCCTTCGCTGTTGGGTGGGCCAATCCCCTGCTCCAGGGCTTGATATCTCCGCCCCGACCTCGAACCCGGATGGGCCACTTGGACAGTTGCCGCTGCTGCCCATCCGCTCCGGTCACCAACGCGCTGGTGACCGCCGGTTACCCAAGTCTTAAGTAACATTTAATGCCCTTCCTCCTCGTTGACAGGGGGAACCCAGTTTGTTACCTTTACATGTCAATCAGACAACCTTTGGCCGAGCAGAAGTGCAGTAACCTTTGGGCAAGCTAAGCTCCGCATTCGGTACGAATTGCAGACGAGAGGTTTTCGGCTTCGTCCTTGGTTCCGGTAGGTAAAGGGCACGTTAAGAGTCTCCATACCCAAGATGGGAGCGTAGCCCGAAAAATCAGGCGTCCGAACAGGCTTTCTGCAACCTCAGAACTTTTGCCTGGAGTTCCGGCCCTGATCGCTAAACGCAGATCATTCGCAAAGGACGGCATTTGCAAAAACGCTTTTACATACTTTTCGTGGCCCGCGGGGATGACGGGCAGCTACGCAAGATCTCCATTCCCGTCCATTACCTGTATGTATTCGTAGTCGGCGCGGCTATCGGATTCCTCAGCCTCACCGGGATCGCCAGTTCGTATGCGCGCATGTTGCTCAAGGTTTCGCACTACAACGAGCTTCGCACCGAAAAAGAACAGCTCAAGGACCGTTATTCCCGTCTGGAAGAGGTCGCCAAGGAGCGCGATGTTCAGGTCGCTTCTCTCGGCTCGATCGCCAGTGAGGTATCGGCGCTTTACGGATTGAAGTCGCAGCCCACGCTGGTCACAGGATCACAGCAGCAGATTCAGGATGCCGACGTCACTTCTTCGCTGGACCAACTGGTCGCTCTGCGCACTTCCGCCCTGACCGGCGCCACCACTGTGGGCATCAGCCTGGGCATGACGCGCAACGCCACTACGGCCGACTGGTTCCGCGCCAATTCAGCGCCCAACCTCTGGCCGGTCGAAGGCCAAGTTACGGCCAGCTTCGGAGAGCGCATCGATCCGTTCAACGGCGAAGGCGCGTTTCACGGCGGCGTGGACATCGGCAGCACTTACGGCCACCCGATCATCGCGCCGGCCGATGGCGTGATCACATTCGCAGATTTCTCGGGCGGATACGGCAAGCTCATCATGATGGACCACGGCCACGGCATCTCCACCCGCTACGGCCATCTTTCCGGTTTTGCCGTCACGCCAGGACAGCAAGTCCATCGCGGCGATACCATCGGTTATGTCGGCCTCAGCGGGCGCTCCACCGGTCCACACCTCCACTACGAAGTTCGCATCAACGACACGCCAGTTAATCCTTACAAATATCTCCGCATGACCGTAGCCCACAGCGGCGGCTTCCAGCCCGGCAGCTAAGGGACACCAGTTCTCAGCTCTCCAGCACCCGCTGTTTCTTGCGTCCTTCGCGATCGTCGGCGGTGAAAGGCTTTTCTCAGCGCCCGGCTGTGCCCCTTGCACTCTTTCCCTCGCTAGGCTACGTTCATCAAGAAGAAAGAGAGTTTTCAGTCCCCGGTTCTCTGGAACAAGACCCCGAAGGGTTTCGCTGAGAACTGAGAACTGAGAGCTGAGAACTGCCCCATGATCAGCTTTTTCCGCTCGGTGCGCGAAGATGTTGCCGCGGTCTTCGAGTCGGACCCTGCCGCCCGCTCCTACTTCGAAGTCCTCATCTGCTATCCGGGTCTGCACGCCGTATGGGCACATCACTTGAGCCACTGGCTGTGGCGCCACGGCCTGCACTTCCCGGCAAGACTCAACTCGCAATTCGCGCGCCTGCTTACCGGGATTGAGATCCATCCCGGCGCCGAGATCGGACGGCGTCTCTTCATCGACCACGGCATGGGTATAGTAATCGGCGAGACCGCCATCGTCGGCGATGACGTCACGCTCTACCAGGGCGTAACCCTGGGCGGCACGGGCAAAGAGAAGGGCAAGCGCCATCCCACCTTAGGCAATAACATTTCCATCGGCTCCGGCGCGAAACTGCTGGGCAACATCACGATTGGAGACAACTGCCGCGTGGGCGCAGGATCCGTCGTGCTGCGCAGTGTGCCCGCCAATTCCACAATTGTGGGCGTACCCGGGCATATTGTTCTGCGCGAGGGCAAACGCGTGATCATCACCGATCCCAAGGACATCCGCGACCCGCTCTCCGACGTAATCATAAAGCTGGCTGCGGAAGTGCACGAATTACGCGAGAAGTTTCAGGAACACTCGCACGAAGCGCTGGGCGCCGAGCCAAACCTAACGATCGACGAAGGAGGTTCTGCCCCGAATATCTCCCCCCAAGAGTTGTTCCAGGACGACTATCTGGACTACCAGATCTGAAAGGCAGTGGCTAGTGATCAGTGGTCAGTGGCCAGTGAAAAACCAATATGCGGAAGTCGCCGTCTTGAATCGCGAAGCTCTAACTGGCCACTGATCACTGAACACTGGCCACTGCTACTGCCTCAACCCCATCCAGCTTTCCGAAACCACCAGCGAGTTCCCCGGATTGTGCGGATCGTACTTCACCGACGTGGGCAGCCCCAGGCGGCAGGAATGCAGGTTAATCCACTGGCGCAGGTAGGTCACGTCCTGCGAGCACTCGTACGACACGCCCGCGACGTCGTACTTGTAGATAAGCAACACGGCGGCATGATGGCCGTTGCTGAATGGCAGTTCCTGCACGTCGATGACGGTGCCGTCGGTGATGCGCCCGATGCCGTCCAGCCAGGTGCGGCGTTCGCGTTCCAATTCTGCGGGGCCCTTGGGTTTGCGCCGCAAAAGCGCGTAGGCGCCAACGGCAACGGCGCTGCCGACCACAACCAGCGAATACAGACGCAATGAATCCATGCTGAGGGTGAGTGATGTCGCAACCGGTTCGCCAACTGCGTTTCGTTATCAGCATATGACGGAAGCGCCGTCTGCGGAAGTGGGTGGGAAGTTACCGAGGTGCCAGCCTGTGGAAAACGCAGTGGCCAGTGACCAGTGGGAAGTTCAGTACGCTTTGGCCGTGGCGACGCGATAGGCGGTGGTGAGGTTTACTGGCCACTGGCCCCTGGCCACTGCCTTATTTCTGCTTGCAAACAAAGTCCCGTGCCATCTCCCCAAACCCGCCCTCGGCCACTTGACCGAACTGATCGTCTCGGTGGGTCTTCTTGCTAACCACGAGTTTGCCGCTACGGTCGCGAGAGTAGAACCATTCGGAATTCGGGACAGCACTGCCGCTCGTACAGTTAAAGCGCACCCGAGCGCGCAGCTCGACGAAGGGACCGCCCTGCGCCAGCCTGATCGGTTCCTTGTATTCAACGCGGACCCAGGCGCTGCGCAAACCGTTCTTTCGGGCCGTGACCGAGCTGACCAGAACCTGATCGCCGCTGGCGGTAGCGCCGATCTTCTGCCAGTCCGCCGCAGCCAACGCGACCAGTCCCACCAGCAGGACCGGGGCCAGCACCACGGCTACCATAATGAAAAGGCCCTTCTTCATGGGGGATGGAGTCAAGGGCATAAGCACGCCGCACACACTTTGGGCCAAAAACCGCTTTCTGTCAACTGCACCCGGTAAGTGGCCCTTTCAAACCCAAGAGGCCCGGGTTTACCCTGTGTCCCCTGTGGTGAAGGTTTATCCGGGCGAAACCGTCGAGCCGTCTGCTATCGTAGTGTGCGGTGTAAGCACCAACCATGGAGACCCTTCACTGCACAACAATGGACTCGCCGATTGGACCGCTGTTTCTGGCAGCGTCCGCCGACGGAATCGTCGCCCTGGAATTTGACGCGCGCCTGCCGGGCCAGCAATCCATTCGCCCCAATCCACGCGATTTGCGGGAAGAGAAGAGAGGTTTCAGGTTCGACGAATCCCCGAGCGGGCTGCGACCCTACGTCAGCCAGCTAGAGGAGTATTTCGCCGGCAAGCGGCGTAAGTTCGATTTCTCGCTCGACCTTCGCGGAACCGATTTCCAGCTTGCCTGCTGGCATGCGATACTGGCGATTCCTTATGGAGAAACGCGCACCTACGCCGACATCGCCCGCGCGGTTGGCAGGCCAAACGCATCTCGGGCCGTGGGCATGGCGAACAATCGCAACCCCATCGCAATTGTCGTCCCCTGCCATCGCGTAATCGCCTCCGACGGCACGCTCTGCGGCTACGGCGGCGGCCTCGACGTAAAGCGCAAGCTGCTGGAACTGGAAGGTGCGTTGACGGGAATATTGGCGGCGTAAGCAGTTGGTTGTCATTCCGAACAAGCGTTTTTTGCGCAGTGAGGAATCCGGGTGAGCCGCGCGAAGTATCGCGTTCTTTGCGACACAATAGTCGCGCGTTTGGCTCGCTTCCGTATTAGACCGCACCACGACAAACGGAACTACTTTGACCCCATGTAACGGCAACCCATCCACTCTCCGCAAGGCCGGCCTCTTCTACCTCGTCTTCGTGATGTTTTCCTACACCACGGGCGGGCCGTTTGGGCTCGAGGACATGGTCACGACTTCGGGCCCGGGTATGACGTTGATCTACCTGCTGGTGCTGCCGTTTTTCTGGTGCATCCCGGTCTCGCTGGTTTCGGCGGAACTCACCACCGCCATGCCCGTCGAGGGCGGATTCTATCGCTGGACCCGCGCGGCCTTCGGCGATTTCTGGGGATTCCTCGCCGGATGGTGGAACTGGTCAGCGTCCTTCCTGCTGGGCGGAGCCTACGCCGTCCTCTTCACCGATTACCTGGTGTACTACTTTCCCGGAATCACGGGATGGAAGCACTATCTCGTTTCAGTGGCGCTGATCGCGGGGATCACATGGATCAACATACGCGGCATTCAGATGGTGGGGAAAGTCGCGACCGCCCTCGAAATTTTCATCTTTGTGCCCGTGATGACAATGATCGTCATCGCCCTTATGCACTGGCATCACAATCCATTCGTGCCGCTAATCCCTCCGCACCAGCCAACATTCAAGATTTTCGGCGTGGGGCTGGCGCTGGGACTGTGGCTGTATTCGGGCTACGAGCAACTTTCTACCGTGGCCGAGGAAGTTGAGAACCCGCAACGGGCCTATCCGTGCGCGCTGGCGCTTGTGGTGCCGCTGTCGATTGCCGCGTACTTTCTGCCCACGCTGGCAGGGCTGGCCTCGGCGGGAGAGTGGCAGAACTGGCATACCGGATTCTTTTCGGACGCAGCAAAGCTGATCGGCGGCCCGTGGCTGGGCACCTGGATGACGCTGGCGGCGATGATCGGCTTTGTGGCGCTGCTCAACAGCACGGTCCTCACCACAACGCGCATGCCCTTCGCCATGGCCGAAGACGGATACCTTCCTGCGGCGCTCACTCGCAAGCATTCCAGGTATGGCACACCATGGCTGGCGATTTTGGTCTCAGCGATTATTTACGCGCTGCTGGCGTGGCAGAGCCTTGCCCAGCTCATTTCCGTATATATCTGGCTGCGCTCGGCCACGACCGTTCTGACGGTGCTTTCGGCTTGGAAGCTTCGCCACACGAGGCCGGAGGTGCCACGCGCATTTGTAATTCCCGGCGGGCGAATCGGATTGCTTTATGTGGTGGCCGCGCCCGTAGTAATGGCCCTGGTGGCCTTGCTTGGGGGTGACCGGTATGCCGTGATCGGCGGCGCGATCGCGATGGTGCTAGGGCCGGTGGTCTATCGAATCGTTGCCTTTCGGTCCCGATAGATATACAATTATTAATGTATATCCAAGGAGGCCTATGCAAGTTTCGAAGTGGGGAAATAGCTTGGCCATTCGCCTGCCCGCCGCAGTTGTCGAGGCGCTTGAACTGAAAGAAGGCGACGACATCGAGATTCGAGTCGCAGGGGAACGCGCGTTTGAGGTAAGCCGCGATGAAAGTCGCCAGCGCGCTGTGGAGAACCTGCGCAAGCTCCGTCGTCCATTCCCTCCGGGCTTCTTCTTCGACCGCAACGACATCTATGAGCGCTAGCGCGTTCTTCGATACCAACATCTTTGTGTACGCCGTAGTTCAGGATGATCCGCGCTCCCAGAAGGCGGAGGAACTAATCGCTGAAGGCGGAACGGTTAGCGTGCAGGTCTTATACGAGTTTGCGGATGTGGTGCGGAGGAAGGCAAAAATGCCTTGGGACGAAGTACGGTTCGCTATAGAGAACATCAAGACCCTCTGTCCCGACCCGCTCCCGATCACGCTTGATACTCACAACGAGGCGTTAACAATCGCAGAAAAATATGGCTATAGAATTTATGACGCTCTCATCGTCGCCTCTGCCCTGGAAGCGCGATGCACCATCTTGTACTCGGAGGATATGCAGGACGGGCAGGTGGTTGATCGTCGGTTGACGATCAAGAATCCGTTCGGGCTCGCTGGTTCAGTTTGAGTCCTCTTGATCCCAGATGTGGAAGGTCCCGAAAACCGTGTCGGCTGTTTGACGCGCGGCGGTTTCGCGCATCGTTATCAACTCTTCGGGATAGTCCTCTTCGGTCATTCTGGCTCCAGCAGTTGCACGTGGTCAAGCTCGACCAGAATGCAGTCCATCCCTTCTGAGTGCCTCTTTACGCGCTCCTCAAAAGCCGCTCGGGACTCAACACACGCGACAACGTTTACGTATGCGCCTTTCCCCATACCGAATCTGCGAAACCCTTTGACCTTAGGATTTGCTTTCAAGCACGCGAGACCGGTCCAAAGATCCATAGAACGCCAGCTTCAACAATTCAGCTCACCCAATCCAAAAACTTGTACCACATTCCCGCGAACGGCAAGAACCACGGCCTCCCGTTGTACAAACCTAGCGGCGCGCCGGGGAACGGAATGCCGACAAACGGATTCTCTGGCTTGTCTCCTGCGATCAACTCCGCCATCTTCTGTCCTTGGTAGGTGGCCATAGCGACGCCGTGCCCAGCGTAGCCGACGGCGTAATACATGCCATCGATCTGGCCGGCGTGCGGCATGATGTCGAAGGCGAAATCGAGCGTGCCACCCCAGACGTATTCCACTTTGGCGTCGCGCAGTTGGGGATAGACATCGATCATGCCGCGGCGCAGAATTTCGGCGCTGCGGCGGATGGTCTGGTCGTTCTCGGGAAAGAATGCGGCGCGCCCGCCGAACAGCATCCGGCGGTCCGGCGTCAGCCGGTAGTAGTAGAGATAATTCTTGGAGTCGTAGATCATCCGGTTGCGTGGGCTGAGTTCGTGCGCCAGCGCCTCCGGCAGAACTTCCGTTGTGATGATGAACGACCCGATCGGGATAATTCTCTTCTGCAACGCGGGAGTTGCCCGGCCGGTGTAGCCGCTCGTGCCAACGAAGACTTCGCTTGCCCAGAACGTGCCTCGCGAGGTAACGACTTTCCATCCCGATTCGCCCGCGCTGGATTCGCGCTGCAGGCTTTCGACCCGCGCGCGCTCGAAAATTTGCGCGCCTGCTTTCATTGCTGCGCGGCCGAGGCCAGCGACATAGCGCGCGGGATTCGCTCCTGCGCTGACTTCATCGACCATGCCGCCGTAGTAAATGCTCGATCCGATTTCTGCACTCAACTCATTTCTTTGCACGACGCGCAGTTGGTGATTGAACTCGCGCGCAATCGTTTCCGCCTGGCGCGCGTAATCGTCGAAATGCTTCTGCTTGCAGGCCACTTCGAGATGGCCGCAACGCGAGAAGTCGCAGTCGATCGCTTCTTCCCGGACAATCTGCTCGACGCAATCGATAGTCTCGAGCGAAGCGGCGTACATGCGCCGCGTAAGTTCGCGTCCATACATGGAGATAAGTTGGTTCACGCCCAGCTTCATGCCGGTCAGGACCATGCCGCCGTTGCGGGAACTGGCTCCCCACCCAATGGTTTCGCTTTCGAGCACGGCGACGCTCGCGCCGCGTTGCGCCAAGGTACGCGCTGCCGAAAGGCCGGTGAAGCCGGCACCGATTACGGCAACATCCACGCGGTCGGGGAGTGGACGAGCTTCCGCCTTGGGGAATTCGGCGGTCGTGAGCCAGTAGTTGTGTTCTTGCAGGGACATTTTGTTTTTACAGCACGGCGGTTTCGTGAATAAGTCTCCCCTCAGCAAACCGCGTAAGGCTCAGCAGCGATACGTCAATCAAGTCTGTCTTTCCGGTGAGAATCAGGTCGCTGAGAATCTTACCCGTTGCGGGGGCGTGCATCACACCGTGTCCGCTAAAGCCGTTGGCGAGAAAAAAGCCCGGCGCGCCTGGCGCCTCGCCCAGGATTGGATGATGGTCCGGCGTCATCTCATAGAGGCCGGCCCACGCCCGTTTGGGATTCACCGGAAGATTGGCGAAGCACGGCACGCGGTCCGCCGCACGAGTGAGGATCTTCTCGACAAAGGCCGGCTCGAACTCCGTTTTGAAACCGGGCGTTTCTTCGGGATCATTCCAGGCCAGGAGAAACCCACGGGCCTCGGGGCGAAAATGAAATCCATTTGACATGTCGACGATCATGGGCGCGGTGTGCGGGAATTCATCGAAGGGTTCACTAGGAACTAACATGCGGCGCAATGGCTCAACCGGCAACTCCACACCGGCAAATTGCGCCACACCGGCAGCCCACGCGCCCGCGCAGTTGACGACCTTACGAGTGGCAACTGGGCCGCGAGTGGTCTCGACAGACACAATCCCGGCTGCATCCCGCGAGAGCCCGGTAACGCCGGTATTCTTCCACAAAGTGGCGCCATGGTCGGCTGCCCAGGTCATGAATCCCGTCATCGCGCTGTAGGGATCGACGAAGCCATCGCTGGAGCAGAAACTTCCGCCGATGATGTCGTCGCCACGTAACTGCGGAAACATGCCGCGAATTTCATCTCCAGTCACCAGGCGAACGTTCTTCAAACCCATTTTCACTTGCTGGGCATAATTTGTCCGCAGATAAGCCATCTGTTTGTCGTTGGTGGCGCAGAACAGATAGCCTTGCGGCCGGTAGTCACAGGGAAGACCGAGACGCTCCTCGAAGCTGGCGTAGAAGGGAATCGAGTAGAGCGACATCTGGATGCTGACCGGCGTAGAAAATTGCGCCCGCACTCCGCCCATGCTCTTGCCCGTCGATCCCTTGCCCTGCGCCGATTCGCGCTCGATGACCAGAACGTTGCGGCATCCGTTCGCCGTGACGTGGTAGGCAATGCTGGAGCCGACAATTCCTCCACCGACGATGACGACCTCCGCAGTCTGCATAAGGCGTGCTCGGAAACGACCAAGAATTCTAGCGCAGGCACCGGCCAGCCATAGCATAAAGCGCAATCCAGACGAACCGTGCTCCGGATGGACATGTACTGCTGGGGTCTTCGGCGGGCAAGACTGCATTCCACCTCGGTAACTTGCCCCGGTTACTGAGCCTGCCTAGTCTGGAATAGTATGCCCTTGCGCTGCCTCTTATTCTCGTCCAACGAAGAGATGGTCCAGCCGATCTGGCAGGTCTTCACCGACCTCGGAATCGAGGGGGAGTACTGCGGGAACGCAGTCGATGCCGTGGAGAAGGTTACCACCCAGATGTTTCAGATCGTAATCACCGACTGGGAAGATCAGCCCGAGGCGGGCTTTCTGCTGAAGACAGCGCGGGATTTGAAGGCATCGCAGCGCCCGCTGACTCTGGCCATTGTCAGCGATGACGCCCGGCTACCGGAGGCGTTGCAGGCAGGAGCCAATTCTGTTCTGGTGAAACCGCTCCGTGCCGAACAGGTGCGGGACACGATGAGTACGGCGTGCGAACTGCTGCGGGCGAAGCAGCAATCAATAGCACAACCACCGCCGGCACCGGCAGCCCACCCACCCAAGACGGCCGCGTTGGCTGCAGCAGCGTCGGCAACTGCCGTCGCGGTACCGGCCTCAATGCCATCGTCGGTAACCCAGGCGCCCGAGAAAACCTTCCGAGCGGGAGAATTCCTGCACTCGCCGGGATCCGCGCCCGGGCCGCAGTTCGACACGGAAAGTGAAGTTCAGAAATCGCTGGATCAGGCCGCAGCGGCCGAAGTTGACGCGCTGACCGAGCTCGAACCGATGGCCTCTGCCGTAGAGGAGGCACCAGCCCAGCCGGCAAGACCAGAAGAGCCACCGGCCGCACCCCAGGAGCCCTTGACGGGATGGGCCTCTCTGCAAGCCCGATTGACAAGATCGGCGCCACCTCCGGCAGAGGAAGCCCCGGCGAAGAGCGAATTGCTGTCGTACGGAGATACACCGTCCTATGGGTCGCAAGCAGCAGGGTCGCCTGCGGAAGAAGGCAAAGAGACCGCGAAGGAAGAGTCCCAACCGCCCGCTGAATCCGAATCCGAATCCGCTCTCTTCGCTTACATGTCCAGAGAGTCGACCGAGAGCTCAGAGCCCGCGGAGGAGCCACGTTCGAAGCGCAGCAAACTCTTGCTTGTGGGCATTCTGGCAGCTGCCTGCGGAGTTCTGGCGGCGGTTCCTCGAACCCGGCAAGGAATGCGCACGTTTTATCACTCTGCCGTCCGTGCCGGCGGGACCTGGCTGAACCCGCCGCCCGCGCCTTTGCCGCAGACCGCGACCCAGCATGACAGTTTTGGCCAGGAGGGTGACGAGTACAAGCTGCCCACCCCAGCGAACATCCCGGATGCAGCGACGGATCCTTCTCAGATTCGCGTACTTCCGGTGGTAGATCCGACCGCGAAACCGGAGAAGGGAGCCGATGCGAACTCGGGGCAACCGCAAGCAAGTACCGCGGACAGCAGCCCCTCAGACCAAGGTCAGCCCACCCCAGGCCAAAGTGCGCAGACTCCCGCACAGGCAGCCGACAATCAGCCGAAAGATTCGACACCCACAAGCGCCACGGACACGCCTGGAAATGCGGCAGTGCTGCCAGCTCAACCCCCGCCGGCGCCGCCAGTACAGCAGAATGCGCCAGAGGCTCAAGCCCCCGCGCCGCAACCGCATCCGGTCACGACGACGCACAGTTCCGCACCGCCCGCAGTTTCGGCCTCGACCAGTGCTGGCATTCCGTCGAGCTTGAAATCGCAAATGGCTTCCTCAACTCCAGACGCAAGCGGGAACAAGCCACCGGAGGCGGCGATGTCCTCGATTGAGCCGGTCAGCTTGCCGGAGTCGGCAGCCCGCAACCTGCTGGCTCAACCCGTAGATCCGGAATACCCGGCTGCAGCGAAAGCCAGCGGACAGCGGGGCAGCGTGGTTCTGCAGGTGCTCATCGGCCGCGATGGCGCAGTGCAGGACGCCAAGTTCCTGCAGGGATCGCTGGTGTTTGCCCGGGCTGCCATCGACGCTGTAAAGCAGTGGCGATTCAAGCCCTATTCCATGAATGGCCGGGCAGTATCGGTGCAGACCGTGGTTACGCTGAACTTCAGGCCCCCGGCATAACAGTCTGTTGACGAACCTGGTTTTGGATCGTCTGACTATTGTGGGTAAGGCCCAAGTTCCCAGTAGGTTACCGACGAGACACGAATAAGGCCACCCGGAAGACAAAAAGCAGCATCTAGAAGATATAATGAATGTAAGTTCCTCAGGAAGTGACTCCTTTCCAGAAGAAGAATTTGATGTCCATGAAAACTAAAGCTGCGATTTTGGTTTCGTCCTTTGCCGTGCTGTTGTTTGTCGTGGTCGGCTCCCTTGGCCTTGGCGGCGTGCATGCCTCCTCGGGCGACGGCTCCTACCGGCAGATGCAGGTGTATAGCGAAGTATTGTCGCGCGTGCAAAGCGAGTACGTGGAAGATCCGAACATTCCCAAGGTGACCAACGGCGCGCTGCACGGTCTGGTGGAGTCGCTGGATGCAAACTCCAGCTATCTCACGGCGGCGGCCTACAAGGCCTACAAGGCCCACAGGGCGGAGGCCAAGGGCGAGATCGGCGCGACCATCTCGAAGCGCTTTGGATATGCCGCGGTGGTTTCGGTGCTGCCGGGCTCGCCTGCGGAGAAGGCCGGAATTGAGTCGACGGACATCTTCGAATCCATCGAGGGCCAGAGCACGCGGGACATGTCGCTGCCCGAGATTCGCAGCGCGCTGTCTGGCACGCCAGGCTCGACCGTAAATGTTTCCGTGGTGCGGGCACGGAGGGCAGAACCGCAGAAGATGGTGATCACGCGCGACATCGTGAGTGTTCCTCCCGTCTCCGACAAGATGCTAGAAGACGGCATCGGCTACGTGAAAGTGGACGCTCTGACCAAGGGTAAGGCACAGGAGATTGCCGGAAAAATCAAGGCGCTGGAAAAATCGGGCGCGAAGAAGCTGGTCCTGGATTTGCGAAACACGTCTGACGGAGAAGAGAGCGAGGGCGTTGCCACGGCCAATCTTTTCCTGAACCACGGCACCATCACCTATCTGCAGGGACAGAAGTTTCCGCGCGAGGCATTCAACGCCGATCCAGCCAAGGCAGTGACCTCCCTTCCCGTCGCTGTGCTGGTGAACAAGGGGACAGCCGGGGCGGCTGAGATTGTGGCGGCCGCGCTGCTAGAGAATGCCCGCGGCGACGTAGTGGGCGACAAGACCTTCGGCGACGGATCCGTGCAGAAGACCATCGATCTGCCGGACGGCGGCGCTCTGATCCTCTCGGTAGCGAAATACTATTCGCCCAGCGGGAAGGCGATTCAGGAAACCGCAGTGACGCCCAACGTCCTCATCGCTGACGAAACGGACAACGTGATCTCCGATGACGACGGACAGGAAGCCGCTCCGGAACCTGAGGCCAAACCCAAGAACACCCAGGATGACCAGTTGCATAAAGCCATTGAGGTGCTGAAGAGCCGCACCAGCTAATCCTTCTTCGCAGCTTGCGAGCAGGTTCATCGCGCGCTGAAAGGCGCGCGATTTTTTCTTCTCTCCTTCAGGCCGGGTACCTAGGGAATCTTCTCGATTGCGTATAGCTCTTGTTCCACCATTGCTTTTGGCAGTCGGGCGAAGCCGGCTGCTTCCACGTAGGTCTGGCCTTCGGTCAGCATCCATCGTAGGAAGTCCTTCATGGCCTCCCGTTTCGTGGAATCCAGGTTTTCGGAAACCAGCGTCCAGGTAAAGCTGGAAATAGGGTATGACCTGTCGCCGGAGGGATTGGTAATGGAGGCGTGAAAATCGGAGGGCTTGGCCTCGACGGATGCCCGCGCTGCCGCTGCCATGCTAGAGGGATCAGCGCCGATGAAGTTCCCAGCGGCGTTTTGTACCTGCCCGGAGGGCAGTCGGTTTTGCAGCGCGTAGACCAACTCAACGTAACCGATGGAATTCGGAGTCTCCCTGACCATTCTGGCGAGATTACCCATCCCGTCCGCTTCCTTGCCGACCGGCCACGCAATGGAGATCCCCCGGCCAATCCGGGTTCGCCACTCCACGTTGACTTTGCTCAAGTAGTCTGACCAGATATAGGTGGAGCCACGTCCTGCCCCGCTGTGGATGACGGCAATGTCGTTGGAAGGCAGTTGGATGCCTGGGTTCGGTCCCGAGATTGCGGGATCGTTCCATTTGGTGATCGTTCCCAAATAGATCCCGGCCAATGCCTTCGGCGAAAACCGGAGTGGTTCGACCACACCTGGCAGGTTGTAAATCGGGACGATCGCCCCGAGAACGGTGGGGAACTGCAACACCTTTGATCTTGCGAGTTGCTTCTCGGTCATAGGGGCGTCCGTGCCACCGAAATCTGCCGTGCCGGAAATCACCATTTCGATGCCCGTTCCCGATCCAGAGGGGATGTAGCTGAAGTGGCGATCGGGCTGGGTCTTCTCGAACGCTTGGAACCACTTGGAATATACCGCGAGAACAGAGTTGGTTCCGACGCCAACCAACTGGACCTTTTCCGGATTCTGGGAAGTGGCGACCTGAACCAGGAACATAAACCGCCCAAACTCTCGGAAATACACGTCGCCCCTTTCGGTGTTTGGGATCGAGATCTTTCCCGGATAGGCCTCCACTGAGGCGTGACGGCTCTCCAAGGAATTCATCGGCCAATGCGGGAAAACCTTGAGGACTCCAGCGGTAGGCAATCCGAGATACGCAGGATGCGTGGCCAACGCCCGAGGGCGTGTGGCCCTGCCTATTGATGCCCTGCTATTCTGGACACATCTCTCATGAAATCGCTCTACGAAGATCTTCCCCCGGTGGAGATTGCCGGGCGGAAGTTTGTGGGCCGTGTTTTGTTCGGTCTGCTGGTACTGGTCTCCGCGCTGGTGGGCGCGACCGCCGGACTTTTGCTGGTCTACACCACCGACTTGCCCCAGGTTGAGGCGCTGGAAGCGTATCGTCCCAGTTCGATTACTGAGCTATACGACGACCACGGGCGCGTGATTGGATCGTTCGCTCTGCAGCGGCGGGTGGTGGCAGGCTACGATGATTTTGCCCCGGTCCTGCGCGATGCACTTGTTTCCATCGAAGACAAGGATTTCTATCGCCATTCGGGAATCAACTTCTGGCGCATCGTGGGAGCTGCTTATCGCGACATTGAATCTGGCGGCAAGGTTCAGGGCGCATCCACGCTGACCATGCAATTGGCGCGCAACCTCTTTCTGTCTCCCGACCGGTCGTTTCATCGCAAGGTACAAGAGGCGATGCTCGCGGTTCAGATCGAACGGCGCTTCACCAAGCCGCAAATTTTCACGCTCTACGCCAACCAGATTTTCCTGGGACACGGGGTGTACGGCTTCGAGGCGGCGTCGGACTTTTACTTCAGCAAGCCGGCAAAACAACTAACGCTCGCGGAAGCCGCGCTGCTGGCGGGTCTGCCCAAGGGTCCTGGCGTTTATTCGCCGATCAATCATCCCGACCGCGCCATGAAGCGCCGGAATCTGGTGATCAACGCCATGCTCGAAGATGGAAGAATCACAGCGGCCCAGGCGGCGGACGCACGTTCGGCGCCGGTGGCTTTGCATCTGCAGCACGATCCCAACTCGCTGGCGCCCTACTTCGTCGAAGAAATACGGCGCTACCTGGAAAACAAGTATGGCGCCGACCAGGTACACGAAGGCGGGTTGAAGGTCTATACCTCGCTGGACGTCGATCTGCAAAAAGCCGCAAACCAGGCCGTGCTGGATGGTCTGGCAGCCTACGAACGGCGTCATGGGTGGAAGGGCAATCTGGAGAACGTGGTGGCGGAAGGAAGCGCGATCGACAAGTTCGCGCATCCGGATTGGGACGATGAGCCGGAAGTAAACGGATATGTTCACGCGTTGGTGACTTCCTCTGGGATCGGGATTGCGACGTTGAAGTTCGGGCGCTATGCAGCCGCCCTTGGACAATCGGACATGGCATGGACCCAGGGCAAGATCCAGGATCTACTGCGGCCCGGAGACATCTGCTACGTGAAGATTTTGTCGTTGAGTGCCAATGGGGCGGCGCGCGTGAGCCTGGAACAGGACTCCGGCGCGCAAGGAGCGCTGGTAGCGATCGACAACGCCACTGGCGGAATCAAGGCAATGGTGGGCGGACGCGATTTCAGCGAATCGAAATTCGATCGCGCGACGCAGGCGCTGCGTCAGGTGGGATCGTCGTTCAAACCCTATGTTTATACGACGGTGATCGACAAGGGTGGCAGCCCGGACGACACGATTCTGGATGAGCCGGTCACTTTCGAGACCGGCTCCGGACCTTACTCGCCGCATAATTATGACGAAAAATTTGAAGGCATCATCACGCTGCGGCGCGCTCTGGCACACTCGCGAAACATCCCCGCGCTGAAGCTGGCCAACAAGGTCGGGATCAAGAGCGTGATCGACTACGCCGAGCGCTTCGGCATCACCGCCAAATTGCCGCCCTACTTGCCGGTGGCACTGGGCTCGGCGGAAATCACGCTCATGGAACAGACTTCGGCATACAGCGTATTTCCTAACGACGGCGTGCGCGTCACCCCTCGCTACATAACGCGGGTAACCGACTACGAGGGACGCGTGCTGGAAGAAGATTATCCCGATGTGAAAGATGTGATCAGCGCCCGCACGGCACGGATTATGACTATGATGCTGCGCGAGGTAGTGCTGCACGGGACGGCTGTGGCGGCAGCGAAGATGCCCTTCCCAATCGCAGGAAAGACGGGCACGACCAACGATTTCACAGATGCCTGGTTTGTGGGATTTTCCCCCGCGATGACTTGCGGCGTGTGGATAGGATTTGATGAGAAGAAGACCCTCGGAGCCAAGGAGACGGGAGCGCACGCGGCCCTACCCATCTGGATGAATTTCATGAATACGGCGATGGCAGGCAAAGATCCCGGACAGTTCCAGCCACCGCCGAACTGGTCGGGGCCGGTAGCGCAGAAACTGGATACACCAGATATGTCGCCGGGCGCCGATGAAACGCACTAATGCATTCCCGATGATCATACCTTGGAATTATCAACTTGCTTGCGATTGGCCGACTTAGAAGTTCACTTGCTATGAAACCTCTGTTTCGCTTTGCGATGTTGGCGCTGGTCCTGGTGGCCGTGGCATTGGTGTCGGCCCTGACGGCGATGCGATTTGCCATTCACGGACAAGAAGTCCAGGTGCCGGCGATCATTGGGATGACTCCTTCCGAAGCAGAACACGCGGTTGCCGGGCTGGGGCTGCAGATCGATGTGGAGCGGCAGTATTACAGTCCGCAAATCCCTGAAGGACGGATCATGACGCAGTTGCCACTGCCCGGAACGAAAGTGCGGCGCGGATGGCAGGTGCGCGTGGCCCAGAGTATGGGACCGCAACGCGTGGCGATTCCAGATGTGACAAAACAAAGTGAACGCGCAGCGGAATGGAACATCCGCCGGCGCGGGCTGGATGTGGCTTCAACTGCGGAAATGCAGTTGCCGGGAACGCCCGCCGATCAGGTGCTGGCGCAGAGTCCGCCGGCCAATGCCAGCCAGGTGGCAGCCCCGCAAACCAGCCTGCTGGTGACGGTGGCTGCCGATCCACCGGCGTATGTGATGCCGAGTTTTGTTGGGCAGCCGCTTGGAACGGCGAGCCGCACGCTGCAAGATGCGGGCTTCAAACTGGGGAACGTGAGCATAGCCCCGCCACCGCCGAGTACAGCCGCACCTGGCGCAGCGCCGGTGGCGCCGCCCGCAGAGCCGCCTCAGCCGTCGCCCGCCAGCATGATCGTCACGCAGTGGCCGGCAGCTGGGCAGAAAGTTCTGGCGGGTGCGGTGGTGAGCTTTGAAGTGCGGTAAGCGCGGGCAGTCAGATTTTTTCCAGGATCGCAGCGAAGAATCCGTCACACGGATGAACGCCGGGCAGCGTGCGCAGGTAAGGGCCACGAGTGAGCGAAGAAATGTCTTGCCAGATTAGTTCGCCTTGGTGTTGCAGCCGTTCAAGCTCAATGCGGCAATCCAGCACCCGGAACGGCGACGCCTCTTCTAGACAGCTCTCAACGACTTCTTCGTTTTCTTCTCTTTCCAGAGAGCAGGTGGAGTAGGTCAGGAGGCCTCCGGCGGCGACTCGAGCCATGGCGGACCGGAGGATGGCCATCTGACGCGCCTGCAGATCGGTGAGATCTTCGGGCGTGAGCCGCCATTTGATCTCCGGATTGCGCGAGAGGGTGCCAGTACCAGAGCAGGGCACATCTGCCAGTACGCGGTCAAACTTAGTAGCAAAGGGCAGATTCCGCGCATCCGCCGCAACCACACGAATCGTGCCTGGCCCCTCGAAGCTACCTGAATCATGCGGTCTCAGCAGCCTCCGCAACAGACCCGCACGACTCGGGCGAAGCTCGACCGCGGCAATCTCCGCATGGGGATTGCGATCAGCAATAGCCAGAGTCTTTCCCCCGGGAGCCGCGCAACAATCGAGGATGTGCGCGCCGTGGCCGACCAGAGCGGCGACGAGTTGAGAGCCTTCGTCGTGGATCACGCACAGGCCAGCCCGGAACGCAGCTGTTTTGGTGACGTCTCCGTGCTCAACTCGTCGCGTGGAGGCCAGGAATGCACCGGGAGCAAGCTCAATTCCCTCGGCGCGAAGCTTGTCTTCCGCTTCGGGAAGGCGGAGACGGAGCGCGTTCACGGGAATCGACTGATCGTGATGGCAGATGTGAAAAGCCGCTTCCAGTCCGTAGGCACTAACCCAGCGTTCGACGAGCCACAGCGGATGTGCGCTGCTGGCGGCGAGAGTCTCGACCGAAGCGTGACTGATCACGGGTGGATGGGCCTGGGAGCCGGGCGAAACGTGGGCCGCAAGTTTTCGCAGAACAGCATTGACGAACGGAGCGGCAGAGCGTTTGCGTGCGCGTTTGACCAGTTCAACACTCTCGTTGATGGCAGCGCGGGCGGGGATCCGGCTCAGCCAGCCGAGTTGGTAGGCGGCGAGGCGGAGCGCTATCAGAACCTCCAAATCGAGTTTGGAAAGCGGCTGCGCGGAACTTCCGGCAATCTGGGAATCAAGAAGCGATCTCCAGCGCAGAACTCCCATGACCAATTCGGTTGTCAGCGAGTGATCGACCACCGTGAGCTGGTTGTACGTTCGGGAATGAAGCAGTTCGGATGCATAAGAAGACTCGCGCTCGACGCGCAGCAGGATGTCGAAAGCAGCAGCACGGGCAGGAGACGCAGCTGGTCGCGAATTGCGGGATTTCGCTTTCACTCTGGCCAGTATGACGGAAGGAGGCGGCGCGGAGAAAAAATTCGTTGTGCTCTACGAGCCGAGCCTCTCCTCGGGCCGCGGACGATAGCCGCGAAGAAAGTCTGCCGCTGAACTCCTCTTCTTGCCTTCCACTTGCAGTTCGAGGATCTCGATTGCAGTCTTCTGGCCGCAGCCGACAAAAAGGTGGTCGCCTTCCACCTTCAGCTCAGCCGACGGCAACGACCGATCAATTGCAGCCGCCTTCCATACTTGCAGGTTCTTGCCGCGAAACGCCGAATATGCGCCGGGCCAGGGTTGAAATCCCCGCATTCGATTCAGGATCTCGGCCGCCGGACGAGAGAAATCGATAAGGCCATCTTCTTTCTTGAGAATCGGTGCAAGCGTGGCTTGAGCATCATCCTGCGGGCGTGGATGAATGGCGCCTTTCTGCAGCCCGCGCAGGGTCTCAACGGTGAGATCTGCTCCCACGGCCGCCAGCGCCGGCGCAAGAGTCTCAGCCGTGTCGGCGGCGGCGATAACGATCTCCTTCTGCAGAAGAATGTCGCCGGTGTCGAGGCCGGCGTCGATTTTCATGGTGCTGACCCCGGTGATGGTCTCGCCCCGCGCAATCGCCCATTGAATGGGTGCGGCGCCACGATACTTGGGCAACAGCGAGGCGTGCAGGTTGATGTTGCCGAGAGGTGGAAGATCGAGCATCCACTGCGGAATGATGCGGCCATAGCCGACCACGATGATGGCATCGGGCTTGAGTCCGGTGAGTTGTGCGCGGAAGGCGTCGTTGTTCTTGATGCTCTCCGGTTGGACGATCGGCAGCCCCAATTGCAGAGCCCGTTGTTTGACTGGGGGAGCAACGAGTTCGAGGCCGCGCCCTTTGGCCGGTCCGGCTGCGTGGTCACGAGATGAATGTGGAATCCCGCCTCCACCAGCTTGTCGAGCACCGGAACGGCAAAGCGCGGCGTGCCGCAAAAGACGAGATTGAGGGACGAAGGCATTGGGTAATTGGGTAATTGGGTACTTGAACGGCGCCTGATTTACAATCACCGCAGCGGACAATTACTCAATTACACAATTAGCCAATTACCCAATTCTCTACCATTCCCCCGCTTTGACTAGCTTCCGAATCTTACGCTTGATCAAGTCGCGTTTCAGCGCGCTGATGTGGCTGATGTAGAGCTTGCCATTCAGGTGATCGGTCTCGTGTTGAAAGGCGCGAGCCAGCAAATCGTCGCCGGTCTTCTCGAACACTTGCCCGGTCAAATCCTGGGCGCGGATGGTGACCACGTGGGCACGACTGACATTTTCGCGGAAGTCGGGGATGCTGAGGCATCCTTCACTCTGCGAGTGGCGGCCTTCCTTGTGAATGATCTCCGGGTTGATGAGGACGATCTTGGCGTCGGGGTCTTCCTTGAAAGTGACGTCAACCACGGCGATGCGGCGCGAGATGCCGATCTGCGGCGCCGCGAGACCCACACCGCGCGCAGCATACATCGACTCGAACATGTCCTCGATCAGCTTCTTCAGTTCTTCGTCGAAGACCGTGACTTTCTCGGCCGGTTTCTCGAGGACGGGATTTCCGAATTTCACAATAGGATAGATCATCGAAATTTAGAACGTCAGTAATTTTTCAGCTGCTGACAGTAGCCCTGGAAATTGCGCAAGGTTTCGCCCATGGAATCGCCGCCGAATTTGTCGAGGGCGCAGCGGGCCAGAGTAAGCGCAACCATGGCCTCGGCTGCGACTCCGGCGGCTGGAACTACGCAAACGTCGGAACGCTCATACGCCGCGCTCACCGGCTGCCGGGTCGAGAAATCCACCGACTGCAATGGGCGGCGCAATGTTGAAATCGGCTTCAAGTAGCCACGCACGCGGATCTCCTCGCCGTTGGAAACGCCGCCTTCGATTCCGCCGGCGTTGTTGCGTGTGCGAGTAAACGCAGTGAATTTTTCCCGCCTGCCGTAGTCGATCTCATCATGCACGGCAGATCCCGGAGAGGCCGCGGCGCTGATGCCGGAGCCGATCTCAACCGCCTTCACGGCTTGCAACGACATGACGGCTGCTGCCAGCAGCGCATCCAGCCGTTCGTCCCATTGTGCGTAAGTGCCCAGGCCGGGCGGAGCGCCGTGGGCAACCACTTCGAAGACTCCTCCCAGCGAGTCGCCGCTTTTCAGGACCTTATCGACTTCGTCTTTCATCCGCTGCTGAATTTCCTGATCGGCACAATTCAGCAAGATTTCTTCCTGCTTGTAAAGAACCTGAATTTCCTCCCAGGAAACTTCTTGCGGCACAACCACGTTCCCGACAGCAACGACGTGACTGAGAACATCGATGCAAAGTTCGCGCAGAAATGTCTTGGCGAGGGCGCCCACAGCGACGCGCGCCGCCGATTCGCGGGCAGAGGCACGCTCCAGAACGTAACGAGCCTCGGGAAAATTGTATTTCAGAGCGCCCGCCAGGTCGGCATGCCCCGGCCTGGGGGACGCCACGCGCTTGTGGCGGGCGGGGTCGCCTTCGCCGACCGGCAGCGCCTCCTGCCAGTTTTTCCAGTCTTTATTTTCAAGCTGGATCGAAATGGGCGAGCCAATCGTCATTCCGTGACGGACGCCCGAGAGGATGTGGGCCGCGTCCCGCTCAATCTTCATCCGCCCGCCGCGGCCATAGCCCTGCTGCCGGCGCCATAGTTCACGGTCGAGGAAGGCCTGGTCCACTTTGAGCCCGGCGGGCAGGCCCGAAAGAAATGCGACCAGAGCTTCGCCGTGAGATTCTCCAGCCGTGAAATAGCGCAGCATCCGTGCTCGATTTTACCTGATGCGGCGCCACTCTGGAGTTTCAGGGGGAGAAAGAAACCGCGCGGATTGCGGAATATCTTGCAAGAAAAGGTACCTAGGAAGATTTTTCCCATGCTCAGGACCGCGGATGATTGCTACAATAGCCAGACAGTCGTTCCGCCTATCCGTCCGCGTCGTTTCGTAGACTCTCTGGCCCACAAGGAGAAACTGTGTGCCCCCACGCACAGATCCAAAGGAAATAGGCGTTTTCGGCAGGAAGATTCGCTGTGTGCTTGCACACGACCACGTTCTGTTGCGCCAAGGTCTGCGGCGTCTATTGGAAGACGAGCCTGACCTCGAAGTCATAAGTGAGGCCGGCAACGCAGCGGAATGTCTGCGCAAGGTTTATGAGTTCCGCCCGGATGTACTGGTTGCGGATACAGAAATCTTCGGGCTGCCTGCGCCTGACGCAGGAATTCTTGTAGCACACGAATCTCCCCAAACCAAAATCATGTTCTTGAGCATGGCGGAACAAGCTGGTTCCCCCTTCGGCGACTTACTGGCTACCGCGGGATCCTGCGCGGTCCGGCAAACCTCGGCGCAAGAGCTGGTGAAGATGGTCCGGAACTCGTGCAACGGCCATCGAACGGATCGGCCACAAGAACCTTCGGAACCAGCCTCACAGCGCCTTACTGAGACACTGCAGCCCCGCGAACGCGCTCTGACCGCCCGCGAACGAGAAGTATTGAAACTGCTGGCGGAGGGCAAGACGGTGCGCGCGGCCGCAACTGCTCTGGGATTGAGCAGCAAAACCGTGGATGCACATAAGTTCAACCTCATGCGGAAGCTGGGCATCCATAACAAGGCCGAACTGGTGATGTGGGCGATTCAGAAGAGAGTCGTGAAGATTCCGGCCAACTTCTAGAACATCACGGCTGGGAGCAAGCGGCGGCCAGTTCCGCAAGGCTGGAAACCTGCAAGTCCGGATGCCCTCCGGCGGCCTTGACTGCGCCTATGCCTTTTCGCGCCGAAGGACGATTGACCCAAACTGTGGCTAGGCCCAACGATTGTGCCGGAACCACGTCGTGGTACAGGCTCTGCCCCACGTGCAGAACCCGGTGGGCGGGAACGCCGACGCGGCTCAACGCCAGCTCGAAAATCTTCAGTGACGGCTTGTACGCCCCTGCCTCTTGAGCGGTGATGACTTGGTCAAATTCCACTCCCAGCTTCGGCCAGGTGGCCGCAAAAAGATCGTCGTCGATGTTCGAAATGATGGCCAGCCGGAAGCGGTTTTGAAGTTCGCCGAGAGCGGCTACAGTGTCTGGCCACGGCTTCCAGTCTTGCAGCGACTCTGGCAGCGATCGCCTTTCCTTTCCTGTGGCCGCAAACCCAAGTTCCTCCCCGAACTGGCGTACCACCGACTGAAGAACATCTCGATAACAGCGATACTCTCCCTGTTCGGCAAGAGCTTCGAAGTCTCCATACAAGCGCAAGATTGTCGAATCGTCGGTGTCCTTACCGTGGGCCGCCAGGAGGCGGTGCAGGCAACGAAGAATTCCCTCCTCCCAGTTGATGAGGGTACCGTAGCAATCGAAGGTGAGAATTTCGAATCGGTTGAAGTCGAGCATCGTGCGATCAACGACCCTCATCGATCGGGTCATGACACGGAATCGAGAAAAAAATCACCCAGTGCTACGGACGCCTCTCGCTCGAGAACGATGATCAGCAAAAGTCTAGCGCTTGATCTCGATTGCCTGCATGAGTTCGAAGGCGATGTCAGACTCAGCCGGCAGAACAATTTCTTTATTTCCCGTGAACGCTGCGCCCGCACCACCGGCGCCACCGCCGGCCAGCAACCCAATCGCAGCACCCTTTCCACCCCCGGCAATACCCCCGATAATTCCGCCCAGAGCAGCTCCGCCGCCGGCCATGATTCCTGTGCGCTTGCCCTTCCCTTTGACAGAGAATGAGCGGGCGGAAGCCTGGACCGGCATATCTGAGCCGTTCACGTTGATGGCGTCGAGCCGGATCTGCAGGGCCGCGCCACCGGCAAACTTTCCGAGGGGCTTGGCATCCACCACGGTTCCACTCACGCTCGCGCCCTGAGGAATGGCGACTGTGTTCTCCACCACTACATCTTTGGCGACCGTGCCGGTGAACGTTTGCCCCGACTGGCTCAGCTTGGAGCCGAGCGCAGATCCCAGGCTGATCGTAATCGACGTCCCGGAAGGCACCACCAGCGGTGGTTTCGGAACTTCTTTTTTCTCAGCTCTCTCGTTCTTCATGCCGGTCGCGGTGTTCGCATTGCCTGCGTCGCTGGCATTAGTTGAGTTGTCTGCAGGTTTGCTGGTGCAACCCAGTCCGGAAAGCGCAAGACCAAGGGTGAGCAGTATCAGGTGTAAGCGCATGGGGTACCTCCGTTGGTATTAGTTTCCAATTTAAACGCAACCAGGTTGGAGTAGCAACGGGCGACACTAGATGGTGGCCTCTGTGGATAAGACAGTACCCTCTAGGTTGGCCATCTGCACAAGCTCAAGCCCGAAGAATCTAGCGCTCAAAGCCGGGCAATGTCGGACTTTCTTCCCGCGACGCAACGGCTTCCGGCTCGCCTTCCGCCCCGGCCACAGAGGCAGAATCCTGCAGGGGAGCAGGCTTGGCCGCAAGAAACTTCGCGCTGTTCAGCAGTGGACGGCCAAGTGAGGCGTTGTAGCTGGTCCAGGGGCTCTCCAGGTCGGCCTCGCGTTCAAAGTGCGCACGCATGGCCTCCATCTTGGAGTCCAGGTCGTCCATATAGTGCAGCAGCAGCGCTTCGGGAATCATGGGCAACTTGGGCGACCCGAATTCGTACTCGCCATGATGGCTGATGATGAGGTGCTCGAGCAGAGTCTTGAGTTCAGCGGGAAAGTCAGGAACAAGCGCAAGCTTGGCCTGCAGCATCTCAAGCTCAATGATCATGTGCCCGAGAAGCTGACCGCGCGTGGTGTAGGAAAACGACCGATTGTAGGTCAGCTCGTGAATCTTGCCGATGTCATGGAGAAACGCTCCGCTCAGCAGCAAGTCGCGGTTGATCTGCGGATAATTCCTGCACACCAGATCGCAAGAGCGGAAAAGCGAGACCACGTGGTCGAGCAGGCCACCGATATAGGCGTGGTGCAAAGTCTTGGCGGCTGGCGCATTGCGATACGCGGCCGCGATCTCCGGGTCAGACATGAAAGCCTGCACCAGCGCCTTGAGATGCGGGTTCTGAAAGGACGCGACGTAGTCCGTCAGCGCCCGCCAGAGCTCATCGACGTTCTTCGTGGTTTTGGGAAGATAATCGGCAAACTCGATCTCCGTTGCGCCCAGTTTGCGCAGCTTGTGGATGGTCAGCTGAAAGCGGTTCTTGTACTTGTTGACCAGGCCCTTGATCTTGAGGAAGTCGTCTTGCTCAAAGGCGTTGAGCACTTCTTCCACGTTGTCCCACATCTTGGCTTCGAGCTGCCCGCTGCGGTCGCCGAGGGTCAGAGCGAGATAGGGCTCACCGGTTTTCTTGGGCTTGATTTGCTTGCTGACCACGACAAAGTTGGAAGTGATGATCTTGTTTTCGTGGCGCGTGCAATCGCTGATGTAGAACTCTTTCATTCGCTACATCAGTGTAAATCAGATGGAAGGAATGCGGTGCGGCGGGACCGCCCAGAGCCTGCCCTGAGCGGAGTCGAAGGGCGGCCGTCCCCACATGAACACCGAAAGGCTACAGTGCTCCACTTATAGAACGCCCAGTACCTTCTTTCTCTTCTTCTTGAGGTTCTTGGCGTCGGACTCTTTGGCCGCGGCAGTTTCGACTGGCTTGGTCTGGTTCGGGCTGGCGCCGGAATCGATGTACCCGGTCTTAATGTCGATATAGGCTTCTTCCCGCAACTTGGTCAGATACGCGCGCAGCGCGGGCTGCAGCTTTTGGTAGTACATGGCGTCCTGGATGCGGGATTCGACATCCTTCAGTGGCGGAATGCCCGCCACCGTGTGGCTCGTCACCTTCAGAATGACGTAGCCCTGTTTGGTACGGATCACGTCCGTCACTTCGCCGGTTTTCATGGCGAACGTCTTGTCTTCAAGTTCTTTGGCCAAAGAGCCGCGCTTGAACACTCCCAGATCGCCTCCCTGTGCGGCGGAAGGACCATCCGAAGATTTTTTGGCCACATCTTCAAAGCTGGCTCCGGCGCGAATCTGTTTGAGCAGGTCATTGGCCTTGGCTTCCGCCGCCGCCAGAGCCGCGGCCGCCTCCGCCTGCTTGGCGGCCTCGTCCTGATTCTTCGCATTGTCGCTGCCTGCGGAGGAATCGGCAGGGTCGCCCTGCACCGGCTTGGCGGCGGTAGGCGCATCTGCTGGCTTCTTCGGAGCCACAAGAATCTCACTCAGCCGGATCGACTCGGGCTGCTCCATCTCACTTTTGTGCTCATCGTAGAACTTCTCCTGTTCCTCCTTGGTGATGGTCAAGTGGGAGCCCACTTCTTCACCGATCACCTTCTGGGTGATGATCTGGTTCCGCATGTTCTGCTTGAAGTCTTCGTAAGGGATGCCCTGGGCCGTCGCTGCCTTTTCCAGGTCCTCCATGGTGTCGAGCTTCATGTCCTTGCGCATCTGGTCCAGCCGCTTGATCAGGTCGGTATCGCCGGTGATGCCCAGGTCCTTGCCCTTTTCCAGCAGCAGTTGCTGGTCGATGAGATCGCGCAGAATGTCTTTTTCCCGCTCGGCGTAGAGCTTGTCAGCATTGGCCGCGTCCTGCTGCTTCACGTCGTCCTTGAGCTGATCTTTGCTGCGGAGGAACTCCGAGCGGGTCACGATCTGGCTGTTCACCCGCGCAATAATCTCCTCGACCACCTGACCCGAGGCAACTTGAGCGGGGGGCGCGGCTTGGCTGGGAGTAGTGGCTTGACTGGGAGCGGCGGCTTGACCCGCAGCGAGTGCTTGCAGACATGCGAGAGCAGTGAGTACAAGAAACAGTCTCTTCATAGGATTTCCGGTGGGCCGCCACGCTGCCTGGGCTTTGGGCGAAAGCGGGGCTAAGGCCTTTTCGGTATTTTACTACTTCGGGACAAGGGTGTTCGCCCTTCGTGACAAGAATTCGAAAATGCCCCTTGGAGTAACGGCTATCGCCGCATTGTTAAGTTGAATCGATCCATGAGCATCATGGGCCTGGCGGGTGGGTTTGTTCGTTTTTCGTAACAAGATCAGTAAACTTTCACCCGGCTAGGAAAGAAGTGTATACGTTCGCGAACGGGCCCCAAGTGTCCAATGATCGGGGGTTGCGATGAAAAGTCTTTCCCTCCTCTGCCGCGTCGGAGTGGCGCTGGCTTTCTTGCTTTTCGGAAGTGGGGCGTTTGCACAGTGTGCAACAGACGTCCACTACGGCTTGAAAAACTGTGTGAACGACGGTGAGGAGACACAGGTCGATGATGATACGTGCGCGGACCCGGGACCTCCGGACTTCTTATGCGTCCAGGGTTATGGCACCTGCACTGACGGGACCGTTTATCACACCGCGAACGCAGGCTGTAGCGCTGCGTGTGGCGGCGACTGCGGCGGAGGTGGGGGCGGCTGCTCCGATGTCCAAAGTGACAATCTGTGCGCCGAGTGCGGCTGCGGCGGATCGCCCATCATCGTAGACACGACTGGCGGAGGGTTTCATCTAACCTCTGCTGCCGACGGCGTGGTCTTCGATATTCGAGGCGACGGGCATCCGATTGGGCTAGCATGGACCGCCGCCAGCTCCGGCAACGCCTTCTTGGCGCTGGACCGCAATCACAACGGCAGGATCGATAACGGCAAAGAACTCTTCGGTAACTACACCGCGCAACCGCCGTCGGAGATGCCGAATGGTTACCTCGCGTTGACCGAGTTCGACAAGCCAGAAAATGGCGGCAACGGCGACGGGATCATCGACTGGCGCGACGCAGCGTACCCAAAACTCCTGCTCTGGATCGACGAAAACCACGACGGGATTTCCCAGCCCAACGAGTTGCACACACTGCCGGAGTTGGGGGTGTTCTCCATCAGCCTGCGTTACCGGGAAGAGCCTCTCACCGATCAGTACGGCAACCAGTTCCGCTATCGGGGAGCCTTGAACCCTAATCCACTGGACGGGAGTTCGAGGGACGGCCGCTGGACCTACGACGTGTTCTTCGAATTGGCCGGAAGCCAGACCGCGGCAACCGCGCAATCGGGTGTCGCCCGACATCGGCGGCGGGACCGTTGGCAGCTTTCCCTTACTGGCGGCTACCGGGATGGGCTTCTTTATGACGAGCTGGCGTTGGGTCCCCCTCTTGCCAGGAAAACTACGAGCTTCGCCAGTGCGCCTTCTTTAGTTGATGTGCCTTTGGACGGGCGCCATAATGTTGGAGGTGAGACCGTGAAAATGCCAGCGCTCGTCCTAGCGGGTGCGTGCGGACTGGCTCCCATGCTCTGCGCACAGCAGGGAGCGGAGATGCCAGCGGTAAACATCGAAGCAACTAAAGTTCAATTACCCCTAAGTCACCCGGCTCAGATGATCGACAAGATCGCGTGCGACAGCAAGGGAAATATTTATGCCCGCGTCTGGGCCGGCGACGATTCGCGGACTGATCGACTCTCAGTCCAGGAGATTACGCCCGAGGGGAAGCTGACTAGAAATTTCCGCGCCGCGGACGCGTCCGAAAATACCGATGTGGCCAAGGGTATCTTTGTTTCCGACACCGGGGACATCTACCAGGTGGCAAGGATGCGAGGCGGTATTTACGCAATGAAGTTCGCCAAGGACGGCTCGGTGGGGTCAACTGTGAAACTGGAAGCCGACGCTCGTCTGGTGGATCCGTGGCAGCTCGCGGTTTTCAAGACAGGCGGATACCTGCTAAGTGGTCTCACTGGAGAAGATCATCGCACCCCCTATACGGCAGTGTTCGACGCGAATGGCAAACTGGTGAAGAAGATTTATGAGCCGGAAGACGAAGACGCCCGGCGAAAGGCGGCGAGCGGCGACGCAGAGTATACCCGTTCAAACGCCGGCAACCGGTTCGTGGGCTTCGGTGACGTCGCCGGCGGTTCGGACGGCAACGTCTATCTTTTGCGTGGCGCAGCCCCAGCCCTGGTTTACGTTATCTCGCCGGCGGGGGAGGTGGTACGGAAACTGCACATTGACGCGTTAGACCACAATTTCGTGGCCGGAGATATAAAGTCGTATGCTGGCCGGCTCGCTATCGGGTTTAATGGGCCTAGCACCCTCGTCGTCGTAACCGACTTGGAAGGGAATGCGATTGCGAGCTACGCGATAGACCGTCACAAACCGGATCGCCCGGCCCTGGCGTGCTACGGTTCGGGCGGCTTCACGTTTGTCACCGTCTACGCTGAAAAAGAGCTTTACCTGCTCACGGCGAAGCTGCCGTAGGCTCCGTTCCCGAGGTGGTACTGAGCGTGCTTAGCCGGTCCGCACAAACACCAGCGCGGTCATATCGTCCGGTGCCAGCGGTTCGCAGGTGAACTCGCCAACTGTGCTCAAGATCGAGGCACTGAGAGCCTGGGCGCCGCGCGAGGAATCGGCTTGCAGGCGCTCCTTGACGCGTTCCAAGCCAAATTCCAGATCTTCGGCTTTTTCATCCTTGCACTTACCCTCAACCACTCCCCGCGAAACCAGCAGCAGAATCGCACCCTTCTCCAACCCAACCGTGGGAGCGTCGCAGGTGGCATGAGAGAAAAGTCCCAGTGGGAGGCCCGTGGATGCGAGTTCCGTAATGCCAGTGCTGTCGCGAAGCAGTCCCGGCGTATGCCCGGCGTTGGTGTAGCAGAGCGTGCCGAACTTCTCGTGGTAGCAGCCGATGAATGCCGGGCAGGAATGAACACCCGCCGCAGCTTCCATGATTTCGCGGTTGAGACGCAGACAAAGACCAACCATGGCATCGGACTCGTTGATGTCCGGTCGCGAAAACAACTCAGTTCCGAGTGTGCGAAAGGTCTTCTGTGCGGCAGAGAGAATTGGCTGATTGTTTTCGCGGCGTCCGGCCACATCAAGCAGGCCAAACAGGATCCGTTCCGGACTGACTCGCAGCGAGTCATAGAAATCTCCCGCAACGCGTTTTCCGTAGGTGGTGGCGGCAATCTCCGCCCCGTTAATCTTTGGAAACTCGGCCGGGACCGGCTCCAGCGCCGGCGGAGCCTCGGGTGTACGGGAGTGAAATAGAGGGCACATTCGAAGGCTGGACCTGAAACCCGAAACTAGCACAAGCCGCGGCTGTGGGCAATCTACTCGCCGTACTTGTCGCTGAGATACTTGCCAATTTCGGACTCGAGCTGGCCGTAGTCGGAATGGATCGTGGCGCGCAGTGCGGCTTCGGTGGAACTACCCTCGCTGAGGCGTTGCAGAATTCGCTGGATGTCGCCCATGCCATAAGAATCGTTGATGTAAGAAACCGCAGCCAGCGATTCCGCGTAGGCCAGATAGGCTTCACTGCCCGAGAACCGAAGAAAACTGCCTTCCAGCACATTCAGCGGAATGTTGCGTTGCGACTTGAACAACTGCGCCAACTGGTGTCCATCACTGCCCAGGGACTTGCCTTCCATAAGCTGGGCGATGCCCTCGTGCAGCCAGGGTGGACAACGGCGGGCAGAAAGCTGATTGATGAACGAGTGCGCCAATTCATGCTTCAACACCCGCGCCAACTCGGGCGTCATGGCATCAAGGCCGCTGACCGGGATGCGGAGTTTGCCATCGTTGATGGCTCCCGACCAGGACGGCGCGCGTGTCACGTCAAAAAAAGCCTGCTCGGTGTAGAGGGTGACCAGAATGTTGTCGCGCGGCGGCGTGCCCAGATCGCGGGCCAAGTCGTCGTAATCCGATTCGAGCGCAGCCAGGATCTGTCCACGGAACGCTTCAGAAGTCTGCTTGCCCTCGTAGTGCAGGACGAAATGGCTGCTTTCGCGCTGTGAGAAATCAGTCTCGACATTTTGCTCGCGCTGCGCTTTCGCCAGATATTGCTGCACGGCTGGATCGGGGCGCAACTCGAGAGAATGCTTCCATGATGCGACCGCGTCTTTGGTGCGGTCGCAAGCCTGCTGCGCATAGCCCAGCACCGTGTAGGCATCCGGCGACTGGGGGGCCGCGCTCACCGCGCGCTGGGCGTAGGGCAGCGCCTGCGAAGCGTTGCCCGTGCGTACCAGCAATGCCGCGTAATAGATAAGGACGGTGGCGTTCTCCGGCTGAAAGCGCAACGCGCTGTCGAAATAGCGGCGCGCCTGATCGATGTTGCCGTGTTCGAATTCAAACTTACCGGCAATGAAGTCCGCCGTGGCGCTGAGCTCGGGATTTCCTTTGCCTTCGAGTTTCGCCAGAGCGTCGGGATCGACCTTGCCCTCTCGAACGATTGTTTTGGGTAGGTCGCCTTCATTCGCCAGACTGTCAGCCAGAATGAAAGCGGGAAGATCGCCGGCACCCTTGCCACCGCCAGAGGAAGCAACGCTGGCCGGCATGCCGCCAGCCTCAATGTGGTCTACCGAACTCTTGGGAATGGCGTAACTGTCGTCGCCAATGTCATATTCATAGCGATTGCCATTTTCACGAACGTGGTCGGCGAGGATAGTGCGGCCATTCTTCAAATGGATCGTGTCAGCCCATGCCGCCGCGGAGGCAAGCCCAAGCATCATAGCTAGCACAGTAGTGACACGGAACCGCATTGAAGCGCATTCTAGCAACAGTGGGCGCACGCACCTACGTAACCAAAGTACCGGCAACGCCGCGCAGAGTGGGCATTGTGCTGGCTGCCTCCCTGGCAATTCTTTCGGCCCTAACGGCCTGGGGCGAGCCGGCAGCTCCCGCTCAGACCACTTCAGCCCAAGCCCACCAGCCCGGGCCTGCGGAATCCCTCTACCTGCAATTGAGTAGTGTCGGATTGGACCCCACGCGGGTGTTCAAGGTGCGCGAGGCAACGCTGGACCGGTCCGCGATTCACATCACTCTGGAAGATGGCACCATCGCCTTTACCAAGGATGTAATGGGGCGAATTACCGGAGCATTTTTCGAGGGCGACGGAGAACTGCTGTTGACCCCGCCCAACGATGTAGAGCGCAGATCCCTGGGCCTGTTCACCGGAATGGCCATCCTGGAGGAGCGTTTCGCCACCGCCTACTTCCGCTTCAATGACAACACTGCCACCGAATTGCAACCCGGTTTCAGGGCGCCCGAACAGCCCGAGGAGTTTATATCCCACTGGGATCAGACCGCCCGCAATCTGGCGCCGGAGGACGCCATGAGGCTGCTGGCAAGCTTCAGCGAGATTTTGCCGATTGGCGACGGGAAGACTTCCAATGACTCGCCCGCCACAAGGCCCCCCGATCCTGATGATCGCATGTTCCACGCACGGCTGCAGGGAGACAAACTCGGCGTCTTCGACCTGCTCTACGACTCGACAGCCGGGGAACAAGTTGGGGCAGGACAGACCAGGACTGCGGAAGACGGGCTGGTCTATTACGACGTCTGGACCTCCTTCACAACAGAGAATGTCAGACGGCGCCGATTATCCGAGAAAGAAATCCCTCAGAAGATGCCGGCAGAAAACGAATCTCACGAGGATCCAGTCTTGGTGCGCAATTACGTCATCGATGCCCAGGTGAAACCACCCAAGGAGCTGGATGCAGACGTCAAAATGCAGCTTGATGTGGTGCGTGGTGGATCTCGGTTTCTGGTGTTCGAACTTTCCCGCTACCTGCATCTCCAAAGTGTTGAGGCGGACGGAAGGGTCGTGGAGTTTATCCAGAATCCCGCTGTGGAAGGTACGCGGTTGGCGCGCAGCGGCAACGATATAGTCGCTGTAATTCTGCCCCAGCCCGCGCGCAAAGGACAAAAGATCAACCTCCGTTTCGTCTACGGGGGAGAGGTATTGGCCGAAGCTGGGAAAGGCCTACTCTACGTGGGCGCGCGCGGCACATGGTATCCAAATCGCGGTTTGGCCATGTCCGACTTCGATCTCACTTTCCACTATCCGCGGGGTTGGACTCTGCTGGCAACGGGCAAACCAGCGCCACTCTCGCCGCAGTCGACCACAATGCCGCTTTCTGCGCCGGAAATGGGTGGCGACCTGCAAGTGTCACGTTGGGTATCGGAAAGGCCGCTTCCCGTAGCCGGCTTTAACCTGGGCAAGTACGTTCGGGGTGAAGCACAAGCGGGGAATGTCGCAGTGGAGAGCTACGCCACAAGTGGCGTGGAACGAGATTTCCCCAAACCTTCTGTTCCGCTACTAGTCGATCCGAAACCCGGTGTGCGGCTCCAGCCCCCTCCCGAATTGAACCCTGCGCTAGACCCTTCACCCGCGCGCAACGCAAAGGCAGTAGCTGACGCCACGGCCGCGGCGATTCGTTACTATGCCGATCGCTTCGGCCCATTCCCTTACGGTCAGCTGGCCATGACACAGATGCCCGGCAGAGAGAGCCAGGGATGGCCCGGACTAGTCTTCCTTTCCTCTTACGCTTTCCTGAATCAAGCCGAGCTCGAAGGCTTTCACGTCGATGCTTCAGGCGTGCTCATTGACCAAATGATCCCCGCCCATGAAACCGCTCACCAGTGGTGGGGAGACCTGGTCACGTGGGCCACCTATCGCGACCAATGGTTTTCGGAGGGCCTGGCAAATTATTCCGCGCTGATGATGCTGCAGGAGAAAAATCCTGTAGGCTTCCGGCTCGTCATGGAGAAATATCGGAAGGAATTGGCTGACAAAGACCAAGCCGGGAACATTCCCAAGGACGCCGGACCTGTGACCTTGGGAAACCGCCTGCTTTCCTCTCGCTTTCCGGAAGGCTACGAAGCCATCAGCTACGGGCGCGGGACGTGGCTGTTTCACATGCTGCGCACGATGTTGCAGGACGCCGCCAATCTTGACAGGAGGCATCCAGGCAGCAGCGCAGATGAGGAGCCCTTCGTGCGGTCGCTCCGCAAACTTCGCGAGCGCTACGCGGCAAAAGCCATCACTACCCGCGAACTTCTGAACGTTTTCGCCGAGGACTTGCCGACGTCGCTGCGCTACGAAGGCAAAGCTTCGCTTGACTGGTTTCTGGATGGCTGGATCAACGGTACTTCTCTGCCGAAGCTCGAGTTGCAGAGCGTCAAATTCACGGCCAAAGCGAACACTACGGTCGTGACCGGGGTGATACGGCAAAAGGACGCCCCGGAAGACCTGGTGACTTCGGTTCCCGTCTATGCGGTTGTCTCGGGCAAGGCCCCTGTTTTGGTTGGACGCGTATTTGCCGACGGATTGGAGTCTTCGTTTCGCTTGTCTGCACCGGCAGGAACACACAAGCTCCTGCTGGATCCGAACGACACCATCCTCACAGCTCCCAAGTAATGAAACGCAACGAACGCTTGAGAGATGGCTTCTCCCCAAATCGGAACCCGGCTCACTCATGAAATTCCCAGAATGGGCTATTTCGCACGAAGCTCAAACATGAACATCCTCTCTGCTCGGCTAACCCCTTGATTGTCATTCGCAGCCGCACATCCTCTGAAAACGAATGATGGCAACTGAGCTGCATGAGCGTGGACGTTGGTCACGGAGGGAATTTGAATTCTTGTACCGAAGTCGAGTCCGTAATCCAAGAGTGCGAACCTCAAGGTCTGGCAGGCATTGGCGATCCGTCGGAAACGGCGGTGAACGTTGCATCCGCCGAGGTTGGCCTGTGGGTCGTCGCAGAAACCATTTTGCTGGTGGAAGACGAAGCTTTTGTGCGGAAGGTGGCTGCTGAAGTCCTGCAGTCGGCTGGATACAGGCTGTTGATCGCCAGAAGCGCCCCGGAAGCGCTGGAGACATACAGAAAATTCACCGGCCAGATCGACCTTCTTCTTGCCGATGTCGTCATGCCAGGAATGAGTGGCCGGGAGCTCGCCACGAAGTTCAGCAACTTGGATCCGCACACTCGGGTCCTGCTGATGAGTGGCTATGCGGAGCAACTGGCACGGTGTGATTTGTCTCCTCATGGCCAGTTCCTGGCCAAGCCTTTCTCGACTCGCATGCTCTTGCAGAGAGTACGGGAGGTGCTGGACGCAAATCCGTTTGATTTGGCGGCACCGGCTTAGCCCGCGCTCGCCTTGCGGTCGAGCAGCCCTTTTTCGGCGCAAACGCGTGGCATGCCGAAGACTGCACAACTGGCTTCTCATTCCTTGCGCTCCGTCTGCTCCCATCCCCGTCATGATGACTCCCATGGCGAGGGAACGGAAGGCGGACGCGACTGATTGCATCATGACATCGACGGAAGGGACGTGTAGTTGGTTTTCTGGCTTGTCCGACAAGCAAATCACCGTTCGGGAACTGGTCGGACGGTCCACCGTCATGTGGGATCCTGCCGGAGCGATGTAAACCGTTCCCGGGCGAGCGACGTCTCCGTGAGCTGCCTCGCAGACTGAAACCGCGCATAGGTTGTTGAGCCTCTTGGCGAACGGAGCGGTGAACCCAGCCGGCATGTGTTGCACCACCAAAATTGGAACGGGAAGGGCGCGGGGAAGAGCGGGCAGAATCTCCTGCAAGGCCTTCGGACCTCCGGTAGAGACTCCTAGAGCAACCAGAAGCGGAGGCTCCGGCAGAACTTTCCCGGTGTACACATCCACCGAGCGTGGAGGCTTTCTGGGCAGGTTGAGGTGACTCTTCGAACGCCCCGATTCTGCCGCTGCCTTAATCTTGGCGATGAGATCATCGCGGATGTGCAGAATGTCCAGAGAGGCAGCCGAAAGTTGTTTCGGAACATAGTCAAAGGCTCCTGCCGCAAGAGCATTGAAGGTGGCTTCCGCATCCTTCACGGTGACCGAGCTCACCATGATGACGGGACGTGGAAACTGGGCCATGATGCAACGCAGGGTTTCCAGACCATCGAGGCCCGGCATTTGCACGTCGAGGGTAACCACATCGGGATCGAGCGCCGCAATTTTTTGCAGGGCTTCGGCGCCACTGGCCGCCGCTCCGACGACCCGGAGACCCGGATCGAAAGCCACGATGCGCGAAAGTGCCACGCGCATGAAGGCGCTGTCGTCCACGATGAGCACCCTTACTTGCGAGTTGTCGCGTTCGTTGTTCACGTTCGGTATATGGCCCGGACCAGGCTGTGGACTTCGTCCATATAGGAATCCAGTTCAAAGGTGAGGCGGGCCCAGTCAAACTCCTTCAGCTTCGTAGAATTCTGAGCGAGGATGGCAAACCCGGTCTCCTCGAAAAGGTTCACCTGCCTCTGTTCCACGTATCCGTGATTCAGACCGCTCACGCGGCACAACTGGTCGGCGATGTGCACCAGCGCCACCAGGCCCGCATGGGGAGACAATTTCTCCGGCGAATTGTGGTGGGTGATGACTTCAATTAATTCCGGAGCCAGCGCCCACTGTTCCCCCAGCAAGCGTCCGCTATCACAGTGCGTGAATCCCAGAGACCTCTGCTCGGCTTCGTGCAGGGGAATCCCTTCGGTCTTGGCGATCTCATAAGCTTCGCGGAATTCCTGGGGCAGGACCCAGAGGTTCACGATGATTCCCAGGTCATGAAGAAGGCCCGCAAGATATGCCTTTCCCGGATCCACTAGGTTGACCTCGCGCGCCAGGCGGCGGCAGACCAGTGCGCATCCCAGAGCGTGCTCCCAAAACACGACTGGATCCAGACTGGTTTTGTCCCCCGGTAACATGTTCAGGACGCCGCACGACATCGCGATATCGCTTACATGGTGAAATCCCAGGCTGACGACCGCCCCGCGTAGTGACTCAACTTTCTGCCAACGACCGAATATGTAGACGTCCACCACGTTCGTTGTTGAATTGAAAGTTAGGTTCCAGACGTGTTCAATGATCATCGCGCGGGAGACTTGGCGGCCGGCATTCCGCATCAGATATTCCAAGAGCGAAAATTCTTTCGAGGTTAGTTCGATGCGGCGGCCGGCGCGCTCGGCGCGGTGTTCGACGCGATCTAATTTGAGATCCTCCACTTCGAGCACAGACTCCGAAGGAAGATGGCTACGGCGCAGCAGCGCGCGGATGCGCGCTGACAGTTCGCTGAAGGAAAACGGCTTGGGCAAATAGTCATCGGCGCCGGTGTCGAGGCACTGCACGCGGTCTTCCACGCGGACTCGTTGCGTGAGCACCAGCACCGGCACGCTCGGGCGCTTCAGCCGCAGATGCCGCAATACGCTCACGCCATCGAGCTTGGGCAGGTTCAAATCCAGGATCACGAGGTCATAGTCGAACTCGGTTCCCATGGCCCGCGCCTGCTCGCCATCTTCGACCACGTCCACCGCGTAGTGCTCGCCTTGCAATCCCTGCCGCACAAAACCCGCCAGCGCCACATCATCTTCTGCAATTAGGATTCTCATAAGTCGCCGTTAATCACAGCCTGATTCTAATGAGAGAGGGCTCAAACGCAGCCAAAACCGCCGCGCACGAAGGTATGTGTTTCCGGAAATGGAGCGCGGTTTCAGAAGCGGAGAACGCCTGAAGGATGGGTGTCGTTGCCGCGACCGCGGTGCCGTGAGGTGGAGCGTCAGTTTGATGCCCGGCGCAGTCCGATCTGCGGGAGATCCCTCGCCCCGCCGGTGAGAACGCGGGGCTTCGGGATGACGCACCCGTGAAGATGGGGAAGTCATAGTCGGCAAGCTGAGGCACTACCGGCCGTGGCGTTCATTTGCTTTCCCCTTCTTAGGTTCCTATACTTCTTTGTTCTCCTTGGATCACGGAGTAATTTCGCTCTCCGGGATCCCCACCCAAATCTGGAAGCGAGTAGCTCAAAAGGAGTGTCTCCTATGTCGCGCAACTTTGTTATGTCGCTATCTTTTCTTTGCCTGCTAGCACTCAGCGCAATGATCACCAATTGCGGAAGTTCTTCAAAAACCAGCCTCGGCAGCGGTGGTCCTTACAATGTGGTGGGGGACTGGCAGCTCACCATCTCCAGCAGCACGAGCACCGGCTACGGCGTAATCAACTCCGCTGGCCTGGCTTTGTTTTTTGACAGCCTCGGAGAGACCCTAGAGTTCCCCACCATCACTGGCGCGAGCTCTTTTTCGGGGACCGCGACTATTTATGAACCGGGGGGCGTTTCGTCCAGCGCTACTGCGCAAGGCAATGTGAACTCGGCCGCTTCCATCAGCGGGAGCTTCTCCGGCAACGGCGCTTCTGGAACCTTTTCGGCTAACTCTTATTCTGCGGTGGCGTCTGTGACGGCTCTTACAGGCGCGATGACGGGCGAGAGCCCAAGCGGCGAACTCTTGGACCTCACGTTTTCACCGAGCGGGAGCAACGAGAGCATGAGCTTCAGCGGTGGGTTTGGGAGCTGCTTCGTTAGCGGGACATTCACGCAGGAAACAACGCTCAACGTTTTCGATGTTACGATGACCTTCTCCGGCACAGATTGCGCGACCCCGACCACGACCGCCATAACAGGCCTCGGGCTGGAGAGCAGCGCGGATTATTTGAACTTTAATTCGGGCTCGGCGGGCACCTATCTGTATGCCGACATGTTGGATCCTGCCGGGCCATTCATCCTCGAGATCTATCCCGCGATAGCCGGGGGGGCCGCAGCGTCGCGTCATGCCTCCCGTCCCGAGCATCGCGGGTCGCCGTGGTCGGGGAATTTTTGAGGTCGGCTTCTTGGTAGTTGTTTCGAAGGCATCTCTTACGGGCTGAACTGGTAAGTGCCTCAGGGGCTAGAGCCCGCGTCTTTATTGGGTCTGGGCGGCACCTTTCGGCGCGCTTGGCTTGCTCGGGGCAGGCTAAGAACTGAAAGCCGTACCCTTTCAAAAACGATCTATGGGATGGCTTCCGGTTACTTGAAGGGCTACACCCGGAGCTGCTGGTTCGGCTTGCGCCGCGGGAGAGCCGGCAGCCGCGAACTACTTGTGCCGCTTCGCGATGCGCAGCAGGGGCCAAGCTTCGCGGTATCGTTCGTAACGAAAGCTGCCCCTGCGGTGGGGGCGTACCGGGCATAGCATCAGAGACAAGCTCCTGGTTTTCAGGACGACGGCAGCGGGGATTATGTACCAAACATTTTCTGGCACAATATAGGCTGCGAAAAAATCGACCTTGCGCGTGGTGTATTGCGTTTTGCTTTTCCGGGGATTGCCTCTGAATCCGCATAGATATCCATTCGACAGTCTGAGGCTGGTCGACTTCACTTGAACGCGAAGAAACTCTGCCCCGTGTTCGACGCCAACGTCGTAAGGTGACGAATCTCCCCAGGGCTTCGAGACTCTGAAGCGCTTGCGGATGGCCCGCGCCATGAAGGTGAGCTCCACCCACTCGCCGCGCTCTTTGTAGTTTCTGAATCCCTTACACTTCGCCATGTCCAGGCCCTCAGTTCGTCCAAAAGAAAAGGCGCAGCCCATGGGCTGCGCCTCGTTTTTCTTAATTTTTACTCTATACTTTAAGTATATCATTTTGAATAGGGTATTTGGGACACGTTTCTCATAATTATATCTCTAATGGTGTGAGCGAGTTAGGCCCGACCGTGTAGTTTTTGCCTATTGACAAGAATTTCGTATCGAGATCAAAGTCCCCGCCCTGTCTCTGCAAAAGACGCAGAGACAAGGACGGGCACCCCCAGACGGTCTGGGCCAGCCCCCAAGCTCAGGGCAGGCTCTTCGTTGGGAGTCCTCGGCTTCGCCGAGGACTCCGTTGCCTCAAGATGACAAAGGAACCCTCTCGGTCAATTCCTCCCTGCTGGCGCTCCAGAGATAATCAGAAGAAGCCAATCTGCAGAGATTCTGCGGCTGGGAGAACCATCGCCACGAACGCCTGGACCCAACTTCGATGAAGTCCCTGCTCATGCCCGGCATTTGTCTGGTCGCGGTTGCGGCGCTGCTGCACACCGGGCTGATCACGCCCAGTCCCCTGCTGATCGCTTATGCCTTTTACGGAGTGTTGATCGCGGGGTTGCTGCTGGCCTGGCGATTTCATTCCAGCCGCATCTTCTTTGCGTTGATGGTCCTGTTTCTGGCGCAACAGGCAGTCACATTTTTCTCGCAAGGCCGCATTGCAGCGGGCGGACCGGGAAGCATGGCGGTGGCCGCAGCGGGCCTGCTCTTACCTCTCAACTTTGTTCTTCTCTCGTTTCAACAAGAGAGGGGATTCACTTTTTCCAGCGTTGCGCCTCCATCCTTATTATTGTTTGTTCAGTCCGTCATAGTGGCGGTGCTCTGCCGGCCTGGGGCATCGGCGGCGGCGCAACGCGCTCTGCACCATACTTCGCTGCCAGCGCCGTTGCCCTTCGCGACGGTGCTGGCATTCGCAGGGGCCGCAGTAGTGTTGCTGATACGGTTTCTGCTCTTTCACAAGCCGGTGGAGAGCGGGCTTTTGTGGGCGCTGGCAGCTTGCTTTCTGGCGCTGCGTTTTGGAGGCGTGGGACGACTCCCCGCGGCCTACTTCGCCGCCGCCGCATTCTTGCTGGCCAGCGCCATCGTGGAAACTTCGTACCTGCTGGCCTATCACGATGAGCTGACCGCGCTGCCTTCGCGGCGCGCCTTTCACGATGCCTTGCTGGGGCTCGAAGCGCCCTATGCCATCGCGATGGTTGACATCGATCACTTCAAACGATGCAACGACACCTACGGCCACGACACGGGAGATCAGGTATTGCGCCTGGTGGCATCGCGGCTGGCGAGAGTGTCGGGCGGAGGACAGGCCTACCGCTGTGGGGGAGAAGAATTTGCGATTCTGTTTCCGGGAAAGACAACCGCTGACGTGCTGGAGCATCTGGAAAAGCTGCGGGCGGACATCGCAGCCAGCCGCCTTCGGTTGCGCGGCCCAGACCGGCGGCAACAGGCGCGCGGCCCGGATCGCCGCAACCAGCGGGGGCGCGGGCAAACTGGGCATGCCATCCGGCAACTTTCCCGAGGAACAACGTCCGCCGAAATCTCTGTGACCGCAAGCATCGGGGTGGCGACTTCGAGGCGGGAAAATCCATCTGCGGAAGAAGTGATCCAGGCGGCCGACAAGGCGCTCTACCGCGCGAAGGCTGCGGGGCGGAATCGGATCGAAACCGCATCTGCTGCCCGGCGCCGGGTCCGCGCCAAAGCCGCGGGCATGGCCTGAAGCGGTTACGAAGAAAGCTTCCGAAGGAACGTCGGGCCCGGGGTGTCACTTTAAAGCGGGAGCGTGACGCCCCGGGCTCGTACGTTTTCGCAAGCACCACAGGCCGTGCGGTCAGCCCGCGGTCGATGGGGGCATCGAATTTCTCCGTCCACTGCCGGCGCAGGCCGGACACTTCACGCGGATAAAAGCCACTCCTTCGGATTTACCGCTGATCTCCGCAGGGCGCGCAACATATCCGGTACCGCCGCAGCGCGGGCAGTCGTTCGGATCCACTAATCCCCCTCAGTTGCTAACGAGTCTTCCACCAATTCCGGTTGGCGGCGCCACAAAGTGAATTCTGTTACGAAAAACGAACAAGCCGGAGGGAGGGGGCCATGAAGCTGGCGGCAGACGGAATCCGTCCGTTCGCGCGCATAAATCCGCTTGTGCAGACTCAATGAAACGTTTGCGCCGGAGTTCGCACTATAGGAACAACGGGCGCAAACGAATGCTGATTCGGGAACGCAGCGCCCACACCGCGCGGAACGCCGGTGCACGTGTGCATTGACTCGGCACATGGTGCAAGCGGGCCACGCGAGTTCTCACCTTCCACGAAAGAAGGTTTGCCAACATGTCCAGCTTCATTGTGGTTCGCCTGGTTCCGGATTCGCCGGTCGACGGTGGCACTTTTTCTACTTATCTGGATGATCTGCGGCTGCAGGTATTTGACGCCTACACGAAGAATCCGCTGAGCGATTTTGTCTACTCATCCCCGTACGTGCTGACTCAGGCGGGAGGGTTGTTCGGCAGCAACTGGATATCCGTGGTGTCGGTTGCTACGTCGGCGCCGACCACGTACGTTTCCCCAGGTAATTACGGCCAGACCCTGACGTTCGAGAACACGGATGGAATTCCGGAGGGTTCGTGGATTTTCAGCGAGGACCAGACCACGATCCCGCCCAGCGCCGGCCTGCAAGTCGATCAGGTGACGGGGAGCACGGTCCTGTTGAAGGCGCCGAGCGCATTTCCCAACTATGTTCCCGCGGGAACGGTGGTCACGTTTATCCAGCAAGCCAACAGCGGCGATCCGAATTCGGCAACACCGTTTTCCTTTAAGCTAACCACCACCGGCACGCAAACCGTAAATAATCTCGCTGTTTTAACCTTCGGCGACGCAAGCGGGGTTACGGTTGGGATGCAGGTTGGAGGGGACCCCTCGATCGCCGCTGGCACATACGTTGCCGAAGTGGATGCGTCGGCGAACACGGTGACGCTGTCGAGGGATTTTTCGGTGGCGCCTACTGGGCCGATTACGGTTACGTTTACGCTAGGTCCGCCGTCCACACCGTTTGCGAATTTCTCAGTGACTGCCACGTCCGGAACTCCGGCCGCAGGCCCCACCAAAATAAAGTTCCCCAGCACGAGCGGAATCGCGGTCGGGATGACGGTTGAGCCGGTAAACGGGCTGGTTGACCACGGCACGGTCGTAACCAACGTGACCAGCACGATCGTCACGGTATCGAAGGCGCTGCTGGCGAACGTGGCCGGCAAGTCTCTCACCTTCATCTTTCCCGTGAGTCAAGGCATCGTGCAGCACACGGAAGTGATCGGGAACACGGGTTTCTTCGGCCTGCAGGCATTGCTCGGTCCGGCCTCGGTGGCCACGGCGGTGATTCCCTTGTTTTCGCCGCCCCCGGCGAACGGTTACCTGGACATCACGATTCAGGCAACGCGCAACTCGGAGGTGATCCCGTCTGACACCAAGTTTTATAACGTGCTGGTACAGAATTCCGCTTTGCCAACATCGCCGGACCAGTACCAGGAAATTCCCAACAACGAGACCAGCCTTTATATCGCGCTGCCGCCGCCGATCGGCCCGAACTCAATTTCTTTGGATATCCCAAGCGACGGGTCTGCGCCGGAGTTCAATGCGCTCTTACAGGCCATGGAGACTGCGTTGCAGAATGACCCGATCGCAGCTACTCCGACCATCGCTTCCCTGATAACTTCTCCCGCAAGCTGCACTCGAGTCGCCTACGACGTCGTGTGGAGCTATCAGAATGCGTTGCCGGCGCCGCCGGATGCGCTGGAGTCGCTCTATACCAATCCTCCAAATCCAGGCGGCAGCGTCGGTAGCAGTAGCGACAGTACCAACAACCTGGAACAGGACCGGCAGAAGTTCGAAGGGACGCTGAACAGTTTTTATTCGACGCGTAATGCGACCGCAGAGAGACTTACCAAATTTGTCGCCGCGGTGTCAGCGGCAGTCGTGTGCGAGCAGGCCAGTCTGAATTCTGCTGCGGCGTTGATGGAATTTCCCGTCGATCCATCCTCCTCCACCTTTGCGACGGAGGTGGAAAGCGAACTGCTCCTGCAGGGGGTCGAAGCCAACGGGAGCGGAGGCATAAATTTCGGAGTTCCGGCGGCATTTTTCTATGCGCTGACGTCGAACCTGGATAAATCCACGTCGGCGCAGCGCCGCTTTCAACAGGCGACCGGCGATGACATTGAAAGGCTGTTGCAGCAGTTTGAGGCAGCCCAGAACGCGGGCATCCTCCAACCCGATTCCCCGACCCCCCCGAGCTTCGTAACTGCGGGCGTAACCCCGGCCAGCATCACTTCGTTTCAGGCGGCGCGACGGCTGGTTGCGCTTCGGGTGTCGGCCGCGTCGACCAGTCCCTCGGTCACCTTGTTTGCCAGCACGCCATCGTTTGCCGTCACCCCGCTGGCAAAGTTGGTTGGAGATTGGCTCGCGGCCACCGATCCCACACCGAATCCTGCGCCGAATCCACCGCTGACGTACCTGAACACCGACTTTAATATCTGGACGCGGAACTTGGCACCAGCGGACCAGCAGGGCTATCTCGCGCTTGATCTCGACGCTTTGACGCAGGGATACGTTATTCCTTCGTTCAGCGCCTTCCCGAGCAGTGCGGCGGGGGCGACCTTGACGTTCCCGGCGCTGAACCCGGATGGGACGCTGCTTGGGGTCGGCGTGGGCATGCCGGTGAGCGGGACGAATATTGCTCCCGGGACAATCGTGACGGTGGTATCAACGACCGGCGGAAATACGACGGTCACGCTGAACCCGGCTCCCACGGGCGCCGTAACCAGCACCGACTCGATTACGTTCAATGCTGCCGTCGCAACCGTGACGGCAACCACGACTGCGGATTGTCCAGCATTAACGGCGACGCTGACGTTTGCCGGGCCAGGGGCGACCAACGGCATCCAGAAAGGCATGACGGTCTTCGGGCCGAATATTCCGGCGAACACCACTGTGAGTGGGGTGAGTGCGCCCACGGTCACGCTCAGCGGAAACGTTTCAGCCGATGTTCCGCCAGGTACCGTCATCGAGTTCGCCACTTACCCGCCTCCCAGCCTGCTGGCGGACCAGATTGCATTGTGGTTGCCTTCAACCACGTCTCCGCCCACGCCAAACCCCACGGTCGAGACCCTGAGGCAGGTCACGGCAACGCAATGGACGAGTTTTTTCACGACGGTGGGAAATCCGACATGGCTGCCGCCGTTCACGCAGCCGGTCGCTCCCGGGATCTCGCAGAGTTCAACCCCGCAGAAGGCCGGCTATGTCGCGTTGCGCATCCGCGCCTTCATTCGGGCTGTGCAACTGTTCTTTACGGTTTCCTCGGTGCCCACGTCTGCCCAACTGCCAGCCCCGGGCGCGCCGCCGACCTTCGATCTCCCAACGTTTGATCCTATCGGGCTGGCCGTCAAAGCCATCCCCGGCTTTAAATTCGGCACTGCCTTCACCGGCACACAACTGCAAACTGCGGTGTCCACCGTTTTTCCGCCGCCAAACCCGGAGGCACAAGCCTGGCTCACCGAAGCCATGAACGCCATCAATGATCTTTGGCAGGTTGCAAGCGTCGTACAGAATCCAGTCATAAGCGGCGGCTACTCGCTGCCGAATCCCGTGAGCTTCGCCTTTTCGGTGGCTGAGGCCCTGTATGCCCGCGGCTTCCGGAGAGCAAGCGACATTTCAAATATTTCCGGGGCTGACTTTCAACAAGCCTTGATCGGCACGGTAGCGTACGATTTTGCGCTCACCAACACCGGTGGTGCCAATTCTCCGTACCAGCAAGCGCAAACGGTTTCCCCGCCAACCACTACGCCTGGCCAGACCGGCGGCGGCCCTTTTCAGCCGATCAATGACGGCTCGTTGGTGGATTGCGTTCCGCCGCCCTGCCTGTCACCCCTTGGCCCCATTCTTTACTTGCAGGAGATGCTGAAGCTTTCGCAGGCCTCGACCTGCGACAATCCGTGGGCCCCGCCGGCATCCGAAGGACAGACAACGCTGGGCGATGCCGTGGCCGCCAGGCGAGGCCCGGTCGGCTCTTTGTTGGCAGACTGCGCAAACCTGGAGACGCCGCTGCCGGTGATCGACATGGTGAATGAGTGTCTGGAATACCTGGGCGCTACCCAGCCGAGTTCAACCCAGGCGCCGAGCGGGACGATCTATGACACGTCGGCCGATCAGGTAGCGGGCTACAAATTGTGCGAAGAAGACGATTGTTGCAAGGAAAAAGATTGCGGTTGTCACGAGCCGGCGGCGATCTATGCGGCCTTGCCGGAATACTCGACCCCGGCGACGCCGGTCAAGGGAGAAAACGATTCGGTCGAGCCGCTCGTGTACGACCATCTGCAAACCGATTTTTCGTCGTGCTGTCTGCCTTATTCCCAGGCGCTGGATATGTCGCGGACCTACTTGCACCATCTGGGAAGCTGCCGTTTTGAAGAGCTGCGAACTTTCCGCAAGTGCATTACCGAATTTGCTCTGGATCCTGCCAACCCGCCCGCCGGCTTTCAGTCCTTTCTGTGGCGTTATCCGGTGCGGATCGATACGGCCATCGAATATCTGGGCATTACTCCGGATGAGTACGCGTTGCTCTTCCTGGGAACAGCAAGTGGATACTGCGGGTCCAGGGACAATCGGGATCCAGGAACAACCACCGCCGCACCGGCGTCAGGCGTTCCGGTTGCGCAACTGTACGGATACCCCGCCAACGACCAGAACCGAGACTGGATGGAGCAGGTCGTCGTGCTTTCAGAGTTCCTGAAGCGCACCCGCCTTACCTACTGTGAATTTCTGGAGTTGTCGAAGGTGATGTTGCCCCAGGGATCGGCTGACAATAATAATGACGGCCCAGTCAAGGAGGGCTTTTACCCTGAGTGCGAACCGTGCTGCCTGCAGAACTACCGGCTGCAGATCTCTCAGGACTCCCTGCAAACGGAACTTCTGGAGTTGGCTGTTTTCATTCGACTGTGGCGGAAGTTGAAAGAAGTTTGCGGAGCCAGATACACCTTCCAACAGCTCTATGACATTTGCAGCGTCCTGAAGCTTTTCAACGGAACGACCATCAACCCGGATTTTATCCGGCAACTCGCGGCATTCCAGATGTTGCGCGATTATTTCAAGCTGCCTCTGGTCGATCAGGACGACACATCGACAGGAACGACGGGCGCGGATCGGACCCACCTCCTTGCGCTGTGGGTCGGAAGCAGCGCCAAGAAGTGGAATTGGGCCGTCCACCAACTGTTAGAGGGGGTTGAAAAGTACGCCAAATCCAGGTTCGGCTGCACCCGTGCGAGCAACGAAGAACTCGCGCATATGGCCGACAACCTGGATGCGCTGTCGCGCCTCGCTGGTTTTAATCCGCCAACGTCGACCAATCCCTCCACCGACACCTGGAACAGCACTCCCTGTTGTACGCTGCGCTTCGCCGAAGTGCTGGCCAAGATCGCCGCATCGAAGTTCCGTGTCGGTGAGCTGCTTTATTTGTTCAATGCGGTGCCACCCCACGAGCATGAGGACCCGTTCGCACAGGATGCCGAGGACGCGCTGAACTATCCGCTCGACCTGCCCGAAGAGGGGAACGAACACTCTTTGTGGAGGCTGCGCGAGCAACTCCTGGCGGTAGAAGCCGGAGAGGAAGAAGTACATCACTGGACGTGGCCGCGAATCGTGGCAGAGTTCCGGAGCAAGTTTGGATACGTCCCTCCCAGCGGGCAAGACCCGTTGCTCTCGATCGGGCAACACTTTTTCCCGGAAGTCCTCGAGAATTCGGGATATGCAGTGACGGCCCAACAAAGGCAGTATCGAACCCCGCTCACTTCGACGACAGCGTGGAACACACCGCCGGGCGGCCCGTTCCAGTATGACTCCGGCTCGAGCCAGCTGTGGATACAACTGCCTCTGCGCGACGAGGCAGCGGCGTCTCAACTCAGCCAATTGCCCGCGCTCAACAGCGCGGAACAAGTTGCCGTGCAGGATCTTTATTTCGCACCGCGGGTCGATCTGGCGCTTCTAACGTTTCTGTTTCCCGACTGGCAGAGCGCGGAGAGACATCTGATCCAAGAGCACAGCGAGCATGAGCGCTGGGCCTACTTCCGCCGTCATTTTGCGCTGGCGGATGCGCGGCGCAAAGTGATCGTCAAGCATCTGGCAAAAGACGTTGCCCGCCATTCCGACTGTCATTTTGAGGAACTGGAGTCGTCTGCCGGGTTGGTGCTGAGCCAGCTGTTCTCTGACGAAAATACCGGAACACCGTGGGAGTCAGTTTCCGGTGATCCACCGCAGGTGATGTGGACGCCACCCTCTGGCGGCGCAATCGCGGCGCTGCTGGGGTTGATCGGAACCGGACTGCTTGGTGAATACCAGGGCGCTCAGATCCAGACCCGGGACACGACTACAGGTTCCAGCACTGCAGGCGCCACTTACCAGGATGTGTGGCGCGAGGTGCGGGGGCCGATGGAGGCCTTCGGTCACGAACGCGACCACACGAACAGCCCCGTCCCCACGATCTTGCCGGCCCTGGGATTGTCGCCCACCCCTGCCCCGCTGGTGACCTTCAATAACGGTTACGCGGTCAAGAACAGCGACGGAGAAAAATTGGGCGGCGCAGAGGCCATCCGCGTGCGCTGGTCCGGAGTGCTTCTGGTCGAGCATGAAGGTGAATACAGGTTCCGCGCCGGAGCGCCCGCTCCGGATGAGGAGGAGCCCAGCGTCGAACGAGCCCGGGCTTCGCAGTGGAGGATCACGCTGGCGCGTGGCTCGAAGACCTGGCTGGTGCTCAACCACCAGTGGCCGGGCGAGACGGGATCCGAAAAGAGCGCTCCTCGCTTAAGGCCCGGAGCTTATTCGATCGTGATTGAATACAACCAACCTGCGCCGGACTACACCGGGCCCAGTCTCCATCCGCAGCGCACCGGCTTCCAGGTCAAGTATGCCGGGCCGGACACGCATGAGTGCCTTGTGACTCTCCCGGTGAAGCACCTGTATCGCGACTATCAGGATCAGACGCTCGATCAGGGAATCTCTTTCCTGCCGGGGAGCAAGAACGCGCAGGCGTTTCTGAAGGCGTTCTACACCAGCACACTGCGCGATATGCGGCGCACATATCAACGTGCGTTCAAGGCAGTGCTGTTCACGGGAAGGTTCGGCCTTTCGGCGCGGCGGGGTGAGGAAGGCGATCAATCTGAATTGGGCTACATGCTGGAGAATCCGGACCTCTTTGCGGGTCATGCCTACTACCGGAGCGGCACCACGTTCACCCAGCATCTGGCTGACTTCGATTTCAACTTCCTGCCTTTGCAGGATAACTACCATCCACCGACCCCAACGCCCGGGGATCGCTCCGATCCATCTTTGCAGCGGACCCAGGCGATGTTCGACTGGTGGGAGCGCATTTTCGATTACGACCGGATGCGCAAGGAAGTGCACCGGGTACATAAGGGGCATTTGTGGCAGCTATTTGAGGAAGCGCAGGAAGACCATCCTACGGATCCCGCCGGTCTGCTTCGGTACATCGGCGCCGCAACGCGGGAAAGAAGCCTCGAACTGCGCTTCTTCCAGGACCAGACGACTGCGATTTACAACGTTAGCAGCACCGATCTGGAAGACGAGCGCTGGTTGATCCGGGTGTGGCATGCGGACCGCTGGCTGTGTGGCTTGCAGAATCGCTTCCATGCAAAAGATGTGTCGAAGGCCCGGCCAGATCTTTGGGCCTCGACGGATCCTAGCGAGCTGGTAGCTCTCTCTGGCGTGACGCAAACCGGCAACGCCAATCTGCTCGCGTTTCTGGCGGATGGATGCATTGACCATGGAAAGCCTCGGCACTATCTGGAACTGAAACGGATGAATGACGGATTGCGGGAGCGCGGCCGCAATGCATTGGTCGCGTATCTGTGCCACTCGAACCGGGTCGCCCTTCCGTGGGCTGCCTCTACGTATGCAACCACAGGCCGCGACCTGAGCGATCTGCTGTTGCTCGATGTTGAAACTGGAATCTGCGAGAAGGCGAGCCGCATTGACGAGGCTATCTCGGCCGTTCAAACCTTCGTTCGACGCAGCCGGATAGGGCTGGAACCAAACTGGAAGGTCGGGCGGGCATTCACGAAGCTGTGGGACAGCCGCTTCGAGACCTTCCGCAAATGGCAGCGATGCAAGCGCCGGGAGTTTTACAAGGAGAACTTTATCGAGTGGGCCGAATTCGGCAAGGCCCGCCGCATCGAGGCATTTCGTTTTCTCGAATCTCAGCTCAAGGATTCAACGCTTACGTTAGCCGCGCCTGGTGGATTGGACTATTGGGCGGATGACTTCAAGTCTTTGGAACACGAGCCCAAATTGCTGCAATGCGCCGTTCCGTCGGAGCTGCAGGCCCTGACTGTGCCACCGGGTTCGGCAACGCGAGAGGGGTTGGGTACGCTCGGCAGTCCTGAGTTCACGCCTCAGCCGACGTGGCTGGCCGCCGTGCCGCAAACGAGTACGAGCACCGGCAATCAGACCGGAAACAGCTCTTCGGGTTCGACGACTGGCGCAAACACCCCGGCGGCCGCCCAGAGCGCGCAGTCGCTGGTCCGGGCGGCGGCGGGCGGAGGCACGCAACCGCAAGCGCTCCCCTTCTGGATGGAATCGGCGATGAACCTGGGGACACAATTCCTGCGCATCGCGGCAGCGGGAGTGCCGGAGGCTGCGCTGGGATTTGTTCCTCACGGCGAGGAACCGAAGAACGCCTGCTGCCGGGAATGCGGCTGCGAGCATCCGGTTCTTGTGGATGAATACTATTTCTGGCTGGTGCCCACGCAGTTTTACACCTATACAGATGACACGGACGCCCAGGATAACCCTGGCCAGCCAAGTTTCACGGGCAGCTACCAATTTGGTTTCCAGGATTCCTACTACGACCCGTACCAACAGCAATCGGCCGAGTGGGACGATGAAGACCAGGTGCCCTCGCTGCTTGCCAAGTGGGAGCCGAACCCGGCAGTGCGCCTGGCCTGGTGCCGGGTTCACAATGGCGAATTTGGTCAACCGAGAAAATCGGAGGGCTATGTCGCGATCGATGAGTCCGCTACTACGCCGGCCGATCTGATTTTCCTGGGAAGAGCCGGAGACTCGCTCTACTTCCAAGTGAGCAACAGCGCGGACTTGCCTCCAGGCTACGGTGGAAGTGACGGGGACACCTCGCCGCCGGGCTTCCGCTATGACTTGCCCAGCGATGAAGCGGTGGCGCTGCCCCAGGCTTTGGCGCCGCCGAAGCCGCCGAGTCCTTCGCCGTATCCGGCTCCACTGCTTTCGTATCCGTTTTTCGCCTACGACGACCCAGGCGCGCGTCTGTTCCCGGCGTTCTGGTTTGCCCCTTCGCTTCTGGTGGGCAACACGCTGCGAGACAACTGCCACTTTGAGCTGGCGCTGAAGTGGTACCAGCGAGCGTTCAATCCGCTGGAGCAGGACTGCGCATGGATGCATTGCTCCGAAAAGGACACAACCGATGGCGGTGCAAATCCAACTCCGTCGATTGGAGGAGCGGCCGATCAAAACTCAAAGCAGGGTGCGTGCTGTGACAGCGCAAGAGTATCGCAGGATGTGGTTCGCCACCGGGCCATCACGCTGCACTGGTGCCAAGCAGCAATGGATTGGGTTGATGCCGTTATGCGCCGCGGGCGTTCGCCAGAGGCATTTGAGCAAGCCAGAACTCTTTGCGATGCGGTCGCGCGGGTCACGGGCCCGCGTCCGCGAGTGGTGCGGATGCCTGAGCCAGCGACCACACAGACGGTAACCGGTTTCGTTGCCGCATATCCGCCGCTCAATCCCAGGCTGATGGATCTGTACGATCTGCTAGTTGACCGGCTGGAGTTGATCCACCAATGCCTCGACTCGCGCCGGCTGAGGAACGGCAGGCTCAACGAGGACATGTGTTATTTCGGAGATAACCCGCTGCGTGATGGTTGGCGGACGGTTCCCGAAACCTGTGCCGAGGAAGGCGAATGGTGCTGGCGACACAGCCCCTACCGTTTCCTGGCGCAAATTCCGAAGGCAATCGAGCTCGCGGCGAAGGTTCGCGAATTCGGTGGCGCGTTGCTGGCTGCGTATAAGGAGGGCGATGCGGAGCGCCTGGCTTCGATTCACGCGGAACAAGAGCGGGAGATGATGGCGCTGAATATCACGGTCCGGCAGGACCAATGGCGTAACGCGGACTGGCAGGTACAGGCGCTGCAGCAAACGAAAGAGGTCAATCAAACCAACCTCCTTTATTACACCAATCTTTATCAAAACGGTTTGATCAACGACGAGATTCAGAATCTGAGTCTCTCCACCAACGCGATGCAGACGCGCACCAGCGCCAACATCACCGAAGCGATCGGGGAAGCGCTCAAGGTGATTCCCGATTTCTTTGTCGGAGCCATGTCCACGTTCAGCCAGGTTCCAATCGGCACCAAGCTGGCGGGCTTGTTCGAAACGATTGCCAAGGTAATGCTGACGGTGGCAGAAATCCAAAGCGCAACCGCCGCGATTGATATGACGGAGGCGAACTGGCAACGCCGGTCGGACGAATGGTTCCACCAAATGCGGGTATTGCCGATCGAGATCCAAAAGGCGGAACTGGATATCCTGGGAATGCAGAGGGTGCGCGATCAGAACATGCTGGAACTCAACAACCAGCAGCGTTCGTTCGAGCACTCCGCCGAGGTTCTGGATTTTCTCCGCGACAAGTTCACCGCAACGGACCTATTCCTATACTTGCAGCGCGAGACTGCCGAGCTGCACAGACAGATGTTCAAGCTGGCGCACCATGCGGCCATGGAAGCCCAGCGCGCGTTCAACCTCGAACGCGGCCATACCACGCGCCGCTTCATCCCTGATGACATCTGGGACAACCTCCATCAGGGGCTGATGGCCGGGGAGCGCCTTGAATCGGCCCTGCGCCACATGGAGAAAGCCTATCTCGACGAGAACGTTCGCGAGTACGAACTGACCAAGCATTTTTCGCTGCGGCTTCACTTCCCAGAAGAATTCCTGCGCCTCAAGGTGACCGGCCATTGCGAGATCGAGATTCCCGAATGGATGTTTGACCTGGACTATCCGGGGCACTACATGCGGCGCATCAAGAACTTGAGCGTGACGATTCCCTGCGTGACCGGGCCCTACACCGGGGTGCACTGCCGGGTGACGCTGCTGAGCAGTAAAACGCGCATCGATCCCAGGATCGAGGCTCCTTCGACGGGGTGCTGCTGCGAATGCAAGTCGGACGAGGGATATGAGGCTTGCGAGCACGATCCCCGCGTGGTGCACATGTATGGAGCCCAAGAGGCCATCGCAACCTCGAGCGGGCAGAATGATTCGGGCCTCTTCGAACTCAACCTCCATGACGAGCGCCGCTTGCCCTTCGAGTACCACGGTGCGTCGTGCCGTCTGCGGTTCGACCTGCCGTTCGAAAACAACTGTTTCCCGATGGAGCCTGTGACCGATGTTCTCGTGCAAATGAACCTTACCACGCGTGAGGGGGGCGATATGTTGCGCCGTGTGGCCAGCCGGTCAGCGCAGAAGCATCTGCCCGGTTCGGGCTGGTGCTATTTCGACGTGCGGCACGAATTTCCGGACGCCTGGCAGCTTCTGCAGAACTCCTGTCGCGGCGAGAAAGACGCGCGAGCCAAGCTCGCCCTGTGCCTGGAGAGGAAGATGTTTCCCTACATTCCGGGGGCGGGGGAAATTTCGATCACAGGAATGGCAATCCTGTTCCATGCGAACACTGACGATGGACGCGGCTGCTGGACGACGGAAGAATGTCCCTGCCCGCAAGAAGGCGAGCCGGCACGACATGTCGTTGGGTTCAAGCACGGCTGCCGGGAGCGCGAGGATGACGAATTGCAGATCTCGTGCCTGGCAAGTGAGGACGCACCGGGTCTTTACTACGGGGTGTTCGACACGAACGTCGGCCCCCTGGGAGGAGACGACCAACGGGAGGAGCTGGAATTCTGCTTCCCGGCAAGAATCGGCGAACTGGAACGAGTTTATTTGTTGTGCCGGTATGAGCGACACCGACGCACATGTGAACCGCCAGATGCAAGAGTTGGTCGAATCCCAGCGGCCGGGAAGCATGATTTCCGACCTCAACATTCGGCGAGCAGGTGATTTATGCCAACAGAACCATCCTCGATGGCGTCAGACGCGAGCGCACCCAAAGATACGAACGCTTCCCAGTCTGCACCGTCCCCATTTACGGCGCCGCAAATTTCACTGCCTAAAGGCGGCGGCGCGATCCGCGGGATCGGGGAAAAGTTTCAAGCGAATGCGACTACCGGCACTGGCAAATTGACCATCCCGCTCGCGGTCAGCTCGGGACGGTCCGGGTTCGGGCCACAGTTATCTTTGTCCTACGACTCCGGATCAGGGAATAGTGTCTTCGGAATCGGTTGGTCGCTGTCGTCGCCCTCGATCACACGCAAGACGGACAAGGGCCTTCCCAAGTACCGTTGGCGCGAGGAGGAGGAATGCGACGTCTTTATCCTGTCGGGCGCGGAAGACCTGGTTCCGGTTCTGATCAAGGACGACCAGGGCCAGTGGATCGACGACGAATTTGATTTCTGCGGCTACCGCGTGAAGCGCTATCGCCCGCGCATTGAGGGATTGTTTGCCCGCATTGAACGCTGGACGAGGCTTGAGGACGGCGACGAGCATTGGCGATCCATTTCGAAGGACAACACGCTCACGGTTTATGGGCGCGATGATGATTCCCGGATTTTTGATCCCGAGAATCGGCGCCACGTCTTCAGCTGGCTCATCTGCGAGAGCTACGATGACAAGGGCAATGCCATTGTCTACGAATACGTGGCGGAAAACGAGATCGGTGTCGATCTCGAACGATCCAGCGAAGCACGACGGAGCCGCACTGCCAACCGCTATCTGAAGCGCATCCGATATGGCAACCGGCGGCCGTTGCTGCGGGACGAAAACAGCCCGGGCTTTCGCGCTTCCCACCTGGAGCGCCCTTGCTTCGAGGGTGCCGAGTGGATGTTCGAAGTGGTGTTCGACTACGGCGACGGGCATTACCACCTCGAATCAGAAGATGCCGACGACCGGGAGTGGGTCCGGTGTGCGTCCGAGCTACCATCCGAGTGCGATTGGCCGGTCCGCAAGGATCCTTTTTCCAGGTACCGCTCTTGCTTCGAGATTCGCACCTACCGTCTTTGCCATCGCGTGCTGATGTTCCACCATTTTCCCGAAGAACAAGGGACGCCTGATTGCCTGGTGCGCTCGACTGAATTTGAATACCGGCAAAAGGCCATCGGTTCTTTCATCACGCAGGTAACGCAATCCGGCTATGTGCGGCACGCGGACGGCCGCTATCTAAAGAAATCGATGCCGGCGCTGGAACTCGACTACACGTCGAGCCCGCTGGAGAGCGAGCGCTATCGAGACTATCAGGTGAAGGAAGTCAATCCTTTAAGCCTGCAGAACCTGCCGGCGGGCATTGATGGTGACAATTACCGGTGGGTTGACCTGGATGGCGAAGGCATCTCGGGTGTGCTCACCGAACAAGGAACGGGATGGTTCTACAAGCCCAACGCCGGTCACGGGCGTTTCGGTGCAACGGAACTCGTGGCCAGCAAACCTTCGCTGGCCGCGCTGAACCGGGGAAAGCAACAACTTCTCGATGTCGCCGGAGACGGCACCCTGAACCTGGTGCAGTTCGACAATGCAGCGCCCGGCTTCTACGAGCGGACGCTCTCTGAAGGCTGGGGAGATTTTCGTACCTTCCGGAGCCTGCCCGTGCTCAATTGGAAGGATCCAAATCTCAAGTTTGTCGATATCACGGGAGATGGGATTGCCGACATTCTGATCACGGAGGACGACGCCTTCCTCTGGCATGAATCGCTTCTGGATGACGGCTTCGGACCCGCCATACGGGTAGCCGTCCCCACGGATGAGTGCAAAGGCCCGCACGTAATCTTCGCCGACGGCGTGCAGTCGATTTATCTGGCCGACATGTCTGGTGACGGACTTTCCGATCTGGTGCGCATCCGCAATGGAGAAGTCTGTTACTGGCCGAATTTGGGGTACTGCGTGTATGGCCCCATGGTCGTCATGGATAATGCACCGTGGTTTGACGAAGACGACCTGTTCGAGCAATCGCGGGTCAAACTGTCGGACACGGATGGATCCGGCTGTACGGACATCGTGTACCTGGGCAGAAACGGGATTCAAATCTATCTGAACGAGGCCGGCAACGGATGGTCCGACGCGCGCGTTCTCCCGCAGTTTGCCCCAGCCAACCGTCAGACTTCAGTTTCCGTGGTTGATTTCCTGGGGCGCGGCACGGCCTGCCTGCTCTGGTCGTCCAGCCTGCCGGGCGATTCCTGGCAGTCGTTGCGCTATGTAGATCTCATGGACGGCCAGAAGCCCCACCTGTTGTTCAAGGTCCAGAACAACCTCGGGGCGGAAACGCGGATCGAATACGCTTCCTCCACGGAATTTTATTTGGCAGACAAAGCCGCGGGAAAACCCTGGCTTACTCACTTGCCTTTTCCCGTTCAAGTAGTCAAGCGGGTGGAAACCTACGATTTCATCAGCCGGAATCGCTTCGTCAACTCATACGCATATCACCACGGTTTTTTCGATGGCCTGGAGCGCGAGTTTCGTGGCTTCGGCATGGTGGAGCAACTCGACACGGAGGAATTCGCGACGCTGAGCAAGAGCGCCGCATTCCCCGTTGGGGAGAACGTGGACCGCGCTTCCAATGTGCCTCCGGTACTGACCAAGACGTGGTTTCACACCGGCGTGTTTCTGGGGAATGGTTGGGTCTCGCGCCATCTCGCGCATGAATACTATCGCGAGCCGGAGCCCCTCGACGCGCCGCGCGGGGCCGATCCGCTTGCGGCCATGCTGCTTGACGACACGATCCTCCCCGAGCATCTCAGCGCGGAAGAAGCCCGGGAGGCTTGCCGGGCGCTCAAGGGGGCGACGCTCCGCCAGGAAATCTATGCGCTCGATGGCAAGAAGGAATCGGCGCGGCCCTACACCGTCGCGGAAAGCAACTTCACCATCACCGCGCTTCAGCCCCAGCAGCAGAACCTGCACGCCGTTTTCTTCACCCACCCGCGCGAAACTGTGACCTTTCATTACGAGCGGAAGCTATACGAAATCGACGGCGTCCGGCAGGCCGACCCGCGCGCTGAACACAGCATGACACTCGAAGTGGATGACTTTGGCAACGTGCTCAAGTCCGTCGCAATCGGCTACGGACGGCGCTACGCGGATCGCTCGCCGCTCCTGACTGACGCCGATCGCGACAAACAACGGCAGATACTCCTGACGTTTACCGAAAACAAGTTTACGAATTCGGTGGAGGAATGCCATTCCTATCGCACGCCTCTTCCCGCCGAGACCAGGAAATATGAACTGGTCCACCTCCGGCCGGAAGCCGAGCAGCCGGGAATCACCAACCTATTTCGCTTTGCAGAGTTGAAGGCACAGGTAGCCCGCGCCAGCGACGGCAGGCATGATTTACCATTCGAGGATGTTAACGCCGCGGGAGCCACGGAGGACGCGCCTTATCGCCGTCTGATCGAAGAGAGCCGGAGCTACTACCGCGCCGACCGGCTAGACCGAATACTGCCCCTCGGTGTTGCCGAAGCGCTCGCACTCCCCGGACAAACTTACAAACTTGCCTTCACGCCAGGGTTGCTGGCCCAAGTCTACCGTCGCGGCGAGCCGCGAGAGAATCTCATTCCCGATGTAAGTCACGTGCTTCACCATGAGGGAAAGTACGTGGAACTCAGTGGCGGGGGAAGGTGGTGGATTCCTTCCGGCAGAATCTTCTACGCGGCTCATGAATGCGCTGCGGGTGAGGAGCTGGAACAAGCGCGCAGGCATTTCTTCCTGCCGCGGCGGTTTGTCGATCCCTTCAATAACGCGACCGTTGTCGCCTACGACGGCCACGATCTAATGCCGGTTGAAGTGCGCGACGCCGTTGGCAATATCGTCACGTCGGAGATCGACTATCGAGTGCTCTCGCCCTATCGGATGACCGATCCGAACCGCAATCGTTCCGAGGTGGCGTTCGATGCGCTGGGAATGGTGGTCGGCACTGCCGTCATGGGCAAACAGAGCCAGCGCGCCGGCGATTCTCTCGACGGCTTCGACGCAGATCTGAATGAGGCGACGATCCTCGAACATCTGGCTCACCCGCTACGCCATCCGCACTCCATCTTGAAAATAGCTACTACGCGGTTGGTCTACGATCTCTTTGCGTATGCCCGCACGCGCGACAATGCCCAGCCCGAGCCGGCAGCCGTCTACACTCTCGCCCGCGAGACCCATGCCGCCGACCTCCGGCCTGGCGAACTTACGAAAATTCAACATTCGTTTTCCTATTCCGACGGCTTCGGGCGTGAGATCCAAAAAAAGATTCAGGCCGAGCCCGGCCCGCTCACCGAAGGCGGCCCGGACATCAAGCCGCGTTGGGTGGGCAGCGGCTGGACCATCTTCAACAACAAAGGGAAGCCTGTCCGCCAGTACGAACCGTTCTTTACGGCATCGCACACCTTCGAATTCGCCAACATCGTCGGCGTCAGTTCCATCCTTTTCTACGATCCGGTGGAACGCGTCGTCGCCACGCTGCACGCCAATCATACTTACGAGAAGGTGGTCTTCGATCCCTGGAGTCAGGCGAGTTGGGATGTCAATGACACGGTCCTTCAAAGCAATCCCGCTCAGGATCCCGACGTAGGCGATTTCTTCGGGAAGCTTCCCGACAGCGACTACCTCCCAACCTGGTACGGCCAGCGCATTCACGACCAGCTCGGCCGGGAGGAACAAGAAGCAGCTCGCAAGGCCGCCGCGCATGCGAATACGCCTGGCGTTACTTGTGCCGACAGCCTGGGCCGGACATTCCTCAGCATCGCTCACAACCGACGTGAAAAAGAAGGCGTGCTGGTCGACCAGTACTTTGCCACGCGCACCGAACTGGATATTCAAAATAATCAGCGGTCGATCATAGACGCCCACGGCCGCATGGTGATGCGCTATGAGTACGACATGCTGAGCACGCGACTTCGCCAGATCAGCATGGATGCCGGGACGCGCTGGACGCTCAACGACGCCGTCGGCAAGCTGCTGCTGGCATGGGACAGCCGTTCTCATCGCTTCCGGCACGAATACGACGTTCTGCACCGGCCGACGAATCTCCACGTCCGCATCGGCGGCCAACCCGAGATTGTCGCCGAGCGCATCGTCTACGGCGAAGGGCAGCCCAATGATTTGGCCCTGAACCTTAGGGGCAAGCCCTTTCGCCAGTTTGATGGCGCCGGAATCGTTACCAACGCACAATACGACTTCAAAGGGAAATTGCTCAGGACTACGCGCCAGTTGCTGGAAGACTACAAGGATGAAGTGAACTGGGCGCAGTCGCCCGAACTCGAAGCGCCAATCTTCACCACCGCAACCACCTACGATGCACTTAACCGGCCAATCTCGCTGACCACCCCGGATAACAGCGTGGCCCGGCCACGATACAACGAGGCGAACCTGCTCGATTCGCTTGCCGTCAATCTGCGCGGAGCGGCGGAGCCGACGCCCTTTGTGACGTACATTAATTACAACGCCAAGGGCCAGCGCGAAATCATCGAGTATGGGAACGGCGCCCACACCCGCTACACCTACGATCCCTTAACCTTCCGCATGATCCATCTGCTGACTGGCCGGAAGCAGGATGACGCGCGGCTCCAGGATCTGCACTATACGTTTGATCCCGTCGGCAACATCACCTCCATTCGCGACGACGCGCAGGAGACTGTTTATTTTAAGAACCAGGCCGTTTCCCCCAGCAACGAGTACGTCTATGACGCGATCTATCGCCTGATCTCCGCTGACGGACGCGAGCACGCCGGCAAGCCCGGCCAGCCCCAAACCACCGACGACGATGTGCCGCGGATGAACTACCCGCTGCCCTCCGACGGCCACGCGCTGCACCGCTATCACGAGCGATATGATTACGATCCCGTCGGCAACATTCTCCGGCTGCTGCACTCGACTCTGGAAGGGAACTGGTCGCGGCACTACTCGTATGACGAATCTCATTCTCATCCCAGACCAAAGAACAATCGCCTCGCGAGCACCCGCGTGGGGCAGGACGTAGAGCGATACGCCTACGACGCCGACGGCAACATGACGCGCATGCCGCATCTGCCGGACATGGACTGGGATTTCAAGGACCAGCTCCATGCCACCCGCCGGCAGGCAGTGAACATAGGACGAGGCGAAACGACTTACTACGTCTACGACTCGGCGGGCCAGCGCGTACGCAAGGTCACCGAGCGCGCGTCTGGATCAAGACAGCACGAGCGCATCTATCTCGGAAGCTTCGAAATCTACCGCAAGTATGACAGCGTCGGCGCAACTACGCTGGAGCGCGAGACGTTACATGTGATGGACGACAAACGGCGGGTCGCGTTGGTTGAGACAAAGACCATCCATGACGCGTCGGCCATCGAGCAGCCGACTCCGCGAATTCGTCTGCAACTCGACAATCATCTTGGTTCGGCAGTCCTGGAGTTGGACGGCAAGGCCGCCGTCATTACTTACGAGGAATACTACCCGTACGGCAGCACCTCCTTTGAGGCCGCCGAAGCTGCTTCAGAGGTGAGCAAGAAACGCTATCGATACACGGGCAAGGAACGAGATGACGAAACCGGGTTCTATTACCACGGGGCGCGCTACTATGCGCCGTGGCTGGGCAGATGGACGAGTTGCGACCCGAAAGGAATGGTGGATGGGCCCGATTTGTATATCTACGCCCGAAATAATCCGATCCGGCTTGCCGATCCGAACGGCACGCAATCCCGACCCAATGACGCAGAGGACTCCGGCGCTCACACGATCCCTGTCGATACAAAAAAGATGAATCAGGAGCTCCACCAGGCGGCACTCAAGGCCGACGCCAAAGGCACGGCAAAAGCGCTCAAGAGGCCACATGTTCCTCATGCCCCTGAGCCGAAGACCGTGAAAACGCCTCCTGCGCCACCGCCCCAGAAACCCCGGCCTTCTCTGGGAATAAGGTTCGATCTGCGAACTGGGGAGCCATATTTCGTGCGTGAGAACTTAGTGCCAGGATCGCCGGAGTGGCAGGCGCAGGAGCAGGCCGAGATCGACCGGTATTCGCGCGATCCGGAAGACACCGGAAAGAACGTCGATGGCGATACTGATTCAAACAAGGATCGGAAAACAGACGACAAACAGAAGCAACAGCCAGTCCCACCCCCCCCGCCTTTTTATCCGCTATTCCCGGTAGCGGCATCCTATCAGGGGTTCATTCCCATTACGAACAAAACGGCGGCGCAGAACGCTGTGGGTGCCGGGTTCGGAGGGCAACTTCCTGCGGGCGGGAGAGGCAACGTAACGCTCACGGCGACGGTAAATGACGTGTCGGTTGGTCCCGCGGGCACAAAACCGGCCTATGACGAAAACACATTGGGAGTTAACCTCAGCTACACACTGGGGTTGGTGAACACAAGACGTTTCACACTGGGCGTTCAGGCGGCTGAGGGCGTGACCATTCCGTTCAATTACCCCTCCAGCCTTAGCCCGGCTCCGGCAAGCACGTTGTCGAGTACGGCAGGGCTAGTGTCCCAGACTTACCTTGATGATAAACGCGGCGCTAGCTTGTATGTCGGCGCATGGATTCAGGAAAAACAACCCCTGAACTCCGACTTTACGAATTCCCAGAAATCGCAAGTAGGGCTCCTGTTTGGCGCGCAGCTTCGGCTGTACTTGCCGTGGGAACTAAAACGTTGAGAAGCGTTCAGCAGGCCCAACGGCTGGCACGGGCACCGCGCTCTGCCTGAGTGCATAAATGCCAGACTATTGCCGTGCAGCGCTCTAGCCGTGCGAAGTGGCCCAGATGGAGGTTCGGCTTACTCACTTTCGGCTACGACCTGTCCAGGCGCCCCCACGGCGCCTGGGCCACGAAAAAATCCACAATCCACTGAAACGATCGGCCCCTATCCGTCACTATCCAAATAAGTGGGAAATGTCGCGGTAAGGCGATGACCCCACAGTTTAGGGTCCCAACTTAGCAGCCACGGGCTGGGATCCCGTTAAAGTGCCGGAGCCGACGGGGGAAGCGGCTCCGGCACTCTTGATGTTCTCTTCTCTCAGAATTGTCGTTTTGCTCGAAATTCGCAGGTTCCACTAACAATCCCGTGGGTACTTCCCGCTCCATGCCGCCCGCAACGCACATCCATAGCCGATGCATTGGTCTGAAGCGCATACCTTTGCCGGCGCTGGTTCCGGAAAATGGCCACCGTTCGCCTGCCCCAGTGCTACACTGTTTGCCACTTGCGGGTTTGCGAGGCGGGGCCTTGCAATTTCAATCCTTCGACCAAGCCTACATCGAGCGTCTGCGAGCCGGCGACTACCGGGCTCAGGAGCACTTTGGCGCGTACTTCAGCGCCCTGATCCAGGTCAAGCTGCGTTCCCGGCTGAAGTCACCGGAAGCAATCGAGGACGTGCGCCAGGAAACCTTCGCACGATTCTTTGTGGCCCTGCGCGATGGAAGGATCCTGCAACCGGAGCGCCTGGGCTCGTTCGTGAACTCCATCTGCAACAACGTCTTGTTGGAGCATTACCGCGCGGGCTCGGACCAAAGCTCGCTCGATGATGAAAATCAGGAGGACCTTCCCGCCACCGGGCTCGATCTGCTCACCGTCCTTGCTGCCAAGGAAACGGAAAAGAAAGTTCGGGAGATACTGGAACAACTTTCAGAGCGCGACCGGCGGCTGCTGCGCGAGGTTTTTCTCGAAGAACGCGACAAGGACGAAGTATGCCGTGACTTCGGTGTGGACCGGGAATATTTGCGAGTCCTGCTGCACCGCGCCAAGCAGTCCTTTAAGTCGTTGTATTTGAAAGATATGGGGGATGATAGACCGGAGTTTAGGACGGCCTGATGCGGTGAAACGCTGGGCCGCCGAGAGTCACTATACTGCTAGGGGGCAATAACCAATGGACCACGATGTGGTGGTTCGTCAAAAGATGACGGAAAGATATCTGCTCGGCGAACTTGATCCCGAAGCACGTAATGAATTTGAAGAGCATTTTTTCGACTGCCAGGAGTGTGCGCGTGATGTCCGCGCCGGGGCTTTGTTCGTCGAGCAAAGCAGGCTTGTGCTCGGGGAAGAACCTCGACCGGCTGTTGCGGGCTTGCCTGAGCGTGCTACCAGCCCGGCAAGACCGGGATGGCTTGCCTGGCTGCGCCCGGCATTTGCCGTTCCTGTGATGGCTTTGTTGCTGGCGGTGATCGGCTATCAGAATCTGCTTACCGTTCCGAAGTTGCAGCAGGCGCTGAATAGCCCGCGGGTTTTGCCGTTTGCAGCGGTGAATGTCGGGACCTGGGGGTCTGGGGGGCCGGTAATTGCGGCACGTCCGGGGGAAGGCTTTCTGCTTTTTGTGAGGATTCCGCCGGATGGGAGCTACTCCCGGTACGTGGCGGAGTTATATAATCCTGCGGGAAAGCTGGAGTGGTCACTAACTATTCCCGCATCCTCGGCGCAGGATCAGTGGCCGGTTCAGGTGCCAGGAGCAAATCGGGAAGCGGGCTCTTATATTGTGGTTGTGCGTGGCCTAACTGCCGCTGGGGAGAGTAAGGAAGTTGGTCGGGCTTCATTTGAGTTACAAATTCAGAAGTGAGGTCAACGAGAGGAGCTAACAACATGGCGACCCTGGCAAAACCCTCTGCCGATCCGGTCCCGGTATTGGAACGCTATCACGTGTATCACGCCGAAGCCCACGTACTCAGTGGCCACCTGGAACATCCCATCAAGCAACCCATCGAAAACTATGGGCGCGTGGTACTGGAGAATACCCGACGCGAAAGCCTTTTCACCGAGTCAGTGGGTGAGACTACCGTGGAAGGCTTGATCTTCTTCAAGGCGGGGCGTACCCGCGTCTCCGGCAGTCAACTCAAGAACAAGAAGGACATCTGGGGCAATGACCACTCGGGCTGGGTCACGCAGTCGACTTCGGTGCTTGAGGGATTCAATGTAGCCGATGTACTCACGGCCGATCGCGTGGTGGCCCAGGTTTCCACTGAGCACCCGATGATCTACGGCCATGTTCCGAGGGTTACGTTCCTGGGCACGCGTTTTGAGAACCTGCAGATTGCCGGATATCCGGTCGAGGTGGAACTCGATCTCGGCTTCTGCGGTAACAAGCCAGAAGGCGACCTGCCGTATCTGCAGGACAGCGGCTTCCTTGATCGCGTTCAAGGCCAACTTACCAGCGTCGCCGATGCTGAGGGTCTTCCTGAAGCTCTGGAAAAACAGTACGATGCCAAGATCGCCTACATCGACGATCTCAGGAAACGTGCCAACGGAGGCGCGAACGGTGGGCGGGACGGCTATTCCAAGCTGCAATGCTCACTGGTGAAAAGCATCGGAGCGATCCCGATTCCCGGGGTCAGGACGTTCGGGAATATGATCTTCATTCCGAACTTTGGGACGGTGTCGCTGGCCGAAGTGGAAGTGGGCATCGCACCCTACGACGGTGGCTTTCACGACAAGTCAGGAAATGGCTCTTCGTCGGATGCGAACCCCAGCAACTACTTCACGCTGAACATGCTGGACATGCATTTGGGATGCCCTGTGGGCGCGACCACGCAAGCGGGGATGGCCACGGCGAATGGCAGAACACAGCCTTAGTTGCTCCTCTTTTTCTTCTACTCCTTGTTTGCGGGCTGGCCTGCAGTCATCGCGTCAGCCCGCAGACTACTTTTGACCACGCTTACACGACCTTTTTGCAGGGCGATCTAAGACAAAGTCAGGACGAAGCCCATCTGGGATGCGAAAGGTTTCAAGATTCGAGTCCCGGCTGGGCTTGGAAATTCAAAGTCCTGGAAGCAGAGTCTCTTCTTTGGCGTGGGCTCAGCCAGGAGGCCCTCACCGTATTGAAGTCCATACCGAGTGCCCCAGAAAAGCGAGACTTGGTTATCGAGATGCTCGCGCTTGAGGGCGTTTCCTATGGCCACCTCCATCAGTTCACCGATGCAGAACGAGTTCTTGGGCAGGCGGAGCGATTGTGCGGAGCCACTGCTGACGCGGTGTGCGGGAACGTCATACGGGCAAACGGTGTGCTCGCTGTTGAACGCGGACAACCGACCCTGGCACAGCAGTTCTTCCAACAGAGCCTTTCATTTGCGCGCGCCCACGGAGATCGATTCCTCGAAGCGACAGCTCTTCTTAACCTCGGGCTGACTTCGCTGCGGGAAGAACATTTCGACGAAGCGATTGACCGGACCGATGCTGCGTATCAAGCGTCAACGGCCATCGGAGCTCGCGGCGTAGCCCAAGTGGCTCTTGGCAATCTCGGCTGGGCATACTACAACCTCGGCGATCCCGAAAAATCACTGGAGCTGTCTCTCGAAGCCGAGAGGCGCGCCAGCCAAGCGGGAAGAGTTATCGATCAGCTGTACTGGATCACGAACGCCGGATATGTCTATGCGGAACTTGGCGATCTTGCTCGCGCCAAGGGCTCTTACCTGAAAGCGCTCGGCTTTGCCACCGAGATCAATGACAAGGAAGGCATCTATAACGCCCTGCGGGCCCTAGCTCTCGTGTCGGTCGAGGGCGGCGAACTGGAGGATGCGCGCAAGTATTCCGACGATGCCATTGCAATCGCTCGCGCCGATAACAACCGGCTGGATGAACTCTACCCGCTCTTAGTTACGGGCATGGTTGCTGCGCACTCGCACGACGAGGCGGGGGCCGAGCGCATTTTTCGCGAAGTCGAGCACGACCCAAGCTCCAATGCCTCACTGAAATGGCGGGCCGAGCATGCGCTCGCGGAACTCTATGAGGGCGAAGGCCGCGCAGATGCCGCCGACCGCGAGTATCGTGCCGCGCTGGCCACATTTGAAGGGGCCCGGTCGTCATTGCAGCGCAACGATTCGAAGCTGCCGTTTTCCAACAACGCATCCCGCATCTACGACGACTATGTTCATTTTCTGGTTACGCGTGGAAAGACGGACGAAGCTCTGCGCTGGGCTGACTTCAGCCGCGCCCGCACTCTGGCCGAGGGATTGGGGTTGCTGGCAAAAGGGACTTCCTCTGGGCCTCCGGCAATCAATCCCCAGCAAATTGCGCGACAGGCCCAAGGTGCGGTTCTTTTTTATTGGCTGGGCGAGAAGCAGTCATACTTGTGGGCCGTCACGCCGCAACGGACCAGCTTGTTTACGCTTCCTCCCAGCGCGGAAATCGATGCGGCTGTGCAACGCTATCGCAAGGCTCTCGGCGGACCGCAAGATGTTCTCGTCTCAGCCGACGCACATGGCCAATCGCTTTATCGCCTGCTGATCGCGCCGGCGCAGGCGTTGGTGAAGAAGGACGCCAAGGTTTTCATCATCCCCGACGGCAGCCTGAATAACTTGAATTTCGAAACCCTTCTGGTTCCTGGGGCAAAGCAGTCTGGGACAAATCTGCCCGGGGCGGGGCCGTCCGAGCCGAAGCTGCACTATTGGATTGAAGATGTGACGGTTGCGAACGCCAGTTCTTTGCGGATCCTGGGTGCGGCGCAGGCAGCGAAGGCAAAACGCGACCGCACCTTGCTGCTCGTCGGCAACAGCGTCGCGCCGAACGATAAGTATCCCGAACTCGCGAAGGCCGGCGCCCAGATGGAAGATGTTGCCAAACGTTTTCCGGAGGCGAAGCGGAAGATACTTACGCGGGGGGATGCCACGCCATCAGCGTATCTGGCCGCAAGTCCAGAGCGGTTTTCTTATATCCATTTTGTGGCGCATGGAACGGCCAGCCGCCTGAGCCCGCTCGATTCGGCGATTGTGCTGTCGAAAGCCAGCTCCGAAGACGACTCGTTCAAGCTCTACGCCCGCGACATCATTCGCCATCCGCTGCGCGCCGACCTGGTTACGATTTCGGCCTGCTACAGCTCCGGCGAGCGCTCGTACTCGGGCGAGGGTTTGGTCGGGCTCTCGTGGGCTTTCGTCCGGGCCGGCGCCCACAACGTGATTGCGGCCTTGTGGGAGGCGACGGACGCTTCCACCGAGTTACTGATGGATAAGTTCTACGACGAATTGGACAAGGGAGCGAGCCCGGATGCCGCGCTACGCGCCGCCAAACTGTCGTTGCTGCACAACAGCAGCTTCCGCAATGCGTTTTATTGGGCGCCTTTTCAACTGTACACGCGGTTGGGATGAGGCGCTGGCGCTGCCCAGGGCAGCGACGCGGGCGCTGCCGTCCAGTGAGAAGACCTCAGGAGACTGCGGAAAAGCTACTAGCCGACAAAAAAGTCGACCACGGGGGCTGAAGCCGGACTGATTCTAAGGCCTTTACGCGGCGCTGAAAGCGCCGCTCTTCCACGTAATTGGAGGCGTTCGTGACTTTTTCCGCAACCAGTGGAAGTCTTGCCCTTCCCGAACCCTGCTTGACTTTGGGTTTTTCCGCAGCCTCCTAGCGCAGCTCTTTTGTGACCGCGATCACATCCAGCGGTGAGCCAGGTCGCATCTTGCAAAACGGGACAATAAGAGAATTCCTTATCCTAACGCCTCTGTTGCCTAGGATGACTTTGGACCGGGACTCCCGGTTCTCGCGGAGGAGCGCCAATGACAAAAGCAATTTTTGCGTTCGTGCTGTCCTATCCTCATCTGCACACAGTTAGCATACTTGGGCGCTTGGGATTACAATCGCGCAGCGAGGTGCATACAGGCTCCAGGAGGAACTCGTGACCGCAACAGCTAATCCTTCGTCCACCCCATCTCACGCCACTAAGCCGGAAGCCGGAAGTCCGCTACCCGCTATCCTGATGGCATTGGTTCTGATCGCGCTGATCGTGCTGGCATGGTCCGGTGTTTCCCCCACCACACCGTGGGCGCAAGGCTACGATCCCTTGGGGCATTGGTGGCTCTCTACAATTCTCGCCGCTCTCCCGGTGGTCGTGCTTCTGGGAACGCTCGCGTTCTTGCACATGAAGGCGCACTACTCGGCCGTGCTGGGATTAGTGACGGCCCTGCTGATCGCCGTCGGCGTTTTCCATATGCCGGTCAAGATGGCGAGCATCACCGCCATTTACGGCGCCTGCTATGGACTGTTTCCCATCGGCTGGATCATTCTGAACGTCATCTTTCTCTACCGCATGACGTGTGAGACCGGCCGCTTCAAGGTTATGCAACAGAGCATGACCGGCATCACGCAGGATACGCGGCTGCAACTGCTGCTGATCGCCTTTTCCTTCGGCGCATTCTTTGAGGGGGCATCGGGGTTTGGAACGCCGGTCGCGGTGACGGCAGCGATCCTGATCGGCCTGGGATTCAAGCCGCTGCAGGCCTCAGGCTTGTCGCTGATCGCAAATACTGCGCCCGTGGCCTATGGCGCGCTAGGCACGCCCATCATTGCGCTCGCCGCGGTCACCGGTTTTTCTGAGATCACTTTGGGCGCACAGGTTGGCCGCATTCTGCCTTTCTTCTCCGTACTGGTTCCGTTCTGGCTGGTGTGGGCCTACGCCGGCTACAAGGGAATGAAGGAAATTTGGCCGGCCATTGCGGTGGCAGGCGTTACCTTCGCCATCCCGCAATATCTGATTTCAAACCTGCACGGGCCGTGGCTGACGGACATTGGTGCAGCCATCATTTCGATGGTGTGCCTGATCCTGTTCCTCAAGATATGGCAGCCGAAAACCATTTGGGGACATGAGGGACACCAGGAAGGGGAGCAGCGCGCGGCGCGCGGTCAGCACGGTTACAGCCGCAGCGAGGTGGTTCGCGCATGGTTGCCGTGGCTGGTACTTAGCATATGCGTTTTCTGCTGGGGCACGATGACCGGCAAGAAGATCATGAACACGCCCGAAAAGGTGTTCCCATCCATGAGCACGTGGTCGACTCCGCCCAGCAAGATCACGAACCCGCAGTTTCCTGTGACCGGCCTCAACAAGCTGTCTCAGCGCATGCCACCGGTGGTGGTGAAGCCTACGCCCGAGGCGGCAGTGTTCGGCCTCAACTGGGTCTCAGCCACGGGCTCGGGGATCTTGTTCGCGGCGATCATCTCCGGCTTCATCATGGGCCTGTCGCTGCCGAAGATTGTTGCCATGTGGTGGCAAACGATATGGCATATCCGGTTCTCGCTGATGACGATTGCGGCCATGCTGTCGATCGGCATCATGACCCGCTACTCCGGCGTGGACGCCACCATGGGCCTGGCGTTTGCGCGAACGGGGCATTTGTATCCGTTCTTCGGAACGTTACTGGGCTGGCTGGGCGTGGCGCTGACCGGATCGGACACGTCGTCCAACGTGCTGTTCGGCAGCCTGCAGAAGATCTCGGCGCAGCAGATCGGGCTCTCACCGGTCCTGATGGGCGCAGCCAACAGTGCGGGCGGTGTGATGGGCAAAATGATCGATGCGCAGAGCATCGTGGTGGCCAGCACCGCTACGGAGTGGTATGGGCACGAAGGCGATATTTTGCGTTACGTGTTCTTCCACAGCATCGCGCTCGCGGCTTTGGTTGGAATCATGGTGACGCTGCAGGCGTATGTATTTCCGTTCACTCGACTGGTGGGGCAGTAGAGCGAGCGGCGGCGTAGAGATTGAGGGATTGACTGGTGTCACGCAAAGTATCTCTATTCGTGCCGTGCTTCGTGGACCAACTGCTGCCTGAGGTGGCGGTGGACACGGTCAAGGTGTTGCGCCGGATTGGGTACACGGTTGACTTCCCTGAAGATCAGACTTGCTGCGGCCAGCCTGCCTTCAACACCGGATACTGGGACGAGGCGCGGCCTTGTGCAGAACGCTTCGTAAGAGTCTTCAAGAATGCCGAAGTGATCGTGTGCCCCTCCGGTTCCTGCGCGACCATGGTTCGCACCTTCTATGCGGACCTGCTGGCCAGCAGCGCGCTGCGCGAGGACGCTCTCGCCGTGGCCAGCCGCACGTTTGAGCTTTCGGAATTCCTGGTGAAGGTTGCCGGCGTCACCGACGTCGGCGCCGCTTTCCCTCACAGCGTTACCTACCACGCTTCCTGCCACGGGTTGCGCGAGCTTCATCTGGTCGAGGAACCTCTGCAGGTTTTGCGCGCTGTAAAAGGCCTGAAGCTGATTGAAATGGCCCGCTTCGATGAATGCTGCGGCTTCGGCGGGACCTTTGCCGCCAAGTTCGCCGACATCTCCGCCGCCATGGGAACGTCTAAGGCCGAAAGCATTGCCGCGACCGAGGCCGAATTTGTCACGGCCATCGATCCCAGCTGCCTGTTGCACGTGCAAGGAATTCTGGGCAAACGCCATGCGTTGACCCGCACCATTCATTTGGCCAGCATTTTGGCGCAGGACGGCTCCGCACAGAAGGCGCAGGTGAGACTATGAGCCAAACTGCTGCCCAACGCTTCCTGCAGGACGCCGCTGTGAAGTCGGCCGACCTGGCGCACCGCGAGATTATTCAGCGCGGCATGGAGAGCTATGACGCCGCCCATCTCAAGGGGCGGGCGCGGATTAAGGACTGGGAAGCCGCCCGCGAAAAGTGTCAGGAGATCAAGCGGGACGCCATCAATCACCTCGATCGCTATCTGCTCCAGTTCGAAGAGCAGGTGAAAGCGCGCGGCGGCCATGTGTTCTGGGCCGCCAACTCAGAAGAGGCCTGCACCTATGTGAAGAACCTCGCCGTCGCGCGCGGCGTGCGGACGGTGGTGAAGTCAAAATCGATGGTGACGGAAGAAATCCACCTGGGCCCGGCGCTCGAGAAGGCAGGCATCAAATCCTGGGAAACCGATTTTGGCGAGTTTATCGTGCAACTGCGGGAGGAGGGTCCGTACCACATTGTAACGCCGTGCATGCATCTGAAGCGGGACCAGATTGCAACCTTGTTTCGCGAGAAGTTGGACCCGGAAGTGAACGACGACGATCCCGCGTATTTGATGACGGTGGCCCGCCGCATACTGCGCCAGGCTTTCTTTGAGGCTGAGATGGGCATCTCAGGCGCGAATTTCTTAGTGGCGGATGCCGGCGTCATCGCAATTTCCACCAACGAAGGCAACGGCCGCCTGTGCACCAGCATTCCGCGCATTCACGTTGTGGTCACCGGAATTGAAAAAGTTATTCCCCGGCTCGAGGATCTTGCTGTGTTATGGCCGGTGCTGGCAACTTCCGGCACGGGGCAAGGGATTACGACGTATAGCACGCTGATCGGTGGTCCGCGCCGACCAGGCGAAGCCGACGGCCCGGAAGAATTTCACGTGGTGCTGGTGGACAACGGACGCAGCCAGTTGCTGGCCGACGCCGAACAGCGCGAGGTGCTGCACTGTATTCGTTGTGGCGCCTGCTTGAACATCTGCCCCGTCTTCCGCCACGTCGGGGGCCATACCTACGGCACCACCTATCCCGGGCCGATCGGCAGTGTGCTGACACCGCATCTGAATGGGATCAAGGAGTTCAAGCACTTGTCCTACGCGTCATCGCTGTGCGGCGCTTGCACCAGCGTTTGTCCGGTGAAAATCGATTTGCATCACCACCTGCTGCAGAACCGCCGCAACGCCACGGAGGCAAGAGCCACAAAATCGAGCGAGCGGCTGATATTCCGGGCGTGGCGGCACGCTATGCAGCATCCGTCGATCTACGCGCTAGGCGGCTTGTCGATGCGCAAGGGTCTTCGGATGATGTACCGCCTGGGACTCGCGGGTTCGGTCCTCGACCCGATGCGGGTGTGGAACCGTTATCGCGCACCGGTTCCGCTGCCCTCAGAATCATTCCGCGCACGCTGGAGAAAAGGCCTTGGCTCAAGCTGAAAACGCAAGCCGGGAGCGGATTCTCGAGCGCATTCGCGCCGGATTGCGCTCCGTTGCAATGGAACCTGCTGCGAAGAGATCCGACCGCGTCATCTTCGAGCCCGTCAGCAATCCTCTGCAGCGATTCCAGCAGGAGTGCGTCGCCAACCTCATGGAATGCACGCTGACCGCCGACTCTGCTTCGAGTGCCCGAGAGCTTGCGAAAATTCTCCAGTCGCTGCCGGAGGGAGAGGTTTTCGTACAAGATGATCCGTCACTGCGCCGGCTCATCGAAGCGGCGGCGCCGGGGCGAGCGATCCGCTGGTCCACGCAAGGAGCGCCGGGAGAGGCTTCGCGAGCTACGGTCACGCGGGCAGAAGCTCTGATCGCACAAACGGGATCGATTCTGGTGACGGCTGCATGCGGCGGGCGAGGCGCCTCGGTAGTCGCGCCTTGCCACATCGTTTACGCGACAACGGCACAGCTGGTCCCTGATTTGGCGACGGCGCTGGGGGGCATCTCGCAGCAAAGAAAACTCGACAGCAACTCCTTCGCGTGCATCATCAGCGGCTCCAGCCGCACTGCCGACATCGAGAAGATTTTGGTGCAGGGCGCGCATGGGCCGCGGCGGTTGGCAGTCATCCTGGAAACTGGTACGTGACGCAGCTATTCTAGTTTTAAAGCTCAAGTGTCCACGTGATCAGGTCTGCTCACACTTGCCATCAAGGGACATAGACGGCAGCAGAACCGCAGTGACCGCTCTATTAGCGACCATGTTAAACTGTAGGCCTGCACGCCGGAGAGGTGGCAGAGTGGCCGAATGCGGCGGTTTGCTAAACCGTTGTACGGGCTAACACCTGTACCGAGGGTTCGAATCCCTCCCTCTCCGCCACGCAGTCTGGACTGCAGAGAAAGTTCCCTGGAATCTCCGCAAAATCGCTGGAAATGGCCGCAACTTAGCGAATTGTTCCGTGAAACCGGACTGGAGAAAGTGTCCCACTTCCCGCCGCGGACGAGTTTTGCTGACCTTTTCTCCGGAGGGCGAATCCGCAGTCCAGGTTGGCAAATCCACGAAGCGAACGTACCGCGATCACAAACCGATGATTCGGCGAAACTCGGTTGACTTTGTCAGCGCTTTGGAATCCGCGTACGGGTTCCCGTTCCCCCGTTTCCACCCGGGCGCAGTGCCCCACCAGAGTGCGTATACCAAACAGAAATATGCGGCATGTCGATGACTTAACGTCCCCTTAGGCTTTGTCCTAAAGGAGTGACCCTGCGCTGGCGGAACCAGGATCGGTTTCTTGTTGCTCGCACCCTCGAGCGCCAGCACAGAAAACACGCCGGGGCCCCCCACCAACGCGGTGATTGTGTTCGTGCCAACGCTGGTGATCCGTACCCCAGCGTCAGTCCATTTACCGATGGTTGAATCAAGTCGTATCACCTTGAGCTCGCTGTTCTTCGAGGTTGATTTTCGATCGTAGGGAAGCGTGATCGCGACCACGGCGCGATGAGCAACGTCCATCTCGCCGGCCAGCAGAGCCTTTGCCGCGGAAGTCATGGTCAAGCTGACGACAGGACCAACGGCTTTTACTTGCCTCACTCCATTGAGTTTTGTGAGGTTGAGTAACCCCGGGCGAGGCCGGGGAAAAGACTCACGGTAAGGGGTGCGACGTGGGGCCGGGACCAGGCTGGACGACAGCCGTAACGTTTGTCTGTGTTGCCGTCAGGGGCAGCAGTGACGCGATGGCCGTGCCGTCAGAGCCTGTTGTTCCGAGATAGCTATCCGGCGGATTAAAGGTGCTTTCGAAGAAAGCAGCGTTCGGTGCATTGAACAAGATGTTTTGCCCACTCTCAGGCTGGCCGTTGCTATTCAGAAGGGTCGCCGTTACATAGGCTCCGCCGCAGCTCGTGGAGCTGGCGGCGAGGAAGGGATCGTTAGGATTGTAGATGGTGAAAGTATCGAATGGCGTAGAGTGGTGGGACCAAAGACGGGATTGATGCGCTGAGAAGATCCTGCCCCACGCCGCTTGGAACAATATAAGAGATTCTGACGGCTCCGCTCGCGTCCGTCAGGGAGCTGGGCCATGAAGCAGCACGATCAGAGATGCAGACAGACCTGCGCGATGCACTCCAGAGTTGCGTCGTCTGCTCCGTCGGGCCGACCTGCAGCGAAGCGCTGGCCGCCCACAACATTCCCGTCGACGTCGAGCCGAAACATCCCAAGATGGGCACGCTGGTGTATGAAGCTGCGCAACGGGCTACGGTTCTGCTCGCGGCGTGTTCCACAACCCGTTGCATATCACCCCAACTCGAGTGTAAAGTCGCGGATACGGCGGTGCCGTAGGCGACGTCCGGTTGGTGCGGATAGCACCGCCCTCGCAAAGGGGGATTGGCGATGCCCACAGCGATTTCACTCCATGTCAACGGTCGGGCGACACGGGTGACGGTCGATGATCCCGACATGCCGCTGCTCTATGTTCTGCGCGACAACCTGGGACTACACGGGCCGCGCTTCGGCTGTGGCCTGGGGCAGTGCGGGTCCTGCACTGTCCACCTTGACGGCCGGCCGGTGCGCTCCTGCGTGACGCCGCTCTCGGCGGTTGGGAAGAAAAAGATCGTGACATTGGAAGGCTTGGGCACACTTGCCAAGCTGCATCCCGTTCAGAAAGCCTTCATCGACGAGCAGGCAGCGCAGTGCGGCTACTGCATCAACGGCATGATCATGGAAGCGGCGGCTTTTCTCGCTACAAACAAGAGGCCCAGCGAGACTGAGATCAAGCAGGCGCTGGCGCAGAACCTGTGCCGTTGCGGCACTCATCTGCGCATTGTCCGCGCGGTCAAGCGCGCCGCTGCCAGCATGTGAAGGGAGGCCGACCATGCTGTTCACTACACCAAGCCGCCGCGAGTTCTTGAAGGGTACCGGCATCCTGATTGTTAGCTTCTCGCTGCCCTCTCTGGTTAAGACGGTGTCCGGCCAGAGCGGAGCTCCGGCAAACACAAAGACCGTCGCCCTTGACGAAGTGGATGCTTTCCTGGCGATCGACCCCAGCGGCCGCGTAACGCTTTATTCCGGCAAGGTCGACCTGGGTACCGGCATCAGCACGGCGTTGACGCAAATCGTGGCCGAGGAACTGGATGTGCCGCTGGAGCGCATCCAGGTTGTCGAGGGGGACTCTGCGCTGACGCCCGCGCAGGGCAAGACCTGGGGCAGCCTCTCGATCCAAAATGGCGGAGTACAGATCCGCCAGGCCGCGGCAACTGCCCGGCTCGCCTTGCTGCAGGAAGCGGCAAAACGGCTCGGCGCGACAGCCGGAGACCTCAACGTCGAGAAGGGTACGGTGCGATCACGCAGTGGCGGCAAGCAGGTCACTTATGGCGAGCTGATCGGCGGCAAAACATTTTCGCTGAAGCTGGACAAGCAGGCGCCGCTCAAGGACCCAGCGACATACAAGATCGTGGGACAGCCAGTCCCCCGCGTGGACATTCCAGAAAAGATGACAGGCCAGTTCACCTACATGCAGGATTTCAAGGTGCCCGGCATGCTGCACGGCCGTGTGGTGCGGCCGACAGGCATCGGCGCCACCTTGCTGAGCGTCGATGAGAGCTCAGTCAAGGACGTCGCTGGCCTGGTCAAGGTTGTGCGCCAGGGCAATTTCCTGGGCGTGGTGGCCCAGAGCGAGTGGGGCGCCATCCAGGCTGCGGAGAAAGTTAAGGCGAGCTGGTCCCATTGGGAAGGCCTGCCGGAGCAAAGCAAACTGTGGGAGCATGTGCACAATACCAAGATCAACAAGGACGATGTCACCAGCAACGTCGGCAATACGGAGCAGGCTCTCGGGCAGGTCACTAAGAAGCTGAGCGCTACATACAACTTCGCCATCCACACGCACGGCTCCATAGGGCCCTCCTGCGCCGTTGCGGAAATCAAAGACGACAAGCTCACTTGCTGGTCCTCCAGCCAGGGGACACATGATCTCCGGACGCAGCTCGCGGCCATGTTCTCCATGCCGGAGACCAGCGTGCGCGCGATCTATGTCGAAGGCTCCGGCTGTTACGGCCGCAACGGCCATGAGGACGCGGCTGCCGACGCCGCCTTGCTCGCACGCGCCGTGGGACGGCCGGTGCGGGTGCAGTGGATGCGCGCGGACGAGCACGGCTGGGATCCGAAAGGGCCGCCGACGCTGATGGACCTGCAGGCGGGACTCGACGCGAACGGCAACGTCATCGCCTGGTATTCCCAGCTCTACATCCCTGAAAGCGCGACCGGCAGTGTCAATGTCAAGCTGGTGGCAGCGGAGTTGGCCGGCCTGCCGCATGAGACCGGGATGGTTCCCGGCAACGTCATCCAAAACACCGCGATACCGTATGCTTTCCCCAACGTTCGGACGGTAGCCCATCGGTTGGCTGAAACCCCGCTCCGTCCAGCTTGGATTCGCGCCCCGGGGCGCATGCAGAACACCTTCTGCAATGAATCGTTCATGGATGAGCTTGCCGCCGTGGCGGGCGCCGATCCGCTGGAGTTCCGGCTGCGTTACCTGAATGATCCGCGCGGTGTCGAACTGTTGAAGCGGCTGGCGAGCTTCGCCCATTGGCAGGGCCGCACCTTGTCGGGCAGCACCGCTCCGAAGCGGGAGAGTGGGGACGTCGCAACCGGCCGGGGACTTACTTACGTCAAGTATGAGCTTGCTCGAACCTATGTAGGAGCGGTCGCCGACGTGGAGGTGAACCGCAAGAGCGGCGAAATCCGTGTCAAGCATTTTGCCATCGTGCAGGATTGCGGCCAGATCATCAACCCCGACGGTGTCAAGAACCAGATTGAAGGAAACGTGACGCAGACCGTCAGCCGCGTTCTGAAAGAGGAAGTCACGTTCGACCGCTCGCGAGTGACAAGCCTTGACTGGGCAAGCTATCCGATCTTGACGTTCCCGGAGATTCCGGACGTGGACATCGAACTGATCGACCGACCGGCGGAGAAACCCTGGGGCGTGGGCGAGCCGTCCGCTGCCGTCGTGCCCTCCGCCATTTCGAACGCGGTGTTTGATGCCGTGGGGGTGCGGCTGCGCTCGGTGCCCTTTACCCCGGCCAAGGTCCGTGCCGCTATACAGAGCGCCTGAAACGCGAAGTTCCTTCGGGAGCATCCCGAGCCACGGGCTGACCGGACCTTATTGCGGGCCACAAGTCGTCTTGGGGAAAGCGCGGTTCCGCTAAATGCCTACCGGCAATGCAGGTCCGCTTCTCGCTGACCTGCTTTGCCGCTGACTCACGAAAATGTCGGAGCCCCTAAGAACGCAAGCTCAGGCCTTTCATTGACTTGACGGTTTCGCAAGACGTAGGATTCTGCGCCAACCAAACCATTTCCCTATAGCATCGTCTAAAGTTCGGAATGTCGGAGGATCTGCATGATGCATTCATTTTTCCGTGGTAGAGGCAGCGCAAGGATTTTGGCCGCAGTATGCATCGCACTGACCGCAACCGTGCGGGCACAGAATTCGCCGGGCCCACAGCCCGTACCACTGCCTCCGCCCATTGCGGTGCCGGTGGATACGCCGTATCCCGGCACGATTTCCCTGCTCGTCGATGTCACCAACATCACGGACCGCGTGCTGAATGTGCATGAGACGATCCCGATCAAAGGCCGCGAGATTACGCTGCTCTACCCGGAGTGGCTGCCCGGGACGCACTCGCCCTCGAACCCGGTGGCCGAACTTGCCGGCCTTCTGGTCACCGCGAATGGCAAACCCATCCCCTGGGTGCGCGACCGCGTGGACATGTACGCATTCCAAGTCAAGGCGCCGAAAGACGTAACCTCGCTGGATATAAGCTTCCAGTTCGTGGCTTTGCAGGATCCGAAGCGAAGCCGCATTTCCTCGAAATTTGCCGACGTGACCTGGAACAGCGTCCTTCTCTATCCCGCGGGATACTTCTCGCGGGACATCAAATTCGAAACTGCGATCCGCCTGCCAGGGGCATGGCAGTTTGCCTGCGCCCTTGAGGTGAAATCGCAGAAGGGCAACCTGGTTCAGTTCAAAGACACCACGCTGAATACGCTGATCGACTCGCCGCTCTATGCCGGACCCAACTTCAAGCGCGTTGATCTATCGACCGGGCCGGACAATCCGGTCTACCTGGATGTTTTCGCCGATAAGGCTGCCGACCTCGAGATCACTCCCGAAGAGCTGCAATACCACAAGAACCTTGTGATCGAGGCGCAGAAGCTTTTCAATTCGCACCACTATGATCACTATGATTTTCTTTTTTCTGTCAGCGACATAGTCAGCGGCAAAGGCCTGGAGCACCATCAATCGAGTGAGGACGGCTCTCGCGCCAACTACTTTACCGACTGGGGCGCTGGAGTTTCCGGCCGGGCTCTTCTGCCCCACGAATACACTCACTCGTGGAATGGCAAGTTCCGCCGACCGGCTGATCTGTGGACGCCCAACTTCAACGTGCCCATGCGCAACGACCTGCTGTGGGTCTATGAGGGGTTGACGGACTACTACGGCAACGTCCTGACGGCGCGTTCGGGAATGCGCACTCCTGAGCAGGCCCGCGATATCTGGGCACAAATCGCGGCGGGCTTCGAAATCAGTCCGGGACGCACCTGGCGCTCTCTGGAAGACACCACCAATGGGCCCATTATTTCGTCTCACGGAGCCTTCCAACAGACTTGGCCGACCTGGGAGCGTTCGTTCGACTACTACCCGGAGTCAGACCTTATCTGGCTGGACGCCGACACCAAAATTCGCGAACTGAGCGACGGGAAAAAGTCTCTTGACGATTTTGCCAAGCTCTTCTTCAGAATCGACAATGGAAGCTACATCACCGTTGGTTATACGTTGGACGACATCGTGAAAGCGCTGAACTCCGTGCAGCCCTACGATTGGGCAGGATTTCTGCGCACGCGGGTTTACGAGGTCAACCCGAACGTTCCCGAGAATGGCTTTACCCAGGGCGGATACCGGCTGGTGTACAACGACAACGAGCCGGAGTGGATGACGAAGGGGGAAAAAGTGCGTGGAGCGAGCTTCGCGACTTCACTGGGCTTCTCGGTAAAGGCGGATAGCCCTAATTCACCCGGCGGCATTGAGCAGGTTGTGTGGGATAGTCTGGCCTTCAAGGCAGGCATCACGCCAGATATGCAACTGCAAGCCGTCAATGATCAGAAGTACACGCCAGCGGCGCTGCGCGAGGCGATCCTCACCGCCGAGAAAACCAAGGATCCGATCAAGGTCTTACTTAAGCGTGGCGACGAGTTTGTCACAATCTCGCTGGACTACCACGGCGGAATGCGGTATCCGCACTTGGAGAGAGTCGAGTCAACGCCCGATCGGCTGGATGCCATACTCGCGCCAGCAAAATAGAAAGTCGATAACGAAAATTGCGCCTCGCTGCTGTGGGCTCATCGGACGGCCAATATCTTCGTGGCACGACACGCCAAGATTCTAGGCTTCAGTCCACCCGTAGATCGCACGTTTCCCTACCAATCTGAACAGCCGCTATCCGTTCGCCCGGCCTCCGCCAAGGAGGCTCTTCACGGGGGGCAAGCCAGGCGACCAGTCCGCCATAGGGCCTTTTGGCTCTCCTCAATATGCCCTTTCGAGACCTTACCCGGTTGATGTACAAAGGGCACACTAATTTTTCGCTTGGGAGCCGACAAGACACAGCTTTCTCAGTCACATATGAGTCACCTCCCCGCTCGTTGGAATGCGCTTGCGGTCGTGCTGGCCCTCGCCACTATGGTGGGCTGCCAGGGATTCAGCTCGGGCAAACCTAATGCGCAGGGTTCGCAGAATCCCTTGCCTGGCGTACTGAGTGCCGCGCCCGGAAGCATCAGCTTCGGCAATGTCCAGGTGGGGACCAGCCAGAGCCAGTCCGATACGCTGGGCAACACGGGCGGAACCAGCATCAACATCACGCAGGCGACCATCACCGGTGCAGGGTTCAGTACCACGGGCCTGAATCTTCCGTTGAGCCTGGGTCCTGGACAAAGCGCGACCTTCAGCATTGTGTTTAAACCCCAATCGGCGGGGAGCGCGAGCGGGAACCTGGCGCTAACCAATGATGGGTCCACCAGCCCGTTGAACATTGCGCTTTCCGGGACGGCAGTCACGGCGGGGAGCCTTACGGGAAATCCGACCAGCTTCAGCTTCGGCAACGTGCAGGTGGGCGGCAACCAGACCCAGACTGAAACCCTGAAGAATTCCGGAGGAGAGAACCTCACAATTTCTCAGGCGACCGTTAGCGGCGCCGGTTTCAGCTATACCGGATTGAGCCTGCCGTTGACGCTGGCGCCCAACCAATCCACCACATTTGGTGTGGTTTTTGCGCCGACCACCGCGGGCGCTAGCAGTGGCCGTGTGTCGATCACCATCAGCGGGTCGAGCACGACTCTCGACATTGCTCTTTCAGGAACGGGCGTAACACCCGCAACCCTGACGCCAACACCTGCGAGCCTGACCTTTACCAACGTGCAGGTGGGTAAGAATCAGACGCAAAGCGAGACGGTGCAAAATACCGGCGGTTCGAATGGGACGATTTCGCTGGCCACCGTAACGGGCGCAGGTTTCAGCATTTCAGGACTATCAACGCCTGTGACTTTGACGCCAGGGCAAAGCGTCACGTTCAACGTGGTGTTTGCCCCTCAGTCGGCGGGGAGCGTGAACGGGAATCTGGCACTCACCAACGATGGCTCGATCAGCCCGCTCAATATCGCCCTGGCTGGAACCGCTGTTACGCAGGGCACTCTTACGGCAAATCCGACTAGCTTCAGCTTTGGCAGCGTTCAAGTCGGAAGCAACCAGTCCCAGACTGAAACCTTGAAGAATTCCGGGGGCGAGAGTGTCACAATCTCCCAAGCGACGGCTTCTGGTACGGGCTTCAGCATCTCGGGAATCACTACGCCGGTCACTTTGACACCGGGGCAAAGTACTTCATTCACGGTGACTTTTGCGCCGCAGTCCGCAGGCGGTGCCAGCGGAAGCATAGCGATCACTTCGAACGCTTCCAATCCGAACCTGACCATTCCATTGAGCGGAACGGGGACGGCACAGGCGCAGGGACAGCTGAGTATCACTCCTGCCACAATCAACGTCGGCAGTGTCACGGTGGGGACCAGCGGGACTCAAACTGCGACGCTGAGCGCAACTGGCGCAAGCGTAACCGTGTCCTCAGTCAGCCTGAGCGGGACGAACGCTTCCGAATTTTCGATCAGCGGTCTATCGTTCCCCGTTACTGTCACCACCAGCCAGCCAGTTACCTTTACTGTGACTTTCACGCCTGGGGCAACGGGAGCTGCCTCGGCGTCGGCTTCGTTTACCAGTACTGCTTCCAACTCGCCAACCGCCGCGGGCTTGGCGGGCACGGGCACGTCGGCGCCCGTTCATAGTGTCGCCTTGTCGTGGACCGCCAGCACCTCCTCGGGCGTCACTGGTTACAATGTCTATCGGGCTGTTTACCAGACAAACGTGTGCGGTTCGTATTCGAACATCGGATCCACGTCGAGCTCTACGACGACGTATACCGACAGTGTCGTAGCCGACGGGACCACGTACTGCTACGCGACTACGGCGGTCGATGGTAGCGGCGAAAGTGGATACTCCAACATTACCCAGGCCAAGATTCCGCCTCCGTAACCCTGATGTTCAGATGTGAGTTGCGGCCGACGAAGGTTCCGGGCTGGCCTCTTACCATCCTTGCATATCTTCCGATCTTGTTGAGAAAAAATATAGTTGCTTGACGGTTGCAATGGGCTGCAACGGGGTCGCAGAAATTATCAGTCTTGACAGTTCTGGGTCTCGCGCTAAAGTGGAAGATGCAGTGGTAACGAGTGAGCTGCAGCCTTCCCCTAGCTGTATCCCGAGTCAAGTAATGAGGAGTAGTTCGTGATGAAATCGGCGACCAGGTTTTCAGCGTGGGCGGCTTTAGCTGCGTTCTTGTGTTTTGCACCGTGCGTTTTTGGTCAGGGCACGGCCCATAGCAACGGAACATGGGTAGGAAACAGCGTTCTGAACTACGCGGCACCCAGTTTCTTGATTTTTACACCGGCAGCGGGCGCCCATCACAAGGATGGCGACGGATGGGGCGGTGGCGGTGGTAATGGCGGCGGAGGTGGTAATGGTGGCGGCGGCAACGGTGGCGGCGGGAATGGCTGCGGCGGCGGCGGAAACCAAGGCGGCGGTGGAGGATGGGGTGGCGGCGGATGGGACGGTGACGGCTGGGGTGGTGGCGGCGGTAACGGGGGCGGAGGATGCTCGCCGGTGCCTGAGGGTGGAAACGCTCTGACGTACCTGTCGCTTGCTGGCATTTGCTGCTTCGGTGCAGTGATTTTCCGTTTGCGCCGCATGCGCTCCGCCAGCTAGCAAGAAACCGAGTTTGACTTGGGTCCAAACGGCGTGCCGAAATCAGGCACGCCGTTTGTCGTTGAGCCCTGACTGGCATCCACTCACGACTGCTCCGCAAGTGAACCGACCTATGCAGGTTCCTGTCACTAGGTCGGGCATTTCCCCTAAGGCATGTCGCAAGTTCTGGACATAAAGTGCAAAGTCTTGCATAAGGCGACGAGCATGGCTCTCGGCTGGAAGGCGATCCTTACTTTGTGATCCTGAGCACTGACACCGCTACTTCCTGTCGAGGTCTATGGGTGTTAAGTAACAGCGTAATCAATCGATTAAGTGGCAGTCCCAACCGTTCCTAACTGCTCTTGGGAAGAGAAGGGGCCTAAGGCAAGGAAAGCACTGGTGCCAGGTCAATTCTCAGCGGGGCATGAGATGTTAATCACGCGAACCTTGGTAACACGAGACTGGGTACTACGTAGTGCTTGCAACGATCTGCAATCCCATGTAAGCTCCTTGTCATCAGGGCACACCGACGAATGAGTTGGTAGAGGTTCTCCCCCCGCCCGATGGTTCCACGGTAAATCGAGGCAGCTAACAGCTGAGGAACATCGCGTCCCTTGACAGACCCAAGGTATATGCTATAATCGCGATAGACATAGTAGGGATTTAGAAGCGTCCTTTCTTTGGTAATTGATTTGCTCCATACGTACGGTAGCAGACATAAGAACTGAAGTCGCAACTGGAATAAAAACTGATCATTGGCGAAGAAACTTGTAGTTAAGTTAGCAAAGGAATTACGTTCCCCCCGATTCTGCCTGTGACCGAAAGCACACGTTCTTGTAAGGACGGTCACACCATTTCTTGAGGCAGGCTAAGTAGAATTACGGGCTCCCCCATTTGTAATTCCCCCTTGGATCTCAGGGCTGAGATCCCGACCGCAACAGTCCAGGTGTTCATTTTGGGGTCACCCTGAGAAGGTGACTTAGAGGGCGAAGCTATGGCAGTAAGCAGCTTGACATGGGAGTTCTCGCAGCCGGCTCCACTGGTGGGAGCCGAGGTTGAAAACTGGTACGCGCTGCAGACGCGCCCCCGCCACGAGAAGATTGTGGTCCAGCGCCTGGAGGAAAGAGGCGTGACTACCTTCTTGCCGGTAGTGACCGAGGTGCATCGCTGGAGTGACCGCAAGAAGTCAGTCCAGATGCCACTGTTCAGCTGCTACGTGTTCGCGAAGTTTGTTCCGAACCGATCGGAGCGCCTGCGCGTTCTTCGGGTGGATGGAGTATTCGGATTGGTCGGGGCCCGGGGCGAGGGCGCACCCATTCCTGACGGGCAAATTGATGCGGTTCGCGGTCTAGTGGATGGCCATCTGCCCTGGTCTTCTCATCCCTTCCTCAAAATCGGACAGCGGGTGCGAATCCGCAGCGGAGCACTCGATGGGCTGGAAGGCATTTTGGTCTCGCGCAATGGAGATCGCACGCTCGTCATTTCTGTGGACGCGATCCAGCGCTCGCTGGCAGTTCGCGTAGAAGGATACGAAGTCGAACCTGTCTGAAGTTGTCTGAAGCTCCCCGAGCAGTCATTTCTCCCTCGGGAAGGAACCACTCACACTTGACGGAAAACAGAATCGAACCTATTCGCTTGCTGGTCGTGAGCAGGGAACCGGCCGTTCTTCGTCTGTTGTGGTCCATTGAAGAATCCAACTCCTGGCATCTGGAGACGGCTGCGAGCGGCTGGGACGCCATGGAGCAGGTGCAGTCCGGCATAGCGCCGCAATTGCTGTTGCTCGATATTCCCCGTGGCGACGGCGACAGCCTGCACCTGTTGCGCTGGCTGCGCCGGCTGCGTCCCGATCTTCCGGTTGTTGTGCTTGGCTACCCGGACGATGATGCCCGAGCGAAGGAAGCGGCCCGTCTCGGCGCGGAAGAAATTCTGATGCGGCCCTTCGACGAGCAACAACTTGAAGCGGTGATCCGGCGGCATCTTGGGCCGTCAGGAAACAGCGAGGCCGATATGGTCAGCGAGAACGTCGAACAGTTTGGCCGGGACGAATTCTTCGTCAGCGCCAGTCTGATTATGCAGAAGCTGCGATCCCAAGCGGCACTGCTGGCGCAATCCGACGTCCCGGTGCTCATTCTAGGAGAGCGCGGGACCGGAAAATACACAGTGGCCAGCCTGATCCACAAGCTTTCGGTGCGCTCCGGCTTCAAACTCTCCCGAGTCAATTGTGCGGAAATGCCGGAGCCGCTGCTCAAAGCCGAGTTGTTTGGGGACGAACCTGCCGCCTCCGCCGTGGTTCGACGGACTGCTTTGGGAAAGTTTGCCGCAGGCGAAAAAGGCACAATCTTCCTGGATGAAATCGCCGCCATGCCTGCAGGACTGCAATCCAGACTGCTGCAGGTGTTGCAGAGCCACGAGTCGCACAGGTCAGGCGGATCGGACGCCATTTCCGCCGATGTAAGGATCATTGCAGCGAGCAGCGCCAACCTCGACCGCGCCCTGGCTGAGAAGCGGCTCCGGGAAGACTTGTATTACCGCTTGAGTGCGTTCACTGTGCATGTGCCTCCGTTGCGCCATCGCAAAGACGAAATCCCGATTCTGCTGCGGTATTTCATGCACAAACTGGCGAGGCATTACCGCCTTCCCCCTCGCGGATTCTCACTCGCCATGCTGGATGCCTGCCAGCAGTACGCCTGGCCGGGGAACTTGAAAGAACTGGAGACGTTCGTGAAGCGCTACCTAGTTGCGGGCGATCAGGAATCGACTCTCGGGGAAATAAGCCTGGATTCGGTGGGTGTGGCCGATAACGCCGTTTCGCGGACGTTGCAGTTGGTGGCCACGCGAGGGGAAGACGAAGCCGGGGAGAGACAACCCAAGCCCGAATCGCTAAAGTCGTTGATCCAGGGGATCAAGTCGGAAGCGGAACAAAATGCAATCGGAGCGGCTTTGAAGAAAACCGGCTGGAACCGCAAAGCGGCGGCGCGATTGCTTCGCGTCAGTTACCGCACGTTGCTGTACAAGATCGACCAATACCACATGCGCGCCCCGGAACACTTTCTCTCTCCGCTGACGGTCGAGGAGTTTTCGGTGATGGGAGACGAGACGAAGGGCGGCGGAAAGGCGAATTGAACCGGACGATTCGGAATACATCTGGAGCGAATCGCCAAGGAGTAGCTATGACAATGAATACCCATACCGGATGGATTGGAGCACTGGCGATGCTCCTGGTCTGCGCTCTGTTCAGTCCGCTCTGCGCGCAAAGCGCGGCGCCGGGACCCGCAGCTGACTCGTCCGCAGCGAAGCCGCACGATGACAGTTTCGTAATCGGCAACGACGACGTGCTGGCCATCAATGTCTGGAAGGAGCCAGATATCTCGCGCTCCATTCCCGTCCGATCGGATGGCAAGATCTCGCTTCCGCTGGTGGGGGAAGTCCAAGCGGCCGGACTGACTCCGTTGAAGTTGGAAAAAGATATCGCCAGCAAGCTCAAGAATTACATTTCGGAGCCGGAAGTCACGGTGATGGTGCAGCAGGTCAACAGCCAGAAGTTCAACATTCTGGGACAAGTGGTCCGGCCAGGGTCGTACGTGATCGCCAATTCCCCGACGGTGCTCGACGCGCTGGCGCTGGCCGGTGGGTTCCGCGATTTCGCCAAGAAGAAATCCATCTATGTTTTGCGGCAGAGTTCCACTGGGGAGACCCGCATCCCGTTCAATTACAAGGACGTCAGTCAAGGCAAGAATATGTCGCAGAACATCAAGCTTCAGCCCGGCGACACCATCATCGTTCCGTGAACATGAAAATTTTCTATTCAATCTGGTTGGAATTGGCGGTGCTATTGAGTATGAGCGCGCCGGTTTGGGGGCAGGAGCAGGGACGCAGCGCCCCAGTACCGGCGGCGACCGGCCCCATCAGCGCGGTGGTGATGAACAATGACACGGATACGGACCGAATGCTGACGCCTCCTCCGGTGAGCGGAGAACTCTACCCGCTGTCGTTTACTTCCGAAGAACGGGCAAATTATCTGCGCGGCGGCGTCACCTTCAATACCGCATACTCCGACAATGTGTTGGGGGCGACCAGTGCGACTCCGGTGAGTGACGTGAGCTACTCGGTATGGCCCACCATCGCACTGGATGAAACGACGCCGCGGCTGCACACGGTCTTGACCTACGCTCCGGGTTTCACCTTCTACCAGCGCGTCAGCTCATTCAATGAGACGGACCAGAATCTGGCGCTGGACCTGCAATACCGGTTGAGTCCGCATGTGACGGCCAGCCTACGCGATTCGTTTCAGAAGTCCTCGAACGTATTCAACCAGCCGGATCAGGGCTTGGCCGGGGCGGTTTCAGGGACGGCACAGGGCGCCAATGATTCGGTCATTGCGCCGCTGGCCGACCGGCTCAACAACAACGGCGACGCCGGAATCACCTACCAATTCGCCGCCAACGCCATGATCGGGGCGAGCGGGACGTTTACCAACTTGCACTACCCAAACCCAAACCAAGTGCCTGGGCTGTACGACACGGCTACGCGGGGAGGATCGGCCTTCTATAGCTACCGGCTGGCGAAGCAGCACTACGTTGGCGCGACCTACCAATTCCAGCAATTGCTGTCTTATCCGAGCGGGGCTACCAACACTACGCGGACCGACGGTGTTTTGCTTTTTTACACGTATTATCCGGCGCCCACGTTCTCATTTTCGTTGTTTGGCGGCCCACAATACTACAGCGCGGGTCCGCAGGAAATCAGCCCAGCCGTGCCGGTGGTGTCGGCTATGCAGGCATGGACTCCGGCGGGCGGCGCCAGCTTGAACTGGCAGGCGCTGCATACCGGCCTGGCCGCCAGCTACTTGCACAGCGTCAGCGGCGGGAGCGGGCTGATTGGGGCGGTGCATCTTGATAGCGCTACCGCGTCAGCGCGGCAACAGATCACACGCAACTTCAGCGCATCGTTGGCGGGAGCGTACGCCAACAATGGCGTTCTCGCGATTTCGTCGTTGGGCGGACATTCTATTTCCGGGAGCGCCGCGCTGCAGCGGCAGGTCGGGGAACACTTCATGGTGCAGGCTGGGTATACGCGGCTGCACCAGGACTATGCCTTCGTCGCCGCAAATCCGGATACAAATCGGGAGTGGATTGCCATCTCCTATCACTTTGCCAGACCGCTGGGCAGGTAACACAGGAAGATAATCATGGTTGAAGATCTCGAAGACAAAAACGCAGGCGGGTTCAATCTCCCACACTATCTGGGGATGGTTCGCCGCCGTCACATGCAGTTCCTGATCCCGCTCCTCCTGGGGTGGCTCTTGGTGTGGGGGGCGAGTTGGGTTCTGCCTTCTCGCTACCGCTCCAGCACTCTGATTCTGGTGGAGCAGCCCACCATGCCGAAGGATTACGTCACGCCCAACGTGAACGACGATCTGCAGGACCGCTTGCGCAGCATCACCCAGCAGATTCTCAGCCGCACGCGCTTGCTGCACATCATCGATCAGCTGAATCTGTACGCCGATTCGCACGGCCGCCTTACGGCCGACGACAAGGTGGATCGGATGCGCAAAGATATCGGCGAAATCGAACTGGTGCGGGATGGGGAGGGCCGGGTCAGTTCGTTCAACGTTTCCTACTCGTCGCACGATCCTCGCCTGGCGCAGCAGGTGACCAGCGAACTCACCAACCTGTTCATCAGCGAGAACCTGGAAGTGCGCCAGCAGCAATCGGAAGACACCACAAACTTTCTGGAGAGCCAACTGGAAACCGCCAGGAAGACCCTGTCGGACCAGGAAGCAAAGATTCGTGAGTTCAAGGGACAGCACGTAGGAGAATTACCGGCACAAGTGGGGAGCAACCTGCAGATTCTGTCCGGCCTGCAATCTCAGTTGCAGACGGAAGAAGATGCGCTGAACACAGCCAAACAACAGCGCGTCTACCTGGAAACGCTGGTGAATCAGTACCGCACGCTGCAAGGGTCGCCGAAGACCGAGGGTGGAGCGCCGGTGGGACTGCCTGCCCTGGACGAAGAGTTGGACAAACTTCGGGCGCAGCTGGCCGATCTCAGTTCGCATTACACGGACCGTCATCCCGACGTGCGCAAGCTCAAGGAGCAGATCGCCAAAACCGAAAAGATGAGGAATCAGATTGCCGCCGACCTGAAAACCAAAGCCTTGGCGGCCCAGGCCGACCCTAACGCAACGGACACGGCTGAGGTGAAGGATCCGTCGTCTCCCATGGTGCAGTTGCAGGGTCAACTGCAGGCCAACCGGCTCGAGATTGCCAACCGCGAGCGTGGGATCGCGGAGTTGAAGACCAAAGTTACGGACTATCAGGCACGGTTGAATCAGGAGCCTGTGCGCGAGCAGCAACTCTCCGATCTGACCCGGGGCTACGATCAATCCAAGGCGAATTATGACGAGCTCTTGAAGAAGAAGAATGAGTCGGCGATGGCCACCAGCATGGAACTGCTGCAGCAGGGTGAGCGCTTCCGCATCATTGATCCTCCCAGCCTGCCCCTGAAACCCGACTTCCCCAATCGCCTGAAGTTCTGTGTGATCGGGCTGGGCATCGGATTGGCACTGGGCTTTGCGGTGGCGGCGGGGTTCGAAATGATGGACGACCGGATTTACGACGAGAAAGAGATTCAGAAGCTGCTGCCGGTGGCGGTGATCTCGGAAATTCCGGCCTTGGCCGCGGTGGCAGACGAGCACGCCGAACGCCGCCGGTTGTGGCTGGGATGGGCGACGGCGGTTTTGGTGTCGTTCACAATTTTGCTGGGCTCGGCCCTCAGCTACTGGCGCGGCTAACCGTTTATCCATGTATAAAGCCTTCTACAATTTGAAGCGCAATCCGTTCGAGATCACTCCCGACCCGTCGTTCCTGTTTTCGACGCGGAGGCACAACGAAGCTCTGGCCGCGCTTTACTATGGCGTCCGGCGGCACAAGGGATTCGTCGTCCTGACCGGAGAGGTAGGGACGGGCAAGACGCTTCTGCTGCGCTGCCTGCTGCAATCGCTAAAGCAAAGCAACGACGTCAAATACGCATACGTATTCAACGGACGTCTGTCTCCGCTGGAGTTTCTACAGTATATTGCGGGCGATCTGGGACTGCCGGCCGCGGGCAAGAACAAGAGCGAACTGCTGCTGGAGTTGGCCAGCTTCGTAGTTGCGCGCGGGCAGAAGAAACTGACTACCGTGCTGGTGGTCGACGAAGCGCATCATCTGTCGACCGACATTCTGGAAGAGATCCGGCTCTTGACGAACCTGGAGACCGCGGACGAGAAGCTGCTGCAAATCCTTCTTGTAGGACAACCCGAACTGGATGAGAAACTGGATTCCGTCGACTTGCGGCAATTGAAACAACGCGTCGCCCTGCGCTCCCACCTGGCATCGTTGGACCTGAACGAAACCAAGGGGTATATCGAGCGCAGGTTACAGCTGGCTGGAAGTTCCAACCCGTCAGAGCTGTTTCCGCAGGAGACCATTGCGGCGGTGCACCGGCACTCGCGCGGCATTCCCCGGCTGATCAACACCATCTGCGAGAACGCACTGATTGCGGCCTATGCCAGGCAGGGCGCCAGTGTGACGCCAGACATCATCGAGGCGATTGCCACCGACTTCCGCCTCGGGGTTCAAACACCCCAGGTGGAAAAAAAGAAGACGCTCGACGAACTCGATGTGCGGAAAGCAGCTCGAACACTGCTCGAACTCTACGCCCACCTGCAGGGCGAGCAAGCGCGGGAAGAAATACTGGCAGCCCATCTGCCCCTCCGAGTGACTGAACAATGAGCCATATATTTGACGCATTACAACGATCGGAAGCGGAACGCGCGGGGAAGAAACCTTCCCTGGCGGATCCATCCACGTTCTCAATCGCAACCGAACTTCTTCGGGTCGCGGAGCGCAAGAGGCGGGGAACGAGTGCGGCGGGCATTGATCCCGAGGAAGACTCGGTTGCTTTCTCGCTGGAGCAGTTTCCGTCTCTGCCAGTTTCCATACTGCCCAACAGCCGGCTGGTCTCGGTCGGCGAAGAGCAGAGCCTCGGGGCGGAGAAATTCCGCTTCCTGGCGGTTCGCTTGCGGCAACTTCGGCAAAGCCGGACCCTGAAAAAGGTGCTGATCACGAGCACCATTCCGCAGGAAGGCAAAAGCACGGTCGCGGCCAATCTCGCCTGCACGCTGGCGAGGAGGAAGCAGCATAAAACACTTCTGCTGGAGGGCGATCTGCGCCGGCCGACCGTGGCCCAGAAATTCGGGTTAGGCAGGGTTCCGGGCTTAAGCGAATGGCTCCGCGGCGAAACTGAAACCATGAACGTCTACCGGCTCGACGCTCTGGGGCTGTGGGTCCTGCCCGCGGGGAGTGCGCCGGAAAATCCGCTGGAGTTGATGCAGTCAGGAAAACTTGCACCCCTGATGGACCGGCTGACCTCATGGTTCGACTGGATCATCATCGACTCTCCGCCAGTGCTGCCGCTGGCCGACACCAGCATCTGGGCCCGGCAGGCGGATGGAATCCTGTTGGTTACGCGAAAGAACATCACCGAGAAGCAGCAACTCCAGCGCGGACTGGAAGCGCTTGAAGCTTCGAAACTTCTGGGAGCGTTGGTGAACGGTTCCACCGACGCGGCCCACACCGACTACTATCAACGATACGGTCCAGCTGCATCATCCCCCGAGCCCCCCACTCGAAGCAGTTAGTGATCCTCAGCAAGGCGGCTTACGCCGTCTGGTTCTACCTATTCTCGCGACTCACACACGGCTGCTTGTCAATTCAAACTGTATCTGCTCTCAAGAAGCGGAACGGGCGGAGGGAAATCATGAACGCACGTCGCTCTACGAATGGGTTTCATTTGAGTTCACCACCGGCGGGAACGGTGTCGGTCACTGACCGCGGTACTTTGCCAGAAGAAGCCTTTCTCCGGGTGATCTGGCACGAGAGGAAGAGAGCCGAACGCTCCCGAAAACCGTCTGTGCTGATGCTCATCGAGATGGAAAACCAATTTCCCATGGAGACGAATGACGAGGCGCTCGCGGAAATATTGGCTGCCCTGTCAACGACCACACGAGAGACCGATGTGACCGGCTGGTACAAGGATGATCGCGTGGTGGGCGTGATGTTCACCGAAATCACAGTTGAGGATGGAAATTCGATAGTGACGACCGTGATGGCCCGCGTGAGCGAAGCCCTGCGCAACCGTCTGAGTTCACGGCAGTTCAACCAGGTGAGTATTTCCTTCCATCTCTTTCCAGAAGAGCGCGACGAAAGAATCCTGCCCCAGCCCAGCGCTCCACCCTTGTACTCAGATCTTTCAGTGCATGACGAAGCCCAGAGGATTGGATAAAGGTGAAGCCCACCGTCCTGATCGCCACGACGTCGCGCTGGTTCCCGACAGCCCGGTTGGCCATGGCTATGGCCAGTGCCGGATGTCGGGTGGACGCCGTCTGTCCTCCTGGACATCCGCTGGCTAAGATGAGTTCCGTTCACCGGCTCCATACTTATCGGGGCCTGATGCCGTTGCAGTCGTTCGCGAATGCGATCGCTGCGACCGAGCCGGATTTCATCGCTCCGGGCGATGACCTGGCCACGACTCACTTGCACCGCCTTCATGATCAGGCGTTGCAACGCGGGGAAGCAGGCCGTTCGACGTGCGCGCTGATTGAGCGGTCACTGGGTGCGCCAGAGAGTTTCCCCGTGGTCTATGCCAGAAGCACTTTCATGGACGTGGCCCGGGAAGCAGGTATCCGCGCTCCACGGACTCAAGTAATCGCAGACCTGGCGGACCTCAGAAAATGGGCCGCGGAGGTGGGTTTTCCCACAGTCCTGAAGGCTAATGGCACTTCCGGAGGCGACGGCGTCCGGGTCGTACACACTTTCGAAGAGGCCGAACGCGCCTTCCGTACTCTGCAAGCTCCACCTCTTTTGGCTCGCGCAGTGAAACGGGCTCTGGTTAACCAGGACAGGACGTTGGTTTGGCCTTCCCTGCTACGCCATCGATCGGTCGTGAACGCGCAAGTGTTTGTTGCCGGGCGCGAGGCGACCAGCACGGTGGTTTGCTGGGAGGGAAACGTTCTGGCCAGCCTTCATTTTGAAGTGATCAACAAGCGGGATTCGGCCGGGCCCTCCAGCGTGGTGCGCTTGACCGAAAACCCGGAAATGTCCTCGGCTGCCGAAAAGATGGTCCGCCGACTGAGGCTTTCGGGCCTGCATGGATTTGATTTCATGCTGGAAGCCCACACGGGAGACGCCTACCTCATCGAAATCAATCCCCGTTCGACGCAAGTGGGACACCTGGCGTTGGGGCCGGGACGCGATCTGCCCGCAGCTTTGTACTCGGCCTTGTCCGGACAGGCTGTGCACGCGGCTCCGAAGGTCACTGAGAACGACACGATTGCGCTTTTCCCGCAAGAATGGATGCGCGATCCGGACAGCGCATTTTTGCAGTCGGGATATCACGACGTCCCCTGGGAAGAACCCGAGCTGCTTCGGGCCTGCGCGCGCGGACGTTTGCAGAAGAATCTCCAGTATCCGCAGAGAAAAGCAGTTCAGACTCTATCACCAGTCCGCCCTCGTCCATGACAGTTCCTATGAAAAATCCTGCGGTGCGTGGTGGCTCGCTCGGCAGACATTTTCCACAGCACCGCCCGGTGCAAGGGGATATCCGCCACCACGTGAAAAGGCCGCTTCGCGTCATGAAGTTTGGCGGGACGTCGGTGGGCGATGCGGCCTGCATTGGCCGGGTGGTTGAGATCATTCGAGCCGCGTCGCACGAGAGCGATGTGGTAGTGGTGGTCTCAGCCATGGGTGGGGTGACCAACAAATTAGTCGCGGCCGCCAGTCAGTCGGAGGCAGGAAACTACCAGGCGGTCGCGGCGATTTTCGAGGATCTGCGCCAACAGCATCACGCGGCCGCCAGTGCATTGATCCATTCGACGGCGGAGCAGAACCGCATCGGCCGCAAAGTAACAGAGTTGCTGGCGCTGGGTGACCGCCTGTGCCAGGGCACGATCCTGTTGCGCGAGTTGACGCCGCGGACGCGGGACGCGATCTCGAGTCTGGGCGAACGCCTTTCCGTTTCTCTGGTTGCGGCCGCACTGGCCGAGCACGGAGTAGCCAGCGAGGCCCTTGAGGCTACCGAACTTGTGGTCACAGACGAGTGCCATGGCTCGGCAGATCCCTGCATGGATAAGACGGGAGAACGATGCGCAGCGCGCCTGCATCCTCTGCTGCAGAAGGGCGTGGTTCCAGTGGTTACGGGTTTCATTGGCGCCACGGCGGACGGTGTGCTGACAACTCTGGGCCGCGGCGGGTCGGACTATTCTGCGACAATTCTGGGCGCGGTGCTGGATGCGGACGAGGTTGTCATCTGGACTGACGTAGACGGCCTGCAGACGGCTGACCCGCGCCTGGTGCCGGGTGCGGTCACCATTCCCGAAGTTTCGTATCGCGAGGCTGCCGAACTGGCATACTTCGGCGCCAAGGTATTGCATCCGAAGACGCTCCGCGCGGTCCAAGAGTGCGGCATTCCGCTGTGGATTCGCAACACGTTCACACCGGAACGGATGGGAACAAAGATCACGCCAGCCGGCCCGCCCAGCGCTGGCGGAGTCAAGGCGCTCACCGCAATCAATGATGTGGTGATGATTACGGTCGGCGGCCCGGGTTTTGCCGGAGTGCAGGATGTTCTGGGCCGCGCCTTCCGGACCACGGCTGCGGTTCGTGCCGATGTGCTGCTGATCTCGCAATCCTCTTCGCAAAACGATTTGTGCCTGGTGATTCCGTCGGCATTTGCCAAGGCCACGCTGGAGGCGCTCCGCCATGAATTTGCTCATGACCTGGCACACGAGCACACGGAACACATCACCCTCGATGCAACCGTGGCGATGGTCGCGGTGGTTGGGCAGAACATGAAATCGATTCCCGGAATTGTGGGGCGCACTTTCGGCGCGCTGGGCCGGGAGAATGTAAACATCGTCGCGATCGCGCAAGGATCGTCGGAGTGCACTATCTCTTTCGTGGTGGCGAGGAAAGATATGCAAACGGCGCTCGCCAGTATCCATCGGGAATTCCGGCTGGGGATGTCTTCGAATCGCAGCCATGCCGAAGATGCCAGCTATTATCCGCTGTGCACGACGGTTCCGGCCGGCCACCGTCCCGACCAAGAACAGTAGTCAAGCAAACTTACAGAACAGTCCCTCTCCCTGAGCTGTGGCATCTTCCAATGTCCAAGCTAACTGATCACGCATTCAATCCTGCTTCCGGCAAGAGCGGAGCAGAACCAGGGAGACAGGTTGTGAAGTTAAGTCGATCCAATGTATCGGTGACCCTGCCGCGGGCTCTGCCCGCAGCAGGTCAAACCTACAGCGTTCTGGCGGAAGAGCCCTTTCATCGCATGATCGCGCTGGAGCGAAAGCGGACGGAGCGTTCGGGAAAACCGTTCCTGCTCATGCTGCTGGACGCGGGAAACTGCCTGCCTTCCGATAGAACAGGCAGGGTGCTGGCCAAAATCCTTTCGGCCTTGTCGTTGTCCACACGAGAAACCGACGTAACCGGCTGGTACAAGAACCAGTCGATCGTAGGCGTGATGTTCACCGACATTAACGCCGAAGAGCGGGAATCAATTCTGGGCACGATGATGAGCCGAGTGAGCGAAACGCTGCGCAACAATTTAAGTCTGGAGAAATTCAGCCAGATCAGCATTTCGTTGCACGTTTTTCCCGAGGATTGGGACCAGGAGAGCGCGCACGGCAATCCCAGCCTGTATCCCGATTTTGTAAACCGCAACCAGGCGCAGAGATTCGGCCGCATGGTGAAGCGGTTGATGGATATCGTGGGCAGTGCGGCGGCGCTGGTGGTGTTGTCTCCCGTATTTCTCGTGGTCGCCGCACTGGTCAAGGTCAGTTCCAAGGGGCCGATTCTTTTCAAGCAAGAGCGCCTTGGCCAGTTCGGGAAGAGCTTTATTTTCCTGAAATTCCGCTCGATGTATGCCAACAATGACCGCCGGATCCATCAGGAATTCATGAAGCGCGTGATCAAAGGGCATCACGATGGGCAAGCGGAGGAAGGAAACAAGTCCGTCTACAAAATGACGAACGACCCGCGGATCACCCGGATTGGATGGATTCTGCGCCGGACCAGCCTGGATGAACTTCCGCAATTCATCAACGTTTTGAAGGGAGATATGTCCCTGGTTGGCCCCAGGCCGCCGATCGCCTATGAATGCGAGGAGTACGACATTTGGCATCGCCGCCGGGTGCTGGAGGTCAAGCCGGGCATCACCGGGCTGTGGCAAATCAAAGGCCGCAGCCGGATACGTTTCGACGATATGGTGCGCCTGGATCTGCAATACGTGCGCACCTGGTCTTTATGGCTCGACCTGCAAATCTTGCTGCAAACGCCAGGAGCTTTATTCAGCGATGATGCGTTCTAACCCCAGTGCCAACGACGGGCCATCCAGCCCGGTCTACCCTGCAATCAATTTCAACGGGGCGGCGCAATGCGCGGCCGCTGCCGTTGCGAAGACGCGACTATCAGATATGCCTTTGATCGAGTATTGGAACGAGACCGAAGCGCCACCAACACACGCTAAGCCGAGGGTGGCTCAATGCATCGAGCCTCTGCAAGATCGGCGTTGGGACGAATTCGTGAAGAGACATCCGCGTGCCTCGGTCTTTCACTCGACGGCGTGGCTGGAGGCGCTTTCCCGGACCTATCGATATCGCCCGATAGCGTATACCACGTCTCCGGCTGGCCAGGAACTGGAGAACGGCCTGGTATTTTGCCAGGTGGAGAGCTGGCTGACCGGGCGACGCCTGGTATCGCTGCCATTTTCGGATCACTGCGAGCCATTGGTGGACGCACCCGAAGATACCGACGCTATCGCGGTTGCACTGGAGCAGGAATTTCAGGGTGGAAAATGGCGTTACATCGAGATGCGCCCGCTGCAGCCGTTCGACCTGCGCACTTCGCTGCCGCACGCGACTGTGCCCTACACCTTCCATCAACTTGACCTGGGGCCGGACGTCGAGACATTGTTTCGCAACTGCCACAAGAATTCGACGCAGAGAAAGATTCTCCGCGCCGAGCGCGAAGGCCTGCGCTATCGCGAAGGATCCAGTGAAGAATTCCTTGACCACTTCTACCGGCTGCATGCCTTTACCCGAAAACGGCACAAGCGGCCGCCGCAGCCCCGAAAATGGTTCGTCAATCTGCTGGAGTGCTTCGGAGCCGATCTCAAGATTCGAGTGGCTTATAAGGGCGACCGGCCGGTAGCGGCTGTGCTCACCATCCGCCACAAGGACACCCTGGTTTACAAGTACGGCGGCAGCGACTCCCGCTTCAACAATCTGGGCAGCATGCACCTGCTCCTGTGGACAGCGATCCGGGAAGCCAAGGCGGCCGGACTGCGATCTTTCGACTTCGGGCGGACGGAGGCCGATCAACACGGCCTGATCACCTTTAAGAAGCGATGGGGCACGACGCAGTCCAGCCTGATCTATGCGAGGTATGGCGTTTCGGCCAATGTCACTCACATGTTCGAGTCGAGAGGCACGAACTGGAAAGCCAGAGTAGCGAAGAGTGTGCTCAACCACCTGCAGCCCAGAGCGCTCTCGATCATAGGAAATCTTCTGTACAGACATGTCGGATAAGCAATCGTTCAGCTTGAGTTGCGGTTGACGAGGGTTGAGAAAGATACGGAGGCGTAACGCTTGCAGATAAAGATTGAATCGAGGCACTTGGGAGATGTCGTCGTTGTGGTCCCGGAGATTTTTCAGGATGGCCGGGGTTTCTTCACTGAAACTTTTCGTGCCGATCAGTACCAGGCGCTCGGCTTGCCCACCAACTTTGTGCAGGACAACCATTCGCGCTCGGCCAGAGGAGTGCTGCGCGGCTTGCATTTCCAGTGGGATCCCCCCATGGGGAAGGTCATGCGGGTGACTCGCGGCGCGGCCTTCCTAGTGGCGGTGGACATACGCAAAGGGTCGCCGACGCTTGGGCAATGGGTTGGGATCGAGGCCTCCGACGAAAACCGCCGTTGCGTGTGGGCGCCGGCGGGATTTGCGAGAGGCTTCTGCGCGCTCTCCGACCTTACGGAAATCCAGTACAAGTGCACCGGCATCTACAGCAACAAAGCGGAGAGCGCGATCCGCTGGAACGATCCCGCGATCGGCATCAAGTGGCCCTTGTCGGACGTAATTCTGTCTGAAAAAGATCGCGTGGCACGCACTTTATCGGAGTGGCTGGCCACGCCGGAATCCGACAATTTTTCCTATTCTCCCCAGCTGGAAACCGAATTTTCTTTACGGAGCTAATCATGAAAATACTTGTTGCAGGAGGCGCAGGCTACCTGGGTTCGGTGTTGATTCCCAGGCTGCTCGAGCGCGGCTACAAAGTCGATGTGGTTGATCTTTTCTGGTTCGGCAACCATCTGCCGCGTCAGGTCGGAACCCTGAATAAGGACATCTTCCAGCTTACGGTCGAAGACCTCGAGCCTTATGACCAGGTTGTGTTCATGGCCGGACTCTCCAATGATCCGATGGCCGAGTTTTCTCCAGCGAAGAACTTCGTATTTAATGCCGCCGCGCCGGCTTATCTCGGGTACATCGCGAAGATCGCCGGAGTGAAGCGTTACGTTTATGCCAGTTCGTGTTCGGTGTATGGCTATACCGAGAATGAACTGTTCGACGAGACTCGACCTGTGAGCTCGAGCTATCCCTACGGCATTTCGAAACTGCAGGGAGAACAAGCGGTCACGCAGTTAAGCAATCAGGATTTCTCAGTGATCTCGCTGCGCAAGGGAACTATCTCAGGCTACAGCCCCCGGATGCGGCTGGACCTGATCATCAACACCATGTTCAAGTCGGCCATGAAGGACCGCGTGATCACGGTGAACAATCCTTCGATCTGGCGTCCCTTGCTGAGTATCGATGACGCGGCGACGGCCTACATCCGTGCCATTGAGGCGAACGAGAAGATTTCCGGAATTTTCAACATTGCCTCCGGCAACTATACGGTCGGCGAGGTTGCCGATCTGGTGAAGAGCGCCATTGCCGAGCGTATGAACCTGCAAGTGAGCCTGGACATCAAGCACATTCAGGATTTCCGCAACTACAAGGTTTCCACGCAAAAGGCGGCGAACGTTCTGAGCTTCCATCCTTCCGGGGATGTGAGATCGATTGTTTATGACCTGATCGACAACCTGAAGAAGTTCGAGGATCTCGACAATCCCATGTACTCGAACATTCAGACCTTCCGGAAAATCGAGAACGGGCTTCACATTCACGACATGGCCGTTGCGGTCGTATGAAAACTGTGATGATAGATGAAGAGCGGCACAGCGAGTTCTCCGCCATGACGGAGGATTCCAGAACTGACCGCTCTTTCCAAGTCGAAGTCGACGGCGTGACCGAGAAGCGTTGGTCAGAGTTGATGGATGGCTTTGCCGACGCCAACCTCTACCAATCCTGGTCGTATGGTGCGGTGCGGTGGAAGGCCGAGAACCTCAGCCATTTGATTCTGAAGTGCGATGGCAAGGTTGTCGCCATGGCGCAACTGCGAATCATCCGGCCGGGGAGTCTGCGGCTGGGAGTCGCCTATCTCCGGTGGGGGCCTATGTGCCAGCTTCGGGGAGAGGAACTCGATCCTGAAGTCGTTCGGAGCATGGCCGCCGCGCTTCGCGAGGAGTACGCCGGCAAGCGAGGACTCTACCTCGAGATCCTACCGAATGCGTTTTCCGGTTCGCGGCGCGGCGCGATGTTTCAATCCGGGTTCGGCCCATTCGATTCTGGTCCCGGCATCAGCGACCAGGAATACAGAACGCTCGTGCTGGATCTTTCTCCTTCGCTGGAGGAGTTGCGCAAGAAGCTCGACAAGAAATGGCGCAATCAACTGAATGCGGCGGAGCGAAACGAACTCAAAGTGGTCGAGAGCAATGACGCCGATGGCTACCGCAGCTTCTGCGCCCTTTACGCTCAAATGTGGAGGCGCAAGAAGTTCGCCACAAAAGTGAGCATCGAGGAATTCGAGCGAATTCAGGAACTTCTGCCAGAGAAGCAGCGCATGAGAGTCCTGATTTGCGAGCATGTCGGAACACCGGTGGCGGGAGTGGTTTGCTCGGCCATCGGCGACTCCGCGATTTATCTGCTGGGTGCAACCAACGATGAAGGAATGAAGGTCAAGGCCTCTTATCTTCTGCAGTGGACGATGATCCGGCTGCTCAAAGAACGAAACACTCGCTCCTACGATCTGGGCGGAATTGATCCTGAGGCAAATCCGGGAGTCTACCATTTCAAGAGCGGACTCTCGAGCGTGGATGTTTCGCACATTAGTCCTATGAGTGCGTGTGACAATCCCGTCAGCGCGGCCTTGATAAAAACGGGCCAAGTTGTGCGGGGCGGGCTTCACAGCTTGCAACAGCGACTAGCCCGGCCACTACTTGCGGAGGCAACGCGATGAAGCCTGCCCGCTTCGTGGAACCCATCTCGCGGCTGGCCGCCTACGGCAAACGGCATGGCTTCCGGGCGACTCTGCAACGAGCCAGCCTTTTCGTGCGCAGATTGTTTTCGTCGAACCGGATGGTGCTTTTCTATTGCGACTTCTCGGTTAGTGGCGCTCCTTCTCCGGTCACGAGTTTGCCCGATCATCTGAGAGTCGAACGGAAGCAGAGCCGGGACGAGATGGCTGCCGCCGATTGGGAGCAGATCGTAAACTTCTGGAATCCCGAGCTTTCCCAGCGCGACATTACCGAACGTTTCCACGCGGGCGCTTCGCTATGGCTGATTCGGTCGGATGAAAACCTCGCTGGTTATGGCTGGACGCTCACGGGCCGCACTATGGCACCGCACTATCACCCGCTGGGTGCAAATGACGTCCACATGTTTGACTTCCTGGTCTTTCCGGAATACCGCGGCCGGAAAATCAATCCGAGTTTGGTGGACCATATTCTGAATCAGTTGGCCGCGGAGGGCAGGACGCGAGCTTATATCGAAGTGCGGGAGTGGAACCATCCGCAACTCGCTTCCCTTGGAAAGACAAGGTTCCGGCTCCTGGGCATCGCACGGAAAATGTCCTTGTTTGGACGAACCTTCGTGGAGTGGGCCAGCGGTCCTAACTGGCCCGAATTCGAGAAGGCGCAAATTCCCGTGAAGACCACCGAATCGGCGAATCCTGTCAGCCTGGCCTCTCGCTAAATCCATGAGCGCAACCCCAGGCATCGCGAAGCCTTCCGCAGCAGGATGGATCCGGCGGATCATCAAGCTGGGCATCAGCATTTGCTGCTTTGTCCTTTGTTCTAGCTGGGACGGTCTGTGCCGCCTGCTGGGAAAGAAACGGAATGGGACAGCTGTCGTGCTTTACTACCACAGCGTTCCCGACGTCTACCGAGCCCAGTTCGAAGAACAGATGAGAATAGTTGCCAGCGACACCCGGCCAGTCGCGGTTAGCGGCCTGAACCATCTTCCGGCGGGCAGCCATTCGGTCGCTATTACTTTCGATGACGCGCTGGAAAGTTTTGTGGAGAACGCAGTCCCTGTGCTGCAGCGACTGGGGATTCCAGCCACGGTGTTCGCCGTGACCGATGTGCTGGGGACAACTCCAGAGTGGGGGAAATCGTATTATTCTCCGGACGAACGAGTGATGTCGGCCGAGCAACTCCGCGCTCTTCCGGAACTGATTGACGTGGGCTCTCACACCTTGACTCATTCTGACCTGACGTTGGTGAGCACGGAAGCGTTGTCCAAAGAAATCACCCACTCGCGCGAGAAGCTGGAAGCGCTGCTGCAGCGGCCAGTCACAATGTTCGCTTTCCCCTACGGTTCGTTCAACAGCACTGCGGTGTGCGCCTGCCGGGAAGCAGGATATGTGCGAGTGTTTACCACCGAGCCGAGCCTGGTTCCGAAAGATGCAACCGAGTTTGTTGTGGGACGCGTTGGCGTCGACCCCTGGGACTGGCGGCTGGAATTTCGAATGAAGATGCTGGGCGCCTATTGTTGGCAGCCCTACGCGAAAGCCGCGATGCACAAGATCAGACAGTTTCTTTTGCCCGGCGGACGAAAGATCGCGGCTAAATCCATCGAACGTCGGAGCGAAGCCGAGGCGCTGAGAGCCCGGCCGACAGTGCATCCATAGAAACCGGACCGAGATTCTCCCCCAGATCCGGTTTCAGCCGCCTCCCCCGCGGCGAGCCCCCCTTGCAATTAAAAGACTTTTGCAACGCTAAAGGCCAATAGCCTAATGTCATTGATTTCTCGAGGATACGAAAAAGTCCGAGCCAGCATCGATGGCGTGCTGCGCGCCGACGGTTTGAAGGCGACCGTGTTCCGCGGGGGCGCGTGGCTGGGAGCGGGAAGCTTTGTGGAACAGGCCATGCGGTTCGGCCGGAACATGCTGCTCACCCGGATTCTGGCTCCCGAGGCTTTTGGGACCATGGCCGTCGTCCTATCGGCAACGACCCTGGTTGTGGTCCTAGCGGAAGTGGGCGCGCGGGAAGCCCTGATTCAGAATCCCAGAGGCACGGAGGACGGGCACATTGGCGCGGCGTGGTGGCTGTCGGCCGGACGGGCAATCTCCATCTACTCGGTCATCTACTTCGTGGCTCCTCTCATTGCCAGTTTTTATGGCAACCACGATCTCACGGCATTGGCCCGCGTCGCGACTCTGAGCATTGTCTTTGACGGATTGATGAGTCCACGCGCCGTGATTGCCGTTAAGCAAATGAAGTTTTCGCGCTGGGCGACGATCACCAACGGCGGCGGAATCTTCGGCGTGCTGATCACGATCGTGCTCAGTTTCTTTCTGCGCGATGTGTGGGCCCTCGCCATTGGCTACTGCTCCGAAAACGCGGGCCGCTGCATTCTCTCTTATATCCTGTGCCCGTACCGCCCCCGGTTTTCCATCGACTTTTCAGCTTTGAAAGATTTGTGGAAGTTCTCGCGAGGTCTATTCGGCCTGGCGCTGCTCAATCTGGTCTTCACGAAGGCAGATATCTTTGTTCTGGCGAAGCTGTATCCAGCTGCCAGTCTGGGGCTGTACTCGATGGCGGTATATCTGGTGCAGACCCCAACCGTCTTTCTGGCCGCCATTCTTTCGCAGACGCTTTTGCCGGCCATGTCGCGGATTCAGGATGACCATGCCCGCATGAACCGCGTCCTGCTGCAGATCACTTCGGCCACCGTAATGCTCGGCCTGCCGGCGCTGGTCTTCGTTGGTTTCTGTGGACGCTCCTTGCTGACGCTCATTTACGGACAGCGCTACAGCGTGGTGGCAACCGCGCTGGTGCTGGCCGCCTGCGCCGCGCTTTTGAATATATTGAACATTCAGATCACGCTGATGTTCTATGCCAAGGGAGTCCCCGCGCTGCACCGGCGCAGCGTGGCTGCGATGGCAGCGGTCATGATGCTCCTGATTTATCCTCTGGCCAAAGGTTTCGGGCTATGGGGAGGGCAACTGGCTTGCCTGATTGCGGTGGTCGTCGGTTACCTGCTGCAGGTGGAGCGAATTCGCAAGGTCACCGGGCTGCGGTTGTCGGAATATGGCAAGAGTTTCCTGATCCCAGCGGCCGCGTCGCTGGTGGTCGCCGCCATCTGGCTGCTCACCGGATCGATTGGAGCGCTAGCCCGGCCAGCCGCCAACATCAGCGTGGGCATATTTGCATGTCTGGTGGCGTATGGATTCGCCTGCGCCATCTTTTTCCGCCGAGCCCGGGAGGCCGCTTGACTTGGGGGGAGTTCCCGAAATGGGAACACGGAAGGCTAGGCCTTTAGGTCCATGTTGAACCTGTCGTATCGGGCATTTGGGACTAGTCCCTCTGTGACTTGGCGGGGGTTACGGGGTGAAATACGCTGTCCTAGGACCTTCTATTGGCGGGTCCTTAACCTCAATCTCTTGTCACAGGACCCATTGATGCGTCGCAAACTTCCCCCCATCGTTTGCACATTGATTCTTGGATTCATACTCGCCGGCAACGTTTTCGCCGCGACGACTGGAACAACCTATTACATCGCCGCCAACGGTTCCGATTCCAACAGCGGAACCTCCAAGACGTCTCCGTGGGTGCACGCGCCGGGCATGAAGAATTGTGCCAATAGCTGCGCGGCGACTACGCCCAAGCCGGGTGACCAGTTCATCTTCCGGGGCGGGGACACCTGGCACTTCGGCAATAGTTCCGCCACTCCCGCGGTTGGGCCGTATCAATCCTATGGTTACTGGACCTGGAGTTGGGGCGGTTCCGGCTCGAATCCGATTTACATTGGTGTGGATCAGACTTGGTACACCGGGAGCGCCTGGACGCGGCCGGTCATGACTGGCGACAATCCCCTGAGCACCTCGGTGGTTTCAAGTTGCGCCTACGACGAGTCAGGACAGAACTTCATTATTATTTATGCCGTCAGCAACGTAACCATCGACAACCTGGAATGGACGGGGAAGTGCTGGTCGGTGTCGGGGTACAGTTCCAACGCCGGAAGCACGATTTACAACTATCAGGGACTGAATAACACCTTCTCCAACAATTATTTTCATGGATGGACGCTGACCCCTGTCGCTTACGACGACAACGACATGATCCGGGGCAACGACGCGACGAACTATGTGACCAACACGGTGATCGCGTACAACGTGTTCGACGGCTCCGATTCTTCCCAGGGGACCACGGCTGCGGCCTGCAAGTACGCCGTCAACGGAGCGCCCTGCACAAGCGGAATGGCCATGGAGTTGGACGCTTACATCGTGTATGGCAACGTCTTCCGGTATCTGTCGAATGGCTGGATTGCCAACAACACGCACATCGTCCACGATAATCTTTTCGAGTATCTGTACAACACGGTCACGGGGTGTAATCCCACGTGTGGAAGCAGCCCCAATGACGGTCCGCATCCCAACATCTTCAACACCGATGGAAACGTTTCCGGGAACAGCATTTACTTCTACAACAACATGGTCCGGCACACTTTTCAGAACGTCGGCGTCTGGTTCAACGTTCCTTCTGCTCTTTACTTCTTTAACAACGTGATCTTCGACAGCGGATCGATTGGCCCGCAGAACTGCATCATGATCAACAACAACGCAGCCAATCCGGCGACGGCCTACTTCTACAACAACACGATCGACGCGCCGTGCAGCGCGCGGTTCGACGAAGCGAACGGACCCGCTCCGGCGTGGAATGGCACGGTTTATTTTCAAAACAACCATCTCATCGGATTCGCGAACCTCGCAGGTCTTTATTATTGCGACACGGGCGCAACCTGCAAGTTCACGGACAACGGAAACGAAGTGATCCAGACAGAAGCCGCGGCCAATGCGCAAGGCTACGTTCCGGGAAACAATTACGCTCCGACTGCGACGGGGAACGCCACGGTCGGGGCCGGCTCGAATTTAACCGGCAATTGCTCCACCTTTAGTTCTGACAATGAGTATTGCAGTGGGACGAGCGGAAGCGTGCAGGAAGCGAATGGAAATGGCGGCGAGATCACGAACTTCCCCGCAGTCAGCATGAACTCCCGGCCACCCAACACCAGCAACAACTGGGACGTGGGTGCTTACGAATACGGCTCGTTGAATCCTCCGACCGGCCTTACGGCCGTGGTTCAGTAAACGCGCTTGTGCCTGGTTCGGGGTGTCAGGACTGCCGGCGCCTGTTTGTTCGGGAATGCGCACATCATTGACGGCCAAGGAACCACTTTCTCTCACAGTTCGTCGGTGGTGAGTGCCCTCCGAGGAGGGATCGTGTTTGTTTTTCCCCTTCGCAGTTTCGCTCCAATCTTCGTTAAACGACTCGTGTGGAATCGGAAACACTTGGGACGCGAGATCAATGGTTCGCTGTGCCCGCTGGATTTCGTAGACTTCCTCACCCCGATACTGCGTCCCAGCGATCGGCTGGTCGATTTGGGCTGTGGGCAGGGAAATCTTCTGGCGGCCCTGCGAGCCCGCGGATGGAAAGGCCGTTACATTGGCGTCGATATTTCGGAACGTGCAATCGCGACCGCAAAGCAAATGCAAGACGCCGACGCCGAGTGGTGCGTCTCGCCGATAGAAACGTTCGCGGCGCGAGAGAGCAATATTGTCTGCTTTGTTGAATCTCTTTACTACGCAAGGAATGTCCCTGAACTGCTCCGGCGGTGGGAGCACAGCGCAAATTACATCCGGATTTGTAACTCCGAGCGCCACGCGGATGTCATCGCCCACCTTGGTGGTTTTCATCACGCCGGGTTGATTTGGTATTCCTAGACCACGAGTGCCTCCCCGTCATCCTGAAAAGATTCAGCGGTAGCAGCAGACTAGCCCTTCCGTCCAAAAGGTTACCAATGAGCATGCCCGCAACATTGATGCGCCGTCTTTCCGAGAGCGAGAACCCGGACTCGTTTGCAAACCGGCTGCGCAGCCGACGGTTTCAACGGTTCGAGGGCCTGGTAGCTACTTTGCCGCGGCCGCTGAAGATTCTGGACGTTGGCGGCACCAACGCTTTTTGGGAGTTCCGGGGATGGGCCGAGCGTAAAGGGGTGGAGATCCTCACACTTAACCTTCAACCGGAATTGCAACAGTATGAAAACATCAGGCCGCTGGTCGGCGATGCCACGAATCTCGCCCAGTTCGAGGATGGCAGCTTCGATGTGGTATTCAGCAATTCGGTCATCGAGCATCTGTTTACGTTTGAAAACCAGCGCCGGATGGCGGCCGAGGTCCAAAGAGTGGGGAAAGCGTTCTGGGTGCAGACTCCCAACTATTGGTTTCCCATGGAGCCGCACTTTCAAGTTCCGGCGTGGCAATGGATGCCGCTTGAACTTCGGGTGTTGATGATTCGCCGCTGGCGATGTGGATGGCGCGGCCCTTGCGATGACCGCGTTGCCGCGCACCGGCTGGTCGAGGAGGTTCGGCTCCTGAAAAAGGACGAACTGAGGGCCATCTTCCCGGGAGCGACCTTGCTGGCCGAAAAATTCTGCGGTCTGGTCAAGTCCTGGACGGCTGTTGGAGGGTTTCCCCCAGATAGGACGAACGGCATGGCCAGCCCTTGGAGTGCAGCATAGTTCATGGAACCGAGACACTTAAGATTCGGGGGTGGAGTCAGTCAAACGATCGTCAACCCGATCGTGCTGCTGCTCGTGTTGATCGCCGGCCTGCTGATCCTGTTCGGCTCGCGAAACCGGGCGCTGGTCGCGTTTCTCTCGGCCACGATCCTGATTCCCACCGACCAGATTCTGCTAGTGGGCTCTTTGCATTTTCCCATGCTTAGGGTGCTGATTGCCTTTGGCATCGTTCGTATGTTGAGGGCGAGAATCTTCTCCAAATCCAAGATCCTGCGCGGTGGTTGGAACAAGATAGACGTGGCTGTAATCGTATTGACCGTCTTTATCGCCGCGAACGGAATCCTGCTATACCGAGAATCGGCGTCTGTGGTTTATCAGCTCGGGACCCTGTACACGGACCTCGGCGTGTATTTCTTGTTGCGATTTCTGATCCGCGACCGGGATGACGTCCTGCGCGCGATCCGGGCATTCGCCTATGTTGCGGCCGTCGTAGCCATAGTCATGACTTACGAAGCGGCGACCGGCCGGAACCCAATTTACGGACTGCTCGGAGGGGCCCGGGCCGCCATGTACGGTTCGGCATTGACACGGGCAGATCGATTTCGCGCGACAGCGTCGTTTGGCCATCCCATCCTGGCGGGTACGTTCGGCGCCATCCTGCTGCCCCTGTTCGTAGGCTTATGGTGGACCGCCAAGAAGAATCGGAAGATTGCAGTGCTGGGAATTCTGGCAGCCATCGTGATCCCGATCGCAGCTAGCTCAAGCACTCCGCTGCTGGCTCTTATTGGCGGATTCGTCGCGCTCTGCTTTTGGCCTCTGCGAAAGCGCATGCGCCCCATCCGGTGGGGGGTTGGCCTGGCTTTGGTGACGCTACACCTGGCGCTGACCTCACCAGTGTGGCACCTGATCACGCGTATCGATCTGGCAGGCGGTTCTTCTTCCTACCATCGCTACCAGCTCATCAATCAGTGCATTCTGCACTTCAACGATTGGTGGCTGATCGGAACGAAAGCGTACGCCGACTGGGGCTGGGATATGTGGGACCTCTCGAATCAATATGTGGGCATCGCCGATACCTCAGGACTGGTTCCGTTGCTGGCCTTCGTGGCCAGCATCGTGTTCGCTTTCCAATACATTGGGGCCACGCGCAAGACCGTGCAACGGGACCGAAAACAGGAACTGTTTGTGTGGGCGATGGGAGCAGCCCTGTTCGCGAACGTAGTTGCATTTTTTGGCATTGGTTATTTCGATCAGACGATCGTGGCCTGGTACGCCTTGCAGGTCATGATCCCCGCGACCGCCCTGTCGGTGAAGAAGATGCAGCGTGCCGGCACGGTCGCGAGATCGCAGCATCAAGAACTGCCAATCGGTTTCGGCAGTGATCAGAATGGTGTGGAAATCATCCCGCAGGCCGCGCTGGGAGCCAGGGGCCTGGACGGATCTGCATTACTCCGAGGCGACGCGTAATGAAATTATCCGTCATCATTTTGTGCTGGAACGACCAGAAGGTCATTGGAGACTGCCTGCAATCGATCTACAGCGGCACGCGCTCCATCGAGTTTGAAGTCATTGTTTCGGACAATGGATCGAGCGATGGGTCCGTCGAGTTTGTCCGCGAGCATTTCCCGCAGGTACGTTTGATCGAGAACGGAGTGAATCTGCGGTTCGCCAAGGGAAACAATGTTGGCATTCAGGCCAGCCGGGGCGAATACATTCTAATCCTGAATCCCGACACCATCATCCACGAGGGCGCGCTGGATGAGATGGTAGCTTTTGCCGACAAACATCCAGAAGCTGGCGCGATGGGTTGCCGGGTGGTGAATATCGACGGTTCGTATCAGGAACATGTTCGACCGCTGCCTACGATCCGGTCAGAGTGGATGGCGGCGCTCCACCTGGGGCCGCTGGCCCGTTTCTCGAACTGGTTCAATCCCGGAGTTTATGTGGGATGGAAAGGCGAAGGCGAGCGTACGGTTGGCTGGCTGGCGGGATGCTTCATCCTGGTGAAGGCAGATTTGCTGAAGCGTCTGGGCGGCTTTGACGAACAATTCTTTTACTACTACGAAGACACCGACCTGTGCCGCCGCGTATGGGAAGCCGGTTGCCCGGTCTTGTATACGCCCGACATCAGCATCATTCACCTGAAGGGACACTCGACCAAGAAACGGTTTCCGCTGGGCTTTGAGTTGGACAAATACGTTACGCGCTATCGCTATTTCTACAAGAGCGGTGGGCGCCGCGGAGTTCGCCGCTGCCGGCAGGTTTGCATGGCGTGGTTGTTCAACCGCCGCGTGGGCTTGGGGTTGATGCAACTCCTGAAGCCCAATGAGGAACGGAAACTTCGCCTGGAACTTTACAAGGTGGCGATGGAATGGAACTGGCGGGTCGATCCGGTGAGGCTCGTCGAGAATGGCGAAGAGCCGGAGTTGGCGGTGCCACCGCTGGGTCGCGTCCTCGAACGTTAGGCTCGAAACTTCAACGGCAACTTCAATTGGATTTCTGGAACAAATAATGAAGATCGCGATCATCGGCGCTAACGGCCAACTGGGCAGCGACCTGGTAAAGGCATTTGCCGGCAACGGGGACGAAGTCAGTGCTTTCACGCATTCTGATATTGAGTTGTCGGATCTTGATTCCGTCTCCACTCGCTTGGGCGAGTTCCGGCCGGACGTGGTGGTGAATACGGCAGCAATGCATCACGTGGAGAACTGCGAGAAGGAGCCGCAGAAGGCCTTCGCCATCAATGGACTGGGCGCCAGAAACCTGGCCTTAGTGGCGCGTGATCTTGGGGCAACCCTGATGCACGTCAGCACGGATTATGTATTCGACGGCGCCAAAGCCAACCCTTATGAAGAAATAGACGCTCCCCGGCCGCTGAATGTCTATGGCAACACGAAACTGGCAGGCGAGTATTTTGTGCGCTCCACGGTGGAGAAGCATTTCGTGGTGCGCACCTCGGCGATCTATGGACGGAGCCCGTGCCGCGCGAAGGGCGGCCTGAACTTCATCGAACTGATGTTGAAGCTGGCCAAGGAGCGGGGCGAAGTTCGCGTGGTCGACAGCGAGATCGTTACTCCAACCTTTACTGCGGAGTTAGCGCGGCAAATGGTCCGGTTGAGTGGTTCCGATGCTTACGGCCTATACCATGCGACGGCCGAGGGGAGTTGTTCGTGGTATGAATTTGCGCGAGAGATTTTTGCCTTGACCAATACCAAGGTGAATCTCCAAGCTGCCGGACCCAACGAGTTTCCCGCTAAAGTCCCCCGCCCAAAATATTCTGTCCTGGAAAATCGGGGCTTGAAAACTCAAGGCCTGAACATTTTCGGGCCCTGGCGGGAAGGTCTCCGCGACTATCTTTCTACGAAGCCCGCATAAGGCAGGAGTTATGAGCGATACAACGTGGTCAACGCCGGTGCCGCAAGTCGAGAAGCCAGTGAGCAGACCCTCCAAAGATCCAATTTCATTGTTCTCCCGCATCCTGAGCAGGCTTTACACCCTGTGGCTGGTGTGGACCTACCCGTTCGTGTCGGTTGGGAAGAATTTCTGGGCGCACTACTCTTGCGACTTGCGCCGGCCCGTCGCCAGCCATATCAAAATTGGCAATTCCGTGGCATTGGATCGTGACGTATGGCTCAACATTCCGGCGGCTGCCCCCGGCGGCAATAATCCTGTGATTGTGATTGAGGACGGCTGCAAGGTCGGACGGCGATGCATGATATCGGCCAAGAACTCCGTCCACATCGAACGTAACGTTATTTTCTCCCCGTCGGTTCTCGTCATGGATCATAACCACGCCTTCGAAGACATCAATGTTCCCATCCTCGCTCAGGGTGTAACCAAGGGCGGATCGATCCGGATCAATGAAGGCTGCTGGATTGGCTATGGAGTCGCGATTGTTTGTGGTAACGGAGAACTCGTGATTGGAAAGAACTCGGTCATTGGAGCGAACTCCGTGGTGACCCGAAGCGTCCCTCCCGGTTCGGTTGTTACCGGCAACCCGGCGCGGGTGGTCAAGCGGTTCGACCCCGCCAAAGGCGAGTGGGTGCTTGGACTGACTGGGGTTTCCGGGTCTTCTCGAGAAAACTAGGCCTATGATTTCAGTGGTCATACCCGCGCACAATGAGAGTTCGGTAATCGGGCGCACCTTGCAATCGGTCACCGACGGCGCCCGGCCTGGCGAGCTGGACGTGATCGTGGTTTGCAACGGGTGCAGCGATGATACTGCCGCGGTGGCCAGGCGCTTCGGCGCGCCGGTGAGAGTACTCGAGACCGACATCGCTGGTAAGACGCACGCTCTTAACCTGGGCGATGAAGCGGCCCGAGGTTTCCCGCGCATCTACGTCGATGCGGACGTGGTCATCACTATGCAAACGATTCGTACCTTAGCGCGCCGGCTGGAGCGAGGAGATGTGCGGGCCGTCGCCCCAACACCGAACTTCGATCTCGCGGGTTGCTCCTGGCCGGTTCGCGCCTGCTATGACATCCGGTCTCTGCTTCCTTCGGCACAGGAAGGCATTGGCGGCTCCGGGGTTTACGCTTTGTCTGCGGCGGGGCGCGAGCGGTTTCGCGAGTTCCCCTCGGTGACTGCGGACGATGGTTACGTCCGCATCCAGTTTCAACCAGAGGAACGGGAAACGCTCCGTTCCGCAAGTTCGACGGTGTTTCCACCGCGCACCATCAAGGATCTGATTGCCACCAAGACCCGGGCTCATTATGGCTCGTTCGAATTAGCGAGCCGGTTTCCCAGACTCTGGCAAAACCGGGGTGAGAGCAACAATAAATCTCTGGTGCGTTTGTTCCAAGATCCGCGGCTGTGGTGCAAGCTCACGGTCTATTGTCTGGTTACAGCCATCGCGAAGCGTCGGGCCAAGAATCGTTTGCGCAGTGCGATCACGAGCTGGGAACGGGACAACACCTCCCGCGCTATCGCATAACCCTTTGATCACCGGGACCTTAAACAGTCAACCTCCGGGAAACCTCCGACGAAAATGCGAAAAGACATGACCACGGCCTTGGCGGCCACGATCGGACTGGCGGGTTCGGCCGTTTATTTCTCGCCCTGGCTCTGGCGGCAATACCGGATGAACCGCGTGCACAGAGAAGTAGTCAAGAACCGGATTCTTGCCCTGACCTATGACGACGGGCCCAGCAGCGCGTTTACTCCCCAGTTGCTCGATCTGCTGCAGCGCCGCGATGCCCGTGCCACTTTCTTTATGCTGGGCCGGCACGCGCAGCAGCATCCGCACATCGTCGACCGGGTTATCGAGGAGGGTCATGACGTCGGCTGTCATTCCGACCAACACCTGCACGCATGGAAGACGCTGCCCTGGGATGCCGTCGCCGACATCGATGCGGGATATGAACGTCTTTCCCGGTGGGTTCAACCGGACGGCATGTTCCGTCCCCCGTACGGCAAAATGACCCTTCCAACTTACTGGTCGATCCGCCGCAGGAGGGCTCCGGTCTGGTGGTGGACGATTGATTCCGGAGACACCCACAACGTTCCACCCACCGCGAGCCAAGTTGCGGACAAACTGAAAAGAGAGGGCGGGGGCATCGTTCTAATGCACGATCTCGACCGGACGCAGCCGCGCAATGAATTCGTCCTCGAAGTGACGGCAGCGCTTCTGGACGTCGCCCAGCGCGAATCTTTTCAGGTCAAGCCGCTCAGAGAGTTATGTCAGTAAAAGCAAATCACAAGCGCAAGAAGGTTTTGGCCGTGGCCTCCAGCGGCGGTCATTGGATCCAATTACGGCGGGTCATCCCGGCATTTGCGGATTCCGAGGTGGTTTACGTCACGGTCATTGAATCGTACCGCTCGCAGGTGCCGGGAAACAGGTTCTATTCCGTGAACGATGCAACTCGCTGGAACAAGCTGGGATTGATCCGGTTGGCCCTCCGGGTGGGTTGGATCATCGTCAAGGAAAGACCCTCGGTCGTCATCTCCACGGGTGCAGCGCCGGGATACTTCGCCATATTACTGGGGAGATGGTTCGGAGCCAAGACAATTTGGATCGACAGCATGGCAAACATCGAAGATCTCTCCATGTCGGGATCACGCGTCGGCCGCTATGCCGACCTCTGGCTCACGCAGTGGCCGCACCTGGCGAAGGCCGAAGGTCCGCATTACGGAGGGTCGGTTCTGTGATCTTTGTGACGGTTGGCTCGCAGGAGCCGTTCGATCGTTTGATCCGGGCGGTCGATGAATGGGCGCTACTGCGCGCCCGTTCCGACGTGTTTGCTCAGATCGCCAGTTCGACGTTTCATCCCGAGCACATTGATTTCACGCAATTTCTCGAACCGGCGCAGTTTAACCGGGTGATGCAGGAAGCCCAGGTCATCGTCGCGCACGCGGGAATGGGATCGATTATTTCAGCGCTCGAAATGGGCAAGCCAATTGTGGTCATGCCGCGTCGCGCAAGTTTTCGTGAGACGCGCAACGATCATCAGGTCGCGACTGCGGAGCGCTTCGGCGCGCAAGGGCGGATCATTGTAGCCAACGACGAGCAAGATTTGCCGGAAAGGCTTGACCATGCACTCACTCTAGGGAGCGCGGATCGAATTCAAGCGCAAGCTTCGCCGCTTCTGATCGCCACCATTCGCGCCTTTCTTGACGGTGATGAATGTCCGCCTGATCCTAGGGACGCGGCAGAGGATTCATCGGCGCAGGAACGTGTCATCACTCCACCCCAGTCAGTTGGCTCGAAGTGAGCGAGCAGAAAACGCTGTACTGGTAAACAGGAATGTCTTCCTCCATGCATCGCAGTGAGAACGAAGGCAGCGATCCCCTCGGACTGATTTCCCGCGGGATCACCAAAGTTCATAGTTTGTGGGTGAGCTTCACTTACCCGTTCGCGGCCAGAGGCGCGAATCTTTCGATCCATTACGCAGCCGACCTGAAAAAGCCGATGGCGCGGCGGATCAAGCTCGGGATCGACGTGCAGATCGGAAAAGATGCCTGGCTGAATATTCCGTTGGGCGACACGGATGAACCGGCAATCATCATCGACGACAACTGTGTGGTTGGGCGACGCGGTCAGATTTCGGCCAAGAACTGCATTCACCTGGAGCGCGATGTCATTCTCTCGGCCTCCGTCATCCTCATGGACCACAACCACGCCTACGAAGACGTGACGCTGCCCATCCGGGATCAAGGCGTGACTGCGGGCGGCAAGATTCGCATCGAGCAGGGCTGCTGGATCGGGCATGGGGCTGCCATCGTTTGCGACAAGGGAGAGTTGGTTATCGGCCGCAATTCGGTAGTGGCGACCAACGCCGTGGTCACCCGAAGTTGCCCTCCCTACTCGGTGGTCTCCGGAAATCCGGCCAGAGTGATCAAGCAGTTTGATCCGGTTCGGCAGGCTTGGGTGTTGGGCTCGAGCCGTTCCGTGGAACCTCCGGCTGATCGGCAGAAGGACAGCCGAAATGAGCATCAGGCCGCGGCGGTCTTTGAACGCAAACACTCTTTGCCCACAACCTAATCGCAAAATTCTATGTGCGGAATTGCTGGAATTCGCAAGCTCCACGGTGGTTCGCCCGATCCCGTCTGGCTACGGAATATGGCGGTGACTCTGGCCCATCGCGGACCGGACGAAACCGGAGTTCATGTTGACGGTCCCATGGGTCTGGCGCACACCCGCCTGAGCATTATTGATCTCGCGGGCGGCCAGCAACCCATGTCCATCGCGGACGGCAGGTTGTGGATCACGTTCAACGGTGAAATCTTCAACTACATCGAACTGAAGGAAGAGCTCATCAAGAAGGGCCATATCTTCGCCACGAAGTCGGATACAGAAGTTATTCTTCACCTGTATCAAGAGGAGGGCGAAGAGTGCGTGCAGCGCCTCAATGGCCAGTGGGCATTCGCCATCTGGGATGCATGCGCACAAAAACTCTTCCTGTCGCGGGACCGGCTTGGAGTTCGTCCCCTGTTTTACACGCGGATGGAGGACAGTTTTCTCTTTGCCTCCGAAATCAAAGCCTTGCTGGCCTGCCCTAACGTTGAGTCGGCGCTCGACCTCCAGGCAGTCGATCAGATTTTCACATTCTGGGTTACATTGCCGCCGCGCACTGCGTTCAAGAATATAAGCCAGCTTCCGCCCGGACATTCCGCCGTTGTCGAACGCGGTGAACTGCGAGTTTGGCCGTACTGGAATCTTGAGTATGCGCCCGAAGATGGGGCAGACGGCAACGAAACGCGTCGCACCGAAGAACTTCTCGACCTTTTGCTGGATGCAACCCGCATCCGTCTGCGCTCCGATGTGCCGGTGGGAGCTTACCTCAGCGGCGGATTGGATTCCACGCTGATCACCGCGCTGACGGGCGGTTTGGTCGGCGACCGGCTGCGCACTTTCTCAGTGAGTTTTGACGACGCCGAATTTGACGAGAGCCGATACCAGCAGGAAGCCAGCGGATTCCTGCGCACTCAGCACAGCACGATCCACTGCACCCGCGATGACGTGGCTGCGGTTTTCCCGACAGTAATCCGTCACGCGGAGCAACCGATTCTCCGCACCGCCCCGGCGCCGATGTTCATGCTGGCCAAGCTGGTACGGGAGAGCGGGTTCAAAGTCGTCCTCACCGGCGAAGGTGCAGACGAAACCATGGGCGGTTACGACATCTTCAAGGAAGCCAAAATTCGCCGTTTCTGGGCGCGTAATTCTCAGTCGCGCATGCGGCCCCTGCTGCTCAAACGCTTGTACCCATACATGGACGGCATCCAGCGCCAGCCCGCTGCCTACTTGAAGCATTTCTTCCATGTTTCGGAAAGCGATCTGGCGAGTCCATTTTTCTCTCACCTGCCACGCTGGGAGCTGACGGCAAAGTTGAAGATGCTGTTTTCTCGGGAGGTAACAGCGGAGCTGCAAAGTCACGCTGCTCTAAGCGAGATGGAACACGCGTTGCCCAAATCGTTCAGCGGCTGGAATTCCTTCAATCAGGCGGAGTATCTGGAAACGATGTACCTGCTGCCCGGCTACATTCTGTCGTCGCAGGGGGACCGCATGGCGATGGCCCACTCGGTCGAAGGCCGGTATCCGTTCCTCGATCATCGCGTGGTGGAATTTGCAGCCAAGCTGCCGCCGCACATGAAGATGAAAGTGCTCGACCAGAAACATCTGCTGAAGCAGGCCGCCGGCGCGCGTATTCCAGAATCCATCCAGAAACGGCCGAAGCAGCCCTACCGTGCACCGGACGGAGCGAGTTTCTTTTCGCGCCCCATCGACTACGTGGATGAAATGTTGTCGGAAGACAATATCGCGAATCACGGAGTATTTGACCCGCAAGCTGTGAGTGCACTGGCAGCGAAATTCAGAGGCGGCCGCGGCAGCAGCGTGAAAGACAACATGGCGCTCGTCGGCGTTCTCTCCACTCAACTCTTGCTCGACCAGTTTGTACATCAGAGTCACGAAAGAAATTCACTATGCCAACCAACCTCGCAACCGACGTCCGTAGCTTCGTTGTAGCCAATTACCTGCTCGGCCGGGAAGAAGGGTTCGACGACAATGCTTCCTTCATGGATGAGGGCATCATCGATTCAACCGGAATCCTGGAACTGGTGTCGCACCTCGAAGAAACCTACGACATCCAGATCTCTGAGGAAGAACTGATTCCGGACAACCTCGACTCCGTGAACCGGATCACCGCCTATCTGGCTACAAAATTGAACGGTCGCATGAACCCGGAGCTTGTTGCCCCCGACCCAGCTGCAAAGATGCTCGATCCGGTAGTTTAACCAATGTCAGAGTCCATCATGGCAAGCGTTTCGAACGTCTTCGACTATCTTTTCGAAGGAAAGCAGGAGTCCTCGCTCGCTCTGTTCACGCTGAAGCGGCAGTACACCTATGGGGAACTGCGCTCGGATGCGCTCGACGTAGCCACCTTCCTGGCAAACGCTGCTGGCAAGAAAGGACAGCGAGCGATCCTGCTCGCTGACAGCGGAGCGTTTTGGACAGCCGCATATCTCGGAATCATTCGGGCCGGCATGGTATGCGTGCCGCTCCCTCCGCGCATATCCGCCGAGGAACTCGACTACATCTGCGCCGTCACCGAGCCCGAGTTCATCTTCGTCGAAGCGAAATATGCTGCGGCCGTCGCAGGGAAGTTTGGCAATGTCCCCGTGGTCTGCGATGTTCCCGCGCCGCAGCTGGCATCGGCACGATCACTGGACAGCCTGCGAGAGGCTTCAGCGAACGACTCTCTGGATCCGCTCCCGGAAGTTATGGCGGACGATCTGGCCGCCCTCATGTTCACATCGGGTTCGACCGGCCGGCCCCGTGGCGTCATGGTCTCGAATCGCAACGTCATCGCGAATACGGATTCCATCATCGAGTATCTGAAGTTGACGGCGAATGACCGCATCATGGCAGTGCTACCTTTTCACTACTGCTTCGGCGCCTCGTTGTTGCACACCCACCTGAGGGTGGGTGGAAGCGTCGTTATCGACTCGCGATTCATGTATCCGGAAAAAGTATTGCAGCGAATGCAGGAAACGGAGTGCACGGGATTCGCCGGTGTGCCCAGTCATTTCCAGATCCTGCTGCGAAAATCCGCGATTGCGAAAATGTCGTTCCCGCATCTTCGCTACGTACAGCAGGCAGGCGGACACCTGGCGCCCACTTTCGTTACGGAGCTGCGGCAGGCTTTGCCAGCGACGCAGGTGTTTGTCATGTACGGCCAGACGGAAGCCACGGCGCGCTTGTCTTATCTGCCGCCTGAGTTGCTGGATACGAAGCTGGGATCGGTCGGGAAAGGAATTCCGGGAGTTGCCCTCTCGGTGGTGGACGAGTTTGGTCAGCGCGTCCTACCCGGCCAAACTGGGGAGATTGTTGCTGAGGGTGGCAATGTAACCCTGGGGTATTGGCAGGATGAAGAAGAAACCGCGCGTCACTTCCGGAACGGCAAGCTGTACACCGGAGATCTGGCCACGGTCGACGAAGATGGATTCATCCACATCGTGGATCGTGCAAAGGACTTTCTGAAATGCGGTGGCAAACGCGTCAGCTGCAGAAGCCTGGAGAACATTCTGCTCGAACATGCTGCTTTGCTCGAAGCTGCGGTGGTAGGAATTCCGGATGAGGTACTCGGCGAGGCAGTGGTCGCTTATATTGTGCCGCGAGATTCCGGGTCGCAGCCATCCAGCGAGCAACTGACCGCTTATTGCAGAGAGCGGATGCCTTTGCCAGTCGTCCCGAAGCGTTTTGTGGTGCTTCGCGCGATTCCCAAGAACAGCTCGGGAAAGATATTGAAACCGCTTTTGAAGGACGCCGAAGTTATGGCGGGAGTGGTCTGACATTGACCTCCAGGTGGCCGTGGGTTGGCTTGTTGCTCCTGGTCGCCGCTGGTTCTTTTGTTGTTCTGTTTTCGACGGAGAGAGAAAACACATTGCCCGCAGTCGAAGCATAAGAAATCTTGCAGGAAACACTGACGGATCAGCAGGCCCGGGTTCTGGCAACGCAACACGTCTTCTTTGGACACCAATCAGTCGGGGACAACATTGTTCAGGGAGTCAGAGACCTGATCTCGGCAGACCCGCGGTTGAAACTGCATCTTGTCGAGTCCAGGACTCCCGAAGCCGTATCGGAGCCAGCTTTCGTAGAAACACATCTTGGACAAAATACAGATCCGCAATCCAAGAACTCGGACTTTCTGACGATCATGGATCAGGGTTTCACCGGCATTGCCATGTTCAAGTATTGCTACGTGGACATCGGCGAGACCACCGACGTGCGGAAGATGTTTGATGCCTATCGGGCCACGATTGAAGAAGTCCGGCATAGCCACCCCAGTGTTCGCATCGTGCACATGACGGTTCCCCTAACTACTGTGGACTCCAGTCCCAAGACGTGGCTGAAGAGCGTTTTAGGCAGGAATACGGCACAAGACGACAACATCAAGCGGAATCATTTCAATCAGCTTCTGCTCGAGACCTACAGCAACGAGCCGATCTTCGATCTGGCCAAGGTGGAATCCACTCACAAAGATGGGTCCAGATCATCCTTCAGGAGCAGTAACAGAGATATATATACACTCGCGCCGGAATACACGACAGACAGCGGCCATCTCAATCAAACCGGACGCCAACTTGCCGCCGGGCGCATGCTTCGGGTCTTAGCGGAAGTGCGGTGAACTGGCCCCGAGAGTTCGAGAACACATTTCCCCAAGCATTCAACGGAGAACATTCAAAATGACTACTTCCGTGCTCATCTCTCCAGACATTCTGCAGCTTGACCCGGCAGCCGAGACCGAACGCATCGCAGCCTCCGTGCGGGAAACCGTGCTGGGGCAGTGCAAGCGAAAAGGGGCGGTCGTTGCCGTTTCCGGCGGCATCGACAGCAGCGTTGTGGCTGCGCTTTGCACCCGCGCTCTGGGGCCGGAGAGAGTCATCGCTCTGTTTTTGCCGGAGGCCGATTCGTCGAGCGAGAGCTTGCGCCTGGGTAAAAAGCTGGCAGAGTCTCTGGGAATTCGCTCGTTCACCGAGGACATCACTCCCATTCTCACGGGAGCGGGATGTTACCGGCGCCGTGACGAAGCAATTCGCAGCGTCGTTCCCGAATATGGAGACGGCTACAAATCCAAGATCGCGCTGCCCGATCTGGTTTCCGCGGACCGCTACGCGATTTTCAGTCTGGTCGTGCAATCGCCCGCGGGAGTGATCAAGAAGGTACGGCTGTCGCTCGATGCCTATCTCGGGATCGTGGCGGCGACCAATTTCAAGCAGCGCACTCGCAAAATGATGGAATATTACTACGCTGATCGCTTCCACTATGCGGTGTCAGGGACGCCCAACCGCCTGGAATACGATCAGGGATTCTTCGTCAAAGGTGGAGACGGGGCGGCCGATTTCAAGCCCATTGCCCATCTCTACAAATCACAGGTTTATCAACTAGCCGCTTATCTTGGCGTGCCGGAAGAAATCCGGCAACGGCCATCCACAACCGACACGTACTCCATGGAACAATCGCAGGAAGAATTCTATTTTTCCATGCCCTTGGCGAAGATGGACTTGTGTCTCTATGGAAAAGAGCATGCGATTCCAGCGTCGGCTCTGGCGCCGGCCGTCGATCTTACCGCTGAGCAGGTGGCTCGGGTGTACGACATGATCGAAATCAAGCGGAAGACGACTCGCTATCTTCATCTTGCACCGGTGCTAGTCCCCACCTTGGATTAGGGTCCTCTCTCGGAGGGCTGTTTTCAGGATCATGACCAAGTTTTGCTCACGCTTCAATCCGATATAAGTTTCCCCCGTTCATTGACCTAAGCCTTACTAAGAAGTAGAGGAAATCATGCGAAAAGACAGGGAAAGTCTTCCCCAAGGACTCCCTAAGCAAGCGAATGCAGACTCATCATCCACTTGTTTGACGAAAGGGAGCAACGGCAGCTACTGGATTCTGTGGTGCTGCTGTACGGTGCTCACATTTGTTCTCGCAGCCGGTTCTTCGCTGGCCGCGCAATCGGTTACGCTGTCACCGCCAAGCTTGGGATTCGGCAATCAGGCGGAAGGCACGCCCAGCGTCGCGAAAAACACTATTCTGAAGAACGGCCAAAGCACTGCGATCACGATCAGAAGCATCGCGACCAGTCTGCCGGAGTATACGCAGACCAACAATTGCCCGGTGAGTCCGGCAACTTTGGGTGCGAAAAAGAGTTGCACGATTGCGGTGACATTTACTCCTGCAGCGCTGGGATCGCTCCCAGCAAGTCTGACAATAAACGATAACGGAAGCGACAGTCCCCAGGTAGTCCCACTGAGTGGGACCGGGATCATGGATGTTGCGGCCACACCGGCTAGCGTCGGCTTCGGGAACCAGGGAATCGGCGAGCAGAGCGCTGCTCATACGGTGACCGTGAAGAATAATGAGCATCAGGCGGTGACACTCTACAGCATAAGCACCAGCCTCGCCGACTACTCCACGACCACGACCTGCCCTCTCAGCCCAAACACGTTGGGAGCGCAAGCCACGTGCAGCATCTCTGTGTTCTTTACGCCGGCGGTCGCAGGAAGCCGCAAAGCAACGCTTTCTGTAACCGACAATGCGGAGAATAACCCCACCGTGAGTCTGGCCGGCAATGGCGTGGTCCCCGCAACCGTAGGCCCCAACAGTTTGAAATATGCTTCCCAGGCGCTGGGTACAACCAGTGCGCCCAAGCTTGTGATTCTTAAGAACAATCAGTCTGCGGCCCTCACCATCTCCAGCATCACTTCCACGGTCGCCGATTTTGCCTTTACGTCGAACTGTCCGCTGGTGCCGAACACACTGGCCGGAGGTGCGACCTGTACCGCAGCCGTCACTTTTTCACCTCAGTCCACAGGTCCGCGGACGGGCGGTCTGAACTTCACCGACAATACCAACAACAGTCCGCAGACTGTAAGCCTCAGCGGCACCGGGCTTCCTGCAGTGCTGGTTTCTATCGCGGTGAGCCCGCAAGCGGCTTTCATCGCCCTGGGCACCACACAGCAGTTTATGGCTACCGGCACATATACGGACGGCAGCACTCAAAACCTCACGAATTCTGTCGCGTGGGCTACGTCTGTTCCGGCCGTTGCCCGCATGAGTGGCACAGGTTTGGCAACCAGCTTGAGCCAGGGAACAACCACGATCACGGCTACCTCGGGGACGATCAGCGGCTCGGGCAGTCTAACTGTCACACCCCCAGCCTTGATTTCGCTCGCGATCACTCCCGCGAGCGTTTCGATTCCTGCGGGTACGAACCAGCAGTTCACGGCTACGGGAACCTACACCGATGGCAGCACGCAGAACCTTACTAACTCATCTGCATGGGCTTCTTCTTCAGCGGCGGCAACGATCAACGGGACCGGGCTGGCCACCGGAGTCTTGGTGGGCAACTCTACGATCAGTGCTACATCCGGCTCCATCGTCGGCACCGCGAGCCTTACCGTCGGGCCAGCCGCGCTTGTTTCTATCGCGGTGACCCCGGCGAATCCGTCAATTCTTCAGGGTGCCACGCAGCAGTTCACCGCTACTGGAACTTACACGGACGGCAGCACACAAAACCTGACCTCGACGAGCAGTTGGACGTCTTCCAACCCGAGCATAGCGAGCGTCAACACATCCGGTCTCGCCACAGCCCTGGCGGGGGGGAGCACCACCGTAGCCGCTGCCTCGGGTACAATCAGTGGAAATACTACTCTGACCGTCACGGCTCAGCCGGTTCTGTCGCGCGTACCAGAACGCATGTGTCTGGTCGAAGTCGAAACTTCTCTTCTTGCAGTTTGCACGCTGCCTTCTGCGATTCCCATCGGCGATGGCGTGGTTGTCTTCATCACATCCACGACAAGGCAAACCCTGGCCGCATCGAACCTTCAGGATTCGCAGGGCAATACCTACAATCTTTTGAGCGGTCCCGTGAGTGGCGGCTATGGCTCGGTCTACATGGCCTATTCGCAGCTTACGGCCGCACTCAATGCCGGGAACGCGATCAGCTTGACCGTGCCCGCCGCAGACTCGTGGGGCCTTTCGATCTACGACCTCGGCCCAGTGCAGAGCAACCAAGCTGACGTGGGCGTGGCTTTCCAGAACGCGAACGTTGGGCTGCCGGGGGTCAACAACCCGGCAACCGGGGTTCCAGGATGGTGGACTGGACAGACGCCCGCCACTACTGGAAGCAACGACATCTGCATGGCTGCACTAGGAGTGGGCGCTGGAGGCAGCGACGATGGGGCACCGGCGCCCATCACCTCGTACTCCTTGGACCACAATTTCACGCCCGTAGCGGTCTCACAGTTCTACGCGCAGTCGGACCCGAATTTCGTCACGGGAGGCAGTCTGCTGACGATTTACGCCGAGGTGCTCGCTGGAACCAGCGTTCAGTCCGACATCGTCGGGCCCAATCCAAATACTGCCCCGGCGGTTCTCTACTGTTTCAAGGAAGGCCCCGGCCGGGTCACACAAACTCCCCGCTTTACCGGGAACGACTGCACTGGCCCGGCCACTTGCACAATCAACAATGTCGCCGCCGGAGACATGCTGATCATCAGCGGCCACACATTCAGCGCGCTGCCCCCGACTCCGATCCTAGTCACCGATACGCAGAACGAGACCGTCACCTTCGATCAGGTCAACGGTGTAACCGGCCTCGGAACGTGGCACATCGCGCCGGTGGTAAACGCAGGTACGCACACGATTACCGTGAATGACGCCGAGGACGGCACCCTGAACATTGATGTTGCCGAAGTCTCGGGGCAAGCCTCTGGGAATCCCGTCGAGTCGGTAGCCCAGGTGAGCCTCAGCAGCGCCTTCCTGGGAGTCGCAACTCTAAACACAAGCGTCGCCAATGATTTGCTCTACGGATGGGGCCGCGCGTCGAACGGCACCGACGAGGGAGAAGGATTCAACGCGATACGCGTCACGCCCACGGCGGAATATGCAATCGCTCCGGGGACGGGGGCCCAGCCAGTGAACATTCTTCCCCGTCCACCACTTCCGGCAACTACGGTGGGCGATCAGGCGATGGCAATTCGTCCCGCGGGATCGAACCCGCCGCCTGTTATTTCCCCTGGGTTCACGGGCAACTACAGCTATTGCCAGCTTGCGACCAGTTGCACCATCAACAATGTCAGCGCCGGGAACATTCTGGTCCTTACTTTCTTCTGGTGGGGACAAGCCTCTGACGCTCCTGTGGCCGTTGACAGTCTGGGTGAGACTGTCGTCCTGGACCGCGGCAACGACACCGATGGCAACGTTGATCTCGCCCTGTGGCACATCGCCGGGGTGGTGAACGCAGGTTCCCACACACTTTCCGTGAACAACGTCAACGGAGGACCGTCCACTCTGATGATTTCCGAGTACACGGCCCAATCGACTACAAACCCCGTTGATGCGGTCGTCGGAGCCACCGGTTTTGGAGCTACCGCAACTGCCAGCCTTGTGACTTCACAGGGAGCTGACCTGATTTACGTCGCATGTGTATCGCCGGCAGGCACCACTGCGGACGACAACTACGCGCTACTGGCTCCGGGCCCTGTCGTCGACTTCAGGATGGCAGCATCCGCCCCGGGCACAGAGACAGCAACCTGTCCTCTGATTGGGAGCGCGAACACCTGGGTCATCCAGGAATTGGCCCTCAAGCACTAGAACCAGGGGGGTTGGAATTCAAACCAAAAACGACTTCAAGAAGGGAGAGTAGGATCCAGCGGGATCGCGGCACGGAGTAAAACGAATCGATATGTGCGGCATTACAGGACATTGGGCATATTCAGGCAGGGACCTCAGAGCCGCCGAATTCGGCGCGTTTACCAATAGCCTCGCGCATCGCGGGCCGGATGGGTCTGGCGCCGAGCATTTCCCATCCGATCGCTTGTGGCTGGGCCACCGGCGGTTGGCGATCATCGATGTTTCAGAACGCGGGCGTCAGCCGATGTCTTATGCCGGCGGGCGCTTCTGGCTGACCTTCAATGGAGAGATTTACAACTTCATCGAGTTGCGTGAAACTTTGCGGCAACTCGGACACCAATTCGTGACGGAATCGGACAGCGAAGTCATTCTTGCCGCGTATGCCGAGTGGGGAGCGGATTGCCAGTTGCGCTTCAACGGCATGTGGGCCTTCGCGATCTGGGATGCGCGCGATAAACGTCTCTTCCTTTCCCGCGATCGTTTCGGAGTGAAACCCCTTCACTATGCCGATGTCGATGGCTGCTTCTCGTTCGCATCAGAGCTCAAGCCCTTCCGGGAGCTCTCCTGGTGCCACGGCGGACTGGATGAGCAAGTGCTGGCGGAAACAGTCCGCGACATCGTAGGACAGGAATGCACGTCGCACACTCTGCTCTTGGGGGTGAAGCGGCTGCCGGGCGGGCATTGCATGACGGTTCAGCAAGGGGAGACGGGCAAAATCCAGACGAACATTCTCCAGTGGTGGCACACGCTGGAACATTTGCCCGAGCCTCCTTCGGATCTGGTGGGCCAGGCGGAACGCTTCCGCGAGATTTTTCTCGATGCCTGCCGGCTGCGGCTTCGTAGCGACGTAGCGATCGCTACCTCCTTGAGCGGGGGATTGGATTCGAGCGCGGTCGCCTGCGCGATCTCTGAACTGGGCCGGCGCGGTGCCGTCGACCACGTCCCCGAAGATTGGCAACGCGCATTTGTCGCGTGCTTTCCGGGCACCGGCCTCGACGAGCGAAATTATGCCGAGCAGATTGTCGAGCATACCGGCATGCGCCCGCATTACTCGACGGTCGACGTGAATATGGCAGTCCAGGACATCGAGAAGGTGATCTTTGATCTGGAGGACATCTGGTACGTACCGATGGTGGGGGCCTGGTCCATCTACCGGGAAATGCGGAACTGTGGCATGCGGGTCAGCCTCGATGGTCACGGCGCTGATGAGCTGCTTGGAGGCTATCATTTCTTCGTGCAGGCGGCGATCGAAGAGCAATTTGGCACTGCCTTTCGTCTCGGCCGGTATCTTGACCTGAACCGGGTTCGCGCCGGTCTGGCCGGCGGGACTAGAGTGGGCGGCAGCGGCGAACTTCTGACCCATGGCGGCATTGCATCCGATCTGCGCAGCTTTGCGAAGCGCAGCGTTACGCGCGGGTTGGAGAAGTTGGGCATCCTGGATCCAATCCGGTCACTGCGTGCCCGCGGACAGTCCTGGCGGTCGGACACATCGCCGGCAGAACCGATTCTGCCTCCCTTGCCGGGAGCCACGAAAATCCTCTCCGCCGATGCGCGGCAGCACGGACCAAAAGACGGCACGGCGCTGCAGAAGATGCTGTTCGAGTATTTCCATGCCAACGTCCTGCCAACATTCTTGCGTTGTATTGATCGGGCTTCGATGGCGCACGGCATCGAGGTGCGAATGCCGTTCATGGATTGGCGGCTCGTGACCTTGGGCTTTGCCTTGCCCGATGAAAGCAAGATTGGCGGAGGTTATACCAAACGCGTACTCCGTCAAGCGATGCGAGACCTCATGCCCGATCCAGTTCGCCTGCGCACCCAGAAGATTCATTTCTCTTCACCGATCAGCGACTGGGCCCGCCAGGGTTTAGGTCCGTGGCTGCTCGACATCGCGGCGAGCCGGGCTTTCCGGGAATCGTCCGCATGGAATGGCAAGGCTGCGGGGGTGGCCGTCGAGCAGGCCGTCAAAGGAAACAAAAGCATCGATCCAGTTTGGCCGGTGGTCAATGCCTACGTGCTGCAGCAGCATTTCAAGACCGGAGCGAAACCTGTGCTTCGTGAGCCGGTCCACGCGTGATCTCCTATGCCTGAACGATCCTTAATTAGCGAAGAGCCAGCGACTTCGACCTTCAAGGAACCGTCTTCGGCTGAAAGTGCTTGCACCGTGACCGCATCGGATGCGGATATCCGCGAGTTTCGGGAGAATCTTGCGATGGTCAAGAAATACCGCCGGAGTCTGCTCACGCGACTGCGGCACTTTGCCGGACGTCGACTGTCGATTCCCCTGGCTATCTCGCACGGGCTTCGGGGAATCGGACGCTATGGCTCTGGGGTGAAGAGGCAGTACAACGTCGGCCTCTTGGAGCAGTTTCGTCACCTCACTGCGGATAATTTCTCTTACCGCATCCTGCCCGAGAATTTTTATATGTATCAGTTGTATCTGGCCGAGAATCGCCGGCGGAGGGCGCGACACTTTGCCTTCTCTGAGATTCTGGCGATGCAGCAGTACCTCATTGATGCCATGGGCTGCGACGATTTTCCCTGGCTCCGGAGCAAACATCGTTTTGCCCAACGGTGCTCCGAAATCGGACTTCCCTCGGTCCCCGTGCTGGCTGAGTTTGCCGGGGGAAAAATGATTGCCCATTCGGCGAAACCTGAGGCGCCATTGCCGGCAGCGGATCTGTTTTCCAAGCCATCCGAATACTGGTGTGGGATCGGCGCCAACCTGTGGCTTAACAAATCCCCCGACAGATATGTGAACGCGGTGTCTGGTGAGAGCCACAACCAAGACACGCTGATCGCAAAGCTCTGCGCAGATTCGAAGTCGGGCCACGTCATCCTGCAGGAAAAGATTTCCAACCATCCGTCCATCGCCGGATCGCTTACCAGCGGCGGATTGGCTACCGTCCGCCTTGTAACCTGCCGCACTCCGTCCGGTACGATCGACTTCATGCCGCCTGCGATACGAATGCCGGTCGGGCAGGCGATTGTGGATAACATCGCGCAGGGCGGATTGGCCGCGCCGGTCGACCTTGCCACCGGAGAAATCTGTGGTCCAGCGATTCAAAAGGACAAAGCAATCGGAGTTTCCAGGTTCGAGAGACATCCCGACAGCGGCGTTCATTTCGTCGGCGTGCAACTACCGTGCTGGCGAGAAGTTCTCGATCTGGCGCAACAAGCTCACGCCGCCTTTCCCAGCATGCCTTTCGTAGGCTGGGATATCGCAATTCTGCCCGACGGCCCGGTTGTGCTCGAGGGCAATTCGTGGTGGGACGTCGATCTCACAATACTTCCTCACCGCATATCTTTGTCCGACACCCAATTCATCCCTTACTACAATTATCATTGCAGGAGCGCGGCCGCGAGGGCGATCTGAACTGGGCCATCTGAATCATGCAGACAACCGACATCGGACAAGAGATTCGCAGCTTTCTGGTAGAAAACTTCCTCTTTGGACGCAAAGAAGAATTGCACGACGACGCGCCCCTGCTGGACAAGGTGATCGATTCCCATGGCGTCATGGAGTTGGTTGTCTTTCTGCAGGAGCGTTTCGCCATCAAAGTGGAGGATGATGAGGTGACCACGGACAACCTCAATTCGGTCAACAAGGCGGTTGCGTACGTGGCAAGAAAGCTCGCTAGTAGGGCTTAAGCCAAGCTCCGTGCTCCCGGGCCGTGAACCCATGTTCTTGGGGATGCCAAGCCCGGCGCGCAGTCCCGTATGTCATTAATAACACAACAGTTAACCAGACTGGCATTTGGCTGCCCACACAGCTTTTTCGGATGCTTTGAGCCTTGAGCCGTGATATGATTTTCCTAGATTTCTTCCCCTTTTTGGTCCCCCAAAGTTGATCCGGGCCGCTTTGCCGGCCGCGTCAGAACTAAATCGTCAGTGGGGTTCTTCATAAAAATATGCTGGAAACTGCAATTATTGGCGCAGGGCCCTATGGGCTATCCATCGCGGCGCATTTCCGCCGTCGTGGGATAGCTTTTCGCATCTTCGGACGTCCCATGGATAGCTGGTTGGCGCACATGCCGAAGGGCATGATGCTGAAGTCGGACGGCTTTGCTTCCAACATCTCCGATCCGGACGGTCAGCTGACTCTGGGAAAGTTTTGTGCCGAGCAGGGGATCGAATACTCCGACGCGGGAGTTCCAGTCCGCCTTGACACGTTCACGAAGTACGGGCTTGCCTTTAAAGACCGGATGGTACCGGAACTCGAAGACAAGCTGGTTCAGAGTGTTGAGCGCCTGCCCGACGGATACATCCTGCAACTCGACAATGGCGAAAGGGTAAAGGTTCGCAGTGTGGTGCTTGCCGTTGGCATTACTCACTTCGAGTATGTTCCCGACAGTTTGGCGCACCTGCCTGCGCAGTTTCTGTCCCACAGTGCCCGCCATCACGACGTCGTGCAGTTCCGGGGCCGCAGCGTGGCAGTGATCGGTGGTGGTTCTTCGGCGCTCGACTGGGCCCCCTTGCTTCATGAAGCTGGAGCGAAGGTGCAGTTGGTGGCGCGCCAAACGGCATTGAAATTTCACGGCAAGCCCAGTGGGAAAAAGCGCTCGTTGTGGGAACGTATTCAATATCCGCAAACCGGCCTTGGACCTGGCTGGCGGTCCAGCTTCTATGCCAATGCGCCGGCAGCCTTTCACCGCTTACCCGAGAGCCTCCGCCTGGAAATCGTGAGGAGGACTCTGGGTCCATCGGGCGGATGGTTTATCAAGGACAGAGTGATGAACAACGTGCCTCTGCTGCTGGGTTATGCGCCGCAGGGGGCTGAGGTCCAGGACGGCAAGGTGCGTCTCCACCTGCGCGCGCAGGACGGCACAGAGCGCGAGATTCTGGCCGATCACATCATCGCCGCTACCGGCTACAAGGTCGATCTGAAACGCTTGACCTTCTTGAGTGCGGAGATTCGCTCGAAACTAAGAGCGGTCGAGGGCACTCCTGTGCTTTCGTCGACCTGTGAGTCGTCGGTGCCGGGCATTTACTTTGTCGGCATCGCTGCCGCCAACAGCTTTGGGCCTGTCATGCGGTTCGCTTTCGGCGCCGACTTCGCGGCTCGCACGGTTACCCGGGCGCTCGCGAAATCGCGTTCGAAAAAACCTGCGGCCATTCTTGCACGTGTTGCCACGACTGCGGAATAAACAGCCGCGTGGATTTGGTAATTCGCCCTATGGGTTTTAGTCCCTGCTTGGTCCGCTGAGATTCATACACGCATGAAAAGAGAGACCATCGCCATTCACGCCGGCTACGACGGCGACCCCACGACCAAGGCCGTGGCCGTCCCGATCTACCAGACGGTCGCATTCGAGTTCGACAGCGCCGAGCATGGAGCGGCCTTGTTCAACCTGGAAGTTCAGGGGAACATCTACACCCGCATCGGGAATCCCACCAATACGGTGCTGGAAAAACGCATGGCAGCGCTCGAAGGCGGAGTCGATGGACTCAGCGTCAGCTCCGGAATGGCGGCGATTGAATATTCGCTCATCAACATTGCCGAAGCGGGAAATAACATCGTCTCGACCCCGCAGTTGTATGGCGCCACCTACACGCTGCTGGCCCACATTTTCCCTAAGCGAGGAATCAGTTCGCGTTTCGCGGCCAGCGATCGCCCGGAGGATGTGGAGAAGTTGATCGACGAGAATACCCGTGCGGTGTACTGCGAGAGCGTGGGCAATCCCGCTGGTAATGTGGCGGACGTCGAAGGGCTGGCACGAGTCGCTCATAAGCATGGAGTGCCGCTGGTGGTCGATAACACAGTGGCTACGCCGATTCTGTTGCGGCCTATCGAATACGGCGCCGACGTGGTCGTTCATTCCATGACGAAGTTCATCGGAGGGGGCGGTACCAGTATTGGCGGAATGATTGTCGATAGCGGGAAGTTTCCGTGGCGACAGCATCCGAAGAAGTTTTATATGTTGAATGTCCCGGAGGTCGCGTATCACGGGGTGGTCTATGTTGACCATTACGGAGACGCGGCATTTGTTGCCCGCTGCCGCACCGTCTGTCAGCGGAATACCGGCGCCACGCTGTCTCCTTTTAATGGATTCCTGTTCTTGCAGGGAATTCAGACGCTTGCCCTCCGCGTGGAGCGTCATGTCGAAAATGCGCGCAAGGTCGCGGAATTTCTGCGCGCTCATCCCATGGTCGATTGGGTAAACTACGTGGGGTTCCCGGACAATCCGCTCTATCCCATGGCTCATCGCTACCTGGGCGACAAGTTCTGCTCGCTGCTTACCTTTGGGGTAAAGGGCGGCTACGAAGGCGGGAGGAAGTGCTTCAATGCTTTCCGCCTGTTCAAGCGGATGGTGAATATGGGCGACGCGAAATCGTTATCGTGTCATCCCGCGTCGACCACTCATCGGCAGCTGACGCCGGAGGAGCAAGCGAAGGTAGGCGTCACTCCGGAGATGATAAGGCTCAGCGTGGGCATCGAGCACATCGACGACATTCTCGAAGATCTTGGGCAAGCATTGGAAAAGGCGGCAAAGTGAAGCTCCGCTGTATGGAAGTAAGCATCGGCGCTGGAGGCAGGATATGCCACTGATTATCGAAGGTGGGCAAGTTCCCGGTCTGTGGGCGGAAAGAGTAAATTCGCGTTCGGCGCTTTCGAGCGACCGACGTGCGATGCGGCCGGAATACGTCAGTCTCGCGCTCATCAACAACATGCCGGACCCAGCGCTCGAAGACACGGAATTGCAGTTCTTTGATCTTTTGGATATCGCGTCGGGTGACGTCCCGGTGCTCCTCAAGCTCTATTCGCTGACCGGAATTCCCCGAAGCGATCGCGGACAGCGGCATCTGAACAGCTTCTACTCCGGCCTCGACGATCTCTGGAACCGCCAGTTCGACGGTGTGATTGTTACCGGCACCGAGCCGCATTATTCGGACTTGCGGCAGGAACCTTACTGGCACACGTTGACGGATGTTCTGGACTGGGCCGAACGCAATACGGCCTCGACAGTCCTGTCGTGTCTGGCAGCGCATGCCGGTGTTCTCCACAGCGACGGCATTCCTCGTCACCGGCTGAGCGACAAACGGTTCGGCGTCTTTGAGTCGGCGAAAGCCTGCGATCACGAACTTACGCGCCACTCTACGCGGTCGATGCGCTTTCCGCATTCCCGCTGGAACGAGGTGCAGGAGGATTCGCTGGCCGCTTGCGGTTATGACGTTCTCACCAAGTCCGCGCAGGCTGGCGTCGACTTGTTTGTGAAACAGAAGAAGAAAAGCCTGTTCGTGCATTTCCAGGGTCATCCCGAGTACGGCGCGCGGACTCTGTTGAAGGAATACCGCAGAGACATCAAGAGATTCCTCCGCCAGGAAAGAGAAACCTATCCCACAATGCCCGATGGGTATTTCGATGCGGCGGCAACCAAACTTCTACAAGAGTTTCGGGAGACGGCTCTTACCCACCCCTGCGAAGAGCGGCTCGTGTTCTTTCCCGAGGCCGTTGTGGCTGCGGCGTTGCAGAACACATGGCAATCCTCGGCTACGTGCGTGTACCGCAACTGGCTGCAGTATCTGTTGTCGAGAAAGGCTGTGGCATCGCCGTTTGCGGCGATGACCTCGTCCTATGCTCAGGTCCCACAAAAACGTACCGCAGTATCGTAGCCCTCGAAATACAAACTTTCACCCATGATCGCTTCAGCCCAAACGGACAACCTGGCCTCTGAGATGCTGCGGGCCCTTCCCACCCGCATCGACGACGTGGTAAAGCCATGGGCCGAGAGTGCGCCCGACCGGCCGGCTCTGGTCGAGGCTTCCGGGACCTGGACGTACGGGCAGCTGGCTTCGGCAATCTCCGGGACGCAGACTTGGCTTCGCAAATCGGGCGTGCGTCCGGGTGATCGGGTCATGATCGTCGGTGAAAATTGCCGGGAATTCGTAGCCATCTTGCTGGCTTCGGCGGATATCGACGCATGGCCCGTGCTGGTGAATGCCCGCCTCTCGGCGCGGGAGATCGATGAGATCCGCGAGCACTGCGGTGCCCGCCGTGTGCTCTACACCACCAGCGTGTCGCCGCACGCCACCGACCACGCCAAGCGGCACGGCGCGCCGCTCGAAGAAGTAGATGGCTTGGGGACGATCGCTGTCGGGCCCTTAAACGAGAGCGCTGCGCCGGAGCCCGTGGATGCAGACATCTCGGATCGCGTCGCCGCCTTGATCTACACTTCCGGCACGACCGGCCTTCCCAAGGGTGTCATGCTGAGCCACCGGAACCTGTTGTTTCTCGCGGCCGGATCGGCGAAGATACGATCTCTTACGGCGGAAGACCGTCTTTATGGAATTCTTCCGATGTCCCATGCGGTCGGCCTCTCCGTGGTTCTGCTTGGATCGTTACTCAGCGGCGCGTCGCTTTATTTGTCCCCGCGTTTTGATCCCATGACCGCGCGCGTGACCCTGGAGCGGGAGCAGATAACGGTTATGCTGGGCGCCCCGGCCACGTTCACCCAGTTTCTCCAATATGCAAAGTTTAGACAGATCGAGTCGCTGAAGTTTCCGGCGCTTCGCATCATCTCTTCTTCCGGCGCTCAACTTCACCCGGCAACCAAGTCAGCCGTCGAGACTCTTTTCGGTATGCCGCTCCACAACGGCTATGGCGTGACGGAATGCTCTCCTACCATCGCTCAGACGCGGATCGAATCTCCTCGCACCGATACCTCGATCGGACCACCGTTCCCCGGAGTTGAAATCAAATTGATGGGCCCGGATCGCAAGCCGGTGGCATACGGAGAAGCCGGTGAACTATGGGTACGCGGACCCAACGTGATGAAGGGTTACTATCGCGCTCCCGAAGAGACAGCTGCCGCGATCGATCCTGAAGGATGGTTCAATACCCGCGACCTCGCCCGGTTGGAAGATGGAAATCTCTTCATTGTCGGGCGCACGAAGGATCTGATCGTGCACCGTGGCTTCAACGTTTACCCGGCTGAAGTCGAGGCAGTGCTGAACGCTCATCCTGAAGTTGCGCAGTCTGCCGTGATTGGCAGATCGGTGGAGGGGGACGAGGAAGTTGTCGCTTTCGTTCAGCCCTTGCCGCACTCGCCGCTGACGGCCACAGATCTTGCGGAATATGCCGCCCGGCATCTGGCTCCCTACAAACGCCCATCGCAGATTCTTCTCGTTTCCACCATGCCGGTCACTCCGACCGGAAAAGTGGTCAAGACCGAACTCGCCAAGATGGTTGGATAAAGTCCGCCCGACGCAGCCTTCAGTCCCGCTGCTGGAATGTAACGGTGCTCAGTCTATAGCGGCACTTCGATCAGGCTCGGCCCTTCGCCTTCCAATCCTTCCCGCAACGCCTTCGCAAATCCTTCCAGGGAACTCACTCGCTCCCCGGGCACTCCCATGCCCTTTGCCAGCCGTACCCAGTCGAGATCCGGACGTCCGATTTCGAACATATCCAAGGCGCGGCGTCTCGGATTACCCACACCCAGATAAGAAAACTCGCGCTTGAGGACGGCATAGTCGCGGTTGGCGAAAACGACAGTCGTGACTTTGAGCCCTTCGCGCGCCATCGTCCACAACGCCTGAAGTGTGTACATCGCGCTGCCGTCGGCGGTCAGGCACAACACGCGGCGGTCCGGGCACGCCACTGCCGCACCCAGAGACAACGGTAAGGCAATCCCAATCGAGCCTCCGGTGTTTCCCAGCCAGTCGTGAGGCGGAGCGCCTCTCGTGGCCGCCATCATGCTTCGTCCTGAGGTCATGGATTCATCCACCACAATCGTGTTCTCGGGCAGTAGTGCGCCCACGGCGGCGGCTAATCCCTGCAGTGTGACGTCACCTGAAGGTGAGGGGGGCCGTTCTATTTTCTCTGCGGCCGGTTGGGTTCGAAGCGGTGACAACGCAGTTTCGAGCGCTTCCAGGGCACCGACATAATCCTCACCGGGACTTGCCAGAGTGTGGATTTCGCATTCCGGCGACGTGAAGACGCTGTCCTTCCCCGGGTAGGCGAAATAAGCCACCGGAGCCCGCGCACCCACCAGGATGAGCTTACGAAATTCCTTGAGTTGCTCGACGGCCATTTCGAGGACGTAATGGACTCGCTCCACCGCGGCGATGCCTGCGCCCCTTTCGAGACGCGTCACAGGATAAGGGGCAAGGAGTTTGGCACTTGTAGCGGTTGCAATCCTCCCCGCCATTGCCAGTCCTTTGCCGTAGAGTGCGTTCCCGCTCATCAAAATGGCGGTTCGCGAACCCGACCGCAACATTGCCGCGGCGCGCTCGATAGCTGCCGTCGCAGGTGAGGGAGACTTGGGTAGTGCAGGGAGCGCAGCAACTGCTCCGCCATTGTTCCATGCGACATCGGCAGGCACGATCAAGGTCGCAATCTGTCCCGGTGCGGAACGCGCGGCAACGATCGCTTCAGCTGCGTCGCGGCCTGCTTCCGTGGCGGAGGCAGATGTCCGCAACCATTTGGAATAGGGCCGCGCGATGGCCTCGATGTCGGAAGTAAGTGGCGTATCGTGGGGCAAATGATAAGCGGGATGCTGGCCGACAAGGTTGACGATCGGCACTTGGGCCCGGCTGGCGTTGTGCAGATTCGCAAGCCCGTTCCCGAGGCCGGGGCCGAGGTGCAGCAGGGTGCAGGCCGGTTCTTGAGCCACGCGTGCATAGCCGTCGGCGGCTCCGGTAACCACGCCTTCGAACAGACCCAGTACGCAGCGCATTTCCGGCGCGTGGTCCAGCGCAGCGACCAGATGAATCTCCGAGGTACCGGGGTTCGTGAAGCAAGTGTCCACCCCTCCGGCGAGAAGTGTGCGAACCAGGCTTTCTGCACCATTCATCGTGAACTCATTTCCTGTCGATCACTTTCTTCCAAATAGCGAGTGAGCACTGCAGCCAGGCTCTCGAAGTGCGTCGCGAGGATTCCCACGTGATCGCCCGGCACAGTCTCAACTTCAAGCTTCGCCGCCAGGCGAGCCCAAACCGCGGCTGGATCATCCGGGAAGTAAGATGAAGTTCCGGCTCGAACGAATTTTATCTCGCCACCGTAATATCGAGGCCTGTAACTCGACAGCGCCAACTCGGCTCTCTCCCGCACTTTTTCCGCAGCCTCGGCGAACGACAAGCCACCCGGGGGCCGAGTGTGTTCGTTTACCCGAGGATTCGCCGAATTGTGAAATCGGCTTGGAGCGATGCGAGACAGCGCTTCACGCACCGGCATCTGCCTCATATCCGACACACGCCTTCTCGCCCGGCGTGCCATGAGACGCATACGCTGGCCGGGCAGGAGGTATCGCATGTCTGGATACGACTCCAGCATAGCCAGCAACGCGACATTGTCTCCTCTTGCAGACAGGCGTTGGGCAACCTCCAGCATCACCAGGCCACCGAGCGAGTAGCCGATCAGAAAATACGGCCCGCCAGTTTGGATTTTTCCCATGGCATTGAGGTAGAACTCGGCCATATCCTCGACCCTCTGCAGCGGTTCGTCTATCCCATCCATGCCCTTCGCATGCATTCCGTAGATCGCGTGCGGCGATGGAATATGGAGCGCCAGGCGGGAAAAATCCATCATGTTGCCGCCAATGCCGTGTGCCATGAAGACCGGAGATTTCTCCGCACCTGCTTTCAAGAGTACGAGTGGCGACAAGCGAGGAGACGTGGGCTGCTCCAATAAGGCGGCCAGAGCGCCGAGCGTCGGAGCCTGGCAGATCATGACCGGTGGAAGTTCTCGACCGCACACGTGGCCGATTTCAGCAAATAACTCCCGCGCCAGCGAGGTATCGCCGCCGGCTTCAAAGAAATTGTCATCGACACCGGCGGATGGCCGTCGCAGCACACGCCGCCAAATCGGGAGGAGTGCGTCGATCATGGGAGAGGCTGTGCCGATCCCTTCACATATCGAGTAAGTACAGCGGCCAGTCCTTCGAGCTCGGCTTCGACGATGTCCAGATGACCTCCAGGCACGGTCTCAACTTCGAATTCATCCGCCAGCTTGCCCCAAACGGCGGCCGGATCATTCGGGAAATAAGAGTTGACCTCGGCTCTCACGAATTTTATCCGGCCTCGATAAAACCGGGGGCGATAGCGTCCATAGGCCACGTAAGCCCTCTCCTGAACGTGCGCCGTTGTCTGCGCGAACGATAGGCGAGGCATTTCTGAAAGACGATGGCCAGGACTATGGACTCCAGCAATGTGTAATCGGCGCTGCAGTCCGCGCATGACGTATGAAAATGCGCCACGGATGGGCATCTTCTTCATATCGGAGAGATGGCGTCTGGCGCGCTGCGCGATGAGCTGCACACGCTCTCCCCGTGAGAGGTAGCGTGGGTGCGGGTACGTATCCATCAACACCAGCAGCTCGATATCTTTTCCGTCTTCGCACAGGCGCTGTGCCATTTCCAGTGCCACCAGACCGCCGAATGAGTAACCGATCAGGATGTAAGAGCCTTGGGGCTGCAGCGTCCCGAGAGCATCAAGATAGAACTGGGCCATATCTTCAATGCGATCCAGTGGCTCCTCCATTCCATCGACACCTTTGGCCTGAATTCCATAGATCGGGTTCCCGGTGCGAATGTTCTTTGCGAGTTCGGAGAACCGGACACGGCCACCCAGGCCGTGGGTAATGAAAATCGGCGGCTTCTCGCTGCCTCTCTTCAACTGCACCAACGGTGAAAAGTGCGGCAGGGTGGGCTGCTCCAACAGGGCCGACAGCGCTTCGATGGTTGGTGCGTGACAGATCATAGCGCTCGGCAGATCCCGGCCAGACACCTGCGCGATCTCTGCGAATATCCTGTCCGCCAGCGAATCGCTGCCGCCGAGATCAATAAACTCTTCCTCAGGGCCTATCGGCGATCGCTTCAGGACGCGCTGCCAAATCTGGGTTAGCACGTCGATCGTCACGGCGGGTGACTTATTGCTCATAGCGCCCCGCACAGCAAGCTCGCCATATCGATCCGCGAAATGTATCTCGCGGTGTGCCCATGAAGAGAGCAGAATCAAATCCCGCACCGCCGCAAGCTTCGCCGATCATGAATGCGCAAAGGCCCAGTACAGTTCCCGGGCCTTTGCATAGAGCGGTCCGAATGGCAGTGGACGGTCGCCGATCCGAGTTACGGGAACTACCTTGGAGTAGTTTCCCGTTGCGAAAATCTCATCGGCCTTCTCGAAGTCCTGATAGGTAAGAGCCTTCTCGACCACCGTCACGCCAGCGCCACGCAATAGGCCGATCACCCTCTGCCGTGTGATTCCTGCGAGAAAAGTGCCGTTCGGGACTGGTGTCAGAACCACTCCATCCTTCGCCAGGAAGACATTGGAGGTGGCCAGTTCAGCAACATTGCCCAGCATGTCGCAGACGATTGCGTTATCGAAGCCCCGGGCATGTGCTTCGAAAAGGGCGCGGGAGTTGTTGGGATAAAGACATCCGGCCTTGGCATCGACCGGCATGGATTCAATCGTGGGCCGACGGTAGGGAGATAACGTGATCGAGAAGCCTTTCGGTACGCGCATAGCGGCTTCGTAAATCGAGAGACACCAGCGTGTCGATTCGGGATCGTGCGCCTGAACCCATGGTCCTTCTTTCTCCGCCCAGTACATGGGTCGAATGTAGAGTGCGGCATCCTTATCGAATCGCGCGATCCCTTCCCGGGCCAGCCTCACCCATTCTTCAGTCGAGACCGTGGGCTTGAGGAAGAGCTTCCTGGCGGAATCATTGACGCGCGCACAATGGAGGTCGAGATCGGGCGTGACTCCTTCAAACGCGCGGGCGCCGTCGAAAACCAGGGAGCAAAGCCAGGCAGCATGCGTGCGCGGACCCATGATCGGCACGTTGCCCTCGTGCCAGCCTCCCTCGAAGTAGGTCCAGGTCTTGGACCATCCGGTTCCGAGTGCCATTTTTATTCTCCCCGCCCCGTTGTTGGTACGCTACGCCACCCGAATTTATGGAGTCAATAACTCACGCGGGTCTGGTACTTTCATTTTGCCCGGCTGGGATAGCCGAAGATCGCTTTCAACTCAAGAAACTCTTCCAGGCCCGCCTCACCCCATTCGCGGCCGTTGCCCGATTGCTTGTAGCCGCCAAAGCAGCCAGCGAAGTCGACCCTGGCGCCATTGATGTGTACGTTGCCGGCCCGGATTCGCCTGGCAATCCGGCGCGCGCGCTCGATGTCTCCCGATGTAACAAAGCCTGACAACCCGTACGGCGTGTCATTCGCAATTCGGACAGCGTCGTCTTCATTTTCGTAGGGGATGATGCAAAGAACGGGTCCGAATATCTCCTCGCGTGCGATCGTCATAGCGTTGTTGACGTTCGCGAATATGGTCGGCTTCACGAAGTAGCCTTTGTTGAAGCCTTCGGGACGTCCCGGCCCGCCCGCAATCAGCTCCGCACCTTCTGCGATGCCTTGCATGATCAGGCGCTGAACTTTTTCGAACTGGGCTTTGCTCGCCAGTGGACCGATGTTGATGCCTTCTGCAAACGGATCGCCGACCTTGGTAGCCTCGGCGGCCTGCCGCGCTGCCATGATAGCCTGCGCCATCCTGGAACGTGGAATGAGCATGCGCGTAGGCGCGTTGCAGGATTGACCAGTATTGCGGAAACACGCCTGCACGCCCTCCTTCACCGCGCTATCGAGATCGGTATCGTCCAAAATGATGTTGGCGGATTTTCCGCCCAATTCCTGCGTGACCCGCTTCACCGTGGGAGCGGCGGCCAGGGCCACGGCTACGCCGGCGCGCGTGGATCCCGTGAAGGACACCATGGCGACATCCGGATGCGCAGCAATCGCACTGCCTACGGTGGGCCCATCGCCATTCACCAGATTGAAAACACCAGGCGGAACACTCGCTTGATCGAGGATCTCGGCGAATAGATGAGCGGAGAGCGGGGCCAATTCACTGGGCTTAAGAACCACCGAGCATCCGGCAGCCAGAGCAGGTGCAACCTTGGCAACAATCTGATTCATCGGCCAGTTCCAGGGGGTGACGAGTCCACACACGCCAATGGGCTCTTTCCGCATGAGCGTCGAGCCTTTGAGATCTTCGAACTGAAAGCGCTCCAGCACTTTCACGATCTCCAATAAATGTCCCAGCCCTGCGGGAGTTTGCGCCCCTCGTGACAATGAGATGGGGCATCCCATTTCCTGCGAAATGGTCTCGGCCATTTCTTCAGACCTCGCCTTGTAGGCTTCAACGATCCGCCGGAGCAATGCCAGACGCGTCTCAACGGTGCGCTCCGAGTACGACTCAAAAGCACGTTTGGCTGCGGATACAGCTTTGTCAACGTCAGGTGCACTGCCCAGAGAGATCGTCGCGATGGGTTCCTCGTTGGCGGGATTGATAATCTCGAAGTCGTGGGCCTGGATTGGGTTCACCCATTTCCCATCGATGTAGAACTGGCGGTAGTCCTTCATACACATCCTTCAGTGAGCTTGCGATGAGCGTAACGGTAGTCATGTTTATGCTACCGCGACTTTGCATTATGCTGACTGAGACAGATCCAATTTAGACGAACGAGCAGCGACCAGACCCAAGGCGGGCCAACTCCGAATTGGGCAGAAGGAAATTTTGCCGAATTCTCCGAGCCAGGCATCGACGTCCAGATTGTCGCCGCTTCTGGCGTTTTTCATTCTTGGCGCAATTTCCCTCGTCATCTGGTGGGGTCCGCTTACGTCTTCTCTCACTTTGGCCCTGCACGACGAGCAATACACACACCTGCTGCTGATTCTCCCCATCAGTGCGACCCTGATCTTCCTCGATTGGAAAACGCCTGAACCTTATGCTGGAGTGAGTAAGGGCTTACTGTTGCTGGTCGTCGCGACTCTGCTGAGTGCCATCGTGAGATGGAGAGTGGTTCCACTGTCCTCCGACGTGCAACTCTCGGTGAACATGCTGGCACTTGTGATGTGGTGGATCGGCGCTTTCATCCTGTGTTTCGGCGCTCGTGCTTTCCGGCGTGCCCTCTTTCCTCTTTGTTTCTTTTTCTGGCTTGTTCCTTTTCCCGCGTTTGTATTGGGTCCCGTCGTAAGCCTGCTCCAGCAAGGCTCCGCTGCCGCCGCTCATTTGCTTTTTGCGATAGCACGTGTTCCGGTGGCGCAGCGTGGCATGCTCATTCACATCCCAGGGTTGACGGTGGAGGTTGCCCGGGAATGCAGCAGCATCCGATCGAGCTTGATTCTAGTTGTCACAACCATGGTTTTGGCGCAGCTTCTGTTGCGCTCACCCTGGCGAAGGGTGCTGGTCGTCGCCGTGGCAATCCCGCTCTCTGTCGCGAAGAATGGGCTTCGCATCTTTGTCATCGCGCTGCTGACAACGCGCGTCGATCGCAGTTTCTTGACCGGGAGACTCCATCGCCAGGGTGGAATCATCTTCCTCCTCACCGCTTTGATGGTGATCTTCCTACTTCTTTGGATATTGCGCCACGGCGAAAGGAGTACAAGTGCAATGAAAGCGAGTGGAGCTCTTTGAGGAAATCGGGCCTATCGATGCGCGAGGTCAAAGGTCACGGCTGCCGCGGAACCGCCGATGTTGAGCATGGAGACGACCCGCTCCAATTTGTGATGCCCCGTCTTGTGGCAGATGTAGCTGAGCCCGACCACACCAGCCGTCTCACCGGCGAAATTGAATGCCAGTCCCGCGGTACTGCCGCTAAACAGGCGCGTGACAGGATTCAGTTCCTGGCCGCCATTGCGCAGGTTGTCCCGAGTTACGACGAAATCGGCAGCGCTGAAAGCGGCGCTGGTCGCAAACAGAATGCTATTCTCGCGGTCCCAGAATCGTCGGTGGCTGGGCGCTTCTGGTAAGGTTGCGGGTTGAACGGTCGTTACAAGCGGAGCGGGTTCCATGGGCGCGGGTGGGATCGTCGCTTCCCTGGGCTGGAGCAACGCGAGAGAGACTTCTTGTGACAGGGCCGGCCGGCACAGAACAAGGACTACCAACAAAATTGCAGGGCGGTGCTTGAGAATCGCGTGAACCCAGTTTGTCGGCATAACTTTAGTGAGTGCCAGGCATTGGCCGCCCGTACTAGTACTATCGCAAATGCCGGGCCGGGGGAGAATGGCCCTTCGGTGCCACTAAGACCTTTAGAATGATTACTTTGGGCTCGGGTGAGGTTACTGAAGGCACTTCGTAGTGTGCAATAAGTTGCGCACAAGAAGGCTTTCTTCGTCGGTCAGTGCGGATGCGCTAGATATAGAGACTACAGATGAGAAGGTCATCGTCCAGGATAGCGGCGGTTTTCACGGTAATCGTGTGCCTGACCCTCAACGGCATGGGCCAAGTGAAGAACAAGGATACGCAAACTCCGAGCCCCGGATCTGCCAAGGCGCAGCCGCTCCCACCAGACATCCCACTGTGTAACGAAACAGCCATCGGTTCATCTGCTGGGCAGACGCCTTCGCAGGTCAACCCGCATCCGCATTCTGTGACGCTTTCGTGGAATGCCGCCATTCCCGTGTCTCATTCACCACAAGACGCCATCAAGGGCTACTACGTATACCGGAGCCTCACATCGCACACGTACGCCGAGAGCGACAGGATCAGCCCATCACCCTTGAAGGGAACGAAGTGCGTCGACACCACAGTCGAGCCCCACAAAACCTATTTTTATGTGGTCAAGGCGGTTGCGGAAGGCGGAGCGCAGAGCGGCGCTTCCAGCGAGATCAAAGCGGCAGTACCTTTTCCCTAGTTTGCTTCCAGTTGGTGGACGAGTCGGTGTCCACCCAAGTCTTCCTGAAGCCTTTCCTCAAGCGCCGCTACGGGATTGCTGCCTGCACCGGGGGATTGGAGCGGGCACTTTCCTGCCCGCTGGAGTTCACAGATGTCGCGGCGTAGTAATAGGTTTGGCCGGAGACGACTGTGCTGTCGGTGTAGGCCGTGTTCGAGTCCAGCGTGGAATTGATCCTTGAGTATGTGCCGCTCGGATTCGTGCTGCGATAAACGTTGTAGCCCATGACGTCCGGCGTGGAATTCCAGAAGAGATTAACGCTGTACGGGGTCGCTGTACCGATACCGGTAAGAGACTCCACCGCCTGGGAGTCGGAGGCATTGCTGGCAAAGGAGAGAGAGCCAGACACCGTACCACTCTTCTGTGGGGTGAAGGCAACGTTAAGTGAAACGCCCTGGCCCGCGGCGATGGTGAACGGGAAAGAAGCTCCCTCCAGAACAAATTGGGAACTGCTGCTGCTGGCGGAAGAGACGGTCACACTTGACCCAGACGCGCTCAGGGTGATCGGCAGAGTCACTGTGCTTCCGTCCGGCACGTCGCCGAAGTTCAGCGGCGCCGGGGCTATGCTCAACTGGCCCGGGGCGGTCCCTGTGCCCGTCAAAGGCAGGTTTAGCGCAGGGCCAGAAACAAACACGCTGCCTCCGGCGGCACCAGCCAATTGTGGCGTGAAGATCACATTCACCGTAACGCTTTGCCCGGCGCTCAAAGTCAAGGGGAACGTGGGCCCGCTCGTCGAGAATGGGCTGCCCGTTGTCTGAAGAGCCGAGATGGTCACCTTCCATGAGCGGCCGTTCGTAAGCACAACCGGCACGCTGGAACTTGTTCCCATCGGCACTGCGCCAAAGGACACAGTCGAGGGACTGGCGGTCACCGGATCACTGCTAGCGCCTGTACCCATAACGTCAAGGACCAGGGTGGGGTTTGAGGCATTGCTGGACAGTTTGATCGTCCCACTCGTCCATCCCGCTGTCGGGGGAGTGAACGTCACGCTGAGGTCGACGCTCCCACCCGCGGCCAAAACCAGCGGCAGAGACAACGAGGATGTGGTGAAGTCCGGATTGCTCGCCGTGATTCCTGAGATGGTCACACTGCTTTGTCCGGTATTCGTCACCGTGACCAGCAACGTCTCGGCCTGGCCGGTAACGATGGCGCCAAATCGAAGGTTTGGCGGCGTACACACGAGTTGAGAGGCAGTTGCGCCGGCCCGTGCAGGCGCCATGCCAAGCACAATGATTGCCGTTACAAGGGTTAGAAAGTGGATAACGCGGACGGAGAGAGACTGGATGATGGACTGGGGGAGTCGCATGCATCCAGTTTGGAAGCCCCGCGACGAGGAGGCTAGATTCCGACGGTACAGCAACCCCCATGCCCACTAGGACAATAGTTCCAAATTAGGATTTCCTAACTTCTTCAAGCCCGAATTCTCGGCAACCTTCCTACGAATTCACGCAACAAAGGTCCTGCCTAAAGGTAAGTCCTTGAACACATCGGCTTTATCCGCAAAATACGAACAGCATCGGGTAACTGTTATTCGCAGTATGTGAATAGAAAGACCTTTCTAGAAGCGTGACGGTATGTTTGTCGGGGCGGTGGGCCAGGCCGCCGCGCATCTTCCCGATATAATTTAGGAAAGCTTCATGCGGAAACCGAACCATTACGCTGTTTCTTGGATTTGTGTCGTAATCCTTCCGCTGGTGTTATCCATCCTGCCGGCGCAGGCCCAGCCGCAGGCCGGCGAGGTCATCGTCATCGACGCCTCCGCTCCCGCGCATCCCTTCCCTCATTTCTGGGAGAAGATCTTTGGCTCCGGGCGGGCCATCCTGACCTTGCGTGAGAGCTATCGCCATGATCTGCACGAGGTCAAGCAGATCACGGGCTTCGAGTATGTGCGCTTCCATGCCATCTTCCATGATGAGGTTGGAGTCTACGATGAAGATGCGCAGGGGAATCCGGTCTACAACTTCTCTTATGTGGATCAGATCTATGACGGCCTGCTCGCCAACGGTGTGCGTCCATTCGTGGAACTCAGCTTCATGCCGAAGAAACTCGCGGCCCGGGATGTTCTGCACGCCTTCTGGTACAAGCAGAACATCGCTCCGCCCAAAGACTACGCGAAGTGGGACGCCTTAATCACCCAGTTTACTCAGCACCTGGTAGACCGGTACGGCATTGCCGAAGTCTCGCAATGGTATTTCGAGGTGTGGAACGAACCCAACCTTGATTTCTGGGCAGGAGATCCCAAAGAGCCGACGTATTGGGAGCTCTATGACCACACGGCACGCGCCGTGAAGGCGGTGAGCGCACGCCTGCGCGTGGGCGGGCCCGCAACAGCGCAAGCCGCCTGGGCTGACGCGTTCATCAAGCATTGCGTCGATCAGAAGGTTCCGGTCGATTTTGTTTCCACCCACGTCTACGCCAACGACAAAGCGGAAGATGTGTTCGGCACCACGGAAAGAATTCCGCGGAATCAGATGGTCTGCCGCGCGGTGAAGAAGGTCCATGACCAGATTCAAGCGTCCGCCAAACCCTCACTACCGCTGATCTGGAGCGAGTACAACGCCAGCTACATGAATGAGCCTGCTGTCACCGATACGGTTTACATGGGGCCGTGGCTGGCAGATACCATTCGGCAGTGCGACGGTTTGGTCGACATGATGTCCTATTGGACATTTTCCGACGTCTTCGAGGAGCAAGGCGTGGTGAAACAGCCTTTCTACGGGGGCTTCGGTTTGCTCGCCGAGGACGGAATTCCCAAGCCTGCCTTCGCCGCCTTCAAGCTTCTGCATAAGTTGGGCGACGAAAGGCTTGCGCTCGCTTCTGATACCGCTCTGGTTACGCGTAAAAAGGATGGCTCTTTGGTGGTCACGGTTTGGAACTACGCTCCCCCGGGTGCAGCCGGCGTTGCCAAAACGGTGACTTTAAGATTCAAGGGAACCAGAGGTCAACACGCTTCGATCTCACGCGTTGACGGCGAACATGGTGACGTGCATTCCATATACGAAAAAATGGGAGCGCCGCGCTACCCCACGCAGGCTCAGATCGCTGCACTGCGCAAAGCCGCGCGACTCCCCGCACCCGAGGATCGCAGCTTACGGAACGGAAACTTGACCTTGACGTTACCGTCCTATGGTTTGGCGGTCATCGAGGTGAAGTAGAAGCTGCCTCTTGGTTCACCCGCAAAAGCAGCAGCGTGCCACTGTCCAGCTTCACATTGTTCTTTTCTGAGCTCACGATGGAGCCCTCCGTCGTTTTGGCCGCCGTCGACAATTGGAGATTGGAGATTCCCACCACGCCTTTTGTGTCTCCAGTGATGGGTTGATTTGACTTGGTTCCGGCGGATGGAGTGGTCGGCCAATCGGCGCCTGCAGTAGGGTTCGGCGCTTGCTGCGGCGTCCCCCCGCCCATGCGGCCGCTGTTACTGGATGGCGACATTCCTCCACCACCCGGCATGGGAGGTTGGCCCGTGCCTTCGCCACCATTGTTGCCGCTGGCGTTTAGATTCGGAGGCGCTATGATCGCCTGGATCGACATCGGCAGTGACACGTCGCCTCCGTTCTTCATGATTGCGTGATCAAAGGCGATGCCGAGTTGTGACTCCTTCTGTTCCTTATTGCGGGCCTGCGCTTCGGTGACATGCCCCATCACCTTCGTATCCTTCGCAACAACCACCTCGCCGTTTCCTGCCTTCAGATCTTGAGTAACTTTCGCTTCGACCGGATCGCCCGTCTTCACTTTCTTGGCGTCGATGGTTTTCATCAGCTCCACGGGGATGACACTGCCGGGCGCGATCCGGGTTACCGGCGCCTGGTTCGAGCTGGTTTGATCGGACTGAGTCGCTGGGCTCTGCCCGCCCTGTCGTACCGTCGTATCGAGTGCCGCGGAGACTCCGCCCAGCATCACCCCTGCGACAACTCCTATCCATAGAGTTTTCATAAGAACCGTCTCCTTCCGATTCGAGAATTTCGAAGGCGCGCAACCCAATTTCAAATGTCTCCTCCTTTAGATGTAATTTCAGGCTTAAGGGTAGATCTCACCGAAAGTACCTGGCTGGTATTCGCCGTGGCGCCTTGTGACTTCAACCAACCCGCGCCAGACAAGGCAGCATCGAAAACGTCAATTCTGCCGCTGTGTCACTCCTCTCCCCTCTCCGCCGATTAATGGGGAAGAGGTGTGCCCGCAACTTTGTGACGGAGAAAAAGACAAACATGAAGCGTTATCTTTGGTTATTCATTGGTTCATTATTTTGTCACCGCACCGTTGACGATGGCACAGGATCATTCCGATCACGTTGAGATCGGCGCCTTCGCCGCCGGCTGAGTTCTTTCGCTGCCGGAGAAAGCAGCCACCCGCTTCATCCTCTGGTTGAAATTACCCGGGCTTCCATTTGCACGATGGCGGCATCAGAATTCCATGCCAGTTGAACTGCAACTGAGAATGTCTTTGCCCCGCGGCAACTATTTCCGTACCCCCGTCGAACCCCTGCCTGCTCCCATCAAAGAGCCACCAAGCCCGTTGGAGAATCCGGACGCTCCGGTGCGCGAACCTGATCCCGAAGAACCCGCGCAGATCTGACTAAAGATTGCACTGGTTAGGCCGTGGCAACAGATGTCACTGAGATCTTCTTACCGGTCCGTGTGCCGACAATGCGGACGCGCTGCCCAGCTACACGCTTAAGTGCCAGCAGGTCGCCTTCGAGCACATACATGGTATCGCCGTCGACCAGAACGAACTGCTCACCCGCGTGCACGCAAACTCGCGTGCAATCAGCAGCCGTCTTGCCAATCGCGGCAGAATGTTTGGCGCCGCAATGGGTGTCTGTGATCATGCCCTCGTAAGTCTGTGACCCGGTGGCGGAGGATGACCTGGGAGAACCCGAAGCCGGCTCCCCGGCTGCCGCCCCAGCAACTGCTCCCAAAGTTGCAATCACCAATGCCAGCGCACAGGCGATGGCGCTGGCCAATACGATAGTTTCAATCCAGAAGCGCGCTTTTATCGGAGAGATCGCTCGAAGTGCAGGAATCACGCTTAACGTTCCTCCCGGTTTTCTTTTGGCGGGCATCTAAGAGACCAGTTCGATGCTGGTGATGTGGAGGCTGTTGCTATTCGCATCCAGAGTGCCAGTGACTCTCACCTGTTCGCCTTCGTACTGCTTCGCCCTGTCCTGGTCGTTAAGTGGATAGACGCCACTGCTCGCCACCTTCAACACGTATTTGCCGCCATCCTTCACGATCGTGCCGGTGAGGGTTTGTACCGCAGGCGACTGTAGCCTCGCCGGTTGCATGGTTTGCCGGTCCAGTTGCTGGATGGGCTGCTCGGCTGGCAGCAAAGGCTGGGGCACTGGCTCTGGTTTCTGCAATTGTGACCAGGCGATCAGTTGAGGCCCGAGAATTTCACCGGGTAGCACGGGACTCGGCTGGCCTTGCAGGTCCTGGGCAAATGTCAGCGGGACGGTCGCCGCCAGGAAAATCAACGTGGCCATTAAGCCAGTCTCTCGTTTCACAACGCACCTCCGAAAGACGAAGCAGCCCACTTTTACACAGGCAACTACCGTGCCATCACAGACTGTTGATTGCACACCCTCCGCCACGCAACGATGGAGTTAGGAGTGCAAATCTTGCACTGTCCGTTCCCTTTTGTTCTTTTCTACCCGCGGCCGGGTTGGCCGTCCATACAACGTTTTCCGTAACAGAGCATTGAACAGCGTTTGCCAGCTTCGGGGAAACTGAGACACTTCCGGCCAAGAAATACAAGTTTTACGGTATAGGCAGAGACCGGCTTATTTTGTAGCCTGTAGCTCTACTCGACAAACGCCCCCATCGAGCAGGTGCCAGTTCACTGGGGAACAGGCACCTGCTTCCTCTCCAAAAGCTCGTCGCGCCCCGGAATAGTTACAGGGGATCGAGCAGCGAAATACACAGTGAAAGGGATTCGTCCAAACCTGCGTCCCGGCTATGGTGCTATCAGAACCGTTTCTAAGGAGGCAGCATGCTTTATTGGACGCTCATGTTCCTGGTAGTGGCCCTCATCGCCGGCGTATTGGGCTTTAGCGGCGTAGCGGTGGCAGCAGCGGGTGTGGCCAAGCTGCTGTTTGTGATCTTTCTGGTGCTGTTTGTGGTCTCGCTCGCCACGCATCTGTCGCGCCGAGGCAGTGTTTAAGGACGTCAATAGTCGGAATAACGGCAGCGAGGCAGCAATTGCGTGATGTCAGACCAAAGGACAGACAATGGAGGATCTACCACATTCGCAATTGCTGCAGGCCTGCGAACCGTGCTTCGCGAATCTATCCCAACCTTTGCAATCACCCATCGCAACTAACTTGTGAATGGCGATAAATTCCGAGGCGTGGGGAAAACCCGCGTTTCTTAGGAGGAAGCTTTTATGACAGATGACATGGAGAAGAAGGGGCAGCAGGGTGGCCAGTCCGGACCGGGCCAGCACGGCGGGCAATCCGGACAGCAGGGGCAACAGAGCGGCCAATACCAGCCGAAAAAAGGCGGTCAGGGTCAGAACCAGGAAGAGGACGACGAGAACCGCGACCGCCAGCGTCGCGCTTCGTAGTCTCCGGCGTGGATGACTGATTCGTTTGAAGTCCCGGCTCTCAGCCGGGACTTCTTTTTTGCGCTGTTCGTTTTTCCAGCCCTCGAGGGTGTACAGAGTTCGGGGTATTGTTCCTCGCCGCATCCACGAACTACTTTCGGAGAAGCAGCGTCCAAAAATGCATCATCAGGAACAATGGGCAATACGCGCTGCGGAATTCAAATATCAGGAGGAAATAAGAATGCAAAAGGACTCATTGCTCGAACTGTATATCGATGAACTTCGGGACCTTTACAACGCCGAGACGCAAATGGTGAAGGCTCTGCCGAAGATGGCCAAGGCGGCGTCGAATGGCCAACTGCGGGGAGCATTCGAGGAGCACCTGCGCCAGACCTCAGAGCACGTGTCTCGCCTGGAAAAGATCTTCGAACGGCTGGACGAAAAACCATCCGGCAAGAAGTGTCTTGGCATGGAAGGACTTGTTAAGGAAGGATCCGAAACCATGCAGGAAGAGTATGCGGATGAAGTAATGGATGCCGCAATTCTTGGCGCCGCCCAAAGGGTCGAACACTACGAGATCGCCGCTTACGGGACAGCCCGGGCCCTCGCCGAACTTCTCGGCGAGAACGATCATGTGTCACTGCTGGAACAGACCCTGGAAGAAGAAAAAAGGGCCGACAAAAAGCTGACGGAACTTTCGCGGGAAATTAATCCACAGGCTGCCCGTGCGGAAGGACCTATTTCGGCAGCTTCTCATGAAGGTCGTACCAACTCAAAAACCAGGAAAGTTGCCTAGAACGAGCCTCGGAAACGAAAGGGCTGCCGACAGGGCGGCCCTTCCATTTAATAATGGCGTACTGGATTTACCCTATAGCGCTTTTCCTGAGGCATAGTACAGTTCTTACAATTGATCAGTACAGCATGATCCGCCCACGCTTAGCGGAGTATCTATGACGACTCATATCAGCCCCACACCGATGACGCGGAACTGGCGACAGCTTTACACCGCCGCTCTGTTCGAGACGGACCACAACAGGATTCCGGAGCGAATCGCAGATGCCGAGAAGGCAATCGTGGCCAGGGCACGGGAACTGTTTGCCGCCGGCTCTGACACGATCGAAGAGGACCAGGCCCTGGATGACGCCTTATATGCCTTGCGGGCGCTCCAGAATTGCCTGGATTGCCGAGCGGCAGCCTGAGCGGTCTCCTTCTCTTTACTGGGCCCACCTTTGCTATGCAGAATTCCCTCGTTCGCATTGCCCTGTCTCAGTCGGCCCATTTACAGTTGATGACGCCGGCCAATAGGGGAACCATCACCACGCTGCGGGGGCAACACAGTATTGCCGATAAGGAGAGGTCATTTTACTGTGCGGAGAGCATAGAAAGTTGAGCCCCTCTCCAAATGGCATACAAGATTATTGCGGACCGCCGCGTTGAAACCCATCGCCCTCTATCTGCGGAAGATCTGAGACGGGCATTCGAAACAGCCGTGTGCGAGCTTCATCATGCAGACGCCAGCGGCAAGAGAGCGCTGCGCTATCAGGCCCCCATTGTTCAGCGGGCAAGGATTCTTGGGCTTTCGAAAGCTGACGCGGAAAAACGCGCCCTGTCAAACGCGGCTCGGGCTCTAGCTGAGTTGTGGAAGATTTAAGCGGATCCCGTGAAGAATGAAACGTAAAAGAAAAGAAGAGGCCACGGGGAACACTGATGATTGGGCAGTGTTCCCAGGGTTGGACCGACTAGCCGGCTTTGCGGCGCGAGCGAACCTCGACCTCGTCTTCTGTTTCCACTGAGTCATCGACCGGCACAGTTGTCTTGCTGGACGTCCCTTTCTCGGTTGCCTTCTGTGCCGCATCTTTCGCGTTGCCCCAGGCGTTCTGCACCTTGCCCTCGACCTGTTTCGCTGCTCCGTGGACTTGCTTCTCTTTGTCTCCGGTCCATTCCCCGGCCTGGCGCTCGATGCGGCCAGCGACGTCCTTGACCTTCCCCTTCACCTGATCTTCGTTCATAAGTATTTTCTCCTCGATTGTGGAAGTTCTCTACAGACGAAATCGCGCGCTTTGGACGCTTGATTTCAAGCTACGCTTCGGCCCTGGATCAGGCGGATCAGAACTGCAACCACCGCCAGGACCAGCAGAATGTGAATGAATCCCCCGAGCGTATACGAGCTGACCATGCCCAATAGCCAAAGGATCAAAAGCAAAATGGCTATAGTCCAGAGCATCGGCATTCCTTTCTGGAAGCTGTGTGCAAACCCAACTGCTCTGGAGTGTAGGCGGACGACGCCGCGGCAGGTATCCTGTAAAGTCCCTAGCGAGTGGGCAATCTCGCTCTATGTGCGACGGATTTGAGACGGTGACGCGGGTGGAATCGTCTTTAATAGATCTGGACGATTAATAGATCTGGACGATTCCGTTGCGCACGGCGTAGAGAGTAAGAGCTGCTACCGAATGCAGGTCGAGTTTGCGCATGAGGTTTGTACGGTGCGTTTCGGCCGTTTTGACGCTCAGGCTCAGAGCTGTGGCAACCTCCTTGGTGGTCTTCCCTTCGGCGACCAGTTGAATCACTTCCCGCTCCCGGGGTGTTAGAACACACTGGCCGGAAGCATCGCTCTCCTCATGCGGACGCAGGTAGCCGTCGAGCATCATCTGCGCCACTCTGGAAGTGAAAAACGTCCGGCGGTTTTGCAGAGCTTCTACAGCGGCCACCAGGTCCCGGCCGGCATCGGACTTGAGCAGGAATCCGCGCGCGCCCGCAGCGAGCACTTCCCGCACTACGTGCTCTGAATCGTGTACGGTCAGGATCAGAATGCGAGCCTCGGGCGTCATCGCGAGAATTTGTCGTGCCGCATCCAGGCCGTTCAGATTAGGCATTCCAATATCCAGCAGTAGGACATCGGGCTTCAACTTGGTTGCACACTCGACCGCTTCGCGGCCGTCTCTGGCTTCGCCACAAACCTCCCATCCCGCATGGCTTTCCAGCAGGGAGCAAATTCCCTTTCTCGCCACCTCATGGTCATCTGCGATAAGGATTCGAAGCAAGCTCACAGTTCCACCTCCCAGAGGGCGACAACGCGGACCCCCGGCTCAAGGTTTCACCGAAAAGAGTCCCGTGTTGGAGAATAGTTGCCCGTGCGAGCAGCCCAGGTTGCACCAAAACCGGCGTAAAGAAGCCCGGCCTGCGCCGCTCCCGCGAACGCACCGATATGCAAGGCGAACCCTTTGTTGTGAGCACGAAAATTGCCAAAGGTGGAATGCTTTGAGTTTCAAGGTTTTAGTCCGGGATCTCAGGAATGAACCTGGTGTAAGTTTTTCCCCAATTGCAGGAGGCGGGACGCTGTACTCAGGTCTTTACCGTAGGCGACAAGCGTGGCCTCCGACTATCGTGAAGACCGCATCTAAGAGTCGCACGGAGGATTTGTATGCGATCAGCCACTTCCCAGTGGGCCAGTTCGATACTCTTAGCAGTTCTGATAAGCGCTCTTCTCATCTCGAGAGCCTTGGCTCAATCGCCCGCCGCCACCGACGAACACCCGGCAGGGCAGCAAACCGGGCCTGCCGGCAACATTTCCCAGCCCTCTCCTGTTTCCGCGCAAGAGCCGACAGCCCAAGAGCCCAACGCTAATGATCAAGGCAGCATGTTTGTCTTCAAGAAACAGGTGGAGGAAGTCGTGCTGCATGCTACTGTGGTCGACGAACAACAGCACCTTGTTCCGGGGCTGGATCGGAGCGCCTTCACTGTGTATGAGGACGGCTTGCCCCAAACTATCACCTCGTTTCGCCGGGAGGATGTTCCGGTCGCGATGGGTATTGTGATCGACAACTCCGGCTCCATGCGCGACAAGCGAGAGGCTGTGAACCAGGCAGTTCTGAACCTGATTCGTGTCAGCAATCCGCAAGACGAAATCTTCGTGGTAAATTTCGGCCAGAACCCCTACCTCGATCAGGATTTCACCTCCGACGTGAACATGCTGCGGGCGGCGCTGCATCAAGTTTCGGCGAAGGGCAGTACTGCGCTCTACGATGCCGTCGTAGCCTCGGCAGTGCACCTCAAGAACAACCCGCGACTGGACAAAAGAGTGCTGTTAGTGATCACCGACGGGCAAGACAATATGAGCCAGGAGACCTTGCAGGGAGCGTTGCGCCGATTGCAACCGGCGAATGGTCCGGTCCTCTATGCAGTTGGTCTGCTGGGTAGTGGGCTGCAGAACTCAGGCCGCGAGGCGCTGCAGCAATTGGCCAAAGAGACGGGTGGAGTGGCTTACTTTCCCGAGACGATCGATCAAGTGGATAACATCACACGAACCGTCGCACACGATATCCGGAGCCAGTACACGATCGCCTATAAGCCCCGAAACCAGAATGTGAAACCGGGATACCAGTCCGTCCGGCTGGAGGCGCGTGCTCCGGGATACCGCAACCTGACGGTGCGCACTAAGAGCGGATATTATTCACAGGAATCCGCTCATTGAAAACAGCGGCCGGTCCGGTTCACTTAGGCCACCGAATTTTCCGGCGCGCGCTGGATCTGCGGCGGCATCTGGATCTGGATGATGTTGTTCTTGATGGCATAGACAACCAGATCGCGGATTGAGTGCAGGCTGAGCTTCCGCATGATGTTGCTGCGATGCGTTTCGACGGTCTTGGTGCTCAAGTTCAGCAGCGAGGCTACTTCCTTGGAGCTCTTGCCTTCCGCCAGAAGCTGTGTGACCTCGCGTTCCCTGACCGTCAAGGTTGGCAAATTCGGAGGCTCATTCCGGGATATGGCGTGCCCTTTGTCCAGGAAGCCCGCCAACACCAGATCGTTCACGCGGGGCGTGAAGAACATCCGCTTGCTCTGCAAGGCCTCGACCGCCGAAACCAGATCGCGAGCTGCATCGGACTTCAGCACAAAACCGCGCGCTCCGGCATCAAGGGCTTCACGGATCACCTGATCGGAGTCGGTGATGGTCAGCACTATGACTTTGAAGTGCGGATCATGCTGCAGCAACTGGCGTGTGGCATCCAGCCCGTTGAGGTAGGGCATACCGATGTCTACAATCACAACGTCGGGCTTCAGCTGCTTGGCCATTTCGACCGCTTCGCGGCCGTCGGAAGCTTCTCCGCACACTTCCCAGCCCTCATGCTTCTGAAGGAGCGCAACCAGCCCTCGACGCACAATCTCGTGATCGTCGGCTAACAAAATGCGCAGTTTCATGGCAGATCCTTCCCCCCAGGTACGGCCCGGGAGTTCGATAGATTTTGAATTGCCAGTAACCCCCAGATTCAGCACGAAGCCTGCGAGGTTCTCGCCAGTGCGGTGAAAACCCGATGCTGGCTCACGGCCTCTACAGCCTCCAACAGATCGCGCGCGGCATTCGACTTTACCACGTACCCTCTGGCTCCTGCATCCAGCGCTTCCCGCATCATTTGCGGCGAATCGTGCTGGGTAACAAACAGGACCTCAAGACCGGAGGTCTTCTGTGGCCTCTGCTGAATTAAACGGCACGCTTCCAGACCATTCATTCGAGGCATGGTGACATCGAGCACCACCACATCGGGTTGCAGGCTCTCGATCTTATCCAGGGCCTCAAGCCCATCCGATGCTTCACCCACCACTTCCCAGCCCGACCGTCCCTCCAATAGAGTCCGCAGCCCTTGCCTCACAATCGGATGATCATCCACCAGCAGTATGCGGACTGCCATAAGCTTTTTCGTGGCTCTCTGAGGCAGCCCTCTACAGATCACTCTTAATACAGTTTTCCGGCTGGCTCTGGTTTCCTTTTCGTCCCGTTCCTGCCGCAGGGGCCCTACTCGCACCAGGCGGAAACGCAACTCCTGACTGGATCACTAAAGAAACTAGCATTGTAATGCCGCTCCTCGAATACAGGGAATCCTGTATTTTCGGGCACTGTTCTATCCGATCTTTATGGACCCTAATTGTGGAGTGAATTCGTGGCTGGGAAATAGGTTCCGGCATGCAGCAGCGCGTCCACCGCTTCGACGATGGAGCCGACGTCTGTTTTCGCGCAGGCGCCGCGGATCCCCACCCTGCGGGCCTCTTCAGCCAACTGCTTGGACAGATGGATAGTGACCATGAGTATGGGAATCTCGGGGAAAAGCTTTGTGATTTGCCGGGCCACGTCGAGCCCATTTAGATCGGGCATCTGGAAATCCAGCAGGATCATGTCGGGCGGATTCTTCTCCACCCGTTGCAACGCTTCTCGTCCGGTCCGAGCCTCGTCGCAGACCTGCCAGGTGCTTTGTTGCTCGAGGAGAGCCCGAAGATAGTGCCGGACCGCCGGGTTGTCGTCTACTACAAGAATTCGAACCAAGCGGCACTTCCTCTCACTTCAGGCCCAAAACTTAAGTATGCTTCGATTCCTGGCCAGGGCAACATGCTAGCCGCGGCCAGCTCAATTACCTTTACTGTGACCTTCTGCTTTGTGTTTCTTTAGCACCGTCCGCGCGGCTACTTCCTTGGCCCGCTTCCCGTAGCGCCCGGAACGCTGAGCACTTGCCTTGATATGCTCGTATTCCCGCTGCTCCTTTGCGCTCACACCGCGCAGATGCTTTCTTCCTGGCATCAGACCCTCTTTCGTCCTTTCTCTCTGCCCCCACCATAGGGGTTCAGCGAAGCACTCGCAATACTGTGAACTCCCGAGCGGCCAACCCCGCAGGCCGGAATCACCATATCCCTTTGTCGCTTCCTGTAATCTTGAGTTCCACCGCCGCCGCCACGGCCAGGCCCGGCAACAAGCTCAGGCGAAGCGCGTTTCGGACTTCTCCCTTGAGCAGAAGTTTTTTCCACTCCGAGGCGTAAAAACTCGCGGCGTCGGGAAAAATCGGTATCCGGAGGAACTTTCGCCTGAAATACATGCGTTCACTGCCACATCGCGCCGCATCGGTTACGAGGGACGGTAGCGCAAGACCTTCTCCGCGAAATGACTTGACGTAGCCGGAAACTATGACCAGATAGGTGGTTAGCCCCTCCCAGAGGCCCGCCGAACTGGCCAGGGAATGGAGATAGAAGTAGTCGACCGCGCCACTATCTACCAGCCGGGCAGTATCCGCGATATCGCATAGCCGGAGATAAAAGTGACGATACATTCGTTGCAGGGTGCTGATCATCAAGCGGTCCTCCGGTGCGGGTACGCGGAGACTGTGCAGCCCGAATTGCGCGGCCCGGGCCCTTGTCCCTAAGGAATCCGTGATTGCAACTTGCTCCCCGGTCTGGCCCAATCGTCCCACATGCACTTCGACGAGTTCAGGCAGGCCAGGAACCAGAAAGTTCCATTTGTTCGCCAGCCGGTCGCCCCAGCTCCGTTCCGCGACCTGTGCCTTGAAGCGCCCACGCATGATGGCAACGACATCGGCGCCTTCCCCGTTCGTGTAAAGATCAAGGTCGCTCCCTAAGTCGGGCCAGTGGTCGAGAGACTTGATCACAAACACGTCGCCCAAGTCTTGCAAAGCCTCGCAAATAGGACTCAAGAAAGACAACGCACGGTGGATGCGCGCCTGCTCTTTCGCCAGCGCATGGTCAACCCACTCTGCGCTGTCATACCTCCCGGCCACCATCGCCCGATGTAACTCAGGGAAGGCACGCATGATCACATGGTGGGAAGCTGCAAGGCCCCAGAGCTCCCCAAAGTCGGGTTGACCAAACGTGGCCAGCGTCTGGCTGAGTTCTTCATTGTGACTGAGCCCTGACACCGCGCCCGGCAACAGGCTTGCGCTCTTGCTTCCATCGGCGGCCAGCAGGAGCTGGGAAAGTAAGTTGAGACACCTCGTGGAGTTCTTAGCGCCACCCATAATATGAAATCACTCGCAGTATCGCCAAAGTGCGACGCAAATACCCGTCTTCTTCGATGTGAAAGCGGGCCCTCAGGTTGGTTTGGCAAAGCGTAAGTCGGAGGGTTTAGTGCGGAGTAGATTGGGCGGAACTGGTAGTCGCGGCGCCGCTGCAATTCGCGGCTGTCCGCTGCTCGATGGCAGTCCCTTCCTCATAGTCGTTCCAGGTTTCAATCAGGAGAAACGGAAGCGGCTCGGAGCTGTCGTAATAGCGCTCATAAAGATTCAGAGTTTCGTCCAGGGTTTTTCCGCAGCCGTTCTGCATGTGGCGATTGAGCCCCCATTTTGCCGATGAATCGTCGAAACCCGGCCAGGCCCCGCCGATCACAATTTTGTCAGGATGCTTGGCCTTCATCGTTTTGTAGAAACTGTCCAGATACTTTTCGCCCCAGTTGCTGCCGTCGGCGGCCCATCCCCCGGGTCCGGGCTGTACCCAGGCGTAAGACCCCTCAAAATCATTCGCAAATGCGGCAGGCGGCTCATCTTTGTAAATCAAAAGAGGCGGCCTGTCCCAGTGGCTGCAGCGCTCCTGAACGCGGTTCCAGTCTATGTGCCCACTCTTGGGAAACACGAATACCACAGGCCGACCATCGTAGACGAGATACGCGTCGCGGTATTTGGCGTTCGGTCCGATGTAAGACTGATAGGCTCTGTCGAGGGCCGCGATCGCAGCGTCCGTGGCTTGTGAGTCCTCGTCTTCCGCCTCGTTGTATAGAAGCGCAACCTGGAATTGGTTCTCGCTCGCAGCTTGTTGAAGCAGAGCAAAGTTATGATCTGAGTAGGGACGGCTCTCGCCATACCAGTCGACCACAAAACCTGAGATCCCCATGCGATGGGCCTGCTGGATCTGTTTGCGGAGCACCGCGGGATCCTGGCTGGAGTAGCCCACATCCATGTGGGTGTGGTCTCCGAACCATGGCATGTAGACCGCGAGAAGTTTGGGAGACAACGCCGGTGCCTGTCCATTTTGCCGCAGAGCATGATGCATGGCAGGGGTGGTGCACCCGCCCGCCATCACAAAACAAACTATGGAGATGCTAAGCAACGCCTTCGACAAATTGACGGCTCCATTTCTTCGGCCTTCCTGCGTAGGAATTAGGATGCTTTAAAGAACACAGCGGTTGGCAATCCCATTGCGTGCAAAGGCGAGAATCAAAACTGGGGCACGGCCTGCAACTCCCTGACCACCCACCGATCTGCGGCGGGAGTCATTAGCACCACGAAGTGCCTGACGACATGCTCATCGTGAACAAGTTTTCCGTCATCCAAAACCTGCAGTTGATATTCGGCGGTATCGTGCAATTCCATGACATCGCCTTCCGGCGCATAAAAAACCGCTTCCAAGCGGTGATTCTGATTCACATATCGCTGGCTAAGGCCGGAGTGCTGTTGTTGGGTAACCGTCTCCACCAGCCGCTGCTTTGCTTCTCCTGCGAAAGGTCCCGCCAATGCATCGAGAGTATTGAACTCGAGAGTCTGGGCCATACTCGTCCAGGCAAGGCGATAGTCCCGGACGACTCCCTGCTCGGTTAAGTTCTCGATTGCCCGCGGGCCTGCGTTCCTGGAATCCAATTGCACTTGGACGGCATCAGCGCCGTAGGAAATCAGAGCAGAGCCAAGCAGCAATGCCAGTATCGCCACGACTGGAACATACGCGCAAAAATTCGCCGCGCACTTGCGGATGCGATTCATGGTTTTGCCCCCACACGCACTTCGTTTCCCATCACCACGCCGGAGGCAACCGATATCACCGCCTCCCCCGATGCGACCATCTGAGCGCGCGCTATGCCCTGCTTGATAGGGGCATCCACGGTGCTTTTGCCATTCGCTTCGGCGGCCGTGAACGTGACGATCGTGCCATCCGGCACGACATTGCCGGCGCAGTCGTGAACCGGGTCGGTTTGGACGAGAACCCCAACTGCAGTGCGCTCACCTTTGATGCGAAGGTTGCAGGGGTCGGAAGCAACTTGTTGTACAGCACGTCGCGCCGAGAGATCGCCCAGGGAAGCGGCAATCTGCAGAGCTCCGGCAGATTTTCCGGATGCGGTGCGAAACCAGGCCACTCCATATTGAGTGGCGGTCGAGCGGGAAAATAAGGACGCAGTGCCGGCTGTCAGTTGGAAGTTGACCGTCACCGGGGAGAGCACGAGATTATGAAATTGATCGAAGGGAAGCGCCACGCCGCTTACCGCATCATTTTGCGCTACTGGAACCCGCGATGGATGCACGAGAAACGTGAGGCTGGCCGGCTTTGCGGCAGTCACGTAGAAGCCCGCACTTCGACAGGTACCGGAACACAGCACGGCCAGATAATCGCCTGCGGTTTTCAAGTCTTGAGAGCGCAGAGGAATTTCTTCTCCGAGGCTCACATCACTCTTGCGCGAGACTCCAGGGCCCAGCAGATAAAAAGTTGCCTTGCCGCTGCCCGTGGTCGAAATGGCGGCTTCCTCTCCGGCGATAACCGAGGCAGGAACGCGAAGATCCTGCGCCGAACACACTCCGACCGCGATCGCCTCCACCAAACACATTGCCGCGCAGATTAGAATGACGCGACGCATTCTAGGACCTGCCCAGGCTGTACTGGTTGACCACGACATGAAAGCTCTGCACCTTCGCCGCCAGAGTCCGTGGAATTTCCACAGCAAAGGGTTCGGAGGATTGCGGCAGCAGCGCGCGGTCGACGTATCCGTCCGATACCCATATCACCTTGCCGTTGTTGTCGTAGAAACTCGCGATCACATGCGGGATGTTGACCGTCTGCCCGCTCTCGTTGAGCAAATCTCCGTGGAGAACGCTCTTGCCTTCAATGTCGGAATCCACTCGTTGATTCATCACCCCGATGACGGGGTCGGCAGAGGCTGGAACCAAGCTGGCTTTCACGTCCATCCGCACGTTCTTTACGTCCTTCAGCGAAAACTCCGGGAAGTCGATCCGGTAGGGCGACACCTGCTTTGGAAGGAGAACGTGCGCGATCTTGTCGAAGCTGCTCTCCTCGTCGATCGCCTGGCCTGATCCGTCGATCAACGTCGCATTCACGTTTACGAAGGCAGGGATTGTGTCCTCGTTGACCACCTCACCCATCACCACCGAACCCTCGGCGGAATCAACTGCGTTCATCGAAATGATCCGCACGTGCGGGGCATCAATATTCTTCGATCCCCACTCGTCGGCGGCGCCTCCGGTAACCAGGTCCCAGCGCAAGTAGGTCACGGGGATCACCTGCGCCGCTATGTTGAGCGCCTGGGTCTTTGGCCAAACAGCCTTCCAGATGTCCCCTTCCCGAACCAGATGAAAGTCGCGGACATCCTCGATGGGGCCTACCGGGGTCGTCCAGTGCAGGCGGACGCGCATTTGAGCTTCGTCATTGGTCGCGTGCAGGGGCCGCGAGTCAAAGCCTTCCAGGTTAGAAAATGAGCGCAGACTCCCGTTGGAGCCGACCCAGTCCTGAATGAACGATGGCTCATCCGCGCCACCAGTCTTGGATAAGGCGGAGAATGCGCGATCCCAATCGCGTCGCTGCACATCCGTCAAGAGATTAGCCAGCGCCTGCTCGGGCGTGCTGGCCTTTGGAGTGAGACCGTGCAAAGCGGAGCCGGTGACGATGCCTACCGTGCCGCCAGCATGTCCCGCGCCCACCAGGGCTAGGACCATTAATCCTGCGGTTACGGCCACGAGAATCATAGGCAGAGCAAATTTCATTCCCACACCTCAGGCAACGTAATGCTGTTCAGGATGTTCGGCACGGAGTGGAATTTCGATGCCCATCAGAACACGGCGTCCCTCGGGTAGCAGAAGCTCAAGAAAGATCGCCAGGAAACTCACTCCAATCGGCAAGGTTCCCCACAACAGCCCTTGCCATGGAGCAGGGACCGCGTCCGACGGAATCCTGTGGGCGGGGGGCACGTCATCCTTCGACCATGCCGTGATCTCGCCATTGTCGAAAGTTTCGATCTTTCGCCATCCCACAAATGTCAACAGGGGTTCATAGTACGGATCGTGGACAAAAATGTATTTCAAGCCGTAGCGGTTCGCATGCTCCAACATGGCTCGCAACGAAGCCATGCCGGCGGAGCCATAGAACTTGGCATTGGTGAGCTGCGCCGACCCGTAATGCGTCATCTCGGGCAAAAGGCGGGCTGAGTTGTAGTCGCCATCGACGCTGGTAGCGCTAGTGTAGGTCGACACTTTTGCCAGCTCGCTGCCGAACCCCAAAGTGATATAGCGAAAGGAATCATGGCCATCGCGGTTCAGGAAGGCGATCACGGGATCCACATTGGCCGACCCCGCCGGCCGATAGGGATTCGCATTGAGCCACCACAGCGCCGCACCTAAAGTCGCGACCGCGGCCAGCGAGAGTCCGGCGGCCGCCTTGGCTCGGAACCGGTCGAGAAGGCCGATCGCGAGCAGGCCGACGAGTGGCATCGCCATCAACGTCGCCCAAAAAGTAAATCGCTCAAAGGTCAGGATCTCAAAAGCGCGGCCCAGCAGCCATTTCGGCAAGGGCGTAGTGCCGCCGAGTCCAAAAATGAAGGTAAGCCAGAAGCCACATAGCAACGGCACTAACCGGCGGGACGATGCTCCGCGCATCAGGATGAATGGCAAGGCCAGAATCAATGCCCCATAAGGAATGACGAAATAGTTGACCGCCGTGGTGGAGTTCAGCAGAAAATTGGCGCGGCTGTCGTGAGGAATCGGGATCTGGTGGATTGGGTGTTGAATGATAGCCAGCCAGTACGGCAGCAGGACGAGGCCGACGCCTCCAGCAACCACGACTCCAAATACCACCGCTCGAGACAGCACACCGCCCACCGACCCTGCCACGCGTTCGTCGTGGGCATCCACGCAGGCGATCCATAGCACCGGGCCAGCGAATAGCAGCAAACCAAAAATTAGAGTTACGTGATGGGCCGCGGCGGCGGCCAAACTGATGGCCACGCCTTTGAGGAGCGATCGGCCCGTCGCCTCGGTCATCCATTCGTAAAAATAAGGCAATGCGTTCAGATAGAGAGCTGCGGAAGCTACGGTCGCCAGCTGTCCAGCCTGGTAGACCAGAAACGCGAGGGCGCCGAGAAAAATGCTTCCCAGTGCGGCATAGCTGGCAGCGCGATCGACTACCCAGATTCTGGCAAAGCGGAATATTCCGACCGGCAGTAACAGGACAGCAATCAACTGCACCAGCATGTATCCCATTTTCAAACCGGCCACGTTCGACAGCAGTGCGATCCACTGGTGGGTTAGCGGAGGATAGGTGGTCTGCGAAAAGCCGGCAAACCATTTTTCGTTCCAGGGATCGAACCAGTGATGAACGTAGTGTGAGGCGAAAAACATATGGAAGTTCGCATCGAACGAACCCGCAGGAAGCTGCATAAACAACAACGGTCCGTGGACGGCCAGGGCCACCAAAACAATGGCGAGAAGCGGAATTGGACGAGAGTAACTCTGGACAGTGGTCACGATTGTGCGCTCCAAGGGCCCCGCGTGTCCGTAGCGAAGAACTTGGATTCAGAAGACTGGTGCAAGGTTTACTTCTTTTTCGCTCTTGCCTTGGGTTCCGATCGAGGCAAAGCAGCCTTAGCGGAAAGAGTGGCATCTGAAAGGGGCCGCAGAAATAGTTGGGATGCGGGAGGTAAACCCGAGACTTGTACCTAGCGTGGTGACACCGTGAAAAGCCGATTTCCGCTCACGAGCTTTTGCATTGTATTTCTTTTCAGTTATGCCCTGGGTCAGACGTACGAGGTAAATCCTCAAAGCAGTGCGTCTCCCGGAAGCCAGAAGCAGAAAGCCTCCAATACCGAGGCCTCGCAAGGCAGTTCGAACGAAGGCACTTCGAGCCTGGGCTGGGGATCGAGCATCGAGGTTGCTCGTGAGGCACGGGCCGCCCAGGATGCGCTGAAGAGGAACGACTACGCGGCCGCGGTTTCCTTCGCCGAGCGCGCCGCCAAGTCTGCGCCCCAAAACTCTGAGTTGTGGTTCTTGCTGGGCTATGCCGACCGGCTTGGTGAGCACTACCAGGCTGCCGTTGACGCCTACAATCGCGGCCTGCAAGTCCAACCCAACTCCGTTCGAGGCATGGCAGGACTCGCGCAAACCTATGCCAGGATGGGCCGGGATGCCGACGCAGAAAAACTGCTGCAACGCGTAGTGGATGCAAATCCTAAGGATGCGAACAGCCTGCAGCTTGCGGGTGAACTCCTGCTCAACTCGGACCCCAACCGGTCCATCGAACTGCTGCAGCGAGCCGATGCCTTGCAACCTTCTGCTCATACTGATCTGCTCCTCGCTCATGCTTACGAACACCTCGGCCAACCGGACCAATCCGCGCACTATCTGAATCGCGCCAAGGCGCGTGCTCCAAGAGATCCTGATGTCTTGCGCGCAGTCGCCGGCGAATATCGCGATCAGGGAAAATACGATCAGGCGATCTCAGCCCTGCAAGCGATTCCGGCAAAGACAACCGACGTGCAAGCCGATCTGGCGTACACCTATCAGCTTGCCGGGAAACAACAGGAGGCCGCGAACTTTTATGCTCGGCTTGCGAAAAGCGCAAAAGGAAATCTCGGTCTCAATCTGAGTGCTGCTCAGGCGTTGGCCTCACTGGGCCAGACTGATGCCGCTAACACCTTCCTTGAGGAGGCCCGGCGGATCGACCGTAACAACTACAGGCTGCACGCGATTGCAGGTTCAATTGCTGAAGCAGACGACCGCCTGGAGGACGCAAGCGCGGAGTACAGCCAGGCATTGAGCAACCTGCCGCCGCGTGTGCCGGAGGGTCCCCTTTATCCCATTGAGTTGCGCCTCAATTTGTATGAACTCGACCTGCGCCAGGAGGACGAAGCCGGGGCCAGGCAACAGCTCGATTCAGCTCTCACCGAAATCAACCGAGTGAATGCTCCAGCATCCTCCCGGCCGGAAATGTTGAGACTGCGGGCGGCGATAGAAGCCGGATCGGGCAATATGGACCCGGCCAACAGGGACCTGCAGGAAGCGCTAACTCTCGCGCCTTCCAACGTGAACTCGCTCCTGAACTACGGCAGCCTGCAATGGAAGCTCGGCCAAAAAGATGCCGCGCAAGATACTTTTTCGAAAGTTCTGGAGCTCGATTCTCGCAATCGAACCGCGTTGTCATCCCTGGGCTATCTCGCGCGCGACAAGGGGGACACGAAACTCGCCGAAACCTATTTCACGCGTGCCGCCAGCGCGCATCCCAAGGATTTCGCGCCGTATCTGGCACTGGGCGACCTGTACACCGCCGAAAGAAATTTCCACTCGGCGCAGAGTGACTATGAACACGCCTATCAGCGCATGCCCACCAACCCTCTGATTGTGGCAGGAGGTGCCAATGCCGCGCTCGAGTCGCACAACTATGACCTGGCCAAACGCTGGCTGGATCGTGCTCAAGGCAAAATGAACGACAGCCCGCAAGTGAATCGCGAACGGGAGCGCTATCTCACGCTGAAGGGCGAATACGCGGCGTCGGCGAAGCTCGGCTATGCGGTCCTGGAGAAGCTTCCGCGCGATCGGGAAGGCGCGGTTTATCTCGCCTACGACCTGTACTACCTTCAGCGGTACGAAGATGCCCTCGCTCTTGTAAACAAGTACGACCCGATTCTTCCCAACGACAAGGATCTCGCTCTCATCGCCGGTTACGTGCACGCCCACGATGGGAAGCACCGCGAGGCGCTGGCCGACTTTACCCGCGCCCTCGAACGCGATCCCAAAATGGCCACGGGATATGTAAGTCGCGGATTCGTTCTGAACGATCTTCGCGAGCCCGGCAAGGCCGCCAAAGATTTTCAGACCGCCCTGCAGTTACAGCCCGACTACGGCGAGGCGCATCTCGGCCTGGCCTATGCCGATCTGCAGTTGCATCGGCCTAAACCGGCCCTCACCCAGTTGGACGCATCCCAGAAATTGCTGGGGAAGTCGCATGCTTGGCACCTGGCCAAAGCCGAGGCATTTCGACAGGAACAAAATTTCTCGCGCGCCGAACCGGAGTATCGCCTCGCCCTCCAGGAATCTCCGAACGATCTCTCCATCCAGTTAGCCTATGCGGACACACTCTACCACCTGCGGCGCTACCCGCAATCGATTGCGGCCATTGAGGCGGCACAGAAGCTTTCTCCCACCGATCCCGCGGTCTATGCCTTGAAAGCTAAAGTACACGCCAAGGAGGGAGCACGGCAGGAAACGCTGCGCGACATCCAGTTAGCGGAACAATACGGTAACAATGATGTCGACATTCTCATTGCCACAGGCGGCGTTCTTTTGAGCCTGGGCGATCGGGATGCCGCGATGCAGCGATTTTCTCGAGCGCTCGATATCCCGAACGGAGACCGCATCGAGGTGCGGCTGGCCGTCGCTCAAGTGTTTATGCGACAGGGACACTTCGATGATGCCCGGCGCCAGATCGCCCTCGGTTTCGCCGAGGCGCGTGTGGATGCAGCCCCCGTGACTCCCGACGATATTGTGGATGCAGCCAACATCTTTCTGGCGATGCACGATTTCAATCTTGCCGAAACCTATTTCGACAAGGCGCGCCTCGTGGGAGCCAATCCTCGCACCGTGGACATCGGGCTCGCCAATACTTACTTGGCCGAAGGAGAAACTCACAAGGCCGCCGATGCGCTGGCCAACCTCAGGCCGGCTGATGATTTCCGCGACGACTATGACTACATGATGGCTGTGGCGAACCTGTACCGCCAGCGCCAGGATACGGTGCATGCGCTCTCCGCGTTTGCCCAGGCCAGCAATGTCGCCGGCCAGGAAGACCAGGCAACCGCTCAGACGGCCCAGTATGAACTGGCCAGCGAAGAGGGCCGGCAGATCAATCAAAACGTCAGTCTGGCGCCCGATGTCTCGTTCGCTCCCTCGTTGGAGGACATCAACGTTTATATTTTGGACGCGAGGATCCTGCGCGTCACCAATCCCTCGCTCCTGCCTCCGCCGCGCTATTCCTATCAAAGCCTTGCCGAGTCCCACTACCGCATTCATCTCGGCAATCTGCCCGTGATTTCCGGCTTTGTTGGCGAGAGCCTGACCGCTGGCCGCCTTCTTTTCCCCAGTGTGAACATCGTTCAAGATCGCAACACCTACGACACTTTTATCAATGGCGGGATCACACCCATTCTCCATCTTGGTCCTAACTCGATCGCACTGAATGGCGGACTCCAGTTCACGATTCGCCGCGACACCATCTCGCCGATCTACATGAGCCAGAATCTTTTCCGGCAGTTTCTCTATCTCTCGACCAGTTCGTTCTTTAATTGGGTTGCAGTTAACGGCAGCGCCATCCGCGAGGCCGGACCCTTCACGGACCAAACCCTGAATTCGCGGGACGCCTCTGCCAGCCTGGAATTCACTGTTGGACGGCCCTGGGGACGCGACTCGTTGATCGCCGGCTACACCGCTCGCGACTTGCTCTTTCGCCCTCTCGTGGAGGAGTACTTCACTACTTCGAGCTACGCCGGGCTCCAGCACAAGTTTGGCAACCGGATTACCGCAGCAGTGCTGGCGGAGGATTTGCGTTCGTGGATGGTCGAGGGTACACACTACTCGGTGGCTCAGGCGTTCCTTCCCGGAGCAAGATTCGAGTTCCGCGCCAATCCCCGCTGGAACATTCAAGGATCTTTCCTGCTCTCCCGAGGCGCTGGCTATCACGAATATGACAATGCGCAAAGCGAGTTCCAGGTTTCCTACACGCGTCCGCTACATGGAGCCGCAAAAGATAGCAGCGAGCCTGGGGCGCATCCCTTCCGATTTTCGCTCGGCTTGCAGCAACAAACCTTCTACAGCTTTGCCGGATCGTCCCGCACGACTCTCCTTCCGGTCGTGCACTTTACTCTGTTTTGAAATCACGTGACCTCTCAAATGACCGACGTGACAAAAAGCGATGTGGATCCTTCGTCGGTTGACGAGAGCCTCCAGGCGAAATCAACGAATACCAAAACGCTGAGATCCCAACTCCTGGGTGGCAGTCTCACGCTGCTGGCTGGCTCTGGACTAGTTGGAGTTACCAACCTGGTCTACAACGTGGTTACGGCACGCCTTCTCGGGCCCGCGGGCTTTGCCCACGCCACGGTGGTTTACACCATTCTGATGCTGATGTCGGGCATCACCCTGTCGTTCCAGGTCGTGTGCGCAAAATATGTGGCGAGGAGCACATCGGCGGATGGTCGGGCGAAGGTATTCGCCAACCTGCATCAGCGCTCGTGGATTGCCGGCATCGCGATTGGACTGCTGTTGTTCCTCTTTGAGCGCCCGCTCGCCGGATACTTGAATCTCCCCGACCCGGTTCTGATCTCGTTATTGGCGCTGGGCACGGCTTTTTATATTCCGCTCGGAGTTCGTCGCGGCTACATTCAAGGCATTCACGCCTTCGGCCCCCTCGCCGTCAATTTCATGCTGGAAGGGCTGGTGCGGCTGGGTGGAGTATTCCTGCTGATCGAGCTGGGCTTGGGAGTCAAAGGGGCCGTTCTCGCCAGTGTACTGGCTGTCACCGTCTCTTATTTTGTCGCCCTTCCCAGTCCGGGCTTAACCTCTCTCAGCTTTCGTGGAGTCTCCATTTCCTTTCGCGAGGGACTGCAGGCGATTGTTTTCTTTTCCGGTCAAACTGTAATCAACAATTTCGACATTGTTCTCGTGAAACACTTCTTCCCGCCGGCTGAGGCCGGCTTCTACGCCGCGGTCGCTCTGGTCGGACGGTTGGTAAACATGTGCGCGTGGTCCGTGGTAAATACCATGTTTCCGGTTTCCGCGGGCGCCGGAACGGACGAGCACGACAGCAGCCCGGTCTTGTTCACATCCTTGCTGCTGGTCTTCCTCATACTCATGGTTTTGATCTTCGGCTTGTGGATGGTTCCCAGCTTTTTGTGGAGGACGCTTTTCGGCGCGCAGTTTGAACTGGGCAACTACGGGACGCTGGCTCCTTTGTTGATCCTTTACGCCATCACAACCGGCGTGTATTCGCTCAGTTCCGTGATCATCACTTACGAAATGTCCCGCAAGATCGCCAACACCAGTTGGCTTCAGCTGGTCTTCAGCGGAGCTCTTGCGCTTGGGATTTACATTCTTCATCAAACCCTGCGCCAGGTGATTCTTGTCCAGTTCGTCCTCATGGTTGTATTGCTTTTCGTCTTGATCGTGCCGTTGCTGCGGCGGCAACTGACTCCCCAGCCTCTTCCCATTTACAGCAGTCTCCGGCTGCGACGCATGCTCACGGAAGAAGAAGTCATGGCTGAGTTTCTAAGGAGTGAATTTCACCACCCTGAGTTCGACGACTATCGCCGCGAGTTCGACGATCTGGTCAGACACCCGAATTTAAGCAACTCCCGGGAGAACGCAGTGCGGCAAGCCTTGCTGTTTCTAAGGCGAGGCCCCATGTGGCGGGAACTTCCCACGGATACCAGATGGTATGAGGTCGAATTAACGGCGGAGGACCTAACCCGTATTCGGTTTTTCCCCCGGGCCCAATGGCGCCGCGTCGCACAAGGGAGCTTTTACTTGACCGACGTGGTTGAACGCATCCGCCTGCAACTGGAAGCTCCTTTCCACGATGATTTCCTGGGCAAGCTCCGCCTCTTGAGTTCCTCGGTGGAGGAAAGCCTGATCAATCCCACTGTTCTGCTGATTGGCGTCGACAAACGACGGCCCTTGACGATTTTGGATGGCAATCATCGCATGGCTGCGGCTATGCTGGCGTCATCTGTGTCTGCCCTCGGTCACCTCCGGTTTATTTGCGGCTTCTCACCCCAGATGACGCGGTGCTGCTGGTATTCCACGAACGTCAACACGCTCTTGCGGTACTTCACAAATCTAGTGCGTTACTTCTCGTACGATCCGGAGTCTGATATCGACCGCTTCCAGGAACGCATCTTCTAGGGCAATCGCAAGATTCTGGGTTTAATCCGCGCGAACGTTACCGGGAGGGCGGGCTCTGCGGGGGCAAATTACCTGATGGCGACGCCGGAGCAGGTTCTTCCACGACCGTGTTATCGCGGCGCCGCAACAGAATCGGTTCTCCGCTCCTCCGTCGGGCATCGCGGTCCTGCAGGACTTTTGCTTGCACCTTACCATCGCTTTGCGAGGCAACCTGAAACAACTTCAAGCCTTCGGCGGAGCGTCGAGAGGCCAAACCGACCGCTGTGTTCGCGCCCCCGATCCTCTGCGCTTTCTCGTAAAAGAACTGCGCTGTCTCCCGGTCACCTTCGATCTCAGCCACGTAGCCAATGTTATTGACCGCAAACGCATTGTTGGGATCGAGGGCATAAGCACTTCGGAAGGCTTGATACGCGGCGCCGGGATCGTTGCGATTGAGAGCCGAGACTCCCCGGGCGTTTAACTCAGCCACTCGAACTTCAGGACTCTGCTGCGCCGCAAGGCGGCTGCGCAAGTTCCTGGCGTTCTGCGCCGCCATCTCGCCGGCCGGTTTTCCTCGCCACGAATGGTCGAGCGTGACTACCGCAGCTGCCTCGGAGCCAACTGCCGCCGCTGCCTCGTAGTATCTGAGCGCTTCCTGCGATTCCCCCTCCATTTCCTTGGCAACTCCCATGTTATTCAGTGTGAAAACATTGCGCGGATCGCTCTTCAGAGTCTGCTGCAGAAGAAGATCCACCTCCGGTGCGCGTCCTTGCGACAGTAGCCGCACCGCCTCGACATTGTCATGGTCGACCTGGAGCGGCACATCCGAGATCGCCAGCACCTCATTAACCGGCCGTCCCTCGACCCTCGGCGAACTGGCGCGCGCAATCACGGCGTCGGTGGGCTGCTGCGCCGCCAGCGTATAAAACCGCTGCGCTCTGTCTACTTGTCCTTGCAACTCGGAAATGTAGCCCAGATTATTGAGCGTGAAAGGATCGTCAGGATCGAGAAGATACGCTTTGTAAAAGAGCGTCTCAGCGTTCTCGTAGTTGTGCTTTCGGAGGGCGTCCACTCCCTCCTGGTTCAATCGCTGAACCGGGGTCAGGTGACTGCGCTTCGGCAGCGTGATTTTGAGGTCGCCCGCTCGAGCTACCGGCGTCCATCCCACCACGGCACTCATCATGCCCACGACAATCCATTGTTTCCAGAACATACCGATAGATCCTCTTCCCATGGTTGTGCTAAGAGACGCAATTATGATGCGGAAAATCGCTGCCCGTTTGTCGCCTATCTCGCCCTTTTCCCTAAATGTTCGACTACCCCACAGTGGTGACTCGGCATCCAAAGGCTGCGGCGAAAAAGTCTAGGAATGGGGATTGCCGATGGGTCGATTCTTACTGATCGTGGGTTTGGGTATCTGGCTGACGGGTTCTATTCTCACCGGCGTGGCAGGCGGGCAAACCAGAGCCCCTGAAAACGTAGTGTCGCCAACCGCAACGACTTCTTCATTTTCTCCGTCCAACGATGCTGTTCAGCCGGTGGGAGACAGTTCGGAGAGCACGCTCGATCCCGCCAGCTTGCTTCCCGATCTGCCATCGCTTCCGCGCACGAATGCCAGTCTGGTTGGCGGTACGATCGAAAAGTTGGACCGGGTGCGTGCTCAGATCATGGTGCATACATTTGGTGGCGGCAGCATGCGCATCGCCTTCGACCCGCGGACCCACATTTATCACGACGGTGTTCTGGCGTCGGCGTCTGATCTGCGTCAGGGGGACCGCGTCTACGTCGATACCATTCTGGACGGCAACACAGTCTTCGCCCGAAGTATTCGCCTGAGAACCACCACGGTAGCGGGCGAAGGCCAGGGAATTGTAACCAGCTTCCGCAGCGACACGGGCGAGTTGTTGATACGTGACTCGCTTTCGCCCCGGCCGTTGCGGGTTCGACTCACCCCTCAGACTCAATTCATGGACCATGGCCACGCTGCTTCAGCTAGTGAGCTGGTAACGGGAACATTGGTCGCAGTGAAATTCGGACCGCAGCAGGATGGCACCGATGTCGCCCGGGAAGTGTCCGTGCTTGCAGTTCCCGGCGCTAGCTTTACTTTTGTGGGCCTCGTCACTGCGGTAGATCTTCGTCTGGGCCTTCTCGCTTTGACCTCTCCGGCCGACCACAAGAACTACGAGATCTATCTTGATCCGTCGGTTGTCGCGGTGGATGACAATCTGCGCCCGGGCGTCGATGTCACCGTGCTGTCGCGCTTTGATGGAAGCCGGTACGTAGCTCGCAGCGTAGCAATAAATTCAAAGGATCCACGCTAGACTTTGGTCTTTCGTTGACGGGCCTCCACGCGCATTGAATCACATGCTAGTCGGAGTGCAGGTGCCAGAGGTCGAGTTGGGAGCTGGCGGGGTCGGCGGGGTCGACCAGGGCACGTTCTGGAAATCGAAGAAATCCAGCAGATCGGGCTGCGCCGCATCGCGGTTCGTAAGGTGCGCGCTCGAATTAATGAAGCGGTTCTCCACAAACTTTATGACCGCGGTGTGATCCATTGGGATATGCGAAACATAGTGCTGCCGCACGAAGGGTGAGATCACCAGGTTCGGCAGCCGGAATCCTAATTGCGCAGCGAATCCTTGCTGCGCAGGTGCATCGGTCGCATTGAAGCCGGGGTCGGTGGATTTAAGATCGCAATTGATGGTCGGTACACCACCAGACGCAGGACACGGCCAGAAACTATCAGGGTTCACGGCGATCGATCCTATGTCTGGAATCGAACCCAATGCGGTATCTGTATTGTCATTGGAATGACCGGGTACGGGCGGAACGTGATCGAAAGGCCCACCCGGTTCGTCGTAGCTCAGAAAGAATACAGAACTGGCCCATGATTTACTTTGCATCAGCGCATTGATAAGCAACGCAACCTGCTGCTGCCCCTCCAGAATCGACTGGCCTGAGCCGGGATGCTCGTCACTGGCTCCATAAGCGGTCTCAATAAACGCATAACTAGGCAATGTGTTGTTCTGGACATCGGACATATATTGAGCCAGCGGGGCGATGTGAGTCGGGTCAACGCAGAACGCATTCCCGGGATCTCCCACTGCTTGCTGGGAACCGACGGTTGGCGGGGTGCAGGCAGCCTGCTGCGGGTTTTCGTACAGGTATTGCTTCGAATAGGCAAAATCAGAAAATGTCGTCGTCGGATAATCATTGGAATTCCCACCGGCCCCGCAGTCTCCATCCTGCTCAGTACACCCGCCTGCCGTAATGGAGTAGTAGATTTTCCATGACACACCGTTCTGGTCCAACTCTTGAAAAATTGTTCCAATGTTCAACTGGCTGGTTATCCCATCGTCCCTGAAAGGATCGTGCACCAGTCCCTGGGTTGTGCCCCCCGTGATGGTCGCAATGCGATTCGGAGTGCTCTTGCTGGCAACTGGCGAAAACCATCGGTCCGAGATGGCAAACTGCGAAGCCATGAAATAGTAATAGTTCAGAAAACCTTCGTCGTAGTAGCCCATGGCCCGCTGGCCAACCAGATCGGTGAATTGCCCGTCACCCGCTCCAGACTTGGCGTAGTCCTCTGCTACGTGCACGAAGCCAGTCATCTGGATTGGACGCGTGGTCGAAAAGTCATAACGGTTCACATCACCATAGCTTCCCAGCCAATCGGAAGTCATGTCGTCGACGCATGTGCTCTTGAACTTGAACAGATTGAACGACTGTCCCTCGTCATCTGGATTGGCGAAACTGGCAAGCTTGTCGTCAATGCCATCCACGGTGTAGGTATTGCCATCTTCACTGACGGTCCAACCATTCGCCTGCCGGTAAGGATTGAGCATGCCAAAGTACGAGTCAAAACTGCGATTCTCCTGCAACATGAAGATGACGTGGCCGATCGACTGAAGGTTCGCGGGAGAACCTGGGGGGGTAGTGGTGACGGGGTCACTCTTCAGTCCCTGGCAACCGCACAGCGCCAGCAATAAGGCCGCCACGCATGCGGCGGCAACTTTCAGCAGCGTCTCTGTTGAAACCATTCCGATGTCCTCGCTTGAGAGTCGCACTAAAGGCAGGTTTAAGATGACGCTCCCGCCCGGAATGTTGGCTTGGATTTGCAGGCCTGTCGCCGTTCCTCGCGGATACCCGACTGCAAGTTTGGGGTCTGGTTCCTGCACTCCGGCATATTGCAGCCGCCGACGCTATGGCCCACAGGTCGTAGCACCTAAGTTCTTAGACGAATGTCATCTTCCCTTTCCGACGCTGCCGGCATAAGCTGACTCAGTTCCCAGACAGACCAGGTCAGCAAAGAGGAAATCTACAGGCGGGCGTGCCTTCCTCCTTCTGGCCATCGTTCGTGCAAGATCCTCGGCACTACTCCGCTCCTGAGGACCGATGCGTATATATTCGGTGGCTGCAGTCTCTCTGCTCGCGGTGTCCCTATGTTCAGCCAGTTCTTCTTATGTCGTGCCAACGACGACTCTTACCGCTCAGATCGCAAACAATACAAGTGCGGCCAACAGCTTCACTAGCCAGTCGAACGGCAACCGGGGCGCTGGCAATGTCAGCAAGGTGGACGTTCACACTCTCCTGTATTCCGGGGCTACGACCAAGGTTTATTCACACCTGCTGCTTTGGTGGGGCCAGTCGAACCACATGAACATCGGATACAGTTCCACGGACCCCACGCAAATCAAGAATCAGATTGCCGACATGGTCAGCCGTGGCATCGATGGCGTGATCATCGACTGGTACGGTCCCAATAACTCACAGGACCAGGCCACGCAACTGGTCATGGCGGAAGCCGAGAACTACCCCGGTTTCACGTTTGCGCTCGCGGTCGACAAAGGAGCGATCGAATGGGACTCCTGTTCCGGTTGTACTCCTCAACAAGCCTTGATCAGCCAACTGCAGTACATCGAGAGCACTTACGTTTCTTCGCCGGCGTATTTGAAATGGCAGGGGCAGCCGGTCGTCACCAACTTCAACATCGATCTTTCTTATACGATCGACTGGAACGCGGTGAATGCCGCCTTGAGCACGCATCCTCGGTTTCTGTTCCAGAACAACGACGGGTTCAGCCACACCCTCAGCGATGGCAGCTACTCCTGGGTCATGCCGACCACCACCGACTATGGCATGAGCTATCTCTCCAGTTTCTACGACACCGGCATGTCGTTTCCGAGCGAACAGACCGTGGGAGCGGCATATAAGGGATTCAACGACACGCTCGCCTCCTGGGGATCCGACCGTATCATGGGACAGCAATGCGGCCAGACCTGGCTGCAGACCTTCTCTGAAATCAATGGGCTCTACAATTCAGGAAAACAACTGTCGGATTTGCAACTGGTGACGTGGAACGATTATGAGGAAGGTTCGGAGATCGAATCCGGAATCGACAATTGCGTGACCCTCTCCGCCTCAGCCAGTGGAAATGCTCTGCAATGGACAATTAGCGGGGATGAGAGCACAGTTGACCACTACACGGTGTACATTAGCTCCGATGGTCAGAACTTAATGTCGCTGACAGACCTGGCGGCCGGAGAACATTCGCTGAATCTCTGTGGCTTTCCTATCCCCGGTGGCAATTACAAGCTGTTCGTGCAAGCCGTCGGCAAGCCAAACCTGGCCAACCAGATCACCGGCGCCCTCAGCTACTCGCCGGCGTGCAATTCAGGGGGAGGAGGTCCGTCCACCGTATCCTTCACCGCGTCGCCATCATCCGTTACCATTCCGACCGGGAAGTCGGGGACCTTCACGGTCAGTGCGAAACCGCAATCCGGATCGTTCAACAATCCCATCTCGCTCTCCTGCAGCGGCATCCCCAGCACCTTGACTTGTTCTTTCTCTCCCGCCAACATTACTCCCGGTTCCGGCACCGCGACCTCCACTCTCACCATTTCCGCCGCTTCCGTTATGGGGAGGAGTTTCCCCGAACGGAAACTGATCCCAATCTATGCCGGTTGGCTGCTGCCCTTGGGAATGGCCGGGTTCGTCTTCATCGGCAATGCTCCGCGCCGGCGTAGGATTCAAGCGCTGGCTCTGCTCACTCTTATCAGCGTAGGAATTTTCAGCATTTCTTGCGGCGGAAGTAGTGCGGGGACGCAAAGTGCTCCCATAACCGCGCCCAGCAGTTACTCCGTCACCATTCACGGAGACTCCAGCTCCAGTCAGCTTTCCACGACCGTTAGCGTTATCGTTCAATAGCCGCGTCCGATCGCGGCCATTCCACAGGAATCGATGGATCGCGGAGCGATACACCCAGGCTGACGACCTCCTGGTCATCAACCTCAGCAAGAGCGACTTGGATGGAACCCAACTGGGGAGGCTGCGGAATCGAGTCACCTGCCGAAGGGCTTCGGTTCTTTGCTCCAGCTCAAAGTGGCGCAGATACTTCTGAATAATGGTCGGCATGGTCATGCGCAGGGCGGTGGAGAAATTTTGCACCGCCATCACTTGTTGCACTCCCGGATTGGTCAGCAAATGAACCAGGCACTGGGCCAGGTCCTGGGCGCTGCCCGGCCGGTAAAATTCAATCGCGATTTCCTCGCCGTCCGCCATCTGGCGAAAATCCGGGAGATCCGCGCACACGATGGGAACCCCATAGGCGCAGGCCAAATGGGCCACCCCGCTACACCCGGTCGACGACGAATAGGGCATGACGGCGACAGAGGAACTCTGGAAAAGATTGGGAAGTCGATCCTCATGCACGTAGCCGGTGAAGTCAATTCTCGGGCTCGCTGCGAACCTCATCTTCATCGATTCCACATAGCCGAGAGCCTGGGGATGGTCTCCTCCACCAACGACTAACTTCGTGTTCGGCAGAATGTCGGCGACAATCTGAAACGCCTCGATCATGAGCTCGAGCCGCTTGTAGGTTCCCCACTTTCCAAACGCCAGGATGCGCTGCTCCGGATTGCCGCGCCGCGAAAAATCCGGGTATTCAGGCCTTTGCGTTAAAACACCGTGGGAACGGACGTGAACATTGTCACGGCCATATTTTTCGTGAAGGATTCTCCGGTAAGCCGGCATCAGCACTGACACCGAGTTCGAAAGCAGAAGCACCCTGGTGGCCACCGCCCCGGCCCAGCGGTAAGTACGCGGATGTTGTATCCCTGCATCCCTCAGATCCACGGTATCCATCAGGTGGTGCAAGGTGACGTGGGTATAACGGCCACTCAGGCGCGCCAGCAGAGGAGTTAACAAGCCGAGGAAGGCGTTCAGCGGATTGCGGCCAAACGTACTGAACAGCAGATTGAACCACACCACATCGGGCTTCAGTTTCCCCAAGGCATTAAGAAGCCGGATCGCGCTGGTCGGATCGTCGAACGACCAGCAACGCAACACCGTGAAGCCGTCCAGTTCGGGCAGAGATGGGGAAGTCTGATCGGCGAGAATCGTCAGGCTGATAAACGGATTGCGGCGCAACTCCTCTGCGATGTGAAGGCCATACTCGCTCAGCCCGCCCTGGCTGGGTGGGAAAGTGCTTACCAGACAAATTTTCATTGTGCTCCGGCCTCGTGATCGCTCCAGGTTCGATGAGTTCGCCGGAGAAGATGTTGCTGTCCACCTGGGAAATGAACAGCCTGGACTCTAGGAGCAAGGACTCGCTAGAAAGCGACGGCGTCTTATTGCCAAGTTATTGCCAAGCCGGCAATCCTGAGAAAGCGTGTCCCGGGCCGGCCATTTGCTGCAAGAGTGTCTCTCTGATTTTCTCCGCCATTTGTTCGACTGGAAGGGGTTCGATAACGATGATGTCTCCGGTGAGCCGACTCAGGGTGAGGTAGGCTGCGCGGTTTCGCCGAAGAAATTCCAGAGGATACTCCGGCTTTCGCGCCAGCGCAGCCACCGGATCGGCATCGATAAGATAGGCGATGTCAGGCTTGGGAACGAGGCCCACGAGAAGTTTGATGAAAACTCGTGTCAGCCGCCGGTTCAGCGGTAGATTTGCGAGTTCATCGTAAATGTAGCGATCAAAAATCACCACCTCGGTACCGCTCTTCCTCATCCTGCGGACGGCTCGACAGAGACTGACGGCATCCGCAAAGTACAGCATGAAGCGCAGTGCGGTCACCAGCCATGAGGTTACGTTCTTGTCGCGCCGATGCAGAGGTTTCTCCGGGCTCCCTATCCCCTGGTCACCCTTGAATGCCGTATGACTCAGGACCTCGCGCCACCTGGGGAATACAACCACATCGTCCCAGAAGGTCAGCAGCTTCACACTCATGCCAGCCTTGCCGAGCCAGGTCTCCAGCGCGCCGATCTGCGTGGATTTGCCCGCTCCATCGATTCCGGAAAAGCTCACCGTCTTCATAAGGATCATTAATCTCGGCGTGCTTCCCGCATCATTGCGATGCGGGACACGGGCCTTAATGCGCTCCCGGAGGCTTACTCGGAGTAGCTGCCGTCAGCGCGATCACCGATCCCACGGCCACACCGGCTCCAACAATCGCTCCCACGCGCAGCACGATGGTGCGCACCCGGCGCTGTTTGGCGGGTGCTATCGCCACACCCGCCGGCTGCGACGCCGCAACCCCAGTCACATTGGGAGCCTCCGCCGCAGCTGTGCCCACTGGTTTTTGCGGGACGGGTGGCGCTTGCGTAGAGGACGACTGAGGCTGCGCTTGCCAGGCAGATGAAGTTGCAGACGCGCTTTGTGGTGCACTTGTGTTCTGCGATTGAACGGGATCCGCCGCCTTCGCAAGGGTTGCACCAGGGCTGTCCGGAAGTTCAACGATGGCTTGAGTCCCTGCATCTGCAGTCGGCGTTTGCGGCTCCAAGTTCGTCGCTGCCACTGGTTCGTGCTTATCCGAGATAGCAGCCTGTTGCGCTGCGACCGGCAACACCGTTCCTGGAAGCCAGGAGACGAACAAGCCGCTGCACACCACGTATGCGAACAACTTCCTGCATCCCATCGCCACCTCCAACGCACAGACGGGCCAGCTAGCTGGCAGTCTTCAAACCACCCAAGCCGTATGCTGCGGAATACCAAGGCGGAAGTTGTGGACTCCCGTCCGAAATCGCCTGGAAACTCCGCGCCGCCTCATCCGCGGTTTCGAACACCTCAAATAAACGATCGACGCGCATAAGCTCAAGAATTGCCGCCGATGCTGGCGAGACCGATGCGAGCTTCACGTCTCCATCCCGTTTCATCGCCTCATGCATGCATTGCAGCAGTATTTCGATTCCGGCACTGTCCATGTGTTGAACTTGAGAACAATCCAGAACAACCCGCGGACGGTCATTTTCCAACAACGGCTCCAATTCTCTTATAAATGTCTTCCCCTCAGCATGGTTCAGTGTTTCCGGCAGCTCCATCACGATAACGGGACCCCTTGTATACATCTCGATCACCCCTGGATAGGATTGGCTCCGAGCTCCCATTCAGGAGTTGGAGTCTTTTCTGGTTGTGAATCACCGACGACTCGTTGCGCTTCGGCTCGATGAATCAGAACAGCCTCGTGCGGGCGTTTTCGAGCCGGGCTGCTAGACCGAATAACGCTTGGATCGGAGATCTCGAGCAGCACATCGAACTCCAGATTCAACAGCTTATTTCCATTGGCGACAGAGTGGCACACATCCAGCCAAATCCCGACGTGGGTGTGAGCCAGGATCGAACTGTCTTCAATCACCGTGCCGTAGTCGACAGAGCAGCATTTCTCAATGCTGCTAAAGCGCGTAATCAAAGTATCTTCCCGTACTTTAGAGCCGTGGCCGATGTAGGCCGGAGCTACAATTCGGGCGCGGCGGTCCACTTCAGCGCCCTCGTCGATCCATATGCCAGGCTTGACCTGCCGGCCGGATGGGCGCATCGCGCAGCGTCCCTGCAACGCGTCGGAAACAAGCTGGCGCAGATCACGAGGATGCCTCAGACGACTCACATAATCCCGGATGAAATAGGAAGCACCCACTTCACACGCTTGGGCCAGCAAGTTCCCGGAGTCGGCTTGTTGTGCCATCGCACAATCGACAACCCACAAGTCCAGAGGTCCTTCGCTGTCGAGGGCGCGCGTGGCGGTCTGCCGGGCTTCACGGTGGAAGTAAGAGAAATCCAGAAGATCGGCTTCCGCATACACGTTTGCAGAGACGACAAACGAATGTTCGATGCCATTCTGCGCATAATCCATCAATGCCTGACTGGTCGCGAAGGACACATCACTCACCACCCGAGTACTCGCGTTCGCGAGCGCAGTCGGAAAAGCCCCGCCACAATGAATCTTCGTTGGCATCAGGACGGTGACCACCTCTACACCGGCTTGCACAAAGCGTTCGATCGTGCGTTCCACCGTGGAGCGGCCGAGAATACCCGCATACGGCAGCGGTTCTGCGAGCAGTGCCTCCGGCCTATCTTCCTGTGCGGCAATCGAGCACCAATCTCCACCGTCCGCTCCGACTACTACAATGGCTCCCAGCCCCACGGATTTCGTCCTCGCTCTTTCCTCGTCGCAAATCTTGCGTTTCGTTTACAGTCTTTACTTGCCTGCCGTGCTATAGACCAACGAAAGTTGAGCCCGCTCTTTGGGTTCCTTGCCGGAAGACGCGGATTCGCTGGCAGGATTGACCGCGGGGCGCCGGAGCACTCTCCGCTTGGGAAACAACAGGTCGCGCATCTTCATCTTGGCTTTGTGAAGTTGCGATTTTGAATTGCCGACTGAGCAGTCCAGCATTTTGGCAATCTCATGATGCTGGTACCCCTGTACCTCGTGAAGGGCGAAAATTTGCCGGCACCCCTCCGGAAGTTCCTGCATCGCGCGACGTAAGGCAATGCGGTCGATCGCTCCGCTGAGGCGCGGATCGGCTTTCCCCACGTCGCGGCGTAGAGACGGCGACTCTGACGAGACCGGCTCATCGAGTGACACGATCGGCGGAGATTTGCGGCGGCGCAATTTCATAAGCACGGTGTTGACCGCAACGCGGTATAACCAGGTCGAAAAGGCGGAGTCACCGCGGAACGAACCGACGCTGCGAAACACCTGCAAGAATGCTTCTTGCGTCAGGTCCTCGGCCTCCGCTATGTCCTTGGTCATCAGCAAGCACACCGAATACACCCGCTTCTTGTGACCCTGGAAGAGCGAGGCAAAAGCCTGTTCGTCGCCACGCTGTGCGCGTTGAACCAGGCTGCGTTCGGATTCGACTCGATTGGTTTCGTCACTGGCTGGAATCACATTGGTTGATGTCGCGGAAATCACGCAAGTCGCCACGGTAGTCTCCTTCGTTCCAACTAGGGGCTTCTATTGCTCTCGATGAATCCGGAGCATTCACTTCCGAAAAAAAGACTAGCGGCAATGCTGCGCGCATCCCATCAGGAGGCTCCTGTAATTGCTTGGCAGACTTGCTGTACAACTCCCCGGAGTTAAAGGTGAGCTTTCAATTTATTTTGCTCGGAAGCGGAACTTTTGCTGGCAAGGAGTGTTGCGCGCGAAGGGACGAAATCGTTGCGCGGCGATGACGCACACGACCGGACAAATCGACCATGGTGTGTGGAGAAACTCGGACTGGCCGGAGCAGTGTTGCTGGAAGGTCAGTAAAGCTTGAATCCAACCTCCACGCTGATCTGCACATTCACCGGTCGACCGTCCTTCATGGCGGGCCGAAAGCGCCATTGCTTTACAGCTTCAATCGCTCTGGCATCCAACCCAAACCCCAAGCCGCGGACCACTCGAATGTCCCGGGGATTTCCATGCTCATCGACGATCAACCAAAGCACACACGTTCCCTGCGTCTTGGCGTTGCGGGCAGCCTCGGTATACTCCGGATCGGGGGTGGAAATCGCTTGCGGAGCTGATATTCCTCCACCCACTTTGTAAACGCCTCCTCCGATGCCACCGCCGCTACCCACTCCGACCCCCGGTCCATGGCCGACTCCCACGCCGCCCGCTGATCCCGAACCGATTCCGCCACCCGATCCAATTCCATTTGAAGGAGGAGCGGAAGGCAGCGGCGCGGCGGACGGATTGCCCAGGTTCGGCATGTGATTCTCGGCCAGGCGCACTTGTGGAGGGACCACCACCGCCGGTGCAGCAGCCAGTTTGGGATGTTCGTTGCGAAGAACAATCTGTGGCGGAGTGATCTGTTCCTTCGCGAGTTTTGGCAGCCTTCCTTTCGGTGCAGCCAACCGATCGTGATCACCACCGCCACCGCCGCCGCTCACAACTTGTTTTGCAACCGGTAATGCATAGGAGTCCGGCGAAGGTGCGATCAGCGTCACAGTTTCGTGGGGCTGGCTTTTCTCCACAACTTGATGACCGAATGTCGCGCCACTCAAGATTAATCCCAGCACGGCGATGTGTACCACCGCAGAGCCGACAAGGCCGTTTGATCGATAGTTGTTGAACTGCCCCCAAATGGCCTCCGGAGCAAGCGTTCTCTTTTGTCGCGGTTGAGAACTCACTCTCGCCGGCTGCACCAGACGCTCCGTGTAAAGGGTGCCGAGCACTCCCGATGAAGGAACCGTTGACCACGAATAAGCGGCGGGACGGGGACTTTGACGATTCGGCATGGACGCTCCTCGTGAAACCACAGCATGCAAAATGGAAGCCGGTAAACGAGCTTCCCGAAACATCGCCATGAGCGACTGTCAATCAATCAGCAAGGTTAAAGAATGGCCGAGCCTTCCACTCCAACTCGCGGAAGTCTCGGACTCGCGAAGACTGACGGGCCAGACTTCATAGCCGCCCGGCCAGCAGCAACACAAGCAAGACCACGACCACCAGGCCCAGGCCGCCGCTGGGGTAATACCCCCACGATCTGCTGTACGGCCAGGTCGGCAGAGCTCCCAGCAGTAGCAGCACAAGAACAATCAGTAGAACCGTCGACATCAAAACCTCCGATCACGCTTGTTTTTTAGTTAGGACGCAGGCCCGGCTTGCGGGACCAGCCGGGACCTCATCGCCAAAGGCGCCATCCGTTGTCACCTCACCGGTTGGCAGTGTCGGCACTCCCCGGCGTCGTCTTTACTTCGCCGTGCTCCTTGGATTGCCCGGAATATCGTCTTACCGCAGCCAGGAACGGTTCACTCGCCTGTCCTGGGCGCACTTTCCCGTTGAGAATATCGGCAAAGGGCACGAGGCTCCCGTAAAGAAGACGCGTCTCATCTTTGTCCTGCGTAACGGCTGAGCCGTTCAAGTCAATTCCCGCAAAAATGCCGCGGGCGCGAGAGTAGGTCAGCACCTCCGCCCTCATCTTCCAATCTGTGTCGGCGGCGGCGTCGCGTCCGACCGGCCCTGCGGCTGCGGAGGCATCGGCCCCCAGTTTGAATTTGCTCGACAAGAGATGTTGCATGCCCTGATCATTGGTCACGATCATCACCAGGTCGACAGCCTGGCCGCCGAGCTGCAACCCCCAGCTTCCACCGGTGATAGTGATCGGCGCGGGAGCGCTCCAGTTGCCACTCTCCGTCCGGCATGTAGCCACACCCTTGCCGTGATTGCCTCCGAAAACTACAGCTACCTTCACCATGGAGGGAATCACTGCAACGCACTTCGCATCGCTCATCACCTTGTCAGGGATGGCCTTGTCGGGAGTGGCCATAATTTCGGTCAGAACTTTGGTGGACGCATCGAGCCGCTTCTCGATGTCCGACTGGTCCTTATCGTCCGCACACCATGCCATGCTGGCGAGAAGCAGAAGACCAGCACCGAGCACCGCGAGACCTCTCGGCAATGTAGAGCCAATTCTTGTCATGATCAGACCTCTTCCGTGCTCGAAGCGAGCAGCTGTTTAGAATTTCCCTGCGACCTCAACCCTAACTTTCCCGGCCGTCCGGTTCCATCCGGTTCAAGCTGTAAAGAAGATCGAGTACATGCCCGAGAGGTAGGAGATAATTTCCTGCAGTCTACCGCCCCCTAGCGTCGATATTTTCGTCGGGTACAGCTTTGCCAGTATTGCGTTCTGCCGATCGAACCGTGGCAGCAATGAATCAGGGCCTCCCGATGGGAAGGCCCTGGAGTTTCTGCGTGAGTGAGCACCACCCTCCGCTCAGGCCGCGCTTTTCCTGCCAGCGGAAGCTTCACCGGAGGATGCAATGTCTTCCGCGCCGGTGACTTCCATGATTCCCTTGGCGCGTTTGATCTCCTCAGACGTTTCGCAATGAACCGCGACCAGGATGCTGCCTTTCAACACTCTTCCCTCGTATCTTTTGGCTTCATATTCGGGAATTCCGACGCCGACTAGAACCCCGGTGAACCCGCCCAGAGCCCCGCCCACGCCAATGCCCGCGAGAGTAGCCACGATCGGTCCCGCGGCGATGACCGGGCCGATGCCGGGAATTGCCAAAGCGCCCACTCCGGCAAGCCAGCCCAGTGCACCTCCAATGGCCGCTCCCGACCCGGCGCCCACGGCTGCGCCTTCCGGTGCCTTCGTGCTCTTTTCGGTCGCCAGTTCCTTGGAACCGAGGTTCTCAGGCAACAGAACCGAAACATCCGAACTTGAAAATCCGGCATCTCTGAAAGACGCGACCGCGGATTCCACTTCGCTTCGGGTCAGGTAGATTCCAAACACTGATTTGTTTTTCGCCATCGATACACCTCCTATGAATACGAGATTTTTATGGGATTACAGCCGCGAGAGTCGATCCCGAGCGGAATCACGCAGGCTGTCCACCGGACTACAGACTCGGCTATATAAGCGCTCAAGCCAATCGGGGGTAGTCCTTAGATCGAAGCAAACTGCCGGGTAGGTTAAGAAGCGATGTCGGCAATTTCGACGGAAACCTCGGAAGAGGGGGTGCTGATAGGGAAGCTTGCCGTGACTCGCGTGCCGTCACTTCTAGATTCAATGTCCAGCTGTCCTCCCAACTGCCGCACTCGTTCGCCCATGCCCTGAATGCCGACCCCTGGACGAATTGGCATGGGCATGCCCTTGCCCCGGTCACGAATCTCGATCTTCACATTGTGCGCATCGGAGGTGATGACAATGCCCGCGGAACGGCTGCCGGAGTGACGGTGGATATTAGTGAGGCACTCCTGCACGATCCGGAAAATCGCGGTCTCGAGTTCCGCGGGCAGCCGCCCCAATCTGGAATCCAGATGGAGATCGACCTCGATCTTGCTGCGTGCGGCAAACCCTTCGACATACCAGCGCACCGCCGACTTCAGCCCGGCCTCATCGAGCAGCGGCGGATGCAGCAAATGCGACATCGTGCGCAGGTCTCTTGACAACTCCTCCACCAGACGCAGGCTCTCCGTAATTTGGCCAACGAGTCCGGAGTTGGCTTTCTGAAGTTCCAGTTCCACCGGAACCAGGTTCAAGTTCAAGGCCACCAAGATTTGACCGGCGGTGTCATGCAATTCGCGGGCGATCCGGCGCCGTTCCTCATCCTGCATCTGCAGCAGCCGTCCCGAGAGCATGCGCAATCTCTCCTGCGCCTCGTTGAGCTCGGAGGTGCGATCTTTCACTCTCGCGTCCAATTGCTCATGCGCTTCCTTCAGCGCCTGTTCGGAAGCCTTGCGTACGCTGATGTCCCAGCACACTCCCATCATTCTCGTGGGACGTTTTGACGAATCGTAGATGGCCTGCCCATGCGCCTCCATCCATCCCAGACTTCCGTCGGCTCTTACATGGCGGTATTCAGCATGATATTGGCCATCGCCCGCAAGCGCCTGCTCGACTGCCTCCTGCACCCGCTTGCGGTCTTCCTGGCAAACCGCTTCCACGGCCGACTCGAGGTTCCCCCTGAACGATCCCGGCCGCTGTCCATGGATTCTTTCCATGTTCTCCGACCAGCGAACGTCTCCACTTTCGATGTCCCAGTCCCAAGTGCCGACATTCGCGGCCTCCAGGCAGAACCGCATTCGCTGTTCGCTTTCTCGCAATGCCTGTTCGACCTGCCTGATCCGGGTCACGTCGCGGGCTATCTTGGACGCGCCCACAATCCGGCCGCATGAATCTCTCACCGGCGAAATGCTCAGCGACACCAGAACCCTCCTGCCGCCCTTTGCGACCCGCACCGTTTCGAAGTGATCGACGCGCTCGCCCGATCTCAGCCGGCACAGGATGTCGGCTTCCTCCGTCTGCAGCTCGGCCGGAATAATGATCGTAATCGATTTTCCGAGAACCTCACTTTCGCTGTAGCCGAAGATCCGCTCGGCGCTCCCATTCCAATGGGTGATGATCCCATTCAGGTCTTTCGCGACAATCGCGTCATCCGAACATTGCACGATCGCTGCCAGCCTCGAACGCGTCTCCTCTGCAGTCTTCTGCTCGGTGATGTCCAGGCACGATCCAATGTAGCCGTTGAAGACTTTTTCATGGTTGAAGCGAGGCTCTCCGTGGCTCAGGACCCAACGAAATTGCCCGTCTGCGCGGCGTAGGCGATATTCCATTTTGAAAGGCAGGTGGTCGCGAACCGCAGATTGGTAAACATTCAGGCACCGCTGCCGGTCGTCGAGATGGATGCCTTCACTCCAGCCATTCCCCAGTTCCTGGGCCAAGGTTCTTCCAGTGAATTCAAGCCATGACCGGTTGAAGTAAGTCCGCAGACCGTTGGCATCGGCAGTCCAGATCATGGCCGGAACTGTGTCGGCCATGATCATTCCATCGTGTGGCACTCGGAAATTCTCCATTAGGTTCGGGGTCTCACCAGTGCTGCTTCAGGCACACCCCCATCCAGGACAACACTGGGCTCCCGCAATACCGAACTGTACGGAATCATGAGTTCGACCAGGGTTCCAGGATGGGCATTCGTCAGCCGCAGTTCTCCCCCAAATTCTTTGGCGCGTTGTTTCATGCCTCCGATGCCAACGCCAACGCTATCCGGCTGCTGTTCGGCGATTCTCTTGCCGATGCCCTTGCCATCGTCCCTCACCGCAACCATGATCGTCCCATCTTTTTGAGTCAAAGTAATCCACACCTTGCTGGCTTCGGAATGTCGGAAAACATTGGTGAGCGCCTCCTGCACGATTCGAAACACAGCGGTCTCCACGTCCGGCGCGAGCCTGGGGAATTCGGCGGGCTGGACGTCCAGCGAGGTTTCAATGCCGCTGCGCTTGGTGAGCCCCTCTACGTACCAGGACAGCGCCGAGAGCAATCCGACTTCATCGAGCAAGGGAGGATGTAAAAGGTGAGACATGGTGCGGACTTGCTGGATGGCGCGGTCCACAATGCTGCTGGCCTGAGTCCACGCTTCCAGCGGGGGTTGAGCGGATTTTTGCAGGATCATCTTGTCCAGTACCATCTTGGCGACGGCAAGCTCCTGCCCTAACCCGTCGTGCAGATCGCGCGCCAGACGCCGGCGCTCTTGATCCTGCATCGTCATCAGGCGGATGGAGAGGCGCCGCAATTCATCCGTCCTCCGGTCAACCATTTTCTCCAGTTCGGCGGCGTTGTCGCGAATCGATTGTTCCAACTGTTTGCTGTCGTGAATGTCAGAACAGGTTCCGTACCATTTGACGATCTTCCCTTCCGGATCTCGAATCGGAACCGCGCGAGACCGGAACCAGCGATAAGCGCCGTCTCTCGACCGGAGGCGATACTCCGCTTCGTAGTTCTCTCCCGATTCAACGCAGCCCATCCAGTCCGCCATTGCCTTTTCCTTGTCCTCGGGGTGCACATGGCCGAGCCACCCAAAACCGTCCGCTGAACCGGGGGAAGCGCCGGTGAAATCATAAAATCGGTCGCTCATGTAATCCCTGGAGCCATCCGCCCTGCGACTGAAGATAATGTCGGGCGCGGTGTGGATAATAGCGTCGAGTTCCTGATTCTTGCCCACCAGTTCCATGTTGAGCTGCAGCAGCAACTCGGCTTTGCGGGCCAATTCTTCCGTGCGCTCGAGCACACGCTGCTCCAGTTCGCGATTCAGCGTTTCGAGCTGCTGCGTCTTGCGATGTAGCTCGGCGAACACCCTGACTTTCGCGCGCAGAAGCTCGGGCACGACGGGAACAGAAATATAGTCGACGGCTCCGTGCTCATAGCCTTTGAGCTGATCCAAATCGGTCAGATGCACCGCCGAAACAAAAATAATCGCGGTCCTCTGAAAACGAGGGTGCTGACGAATCATGGCCGCCAGCTGAAAGCCGTCGAGCTCCGGCATGCTTACGTCCATCAGCACGACAGCAACGTCATTCTTCAGAAGAACTTCGAGGGCCTCCTTCGCAGAGGCAGCTTTGATCAGGGTCTCACCCAGCCCACCCAGCATGACCTCATAGCTGAGCAGCTTGGCCGGCTGGTCATCCACCATCAGGATTTTGACCTTCTCGTTTTTCCCCATGACTCGTTCTACCTCTCACTTACGTTCTCGGCCGCCCAAGTCCCGCCGCGGCCTATTGTTACCTGTGAAGCCACATGCGCAGCGATGAGAGCAGTTGCTCTGTATTCACGGGTTTGGCCAGATACTCCGACGCTCCGGCCTCCAGACATTTCTCCCGGTCTCCCTTCATCGCCTTTGCGGTCAGGGCGATGATGGGTAAACGCCGGAACGACGGGTTCTGCCGGATCACTTGCATGGTCTCGTATCCGTCCATTTCGGGCATCATAATGTCCATCAATACGATCGCAATATCCGGCGTGGATTCGAGCTTGGCGATCGCCTCCCGGCCCGTTCCCGCCGTGATGACGGTCATGCCCCTTCGCTCAATAACACTGCTCAGGGCAAAAATGTTGCGCACGTCGTCGTCGACGACCAGCACTTTCTTTCCCACCAGAGCATCGTCCGAGTGGTGCAGGCGGTCAAGCAGCCGCTGTTTTTCCATTGGAAGATCGGCAACCACACGATGCAGGAACAATGCCGTCTCATCCAGCAGGCGTTCCGGCGACTCCACTCCCTTTACCACCACGCTGCGCGCCAGGGAGTGCAGCCGCGCATCTTCCTCTGGGGAAAGTTCCTTGCCGGTGAAGACCACGACCGGCAAGTCACTCAGTGACGGAGTATCACGGAAGCGCTCCAACACCTCGAAGCCCGAGATGTCCGGCAGACGCAAGTCAAGGACCACGCAGTCGAAAGCTTGTTCGCTCACGGTTTCGATTGCCTCCGCTCCCGTAGCTACAACCGTCACGTCGATATCGTCATAACCCAGCAGCTCCTTGATGCTGAGCTGCTCGGCCGGATTATCTTCCACCACCAGCAGCCGCTTCCGCCGGGGAGCAGAATACTCCTTGATGCGAGCCAACGCTGTTTCCAGTCCTTCTGGCGTGGTGGGTTTCGTGACAAAAGCAAATGCACCCCGGGCGAGGCCGTGATGCCGGTCTTCGTCCAGCGTGAGCATCTGAACCGGAATGTGCCGAGTGGCCGGATCCTGCTTCAAATGGTTCAGGATCGTCCAGCCCAGCATGTCGGGCAGGAAAACGTCCAGAGAGACTGCGGTCGGATGGTACTGCTGCGCCAGCACGAGGGCTTCCGCGCCGCGCGTAGCAACAAGAACCTTGAAGCCTTTGTCGCGCGAGAGATCGCACAAGACGCGCGCATAGTGCGCATCGTCCTCAACGATCAACAGGACGGCGTCATCGGGCTGCAGATTGTCTCGATCATCTGCAATCTTCTCGACGGGATGCTCCGCGACACCCGCGACGGACAACTGCACCGGCGAGGCCGAACGGAATCTCCCTTCGGCCGGGGCAGCAATCACAGTGGATGGCCCCACATAAGTTTGCGGCAAGTAGAAAGTGAACGTGCTGCCGCGCCCCGGAGCGCTACGCAACTGGATTTCTCCGCCGAGCAGGCTGGCCAACTCGCGGCTGATCGCCAGCCCAAGGCCGGTGCCGCCGTACTTGCGGCTGGTGCCGGCATCGGCCTGTTGGAACGCCTCAAAGATGATCCGCTGCTTTTCGAATGGAATGCCAATGCCCGTGTCGGCAACTTCAAAGGCCACCACGGACGCGGCCTTGCTCAGGATCGGGTGTCCCTCGGTCCAACCGGTCCTGGCCTGTGACACGGACAGCCGGACTCCTCCGACTTCGGTGAACTTGAAGGCATTGGACAACAGGTTCTTCAACACCTGCTGCAGCCGTTTCGTGTCAGTAACCACACTTCGGGCAAGGTGCGGATCGGTCTGCACTTCGAAACTGAGGTGCCGGTTTTCTGCCTCGTGCCGGAATGGACGTTCCACCGCATCGAGCAGGCTGGCGAAGAAGACTTCCTCCGCCTCCACCGACACGGTGCCGGATTCGATCTTCGACAGATCAAGAATATCGGTGATCAGGTTCAGCAAATCCGTCCCGGCGCCATGAATCGTGCGCGAGAACTCAACCTGTTTTGGAGTCAGGTTGCCGTCCGGATTGTCGCTCAGTTGCTGGCCCAGTACCAGAATGCTGTTCAGCGGGGTCCTCAACTCGTGCGACATGTTGGCCAGGAATTCGGATTTGTATTTCGACGTGAGCGCCAGTTCTTTGGCTTTCTCTTCCAGGGCGCGACGGGCTTGCTCGATTTCCTGGTTCTTGCGTTCGACTTCAACGTTCTGTTCGGCAAGCTGTTGCGCTTTCTGCGCCAGCTGCTCGTTGGTCTGTTGCAACTCTTTCTGCTGCATCTGAAGTTCTGTGGCCAGCTGCTGCGACTGTTTCAACAGTCCTTCCGTCTGCATGGTGGCCTCAATGCTGTTGAGCACGATGCCGATGCTGGCCGTCAGTTGCTCAAGAAATGCCAGATGGGAGGTTGTGAAGTTACTCAGCGAAGCCAGTTCAATAACCGCCTTGACCCGATCCTCGAACAACACGGGGAGAACGATCACGTTGCGCGGGACCGCTTCGAATAAGCCCGAGCGAATCGAGATCGTGTTGGGCGGCAATTCGGAGATGAGCATCCGCCGTTTCTCCGCAGCGCATTGCCCCACCAGTCCCTCCCCAAGTTTCAATCGCCGCAAATGTCCGTCTTCGCCGTCGCCGGCAAAGGCCGAGAGCAGCACCATCTCCGCCGATTCCTCGGTTCCCATCTGATAGATCACGCCTTGTTGGGCGTTGACCAGAGGAGTCAGTTCCGACAACAGCATGCGTCCCACCGTCGTCAGATCGCGTTGCCCCTGCAACATTCCGGTAAAGCGCGCCAAGTTCGTCTTCAGCCAGTCCTGCTCCGTATTGCGGTCGGTGGTGAGCCGGAGGTTGTCGATCATGGTGTTGATGTTGTCTTTCAACTCCGCCACTTCACCGCTGGCTTCCACTTGAATGGAACGCGTGAGGTCGCCCTTGGTGACGGCCGTCGCCACCTCAGCGATGGCGCGTACCTGGTTGGTCAAATTGTCGGCCAGCAAGTTGACGTTTCCGGTGAGGTCCTTCCACGTACCTGCGGCGCCGGGCACGTTGGCCTGGCCGCCCAGACGCCCTTCCACGCCGACTTCGCGCGCCACCGTCGTAACCTGGTCGGCGAACGTAGCCAGCGTGTCGGTCATGTTGTTAATCGTTTCGGCCAGCGCCGCGACTTCGCCCTTCGCGTTGACGGTCAGCTTTTGAGTCAGTTCACCGTTGGCGACGGCAGTCACCACTTTGACGATGCCGCGCACTTGTTCGGTCAGATTGGCGGCCATCACGTTCACGTTGTCCGTAAGGTCCTTCCAGGTTCCAGCCACGCCCGGCACTTGCGCCTGGCCGCCCAGCTTGCCTTCCGTACCCACTTCGCGGGCCACGCGCGTCACTTCGGCCGCAAATGCGTTGAGCTGATCCACCATCGTGTTGATGGTGTTCTTGAGTTCGAGAATTTCTCCCTTCACGTCGACGGTGATCTTGCGCGACAAATCACCGCGCGCCACAGCAGTTGTGACTTCAGCAATATTGCGCACCTGACCAGTGAGGTTTCCGGCCATCGCGTTCACAGAGTCCGTAAGATCCTTCCAGGTGCCGGCCACGCCGGACACATTGGCCTGTCCGCCGAGTCGGCCTTCGCTGCCCACCTCGCGGGCGACGCGCGTTACTTCGGCGGCGAACGAGCGTAATTGCTCGACCATCGTGTTCAGCGTTTCTTTCAGCTGCAAGATTTCGCCGCGCACGTCCACCGTGATTTTCTTCGAGAGATCGCCGTTCGCAATGGCCGTAGCAACTTCGGCGATGTTACGCACCTGGCCGGTCAGGTTGCTGGCCATGAAGTTGACGTTGTCCGTGAGGTCTTTCCACGTGCCAGCCACGCCCGGCACCTGCGCCTGTCCGCCCAGCTTTCCGTCCGTACCGACTTCACGCGCCACGCGCGTCACTTCGCCGGCGAATGCGTTGAGTTGGTCCACCATGGTGTTGATGGTGTTCTTGAGTTCGAGAATTTCGCCCTTCACGTCGACCGTGATCTTGCGCGACAAATCGCCGCGCGCCACAGCGGTAGTAACCTCTGCAATGTTACGCACCTGACCAGTGAGGTTTCCGGCCATCGAGTTGACCGAGTCCGTCAAGTCCTTCCATGTGCCCGCAACGCCCGGCACGTTGGCCTGCCCTCCCAGACGCCCTTCGGTACCGACTTCGCGGGCCACGCGCGTTACTTCGCCGGCGAACGCGTTGAGTTGGTCCACCGTGGTGTTGATGGTTTCTTTGAGCAGCAGGATCTCGCCGCTTACGTTGACCGTGATTTTCTTGGAGAGGTCACCGCTGGCGATCGCCGTCGAAACCTCAGCAATGTTGCGCACCTGTCCCGTTAAGTTGCTGGCCATCGAGTTGACGGAGTCGGTAAGGTCCTTCCACGTGCCGCCCACGCCTGGCACCTGCGCCTGCCCGCCGAGTTTGCCGTCCGTACCCACTTCACGGGCAACACGGGTCACTTCCGACGCGAAAGAACGCAACTGATCGACCATCGTGTTGATGGTGTCCTTGAGTTCGAGGATTTCGCCTCTTACGTCCACCGTGATTTTGCGGGACAAGTCGCCGCGAGCCACGGCCGTTGCGACTTCAGCGATGTTCCGTACCTGGCCGGTCAGGTTGCTGGCCATGAAGTTCACGTTGTCCGTGAGGTCCTTCCACGTGCCGGCCACACCGGGTACCTGCGCCTGCCCGCCCAGTTTGCCTTCGGTACCTACTTCGCGGGCCACGCGCGTCACTTCACCGGCAAATGCGTTGAGCTGATCGACCATCGTGTTGATGGTGTTCTTGAGTTCGAGAATTTCGCCCTTCACATCGACCGTGATCTTGCGCGACAAATCGCCGCGGGCCACAGCGGTTGTAACTTCGGCAATGTTCCGCACCTGTCCCGTAAGGTTTCCGGCCATCGAGTTCACGGAGTCTGTGAGATCCTTCCATGTACCGGCGACGCCCGGCACGTTGGCCTGGCCTCCGAGACGCCCTTCGGTACCAACTTCGCGCGCCACACGCGTCACTTCACCGGCGAAGCGGTTGAGCTGATCCACCATGGTGTTGAGCGTTTCTTTGAGCTGCAAAATTTCGCCGCGGACATCGACCGTAATCTTGCGTGAAAGATCGCCGGTGGCGATGGCCGTCGCGACCTCGGCGATGTTCCGCACCTGTCCCGTGAGGTTGCTGGCCATGAAATTCACGTTGTCGGTCAGATCCTTCCACGTACCGCCGACGCCGGGAACCTGCGCTTGTCCACCCAGCTTGCCTTCAGTACCGACTTCACGCGCCACGCGAGTAACTTCGCCGGCGAACGCGTTAAGCTGGTCCACCATCGTGTTGATGGTGTCTTTGAGTTCCAGAATTTCGCCCTTCACGTCGACCGTGATCTTGCGTGACAAATCGCCGCGGGCCACCGCCGTGGTCACTTCGGCGATATTTCGCACCTGGGCCGTCAGGTTTCCGGCCATGGCGTTGACCGAGTCCGTAAGATCTTTCCACGTACCCGCCACTCCCACCACAACGGCCTGGCCGCCCAGCTTGCCGTCCGTACCTACTTCGCGAGCAACGCGCGTTACTTCGGATGCAAACGAGCGCAGCTGATCGACCATCGTGTTGATAGCTTCTTTGAGCTGGAGAATTTCCCCGCGCACATCGACTGTGATTTTGCGGGAGAGGTCGCCGCTGGCCACAGCAGTTGCGACTTCCGCGATGTTGCGCACCTGGCCGGTAAGGTTGCTGGCCATCGAGTTCACGGAGTCCGTAAGGTCCTTCCACGTGCCCGCCACGCCCGGCACCTGCGCCTGTCCGCCCAGCTTGCCATCCGTGCCGACCTCGCGCGCCACACGCGTTACTTCGGCGGTGAAAACGCTGAGCTGCTGAATCATGGTGTTGACGATGTTGGCGGAGCGCAGGAACTCGCCCTCCAGCGGCCGCCCGTCCACGTCCAGGCGCACGGTCTGTGTCAGGTTCCCCTGGGCTACGGCTGCGATGGCGTGAGTTACACCTTCTGTTGGACGGAGCAAATCCTCCACCAGCGTATTGATCGAGACTTCCATCTCGCCCCACGCCCCTCGGGATTCGTGAAAGCGGGTGCGCTCGCGCGTTCTTCCCTCTTTGCCGACGACCTGCCCGACCCGCTTCAGTTCCTGCGCCATCTGTTGATTGGCGGCAACGATGGAATTAAAGGTGTCAGCCACTTTCCCCGCCAGTCCAGTCCAGAAGCCGGGAAGGCGCACGGAAAAATCTCCATCCCGCATGGTCTGCAAGCTGGCCAGAATCGCGCTCAGATCGCCCGAAGCCACCTCAACCAGATGGGAGGAATTTCCGTTACCCTTGCTCTTCTGCCCTAGCTCGGATGCACCGTTCACCACGGCAACTGCTGGTTCTTGACTATTTCTTTTCATGGCTTCTCCAAGACTGGCGAGGTGTCTGGCGCTGCGACGTCGCTTGACGTCCGTCCCTCAGATTTACACGCCCCACTGCAGACGATTCCAGAACTGAACAAGACGTGCCCGGGGCCGTGGGGAAGGACGAACCAACGAAATCAGGAATAGCCCGACTCATCTCTTTTGAAGCTGAAGACTACAGGAATTCACCGACCAACTATGGATTGAAACACGAAAAATCGCAGCCTGACTCTAGGGTGTTTCCTGTATCAGCCGATTAGAAAGGACATTTTCCCAATGAGCGCTTCCGAGGCTGCACACGCACGTGTCTTGCGCGAGGATTTTGCTTGCGGGAGAAGACAGTGGGAGCGTCAAACCGGTGAACTGCAGCACGAAACCACGGCTCCAGCCTACCTACTTCGAGTTTGCCTTCCAAACGTAGAAGTTCCCGGCATCGGCAAGCGTCTCGATGTTCAGATTATTGGAAGCTGCCGCGCGGTGGACCGCAGAACGGAGGTTCGCCAGACCCACACCCCCTACATTGGCCAGTGGAATCTCCAGGGCCGAACCCGCCTGAAGAGTCACCAGTTCCTGCACAATTCCCTCCACCAGGTCGTGGTGCTTCCCGTGTCTGCCGCTTTTCAGGCTGGCAATTTCGACCTTCCGATATTTGGACGTCGGTTTCTTCTGTTCGCTCCTCATGGTCGGCCTCGAATGCCGAGAAAATAACAAAACCGAAGATCTACGTCAAGTATGTTTTTCTTAATTGATACGATAATTGTATGTCTATTATATTACTACGATGCGATTGTGGCGACGGCAGCTTAGACCGTGCCGCGCTAGACGTTTGCCATAGCCAGAGCACACGAAAGCAAATAGTTCACCTATTTTTAGTGGCCCGGGTAAGCTCTAACCGTGGTGCAGAAATCCATGTGCCGAAAGCTAGAGACGTCGATGTGGCGCAGACGGCAGTTAGCCATGACGGAGTTACTTCGTCACGCGAGAATCGTGACTGATCCAAACAAGTTGGCGAGCTTGAACGCCAAAGTTGCGCAGCCCAAAGCAAGAACCTAGCGCAGCCCCATGCACATCCAATGCGAGGGGCGACGGTTGAGCGCCTCGTATTGTTGCCAAGCCATTTGCATCAAGAGGACTCTGTAAGGTAGGGCCCGGGATGCCGACTGATCCGATTTCGAGAACCGCTGGCTATGACAAGGCGCGCCGCTACGGTCTCGCGATACTTGCGGCGATCGTCGCGCTCCTGCTTCGCCAGCTGCTTTCTCCTTTCCTGGGGGAGAGCAACCCTTATCACACGGCATGGGCCGCGGTGGTCTTCTCCGCCTGGTATTGCGGACTCGGACCCTCGATCGTCACCGCGCTGGTTTCCGTCATCGGCATCTGGTACTGGTTCCTGCCGCCGGCTCACTTCTTTGCTCTCCAAGACCCCAGGACTGCGATCTCCGGGATGATCGGCTTCCTGGTCTTCGCCGGGCTGATTATTGTTCTTGGCGAAGCCAATCGCCGTTCTCTCGCCAGCCGGCAATGGGCGGACGAGCAACTCCGAAAAGCCCATGATGAGCTGGAGCGTAAGGTCCAGGAGCGCACCTCCGACTTGAATAAGGCAAACGAAAGCTTGCGCGAGCTGTCCAGCCGGCTGCAACAGATGCGGGACGAAGAGCGGCGGCACATTTCGCGGGAGTTGCACGATAGCGTGGGGCAGTTGCTGGCCGCGCTCAGCATGAACATCGCCGTCGTGCAGCGCCAGTCTGACCGGCTCGATGCGGCGGGAGCCCGGGCCGTTTCCGAGAATTTGGTGATGGTGGAGCAAATCAGCCGGGAAATTCGCACCATCTCGCATCTGCTGCATCCCCCGCTGCTCGATGCTACCGGGCTTGCCTCGGCCATTCGCTGGTACGTAGACGGATTCTCGGAACGCAGCAAGATCAAGGTTGATCTGGATATCCCGGAGGCGTTTGGCCGCCTGTCGGACGAAATGGAAATTGCGATATTTCGCATGGTCCAGGAATGCCTCACCAATATTCATCGTCACTCTGGAGGGGCGGCCGCTGCCATCTGTATGCGCGAGGAAGATCACCACGTTCTCATTGAAGTTGAAGATCAGGGTAAGGGCATCCCTCTGGAAAAACAATCGGAGCTCAGTTCATCTGGCCGGACCGGAGTAGGGTTTCGCGGTATGCGTGAGCGTCTCCGGCAGTTGGGCGGAACTCTGGAAATTCGATCCGGGAGTACAGGCACAGCAGTGATCGCGACCCTGCCCCTCCAGGGCCTGACGCCAGCCGAAGGAGGAGAAATAGGGGCCGCCTGAAGCTTTTCCCGCCTTTTAATCGCCGAAACTTGGATCGAATACGAATCAATTTCCACTCGTTTCTGTTCATTTTGCAGGCCTCCCGCGCGCAGGTTCTCCTCCGAGCACTAGGGTCATTCCCGTATGTTCCTACCCCGCTCCGGGCCGCTAAGCTTGGGGATCGGAACGCTATCGATGCCGACGATGATGAGGATCCCCGGAACTCGCGCGACGATCGCCCAGTCCGCTGCCGCGGATCGCTCCTTCAGTCGTCATACGGCACTTACGGCACTTGTTTTTCTTCGCCTCCCGCGCCAATCTGCTTCACATTCGCAGGGAGGGGGCCAGTCATGCGCTTATTGAGTGTCCGGCTGATAGTTTCTCTCATCGTTGGCATCACGCTGGTTTCGCTGGGTTTCTCCTATTACCAGGTCGTGGGAGAGAAGCGCGTTCTGCGCAGCGATCTTGAACGGCGCGCGGAGGTTCTCGGGGAAAGCGTAGCAGGCAATGTTGAAAAGTCGTGGGAGACCGGATCGGAGCGCGGACTGCAGCGGCTGGTGCAGCGCTTTGGCGGCCGCGAACACCTGCTGGGGGTCGCCGTCTACGACCACCAGGGCAAAGTAATCGCGATCACTTCCGACTTGGGAGAAGCGCTTACCGCGACCCCGCCGGAGGTGAGCAAAGCCATGGCAGAGGGCCACGGAGAAAGTTCATTCACGCGCCTGGGCGATGATCCGGTACACATTTTTGCCCTGCCTCTGCACCGTCAGGATCAGGCCGACGGCGCGCTGGCCGTGGTCCACGATGTTCGTTATATCCGCGCCCAAAGTCTGCGCACTTGGCGTGAGACCTTTTGGAGGGTGCTGGTCCAGGTGTTCCTCATCGCTCTGATCACGCTGATGATCGTGCGCTGGAGCATCGCTGGACCGATCGCGCGCGCCGCGCAGTGGATGCGTGCACTTCGCATGGGAAGAATTTCTTCACGCCAGCAAATGCCTGACCTGGACTTGTTCCGGCCGCTGGCGTGGGAAGTAGTCACTTTGGCTGAAAGTCTCAGCCAGGCGCGCAACGCCGCGGAAAACGAAGCCCGTTTGCGGGAGGCCGGAGAATCCATGTGGACGGCCGACCGGCTCGCCGTCCAGGTCCAGACTCGTCTGGACGGCGGCGGCCGCCTTTTCGTGGTGTCGAATCGCGAGCCCTACCTGCATCAGCGGAATGGAAAATCGCTCGAAGTGGTTGTGCCCCCAAGCGGCCTCGTAACCGCCCTTGAGCCGGTGCTCAACGCATGCGACGGAACCTGGATCGCACACGGCAGCGGTGACGCCGACAACGAAGTTGTCGACGCACACGATCGAATGCGCGTTCCTCCCGACGATCCCCGCTACACCCTCCGCCGCGTGTGGCTTAGCAAGGAGCAGGAAGAAGGCTATTACTACGGGTTTGCCAACGAAGGTCTATGGCCGCTTTGTCACATTGCTCATACCCGCCCTATCTTCCGCGCACAAGATTGGGAGCACTATCAGGAAGTCAACCGAAAATTCACCGCTGCGGTTCTTGAGGAGATCGAAGACACTCCTAAACCTGTGGTGCTGGTTCAGGACTACCACTTTGCTCTCCTGCCCCAGATGCTTAAGGAAAAGCGGCCGGACGCGCGCGTGGCCATTTTCTGGCACATTCCGTGGCCTAACACTGAGGCCTTCGGTATCTGTCCATGGCAACGCCAATTGGTGGACGGATTGTTAGGGGCCGATCTCATCGGATTTCACATCCAGTCGCACTGCAATAACTTTCTCCAGACGGTGGACCGGGTGGTGGAGTCCCGCGTGGACTGGGAACATTTCTCCGTGTTGCGCCAGGGTCACCGCACCATCGTCCGGCCGTTTCCGATCAGCGTGGACCTTACCGACGACGAATCGATCGAGAGCGCCAACTATGGCGCTGATTATCTCGAGCGCTCGGTGTTGATGCACAGCCTGGGAGTGGAGGCGCCAATCATGGGCATTGGTGTCGACCGCGTCGATTACACCAAGGGAATTCTCGAGCGTTTTCGGGCAATCGAGCGATTCCTGGAAAAGTATCCCAAATATCAAAACAGGTTTACGTTCGTGCAGATCGGGGCCCCCAGCCGGACTCACATTAAGCGCTATCACGACCTTCTGGCGGAGGTGGAAGCCGAAGCGGAACGAATCAACTGGCGTTTTCAGACCGGAAAGTGGAAGCCCATCGTCTTTCTGAAGCGGCAGCATAACCACGAAGAGATCGAAAGGTACTACCGCGCTGCCGATCTCTGCCTGGTCACCTCGTTGCACGATGGTATGAACCTGGTGGCCAAGGAATTTCTCGCCGCGCGGCGCGACGAACGTGGCGTCCTCATCCTGAGCCAGTTCACCGGCGCCGCCCGCGAATTGCGCGACGCTTTGCTGGTGAACCCTTACGACATCGATCAGACTGCCGAAGCCATCCGGGCGGCGCTGGAGATGGAACCGGAAGAGAAGCAAATGCGGATGCACCAGATGCGTCGATCCATAAGACAACGCAACATTTATCACTGGGCCGGAAGTCTGATCACTGAACTCTGTGAGTTGAGGCTTGATATGGATTCCGCTCCAGAGAAATTTCGCAACAGTGCAACCGCCGCCTGATCCACCGCGCGGACACAGACTCTTAAGGAGGAAGGTTGACGCCGGACCCGAAACCTGACATTGAAGCGCTTCTAAGAGCGGTCGCGCGCGAGCCGCAGTCGCTCCTGATGCTCGACTACGACGGCACACTCGCCCCTTTCCGCAAGGATCCCGGGCAGGCTTTCCCCTATCCTGGCATTGCGCGCGTCCTGCAGCAGATCATTCGTGCCGGCAAGACGCGAGTCGTCATCATCTCGGGAAGGGACGCGAACGAGGTCATCCCGCTTTTGGCGATCGCGCCCCGGCCCGAGGTTTGGGGACTTCACGGCCGACAGCGTCTGAAACCGGATGGGAGCGCCGAACTTCCCCCCTTGGACCAGGCCACCGTGTCGGCACTGACGGCGGCGGCGGATTGGCTGCAATATCAGCATCTCCAACACACGGCCGAGTTCAAGGCGGGAAGTATCGCAGTTCACTGGCGGGGTATGGACGAGTGCGAAGCGGAATCGATGCGAGGGCGAGTGCTAATGGGGTGGGCCGCCATTGCGAAAAACACTGCCCTGAATCTGCTGGAGTTCGATGGAGGCATCGAGATCAGTGCGGGGGAAGCGGACAAAGGCGACGCAGTCCGCACCATCCTAAGTGAGATGAAGCCAGATACTCCCGCCGCTTATTTGGGAGACGATGCCACCGACGAGCACGCATTCCAGGCGATGAATGGCCGGGGCCTGAGCATATTGGTGCGTCCGCGCTGGCGATCGACGGCCGCACGGTTGCGCCTCACCCCGCCGGACGAAGTCCTCAGCCTGCTGCAGCGGTGGCTCCAGGCTTGCCAGCAGCGAGATACATGTCGCAATGACACGACCATGGCGGTGAACGCATGACCAGTGCAATGGCACCCAGCCTGCCCCGAACCGCGGTGAAACCGTTTTACTTCAACACCTCGGCGCATCTGCTGCGCATTACCCGGGAGAAAGCAAGCACACTGGCCGAACTCCTGGACGCCCTGCGGGAATGTCCGGAAGGATCCATCTTCCAGCACAGCTTTCGGACGCTGGAGGAACATCACTTCATCCGGGAAGGCTTCTCCAACGATTTCGCGCACTGGGCGCTGTCCGCCTGCAATGAGCCCAGCCTGGCGGAAGGACTGGCCAGTGTGGACGTGCGCGAGTTCACTTCGGTGGCGGAGTTGCGGGAACGATTTGTCGAGATTGTGCAGAACTTCCTGCAGCGCAACCCGGCGGCGGGAACGCGACTTGCCAAGGAGACCTTCTATTTCTGCGACTCCGATACCATCGTGATTCCCACAAGTTTCGTGGCGCGCACCCTGCCCGAGTTCGCCGAGGGTCTGCGGGGCGTAAGCGTGCACTGCATTCATCACCACTTCATTGAGGCCCGCCTCCGGCTGAAGCTGATGTCCAATGATTTCTCGCAATGGTTGTACGAAGATCTGGGATTGACCGAAGCCGCCCGCCAGTTGAATCGGATCGACATTTACACCGGAACCCTGGAAGACGTTCGCCATCAAATCATTCGAATCGTCGAGCGAGCGCTGATCTAGGCGCATACATTTATGGAACCACTGGAACCGCACACCGCGAGCGAATTGGCTGCGCAAGAAGATCAGTCGGCCACGACAGCTCCAGCCGCGCCCCCGCGTTCCGAGCGGCGGCGGCGACCTCGAAATTGGGAATCCCCGCCGGCGCCCGTCCCTGCGCCTCGTCTGGATGACTACCAAAAAATTGTCGGCGCCGCGGGCATCGACGAATTGAGATTTCTGGCCCAGGATCTGAAGGGCAAATCCGTAAAAATGGTGAACTCCACCGCGGTCGGCGGTGGGGTCGCGGAGATGCTCAATCAACTGGTTCCCCTGCTTAATGAAGTGGAGGTGAAGACCCACTGGGAGGTCATCACGGGAGGGAACGACTTCTTCGAGGTCACCAAAGCGTTCCACAATGCGCTGCAGGGCAGCGACTACAAACTCACGCAGCATGCGCGCGACATCTTCCTGATGCACAACGAACAGAACCGCCAGCGCATCCAGTTTTCCGAAGATGTTGTCGTCATTCACGACCCGCAGCCCGCCGCCCTCATTCGGGCGCGCCAGGATTCGCCTCGGCGCTGGGTGTGGCGCTGTCACATCGATTTGTCCAATCCAAACCCCGAGGTATGGGGTTTCCTGCGGCCATTCATCGAACAATACGATGCGGCGATTTTTTCTGCGCAGTCCTTCACCCGGCAATTGCAGATTCCCCAGTATTTGTTCTATCCCTGCATCGATCCGCTCTCCGAGAAAAATAAGGATCTCGAGGATAGTTTTGTGCAGCAGGTATGCGACGAGTTCGGCATCGATCGCTCCCGCCCTATCGTGACCCAGGTCTCGCGTTTCGACCGCGCCAAGGACCCGGTCGGCGTTATCCAGGCCTTTAAGCAGGCCCGCAAATACGTGGACGGCCAGTTGGTAATGGCCGGAGGAGGAGCCACTGACGACCCCGAGGGGGCTGCAGTTCTAAAGGAAGTCCAGGAGGCTGCCGGCGAGGATCCAGACATCATTATTCTCGACCTGCCTCCCTGGTGCGCCCTGGAGATCAATGCTCTGCAGCGGGCTTCGACCCTCATCGTGCAGAAATCGATCCGGGAAGGCTTTGGCCTGACGGTGACGGAAGCTCTCTGGAAAGGGAAGCCGACCATTGCCGGCGCGGTCGGAGGTATTCCCAATCAGATCATCCACAAGTTAACGGGCGCTCTGGTGCATTCTGTAGAAGGTTGCGCATATCAGATACGCTATCTGTTGACCCACCCGGATTTTGCCAGCCAACTCGGCCAGAATGGCCACGAGCATGTGAAGGAAAATTTTCTGATGACCACCAATCTCCGGCGCTGGCTTCTGCTGTGCAGGATTTTGCTTGGCGGCGAGAAGAAGTGATCTCCACCTAAGCCCAACGCAAAGCCTGGGCAGCACCTGCTATCCGACAGGCAGATCTGCCGTCACCAGCGTGCCGCGGCCATTCGAGTGGATATTCAGCGCTCCGCCCAGTTGCCGTAACCTTTCACGCATTCCGTTGATCCCAACTCCCCAGCGGACGATGGAAGATTCCATCGACATTCCTTTTCCAAAATCACTGACTTGAACACAAGCGTGATCCGAAGACTTGCTGATGCGAACGGTTGCGGTCGTGCTACCCGAGTGCTGCTGCACATTCGACAGAGATTCCTGAACCACCCGGAAGAACGCGATTTCCTTCTCTCGCGAAAGCCGCCCAAAATCATCCGGGATCTCAAGCGTGACACTGATATTGGTGCGCTTGGCGAATCGCTCGGCATACCACTGAATGGCCGACGGCAGTCCCATTTCGTCCAAGGTTGGGGGATGCAGCAGATGCGAGAGTTGACGAACTTCACCCAGCAGATTATCCACCAGGCCGGCGCTCTCAGTAATCAGCTTCGATTCGCGAGCGTCGCCGGGCCGCTCCGCTTCTCCCAAGACGCTCAGGTTCATCGCCAAAGCTGCCAGAATTTGGGCCGTGCTTTCATGCAGTTCATGGGCCACACGTCGGCGCTCTTCATCGCGGATGAGCATCAACTGGCTGGTGAGAGTGCGCAGACTGGTTTCCGCGTCCTCCCGCTTCTTGACCTCCTCCAGAAGCTGAACGTTCTTACTTTGCAATTCGGCCGTGCGCGCTTGCACGTGCAGTTCAAGCTCTTGCTGCAGCCGCTTATGCTCGACCACCTCAGTTTCGAGGGCCTTCGCCTTCTGCTGTAGCTGCGCGATGCTGCGAAGACGCTCGCCTTCACTGGCCAGACCCATGTAGCCTTCGGTGGGAATTACAGTGGAGTGTTCATTGCAGACTTTCAAGAGCAGCTCCGCATCTTCTTCCCGGTTGAAGCTGCTGATCGGATATGCGCAGAAGAGTGAGAAAGCCTTGGTTCGAGCCAGGTCGTTCCAGAGTTGCTCCAAATGGATCGCAGCCTCAGCTTTGCCATCTGCCCACAGCAGGGCCACCATTTCACCGAAAATTGCGACTCGACGCGGCATACCCACCGCACAGGCCAGAGCATTCGTAACCATCCCTCCGACCACGTCGTTAAAACGATCTCCGTTCGGCCATCCCTCCAACATAAACGTCGCCAGGACCTGTTCTGCATCCAACGAGAGAAAACGTCCCTTTTCGAGCAGCGTGGCCATATCAAATCCTTGTGCCGTGAGCCACCGCAAGAGACCGCTGCGATGTTGCTCGGTGGCAACCACGACGGCGGCGTCCCCAGCCCTCAGCGCATCACCGATGTATTCGCTCAGTCTCTCGAGTAGAAACCTGTCCTGCGAATAAAACTGAACTCCGTGCGGGTGGGCGCCGTGTTGGGACCAAGAAGTTTTGTCTACCCGGGTATGCGGGCAGCCGTCAATCGCTTCGCCGTGCATGTTCTCCTCACCCCGTTACTATGACTCCGCGAGGGCCAGATGCGCTTCGTCGTATCCGAGAATGCCCGTTTCACGATCCGAAGCACATACAGCAGTTTCTGTAGTCAAATATTTCGGCCCACTGCAGCACGAAGGCTGGCTGGAATCAGCACCCGTGCTTCATTGACTCAGGGCTTCGCCAGCCTCCTCTCCTTCGCCACTCCTGGGGACGGTCGCCTCCGGCTCCGCCTCGATAGTAACTTCCACCTCCGCCCCCGGCTTGAGACGCACTTTATCGCCATTCTGGTCGGTGAGCGTGTTCTCGATCCGGATCTCTCGATAAAGGTGATCGGCCCCTTCCACTGCGATCTGAGCCTTCTCCGGTAAGCTCGGAGCTGGAGGCTTGATGATCTTCTCGACGGTTGCGGGCAAACTGGTCCTGGGTTTATCACTCATGGCTGTTCCTCGTTTCAGTCATCAAACTAAATTACCGTGGAATGCATCCACGCCGGATCCCTGTCGAACGCTATCAGCGGTTCGAACTTGTCTCGGCCTCCTTCTCAACGTTTCCATGCTCGCCTTTGTGGCCGAAGTCCAGACCGATGTGCGGCTCCGATTCCGTGCCTGTGATTCGAATGGGGACTTCCGTACCCGCTCCATTCTTGCGAAAAAATGGATCAACCGGCTTCAGAAGGATCGACTTCCACCCCGTAGTCATTTGCGAGACCTTCGCATCCAAGCGGGCCTTTCCGCGAAAGTCGAACTCTTGTCCGTCTAGACCGTAGTCACCGGTCATGTCGACATGTGTTCCTGGAACGAGAAAATGAAGAAAGGAAAACGACAGCAATCCGTTCTTGAGGGCGAACACTCCCTGCAGATCAACGGGCACATCTTCCTCCCTGTGCTCCCGAGCCTGCTTTGGCTTCCCCCTGCTGCGCAGGCTCAGAGCATCGAGCTTGCCTTGCACCTTTTGGTTGGTGAAATGTGCATCGAGCACATGAAACGCACCCGCCAGCTTCAGCCTGTCGGCTACATTCTCATCGCCAGGAGCCAGGCTCATTCGCGTCTTCATCTGCACCGGACCGGTCATGATCGGCGGGTCGGTTCGTACGCCAAGCGTGAGCAGATCTTCAATTCGCGCGCTCTCCAGGACAACCTCCAGTTCGATGTCGTGACCATTAGGTGCGCTCACTCGGACCACAGAGCCGCTGGCCGTCAACGAGGAATGAAGGAAGGTGGCATTAACCCGCTTCAGGTGCGTGTCCCCGGTGGTGCCGTCAACAATCGCATGAAACTCGGTATGCAACGGCACGGGATGCCCGCTGGTCGCGGTGCGGAAGTCGGGCGTGTCGGTCGTCCCTTGCACGACGATGTTGCTTAGAGTCCCCGAGTAGTGGCCGGTGGATGACAGCGTCCCTGCTATGCCCTTAATCGTGCTTAAATCAGCGTTGCTGAAGGAATAGTCCCCCTGCACCGGCGTGTCTCGCGGACTATCTTGCTGCCACGGTCCGAACAGGCCGTTGGACTGAATCTTTCCCACTGGCTTGGGATTGACCAGTGTGGCATCAAACTGAAAGGGTTGCCCCGGTCCGATGTCCTTCATCTTTAGGTCGGCAATGGCAAACTCCAGCGGCGGCTTGCCCGCCGTGGATGTATTGATCGCCAGCTTTGTGCCCTGGCACACAAACTGGTCGACGTAGATGGTTATCTTCGGCGTTCTCGAACTCATAGCCGCTATTTCCTGGCGGCTTTCCCTGGGCGGGATATTCAGCTCCAGGCCCTTCACGTAGACCGTTCCCACGTGCATCGGAGAGCGGAACAAGCTGCGCAGCGGTGTCTGAAAACGGAATTCCTGGATACCGATCAGGGGTTGCACTCCCGCCTCGTACAGATTGGGGTCTTCCTTTCCGAAAAGCTTGAGGCCGCCGCCGGAGACTTCAATTCCATTGACTACGGAAACGTGAAAGCTCGCCAGCTCCACCCTGCTGTTGAATCGGTCGGACAAAGTCTCAATCACGCGAGCCCGAAGAATGGGCTCAGCACGGGTGACCACCAGACGCGCCGCTACTGCGGCGCTGCCCAGCCAAACCAGGACCACTATGCCGATCCACTTCCAACGTCGTTCCGGCGCAGGCTTCCTTGGACTTTTTATCGGAACAATATGGATGGTCGCCGATTCAGACATCTGCCGTTTAACCCGCTCTAGTTACCTCGTTGAAAGCCGCATTCCAAACCCGGAGCCGAGAAGGCCAGAGCCGGTTCGATGAACGGGAAGGCCAAAGGGTTTGTGCGCTAATATCGCGCCCGACGGAGTGGGAAGAAACCTGTAAAGCCGAAACTCGATTCTGGTAGACAGCAACCGGACCACGAACCACCTCATCTTTGTCGAGCGATGACGGAAATCGATGCATCCGTCGGCCGCGTGCGAACTAACGGGGAGGTAGAGATGTGGCAGCAAGAAACTCCGGGACGCCGCTTGTGCTTGCCTTTGTTTGGGCGTTCATTACCGCGCCAGCGGTGGCTCAGACGCAGGAAGAACAGTTTGCCCGGCTGGCTCCGTCCGGGGAGGGGCGCTGACTTGTTCGTCATCGCCGACGATCGTCGGCCCAAGAGCCGTCGCGGGCCGGGCAAAACTCAAGGGGCGACGTCTGAATCTTCTGCGCGAAAGCCTTTACGACGATGCCAAAGGAATCGTGAATATCGCGCGGGAAAAAGAGATAAGGAAAATTGCAAATAAGCTGAAAAACGAAAAATCAGAGTAACCGCCGGATTGGACTGCACTCCCGTTCGGATCGCGGCCGCGGCTTAATCAGTCCCCCGCACGTCTTGCAGCCCCACACCCCGGATCAGTTCTAGAACTTCCGACTACCCGGATCACAATTTTGCCTTGGTGCGAATACAGGGTTTCTGGTATTCTCAGAGAAATTTCCGGATCGCGTTCACCTAGCTTCCTTGCTCTCCCGCTATTTTGGCTGGATTCCAAGTAACTCGAAATCGATCCGCGTTGAACCTGGCATCACGCCACTTCTGCCAAGACCTCCACGCGCCCGCTCGCGCTCACAGAGGAAGTTTCACGCAGCCCCAGCAAGTCGGAACTAAATAAATCTTATTGGAGAACTACGGCATGCTGAAGTGTCGATTGTTGATGGTGTGTCTGTTCGCTGCCTGCACGCCTGCTGCATTTGCGGGTGTGACTGTCACTACTCCCGCCAATGGTGCGACCGTGTCGGGCCCCGTGCCTTTTGTTGCCTCGGCGACCACCTCCTGCTCGAAGGGCGTCGCCACCATGGGCATCTACACGGCCCCGGGCGTTTTGGCCTACGTGTCAAATGGAGCCAGATTGAACGCCAGTCTGAATCTCAATGCGGGAACTTATAACACCACGGTCGAAGAGTGGGACTACTGCGGCGGTGCCGCTACCAAGGCAGTCACGATTACGGTTAGCAATCAATCGGGCGTGCATTTGACCTCGCCTGCAAACAACAGCACCGTCGGCTCCCCCGTCAACTTCTCCGCTACCGCGACGACCTCGTGTTCGAAGGGCGTCGCCTCCATGGGTATTTACACTGCCCCCTACCAACTGGCATACGTGGGAAACGGAGCCAGCCTGAACCACGACCTCACCCTGAGCGCGGGAACCTATCACGCGACCGTAACTGAATGGGACAACTGCGGCGGCGTGACCTGCTCCCCGTTTTCCGAACAAGTCCGAGTATGATTTCGGACGAAGGAAAGGGGAAGAGGCATGTCAAAGAGCAGGCACACCGAGGCGCAGATGATTGGAGCGCTCAAACAACTGGAAGCAGGGCGCAAGGCAGAAGACGTGGCCAGAGAAGTGGGAGTGTCGAAGCATACGATCTACGCCTGGAAGGCGAAGTACGGTGGGATGGATGTGAGCGAGGCGCAGGAAGCGAAGCAGTTGCGGGATGAGAACACGAAGTTGAAAAAGCTGGTGGTGGATCTGAGCCTGGACAAAGAGATGCTGAAGGCGCTGATCGCAAAAAACGGATGGAGCTCGTAGACCAGCGGGCGGACGCGGACTGGCTGCGGGGCAAGTACGCAGCGAGCCAGCGCCGGGTTTGCGGGCTGATGGGGATGGCGGTAGCGAGTTACTGCTACCGGTCGCAGCGAACCGATGAGCCGCTGCGGACGCGGCTGGTGGAGTTGGCGCGAAAGAAGCCGCGCTTTGGGTATCGGCGGCTGCATGTGTTGTTGGGCCGTTCGGGTGACCATGTGAACCATAAGCGGGTGCATCGGGTGTATCGGGAGGCCGGACTGATGATTCGGCGGAAGAAACGGAAGCATTGCGTGCGCGAGGGAAAGCCGCTGGTGGCGCGGACCTCGGCCAACCAGGAGTGGGCGTTGGATTTTGTACACGATGCGGTGGAGTGCGGACGGGCGATCCGGGTGCTGAGTGTGGTGGATGCGTATACGCGGGAGTGTTTGGCTTTGGAAGTAGATACGAGTTTTGCCAGCCGGAGAGTGACACGCGCGCTGGAAGCGATCGTGGCCGAGCGTGGAGTGCCGCAGGCGATCCGCTGCGACAACGGGCCGGAACTGACGAGTCGGCATTTTCTGGCCTGGTGTGTGGAACGAAAGATCGAGTTAGTGCACATTCAGCCGGGCAAGCCAACGCAGAACGCGCGCGTGGAAAGTTTTCACGGGCGGCTCCGAGATGAGTGTTTGACGGTGAGCTGGTTTCAGAACCTGTTCGACGCGCGGCGGAAGATCGCGGAGTGGCGGACGGAGTACAACGAAGAGCGTCCGCACAGCAGTCTGGGATACCGCACGCCGAAAGAATTTGCGGCGGCGCAGGCGGCGAGCTTCTACACAGCTGAGCGAGAGGCAAGGGACTCAAACGCCGTCCCTTGCCCCTCGCGCTCCCCCATCCCGGCTCAAACCGGAGATGGAGCAGCTGAAAGTTGTCGTATTCTTACGTGAACGAAAATTGGGGGCAGGTCACCCGGATGCAATGGCAGAGGTAGTGGGTGCAAAGGCGCGGCGGCGATCCGCGCGGGCCGACGACGACCGCATGTGAGGCACTGGGCTGAATTGGCGGAGCTAGTCAGACTTTTGGAGGCGGGGCGGCCCGGAAACTAATTGAAGCCGGTCGAACTACCGAGCCACCCTCAACGAAAGTCCTTGCAGTGTAGCTGTGAACCTTTGGGGCCCACAGGCATTCTTTCAGGGCAGGCAGTCTGGTGGGCCCTGATACCATTTTGCCTTCCGCAGTTTTGCGACGGCAGCAATGTCATCCCGAAAGTTGAGCCTCATTTGGAGCCTCGATCCAACGAGTTGGACTGGACCGGCACACGGTAGACGGAGACCTTTCGGTCATTTAGGATGACCAGCTTTGATCCATCCGGGGAAAGAGCGAAGTCATAATCATTCTTAGGCAACGGGTCAACCGTCACCGTTCGAACGCGCTTCTTTAGGGCGAGGTTGTACACGGCAACTTGTATTCCTGTAAGACAAACTCTCGACTCGGTCAGAAGATGCTTCTCGACCCTTATGTTAGTCAGGGGTAGTGCAACGGAACTCCCCCCAGATGCCACAGCCGTTTTATCGCCCACTCGACCGTCATAAGGCTCGCAGATCGCGCTTTCGACCTTGCCAGAACTGTCCCAAATGATGGGTAATGTGTAAGATTCCCCCGCAGTGTTTAATACGATCAAGTCCCTGCAGTGCACAAGGAGCGAATCATTGGTAACCAGCGTGGGGCGGTCCGCTATGCAGGTAGAGTGCGGGTCGTCAAGAAGCACCTTCCATTTTGAGCTTCCGAACTCGGCGGAAACAACGATCTTGCCATTTGACGTCGAAGTAACGATCCCTTTGTCGGAGATCGAGTAGGCGCCATAGAGAGGTGGAGATTGGCTCCAAGAATATCGACTAGTCAGAGTGCTCGCGTCGAATACATCAAAATGGTCAGAAAAGGTGTTCAAGCTTTTGGCTGGGAGACGATCAATCATGATGGTTCTCCCGGTCGCCGACACACTTGTCTTAAGCCTAGCATTTGTATCGAGCGCGAGAGGCAAATTGCGTGCTTCTGTAAAATCTGATGAATACAACTTCACGATTCCACCCGTCTTCACCAACACACCACCACTTGTTACCTGCACTGCTGAATCGTGGACACGTGTTCCCCATTCTTTGTGGGCTTGCTTTTCCGCTGATTCGGCGTCAAAAAGCCAAACGTGCAACCGAAACGGACTAGAGAGCTCAGGGCTTTTTCGGGAGGAAAGCTGCCCGCCCTCGCGTTGGACGGCATACACAAGTAACCGCTCATCGCTAAGAAAAGCAACCCCCGCCCTGTTGCTGTCGAGAAGCAGCGAACCGCTGACAATAGGCACACGGCCGAGGTCGGGTACTACGTCCTGGCTCCAAATTAGAGCGTCGCTGATGAGCGCGTTTGATTTGGCGACAATACCCCCTTCAGTAGTAAATAAGCACAGAATTAGGCACAACAGCTTCACGGACATCATGGAGTTCTCGGGATACCTCCCTTCAAAAACGTATTCCCCGCGATTTCATCAACAACTAGTGACCTGCCCCCAATTTTCGTTCACGTAAGAATACGACAACTTTCAGCTGCTCCATCTCCGGTTTGAGCCGGGATGGGGGAGCGCGAGGGGCAAGGGACGGCGTTTGAGTCCCTTGCCTCTCGCTCAGCTGTGTAGAAGCTCGCCGCCTGCGCCGCCGCAAATTCTTTCGGCGTGCGGTATCCCAGACTGCTGTGCGGACGCTCTTCGTTGTACTCCGTCCGCCACTCCGCGATCTTCCGCCGCGCGTCGAACAGGTTCTGAAACCAGCTCACCGTCAAACACTCATCTCGGAGCCGCCCGTGAAAACTTTCCACGCGCGCGTTCTGCGTTGGCTTGCCCGGCTGAATGTGCACTAACTCGATCTTTCGTTCCACACACCAGGCCAGAAAATGCCGACTCGTCAGTTCCGGCCCGTTGTCGCAGCGGATCGCCTGCGGCACTCCACGCTCGGCCACGATCGCTTCCAGCGCGCGTGTCACTCTCCGGCTGGCAAAACTCGTATCTACTTCCAAAGCCAAACACTCCCGCGTATACGCATCCACCACACTCAGCACCCGGATCGCCCGTCCGCACTCCACCGCATCGTGTACAAAATCCAACGCCCACTCCTGGTTGGCCGAGGTCCGCGCCACCAGCGGCTTTCCCTCGCGCACGCAATGCTTCCGTTTCTTCCGCCGAATCATCAGTCCGGCCTCCCGATACACCCGATGCACCCGCTTATGGTTCACATGGTCACCCGAACGGCCCAACAACACATGCAGCCGCCGATACCCAAAGCGCGGCTTCTTTCGCGCCAACTCCACCAGCCGCGTCCGCAGCGGCTCATCGGTTCGCTGCGACCGGTAGCAGTAACTCGCTACCGCCATCCCCATCAGCCCGCAAACCCGGCGCTGGCTCGCTGCGTACTTGCCCCGCAGCCAGTCCGCGTCCGCCCGCTGGTCTACGAGCTCCATCCGTTTTTTGCGATCAGCGCCTTCAGCATCTCTTTGTCCAGGCTCAGATCCACCACCAGCTTTTTCAACTTCGTGTTCTCATCCCGCAACTGCTTCGCTTCCTGCGCCTCGCTCACATCCATCCCACCGTACTTCGCCTTCCAGGCGTAGATCGTATGCTTCGACACTCCCACTTCTCTGGCCACGTCTTCTGCCTTGCGCCCTGCTTCCAGTTGTTTGAGCGCTCCAATCATCTGCGCCTCGGTGTGCCTGCTCTTTGACATGCCTCTTCCCCTTTCCTTCGTCCGAAATCATACTCGGACTTGTTCGGAAAACGGGGAGCAGGTCAATCCAGGGACGGCTCCGGGCTGGTGGGGGATAACCGTCAACTACCAGATGGACGGAAATTACCGACAGTCGCCGTATTGCGTCTACTTGGACGAATTGACGTTCACCTACGACTGACAAGAAAAATGCGGATCCGGAGAGCCGGACCCGCGCTGAATGGGCTGAGACGTTCCTCGATTTGTCTAGCATCGAGCTCTACAAATTGCTCAGGGCGGCACACCCGCTGTGCACGGATGTTCCGCCCTGCAGTTTACGAAAAGATTAACGCTTCCCTTGCGGTGGCCGAGGCGCCTGCCTCTGCTGCAAGTGTTGCACCTGGGCTGCATGCTTTTGCTGCAATTGCTGAGTCTGTTGCTGATGCTTCTGCTCCATCTGTTGCGTCCTCGCCTGGTTAGCTTGCTGCTGCGCGGCCCGCTGATGTTCCTGCTCCTGTTTCTGCTGAAGGTCCTGCCGCTCCTGGTTCTGCTTCGCGTAGAGCTTTTCCTGCTGTTGCTGGTATTTCTGGTCCTGCTTCGCATTCCCCGTGTTGGGCTTGGGTAGGCGCTCCGCCGGCGGAAGGTCTTTGACATGTCCTACCGGGTTAGCCCGTCCGCCATTCTCTGCCGGACGATTGTTCTCCGGACGCGCCGCTGCTTCGTTGCCCCGCGCTGCTCCCCCGCCCCGATTGGCCGGCGGATGGTAGGGCGCTCCTGCCTCCCGGGCTGGCACCGCATGACCCTTAAAATCCCCCGGCTTTTCTGTGGCGGCGATGGGTGGCTTGCCCTGGTTCACCGAAGCCCGCAACTCGCGGTTGCTGCGGGCAGCCTGCATATGCTGAGTTTGCGCGGCCACCGGCGCAATATGCCGCTCCCGCTCGGCCGCTTCCTGCTGCGGCGTGGCTCGCGCATTGATCCCGCCTTCGCCTCCGTTATAGCTCACGCGGTTGATCGTCCTGTTCGTGTTCACCGTCGTGTTGTAAACGTTGTGGATATTCGTGACGTTCACGTTGGTCACTGCACGATTGTAGAAAAAGTGATCGTGGTCCCACCGTCCACCCTCGTAGCCCTCGCCGAAGTAGCCGAATCCGTAGTTGATTCCGCCGTAAAAGCCCACCCTCGGCCCCCAATAACCTTCGTGGAATATGAACGCGCTTCCGCCCCAACCCCACCAGCCCGGCGTCCAGAGGAAACCAACCTCGGGGGCGAGCACCCACGTACCCGGAACCCAGTAGTAATCGCCGTCATCGTCATCCCAAGCCCAATAGCCGGGCGTCCAGATATAGCCATCGCCCGGACAAAGCGGCTGCTCGTACACCGGCAGAGCCGGCGGCGCAAATGTGACCGATATCCCGAACTGCCCCAGAGACGCTGCCGACAAGGCCAGCATGGCCAGCACGACGGACAGCACACGGAGCGATAGTGAACGAATGGAGAATTTCATCATTGTGTTTCCTCTTGCCCCAACATCCTTCGCTTGCCCGATACGGCTCTGCTGCTGCGGGTTGCGCGGATGGCAGGCTGGACTACAACTCGGCTGCGGAAAGCATAGCTCCGAGACAAGCCTCCGTCCATCCCGTGGAAGCATCAGCTAGGGCAGGCGGTGGCTGTAGATTCTCCCTAGATTCTCTTACATCGTGCTGATCCTGATGTAGCGCCACAGATCTGGAAGAGATGTGAGTATGGTACATCCAGCCAGCAGCAAGTTGCGGCACCGACTATCTGCGTTATCGCAGTTACGGTTTTTCTCACAAGGCCCCATCTCGATGACCGATGCTTGGATGTCTTCGGCCCTAAGGAGTAGCCAGGAAAACACCCGAAAAAACACCTCGGGTGCAACCTCACCAGCATTGCGAGCAAAGATTGGTCTTGCGGGCTGGACGGAAAAACGGATCTGGAGTCAAGCGGTCGCGGGTAAAGTCATTCTCTCTCCTAACGTGGCGGCCTCTTGAGCGCCCATGTGTCGTAGCACTTCCCGCGCCCAGAGTGTTTTCGCGCCCTCCGCGCAGGAGACGTACACCAGCACTCCAAGATCTTCAAGCCTGTCCTCAAACCGCTCCGCTTCTTCTTCGGAAAAACCGAGCCCCACCAGTGTTCTGGCGTTCCCGCAGAGGGCAGGCGCCTCCCGCGCCACCATGAGAGCGTGGAAGAAGGCTTGGGACCGAATGAAGAAGCCAACGCTGGGAATCAGCACCGCCCCGAATTCCGAGAGCCAGCCAATCAGCCCCGCGGTCACCGCGCTGGCCTCCTTCTCAGTATTAAACAGGTTCGCGTCCCGCACGATCGACGCAATGGGATGCGCGGGTGACAACATCATGCAGATGTCTTCGTTCTCGAATCCAGCCTGATTTAGGTTGCGGACGATGTCGGTTAGCGCGACGTCGTGAGAATAAATTCCGTAGGCGGCTGCGGTGCTCAATGCCATGGCGATTGCTCCACGGCAGGGATGTGTACCCTGCCAGGGTTCAGGTCTAGGCTGCGAGTTGCGACAATGGAAGGCACAAAGCTTTTGTTGGGCGCTCGAATTCCCGGTCGACTGGGCACAGACCGGACTGCGCGGCCTCCATCCAGCTGGAACAAACGTAAATTACACGGTTCATCAAGCCATGCAACTCGGGTAAATCATGTAGATGTCGAGGAATTTGATGGGATCGGTACAACCTGGTGACTTCGGGTGAATGCAGGTGGAGGACGGAAGCGAGCAGCGTTCTTGCGCGCGGCTGTGCTCTATGTCGGCAAGAATTTCTTGGCCCTCAGCGGAAAATTCACGATCTACCCAGTGGCGTGCTGGCTAAAGCACTGGTTTACCAGCGACAAACCTGCTGCAGGCGATTGGCAAGCCTGTTGCAGCATGGACCAAGCGAACGCAACGTCATTCTTTGGAGGTGTTATGCAGAAATTGCTACTGCACTTCTCGTTGGCTATGGCCGTCACTTTCTTGACTTTGGCCCTCACACCATCAATGCACGCACAACAGTCCGATCAGGACGCCGCTCCCGCTGCTCCTCACCAAATGGACCCGGCTGAGCAACAGCAACAAAACGAGGCCCAGATGCCGTCCTCGGGCGACACCACGACGCACGAGGCCAAGACCTTCACCGGCCGCATTGTGAAAGAAAACGGGGAACTGGTTTTGAAGGATCCGGTAACGAAAGTCAGCTATAAACTCGACGACCCCGCAAAAGCCAAACAATACATGGGCAAGCAGGTGAAAGTAACCGGCAAGCTGGACATGAACAGCAACACCATCCAGGTGGATGGCATCGAACCACTTTCGTAAAGCCTCGCAGGTTTCTGCCAGAGCGCGCCGTGAGTCCGTGCGCGGAGGAGTTGCAGCCCAACCCTCCGCGCATTGAATGAACTGGAATTCTGATACCAGAGCTGGGCCACCGGGCTGCTAAGGACGATATGCGATCCCGATCTCAATACGATCTTGCGACCGCTGTTACCTTCCTGATGGCGGGGCTGGGCATTGGCTCCCTCCTCGCGATCCTGTTCTCTCCTCGTTCCGAGCGGCCAACTCTCTTTCCCTCCGGCACACGTCAACCCTCGTCTCAGTAGAGATGGCCCGGTACTCTCACCTCCAACCTTGGGGTGAATGCAGCGCGAAGCGTATCGTAGGCAGGGTATTCTTGCCACGATGCCCCCCGCACGCGCGAGATGCAGTAAGACCGGAGTGACAACTCTCATTTCGTTTTTGATGGTTGCCTTTTGGCTGTGTGTCCCATTGCTTGCGCAAGAGATCGTTCTGAAGGGCCGGGTCACCGATCCCGAAGGAAATGCCCTGCCCAATGCCTCCATCAAACTCATGGCGCATGGCGAAGTTCTGGCGCAAACCATGTCGGGGACGAGCGGCCAGTTTCTGTTGAAGTTGGGCTCGTCCGGCGAATACATCATCAAGGCGGCCGCTCCCGGATTCCGTCCTGTCATCCGGCCGATCACCGTCCGGCCAACCGGCAACACTGCGATCGAAATCACCATGAACCAGCTTTCGTCGCGGATCGAGAACATCACGGTCACCGCCGATGTGAATGAATCCGATGTGCTCTCTCCCGACCCCGCGGAGAAAGTCTTCGTCCGCCAGGACTTGTTGGACGCCAATCCCGGCCGCCCCGGCGCTCCCGTCTCGATTCCCGGATACCCCATCGAAACCGCCTCCAGTGGCATCAAGGCACCGCAGTATTTTGCGCCCGGCGTGGCGGGCGATCACGGCGAGCCGATTGCGCAATACATCGCGGTTGGCAGCTACCTCGTGCCAAACAACCTGTCGGCCAACGCCCACGGCAACGGTTATTCCGACCCGAATATATTCATCCCGGAGGTTCTGGAAAGTGTTCAGGTCGATGGCGGAGCGTTCAACGTTCAGGAAGGGAATCATTCCGTCAATCTGGCGGCAACGTACGGACTTCGATCTCGGCTCGACCCTTTCATCACGCTGACGGGAGACTATCGGGACATCGATGTGGTGGCTGGATTAAACCCGACACCCGAATCGTGGATGGCGTTTGCAGCTTCCTACGGCAATGGATTCCTCGATCGTCTGGAACATCGGCAGCAGTACAAATTCAATGGCGAGCGAGTGTTCCATGCCGGCGAGCACCGGCTCACACTATTTGGCGTTGGATATTACGGATTTTCCTACGTGCCGGGGCTCGTCCTGATCTTCGCCGAAAATCAGTACGACAGCAATTTTCCGAATTTCGGCGACACCATCGATCCCCGGCAAAAAGATCAGACCCACACCGCACTCGTAGCCTTGAACGATGTTTGGCAACTCAGCAGCAGCCAGCAGTTACAGCTCTCCGGCTTTTTTCGCTCTTACAATCTCTCGTTGTACTCAGATTTCGGGCAGGGCCTCATCCGCCAGAGTGAGTTTCGCACCGTGGCTGGCAGCAGCGCGAACTATGTGAACAAATTCTCTGAACACATGTCTCTATTGGCAGGCTTTGACTACCAGCGCGAAGCGCCGCGTCGCGATGACCTCGACCAATACGGATCCTTCAATCCCACCACTCCGGCCTACTACGGTCCTCTCACACCCGTGGACGGAAACAACGTCACCATAGGATCGCTCACGCCCTACCTTGCCGCCGAAGGCGCCCTGGCCCGCTATTTTCGCTACTACCTCGGCTGGCGCCGCGATGAAATTGATTTTGCGAACGACGATCTGCTGCACCCGCAGAATTCATTTCAGAAGTGGGTGAGCGTCAACTCGCCCAAGGCCACATTGTCGTTTCTTCCTAAAGCATCGTGGTACGTTCCCCTCATTTCTCTCAGCTTCGGCCAGGCTTTCTTCACCGAAGACCCCCGGATCGGCTTGGGAACCGGAGCTGGCGTAATGCCGAGTCCGGGCACTCCCGTGGCTACATCGCATTCGTATCAGATCGTCGCCAGCAAAACTATCCACAAGACGGACCTGCGGCTTACTCTCGGCCACGTCACCAGCAGCGCACAACTGGCGAAAATCGACCCCGATACCGGATTGCAGATCAATGAAGGCCCCAGCCGCCTTCGCTTTATGACTGTCGCTGTCCGACGAAACTTCAGCCAGGGATCGCTGTTGGCAACTTTCTCCAAAGCTGATGCCCGGGACCTCAACACCGGAGAACCCACCCCGGAAGCGCCGCGCACGATCTTCGATCTGCTCGGTACCACGCAGAAACTTCCTTGGCATCTCGAAGCGCGCGGCGAGTTCGAATACGTCGGTGCCAAGCCGCTCGGCACCGGATGTAATCCCAACAATTTGGACGCGGAGTGCTCAGGTACTCCTGTGAAAGAGTTCCGCGGCGCGCTCGTCCGGCCTTTCATGAACGGGCGTTTCACTGCGGGCGTCAATTTTCTGATCGCCAGCGGCTACACCGGCCAGACCACGGAAAACTTCTGCCAGAACACCAGCTCTCCCACAGCATGCAATCCTTCCGACGTTCAGGAAACGGTAGGAGTGCGCATTCCTTCCTTCGCCAGCGTGACTTTCGCCTACAGATTTGGCCGCACACCCGCGCCCTAAGCCCACCGCGATTGGAGTTTCGCTTCCGGAAGCTGAAGGCATATGATGTCGTTCACGGAGCCGCCGTGGTCCAAACAACAAGCCGCGGCAACTCAGGCGCAACGCATGATCGGCCTTCTCTCGATTCTCGCCGTCGGATTTTTTCTAGGGATGCGCCACGCCACCGATCCCGACCACGTCATCGCGGTCACTACCATCGTCAGCAATCAGCGCAACAGCATGCGCGCGGCCCTGATCGGAGCCTTCTGGGGGCTCGGCCATACGTTCACCATCTTCGTGGTCGGCGCCGGAATCATTCTCTTCAATCTCGTCATTCCAGTGCGCGTCGGGCTCAGCATGGAATTGTCCGTGGCCGTCATGCTGATTATCCTGGGCCTGATTAATGTGGCCGGTTTTCTGCGCTCCATGCCTTCCGCATCCATACAGAATCATCATGATGAGGAAGAGAAAATCGTCCACTCTCATGCCCACAGCCACGGAGACTACATCCACAGCCATCCCCACGCTCACCAACCCGAGGGCCATCCCCACGCACCCAACCACACGCCGCTGGCCTGGATGGACAGGGTGTTTGGAAAAAGTGGTGTGTATCAATATCTTCGCCCGCTAGTGGTGGGGATCGTTCACGGACTGGCCGGCTCCGCCGCGGTCGCTTTGCTCGTCTTGACCACGATCCGCAACGTCCATTGGGCAGTCGCCTACTTGTTAATTTTCGGCGTGGGCACAATCGGTGGCATGATGCTGATCACGATGAGCCTGGCCTCAGCATTCACGATGGTGGGAAAAGGCCGCCAGAAATTCTCCCGCCGGCTGGCTTTGGCTTCGGGTCTGCTCAGCCTCGCCTTCGGTCTCTTTGTCGCTTACCAGATTTGTTTTGTGAATGGCCTTTTCACCGGACACGCCCAATGGACGCCGCACTAGAACAGTCTCCCGCGGGCTAAGACACACGACGTTTCTTACGGGTACGCGCCCCGCCCAGTACCAGGTCGCAAAGATTCTCGACAAACTCGGGGGTCAACTTGTCGTGCTTTATGAGAAAGCGCATGTAGATGGGCCCATACAGCGAGTCCAGAATCAGATCCATGTCAATATTTTTACGGAGTTCGCCACGCGCAACTCCGCGGCGAAGCGTGGCATAGGCCTCCTGGCGGCGAGGCCACAAGAAGCGTTCGCGAAAGGCAGCAATGAGATCTCGATCGCTCTGCCCTCCGCCAAGAATCGCAGACACAATGCGGCCCCGGCGGCTTTGAAATACCTTAATGACCTGCCGCATCTGCTGGCTCATGTCTGTGCGGACCGAGCCCGTATCCGGAAAGTGCAGCCTTCGGGTCGTGCTGCTGGCGAACGCATCTGCGATCAGCGCCGCCTTGTTGGGCCACCAGCGGTAAACGGTAGCCTTGCCCACACCGGCATGCTCGGCCACGTCTTCAATGGTCAAATCGGAGAAACCATTCTTTCCCAGAAGCTGCAAGGTGTTGCGCAGGATGGCCAGGCGTGCCTGCTCACTGCGAGGGCGGCCCGGAGGGCGGTTCCGGCTGGCGCTTTCACCCCGCCGCCGAGCCCAAGACTTCTGCCGCATACTCTTACCCTACCATATATAATCGGAGCCTGGGTTTGGAATCCAATACGCTGAGTATCGAATCTAAAACCTAAACCCGTGGGGATGTCTGGGCAAGGGTGGCAAACCCCTCTTTACGTTCGACTCTGGACTGGTGCGTGACCGATGTGGATTGTTGCCTTAGCGCTTCGACGTCCCTACACCTTCATTGTGATGGCGATCGTCATCCTTGTTCTGACGCCGATCACGATTCTGCGCACGCCCACGGATATTTTTCCCAACATAGACATCCCGGTAGTGTCGGTAGTCTGGTTCTACACCGGCATGGCGCCGCAGGATATGGCCGACCGCATCGTGGCCAATTCCGAGCGCGGCATCACTACTACGGTCAACGACATCGAGCACATGGAGTCGCAGTCGGTATACGGCCTGGGCATCATCAAGGTGTTTTTCCGCCCCGGAACGAACGTACAGGGCGCGATTGCTCAAATCACGGCTATTTGCCAGACCACCGTGCGCGGCCTGCCGCCCGGCACCACACCGCCGCTCATCATCTCTTACAGCGCTTCTACAACGCCGATCATTCAGCTTGGACTGAGCAGCAAAACTCTGCCCGAACAGCAACTGTTCGATCTCGGCCAGAACTTTCTGCGTACCTATCTGGCTACGGTGCCCGGCGCCGCTACGCCCTATCCTTATGGCGGCAAGATTCGCCAGATCCAGGTGGATCTGGATCTGCCCAAGCTCCAGGCTTATGGCCTCGCACCCAATGACATCGTCAATGCGGTAAACGCGCAGAACATCATCCTGCCCACCGGCACCGTCAAACTCGGCCCTCTGGAATACAACGTGGAGATGAACGGGACGCCGCAAACCATCCGGGAATTGAACGACCTGCCGGTCAAGACCGCGAATGGCTCCACGCTCTACATGCGCGACGTCGCGCACATCCGCGACGGCTTCGCCCCGCAGACCAACATCGTCCGCCAGGATGGGACCCGCGGCGCCTTGATGTCGATGTACAAAAACGGCAACGCCTCCACACTCCAAATTGTCGCGGGGATCAAGAACATTGTGGGGCTGGCGGCGCAAGCGCTACCGCCGGAGCTGAAGATTACCGCGCTATTTGACCAGTCTCTGTTTGTGCGGGCCTCCATCTATGGCGTGGTGCGCGAGGCCGCGATCGCCGCGGTCCTTACCGCCGTCATGATCCTCATCTTTCTCGGCGACTGGCGTCCCACCATCGTCATCTCCATTTCCATCCCACTCTCGATTTTTGTTTCGATCATCGTTTTGGGCGCGATCGGCGAGACCATCAACATCATGACCCTGGGAGGATTGGCCCTCGCCGTCGGCATCCTGGTCGATGACGCCACCGTGGAAATCGAAAACATCGAGCGCAACTTGGCCATGGGCAAGGAAATGAAGCAGGCCATCCTCGACGGCGCGCAGCAGATCGCCGTGCCGGCTTTCGTTTCCACCCTCAGCATCTGCATCGTGTTCGTGCCCATGTTCTTCCTGTCGGGTGTGGCCAAATTCCTGTTCGTTCCCCTGGCGGAGGCCGTCAGCTTCGCCATGCTGGCCAGCTACCTGCTATCGCGGACCCTCATCCCCACGCTGGTTATGTTCATCATGCGCGGGCATGAGCATCGCGCCGCCGGACCGAAAACGTTCCTGGGCCGCTTCCAGCGCGGCTTCGAGAACAAGTTTGAAGACTTCCGCCGAGGCTACGAGCAATTACTCGAAACCACCCTCGAGAATCGCGGCCTCTTCGTCCTTTGCTTCCTGGCTTTTTGCCTGCTCTCGCTCGGTCTTTTCATGTTCCTGGGCGAGGACTTCTTTCCGCAAGTCGATGCGGGCCTGCTGCGTCTGCATGTACGGGCTCGTCCCGGCCTGCGTGTGGAAGAAACTGCGCGCCTGGTGGACCAGATCGAGGCCGCCCTTCACCAGGAAATTCCGGGCAAGGAGTTGCAGACGATTCTCGACAATATCGGTCTGCCCAACTCTGGCATTAACCAGTCTTACAGTTCCAACGGAACCATCGGCGCCAGCGACGCCGAGATTCTCATCGCGCTCGATCGCGAACATCACCATCCCACCGCGGACCACATACGCCATCTGCGAGAAGTGCTGCCGCGGCGCTTCCCGGGCGTGGAGTTCTTCTTCCAGCCCGCCGACATCGTGACCCAGATCCTGAACTTCGGCTTGCCCGCGCCCATCGATGTGCAGGTCGTCGGCACGGACATGGGTACCAGCTATCAAATTGCGCAGCAGATCGCCAACAAGATGCGGCACATTCCTGGCGCGGCCGACGTGCACGTGCAGCAGTTGCTCTCCGCGCCCACGTTGCATCTCGACATTGACCGCACTCGCGTCACCCAGGTTGGACTCACGGCCCGTGACGTGGCCCAGAGCGTGCTGGTTTCATTGAGCGGCAGCTTTCAAACCGCTCCTAATTTCTGGCTCAACCCGCGCAACGAGGTTACCTATCAGGTCGCCGTGCAATCGCCGCAATACCGCATGGTCAGCATGCAAGACCTGATGGCCATCCCGGTAAGCTCGCAGCAGGGCCCGCAGTTGCTCAGCAACCTGGTGCAGCTCTATCCGGTGGCGCGGCCCGCGACCGTGAACCACTACAACGTGCAGCCCGTGGTCGACGTCTACGCCAGCACGCAGGACCGCGACCTCGGTGCAGTTGCCGCCGACACATATAAGGTGTTGCAGACCTTCGACGACAAATTACCTCGCGGAACTCACATCGTGGTTCGCGGTCAGGTCGTGACCATGCGCTCCTCGTTCATCGGACTGGGCTTGGGACTGATCGGAGCCATCCTGCTCGTCTATTTGTTGATCGTAATCAACTTCCAGTCGTGGCTCGATCCCTTCATCATCATCGCCGCCCTGCCGGGAGCGCTGGCCGGAATCTGCTGGTTCCTGTTGCTGACGCGCACCACGCTGAGCGTTCCGTCACTCACGGGCGCGGTCATGTGCATGGGCGTCGCCACCGCCAACTCCATTCTGATGGTCAGCTTCGCGCGCGAACAGATGGACGAAGGCGTTCCCGCCGTACGGGCTGCGGTGGCCGCCGGATACACCCGCATACGCCCGGTACTGATGACCGCGCTCGCCATGATCATCGGCATGGTGCCCATGGCGCTGGGCCTCGGAGAGGGCGGTGAGCAGAACGCGCCGCTGGGCCGCGCCGTCATCGGTGGATTGCTGTTTGCCACGGTAGCCACACTGTTCTTCGTACCCAGCGTGTTCGCTATGTTCCACGGCCGGCGAGAAGCCAGGCGTGCCCGTCAGGAGCTGATGTAGACAGGATCGAAGAGTTTTTGCAGAATCGGAGTCAAGCATGACCGTAGAATCCAAACCAACCCCGGGAGATGCGCAGCCGAGCCCGAGCGAAGAACATCACGCTCAAGGTACTCAGGCCCAGCGCGACGAGGAGATCGAAGCCATCCAGCAACATTCCCGGCATCAGCATCCGGGAATTCAGCAACCGCCGGAGCTTCCACCCGCTCCGCCGCGGAAAGCTTTGAAGATCGTCGCCGTGGCGCTGCTGGTACTGCTAATCGCCGGTGGGTTGACCCTCTGGGACCACGTAACCCACGAGCGCGCCCTGGCCAAAGAAACCGAGCACGAGACCGTACCCACCGTCGCCGTGGTTTACCCGTTAGCGGAAAAACCCGATGAGGACCTGGTTTTGCCCGGCTCTCTGCTGGCTTATGTTGAGTCTCCCATTTACGCTCGCACCAACGGCTACCTGGTGCGCTGGTACAAAGACATTGGCAGCCGCATAACCAAGGGCGAGTTGTTGGCCAAGATCGATACTCCTGAAGTGGATCAGGAATTGGACCAGACTCGTGCCACCCGTCAGCAAATCCTCGCGCAGATGGATCTGGCCAAGATCAGCGCCGACCGCTGGGAGAATCTGCGCAAGACCGATTCCGTCTCTGCCCAGGAAGCGGACCAGTACGAGAGCGGATACAAGCAGAGCCAAGCCAACCTGGCCGCCGCCGACGCCAACGTCCGCCGCCTCGAACAACTTGAAGGTTTCAAAAACGTCTACGCTCCATTTTCCGGAGTCCTTACCCGGCGCAACGTCGATCCCGGCGCGCTCATCAACGCCGGCGCGGGCGCAACTGGTCGCGAGCTGTTTGACCTGGCGCAGATCGATCCGCTTCGCGTCTACACCAGCGTCCCCCAAGCCTACGCACCGTTCATCAAGGTTGGCGCGAAAACCGCCGTCACTTTGCAGGAATTTCCCGGCCAGAAATTTTTTGGCAAGGTAGTTCGAACCGCGGAGGCCATCGATCCGGCCACTCGCACTCTGCTGACCGAGGTCGACGTGCCCAACAAGGATGGCCGCCTGCTTCCCGGCTCGCTTGGGGAGGTACATTTCAGCGTCGGTTCCGGCGTGAGCAAGGTCACAGTTCCGGTGAACGCGATGCTGTTCCGCTCCGAAGGCCCGCGGGTCGCCGTCATTGGTCCCGACGGCAAAGTGCAGTTACGCCCCATCAACATTGGACGCGATTACGGCACCACGTTGGAAATTCTCGGTGGTATTTCCCCCACCGACCGGATCGTCATCAACCCCCCGGATTCTCTTGAGCAAGGGCAGCCTGTGAACGTAGCGCAACCCCCACCAAACACGCAGGCGCCAGGTCAGCCCGCGCCTCCGGCACAAACACCCGCACAAACCAAAGACCAGCAGAAAGGCAGCGGGTCGTGAACCGACGCGCACTTTCGGCCACGCTGGCACTCCTCCTGATTGCCTGCAGCTGTACCGTCGGGCCGCGTTACAGCCGGCCCGCGCCTCCCGCACCCGCTCCGGACGCCTGGAAGACGCAACCACCATGGCAGGAAGCCGCGCCCAAAGACTCGATCCCGAAAGGCGCATGGTGGCAGATCTTTCACGATCCCGCGCTCGACGCCTACGAGCAACAATTGCTCCAGGCTAATCAGTCTCTGATGGCCGCGCGCGAGCGTCTCGACCAGGCACGCTCGCTGGCGCGCGTCGCCACCGCCGACATCTTCCCCCAACTTTCGGCGGACCCCAGCGCGCTGCGCGAGCGCGGCTCAGGAAACCGTCCCCTGAGCGGCCAGGCGCTCACCAGCGTCAGCGGCGTGGCACAGCCCTTCCCGCCCTACACCCAGAACGTCTTCACGGTTCCGTTTTCGCTGAGCTACGAGGCCGATCTCTTTGGACGCGTGCGCCGCAATGTGGAAGCTGCCAACGCTTCTCTGCAGTCGACGGCTGCCGATTTGCAGAACGTGCAGCTAGTGTTGACCGCCGAACTCGCCGCCGATTACTTCACGTTGCGTGAACTGGATGCCGAGTGGCAGGTGGTGCAGGAATCCGTGGTCTATCAGCGGAAGGGGCTGGATCTGGTGAAGAACCGCCACGAGGGCGGCATCGCCAGCGGCTTGGAAGTTGCGCAGCAATCGGCATTGCTTGATTCCACCTTGTCGCAGCTTGCGCTGGTGCAACAGTCGCGCGCGCAGTATGAGCACGCCATCGCGGTGCTGGTGGGCCAGTCAGCTTCCAGCCTCAGCGTGCCCGTCGTGCCGCAGCAAGCCACGCCGCCGCCGGTCCCGCTCGGCGTGCCTTCCGATGTGTTGGAGCGACGGCCGGACATCTCCACTGCGGAACGATTGATGGCCTATCAGAACGCGCAGGTCGGAATCGCACGCACCGCCTTTTACCCGCACATCACGCTCAGCGGTTCCGGCGGATGGCAGAGCCGCGACCTGACATCGCTCTTCAACGCGCCCAGCCTCTTCTGGTCGCTCGGTGCCGACGCCTTGCAGCCCATTATCGAAGGTGGACGAAACCGCGCCAATCTGGCCGCCGCGCGCTCCGCCTACGATCAGTCCGTCGCCAACTACCGCCAGTCCGTGCTCACCGCATTCCAGGAGGTCGAGGACGGCATCAGCAATCTGAGCACGCTTTCGCAAGCCCTCACCACGCAGGGTGCGGCCGTCGAAGATGCCCGCCGTGCCCTGGACATCGCCAACAATCGCTACATCGGCGGGGTCACCAGCTACCTCGACGTCATCACGGCGCAGACCACTCTGCTCGTCAGCGAGCGGCTCGAGACGCAGTTGCTCGGCCAGCAGATGGTCAGCTCCGTTTATTTGGTGAAAGCGCTCGGCGGGGGGTGGGACGCCAGTCAACTCAACAACCAGCAGATTCATCCCCAGGCTGGCCAGATTCTGCAACCCTGAGCTCCGCCGTCCTCGGGTGGTGCGGGACCGCGTGCCTGTTGGCTTCCAGAGCGTCATACCAGCCGCCGCGGGTTGACAACAGCAACAAACAAGCCTAATATTATAGCTGACGGAAATATCTCTTCTTACTCTTTCAGCTTTTTTTGGGGAACCAGCCCGCCCAATCTTAAGACTGTTCGATTTATCGCTCCTGAAAGAGTGACCGCCTAAAGACGCTGCTTTCCTATGATTGTGTTGATCGTCCAGAGCCCCGGAGGAATCCATGAAAAACACGAAGTTTCTTGTGAAAGTGAACCGCAGCGGCACCCGCGCTCCCGAGTACGTTCAGCGCATTGACCGGAGTCCCATCCAGACCACCACCAACCGTAAGCTGGCACTGATGATGGGAAGATTCACAGCCGAAGACGCCATCAAGTCCATCCAAAACTCTCGTTGCAATCCCGAGCTAATCTCCATCCAGGTCAGCGCCTAGAAACCATCCAGCTACTTTGTGAACGGTTTTGGGAAGGCCAGTGGTTCCGGAAAACCGGGGGTTGCCGCTCGGGAAGGGCACGAATTCCACTCGTGCCGTAACCCCGTGCAAAATCAATGCGACTTCCAGCCGCTGAGGTTTCGCTCCTCCTCCTCTCCTGCGGGACTTTTTCCGCAGGCTCTTACTCTGAGCCAAGAAAGACGAGGGCTTCAGCCCCTGAGGGCAGTCAGCTCACCTGGTCGCGGCACTCCAACCACATTTTTCAGACCTGCAGCTTCACCAGCCAGCTCGCTGGTTCCGGCAGAATTGCGAACGTAGGAAGCTTGCCCCGCACCATGGCAACCTCATCGCAGTTGTGAAACCTGGGACAGACGTGGCAATCCTTGTAAATCTTGTCGGGCAGATCCTCGCGCCGCGCCATCGCGAAGCCCTGGCGCGCGAAAAATTCGGGGGCCCGCGTGAACAGGCAGATGCAATCCACCCGATGCCGCTTCGCTTCGGCCAGCAGCGCCTTCATCAGTCGGCTCCCGCCGCCCTGCCCCTGCGCCCGCGGTCCAACGGTGATCGAGCGAATCTCGGCCAGGTGCGTACCGTAAAGATGCAGCGCACCGCATCCAATGATGCGGCCTTCATTTTCCAGCACCACAAAGTCTCGGACGTTTTCGCAAATCTCCGCCAGCGTGCGCGGCAGCAGAGTGCCGTCGCCGGCATAGGCCGAGATCAGCTCGTGGATGTGCTTCGCGTCCGGCAAAATGGCTTTACGCGTGCGCATGAAGATTGACCTCCTCGCGCAAGGCCTCGATTTTCTTTCTTGCCGCCCCAATCCCCTGCCGCACCCGCACAGGCGCGGTCCCACCCACCACATCGTGGATCGCCAGCACTGAATCCGGCTTCAGGCATTCAAGAAAATCCTGATCGAATAGCGGATTCAGAGTGTGCAACTCTTCGAGCGATAGGTCCTGCAGCTCACACTGCTTTTCCAGACACAGTTTTACTACCTTGCCGATCTGCTCGTGTGCCAGTCGTGAAGGAACTCCGCGCTTGACCAGGTAAGTGGCCGCCGCCCACGCGTTCATGAATCCCGATTGCGCTGCCTCGTTCATGCGCTCGAGATCGAAGTCGACCGCCTTCATCCAACCGGCAACCAGCGGCAACAGCGCAAGAACGGTATCCGCGGCATCGAACAGTGGCTCCTGCGTTTCCTGCAAGTCCTTGTTGTAAGCCAGTGGCAGGCTCTTCAACGAAACCATCAACGCGGTCGCGCTTCCGACCACGCGCCCAGCCTTGCCCCGCACCAGTTCCAGAAGATCTGGATTCTTTTTTTGCGGCATGGCGCTGCTGCCCGTGGAATAAGCCTCCGGCAACTGCACAAACCCAAATTCCTGCGAGGAAAAAATAATTATCTCCTCCGCCCACTGGCTCAGGTGCAGCCCAAGCAGCGAGAGCGCGTTAACGAGCTCAAGAACAAAATCCCGATCGCTGGTGGCGTCGATACTGTTCGCAGTCGGACCATCGAAGTCAAGTTCCTCCGCCATGAACGCGCGATCCAGCGGCAGAGTCGCACCGGCCACGGCCCCTGATCCCAACGGACACAAATTCAACCGCTTCCGGCAATCGGCCAGCCGGTCCGCATCCCGCAAAAACATTTCGACATAAGCCAAGAGCCAATGCGCCACCAGCACTGGCTCTGCGTGCTGCAAATGCGTGTAGGCCGGCATCGCGGCGGGGCCGGCCTGCTCAGCGCGGTCGATGAAAGCCCCGCACACCTCGGCAAGTTCCTTTCTCAACTCATCGATCACAGCTCGCACATAGAGACGCAGGTCGGTCGCGATTTGTTCATTGCGGCTGCGCCCGCTGTGCAGCTTGTATCCCACTTCGCCGATCCGCGCGACTAACTGCTTTTCGACAAAGTGATGCACGTCCTCGGCTTCCTCGTCTTCCACAAGGTCTTTGGAAGCCGTGGCCAGCGCGCCAATCTGCTGCAGTCCTTCCAGGATGCTGATGAGTTCGTCCGCGGAAAGAACACCGGCGCTCTTCAGCGCACGCGCATGGGCGCCGCTCGCCGCCAGTTCGTAACGGAGCAGCCGGCGGTCGAAATCGAACGACCGCTGCCAGCGTTCGAATTGCGGATCCAGCGGTTGCCGGAACCGCCCCGACCACATCTTCATCGCGCAACCTCCACGCGAGCCCGCGCCCGGGTGCGCGAGGGCAGTCCGAGGATTCGAATGAACCCCTCCGCATCTTTCTGGTCGTAACTATCGCCCATGGTGAACGACGACAGATCGGTGCGATAGAGCGAGTGCTCGGACTGGCGGCTCACGACCGAGACGTTCCCCTTATACAAAGAGAGCGTGACGCTTCCGGTCATTTCTGTTTGCGTGCTGGCGACAAAAGCGTCCAGCGCCTCGCGCAGCGGCGTGAACCACAACCCGAAGTAGACCAGTTCCGCATATTTGAGCCCTACGTGCTGCTTGAAGTGCGCCACCTCGCGCTCCAGACACAGCGCCTCCAGTTCGCGATGCGCCGTGATCAGCAACGTTCCGCCGGGCGTTTCATAACATCCACGTGACTTCATTCCGACGAACCGGTTCTCGACGAGATCGACGCGTCCGACGCCGTTGCGCGCGCCAATCTCATTCAGCAGTTCGACCAGCGACACTGGATCCAGCTTCATCCCGTCGACCGTGACGGGCGTCCCTTTCTCGAAGCCAATGGTCACCTGCTCGTTCTTGTCCGGCGCTTCTTGCGGCGACCGCGTCATCTGCCATGTGGTCGCGTGCGGCGCATTCGCGGCATCTTCCAGTTCTCCGCCTTCGTGGCCGAGGTGCCAGAGGTTCCGGTCACGGCTATGGATTTTTTCCCGGCTCGCCGCCACCGGAATGCCATGCTGCTCGGCGTAATCTAAGCAGTCTTCGCGCGATTTCAGCGACCACTCCCGCCACGGCGCGATCACTCTAAGCTCCGGCGCCAGGGCCTGATAAGTTAGCTCAAAGCGAACCTGGTCGTTCCCTTTACCGGTGCAGCCATGGGCCACAGCTGTAGCCCCTTCGCGTAGCGCAACCTCGACCTGATGTTTGGCGATCACAGGACGAGCCAGCGATGTCCCCAGCAAATACTTATGCTCGTACACCGCCCCGGCCCGCAGCGCCGGAAAAACATATCCCGTCAGAAACTCCTCGCGGAGATCCTCCACGATCACCTTGCTTGCGCCTGTCGCGTATGCCTTCTCGACCACGGCTTCGATGTCATCGCCCTGGCCCACATCGCCGACCATCGCAATCACGTTGTAGGAATAGTTCTCCTTGAGCCAAGGAATAATAATGGAGGTGTCCAGTCCTCCGGAGTAAGCAAGTACAACTTTTTCAGGCATGAGCACTCCTTGCGGGCAGGCGATCGCCGCCGCCCAGCAGCAAATAGAGAATCGCTTTCTGCACGTGCAGGCGGTTTTCCGCCTGCTCAAAAATTACAGACTGTTCCGAATCCATCACCGCATCGGTCACTTCCAGTCCGCGGTGCGCCGGCAGGCAATGCATGAACACCACATCCGGTGCTGCTTCCGCCATGAGTTCAGAATTGACCTGATACGGCGGAAAGAGTTGGGTCCGCTCGTCCGTCTCCCGCTCCTGCCCCATGCTGACCCAGGCGTCGGTGTAAACCGCATCGACTCCCGCAACCGCCTCGTGCGGGTCGGTGAGTAATTGAATCTCGGCGCCCGTCTCCTCAGCAATTTCCCGCGCATCTGCGACAATCTGCGGATCCGGCGCATAGCCCTGTGGAGTCGCAACTCGGATCGACGACCCCAGACACGCGCACGTCAGCAGCAACGAGTGCGCTACATTATTTCCGTCACCCACATACGCCAGACAACGCTTCTTCATATCTCCGAAGCGCTCGATCAACGTGAGATAGTCAGCTAGCGCCTGGCAGGGATGCTCCAGATCGCTGAGCGCGTTAATCACCGGCACTCCGGCGTGCTCCGCCATGCCCTCAATGGTCTGCTGCGAGAAAGTTCGCAGCACAATCACGTCTACCCAGCGTTCGAGGTTGTGCGCCACGTCGCTCAAGTTTTCGCGAGCATCGAGGCGCTCGTGAGTCTGGTCGACGAACATCGCGGTGCCGCCCAGCCCCCCCATTCCTGCCTCAAACGTCAACCGCGTCCGCAAGGAAGGCTTCTCAAAGAACATCGCCATTTGCTTGCCCACAAGCGCTTTCCGAAAGTCCGCGGGACGGGCCTTCATGATTCCCGCCAGACGCAGAACTGCATCGACTCCGGCAGAGCCGAGGTCGCGAGTCGAAACCAAGTCCGGACACCAGAACACTTGCGGCACTCTCGCCGGAGCGGCTGCCATTCTTCCTTGCACATGACTGTTCAACTTTGACTCCTTCTTCTGCACCTGCGTGCCCGCCGGTTGCGCCTCGTAACCGGCGATTGCTGACTCATTCATGAATAGGTGACCTCCGTGCCGCACGACAGCTTGGTCAGGTAAAACTGCGGCAAAACGTCCGCCTCGGTCGCCGGCAAAATTCTTACCCGCCCCACGCCCTGTTTCAGCGCCTGTCCACAGGCCTGCAACTTGGGCAACATGCCGCCGCTGATGATGGAACCCGCGACCAGTTCGGCCACCTGCTTCGTGCTCAGCCACGGCATCACGCTGCCCGCCGCATCTTTTACTCCGGCCACGTCCGTGAGAAAGATCAGCGTGTTGGCGTGGCAGGCGGCCGCGCAGGACGCGGCCATTTCATCGGCGTTCACGTTGTAGTATTCGCCGTCAGTGCCCAGAGCCAGTGAAGCAAATACCGGAATCCCTCCCTGCTGCCACAGCGCTTCGATCCAGCACGGCTCCGCAAAACAAATCTCGCCCACAAATCCCAGATCGCGGCCGTGAACATACTTTTTCCGTGCGCGGAACGTCATACCGTCTCCGCCGCAGAATCCGATCGCAGGCATGCCCGCCGACTGGATCGCTGCCACCACTTTCTTATTAACCATCCCTGCCAGCACCATCAGCGCCACATCCCGCGTCTCCGCATCGGTGACGCGTAGCCCATCTACAAACTCGCTCTTCTTTCCCAGTCGCTCCAGCACGCGGGTTAGGGCGCCGCCACCCCCATGGACCACCGCTACACGATGCCCGTCTCGCGCCAGCTCCGCGATGGACTGGGCACACTTCCTCAGCGTCGCAGCATCTTCGATCGCCGAGCCCCCGACCTTCACCACAATCGTCACTGCAAACCCTCCCGCTCTTCCCAGCCGTACATCAGATTTATGTTCTGCACTGCCTGTCCCGCCGCGCCTTTCAGAAGATTGTCCACGCACGAAACCAGCACCAGACGCCGGCCGTCCTCCGCCAGGTTGAAGCCGAGATCGCAGTAGTTCGTGTGCAAAGAAAATTGCAGCTGTGGCAGCTTCGGCGTCTCAAATACCCGCACCCAATGCCGCCCCGAATAGAAATCACGCAGACAAGACTCAACCTCCGCCGGTTTCATGGCGCGATTCAGGTGCACATAGATGGTCGATAAAATTCCGCGCGGTATCGGCAAGAGGTGCGGCGTGAAAGTCAGCTCCGCATCCTCCAACCCCAACTGCTCCACCATCTCTCCCAAGTGCCGGTGATTGAACACCGAATACGCCGACAGATTGTCCGCCACCGAAACAAAATGCGTCCGCGCGGTATGCGCTTTGCCCGCTCCCGAGACGCCCGACTTCGAGTCGGAAATGATTCCGTGCCCCCGATCAATGAGTCCGGCGTTAAGCAGCGGCGCCAAGGCCAGGATCACGGAAGTCGCGTAGCACCCTGGATTCGCCACCAACTGGGCCGCCGCAATACGGTCCCCATTCAACTCCGGCAGGCCATACACCGCTTTCGTCGTCAACTCAGCGGCCGTAACCGCATCGACGTCTTCAAACGAATAGATGGCACGATGCTGCGCCTGTTTCAGCCTCCACGCCCCGCTCAGATCGATGACCCTTAATCCCTGCGCGATCGCCTCCGGCACCAGAGACCGCGACACCTCATGCGGCGTAGCCAGAAAAAGCACCTGCACTCCCTGGCGCTTCAGCTCCGGCCACGACAGCGGCCGCAGAGGGTACCCTCCATTGCCCGACAACTCTGGAAACACCTCAGCCAAATCTGTTGCGCCATCGCTGCCTCCCTCACGCCGCAGAAGCATTGGCCTCTCCAGACGCGGATGACGTTCGAGAATGCGGGTGAGCTCCAGCCCGGAATAGCCGCTCGCGCCCAGCACCGCAGTTTTGAGCCTCGCCGCCATCAGCTCAGCATCTCCTCGATCCGCACCGCAACCTTCTTCGCGGCGTCCTTATCGGGACAAACAATCAGCACCGCGTCGTCCCCGGCAATCGTTCCCACCACTTCCTCCCATTCCTGTTCATCCAGCGCCGCCGCCACCGGCTGGGCGCTGCCGATTATTGTTTTCACCACCAACAGGTTTTGCGCCGGCCGCACATCCAGGACAAACTCGCGAACCAGTCGCTGCACCGGAGGCAAAGCCAGCCCCGCGGCACCCTCACCTTGCGGCAGCGCGTAGCCAGTCGCCGTCTTGCTCAGGTTCAGGTCGTGAATGTCTCGCGACAGCGTCGCCTGCCCCACCTTGAACCCGCGCTTCCTCAGCGCCCGCTGCAAGTCTTCCTGGTTGGCGATGGGCCCCTGGCGCAAAGCCTCCAAAACCGCCCTCTGGCGCAATACTTTATTCATGATGAATATTTATTCATTATCATGAATAAATATTCTGCTATCTTACAGGACCCGGCAGCACTGTCAAGGAAAAATGCCGGGATATCGGGTCCGCTTACATTCTTAGTAACCTGATCCGGCAGAGGCGCCGGTTCGATGGCGAGGAACTCACCTCACGACTGAAGGCCCGAAGCGCGGCTGAAATCCTTGCTAGACTACTCGCGGTCTGGAAGGCTGGTCGCGGCGCGCAGCGACCCGTCACAGACAAGGTCTTAATCCGGAAGTCGGAGAGATGCTGCAGAAGGGGGACGCCTCGTGCGCTACATTCTTTCACTCGACCAGGGCACCACCAGCTCCCGTGCCCTCTTGTTCGACCACGAAGGCGCGGTCCGCTCCGTGGCCCAGCGCGAGTTCACCCAGATCTTTCCCCAGCCCGGATGGGTCGAGCACGATCCCGAAGAGATCGCAACATCACAGATTGCCGTTGCCCTGGAAGCCTTGGCCCAAGCCCACGCCCAGCCCAGCGACGTAGCCGCCATCGGTCTCACCAACCAGCGCGAGACCACTATCGTGTGGGACCGCGCCACCGGCAAACCCATCTGCAACGCGATCGTTTGGCAGGACCGCCGTACCGCCGCTTTCTGCCAGCATCTCAAGGCGCAAGGTCATGAAAATCTGATCCAGCAGCGCACCGGTTTATTGATCGACGCTTACTTCTCCGCCAGCAAAATTTCCTGGATCCTGGATCACATCCCCAACGCCCGCCAACTCGCCGATGCAGGCCGCCTTGCATTCGGCACAGTCGATAGCTGGCTCGTTTGGAAGCTGACTGGCGGCCGCATGCACATCACCGACGCCAGCAACGCCTCCCGCACCATGCTGTTCAATCTTCGCGCCGGCTGCTGGGATCCCGACCTCCTCAATCTCTTCGGCATCCCCGCGTCGATGTTGCCCGCGGTCCAGTCCTCGAGCGAAGTTTACGGAGAAGTGAGCGCAGTCCCCGGCCTCAACGGCATCCCCATCGCAGGCATCGCCGGCGACCAACAGGCCGCGCTTTTTGGGCAAAGATGCACCGCCCCCGGACTCACCAAGAATACCTATGGCACGGGCTGCTTCATGTTGCAGAGCACGGGAGATCGAGCCGTCGCATCCACGCATCGCCTGCTCACCACCGTGGCCTGGAAAATCGGTGACGCAACCCACTACGCACTGGAAGGCAGCGTGTTTGTGGGCGGAGCCGTCGTCCAGTGGCTGCGCGACGGCCTGGGAGTTGTTCGCACTTCATCAGAAATTGAAGCTCTCGCCAATTCCGTTCCCGACAATGGCGGAGTATATTTCGTCCCTGCCTTTGTCGGCCTCGGCGCTCCACATTGGGATTCCCACGCCCGCGGCGCAATCTTCGGCCTCACGCGCGGCAGCACCGCCGGCCACATCGCCCGCGCTGCCCTGGAAAGCATTGCCTACCAGGTCGCCGATTTAATGGACGCCGTGCAAACCGACACCGGCACTCCCCTTCAGGAGTTGCGCGTGGATGGCGGTGCATCCGCCAATGACACCCTCATGCAATTTCAGGCCGACATTCTCGGCGTGCCCGTAGCGCGCCCCGCCATGACGGAGACCACCGCGCTCGGCGCCGCATTTCTGGCGGGTCTAGGCTCAGGTTTCTGGAGGGATATTCAGCAAATCTCTGACTTGCCACAGGAAGTACGCCGCTTTGAATCGCGCCTCCCGCGCCCGCAGGTAGATGTCATGCGGCAGCGCTGGGATGAAGCCATCTCCCGCGCCAAGTCCTGGGAGAGCACCGCGCAGAACAAAGAATGAAGATCGCTTCACAACTCGGAAACACGTCCTTACTTCGTAAGCTCACCGATAAAAACGCCGTAAGGCTCCAATGAAACTTCGCCCCCATGCGCTCCCGAATTCCCCGTCGCCAGCAGCTTCTTAGTCGAAGCAAAGCCTTTACTCTTCAGGTCAAGTTGAATCTTCTGCGATGTGCCCGACATATTCAGCGCCACCACCACGCCACGCCTCTTATATAGGCGCAAGTACGAGAGCACGTTCGCATCATTCTCGTTGATCGCAGTATAGTTTCCGTCCAACACCGCCCGGTTCGTGTGCCGCAGCCTGAGTACTTTCTTGTAGAACTCCAGCACCGAGTCTGGATCGTTCGACTCATCCGCCACGTTGTGCGTCTTGTAAGTCTCGGGGACGGGAAGCCACGGCGCCCCTGTGGAGAATCCTGCGTTTGTGCTGCCGTCCCACTGCATCGGAGTCCGCTCTCCATCGCGACCCTTTTCCCCCGGCCATCCCGTGCGCCCAATCGGATCCTTCACATCCTCCTGGCGCATCGGCGGCGTGGTTTTCATTCCAATCTCTTCGCCGTAATACATGATGGAAGTACCGCGCAACGTGAGATAAAGCGCCGCCATCAGTTTTGCAATCTGGTCATTGTGCTCGCCATCGCCGTAACGGTCGTAGGAACGCACAATGTCGTGGTTGCTGATTACAAACGTTGGCCAGCCCGATGCCGCATCCACCGCGGCGATCTGTTTGCGGAATTCCGCGGGCGACAGCTTGTTGACCATCGTGAAAAGAAAATCCATCGGCAACTGCAGCTCGTTATTGCCTTCGCCGTAATACTTGTTGAGCTCAGCAACATCCGCAGTCCAGGTTTCGCCGATCAGCACCGCATTGTGTTTGTCCGCCACCTTGCGCAATCCGCGCAATACATCGTGCACTTCAGGCAACTTCGTGTTGTATTTGTTGTCTTCGATCGGATCCCCAAAAGCGTTCTTGCCGGGCCGAAGGATCGGGTTGTCCGTCAGCTTCGGATCCTCAAACAAAGTATCCACCGCATCCAGCCGGAACCCCGCCACGCCGCGCCCGTACCACCAGCGCGTCACGTCAAACATCGCCTCCTCAACCGCTGGGTTACGCCAATTCAAGTCCGGCTGTTCCGCATAGAAAAAATGGTAGTAATACTGGTTCGTGGCCGGATCGAACTTCCACGCCGACCCTCCGAACGTCGAGACCCAATTGTTTGGAGGCTCGTTCGGCTCTTTTCCATCGCGCCAGATGTACCAGTCTCGATGCGCGGACGTGCGCGACGACTTCGAATCCAGAAACCACTGGTGTTGGTCCGAAGTGTGGTTGACTACGAAGTCCAGGATGATATGGATTTTCCGCTTCCTGGCCTCGCGCTCCAGCACATCGAAATCCGCCAGCGTTCCATACATCGGATCGATGTTCTCGTAATCGGAAACGTCATAACCGAAATCCACCTGCGGCGAAGGGAAGCAGGGTGTGAGCCAGATCGCATCCACTCCCAGATTCTTCAAGTAGTCCAGCTTCGATGCAATCCCCTTCAGATCGCCGATGCCATCGCCGTTGCTGTCGGCAAAACTTCGCGGATAAATTTCATAGAACACAGCGTGCTGCCACCACTGATGACCTTCCGCATCCACGGCGCGGGAAGACGCCTGTCCAGCGGCAGTCGATCCCGCGAGACACGCGACCATCACCAATGCGATGAAGCGAACCGCGATCTTTTTCATTCCGGCGCCTTCTGTAGCGCCGGCAGCCCGCGCTTGCAAATCATAGCCTCACTGTATACAAGAATTAGGCGCGAATTCTAACACGATCCTAGCGGCCTTGTTGTTCAATGACGCAAACCAAACGCACTATCGTGGGCTTGGGAGAGTTGCTCTGGGATTTCCTCCCGTCCGGCAAGCAACTCGGAGGAGCGCCCGCCAACTTCGCCTACATTACAAACCTGCTCGGCGACGCGGGAATTCCGGCGAGTCGCGTCGGCAACGACTCGCTCGCAGCGGAAGCGCTCCAGCGTATGGCCCGGCTGGGACTCAGCGCTGATTTCGTTCAGAGGGATCCCACCCATCCGACCGGAACCGTGAAGGTCGAGGTGGATCCAACCGGCCAGCCGCGCTTTGAAATCTCCGAGCCGGCCGCGTGGGACTTTCTGGAGTTCACTCCGGCTTGGCAGCAGTTAGCCGCGGACGCAGATGCGATCTGCTTCGGATCGTTGGCTCAACGTTCCCCACAAAGCCAAACGACGATCCGCCGCTTCCTGCGTGCCGCAAGCCCCGAGGCAGTCCGCATTTTCGACGTCAACCTCAGGCAGGCGTTCTATACCGCAGAACTACTGGCGGAATCGATGCGGCTCGCAACCATCGTCAAACTGAACCACGAAGAACTCCCCAGGATCATGCGCTTGCTCGAATTGGAACATCGCAGCGAGCGAGACTCGGCGCGACATCTGCTGGATTCGCACCATCTGCAACTGGTCTGCGTCACCCGCGGCAATAGCGGCAGCGTCTTGATCTCCCATGATGAATGCAGTGAACATCCCGGCTTCCGAGTGCAAATCGTGGACACTGTTGGCGCGGGCGATGCTTTCACTGCGGCCCTGGTTCACGGATATCTGCGGGGAACACCGCTCTCGCAGATCAATGATGCCGCCAACCGCGTCGGCGCCTGGGTTGCCAGTCAATCTGGTGCAACGCCCGCGCCGAAAGCAGGCAGCTTGGCCGAAAGCTTGGCCCAGATTCCCTAGAACGCACAGGCCAGGCTGCAACTTTGCCTTGAAAGGCCGCGGCTTCCAGCCGCGCCGTATGGCCTGGGTATTTTATTCATTCCAACCGTTAGAAATGAGTTTGATGTCGGAAACTCTTGTTGCGTGCGCCCCATCACTGCGGTTTTAGTTTATTCTGTCTAGTTTGGCGTTTCGCGCTTGAGGGGGCCCATTGACTACATCCCAGGCAGTCCTTCGTCTGTTCGCCTGCGTTTCAATTTTCTTCTCCATCGGATCAAGCACAGCACAGCAAGTTCCCGAGAACACTTATCAGGAACTCCACTGGCGCATGATCGGCCCGTTTCGTGGAGGCCGCACCCGCGCCGCCACCGGTGTTCCCAGCCAGCCCAATGTTTTCTACATCGCCCAGGTCAACGGTGGAGTGTGGAAGTCCGACGACTACGGCCGCACCTGGATCCCGATCTTCGACCACGAATCTACTCAGTCGGTTGGCGCCATCGCCGTAGCTCCTTCGAACCCCAACATCATTTACGTAGGCAGCGGTGAGGGCTTGCATCGCCCCGATCTCTCCGTCGGCAACGGGATTTACAAATCCACGGACGCAGGCAAAACCTGGACTCATCTCGGCCTCCGCGACGGTTTTCAGATCCCTGCGCTAGCCATTGATCCTCGCGACCCCAATAGAATTTTCGCTGCCGTGCTCGGCCATCCCTACGGCCCCAACGAAGAGCGCGGCCTGTTCCGCTCCACCGACGGCGGCCAGACCTGGCAGAAAGCAATCTATAAGGACGAGAATACCGGTGCATCCGACGTTGAGATCGATCCCTCCAATCCCGACGTGATTTACGCCTCCATGTGGGAAGTGCGCGAGGGCCCGTGGGAGGACAACAACGAGGTCAACGGCACCGGCGGCGGATTGTTCAAGTCCACCGACGGCGGAAGCACCTGGCATCCTCTCGCCAACGGCCTGCCCAAAGATCTCTCCCAAATCTACGTTGCCATCGCTCCCAGCAATCCGCGACGTCTCTACGCCACGCTCGCCTCCGCCTCGGGCGGACTCGCTTTCTACCGCTCGGATGACGCTGGAGAAAATTGGTCCAAGGTAACCGACGATCCCCGCCCTTCCGGCCGCATTGGCGGCGGCGACCTCGCAGTCCCCAGAGTAGATTCGAAAAATCCAGACGTCGTCTATACCGCCAGTACCGTCACCATGCGCTCTATGGATGGCGGCCAGACCTGGTCTGGCTTCCGCGGCGCTCCCGGCGGCGACGACTACCAGAATCTCTGGATCAATCCCAACGACCCCAATATTATTCTTCTGGTCAGCGATCAGGGCGCACTGGTCACCGTCAATGGCGGAGCCACTTGGAGTTCTTGGTACAACCAGCCCACGGCGCAGATCTATCACGTTGCCGTCACTCCGACATTTCCTTATCGCGTTTGCGGAGGCCAGCAGGAGAGCGGCTCCGTCTGCATCTCCAGCCGCGGCAACGATGGCGCCATCACCTTCCGCGAGTGGCATCCCGTCGGCGTGATCGAATACGGCTATGTCGCGCCCGATCCCCTCGACCCCGATGTAGTCTACGGCGGCGGCCGCAGCGAGGTCTCAAAGTTTCACTGGTCCACCGGACAGGTGCAGAACGTGACTCCCATTCCTCTTCGCAGCCCCAAATACCGCACCGACCGCTCTGAGCCCACCCTGTTCTCGCCCCTCGATCCGCACACTCTTTATTTCGCCAGCAACGTACTCTTCAAAACCACCGACGGCGGAAATTCCTGGCAGGCCATCAGCTCCGATCTCACTCGCGAAAACCCCGGCGTTCCCGCCAGCGTCGGCACTCTCGTCCCCAAAGGCGCGGACAAGCAGCGCGGCGTGATCTACGCTCTTGCGCCATCATTCAAGAACATCAACACAATCTGGGCCGGAACCGACGACGGCCTGCTCTGGCTGACCCGCGACGGCGGCAAGAAATGGAATGACATCACTCCACCCGATCTGACGCCGTGGAGCAAGGTCACGCAGATCAGCGCCTCGCACTTTGACGACGATACTGCCTATGCCTCCGTCAGCCGCTTCCGCATCGACGACGAGCATCCCTATATTTACCGCACGCATGACGCCGGTAAGACCTGGAAGCTCATCACCACCGGCCTTCCCGACGTCGGCCCCGCCGACACCGTCCGCGAAGATCCCGTCCGCAAGGGCCTGCTCTTTGCCGGCACGGAAAATTCCGTCTGCGTCTCGTTCGATGACGGCGATCACTGGCAATCGTTGCAACTGAATCTGCCGCACACTTCCATGCGCGATCTCTGGATTCACGAAAACGACCTCATCGTCGCTACTCACGGCCGCTCGTTCTGGATTCTGGATGACATCGCCCCGCTGCGCGAAGCCAGCGCTTCGCTCGCCAGCGCCGACGCTCACCTCTTCACTCCAGCGCCTGCCTACCGCGTTCAGCGCGATACCAATTCGGACACACCTCTTCCGCCCGACGAACCCGCTGCCGCCAATCCGCCCAATGGCGCGATCATTGATTACTTTCTGGCGCGCGCCACTTCGACTCCTGTCACTCTCGAGATTCTCGACGCGCACGGCCAACTCGTTCGCAAATTTTCCAGCGCCGACCAGCCCGACGTCACCGACGCCGCCCTGAGAAAGCAACTCATCCCCCTCTACTGGCTGCGACCGTTCCACTCTCTGTCCTCCGAAGCCGGCATGCACCGCTGGGTATGGGGTCTGCACTATCCCGCGCCCGATTCCACGCGCCACGACTATCCCATCGCCGCGATCCCCGCGGATACGCCTCGATATCCGCTTGGCCCCAACGCGCTGCCCGGCCCCTACACCGCGCGGCTCACTGCCAACGGAAAAACTTATACCGCGCCCTTCCTGGTGAAGATGGATCTCCGCGTGCAAATCTCTTCCGCCAGCCTGGAAAAGAAATTTCAGTTTGAAACGCGCCTGGCGTCGCTCCTGACCCAGACTTCCAAAGCCGTCATTCAAGCCGGATCGATTCGCGAGGCTTTGCAAAAGCTGAGCCAGCAAGCCGCCGGCACAACTCGCGACTCTGTCCAGGCGTTCCAGAACAAGCTCACAGCCATTGTCGGCGCGCCCGCTAGCTTCGCCGCGCCCCCCGCCGCTGAAATCACTCTCGGTCGAGTCAACGGACAAGTCAGCGTGCTGTATGGCCAGGTCTGGCAGGTCGATGCCGAGCCTACCGCGGCGCAGTCGGAGGCCATCGCGGCCACCGAACGCGACTCAGCGGATGTGATGCAGCGTTGGAACGCTCTCAAAGCTTCCGATCTTCCCGCCCTCAATCGCGCGCTTCATGACGCCGCCTTGCCGGAAGTTCAAATCGAATCGGACCCGCATCGGGAAGAATCTGGCATGGATGAGGAATAGTCGTCCGCCGTTTCCCACTGCGACCAGGCAGTTTGCTCTGGAGACTAAAGTTAGTGTTTTGCTCTGCGCCTCGCAGTGCCGTATGCAAGATCTTGCAAACTCTTCGCACCCTCTGCGTCAGCGTATAAATAAATTGTCAAATCTGCATGAGCAGTGGCTCGGAATCGCCCCAAGTCGCGGTATAATCCGGCGGCCTTGAGATTCCAGGCCGAACCTCAGGTCATGCAACTTTTCCCTGCGGCGTTGCACTGTGGAAGCGCCGTACGCGGATTTCACGTTAGATAATTCACGACTCGAGAGGAAACAAATGAAGGCTTTCCGTACACTCGCATTCGCGCTGTTGACTTTGCTGGTATGGTCGGCTCTCGCCAGCTCCCAGGATCCAGCCGGTAACGCACACTGGACCAAGCTCACTAACCAGCCAACCTGGCTCACCGACACCGCGCTCCAACTCACTGACGGCACTGTCATGATGCATCAGTACAACAGCAACAATTGGTGGCGTCTCACTCCCAGTATCACAGGAAGCTACGTGAACGGCACCTGGTCGGCTCTGGCCTCGATGTCCTCAGGCTACAAGCCTCTGTACTTTGCCTCTGCCATATTGCCCGACGGCCGGGTTCTCGTCGAAGGCGGAGAATACAACGGCCTCGTCCAGGACGAAACCAACCTCGGCGCGATTTACGATCCGGTCGCCAATGCCTGGACCAACGTCAACCCTCCTTCCGGATGGTCGACGATCGGCGACTCGCCCGCCGTCGTTCTCCCGGACGGCACCTTCATGATGGGCCAGGGCGGACAACCTTCAACGCGACAGGCTCTGTTTGATGCCACCACCCTGACTTGGACCGCCGTGACCAGCAGTGGAAAGGCCGATGGCTTCTCCGAAGAGGGTTTTGCCCTCATCCCCGATGGCAACGTCCTCACCGTGGACACCGAGGACGGCACCAATTCCGAAGTCTTTAATCCATCGACTTTGAAGTGGTCGAGCGCGGGCAGCACCCTCCAAGCTCTGCCCAACAGCGGCGGTCAACCCATCGTCCCCGAGATGGGCCCGCTCATGCAGCGTCCCGATGGCAGCGTCGTAGCCCTCGGCGCAACTACCCACACGTCGATCTACAGCACCGTAGCCGGCACGTGGAGCAAAGGCCCTGACTATCCCAACAGCGATGACATGGCCGACGCCCCAGCCTCGATCTTGCCCGATGGCAACATCCTCGTCTACACCAGCCCTGGCGTCTTCAGTGGCACCGGTACCTTCTATGAATTCACCTTCCCGGGAGACACATTCATCGCAGCTCCATCCACCGCAGCCGGTGGGAAGTTGGAATCCTGGCAGGCCCGGCAGTTGCTGCTACCGACCGGCCAGATTATGTGGATACCCGCTTCTGGCACACAACCCACTGTCCACGACGTCGAACTCTACACCTCCCCGGGCGCGGTCAATGCTGCCTGGAGACCCGCCATCTCTTCGGTTCCCGCCTCCATTACTCGTGGAACTACCTACACCATCTCCGGCACCCAGTTCAACGGTCTTGACGCCGGCACCGCTTACGGGGATGACGCCCAGATGTCTACCGCTTTCCCGCTGGTTCGCATCACGAACCTGACCACCCATCACGTGTTCTACGGTCGCACCACAAACTTCAGCACCATGGGAATCGCTACTGGCGCAGCTACCGTTTCTTGCAGCTTCGTCATTCCCTCGGCCGCCGAAACTGGTTCGAGTGCACTGGTCGTCGTCGCCAACGGCATTGCTTCGAAGCCGAAGAAAGTTACGATCCAGTAAGCATTCAAACCGTCGCCTCGATTACCCGGTGGCGGCGTGATGTGGAATCCAAAAACTGCAGGCGCCGTGATACTCAAATCACGGCGCCTTTTTTATTTCAGCAGCGGATTATGCGGGAATGTGGGGACAGCCGCCTTAGCTGTCCGACCGCCGCAACCGGTCGCCAAAAGTTACAAAGCTTCCACCGCCCTCTGCAACTCCCGCGCGATTTGCGCGGGGTCTCTGCCCGCCGCAAACTCCACCGACTGCCCGATGCGAACACGAATCTTTCCCGGCGGCGCAAACCTTCTCCCCGCCTGGTTCACTTCAAACAGCCCCACAATCCGCATAGGCACGACGGGAATGCCCAGATTCTTCGCCAGCAGCCCAATCCCCGCGCGAAACGGATTGATCTTCCCATCCACTGTGTGCCGTCCTTCCGGAAACACCAGCACGCTATATCCCCGATCCACGGCCTCACCCGCATAAGCGAAACTCTGCCGGAAGCCAGCCTCGCGCGGCAGCGGAAACAGGTTCAGCAGCGAAACTCCCAACACCCACTGCATGCGGTCATAGATTCTTCCAAACAAACCGCGCCTCGCTGCCGGCGTGCGCAAACTTTCCAACGCTTCTCCTCCAGTCGCGGTTGCGAGCCGGTTCCGCAGCCGCGCCGGTAAAGCCGTCTGCACAAACGCAAAGTCGACGTCTGCAATGTGATTGCAGACCACTAGCAGCGGCCCCCGCACGCCTCGCAAGTTTTCCCGCCCCTCAATCCTCGGCCAGCCCAGCAGAATCATCGCCGGCCTCATCAGCAGATAATGCGCCAGCCATCGCATCCAGGTCACCGGCCATCGCAGCGTCCACCTCGGATAGTGATACTCCGCGCGCGATCGCGCTTCGCCACTCACCATCCGTTCAACATCGCCCACGGTGCGCGCCGCGCTCAAACGCGTCTCGCTAAGATCCACTTGATATCGATCCTCCAGCGCGCTGATCAACTCCACGCGGTCCAGCGAGCTGAGCCCGAGATCAGAAGAAAGATCCGAATCCACCCCGGCTTCACCCTTCAGCCCACCGACGCCTCGCCCGGTAATACGCCCGATCAACTCCACCACCGGACTCTGATTCTCAACATCCTTTCCCCCGGCCCCCAGAATTTCCCTCGCCGCGAATTCGGCAATCACATTCCGCCGTGGCTTCTGAGTATTCGTCCGCGGAAAGTCCTCCCGTGGCCACTGCACCCACATCCGCATGCGCTGGAATTCCGCCAGTGACTGGTTCGCCCGCTCCACCACTCCGGCCACCCTCGCCTCGTCCCGAACAATCACCACCGCACAAGGCTCCGCATTGCCTCCACGCTCAATCCCCACCACCACACAATCTTTCACCTCCGGCTGCCGCCGCAACTCCGCCTCCAGATCTTCTGGATAAATATTCAGTCCGCCCGGCGTCACAATCACTTCCTTCTTCCGCCCCTTGAAATAAAGGTTCCCAGCTGCATCCAGCGCACCCACATCCCCGGTGCGATACCAACCTTCTTCGTTGACGACTGACTGCTGTCCGCCCTTATCCCAATACCCCGCCGCCACTCCGCCCCCGCGGATCAGGATCTCGCCATCCTCCGCCAGTTTCACGTCCCGCCCCGGCAGCACTTTCCCGATCGATCCTTTCCCCAACTTGAAAGGATGATTCACGCTGATCAGCGACGTAGTCTCCGTCAGCCCATATCCCTGAATCGCCGCGTATCCCAGCCGCCCCCAGAATTCTTCAGTCTCGCTATCCAGCGCCGCCCCTCCGCAAATAAACGCCCAGAACTTCCACCCGAACTGCCGTCGAATCCCGCGAAAGATCCACCACCGATGCAGAAAGTGTTTTCCCTCCGACGCGCGAAATCGCCGCCGAAAATCGTCGATCTTTCCGCGGTCTTCCAGATCGCGTTCGATCTTATGCTTCAGCGACTGCAGAACCCGCGGCACACAAACCACCACCGACACCCGCTCCCGTTTGATCGTGCTAACAATCTCCGAAGGCTTCATCTCCTCCTGAAAAATCACAGTCCCGCCGAGCAACGGCGGCAGAAACATTCCCAGAAATTGCCCAAACACATGGCTCAGCGGCAGCAAATTCAAAAACCGCACCGGATGCACCCACCGCTCATACTTCAAATATCGCCGCATCTCGACTTCCAGCGGAGCGATGTTGGCCAAGACATTCCCATGCGTGATAACGACACCCTTAGGCTCAGCAGTAGTCCCCGAAGTAAAAACAATCTGCAGGATGTCCTCGCGCCCAATCGCCACATTCACATCCGACAGTAGCGCCGGCGTCCCGCCGGCTATCTGCGACAAGTCTTCCAGAACCACGTAGGGCACCGCGACGGCCTCACCCGCGTGCTGCGCATGCTGCCGCGAACAAACCCAAAGCCGAGCCTCAACCTGCCTCGCAACCCGCCTCGCAAAATCAGCCGCCGCCCCATCATCCATCGGAACAATAACCACCCCGCACAAAGCGCATCCAAAAAACGCCGCCACCCACTCGGCAGAGTTCTCTCCCCAAAGCATCACCCGCTCGCCCTTGCCGATCCCACGCGCCTCCAGTTCCCGGCAAAACCCAAACGCCATCTCCAGAACCTGACCGTAAGTAAACCACTCCATCCGATATCCCCGACGCTGCCCGTAGGCCCGCTCATCGCGGCGCGCCTCAAAGTTCGCCCGGAAAACCTCTGCTAACGATTCAGCCATGGAGTGAACTATGGAGGAGGCAGAGAAATAGAACCGAAGCCTTGCCTCTAGGCAAGTTTAGTAGCAGAAGGGAAGAAGTGCACATACGGGGGCAATTTCTTAGAAGCCATTGCCTCAGGCGTCCCTTTGAGGCAGAGTATGAGATGTGCAGACCCTTGACCTAGGCGCCGAACCGCATGATCGGACAGGACCTACGGAAGTCGGACTGCTGTGGTCCCTTTTGTTTATCCCGGTTCTGCTTCTGTTGGGTGCCTTGTCCATCCCCTACGCATTTGTCGGAAGTCGCATCCAGCGACGCCGCGAGCGTTTGTTTTGCTCAGAGATGGAGACGCGGGGCAGAGTGATCGAGTGGTCTGAGTTTCGGGAGGCGGTGGAAAAAGCGCACGGCACCTTAATTGTTGAGTGGCATTCCCTAAAGGGGCCCATTCGTTGGTGGTGGACTCCCGACGACATCTACTCCCTATGCCCTCACCCAATTGTGGAATGGACAGTGAAAATGCGTGATGATGAAGGCAGCCGTCCATTAGCCGAGTGGTGTCGCCGTACATACACGAGCGTTGACGAGGGTCACGCTCTCCGGGTAGCCGACGTTCCAGATCACATCTCTCCAGAGCGCTTGCTTGGATCAGGATCGGTTAGTATGAAATGGCTGGACGTCGTTCCTCCGGAAAATCTGCGAGAGTACAAGCGCAACTGAGATGGTCGCTCGTTTCTGAACCCTCACTCCCTCCCCACACCCAACGCATCCGCCACCCGATTAATATAATTAAACCAGGACGCAATCAACGTGATCTGCAATATCCCGCGATCGTCAAACCCCACCGCCCGCAGCCCCTCAATATCATCCTTCCAAACGCGCGTAGCATCCTTGGTCAGCTTGACCACATAGTCCACCATCACCCGCTCCTGCGGCGTGATCGGAGCGGTCGCGTAATCCTTCTCCAGCGCCTCCACCAACTCTTTATCCAGCGTCACCCTACGCAGAAACTCTGCGTGCGACTCGATTCAATACACGCACCGGTTGGTCACCGACACCATGGTGGCAATCATCTCCTGCTGCCGCCGGCTCAACGGCAACTCCGGCGACATCAGCGCCCCAAACGTCGCAAACGCATGATGCAGCGCCTCCGGAATCAGCGTGTGCGACCCCACAATCGTCGACCCTCCCGACTCATCCGGATGCACCGGCTCGCCATACTCCTTGGGATACATCAGCCGCTGCGCATCGATCGCCCGCAGCAGCTTCCCATCCGCCTCCGCCATCGGTACAGTCCGAATCCAAGTCATAATCGCAATTCCCCTTCGTTCCATGAAAATCATACAAATGCGTGGAAGTACCGTGGAAGAGCGGCGCTTTCAGCGCCGCGTCAGATCCCCAAACTGACGCAGGCTTCAGCCCACGCGGTCGCATTTTCTCCCCACAATGACCCTCAAGCCGTTGAGTCGTTCGCCCGACGATCAAGTCCCCCCGCAAGCGTCCCCAATTCCGCACGGGAAGCCTACACTGTTGGCCCCTCCCCACCAAATAACATATTTGTACCAGAGCCCCACTATCCTTTCTATATGCAGGCAAACAGTAGCCTCCCACCGGTTTCCCCACTGATTCCCAAGGTAACCCTTTCGTACACTCCCTTTCGGTAACCCTTGGTAACCATGCGCTTCCCCTTGTCCAGCCGTACAATTGCTCTTGTCCGACCGGCCATCGCTCAACAGGATTTTGGCCACATGACGTTCTCCCCGGAGCACCACCCAGGAGCCGTCATCAGTTTCGGATGAGAAGTTCTCGGTCAGACCAGGGGCTGGAGTTCGTACTCTTATGGCGTTCGGTTTCGGGTTCAACAAACAGAAGGTTCTCAGCGCTGCGGAGAAGTATGTCCAGCAGGGCAAGATGCAAAATGCCATTGCTGAGTACGAAAAAGTTCTCAAGGCCGATCCCAAGGACCTCACGGTCACCAACACCGTTGGCGACCTCTACTCCCGCCTGGGTGAAGCCGACAAAGCCACCGAATGTTTCAAGACCGTAGGCGATGCCTATGCCAACCAGGGTTTCACGGTCAAAGCCATCGCCATGTACAAGAAGATCAGCAAGCTCAAGCCTTCGCTGGAGAGCGTGCTGAAGCTGGCCGAGCTCTACACCCAGCAGGGACTCTTCAATGATGCCCGCGCCCAGTACCTGCAGGTTGCCGAAGAATTCCTGAAATCAGGCGAACTGGAGAACGCCGTCCGCATCTTCCAGAAGATACTGGAAATGGATCCGGAAAACACCAACATGCGCGTGCGCCTGGCGGAAGTCTACGTCCGCCTCGGCAAGAAAAATGACGCCTGGCAGATTTTCTCCGCCGCCGCCGAGACCCTGCGTTCCAAGGGATCTCTGCCCGCCGCCGAAGAAGTCCTGCAGCGCATGTTGACCCTCGATCCCGGCAACAGCTATGCGCTTCTCATGCAGGGCCGCAATCTGCTCGAGGCTGGCGACGCCGAAGCCGCCATCGAGTCGCTGCAAAAAGTCTCTGATCTCGATTCCAATCCCGATGGCCTCCGCGACCTGCTCAAGGCTTATCTGAAGACGGGACGCCTCTCCGATGCCGGCACGCTCGCCAGCAAGCTGCTCTCGGTTCACAACGACCTGGCCTCCATCTCCACTTTCACTGACGCCCTGATGCAGGCCGGGCAGTACGAGAATGCGCTCCAGGTTTATGACCAGCATGCCGAGCGCCTGCTGGCCGAAGATTCCGACAAGGTTCTGAAGAACCTGCATTCCGTCATCGGGCATGTGCGCGACAATCCCGCCTCGCTCGAGAAGCTTCTCGATCTCTTCCACAAGGCTGGAGACACCACTCACGTCACCGAAGTCATCGAGTTGCTGGCCCACGCTTCTGTCCAGTCCGGTGACCTGCCCCGCGCCCGCGATCTTTATCAGAAGCTCGCCACCATGGAGCCTGGCAATCCCCTGCACATGAACAACTACCAGCAGGTGGTCAGCCAGATCGGCGGCGATTCCGGCAGCACCCTCATTAGTGCTGAAGAAGCGGCCGTCATCGTCGACGAACTCGAAGCCACTTCTCCATCGGTCCACCAGCACTATTCCGATACCGTCGCCCTTGCAGTTCGCTCCGCCCTCACCGATGCGGAACTTTTCATTTCCTACAACATGCCCGCCAAGGCTCTGGGCCCGCTGATGGCCGCCCTGCCGCAGGCGCCAAGCGATCTTCGCCTCAACCAGCGCCTCGCCGCGCTGCACACTCGCGCCTCGCGTTTCGCCGAAGCTGGCGTCTGCTGCCGCACTTTGCAGAATGTCTACTCCGACGCGGGATATCCCGAGGAAGCTACTCGTTACGGCGAACTCGCGGCTCGCTATGAAGAGCGCGCGGGCGCACCCGCTGCCGTGGATTCCGTCATCGCGCACCCGGTTGCTCCCGCCGAGCCGACTCCAGAGCACGCTCCAGTCGAGGCCGCAGCCTCAGCGCCTTGGCCCGCGGCTCCGCCTCAGCAGGTAGAAGAGCCGGAATTTGCCGTCGTCGATCACCACATCGCCGATCACAGCGATCAGGATGCCAGCCAGACCTCCGTAGCCGAGTCGCCGGCCGCTCCCGAGGAGCCAGCACCCGCGGAAATTGATCTCTCCTCCGAATGGGACGATTCCATCACCATCGAACTCGACACTCCACCGCCGTCCGCCGAAGTCGAGATCACCGATTCCGTCGGCGCTCATGACGTGCCCACGGCCAAGCCCGCGAAAGCCCAGCACAAAGAGCCCAAAGTCGAGGACGGCAAAGTCGCCGAGACCATCGAAGAGGTCCGCTTCTACCTCGAGCATGGCATGCCGGAGCAAGCTGCAGTCGCTTTCGAAAAGCTCCAGACTTTCACCAACGACGAAACCATCCTGGCGGCCCTTGAGCGCGAAATTCAGGCCGCTGCTCAGCAACCCGCGGAAGTCGAAGAAGTTTCCACCGTCGAAAGCATTTCCGAGTTCGCCATCGACGAGCCTTCGGCTGAATTCACGGTCGATGAGGTTTCAGCCGCAGCTCCCGAAGCCCCGACTGTCGTCGAGGAGATTCCCGAGCCAGTGGCGGAAACTCACGCCGAGCCCGAGCTTCACGTAGAGCCTGCTGCTGAGATTCCCGTGGTCGAGCCTCCGGTCGAGGCTCCCATTGAGCCGGCGCCCGGCGTCCTTCAGGAATTCGTTTCTGATCTTGAGTCTTCCCTGGGAGACAATTTCCTCCCCGGAACCGTTTCGCATGAAGCCGAGCCTGCCATCGAGCACGCTTCAGCCCAAGCATCTCAGCCGGAGCTTGAGCCTGTCGGCAATGCCACGCCCACATCCTTCGGCGTGCCCCAAACCGAGCCCATGGGCGAGTTTGTGGCCGATCTCGAAGCCTCCTTGGGTGACGACTTCCTTAAGGGCGCTCCGGTTGCCGAACCCGAGCCCGTGCCCGCTCTAGAAACCCCGGTTGCGCCGGCATCCCAGATCGAGGCTCCAGCCGCATCAGCTCCGGCACAGCAATGGCCCGCAGCCGCTGCGCCCGCGCCGCCGCCCAGCCTTCCGGCCGCTGCCAGCGCCGCCGCTGCCGCCGCGTCTTCCGGCTCTCCGACAATTTCGCAGCAAGCCTCGGCCGCGGTCGCGCAACCGCCTGCGCCCGCAGCCCCCAAGCCGCCAATCTCTCCGCTCATTCCCGGCGCGCCGTCCGTCGCCAAGCCTTCTCCCTTCGGCGAGGACGCGGGCGTCGATCTCGCGGAAATGTTTGGCGAACTCAAGCAGGATCTCGAAGCTGGCTCCGCCGCAGTCGAAGAAGATCCCGAAACTCACTACAACCTTGGCATCGCCTTCCGCGAAATGGGCCTGCTCGACGAAGCCATCGGTGAGTTGCAGAAAACCTGTCAGGCCGTCGATCACGGACATCCCTTCCTGCAGGTCATGCAGACCTACACCTGGCTCGCCCAGTGCTTCCTCGACAAGGGTGTGCCCGAGGCCGCCATCCGCTGGTACCAGAAGGCCCTGACCGCCCCCGGCATCGACGAAGAAACCCGTACCGCACTCCACTACGAACTCGCCGCCGCCTATGAAACCGCCGGCGACAAACCCTCCGCCCTCAAGCATTTCATGGAAGTTTACGGCCGCAACATCGATTATCGTGACGTAGCCGAGCGCATCAAGCCCCTGAAGTCGTAGAATAGCCCGATGGGTTTTGCTCCTCATTGTCATCCCGAGCGTGTGTTTGGTCCCGGGCATACTCGTCGTCCCGACCATGCTTGTCATCCCGACCCTGAGCCTTGCGAAGGGGAGGGACCTTGGTTCCTGCCTGCGCAACCCGTGTCGCCGTCCTGGGCAAGCACCCGCACGCATATAGCCCCGCTGCAGCGGAGCGCCCATTGACCACCAATCCCAATTTGCCCGTAGAAAACGGCACCACCGCGCCTCCCCAGCCCGCGCCCACGCCTGCTGAGACCAGCACCACCGTGCTCGACCCGCCGCCCCCGGCCCGCGCGCCCCAGCCCCACGGCGGCGTGCAACTCTGGCTGCACCGCACCTCCGTCTTCCTTTTCGTTTTGATTAGCGCCGTCGCCGGCGTCCTGCTCGTGATTCTCCCCTGGACCCCCGAGTGGACAGACAACTATCTTCTGCTCTCGTTCCCCTGGCTTCGCACGCTGGTCTCCAACGGCTTCTTCCGTGGCCTGTGCAGTGGCCTGGGATTACTCGACATCTGGATCGGCTTCTGGGAAGCCCTCCACTATCACGAACACCAGTAGCACCAAGGCGGTGCGGGCCGCCGAAGAGAGCAATCCGTTCAGAATGCGGGATTTCATAATGTAAGAAGCTTGCGGGAAAATGCGTGAGGCAAAAATGCCCGAGTTACGTTGCGCGAGCTACAAATCCGTGAGCGTAACGCACAAATGCGCGGAGTACTGTACAAATGCGTGGAGTACCGTGGAAGAGCGGCGCTTCAGCGGCGCGTAAGCCACCGAAACGACGCGGGCTTTAGCCCCCGTGATCGTATTTTGTAGCAACCGAGAGTTTTCAGCAGCCTGTTAGACTTCACAACGCGAGTCCTAAATGACCAACAAACTCCAACCCGCTCCTCTGGCCTACAAGAACGAACCCTTTCTCAGCAGTCCCGACGGACGCATTCTCCGCATCCTGTCCGAATATCAGGAACCGCTCGCCCGCTTTCGCCGCGAGCAGATCCAGGACACCGTCGTCTTTTTCGGCTCGGCCCGCTTCCAGGGAGGCGCCGCCGCCCGCAGAAATCTCAACGCTGTCGAAAAGAACGACGCCAAAGCTCCCGCCGGACAGCACGAAACAAACCTGAAGCAGGCCCGCGCCGCCATCGATACGGCCCGCTACTACGAGGACGCGCGTCGCCTGGCCCACCTTCTCACCAAGTGGTCCATCCAGATTCCCGCCCGCCGCCGCCGCTTCGTTGTCACCACCGGCGGTGGTCCCGGCATCATGGAGGCCGCCAACCTCGGCGCCCACGAAGCCGGAGGCAAAACCATCGGCCTCAACATCAATCTGCCCTTCGAACAGAATCCCAATCCCTACATCACCCCCGCGCTCAACTTCGAGTTCCACTATTTCTTCATGCGCAAGTTCTGGTTCGCCTACCTCGCCAAAGCGCTGGTGATTTTTCCCGGCGGCTTCGGCACCATCGACGAACTCTTCGAAATCCTCACCCTCGCCCAAACCGACAAACTCGCCAAGAAAATTCTCGTCGTCATTTACGGCAGCGAATACTGGCACCGCATCATGAACTTCCAGGCCTTCGTCGACGCCGGCACGATCTCCCCCGAAGACCTCAACCTGTTCAAATTCGTCGACACCCCCGAGGACGCTTTTAATTTCCTCCGTGACGGCCTGACCGAATACCACCTGGGCGGCCCGCCCAAGAAAGAAAAAGAAGTCCTCCCCGAAATCGCCAAGACCAGACCGTGAATTTGTCATCCTGAGCGAAGTAAGTGCTTGCGCGCTCAGCGCAAGCACTTGCGAAGTCGAAGGACCCCTTGCCCGCTTGGACCACCATCAGCTTCGCAAGGCACTTCTATAGCGCACTCGCTTTCTTGCTCTAAACTGATACCGGATAGCTGATGCCCAAAAGCTGCCTCCTCTACTACATCACCGACCGCACCGCCTTCCCCGGCGACGACCACACCCGCCGCTGCCGTCTCCTCGACAAAATCGCCGAGGCCACAAGCCAGGGCGTCGACTACATCCAGCTCCGCGAAAAAGACCTGCCTACCAGAGAACTAGAAGCGCTAGCCCGCGAAGCCATGTGCATAATCAAAGAGCTGGCCCCTACCCACTGGCCACTGCCCACTGCCCTCCTGATCAACTCCCGCACCGACGTAGCCCTGGCCGCGCGGGCCCACGGCGTTCACCTCCGGTCCGACGACATTTCCCCACAAGAAGTCCGCGCCGCGTGGCAAGGAACGTGTCGCGCGGGCGCCCTCGCCCGCGAAATCTCACCACGAGATCCAATGATCGCAGTTTCCTGTCACTCTCCAGAAGAAGTAGCCCAAGCCGCCGCAAACCAGGCCACCCTGGCCATCTTCGCTCCCATCTTCGAAAAAAAAGACGCACCCCGCACCGCGCCCACAGGCCTGGCAGCTCTGAAGCAAGCCTGCCGTGCGAAAATTCCAGTGCTCGCCCTTGGAGGAATCACTCTGCAAAACGCCGAGTCCTGCCTGCAAGCCGGGGCAGCCGGCATCGCCGCCATCCGCCTCTTTCAGGAAAATGACACCGCCACAATCGTGCGCGAACTTCGCCACTAGTTGCCAGCAATGTCACGTAGGGATAGCCGCCTCGGCTGTCCAGCGAGCAGAGCGAGCGCCGCGCCTTCGTCGAATGACTTGAGAAGGCATGCCGAACAATTCAGGAAAGCATGCAGTACCGTGGAAGAGCGGCGCTCTCAGAGCCGCGTAAAACGCACCATCAATGTGGGCTTCAGCCCCTGTGGTCGCATTTTGTGCTCTCCGCAAATCTTTCGAGTTTCCGACTGCGCAACCCCAACAAGAAAAAGGCCACGCCGCAAGCAGCGTGGCCCTTTTCCATCCCTACTTACTGTGCCGGAGTTTCCGCAGCCGCCGGAGCCGCAGGCGCACTAGCGGTCACCTCAGACGCCACCGGATTGATCTTCACCGTAGCCAGAATCTTCTCCAGCCGCTGGAAGACTTCCTCGCGATCCACATGTTTCGCGCCTTCGGTCTCGACTCCAGTCGTCGTAACCTTCAGCGCGAACTCATAGCAAGCGCCATTCTCAAACACATGATAGTACTTCGCCGCCTCCTCGCGCGTTCCTTGACTGGCAAGGGTTTCCGAGGACTGCAGTTCCATGTCGCCGATCATCAGCTTCGACAATTGCGGCTGCGCCGGCGTTTGCACCGCAGCGTCAGTCGGAGCTACAGGCTTCACCTCCGGGAATTCTCCGCACTGCTCCTCCGTCAGCGATTTGTTCACGCTAACGTTGAAGAAGGCCGCTGCCAGGTCGCTGTTCGGATACACCGACTCGGGAACCGCAACCGCCGCCAACGCAACTCCACCGGGCTGTACAAAGTCCATCGGCACTGGATCAGACGAAACAAGTTGATCCGCCGCCTCGCCCGTCTCCAGTCCGTACTTGCGTGGATACTGGAATGAGACGCCGGAAGTCTTGTCCGCATAGGTCACGGTCGCAGGCCGCTTGTGCACGACTTTCTTGTGCACAGGTTTGGCAGCCTGCGCCACGGGCGTCGCCGGCGTGCTCGGAGCGGTTGTGATCGGCGGCATCGGCTGCGTCATCGCCGATTGGGTCGTCGAGTTTTCAGCTTTCGGCTTGTCGCTCGAGCATCCCACGGCAAGCGAACACACGATCAAGAGCGCGGCGAACACCACGGCGCCACCGGTTTTCTCAAGGTTAATCTTGCCCCAAGTAACGGACTCACAAGTTGCCGGGGTACCTGTCGTACTGCCAACTGCGTTGTTGCGAAACAAATTGATACGGGTCATGGTTGGTCACCTCCTGCTGCTCAGCAGCGCAGAGGTAAATGCACGGCATCCGCCAACGTGGGAAGGGCTGATTTTACTAGGGTTACAGACTGCAAGGCCTCCACCCATCGTGGCCGCCCGGACACTCTGTGGGCGGTCGGACACGTTCGGGACCAAAGAAGTCTTAGAGATGTCGGCCCCGGCCTGCGAAAATGCCTTCATGGGACGATCAGGTTTCTGGCATCCGCCGGTGTGGAAGTGGATTGTCTTTCTGGTGTTGATCGCCGGTTCTGCTTTTCTGTTTTTTCATAAACCGCCCGTCCGCCCCGTAAAGGTTGAGATCCTCCCTTTCACAGATTCACCCCCGGCCTGGGACGGATCCTACCCCTACCTGTCAACTGCCCTAGTCGACGTGGGCACGGGCCACGTCAGTTTCAAGACATCCATCTCTCGCATCCAGCCCACGGTTCGCCACGACTCGCCAGTCAACGTATTCCAGGGGTTATTGTACGGCGACGGCAAAAGTGACCCCCCTGCCTTCCGAGTTAACCCTGGCGGGCGCAAGCGCGCGCTGGCTACGGCGTGATCCAACACGCATTCGGTATGTTTTCTGTTGACATCCACAGCCCTCAGCAACTATTCTCGCGCGCAATCAGTGATTCAGGATTCGCAAGGGGGCAACGGATTCATAGTTCCGTCAGTGATCCTGATAGCTGCTTCCCCTGAAGTGGGAATGGATTTGCGCCAGCGAGTTGTTGGCGGGCGCACGAGTGCGGACAAGCAATCGCATGAGTATCCCGCGCAAGCTGGGTTGAAACCAGCTTGTCCATTTCGTCAGGAGGAAGCCAAATGTCCTGCTTTGACAGTCTATCGTGCCTGCCACACTCTTCTCGGTCGCTGTGGTTGACCTACTTCTGTGCCGCAGTGCTGTTGCTTTCCTCTACCGCCCTGTTTGGGCAAGCCGGAGCGCCCGCGTTTGGTGCGATGGATAACCACGCCTACGACTCGATCAACCTCCAGCAGGTCAGCGTGCTAGTTCACGCGCCGATCTACCAGAAGGCGGGGGCGTTTCCGCTCAGCATCACGTGGTACGCCAACTCGTACTGCTCACCGAACAGTCCGCTGCTCGCGAACACGTGGCAGTGCGGGGCATGACCTGCCCCCAATTTTCGTTCACGTAAGAATACGACAACTTTCAGCTGCTCCATCTCCGGTTTGAGCCGGGATGGGGGAGCGCGAGGGGCAAGGGACGGCGTTTGAGTCCCTTGCCTCTCGCTCAGCTGTGTAGAAGCTCGCCGCCTGCGCCGCCGCAAATTCTTTCGGCGTGCGGTATCCCAGACTGCTGTGCGGACGCTCTTCGTTGTACTCCGTCCGCCACTCCGCGATCTTCCGCCGCGCGTCGAACAGGTTCTGAAACCAGCTCACCGTCAAACACTCATCTCGGAGCCGCCCGTGAAAACTTTCCACGCGCGCGTTCTGCGTTGGCTTGCCCGGCTGAATGTGCACTAACTCGATCTTTCGTTCCACACACCAGGCCAGAAAATGCCGACTCGTCAGTTCCGGCCCGTTGTCGCAGCGGATCGCCTGCGGCACTCCACGCTCGGCCACGATCGCTTCCAGCGCGCGTGTCACTCTCCGGCTGGCAAAACTCGTATCTACTTCCAAAGCCAAACACTCCCGCGTATACGCATCCACCACACTCAGCACCCGGATCGCCCGTCCGCACTCCACCGCATCGTGTACAAAATCCAACGCCCACTCCTGGTTGGCCGAGGTCCGCGCCACCAGCGGCTTTCCCTCGCGCACGCAATGCTTCCGTTTCTTCCGCCGAATCATCAGTCCGGCCTCCCGATACACCCGATGCACCCGCTTATGGTTCACATGGTCACCCGAACGGCCCAACAACACATGCAGCCGCCGATACCCAAAGCGCGGCTTCTTTCGCGCCAACTCCACCAGCCGCGTCCGCAGCGGCTCATCGGTTCGCTGCGACCGGTAGCAGTAACTCGCTACCGCCATCCCCATCAGCCCGCAAACCCGGCGCTGGCTCGCTGCGTACTTGCCCCGCAGCCAGTCCGCGTCCGCCCGCTGGTCTACGAGCTCCATCCGTTTTTTGCGATCAGCGCCTTCAGCATCTCTTTGTCCAGGCTCAGATCCACCACCAGCTTTTTCAACTTCGTGTTCTCATCCCGCAACTGCTTCGCTTCCTGCGCCTCGCTCACATCCATCCCACCGTACTTCGCCTTCCAGGCGTAGATCGTATGCTTCGACACTCCCACTTCTCTGGCCACGTCTTCTGCCTTGCGCCCTGCTTCCAGTTGTTTGAGCGCTCCAATCATCTGCGCCTCGGTGTGCCTGCTCTTTGACATGCCTCTTCCCCTTTCCTTCGTCCGAAATCATACTCGGACTTGTTCGGAAAACGGGGAGCAGGTCAGTGGCGCAGTTACGACAAGAATGGGAACGTGACCGACCAGTGGGAGAAAACGCCGAACTCTGGCACCTACTACCACTCCGTTGCAACCTTCTTCGCCAACGGCAAGGTCAACACCCTGCAACTCGCTCATCCCAGCCTCTACACCATGACCTATGGACTGGACGGCAAAGGGCGCTGGACTTCGATGTCAAAGGGCACAACCACGATAGTTTCTGGCGTGGAGTACAACGCAGCGAATCAAACGACGAACGTGGCAATCGGGCCGGGCACGGACTATGACGGCTATGTTTACGACACAAATACCGGGCGGATGACCAACTGGACCTTTCAGGTCAATTCGGTGGACGAGACAGCAACGCTGACGTGGAATCCCATTGGCACACTGAAGGAGTTGTCTATCATCGACGGCTTCAACTCTGGGGGAACGCAAGACTGCAAGTACGGCACAAGCGCACCCATTGCAGGATATGACGATCTGAACCGATTGGTTTATGACGATTGCGGTTCTGGAGGCTGGGGACAGTCGTTCTCTTACGACCAATACGACAACCTGACGAAGTCCGTAATCTCGGGCCGCACTGGAACAACGTGGGCCCCAGGGTACTCTTCCTCGCCCTCGAACAATCACGTGACCGGAGCGACGTATGACTCGAACGGGAACATGACGAACGACGGACTGACCAACACCTATACCTGGAATGAGTTCAGCAAAATGGCATCGGTGAATAAGAGCGGCACGAACTGCGCGACTTCCGGCCAGTGCATTGTCTACGACGCCTTCGGCCAGATGGTGGAGATGGATAGCGGCTCAACGTCTACGGAGTTCTGGTACACGCAACTCGGCAAGACGGCGAATATGACCGGAAGCACGGGGAACTACATGTACTGGCCTGCGCCCGGAGGCTCGACCGTGCTGTGGAACAGCAACCCCTACTACATGCACATGGACTGGCTGGGGAGCGCCCGCGTGCTGTCGCTTGTGAGCAGCACGCCGTCCGTATGGTCTGACCGTGCGTTCGCTCCTTACGGAGAAGTTTACGCGACATTTGGGAATACGGGACTTAAGCCGCTAAACTTCACCGGGGACACAGAAGACGTTGTAGCTGGAATGTACGACACGCCGAACCGGGAACTAGCCGCCTCCAATCAAGGCCGATGGCTCTCGCCCGATCCGGCTGGATCAGGATGGAATCAATATGCTTATCCGACCAACCCAAACAGCTTTGTTGACCCGAGCGGGTTATTTCGTCAGTTCACTTGCGGCGGATGCTTTATGAGTTGGGGAGGGGGCGATTTTGGCGGCGACGGAAGTGATTTTGGATCTACCGGCGGTCTAGAATCCGGTTGCGGCGGAGATGGATTTTGCGGTAATGGAGGTACCGCCCTGGCTGACGGAACCTTTGCCACACTTGGGCAGCTTGGGCCTAACTACACAGGGGTGTGGGGAGGAAACGGCTTTCCCGGAATATTCATTTGCGACGGGGTCTGTAATACCTATGACCCCGGATCAGATTCGTGGCTTTCCAGTGCGGCTGATCCTGTTGGCAAGACCCAACAAGGATGCTCTGGCCCCGGAATACCTTGCCGCCTCGAAGGGACGTTCTTTCCTTATGGCCACCATAACGGCCCCTCGAAATGGACATATTATTATGGCTACACACTTGTGGACGTTAACGGAGACACTGTCTACGGAGCGACCGTAACAGAACTCCTCCAGGATGCAAACTTGCCTAATTCTGTCTTTTCGGAGGTGGATACCTTTGCGGAAAGCGGGCTTGGACGTTTCACGGACGCCGTGGGTTTTGGAGTTGATCCCGATCCAACAAGCTTTTACTTCAATCAGTCATTCGTTGCTCAGCTGGGCGGGATTAACTACCAGTTGACTACTCGGAATACGATGTTTGCCATTTATGCTGGCCCGGGTAACATCTATGTGAATGTACGGAATACGGTGCCGTAGTATTTATTGGCCTTGCGTTTTGACGGTGGTTTCGCATCAAATATAATCTCAATACACAAGCGACACAGGCGGCAGCGATACCCTGGTCATGCGGTACCAATTCGTTGGGAGCGAGAAGATGAAGAAGTGCCCAAACAGGCGAGATTGGCGCTTTGCCCGGCTGAACGTGACCTCAGTTTTGTTGATGGCGATTTCGTGCGTTGGCCAGAAGCTCGATGTCGCCCCTGGGCGTATACGAGACGTCCTCAGTAGGGCACACGTTTCCGGATCTCTCAGTTATTGGAGTCCCGAGCCGTGCCCCGCTCCGTACATGCCGTATGCCATGTTCCCCGAGGTTCGAGCCGCCGAGCATTCGGGCTCACCCCGTGAGCTTCTGCAAGAAATGTTCGCTGGTGATTCGAAGATGCGAGTGACGCAAGAGCCGGGGGGAATGATTCGCATGTCCGAGGCTGGCACTTCGACCGATCTCTTGGATATCAAGATTCACCATATTGAATTCAGTGACTACGAGCACCCAGAAAGGATGGCTGCCGGAGCGTACGCGGCGCTGCACAAGATCCTATTGAGCCCTGAAGTGCAGGATTTCAAGAAGAGTCACAAGATGGCGCTGTTCGACTTTCACGTGGAAAGTACTTTGGACAATTCCAAACCACGCGCGTATGGGGTGTTGGACGACGTGACCGTGTCCCAAGCCCTGGATTACGTTCTGCACATTTTCCCCGGATATTGGGTCTATGGGAATTGCATGAGTAAAGAAGGTGGTCGTGAAGTATTCCTTCGGTTTCTTGAGAACTCCCCGTGACCTATCGCGCTCCGTTTGGAGAAAGCTACCGAACCGGCCACACTGCCGGCTCGGATAGTCATAGCTTGGATCGGAGAGAACATCTGCCGGGTCGGAGAAAGGTACCACGTGAACAGTAATACGCGAAAAAAGGTAGCTCCACATCTCCCGATTTTGCTTCTAACGCTTGCTTCGTTCGCCGGGAATGCGGCTGCGGAAAGCCCAAAACCTGTATTTCTCAAGGCTGTGTGTCTTAGCACAGTTTCTTCCGCTGTACTTTCTTCTTTCAGAGAGGAGGTTCGCACCTCACAAAAGTACCAACTGGTTCCCAATTTGTCCGACAATGGCAGGATGGACGTAGTGTTGACCGTCGACATGAATTGCACTGAACGCAATGACGTTGCTGCCGTCGCAACGGTCTACGGGAAGGCCAAGTGTTCAGCAACGAAAATTGCCACCTTTCGATCGACGGATCCTCGCTAAGATCGGATTTGTGTGACTCCCACGCTGCCAAAGAATGTGGGCGGGCACTCTTCAAGGCGTTCGACGATTATATGAGTAGCTCGTTTGGGCCACGGCTGAAGTTGCAGTGAGGGGGGTCGTCCAGCGTCCGGGGCTGGCCCACCCCTTGCAACACAAACCGCACTGGCTGCCCCATCCTCGCGTCCTTTTGCGAGGGTGGGCACGATGGTGCCGGGCACTACCGCCGTGACACGCGGCCATTCTCGCTCAACGCTTCCAAATCCGTAAATCGGAGCGGTACGAGCTGCGCGACTTCCGGCCAGTGCATTATTTACGACGCCTTCGGCCAGATGGTGGAGATGGATAGCGGCTCAACGTCTACGGAGTTCTGGTACACGCAACTCGGCAAGACGGCGAACATGAACGGGAGCCTCGGCAACTACATGTACTGGCCCGCGCCCGGAGGCTCGACCGTGCTGTGGAACAACAACCCCTACTACATGCACACAGACTGGCTGGGGAGCGCCCGCGTGCTGTCGCTTCGTGAAGTATCTGTGTGATCAGGATAGGAGGGCGGGTGCCAAATGGGCAGAAAATCCGAGCTGCTCACCAGAGAGCGTCGGCCAGCCCTATCTCCGCCTTGGCACTCATCCCAACGTTGTGACTCGGCTCTGGAACAACTTTGCCGCAGCCTTGCCCACCCACTGTAATTGGGTCGTCTATGGGAACCCGGCGCTCGTTAATCCCGAATCGGCTGTTGTTTTTGCCTTTGGTGCTGGAACAGTCTATGCGTTCAGACTTCCTAGTGACGCGCGGTCTGAAGCGGTCGAACTCGGCCTGAGCACGGCCCAAACGTTTAGTAACGGTACCACCGTAAACTTGGCAGACATTGGTGATGAGTGGTTATTCGGGCATGGCTTGAGCGAAGAGAAGCGCTGGTGCGTGAGGGCCTTCGAGCACGCCGGAAAATGACGCCCGTCTAGCGGGCGGAGGCTGATATTGGATCACTAGTTAGGGAGGGCCTCCACCTTGCATCCTTTGTGAGGGTGGGCGCGATGGTGCGGGGGCGAGCTTGGTTTAGCCTCCACTTCCTTCGCTGAACCCCACCAATTCGGCTAGCAGTTGCCAATGCCTCGGATGCGGACGGTGTCGGCCCTTGCGGATGTAGGCGGCATAAGGTTCCGAGACTCCGATCGTCGAAGCCAGTGCAGAGATCGTAATCCCCGCCAGCCGAGGTTGAATCTGCCCGACATAGGTATTTTCATCGGGCCAATCTGGTTTCGAGGAAGATCGCCAAGCCCGCTTCGCGGCTTCGTGTCGCCGCTGAGTTTCGGAATGCTTGCGTCGGGATTTTGGACTCTGCGCGGCTACTCGGCCAACCTTCGCAAGCTCGATTAGTTTTTCTTTGGATACTTCGCGACCGCACTTCGGACAGTGCCTCCCCGTCAGCGTAGCTGCACCACACCCACGGCAAACCCTCTCAGGTTTCAGAGCCTTGACCGATGGAACATCAGTTCCCTTGACAGCGCGCTTGGTCCGCTGCGTAAGGCGCGTCGCAATCCTGTGTCGAGCAAGACTTGATGCAGGTCTGGAAATCGAGGACCAAGTCTCTTGCGCGACATATTCTGCGACCGGAGCCATGAGTTTGCGCCACGTGCCCGAAGTCTCGCAAAGTTTGATTGCCAATGGCGATGCGATGCGGCAGTTACCGTTACGATCTTCCCAAAAGTCGGAGCGGCGAAGGGGCTCACTCTGAAGCCAATTCAAAACGAATGCGTCAACTCCGCGTGGCCTGCAAACCTCCATCAAGTCGCAAGCGAGAGAGTCCCTGTTGGGCGTATCCACGTGGAGGAAACCAATCGCGGGGTCCATTCCCATAGCAATTGCAGAAAGGCGGGCTTCGCTTTCCAAAATTCCGTACAAAAAATTGAGCAAGGCATTGGGCGGAGTGGAGGCCAGACGTGGGCTGTGGGTCAAGGTTGAGATGCGAGAACCGAAGCGCTTCCAATGTTCGGGTACTCGGCGCTCGTCCTTGCGCGGCCAGTGAATAGGAAGGTCAGCCCACGCTTGCCAATATAGCTTTGCTGCCTGGGCCTCGATCAGCCTTACACGGTCTAGGCTCTCCGCGCTCGGTAGCTCGGCTCTGAATCGGGCAATCGCGTCTGCTGTCGCGGGATCGTGCAGCATGTCGCGCACGAGTAACTCCTGCCCGGCAAGCTTCTGCGAGATGAGTTCCTTGGAAATCTTGAGCGCCGTCCCGTTGCCAAGTGCGAGCGCTTGCGCTCTACGGAGTTTGGAATCCGACGGAGCGACCGGGCCGGTGACGGTGAGCACCTTGACCGCACTGGGAGTGCTTTTGACGGGGATTTCATTACTCGCCTACTTGCCTCAGCTCTCCAACCTGAAAGGGATCGTCGCTGGATGGATTCAGCCCAAGCAAGCCCCCAGCATCACGTTTAGAGCGCACTATGAATTAGCGCCCTACCCACGTCCAGATGGAGTAGTCATTGGCGGTATCCCGTGGCAAAAGGAATATACTGACGTGCGGCTAGACGTGGTTAACGGATTGGCTGAGCTGCAAAATCTTGACGTTCAAATAGACTTAAATGCGAGTATCGTGGCAACGGGCCAAATAAGCCAGTTTCCCGGCGTGACCGCCTTCTCCGCCATCGAAGGGTTTGATTCGGTGCAAGTACAAATAAAAGATGAGAACGGGCGAAGGTTTTCCGTACCTGTGGTTCCAAATACGGCAACCCCCGGCCTCAAAACATCTTTCGTTAGCTCTCTCTACCGACTACGATGTGAGAGATTGTTTACCAACAGCACAGTTAATTTGGTGGTAGCGCTGTACGCGCCGACTGTGTCCGGTCTTGACGGACAACAACTGGGGGAGCGGTTTCCGAGGGAGATGCACATTCAAGGGACTTATTATATTTCTGGCGTAACTGATCCTCAGAACCTAGATGTTGTGATTCCCATTAAGGACTATCCTAACTGAGTCTTCCCCCGCGCTCCAGCCCCGCCCCCTCCCGCACGCTCCCCACTCTCGCGCGAAGGGGCTGTGATTCTGGATTTCTGCCGATGCTGCTGCTACGCTGTGCGATGAGTTCTACAAAGGCGCTTGTCAGTCTGCTGAATGGCTGAGTTAGGTTAAGGAGAGTGTTGTGACCGATTGGACAAATGCTGATCAGTTGCTTCGCACGTGGGCACGGCGAGCTCGGGAGAGTCAAATTGCACACTACAAGTCCGCAAACAGACATCGAACGAAGGATAGATGGTTGGGCGTTCCTGCCATAATCCTTTCAACAATTGTCGGCACCAGCGTATTCGCCCTTACAGAAGGAGGTAGGACAAGACTGGCGAATAACTCTGGCGATGTTAAGCATCTCGGCCGCAGTGTTAATGACTTTGCATACTTCACTTGCATACAGCGGGAGCTCTGAGAGGCACCGGCTTGCGGGTGCCCGATATGCTAGTGTTCGTCGTCAGATAGAAGAAACCCTGGCATCGCCTTCAGAGTCGAGAGGTGACCTTGCCAAGGTACTTAATTCCATACGAAGCACAATGGACAAGCTGGCCGAGGAATCACCCGCCCTGCCTCCCGGACTCTGGGACGAGGGTGTCCTGCCACTAGACTCGGGTAAGGAACAGCGGTAAAGTTTCCCAGCGTTCTCCCTTTTTCCACGTCGTTCCACGACTCAGTTCCTACTTGCCCTCGACTCCCGGACTGGAGAATTGCGAACGCCTAGCACGCCCGTTTGGGGGAAACCCAAAAGGGCAGGGGGGTCACTTTTGCCGTCGCCGTACACTACCCCGTCAACGTATTCCAGGTCGATCTGCACTCGGGAATGTTTCTGCTGCGCCAGACCGACCTGTTCATTCCAGACATCACTCCTTTGTCGCTCACTCGCACTTATCGGGTCTGGGATTTCCACGTCAGAGCGTTCGGCCCAGGCACCAATCACCCTTACGACATCTGCCCCACCGGTACCAAATTTCCCTACACCTATATGGACCTCAACCTCGAGGATGGCCGCCAGATCCACTTGCCTCGGATTTCCAAAGGCACTGGCTACGCCGACGCCGCCTTTCGCCACGAGGAAACGTCATCTGAGTTCTACGGCGCACAGATCGCCTGGAATGGCGACGGTTGGACCATGAATTTCCGCGACGGCCGCCGTTTCCGCTTTCCCGACTCCTACCAGGCCACCACCTACGCGCAAGGCGCGCCCCTCGAGATGCGCGACGCCGCCGGTAATCTCACGCAGTTGAAACGCGACCAGAAGCGAAATCTCGAGCGGCTGATTTCTCCCTCGGGCCACACCATCACCTTCAAATACGATCAGGCGAACCGCATCATTGAAGCAGCCGATGACGCTGGCAACATCCGCAAATATTCTTACGGTTTCAACGGACACTTGGAAACCGTTGCGGACGCATCGCATGTGCTTTATCGCTTCGAGTACGCTCCGCTCCTTGATTCCCCGGGCTACGACCCCTATCTTATGACCACCATCACAGATGGAAACTGGCGGGTGCTGCTGCGCAACACCTACCGCGACCGCAGCAGGATTTCAGAGCAAAGGCTGGCCAACGGCGAAGTGTATCGATATGAATATGTGTTCGACGAGAAGCACGAGATCGTCGAGACCATCGTGACCCTTCCGAGCGGGGGCAAAAGAAAATTTCCTTTCACGCATGGCATTCCGACGAAAGATGAATAAATCCCACAGCGCTCCTGAGTTCGCCGAGGCTACGCCGCCGCCACTCTCCGGATCAAATCCACCTGCTCGCCCCGGCTCTCCGCCCCGATGGTAAACGCATCCAGCACGCCCAGCGACAGCGCATACCGCAGAGCTTCCGACTGCCGGCTCCGCAGATCGCCCTGCCCAAGAATCTTCATCCCGACCACTGCCTTCCCTGCGGCTTTCATTTCGCGCAGAACGCTGACCACGGTTGCAGGATCGGCATCCATGTGCGAGCCAACGGGATTGATGCGCGCCAAATCAATCTCCACCCACGGCGACTTCGCCGCCGCGCGCAGCGCCTCAATGCTATGGCACGAACACCCATGCGCCCGGATGATCCCCTTCTGCTTGGCTTCGGAAAGCACATCCATCACTCCGCGAAAACGAGTGGTCCAATCTCCTTCCGTGACGCAGTGGATCAGGCAAACGTCGAGGTAGTCGACCCCCAACTCGCGCCGGAAGCGCTCAAGATCCGCGCGCGCCGTGCCCGCATCGCGCGCCCACGTCTTCGTTAGCACCGTAACTTTGTCGCGCGGCACATGCTTCAGCGCTTCGGCAACATGCGGATGGCTTCCGTAAGCATCGGCCGCGTCAAAAAAACGCAAGCCGTGGTCGTACCCGTTGAGCAGCAACTCCGAAAGCCCCTTCAAGCCCAGCGCGGTCTGGTTCGAATGATGGCCATAGCCAACCGTCCCCGTTCCCATGGCCAGCCGGCTGGTCTTGATCCCTGTGTCCCCGAGCGTGACCGTATCAGAAGCTGAAAACTTTCCCAGCGGAGGCTGGCTTGCCAGCGCCGCCAACACGCTTTTCGGAGTAAGCCACGCGGCTCCCAGACCAGCCACCGAGCGAACAAGGAATTCGCGGCGATGCATAGTTCTTCCTCCGACACAGATTTATCTGATGATACCCGGAGTGAACTGAAGAGTTTTTTCAGCGCACTCCGCGGCAGTTCTCCGCGTTCTCCGCGATGAAAGCTCTTCACTCGAACTGCTTCCGAAACGCCGCCAGCTGCTCCCGCATCTCCGCAACCTCTCTCCTCAGTTCGCCCACTTCGTTTTCCAACAGCGTAACCCGATCATCGCCCGCCACATGACTCGCGCCGGCACGCACCTGCACCGCTTCCGCCGCCGGAGCGCTCCCCGACAGCAGATGCATGTACCGCGATTCCTTGGTCCCCGGCTGCCGCGGCAGCACCGCCACCAGCGCAGGCTCGCGCTGGCTCAGCCGGTCCAGAGTCGCATGCACGTCCTCCAACTCTTCGAATCGATACATACGCTCCGCCCGGCCCCGCAACTCCCCCGGAGTCTGCGCCCCGCGCAGCAGCAGCACGCACAAAATCGCAGTCTCCCGCCGATCGAAGTTGAACACTTCCTGCAGCCGGTGCTCATACTTCGTCACCCGCCCGTCGGCCCCGCTCGCCGGGCCCGCCAGCCTCTGCCTTTGCAACGACTCCAGCGCCGCCCGAACCGCATCCTCATCCAGCGCCATCACCGGATCGCGGTTGTTCTTCTGATTACAAGCGTTCACCAGCGCGTTCAGCGACAAAGGATAATAATCCGGGGTAGTAATATCCTTTTCGATCAACGCACCCAGCACTCTCACTTCGACATCACTGAGATAATCCACGCGCCTCTCCGTTCGCTACTCCGACAAAAACTTGAATTGCTAGTCTACCCCACGCGATCAGACCCCAAACCGTCCAATACCATTGGAAAAATATCTCTCGCCCTACCCTGTGGACCCCTGTGCCCTCTGTGTTAAAGATTTTTGTCTCTTGATATAGTTCTGGAGGAAGGTTTGCGTCCGGCCCTAGGAGCGAAAAATGCGCCTGCTGGTGAACTGGATTCTGAGTGCCCTGGCCGTCTGGATCGTGGCCCACATAGTGCCGGGCATCTATGTCGGCGGCCCTGCGGCGGCTCTCATCGCCGCCCTGGTAATCGGCTTCATCAACGCCACCGTCGGAGCGCTGCTGAAGATCCTCACTTTCCCTCTCACGCTGCTGACCCTCGGCCTCTTCTGGTTTGTGATCAACGCGTTGATGTTGAAGTTCGCTTCAGCCCTGGTCCCGGGATTTCAGGTCCATGGATTTCTCGCAGCCTTCCTCGGCGCGATCCTCCTCAGCCTGGTCAACATGATGCTGAAATGGCTGGTCCACCCCTCCACCGACCGCCGCTAGCATCTATGATTGTGTGCGGATAAGTATTTTGCTTGTGTGGGGAAGGCTGTTTTGTTTAGGTGGGGACAGCCGCCTCGCCCGTCCAGTTTTGTGTGGGGACGGGCGCCTCGCCCGTCCCGCCGAGCACAGCGAGGCGTTCTTCGTTGGGGGCCAACTCCGCAGCAATCGCCCTAACAGCACGAGCGGTCGAGCAGGCCCTCACGCCCTGCGTCCAATCACCCATAACAAATCAACTGGGTTTCAGCCCCCACCCCTCACCCGCTCCACTTCGCCCCGCTCTTCAATATCCCCACAATCTTCTCCAGCCGCCGCGCCCGCGTCTCCTCCTGCTTCGCCCCCAGAATGGCCTGCGCCATTTCTTTCTTATGCGTAAACGAGTGCTTCTCCCAGTTCGCCAGCGCAACTTTGTTTTTCGCCAGCGCTTTCTTCAACACCGCCGGCATGTCCACCGTGCGCTCTTCTTCGTCCCGCTCCATCACCACGTCCACAATGTCGCCGGGTTGCACGCCCGCACCCTTGCACAGAGCCTTGTTCACCGGCATCATGTAGCAATTGCCCATGGGCATCAGCGACGATCGAAACGCATATCTATTGATAGTCCCCCGAATCGGCACGCGAGCCCACGTCCCAAAATATTCCACGACGTCCACCGGCGGAGTGATCGCCGCCACCACCCCCGCCTCCTTCCCATCGATCTTTGCCCTGAACTCCAGCCTCTGTTTCGCCATCTCATCCTCCATGCCCCGCCAGGCTGCTAAACTTTAACTCGACAGGACTTGATTGTCATCCCGACGACCGGGGGTGCCCCACTTCTCGCGTCCTTTGCGAGAAGTGGGAATCCCTGAAGCCTGCAGCGCAGGGTTGTGACCAATCCCTAGTCAAGCGGGTGTCCCGTCGGTGTCTCTCCGTTCTTTGGAGAGCAACAACTCATGGCAGCTCACTCCCACTCTCAACCCGGCCGCATAATCGAGCCCGTGCTCGTTCCCATCCCCGCAGCCTGGTTCCTCATGGGCTCTGCTTCCGGCCAGGATTGCGAACGCCCCGTCCACCGCGTCTGGATCGACGCTTTTTCCCTGGCCACCACTCAAGTCACGAACGCCGAATACGCGCTCTTTCTAAATTCCACGGCGGCCGACCCTCCGCCTTTCTGGCACGATCCGAATTTCAATCATTCTCAGCAGCCCGTCACCGGCGTCTCCTGGTTTGACGCCGATAACTACTGCCGCTGGCTCTCGTCGCAAACTGGACGCACCTACCGTCTTCCCACCGAAGCCGAATGGGAGCGCGCCGCCCGCGGCGATTTCGAGCAAAACGAATTCCCCTGGGGCAATGAGCCTCCGCAATCCATCCCCGACTACGCCACCCGCTGGCAAACCGGCCCCGAGCCCGTCGCCCGCTACTCCCCCAACGCCTTCGGCCTTTACAACATGTGTGACAACGTTCACGAATGGTGCAGCGACTGGTACGATCCCAACTACTACGCCACGTCGCCCGACCGCAATCCGCGCGGCCCCGAACTTCACTCAGGGATCATCCCGCGCAAAGCCTCCCGCGGCGGATCATGGCGTCATCACGTCAAAGTCTCCCGCTGCTCCGCCCGCTCCAGCATCCCTCCCGACTTCCACTACGCCGACTACGGCTTCCGCGTCGCATGCATTGTGTAATTTGGTAATTTGGTAATTGTGTAATTGAAGAAACTGCAGGTTGCGAGGGTTTAGGTTTTCAATTGCACAATTACCCGATTACCAAATTGCTCAATTCCAACCAAAGGCAGGACTGCATGTTTCGCAACGATCTTCTCCACGAAAAGCGCATCCTCATCACCGGCGGCGGCACCGGACTCGGCAAAGCCATGGCCACTCGCTTCCTCCAACTGGGTGCCACAGTCTACATCTGCGGCCGCCGCGAAGAAGTACTGCAGAAAACGGCCGCGGAACTCCGCGCCCATGGCCCCATCCACGCTCTCCCCTGCGATGTCCGCAACCTCGAAGCGGTCGAGACCCTGATCGACACCATCTGGAAATCCAGCCCGCTCGACGTTCTCGTCAACAACGCCGCCGGAAATTTCATCGCCCGCACCGAAGAACTGTCCCCACGCGCCTGGGACTCCGTCATCGGCATCGTGCTCCTCGGCACGCTCCACGCCACCATGGCCTGCGGACGCCGCTGGCTCAACTCCTCCCACCCCGCCACTGTCCTCAGCATCTCCGCCACCTACGCACCAGTTGGCTCGGCCTACGTCGTGCCTTCAGCCGTCTCCAAAGCCGGAGTCGAAGCCCCCACCCGCAGTCTCGCCGTCGAGTGGGGCAATCGGGGCATCCGCATGAACGCCATTGCTCCCGGCCCCATTCCCACGCAAGGCGCGTTCTCCCGCGTGCTCCCACGCGCCGACCTCGAGGTCTTGGCGCTTGACCGCAATCCCATGCACCGCTTCGGCACCACAGAAGAGTTGGCGAACCTCGCCGCGTTCCTGGTTAGCGACGGCTCCTCCTACATCAACGGAGAAGTCATCCGCATGGACGGCGGCGAATTCCTCCAAGGCGCCGGCGAATTCAGTGCTCTAGGTCGCGCTCTGTCGAACGAAGATTGGGAATCCCTGAAACCCCGCAAGAAGACTTAGCGGTGTGAATTGGTAAGTGTGGAGCGGGCGCTCCGCCCGCTGCCTTTGACTTTGCTCTTGCCCTTCTGTGTCGGAGTCCAATCTCCCCCCACCGCATCCAACTTAACAATGGAGGTAAATATGTACGTTGTTTTAGGAGCAAGCGGCAACACTGGACATGTAGTGGCACAGAACCTTCTCGCCAGCGGTCGGAAGGTTCGTGTCGTCGGAAGAAACGCGGCTCACTTGCAACTTCTCGCCGCCAAAGGCGCGGAGATTTTCGTCGGCGATATCACCGACGCGCCCTCCCTCACCAAAGCTTTTCAACAGGCAGCTTCAGCCTACGTCATGATTCCACCCAACACTACCAGCCACGATGTCCGCGGTTTTCAGGATCGCGTCAGCGACGCCATTGCCGCAGCCGTGCAAAACGCGAAAGTCCAAAACATTGTTTCGCTCAGCAGCATCGGAGCCGACAAGGCCAGCGGCACCGGCCCTGTAGTCGGCCTGCACAATCTTGAGCAAAAACTCAACCTGATCGATCACGCCAATGTGCTCTACCTGCGCGCCGGCTACTTCATGGAAAACACACTCCCGCAGGCCGGAGCCATTCACATGACCGGCTCGGCTATTGGACCGCTTCTTCCCGATCTCAAACTTCCCGTCATCGCCACTCGCGACATCGGCGCCGCCGCCTCCGACGCCCTGTTGCAGCTCGGCTTCCGCGGCAAGCAAACCCGCGAGCTGCTGGGACAGCGCGATCTCAACTACACCCAAATCGCCGCCACCATTGGCAAGTCCATCGGCAAACCCGATCTCGCGTACGTCCAGGCGCCCGACGATCAGTTTCGTGCCACGCTGGTGCAGATGGGTATGTCCGACAACTTCGCCGGACTGCTCCTCGAAATGGCGGCCTCACTGAACAGCGGATACATGCGGGCCCTCGAAACTCGCACTTCCCGCAACACGACTCCAACCAGTTTCGAAACCTTCGTAGCCGAGTCCTTCGTTCCCGCTTACCAGCAACAGAAAGCGGCGTAGCCCGTGTGGGGCGGACACTCCTGTCCGCCGCCTTTGACCTTGGCCACGCTCATTTCCGAGCGTGGCCTTTCTTCATGCACCCTGTGCTGCACAAAAGCTGCGTGCCCCGCATCACCCGCCTGCTATACTTTTGCGCGTTCAGGCCCGGGCTATGCCCGCCGGAGACTTGCACCATGCCTCCACCCCCAGAACGACGAAGCGACAACCGCGTCAAGGTGAAGATTCCCGTTGAGATCTATCTCGAAGGCAGCGACACGCCAATTCGGGGCGCCACTTCCGACCTCAGCCTACATGGCTGCTACATTGAGAGCGTCTTTCCCTTTCCCATCGGCACTGTTCTCGAACTCAAGCTGCAGGTAAACGGTACGCTGCTGGTGCTGGCCACGGTTGTCACCAGCGATCCTCAAGTCGGCAACGGCATCCACTTCACCCGGATGCTTCCCGAAGATATCGAGGAATTGCGCGCGTTCCTTGAAGCCGCCCAGAAAGAAGGCGCCGAGAAAGAAGGAGGAATGAAGCAATAACCCAGCCAAGCGCTCCCACCCGGGTGCTCCATCCTTCTCGCATTCTTTGCGAGAGGGTGGGGTTGTTGATTCTGGGTTGTTGATTCTGGGTTTGATTTTGTTCTTCGACTTCTGCTTTTGGGTGGCGCAGCGCTTCCAGCGCTGCGATGAGCTCCACGATTCTGATTGTGGGCTTTAGCCCCTGAGGTACCTCACCCTGCGTCCGCCTGCCTCATGCTCCGTACCACCGTATGCGCCAGGCTCTCCACCACGGCCACATCGCCTTCATCAAAATTAAACGGCTCGGGTGCGAACACCATCAGCAGTCCCACCGTGTCCCGCTCATAGCGAACCGGCGCGGCCACCATCGACCGTACGCCCAGCCGACGGCAGCTTTCCAAATCCACTCGCGGATCGTTTTCCGCATCGTCGCAGCGCAAAGGTATCCCTTCGCGAAAGCACTCGCCGGCTAAACCTGAACTCACGTCCACCCGTGTGCCCAGCGCCGGCGCGCTCTCTCCCACGCTGGCCCGGCACATCACGCCACCTTTGTGGACCAGCGCAATCGCCGCGCTCCTGCCCCGAGTCAGCGCCCGCGCCCGCTCTCCAATCAGCCGCAGCGCCGACGTCAGGTCCGTGCCCAGAGAACTGAATTCGTACTGCACGGTAGCCGAAGCCGGACATCCGTTCCCATTCCCTGCCAATCCATTTTCCGTCGCCCCATTTTCCGCCGCGTCCGCTTCCAAACTGATCGCCACATGCTCGCGGTCTTCCTCGCACTTGGCCGCCGCAGTCGCAGCCCGCGGCCAGCCCAGCGCCACTTTCGGCGCAGTATGGCTGGGAGCCCCCGCATTCCGCGTCAACCATTCATTCAACCGCTGCCGCGCGTCCTCCGGCAGATCCGAAAACCGCACTCCCGCCCGCCCCAGCGCATCCGCCCACGCGATATAGCCCGTAGTTTCCAGCTTCGACGGCGTAAGCTGCGCCGCAGGTTCTCCGAAATCACCCTCGGCACGATCACGCTCCGCAAGATTCATCTCCACCCGGACGCGCCGCCCACGGTCGAGCCCCCACACGTCGAACGGGCCGCCCATCTGCATCGACAACCCTTCCTCGCTCAAATCCAGAATCATGCCGCCCGTCACGCCGTCAAAACTGGCATAGGCCGGCGCATGCACTTTCTGCCGCAAACACCGCCGCCGCTTCGGCGCGAAATCCAAATTTTCCTCCATAGCCGATGGACGATAGATTCCCAGTAGGAATGATGAGATCGCCGCCCACCAGAAAAAAAGTGCCAGCGCAGGTTCCCACCGGTGCGTAGGAGAGATCAAGGCAGCTTGTCCAACGTGGTGTACGGGAGGTTGGCGGTGGCGATTTGCAAGGAGTAGAGCATGAGGCTGGCGGTTTTGCGGTCGATCTGGCCGGCAACCAGCCGGCGCATGATCTGGGTGAGCGAGACCTGGATGGATTTGGCGTCTTCGAGAAGGGGCAGGGTGAACGGGTGGGTGCGGCCATGGCGCGACTGGTCGGCGTTGAGTGCGAGGAGTTGTTCGCGCTGGCGCTTGTGGTGGTAGCAGAAGCGGTGGTGGCGGAGGGCGGGCGATCCACACTGGACGCCGTCCGCCATGATGTGGAAGCACTGGTTGGGTAAACGGGCCATGATGATCTCCTACCCCTACACCTCTCGCTGTTTTGCAATCTGAGGGTTAGCGGGATTTTGCGATTTAATCTCCGGGCTGCAATCAGTTACGGGCAAGATCTTGAGCCTTAACGACTTGGTGGTGTGGGGCGTCATGCTTGTGAGCTATAGATTCATTATGGGATATTGCGGGAAGCTTGGCAAGGTTACGTGAACAGTGGGGGTGTGGAAAACGGCTGGACTGGGCGACGGGGTCAAAACCCTTAAGGGGATGAGAGCTGTGGAACCCCACCCTTGGGCATAGAACGCGCAAGGATGGGGCACCCGGCATGGTCCGCAAACGATCCGGGCTACGGCTTCTCCCATTTGTCCAAATCGATGCTGCCTCGTCTGGGTTTGCCGGGGACGTAGATCGTGAAGAGCGTCTTGATGCATTCCCCTTCGCCGCAAATCGTGAAGGAACTGAAGAATTTGTGCCAGCCTTCTGGCGCTTCCTCCAGGTCCGGAGCCTGGGGTCCAGTCTTGAGCCATTCGTCCAGTTCTATCGCCATGGGAGCGAGGAACTGCCGCTTTTCCACCCGCTCCAGCAAGTGTTCGCGGAAGGCTCGGCAGCGGACGTCTCGTGGCGGCTTGATCTTGACAGCCGCCATGACTTAGCCGATGGCGTCGACTATCTGTTCGGAGATGCGTTTGGATTCTTCGGAGCCAGGTTGGGTCTTTTCGAGGCGTGCGTAAAGCTCTCGCAAGGTTTTCCTCTGGGAAGCCTGCGCCTTGCGGCCGCGAGCGGAAGGTGCCGTGTCAGTTCGACGACTCTGAGCTTGTTTCGCGGTTGCCATATAGGAATGCTAGCAGAAACCGACAAGCGGTGAAAGATTACCCACAACACACGAAAGGAAAAGGCCAATCTGATTTCTCAGACTGGCCTTTACTTATGCCGGCAACGACCGGAGTTTATCCTGAGCGCAGCCGAAGGCTCCCACACACTTGGCGCGTGCAGTACCATCGGCCCTGCGGGGCTTAACTTGAGGCGCTTAGAAGGCGTGAGCGCGCGTTCTATGCGCGCGGGAGCCTTCTGCCGAAATCCTGAGCGTTCTCGGCGAAGGATCCTTTCATTATCACGGGCACTTGGTACCTTCGTAATCCTCCCCTCGACGAATTCGTTAGGATGCGCGCACGAACCCAGCCAATACTTCTACTATGAGGAACCTTTCGATTTTCGCCACGCTGCTGTACTGCGCCTTGGCCGCGAACTCGTATGCACAAAATCAGGTTGTCTGGATTGCCGCCAACAGCGAGACCATCCCTTTGGAGCCCGCCAGCCTGCATGCCGGCCGCGTCTACAGTCCCGCCGTCGGCGGCGGTGACATGCATGTGCAAATCGACTCCAGATACCCGGTCACCGTGGCCATGGCTTGGGCCGACGAATGGAACGCCGCCATGCAGCACCCCGGAGCGCCTGCGAATTTCGGCTTCCTCTGCGTGAAGGAGCATGTCAGCAGCGCGATTTACGAGTGTCATCTTCCCTCCGATCGCCCCATGATCATCACCTTCCGCGATGAGCGCAGGCCCGAGAAGCCCGTCCTCTCCACCATTGGCGCTATGCTCGGACCGGGAGCGCGGCCATTCTTTTCCCCCAACGCTCTTCACATCCAGTACTATAGTGCCCTTCAGCCTGAGTTCTGCTGGCGCCGCATCCTCAATGAAAAATATCAGATCACGCCGGTACCCAAGGTCTACAGTCTCATGACGCCAGACCACGACGGCCAGGAACTCAGCCTGAAGATCAAGTCGCCCATCCCGCTGACGGTGGCTCTGCTGCCATCGCATCTTGCCGATCAGGTCTACGACAAGACCGTCACCCTCACCGAAGCTCTCGACCAAACCGGCTGCAAGGAACGTGGCGTCCAATCGATGAGCTTCAACTGTACTTTTGACGTCGCCAACGGCACGCAAACGTTGCTGATCCTGCCCGGCATCGATTCTTCCGGCCACAAGAAAGCCACCGTCGAGGCCAACACGGTAAAGTGCGTCGACCATTGTGAGCTATTAAGCGCGCCTCCGAATCCGTAGAGTTGAGGCGCTTAGAAGGCGTGAGCGCGCGTTCTTTGCGCGCGGGAGCCTTCTGCCGAAATCCTGAGCGTTTCTTGCGAAGGATCTCTGGCTAAACACTCCCATTGAACTATAATCACCGCGAAGTGCGAGGAGGAGTTGCGATGAGGACATCCATACTGTTGCTTCTTTTGTTGTGTGTCAGTTCATTCGCAGCGGAGCCAGAGCCATATCTCAAGTCCGCTTCATCGCCGTTTTATCCTCCTCTTGCCCGCCAAGCTCGTATCGACGGAAAGGTAACGCTGCACTTTACAGTCAACGAACTGGGAGAAACAACCGATGTTGAGGCGACCTCCGGCCACAAAATGCTGCAGGAAGCCGCAATCACAAACATTCAGAGCTGGAAGTTTTGGCCCCCTCGCTGCGCCTGTCGCGTAAGAAGGGAAGCGGTTCTTACTTACGTTTTATCTCGCGAGCAGACGTCAGCAGAAATACCGACCGTCACGGTTAAATGGTTCTTGACGACGCCAATGATTCGAGCCGAGATCGAAGCTGCTCCCGACCTAACGCAGTGGTGACCTGCTCCCCGTTTTCCGAACAAGTCCGAGTATGATTTCGGACGAAGGAAAGGGGAAGAGGCATGTCAAAGAGCAGGCACACCGAGGCGCAGATGATTGGAGCGCTCAAACAACTGGAAGCAGGGCGCAAGGCAGAAGACGTGGCCAGAGAAGTGGGAGTGTCGAAGCATACGATCTACGCCTGGAAGGCGAAGTACGGTGGGATGGATGTGAGCGAGGCGCAGGAAGCGAAGCAGTTGCGGGATGAGAACACGAAGTTGAAAAAGCTGGTGGTGGATCTGAGCCTGGACAAAGAGATGCTGAAGGCGCTGATCGCAAAAAACGGATGGAGCTCGTAGACCAGCGGGCGGACGCGGACTGGCTGCGGGGCAAGTACGCAGCGAGCCAGCGCCGGGTTTGCGGGCTGATGGGGATGGCGGTAGCGAGTTACTGCTACCGGTCGCAGCGAACCGATGAGCCGCTGCGGACGCGGCTGGTGGAGTTGGCGCGAAAGAAGCCGCGCTTTGGGTATCGGCGGCTGCATGTGTTGTTGGGCCGTTCGGGTGACCATGTGAACCATAAGCGGGTGCATCGGGTGTATCGGGAGGCCGGACTGATGATTCGGCGGAAGAAACGGAAGCATTGCGTGCGCGAGGGAAAGCCGCTGGTGGCGCGGACCTCGGCCAACCAGGAGTGGGCGTTGGATTTTGTACACGATGCGGTGGAGTGCGGACGGGCGATCCGGGTGCTGAGTGTGGTGGATGCGTATACGCGGGAGTGTTTGGCTTTGGAAGTAGATACGAGTTTTGCCAGCCGGAGAGTGACACGCGCGCTGGAAGCGATCGTGGCCGAGCGTGGAGTGCCGCAGGCGATCCGCTGCGACAACGGGCCGGAACTGACGAGTCGGCATTTTCTGGCCTGGTGTGTGGAACGAAAGATCGAGTTAGTGCACATTCAGCCGGGCAAGCCAACGCAGAACGCGCGCGTGGAAAGTTTTCACGGGCGGCTCCGAGATGAGTGTTTGACGGTGAGCTGGTTTCAGAACCTGTTCGACGCGCGGCGGAAGATCGCGGAGTGGCGGACGGAGTACAACGAAGAGCGTCCGCACAGCAGTCTGGGATACCGCACGCCGAAAGAATTTGCGGCGGCGCAGGCGGCGAGCTTCTACACAGCTGAGCGAGAGGCAAGGGACTCAAACGCCGTCCCTTGCCCCTCGCGCTCCCCCATCCCGGCTCAAACCGGAGATGGAGCAGCTGAAAGTTGTCGTATTCTTACGTGAACGAAAATTGGGGGCAGGTCAGTGGCAACCTTGAGCGGCGGACCAGACGCGCAAGAGGAAAAGGCCAATCTGATTTCTCAGACTGGCCTTTATTTATGCCGGCAACGACCTACGCTCCCACACACTTGGCGCGTGCAGTACCATCGGCCCTGCGGGGCTTAACTTCCGTGTTCGGGATGGGAACGGGTGGATCCCCCGCGGTAAGATCACCGACAAATCGTAGCAGCGAGCTTCGAGCGATGAGCTTCGAGCTTGATTCCTCCGGCGCATACAATCGTCGCCATCCCTGGAAGAATCGTTGCTGCAAACTTTCCAAGCGACCAGCTAATCCAGCTCCGGCCCCCCGTCTGTGGGGCAGCGCGAAGCTCGGAGCTCGAGGCTCGGAGCTGATTTCTCAAAGATCGTGAGGACGAAACCTCACAACTGAATAGATTGGGTGTGGCTTACTTTCTTCTTTGGTTACTTCCAATTTCAGCCACCGTACATCGGCTCGTCGGCGCAACAGTTCCAGTCTTGCTTCTCAGTCGTCCAGGTTCGAACAACTTCCAAACAACATCACCGTTCCAGTTCAGTTTCGAACTGAGAACTGGCAACTGAGAACTGAGAACTGTTTTTCTGCACCGAGTAAATTTTATGGTCAAGCCGAACGGGCGATTAGTACTGGTAAGCTACGAGTGTTGCCACTCTTCCACCTCCAGCCTATCAACCAGGTAGTCTTCCTGGGCCCTTCTTATCCCTTACGGGTTGGGAGATCTCATCTTGAGGAGTGCTTCCCGCTTATATGCATTCAGCGGTTATCACTACCGAACTTCGCTACCGAGCGGTGCCATTGGCATGACAGCTCGAACACAAGAGGTTCGTCCATCCCGGTCCTCTCGTACTAAGGACAGGTCCTCTCAAATCTCCTACGCCCACAACAGATAGGGACCGAACTGTCTCGCGACGTTCTGAACCCAGCTCACGTACCGCTTTAATAGGCGAACAGCCTAACCCTTGGAACCTTCTACAGCTCCAGGATGCGATGAGCCGACATCGAGGTGCCAAACCGGAGCGTCGATATGAACTCTTGGCTCCGATCAGCCTGTTATCCCCGGCGTACCTTTTATCCGTTGAGCGATGGCCCTTCCATGCAGAACCACCGGATCACTAAAGCCTACTTTCGTACCTGCTCGACTTGTTGGTCTCGCAGTCAACCACGCTTATGCTTTTGCACTCGTCGGCTGATTTCCAAACAGCCTGAGCGTAGCTTCGCGCGCCTCCGTTACCGTTTAGGAGGCGACCGCCCCAGTCAAACTACCCGCCTTACCATGTCCTTCTCCCGGGTAACGGGAGTAAGTTAGAACCACAGATCTCGCAGGGTGGTATCTCACCGTTGGCTCCTCCAAGCCCGAGAGCCTGGAATCAAAGCCTCCCACCTATCCTGCGCAGCAAGGGCCATAGTTCATGGTAAAGGTATAGTAAAGGTGCACGGGGTCTTTCCGTCTAGTTGCGGGCAACCGGCATCTTCACCGGCACTACAAGTTCGCCGTGTCAGTCGGCAAGACAGTCGCACTTTCGTTACGCCATTCGTGCAGGTCGGAACTTACCCGACAAGGAATTTCGCTACCTTAGGACCGTTATAGTTACGGCCGCCGTTCACCGGGGCTTCAGTTCGAAGCTTCGCTTGCGCTGACCTCTCCCTTTAACCTTCCGGCACCGGGCAGGCGTCAGCCCCTATACGTCGTTTTCGACTTTGCAGAGACCTGTGTTTTTGTTAAACAGTCGCAGTGCGCATTTCGCTGCGGCCCCCTCGAGCTATGAACTCTACCGGGGCACCCCTTCTCCCGAAGTTACGGGGTTATATTGCCGAGTTCCTTACCAACTGTTCTCACGAGCGCCTTTGGATATTCTCCTCGTCTACCTGTGTCGGTTTGAGGTACGGTTTCCTTATGTTCTCCTTAGAGGTTTTTCTTGGCAGCGTGGAATCGGCAGCTTTCACCCATACGGGTTACTGCTTTGCGCCTCAGCGATAACTTCCCGGCGGATTTACCTACCGGAAACGCCTTACGCGCATCGACCGTCATAGCCATAGGACGGCCTGCTTATCCTCCTGCGTCACCCCATCGTGATAACGAACACAAGGAAGGTCCGGAATATTAACCGGATGTCCATCGGTTACGCCTTTCGGCCTCACCTTAGGGACCGCCTGACCCTGAGCGGATTAACCTTTCTCAGGAAACCTTAGACTTTCGGCGCGGAGGGTTCCCACCTCCGTTATCGCTACTTATGCCGGCAGGGTCTCTTCTCAACCGTCCACCAGTGCTCTCGCTCTAGCTTCAAACTGTTGAGAATGCTCTCCTACCACGCACCACAATGAAGTGATGCATTCGCTGCTTCGGTAATCAGCTTAAGCCCCGTTAAATTGTCGGCACCGGACCGCTTGACCAGTGAGCTATTACGCTTTCTTTAAAGGATGGCTGCTTCTAAGCCAACCTCCTGGCTGTCTGGGCGTTCCGACTTCCTTTCCCACTTAGCTGATATTTTGGGACCTTAGCAGGCGATCTGGACTGTTTTCCTCTCGACGACGAAGCTTAGCCCCCGCCGTCTGACTCCCGTATTGGTTGTTCTATGGCATTCGAAGTTTGATTGGATTCAGTAAGCTGGAAAGCCCCCTAGTCCATTCAGTTCTCTACCACCACGACAAATCATACGAGGCTAGCCCTAAAGCTATTTCGGAGAGAACGAGCAATCACGGAATTTGATTAGCCTTTCACCCCTACCCTCAGCTCATCGGAGCTTTTTTCAACAAACACCCGTTCGGCCCTCCGGTGGGTGTTACCCCACTTTCAGCCTGGCCAAGGGTAGATCATCCCGCTTCGCGTCTATTCCTGCCAACTGATTCGCCCTATTAGGACTCGCTTTCGCTGCGGCTCGCTTTCGCTTAACCTTGCTGACAAGAATAACTAGCCGGCTCATTATGCAATAGGCACGCGGTCAGACTTTCCAGCTTGCACTGGCATAGTCCTCCCACCGTTTGTAGGCACACGGTTTCAGGTACTATTTCACTCCCCTCGCAGGGGTTCTTTTCGCCTTTCCCTCACGGTACTGGTTCACTATCGGTCAGAAGCTAGTAT
>CAVPPV010000002.1:630000-4227881 GCA_963707325.1 uncultured Acidobacteriaceae bacterium
GCGGCGGCCGGTCGGGGTCAGGCGGTATTCGGTGCGGGGGACGCGGCCTTCGAAATATTTCAGGCAGGAGATGTAATCGGCTTCCTCGAGTTTGCGGGCGTGGACGCTGAGGTTGCCGTCGGTGGTTTTGAGGATGCGTTTGAGGTCGTTGAAGCTGAGGCTGGCATTGGTGGCGAGAGCGCTCACGATTCCGAGGCGAATGCGTTCGTGAATGAGGCGGTCGAGTTCGGGGAGTTGGAGGGCGCGGGCGGGGGCGTGCTCGCGGGCGTGGGTGGCGGGTTTCGCGGCTTTGCGGCGCTGGGCGAGGGCTCTAGCCACCGTGCCTCCGGGCGATGAGAAATCCGAAGAGGATGTGGAGGCCGCCAAAACCGGCGGCCAGGAACCAGTTTGCCCAGGCTTGGGGCGCGGCGATGGCGAGTGCGCCGGTGGCCATGAAACACACACCCATGACAGGGACGATGGAGACGGAGTACGCGCCTCCGGTGATGATGCCGGCGCCGTAGAGCAGGAGCCACGCGGGCGGAAGGGCGGATGTGAGGCCGGCCCGCTGGAGCGAGTACGTGATGATTGCGCCGGCGATGAGCGGGGGAAACAGGCCGAGGGCGACTTTGCGTCCGGGGCCGGTAAAAAGCGGGAGGCCGCGGCGGTTGGCTTTTAGGCGCATGGAGATGACGGCGATCAGGGCGGCGAGAAAAGCTTCGGCCAGCCAGACTTTGAACCAGGCGGCGGAGTTCGACTGACGGGCAGCGAGCGCTGCGGCTGCAAGCGCGGTGAGGCCGAGGATGACCTGTCCCCATCCGGGGATGGCGGTGAAGGAGGCGGAGCGCTCCATGGTATCGCGGATGAAGCGGAGGTCGGCGGCGGGATCGAGGGCCTGATCTGGAGCGGCGCGGCTGGGCAACGGACGATCGGGCCGGTGGGGGCGGCGGAGGCGGTGCTGGCGAGGATCGGGCATAACGAGGAAAGAGTAACGGGAAAGATCGACATTGTCAAGTACTTTGTGTTGCAAAGTACTAAGCCACGTTTCTGGCAGTAGGAGGTGGGCCTGGCGAACTGTTGTGCTGTCTGCCTTACAGTGCGAACTTCCGTCCCTCCGGATCGAGCTATTTGGGCGGCTCGGTAACCGCGGTTTGCGGCTGAGGCTTGGGCAATTTCGGCAGTTGCGGATGAGACGGACGCGACGCAATCTGCCGGCGGATCGCCTCGGCTGGTTCGTGATCTGCCCGTTGGTCCTCCAGCCGCAAGCGTTCCAGACCTTTCCGCTTGGCCACAATGCGGTAGTCGAAAGCCACGCTCGACTTTCCGCCGTGCAGTTCGCGAACTTGAAAGCCCATTGTGGTTTTTTGCGCTACGTACAGGCCCTCGCAATCGCCGTTGGGAGTGACGAAGACGTGATAGCCCACTTCAGGACTGACGGTTTGGGCGAAAGTAGCGTCGAGCGTGATGGTGGCGAGGCCGACCTTCAATTGGCCGGAGCCGAAATCTTCAAACCAGTTTTCCGGGCTAGCCATGGCATAGACCGAGACGGCACGACCGTTCGGGAACGCCATCGCGCCAATGGTTCCGGTAGCTCCGATATTTCCGTCGGCGTACACGGCCCAGTTGCCGTTCGCGGCGTTTGTCTGCCCGTACACGCCCCAGGAGCCGTAGCCGTACACTCCGAAGTTGCCTGAGGTGCCATAGACGCCGTAGGAGCTCCCGTTGCCGAGCACGCCATATGTGCCTCCGGCTCCCTGCACGCCGATACTACTTCCGGTAATGCTCCCGATGCCGTACACGCCGGAGCCGGTGCCGCGGCCGATCACACCGTAGGTGCCGCCGGAAACGTTCAGGGTGGTCCCGGACGCGGTCATGGTTACGTTGTTGTTAATGGTTTGTGCCCCCGTGAAGGTGTTGGCTGCGGCTAGTTGTGGAACCTTGGTGGTGTCGAGATTGAGAGTCTGTACGCCGCCCGTACCGCCGCCTGCCAGGTCCGTGCCGGCCAGGACCGCAGTGACTACTTTGGTGGTGTCCACGTTCAAAGTGACGTTGCCGCTGGTACCGCCGCCGGTAAGATCGGTGCCCGGGGTCACCCCCGTGATGGTGCCCGCGCCGGGAAAGGTTTGACTGGAGGAAAATTTCACCAGCCCGGTGAAGTTGCCGGTGCCGTTCACGTCGAGGGTGTACTGCGGGGCTGTGGTGCCGATGCCGACGTTGGTGCTGGCGCAGTTATTTTGGGCGGTGCAGTAGTTCACGCCGAGAATACTGCCCAGGACCAGGGAATTGTTTTGGGTCACGTCTGCGAAGGCCCCGATGGCGGTGGAGTTGGTGAGGACAGATGGATTTGTGGCCGCCTCGGCAAAGTACCCCAAAGCGGTATTGTAATTCCCCGTATTGTTGGAGTCGAGCGCATAGAATCCGCTAGCGGTGTTGCCGTTGCCGTTGTTGTTGAGTAGGGCCGCAACGCCGGTGGCGGTGTTGTTGTTGCCCGTGGTGTTGAATTGGAGGGACGCATAGCCGGCGGCGGTGTTGGAGCTGCCGGTGGTGGTCTGGTTGAGGGCGTCGCCGCCGGTGGCGGTGTTGCTGCTGCCGGAGGTGTTGTAGAGAAGGGCGCCGGCGCCGGTGGCGGTGTTTACGACTCCAGTGGTTGTGGTATTGCCTGAGAATCCGAGAAATACGTTCGAATTAAACCACGAGCCGATGGCAAAGGGATTGCTTCCCAGGTAGAAGCCGGTGGCGGCATTGATCATGCCGGCGCTGAAGTTTCCGTTATAGTCGCGCTTCACGATGGCATTGGGAGTGTTGTTGTAATCGGGAGCGACGAGCCATCCCAGACCGAGGATGCCGCTCGTGGTTACCGGCGAACCGGTCACGATGAAATCGGTGGAAGGCGCGGTAACACCGACGCTGGTCACGGTGCCGGTGCCTACGGCGGCGCAGGTCCACGAGCTGCCGCTCCACTGCAGCACCTGGTTGGTGGCGCAGGAATTGGTCAGGGCCAGGTTCAGTGTGCCGCTGGTGCCTCCACCAGTGAGTCCGCTGCCGCTGGCCGTGGTTATATCGGAGATTGCGGCAAAGACGATGTCGATTTCCGGGGGGTGGCTGGCGGCGGTGTTTTCTTTGCTGTCAAAAGTTGCGACCAGAGGACTGTTCGCCACCAGCGCTATGCCGTCGTTCACCTGAGTGCCGTTCAGCCACTCGACCATGGCCGAGGTGATGTCGATTTCAATGTACTTTCCTTTGCTGGCCGTGGTGAGGGGGACGGTGGCGGCGATGGTGGTTCCGAGGGCGGGCTGCAGGTTGTACTTAATCGTCTGCTCAGACCAGGTTCCGGTCACGTAGTCGACGTTGAAGCTGCCGGCAGTGGTGACCGTGTTGACGTAGAGCTTCAGGGTCGCTTTGGCGATGGACGAGCCCGTGTAGCCGGCGGGCACCGCGGTCAGGTCAAAGCGGATGAAGGAGGTCTCGGCGGCGGGTTGCAGGTTCAGAGTGGGAGCGGCGCCATAGTTGGTGGTGGGCGCGGCGGAGTTGACGTAAGAGTCGGCGCTGGGTGTGATCTGGGCGTAAGTAAGCGATGCCGTGAAAAGCAGGAGGATCAGAACTGCGGTCCGGCGGGAAAAAAGGACGAAGAAAGTTGAAGCGCGCATAAGGTCTCCTTATTGGATCCGCGTCGGAGAAGCTAAGCCGGGACCCGGACGGTGGCCTGGAGTTTTCTGGTCGCCAGTCGGACAGGCAGGGCATCTCGGAGCAAGGCTGCTCGGGATCAACGGGAGCAGAAATCTGCGGAGAAGTCAGTGATCAGACGCACGTGTTGAGGTGACGGGAAAGGAAAAAGTACGACCACCGGGGCTCAAGCCCGCGTTGGTTTGGGATGCTTTACGCGGCCCATTCGACTTCGCTCAGGGCAGGCCGCTGAAGCGCCGCTCTTCCGCGGTACTGCAGGCGTTTCCCAGTAACTCACGCACACTCCCATGTCACCGCACGCTTATCGCAGCACTGGAAGCGCTGCGCCGTCCAAAAACAAAACCCGTGTTGGAGCGGGCGCTAGCGAAACCGAGGTCCCTCACTTCGTTCGGGATGACAACCTATTTTGGTTGGCGTCGGGATGACAAACTATTTTGGCGGGAGGAGTCCGAAGACACCTACGCCGTTGGTGGTACCTACGTAGACTTTCCCGTTGATGATGAGCGGGGTGATGAACTTGTTGCCGGCGCCGAAGTGGTCGCGTCCGCCGGCGGCCTGGTTGGTGTTGTACAGATCCTGCAGGTTGGTGGCGTTGTAGGCGTGCAGGACGGCGGGATCGGTGTTCTCCGTCGCCCAGACGATGGCATTCTGGCTCTTGTTGGCGGAGATGCTGGGAGTGGCCCCGGGATATCCGAAGGCGTTGCTGGTTTGCGCCACCGGGGAGGACAGGAGCTTGGCATTCTTGAATTGAAAGGCAAGGATGGGCTGGCTGACGGGGCCGAAATAGAGGTTACCGTTGAAGAAAGCGGGCATGGACCAGATGCCGCCGGGCAGGGCTCCGGAGAGTTCCTGGTAATTGTTGTTGCGGTTGGGATTGAACTTTCCCATGGAGTTGCGATTGACGACGTAGAGGTTGCCATCTTTGCCAGCACCGGCGGCGAGTTGCCAGACGGTGCCGGAAGAGTCCTTCATATTGGGCAGGAGGATGGCTCCGCCAGAGCCGAGGTCGACGTCGTCGTCGCTTTCCTGCACTCCGTTATACATCTCGAAATAGTCGGCGACGGCGAGGCCGCCCTTGGTGGTGAGCCGGACGAAGGCATTGCCGTAGTCGCCGCTGCTGGGAAAGCCGCTGGAATTCAAAGTGGTGTCGAAGACGCCATTGGCATCGAGGAAAAAAATGTTGCCCGCGCCGTCGGCAGTGAGGCCGGAACCGGCGCCCCAGATCGATCCCTCGTTGCCGTTGGGGGTGACGTTGAGGACAGTCTTCTGGGCGAGAGTGGTGGGGTCGTACCCCATGATCCATCCGGTGTAGGGGCGGATGTCGCAGTGTGAGGTCCAGGCCAGATAAACCAGGCCTTCGGCAAGAAGCAGGCCAGCGCGTTCTTCGTATTGAGCGGGATCGAAGACGACGTAGCCGCCGGAACTGTTATCGCCGGTGCCGGGATATTTGGCGGCGATGTCGACGGGGCCACCGTGGAGTTCGTTGCCGGTGGTGGCGTCGAGGGCGTGCAGGCGCTGATGATAGTTGCCGGAAGAATCCTTTGACATGGCGACGGTGTAGATGACGCCGTTCGATGCTTTGGGGCGACGGATGACGGGAGTGGAAGTGATGCCGATTTCCGGTGTGACCTGGGAGCAGCCGCGATCGTCGGAGGTGGTCTCGCCAGATTTTAGAGTGGTGATGTGCCAGATCTGGGAGCCGGTATCGGCGTCGAAAGCATAGACGGAGTCGTGCTCGGTGACGACGATAAGGACATTGTGGTTTACGCCGGAGATGGGGACGGCGGAGAGGTAGAGAGGCTCGGCGTCAACCAGGCCGTCGACCGAGAGGACGAATAACTTTCCGAACGAGGTGGAGTTGACGTTGCTCAAGGTGAGCAGGGTTTCCGAGTTATTGAGCCCGGTCCGGGCGTTGTTGTTGTGGTAGGTGAGGACGTCCTGGGAAAGGGCGCTGGCGAAGAAGAAGAAGACTAAGCTGAGGCGAAGGACTGAGAGCCTGGGGGACGGCATGACTGGACCTCCGGATTTGCCCCTGCAGGGTGGGGCTGAACTTGGAGCTGAATCAGCTCGTGGTGTTGGTTGCAGAATCTGGTGCGGACGGAGTGGCGAGAAGAGGTAATATTTTGCTGAACCCTCTTCGGGTGAATCTGGTGTGATTATGCCAGAGTTGGCCGGAGGGTTAAAACTCGTTGGTGCATGCCGGGTTGAGGCGATGGAGTTAGGAAAACTGCTGGTTTTTCTTGGGGTTGCGCTGGTGGTGGTAGGGGCGGTGGTGATGCTGCTGGGGCGGATGCATTTGCCTCTTGGGCGGCTGCCGGGGGATTTTTTGTATCGTGGCAAGAATACTACGGTGTATGTTCCGCTGGCGACTTCGGTGGTGGTGAGTGTGGTGCTGACGGTCGTGCTTTATCTGGTTAGCCGGTGGAGAAGGTGAGGTTTCTCTCTTTCGCCCCTTCGGGGCTGGTTCACCTTGTGCAATGCTACCCACGGCTTGCGCCGTGGGCTGCATTCTTGCGCCGCTTTGCGGCTTTCCTCCGACCTGTATCTGACCTATGTCACTAACGGATCAACTCGGATTTCTGTTCACGGCGCCGGAGCGGCGGGTTTGGACTGTGCGTGCGCTGGTGGCGGCGGTGCGGACGCATGTGGAGCGGGAGTATACCGATACGTGGGTGGAGGGGGAGATCTCGAATTTTCGGGCGCCGGACTCCGGGCATCTTTATTTCACGCTGAACGATGGGAACGCGCAAATCCGGGTGGTGATGTTCAGTTCGAAGGCACGGCTGCTGCGGTTTCGTCCGGCGGATGGAATGCAGGTGGTGTTGCGGGGGCGAGTCACGGTTTATGAAGATCGGGGCGAGTTGCAGATTGCGGCGGAGTACATCGAACCGAAGGGTGCGGGAGGGTTGCAGGTTGCGTTTGAGCAACTGAAGGCGAAGCTGGAGGCGGAGGGGTTGTTTGCGGCGGAGCGGAAGAAGGCGATTCCGGCGCTGCCGTCGCGGATTGGGATTGTGACTTCGCCGCAGGCGGCGGCGCTGCGCGACATCCTGAATGTTCTGCAGAGGCGGCATCACACGGCGAATGCGGTGATTTATCCGGCGCAGGTGCAGGGCGATTTTGCGGCGGCGGAAGTGGCGAGCGGAGTGCGGTATTTCAATGAAGTGCGGGGCGATGTGGGCCGCAGCGTGGAAGTGATTATTGTGGGGCGGGGCGGAGGGTCGGCGGAAGATTTGGCGGCATTCAATGATGAGGGGCTGGCGCGGGCTGTGGCGGCGTCGGAGATTCCGGTGATTTCGGCGGTGGGGCACGAGACGGATTTCACGATTGTGGATTTTGTGGCGGACTTGCGGGCGCCCACGCCGTCGGCGGCGGCGGAGTTGGTGATCCGGTCGCGGGTGGAGATTGAAAATCAGGCGGAGGCGGTGCGGGAGCGGCTGGTGCGGGCGATGGAGCGGCGACTGCTGGAGGCGCGGCAGGCGCTGATGGAACGGGCGCAGGACGGGGCGTTTGCGCGGATGATGGACTTGATCCGGCAGCGGCAGCAGAAGGTGGATGATCTGACTTACCGGTTGGAGCGAAGCGAGCGGCAGGCGCTGGAGTTGATGCGGCGCCGTTTGGAGATGGTCGCGGCGGCGGTGCGGCATTACGATTTGCGGCGAGTGCTGGCGGGGATGCGAGGGGAGTTAGGGGCGGCGACTGCGGCTTTGGCGGCGGCGATGCGGAATCAGCTTTTGCAGAATAAAGTTCGGATTGAGCGGATGGGGCCGGCGCTGGAGGCGCTGTCTCCGTTGGCGATTTTGGAACGAGGATATGCTCTGGTGTTCGATGGGGCGGGGCAGTTGGTGAAGGATGCGGAGCAGGTTTCGGCTGGCGATGAAATTCGGGCAAGAGTCGCGCGGGGGGAGATTCGGGCGGTGGTGAAGAAGGATGGCGGGCCGGGAAAAGCCAGCGGCAGGCGGGAGCAGGGATGACGGCAGTCGAGCTTCGCTCGACTGGACAGCCGAGGGCGGCTGTCCCCACACAACCTTGGTCGAAATTCCTTGCGGAGCCGCCCGGGGCTATTTAGGTGCAAGGGGTCCTTCGACTGCGGGGGTGCGTCACTTCGTGGCGCACCTCCTGCGCTCAGGATGACAGACCTCTGGTGTTTGGTCCTGGCATTAGAATGTAGAGTCCGATAGGGAGATCTGAGTGACGCAACTGATGGCGCCATGGTCGCGAGTGTTTACGGTGCTCGACATTCTGCTGGTGGCGCTGGTCATTTACGAAGTGCTGGTGATGATCCGGGGGACGCGGGCGGCGCCGATGCTGGCGGGACTGGCGGCCGTGGCGGTGGCGTTCTACCTGGCGCGGATCGGCGAGCTGGTCACGTTGAACTGGCTGGTCAGCCATTTGCTGCCTTACGTGGTGTTCGCGCTGATTGTGGTGTTTCAGTCGGAGATCCGGCATGTGCTGTCGGATGTGGGGCGGCGGGTAAGTTTTCTGCGCGGGTCGGCGACGGAGGGAGATTCGTACGACGACATCGTGCTGGCGGCGAATTTGTTTTCGCAGCACCAGACGGGCGCGTTGATGGTGATTGAGCGCGAGATTGGGCTGCGGACGTATATCGAGAGTGGAGTCGCGATGGATGCACGGCTCTCCTACGATCTGCTGGCGACAATTTTCCGGCCGAGCGCGCCGTTGCATGACGGAGCGGTGATCATCCAGAAAGACCGGCTGGCGGCGGCGGCGTGCTTTCTGCCGCTGTCGATGAATCCGGTATTGTCGACGCAGATGGGAACGCGGCACCGGGCGGGCATTGGGATTACCGAGGAGACGGACGCAATCGCGGTGATTGTGTCGGAAGAAACGGGCGCGATCAGCATGGCTGTAGGAGGGAAGATCGAGCGCGACCTGACGGTGGAGCAACTGCGTGAGCGGCTGGGCGGCGAGCTGCGGCGGTATATGTCGCCGGTGGCGATGCCGACGGTGGTGGCGCAACAGGATGATTCGGATGCGGGGGAAGAATCGCCTCTGCGGGCGCGGGCGCAGATGAGCGCGGACGGGGACACCGAGTCAGAAACGGAGCGCCCGTTATGATGGGATTCCTGCGGCGCTGGGTGCTGCACAATTTCTGGCTGAAAGTTTTGTCGCTGGTGATTGCGACCGGGCTGTGGTGGTGGATTTCACCGGATGAAGAGCCGGCGGAAGTGGCGGTGCGGGTGCCGATCGAGTTTCAGCACGTTCCACCGCATCTGGAGATCAGTTCGGTGACGATCCCGGAGGCGCAGATCCGGGTGCGCGGGCCGGAGCGGCTGATCCGGGAACTGCGGTCGGGAGACATCCATGCGGAGATTGAGCTGGGAGACGCCAAGCCGGGCGAACGCACGTTCGATCTGACGGCGCAGCAAGTGAGGCACCAGCGAGATTTGCATGTGGTGCAGGTGGTGCCGGGGCAGGTGCATCTCACTTTCGACATGCGGATGACGCGCGATGTGGAGATCCATGCGCGGGTGACGGGAAACTTTGTGGCGGGGGAGCAGATCGCGAAGGTGCTGGTGGATCCGGAAAAGATCACGATCACGGGGCCGCAGCATCACGTGGAGCTGGTAGATGCGGCGACGACCGATCCGGTGGACGCCTCGGGGACGCGGACCACAGCGACCTTTGTAACCAACGTTTATGTTCCGGATGCACTGGTGCAGGTGGTGAAGCCGACGCCAGTGCGAGTGACAGTGATCATGGAGAAGAGTGGGGCGGGAAGCGGGCGGTGAGCTGGGGAGATGCGAGCGCACGTCAGGGGCTGAAGCCCTCATGATTTGTGGCTCTTTACGCGGCGCTAAAGCGCCGCTCTTCCACGTTAGCTCACGCGCCTGTGATTCCTATTTGCTGTTGTCATTTCATCACTTCATTTCCCACTTGGCATTTATCGTCTATCATCCTCGGTTGGATAATTCCGGTTCATCCTTACTTATGAACTTATGAGCCGCCAGAATCTATGAGCAATCAGGGTAGACAGTTGTTTGGCACGGATGGGATCCGCGGGGTGGCGGGGGAATTTCCGCTGACGGCGGAGAGCACGTTTCTGATCGGGCGCGCGCTGGGGCATGATCTGCTCCGCGGCAAGCCGAAGGCGCAGGCTCTGGTTGGGCAGGACACGCGGAAATCGAGCGGGTGGATTGCGGACCGCGTGGCGGCGGGGCTGGCAGCGGTGGGCGTGGACGTGCACAGCGCGGGCGTGATCACAACGCCCGGAGTAGCGTACCTGGCACGGTCGCGCGGGTTTGCGGCGGGTGTGGTGATTTCGGCTTCGCATAATCCGTGGACCGACAACGGGATCAAAGTTTTTTCCGGCGATGGATTCAAGCTGACGGATGCGCGGGAGCTGGCGATTGAGAAAGATATTTTCGCGCTGCTGCAAAGGCCGGGAGCGGCGGAGGATACCGCGCTGAAAGTGGCGGGGCCATCGTTGCCGGGAGAGGCCACACTGCGCAAGGCATATATCGAATCGCTGGCCAGCAGTGTGTCCGCGGACTTGAGCCGGTTGCGGGTGCTGGTGGACTGCGCGAATGGGGCGGCTACGGCGGAAGCTCCGGAATTGTTTCGCAGCATGGGAATCCAGGCGACGTTCACGCATGTGACGCCGGACGGGCGGAATATTAATGAAGGATGCGGGGCGCTGCATCCGGAAACTTTGGGCCGGACGGTGGCGGAGTCGGGCGGAAAGTTCGATCTGGGCGTGACGTTTGACGGTGATGCCGACCGAGCTCTGTTCTGCGATGACGAGGGGCGGGTGGTGAATGGGGATGGCGTGCTGCTGCTGACGGCAAGGGATCTGCAGGCGCGGGGGAAGTTGGCAGAGTCCACGGTAGTCGCGACGACGATGTCGAACATGGGGGTCGAGATCGCACTGAAAAAATCCGGCATTCGCATGTTGCGGGCGAGTGTGGGCGATAAATACGTTTTGGAAGAGATGCTGAAGACTGGGGCGACTCTGGGCGGGGAGCAGTCAGGGCACATTATTTTTCGCGATGGCGACGCGACGACTGGCGACGGCCTGCTGACGGCGTTGCGGGTTATGGATGTGATCGTGCGCAGTGGGCGGTCGCTGGCGGAGCTGGTGGGCGATCTGAAAGTGTTTCCGCAGAAGATTCAGAATGTGCGAGTGCGGGAGAAGGTTCCGTTTGCGCAGGTACCGGAGATTCAGAAGGCGATTGAAGCTGCGGCGCGCGAGTTGGACGGGAATGGACGCGTGGTGGTGCGGTATTCGGGGACGGAGCCTCTGGCGCGGGTGATGGTGGAGGCGGAGTCGGAAGAGCGGATGCGGGCGATCACGGCGGGAATTGCGGGGGAGATACAGAAGTGGTTGGGGGCTTAGGAGCTGCCGAGGCCTCGCTGCGCTCGGCTGGACAGCCGAGGCGGCCGTCCCCACACAAGCCCGTCCCTACTCGAACAAACGTTGGACAGTCCGAGGCGGCCGTGCTACATGAGCAGTGGTGATTGACTCGCGCCGCTGGGCGAGCGTAGGCTTCTGCGGGGTTTGAACCGGTGCCTCCTGCGCCTAACTTCGTTTTCGAGGAGGAAGTATGGTTCCCATCGCTGCTTTGTGGCTTCCCATCCTGCTTTCGGCTGTGATTGTGTTTGTTGCCAGCTCGATCATGCACATGGTGCTGCCCTTCCACCGAAGCGATTACCGCAAGCTGCCCGACGAGGATAAAGCGACGGACGCGCTGCGGGCGGCGGGCGTGACTCCGGGGCCGGTTTACCATTTTCCGCACTGCACGCATAAAGATATGAAATCACCCGAGGTGGCGGAGAAGTTCAAGCGCGGGCCGGTTGGCTTGCTGACGGTGATGCCCAGTGGAGCGCCAGCGATGGGGAAATATCTGGGGCTGTGGTTTGTGAACTGCCTGGTGGTCGGAATTTTTGTCGCTTATTTGACTGGACGCACGCGTGTGCCGGGCACGGATTACTTGCAGGTTTTTCGTGTGGCGGGTACGGTGGCGTTCATGGGATATGGAGTTGGACAGCTGCAGGATTCGATCTGGAAGGGGCAAACTTGGGGTGTAACCGCGAAGCATGTGTTTGACGGGCTGGTCTATGCGCTGCTGACTGCGGGAACGTTCGGGTGGTTGTGGCCTCGGTAGAACTTGCGCTGAGAGTTTGGGCGCTGCCTGCGCCTCGCGGCGCTCGGCTGGACCCTTCGACTTCGCTCAGGGCAGGCTCGCGAGGCGCCCGTCCCCACATGAGCAGTGATCACACAACCTAATCTAGATCTCGCCAGTTCGGTCCTCCGCCCATTTCTACTAACAGCGGAACTGCCAGAGCGTGGGCTTTTTCCATTTGCTCGCGAACTAGAGACTGCATGGTTTCTACTTCTTTCTCTGGGACTTCGAAGACTAGTTCGTCGTGGACTTGCAGGGTCATTCTCGACTTTAATCCTCGTTCTTGCAGCGCGGCGTCGATGCGGATCATGGCTATCTTGATCAAGTCAGCGGCTGTGCCTTGCAGCGGGGTATTGACTGCGGTGCGTTCGGCGAAGCCGCGCTGGGTGAAATTCTTGCTGTTGATGTCGGGGATGGGGCGGACGCGTCCGAAGAGGGTTCTTACTTTCAGGTCGCGGCGGGCTTCTTCCAGAGTTTTGTCGATGAAGGCGCGGACGCCTTTGTACTTTTCGAAATAATTTGCGATGAACAGTTTGGCTTCGGCGGGTTCGATGCCTAGTTGCTGCGAGAGTCCGAAGGCGGAGAGGCCGTAGACGATGCCGAAGTTGACGACTTTGGCCTGGCGGCGGTGGTCGGGCGTGACCATGAGCGGCGGGACGCCGAAGACTTGCGAGGCGGTCAGGGTGTGGATGTCGTCGCCGCGGCGGTACGCTTCGACCAGGAGCGGATCGCGGGAGAAGTGGGCCAGTAGACGGAGTTCGATCTGCGAGTAGTCGGCGGTTAGAAGAACGTGGCCCGGCTCGGCGATGAAGGCGGCGCGAATGCCGCGTCCGAGTTCGGTGCGGATGGGAATGTTCTGCAAGTTGGGATTGGCTGAGGAGAGACGGCCCGTGGCTGTGCCAGCTTGATAGAAAGTTGTGTGCAGGCGTCCGGTGTGCGGGTTGATTAACGCGGGCAGAGTGTCGACGTAGGTGGACTTCAGCTTGGTGAGTTGGCGGTAGTCGAGGACCATGCGGGCGATGGGGTGATCTTCGGCTAGAGTTTCGAGGACATCGACGGCGGTCGATATGGTGCGGCCTTTGCCGTACTTCACGGGTTTGGGGAGGTTCAATTTGTTAAAGAGAACGTCGCCGAGCTGCTTCGGAGAGCCGACGTTGAACTCCATGCCCGCAGTGTCGTAAATCTCTTTCGCCTTCACGGTGATTTCGCGCTGGAGTTCCGACGACATTGTGGCGAGCGCGGCAGTATCGATTTTTACTCCGGCTTGTTCCATGCGCGCCAGAACTGGAACGAGCGGGAGATCCATTTCTTCGTAGAGCTTGGTTAGTCCTGCCTGCTTTACATCTTCTTGCAGGGCGGTCGCCAGCCGGCCGGTTACGTCTGCGGCTTCGGCTAGATCGCCGCTTAGTTTGAGATTGAAGCAGCGGAGGGCGACGTCGGCGAGGCGGTGCGAAGAGTAGGTGGGGTCGAGGAGGTAGGAGTAGAGCATGGGATCGTGCTGCACGCCTTGCAGATCGATACCGAGAGGGTCGAGCGCGTGGATTGCGGATTTGTAATCGTGGATTGACTTGGGCGTGGCCGCGGTGGTGAGGATGTCGCGTAGCTTCGCTGCTGCTGTGCTGGAGTCAAGTTTGACGATGGCGGCTGATCCTGCGGTTCCTGAGATGGCGACGCGGCGGGCGGCGGGCTCAGGAGCCGATGCGGGCAGCGACGCATCCGTTAGCGCCAGCATTCCTGATTGGGGGACTTCTTCTATAACTTCCTCGTCGTCTTCCGGAAGCGATTCTGCTTTTTCCGACTCCACTGCGATGGCGAGGGCGCCTTCTGGCGCTAGTGAGGTGAGGACACGCTCGACATCGGCGGCGGAGTGGGCTTCGCTGTAGTGAGCTTCTGTGACTTGGACCTCCGGCAGTAACTCTTTCAGCAGCGAAGTGAATTCTAGTTCGGCGAAGAGTTGGCGGAGGAGGTCGAGGTCGGGCTCGCCGGCGCGCATGGCTTCGACGTTAAGTTCGACGGGCACGTTGGTGTCGATGGTGGCCATGCTCTTGCTGAAGAGGATGGTGTCGCGATTGTTCTGGAGAGACTCGCGGTAGGTTTTCTTTTCGACTTCGTTGGCGCGGTCGAGGGCTTGCTCGACGGTGCCGAAACGCTTGATTATTTCGACGGAACCTTTGTCGCCGATGCCGGGAGCTCCGGGGATGTTGTCGATGGCGTCGCCGCGGAGGGCCATGATGTCGACTACGCGCTCGGGAGGGACTCCGAGAATTTCTTCGACTTTGGCGGCGTCGCAGATCAGGTTGTCCTTGGGAGGATTGAGGATCTGAACGTCGTCGTTAACGAGCTGCATCATGTCCTTGTCGCTGGAGACGACGTAGACGAGATGGTTCGCGGCGGCGGCTTTGCGGGCGAGCGTGCCGATCACGTCGTCGGCCTCGAACCCGGCTAGTTCGAGGATGGGGATGCGGTAGGCTTCGAGGGCGCGGCGGATGTAGGGGATCTGCTGGGCGAGATCCTCGGGCATGGCGGCGCGGTTGGCTTTGTAGCCCTTGTATTCGACTTCGGTAAACGTTTGAGTTTTGATGTCGAACTTGCGGACGGTGGTGATGGCTTCGGCCTGGGTAGCACGGAAAGTTTTGGCGGCCACGTCGAAGACCGCGGCTAGATAATGCGGCGAGAAATCGTCGCGCAGTTTGCGCAGCATGTTGACAAAGACGTAAGTGGCGGCGGTGGGGAGTCCGGATTTGGTGGACATGGAGCGCTGGCGGGCCATGGCGTGATAGGCGCGGAAGATGAACGACATGGTGTCGATGAGGAAGATGCGGTTGGGGTGAGAGGATGCGGGTGGGGTGGTGGATCGAGGTTCCGAGGATTTTGTTCGAGGGGGCAAGGGAGTAGTTTAGCAGCCGGTGCGGGTGGGAGAAATGTGGCGGCGATCACAAGCGGACAGCCAATCGCAGCGCTGGAAGCGCCGCGCCACCAGAATCAGTCAGTGTCTTGGGCAAATCAGACGATTCAACATCAGAGTACACGCGCGCCCTCGTGGAGAAACGCCTCGCTGCGCTTGGCTGGACAGCCGAGGCGGCTGTCCCCACACGGTTCTTGATCTAGAAGTCTACGCGGAAATCTGCTTGCAGAGAAAGTTGATTCCGGTAATAAAGCGCACCGCCTACCAGAGCGAGCGACATCATCAGCATCCCAAATCCTTTGTGCACGCCGCCTCCTCCCCCACTCTGTAAGTTATCGCCGGGAGGCTTTGTGACCAACGGTCTCAATGGCTGCGGGAGTTACTTCGGTTTGCCGTATTCGGTGCTGTAGTGGAGTTGAATTTCGCCACAGGTGCCCTGCTCGGCGGAATAGACGACACAAGTGTCGAAGGGGCGGGAGTAGACGTGGAGACTGACGGCACGCTGGTTGAAGTCGCGGGGATTGAAGACACGGTGAACCGGCTCAAGTGGGTCGACCGCGCAGGGATGGGACGCATTCATTTCGACGGTCTCGGTGGCCTTAATCGTGGATTTGCCGAGGGCGAGATCCTGATGGACGACGTGATAGTTCTCGACCAGCAGGCGGCCGATAGGGACGGCCATCCAGCAGTTCTGGTCGCGGTGGTTGTGGACGGAACTGGCCTGGCCGATTTCCCAGCAGACGGCGATCAGTTCATAGAGGGAATTCTTGTCGATCAGGTTGCGGGTGTAGTGTTGGCGGTCCCAGGTTAGGTAGGGCGCGAGGGAGTCGGGGTCTAACGGGGTGTTCTGCAGGAACTGGCGGATTTGTTCGGTTTGATCGAAAGCAGACTCGGGAAACTTGCGGAGTTGGGTTACGAAATCGTGGATCGGGACCTGTTTTAGGGTGGTGGCCATGGTTTGCTCCCGGAAGAGTATAGCGCAGTGAGAAAAACCTAAAAAACCTTTAACCACGGGGGTCACGGGGTCACACTGGGTAGATCAAAATCATTCTACGAACATGCAGTCGCCGTAGGAGTAGAAGCGGTAGCGCTGGGAGACTGCGTGGTTGTAGGCTGCGAGGACATTTTCGCGTCCGCCGAGGGCGCTTACCAGCATTAGCAAGGTGGATTGGGGCAAATGGAAGTTTGTCAGCATTGCTTTGACTGCTTTGAATTCGAAGCCTGGGTAGATGAACAGGTCGGCGGCGGCTGGGCCGGCGGGGATGGTTCCCGCACCTTGGCGAATCGCGTGTTCCAAGGTTCGAACCGTCGTCGTGCCTACGGCGATGATGCGGCGCGACGTGCTCAGAGCCTGGTTGATGGCGGTCGCAGCGCCGGGAGAGATGGAATAGGACTCGGAATGGAGTCTGTGTTCCTCGACGCGCTCGACGCGGACTGGCTGGAAGGTTCCGAGGCCGACGTGCAGGGTGATCTCGGCGGTTTCGATTCCGCGCTGGCGGATGCGGTCGAGAATTTGCGGCGTGAAGTGCAGGCCGGCGGTGGGGGCGGCGACCGACCCGCGCGGCTGGGCGTAGACAGTTTGATAGCGCTCACGGTCGTGGGAGGAATCGGGGCGCGCGATGTAGGGCGGGAGGGGGACGTGTCCGATGCGGTCGAGGGTGGCGAAGAAATCTGCGCAGGGTTGAAAGCGGATGTGGCGCTCGCCGAATTCAGCGCGGGTCAGGACTTCGCCTTGCAGGTCGTCCTGCTCGCCGAAGAACAGGTGCTCGCCGACGCCGATCTTGCGGCCGGGGCGGACCAGGCATTCCCACTCGTTGGGATCGGTAGAGAGTTGGCCAGTCAGCAGAACCTCGACGCGGCCGTGGAGGAAGTCGCGGGCGGCGGGATTGCGCGGGCTGACCGGCTGAGCGCGGGCCCCAGAGCGGCGGCCATAGAGGCGCGCGGGAAAGACGCGGGTGTTGTTGAAGACGATCAGATCCCCGGGCTGTAGCAGGTCCGGAAGGTCGCGGAAGAAGCGGTCGGAATAGCGGCCAGTGGTGCGCTCCAGGCACAGCATGCGGGAAGCGTCGCGGGCGGCGAGGGGTTCCTGGGCAATGAGTTCGTCGGGAAGATGGAAGTGGAAGTCAGAAACCAGCACGGTGTCAGATTATAGGGGGAATGCGGGGAAGAGCATTGGCGCGTGAGGTAAGTTAAGCCTCAGCGGTCACTGTGATCCCGGAGGCTGCAGATGCGCGGGAGATCCCCTTCGGCTTCACCTCAGGGCAGGCTCTCGCCCCGCTGGTGAAAACGCGGGGGCTTCGGGATGACGCATCCAGGAGGGCGAAAAGCGCGGCACTACCTAATTTTCCTGTAAATTTGTGGGCCGGTTTTGGTAAATTTGTTTGTCTGGCCGAGTCAGGTGCGGTACTATGCGGGGGCAGTCGTTGCGGCCGCTTTTTCGTCCACTCCCCCGAAGAGAGTATTCCATGTCCGCTGAACGCAAACACAGGGAAGAGATTGTCCGCTACGGGCGGATGCTGCACGAACGCGGGTTTGTGGCGGCGATGGACGGGAACCTGTCGGTCCGGCTGGATGGCGAACGAATCCTGGTGACGCCCACCTGCGTGAGCAAAGGGGCGATGCGGGCCGGGGACATGGTGATCGTGGACCTGGATGGGACGCGGGTGGCGGGGCGGCGGAACGTGACCAGCGAAATCGGGATGCATGTTTTGATTTACCGCATGCGGCCTGACGTGCAGGCGATTGTGCATGCACATCCGCCGACAGCGACGGGATTTGCCGCTGCGGGCATGGCGCTGACCGAGCCGCTGGTTTGCGAAGTGGTGATGGGGCTGGGATGCATTCCGCTGGCGCGCTACGGCACGCCGGGGACCTCGGAGTTGGCAAAGACGCTGGAGCCGTACGTGCCGCACTACGATGCGATCCTGATGTCGAATCATGGCGTGGTGACGTATGGGGATACGATTGAGCACGCCTACATGAAGATGGAAACGGTGGAACACTTTGCGCAGATCGCGCTGGTGACGCACCTGCTGGGCCGACAGCAGCCGCTGACCGGGGTTGACATCGAAAAACTGATGCTGGCACGGACGAAGTATTTTGGCGGAAAGAGGGCAGCTTCGATGCCGATAGCGATGGCGGAGGAGCCGGAGAAAGTTAGCTGAGTTTTGCCCTCGCGCGCTTACTACTCCCAAGCAAAACCTTAGAGTTGCGGCAGTGTGCAGGTGCCCGCCTCGCTGCGCTTGGCTGGACGGGCGAGATGCCCGTCCCCACACATGCGAAGTTGGACAGCCGAGGCTGTCCCCACATTGTTTCCGAGTTCCTATCCAACTTCTTCCTGATTTATTCCCCTCCGATGCGGAAGCGGAAGCCGGCGCGGAAGTTTATGGGCAGGGCGGGGTAGCCGACTACTTCGTTGTAGCGGCGGTCCAGGGCGTTCTCGATGTTGGCATAGGCCGTGACGCGCGAGTTGATGGCGTACCATCCGCCTAGATCGGCGCGGACGTAGCCGGCGGCGTGGTTGATGTTGAAGCCGAAGAAGTCATCGTCTGGGCGCCGGCCTACGAAACCTCCACTCAAATTCGCGCCCCAGCGGCTGCCGAGGTAAGACAACAACGTGGTGGCAGAGTGTTTTGGACGGCGCAGGAGGGGCTGGCCCGGATTGTACTGCGAATCTATAGGAGCGGGATCGTCGAGAATTTGCGTGGAGGTGTAGGTGTATGCGGTATTGAGCAGCAAGCTGGTGCGGAGCCGGGCTTGCAATTCGACTTCCGCGCCTTGGGCGAACGCCTGATTCACATTAAAGTATTCGCCGACGAAGGTTGCCGGGTTGACCGTCTCGTAGTTGATCTGATCGTGAAACAGGTTATTGAAATAGGTGGCGTTGAAGACATATTTCCCGTCGAAGAAATCCTGCTGAATGCCGGCTTCGAAGGCGCGGACGCGCTCCGGCTTGAGGCCGGGATTGGGGATGGAATACGGGGCTCCGGCGAAAGTTTCCTCTAGGCGAGGCTCCTTGAATCCGGTGGCGTAGGAGAAGCGCAAGCGGGTCCCAGAAAAGTATTTGCCGCCTCGACGTACCAGCAGAGTGAGAGCCACGCGCGGAACGCCGGTGTTGCCGAAAGCGCTGTTGTGCACGAAACGCCCGCCAAAGACAGCCGACAGCCGACCTAGCGTGAGCTGCTGTTGCAGGTAGACGTCGTTTTCCAGGCGCTGGCCATGGGTCTGACCGAAGCTGACATCGCCCACGAATCCGTTTTCGTTTTCGACGCGATATCCGAAAGTAGTCTGCGCCCATGTGCGCTCGGAATAGTCACCCTGGTATTCAAAGCCGACGCGATTGATGCGATCCACTTCGTGCGATTGAAAGTCGATCATCTCATCAGCGTAATTGACGCGGGAAGCATCGCCATTCAGATTGAGCTCGTTGTAGCGGTAGAGATAATCGAAGGCGGTGAAGCGGTGCTGCCAGCCGGAAGGCGCTGCCACAGCGAGTTCCATGCTGCCCAGCAGGCTATTGAGCTGGGACCATTCGCTGGGGTCGGGAGGTAGAGGCTCATATGGTTGGGACGCGCCATTGACCGGAACCAGCGGATCGTCGCCGTTGAAGTTCCATTCGCCGGGCACTCCGGTGTGGCTGTTGGAGTGGCGCAGGTGAATGCGCAGGGCAGCATGGTCGCTCAATGCAGCACCAACGTTGGCGCCTTGCAGAGAATCGGAATTGGCGTTGTTGATGCCGGCGCCGTTGGTGTTGAACTGGTCGCCGAAGAGGTTGTAATCGAAACGGCCGCGCGCGCCGGCGAGGGACGCGTAGCCGTTGGCGGTGGAGAAATTGCCTCCGTCGGCACCGAAGCGGAGTTCGGGCGTGTGGGTACTGCCGGTGCGGGTCCAGACCTGAATCACGCTGGTCATGGCGTCGGAGCCGTAGAGCGTGCTTTGGGCGCCGCGGAGAAATTCCACGCGGTTGGCCTGGGTGAGAGGAAGTGTGCCGAAGTCGAAAGTGCCGCCGGGTTCGTTGATGGTGACGCCATCGACGATCACCTTGTTATAGGTGGAATCGCCGCCGCGCACGAACAGCGACGACAGGCCGCCGCGCTGGCCGGCGATATTGACGACCGCGCCGGGAAGGAAGCGGACGGCATCGTCGGCGGCCGTGGGCTGCATGGTTTCTAGTTGGGCGGTCTCGAGGGTGGAAATGCTGGCGCCGGTTTCTTCGGCCGGGGCGGGAGTTCTGGTGGCGGTGACGACTACGGTTTCCGAGGCCGTGGCCAAGTGCAGCGGGATCGCGATCTGGATGGTGCCAACATGGGAACGGGCCGAGACATCGAACTCCGTGGTCTGGAGGGCGAAGCCTGGAGCGAGGACCTGAATTTGGTAGCTGCCGGGGGACAACTCGGAGAAAGTGGCTGTTCCCTCGGAGGAAGTGGTGGCGATTTTCAGAGCTGCGGCTGTGCCTTTTGAAAATACGGAAATTTGGGCGCCGGCAACGGCGGCGGATTGAGGGTCGGTGACTTTGATCTTGAGGTCGGCGGCGGATGCTGCCGCGAGAAGCACGAAGAGCAAGAACGAGGCGCATAGTGCGCGCATAACCATCCTCCTTTTCACGCGAAAGGGGTTAAGGTGGACGGTTTGCGCCGGTCTCCTGGCTTGGCGAGTGAGGATGCGTGAGCGGCAATTGGCAGTTAGCAATTGGCCTTTGCATCCAGTTCTTGCAGGCGGCCTTCCCGGGACTGCTCCCAGTGGACGGCTGCGATTTTCTCGCTTACAGTTGCGCGGCAGCGCGGGAATTGCACCCGCTTCCCTGTCTTTGCCATGGGGCAAAGACGCGCAAACCGAAGGACATTTCAAAGAACGGAAAATATCGGTGTGAGGAATTTATAGGGCGAGAGCGACCAAAGTCAAGGCATGGACTGAGCGATGGGCGGCAGGGTTTCCGCAAAACTGAGCGCGACTATGCGGGCCCCTGGGTCCTCCTTGCCCGGACAGGTAGCATAGATCCAGAATCCGGGATAAGTCTGTACCAGGTAGTCTAGCGCCTGCGAGACGGTCACGTTGTTCAAATCTCCGAGGACAAGAGGCTGATCGGGCCCGAGGTTGCCAGGCGCTGCGAAGGTGTCTCCCTCTATCGGCCCAATCCTCTGCTCTCTCATGAAGGCCCTCACCTCGGGAGTCGCTAAGATGAAGTGCAATGCCATTTGTGGACCACTAACGTTGAACGAGATTTGGCCGATCTTTACGTCCAAGAGATCACGGAGAACGCCGGTTTCGACCATGCGAATCTTTCCACCTCCGTCTTCCCACACGCGCATCAGGGGGTAGTCAGCGAATACCTCGCGCAACGCCTTAACGGGGGAAGCTCCCTGTGTCCGGGGAGCGTGGACCCGGGGAAAGTTCGGGGACCCATTGCAACGGGTCTGGTATACGAGAGAACCGGAAACTTTTGCCTCCCGTAGGACATCCTCTATGATCGGCAGACCCGTCTGTATCTCGATATACCGTCGGTCCTGCCCTAGGCACGAGCTCAGCAGAACCAAAACCGAGGCCACCGTGAGTATGTAAGACGGCATAACGTTCCTCACATTGTTGCGACCATGATACTCCGGGTTCGCGAGGCTAGTTTGGGCGTCCTAGACCTGCGGTTTTCGCTCGTGTGTGGGTTCTCCGACGAAGACCAGGCAGCCGTTGGGATCGTCGATGTGGAACTCGGTCATGCCGTAATCCCGGTCGAATAAATCGCGGATTTTGTAGCGATCTTTGAAGGTCTTCACGCGCTCCCACAAGGAGGCAATGTTGGAAACCTCGATGTAGATTTCTGTGTGACCGCGGACGCAGCGCATCACTTCTTCGGATGCGGCCTTCATGAAGTGGATGGTCTGGCCGTCGCGCTCGACGATGGCGTACTCCGGGGACTTCATCTTGGGAGTGAATCCAAGCACGTCGTGGTAGAACGCCAGAGTTTCTTCCATGTCAGCCGCTGCGAGCATCGGGCTTATTTTCTTGGCGGTGTAGGTTGCGGTCATCGTAGTTTCCATCTGTGCGTCTCCAATTTTTCGAGCAGCGTTAAGTATTTTAGGGAAATTCAGGCGTGCCGACTTGTTTTATGTTGGCCTCAGCAAATTCGCGGACGCGGTCGAGCGAAGCTTGGAGTTCCTCCGTGTAGCACTCGATGTCTTCGTCGGTGGCCTCTGAAGGAACCGGGATCAGTTTGCCGAAGCGCATCAGCACGTGCGAAAACGGTTTCGGAATGATGAGGCGGTCCCAGGTGTTGAGGACCCAGGCGCGGTCGACGGCGATGTGAAACGTAGCCAGGGGAACGCCGGAAGAGCGTGCCAGGGAGACAGGGCCGGGCTTGACTAGGTAGCGGGGGCCGCGGGGGCCGTCGAGGCTGAAGGCGACGGCCCAGCCATCGTCGAGTGCGCGGCGCAGGCCGAGAAGGGCGCGGACGGCGTTGCGGCTGCTGGAACCTTTGACGGCGACGAAGCCGAATTTGTGGATGATGCGTCCCATGTACTCGCCGTCGTAGCTGTTGCTGCTCATGACGCGGATGCCAAGATTGCGGAAGAGGTAGGTGGCGGGGATGATGCCAGCGTGCCAGAAGGATAGAATCAGCGGCCGCTGGCCGACGGTTGTCTGCGCGCCTTCCTCGCGGGAGACGCTGACGCGAAGAGTGGGGCCGATGAGGCGTATGAACCAGTACCCGGCAGCGATGATGAGGGGCAGGACGAGGCGCTGGCTAAAGGTGAAGCGGCGAGGGGAAGGGGTGGGTTCGGCGGGGGGCGCTTCGGGAGTGCTGACTTCGGTCACGGACTTATTGTAATGGGAGGTCGTGATTCGGCGTTACCCTGCGCGCCGGTTTCGTTCTTGCAGGCTGACGAGACCAGAAACAACCCTGGTGGTGGAAATGCCTCGCGGAGCCAGTTCTGGCGCACGCAGGCAAGGGGTCCTTCGCGTTGCTCAGGATGACAGAGTTGGGAGATTGCTGGACCTAATCGGCAACTCGTCTAGCTTTCGAGGTAGGCGTCGATCCACTCTTTTACTTTTTGGCGGCGGTCGTCGACGGGATCGAAGCGAACTCCAAAAGACTTGGTCTTATGCCAAGTCACAACACCGCGGACGCTCACCCGGGGCAGGGTGAGCAGAGAAAAGGAAATCTCCACATTGGTTCCGGCAGGCAAATCCTCGGCGGTCTTCAGAGACATGCCGCCGGAGCTGACTTCGAGGCTGGAGGCGGTGACGCGGGTGCCGTCGCTGCCGACTACCGTGACCTCGGTCATGATGGGAATGCGGGCGTAGCGGCGGAATTCGTGGAGTACGAGCATGTGGGTGGCGCGCACCAGTTTGAGGGCGGCGGGCCGCTCCAGAGGCTCCTGGAACATGGCGTTGATGCCGAACTTGGAATAGCGCATGGCCTCCTGGGCGTTGCCGCCGAGGCCGTAGAGAACGAGGCGGCTGTTGGAGGGCGAAGTGCGAGCTGCCTCCATGACGGTCTCGGCGCCGGGGCCCAGGTTGATGACGCAGGCTTCGAATTTCTCCTGGCGCAGGCGCTCGGCTGAGCCGGCGGAGGTGACGACCGTTTCGATGCCGAACTGGCGGAAGCATTCGGTGAGCAGAAATCTGGAAGACTCTTTGAGGTCCACCAGGGCAACGCGAGCGGCCGCCTTCTTCTTGCTGGAGGGAGCGGGCGCCAAAGCAGTACCGAAGGCTTTTTCCATGTGATCGGGCCGATTCGCAGTACGAAAGTTTATTGTGGCGTGGCTGGGAAGAGATGGAAAGACCCTAAGGGGCAAAGCCGGGGTGACAAAAGTGTCATTACCTGGGGTGGACTGGTGGGTGGAGGAGAGAGAGGGAGGGCCTGGACGTCCGGGCAGAGGCAATCGAGCTTCGCTCGACCGGACAGCGGGGGGCGGCTGTCCCCACATGGGCATTCCTGGCGGTTCGGGATCGCAATTTAGTTGGATAATTGGCTTATCCGACTGTTAAACTATTTAACGACCGAGGTATACCATGGAACTCGTCACGGTAAAAACAAAATTCCAGGTCGTTATTCCTCAGAGCATCCGTAAACGGGTGCGTCTGGACATTGGGGATCTGCTGGAAGCGTCCTTTGAAAACGGCAAGATTACCTTCACGCCGAAGACAGTCATCGACCGACATCTGGCCGAGGGGATGGAGGACCTTGCCCAGGGCCGCACTCACGGCCCTTATGAGTCAGCGACCGAAGCTGTCGCTGCGCTGGAACGCCGGGCGGGGCGACGGAACAAGAACTCCAGGAAGCGGAAATGAAGGTCCGCTTCACGGAGCGCGCCGACAAGGACTATGCAGCGCTGCTCCCTGAGGTGCGGAAAGCGTTCGGCAAGCAACTTGGATTTCTGCTCAACGGGCTGGGGCATCCGTCTCTACGGGCGAAGAAGTACGACGAGGCGAACGACATTTGGCAGGCCAGGGTGAACCGCAGTTGGCGATTCTATTTTGTGATTCGTGGCGATGAGTACGTCATCTTGTCGATCATTCCGCACCCAAAGTAGTTAACCCAAAATAGTTATTCCGACCAGCGGCGGAACAATAGGGCGCCGTTGGTGCCGCCGAAGCCGAAGGAGTTTGACATGGCGTATTCGAGCTTGGCTTTGCGGGCGTGGTTGGGGACGAAATCCATGCCGGCGGTTTCGGGATCCTGATTCACGAGGTTGATGGTGGGGGGCAGGATCTGATCGCGCAGGGCTAATACTGTGACACCCGCTTCGAGGCCGCCGGCACCGCCGAGGAGATGGCCGGTCATGGACTTGGTGGAACTGACGGGAATTTTGCGCTCGCCGAAAAAATTGCGGATGGCGTGGGCCTCGAGCGTGTCGCCAATGGGCGTAGAAGTGCCGTGGGCGTTGACGTAATCGACTTTGTCGGGAGTGATGCCGGCATCGCGCACGGCGTTGCGCATCACGCGGAAGCCGCCTTCGTGCTCGGGAGCGGGCTGGGTCATGTGGTAGGCGTCGCCGGACATGCCATAGCCGGCAACTTCGGCGAGGATGGGAGCGCCGCGCTTCCTGGCGTATTCGAGTTCTTCGAGCACCAGGATGCCCGCGCCTTCGCCCATGACAAAACCGTCGCGATCACGATCCCAGGGGCGGCTGGCTTTTTCGGGATCGTCGTTGCGGGTGGATAAGGCGCGCATGGCGGCAAATCCGCCGACACCCATCTGAGTGATAGCGGCCTCGGAGCCGCCTGCGATCATTACGTCGGCGTCGTTGTGCTGAATGATGCGGAAAGAATCTCCGATGGAGTGGGCGCTGGTGGTGCAGGCCGTGGCCGTGGCCTCGTTGGGGCCCTTGGCCCCGAAGCGCATGGAAACATGGCCGGCAGCAAGATTGACGATGGCCGCCGGAATGAAGAACGGAGAAATCTTGCGCGGGCCGCCTTCGAAGAGGGCGATGTGTTCGCGTTCGATGATGTCGAAGCCGCCGATGCCGGAGCCGATGTGGACGCCCACGCGCTCTTCGTTTTCCGGGGTGATCTTCAGGCCTGACATTTTGAACGCTTCATCCGCGGCGGCGATGGCCAGGTGGATGAAGCGTCCCATCTTCTTGACTTCTTTTTTCTCGATGAAGTTGAGTGGATCGAAGTTCTTGACCTCGGCGGCGATCTGGCAGGCGAAGGCGGTGGAGTCAAACTGGGTGATGCGGCCTACGCCGCTCTTGCCGGCGAGCACGGCCTGCCACACCTCTGGGGTGGTGTTGCCCACGCCGCAGATCAGGCCGATGCCGGTAACTACGACCCTGCGTCCCAAACTACTTGCCGCCTTTCGAATGCTTGGAGATGTAGTCGATGGCGTCCTGCACGGTGCGGATTTTTTCCGCGTCCTCGTCGGGAATCTCGATGTCGAAGGCTTCTTCGAAAGCCATAACTAACTCGACCGTATCCAGTGAATCGGCGCCCAGGTCGTCCACGAACGACGCGCTGGAGGTGACTTCGCCCTCGTCCACACCCAACTGCTCAACGATGATCTGCTTCACTTTCTCATCAACGGCTGCCATGATTCTCCTCGCTTAAGCTTGAATAGATTTGAAATTCTATGTCCGGGATGCAAGTCGCCGCCTTCCCTTTTGTCTGGCGCGGGCTCAGGCCCTACGCTTTCGTCCCTCAGATGCCACGGCTACGGAAAAAGGCGAACGTGTAGTGTAATCGTCCGGTAAATGGCTGTAAAGGAAGCGCAGACGTATGCCGCCGGCGCCTGTGGTATACCATCAGCATCCTAAACTTCGTCGCTTGTAACGGTCAAACCACATGCGTGCTGTCGTGCAGCGGGTAAGCCGCGCCAAGGTTGCGGTGAATGGAGAGATCACGGGCCAGATTGGCCTCGGGGTGCTGGTTTTGTGGGCGTGGGGCGGGACGATAGCGAAGCCGATGCGACGTATCTGGCAGAGAAAATCTGCGGCCTGCGGATTTTTGAAGACGATCAGGGGAAGATGAATCGCAGCGTGCAGGAAGTGGGCGGGGGTGTGCTGGCAGTTTCGCAGTTCACGCTTTATGGGGATGTGAGGCGGGGGAAGCGGCCTTCGTTTGACGCGGCTGCGGCGCCGGAAAAGGCGCGGCAGCTTTACGAATTCTTTGTGTCGCAGATTCGCGCTGCCGGACTGCGCTGCGAAACTGGACGGTTTCAGGAAATGATGCGTGTGGAACTGGTGAACGAGGGGCCGGTGACGATTTTGCTGGATTCGGGGAAGGGATTTTAGAAGCGGTCTTTCTTAAGGGTGTCGTTCGGAGTTGTTGGTGAAATGGCTGTTCTCAACAACCATTCCTGCAAACGGTTAGAATCGTGCGACATGGAAGACGCAACTCGGAACGAAATTGCCGACCGTCTCGATGAGCTTGCCGACCAGCAACAGTGGAATCCAGAGCTATGGCAGCGATGTTACGACTTGGTCGGCGCCCATCACGATAACGACTTGTTGGCGTATATCCACGATGACCTCATTCATTACAGCGGAGAGTTCCATTCGGTGAATCTTCTAGGATTCCGGGTAAAACCCGGCCGATACCAAATGGAAAACTACCGACAGGAATTTCGGGGCATCGCTTCCGCGCTACGGGAACACCTTTCGCTGAACGAGGCCAAGAAGAAGTACCTAGCGTGAGTCGCCACTTTTCATGGTTGGCGAAAAACCGCCATTTCACCAATAATCCAAGTGCTGGCGTCAAGACTTGCCGCTGGAACAGCTTCGGCGATGGATTCTCAGCGAGCTTCGAGGATCGCATCCGCCACGCGGGCTCCCTCTACGGCTGCTTTCACATCGTGGGTTCGCAAGATGTGCGCGCCTTTGAGGATCAAGGCAGTGTGGGCGGCTAGATTTCCGTAGAGCCGGTCGGCAGCGGGGGCATCTTTTCCATCTTTCGCCAGAGTGCGGCCCAGGAACGACTTTCTCGACGTGCCTGCGAGCAGGGGAAATCCCAGGGATTGCAATTCCTGAAAGCGAGCCAGCAGGGGATAGTTCTGGTCGAAGTTTTTGCCGAAGCCGAAGCCGGGATCGAGAGCAATTCGTTCGCGGCGTACGCCCGCCAGCACGACCGCTTCCGCCCATTCCCGGAGCTCGCGCTTGACCAGCAGAGTAATGTCGCCAGGCGGCGGCAGGGTGCGCCACTCTTCGGGGCGGCCTCGCATGTGCATCAGGACGGCTCCACATCTTACTTCGGAAATCGTGCGGGACATCTGCGGATCCCAGCGCAGAGCGCTGACGTCGTTGACAATCTCGGCTCCTGCCGCAACTGCGGCGCGGGCCACGCTGGCTTTGTAGGTGTCAATGGAGATGACCGCATTCGGACGCTGTTGCTTTAGCGCGGTGATCACGGGCAAGACGCGCCGCAGCTCGTCTTCGGCGGTGACTGCGGCTGTGGCGCCGGGGCGGGTGGATTCTCCGCCAACGTCGATGATGTCGGCGCCTTCGTCGAGCAACTGGAGGGCATGGGCGACGGCTTGGCCAGAGGCGAGGTAGAGGCCGCCATCAGAAAAAGAGTCGGGGGTCACGTTGACGATTCCCATGATCAGCGTGCGCTTGCCCATTTCCAGGGTGCGCGTGCCGAGGTTCCACTGGAAGACAGCTCTCATGCGGGCATGATTCTATAAGGAAGCGAGCCAAACGCGCGATTATTGTGTCGCAAAGAGCGCGACCCTTCGACTCCGCTCAGGGCAGGCTACATCGCGCGGCTCGCCCAGATCCCCTTCGGCTTCGCTCAGGGCAGGCTTTCGCTGCGCAAAGAACGCTTGCTCGGGATGACAGTTTAGTGGGGCTAGCGGCGGCGGACTGCGGCATCGCGCTTGCCCAGGGTGCGCAGGCCGCCGGGACCGGTGCCGGTCGGGGGCTTGCGCATGCCGTCGAGCAGGTCTTTGAGCACGGTGGCGTTGTTGTGGGTCGTGTTCTTCGAGGCGAACAAAAGCGTGAGGCGCTTTCGCTTATGGGCCAGGTGGTAGAGCGTCTGCAAATCCTTTTCGGCTTCGGGATGAGTCAAGTCCTTCAGGTAGCGTTTGCGGAAGAGCGCCCAGCGTTCGGGATGGGCGTGAAACCACTTGCGCAGGGCGTCGGAGGGAGCAAGATCGCGGAGCCATTCGGCGGCGGCGACATCCGATTTTCGCAGGCCGCGCGGCCACAGGCGGTCGACAAGAACGCGCGCTCCATCGGAGCGCGACACCGATTCGTAGACCCGCTTCACGGCGACAGGCATGGCTCCAGGCTTTCCTCTATGATTGTAAGGCGAGCAGGACGGCGACGGCTGTGGGAAACCGCGCCCAAATAGGCGCGGGGCGAGCGATCGTGAGTGATAAGGGAGCGAGATGCGAGTGAATGAAGGACTGGGACGACCGGGCGGCGCGCGGTTCACGACGGGCTTGGGGCTTTGGCTTGGAGCGGCGCTGGCGGCGGGGCTTGCGCTGACTGCGCTGGCGGGCTGCGACATTGAACGCCGCAAGTCGGACACCGAGCTTGGTCTCAACGCGCAGCAGGCCTCCGGGCGCAAGATCTACGACAACTACTGCGACCGCTGTCACCGGCCTTACTCCACCAAGGGGAAAAAAGGGCCGGGGCTGCAAGGCGTGTTTCAGCATCCATATCTTCCGATCAACGGGCTGCCGGCGAATGACGAGCGCGTGGGGGAAATCGTCCGCCTGGGCCGCAAGGAAATGCCGGGCTACAGCCAGACGCTGAGCGCACAAGACCTGCAGGATCTGCTGGCCTACCTGCACACGCTATAGCAGTGGGACAGAATCAGCGACATAAAATCAAAATCTTTAACACAGGGGGCACGGAGGTCCACGGGGTAAAGCCACCCCAGTTAGCCTCGCCATCTGCATTGCGTCTTACTTCTGCATTCTGACTTCTCACTTATTCCATTCAATGCACTGGCCACTAAGCAGTTCATTCTTTTTGGGATCTCTTCGTGGGATAATCTCGGAGTGAAAACCGGCGCGCGATCGCAACTTCTTCGCAAACTTCCTGCCGTGGACGAGGTGGTGCGCGAGCCTGCGGTTGGTGCACTGGCGGCGGATTACGGCCATGATTCTGTGGTGGACGCGGCGCGCGCCGTGCTGGCTCGACTGCGGCAAGAGATCACTTCGGGACTTTTGGACGATGATGCTTTGGAGCTTGCGCTCTCTGGTCTCGCGGGCGCGGTGGAGAACCAACTACGGCAGGCACTGGCTTACTCGCTGCGCGCGGTGATCAACGCTACAGGGGTGATTCTGCATACCAACCTTGGCCGCGCTCCGCTGGGCGAGGCGGCGATCGAGCACATTCGGGAGACGGGGACTAGATACTCCAACCTGGAGTTTGATCTTGCGGAAGGAGCTCGCGGCAAGCGGGATGTGCATGTGCAGCGGCTGTTTCAGCGCTTGCTGAGTGAAGAAGCCGAGCTACGCTCGGCTGGACGGGCAAGAGTGCCCGTCCCCACACAAGCAATCCCCACACGAGTATCGACGATCGTCGTGAATAACAATGCGGCCGCGGTTTTGCTTGCGCTGAATACCGTGGCTGAGGGCGGCGAGGTGATCGTCTCGCGCGGCGAGTTGGTGGAGATCGGCGGGTCGTTCCGCATTCCAGATGTGATGGCGAAGTCGGGAGCGATCCTGCGCGAAGTGGGAACGACGAACCGGACACGCACCGCCGACTACGAGCGGGCCATCACGGAACGGACGCGGCTGCTACTGCGCGTGCACCGCTCGAATTTCGAGATCACGGGCTTCACCGAGCAGGCATCCACGGTAGAGTTGGTGGCGCTGGCACGCAAGCGCGGCATTCCTCTGATGGAAGACCTGGGCAGCGGGGCGCTGATTGACCTGCGCTCGATCGGCATCAGCGGCGAACCTGGGGTGCTCGACAGCCTGCGCAGTGGCGTGGACATTGTTACTTATAGCGGAGACAAGCTGCTGGGGGGACCGCAGGCAGGGTTGATCAGCGGGGGCGCGGAGTGGATCGCGCGCATGCGATCGAATTCACTCTTCCGGGCGTTGCGCGTGGACAAGCTGATTTATGCGGCGCTGGAGGCTACTCTGCTGGCGTATGTGCGGGGCGATCACGATGCGATTCCGACGCTGCGCATGATGCGGCTTTCGAAGGAAGAGATTGGCAAACGGGCAGAGACGCTGGCGGCGCGAGTTGTGGGGCCGAAGTTGAAGGTGGAGATCGTGGATGGGGAATCTCTTCTCGGCGGGGGCGCGGCGCCATCTTCTGTTCTGCCCACGCGGGTGCTGGCGGTGACTTGCGAAGGTCTCAGTGCGGATGAACTGGCAGCGCGGCTGCGGGGTGCCGAGCCTCCGATCATTGCGAGAGTTGAAGAGGGCAGGGTGTTGCTGGATTTGCGGACGGTGTTTCCGGAGCAGGATGGTGCGGTGGTGGACGCACTTAATCGCATCGGCGCGTGACGTTTTCGCATCGAAACTCCGTTGGCTCTTCTCTACACCGTCGGACATTCCACCCGATCGATCGAGGACTTGATCGAAACTCTTCGGGCGCACGCGATTGAAACGTTAGCGGATATTCGCGCGTTCCCCATGTCGCGGCGGCTGCCGCAATTTAATCGCGAATCGCTGGAAACGAGCCTGCCAGCGGCTGGAATCCTTTATGCCTGGTTGAAGGCGCTAGGCGGCTATCGCAAGAAGATTCAAGACGAGTCCCCGAACGTTGGACTCCGCAACGAAAGCTTTCGCAATTACGCCGACTACATGCTGACGGCAGAGTTCGAGAATGCGATGGCTGAGCTGGCCGTTTTGGCCGAGGGCTCGCGCACGGCTTATATGTGTGCCGAGCGGGTATACTTCCGCTGCCACCGCATGCTGGTTTCGGACTGGCTGGTGGCGCACGGACATGAAGTGATGCACATTGACGGGACTGGTCCGGTGAAAGCACACCAACTAACGGCCGAAGCGCGCATCATCGACGGCAAACTCATTTATCGAGGGGACCGGCTGCTGTAGAGTGGCGAAATCATGATCGTCGGCACGGGCATTGACATTGCGGAAGTTCCGCGCATCCGGCGGTCGATCGAACGCTTTGGCGATCGCTTTCTGCAGCGGATTTATACTGCGGGGGAAATCCGCTACTGCGATTCCAAGGCGAACCGAGTGGAGCGCTACGCGGCGCGATTCGCCGCCAAAGAGGCGGCTATGAAGGCGCTGGGCACGGGCTGGAACCACGGCGTGCGCTGGCGGGATTGCGAAGTGGTGCGCGCGCCGGGGGGACGTCCGACGATCAGGTTTCACGGGAAAGCCGGAGAGTTTGCCGCCAAGCTCGGGGTGAGGAATGCGGCGTTGTCGATTTCACATACTGCGGAGCAGGCGATCGCGCAGGTGATTCTGGAAGGGTAAAGAGGCACGGGACAGGGGCTAGGGGGCAGGGGCAGCGCCGACATATCCGGCATGTATATCTTTATGCTACTACGGACCTCTGATCCCTGGCCCCTAAACCCTGATCTCTGATCCCTGTCTCTCCGTCTCTGCTAGACTGACGATTTCCTTATCATGTCTGTGATCATTCAGTCTGCCCCGCCGGTTTCTTCGTCCACTGAAGTTCCCGAACGCACGCTGCTGGCGGGTTTGGGGCTCACGAGTTTTGCGGCATTATTGCTGGAGTTGGCGCTCACCCGGTTGTTTTCCGTGGTGCTCTTCTATCACTTTGCGTTTCTGGCCATTTCGATTGCGCTGCTGGGGCTGGGCGCGGGCGGGGTGTTTGCCTACCTACTGAAAAGCCGCCTGGCACGCGTTCGCACCCGGACCCTGGCGGCGCGGCTGTGCATGGGCAACGCGGTGGTGGTATTGCTGGTGCTGGAAATCGTGCTGCGCGCGCGGGTGGAACTTACGGTGACCGCAGAAAATTTTCTCCACCTAAGCGCTCTCTACCTGGCCGCGGCGGTGCCTTTTTTCCTGACTGGACTGCTGTTCTCTGTGGTGTTTGCGCGCGAAACCTGGCGCGTGCCGCGGCTCTACGGAGCCGACCTGGGTGGGGGAGCGCTGGCATGTTTGGCTGTGGTTCCGCTGCTCAACTGGATCGGAGGGCCGAATACGATTCTGGCGGCGGCGGTGGTCATGGCCGCGGCGGCCATGGTTTGGGCAGGATCCTCTAGCGCGCGCAGAGTGGCAGGTGGACTGGCGGCGGTATTTGTCGTCCTGATCGCGGTGAACCACTCCGGGCGGCTGATTGATGTGGTCTACGCGAAGGGAATGTTCCGCGATCCAGCCTGGGTGGAATTTGCGCGCTGGAATGCGCTGTCGCGAGTGGAGGTGGATCGCCAGGGTCAAGCCAAGACCATCGTCATCGACGCCGACGCTCAAACCTACATCATGAATTGCGATCTGGCGCACTGGCATGGTTCGGAGTGGGAACACAACGTTATGGCGGCGCCGCCAGCGCTGGCCAACGTACTGCGGCCGCACGGGGAGTTCGCGATCATCGGGCCGGGTGGTGGGGTGGACGTGCTGCGCGCGGTGGCAAATGGCAGTCCCGGCGTGACCGGGATTGAAATCAATCCCATCATCGCCGACACGATCATGCGCGGGCGCTATGCCGATTACGCACTGCATCTTTATGAGCGTCCTGAAGTTCATATTCATGTGACGGACGGACGCTCTTACCTGCGCTCGACGCCGCAGCAGTTCGACGTGGTCCAGATGACGCTGGTGGATACGTGGGCCTCGACCGCAGCGGGCGCCTTCGCGCTGAGTGAGAACAATCTGTATACGGTGGAAGCCTTCCGGGAATATTTCGAGCATCTGAAACCGGACGGCATGGTCGCGATCACGCGCTGGGAGTTCCGCGAGCCGCGGGAAGCGCTACGTGTGGTTTCGGTGGCGATGCAAGCGTTGCACAGTCTGGGCGTAGCGAATCCGGCGGGCAACTTCATTGTGGCCTCGCAGGGGCCGCTGAATGAAGATGGAATTCCGGTGGTGGTGCTGGCGAGGAAAACGGCTTTTACGGCGGAGGAAGAATCCGCCTGAAGGAACATTTTGCGCGGTACACCGCACTCGATCCTCTCTACCTGCCTTCGGAGGCGGCTACAGGGAGCGACAGAATCCATTTGCCGATCTGATTGCGAGCAACGATCCTTACCGGTTCGCGCAGAGTTATGCCTACAACGTGGCTCCGGTGAACGATAACGCGCCGTTTTTCTTTTTCACGCTGAAGGCCGGGCAAATCCTCGGCCATGAGGGGCTGCAGAAGGGCATGGACTGGAAGGTAAACCTGGGGGTGCTGGTGCTGATTCTGGTGCTGGTGATCTCGCTGGCGGCGGTGCTGGGCTTCCTGATTCTGCCGCTGGCACTGCAGGGAGGGCGACAGTCGCCGCTTCCACTGCTTTATTTTGTCGCCGTGGGTCTGGGGTACATTCTGGTGGAGATTGCCTTTATCCAGCGCTTCGTGCTTTTCCTGGGGCACCCGACGTATGCGTTGACGGTAGTCATTTTTCTGCTGATGTTGTCGAGCGGGGCGGGGAGCCTGTTTTCGCGGCGCTGGATTCCGCGCACAGAGTTAGCGTGGATGCCGATCACACTAGTGATTGTCGCGCTTCTGGTGGATGTGTTCTTCTTGCCGGGCTGGCTGGAGGCTTGGGTGGGATTGGGGCTTTACTCCAGAATTGTGGTGAGCGGGATACTGCTGGCACCGCTGGGATTCGTGATGGGGATGCCCTTCCCGACTGGCCTGCGCGCGCTGGCTGCGGGCCCTGTATTCGAAGTGCCGATCGGGGCGAGTCGCGAAGACAATGCGGTGGAATGGGCCTGGGCGATGAACGCCGCGGCCAGTGTGCTCGGGTCGGTGCTGGCCATGGTGATTGCAATCCAGTTTGGTTTGAACGTGACCCTGGCTTGCGGAGTTGCGGCATACATGATCGCTTTGTTGCTGTTGCCGGCGCTGCGCCCGCAGTCGCAATAGCGGCGGATTCTGCGCGGAAAAGCACAGAAGATGACGTGCAATCTCACAGCGATGAGTGACCAAGATCACTGATTCAAGTTAGCGATTCGGGCGATAAACAATATCGTTCATCCCGGATTGTTTCCGGAAGGGAACTTTGTAGCTGGCTAGAAAGACGGGAGATAAAGGGAGAAACCGGGTATCGCGCACTGAACTGCACCCCTGACGTGAGACAAAGAAACTAGGGACAGTTTTCTCGCGAAGGAGATTGTAAACCGGGGAGTGGGGTCTGGGGCGAGGGGGCGGTTAGCTCCCTCGCCCCAGTCATCTCTGTAGAAGCTTCGACATTGGCCAGGCTCCGCAGTTGTTGCTCGAAAGCAGCTGGAGTTTGATAGTTCAGTGCAGAATGCAGGCGCTGATGGTTGTAGGTGATTTCGAAAAACGTTGTTAGTTCGGCGCGCAAGGCGTCCAGATCGCGCCAGTCTCTGCCGTGCACCTGCTCCTGTTTGAGCGTCTTGATGAAGGACTCAGCCTTGGCGTTGTCGTAGGGATTGCCCACGCGGCTCATGCTCGGTTGCGCCCCATGATCGGCCAGCAGCGTGAGATAGTCGGCGCAGGCATACTGAATGCCACGGTCAGAGTGATGGATCAATCCTGGTGCAGGTTGACGTTCGGCTAGCGCCATGCGCAATGCTTGCACCGCTACACTCGCGCCCAGATGTCGGGCTAGCGCCCATCCGATCACCCGCCGCGAGAGCGCGTCTAACACCACAGCGACATAAACAAACTCTTCTCGCAATCGCACGTAGGTGATATCGGCGACCCAGAGTTCATTGAGATTACGCGTCACCAAACCGCGAGCCAGATTCGGCCACACTCGCCATCCGTGCTGCGAATCGGTGGTCGCAGGCACGAACCGCCGCGTGCGCAGACTGAGCAGATTATCTTCACGCATCAAGCGCAGCACGCGCTTGGCATTGACGCATTGCCCGCGCTGCCGCAGTTCCTGTTGCACCCGCCGGTATCCGTAGAACCGCTTCTCCACGATCACCTGGTGGATGGCATCGCGCAGCGCCGTGTCGGCCTGGCGTGGTGCCGACGATTCCCAATGTCGGTAAAAGCCCGCCCGGCTCACTCCGCTCAACTCGCACATTCGTTCCACGCTGAGGCCGCCTTGCCCGGCCCGTTCCGCGATCAACGTGCAGATCGCTTCCCGCCCACTTTTATGCGCCGCAAGGCTTCGCCGAAAAAATCCAGTTCCAGTTCCTGCTGCCCCACCTTGCGCTCCAGCTCCGCAATCCGCTTCCGCGCTGCCAGCAACTCCCCACGTCCGGACCTCGTCTCCAGTCCGTTCTTATCTTCAGACACTACCTTTCGCGGCTTTCCTCCTCGCCGATGTGCCAGGCCGGCTTCGCCCAACTCCGCATACCGGTCCTTCCACACGTACAGTCGCTTGCGCCGAATGCCCAGATCCTGCGCTACCGCGCGCACGCTTTCGCCCGCTAGCACTCTCCGCACCGCCGCCAGCTTGAACTCCGTTCCGTACTCAGGTTGCTTCGCTTTCTCCTGTGACATGTGTTCTCCTTATCGAGAACTGTCACCATTATCTCTGTCTCAGTTTTGGGGTGCACTCCAGCACTCATTCATTCTTAAGCTTGTCAGATAGTTGCATGGCCCCCCGGCTCCGTTCTGAATCCTTCCTGTCGTTCACCCGCCGCTGATTTCCCTCTCGCAACTCCGCGGATCAATCACAACTCAAGTTCGGTCGGACTCAGGTTTATTCCTGGGCCGTGGGCGCTGTGTTTTCGGCCCAGGACTCAGGGCTAGTGCCCTACGCAGGAAGGCGCCATGTCCAAGCATCCAACGATCGCAGAACACCTGGAGGCTAGCGGAGTCTCCCGGAGAAGCTTCCTCCAGTTGTGCAGCATGCTGATAGCGACGGCGCCGGTGGGATTGGCGCTGACCGGAAAAAACTCGCTCTTGCAAGTGGCCGCGGCGATTGGCAAAACGAAGCGGCCGTCGGTGATCTGGCTGCACTTCCAGGATTGCACGATGCACCGAAACGTTGTTACGGACTACCGCTCCCGATGTAGCTCACCTGATCCTCGACGTCATCTCGCTCGACTATCACGAGACTTTGATGGCGGCGTCGGGCGCGCAGGCGGAAGCGGCGCTGCGCTCGGCGATCGCCGACAACGCGGGCAAGTTTGTGCTGGTGGTGGAGGGCGCGATTCCGACGCGGGATGACGGCGTTTACATGGAAATGGGGGGGCGGCCGGGGGTGCAGGTGCTGAAAGAAGTTGCGGCCCAAGCGGCCGCGGTGATTGCCATTGGCTCCTGCGCGTCGTGGGGCGGGGTTCCATCGGCTGATCCGAATCCTACGGGCGCCATGGGAGTGAGTTCGGTGGTGTCGGGCAAACCGATCATCAACCTGCCGGGATGTCCACCGAATCCTTACAACCTGCTGGCGGTGGTTTTGGAGTACGTGACCATGGGCAAGCTGCCAGCGCTGGACGAGTTCGGGCGTCCGAAGTTCGCCTACGACCGGGTGATCCACGAAAGCTGTCCGCGGCGAGCGCACTTCGATGCGGGGCGTTTTGCGGCGGCGTTCGGCGACGAAGGGCATCGCAAGGGCTGGTGCCTGTACAAGCTGGGCTGCAAGGGCCCGGTGACTCATGCGGCTTGCGCGAGGCGACATTTCAACGAGATTCCGGGAGTGTGGCCGATCGGAATCGGAGCGCCCTGCGTGGGCTGCACGGAAAAGGGCGTGGTGTGGCAAATGGGTACGTTCGAAACCGTCCCCATCCATCTGGCGACTCCACCGGATAGTTATCCACCGATCTACAGCAACGCCGGAGGAATCAAAGTGGGCGCGGCAGCATTGGTGGGCGCCATTGCGGGAGCGGTCGGCGGTGCAACCTGGGTGGCTTCGCAGAGGTTCCAGAGCAGTTACGAGGCCGGCGTGGCGCGCGTGGAAGTGGACCGGGCGCACACGGAAACGCTCAAAGCCGGGAAGCAACTGGATAAGAAAGAGGACTGATGTGGCCATTACTCGGCGAGAAATGTTCACGACGATCGCTAAGGCCGGAGTGCCGGCGGCCGTGGCCCTCACCGTGGGCAGCAAGGTCCTGCAGGCAGAGGAAATTCCGGTTCCCAGCGCAGCTGTGGGGTTGTTGTATGACGCCAGCATCTGCATAGGTTGCAAGGCCTGCGTGGCGGCTTGTGCCGAGGCTAATGACACACCGCCCGATACCCGCCGCGATGCGCTGCATCAGTCGCCTTCCGACCTGAACGATCTGACCCGCAACATCATCAAGCTGTATAAGCCGGAAGACGGCTCCGCCTTTTCTTATGTGAAGCGCCAGTGCATGCACTGTCTCGATCCGGCATGCGCTGCGGGCTGTCCTTTCCAAGCGCTGCACAAGGATCCGGAGACGGGCATCGTGAGCTGGACTGCCGAGGAGTGTATCGGCTGCCGCTATTGCACGATCACCTGTCCTTATCACGTACCGCGCTTCCAGTGGCAGGGATACAACCCGCGGGTTACGAAGTGCGAGTTGTGCAGCGGGCGGCTGGAGAAAGGACTGAAGCCGGGATGCACCAGCGTGTGTCCGACGGGCGCGGTGATCTTTGGCCCGCGCACCGTGTTGCTTTCGGAGGCCAAGCAGCGCATCAAGAATAACCCTGGCAAGTATTACCAGGAGCGCGTGTACGGGGAAACGGATAATGGCGGCACGCAGTGTCTCTACCTGTCGCGCGTCGCCTTCGAAAAACTCGGCCTGCCGGAACTGGGGCCGGACTCAGTGCCCGCCAAGACGCTGCGCTGGCAGAGACGGCTTTATCAGTACTTTGCGCTGCCGGCGCTGTTGTATGCCGGTCTGGTGCAGGTGATCCGGAAGAGCTTGAAGGGTCATGAGCAGGAAGCCCACGAACGCGAAAAGGAGACCGGATTGAGGGCGCAACTATGAGTACGGCAACGATTGGCAACGCGCCGCCCGCTATCAGGAACGCTCGCTGGGACCGGGCCGTGCCGGTGTACGGCTTCCCGGTGGTGAATGGATTCTTTCTCGTGCTGCTGGCCATGACTCTGCTGGCGTTTGTGTTGACGGCATACCGCGAACTGGCCGGATTGGGCCCGGTCAGCGGCATGAACGATGCGTATGGATGGGGGATCTGGAAGACCTTCAACGTGATGGTGCTGACGGGATTGGGATCAGGGGCATTCGCAGTGGGAATTGCGGCGTGGGTCTTCCGCCGCAAGCTATTGCACGCCTTGATGCGGATGGCGCTGCTGACGAGCTTCCTGGCCTACGCTTGCGGCTTGCTTCTGCTGGGCATTGATGCCGGCCGGCCGTGGAACTTTTACTGGATCGTCTTCCCGTGGAAATGGAACATGCATTCGCCGCTGGCGGAGGTGGCGATCTGCATGTCGATTTACGCCATGATTCCGCTGGCCATCGAAAATATTCCTCCGGTGCTGGAGCGGCTCTGGTATTTCGATTCGCGCTTGCGGCCGGGCGTGGAAAAAGTTGAACGCGGGCTGCACAAGTTTTTTCCTTGGATCATTGCGGCCGCCTACCTGTTGCCGGGCATGCACCAATCGTCGCTGGGCGCGTTGATGCTGCTGGCGGGAGAACGGGTGCATCCCCTGTGGCAGTCGTCGTGGCTGCCTCTGCTGTACCTGGGCGCGTCCACCTTCATGTCATTCGGGTGCGTTGCCGGAACCACCATGTTGTGCTGCGTGGTGTGGAAGCGGGCCATGGACATGGAGGTTTTGGACGAAGCCGCCCGCATTACATCGTGGCTGATTTTCGGCTGGGCCGCGCTGCGCCTGCTCGACATTTTCTTCCGCGGAGCGCTGGGCACCGCCTTCCACTTCGACCGGTTCGCGGGCGTGTTCTGGCTGGAGATGCTGCTGATTTTGGCCGGCGGCTGGATGCTGCGCAGTTCGCTGCGGACGCAGCAAATCCGGACCATGTTCCTGGTTACGTGCTCAGTTCGCTGGGCGGCATGATCTATCGCTTCAGCCCCACGACGCTGGCCTTCCGGCCCAACCCTGAATCGCTGTATTTCCCGTCGACGATTGAAGTGCTGGTATCCCTGGGGTTCATTTGCATGGGCGTCGCGGGATTTCTTCTGGTGGTCAAGCGGTTTGGCATTCTTCCCGCTCCCATCCAGGAATGGCACGACATGGCGAGCTACTTCCGGTTCCGCAGACCTTACATTCGCTGGACCGGATATTTCAAGCACGGATATTTCGGCGAAGACGAACGTGAAGCACCAGACTCCGAGTGACGGCAGGCATTATGGCGAAACGAATTACCATCGATCCAATCACCAGAATTGAAGGCCACCTCCGCATCGACGTGGAAGTGGACAACAATGCGGTCAGCGATGCATGGGCTTCTTGCACGATGTGGCGGGGCATCGAGAAAATTCTCCGTGGCCGCGACCCGCGCGATGCATGGCTATTTACCCAGCGCTTTTGCGGCGTGTGCACCACGGTGCACGCCATGGCCAGCGTGCGCTCGGTGGAAGATGCGCTGAAGCTGGAGATCCCGCTCAACGCACAATACATCCGCAATCTGATCCTGATTGCGCACGCGCTGCACGATCACATTGTGCCCTTCTATCAACTGTCGGCGCTGGACTGGGTGGACATTCTGCAGATTCCCAAGGCCGATCCGGCGGCAACGTCGAAGTTGGCGGAGAGCCTGTCGCCCTGGACGCGCAATTCGCGCAACGAGTTCAAGGCCGCGCAGGACCGCGTGAATGCGGTTGCCGCCAGCGGACAGCTAGGAATTTTCATGAACGGATACTGGGGACATCCCGCGATGCGGCTTTCGCCTGACGTGAACCTGCTGGCTTTCTCGCATTACGTGCAGGCACTGGAATATCAGCGCAAGGCACTGCAGGTGGTGGGAATCCTGGGATCGAAGACACCGCACATTCAGAACCTGACCGTGGGCGGCGTGGCCAACGCCATCGATCTGGACAGCGCCAGCGCCCTGAACATGGACCGCCTGGAGCAAATCCGCGTGCTGCTGGAGGAAGTGGTGCAGTTCATCAACGAGGTCTACCTAGTCGATGTGTGCGCCATCGCAGCTATGTATCCCGAGTGGTTCAAGATTGGCAGCGGGGTGAAGAATTACCTTGCGGTTCCCGACCTGCCGCTGGACAGCACGGGCACCGCCTACGATCTTCCCGGCGGTTATCTGATGAATGGAAACATCGCGGGCATGCATTCGTTCAAGACCGCGTCAGACAAGGAGTTTCGCGATGCGGTGAGCGAGGATGTGGCGCACGCCTACTATCAGGGCGGGAAGGCTCTGCATCCCCGGGTGGGAGAGACCGAGCCGGCCTTTACTGGGTGGGATGGCGAGCAGAAGTATTCGTGGGTAAAGGCGCCGCGCTTCAACGGGCAGCCGATGCAAGTTGGGCCGCTGGCACAGGTGTTGATCGGTTACGCGCAAGGGCATCCGCTGACGAAGAAATATACGGAGCTGGCAATTAGTAAGGTCCAGGCTGTGGGCGGGATTCGTGTGACTCCGGATATGCTGCACTCCACGCTGGGCCGCCATGCCGCGCGCGCGATTCGCGCCGCCATGCTGGGCGAACTGGCGCAGAAACATTTGCAGCTTCTCACCGACAACATTGCGAAGGGCGATTACACGGTCCACAACCAGCCAGTGTTTCCGGGACATGAAGTGGAAGGCGTGGGCACGCATGAAGCGCCGCGCGGCACGCTGTCACACTGGGTGGTGGTGAAGGACGCGAAGATCAAGAACTACCAGGCAGTTGTACCCTCGACCTGGAATGCCAGCCCGCGCGACCGCTCCGGGGCGCATGGTCCTTATGAGGCTTCGCTGCTCCATACGCCGCTGGCGCGGCCGGAGGAACCGCTGGAAGTTTTGCGGACGGTGCACTCGTTCGATCCCTGCATGGCTTGCGCCTGCCACACGTTCGATCCGTCGGGCCGGCGGATTGCTAAAGTGAAGGTGCTATGAAGCAGGTAGTGATTGGCGGAATCGGCAACGTCCTTCTGGGGGATGATGGCGTGGGGCCATACGTGGCGCGGCTTCTGGCGGCCAACTACGAGTTCGATGCGGGCGTTGAAGTCTGCGACCTGGGAACTCCGGCGCTGGATCTGATCGATCAGATTTCGGGGAAGGATGCCGTCATCCTGATTGACTCCATCGATACCGAAGCGGCTGCGGGCTCGGTGGTGCTTTATCGCAAAGCGGATATCATGCGACATTCTCCCGAGGTACGCATGGATCCACACTCGCCAGCGCTGCTCGACACGCTGCTCAGTACCGAGCTTTTTGGAACTGCGCCGGCCGATGTGCTGCTGGTGGGAATCCAGGCGGAGTCTTATGAGACGGGGTGCAGCTTGAGTAAGCCGGTGAAAGCGTCGTTGGATCGGGCGATCACGGAAATTCTGGGGGAACTGGATCGGGTGGGGGTTGGGTACCGGCGGCGGGAATGTCCCGAAGAGTTGGGCATCTGGTGGGCGACGGACGAGAAGATGGAACTGCGGACGGCCATGTAGGCCTTCTTCAGACCTTCAGCCAGACCACGGGAAAACTGTGCCCGAGTTTCCGGAAATCAGAATCGCTGGTCACCAGGGTAGCCTTGTGTTCGATGGCCAGTCCTGCCGCGAAACTATCTACGTAGTAAAGCTTGTATCTTGCCTTAGCCTCGGCGGCCCTGAAGGCTCGTTGGGACGTTGCGTCAGATATCTCGATGGGCAGCGGACTGACCGCGTGCACGGCGGTGAGTGCCTGCTCCGGCCCGTATTGGCGGAGAATCAGGCCATAAACCTCTCCGTAGTTCACCGCCGACATCAAGATCTTTGCTCGTCCACGCGTGGCTTCTTTCAGAAGTTCGTTTACTTTCAGAGCCCCGGGTTTACTCCGTAGAAACGCGAACAAGGCGCTGGCATCGAACACATAGGTCTTCATTTATCGTGTTCGCCTTCTTCGCGATGTTCTTTTTCCCAGATGGCCAGCAGATCTGGTCCGTCCGCCAGAAGGCCCATGACGCGATCGATGTAATCTTCGGTGATGGGCTGCAGGACGATGCGGCCGAACTGATCCTCGAGAACCTTAACCTTCGTGCCCGCTTCGATCTTATGCTTGCGGCGAAGCTCCGCCGGAATCACGAGTTGGCCCTTCGATGTAAATATAGCACACATGTCTTTCATGCCTTACAGTATAGCATAAGTAAGATAGGCGATTCATAAGTTGAACTTCCGTACGTCCGCACCTTACTTGTTCCATGCATGCATCCGCGGGACCCAGCGGCGGACGTTGCGGCAGTATTCCTCATAATCCGCGCCGAAGATGCTTCGCAGGTGTGGTTCCTCGTAGAGGAGCACAAACAAAACCACGCCCAGCGCCACCGCACACACTGCCGCGATCAGAGCCAGGTTGGCGTGGCCGAAGATCACCCATAGCCCCAACCATCCGGCGCAGAAACCCAGGTACATGGGATTGCGCACGTAGCGATAGAAACCCACCACGACCAGCTTGGTCGGCGGAGCAATGGGCGCGGGGGTTCCGTGTCCCGTCCAGCCGAAGTCCCATACGCAGCGGAGCGCCACGGCGAAGCCGAGGACTGATGGGACGGCTGCAATCCAGCGCCAGCGCGCCGCGCCTGCCAGGTCAACGCTAAAGCCCAGACAGATGGGCAACAGCCAGAACCATAGCCCAAGGAATGCAGCGCCCACCACCAGGGAAGCGATGGTTGCAAGCCAACGCGCGCTACCGTTAGGGGATTCCACAGTTCCAGTGTGTCCAGTTGTCATAAATGCCTCCGCTAATGCCGAGTGCGGGCGTTGCACGTTCGCGGTCGCGCGTTACTATGCGTGAACTCTTGCCGCCGCTACCAGCGCCTGTCCCAGGCTCAGACCGCCATCGCCGGATGGCACTTCTTTCTGCGTGAACACTTCAAATCCCGATTCAGAGAGCCGGGCCTCGAGCCGTTGCGACAGGTAGATATTGTGAAACGTCCCGCCACTTAGACATACGCGGTGAAGAACGGTTTGGTTACGCAGGCGGGTTGCGAACTGGACGAAGCACTCGACCAGGCCATTGTGGAAACGACGGCTGATCGCTGCCACGGGGAGATTCCGGCCTAGATCAGCGAGCAGCGCTTCGAACAGCGGGCGGGTGCTGATAATCCAGCGACCACCGTCTGGCGTCAATTCCAGAGAATAAGCAGTTTCGTCATCCGAGGCTGTGATCGCCATTTCCAATTCGATCGCCGCCTGCGCTTCGTAGTTGACCCTCTGGCGAATTCCGGCTAACGCGGAGACCGCATCGAACAACCGGCCGCAACTGGACGTGAGCGGCGAATTCACGCCTTGCTCCATCATGCGCAGGAGGAGATCTACCTTGGGGGGATTCAGTTGGCGCACAAACGGGAGGTCGAGTTTCAGGAAGTCACGCCCGAAATGATGGGCCAGATAGCTGACCGCCATGCGCCAGGGTTCGCGGATGGCGGCTTCTCCGCCGGGCAGGGGAACATATTCAAAGTGAGCGGCGCGCTCGAAATCCGCGTAACCTGCGACTAGAACTTCGCCGCCCCAGATGTGCCCGTCGGTGCCGTAGCCGGTGCCATCAAGGGCGAAGCCGATCACGCGGCCTTCCAGGTGATTCTCGGCCATGCAGCTGGCAATGTGAGCGTGGTGATGCTGCACGCCGACCAACTTCATTGCATTCTGCTGCAGCGCCCATTTGGTAGAGAAGTAGTTGGGATGGAGATCGTAGGCGATGATCGCGGGCCGGATTTCCAGAATGCGCTCGAGATGCTCGATGGCTTCGTGGAAGAAACCGTAGCTCTCGACATTCTCCAGGTCTCCGACGTGCTGGCTCAGGAAAGCGTGCTTGCCTTTGGTGAGGCAGATGGTATTCTTGAGTTCGCCGCCGACGGCGAGCACGGAGGGTTGATCGTCTTTCAGGAAAACCGGCACGGGAACAAAACCGCGCGAACGGCGCAACTGCCGGGCGACGCCGCCTGCTACCCGGACTACGGAATCATCGCAGCGCAGCAAGATGTCTCGGTTGTGCACGAGGAAGTAGTCGGCGAGGGTGCTCAAACGCTGGATGGCTTCGCGATTATCAATCGCGATGGGCTCCTCGCTCAGGTTGCCGCTGGTCATCACCAGAGCTTTGAAGCCTCCCTCGGCTAGCAGGAGGTAGTGAAGTGGAGTGTAGGGGAGGAAAATTCCCAAGTAGCGGTTGAAGGGTGCGACTTCGTCGGGAATCAGGCTGGGTGTCTTCTTTGGGAGGAGGACAATCGGCCGCTGCATCGACTGCAGAACCGCGCGTGCCGCGTCGTCGAGTTTGCAGACTTCTTCGGCAGCTTGCAAATCTGGCACCATCACGGCAAATGGCTTTTCGACCCGGCGTTTGCGTTGGCGCAATAGAGCGACTGCCGCGGGATTCGTCGCATCCACGGCTAGATGAAATCCGCCGAGACCTTTGACGGCCACAACCAGTCCGGCATGCAGGCCTGCGGCCGTTTCGACAATCGGATCCCGGCACTCAATTCGACGTCCAGATTTGTCCCTGAGTTCGACCCGAGGGCCGCACTTCCAGCAGGCGTTGGGTTGGGCGTGGAAGCGGCGGTCTAGGGGATTTTCGTATTCAGCGAGACATGCCGGGCACATGGGGAACGGCGCCATGGATGTGCTGGGCCGGTCGTAAGGAATGTCTCGAACGATGGTGAAGCGCGGGCCGCAGTTGGTGCAATTGATGAAGGGATAGCGATAGCGCCGGTCAGCGGGGTCGAACATTTCGCGCAGGCAATCCGCGCAGATCGCGACATCCGGCGAAATCAGGGTTCGAACTTCTTCACCTTCTCCGCTATGAACAATGCGGAAGTCGGGATCGCCATTGCACGGGACTTCATGTACGGCGAAGCTGGTGATGCGCGCCAGGGGCGGCGCTTCGGCGGGCAGGTGCTCCACGAAATCCTGAACGGTTTCCGACGGGCCCTGGATTTCGATGGTGACTCCGGCGGAAGTATTGCGGATCGTTCCGGTGAGATGCCTATTCGTCGCGAGACGATAGATGTAGGGCCGGAATCCAACGCCCTGCACGATGCCGGAAACCTCGATGTGGCGCCGAACTTCCATACTGCATCAGCTCACAGTCTCCTGCGCCAGCGGTTTATGTGCTCCGCGCCGGCCGGCCAGCCAGGTCATCCATTCCTGCATGCCGTTGCCGGTCAGGGAAGAGACTTTCACGATTTCCATTCCCGGATGGACTTTGCGGGCGTTCTCTGCCGCTGCATTGATGTCGAACGGGACGTAGGGAAGCAGGTCAGTCTTGCTCAGCACGAGCAGGTCGGACTTAAAGAAGATGGAAGGATATTTCAGCGGCTTGTCTTCGCCTTCGGTGACGCTGAGCACGACGATTTTAGCGGCCTCGCCGAGGTCGTAACTGGACGGGCAAACCAGGTTGCCGACGTTTTCGATGAACAGGAGATCCAGGTCGGCGAGGTTCCAATCGGCCAAATGACGCTCGATCATGCGGGCGTCGAGGTGGCAGGTGCCGCCGGTCGTGATTTGTTTCACGGGAAAGCCAAAGCGCTTGAGGCGGTTGGCATCGTTTTCCGTCTGAATGTCGCCGGTGAGCACGGCCACGCGATCGTGGCGGGGCAGGGCTTCCAAGGTGCGCTCCAGCAGAGTGGTCTTGCCGGAACCGGGCGAGCTGATGAGGTTCAGGCAGAGAATGCCATGCTCTTGAAAGCGGACGCGCAACTCGGCCGCGATGCGGTCGTTCTCACTGAGTACTTTTCGCTCCAACGGGACTCGGTCCATATTCTTCTACCTCCAAGTAGGCCAACTCCAACTCATCTCCACTGATGCACGTGGTTTCGAGGCTCTCGCATTGCGGACAGCGGGAATCGTAGTCGCGCACGATGAAATCACTAGCGCAGATTTGACAACGATGGCACCGGGGACAGAACTCGATTGCCAGCTCAAGGGACTCGAGGTCGGTCTCGTGAATGATGGCTTCAAAACAGAAGCGCAGGGCGTCCTGATCGATGGCGGCCATTTCGCCGATGCGGACGCCGACCTTGCAGGGATAGGTTCCGGGATGCAGAGACATTTCCGTTTTGACCGCTTCCAGCACCGAATTTGCGATTCCCATCTCGTGCATGGTTCCTTCGGCGTCCCTTCGCCGCCTCTTGAACAACGCGTGCCGTCCCTACGGAGTCTGTGTCGTAGCTTTTCTTTCGCCCCGTTGGGGCTGGCTCTTATTCCACTTTCGACCCACAGCTTACGCCGCGGGCTGCATTCTTGCGCCGCTTCGCGGCTGAACTCCGGCCCTACCGGCCCACTTTTTCGGACCGGCATCCAGCTACGACACAGACTCCTACGGGACTCCCTCCACCGTTTCACTTCCACCCGGCACTTCCGTGCCGGGCTTTCACATACCGCCCCTTCGGGGCTAGAGTGCAGTGATTCCGTTCCACTTCTCCTCCCAGAATTCAGTTGTCCGCACTCTGCTAGCAGATGCGGGGCAGCTGATCGCCCGCCAGCATGTCCACGATGCGGGTGGTGCCGAACGGGGTTCGCATCGTTACCAAGCCAGGATTCTCTTTCTTTACCGTGCCAATGATCTGGGCCTCCGCCCCCAGGGGATTGCGACGCATCGCCTGCAAGACCGCGCTGGCGGCCTCGGGCGCTACGATGGCGATGAGCTTGCCTTCGTTGGCTACATATAGAGGATCGAGGCCGAGCAACTCGCAGGCTCCGCGAACCTGTTCGTGGATGGGAAGGGAGCTTTCGTCCAGCTCGATTCCGACGCGCGATTGCTGGGCGATTTCATTCAGGGTGCTGGAGACGCCGCCGCGGGTGGGGTCACGCATGCAGCGAACGTCGTGCGTTACGCCAAGGATCTCGGCCGACAGCGTGTGCAAGGACGCGCTGTCGCTTTGGATCTGCGTTTCGAATTCCAGGCCCTCGCGCTGCGCGAGGATGGCGATGCCGTGATCGCCAATCGAACCGCTGAGCAAGACTTTGTCGCCGGGGCGGGCGCGGTCGGCGGAAAGATCGACGCCTTCGGGCACAAGTCCAATGCCGGTGGTGTTGATGAACAGGCCGTCGCCCTTGCCTTTTTCGACGACCTTGGTATCGCCGGTCACGATCTGCACGCCCGCTTCCGCAGCAGCGCGCTGCAGCGAATTCACCACGCGGCGGAGTTCCTCCATGGAGAAGCCTTCTTCGATGATGAAAGCGGCGCTCAGGAACAGCGGGGTTGCGCCGCCCATGGCCAAATCGTTCACCGTGCCGTGAACCGCGAGAGAGCCGATGTCGCCGCCGGGAAAGAACAGCGGCTTTACTACGAAGGAATCGGTGGTGATGGCCAGACGCTGGCCGTTTACGTTCACGATAGCCTGATCGTCGAGACGAGCCAACACCGAGTTCTGAAACGCCGGCAGGAAGACGTCGCGAATCAACTCGGCGCTCAACTTGCCGCCGCTGCCGTGTCCCAGCAGAATCGTATCTTTGGCCGGAAGCGGGGCGGGGCAACTGAGTTCGAAGTTGATATCGGCGACAGTCTTTGTGGACATGGGCCCTCCTACGTCCCGACCGCATGGCGGCGATAGTGATAGTAGGCAGCGCATGCTCCTTCATTCGAGACCATTGGCGCTCCGAGCGGATTTTCCGGTGTACAGCGCATGGCGAACGCGGGACAATCAGTCGGTTTCTTCAACCCCTGCAAAACCTGGGCGCTGATGCATTCGGCGGGCTCGTCTACCGTAAGCTCGCTCAGCTCAAAGACACGGTCGGCGTCGTAAGCGGCGTACTCCTCGCGCAAACGCAAACCGCTTTGCGGGATGGGGCCGATGCCGCGCCACTTCTGGTCTGCCACTTCAAAGACGTCGGCCATGATCTGCTGCGCGGGCAGGTTGCCCTGGTAGCTGACCGAGCGCACATACTGGTTTTCCAGCTTGGCCTCGCCCGCTTCGAGTTGGCGGACGAGCATGAGGACCGCGTCCAAAATATCGACCGGCTCGAATCCGCCGACCACGATCGGGATGCGAAAATCGCGAACCAGGTCTTCATAGTCTTTGCATCCGACAACGGTGCAAACGTGGCCGGGGGCGATGAAGCCCTGCACGCGGTTGGTCTGAGAAACCATCAAGGCGCGGATGGCGGGCGGGACGAGCACGTGCGACACCAGCATGGAAAAATTGGTGAGGCCTTCACGCTTGGCCTGCCATGCGGCCATCGCATTTGCGGGAGCGGTGGTTTCGAAACCGATCGCCAGAAAAACCACCTTGCGATCGGGATTGGCGCGGGCGATCTTCACCGCCTCGGTGGGGGAGTAGGCGATGCGAACGTCGGCCCCCTGGGCCTTGGCGCGAAGCAGATCGGAACGGGAGCCGGGCACGCGCAGCATGTCGCCGTAGGAAACTAGGATGGCGTCAGGACGCAGCGCGATCTCGATGGCCTTGTCCACGGTTTCGAGCGGCGTGACGCAAACGGGACATCCCGGGCCGTGGACGAGTTCGATCCCGCGCGGCAGAAGCTCGTCGATGCCGTAGCGCATGATGGTGTGGGTTTGCCCGCCACAGATCTCCATCAGCACCCAGGGGCGGGTGGTGCGCTGGGTGATCTCCGATGCGAGGGCGCGGGCAATGCGTTCGTCGCGGTATTCGTCGAGATATTTCATAGCGTCGACCGAGCGCTTACGGCGCTCCCACAGGGGCTAAAGCCCAGTGTTTATACGGCCCGTGGCGGCCCGGCTGAAGCCGGGCCCTTTCAAAACAGCTTCGAACGGCACCTTCCAAACCCAGCCCCACAGATCAAACTCTAACCAGAGGGAGACGCCCTATCGGTGACAAAGATCACACGCGGGTGTGAGCTGGAACGAGGAGTATGCACCGGTTGAGTGCGGACGAAAAATCATGTACCGCTACTTACTGTTCGACCGGTGGCAATTCCGCTTCCAGCGCTCCCATCTCTTCAAGCAGCTTGTAGGTACGCTCGGCTTCGGACGCGTCCACACGGCTGATGGCGAAGCCCACATGGACCATCACGTAGTCGCCCACATCCGCCTCGGGGACAAAGCTGAGGGAGACCTGACGCACGATCCCGCCGAACTGCACGCGGGCGGCCCGCAGCGTACCCATCTCCTGAATTTCGAGGATCTTCCCCGGTATGGCAAGGCACATGGCAGCGCTCCAGAATCCAGTACAGTCCCGGTTCTCGGCGCGATCTGTGATGAAGGACACAGGTCAAAGTGACGGAGGGCACACGGCGGGGTCCACAGAACCGGTGCCGTCCCTACGGAGTCTGTGTCGTAGCTGGATGCCGATCCGAAAAGTGGGCCGGTGGGGCCGGAGTTCAGCCGCGAAGCGGCGCAAGAATGCAGCCCGCGGCGTAAGCCGTGGGTCGAAAGTGGAATAAGAGCCAGCCCCGAGGGGGCGAAAGAAAAGCTACGACACAGACTCTACGGGACTCGGTTCTCTTCCACCTCGGTCTTCCCAGCACTTACGTGCTGGGCTAATGAATGCCGTCGCTTCGCGACTCTGACTTCGCGAACCATTCCTCGAACCACTGGAGAGAACGCAGGGAGTAGTCGTGCCCGTCGGCGGACTTCACAAACATGTGTCCCTCACCCGGATAGACAACCAGCGTAGTGGGCACGTGCATAGTTTCGAGGGCATGCCACCATTCGACCGATTGTTCCATAGGCACTTCGCCGTCTCGTTCGCCGACGAGGATCAGGGTCGGCGTCTTCACCGCCTTGACGAAGTGCATGGGATCGCTCTTGGCGTAGACGGAGGGATCGTCGTAGACGGATGCACCGAAGAAGGGGACCATCCACTCGTCGATGTCGTTGACGCCGTAGTAGCTCAGCCAATTGGAGAGGCCTGCGCCCGCAACCGCGGCTGCGAAACGGTGAGTCTGGGTCTCGGCCCACATGGTCATGTAACCGCCGTAGCTGTGTCCCCGAATGCCGAGGCGCCTGGTGTCGATGGGATACTGCTTGGCAATCGCATCCACGCCGGCCATGATGTCGCGAAAATCGCCGCCGCCGAAGTCTTTTACGTTGCCCTGGGTGAAGGCCTCACCCTGCCCATAGCTGCCACGCGGGTTGGGGCAGAGAACGAAGTAACCCATCGCCGATAGCGGGCCCATGCTGCCCTCAGCCCAACGCGACATGCAGGCGGCGGACGGACCGCCGTGCACACTTACGACGAGCGGGTAGGCCTTGCCGAAGGCATAGTCCTTGGGCAGCATCAGCCATCCTTGCACGCGCATGGTGCCGTTCATCCAGTGCACATTTTTCATCTCGCCCCACGCCGGGTTGACTCCGGCGTTCAGGTTGGTGAGCTGCTTCCACTTGCCGATGGGGCCGGCCCAGACTTCTGGGGGCGTACTCGCCGATTGCCGCACGATGGCAGTAACTAATTCATCGCTTCTGAGGGAACTGGCCGGGGCCCAGGCTTTGCCCGCCGGGCCTGCTGCTTCCTCGCCCGTCCAAAGTGTCTGCGGTTCGCCTCCGGTGGCGCTGACCGCGCCGAAGCCGGAGTTTCCATCCACATTTGCGGCGAAGGTCACGCGGTCCGGAGCCGTCCAGGCTAGAGCCGAGGGCGATGCCTTCATGTTGGGAGTGACATTTCGGGCGGCGCCTCCGGCGATGGGGACGACGTAGACGTCGCCGCCCGTGGAACCCTCATCGCTCATCAAGCCTTCGATGAATGCCACACTCTTGCCATCCGGAGCGACGCGCGGGTCGGCGAGTTGCAGCTTGGGCCTGTAGATCTCGCGCATCTCGCCGGTCTGGGCATTCGCCAGATAGAGGCGAGCGGTCCACCAGTTGGCATCGCCGGAACCGTGGGCCGCGGTTGCCGCCCAGGCTTGCCCGTCAGGCGTCCAGTCGTACTCGTAGACATACATGTCCGCGGGCGTGACCTGTGCCAGATGGTCTGTGGCTAGGTCGATGGTGGCGATACGCTGCTCGTAAATTTTCTGGTCGACGACACCGGCGAGCGGAGTCATTGGTTGCAGGGGGCCCGCGACGCGCGGCATTCCTTCAATAAAGAGGATGGCGAGCTTCGATCCGTCGGGCGAGAAGCGCGGGGACTGAGCATAACCCTTCAGTTGCGCGTGCTTCGCCGAGGCACTGCCGTCGGCCGCTGCGGTCCAGAGTTGGGCGGAGGGACCGTCGCCGGTAAGATCGGCTAGGAAAGCGAGGCGCTTACTGTCAGCGGACCACGCCACATCGCGGAGCGCAGGGTTGCCTTCGATGGTGATCGCCTGGGGAGAGCCGCCGGTGGCAGGAATTACAGAGAGCTTTCCACTCACGATGTAAGCGACTTGAGTTGCGTCGGGAGAGAGGGCAACCTGACCGATCCTCTTAGCGTGCGGCATGGAATCAAGGACGGCTTCGGCGCGAGAAGCGGAGGCAGGGTCTTGCGCGAAGAGGGATGCGGAGATGAGTAGAGATGCCGCGGCGCAAAATAGCGCCAAAAAGCGGGAGCTAGGATTCGTTCGGGCCATGGCGGAAAAGTATATCTGTTCTGATGGTCTGTGCCCAAGCGCGCAACCTGCAGGCCAATCTCTAAGCGCTCACGTACTTGATCGTGGCCAGAACCGCCTCACGGATAGTCAAGCGCGGCCGCCAACCCAGAGCGCGAATCCTCGAGCAATCTAGCAGAATGAAGGGGCTGTCGCCGATCCACCCGCGCTCTCCGCCGGAGTACGTCAGCTTCGGATGAAGACCGAGATGCTCACAGATCCAGCCGATGGAATCGTTGACCTCGCAATATTCGTCGGTCCCGAGGTTGAAGATGTTCACTTTGCCGTCCGCCCGCTCAAGGGCGGTAAGAATGCCGTCGATGCAGTCCTGCACATACAGATACGATTTCCGCTGGTGGCCGTTGCCCAGCACATGGAGATGTTCAGGATGCTGGGCAAGTTGCTGGTAGAAATCGGAGACGTGGCCGTGAGAGTAACGCTCGCCGAGAATCGATACGAAGCGGAAGATGTAGCCCTGCAGTCCGAAACCCTCACAATAGGCGTGAATCAAGCCTTCGGCGGCCAGTTTCGAAGCGCCGTAAAGTGACGTCTGAACGGGAAAGGGACAGGTCTCAGGCGTGGGAAAAATGTTCGGCTCGCCGTAGACCGATCCCGTCGAGGAAAATACGATTCGTTTGCAGCCCTGCTCGCGCATGCTATCCAGCACGTTCCAGGTCGCGATCGTATTCTGATCAAGATCCTTGCGAGGATGTTCGGTACCGAAGCGCACGTCAGCATTGGCGGCGAAATGGACCACCAGTTCCGCGCCCTCCATCGCCTGCGTCAGATGCTTGCGGTGGAGCAGATCTGCCTGATGGAATGTGAACTTAGGATTCGTGGTCGCGGTGTCGAGAAAGCGCCGCTGTCCGGTCGACAGGTTGTCGAAGCCGACCACGCTGTGGCCCGCAGAGAGCAGGCGATCCACCATATGACTGCCGATAAAGCCCCCCGCACCGGTGACTAAAACGCGCAAGAAAACCTCCGGATGAAATCGAAATCTGGATTTGCGTTTGAAAGCTTGTGCTCAACTATCTGTGATTCGAGGAAGTCTGTCGCAGGGCAATTCGCGTGCCCTTCAACTCAAAGCGGCTGTCGCGCCAAACATAACGCAGGTTCAGGTAGCTGGCGAACCAGACTGCAAAACCCAGCAGGTCGCGAAGGGGATAGAGCCAGGGCTTGCGTACTACCTGCCGATCCCGAACGACCATCCAGCCCGCAAGCCACGCTTCAGCCAACCGGTTCAGTACAGCCACACCGAGCAGCAGGGCTCCGAAGCCGGGGTGTCCCAGCAATGCGGCGGAAGCGAAGCCGAGGAGGCCATAGGGGATGGCGAAGACCAGTCCACTACCAAAGTGGCCTTTGGGACGGGAATGGCGGGTCGATTGTGCCCAGCGCAGCTGGTTTTGCCACATGCGGCCAAACGATGGCTGATTCACTACGTGGTCGATGATGTGGCCGGAGAGCACGACGCGATACCCGGCCTTCGCGATCAGGTTGCCGATGACAAAATCGTTGGCGATGTAATCCTGCAGCGCGGTGTAGCCGCCGATGCTGGCCAGAGAATCCTTGCGGACGGCAATCGTGGGCCCCAGTCCGAATTTCATGCCTTCCAGCAGATTCGCTACCAGCACTCCCGCGGTCATTTCCACCGACATGCCGATGGCGGTGAGCGCGGAGAAAAATCCGGCCGCGTTCTTGCCGCGATACACGCAGGTCACCATGCCGACTTGCGGGTCGAGCAGGGGTGGAACGATTTCGCGCAAATAACGCGGGGAAACTTCGACGTCGCTGTCGGTGGTGACCAGGATTTCGTGCGCCGCAACTTCCGCCATCCGATGACAGGAATACACGGGCGGATTCGGCCAGGGGGCGCCGGTGACCAGCACGCGGCTGCGGATGTGCGGATGGCGTGCACACACTCGCCGCACCACTTCGAGGGCGGCATCATCTTCGCGGTCAGCGGCAAACAAGATTTCGTAGTCGGGATAGTCCTGGCGGAAGAAACTCTCAATGTTCTCTTCGAGCTGCGCTTCCAGACCGTGCACCGGTTTGAGCACGGAGACCGGAGGCAGGTGGGCATCGTCAGGAATGGAACTGAGTTGGCGGCGGGCGTCGGAGCGGAACCGAATTACCCCGAGCAGCGTCAGCATAAGGAACACGCTCGAAGACAATGTGCCGACGAGCGCCACGCCCAGGACGAAATATAGAAGGAGTGTGACCAATTTGTGTTGTCCGCGCGGGCGGATTGCCGGCCGTCAGAGTTAAGCGAGCAATTCACACTATACATTTGTGACGCGGTGAGAGGTAAGTTGGGGTAGCTCAGCGGTATCTGGGTGGACTGTTTTGATTTATTGGGACGCTTCCAGTTGCAGATATTCTGGTTCGACCCAAATCGTTTGCATGTAAGAGGCTTCCCCAACTATGTGCCCAACGTCAAGTTGCACAAGTTGGTACGGTAGCCCCTCTACAGTCTCGAATCCATCGATGGTGAATGTCTTTCCCAAGCATTTTTCGAACAGCGTGCGAGTCTGCAATTTCTCGTCATCATGGGCGTCCGGCGGAATACCGATGAGCCTCACCTTGTCTCCGATTTTCACGCCGCCACTCCTGTCGCTTCTTCGTCCAGGGATAATCTTACCAATTCGTGCAACTCACTTCGGCGATCCAGACCCCTTCGAGCCTTCCCGCGCGTTCTCCATACCAGGTAGCGGCGCGGCTTTTGTAATTCTGTAATCCTTATATTCAATGGTAAGGATGGCACGGCCTCCCAGTCGGATCACGCTTTCGGTATGGTTCTCGGCGGGAAGCCAGAAGTCATTCACCTTGATGTAGCGGTGTGCGACCTCAGTTTTCTTGATCCAGAAGGATGGATTCTTTGCGGGTTCGCCCTCGATGCGGACCACGGCGAAGTCTTTGGCGTCGACCCAGATTTTCCCGCGATAGAGATATTTGTTCTTGGTTTTGGGCAGCAGGTTGAGGACGTATTGCGCGCCACCGGGTTTAGCTTCGTAGCCGGCTAACGTGAAATCGTAATTTTCCGTGGTCAGCGCGGTATGGCGGCGGTTCTCTTCGTCGGCGGCTTCCTGCTCGCCCTCCAGCAGTTTCTTGAAGACATGATCGATGATGAATTTGGATCCACTCTGAGAGACCACATGAAACTGTTTGGAATCGGGAGCGCGGTAAGTCATGGTGACCACCATCTCAGCGTCGCGATCACTGGGGAAGCCGCGATACTGCATGCGGTAGACGCGGGTTCCGCTGAACTGGTCGAGGGCGGCGGCGCGCTGCGCATTTCTCTCCTGAAGTTTGCGGGCTACCTGGTCGGCCGGGAGCGGAGCGTTGGGAAGGGAATAAGTGGCGCGGCCTGAATCCAGAGCCTGGGGAAGTGGCTGGCAGGGAGCCGCCAAACTGCAACCCAATAGCAACAAGCCTTCGACAACCGCACATTGAATCCGAGCGCGCCGCATGTCCCCACCTTGGATGCTGAAAAGGTTCTCTCAGTTTAGCGGAGATTGGCAACCACGACGCGACTGGTTACCTTTGTGCCTCACACAGCGGAGCCATTCCGATCCAGGCAAACTTGCCGCACAATGTATCTGGGCGCCAAAATGCAAGCAAGCAGAGTCAAGACAAACCGGAGACGGCAAGATCGCATTCAGGCTGTGTTGCCGGTGCGCGTTCGGGGAACGGACGCTGCCGGCGTGCCGTTCGAAGCACTGGCGCATACACTCGATCTGACGCCAACGGGGGCGCGGTTGGGGGCGATTCATCACAAACTGAAGGCGCTCGACACGCTAACGATTCTTTATCACCAGCGCCGCATGGAATTCACGGTGGTGTGGACGAAGCTGCTGGACGGGAAGAGCGAATACCAGGTTGGCCTCCAGGCCTTTTCGCAAGAGCGGGAACCTTGGGGAATGAACCTTATTTCCAGCGCACCTCCGGTAACAAGAGTCGCAGCCATGCATGGAGCTGCCTGAGTCGGGGAGAAATCATGGACTACTTACTTAATGACCTTTGGTCAAATGAGGACGGACAGGACGTCGCCGAGTATTCCGTGATGCTGGCAGTGATTCTGGTCATCGTGGTGGGCACCGTCAAACTGATCGGGTCGAACGCCGGGAACGTGTTCTCGCAGGTGGGGAGCGCGATCCAGTAGGCAGTTTGCTTTACCCGCATTTTAGCCGGTACCCTCTTATCTTCTTTGGCGGTAGAGCGACTGGTCCACTTGGCCTGCCATGGAATCAACGTCCAACTTCTGCTGAAGAAAGTTCTGCACGGTTTCTGCGGCGGCCCTGGGATCGCGCAGGACAGTGTGATACTGCAGACGGCTTACCTGGATGTCAGGCTTCTGGGCAAGCCAGGCATTCACCTGATTCAAGTGCGCCCTCAAACCCGCAATCAACGCCGCTTCTGGTAACGGTGCGCCGGTAGTTCCACGGCGGCGAATCATTTCCGCTTGCGACGCGACCACCTCGGGCAGGGGACGCTCCATAAAGATGATCCGATAGTTGTGTCCGGCGGGAAGAGCAAAGAGAAGTTGCGAGATCACTTTTACCGCTTTGCCGTCGGCCTCCGCAATGCAGGCCGGCTCTTTGGGAAGCTGCTTGATGCGCTCCCACTCGCAATAGCCGCGGGGATTGTCGGCATCGGCGATGCGCTCGCCGTCGGAGAGGATAGGCACTCCGCCGGCGGCCAGCATCTGCATCATGAGCGAAGTGCCGGAGCGCGGCAGCCCGGAAACAATGGTGATCACGCTTGAGCTCTCGTTTGCCGCTGGCGGCGCATGCGCAGAAAGATCTCGCGGTGGCGAGTGGCTTTTTCCAGATCGCCGCCCGGTTGTGTGTACAACGCGGCCAGCCAGCGATGGGCGGCGATGAGACCGGGAAGCATGCTGAGAGAAGTTTCAAAAGCCAGGGCCGCACGATCGCGATGGCCAAGGCGCGCAAGGGCGACGCCAAGATAGAAATGGCCCAACGGAAGGAAGTGCTGCAAGCCTACCGCCAGCAAAGCTTGCTCCGCCGCTTCTTCATTGCGGCGTTGCCGCAGACGGACCACGGCCAATCCTAAATGCGCTTCAGGACTATCGCCATCGATCTCGAGGGCGCGTTGGAAGGCGCGGTCGGCGTCATCGGCGCGCTTCTGGCGCAGGTAGGTTTCACCGATCCGCAAGTGCAGGTCGGGCAGATGGGGATCGGCGGTCTCGGCTTTCAGCAGGCAAGCCAGCGCCGCGTCCATGTCATTCTCTTCGAAATTAATGATGCCCATGAGCAGATCCGCCCAGGGACGCGGCTTGGGCTCGGTTTCGGCAGCCGCTGGCTCTACCGCTGGTGTTTCCGCCTCGGCTACAGCGCCGGGCTCGGCTTCAATTCCATGCTCGGCTTCGGCCCCAGGCTCGCCCTCGGCCGCTGGCGCGCGCGGCGGGACTTTCGGCTTGAGCGTCATCAGCTTTTGCAGCAGGTCTTTGGCCTCGCCGCGTTTGCCGAGTGCGAGATAGCACTGCGCGAGGTGCTGCATGAAGCGCGCTTCGTCGGGCCACTTCGTCGTCAGCTCTTCAAAAATTGCCAGCGCTTCAGTATAGCGTCGCGAATCGAGATAAACGCGAGCCAGGTTGTATTGCTGCTCGCGCACGGCCGCGGCCACCGCTTTCTCCTGATCCTCGCTGAGCGGCTGAATGTAGCCTAGCGCCACGAATTGCTGCAGCACGGCCTGCGCTGCGGCAGGATCCATACGCAGATCCGCGGGATGCATGCCACACTCGCCGGGCTCGGCCTCCCAACTGGGGATGCGCGTGATGGTGGGCGGTTCTTCGAAGGCTTGCACGAGCACGCGGCCGTCCATGTCTTCGCCGATTGGTAACCCGAACAGAGTCAAAATCGTCGGGGTCACATCCAGCAGCGTGGCGCCGTAAATTCTTTCATCCTGCTTGAGATGTTCACCCTTCATGCAAACAATCCCGAACTGGCGGTGCTGCACGGCAGGACCGGCCGGTTCCATGGGAATGCCGCGCGGGCGCAGATGATCGGAATGAAATCCGTGGTCGGAGACGATTATGACCGTCGTATCGGGACCGACGAGATCGAGCAGGGTCTGCAGCATCATGTCGTGAAAACGGTAGGCGCCGTTGACCACGTCTTTGTAGATCTCGAACTTCGCTTCGGGAATCCCTTCCATGCGCGGCGGATGGTAGTGCATGAAACCGTGACAGAAGTGGTCGATGCCGTTGTAATAAACGGCCAGAAAATCCCACGGCTCGTTCTGCAGAATCCACGTGGCAGCGTTGTGGATCGAGCAGTTCTCCGAGAGAATTTTGGCGAAGGACTGCAGCCCTTTATCTTTCTCCTGATCAATCTCGGCCGCGCGCGGAATCCAGGGAAGGATGGCCGCTTCACCGACCTCAGCGGGATGCATGCGCAACTTGGCGAATTGGTCGCGCAGGCTCTCGGGATAAACTGCCCCGGGCGGCAGGGGCCAGGGTTTATCGAGCGGTGCGACCGCGTAGGGATAAAGATCGGAAACTGAAATGCCGTGAATCGGCTCCGCGGGATGACCGGCGAACCAGCCGAGCACGTGCGTTTTATATCCCTTCTGGGTGAGAATGTTCCAGATCGCTTTGACCTTGCGCGAAGTGCTGGTCACCGGCCGCACTCCACCGGTCTGTGGGTCGGGCTCCATGAATCCAAGAATTCCGTGCTTGTCGGGGCGCTTGCCCGTGGCAATGGAGTTCCACAGCATGGGGGAAAGAATCGGACGCAGCGTCGCGAGGTTGCCAATCACGCCGTGGTTGACGAAATCGTCCAGAGTCGGCATCAGGCCCTGGTCAAGAAGAGGGTTGATGATCTTCCAGTCGGCTGCATCCCAGCCGATAAGCAGTACTTTCTTGGCAAGTGGTTTACTCATGGGGTAATTGGCAGGGACGCGGCGGTCCCTCAGGGGAACGACAGTCTACTACAGTCTCACTCCTCGAAGCACCCCGGGGTTGTTCGTTTAGTTAGCCTCTTCCCGGCGCCAAAGGCACAAAGCCGGGGATCCCAGCGCGAGCAGGCCCAGCTTGGCCGGTCCGAACTCAGTGAGACCGAGGCCCGCATCCGGTCCGTCGATGATCTCGGTTGGTCCTTTGCTCTGGCCCGCAATAATCGGCTTGTTCGCAATCGTCTCGTAGGCGTAACCGGTGAGGATCGCGGTGATCTTGCCCGTGCCTGATTTCACGCTGAACCGGGCCCAGCCGTAGTGGATCTGGCCAGCGATGGCAAACTTCAGGCCCAGATAGCGCTTGGCAACGTTTTGCCACTGGCCGACGTAGCCGTATTCGGTGCCGGATGCAGCCATCAGCTTGCCGGAAAAGTGCGCCGATCCGCCGATCTTTGCGCCCGGTTTAAAAGCGGAGGCGTAAAGCGTAAATATGAGGCCTTTCATGCCGGCGACTTTATTCTGCGGCGCCAGGGGACGCGCAATCAGGGTGCGGCCACAAATATCGGTAGTGCAAAAGGCGCGGTTGGAGATGGCAAAGTCGGCAATTCCGTCGTGGTTGAGGTCGAGTGTGAGCCTGTGCTGGGTGAGGATCTGCTGGTGGGTGGGAGTGTAAACGATTTCGGCGGCAGCGGGCTGCGCGCCCGTCAGCATGGCCACTCCGGTTGCGCCTGCCGCCAGGGCATAGAGACTGAGTTTCCTGTGAAGTGACGGGGTTAGCTTCGAAGGCTGCCGGCCAAGCTGGGGAGAGCGTTCCATAAAGAATCCTCCGACTCTCTCGGCTGAAATCAAGCGGATTATGTTCCAGTTGGGTGGGCTCGTCAAGGAGCCTAATTGCCTCAGCCCGCAAGCTGGAGCACCGCGCTTTCCATCACCGCAAAACGTGAGAAAATGAGCGAGATTCAGAGTTCAGGAACCCCTACCTGGCATGCGAGGAATCATTCTGGCAGCGATTCTGGTCGTCCTGACGTCGCCGGATTTCTACGCTCAGACTGCCGACAAGAGTGCGGTAGCGGGAACGGTAACCGACGCCCTCACCGAGCAACCCATAGCGGGAGCGACGGTACGATTGAGAGGCATAAGGTCTGCGGCGGGGCAATCTACGTCCGCCAGCACAAACGCCGAGGGACAGTTCAGCGTGGAGGGTCTGACTCCGGGTGAATATCTGGTTTCAGCGTCCCGTAGCGGATATGTAAATGCAAGCGGGATCGGCACCAGTTTGGCGCGCCAAATGGTGGTGGTGGGAGCGGGCGAGCGACTTGACAATGTGAGAATTCGGTTGGCCCCGGGCGCCATTATCAGCGGGCGGATCACGGATGGGGCGGGCAAGCCGCTGCGCGGCGTAGCAGTGCAGGCGATGAAGCGCTCTTATCGCCAGGGCCACAGCGAACTTGAGGATATCTCCTCAGTCTCGACGAACGATGCGGGAGAGTATCGCATCGTGGACCTGACTCGCGGGGAGTATTACCTGCGCGCCAGCCAGTCCCACCCGCCGGCCATGAAGGCCGAAAGTGATGAGGCATACGTGCCGCTCTACTATCCGAGCGCCAGCGATCCGACGCGTTCGGTCGCGCTTACGGTTCGCGAGGGAGAACAGCTCGCAGGAATCGATATGCATCTTGCGCCCACGCGCACATTTCATGTGAAAGGCAAGGTCGTGAACGGGCTTACGTCGTTGCCGGCGAAGGGTTGCCGCGTCACGCTCGTAGGAGACCAGGGGAAGCTGACTTTTACTCCCAGCCAGCCCGCTACAGGAGCAACCGGCAGTTTTGAGTTCAGCAGCATTCCTCCGGGATCGTACATTCTTGCGGCCGAACAGCCAGCCGCCGGCGCCCGCGGCAAAGCCCTTTTGGCTCGAGCCGCGGTTCTAGTCAGCGATCTCAATGTTGAGGATGTCGAAGCCGTGCTCGGCCCGGGAGCTGAAATCATGGGGCGGGTGCGGGCCGACAGTAAATCGGCAATGGACTTCACCCGCATGAACGTGGAGTTGGAGCCGCGGGATCCGTCTGCCGCGGTGCTTATGCCCGAGGCTCCGAGCACATCGGTAAGCGCAGACGGCACATTTCAGTTGCACCAGGTTCCAGAAGGAAGCTATGACTTGCATGTCCTCCCAGTGCCGTCCGGCTTTTATCTGACTGCGAATGGTGCGGACGTGTTTGAAACAGGAATCACGGTAAGCCACGGCTCCGCGCCGCCCGTGCTGGATTTGGTTCTGAGTCCGGCCCTGGGACGAATCGACGGCACGGTATCGAATAGCGATGAATCGCCGTTTGTGGGAGCGCGCGTGCTGCTGGTACCGGGTGGGGCGCGGCGCTCGCAGCGCCTCTATTACCGGCGCGCCATCACGGACCAGGCCGGCAGATTTGCGCTGCAGAAAGTCGCTCCGGGAGACTACCGGCTCATCGCTGGCGAAGGCATGGAAATGCCCGACTTCATGAACCTGGATCCTTCTTTGCCGCTCGACCTGGGCATTGCTGTGCATGTGGAGAATGACTCGCAGCTCAGTGTGCAGTTGGAGGAAGTCCGGAACCGCTAGGCGCGCGCCATAGCTTTAAGGAAACGGGCTCACAGCGCCGGTACCGGTTTCAAGAATTTTCGATTGTCTCAGGGGCGCGAGACGTTGCCCATCATCAGGGCAAACAGCAGAGGGAGATAGATGACCGTCGCTTGTAACAGGTGGCGAGCTAGCATCTTCGATCGTGGGGCGGTGATGGGTTGTTTGAGGAACGCGAGGCGGGCGCCGAAATAAAAAAGTGCGAGGCCAAGGACCACCGCTCCCACCAGATAAATTTTTCCCGCCATCCCGAAAAAACTCGGTAAAAGGCTGAGCGGAATCAAAATCAGGGAGTAGGCGAGGATGCGGCGCGCGGTCGAGCGTCCATCCTCTTCCACCACCGGCAACATGCGAATTCCGCCGCTGGCGTAATCTTCGCGGTAGAGCCAGGCGATAGAGAAGAAGTGCGGGAACTGCCATACAAAAAGGATGGCGAACAGGATGAGCGTGCCCCACTCGAGTTGGCCGCGAGCCGCCGTCCAGCCCAGAACTCCGGGCATAGCTCCAGGAAAGGCGCCAACAAAAGTGCAGATGGGGGAGATGCGTTTCAAGGGCGTGTAAGCCGCGAGATATACCACCGAAGTGAGGAAAGTCAGCAGGCCGGTCAGCGGATTGGTGAACACCGCGAGGTAGATCGATCCACCCAAAGTGGTCAGCAGGCCGGCGATGGTGGCGTGACGCAGGCTCATGCGGCCTGCGGGCAGCGGACGCTGTGCGGTACGGCGCATGTGCTTGTCCACGTCGTGTTCCATCACTTCGTTGAGCGCGGCGGTTCCGCTGGAGACCAGTCCGATTCCCAGCAAGGCGTGGAACAATCCCCAGGAAAGCGAAGAGACTCCGGTCTTCTGCGCGCCGAAATAGTAGCCGCACCACGCCGTCATCACGATCAGAGTGGTCACGCGCGCTTTCATCAGTTCAGCGTAGTCGCGCAGCAAGGTCTCCGCTTGCTTGCGATATAAGGGCAGGGATTGGGTCATCGCGCTCATAGGAAAATTAATGGTGTGGTTGTCGTACCGCTTGCCTCGCACGGACAGTGTTTCGAGTCTAGCAAAGAGAGCAGCCCCCACAAAGCTGCCCAGACACTCAAGGATTGTATGGGTACTCCGATGGAAGTCGAAAGTCAAGTCCAAACTCGGCGTTCAGCGTCCAACCCGCAGCGGATGCAGCACCAAAATTCTGCCAAGTCCGTCACTGGCTCGCCGCCGGACCCGACACGCTGAAGGTTTCCGGCGGATCGAAGAAACACTGGTGCCACAGGGCAGCGTCCGACAATTTGCCGGCCTTCCATTGCTGCAGCGTGGGGAGCGTGGCGGCGATCATGCCTCCGTCCACCGAGTCGAAGATCAGCACAATGCCGGCCAACGCCTGCGACTTCTGCGTGAGTTCCGCAAAATCCTTGTCGAGCACGGACTTGGCGAACTCCAGGCGGAGTTGAGCGCCGGCATCCTTGTCGTTCTCGTTTATTTTCTCTACCGAGACGATTTTGACGCTCTTACCGCGCAGGGGCGCCCAATCTCCGGGGAAGGGGGCTTCTTCCTCGCGAGTCACATGAAATAGTTCGGCGGCCACAGGTGTTGCCGCTGGATTCGGCGGCAGATCGCTATCGGGAACGCTGTCAGGCATTTCCAGGTTGTTGCGCCAGATCCATCCGCGCGACAGGCCGGAGATGCGCACGTGGACCCAGTCGCGGTTGAAGTCGAGCATCTCGAACTCGTCGTGGGCGCTGGCCAGGAACAAAGTTTTGGCCGTCAAACTTGCGGTGGCAACCACCGGGGTTCCGGATTTTTTCACGGCGACGAGATTCCTGGGGTGAGCCTGATTCTTGAGAATCTCTTCCAGGCTTTGCGCCTCGGCTTGCAGAGCGCTGGAATCCTTGTCGGCGAGGTTTGTCTGCGGGCCATTCTTTTCCTGCGTGGACAGGCTCTGGGCCAGGGACGACGACAATCCGCCACCGGTTTCCGGAAGCCGCGGCACGGGCGCTGAAATGGTGGGCTCCGTCGAATCTGCGGACTTCGCCGGCTGTCCTGAAGATTGCCCGGAAGAAGATTGCCCGGAAGCTGATTTCTCCGACGGGAATGGCCTTCGGGCTGCGCTTGCGGGAGAACTCGTGCCGGCCAGGGAACCTTTGCCAGTGAGTTGATCGGCCAGTTGATCAAGCAAATCGGCTTCCAGACGGCCGTTCGAGGTCAACACCCGATATCCAGACCGGGCGGCGACCGGGTCGCTATACCACGCCGTAACCTCCACGCTCACCGTCACCACGGATGCGCCGGAAGGCGTGCTGCTGACCTGAAACTTGGATTGGTAATAGCCACGCTGATAGCGGTCGAGGGGATGATCGCCCGGGGTTGCGAAACCATCGAGCACGGGAAGGCGTCCGGCCGTGGCGGACTGCATTTCCTTCAGGGCTTTTTCCACCGTGGCTTTGGACTGTGGAAAAGTGCGTTCGTTGGCGTTGCCCTGAGCTTGGGCGGCCCGGGCGCAGCAGATCGCCGCGGTCACCAGGAGGGCGTGCGTGATCCGTCGACGGAGTCGTGACGTTTTCGTCATGGCTGCTCCAGGTCGTCGCGCAAGATCCAGCCGTGCTGGCCCTCGTGGGTTTCGACACCGTACCAGTAGGGAGTGGAAATCAGAATCAGGACTTCGGTGCCCGTGGTCAGGGACTGCAGCGTGCTTGCGGTGTGGAACGGCGCGGATTTGAGCGGAGCGCCCGGCGCCTTCACCAAACGCTCGACCTGCCGACGCAGAGCTTTGACGTGCTCTTCCAGAGTTTGACCCGGCTGCGCTTGGCTTGGAGATGGCGCGGCAGCGGCGGCATCCGGTTGACTGTCGACGGTCACACGGACGGCTGGGGGCGCGGACTGAATCGGCTCGGATTGCTGCGGGGTGTCCACGGGCGCATAGGTCTGCGTAGCGAGATTTTGCTTCTTCAGCAGTTGTTCCCGACGCTCGGCTTCGGTTTCGGCGGTCTGCTTTTTCATGACCTCGATGGCTTCGATGTGGTCGTGAATGTCCTTGTATTCGGCGCCTTCGACCGAACCGTCGGATTGATGAACGGTGTGGCGGAAATCTTCTTCGAAAAGCGCATCGATGCGCAGGACCGTGTTCTTGTCCCCTTGAGGTTGCAAGACATAACGCACGACCAGGGTTCCGACGTCGCCACTGTCTTTGAAGTTGCGCGGGTCGATAGCATGCTCGCGCACTTTGTAGAAAACCTTGCCGCCCTCAGTCCATGCGGGGAATACTTTCGAAGAAGTTGCGGCTTTGGCGCCGCTGACGTACTCGTCTCGGTTGTACTCCTTGGTCCCGCGGATTACGCCGTTCTGCGCGATGTCTTGCACGACTTGTTCGACTTCGTTTTCTGGCGCAGGGATGTTGACGATGAGACCTTCGCCATAGGGCAATTTGCCTTTGTCTCGGCCGGCGAGGGGAAGCGGGGCCAGGAGAAGCAAGAGCAGCAAGGGAAGCAGGCCGGTGGGCGGACCCGGCCAGGCGGCCGCAGATCGTCGGCCGCGCGAAAATCCGGCCTCGGCAGTCGAACTATTCCTGGCCCAGAAACTCAGCTCCCGCCGTCGAAGACCCAACCGCTGATACAAAGTCATCTCCGCTCCCAACTTCAGAGTCTCGTACCCTTGGCGCAGGGCTGTCAACTTGACGTGTGTCTTGATAGGACGCCAGGAACCGGAAAACTGGCATTCGTGAGGGCAAATCTTTGACAAACCGGTGACGCCAAAATTACTCGGCGTTGACGGAGCGGTGACAACCCGGGCTTGCTCATCGCGTAGGCTCGACCCGGCTCAAACCAAATACCCCCGAACGGAATCCGGGAATGATCGACTTCGAAAAATTCACGGGCCGGGTAGGACCGCGGGTTCAACTCGAGGTGTCTGAGCAGGCTTGCCTGAGGCGCCTGAATTTAGACATTGTAAAAAATTTGTCAAAAACTCTTGATCTTGGGGTTTCACTCGTAGTAGGATTCCGCCCCGGTACGATGGTACGACCTTTGCAAGTTTTTTCAACTGCGGGCGGGAATGCGAAGGGGTTCGCATTTTGCAGCCTTGGTTGAGCGCGCCTCTGAATTTTGTGGGAAATTCAGTTTTCAGCAAAAACACAACTTGAATCGATTTTGCCGAGGAGTCCGATCATGCACGTTTTGACGCATTCCCATCTTCGCAAGCTATTGCGCTTTGCGGCGTCGTTCTCTTCTTTGGCCCTGGTTCTGGTCTTCGTGACGCTCACCTGCAGCGAGCCCGCGAACGCCCTGCCGGCTTTTGCCAGAAAATATGGGCTGCGCTGCTCGGCCTGCCACGAGTCCTGGCCGATGCTGAACTACTTTGGACAAAAGTTCAAAGATAACGGCTACCAGTTGATGAATGACCGCGATGCCCCGATCTGGCAGAATCCCGGATATTGGCCGGTCACCTTCCGCATCACGCCGATCTGGCACCGGGTGAGCACCGGCAAGAATTTGGTGGACACGTACACGGCGGGGAACCCGAATCCGACCGGATCCCAGATCCAGCGCATCACGACGTCCGGCTTTGACCTGAGTGGCCTCGATTTCCACACGGGCGGCACGCTGGAAAAGAACTTCTCGTTCTTCGTGCTACCGTCCTCGGACAATACAGCCTCGTTCCACTTTGAAACGGTGATGGCGAGGCTCGACAACCTGTTCGGCAGCCCGTGGCTTAACGTGAAGTTGGGCAAGTTCGAACTCGATAACCTGCTCTCGGAAAAGCGCATCCTGACGCTTACCGGAAACGGTGGCATCTACCAGCTCTACCACTTCATCCCGGTCGGCGATGGCAATATCTTTGGCCAGATGGGCGACAATCAACTCGGCGTGGAAGTGATGGGTCACTCTTGGGATGATCGGACCCGCTACTCCGCAGCCCTCCTGAGTACGGTTGATGGTACGGTGGGCGTCCCCTACGGCAACGCTTACACCGGATTCTTTACCGCCAGCCAAGCCTTCGACACGGGCAAGGCGGGAGTGCAGAGAATCGGCTTCTACGCGATGGTTGGCCAAGCGCCGACTACGTGGCTCACCAGTGGAGGCGCCTCGAGCTACATCGCTGGCTCGGGAATGGGCAACAAGTCTTTCAGCCGTGAAGGATTCGTGGGGCAATTCTACTTTGGCCAACACTTTGACCTTCAGGTAGTGACCCAGCACGGACAGGATAATGCCTGGTTTGGGCAAGGATATGGCGATGTGATCGACCCCGGAGTTGCCACTGGAAACAACACACCCGGAACGACGCTGCCTGCTAATGCGCGAGCGCCGACGTGGAATGGCGTCCTCTTCGAGCCTCACTATGTCTACAGCCCACAGCTTATTTTCATTGGGCGATATGAAACCATCCGAATGTCGCAACAGGCCACGGTGGCCGACCCGGCGATTGGAGCATTGGGCAATCCGTCCAACTTGGGCAACATTTCCAGCTACACCGTCGGCTTCCGTTATAACCCGTTCATGACCAGCCGTGCCGGTTTCGCCTGGCACAACGAGTACAACTGGTGGCATCAGGATGGAACGGCGCCAGATGGTTCCAATCTGAATGTAAGTGAGTTGCTGATGGGATTCGACTTTGATTTCTAAGCTTGATTGGAGAGGGATCGACATGAGGACAAAATTGCGGAAGTGGACGCTGTTCATGGGCGTAGCTGCTTTTTTGGCGCTCCCATTGGCCTCCAGGGCACAGCTCACGCAGTACGACTTGGAGAAGCGTATGGGTATGGAGAGCCACATCGGAAACATTACCGGCCATGCCAAGGATGCCAAGGCAGACTACCGGCGTTATTGCGTCGGGTGCCACGGCGATCTGGGGGATGGGAATGGCGAGAACTTCCCTTGGGTCGATCCCAAGCCCCGCGATTTCCAGCTGGGCATCTTCAAGTGCCGCTCCACCCCGACGGGTACCTTGCCCACGGACCAGGATCTTTTCGACACCATCGCGCGCGGGCTCGACCGCTCGAACATGCCGCAGTGGAGCACTTTCACCAAGCAGGAACGCGCCGATCTCGTCGCCTGGGTGAAGCACTTCTCGCCGCGCTGGACGAACGAAAAGCCGGGAACGCCGATTCAGATTCCTCCGGAGCCGGAAGTCACCGCGGAGCGCATCAAGGCCGGCCGCGATGTCTTCGCCCGGGTACAGTGCTGGAAGTGCCACGGCGTGCTGGGCCAGGCCAACGGTCCGTCGGCTGCAACTCTTCAGGATGATCTGGGCCGGCCGATCGCGCCCTTCAACTTTACCGAGGGTGCGCGGCCCAAGTGCGGCGATACCGATCAGGATATCTACCGGATTTTCATGACCGGCTTGGACGGCACTCCCATGCCGTCGTTTGCCGACAACATCAAACCGGAAGAGGCTTGGGATTTGGTTTTCTATCTGCGAACCCTCATGGCCGGCAAGAGCAAGGAAAAGGAAATGGCGAAGCAGCTTGGCCTGAAGCCGGTTGATCCAAATGCACCGGCGGGACAACAATAGAGCCTATAGTTGCATCGCAAGCAAGATTTCAATCTTGCAGCGGTTAAAGGAGAGAGAATTCAATGAGGAATCGATACAACTTGGCAGCTGTACTATCGCTCGTAGTTTTGGTCTGTTGTGCGGCATTGATCCTGGGCCAGAAAGTCAACGCGGCCGGAGAAGGCAAGATTACTGGCACGGTAAAACTGGACGGCGCCGCTCCGCACATGAAGGGCATCGACATGTCGAAGGACCCGTACTGCGTCAAGGCCCACGCGGCCGAACCTGCGCACCTCGAAACCTATGTGGTGGGCGCCAGTGGCGGACTGGAGAACGTGGTTCTTTACATCTCCGACTGGAGCGGCCCAGCGCAGACAACGACCACGGTCCCGGTATTCGATCAGAAGAACTGCATGTATACGCCGCACGTGCTGGCGCTCGATGCGGGCCAGACATTCAAAGTGGTAACCAGCGATCAAACCACCCACAACATTCACCCGCTGCCCAATCCAATGACGGGCAACATCCCGTGGAACCAGTCGCAGCCGCCGGGCGCGCAGCCAGTCGAGAAGAGCTGGAAGGCTGTGGAAGTGATTCCGGTGCAGTGCAACATTCATCCCTGGATGCACGGCTGGCATGTGGTGGTGAAAGGACCTTATGCAACCACCGACAGCAACGGCAACTACACCATCAACAATGTTCCGCCTGGAAACTACACGGTAACGGCGTGGCAGGAAGCAGCCGGGACCCAAACGCAGAAAGTGACCGTGGCCAGCGGTGCGGCCGCGACTGCCAATTTCACCTTCAAGGCGAAGTAGAAAACCAGGGAAGTTTCAGGCTGTTTCACGCAACGCATTACGGAATCGCCGCAGTTGAAGTTGAGACTGCGGCGATTTCAATAAGGCCGGGCTCGAATCCGGCCGAAGGCGGACGATATGGCGAAGATGTTCGCAGTGATCATCGTTTTGATCGCAATTGCTTCGGCAATTCCCATCGTGATGCATATGTGGCCGATGCCGCAGGACATCTCCGTCCACGGCCATCTCATCGACGAGCAGTATGCGGACACCATGCTGGAAGCCGGCATTTCGTTCCTCGCCTCCCAGTTCCTTCTCGCTTTCTTCATCTGGAAGTTCTCCGCTGCCAAGGCCGGCGACAAGGTCAAGAATTTCCCCGGCGGCGCTACGGGCATGGTCGTCGCAGCTTTCCTGTTGGTTGGAACGGAAGCTTTGGCGTTGGGAGTTTTTGGGACCAAGGCGTGGGCCAGCGTCTATTTCACTCCGCCCGCGGCCAACGCGATCCCCATTCAAGTGCAGGCCGGACAATTTGCGTTTTACTTCCGCTACCCCGGTCCCGATGGCACCTTCGGCCCGATTCACGCCAACCAGATCAGCGAGGCTAACGCGAACTTCTACGGAATCGATACCACAAATGATCAGGACTCGAAGGACGACATCGTGACGGCCGAGCTGGCAATCCCGGTCAATCGCGAGATCCACCTGCTCATGCACTCGAAGGACGTGGGGCACTCTTTCTACGTCCCGGAGTTGCGGGTGCAGCAGGATTTCGTCCCGGGATTGGATGTCTCGATCCATTTCACGGCGACAAAAGTCGGCCGCTACGAAATCGTCTGCACCCAGCTTTGCGGCCTCGGGCACTACAACATGAAGGCGTATCTCGAGGTGAAGTCTCCGGAAGATTACGACGCCTGGCTCAAACAGCAGGCGGCGCTGCAGTAAGACTTTGCTTTAGAAGCAGCTTTGAGAAGGGCACGGCTGCCATTGCGGGCTGCGGAACGACTCAACCTGCAGATCCGTTTTGAAAGGGCGCGATTTTAGCCGCGCCGTCGCCGGGCCAATATGAACGGGGCTTTAGCCCCTGAGTCATCTGGACCACAGATCTCGTTCGAGGTGAGCACAATGCACGACATGTCCGCCCATGCGGCGCATCACGGAGCCCCGACCAGCTTCATTCGGAAGCACGTCTTCAGTATCGACCACAAAGTCATCGGCAAACAGTATTACGCGCTGGCGTTGCTTGCCGCCCTGGTCGGAATGTTCCTCTCCTGGCTGATGCGGATCCATCTGGGATTCGGGAGTTACGCCATTCCCGGGCTGCACCTGCTCTCGAAGACGGGCGCTCCAGGCGACGTGATGACGCCGGAGTATTATCTGCAACTGATGACCATGCACGGGACGATCATGGTCTTCTTCGTGCTCACCACCGCCCCGTTTGCCGCGTTCGGCAATTTCTTTCTGCCCATCCAGACCGGCGCCGAAGACATGCCCTTCCCCCATTTCAACATGATGTCGTTCTGGGTCACCTTCGTGGGCTTCCTGGTTCTGGTCGCTTCTTTCTTTGCCAGCGATGGGCCAACTCTGGGCGGCTGGACACAGTATGCCCCGCTGAGCGCCATCGGTTCGGTGGGCGGCCCCGGTCAGGGCCTCGGAGTGGTTCTCTGGGCGACTTCGATTGCCATCTTCTGCGTTGGCCAGTTGCTGGGCTCGTTGAACTTCATCACCACCACGCTCGACATGCGGTGCAAAGGCATGTCCTTGATGCGCCTGCCGCTCTCGGCCTGGGCCTGGTTCATCACCTCGGTCATGGGCTTGACCGCTTTCGCGGTTCTGATGCCGGCCTGCATTCTGCTGATCCTGGACCACGTGGCTGGAACTAGCTTCTTCGTGGCCTCAAACCTGGTGATCAATGACCAGGTCCTGCCCCATTCCGGCGGATCGACTTTGCTCTGGCAGCATTTGTTCTGGTTCTTTGGGCATCCCGAGGTCTACATCGCCATCATCCCCGGCATGGGCATCGTTTCGCACGTTCTCATCACCAACATGCGCAAGCCGATGCTGAGCCACCGGGTGCTCATTTACTCGATGGGAGCGCTGGCCGCCCTGAGCTACATGGTGTACGGGCACCATATGTTCGTTAGCGGGATGAATCCCACATCCTCGCTCGCGTTCTCGTTTCCCACGCTGGTAATCACCATCCCCTCCACGATCGTCGTGCTGATCTGGCTGGGCAGCCTGTACGGCTCGAAGTTGCGGATTAACTCGGCGTCGCTGTTCGCGCTGGGCTTTATTTCGATGTTCATCAGCGGCGGCGTCAGCGGATTTTTCCTGGCCCAGCCCTCGATTGACATCATGTTGCACGCGACTTATTTCGTGGTCGGACACTTCCACCTGGTGATGGGCGTCGCAGCCATGTTCGGCATCTTCGCCGGAACCTACTTCTGGTTTCCCAAGATGACCGGCCGCATGATGAACGAGACTTTGGGCAAGGCCCACTTTGTGCTGAGTTTCATCGGCGCGTACTGCATCTTCATGCCCTTCCACTATCTCGGCATCGCCGGCAACGTGCGCCGCTACCAGGCCTTCACCGACGATTACCTGATCCCGCTGATCCCGGTGCACAAGTTCATCACGGTTGCTGCGATCTTCACCGGGCTGGTGCAGGTCATTTTCGTTTACAACCTGATCCACAGCCGGTTCAAAGGTGAGATGGCGCCGAACGATAATCCGTGGGAAGGCACTTCGCTGGAATGGAGCACAGCCACGCCGCCGCCCCACAATAACTTTGGCGACAAGATGCCGGTGGTCTACCACGATCCTTATCAGTACAGCGTCGAGGGCGCAAGCAAGGACTATGTAATGCAAACCTCGCCGGAAAAAATTAACAGCCCTGACGAAGAGAAGTAGCTTTTGAATCAGGCATGGAATTTTACAGCAGGGAGTATCAGCAGTATGGCAACTACAGTTCACGAACCGCCGACAATCGAGATTGACCGTTTACCGAGCCAAGGCTCCGGCAACGGTGGCTTGCGAAATCTGGTCCCTGCCGGCGGGGACCTGCGCCGGCTTAAGGACCCATCGCCTCCTCCGGCCAGTACCGGCATTTGGGTGGGTCTGGCGGCCATCACCATGAGCTTTGCCGCCTTCACCAGCGCCCTGATCGTCCGTCAGGGGACTGTCCCGTTGGTGCACATCACTTTGCCCCCGGTGCTTTACCTGAACACTCTGGTGATCATTGCCAGCAGCATCACGCTAGAGCTGTCCCGTCGCCAGATTGCGGCCTTCATGGGCGTGAAGGGTAGGGACAACGATCAGGCGGCTCCAGCGCAGTGGCTCTACATCACTTTGTTCCTGGGCCTGCTGTTCGTTGCCGGGCAAACTTTTGCCTGGATGCAACTCAAGTCTCAGGGATTCGGACTCGCGACGAATATCAGCTACTCGTTCTTCTACGTGTTGACCGTCGCTCATGCCCTCCATGTATTCGGTGGGCTCGGCGGGTTGGTCCGCGTGATCGGGAAGGTGAACAAGTCCGTCCTGCGCAGAAGCACGCTGGACGCTACTTCGCGTTACTGGCATTTCATGGGTGTGCTGTGGGTGTATCTGCTTTTGCTGCTTTGGATGAAGCTCTGAACGAGGAAGCTCGAATCCAGTCAAGGTAGGAGGCAAAGTGAGTCAAGCCGATCTTTCCATTCATGGGCAGGTGTCGCGAACCGGCGCGACGGAGATCATGACCGCGCCCGCATTCTCAGTCCCCGCCAAAAAGATGGCGATGTGGCTGTTCATCATCGCAGACTCCGCTACCTTTGCCGGATGTCTCGTCGCCTACGGATTTATTCGCAACGGCACTCCCAACTGGCCACGGCCTTTCCCCGGGATAACCAACGTGGCGCTGATGACATTTGTTCTCCTGACCAGCAGCCTGACCATGCTGATTGGAGTGCGGTCGGCACAGAAAGGGGACAAGGCCGGGGCCTTCCGCTGGACCATGATCACGGCGGTTCTCGGAATTGTCTTCGCGGTGCTGCACATTCGTGAGTGGATGGCGCTCATCGAGGAAGGCATGACCCTGTTCCACAATCCCTGGGGCACGCCTCTGTTCGGCGCGTCGTTTTTCAGCATTACCGGCTTGCACTTGACGCACGTCACCGGCGGCGTGATCGCGCTGATCGCAGTGGCGATCCGCTACCAGGGCGGGCGCTACAACGCCGATGATCTCGAAGTCACCGGTCTCTACTGGCACTTTGTGGATCTGGTTTGGATGTTCGTGGTGCCGCTGGTCTATCTTCTGAACTTAGCTCATTGAGCTGGAAAGAGCGGGAGCAAATCACTATGGCTACAGGCGAAGCACATAAGAATGGCATGAGCCGAGACCTGATCGTCTACGTTTGCCTGCTGGCGCTGGCAGGGATTCAGTTCTTCATCGCTTATCAAGACATTACCCCGACCCAGATGTTTGAGCGCATGCTGTGCGTCGCCATCGTCGAGGGCGGGCTCGCGCTGCTGTTCTTTATGCATCTGTCGGATAATCGCGGGCTGCGATGGTTTGTGGTGATTTTCACCGTCTCGGTTATATTTATGATGCAGTATGGATGGACCGACAGCTTCCGCCTCTCAAACGGCGTGCCTTGGGCGCGTTAGGCGGGAAGGCGTTCCGTGTTCGCCGGAGAATAAATGAAGTATTCAAAGCCGATTTTGATTCTGGGTATCGCCCTGGTGGGATTGATCATCCTGCTGGCACCGGTGCCCGCCTTCGCTCAGAGCTGTGCGCTCTGCTATACGCAGGCGGCTTCCTCGGGCTCTCGAATGATTCAGGCTTTGAAGAGCGGCATCCTGATCCTGATCGCTCCCCCCACTTTCATGAGCATCGGGCTGTTCTTTGTGTGCTATCGCAAGCGGAATCAGACTCGTGATGGCAATGATGGCGACGAGGCTGACCGGGAATGGAAGAAGGACGAGCTGCAGGTTAAAGACGAGGACGGCTGGTAAGACTGACCCAAAAACCGGTGTCGAGCTTCGCTCGACCTTACAGCCGATAGCCTGAACTGAGCGAAGTCGAAGGGGCGGCTATTCCCACATGAGCATTTCCTGCTTCGCTACTTCTTGTAGATCAGCCCTCCCTTCATCACGAACGACACATTCTGCAGTGCGCTGATGTCCTGCAGCGGATCGCCGGAAACTGCGATGATATCGGCCAGATAGCCCGGCTCCAGGGCGCCGATCTGGCCGTCCCAACCCAGCAGTTTCGCCCCGTTGAGCAAATCGGCCTGCAGCACCGCCAGCGGAGACATGCCATATTTCACCATCAGCACAAACTCGCGCGCCTGCGTCCCGTGAGGAAACGGCCCCACGTCAGAACCCACTGCCATGGGCACTCCCGCCGCGATTTGCTTGCGGAAGTCCTGCACCTTGAGATCGAGCATCTGGCGCTCGCGGGCGGCCTGCGCCGGACTAGCCGCATGGTCGGCAAAATACTCGAAGATGGTGAAGGTAGGGACGGCGAAGATCTGTTTCTCGCGCATCAGCCGCATGGTCTCGTCGCCGAGCTGGTTGGCGTGATCGATGGAAACTACGCCAGCCTGCGCCGCAAACAGCGTGCCCGGTTCGCCCGTGGCATGCACCGCGACGTGCTTGCCGACGCGCGCGGCTTCCTGCACGGCGGCGCTGAGTTCGGCTTCCGTGTACTGATAGATCGTGGAAGGCTGGCCGTTGCGCACAGTATCCGGCCCGGTCTCATAAATTTTGGTGAAGTCGGCGCCTTCCTTAAACTGCTGGCGCATGACCGCGACCACTTCGGCAGCGTTGTTCGCGTAATCGGCGTTGGGCAGCACGTGCTGCGCCGGGTTGTAGCCAATGGCATCTTCGTGCCCGCCGAGAATGTTGATCGCGTTGCCGCTGATGCGCAAACGCGGGCCCGGGAACAAGCCCTCGTCAATTGCGTTGCGAACCGCAGTATCGGCCGAGCCTGCACCCTCCGTGCCCATGTCGCGTTCCGCGGTAAAGCCTGCCATCAAATCGTCGCGGGCAGCCAGGAGCGCCGTGATCGTGCGCTGGGGCACCGACTCCTGCACGGTCTGCAGATCTTCCGCACCGGGATGCAAGAAGAGGTGTATATGCGCGTCGATCAAGCCGGGCAACAAAGTGCGGTCGCCCAGATCAATCACCTCAGCACCTGCCGGATGCTTTACCGACGAGCCGACTTCCACGATGCGTTCGCCCTGTACCAGCACCTCGCCCGGTTTCACCACACGCCCGCTCTTGACGTCCAGCAGATGGGCCGCGTGCAGAACAATCGCGTGCGGCGCCGCGGGCTGGGATGGAGCCTGCGCCACAGAGAAGCCATGCAGCGAAAGCAGCAGTAATAAGGATGAAAGGCACAACCGGCGTTTCGTCATGGTGTCCGCAGGAAATAGTACCACTGGTGCCCGCGTGGGGACAGCCGCCTCGGCTGTCCGGCGAAGCGCAGCGGGGTGAGGCGCTCAGAAATTGGTGCCGTCCCTAGCGGGACTCGTTCCCCCATTTCCACCCGGCACTGCCGTGCCGGGCTTTCACATGCTGCCCCCTTCGACTTCGCTCAGGGCAGGCTCTTCGGGGCTGGACATCATCCGATCTCCAGACTCTTCAACTCATCCAGCAAGGCTTTCTCTATCTTCATCTGATGCTCCACCGTCAGCTTCTTTCCCTGCGACGTCAAATAGAAGGCGTCAATCGCCATTTGCCCCTCGGTGTCGATCAAGGCAATTTCAATATTGCACTTCTGGTGCGAGAGACACGAACTGATGCGGTGCAACAACCGCGGCCGGTCCTGGGCGATCACCTGCAGGAGCGTACTGGTCGAGGAAGCTTCATCATCAAAATCAATTCGCGTTTCCACCACTACTTTGACCTTGCTATGCTTCTCGCCACGTTGACGATCACGCAGCATCTTGTCGAGATCGGCTTCACCCGCCAAAACCGCGGCGACGCTGCGCTTGAAGCGCTCCCACTCAGAGAGGTTCAGCTCCAGCGTGCGGAAGCGGTCGGTAAAGTAGAGCGTGTCGACCACGGTCCCGGCCTGGTTGGAAAAAGCGTTGGCCTTCACGATGTTCATTCCCCACGCGGCCAGCACTCCGGTCAAGGTCGCAAATAACGACGGACGGTCTTTCGTGACGAGCGTGAGTTCGTACCAATGCCGGCCGCGCTTCAGGTCCACCTGCACCGGATCGTGGCCCAGTTCCTCTGCCATTTCCATGTGGCGCATGATTTCTTCGGCAGAGTGCACGCGCAAATACCTCTGCGGAAATCCCTCGACGAAGTCTTTGAACTTCGCACTCATCACCGGAGCCAGGCTGCGCAGGCGGGCAAGTTTTTCTCCGTTAGCATCGCCGTGCACGCGATGATCCGCGCTGCGGTTCAAGTAGTTAGCCGCGCCAATGTAGAGCTGCCAGACGTTTTCCGCCTTCCAGGGAGTCAACGCCTCCGGATTCACCGCCTTGATGTCGGCATAGGTCAGCAGGCAGAGCATCTTCAGGCGCTCGGGAGTGCCCACTTTGTCCGCGAAAGCCGCCACCGTCTCGGGATTGAAAATGTCACGCCGCAGTTGCGCCGACATTTCGAGGTGGCTTCCAATCAGAAACAGCACCGCGGCACGCTCGCTCTCCTCCAAATCCAGCCGGTCCATGCAGCGGGCAGCGATCTCCAGACTCGCCTCCACATGATTGCCGCCCGGCACGCCTTTTCCCGTGTCATGCAGTAACAGAGCGAGATAGAGCAACTGCGGATCTTCCAGCTCGCCGAGCAATTCGGCATAGCGCTTGTCCCATTCCGATTGCGACTGATTCAGCCGGTGCAGGCTCTCGATGGCGAGGATGGAGTGCTCGTCCACGGTGAAGCGATGATAGAAATCGCGCACCACCAAGGAATCAATGGGCTTCAATTCGGGCAGGAGCAAGGTGAGCAGGCGCAGCGAGTGCATGGCCCGCAGAGCATCCGCGGCATGGGGCTGCAGCAATGTTTCCTGCAGGTAGAGCCATAGCTCCGCACCGCGGGGCGGAGTCACGGCCAGCGCCGGAAGTTCCTGCTCGATGCGGTGCTCGGTGGTCGTGCTCAATTTCAGGCCGTGCAGCGCCATGAAGTGGAACAAGCGCAGCAGCATCTCGGGATCGCGCAGAGATGAAGATTGCTGCAGAAAGATCATTCCATCCACCACGGAAAAATCGGGACTCGAAGGCCGGGACCGCCAACCCTGAAATTGGCGGCGCAGCGAAGACCACGCCTCCGGAATCTCTTCTAACAACTGAGTCACGGTGCGCTGCACGGCGCGGGCATGGCCGAAGTAAAGCCGCATCCAATCTGCGGCGGTCAGGTCGGCTGCCTCCGACGCGCCAATCTTGCGCGCGGCGGCTTCGTCTTGCGCCTCCCAGCTCAGCGCGTTGTCATCGCGCCCGTGGCGGAAGTGCAGAAAACAGCGTGCCGCCATCAAGAACTCAAGCGCCGCATCGAGCTGCTTGCGCACGGAGCTTCGCAGGGAACTGGCGTCGGGCCAGTCGCCCAGCTTGCCCATGGCCGAGATCAGCGCCAGCCAGCAAGCCACGTTGCAGTCGCGAAGCCCGCCCGGCGTCTCTTTCAAGTTGGGCTCGAGATGGAAGACCGTGTTACCGAACTTGGCGTGGCGCTCATGAGTGACCTCGGCCAGACCCTGCAGCAACGCTTTCGACTCGCGCGCCACCAGCTTGGGAATGACCTTGTCGTGCAGGCGCGTGAACAAGTCGCGGTCGCCGGCCAGGTGGCGGCAATCCAGAAGAGAGATGGTGAACTCGGTATTGTTGGGATCGAAGCGGTCGCATTCGGAAAGCGTTCGTGACGCCGGACTCAATTTGAGCTTCAGGTCCCACAATTCCTGCGAGAAACGCCGGACCGCATCTTTGCGAGCTTCTTCGCCGTTGCGATCGGCATAGAGAAAGAGGAGATCAATGTCGGAATAAGGAAAGAGCCAGCCGCGCCCGAAGCCGCCAGTTGCGACCAGCGCGAAGTTTCGTGGGCCCAGTTCGTCGGCGGACACCAAGTCACGCCACAGGCGCTTGAGAATATCTTCAATGAGCCGCGTGCGTTGCGCGACCGCAGCGCGACCGTCCCCCGTGGCCGCGAAATCGCGCGCGATTCGCGCCGACTCCTCGGCGAGAGAACTGCGCAGTTCACCGATCAGTGAAGATGCTGCCATCATGACCATGGGTTAACGAATCGACGAAGGATGAATCGATGATCGCTAATCGAAGCTCGCCATTCTTATGCCGCATGTCGTTTTGGAGAGGGCTGGTGACACGCTTGCTGTTAAGATGCCGTCCGGTCGCGTCCCGGTAGAACGTTTCCTGTTTCCCCAGTCTTGCTGCAATCGTCTCGATGCTCTGTCTTTGCTGCGTCGCTGCCATGCCGCCTTACAGCGCTCCCTCGCCCCGCTCCTCGTTGCGGATGCGAATGGCTTCATCCACGCGCGTCAGGAAAATTTTGCCGTCGCCAATCTTGCCCGTGCGCGCGGCGACCAGAACGGCCTGCACTACTTTCTCCACCATAGCGTCGGCCAACACCATTTCCAACTTGGTCTTGGGAATCAGGTCGACGCTATATTCGCGGCCGCGGTAAACCTCGGTGTGGCCCTTCTGCCGCCCATGGCCCCGCACCTCGATGACCGTCATGCCCTCGACGCCAATCTCGTGGAGCGCATTCTTCACCGCTTCCAACTTGGAGTTCTGAATGATCGCTTCAACCTTGGTCATGATTTTGTTTTCACCTTTTGACTCCCACCTCAGATGCCGGGCGTACAAAGCTTACGCTGAAGCCTCCCAGTAGTATCCTTCCTCGCCGTGCTGCGACAAATCCAAGCCTTGGATCTCTTCCTCTTCGCTGACCCGCAAGCCAATCGTGACATCCACAAGTTTCAGGATCGCCAGCGTGCCCACAATGGCCAGCGCCCACGAGATCGCCACACCCACACACTGATTCAACAACTGATGCGCATTTCCTTCCAGGAGGCCAGAAGACAGCGTGTTCCCTTTTCCGTCCTTGAGAATCGGATTCACCGCGCTGGAGGCAAAGACACCCGTCAGCAGAGCACCCAGCGTTCCACCAGCGCCATGCACGCCGAATGCATCCAGCGAGTCGTCATAACCGAACAGCGCTTTCACCCTGGCCACCATCAGATAACAGAAACCACCGGCTATGAACCCGATCACCAGTGCGGGCATGGGCTTGACGAAGCCAGAGGCGGGTGTGATGGCCACCAATCCAGCCACTGACCCCGAGATCGCTCCCAACATGCTGGGCTTGCCATTGCGCAGCCATTCTGCGCCCGCCCATCCTGCCGCAGCGGCCGCAGCCGCAAAATGTGTCGCCACAAACGCGCTCGTGGCCAGGCTTCCCGCGCTGAGCGCGCTGCCCGCGTTGAAGCCGAACCAGCCCACCCACAACAGGCACGCGCCAATGAAGCTCAATACTACGCTGTGCGGCGGCATTGGTTCTTTTGGATAGCCCACCCGCTTCCCCAGATAAAGCGCGCAAACCAGCGCCGACACTCCCGAAGTAATGTGCACCACAGTGCCGCCGGCGAAATCAAGCGTGGGAAACTGCCCGCCCAGCGCCGCATTCAGCAATCCTCCCTTGCCCCACACCATGTGCGCCATGGGATCGTAGATCACGATCGACCAGAGAATCATGAATACCATCATGGCGCTGAACTTCATGCGCTCGGCGAACGCGCCCGCAATCAGAGCCGGCGTGATGATGGCGAACATCAACTGGTAGATCATGAACGTCTGCAGTTGAATCGTGGCCGCGTAGTCCGCGTCCGGGGCCGCGCCCACGCCGCGCAGGAATAGATGGTGCAGGCCTCCGATGAAACTATTCCCCGGGCCAAACGCCAGACTGAAACTGAACAGCCCCCACAGCACCGTGACCACGGCCATCATGGCAAAACTTTGCATCATGGTGCCGAGCACGTTCTTCTTGCGCACCAGCCCGCCATAGAACAAGGCCAACCCGGGACCGGTCATCAGCAGGACTAGGGCCGAACAAGTGAGCATCCAGCCGTTGTCGGCCGAGCTCTTGGCGTCGGCCACCTTCTGCTCTAGCTTGGCTATGCGCGCGTTGGCGTCGCTCGAAGTGGCAGGGCCGGCGACGGGAGCGGGGGGCGGCGAAGCAGTTTGGCCCAGCAGAGGCCCCGACAAAAGCAGAAGCAGCAATAGGACCACGGTTAACCTGGGAATCAGCGGTTCTCCATCAAGAGAAAGTTTGCTCCCCCACCCACAGTCGATTCGGACACAAAACCGCACGCGCTCACTGTATCGTCTACGGGCGCTGCACGGAAATCGAAACTATTTATGGTTACGATCAGGATTTGTTATGCAAAACGAGGGCACCAGGATCACTCACTTCGCCGGGCCTTTCTGCTCTGCGGGAGGCGCAGGTGGCTTGGCAAACTTCGCGTCGTCCACCGGAGCGTTCTGCTTTACCTCGCTCACCTGGATCGTGAAGCGCCCACTGGGCCGTGCGGGTGTCCAGCGGAATGGAATCTTCACGCCGCCGGCCTCGCGGTAGTCCGCATAATCGATCTGCGTGGGCATTTGCCCCAGCGGCGTTTCGCCGTAGCGAACCAGGCGCAACAGTAGTCCGGATTGCTGGTCGAAATACAAGCGCAGCGGTGGCTTGCCCTCGCTTTGCCCAACTACGAGGTAGGCATCGCGGTCGCCGATTTTCTGTATGCCTCGCACCTGCGCTTCGCTGAACATCGTTCTTAGGTGCGCGGCGAAGTGAAGATCCGCATCCATGGCAGCTGCGTCCAGTTCGGACCCATGCATCTCCCGCGGCGGACGCCCCGGAAAGCCCAGCCAGCCTTCATGACCGTCGAAGGCGGTCACGCTGTCTCCATCGGGCGTGTGCGCAAACGAGATCCGCTTATCGGGGTCCTTCGAGAAAATGTCGATGGGAATGTTGCTGTCACCGAAGGTGATCGTGCCCTTCATCACGCGGCTGGTAATCTTTTCGGTCGCGGCGGCTCCGCCGACAGCCTGCAGATACTTGTCTAGCAACTGATCGGCAGACGGCCCGCTGCCTTCTTTGGCTTCGGCGCCTTGGACCTTGGTTTCTTCTGCCTTCTTTTCTTCGGCTTTCTTGCTTTCGCCCATGCCTTTCGGTTCTTCGGCCATCACCGGCGGCGTCCCCACCGGATCGGTGCTGCCCCGATGGCAGGAGTAGCAGGTCACTTCACGATGTCCGTCGAAGTTGTCCTTATTGATGGCGAACATCATCGCCATCATCTTGCGCGCAGTCTGCTTCGTCTTCTTGTCATCCTTTTCGAATGCGCCTTCCACGTGGCAAAACTGGCACTCGACGCCCAGAGACGCGGTGATGAATTGCATTCCGGGGACCAGTTGATCCGCCGGAATGCCCTTGAGGATCTGGATGTTCTTGTATTGTTCCTCCGCCTTCTTTGGCCCGGCAGCGTTCGTCGTGGCCGTAAGTGCGCTCGACTGCGCCTTCGCGCGATCCATTTCGAGTCCGGCAACCGTTAGGAATGCGATCATCCCCAAGATGGCAACCAGCGTTCGTTTCGCTTTCATCTGTCTCCTCGGTAAGAAAATGTAGGAGCGTTGTCTTATCGTTCACCGCGATCTCCGCGCGGCTTCTCTTTGCGCACTCTGCGATTAACGTTTACCCGGCGTGAACATCAAGTATCTTCACGGCTGGTTGCTGTACACGCACTTGCCCGAAAGCTCAGCGACGACGAACTTTGCCGGCAAGAGCCCATCCACTTGTGCTTTCAGGTGCGGGGGCACAAACAAGAATACCCGCCCGCTCCCGGCCCAGTCCCGCTGCAAATCGGCATCGGTTAAGTAGATCTTGGGCGCGTCGGCGAAGGTGGAACCGAACCACATCGAGGTCGTCCGTCCCTCGACCAGATCAATGGGCCGCCGCAGATAAAACAGCAACGACGACCCGAAGGCCTGGTCGCCATAAATCATTACCTTGTCTTCTGGCCGCGCACGGGCGGCAATTTCCCGCGCCAAGTCCTTGGACGAAAGATAGGGACCGAATCTTCCCAGGGCGATGTGCGCCGCCACCAGGAAGACGGCCAATCCCGCCGCCAGCACCCAAGTCGCGGAATAATGCCGCCGGTACAGACGCAGAATGAAGGATGTTAGCAAAGCTACCAGCAATGCCACTGCGGCCAGCGCCGCCGGAAGCCGCAGCGTCGCAAACGACGCGTAACTTAAATCCAGAAAGTGCGAGGTCGAAAGCGTGTCGTTCGACAGATCATGCTTGGCCAGCACAGTTCCGATATCCGCTTCAAAGGGCAGGTTCCGCGACTGCCACAAGCCGAAGAGCAATGTGGCACTAGCCGCAACGCCAATCACGGCAAGCAAGCCCGCGGAACCTGTCAGCCAACCGGCGCGCGCGCCGCTCTCACACTCCTCCCGCTCGCACTGCGCGATGCCATCCGCCAGCAACAGCAGCAGCGGCAGATATGCGGGGAAGGTGTAGTACTCCTGATTGGTCGAGAGGGCGAAAAAGATCAGAACCAGCCCGGACAGAATCCAGCAAAGCAGGCGCGTCCGGGATGCAAAGTTACTTTGCGGTTGCACGTCATTCTGGCTTGCACCGCTACGTTGGCGTCGCCACTCCTGCACCGCCGTTCTCACCGCCGCGGGCAGGTACAGACTCCAGGGAAAAAGCCATACCAGGTGCAGCGTCCAATATAGCGTCGCGGGAAGCTTGTTGTAATCGCGCGGATAGCGCTTCCCCAGGAATCTCAGGAAATGTTCATTCACGAAATAAAACCAGAGGAAGCCGTGGTGCTCGGCCGTGCCCGGATTGCGCAGGCCCGCGAGAATGTGCCAGGGCGCGGCGATCGCCAGAAATAACGCAAGCCCTGAAATCAGCCGGAACTCCCGCCAGCGGCGCCATTCTCCAGTCGCCAGCAAAAAGAAAAATGCCGCGCCGCAGGGAAACACCAGGGCGATCAGCCCCTTGGTGAGGACGCCCAACGCCATCATTGCGTAGGCTGCGTACCATCGCCAATGTGCGGCTTGCGGTTCTAACGCTGTTAGGAAAAAGTACAGCGCCGACGCGATCAGCAGGCTGAGCAGCACTTCGGGGATCAGAATGCGCGTGAAGAGGAACACGCCGGCGCAGGTGTAGACGAACAATCCAGCGTAAATTCCCGTCCGTTCTCCGAAGGCACGACGACCCCAGCAGAAAGCCAGCACGCCCAGCAGCATCACTGACAGCACCATGGGCAGGCGCGTGCTGAATTCGTTGACACCCAAAATCTTGTAACTGAATGCCACCAGCCAGTAAGGCAGAGGCGCCTTTTCCAGATAGCGGACGCCGTTTACGTGCAGCGTGACGTAGTCACCGGTCACCACCATTTCGCGCGCGGCTTCGGCGTGCGTGCTGTCGGCGTCGTCCAACAGACCGGGAGTGAACATCGCTCCGACATAGACCGCGAGAAACACAACGGCCAAGGCCCAGTAGGCAACTCTGGAGCCGCGCGGGCACTGCTTTTCTTCTGCCGTGAGAGACCCTGGGTTCGCGATCAAGTGGATGAGCCCAAGACAGTCTTACAAATACCCGGCCAGTCGGCAACTAGTCACTGTTTAGTTCCACCTACCTCCGCGTGGCGGATAAAGAATTGCCACTTGTCCATGGTTGCCGGCACCGCGACGTCGAAGAACCCGACCATCATTTCGTCCGAGGTCTGATCGCCCCAGGTCACCGTCTTCTCCGGATCAGGATTGTGTGGATTGTTCCGCGAATTGTCGTACCACGCAACCGCGCGCAGCTTCGTGCCCGCTTTTAATTCCCGCGGCTCGGCCAGTTTGTAACTCAACTGCCAGTGAAAGTGATAGTTCACCCGCAACAGCGTTTCCACGCTTCCATCGTCATGCACGATGTCGTATTCAAAGCGCTTGCCGCGCAGGTGCATATGAGGAAAAAAACTCAGCAGTGTTGCATCGTTGGGCAGCGTGCCTTGCACCTCCACACGAAAATCGTCCGCGCCCGGCGGGATGATCAGAGCGTGATTGTTCAACTGCAGGGTGATCACTCTCTGCTTCGGCGGACTCTTTGTGAACACCAGCCCCGCGCTGGTCTCATCACTCGCCGCCTCGCCGTTGGTGGTGTAGTGCATCTGAAACACCAGGTCGGAGCCTGCCGGTACGAACTTTGCCATCCCGTCAGCCCAGCGGTCCGGCGCGCTTCCCGGCGCATAGACGAGCAGCAGGTCGCTGGTGGTTTCATGCGCCTGGCGGCGTTCCTCCGGATCGTTCAGCATCGAAGCCGTGAACAGCTCGCCAACTGGGGCATGCCGCAGCCATGGCGAGTCCGGAGGTCGAATGTACACCACGGCATGGTGCACGTGCGCCGGACTCGAAGGCCGCACTTCCACCATCTGCACCCATTTGTCTTCGGTGAAATGCGTGGGCGCAATTTCGTAGGTATATTCCACCTCGCCTCGCGCCGGAATCTGCACGGGCTTTGGCATTTTCACCACCTCATCCGGCTGCGGGATGTTCCAGCCTTCGCTCCATTTCGGGGGCGGGGATGCATCGTGTGCGTCTCCGGCGGGCGCACCAGCCTTTGCCCAGGCTGCAATCGTGGCAATCTGTTCGCCGCTCAACGACGGATCGTTGGCAAAGCGTCCGTAGCGCGGATCGGCGAACCAGGGCGGCATCATTTTCATTTCGACGGCGGTCGCTATTTTCCCCGCCCAGGGTTTGGTCTGCTCGTACGTTACCAGCGGCATCGGGGCAGGCTCGCCAACGCGGTGACAACTCTGGCATTTGTTCTGGAGGATGGGAAGAACGTCCTTATAAAAGGTAGGCACGGACGCCGTAGTGGCTTTCTGATCTGTCTTCTGACCGGAGGCGGCAAGCCAGGTTCCGGCTAGAAGCAGTAGTCCGGCCACGGCTAAGGCAATCGCGACGACTTTCCTGCTCACACTACCCAGGTGCTTTTGCCGTGTCTTCATCGTTCGATTCTCTATCGACCTCATCTTCAGTCTCGCATACCTGCGGCTTAGCGCCGCGCACGTCCACCTACGAAAATGCTACAGTGAGTGGTTTATGTCTGCACCCAATTCTCTATTCGTTCGCGGCTGCAAGTCACAGCCTGTCGACCGCACGCCGGTCTGGTTCATGCGGCAGGCGGGACGCTACATGCCCGAGTACCGCGCGGTTCGCAAGCAACATTCGCTGCTGGAAATCTGCAAGAAGCCGGCGCTGGCCGCGGAAGTTACCATCACCGCTGCTGAGATTCTTGGCGTCGACGCCGCTATCATCTTCGCCGACTTGCTGCTTCCGCTCGAGGTTATGGGGCTGCCTTTTCATTTCTCCGCCGGGGAAGGCCCCGTCATCGAGAAGCCAGTCCGCACCAGTGAGGACGTGGCCCAACTCAGAACGGACCGCGCCGCTGAACTCGGCTACGTCTCTGAGGCAGTGGGCCTGGTCGCGAAACATTTTGCCGGGAAAGTTCCGGTCATCGGTTTCTGCGGAGCGCCCTTCACTCTGGCCAGCTACATGATCGAAGGCGGCGGCTCGCGCCACTATCTGCACGCCAAGAAGATGATGTACAACTCTCCCGCGGACTGGGACGCGTTGATGCGCAAGCTGGTGGAGGTGACCGCAGAGTATTCCGCCGCCCAGGTGCGCGCGGGAGCTGACGTAATCCAGATTTTCGACAGTTGGGTCGGGTGCCTCAGCGTCGAAGATTATCGCCGCTACGTTCTGCCGCACGTTGCCGACATGGTGAAACGCTTGCAGAAGACGGGCGCGCCCATCATTTATTTTGGCACCGACAGCGCCACGCTGCTGCCGGCGATGAATGAAACCGGCGCCGAGGTCATCGGCCTCGATTGGCGCATCCCGCTCGACCAGGGCTGGAGCGATCTCGAACATCGCTGCGCCGTGCAGGGCAACCTCGATCCCGTGCTGCTTTTCGCCGATTGGAGAGAATTGAAATTGCGCGCTGAGCACATTCTTCAGCTGGCCGCCGGACGCCCCGGCCACATCTTCAACCTCGGCCATGGAATTTTGCCGGAGACACCAGTCGAGAACGTAAAGAACCTGGCGCGCCTGGTGCAGGATTACTCTGCGTCCGCTGCCACTTCCTCTTCCGGCGCGCCGAAGCCGAAAGCCGGAAGCCGCGTCCCATGACCCGCGTTGCGATCATCGGCGGCGGTATCTCAGGACTCACTGCCGCTTTTGCGCTCGAAGAGCATCGCCGCGCAGGCGCAGTTGAATACGCCCTTTACGAATCCTCGCCGCAGCTGGGCGGCGTGCTCCGCACCGAGCACATTGCAGGTTGCATCGTCGAAGCCGGGCCGGATTCCTTCATCACCGAAAAGCCCTGGGCCGCTGATCTCTGCCGCACGCTTGGCCTCGGCGATCAGCTCATCGGATCAAACGACTCCGACCGCAAGACCTACATCCTCATCCAGGGCCGCTTGATCCCGATGCCCGATGGGCTGATGTTCATGGTTCCGACGAAGATCCTGCCTACCGGATTCTCGCCGCTGTTTTCCTGGAGCACCAAGCTGCGCATGGCGCAGGAACTGCTTCATCCGCCGCACGCCGGCGAAGGGGACGAGAGCGTCGCTTCTCTTGTCGAACGCCACTACGGTACGGAGATGGTGGACCGCCTGGCCGACCCGCTGCTCTCCGGTGTCTACGGCGGTGAAGCCGCCAACTTGAGTGTGCGCGCCGTGCTTCCGCGCTTCGCCGAGATGGAGCGCACTCACGGAAGCCTTGGGCGCGCCATGCTCGCCGCGCGCAAGAAGATACCGAAAGCCACTAACAAACCTGCGCCTCCTCTTTTTACTTCGCTCAAGAACGGGATGCAGCAGTTGGTCGAAACGCTTGTTCCGAACCTCAACCAGGCTTCACTGCTCACCAACACCGTTGTGCAGTCCATTCAGCGGGAGGCCGGAGGCTGGATTGTATCGGCAGGATTGAAATCCGATCACTTCGATGCCGTCATCGTCGCCCTGCCTGCACTTGCCGCTGCGCAGGTTCTCTCGATCAGCAGCCCTGAACTATCTGCCGAACTCGGAGCCATCGGCTACAGCTCTTCGATCACCGTGGGGTTGGGCTACGATCGCGGTGTCCGCGAGTCGCTGCCTCCGGGCTTCGGATTTCTTGTGCCGCGCAGCGAGGGCAAACGCCTGCTGGCCGCGACTTTCGTCCACAACAAGTTTCCCCACCGCGCACCCGAGGATCGCGCCCTGCTGCGCTGCTTCTTTGCAGGATCGAACGCGGACAATGTCTGGCAGTTTTCCGACGACGCCATCATCGCCGTCGTCCGCAACGAATTGCAGCAGATCCTCGGCCTGCGCGCGGAGCCTCTTTTTGCCCGCGTGTATAAGTGGAAGTCGGCGATGGCGCAGTATGGTGTGGGACACCTCGAACACCTCGACCGTATCGAGCAGTTGCGCCAGCAGTTGCCCGGCCTGGCACTCGCGGGCAACGGCTTTCGCGGGATCGGCGTGCCCGATTGCGTCCGCTCGGGAGGCGAGGCCGCGAAGCAAGTCCTCAATACCTAGAGGAGCCGCGCTCGTGTGGCGCGGGAGCTCCTGCCCGCGAAATGCATGCGGCGCAAGCATGCAGGCGAGGGTATGTGGTCGTCTATAGATGCGCTACGCAGGGACATCCGCCTTGCTCAGTTTCTGCTCCCGCCTCAGTCGCGCCACTACCAGTCGGATTTCGTCGTAGGTAACTTCTGGAGGCAAAGCGTCTTTCAGAGGCCTCAGCCCATTGACCCCAAGACGAGCGCAAGCCGCCTCGATCACCGCCAGCTTGTTTCGATCAATCCACGCCGGATCAAACTCCAGGTCGCCCCGTTCCACCAGATTGGCCACAGCGTTCACCACAGTGGACAACTGCCGCCCACGAATCTTCGCGATGTCCTCGAAACTGTTCCCCGCCATCAGCAGCCGCATTGTTTCCAGTGCAGGCATCGTGATTTTCTCCGGAACTGCCGAGGCACGAGCGCCGTTGCGATATCGATCCAGGGCCCCCAGAATCCCCCGCCCGTACATTTCGGCTTTTCGCTCGCCGATTCCCGTGATGCTCAGCAGATCGGCGAGGGATGAAGGCCGGCGGCGGCAAATCTCTTCCAGAGTCGTATCATGCAGCACAACAAACGCAGGGGTGTTCATTTCTTTCGCCGTGGTCCGCCGCCACTCTTTGAGGTATTCGCGCAGTTCCTCGTCCACGGAAGCTGCTCCCGTGGCCGGCACTGCGGCCCGCTGCCGCGATTGCTTCCCGCCATAGAGCATGGTCCGGGCCGGCGCCTCCATCCATTCCGCGGTGCTCCGGCAAACATCGCAGGCGTCACAGCCCTCCCACTTCGGAGCTTCGCCAAAGTGGGCGCAGATTTGCCGGTGTCGGCAGCGTTTCGACTCGACAAACTCGCGGATGATCCGGTACCGCTCCCAAGCGCGATTGCGCTCTTCTGCATCTGTAATTTGATTAGCGAAGAAACCCAGCAACCCGGCATCCTTTTTCTGCCAGAGCATCACACAATCGGCGTTTTTGCCATCGCGACCCGCGCGTCCGGCCTCCTGGTAATACTGTTCGATCGACTTTGGCAGCGACAAATGAATCACCGCGCGCACCGCGGCCTTATTGATGCCCAAGCCAAAAGCGATGGTCCCTACCAGCACGCGCACTTCATCCGACATCCAGCGCTCTTGGTTACGCCGCCGGTCTTCGGACCCCATCTTGCCGTGATATCCCACGGCGGCGATGTCGTGGTCTCCCAGAAAATCCACCGTCTCCTCGACGCGGTTAATCGTGGGAGAGTAGACGATCACGTTGCTGCCGGAGGAGCTGCGCAGCGCTTGCACCAGCAGTTCCATCTGCTCAAGGCCTTCGCACTCGCGCACCAGGTAGCGCAAATTTGGACGGTAAAAGCTGGCAATATATTTATCGGGACTGCGCAATTGCAGTTGCGCCAGAATGTCGTGGCGTACGTGGCGCGTGGCACTGGCGGTGAACGCCGCGATAGGACGATCGGGAAACTTGGTGCGCAGCCGGTTCAACTGCCGGTATTCCGGACGGAATTCGTGTCCCCACTCGGAGATGCAGTGCGCCTCATCGATGGCGAAGAATGCGATTGGGACATGCTGCAGCCAGCCCAGAGTGTCGCCACGGGCCAGTCGCTCCGGGGAAACATAGAGCAGCCGATACGCGCCTTCCCTAGCCCCGCGCATCACCCTCGCTTGCTCGGCCTCGCTCAGCGTGCTGTTGAGCACTGCAGCCGGAATCCCCATCTGCGCCAGTTGCGTGGCTTGGTCCTGCATCAGCGCGATCAGCGGAGAAATGACCACCGCCGTGCCACCAGAAACCACCGCCGGCAACTGGTAGCACAGCGACTTGCCCCCGCCGGTCGGCATGACCACACAGGTGTCGTGCCCGGCCAGCAGGCTGCGCACAATCCGCTCCTGCAGCGGACGGAACGTGCTGTAGCCCCAGTACCGCCGCAGAGGCGTCAGCAGATCGGTCTCCGGGCTCATAATTTCAAGAGTATAGGCTGAGGCGAAATTAGGACAAACGAATTGAGGGTACTTTGCTGGAAACTTACCAAAGCGGGAACTCAGTTTACCCCGTGCTCCCCTGTGCCCCCCGTGGTAAAGGGTTTTGCGCCGCGCGATCCTTCACGCCCGGATAAACCCTCTCAAACCCCACCCACAGCACCGCGATCACCACAAAGCAGAGCAGGCTGCCCTCAGGCCCCACCGAGCCGCCAGTGATCCATCGCGACCCGTGAAACGATGAGCTCAGCAGATGGCCCGGCGAAACCTGTCCGCTATCCGGCACAGAATAAAAGAAGCTCTCACCCCAGTCCCAGGCGGCATGGAAGCCAACCGCGAACCACAAACTGCCGGTGCGGCGGAGTGTGAAACAAAAGAAGAGGCCAATGAAACCAGCGGCCAGAGCGCCGGTCCAGGCTTCTCCAGGGTTCTTGAGGTGGCTTGCGCCAAAAGCGGTCGAGAGTAACGCAGCCGCTGGCCAGAACCCGATGCCCCGCGCCAGAGTGAACTGCGTGTAACCGCGTAGCAGGAATTCCTCGAAAAGACCAACCAGCAGAAATACAACGGCCCAGAACGAGGCGAACTTGACCATCCGTGCCCCATGCAGCACGACATGGCCGAAATCGAAGGCATGCAGACCGTGCAAGATTTCCAGCAGCAGCGTGACGCCGAGAAATCCCCAAATCGCGCCCACCCAAAACATTTTGGAAAACGCGCTCCGCAAGGGCAACCCGTAGGCATCCCAGGGCCTCCGTTCGATGCGGGCCATAACGAGCGCGGGAATGATGGCGGCCACCAGTACACCCAACTCGGAGAACATCTGCGACCAGAGTTCGCCGAGGTGCAGCGAATCCGCCCACCAGCCCCCGATCGCGACGACCAGAGCAAACATGCCCAGATAGAGGGCGAAGCTCCATCCCGGGCGCAGGCCGCTGGGACCAACAAAGACCTTGCGCAGCCAGGGCTCTTGCGAAACGTCGCCGGCGATGCACTCAGCCGGGCTTGGGGAAAAAGAGTCGGGATTCCGTGAGCCACTACTGCCGCCGCTCTTGGCCTCGGCGGCTGGCGAGAAGAGTCCTTTATCGTTCGAGTCTGCCATCTGTGATTCCCGCCGCCGGAAACTTCTCTCCGCAAACCGGCTGCAACATGGTAAAACACTTCGTCCTGCCCATGACCCGATTTTTCACGCGCGAACGCTTCGGCCGCCCCCAGTTTCTCGCCGGTCTTCTGCTTCTGGCTTTCCTGGCGCAGACTATCTGGCTTGTTCGTTGCGAGTTGCGCGCGTCTGACGGCCCCGGGGCATCTGAACAAGTCCGCATTGCTGCCGGTTGGCGGCAACTTCACGGCGGCGGCATCGTCGGCGCGCCTTACCCGGATCCTCCGGGCACGCTCCCGATTGAGGTCTCTCAAGATGGCGGCTTCGATACCGAGCACTCGCCGCTGCTCTCGCTGGTCACGGCCGCGCCCCTGCTCGCGTGGCCGCAGCGCCTGCTTGATAACGAGTCATCTTTGTACTGGCGCTGGCTCCCACGTATTCCCTTTCTCGCCTTCGGAGTCTTCCTCGGCGCCTCGTTGTGGTACGTCGCCCGCCGTCTCTGTGGCAACACGGGGGGCTTCGTCGCCCTCACGCTCTATTGTTTTTCTCCGGCCATGATCCAGGCCAGCGCGGTCTGGCACACCGAGCCTGAAATTCTCGCCGCGTGGGGAGCTTTTGGCGCCATCTTCACTGCCATCGCGGTCGCTCACACTCTCTACGCCCCGCGCGAGGTCGTGCTCTGGAACTGGCGCCGCATTGTCTTGCTCGGAGTCTCCTTGGCGATCGCCGTGGGATCGCAGTTCTCCATGATCGTCGTCGTGCCCTTAGCACTCGCATTTCTGTTGTATCTGGCGCCTATCCGGCGTGGTGCAGCTCTCACCATATGGATTGCGGCCTGTTTCGTAGCGCTCACTCTATTCTTCGCCGCGTATTTCCTTCATCCCCACATTTTCTTCCAAGGAATGCGTCGCGCCTCCTTCTGGGGAGCGACTTGGCGCAGCTTTACCGTGCTCGCCGTCTACCGCGGAGTCGGATCGCAACTGCTGCGCGCCTGCCCCGCCCTGGCGCTGCTGGTGCCGGTCGCCTTCGCAACTTATCTTGTCTGGCCGCGGACCCGCTACTTCGGCCATACCGCCCCGCTGCTTGTCGCAGTGCTCTTCGTTGGGCTGGGTATGGCTCATCCCCATGTCGCCGGCGCGGGATTCCTGCTCGCTTCCGTTCCCTTCCTGCTGATCTTTGTCTCCGGGATCCTCGCCGACCTTATGGAAACGCCCTACCGCCGGCTCGCGGCTGCCGGCGTCTGGGGATTACTGGGAGCCTATATCGTGTGGAATCTGCTTGCGCTAGCGCAAGTCCCGCGCGGATGATCCCAACCGCTGACAATTCTCTACAATTTTTCCCACACCTGCCCCCGGCCGCTGCGGTCTAATAGAGTAAGTAAGTCCGGTTGGAGGTGCGTTATGACCTTCCCCTTGGAGTATCATGATGTCGTGAAATGTCCCGTCCAGCGCTCGATTCCGGCTTCATTGGCGCTTTTCGGGATGCTCTTGCTCCCGCTTCTTCTTGTCTCCGGCAGTCTTGCTCAGATCAGCGCCACTTCCAGCGCCGGTCACTCGGTCGGCGTCGCGCCTCCCACCGGCAGCGTGATGCCTTACACCGGCGCCGTAGCGCCTCCCACCGCCGGATTCGTTCACAACGGTTTCATCCACTCCAACGGGGCCGGGTTCTTCCCGAATGTCGCCCGCGGCGACGGCGGATATCATCATCACCCTCACCACACGGCGAACGGCGAAGCCTACTACCCGTATGTGTACGCTGTGCCCGTGCCGTATGCAGACGACGTGAACGACGCCGACGACGAAGACGAAGATGACGATTCCGAATACCAGGGCGGCCCCACCGTGTTCGATCGCCGCGGATCGGGCCCTGCCTCCTACGTGCCTCCGTCTTATTCCGGCCCGGCGCACGCGCGAGCCCACGATGCGCCCGATTCGTCCGCTTACTCCGAACCGAATCCTCCCGAGGTGCCGCAGCCACCTACGACCCTAGTCTTCAAAGACGGTCATCAGCTCGAGATTGAAAACTATGCCATCGTCAGCCAGACACTGTATGATTTAACGCCAGGTCATCCCCGCAAGATCGCGTTGGCGGATCTCGATCTTTCGGCCACGGAAAAACAAAACGATGACCGCGGTGTAGTGTTCCAGTTGCCGCCCTCGGCACAGGCCAATTGATGATGCGTTCACTCGCCCTAGCCGCGCTGCTCATTGTTCTCACGCCGTGGGCCGTTGCCCAGAGAGCTTCTTCTGGCGCCCACGCGCCTGCAGCCCACCCAACAGTGCCGCGCTTCAACCTGCGCAATGGCAGTTTTGCTTTCGGGCGCGGAGGGCATCCAGCGGGAGCCCGCCGCTCTTCGCCGCTCACTTCTCTGCTTTTCCCATTTTTCGGCGATTCCTTCACTCCCGACAATCCCGATGACATCTACTCCAGCGGCTATCCAGTCGCGTCGGAACCGCCGCCATTTCTGTTGCAACTCGCGCACGACATGGCGGGCCCCGCCGCGGGTTCCATGGGACCCGGCATGAACTCTCACACCAGTGAGCCTTCCTCGAACCAGCCCTTGATGATCGAGCTTCAGGGTGGCCGCTATGTGAAGGTCAACACGACCGCCGTGGATGGCGAAGCGCTGCCATTAGGTCAGGCTGCCAACGTCCAGCCTGCGAAATCGACTCGCAATCATGCCACGAGCATGGTCGCGTCGAGCTCTGCGAGTACACAAGGGCCTATGATCGCCGCGGCGTCGCCGACGCACGATTTGCCTCCGGCAGTTCTGGTTTTTCGTGATGGACACAGCGAGGAAGTCCGCGACTACACCATCGCCGACGGCTCTCTCTACGCTCGCGGCGACTACTACCGCGACGGATACTGGAACAAGAAGATCGAAATCTCGGCACTCAATGTGCCTGGAACGGTGCAAGCCAACTCCGATCGCAACGTGAAATTCGTTCTGCCGTCGTCGCCGAACGAAGTAATCGCCCGCTTCTAGTGAGCGCTACCGGCTGGCCCACCAGATCAGCCCAATAAAGAAGATCTGCATCGGCAGGCGCAACCACAGCTCCGTTGCCGGTTTGCCGCGCAAGGACAAGTGTTCGCGCGCCGCTTTGATGTTCGCGGGTAACATCGCAGCCAGCAACATGATCAGGCACACGCCCGCCACGCTGCGCATTCTCGGCAGCAGCAACCCGGCCGCGCCCAGAAACTCAAACACGCCGGTGATGTAGATAATCCACATCGGCCGCGGAAATGCGCGCGGAACCATCCGCTCCAAATCATGCTTCATCCGGTTGAAGTGCGCGATCCCGGTCACGACAAACATGACAGCCAAAGCGTACCTCGCCGACGCTTGCCAGGTCGCCAATGCGGGAACTCCGATCACTCCAATCCCGCGGAAAACCAGCCAGGAAACCAGCAACACAACGAGAACCGGCATAGGCAACACTCCTCCGCACGTAACAGTTATCACGGCCCGCAACGTGGTACAATAGAGCAGTCAAAAATCCCATTAACCACCTGTAAATGCAACCGTTTAGCACCAATTACGCGACGATCAAGGAAGCCCGGGTCGGCGCTCCCGTAATCGAAGAAAACAATAGCTAGAAGCTAGTAGCTAGAAGCTGAAAAAACATGCCTGACGATCAGAATCCCGAACTTCCCCTGACTCCTCCGCCCGGCGACGGCGGCGGTCCCGGCGCGCTGCATATTCAGCCCGTCAACATTGAAGACGAGATGCGCAAGTCGTATCTCGACTATTCCATGTCGGTCATTATCGGCCGCGCCCTGCCCGATGTCCGCGACGGCCTCAAGCCCGTGCATCGCCGCATTCTCTACACCATGCAGCAGATGGGACTGCAGCCCAACAAGGCCACGCGCAAATGCGCACGCATCGTCGGCGATGTGATGGGCAAGTACCATCCCCACGGCAACCTCGCCGTGTATGACGCTCTGGTGCGCCTGGCGCAAGACTGGAGCATGCGCTATCCGCTGATTTTCGGGCAGGGAAATTTCGGCTCTGTCGATGGCGATCCTCCGGCGGCCGATCGTTACACGGAAGCCAAACTCGCTGCCGTCTCCACTGCGCTGCTCGAAGATCTCGATAAAGAGACGGTCGACTTCCGCCCCAACTACGATGGCAGTGAAGTCGAGCCTGACGTTCTGCCCGCGCGCATTCCCAACCTGCTGATCAATGGGTCCGACGGAATCGCCGTCGGCATGGCCACAAAGATTCCGCCGCACAACCTGACCGAAATCGTCGACGCCACCATCACGCTGGTCAACAATCCGAACGCGCAACTTGCCGACATTCTCAAGTTCGTCCAGGGCCCGGATTTCCCCACCGCTGGCGTCATCCACGGGCGCGCCGGAATTTTCGAGGCCTACCGCACCGGCCGGGGCCGCTTCATGATGCGCGCCAAAGCCGCCATCGAAAACATCACCAAAGATCGCCAGGCCATCATCGTCAACGAAATTCCTTATCAGGTGAACAAGGCCCGGCTGGTTGAGCGCATCGCCCAATTGGTCAACGACAAGGATATTGAAGACATTTCCGATGTCCGCGACGAAAGCGACCGCGACGGCATGCGCATCGTGGTCGAACTCAAGCGTGGCGCCGAGCCGCAGATCGTCCTGAACCAGCTCTTCAAGCACACCCAGATGCAGGAAAGTTTTTCCATGATCTTGCTGGCGGTGGTGAACAACCAGCCGCGCGAAATGGGACTGATTCAGGCCATCAAGCATTTCATCAATCACCGCGTCGAAGTCGTCCGCCGCCGCACCGCGTTTCTGCTGCAGAAGGCCAGAGACCGTGAGCACATCCTCGAAGGCTATCTCACCGCGCTCGATCATCTCGACAACGTCATCACCATCATCCGCGCCAGCGCCAACCGCGCCGACGCCCGGGAGAATTTGGTCGCCTACTTCGGCGGCAAGAAAATCGACATCAACACCACCGGCCGCGCTCCTAAGCTCGATCCGGAAAAGCCTTTCACCACGCGCCAAGCCGAGGCCATCCTCGAACTGCAATTGCACCGCCTCACCAAGCTTTCCATCGACGAAATTTCCAACGAACTGAAAGAAACTCGTGGGCGCATCGAAGAGTACGAATCCATTCTTGCGTCCGAAAGCAAGCTCCGCAAGGTCATCATCAAAGAGCTCGAGGAAGTGAAGGAACTCTACGGCGACGAGCGCCGCACCCGCATCGAAGACGAAGCCGCCGAAATCGTTCTTGAAGATCTGATCGCGGACGAGCAGGTTGCCGTTACCTTCAGCCACTCCGGCTACATGAAGCGCACGCCGATCTCCACCTACCGCATGCAGCGCCGCGGTGGCACCGGACGCACCGGCATGAAGACGCGGGAAGAGGATTTCGTCGAGCACCTCTTCATCGCCTCCACGCATGCCTACATTCTTATCTTTACGAACAAAGGCCGCGTCTATTGGCTGAAGGTCTACGAAATTCCCGACGTCAGCGCCGCCGGACGCGGCAAGCACATCGGCAACCTGATTGGTCTGCAGCCCGGCGAGACCGTCCGCACCATGCTGGCCGTGCGCAATCTCGAAGAAGAAAATAAATACATTTTCTTCGCCACGCGTAATGGGCTGGTAAAAAAATCGGAGCTGCGCGAGTTCATGCACGTGCGCTCCAACGGCATCAATGCCATCAACATCGAAGAGGGAGACGAACTGGTCGCCGCCCGCATCACCAACGGCAACCAGATCGTATTCATCGCCACGCACGAAGGCATGGCCATCCGCTTCGACGAGAATCATGTCCGTCCGATGGGTCGCGCCGCCTACGGCGTGAATGGCATCAACCTGGAAGAGCGCGACTATGTGGTAGGTATGACTGTAACGCCGAAGCCGGATGCAGCCGCAGGAACAGAGGGGACAGGCACAGGCCATGTGGAGACAGCAGCCTCGGCTGTCCAGGGAGCGCCAGCGACCGAGGGTGAGGGAGCGGGCGGCGAGGTGGAAGACCTAACTCAAAAGGGCACGCTGATTCTCTCCGTGACCGAAAATGGCTACGGCAAGCGCACCCCTGCAGATGAGTACCGCCTCACCAATCGCGCCGGCAAGGGCGTGATCAATATCAAGACAACGGAGCGCGTGGGCAAAGTGGTCGCCATAGCACTGGTCGACGAAACTTCGCAAGTCATGCTGATCAGCCACTACGGCAAAATCATCCGCATGGATTCGAAGACCATCCGCGAATCCGGCCGTAACGCACAAGGCGTGCGCCTCCTGCACATGGAACCCGGCGACCGCGTAGCCGCGGCAGTGGTCATCGCGCCGGAGGAGGAACCAAATGGTGGGAATGGGGGGACACTACTTCAGTAATGACTCTGAGCTGTGACAGGAAACTGGTTAGGAACGAATGCGCGGTTACGGATACATACCATTCGGCCAGCTAAGATTGTCGCACGCCGATCTTCTCGGAAACACCACTTCGCCGACTTTGACCTGCAGCGGGCAACCGTTCTTGTCTCGCACAAACGTTAGCTTTTCGTGGTCATAGGAACTGTCAGCCGGGAACTCCCAAACATCATCCGCGATCTTCCTGAGCGGAACATACTCCATCTCCAGCAATGCGGTCAGCTCATTGTTCCTGTCCATGATGTAGAGCACGTTGTAATCCCAGCCATACTCGCCGAGAAGCTTGCCCCAGCTCTGCGGCACGGGCGATGGTTTCGCCTCAGGCACGCGCTTGTAGATCTCGTCGGTGTTCCCGCTGGCTTTTATTCCGCCGGCGATGGGAATGATTTCAAACCCCCAACCGTTGCGGTCGTCGGTTAGAAGCGAATCGCCGAATTGGCGCAGTTCGCTTCGGCCGGCATCCTGCAGTGGTTCGATGAACAACTTGCCGTTGCGCTCAAAAATCTGCATGGCCTTGTGCTCTTCCTCGTACCGCCCGGCAAGCCGGTGCATTGTCTGGGGGGGAATCCCCGTCGGAATCACCAGGGTCGGCAGCGGCTTGCCCGCACGTGCGGCCACCATGAATCGAATCGCCGTAAACGCGACGTGCCAGGCTACTTCTGAAGAGTTGTCCATGTTGATGATGACCACTGCGCCTAACTTGTCGTCTGGCATGCCCAGCAACTCTGTCGAAAAACCATAAATACCGCCGCGGTGCCCAACCATCCGCAACCCGTCCACATTGAGCAACGCGAAGCCCAAGCCATATCCGGAATCAGAATCCTGGGGAGTGAACATTTTCTGCAGCGTGCCAGGCTTGAGCACCACTCCGTCCAAACCACGCCCGCCGGCGAACAGCGCGCTGAGAAACCGCGACTGGTCCAGGACTGTTGAATACATATTCCCGGCCGGCCCAGTACCCAATTCAAAGGTGGGGGCCTGAACAACACTTCCGTCGTAAGTCCACATGTAACCCTTCGCGAGATTGCGCAGGAGCCAGGGCTCAGGGCTGAAGGAACTGCTCCCAAGCCGGAGTGGCTTCAGCACTGCTTCTTGCAAATACTTAGGGTAGGGCTCCTGTGTGAGCCACTCCAGAATCAGCCCCGCCACACTGTCACCAGCATTCGAATACTTCGTGTGCGTACCGGGCGCATAAACGAGTTCGGTCGTGTTCAGGCTTTTCACAACTTCGGCTAACGGAGGCTGCCTGCTGTCGAAGTAGCTGCCGACGGGGGGCTCGCGAACCAGACCGGCGCGATGCGTCATCAACTCGCGCAAAGTAATCGGCGTACCGAACCGGTTCTTGGGATGGAAATCTGGCAGGTACTTGGTTACAGATGCATCCAGATCAAGCTCGCCGCGCTCAACCAACTGCATGATCGCGATATCGGTGAAGAGCTTTGAAACCGAACCCACGCGATATACGGTCTCCGCCGTAGCTGCGATTTTCCGGTCCGGATCCGCAAAACCGAAGCCGTGCGCCCAAACAATCTTTTGATCCTCAACCAGCGCAATGGACAGGCCAGGCAGGTGCTTTTCAGTGACCTCGTATTCGGCCAGCTTCTCCAGTTGAGTTGCAACCTGAGCATAGCGTTCTTGTGCCGAAACGCTGGTCTGCGCCGACGCGCTGAAATTTGTGATGAGGATGAAAACGACAAGTGTCGCTCCACGATAGTTCAGAGCCTGGGACATGGAACCCCCCGCGGGATAGCGAATTCTTAGACGTACCGCACACAGAAGGGTGAGTCGCGTCCGGACCAGACCAATGATGTCGTCCCTACTTCACTCCCTGCTTCCGATTAATCTCGATCGAAAACTCCGTAACGAAATTCAGCAGCGTCCCCCACCCCACCTGCTCCGCCGCCGCGCGCCCGCCGTTGGTAAACGCGTTCTTCGGACTCGGCTTCCACGCCGTCGCAATCATTCCCCCGCCAAACGCTCCTCCATACAATGCCCACTGCGGCTTCAGATGCTCCTCGCTCCGGTCATAGGTCACCAAATTCCGGATAAACGCATGCCGAGTCCGCCGCCACAGCCCCTGGCATTTGCACTGGTCGTAGCGCACTTCATATCCCAGCTTCGCATTGCCCCAAGCCGCCAGCGAGTTCGCCGCAATGAATTGTCCTTCGCGCGAGGCGAACCGCTCCGCGTATCCATCCCATCCATCGTCCCACTGGTAAGGCACCCCGCGCACCTGATCAAAACCCGCCGCGAACATTCGCTTAAGGTAAGCCTCCGGAGTAGTCAAAGTCTGCCGCAAGTAAATCAACTCCCGCTGCTCTCGCGTCGGACTCACCAGCGTACGGTTCCTGCCCACATACTCTCCGGCGATCCAGCCCGATTCCCAGTCCCGCGCCTTCTTCAGCCCCGCTGTAGCCACATCCCTGGTGATGACGACCGGATTGTCACTCCGCTCTTTCTTCTTAGTCTCTCCCGGCGCATCGGGAAGCTGTTGCGCCTGCGTCTGTGAGTTCTGAGGAGGGTTCGGTGCCGGCTCGCTGGCTTGCGCCCATCCCAGCCCTGGAGCCATCGCCACCAACCAACACGCCATCACAAGCACGGCGCAGTGTGTACTCTGCGGCCTCTGTGTCCTCTGTGGTAAAGCCCTTGACTCCCCCAACACGAGCAAGCCCCCGATGCTAGACTTCCTTGGATGCACTCCCTGTACAACCGTGTTGCAGGTCAAAACGTGGAACGCCTCGCGGCTCTCAGCGACGGCATTTTCGCCGTAGCCATGACCTTGCTCGTCCTCGACCTGCGCGTTCCCGCCACGGAGGCGGTTCACTCCGAGGGCGACCTCTGGCGCGTGCTGGTCGCATTATCGCCCAGGCTACTCATTTTCCTCATGAGCGTGATGACCCTCGGCATCTTCTGGGTCGGCCAGCAGACTCAACTCAACCACTTCGCCCGCGCCGACCGCAATCTTTCCTGGATTCACATCTCGTTTCTCTGCGCCGTCTCGCTCACGCCATTCTCGACATCTCTGCTGGCCGAATACATACACTACCGCACCGCGCTCCTAGTCTACTGGAGCAACATCCTCCTCCTCGGACTCACACTCTATTGGGGCTGGACCTACGCCACCCGCGCCCATCTTTTGATCGACGATCTCCCACCCGAAATTCATCCGGCCGTAGTCCGCCGCATCGTAGTAGCCCAATCCCTCTACGCCGCCGGCGCCGCGCTGTGCTTCCTCAACACGTACTATGCCATCGCCGCAATTGTCTTAGTGCAAGTAAACTATGCCATCGCTCCCAGATTCTGCTGGGGACTGTTCTCCCGGAAGCCCTAGACGAATCGCAGACATTAGACCTGCTGCTTGAGAAAGCATGATCGGGAAGGGCACGACGTTCAGTCGTGCCACATCAGAGACATTACCGGGAAGTGGCTTCAGCCGCTGCGGCCCGATACGCATCGCTGCAACCGAACCGAGGCCATCCACTGAAATGCGTGCAGAGAAAGAAGTGCAGCCAATACAATGAAGGCTAATACTGTCCAAGCCCCAAATGGCCAGACGCAATCGCCGCATGGCGATTGCAAAAAACGAGCTGCGCGAAGCCAAGTGAACGCTTCGTTCGCGACGGTGATCCCAAACAGAAGCAGAAGTAGCAAGATAATCTGGCGGACGTTCGCGATGCGGCGCTCGGCGCGAATCAAAGCGGATTTCTCGCGTAAATTACCGAAACCGGCAAACGCTCGGACCAGGGAATAGCTCGCATACCCTCCGAGTATCACAAAAAAGACCGCATAAAAATGCGCCGTTCGGGACGACAATTTCCAAAACATTATGACGTCCCAGTGCACTGACAAAATGTCCATAGCTAATTTAGACACCAGGCGAGCCGAAACAGACTGCAATTGCTCCAATCCCTAGCCCTACCCTCTCTCAAACGCGTGCTTCTTCTCCAACTCCACCACCGCAGTGCGCATCGCGCCCTCGAATCGCTCGGCCTGCCCCATCAAAGCCGAAGTAGCTTCCGCGAACTCGCCCTCCACGCGCACCAGCCCATCCCCCGTCACCAGTCGCCTCGCGACTTCCAACAAATGTTGCGGCGTCGTCTCCAGATACTGCGCGTCCGTCGGATCGCCAATCCACACTCGCTTCTCTCCGCGCACCTTCGTCTGCCAATAAACTTTCCGCTCCACAAACGTCGCGATCACATCATCCGTGGCTTTCCCGAACACCCATTTCTGCCGCTTGAAGTCATAATGGCGGCTGGAAAAGGCGACCGGCTTCAGCTTCCCCGACTTCACAAACTCAATTTGTCGGCGGTCCACTTCTTTGCGCAGCGCATTGATCACCGGAGCCTCGGCATCCTTGGCCTCCAGCGACGGCAGGACTTCCCGCACCGTCGCCGATAGGTTCACCGCCACGGGCGCATGCAGGCCGTCAGAATTCTCGAGCCGGATGTCGCCATGCAGCACCCAGAAATCCGCCCCCGACGTCGACCGGTGAAACGGCCACTCCAGCGCCACCGTCAGCGGCAGCCCCGTCAACGTCACCCAGATCTTCGTCATCCCATCCATTTGCGCCATGAACCCTCTGCCTTCGTCGAGTATATAAAGTCGGTGGTCACAGTACCCAGTACCTAGTACCCAGCAACCTAACCTTTGCCTCGCACTCACCGATTACGAGAGCTTCCGTTTCTCGGTACTAGGTACTGGGTACTAGGTACTCGCAACTACTTTTTCTTCCCGCTAACCTTCGCCCCCATCCGCAACAACTTCCGCACCGTCCCGGTCGGCAGACTCTTCATCTGGTCGTGCAACTCCGTCACCGCCTCGAAGAATCCCGCCATCGCCGCCAGCCGCTCTCGCGTAAAGTCCGCCCCTGTTTCTTTCGGATCCAGCTCCTCCAGACTTCGCCGCAGCATCTCGCGCGTGGGATCGATCTCCCGCCGCTTTCTCTGCTCAATCACCAGCCGGAACATCTCCCACACATCTTTCATCGACTCATAATGTTCCCGCCGGTCGCCGAGCACATGCACGGCGCGCACAATGCCCCAGGTCTCGAGCTCACGGATTGAAGTGCTCACATTCGATCGCGCCACGCTGAGGGTCTCGGCGATCTCCTCAGCCGGCAGCGCGCGCGGCGACAAATACAGGAGCGCGTGGATCTGCGCCACCGTCCGGTTGATCCCCCACCGCGTCCCCATCTCGCCCCAGTGCAGGATGTAGGCCTTCTGCACGCCCGTCAAAGTCGCCATATCAGTACTTTCAGTTCAAACAGAATTTACAGAAATCACAGGTGCTGTGTCAACAAATAAGGTTTGCAGGGATTTTGTCATTCCGAACGAAGTGAGGAATCTGCTTCTCGCCTGGCGCCGCCACCTCCCGAAGCGGAAGGCCACTGAGCACCGAAGCGTTACTCGGTACTAGGTACGCGGGACTCGGAACTGGGCTTAGCCGCCTTTTTCTTAGCCAGCGGCTTCCGAGCCGCTTCCGCCCGCTTCCGCTCCTGATACCGCCGATCGTGAAACGACTGGTCCGACGCTTGTTTCTTCATGCTCCCAGCTTGCCACACACCACCCAACATAGCCAGCCCCAGCCGCCCCGCGATGAGTTCGGTGCACTCCGCGATTTGAGATTTTCTTCCGGCCAACTACAATCTGATTTCCCCATGCATCCCACCCGTATCGCCGAACTGCTCGAGCCGTTCATGTCCGCCACTTCAAATCCTTGTCATTCCTCACCGGGCCGAAGGCCCGGTGAGGAATCTGCTGTCCTGTCTCCAATCCAACTCCAAGGTATATCGACGTGCATCGATATACTCCGGCGCTGGAATGCCCGCATCAACCTCACTGCCATCCGCGATCCGGAAGAAATCGTAACCCGCCACTTCGGCGAATCCCTCTTCGCCGCCCGCCATCTGTTCCCCGGCACTGCTCATGTGGGGACAGCCGCCCTCGGCTGTCCGGCGGAGCGAAGCTCCGCAATCCGCCTCGCCGACTTGGGCTCCGGCGCCGGCTTCCCCGGACTCCCCATCAAACTCTGGGTCCCCAACATCGCCCTCACGCTCATCGAATCCAACCACAAGAAAGCCGCCTTTCTCCGCGAGGTCATTCGCGCTCTTTCATTAGCGGATGTCGATGTACAAAACGTCCGCGCTGAAACTCTGCCACTGTCGGCCTTCGACGTTGTTACCCTCCGCGCTGTCGAGCGCTTCGCCAACATCCTCCCCGTTGCCGCCGGCCTCCTCGCCCCCGGTGGACGTCTTGCCCTCCTGATCGCCTCCTCCCAACTCGAGGCCGCCCGTTCCACACTCTCCACTTTGTCTTGGGAGACACCACTCCCGATCCCCCAGTCCGATTCCCGCCTGCTCTTTGTTGGTGGTGTTGCGGAACCAAGCAGATCAACAAGTGGAATGAAATAGCGACTTTCTTGCGTAGGAGTTGCTGACTATCATCGCTTATGCAGGCCAGCTTGTATAAAGTGGGAATAATGTGTTGATCGTACGCAGTTCGTGGTCGCCGCCATTCCTCTGTTTGTTCGGCCTGGAAGAACTTCGGTGATGTTCCAGCCGGAACATTGGCGATTTCCCAGCACCGCTAAGGCACCACGCCAAGAGCCGCTTGTCCTGCATTCTACATTCCGCTCAATGTTCCAACTGGAACATTCATGCTGTGCCTGCCGTACAGCACATGGATCCAGATCCCACATTGCCGTCCGATTGTTCCCATTGGAACACTAGACACGTTTTGCACACAAATTCAACTTCCGCACAGCAATTCGAGATTGCTTTCGAAATACGAATCGCATTATGCTGCGAACAGCTCTGGCTTCCTCGACAATCTATGGGACGCGTTATCGCTGTTGCCAATCAGAAGGGCGGCGTGGGGAAGACTACGACTGCCATCAACCTAGCCGCGTCTTTCGCGGCGGCCGAAGTGAACACCCTGCTCATTGATTGCGACCCGCAGTCGAATGCCTCGAGCGGCTTAGGGCTGGTGAAAGATCCGGATCGGGTTTCCACCTATCATCTGCTGCTGGGCGCGGCCTCGAGTGAGGAGGCGCTGGCTGTCACTGAGCTCGAGCAGTTGTGGCTGATTCCCTCGCATAAGAATCTGATCGGGGCCAACTTGGAACTGGTGGACGCAGAGCGCCGTGAGTACCGTTTGCGGGATGCGATTGCGCCCTTGCGGGATCGCTTTCAGTACATCGTGCTGGATTGTCCGCCAGCTTTGGACCTGCTGACTCTGAACGCGCTAGTGGCGGCCGACTCGGTTTTGATTCCGATGCAGGCGGAATACTTTGCGCTTGAGGGCATCAGCGAACTGCTGGATACAGTGGAGCGGATCCGCGCGGCGTTGAATCCCGGACTGGAGATTGAAGGCGTGGTCCTGACCATGCTGGATGAGCGGACCAACCTAGCGCAGCAGGTGATGGCGGAACTGAAGAGATTTTTTGGGGAGAAGTTGTGCACTGCCACCATCCCGCGGAACATCCGGCTGGCGGAGGCGCCGAGCCATGGGAAAGCGGCGCTGGTGTACGATCCGCGGTCGAAGGGGGCGGAGAGTTACATCCGGCTGGCGAAGGAACTTCTGGGGAGGCATTTGGCAGCGGGCTCTCAGCCGTCAGCTCTCAGCTCTCAACTGCCGGACGAAGCAGAGAAGCCGCTGGCCGACCAGGAGATGGACAAGAGCGCTTAATAAATCTATAACCATCGATATATATATTTACAATCGTAGATATACATCGCAGGTTGCGCAGAACAAGGGCTTGAACCACAGAGGATACAGATTCACAGAGGGAACGATGACAACAACTGCGGCGGAGAAAGTGATTGTCCATGCCGAGAAGAAAGACGAGAAGGTGGAGAAGCGGCGGGCTTTGGGGCGGGGACTGGAATCGTTGCTGCCTGGGCCGCGGGTGGTGGTCAGTCCCGAGTCCCGAGTCCCGAGTGGCGGGCCGTCCAGCCCTGGAGATGCTGCCGGCGAAACCAAGATTCCTCACTTCGTTCGGAATGACAAGAGTGATGGGGCAGGGGTGGCAACCCTTGAACCGCCGGCTTCGGTGGAGATAGAAACAACGCGGGCGGGGGCCCCTTCGACTACCGCTCAGGGCGGGTCCGCGTCACATGGCAACGTGGTGGCGAACCTGGCAATCGACTCAATCGAGAAAAATCCTTACCAGACGCGGCATGTGTTTCACGAGGAGCAGTTGATCGAGTTGCGGGACTCCATCAAGGAACACGGGGTTGTACAGCCGGTGGTAGTGCGTCCGGGGGCAGAAGAAGGATGCTACATCCTGGTGCTGGGCGAGCGGCGCGTGCGCGCATCGAAAATGGCGGGGAAGGACACGGTCCCGGCTCTGGTGCGGAGGCTCTCTCCGCAGCAGGCCGCGGAGATGACCGTGCTCGAGAACGTGGTGCGCGAGGACCTGAATTGCCTGGAGCAAGCCCGTGCCTTCCGGGTGTTGAGCCAGGAGTTCCATTTAACGCAGGCGCAGATTGCGGAGCGCATCGGAGTATCGCGCGAGACCGTGGCGAATTACATGCGGCTGTTGCGGCTTCCCGAGAAAGTGATGAACTACATGCTGGAGGACCGGCTGAGCTTCAGCGACGCTCGCGAGATCCTACGACTCGAGAATGAAGACCACATCGAGATGGTCGCGGAAGAAGTGGTGAACAAGCACCTGAAGTGGGACGAGATCGAAGAGCGGGTGATGCGGCTGAATGGGTCGCTTCCGGTGATGCCGGGACAGACGGAGCAGAAGAAGACCCGCGCCGCGCGCTGGATGGATCCGAACGTGCGGGCGGCGCAGACCGACATGGAGCGGACGCTGGGAATGCGGGTGAGGATCAAAGACCGGAATGGCAAGGGGCGGATTGTGATTGAGTACTCCAGCGTGGACGACTACGAGCGCGTGGTGGAGATGCTGCGGGGGAAGCAACAGTAACGAGTTGCGAGTACCGAGTAACCGGCTTTAGGAGGGCGGCTTCGTGGCCGCCCTTCGCGTTTTTGCGGGCATAGGGTAGGGATCAGCGTGGTAAGAGTGGGAGAACCGGGCATTTTGTCGCTGCAAACGCTTGGACTCTGGGCTTGCCAGCAGCCGGATTGAGTGTCTGAGTGGAATGAACTGGGAATGTTAACTATTTTGGTTCCTGCGGCCTGGTCCCTAAGGAAGCTCGAACCTTGACGCCGTGCGGCCGGTCGTTCTCAGCACGTCGTTCACGATGTGGTGAGAATCAGGATCAGGGTCGTTAAGGGATCGAGATAGTAATCGGTGGAGTGCGGCAAGGAAATTCGCGGACTATGATAGAAGGCACGAACGAATTTCAACAGGAAGTGGGAGATGGCCTTGACTGAAGTCGAGAAAATCCTGGGATCGGTGGCCGCGCAGCTTATGAATGGCGAAGAGGTCCTCCTTGAAGATCAGAAGCTGCGGGTAAAGCGAGTAGGCAGCGGGCGGCTGAGGATGGCTCAGTTCCGGCTCAACGGGCGGACGTTTGAGGCCATTGAACAGAACCTTGAGAAGCCGAGCCGTTGGGGACATCTGGCACGAGAGAAACATCAGGTGGTGCAGTTTCGCGATGTGGAGACCCACAAGTATGTCGCCGTATCGGTGGATGGGGAAGTCCAGGAGTATGGGAAAAGGTAATCGAGAGTAGCGGGCACTCGGTCACCGGGCATCAAAACCGACAGCCGAGGGCTGCTGTCTCCCGCGATCATTTTCTCTCCGCCGATGTTCTACTTCACATCTAGCGGGAAGACTACGGTGCCGATCTGCGCGGCGTTGTTGTCGCGAGCCATGAAACGGACATCGTAGAAGCCGGGGGGAAGTTCGAGCTTTTCCCGTAGCTTGATACCCTCGCGGGCGAACTGGCGGAGGGCTTCAGGCTTGGGATTGCCGCGTACAGGGTGCAGGAATTCGCCGGCTTCCCGTACGTCACGCGTGAGGGCGATGGCGCCGATTTCGAGATCCAGTGGGCTAGAACTGGAGGGATCGACCTTAACGCTGCCGAGGGGGATGGTCACCAGAAACTCGACGGTCGTCTTCAGGCCCGAAGCCGCGGGAGCTGCCTCGGCTTTCGCGGGCTCAGGCGGGAGCACGCGAACGTACATGGGGACGGCGCTGTAGGCGAGCGGGGAGGCCAGCGCGAGAATCTCGGCGTCATGCGCCGACTGGGGCCCGGAAGGCGCCGGATTTCCGTAATAGAAACCATTCCGGGCGCGAACATTGGCGTGCTCAACCGACACCTTTACCGACAGATTGCGCCAGCCGGGCTTGCGATCATCGGGGCGGACGGAAAATCCCAGCATGTAGTAAGCGCGCGAATCTTCCACGGCTTCGGCAAAGCATTTCATGATGTCGTTGGATTCGATACAGCGGTTACCACCGGTGGCGTCGGCGAACTCACGCAGGCTGAGGTCGTCGGAAAACTCCCGGCGGTTTTTCATGAGGGTCGGGTCCACGGACCAAGCCATGAGTTCAAAGGGGTAGACCGAAATGTTCGCGTCAATCAAGCTCTTGAAAGTTTCCTGAAAGGCTTGCGCGGTCACCAAGTCGGTGGGATAGACGGCGCGATCCAGCATGGGTTCGGGAATGTCGCCGGCGGCGAAGATCATGGTCTTTCGGCCTGGGATGCCGATATAGCCCTGGGCGATCTCGGTGAGCTGCCTGAGCGTTTTCTCTGCGGCGTCCCTCCGGGGCATGATCTTGGGCGGCCCGAGCGGAAGTTTCTTGAGCGCCTCGATCAAAAGGCTGGTGTCGGAAGTAAACGGGTGCACCAACACCAGATCCTTGTTGGTGAGGCAGAGCAAGGAGACGGGCTGATTGTGAGCCAGACCTTTGGACAGAAACTTAATCAGCACATCCTTACCGTCGGTCCGCTGTAGCGGGGTAGTGTTCAACAGATCGAGCACCATGATCGTCAGCCTGAGCTGATGGGCGTCGTCAAAGGGAAGATTGGAGTAGCCGCGGTCGAGGACCTGGGCCGGCGGAGGCTCATTCGATGCGGGTTGCAATTCTTCAAAGAGCGAAACGGTTTGCTCTTTGCCGTTTTCTTCGAGGTGGAACGCATCTTTGGTGAGGCCGGCGATGTGATCGCCATGTTTGCCGCGGACAACAACGGGTACCAAAACCAGGTCAGCACGGGCCCTGAATGTGGTGGTGGCAGGCAGGTCTGCGGCGGTAGACAGGTTGGTGGCGTTCGGCGCATCCTCCGGCTTTTGGGGACTGGGGTTCTGCTGCGCGGAAAGAAGGGACGCGACGACGAGAAAAATGATCCAGGAGTGCTGAAGGATGCGCGACTTCATTTTACAGATCACTTGGCGAAGAAGTAGTCGAAAGACTTAACCGCGGTGAATTCGTCGTCTTTGATGTCGAAGACGGTGTAGAGCTTGGTGACGTAGAGCACGTCTTGAACTTTTTTGGTGAGGCTGAGCAGCTTGAGTTCGCCACCGGAGTTGCGGACGGTGGTGAAACTGCTGACCAGTTCGCCGACGCCGGAGGAATCGATGTAATCGACCTGGGCGAGGTTGAGGACGATTTTCTTCTTGCCGGCAGCGATAAGGCCGCGGATGGTGTCGCGGAGCTTCCCGGTTTCATCGCCCAAGGTGATGCGTCCGTTGATGTCGACAATCGTGACGTGGCTGACTTCGCGCGTGGTGATGGTCATGGGAGTTTGGGCTTCGGCTTTCGGGCTTCGGCCCTCGGCAGGATGTTAGAGTGCGGCGCGTAGCAAGTCAATGGGCGAGATGGTTGGTAGTGGAGTCGGAACCCGCGTCACTTGATTTCGAGTCTGCACCTGAGCGGAACGCGATCCTTCCCGCCAACAATATCGATAGGGGGACGGAGATGAAAAGACTCACGAGGATAAAGCCTATGATCAAAAACCCGTCACCAGGCGCTCCGTGGCCACCATTGCTGGTGAAATTCGGATCCGCGGGCAGCGCTAGAGCACCGAGGAAAAAAGCCCCCAAGATACCCACTAAGGGACCGATCAGCAAGACGGCTATCGCTTTTGCGAACCTCATCGGATCGGCCTGGCCGGCCGGTACTTAATCATGCCACATCTGGAATACGCAGCAAACCTCAACCGGAGTGGTTAGTAGCTTAGCGAGTCGATGGCTCGCGGGGCTGCCGGGATGGGCTGGGAGTCGCGGATCTCCTGGATGGGAGAGGTGACGATGGGGGTGTCGTATTCCGGGTGGTGAAATTCGAGATGCATGCCGCGTCCTACGTACTGGAGTTTGAGCATGGAGCCTCCCCAGGTGGAACCGGCAATGGCGACGTGAACCGGGTCGGGGCAGAATTCGGGATGGCCGGAGATGAGAGCATCGCTGCCTCCGAGCAGAACCGCGGTGTAGCAGTGGTGCATGGTTTGGATGTGGAGAACGGTGGATGGCGGGAGGTCGTGGAGAAAGACTCCACCCTCGATTTCCGACTGGATGATGGCGTGGTTAACGTCGTCCGCGAGGTTGGGGTGCGGCGTAAACATGACCAAGGCCTGAGATAGGGTAATGGGTTTCCGGCGGGCGGGCAAGGGTTGTTTGGAATTTTTGGGAAACGTTAGGAGCAGGCCTTTGGGGGTGAGGCCCGTCCTCTGTGCCCGAACATGTGGGGATAGCCGCTAATCCCTTACTTGCTGGCGGTTTGGGGCGGCGGCCCGTCCAGCGCATTTCCGATGGCGTCACCCGAGAGGATTAGCTCCACCCGCCGATTTTGCTGGCGGCCCTCCGGTGTGTCGTTGCTGGCGATGGGCTCGGTCTTGCCGTAACCGTGGGCCTCGACGGCGCCCGAGGCGATGCCCTGCTGCACGAAGTAGTCACGCACAGCCTGGGCGCGGCGCTCGGAGAGTTGCTGGTTGTAGTCGTCGCTGCCGATGCTGTCCGTGTGGCCCTCGATGGCGACATGCAAGCTGGGATAAGCCAGGACGATGCCCGAAACTTTGGCCAGGCGTTCTCGGGCTCCAGGAAGAAGCTCGAAGCTGCCGCTGCGGAATAGCACGTCAGACATATTGGCGATGAGCCCGCGGGCGGAGTCGCGGGTGGCGAGAATGCTGTTGAGTTGCTGCAGCAGGCGGGCGCGCAATTCCTGCTTTTCGTTTTCGGCCTGCTGGCGAAGCGATTCCGATTGCGCCGCGGCCTGGTGAGCTTTTTCAGTTTCGGCGGCCAGCACCTGCTGCTGGGCCACGGCTTCAGCGGTGGCTTTTTCTGCTTCGGCTTTCTGGCGCGCGGCTTCGTGAGCGGCGGCTTCGGCTTCCTGCTTCATCTTCAGGGCTTCAGCCTTGGCTTTTTCTGCTTCGGCGCGGGCGGCCTCGGCTTCCGCGCGTCGCTTGGCTTCGGCATCCGCATCGGCGCGGGCTTTGGCTTCGCGAGCCGCGGCGGCGGCCTGAGCCTCGTCCTCAGCTTTTTGCTTGACGGCCATCAGCCGGGCTTCTTCAGCAGTTTCGGTAGCCTCTTTGGCGGCGGCTTCGATGGCGGCTTTGTTCTGCTTCTGGCGGTAAGCTTCCTCGGCGTGCATCAATTGCTGGCCAGCCTTGGAAATGATGAAGGCGGCGTACTTGTCGCCGGCGGCAATGCGCGCGATGCGCAGCGCGTTGCGGGCCTCGAAGAGTTCCAGCGGAGTCTTGCTGTCGATGCCGAAGATGGCGTCCTGAATGTGGGTGTTGGTGGAGGAATACGTGCCGCGGCTGACCAGATCGTATTTGGCTTCGATATTTTCAGTTCCAGTGCCGAGCGCAGGCGCGCTTTCCATGACCACCATGTTGCCGGGCGCGGTCACGGCAAAGTAAGGCTCGGCGGTGACGATCATGCCGAAGGTCTGCAGGTCAGTAAAAGCTTTGAGGTGCGCGTTGCCGTGGTCGAGAGTGACCTCGCCGAGATTTACGGGACGGCCTTGCGGAGAAACCGCCCAGAGAACGTAGGTTAGATACTCGAGACCGAACTTGGTGGCATCTTCGAGGCCTTGGAATTTCACTTCGATCTGGAAGTTGGTCTTTTTGCCTTCGACCCGGGCTTCGCCAGAGGCGCGCTGGAGCAAATCGGTTCCCTGGAAATCAATTTTGGTCGAGCCGCCTTGCATGCGGTAGTGCACCGCCTTGGTGGTGCGGGAGACTGTGGGCGTCAGCGTTGATGCAGCCGCTTGGGCGGAAGCTGTGGTTGGCGCAGTTTGCGCGGACGCAAAAGTTGCGACGCAGAGGACGATGGCCAGAAATAGGTTTTTCACACGGTTCTCAGTCTGGGGGAGACTTAACGAAGATTAAGCACCCTTAATCTTCGTCGAAGATGGGTGGAGTCAACAAGGACAAGAAGGACTAGGCGGGGATGGAACTTTGGTCACCGAGGCGGCTGTCTCGACGTGAGTTGTCTTAGGGGATGGTCGCGATCGAGCCTTTGGGGCCCACGACTAGAACTCCTCCCTCCGGATACGCACTGACGGCGTTGAACTGCATGCCGGACTTCCTGGGCGGGCTGATGCGGGTGGGGTTCTTGGGCGGGCGGAAATCGTAAACGAATTTGGGGCCGACGATGAAGAGGCGAACGTTGGCCTGGTTGTCGTCCAACTCTTTAGCTTTGGGATTTCCCCATCTGCGGTCGTAGGCCACGGCGGAGTAATAGGACTGCGGAGAAATTTTGGACAGGGTCCATGTTTTGCCGCCATCGTTCGTGAACGCGAGGTTGGGGCCGTCCTCATCGGGGCGTTTGTAGTCGCCGCCGGCGATTACTCCGTGCATTGCATCGCGGAATGCTACGGAGAAGATTCCGGCAGACTCCGGCCCATGCAGGATGGGAGTGTCGGAAACCTGCCAGGTGCGGCCGCCGTCGGGAGAATGGAAGACGCGCGCGACTTTGCCTCCGGTGGCGAACCAGATATTAGAGTCGGTGAACCTGACCAAGCCCAAGTCGCCTCCTCCGCGCGGGGGGCTCGAAGTCTTATACGGGATGAGATTGTCGACCGCAGGGGCCGTTGTAACTGGAATCGGTAGCGTGGCTGGTGATGCGAGGATCGCGACGCAGGAATTGCTGGCCGCGAAGGCGCCTTCACCTTCGATCGCGGGTGGGAGTTGCGCGGGTGGAATGTGAGTCCAGGTCTGACCGCTGTGGGTGATGAGGACTTCGAACTTCAGTTTGCCGGTTTCGTCGGGGATGGGATCGCCCAGAACTATGCCGTTGGTTCGGTCCCAGAAAACCATGGAGTCGAAGAAGCCTTTGGGATTTGTATTGGTGAATTGCAGCGACCAGTGCTGGCCGGCGTCGGTGGTGTGGTAGATGCGGGATTGCTCGCCCGGGCCGGCGGACATTAAGAAAGCTTCGTCGGCGGAGAAGGCGACCACGGCGCGGAAGTCGAGCGCTTCGGCGCCGGGAACTTGGGCGGAAGTCCAGGTGCGGCCTGCGTCAGTAGTGCGGAGGTAAGTGCCATGCGTGCCGGAAGCCCACGCGATCTGCCGTGAGACGGCGCTTGCGCCGCGCAGGCTCACTGAAGTTTTGCTGGGATGGGTTTGCGGTGCGGACTGGGCCAGAGCAGTAGCGGCTAGAAACAGGACCAATGTTCGCATGAGAAATTCAAATGGTTACTTGGCAACGAAATCTGCGAAGGAAGCGACCTTCCCGAAGTAGATGCGCAGGGTGCACCTGGAGCCGACGTGCGCGAAGGCCACTTCGAGCCCGTCCGCCGCTTGCTGGACCTGATCTGTCTCCACCGGGGCGTGAGCGATGTCCTGCTTCTCGTCGTAGGCGGAGCCGGGAGCGACGTTCTTGTTCACCGCCAGGGTCCACTTCTCTTTGCCGGGGATGGGGTAAACGGTATACGCGCCGACGGGGATGGTGGAACCACCGAAACTCAGCTGGGCCTCGGTAAAGAGAGTCATGGGAGCACCCCCTGGTGCCCAGGGCTTGCCGTTGGGAGCTTTGTCATTCTTGACCGGGTTATAGCGAATGTAAACCTGGCGTCCGTCCTCGAGCGTGCAAGTGGCCGTGGACGAAGGCGCGGACTGTGCCAAACCGGCGGCAGTGAGTGTGAGCAGGACAAAAACGGAGACGGCGAAGCGAGCGCGGAGCATGGGAGACCCTCTGGGGCAGAAGTGTAGCGCTGAAACCGGCGAAGGGGAAGAGGATTTGGCATGCGGCTCTTTGGGTCGGAGGGATTGGGGCGGGACGCCTCACTAAAGGGGCCGGTTCCTTCTCACTTGCGGCCGGGCTTCGCCCCTTCGGCGCGCAGCGCTTGCTCAGGGCAGGCTCAGGCCGGGGCGGGCGAGAGCCTGCCCTGAGCAATGTCGAAGGGCGGCCCGTCCCCACACGAGGTTTGGCCGTTCGTCGTTGGTCTTCGGTGATGTACTCAGACCGTGGGGCGGTTGCTACCGTGAGTGGCGAGTACCGGGCAGGCTACGCCGGTACCGCGAGGACAACGACTTATGGCGAAGGCAGCAAAAATAAAGATTCTTTACGGTGAAGGGGATGCGGAGCCGCAGGCGGTGACGGCAGCGGCTTTTGAGAAGGCTGGACACACGGTCGAGAAGGCGGTGGGACGAAAGGCGGTTGAAGCCGCTCTCACCAAGGGCAGGTTCGACCTGGTCGTGCTGGGCCCGACGCTGAGCCGCAATGACCGGCATCATCTGCCGTACATGGTAAAGAAGGCGCAGGCGGAAACCAGCGTGCTGGTGATGCACGCCGATGGCAGCCGTCATCCTTATGTGGATGCTTGCACCGATACGGGAGCAAGCGTGGAAAATGTGCTGGCGCGGATTGAAGGGATGCAGATTGCGGGCATGATGCCGACAGCAGCGGGAGCGGCGGCGGGCAGATAGCATCGAGTTGCTAGTACCTAGTACCTAGTTACAAGAGAGCGGCTTTCGAGCCGCTCTTTTTTTTGACCAGAGAAGGCCTTGAATACAGAGGACGCTGGGGCCACAGGGTAATTCCGATAGGTACGAATCTGGGTGGTTAACTGGTGGGATGGGTCGACTCTGGCGGCCTTGCTTATCAAGTTGTCGAGGGCGTAATCGAATCGAAGTGGAATTTTCTAATGCCGGACTCGTGCTCGTTTGGCACGAACCAAGGTGGTAATAGTGGAGTTTGCCAGCCGTCCTTTGGCTGTACATGCGCTCGGAAACACTGCGACACGTCCCTCAGGGCCGGTGTAGTGGGATTTAGATCACCTACGGGAGCGTGCGTCGTGCAGGCCTGCCGCCAGCGGGTTTATAGTCCGCGGGGTAAAGGACGACCGAGCGGTTGAAGCCTTCGCCATCGCTTTCGGTGCGCAGGTCGGTTTGATCGCGCAGGGCAAGGTGAACGATGCGGCGCTCGCGTGACGACATGGGGGCGAAGTGGAACGGGGTCCCGGTCTGGCGGACTTTCTCGGCGGCCACGTTGGCGGCCATGCGAAGTTCCTGCAGGCGGATGGAGCGCTGGTTCTTGCAGTCGAAGGAAATCTTTTCGTGGTCTCCGGAAGGCAGGCGCAGGATTTCGAAGGCCAGCAGTTCCAGGGCGCGGAGCAGCTCGGCGCCGCGATCGAGGAGCAATGTGGAATCGGGACCGGAGAAGTCGACAAAGATTTCCGGCTTCTCCCAGTCGCTCTGCGTCGGAGGATCGACGACGATGCGGTACTTCAGGTGAAGGCCGCCCTTGCTGACGACGGCCTGTAGGAATTCGTTGATTTTGTTAGCGGCGGCGAGTTTGTCGGGAATGGCCACTGGCTTCTAGCTCCTAGCTTCTAGCTTGCGTTTCTTGAGCATCCACTCTTGTGCCAACCTTCAGGTCTGAGTTTATTCATTCTATGCATTTGAGGCCGACATTCAAACGCCTCATGCTAGGAGCAGTAGCGAGAAGCTAGTAGCTCACTTCTCTTTCTTCCGCGCCCGTTTCTCCATGATCTCTCGCATCTCGCGGCCCAGCTTGGTGCGGTTCATGATGGCCTGTTGCGCGATGCCAATCAAATTCGTTTCCGCGTAGTACAGATTCAATCCCGCTTGCAGATTGAAGAAGATGAAGCCCATGAACAGGGGCATCATCCACATCATCATTTTCTGTTGCGCGGGATCCATGCCGGCCTGCGGGGTCATGCGCTGCATGGCCACCATGCTGATGACCATCAAAATGGGCAGAATGAAATAAGGGTCGCGCGCGGAAAGGTCGGTGATCCAGAGCCAGTGGGCATGGCGCAGATCGAGGGCCACGCCCAACATGCGGTAATAGGCGATGAGGAACGGAAACTGGATCAGCATGGGCAGACATCCGCCGGCAGGATTGACCCCCTCCTTCTTATACAGCGCGCTGATCTCCTCGTTCATCGCCGCTTTGCGCGGGTCGCGAAGGCTGTACTTCTTGTATTTCTCCTGGATGGATTTGATCTGGGGAGCGACGCGCTGCATCTTCAGCATTGACTTCATCTGCGTGATGCGCAGCGGCAGCAGCGCGATCGTAATGATTAAAGTCTGAATCACGATCGCCCATCCCCAGTTCGGAACGATGTGGTTGTAGGTCCACTTGAGCCACAGGAAGAGCGGGCGCGCCAGAATGCCCCACCATCCGAAGTCAACCATGCCGCGGAGATCCGGGTTGTCGTTCTTGATGGTGGGAACGGGGACCGCATCGAGAACGGCCAGCTCTTTTGGGCCGACGAACATTCGCTCGGTGGTTGGGCCGCGCAGGCTGCCGACAGCGGCGCCGAGGACGTCGACGTTGGCCGTGTCTTTATTCGAGCCGACCGGATTGAAGCCGGGCTTCTGCGCAATCTCCATGGACTTGCGTAGCGTGACCATGGCCGCAGTGGCAGGATCGTCCGGGATAAAGATAGCGCTGAAGTATTGGTCGCCAGTACCAGCCCACTCGAACGGGCCTTTTAGCGTGTTGTCACCGCTTATGCTCTTGACGGGCAGGCGCAAGACGAAATTCGGAAACACCAATGCCGTGCGGTCAGTGGAAGCGTCGCTGTGGTAGTCGATGCGCCCCACGGCGTAGGAAGCAGGCGTGATCTCGTCGCCGAACCCGGCGGGCCAGGCGGGCGGGGCAAAGATTTCCGCGCCCTTGTACATAACGGACGTTTCAACCTTCAATACATACGTGTGGTCGAAACGGAAAGACTTCCGGACCACGAGGTCCTGATCGGCGTATTCGAAGGTGATCTGCGCCGGGGCGGTTAGATTGCCTTCGTTCGAAGCAACATAGAGCGCGGAGTTGAGGCGGTTGCGAACCGGCTCGTCGTAAGTCCACAACGAGAGTGGATAGCCGTATTTTTGAGCCGCGGCGGCGTTGACCAGTTCGAGCTGGCCGTTTTGGGCATCGTTGTCGAACTTCTTGAGGATCCAGGATTTGACCTGGGCGCCGCGGTTGGTGAAGGTGATGCGGTAGAGATCGTTCTCGATGACGGTTTCGGTTTCGTTGGAGGCCTGCTTGGTAACGGTCGTCGCGGGGGCGACGGCATGCGCCGCAGACGGTACAGAGGCGGTTGGGGCAACGGCAGTTTGGGCTGGCGCGGGCTGATTCTGCGTCTTGGGTTCCGGCGCCTGCGGGAAATATTTCTTCAGCAGCGGCTGGAAAATCATCAGGACGACGAACGTCAGAACAAAGACGAGGAGCAACCGGCGCTCGGCGCCCGGTTCCTGGTGAGGATTTTGAAATTCGGCCAAAGTTTTATTAAGTACCTCGCGGGCTGAAGCCCATCGTCAACGCTGAGCCTTTGTGCAGCGCGGCTTCCCCATGGATCACGGTTTCCCGCAGCCGGTCGCCGGCTTTACCACCGGATCGTAACCACTGCCACCGAAAGGATGACAGCGGAGGATGCGAGCGAAAGCCATCCATCCACCGCGCAGAACGCCGCAGCGCTCGACGGCCTCCATCGCATACTCCGAACAGGTCGGCACGTAACGGCAGGCCGGAGGGAACAAGGGCGAGATGGCCCACTTGTAGGCCCGCAATAGCTGCAGCGTGACGAACTTGGCGCACTGGCTCATGATCGGCTTCCGCTTTCCGGCTTCCGGCTTCCGGCGATGCTGGTTGCTCCTCCAGCTTTCGTGCTCTCGGAAAGCTTGCCGGGCAACTTCTCCTCAATCACTACGAAGGCGCGGGCGACTTCGTTCAGCACGGCGGAAAAGTCGTTAGTCAGCAACGACTTCTTCGGATTGATGACCACATCCGCCGCGACCGCGGGCGGCCGCGACAGCCGAACCGCCTCGCGCAAACGCCGCTTCATGCGATTGCGCTGCACCGCGCCGCCCAGCGCACGCCCCACGGTGAATCCAACCCGCAGCCCGCGTGGGACAGGCATTCGTTGTGGCGCGGGCGCCCCCGCCCGCGTTCCCGCCACCACCTCCACTCCCGTCTCCGGCCGCGGCCAGTAGAAAACGGTCATGGACGCGGAAAAATGCCGGCGTCCCTGCTTGTAAACCCGCTCGAAATCCGCATGGCGCAAAAGGCGAGCCGTGCGGGGAAACCGTGCTGCTTTCTTGGGCGGCATGACGGAGTTCAGCCAGGTCTGCGAGGCGGCGTCCGCCACCACGCTCTCAGGACGCGACCGGCGGCTGAGGGCCTCGACAGTGCAAGTGAGCGGCACCAGAAAAGCTACTCGCGGAAGCCAGGCTTCACGGAAACACGCTTCCGCCCCTTGGCGCGGCGGCGGGAAATCACCTTCTGGCCGCCCTGGGTCTTCATGCGCGTGCGAAATCCATGCTTCTTGCTTCGCTTGCGCCGGTTGGGTTGGAATGTACGCTTGGGCATGAAAGATAGCTGCTCCTGATTCCGTCGACGGTGTTATGGCAAACGGTAAGTATAAATGACGGGGTGTCGTAAGGGCAAAGGGCAGGTCGCCGGTTTCCGGCTTCCAGTTTCTCGTTTCCAGTTGTCGGCGTGCGCCTTTGCATCATCCTCGTTGCAGTTACATCCTTGACACTTGACAGGCGCGCAGCTTGGGGTTCCGAATCGCTTGCGAAAAAAATTTGCGCGCGAAGATTTCCGTACGACGAAAAAATTTTGTGCTAACATTCCGCACGGTCGGCTTTGCAAATCTCATTCACCAATGGCAACCGCGCACAGCACAAACGGCGCAATCCGCAGTACACTAAGAGTTCCATCAGCAGCAGGTAACCAGCAGTTTTAAACAGGCGCCCTCAGCCAGCCGCCGGGACGCCACGGCGGGTATTTCATAATATATGTCAGTTCAAGGCACAACACTTTCCCCCAATCCGTGGACGCGCATTCTCGATGCGCTGGAAAAAAAGATCAACCGGCACTCTTACGACACCTGGTTAAAGCCGACGCGCTACAGCCACGCCAGTGGCGGAATCTTGTTCGTGCGCGTGCCCACGGCGGAGTTCCGCCACGCGGGCGACAAATATGCGGACTTGATCCAGGAGGCGATCGACAACCTGGGCCTCGAGTTCAACGACGTAAAGTTCGTGACCCCCGAGGACGATCCGGCGGCGACTACCGTGCGGCACAATGGCGGCCTCTCGGCAACCCCGCCGGCGAATGCTCCGGCGCAGTCCCGGTTCGACTGGGATGGCGCGGCGCAACTGAATCCGCGCTACACCTTCGACGCCTTCGTGATCGGGAGCGGCAACCAGTTCGCGCATGCGGCGTGCATGGCCGTGGCCGAGCGTCCTTCAAAAGCCTATAACCCGCTGTTCCTCTACGGCGGCGTCGGTATGGGCAAGACGCACCTGATGCAGGCCATCGGACACGAGATCAAGCGCCGCCAGCCCCAATCCGCCATCTGCTACGTGTCGAGCGAGAAGTTCACCAACGACATGATCAACTCGCTGCGCTACGACAAGATGACCAGCTTCCGCGACAAGTTCCGCAGCGTGGACGTTCTGCTGATCGACGACATCCAGTTCCTGGCGGGCAAGGAGCGCACGCAGGAAGAATTCTTCCACACCTTCAACGCGCTGCACGACACAATGAAGCAGATCGTGATCGCCAGCGACCGCTCGCCCAAGGAATTGGCCGAGATTGAAGACCGCCTGCGGAGCCGCTTTGAGTGGGGACTGATTGCCGACATCCAGCCGCCGGATCTGGAGACGAAGGTGGCGATCCTGCAGAAGAAGGCAGAGCAGGAGAAAGTCACGCTGCCCACGGACGTGGCCCTCTACGTAGCCCAGAATATCCGCTCGAATGTACGCGAACTGGAAGGGGCCCTGATCCGGTTGGTCGCGCATTCGTCGCTGATTGGGGCGGAGATCACCCTGCCCTACGCGCAGCAGGTGCTCAAGAACTTTATCGATTCGCAGGCGCGCAAGGTCACCATCGAATCCATCCAGAAGATGGTCGCCGAGCAGTTCGGCCTGCGCTTGGTGGAGATCAAGGCCAAAGACAATTCCCGGGCCATCGTCTATCCGCGGCAGATCGCCATGTATCTGGCCAAGCAGATGACGGAAGCATCTCTGCCTGAAATCGGGCGCCAGTTTGGGGGAAAGCATCACACCACCGTGCTGCACTCGGTGGAGAAAATTGAAGCGGCCCGCAAGAACGACAAAGATTTGAACAGGCTGCTCAATAAACTGACCGAGCAATTAGGCGGATAAATCGCCAATGTTTGGCGTTTTGCACGGGGCGGCGCAGTCTTCCTTCTCCCAGGCTGTGAATGAGATGTGGAAGCTGTGCAAGGGTCAGCGGAAACAGAAAAGTGGGGATTTTGTTGTAGGGTCTCCACCAGATTCGGGACCGATTTCTCACACGAAGGGATGCCCCCCAAAGTGGTGACAATAGGTCAGTTCTTAAAGTTTTCCACTTCTTCAGGGTGCCTACTGTTACTGCTGGTTTTATAGGTTTTGTATTTGATATAAGGGAAGTAATAAAAGTAGCACGCGGCAGGGGAGACAAAGTCTATGCCGGTGGAAGCAGTCGTTGCAGCGGGGACGGCGGTGGGCGCGATGGAGATCACGGTCAGCAAAGTTGAACTGTTGCGGGAGTTGACGGCCACACAGGGCGTGGTCGAGCGCAAGACCACTATTCCAATTCTTTCCAACTATTTATTCGAAGCTGCCGACGGCGAGCTCCGGCTGACGGCGACCGATCTGGATCTGAGCCTGCGAACCTCGTGCAGTGCCAAAGTAAAGAAGGAAGGCTCGTGCACGATTCCGGCGCGCAAGCTGCATGACTACGTAAAACTGCTGCCCGACGCCGACATCACCATCAAACTGCTGGAGAACCACTGGGTCAGCATCCGCTGCGGGCGCTCCAACACAAAGATGGTGGGAATGGCGAAGTCGAATTTCCCTAGCCTGCCGGTGTTTCCAACTGCGGGAGTGGTGAAGATTCCAGGCCAGGTCCTGCGCGGATTAATTGCGCGGACTGGGTTTGCGATCTCCAGTGAAGAGTCACGCTACACGCTAAATGGCGCGCTGATGCTGCTGAAGCCGGAGTCGATCACCATGGTGGCGACCGATGGCCATCGGTTGGCGCACTGTGAGCGCGTAGGCGAAAAGTTTGAAGGCGTCTCGGGCGAGATGAAGACGCTGGTCCCGAAGAAGGCAATGGACGAACTGAAGTCACTGCTGGATTCCACCGACGCCGAAACCGTCGAGTTCGCTAAAGATGAATCAACACTCTTCTTCCGCATCGGATCGCGGCTGCTGACCTCGCGGCAGCTTACCGGACAGTTCCCCAACTTCGAAGCCGTCCTGCCCAAGGACAACAACAAGAGCATCACGCTGAACAACGACGACTTAAACTCGGCGATCCTGCGCGTGGCGCAGTTTGCCGACGAGCGCTCCCGCGCGGTGCGCCTGAAGCTGGAAAAGGGCGAAGTGAAGATTTCGGCGTCGTCGACGGAAGCGGGCGAGTCCGAGGATTCGATTGAAGCGCCCTATGACGGCGAAACGCTCACCATCGGGTTCAATGCCGTGTACCTGGTTGACTTTCTCAAAGCCGCCGGCACTGGCGAGGTACGGCTGGAGTTGAAGGATTCGCAGTCGGCGGGTCAGTTGCGTCCGGCCGAGGGCGATGACTACAAGTATCGGTATATCGTAATGCCGATGCGCATCTGAGGGAATCTCGTCTCGAACGCTTGCGCTACCGTGGAAGAGCGGCGCTTCAGCGCCGCGAAAAGAAGAATCAGAAACTAATTTGGGCTTCAGCCCTTTAAGTCATGAGCGCTGCCGCTTGACCTTCCAGTCTTCCTGGCATACATTTGCGACCAAATCTTATTGGGAGGCGTGTCTCTATGCTATCCGGATTCAAGAAGTTCATCCTGCGTGGAAATGTTGTGGATATGGCGGTGGGCATTGTGATCGGCGCGGCTTTTGGCGGCGTCGTATCTTCCCTGGTTGCCTCGCTGATTAATCCCCTGATCGCGCTGTTGGTGGGCAAGCCTGACTTTACGGCGCTGTCCGTAACCATCGGCAACACTCCGTTTCCTTACGGAGCATTCGTGACGGCGCTGGTAAATTTTCTGCTGGTTGCCGCGGCGATTTATTTCTTTGTGGTCACGCCGGTGAACGCGCTGGTGGCCCGCATGAATCGGGGCGAGGCGCCGCCCGATCCCACGACCAAGAAGTGTCCGGAGTGCCTAAGCGAGATTCCGCTTGACGCGCGCCGCTGTTCGCACTGCACCCAGCCAGTGTTGGGACTAGCGGCGTAAGGGATGCGCGCGGAGAGGCTAACGGCTGTGCTGGTGGTGCTGGGCGCGATTTGTGCTGGGACCGTTAGTGGTCAATCCCAGCCGCAGTCCGGCCAGCCCCCAGCCCAATCAGAGTCGGCCAAGCAGCCTGAGCGGGTACACGTCGAGCGGGGAGTGACACGCGGGCTCCTGATCAAGAGAGTGGATCCGGAGTATCCGGAGAAAGCCCGCAGGAAGCGCATTCAGGGGACGGTGGTGTTGCACGCGGTGATCAGTAAAGACGGGGACATCGTCGACCTTTCGACAGTTTCGGGAGACGCTTTGCTGGTAAAGTCCGCGATGAAGGCCGTCAGACAGTGGAAATACAAGCCTTATATGCTCAATAACCAAGCCGTCGAGGTCGATACACAGATTCTTGTGAATTTCACGCTCTCAGGAAATTAGTTTGGCTCCTCGGGTAACATGGCGGTATGAGTTTCCGCCCGGTTTTCTGCAGTTGTCTTGCAATCGCGATTGCGGTGCCGTCGCTTCTGGCACAGGCGCCAGCACAGTCTTCCTCGTCCCCATCCTCCTCATCGAAACAGGTCAGAAAGCCCCCGTCACGCGCGGATCCTGCACTGGACTCAGGGACGGTAAGCGCCGGAGTATACCGCAACGCGGCATTTGGATTCACCTGCAAGATTCCGGCGACGTGGGTGTTGCGGACCGAGGAGATGAATGCGCGGGAGGGCGAAGACGAGAAGGCGGGCGGCGGCACGACAGCTACAGATTCTGGCAAGGCCGGTCGCGTGCTCCTGGCGGCATTTTCGCGGCCTCCGGAGGCTCGGGCCGAGGACGTAAATGCATCGATTCTGATTGCCGCGGAAAGTGCGGCTGTCTATCCTGGTCTGAAAGAGGCGGCGCAATACTTCGGGCCCGTGGCTGAGATCGCGAAGGCACAGCGGTTCGAGGTGGTCGAAGAGCCGTATGAGTTTGCCGTGGGCACAAAGACTGTGGTGCGCGGAGATTTTCAGAAGGACGTTGGCACGCGGGTGATGCGGCAGTCGACGCTGGTCATGCTGGCGCGCGGATACGCGGTCTCATTTACGTTTATCGGCGGCACCGGGGATGAGGTGGACGAGTTGGTGCAGGGGCTGAGTTTTGGGGTACCGCCTCGTCTTCGCCCATAGCCTCTATACGTTGTCATCCTGAGCGGACCATGACCGTCCGAAGGACGGTCATGCGTAGTCGAAGGACCCCATGCCTGCTGCTACTACTTTCGGCCTCGAAAGGGATTTCAGTTCGCGCACCATCTAGTCGAGCGGTTCGGGTTCAAGTGCGATGTTGGTTTCGCCGGCAGCCTTTTTTGCAGCGTATTTCTTCATCCAGGCCTCCCAGCTTTTGCCGGCGGCGGTGTCGCGTCCGGTAAAGGCGAGGGCGGCGATGTCGGCGTAGGAGATGGCGACTTTCTCGTTGGAATTCTTTGGGTAGAGGCGGACCAGGGAATCCTTCAGCGTGGGGGCCGAGCGGCGGTCGAAGAGGTAGCCCTCAATTTTGGATCCGTCTTTGCGGGTGATGGTGACGTCGCCGCGATAGTCGAAGGCTTTTTCGAGGGCGACGCGGATTTCTTCCTCGCTGGCCAGTTGGGGGATCCAGCCTTCCAGATGTTCGTGGGCCGTGCCGGGGGCCACCTCGAGCGCGTCCGGGTTGGCCGCGACGTGGGGCACGGCTTGTGCGGCTTCGTGGTCGATGTGACCGGATTCTTTGCCTGTCATCAGCTCCGTGTGCCGCTCACTATTTCCCGGCAGCTTTCTCCATCCACGCGTGCTTGGTTATCTCGTTGTGCTCTCTATACGCGATCGCGAAGTTTTTGCGCGTTACCGTTTCCTCGTTGGCCTCCTCTTCGCTCAGAGGGCGCTCGTTCTTGCGTCGGTCGTCCGCGATTTTCTTGGCGTTGTGATAGAGGAAACCTTTGTCGACCAGGGCGCGAAGCTCGGCAGGCATCTCATGAAGGGTGCCCGAGAGAAGCCACCTGTCGCGTTCGGCCAGCACACTCTGGAAATGCTCGTCCGCGTGTTCGATGTATTCCTGTAGAGGAGGCATACTTGCGATTCTATCATCCATCCGATGCGTGGGTCCGTCCCGGCGCAGACGCCCTTGCTCTATGCTGCCTTTCGAGGTAGCATCCCCGGCTATGAGAATAGGAATCGCGGTAGTGGTCCTTACATTGACATTCACGGCGGTCGCTCAGACTAATCCTTCACCGGATAAGCCCGCGCCGCCCGTTTCTGAAAAAGCCGCAGCTCCATCGAAGCCGGGGCCATTCCTCTACAAGCTCTTCGGCAACTATGGCGGATGGTGGAACAACATTTCGGAGCCTGAAAAGGATGCCTTCATCGATGGCTTCACCACCGCTATGGCACGGGCGAACTCCCTGACTGTTGCGTTATGTCAATCGAAGATGAAAGAGGCGCAGCCGGGTACTGCGAACTTCAGTGAGAAGCTCTACGGCGGAATGGACCTCTGCCTCGTCGGCCAGGAGTTTGCATTCAACGTCGACAAACCGATCAAGCCGAAGCTGGATGAGTTCTATAAAGAGCCGCTTAACGCTCACATCCCCGCTCCCTACGCGATGAGTTACGTGCGCGATGAGATAGCGGGTAAAAAGACCGCTGGGCAGTTGTTGGACGAACTAAACGACTGGCGCAGGATACTGAGTGGCGAACGTGGAAAGAACTGACTACAGAACGAGGACCTTCACCTGAACGATTTGCCTAAGCCCGCGTCTCCTGGAAGGATGGATCGTTAGTCGGCGCGATCTGGACCAGCGGGTGAACTGGTGCCTGGGGTTCGTCCAGCAAACGAAGCGCTTCTTCATCGCGATATCCAGTGAACAGGGTTGCTTTCACCGTGGCCAGGAATCCCCCGAGCGAGCTGAAGGTGGCGTTCACCGCAGATGCCTCGTAGCCGCTGTGCACCATGCAATTGGCGCAGGCCGGATTGCCGGACTCGGTGCCGTAGTTGCTCCAGTTCGTGGTCGAGAGGAGCTCGGCGAAAGTTTCGGCGTAGCCATCCTGCAGCAGGTAGCAGGGCTTCTGCCATCCGAAGACGTTATATGTCGGCATGCCCCAGGGCGTGCAAGGATACGTGCGCTTGCCCATCAGAAATTCCAGAAAGAGCGGCGACAGATTGAAGCGCCAGTTCTTTTTGCGGTTCGAGAGAATCGCGCGGAACATGCGCCGCGTGCGGGCGCGGCCCAGGAAGTGCTTTTGATCGGGCGCCTTGTCGTAGGAGTAGCCCGGCGAGAGCATCATGCCTTCGAGGCCCAGCCCCATCATGTCGTCGAAGAAGGCGCGTACCGACTTGGGATCTGCGCCGTCGAAAAGCGTGGTGTTGGTGGTGACGCGGAAGCCGCGGCTGAGGGCCTCTTTGATTGCATCAACGGCGATGTCATACCCGCCTTCGCGGCAGACGGCGAGGTCATGCTCTTCGCGCTGGCCGTCGAGGTGCACGCTGAAAGTCAGGTATTTGCTCGGCTTGAAGAGATGGATCTTCTCTTTCAGGAGCAGGGCGTTAGTGCACAGATAGATATATTTCTTGCGCGCCACTAGGCCCTCAACAATCTCGGCGATCTGCGGATGCATCAGCGGCTCGCCGCCGGGGATCGAGACCATCGGGGCGCCGCATTCGTCGACGGCGCGGAAACATTCTTCAGGAGAGAGATCTTTCTTCAGGATGTGGGGCGGATACTGAATCTTGCCGCACCCGGCGCACGCGAGGTTGCAGCGGAACAGGGGCTCGAGCATCAGCACGAGCGGGTATTGCTTGCGGCCAGCTAACTTCTGGCGCAAGACGTAGGACGTCACAGTCCACATCTGTGAAACGGGTACTGGCATTATTTGGTCGGTAGCTCCTGTGTGGGTATCTTATCAGGGTCAGGTGGTTAGATGGCGGCACAACGACCTCAGGTGCCGCACAATGAACCCTTAAGGCAAAGGCGGGTGGCGCGGCGAGCCTCCTATTGGGCGTTTCGCCTTCGTCGGCTGACACTAAAAATATCTAAAAAAGACTTGCTCAGACGTTGATCTCCGAGCTCTGTAAAAAACTCCAGCCACTCCTGCTGTTTCTTGCCGATTCTTTCAGAGACTGCGTGGACCTCGGGCAGGTAGTGTTTTTTGCCCGGTCTGCATTCCAATGCGGTGTACTTTGTCGTGTAACCCTCTGCGTACAGGCGAGTCATGAGCATCACGTTCGCTATAGCCTCCCATTTGTTTCGGCCCGACGCATACACGACTGCCATATACTCCTCTTCAAAATTAAATGCTCGAGTGTGAGTTTCCTTCCGCCAGTGCGAGAATCCCGTTAGGTAGCTGTAATACCTGCCAGCGTACGGGAAATAGGTCTTGAACCCAGAGATTGACTTTTCCGGGAAGAATTTAAACGGATTTTTTCATTAGGCAAGTCGAATATGGTAAATGTCCATATGATCATTTCCAACGATGACCTACACAGGGTCAACACTTCGTGCAGCAAACCTTTAGAACTGAGGTCTAGCGCTACCCTGAGCGTTCCAAGGCCTTTTGCCAATGTGAGATCGCATATCGTTTGGATTCCCGAGTAGATCAGATTATGTGAATTCGCTATTAAGTTTTTCTGCAGTTCAGCGATGCTGGCGTCTAGGAAGTGGATTGTCTCTATGTCAAATGCGTGCGGGTCGAGATCCACGCTCCGCTTCCAGTCATCCAAGTATGTCTTCCTGACATAGTCCACCGACTTCGATCCGAGATGATCGGCGATGGCTGAGGCCTCGATATTTTTCAACAGCGTGTCCGAACATGAGGACTTGACTCCGATCCGCGACAGCCTGCCTAATGTGCCGTCATATATCTCCAATGGACAAATGTTTAGCCGTTTTTTGTCTGACTTCATTGACGTTTCCTAGCAACTAGTTTGCATCGCACCCCAAAGAAAACCGCAGAGCGGCACACACTTCATTCATTCGTGCAGAACTAAACTGCGCCACACGTTTCCCCAGGCGCTGTTGCGACACCGTAACCGCATTGTGCAGATTCACCGCGCACGGGGACTTCATCCCGTCCTCCTCATTCAGAACCACTTTCTGGTATACCGCGAGATGGCACGCCGGGAATCGTGGAACCGAGACAGAACGCTTCTAAGAAGCCAAAGCCCCGAGCATCGCTCGGGGCTTCGAGATACTAGACGACGTCCGCGAAACAACTCAAGCATAACTCTGGCAGCGGCGAAGTCAAGCAAATTTGTCGGGTGGGAACAGAGGATGAGGGACTCGAACCCTAATGGCTGATTAGCCACTCGACCGTTTCGCGGACGGCGTCCAGTACCCACTGGCAACACCCTCTAAACACTGTCCGTGAAATGATTGTAGGGTCTTGGATGCGTCAGAATGAGCGGTTCCGAAGAATAAATCGGGACTTAGCTCCGATTTGGGAAGACAAAGCATGAAACCCGGGTTAGACGGACGTCCGCTAACTAATTTGCATCGCAACCCAGCGAAAACCGCAGAGCGGCACACACCTCGTTCATTCGTGCGGAACTAAGCTGGGCCACACGTTTCCCCAGGCGCTGTTGCGCCACCGTCACCGCATTGTGCAGGTTCACCGCGCATGGGGACTTCATGCCGTCCTCTTCATTCAGAACGACTTCCGATGGTACGCCGCGAATCGTGGAAGTGACCGGCGCAACCGTGACTGTGGATAAATACCCGATAGCGCTGTTGCGGGTGAGCACGAGGGCCGGTCGTCTCTTATCGGGCGCCGCAAATTCATAGAGCCGAACCTCTCCTCGGAGTATCCGACCTCGCGCTATTCTTCCGGCCACGTGGCCTCCGATTCCCAACCCTGCGCTTCCGCGTCGGCTTGTGACTGCCGCGAGTAGCCCTGGCGGTCGCGCTCTTCACTGGCTCGCAGTTCCAATCGGCGAAGATGTTCCCGCAGGGCGTCGCGCACCAGAGCGGACCGGTTTCGCTTACTGCGCTTCGCGGCTTGGTCGGCGGCGTGTAACAGCTTCTTATCCAGCACGATTTGAACGATTTGCATATGTGGAACCCATTCCATAGTATACTCCACATAGAGAAACCTTCAAAGAACGCTGTTATATGCCCGCAGTCGGTGGCCCAGTTACTGGGCCGATTCGGGGCTTGGGCGGGGTCGAAAAATTGAGCGTTCCGTGGTACAATTTCACTAGTCGTCAAACGAACCTAAGTACAAGAACTTTCAATCACTTGAAGTCGATTCGCGGGCGCGGTTCAGGCTTGGGTTTGGACCGGTTTTCGAGGTCAATTTTCGGGGCGTAACACCCCCTGGTTCTGAAGAGAAAGTCGGGGCATTCTCCCACGGAGCGGAATGGCCACCAAAGAGATCAATACTCCCATCGTCGAAACCAAAACAAAAAACGGAAATGTAACGCCGATCACCGCCGCGAGTGGCGGAGGCAACAGCGACTACACTGCCGACTCGATCAAAGTGCTCGGCGGCATGGAAGCCGTGCGCAAGCGTCCTGCCATGTACATCGGCTCAACCGGCGATCTCGGCCTGCACCACCTGGTGTATGAAGTTGTCGACAATTCCGTCGACGAGGCGCTGGCCGGCTTCGCCACCAAGATTGAAGTCACGATCCACATCGACAACTCGATCACGGTGATCGACGACGGGCGCGGCATTCCCGTTGACGACATGGACATCGACGGCGAAAAAGTTTCCGCGGCTCAAGTGGTGATGACGACGCTGCACGCTGGAGGGAAGTTTGATTCGTCCACGTACAAGGTTTCGGGCGGATTGCACGGCGTGGGCGTTTCGTGCGTGAATGCGTTGAGCGAGGTATTGGAACTGGAAATCTGGCGCGATGGCGCGACCTGGGAACAAACGTATTCGCAGGGTGTGCCCACCAGCAAGATGAAGAAGGTGGGCGCGGCCAAGCGGCGCGGGACCAAGGTCCACTTCCTGCCGGACCGAACTATTTTTACGGGGACCGTGGAATACAACTACGACACGCTGGCGCAGCGGTTGCGCGAACTGGCGTTCCTGAACAAGGGCCTGCTGATCACGCTGACCGACGAGCGCTCGACCGACGCGAAGAGCGGCGAGGCCAAGCACTCGGACTTCAAGTACAACGGCGGCATCGCGGAGTTCATCAAGCACCTCAACCGCGGCAAGCAGGTGCTGCACGACAAGCCGATCTACATGGAAGCCGAACGCAGCGGCGTGGCCATGGAGATTGGGCTGCAGTACAACGACGGCTATTCGGAGTCGGTGTTCAGCTTCGCCAACAACATCAACACGGTGGACGGAGGCACGCACCTTTCCGGCTTCCGCATGGCGCTGACTCGCACTATCAATTATGCCGGGCAGCAGATGGGTTTGTTCAAAGACGTCAAAGACAATCTGACGGGCGACGATGTGCGCGAAGGCCTGGTCGCGGTGATCAGCGTGAAGCTGTCGCAGCCGCAATTCGAAGGACAGACCAAGGGCAAGCTGAATTCCGATATTGCCGGCGTTGTGCAGGCGTTCGTCAACGAGAGACTCGGCGCCTTCTTCGAGCAAAACTCGACCGTCGCGAAAAAGATCATCAACAAGGCAGTCGACGCCGCCCGCGCGCGAGAGGCGGCACGCAAGGCGCGCGATTTGACGCGGCGCAAGGGGGCGCTCGATTCGGGAGGCCTGCCGGGCAAGCTGGCGGATTGCTCGGAGCGCGATCCCAACCGTTGCGAATTGTTTTTGGTTGAAGGCGAGTCTGCCGGTGGGACAGCAAAGCAGGGACGCGATAGGCGCTTCCAGGCGATTCTGCCGCTCAAAGGAAAAATTCTCAACGTCGAAAAAGCCCGTTACGACAAGATGCTGGCGCACGAAGAAATTCGCGCCATGATCACGGCGCTCGGCACCGGCATTGCCAAGGACGATTTTGATCCGACCAAGGTGCGGTACGGAAAAATCATTCTGATGACCGACGCCGACGTCGACGGCTCGCACATCCGCACGCTGCTGCTGACGTTCTTCTTCCGCCACATGCAGGAGCTCATCAAGCGCGGCAACGTATTCATCGCGCAGCCGCCGCTGTATTCCATCAAGAAAGGCAAGTCGATCCAGTACATCAAAGACGACGATGCCTTCGACAAGATGACGCTGAAACGCGGCGCCGATGGCCTGGTCGTGCGCTACGGCGAGTGCGCGGCCAAGCTGGAGGGCGCGAACCTGAATCGCTTCATGACCGTGCTGAAGGAGTATCTCAACTTCTTCGACAAAGTAAACAAGCGCCTGCGCGATGAGAGCGTCACCGAACTGCTGCCTAAGCTCGATTTCTCGAAGCACGCGGATTTCGAGGGCGACAAGAAGACGCCGCCCAAGAAGATTGAGAAACTAGAGAAAGAATTGAAGCGGCTGCAGAAAGACCGCAAGTTCAAGAGCGTGGAATCGAAGTTTGACGAAGAGCACAACCTGTGGGAAGTGAGTTTTGTGAACTCGCAGGGTTCGGAGCACGTGATCAGCTGGGAGCTGGCGTCCAGTGCGGAGTGCCGGCAGTTGATCTCGAAGTTCAAGCAGATTGAGCCTTATCTGGAGCCGCCGTTTGTGGTGGAAGCTGTGGTCAAGGCCAGCGCTGCGGGCAGCAACGGCGACGAAGCCGCGGAAGAAGAGTCCGCGGAGAACGAGCCGGCGGAGGCAGAGGGAAAGTCCGCGAAGAAAACCGCCAAGGCTGCGCCTGGATCGAAGACACGGCCGGTCATCGAACCGGTGGAGAAGGCGACGGCGCGCGAGCTGTTCGAGCACGTGAAGAAAGAAGGCAGCCGCGGCTACGACGTGCAGCGCTACAAAGGTCTGGGGGAGATGACGGCTCCGCAACTCTGGGAGACGACCATGGATCCGGAGCGGCGCACGCTGCTCTCGGTGAAGCTGGAAGATATCGCCGAGTGCGAGGCGATCTTCACCACGCTCATGGGCGAAGACGTGGAAGCACGGCGGAGGTTCATCGAAGAGAATGCGCTGGATGTGAAGAACCTGGATATCTAACCGGCTTCGCCTACTTCAGCCCTTCCACCAAATACAAGTCCGCCAGATTGCGGTGGTATCCAAAGACGCAGGTCTTGGCGTCGGGCGTGAGGAGAATGGGTCCGATATTCTCCACGCCGGCGGGATCGGTCGGCATCAGGTCCTTCCACAGCGTGCGCTTGCCCGCCTGGGTGTCCACCCGATAAACATGGGCCGGCAGTTCTCCGGGCTGGTAGACATAGAGCGCATGGGCGTCGGCGCTCCAGGTAATGGGCTGCTCGCCTTGATTGACGCCCGGTATCAGGTGAGCGTCGCCGCCGTTGGTGGGGTACAGGTAGGTTCTCTGGTCGGGACCGATGGCGGCGACCCACTGCGAGTCGGGGGAGATGGCGAAAGAGTTGCCGTTGACGCCTTCCGGAGTGATCGGACGGGCCTTGCCAGAGTCCATTTCGTAGACGTAGAGTTTCTCGCCTTTGTCCGGTTCGTTGCCAGAAAAAAGAATACGTTTGCCGTCGTTGAACCAGTGCGCCCAGTTATGGTTGATCGTGTCGCTGGTCAGGTCTTTGGCCTGCCCCGCGCCGGTGGGCAGCAGTCTTAATTGCGCGGGCGAGACTTGGGTTTCAGTGATCGCCCACTTTCCGTCGGGCGAAAGGGCCAGGGCGCTGCCTTCGCCCAACAGAACCGCGGGTGAGCCGTCGGTGGAGCGGATGTAAACGCCGTAGGTGTAGCCGCCGGATTTGGAGTAGGCGAGCGATCCACCGCCCCCTTCCTCGTCGAACAATAAAGTTTTCCCGTCCGACGAAAGCTCGGCGGGATAGCTGTAGTCGAGCCAGGAAAGCTCGTGCTGCTTGCCGTCGGCGGCGAAGCCGATGAGTTCGCGGCGCCAACTCGCGCGGACCAGGAGCACGCGCCCGTCGCGCGCGATGTCGTAGAGCATGAGCGCGCCGGGCAGGCGGGCGATGGTGCGCATCTTGCCATCCAAGGTGGTCGCATAGAGCGTGCGATCGGTTCCTGACTTACTCGCGGTAAACCAGATCTCCTTGGCGTCCGGTGTCCAGGCCAGGCCCTGGATCGTGAACCACTGTTCGGAAAGAACCTTCTTGTGTCCGCTCAGATCAACCACCGAAAGACCGCCGCTGTCATCGCCCTGCAAGGGATGGTCCGCGAAGGCGATGAGATCGCCTTTTGGGGAAACGCGGGGATGTCCAATCCATCCTCCGGTCTGATACAGAGGCTTGCCGATGGGATATTCGAGGCGGTTCATCCCGCCAAAGTCGCGAACCACGGCGAAAGTCGAGCCATCCGGAGACCAATCGGCCCATTGCACGTTTTCCAGAACCTCGCGTGGCGCTCCGCCCGCCAGCGGCGCGCGCGCCAGAGTGCCGAGCGTTACCCAGGCCCCGATGGCTTTGCTGTTGAGCAAGACCGCCATTTCGGCCGTGGAAGAAACGGACATCAGCTGGGTGCGGCTGAGGCCCATGGAGCGCGACTCGGGGGCTTCCGGACGCGCGGTGAATACGTCAACGGGATTTCCCTGCCAGGCCGCGCTGTACAGGATGGTCTGACCGTCGGGGGCGAAGCGCGCGGCGCGGATGCTGCCGCGGCGGAAGGTGAGCTGCCGGTAGAGTGGAGGCTCCAGCGGCGCGGCGGCGAAGAATAATTTGCCGGCGTAGAGGCCGGCGGCGGCGGCGATGAGCAAGCCAATCGCGAAAATCAGCGCGGCGGCAGATTTCTTGCGCGGCGCGGGCTGGTCAAGGGGCGCGGGCGCCCTTGCAGCCGATGGGGTCTGAGCGGCTTCTGACACCACCGACGTGCGCGAGGAATCGATGGAGCGTTTGAGGCGCTTGAGGTCGGCACGCAGTTCGGCCGCGGTCTGGCAGCGCATGTCGCGGTCTTTTTCCAGGGCCTTTTCGATGATCTCTTCGAGCTTGGGGGGAAGCGCTGGGACGAGGCGAACCGCAGATGTGGGATGACGATTGAGAATGGCCTCGGTGACCACGGCGGAGGTTTCTCCGCGGAAAGGAAGGATGCCGGTCGCCATCTCGTAGAGCACAACGCCGAAGGAAAAAAGATCGGTGCGAGCGTCGAGTTCCTTGCCCCGCAACTGTTCCGGCGACATGTAGGCGACCGTGCCGACGGCGGTTCCGGGGCTGGTGAGATCGAGACCGCTGGCGTCGGCCACGGTTTGCGAATCGCCGCTGGCCGAGCGCGCGGCGCGCGAGACTTTCGCCAACCCGAAATCAAGAATCTTGGCGTGGCCGCGTTCGGTGACAAAGATGTTGGCAGGCTTGATATCGCGGTGGACAATTCCTTTATTGTGGGCGGCATCGAGGGCATCGGCGACTTCGATCGCCAGCGTGAGCAGGCGATCGAACTCCATCGGTTTGCCATTGATCAGGTGTTTCAGGGTTTGGCCGCTCAGGCACTCCATCACGATGAACAAATGTCCTTCGTGCTGCCCGATTTCGTGGATCGTGCAGATGTTGGGATGGTTCAGCGAAGACGCGGCGCGAGCTTCGCGGCGGAAGCGCTCCAGAGCCTGGGGATCCTGGGAAGAATCGTCGGGGAGAAACTTCAGGGCTACAAAGCGGCCGAGCTGAGTGTCCTCCGCCTTGTAAACCACACCCATGCCGCCGCCGCCAAGCAGTTCGAGGATGCGGTAGTGGGAGACGGTTTGGCCGATCATGGACGAGTGGGCACAGGCCTGCGGCTGAGGGCGGAACCGAAGGCCGAGTAATCTTAGGCGAATCGCGGGGGTTCGTCAACGAAAGTCGAGACAAGGTCGGCCATTGCCGAGTGCGCTGGACGGGAATGGCCTGGACATCTGGGATCGTTGCTGATCCGGTTGCGGCGCTAGCCAGATGAGCGGACCTTTTGGGCTGCGTCGTAAAAGGAGTCGCTGTGTATGCCTAAGACCCTCTTGCAGGCGTTGCGCGCGGCTTCTTTCGTTATCTCGAAGTACTCTGAGAAGGCAAAGATACGTACTTCGTATCTGTGTGATTCATACGCCTGTATCCAGTATTCAATCGGGAACACTTCCGAGAACGGCTGGCTCTTGTTCGGGTGACCAATGAGGAGATGGATATTCTCGAACTTGGGTGGACTGGGTACATCCAACCACGCCCCTGCCTTCCAGGTGGCTTCCGCTGGTGTCGAGCCCAGCTTCGGCTCGATCTTGAGAAGCTCCTCACCCAAGGCCTTCTCGAACTCTGAGATGGTGCTTCCTCTTCTAGCCGGGTCTAGCAGTACAGATATGAAATTAGCGAGCATTTCGCCTTGAGCGTGGGAGAACATGCTGGAGACGAAGCCGAATACCTCTCGTGGGAGCAACCTGGCGCGCACTTTCTCGCAGTAGTAGGACACTTCGGGGTCCTTTGACTTGCGAAGGTCAGTGCCATCAAGCGCCGAGTCAGTCATTTCCATGAATCTCCCAAGAATATCGATATCCTCGCTTCCCGACTGCCTCCAGTGCTCCGATGCTCTCGCCAGCATCTTGGCGAGCAGACCCTCCGCTGCCCTGACCTTCGCGTGGTGATAGATATAGCTGTACAGCATGAACTTGCAGATGACAATCTGTTCTATCGTGCTCATCGCCTGGAGCGGCAGACGGAGGCGGTAGGTGTCGTAGTGAGGGAAGGCCACCCTGTCGCTGGCCTTGCGCTTGACTGGTGGCACCTTGAGGGATGCGTACAGCCTCTCGAGGTGGCCTTCGCCGTCTAGTAGGAAGTCGGGAGCTACCCCCACACCGTATATAGATACCTGTCGATGTCGTATCTTAACGGCAGCCCCGCAAAGGTCGCATCCCGTAACAGATAGTCAAGTTTGTCGGCGTCCAAGTCGGAGGAAATAATATCTGCTAGGAACTGCAGATATGGGTGCCGTGATCGCCCGATGATCAGAAGGGAGACGTTGTCCATGTCGATATCCCCCACCAGTGCTTTCTGTTTGGTATCTGCGACACGGTCCGTGGCTCTTTTCAAGAGGCCGGCAACCGCACTAGTCCTCGAGAGGCAAAATGAAAGCACCTCTCCAGTGCCCTTACGTCGGCCTGCAAGATTGGTGAGCTCGGAAGCTGCTGCAGCGAGGAGAGGAAGCTTGGAATAGACAATTTCGGAAGTGTGGCTGTGGATACTGTGGCCAGTATCATGAAGTAGAGCAGCTAGGCGTAGCTCCTGTCTCGCGTTTGCCAGGAAGCGGGATGGGTTTTCCTTGTCGAAGGCCGAGGCGATGTCCGTAAGATCGGTAGATCGCTGCATCAAAGCGTCGAATGCTCTTGATGCAAGGGTGGTAACCCCTAAGGAATGCTCGAATCGGCTGTGTCTGGCAGACGGGTACACGTAGTAGGCTAGGCCCGTCTGGTGAATACCCCTCAGCCTCTGAAGAAGGGGGCTATCGATTAGGGCGAGCTCTATCCACGAAAAGCGATTTGTTCCCCAAAGGTTGTCGTGGATGACCTTGAATGATTTCAGCGGCAGGACTGGGTGGATAGCCGACTTGCCGAAGAACTCCGGATAAGTACGCTCCAGGTACTGATCGAGGTATTTGACTAACTTGGTGAGAGTCGGATAATGCTTGAGCATCAAGGCTCTACGGCGATGTTACGAATTGCGTTCTTACCTGCTCCATCGCATGGTCCAGAAATTTTGCCAAATCCCCCTCGGGTTTCTGCGAAGACCAAATCTGTTCTAGCTTCGGGTTTAAGCTCATTTCGTCGTAGCTAGGGTTTGAAGCCGCCACGCACCCCGTGAAGTGGAGAGCGTGGATGTATTCGGAAAGCTCTGGAGAGCGCGGGTAGCGAGCGTCCCAGTCGAATCCAAGGTCCGTGAAGAACGAAGGCTTGCCAGCCGCCTCTTCTTGTTTCAACTTATAGAAGAGGGTGTGCCAAGGTTCTTCGTCCTTGAAGGGCATAGGCAGCTTTGCATCGTGGATGCGAACAGTTAGCTGCTTCACGAATTCCCCCAGAGAAATATCTTGGCTCGTCATGGGACTTCTCCTTGTCCTGGCCTACTCACACTTCAGTTGACTGCATAGACCCTTCTTTGGTGAGCGCCTCGAGGCTTCGTGCAAGCAGACGTTCTGCCGCTTCAGCTGGATTCTTGCCGTACAAACCCGTTAATACTAATCTCTCGAGGAGCATTTGGACAGGTCGTGTAGTCGAAATTGTGATTTGGACCGTTTCAATTGTGTTCGGCGACTTCGGCATAATTATGCCATAATTATGCCATAATTATGCCATAATTATATCCAATATTTCTGCCCATTCTTGCGGCAAACCCTCAGGCTAATGTATAGCGAACAAAAAGCGAATATGCAACTAGCTGATCCGAAATGCCGCGCACCTTGGATTCATCGGCCGACGGCGACGTTGACTAAAGCGGGCCACCGCTACCCGCCGACAGTTTGCGAGGGCTAACGACCGCACGTCCCAGCGCCAGCAAAGTGATGAGCGAAATATCCCCTAGCGAGATGACGCAGTAGATGCACCACACTCCCAGCACATGTGCCTCGATGTGGGCCAGGTAGAGGGAGTAGGCCAGTCCGGCGAGAGCTGCGACCAGGACGAGGCGATAGGCGCGGCGCCAGGCCAGGGCGCCCATGAGCAGATATCCGGCGATGCCGAAGACCGCGACGGGAATGCCCGCCAGCATGGCGTAGGGACTGTGATTGACGATGCCGCAGTCCCAGCGATCGTTAATGCTGCAGGGCGAGTCGCCCTCGGTGCGGTAGTGCTCGAGCAGGGCGAGCGCGGAGACGACGATGCCGAGTGTGGCTAGTAGAACCAGGACGTACTTCATAGCTTCTCCTAGAATTGCTGATTATTGATTGTTGATTAAAACCCTGCGCTCCCTGGTCCTTAATCATCAATCAACAGTCATCAATCAACAATCATCCTCATCCCTCCCGATCAACTGGCCGGATGCGCTGCTGCCGCAATATCCTGCAGCAAGTCGGAAGCCTGCCAATCGGCTCCGTGATACCACTTGAAAAGTTTTCCATCGGGAGAGATGACTGCGGTGCTGAGCGAATGCGTAATCAGTCCGGCTTCTTCTTTGTAGGTCAGCGCGAAATAATCGGCAAATTCGGGCAACTCGGCGGAAGGAATCGAGGAAAACTCCCAATGCGCGAAGAGCGCCGGATCCTTGCTTCCGGCGCAAGAGAAGCCGTAGGCGCGCAGAACCTTGGGCGTGTCGTGAACTGGATCGAAGCTGATGCTAAGCAGATGAGTCTTGCCGTAGCGGGCGGGATCGGCGCGAACCTGGCGGTCGATGGCGGCGAACTCGTGGCTGACGCGCGGGCAGAAGTCGGGAAACGGGCAGCGTGTGTAGATAAGCGTCAATAGCAGGGTCTGGCCGCGATACTGATGCAGAGAAACGCTCTCGCCGTTCTGGTTGACGAGCTTGAAGTCTGGAACTTCGTCGCCGGCAGCCGGAATGTGAAGTGTTGCCGCGGGCTTTCCGGCGGGAGCTGCCGAATGGCCCGTGACTTTAACATTCTCCAGCCAGTATTTGTCGGGCGCGACGACGACCTCGGCGGTGATGGAGTCGCCAGGCTGCAGTTGATCGAGCACGGCGGCAGGTTTGATGGAGTAGGGCATGACCATGGCGTCCATGAAGCCGGTGATGGGCTCGTTGTCGATGTTGGCGGTTCCCGCCTGCTTGTCGATGGAAATCACTTTTCCGTTGAGGGCATAACGCTTGGTGCCGGATGGAGTGTTTGGCGCGCCGGTCTGCGATCCGCGATTACAAGCGGTGGCAAGGGCCAGCAGAGCGCACAGGGAGATCAGGGGAATACATGGCCGCGATGAATGGAATTTGTAAGGCATGTTCGGTCTTCTCTATATTATCTCCGATTTGTGACGTACCTTTCTCCCCAACCTCGGTGACTCCAGCTCAGTAATGAAAGCGATAGCGAAGTTCGACATAGAGTTCGCGGGGGTTGTTCCAGTGAAAGCCGCCGAAAGTCACGCTGTTGTCGAGTTCGACGCGGCGGTTGGCGACGTTGATGGCGTTCAGCGAGGCGGAGAAACGCTCGCCGAAATTCTTTCCGAGCGAGAGATCGAAGGTGGTGTGTTGTGGCAGATAATTCCCCGGATAGGGCTGCCCTGGAAACGCATTACTGAAGCCCGAGCCGTAGTAGACGTTGGTGGACGCGTAGGCGCGCCAGGGGAGAGTGACATCGCCGCCAACGTTGAGTGTGTTGCGCTGATCATGATCGAGCGGAGAAAGACCGGCAGGCAAGGAGAAATTGGTGAGGCCGCCGGTGATCGCTCCTCCGCCTTCGGCAATTTGGTTGGAGTAAGCGAGTTGGATCTGGCCGCGATGGGCAATACGCGGCGAGCGCAGCGTGACCTCCCATCCGCGAATCACGGCTTGCGCAATGGTGATGGGGAAGAAAAGATTGGACTCACCGATGTTGTTGTGGTCGAAGAAATTCACCACGTTGGTGCGAAAGTTGTCGGCGTCGAAGATCCATCCGTGGTAGGGGATGGTGACTCCGAATTGGTGTTCCTCGTCGCGCTCTCCGCTGAGCGGGATGAATCCGCAGCCATTCGCCTCACAGAGATTAAGCAACGGCCCGGAGGCCGTGATCAGCGGCGGGGCCTGATAGTAGTGGCCGTAAAAGGCGCGGAAGGTCCAGTTGAGATGCGGGAGGTTGAGGGCGATGCCAAAACGAGGGCTGATCGCGCTTTCGGAAACTCCTCCGGAGAAATGCGTGGGCCGCATTCCGGCGGTTAAAGTCAGCCAGGGCACGGGCTTGAATTTGTCATCGAGGAAGAAGGCTGCCAGGCTGCCGGTGGGATGTTCAGCATCGGTGAACGGCGGATTCCCGCTGCCGTCGTTGAAGATCGCTCCGAAAAGCTCGTTATCGCGCTGGTAGAAGCTGTACTCGCCCACCTGCAGATTGTTTCTGGCAAAATTCGCGCTGAAACTCACCTGGCCGCCCCCGTAGGTCGAACTGCGATTCTCGGTGGTGACGACAGGAAAATCATTGGGCGAACTGGCGTAGTCCGCCGCGTTGTAGTGAAAGAACGGCGATACCGTCAGCAGAAATTTTGCATTGAACGTGTGGACCCAGGAAAAGTTTGCGATGGCGTCAGATTCATGGTCGGCATCGCGAAGATCGAGGCTGGGAAACTGTGCCTTGAAACCATTTGCCGCGATCGGCGCGTTCTCGATGTCGTTGGGAAAGGGATCGTAGGGAATCTGGTAGTAGTCTCTGCGCAAAGAGGTTACGAAGCGCAGCTGGTCGGAAGGATCGACGTTGAAAATGAGGGAGCCGAAGCCGCCGTAGCCATTTTCTGCGTCGTGAACCACCTGCGGGACCGGCGTCTGAATGCCGAGATTGCTGCGGTTACCGTTGACGCTGGCGTAATACGCGAAGCGTTCGGTGTGACTGCCGAAGCTCAGGGCGTCGTTGGTCTGGTAGAAGTTTCCGGCGCTGAGGACGAGTTCGGCTTGGCGGTTGCGCTCGAACCCAGTGCGCGGGACTACGTTGAAAACGCCGTAGGTGCGGTCGCCAAATTCCGCGCCGTAACTTCCGCGATTGACTTCGAGATAGTCGATGTCCTTGGGATCGAACTGCGGTCCCAGGTTGGAGGCGATGTTGGTGTTAGGCACGGGGACGCCGTCGATGAGCCAGCTGGTTTGGTGGCCGCCGCGGATGTGGAGCTGGTCGTGGGTGAAATAGGCGCCGGGCACGTAGTCGGTGATCATGGCAAGACTGTTGCTGCGGGCGGCGCCGGGAGTGCGTTCGACATCGAGACGGCTGACGAGTGTGGTGGGCGTGGCGGAGTCTGTGGGAACGGCCTCGGGCGCGCCGGAAACGTTGACCGTCTCTTTGGTGGTGGCGAGGCGCAAAGAGAAATGCAGGACGGGTTGTGAGCCCGAATTTACCACCACGTTGGCCATGGCCTGATTGAAGCCGGGAGCCACGATCGTCACCGTGTATTCGCCGAGAGCCACGGCGTTGAAAGCGAACTGGCCAGTGGCATCGGTGTTCGCGGTGGTCGCCCACTCTGAGGTTCTGGAGCGCAGCATGACCATGGCATTCTCTACAGGACGATGCTGAGGATCGTGGACGACGCCGCGAACCCATCCAAAGATGGAAGCGGACGCTGGGAGAGCCAGCATCAAGAGCGGCGCCAACAGCATGATGCGAGTGAAGCGCATGCAATCTCCGGTCAATCAACAAAGCTCGGTTGTCGGCATGGGGTGTGCGAAGGCGCCTCGCTGCGCTCGGCGGGACGGGCGAGGCGCCCGTCCCCACACATTCAAACTTTGGACGGGCGAGGCGGCTGTCCCCACATAGTCGAGGGGGGGTCCGGTTCAGTTCAGGCGATGGAGAGATGTGGCGGGGCGCGGGTGGATTGGAAGCGCAAGATTCCCGTGTTCGGGGAAACTAGGTCTGGCTGGCCGAGGCGAGTCTCGTCAAGGGGTGCATGGAAAGCGCCTGCCGGTGATTGTGCGTGAGCCCATTGGGCGGTGGTGATGGCGCGGCCGCAATCGCCCTTGCAGCAACTGGCGTTCCGGATGGCAAGCTGTCCGGTGTCCGAGGCCAGTTCCGACGCCCGTGAGTCGTGGCAGGGGTGAACCGCCTTGCGAACGCAACATGCATGTGGTGGCGGCGCCGCAGCTGCCAGCGCGAGCGGGGCGAGATTTCCCACGAGCGCGAAGAACATCAGCAATCTTGCGGTCAGGCGATCCATGTGTCGTTGTGAATCCGAACCCCAGAAACAGTGGGTCAAGCTTAAATCAGATTTGGAGAGCAACGCAAGAGAAAAGCCTGCGAGAGCGCCCGTCCAGGATTGGACTGATGTCCGATGAATCTGAGGGAGGCCAGTTACTTCATCAGCACATACGCTCCGCCGTCGGTGAAGGCGATGACCAGGTTCATCAGGATGAACATCAGGTCGTAATGCCAGCCGGAGGTTTTTTCGCCCCAGAAGCCGGTGTGCCAGGCGAAGATCTTTTTCTGGATGGCTCCAAGCATGATAAGGATGAGGCCGAAGGCGGCGAGTTGGGTGAGGACTCCGAAAGCCACACCCAGGCCTCCGGCAAGCTCGGCGATGCCGAGGAAGATGGTGAATCCTTTGCTCATTTCGATGCACTTGGCCCGGGTGGTGGGGTCTTTGAGATGGCTATAGCCGCTGGTGACGAAGATCAGGCCAACCATTAGGCGCATGAGCAGAAGGCTGAGGTCGGTGAAGCGGGCGAGTTGAGGGAACATGGATATTCCAGGGGGCTAAAGCCCCATTCATAATTGTCAATACTACGCGGCGCTGAAGCGCCGCTCTTCCACGTTACTACTTGCGACCGAAACGCTCTCGCGAACTAGGCTTTACCGTGAATCTTGGCCCACCACCAGCGGACGCCGACAAACAGGAAACGCCAGTCGGAAAAGAATTCCGGGGGCTTGCCCTCGAAGGCGTGGCCGATGAACTGGAAGATCCATCCGACGACAAACAGAGCGAGCGCGTAGATCCAGAGGCGGTAAAAAAAGATGCTGCCCAGAAAAAATGCGAGCGAAAGCAGAATGATCGGAATGCCCAGCGTATGGCAGGCCCGGTTCACCGGATGCTGGTGGCTGCTGGCGTATTGAGAGATCCACTGCGCGTGGGTTCGATCGCCTAACATGGCGAGGAGATGATACACCGGATAACACTCTAGAGGTAGAAGCCCGGCAGTTGAGGCGGCTGCTACCCGCGTGGTAGCATCCTTAGTTTTGGCAGGGATGTCGGGCTGGCCTGTATACTGCACTGATCCTCTTCTGGGCCTTCTCTCTTTCCACGCCTGCGAAGGAGCCTACTTGTGAAAGTTTATTCCGGAGAAAACATTCGTAATGTTGCGATTGTGGGGCATGGGCATGCGGGGAAGACCTCGCTGCTGTCGGCCATGCTGTATACGTCGGGAGCAACGCCGCGGCTGGGCCGGGTCGACGACGGCTCGTCGACCACCGATTACGACGAGGAAGAGATCGCGCGCAAGATGTCGATTGCCGCCTCCGCAGCCTACGTGGAGTGGGGCAAGACCAAGATCAACGTCATCGATACCCCCGGGTTCAACATGTTTGTCCACGAGGCCAAGATGGTGTTGCCCGTGGTGGATGCGGCCATTGTGGTGGTTGACGGCGTGGCCGGCGTAGAAGTGGTGACGCAGCGGGTATGGAACGATTGCGAGGAGTACAAGACGCCGCGGCTGATTGTGGTGAACCGCATGGACCGCGACCGGGCGAATGCAGAGCGCGTGCTGGAGTCGCTGATTAACGCTTTTGGGCGGAATGTGATTCCGATCGAGCTGCCTATCGGCAGCGAGAAAAATCTGAGCGGGGTCGTCGACCTGGTGCGCATGAAGGCCTATACCTATGAACTGGGCGGAAATGGCAAGGGTAAGGAGACGGAGATCCCGGCCAACATGCGGGCGCAGGTGCAGGAATCGCACGAGCAGTTGGTCGAACTGGTGGCCGAGGGCGATGACAAGCTGATGGAGAAGTTCTTCGAAGCCGGAACGCTGGCAGAAGAAGATCTGATACCGGCGCTGCACAACGCGATTCGTGAGGACAAACTCTTTCCTGTCGTCTTTGCATCCGGGTTGGGCAACATCGGGGCGGACCGGGTTATGGATTTCATCGTGGACTACACTCCGGCGCCGTCCGAGCATGAGTGGGTACAGGGCGAACCGGCGGCCGCAGGGAACGGAGATGCTCCGAAGCGGCATGAAACGGATGCGGAGCCGATGTCCCTGTATGTGTTCAAGACGGTTTCGGACGCCTTTGCGGGCAGAATTTCGTACTTCAAAGTTTTCTCTGGCGTGCTGAAGAACGAAGCCACGGCCCAGAATTTCTCGCGGGGATCGTCGGAGAAGCTGTCGCATATTTCCATCATGCAGGGAAAGACGGCGGTGCCGGTGACGGAGTTGCATGCAGGAGACATTGGCGCAGTGGCGAAATTGAAAGATACGCTGACCGGCGACACGCTGGGAGACAAATCAGCTCCGATTCTGTATCCGCGAGTGAAGCTGCCGGAGCCGGCGATCACCTTTGCGATTGAGCCGAAGAGCCGGGCCGACGAAGACAAGCTGGGACCGGGCATCCACAAACTGATGGAAGAAGATGCCATGCTGCGCTTCTTCCGGGATGCGCAGACCCAGGAGTTTCTGATCGCGGGCACGGGGCAGCAGCATATTGAAGTCACGGTTTCGAAGCTGAAGAAGCGGTATCACACGGAAGTGGTTTTGAAAGCCCCCAAGGTGCCTTACCGGGAAACGATTCGCGGCAAAGCCGATGTGCAGGGCCGCCACAAGAAGCAGACCGGCGGACACGGACAATACGGCGATTGCAAGATCAAGATGGAGCCTATGCCGCGCGGCGGCCAGTTTGAATTCGTGAACGACATTTTTGGCGGCGCGATTCCCAAGAACTATATTCCCGCCATCGAAAAAGGAATCAAGGACGCGGCGGCGCGCGGCTATCTGGCGGGCTTTCCGGTGGTCGACTTCCGCGTGATTCTGTATGACGGTTCGTATCACGACGTGGATTCGAACGACATGTCCTTCCAGATGGCGGGGCGCATCGCGTTCAGGAAAGCGATGGAGCAGGCCAAGCCTACAATTCTGGAACCCATCATGGTGGTCGAAATCACGGTGCCGGACGAGTTTGCGGGTTCGATCATGGGCGATTTGAACAGCCGCCGGGGACGCATCCAAGGCATGGACAACAAAGGCGGCAACACGGTAGTGAAGGCCGAAGTGCCCATGGCCGAGATGCTGACTTATGGCGTCGACCTGACCTCAATGACGCAAGGCCGCGGTTCTTTCAACATGGAAATGCATCACTATGACACCGTGCCGGGACAATTGCAGGAGAAGATCATTGAGAAGGCGAAGGCGGAGCGGGGCGAGGTGAAGGAAGAGGAAGAATGAGAAATCAGGCCCTTGTACGCCGCAAGGCAGCTTTCGCAGCGAGGACGCCGCTGACCATGCCGCCACACAACAGCAGTGCAGCTAGAAGATAGACGGCTACATCCGCAATCGAAAACTCCCGTGCGCGCAAAATAAAAAAAGACTCAGATACCATCGCGAAAGAATCAATCGAGCAAAGCAGAAGGATGAGAAACGCGCCTAGGCCGGATCCAGCGCGGCTGACCTTACCCTGTTTGGCCGACCATCCGATCTGACCGATGAAATACCACCAGGCGGTCCCAAGAATCCCGACGACAGCAATCGTAGAAGTGTCATCGCGAGCAACCAGCGGGAGGGAGATCGGAATATCGACACAGAAGAAAGGATTTCCATATCGCCCTCCGGAAAGCATCGTGATGACAAAGAGAGCAACGTGAATTCCTGATAGCACCATGGGCAGCCGCCTGGAGATCATTACGTCTTCATCCCCTGCGCCTTCGCCAGCTTCGCCTGGCGCTCGTCGAACGTCCAGAACCGTTCAGCCTTGAATTCCAGCGCGCAGGCCACGTGCAGAGTATCGAGGGTTCGCATGCCGAGCTTCGGCGCGTAGCGGCGGCCCAAGTCGGCGCAGACTTCGAAGGCGTTTTCAGGCATTGCCGTTTCAAGCCACAAGCCTTCTTCTCGATCGCGCTTTAGTGAGTCGAAGATAAGGTCGGCATCAGCCAGAGAAATCTTGCGGTAGAAAACTTGTTTGGCGATGGCATGAGAGCACTCGGCGGCAAGAAGGGGCGTAAACCAAACGCGGGCATTCTCTTTCATTCGCTCTTGCGCCGATTCGGAATGCTCATCCTCTACGTAGAGCGATACGATGAAGCTAGTGTCAGCGTATACCGTCAAAAGCGCCCTCGGTCTTTTATTAGGTCATCGACTATTGTCAGGACCCGGTCTCCGAATATTTTCTTGCGGCGGGCGGCGAAGTCGGGCCATTTGACTGGCTTCTCCTCGTGTTTCTCCGGAACGATGCGGGCAATCACGCGGTCGCGCTCGCGCAGTTCGACCGTCGTTCCCGCCCGCAGCAAGGCCTTAAGACGCTTGGTATCGCGAAGTTGTCGGATGTTGACGGAGGCCATAAATACAATGTGACACATGTTGTGCCACATTGTCAACGGTACTTCAGCGTCTCCGGCCTTCTCGAAGAGACTACGAAGCTGGAATCAACGTAAACGCTAATAACGTCCCCGGTCCTCAAGGATGATGTTTGGGAGAATGCTGTCGCCGAATATTTCCTTCGCACGGGCCTCGAAATCCGGCCACTTCGCGGGTTTTTCTTCGACCTTTTCAGGAACGATGCGGGCGACTACCTTATCGCGTTCTCGCAGTTCGACCGTCGTTCCCGCGCGCAGCCAGGCTTTCAAACGGCGCGTCTCGCGAAGCTGTCTCATGTTAACCGATGGCATATATACAATGTGCCACATAACGTGTCACATTGTCAAAGGGCCTTGCCGGCCAGGCAAGAATGCACTCCGCGCGGCCGGGCTTCGCCCAGGCCGGAGAGCCCCTTCGGCTCCGCTTCAGGGCAGGCTCAAGGCGGCTGTCTCTACATGGGTCGTGGTAATATCCGGCCAGTGGCTACCGCCAAGAACAATCCCAACCTGAATTACAGCCCCGAACGGCTGGTGTCAGCGGCTCCGCTCGAGGACGATTCCTCGTTTGAGCTGAAGCTGCGGCCGCAGCGGCTGGGCGAGTTCATCGGGCAGGCTAAGGTCAAAGAGAATCTGGCGGTGGCGATTGAGGCGGCACGGTCGCGCGGCGAGGCCATGGACCACGTGCTGCTGTACGGGCCTCCCGGGCTGGGGAAAACGACCCTCGCCAACATCATCGCCAATGAACTGGGCGTGCACTTCCAGCCGACTGCCGCGCCGCTGCTGCAGATCAAGGGCGATCTGACGGCGATCATCACCAACATGCAGGACAAGCAAGTCCTGTTCATCGACGAGATCCACCGCCTGCAGCCGGTGCTCGAAGAGCTGCTGTATTCGGCGCTGGAAGATTACAAGCTGGACATCATCATCGGGCAGGGGCCTTCGGCGCGCACGCACACGCTGGAGGTGAAGCCGTTCACGTTCGTCGGCGCGACGACGCGGGCGGGATTGATTTCGGCGCCGCTCCGGTCGCGGTTTGGAATCGTGCTGCGGCTGGAGTTTTATACTCCGGAGGATTTGCGCGTGATCGTGGAGCGCTCGGCGGAGATTTTGGGAGTTGAGGTCGACGGCGCGGGCGCGATCGAAATAGCCAGCCGGTCGCGGGGGACGCCGCGCATTGCCAACCGTCTACTGCGGCGCGTGCGCGACTATGCGCAGGTGCGCGGGGCAGGCAAGATCGATTTGCCCACGGCGCAGGCCGCGCTGCAGATGCTGGAAGTGGATAAATACGGGTTCGATGAAGTCGACAGGCGGCTGCTGCTGACGATCATCGAAAAATACCAGGGCGGGCCGGTGGGGGTGAATACGCTGGCTGCGGTGCTGGCCGAAGAGCCGGATGCGATTGAAGAGATTTACGAGCCGTTTCTGATGCAGATTGGATTCTTGAACCGCACTCCCCGCGGACGTGTGGCCACGCAACTCGCCTACGAACATTTCGGGATCACGCCCAGTCGTCGACAGAGTTCGTTGTTCTGAAACCTCCGGCATTCCCCTTAGCCCAATCCTGTTCGGGAAACCTTAGAACACTCCTTTCCTGTTTTGTGAGACGCGCCCATGGTGTATCTTGCTGGGTTCCCTTGCGAGCACAGGCGGGGAGACATGAGGGCGCTTTTGCTTCCGGGCCAAGCTGAGAGGCTTCCATCGATAGGATTTTTGAGGGTTCTGCTGGCGGCTGCGCTGGCGCTGCCCGCATTCGTGCAGTGTGCGTTTAGCTCACCTTCTCCGCAATCCGCACAATTGCAGAATTCGCCTCCAACTCAGGAGCAGGCTTCGCAGCAGCAGGCCACGCCGCAGAATCCTCCCCCGCCGCCAGAAACGAATACCGCGCCGCCGGGACAGAAACCTGAACCGTCGCAGCAGAATCCGCCACCGTCGGCCCAGTTGCCGGAGCCCGCCATCAAGAATCCGGAGGTGCGGCCGGCGCCGACCCCGTCATTGGCCCCACCTGCCCTCACCATTCCACGTTTGAGCCGGGCTCCCGCTCTCGAAGACTTCCCGGAAATGAAACCTGAGGGCGAGATCGCGCTGCAGATGGCGAAGGTGACGGGCTTTGTGCAGCGCAACCCGCATGATGGCGAAAAGATCTCAGAGGAGACCGCAGCCTACCTCGGCTATGACCAGAAGAACCTGTACATCGTGTTCGTGTGCTACGACGATCCCAGGAAGGTGCGGGCGCGCATGTCGAGTCGCGAAGACATTTACGACGATGACGAAGTGGAGATCATGCTCGATACTTTTCATGACCGCCGGCGGGCCTATGCCTTCCAGACCACGCCGCTGGGGGTGCAATGGGACGCGATCTGGACCGAGGCCACACGGGAAGAGATCAACGGCAATTTCGACACCTCGTTCGACACGGTGTGGGATTCGCGGGGCAAGGTGACAAGCCGCGGCTTTGTGGTGTGGATGGCGATTCCCTTCAAGAGCCTGCGCTTTCCAGCGACGAAACAGCAGGAGTGGGGAATCATTTTGTATCGCGGAATCGTGCGCAAGAACGAAGACGCGTTCTGGCCGCAGGTTTCTTACAAAGTGGAGGGCAGGCTGGGGCAGGCAGCCACGCTCTACGGCTTGGAGGGAATCTCGCCGGGGCGCAGCATTGAACTGATTCCTTACGGCGTGATGCGCAGCTTCCGGGGGCTGGAAACGAGCGACCCCGCCAACCCTTATTTTCAGCACGCCGACGTCCAGGGGCAGCCTGGCATGGACGCCAAGTTCGTCATCCACGATCACTTCGTGGTGGATATGACCGCGAATCCCGACTTCAGCCAGGTAGAGTCGGAGGATCCGCAGATCACGGTGAACCAGCGCTTCGAAGTATATTTCCCGGAGAAGCGCCCCTTTTTTCTGGAGAACGAAGACTACTTCCGCACGCCGCTGGATCTGTTTTTCACCCGCAACATTGAAGACCTTTCCGCAGGCATTCGCCTCACCGGGAAAGAAGGGCCATATTCCGTTGGTCTGATGGCCACCGATGACCGCGCGCCCGGTCAGGCCGTCCCGCCCTATATCCCTCTTTTCGGCACGCGATCGTACTTCACCATCGCGCGGGCAAGCCGCGACATCTTCAAGCAATCCAGCGTAGGGGCCCTCTACACCGATTGGGAGTGTCCCACTACAGGAGAGTTCAATCGCGTGGGCGGAGTCGACACGCGGCTGAAGTTCAACGCCAACTGGACCCTGGATGGGCAGGCCGTTGTGAGTTCGAGCAACCTGGCGGGAAATTTTTTCTTCCCAAGCTACTCCAGCAACAACTGCGAAACTAATTTGTTTCCCTTCAGCGCGGGTAATGTTGGCAATGGGAACTACTATGCCGGTCCCGCCGACAAACTGGATTTGAAACGCGATGGCCTGCATTTTTCGTACGAAGGAATTTACGATGACATCAGTCCGGGCTTCGTGACCGTGCCCGGCTTCGTGAACCGCGTCGATATCCGCGGACTCTATCAGATTATCGACTATCGTTTCCGTCCGAAGAAGGGCTGGGTCGTCGATTGGGGACCATCGTTGAACCAGCGCTACGTGTTCGACCATGAAGGCAACCGGCTGGACACCGACTATCAGCCTTACCTGGCCATCCAGGGGCGCGGTCAAACAGTCATTTATCTTTTCCCTTATGAAGAGTTGCGGGAGCGGCTGCGGCCGCTGGATTTTGCTTTCCTAGGTCTACCGGGCCTCACTCAGAACCAGGATTACCACGAACATCGCAGTGGAGCTTCGTTCCAAACCGGCTACTTCTCCAAGGTTACGGTGGGGGCGAGCTACTACTGGGGAGACGGCGTGAACTTTGTGCCGGCGGCGAATGCAGTGCCTCAGTCGCTCCTGTCACGGCTGGACACAGGCACGGGTACGCTGACCCTCCGTCCCATGAAGCCGTTGAAAATTGAAAATACGTATCTGTTTGAGCGCCTGCGCGCGACGGAAAGCGAATATCTTTTCGCGCTCTCAGAGATTGCTCAGTCGCAGACGCCAGGCATTCCTACCGGGAAAGGTATTTTCAATAACCACATCGTGCGCAGCAAGTGGAACTGGCAGTTCACTCCGCAACTGTCGTTGCGCGTGATTCTGCAGTACAACTCCGTACTGGCCAACACGCCGGGCCAGCAGTTTTACCTGCCGAACCCTCCTGGCCCGCCTATACCCTTCTACCCATATACCTACCTGCCCACGCAGAAGGAGTTCAACGCCGATTTCCTGGTCACCTACCTGGTGCATCCCGGAACTGCGATTTATGTCGGTTATAACAGCGACCTGCAGAACCTGAACCACGGCCTGATGCCGGATCCGGCGGGCCTGGCCGGGCTCTACACAGCGAAGGGCTATATCAACGACAGCCGGCAGTTCTTCGTGAAGGTGTCGTATCAGTTTCGCTTCTGAAGAGCTGTCAGCTTTCAGCCATCAGCTACCAGTCTTGCAGCCCACGAATTCAGTGCCGCTTGGCTGATAGCTGAGAGCTGATAGCCGGTTTGCTGAATCCCCGGCTATTCCGGTAGAATCTAAAGACTCGTATCGAGGTTTGAACCCATATGAAAGCAGCCATTCATCCCGCTTATAACGAAGTCCGCGTGCACTGTGCGTGCGGCAACGCCTTTGTGACCCGGTCGACCCATAAAGGCGATATCTCCGTGGAAATTTGCTCAGCCTGCCATCCCTTCTTCACCGGCAAGACGAAGCTGATGGATACGGCAGGACGCGTCGAGCGCTTCCGCCGCAAGTACGCCAAGAACACGCCCGTGAAGGCCGAGCCATCGAAGAACTAAGGCCTTCTCGGTCACGGATTTGCGTGGATTAACCCGGATCGCCTGAAATCGAGCCCTCGCTTTGGCGGGGGCTTTGGCTTGAAAGGCCAAGTAGAATAGACCCGTGCGCAAGTCCTGGGACAACTCGGTAGGATCGTGTGGCGCGGGTACTCCCTTCGACAAGCTCAGGGCAGGCTCTGCCCGCGATGCAGCGCCACTGCAGCCAGTCCCCTCCAGCCTTTCCATTGGCGGCATACAAATCGCCCCGGCCACAGTCCTCGCTCCCATGGCCGGCGTCACCGATACGGTCTTCCGCCGTTTCATCCGCAACCTGGGTGGCTGCGGCCTCATTATGACCGAGTTCACTTCGGCCGACGGCGTCCTGCGCAAGAAGGACCAGAAAGCCAAGCGCTATCTTCATTTCTATGAGGACGAGCACCCGATTTCGGCGCAGCTTTTCGGCAGCGATCCGCAGGTGATGGCCGAGGCGGCGCGCATGGTCGAGGGCCTCGGCTTCGACCTGGTCGATTTGAACCTGGGTTGTCCGGCAAAGAAAGTCGTGAAGTGCAACGGAGGCTCCGGCCTGCTGCGCGATCTGCCGGCAATTGGCCGCATCTTCGAAGCCGTGCGCGCGGCGGTGAAGATTCCGTTCACGGTGAAGTTTCGCGCCGGCTGGAATGATGATGAGATTGTCTGCGTAGAACTGGCCCGCATGGCGGAATCGTCTGGGCTGGCTGCGGTTGCGCTGCACGCACGCACGCGCGAGATGGGTTACAGCGGCAACGCGCGCTGGGAGTGGATTGCCGCGGTCAAAGATGTCGTCAAGATTCCCGTGATCGGCAACGGCGACATCCGCACGCCCGAGGATGCCTGCGCCATGGTTACGCAAACCGGCTGCGACGCGGTCATGATTGGCCGCTCGGCACCGTCGAATCCGTGGATCTTCCGGCAGATTCAGCAGTATTGCGCGGCGATGAATGCGGCTCGTGGAGGGGCGGACGCCCCTTCGACAAGCTCAGGGCAGGCTCTCGTCCGCCCAGGGAGCAGCGCCGAACCGGACGGGGGCGTCTGGGGCTCCATTTACGACGAACCCACCGAAGCCGACCGCTACCAGATGATTCGCACCTACTTCCAGATGCTGATCGAAGAGGAACTCCCCGACGCCGTTGGCAAGATGAAGCAGTTCGCCTCCTGGTTTACGCACGGCGTCCCGGGCGGAGCAGCGCTGCGCAAGGCGATCTACGAGTCGAAGAGTGCGGTAGAGATTCTGAGCCGAGTGGAAGAATTCTTCGAAGCACGATTGAGTACCCAGTACCTGGTACCCAGTACCTAATATCTGGCGCAGGAAAATTGATTTCACTCGGTGCTTGATTTTACTCGGTACTGGGTACTGGGTACTCGCCCTACTTCATCTGATCGAGAATCGATCCCACAATTCCTCCCACCACGCCACCCTGCACGGTTTCGGTCCTCGTCTCGTGCGGCATGTATTCGTAGAGCGCATGCGCCAGCTTGGAAATCGGCAGCGTTTGCAGCCAGATTCTTCCGGGGCCGGTGAGTGCTGCAAGGAAGATTCCGTCTCCGCCAAAAATTAAGTTCTTGATCCCAGGGACGGTCGTGATTTGAAACGACACGCTGGACTGGAAGGCGCCGACGTGTCCGGGATGCACGCGCAGGGTTTCGCCCGGCTGCAGATCGCGCATCACCAGCTCGCCGGAGAGTTCCAGCCAGAAGGTGCCCTGTCCGTTCACCCGCTGCAGCACAAAACCGCTGCCACCGAAAATTCCCGCACCGAGCGATTGCTGGAAGCCCAGGCCGATCTGAATCTGCGGAGTTCCGCACAAGAATCCGTGACGATGGATCAGATACTCATGCCCCGCCGATACCTCCACGGGAACGATGTGCCCGGGGAGCTTGGTGGCGAACGCCAGCTCGCCGGCAGCGCCGATGGCGCGATACTCGGTCATGAAGATCGATCCGCCGCCGGCCACGCGCTTGAGCACGCCAAAAAGTCCACCGCCGCCGGCGAACTGGGTGTGCGTGGTCATCTGAATGGAGCTGCCCATCCAGGAAAGCTCTCCGGCCTCGGAGATGATGGATTCATTGGGCTCGAGGGCGAACTCGAGTACAGGCATGGTGGTGCCGGTGATGCGGCTTTGCATGGGGAAACCTCGGTGGAAGTATACAATCCCTGAGAAGGTGTGGCGCGAGCTGCCCCTTCGGCAGGCTCAGGGCAGGCTCTCGGCCGCGAAACTGTTTAAACTCCCCGCGCTACCATCTTCCCCGCCTCATCCTTCTCCACATACGCCCAAGGCGCTCTCGGGTCATGCGTGAAGACCGTCAGCCACCTCTTCGGAATCGCCTTCGCGTAGTACTGCTTCTTGCTCTCGATGGTCTGCAGCGGATAGAGGTCGAACCCCATGCCCCAGGTGATGTCGATGTGCGCGGTGGTGGGGATCAGGTCGGAAATGTAGCAGGCGGTGCGGCCTCCGCTCTCGACGATCACGGCTTGCATGTGCGCGGTGTGGCCGGGAAAAGTTTTCACCGAGATGCCGGGGACGATCTCCTCGCCGCCTTTGAGCAGCGTCATCTGGCCGCTCTGGACGAGCGTGTCGTAGTTGTCGGGGATGTAGCTGATAGCATCGCGCTCGCTAGGCTTGCGGGCGTATTGCCACTCGCCTTCCGGCGCGTAGTATTTCGCGCGCGGAAAAGTTGCGACGGCCTTGCCGTTTTCATCGCGTACCGTATTCCAGCCGCAGTGGTCGAAATGAAGGTGGGTGTTGATCACGATGTCAACATCTTCGGGATAGATGCCGCCGGCGGCGAGATTCGCCAGCAACTTCGCGGGCTGCCCATAGAACTTGATCATGCGCTCCGACAATTTGTTGCCCATGCCGGTCTCGACCAGCACGGTGTGGTTTGCGGTTTGGATGAGCAGCGAGTTCAGTCCGGCCTGGACGTAATTCTTCTCATCGGCGGCAACTTTGCGCGACCACATGACCTTGGGAACGACGCCGAAAAATGCGCCGCCATCGAGCGGGTAGATTCCGTCGGAGAAAATGCTGAGTTCGAAGTCGCCGAGAGTGAGGCTGGGCATGGAGCTAGTGTGCCACAGCCGGAAAAATCATGGCCACGGATTTACACGGATCTTCACGGATTATTCTTTAACTCTCTTTGGGTTATCCGTGAGAATCCGTGTGATCCGTGGCTGATTTAGCGTTTGGCTTTCGCCGGTTCTTTCTCTCCGACGCGCTTGCTGACCTCGAATTTCATCTTGCCGGGTGCCACAGCCGGAAAAATCATGGCCACGGATTTACACGGATCTTCACGGATTATTCTTTAACTCTCTTTGGGTTATCCGTGAGAATCCGTGTGATCCGTGGCTGATTTAGCGTTTGGCTTTCGCCGGCTCTTTCTCTCCCACGCGCTTGCTGACTTCAAATTTCATCTTGCCAGCTTTTTTGTCAGCATCGACGATCACATGGTCGCCGTGCAGGATCTCTCCATCCAGAATCTTCAGCGCCAGCGGATCCTGCACCAGCTTCTGGATGGAGCGCTTCAGCGGACGCGCCCCGAAGTTCGGGTCGTAGCCCTGGGTGAAGAGCATATCTTTCGCGGCGTCGGTGAGCTCGATCGAGATCTTGCGGTCGGCCAGCAGGCGGCGCACATCTTCCAGGCGCAGCTCGATGATCTTGACCAACTGCTCTTTGCCGAGCGGGCTGAAGACGATGATGTCGTCGACGCGGTTCAGGAACTCCGGCCGGAAGTGGCCGTGCAGCGCGTTCAGGACCTGTTCGCTGGCCTTCTCAAATTCTTCCGGCGATTGTACATGGTCGGCCTGCAGGTAACTGGAGCCGATGTTCGAGGTCATGATCAGGATCGTGTTCTTGAAATCCACAACGCGGCCCTTGCCATCGGTGAGACGGCCGTCGTCCATCATCTGCAGCAGAACGTTGAAGACGTCGGGATGAGCCTTCTCGATTTCGTCGAAAAGAACGACCGCATATGGACGGCGGCGAACCTGCTCGGTGAGCTGGCCTCCTTCTTCATAGCCGACGTAGCCAGGAGGCGCGCCGATCAAGCGGGCGACGGAATGCTTCTCCATGTATTCCGACATGTCGATGCGCAGCAGGGCGCGCTCGTCATCGAAGAGAAACTCGGCGAGGGCACGGGCGAGTTCGGTTTTTCCGACGCCAGTCGGGCCGAGAAAAATGAACGAGCCGATGGGGCGCTTGGGGTCGCTGAGCCCGGCGCGGGAGCGGCGAATCGCGTTGGCCACGCGCTCCAGTGCCGCGTCCTGGCCAATCACGCGCAGTCGCAGGCGCTCTTCCATGGTAACCAGCTTCTTCACTTCGCCTTCGAGCATCTTCGAAACCGGAATGCCCGTCCACTTGGAGACGATGCGGGCGATATCTTCTTCGTCCACTTCCTCTTTGAGCATGCGAGGAGCGCCGGTGCCTTTGCCGTCGATTTTGGCGGTCAGCTGGTTTAACTCTTGTTCGGCTTGCCGCAACAGTCCGTAGCGGATTTCGGCGACGCGCTGCAAATTCCCTTTGCGTTCTTCCGCCTCGCCCTCGATCTTCAACTTCTCGATTTTCTCTTTCAGCTCGCGGGAACGGGCGATCAGATCTTTTTCCTTTTTCCAATTGGCCTTAAGGGCGTTGGATTTCTCACGGATGCCGGCAAGCTCTTTTTCGATCACGGCCAACCGCTCCCGGGAGTTGAGGTCGTCTTCTTTCTTCAGTGCCTGCTTTTCGATTTCAAGTTGCGTGGCCCGGCGCTCGAGTTGGTCGATATCGGTGGGAAGCGAGTCAATCTGGATGCGAATCGAGGCGGCGGCTTCATCGACCAGATCGATGGCCTTGTCGGGTAGAAAGCGGTCCGAGATGTAGCGGTGCGAAAGGGTCGCGGCGGCGACGATCGCCGAATCTTTGATGCGGACGCCGTGGTGAACTTCGTACTTCTCCTTCAGGCCGCGCAGGATCGCGATGGTGTCTTCGACATTCGGCTCGCCCACGAAAACAATCTGGAAGCGGCGCTCGAGGGCGGCGTCTTTTTCGATGTACTTGCGGTATTCGTTGAGCGTGGTGGCGCCGATGGCGCGCAGCTCTCCGCGAGCCAGCGCGGGCTTCAGCATGTTGGAGGCGTCAATGGCACCCTCGGCGGCCCCGGCGCCGACCAGAGTGTGCAGCTCGTCGATGAAAAGGACGACCTGGCCCTGCGAGTCTTCAATTTCTTTCAGAACGGCCTTGAGTCGGTCTTCGAATTCGCCGCGATATTTTGCCCCGGCCAGCATCGCCCCAAGGTCGAGCGCGACCACACGTTTGTTCTTCAAAACCTCGGGCACGTCGCCCGAGATGATGCGCTGCGCCAGGCCTTCGACGATGGCGGTCTTGCCCACGCCGGGCTCGCCGATGAGCACGGGATTATTTTTCGTGCGGCGCGAGAGAACTTGAACCACGCGGCGGATTTCTTCGTCGCGGCCAATGACGGGGTCGAGCTTGCCGCGGCGCGCCTGCTCGGTGAGATCACGGGCATAGCGCTCCAGAGCTTGGTACTTGGCTTCGGGATTCTGGTCAGTAACTTTCTGCGAGCCGCGGACAGCCGTCAGGGCTTTGAGAATCGCGTCGTAAGTGGCGCTGTGATGGGCGAGAATTCGCTGAGCCGCATCCTGCTTGAGGTGGGTGATGGCCAGCAGCAAGTGCTCGGTGGAGACGTACTCATCCTTGAAGTTGGAAGCTTCTTTGAAGGCTTGCTCGAGCAGCCTGTTGGCGGCGTTCGAGAGCGTGGCCTGCGCCGCTTCTCCGGAAACTTTAGGAAGTTTTTCAATGTCGCGATAGAGATCGTTCAGAACAGCCTGCGGGCCGATGCCGATTTTTTCCAGTACAGGAGGAACGATGCCCTCTTTATCTTCGAGCAGCGCGGCGAGCAGGTGGATGGGCAGAAGCTCGGGATTGCCGTGCTCGGAGGCGAGGGTGTTCGCTCGCTGGACGGCTTCCTGCGCTTTGACGGTGAATTTTTCCCAACGGATGGCCATGATGAACTCCAGTTTCTAGTTTCCGGTTTCCAGTTCTAAGTGTGGCGGCGAGGGCGCCGCCACGACAGCCGGCGAGACGCCGGCGCTACAACAAAACGGGAGGCAGCTCGTTCTGCGGCCTCCCGTAGATTGTAGACCGTCGAGCTTTGCTCGACGACCGGGTCGGAGACCCGGTCCCACACAACACCAACCCTTACGCGGCCTTGCTTGGGGCCTTGCCTTCCAGGGTCTTCTCTGCGACCACGTTGACCTTGATCTGCTTGGGCTTGGCTTCGGCCTTCTTGGGCAGAGCGATCTTCAACACGCCCTTGTCGTAGTTGGCCGAAACCTTCTCGGCGTCCACGGTGGTGGGCAGGTTGAAAGTGCGGGTGAAGCTGCCATACTGGCGCTCCACACGGCGGTAGTTCTCTTCCTTCTCTTCTTTTTCGATCTTGCGTTCGCCGTGCACGGTGAGGGTGTTGTTCTCTATGCGGACGTCGATGTCTTTCTCATCGATGCCCGGGACTTCGATCTTCAGGGTGACCTTGTGCTCGTCTTCGTAGACGTCGACGGCGGGCGCAAAGCTCGAAGCGGTCAGGGACTCATCGTGGCCCCCCTCGGTGAAAGACTCGCGAAACAGGCGGTTCATGCGGTCCTGCAGGGTGGAAAACTCACGGAAAGGCTCCCAACGGGTAAGTACGGTCATGGCGAAATCCTCCTTCAGAAATCTTGGGCTTGAATTTGGTGAGAAGCCCATCTATGCACAGGAACGGGCTTCAGTCACTACATTCGATGTCGTAGTTAGTATGAAAGAAGCATAAAATATGAGTGTATTATTGTCAATATATATTTATTTCCTATTTTCATTGACTTACGGTTGCTATGACGCACTTTAGATAGGACGTTTCTGGGACGTTTAGGAGGATTGGGTGGTCCTTGGCCTGTCCCCGAAGCTCGGCCAGACGCAAGGTCCGGTGGGCATCCCGCGCGGCGGCCTCGAGCATTTCGAGAAAATCCGAGGGGCTGACGTGGTAGGAGCAGGAGCAGGTGACCAAGACCCCGCCGGGGCGGAGCATCTTGAGGGCTCGGAGGTTGAGTTCTTTGTAGCCGCGGAGGGCGGCGTCGAGGTCGCGCTTGGTCTTGGCAAAGGCCGGCGGGTCGAGGACGATGGTGTCGTAGCGCTGGCCGGAAGAGGAGTAGTCCTTGAGCAGGTCGAAGGCGTTGGCTTCGATCCACTCGATCTCAGGACGGCTCTGGTCGCGACGATTGAGCGCGGCATTCTGGTCGGCGATTTCGAGCGCGGGCCGGGAACTGTCAATTCCCGTAACATGTGAGCAGCGCGGGGCCAGATGAAGGGCAAAGCCGCCCTGGTAGCATAAGACGTCGAGGGCTTCGCCGCGAGCGTATTGGGCGGCGGCAGCGTAGTTCTCGCGCTGGTCGAGGAAGGCTCCCGTCTTCTGGCCCTCGAGCGCTTCGAAATGAAACTGGATACCGTTCATGGTGAAGATGGTCGAGGCCTTTTCCCCTTGCAGCAGGCCGGAAGTGCGCGGCGGCAGTTCTTCCAGTTGGCGGACACGCGGGTCGACGCGCTCGACGATGGAAGCTGGGTGTAACTGCTCGGTCAGCTCTGAAAGCAGCGTCTCGCGGACGCTCTGCGCGTCCATGGCCTGGGTGAGAACCTGCAGCGAGAGAATGTCGTTGTAGCGGTCGATGATCAGGCCGGGCAGGAAATCGCCCTCGCTGAAGATCATGCGGTAGGCATCGGTGTCGTGGACGATAGGCTCACGGTAGGCGATGGCATCGGCGACGCGCTGGCGAAGCAGCGCGGGAAAGTCGGTGACCGGCTCGCGCGAGATCAGGCGGATGGCGATTTGCGACGAGCTGGAATAGAGAGCGCTGCCAAGGATCTGGCCACGATGATCGGTGACTGTGACTAGCGACCCGGGCGGGACTCCGTCGGCCGAAACTATATCGGAGCGATACACCCAGACGTGACCGTCTTTCAGGCGGGATGCGCCGCGGGGAGAAACCTTGACCGTGAAACCGGAATCAGAAGCCGCAGGCTTTCGAACCATGGTTCGATGTTAACTGAAATCCTGACGGCGACTCCGATGTTGCGGGCCGGCGTTTCTAAGAGCGGCTGGTTCTGGCCTTTCGCAGCAGAAAGATCATTTGCTCGGCTCGGTTGTCGAGCGGAGTCTTGGCGAAAGAACCATATTCCGCGACAGGCTCCAAACCTGCCAGCAGAAACAATGCCTGCAGGTGCGGGTAAGTAAAGTAGCTCAGTTTGAAGTCCTCGGTTTCCTCTAGGACTAGCTCGCCGGCGCGAAATGTGCGATAGATGAAGGTGAAGTAGAAAATCTGGTGGATTTTGTCGACGGATTCTTTTCTGAAATAGCGGCGCAGTACTTCCGTGGGATCGGGACCGGCGCTCCACTCGAATTCCAACACTTCTTCACCCATCTTCGATGTGATCACGTCAAACTTCGGATAAAAGACATCAAAGCCGAGAATCCCTTCTTCGCTCAAGTGCGACGCGGCGGTGGTGAGAGCGCTGACCTGGTCTTCAACCGCGTGCATGTGTTGCATGGGACGGAAGGGAATGATCACCAGCGGATATTGTTTTCCTAGGCGAAAGTCGCGCATGTCGCCTTCATGAAGTGTGACCCTCTGGCGAACTTCCTGCGGCTCACGAGCCAGGCTGTCTTCCAGGATTCTGAGCATGGGCCGGGAATTGTCCACGCCGTGAATTTCAATTCCCTTGCGAGCAATGGGCAGCAGAACGCGTCCGGTGCCGCAAGCAACCTCCAGGACTGGGCCGCGGTGCTGCTCTGCTAATTCGAGGTAGAAGGGGAGGTCTACGAGATCCTGTTTGGCGGCGTAGGCGCCGTCGTAGTATTTGGCGGTAACGCGGTAGGAATCGACTGGGGCGCGCATTTGTGGTCTCCCAAGTGAGAAGAGAAATCTTAAACCACACATTGGATTCGGGGAATTTGGTTGCGCTCCCGGTCGAGCTGCGCTCGACGGACAGCCGGGGGCGGCTGTCCATAAGCGCTAGTTTAAGCAAGACGGGATAGAGTTGGCCTTCGCGGCCCGGTCCCTGGGCGGCAACTTCCGAGTAGCCGACAATACGCTCGGAATCGCCGGACCCACCGCGGCACCAGCGAAATCCGAGTTGCCAGACACCGATTTGCCCCTTGCGTCCGCGCCACTACGGGATGATGACCGCTCTCCGCCCGTGCTGTTCCTGATGCCAGGCATTCTCCACTTTACCTAGCGGCACGCGTTCAGTGTCGATGCGCAGTGCACCGCAACCAACGTTGGACATCAGCTGCCGAACGGCTTCGATCCACATCTCGGGTGACGCTGCGGCGCTGCCAGATCCGGCTCCAAGAATCTCCAACCGCGAGCTTCGCAGCACGGCAGCGGCAAGCGAAACCGTAGGCCCCGCACTCTCGCCAACCTCAACCAGACGGACTCTGGAGGACGCAGCCTTCAAATCGCTTCGTGCGATAGCAGCTAGAAGGGCTTCGGTGGGAGGACCCCAGAGGTAGTCGATAATGACGTCGAAGCCGGTGTCACCAGCTTCGCGAACGAACGCTTCGGTGAGATCCTGGCCGGGCTTCCCGAGGTGGATGGTGCTGTCGGCTCCCAGGTCGCAAAGGGTATTCAGTATTTGTTCGTTCCGTCCGGCCGCAACCACCCGCCCAGCGCCGAGGAGCTTGGCCGTTTGTATGGCGAGCTTGCCCGTGACTCCAGTTGCACCGAGGATTAGGACAGTCTCACCCGGGGCCAGTTGCGCACGCCAGACAAGCGCACCCCAGGCAGACAGGCCGGGGTTTACCACGGCTGCGGCGATATCGTCGTTAACGTTGTCGGGAATCGGAAAACAGCGCGCCCGCGACACGACGGTGCGTTCCGCCATGCTCCCGTAAGGCGGCCGGGGGCCACCGAAGAACACCCGCGTACCGTCGTCAAGGCGCCCAACTCCATCCGTGCCGCACACGGCGGGCAGTTTGCTGTGCGCTGCGTAGTGCGAGCCGCTGGCCATTTGCTCATCGATGGGTTTGAGCGCGGCGGCGCGGACGTGAACGATCACCTCGTTTTCTTGCGCAACGGGTTCGGGAAACTGCTCAAAGTGAGGAGGTTGATTGAGAGTGTGTAGCACGGCAGCGTTCATACTCAAGTCCTTTCAGGATGACTGGATTTATTTCTCGATGAGCGTATTCTTCGAACCGTGTGCTTGGTTTTCTCTTTCTTGCTTTTCGCTCATCTGCCCCGTACTCTAGCTACATTCACGTTGGCCCGCTAACGAGAAAGTGGCGATTTTTATCGGGAAAGGGTCATTCTCGAAGATTCATGTTCTCGATTCCAAAGAATGTGGAGGAACTGCGCCGACTCGCCGAAAGCGACGTACCAGTACTCGCATTTGCTTTCAAGCGGCGTGCGGCTGAGGATTGGGCGCCCGAGCACAGTCACGCACGCGGGCAGTTTTTCGCATTGACTCGGGGACTGATGGTTGTGGAAGCGGGCAGTGAACGGTGGATGTTTCCCTCCCAGCGTTGTGCCTGGATTCCCCCTGATTGCGTGCACAAGGCACGCTCGGTGGGAGGCGTTGCCGGCTCCATGGTTTACCTGTCTGCGGAGATGTGCCGTGGCCTGCCCAAGAAGCCGTGCCTGTTTAGCTCATCCGGGTTACTGTTTTCCATCGTTGATCGTGTTCTCGCGTGGAATCCCTGGCAACCACTCGACCCAGCACGGAAGCGCCTAATCACAGTTCTTCGTGATGAGATTGCGCAGCCTGAGCGACAGCCTTTGCGGTTGCCCCTGCCCAGAGACGAGAGGCTGGCCAGAGTTGCCCATGCTCTGCTGGATGACGTCGCCGCCGACCGCGGTCTGGACGACTGGGCGCATTTTGCTGGAATGTCCCGCCGTGCTTTCATGCGTGCATTTTCTGCTGAGGTAGGTATGTCGTTTGGCCGTTGGCGGCAGCAGGCACGGCTGTTCGCTGCACTTGAAATGCTTGCCCAGCGCAAGTCTGTAACGGACGCAGCTGTTGCGGTTGGCTATGACAGCGTGAGCGCCTTTATTGAAATGTTCCGGAAGATGCTGGGAACCACGCCACAAATGTACTTTCGAAGCAAGCAAGAAACAGTGCCTAAGTAGAAGTAGTTCTTAAGTTAGCGCTTATTGGGCGGCTGTCCCCACATAGATCTTCCTAGCTGGCGGCTTGCTCGGTAGGAACGGCTGCAGGCTTGGCCGAAGCGCGCGTACTCATCTCGTAGCGGGCAGCTTCCAGATCGATGTGCAGGGAATCGAGGGCGGTCATGGGCATCTCGGTGCCCCAGTTTTCCATTTCCTGCTCCGCCCAGCTTCCGTTCAAACGGATGGCGCCGGTGATGTCCTCCGGAAAGGCGTGACGAAAATCTCCCTCGCGGATGAGGATGTCACCGATCAGGCGGCCGGTGCTGAAGTCGAAGACCCGGCGGCTGGCTTGGCCTCCGGCATTGGTCAGGCACAGCAGAACTTCGCCCGCGTTCTCGAATTCCTGACGGTAGTACCAAGCCTGGGGAGCATCGATTTTCGGGTGATGGCGGCGGGAGCGTTTGAGCTCCGGCTCGACGGCCAACATTTCGTTGGCGGGATTGAAGTACAGGACGCGCTGGCAGGAATCGCAGACCACGGTCTGCTGACCGGTGCGCACATCGTTGTAGGTTTGCGGCCGCAGCATGACCTGGCAAGCCATGCACTTGTGGTCGCGCACTTCAGAGATGCCGCTGCCGCGAAACTTGGACACACGCTCGTAGTGGCGCAGAAGGTCCTCATTCACGCCGGCCCGCATCTGGTCGCGCTTGCCGCGCCACTCGGCCAACTGCTTCTCGTCTTCCGCAGTGCGCTGGCGGGCTTCGGCTTTTTCTTTCTCGATCTCGGCAGCTTCCGCCTTCAATTCGGCTTGGGCGGCTTTCACTTCCTTGTCGCGCGCGTCCGCATTCACCATCAGCTCAAGAATCTTGTCTTCGGTTGCGGCAATCTCTTTTTCCGTGAACTGGATCTCGTGCAGCAATGCCTTGTATTGCTCGTTGGTTTTTACGTCGAGAGACTGGTCGCGGTACTTGGAAATCTTGCTGCGCAGGTCGGTGATTGCGGTTTCGTACTTGCGGCGCGCCGCTTCGTCGGCTTTAACGGCGGCCTGAGCTTTCTCTAGCTGGGCTTTGGTGTCGGCGAGCTTGTGTTCGATGGCGGCAACGCGTTTGGGGAATTCGGCGATTTCATCCTGCAGACGGCGGATTTCCTTGTCCGCGTCTTGCAGGCGCAACAGATTGTCTATTTCAGGAAGCATCCCGGGACGGCTCAGGTTTGATTCTACCATGCGGAAACGCGAGTTCCCGCTTACTGCGCGAGCCGGCATCCGTCTAATTCCGTGCGAAATTGGGCCGCACGCGAGCCATGCCACGGCATAGCAGGCCGGGGGCGGGTGTAAACTCTTTCATTCGCGTCTTGCGCTTTCCTACTTCTTGTATCTTGGAGTTTATCGTGAAAAAACAGATTTTCCTGGCTACTCTTGCCGTTGCTCTGATCCTCTTTCTTGGCCTGCTGGCGCCGCTTTCGGCGCAATCACCCACGCCGCTGAAGCCGCTTACGATCGAGGCGATTTTTGCTCCCGGCGGTCTGACCGGGCGCGGTCCCGAATATACGGAGTGGAGTCCCGACGGAACCAAGCTTACGTTTGTGCAACGCGACGACCAGGGAGAACACGGCGAACTGTGGTATGTGGATGCGGCCACCGGCGAGAAGAAAGTGCTGGTCAGCGCTGCGAAGCTGGCTTCGCTCGCGCCCGACGCCAACAAAGTAAAGGATGAGCGCGAAAGAGAACGCCTGACGCGCTATCAGGTGGCCGCTTATCTGTGGGCGCCGGATTCCAAGCACCTGATTTTCGATTCTCAGGGTCTGCTCTGGCTCTATGATTTGGCGTCGGCTACGGCCGTCCAGTTCACCTCAGCGCCCGATCCCAGCGGCGACCCCAAGTTTTCTCCCGATGGCAGCCACGTTGCCTACACGCGCAAGCACAATCTTTACGTTCGTCCGGTGAGCGGTAAGGGCGAGAAGCAGCTCACCAAGGACACAGCCGACAACCTGTTCAATGGCGATATCGATTGGGTGTACGCCGAGGAGTTGGAGGTGCGCAGCAATTATTTCTGGTCGCCCGACAGCCGGCAGATCGTCTTCCTGCACATGGACGAAACCAAAGTTCCTGTGTATCCCATCACCAACTGGCTTCCCACTCATCCCACGGTCGACGACGAAAAGTATCCCAAGGTGGGGGATCCGAACCCGGTGGTGAAGCTTGGCGTGGTGGATGCCGACAAAGGCAAGGTCCGATGGCTTTCCCTGACCAATGATGAAGAGGCTTACATCCCTCGCTTTGGCTGGGTCCGCGAGGGAGTGATCTGGGCGGAAGTTCTCAACCGCAAAGAAGACAAAATGGATTTGTATTTCGTCGACGCGAAGTCGGGCAAGTCGCGCATCGTTCTGACCGAAGCCACTCCCGGTGCATGGATCGACTTCGAGCATACGGAGGTTCGCTTCCTGAAGTCCAGCGGCGGATTCCTGTGGCCGAGCTGGCGTGACGGCAACATGCATCTCTACTACTACAGCTTCGACAAGCAGAACCCGATGGCGGCGGACGCCAAGCTGGAGCGGCAACTCACGCAGGGCGACTTCGCGGTGCTGGGAATCGACGGCGTGGATGAAGCGGCGGGAACGGTGTTTTTCTCGGCTAACAAAGATGATCCGCGGCAGCGGCATCTTTTCTCGGTCAAGATGGATGGAACCGGTATGCAACCGCTCACGCAAGAGGAGGGTCTTCAGTTCGGCAAATTCTCCGACGACGGCAAGCACTACGAGTACAGGTTCGCGGGCCCCCTCACGGCGCCCCGCACGTCGCTGTGCGCGGTGGGTGGCGCGTGCACTCCAGTGTGGCAGGCGCGCGACGATATTGCGAAGTACGGCTTGCGCACTCCGAACTACCTGGAATTCAAAGCCGAGGATGGCACGAAGCTCTACGGACGGTTGTTACTGCCTCCGGATGCGCCGGCGGGCGCCAAGATTCCGCTGATCGTCAACATTTATGGCGGACCAGGGGGACAAACAGTCCTGAAGTCTCCGCCCGATCCGTTCGATGAAATCCTGGCGCGCAAAGGCTTCGCCATTTTTTCCGTCGACAACCGCGGGACCCCGGGCCGAGACCGCAAGTTCCAGACCGCAATTCGCCACGAGTTCGGCGCCATCGAGTTGAAAGACCAGCTAACCGCGCTCGATCAGCTTTTTGCCCAGTACCCGCAACTGGATAAGGACCGCACGGCGATCTGGGGATGGTCCAATGGCGCCTCGATGACGCTCTATGCCATGACCCACTGCGACCGGTTCCGCGCGGGAGTTGCCGTCGCGCCGGTGACGAATTGGGTCGACTACGACTCCATCTATACCGAGCGCTACTTGGGCCTCCTCACTGACAACGCGGCGGGCTATGCCGCGTCCGACATGCCGAAGGCGGCCGCCAACCTGCATGGGGCGCTGTTACTGGTCCACGGCACCAGCGACGACAATGTCCATTTCCAGAACAGCATTCAGATGATTGACGAGCTGATCAAGGCAGGCAAACCATTCCGGCTCATGATCTATCCCAACAAAACTCACGGCATCGCCGGAAGCGATGCGCGCACGCACCTGTTCCACATGATGGAAGACCACTTTGAGCGGGAACTGAAGTAGCGAGAACTACTTGCGCTTGCCTGGTTTGTCTGGCTTCCGGGACGAACTTACTCTCGTCGATTCTTTCGTCGAGCTTTCTTTGCCGGAACTCTCTTTCGATGAGCTTTCCGCAGAAGAACCTTCCTTGGATCCTTCCGGCTTAGCTTTGTCTTCCTTCTTGGAGTCTTTGCCTCCACCATCAGAAGAAGCGTGCGCGTGGGATTTGTTTCCGTAGTCCGTGACATACCAGCCGGATCCCTTGAACTGCACGGCGGGAGCGGAAATCATCTGTTCCACTTTGCCGCCACACTCCGGACACTTCTTCACCATCTTGTCGGAAAACTTCTGGATTTTCTCGAAGCGGTGGCCGCACTTCTCGCACTGATATTCGTAAAGGGGCATGAGTCCTGAAACGGTTGTGAGGAAAACTCGCTTTCACCTTGATTCTAGGGGCGGGGATTCGCTTGCGTCAATTCAGCGGCAGGACGTTAAACCAATTACTAAGCTGTGATCACGTTTACCGTGGCTGCGCGGTGGTAGACTTCACTCATGAGGGCTTCGAACCACGAGCCCGCTCAGACTGTCGCCGTCGCCGAGATTTCCTCCCACGCCACGGGCCCAGCCCTTTATCTTGTCGCCACGCCCATCGGCAACCTGGAAGACATCACGCTGCGCGCGGTGCGCGTGTTGAAAGAAGTTGACGTCATCGCCTGCGAAGACACGCGCCAGACCCAGAAGCTGCTCAACCACTACGGCGTCACCACCCGCACCATCAGCTACCACGAGCATAACGAGATGACGCGCGCGGCGGAGCTGGTCAAGGAAATACAGGAGGGAACCAGCGTCGCGCTGGTGACGGACGCCGGAATGCCGGGGATTTCTGATCCAGGATTCCGGCTGATCTCGCTGGCCGTCCGGCATCATCTGCCGGTGGTGCCGATTCCGGGAGCGTCGGCGTTTCTGGCGGCGCTGGTGGCTAGCGGCCTGCCGACTGATTCGTTCCGGTTCAGCGGATTTCTTCCGGCGAAGCGCGGTGAGCGGCGGGCGGTGCTGGAGTCGATCAAGACGTCGCCGCGCACCCAGGTTTTCTACGAAGCTCCGCACCGGGTCGTGGAGGCGCTCGCCGACGTTGTCGAGGTTCTGGGAAACGTCCGACATGTGGTGATCGCGCGCGAAGTGACCAAGCTCCACGAAGAGTTCCTGCGCGGCCGCGCGGGCGAGGTGTTGGAGACGCTGAAGGCGCGCGACGGGGTGAAGGGCGAGATCACGCTGATCATCGGGAAAGCGGAAGGATCCGAGCCGCGAGCCGCGAGCTGCGAGCTGAATAGCGCGCAGCGCGTGAAGCAGATCATGATGGAAGAGAAAATCGACGAGAAAGCCGCGTTGAAGAAAGTCGCGAAGGAGCGCGGGATTTCGAAGAGTGAGGCGTACCGCGAGTTGCAGAGGAGCAAGTGACGCGTGACGACGTGCTATAATCAACATTGATTAACGTTAATCAATGTTGACTTGTAAGCAGGGAGTTCCGAACTGATGAAGACCGTAGTGCATCGTATTCCTCTCACCAAAGCCCGCATCAACCTTGGGCAGGTTGTCCGACGGGCCCATGTCAATCGCGAGTATTTCATACTCGAAAAAGACGGTATCCCCGTCGTCGGCATCATGCATGTCGATGATTTAGAAGATTACCTGGACCAGCAGGATGAATCGTTGAAGCAACAAATCAAAGCTGGCCATCAGGACTACCTTGCGGGTAGAACCCGCGATGTGGGTGAGTTCCTCGCTGAACTGCGGCGTCCCGCCAAGAAGGCCAGGAAACAAGCGGCGCGCTAGGTGTATTCGAGGCGCGATTATTCACGTAGCAGGGCCGCATAACAGAATCCCCAGCCATGCCCGCTGACCTGAATCCCTTCAGAGTCTTAACCACGCCCGGCTACGAACGGGATTTCCGCACCATTTCGCGTGGCCGTCCTTCGGGAGTGGACGCGGTGGAGGAATTGCTCGTTATTCTTCGAGGCGATCCATACAACCGCAGCGGGCGGCACCAGATCAAGAAACTCACCGGATGCAAGGCGGGCGAAGGGCAATGGAGAATCCGGTGGAAAGAATATCGGCTGAGGTATGACATTCTGGGAAGCGATGTGATCTTGTACTCGTTCCGGCACCGGAAGGAAGCGTATTAGCTGCACCGGGTGGGTCGTTGCCGAAGAGAAGACCGACGAAAAGGCCCGCGCTGAAGAAAGTGGCGAAGGAGCAGGGAATCTCGAAGAGCGAGGCGTATCGGGAGTTGCAGAGGGGCAAGTAAGTTCGCGCAGGCTACTCCTTTTGTTCCCAAGTCCTGAATCTTGATTCCCGCAAGGTTCTTTGGAGAGCTGGAATATCTCGCGGCGCATGGCCGTCAAGGGCTGCTGCCCATCCTTTTGTCTCGCTGCCATACGAGAAGACAACAACATTTGGGTAAGAGGCAAAACTACCCTGTTCATAAACAAGGACGGCGGAACTCTTACCCACAGCGGCGAAAATCAACTGCCGCGACGGTACACCCGAAATGATGTTATCGGTGCTCAGGGGGTCGCCGGGATCATTCATGTCGAACGGGAGCCCGGTAAAGTTCGCGAATGACTGCTTTAGGGCAGGAGGCACCTGTCGGACATGGCGGACTATTTCATACCTCGTGGTGAGCAAGTTCTCGACGTCAGCTTTGGCGAGAGTCGCGGCACCTCTTGGAATGGGGTGAAACCTTAATGCCGGAACCCTATGGGTATCCACGAACCAGAGGCCGACCACTACAGCTAAGGCGAACGCCGCCAGAACCAGAGCTGTGCCTCGGGATTTCATACTACTTCCCCGCCAATTCCCTCTTCACCACCTCGCTTACCATCTTCCCATCCACGCGCATCCCCGCGCCGGAGAAGCGTGCCATCGCGTTCTTCATCACCGTCCCCATGTCTTTCATCCTCGGCGATCCCATCTCGGCGATCACAGCTTTCACTCCAGCAACGATGTCGGCCTCGCCTGCGGCTTTGGGCAGATAGGTCTCGATCAGCACGATTTCGGCGGCTTCTTTGTCGGCCATCTCCTGGCGTCCGCCTTTGGTGAACTGCTCCACCGATTCCTTGCGCTGCTTGATCAGCGTGGCGAGGACGGCCTGGGATTCCTTGTCATCGAGGGGCGCCATCTTCTCGACTTGGCGGAGTTGCAGGGCACTCTTGACCATGCGCAAAGTCGACAGGCGCGCTTCGTCCTTCGCCTTCATGGCGGCGGTAATGTCTTTCTGGATCTGTTCGACGAGGCTCATGAGGGGATTATAGACGCTGCCGAACCCATGGCCGTGCTGTGACGGAAATCACCGCACGGGCGTTGATGTTCCTTTAGACTTGTAAACCATCCCGAACATAAGGGTGGTTTAGCCATGCTGCACAAGAACCGTCTTTTCACTCCCGGGCCGACGCCGCTGCTGCCGGCGGCGCAAACGGCCATGGCTTCCTTCACGGCGCATCACCGCACTGCCGACTTCCGCGCCCTGTTTCAGCGCGTGCTCGTCGACATGAAAGACTTCATCGGCACGCGCAACGACGTGCTGGTTTTGGCTTGCTCGGGCACGGGCGTGATGGAGGCCTCGGTGTCGAACCTGACCTCGCCCGGCGACAAGGTTCTGGTTCTGACTGCCGGTAAGTTTGGCGAGCGCTGGTCGGGGCTGGCCAAGGCGTTCGGCTGCAACGTCGACGTGCTGTCTGTGCCGTACGGCGAGACGTTCTCGCTGAACGACATTCGTGCGCGGCTCACGCCTGACGTGCGCGCGGTGTTCGTGCAGGCGACCGAGAGTTCAACCGGCACACGGCATGACGTGCAAGGCATTGCGAAGATCGTCCGCGCCACCGGCGACGACACGCTGCTGGTTGTGGATGCGATCACCGGCCTGGGCACAACCCACCTCGACGTGGATGGCTGGGGCGTGGATGTGATTATCGGCGGATCGCAGAAGGCGCTGATGATTCCTCCCGGCCTTGCGTATTGCTCCGTGAGCGAGCGCGCCTGGCGACGCATGGATACGACGACTTCTCCGCGCTTCTATTTCGATCTGCGCAAAGAGCGCAAATCGGCGTCCAAGGGAGAATCTGCCTATACTCCTGCGACCTCGCTGTTTGCCGCGCTGGGAGCCGCGCTGGAGTTCATCCGCGGCATGGGAAATGGCGATCTGGCCAAGGGACGCGAAGCACTGGTCGACAATGCCGAACTCTGCGCAGCCATGACCCGCGCAGGCGCACAGGCCGTGGGATTGAAGCTCTATGCCGCTGCGCCCTCCGCCGCACTCACCTCGATTCACTCGCCGGATGGGATTGATTCCGGAAAGATCATCAAGGAATTCCGCGAATCATTCGACGCGGTAGTGGCCAATGGCCAAGGCGAGATGAAAGGCCAGCTCTTCCGCATCGCGCACATCGGCTACTACGACTATCTCGACACGATCGGCATTCTGGGCGCGCTGGAGCACGTGCTGGCCCGCGTCACCGGAAAACCGGTCGAGTATGGCTCGGCGGTACGCGCGGCGCAGGAAGCCTACGCGCGCGGCCTGTCCGAGAAGCGACAACTAGTGGGAGCTTGAGGAGCGCGGGGATGCGCTCCTGCAAACTAGTTGATGGTGAAGGTCATTGGGGCGGACGTTTCCGCTGCCGTACCGCCGCCGTATATGCCGCCGGGGGTGCCAGGATTGGTCACCGTAACCGCTGCCGTACCCGAAGCTGCGACGTCCGTGTCTGGAATTGTGGCCGTTAGCTGGGAGCCGCTGACAAAGGCGGTGGTCAGTGCTGTGGTGTTCCAATTGATGGTGGCATTGCTGTTGAAGTTGCTGCCGTTGACCGTCAGCAGAACAGCTACGCTACCTGCAGGCGCGTTGGGAGGGGCCAGTGTGCTGATGGCGGGCATGGTTCCGGGTGATGCGGGGGTAGTGGCTTTTGAGCTGTAACCGCACGCCAGCGTAAACGCGGTCAGCACGGTTAGCAATATTGTGGTCAGGGTGGTTTTCATAATGATCTCCGTGGGCAGTGGCCCATTGAGAGCAGTCTAAGAACGATCCAGAACGGCTGTGTCAGCCGCGTGTCAAATGTCTGTCAACGTTTTGTCAGGCGAAATGGAGCCCAGAGTCTCATATAGGGCCTAAATACTTAAGGATGAGCACACCGGTGAAAATCGTCATAGCGGAAAAGGTTTCGGCGTCAGCGGCGGAGCAGCTTAAAGAACCCGGCTGGACTGTGCTTACCGCGGACCAGCTCGACGGCAAACTGGCGGAGCAACTGGAATCGGCCGACGCTCTGATCGTACGCTCGGCGGTGCAGGCGGATGCGGCGCTGCTGGCGCACGCCAAGAAGCTGCGCGTTATTGGTAGAGCCGGCGTGGGCGTCGACAATATCGACCTCGATGCCGCCACCCGCCAGGGCATCGCCGTAATGAACACGCCCGGGGCCAATGCCGTGGCCGTCGCCGAGCACACGCTGGGCATGATGCTGGCCATGGCGCGCCATCTTTGCCGCGCCGACGCACTCATGCATGCCGGCCGCTGGGAAAAGAAATCGCTGCAAGGCACGGAACTGCGAGGCAAGACGTTGGGCATCGCCGGCCTGGGCCGCATAGGGATGGAAGTGGCACGGAGGGCGCGCTCTTTCGGAATGGAGATCGTGGCGCACGATCCGTTCGTTTCCGCCGGCGTGGCCAAGGAGCAGGGCATCCGCCTGGCGAGCCTCGACGAGCTCTATGCCGCAGCAGACTACATCACGCTGCACGTGGGCCTCACCCCGCAGACCACGGGCATGATTAACGAGGCAGCGATCAAGAAGATGAAAAAGGGCGTCCGCCTGGTGAACTGCGCCCGCGGAGAACTGGTGCACGAGGCTGATCTGGTGCAGGCACTGAAAAACGGTCACGTGGCCGCCGCCGCGCTCGACGTTTTCGCCGAGGAGCCTCTGAAGCAATCGCCTCTGCAGGCAATGGAAAATGTCATTCTCACGCCGCACATCGGCGGGCAGACCTTCGAGGCGCAGGAAGCCGTGGGCGTCCAGATCGCGCAGCAGGTCCGGGAATATCTGAAGCACGGCGTCATACAGAACGCGGTGAATGTGCCTTCGGTTTCCGCCGAAGAGTACGCCGAGATGCAGCCCTACATCGTGCTGGCGGAGCGCATGGGAGCGTTTCTCGCGCAGATTTCCGAAGGCTCAATCGAAGAAATCTCGCTGCGCTACAGCGGGCACATCGCGGAGTGGAAGACGGAACTGATTCGCAACGGGGCGATCAAGGGCATTCTGAATCAAACGCTCGAGGAAAAAGCCAACCTGGTGAATGCGGCGTCGCTGGCCGACCTGCGCGGACTTCGCATCCACGAATCGCACAAGGCGAAAGCCTCAACCGGCGGCGCCGGCAGCGTGCTCTCCATTTTCCTGAAGAGCTCCACCGAAGAACACATGGTCAAAGGCGCCGTGCTGCACGGCACCGCGCCCCGGCTGCTGCACATCGACGACATCGACGTGGAAGCTCCGCTCGGACGCGACCTGATCTACTTGCGGAACCGCGACGTCCCCGGAGTCATCGGCAAGGTGGGCACGATCCTGGGCGAAAGCGAGATCAACATTGCCGACTTCTCGTTAGGACGTCGGAGCGTGGAATCCTCCTCGGAGCCGCGCGAGGCTATCGCCGTCGTCCACGTGGACGGGCCTGTGCCCGACGATGTGCTGAAGAAGCTCGAGCAGATTCCCGCCGTGCGGCAGGCGAAAGCGGTGCGGCTGTTCTAAGAATTGCCGATCGCCACGTTCCGATGGCCAAGCAGCAAACGCAAAGGCCCTCACCGCAGAGGACGCCAAGTACGCAGAGGAATTCAAGGATCTCCGATTTCTTAGCGTGCTCGGCGACCTCGGCGGTTAGATTGTCCTTCTCAAAGATGTGAAACCTTGGACGCTCCCATTCCACAATGGGAAATCAACGATCGGAATTAGCACCGATTGGACCTACGAGTTCGACTCGTCCCGCCGCAGCTTGCGGCTCTCCGCCAGCAGAGACATCGAGTGCATCAGATTCTGCAACGTGACAATGCCCACCAGTCGCTGATCCTCGACCACCGGAATAATGCTGAGGTTGCGCGAGGTGAGCTTGCGGAAGGCGGACGACAGCGACTCCTGCCGCACCGAGACCTCGAAGATCTTGTTCATCACGGCCTGGACGTAACCATTGCCTTCCGCGCGTAGCGCATCCAGGATACTTTGCCGGGAAATCACTCCTACCATGTCGCTTCCGCGCACCACGGGGAAATCGTCTTGTAACGAATGCACTGCTTTTTGCAGGGCATCTTCGAGCGTGTCCGCCGGGGAGAGCGTCGCGAAGTCGGTCAGCATGACTTCTTCCAACCGCAAATCGTCCAGAACCGACTGGAAGATGACCGCACGCTCCTCCAGTTGCGCCGCGGAAAAGATAATGACCCCAACCAGTGTGAGCCAGGTATTGCTAAACAAACCGGCCACCATCAGAACCATGGCGATGGCGTGGCTGATGGAGACGGCGCGGCGCGTGGCGGCGCCGGGGTCAATGCTGCGCGCGAAAAAAGCTCGCAGGATGCGGCCGCCATCGAGCGGATAGGCTGGCAGAAGGTTCAAACCGGCGATGTAAAGATTGGCCCAGACCAGGCTGCGCGGCAAGTTGCCCGACTGCAAGAAAGGCCACTCCCACAGCTTAACTCCCGGATTAACGGCGAGGATCACGCCGGCTGCGAGCATGGCGAACCCAAGATTGACCAGCGGTCCGGTGAGAGCGATGCGAACGTCCCGCTTCCAGACCTCTAAAGTCGACTGCGGCGGTTGCACTCTCGACTCATCGAAAACGGTAACGCCGCTGAGCGGCAGTAGAATCACGGCCTTGGGAATCAGTCCGGCGCGGCGGGCCACCAGCATGTGCCCAATTTCGTGGGCCGCAACGCAGGCCAGCACAATTCCAGCCAGAGCCAGGTCCCGCGGCCCGTTGGGAGGGTGCTGCGCGTTGTACTCCGTCCAGAAAACAAACAGAGGCAGAATCAGAAACGTCAGGTGCAGGCGAACGTCCACGCCGAACAGGCGCCCAACGTGAATGGAAAAACTTCTCATGTGTTCCCGGCTACTACAGTTATTTTACATGGTCGGATATATTGGCTCCGGTACCCGAAGGTACCAAGCCCATGCGCGTGATCGCCGGCAAATATCGTGGGCGTCCTTTGCGCTCGTTGCGCGGGCTGGACGTCCGCCCCACCTCTGACCGTTTGCGCGAGACGCTGTTCAACGTGCTCACCGCGGGCAATCCTGACGCGCTCGCAGGAACTGTGTGGTTGGACTTGTTCGCAGGCACAGGCGCGGTTGGGATTGAAGCGCTCAGCCGCGGCGCCAAACAAGCCTACTTCGTGGAATCCTCTGCCCCAGCGGCGAAGGTGATTGAGCAAAACCTGCAAAGCTTGGGCATCGCCGACGGATACAAAATCCTGCGGGACGATCTTGCCGGAGTCCTGTGGCGCTTGCAAAGGGAACACGTCGCCGCAGACGTAGTCTTCCTCGATCCGCCCTACCGCATGCAGCCTGCCTACGAGGAAACGCTTACGGCGCTGGCCGATTCGGCGTTGGTGTGGGCCATGTCACTGGTGATTGCCGAGCATGAGAAGAAATTCGATCCGGGCGCGGAATTCGGATCGCTGCGCAGAGTCCGCAAACTAACCCAGGGCAACTCCGCGCTCAGCTTCTACCGCATCGGCGGGCTGCCAGACCTCAACTCGTAGAGCCACGGGTTACTTTCTGGAATGGGTGTGCTGGAACCTACATCAGCAGTTCGCCGCTACGGCGCACGATCGGGTGTTGCATTTCCTGCAGATCGTTCTTGACCCGGTTGAGGCCATACACGCAGCCCTCGAACTCGCGCGACAGATGGGCAAACACCGGCGCCACCTTGGCATATTCGAAGTGCTCGAACTTCGAAACGATGTAGTAACTTTCTTTCCCCGCCTTCATCCACTCCACAAAATTCTCCAGGCGGTGGCGGCGCAGCCGGAAGTGGTTAATGCTTTCGGGAAACATTCCGGTGAAGAACAGAGCGTAGTCTCCAATGTGCTTGCGCACCTGGCGCTCGCGATCAAAGGAAGGCGCAGGCCCGTAGATCGGATCGGACTGCAGCAGCATTTCACCCAGGTCGGTGATGGGGCGGTCGGCCACGTCGTGAATCTTGAACAACTGGTCGCTCTCGCAGAATTCGGTGAGCAGGTGTGAGACATAGGCGACGACTTGTGGGTCGCGGATACCGATCTCCTCGGCGTAGTGGCGTCCCACCAATTCCTGGAACAGTTGCCGCAGCGGATGAGATTCCGGAATCATGCCTCTTGGGCCCCCTGAAAGCCGCATTACGCGCGGACTTTCCAATGCTCGTGGTTACTAGTTACCCCAGTTCTCATGCAAAAGCAAGTGACTTTTGTTTCTCCGGCGGATCGCTTTCACTAATGATTGGAAGTATGCAAAGCCTTGCAAGGTTGCAGCGAGTTTTTGTTGGCACACACGCGCTTCGGCTGCTAATTGCAACTCGTTGAGAACGATAGAATGATTCGCAAGAAAGGAAATCGAAACATGGAAAGAGTGAACATCTCCAGTGGCACACCCTGGGAACCGATTGTGGGTTACTCGCGTGCAGTGAGGATTGGGCCACATGTCCACGTCTCAGGCACCACCGCGACGGGGCCGGACGGCAAGATTGTCGGCGTGGGAGATTCCTACGCCCAGGCTGTGCAGATCTTGAAGAACATCGAGAGCGCCCTGCGGAAAGCCGGCGCCAGCCTGAAGGATGTGGTGCGCACCCGAATGTTCGTGACCAACATTGCGGAGTGGGAGAAGATCGGCAAGGCGCACGGAGAATTCTTCGGCGAGACTCGCCCCGCAACCTCGATGGTCCAGATAAGCGCTCTGATCTCGCCCGAAATTCTGCTCGAGATCGAGGCCGATGCGTATGTCCCAGAGAAGTGAGAGTAGAATGCCACCATTCCAAAGCGTTTGAAATGCCTTGGGGAGGGGAAAGTGAAGAGCTCCAGGTGGATCCTGCTTTTTGCAATCGTGATTTCGGCGGCCGCGCAGCAGAAAGACGATCGTGCCTCCGAATCGTGGACGGCCATTCACGCTGGCTCGCTGATCGACGGCAAGTCCGAAAAGCCGCGCCACGATCAGGTGGTCATCGTCCACGGCAACCGCATCGAGAGTGTCAGCGACGCGGCGACTGCCAAGATTCCCGCCGGCGCGAGGGTGATTGATTTATCGAACGCCACGGTTCTCCCGGGTCTTATCGATTCTCACACCCACATCTTTTTGCAGGGCGAAGATCCCGCGCAGGGCGGATATGACGTCAACATCCTGAACGCGCCTCTCGCCCTGCGCGCTGCGCGGGCCACGGTTGCGGTGCGGCGGGCTCTGGAACAGGGTTTCACCACGCTGCGCGACGTGGAGACAGAAGGCGCCGGCTATGGCGATGTGGGCATCAAGCAGGCCATCGAGCAAGGCTATATTCCGGGGCCGCGCCTGTTCGTCTCGACCCGCGCCATCTCGACCACCGGCGGCTACATGTTGGAGGGTTACGCTCCCGAACTCGATATGCCCAAGGGCGCCCAGATTGTCGACGGTCCGGTTGAGGCGCGCAAGGCGGCACGGGAGCAGCTCGATCACGGCGCCGACTGGATCAAGGTTTACATGACGCACCGTTCGTGGGTCGGCAAGAATGGTGAACTGGTCTCACAGCCCACGCTCACGGTCGACGAGTTGCGTGCGATCGTGGACGAAACTCACGGCTGGGGTAAGAAAGTCGCCTGTCACGCCTATGGCGGAATCGGCCTGCACCGGGCGCTGGACGGGGGATGTGACTCGATCGAGCACGGCCTCGATCTCGACGATGCCGCGATTGCCCAGATGCTGAAGCAGGGCACCTGGTACGTTCCCACGATCAGCGCCTACTACCACGATTGGGCTGCGGCGGACACTCCCGGCGGACAGCGCGACCGGCTGCGGGTCTCCCTGCACGACCCATCGTTCCGGAAAGCCTTGAAGGCTGGGATCAAGATTGCGTTCGGCACCGATATGGGCGGAATTTCCTGGACCGAGCCCATCGCGCAGGAGTTCCCGCGTATGGTGGAATTGGGCATGCAGCCGATGGACGCCATTCAGAGCGCAACTTCGCGCGCGGCCGTCATGCTCGATATGGACGGGAAAATCGGCGTGCTTGCGCCGGGGGCGTTTGCCGACATCATCGCGGTCGGTGGCGACCCCCTGCACGACATCAAAGCACTGGAGAATGTGCAATTCGTGATGAAAGACGGCAAGGTTTTCAAGAGTGAGAAACCTTGAGGCATGTGATTTCCCGTTTTTCACCCAGACCAAGTAAAGATTCGTAAGATCGCTTCAATTCACTTGACATCGGCTTGGCTGTGAGCATAATTCATCAATCCCGTTTCGATTCCGACCGGGAACCGGCTCAGGGGGTGTTGTCGAGCCGCAGGAGGTGTTTATGAGCGTGCTGGAACTTTGTGACCGCGAAATCGCATCGGTTCCGCTGGAAGCCAGCGTAGCCGACGCCATCAACAAAATGCTAGACCACCACGTGGGAGCCGTGGCCGTGGTCGACTCCGAATACCGGGTCGCCGGAATCTTCACCGAGCGCGATGTCCTGCGCAAGATGGCGCTCCGCCGCACCGATCCGCAAGCCACCCCGGTCCGCGAGCTGATGACCACGCCCGTGGAGATGGCCACGCGCCGCACCGGCCCGGGCGAGGCCCTCACCACCATGCTGGAGCGTCACTTCCGTCACCTGCCGGTTGCGGACGACAACGGCAAGCTGCTGGGCATTCTCTCCATCCGCAATTTGCTGGAGTGGCGCGTGGATGACCTGAGCCACGAACTGGACGCATTGGAACAATACGTTTCCAATGACGGGCCTGGAGGCTAGGACGAAGTCCTTGCTCGCTCAATAACCCAGTCCGTCCAGAGAGACGTTGCTCCGCTCGACAATAGGGGAGCCTTGCCGGCCACGGCATCCGCAAAGTTCTCGATCATCGGATAGTGCAGGTTGGCGTGCGGGGGCAGAATCTCGCGGCCGCCCGGATGGATCAACTTGGGACCATTCAGCGGGCTTAACTCCATCTCACCCTCGGTTCCGCGGATGCGGCACTCGTCCCGCTTCACCTTCGAATGCCAGCGAACATCGACAATGCCGCGCACGCCGCCGGCGTAGTCGATCATCACAGTCGCATTGTCTTCCACGGCGTAGTGATGTACAGCATTGGATAAGTGGGCGCTCACCCGCAGCGGTTGGCCGAAGAAAAAGTTCAGCACGTCAATGCGGTGTGAGGCAATGTCGTAGAGCGGCCCGCCTCCAGCGCGGGCTGGATCAATCAGCCAGCTGCGATGACCGGCCTTTTCGTCAAACCATCCGTGGCTGGTCAGTTCGGCGAGGACGGGCTGGCCGATGGCGCCGGCATCGAGCAGTTGTTTTGCGCGCTGCACCTTGGGATATGTTCTACGATAGTAGGCCACGCCAAAGATGCGTCCACTCTCTTCCGCGGTTTGCAGCATCGCGCGCGCCTCGGCCTCATTCATGGCCATCGGCTTCTCGCACAACACGTGCTTGCCCGCACGCAAAGATTGGATCGTCTGTGGCGCATGAAGAAAGACAGGGGTTGCGATGTAAACCGCGTCGACCGCGGGATCGGTAAGAGCTTCGTCGAGGCTTGTCCAAACGCGGACGTTGTACGGCGCCGCCTTTGCCGGATCGCGTGTAACCAGGCCGTACAAGCGGCTTCTGGGCTCCGCCTGGATCGCGGGAATGACGCGACGGGTGGCGATATCGCCGATTCCGATGACGATCCAGTTCAGCATAGGTAGGCGCGAGCAAGGCGGGCAGAAAATTCAAAGGCCGGCCTAAGCCGGCCTTCGGAATCGATCTTTAACATGCACTACTTCTTGGGAGCGATCGCGTCCTTGGCAGCCTTGGCCACGCGGAACTTTACCACGGTCTTGGCCTTGATCTGGATGGGCTCGCCGGTCTGCGGATTGCGTCCGATGCGGGCTTTGCGGTGCGCCTTCACCAACCGGCCCAGGCCGGGCACAACGAACACGCCGTTCTTCTTGGTCTCTTTTACCGCGACGTCGGCGAGTTGCTCAAGGAATCCTGCGACAGTCTTGTTAGGAAGTTCAGTCTTCTCGGCCAGATGGCGGACGAGTTGGGTCTTGGTCAAACCTGATGCCATGTTTCCTCCTCAGGAAAGAATCAAATTTAAATTCCAGCGGGCTTGATCTTACTACCACTGCCCTGTGGAAAACACCCTTATTTTACGCGGGTCCCGGATCGATAGCACGCGAAAGTGGGCATTTTTACATGCTCATTTGCAGATGGGTATCCCGGAATGGCCCAACCATGCGTACCAGAGCAGTTAAGGGCGGCGTGCCAAATCAGCCGGATCGTCCCCGACGAGCCGTTTCTTCGCACCCCTTAGTCCCCACGTTCTCACCGCTCAATGCCATAATGCTGAAGAGGAGACTCCCGCTTGAGCTGCGCGATCTGCGAGATTCGCAAGGAAAAACGCTTCTGTCCCGCCGTTCATGGGCGCATTTGTCCGCAGTGTTGCGGCGAGCAGCGCGAGGTGACGCTCGACTGTCCCAGCGACTGCCCCTATCTGCAGCAGGCGCGGGAGCACGAAAAGCCGCGCCCCGCCGACCAGTTCGACCGCGCGTCGCTATTCCTGCAGGTCGAAATCTCCGATCAGTTTACCTACGAGCGTGAGCATCTGCTGATGGGACTCAGCTACGCTCTGTCGAAGGCGGCGCAGGCCGACCGCAGCTTGAACGATCGCGATCTCATCGCCGCTCTCTCGGCCATGTGTACAAATTATGAGCGGCTGGCGAGCTCCGGCCTGCACTACGAGCAGCCGCTTTCCAGCAGCGCGCAGCATGCCGTCGCGGTGCAGATGGAAGAGATGCTGAAGCAGTATCGGGAGGCCGAACAGAAACAGCTGGGATACTCCACCTTGCGCGATTCCGACGTGCTCAAGGCTCTCGTGTTTCTGGTTCGCTTGGGCCACGGACGCACCTCAGGCCGGCCCAAGTCGCGGGCCTTCATCGACTTTCTGCACGCGCAATTTCCCGAGAAGCAATCGGCCGTGGTCACGCCCCAGGAAGCGGGTACCCGCATCATTGTTCCATAGGGCAAAACCAGCCACGGATCTTAACGGATTTCACGGATAACCCGGAAGTGGAGAACCCCCCAGGACGGCTGTCTGTTCGATCTTGATCCGCGCGAATCCGTGAAATCCGTGGCTCAGGTTTATACCTTTCTCACCGCCGGCCCTGGCGGCAGCGCATCGCGCAGTTCGCGAATTGTCTTCTTGAGCACCGGATGCACCACGTCCGGCGCAATCTCCGCCAGAGGTTCCAGCACGAAGCGCCTCTCGTGCATCGCGGGATGTGGGATCGAGAGTTCCGGAGAGTTCACAATCGTGTCACCAAAGAGGACGATGTCAATGTCGATGCTGCGCGGGCCTTTCTTCCGCACACGCAGCCGCCCCATCTCCTCTTCAATGCGAAGGATTTCGGTCATGAGTTCCCGCGGCGTCTGGCCGGTTTCGAGCGCGACGGCGGCATTCAGAAACCAGGGCTGCTGGGTGAACTCCACCGGCTCGGTTTCATACAAAGACGACACCGCACCCACGCGCCCGGCCGCCCCTAGTCGAGTAATGGCGTCCCGCAGTTGCGCTTCGCGGTCGCCGACATTGGATCCCAGAGAAAGATAAACGAGCGTGGCCATGGCCGGGTCTAGTGTCAGGCTTTATGCGGCTGGTTTCCACTGGAAAGTTGTCGCGACCTCCCGCCTTAAGTTCGCTGGCCGCCGCAGGTTAGTGCCGCCCGCGGCCTGACCCCCACCCAGACAACCCGATACCTTGGTCACTTTTGGGGGTTTCCCGCCGAACATTAGAATGGCAACATGACGTTGGAGTCCCTTCTTTTGAGCCGGGATGCCGAAGTGGTTCGCATCCTCCGCCCGACGCTGGAAAAGCTGTCGATCGAGGTCGAAGTCTGCCAGGAGGCGAAGAAGGCCACCGAGATCCTCATCTCCGAAAAATTCGACGCCGTGATCGTGGATTGCGATGACCTGCTCGGGGGACTGGAGGTTCTGCAGGGCCTGCGCGCCACGCCAAGCAACAGGAATTCCATCACCTTTGCTGTTCTGAACGGCAAGAAGACGACCACGCAGGAAGCCTTCAACATGGGCGTGAATTTTGTGCTGCAAAAGCCCATCAGCACGTTGAACGCTTCGCGCTGCTTCCACGCCGCCCTGAACTTCATGGTCCGCGAGCGGCGCCGCTATTACCGCCAGCCGGTCAAGATGCTGGTCCGGGTAGTCGCGGATGAAAAAGAATTCAAGGCCACCAGCACCAACATCAGCGAAGGCGGCATGGCCCTCATGTTGCACCAAGCCCTGCCCAAAAACGCCACTCCCCGCCTGCAGTTCACCCTGCCCGACACCACCGTCGTGCTGGACGTCGAGGCAGTCGTGGCATGGGCTGACATCAACGGCCACGTCGGATTGCGCTTTCTCAATGTGCCTGCGACTTCCCAGGAACTCCTGGAAAAATGGCTGAACCAGCAGATGGAAAAAACGCTTCCCGCCCACACGGAGAAGCTGTCCGGCCCGAGTACTGAAACCATCCAGTAGGCTTCATCAATACGCCTTCCAGTCTGATTCCTCAGGTATTCAGTTTGTAACTAGCGCTCACCGGTTGGCATGGCAATCTGGTGGGATACCGGAGAGCCATTGCCATGCTACCTACCGCTTACCGCATCACCCGCGTCCAGAAAACGCTGCGCTGGTTTGAGCAAGACATCCCACTGCTGAACATGCGAGTGAAGGACCTGTCCGCCGAACGGCAGAAGTCCGCCCGCCAGTTCGCCGCCGCCCTGATCAGCCAGACCCGCGCCGAACTGGAGCGGCTGCTCGAAGAACAGCCTGAGGCCGGCACCGAAGCCGACGAAGTTCCCTGCGAACCGGCAGACTAGCGGGCGCTGCCGGTTTTGGGTCCTAGGTCGTAGGTCTTAGGGTTCGGGTTGCTGCTTTCTTTCGCCTCCACAAAATTACCCCAGTTCGTCTTGACCTCCCATAGCCGCCGTACTATATTGTCCCCTCCCCCAAGTGAGACTTGGTCTCGCGTTTGGAGCTACTGAGCGCCACTTTCGGATTCCGAAACTAGCCGCTCGCCACCGCCGAATCACTCCGTCGTGTCGAAACTTAAGAAGGAGTCCCCATGCGAACCCGCACACTATCTCTCGGATTCACCGCCCTATTTGCAATCTTTGCCGTAACCCCGCTGGCGTCGGCCCGGCGCGCCGCCGCGCAGACCGAAAGCGTGCTGCACAGCTTTGACGACTCGACTGGAGACGCGGAAGAACCCATTGGTGGCCTGGTTTCCGATGCATCCGGAAATCTCTATGGCACGGGCAGCGGTGGCGGCACTACATTCCACAACACCGGTGCGGTTTTCGAGTTAAAACCCGCAACCGGCGGGGGCTGGATGGAGAAGGTGTTGCATAACTTTACTGTTGCCAACGGGTTCTACCCGGTCGCCGCTCCGATTCTCGATGCCGCCGGCAATCTTTACGGCACTACAATCTGGGGCGGCGGCCTCGGCGTCACATATTGTGGCCAGGGTGGATGTGGCACGGTCTGGGAGTTGTCCCCGAAGGCGGGTGGGGGCTGGACCGAGACTCTGCTGCACCGCTTCGATCCCAACGGCTCGGATGGCGTTTTTCCCTATGGCGGTCTCATCTTCGACGCCTCCGGCAACCTCTACGGCACAACCTATGTTGGCGGCACTTTCGACCATGGTACGGTGTACGAGCTGACGCCCAAGGCGGCCGGTGGCTGGGCGGAGAAAATTCTGCACAGCTTCAACAGCAACGGCAAGGATGGTGAACGCCCGGAAGACAGCTTGATCTTCGATGCCTCCGGCAATCTCTATGGCACGACGGCCTCTGGCGGGCTCTACGGCGGAGGGACGGTTTTTGAGTTGCTGCCCAAAGCTGGCGGGGGCTGGACGGAGAAAGATTCTGCATAACTTCAACAGCAACGGCTCGGATGGGTACGGACCCCTGGGCAGCCTGATCTTCGATGCCTCCGGGATTCTCTACGGCACGACGGCCCAGGGCGGGAGTAGCTCATCGTGCGTCAACAACCAAACCCCGACCTGCGGGACCGTCTTCGAATTGAGTCCTGGCTTGGACGGGCGTTGGGCCGAGAAGGTGCTGCATAACTTCGACAACAACGGCACGGATGGAATAAATCCCATGGCCAACCTCACCCTCGACGCTTCGGGCAACCTCTACGGCACTACCTACGGGGGCGGCGCTTACGGCTCCGGCACGGTGTTCAAGCTGACGTCCGCAGGGGGCGGGAACTGGACGGAAACGACGGTGCACAGCTTCGGCTTTGGCACGGACGGGGTGAACCCAAACGCGGGCTTGATTTTCGGTGCAGGCGGCAACCTCTACGGCACAACGTTTGACGGCGGCGCCTACTATACCGGGACGGTGTTCGAGATCACGCCGTAGGCCGTACAGCCGTGGGACCTGTACGCTTGTGGAGAGTTTCTGACTGGGGACATCAGAGCGAAGATCCGGCGGTAGCGTGACTGCTGTAAGAACTCGTGCGCTCTTTCTCTTCTTCCGGCAGCGTCACTTCTTCCCACAGGGTCTTGTCGCGCAGGATGCGCGAGACCAGCGCAGTGTGCATGGCGTGGCCGGCGCGGTCGGCAACGATCGTGCCCAGGATCGGCTTGCCCAGCAGCGCGAGGTCGCCCACCAGATCCAGAACTTTGTGCCGCACGAATTCGTCGGGAAAACGCAGCGGGCCGTTCTCGATTCCGTCTCGCGTCAGCACGATGCAATTGTCCCGCGACGCGCCGCGGATCAGTCCCATGTTGCGCATCGCCTTCTCATCCTCGCGTGAGCCGAAGGTCCGGGCGGCAGCGATCTTGCGCAGGTAGCTGCCGTTCGCTAGCTCCACCTGGAATGTTTCTTTCCCGATCAGCGGGTGAGGAAAGTTGATCGAGTAAGACACGGAATAACTGTCTGCGGGGTAAACCGAGATAAACTTGTTGCCCTCGCGCATCTCCACCTCCCGAAGAATCTTCAGATACTTGCGCGGGCGACGCTGCTTGCGAATCCCGGCCTCCTGGATCAGCTCGACAAACGGCAGTGCGCTGCCGTCGAGAATGGGGAGTTCCAGGTTGTCCAGCTCGACGATGGCGTTGTCCACCCGCATGCCCATAAATGCAGAGAGCAAATGTTCAGTGGTGGAGATGAGCACGCCCTTCTTCATGAGGCTGGTGGCGTAGCTGACGCGGGCCACGTTGCGGCTGATGGCCTCGATCTCAAAGCCATCGAGATCGGTGCGGCGGAACACGATGCCCGTGCCCGGCCGGGCCGGGAGAATTCGCATGGAGACCGGCGCGCCGCTGTGGAGTCCTACTCCACTGCAATCGACTGCCGAGCGAACTGTTTGCTCCTGGCTCAAAGGTGCTTAAGTATGTCCCGGTGAATGAATAGATTACAGCCGGCGTCCCAATCCGGACTGTGGCAAAAAAGCCACACTGCGTGGCCTGGCGTCCCTGCTGAACCATCCTGGTAACGGCCCCGGCGTTCTCTAAACAGAGTCTTGTCAGTGAGTTATGTTCTCTTTTTGCAAACGCCGCAACGGGCTTCAAACCCGGTCAATTACGTTAGTGTTTGCCCACAGGTTTATTGGGATCGTAGCGGGAATTGGGATCGAACATGGCTGGGTTGAGTTCCTGGTTAAACTGAACCGCATTCACGAAGCGCTGGTTTTGCATGTCCCCGTTGAAGTAGCGGGTGAAGCTGTAGGGCGTCATCACTCCCTGCACGGGGCGGTAATTGTCGAAGATCTCCTCTTCGACGTTGCGAAATCTGTCCACCGGATCGCGCCAGGTATAGCTCTTCTTGATGGGAAGATGGGTGTCGATATCGAAGCAGAGACTGACCGCCTCGTTCTTCGCATTGATCAGCGTGACCTGTTGCGCCGGAAGGTTGCCGGCCAGCGCGTTGCCGTCATAGAACAGGGCAACGCTGGGGTCGTTGATCCAGGAACGCAGTATCGTATCAAGCGAGAATTTGCGGCGCCGCAGGTAGTCTTCGAGATCCTCCTTCTCCACCGGGTGTGGGCCCTTGTACGTGATTTCGTAGGCCTTGTCGCCGGTGTAGACCACGGCCACATCCCTCTCTTTGGTGAGCTCGATGCGTTCCTTGTCGGGATACTCGACGAACCGCCAGAACAGTATTCCGTTGCTGGTGGGCTCCCCATGATGAAAGCTGTAGGTGCGACCTTCCTGCTGCATCTCGCGGATGTTGAGCCATGCCTGTCCCCCCAGAGCCTGGATGGCTTGGTCGATCAGCGCGCGTGCCTTGCGCGCATTTTGCTGGTCCGGTGGAATCGCCGCAGATGAAGCGTTGGCCGAGCCGGCCTGGGCCGCAGACCCGGCCTGGCCAGACATCGCCGACGTAAGCGCCAGCACCACGATGGATAGCAGAAGCATCATTCGGTCATATTTCGCAGATCAGTGTGATGCCCGACAGGAAATTGTAGCTGCTTGCGGCACTGCTTGTGTGGTGCGGGCACTCCCTTCGACAAGCTCAGGGCAGGCACTGCCCGCTTGCATGCAGTGCCACGAACTCAGCGGAGAGCCTGACCTGGGCGTGTAGAAGGGAGTGCCCGCTCCCCACGAGCAGTTGCGGGGTCCGACAAGCTCTTGGATGCACAAAAACCCGCTGGCGTTACGCGGTTTGGGAATTATCGAGGCCAGCCCGCCTAGCCCACCAGCACGGCTCCGCCATTCACATTGAAAACTTCGCCCGTGATAAAACCTGCATGTTCAGTGCATAAGAACAGCACCGGGGCCGCAATCTCCTCCGGCTTTCCCACGCGGCCCAGCGGAATGGTGCGGCGAATTTCTTCCCCGCTCTTCGGATCATCCAGCGCCGGCCTCGACATATCGGTGTCGACCCAGCCGGGCGCAACCGAGTTCACATAGATTCCCGCCGAGGACAGTTCCGCGGCCAGGCTTTTTGTCATGCTGATCAGCGCGCCCTTGGTAGCGGAGTAATCGCAATGAAACGCCTCCCCGCGCTGTCCGCTGGTGGAGCTGATGAGCACGATGTGCCCGCCTGCGGAACCAATTCGAGGCTGTGCCTTCATCTGCGCAACGGTGTATTTGACCAGCCCAAACACCGCGTCCAGATTGATGGAAAGCGTCGAGCGCCATTGATCATCGGTCATCTTATCGATGGCGACGTCCTGCGCGGGCCAAACGCCGTGATTGGCGACGAGAATGTCGATGCGTCCAAATTTCTTAACGGCCTCCGCCACCAGGGCGCGAGCGGAATTTGCGTCAGTAAGATCGCTGGCCACCGGATGGCAGTTCGCCGCGCCGCATTCCTTCGCCAGAGCATCGGCCTGCGACCGCGCCTTCTGATAACTGAAGACGACTTTCGCGCCTGCTTGTGCGAACAGGCGCACCGTGGCGGCGCCGATGCCCCGCGAACCACCCGTGATCAAAGCAACTTTGCCGGAGAGAGATAGGGAGACTGGCATAGTTTCTAGTTTCCAGTTTCTGGTTTCCAGTTGCAAGTGGGACGGATCGGAACGAAGGCCGAGTTGCAGTTTGAGCTGTGGATCGGAGACGCCGCCGAGATCCGCAGCAAAGCGAGTACGCAAGCAGAAGACGGATCGCCAGGATGCTCAGCTGATTTTGCGACTTATGCTGAAGGGTGACTTTCCGCAGATCTGGGTCGCGAGCTGGGAGAATCGGGTACTGCGGCAACTGCTGGCACCGGCACCGGATGGTGCAGGCGCGCACGCGGATCATGAACCAGTTGCAAGCGGTGGCGCTCAACGAAGGCCTGCGCTGCAAGAAGAGGCTGTGGCGAGAAGCGGGACGGGCGCAACTGGAGGCGTTCCCGATAGCCCCATGGGCGAGCCGGCGGCGACGCGACTTGCTGGAGTTGCTGGACCGACTGAGCCCAACGATCGCGGAGTTGACCCAAACCATCGAGCAGGAAGCGGAGAAATGTCCCGAGGCGCAGCACTTGCGGACGCATCCCGGAGTAGGATCGCTGACGGCGCTGGCTTTTGTGCTGATCATGGGGAGGGCGGAACGGTTTCAGTGTGGCAAGCAGATCGCGAGCTATCTGGGACTGGTACCGTCAGAGGACTCCAGCGGGGATCGGCAACGCCTCGGTCACATCAGCAAGCAAGGCAATGCGCTGCTGCGTTTTCTGCTGGTGGAAGCGGCGCAAGTGACGGTGCGCAGCCTTCCGGAATGGCGGAGTAAGTATTTTCACCTGGCGCTGCGGCGCGGGCGCAAGATCGCGAAGGTCGCGATGGCCCGCAGGCTAGCCATTCAGCTGTTCTGGATGATGCGCAAGGAATGGGATTACGAACAGGTGAAAAGATTCGGTCCGCACGCGGGACAACCCGAAATTCGCCGTGGTGTGCAGTAAAACACCGAGTAATTGACTGGGCGTCCCGCTCCTCCTCGCGGGGGAGTTCGAACTAGTAATCATGATCGAAAGTGTGACCGAAGAGATGCATGGGTCGGACTGAGTTCCAAGCCTGGAAACTGATTGCGAGCGGAGCTTTGGTTGGATCGGCACATCTTCAACGAGAGCGAAATGGCGCGCTCTTCGGAGTGCACGGATTTGTACGCTCGAAAAGCGCTTGACATCGCCGACATTGTTAGAGACGGGATGTTACGCCAACTAATTGTTACTGCACACAACTTTCGCTTCAATCTCGACTGGCTTCGCATGCCGACGACAGTCCCTTAAGGCTGACCCCAAAACGCCAGAAGGCCCCCGATTCGGGGGCCTTCCGGCCAGCTCCACTCATGCACTCTTGCTCCGGCAAGACGATGCATCTCTACTCCGGCGTTGACAGTCTCCCCAGAATATGGAGGCAGCCTAACATGTCTCACTTATTTCACGAGAGACAGGTCCCTTTCACTCGGCATCTCAGAGGCGGGAACCGCGCCCACCAGCGCATCGTTACAGCCGCTCGGGAAGCCGACAAAGTTATCAAGTCCGACCGAACCATACGTTCCGAGGCCGGCGCCAGGGCCGTACGTGGTGCCGTAGTTATTGGTGTAGGTCTGGACGCCGGCCGCACTCGTGATCCTCATCGTGGCGGTGGTACCGCAGAAAAACACATCCAAGATGGCCGGGCTGGGCACGGGGCTCGACAGCGTGAAGAAAACACTGCCGCTGTTATTGCCGTTATAGAAGCCGGCGGTGTCGAACGTCCCAAGACCGTTCTGTGACTGGATCTTCACAAAGGCGTTGCTGCCGCCGGCTATGTTGCCCAGCGCGACGGCGCCGTATTCCAGGTCAGTACCACCTAGGACCACAACGGCGGAGGCAGCCGTGGCCTTGGTCGTAGTCTTTGAGTAGCCGAGCGACAGGGATGTGCCATGCAGTTCGTGGTTCGAGACGGAGAGGCTGCCAGCCGTTACAACCCAGTTAGGTCCGATTTGCTTACGGTTGAAAGCGTCCCCGCCAATTTGCGCCAAGGCCGACGTGGCGAACAGTCCGGCCACAGCCAAGGCGACGATCTTGCAGATGAGAGTGTTCTTCATGTAAAGCTCCTTTTTGTTTGACCCGAGATTCCCCGATGCCCCGAGGTTAAAACGGCGAAATTATATCCCGGGACAAAAGATTGTCAATGTTATCTACTGAGACTAGAGCCTTTCGTCCCTTAGTTGACGTAATCCCGTAGTGGGTGTTGAAAAAGTCATTGAGATTGGCAGGTGAAGCTGTTCGAGGAGCTGTTTGAGCAGATCGTGCTGCAGCGTAGGGCAGTGGGATTGGTGCAGGGCAAGCACCTGTCAGTCGATGCCAGTTTCGTGGAGGCGAATGCTGCCAAAGAAAGTCGGATGCCTCGGGAGCAGTTGGGGGAAGCGGCACAGGTCCATCACACCGTGCGTCAGTATCTATAGGAAGTGGAACAGCAGAACCCGGTGGAGGAACCGGTTCTGAGGGCCAACGCTTAGCCGAACTCACGAAGAAATCGGCACGCACATACTCCCGGGCGCTAGAGACGTTCTAGCTGACGTACTTTTTCAACACCCACAGGCCAGTTCACTCAATGACCAGGTTGTGAGCATAATCGCTGCCGGTCGCTGCCCTCTGGTTACTTGTCAGCGGTCCCATTTCGCGGTGAAATTGCTTTGGGGGAGGGTCCCATGGGCCGTCTGTTCGGCTTTCTCAGCGTTGTCGCGGTGCTCGCCGTCGGCATGTACTTTTATGCCAACCAGGTGCAAAGTTCTTCGGCTGCCGCCGGGGCGAACACCCCGAAGGCCGCCATCAACATCACCGGCGTAAAAACCGATCTCATGAGTATCGCCGCGGCCGAGCGCCAGTATTACGCCAGCGAAGGGAAATATACCTCTCTCGACGAACTGATCTCGACTCACTACATCGCCGTTGCCCGCCAGCGTCCTCCTTACACCTACGAAATCCAGACCAGTTCGGGTGGCTTTCGCGTAATCGCGACCCGCTCCAGCGATGACACCTCAGGCACACCCGCGCAGCTTTCCGTCGACGAGGACATGGAGTTCAAAACGTCCGAGTAGGGCGGCGGCACAGTTTCTAGTTTCCTGTTTCCAGTTTCGACAAGCCCGAACTAACCCACGACTTTCGATTCAGGAAACTAGAAACTAGTCCTTCGACGAGGACGCTCTTTCCGACTTCAATTCGCGCAGCAGCAGCCGCACCAGCATTCCGTCGAAGCCGGTGCCACTCATCTTCGCCAGCTCATCGAGCGCCTGTTCGGGCGTGCGCGCAGCGGCAATGGATTGCTCCGTGATCATGTTGGCGTAGGCATCGGCGAGGGAAATAATGCGCGCCCACAACGGAATCTGCTCACCCTTGGCGCCATCCGGATAGCCGGTTCCATCGAAGCGCTGGTGATGATGCTCGATGGCCTGGCGCATCATGGCGCTGTGCGGCAGGATGCCGGCGATCTCGGCTCCGACTCGGGCGTGCATCTTGACCAGGAAGAACTCATCGTCGGTAAGCGGACCCGGTTTGTTCAGAATTCGTTCCGGCACAAAAATCTTGCCCACGTCGTGGATGCGCGCCGCATAGACCAAGTCGGCGGTTTCCTCCGGAGGCAAATGCAGCGCCCGCGCAATAATCTCGGTGTACCGCGCCACGAGGTCGCCGTGGCCGGAGGTGCGCAGTTCGCGCGACTCCGCGGCGCGGCTCAGAACTTCAATCGATTCCTTCAGCAGCGGCACGTTGCAATCCTCTTCGCCGCCGCAGAATTTCACTAGCATCGAACCCAGCTCTTCCAGATGCTCCGGGCCGTTGTGCTCGCGCTGCAGAAAGCCCTCGATGTAGGCGGATATCTGCTGCCGCTGCGCCGCAAACTCCTCGCCCGCAGCAAATTCCTCGGCCGCCGACACCATATTTCCGCCCGAACGTTTCGAAACATACATGCCCGCGTCAGCCACGCGGATGATGTCTTCGATGGAAAAGCCATGCGTCGGGAAGCTGGCCACGCCGAAGCTGCCGGTGATGTGGTGCTCGCTCAACATGGGGTCAGTGATAATCCACTGCCGCAAGCGCTCGGCCAGCACCTGCGCCTGCTCCGGCCCGGTTTCCGGCATCAGAATTATGAACTCGTCGCCGCCATACCGCGCCACCACGTTCGACTGCCGCGACTTCTGCTCCAGCAGCCGTCCTACGCGGGCCAGCACCAGGTCGCCTTCAAAGTGGCCCATGGTGTCGTTCACTTCTTTGAACTTGTCCAGGTCAATGAGCACGACCGAGAACGGGCGTCCCGAGCGCGAAGCGCGCTTCCACTCCGCCGACAACGCTTCCCAGAAGAATCGCCGCGTTTTGATTCCCGTCAGGCCATCGGTGATGGATTGCTGTTGCAGCTTCTGGAACACGAAAGCATTGTGCAGGGCCGTGGCGAGCAGGTCGGCCAGAGTGTTGAGAATGAGAACGTCCTGCGGTGAAAATGCGCTCTCGTTGCGGCTTTCGATATTCAGCGCGCCCAGCAGCGTCTCGCCATAAGTGATCGGAATACACAGCACAGAGCGTGACTCCGCCAGAATCGCGCCCATCTGACCTTCCGCGCCATTCTGCACCAGAGCGCGCTCGCCGGTGCGCGCCACCCGTCCCAGAATCCCGATCCCCAGCGGAATCCGCTTCCCCATGGCATGCGCTGTGGCCCCGGCTTCCGCTTTGATTTCGATCTCCTTGGTTCCGTAATCGAGCAGGCCGATGCCGATGTGATCGAAGCTGAAGTTCTTCTGGATTTCTCCCACAATCTGCCCCAGCATGTGCACCGGGTCGTCGCTCGAAATGGCGGTGCGCGAAATGTTGTTGAGGAACGCGAGCTGTCGCGAGCGCCGTTGCTCCTCGGCAAACAGGCGCGCATTCTCGACAGCGACCGATACTTGTCCGGCAGCCGTGACCAGCACGTCCAGATCGCGCTGCTCGAACACGAACTCCCGTTCGGTACTCATGGCAACCATGACGCCCGCCGGCTTGTTGCCCAGCAGGATGGGCGCCGCGCACATGCACTTGGCGGGATTCTCCGGCCGGTAGGTGACGCCTAATCGTGCCCGCGTCTTCTCCAGGTCGGAGCGTATGAGCAGCGGTTGCCCGGTCCGAATCACATACTCGGTGAAGGCATTTTCCAGCTTGCGCGAACGCTTGGGCAGAGCTTGGCCGTCCTCCACTTCCAGTTCGAAGCGGATTACATCTCCCTCCTGAAACGCGATATAGAAATTGGCGGTGTTGAAAATCTGCCCCAGTTCGGTGTGGATGGTGCGCAGCACCTCATCCTGATCGAGCCGCGAGCTGATGGCCTGCCCGATCTCGGTGAGCAACTCGTACTCCTGGGTGCGCCGGTGAGCGTCGTGGGCGATCAGGTAGTTTTCGAGCGTGAGCCCCAGTTGCAGCGCCAACCCCACCATCAGACGCGGACCCGATGCCCCGAAGGCCTTGCGCTCCGCATGAGGAAACAAAATCACACCGAACGGGTGTTCGCGAGTCTGCAGGCTTACGGCGGTCATATTGCGGATTCCGGCATCCGTGAGTACCTTCCTGAACTCCGCGAATGTCCCCACCGACCCGATGGGCAGCGGCTCCGTCATCTGGGGCAGGTCTTGCACGGTAAACAGCCCGCCTTGCCGGTAGGCCAGCTCGCAGATGTACTCTCCTGCGCCGGTGTGGGTCAGAACATCGAGGAACTCCGCAGAAAATCCACGCTCCACCGAGGGCAACAGACTGCGCCAGCGTTCCGAGATGTAGATGACCGCCCGCCGCGTCGACAACGCCCCCGCCAGCCGGTCCAGCGCCGACTGCATGCTCGGCAACAAGTCGTCCGCCGAAAGCAGTCGGCGGGGATCCACTCCCAGCGTCGAGAGAGCGAGGGTGTTTTCCTGCACCGCGTTGCGCTCGTTCTCAAACAGAACCATGACCATGGCGATGCCCAGCAGCATCTGCGGGATGGGGCCGAGGACCTGGCCCACGCTGCCAAACATTTCCATCATCGGGTTGGCAGACTGGATGGAGGCCATCAGCACCGCCCACAGCGCCAGCGAAACCGCCAGCAGTTTGAAGGCGGCCGAACCCCTCCGATGGGCGTGCAGGTAGAAAACCGCGGAGCAGTACAGCAGCACCGCGCTCAGGAAAATCACGGTTACGCTGATCGGGCGCTCCTCCATTGGAAGTCCGCGTGCTAGTATGTGCGCCCGCAAGTCGATGCAGGATGCGGTCGCTCCGGCCAAAGCCAGTACGCCGTCATACCAGCGCAAGCGGAACGTTGCGCGCGTCAGGCGCGTCGAGACGAAGATGCTCACGCCCATGGCCACTGAAAACAAGGCGCTGAAAAAGAATGCCGCGGTCGCGGGCGGGCGGTAAAAGCGGAATGCATCTAGCGCATAGTGGATGGAATAGCATGCCCAGGCAATCTGCCAGGCGCGGAAATAGGGTTGGCGGCTCTGCTCGTAAAGGTAAGTGAATAGCAGGCACAGCAACAACGCCACGACGCCCGGGATGATGACGATACTGGTAGCAAGACTATTCATGAGTCCCGGCGAAGATTTTCGCGTCGATCTGAGTTAACAGTTTAGGAGTAGATGTATTACTAATGTTTTCACAGCCAGGGCTGCGAGCACAACAGGTTTTAAGTACACTGCCCTCGGCCCTCGAATCCTTAGAAATCAATCACTTAACGGCAGAATCGTTTTTCCGGTTTGCTTGACGATACTTTTCCCGCCCCCATACCATCAGACGTTGACCTCCTATGATTGAATCCTTTCAAGGCAATTCATTGCGGCCGCGAGTGCGCTTCGCGCCCTCGCCCACGGGCTTTCTCCACGTAGGCAGTGCCCGCACTTTCATCTTCAACTGGCTCTATGCCCGTCACAACGACGGCACCGTGATCCTGCGCCTCGACGACACCGACGTCGAGCGCAACACCCAGACTTCCGTGGATTCCATCTTTGACGGATTGAAGTGGCTGAACCTGAACTGGGACGAAGAATATAAACAATCCGAGCGCATCGAACTGCACCGCAAGACCGCGTGGACCATCTTCGAGAAAGGCCTCGCCTACCGCGATTTCACTCCCGCCCACACCGGGGACGCGGAGAAATCCGGCGCGCAAGGGACTTGGCTCTTCAATCCGGGCGCACGCGAACTCTCGCGCGCGGAAAGCGACCGCCGCGCCGCCGCCGGAGAGCCATTCGCGTTGCGCTTTCGCGTGCCCCGCGAGAGCGGCCAGCCGGTGCGCTTTTCCGACGCAGTTTATGGCGAGCAGATGAAGTCCGCCGCCGACATCGAAGACTTTGCCCTGCTCCGTTCCGACGGCATGCCGACTTATCATCTCGCTTCCTGCGCCGACGACGCCGACCTCCGCATCTCCCACATCATCCGCGGCCAGGACCATCTCACCAATACTTTCAAACACGTCCTCATCTTTGAAGCCGCTGGCTTCACGCCGCCGCAGTTTGCCCATCTGCCGCTGCTGGTCGCGCCCGACGGAACCAAACTTTCCAAGCGCCGCCACGGTCCCGTGGTCAGCGTCACCACCTATCGCGATGCCGGATTCCTCCCCCAAGCATTCATCAATTTTCTCTGCCTGCTCGGCTGGTCGCCGAAGAACGACCGCGAGAACATGTCGTTGCAGGAACTCACCGACGCCTTCTCGCTCGAAGGCATCAACCGCTCGAACGCGGTGGTGAACTTCAAGGAACCGGCTACAACTCCCGAGGAGACATTCGATCCCAAGGCGGTGTGGCTCAACGCCGAGCACATCCGCGCCCTGCCGGTGGACGATTTAAGTGCCCGCCTCCTGCCCATCGTCCACGCCGCCGGCTTCATCAACGTCACACCCGAAAAGATGCTGCGAATCACGCCGCTGATCCGCGAGCGCATCAAACTGCTGCGCGACGTGCTCACCGCCGCCGACTTCTTCTTCGTGGATCAACTGCCGCCCTACGACCCGGCCGAACTCATCCCGCAGAAGGGGGACATGGCCATGGCGTTAAAGGTCCTCACGCGAGCGCGCGAGGTTTTGGCGAATGTCGAATTCAAGCACGACCCGCTGGATCAGGCTCTCCGCACCGCCGCCCAGGAACTGGGAGTCAAGGCCGGACAAATGTTCCAGCCCATCCGAGTGGCCGTCTGCGGGCGCAAGAATGCCCCGCCGCTGTTTGAAACGCTGGAAGTGCTGGGCCGGGAAACCACGCTGGCGCGCATCGCGCAAGCTCTGCACAAGATCGCGTAGCTCGCAGGGTCCTCTTGCGACTGTGGATTTTCTTGCATCCCGATCCAGGGTTGGCCTTCGGGCACGGCGAAAGACTCCGAGGACACGCTGCGATACAGTTCTCTCACCGGTGTGCGTCCCATGATTGAGCGCTATCCGCTCGAGAAGGCCGCCGAAGCTTACGACCAGATGATCAGTGGGCGAGCCCGGTTCCGGGTGGTGCTGACCATGGGCGGATAGCGGATCTGAAATCAGCAGGAATGCGTGTTGTCTTCATCGACGCGAAATATCGCCACGCTAGGATTTGAACAAAGGTAACATTTATGTTACCATTGAAGCTTGTTGAAGTTCTGGAGTACCTCGAGCCCGACGGCGATAGCCCTTATGCCGAGTGGTTTGATAGCCTCAACGCTCCAGCCGCAGCCAAGGTCGCCATTGCGGTGGCGCGGTTATCACAGGGGAACTTTTCAAGCGTAAAGGGCGTAGGCAGCGGGGTTTACGAGTACAGGATCGACTTCGGTCCCGGTTACCGGATGTATTTCGGCAAGGATGGCGAACGGCTGGTTTTGCTGCTCGGCGGCGGAACAAAGACGCGACAGCAGAAAGACATCGCGGACGCGCATAGCCGGTGGCACGACTATAAACGGAGAAAAAAACAGGAGATTCGATAGTGGCCCTCACTCGGGATTTCAAAGAAACGATTCAGGCGCGGGCGCAGCGTGATCCCGCTTTCCGCAAGGAACTGCTGCGCGAAGGGGTCGAGAGCTTTCTCGCGGGAGACGTGGAAACGGGCAAGACTGTGTTGCGCGACTATATTCACGCCACGGTGGGCTTTAACGCGTTGGCGAGGGGCACGCACCACTCTCCCAAGAGCCTGATGCGGATGCTTGGCCCGTCTGGGAATCCGCAAGCTCGTAACCTGTTTGAGATCGTCCACTATCTTCAGAAGAAGGAAAAAGTTCGGTTCAAAGTGCGCGCGGCTGCAGCCAGATAGCCCTCGTAGCCCGTTGTTTGCGATAAGATCAAGGGGTAATGAATCCACCTCATCCCCCCACCGAAGCTGGAGAAAAAGCTGTGGCAGCCTCGCCCTCGCCCGCTCCGTCGAATTTCATCCGCGACATCATCCTCGAAGACCTCAAGACCAACAAGCACGGGGGCCGCGTCCAGACGCGCTTCCCTCCCGAGCCCAACGGATACCTGCACATCGGCCACGCCAAGGCGATCTGCATCGACTTCGGCCTGGCCGACGAATTCGGCGGACATACCAACCTCCGCTTCGACGACACCAATCCCGAGAAGGAAGAAACCGAATACGTCGACTCAATCAAGGCCGACGTGAACTGGCTGGGCTTCCAGTGGGACGGCCTCTTCTACGCCTCCGATTACTTCGACCAGCTCTACGAATGGGCCATCAAGCTCATCAAGGACGGCAAGGCCTACGTCGACGATCTTACGGCCGAAGAGATTCGCAAGCATCGCGGCACGCTGACCGAGCCCGGAAAAGACAGCCCCTACCGCAACCGCTCGATAGAAGAAAACCTGAATTTATTCGAGCGCATGCGTGCCGGAGAATTTGCCGATGGCTCACGCACCCTGCGGGCGAAGATCGACATGGCCTCGCCCAATCTGAACCTGCGCGATCCCGTGATGTACCGCATCCTGCACGCCGAGCATCACCGCACCGGCAACAAGTGGTGCATTTATCCGATGTACGACTACGCCCACGGCCAGTCAGACTCGATTGAGCGCGTCACCCACTCCATCTGCACGCTCGAGTTCGAAGATCATCGCCCGCTCTACAACTGGTTCATCCAGCAGCTGGGGATCTTCCCGTCGCGTCAAATCGAGTTTGACCGCCTCAACCTCACCTACACGCTGTTGAGCAAGCGCAAGCTGCTGCAACTTGTACAGGAGGGCCGAGTGCGCGGCTGGGACGATCCGCGCATGCCCACGCTGGGCGGCATTCGCCGCCGTGGCTACACGTCTGAGGCGATCCGCAATTTCGTCGCCTCCATCGGCGTGTCGAAGACGACGGGCTCGATCGAGCTCGCGATGCTCGAACACTTCGTCCGCGAAGACCTGAACAAGCGCGCCCCGCGCGTGATGGCGGTGCTGCGTCCGCTGAAAGTTGTGATCGACAACTATCCGGAGAATCAGGTCGAAGAGATGGACGCGGTGAACAATCCCGAGGACGCGAGCGCCGGCTCGCGCAAGGTGCCATTCTCACGCGTGCTGTACATCGAGCAGGATGACTTCCGCGAAGATCCGCCGAAAGGATATTTCCGCCTCTCGCCCGGACGCGAAGTTCGCCTGCGCTACGGCTACCTCGTCACTTGCAAAAGTGTTGTGAAGAACGACAAAGGCGAAGTTGTGGAAGTGCATTGCAGCTACGACCCGGCAACACGCGGCGGCAACACCCCCGACGGCCGCAAAGTGAAGTCAACCATTCACTGGGTGTCGGCGGCGAATGCCATCGACGCCGAGGTGCGGATTTACGAGAACCTGTTCAGCAAAGAAAATCCTGGCGAAGTCGCGGAGGGCCAGGACTTCACCGCGAACCTGAATCCGCAGTCCCTCGAAGTGATCACGAACGCGAAGGTCGAGCCATCCTTGGCCAATGCCGCTGCGGGCGGCCGGTATCAGTTCGAGCGTCTGGGATATTTCTGCGTCGATCTGGACTCGAAACCGGACAAGCCGGCGTTCAATCGCACGGTGGCGCTGAAGGACACTTGGGCGAAGGTGGAGAAGAAGCAGGGTGGGAGAGTCTAGAAAGCAAAACCCCGAGCGGGAATTCAGCTCGGGGTAACACATCAGCCTGTCCAGCTCATTGCAATGAGCCGAAGTGGAGAGCCGGGAGTCAAGGTTACTTGGGGGAGTCTGGCCTGTCCTAAGACTCCCCGTTCAGATTCCCCCCGGCTAGGAATGTAAGCCGAAAAGCGAGACCCGTGCGTTCGCCACGATGCGACGTAAGTCTGTCACAAACAGCCAGGGTCACCGACTCTTCGTCGTACAATTCAGTGCGAAGTATGCCCCGGGAAGTCGTGCTCTAGCTGAGCACGCAAGCTCAGGCCCGGCATCCCATGCACTCAACCATTCCCGCCACATTTCTTGAGATCTCCCCTACGGTGGTGTCGATGTGCGGCGCCGGCATCGCACTTTTCTTGATCGCGCTGTGGACTGCCAAGACCGACATCGCGCGGGCCCACGGCCTGGACAAGGCCGTAGCCTTGAGCAACTTGTGTTTCGCCGCCCCTTTGGCGGTCTTCGGCGCCCTGCATCTCGCGGCCGCACGGGGCCTCATGACCATGGTGCCCGAGTACATGCCGTGGCGATTGTTTTGGGCGTATTTCTTCGGCTTTGCGCTGCTCGCCGCGTCGTTGAGCATTGCCACAAAAATTCGGGTGCGCTGGTCCGGCCTGCTGTTCGGCATCGCGATGTTTCTTTTTGTGGCGATGCTGATTATCCCCGCAGTTGTCGCCAACCCTAGAGACAGGTTTGGGTGGACGCTCATCTGCCGCGAAAGCTCATTCGGGAGCGGAGCCTGGATCCTTGCGGCAAATGCCCTGCGCGGGCGAGGACACGGGCAAGGCAAAAGCAAGCTCATCACTGTGGGCCGCGTGGTGATCGGGATCGCCGCTATATTTTATGGCGTTGAGAATCTTCTGCACTCAGCGAACGTTCCCGGAGTGCCGCTCGAAAAACTGATGCCCGCGTGGATTCCAGGGCACCTGCTTATTGGCTGTGTGACAGGCGCGATTCTTCTGGTTGCCGGCGTATGCATTCTACTGGCGAAGAAAACGCGGATGGCGGCAACTTATCTCGGTAGCTGGATTGTGCTGCTGGTCGTGTTCATCTACGGGCCGATCCTGATCGCGTCGCTGTTAGACCCGAGCACCGACGTCAAAATTGAGGGGATCAACTACTTCTTCGACACGCTGCTGTTTGCCGGAGCCATTCTCGCGCTCGCCAGCGCGACGCCGCGCACGGATTAAAGTGCGGGCCGCCAACCTGACGTTTCGCTGAGGCCCGACAGCCGAAGCCCGAAGCCGTTATCTAGTTATGCACGTGCGGGCTTTGCGCGGGGTTGGCGTGGTGTGCCGCCGGTTCTTTCACGACCTTCACTTCAAAACTCACCGGCAGATTTTTCGGGGGATAGCAGGCGGCGTTGTCGCAGGCTTGATAGCGAAGCACGCCGCGCATCTGGTATTTTCCCGGCACCACCGAGTGCAGCGGATGCACCGCAACCGCGATGGTGAAGTCTCCGCTATACACACTCAGCTTTTCGTCGGGCGAGAACGGAAAACTCCTGTCCTCACCGGCAGGATATTCGATCTTTCCCAGCACGATGTCGGTAGGCAGATCCATCTTCAAAGCGGTCGGAATGAGGAACTCCGACTTGGGCGTGTTCGAGTTGATGTGGTAGCCCGCGGGCACGCGAAAATTCAGGTTCACCATGGTTTGCGCAGCGCGCTGCGCCGTGACCAGCGGCAACGGCGCGACGGTGAGGGTCGGCGCTTTGCCCAGCGTCTGCGCAGCCGAGGAACTCGCAATCGTCAATCCGAGCCCGAGCAGGACGCACATCCACCTTGCACGACTCCCGAAATTCCGCGGATTGATTCGCTGGATCATTCTTAGAACGCTACTCCGGATTCTAACCGGCTCAACACCCCACACCTATTGTCACCTCTGAGGCTGCGACGCCGGCGCATTCTCCGAAGTGGATGCCTGGCTGGTTCCGGGCCGCGTGTCGAGCGCCTTCTTGATCGCGTCCTCAATTTCGGCTTTACCCCGCAGCCCGATAATCTTGTCCACAATCTTGCCATCGCGCGCGATCAGGAAGCTCTCTGGCAACGCCGGCACGCCGCCATACTGGTCGCCGACCGATTCTTTCCCAATCAGAATGGGATAGTTCACGCCCATGTCCTTGGCGAATTTGCCGATGTCTTCCTTGCTGGCATCGTCCATGGCAACGCCGACAATCTGTAATCCCTCCGAGCCGTACTTATTCTGCAGGTCAACGAACCAGGGCATCTCGATTTTGCACGGTCCGCACCAGGTCGCCCAGAAGTTAAGCAGCACGGCCTTGCCGCGAAGGTCTGAAAGCCGCATGGTCTTGCCGTCCAGCGACTCCAGAGAAAAATCCGGTGCGACGGTGGATTGAGTAAGATGCGGCGCGGAAGCCGTGCCCGGACGCCGCGCCTTGTGATATCCGAAGTACAGCATCAGCGCGACCACGAACGCCACGACTACAAGTGCAAGTGGACTACGTTTCACAGAGAACACTCCATTCCCAATTTCTACTTCTCATTCCTGACGCCGCATCGCCTCACAGCGCAAAACGGTTCAGGAACGAAAGCCAATTCGAAATCAAAGTAAAGCGTCCGATCACCAGCAACACTCCCAGCGCGATCAGCAGGCCGCCGCTGGCCACTTCCAAGGCGTGCATGTGCGAGCGGAAGCGGCTGTAGAACTTGAGAAAACGCTCCATCAGAAGCGACGTCAGCAGAAACGGCATGGCCAGTCCGAGCGAATACACCGCCAGCAGCAGGATGCCTTTCACCAGCGTATCTTGCTCCCCGGCAATAGTGAGGATCGCAGTCAAAATCGGACCCAGACAAGGAGTCCACCCGAAAGCAAAGGCGAAGCCAATCACAAACGCGCCCAGCGGAGTGTTGCTGCCCTTCACGCTGTGCAGACGAGCGTCGGTATAAAGCGCCTTGATCTTGAAAATGCCGGTCAGGTGCAACCCGAAAAGAATAATGACGACTCCCGCCACCCGAGCCAGCGTGTGCTTGTAGATCCCCAGCACTTGGCCGACTTCGGTGGCCGCCGCGCCGAGCGCGATGAAAACGACGCTGAACCCCAGGATGAACCCGATCGAGTTCACCATCACCCGCCGCATGAGGTGAGCCTCAGGCGCTTTGAGTTCTTCCAGGCCGGCGCCGGAGATCAGGGAAAGGTATCCCGGCACCAGCGGCAGAACGCAGGGGGAAAGAAATGAAATCAGGCCGGCAAAAAATGCGGCAATCGGAAGTGGGAGGCTCGACATGCGTCCTTAATTGTACCTGCGGAACTTCTTCCCCGTAAGAATCAGACGCTTGGAACACGGTTTAGTTGCAAGCCGTCGCCGAATTTCTCGTCTACTTTGCTTTCGCCGGAGCCTGGGCCGGTGGCGCGGCAGCAGGCTCGCTCAACTCTGGCGGAGAGCCTGACAGAATCTTGTGCAGGAAGCCGAAAGGCATGGCGGCGGTCACCACGGCGCGGTCGCCGTCCTGCTTCACTTTCAGGCTGTCGAAGAGAGCTTTTACATCGGCATCAGTGCCATGAGTTCCCACAGAGCTCTCCGCGGCGTGAGTCATGGCGACGAAGACGTTGATCTTGTCGGTAATGGCGCGGGCATCCTCGGCGTCCGCAGTGAACGCTTCGGCGCGGAGGTGAACTGCACCGGGCCGCAGGTGAAGCGGACTGAGCGCGCTCGCCGAGACTACAACGGTGGCCGGCTTGGAAAAGATCGTGCTCCAGTCGGCAGTTCCCGGCGCGGAAGGATCGATGCGCGCCACTACCCAGGCCAGGCTGGCCAGCTGCACGTGTTTGTAGTATTGCCGCAACAGCGCCGGACCTCCGAAGGGAGAAGCCAGCCGCTTGGAGCGGTCGACGATGCCTTCGATGACCGCCGGGTCATCGTGATTGGATGCCGCAACGGAATCCGCGCTCAACACCGCGACCCGCAGTGATCTGCCTTCCACCAGAATCGTGAAGATTTCGACCGAATGATGGTTCTCTACCGATTTTGAGATCTGCCGCAGATAAGAGGTCAGCCGCTCGCCGTCAAATTTTCCTTCCAGCACCTCGGAGAATCGTATTTCCGGGGACGATCCGCCAGTCCCGCCGCCCGGCCACTGTGACGGGTAATGGACGGCAAAGGCTGCTTTATCAAGGTCGCGCTCGAACTGGAAGCCGGTCTCGCGAATGAAGCGCTCGTAATCCGGATCGTGGCTCACAGCAGGAAGGTCTTTGCCCGAGTTCGCTTTGCGTGCCGCTCCGAGGTTGAGATAGAAAAATGCGTCGGCCCCGGGCAACAAACGAGCAGGCTCCGGCGGAGCGTGCTTTCGCAGTTGGACGGCGAGCGTCACCGCCGCGGCAACCACTACGACCGCCAGGACGATGGGGAGGGTGCGCCTAATTCGCATGGAATGCGGTCAGGGAAGGAATGATAACACTGTGGGAGGGGTGTGTCAGATCTACCGAGCCGAACGGACTTCATTGAGTGAAATCGCCTCGTTGCGGAAGTTACATTCAGATCGCTCTCGGCGTGATGAAGAAGAGCCGCCCAAACATCGGGCGGCATTGGTGTTTTGGTTGCGATTCGGGACAGTCTCCAGAAGCGAAAACTTACCGCTGCAGAGTAGCGGTGACAACCGTATCTGCGTTCGTCTCAATAGCAAGCATTTCTTTCCCACCATCGACAATCACGAAGCTGAAATTTAATGCGACCTCGCCTTTGGACGTTATTGTAAGTGTGCCCTTGCAGTTCGCATTGACCGAGTAAGACCCTGTGACTGGTTTTTCAGCGAACGTGAGAATCGTGCCGTTCTCACTACCCGCTATGTGCCCGCTTATCACTCCATCTCCAGAAGCGTTACCACGCAATGCTAACTCGCCGACGAGGATCACTGGACCCGTGAACGGCGCCCCTGTGAGGAAGCTCCCCCTCACTGCCAACCCAAAACTCCCTTTAACTCCGGCATTGGTGCAGGTCGGGGAACCTTGCGCCACCCAGAAACCTCCATTGATAGCACCTGGGTTTCCGCTAACTGATTGCAACCCGGTGGAAGTGACCACAGCAGAGAAAGGGTGAGTGCTTCCGCCTTTCGTGGTCGTACCCGTGACGGTGCAGCTTGAAGCGACTTCGTAGGTTCCACTAACAGGAGCCCCGGTTTCATCCGTTCCTGTAAACGTGCCCGTGAATGGGTCAAGTTTGAACTGGAAGAGGTTGGCCTCGGGCTGACCCTCTGGGCTCGTGCCCTCGCCCAAAGACCCGTAGATGCCACTCAGGGATGCGTTTGAACAGGTCGCCGCCCAAGCAGCGGAACTGAACGCAAAGCTGGCAAGAACAATGATTGAAGCGATGCGACACGTTTTGGAAACCATGGTGCTCTCCTCTTCCGTGTTTTTTTGCTTGCGGTCGTCTAGCTAGCCCTTAATTTCCTTTTTGGCCCCAAAAACGGCTGCCATTTGTCACAATACGTTTATCGTCACCGCAGCCGGGTCTCCACGACCCCTGTCAGGCGTGCCCAAAAGGGTCAATACTCCCATGGCGACAGGTATCCCGTGCCGGAAGACTCACAGGAGCCTCCAGTGACCGTGTAGGTCCCTTCAATCAAACCGCCCTCGTCCGGGCCCGCCGAGCCAACAAAAGCGATGGTGCCATTGTCTGTAGGAATATTAAGCACCACGGACGTACCCAAGATGAAGCTGGGTGTGGGGTACGTTCCTGGTGTCAGCTTTCCTGAATTAAAGCAGGCACCGTCGAAATTAAAAGCCCCGGTCAGGCCAAAGCTACCCTGCCAGCTGGGGCTAACCTGACCCAACTGGTTAGTACCCCAGTGAATATTTGCGCCTGCCGCGGTGGTTAACTGGCCATACCAGGATCCGTTGAATGCACCCACACTGTAGCCGGTCACATTGCCTTGGTCGCCGTTGGCACAGCCACCATCGATGGCATACGTCCCAGTCAGCGTATCCGGGAAATTCGCTTTGGTGGTAATGCTCCCAGCGAAAGTAATGACCTGTCCGTCAACGGACGCGGAGGTCAGGGAGACATTGCCGTCAGTCAGGGAACCAGTGAGGCCGATGACATTCTGCTGATCAAAACAACTCCCACCCGCCACATGCACTGCGCCATTTACCGAACTGCCAGACTCATTGATGCTGCCAGCAATTGTCAGGGGGGGCATTCCCACGGTGGACGTCGTGCTGAGCTGCCACCCGCCTGAAATGCTCTGGCCCTGCGCTGGTGGACCTGAAGGTGGACTTGAACGAAGATGGGAAGTTCCTGGTCCTCCTCCGCACCCACACAGCAGTAGGAGAACCGAAAGGAGCCAAGAGGAGCTCGATGAACGCTTTGTTCCGGATTTCATTGTCCGGCCTCCAGTCTCATCGGGAATTGGTCGTACGGCTGCCGAAAGCCTCCACCGGAGATCAAGGGCGGAGTGGCTGGCGAGTCGTAGCCCGACACGCCAGCACAGACTGGCTGAGCGAGAGGACATTAGGCAAACAGCAATAAACGGAAGGGCCCATTTTCGGCCAAATGCCGTGTTTTGCAGTTGTCATCCGGAGGCATTACAATCGGGACGATTGTCTGCCTGATCGCTCCCAGGAGGGCGAATGGACGAACCATTCCCCAACAAAACACTGTCCGAGACCCCGTCCGAGCATCGCCTTGATTCCTGGAAGGAGATTGCCACGTACCTGGGCCGGGACGTGACGACCGTGCAGCGCTGGGAGAGGCAGGAGGGAATGCCTGTCCACCGCCACCTGCACCACAAGCGAGGCTCCGTCTACGCCTCGGGTTCGGAGCTCGATGCCTGGCGGCATGGCCGCAAACTCCGTCCCGAAGAGGAACAAGGGCTAGCCCTGGAAGCTGCTGGGGCGGGTGGCCGGCAAATGACCGTTCCGCGCGGACGGCGCTGGCTCATTCTTGGCTCCGCAGTGGTGGTAGTGGCTGCCGTAGTTTCACTTGCCTACTTCGCGACACGGATGCGCGCAAAGGATGCAAGCCGGGCCAAAATTCGCTCTCTGGCAGTGCTTCCCTTGCAGAACCTGAGCGGCGATCCGTCGCAGGACTACGTCGCCGACGGCATAACCGAGGAACTCATTGGGCGACTTTCCAGAATTCACGGATTACGGGTTATATCCCGTACTTCGACGATGCACTTCAAGAACACTCAGCTTTCAGTGCCAGAAATTGCCAAGATGCTCGCGGTCGATGCGCTTGTGGAAGGGTCGCTGGTGCAAGAAGGACACCAGATCCGTGTCCACGCCCAATTGATTCGTGCCGCGACGGATGAGCACATTTGGGCGGGAGAATACCAACGAGAGTACCACGGCATTCTTGAAGTGCAGCAGGAAGTCGCCCGGAATATCGTTGAGCAGATCGAACTGAATCTCACACCTGAGGAGCGGGCGCGACTGGCATCCAGTCCTCCGGTCGATCCTCAAGGTTATGAGAACTACCTGAAGGGCCGTTACTATTTCAACCAGCGAACTGAGGATGCGCTCCGCAAGAGTATCGCGTCGTTCCAGCAGGCGATCACGAGCGACCCAGGCTATGCCCCGGCCTATAGCGGGCTGGCGGAGGCTTATGCAATGCTCGGATTCCGCGGTGGTTTTCCATCGAAGGACGCTCTCTCATGTGCAAAGAAAGCGGCTCTAAAGGCGATCGAACTCGATGATGCCCTGGCCGAACCTCACGCTTCCCTCGCCTTCATCGCGGAGACTTATGAGTGGGACTGGCCTGCGGCCGAGCGAGAATACAATCGGGCTTTGGAATTGAACCCAGATTACGCGCAAGCTCACAACTGGTATGGCGGTTATCTCACGTACACAGGAAGATTCAATGAGGGAGTCGCTGAGGCCATGCGTGCCCGTGAACTCGACCCTCTGTCCCTGCCTCTGAACAACGCGCTGGCGGGAAGGTTGTTGGCGGCAGGGCGTTACGACGAAGCACTCCGGCAGGTCCAGACAACCTTGGAATTGGATGAGCACTTTGCACCGGCTCACCAGACTCTGGGCTGGGTCTACCTGCACGGCAGCAAACAGGATGATGCCATTCGAGAGTTTCAAAACGCACTAGAACTGGCCGGAGCTGCAGACACGGACATTCAGTTGGACTTGGGCTTTGCCTATGCCGTGTCGGGACGCCCGGATGAGGCAAGAAGAATACTCGCAAACCTGCAACAGCTGCACCAGCAAGGCACCGTTCCGGCCGCTTCACTGGCGATCCTACATGGAGCGTTGCGCGAATCGAACGAAGCTTTTGTCTGGTTGGAAAAGGCCTATCGGGAGAGGGATCCTCAACTCACGTATCTCAAAGCGGGACGAAGATTCGAGCCACTGCGTGAAGACCCGCGATTCGGACAATTCGTACGCCGCATCGGATTACCCGATTAAGGCACCCACAAAAAACGCGACGCTACAACGTGACGTTTCCCGATGATTTCGGAAGAATGGTCGGCAAACCGGAAGTAATTCGAGCCTCAACAAATAGGCAATCTTTTCAATTGACCTTAAATCACCACAGCGCTCATTGACGATCACCCTTGCTCTGACCGGGCGGAAGCGTAGGTTGGACAGCGGGGTTACAGCCTCGGCAACCAAAGATCCCAGACGGCAGTCACTTCTTCAACTCCGCGGGCCAATTCGTGACCAACTGGAGCGGCGCCGGGGCTTCGTCCTGAGAGTGGTTCACCAGCACGCGCTTGCCATCGGAGGTGACGTCGAACGCTACGCCGATGCCGGGGGAGGCGGCGTGGAACAGACGCTGGGGCGTGCCGACTTCGACCTCCGATCCTTTCGCGGTCACCGTGCACACCAGGATATTGTCGTTAAGATCTTTGAAGAACAGTTCCTTCCCATCTCCGCTCCACGCGGGATAGGCCCCGCTGTTGGACGAAACTCGCCATTTGCCTTTCCCCTCCGGGAAAGTCGTGATGTAAACGTCCTGCTGTCCGGACTCGTCGGAAGCATAGGCCACCCAGTGGCTGTCGGGAGAGATTCGATAAGCCGACAGGTTGGATTGAAGGGAAGGAGGCTGCACGACCGCAACTGGCTTGGCATCCCCGCTCACGGGTTTTATCCAGAGGGAGACCTGTTTCTCGCCCTCGCCCCAAAGGTAGGTGAGATATTTTCCGTCGGGCGACCAGCCCGGCATGTGGTAGTTGTTCTGCTCGACAAGTGTTTTCTCGGCGCCGCTGCCGTCTGCGGATTTGGACCGGATTTCGACGTTGCCGCCACCTGAGGTGACCAGCGCCGTGAAGATCAGCGATTTCCCGTCGGGCGACCAGGCGGGTTCCTGAATCACCTGCTGATCGAAGGTGATGCGTGTTTTGGTTTTGCGCTCCAGGTCGAGCGTCCAAACGTCAGTGCCGCTGGCGAACGCGACGCGCTTGTTGTCGGGCGAGAGCCGCACATCCCGCACCCCCAGCAGCGCGCGCACATTGTTGATGGTTGCCTCTTGCGGGTCGTAGTCGGCGAGCGTCTTGCCGGAGCGGTCGAACATCACGAGGTGGCTTTTTGCCGAGTCGATGCTGCCGCGCTGGTAAATCATGAGTCCATTCTGCGAAACGGCAAAAATGCTCCGCCAAACGCCAACGTCGTCGCGGAGGTTGTTTACCAGCGGAATTGGCGATCCCGAGAGAATGCCTTTTTGCGGATCGAAGGGCTGCGCCACCAGCGCCGTGTTGGCCCGGTAGAGAAGATAGCCGGATGCGTACTGCGCCGCCGAATCGGTGGGCAGAACCAGATGAGTTTCCGTGCTGTCGATGGAGCCGAAATAGATTCCGTTTTGTTTGGGATCGCCCCCGGTGTGGCTGGTGGCGAGAAAAATAAAATGTTTGCCGTCGGGCAGGCACCAGGGCCAGCGATGGGTGGTGTGCCGGGCCCGATCGAGTACCGTGGCGGGTTCCGCGGTGCCGCCCTGGGCGCTCACCTTCAACAGCGGACTGGTGAAATCGGGGGCGAACACGATCACATCGCCGGTGCTCCAGCTTCCGCCGCGGGAATTGGGCGCGTCGGCCACGGTGGCGACCGGGCCGCCGGTGGCGGCGATCCGCATAACTTTACCGCCGGCAAAGAAACCGATGCTGCGGCCGTCGGGCGACCAGAAAGGATGCGCCGCGCCCGCGGTTCCATCCAGGGCCTGCGCCGAGTCACTGTTCAGCGAGCGGACCCACAGCAGCTTGGTTTCACCGGAGTGCGCGACGAAAGCGATCTTATCGCCTTGCGGGGAAAGCACAGGCATGCCGCCGGCGTCGCCGGTGGCGTCCATCGTGAACTTGTCGGGCGGAGGAATTTCGGCGTGCAGCGACACGGTTTGTTCGGAGGATCTTGCCCAGCGGTATCCGGCGAATGCGGCGATTGCGATAAATGCGAGCAGTAAGGCGCCCGCCCAAGCTATCCGGGACTTCTTGAGCCGCGAAGATGGCTTTGCAGACTCGTCCGGCACCGCCTCGGTAACCCAGCGCAGGTCCATGGCGAGGTCGTGCGCGGATTGGATGCGGTCGGCGGGATCTTTGGCCAGGCAGGCGCGGACCATGCGATCGAGCATGGGCGATGCGAGCGACTGACTGGCGGTGATGGGCTCTGGGTCTTTTTCCAGAATGGAAGTGAAGACGCTGAGTTGCGATTTGCCGTCGAAGGCGCGGCGGCCGGTGATCATTTCGTAGAGAACGCAGCCGAAGCTGAAGAGGTCGCTGCGCGCGTCGGCTTCCGCTCCTTGCAAAACTTCCGGAGCCATGTACTGGAAAGTTCCGACGATCGAGCCCTTCTGCGTGAGAGGCGACACGGCCGCAGTGAGCGACGCGAGGTTGATGGTCGGCGTGGAAGGAGTAAGCGGGCCGATGGCCTGCCCGGCAATCGACAGGCCCGGCTTGGCCAGGCCAAAATCCATCAGCTTTGCGCCCGCTTTGGTCAGCATGATGTTCGCCGGCTTCAGGTCGCGATGAATAATGCCTTGCTGATGCGCCTTCTCGAGCGCTTGTGCGATTTCGGTTGCAGTCTTCAGAACTTGCTCGAGCGGCAGCGCGCCTTTCGTCAGGCGGTCAGCGAGAGTCTGGCCTTCGAGATACTCCATGACCAGGAAGTCGGTGCCGTCCTGGCTGCCGATGTCGTGGAGCGTGCAGATATTCGGATGCTGAAGCGCGGAAATGGCTTTGGCTTCGCGCTCCATGCGTTGCTTCAATTCCGGGTTGGAGGAAAGATGCGACGGCAGAACCTTGATGGCGACGGTGCGGTCGAGACGCGTGTCCTTGGCGCGATAGACTTCGCCCATGCCGCCCGCGCCGAGCGGGGAGAGGATCTCGTAGGGACCGAGTTTGGTGCCGGAGGTGAGGGCCATGGACTCGGGCAATTATAGACCCCGGTCCGAGCAGGGGTCGGACCTAAACATTATTAGAGCGCACCGGTAATCGCTACGACCGCAACGATGGGCAGAACGCCGTGAGAGCGTCAAAATGCGGGGCGCCCGACCGAAACCAGCGTCGACACTAAGCGACGGTGTTAGTATGGGCGGCACATTTGCATGCGCTGCGTATCCTGCCAAACTCCGATCCCTGAGGCCAGCGCGTCGTGCCCATTCTGCGGCGCCAAGGTTGTAGACCAGACGGCAGCCACGATTCAGGCTGCTGCAACGACGACGATAGATGGCGGGCCTGATGTCTCTTCTGGCATCGTGATCGGACCCTATCACCTCATCCACAGAATCGGCGTGGGCGGCATGGGCGAGGTCTGGCTGGCGGAGCAAAAGGAACCGATCCGCCGACGGGTAGCCGTCAAGTTGATCAAAGCGGGAATGGACAGCCGAGAGGTCATCAGGCGCTTTGAATCGGAGCGCCAGATGCTGGCTTTGATGGACCATCCCGCCATTGCGAAAGTCCTGGATGCAGGTTCCACGCAACAGGCTGCTCCCTACTTCGTGATGGAGTACGTTGCCGGCGTTCCGATCACCGTCCATTGCGACAAGCACCGGCTGAGCACGCGGGAACGTCTCGAGTTGTTCATCCAGGTATGCGACGGCGTGCAGCACGCGCACCAGAAAGCCATCATCCACCGCGATCTCAAGCCTTCTAACATTCTGGTGACGGAAGTGGACAACCAGCCGGCGCCGAAGATCATTGACTTCGGTGTCGCCAAGGCCCTGACGCAGCAACTCGGCGCACAGACGATGTTCACGCGCGCAGGCTCGCTGGTGGGAACGCCGGAGTATATGAGCCCGGAGCAGGGCAGCTCGGCGGGAGAAGACATTGATACCCGCACCGACGTGTATTCGTTGGGCATCATCTTTTATGAACTGCTGGCGGGCAGGCCGCCGATTGAATTGGGGGAAATCACGCTGGAGGAGTTTCTGCGCAGGTTGCGCGAGGACGAACTCCAAAAGCCCAGCACCAAAATCACCAAGGGCGATCCCACAACCTCCACAGACGTGGCGCACAAGCGCCACACTGAACCTCAGGAGTTAGCCAGACAGCTGCAAGGGGAGTTGGACTCAATTGCCCTGAAGGCCCTGGAAAAGGAGCGCTCACGCCGCTACGCCTCGGCCTCAGAATTCGCAGCGGACATCAGGCGGTACCTGAACAACGAACCGGTGCTGGCCGTTCCGCCTTCTCTGGCGTACCGCGCGCGCAAGTTCTCCCGCCGGCACCGGGCGGGCCTGCTGATGCTGAGTGCTTTCGTCCTGGTATTGGTGGCGGCTGCCGCCATCAGCATTCGGCAAAGCATCGTAGCCCGGCGGCAGCGCGACCGCGCCGACGCCGAGGCCGCAACCGCCAAGGCCGTCAGCGAATTCCTGCAGAACGATCTCTTATCGCAAGCCGATTCCACCGCGCAGAATGGAACCCAGTCCGCGCCCGACCCTGACGTCAAGGCGCGCACATTATTGGATCGGGCCGCGGTGAGCGTGAGCAAACGGTTCGCAGGCCAGCCCTTGATCGAATCTGAAATCCAGGACACCATGGCCCACGCCTACGAGGGGCTCGGCCTATACGCAGAGTCGGAGCAGCATCTGCGCCGGGCCTATGAATTGAGTGCTTCGCATCGTGGACCCGATGCGCCCGAGACCCTCGACATGCTGATGGCTCTGTCGGGCAGGCTGATGGATTTAAACAAGTACGCCGATGCTGTGACCATGGCCAAGACCGCGTTCGAACGGGAGACCCGCAAACTCGGCCCCGAAGACCCCAAAACCGTGGTCGCGATGCAGAACCTGGGCGTAGCCTATCTCTACACCGATCAGTACGCGGAAGCGGAGCCGCTGCTGAAGAAGGCCCTGGAGATCCAGTCACGACGCAACGGCTACGACAATAAGGACACCCTGAACTCCAGCGACAGTCTGGCACAGCTATACATTGACCAGTCCCGCTATGCTGAGGCCAGCGCGGTCCTGGCCAAGGGTCTCGAGAGCTACCGCCGCGTCTTTGGGCCGGATCATCCCTTTACCTCGCGTGAGATGTTCGGTTTGGGAAAGGTCTTGCAAGGGAAGGGCGACTACGCAGAGGCAGAGAGGGTATTTGCCGAAGCGCTGGCCATTGACCAGCGGACCAGAGGCGAACGGCATCCCGACACCCTGCGCACGGCCGTGCGTTTGGGATGGACCCGGATCGACGCGGGTAAATTCGATGAAGGGATTTCTCTTCTAGAAAACACGCTCGGCGAATTCCGGGAAACCCTGGGTCCGGGAAGTTATGCAACCCTCATTTGCGAAATCTACCTCGGCGTTGGCTATGATGCCAAAGGCGACCGGGTGCGCGCCGAACAGACCTTGCGTGCTGCGCTGCAGGGCTTTCGGGCGTTAGGCAAAGACCAGGAGAGCCAAGCGACTCTTGCAGCTGAGATGCTCGGCGTGAATCTTGTGGAGCAGCGAAAATATTCTCAGGCCGAGCCCGTACTTCGCCAGGCCCTCACGTACCGCGAAAAAGGGGACAAAGACGACTGGCAGCTTTACCGTGTGCAGGCTTTCCTGGGAGCCGCCCTGAGCGGGTTGAAACAATACCCTGAGGGCGAGAAGTTGCTGCTCAACGGCCAGCAGGGTCTGGAGCAGCGCTTAGCTCGCATGCCCGACGATCAAAAAAAGTGGCTTCGTTTCTCCGCCGAGCAGATGGTCGATCTGTACTCCGCCTGGGGCAAGCCTGACGAAGCGGCGCAATGGCGCAGAAAGTAGACGCCGTGACTGGACTTTGGCTTTATGTCGCCCATGAGCCATTATTTTTGCCGATTTTCATTGCTGGCGAAAAATCGTCCACAGCGCTGATGCACCGCACTAAAGTCAGGCCTATGGCGTGCGAGGAGAGACCGCCAGTGTCGGCGCCTGCGATTAACCGTTCTCCTCAAGCCCCGGTTGCGCCGAATTTGCCCCTTGTGATAACTTAATTAATTGTCCCGGACATCTGGAAGGGATCAAAGGGTATACTTGTGCCCGGAAGGGTACTTGTCCCCGAATGCTGGCGTAGCTCAGTCGGTAGAGCACCTGATTTGTAATCAGGGGGTCGGGGGTTCAAATCCCTTCGCCAGCTCCAGTATACGGAAGCGAAATCCGGCAGGCAGCGGAACTCTTAGGCGGCGCAACAGGTTTTTCCAACGCACTTCATTCGGAACTCTATTCGGAACGATTCCGGCGTGCAGTGATCTTCGCGCAGCAAATTCGTAGCGCGATTCTTGGTTTCCCTGATTTGCGAAAGTCTGGTTGCGAAAAGGCAGCTGGGTGGACCCGAGTAGAACTGTGCTGCCCCGGTCCGCGGATTCGCGAGTTGCCTGCGGAATGAGCGCAACGGCTGCATCGCCCGGCGGTTTTTGCACAGGTGGGTGAGTGGTTAAAGCCAACAGACTGTAAATCTGTCCCTCCTAGCGAGGTACGAAGGTTCGAATCCTTCCCTGTGCACCAGAAATTGATTTACCAGTTTCAAGTGCGGCGGGAATTATGAGTCGCTTGGCCATGGCCCTGATTGCGTACCTGGTGCTCGGTGCGCTGGCGTATACAACGCTAAGCGATCAGCGGATCCGGTTGGTGACGCTACTGATTCTTGGCCTGTTCGCCTTCAAGAGCTGGGTGCGCCGCAAGGACGTGATGCACCCGGATGGCGAGAGCGATCCGGAGTAATTGTTAGCTGAGGGCTGAAAGCAAGTGTTTTTTGCCGAAGGCTGACGGCCGACGGCAGGTTTGAGCCGATGTAGCTCAGTTGGTAGAGCACTCCCTTGGTAAGGGAGAGGTCACCAGTTCAATCCTGGTCATCGGCTCCAGAGATTTGAGGTTTGCGGGAATGTTTGGCGCGGGAAGACTTTGGGGCGCGAAGGTTTGGGAAGGGCGCGGCTTCAGCCGTGCCGCCCAGAGTCGAAATAGAAGCGGCTTTAGCCGCTGAGGTTTAGGGCGGGAGTAACTCAGTGGTAGAGTCACAGCCTTCCAAGCTGTTGGTCGCGGGTTCGATTCCCGTCTCCCGCTCCAGAATCTTGGTTCAGGTGTGAGGATGGGCTTCGAGCAGGCTGCGATCAAAATTGCGAAGCCGCAGGAATTCGCGAAACTGCAAGCCGCAGTCGAGCGGGCGTTCCTGCCCGAGAAAGTGGAGCGCTTCCTGAAGCAGTTAGACCGCAAGGGAATTCGCGTGCGGGAGTTTGACGCGGTGCTGGCGGCGCGCCTTCTGGAAGATGTGGCGGGTGGATCGCCGGCCAGTTCGGATTTGAGTGCGTGGCAGTTGTACCAGGCGCTACCCGTTTCCGATCAGGCGCAGATGCGTGAGTTTTATCTGTCGAAGCTGGAAACGATCGACATCGCGCTGCGGCACAAGTTCAAGAAGCTTTACCAGTACTACTAGAGCAAGTAGCGCCGGCGTCTCGCCGGCGCGGTAGCGGGCGATAGCCCGCGGCAGCGAAAGATTGGTTCGGTACAGCGGTATGTACCGGACCAAAGCGCGGGCGGGACGCCCGCGCGACAGCCGGCAAGATGCCGGCGCTACAAAGGACGAATATGGCGAAAGAGAAATTTGATCGTACCAAGCCGCACTGCAATGTGGGGACGATTGGTCACATCGACCATGGCAAGACCACGTTGACGGCGGCCATCACGAAGGTGTTGCAGAAGCACAATCCGAAGATCGTGTTCCGATCTTTTGACAGCATTGATAACGCTCCGGAAGAGAAGGCGCGCGGCATCACGATTGCCACGGCGCACGTCGAGTACGAGACGGCGAACCGGCACTACGCGCACGTCGACTGCCCGGGCCACGCCGACTACATCAAGAACATGATCACGGGCGCGGCGCAGATGGATGGCGCGATCCTGGTGGTCGCGGCGACCGACGGCCCGATGCCGCAGACGCGCGAGCACGTGCTGCTGGCGCGGCAGGTGGGCGTGCCTTACATCGTTGTCGCGCTGAACAAGTGCGATGCGGTGGACGATCCCGAGTTGCTGGATCTGGTCGAACTCGAAGTGCGCGAATTGCTGAAGAGCTACAAGTTTCCGGGCGACGATGTGCCGGTGATTCGTCTGTCGGCTTTAGGGGCTTTAAACGGAGAAGAAAAGTGGGAGAAGCAGATCGACGCTTTGATGGAGGCGGTGGACAAGAGTGTGCCGCAGCCGGCGCGCGAACTCGACAAGCCGTTCCTGATGCCGATTGAAGATATTTTTTCGATTCAGGGACGCGGCACGGTGGTGACGGGCCGTATCGAACGCGGCAAGGTGAAGGTGGGCGAGGAAGTGGAAATCGTTGGCTTCCGCGACACGCGCAAGACCGTCGTCACCGGCGTGGAAATGTTCAAGAAGCAGCTGGACGAAGGACTGGCGGGCGACAATGCAGGTCTACTGCTGCGCGGCATTGCGAAAGAAGATGTGGAGCGCGGCATGGTGCTGGCGAAGCCGGGATCGATCACGCCACACACCAAGTTCAAGGCGGAAGTCTACATCCTGACGAAGGAAGAAGGTGGGCGGCATACGCCGTTCTTCAAGGGATACCGTCCGCAGTTTTATCTGCGCACGACGGATGTGACGGGCGTGGCCGAACTTCCCGCAGGCACGGAGATGGTGATGCCGGGGGATAACGTCAGCCTGGTGATTGAACTGATCACGCCGGTGGCGATGGAGAAGGGCTTGCGCTTCGCCATCCGCGAAGGCGGCCACACAGTAGGCGCGGGAACCATTGCGGAGATTGTGCAGTAAGGCAAGTTGTTGGAGCGCCGATGAATTGGCGGGAAATGAAGATCGCTCTCGAGTGGATCGGGGGGGGCTCACGTTAGTGATGCTCTTCTGGGTACCCTGGGGAACTCTGATTCGTTGGGTGAAAGAAGAAGTCAAGAAGCCCGGCAGAAGCGATGTAATTTGAAAGTTTTGATCTATATGCTAGGAGCTGTTCATGCCCCGAGAGATTGTTACGTTGCAGTGCGGTGATTGCAAAGAGCGGAATTATTCGACCACCAAGAACCGGAAGACGACGACGGAGCGGCTGGAGTTCAAAAAATTCTGCCGCCGTTGCCGCAAGCACACGCCGCATAAAGAAGTGAAATAGATCGGGAGATCTGGCGATCGGGCCACCGGGTGATTTTAGATCGCCCGATCAACCGATGGGCCGATCACCCGATGGAAGTAGGGGCGTAAGCTCAACGGTTAAACTGCCGGTCTCCAAAACCGGACTTGGGGGTTCGAATCCCTCCGCCCCTGCCAGATTTTTGGAAGGAAGCCGGAAAGGGTCAGGAGCAGTATGGGAGTGGAGACAAAGAAGATGGCAAACTCAATCGCAGCCGCCGGCGACAATTTCGGAGACCGGCTGAAGGCCTGGCCGGACCGCGCGAAGTCGTTCTACAACGACGTGCGTACGGAAATGCGCAAGGTCACAGCGCCTTCCTGGAAGGAAGTGCGCGCCACCACCGCGGTGGTCGTGGTCACGGTGGCCATTTTCGGAATTTATTTCTACATCATTGACGGCGTAATCACGAAAGCCGTCGGGGCCTTGTACAGCTATTTCAAATAAGGCAGAAGCTCGTCAACCGGAGTGCAACTTGATCATGCAGGACGAAGAAAAAAACGAAGCGGCCGCAAGCGGAGAGCAAGCACCCGCCACGGAAGGTGTTGCCGCAACCAGCGAGCCGCCCCGCAACCCGAACATGAAGTGGTACATCATCCACTCCTACTCCGGGTTTGAGCGCAAGGTGAAGGAGTCGCTGGAGTCGCGCGTGGCGGCTTTCGGACTGCAGGAAAAGATCGGCAAAGTGCTGATCCCCACCGAGTCGGTCACCGAAGTGCGTGGCGGCAAGAAGTACACCTCCGAGCGCATGTTCTATCCCGGCTACGTGCTGGTGGAAATGGATATGGACGATCACGTCTGGCACGTGGTGAAATCCACGCCGCGCGTGACCGGCTTCGTGGGTACCGGACAGCAGCCCACGCCGCTTTCCGAAGAGGAAGTGCAGCACATTGTTTACAAGGTCGCCGACAGCCGCGAGAAGCCCAAGCTGAAGGTCAAGTTCGAGAAGAACGAAACCGTCCGCATTTCCGAAGGCCCGTTCGCAACCTTCCAGGGCATCGTGGACGAAGTGAACGAGGATCGTGAGACGCTGAAGGTGATGGTAACAATTTTTGGCCGCTCGACCCCGGTGGAGTTGGAGTTCAACCAGGTGGAGAAGGTGGCTTAGGAACAGTTTCCAGTTTCTAGTTTCTGGTTTTGAAAAAGCAGTGCGCGCTTCAGCATCCCGGGCCGAAAATCCTAGACCCCGGAGTTGAAGCGCGGAGTTGAAGGAAAAGAGAGATCATGGCAAAGAAAGTTACAGGTTTCGTAAAGTTGCAGATCGCCGCGGGCAAGGCGACCCCGGCGCCTCCGGTCGGCCCGGCACTCGGCCAGGCGCAGATCAATATCATGGAGTTCTGCAAGCAGTTCAACGCCCGCACCAACCAGAAAGAGATGGAGGGATTGATCATCCCGGTCGTGGTGTCGGTTTACAGCGACCGTTCTTTCACTTTCATCACCAAGACGCCGCCGGCCTCGATTCTTCTGAAGCGCGCCGCCGGCATCGCCAAGGGATCGGGCACGCCTAACAAAGACAAAGTCGGCAAGGTGACGCTGAAGCAGGTGGAAGACATCGCGAAACAGAAGATGCCCGACCTGAACGCCGCGTCCGTCGATACCGCGATCAAGAGCATTCGCGGCACAGCGCGTTCGATGGGAATCGAAGTCATCGGGTGATCGGGAGATTGTGTGATTCTGCGATTGAAAAACAAATTTCGCGATCACCCAATCGCTCAATGACTCAATAGTCAAATGCACCACGGCTGATCGAAGCAAGGATCAGCGGTGGGAGACGAGGAAAGCAAAATGAAAAAAGAAGGAAAGAACATCGCCAAGGCGCACGCTGCAGTCGAGAAGCGGCCTTACGTGCTGCAGGATGCGGTTCCGTTGCTGCAGAAAGTTAAGTTTGCGAAATTTGACGAAACCGTCGAGGTCACCCTGCGTCTGGGCGTCGATCCCAAGCACGCCGACCAGATGGTGCGCGGCACGGTTGTGCTGCCGCACGGGTTGGGCAAATCGAAAAAGGTTCTGGTGATTGCTTCCGGCGACAAGATCAGAGAAGCCGAGACTGCGGGCGCCGATTTCGCGGGCGGCGAAGAGATGGTCGAGAAGATCACGAAAGAGAACTGGACCGATTTCGACGCGCTCATCGCCACCCCTGACGTGATGAAGTCTGTCGGGCGCCTGGGCAAGATTCTTGGTCCCAAGGGTCTGATGCCGAATCCGAAGACAGGCACGGTCACCATGGACGTGGCTAAGGCGGTGCAGGAAGTGAAGGCCGGCAAGGTGGAATTCCGCACTGACAAGACAGCGCTGGTGCACTGCCCGGTCGGGAAGATTTCGTTCACGCCGGACAAGTTGATCGAGAACGCGACCGTGCTAATCACCAGTGTGATCAAGGCCAAGCCTTCGGTGGCCAAGGGAAAGTACATCAAGGGCTGTACGTTGAGCTCATCCATGGGGCCGGGGATTTTGCTGGACACGGCGCCGATTGAGGCCGCAGCCAAAGCGTAACGCCGGCGCTGAAGCGCCGGGACGGACGAATGCGTCCGTCCCCACACGAGCACACGAGATCATAAAGAGGACGACGCAATGCCAGTTACCAAAGCAAGAAAGAAGGAACAGGTCGAAAAGCTGAGCGCGGACCTGAAAAACGTTTCCAGCGCCGTTGTGGCCACGTACAGCAAGCTGACCGTGGCCCAGGACTACGAACTGCGCAAGGCTCTGCGTGGCGCGGGCGCGAAGTATCAGGTCGTGAAGAACACGCTGGCCGAACTCGCCGCCAAGGGCACCAAGATCGAGGAAGGACTGAAGAACCTTTCCGGAGTCACTTCGATCGCCTACACCACGGGCGATCCCGTGGCCATGGCCAAGGCGCTCACCAAGTACGCCAAAGACACGCCGGAGTTCACCTTCAAGGTGGGCGTGGTCGAAGGCCGCGTGATTTCCATCAAGGAGATCGAAGCGCTGGCCAGCATGCCGTCGAAGGAAGAGATCTACTCCAAGCTGCTGTTCCTGATCAGCTCACCGGCGCAGCGTCTGGTGACGGTGATGAATGCCGTGGGCCGCGATGTCGCCGTCGTGCTCGGCCAGGGCGTGGAGAAGGGCAAGTTCAAGGAAGCGTAGAAATTGGGCGATCTTGTGATTGTGTGATTTTGCGATTGAAAATCTCTGCGACACAAAGGTTTCAGATCGCTAAATGACCCGATCGCTCAATCGCCCGATGTCAAGGATTTGGTTATCCGAAGTCAGGGGTTGCGCGGTTCCGATTCAGGCGTTGTCTGGCGCATGGAAACGAACCTGCCGCACTGGAAACCCGGCACAAAGATAACGAAAGCAAGCAAATTCATAACTCGAAGAGTGGAGAACCTAACATGGCAGACCTGCAACAGTTGGAAGATTCAATCGTAGGGTTGTCGCTGCTGGATGCGGCGCAACTGGTGAAGAAACTGGAAGCGCGGCTGGGCGTCTCGGCGGCAGCAGCGGCTCCCGTGATGGTGGCGGGCGGTGGTGCGGCAGCCGCGGGTGCGGCTCCGGCCGAGGAGAAGACGGAATTTACCGTCGTCCTCAAGGAAGTCGGCGCCAATAAGATCAATGTAATCAAGGCCGTCCGAGAGGTCACCAGCCTGGGCTTGAAGGAAGCCAAGGAACTGGTGGATGGAGCGCCCAAGAACATCAAGGAAGGCGTTTCCAAGGACGAGGCCGAGACCATCAAGAAGAAATTTACCGAGGCTGGCGCCGTCGTCGAAGTGAAGTAGCGGTGTAGCGCCGGCCTCTGGCTGGCTGTCGCGAGGGCGTCTCGCCCTCGGCGTATGGCGGCGAGACGCTGCCATGACAGCCGCCGGGACGGCGGCGCTACATGCAAGTCTCAGAAAATGTTCACGTTCTAGTTGTGAAGCCTGGGCGGTGGTGTTAGCATCTATATAAGACCGCTTCCCTTGGCCTCACTCATCGCGGGCGAGACCCGCAGGGAAGCTTGGGCACTGTTCCGTGGGCAGGCGGAACGGAAACGGCCGAAGGAACTGGCGCGAAAGATTACACATCAAGATTGGCGAAACGCCTTGCATGGCGTCTGCGGGAACGCTTGTCCCTGCGGGCGCCCAGTCGTGTTTTTCAGGCTTACGGTTTCCAGGTTCAGCTTTTCTACGTTTAACCAGGTTCGCAACAGCTAGCAGCGCGGCGCGATGGGCGCCCCACATTCCGCGGGATATCGCAGCGCACGGCTGCGCCTGACATTGGGAGTTTCTTGACGATGAAGAATAATGCCTTCCGTAAACGCTTTGATTTTTCCAAAATTCCAGCCACCATCCAGATCCCTAACCTGATCGAGGTGCAGAAGCGCTCCTACGACCGTTTTCTGCAGATGGACAAACTGCCCAGCGAACGCGAAGACGGCGGATTGCAGGCGGTCTTCCAGTCTGTCTTTCCGATCACCGACTTCCGCAACGTATCACAACTTGAGTTTGTGGATTACGCCATCGGTAACTGGGAGTGCAAGTGCGGCCACCTGAAAGGCCTGCACCACCTCCGTACCACTTGTAAGAACTGCGGCAACACGGTCATTACCGATCCATTCCATCCCGGCGACGTGCTCTGCCAGAAGTGCGGCACCTACAACGCCAACACGCCGGATTTCTGCAACAAGTGCGGCGACCCGGTCGGGCTGCAGTTGAAATACGACGTGGCCGAGTGCGAAGAGCGCGGCATGACCTACTCCGCGCCGCTCAAGGTCACGATGCGCCTGACCATTTTCGACAAGGACGCCGAGACCGGCAATCGCTCCATCCGCGACATCAAAGAGCAGGAAGTCTTCTTCGGCGACGTGCCGCTGATGACGCAGAACGGCACTTTCATCATCAACGGCACCGAGCGCGTGATTGTCAGCCAGTTGCACCGCTCGCCGGGCGTGTTCTTCGAAACCGCCAACAACCGCACTTACTTCTTGGGCAAGATCATTCCCTACCGCGGCTCCTGGGTGGAGTTTGAGTACGACCAGAAGAACGTACTCTACGTCCGCATCGACCGCAAGCGCAAGTTCCTGGGAACCATCTTCCTGCGCGCTCTGGGCCTGCGTTCCGGCGAAGACATTCTCCGCACGTTCTACACCGTGGACCGGCTCGTCGTTCGCGACAAGAAACTGTTCTGGACGCTCGATCCCACCAGCGAGAAGCCCACAAACCTGCTGGGCATGAAGCTGGCGCACAGCATCAAGAACAAGTCGGGGGACGAAATTGCGCACTCCGGCCGCAAACTGAATGCGCAAACTCTGAAGGAAATTCAGAAAGCGAAGATCGCGGAGATCGAAGTCGATATCACCGATCTCGAAGGCGCATGGGCGGCTGCCGATGTGGTCGACACTACCACCGGCGAAGTCCTGCTCGAAGCCAACACCGAAATCAACGCCGACAAGGTCTCGAAGATTCTCGACTCCGGCGTGGTGGAACTCAGCCTGTTCTTCCCCGAGCGCGACGACGTAGGCACGGTCATCAGCCAGACGTTGAAGCGCGATTCCGTGAAGACCCCTCAGGAAGCCCTGATCGAAATCTACCGCAAACTGCGTCCCGGCGATCCGCCGACGCTGGACACGGCCACGGCCTTGTTCCACGGCATGTTCTTCGACCCGCGCAAGTATGATTTCTCGAAAGTGGGCCGGCTGAAGTTCAACATCAAATTGTTCGAGAACCAGGATGCCACCAGCCTCGACAAGCGCACCCTCGATCCCGACGATTTCTACGGCACCATCGGCTACCTGCTGAAGTTGCGCAAGAACATCGGATCGGTGGACGACATCGATCACCTCGGCAACCGCCGCGTCCGCGCGGTCGGCGAGTTGATGGAAAACCAGTTCCGCATCGGTCTGGTCCGCATGGAACGCGCAATCAAGGAGAAGATGAGCGTGTACCAGGAAATGTCCACGGCCATGCCGCACGACCTGGTCAATGCCAAACCAGTGATGGCTGCGATCCGTGAATTCTTCGGATCGTCACAGCTCTCGCAGTTCATGGATCAGACCAACCCGCTCTCCGAGATCACGCACAAGCGGCGTCTCTCGGCGCTTGGGCCGGGCGGTCTTTCTCGTGAACGAGCCGGATTCGAAGTGCGCGACGTTCACCCCACGCACTACGGCCGCATCTGCCCGATCGAGACCCCGGAAGGTCCGAACATCGGTCTGATCTCGTCGTTGAGCTGCTACGCCCGCATCAACGACTACGGCTTCATCGAGTCGCCCTACCGCAAGATCAAAGGCGGCCGCGTGATCGACTACGTCAGCGTGGTCAACACGGGCGACAGCGACTTCAAGGTCGGCGATCACATGGAGAAGCATGAGATCGAGAAGATCAATGCCGACTTGAAAGAGAAGCGCAAGAAGCCGGCGCAGGTCGATCCCTTCTCCTTCTATCTTTCCGCGTGGGAGGAAGACCGGCACACCATCGCGCAGGCCAACGTGGAGCTTGACGACAAAGGCCGCATCGTGGCCGAACTGGTCAACGCCCGCAAGGCCGGCAACTTCGTTCTGGTAAGCCGCGATGAAGTCGATTACGTCGACGTCAGCCCCAAGCAGCTGGTTTCCGTCGCCGCCTCGCTAGTGCCGTTCCTCGAGCACGATGACGCCAACCGCGCGCTGATGGGCGCGAACATGCAACGCCAGTCCGTGCCTCTGCTTCGCGCGCAAGCGCCGATCGTTGGCACCGGAATGGAAGGCGTGACCGCGCGCGACTCGGGTGCAGTAGTTCTGGCCCGGCGCAACGGCATCGTGGATTCGGTGGACTCCGACCGCATCATCGTGCGCGTCGAAGGCGAGCACCATCCCACGCAGCTTTCGCGTGAGGTGGGCAGCGACATTTACCAGCTCACCAAGTTCAAGCGCTCCAACCAGAACACTTGCATCAATCAGAAGCCTGTGGTGAAGAAGGGACAGCGCGTGCTGAAGGGCGAGGTCATCGCCGACGGTCCTTGCACCGATCACGGCGAGCTCGCGCTCGGACGCAACGTGCTGGTGGCCTTCATGCCCTGGCGCGGCTACAACTTTGAAGACGCGATTCTCGTCTCCGAGAAGATGGTGAAGGAAGACTATTACACTTCGCTCCACATCGAAGAGTACGAGATCGAGGCGCGCGACACCAAGCTTGGTCCGGAAGAAGTCACGCGCGATATTCCTAACGTCAGCGAGTCCATGCTGCGCAATCTGGACGAGGCGGGCGTGATCCGCATCGGCGCCAGCATTAAGCAGGGCGACATCCTGGTCGGCAAGGTCACGCCCAAGGGCGAAACCCAGCTCACACCGGAAGAAAAACTGCTGCGCGCAATCTTCGGCGAAAAGGCCGGCGACGTGCGTGACGCTTCCCTGTACTGCCCGCCGGGCATCGAGGGCGTCATCGTCGATGTGAAGATTTTCTCCCGCAAGGGCCAGGAAAAGGACGAACGTGCCAAGTCGATCGAGGCCTCGCAGATCGCCAAGCTGGAGAAGAACCTCTCCGACGAGATCCGCATTCTCACCGACGAGCGCCTCAAGCGCCTGGAAAACATTCTGGGCGGCAAGGAAGTGCAGGCCGACCTGCACGACGAGCGCACCAACAAACGTTTGCTGAACAAGGGCAACGTCCTTGACCGCGACGCCATCGAGCGCATCTCCACCCGCAATCTGAAGCGCATCAAGTATGCCGACAAGGATCCGCGAGTGAATGAGCAGATCGACGAGATCGAGGAAATGACCTCGCGCCAGATCGATGTGCTCAAAAAGATCGTCAACGAGAAGAAGGAAAAACTCACCAAGGGCGACGAACTGCCGCCGGGCGTGATCAAGCTGGTCAAGGTCTACATCGCCATGAAACGCAAGCTGAGCGTGGGCGACAAGATGGCCGGCCGTCACGGCAATAAGGGCGTCATCGCCCGCATTCTGCCGGAAGAGGATATGCCGTACCTCGAAGACGGCACACCGGTGGAGATCGTGCTCAATCCCCTCGGCGTACCCAGCCGTATGAACGTGGGCCAGATTCTCGAAACCCACTTGGGATGGGCGGGTTTTGTTCTGGGCGAGAAGATCACCAACTTGCTCAAGGAAAACACCCGCACGGAAGCGATCCGGCGTGAGTTGAAGGCCCTGTTCAAGGACTCGAAACTCGCCGACATCATCTCCGAAATGAGCGATGATGAACTCGAGGCCGTGGCTCCCACACTCGCCCGCGGCGTGTACATGGGGTCGCCGGTTTTCGACGGCGCCAAGGAAGGCGAGATCAAGGCGCTGCTGGAGCGTTCCGGACTGCCTACGTCGGGCAAAACGACTCTGCACGACGGCATGACCGGCGATCAGTTCGAACAGCCGGTCACTGTCGGCTACATCTACATGCTGAAGTTGTCGCACCTGGTGGACGACAAGATTCACGCGCGTTCCATCGGGCCGTACTCGCTCATCACGCAGCAGCCGCTGGGTGGCAAGGCGCAGTTCGGCGGACAGCGCTTCGGAGAAATGGAAGTCTGGGCGCTCGAAGCCTACGGCGCGGCGTTCATTCTGCAGGAACTGCTGACGGCGAAGTCCGACGACGTTTACGGCCGCACCAAGATTTACGAGGCCATCGTCAAGGGCGAAGCCGCCATGGAGCCAGGCGTGCCGGAATCGTTCAACGTGCTGATCCGCGAATTGCAATCGCTCTGCTTGGACGTGGAGCTGATCAAGACCGGGGAGAAGAAGCCCACGGCCAGCGCGGCAGCGGATTGAAGCTAGTACCCAGTACCTAGTACCTAGAAAATTGACGGGTACTCGTGCTGGGCCTGACAGATTTCGAAGTTTCTTGAAAAGAAGCGTTTCGCGGATTGAGAGCTCTCGAATCCCGTGAAACAAGAACCGCAGTGAGGGCTCGGTACTGGGTACTAGGTACTGGGTACTGCTGTAGAGAGCAGGAAGCGGAGGAACACCTTGTTTCGTTCGAGCCCGTTCGAAATGCAAAACACGATTGCGGATTTCGATGCCATCCGCATCAGCCTGGCGTCTCCGGAAAAAATCCGGAGCTGGTCCCACGGTGAAGTCACCAAGCCGGAGACCATCAACTACCGCACCTTCAAGCCGGAGCGCGACGGCCTGTTCTGCGCCCGCATCTTCGGCCCGGTAACCGACTGGGAGTGCCTCTGCGGCAAGTACAAGCGCATGAAGCACCGCGGCGTGATCTGCGACAAGTGCGGCGTGGAAGTTACGCTGTCCAAAGTCCGCCGCGAACGGCTCGGCCACATCGAGCTGGCTTCGCCCTGCTCGCATGTGTGGTTCTTCAAGGGCCTGCCCAGCCGCATCGGCCACCTGCTCGACATTTCGCTGCGCGACCTCGAGTCCGTGCTTTATTTCGAGGCCTACGTGGTGGTCGAGCCCGGCGACGCTCCGGTGAAAGAGCGCGAGGTCATCAAGGACGAAGCCAAGTTCCGCGAACTCGACCAGCAGTACCGTCCCGCCGGCTTCAAGGCCATGATGGGCGCCGAGGCTATCAAGGAACTGCTCAAGCGCATCGACACCGACGGCCTGGCCACCGAGCTGCGCGAGAAGATGAAGAACGAGAGCTCGCTGCAGAAGCGGCTCAAGTATACGAAGCGCCTGAAAGTGGTTGAGGCCTTCCGCAAGAGCGGCAACAAGCCAAGCTGGATGATCCTCGACGTCATCCCGGTGATTCCGCCGGAGCTCCGCCCCCTGGTTCCACTCGATGGCGGCCGCTTCGCCACTTCCGATTTGAACGATCTTTACCGCCGCGTCATCAACCGCAACAACCGGCTGAAAAAACTGATGGACCTGCACGCGCCGGAAGTAATCGTGCGCAACGAAAAGCGCATGCTGCAGGAGGCCGTCGACGCGCTGTTCGACAACGGCCGCCGTGGCCGCGTGCTGCGCGGAGCCAATAACCGTCCGCTCAAGTCGCTTTCCGACACGCTCAAGGGCAAGCAGGGCCGCTTCCGCCAGAACCTGCTGGGCAAGCGCGTCGACTACTCCGGACGTTCGGTCATCGTGGTTGGTCCCGAACTCAAGCTGCACCAGTGCGGACTGCCCAAGAAGATGGCGCTCGAGCTGTTCAAGCCGTTCATTTATCACCGGCTGGAGCAGACCGGCAACGTCACCACCATCAAGCAAGCCAAGGAAATGGTGGAGCAGCAGGAGCCCATCGTTTGGGACATCCTGGAAGAAGTCATCAAGGACCATCCGGTGCTGCTGAACCGCGCTCCCACCCTGCATCGTCTGGGCATCCAGGCGTTTGAGCCGGTGCTGGTGGAAGGCAAAGCCATCCGCATTCACCCGCTTGTCTGCACGGCGTTCAACGCCGATTTCGACGGCGACCAGATGGCGGTGCACATTCCCCTGTCTCCGGAAGCGCAAGTCGAAGCCAGCGTGCTGATGCTGGCCTCGCACAACATTCTTTCGCCCGCATCGGGCCAGCCCATCACCGTGCCTACGCAGGACATGGTGCTCGGTCTCTATTACCTCACTAAAGCCAAGCCCGGCGCGAAGGGTGAAGGCCGCGTGTTCGCCAACATTGAAGAAGTTCTGCTGGCGCTGGAAATGGGCGAAGTGGAAACGCTTTCTCCTATCCGCCTGCGCTACACCGGCGAACTCATTGACCTCACCACTGCCTACGACGATCAGGACATCATCCACACCGAGCCGGTACAGGTGGAGCGTTCCTTCATCAACACCACGGTGGGACGCGCCATCCTGAACGACCACTTGCCCGAAGGCATGCCCTACATCAACGGCCTGCTCAAGAAAAAGGGCATTGGCGCGCTGGTGAACTACGGCTACCTCCGCTTCGGACTCGAGACCACGGTCAAGATGCTTGACGAAGTGAAGGAGTTCGGCTTCAAGTACGCGACCCGCGCCGGCCTCTCCATCGGCATCGACGACATGGTCATTCCCGACAGCAAGAAGACGCTCGTCAAGGATGCCGAGAAGCAGGTGGTGAGCGTCCAGCAGCAATACCTGGACGGCGCCATCACCAACGGCGAGCGCTACAACAAGGTCATCGAAATCTGGTCGGCCATCACCGAAAAAGTTGCCGACGAGATGTTCGGACAGATGCAGAAGCGCGACAAGGAAGGCGAAATCAATCCGATTTACGTCATGGCCGATTCCGGCGCCCGCGGATCGAAACAGCAGATCCGCCAGCTCTCCGGTATGCGTGGATTGATGGCCAAGCCTTCCGGCGAAATCATCGAGTCGCCCATCACGGCCAACTTCCGTGAAGGGTTGACGGTGCTGGAATACTTCGTGTCAACCCATGGCGCCCGCAAGGGTCTCGCCGACACCGCGCTCAAGACGGCCGATTCCGGCTACCTCACTCGCCGTCTCGTCGACGTGGCGCAGGACGTCATCATCAGCGAATACGACTGCGGCACGGTCGACGGCATCTACGTCCAGGGCATCGTCGAAGCCGGTGAAATTATCGAGCCCTTGCGCGACCGCATTGTGGGCCGCGTTTCGCTCGAGAAGATCAAAGACTACGACGGCAACGTGATCGTCGACATCAACAACGAGATCACAGAAGAACTCGCCGGAGCGATTCAGGCCGCCGGAATCGAGCGGGTGAAGATCCGCTCGGTGCTCACTTGCGAATCGAAGCGTGGCGTCTGCGTCATGTGCTACGGCCGCAACCTGGCTTCTGGCCGCCTGGTCGAACTCGGCGAAGCCACCGGCGTTATCGCCGCGCAATCCATCGGCGAGCCCGGAACGCAGCTTACGATGCGTACCTTCCACATCGGTGGTACGGCATCGCGAGTCTCCGAGCAGTCGCGCCTCGATGCCAAGAACAACGGAAACGTGCGCTTCATCGGATTGCAGACGGTCAAGTCCAAATCCGGCGACCTGGTGGTGATGAACCGCCAGGGCTCGATCGCCGTGGTCGACGACAAGAACCGCGAGCGCGAGCGCTACTCGGTGATCTACGGCGCCAAGCTCAAGGTCAACGACGGCGACGCCGTTCAGCAAGGCAAGGTGATGGTCGAGTGGGATCCTTACACTTTCGCCATCCTTACCGAAATCGGCGGCACCGCGCAGTTCAAGGACTTGCAGGAAGGCGTCACGCTCCACGAAGAAGTGGACGAGGTCACCGGCCTCTCGCGGCACGTGGTCGGCGATTCGCCCGACGAAAAGCGCCAGCCGGCCATCGTGGTCAAGGGCAAGGGCAGCAAACGCTACCTCATGCCTTCCCGTGCTCACCTCATGGTGCAGGACGGCGACACGGTTTACCCCGGCGACGTGCTGGCCAAGATCCCGCGCGAAACCACCAAAACCAAAGACATCACCGGTGGTCTGCCGCGCGTGGTCGAGCTCTTCGAAGCCCGCAAGCCGCATGAAACCGCGGTCATCAGCGAAATCGATGGCACGGTGAAGTTCGGCGAGGTTTCCAAGGGCCAGCGCAAACTCTACGTGCAGGCCGACAACGGCACGGAAAAGGAATACTCGGTGCCGCGCGGCGTACACATCAACGTGCAGGAAGGCGAGCGCGTCAAGGCGGGCGAACCGCTCATGGACGGCCCGCTCAACCCGCACGACATTCTGGCTGTGCTCGGTGAAAAAGAGCTGCAGGCTTACCTGGTGAACGAGATCCAGGAAGTCTACCGGCTGCAGGGCGTCAACATCAGCGACAAGCACATCGAAGTGATTGTCCGCCAGATGATGCGCTGGGTGAAGATCGAGGACGTGGGCGATACCTCGTTCCTGCTGGAGCAGCAACTGGACAAGTTCCGCTTCCGCGAAGAGAACGAGCGCGTGATCAAGGAGGGCGGCAAGCCGGCAACCGGACGCCCGCTGCTCCTCGGCATCACCAAGGCTTCGCTCTCGACCGACTCGTTCATCTCGGCGGCGTCCTTCCAAGAGACCACGCGCGTGCTCACCGAGGCTTCCATCCAGGGAGCAGTCGATCACCTGCGCGGACTCAAGGAGAACGTCATCGTCGGCCGCCTCATCCCTGCCGGCACCGGCATGGAGTATTACCGCAACGTGCGCCTCTCGCCGGAAATGGAAGAGGCCGCGGCCAAGGTACAGGCGGAAGTTTCGGCAGCGTACGAAGAGGCCGAGCGCGCTCTCGAGATGATGCGCCACGAGGGCGAAACCGAGGAACTGGCGGCGGAGTAAGCGGAACCTCAACCGATTGTCATCCTGAGCGCAGTGGGTGCTTCGCGAAGCGAAGCACCCACGAAGTCGAAGGACCCCTTAACCGCTTGTGCTGAGATGAACCCACAAGGGAATCCTCAGGATCTTTCGACTCCGTAGCCCTTCGCTTCGCGAACGGCTACCCCGCTCAAGATGACAGCAGTTGCATTTGCCAATGCATGCAAACCCACAACGATTAGCGACCGAGGAACCTGGCCCGCTTCCTTCGTTGCAACCCGCGCCTCCCGGCCCTAAGCTAGGGCCAGCGATGCTTCGCTTTCTACGCCTTTTGCGGCTGGCCTTCTGGCGTGCCTTTCAGCACGACGCCTTTTCCATCGCCAAAGCTTCCGCCTACTCCTCCATTCTTACTTTTTTCCCGGCGCTGCTGGTGGTGGGCTCGGTGCTGGCCACCTGGCGCAAAGGTGCGCCTTACATACGCGAGATCTCTTACGCGCTCTCCCGCATCCTTCCCGCCGGCAGCAACACGGCCATGAATTTTCTGCGGAGCGCGGCGCAGCGTCCCGTGGGCCTGCTCATCACCGCTTCCCTGATTACTCTGTGGACCGCTTCCGGCGTGATGATTTCCTGGATGGAAGGCTTCCGCCGCTGTTACGAGTTACCGAAAATCTGGGGACTTGTGAAAGAGCGCCTCATCGCCTTTCTGCTCGTCATTTTCGCCCTTCTTCCCATGACTTTTGCCACCTTGCTGGTGGCCTTCGGCAGCAAAATCGAAACTGACATTCTTTTCTACACCGCGCGGGAATTCAGCCCGTACATTCTCCTGATGTGGACCGTCATTCGCTGGGTCATTGCCACCCTGACCAGCATCGCGGTGATTGCTCTCATCTACCACAATGCGGTCCCGCGAACTCAGCCCTGGCACAGCGTTATCCCGGGCGCGACGCTCGCTACTGGCATGTGGTTCTCAGCGACTCTGCTGTTTGGCTTCTACTTGAAGCACTATGCCGACTACAGCATTATTTACGGATCGCTCGGCGCCGCCATCGCCTTGCTAGTCTGGATGTACATGGTTTCCCTGGTCGTGCTCGTAGGCGCGGAATTCAACGCCATGCTGTTCCCGCGAGCCATGCTGGGAAAGGAACTGACGGCGATCAGCGGCCCCAAGGCAGCGGACTAGCACTCGGTGATAGAAGGCACAGCTCCCAAATGATCTAAGAACTCGCTTGTCATCCCGAGTGAAACGAGGGACCTTGGTTTCTGCTCTTGAGCTTGGAATGTCGTGGCGCAGGCAAGAACCAAGATCCCTCGTTTCGCCGGGATGACAAGAAGAAGGATCGACGACGAAGAAATGAAGTCCGGCAAGCCACAACTCGCGACAGAAAACTCCCTCACCGTGGCGCTTTCCGATTCGCCCCACGGAGCCCCTGCCGCCCGCCGCGCTAAAATCATCTGCACCATCGGTCCCGCCTGTCACTCCGAGGCCGCCATGCGCGATCTGCTTCGCCTCGGCATGGACGTAGCTCGGCTGAATTTTTCTCACGGCACACACGAGGACCACGCCCGCAACATCGAACGCTTGCGCCTCGCTGCGGAAAAAGAAAACCGTACCGTCTGCATCCTACAGGACCTGCAAGGCCCCAAGATCCGTACTGGACGCCTGGAGCGCCACGAACCCATCGAACTGAAGAGCGGCTCAAACGTAATCATTACTCCACGCGACATCGCCGGTACGCCCACGCGCATTTCCACCACCTTCCCCGATCTGGCCCGCGAGGTCGCCCCCGGCGCGCGCATTCTCCTGCGCGACGGCCTCATCGAATTGCGTGTGCGCACTGTGCGCGGCAAGGATGTGGTCTGCGACATTCTGAACGGTGGCACTCTGGGCGAGCATCAAGGCATTAATCTGCCCGGCACCGCGTTGTCGATTCCCGCCATGACCGAAAAAGACCGCAAGGACCTCGAATTCGGCCTCGAGCATGGCGTGGACGCGGTCGCGCTCTCCTTCGTGCGCTCCGCCGGCGACGTGAACATGGTCCGACAGATCGTCGTCGGCCACGGCAGCGACACTCCTCTCATCGCCAAACTGGAGAAGCCGCAGGCCATTGACCACCTGGAAGAAATCCTCGAAGCTTCCGATGGCGTGATGGTCGCTCGCGGCGATCTGGGCGTGGAAATGGCGCCGGAAAAAGTTCCAGTCATTCAGAAACATGTAATCCGCCGCGCCGCTCAGTGGCGCAAGCCGGTGATCACGGCCACACAAATGCTCGAGTCGATGGTCGAAAACCCGCGCCCCACGCGCGCCGAAGCCAGCGACGTGGCCAATGCCATCTTCGATGGCTCAGATTCAGTCATGCTCTCGGCGGAAACCGCAAGCGGCCGCTATCCCCGCGAGGCGGTGGCCATGATGTCGCGCATCGTGATCGAGGCCGAAAGCAACATGGGAGAGTTTACCCAGCCTCGCCGCCGCCGCGACCGTCACGGCCTCTCCGTCGCAGAAACTATTTGTGAATCGATCGCCCACGCCGCCGAAGATTTGCCCATGGGCGCTATCGCCGTTTTCACCGAAACCGGCAACACTGCCCGTATGATTTCCAAATACCGGCCACAGGCCGCCATCTACGCCTTTACTCACAACGCTACGGTCGCTCAGCGCACCAACCTGTACTGGGGCGCACATCCCATCAAATGTGCGCAAGCGCTTTCCGTCGAGCACATGGTTCACGTGGCCGAACAAGAGTTGTTGAACCGCAGGGTGCTCAAGCCCGGGGACGTGCTGGGCGTGGTGGCGGGAACACGACAGGCTTCCGGTTCCACCAACTTTATGCGCCTGCACACCGTTACCACCGAAGAGGCGCGGGCCGCCCTTCGTCCGGCCGCGGCCTCCAGGCGCAACCAAGGCAAGCAGAACCAAAGCAAGCCCAACAAAGACCAGCGCGCCCGCCCGCGCCAGAAGCTATAATCGCCGAGTATGTCGCACGAATACTTGTCCGTCGCGATCTGGGAGCCGGTGCCCGGCATGGAGGCGGCGTCGCTCGCCACCATCCGCGAACTGAATGCTCTCGTCTCGAAAAAGGGCTACGGCCGCGACCTGCTTTACTACAGCGGCGACTCCCGCTATGTGCTGCTGCGTTACTGGAACTCGGAAGAAGCGCGTGCCGCGGCGCAGGAAGATCCCGAGGTGCTGCGTTGCTGGGCCCGCCTGGGGAACGAGATTCAAATCCTGAAGGTCTATGAGAAGCTTGAAGAGGTAGGCGTCTGATCACGTAGCGACAGCCGCCTTAGGCTCCGCTCAGGGCAGGCTCTCGGATGTCAAGCCGAGCGCAACGAGGCGCTCTGGCAAGATGCCAATGACTTGGGATTTTGGGTGGCGCAGCGCTTCCAGCGCTGCGGTTGAAGATCGGTGATGATGTGGGCTTCAGCCCCTGAGGTACTTGATCAAATCAGCTTGATAGGATCAAGAGAGTTTAGGTATCATCCATGCCCACTGACTCCACCCCGCAGGTCTTCACCGATGTCTCAGCCGACCCCTTCGTCCGCGGACTTCTGCATCGCCCCGCAACCCCCAACGGCAGCGGCCTGGTTCTGACCCACGGTGCCGGATCGAACTGCCAGGCCCCTCTGCTGATCGCACTGGCGGAAACTTTTTCCGCGGCGGGCTTCACCGTGCTGCGCTGCGATCTCCCTTACCGTCAGGACCGCCCCTACGGTCCGCCGGGCCCGGGCGACGCCAAGCGTGACCGCGCCGGACTGAAGAATGCCCTCGCGTCCCTCCAGCGTGAGGTCGCAGGCCGCCTCTTTCTCGGCGGCCACTCCTACGGCGGACGCCAGGCCAGCATGCTCTGTGCCGAACTTCTTCCGGGAAAATCCGCCGGGAAATCCCCGGAGGAGCCCGCCGGCCTGCTCTTGCTGTCTTATCCTCTGCACCCTCCCCGCAAGCCCGATCAGCTCCGCACCCAGCATCTGTTCACTCTGCGTACGCCCACTCTCTTAGTCCAAGGCACGCGCGACCCCTTCGGCTCAATCGCAGAAATTGAGCAAGCCATGAAGTTAATTCCCACGAAGACGAAGCTCCTACCCGTCGAAGGCGCGGGTCACGATTTGGGATTCAAAGGTAAAGTCGGGAGGGAAGCGTTGTCAGGCAGAGTGCTAGCAGAATTCGAGGCGTTTTTCCAGGATTGAAGAGTCCGGGCCAGCGAAAATGCTCATGTGGGGACAGCCGCCCTCGACTGTCCGACCGGGCGTAGCCCGGTGGCTCATCTAGCCACGGCCCTAATTCACCCACCCCGACTTCGATCCCCCATTCCCCTTGCGCGGATCGTCATCCGGTGGAATGTAATTGCCATGCTCGTCAAAGTGCACGTCGCGGTCGTGCTTCCGCATGTAGACTTCAAACTTCCTCGCCGCCCTCCGCCGCTTCCACCTGTAATAGTCGTTGCGCACGCTGAAGTAGCTTTCCGAAGCGGAAAACATCAGACCTTTCCGCGGCAGGAACTTCAGATAGAGATACCCGAACAGCAATCCGCCCAGGTGCGCAAAATTTGCCACGCCGCCAGTTTCCTGAATCGCTCCCACCAGCGTCAGGAACACGATGCCCCACACGAAGTACTTGGCCTTGATCCGGAACGGCAGCGGGAACATGATGATCTCGTTCTCGCCATACAGCACGCCAAACGCGACCAGCAAGCCGTAAATGCCGCCCGAAGCCCCAATCGTAACCTGTACCGGCGAGAGTCCCGGCACATGCATGTAGCTCACCGCCACCGTGGTCAGGGCTGCGGCAACCGTGCAGAAAAAGTAAAAATCCAGAAAGCGTTTCGATCCCCAGTCGCTTTCCAGTTGCGAACCAAACATCCATAGCGCCAACGCGTTAAAAAGGAAATGCAACAGGGTGAAGTGCAGGAAGGAATACGTGACCAACTGCCATACCATTCCACGCATCACCAGCTTCGGGATCAGCCCCAGATACACGCGCACCCATTCATGCGCAAAGGGATAGGCCAGCTCCAGCAACGCCATCAGCAGGTAAATCCCGGCGTAGACCAGGATCAGCCGCTTCACCCAGCGTGTGAACGGAGGCAGGCTCAAAGAGATCGTATTTCCGCGATTCATCGGCACGGCGGGGCCTCAACTACCGCAAAAGACGAGGGCACTCTTCGAACCATGGTATCAGGTTGTGGGCCGTGACAACTCTGCGCCACCTATGGCCGCGCCGGCAAGCCTGTCCCAACCACCACCTTAGTTCTTCACAGCAGAAATCCTGTAGGCTCCGGCATGCCAAATGTCAAGGGGGACGGCGGGTTACCTCCGGATTATAATCTCGCGCTCTTTCCCACCCGCCCCTTGACCTCGGACGGGGGAAGAATCTAAATATTATCAGTGGATATCTAACGAAGACATCGAAGGAAGACATCGAAGCTAAGACATCAAAAGAGGCATCAAAGCAGACATCGAAAATGGCATCGAATGGTGCCGGAGGAATCATGGTTCTTTGTCCTGAATGCGAAACTGATCTGGATGTGCAAGAAGACGAGGTCGACGAGGGCGAGATCGTCTCCTGCCCCGAGTGTGGCACGGACTTCGAAGTGGTCACCACCAGTCCCCTGGAACTGAAGGCGGTCGAAGCCGGCTACGTGGAAGAGGAAGAAGAAGTGGAAAGCGAAGACGGTGACGACTCGTAGAGATCCCGGTGCAGTTCTGCCTGCGCGCCTGTCCTCCTTCAGCCTGCTGCTTGTTTTCCTTCTCGTTGCCCCGGGCCCGCACGTCTTGCCGTCGGCCGCCGCGGCGCCCACGCCCCAGAAACTGAAGCCGACCGATGCCTACGCTCTAATTTTCGGCACAGTTTGGGGACCCGACAATCGCGCCGCCTATGGCATAAAGGTCAAGATCCGCCGCGTGCCCGGCAAGAAGGCCAAGTGGGAGCTTTATTCCGACCATGCCGGCGAATTCGCCCAGCGCGTCCCCGCTGGCAAGGCTGACTACGTGGTCTGGGCCGATCTCAAGGGCGTGAAAACTGCCGACGGCCAACTGTTGCATCTGGCGGAAGAGGTCCCTGTCCACGTAGAGTATGACGAGCGCGTGGATATTGGTTTGCACCTGACTCAGTAGGGAACAACAGAGGTTTCAGGTGGAAAGAGGAATGAAGGCTCGCATGACTTCCAGACTGACTCTCCAGAACGCTTTCCTCTGCGCCATTGCCGGCGCGGTCCTGCTCGTGACCTCCGTGGCCGCCCACGCGGCGCCCGACAAGAAGGATAAGCAGCAAGGCCGCCTGCTCTACGGCAAAGTGCTCGACCAGCAGGACAATCCCGTGTCCGGCGCCATAGTCTACCTTACCAACACGCGCACCCATACCGTGAAGTCCTACATCGTCGGCTCCGAAGGCACCTACCGTTTCCCCGGCCTCGGCCCCGTGGACTACGAAGTCTACGCTCAGCTCAACGGCCACAAGAGCGACACCAAATCCGTCAGCCAGTTCGACGACCGCCCTCAGGTGTATATCGATCTGAGGATCAACACGCAGTAGGTCGGCCGCTCAAGTCTTCCCGGTCCCCCTCGGCTTTGCACAAATTCCCCACTTTGCATCGATCCGCCGTTTGCCAAATTGATTCGGGATAGCTAGTTTGCTAAGGTCGTCGTCATGTCCGAGCCTTCCAGCGAGCAGATACGCGAATTGCTCGACTCCCTTTATCGCGTGGATTCGGGACGAATCCTGGCCACTCTGATCCGCTTGCTCGGTGATTTTGATCTTGCCGAGGAGGCGATGCACGAAGCCTTTGCGGCTGCGCTGAGCCTGTGGCCGAGCAGTGGAGTACCCGGCAACCCGCGACCATGGTTGATTTCGACGGCCCGATTCAAAGCCATTGATACTCTGCGTCGACGGGCAAGATTTGATGCGTCTCAAGACGAGCTCGTGCGCTATCTCGAAGCGCAATCGAGTGCGGCGGAAAGGTCCAATCAAGAGGGCAGCCTTGAGCATGATCGCTTTGAAGACGATCACCTGGAAGACGACCGGCTGCGGCTGATTTTTACCTGCTGTCATCCCTCTCTAGCGCCGGAAGCCCGCGTTGCGCTCACCTTGCGTGAGGTGTGCGGGCTGACGACCGAGGAGATCGCAAAGGCCTTCCTCACCACTCCGCGTACGCTGGCGCAGCGCATTGTGCGCGCCAAGGCAAAGATTCGAGAGACACCGATTCCGTACGAGGTGCCGACGCCGCAGGAATTGCCGGAGCGGCTGGGCGCTGTGCTTCAGGTCATTTATCTCGTCTTTAACGAGGGTTATTCGGCTGCGGCGGGAGCGGAGGTAACGCGGGCCGAGCTAACCGGGGAGGCGATTCGACTGGGCCGGTTGCTGGCCGAACTCCGGCCAAAGCCAGGAATCAATGCTCCGGAACTCCTGGGCTGGGAGGTCATGGGTCCGGAAGTCATGGGGTTGCTTTCCCTGATGTTGCTGCAGGAATCCCGTCACGCCGCGAGAACCTCTCCGACCGGCGAGCTGATTTTGCTGGAGAATCAAGACCGTTCGCGCTGGAACCGGGAGCAGATCGCGGAGGGAGTGGCATTGCTGGAGAAAGCCCTGAAGTACGGGCAGAAGTCCCGCCGCTTCGGTTCTTACACACTGCAGGCTGCGATCGCGGCCGTTCATGCGGAGGCGGAATCGGTCGCTGCGACCGACTGGCGGCAGATTGTTGCTCTGTACGACCAGTTGCTACGAATTCAGCCTTCGCCAGTTGTACAGCTAAATCGTGCCGTGGCCATTGCCATGCGCGATGGTCCAGAGGCCGGTCTGGCGCATATCGACGCCGCGTTGGAACATGGCGAATTGGCCAACTATTACCTGGCGCATTCCGCCCGTGCCGATATGTACCGCAGGCTCGGCAGGACAGCTGAGGCCCGTGCTTCTTATGAGAAGGCGTTGGCGCTGACCCAACAGGAACCAGAGCGTCGTTTTCTCGCGAGTCGGCTCGATGAGCTGAAATAACCTCATCGAGAAATTTGTGAGCTGGAAGAAATGGCCCCGAATTGGTCGGGGCCATGAAACGTGGTGCGGCTCTCTGTCAATTCTTAGTATTGGGTGATCACAGGGACGCTGTCAAGTTACTTGGAGAGATTATCTCTGTATTTTCTCCCCCAAACGGCTCCTCCACAGAAACGGGAGTGTGGACCCGGCGGGAGTCGAACCCGCATCTGCACTTTGACAGAGAGCCGTGCTACCCGTTGCACCACGGGCCCTGAGGGAAGTGTCTGAGGCCGCTGTGGCAATTACAAGAGCACAGCCGTTTAATTTCCGGCCGTGGTGCCGAATCGGGACGACGCTGGCATGGAAGTTTGTGGAGGCCCCTTCTGTCCCTGGCTCTTCTCCGCGCATTCCGCCCGTGCAGATATGTACCGCAGGCTCGGCAGGACAGCCGAGGCCCGGGTGTCTTATGAGAAGGCGCTGGCCCTGACCCAACAGGAACCGGAGCGGCAATTCTTGCGAGAGAGGATTCGGCAGTTGAAATAAAAAATGGAGGAGCCGTCGATTTTCGGTCTCGCTAACGACTATCTGATGAGGGTACCGGAGACCTTACCGACAGTTCAGCGGGTAGCTCTGCCCTCCGTTAGATTCACCTTCGGTCGAGACAGGGATGTTTTGAAATCCCGCCTTACATATTGCAGGAAGCATCTTCGGTAACGACGTGTCCGTAAACGCCTTGAGGACGGTGGCATTCTTGAATAGTTTTGATCGGAAATCCAACTCCTTGGGTTCATCGGTGTTAGCTGAAACATCGACAGCTAGCCCTTTTCCGAGGAATTCGTTTGCGAGTTGAACGGCAAACCGTTGTCTAGGCTCCCATTCCTGCTGCCTTGCCTTCCATGATTCCTTCACTTTGTCGTCAACATCTAGGGAGACTTCCGAGGGTGGATGCCAATTGTCTTGGTAATTGAAAATCTCTGTGCCTCCGATTGCGCCAGAATCGTTGGCGGCGTTGCCACTGATACCCCATTGATAATAGGCATCGCTGTGGTCACCGTATCCGCAAGCGCCAAGATCGCCTTTTTCTAATTGCGCCTCACTGATGAAGTTTTCATTGGCGCACTTTGTACCCCTGTAGACGAGCAGCATTCCGTCATTGTAGCTGTGCCCCCATGCGGTCGATGTAGGCTTTGTGATTCCGATATCAGCAAACTGACCCGTTCGTACTTTCTTACGGAAAAACCAGAGCAGGCTCCTTAACTCATCATCTGTGGTATTTGCCGCAACGACATAGGCAGTGCCGACTAGGGTTGTAGATTTGTACACCCTGTAGGGCGGCGGTTTGAACGCGCCGAGTTGCTGTTGCCTTTGTTGGTTGCTCGGCGCAGTAGATTCCGCTTGGTTAACCGTGGACGGAGAACTACCGCAAGTGGCCGCACTTGGATGTTTCTTGCAAAAATCAGGAGATAAGCCCTCTCTGGCCACGGGATCATCCTCTCGTGTTCGCGGAGCGACCGATACTATGGCACTCACTACAACGACCACCGCTGCAATACACACCCACACCCATCGGCTTCCCTTGTCTCCTGCTTTCGGCGTCGTTGTTTGTGCGGTGGTGCTCGGCGCAGAGGTCAGCACTTTACCGCAGTTGATGCACACTGAAGCATCCAGCGGGTTGGGGAATCTACAGGCAGCACATTCTGCCTTCGCAGCCGTAGTAGCAGACCACCCCTGAATTGATTCAATCGTTTCGTTTCCAGCAGTAGGAGGTTCTACGGTTGCTCCACATGAAGAACAGAAGCGTGAACCTAATTGCAGGGGTGATCCGCAACTGTTGCAATAACCTGCGCCAGGATTCAACCGAGGCTGTGGAGGCATCACCGACTGAGGTCTGGCTGCTGGAATTTGCTCATACGTGACCGTATACGTCTTAGCGTCTCCGAGAAACCCAGTCCAAAGTGACCATCGTTTCGTGGTCGAAACATTTAGAATCCTGACCTTGTCGCCCATTCCCAGCAGCCAAAACTTATACTGTCGTTCTGATTTGAATTCGATTACCGCTGCCATCGCTCACGTCCACTCGGCCATACAGAAAACATGTTGGCTGCATTGACCGAAAAGCCCCAAGCATCACCTTGGGGCTTAACCATACGAAACGCCACGATACGGTGCCGTCGCAGTACAGCACTTCGCTTCACCACACCAGACTACGCCAGCACGAATGCATTGTACCCCGGAGACGGCTAGGCAAGCATTCAAAGTTTCCCACCAACGCACATTTCGGCCGCTACCTGATTTTTGCTTGCGTCGTGTGCACATTCGTAATAGCCTCGATTTGGTAGTCTGGATAAGAAACTAGCGAACTTGGCACGAACTTTGCCGTTTTGGAATGAGCGAAGGCTCCAACCTCTGACGTTGGAGCCTTACATTTTTGGAGGGTGCCATGACCAATGGAGAACCGTTTGACTCTTTCGAGAAAATCACGGCAAAGCTACGCGAGTATGAGGCTAAATTCAGTGCTCAGTACGCAGCTACCGACGATCTCGTCAAAAGAGTCTGTAAACTAGAGCGGGAACTCGCCGCTCTCAAATCATCACGGTCGCCTAAAGCGACATTTACCAGCTAACCACCAGCGGGGCTGGCCCGCATCACAGCGGAGACGGCCCTGCTTTCGTCCTCTCGGTTTTTGAACTATCGCCGGGTGCCCCATTTCTCGCGTTCCTTGCGAGAACCTGCGATCCCAGGAGCCATCTCTCCGGGATTTTGTTGAATTCGCCCCACCCTTTCTCGTACCCTTAAACCCAAGGAGCCAACCATGACCATCGAAATCCGCGACGCATCTTTGGAGGCCAGAATCCGAAAGCAACTCCAAGCCACCGGCTCCAGCAGCGTCGAGGAAGTGCTGCTCCACTTGCTGGACACGCAGGAAGAACAGGACCGCTGGCTCTTAGAGAACGGTGAGGAGATCAACGCCAAGATTCGGCGAGGCATCGCCCAACTCGACCGTGGAGAGGGGATTCCGGAAGACAAACTCGACGTGTACCTGGCGAAATTGAAAGCCCAGCCCGAATGAGAAGGCGTTACGTTCTTGCGCCGGAAGCCGCGCTCGATCTGGTCCAAATCTGGCGTTACATCAGGAAGGAAAGTAGCGAGGAGATCGCAGATCGGGTTGAAGCCGCGATTCGCGATCAGATCGCTTCGCTGGCCGAAAGCCCAGGCATCGGTCACTGGCGCAGGGACCTCACCGACGAAGCAGTGAAGTTCTTTCCTGTTTATTCCTATCTCATTGTCTACCGGCCCGACACGAAGCCTCTGCATGTAGTCGCCATCCTCCAGGGCCGCCGGAATGTGGAACGGGTTCTAAAAGATCGCCTCTAAACTTTATTTGAACGATTTGTCGAATTCCGGCCGGCCGTTCGACTATGTGGTGAAGGCCGGGGAACCGGCCCGCCAGAAATGGAGGAAAGCGATGACCCGAAATCAACGATACAGCATTTTCCTAAGCGGATTCGTACTGGTCTCCGCGCTGATCGCGGCGGTGGCCTTGCCCGCAGCTGCACAAGGCCCCGACCAACCATATCCAACGATGGCGCCGGTAGAACAATATCTGATGGATCGCGACGCCGAAATCGCCTTGGCCCGCAGCGCCGCTCCAGACGCCATCTCCCACGACGCCTCGGTCATCGTCCTAACCCGTCACGGCTACGAAACCGCAGTCGAAGGAAAAAACGGCTGGGTCTGCTGGGTCGGACGCGGCTGGCTGGCCATGTTCGATAACCCAGAGTTTTGGAATCCAAAAGTCCGCGCCGCAGACTGCCTCAACCCACCAGCCGCCCGCTCCATCCTTCCATACGCCTACAAACGCACCGAATTACTCTTGGCTGGCCATTCCAAACCCGAAGTCATCGCCGCAATCAAAGCAGCGATAGACAAAAAAGAATTACCACCCCTCGAGCCGGGGACTTTCTCCTACATGATGTCGAAGGGCTCGTATCTAACCGACAACGGCGGCCACAACGGCCCCCACCTGATGTTCTACGAAGCAGCGAAAGACGGTGCAGCCTGGGGCGCAAATCTTGCAAACTCCCCAGTCATGGCCGTAAATTACTGGTACGTCTCTGCCGAAGCCTACCCGCAACTCAAATCCTTCCCACCACTGTCCGTCTTCCTAGTAGGAGTAGATAAGTGGTCCGATGGAACGCCGGCACCGAGCATGTAAAGGCTCAGCGGCAAACGTTAAGTCCCGCTGGGTCGAAAATAGAAATTCAGAAAAGTAGCGGCCCGGATACGGTGTCCGCACAAAACTCAAGGAGAAGAAAATGCGCTTCATGATGATCATGTTTCCGAAAAGCTACCTAAACGCCAAGCCCGGCACGGTGCCCGACTTCAAAGACATGGAGGCAATGGGCAAGTACAACGAGGAACTAGGGAAAGCCGGTGTGCTGCTCGCGCTCGACGGGCTGACCCCGCCCTCGACGATGAGCGCGCGTGTCACCTTCAAAGGCGGAAAATCGAAAGTGACCGACGGTCCGTTTACCGAAGCGAAGGAAGTGGTGGGCGGCTACTGGATCATCCAGGTGAAGTCGCGCGAAGAGGCGCTCGAATGGGCCTCGCGCATCCCCGGAAAGGATAACGAAATGGTCGAAGTTCGCCGGATGTTTGACATGACCGACTTCGATCCCGAGACCCAAAAGGAGATCCAAAAGAAATTCGGTGACGACGTCGCCGCTGAGATGCGCCAGTAAAAAAACTCTCCGCGCTTTGTCGATTTCGCGACTGGGAGCGTGAGCCGCCCGCCGCGTTAACCGTAGGTGAGTTCGGTGCTCTGTCCGACCTCGATAATATAGCCGTCAGGATCGCGGATGTAGCAGCGCGTCTCGCCGTACTTGGGTATTGGTTCCGTGATGAACTCCGCTCCTCGACTTTTCCATAATTTGTAGCACGCTTGAATATCCGCAACGCGGAAATTCATAAAGCTGTTGATGTGATTCGGGTCGGGGACGCTGAGCGTTACCGTCGGCTTATCCGGGGTCGGCCCGCCTCCAACGTTCAGAATCATCCAGATATTCGCAAGCTGAAGGTACCCGGGCGCGTTGCCGTCACCCAGGCTCAGAATGCGAGCGCCGAAGACTTTTTCGTAGTAGTGAGCTGATCGGTTGATATCGGCGACGGTGAGAAAATGCGCGATGCTAATCCCCTCTCGCGGGGGCATCTCATAGCTCTTTTGTTCGATTTGTACGCTGTTCATTGACGACTCCAATTCCGGTAAACAGTGGGGGCTGGCCCACCTTATGGTTTCTATCGGCACCATAATACCTGAGTCTGCAGCACCCTTTCGTGGTCTTCGAAAGGTGGGCACCACGGACCTCGCCCTATTCGTTCATTCGTCACCGTTGCCACCGAGAGTCTTGCATGAAGGCTAAGGTATTGTCCGCCAAGCCCCCGATACCATCGTCCGTGGCAAAATTTCTTGGACGACCTTGTCGAATTCGGTCCGGCCGTTCGACTATATCGTGAAGGCAGGGCAACCGGCCCGCCCAAAAACTAAAGAATAAAGACCCTTACAGGACAAGGAGAAAAACTCATGCCACAGTATCTGGTTGCTAACTACATGCCCGACGACTTCGACCCGTCCACTGTAACCGAAGCGATGATGGAAGAGATCCACGCGCTCAACCGCGAATTGATTGCTGCCGGCGCCAGGAAGTTCGCCTGCGGCATTTCCCCGGCCGCCAACGCCAAGACGCTGCGAAAGCAGCCCAACGGCAAGGTGCTCGTCACCGACGGGCCATACACCGAGACCAAGGAGCACATGGGCGGTTTTTGGATACTGGAAGCCGCCAATATGAATGAGGCACTCGCATGGGCGAAGAAGGCTGCCATCGCCTGCGATGTGCCCGGCGAGGTGCGCGAGCTTCTTTTCTACCCGGCCCCGGAACAAGAACCCGGCGGAAGCAAGTAAACGGCCCCGGGCCGCCGCGACTTCGGAACACGCGCCGTAGTGCCATCGCCTGCCGGGTACCGATTGAGGTGCGTGCGTTTTTTTTCCATGCCAGACTGACAGGCTGGCATCGCGTATCGCCTACTGAATAATATGAGCAATCAACTTACTCGTCGCGACTTCGCTATCCGCACTGCCGGCTTTGGTCTGGCCCGCTTGGGTCTGGCTATGACACTCGCGCCTGCAGCTACATTGGCGGAGGCTGAGCAAGCCTCGCGCTCAGAAACTTCGCCGGCGGTCGCGGACCCATATTCCCTCGTCGATCCGGAACTTCTTCCTGCGCTCAAGCAGTTCCCCGCCTTTGACCTCTCAGCGGAGATGGTCGCCAAGTTCCGGCAATTGCCCGGCATGCCCCCGTTACCTGCTCCCGCGCCGCAGCCCATGGAACGTCATATCCCCGGGCCGCCAGGAGCACCCGAGGTTCGTCTTTGGGTCGTTGATCCTGCGCCGTCGGAGAAGGGCAAGCCGTTGTTGCTTCACATGCATGGCGGCGGCTTCATGATGACCGGCCCCGGGTGGATGCCCCTGCTCCAGGAGATCGCGACGGATTGCCATTGCGTCGTCGTCTCGGTTGACTACCGGCTGGCTCCGGAGACGCGCTATCCCGGCTCGCTTGAGGACAATTACGCCGCGCTCAAATGGGTCCATGCCCATGCGGCGGAGCTCGGCATTGATCGCTCCAGGATTGCCGTGGGCGGTGAGAGCGCGGGCGGCGGCCACGCAGCGAGCCTTGCCATTCACGCGCGCGACCGCAACAAAGAAGATGTTCCCATCTGCTTCCAGCTCCTCATCTACCCCGCGTTGGACGACCGCACGGGCAGCTCGCACCCAGCGCCGCCCGCCATTGGCCACTTTATGTGGACTGCAAGTGCCAATCGTTTTGCCTGGAGCTCGCTGCTCGATGTTCCAGCGGGTTCATCCAAGGTGCCGGTAGCAGCCGTACCCGCTCGGGTAGCCAGCGTCGCCGGCCTACCGCCTGCCTGGATCGGCGTCGGTTCTATCGACCTGTTCGTCGAAGAAGACATGGAGTACGCGCGCCGGCTCGTCCACGCCGGAGTCGCAACCGAACTCCTGGTCGTGCGTGGTGCCTTTCATGGATTTGACCTCCTCGTGCCGGACGCCGAAGTCTCCAAACAATTCACCGCGAGTTGGAAGTCTGTGCTGCGCAAAGCATTCGCCACTGGCAAAACTGTTTAGCAAAAAAGCTGGGCGGCGTTCGAAGAGTCCAAACGTAGAGGCAAATGGACATATCAAAGTCAAAATCGAAACGGTGGCTATAAGCACTACAGACGTGCGGAGTTAACCCGACAGCGATTAAACGTAAGTCGGCGACGGGGCGTCAACTGTTGAAATATCTCCACAGGACCACGTATCCGATCACGGCAAACCGGTAGGAACGCGCATCAGATCGAGGACCGTAAGCGCCAGGTCGCGGCGCGCGGGATTGCCGAGCAGCGGCTTGCGTCGATAGCACCTCCAGGTGATGAAATGGAGGCTTCCTGTGCCGTAGTAACGCTTCAAGCCCCAGGGCATGAAGAAACGCTACGTACAAATACGGTGTCATGTCTGTGACGGATGAACATTCGCTGAACTATCCTGGCCTCAAGTCAAAAGCCCCACTTCTCGCAAAGGACGCGAGAAATGGGGCACCCTGCAGTTTAAAGCGCGGAGGAAGCAAAATTTCTTGGACGATGTGTCGATTTCCGGTCCGGCCGTTCGACTATGTAGTGAAGGCAGGGCAACCGGCACGCCGCAAGCCGTTACGGGAAGAAGCCTTGGCCCATTCCAAGGAGGAAAACAATGCATAAGAAAATTAGCGCAATCGCAATCAAAGGATTCGCACTGCTTGTCGTGCTCGGTACGGCGTACCAGGCAATGGCACAGGATGCCACGACACCGTATGCGAAGATGGCCCCGGTCGACCAATATCTCATGACGGATCAGGGTGCGGAAATAGCCCTGGCGCGAAGTGCGGCACCGGAGTCCATTGCACGCGATGCAGAGGTCATGGTTCTTGGACGGCTCGGTTTCGAGACAGCGGTCAAAGGCAAAAACGGTTTCGTGTGTATCGTGGGGCGTGGGTGGACGTCCGCGGCTGATCCTGACTTTTGGAATCCGAAAGTGCGGGTTCCCATGTGTGTGAATGCGGCAGCCGCGCGTTCCTACCTTCTGCGCTTCACCAAAGAGACCGAGTGGGGACTGGCGGGGCGTACGCCAACTCAGATGACCGAGTCCATCACCGCTGCCCTCGCCAAGAAAGAACTGCCGGCGATGGAGCCTGGGGCGATGTGCTACATGCTGTCGAAGCAAGGCTACGGCGGCGACAGCAACCCCCACTGGCCTCCTCACCTCATGTTTTTCTATTCGGACACCGACCCCGCAATTTGGGGAGCGAATCTGCCGGGTTCCCCCGTCGTTGGTATGAGCGACCCCGTGGAGCACCTGACCCAGTTCGTGATTCCTGTGCAACGCTGGTCGGACGGAACGGAAGGCCGCTAAGCCGGACTGTGCAAGGGCGGACAAGCTCTGGTAAACAAGCGCTGGTACATAAGAGAGGACAATCAAATGAGAAATGTAATCTACGCCATCAACCTTACCCTGGATGGCTGCTGCGACCACACCAAATTCAATCCCGATGAAGACTTACTTGAGCACTATACACACCTCATCCGAGATGTTGACCTATTCGTCTATGGGCGTAAAACCTATCAATTGATGGTTCCTTATTGGCCCGATATCGCAAAAGGCCAGTCCGAGACAAAAGCGGATATCGAATTTGCTCAAGCCTTTGTCTCCAAGAAGAAGATTGTTTTTTCACGATCATTGGCCAGCGCGGAAGATGGAAATACGAGAATTGTTCGTACCAACCTTCGCGATGAAATACTTAAACTGAAGCAAGAGCCAGGCAAAGATATTCTGGTCGGTGGGGTAGATGTTCCCTCACAACTGATGGAGCTTGGCCTGATTGACGAATATCGTTTTGTCGTTGCGCCCATCATTGCCGGGGAAGGGAGACGGTTGTTTGAAGGTGTCCACCTGCCGGAAAACCGCCGATTAAAACTTGTTGAGTCAAAGACTTTTCAATCAGGAAGTATTGCGCTTCGCTACTTGAAACAGTGACAGAAGAATCTGCGGTCGCCGTGCTGCTGGCTCAAATTCAACAAAATCAGATAGGACTCGAAGGAACTCAGTCATGAGAATGATCAGGATCATCGAACACATCTCGCTGGACGGCGTGATTCAGGCCCCCGGCGGCCCGAACGAGGACCCACCTTATCCCTACGGCGGATGGGCGGGGCCGCATGCCGACCCGGATGGAGGAGCGGCCATCGTCGCGGCTCACGGCGAGGCTTTCGATCTGCTCTTGGGCCGCCGAACCTACGATATTTTTGCCGGCTTTTGGCCGAAAGCCCCCAAGAGTCCGATGGCGGACGGTCTGAACGCGGCGACGAAATACGTCGCGACCCACAGGCCGAAGAGTCTGGAATGGGGGCCGGCCGAGGACCTTGGAGCGGACATCGTCGAGGGCATTCGCCGCATTAAGGAGAAGAGCGGGCCGCAGCTGATCGTCTGGGGCAGTTCGACGCTGACGCCGGTGCTGCTCAAACACGGGCTTGCGGATGAGGTCTTGCTGCTCGTCTTTCCGGTTCTGTTAGGCACCGGCAAACGTATCTTTTCGGATGGAACCCCGCCACGCGAACTCGTGCTCGTCAGCACCAGGGCTGTGTCCTCGGGCGTCATCATCAGCACCTACAGGCCCAGTGGGCCTTTGCGGACCAGTTCCTACGACGACGCGGGGAAGTGAGGCTGAGGTATTGGCTGCCAAGTCCCGATACCATCGTCTGTGGTACCCACCCTTCGGCTACGCTCAGGGCAGGCTCCTTCGAAAATCGCGAATGGTGGGGCAGCCTCGGTCGTGGTACACGGTTATCTCATCAGTCCTACTTGATCAGGCGAAACAGCGGGTAGGTGGAGTAGGTGCGGCCGGGAGCGGCAACTGTAACTTTGACGTTCTTTGTGATCGCGGGAACGACGGCTGTAATTTCCGAACTCGACACTACCTTAAACGAAGTAGCGGCAAGAGTGCCGAAGGTGACCTTGGTCGCGCCGGTCAGGTTGGTGCCGAGAATGGTCACGGTTGCTCCGACTTTGGCCGCAGGGGGATTGATTTTGATAAACGGCTTTAGCCCCATCGACAGGCTGTAGACCGTGCCCAAATTGCTGGCGCCGCCGCTGTAGGTGGTCCCGTAGAACGTGCCGTTCGTGTCCTGGACGACTCCGGCCCAGGGCTGGCCGCCATCGGTGTTATCGAAGCTGTGCAGCGTAGTGAGCACGCCCGCGGTGGTGATGCTGAAGATGGTGCCTTTGCCGAAGGCGCCCCCGGTGAAGGTGGTTCCGTAAAGGTTTCCGTCGGTTCCCTGAACCAGCGGATCTTCGGGGATTGAGCCGTCTGGACAACCGCTCGACACGCAGAAATTGTAGAGCGTGGTCAGCGTGCCGCCTGAAGTGATTTTGTAGACGGTGCCATAGCCATTCACGCCGTCGACCTGGGTTGTCCCGTAAAAGTTTCCATCGATGGCCTGAGTTAGTCCCCCAATGGGTTCGTCGCCGTCGGTGCCGTCGAAACTGTGTAGCGAGGTGAAGACTCCGGCGGAAGTGATCTTGAAGACGTTGCCGTAGTAAGTGAATGCGCCGCCGTCATAAGTTGAGCCGTAAAAATTGCCGTCCGTCCCCTGGATCAAGGTCGCTTGCGGAGCGTCGCCGTCGGTGCACCCGCTCAGGGAGCAGAACGAGTAGAGTGTCGTCGGAGTCCCTCCCGTGGTCTTGATATCGAAGACCGTGCCCCCACCGTGCGCTCCGCCGCCGTAGGTGGTTCCGTACAGCACGCCGTTGAGCGCCTGCACCATGCCTCCATAGGGAGTTTCGCCGTCGGTGCACCCGCTCAAGGCGCAGAAGGTGTAGAGCGTGTTCAGAGCGCCGCTGTTAGTTATCTGGTAGATCGTTCCAGGGTTGTTGAAGGGACCGCCGCCGAACGTCACTCCGTAGAACTTTCCATTTGTGGCCTGCACCAGCGGGCTTCTGGGGTCGAACCCGTCGGCACAACTGGCGAGCTGGCAAAAGCTGTAAAGGGACTTCACCGTTCCTCCGGGGGTGACCGTGAAAACGGTACCGCCGCTGAAAGCGCCGCCGGCCGATGTGGTCCCAAACAACTTCCCACTCGTACTCTGGATCAACCCCGCATAGGGGTTGCTGCCGTCTGTCCCGGTAAAGCTGTGCAGTGAGGTGAATGTCTGGGCTGTCGAAGGAATCGCAACGGCCAGAATGAGGGCCAGAATGAGTGCCTGAATGGGGGTGTGGATGGGTAAGAGCGCCGCGAACGACGAGGTTTTGGTTGCCTGGGTGACTTGCATTGGAGTCTCCCTTCTTTTCTTCGCACTTCGGCGGGCTCAAGAACTCTACACCCGATCGGGCGGGCTGGATAGAGTGAAAAGACCCGGCGGGTGGTCCGGGCTTTTGATCTTGCGGGCATTACCAACACAGTGCCCCGTTCCTTCGCGTTCTTGGCGAAGAGCCTGCCCTGAGCGGAGCCGAAGGGGCGGGAGTCGGAAATGTCGGCGGCAGGTGGGAGTAAAGATATGCGCTGGGATGGAGTAAGTGGCATGCGGCAACTATTTTATATCTGGCTCGGGGGGCTAAAAGAATGGAGCAGCTGTCGATTCTAGGTCTCCCGAACGACTATCTGATAACAGAACGATGAGCAACGGCTCTGAGTCACAGGAAACAAGGCAGTGGTGCAGTTTGGCTTACGCATCGGGCCGGTTAAGCGGGAGATCCTTCGCTACGCCTGAAAGACGGCTACGCTCAGGATGACAAGGCTCTGTAAAGGACAAACTGCACTACCGGAAACAAGGAGAAATTGATGAAATACATCTGTCTGGGTTACCTCGAGCCAGGAAAAATCGAAGGGATGACCGAGGACGAGCGACACGCAATGCTCGACGATTGCTTTGAGTACAACGACCATCTGCGCGCCAACGGACATCTTGTTGCCGAAGTACCTCTTCAGCCTCCGGAGACCGCCGTGACCCTGCACTGGAAAAACGGCAAAGTCGCGACCACCGACGGCCCCTATGCGGAAACCAAGGAACAGGTCGGCGGCATTCAGATCCTCGAGGCGCGAGACCTCAATCACGCCATTCAGCTTGTCTCCCAGCTTCCAGGCTTTAAGTATGGACTTGGACCGATTGAGATACGGCCGATTGTGGATTTGACCGAAATCATCAAGGAGAGCGAGCGGCGGCGGCGAAAGGATACCTCGCGATGAGGGCGGAGGGCTGGCCCATCCTTTCCGAATAAGATCTCAAGTCGAGCGGTTGCCCCGTCCCGTCGCAAAAGACGCGACAAGAGCGGGGCACCCTCGAGGGTTAAATGAAGAAAGGCTGGGCCAGCCCCCTCGATGCCGCCAAGAACTCGCAAGTCTACAGGAAACTCAGCGGGTAGCAAGCAAGAAAGGGAAACCTGTTACGAAAGCCCGACAAAGCCGCCACGGATTCCGTTGGCGGCGCCACCGATTCCGTGGTAAGTTCTCGTGCCGGGGGTATGCCGTGGGCCGTGTCCACCAATCGTTCGCCCTTCTTGCGGCGGTGGCGTTCTGCGTATCGGCGCGGGCCCAGTTTGAAACGCGAACTACAGTCCCGACTTTGCGGTCCCCCGAGTCTATTGCCGTCGGCGACTTCAACCACGACGGCAAAGCAGATTTAGCGGTGGCAACTTCCTTCCAGACGACCCAAATAAGTGTGGCCCTGGGAAACGGTGACGGAACATTCCAATTGCCGATCAGCTATGCCTCCGGGCCGTTACCCGACTCAATCGCCGCCGCCGACTTCAATCACGATGGCAACCTCGACCTCGTGGTGACGGACTACGGGACTTCGAATAACATTGGCATTCTGCTGGGCAATGGCGATGGAACCTTCCAGCCGCCGAATTTCTTCAGCACGCCGCAAGCCCCGACCTTTGTCGCGGTGGCTGACTTCAACAACGACCACAAGCTCGACCTGGTGCTGATCGACTACCCCATGATCAGCGTGATGCTGGGCAACGGCGACGGCACGTTTCAGTCCCCCATCAGTTTCATGCCTCAACAGGGGCTTACGGCCTTGGGCGTCGGAGACTTCGATCACGATGGAAAGCTCGACTTGGCAGTGGGCAAGCAGGATGGCGGCCTCAGCCAGGTACAAATCTTTCTGGGCAACGGGGACGGCACCTTTCGGGCGGGCGCAAGCTACCCCGTCGGACCCGCGCCGTCATCGGTTGCGGTCGCCGACTTTCGCCACAACGGCAAGCTGGATCTCGCGGTGGCATGCTCCTTTGGGATGGGGGTTGCGGTGCTGCTGGGCAACGGCGACGGCACCTTCCAGCAGGCAGTTACCTATTCTTCGTCAACGGCTTATTGGGTAACCGCGGCTGATCTGAATGGCGACGGAAAACTTGACCTTGCCGTGTCGAACTTCGGCGTAGGCTCGCCGCCCGTTGCTTGGGCCAGCACTTTGCTGGGCAGGGGAGACGGCACTTTCGAACCCGCGGTTACCTATCCCGCTGGTGGCGAGGGAACCAATGTGGCCGTAGCAGATTTCAACGGTGACAAGAAACTCGATCTCGTAGTCACGGACGCCTTTAACAACGACGTGGTGGTGTTGCTCAACACGGGCGTGGTCAGCCTCTCGCCCACGACGCCGCTGACTTATACCCCTCAGCTTCTCGGTACCAAGAGCGCAGCCCAGACCGTGACGTTGACCAACAGGGGCACGACCGCGCTTTCCATCTCTTCAATTTCGGCGCAGGGCGAGTTCAAGTCGTCGAACACGTGCGGCCAGAGTGTCGAACCGGGGGCTAACTGTTCGATCAGTGTGCGCTCTGAACCCACCACGGAAGGCAGCCTCACTGGAACCGTGACCATTCGCGACAGCGCATCCACCAAGCCCCAGGTCATCGAACTTTCCGGTGCGGGCACGGTGGTCGAACTGGAGCCGCCGAGCCTGACCTTCGCCGGGCAGGCGGTCGGTACGAAGAGCGCGCCACAAGAGGTGCGGCTCACCAATACCGGCAAAACCGCCCTGACCATTACCGCAGTGTATCTGTTGGGAACCGAGTGGCAAGACTTCTCCGAGACCAACAACTGTGGCGGCAGCGTGGCCCCGGGCGCAAGCTGCACATTCGGGGTAAGGTTCCACCCGAGACAGAAGGGGCCGCTGTCGTCATCGCTGGCTGTCTACGACACGGGCGGCGGCAGCCCGCAAACGGTTCCACTCACCGGCACTGGCGATTAGACCCGCAAGCGAGGCCGCGCTCATGCTCTAATCCCCGACCGTCGCACCCTTCCTCAATCCCAATATCACCAGCTCCTTGTATGAGGCCACAACACTTTTCCATTGGAGATTTCTGGCCAGCCGCAGTCCCGTCAGGGACGGTACAGTTCTCACGCATGCGCCGGAGACATTTCGCCTTCCATTCGTCACAAACTCGACCCGGAACCAACTCATGCAACTCTTCCCGCTTTTTCGGGTTCAATATAATAAGCGATGTTCCCTTTGGAGGAGAACCTTGAAAGTCTTAGGCATGTTCCGAAACATGTTCCACAATAAGAATCTCTATGCCACAGCCGCGGCCTTGTTCGCGACCATCATTCTGGCCGTGTCGGCTTCAGCCCAACAGGGCGCGATGAGCCCCTATCAGGGCGAACAGGATGGCGTCAGCGCCGGCGGCAAGTGGATGGCGTTCCGTTCGGAAGACAAGATGACGGGCGCCAAGAAGGTCCGCTTCGTACTGGTGTCGAACAATTATTTTCAGGCAGACCCGGACTCCAAACCGCGGGTCGCCATTGTCTGCACGGATGGCAAGTATCAGTATGCCGATTTCAATCCCGGCGAACGGCTGGGCAGGCCGGATTATCCCGGTTTCTGGGGCCAACCCAAGATGGAAGTCATGGTCCGCATCGACGGCAGCCACGACCACAAGGGCTGGAACTGGGTGCGCGGACACTTCCTCGCCATGGACAAAGGCACGGTGCGAGGAGTGATCGGCGCCGAGATATTCAATCTGGAGGTCCGAACCCGGACTGGCCCGCAGATCGCGGAGTTCTCGCCCGCTGGCCTGGATCTGGACGAGGTCAGGCACGCCTGCGATCTGACGCCGCATAAGCCGTAACCGTCCGGTTTTGGGTGGCGCAGCGCTTTCAGCGCTGCGGCCAAAAGCTCTGAACTGGGTGCCCCATTTCTCGCGTCCTTTGCGAGAAGTGGGGCTTCTGTTCTTACGACTCATTCTGACCTTGGCTGCCGCCCGTCGGTTACTTGCGCCACTCCCCACTCTCCTGTTTCACTGGAGCCATTCCCGCAGCGAGTTCGAGTTGGCGAGGTCAAACTAAGATGGGCAGCAATGTGATCACCGGGGCGGCGTTCCTGCTGTTTGTGGTGGGCGTCGGCGTCTACACAGTCATCCTCTATAATGAACTCGTGCGCCTGCGCAACGACAACGACCGCGCCTGGGCCAACATCGACGTGCTGCTCAAGCAGCGCCACGACGAAATCCCCAACCTGGTCGAAACCGTTAAAGGATACATGCAGCACGAGCAGCAAACGCTCGTGGCCGTGACGCAGGCGCGGGCCGCATCGATGAATGCTGCCAGCATCGGACAGAAAGCACAGGCCGACCTGTTGATGAATGGCGCGCTGCGCGGCCTGTTCGCCGTGGCGGAAAATTATCCCCAGCTCAAGGCCAACGAAAACTTTCTCAAACTGCAGAACCGCATCAGCGAACTGGAAGAGCGCATCGCCGACCGCCGCGAGTTCTTCAACGACGACGTCAACACCTACAACACCCGCATCGGCCAGATCCCCGAGGTCTTCGTGGCAAGTTACATGAGCCTGAAACCCCGCGCGTTTTTCAAAGTCTCCGACGAAGACCGCAAGCTGGTGGAAGTAAAGTTCCAGAATGCGGCGGGGGCGTAGAGCCTTGTGTGGATTGGTTCGTGTGGGTCGGACACTCCTGTCCGACCCTTTTGACTTGGCCTGATAATTCCCCGGTCGGCCCGCGGATTTCAACCGGTCCAATAATAATTTCCTTGGTCACAGTCCACGAATGCTCTTTTCCGCAACTAACCCTCATACGACCTAATTCGCAATTACGAGGTGCACCATGATCAACAACTTACTCAAATCTATTCTGAAAACTGCGGTGTATTTTCTTGATCAGACCGACAGGGTTGCCGGCGATGTGCGGGAGCGGGTCTCCGACTCGGTGGATCGCGCTTCCGACCGCTTATCGGACCTCCGCGACCAGGCTCACGATCTTTACGAGGGCGAGGACCACACCATGCAACACGTGCTCACCTTTGCGGCTGGAGTAGGCGTAGGGCTCGGCGCTGCAATCTTGTTTGCCCCCGCAAGTGGACAAGAAATTCGCAACCAGATCGGCGACAAGGTCCACGACATCGGCGGTCGGGTTCGCGACGGTTTCACAACTACGAGGAGCGCGACCGGCACGGAAGGCATCTAGACCGCAAGGTCACGCCAGCAGCCGCGCAGCATCTTTGGCGTAGTAGGTCAGGATAATGCTTGCCCCCGCCCGCCGTATACTGAGCAGCGCTTCCATCATGACGCGGTCGCGCTCGATCCAACCGTTGCGGGCGGCGGCTTCGATCATGGCGTATTCGCCGGAGACCTGGTAGGCGGCGAGCGGCAGGTCGAAGCGGTCGCGGGCGGCGGCGATCACGTCGAGATAAGGCATGGCCGGTTTGACCATGATCATGTCGGCGCCTTCTTCGATGTCGAGTTCGATTTCGCGCATGGCCTCGCGCAGGTTGGCTCCATCCATCTGATACGAGCGCCGGTCGCCGAATTGCGGCGCGGAGTCGGCCGCCTCCCGGAACGGCCCGTAGAAGCCGGAAGCAAACTTGGCCGCGTAGGAAAGGATCGGCGTGTTGATGTAGCCGGCATCGTCGAGCGCCCGGCGGATGGCGGCGACGCGGCCGTCCATCATGTCGGACGGCGCGATGATGTCAATGCCCGCGCGCGTTAGCGACACTGACGTGCGGGCCAGTAGTTCGAGCGATGAATCATTGTCAATCTCGAACTTGGATTCAACCGCGCGCGCCACCATCGATTGCAGCTCGTCGATGACTTTCCCTTTTCCCTCGGTGGCATTCATAGCGTCGCTGGCAGCCAAGGCGCCCAGGGATTGCGGGGCAGCCTTCACGATCCCGCAATGTCCGTGAGACATGTACTCGCACAGGCAGACGTCGCCCATCAGGAGCAGGTCGGGCACTTCGCGTTTCATTGCCCGGGCGGCCTGCTGCACGATGCCGTCTTCGGCCCAGGCCCCGGTGGCGACATCATCCTTCTTGTCGGGAAGCCCGAACAGAATCACCGAGGGCACGCCCAGGGAGTGAACTTGTTGCGCTTCTTTTACCGCCTCGTCCACCGAAAGATTGAACACCCCCGGCATCGATCGGACTTCCTTGCGCACACCTTCTCCGGGGCAGACGAACATTGGGTAGACGAAGGCGTCGGGAGTGAGCCGGGTCTCGCGCACCATGTCGCGAAGCTCGGCGGTGCGGCGCAGACGGCGCAGACGGGTGACCGGAAAGGCCATAGGAACCACCTGATAAGGGATTAAGTGCCTTTCAACCCTTGATTCTAGCAGGAGTGATGAGCCGAAAGGACTTGCTCGCCGTTGGAAAGCGCTTTCCTCGGCTGCAAGCGCCTCGCCTGGCGAAGGGAGTATGACGAAAGTAACCTTTATCTGGTAAGCGAGCTGAGAATCCTGGGTCTAAGTCCATAAAATAAGAGCGGATGAGTCTGTTTGGACGCAATCGCTGGTTTGCGCTCGCTGGCGGAATCACGCTGGCGTTTGCCGCCGTGTCGTTAACCGTGCCGCGTGGTCCAGTCCTCACCGCAATTACCAATCTCGGATATCTTCTGCTACTGCTCACCCTCAGCGTGGCCTTGCTGGCCAACGCCTGGACGTCGCGGGGCGCCAGCCGGCGTTTTTGGGTATTGATGGCATCCGGGACCATTCTATGGGTGTCCCATCAGACAGGGTGGGTCTATTACGAAGTTGTGCTTCACAGAGAGATACCAGACCCGTGGGTCATGGACATATTTCTCTTCCTCCACCAGATTCCCATGATAGCCGCGGTTGGTCTTCGTCCGCACCGCAGCGAAGGCGACCAGAAATTCCGCGCGGGTATGCTGGACTTTCTTCTCCTCATGGTTTGGTGGATGTTCCTCTATACGTTTCTGGTGTTTCCTTCGCAATACATTTCGCTGAACTTGGCGGAGTACGACAGGAACTACAACGCACTCTACCTGGTCGAAAGCTCCGTGCTCGCATTGGTGCTGGCCATCGCCGCCTGGGGAGCTTCTGCGGGATGGAAGAGGGTCTACCTGCACTTGATGGCCGCCAGTGCCTTGTACGCGGTGGTCTCGGGGGCGGTGAATTTGGCCTTGACCAACGGCCAGTACTACAGCGGATGTCTGTACGATATTCCGCTGATGGGCGCCGTGAGCTGGATGGCGGCGACCGTGCTCACCGCTCGCCAATGGAAACTGGAAGCCGCGCGGCCCCTGGCAGATGACAAGTGGGCAGCGATGGCCTTGCGCCTGGCGATGCTGGCGATCCTTTCCCTGCCGGTGCTGGGGTTGTGGGTCCTGCGCTGGGACGATTCGCCGGCTCTGGCTCGAACCTTTCGCCTATTCACTGTACTGGCAGCGATGCTGGTGCTGGGCGCCTTCGTGTTTGTCCGCCAATACCTCCAGGACCAGGCCTTGATCCATCTGCTCGAGGGATCTCGCCGCAGCTTCGAGAACGAGCAACGCTTGCAGAGCCACTTGGTGCAGCGGGAGAAACTCACCTCCCTCGGCCAACTGGTTGCCGGTGCGGCGCATGAAATCGACCATCCCCTCACCGCCATAATGCGACATTCGGAGCAGCTTTGGTCGAACCAGCGCTTGACCAGCCAGCAGGACACGCTGGTCCGCAAGATTGTGACCCAGTCCCAGCGCACCCGCGAATTGATCTCGAACCTTCTAAGCTTTGCCCAGCAAGGTTCCGGCGAGAAAACGATGGTGGATCTGGCCATGCTCTTGCAACGCAGCGTGCAGATGCGCGAACTGCAGCGCCACGATCAGAAAATCCGCGTCGAAACCTCGATCGATCCCACCCTGCCCAAAGTCTGGGGCGACGGCCACCAGTTGTTCCAGGCCTTTGTTCAGATCGTCGAAAATGCCCTGGATGCGCTGGAGGAATCCGGCGGCGGATTGCTTCAGGTCAGCGCCCAACTTCAGGCGGAGGGAGTGGTGGTGCAGTTTTCCGATAGCGGCCCCGGCATCAAGGAGCCGCAGAGAGTATTCGATCCTTTCTATACCACCAAGCCGATCGGCAAAGGTACAGGCCTGGGACTGAGCGCGGTCTACGGCGTAGTGCAAGACCATGGCGGCCTAATCACCTGCCTTAACAAGCCGGAAGGCGGAGCGCTGTTCACGCTAAGCCTGCCTGTGGCCAAGCAGGCCGATCCTCAGGCACTGGCAGCCGCGCCATCCTAGCTGGACTACCCCGTAAATAGGTTCGGGAACGGCACGACTTTCAGAGCTTGCGGAGGAAGTCTGGTTTGGGCACAAGAAGTCTGGCTTGAGTGGAGGAAGTCTGGTTTTGGGTGGAGCAGTGCTTTCAGCGCTGCGTCAAGAGCTTTGTTTTCAGGGCGGCTTTGGCCGCTGAGGCCCGCCTTCCACCGAACGAGTTTCTGTTTGCCGCTTATCGTCCCATCCTGTCCCTTCCTGTAACATAAATTCCGATGTCTCCACCGCTCACCCACAACTCCGCCCGCGTGTTGGAGTTCGACGCTTTGCGCGAACTGCTGCGCGGATATGCCTCTTCGCCGCCCGGCCAAGCCAGGGTCACGGCTCTTGCCCCCTCCACCGATTCTGACTGGATTCGCGAACAGCAAGAGTTGGCGGAGGAAGTGCGGGAGTTCCGTCGCGTGGGCGGGCGCTTCGACTTCTCCGGACTGGTCGACATCGCGACGATGATTCAGCGTTCTCGGATCGCCGGCGCAGTGCTGGAAACCGCGGAGATCCGCGACGTCCTGCTGCTGGTGGATCGCGCCGCGGAGTGGCGCGAGATCGCGCTTCATCCCCCGGCAAACATGCGGACGGAATGGCGGCGCACCCGAACGCTCTCGGAATGCGTGCCTGACTTCACCGAGTTCCTGCGCTTTTTCCGCAACAAGATTCAGCCCGATGGCACGCTCGAAGACCGCGCCTCGCCGGAACTGTCGCGAATTCGCCGAGAGATCGAAAAGCAGAGACGAACCATTCAGGAATCGCTCCGCGGATATTTGCGCAAGCTGGCCGAGGGCGGCGCGGTGCAGGACGAACTGATCACCATCCGCGGCGAGCGCTTTGTGATCCCCGTGAAGGTCGAGCAGAAACGCCGCGTGCAGGGCGTCGTGCACGGCGCGAGTTCCAGCGGCCAGACTGTGTTCGTTGAGCCCCTGGAGACGATCGATCAGAACAACGAATTGGTCCGGTTGCTCGACGAAGAACTGGCGGAGATTCACCGCATTTTGCTAGAGATGACTCGCCGCATCGGCGAGGAAGCGGAAGCAATCCTGGCGTCCGCCAACGCTCTGGCCGAGTTGGAACTGCAGTTCGCCAAAGCCCGCTTCGCCGAAGACTACAACTGCGTGAGGGTTCACATGAGCGGAGACCGGCAAGAACCAAGTGGAGACAGCCACCAGCAAGAACCATGTGGGGACGGGCGCCTCGCCCGTCCAGCCGAGCGCAGCGAGGCGCAAACGAACCAAGCAAGCCTGCTCCTTCGCAACGCCCGCCATCCCCTGCTGGAACACAACCTAAAGCCAAAGGGGGTAGCTGTAGTTCCGATTACCGTGGAACTCGAAGGCGACCGCCGCCAGCTCGTGATCACCGGCCCCAACACCGGCGGAAAAACAGTAACCTTAAAAACGGTCGGCCTTCTGGCTCTGATGGCCCAGTCGGGAATTCCAGTTCCCGCCGACCGCGCCGAGATGCCTGTGTTTGATGCGGTCCTGGCCGACATCGGCGACTATCAATCGATCGAGCAGAACCTCTCGACTTTCTCCGCCCACGTCACCAACATCGATTTCATTTCCCGCACTGCGACCCCACAATCGCTTGTCCTGCTCGATGAACTCGGATCCGCCACCGACCCGGAAGAAGGCGCGGCCCTGGCCGTGGCCATCGCCGGACACTTTGGCCGCCTCGGCTGCATGACCATAATTTCCACCCATCACACGTCCTTGAAAGTCTACGGTGCGAATACTCCAGGCGTGATCAACGCGTCGGTCGGCTTCAATGAGCACACGCTGCAACCGACTTACGAATTGAAGATGGGAGTGCCCGGCGCCTCGGCCGGAATCAACATTGCGCAGCGGCTGGGCCTGAATCCAGCCATCATCGAATCGGCCCGGGCGAAGCTGAGCACCCAGGCGCGCGACGTAGGCCAATTTCTCGACAAACTTCATGCCGAATTGCGCACCGCAGAAGGCGAGCGCCTTCGCTTGCAAACGCGCGAGCAGGAACTCGAGCGCGAGAAGACGCGCCTCGCCGCCGATGGCAAGAAGGATCAGCAGGCCAAAATCCGCGAGATGGAGAGGAAACTCGAGATCCTCCTGCGCAACTTCGAATACCACGCGCGTGAGGCGGTGACGGCCATCCAGGACCGCGCCGCTGCGCAGAAAGTTTCGAAAGATGCTGAGAGAAGAATCGCCAAACTGCGCCGCGAATTTCGCGAACAGTTCGATTCCACTGTGGTCGCCCATGCCAGCGGAGCCGATCAGGGCGATCCTCATGCTCAGCCGCAAGTAGTAAAGCACGTCTCCGAGGGAGACACCGTCAAGCTGAAATCCACCGGCCGCGCGGCCAGGATTTCGCGCAAGCTGGACGACAATCACTTCGAAGTGGAAGTCGGCGCCATGAAGATGAAGATTGCACGCGACGACATCGCCGAAGTGCTGGCCAGCGCCCAGAGCAACGCCCGGGCGGCCGAGTCTCCGGTGAACGCGGCGCGGGCGCGGGGGATTTCCGTTTCGCTCGAAAACGAAGGTCAGAACGCGCCATCGGAAATCAACGTCATCGGCTATAACGTGGACGACGCCACCCGCGAAGTGCAGAAATTTGTCGACCGGGCATTTCTCGCTGGCCTGCCGCGCGTCCGCGTCGTGCACGGCAGCGGCATGGGCATCCTGCGCAAAGCCCTGCGCCAGGCTCTGCAGCAGCATCCCCACGTCGAGTCGGTAGCCGAGCCTCCCCAAAATGAAGGAGGGGGCGGGGCCACGGTGGTGGAATTGCGAGTGTAGCTGTATATTATTGAAAATAAATATAATTAACAACATCCTCCTATCGTCTTACTCTCATATGATATAATGTCAGACAATTGGGGGATTAGAAAATGGCCACGTCGGCACGCGTAACCAGGCAAAAAATCTCAACCACAATTTCTCCCGTCACGTTCTCTTATCTGGAGCAGATCATGGCTAAGGGCGAGGCCCGAACATTGGCCGAGGCTATCGACCTCGCTGTCGAGCGTTTGCTGGTTTACGAGAACCGTGAGAGGCTGGCCGACGACACGGCAGCGTATTTCGCCAACATGACCGACGAAGAGGCGGCTGCAGAACAACAGCTCGAATCAGCGCTCTCCCAGAGCGCTGGGGGAATCGATTTTGACCAGTAGTCCTCTGCCACGCCGTGGAGAGATCTGGACCGCCAACTTGGGAAATCCGCCGATCCGGCATTGGGTGTTGATCGTTTCTCTCGATCAGAGAAATCTCAGCGAGCGGAGGGACTCGGTCCTGGTTGTTCCTTTGAGCAGCAGCGGACCGGAAGGAGCAACCGTGGTCACGCTTCCTCCTGGCGAAACAGGATTGCCAGGACCGTCGTTCGTGAAAGGACATTTCATTCAGGTTCTGGCGAAGCGGGCGCTACTCACACAGGAGAGGCGCATACTCTCAGGCACGCGCATGCGTGAAGTGGTTTTGGCTATCCGGCGCAGCTTCGATCCGGATGCTCCATGGACGGGACTTTAGGTAACAGTGGCGCGCCATCGCGCGTTAGTTTCCTCACCAGATAATCTTTTCCCACTCATCGTCTTCCAGCGCCTTGCGCGCGGCCTGGGCGATGGTCTTCTTTTGCGCAGCGGTCAGGTCGTCGGAAACAACATTGTCCGGATTCGCGGTGTCGCGGATCACCGCCTTTGCGAAGCGGCTCGACAGATAGCGCAATACAGTGAAGACATTGTCCGCGAGCTGGCCGAAGCGTTCCCCTTCGAGCGCCACCAAGGTCACCAGTTCCAGGTAGAACGAAGGAAAATCCAGCCCGTGCCGCTCCCGCCAGATCTTCAGCGCACAGATTTCCTGTGAGCGCCCGGAGTTCGTGATCAGGTGGATATGCTGTGCCACATTGGTGCGGAAGGGCCGGCCCGGCTCCTTGTGGTAAAGAATCTGGTCGCCGCCGCTCGTCCGCCAGGCAGGAAGCAGGTCCACGCGCAGTCCTTTGCCCTTCACCTGCATCGAAACATTGCGCGTGTGCGGCTGCAGATCATAGTCGGACAGGAATTCGAACAGTTGCCAAAACACGTTTCGTACTTCCATCCCCGCGTCGAGTTGTAGCGAGAGCAGAATGTCGACGTGCGACGACAGCGAAACCGCAGTGCCCTTGGCGTACGCCCCGGAGAGTGTGATTCCCAGCAGGCGTGGCCCGCCCCAGCCCTTCAGCATGGGGATCACCGCATCTGCGGCGCGATGCGACGGCGATCCCACACCCGGGCTGATCTGATATTTCCCCACCACCGAGGCCGCGTATTGGTCGACTGTAAGCACGGGCGGAAATGAAGCCCTCGAGATGTCTATCGGCCGTGTGGGAAAGAAGTTGAGTGGCCGGAGTCGTGGATAGACGTTTCATTCTGAGTGGAGCAGTATTGTCCGATGGACGATACTACAGAAACCTCCCCACCTCACTGTGACCGCACGAGAGCGGTATAGCTAAGAGCGGCAGGCGCTGCATCAGCGTCCGCACGTGGAGTATCTCCAGGAGAAAAGCGGGGATGCGTCGCAGGGATTCTTCGCCGTCCTTCCGTCCGCTGCTTCCCAATTACCGCCGTAACTTGCCCTTTCAGTGTTGCCAAGGCAGACTGTCCCAACACCGAAAGCGGTAAGCCAAAAACCAGGAGAACTCCCATGAAGAAAAACTTGCTATTACTCGTGTGCGCCCTAGCGCTTGCGTCCGCTGCTCTGGCAGCACGAACCGTAACGGTATCAGGGGCGGGAATAGGAATTGACGCCGAGCAGAGCAGCGCTGACCAGACCGCCGATCAACAGGCTCAGACCAATCTGCAAACCGCTTGTAGTGCGGGCACACTTACTTCATCCAGGAAGATCTTCGATCAGTGCTCTCCAGCCCCTGGCGGCCAGTACGTCTGCAATGTGAATTACACGGGAATATGCCAGATCGGCAACTAACTGAAGCGAGCCAGCGAGAGTACCGATGCGATCAGGTCGGACAATATCACAATTCTGGAGGATCCATTCGATGAAGAAGCTATCTGTTCCCTTTCTTGCATGCCTGTTCGCGATTCTCGGGGCCGCGCTGTTAAGTCGGCCAATCACGGCTCATGCCGGGCCGCCGTCGGGCGTTGGCATGGAGAATTGCATCAGCATCAGCGGCGACAACAATAACGACACCGTTTTCACCAACAACTGCAACCAGGACGTCAACGTGACTGTCGCTGGTCGAAAAGGGACCTGGGCGCCCGGCCTGCTCCACTCCGGAGCGACCATGTCACACGACAACGGCAATGGACCTTTCCGGTGGTTTGCCTGCAACGTTCCCTACATCGCGTACGACTCTGCGAACCAGAACAAGTGGCCAAACTACAATACGAATGACTACGTGTGTAAATAGGCGGAAGTCCGCCAAGGGGAAAGAAAGCCAATGAGGAAAATAGGGATCGTGTTCGCGTTATTGTTGTGCGCAGTTGTCAGTGTTGCCCAGCAGGCGGATGATGCAAAGCGTCCCGCAGCACCAAGCGGAGGCGATGCCAGCGGGACATCCCATGCCCAAAACGATAAGTCCAGCCTTCCGCCAGTGCAGGACATATTGGCCTGGATCTCCAGCAATATGCCGCCAATTGCTTTCGACAATGACTATGTAACATCGAAACAAGAACTAACGTTTCAGGGATGTATGGTTACTTACACCACTACGATAGCAAAATATAAACGCGGGAATCCCCGGCCGGCAAATAAGCACGGCGTGACCACGATACCCATAGACCTGACTAAGTTATCTCCCGACTCGGTCAAAGTGATTGCAACTCCGCCGGGCATACAACTTCATTCCGAGGCTGGGTTCAAGATTCACACCAAAGACTGGATCATATCCTCCGATGCCTTATTGCGTCACGAAACCGAGCCTGACGAGCCGGTTGAAGACGATCAGGAGTCTGAAGTCTTCGGCTATGCGGTGAGCGACGCCGCAATGGTTACGCGCGTAGGGAACGCATGGCACGACGCTCTCGTAAGCTGCGGAACTAAACCTGTCCCCAAGAATCTCTACTAGCGTCTAAGAGAACCAGTATTCCTCGGCGCCAAGGCTGCTGCGGTTGGACGTGGCCGAGGATTGGAATTTGTGGACGGAGCACCCATACCTGCACCACTGCTCTTCCTCAAGTAGAGTCCGCTTTTTCCTAGGGCGTTAACGGGATAGTGGCGTATTCCACAGTTTTTCCGCAGCCGAACACGGCTGTTATATTCCCATTAGCGGAACTCTGGCTCACAATTCCTACGGGGAAGTGTCGCCACCCATGCCCAACTCTGAAGATTTCAAAGAAACGGTGAAGCAGCAGGCGGACATCGTCCGCATCATCGGCGATTACATCAAGCTGAAGAAGGCTGGGGCGCAGAACTATTCGGGGCTTTGTCCGTTTCATGGGGAGAAGACGCCATCGTTTTCGGTGCATGCCACGCGGCAGTTTTATCACTGCTTCGGCTGCGGCGTCTCGGGAGACGTGTTCAGCTTCGTGCAGAAGATCGAGAACATTACCTTCCCCGAGGCCGTCCGGCTGGTGGCACAGAAGCTGGGCATCCCGCTGCCCAAGGCGACGTACTCCAGTCCCGAGGAGGCCAAACAAGCCAAGCTGCGCGGACAGTTGCTCGACGCCCAGGAACGCGCCGCCACATTTTTTCAGGAGTGCCTGAAGCGTCCCGAGGGCGCGCGGGCCCGCGAGTATCTAACCGGACGCGGCTTGAACGATGAGACGATTGCCCGCTTCCGCATCGGCTACGCCCCCGATTCCGGCTTCCTGCTGCGCGACCGATTGGCCAACGAGTTCAGCGAAGACGTCCTGCGCGAGAGTGGGCTGTTCTCTTGGAAAGAGGCTGCGAGCTCCGAGTCGCGAGCTGCGAGTAATCAAAGCCGACTTGTAGAAGGCGGTTCTCCTCAAAATGCCGAGACCCTTCGCTCCGCTCAAGATGACGAAAGCGGGGATAGCTCGAAGCTCGAAGTTCGCGGCTCGAAGCTTGCCGCCATCTACTCCAAATTCCGCAACCGCGTCATGTTTCCCATTGCCAACGACGCGGGAAAGATCATCGCTTTCACGGGACGAACCCTAGCCACCGACGAAAAGGCTGGCCCGAAATATCTGAATTCGCCTGAGACCGGCAGCTATTCCAAGGGCCGAGTTCTCTTCAACCTCGACCACGCCAAGGAAGCGATCCGCAAGCTAGACTACGCGATCCTGGTCGAAGGACAGATGGATTGCATTTCCGTCTACGCCGCCGGATTTCACAACGTGATCGCAAGCTCAGGCACGGCGTTTACTGAGATCCAGGCCAAGCTGCTGGGGCGCTTCAGCAAGAACGCAGTCGTCAACTTCGATCCGGATACGGCCGGAGCTAAGGCCACGGAGCGGACGCTGGGCTTGCTGGTGGAAGAAGAATTTCAGATCAAAGTGCTGACGCTGGAACAAGGCTTCGATCCCGATCTCTACATCCGCCGCAAGGGAAAAGACGCGTATGCCGCCGCTCTGCGCGGCTCGCAGAAATACTTCGACTACCTGATTGACCGCGCCCGCAGTCTTTTTCCGGTGCGCAGCGCCGAGGGGAAGGACAAGGCGGTCAAGCACTTGCTCCCGCACGTCCAACGCGTGCCGAGCCGGATTGTGCGCGACGAACTCGCGCAAGAAATCGCGCAAAAACTCGGGATCGATTCCACCGTCCTTCGTCAGGAATTGAGGCATGTGGCGACGACGCGCTCGGCCGCCACAGTAAAAGCTCCAGCGACCGCGCAAGCTACCGACGCCGAGCGTATTCTCATCCGCGCCCTGGCTTCGGCGCGCCAGATGCAGCCGGGAGCGGAACATCTTTCCGCCCGCGATGGCGCCGAAGAAGAATTCGATCCCGCGCGCCAGGCGCAGTACGTGCTCCAGACCGAAGGCCTGCATCGCGGCCTGGCAACGGAATCGCTAGTCGAAGCCCTGCTTAACGCCGGGCCGGAAGTTGCCGATGTAATGGAAGTGCCATGCTCCGACAGCGATCGCCGCTTGCTGGCTTCCATCTTGCTAAAGGAGGACGAAGATCTCACCGCCGACCGCCTCGAGGGCGCAGTGCGCGCGCTGCGACGCATTCACTTACGCCGCCGTCTCGAGCACGTGCAGCGCGAACTCAACAAACCCGGCCTCGGTGACGATAAGACACTTAGGAACGAGTTGCTGCTGGAGAAGGATCGACTGAGCCGCGCTTTGCGCGATCCCAGCCTCGCAGAGGACGGGCTAAGAAGCCCCGGAAACCAGAAAAGTGCGTGAAACAAAACAGCACCTTAAACCATCTAAGTATTTAGCAGAGTTAGATTTAACGGCGGACGGCGGGAATTTCGGCGGGGCAACTGATAGACGGACCAGCACTTATGTGCTAAGCTTAACCGTTTGTGCTAGGCGCACAACTCCGCGCTACCCCAGATTCCCACCTTTTCAAACTGTACCACACGCTCCGGTGCGAGCGAATTGACGAATTTGAGGACACTCCTTGGCTCTTGAAGACAAGTACGACGACATAAAAAAGCTGGTCGATGCCGGGAAAGAGAAGGGATACCTGACTTACGACCAGGTCAACGAACTCATCCCGCACGACGTGGTGAGCCCCGAGGACCTGGACGACCTGCTTACCACCATTGGCACGCAAGGCATCGACGTGCTGGAAGGCCCCAAACTGCCTTCCGCCGCGCTCGACAAGAAATTCGAAGACATCGAAGAGGGTGAGGACGTTGAACTCGACCTCACTCCCGGCGCTCTGGAAAAAACCAACGATCCCGTCCGCATGTATTTGCGCGAGATGGGAACCGTACCTCTGCTCACCCGCGAAGGCGAAGTCGAAATCGCCAAGCGCATCGAGCGCGGCCAGTTGCGTGTGCTCAAGGCGCTCTCGCGCTCCCCAATTGTTATCCACGATCTTCTTGCTATGGGCGAGGATTTGAAGAAGGGTGTGCGCTCCATCAAGGAGGTGGTCACCTTCGACGAGGAAGAGATCACCGACGAGATTCTGCAGAACCGGTTAAACGAATTTACCGGCAAGATCGACGCGATGGCCAAGCTCTACAAGAAAGTCGGCGTGCTGCAGGAAAAATATGTTGCGGTGTCGCAGAAGAAGCGTCCCAAGGACCATCGCCGCGCCCGACGCAACCTGGCTCGCGCCATCGTGCGAGTTTCGCTCGCGGTGCGCAAACTGGGCTTCACCAACGCCGAGCGCAAACGCCTGATTGACCGCGTCAACAAGACCGTCGACAGCATGCGATCACTCGACCGGCAGGCCGGAAACCTGGAGCGCAAGGCCGAAGCCACGCGCAGCGAAGATCAAAAAAAAGAATACCGCCGCCAGGCCCGCGCCGTCCGCAGCGAGATTGAGAAGCTCGAAGCCGAAGCTGGCCTGTTGTTCCAGGAGATCAAGCGCACGCAGCGCGAGATCATCCAGGGCGACATGGACGCGGAGCAGGCCAAGCGCGAGCTGATCGAGGCCAACCTCCGTCTCGTGGTTTCGATCGCGAAAAAGTACACCAACCGCGGCCTGCAGTTCCTCGACCTGATTCAGGAAGGCAACATCGGCCTGATGAAAGCCGTGGACAAATTCGAATACCGCCGTGGCTATAAATTTTCTACGTACGCCACGTGGTGGATTCGGCAAGCGATTACCCGTGCCATCGCCGATCAGGCGCGCACCATCCGCATTCCGGTGCACATGATCGAAACCATCAACAAGCTGATCCGTACCTCGCGGCAGTTGGTGCAGGAGTTGGGACGCGAGCCTACCAGCGAAGAGATCGCCAAGCGCATGGACATCCCTGTGGCGAAAGTGCGCAAGGTACTCAAGATCGCGCAGGAACCGATCTCGCTAGAGACCCCGATCGGCGAAGAGGAAGATTCGCATCTCGGCGACTTCATCGAAGACCGCGCCGTGGTTTCGCCCGCCGAAGCCGTGATCAACGTGAACCTCAAGGACCAGACTGGACAGGTCCTGCGCACGCTGACCCCGCGCGAAGAAAAAGTGATCAAGATGCGCTTCGGCCTCGAAGACGGCAGCGAGCACACTCTGGAAGAAGTCGGCCAGTCGTTCGCCGTAACCCGCGAACGCATCCGCCAGATCGAAGCCAAGGCGCTGAGGAAGCTGCGGCATCCGTCGCGCTCGCGCAAGCTGCGGGCGTTTATGGATGGAGTCAGGGACTAGCGATGCTCATGTGGGGACGGACTCCTCGGCCGTCCAAGCCGCGAAGCGGCGCAAGAATGCAGCCCAGGGCGCAAGCCCTGGGTTTTCTTTTCAAGGGCGGAGATCAAGCCCTGCAAGGGCGGAAGACAATCAATCCCAAATATAACGCTCGTCATACGCGACCTCGTTCTTCTTCAGAAACGCGACAAACTCCTCCTGAAACGATCGCTTCTTGTGATGTTCTTCCTGCGATGCGATGTAAACCGCCGGAACGTTCGATTCGCTAACGCTAAACACGGCGCATCCGGCCTGCCACCCGAATTCTTTGTGGCCCTTCTTTCGGATCCATCCTGAGGAATCTGTCTTGACGATGCGTGCGATCTCGGCAACGGAATGGGCGGGACGAATACGCATCAGCAGATGCACGTGATCGCTGGTGCCGTTAATGATCAATGCGGTACCGCGCAGCTCCCGGACAATACCGCCCAGATAAGCGAAAAGGTCGGAACGAATTTCCGGCGCGATTAGAGGCTTGCGTAGTTTGGTGCTGAAGATCAGGTGCACTACGACATTGCCGCAGGTCTGCGCCACGTTTCTATCGCCCTTTCAGGGCTTGCTAACTGATTTCACGTTTACCCAGGGCTTGCGCCCTGGGCTGCAACCTGTCGCCGCTTCGCGGCTCATCGATTACGGTGCCAGTCATTGAGGGAAGCACGTGACGGACATCACAATGCGCAGAAAGCTATTTCGGCATTCCCGAAATGGAGAGGCAAAACGCCCCAGCAGACCTCAGCCCCGAAGGGGCGGCATATGACAGCCCCGAGCCTCCCGAAGGGACGTAGTCCTGGGTAAGGCCCGAAAATGGAACCGAGTCCCGTAAGGGACGACAGAAACCCCAACAGTTCCTTTCCCGTATCGGCATCGCATCTCGAAATATTCCACCTTCGGCCGTGAAAATACAGTCGAGCGCGAATACAATCAATCACGCAACAGGGTCGTTTGGAGGATGGTGCCCTTGGGTACCGGACAACGCCTGGTCATCGCGTTCGAGTGGCTTCAGCAACTAAGGGTTCCTTCACCCTCTGATGTCACTCGAACCCCTAAAATTCTTGTCGAGCCCGCTCGCTTCTAGAAGAAATCAGTCGGCGCGGCGTGCGCAAACCTGCGCACGGCCGGTTGCCGGGCCTGCCGCGCCCGCCACAGGTCGTATTGCGAGTGCATGTTCATCCACAGCTCTGGCGTGGTGCCTGGGGCGGCCGCCAGCCGGATGGCCATGGCGGCGGAGATTCCGGCCTTGCCGTTGATTACACGCGAGAGCGTCACGCGCGTAATCCGCAGATGGGCCGCTGCCGTGGTCACGGCCAGGTCTCCCAGATATTCGCGCAGAACCAGGCCGGGGTGGGGTGGATTGTGCATGGGCATGGACGAATTCTTGCTTCCGTTTTCGGAGTGTTGGGTGGCCTATGTAGTGTAACGATAAGAACGCCCCTCAGGGGCTGAAGCCCGCACGATTTGAGAGCTTGATCGCAGCGCTGGAAGCGCTGCGCCACCCAAAGTCCGCCTGAGGCAGTCGAGCTGCGCTAGACCGGACAGCCCCTTCGGCTTCGCTCAGGGCAGGCGAGGGGGGCTGTCCCCACATGGGCATCTCAGCTTTCCCGTTTTGGGAATCATTCCCACTTTTTTCTTTCAATTTCTTGCCTTCACCTTTTACTTCCTGTCGAATAAATACATAGGGCGGCATTCGCGAATTTTCACCGAATGCCGCCTTTTTCGTTCTGAGGTTGGTTGATGAGAAAGCGGAAACCGAAAATTGCCGACAAGAAACTGCGCGGCGAGTGGGCCGAGATGCATTTCATGTTGCGGGCGACCGACCATGCCTTGCCGGTAAGCAAGCCTTGGGGAGACTCGAGGAGTTATGACTTTGTGGTGGGATGGCCGGGGCACTTTGCGGCGGTGCAGGTGAAATCCACGACGCTCGAACTGGAGGAGGGCGGTTATACGTGCTGCATATGCGGGGGCGGCAACAAGCCGTATCCGCCCGGCTCGTTCGATTTTTTGGCGGCTTATGTTATTTGGGACGACGCGTGGTACATCATTCCTGCGGAGATGATTTTGGGGCAGGCGAGGATCACGGTCTATCCGCAGTCGGGGAAGTCCAAGTACGCGGGCAATCGCGAGGCGTGGCACCTGCTGGGGGATTGCTCCAAGGGAGAGGGTAAGGGAATCGATATTCAGGGCTGCGCGGAAGAGGATTGGGAGAGCCGCGTGCGTGAGAGCATCAACATCGGCGAAGGAAATTTTGGTGGGGGCGAAATGCGACCACGGGGGCTGGAAGCCCTGAATCCTTTTCGCTGGCTTACGCGGCGCTGAAGGCGCCGCTCTTCCACGGTATTACAATCAGTCGCGATTCTTCCGCGTGGACGTCCGACTAATCTAGTTCGGACCACTCGCTGACTTATCGGTTATTTCTTCACAACGTCTAAGTTATTGAAAAGTCTTGCGGCCACATTTTGGCTGCCGCGATTCCTGCGCGTTTTTCCTCAGCCTTCCACAGGGAAGTACTATCGTCCACAGTTTCTGCACAAGGGGGAAATGTTTTTCGGTTGCGGGGCGCAACATTGTGCCTGAGAGTGGGTTCAGCGAAAACGTGGCGGCTCTTGAAGCTTGCCGAATGATGATTGCGGTGACGCTGGTGGCAGCCGGCAATTCTCGAGGGTGAATTGCCGGGGGAAATTGGAAATGCGCGTGAGCGCGTACCGGTTGCCCGGGCATTGCGGCCTCCTCTACAGCCTGCTCCTGGAGCAGGTTGGGCCGCTGGCCGCCGCAGGGGTTGCAGAGCAGTGATTCTCAGAATCGCGCTTTGCGGCCTGTACCGGTAAAAGTGGCACTCCTTGGGAGCGCTGTCGGACTGGTACCGTCGTCCCGCTGCTCCTAGCGGCGGGAAGGCAAGACGAGAGATCCACGAAACAATGCGGCTCGGGTGGCTGGCCCGGGCCGCATTTGTTTTTGCGGGGACAGTCTTCGCTGGGAAAATCTTCGCCACGGATTTGCGCGGATTCTCACGGATCAAGCAAACCTTTTGCTCGGGCTGTGGAGTTTTGTTCGGGACTGGTTTTCGCGTGGCTTCCACAGGATAACGATGCGGTTCACAGCTTCTGCACAAATCATTTGGAGATTCGCTGTTTCTTCGCTTATGCTAGGCGAAGGAATGGGGCAAAGTTCAGTTCGGAAATCATGGCGACCACCGATTACAGCATCAGCACTCTTCCGGCGAACGTAGAAGCCGAGCGCTCGATTCTGGGCGCGATCCTGCTGGACAATTTTGCGTACAACCAGGCCGCGGAACATTTAAGGATCGAGGATTTTTCGCTGGATTCGCACCGGCGGATTTATTCGCGGATGGTGGATCTGGCGGAGTCGTCGCGCCCGATCGACATGATCACGCTGATCGAGGAGTTGGACCGGCACAAGGACCTGCAGGCGATCGGCGATGTGGGCTACGTGTCGAGCCTGCTGGATGGAGTACCCGACCGGCCGAGCATCGAGCACTACGTCAAGATCGTGCGCGACAAGGCGTTGCTGCGCGGGCTGATTCACGCGGCGAACACGGCGATTGCGCGGGCGGCCGATCAGTCCGATGCGGCCGAGGAGGTGCTGAACGATGCCGAGGCTGCGATCTTTCAGCTCTCGGAGAAGCGCATTGGGCGCGGCTTCATGGGCGTGCAGGAGATTGTGCGGGAGTCGTTTGGCTCGGTGGATGCGCTGCTGCAACGCGGCCAGCACATTACGGGACTGGCCACGCACTATACGGCGCTCGATGAGATGACGAGCGGACTGCAGCGCTCGGACCTGGTGATTATTGCAGCGCGGCCTTCGATGGGCAAAACCGCATTCGCGATGAACATTGCGGAGAACGCGGCGGTGGAAGATCAGCAGGTGGTGGGAGTGTTTTCTCTGGAAATGTCGCGCGAGGCGCTGCTGATGCGCTTGCTGTGTTCGCAGGCCAAAGTGGACGCGCACAAAATGCGTACCGGCTCGCTGTGGCAGGACGACACGCGCAAAGTGGTGCGCGCGATGGAGCAGTTGGCGCACGCTCCGATTTTTATCGACGACACGCCCGGCATTTCACTGAGCGAGATGCGTGCCAAAGCGCGGCGGCTGAAGCAATCGCAAGGCAAGCTTGACCTGATCATCGTGGACTACTTGCAGCTTATGTCGGGCGGCAGCAAGCGCTACGAAAACCGTACGCAGGAAGTGTCGGCGATTTCGCGCGGGCTGAAGGCGCTGGCCAAGGAACTCAGCGTGCCGGTGATCGCGCTCTCGCAGTTGAGCCGCGCGCCGGAGAGCCGGGGCGGAGATCATCGTCCGCAACTCGCCGATCTGCGCGAGTCGGGATCGATCGAGCAGGACGCTGACCTGGTGATGTTCATTTTCCGCGAAGAGGTTTACAAGCAGGACGATCCCGACCTGCAGGGCAAGGCGGAGATCATTATTGGGAAGCAGCGCAACGGGCCTATCGGTAGAATCAATCTGGCGTTCCTGAAAAGCTGCACCAGATTTGAGACTCTGGTGGAAGGCGGATTGGCGCCGGAGGAGTGATTCGCGGGGTACAGGAAAGCCTGTAGGTTCCTCCCTTAAGTACCTTAGGAGCTTTGAGTTGCGGGTAGCACCGCAACCTGTGGAAAAGCTTGTGGAATTGCTGGCGGCGGGGAAAATGCCTGGCGGCGAAGACCGATTCGGGAACTCACTTGGGCAGGTCTCCCAGCTCTTAAAGCCATGAGTAGTAACCAGTTAGGCAATTCACTCGGCATTAACATGGGGAAACGCGGGGAAAAGGCAACCAATTCCCGCTTTGGGGTTTTGCACATTCTGCGGTTGCTGGCCTTTCGATTCCCGCGTTCTGAAGGCATACAAAAACAGTCGTTCAAGGTTTTGAATAGGTGTGTCTGAGGCGCTGGAAATGGGGCGCGCGCAGGCCCCGCGGTCGGGGTCAGTCGCTGTCCTCGCCGACCTTGAGCACGGCCAGGAAAGCCTCCTGGGGGATATCGACGCGGCCGATGCGCTTCATTCGTTTTTTGCCTTCCTTCTGTTTCTCGAGGAGCTTCCGTTTGCGCGTAATGTCGCCGCCGTAGCACTTGGCGAGGACGTTCTTGCGGATGGCGGAGACGGTTTCGCGGGCGATGATCTTCGCGCCGATGGAAGCCTGGATGGGAACCTCGAACATTTGCCGGGGAATGAGCTGGCGCATTTTCGAGACCAGCGCTTTGCCGCGCTCGTAGGCGAAATCGCGATGCACGATGATGGAGAGCGCATCGACGGGTTCGCCGGCCACGAGGATGTCGAGCTTGACCATGGGCGATTCCCAATAGTCAGCGAGGTGGTAATCGAGAGAAGCGTAGCCGCGCGAAACGGATTTCAAGCGATCGTAAAAGTCGAGCACGATTTCATTCAGTGGTAACTCATAGTGCAACATCACGCGCGAAGAGCTGACATACTCGAAAGTTTTCTGTTTGCCGCGCTTGTCCTCGACGAGTTTCAGAATTCCGCCGACGTATTCTTCGTTGGTGAGGATCGTCGCCAGAATTACCGGCTCTTCGACCTTGGCGATTTCGCTGGGATCGGGCCAGCGCGAGGGATTGTCGACCTCGATCAACTGGCCGTCGGTCTTGGTGATTTTGTAGCGGACGCCGGGAGCGGTGGTGATGAGTTCGAGAGCGAACTCGCGCTCGAGGCGCTCCTGAATGATCTCCATGTGGAGCAGGCCGAGGAAGCCGCAGCGGAAACCGAAACCCAGCGCGACCGAGCTTTCCGGTTCGAAGAAGAAGCTTGAATCATTCAGGCGGAGTTTTTCCAGGGCTTCGCGCAGGCGGGTGTGCTCGTGGGCGTCCACGGTGTAGAGGCCGGCGAAGACCATGGGCTTGATTTCTTCGAAGCCCGGAAGGGCTTCGAAGGCGGGGTTGGCGTCGTCGGTGATGGTGTCGCCGATTTTCGTGTCGGCGACATTCTTGATGTTCGCGATGAGGAATCCGACTTCGCCGGCTTTGAGTTCATCAATCTCAACCGGCTTGGGGCATTGCACTCCGAGAGTTTCGGCGTCGAAGGTTGTGCCATTCGACCAGAGGCGGATTCTCTGGCCTTTACGCAGCGTGCCCTGGAAGACGCGGGTGAGTATTATCACACCGCGGTAGGCGTCAAACCAAGAGTCGAAAATAAGGGCCTGCAGCCGGCTGTCAGGATTTCCTTTCGGTGGCGAAATACGTTTCACGATGGCTTCCAGCACGTCGGGCACACCCTGGCCGGTCTTGGCGCTGATGAGTACGGCGTCGGTTGCGTCAAGGCCGACGGCGCTTTCGATCATCTCTTTGGTGCGCGGGATGTCGGCGCTTTGCAGATCGATCTTGTTGATGACGGGAATGATTTCGAGGCCGTGATTGATAGCCAGGTAGGAGTTGGCGAGGGTTTGGGCCTCGACGCCCTGGGAAGCATCGACGATGAGCAGCGCGCCTTCGCAGGAGGCCAGCGAGCGCGAGACTTCGTAGGAAAAATCGACGTGGCCGGGGGTATCGATCAGGTTGAGCTGGTAGGTCTGGCCATCGTGCGCGGTGTACATCATGCGGACAGCGTGGGCCTTGATGGTGATGCCGCGTTCGCGCTCCAGGTCCATGGAGTCGAGCACCTGCGCCTGCATCTCGCGCATGGTGAGCGACCCGGTCAATTCCAGCAGGCGGTCCGCCAGCGTGGATTTACCGTGGTCGATATGCGCGATGATGGCAAAGTTGCGGAGGAAAGCGGCGTCCATAAATTCAGTTGCCAGTTGCCAGTTGCCAGTTGCCAGTAAAACCGAATTGAAATTGGCAACCGGAGACTGACAAGTGTTCTTGAGAGGCTGCGGCTAATCCTTGATTTTAGCAGGCGAAGGCGTTCTCAGTTCTGCCGGATCTCAATTCAAAAGCCTGGAACGCGGAGCCGCAGAGAAAAGCCGCGGGGGACGGGGAGAGGCGAATCGATTGAGCTGGAGAGTATTCCGATAAAATCAGCTTCTGTGACAATTGTTCTCGCTTCCGCCTCGCCGCGACGGCAGGAATTACTGCGCAACGCCGGGATTCCGTTCACGGTGCAGCCTGCTGAAATTGATGAGACACCGCTTGCCGGGGAGGCTCCGCGGGATTGCGCGGAGCGGCTGGCGCAGGAGAAGGCGCTGGTGGTTTCGCGAGGGCGGCCGCAGGAGTTCGTCCTGGGCGCGGATACGATCGTCGTGGTCGATGACGTCATCCTGGGCAAGCCGCGCGATGCACGCGATGCGGCCCACATGTTGCGATTGCTGTCGGGGCGGACGCACGCGGTGATTACGGGAGTCTGCGTCGTGGGGCCGGGTGCAGGGAAAACCGAAACTTCGTCCGAGAATACGCTCGTGACTTTTTGCGAACTGTCCGACGATGAAATCCGCGCGTACATCGCGACCGGCGAGCCTATGGACAAGGCCGGGGCGTATGCGATCCAAGGCGTCGCATCGCGGTGGATCCCGCGCATCGAGGGTGATTACAGCAATGTTGTGGGGCTGCCGGTGGCGCGGGTGTACGGGATGTTGCGAGGGCGGGGAGCGGTGTGAATTTGGTCAGAGGAGGGGAAAGGTATACAGGGTGAACGAGAATTTCGGTCGTCCCTACGGGACTTGTTCTTTTCTCCCCACGTTTCCCACCGCTGAAGCGCTGGGCTATTATCGGGCCGCTCCTCCGGAGCGGGTCTAGGATTTTTTCTCTTGTTCTTTTTTCTCTTTCTTTTCTTCTTCGGGTTCTTTCATGGCGGCTTTGAAGTTACGGATGCCTTCGCCGAGACCCTTGCCGACCGCGGCGAATTTGCTGGTCCCGAAGAGCAGAAGGGCGATCGCAATCACCAAGAGCCAATGCCAAGGCGAAAATTCACCCATAACTCCTCCATCGGGAAAAAACTCCCTGTAAAAAGTCTAGGCTATGGCCAGTGCGGAGTCAAAAAGAGTGTGGCACCGAAGGTAACAGGCTGGTCATGAATACAAGATGCAACCACCGGGGCTGAAGCCCGCACCAATTCCGGAAGCTTTACGCGGCGCTGAAGCGCTGCTCTTCCACGGTGCCGCAGGCGTTTGGGAATCCTTACGCAAACCTTGAAACCGGGCCTTACCGAAGACCGACCTATGAGATAGTTTCTGTGCACTCGAATCTGGCGGCGCTCACCAAGCCGAGTTGTCGAAGTCTATTTGAACCGTAGGTCCCAGGAGGTTCGTGGTGATTCTTAGACGTTGCATTCTCTTTCTCGCGGTTCTGCTTTGGCTGCAGACTTTGCCTTCTGTGGTTGCGCAAGCCCCGGGCCAGGCGCCGGACACAGCCTCCGGCGAACATCGCAAGACCAGCGAACCCTACACGGGCGACCTAACGATTTTTGATTCTCCGGGGCGGGATGAGCGTCTGCAGATCAATCGCGTGATGGATATTCTGGGCGTTGCACCCGGGAAATCGGTGGCTGATATCGGAGCCGGATCGGGGTGGTTCACGGTGCGGGCGGCGCGGCGCGTGGGAAAAGATGGGATGGTCTATGCAGTCGACATCAACCCGGAGGCGATTCGCTACATTGCCGAGCGCGCGCAGAAGGAGAAGTTGCGCAACGTGAAGACGATTCTCGGCAAAGCGGATGACTCCCTTCTTCCTGTGGGCGCGGTGGATGCCGTGCTCCTGCTGAAGACGTATCACGAAGTGGCCGAGCCGGTCGCGCTGTTAAAGAATCTGCGAGCGGCGCTGCGTGTGGGCGCGCGAGTTGGCGTCATCGACCGCAACGGAAACGGCGAGGACCACGGCGTGGGCCGGGATGTTGTCATCCGCGAAGCGGCGCAGGCGGGCTACCGATTGCTTGAACAGTACGACTTTGTGAAGGGCGACAAAATGGATTACTTCCTGGTCTTCACTGCAGAACCGTGATCTCCTCGACCACCGACCAAGTGGCGCGGGTCAAGTCGGCAAAGGCCGGGAGGTCGGCGTCGGAAGCCGCACCCTGCGGACTTGTCCACGCCGCTTCCATGCTCGGCCAATCGTCGAAGTAGAGTTCGATTATCGCGTCCCAGCCTGGGGGCTTCCGCTTGGGGTCGCTGCCGACGATGTTCTGGACGTACTTCCTCAGTCCGGGGAGATTCTTCGCCAGGGGTCCATGAATCTCTTGCAAATGCCGGCGGAACTGTTCGGGAGTCAGATCCGGACGGCGATGAAGGACAACCATGAACTTGAGCATGGGATTTCCGTGGAATCAAACGCTTTCGATCATTCCCGCTAAAAGCAGCGCGCGGCGCGGCAGTTCGGAGATGACGATGTATTCGTGGACCGCGTGCGCGCCCTCGCCGACGCCGCCCATGCCGTCGAGTGTGGGGATGCCCATGCCGGCAGTGAAGTTGCCGTCGGAGCCGCCGCCCACGGCTGCCTCTTCGAGTTTCCATCCTACTTGGCGGGCGATGGCCTGAGCTTTGTGGTAGAGCCCCGCGACTCCGGCAGTGCGCTCCATGGGGAGGCGGTTGATGCCGCCCGTCATCTCGAGTTTGCAGTGCTTGTCGAACGGCTTGAGGGAGCGCAGTTTGCGGTCGATGCCGGAGGCTTGTTTTGCGCTCTTGATGCGGACATCGATATCTGCGGAGGCCTCGGCCGCGATCACATTGGTGCGCGTTCCGCCTGCGATCACGCCGGGGTTGACCGACAAGCCTTGGCGCAGATTGTTCAGCTTCGCGATGACGGCGATCTGGCGCGCGAGTTCAAGAATGGCGCTGTGGCCTTTGCCGGGATCGAGGCCCGCGTGAGCCGCTACGCCTTTCACGCGCAGCGTATATTCGCCTACGCCCTTGCGCGCGGTTTTGACGGCGCCGCGCAGTCCGGCAGCGGGCTCCAGCACCAGCACTCCGGCGGAGTCTTTCGCCAATGATTCGGTGATCTGGCGCGAAGAATAGCTGCCGACTTCTTCATCGGAGACGAGGAAAACCGTGACCGGACGCGGCACTTCACCGTGCCATGCCTGCAGCGCTTCGATGGCATGGAGCATGAGCGCGATGCCAGACTTCATGTCGAGAACACCCGGTCCGCGGAGGCGGCTATTCTCGATTTTGCACGGCATGTTCGCGAGCGTGCCCAGTGGATACACCGTGTCGTAATGCCCGAGCAGCAGGACGGGCTTGCGATGCGGCGATCCAGAAGGCCCACAGAAGTCGATCTGCAAACTGTCGCCGAAGTCGCTGCTGTGATTGAGGTGTGGGCGGCCTCCGAGTGACTCGAATTTTTGCGCCAGCACCGCGGCTATGCGGTCGACGGCCGGCTTGCTGTCGCTGGGGGACTCGATCTCGACTAGTTCACGGATGGTGGCGACGATTCGTTCCTGCTGGTCGGAGAGATAGCGCAGGCGATCAGGCCACCGCGGAGTCACTAGTTCTCTAGTTTGCTTACCGGGCACAATTTCCCTTCTGACGATGGTCGGGTAGTCTCTCAGCTTGTCTTCCTGGACGGCGCAGCTGTCGAGCTTCCCCCTCGGCTTCGCTCGGGGCTTTGGCTACGAGGGCCGGATTGTGGCTGTCCCCACATGAGTATCTTGCAAACTGAGACTCTGCCTATGGTTGCCGCCGCCGTGAAGGCAATGCGGTACAGTATAATCTTCAGGCTGATTGACGAGCGTGATTCGTACGGACTGGATTCACCCGAACTATGATTGAGCGCACTTCACCCGTGAGCGAGGCGGCAGCCACCAAGACGGGGCTCGACATTCACGACATTCTGAAGATTCTGCCGCACCGCTATCCGCTGCTGCTGATTGACCGCGTGCTGGAGCTGAAACGCAAAGAGCGCATCGTGGCCATCAAGAACGTCACCATCAACGAACCTTTTTTCAACGGACATTTTCCGGGGCTGCCCATCATGCCGGGCGTGCTGATTGTGGAAGCCATTGCGCAGGCCGGGGGCGCGCTTTTGCTCACCGAAGTGGAAGATCGTACAGACAAGGTGATGGTGTTTACCGGCATCGAACGGGCGAAGTTCCGGCGTCCGGTGAGCCCCGGCGACCAATTGCGGATCGAGGTGGAAGTGCAGGGCTGGCGGGCCGTTCCACGGATGATCGCGGTGAAGATGCACGGCACTGCGTCGGTGGCGGGCAAGCGCGTGGCGGAGGCGACCGTGTCGTGCCAGCTCATCGACAGCTCGCGCGGGCGCGGCGACGGTGCTAACGGCGCTGACAACGGTGCGGCTGCGGAATGAAGCAGACTTCGGCTGCAGTGTGTGCATCTCCCGATGATGTAACAACTCCGTCATGAATGTTCATCCCACCGCGATCATCGATGCGCGGGCCAAGGTGCCGGTATCGTGCCAGGTTGGGCCGTATTGCGTGATCGGTGCCGACGTCGAGCTGGGCGAGGGCTGTCATCTGGTGTCGCACGTGGCGATCGAAGGGCCGACGAAAATCGGCGCGGACAACGGCTTTTTTCCCTTCTGCGCGATTGGCATGGCGCCGCAGGATGTTTCCTACCGGGGCGAACCGACGCGGCTGGAGATCGGCGACCACAACGAGATTCGCGAGTGTGTGACCATCAGCCGGGGCACGGTGAAAGGCGGCGGGCTGACGCGTGTGGGCAGCCATACGCTGATCATGGCCTACGCCCACATCGGACACGACAGCGTGATTGGCGACCACTGCATGCTGGTGAATGGCGCGACGCTGGGCGGGCATGTGACGGTGGAGGAATGGGCCGTGGTGGGCGCGTTGTGCCCGGTGCATCAGTTTGTGCGCATCGGTGCCCACTCCTACATCGGCGGCGGGACCACCATCACGCAGGATGTGCTGCCGTTTTCCATGACCTCGGCCGCGCGCGACACGCACGCGTATGGGATGAATAAAGTTGGGCTGGAGCGCCGCGGGTTTTCGAAGGAACGCATCCGGAAGATTCACCATGCCTATAAAACGCTGCTGGCATCGAAGCTAAACACGTCGCAGGCGCTGGAGAAACTGAAAGCTGAGCCGGACCGCGGCGAGGATGTGGATATGCTGATCAGGTTCATCGAGGCGTCGGAACGAGGAGTGATTAAGTAGTGGCTAGTGGTCAGTGAGCAGTGGCCAGTAAAACCCAGCACTGATCACTGATCACTGACCACTGACCACTGTTATGGAACGCATCGGTCTCATCGCGGGCAATGGCAAGTTCCCGCTTCTCGTGCTGGACGCGGCTTGCGCGGCGGGATACGAAGTGGTCGTCGTCGCGATCAAGGAAGAGGCTTTTCCTGAGGTCGAGTCTCGCGGTGCCACTTCCGTTCACTGGCTGTCGCTGGGCGAGCTTTCGAGGCTGATCGAGACCTTCCAGCAAAAAGGCGTGCGGCGCGCCATTATGGCGGGGCAGGTGAAGCACAAGCAGATTTTCTCGGCCATCCGGGCCGACTGGCGGATGGCCAAGCTTTTGCTCTCGCTGGCCACGCGCAACACCGACAGCTTGCTGGGGGCCGTCGCAAAGGTTCTGGCGGAGGAAGGCATTACGCTGGAGAATTCCACCTGGCTGCTGGAGCCGCTGCTGGTTAAGTCAGGAGTGCTGACGCAGCGCGCGCCTACGGAGCAGGAGCGGAAGAACGTCGACTACGGCAGCATGGTGGCCCGGCAACTGGCGCAGCACGACATTGGGCAGACCGTGGTGATCGCCGAAACGGCCTGCGTAGCGGTCGAAGCCATGGAGGGCACTGACGCCACCATCGAGCGCGCCGGGCGGATCATGGGATCGCTGCACGGGGACGCTTCCACACTCAGCCGGGAACTTACCGTGGTGAAGATCGCCAAGCCGAATCAGGATATGCGATTCGATGTTCCCGTGATCGGGGTGAAGACGATTGAAGTGATGCGGGCGGCGGGTGCGTCCTGCCTGGCGCTGGATGCGGGAAAGTGTTTGCTGCTGGATGGAGAGAAGGTTTTGGAGGCGGCTGATGCGGCGGGGATTGCGGTTGTGGCGGACGCATCTGCCGGCCGGTGAGAACGAAGCCCTTAACCGCAAAGATCGCAAAGAACATACGCAAAGTGCGCGAAGAAGATTGCGAAACCGTGCGGACCAAAGAATGAAGAGGCTATGAGATATGATTTCCTCAAGCTCTGAACCTGCCCTTATTGCCGACCAGCTTCGCCGCGCGTTCGAGGGCGATGCGTGGCATGGCCCTGCTTTGCTTGAGCTGTTGCAGGATGTGGATGCCGCCACCGCTGCGGGCAAGCCGCTACGGGACGTTCATAGCATCTGGGAGCTGGTGTTGCACGTGGCTGCCTGGGACGGTGCGGCCTGCCGGCGGTTGCGTGGGGAGAAAATTCAGTTGACGGGAACGGCGAATTTTCCAGTCGTTCCGAAACCTACCGCCGCGGCGTGGCGCAAAGCCGTTGCCCAGGTGAAGCGAACGCACGATGTCTTGGTGAAGACTGTGGCGGGGCTGTCCGAGTCTCGCCTGCGGGAGCGTGTGCCGGGGAAGAAATACGATTTCAATCACATGCTGCATGGAGTGGCGCAGCACGAGCTTTATCATGCGGGGCAGATTGCGATCCTGAAAAAAATTGGGCAATTGTGCAATTGAGTAATTTGGTAATTGAAAACCTCACCTGCCCGGTTCCCGATTGCCAAATTACCCCATTGCTCGATGACTCAATTCTTCCTCACCATTGCTTGAAAATCACTGCCACTGCGGCCACAATCATGGCGAATCCTACGGCGTGGTTCCAGCGGACTGGCTGCTTCAGGTAGAGCACCGAGAATACGGAAAAAACCACCAGCGTGATCACTTCCTGAATCGTCTTCAGTTGCGCCGCGCTGAATTCGTAGGAGCCAATGCGATTGGCCGGCACCTGGAAGCAGTACTCAAAGAAGGCGATCATCCAGCTGATGACGATCACTTTGAAGAGCGGCACGTCGCGGTATTTCAGGTGGCCATACCAGGCGAAGGTCATGAAGATGTTGGAAACGGTGAGCAGGGCGATGGTTCGCATGGGCGAGAGAGGATCTCCTTAAGGAATTTGGTGATCGGGCGATTGGGTCATCTGGCGATCGAAAACGTTAACGCATGACCGCTCTCCAATCACCAAATTACCCGATTGCAAAATTACTCAATGCATTCCAGATGCTCTTTCCCGCCTTTACGTTTACAATTTGTTGTTCCTTCTGGCAACCAGCCGGCTGAGAGTTCCTTCCTGCACGCTGATAATGCGATTTCCGTGGCGGTAGTGGGGGTGGGCGTTTTTGGACGCAACCACGCCCGGGTCTACAAAGAACTGGAGCAGCAGGGCGAAGCGGTGCGCCTGGTGGGCGTGGTCGACCCGAATCTCGACCGGGCCGACGCGGTGGCGCGTGAGTTCGCCTGTCGCGCCTTCGGCTCGGTGGCCCAGATGCTGACCACGCACAGCGAGGTCCGGGCAGCGTCAGTGGCGGCGCCGACGGTCCATCATCTGGAAGTGGCGCGCTCGCTGATGGAAGCGGGCGTGGATGTGCTGATCGAGAAGCCGGTGGCCGCGTCGCAGGCCGAGGCCGATGAGTTGGTGCAACTGACGGCCAAGCACAAGCGCGTGGCCCAGGCTGGACATCTTGAGCGCTTCAATCCTGCGGTGCGAGCCACGATCCCGCTGCTGACCCGGCCGATGTTTTTCGAAGTGCACCGGCTGAGCGTTTTTACGCCGCGGTCGCTCGACGTTGACGTGGTGCTTGACCTGATGATTCACGATCTGGACATCGTGCTTTCGTTTGCCGACTCTCCGGTGAAAGAAGTTCGTGCGGTGGGCCTGCCGATTCTTTCCGGGAAGGTTGATATCGCCAATGTGCGCGTGGAATTTGAATCGGGATGCGTGGCCAACTTCACGGCCAGCCGGGTCTCGACCGAACGGGTGCGCAAGCTGCGTTTCTTTCAGCCGCAGCAGTATGTTTCGGTGGACTATGGACGGCAGGAAGTTCTTGTCTTTACCGTGGGAGCCGATGGAGCGGCACCGGGCGCTCCCACCATCAACCCGCAGATTAAAGTGGCCAAGCCGGCGGTGACTTCGGAGGAACCTCTGCACGCGGAGTTGAGATCGTTTCTGCAGGCGGTGCGGCAGCGGTCCACGCCAGTCGTGCCACTGGAAGATGGACGGCGGGCGCTGGCTTTAGCCCTAGATATCGTGGGCGTGATTCGAGAGCATGGGAAGAAAGTTGGGCTTGCTGGGTTGGCCAAGGCGAAAGGTTAGTGGGAAATCACCTTCCCCACCAGGGCGGCGAAACGCGGCTCGGAGTGGAGGCTCTCGAATTCCGGATCAACGCCGGCATTCACTAAGAGCAGGGAACGGTCCGCGTATGCTTTTTCCAGGAACGCGAGCGCTTGCTCTTTCTGCCCCAGACCAATGTAAACCGTGGCCAGGTTATAGGGAGGCACGTAGATTTTTTGTCCGCGACGTCCGAGTTCCTGCAGGACTTTCTCCGCATCGCTTTTTCGGCCCATCCGGGCGTAAAGGTGACCCAACTCCGCCAGTGGCATGGGTATCTCGGTCTCTACGCTGGTCGCCTTTTCAAGCTGGTCCAGAGCGCCGCTTAGATTGCCCTGTTGTTCGTAGGCCGTCCCCAACAGCATATGTGAAAGCCAATAGTTCGGTTCCAGGTCGACGGTGGCGCGAAGCTGCTTGACGGCGTCGTCGTAGCGGTGCCCATAGTAGAGATCCCAGCCCAAAAAAGTGTTGGATTCCAGGGAAGCTGGATCAAGCGCCACTGCACGCCTGCCTTCTTCGATTCCTGCATCCGTCTTTCCGCCAAGGACGAGAAACAAGCCGTAGGGCCAGCGAGCGGTGCCGTCGCGGGGCGCCAGCTCGATGGCACGTGTGAGTTCTGCTTCTCCGCCAGCCGAATCATAATCGTAACCCCACTTCACCCATGCCAGGGCCATATGAGCTTCGGAATTCGACTCGTCCAATTGCAAAGCTTTTCTAGCGGCTTCCCTCGCGGGTGGCATTGAGTCCTTTGGCGACAGGAAAAAGTCGTTCGCAATGACGTAGGAATAGGCGAGTCCAGCGTAGGCCGCCGCGTAGTTTGGGTCCAACTGGATCGCCCGGTGGAATTCGTCGTTTCCCGTGTTCACATCGGCTCGAGTGTATTTTTCCTCGTGGTAGCGGCCCTTGAGGTAAAGCTGGTAAGCCTCGGAGTTCTGCGTCCCGGCTTTCGCGAGATTTTCTTTTTCGGTTCCGCTTAGCCGCGGCTGCAACCGGGCGGCAACTTCGCTGGTGATGACCGCCTGAAGCTGCGAAGCGTCGTTGATGCCGCGCTCATAACGCTGACCCCAGAGTTGCGCTCCTGTTGCCACGTTGACCAATTCAGCTTCGACGTCAAGTTTATTGCCGTGTTCGGCGACCCTCCCGGTCAGCACTGTGTCAACGTGCAGCTCGCGCCCAACTCCTTGGGGATCGTCCTGCCGCGCTTTGTAACGCGACACCGTGCTGCTTGCCATCACCTGAAGATTGGCAAGTCGGGAAAGAGAATTCGTGATTTCGGCGGACATTCCGTCACTGAGGTAGTCCATCTCCGGATCCTTGCTCGCGTTGGCGAAGGGCAGAACCGCGACCGAATGGATGGCCGCCCCGTCCGAGGTGTGTGGGCGCAAGAAACGCCAAGCCAGAATTCCAGCGGCGGCCAACAACGCAATCGCTGGCAAAACCCAGAGCAGCCGGAGCGGGCGAGTCTCGGTTTCTGCGGGCGCAGCCGTGACGCTTTGGCTCTCGATATCCCGCTTCAGCCGCTTGAGTTCGGCCCGCATTTCCGCAGCCGACTGGTAGCGGACCTCGCGATCCTTCTCCAGCGCCTTCTGGACGATTTCCTCCAGCTTGTGCGGAACCTCAGGATTAATTCGGACAGGCGCTACCGGAAGGCGATTCAAGATTGACTCGAAGATCACCCCCGACGTTTCGCCCCGGAACGGCAACGCGCCGGTAGCCATCTCGTACAGCACCACCCCAAACGAGAACAAGTCGGTTCTGGCGTCCAACCCCCTCGCGCGGACTTGCTCCGGCGACATGTATGCGATGGTGCCCACGGTCGCGCCGGGACTGGTCAGGTGTGCCTCGTCCATGGTGTGGGTCTGTGTGTTCGCCGAAGCAATCTGGCTCGCCGAACTGCCGATTGGTGCGACCTTTGCCAGCCCGAAATCCAGAATTTTGGCATGGCCGCGCTCGGTGATGAAGATGTTGGCAGGCTTGATGTCCCGGTGAACAATTCCCTTCGAATGGGCGGCATCAAGGGCGTCGGCAATCTCAATGGCCAGCCCCAGCAAGACATCGGTCTCGATGGGTTTCCCCGCGATCCTATGCTTCAGCGTCACGCCATCCAAAAACTCCATGGCGATGAAGGCCTTGCCGTTTTCCTCGCCAATGTCGTAGATGGTGCAGATCCCAGGATGGTTTAGTGCAGATGCCGCCTTGGCCTCACGCCGAAATCGTTCCAACGCCTGCCGATCTTGCGCTATGTCTTCCGGCAGGAATTTCAGGGCCACGAAGCGTTCAAGGCGGGTGTCCTCGGCCTTGAACACCACGCCCATGCCGCCGCCGCCGAGCTTTTCGACGATGCGGTAGTGAGAGATTGTCTGACCGATCATGAGTGGCGCTGGAACTCAGGGTGCAATCTTAGGGTCGGGCAATCGTGAAGTCAATGACGGCGATGACCGGCTTATACAGGCAAAAATCGGTTGGACAACATTGCTATTACACCAGCGACAACGACAGGTTTAGGAATCTTTTACAAATGTTTACACAGGCAACTCTCCTGAGATTTGGGGTGAGCGGAATCGCTGGAAAGATGCGAAAATGAAGGCAGCTTGGCCGCGCCTTGTCGCTGCGTCATCTCTGGTAGGCCAGATGCAACGCGGTGTGGGGAATCTGTGTCTAAGGGACAGGCCCGGCTCGGACAAAATTAGTTCATGCCCATCACGCAAATTCCATTCCAGGACCCGGTGGCCCCGCCGGAGAAGCCGCAGCCCGAGCAACTCGGCCTGTACGATGCCAAGGATTGGGAAACCGCCTACCGCGCGCTGGATGACGATGCGCGGGTGCCGCACCTGCTCATCCAGTTGCAGGACGATCTGGCGCGGTCGCGGCGGCGCGAAGCGGCATGGATCTCCATCATTGTCCACCTGGTGCTCATCATCTTCATCGTCAAGTTCGACTTTTTGGAAAAATACTTTCCGTGGATGCATTCGGTGGTGGCGGTCGCGCGGGCGCGTCCGTTTAGCGGCAAGGATGTGACGTTTCTGGAGCTTCCGCCGGATGTGCAGAAACTGCAACACAAGCCAAACACGAACATTGCGTCGGACAAAGACCGGATTGCGACGACGCGGCATCCTGAACTGGACGTGAAGGAGCTGCGTAAGATTCTGGCTACACCGCCTCCGGGAGCGCCGGGGTTTAGTGGACCGCCGGCGCCGCCGGCGCCGGGTCAGGCTTCTCCGGGAGTGGCGCAGAATCAAGCGCAGCCACAGCCGCAGCAGCAAGCGCCGAATCCGGAGATTGCGCAGTTGCAAATGCCGGCGCGGCCAAACGCCGCGGATGTGTTCAAGAAATATGCCGCGCCATCGTCGGCAGGCTCGCAGATCAGTCAGGCGGCGCGGGCGGCGGCCAGACCGGGCGGCGGCGGCCAGGGTTCCGGCGGTGATTTTGGATTAGGCACGGGCGCGCACGGCCGCCAGGTGGGCAACCTCGAGATTCTCAGCGACACTCAGGGTGTGGACTTCGGGCCGTACCTGCAACGGGTGCTGCATGACGTGCGCCAGAACTGGTACAACGCGATACCAGAATCGGCGCAGATGAAGCACGGAAACCTGATCATCGAATTCGCGATTACCAAAGATGGAAGAGTCGCGGGCATGAAGCTGGTAGCCACTTCCGGAGACGTTCCCCTGGATCGCGCGGCTTGGGCTGGCATTACTGCGTCGGACCCCTTTCCGGCGTTGCCGAGCGATTTTGGCGGGCAATATCTCGCACTCCGGTTTCGTTTCTACTACAACCCCACCAAAGAAGAGCTGGAGTAGTTGCAGTTCTGACCTTGCTGAGCGGCTGAAGCCGCGGTTAATTGCGTGAGGCTTCAGGCGCGGCTGGAAGCCGCGCCCTTTCAAAACTAAGCCGCGCCCTTTCAAAGCAGGAGCCGCACGTCGCATCTTTCCAAGGAGCGAACCGAAGTCCGAAGGCTCGAGCCCTTCAGCTCTTGCGCAGGCGGATGGATCCGTCTCCGGTGTGAATCACCAGCAGATTTCCGCCGCCGTTCAGCTTGCCGTGGACTTCGCCTTCTCGGATCTTGCCGGTGGTGGTGACCGGCAGATCCAGATCAATGTGGCCGTCTCCGGTGTGCAAGTCAACGTCAGCCGCGAAGTTCTCCGGCACTTCCAGCGTGACGGTGCCATCGCCACTCTCAAGCCTCCAACTGGTGGTCAGGGCAGAACCGGCTGCTGCTTTCGCATCGAGGCGGCCGTCGCCCGTCTTGAGGTCGAGTTCGTCAAAGCGGCCATTGGCGCGGATGTGGCCGTCGCCGGTCATGGCCCGGAGTTTGCCGTCGACTCTGTCGATCTGCTGCGAGCCGTCGCCGCTGCGCAACTGCATCTCGCCCTTAAAGTTGGCGAGTTCAATCTTGCCATCGCCAGTGTGCAGATCGACGCGGCCCTCGCGCGGCATGTGGATGTAGATGTCGACGCGATGGTTGCCGGAATTGCCCCAGTTGATGGTGACGTTGTGATGCGGGTAGCGCACCTCGATGTCGACCACGTCGCCGGTCTGGCGCTCGACGATGCGGATGCCATCGTCGCCGATCTTGTAGCGCGTGCTGGTCACCCGGGCCTCGATGGTGTTCTGGTCCCAGGTGGAGACGTGGATGTCGGCGTCGGAGGTGTCGACTCGAAGGTCGGGCTTGCCGCTGATGGTATAGGTTTTCGACCAGTCATCGGCGCGCGCCGGCAGCGCGGCCAGCGAGCAAACAAAGCCGGCGAGAAGCAGAGCCGTGAACAGGCTGCTGGAGATACGGAAACGTTTCATAAGAAGCCTCCGGCGGGCGGGCAAGCTCCCGCCTCACACCTCTTAGACTAGATTACGTGGGAATGGTGAGGTTGGTTCCAGGGAAGATGGCCTTATGTTTAGCCGAGTGGCTTTACGGGCGCACCCGTGGCCTCACATACGCCATGCGGATCAGAGTTCGCTCCGAGAACGGCACGTAGAGCAGCGCGGCGCTGGCGGCGAAAGCTGCGCCCAGGCCGATTTTCTGCATCAGCAGGAATGGAGCAACGGCCCAGAGCTGATCGAGTGCCAGGATGAACGGGAACATCTGCTGGAATTTTTCGCCCAGGCGCTGGTAGTCGAATCCCACAGCGGAGAGCAGGTAGCAGCGGAGGGGAATGCCGACCCCGGCGGTCACCATCACGGCGGCGACCAGAGCGGCTGCTCCCCAGCCGGGCAGGAAGGAATCTGCGATGCCTTCGATAGCATGGAGGCGGAAGAGCGCGACTACGTAGAAAATCAGGTACATCAGCTGCACTAAGGCGAATAGGCTGCGGGTGAGGCCGCGGCGGGGGATGGGGACTTCGAGGTCGGGATGAAGGAGTTCTGGCGAGTTCTGTGCCGCTGCTGCATCGGAGCTTTGCTCGGCCGGACCGCCGGGGGCGGCTGCCCCCACATGGTCCTTCTCTGCCTCCGCGACGGTGTTCGCCACAGTATTTTGCACCGGTGCTATGAAGCGGTAGCCGCGGCGGGCCAGGGTTTCGATGTAGCGCGGGCTGGAAGCCGAGTCGCCCAGGGTCTCGCGCAGCTTGTTCACGGCGGTGTTGAGGCTGTGGTCGAAATCCACGAAGGTGTCGGCGGGCCAGAGTTTCTGGCGCAACTCCTCACGCGTGACCACCTCGCCGGCACGCTCCAGCAGCAGGGTGAGCACTTGGAAGGGCTGTTCCTGCAGGCGGAGCTTGGCGCCATTCTTGCGCAGTTCGCCCGCGGCGAGGTCGAGCTCGAAGAGGCCGAAGCGCGCGATTCTACCGGGGTGATTGCCTGCGGGCATGGGTATGAAAGACTACTAACGACGCAGTGTAGCACCAAGCTGCGGGGCGTCCCGCAAGCTGATGGCGAAACAGCATTTGCAGGCTGCGACGACACACCAGTCGAGCTACGCTCGACTGGATAGCCCCTTCGGCTTAGCTCAGGGCAGGCGAGGGCGGCTGTCCCCACAGTTTCTTCGCGGCGTACAATGTCTTCGTGCCTGACGTTCGGCCCCAGAACGATTCCGACCACAAGCATCGGCGGCACGCGATTTATGCGACGGAAACCTCCGGCCTGCTGCTGATTGCTTTTCTGTTGCTTGTCCTCACCCTGGTTCGCTACTGGCACGCCATCCACTGGAGCGTGCGCTGACGGTGACTTCCGCGCAGCCTGAACCGCTGCTGGTGGTTGTGCTCGGCCCCACGGCCAGCGGCAAGACCGCACTGTCTCTGGCGCTGGCGGAGCGCTTCCACGGCGAAATCGTGAACTGCGATTCCGTCGCGATGTATCGCGAGTTTGATATTGGAACCGCCAAGCCCACGGCTTCCGAACGCGCGCGAGCGCCGCATCATCTGCTCGATTGCGTAGCGCCCACCGGGCATGTGACGGCCGGCGAATACGCGCGGCAGGCTCGGCAAGTGCTGGAAGAGATCAAGGCGCGGGGATGTTTGCCAATCGTCGTGGGCGGAACTGGGCTCTACCTGCGTGCGCTGCTGGAGGGGCTTTTCCCGGGGCCACAGCGTTCCGAAGAATTGCGGGAACGATTGCGTGAGCGGGCTGCCAGTCGCGGCTCCAACTATCTACATCGTGTTCTGCGGCGTCTGGATCGCACAGCCGCGGAGAAGATTCACGCCAACGACACGCCCAAGGTCATCCGCGCCATTGAAGTGTGTTTGGCCTCGCGGCGGAAGATGACGGAGCTCTGGCAGGAGCACGGGCGCGAGCCTTTACGGGGATTTCGCATTCTGCGGCTCGGGCTTGATCCGGATCGGCATGCGCTTTATGAGCGGATCAACCGGCGCGCGCAGGATATGTTCGAAGGCGGACTCAGCGAAGAGGCGCAACGTCTGCTGGAAAAATATGGCGACGCCGCTGGGCTCTTGTCATCTTTGGGCTACAAGCAGGCGGTGCAATTTCTGCGTGGGGACCTTACGCGCGAGCAGGCGCTGGTTGCGGCTCAGCAGGCGCACCGCAACTACGCCAAGCGGCAGATGACCTGGTTTCGGCGGGAGCCGGAGGTGCAGTGGCTGCGCGGGTTTGGGGACGAGACGCAGATTCAGCGGCGGGCAGCAGCTCGGGTCTTAGGTGATAGGTCATAGGTCTTGAGTAAAAGTGTTACGTCGCGCAACGGACTTGAGGCTGGTTATTTGTTCCTCTGATGTGCGAGGCTGAAAGGATACAACCCGACCAGCAGCTTGCCCTGATCACTGTCAATCGCTTCGAAGTCAAGGAAGTCCTGGAACTGTATCGTGATAACCCTTGTTCGAAAGTAGTAAGTCTGGCCGGCTTCGGCCGTGAGATGCACCAGGGCTGTTCCCAGAGAATACTTGGGATTAACCACCGGAGTGGTGGCGCAGAGATGATGCTCTCCCGGTTCCACGGAGACAGAGAAAAAGTAGTGGGTGCGGGTGGCCCCGATCCAGGTACCGTCTAGGGCAACGCGGATGGTCGGGTGCGCGACGCCCAAGTCATTGCCAATGATGAATAGTGTCGCTTTGTCGGCATCATGCGATGTGGGACGCTGAGTGGCGTCGTTTTTGACGTCGAACTGAACGTCCTTGGGGCCGCAAGCGGCCTCAGCAGTGGCGACGGCAGCTTGATCTTGCGCGAACGCTGTGGCGGCCAGAAAAAGCAGTGCGAGGACGGACTTCATGGCGATCCTCCAAGTATTTCATTCCGCCGTCGGATTTAGTCGTAGGACGCGAAATCAATTCCAATCATTCTATGCGATGCCCTGGCAAATGCTGCAAGATGTATGGAGCACAGGATATCTGTTTTTGTTGGTGAAGCCCGGACCTGAGGCCCAAGACCTAAGACCCAGGACCCGACACCTAGCCTTCTGCTATCGTTTTGCCATGCCACGTACACTCGCCTTCTTAGTGTTCGCTCTCGTACTTACCACATCCGCATCTGCCAAAGACAAGTACCAGCGCCCCGGCCCCATTCATGCGACCCCCGCCGGCGAGAAGTGGGCAGAGAAAACGCTGCACAAGCTGACCCTCGAGGAAAAAATCGGCCAGGTGTTTATGATCTGGTGCCGCGCCAGCTTTCTTAATCTGGAGAATCCGGAATACCTGCAACTGCGCGAGGCCATGCAGAAGTATCACGTGGGCTCGTTCGCCATGACGGTGCATGTGGATGGCCCATATCTTCTGCGCAGCGAGCCGTATGAAGCCGCAGAGCTTCTTAACCGCTTGCAGAGCGACTCAAAGCTGCCGTTGCTGTTCGCGGCCGACTTTGAACGTGGTGTTTCGATGCGACTGATGGGAGCCACCGTGTTCCCACACGCTATGGCTTTCGGCGGAGATGGCAAAGCGGAAGACGCCGAGACTTTCGGGCGCATTACGGCTGAGGAAGCGCGCGCCGTCGGCATTCACTGGAATTTCTTTCCGGACGCCGACGTGAATTCGAACCCAGCCAATCCCATCATCAACACGCGGTCGTTCGGCGAAGATCCCAAGCAGGTCGGAGATCTGGTTGTGGCCTACATCAAGGGCGCGCATGAGGGCGGCATGCTGACCACCGTGAAACACTTTCCCGGTCACGGCGATACGGCGACGGATTCACATCTGGGAGTGGCCAGCGTCAATGTGGATCGTGCCCACCTTGATTCCATCGAACTGCCACCTTTTCGGCAGGCCATCGCAGCAGGCGTCGATTCGGTAATGGTGGCGCATGTGACGGTGCCGGCGCTCGACTCCGATCCCAACCACGTGGCTACCATTTCGCCGGTGATTGTTTCGGATTTGCTGAAAAAACAGCTTGGGTTCAAGGGAATTATCGTCACAGACGCGCTGGACATGGCCGGCCTGACTCACCTCTTTGCCAATGACATTGGGCGGGCCGCAGTGGAGGCTTTCAAGGCAGGCAACGACTTGCTGCTGATTCCCGCTGACTTCCCTGCCTCCTATAACGCCATGCTCAAGGCGGTTCAGTCGGGGGAGATCTCGCGGGAACGGCTGGACCGCTCCGTGCTTAAGATCCTGAAGACAAAGGCGTCTCTCGGCCTGCAGGATGCGCGCACGGTGGACGTGAAGGCCATCGCAAATCTCGTGGGAAAGCCGGGGAATCTGGCTTTTGGCCAGCAGGTGGCCGATGCCGCGGTCACGCTGGTGCGCGACAATGGCAAGGTTTTGCCGCTCAAATCTTCGGTCAAGAACCAGGGAACCGGGAAAGCCGCACTTCCGTATACAACACGGGAGGAGACACACAACCAGGTGGTTGCGGTGTTGTTCTCCGACGATGTGCGGACGGAATCCGGGCGAGCTTTTGGGCGCGAATTGCGGGCGCGGATTCCAGATGCGCGCGTGATCTACGTGGATCCGCGGATCGCCGCCGCGATGAGCGACGAAGTGCTGAAGGCAGTGGACGAGGCGAAGACCGTGATCGCGGCGGTTTACGTGGTGCCGACAGCGGGCAAGGTAGGGAATACGGTGGCGATGGCGGATGCTACGGGCGCGCTGCTGCAGCAAGTGCTGGACCACGCGGCGGAAAAAACTGCGGTCGTCGCCTTGGGAAACCCGTATCTGGCGGCGGATTTTCCCAAGATCGAGAATTACATGTGTACGTTTTCGAATGCGACCGTGTCGGAAGTAAGCGCGATCAAAGCGTTGTTTGGGGAGATCGCGATTCGTGGGCATCTTCCGGTGAGCATTCCGAATGTGGCGCAGAGAGGCGCCGGAATCGAGCGCGCCGGGCCGGTTGGCAGTGGAGGGTCGGAACATGCGCAAAAATAAATTCTCTGTGGTGGTGATGGTGATTGCTGCCGCCTGTTTGACTGTGCTTCTGCTGCTGCCCGGGTGCAGCGTGAATGTGAAGAAAGAGGCCAACGGGCAAGACAAGCAGGTTGATATCAATACTTTTGCCGGCGGGATTCACGTCAGCAAACAGGCGGACGTCTCCGACACCGGTCTGACGGTTTATCCGGGCGCACGCTTGAAAGAAGAAGATTCCAACGGCAGCGACAAGAGCGCCAACGTAAACATCTCCGGTTTCGGGTATGGCATAAAAGTTGTCGCTCTGACGTACGAGTCCGACGACGCGCCTGCCAAGGTAACGTCTTTTTACAAGGACCAGCTGAAGAAGTATGGAAGAGTGCTGGAGTGCCGCACCTCCGATCTGAATCTGGACATGAAAATGGGATCACACGGATCCGGGTCGAATGAGTTGACGTGCGAAGGCGAGCACGGCAGCAACGTCGAGCTCAAGGTGGGCAAGAAAGACGACCAGCACATCGTGGCTGTCAAGCCCGAGGGCAAAGGGTCGAGCTTTTCGCTGGTTTACGTGCGAACGCACGGCAAGGATGCGGATATTTAGCTTCGGGGTCGTAGGAGGCAGTGATGTTTCGATCAATCGGCTTTCGTTCACTCCTCGCGGTGGCCTTCGGCCTCGCCATCACAACTCCCGGCCTCGCCGGGCAGAAGCCGGACAGCGGCGAGGACAAGAAACTGGACATCCGCAGTTCGGTGGGTGATGTGCACGTGGGCAGCGATGCGGATGCGCGAAAGATTGGCCTGCCGCTCTATCCGGGGGCGCGCGTAAGGTCTGACGACCACAACCGGGACAATGCCAACCTCAGCATCTTCACCGAGGCCTTCGGTTTCAAACTCGTGGTCGCGAATTACGACTCCGACGATGCTCCCGGCAAAGTGATCGACTTCTATCGCGACAAGTTGAAGAAATACGGCAAGGTGCTCGAGTGCCACACCCAGAAACACGGTGGCGACGTCGACGTGCACGCGGACGACAAAGATTCTGAGAGAAGTAAAGAGCTGAAATGTGATGGCGACGATACGGGCCCGGTTACCGAGCTGAAGGTTGGTACCGAGGACCACCAGCACGCAGTCGCCGTCGAACCGAACGGCCGCAGCGGATCGACTTTCGCCCTGGTTTATGTTCATGCTCGCGGGAAACAAGGGGACATTTGAAAGCAAGTCGGGCTTCGCCCGACTGGACAGCCCCTTCGGCTTCGCTCAGGGCAGGCGAGGGCGGCTGTCCCCACATTAGTATCTTCAAGGGGAGGCATTACTCACTCCTAGCTTCCTTGCGCCTGCCGTTGATCGTGCGATACCTTCAACCTAGTCCAGCCATAAACTCCGATGGAGCATCCCTGCTACAAGTGCGGGCACAGCGTTGAAGATGGCAAGCCCTTCTGTTCAGAATGCGGCGCGCCGCAGATTCGCGTGGCGATGCCAGAGCCTGTGGCGCCCGCTGTCGCGGCGAATGTCTCGTCCGCGGACCTGCCTGCTTTCTCGTTGGATCCGCCGACGGTCACAAGGACTTTGAATGTTCCAGCGCTTTCCACCGGGATTGTGTGGCCGCGGGCCTTGCGGGCTTGCGCGGTGGCTGCGCTGATCTCGGCTCTGGTCATGGCTTTTGGATTGATGGTTCCATTGCTGGCCGGCTTGGGCGCGGGATTTCTGGCCGTCTCCCTCTACCATCGGAGGAACCTGGCCTGGGGTGTTAATGCGAGATCGGGTGCGCAACTCGGCGCGGTGAGCGGCTTCCTCTTTTTCGGGATCTCGGCTGTGCTGGAGACCTTCGCCGTGGCGCTGTTTCACACCGGTGGGCAAGTTCGCCAGAAGATGTTGGAAGCTCTGCAGCAGGCCGCTTCCCGCTCCACCGACCCGCAAGTGCAGGCTGCCTTCGACCGGCTAAAAACGCCCGAGGGCATGGCGGCGATGCTTGTTCTGGGGCTGGTCGTCTTGTTTCTGGTGTCCATTGCTGCGGGCAGTCTGGCTGGGGCCTTGACCGGCGCCGTCCTCGGGCGGCGAAAACGGCCGTAAATACAGCGTTTGGAGGCGGCCTTGCCGAGGGCCGCGCGAGCCGCGTATGATGCACCGTTTGCATTCTTACGCGATGAATAAGCCGGCGCGCGGTTCACTGCTCGGTATCGAGCACCTGGAGGACAAAGAAATCCTGGGCCTGCTGAAGCTGGCCCGGCGGATGAATCCGCTCAAAGCGCGTCCGCTGTTGCGCAACAAGCGCGTAGTGCTGCTGTTTTACGAGGCCTCCACGCGCACGCGATCTTCGTTCGAGATCGCCGCCAAATCGCTGGGCGCGATCACCACGCTGGTGCAATCTTCGGGATCGAGCATCGAGAAAGGTGAATCTCTGCTCGATACGGGCTACACTCTGCGCGCGGTGGGCGCGGACGCCATCGTCATTCGCCATCCTGCTGCGGGCGCGCCTCTTCTGATGGCGAAGCATCTCGATATTCCCGTCATCAATGCGGGTGATGGCATGCACGAGCATCCGTCGCAGGCCCTGCTCGATGCTTTCACGATTCTGAAGCACAAGAAATCGTTCAAGGGGCTGCAGATTGCGATCATCGGAGACATCTTTCACAGCCGCGTGACCCGGTCCAACTGCCATTTGCTGACGCGCTTCGGGGCGAAGATCACGCTCTGCGGGCCGCCTGAGTTTGTGCCCGATGTGGCGGCGACGCTCGTCCCTGGCTTGCACGTCACCCGTCATATTGAAGAAGCGCTACGCGGGGCGGATGTGATCATGCTGTTGCGGCTGCAGAAGGAACGCCTCGCGGGGCAGAAGATCCGGTTGCAGGACTACATCGCGCGCTACCAGATGACGGCGGCGCGGCTGAAGTTGGCGCGTCGCGACGCCATCGTCATGCATCCCGGACCAATTATCCGCGGCCTGGAGTTGACCGCCGAAGTGGCGGACGGGCCGCAGTCGGTGATTGTGGATGAAGTGCACAATGGCGTGCCTACGCGCATGGCAATTTTGGCGCGGGCGTTAGGGAAGGCTAAATGAGCCACGGATTTGCGCGGATCGACACGGATAGAACGGGCATCGGCCTGCCGGCAGCGCTGCGGCTTGTGGTCGCCGTGATCATCCTCGGGACGGGTTGTCTGGCTGTCGCGCAAGGTGCAGGCGGGGCGGCGAATCCCGGCCCTGGATCGTTCGTCGACGTGGAAGGATCGAAGCTCTACTACGAAGAGTGTGGAAAGGGTTCCGAAGCTGTCGTTCTCATTCATGATGGGATCGCGCACTCCGCCGTGTGGGACGACGTGTGGCCCGACTTCTGCAAGAAGTTCCATACCATTCGCTACGACCGGCGCGGCTATGGGCGCACTCCAGCTGCGACTACGTGGTATACCGAGGCCGAGGATCTCGCGGCGCTTCTGCGGCAAAGAAAAGTGAGCCGGGCAGTTTTGGTCGGCAGTTCCCACGGCGGTGAGTTGTCGATCGATTTCACGTTGCGCTATTCAAACATCGTCGAACAGCTGGTGCTGGTGGGAGCGGTGGTAAGCGGAATGCCGTACTCCGACCATTTTCTGAACCGCGGCATGGCCAATTCTCAGCCTTTCGAGAAGAACGATGTGGCGACCGGCTTGGCGAACTGGGCCAAGGACAAGTATCTGCTTGCGCCCGGACACGACGCGGCGCAGAAACGGCTGCTGGCGCTGCTGACCGCGAATCCGCAGGACATGACGCATAACGATTACGCGCGTCCCATCATGCCGGCGATTGGACGGCTGCGCGAAATCCGGGTGCCTACGCTGATCCTGGTCGGCGACGCGGACATTCCCGATGTCCATGCGCACGCGGGAGCCATTGAAGCGGGGGTTGCGGGATCGAAACGCGTCGTCATCAGCGATGCTGGGCACTTAATGTATTTGGAGAAGCCGGCGGAGTTTAGCCGTCAAGTGATTGGGTTCATCGAATCGAAGCGCGAGGAACGGCAATGAGCCACGGGTTTGCACGAATTGACACGGATCGGGCTGGATCCCGAGTGTGCTGAATGCTGAGTAAAAATCAAAAGCGAGAAGCCGCTAGCCTGCTGATCAAGGGCGGGCACGTCATCGACCCGGCGGCGAAGATCAATGCGCCGATGGACGTGCTTTTGCGCGACGGCCGAATTGCGGAGGTTGCGCTGCCCAATAAGGTGCGGGGCGGAGCCGACGAGAAGTTCGACGCGCGGGGGTTGATCGTTTCCCCGGGCTTCATTGACCTGCATGTTCACTTGCGCGAGCCGGGACAGGGTTACAAGGAAACCATCGCTACTGGCACCGCCGCCGCTGCCGCCGGAGGGTTCACCGCGGTGTGCACGATGCCCAACACCGCGCCTGTGGTCGACACCGAGGAGTGGGTGGCGTGGTTGCGGCATCGGGAGCGCGGGGCCGTGGTCAATGTCTTCCCCATCGCAGCGGCTACGCAGCACTCGCGCGGAGCGACACTCACCGATTTTGCCGCGCTGCAGCGGGCTGGGGCAGTGGCCGTTACCGACGATGGCAAGCCTATCCTCGACGACGAAATCATGCGCGGGGCCCTGCGGCTGGGCGCTGAACTGAACCTGCCTGTCGTGCAACATGCCGAAGATACGCGGCTGACTGAAACCTGTTCGATGCATGAAGGGCCTACCAGCTTTCGTCTCGGGCTGCGCGGCATGCCGGCTGCTGCCGAGGCGAACATTGTGGATCGCGACGTTAATCTGGCGCAGCAGATTCGCGAATCGCGACTTCATGTCGCGCATCTTTCCACGTCTGAGGCGCTCAAGGCGGTGCGCCGGGGCAAGCGGGCCAAGGCGCGTGTGACCTGTGAAGTGACCCCGCACCACTTCACCCTGCTCGACGAAGACGTGGGCGAGTACGACACGAATTTCAAGATGAACCCGCCGCTGCGCTCGGCCACCGACCGCGAAGCCATCCTGGTGGCGCTAGCCGATGGAACGGTGGATGCCATTGCGACCGACCACGCTCCTCACGCCACGCACGAAAAGCAGGTCGAGTTCGAGCGCGCCGCGTTTGGCATTACGGGACTCGAAACCGCGCTGGGGCTGGCCATCACGCGGCTGCACCGGGAGCACAAGATTCCGCTGACGCGCATTGTCGACCTTTTCACTGCCGGCCCGGCGCGCGTCTTCGATCTACGCGGGCGAGGATCGCTGGCACGCGGTTACTTCGCCGATGTAACCATTTTTGATCCCAAGAAGCGCTGGACTTTTGAAGTTGCCAAGTCGCGGTCGCTGTCGCACAACACTCCGTTTGACGGATGGCAGCTTACCGGGAAAGTTGTGGCGACGATTGTGGGTGGGAAGGTTGTATACCGGGCAGGTTGAATTTGCGGAGGGTTCTTGCGAACTATCAACCTTCCGATAGTTGGCCCTTCAATAGCTCCTCTAGGTATTTCGCCAGTTCGGTTATGTCGTATTGTCCCTTCTCATATGCACGGTCAGCCGCCTGCAACCCGGCAATATAAGGGGCCCCTGTTTTCGCGGATGCGCTCTGGAACTGTTTTCTTGCCGCCAAGAATCTTTCCCTGCTTCATGCAGATCAGGTAGTAGCAAGCGGCTCTGGCCGTTCTGCCGTTTCCTTCTATAAACGGATGTATCCAATTCAGGTTCCAAGTGCAAACGCAGCCAGCGCGGTTGGATGATCCAGGATGGTCCAATTCTCGTGAATGAGCGAGAAGAATGCATCCATGAGCCGCGGCACGTCATGAAAATGAGGAGGTACGTGACTTCCGACTCTTATTGGTCCCTCCCTAAACCGACCTCCCAACTGGCAGAGGTTAGACACTGCTGCATAATTGAGAGCCCATAACGTGTACTTGTCGAACGCCTCAATACCCTTCTTTAGTCCGATTTCGATGCAGTTTGACAAACAGGTCATATTGACGGAGAAGGTTTTGCTCTTGAATTTTCGTGTACAGATCAGGATCGTCTTTTTCTCTGACCGACATCAAAAGTGGGGAGCTGTTGCCTACGGCAGCAGTTTGATATGTTCGGAGGCTGCCTTAACGCTATCCTTCGTTATCCGATTTTCGGAACCGTGCGGAGCATTGCCGAATGCAAAACTAATTCGTTGTTCCCGCAATTCCTCTTCGGTAACCGTGGTTGCCTTAGATTCGGCTAGGATCTTTGCCAGTTCTGGGTCGGGTTGCACGGTGCGAAGAAATTGTTGACGGTCTGCCATGTCGTATTCACCCTCCCTCAAGGAGGATTCATAATACGCTTTCTTTTCGCCTATTTTACCACTATTTTTCCACGGAAATTTGCACTCTTTTACGCCAAAATCCCCATCCTCTTCCCCACTCGCCCCAGCACCTCCAGCGCCTGCTGCAATTCTTCCTGCGTGTGCGTGGCCGTCATGATGGTGCGGATGCGGGCTTTGCCTTCGGGGACGGTGGGGAAGGCGATGCCGGTGCCGAGGACGCCTTCTTTGAACAGCTCGCGTGAGAAATCCATGGTGAGCTTGCCGTCGCCGATGATGATGGGGGTGATGGGAGTTTCGCTCGCCGGAGTGGCGCGTCCTCCTATATCGAAACCGAGCAGGCCGAGTTCTTTTTTCCAGAAGCGGGTGTTCTCCCAGAGTTTTTCCATGCGCTCGGGCTCGTTCTCCAGAACATCGAAGGCAGCGATGCAGGTTGCGGCTACTGACGGCGGATGCGATGTAGAAAACAAGAACGGGCGCGCACGGTGATAGAGGAAGTCGATAAGATCGCGCGTCCCGCAGACGTACCCGCCGAGTGCGCCGATGGCTTTCGATAAAGTTCCCACCTGGATGTCCACGCGCCCGTGCATGCCGAAGTGATCGATGGTGCCGCGGCCGTTGCGGCCCAGCACGCCAGAGGCGTGGGCGTCGTCCACCATCATGATGGCGCCGTATTTTTCGGCCACATCGCAGAGGCCGGGGAGCGGGCCGATGTCGCCGTCCATGGAGAAGACGCCATCGGTGATCAGCAGCTTTTTGCCGGCCTGGTCTTTCACGCTGGCCAGCTGCTCTTCGGCGTGGGCGACATCTTTGTGGCGGAAGACCAGAATCTGCGCCTTCGACAAGCGCGCGCCGTCGATGATCGAGGCGTGGTTCAGCGCGTCGGAGATGATGAAATCATCTTTGCCGAGCACGGCCGACACCGTGCCCGCATTGGCCGCGAAGCCGGACTGGAAGACGACGCAGGCCTCGACATTCTTGAAGCGCGCGATCTTTTCTTCCAGCTCCATGTGGATCTTCATAGTGCCGGCGATGGTGCGCACCGCGCCCGATCCCACGCCGTACTTGCGCGTGGCTTCGAGCGCCGCCTCACGGAGCTTGGGATGCGTGGTCAGGCCGAGATAATTGTTCGAGGCGAGGTTGATGACCTTCTTGCCGTCGAAGGTGCAGACCGGGGCTTGCTCGTCTTCGAGGACGCGAAGCTTGAAGTGCGTGCCTTTGGCTTTGAGTTCGTTGAGCTGGGTGGTGAGATAGGAGAGCGGGTTGGTGCGGGTTGCGGTGGTCATGATTGCCTCAAACTCTTTGCCACTGAGTTACACGGATCTGCACGGATTCGAAGACAAATCAGTGTAATACCGAATGGGATTGGCGTGTCGGATCAAGAGCTCCGGAAGGAGCGTTATTCGTTAGCCCAGCGCGTAAGCGCTGGGGAAGCTGGGCGGAACAAACGAGCCCCAGAAGGGCGGCACTACCCGAAGACATACTTCGGATCGTAGTCGATGCCCGACTTTTTCAGCAGGAGTAAAAACCCCACTTCAAAGTTTCGCTTCTGGTGGTGTTCTGCCTGATTGCGGATGTACTTCTTGATGACGGGAGACTGCGAGGGACTGACGCTGAAGCGCCGAATCCTTCCTGCCATGAAAAGGACATCCCACCTTCTCTCATCCATCTCGACGAATTGCTCTTGAGATCGCACACTGCGTACGAAAGCGGCTGTTTGGGCGGCAAAGCCATCAGAATATGCACATGATTGGCCGTGCCTCCGATCGCCATTACTTCAATCCCAAGATTCTTGGCGGTTCCGACCTCCTGCACGTCGTTCGTGATGAGGTTTAATCTTTCTTTCGTGCTGAACACGGAGTGAACAAGATTCGTCGAGTAGGTATGAGACATAAGTGTCGTTCCTCCGGAACTCGCAAGGCCGTTGTGCGGCCACCCAGCGCTTACGCGCTGGGCTAACGAATGGCGCCCCGTTGGGGCTTCGGGCGTTGTTCTGGGAGTAACGGCGAGAGTCTAGGACGAACGTCACAAACGGAGAGAAATCAGGTCCAAAACGGGAACATCGGCAATGCTTAAAACATGATCGGGTTGCCGGTTGCGATGCTGGCCTCGCAAAGCAGCTTCATGTTCTCGAAGAATTCTTTTTCTGAATCGGCCAGGATGTCACTGGAATGAAGCACGGTCTTCACTTCCTTCAGCAATGCCGCAGATTTCTTGATGGGGATCCAGTCGCCGGTGTGGGTCCCATCGTATAAGACCTTCCCAAGCAGGATGGGAAACTTTGGCCCAGGATTTCCCTGCAGGCTGCGCAGGAAGCTGCGCAGATTTCCCACCTTGGTGATGTTACCCAGGAAAAACGAGAGGAGAAAGCCCTCGTGCTCGCAAGACTCCGAGAGCCAGCGGTCGTGCGCTTCCCACTCCTCCTCAGAGGGATCGCCGGTCAACATGGGATCACCGGCCTCGTCGAAAGTGAGACGGTCGGGGAATGGGTGCGGTTTGGCCTTGCCGTCGCGAATGCAGGTGCAGCGGACGAATGCATCAAGGGCCATAATTCACTTCCATCGGCGATTCAGGTCATTCCGGGCACATTGTCGCTGAAAAAGCAGCGGGCGAGGGCGCCCGCGCTACACAATCGCGTCAGCGCACGCCGTTTGGATACACCAAAATCTTACTTGCTTCGCCGGTCTTCAGGCGCTCCATCGCCTTTGAGAAATCTTTCATGGGGATGCGGTCGGTGATCACGGGATGAAGGTCGAGCTTGCCGGCCTTGAGCAGCGCGGTCATCTGGTACCAGGTCTGGTACATGCGGCGTCCGTTGATGCCCTGGACCGTGATGCCTTTGAAAATAATGTCTTCGGAGAAGTTCAGCGAGACGGGCTTGGAGGTCAGGCCGAGGAGGGAAATTCTTCCGCCGCGCCGCACAATGGCGAAGGCTGTGCGAATGGAATCGGGATGTCCCGCCATTTCGAGAACCACGTCCACGCCCAGGCCGCCGGTTTTCTCCATCACAATCGCGCTGGCATTTTCTTTCGAGGGGTCGAGCACGTAATCGGCCTTCATGGCGCGTGCGATCTTGCGGCGGTGCTCGTTGACTTCGATGGCAAACACGCTGGTGGCACCAACCGCCCTGGCCACCGCGATGGCAAACAGCCCGATGGGCCCGCATCCCGTGATGGCCACGGTTTTGGCGGCGATTTCTCCGGCCAACACTGTGTGAACGGCGTTGCCCAGCGGGTCGAGAATCGAGGCATATTCGTGCGGAATTGCGGGATCGAGTTTCCAGATGTTCGATTCCGGGATGACCACATACTCGGCGAAGGCACCGTCGGCATCCACGCCGATGATCTTCACGTTCTGGCAGATGTGGGCTTCGCCGGTGCGGCACTGCAGGCACTTGCCGCAGGCCACGTGCATTTCGGCGGAAACGAAGTCGCCTTCCTTGACGCTGGTGACCTCATCGCCGAAGGCCGCCACCTCGCCGCAGAACTCGTGGCCGGGGATCAGCGGAGGGTGAATGCGGTTCTGTGCCCAGCGGTCCCAGTTGTAGATGTGCAGGTCGGTGCCGCAGATGGAGGCCATCTTCACTTTGACCAGAACATCGGTGCGTCCGAAGGCGGGAATCTTGACTTCGCGGATTTCGGCGCCGGGCGCAGCCTCCGGTTTTACGACAGCGAGCATGGTGGGGGGCATAGAGGCTACCTTATGAATTCAGACTGAAACGCAAAACGTATGATTCTAGCACTGCGGAACTCTAGCGCGCTTCAGTCATCTCACGCGGGGCATCCGCTCATCGTTCTTGCGGCTATCCTCTGTTGCTCTTCGGAGGGGCTGTTTTGTAGTCTTCCGACTTGCCACGGGGGACGCTGAGCGTCTTCCACTCGCCGGAGCGCAGATGTTTGGCCAGGAACACGATCTGGCCGGTGTGCTGGGCGTAGTGGGCGATCTGGCGGTTGATCGCTTGCATCACGGTATGGTGCTCGCCCCGGACGGTGACGGTGCGCGTCACGTCCTCGGGCTTGAGCGAATCGATGGTGGCTAAGACAATATTCCAGCCGTCTTCCCACCACTTCATCACATCGGCGCGAGTGGTCGCGGCGTTCAGTTCAAATTCCTGGTCGCGAAAGCGGTTTGGCTTTTCGCCGTCAGTGGCGAGAAAGTCGGTGAAGCGGGAGCGCATGTTCCCGGCAAGGTGTTTCACCAGAATCGCGACCGAGTTCGATTCCGGATCGAGGGTGACGAAGAAATCCTCGTCGCGAAGTTGTTCCATGGCGCGTTCACCCATGCGCTTGTGTCCGCGGAACTGGCGGCGGGCTTCCTCGAGGTAATGAGTTGCGACATCCGTCATAGAGATCCTGACCTCTAGGAGTTAGATGCAGGAGTAACCCGCGGGATGATGGGGTAAGGCGCCGTCAGAGTAGCGGGGCGCAATTCCATCTCCAGCTCGAAGCCACCCACCCAGCGGGCGAACAGATTGTAGAGCAACCCACCTATCGCGCCGGTGAGAAATCCAATGAAGCCGTAGAGGACGGGCATGAAGAGCGCAAGAAATATGCCAAAGACTCCGGCGAACGGACTTTTGTGCTGACCTGCCAATGATCCGACTAGTCCGATCAGCAGGAAAAACGGAGCGAAAATCAAGCCAAGGCACGCGTGGATCAGGCCCATGATCTTGGCAACGGACAGCACCCCAACCGATTTGACGATGTGCATGGATTGATCCTCTTTCTATGGTGCTTGTGAAATGTGCTTTCCCGATCAAGGTGTACTCTGCCGGGCGTGATTAATCAACGGTCAAGTCAGTCTGCGTCGACTCGTCCCCCAGCCACCGCCGCCCGGCGACTCGATCCTGATGCGCTCGCCGTTTTCAAGCCGGGTGCTGAACTTTCCCGGCATTTCTTCGATCTGGCCGCTGTTGCGGATGATGCTGGCTTTTCCGGGCGCTCCGGACTCGCCATCGGCCAGGCCCCAAGGCCCGCGAGTGCGGCGGTCGGCGAGAAGCGTGACCTCGCAATCGGTCAGGACTTCAATCTCGCGGACAATCCCGTCGCCGCCGCGATGTTTCCCGGCTCCACCGCTGTTTGGCCGAAGGGAGTAGCGTCGCACGCGCAAGGGATAAGCGTACTCCAACGCTTCGGCAGGAGTGTTCAAGGAATTCGTCACGTGAGTATGCACGCCGGAGACTCCGGCCTTGCCCGGCCGCGCGCCCATGCCGCCGGCGATGGTTTCGTAGTAGGCAAAGGGTTCGCCGGTGCGGGGATCGATTCCGCCGATCGTGAGATTGTTCATGGTGCCGGAGGCGGCGGCGGGAATGCGGTCGGGAATGGCCTGCGCCAGCGCGCGCAGGAGGACGTCGACGATGCGCTGCGAGGTTTCAACATTTCCCCCCGCAACGGCCGCCGGTGGGCGTGCATTCACGATCGTTCCTTCCGGCGCGATGACCTGGATGGGGCGCATCAGGCCGGCGGTTGCAGGGACATCGTCTGCGAGCAGGCAACGGAAAATGTAGAAGCAGGCGGAGTAGGTGATGGCTTGGACGGCGTTTACGCTGCCCTCGACCTTGGGGTCGCTGCCGGTGAAATCGACCGTGACCAGTTGCCGTGTGGTGGCTGGTCGGTGCCTGCCCTGAGCGCGGCCGAAGAGCCCCGTCTTGACCGGGTCCCTTCGACGGTGCTCAGGGCAGGCTCCGACCCGGTGCCACACATTCACGGTCACTGCGATCTTTACCGGTTTGTCGGTGATGCCGTCGTTGTCCAGAAAATCCTCGGCGTGATAGGTGCCGGGTGGCACCTGCTGCAGGAACGAGCGCATCAGTTCTTCGGAGTACTGCAGCAGCTCCCGTGCCGCGCGTTGGGTGCGAGCAACTCCGTACCTCGCGCACACCTCTCGCAGGCGCTCGGCCCCGGTGTGGCAGGCGGCGATCTGCGCGCCCAGGTCGCCTTCACGTTCCTCGGGCGTCCGCACATTGTTCAGCAGCAGGGCAAGTACATCGCGATCCGCTACGCCCGCCCGCATGATTCGTACGGGAGGAATGCGGAAGCCTTCCTGATAGATCTCGCGGCATAGCCCCATCGATCCCGCATGAGCTCCACCTACGTCGGCGTGGTGGGCTCGAGACGCTACGTAGAAGTCGGGCGCAATGCCACGCGTCCGCCGGCGCGGCTTCACGTACACCGGCGCGACCAGCGTGATGTCGGGGAGATGCGTGCCTCCGCGGAAGGGATCGTTCAGCATGACTACATCGCCCGGGGCCATATCGCATGCGACGATTGCGGCCTGCACCGACATGGGCATCGACCCCAGATGCACCGGCATGTGGTCGCCCATGGCGAGGACTTCTCCCGCGCCGTCGAACACGGCGCACGAGTAATCGCGGCGCTCCTTGATGTTGGGGGAAAATGCGGTGCGCCGCAGGGCTGCGCCCATCTCCTCGGCAATCGAGTGATACAGATTCTTGAAAATCTCCAGTTCCACGGGATCGCGCCGCATGAGGCGCAGTGTACTGGAAACCAGTCGTTAGTCGTTAGTCGTTGGTCGTTAGCTAAGCATCGTTCGTTAAGAAGTGTTGCTCCTCTGCCCGCAGGTTAGACGGTGGCAGGAGCTTTCTCCGCGGTCGATATCCTGTGCCAACGACCAACGACTAACGACCAACGACCGTTCTGCCTCAAGAATTCTTCCGCTGCCTGCAAAATTGTGTTGACACTGTGTTCATCCTGCCGCAATATCTTGGGTTAAGGACGCTGCCCGTACCACAAGTTGGGTGGCATTTTGCATTCGGGTCCCGTAGTTCACATCCTTTGCAAGGGAAAATCGTTCAACGGAGGAACCTTCATGGCAACGAAGAAGAAGGCAAAAAAGAAGAAACACTAACCGTAGGCGAAACGATACTTCGCACGGGCCAAGAATTCTAACCAGCCTCTCAGGAGAAGCACCTCTTGAGAGGCGTTTCCTTTTAGCCGTTAGCAATTAGCGGTTAGCACTTAGCCTGGCCCGGGCCGAATTCGGTTCCCGGCGGGCCAATTGCTAGTTCCCAATTGCCCAACGCCTTGTGCAGACGCTTCGGCCTCAAAATTCTGCATCTCGATTCCTCATCGTGTGTCACAATTGTGGGACCACGAACCGTGGGCGCGAGCAGGTTTGCGAGGAACATGAGTCCCAGGAAGAAGAGCGCCGGCAAGAATAAGACGGATGAAATTTACATCCCGGACAAGCTCTACTTCCGCATCGGCGAAGTGGCCACGCTTTGCCGCCTGCCTGCCTATGTGCTGCGCTTCTGGGAGAGCGAATTCCCGCAACTCAAGCCGGTGAAGAGCAGCACCGGCCAGCGCATGTACCGCAGGCGGGACGTGGAAAGCGTGCTGCGCATCAAGCAACTGCTCTACGAGCAAGGTTTCACCATTGTGGGTGCGCGCCAGCAACTGCGTTCCGAGACCAAGACTGACAAAGGGCAGGCTGCGATCCCATTCCCGGCGCAATCGGCTGCGGAAATTCAGCACATCCGGCAGGGGTTGCGCGAGATCCTGAGCATGCTCTCTACGCGCCGGACGGGATAGGCAGGTCTTTGGTCCTAGGTCATAGGTCTTTGGGTTTAGGTTCCTAAGACCTAACACCCAAGACCTAAGACCTGAATCTTCACGCCACGCGCTCGGCCGCTGTCTTCTTGATTTTCCCAGCATTGGCGGCGTCCAGGCGGATGCGGCTGACGCGGGCCGTTTCCTGAACCAAATCGTCCGTGAGATGGGCGCCGTCGCCCGCCATCACCGAGCCTGCAGCGAGTGCAAAACGCAATGCGTCGGCCTGATCCTCGAAATACAGAATGACTTGCCCGGACATAGAAAACCCCCGAGTGTGGACTACTTTCAAGTGCGCCTGGAAAGAACTAACGAAGTGCGCCGACGAGCGTGACGCGCGAGTGGAACTTTCATCGATTGTGCGGGAGCGACAGCTTCGATCAAAGTACTTCTCTTGGTTCACGACCAAGCGGTGAGGGGTTATGCTGGAGCGCTGAAACTAAATGGTCGGGACGGGCAGATTTGAACTGCCGACCCCTCGCACCCCAAGCGAGTGCTCTACCAGGCTGAGCCACGTCCCGACTAGGAAGGAACCCGCTGCTTCGCATCCGCAGCGGATGGGGTTAACTTAAGAATTCTACACCAACGGCCCGGCTTTCCGGCTCGAGGAATCCTGGGCGCAGGCTGAAGGCAATGGAGCTTCGCTCGACCAGACAGCCGAGAGCCTGCCCTGAGCTTGCGGAAGGGGCTGCTGTCCCCACATGAGCATCGTGGGAACTGAGACGCACCCACGAGAGCCTCATCTTCTTTTTTTGTGTTTCGATTTTTTAGAGGACGGTCTGGACGACGGGCGGGTCGGCGAGTCTTCGAAAATGGCAAACTGGATTTTCTTTTCCACCGGGTCGATGCGATCGACGAGCACGCGAATTCTTTGTCCGAGGTTGTAGGTCTTGCGCGAACGCTGGCCGGTGATCTGGCGCGTGTTCTCGTGGTAGGTGTAGTAGTCGTCGGTCAGCGTATTGAGCGGGACCAGGCCTTCGACGAACAAATCGGTGAGCTCGACGAAGAAGCCGAACTTGGTGACGCTGGTGATGAGGCCGTCGAAGTCTTCGCCCACGCGGTCTTGCATGAACTTGACCTTCTTCCACTCCATGAGCTCGCGCTCGGCGTCATCGGCGCGGCGCTCGGATTGGCTGGACTCTTCGGCTATGTCGTGGAGTTCGTCCAGTGGGATGGGGCCGCCCAGCGGCTCGTGCGCTTCGCGATGTGCGGCGAGGTCGCGACGCTTGGACCAGGGAGAAGGACTATCGCCAGGGTCTCGGGCCGGCGGGACGCCGGCGCTACTGTCGTGCGCAGAGGAAACTCCGATCGGAACGTTCCCCTCCCGCTTTTCTGCAGAATCGCGCAGAACTTCTTTCAGGACGCGATGCACGATCAGGTCGGGATAGCGGCGGATCGGCGACGTGAAGTGCGTGTAGCTCGTCGCCGCCAGCGCGAAGTGCCCGAGATTTTCTTCCGAGTAGCGCGCCTGCTTCAGCGAGCGCAGCATCAGGTAACTCAGGATGCGCTCTTCCGGCTTGCCGGCGATCTTGGCCGCCAGCTTCTGATACATGCGCGGCGTGATGTGTACTTCTTTGGGGACTTCGATGGTGCGCGCCTGCTTGCCGGTGTCGCGAGCGGCACGGCGGTCGGTTTTGAGTTGCACGCGGTGAATGGGCAGCGCGCCCACGCCGAGGGAGTAGCCGAAGGTGGCGGCGATCACTTCGAAATCATAGACACGCTTGGCGTCAGGCTTTTCGTGAACTCGATAGAGAGATGCGATGCGTTTGGATTCCAGATAGTGGGCGACGCACTCGTTGGCCGAGAGCATGAACTCCTCGATCAGGCGATGGGCGATGTTGCGCTCCGAGCGCGTGATGCTTTTCATCAATCCGTACTCGTCGAACTCAATGACCGGCTCGGGCAGGTCGAAGTCAATCGAGCCGCGGCGCTGGCGTTTGCGGTTGAGAATCATGGCCAGGTCGCGCATCAGTTCGAAGGTGGGGACGAGCGCAGCATAACGCTCGCGCGCGGCGTCGTCGCCTTCAATCACGGCGTTGACGGCGGTGTAAGTCATGCGCTCGGAGGAACGGATCACGCCTTCAGACAATTCATATCCCACGATTTCGCCGTGAGTGTCGATTTGCATCACACACGACAGCACCAGCCGGTCGAGGTGCGGACGCAGGCTGCAGATGTCGGTCGAGAGTTCGAGCGGCAGCATGGGCACGGCGCGGTCGGGAAAATAAACGCTGGTGCCGCGCAGGCGTGCTTCCTGGTCGAGGGTGGAGTCGGGCGTGACGTATTGGGCCACGTCGGCAATGTGGACCTGTAACTCAAAGTTGCCGTTGGCGAGATGGCGCACGGTGACGGCGTCGTCGAAGTCGCGCGCGGTTTCGCCGTCGATGGTGACGATGGGCAGGGTGCGGAAATCGCGGCGGTGACGAAGTTCGTGCGCCGGAATCACCGCGGGAATATTCTGCGCCTCTTCGAGAGTCGCCGTGGGAAAGTGGTGCGGCAGGTGAAACTTGCGGATGGTGATTTCGACGTCGACGCCGAAGTCGTCCTGGCGGCCGAGGATTTCAACGACCCGGCCGCGGGGATTCTGCGTGGGCGTGGGCCAGTCGGTGATTTCAACGTCGACGACTATGCCTTCGAGATCGTCCCACTCAGTCTTGTGCGCGGCTTCGTCGCCGAGGACGCGGTCGACGGATGTCTTGCGTAGCGCCGGCGTCCCGCCGGCTTTCGCTGCGGGATGGCGCTCAGTGCGGGGGCGGGACGCCCCTGCCACAGCCGCCGGGGACGGCGGCGCTACGGTTTCGGGATATTCAGCGCCTGCCGGGATCACGATGTCCTGCGTGATCTTGCTGTCGATCGGCTTCACGGAATTGTGGCGGGGACCGTAGTGAAAAATTCCGACCACGGTGGGATGAGCGCGCACCACGGGACGCACGATGCGGCCTTCGGCGCGGCCATCGGGGCGAGTCGCGACGATGTCGACCAGCACACGGTCGCCGTGCATGGCGTTGCCGATCGCGGGTGGCGGGATGAAAATATCTCCGGCCAGGCGCGATTTGAGAGACGGACTCAGCGAGCTGGCGTCGGGGATGACGAAGCCGAAGCCGTCACGGTGCATGGTGAGGCGTCCAACGACAAAGTTCTTGTCGGCTGCGGGTTGCGGCAGAGCATAGCGGTCGGAGTTGAGTTGAATCAGTTCTCCTGCGGCGACCAGCTTCTGAAGATGCGCGTCGAGTTCTCCGCGGGCGTCGCCGTGCAGGCCAAGTTCGCGCACGAGCTGCTTGAATCCCGCCGAGCGCTTGGGCTGGCGGGCGATGTGTTTCAGGATGGTGGAGTCGGAGAGCATGGGGAGCGGTCGTTGGTCGCTAGTCGTTCGTCGTTGGCGAAGGCCTTCAGCCGTCAATCTTAACCTAGCGGGAAGCGGCGTGATTTTGCCAACGACTAACGACGGTTTCCTACCAGCTGTCTCCGCCGCCGCGTGGCGGCCACGCTCCTAACGTGCGCCGGATCATCGCGATCTGCCCCACATGATAGCTGTTGTGCGCGACCATCTGCCAGAGTACTGCCTCAAGGGTTCCTGCGACTCTTGTATCTCCCTCATGCACGGTCTCGATCTGGCGCTGCATTTCTTCGGGAGAAGAATTTGCCAGTGCGGTGAAATCGGCCAGCAGAGCGGTGAAGTGCTTCTTGAGGCGATCCCAGTCTTGCGCGTCGGTGGGCGACGGCTTGGGTGGAAAGCTCAGTGAGTTGTGCTCCGGATACGCCGGCCTCTGGCAACGAATGCGGCGGAGTTCGTAGTCCATCCAGTAATTCATGTGGAAGGCGAGTTGACCGATGGAGTGAGGAAAACCATCGACGTGGCGTGCGGCTAATTCGGCCGAGAGATCCTCGACGCAGGCGATGGGATCGGCGTGAGCGCCTTTGCCGTGCAGCAATTCGGTGAGTGCTTGTGAGGACATGAAGATCGGGTCTTAGGTCTTGGCAAACTGGAAAATTTCTCCACAGTCATCCCGAGCGAAGCGAGGGACCTTGGTTCTTGCCTGTGCCACACCTTCACACGTGCTGCAGGCAGAAACCTAGGTCCCTCGCTTCGCTCGGGATGACAGAGTATGCGTAGGTTCAACCGCTTTAGCGTGCCGCAAAATACTTTTCTTCCAGAATCCGCCGGTGATGCAACTCATGCCCCGCGATGATGTAGGCCAGGGCGCGCACGGTCACTTCATTCTTGTTGGCGATGCCGCGGCGCGTCCAGGCGGGTTCGTCGAGATTGCGGAGCAGCGAGAGCGTGGCGCGGCGCACGGCGATGAAATCCTCGATCAGGTCGGCCAGCGGACGCTGCGCGAAAGGACCGTTGCGCACGTAGTCGTCCTGCTCGAAGCCTGCGAGGGGCGTGGCGTCGGCGCGCGAGATGCGCAGGGCGCGGTAGGCGAAGATACGCTCGGTGTCGCAGACGTGGCCGAGGACTTCTTTGGCGCTCCATTTCTCCGGCGCGTAGCGGAAGTCGCCATCGTCATCGTCGCGGCCGGAGAGCAGCAGCATGGTTTGCCGGCGCTGCTGGTCGAGCGTGTTGAGAATGTCTTCGCCCTCGACGTCCGCAATATAGCGGTCGTAGTAGGGCGCGTACTCGCCGGGCTGGGGCCGGGCGATGGTGAAAGCTGGTGAAGTGATCACGGCTGGTTCTGACATGTTTTGCTCCCACAAGGCTGGATTGCGTCTTCGTTAAATCTTCGATGCGAAGAGCATACTCCGAGCAACTGTGGAATGGGCATATAGAGGAAATTTTTTCGGGAATCCTTACACGGTGGAACGTGGAAATGGCCGGTCGGCGGGTTCCGGCTCGATGTGTCGGGGGACAGTGAACTAGGTATCAAGGTAGGAAACTCCGTTGAAAATAAAGGGTTTTCCACAGCGCTCAAATTGAGACTGCGGAGTACAATTCCATTTGGTCACGCAAGTGCGGCACGTGATCCCTAATCCCAACAAGGAAAGGACATTTTCATCCATGTGGAAGCCGACGAATCAGCCTCAGACCCCCGGGCGTCCAGCCGAGCCGGAGCGTCCAACTACGTCTACCCCGAGTGCGCCTGCCATGATGGCGAATGAGCCTGCGGTTGGGCCGCGTCCGGCGACTGCCACCACCACGACCACCGCGGACCAGGCCACCATCGGCAAATCGCTGGTGATCAAGGGCGAGGTGACGGGCTCGGAATCGCTTTATATTGATGGCCGGGTCGAGGGATCGATCAGCCTGGCGGGCAACCGCGTCACGATTGGGCGCAATGGAGTGGTCGCGGCCAACATCAATGCGCGCGAGATCGTCGTGCTGGGCAAAGTGCGCGGCAACCTGACGGCCAGCGACCGCGTGGATATCCGCAGCGACGGCTCGCTCACCGGCGACGTGGTAGCGGCGCGCATCTCGATTGAAGACGGCGCCTACTTCAAGGGCGGCATCGACATCCGCAAGGGCGGCCAGCCCACGCAGGCCGGCCAGCAGAAGCCCAACGGCAAAGATGAGAGCGTTGCAACGCCGGAGCCGGCGGCGGTTGGGGCGCGCGCGTAAGTTTGCGGTAGGCGTGTCGTCTGGGGTTTCGGAAGAAGATCAGCGGCGGCGTTCGCAGGGAATGCGAATGTCTGCCGCTTTGTTTTTCTGACTTAGCCAACTTGCGCTAACCCTGATAACCCTCGCTAACCCTCGAAAATGCTGCAAAACGCTGCAAAATGGCTCGCTGGCGGGGGGAATCCGTGGTAACTTATGCAACGGCTGTTCCCCGCTTAGACAGTCCCCCTGTCGGTTAGCCATAGTTGATCGTCCTGAGGTGAGTACCCCGTCTCCCGAAGGAAAGACGCAGGAGGTTCGCGCATGATTCGATTTCGAAGGGCCCTGTGCGGCGGAGCGCTGGCCTTGCTCTGCGCCGCGAGCCTGTGCTCTCGGGCAGAAGCGCAGCTTGAAACGCGCGTCACCACCTCCATTCTGTCGAATTCCGATCCCGCATCGCTCGCCGTAGCCGACTTTAATCACGACGGGAAACTGGATGTCGTATCGGTTGGTGAAGAGGTGCAGGTTTTTCTCGGCAAGGGCGACGGCACTTTCCAAGCGCCGATCAGCTATGTGGTGGGCACCGATAGCACCACGGGTTCAGTTGCGGTTGCAGATTTCAACGGCGACGGTCATCTTGACTTGGCAGTTACCGACTACTTGGGGTCGAGCGTGGTCGTCTTTTTCGGAAACGGCGACGGAACCTTTCGGTTGGCTGAGACCCTGAATACTTCGACGTATCCTTCGTTCATCACGGCGGGCGACTTTAACGGGGATCACAAGCAGGACCTGGTTTTATTGAATGGCGAGTACGTCAGCGTGTTCCTAAACAACGGCGACGGCACATTTCGCGGCCCGATCAACACGGGCATGGGTGCCGTGGGACTGGATGCCCTGGCGGTGGGAGATTTCGATCACAATGGCACCTTGGACTTGGTAGTCGCCGAAAATACTTTGACGACCGGGAGTGTCGTCATTCTATTGGGGAATGGCGACGGTACTTTCTCCACGGGAGCGAGCTACCCGGGCCCGACGCAATGCCTGTCTGTCGCCGTCTCGGATTTTCGGCGCAATGGGCGGCTTGATCTCGCGATTGCAGATTTTTTAGGACTGTACGTCAGTGTGTTCCTAGGCAATGGCGACGGCACGTTTCAGCCGGCCTCCACGTACGCGTCGTACTACTCGACGTGGGTCACCGCTGCGGATTTCAATGGCGACGGCAAACCCGACCTCATCGTCTCCAACTTTGCGAACAACGGCTACCCCACAGGGAGCGTGAGCATACTCTTGGGTAATGGCGACGGTACATTCCAACCACAAATGGTGTTCCCGGCCAGCAAGTTCTCGAACTTTGTCGCGGTAGGAGACTTCAACGGCGATCACAAAGTGGACGTGATCGACATGGATCGGTGGGATGGCTATCTGTTGACGATGCTAAATACCGGAAGGGCAGTCTTTTCTCCCACCACCCCGGTGACTTTCCCCACGCAGCTGATCGGCACGACCAGCGCACCGCTGAGCGCAACGCTCACGAATTCGGGGACGACGCCGATGACTATTTCGTCGGTCACGGGTAGCGGGGTGCCATTCAAGATGACGAAGACCACTTGCAAGGGTAGCCTAGCGCCCGGCACGGAGTGCACGGTCACGGCGAACTTTGCACCGCAGGTGGAAGGATCCGTCAGCGGAACGGTCACGTTCAGGGATAGCGCCTCTTCCAAACCTCAAGTCGTCGAGTTGGTCGGGACTGGTACCGTGGTCGAACTTTCACCGCCAAGGCTGAAGTTTCCGCCGCAAAAGGTGGGCACGACGAGTGCCCCGAAGACCATTCAACTCACCAATACGGGCAACGTGGTGCTAAACCTCACCCACTTCATCTTCATCAACGGAAATAACTACAATGATTTTTCGGAAAGCGACAATTGCGGCTCACGGATTGGTCCGGCTGCAAGCTGCGCCATCACTATAACGTTTTCCCCGCACAAAAAAGGTATACGCAGCGCCTTCGTACAGATTGAGGATGATGGCGGCGGTAGCCCGCAGGAGCCAACGTTGAGCGGAACCGGGGACTAGTGCGCGGTGGAAGGCGGCCCAGCATGGCCAGGCCGCCCGCTGGTTCAGTTACCGTGGTGCGAGTGGCAATTGCCGATCATGTCGGTCGTTATGAGCACCCCCACATTGCCTGCAACGCCATCATAGGCCGTTGCATTCGATCCAAAAACACCTTCTGGGCCTTGGCATTTTGTCACGGCATTCACCACGGAAGTGGTCAGATCCCAGTTCGCCTGCTGGTAGAAAAACCAGCCCTGGGAGCTAGAGTTGTTCATTAGTTCCCCGTTGTTGTAGACGCTGCCGCAAAGCCATGCCTTCATTGATGTGTTGGAGTAGGTCAATTGCTGCGGCGTGATGGAAGAACTGAGGATGCTCATGTTGTTCCACACTGAGTTCCACGGCCCCGTGTTGCTCTGGGGACTGCCGGCGCAGGCCTGGATGTTGCTCCAGGCCCGCACCATGTTCTCGTCGCCGTCGACATATTCTGGGGATTGGTTCCAGGGCTGGACGGTCGATTGCATTCTACAGCCGGGGGGTCCGGAGCAGACGTTGACAAGTGCAAGCTGCTGGGGAATCTCGCAGCCGGTGTCCACCTCACTAAGTACTGGGCCGGACAACAATTCCACGTTATCCAAGTAGCCAGTTGACCCCCAGCCTGCGCCGTACCAGGACAGAGAGTACGCGATGGCCGCTGACCCCGCGCTGAACCCATGAGCGCACATACCGCCGCGCGGGATGCCTTGCCCCTGGTGGAAAAGGGCTGGGCTGGTGAAAACAAAATGCAGCAGGCCAGCGGGACGGCAAGCCGCGTACTGGATGTTCCCGAACCAATCCGGAGGAATCGGGTCTTGAGTCGCCTCCCAGGCTGAATCCCACTTGACTTGCACAATTTCAAGGTTGCCGTTGAGGTATGCCTGAAGAGCCTGCACCTCGTTGCCTATGGATGTGGCAGGCGATGTACCATTTCCGCCAGCGAAAGCAACAACCGTGCCGTTGTTGACGCCGCTTGCGGGCGTCTCATATCCAAACGTGAACCCCAGGTCAGCGACGTTCAGGCTGGCATCGCAGTGCATGGTTGCGTGAGCGCAGGTCAATCCAGGAACCCAAGCTCCGCCGGTGCAGTTGGCGGGATCAAAAGTGCCCTGATTTTGTACCATGCCATAGGGCAGCGGTGCGGTTTGCGCGTGGGTGTGGATGGCGATTGTGGACAGGGCGAGCAATGTAACAGCGAGAGCGAACGGAACTCGTTTCACGGGTCACTTCCTAGAGGAGGGATTGGTAAAGCTTGGTCGGCGATGTTAGCCCGCGGCGGGCAGAGGCGCACAAGAATCGCAATCCTGTTACGAATCACGAACAGAACGCACCAATCCGACCTTAGTCCTCACGGCTGCGTGCCCGCGCCCATGATCTCTTTACTTTCGCCCTCAGCGACGGCAGGATAGGCAGTTTTGCGGCGGCGTAGGTCGTTGGGCAATTGTGACTTCAGCAGCCATAAGCCCACTGCGGTGGCCGCGGCCCAAGTTACGGAAATCAATCCCAGCTGCAGCACATCAGCAAAGCGGCTGCCGTGGCCGGAGACGAACGGCGTCACGCTTCTGGCGACTTCGAGGCTGATGCCGCCGGCTATCACCGCCGTCAGCGCGGATTTTCCTAGCTCATCCCAACGCAGCGTCCGCAGCGAAACCATTTTGCGGTAGTGCAGCAGCCAGGCCAGCGCCAGCAGATTGGCTCCGATGCCGATGTCGGAGGCCCAGGCCAGGCCGACTACGCCGTAGGTGTGGAAGAGCAGCGAATAGATGGGCAGCGAAGCGGTGGTGATCACGGTGACTGCGGCCATGGGAGTGAGCGTGTCGCCGGCGGCGTAGAAGGCGCGAGCGTAGAGTCCCTGGGCCGACCAGAGGGCCAGCGAGAGCGAGAACCAGAAAAAATAGATGGCGGTGGTTTGCGTGTCGGAGACGAGGAAGCGTCCGCGGCGGTAGACCAGATCGATGAGGGGGAAGGCGGCGGCCATCATCCATCCGGTGGCGAGAAACGAGGCGGCGGCGACGCGGTAGACGGAATCGTTGACCGTGGTGGCGAATTCCTGCAGGCGCTTCTCGTTGAACAGGCGCGCGAAAAACGGGAGAGAGGCTTGTCCCGTGGCTTGCCCTAGAACGGCGATGGGCACGGCGAACAGGCGCTTGGCGTAGTTGAGGCGGGCGATGTCGCCAATGCCGCTGGAGGCGTAGTGGCGCAGGATCCAGTCGTCGGCGGTGACCAGCGAGACGCCGAGCATGAGCGGGATCGAGAGCCGCACCCACTCGCGGAACGCGGGATTGGTGACGTCGAATGACGGACGATATCCCGTGCCGATCTTGGCCGCGCCGATCACGCTGGCCAGAAACGGACCCACCACGCTTCCCACCAGCGCGCCGTAGGCCAGAGAGGCGATGCCGAGACGGCGTCCGGCAATGACTCCGCCAAAAATTATGAAGACGTTGTAGAGCAACGGACCGAAGGCGGGAAAAAGAAACAGGCGATGCGAGAGCAGGACGGCGGAGACCACTCCTCCCACGTAGAAGAAGATCTGCGCGGGCAGGAGGATGCGGGTGAGATGGACGGTCAGGTCCACTTGCGCGGGCGAGAAGCCGTGGAACATCCAGCGCACGAATTGCGGGGTGAAGATTTCGGTGACGATGGTGCCGACGATCATCACGGCGGTCATGACGGTGATGACGATGGAGAAAGTCTTCTGTGCGTCGGCGTCGCGCTTTTCCGCGAGGAAGCGGGTGTAGATCGAGATGAAGGTAATCGACGCCGCGCCGCCGGCCACAATGTAGTTGAGCCAGTCGGGCAGGGTGAAGGCGGCGACGTAGGCGTCGGTCTGAACGCCCGCGCCGAAAGCGTAGGCGATGTAGGCCTCGCGGATGTAGCCGATGACCCGCGACAGCATAACCGTCCCCATCAGCAGCAGCGTGGCCGAGAAAGCCGTGTGCTGGTGCGAGGGACGGAAGAAACGCAGAAGTTTGGTCATGGGCGGCGGGATTCCGCTGGGGTGAATTTCTTTCAAAGCGTACCAGAGGCTTCGATCTGCGATGGAGTTTATCGGTGGAATCAGGCTGGGTGGTTCCTTTATTGACACTGCCGGTCGCGAGAAGGCGTTTTTCGCAGAAGATGTCCTGCCGTAACCAACTGCCGGGAAAAGACTTGCGAGTTGATGCGGAGTTGAGCCCGGTTTGAGGCCCCGTGCATTGCCGCCTGGCGCGTTCCGGGGCAAAGTGGGCTCGGGTGCAGGTGCCAGGTCATGGGTCATAGGTCTTAGGTCTTAGGTCCTGACACCCAGGACCAAAGACCCAAGACCTGACCGCCGAGGAGGCAAGTATGGCGAGTCGCTTTCTGGCAAGCCCCGGTTCTCAAACCATGACTGAATTTTGTGAGCAGGTGAACCCGCGGGTGCTGCTGGAGATGAGGCGGGTGCGTCCGTTTCCGGAGATGCGGCGCGTGCAGGAAAGCTGGGTGGCGGCCCACGAGAAGCGGGCGCTGCTGTGGCTGGCGGCGCGTACGCCGCAGTGGATTGGCCCCGACCATCTGACAGGGTTGGGGTTGGTGGCGCAGATTGGGGCAGGCGCGTGTTATGCGCTGGCGGCGTGGAACCGGTATGCGCTGCTGGGCGTGATTGCCTGCCTGGCGCTGAACTGGCTGGGAGACTCGCTGGACGGAACGCTGGCGCGGGTGCGGCAACAGTTGCGTCCGCGGTACGGCTTTTATGTGGACCACATGGTCGACAGCTTCGGCGCACTGGCGCTGATGGGGGGACTGGCCTTGTCGGGGTATGTGCATCCCGGGATCGCCATCGGCCTGCTGATCGCGTTCCTCATGCTCTCAATTCAGTCCTATCTGGCGACGCACGCGCTCGGCGAGTTCCGCCTGTCCTTCTGGCGCTTTGGACCGACGGAGTTACGCATCCTCCTGGCAGTGGGCAACGTGGCGCTGTTGTGGAAGCCTCGGGTACATCTTCTCGGCGGGAATTACAGTTTGTTCGATGTGGGCGGAGCGATTGGTCTGGCGGGCATGGCGCTGATGGTGATTTTCTTCACCGGACAGAACACGGTACGCCTTTATCGCGAGGAGAGGATTGCCAGGTGAGTGTCGCAGATCTGAAATCCGCGCGGGGGCGCACGAGTTGGGAAGGATACGATTTCCCAGCGTGCGCAAGAACGCCCGGGGAAGCCACGATCGCGAAGGGCACGACTTTCAGTCGTGCCGTCAGAACTGCCACCCCACCGCAGGCTTTCGCCTCTGAGGGCTGGCGCCGAACTGCGCTACGTTGGTTGAAGTTCAACGCCGTTGGCGCACTGGGGATTGGAGTGCAGTTGGCCGTGTTGCTCGGGCTGAAGAGCGGATTCCATCTCAACTATTTGCTGGCCACGGCGATCGCCGTGGAAGCAGCGGTCGTGCACAACTTCCTCTGGCACGAGCGCTATACCTGGGCCGACCGCGTGCGGCCCTCGTGGCGTTGCTCGCTACCCCGGCTGCTGCGTTTCAATTTTAGCAACGGAGGAGTTTCGATCCTGGGCAATCTGGCGCTGATGAAGCTCATGGTCGGCCTCGGCCACATGAACTACCTCGCTGCGAACGGCATCGCCATTGCGGCTTGCTCGCTGGTGAATTTTCTGGTGAGCGAACAGTGGGTTTTCGAGAAACGGACGTAACGGCAGTCCGCAGCTAAAGCTAGCCTCTCGGCCCAAAATCAGAATCAAGATCAAAAGCAGCGGGCAGGAGTGCCCGCTCCACACGAGCTATCCGATCCTCAGCACGACCTTGCCGTAGTTCTTGCCTTCCTGCATCAGCTTGTAGGCTTCCACGGCGTGGTCGAAGGGGAATACCTGGCCGATCACCGGAGTCAACTTGCGTTGTGCGATCCATCCCGAGAGCTGGTGCCAGGCGGGCTCCATGATCTCGCGCTTTTGGGAGAGGTAGGTGAGCCACAGGCCCTGCAGGCTGGCGGATTTCGCGTAGAGCGCGCGCACGTCAAGTTGCGGCGGTTTGCCAGTGGCGGTGCCGTATTGGATGACGCGTCCGAAGTCGCGGAGGCAGCGCAGGCTTTTGGCGGTGTGCTCGCCGCCCAGCATTTCGAAGACGGCGTCCACGCCCTCGCCACGGGTGAGGCTTTTCACCACTTCTTCGTAATCGTGCTGCTTGTAGTTGATGCCGTGCTGCAGGCCGAGTTCTTTCACGCGGGCGAGCTTTTCTTCGGAAGATGACGTTCCGTACATTTCGACGCCGAGAATGTGGCCGATTTGCACTGCGGCGGTGCCCACGCCTCCGGCGACGGCGTGGATGAGCACGCGGTGAGTCCGACCAGCCGCCGGCGGCTGCGTCATGCCTGACTGCCAGTAGGCGAGATACGCGGTGAAGTAGTTGACGGGGAAGGCGGCGGCTTGTTCGTCCGTCCAGTGTTCGGGAACGCCCCACAGCATGTTCGAATAAGCAGCAGCCTTTTCGGCGAAAGCTCCCCACTGCGCATAGCCCATCACGCGGCCTCCACCATTTTCTTCAAAGCCACAGAACTCGCGCCCAGCGATCAGGGGCGGAGCCGGGGTTCCAGGATAGCCGCCCTGGGTGGTCATAACGTCGGCGAAGTTGAGGCCTCCGGCGGCAACGCGGACCAATGTTTGTCCGGGCTTCAGAGTGGGTTCGGCGGTGTCTTGGATGGAGAGGGCGTCGGGGCCGGACAGGCTGGTGATAACGAGGGCTTTCATGCGAGTAAGTTTAGCAGGACGGCTGGCTGAAGGCGGCAAGGGCTATGCAGAGATTGGAGTTACCCTAGTTTCTTCGCTGACTAATTGCTGTCCGGTATATACTTCTGGCGTAGGTATATTGAGGTCCTCCCGGCCACGCCTCCACGGGCCGGAACGGGGCGTCCATTCATTCCCCTAATTCATGCGCGCCCCGCATGTGATTTGCCGATTCCCGCCCGGGGCGGCGAGAAAAAGGCACGGATGCATTGCGCCAGATATGCAGCGGAGCTGCATCCGGGGAGGTCTTACTTGTGGACTTGATTTTTGTACGTCTTCTTTTTGTCATCGTAGTTTCAGTCACCTGTTACGTGATTGCTCCCTTCGGACGGTCTCAACCTGTGGATGCCGGGATCGGCGCCCTGGTTGGGGCGGCGATCGTCCTGTTCGAATGGAAGCTGCGGACGGTGAGCCTGAAGCGGCTGATCGGCGCGGCCATCGGGAGCCTTCTCGGCATCTGCGGCGCCTACATGTTTGCCCTGGTGATTCGCAGCAGTGTGCCTTCCGGCAACACCCAGAGCTTTCTGCAAATACTCGTGATGTTGCTCATGGCCTACGTGGGCTTGATCGTGGGCGCGAGCAAGGGCGACCTGCTGAACCTGGCGGCCTTAGGCGGGATCTTTGGCGGGGAGAAGCAGGGCAAGAAGAGCTACAAGATCCTCGACACCAGCGTCATCATCGACGGGCGCATCGCTGACATCGCCGAAACCGGGTTCCTGGACGGCATCATCGTCACGCCGCAGTTCGTGCTGCGTGAACTGCAACTGGTGGCCGATTCCGCCGACTCGCTGAAGCGCAACCGCGGACGCCGCGGGCTCGACGTCTTGCAGCGCCTGCAGAAGATGGCTACCCTGCAGATCCAGATTGTAGAAGATGATTTTCCCGCCGTCCGCGAAGTGGATCTGAAGCTGATCGAGCTGGCCAAACTCTACGAGGGCAAGATCATCACCAACGACTTCAACCTGAATAAGGTGGCGCAACTGCAAGGGGTCGAGGTGCTGAACATCAACGAGCTGGCGAACTCGCTCAAGCCGATCGTGCTGCCGGGCGAGATCATGAAGGTGTTCATCCTGAAGGAAGGCAAGGAATACAACCAGGGCGTCGCTTATCTGGACGACGGCACGATGGTGGTCGTGGACAATGCCCGGAAAATGATCGGCAAGACGATCGACGTCTCGGTCACTTCGGTGTTGCAGACTACGGCGGGAAAGATGATCTTCGGCAAGTGGGATGAACGTGCCTATGCGCGGACGAGCCCGCCTGCGGCGCCTGCGATGCCGGGCGCGGCGGGGCCGGCTGCAGTGGTCCCGAACACGCTGGTGGAAACCAAGCCCCAGCCTTAGGACGCCAAGGTAGTTCAAAGACCTTCATCGCAGAGGACGCAGAGGCCGCGGAGGAATCCTGGGGATTTCTCATGCGCCCAAATCTCTGATCAGTTCCGGGTAGTGGGTCAGTTTCAACCAAACTGACCCACTGCCCAGTTCCGCTTGCATTTGAACTCCTACCTCTGCACTCGTATACTTACAGCCCGCTATGAAGGTTATCGTAATTATTCCGGCTGCGGGGCTTGGAACCCGCATGGCTCCGATGCCCGTCGGCGTCAAGGGCAAGCAAAAGAGGACGCCGCCGTCGAAACAATTCACTGAGCTGGGCGGCACGCCGATACTGATGCATACGCTGCGCAAGTTTGCTGCTGTCGATGCCGTGAGCGAGATTTGGATCGCGCTGCGGGAGAGCGAGATTGCGGGTTTTCGCGCCCGGCTCGAGAGCGATGCTAAAGACGTTCTCAGGAAGAAAGTGGAACTGGTCGTGGGCGGGGAGCACCGGCAACAGTCGGTCGAGAGCGCGCTGAATGCGGTGGCGGCGGCGGCGGATGATATCGTGCTCGTGCATGATGCGGTGCGGCCTTTTGTGAGCGAAGAGATCATTCAGGAAGTGATCGAGGCGGCAGAGAAATATGGCGCGGCGATTGCCGGCCTGCCCGCCGTCGACACGGTCAAGCAAGTCGAGCGAACGGCAGAGGGGGCGCTGATCAAGGCGACGATTCCGCGCGCCGGTATTGTGATGGCGCAAACGCCGCAAGGCTTTCGCTACAGCGTGATCAAGAAGGCGTTCGATGAGGCGTCGGCAGATGGGTTCCTCGGCACCGACGAATCTTCGCTGGTGGAGCGCTCAGGGCACGACGTGGCGGTGGTCATGGGGTCGCCAAGGAACATCAAGATCACCGCCCCGGCGGACATGGAACTGGCGGAGTTCTACTTAGGGAAATGAGCCACGGGTTTTCACGGATTTTCACGGATCAGGACCAAGGCCACCGCGTAGACTTGCTGGTGATGAGTATTCCACGTCCTGGCCTGAAGCACTCTGCGCTGACCGAGAAAATTATCAAGGTCTTCTACGATGTTTACAACGAGCTCGGGCACGGATTTCTGGAATCGACCTATGCGGAGGCGCTGGTTGTGTCCCTCGAAGAGTCGGGACTGAGTGTTGCCCGGGAAGTTCCGGTGCCAGTTTGGTTCCACGGCAGGAAAGTTGGCCAGTATTATGCCGATTTGATTGTTGAGGGTTTGGTTCTGCTCGAGCTGAAAGCTGCTCGCACCCTCGAATCGGCGCACGAAGCACAGCTGCTGCACTATTTGCGCGCGACCGATGTCGAGATCGGACTGCTGTTTAACTTCGGGCTGCGCCCCCAGTTCCGTCGCCTCTTATTTGATAACGACAGAAAGAAGATCCGTGAAAATCCGTGTGAATCCGTGGCCAAGGTTTCCGCATGAGAATCGGCTACGGCTTCGATTCCCACGAATTTAAACCGGGGATTCCGCTGAGGATTGGCGGGATCATGCTGGCGCATGACAAGGGCTTGGGGGGGCACTCCGATGGCGACGTGCTGCTGCATGCCATCACCGATGCGCTGCTTGGGGCGGTGGCTGCGCCCGATATCGGAGCGCTATTTCCGCCGTCCGATCCGCGGTGGAGGGGTGCGGACTCGGTCGTCTTTCTGCGCGAGGCGCTGCAGCGTGTGCACGACGCGGGATATGGCGTGGCCAATCTCGACGCCAGCTTGATTTTGGCCGCGCCGAAAATTGGACCGCATGCGGCCGCGATTCGTGTGCGGGTGGCACAACTCTTGGGAGTGCAGGCGGGTTGCGTGGGGTTGAAGGCGAAGACTCCGGAGGGCTTGAATCTGGAGAACGCCGCGGTGGCGCATGTGGTGGTGTTGCTGGAGCGGCTGCGTGGTCCGAAGGCGCGCAAGAAGGGAAAAAGGGCCAAACGAGACTGAGCTATTTGGCCCGCGTTGCTGCGGCTTGGATCAGGGCGCGGAAGATGGCGCGGGAGGGTTCGTCTTCGTCTACGGAGCGCTCGGGATGCCATTGCACCGCCAGCACGAAGTGATCCGGGGACGTTCCTTCCAAGGCTTCGATGATACCGTCGTCAGGGCAGTGGGCGGAGATGCGCAGGTTGTCGCCAATTGTATCGGCCGATTGGTGGTGGGAAGAGTTCACCGGGACCATGAGTTTATTGTCCTGAGGGGCTGAAGCCCCGCGGAGCTCCGCTCGGCTGGACAGCCGGGGGCGGCTGTTCCCACATAAAATCTCCGCCAGCTTCGAATCTCTCTCAATCGCGACGGCGTGCGCTACCGCGACCTTCTTTCCAGCTTCGTGATTTACCCGCGTGCGCAAGTCTTCTGGTAGGAAATCCGGGATGTGCTGGATGAGCGATCCGGCGCGGTAGACGTTGAGGCTTTGCAGGCCGTAGCAGATGCCGAGGACGGGCTTGCGCAGGTGGTAGGCTTCGCGCAGCAGCAGGTCGTCGACGGCGTCGCGGCGCGGGTCGGCGGGCGCGGTTTGCGGCGAGCGGGCTGCGTTGAACTTCGCGGGATCGATGTCGGCGTTGCTGCCGGGCAGGAGGACGCCGTCGCAACTCTCGATGATTTTCAGGATTTTGTCTGGCGGCTCGTCGAGAGGAATGCGGACCGGCTCGCCTCCGGCTTGCTCGACGGCGCGCTCGTATTGGGGAATCGCTCGCTCGGCATATTCAGGGTCGCTGGAATGGGGCATGGGGATGGCGATGCGCGGCGGCATGATTCGATTGTAGCGCCTGGGACGCGAACGCCTTGCTGCGCTCGGCGGGACAGCCGAGAGCCTGCCCTGAGCGAAGTCGAAGGGCGGCTGTCCCCACATAATCTGAGTTAACTCATCCTCTCGATTGCGGCCAGAGTTTTCGACTGGCGGTAGTGGCGGATTTCCATGGTGAGCGCGAGGACAAAGATGATGCTTCCGGCGACTACGGCTACGGGCAGGGCCACGAGGCGATAGGCGACCGTCATATTGGGATGGACGCCGTGCCGAACCGAGACGGCTACGGTCCCGATGATGCCGAGCAGCAGGCCGAGGGCGAACGAGATCAGAGTGCCGATGAACGTCACCAGCAGGACGCGCACCGGGATGGCATACCAGCGAGGCGGGCGCGGGGTCGGCGGCATGCTTTTAGGCTACACCAGTCCCCGTGGATGATCGTCGCCATTTCTTGCCTTCGGACCTGTGGCTAGAGCGGCCCAGCATTACTCTCCGCGATAGTATGTAACGATTTTGCCCTCCGTATCACTATCCCCTCAAAGCCGCCAGATCTGCCAGGAGGGAAAAACAAATGACAACCCCAATCAAAACCGCACAGGTGGTAGTGCTAAGCGCTGCCCTAGTCCTGATGATGGGATTTGGAGGGTGCCCAGGGCCAACTACACCACCGCCGTTAAATCCGCTCACCTTGCTGCCGACCGACGCCTGTGCCAGCAGCAGTTGCATGCCTGCATCCGGCGTTTGCGTGGTCTCGCCCACGACGTTCGCGACTTGGTTCGCCCCGGTGCCGCCGGCAACCACGGGAGTGGTCGCGGTGAACGGAGTGGTGAACCCGGCCAATAGCGTCAACTTCGCGAATACGCCCAACTGCAGCTTCTACCAGTGGGCCAAGCAGGACTTTCTCTGGCTGACTTCGCCGGCTCCGCCGACCTACGGCGGCGGCGGAGGACTGATAATGGATTCGCCAAGTTTCTTTGACGTGTCACCTCCCGCATCTGACGGCAGCCGCACCTTCCTGCGGCATTCGGCGGGCTTCATCCGGCCTTTTGGTTTGCGCGCCGCGCAGGCCGGCCCGCAAGGTCTTCAGCTATTGTTCGATCGGTCCGGACGACCATTCCAATTCAAGGCTGCACCTGCAGGCGCGAAACCGCTGGTCCGCAGCGTCACAGGCGAGACGGTCCAGATCGCCAATGTGAGAGTGGAAAAAGGAAAGGCCATTCTGCTGGACACGAACAACAAGGTGATTCAGGCGCAACCCTCCAAGGGCCTAATCATGCCGGAAGATCGAGCCGAGATCGCTGGGGCCCAGGCACCCACGATGATCACGGCGGAAAAATTCATCATCAACGGGTTTCCGATATTTATCGATCCGTCGCTGGCTGTCGTCGACGTTGAGCAAGGCGAAGCTGTCGGCAGCAACCCAATCGGCAGCGGTGTGCTGGAGGCGCAGACGTCGGCGGGCGGATCGCTGGTTTACTACGCCACCATTGTGAACGACGTCTATGCCTACTTCGCCACCGGGGTGAAGGACCATGTGATCAGTGCAACCCAGTTTCCGACCACGGCAGGCGACTTGAGTAACATCACGTCCTTTGCTTCGGCGCATGGGGAGACGTTTCCGGATCCCAACGCACTGGCTATCGAGGTAAAGTCGGCCTGGGTAGTGGCTGCGGGACTTCCGAACTTAAGCAGCTACATCACCATGACCGCAACCATACCTACCTATAACCCAGCTCCGCCTCCGCCCTCTGGCACGACCACGATGACTGCTACTGGGCAGCAGACGGTGCAGTTAGCGCTGGTTGGGATGCACGTGGTGGGAAGCGTGGCGGGGCATCCGGAGATGATCTGGTCTACCTTCGAGCACGTCAACAACACGCCCGCTGCCACCTATTCGTACATCAACTCGAGCGGGGCGACCGCGACGGTGCAGCAGAACGTGGCAAACCTGCCAGTGATCGGGGGCTCCAGCGCGCCGTGGGTGTTTTCCTCCACCACCGCTACCTCCTTCAACAACCCGCATATGTCGTTCAATTCGCCGCCTAACATTACGGGGAACCCGACCATTTCCCCCAGCGACACCATACGATGGAAGGCTTTCGGAGCTGCGACCGACGTTCGTCCCAATCCGCTAGACGCGTCCACTGCTGCCTCGAACACAGAGATCATTGCCATCAACAACAGCATTATCAACGTGTCGGCCTTTAGCGCTGACGTGCGCAACAACTACGTCATGACAGGGGCAACCTGGACTGTCGGCGGAGGCGCTCCTACGGGGCTTGGCGACGGGCTTCCGAGTTGCGGAGCGAATACTGGTTGTCCGGTGGGCACAAGCGCATTGTCCAACACCACCATGGAAACATATCAACAGGGCATCGATAACACTCTCGCCAATGGGGGATCAAACTGCTTCACTTGCCACGGCACCAATACAACGGGCGTGAGCCATGTCTTCGGAGCCCTGAAGCCGCTGTTCTAGTCGCCGCTCAACGCCCGACGATCCACTGCGGTGGTCGGGCGTTGATTATTTCTGGGCTACCTGGAAGAGGCCGGACTGGTGCAAAGGATAGACTCGAGGCAAAGCGGGAGGGGAGAATCCTGGGATCGGGCGACGGCAAGGCATGCGCACGCTGGTGTATAACAGTTCAATATGTCGCAGGCAGCGCCAGCAATTACGCGGAGCCCCGCGGATGTGGTCCGCATGACGCCGGTTTCGCAGGCGGCGAACGGGGTGTGCTATGCCGTGGCCGGCGAGGTCTCCATCAACTCCTTCGATTTGGAGCGCATGATTGCCGCGGTGCCCACCAAGATTGCCTCGGCGCTGAAGCGCAAGGCTTATTACTTTGTCCCGCTGACGGTGAGCCAGGGGGAAGAGATCCTGATCGCGGACCGCTATGATGTGGCGCTTAGCGACAATGCGGTGTGCCATCGCAACCTGAATCTGGGCGATTCGCAGTGCGTGTTTATCTCGACGCGGCTGACCGACGACAAGTTTTCCGTGGCTTTTGAGTTCTACATCAATGTGGGCCACGCACTGGTGGAGACCGCTGGAGTTTCGCACGAATTCAGCGAGCTGGCGTGGAAGCAAGTGGAGGCCGGCACCCGCGGCGAAACTTCGCTCGACGCCTGGGAAGCGCGGAAGCTGGCGACGGCCGGCGGTCCGGACGCGGAGCGCTTCAAGAACGAATACTTCGAGGCCACGTTTTCCGACACGATCTCGATTTACCTGCTATCGCTGTATCTGGATGTTGATTACTACGATCTGCGGGAGCGGGATTATCCGCTGCTGGCGCCCTCGGCGCTGGCTGAGCGGCTGAGGAAGGTGGCGGAGTTGTTTCCGGCGAACGCGGGATTTGAGTTTGCGGTGCTGTATAAACGGCGGGGGTAGCGCCCGCAGTTTCCAGTTTCAGGTTTCCAATTTCCAGCAAGAAATCCCCGGCTCAAATCCCTTACTTGTTCCCGATCATAAAATTCACTGTGCTGGGCTGGTTGGGGTTCACCGTTACCGATTTCTCCCACATTTTTGGTTCGGTGAAGACTGGGCGCTGGACCGTGCGTTCGGTTAGGACGTCGTAGGCCTGTTCCTTGCCCGCTAGTCCCCAGCCCTCATGCCAGGCGACGATTTGATATGTGCCCGGCGGCACGCTGGTGAATTCGAAGCGGCCACTCTCATCGGTGACGGCGTAATACGGGTGAGGAACTACCATCATCTCGGCGTTCATCCAGACGTGGCCGCCATTGCAGCGAAGGTTGACCAGGCCGGGCGTCGACATGTTGCGGCTGTTGATCTGATTGGGGAAAGGGAACGGCAGGTTGTAGCTGGCGGCCCCGTCCATGTGGATGGTGTGCAGGGTGGCGTCGGAGCTTTTCATCTGCAACTCTGCATTCTGGGGCACGAGAAGAATGTGCGGGATATAGTGACAATGCTTCTGGTCGAGATGGCGCTTCTGCTCAGGCAAATCCATCGCTTTTCCGGCGGAGATGTTCTTGAGGTAGACGATGGTGTTGGCCACGCCGCCCTCGGGTCCAACGATTAACCGTTCGAGGCTGGTGGTTTTGCTGCCATCCGGGGCGCAGATTTGCGGGTCTTTAGTGATGGGAAAATCCAGCTGGCGAGGCGTTGGGCCCGACCATTTGACCGTTCCGGAAATGGTTCCACCGTCGTTGACGGCAATGACTTTATAGTCGCCCTGGGCGGCAGCGAGAGCTGAAATCGCAACCAGGGAAAACAGCAAAGAACAGCGACTTATTACGGTCCGCATATCAATAACCCCTCAAAGCCCACCGCCCGTTGCTCGCGGCTTGCGAAGGTCGCTGAACAACGCGGGCTGAAATTAGGTCGATCCGTTTGTTTTTCCGCAGGCAACGGCTTGCACCCAACTTGCGGGATAGCGCTTACAGGGTCCCGCTTAGGGGCGGGGAGCGCTCGTTTTTGCGGTCGTTCTTGGTTCCAACCGAGGAGGACCGTCACCGGTTCGTGTGATTGAAATCACAATTAGGGTGCTCTAATTTTCGGCGCGGGTCGAGATTACCAAGGTGGTGGGACTGGTGGGGTAGATGCACATTTGCCCAGAGTCGAGCGAATCACCACGGAATCAGAGGTTTGCGCCAGTCCCAGAACACGGGTTTTCTAGTTTCCAAGTTGACCTCCGGGCTGGTCTGATTTGAGCAAGACGGAGGCTTCGTGTTTTGAGGGTGAATACCGCACTACTACCATGCGGCCTTTCCAGCCCAACGTAAGAGCCTCTGCGCGTTTCTGGGTAAGAACCCTGATTTGATGGATGCCGGAGAAATATTCGCCATTGACGGTGTAGGTGTAGGAGAATTCGCCGATCCAGGGCTTGTACACTCCGCCGACGCTTCGCGACCTGACGCTCGCAACCGTTCCCTGCGCGGAGGGCCACGACTGCGCCCCGCGCGCTCTCATCCATGCTAAGACGCCAGTCGCGCCCCCGGCTAAGAGCAGGACGATATCCCGCGCTAGGGGCAGAAGGCCCCAAGGGTCGAAGTGGCGCATGCTGCGCCCTCCTTCTTCGAAATGCTCTTGATTGTATCGCAAGGCATTTCTGGTGTGATTAAATGCCGCCATGCCCATATCCGTTCGAGCCTTCGCGAAAATCAATCTTGGTCTGCGCATTGGCGCGCGCCGGGAGGATGGTTTTCATGAATTGCTGACGGTGTATCAGACGATCGGGCTGCACGACGTGATTCGGGTGAGTGTGGGGCGAGGGAGTGGGATCGAGATTCAGTGCGGCGACCCGAGAGTGCCAAAAGACTCGTCGAATACCTGCTACCGCATTGTCGAAAAAGCTATGCAGGCGATGCAAGCGAAGGGGCGGGTTGTCATCGAGATTGAGAAGCGGTTGCCGGTGCAGGGTGGGCTGGGTGGAGCTTCGGCGAATGCGGTGGCTGCGCTGCTGGCGCTGGAGCGGGCGGTGAAGAAAAGTTTGCCTGCACAGGAGCGGCTGCGGATTGCGGCGGAAGTGGGGTCGGACCTGCCGCTATTTCTGTTGGGGGGGACGGTGCTGGGCGTGGGGCGCGGGGAGCAGGTGTATCCGCTGGAGGAGTTGCCTGCGACGGCTTGCGTTGTGGTGACTCCGGAGGTGGGGGTTTCGACGCCGGACGCGTTCGCGAGATGGGATCGGGGGATGGAAGCAGCCGGGCTTCGCCCGGCTTGGCCGGGTCAAAGACCCGGCCCCACGCAAGCCGAACCGTCAAAATTGACGATGCTGGGGGCATCCGATAGAATGAATGAGCTTGGCCGTGGGCTTTCGGCATGGCTGAGCGAGATGTACTCCGGTGCTCCTTCTAGAAGGGGCCGGGCCGAGAATCCGCTTCTCGCGCTTGTCCGGGCCGGGATCAAGAACGACTTTGAGCAGGTCGTCTTTCCTGAGTATCCCGAGCTGAGTGAAGGTAAGTGTGCGCTGGAGCATGCGGGCGCGAGGTATGCGTCCCTGTCCGGCTCCGGATCGACGTTGTACGGGCTGTTTGCTTCGAAAGAGGCGGCGCGCACGGCGGCGGCAATGTTGCGGAAGCAAGGTTGGGCGGCGCAGGCGACGGTGACGTTGAGGCGCAAGCAGTATTGGAAAAAGTTTCTTGTTTCCAGTTTCTAGTTTCTGGTTGTTTAATAGGGGCATCACTATTTCACCCCATACCGGCTTTCAGTTTTCATGCACCTGAAACTGGAAACCGGAAACTTGAAACGGTACTGGGCCGTCGACTAATGGTAGGTCAAGTGCCTTTGGAGCACTTTGTCTAGGTTCGAATCCTAGCGGCCCAGCCAGAAAAGCAGCTTCGAGCTACGATTCACGAGCCGCGAGCAAGTCGGATGAGATTGCTCAAAGCTCATAGCCCGAAGCTTCGCAGCTCAAGAGCTAACTATGGCCACTCTAGTCACGCCGGCGGAGAAGACGGAAAAGGTCGAGAAACAGGCCCCACCCATGCCCGAGGAGAAGCCAGATCGCAAGCAGCGCGCACGGGTGGACGAGAAGTTCAAGATCTTCAGCGGGACAGCGAATGAGCCGCTGGCCGACGAGGTCTGCGCGTTTCTCGGGATGCAGCGCGGCCAGGCGCAGGTGATCCGCTTCGCCGACGGCGAGGCGTATGTGCAGATCCAGGAGAATGTGCGGGGCTGCGATGTGTTCGTGATGCAGCCTACGTGCCGTGCCGCTCACAAGGATGGCGCGAAAAGCACGAGCGTGGACGAGCACCTGATGGAACTGCTGCTGATGATCGACGCGCTGAAGCGCGCGTCGGCGCGGCGCATCACGGCGGTGATGCCGTATTTTGGTTACGCGCGGCAGGACCGCAAAGACAAGCCGCGCAGCCCGATTTCCTCGAAGCTGGTGGCGGACTTGCTGACCACCGCTGGCGCTCACCGGGCGCTGATCGTGGACTTGCATACTCCGCAGTTGCAGGGATTTTTCAATATCCCCGTCGATCACCTGTTCGCTTCGCCGGTGCTGGTGGATCATTTTAGAAAGCTGAACCTGCCGAATCTTACCGTAGTTTCGCCGGACGCAGGTGGTGTGGAGCGGGCGCGGTTTTTCGCCAAGAAGGTGGACGCGGCGCTGGCCATCGTCGACAAACGGCGCGTGGAAGTGAACGTCGCCGAAGTGATGCATGTGATCGGCGACGTGAAAGGCCGGACGTGCTTGATCATTGACGACTTGATCGATACGGCGGGCACGCTGGTGAAGACGGCGATGGCATTGATGGAGAACGGGGCGACCGAGGTGTATGCCTGTTCTTCACATGCGGTGCTGTCGGGGCCGGCGGTGCAGAACATTGCAAAATCGGTGATCCGGGAAGTGGTGGTCACCAACACTATTCCGCTGACCGAAGAGGCCAAGCAGGAGCCGAAAATTCGAGTGCTTTCGATTGCAGGATTGATTGGCCGGGCGATCCAGGCCAATCACGAAGAGACTTCAGTGAGTAAGTTATTTATCTAGCGGGGGCGGTTAGAAACAAGGAAGCGAGCGAAAGGCGCGTTTGTTGTGTCGCAAAGAACGCGACACATCGCGCCGCTCGCCCAGATCCTTCGGCGACGATAAAGCCGTCGCCTCAGGGTGACAATATTTGCAGAAGGAATCGAAATTATGGCAACTACATTGGAACAAAACATTCTGGAGGCGCAACCGCGGGAGGCTGGGACCAAGAACCAGGCACGGCGGGTGCGGCGTGAAGGCAAAATCCCGGCTGTGGTGTATGGCGCGAGCCAGGAAGCGTTGGCGGTGAGCGTGGATCCACGGCATGTGCTGCGCATTTTGCGCTCCGACAGCGGCCACAACACCATTTTCGATCTCGCGCTGAACGGCGGCGAGCGCACCAAGGCCATGATCGTGGACTGGCAATATGAGCCGATCAAGGGCCATCTCCTGCACATCGACCTGAAGCGCATCGCCATGGACAAGGCGCTGCGGGTCAGCGTGCCCATCGTGCTGCAAGGCGTGGCGGAGGGCGTGAAGACGGAAGGTGGAATTCTGGAGCAGATGCTGCGCGAAGTGGAAATCGAGTGCCTGCCCGGGGATATCCCGAGCCACATCGATGTCGACATCAGCCACCTCACGTTCGGCAAGGTGCTCCGCGTATCGGATTTGCCGCACAGTGAGAAGCTGAAGTTCCTCTCGGATGCGAACCAGCCCGTAGCCCACGTGACCAGCGTGAAGGAAGAAGTTGTGGTCACGCCGGAGGCGGTGGCGGCGGAAGCGGGAGCGGCTCCGGCCGAGCCCGAGGTCATCAAGAAGGGCAAGGCGGAAACCGAGGAAGAGGGCGCGGAGGCTGCGGCCGAGAAGCCCGAAAAGGCAGAGAAGAAGGCCGAGAAGAAGGAGAAGAAATAACTCCGTGGCCGGGACGCGCCTCGCTTCGCTCGGCGGGACAGCCGAGGCGGCTGTCCCCACATGGGCTTTGGCTGTCCCTGCGTGGTTTGGGATGGTGGCGTGAAACTGATCGTCGGTCTTGGCAATCCTGGCATCGAGTATCAGTTCACGCCGCATAACCTGGGCTTTCTGGCGGTGGATCGCATCGCCAGCGAGCATCGGGTTGAAATCAGGAACCGGCAGTGCCGGGCGCTGACTGGGCGAATACAGGTTGGGGACGAGCCGGTGCTGCTGGCCAAGCCTGAAACCTACATGAATCTGAGCGGGCTGTCGGTGCGGGAACTGGTGGCGGAGTACGAGGCGAAACCAGAAGCGGACCTGATTGTGATTCAGGACGAGCTGGATTTTCCGCTGGGCACGTTGCGGATTCACACGCGGCGCAGTTCGGCAGGGCATAACGGGATTGAGTCGATCATCGGGGCGCTCGGAACGCAGGATTTTTTGCGTATTCGGATCGGCGTGGCCCCCGAGCGCAACGTGGAAGACGGCGAGCGCTATCTGCTGGCGCCGTTTCGCAAGGCGGAACTGGCGGTGGTGGATGGAATGCTCGACACCGCCGGAGAAGCGGTGAAAGTGATTTTGACCGAAGGCGCGGCGGCGGCGATGAATAGATTCAATAGGAAAGAGGATAGGGACTAGGGTTCAGGGGCCAGAAATCAGCGCTCTACGATGTTTTTCTGACCACTAACCCCTGATCCCTGACCCCTGCTTAAGATTTGGAGATAGCAATGAATCGTACTTATGAACTGATGTTTATTGTCCGGCCGGATATGGCGGACGAAGATCTGGACAAACTGATCTCGACCCTGGAGTCGGCCGTGACTTCGGCTGCTGGCTCGGTGAAGAGTGTGGACCGCATGGGCAAGCGCCGTCTGGCTTATGTGGTGCGCAAGTTCCGCGAGGGCCTCTATATTCTGATGACCATCGAAGGCACAGGCGCGGTGATCCATGAAGTGGAGCGCCGCCTGCGCGTCACTGAGCCGGTGATCAAGTTCCTCACCGTACGCATCGATGAGGAGCAGAAGCGCCTGGACAAGATCAAGAAACTGCGCGACGCGAAAAAGAAGGTGAGCGCGCAGCCCGCGGCCGTGGCCGAGGAAGCGCCCGCGGCGCCAGCAGCGGAAACTCCAGCAACGGCGTAAGAGAGTGGCCAGTGGTCAGTGATCAGTGGCCAGTTCTTAAAAGCGAAATCGGTTTGACTGGCCACTGGTCACTGATCACTGGCCACTGATTAAGGAGCGTTATGACTGAAGAGACCAAAGCACCAGTAAGTGAGCGGCCATCCGGCGAAGGACACAGATCGGATGGGCCGCGTTCCGGAGGAGACCGTCCGCGCTTCGGCGGAGGCGGCCGCTCCGGGCCCGGCGGTCCGCCGCGGGAAGGTGGACGCAAGTTTTTCCGGCGCAAGAAGGTGTGCAAGTTCTGCACCGAGAAGATTGCGGACATCAACTATAAGGATTACCGGCTGCTCGGGCAGTTCGTGGCCGAAAGCGGCAAGATCGTGCCCCGGCGTTTGACCGGCGTGTGCTCGCCGCACCAGCACCGTCTTGCGGCGGCCATCAAGCAGGCGCGCAACATCGCATTGTTGCCGTTCGCCGGGCGGGCATCGTAGAAAAGTAGCTTCTAGCTTCTAGCTCCTAAGCTTTGTCGCACTGGAGTAGGGGCTTGGCTAGAAGCTAGCAGCTAGAAGCTAGGAGCTATCATGGAAGTCATTCTCAAAGAAGATGTAACCAAGCTGGGATCGCGCGGCGACGTGGTGAAGGTTGCCGAAGGATATGGGCGCAACTTTCTTTTGCCGCGCAAGCTGGCCATTGAAGCCACTGCCGGCAACAAGGCCGTCATCGTGCAGATGAAGGCGGCCTCGGTGCGCCGCTCGGCCAAGGAGAAGTCGCAGGCCGAAGAACTAGCCAAGCAGTTTGACGGGTTATCGGTCTCGTTCCAGAAGCGGGCGGGCGAGCACGATCAGTTGTTCGGCTCGGTCACGTCGGGCGACATTGCCGAGGGCGTCGTGAAAAAGGGAATCAATCTCGACCGGAAACAGATTCAGCTCCACGAGCCGCTGAAGACCCTGGGCGAGTTCACCGTGCCGGTGAAGCTGCACAAGGACGTGACCGCGCATCTGAAGATTGTGATTGAGAAGGAAGCGGTGGCGGAGTAAGAAAGCGTTTACAGGGCTGCGCTTGCTCTACTTGCCTCTTGAAGCGACGTTGCAGTAAGGGGCGCGGCCCGTTGGGTTACTGCTGAGTTTGGTTCCCTTCCAAATCACTGATGCGATGCTCGTGGGCTTCGACTGCATGTAAGAGCCGCGCCGTGCCCTCGGCAATTTCTGTGACGAAACCTTCCAGCCGGGCATTATGTTTGCCGAGTCCTCTCATCTCTTCGGCGAATTGCTCCATCTGGCTTTGGAAACGCTCCATTCGCTTCTCGTTGTCTTTGTGAAAGGATGCCAGCAGTTCCACGGTTTGCGTCAGCGCCATGAGCCTTTCGTCGATATTCAATCGCCCTCCGGCCGCCATGGGAAGAATCTTAGTGCGTGCCAGCACGCATGTCAAGCAAATTCGTGCTTGCACGCATGATCATCTTGTGCCAAGATGGGAACATGGCTGAGAGCTACGCAACCCAATTTGCCCGCAAAGGTGGCCACGCCCGCGCGAAGAAACTCACTGCGCAACAACGAAAAGAGTCAGCCCGCAAAGCTGCTCAAGCTCGATGGGCGAAGAAAATGGACGGCTTGGTGAAGGAGATCACAGAAGGCACCAAGGAACTACTGAAGACAGCTCAGGCCAACGTCCGCGCCGCCCGGGCGCGGAGGGCCAGGCAGCAGGAGAAGCCCTAAAAGGCGGTGTCCGGGTGAGAGCCCGCTGAAGACCCTGGGCGAGTTCACCGTGCCGGTGAAGCTGCACAAGGACGTGACCGCGCATTTGAAAGTGGTGATCGAGAAGGAAGTGGTGGCGGATTGATGATCGCCGTGGCCGCTGATGCCCGAGCGGCTGATCACGTTATTCACTCCGTTCGGGGTCGCGCTATATTTCCAATCCCAAGGTACATATTCAGTCACTTGGACTAGGTCAAACTCCACGGTAACGTTTCGGAACCTGTTTCTGAATCGTTCGCCGAGGAGACTCACCATGTCATCGACTATTGTCTCGGGCCGAATCCTCTCTTGCAGACCCCAACTAACAATTCTCTTGATAGCCCATGCTCTGTGCGCATTAACAATGCTCCTTCTGGCTGCCTCCGCCTTCACTGCATAAGCAAACGCCCAGACCCTGCCGTTGCCATACGGCAATGTCGAGAATCAGGGCGTCCCTGTGCCCTGCCCCTCGACTGGCGGCTGGGTGCCCGGAACTACCTGCCGCTCCGCCCTGATGATCTGCGATCAGAGCCTGAACGTCGCTCCCATGGGGTTCACTTATGGCTATGCAGTTCCCTCGGGTGCCAACAATGGCACGGTAGTGGCCTTCAGCGGTGGGAACGGTACAGCGCCGGCAACAAACGAGGGCAAGGAGGTTCTTGCTCTTCAATACTATCTTTCCCAGAACCTCGAGATCGTACAGATCAAATGGGACTCCGACTGGGAGATGACCCAGGATCCTATTCCTCAGGGTAGTTTCGGAAACATCCAGTATGCGGCCTGCCGCCCCGCCGGATTCCTCCAGTTTGTTTATACGAACCCTGTTCTTTTCCAGGCGGGCGGCGGAATGTGCGCCCACGGGTTCAGCGCTGGTTCAGCGGCCATCGCGTACGCCCTGGCATGGTACGGGGCAGGCTGGGGACCAACCGGTTACCTGGACAATGTGGAATTGCTGTCTGGTCCTGTGCTGAGCGAAGTGGACACCGGGTGCGAGATTCCGCAGGAGCTTGCACTGGTCCACGTCTGCCAGGGATCCCCCACCTGCAATCCGGCCAACCAGTCTTGGAGCCAATCCCCAGAATATATCACCGGCGACCAGAACTATGTGCGCGCATGGAGCAACATCTCCGCTTGCGCCAACAGCAGCATGACCAATACGGGGCAGTGGAACTCGGTGTGGAATAACATGAGCATCCTTACCTCCTCCGTCACCTCGCAGCAACTAAGCTTCCCGAGCACATCCATGCATGCCTGGCTCTGCGCCAATGTCTACCAGGGCTATGGGCCAATGAATAATTCAACCTCTCAAGGCTGGCTCTTCTATTCGGACAGCCGAGTGAACTTCATGAGCGGCTCGATAGTCAACCCGGTGACGAACTGCGACGGTTCGGAGGCCGTCATGGGACAAGACGCAACTGCCGTCGACTCTCAGGGCGTGGTTACGCCCGCCTTCACGCTAATTACAAAGGACATGGTAGCAAAGTGCATCCACCATGCCCACTGAAGGTTCTCCGCGCGGGCGGCCCGGTATACGGGCCGCCTTTTCCCCTTAGTCTCCCGTACCTGTTAGCGGCGGTTCCTGGGGGCTACCACCGCCGTCGTCGTCAATCTGCACAAAGGCAGTCCGCACGCCCGTCTTGTGGGGAGAGAACGTGATCCTGATTGAACAGCTTGCCCCTGGCGCGACCTGCGATCCGCAATCATCCTTTTCGGAAAAATCGGGGAAATTATTTCCGTTAATGAATATGAAGTGGGTGATGTTCAGCACTGTGCTCCCCGTGTTAGTGAGTCGGATAAATTGCGGTGCGCTCTTGGTCCCCACTTTCTGCGGAGGAAACTTCAGCTGAAGAGGAGAAAGTTTTACCACAGTGCCAGTCCCGACCAACTCGACAACCTGAGGCTTCGAGGACGCACTATCCCTGAATGTCAACGTCCCGCTGACCGGCCCTTCGACCTGCGCCGTGAAATTCGCCGTAACGCTGCACTGCGCTCCCGGTGCCAGGCTTCCCTTGCATGTGTTTTTCGTCATCTTGAATGGCTGCCCACTGCAGGTCACGGAGGCAACGGTCAGCGCAGCCGTCCCGGAGTTTGTCAGGGTCGCAGTCAACGGAGCGCTGGTGGTGCCGATGAGCTGCGTGGGGAAGGTCACCGGCGAAGTCGGGGAAAAAACGGCGGTACCCGTATTGAGCATCGTCAGCAGGTAGCCGTCGAAGCGGTCCATGTCGATGACATCGAGTTTGTGATCTCCGTTGAAATCTCCGACACCCACAAAGTTGGAGAGATTGTCGGCAGGGAACACCATCTGGTTCAGGAAAGTGCCGTCGCCGTTGCCCAGAAGTATGCCCACACTTCCCGAGGAAAAACCATTGCCATCCATGTTGGATACGATGAGGTCAGGTTTGCCGTCGCCGTTAAAGTCTCCCGTCGTCGCCCAGTTGACGAAGTAGGATGTGTAATAGCTTACCGGCTGAAAGGTGCCGTCCCCGTTGCCCAGGAACACGCTCACGGACGACCCGAGGTAGTCTGTCACCGCCAAATCGAGGCGACCGTCGCCCCGAAAATCCCCGATGGCGATAGATACGCAATTTGTGGGGCCGGGATAGGTCGCTCCCGCTGTAAATGTGCCGTCGCCATTCCCCAGCAGGATCGTGACGCGCGCGGAAGTCAGCGTATTCGTCGCGACAGCAAGGTCCAAAGTACCGTTCTGATCGAAGTCGCCTACTCCCAGCGCATCCGGCCCCTCGTTCAGTTTGGTGTCGATTGGTCCTCGAAATGTGCCGTCGCCGTTGTTCAGGAACACACTAATGTAATCCTGTTGTTGGACGACCAAGTCTGGCTTGCGGTCGCCGTTGAAGTCTCCGGCAGCAATGAAGACCGGTCCAACCGCAGTATTGAATGTTGTCTGCGGCTGAAAAGTGCCGTCCCCGTTGCCGAACAGGATGGTCACGGTTGAGCTAATGTAGTTGGCAACTGCCAAGTCGAGCTTGCCGTCTCCATTGAAATCCGCGACCGCAACCGAACCGGGACTGGTTCCCACGGTATAGCTAATCGGCGATTGAAAAGTCCCGTCGCCATTGCCCAGAAAAATCTGAAGCTCCTCGCCAACTACCGCGATATCCAGCTTGCCGTCATGGTTGAAGTCAGCCACTGCGAACGATGCAGGATCCGACACCGCGAGAAAGGGGGTGGTGATGCGTGTTTCTAATTGCGCCTCAGCCAGGGGGCAAAATAGCGTAGCGCTGCCCAGAAGTAAGAGAGCTGTGCAAAATGCCCGGCGGATATGAACCAAGAAGCCTCCTCGCCTCCGTCCCGGCGATGGAGACGGGCGCGGCGTTCAAAACAGGCGAACCGGCAGGGGGACCTACCTCGGAGTAACTACAGTCCGCTAAGTTACCATCAAATCGCGCCCGCTGCTAGGACAATCTCCTCGTCAACCAGGCTTCCGTACGACGTCCGCCTGTTCTGTATCCCGCTAACCCATTCCAAAAGAATCACCTAGGCCCCATAGAATTCCTCCGACAGCCTATAATTTCTGCTCACGGTTCCACTGACTGACCGTCTATTCCAATGCAAGCCCGGGTACGGCATTGACACCGGGCCGCATAGGAAACGACACGAACATGCCGGCCGATGTTTTGGCAGTGACACTTGCGGTTGGTGAACGGGCCCGCTCGATAAAGTACAGGGCGGAGAGAGTCAGCGGTACCGGAGCTAGTGAGAAGCAGGACCCCGCGCGGGGCCGCATGGCTGGGCAAGAACGCCGCATCGACGATACGATCCTCATCCGCGAGGCGCAACGCGGGAACCGTGCCGCCTTCGAGGAACTCGTGCGTCATTACGATCAGGCGGTTTTGCGGCTGGCTCGGCATCTCACCGGGACCGAGCACGACGCCCAGGACGTCTATCAGGACGCCTTCCTCAAGGCCTACAAGAACATCGGAAGCTTTCGCTTCGAGTGCTCGTTCTATACCTGGATTTACCGCATTGTGACCAACCTTTGTCTGGATCACTTGCGCAAGAAAACGGTGCGCAAGGAAGATGCGCCGGTGGTGAAGGACGGCAACGGCGGGGAGTACGACCTGCTCGAGCAGGTGGCGGATGGGCGGGCGGGAGCGAATCCGGAGCGCGATTTGATGCGGCGGCAGTTGGGAGCGCGGATTGCCGGAGCGCTGGAAAAATTAACGCCGCGGGAGCGCATGGTGTTTGAGCTGAAGCATTACCACGGATTGAAGCTGCGGACCGTGGGCGAGATTTTGCATACCACGGAAGAGACCGCGAAGAACACGCTCTTCCGAGCCACGCAGAAGTTGCGCGGGCAGTTGGCGGACATGAGGTAGGCAAGAGCCGGGCTGAAGCCCGTCGGACAGCCGAGGGCGGCTGTCCCCACATGGATCGTGGTGGTGACGAGGGTGCGACTATGAAGTGCGAATGGGTACGACAAAATATCACGCTGCATGTTTATGGTGAGCTGGCCGATGACGCCCGTCACGAACTGGAGCAGCACGTGGCGCGCTGCGCCGACTGCGCCGCCGAACTGAAGGCGGAGCAGGAGTTCCACGCTTTGCTGTCGCAAGAACGGGCGGCCGAGCCGTCGCCGAACTTGCTGACGGCCTCGCGCATGCGGCTGCAGGAAGCGCTGGAGACGGCCGAGCAAGGCGGCTTCTGGCATCGTCTGGCATTCGATCCCACGAACTGGCTGCGGCAGGTGCGCTTCTCGCCCGCCCTGGCGTCGGCGATTTTGATTCTCGGGTTCGCCGGTGGATTGGGAACTTCGTACAGGGTATTCGCTCATCCGCAGAGCGGCCCGGTTACTGGCATGCCTGCCACTCCTGCCGAAGCTTCTATCACCGGCATCCAGTCCATTACGCAGCAGCCGGGGACAAATCAGATTGACATCAAGTACAACACGGTTTCCACGCTGGAGACGCAGGGATCGCTGAATGACCAGCGCATTCAGCAACTGCTGCTGTTTGCCGCGCGGAATAACTACAATTCCGGCGTGCGCATGGATTCGGTCGATCTGCTGACCCAGAAGCCCGACGTCTCCCAGGTCCGCGATGCGCTGATCTACGCTCTGCGCTACGACACGAATCCGGGAGTGCGGCTGAAAGCTCTCGATGGTCTTGGCAGCTTTGTGAAGGATGATGTGCGCGTCCGTGATGTAGTGCTGGAAGCTTTGGTGAACGATGCGAATCCAGGCGTGCGGACCGAAGCGCTGCGCCTGATTGAGCCAGTAAAGGCGGATGGCAGCGTGCGCGGAGTGTTGATGACGCTGGCGGCGAAGGATCAAAGCCAGTACATCAAGTCGCAAGCCCGCACCATGCTGGCGCAGTTGCCCGAGATTGATTGATAGGGAGCGAGCCAAACGCGCCCTTCGGTCGCTTGCGCTCTCTCAGGGCAGGCTCCGTGGAATCGCGCGGCTCGCCCAGATTCCTCGCGGCGCGAAAAGCGCTTGCTCGGAATGACAGAGAAACAGAGGTGTTCATTTTGAAGCATTCGCCACAATTCGTCGGCCTGCTGGGTGTGCTGGCCGTGCTTGCGCCCCTGGCATTGGCGCAGGAAAACCAAATGACCCGCGAGAGCGGCGCCTGGGTGCAGGCACTGTCAGGCACGCTGGCCGGGGCAAAGAACGTGAGAATCAAGTTGGATATGGGTTCGGTGGTGGTGCATGGCGGGCAGCAGCAAGGCATTCATTATGTCGCTCATTCCCGTTGCTATTCGTCCGAGCAAGATGCACGCCGCGAGTTCGCGTCCTTCAAAGTCAACTCTTACGTGAAAGGCGATACAGCGTGGATCGTGGCAGAGTGGCAAGGCCGGCGGCCGCGCAAGTTCTACGGCGAGTTTGTGATTGATATTCCTCGCGACGCCGAGTTGCTCAGGATCGAGACCGGTGGCGGTGGAGTGGAAGCGACCAGCGTTGCCGGGCGTGTGGAAGTAGAGACCGGCGGCGGGAAGGTCCGGGTGGATGATGTCGGCGGTTCGGTGGACGTGGAAACCGGCGGCGATTCGATCGACATCGGCACGGTAGGTGGAGATCTGAAACTAGAAACGGGCGGCGGCAACATCTCGATCCGGTCGGTGAAAGGGAAGATCCAAGCTGAGACCGGCGGAGGCAATGTGCTCGTCCTTTCCGGTGAGCAGGCTGTGGTGGTGCAGACGGGCGGCGGCAACATGGAGATTAGGAAGTGCCTGGGAAGGGTGAAGGCATCGACCGGTGGAGGCAGCATTAGCCTGGGGGACATCGGCGGCCCGGCGGACATCGATACCGGCGGTGGCAGCATTCACTTGACTTCCGCAAGAGGGCGAGTGGGCGCGAGTTCCGGGGCAGGAACCATCGAACTCTATGGCGTTCCTTCGGCGCGGGTCGAGACCGGCGCGGGTGGGATTACCGTGAAGTTCATCAACACCGGCGCGGAGCGCGTCGATTCGATGCTGGAGACGTCGGCGGGCGACATTACGGTCTACATCGCAGCTGACGTTGCCATGTCGGTGCGCGCCAGCGTGGACATGGGCAACGGGCACCATATCACTTCCGACTTTCCCGACATTCACATCGCCAGCGAAGGCGACCAGTGGAGCCCGAGGACGCTCAGCGCGGAAGGCAAGTTGAATGGAGGCGGCCCGGTGCTGAAGGTGCGGACGGCGACTGGGAATATTTGCTTCAGGCGGGCGAATTAGTGGGGAAGCGGGCCAAGCGCGCCCTTCGGTCGCTGGCGCTCTTTCAGGGCAGGCTCTAAGGATGCGCGCGGAGCGCCCAGATTCTCTCGGCACGCTCGGGACAGGCTCTTCGGCGGGCAGATGACAAGATTTCAAGATTCAGGAGGTTGGCCATGCGCAAACACATTTTGACGACGATCGCCTTGTTGCCCTTGCTACTCAACCTGTCGCAAGCGGAACAAAAGTGGACGATCGAATCCCCGCAGCCCTTCGGCATTCCCAGCGAAGATTCGGGCACGAGTTCCTATCTGGGCGTGGACATCGCGGATATCACCGGCGACCGGCTCGGCGCTCTGAAGCTGAAAGAGGAGCAGGGCGTCGAGGTGACCATGGTCGACCAGGATGCTCCCGCCGGCAAAGCGGGAATCAAGGAGCACGACGTCATCCTGACCGTGAACGGGACGGCCATTGAAAGCAAAACGCAATTGCAGCGGATGATCCACGAGACTCCGGCGGGACGCGTGATCACGCTGGGACTGAGCCGCGATGGGCAGCCGATGACCATCAAGGTGCAACTGGGCGATCGGCGTTCGGAATTTCCTCATATCGCAAAAAATAAAGACAACGACTTTCACTTCGAAATGCCGGCGATGCCCGAAATGCCGGAGTTCGAGGTTCCGAACATCGGCGTGGTTTACGTGCACTCGTCGATGAGGAGCGGCGTGATGGTGGAGAATCTGACGCCGCAACTGGGCGATTTTTTTGGCGTCAAGAACGGGAATGGAGTGCTGGTGCGATCGGTGGAGAAGGGCAGCCGCGCGGAAAAGGCCGGCCTGCGCGCCGGAGACGTGATTACTCGCGTTGCCGACCAGCCCGTGCATGATACCAGCGACTTCACCCATGCCTTGCACTCCCGCAAGGGCGGATCGGTGAGCGTGGGAGTGATTCGCGACAAGAAGGAGCAAACGATCACCCTCACCTTGCCCGAACGCAAGGAATCGGGCGAGATGCTTGAGGAGAGCCTGGAAGAGCCTGAGATCGACGCCGAAACTCAGGTGGACATCAGTGAAGTGCAGGACGAGATTGCCAAGCTTCGCCCCCAGATCGACCTGGCAATGGATGTGGCAAAGGAAGAAAGCCGCAAGGCGTCAGAGGAAATGCGCAAGGCTCTCTGCGCGCAGCAGAAACAGATAAAAGAGCAAGCCCGGAAGCTCAGCGAGGAATTCGGGCCGAAGGTTCGGGAAGAACTGCAGAAAGAGCGCGAGAAGCTACAGCAGGAGATGGAGCAGTTTCGCCTGCAGATGCGGGGAGGCCAGACGGACATCTAGATTAGATCTTTCAAAGGGAATATTAAGATGCCCGCGATAAGGAATTCCGCTCCAAAGGTGGCGTTGTCGCTGCTCATTCTTGCTTCGTCACTGCAGGCGCAAGAGAAAGATAACTGCAACATGCCACAGTTGATGCACGAACGTAGAGACGTTACAACTGTCCAACGGCTCGAGAATGCATGGTCTGTTGCTTACCTGCGAGGTGATACCGATCTCGAGCGCTGCCTGCTGACCCCCGACTTCACGGAAATCCTACGCACCGGCGAAGTGAAGGTCCTCGCAGACGAACTGCAGTTTGCCGTGAAGAACAAGGGAAAGAACCTCGCAATTCCGGAGCTGCCGAAGAGTACTGTTCTGATGCACGGCAAAGTAGCGGTGGGATATGGGACATCGAGATCAACTAACGCCGACGGCACGCCGCGAACGATACGATACGCCGATTATTATGTCTGGGAGGGTGGCGCGTGGCATGCATTCTTCGCGCAACAGACTCAGTTTTGAAAATTACCATGCAGGACTTGAAGCGAGCCGTCCGTTTGGAAGGCGGTGCTGGATCGCCGAAGGGCGACTCGACGCCCGGCTGATGATGCGATCTTTAAGAACCGGCAGTCTGGCCGCGGGCCAAAGTTCCCAGGCAGACTTTGTTGCGTCCTGCCTGCTTGGCGGCGTACAGACCAGCATCTGCCGCCCTTACCAGTTCGTCGCGAGTTGTGCCGTGTTCGGGGAAGGCCGCGGTGCCCGCGCTGATGGTGACCGTCCGGGGCACGCCCGGAAACTGCCAAGTCTCCACCATCTTCCGTAATTTCTCCGCGATGTTCATGGCGTGCGTCGCCGTGGTTTGAGTCAGCAGAATCCCGAACTCCTCGCCGCCGTAGCGGCACACCACATCGATCTTCCGCAACTGCTGGTGGAACAGGGACGAGACTTGGCGCAGCACCTCATCGCCCAGCACGTGCCCGAATTCATCATTCAAGCGCTTGAACTGGTCGATGTCCGCCATGATGACGGCCATACCTGTGCCGTAGCGGCGGGCACGTTCAATCTCTTCCATGATGCGCAATTCGAAAAAACGCCGGTTGAAAATGCCGGTCAGACCGTCGAGGTAGGCAAGCTGCTTTACGCGCTCGACATAGTGGGCGTTCTGGATGGCGGTGGCGCAAATGTCGGCGACTGATTCGAGCGATTGCAGATCGCCATCGCGGAAGGCATCGGGCTGGGAGCTGTCGAGGGCGAGAATTCCGAGCGTCTGCCCAAATGAGACCAGGGGAATGCGCATGCGCGAGGCCGACTCCGCGAAGAACCTCAGTGTGGTGGCACTGCGCAGATCGCTTTCCATAACCGTTCGGCCGTTGGCCAGGATGCTCGCCCACGGTTCATTGCTGGCCGGGAAGCGGCCGCCCTGGGGAATGCGGGGTGTCAGCGTTCCGTGATGCGCGCGCAATACCAGATCGTGGTCCTCGCGCAAGAAGAGCGAAACGTGCGAGACGCGGAAGGCGTCCTCTATTAACTGGCAAACTCGATTCAGCAACTCTTCGAGGTCGAGGACGGCCGTGGTTTGCTGGGCGATGGCGTTGATGGCCTGCAGTTGCCGCGCCCGTTGCTGCTCCAGCGAATACAGCCGCGCATTCTGCAGAGCCATTGACGCTTGCGTGGAGAACAGCGTCAGCAGATCGATGGTCTCCGGGTCGAAATGGTCGAGGCGGTCGCTTTGGCAATCGAGCACGCCCACTACTTCATCCCGCACCATCAAAGGGATGGCGAGTTCGGAGCGCGTGGATTTTGCTGAGCAGATGTAGCGCGGATCTTTGCTGACGTCGGGCGCATACACCGGCTGCTTCTTGAGCGCCGCGGCTCCCGATATTCCCTTGGTCAGAGGGAATCGGATCTTGTCCTGGCCTTCATCCCAGCCAATCTGCGAGCGGATGTACAACTGCTGCGACTGCGGGTCGAGCAGTCCAATCGCCACATTGCGCAGATGAAAATAGTCGTGCGCGATGCCCAGGATGCGCTGCAACACCTCGTCCAGATCGAAGGTGGAGAGCACCGCCTGTCCTGCATCGTACAGGACCGCGATTTTATTCATACGTCAGGGGATATCGTAACGTGGCGGAGGTGATTGACCGAGGTTCCGAAAGTAACCAGAAAATAGAAAGTGTCGGTCTAGCGCCGCCGTCCCGGCGGCTGTCCGGCGGGCGTCCTCGCCCGCCGCTCTTCCCCATGGACGAGATACGCTCGTTTTGAAAGGGCGCGGCTTCCAGCCGTGCCGTCGAGGCCCAACAAAGACGCGGGCTTTAGCCCCTGAGGTCGTCGCTAGTATCCCGCCCTACTTCCACCTTCTAGCGGTCCGGATCAGCCCATAGGCCACCAGGCAGAACCAGAAATCCACGAGTAGGCCGGCATCGAACTGGAACGGGCGGTGTCGCGGCAGCGGAAGGGACGGCGCAAGAAAGAAGTACGCCACGTTGCCGAGGATGATGGCACAGAGAGCTTGAATCAGATTTATGAGCACCGAGGGTTTAGACACCGGCGGCTCCTCCATGGCCCCCAATGATTTCGGCGACGGCTTCTCCTGCTAACATTCCTTGGTAACCTCCACAATGCTTGAACTCACCACGCCGGTGCAGTACGTCAAGGGAGTTGGCCCCAAGCTGGCGGAGATTCTTGCCACCAAGAGCATCGCTACGGTGGGTGATCTTCTCCATTATCTGCCCTTTCGCTACGAAGACCGGCTGAATCCGCGCGGGATTGCGGAATTGCGTGCCGGCGAGATGGCAACCGTCATTGGCGAGGTACGTAACTCGGGACTGTTTCGCACCCGCCGCATGCCTATCTTCCAGCTCACCGTGGGCCAGGGACGGTCCCGCCTGAAGTGCCTGTGGTTCAATGCCACCTACCTGCAAGATAAATTCAAGGCCGGCCAGTTGATCGCGCTCTATGGCAAGGTGGAGCAGGACTCGCGCAGCGGAGAACTACAGATCATCCAGCCGCAGTTTGAGATGTTGGGAGATGCCGGCGGAGACGGCGCGGAGGATAAAGCAGCAGCATCGCTGGAAGTGGGGCGCATTGTGCCCATCTACGAGTCGGCCGGGCAAGGGCGCGTGACCGCGCGTTGGTTTCGCCGAATCATTCGCACGGCGCTGGATGATCTGACTCCCGAGCTCACCGAAACCATCCCGGCAGCCGTGCGCGAGCGCCTGGCGCTGGTTTCGCCGCGTGAGGCGTTGTGGAAGGTGCACTGGCCAGAAGCCGGTGAGAGTTTCGAAGATTTGCAGTCATCCCGCACGCCCGCGCACATCCGTTTGATTTTTGAAGAATTGTTCTTCACAGAACTGGGCTTGGAACTGAAGCGCCGCCAGCAGAAAACGCAAACCGGAATAGCCTTTCGCTTGGACGACCAGGTGCGGCAGGCAATCAAGAAGATTCTGCCGTTCCATCCTACGGCCGCGCAGAAGCGGGTGCTGAAGGAGATTGCTGACGATATGCAACAACCCCATCCCATGCGGCGGTTGCTGCAGGGCGATGTGGGCTCTGGCAAGACCATCGTCGGCTTCCAGGCGGCGATCATCGCCATCGAAAATGGCTGCCAGGTAGCGTTGATGGCACCCACCGAGATTCTGGCGCAACAGCATTACTTCTCAGCGCGAAGGATTCTGGAGAATGCGGGATACCGCATCGTCCTGCTTACCGGCTCACTGGAGGCTGACCGCAAGCGCGAAATTCGCAGGCACATCGCGCAGGGAAACGCGCAATTGGTCATCGGCACGCATGCTCTGCTGGAGGAAAAAGTCGAGTTCGCGAAACCCGGGTTGGTCATCGTCGACGAGCAGCACCGCTTCGGGGTTTTGCAGCGGCTGAAGTTGATGAAGAAATCGGGCGAAGGCAGCGACCCTTCGGCAGGCTCAGGGCAGGTTGACAAAAATCCGGCCGAGCCTGACGTTCTGGTGATGACGGCCACGCCTATCCCGCGCACGCTGGCCCTCACGCTATATGGCGATCTCGATCTCAGCGTCCTCGACGAACTTCCACCGGGACGCACGCCGATCGTGACCCGAAGAATTGCCGACGAGCGCTCACCTGAAGTATGGGACTTTGTGCGCAAGCAGGTCGCGAAGGGGCATCAGGTGTATGTGGTCTACCCGGTGATCGCCGAGAACGAGGAGACCGAACTGAAGGCGGCGATCAAGATGTACCGCGAGCTGAGCGGGAAAGTTTTCGCCGATCTGAAGGTTGGGCTACTGCACGGGCGGCTGGACTCAGAGTTGAAAGATCAGGTCATGTGCATGTTCCAGAAAGGCGACCTGCAGATTCTGGTGGCGACCACGGTGATCGAAGTGGGCGTGGATGTGCCGAACGCAACCGTCATGGTGATCGAGCACGCCGAACGCTTTGGCCTGGCGCAGCTTCACCAGCTGCGCGGGCGCATTGGGCGCGGCGCTGCGAAGTCCTATTGCATCCTGATGACTGGCGGCAAAGTGACGGAAGAGGGCGAGCGGCGCCTCGACGCCATGGTGCGCACCAACGACGGCTTCCAGATCGCCGAACTCGATCTCGAACTGCGCGGGCCGGGAGAATTCTTCGGCACGCGGCAGGCCGGGATGCCGAGCTTCCGCGTGGCCAACCTGATTCGCGACAGAAAGTTGCTGGAACTGGCCAAGCGCGAAGCCGCGGCGGTGGTAGCTGGACCGAATTCCGAAGTCACGCAGGTGGAAATCAGCCGCGCCCTCGTCGCCTTGCGCACCCGCTGGCAGCATACCTACGGACTGGTTGAGGTGGGATGAAGAAGCAAGCTGAACTGGTAGAATCGAAAAGATGGCCGGAACTTCTCAACTGATTCAGATCGAGGTGGGGCCGCCGCTGCGTGTGCCTAAGCCGGAGTGGCTGCGGGCCAAGGCGCCCGTCGGCGACAACTTTCACAATCTCAAGAAGCTGGCGCGCGGATTAGGCTTGCACACGGTTTGCGAATCGGCGCAGTGTCCGAACATCGGCGAGTGCTGGAACCACAAGACGGCGACCTTCATGCTGCTGGGCGACATCTGTACCCGCCGCTGTGGATTCTGCGCTGTGCCCAAAGGCCGTCCAGAGCCGATCGACTGGGACGAACCGCGCCGTGTGGCTGAGGCTGTGGCTACGCTGGGCTTGAAGCATGCGGTCGTGACCAGCGTGAATCGCGATGACGACAACGTGGGCGGTGCCAGAGTTTTCGCCGAAACCATTCGTGAGATTCGTGAGCTTACTCCGGATTGCCGCATCGAGGTTCTCATCCCAGATTTCCAAGGTTTGGAAGGGCCGCTGAAGATCGTGCTCGAGGCGCAGCCTGACGTTCTCAATCACAATACCGAAACCGTGCCCCGACTGTATCGAGCGGTACGCTCCGGCGCGCGCTACCAGCGCACGCTTGACCTGCTCGAAAACGCCAAGAAATTCTCTCCCGGCATGGTGACGAAGAGCGGCGTGATGGTAGGGCTGGGCGAATCCACGGACGAACTGGTCGAGGTGTTCCGCGATCTCGGTGGCCGCGGCGTTGACATTCTTACCGTGGGCCAGTATCTCCGCCCTTCACGCGACCACTTGCCGATTGCCCGGTTCTACACGCCAGAGGAATTTCGCGAGTTGCGCAATGAAGCGCTGCGCTTCGGCTTCCGCCACGTTGAATCCGGCCCAATGGTGCGCTCCAGCTATCACGCGCACGAACAGGCGGAATCCACATCCGCCGCGCGGGTGGTGACGTAGACGCGGCATGCTGAGCGCGCTCCTGGTACTGCTGGGCTTCTTCGCCGGATTGCTGGGAGCGTTGACCGGCATCGGCGGTGGCGTTCTGCTCTCCCCTATCCTCGCCCTGCATTTTGGAATTCCTATCCGGCATGCCATCGGCACCAGTCTGGTGGCCGTGATCACCACTTCGGCGGCGAGTTCTTCCGTGCATCTCCAACGCCACACCACTGATATTCGTCTCGGCATGACGCTGGAGTTGGCAACTTCTTTTGGCGCGGCCGTTACCGCCTATCTGGTTGGCTACTTCAACCGGAATGCTCTCGAAGGACTGTTTGCCGGTTTCCTGCTGTACAGTTCTGTCACCATTCTGTTGAGACGCGGAAAAGTGAAAAATGAGGAAGAGCCGATTTTCAACGATGAAGGTGTAGCCGTGATTCCGCCCTACGAACCGCAGCGTTATCCACTGGGACTGGGCGCATCTCTGATCGCAGGTGGACTCTCGGGACTGCTCGGCATCGGCGGCGGCCCCATCAAAGTTCCGGTGATGTTCATCTTCATGAATGTTCCGCTGATGGTAGCGACGGCCACGTCGAATTTCATGATCGGAGTCACTGCCGCGGCCAGCGCCATCGTGTACTACCGGCGCGGTGACATTCTGGTGGAGATTGCCGCTCCGCTGGCGGTGGGCGTATTTCTGGGCTCGCTGCTGGGCGCGCGCCTGGCGCCACGCATCCATACCAAATACGTCGTCTACCTGCTGGTGGCGATCATGTTATATCTCGCCGGTCACCTTTTCGTTCACTTGCTCACGGGAGGCGCAGCATGAGCCAGTTGCGAGAACCAGCTTTCGATCGCGTGGTGGCGCTCGTGTTGCGTGTGGGCGCCTTCGGCTGTTTCTTCATCATGCTGGCGGGATTGCTGGTTGGACTCTTTGTTCACGGCCGCATACCGCTGGGCATCGAACGCGCGGGCGTGCTGCTGATGCTGGCTACGCCGGTGGTGCGCGTCTTTGTAGCGGGTATTCTTTTTCTGCGCGAAAAAGATTGGAAGTACGGAGCCATCTCATTTGGCGTGCTGGCGATTCTGTTGCTGGGCGCGGTCTTCGGAATCGGAGAGCATTGAAGAGGGTTGAGTTATTGAGCGATTGAGCTATTTTGTGATTGAAATGCTTCAAGCTTCTTCAATCACCCGATCCCACAATCACCCGATCACTCAATCACCCGATCACTCAATCAGAAGATGTGCAGTTTGATGCTGAGATACTTCTTGGGGTTCTCTCGGAACGCTTTCAGCAGGTCCCGGCTCTCCGTCAAGAACTGGTTGGCGTTGTTGTAAAGCGATTCGTCTTTGAGGAACTTTCCCGCTGTGCCTTGTCCCGCCTCAAGCCCGCTGGTCAGGGCGGCGAGCTTGGTCATGGTTGTGTCGATCTTCTTGGCCAGTTCCTCGTCATTGAGTAATTTTCCCGCCGTCCCCTTGCCCGCACTCAGGCCTTCGCTCACTTTCTTCAAGTTGGCGACCGTGTCATTCGCGTTGTTATAGAGAGAGGGATCTTTGAGGAATTTCCCAGCGGTGCCTTTACCTTGTTGCAGGTCGTCCGCTACGGCATTCATCTTATCGAGCGTTGCTACGAACTTGTCATAGGCATCACTCTTGTTTATTAACTGGCCAAGGCTGCCTTGTCCCTTGGCGATCTCGTCGACAACGGTTTTGAGTTCCGCAACCGTCTGCGAAAAGCGGTCATAGAGTGTGGGATCGTAGATCAACTTGCCGAGGGATCCCTTGCCGCTTTCGGCAAAAGCCAGGATGCGGTCGGCCCGCTTGAGCAGCGCATCCATGTTCTGGAGCGTGCTTTGGCTGGAGCGCACCACCTCGTTGAAGTCGGGATGCACGCGCGTGGGAAGGCTGTCGCCATCCTGCGCCGGCGGCCCGACAGCCTGCGAGCTGTCCATATCCATGAAGGTCTCGCCCAGCACTCCAGCAGTCTCGAGGGAAGTGAGGGTATCGCGGCGCAGGTTGAAACTGTACTTGGTACTCACCTTCATGACCACTTGCACGGGGGTGAGTTGTTTGTCTTTGTCGCGGACGATGAGGATTTTGGAAACGTTGCCGATGTCCACGCCGCTGAGCCGCACGGGCGCGCCCACCCGCAGTCCCTCGGCGTTGTCGAAGTAGGAGACCAGGGTGATTCGTTTGGAGAACAGGCCACCGGTGCCGGACATTAGAAACAAAAGCAGGGCCAACACCAGGCTGGCGAAAATCACGGTGAGGCCGACGCGAAGTTGTGACCACTTCAACTGCTGCTGGCTCGGCAAATCATTTCCTCAGACCGCCATCTGCGGTGCTTTTCGGCGGTGCATGGAACAGTTGCACACCCCAACGGTCCCTGCGCAGCATCATAACAAACCCGGCGTTATCGGAGTGTCTGATGGGCGCTATAAGAAATATGAATTGGACTCGGTGAACGCCTCCCTTTATCGTCTGCGGATTAGGGAGAGGACTGCCATTGAACGCAGTGGCGTCGTCGGGGCCAGCTCACCTTCCCGGGCCAGGCCTTGCCCTCGGGGATTTTGTAGGTACGGTCGCGGCGTCGAGGGCTGGTGAAATTCCGGCCCTGCATGGCCGCCAGAAGATTGCCCACCATTGAGAAACAGGAGCAAGCAGACATGACAAAGCGAGCCGGCAGGCACTTTCTACGCCTGTCGTTATTATCGGCGGCAGTGTCGGCCGGGGCTGTCATCCTTCTAGGCGCGGGATTGTTCATTGGGCTGGCAACGCCCTGTTGGGCCGACGATGGGCCCAAGGCAGATCCGTCTGGCGTGGCCACCGGCGACAAGACGTCTGCCGTGGATGCAGCCGGCAATTCTTTTGTGGTTACGGAGCCCACCGACAAGACGGCCCCGGATTATGCTGCCAACAAGAAGGCGTTCGACGACTATCAGGCCCAGGCGGCGAAAGAGCCGCTCGCGGTGAAGCTCGCCGATAGCGTGGGCCACGTTCGCGTGGCCACCAACTTTGCCTGGACTTTGAACACGGGCTACCTCGTGCTGTTCATGCAGGCTGGTTTTGCCCTGCTCACCTGCGGACTGGTGCGCAAGAAGAATGCCGCGCACCTGATGATGCTGAATTTCGCCGCCTATGTGTTTGCCTTTCTGTCGTATTACGCAGTCGGATATGCATTCCAGTTTGGCGCGGTTGCCATCAATGCCGCGCCCACCAACCTGGGCGGTACACCCACGCTCAACCACTTTCTGATCGGAAGCGGACAATGGGGATTCGTCGGCGGGAAGGGTTTTTTCCTTACTGGCCCGGGCTATGACGCTGGCAGCAATTGCTTGACCCTGTTCGAAGTCGTGTTCATGGAAACCGCCGGCTACATTATTGTGGGCGCGGTGTGCGAGCGAATCACTTTCTGGGCCTTCCTGCTTTGCGAGCTCTTCATTGGTGCGATCCTTTATCCGATCTCCGGCTGCTGGACGTGGGGCGGCGGATGGCTGTCGCAAGTCGGCTCCACGTTGAATCTGGGACACGGTTACGTCGACTTCGCTGGATCCACGGTAGTTCACGCCGTTGGCGGTTTCTGCGCCATGGCTCTCGCCATTATTTTGGGGCCGCGTCTGGGGAAATATGGGCCGGGAGGAAAGATCCGCGTCTTTCCGGCCCATAACATCGTGTACGTGGTGTCGGGCACATTCGTCCTGCTTTTTGGATGGATGGGATTCAACCCCGGGTCCACTCTTGGAGCAACAGACCTGCGCATCTCAGTGGTCGCGGTGAATACCAACCTGGCCGCGGTCGCCGGCTCCGCGGCAGCGATGCTGCTGTGGTATTTCCTGTTCGGCAAGCCTGACGTGACCATGGCCTGTAACGGAATGCTGGCGGGACTGGTCGCGATTACTGCGCCGTGCGCGTTTGTGTCTCCTACCTCGGCGACCGTCATCGGTCTGCTGGCGGGATGCCTGGTTTGTTTTGGCGTTCTTTTCAACGACCGCGTTCTTAAGATCGACGACCCGTGCGGCGCGATTTCGGTGCATGGTTACTGTGGCTGGCTGGGCGCCGTGAGCGTGGGCATCTTTGCCGACGGCGCATACGGCGCAGGCTGGAACGGTGTGGGTGCGACGACGTATCTGGGCCATGCCGGTCAAGGCGTCACCGGCTTGCTGCACGGCGACACGAGGCAGTTCCTGTGTCAACTCATGGGAGCAACGTTGTACGCCGCGTGGGCGTTTGGGGCAACCTACGCTGTCTTCTGGTGCGTGAACAAAGCGAAGAGCATGCGAGTTGCGCCGGAAGTGGAAGAAGAAGGTCTCGATGTTCCCGAGTTTGGGATGCCGGGTTATCCGGAAGACTCGATAGTTCCGGCTCCGTACTAGGGCGAGCGGCGGGCACGCGTCGCAGAGCACACGTTCATCTATGCGCGGATTGCGATCATGAGTCCGCTGGGGCCCGGCAAGCGCAGGCGGCGCACCTCGGAGAAGGCCGCATCGCGCAACCAGCCAGCATATTCCGCTTCACTGTAGCTACTGCCCGCTTGCGTGCCCACCAGCATGTTCAGCGAGAACAAGGCGGCGGCACGGGGAGCGGTCTTGTCCGGCTCTAGAATAAAGTCCTGTACGACCAATTTTCCTTTGGGAGCAAGCGCGTTGTGGGCCCGTTGGAACAGTTTGCGGTTTTCCTGGGGAGAGAACATGTGACAGATCGCGGAGGCGAGGATTAGGTCATAGTTCTGTCCTAAGGGATCGCGCAACATGTCGCCGACACGAGTGGTAATACGGTCCGCAAGCCCAGCTTTCCGGATGTTTTCTTGAGCGAGAGGGACTACCTCGCCCAGATCCAGAATTTCTGACTTCAGTCCGGGTATGGCCCGCGCGAAAGCAATGGAATAGGCGGCCGATCCGCCGCCCAGATCCAGAATTCGTTTGATGCCGTCAGTCCCAACCGCCTTGACCACCGCACCGGAACGTTCTTTGGCATTACGGTCCATGGCGGCGATGAAATCCCGAACCCAGCCGTCATCCCAACCGCGATCTGCGACCAAAGTTCCGGCGCGCACGCACTCCGTCAACGTGGACCAACGAGGCCACAGGTGGGCGATGTGCATCAGGCCGCCGCGTGCGTTGTCGCGCGAGCCCTCGGCGAAGAAGCGGGCAGTGGCAGGAGTGTTGAAGAATGTGTGGGCTCGTTTCTCCAGCAGCTTCAGACTCGTCAGCGCATTCAGCAGCATCTCAGTAGCTCGCGGATCGGTGTGGGTCTCCTGCGCCACTGCGTCGGCGGACGCGCCGGTTCCGACGGCCGTGAATACATCCAGCTCGAGAGCGGTGAGCGCTGCCCGGCTGGGCATGAAATTCCGAATCAGATCGTTGAGATTGTCCGGCAGAATGCCAGCCTCATCTCTTGTCTTCACCATGGCTCGATAGCGGTCGCGATGCTCGGTGGCTTCCGTTTTCATGGCAGGCGAATCGGTCCAGGCGAGACGCGATACCACCTTGCCGGCGCGCAAATGCGAGCTCACGATTTCAGCAACATCTTCTTCTTTGACCTTGTGATACCAGACCCCATCCGGATAAGTGATCATGACCGGGCCGTCATCACACAAGCCCAGGCATCCGCAGGTGGTCACTTGAACTTCATTGTCCAGTCCCTGAGAGCCAAGCTCGCGCTCCAGCGCCTGCAAAATTCGAAACGATCCGCCGTTCGGGCACGAAGTAACTCCTTCGGGTTTTTCCTGAGTGCAGACGAATATGTGGTGACGGAATGGCTCCATGGGCATCCTCCTGGGATATGGGCCAACAAGGCGAGTTCGCAGTCGAGGGAGCTGGCACGAACCCAGGCCCAGCACGAGATAACTTGGAATTCTGGTCTGAAATGGCCGTCTGCGCCGTGACTCAGGTCACAGGTTGGTGAGATGGAGCGCCTTGACCCAGGGCACGAGGTTGGGCAGAAGGTCGCCGGCGGCGTGGGCGATAACCAGCACAGCAAAATTCTTTGTTCGTATCCACAAAACCCCGAGGAAAAGGCCGGCCAGCGAGGTCATCACGATCGAGTAGCCGACGGCCATGAATAGTGAAGGATGTGGGCCAAGGGCCTCTTGAGAAGTCGCCGGACGAAAATAGAAACCAGGTGCATGTACCAAGCCGAAGAGCACAGCGGCTACAAACAGCCCACCCCACGACGACCGCAACAGGGTCGCAAGTCGCTCCTGCAGCAACACGCGAAAGAAGAATTCCTCGACAACTCCAACTTCCACCAACAGCCAGGCAAAGCTGAGGGGAGTGGTCACAGCCAGCACCCACACGGGCAGGTGTGCTTCGCGAATGTCGTGCAGGCCACGCCCTAAGAAGGATTGCATGAGGAGAGCAGCGAGCGACATCCACAACGCTGGACGGAGATCACCCCACCGCAGCGAAACCGGCATGAGATCAGCGATTCTGTATTGCCCCAACGCTTGGGTGATTGCTGCGGGAAAGACAACAAATACCATGAGCTTCAGGACCAGCAGAACAACGGAGTGCAGCGGCTCGGTCCCAATGCGTGCAACGTAACCGAATCCCGATACGAGCACCCATGCGAGCACTGCCAGATATATGACCAAAGCCAAGGTTTCGATTGTGGGCTGGCGTACAAGGTAAGGCAGTACGGACACTCGACGTGTGGCCAGCAGGGCGAGAGCGGGAAAGATCACTCCAAGAATCACGAGTGCGGCGAGCGCTTCAGTGGCGTCGAACCCCTCAAAAGTCCGCAGCAGGATAAGAATCCCCGTCCAGAGGACGAAGTAGGCGGCTACGTATATTCCAGAGCGGATGGATGAGGAGGACTTATCCACACTTCCAGATACGCACACTACTGCAGGCGAGTTCCAGAAGATGGCTATGCGCGGCCTATTCCACCCACACCGGCTTGCCGTTTGGCTTCCGGAACGCCATGGTCTGGTTGCCCCGAACCACCTTGCGGGCGATAAGGGCGTCTTGCCCGTGATAGATGATCCTTGATCCGACCACCTGGATCTGGTCGCCTTTGCTGAAGCTCAAGTTGTTGCCGCGAAGAAACCGTTTGGGGGCGACGTGCACCTGGAAGATGCCGTCCTCCGTTTTCAGCAGCAAGTGAGTTCCTTCATCGCCGCTGATGGGACAATAAAAATCCTGCACGTCCTGCACCACGCCTTGCACAGCAATTTCGTCGGACGCGCTGTACGCGATCCTTCGCTGCATTGGGCTATGGGTAAGCAGAAGAATTACGAGAACAAGCAACGCACCACCCATAATCATTTGTGGAATTTTCATAGCGCTCCTCCTCTCGGGGAGACCTGATACGGCACCACTCCTTCAAGCTGCCGTGGACCCGGCTCCTTTAGCCGGCTTTGCGGCTTTAGGGAGTTCAAACTTCAGCAGCCCGGCGTGCAGTTCGACGACTGCTCCCTCCGGATCGATCTCGGTGGGAAGGTCGATAATCCGCAAAATCTGGTCGGGATACCAATCGGTGGACTCGGCCATTCCTCCCTCGCGCTGGTCGGCGGGAAGTTCCTTTCTACCGAGGATCGCAACCCGTTTGGGTTCGATGCTGACCTGGATCTCTTTTTCGCCGAAACCGAGAACGTTGGCGCGCAGACTCAGCCGGTCGTCCGATTCGAAGCTCATGATCGACACCGGGCGTAACAGTTCCGATTCTGCCTGGAACCAGTCTTCCTGGTCGTGGCCATGCTCGCGGCCGCGCTTTTCGAACAACTCATAGGCTCTGCGGGTGAGTGCGAGTTGTACCGATTGCATCTCCCAGCGCATTGCTTCGGGATCCCGGGGCCGGAGCAGCGTGGCGGGTCGGTCGGCTGGCGTGGAAATTTTATTGGATTTCATGACAACCTCCTTCGACGTACAGATGAAGGATCGCTCGACCGCTTGTCGCGATCAGCAAGCCGGCTGAGGCGAGCCGCTCTGGTTGGGCCGAATTTTGCTAGAGAACACTGCCACACTTTAATTCTGCTCGTCTGTTACACAGTTTGCTGTGACGTGCATCACTCTGCGGTTCGTTTCCGCAGAAATGGGAATTCAGAGCAAACCGAGGTGATTCTGATCACTGAGAATCGAGACGCGTCGGGCCTATCATGAGGCCACCAGGAAGAGTTGGACAAACCCGTTCCTCAACGTTCTGGTGTCTTGAACCGAGGGAGGTTGCCATGCCGCTCACCAAGCTGCGGACGTTTCTAGACAGTCACAACATCCGGTATCTGATTTTCTCTCACTCACTCGCGTACACGGCGCAGGGCATCGCGGCGCTGACGCACATCTCGGGCAAAGAGCTGGCCAAGACGGTGATCGTAAGACTTGATGGAGAGCTGGCGATGGCGGTTGTTCCAGCGTACCGTCATGTCGATCTCACGCTGCTGAAGAAAGCCGCGGGCGCGCATACAGTGGAACTCGCGACGGAACTGGAGTTCAAGGACAAGTTCCCCGATTGCGAGCCTGGCGCCATGCCGCCGTTCGGAAACCTCTACGGCATGGCCGTCTACGCGGACGAGAGCTTGACCTCGAACCATGAGATCACCTTCAACGCGGGAACCCATCGCGATCTATTGCGGATGGATTGGGACGATCTGGTAAGGCTTGTAGAACCCACGATCGTCCGGATCACGAAGGCAAAAGTAGCCAAGGCGGTTGCGTAGTTGGCGATGTTTTCCGCCGATTAGACAACCTGCCAGACGCTGTCGAGCACGGTGCCGTCGACCCACTTGACGATAGCCACGGGGCGATGCCCGCGCTGCGGCCGCTGCGGCTTGCCTCCGCAGATGCGCTCCACTTCTGTCTTGATTTCTTGCAGCGGGCGGATGGGGAGCTTCGAGCCTTTGACCGCATCCATCAGATCCTGGCGGCGCGGGTTGATGGCGATGCCCCGCTCGGTCACGACGACATCGATCAGTTCTCCCGGGCCGCACAGCGTGGTCACCTCGTCGACAATGACCGGAATGCGGTCGCGGAACGAAGGCACAGCCAGGATGGTGCAGCCTGCGGCCAGGCAGTTCTGCCAGCCGCCGATGCCGTGCAGCAGTCGTCCGTCAGAGTGGGTAACTACGTTGGCATTGAAGTTTGCATCGACCTCGGTGGCGCCGAGCACGACGGCATCCACCAAAGAAGCGAAGTTTCCCTTCCCGTGGTAGTTGTACGAAGTAAACGGAGAAGTCGCCACGTGGCGCGAATTGCTGCCGATTGATTGCACGCCGCTGAGGTCGAATGTCTGACCGTCGAGGATGTAGTCCGTGAGGCCCTCTTCCAGCAGTTCGACCAGATACTTGGTCGAGCCGCCACGAACGAATCGCGCCTTCACACCCGCCTCTTTCATCATCTGCTTGAGATAGCTGACAAAAGCCAGAGCAATTCCTCCGGCGCCTGCCTGAAAAGAAAAGCCGTTCCGAATGATGCCAGCGTCGCGCAGGAAGAGCGCCACGAACTCGGCGATGCGCAAGCGGTCCGGCGAGCGCGTGATTTGCGTTGTGCCGGAGACAATCTTGGCCGGATCGCCGATGGAATCGACTTCCACGACGTAGTCCACGTTGTTGCCTTGAATCTGCCAGGGAATGCAGGGGAAAGGAACCAGGTTGTCGGTGACGGCAATGACGCAATCGGCGTAGGTGGAATCGGCCAGAGCAAAACCTAGGGAGCCGCAGGCAGACTTGCCATGCGAGCCGTCGCAGTTGCCGAAGGGGTCGGCGGTGGGCGCGGCGACGACGGCGATGTCGATGTGGACTTCGCCGTCTTGAATCGCCTGCCAGCGTCCACCGTGCGAGCGCAGAACTCCCATGCCCCGCATTTTTCCTTGCGTGCAGTAGTCACCCAGCGGTCCATTCATGCTGCCTTCGATGTGGTGGATCACGCCGGAAGCCATCAGTTCGATGGCGCCCTGCTGCGAGGGAAACGACGCGCTCGGAAACCACAAAAGATCTTTGACGCCGATCCTAGCCGCGGCTTCGAGCGCCATGAGGGCGACGCGATCGCCATCCCGCAGGTGATGATGAGAGGAAATGACCATGCCGTCGCGCAGGCCGCACTTGCGGAGCGCCGTTTCGAGATCTGCTACGCGCTTGTCGCCATTCTCGGGATAGTCGGCCGCGGTTCGGATAGGCGGTGCGGCTTTATTTCCGCGTTGCTGGTGCTTGCCGACGCCCAGGTAGGGAACTTGTACGCGACCGTTTGCCATCTCCGGGACCATGCGTCCTGCAGCGTTAAGGCCTAGTTCGGTTTTTTCGAGAATAGCCATGCGAGTTCCCAAATCCTTCAGTCCATCACGCCACCAACCCCATCGCCTGCGCGCGCGCCATCAGCTTCAGAGCTCGCTGTACGACTGGCGCATCGATCATCTTCGATCCCAGGCTCACGACGCCCAGGCCTTTTTGCTGGGCTTCGTGATACGCGGCGACGATCCTCTGCGCCTTCTCAATTTCCACCGGCGTGGGTGCGAAAGCCTGGTGAATCACGGCAATCTGCAACGGATGCACGCAGCCCATGCCTTCAAAACCCATGGCGCGAGAATTCAGGGCCCACGTGTGTAAGCCGTCCATATCGCCGACGTCGCCAAATACCGAATCGTTGGCCTGCACGCCGGCGGCGTGGGCGGCGTTCACCAGGCGTTGCCGCGCGAACAGCGACTCGGCGCCGCTTGCCGTCTTCACTACGCCGAGGTCCGCCGTGTAGTCTTCCAACCCGATCGTCACTGCCGCAATCTCCGGGCTTGCCGTCGCGATTTCGTAGGCATTTTCAATTCCCAGCGCCGACTCCAGGATCGGCATCAGCCAGATGGGACGAGTAATGCCGTAGTTCGCTTTGATCTCCGCGATCTTCTGACTAGCCTCGGTCACTTGGCTCGGGGTCTCGACCTTGGGAATGAGAATCAGGTCGGGAGATTCCGGGACAATCTCTTCCAAATCCTCAAGTCCCAGGGGAAGCTGGTTAATGCGCACCATGCGCTCACAATGCAGAAAATCTACGGCGCGCAATGCGTTGCGCACCAGCAATCGGGCTGCATCCTTCTCGCTGGGATGGACCGAATCTTCGAGATCGAGAATGATGCCGTCGGCTCCGTGCAGTGCAGCGTTGACGAAATACTTCGGTTCGCTGCCCGGAACATAAAGCCGCGACCGCCGCATGCGATCGCGCGAAGAAGGCTCAGGAAGCGGAAGCCGGTCGGGGAGCACGCGCGTGCCTTCCCCCAGTCCGGCACGGCGGGCGGCGGCTTCAATCCGGGCTGCAATTACAAACGGTAGCGCTCCTTCATCGTGGACAGCCACGTGCGCATGCCGCACGCCGAGGGCCTCAAGCACTTCTTCGGTTTGCCGGCGGATGGAATCGCCGTAGTAGGGCTTGACGCGGGATTCCAGTTCAATTTGGATGCCGCCGCGTTCGCGCGGCTCGATCCGCGCATGCACATCGGAGCGGATCTCAGGGCCGCAGTGTCCGGCCTCCCCCGCGCGCTTTGCTTGCGTTTCGATCTCGACACTCATGAACGTCCCCTCAATCAGTGAACCCGGCCGTCACCGCCAGCCGCGACGTACTCGGGCACCTGCGCACTCGCTTTTGGATCCAGCTTTCCCAGGACCGCATCCGTCATCTCGAACGTGCTGGCCGCGCCCTGGCTGATTGCCTTCGCGCCGCCCGGGATGCGCATCATGTCATAGGTGCGCACTCTGCCTTCCTTCACGACAGCGGCAATGGCATCGCGGAGACGCCCGGCCTTGGCGGTCTCGCCCACGTGCTCCAACAACATGACAGCCGAGAGGAACATGGCAATCGGATTAACGATGGGTGGATCCAGATCCGCATACTTCGGGGCCGATCCATGCGTGGGCTCGAACACGGCCACCTCGTCCCCGATATTGCCCGAAGCCGCGAAGCCCAGGCCACCGATCAACCCTGCGAAAGCGTCGGAGATGACATCGCCAAACAGGTTTGACGCGACGACTACGCCGTAGTCTTCGGGATTCTTGGTGAGCCACATGGTTTGGGCATCGATGTTGGTCGACCACAACGCAGTTCCCGGATACTCCTTCGCCACGGCCTTAGCTTCGTCTTCCATCATTCCGGAAGTGTCGCGCAGGACGTTCGGTTTCTCGCAGATGGTCACCGACTTGTAGCCGTATTTCTTGGCCCACTCGAACGCTGCCTTACAAATCTTGTGCGCGGCCGGGCGAGTGATAATGCGCACCGAAATGGCCAGGTCGGGCCCTGGAATTTCGGCAAACGGTTTGAACTTGGCGTGCGTGGCCAGTGCGGCTCGCACGGGTTCGGGAGGATTGGTCCACTCGACTCCGGCGTAAAGCCCCTCGGTGTTTTGGCGGAAGACGACCACGTTCACCGGCGGCTCCTCGAATCCGCCCGCTGGTTTCTTGCGAATGAAATTCAGCGGATTGCCTGGAAACGAAATGCAAGGCCGGATGCAGGTGTCGAGATGGAAGCGCTGGCGCATGGTCACGATCGGGCTGAAGTAAGAGAAACCTTTGCCTTTGAGTTCGGGTTTGAGTTCGGCCTCGGCTTGCTTCTTGGGTTTCGAAGTGATCGCGCCGAACAGGCCGAGCTTGTGCTTTGCCAGCAGTTCGACTGTGTGTTCGGGCAGAGCATTGCCTTCGCGGCGCCAGCATTCCCAGCCGATGTCGCCGTGAACGTACTCAGCATCAAAGCCGACCGCTTTCAGGAGCCGCAAAGCTTCCGGCAGAACCTGGTTGCCGATCCCGTCTCCGGGCATTGTGACTACCGTATATTTCGCCATGACTTCGTTCCCTTTCTATTTCAGTCCCAGCCGCTTCGCGACCAGGTTCTCCGCGCCTCCCGCAATCACCAGCGATTGCGGCACGCTGCCCAGTGGCGGGAAGATGAATGTCTCGCCGAGCCACGTGATCGTGCTGGAAGTGAAATCGATATCCACGTCTTCGCATGGGATGATCGTTTTTTCTTTCGTGGCGATTTCCTGCGAGAGTTGTTCCCGCAGCCGCTTGACTAGCTCCGGAACCTCCACGCACAGAAACCCGTTGTTGTAAGCGTTCCGCAGATAGGTCTGAGAAAAGCTGGCCGCGATCACCAGTGGAATTCCTTTCGCTTTCAGGCATGTGACCGCCTGCTCGCGGCTCGAACCAGTGCCGAAGTTGAAGCCGCTGACGATCACATCTCCGGCGCGCGTGTGTGCCGCAAACTGCGGGTCGTAGTTCTCCATGACAACCGCGGCCATCATCTCCGGCGTCATGTCATCGCGGTAGGTGTAATCCTTGCCGTAGATGGCGTCGGTGTTCAGATTGTCTTGCGGCAGAAAGACCAGGCGGCCTTTCACCCGCTCCGGGAAGCCGGGCAGGATCTCCACTTTTTCGCAGGATCCCTTCCCGTTCGTCGCGAATTCCGCGTAGCGGCGCGTCGGTTCAAAATCCTCAAATGAATGTGGCCCCGCAATGTATCCAGCGACTGCCGATGCCGCGACCACCTCCGGACTTGCCAGATAACACTGGGCATCGCGCGATCCCATGCGACCTTTGAAATTGCGGTTGGTGGCCGAGATTCCGACCTCGCCCTTTTCCAGCAGTCCGACGCCCAGTCCGATGCACGGCCCGCATCCTGGCGGGAGCGCGTTCGCGCCCGCGTCGAGCAGCGTCTGCCAGATGCCGCGTGTCTCCGCCTCTTGCTGCACCCACGCGCTAGCCGCTCCCAGGTAGAACTTCACGCCGGGCGCGACTTTCTTGCCTTGCAAGACCCGGGCCGCCGCTGCCAGGTCTTCCACTCGCGAATTCACGCAGGAGATTAGGTAGGCTTTGTGGATTGCCACCTTCTTCTTTTCGATGGCAGCGAGGGTTTGCATCATCTGCACGGTGTCCGGCCCGGAGACATGTGGCGTTATTTCCCCAAGGTCGAGGGTGATGCGAGCGGCGTACGGAGCATCGGGATCGGGACGCGGCGGAGTCGCGGCCCAGCGATCCAAGTCTTGCTTCGTAAAGCGCTCAATGCCCTGCTCCTGCAGACGCTGATGCACTCGGCGCAGATACTCAATCGTGATCTCATCCACTGGAAACCATCCCCCCAACGGTCCCCACTCGGTGCTCATGTTCGAGATGGAAAAACGCGCGTCCATCGACAGACTGGCAACGCCCGACCCGGCGAATTCGACCGCGGCGTTGAGCGCCTCGTCATGGTTGTAGAGTCCGCACAGGGTGATGATCACGTCTTTGCCCGTCGCGCCGGGGCGCAGTTTGCCCTCCAGCACAACCTGGATGGAGCGCGGGATCTGCCACCAGAACTCGCCGGTGGCCCACACCGCTGCTGCGTCGGTGCGCACGATGGGCGTTCCGACGGCGCCCAGTGCCCCGTACATGTTGGAGTGGGAGTCGGAGGCGACGACAAACGATCCCGGGACGACGTAGCCGCGCTCCACCATGATCTGGTGCCCGATGCCCGAGCCCGCCGGATAGAAATCGACGCCGTGCTCTTTCGCGAATGCCTCAATCGAGCGGTATTTCTTGAGGTTGGCGTCATCCTTATTCTGTATGTCGTGATCGAGGGCGAAGACGAGCTGTTTGGGATCGGCAATCTTCTTCACGCCCATGGCTTTGAACTTGCTCATCACCGCCGACGTGTTGTCGTGCGTCATCACGCGAAAAGGCCGGATGGAAACGAAATCGCCGGCGCGTAAGGGCCTTTTCGGTCCCTCCGCCAAGTAGGCTTGCGCGATCTTGTCAACGATGGTCTGGGCCATAGTCTCAACCTCTGAAGCAATGTGGGGACAGCGGCCTCGGCTGTCCGCCTCGCGCAGCGAGGCTTCTCACCGCGCTTCCTTCTTTACGTCCGTTTTCATCAGCCTCATCAGCTTGTGGAGCGACTCGCTGTCCTCCAGATTCCAGATCGCCTCTTTCAGCTTTTTCTGCGCTTTGGTCGAGAGCACGCCCTCTGCGAGCGCGGCGAGCTTCTCTTCCACTTCCTGGTCCGTCAGAGGATTGCGCGGATCGCCTTTGGGAAAGTCAAGCTGCTTGCTGAACGTCCGTCCATCCGTCGTCGTGATGTTCACGACCACCCTCTGCAGCGCCGGGAAAACTTTCTCAATCTCCGGATCGGCAACCACTTCCACCTTCTTCAGCTGCGCCCGAATCTTCGCGTCCATGATCTTTGCCATGGTGAACTGCACCGGCGTGACCTGCCGATCGACCAGCGCCGCAGCAATCACATAAGGCAGCGAGTGGTCGGCGGTCTCCCGGGTATGGGGATCGTACTTGCTGGGATCGGACAGAATGTCGGCGGCACGGGCCAGGGACCGAATCTGAATCTTCCCCACTTGCTCGGGATGAAGATCGTTGGTTTTGACCAGATCGAGCACGGCCGAAATCGGCGTGTGCGTGAGCGCCTCGGTAGGAAATGCCTTCATGCCACATTGCGTAATGCGCCACGACTCGCCCAGGGCGTCGGTCAGAAGATTCAACTTCCATTCGGGACCGAAGACGTGAGTCAGACCTTCTTTGCCGTCGACGACATGCTCGGGGCCGGAGTAACCCTTTTCAGCCAGCAACGCCGCAAACACGCCGCTCTGCGTGGCCATGGGGTCGACCGTGTTCTTCATCATGGTCAGCTTGCCCGCGGTGACCGCCCCCAGCGTGCAGTGTCGGCTGGCGGAAATGCCGATGGCGTGCTGAATCTGTTCCCAGGGGAGATGCAGCGCGCGTCCCGCGACGATGGGGGAAACAAACGCGGTCAGCGTAGCGTGATGCCATCCCCGCTCACGGATGCCGGGAAATGCCGCCTCACAAAAGCGCATCTCGAACTCGTGCCCTAGCACCAGGCCGACGATCAACTCCTTGCCGCCGCTACCAGTCCGCTCGCAACACGCCAGCGCTGCGGGAAAAATGTCAGAAGGGTGCGAGGGATCCTGCTTCCAATAGATGTCGTTGTAATCCATGCAACGGATCATCAACGCGTTGGCCAGTGCCGCGGAAACCGGGTCGACTCGCTGGCCGGTGCCAATTACCGTAGCTAGACCACGTCCAGCGACCTCGCTCAGAACTTCCAGCGCGATCTTCACGTCGTGCTGCTGGAATCCGCCGAGGGCGCAGCCAATGGAATCCAGCAGGAAGCGCTTGGCTTGGTAGATTGCATCCTGCGAGAGGTCTTTATATTGCACGCCCGCGGCCCAGCGCGATATTGTGGCCGTGACGGTTTCTTTCGGAACGACAGTGGTTTTCGGTGCTGACAAAGAATCTCTCCTTACGATTTCACCTTGATGTTCTTGGGGTTCTTGAAGGGAAGAAAGGCCATGAAATCGGCGTGATGCACGATGAAGGCCTCGGTGGTGCGCTTAACCAGATCGCCCTCGGCTGCGTGCGCGGCAATGATGTGGCAAACGGCATCCGGAACGCCGCATTCCAGCGCCAAGGCAACTCCAGTGAAGGGATGCCGCAACGCTTCGCCGCGCTCGCTCTGCCGGCTCTTGCCATCGGGGCAGAGTTCGTATTCCAGCAACTTGCCCACGTCGGCCAGAATCGCCCCTGCGATTACCGCGTCGGAGTCGATCGGTAAGGCGCGGCCCATGAATTCCCGCATGGCAGTTGCACTGGCACGCGCAATGTGCACCACGCAACGTTTGTGCTCCATGAAGGTGATGGGGCAGTTTGGGACCAGCAGGGTGAAAGGAATGTGATTCAGGTCATCCGGTTGCAGAGGACTGCGTTCGAGGGCCTTCACCCATACCTGCGTCACCTGCTCACGCAGTTGGAGATTCTCGATCCAGTCGATCTCCGGCAACAGTTGCTTGACGATCTCGCGCACTCTCTTGCCCTCATCCGCTTACGCCCTAGGCTAGCCCGCGGCGGGGACAGAAGCGACGATCAGCGTCACAGGGGCATGTGATCTGGCACACCGACAACCGCCCGGTTGGATGCTCTCCTTGGCTTGGATGGAACCAGTTCCCGCCGTTTTCGCGGGTTTATGCGGAGGTTCAGACGTGACGGCGCAATATTTTGTTTGTACGCAGTGTCATAAGAAAGTCCCTACTTTTCTGAAGCTGTTCGATACCCTGTACGAATTTTCCAAGATCAATCCGAAAAACTGCACAGAGTGCGGAGCGGTGCGGGAGTTGCATGTGTCGCTCGACTTTCAACTGGGCGTGGGCGACGGAGATTTCAAGGTCGTACATGCGTTTCTTCCTGAAAAGCTGGAGTCGTGGCTGGGTGAGGAGGAAGAGGAAGTCACACTTTACCCCTTCCTGGTGGTGCTGGAGGGCGCCAGCTACAAACAGTTCAACTGGATGCCGTACTGGCACGTCGTAGGAAAAGAAGCGCGCTTTGGGCAGCATGCGCTTTGCCTCGACCACACCCAGTTCGAGAGCCTGGTGGCACAGGCGCAGGAGAAGATGTTGGTGGGGGTGTAGGGCGGTGGAGCTTCAGGGGGCCAAAGCACTCGCCTTGCGCGCGATCAATCCGAAATCTTTGGAGCGGGCGTCTGCCTCGAGAGTCTTCGCATGGGCGCGGGCAGAAGCTGGATCGGTCTTGGCCTCCACTTCACACAAGGCTAGGCGGGCTTCTAACTGGTAACGCACTACGCCGTGCTTGACGGTTTCAGCCAGGGCATTCTTGACAGACTCCCGGGCTTCGGCGAGTTTGCCCGTTGCCGCTTGCACGCGGCCGTTGGTGATCCCAAAAAGCACATGTCCTTCCCAATCCGGAGTGTGGCGAAATAGTACCCGGGCAGCTTCCATTGCCTGAACCGCTTCCAGGTTTTTTCCTTCCGCCAAAGCGATTCTTGCGAGCAGAATCTCCCCGGTGATTTCATCGTCCGGATCTTTGTGCCCCTGGAGATAGGTCAAGCCTTCGTGAACGTGCTGCCGGGCGTCTGAGGGATGGCCCTCTTCTTCGGTTATCTCGGCAAGTCCAAATTCGATCTCGGTGGACATGGTCGCGTCGTCGGCCGCGCGGGCAATCGAAAAGCCATCCAGGAATGCCTTGCGCGCTTCTTCCAGTTTCCCCTCCAGCTTGGCAATATTACCCTTGTAAAAAAGGGCCCCGACAATCGCCCTCTTATCGCCACTCTTCTGCGCCACGTCGAGCGAATGCTGACAGCTTTCCTTGGCTTTGGCCAAATCCCCCAGCATGGTGAAGGCGCTGGTTTTCTCGCTCAAGGCGTAGTTGGCGCCTGTATCATCCGCCATCGCAGTGAAGATGGCCAGGGCTTGATCGGCCATGCGTATGCTCTCAGCGGGATTGCCCTCAGCGGCGACGGCCCATTCGATCCCCATCAACGCCCAGGCCTCGCGATCTCTGTCACCGATTTCCCGGTAGATGGCCAGGGCCTCCTCATCCAGTTTCTTGCCGCTTTCCAACTCTCCCCGGGATTCACGGTCTGCGGCGATGGAGGTCAAATCGACAGCCGCACCCGTCTTATTCCCGATTGCGCGATTGACGGTGAGCGCCTGTTGGTAGAGCGTCTCGGCAGATTCCCACTCTCCGCGGACGGTGTGAACATACGCGATGCATTCCAAAGCGTTGGACACGCCCCATTGGTCCCCGACATGGCCGTAGATCTTCTTGGCTTGCTCGGCGGCAGCTATGGCCTTGTCCCCCTCGCCCAACGGAGCCAAAGCAGCGGCTTCGAGGTAAAGCGCCCTGGCCAGCTGCAAGTCGAATCCGCTTGCCCTGGTCTTTTCTACCGCCCGGACTGCTGAGGTACGAGCCGTTGAGTATTGGCCAAGCCGTATGTAGTCCATTTCTTCCGCCAGGTCGATGCGGGCGTCGTCTCCGGCCGGCGGCGGCAACGTGCGCAGCAATTGGATGGTGGCCAGGGCCTCATTCCTCTTCCCTGCCTCCGTCTGTGCATCCGCTAAGCGCAGCCCATACTCGATGTCGTCGGGGAAAAAACTGAACAAGGTGTGGTAAAGATCCAGTGCTTTGTCCCACTCCTTGTTCATGCCACGGTATCGTGCTTCGATAAAGAGGCGGTCTTTGCGTGGCAGCTTGTCGGACAGCTCGAATGACTTTCCGGCTTCCGTCTTTGCCTTTTCCTCATAGCCCAACTTCGACCAGGCTTCCGCCAGAGCCGAGTGAGCGACCGCGTAGGCAGAGTCGGCCTGGATGGCTTTTTCCAGGAAGTCTCGGGCCGCGAGCGCATCGAACTGCCGGAGTTTCTCGATGCCCTCTGCGTACAAGCGGGCCGCTTCTGTGCTGGACGGCAACGAAGCTTGAACGCCGGCCGCTTGATCTCCAGAGACTGGCGGCACCGCCACCTTCTCTCGCAAGCGTGCCCCGGCGCGCGAAACCAGCTGGAACAGCTCCGCTTCAGTACCGGTCTCTGAAATCGTGGCGACCGTTTCCCCCACAGCCGTATCCTGCAGTCGTAGGTCAAGGCGGATCTGTCCTCCGGACTGTTTTCCCAAATCACTGTAAGACCCAAGTACCACCACGTCTGCCCCCAGAGATTGGTGGATACGCGCCAGCGTGTCCTTGGAAAGCGTGCCACCGTTTGCCAGGGAGAGGCTGGCTTTCAACTGCGCTACTTCCTCTGAAGAAACCATGCGCAACTGATCACCAGCTCCCAATTCCGTGGTGAGCATTTCGGAAAAAGCGGTTCCAAGCCAGGCTGGATCGCTTCGGCCTGACAGGTTCTGGAACCCCAGCACCGCCGCCGACCGCCGGGGCCTGATGGCTATCGATGGCGAAGCCAGCGCAGGCCGCGCACGCTGGTGCAGCCGCTGATAACGGAAGCCAGCCATCCCACCAAGCGCAAGCAAGACAAGAACACCCGCCACGGAGATCGCCAATACTCGACGCGGCTTGCTCTCCTCGATCACCACCCGCGACCGGGAGTGCGTCTCCACGACGAGGCTTTCTTCTTCGGAGATGACGCGCACCTTCTCCGCGAAACGGTAGCCTCGGCCGGGAATAGTAACGATGTAGCGAGAGTCGCCAGCCGTTTCCCCCAGAGTCTTGCGCAGCACAAAGACGTTCTGCGCCAAGTTAGATTCCTCGACAAAAGTGTCGGGCCAGACCGCCTTCATCAGGTCATCCTTCAAGACCACTTGTTCGCTATGACGCACCAGCACCAGAAGGGTCTCGAAAGCTTTCAGTTGCAACGGGACAGGCTGGTTGTCGCGCAGAAGGACGCGCTTGCCGGGATCCAACCGGAAAGGGCCAAATTCGTATAACTCCTTTCCGTGGTTGCTCATAGCTCGCCTGATAAATTTCTGAGAATTCTCTAAAGACTTCTGAAGGCCGCTTTTGGCAGGATGCCTCCCGTTCGGCGACCGGGGCAGAAGCCGATCCAAACGTGGCAAGCAATCTATCACGATTCCGGGGTTGGGCCAAGCTTGGGGGAACTGGAACGACCGCTCCAAAAAAGACCGAAATCACCATCGAGGGAAGGACTGGAGGATCTATGTTATCGAAACGATTGGGAAGTCTTGGAATTTGGTTGGTGCTTGCCGCATTGCCTGCCTTGGGACAGGCATCCGGCGAACCAGTTTCACCACTAACGACAGCAACAATGACTGCTCGTGAGCACGGACCGATGATACTGCGCGGCCTGGTTCCGGGCGGCGTGACGAGCTCGAACTGGAGCGGCTACGCCGTGACCGGCACTAAGTTCACGCAAGCCAAGGGCTCGTGGCATGTCCCGGGAGTCGATTGCGCTAAGACACCGAACACCTACTCCGCGTTTTGGGTGGGCATCGACGGATACTCCGACACCACCGTGGAGCAGATAGGAACAGCATCCTATTGTGTGGGAGGAACACCTACCTATTTCGCGTGGTACGAGTTCTACCCAGCAGCCCCTGTGACCATCACCAGCGTTCCGGTAGGAAACGGCAACATAATGTCGGCAGAGGTGAGCTATAACGGCTCGCAGTTCACCGTGAAGATCACCGATGAAAAAACGGGAAAGTCCTTCAGCAAAACCAAGACGGTCTCCGGGGCGAAGCGGACGTCGGCCGAATGGATTGCCGAGGCGCCCAGCTCCGGTGGAAGCGTCCTGCCCCTCGCCGATTTTGTCAAAGCCAACTTTGGCGACGACAAGACGGGTATCAGCGGTACCAATGACGCGACCGACTCTACGATCACCGGGCCAATCAGTGATTTCGGCAGCAAAGTGGAAGAGATCACGATGGTCGGCAGCAACGGCAAGAATGAAGCAGTCCCGTCGGCTCTCACGACGGATGGGACGAGTTTTTCGGTGACTTGGAAGTCGGAGTGAGGGGGGAGGGCGGCGCAGTGAATGTGCCGCCCTATGTCTCAGCACAACCCGGTGAGTTTGGGCTCGGCGGGCGGAAGCCAATTCAAACATGGCAAACAATCTGTCACGATTCCGGAGTTGGGCCAGGCTTTGGAGGAGTGGAATGACTGCCGCAAAGAGGACCGAAATCACGGTCGAAACCGATCAGGTCCTCTTCATCCGGCGGCGCCGCACAATCCGCGCTTGGTGCCCGGAATGTGGCTGTGAGGTGGACTTGATAGGTGAGGTCGAAGCGGAGACTTTCACAGGAATGTCGGGGCAGGCATTGCGTGAGCATGCCCAGATCTGCGGATGGCATATTTCGCAAGGCTCGGGCGGCGCTGGGTTGGTCTGTCTGGAATCGCTGCTCAAGTCGAAGTGATGTGGAATCAGGAAATGAAGCAGCTACAGGGCTGTTCTAGATTCGTAACAAAGTAAGTGCAATGCAAGTGCCATTCGGTGCGACGACGAGGCCCGATCTATAGATAGCACAGACAGATATCGCCCATCGACTGTGTTCGGATTTCGTAACAACCTACGAACCTAGACCTATCTTCTCAACTTAGTATATTTGTTTTCTTGACAGCGGGTTTCGTCTGTATTATGGTCCCCCTCCAACGTTGCGTTGATCTGGCCACCTACCTCGCAACGTGCAACCACAGCAGCACAACTTACGTTGAAAGTACGATTTGGGCCTGGAGAGATGGGTCCTCTCCGGGAAGAGTTTATTCAGGATTCGACGGGCGTGCAGATGTCATATGGCGGTGCCAGGGCGTGGGGGAGACTTAGTGTCGCTCTCTTGTGCGCGTTTGTTCTGGCCGCCCTCCTGCCTGCATGGACGCAAACCACTCCAGTAAAAATCGGATCGCTTGATCTTACGGTGGGCGGGCTCTCCGCCACGGTCACTCCCGCGACGCCGGTGATTCCCAAGAACGTTAGTTCGGGCGTGCAGATTGTTGTTACCCTGAATGGGCAGACACTTACTCCCGCCGCAGTAGCTCAGTATCTCGGCGGAAATTTCCAGATTGAAGGAGAGTATTCAGGCCCGGGACTTTCTCAGACCGTCGATGTACCGCAGAGCACGCCGGCGGTAAATTCCCTGGTGTTGGATCTGCCGGCGGTGAATGAAGCAGGCAATTACACGCTGAGTAACTTGCGCTTCATGGTGAACGGCAATGATGTGTTCGATCTGTCGCCGAACAGCGTCACCGTGAACGTGATCGATCAGGTGCTGGTGACATCGGTGCAGACGCAGGCGCTCACCCTTTCCCAGATCCAATCGATGGGTGTGGTGCTGAACAGCAGCGATTACACGGGATTTCAGTTTACTGTGGGCCTGCAGCTGTCCTCGCAGGTGGTCAACATTTCCTTCCCGGTGGTGTTCGACCCGTCGGGAGTCCCGATTCCGCAACCACTCTCGCCGCCGGCCGTCCCCAGCCCGCTGGGAGTGAGCGTGCCGGTCACCATCGTGCCGGTGCTGCTGCAGACGGGGAATGGGAACGGGGGCGGAGGAAGCGGCCCGCTGCCACCGCTGCCGGGTGGCGGCCAGATTCGGATCCCCAGCGTGCTGGTGATTCCCGGCAATGTCGGCTACCTCAAACAATTCTTCTCGGCTCAGCTCTACGTCACCAACGACACGCCCGCGGAAGCGAATCTGGTGGTGGATAACATTACGGGCACAATCAACTTGCCTCCGGGCCCGGACGGAATCGTGGGAACTGCCGATGATCCTCTCGGCTTGCCCACCCTGACCAGCGGACCGGAAGCGGTCACGATGCCGATCATGCTGAGCGGCGCGAGCACCTTGAACGCCGGACAGACGGGCCAGGCGCAGTGGACGATTGTGGCGAATTCGGAGGGCTTCTATACCGTCAACTTCGGCATCAATGCCACGCTGGAAGGCCTGCCTACCGGCCCGATCAATGTCACCGGCAGCGCGAATGGCGGATTGCTGGTTCGCAATCCCTACTTCAACATGACCTTCACGGTTCCGGGCGTGGTGCGGAGCGGTGAGCTGTTCAATGTTTACGCGACGGTCACGAACATCAGCCAGGCGGCCGCTAATAACTTGACCGTAGCTATCAACGCCGCCAGCTTAAGCGGAGTGCTCCTGAAGAGCGGTCCGATGCCGCCAATCCCGACGCTGAATCCGGGCGACTCGACCACCCTGACGTTCCAATTCCAAGCCCTGGTAACCGGGCAGGTGGTTGCCAACTACCTGCATTTCGATACGCAGAACGGTACGACCGGACAGCTGAACTTCACGCTGGGAGTGTATGGCAATGGCACGCCCATGTCGCCAGACACGATCGTGTTGCCATCGGCTGTCGATAATCTTCCCACCGATATTGTCGACGCGGCGATGCGGGTGCTCGGCCAGGCGTGGAGCGTCGCCACTGCGCCACCGGGAACTCTGCCGGCCGGCGTGATCCCGACGACCACAGCGGTAGTTACGCAGAAAGCGCTGGCGCTTTCGGAAGCGGGCTTGCGGCAGACGTTGGGCGAACCCTTGTCCAATGCGCTGCGTGATCTAGCGCCGGATTGGTGGGGTGGTTCGCCGGTTGATCCAGGATTCAACCAGGTTCTGCAAACGACCCCCGCAGGGCAAAACTTCATCACGGTGCTCGGCGCCGATCTGGCGCAGCCGATGATCCAAAGTGGTGGTCCGCTGCCCTACGAGTTGCAGCTTTCAGAGCTGGAGGTTTCAGGACCAAACTTCCTCGCCTTCTCCGTCGGCAGTGGGACCTCGGCGGCTCTGGTCGCAGTGACGTTGACCGACAGCTCCGGGAACCAACTCAGCACCAGCGCGCTGGGCGGATCCATTCCGGGCGGGGTCATGCTTTCGCTCAGCAGCAGCAGTCCGGGTACCCCGTTGGTTGGACTCGTTACGGCGCCAACGGCTCCGCCCTACACACTGTTGCTTACGCCGCAAGGTTCAGGATCAGTGGATCTGTCGATCGCTATTCCGAATGGGAGCGGTGCGGTGATCCGCGCGCAAGCGACGGGCGTAACCGTGACGCAAGGTCAAGCGATGCGGGTCGTCGCCGACTTCAACAACCCGAACAATCTCGTCCTGCAGGTGGACACGAACGGAGACGGCTCGTTTGCGACCAGCATTCCGATGAGCACGCAAACCATCTCCGCGGCGGGACCCAATCTGACTTCGGCGACGATGATTGGGCCGGATACCGTGAGCCAGGCGGGGCCGTTCGGTTTGAACATGGTGCTGTTGTTCGATCGCATCGTGGATGCGACGACCTCCGCCGTCGCCACCAACTACACCATCCCGAACAACTCGGTATCGTCGGCGAGCCGCCAGCTGAGTGGCCGGTTGGTTTTTGGCAACTTGAGTCAGCCGGAAGGTCCATACGTTCCCACCACCGTAGTGGTGGCTGGGGTCGAGGACCAGCGCGGGGTGGTAGGCCCGTCGAGTACGGTGAATCTGCAATCCACGTTGGTAGATCCGGGCGCGGTGGTTTCCGGGCGGGTTCTGAATCCGGACGGCAGCACTTCCACCACTGCCACTGTGACCTATCTCAACTCGCCGTATTCGCCGACCTGCCAGGACAGCGGTGGACCGGTGGGTCTGGCAGCGACGCAGGTGAACGGAAGCGGACTCTACCAGTTCCGTTATGTTCGCCAGGATAACTGCGGCGGTCCGTTCGGCGTGGCCACGACCGATCCCACCACGGGCGCACTGCGCCAGGTCACCTCGTATGTGCGCGGTCCGGGCCAGCAGATTGTTCTTGACCTGGCCATGCTGGGCCTGGGTTCGGTGACCGGCCAAGTGCTCGATTTGTCCGGAAATCCCGTCCCCAATGCCACGGTGGTGGCCATCAGTGGAACCGATCCTCAGGTCGGAGGCCAGGCCTACACAGACGGGAACGGCAACTACACCATCAATGGAATCACCGTCGGTCCGTTCACGGTTAAAGCGGGATTGGGCACCGGCTTGGGGACAAACTCCGGCAACATCGAGCGCGCGGGAACCACTGCCGTGGTGAACATCACGCTGAACGGCGGCGCGGTGAATGTCTCGGGTGTAGTGAATCAAGTAATCAATGGCGTCACCACTCCGGTCTCGGGTCTGCCGGTCGCGTACTACCAGACCAGTTCAGGCAATCGCATTGCCATGGGTTACGTGCTGACCGCGGCCGATGGCAGCTACGCTCTGACCGGAATGCCGACCGGCTCCTACACCATTGAAGCCGCTCTGGGATCGGGCCTCACGGCCGACGACTCCGGTGTCGCCGCGGCCGGCAGCAACATCGTAGCCAACCTCACCATTGTCATCCCCACTACAGCCGTGGTGGATGGCATTGTGACTTTGCCCAACGGCACACCCTACGCTGGCGCCCTGGTTTATCAGGGCCAGTTGGGAGTTCTCAGCAATCCGGACGGCACGTTTGCACTGGGTGGCGTTCCGGTTGAGCCTTCGCAGTCGCAGGTCATTTACGCCCGCACCGTCGACGGACTGCGGAGTGGCCAAACCACGGTGGTGGTGAACTCGGCGACGCAGCCGATTACCGGAGCGTCGATTACGCTGTCGGGCTTGGGATCGGCGCAGTTCACGGTGCTGGATGCGAACGGAAATCCGGTTTCGAACCAGCAGGTGAAGATCAACGGCGGTGGCGTGGGCGGATGTACCGACGCCTGCGGCTGCAATGTTGGGACCACGAACGCCAGCGGAGTGGTGGTTTTCACCGGGCTTTCGGTGGGCAGCGTCAGCGGTTCGGCGCTGAGCAACTCGGGCGATTTCGCCAGCGCCATGGCCAACATCACGGCGGATGGCGTGACCGGCTTTGCCGTGATGCAGTTCCACGGCACGGGCACGGTGACCGGCAGCGTGGTGGATCCCAGCAATAATCCGGTGCTGGGGGCGACGGTACAGTTGACGTCGAACGTATTCAATGCGGATTACTGCAGCCTGCAGCAGACCAACTCGCAATCGCTGCAGACGGATGTGACGGGGAAGTTCCGGTTCAACAGCATGCTGGTCGGTGCCGTGGGCGTAACCGCCGCACAGTCGTTCTATCCCACGCAGGTGGGAGCGCAGGGAACGTTGCCGAAGAACGGCAGCTCGGTCAACTTCAACCTGCAGATGGTGAACACGATTTCCGGTGTGTTGTCGGGCGTAGTGTTCCTGCCCGACGGAGTGACGCCGGCGGGTGCGGGCGTGCAGGTGACCGCCAATGGCCCGCTACCCAACGTGATGGTCACCACCGATGCCACCGGCACCTTCACGTTCGCCAAGATATTCCCGCAAGGGATGTACACGCTGACGGCTGCTGATCCAGTTTCCGGCGGCGTGACGCAGATGCAGGTCTACCTGCGAGCCAGCCAGAACACGACTCAAAATCTCAGGCTGTTGGGAACGGGCACGGTCAACGTAGCGGTGGTGGACGGCGCAGGGGTTCCGGTCGCAGCCGCTTACGTCACGCTGAATGAAAACGGGTATCCTAACGCGGTCTTCAACGGATCGCTCGATGCGTCGAATCAGGGCGTCATCGCTTTCCCCAATATTTTCGAAGGAAACTTCAGCGTATCGGTGATCGATCCCTTCGGCCGCTCCGGCCGCGCCTCTGGCGTTCTGCCCCAGGGCACCAGTTCGGTGAATATTCAAGTGCAGGAGACCACGACCGGCACGGTACAGGGTACCTATTACATGCCGGACGGAGTGACGCCCATTCCGAACGCGACGGTGAACCTGACGGCGGGCGGGCGCGTCATCGGGCAAGCGACCACCCTGGGTGTCGGCAACATTGGCTCGTACACCTTTGACTATGTGCCCGCGGGATCGGTGCAGCTGAATGCGCAGGATCCGCTAAGTGGCCGCACCGGCATTGCCGCCGGTTCGATCAGCACTCAGGGAGAGACACTGACCCTCAATGTAATCGCTGAGGGGCTCGACACGATCGAGGGACTGGTCACAAGTGACGGTTTACCCCAGCCCGGAGCCAGCGTGAGCATCACGTCGGGAACGTTCCATGCCACGACGAGCGCCGACTCCAGCGGAAATTATCTGATGACCGGAGTTCCGGAAGGCACGGTGGTGGCATCGGCCAGTCTGAGCGGCGGATTCCTGACCGGGACCGCAACCACTCACGTCAGCGGCGACGGCAACACGGTCACCTTGAATGTCGCTCTGCGCAGTTCTGGTACGGTGACCGGTCAAGTGGTGCAAGCCGATGGACTAACGCCGGCCACGGCCTCAGCGGTGACCATCAATGTGGGCGGCACCGGTGGCGGAACGCTGAGCACCACCACCGATGCGCAGGGCAACTTCACCTTCAATCTGGTTCCTGCGGGTACGGCCACCATCTCCGTGCAAGTGCTGGGCAGCATCGATGAGGCTACGGCCATGGTCGTGGTGCCGGCGGGCGCCAGCATCTCGACCCAGATCAAGCTGAACGGTATCGGTTCACTCTCCGGCGTGGCGCTGAATTCCACCGGCCAACCGACGCCGGGCACCATCATTCTGACCGGCACGGGCCAGTTCCCCTACTACCTGACGGTGACGGCCGCCTCCAACGGGACCTTCGCGCTGCCGCAAGTTCTAGCCGGTCCCTTCACCGCCAGGCTGAGCGCAGACATCGGTGGCTTCACTCTGTATGGCAGCGCAACCGGCACGGTGGTGCCCAATCAGAATGCCACCCTGAACATTCAAGTCCAATTCAGCGGGACGGTCTCGGGATTGGTGTTGCGGCCGGATGGACTGACCCCTGCAGTTGGCGCCAACGTCTCCATCCAGTCTCTCGCCACGGGCGCGAACATCACGCTGCAGGCACAGAACGACGGAACGTTCGATGCTATCGGTGTGCCGCTTGGCGCCTTTACGGTCGAGATCATCGATCCGGTCACACAGGGAATCGCCGCGGTTCTGGGCCAATCAATCACCTCGAACGGTGAGACGGTGCCTCTTGGAAACATCACGCTCGATGGGAATGCACTGGCGGTCGTATCCAGCAATCCCACGGACGGCACGTCGGGAGTTGGGGTCAACCAGGCGCTCACGGTGACGTTCAGCCAGCCTTTGTCGAGCACCAACGGAATTTACCTGACCAACGGCGCGAGCAATCTCTACCTGAGTTCGTCGCTCTCGGCCGACGGCAAGACGGTTACGCTGCAGGGCACAATGCCGGACGGCGTTCCCCTGGTGCTGAATGTGACCGGAGTGGTCACAGATATATTCGGCCGGCAATTGCTGCAGCCGCAACTGATCCACTTCACGACCACCGATCTGACGCCGCCCAACGTGGTCTCGGTTTCTCCTGCAAACCAGGCGATCCAGGTGCCGGTCGACACAACCGTGGCCGTAACCTTTAACAAGGCGTTATCTGGAACCGCGCCGCTGGGCAACGTGATTACGCTTAGTTCTGTCGGAGGCCCGGTAGCAGGAAGCGCATCCCTGTCCGCGCCTAACACTCTGACCTTCACGCCAGCCGCGGCGTTGATGAACAACACGATCTACACGGTCACGGTGAACGGAGCAGTGTCTTTCGGCGGCAACGTGCAGACCAGCGCGTTCGACAGCACCTTTGTATCGCCGGAAACTGCGACACCGGTCCTGCAACTCAGCGCGCCGCTGAACGGTGCCTACGTCAATACCGCAACGCCGACCATCTCCATCTCGTTGAGCGATCAACTGACGGGCATCAATCCCGCGACCGCTGTTCTGATGCTGGACGGGCAATCTGTCGCTCCCAGCGTAGGCAGCAACTCCATCACATTTACTCCGACCACTCCACTGGCGAGTGGTTCGCATACGATCTCCGCCTCGGTGCAGAACAATGCGGGCGTAGTCGGAACGATTTCCGGTTCCTTTATTGTGGATACCGCTCCGCCCAGCGTAGCAACCCTGACCGGGATCACCGCGGGCCAGGTGCTCAAGGGACAAATTGCAATTTCCGGTTCGGCTACCGACACGATTTCGGGGATCGCGAAGATCAATTTGCTGGTGGATGGAGTCGTGCAGGCGTCCCTGACCGGGCCGAGCTTCTCCGGCACATTCAACACCGCAGTACTGAGCGATGGCCCACACAACTTCTCGGCTCAGGCGGTAAATAATGCCGGAACCAGTGGTCCCGCCAGCGCAGCGATTCAGGCGGATGTCGAAAACGTTCCGCTCTCGGTCACGATCAACTCGCCGTTGAATGGTGCGTACTTCAAGGGACAGGTTGCGGTGACGGCGACAGCTTCCGAGCCGGTGCAGAGTATTACGTTCACACTGGGAAGCCAGACGGTTACGGCCACTGCGTCTCCGTATCAGGGCACGTTGAGTCTGACCGGAGTGCCGGATGGGCCGCAGATCATCACGGCAACCGCAACCGACTACGCGGGAGATACCGCATCCTCGACCGTGACAATCAACGTCAAGCAGACACCTCCGGCGGCGCCCAATGGCAATTTGATTTTTGCCGAGCCGCCCAACAGCGGTGTTTCCTTTGTGCATGGAGCGCCGGGTGCCGTCAGCGGTAGCGGGCTGACTATTTCTGTAACTGACACGGTTTCGCAGACCACCGCTACCTCCACTTCTGCCGCAGATGGATCGTTTGCCACGAACATTACCGCCGCGGTGAACGACACGCTGTCGCTCACGGCCACCGACGTGGTCGGAAATGTCAGCGCGCCCACTTTGATCACAGTGCGCGCAACGCAGTCCCTGCCGCCTTCCTCCGGCAATACTTCGCTCGTCTACCAGGGCGATTTGGTGGACCTGGTGGGCGGAGGACTCAACGGCCTGTCGCCCGACGGACAACTCGATGCCGTGTTCACCATGAGTCTGAACATCGGACAAGGGCTGAGCCGCACCATTTCTTACATCACGCTGGCGGGCCCGCAGACGCGGAGCACGCAGAACTCGAACCTTGGTGTGGCTGCGGATGTCGGTGGGCCGCTGCTGAACGGAACGAACGGACAGATCAACTTCCCGGTCACCACGGGCGCAACCCTTACCCTGGTGGCCAGCGACAATGGCTTCATTCAGGCGGGCGCGACTTACACGGCTACGGCGGTGTTCACCGACGGATCGCATTTCGTTGCGAGCTACACCTACGTGGCGCCCGCTGACCGCCAATATGTTGCGCACTCGTCCACGATTACGGCGAATCCTGAGACGGTGGTGGTGAGCGGTTCGACGCCTTCGACTTCCACCATCACGGTCACCAACATTCGCGACATCGACGGCACGGTAGTGCCCGACGGCGCCAACATTGCGCTTTCGGCGGCGAACATGGCCAGCGTGAATCCCGCGGGCACCCCGGTTCCGTCGGCTGGCGGAGTTTTCACAGACGGAACGGCTGCGGCCAACAACTCGAATTTCCGCGTTTACACCATCCAGAATGGCATGGTCACCGCGACCTACTCGAGCCAGTCCGTCACGCCTGCGCCGATTACCGGAGCGCTGGCCGTGATCCAGATGCAGGCCGCGGATGCCAATAACAACGTGCTGGGGTCGAGAGTCGTATCCAGCCAGGACATCAACATTCGCGCCGCGACCGATACGGCCATTGTGTCCGTCTCCGCCGGTTCGCTTTACGCTGACCGGGGAGACCATCGCAGCCATGTAACGGTGGTGCTGCGCGACGCCAGCGGCAATGTGCTGCCCGATGGCACGCGGGCTGCATTTACCGCGCAAAATGACGGGTCGCTTTACGGGGGTGGTTGCTGCTACGTGAGTTCGGCTGGGGGAACCCTGCTCAATTTGGCTGCCTCTCCGAATGGCGGCAACTACGGTTTAGGCACGATGTCGGGTGGTCAGATCGCTTTCGACTATTCCGATGCTGGCGTTTACCAGGGAACGAATAAGACTTCTCCAGCTGTCATCCAAGTGCTGCCGGTCAACAGCAACGGCGACATTTCGTCGTCCAATGCCATCGGTACAGCCGACGTAACTCTGGTGGGAGCTGCGATTGCGGATATCAATCCGATCCAGCCCAGCGTTCCTCAGGTTTCGCCCGCAGAACCCTTGCAGATCGGGATTCAAGACGTACACGATGCGCGCGGCAATCTCGTGCCCGACGGCTCAAACATTGGCATCGCCGCGGCGAGCAACCAGGCCCTTACCGGTGGCGGGTGCTGCTACGTCAATTCAGCCGGCGGCACCATTCTGGATGGAACTCCCGATCCAGGTAATTCGAACTGGCATTATTTCCCGCTGGTGTCGAACGGATTTGTCGCCACCTATTCGACGGATGGATCGAGCAACATTAATCCGGGGCAAACCGGAACCGCTAATCTGCCGTTGGTCATGGTTGATCCCAACGCGAACATTCTGGATATCAACGCGATTACCTACCACGGCGTAGTGCTGGTGCCGCCGTCGAACGCCGTGGGTTCTTCGCAGCCGACGTCGGTTCTGGGTGATGGAGCGGTGCACATTGCGACCGTGACCTTCACGCCAGTGTTGGACGCCTACGGCAATACCGTTCCCGACGGCACCGCCCTGGCTGTCAGTGCAAGCTCTGATGCGGCGATCACTGGTGGTGGCTGCTGTTACGTGAATTCGGCGGGCGGCCAAATTGTGAACGGGACACCTTCTTCATCCGGTGCGCAATACAAGATCATCACCGTGCAGAACGGTGCACTGACCGTCACCTACGCCGACCAGAACGTCACTGCAACCCCCGGCCAGCAACTTACCGCAAACGTCGTCGTTCTCGAGGCCAACAGCAGCGGGCAGGTTACGAACTCGAACGCGGTGGGAATTGTCCCCGTCATCGTCGCGGGATTGACCAGCGCCCAGGGTGTGGCCAATCCCAGCGTTGTCTTTGCCAACGGCGGAGATTACCGCTCCACCATAACCTTCTCGAACTTCCGCGACGCAGCGGGCAATCCTGTTCCCGATGGCACCCAGGTTGCGGTAACCGCGGCCAATGATGGTTCGGTGGTGGGTGGTGGCTGCTGCTATGTCAGCTCGGCAGGCGGCGTAATTATTGGCGGCACGCCAGCGCCATTTGGTTCTCAATACAGCCTATTCACCGTCACCAACGGGCAGATCGTTGTCCAATACTCTTCGCAAGGCGTTTCGGTGGCTTCGGGTTCGAAGACGGCAACCGTACAAGCCGTGGCAGTGACGCCGGGCGGAAGCGAGATCAGCAGTCTCGCGGTTGCTACGGTTTCGGTTCAGTTAGTCGCGCCGGGTAGCGCGAATGTCACGGTTTCGCCCGCCGATCTGACGGCGAGTGGAACCTCGAATCAAAGCTCGGTAACGATCAGCGGGCTCAAAGACAGCGACGGAGTGACACCGGTTCCCGATGGTGCCTTGGTCGGCTTGACCTCTGTGCCGGACGCGGCCATCACCTCCAATGGTTGTTGCTACATTGCGGGCGCTGGTGGAACGATCTCTTCCGCCGGAACTTCGCCGGGAGACGGCACCCTCGCAACCAATAATTCGAACTTCGAGCAATTTACAGTGGCGGGCGGTCAGGTTGTAGCTTCGTACTCGGATCTGGGAATTACCGCCGGTATCGGACAAACCGTCCAAGCCTACGTCGCGGTTGTGCCCCTCAGCAGTTCTGGAGCAGTGCTGACGAACGATGCGATCGGCGTAGGCACCGTCAATCTGCACGGCGTCACTTCGACGACGGCCAATGGGCCGTCTACGTTGAATGCCAACTCGACGGGAACTGTCACCTTCGGCGGTATCAAGGATTCAGCCGGGAACACCGTTCCAGACGGCACTGCAGTGGCCGTGACCGTGGGCAGCTCCATCACTATTTATAACGGCTCTTACGTGGTCTCGACGGGCGGGACCATCGTCAACGGCAGTCCTTCACAAAGCAACAGCAATTACAGGATCTTCACGACCGCGGGAGGCTCCATTACCGTGACCTATTCCAGCGCAGGAGCCTCCGTGGGCACTGCGGTGGTGCAGATTGTTCCGGCTACGCCGAGCGGAGCGGTAATCGGCAATCAGGATTTGAATGGCGGCGTTTGGCCCATAACGATCGCGAACTGAGATCCGGAAATTTTGAATTGCCCGTCAGGTAAGAGTTGTAACGAATTGAGAAAGTAAAAGGAAACGAATGTTTCGTGGCTCACACATGAGAATCTGGAAGTCATCAGCGCAAGCCTCGAATGCGTTGCTTCGGCTGCTTTGCCTGATACTGGTTTCTCTACTTTGGGCCACGGGTCTGAGCGCGCAGACGGTTTTGATGGGGGACCAGGCCATCGAGTCGAGTCTGGATACGAACACCACTGGCTTGGCGGAAGCGTTTCCGGTGACGGCTACGGCCAGCGGTCAAGTGGGGTCGATCAACTTTTTTCTGGATGAGAGTTCGGCGGCCACGAAGGTTTACGTCGGAATATATAAGGATGCCAGCGGGAAGCCCGGAACGCTGCTGACCCAAGGCAGTACCACGCAGCTTTACCCGGGCACCTGGAACAGCGTCACCGTCACCGCGGCAAGTGTTACTTCTGGAACCGCTTACTGGATCGCGATTCTGGGCGCGACCGGCGGGCAGGTTTATTTTTACGATCGCAGCACGACGACGTGCCATAGCCAGACTAGTTCGCAATCGAATCTCACATCTCTGCCGAGCACCTGGACGACGGGGAAGACCTGGAACACCTGTTACATCTCCGCGTACGCCGTTACGGGGACTTCGCCCGCCACGGTGATGATTGGGGATCAGGTAGTCGAAAGCTATCTCGACAAGAATCCCGCGGGACGCGCGGAAGCGTTTCCGGCGATCGCGAACAGCACCGGCAGCGTCGGCATCATCTCTCTTTATCTCGACCCAACTTCGGGAACGGGACCGGTGTCGGTTGGTTTGTACGCCGACAGCGGCAGCGACCATCCGGGAACGCTGCTGGGGCAGGGCAGCACGTCGAGTCCGGTGGCGGGAAACTGGAACCAGATCCCGATAACGCCCAGCGGGAGCATTACCGCCGGTACTCGCTACTGGATTGCGGTGCTGGGCACGCAGGCCACCAGCCCGTACTTCCACGACCGGCAAACCACGGTCTGCCACAGCGAAACCACACCGCAGACCAACCTCACTACATTGCCCGCGACGTGGTCCACGGGAACGATTTGGAATACGTGCTACATTTCGGCCTATGGCCTGCCGGCGACGGCTGCGCCCGTGCTTTCGATTTCTCCGTCGACGCTGAGTTTCACGGCGATCCAGGGCGGAGCGAATCCGGCTGCGGCGAACCTGAGTGTCACGAACACGGGAACCGGGACACTGACTTTCACCGACTCCAGCGATTCGGCGTGGCTGTCGGCGACACCGGCGAGCGGGACGGCACCGCAGACGCTGCAGGTTTCCGCTGCCTTGGGAAGCCTCGCTCCTGGAGCCTACACGGAGCACATTACGGTGACGGCCACGGGAGCGCAACAGTCGCCGCAGGCCGCGACAGTGACATTCACGGTGTCGCCGTTCGTGGCGCCTACGGTCACTGCTTCGGCTTCACCGGCTCCCAATGCCAACGGCTGGAACGACACGAATGTAACGGTGACGTTTGCCTGCACAGCGGGCTCGTATCCCATACAGAGTTGCCCGGCTCCCGTGCAGGTGACGACGGAGGGCGCCAACCAACCCATCTGCGGGCAGGCCGTCGACACGAATGGCGACAAGTCGACATCGGTCTGCGCCAACATCAGCCTGGACAAGACGCCGCCCACGATTACGGCGATCGGGACCCCGGCTGCGGATTCCTCAGGCTGGAACAACACCAATGTCACAGTAAATTTCACGTGTTCGGATTCACTGTCAGGAGTGGCGACATGCCCCTCGCCCGTGTTGGTTTCCGCCAGTGGCGCCAACCAGGTGATCTCCGGCACCGCGACCGACAAAGCGGGCAACACCGCGACGGCCAAGACGACGTTGAATATCGAACTGACGCTGCCCTCGATTGCCGCGTCGGCAGCGCCGGCAGCGAACACCAGTGGCTGGAGCAACACCAATGTTACCGTCAGCTTTACTTGCACGGCCTCCTACGCGCCGATCACCAGCTGTCCCAGCCAGCAGGTGGTGAGCACGGAAGGAGCGAATCAGGTCATTTCCGGCACGGTGACGGATGCTGCGGCGAACTCGAACACGGCCAAGATCACGCTGAACATTGCGAAGACTCCGCCGAAGATCGTGGCCAGCGCGTCTCCCGCGCCGAACTCCAACGGCTGGAACGATACCAGCGTCACGGTCACATTCACGTGCACGCAGACAACGGCGCCGCTGGCCAGCTGTCCGCAACCGCAGATCGTGAGTACGCAGGGCGCGAATCAAGTGATCAGCGGGACCGTCACTGATGTCGCCGGCAACACGGCCAGCGCCAGCGTCACATTAAATATCGGAACCAAGCCGCCGACCATCACGGGAGTAGCGTCCCCAGCCGCCAATGCGGCGGGCTGGAACAACACCAATGTCACCGTGACCTGGACTTGCGTCCCGGGAACCGCACCGATTGCGAGCACGTCCTCGCCTTCGGTGGTGACGACCGAGGGAGCGAATCAGGTTGTCACCGGAACCTGTACGGATGTTGCCGGCAACACGGCCAGTGCGAGCGTAACGGTCAACATCGACAAGACTCCCCCTACGATCACGGCAAACGCCTCGCCGGCGCCGAATGCAGCGGGCTGGAACAACTCGGCGGTCACCGTTACCTTTACTTGCGCCGATTCGTTGTCGGGAGTGGCCACGTGCCCCGCGCAGCAGGTCGTGTCGACGCCGGGCGCCAATCAGATCATCCAGGGCACGGCCGTGGATGCGGCCGGGAATTCGGCTTCCGCGCAAGTCACGCTGAATATCTCCGAGACACCGCCCATGATCCTGGCCAGCGTTTCGCCTTCGCCGAACGCGGCCGGGTGGAACAACTCGAATGTGACGGTGAGTTTCAGCTGCACTCCGGGCGGCGCGCCTCTCGTCGGTTGCTCCGCGCCGCAGGTGATTACCACGGAGGGCGCGAGCATCCCGGTCACAGGGATGGTGACGGACGCGGCCGGAGCCACGGGCACGGCGACGGTCGTGATCAAGCTCGACAAGACGCCGCCGACGGTGATTCCAAATCTTTCACCGGGCCCGAACTCCAACGGATGGGAAACAGCGCCGGTGACGGTGAGCTACACGTGCAGCGATTCGTTGTCGGGGGTAGCGACGTGTCCGTCGTCCTCAACGATTTCGAGCGACGGTGCCAACCAGCCGGTTTCCGGCACGGCAACGGATGTCGCGGGCAACTCGGCGACGGCCACGGCCACGGTAAACCTGGAGCAGGGGAAGCCGACGATCTCGGCGTCGGTGTCGCCGTCCGCGAACTCGGCCGGCTGGAACAATACGAGCGTCACGGTCACGTTCACCTGCACGATGAGCGTGTCGACGATCGCCTCGTGCACCTCACCGCAGACGGTCTCAACGCAGGGCATCGGGCAGGTGATCACGGGCACGGTGCAGGACCAGGCGGGCAATCAGGCCACGACGTCGGTCACGCTGAACATTGACGAAACTCCGCCGGTGATCACGCAGTTCACGGCGCCCAGCCAGTTGTCGCCGGGACAGAGTGGCTCGGCGACAGTTACGGTGGGCGACATCGCAGCGGTGTCCGGAGTTGTGTTCCAGTTAAATGGAACGCCGATAGGCACGGCCCTGGCGCCGCCCTACACGGTAACTGTCACAGCACCGAGCAATGCGGCCTCGGGCAGCACGTTGACCTTGACGGCCCTGGTTACTGACGTTGCCGGCAACGCCAACAGCGCTAACAAGGGCATCCAGGTAGTTTCCTCGGGAGTGATTGTGGGCGAGGTATTGTCGGATGCGACGGGATTGCCGCTGGCGGGAGCTACTCTTCAAGTTATAGGGCAAGCCGGGCAGACCGCGACCTCGGATTCGCAAGGGCGATACTCGATTCCGGTCACCAGCAGCCAGTTGTTCCTGAGCGTCAGCCAGGCTGGCAACTCCGGCGGCGGCACTCCGGCGATGGTGACGGTGGAACGGCAGGTCGCGGTGCAGTCGGGCGTGGGAACGGTTCCAGTGGATGCGCGGATGACGGCGCTGGCCGCGCCGACGGTGATTACCTCGAGCGGCGGAACGGTGGGCACAGGCGCGATCACGGTGACGGTACCGGCGGGTGGAGCGACGACTTCGTATTATCTGACGCCGCTATCGCAGCAAGGGCTGCCCGGGCTGCTGCCCCTGGGATGGTCCCCAATCGCAGCTTTCGACCTGCAAACCAATATCTCGACTAGCGCGGCACTGAGCGCGAACTTTACCGGCGTGCCGTCGGGGATTCTGTATCTGGTTGCTTATAGCTATAACGTGCACGTCTGGACGATGGTGACACCGAATCTTTCGGGCTCCAGCGGCTCACTCACCGTGTCCCTGCCTTCCACCGGCGACTATGCGCTGGTGGTTCCGGATGCCGGCAATGCCAGCATACAGATTCCAGCGGCGGGCCAGCCGCTCACCGGCGTGTCGATGGTGGCTCTGCCCACGCCGGCCACGAGCACGGGCTCGCTGAGTCCGGCGAACATCGCCCCTACGGGCGGAACTTCCACGGCGTCACTGGCAGTGCAGTCCGGCACTTCATTGCCCTCGGGCACCGTGATCCAAGCTCAGGTTATCGAAACGTACACGCTGGCCACAGGCCAATTGCTTTCCGAAGAGCCGCGCTACGAAGACCTTTTGCTGTATCAGACGCCGGCTCCTCCCAGCGGCTCGATGGTAGGCGTAAGTTTTCCGGTGACGCCGTCGCAAACGTTCCAACCCTCGCAGCTGACTTCGGGCGACGTGCATTTGAATATTCTTTCCGGCCGCGAATCGGTGCGTGGCGCGACGGGTGGAAGCGATCCGGTGTCGGTGCAATCGGGCGATGCCACACTGACGGTGGCTGCGGGATCGCTGGCGCAGGACACGGCCATCGCAGTCACGCCCCAAGCGACGGACACGTTCCTACCCTCGAGTACCACATTGGTGCCGGTTGCCGAATATAACGTCGACCTCTCCGGACAAACGTTAACCAACGCCGCGCAACTTTCGGTTGGAACCCAGGGACTGGCGCCGGGCACCAACGTTGTGATCGTGCAGGAAGATCGAATTGCAGGCGTGCCGTATCTGGTGGTGGTCAGCATGGCGACGGTCACGGCGACCAGCATCGTTTCCCAAGCCACGCCGGGCCTGCCCGGAATTACGCAGGGCGGCGATTACGTTTTCTACGAGTTGACGGTACCCACAGGGTTGGTGAGCGGAACGGTTTCGGCGAGTTCGGGGCCGGTAGCCGCGATGGTGCAAACCGACGCGCTGCCCTTCGTTGCCTTCTCGAACTCGAATGGCAGCTATACGGTGGCGGCGGCAGCGGGGACGGTGAACGTTACCGCGACCGTTCCCAACACCGCGCTGGCGGGAACCGCGACGGTTCAAGTCACGGCAGGCCAAACCGCAACGGCAAACCTGAGCGTGGTGGGCGCAGTCGAGGCGGCGACGATCACGCCGGCGAATGGCGCAGTGGGCGTGCCGCTTACGGCGGAGATCGATATCACAGCGGCGGATGCATTCAATCCCGCGACGGTGACATCGTCGAGCGTGGTGCTGACGGCGGCGGGCAGCAGCACGCCGGTGGCGTTGAGGTTCGTGTTCTCCAGCGGCGGCGCGAAGCTGGCGGTGTTCCCGCAGGTGGCGCTGCAGCCCTCGACGCAGTACACGTTGCAGGCTTCGGGCCTGGCCAATGCGCTGGGCGGATTGATCTCAGTGCCCACCATCTCGTTCACTACGGTCGCGATCACGGCGCCCGCGTACAACACGAATGCGCTGGTGTTCGCCATGCCGGATACGAACGGCAACGTAGCCATCAGCGCGCCGGCCGGATCCTTCCCCGCAGGCTCGACCATTCTGATTGTGGATCAGACGAACGGCGTCGTGTACTCGCTTACGGTCCTCAACGACGGCTCAGTCACGGGCCAGTTGCCGGCCACCATTAACGACATCCTGCAAGTGACGTTGACGGATCCCGCGGGCAACGTGACGACATTCACCATCAGCCAGTTCGTTGCGGCCGACGGCACCACCGCGGTCGGCCCCGGCGGCGGCACGGTGACGGGCCCGGGCGGGGTTTCGATGATCATTCCCGCAGGCGCGCTCGCGCAGGGTGCGACGTTCCAAATCCAGTCGCTGGACGCATCTGCCTTCCAGTCCCTGCCGAGTTGGGGCACCGCAACTTTTGGCGGTGGGATGCAGATCACGGCGCCTTCCATGCCGACCTTCAACCAGGAAGTGAAGCTGGCCTTCCCGGTTCCCGCCAATGCTCCAGCGGGGGCTTTCTATTACGTATTCCGGCAGGTCACCGACCAGAACAACAACGTCTACTTCGAAACGATCGATCACGCCTTCGTACAGGGAACGGGAGCCAACGCGCAGGTGGTCACGGCCTCGCCGCCTTTCTGCGGCTACACAAATAGCTACAGCAATTTCCAAGACAGCGCCACGGCGAGTTTCAGTCCGCTGGCGAGCGCGATTACCAAGACGTTCTTCATGTGGGACTACGACCCGAATCAACCCGGGACCGCGTCCACGGGCCTGATCGTGGGTCGGATATTGCAAACGGTTCAATCCGGAGGCCAAACCACCTATGTGCCATTCAGCGGCTCGGCTAAGGCTCAGTTGGTCAATTCCCCGGGCATCACCTTCTGGACGCCACCCCCAGCTTGCACCGGCACATTTACCATCTTTGATTTTCAACGTGGGGCAGGTGCGCGCACTGTCTCAGTCAAGATCGGCACACAAACGCTGCAGGAAACTGCGTACGAAGTGAATGGCATCCAGGTTGACGACGCGGACTACGACGTAACGGCGGGACTGGAGTTCTTCTACCAAAACATTGGACGGGTGACCTTTACCTTGCCGCCGGCGACGCCGCCACCGCCACCGCCCCAGATCAACATCGGCATTTTCAACGCGAACACTGGCCAGGCGATCACCGGCATCGTACAAACTGGAACGCCGCTCAACATCACATTCTCATCGACGCTGACGGTGCAAAGCGTGTCCATCAATGGTTCGGAGTGCGATGGCATAGCGTGTCCGGGGCTTACTACAGCCACGCCGCCAGCCAATCCAGCTCCCAATACGAACTACTATCAGTTGAGCTCTCCGTACACGCCGGGCAACCCCGGGGTTAACACCATTAGCGCTACTGGGGTGAACCCGTTGCCTACCGGGGCGCCGCCGGTTACTACAACGCAGGGCTTCCTGGCGGTTCAGGCAGGTGGAAGCAACAACAGCTTGACTGCCAGCGCGCCGATCATCATCAATTCGACTCCGCTCAATAACGCCACAGGTGTCTCGACCCTCATTTTCCCTGAGATCACGTTTAGCGAACCTGTCACCAACGTGTCGCAGTTTACGGTCACGCTGGTTGGCAGTCTGGGAGATAGCCCAACCCTGAACCTGATCGGGATCAAAACCGATGGGACTGTGGCCAACCCGGTCAAGTCCACCGACTCAATTACTTCGCTCACTATCCAACCCACATCGGGATTGGAATTCAACGATGGCTATACTCTTAACCTGTCACCCAGCATCATTGACGCCGATGGAAGAGCGCTCGCCCCGCCCAACAACGTGGTGTTCTATACTTTCGAACCATTTGAACTCGGAAGCGCCCAGAGCACGGTCGAGGTTCTCACCCGGCCGGTAGTGATCGGCAACTACGCCTATGTGGGTGCACTGGTCAGTGGCAGCAGCGTGCTAAGCGGGCCGGACGTTATTAACATCACGGACCCAGCGAATCCCCAGGACAAGGGAATAGCCACGTCGTTCGTGGGACGTGTGACCGATGCCGCTGGCCAGCAGAACTCCCCGGTGGCGGGTGGTAACGGCGGCGGACTGCTTGCCCTCTCTGCCAGCTTTGCTCAGGATGATTTTATTCCGTCCAACATCTGGCTCTATGCCATCTATGGAGCGAATCCGACGCAGTTGACCCGTGTGGGCGCGGTAAGCGCTACTTCAAGCGCGACCCAGGCGGGGGTCGCTCTCCGCTTGTCGATGTTGGATCAGTACCTGTATGCCAGCACCTTCCTGCAGGGTCTGCAGGTAATTGATTTGAAACAGGCGCTCGCTGAATACGCAGCCACTCCAGCTTCACAGTTTGGTCCAGCGGTCTCGACCGACGGTGCCGGCTTCGCCATGGACACAATCGTGAACACGATTCCGCTACCGATTGCCGTACCCAATGCCGTGGCTACAGCGACCGAGTTCGATTTGAAGGCGTCGTACTTCATCACGCAGAGCGCAGGTGGCGGCGCATCGGCCAATCAGCCGCTGATTGTGGCCACTGGACGGTTGCCCTTAGTAGTGGCGGATCCATCCGCCGGATCCACCGGCGTCTTGTATCCCTCCTACACATCATCCCAGCCTCAGACACTGACCGACGTTCCCCTGCAGATGACCAGCGCAGACGGAACCACGGTGTATTCGCTGACCAACGGTGTGGCGGTGGATGTCGGCACAATTCCCCTTGCGCAGAACGGGGCCACGATGAACAAGAAGATTGCCGTTCTCGTGGGCTCGGGCACGATCAATGGGGCCACCGCACCGTTGCTCGCGGTGGTGGACATCAGCCAGCCCTACGTGCCCGGTTCGCAGCCGCCCTACACGCCGGCAAGTCCGTACCTGCCGCAGCCCATCGGGTTTTTCCAACTTGCGGCCAACCCGACCGACGTGATTCTCGATGGCACAATGGCTCTGGTCGGTACTGGGTCGAACGTGCTCATCATAGACCTGACCAATCCCGCGCAGCCGGTTAACGGCGGGATGATCACCGGCAGTTTCGGCAGCCGCCTGGCCTTGGACACGAACGGAGTGCTCATCGCCGCTGGAAATATTCCAGCCACGTCCGTTCAGACGGCCACCCTGGGCTCGCCCTGCGCCGGTTACCGGTCGCAGATCAAGAATGGTGTTCCGAAGTCCGACGTTACCTATCCGCTGCGGAATCTGGACTGGACCATCGGAAACGGCTCGTTCTCCGATGCCGCGCAGGCGTTCGGGTTTGTGCTGAGTGGAGTTGCCTTGGGCGGCCGCTACATGGCAGACCAAATGTCGTTGCCCTATGTGGTCGTCAAGAGAACCCTGAATGGAGCCGCGACCGGGCCGACAAGTCCTGCCTACATGGAGTGCCAATTGTCCGATAGCGGAGGCGCGAGCGGGGCCTGCAGCAACTCCCCAACCTCTCGCAGCCAACTGCTCCAATTCCAATACATTAATTCCAATTCCAACTACTTCGATCTTCAAGCGCAGTACCTCGTGGACCGGCTGGACGGGGACCCGGATGATACGCCTCAAGTGCCGGATAGCTGCATCGTGGTTACTCAGGACTACCAATTCTGGAAAGAAGGCTACGACGCTTGCGAAGCCTCGGATGTGCTTTCTTGCGCGCGCTTCAAACCAATTGCGAGCTACAACTACTTCACGGACTCCGGCCCGATTATCAACACGGTGAACGTTGCCCAGAGGTTCCTCTTCAATCCGAATCCCGGCTATTCCGCTCCACCTGCCCCTGCTTCCGGAGGAGCTGCCAACAGCGTTTCCATGCTGATGTTCGACTGCGAGCACAGCGATCCGCTCACCGAGGCTCTCGCTTTGATTTCAAACCCTGGGGCTTTGCTGGACGGCTATCCAGCCTGCTTGAATCCTCTTGGGATCACCGGCAACTATCCGATCCTCGCCAATCCTTTAACCAAGGAGACAACGATTCGGGTCATCCAGAATGGCCAGACTGCTCCGACGGATCCGAGCCTTATTACCGCCCTCACTTCTAACTTGACGAGAGCCGACAACCTGCACCTGAGAAACACCGAGAGTGGTCAAATGATCTCCGAGCCCACGACGAACGGGAATCCGGGGTGTCCGGAATGCGTTCACATCCATTGGCGCTGGGCACAGCTCCTTACGCGCTCCGATTATGTCGGAGCCACGGTCGTGAGTCCACGTTTCAATAACAATGGCGGGTACCCGATTATTCCCGCCAATTCAAACCAGGATGTGGACATCGCGGTCGATTACCTGAATTCCAATGACACGGGGCTCGACTCGACTGGCCAGCTCTGGGCGGGTGGTAAACAGATTTTCCAGAGTACCGGCAACGACATCGGTGCCGGTTCGCCACTTGCTTTCTGGTATTCAGGTACCGGTCACTCACAGAGCGAGAGCTTCTTCGTGCATGGAGGCTTCTTCTCGTCCCTGCGCGTCATCATCGGAAACCCGGGAATCATCACCAGCGATACGAGATTCTTCTTGCCGTTGCAACAGACCTTTGCGTGTCCGGCGGAGGTGATGACAGCTGGCGAATGTCCCGTAACCTCGGCGATAACAAACAACACGGGTGACCCGCTGCATTGGGTAGCGACACTCACCGACCTCAATGGCAACGTTGTGAGTCCCGTGGCGTGTCCCAGTAACGTCACAACTTTGAATAAGATGGCATGCAACCCGTCATCCGGAGACATGACAGGTGCTTCCGGCACCGCCACGATCAATCTCCCGGGCACCCTGTCGCAGACACTGATCCTGAACATCCAGGCCACCGATACGGCGACCCAGTGGAGCACGCAACGGCAAGCTTATGTGACGGAAATCATCACGGCTCCGGCGGCGCCATCACCGTATTGATTGAGCTGAAGATATTCCGCGTTCTCGCTTCTCACTGTTCGGTTGTTTACTATGACACTATCGTCTCCGGGGGAATCGATTGGAGGCGGTGGTGACGATGGAACCGTCAAAACAGACCTTTCCCTTCCTGTGGTTCGCGCTCGCAATTTCCTTCGTCCTCGCGTTTCCCATGGAGCAAGTCGTTCACACCAACTATCTGCTGGGATTCGGTTCCTGCAGCGCCGTAGTACCGATTGCACTTAGTCTAGAGAGTATTGTCCAAGCCATTCTCACTCCGCTTTTGGTTTTCCTCCTCTTAGGACCAGGATCCATTCGTACAAATAAGGGTATCGGGCAGCCCCTACTTCGCCGCTGGCACCCCGCCTTGTTCATCTCGACATCCCTGTTGTGCGCAGCGGCGATTCCTGTTGCATGCTGGTATGGGCTTCGAGAATACGCCGCGCTCCACAACACGTGCGGAGAGCTCTTCAATTTGGGGCGGGCGGTTGACGTTTTTCATGTGGGTTTCCTTTCAAACTTCGCTCATTACTTCATCTACTCGAGTGTGTTCTCTGCGTTTTGGGTGGGTGTGACTGCTGGCGGACTGCGTTTGCAATCGGCCCGCGCCGAAAATGATTCTGCGGGCAACGAATTGCGCCAATTCCAGCGCTTTCGTTGGGTATGCTTCCTCGGTTGGGCGGTTCAATATCGCCTTACCCAGTGGTGCTTTGCTCCACTCGGACGCGGGCAGACGGAATGGGTAAATTTCGCTCTCTGGGATTTCACTTCTTTAACTGTCAGTTCCTTGTGGGCACTGGCATTCATGGACTCCTTGTGGAACAAGAGACCACGGACCCGGCGAGAGGCAGTCATGCAAGCTTTTTGGAAGAGTCTGCTGATCCACCTGCTTACTGCGCTGACGTTCATCTGGTCGCCCATCATCGCGGGAGGAGTTCTTAATCTTCCCCTCGCAACGCTGAACCTATTCGGCCTCGCATGGGCTTTTGCCGTCGGTACTTGGCGATGGCGAGCCTTGCAGAAAGAACAACCCGTGTTTCCTGTATCTCAGGCTTGAGTAACGGATTTGTCCCGCCTCGTCTCCGCCCAAGATAATTGGCCTCGATCCCTCCCCCGTGGTCAGTACGAATCGCTGGAAGTGGCTATTGCCAGCAAAAGCTTTCCCGTTCACATTGTGGTTATGTCCTGCCGCTCGCTGCAAGCACTTCCAGACAACCCCTGGCCCGCGGCGTGCATTAAAGGTATTACGCCCCGGCAGCGTGGGGAGCGGGGTTGACTGCAAACAGTCGCCAAACGATGGGCGGCGGAGATAGCGATGCACGAGGGGCAGGGGGAAAGTATGGAAACTGGTAGAAATCTTCGGGATAGTGTAGGGCTGCAAATTTCCGACGTCGTAAAGCACGTACCTCAAGAACTGCGTTCGCACACGCCGTCCGTGGTTTCCCTCAGGGCGCGCCATGGGCGTGCAATGGCTGCTTCGGAAAAGAGAGAGGCGCATGAGACGGCCGAACCCGTGGACGAGCACACTCGCGAGGCGCTGACTATCCCGTCGAGAACCGACGCCCCAGTCAGCGAAGTCTGGCCGCAGTTACAGAGTCTCACGCGGCCCAAGTCCGCGCGGATTGCGATTAAAGCGAAGGGGAGGATTCTCCTCATCGATCCCGTGGACGTGATCGCGGTCGAAGCTCAGGGAAATTATGTTTTGGTGCAACACGCTTCGAAGTCCCACATGCTGCGGGAGTCCATGTCGACGATGGAGGAGAAACTCAATCCGCACGGATTTGTGCGAATTCATCGGTCCGTACTGGTGAACGCAGCGTTAGTGGAAGAGATTCAGCCTTGGTCCACCGGCGAGTATGTGCTGCGCGTGCGGGGAGGTAAGGAGTATACCGTCACTCGCACCTATAAGAAGAATCTGCAGTTGCTCGCGCAATCGTGGATTGGCACGGATGGGTTTGCAGCCGGGTAGGAGTTATAACTCGGGGCCTGCCTCAGTCCTTGAGGTTTTCATTTCGCGGTGAGCAGGTCGCGAAGCTTGCGAACGGCAGTGGGAATCTGCGCTACGGCAGTGCTGCCAAAGCCCAAGATGAAGCCGGAGCGCGACACCGCCCCCAGGTAGGAGGGCGAGAGCGGCCAGATCCAAAGGTTCTGGTGGGCGGCTCGCTGGGCAATCTCTACATCGCGGCTCCGGTGCGGTAGGGTCACTGTGAGGTGCATACCGGCTTCACTACCGAGCACCTCGACCATTGAGCCGAGCTCTTTGTGAATGCTGTCTACCAGCGCACTCCTGCGCTCGCGGTATAGAACCCGCATCCTCCGGATGTGGCGGCCAAAATGTCCCTCACTAATAAAATCCGCGAGCACTTCCTGATGGAAGGTGGGCGGGCCCAGATCCATAGCCCGGCGGATCGAGAGAAAACGGTCCACCAGATCCGATGGGATGACGACATAGCCGAGGCGCAGAGACGGGAATAAGACCTTGCTGAACGTGCCGATGTAGATCACGCGGGCGCTGGCGTCCAGCCCCTGCAAGGACGCGATGGGCAAGCTCTCATACCGGTACTCGCTATCATAGTCATCCTCAATGATCCAGGATCCGCTACTTTGGGCCCAGTCCAGCAGTTGGAGGCGCCGTGAAGCGCTCATGCTTTCGCCCAGTGGAAATTGATGAGATGGTGTAACCAACACGGCCCGCGCCTTGCCACAACTCTTGATGCCGGCGGCAACGTCCAGACCTTCGTTGTCAACCGGAACGGGCACGACATGAGCGCCCGCCAGCGTGAAGACATCTCTTGCCAAGCCATAACCCGGATCTTCCATCCACACCCGGTTCCCCGGGTCGAGAAGAACTCGAGCTGAAATTTCCAGCCCCTGCTGGGAGCCGCTGACGATCATTACCTGCCCGGCTTCGCAGCGTAACGATCGCGCAGTCCGTAGATAGCTCGCGACCGTTTCGCGGAGCGTCCTCGAACCCATCTGGTCGCCATAGTGAAACGCCCTGGCATTCATCTTTCGGCAATGGCGCGCGACCAGGTTTGACCACACTTGGAGCGGAAACTGATCGAAAGCCACCTGCCCCACGGTAAATGCTCCCGAACCCTGCAGCCATGGGGGGCGCTCGGGACGGGGAAGTATGGAAGAGCGGCGCGAGACCGGACGAGAGCTAGAGGACGTTACCGTGAGCCGCGCACCGATTGGCTTGCTGGCGGTGAACTGCTCCGGAAGCGAGCCCGACACTACGGTTCCTGCGCCCACGCGGCTTTCGAAATAGCCTTCTGCCAGAAGTTGGGCGTACGCATTCAGAACGGGGAAGCGCGAAACCCCCAGCTCTAACGCCAGCGAGCGGGTTGAAGGAATTCGTTGTCCGGGACGCAATCGGCGCTCGAGAATTGCCGTGCGGTAGGCGTCATAGATTTGCCGGTGCAGCGCCTCCGGAGCCTTCCGGTCGACAGCGATCATGGGCACGATCCCTGAGGAAACTTTCTTCATAACAGGGCATCATAATGGCTATGTCTGAAACTCGTCCAACCGGCATTGTTTCCGACCACTTTTTTGGATGCATTCGAGCACTGCTAATCTTGCGATCCGGCTGATCAGTGGACAAAGTTAATGGCCACCGCCGGCGTAATCGAAGCGTGCGTGTTGTGGCTGGCTGGAATCACGCGGGTACCGAGCAATACGCCCAGATTGGGTTTCCAACTACATTCGACCGCCGGCGCGAATGCGAACACTTCGCTCGAGCCGGAGTCCATCTGGAGGCTGGGTGGATTCTGCATGCTGCTGGGATCCAGAATGTTGTATCCGCTTACGTGGGTGTTCCAGTTATGGCGGTATGTGGCGTCCACCGCCAGCACCCACTTCCGCGTCACGCTATATTCCCAGGATGCGTCGACATAGGAAGAGTTGCCGGGCCTGGCGCGCCCCCGGAAGCCTGCGTCCGTGCCGTAGACGCTGACGTCTTCCACGTTCACATGGTCCGAGAAACTCTGCGTCACGTTGAAACGCATGCGCAGGATGCGGCCATTCGGCAGCCAGAAATATGTCTGGGAGTAGATCGCGAGCGTTGTCGTGTAGGCTCCGCTGCCCAGGCCGTCGCTCGGCCGGTCGCCCAGCCGATCATACTTCCCAGTCGGTAACGTTTCCTGCACGGCGAACGAAGTCGTCGGAATCCAACTGCCTTCGCGAAACCTTGCAAGCCGGTACTGAGCTTGCACGGTGAGATCGCCCAGTCCGCCGCCGGAGCTGCTGGGACCATTGCTCACCTTGTTGAACCCTGCCGTAGGGATCATCCCGACCGTCAATTTGTCGATCAGTCCGTAATTCACGTAGGTCAGCGAGCCGTAGCCGTTCGAATGAGCGGCGATCACATCGTAAAGATAAGGCTCGAGCAGGAAATGTCCCCGCGGTAGCGTGGCGGCCGAGGGCGCCAGCATGGGGCCGGTCCACCAGGCATCGTCCAGCGACTGGCGGACGACGGAAGTTGGCGGCGAGTCCGCCTGCTGCGCACTTGCAGGCGCAGCGCCGGCCAATACGCCCAGGATCATCAGTACCGCAACTGCGACGTATCTCCGCACGGCCTGAGTCTTCTTGGCGGAAGCAGATATCCCATGCTCAGGCATGCTCATGGCCGTTGATCCGAACGTCGCAGCGACGGACATAATCGGGAGGGGTAACACCTGTAACTAACTTGTCGTCTGGTATAGGCGGCCGAGATCTGATCTCCAGCGGCAATACCCCAGCCCACACCGGCAACCCGTAGTCCTTCTCATCGTCCAGCGGTGGCCCAGTTCGCACCTTGGAGGAAGCCTCCTCGATCGAGAATTCAAGCACAGTCGTCGCCTTCAGCTCCTTGTCGCTGGGCTCGCGGACATCTGCCCACCGGCCGGCGATGAGGTGTTCGGAGATGACGCGTAAGGATTTGATCTTCAACTCTGGATCAGCGATCTTCCGCGCAGTTCCAAAGGCCACGACGGAGCGGTAGTTCATCGAATGATGAAAAGCGGACCGCGCCAGGACCAAGCCATCTACCAGGGTCACCGTGACGCATGCGGGTATCCCAGTTTCAAGTTCCCCGAGCATGCGGCTCGCCGCCGAACCGTGCAAATAAAGTTCTTCTCCATCCCGGCCATACAGCGTCGGGATGACGAAGGGCTGGCCATCGACACAGAATCCGACGTGGGCGAGAAAGGCCGCATCCAAAATCTGCGTGATCGTCTCCCAATCGCGGGATCCTCTAACTGGGATGCGGCGGAGCTCAGTGCGCTTTGTCCGATTCATCCTTCACCCTTGTGTCCACCGCGATCCAATTTACTTCCCAGGTCTTGCCTCCATCCTCGGAGAACGACTGCTCGAAGCGACAGGAATTTGAAGTGATGTCGGACCAGACATTTCGCACCAAAATATTTCTGCCGTTAATCGGTTCGGTATCGAAAAACTCGCCGCGCCCATTCTTGAATTCTCCGATCGTAGGCACACTCATCGTGCCGCCTTTACTGTTGGCCGTGTTGAGGCTCCACTGATGAGCTTGGGGATCGTAAAGGCGCAGGGACAGAACTTCGAGGTGACCGCCTGGACCATCGGCCTCCAGTTCCGCCAGGTTGGCGCGGCCATCCCAAACCTTGCGGACGACGGTAGTGCCCTCGTATTCCACCCAGGTATTGGATCCTGTCAGCGGATGCTGGAGGCGGGATACATGCGTTTTCCAATTACCGATATCGAAGTCAAAATCGTGTTGGCCGTCGCGATTCGTGGCGCTTGGCTGAGGTCCTGTCTTCGCGGAATCTGAGTTTTGTTGTGCGAGCTGAAAGGGTTGCAGAATAACCGCCAGGCAACCCACCGCGAGACCCGCCCAAATTGGTTTGAGCGCTTTCATAACCCCTGGTATGCGGCGAAACTCAGCGAGCTTTGTCAGATTCATCGGGCACCCGTGTCTGATCCGTGAGCCAGTTCACTTCCCAGGTCTTGCCTCCATCCTCGGAGAAGGACTGTTCGAAGTGGGGCGTATTGGTGGTCGTGTTCGTCCAAACAAATCGAATGAGGACGCTTTTCCCGTTCCACATGTCCTGTTGGTAAAACTCGCCTCGTCCGTCCTTGAATTCACCGATCTGGGGCGGATCCATGATGCCGATCTTGCTGTTGGCCCAATAAAGGCGCCACTGATGGGATTTTGGATCGTATAGACGCAAGGTCAGGCCTTCGATGTGGCCACCGGCAGGGCTGTCGGTTTCGAACTGCTCCAGTTGAGCGCGGCCATCCCAAACCTTTCGGGTAAAGGAAGTGCCGTCGAATTCGACCCAGTTCGTGGAGCCGACCAGGCGTTGCTCGAGGCGCTTCAGGTGGATCTTCCAGGTGCCAATTTCGAAGTCAAAATCGTGCTGTCCGTCCCGTTGCGGGGGAGTGTTTTGAACGCTTGCTTTCGCTGCGTCCGAATTCTGTTGTGCCAGCGCCTGAAAGGGCTGCAAGATGAAAATCAGGCTGCACAACATGAGATAAGCCCGCATGTATTTGACGTTCATTCCTGCCTCCTCGTGATTCGTGATCGATCCATCGTGATACCACAAGAAAGTAGCCCGAGGAGTGGTCTCTCTCAATAGCCACTATGGCGTGATACGATATAACCACTTTACAGGTGTCACAAATGAAACGCGTGCCCCCCACTTTCCTCCCACCAATAGCGCTCGATTCCCGCAAGAAGGTCCCGTTCTATCGCCAGTTGTACGACTGGTTTCGGGCGGCCATTATCGCTGGCCAAATGCGGCCCGGACAGCGAGTGCCGTCGACCAGAAACCTAGCCGCAGAGCTGAAGATCTCACGCATCCCGGTCTTGAACGCATACGAGCAGTTGCTCGCGGAAGGATACTTCGAAACCTTCGTTGGAGCGGGCACGTGCGTGGCCGGATCGATTCCGGATGACACGCTGACCGCGCACGCCGGGAAAGAGCGGAAGGGGCTTCAGCAAGTAGTTGGGAAGCCGGGTCCCCGGCGAATGTCACATCGCGGGGCAGCGCTGGCAGAAACGCCCGCGCAGCCCTGGTTCAACATCTCCGGTGCGTTTCGCGTGAGCTTGCCCGCGCTCGACCACTTTCCCATCGGCGTCTGGTCGAAATTGGTGTCTCGACATTCTCGGAGGCCGCGAAGAAGCATCATGGCCTACGGTGACGCCATGGGATATCTGCCCTTTCGCGAAGCCATCGCGGACTATCTGGGCGCCGTTCGCGCCGTACGATGCGAAGCATCGCAGATTCTGGTGACCACCGGCTCGCAGCAGGCCTTGCAGCTTTCCGCACAGGTATTGTTGGATCCCAAAGATCGAGTGTGGATGGAGGAACCTGGATATCTCGGCGCGCGCCAGGCGTTCCAGACGGCCGGGGCTCAGTTGGTTCCGGTTCCAGTGGACCATGACGGCATGAATGCAGCAGAGATCATCCGTCGAGGTGGCAGCGCGCGCGCTGTGTACGTTACGCCGTCGCACCAATACCCGATGGGCATGACGATGAGCGCCACGCGCCGTATGCTTCTTCTCAATTGGGCAGCGCGCTCCGGCACCTGGATCATTGAAGACGATTACGACAGCGAATATAGATTTGGAGTCCATCCCATCACATCGCTGCAGGGGCTGGATACGGACGCGCGAGTCATCTACGTCGGGACCTTCAGCAAGGTCCTGTTTCCTGCTCTGCGCCTGGGTTACGTGGTTGTTCCCAAGGATTTGGTGCCCGCATTCTCCGCCGCCCGGGATGCCGCTGACATTTTTTCCTCGACTCTTTATCAGGCGGTCTTGAGCGATTTCATCCGCGACGGGCACTTCGCTCGCCACATACGGCGAATGCGAATGCTCTACATGGAACGGCGAAGCGCGCTGGTGAATGCGATCCGTGCCGAGATGGGCGATTTGCTGGAGGTGATTGGCGAGGAGGCGGGCATGCATCTTGTGACCCTCCTACCGCCCGGCGTTAGCGACATGACAGTTTCGAAAAAGGCTGCCCAAAAAGGCATCTCCGTCATGCCCTTGTCCACATGCTGCATGAAACCAGCGGCAAGGGGAGGCCTGATTCTTGGCTATGGTGGCGCGAACGCACATCAGATTCACGATGGGATACGCAAACTTAGAACATGCGTGCAGGATCTTTAGCCCAGAAATAAATTTCTGTAATGACGCGTCGTAGCTCGTCTTGCGCCGGCCCATCTGTATTGCCCACCGTCAAGACCGTACTTACACAGTAGTCATAAGCCTCACGAAATATCCCGCCGCGATGACCACGCAGCTCACCTGCCATTCCGTTTCCGTCTTTTCCTAGATATAGATCGTTGGAATTCCGTTTCTAGTAGCCGCGGTTCGAGACCGCGAACGAAAACATCTCGAAGCGCAAACAGTGGTTGTGTCCACTTGTTGCTTATATCGCTGTACAGTCGCACCTCAGGCTTGTCTTCCTGCAACTTCGCCATCACGTCAAACTTCGAGGGATTCAGCTCGAATTGGTTCAATAACTTCTTGGCCCCCGGAGGCCGGACTGCCTTCAAGGGTACCCAGTTCTACAGGGCAACTGAGACTGGGTACAACGTCCAGTCGGCGGGCGCTAATATGATATTGAACTCACAATACGGGCAACCGAACCTCTGGCAGCGCTCGCGCAACATCCGCCTGGGTGTGCAATTCACCTTCTAACCTTGCTTCACTTACATTACAGGGAGCCGGAATTCCGGCTCCCTGTAGTCATCTTCGGGTTTACTGTGTTCGCTTCGTTGATCTATCCTCATCTATGTGGGGTTGACTGCGAGGCAATCAGGTGGCGGAAAAAAGAAGGCAAGACCGCTTGTCGCCACGTGGGTTCGAGAGAAACAGTGGGTCTGAGAGAAACAATGATTCGAGTCGAGTGTTTCCATGGGGAGATGAAGACAATGGAGCCTCTTACAGCGGGTGCGTCAAAGCTAATCGTCATCCTTATTATCGGTTGTTCGGCCTTTGCGTGGCAGGCGAAAGCACAAACATCCGTGCCAGAGGCAGGCCGAAAACCCGTTGTCGTTGAACTGTTCACGTCGGAGGGCTGTTCCTCCTGCCCGCCAGCGGATGTATTGCTGCAGCAGTTGGCGCAGCAACAACCGGTGGCCGGAGCAGAAATCATCGCTCTCGAAGAGCACGTGGACTATTGGAACCACGACGGGTGGGTCGATCCCTTTTCTTCCCCGGAATGGACCCAACGGCAACAGGCCTATGTCTCTTTGTTCAAGAAAGACGCGTTCACCCCGGAACTTGTGGTGGATGGGCGCGAGTTCATGGGCCAAGGCGAGCACGATGCTGAACTGGAAATCGAAAAGGCAGCACACAGCGTGAAGACGGAGGTTACGATCACCCCTGCCAATGCGGATGCGAAGGGCCCGCAACATTTTACTGTGTCGGTGGGGAAGCTCGCGGCCAACCCAGCCCACGATACGGCGGAGGTCTGGTTGGCGGTCACCGAGGATGGTCTGCATTCGTCGGTGAGCCAGGGCGAGAATGCCGGACATGTTCTACAGCACATAGCCACTCTGCGTTCTTTGCGCAAGATTGGCGTCGCGGATGCTAACGGGGCGGCAACATCATTCACCGGAGATGTCCCCGTCAAATTCAACTCCCACTGGGACCGGCAACATCTGCACGTCACGGTTTTCGTGCAGGAGAAAAAAACCAAAGAGATTCTCGGCGCAGCCTCAACCAGGATCAACGGCTAAGAAGAGTTGATCGGCTGGACACTTGGTCCTGCATCCGGCAACTTGGTGGTGTCTGGACGCAGATTTCTGACACTACCGGCAATTTAGCTCGACATTCCTCGACGCCGCAGACATAATAGCCTTCATCCCCATAGGTCCCTTGTAACTTCGTTCCCATTTTCCCCCCCGCGGAGGACTCCATGCCGCCACATCCCACCGATCACCTTGGGCTGCTGCGCATCCCCGGTCCGGCTTTAAACACCCTCTCTGTACGCTTCGCCCCTCTTTCCGATCGCGACGAGTTCAACCCATCTTCCTGGCCGCAACATGCCCTCACGAAAAGCGTAACGTTCGCCGGTTGGTGGGAGATCGATCTCGATCTTCTTGCCCTCGGCGATGGAGACTACGAATACGAATTTGTGGTGAATGGAACGACCCTGGCCCCAGATCCCTATGCCGATGAGATCACCCGCTTCGGTGGATACCGCGGAGTATTTACGATGGCTAGCGGGAAACGCGTGGCGAAGCCGTTTCGCTGGGACGACGAGAATCCTCCCGGAATCACCTTGCCTCAAAATAACCAGATTGTGATTTATGAGATGCCGATCAAGTGGATGTCTTCCGACCCCAGCGAGAACGCTCCGCTGGTGGAACTCGGCACTTTTGACAAGGTCATCTTTGAGCATCTCAATGATCTGGCCGGCATGGGCGTGAATTGCATTGAGCTGTTGCCGGTGGAGGATTCGCCGCAGACTTTGAACTGGGGCTACGGAACCAGGTTCTTCTTCACGCCAGATTACGATGTGGGCCGGCCGGTGGATGCGAAGTTCTTCATCAAATCCTGCCATCAACGCGGCATTCGCGTGGTGCTTGATGTCGTGATGAACATGTTTGCGCCGCTGTGTCCTCTGGCTACGCTGGCGCCGCAGTGGTTCTACGAGCCTGGCTCGGCCGGACGCCAGGACTGGGGACAGGATTTGTTCCTGTTCGATACGCCTTCCTACGACAACTATTTCGCGGCACGAGAGTTCCTCTGCGAAATGGCGGAGTTTTGGGTATCGAACTACCATGTCGACGGCTTCCGCATCGATGACTTCGCCGACATCAATAATTGGGACTTCGTCCAGCAATTTCATGATCGTGCGACGGCCCAGAGCGAGACTCTCTTTCCCGGGAAACCGTTCTTTGTCGTCGCCGAGGACTCCGATCGGCGATTCGTCACCACCGAAAATGATCCCACCAATCCCGGCGGAAGCAAGGTGGTGGACGCGATCTGGAACTTCGGCTACCGCGACGAAGTCCGCTGCCTCGTGACCAACACCATAAGCACGAGCTGGGGACAGCCTTCGCGCACCGAGCGCGTGCAACATCTGATTTCGCCGGATGGCGTCTGGAACGGCTGGGATCAAGCCTTCGATCCCGGGTATGAGGACATGGCCTGCTCGGTCGATTACATCACCTCACACGACGTGGCCGACGGTCCGCGCCTGATGAACGTCATTCTTGGCCCCATGCTGCACGCCGCGGGGCTGGGGGACGGAGGCGTCGAAAGTGTTCGCAGTGTGGTCGACGGCGCGGACACCTCTTCGAACCCAACGTCGCAAGCCCTGGTGCAACAGGCGCTGCGCCAGTGTTTCGGGGCGTTCGCCATTCTGATGACTTCCGTCGGCATCCCGATGTGGCTGGCTGGCGAGGAGTTCGGAGATGTGCACGACACCAGCTATACGGACGTGAATGCGAAGCAGCAGGACCCGGTGCAATGGAACCGTGCAACGTTCCAGGGGAACTCAGCTCTGAAGACGAGCGTTGCGAAACTAATCCAGTTGCGAACCTCGCACCCCGCTCTGCAGCGCGACGAGGTGGAGTTTTTTTATTTTCATCCTCAATTTGACGACAATGACAGCCCTCGCGTCTTCGCGTATTGCCGGAGCGCGGGACAGCCCCTCGGCACTGCCGCGCAGGTGATTGTGATCGCCAACATGGGGCCGCAACCATTTTCGACCTACGACATTCCGGGATGGCGGTGGGGCAGTTCCGGGTTGACGGAAATCGGCTATTCCAACTCTACGCCCACCTACAATCCAATGACTGGAGCTTTGTCGCTCTCACTCAATCCCTTCGAGGCGCGAATTCTTGTGAGCTAGTCGGACGGCAGCCACGCCAAACTAAGTGATCTTGCTCACAGAAGGCGGTACTCCATGGCGCGTATCGTTTAGTAGGAAACCTATGTTCTCCCAGCACTACGAAATCGCTTGCCAACAGGTCTTGGATTTTTCCCACACGCAGCCGCGGCCGATGGAATCGCTCCATCCCGGAGTGGCCTCCGACTATACACCTTTGTTTTGGAGCCAGGGATTCGGGCAGGGCGATGAGCTGGATCGAGCCATCATCGCCCGTTCTGCCGCGGTCAAAGCCGATCTTTATGGTGGACAGGTTTTTGTGGTCGTTCCCATCTACGTGACCAGCATTTGCGAAGAGCAGTGCGTCTACTGCAATTTTCGCGGAGGAAACAAAGGGACAGGGGTCGAGCGCAGGCGCCTGACCGACCACGAACTCGAACAAGAGGCAACCTATCTCGTCGAAGAGAAGGGGTTGAAAGTCCTGGAACTGGTCTACGCGGCCGACCCACGCATGCGCGTGGATGCAATGTGCCGTCATGTGGAGCTGCTGCGGCGGGTGTTGGACCAGCATGGCGGCGGTCTCGTCGGAATCAGCGCCGAATCATTGGACGAAAACGATTACCGCCCTCTGGTTGACGCGGGCCTATGCTGGTCAGTGCTTTGGCAGGAAACGTACGACAAGGCGCGATACTCCGAGCTGCATCCCGGCAAGACCAAAAAGGCGAACTTTGAGTATCGCCTGGACGCCTATGAGCGCATGCTCGCGGCCGGGGTTGAGCACGTCGGCATCGGCATACTCTCAGGCCTGTCAGACTGGAGGCGGGACTGGGCCATGCTGATGCTGCATGAAGAATACCTGCAGCAGCACTATGGTCGAGGCGCCAGCATTCTTGGCACTCCCCGTCTGAAGCTGGCTCCCGGAGCTCTTCTTCAGGACTCGCCCTTCATTCCTACTCGCCAGGAATTTCTAACGACGGTTGCTCTTCATAACATGTTCTCACCGGCGACCGCGCCGTTTGTGAGCACGCGCGAAGATTGGGACGTATGCCTCGAGATGGCCCGAGGGGGCGGCTGTCTTTTCACGCTCAACTGTTCCACCACCCCCGGCGGTTACGCACTTCACCACGCTGGATGCCAGTTCACGGCGAATTCCTACGATGCGCCGATTTACTCCGCCAAGCTGAGGGCCGAAGGGTTCGATCCCGTCTTCCATTGGACAGCCGGGGATTTATCCGGCGGCTCCCGGCTTCGTTCGGCGGTTCTTACGGCAACAGGGTAGCCGCGAGCACAAGCACGTGCGCATTATTGGGCAAGACCAGGCCCTGCACCGTTTTGGCCGAATTCAAAGCAAACCGGTACTCATACAGGCTGAAGGTGCGCTTGTCTTTGGTGCCATTGTCAAAATTCCGGTAGGCCATCGCCACGCCTTCCGACTCACCCGGGAATTTCTGCGGCGTAAACCAGTCGCTTAAGCTTTGCGTGAATTGCGAACTGGTTCCATCGGTGTAGTTGACGATGAACCTCTGAGCTTCTTGATTTCCTTCCACCCCCGTCGCCAACAGCAGAAGACTCGAAAACTGGCCCGCGGTCAGAGAAACTGTTTGCCCGTTGCCACCGACCGCGTCGAGTTGATTGGCGGGACCAAAGTCGAACAATACGCCCTTATAAACCCGCGACGTAGTGAGCAGGTTCGCGGAGTACGAATAGCCTGTCCCGTCGAGGCCGCCAGTCGAATACGTCGAACCGTCCGTGTAAATACCATTCACGTTGAACTCTGACGACAGATCCACCTGCGCGCCGGTTCCGGTCGTGCCCACGGCTGCGCTTACGGCTAGGGTGAAAGCAAGAGTCTGTGTGATGTTGCTGGAAGTCCCGGTAACGGTCACCGTAGTGAATCCCGTGCTGGCCGAAGGACTGGCTTTGAGCACCACCTTTCGCTTAGTCCCAGTCCCTTGGACCGTTGCTCGCACGCCCTTCGGCAGACTCGACAGACTCAGAGTCACTTGACCGTTGAAGCCGCCGAAGTCCGTGATCGTGATTAAGGCGTCGGCGGTCGAATTTTGGTTCAGGAAAACGTTTTTCGGTCCCGCAAGCGTAAAGCCGCTGCTGCTAACAGCAGTGTTGATGGCGTTGGCGTATTGTGCGGCGAGCCCAGTGCCGACGAAGTCGTCGTAGAGCCACATGAATCCGCCGGTAATACCGCATTGGCTGTGCCAGCCGCTCATAATGCTCTCAACCTGGCTCGGAGTATCGACTTGATCCCACAGGCCCGGCCAAACAGGAACGCTGCCGAAATTCCATCCCACGCACGGGTTATTCCCGCTGCCGCCGGCGTACGCCTGCAGATGTACGCCATCCACCGTGCCCGGAAGTTTTGCATTGATTTGCGAAACGACGTTTGCCCAATAACTGCTGTCGTCGAAGGCATCCGGCGCCACGTGATATCCCAGGTTTCCCAGCATCACGCCGAACGCAATCGTGGTCGGCGAATTGAAGCTGTTCTCATCGTCGAAATCGATGGCATCCAGCGCGGGGATGGCGGCCTTCAGAGCTTGAAAGTCCTTATAAAGGATGCTGGTCGGGCCAGTGCCCTGCGCCTTGACCAGGGCGGTGATGTCCTGCCAGTCTCCAAAGTTCGAGGAACCGATGCTGAACGTGACCCTCTTTACCGTCCCTTGTTTCAAAGTCGCCATGTCCACGGCAAAATTCGGATAGGTCTGGTCGCCAACGTAGACGCCGCCGGAGGTCAAGGGAAACTCTCCATTGAAATTCAAATCGCCGGTGCTGCTGACCTCGACGCTCCAGACAATGGCTTCGGTGAAGCCGGAATTCTCGATTTCGGTGATGGCTGAGGCGTTCTTGTAAAACGGGCCACCGCCAAAGATGCCTGTCAGTCCAGTCTGAGCGGACGCGGTTTGGCCGATGAGTGCCGCTGCCAAAAGTAAGAAAAGAAAAATTGCCACGCCGCGCCCGACAGCCGTCCGGCGGGCAGGAAGTATGAACCGCACTCTCAATGATTGCTCCACGTCATCTCCTGGATGGGGTGCTGGATTTGGACGGAGGGTTCTGATTCCGCGTCAGCGCAATTCGCCCACAGAGCCTCAGATTATACACTCTGACGGCCCAAACCTTAGGTTTGGCGGGCGTTTTGGCGCAATGCGGCGCCGGGGAGTGGCGCCGCTTTTGCAATGGCCTTGCATTCAGGCTGGATCCGGGCCTGACGCGTTCTCGAAGATGAAAGCTAAGCCGCTCTTGTGGCGAACTTGATGACTCCACGGCCGCCATCCGCTTCGCCGTCGAAGATGGTGAAATATCCGTTCATGAGCGGCAGCCCGAGGATTGCAAGCCCGGGGTCGCCCTGGGTGATGGCCGCCATCGCCGAACCTACGGCTTGCGTATTGACCTGCCAGTAGTCCGACGGCGCAACGTTGAGCGAAACGTCTCCCGCATCGCCTTGCAGGACGAAGGTCAAAGTTGGCCAGCTCGCGAGGTTGAGGCTTGCGGCGGAGACCAGCTTGCCGTCGAGGATCGACGTGGTCAGCAGTGACTGCTGGGCAGTACTGAACTTCGATAACACAGCTTTCAGCAGCTGCTGACTCAGATTCAAGCTGTTCGTGCCGCTGTCGACGATCGAATTGGAGGGCATCCCTTTCGGCCCTTGTATGCGGGCGACAATGGGATCCGCGCTGCCGACGACGATGGACTTCAGGTTGGTGTTGTACCAGTCGTCGGCCAGCACTGTCACAGTCTGGAAGGTGCCGGTGTAGAGGTCGGTGCTTTCTTCGCCGCCGCCGACCACCATCACTCCCTGGTTGAGAGGATCGTTCGCATCCCCACCCCCAACGTGGACGAAGGAACGGCGGGTGAGAAAAGAGATTTTGTCTGAAACCACTCCCGCTCCCGCAAGTTGGGTAAGGTACGGCGTGATCTGACCCTGCTTGCCGGCGCGAACTAGGACCTCCGTGTATTGATGGGCCCACGTATCATCCGGCATGGTGAAAGCATCGTCGAGCGGCGCGTAAGCAAGGCCCAAAATGCCGTCCGTAGCTCCGAACATGTCGGCTGAGGCGGTGTAAGCAATGGCCGCGTTGCCGCCCGGCAAGTCAACGGACGCCGCGCCTTGTCCAATGGATAACTCGGTTGTAATCACGGCCCCAGTCCAGCTGCTTCCGTCGCCGTAGGAATCCGTCTGGGCCAGGTGAGTGGTTTTATCCCCGCCCGCAAGATTGGGTTGGTACTTCTTGGCGTCGAGCGCGAGGGCGCTGCTGCCGGTGTCCAGAAGGACATTCAACGGCTTCGCCGCCGGCCCAACGAGGATGAGGCCGGTATAGTCGCCTCCGGCATAGATATTGGTGATTGGAATACGAGCGATCTTTGCCATCGAATTTTCCCCCAGTGATGATCTACGAACTCACTGCGCGGCGATTCGCCGGCAGGTTACATAACGCGCGGCTAAGGAGGAAGCTCATTTCGTGGAGTGAACTGTTTCCAAAAATCATCAAGTACTCGTCGGGTACTCGATTGGAGAGGTCTCGCACGAACACTGAACAAACGGGGGGGAAGAAGAATGCGCGCGACTATACGCTGATCTGCGGCGCTGCGAAAAGGAAACTTATTTTGTTCGGCTTTCGGAACGGAACCCGGCGCTGGCAGCGGCGGCTACGAAGCCGGAACTCTCGACTCTTGATTGAAAATACTGGCGTTACCGCTGCCACCGGGAGCAGCAGCGCACCACCGGCTTTTCTACAGCAGTCGTCGGCTCCCGGTGATTGAGCTGATTAGATTTTCGTTTTTCGTAACAGCGCCCCGACGCAACTACTAGGACACTACCCTTTTCTACCCAATCGAGTAAGATTTTTAGGTCCCCGCATACAGCGGGTGCGCCATGAAAATCCCCGCTTCACGCAGAGGATTGGCAAGCTGTTACGAGAGCAAGGATCGGATATCGATGCCCTCAACGACTGGGAGATCCTTTGCATCATCCACAGCCGATATCAGGTTTGACCGTCGAGGTTAGAGCGCTTGGAGAAAAGACCCGACCAGCCAACCCGTGCCGAATCCAAAACGGGGCTCGTTGAGCAGATCAACACCTCCCTGCGTTCGGGCGACTACTCTCGCGCCCTGGAGTTGTTGCGACGCGCCTCCGCCGAATTCCCCAATGACAATGACGCGGAGCTGTGCGAACTGGAGCGGCTAGCCCACGAGGGCGTCAAGCGCAATGCCGAAGCCAACCGTCTTATCACCGAAAGCCAGGAACTGTTCGCGCAGCGGAAGTCCGCGGAAGCCATTCAGTTGTTGCGCAAAGCCCACGAACTGGATAAACGCAATTCTCTCGCCCGCGCCATCCTGGCCAATGCCCTGGTCGAGCACGCGCATTCCATTGTAGAAACCGACTGGCTGGAAGCCGAGACGCTCACCAATCAGGCGCTCGCCTTGAACCCTGCACATCCCACGGCCAAAACGATTCTCAGCCTGATCGTTGCCAGGAAAGAAACAAGCTCTGTGGAGGACTGGGTTGAGCGAGCGCGCAGGCTGCAGTCCTCCAGCGATCCATTTGCAGCCTTGGCTTGGGTTGCAGAGGGATTGGCCGTTCACCCCCACGATCCCAAGTTGCTGCTGATCCAGGATGAAATCCAGCGCGACCAGGAGGCTCGGCGGCGCCAGGCCCGCCGCGGAGACCTCGAAGACCTGCGGCGCCTACAGCGCGAAATCGATGGCGCCGCCGACGTTGCTGCAAAGCAAGCTTTAGCCGTGCGCATACAAACGGTGGCCGCCAAGTATTGGACGGATGGCGAAATCTTGTCCATCGCCAATGCCCTGCTTCTCCGCTTGGGATTGGTCTCGCAGGAGAGTTCCAGCGCCTCGCCGCGCGGCAAAAGCGCGACCGTAATTCTTCACGTCCCGCGCCCCAGCGCTCCGGAGCCTGTACCCGACACTGCCCGCCAGATTCCGCTAAGCCAGGCTACGCCGAGCCCGGTTCCGCCGAGCCCGGTTGTGCCGAGCCCGGTCTCACCCCAGAACGTTGTGGCCGCCGCTGTTCCGCCAAGCATTGTTCCGCCCAGCGAAGTTCCGCCGAGCGAAGTTCGTCCAAGAAAAGTTCCGCCCAGCATTGAACCGGTGCGCTTAGTCCCGGCTACTCCGCCAGAGCCGCAACTCCCCGTGCCACAAGCCGCCACCCCTCCCGCTGCCGAGCCTTCCGAACCGCGAGCGGAGATTACGTCTCCACCATCCCAGCCTAAAGAGCCCGCAAGTTCGAACCACAAAACACTGATCCTCATCTCCGCCGCTGCGATAATCACGGTCGCAGCGACCTTTTTCCTCACGCGAAGACATTACGCTCCCCCGGTAGCGAAGAGCCAATCAACTGCTCCCACCGTCTCTGCCCCGGACGTCTCCATCTCCGGCCCGGCACCAGCAACCCCCGCACAAACAACTCCCACACCTCCCGCACCAGCGGTGCAGACACAAACAACCCCCGAACCATCTCCGCCTGCTTTGCCCACTTCTTCCAATACCGCAGCCGGAAAAGTCACGACCGATGATCAGCCGCCCGCCGAGTCCGGTCACAACCTGGGCACGCTCGTTGTGGTTGCCGGTCAAGACGACGCCAGAGTTTTTCTCAACGGAAAACTTCAGCCGCAACTCACTCAATCCGGCCAGTTGCGTCTGCCGAATCTCGAGCTCAAGGACTACGTTGTGCAAGTTTCCAAGAGCGGCTTTCAGGATCCTCCCCAGCAGAAGATCCGCATTCGCAAGGGCGAACAGGCCAGGCTCATCTTCAACCTGCAACCGCAGCCTCGCCCGGCCTCGCAGCCAAGCCTGGCTTCGCTGACCATCCAGGGCGGCGCTCCCGGGACCACGGTTCTCGTCGATCAAATTTCCGTCGGCACCATCCAGCCCGACGGCACGCTCTCCGTCTCCACCGTGAATCCCGGAGACCACACCGTCGAACTGCGCAATGAGCGGTTCAAACCCCGGCAGTTCAAGAAGCACTTCGACGCGGGCGGTACCATATCTCTCGCTGCTGCGGACGCCGCGTTGGAAGCCGCTCCCGGCGAATTGAAAATTACCTTCGCGCCCGCCGACGCCAAAGTTGCAATCGCCAAGGGTAAGTTTCTGAAAATGGTAAGCAGTGGTGTCCCGCTCGATCTTGCCCCCGGCACCTACACTCTTACTGCGCGAACCGCCGAAATGTTCACGCGCTCCTCCACGCTCGAAGTCATAGCCGGTCAATCCAGGACTTTGGATTTGTCTCTCGCCCCGAGCGGTATGTCGAAGTGGGATGACCCGGGTGCCTGGAAGCCTGAGAGAGATTCTTTCATCTGCAAAGGAGGGGACTTCGTCCTATACGGAGCCATTCCTGCCTCGGGCACATTTCTTTTTTCCGCGATGCTTGCCAAGGGTCACCTCTTGCAATGGGTGCTCAACTACAGTGACCCGAAAAACTACGTCCTCTTCCAAATGGACGACAATAACTTCTACCGCACTGTCATTCGCAACGGCGAGAAAACGGACGAGATCAAAGTTCCCGATAAAGGCGACAAGAAAACCTTCCGCACGCTCGGCATCCGCGTTAGCCCCACGGAACTCGTCCACCAGATCAAGCACGGTGACAGTTGGATCGTCCTGGATCGCTGGACACAGCCCGGCGCTGATCTCAGCCTGGGCAAGTTTGGCTTCTACATACCCGGCAGCGACCAGGTAGCGCTCTCCAGCTTCGCCCACTACGGTGACCTGAACACCCGCTAGCAACTGACGCCCGGAGAGGAGTATCCGGACACACTTCGCCACATGTCGGACCTCGGCTCGACTCGTCGGAATGAAGGCCGCCACGCGGAAGGGGTCTACAATTCAACCGATAGATTCACCATCTTCGCGATCTTCGGCCAGCGGGGGCTGGCTCGCCGGAAGTTATCCAGAAACGGACTTATGGGAAGCGCGGAACTCGGTTTCCAAGACGCTGACAGAAGGTCAACCCGCTAGGGCCGAACATAAGGTTTGTGATCGTTTTGCATTCGCCTAGGGCCTACTGGAAACCGGACTGCGAATATGTCTTCCGGAGAAAAGTCAGGATACTGACCGTATTCCGTTCTCTGCAGTCCGGTTTGTCTAGAATAATCGCGAAATACTTGCATTGTCTGCGTATTTCGAGGGCACGAAGGCGAACTTTCTCTGCAGCTTAGACTGCGTGGCGGAGGGAGAGGGATTCGAACCCCCGGTACGGTTTCCCGTACATCGGTTTTCAAGACCGACTGTTTCAACCACTCACACATCCCTCCGCGAGCGTCTGGAACAAGGTTTGTCCTGTCTCAGCCTAGTTTACAACAGGTTCCACACCGATGAAGCAGGTGCGCGTCTTTGGTAACCATGCGAGGGCAGGGCTTGTGTACTGCTGCGAGCACGGTTTTCCTGTCACGCGCTTCCCAGTTATTTGAGACCGAATTCCCGGGAGTGGAACTCCATGACCTCGGTGAAGTGCGCCAGGAAGTAGGAGAAGCTGTGGTCGCCGGGATACGGATGATACTCGTGCTTCACCCCTTCTTTCTGCAGTTGCTCGTGTAGTGCGGCTGCGCCTTTTTCAAAACCATAGTTGTCGTCCTGACCACAGTTGAAATAGATAGCGAGCCTTCGCACACCTGCGATATTCCTCTCCGCCAGAACGAACGGGCTATTGTCTTTCCAATGCGCGGCTGCGATCGGCTCCCCGAAAACCGCAGCCAGCACCTTCCCCAGCGGAGCGCCAGAGCGTGCCGCAGTGTCGAGTTCTTGCGGAGTTTCAGTGATCAGGGCGGCGCTTTGCGCGCTCACAGCCGAAAACAACTCGGGATGAGAAAAAGCGAAACGCAGCGCGCCGTAGCCACCCATAGAAATGCCACTAATGGCCCGGTTCGCGCGGCCCTTGCTGATGCGATACTTCGTTTCGATCAGAGGGATGAACTCTTGCAGGAAAAAGTCACTGTAGCGGACGGAACCGTCAGCGGAGTTGATGTAAAAACTCCGCCTGCCCTCGGGAGCAACGATGAGAAACTCTCCCATTTTGTGCTGCTGGCGGAGATCGTCGAGCAGCGTCCAGCCGCCGCTGTTGAACAGAGTTCGCTCGTTGTCGCCGAGGCCATGCAGAAAATAAAGCACGGGATAAGTTTGAGCAGGATGCCTCGCCGCGCCGGCATCATAACCGGCGGGAAGATAGACGCAGTAGTGAACCGGATACTTCAGAATGCGGCTGTTCAGCGCATCACAGTCGATCCGGCTCTGCGCGTGGACCGTAACTGAAACAACCAAGGCGGCGAACAGGAGGATGATTCTGAAACAGCGACGCATCGCTTCAGTTTACTCGTAGCGTAAGGCCTGCACCGGGTCGAGCCGGGCCGCGCGTCCCGCAGGATACAGGCCTGCGGCCAGACTCACAACAAAAGCAAAGAGAATTGCCGCGCCCACCAGCCACCACGGTACCGACCAGAAATGTTCCGGCGGCAGAGCCTGGCGCTTGAGGTAGATGTTCGTGCCCAGATTGATGACCTGGCCGATCGCCCATCCCAGAGCCACTCCGACGAAGCCGCCGAGAATGCCCATGGCGCCCGCTTCGGCAAAGAAAAGTTTCTTCACGTCACCGTCGCTGGCGCCGATGGCTTTCATGATCCCGATTTCCCGGCGGCGCTCGAGGATCGCCATCACCAGCGTGTTCACGATTCCAATCGACGCGACGGCCAGCGCGAGGCTGCCGAAGATTCCCAGAAACAAATCCAGCACCGCGAAGAATTGTTGCAGGCTGCGCGTTGCGTCGAGGATGGAGAAAGTGTTGAACCCCATCTTCTTAATGGCATCCTCGACTGTTCGTATCTGCGCGGGATTCTTCACCCGCACGCTGACGGACGAATACAGCGGCTGGTCGGCCGTCGCACGTGAGATTTCGCGCAGGTCCGTGGGCTGCATGACATGCAGGCTTTCGGCCAGCCTTAAGGGAAGAAAAACTCGCGCCCGGGTCGGCCCGCGCATGCTTTCCGGGTCGAGATCGGCCACGCCGACAATTTTCAGCTTCTGCTCGCGGGAAACGACAGAATAAGCGGCGCCGCCAAGGTTCCCGTTGCTCGGGGTCGTCGCATCATGCGCAGACGTACTCTGAGGCGTCTCGCGCTGAGCGTAGCGCATAGTCAGTTCTTTGCCCAGAAGCGGTGCGGCCAGTTCCGCCACATTGGTTTCGTCGAGGCCGGCCTTCGGCGTTTTCCCCAGCAATTCCTCTGCGAACGCCTTCTGAAGAATTGCTTCCGGTGCCGTTTCGGACGAAAAGAAATGTCCCTGCACTCCTTCAAACGCATCGTTCGATTTCGCAGAAGCAGGCAGCGCGGCAACCGTCGTCAAATGAGGCTTGTCCTCGTAGCGCAACTCAGTAATGAAGCGGATGTCGGGATAAGCCTCGAGCACGTTCGGCATGTGTTCGATCTCAACCCGCGTGGGTTCGTCAAGGATGCGGCTTTCGCCCGGAGGGGGAGCATTGTGCTCTTCTTCGCGGCCGAAGTTGCGCAGGTCGCGGCGCGAGGTGACGACCACGGTGTCGAACAAGCCCGACTTCATCAGGCGGCGTGAGGCGAGCTGTTGCAGTCCGATCCCCAGCGAGAGCATCGCGACCAGCGACGCCACGCCCACCGAAATGCCGATCGTCGTCAACGAATTTCGCAAGAAAGATTCGCGCAAATTGCGCAAGGCAAGTTCGGTGAGATCGGGAAGCTTCATCGCCGCTCTCCGTCCACGCCGGTACTAACGGATGCCGGTGAATTCGATTCATCCCCCACCAGCTTGCCATCCGCCAGAAAGATGAGGCGCTGGGCATAGCGCTCGGCCAACGCGCGCTCGTGTGTCACCATGACCACCGTCATTCCCAATTGCTGGTTGAACTCGCGGACCAAGTTCATGATTTCCGTTCCCGTATGGCTGTCGAGATTACCCGTAGGCTCGTCGGCAAGCAAAAGCTGAGGCCGGTTGATGAGCGCCCGCGCCAGCGCCGCCCGCTGTTGTTCCCCACCGGAGAGTTCGCTCGGACGATGGTTCATGCGCGCCTGCAATCCAACTCGTGCAAGGGCTTCGCGTGCCAGACTGTCTCGCCTTCCGCGCTCGATCTCCGCAAAGCGCATGGGCAATTCCACATTCTCCGCCAGCGTCATGCTGGCGATCAGATTGAACGATTGAAAGACCATACCCACGGTGTGCAGGCGATATTTGGCAAGATCCTCACGGGAGAGTTGCGCGAGGTTGCGCTCCTGCACGATCACGCTACCGGACGTGGGGCGGTCCAGGCCAGCGATCAGATTCAACACCGAAGATTTTCCGGAGCCGGAACTGCCCAGCAGGGCCACGAATTCGCCTGCGCCTACGCTGAGTGTTACGCCATCCACGGCGCGGATGAGAGTCTCGCCCATGCGGTAATGGCGGCAAAGCTGTTCCGCACGAATTGCCGGAGCACCTGTCGCCGGAGTGCCGCCCCGTGGGGATCTGTCCGTGCTACCCATCACGCTAGCGGACCTCTCCTCGCAGCACGCGCAATGCGTCCGTGGCGTTCACATCGCCGTTGCGACCGGGGCCGGAGTTGCCGTTCGCATCTCCCTCCAGCGCGTCGCCCTCCCCGGGCGCCAGGAATAGGTTTTCCTCCACTCCATGCTGCCTGGTGTACAGGTCGTAGTAGCGGCCCTGCGCGGCATACAGTTGTTCGTGGGTGCCGCGTTCGATGATTTGTCCCTGCTCCATCACCAGAATCTGATCGGCGCGGCGGATGGTCGACAGCCGGTGCGCGATCACAAACGTGGTCCGGCCCTGCATGAGATAAGAGAGTCCATGCTGGATCATCTGCTCCGATTCAGAATCGAGGCTGGAAGTCGCTTCATCGAGAATCAAAATGCGCGGCTCGGCCAAGATGGCGCGCGCGATCGAAATCCGCTGCCGCTGGCCGCCCGAGAGCTTCACGCCGCGTTCGCCGACGATGGTCTCGTACTTGTCGGCGAACGGTTCGGCGAACTCGTCCACGCGCGCGATTCGGCAGGCCCGCAAGAATTCCTCCTCACTCGCGTCTGGCCGCGAAAACATGACATTCTCGCGAATCGTTCCATCAAACAAAAACGATTCCTGCAACACCACGCCGAGACGCGTTCGGTAGGAATCGAGCCGAGCTGTGCTCAGATCGGTGCCATCGACCAGGATTCTGCCTTTGGTAGGAACGTAAAAAGCGGAGATCAGGCCGATAGTTGTAGATTTTCCTGAGCCGGAGGAACCAACCAAAGCAGTGACCGTACCGGGCTCGGCGCGGAAAGAAATATCACGCAGCACTTCGTGAATGCCGTCGTAGCTGAAACTCACATCGTCAAACTCAATTCGTCCCACGATGTCGCGCAACGCCACAAAGCGTCTGGGATCCTGATCTTCCGGCCGCTCCCGCATGATTTCCTGCGTCCGTTCCAGTCCGGCCAGAGCTTCAGTAAGCTGAGTGCCAATCGAAACGATCTGCATGATGGGTGCAACCAGAAAACCCAGCAACAACGTGTAGGAGAAGAAACCGCCGACCGTCAGCGTGCCGGAAGCGATCTGGTGCGTGCCTACATACATCGTGACCGCGCCCACGCATCCCAGCAAAACGCTGGCCGAAAGGCTCATCACCGACGTGGCCGTGAGGGTGCGCATCACGTTGTCCAGCAGTCGGCGCACGCCCCCGGCAAAGATTCTCTCCTCGCGCTCTTCGGCGTGATATCCCTTGATCACGCGCACCCCGCCCAGCGATTCCGTGAGCCGGCCCGTGACTTCAGCATTGATCTTGCCGCGCTCCCGAAAAATCGGCCGGATCGTGGCGAAAGCCTGGTTGAGCGCCACCGCAAAACACACCAGCGAGCCGACCGCGATCAGCGTCATCTGCGGGCTGGTGCGGAACAGCAAAACCAGCGCAATCCCAGAAGTCACCAGTCCCCCGGCGAAGTCCACCAGGCCAGTGCCCAGCAAGTTCCGCACGCCCTCCACATCGCTCATGATGCGCGACACCAGAACACCGGTCTTGTTGCCGTCGTAAAACGCAACCGGCAGGCGCGAGATGTGGACCTGCACCTGTTCGCGCAACTCCGCGATCAGGCGCTGCGCCGCCTTCGACAGCAACTGCGTCAGCGAAAAAGACGTGAGTCCCTGCACCACAGTTGCGCCCAACACAAATAGAACCAGCGGCCGCAGTTGGTCCAGGTGATGCTTATTGATGACGGTGTCGATCAGAAACTTGGTGGAGTAGGGCAGCACCAGGGCCGCGACCCGGTTGATCACCATCAACAGAAATCCCAGCGCGAGCAGCCCGCGCCGCGGGCGCATCAGCTTCCACACTTCCGGCAGAACTGCCTTGAGCCTTTCGACTTTCGGGGGTTTCGGCGGCTGTTTTGGATCGGTACTCAATTTGTAATTGGACTCCGCCGGAGCGCGATTCGCTTCATTATTACTGCATTGTCCCACATCCCGGCCCTGTGACAGGCGAGGCACAAGCGTTGTATCCTCGGGGGCGTGGCACGTCCTCCTTCGCCGGAGCGCTCTCCAACCCTGGGCCTGTTGCTCGGCCTGCTCATCACGCTCGCGGCCGTGGTCTCTTACTCCGCCTATATCACCCGGCAAGTCGCCGGTTTGCGCAAGCTTCAGGCCGAACTGATCGACCGCAATCGCAAGGATTCCCTGCAGTTGTTGCGCATCCAGAACGATCTGAACCTGCTGGCGGTCGCCATGCGGGATATGATCGACAACGACGAGCCCTATCCGCTGACCGCCTGGTCAGCGCAGTTCCAACGTATCCGCACCGACCTGGACGATGCCATGCATCTTGAGGCCGGGCTGGCTCCCACCAGCCGCAGCGCCGAACAGAGCGCTTCGCTGAGCAGTTCTCTGACGCAGTTCTGGGACGCGGCCGACCGCGTTTTCGCGCTCGCAGGCGCAGGCAAAGAAAAAGATGCGCGGGTCCAGATCCAGCTCTCGCTGCAGGCGCGGCAGGCGGCCCTAAGCACAGCCGTTGCCCGTCTGTTGGTGCAGAATAGCGAAAACGAAGAGCAGGCGGCACAGCGCATTGTTGAGATCTATGACCGGGTGCAGCGCCAGGTATATTTGTTTCTGGCCGCCACGCTGACCGCCGTCCTGCTGACTGGACTTTCCCTGATCCGGTGGAACCGTCGCCTCTTTGCGCGCATGGCCGAGCTTTCAGACCGCCGCAGCGAACTCGCGCAAAAACTGATTGCCACCCAGGAGTCGACGCTGCGTTATATTTCGCGCGAGCTGCACGACGAATTTGGACAGATTTTAACCGCCATGGGATCGATGCTCGGCCGCGCCGGAACTCACGCCCCCGAGGGTTCGCCTTTGCGCGCAGACTTGCAGGAAGTCCGGCAGATCGCCCAGGACACGCTCGACCACGTCAGAAGTCTGTCGCAGGCGCTGCATCCGGTGATGCTCGACGAGGTCGGGCTGGAGGCCACACTCGACTGGTACATCCCGGTCGTGGAAAGGCAGACGGGTGTTGCCATATCCTATGAAAAGCAGGGTGAGCCTTTCGAGGTGGGGGGTAGCCCGGCCGTGCAAATCTACCGCGTGCTGCAGGAAGCTTTGAACAACATGGCGCGGCACTCCGGCGCGAAACAGGCCTGGGTTCGATTGCGATTTCTGCCTGCAACGCTTGAGTTGGAGGTGGAGGACCACGGGGTGGGCTTCAGCCAGCGCCCTGCGAAGCAGGGCATCGGACTGGTGGCGATGCGCGAGCGTGCAGAATTACTGGGAGGTCAGATCACGTTTTCGACTCCCCCCGCAGGTGGCACGCTCTTGCACCTGACTGTGCCCCGTGCGAAAGTGGAAGCCCGGGACAAAGATCAAAGATAGAAAACATAACTATGACGAAGAAAATCACGGTACTGCTGGTTGACGACCATAGATTAGTGCGGCGGGGTTTCCGGCGCATGTTGGAAGACGAGCCCGATATGACCGTGGTCGGCGAAGCCGGCGACGGCGAAGAAGCCATCAAGCTGGCGCGTGAGTTGCACCCGAATGTCATCGTCATGGACTGTGCTTTGCCCAGGATGAACGGGCTCGACGCAACCCGGCAGATCATCGAGGACTTGCCCGAAACCGCCGTCCTCATGCTCAGCATGCATTCGGAAAATACCTGGGTGCGGCAGGCCATTGAGGCCGGCGCCAAAGGATACATTCTGAAAAATGCGATGAACCTCGAGCTGGGGCCGGCCGTGCGCCGCGTGGCCGGCGGAGAAACGATTTTCGATCCGCAGGTGGAACGACCCTCAGCTCTCAAGGGCGAACGTAACAGTGGACTGACCCCGCGCGAGCTCGAAGTCTTGCAGATGATTGTCGATGGAAAGTCCAACAAGGAAATCGCTGCGGTGCTCGATCTTAGCGCCAACACGGTTGCGGTTCATCGCGCCAACATCATGAACGCCCTCGGCATTCATAAGACGGCCGAGCTTGTGGTGTACGCCATTCGCGCCGGGCTGGTGAACGTTCCGTGAATCGCAGATCGTTTCTGCGGGGCATGGCAGGCCTGGCCTCGATCTCGCAGCTGCCCGGGTTGCGGGTTTTCGGCGCGGCAGCGGCGACTGCGCCCGGCTTCCGCTTTGTTGATATAACTTCCAGTGCCGGCATTCAGTTCCAGCACAACAGCGGCGCATTTGGCGGCAAGTTCCTTCCTGAGACACTGGGTTCCGGCTGCGCCTTTCTCGACTATGACCGCGACGGCTGGCAGGACATCCTTCTGATCAATGGGATGGATTGGCCCGGCCACAAGCAGCGGCGCTCCCCGCTGCGGCTCTACCGCAACAACCGGAACGGTACATTTACCGACGTCACTTCCCGCGTCGGGCTGGACATGGAAATGTACGGAATGGGCGTCGCCGTTGGCGATTATGACAATGACGGATTTCCCGACATCCTGGTCACCTGCGTGGGGCAGAACCGGCTCCTCCACAATACCGGCAAGGGAACGTTTGTGGATGTGACCAACACCAGCGGGCTGGGGAAACGCCTCGGGTTCAGCACCTCCGCTCTCTGGTTCGATTATGACCGCGACGGCCTCCTCGATCTTTTTGTCTGCAATTATGTGAAGTGGTCGCCCGAGCGCGACGTTTTCTGCACTCTCGATGGCAAGCACAAATCCTATTGCACGCCGGAAGCCTATCGTGGCGAGACCTGCTGGCTGTTTCACAATCGCGGCAACGGCACATTCGAGGATGTCACCGCCTCCAGCGGGATCTTCGACAGCAGTTCGAAATCCCTTGGCGTAGCGATGCTCAACGACGATCAGGATGGCTGGCCCGATCTGCTCGTAGCCAACGATACTCAACCCAACAAGCTGTATCGCAACCAGCGCAACGGCACTTTCAAGGACGCTGCCGTCGAGGCTGGGCTGGCCTTCAGCAGCGAAGGCAAGGCGCGGGCCGGCATGGGCGTGGACGTCGGCGATTTCATGAACTCAGGCCGCTCCGGCGTGGCCATCACGAACTTCGACAACGAGATGACAGGCCTGTATGAGTTCGGGGGGAAAACCTACGAAGATGTTGCCGAGCAGGCCGGCGTGGGCCTGGCTTCCAAGAACAGTTTGGGCTTTGGATGTGTCTTTCTCGATGCCAACCTCGACGGCTGGCTCGATCTCGCCGTAGCCAACGGCCATATTGACGACACGGTGCGTAACATTCGCGGCAACGTAGGGTACGCCCAGCCGCCGCAGTTGTTTCTCAACCATGGCAAGGGAAGCTTTCGCGAAATCGCCACGGAAGTCGGAGGCGGATTCGACCAACCAAGAGTGGGGCGTGGCCTGGCCTATGCCGACTTCGACCGTGACGGCGACCTGGATCTGCTGCTGACCACCAACAACGGTCCAGCTTACCTTTATCGCAACGATCAACTGGCGGGCAATCACAGCATCCGTTTTCGACTGGTCGGCACTAAATCGAACCGTGATGCCATAGGCGCGACCGTCCACATTCTCTCCGGCGGCTTGAGTCAGTCGCGCCTGGTGAAGAGCGGCTCCAGCTATTTGTCGCAATCCGAACTCCCGGTTACGTTTGGCCTTGAAAAACGCGACCGTGTCGAGCGCGCTGTCATCACGTGGCCCAGCGGGAGAGTTGAAGAGTTCACAAACTTGGCCGCGGGACGATGTTACGAATGCACCGAAGGCAAGGGAATCTCTCCGCTCGACGGGTATTAGGTGCGCGTGTCTCGCGACCGCAGGAAACTCAGATTCGTATCGGGGCACGGCTTAGAGCTCGCGGGAAAAGTCTGGTTTGGGGTGGAGCAGCGCTTTCAGCGCTGCGTTAATGGCTTAGTTTTCAGGGCCGGCTTTAGCCGCTGAGGTACATCTGCGATGACAATTCTCAGGGCCGGCTGACAGTCCCCGCCGCACTCAGGTCAATGTCCACCGCCTCGCTCACGCGCAAGAACAGCGTGCTCGGATTCTTCATCCCCCAACTTACATAAGGCACCGCGAAGTGCAGCGTCGCCGTCCAGTGGTCCGAGGCCACCTCCACCTCAGCCGGGACTGTGAGCTCGTGTTCCGCTCCGTGGATGGCAAAAATTCCATGCACATGCACTGAGGATTTTCCTTGCAGCGACACAGTTCCCTCGACGCGGTCGGGGCGGAATACGATTTCCGGATAGCGATCGCTCTCCAGCACTTCGCGGTGCATTTTCCGGTCACGCATCCCATTGCCGCTTTCCCCGCTTTTGGCGTCCACGACGATTTCCCCCGTGAGTTTGCCCGAAGCAGGATCAAGCCGCAGAGAAGCTTGCTTCAAGCGGAACGTTCCGTGGACGGTGTGAAGCACATCGCCGAGAGTGAAATTAAGTGTGGTGTGCTGAGAATCCAGACCGAGCGCCACATCCTGCCCGGCAGCCACCATGCCGGCCACCGCGAGAAATGCAATCAGAACCAGCCAGCGCACTCGCCTGGGGAAAAATGCTGGCGTGCGTTCTCTCATAGGGTTATGCGGTCAGCAGTCCCCATCCCAGAGTGAGCCCGTCGAGAGCGAGGTCAAAAGGTGAAAGACGTCCTACGTGCAGGGCCAGCAATCTGCGAAAAATTTCGGGATGCTTGCGAAAAACCTGAAGCGTCCGCTGTTGAAAACCGGGACGGCCATCGAGCGTCAGCATCAACCGCGCCATCAACAAAGGTCGCAACGCCAGACGGCGATGCGCAGCCTGGTAACGGGCAAGATTGCCCGACTTGATGCACTCCGCCAGCACCACAGCCTGGCTGAAGGCAAGCCCTAGACCCTCGCCCGTGATGGCATCGACCGTGCCGGAAGCATCGCCAATCAAAGCGACATTGCGCCGCCAGATCCGGCGCAGTTTGCGATTGGCGGAAATTGCGCCTCTTTCCGTGGAGGCCGGCTCAGCCCCGTGGAGCCGGGCGTTGAGTTCTGGAAACGCGCCTAAAGTCTCATCGAGGCGAAGTGCCGGATCGCGCGACGCCACAGCCACACAGACTAGTTCGTCGTTCAAGGGATTGGCATAGGCCTGGCTGTGCTTTCCCCAATAAACTTCCATGCGGTCGGTCCAGGGCCGTACGCGATAATGCCGGCGAAAAGAGAATCGCACCTCCGTTCGCGAGTGAGTGTCGAGATTCGCCCAGCGGCGCACGCGGGAGTTGACGCCATCGGCTCCAACAACCCACCGGGTGCGGATCGCGCGGTCCCCGAGCCGCACTTCCCCGCCGGAAATTCCTGTGACCACTCTCTGCCACAGCAGCTCGACTCCCAACTCGGCAGCGCGTTCGATCATCATGCGGTGCAGTGCGGTCCGGCGAACCGACAGGCTGTAACAGCCGGAAGGGAAGACGGCCTCCGCGGACAATCCTGCACTGAGAAAGCCTACGCCGCGAAGAGGAAAGGCATCCGCCGCCGGCACGGAAACTCCTAACCGCTCTAGCGCTGTAATCGCATCCGGCATCAGCGCTTCGCCGCAGGCCTTGTCAATCGGAGGCTTGGCTGCGTCGGCAACCACCACCCTCAATCCTTGCTGGCGGGCGGCAATCGCCGCCGCCAGTCCGGCTGGGCCGCCACCGATCACGAAAACATCTGTGGAATTCAGCAACTGCATGACTTCACCACTGCAGAAGTACAAGCTCGGAACAAAATCCGGGGCCCATCGCGGCCAGCAAACCCAGTGACCCGGGTTCAGGGCGCCGGTTCTTCATCACATCCTCAAGCACGCACAGCACGGAAGCCGAAGAAAGATTCCCCACCTTACGCAGGCAATCCCACGAGGCATCGAGCTGTCCATTGTGCAACCCCAGCGCATCCGCCGACGCATCGAGCACCTTCGGTCCTCCGGTATGGAGAACGTAGCTCTTCAGTTCGCTTCGTTGGTGCCCATGGTCGGCCAGAAAAGCGTCCACATCCCGCCCGAGGTTTTGCCGAATCAGGGTGGGAACCTCGGTAGACAGTATGATGCGGAAGCCTTTTTCGGAGATGTTCCAGCCCATCATCTCCTCCGTGTTCGGATAGAAGATCGACCGCGTGGCCAGAATCTTCGGCCCGCCAATTTCAGGGCCAGAGGATTCGAATTCCGCACCCGTCACGATGACCGCAGCCGCTCCATCGGCAAAAAGTCCCGAAGAGATCAGGTTCGCGACCGACAAATCTTCCCGCTGCAAGGTCAGCGAGCACAGCTCGACCGATACCACCGCCGCCGCCTGCGAAGGATAAGCGCGAACGTAGTCGGCGGCTCGCGCGATTCCAGCGGCTCCAGCCACGCATCCCAGGCCAAAAATCGGAGTGCGGCGAATGTTGGCCGGAAGCCCCATGCGGTTGATCAGAAGAGCGTCGATGGACGGGCTCGCCACGCCGGTGACGGTTGTGAACAGCAATGCTCCCAGATCCGCCGTCTTCAGCCCGGCATTATGAAGCGCGAGGCAGAGGGCCTGCTCCCCCAATTCCTGCGCGACCCTGATCCAGATGTCGTTGGCCTGGCCCCAGGTCTTGATGTCCAGGTACTGTTCCGCGGGGATCGCGAGGTACCGGCCATCCACGGTTACGTTGCGGTGCAGCCGCGCCAGCATCAGAGGATTCTTCAGCCGGTCTCCCCAAAAGTCCTGGAGCTTCTCCAGAAGAACTTTCTGGGAGTAATAATGCTTCGGAAAGGCGCTCGCCGCGCTTGCGATTCTCATGGATTTGAGTCCTGAATCAGTCCGTCCGCAATCGGTCCCAATAGTCAACCAGCCCAGAAGCCTCGCCCCATTCGAGATTTGGGTTGCCCCCGGGAACGAGCGCCGATTTTAGTTATTGTCGCAGAGTTGTCGATTCTTCTTTGTCATTGGATTGTAAACAGAGAACCCGTCCGCGCGTGAGCCCATCCGTCCCCGGGCAACATGCGTGCCCGACAACCATTCTGCAGCCGTGCTTCGACACGGCGCACGCGCAGTGCAAATTCTACCTTACCCCATGCTGCAGGCACGCCCCAATCAGTGTAAAACCACAATCGAGGTGGGCGTGTTGCCCACAAAATAGGTGGGGAGAAGGAACAAACTTCCATTGCTGATTTCAAATAACTGGATGCCCGCAGAGGACCCCTGGTTCCCGACAAAAAGAAACCTTCCACTCGGATCGATGACTAAGAAGCTTGGATCGGCTTCGGTCCCGATGGCATTCGTGGTAATGGAACTGGTAAGAGCGGTAGGAAGTCCGGTAGTGGAACTAATCGTAAAAGTCGTGACGTTGTTGGAACCCTGGTTGGCTACGTAGAGGAACGCGCCTGCGGAATCCAGAATCGGGAAAACCGGGCCCGTATAACCAGCGTTGAGCGGAGAGCCTTGAACTTCTGACAGAGCGCCGGAAGCGCCGATGGCGAAGATGGAAATGGAATTCGAGCTGGTGTTCGTAGCATAAAGATAGTTGCCGCTCGGGTCGATCGCGAGGCCGTCCGGATTAACACCCGCGGTGTTGGTAACGCTAACCCGCGTGAGTATTCCTGCTGTCACGCTGAAGCCGACGATGATTCCAAGATTCTCGGGAGGCCCGCCTGGGGCGCTAACGTAGAGAAAGTTACCCGATGGCGTCAGCACCATTTCCTGCGGCACCACCCCGATCGAAACTGGAGGCCCAACCGCGGCGAGCGCGCCGGTCTTGCTATCGATCGAGAAAGCGGAGACGTTAAACGTTCCGGCATTCGCCACGTACAGGAAAGCTCCGGCGGAATCCATCACCATGAGTTGAGGGATCGAGCCCAGCGGCGCAACCGTTGTCCGCGGAAATACTTCGGTCAAAACGCCATCGCTGGCGATATTGAATAGGGAAATGTCGTTTTCGAGTTGACCAGGATTTGCCGCGTATAAGAAATTTCCCGAAGGATGGAGGACCAGGGCGCGCGCTCCATCCCCTGCGGGAAACGGGGTTCCCGCGATTAGCGTGAGCACACCGGAGTTGGGATCTTCCCGGTAGGCCTCTATTTGATTGGCGGACGACAGCGATGCGTAGACGTAGTGATTCGAAGTGTTGCCGCAGCCAGCGCAACCGGCAATGCCTGCTAAAACGATGACCAGGACCAGTGCTTTCTGAAGCATCCGTGACTCCTGAGAGAATTTGAAAGCAGAACAACAATAATACTGGGATGCCGGGAAATCCGGCATGAAAACGGAACATTGTCTATCATACGGTCACGGCCGGAAAAAAGGGCCGTGCGCCTCGCAAACCATCATCGCACGGAGTCTGGCTGGAGATCTTTGAGTCCCAGGGTATGCGTCCTAAACGCTTGCGATGCGGTGCCGCACAAACCGGGTTGCACGGGCTTCTCCGCACCCCATGCAGATCTACTGGAGAATATCGAACTCATCGGCCTCAACAACTTAGTCTCCGTGCGCCGGGCTCGGTTTGGGACCACCCGGAGAGCCTGCTACCAAGGCGGCGTCTTCCCCACCGCTTAAGAACGTCCGCGCGCGGTCGAGATGAACATACACTACCGGCGTGGTGAACAACGTCAGCGCCTGGCTGACAATCAGTCCGCCAACAATCGTGATGCCGAGAGGACGGTGCAGTTCCGAACCCGTGCCCGTACCCAGGGCGAGCGGCAAACCCCCCAACAGGGCCGCCATGGTCGTCATCATGATGGGGCGGAAACGCAGCAGGCAGGCTTCGTAGATGGCCTCGACGGGTTTCTTCCCCTCCGTGCGCTCGACCTCCAGCGCCACGTCGATCATCATGATGGCATTCTTTTTCACCAGCCCGATCAGCAGAATGATGCCGATCGTGCCAATCACGTTGAGTTCGTTGTGAGTCAGCAGCAAGGCCAGCAGTGCGCCCAAGCCCGCCGAGGGAATTGTCGAGAGAATCGTGATGGGGTGAATGTAGCTCTCATAAAGCATGCCCAGCACGATGTAAACCGCAATCAGGGCGGTGAGAATCAGGATCGGCTCGCTCGATTTCACGTCCTGGAACGCGGCCGCCGTTCCCTGGAAACTCGCCTGAATCGTCGCCGGAAAGCCAATGGAACTTTGGGCCGTTTGGATGGCTTGTGTAGCCTGGCCCAGAGAGACTCCGGGAGCCAGATTAAATGAAATCGTGACCGATGGAAACTGGCCCTGGTGATTCACAGCCAACGGAATGTTGGACGGCGCGAAGTGCGTGAATGCCGCCAGCGGAATGGGTGCGCCGCCGGACGAGCGCAGGTAAATATTCTGCAGACCTTCTGGAGTCTGTTGGAACTGCGGCGCCACTTCCATGACCACGTGGTATTGGTTGAGCGGACGGTACATGGTGGAGACCTGCCGCTGGCCGAAGGCATCGTAGAGCGCATTATCGATGTCCTGCGCGGCTACGCCCAAACGGCTGGCGGTGTCGCGGTCGATTACCAGTTGTGCTTGTAATCCCTTGTCCTGCTGGTCGGTATTCACATCGCGCAGTTCTTTCAGGGGACGCATTTTCGCCAGCAACAGCGGCGCCCAGATATTGAGTTCATTTAGATCTTCGCCTTGCAGCGTGTACTGGTATTGCGCATTTCCGTAGCGCCCGCCAATGGTGAGGTCTTGATAGGATTGCAGATAGAGCGTGGCGCCCGGCACCACCGCCAGCTTGCCACGAAGACGGTTGATCACATCATCGGCGGTAACGTTGGGGCAGGATTGCCAGAAATGGTGGGCCGGACACTTGGCGCGTTCCGCCAGCGGCTTCAGCATGATGAAGAACCGGCCTTGATTCGAAACGGTGTTTCCTCCGGCAAACCCGACGACTGTGTTCACGGCTGGATCGGTCACGACAATCTTGACGTAGTGCTCCATTTTCTCACGCATCGCCTGGAACGAAATATCCTGGGCCGCTTGCACCGATCCCCCGATGCGCCCGGTATCCTGCTGCGGGAAAAAGCCCTTGGGCACGACGATGTAGAGACACACGGTCAGGCACGCTACCAGGATGGTCACAACCAGCGTGACGAACTGGTACTGCAGCACCACTTTCAGCGCATGGCGGTAACTCACCAGCGCCGTATCGAAAACCCATTCACTGCAGCGATAAAAGAGATTGTGGCGCTCATCTCTTGCCGCCGGACGCAGAAACTTGGCGCACATGGTGGGGGTCGTGGTGAGAGAAACCAGCAACGAGACTCCGATGGCAATGCTCAGCGTGACCGCGAATTCGCGAAACAGCCGTCCCACAATTCCACCCATCAGCAGCAACGGGATGAACACCGCTACCAGTGACGTGCTCATGGAAATCACGGTGAATCCAATCTCGGCCGCTCCTTTGAACGCCGCCTCCACCGCGCCCATGCCGCGCTCCACGTAGCGCGTGATGTTTTCCAGCACCACGATGGCGTCATCCACCACGAATCCAGTGGAAATCGCCAGGGCCATGAGCGACAAGTTATCCAGGCTGTAGCCCAGCAGATACATTCCTCCGAAGGTGCCGACCAGCGAAAGCGGCACGGCGATGCTGGGAATGATCGTGGCTCGCACCGTCCGCAAGAATGCGAACACCACCAAAATTACAAGGATGATCGACACGATCAGCGTGGTCTCAATGTCCTTCACCGAGGCCCGGACCGTGACCGTGCGATCCATAGCTATGCTGAGGGCGATCGCCGGTGAAATCGAGGACTGCAAATACGGCATCAGGGCGACCACCCGGTCCACGGTCTCAATCACGTTAGCCCCGGGCTGCCGGAAGATAATAATCAGGACGCTCGGCTTTCCACCCGCGGTGCGCGAGCCCCCCCCCGCGTTGCCAAGCAGCCCGATGTTGCGAACATCCGAGACTGAATCTTCGACGTCGGCCACGTCCCCCAGCCGGACGGGCGCGCCGTTGTGGTAGGCGATGATCAGCGGCCGGTACTGATCCGCGGTAAAGAGTTGATCGTTGTCGTTGTAGGTCCACGACCTCGTGCCGTTCGACACCTGCCCTTTGGCCTTGTTCGCATTCGCCAGATTGAGCGCGTTGCGAACCGTGTCCAACCCAACGCCCAGCTTGTTCAGCAGCATGGGATTCACTTCCGCGCGCACCGCGGGTTGGGCCGCGCCACCCACAAATACCGTGCCCACGCCCGCTACCTGAGCCAGTTTCTGCGCCAGAATGGAATCGGCTGCATCGTACATCTGAGGCACCGTCTCCGTGTCCGACGTCAGAGCCAGAATCAGAATCGGAGCGTCCGCCGGGTTGGCCTTGCGATAAGTTGGATTGCTCGGCAAGTTGGCGGGAAGCTGGCTGCGCGCCGCATTGATGGCGGCCTGCACGTCGCGGGCCGCGGCATTAATGTCACGGTTCAAATCAAACTGCAACACGATGCTGGTCGAGCCCAGTTGGCTGGTCGAGGTCATCTGGTTGATCGCAGCGATGCGCCCAAACTGCCGCTCCAGCGGGGTCGCTACCGCCGACGCCATGGTTTGCGGATCTGCGCCGGGCAGGCTGGCGCCCACGCTGATCACGGGGAAATCCACTTTGGGCAGCGAAGACACCGGCAAGTAATTGAAGGCAAGTATCCCGGAGAGCAGCAGCGCCGCTGCCAGCAGCGACGTCCCAATCGGGCGCCGGATAAATGGAGCCGAAATACTCATCGTCTAGTGACCGTCATCTAGTGACTGTCATCCTGAGCGAGACGCCTTTTGTCTCGTGAAGGATCCGGGCGAGCCGCGCAATGTGTGGCGCTTTCTGCGACACAATAATGCGCGCCTGGCTCGCTTCCTTATTACTTCCACACCCTAAGCCCCAGGCATTTCGTGAGGAATCGGATTACCGATCTTGTATTTCTCAAATCGATGCGCCAGCCGGTCAAACCACAGGTAAACCACCGGCGTCGTGTATAGCGTCAACATCTGGCTTAGAATCAGGCCCCCCACAATGGTGATCCCGAGCGGGCGCCGCAACTCCGCTCCCGTTCCGGATATCAGCGCGAGCGGCAAACCGCCCAGCAACGCCGCCATGGTGGTCATCATGATGGGGCGGAAGCGCAGCAGGCACGCCTGGAAGATTGCTTCCTCCGGCGGCTTATGTTCCTCGCGCTCGGCCTCGAGCGCGAAGTCGATCATCATGATGGCGTTCTTCTTCACGATCCCGATCAGCAGAATGATGCCGATCAGCGCCACCACCGTCAGGTCGTTATGCGTAAGTTGCAAAGCCAAAATCGCACCCACGCCCGCCGAAGGCAGAGTGGAAAGAATCGTAATGGGGTGGATGTAGCTTTCGTACAGCACTCCCAGCACGATGTACACCGTGATGATGGCGGCGAGAATCAGGAACGGCTCGCTCGCCAGCGAGTTCTGGAACGCCGCCGCCGTTCCCTGGAATGCGGGGTGGATGCTTGCCGGCAACTGGATCTCTTTTTCCGCCTGCTGAATGGCCTTCGTGGCCTCGCCCAGCGAAGCTCCCGGCGCCAGGTTGAACGACAGCGTCACCACCGGAAATTGTCCCTGATGGTTTACCGCGAGCGGTGTACTCACCGACTGGATGTGGGTGAAAGCTGAAATCGGGACCGGGGCGCCGCTGGTGGTCGCCGTCGCTGCATTCGCCGTTGGCGCGCCCGAATTTGCCACTACGCTGGCGGGCCGGATGTAGATATTGCTGATCGCATCCGGGGTCTTGGCAAAATTCGGCATCACCTCGAGCACCACGTGGTACTGATTCAACTGCGTAAAGATGATCGAGACCTGCCGCTGCCCGAAAGCGTCGTACAGCGTGTTGTCGACGGCCTGCGGCAGGATTCCCAGCCGCGATGCCGTATCGCGGTCGATGGTGATGTTCGTCCTCAGCCCGCCATTGAGCTGGTCGGTGGCCACATCGACCAGTTCCGGCGCGGCGCGCAATTTATCCACCAGCTTCGGAGTCCATTGCGCCAGTTCCTGCGCATCCGCGTCTTCCAGCGAGTATTGAAACTGCGTCCGGCTCACCCGATCCTCCACAGTCAGGTCCTGCACCGGCTGCATATAAAGTGTAATCCCGTCCACGTTGGCCAGCGCCGGCTGCAACCGCCGAATGATCGCGGAGGCGTCAGCGTTGCGTTGATCGCGAGGCTTCAGGTTGATTTGAATGCGGCCGCTGTTGGGCGTCGTGTTGGTTCCGTCCACGCCGATGAATGAGGACAAGCTGTCTACATCTTTGTCCTTGAGTATCACCTTCGCCAGTTCCTGCTGGCGTTGCGACATCGCATCGAAAGAGATATTGTCGGGAGCTTCCGAAATGCCCAGAATCACGCCCGTGTCTTGCACCGGGAAAAATCCTTTGGGCACCACCACGTACAGGATCAGCGTCAGGACCAGAGTTCCGAAGGTTACGAGTAATGTTGCGGTCTGGTGCTTCAGCACCCATTTCACGGTGCGCCCGTAGAAGGCAATGACCCGGTTGTAATAATCTTCTGTGATCTCGTAGAACCGGCCCTGCTCGCCTTCCTTGCGATGCCTGAGCAGCTTGGCGCACATCATGGGCGTCAAGCTCAGAGAAACCCCCGCCGATACCAGGATGGTCACCGCCAGCGTGACCGCAAACTCGCGGAAGAGCCGGCCAACAATGTCCCCCATGAACAGCAGCGGGATCAGCACAGCAATCAGCGAAACCGTGAGCGAGACGATGGTGAACCCAATTTGTCCCGACCCTTTCAGCGCCGCCTCCAGCGGCGAGTCTCCGGCTTCCAGGAAGCGGTCGATGTTTTCGATCATCACGATGGCGTCATCCACGACGAACCCAGTGGAGATGGTCAACGCCATCAGCGTCAGATTGTTCAGGCTGTAGCCCAGCAAGTACATCACGCCAAACGTTCCCACAATCGACAGCGGAACCGCGACGCTGGGAATGCACGTGGCCCGCAAGTTTCGCAGGAAGAGGAAAATAACCACGACCACCAGCACGATGGTCAACGCCAACTCGAATTCAACGTCTTTCACCGATGCGCGGATGGTCAAAGTCCGGTCGGTGAGAATCTGCAGCTTTGCCGCCGAGGGCAGAGATGCCTGCAGCTGCGGCAGCAGCTTCTTGATCCGGTCAACCACGCTGATGATGTTTGCCCCAGGCTGGCGCTGGATGTTGACGATCACCGCCGGAGTCAGGTTCATCCAGGCGGCAAGCCACTTGTTCTCCGTGCCATCGATCACGTTGGCCACATCGCTGAGCCGCACCGGCGCCCCATTGTGATAAGCAATGACGATCGGCTTGTACTGATCGCTGGAGAAAAGCTGGTCGTTGGCGCCGATGGTGTAGGACTGGCGCGCCCCGTCAATGACGCCTTTGGCCTGGTCCACGTTGGCCTGGGCCATGGCCGTGCGAATATCTTCGAGGCTCAGCCCGTAGGAAGACAGTGCGGTCGGGTTTACCTGAATGCGGACCGCCGGCTTCTGTCCGCCGCTGATGGAAACCAGCCCCACACCCGGCAATTGCGAAATTTTCTGCGCCAGCGCGGTGTCGGCGAGATCCTCCACCTTCGACAGCGGAAGCGAGTCCGAGGTCATGGCCAGCGTCAGAATCGGCGCGTCGGCCGGATTCACCTTGTTGTAGATGGGAGGATTCGGCAGGTCCGTGGGCAGGAACGTAGATGCTGAGTTAATCGCAGCCTGCACCTGCTGCTCTTCCACGTCGATGTTCTGGTCCAGCCCGAACTGCAGCGTGATCACCGAACTGCCAAATGAACTCGTCGAAGTCATCTGGCTCAATCCGGGAACCTGGCCAAACTGCCGCTCCAGGGGCGAAGTGACGGACGATGCCATCACGTCGGGATCGGCGCCGGGATAAAACGTCACTACCTGGATGGTTGGGTAGTCGACCTCCGGCAGAGCCGATACGGGCAGTTGCAGAAAGGCAACCCACCCCACCAGCAGCACGCCCACCATCAAAAGCGTGGTCGCTACGGGCCGGAGGATGAATAACCGTGAAGGACTCATGAAGCCGGAGTTCCTGATGCCGCTGTTCCTGATGGTGCGTTGCTGCCGCTCTGTCCACCCGGTGTGTTGCCCTGGCCGCTATTTCGGGGCTCGATCTTGGTGCCGGTTTGCAGCTTGTCCTGGCCGTCGGTGACCACAACGTCGCCGGGAGCAAGTCCGCTGGTCACGGCCGTGATGTTGCCCTGCGCAATCGAGACGGCTACATTGCGGGCTTCGACAGTATTGTCGGACTTCACGGCATAGACGAAGGTTCCCTGCGGACCGCGCAGTATCGCCGCCGTGGGCAACACCGTGCTGTTCTTCCGCGTTTCCAATAGCAGGTTTGCGTTCACGAACTGGTTGGGCCAGAGCTGGTTGTCTTTGTTGTCGAACACGGCCTTCAGCTTGGCAGTGCCCGTCGTCTGATCGATCTGGTTATCGATGGTCAGCAGTTTGCCCGTGGCCAGCTTGGTCTGGTCGTCCCGGCTGTAGGCCTCGACTTGCAGCGTCGAGTTCTTCATGTGCTGCGACACCGTCTGCAACTGATCCTCGGGCAGAGTGAAGATCACTGCAATCGGCTGCAGTTGCGTGAGGATCAGCATGGGATTGGTGTCTGCGGCGTGCACGATATTTCCCGGATCCACCTGCCGCAGTCCGACGCGCCCGGTGAACGGCGCCGTGATGTTGCAGTAGATGAGCTGCAACTTGGCGTTATCGATCTGCGCCTGGTCCGTGCGTACCTGGCCGTCGAGCTGATCTACCAATGATTTCTGCGTGTCCACTTGCTGCTGCGCAATGCTGCCGGAGGGAATCAGGGTGGTATAGCGGTCCAGATTCAATTTCGCATCGCGTAGGGTCGCCTGGTCTTTGAACAGTTGTGCCTGCATCTGTTCCAGTTGCACCTGGAAAGGCCGGGGATCAATCACGATCAGCAAGTCGCCTTGTCGAACGGTCTGACCTTCCTGGAAGTTGACGCGCATGATCTGCCCGTCCACCCGGCTCTTTATGTTCGCCGTGTTGAAGGCGGTCACCGATCCCAATCCAACCAGGTAAACCGGCACATCCTGTTGTTGCACCTTGGCCACGGCAACTGAAACTGCCCGCGGGGCCGCGGCCTGCGCCTTCTGCTGTTTGGAGTCAGCGCTGGTGCAGCCGACAAAGCAGAAGCAAAGTACTCCCATAGCTGCGGCCAATACCAGACGAAGCTGGGAGCGGAGAGTGAATCGCGGTTCTTGCAAACTCGAATGAGTCAGGTTCACGGTTCTTGCCGGGTACGAAATTTCACAAGATCGACGGTCAGACTGCCATGGATTAGACGTATTCATTTTGAACTCGGTTGCGGCAACCCTCTCCAGGAAGGCAGAAAATCCTCTGTCCCAGCGTTCTCCCGCTGGCGAGGCTCAGGCAGGCACGGAACGCAGATGCAATAGTAGAACGGTACGAAACCAGCATCAACTCTGGCGCGCTGCAGGTCAAGGCCAGGGGCGAAGGTTTTACAAATCTTTACTCGTCCTACCACGGCTCATGTGGGGACGGCCGCCCCCCGGCTGTCCGGCGGAGCGAAGCTCCGCTGCTTGCTCATTGCAGGGCTGTCGGCGCCGGGTGCAATGCTTCGTAAGCAGCAATCTCACCCTCATGTCGCAGCGTCAGCCCAATGTCGTCCAACCCATTGAGCAAACAATGCCGGACGAATTCGTCGATCGGAAACTTCGCGCGGAAGACCTGATCGTCACGTACCTCGCACTGTTCCAGGTCGATGGTGAGTTGGTAGCCGTTGATCTCCCGGGAGCGCCGCATCAGCTCGGCGGCCTCACTCTCGCTCAGGCACACCGTGAGGAATCCATTCTTCGTGCTGTTGTTGGCGAAAATGTCGGCGAAGGAAGAGGAGATGACGGCGCGAAACCCGAAATCCGCCAGCGCCCACACCGCGTGCTCCCGCGAGGAACCGCAACCAAAATTCTTTCCCGCCACCAGAATGCTCGCACCCCGGTAGCGCGCCTCGTCCAGAACAAAATCGGCATTCTTCTTCCCGTCGCTGGAGAACCGCCAGTCGTAAAACAAAAACTGGCCAAAGCCGGTGCGCTCAATCCGCTTCAGAAACTGCTTGGGAATAATCTGGTCGGTATCGATGTTCACGCGATCCAGCGGCGCCACGCTCCCCCGATGTGTACGAAACGGTTGCATTGATTTTCTCCGCGCCCTCCGCGGCCTTTCTTCGCGCCCTCCGCGATTACGCCTCTTACCGAAACTTCCAATCCCGTATATCCGTGAAGTGCCCGGCAATCGCCGCCGCCGCCGCCATCATCGGACTCACCAGGTGCGTCCTTCCCCCGCGCCCTTGCCGTCCTTCAAAATTCCGGTTGCTAGTCGAGGCGCAGCGCTCGCCCGGCTGCAAAATATCTGGATTCATTCCCAGACACATCGAGCACCCCGACTCGCGCCACTCGAAGCCTGCATCCAGAAAAATCCGGTGCAAGCCCTCCTGCTCTGCCGCCCGCTTCACCGTCTGCGATCCCGGCACCACCATGGCTCGCACCTTCGCACTTACATGATGACCCCTCGCCACGCGCGCCGCCGCCCGCAGATCCTCAAGCCGCGAGTTGGTGCATGACCCGATAAAAACCCGGTCGATTCCGATTTCTTCGATCCGCTTCCCCGGTTCCAGCCCCATGTACTGCAGCGCCAGTTCGGTCGAGCGCCGCTCGCCCTCTTTCAAGCTCCCAACTTCCGGCACGCGCCCCGTCACCGGCGCCACCATGCCCGGATTCGTTCCCCAGGTCACAAACGGACAAAGCTGCGCCGCGTCCATCTCCACCAATTTGTCGAACGACGCGCCTTCGTCGGTCGGCAACGTGCGCCACCTTTCAAGTGCCTTTTCCCATTCACCATCGCGCGGAGCAAATCGCTTCCCCTTCACATAGGCAAACGTGGTTTCATCCGGCGCCACCATGCCGGCCCGCGCGCCGGCCTCGATGCTCATGTTGCACAGCGTCATGCGGCCTTCCATGGAAAGCGCGCGCACCGCCTCGCCCGCATATTCGATCACATGCCCGGTCGCGCCATCGGTACCAATCTGCCCAATGATGCCCAGAGCCAGATCCTTCGCTGTGACCCCATCGGCCAATCGCCCGCGCACCTCAATCTTCATCGTCTTCGGGGTCTGCTGGGCCAGGCACTGCGTCGCCAGAACGTGCTCCACCTCAGACGTTCCAATGCCGAAGGCCAGCGCTCCAAACGCGCCGTGCGTGCTGGTATGGCTGTCGCCGCAGACGATCGTCATCCCCGGCCGCGTCAGCCCCAGTTCCGGCCCAATCACGTGCACGATTCCCTGGTCCGGCGAATCCATATCAAAGAGCCGCACGCCGAATTCCTTGCAGTTGGCCTGTAGGGCCGCAATTTGCTTGGCGGCAATCAGATCGGTGATGGGAGTTCCGCGCGGCTCGGTCGGAATATTGTGATCGACGGTAGCCACGGTCCGCGATGGTTGCCGCACCTTTCTTCCGGCTGCCCGCAAGCCGTCGAAAGCCTGCGGCGAAGTCACCTCATGCACCAGATGCAGATCGATGTAAAGGATCGGAGACCGCCCCGTCGCCTGCGCCACCAGATGCGCATCCCATATCTTCTCGAAAAGTGTTCGCTTTGCCATCGCCGGGAAATGCGCCTGAATTCACACTGAGGCGGAATCGATCCAATAGTGACTCTAGTTTTTCACAGCCCGCGGATGGGAGCAAGCTCTCCGCACACTCCGCGGCAGTTCTCTGCGACCTCCGCGATTTAAGACTTGGTGTTTTCCAAGTCCCATTCAAACCTAGACGCGCAGAGCGCGCCGAGAACTGCCGCGCGGAGTACCCGGAGATGAGAAATTGTGGAGGAGTTCGAGTCCAAGCAAACCAAAGGCACCACCGAATCCGGCGGTAGTGGGTCAGTTGACCCGCCACCGAATCCGCCAATTCACTGCCGCTCGTTGCCCACTCTCAGGTATCATAAAACTTCACCCCATGATCAACGGCAAGCGCATAGCGGTCGTGATGCCCGCCTACAATGCGGAAAAAACTCTCCAGGTCACGGTGAGCGAGTTGCCGGACCTGGTCGACATCCGCATTCTTGTGGACGACCACAGCTCGGACCACACCGCGGACCTGGCGCAGCGTCTCGGCCTCCACGTCTTCCAGCACGACCGCAACTATGGTTATGGCCGCAATCAGCAGACCTGCTATCGCGAAGCCCTGACCGCGGGCGCCGACGTGGTCATCATGCTCCACCCCGATTACCAGTACACCCCGCTGCTGGTCACGGCCATGGCCAGCATGGTGGCTTACGAAGTGTATGACGTGGTGCTGGGCTCACGCATCATCGGTGGCACGGCGTTGCGCGGCGGCATGCCCTTTTACAAGTACGTTTCCAACCGGCTGCTCACGGCGTTCGAGAATCTTTTTCTGCGCGTGAAGCTCTCGGAATACCACACCGGCTACCGCGCTTTCAGCCGCAAGGTGCTCACCGAACTGCCGCTGCTGGAGAACTCCGACGATTTTGTCTTCGACAACCAGATGCTCGCCCAGTGCGTCCACTTTGGCTTCCGCATCGGCGAAGTCTCCTGCCCCACCAAGTATTTCGAGGAAGCCTCCTCCATCAACTTCCGCCGCAGCGTGAAGTATGGTTTCGGCGTGCTGGCCACCACCATGCAATTCGCCTTGCAGCGCGCGGGCCTGATCCACCTGCCCCGCTTCAGCGACAAAGGCCGCAAACTAGAACCCGGCTACCCCACCTACTACGCCCGCGGCACCGCTCGCCCGGCATAAGCCGGATTTCGGTGGTGACTCAATCTGAAATCTCCTACCGTTGCACCGCTCCCCGTCATCCCGAAGTCCCGCGTTCTCACCAGCGGGACGAGGGATCTCCCGCGCTCACACACCCGCCTCTTTTCAAACTGAGCGACGACCTGGATTTCGGCCTACTTCTTCTTCGACAAGAACCCCAGCACCTTACTGGCAAACTCATCCGAGAATCCAAACCGCGCCTTGGCCCGCGAGTAATAATCGACCGCCTTCTTGTCCAGCCAGATCATCGCCGATTTCCTCCACCCATCCTGCGGCCGGGCGAAATAATCGGTGGAATGCCCGGCAACTTTCTTGTCGTGCTCGACCGTGTAGTAATACAAAGCCAGACTCTTGCGCGACTGTCCCGACGGGCAGGTGAGAGGATCGGGAAATCCGTGCAGCGACCTCTCATCGGTCGTGAAAATGAGCACATGATTCAGCAGCGGCGGATACTTCGCCGCGCAACGCGACACCTTCCCATCCTTCCGCTCCCACAATTCAATCGCCCCGCCCCATTCCTCCTGCCATCCAGGATTCAGATACAGGATCAGATTCACGCGCCGGTGCCAGTCCTTATGGAAGTGGTGCATGGAAAAGTCGGTGTGCACGTTCAGATAACCGCCCGGCCCGGACTGGTGCAGGCCGCCGCCTTCTAACATTGGGTCCGCCAGCAGGTCGGGGATTCCAGCCAATTGCGAAAGCCAGGCCACGAACTCCGGCGAGTTCAATTCGTTCGTCACCGCCCCCAGCATCGGCGGAAAAAGCTGGCGCTTCGCCATGCCCAGCTTTTTTTCGTTGGCGTGCTTGTACTGCGTCCAGGCATCGCTCGCAGCCTGGGGAAACTGCATCGCCATATCGCGTGCGATCTTCGGATCGAGGAAGTCCTTCAGCAGAATGTGAGGGCAAGGTTGGTTCTCCCGGTATCGCTTGGCTAGTTCAGCCAGCGCAGCTTCCCACTTCTTGTGCGGAAATATCCGGACGGAGGCTTGGACGACTGGCGCAGCCGACATGCGATCTCCTTGTCGTCGGCATTGTATCGGATCGGCTCTTCCGGAACACCAATTTCGCTACCACGTTGGGCCACCCCTCCACTCACGCTATATTGTTCCTTCAGCCAACCGAGAGAACATGCGCACCACCGTGAAAAACCTGGCGCTCCTGCTTCTGTTGACTGCACTGGCCATCCTGGTGCAGGGGTACCACCCGGGCCTCGAGGATGACGCTTTTTACTTGGCAGCGATCAAGCGGAACTTGAATCCTGCTCTGTTTCCCCACGATTCCGATTTCTTCCGCCTGCAGTTTCAGGCCACCATTTTCGATAAGTTGATCGCAGCCTCTATCCGTTGGTCGCACCTGCCTTTGGATTGGGGCATCTTCTTCTGGCAGTTCGCCGTCACGTTCCTGATTCTTTGGGCTTGCCTCCAGATCAGCCGCCGCTGCTTTTCCCAGGGCCGTGCGCAGTGGGCGGCAGTGGCGATGGTTGCCGCGCTGCTGACCATCTCTGTTTCGGGCACTGCCATCAGCCTTACCGACCAATATCTGCATCCGCGAGCCTTGGCGACCGCCCTGATTCTTTATGCGATCGTCGCTGTTCTGAAGGAGCGCCGCTTGCTCGCGGGAGTGCTTCTAGTGCTGGCCTTTGCCATCCACGCCATCATGGCCAGCTTCGGAATTTCGTTTTGCATTTTTCTGGCATGGAAGCCAAATGGCTTGAAGTCAGAGAAACTGCAACCGGCGAAATTCGCGATGCTCTTGCTTCCCCTGGGATGGATCTTCGAACCCGCTTCCCCAGCCTGGCGGCAAGCCGCCGCGACTCGGCACTTCTACCATCTTGGTCAATGGCAATGGTACGAGTGGCTCGGTGTTTTCGCGCCGCTGCTCGTTCTAGGATTTTTCCGCTGGCTCGCCCAACGCCACGAACTTCCCCAAGCAGCCCGACTGGCCTCGCGCTTGGCGCTCTACGGTGTTTTTCAACTAGCGGTCGCGCTTGCCATCATGCTTCCCGCCAGCCTCGAGCGCCTCCGTCCCTTCGAGCCCATGCGCTTTCTGCATTTGATTTACCTGCTCATGTTCCTGCTGGCCGGTGGATTTATCGGCCATTACATCCTCGGCCGGCATGTGTATCGCTGGGTTTTCTTATTCGTTCCCCTCGGTTTGGGAATGTTCTACGCGCAGCGCCAGATGTATCCCGCCACCGAGCATCTGGAGTGGCCGGGCGCGGCCAGCCGAAATGGATGGGTCCAGAGCTTTACCTGGATCAGCCAGAACACGCCCATCAACAGCCTCTTCGCCCTCGACCCCGACTACATGGAACTCCCGGGTGAGGACTACCATGGCTTCCGTGCGCTGGCCGAGCGCAGCGTGCTCGCCGACAATGGCAAGGACGCCGGCATGGCCGCCCGCGTCCCGTCGCTGGCCGAGCGCTGGCAAAAAGAAGTAGCCGCGCAAAGTGGCTGGAAGAATTTTCGAGTCCGAGACTTCCAGCATTTGAAAAACACCTTCGGCGTGGACTGGGTGGTGCTCGCAAATCCCGGCGTGCCTGGCCCTGCGCTTGGAATGACCTGCCCCTACCGCAATCCTCAGGTTCTGGTCTGCCGTGTAGACTAGCCGGGGAGTTTCTCGCAACGCATGTTCTGGCAACGCCTTCGCAATTCGCCGTGGCTGCTGATGGTCTTGGTGGCCTTCGCCATCCGGGCCGCTGTGATTCCTTTCCTTTACCACGAGTGGATGGTGCCCTTCGTTCTCGAGCACTGGGCCTTCGGTCGAATTGGACGCTCCCTTGCCATGGGTCACGGCTTTGGCAGCCCCTTTGCTGACACCGGTCCCTCTGCCCTGCTGCCGCCGGTTTATCCCTACATTCTCGCCGCGATTTTCAAGATATTCGGCATCTACACCCGCACCTCCATCATTGCCGCACTCGCCTTGAACAGTTTGTTCTCTGCCTTAACCTGCGTTCCGGTTTATCGACTGACGCAAGCCAGCCTCGGAGATCGGCCCGCCAAGTGGGCGGCCTGGGCTTGGGCATTTTCTCCCTACGGCATCTACTACGGAGCCGACTGGGCCTGGTCCACCTGCCTGGTCACTCTTCTTCTCTGCTGGCTGTTTCTGATTGCCTGGCGGCTGGAAGGCTCCGTCCGTCTGCGCCAATGGCTGGGCTTCGGTCTCCTCACCGGTTTCGCCGCACTCACCGAGCCCGTGATCCTCTCCGTCGTCCCATTTCTCGGAGCCTGGACTTGCTATCGTCTCTACCGCCGCGGCCTGAGTTGGAAAATGCCGGCCACGGTCGCATTCGTAGCAATGCTCGCTGTGACCACCCCCTGGATCGTTCGCAACTACGAGGTCTTCCATCACTTCATCCCCATCCGCAGCGGCCTGGGCCTGGAACTCTACATCGGCAACAATGGCTATTCAGAGCGCTGGGTCAACAGCGCCCTGCACCCCAACCACAACGATGCCGAACTGCAGGAATACGAGCGCCTGGGTGAATGGGACTACATGGCTCACAGGCGCGAACAAGCCGTCGCATTTATTCGCACCCACCCCCGCTGGTATGCAGTGATGACCCTTCGCCGCGTCCTCTACATCTGGACGGGCTACTGGAGCCTCGATCGCGTCTACCTCGCGGATGAACAGCTCGATCCTCCCAACATCTTCGTAGCCACAACCTTGTCGGTGATGGCCTTTCTCGGTCTTCGACGCGCCTTCCGGATCGACCCCGCCCTTGCCATTCGCTTCGCCATCGTGCTCGCCTTCTTCCCTCTGGTCTATTACTTCACCCATCCCGAAACTTACTATTTCCGGCCGGTCGACCCCCTGATCGTGGTGCTGGCCATATTCGCCATATTCCCCCGCGTTGCGGTCCCAAAGCCCAGGGACTAACATCAAACTGGCTAGCGAAAATTCTCGATGGCGGACACAGACACATCTTCCGGCGCGCGAAAGAAGCCCAAGCTGATCTTCAGCGAAATCCTCGCCTTCGCCTACGACACATTCTGCAGCAACAAAATCCGTTTCGCCCTCACCGCTCTCGGCATGGTCATCGGCACCGCCTCGCTGATTCTGGTGGTCACCATCGGCATGACCGGCCGGCAATATGTCCTGAACCAGATCCAGGCCATCGGAGCCAACCTCGTCTGGGCCAGCTATTCCAGCGGCGCGCAACACGTCAGCAACACCACGCTCGACCCGCTCACCATCGACGATGTCCAGGCCGTGCAGCAAGACGTACCCAGCGTGGCCGCGGCTTCGCCCGTGGTTTCGCTTTCCGAACACATTCCCGCCGGCAACGGCAAAGAAAAAGACATCTCCATCCTCGGTGTCTCGCCGCAGTACCAGAGCGTCCGCAACCTCGTGGTGCTTTCCGGCCGTTTTTTTGACACCGACGATTCCATGGCCCACAACAAAGTCGGCGTGGTGACCGAGAAACTGGCGCAGCAACTTTACGGTTCCTCCGAAGCCGCCGTGGACAAGGTGATCAAACTCAACGGCCTGCCCTTCACCGTCATCGGAGCCTTCAAGGAACGCGTGGACACCTTCGGCCAGTCCGAGGTGACCGAGAACACCATGCTGATTCCTTACTCGGTGAGCCGCTACTTCACCGGAACGCCGAACCTGTACATGGCGTATTTTTCCGTCCGCGATCCTTCGATGGTGACCTCGGCCACCACCCAGATCAAGCGCGTGCTGCAATCGCGCCACCGCGCCGAATCGGTCTACGATGTCCAGAACCTCACCCACCTGCTCGAGGTCGCCGACAAAAGCGCCACCGCCCTTACCTGGATGCTCCTGGTCATCGCCCTGGTAACGCTGCTGGTCAGCGGCATCGGCATCATGAACATCATGCTGGCCACGGTGACCTCACGCATCCGCGAGATCGGCATCCGCAAGGCGGTGGGCGCCACCAACCGCGAAATCCGCTTCCAATTTCTAGCCGAGGCCATCCTGATCTCCCTCATCGGAGGCTTCGCCGGCATCGTCATCGGCCTCGCCATCCCCTGGTCGGTTCGCTTTCTCACCGAATACCGCCTCCCCATCTCAGGTTGGTCAGCCATCATCGCGATCATCGTCTCTTCGGTAGTCGGAGTGATTTTCGGCACCGTCCCCGCCACCCGCGCCGCGCAGCTCGATCCGGTAGAAAGCCTGCGCTACGAGTAGGCAATCCAGCTTCTAGCGTCTAGCTAACCGCCTGTGGATGGCAGCGAGTGTGGAGCAGTTCATGCGAGAAGAGTTCATGTGGAGCGGGCGCCCCGCCCGCTGCCTTTGACCTTGCTGTTGCAGTTGCAAGTTGCAGTTGCTGTTGCCGCTGCGGTTGATCCTGGATCTCTGATGCCTTCTACTCGCACCGCCGGTACAACCGTGGAAGAGCGGCGCTTCAGCGCCGCGTAAGATCCCCCAAAAGGCTCGCGGAAACGTTATTGCGGCGCCTCGGCGTCCCCACGGAGCCGGGAAATGGAGGGAATGCGCGCAGGCGCGAGCGGCCGCCCCAAATGATGGCGGACCGACTGAGTCTGGGGGGCGCAGCGTCATGACCCGGGGACACATCAACCAGGGGGGACAGACAGCACACGAACGAGAATCTCCTCAACGATGCAGCTTGCCACAAAAAAGTTGCATTTTTGATCCCCCCGGAAGTAAGATGATTAACGTAGCTCGGCAGCAACCGTTTTCCCAGTTTCTAGACCCTGTACCGCTAATTGGTAACTTCCAAACTTGCAGTTCGGCTGTGCAAAAAACATAAAGAGGTGGTTTGGTCCGCCTCCGTCCCGGTTCGGAGAGTTCAATATGGCGTGGTACGCATACTGCCTTACCGAGCACCAGACCCTTCCCAACGGCACCCGTTCCCGCAGACCATTTGTCATTGAAAACGTTCAAGGCGTGAATGGAGCCCCTGTCCTCAGCTATCCCAGCGGCGAGTTTGCTGTGATTGTGAGCGAATACGAGCAGAATTCTGGACCACTCGATCAGAAAGCAGCAATCGAGCACGCCCGCGTGGTCAGCGGCTGCTTCCGCAACTCCACCGTATTACCTTTCCGTTTCGGAACCATCTTCGAGAGCGACGACGCGCTGCGCCAGGCGGTCCGGGTCAACCGGCGCGCCTTCGGCCAGAGCGTGGCTAAGCTGCGTGGCAAGTCGGAGATGCACATCAAGCTGACCGTCACCGACGGTTCCCTGCGCGAGGCCATGATCGATGTCGTCCTGCCCGATACGGTCGGCGGCGACTATCTTTCCAAGTTGCGCGTCAAGGCCTCCCGGGAACGCGAGCGCCAGACCAAGGCCCGCGCCCTGTCGGTGCAGGTCCACAAGCTGTTTAACCCGCTGGAAGAAGAAGTGAGTTGCAAGAAGGTCGCTCCGCAAGGCATGCTCATCGACATCGCGCACCTCATCGACTCCAAGTCGGTGGAGAAATACCAGAACCGCTACTCGACCGCCGCCAAGCAGCTGAAAAACTGCGAAGTGGCCATCAGCGGACCCTGGCCGCCATACCACTTCCTGCCCGGGAAGCTGCGTACCGTAGCCGGTAACAGTTAGAGTCGAAAGACATTATCCTTTTCGAGCCGCCGACTTGGAAGATCGGCGGCTCGAATTGTCTTCTCGAACACCGTACTGCAATCAATGTGCAGGCTTGTGCACTTTCAGCCTGCCGACGGCCTGCCATCGGAGATTCACCTTAGTCCGTAGCAGGCAGTAAGCTAATTCGTTTCAATTACTTATGGATGGCTTGCTGCGAAGGTCGATCGGCTCGTCCTTTGGCTGGGGAAGTGCTTCTTTCTAATGTACTAAAGAGGCCGCAAACCCAAAGCAATGACCTTCACTCTCTCTAGTCAAAATTTCCCGAAGTGCCGATCCGGCTGGCGGAACGGCTACTTCCATCGCCTTTCCTGACAATCACCTACCAATCTTGACCTCTTTGAAACGTGGCCCCAGAAATGGGGCCGCTTTTTGGTCACTGCTTAGCTGCGAAACACGGCGTCCAGCTGTACATTCGCACCAACCAGATGCTGACCGCTTTTCCGCGACCGCTTACTCGGATACACTCTGCATCTATGACCCAGGAAGTCCGCTCCTTCATCGCCCGCTTGTCGCTTTCAGCTTGGACAGCGCTCTTACTGATCGCGCCGCTGGCCAGCGCTCAGAACCAGCCCCAGACGCCGCCCCCCGTTCCGTCGTGGATGTCGGCGCAGCCGACTGCCAACCCGAACTTTCCGCCACTCCTGCTGCAGCAACTTTCCGCCATCAAAGCCGCCTCTCTCAATGACGACTACGCCTACCACCAGCTGGCTCACCTCACCGAGAACATCGGACCGCGGCCCAGCGGCTCGCCCCAGGCGCATGCCGCCGCTGAATACGTCGCTGCAGAGCTGCGGAAGCTTGGCCTCGAGGTCAAGCTCGAGCCGGTGACAGTGCCGCACTGGGTTCGTGGCGCCGAGACTGCTGCGCTTGTCGAGTATCCCGGAATGGTTGCGGGTACGACGCAGAAGATCGTTCTCACGGCCCTCAGTGGAAGCACCTCTACCGCTCCCGACGGCCTCACCACCGATGTGATCACGGTCGACAACTTCGATGAGCTTCAGGCGCTGGGCCACGACAAAGTTGCGGGCAAGATTGTCCTGTTCAACGAAATCTTCGACAAACAGAAGGCCGCTGCAGGACTTGCCTTCCCGGCCTACGGCGAGGCCGTCCGTTATCGCGCCGCCGGACCGAAAGCCGCTGCCGATCTCGGCGCAGTCGCTGCCTTGGTACGCTCCGTCGGCAGCGCTGACTACCGCCTTCCCCACACTGGATACAGCTTTTCTGCCGGAATCCCGGCCGGAGCAGTGACCGCCGAAGATGCCGATCTGATCGTCCATCTTGCGGCTCAGGGCAAAGTGCGAATGCATCTCACTCTGACTCCGCAGAAGCTGGCCGACGAAACCGGCTACAACGTCATCGGCGACCTTAAAGGCTCTGAACATCCTGAACAGATCGTCGTGGTCTCTGGGCATCTGGATTCCTGGGACCTCGGTACCGGCGCGATCGACGACGGAGCTGGGGTCGTCATGGCGATGGAGACTGCCGAAGTGCTCCAGCGCCTTCACTTGCGCCCCGCCCGAACCCTGCGCGTGATCGCCTGGATGGATGAAGAGACCGGAGGCGCGGGAAGTAAGGCCTACTCTACCGATTATTCCGCCGAGTTCGCCCATCACGTCGCATGCATCGAGAGCGATGCCGGCGCGGCGCATCCGCTCGGCTTTGAGGTCAAGGCCACGCCCGCCGCGGTCGACGACCTCCGCCCGGTGCAGTCCGTTTTGCAGAGCATCGGCGCGACTGTCTTTCAGTCTGGCCCTTATCCTCCCGGCGCCGACATCGCAGCCATGTCCGAAGCCGGAGTTCCGGCCTTCGGAGTCATGCAGGACGGTCGCACGTATTTCAACTACCACCACACCGCCGCCGATACCTTAGACAAAGTAGTTCCCAGCGAATTGCGGGAGAACGCCGCCGCCATGGCCGTCCTGGCTTACGCCCTCACCAATATGAAGGAGCCCCTGCCGAGATGAAAGACGTCGATGGAGTTCTTCGGCTTTTCATTTGACACACACCAGCATTCCAATTTACTCTGCCTGCCAAGTTTGAGGGGGACAACTCAATCATCTCGGAGGAGCCAATGGCTCTCTTTGGTGTTGTATTGCCTCTCTCGTCGCCTCGCACTGTAAGATTCCTTGCTTCTACTCAACGTCCCGACCTGGCACCCGCACACAACGCAGTAAATCTCAGGGCTGTCGCCTGTGCCGCCATTGGCGTGCTGTGGCTGTTCCTCAGCCTCGCCGCACCTGTTATGGCGCAGGTCATCCCGCAAGGCATAACGCAGTGGTCGACGCAAATCAAAGCGGGACCGGTGTTGATAGACATGGCTACCGGCAACATGATGGTGAACATAGCCGCCAGGAACAAGGCTGGCGCTATTCCGTTCTCATTTAATTTGATGGACAATATGAATAATCAGGGGGCAGTGAACAGCTACAACAGCTTCCTGTGGGCACAGTCCTCGGGCGGAATGACCAGTTCGAACTCGCCGAACCACACCATTTGTGGTCAGCCGAACAACTATTCCCAGAAGTATAGTGCCGGGTTGACGCCCGGATGGTCCGTGACCGATGGCACTGGGGCCAACCATCCATTCATAATCTGGCAAGCCATCATAGTGGGCACGAATGCTCTGGGTTGCGGCGGAGTGTATGGTCCAATTACAGCAGTCGCTGCGGACGGCTCGGGATACACAGCCATAGTCACCGGAAGCAGCGACCCCAATGGTCAGCTAACATTTGATCTGTACAACAAGGACGGCATGTCCTACAGCGGGGGGATGGCTTCCTTGGGCACGCTAAAGGACGCGGATGGGAACACAATTTCCACCTCCGCGCTGACCTGCCGTTGGCGTCAGTGTAATAGTACTTATCGGGGTTTGCGCTATGCCCGCCTTGAGGCAATGACGCCATGACGCCGCCGAACAAAACCACGTACAACTACGATGGCTCCTGTAACAGCCTGTTCTCTACAAGCACCACGTTCCCCACCGTAAACGGCGTCACTCTGAGCACTTCGCAGACCTGGGATTGTAACGGCGGAGTCAAGACCAGCTCCACCGACGCGAACGGCAACGTGACGACGTACAAGTACGTAAACCCGACCTCTGGCGTAGCCGACCCATTATGGCGGCTGCTTCAAGTCATCAATCCAGACACCGGCGGCACCACGACAACCTACAACACCGGAGCGACCCTCCCGTGGAGCGTTTCCACAAGCACCGCCATCACCGGCAGCATTAACCTGAATAAGACCACGATTTACGACGGCCTCGCTAGGGTCATTCAAACTCAGCTCACGTCCGATACCCCGAGCACCACGTACACCCAAACCGTCTACGACGTTCTCGGCCGCAAGTCGCAGGTCTACAACCCGACACGCTGCAATCCGCCTACCACAAACTGCGGAGAGACCACCTGGGGCTACGCCACCTACACGTATGACGCTCTCGACCGGGTCCTCTCTGTACTCCAGCCTGACAACTCCACGGTTTCAACCGTCTACAGCGGCAACTGCACGACCGTGACCGACGAAGTGGGTAACGCTCGCAAGTCGTGTGTGGACGGATTGGGTCGCTTGACCGGCGTGTGGGAAGACCCCAGCGGCCTCAACTACGAAACCGACTACGCCTATGACGCCCTGAGCAACCTGCTCAGCGTGAACCAGAAGGGAGGCAGCGGCAATTCGGCAAACTGGCGCACCCGCACGTTTACCTATGACGGGCTGTCGCGCCTGCTCTGCGCCGCCAACCCTGAAATCCAAGCCGTAACCTGCCCAACCTCAAATACGGGAACATTTCCCGCCCTTGCCACCCTCTATACCTACGACGCCAACGGCAACGTGTCGACCAAGACCGCCCCCTCCCCGAATCAGCCCTCGACCGGCACTGCAATCGTCACCACCAATAACGGCTACGACGCTCTGAACCGCCTTACGGGCAAGACTTTCACCGATGGCTACAGCGGCAATCCTCCCACTCCCGGCGTGAAGTTTGGCTATGACGGCGCGGCGCTCACCGGCTGCACTCCTGCTCCTCCGGCCCTGACTGACCCATACCCAAAAGGTTTCCGCACCGCCATGTGCGACGGTTCAGGCGCCGCTTCCTGGAAACACGACCAGATGGGCAGGATATTACAGGAACGCCGAACCATCGGCTCCGCTGCGGGTGACTACGAAACCGACGCTTACAACTTGGATGGCTCTCCGTCGAGCCTTACCACGCTAGGGTACGGCGTTACATATACGTACAGTGGCGCAGCCCGTGCGCTCACAGCTACGAATTACACCGGCGGCACCAACAAGCTGGTCTCGGCCGCCACGTACGCTCCGCCCGGCGAACTGGCTACAATGACCAACGGGTCAACCTCCAGCTTCACCGGAATCGTGACCAATAACGCCTACAACAACCGTCTGCAGCCGATTCTGCTTTCCGCCGGAGTCAGCGGCCAGAACCCGGTTTTCAGCGAGTGTTTTGACTTCCATCTGAGCGTGCAGGTAACCGGGCCCTCGCCGTGTTCGTTCAGTGCCAGCGCGCTGGGCGACAGCGGGAATGTCTACCAGATCGTGAACAACCGCGACTCTAATCGGACTGAGAGTTTCAACTACGATTCGCTGAACCGAATTTATAGCGGACAATCCAGCGGCACGCAGTGGGGCGAAACGTTTACCATTGACCCCTGGGGCAACATGACCAACGAGGGAGGAATCACGGGCAAGACCTACCATGAGTCCCTCAACACCTCAGCGGGCACGAACAATCAGCTTGCCGGCTTCACCTACGATGCGGCGGGAAACATGACCAGCAACGGTTCGACTTCGTATGTATACGACGCGGAGAACCGCCTGGTATGGACCAACGGCACGCCCGCCAGCAGATACATCTACGACGGCGACGGCCAGCGCGTCGAGAAGTGTGCGGCCGCGAGCCCGACGACCGCATGCCCCACCAGCGGCAGCGCAGGAACCCTCTACTGGCGGGGTGTTGGGAGCGATCCCCTGACAGAGACTGATTTGTCTGGAAACGTGCAGAATACCTACGTCTTCTTCAACGGCCAGCGGGTGGCGCGTCGCGACAGCGCCGGAGCGATCCACTACTACTTCTCCGACCACCTGGGTTCGCACGGCGTGGTGGAGAACGCCACCGGAACTACGTGCTGACCTGCCCCCAATTTTCGTTCACGTAAGAATACGACAACTTTCAGCTGCTCCATCTCCGGTTTGAGCCGGGATGGGGGAGCGCGAGGGGCAAGGGACGGCGTTTGAGTCCCTTGCCTCTCGCTCAGCTGTGTAGAAGCTCGCCGCCTGCGCCGCCGCAAATTCTTTCGGCGTGCGGTATCCCAGACTGCTGTGCGGACGCTCTTCGTTGTACTCCGTCCGCCACTCCGCGATCTTCCGCCGCGCGTCGAACAGGTTCTGAAACCAGCTCACCGTCAAACACTCATCTCGGAGCCGCCCGTGAAAACTTTCCACGCGCGCGTTCTGCGTTGGCTTGCCCGGCTGAATGTGCACTAACTCGATCTTTCGTTCCACACACCAGGCCAGAAAATGCCGACTCGTCAGTTCCGGCCCGTTGTCGCAGCGGATCGCCTGCGGCACTCCACGCTCGGCCACGATCGCTTCCAGCGCGCGTGTCACTCTCCGGCTGGCAAAACTCGTATCTACTTCCAAAGCCAAACACTCCCGCGTATACGCATCCACCACACTCAGCACCCGGATCGCCCGTCCGCACTCCACCGCATCGTGTACAAAATCCAACGCCCACTCCTGGTTGGCCGAGGTCCGCGCCACCAGCGGCTTTCCCTCGCGCACGCAATGCTTCCGTTTCTTCCGCCGAATCATCAGTCCGGCCTCCCGATACACCCGATGCACCCGCTTATGGTTCACATGGTCACCCGAACGGCCCAACAACACATGCAGCCGCCGATACCCAAAGCGCGGCTTCTTTCGCGCCAACTCCACCAGCCGCGTCCGCAGCGGCTCATCGGTTCGCTGCGACCGGTAGCAGTAACTCGCTACCGCCATCCCCATCAGCCCGCAAACCCGGCGCTGGCTCGCTGCGTACTTGCCCCGCAGCCAGTCCGCGTCCGCCCGCTGGTCTACGAGCTCCATCCGTTTTTTGCGATCAGCGCCTTCAGCATCTCTTTGTCCAGGCTCAGATCCACCACCAGCTTTTTCAACTTCGTGTTCTCATCCCGCAACTGCTTCGCTTCCTGCGCCTCGCTCACATCCATCCCACCGTACTTCGCCTTCCAGGCGTAGATCGTATGCTTCGACACTCCCACTTCTCTGGCCACGTCTTCTGCCTTGCGCCCTGCTTCCAGTTGTTTGAGCGCTCCAATCATCTGCGCCTCGGTGTGCCTGCTCTTTGACATGCCTCTTCCCCTTTCCTTCGTCCGAAATCATACTCGGACTTGTTCGGAAAACGGGGAGCAGGTCAGTGCGAGCAGGATATTGACTACTACCCCTACGGCGGCGTGGAGCACGATTACTGCCCGAACGTTGCCCAGAACTACAAGTTCACCGGCAAAGAACGGGATAGCGAATCCGGCCTCGACAACTTCGAAGCCAAGTTCGATGCAGCGAACCTTGGACGCTTCATGAGCCCCGATCCTATGGGCGGCCATTCCGCAGACCCTCAGAGCCTGAATCGGTATACCTACGTGAGGAATAATCCCCTTAAGCTTACCGATCCGAGCGGAATGAACTTCACATTGCCTTGCAAAGGGGAAAGCGCCAAGTGTCACAACGGACATCAGGGGTCGTACCAGTGGAATTCTGATCAGGGCACGTTTACCTTCACCAATATCTCGATTGGCAACCAGAATGGCCGGGAACCTGGGACAGACGGAACGTTCACCGGTTTTTTTCAAGCCGAAGCAACTGGGAATAGGTAATCCGGGGACAGACGGGACTGACCCAGCGGCAACAATAGCGTGCCGGGACAAACTGGCTTCAACGCCACGCCGGGATACGATCAGGCCACGGGACTCGGGTCCGTCGACGCTTCGGTCCTAGTTAACCACTGGAGCGATGCCAGCGTCGTCCCGAGTTTTCAGGCGGCGCTGTCGGAGAATTCTGTGTCCGTCCCCGCCGGATCGAGTGCGAGCGTCACGCTGAAGGTGACCGTCAGCGGAGGCTTCAATGCAGCCGTTGCTTTTTCCGTAACTGGATTGCCCGCCGGAGTCACGGCCGCTTTCACTCCCGTCACGCTGCCTGCACCCGGATCCGGAAGCAGCGTTCTGAAGCTCACGGCGGCGAGCCGCGCCAAGCCGGGCACGTACTCCGTCATGGTGTCGGCCAGCAGCGGGTCAAGCAAGCAGCAGATGCCAGTCTCGGTTACGATTGAGCGGCGGCTATAGAGTGTGAGTGCCGTCCCCTTCGGCGCGCTTCGCTTGCTCCGGGCAGGCTCTATCGGGACTCGTCCTTCGCCTCACGCGCACCCCGGACTTACGTCCGGGGCGAATGAATGCCGTCGCTGCGCGACTCAGAGTTCTCACGGCCAGCGGAGGATCTCCTCGACTCCGCCAGCTATTCCGAGATGACGTGAACCATGCCGCCCGCCGGTCATGGCGGAGGCGCCGGGCGAGTTCCATCCAGCCTGTGGTAGTGTCCTAACCGTGCGTTGATGAGGCTTAGGCAGCTTTGCGACGACGCTTGTCGGCTTTCCGTTCGGCCAGTTTTGCTTCTGCTGCGCGGCTTTCTCTTTCGTACAGGGACAGGCTTTCCGGATAGTCAAGAAGATTTGTGGAGGGCGGCAGTTCGGCCGACTTCACTGACGTAGCAGTCTTCGTGGATCGCTTTCCCGTTTTCATCGGTTTTGGCGCTTTCAAGCTCCACAGGCCGCTGACAAATGGGGCACAGTGGAGGTTCAATCGCGGACATCAAGTACCGCCTTTTAGCGGCAAAATTCTATCTTAGGTCAACAGGCCTGTCGGTACGCTGGGGAACATATTCAACGCAATACGGGCATCGGATGGGATCGGGAATTGTCATAGCGAAAAAGCCCCGACTCCCATTGGCCCTTGGAGTTGGGGGCTGGTCGTTCCGGTCGTCTCATTAGGCGCAAACTAGGACAGCACCCAGCCTGTGCGCCTGTTGACGCATCTCATTTGGCGCGCTTATCATTTCCGTTTGGCCCTTATCTCTCGGACGGCTCAGGGAAGCTGCCGCAGGATTCTAGAAGTGACTCTATGGATAAGAAGAAGCTAGAAGCATTCAAGAAGCGGCTCGAAACGCGGCAGCAGGATCTGCGCCGCACTGTGTCTCGTACCCAGGCCGATGGCCGCTCCGCCGACGAAGATACGGCCCAGGACATTGCCGACCGCGCCGCCAGCTCCTACACCAAGGAATTTCTCTTCAGCCAGAGCAACAACGAGCGGCAGCTCCTGCAGATGGTGGAGAAGGCGCTGGCCCGCATTCGCGAAGGCAGTTTCGGCGAGTGCATCCACTGCGGCAAAGAAATCAACGCCAAGCGCTTGGAGGCTGTGCCCTGGACGCGCCACTGCATCGAGTGCCAGGAGAAACTCGAGCAGGGATTGCTGGAAGAGGCTCCCCGGTAGACTGTCGCGGCTTTGACGGTGCTATTTTCCGGCTGATAAACTAGTAGTTCGTCCCACCAAGACAGAGACTCACGAGACTGAGACTGGAAGGTAGTCGTGCGCGCAGAAACCCGCCATCAACTGAAACAGGACGCATTCAGCCGGGTCACCATCGGAGCGGCCGAGAAGACCGCCCACTGGAGCGTGGAGCACCGGAACACGCTCACCATTGCCGTCATTGCCGCGGTGGTGATCGCCGCCGTGGTGGCGGGCGGATGGTATTACCTGAGCACCCAGGACGAAAAGGCCAGCTTCGACATGTCGCAGGCGGTCAGGACTCTTGAGGCCCAGATTCGTCCCGCCGGAATGCCGGCACAACCGGATGTTCCCAGCTTCGCCTCGGCCAAGGAGCGCGCTGAAGCCGCCCGGAAACAATTTCAGACGATCGTCGACAAATATCCGCACACCCGCACGGCAGATATGGCGCGCTATTTCCTGGGTGTGACGTCGGTGAGTGCGGGCGACAACGCCGCCGCTGAAAACGACTTCAAAGCGGTGGTCTCCACCGGCAACAAGGAGCTGGCTTCGGTGGCGAAGATGGCGCTGGCCGCTCTCTATGGCAACACCAATCGCACCAAGGACGCTGTAACCCTGTGTCAGGAGCTGATCAATCACCCCACGGCTTCGGTGAGCAAAGTGACGGCGCAGTTGCAACTGGCCGACCTCTATCAGACCAGCAACCAGCCGCTCGACGCCAAGCGTCTGTACGAGCAGATCAAGAAAGACAATCCCAGCACGGAAGCGGGACAGATGGCGACCCAGAAGCTGGCGGACCTGAAGTAGGAAGCGCTTCGGCTCCTACATTTTCAGCCACCGTTTCAGTCCTTAGCGTTGGCTTGCCCCCGGGCGGCTCGATCCCATGGACGGTCATGATAAGATGACCATAGCAAGGTGGAGTGGTTATGAAAACAATGGCGGCGGGGCAGTTTAAAGCTCGCTGTTTGAAAATCATGGATCAGGTCCGCTCCACGCGGGAACCTGTAACCATCACCAAGAAGGGACGGCCGGTGGCCAAGTTGGTTCCGGCGGACACTGCGCCGGAGGACATCTTTGGCTGCCTCAAGGGTGAAATTGAGATCGTGGGCGACATCGTTTCCCCGGTGGTTCCGCTGGAGGACTGGGAGACAGGGCGCTGATTCCGGCAACTCCAACCCCCGCTTTAACTCATGATTCTCCTCGACACCCACGTACTGGCGTGGCTGGTAGCGGAGCCCGAACGCCTTTCCCGGCCGGCGGCCTCTGCCATCCGCCGCGCGCGTATCAGCGACGGCCTGGCGATTGCTGACGTCACGGTGTGGGAGCTGGCATTTCTGTTTGCGCGGGGAATCTTGCGTGCGCACAATACGGTGGAAACCGCAGTACAGAATCTGCTGACCCGCTCGGGAGTGGTGGTAATGCCGATTACCGCCGAGATCGCGGCCATCGCCGCTCAGTTTCCGAACGATTATCCGAAAGATCCCGCCGACAGGCTGATCGGCGCGACAGCGATGGCAGAAGGTCTGGCTCTGGTCACGCAGGACCAGCGCATTCGAAGCAGTACCCAACTTAGAACGATCTGGTAGATCTCCTCCGACTCCTCTTTCTGCTTACCTAAGTAAGTCCAATTCAGACTTTTGCCGTGAGTTGCCAGCCTGCCTCCAGGACAATTGACGGGAGTGCATTCCCGTCCTTGAGTGAGGCTTGAATGAAGACCTTTCGGCAGCGGTTTGGATTCCTTGCGGTCTGCTTTCTGACCTGCTTCGCAATTTGCCCGTTCGGCCAGCAGGCAGACTCCGGGCAGAGCCTGGCCGACATGGCCCGCAAGGTCCGCAAGGACACCACCAACGAAGTCAAAATGACGGACGCGGACACCAAGAAGCTGTTCGAGTCCGTGGACCGCATCTTTGCCTTCGCCGCCGAAGACACCGGCATGCCAAAGCACGCCGCGGTGAAGCGCCGGTTGGTGAGCAAGGCGGACGTGGAAGCGTACGCCGCCAAGAATCTGGCCAAGCCCGAGTTTACCGAGCGCTTCGCGGTACAGGAACTGAGCATGAAGAAGCTCGGCTTCCTGCCGCGGGACTTCAATCTGAAAGAATTCCTGGTGAAGTCCACCGGCCAGGAAATCGCGGCCTATTACGACGACGAAACGAAAACGATCTCGATGCTGAACTGGGTGCCTCCCGACCGTCAGGAACCGATTCTGGCGCATGAACTGACGCACGCGCTGCAGGACCAGAACTATGACTTGGCGAAGTGGATGAAAGCGGCGAAGAAGCCGGCGGGAAGTGCGAATGGCGGCGACGCCAACAACGACGACGGCATGATCGCCCGCAAAGCGGTGGTGGAAGGCCAGGCCATGGTGGTTTACGTGGACTACTTGCTCAAGCCCGTGGGGCGCAGCGTGGAGGACACACCGGGGCTGATCTACCAGATGGAGGAGCCGGCGGTGAAGGCGGTGATCGATTCCCAGCTCATGCACGATGCGCCCATGATCATGCGCGAAATGGGAACGTTTGCCTACAACGAAGGCCTGATCTTTGAAGGCGAACTGCTGCACAAGGGCGGAAAGAAGATGGCGTTTCCCGGAGCGTTCGCACGCCCGCCGCGCAACTCGCACGAAGTGTTGCAGCCGGAGACTTACATCCAGGGCGAGAAACTCGCGCCGGTGCGCATTCCGGACATGCACGAAGCCCTGAGCGGCCAGTATGACGTCTACGACTCGGGCGGCATTGGCGAACTGGATGTGCGCGCGCTGTTGAAGACCTTTGGCGAGCGCAGAATTGCGGATGATGTTTCCTCGGCGTGGCAGGGCGGAGCGTATGTGACCTTCCGCCGGAAGGACAAAGCAGTGGCCGACGTTTCTGCCACCACAGGAGACCTGGCGCTGCTGTACATTTCGCGCTGGAAAACGCCGCAGGCGGCGGAGCGCTTTGCGCGTTTCTATGCGGGCGCAGCTTTCCTGCGCTATCACAGCGCGGCCGTGCAGGAAGTGCAGCCCTGTTCGGGGACGAATTGTCCCGTCTCGATAGTGCAGATCACCACCGAAGAGGGGCCGGTGATCGTGGAGCATTGGCAGGATAACAGCGTGATCGTATCGGAAAGCTTTGACACCGCAACCGCGGCCAAGGTACGCGCGGCACTAAGAGAAGGGGCGGACGGCGTGCACGCCGAGAGTCTGCCGCAGGAAGAAATTGGATTGCGGCTGTTTGAAATTCCCGCGTTTCAGGCGTTCGCCAGGGAGATTGGCATACGCATAGCGGAGGAGATGCGCCTGCAGCCCGGGCGCTAGCCCAAGTGTATGTGAGTCCCGGTGAAGCGCCGCCTCTTGCGGCTCCCGCTCACGAGCCGCCCAGCAAGGATTGTTCCATGGCAAGCTGGCGGCAGGTCGCCCGAAGGAGTTCCCGGGTGGAACTTGATTCGGCGAACTGGAAGCCGTAACGAAACGCATTCCTTTGGCGAACCATGGCATAAATGATTACGGGGCCGAAGGGAAGCGGGAACTCCAACTCCACCAGTTCACCCAGGGGAACTTCAATACTCACAATGGCGGAGATTCCGGATTCGCTGATGTCCACGGTGTGACCTTTTAGCACTCCGCCGAGCCGGGAGATAATTCTGATATCGACGTTAAGTTTGAAGCGCGGTTGGCGGCGTGCGTCCGGCATACCTCGAAAGAACCCACCTGCGAACTGATTCTGAGGTTCCACTTTAGACTCTTTGACCAGACCCTGCTGGACACACCTCTACCAATGGAGAGGATCTGTATTTCTTGTCGGCAGAAAAACGGAAGACTTTAGGCTCACAGCCCAGAACCCATTTCACTTTTCTTGCGGGTTGAGTAGGATGATTGTCCGGGCTGCAATCCACCCGTGGAAAACATATGGCCGACTTCACACTGCGCGTGAACGGTAGCGAGAAAAAAGTAAGCGTCTCACCGGAGACGCCGTTGCTCTGGGTGTTGCGAGACACGCTGGAGCTTACGGGAACGAAGTTCGGCTGCGGCGCCGGATTCTGCGGTGCCTGCACGGTGCACGTGGAGGGAGCGGCGATTCGCTCGTGCTCCACACCAGTTTCGCAGGTTGCCGGAAAGAGCATTACGACCATCGAAGGGCTGGGAGCGAACGGGCTGCACCTGTTGCAGCAGGCCTGGATTGCCGAAGAAGTTCCGCAATGCGGCTACTGTCAGACGGGTCAGATTATGACCGCGGCGGCGCTGCTGGCGAAGACGCCAAATCCGAGCGATGAGCAGATCACGCAGGCCATGAACGGCAATCTGTGCCGCTGTGGAACGTATGAGCGGATCCACAAAGCGATTCGTCGAGCATCAGAAGCAGGGGCGGCGAGTGCGGGAGGTGCGCGATGAGCCCGCTGAGCCGGCGCGAATTCGTTGCCGCGGGAGTGGCCGCGGGAGCGGGACTTGTGGTTGGGTTTTATCTGCCGCATGGCGGGCGCGCGGGCAAGGAAGTTTTCTCGCCGAATGCCTACTTGCGGATCACTCCGGACAACAAGATTACAGTTGTGGTGGCGCGCTCGGAAATGGGGCAGGGCGTGCGCACGGCGTTGCCCATGATTCTGGCGGAAGAATTGGAAGCGGATTGGAAACAAATTGAGATCGAGCAGGCGGGAGCGAGCACGCTTTACGGCGTGCAGGATACGGGTGGAAGTGCCAGCGTGCGGACGACGTGGGATCCGATGCGCAAAGCCGGAGCGGCAGCGCGGGAGATGCTGATTACGGCGGCGGCGCTGACCTGGGGCGTGGGGAGAGCGACATGCGCGGCGCAGGATGGGAGCATTGTGCATGCCGCGTCAAAGCGGAAGCTCAGCTATGGCGATCTTGTGGAGAAGGCCGCCACATTGCCGATCCCGACCGACGTTCCCCTCAAGCAGAGCAAGGACTTCAAGATCGTTGGGCAGCGCGTGGCGCGGGTGGACACGCCAGCGAAGGTGAAGGGCGAAGCGGTGTTCGGCATCGACTTCCGCATGCCGGGGATGAAGTTCGCAGTCTTGTCGCGGTGCCCGACGATCGGCGGCAAGGTGTCGAGCTTCGATGATAAGGAGTCAAAAAAGATTTCCGGCGTGAGTTATGTGGGCAAAATCGGCGACGCGGCTGTGGCCGTGTTGGCCGATAGCGTTTGGGGAGCCATGGAAGGGCGGCGCGTATTAAACGTCACCTGGGACGACGGTCCGAATGCAAGCCTGAACACGGCGGCCATCATGCAGGCCCTGAAACAAGGAGTGGCTGGGAAGAGCCTGAATCTCTACGCCACGGGCAACATTGCCAAAGCGTCGGGCAGACGGGTCGCGGCGGAATACGAGTTGCCGATGATGGCCCACGCGCCCATGGAACCCGGCAACTGCACTGCTTTTTATCAGGGAACGAAATGCGAGCTATGGGCGCCGACGCAAGTGCCGCAAAGCTGCCGCGATCAGGCCGCCCAGGCATTGGGCCTTGATCCGGACCAGGTAAAAGTAAACGTGACTCTGATCGGTGGTGGTTTTGGAAGGCGTCTGGAGTGGGACTATGCGGTCGAGGCCGCGCTGGTTTCGCGCGCCATTGGCGGTCCGGTGAAAGTGATCTGGACGCGAGAGGATGACATGCGGTTCTCGACCTATCGCCCCGCCAGTTTTCACCAGTTGAGCGCGTCTCTGGACAGCGCAGGCTGGCCGGTTTCCTTCTCGCACCGCTTCGTCGTGGGATCGATCAATGGCCAGAAAGGTTCGCCCCCGGTGAACGGCGCAGATTCGGACTTGCCCGATGAGGCGGCGCTGATCTATTCGCTCCCCCATGCGTCAGTGGATTGGGTGATGGCGGAAACGCCCGTGCCGATGGGTTATATGCGATCGGTTTACGCTTTGCAGGTTGCGTTCGCGAGCGAAAGCTTCATCGATGAGTTGGCTGCGGCAGCGGGGAAAGATCCACTGGAGTACCGGCTGCACCTGCTTTCGAAAGATCAGGACATTCAATATTTCACGACGACGTGGCACACCGCGCGGATGCGCGGCGTTCTGCAGCTTGCGGCAGAAAAGGCAGGATGGGGCAAGCTTTTGCCTGCCGGGCGTTATCGCGGCATCGCCTGCTTCGGCTGCTTTGGCACCTATGTAGCCGAGGTGGTGGAGATCAGCATGGAGAACGACAAGCCGCGGGTGCATCGCGTGGTTGTGGCGCTGGATTGCGGGCAGGTGGTGAATCCCGGCATTTTGGAGCAGCAGATTCAGGGTGGGATCGTTTTCGCGCTGACGAACGCGCTGCGGGCGAAGATCACAATCGAAAAGGGCCGCGTGGTGCAGGGGAACTTCGACGACTATGAACCCATGCGGATGAACGAGTCGCCGGTTGTGGAAGTCTATGCCGTGCCCAGCACGGAAGCGCCGACCGGCATTGGAGAGCCGTCGGTGCCGCCGCTGGCGCCCGCTCTGTGCAATGCGATTTATACGGCGACCAAGAAAAGGATTCGGGCGCTGCCGATCTTGGGGTGAGAGCGACGGATTGCGGAAGCAAAAAGCTTTTAAGTGCGAAGGTCGCTGGGGATTCGCGGAGGTCGCAGGGATGGGCGGTTGCTTCTGAGAGTTGATTCCGGATACGTCAGCATGAAATGTCGATTCATCATGCGGTGTGTCGCGCTGCTTACGGCGGCCGGATTGGGCGCGAGTTTCCTGTTGGCCCAGACTGCCCACGGTTCTTCCACAACGGCCGTTTCTTCTACGCTAGTTTCCTCCCTTCCGGCGTCGCGAGTGGCGCGCTTGCGGCATGGCATCAATGCCAGCGAATGGTTTGCGCAGGTTTATGACCAGCGCGGGTACACGAAGGAACATTTCCAGAGCTGGACGACCGCGCAAGACATTGCACTGATGCAAGCGATGGGATTCGATCACGTGCGGTTGAGCGTCGACCCGCAGCCGATGATGCCGAGCCACCGGCCCGACGAAATTCCCGCAGACTATTTAGGATATCTCGACGCTGCAGTGAAGATAATTCTGGATCAGGGGCTGGCGGTGGTGATCGACCTGCATCCCAGCAGCGACTTCAAGGCGCGACTCGCGAAAGACGACAGCTTTGTGCAGGAGTTTGCCGACTTCTGGCGGGTGCTGGCGCGGCATTACTCGACGTGGGACCAGGAGCGCGTATTCTTTGAAATTCTGAACGAGCCTGAGTTTTCCGATGGCTACCGCTGGTACGGCGTGCAGGCGAAGCTGGCGGCCGCGATTCGTGAGGGCGCACCGCAACACACGTTGATTGCGGCCGGAGCGCGCTGGTCGGACGACGATGACCTGGTTTTTCTCGAGCCCCTGCGCGATTCCAACGTGATTTACAACTTCCATTTCTACGAGCCGCACATCTTCACCCATCAGGGCGCGACGTGGAGTTCGTACTTCTGGCACTGGGTGAAAGGGCTGCATTATCCGTCGTCGCCGGAGTCGGCCGCGAAGGTGGCGGCGGGCGTGCCCGATGCCAAAGACCGTCTGGCAGTGATCCGTTATGGACAGGATCACTGGGATGCGGCGCGCATCGACGCGGAGATTACGCAAGTCGCGGAGTGGGCCCGGCAGCGCGGAGTTCCAGTGGTGTGTAACGAGTTCGGTGTCTACCGCGAGTATGCGGCCCCACAGGATCGTGAAGCCTGGATTCACGACGTGCGTACCGCGCTGGAGCGGCACGGCATGGGCTGGGCGATGTGGGATTATTCCGGCAGCTTCGGAGTGGTGACCAAAAAGGATGGGCGGAGCGTCCCGGATGAAACCACTGTGCGCGCTCTGGGACTGAAGATGCCGGCGGCGGTGAAATAACTTCTGCACGGGGATCTGCATGGGGAGCCGACTGCGGAACAGCCGCCGGCACGGGCTGGCCCACCGTCATCTTGAAGACCTTAATGTTCTTCCCGAACGATTCGAATTGCAGGTCGTGAAACTCCGGTAAGTGTCTTTGCAGGTCCTCAGGAAGAGCTACGCCCCATCCCGCCTGAAAAATCCAGACCTTGCTTCCCGGTTTGAGACCGTAGACTTGCACCATTTGCTGCCACGCCTGGGGAAAATTGTCGGCCCAGAACATCCAAAACCTGAAGTCGGTGGAAACGATGCGGTGGCTGCCGCAGGAGAATTGCTCGAAGTCGGCGGGCGCAGTCTCCAGGGAGATGGGCCGCTGCCCGCACAGGTAGTGGCCAAGAATGAGATCGGTTTGATAATCGGTGAAGATCGGATCGGAGGGATCGATATTGCTTCTTACGAACTCCATTGCGGCCGTCATATTTGTCCGTGATTGGTCGGCGCGCTCCATCCGGGGCTGGCGCGGTTTGCCAAAGGCGATGCAGGCCACAATGATGATCGCGGCGATGGCGATGCCGCGGATCCATCGTCCCCCCGCCAAGCGTGCCATGGTAACGCTGATGCCCGCCATACCGGGAATAATCAGGAACGCCATGTGCCGCGTGCCGCCGTAGGGATAAAGATGTGCCAGGCTGACCCCTCCGGCAATCGCGAAGGGCAGAAGCAGGAATAGTCCCAAACGGCGCGAAGAAGGTCGATCCTCCGGCAAACCCTTACCGCGCAGCAGCAGCACGACTCCCACGACAAACAGAACGCCCAGCACATCGCCCACGGCAAGCTGTCCGGAGAAATACTGAAAGACCCCGAAACTGTGCCCCACCAGGAATTTCAGCGGGTTGTCATGGGCGCGATCGAAAAAGGAGTGGCGCAGATAAAATTCGCTCATCCAGCCTTGCAGCGCCGTTCTTGACTCACCCACGCCCAGCTTCGAAAGATGGGTCTTGTACAAGAACAAGGCAATAGCCAGCCCTCCGAGTTGTCCAACGGCCCAAGTCGCCACCAGGTTGGCGGGCGGACGTTCCGTGAAGATTCTGAACAGGACATAAAGGCCGAGCGCGGCGGCGAACCAGAACGCCGAGTAGTGAAACAGCATGGCCAGATATAAGCACAGGGTGAAGGCCGCCATCCGGATCGTGGAGTTTTCTGCGAAAGCTTCATCCAGGAAATACAGAGCACTGGCCAGGAACGCGAGCAGCAAAGAGTACTGCCGAATTTCGGCTGCGATCAGGATGACCGGTGGAAGGAAGGCGACGAGGAGAAGTCCGATGAATCCGGCAAGGCTGCCCGCAGCCTTGCTTAACCATTTGTAAAACATCCAGCAAAACGCCGCGCCGGCCAGCACCGAGGGCAGTCGCAACCAAAGGTCTGATGTGCCGAGGACGCGCCAATAGTAGAGCAAGAGAGTGAGCAGCGGAGGATGAGCCGCGGTGAGACTTTGCTTGTAGGCAAGAGCCAGCGACACCTGGTTGGCCAGACGGAAATGCAGCGCCTCATCGGGATTGAGGAAGGTTCCGGAGGCGGTCCAAAGGCGCGCCAGGAATCCGAGCAGTGTGATGACTGCTAACGCCAGATAGCGACGGCTCTGGGGCGAGCGGTCCTTGTTTTCCATTGAAGTAGCCGGCATTCTTATCAGATCGCAAATGCGCCCAGCCATTTTACGGGTAGACGCGCCGCCAGGGCGTTGGCCAGACGCTCGTCCGCAGTGATCATCTCGGTCTTGAACTGAATCGCTAGGGCAACATAGAGGCAGTCGTAAACGCTTCGGTCATGGGCAAACGCGATTTCCAGGGCTTCGGCCAGCAGGTCAAGGGAAGAGACAGTCAAGAAGTTGCAGTTTGTCATGTCTACAGTAGCGCGATTAGCGATGGCTTGCGACCATCTACGCTGGCGTACCCCTTTCCACAAGACATTGCCGACCTCAGCCCAGAACACATCCGGGACGATGAAGTTGAGCTCTCCTGCCGTATAGCGTTTCAACAATTGAACGGATTCGACGGTGAGCGGTTCCTGCGCGGATGGTACCGCCCACTTCGCCGCGACACTTGCATCGAGGACAAGCGCATTCAACGGTCCCGGTCCTCGCGAATCATCTCCTCAACCGGCGGAAAGGGACCGGGGGTCTCGGGCTGTGAGGCGCGGAGTTCTGCCATTCGTTTGTAGAATTCGCGCCGCCTTTGCAATTCTTTGGCCGTCGGTACGTTGCGCTCCAAGAGGGAAATAACCTCCGCGGCAATCGACTTGCGATTATCGCGTGCGCGTTTGCGAAGCGCCTGATAGAGTTCGTCCGGTATCTTCTCTACGTATAATGCTGGCATATGGATTCCCTATTAAAAGTATATCACATCCATATTAACGATACCAAGCCTTGCGCCTTGACACTGCTTTCTCTCAACCTTTATCCTAACTCTTGCTCGTTGCGGTACTTGCGCCTTCTTGGCGTGCTTCCGCGGGCTTGGGGCGTCAACTGGACGGGGCGCGGAGGTTTCCGATGTTCTTCGAGATCAAAGACCTGGAACTTCATCCTGTAGAGTTTGCGGAGAAGTTCGCGCCGGGCGTGATCGACCTCGGAACAGAGTACCGTCAGCGTACGCCGATTGAGAGCAGCGGGCGCGCGGATCTGGTCGAGGAGCATCACGGCAAGCACAAGATAATACAGGACATCCGTATTAAGGGCCGGCTCGCGACCAGCCTGGAACTGACCTGTGCGCGCTGCCTGGAACCGCTGACCCAGGATGTGAAGCGCGAGTTCGATCTGCTCTATCGCCCGCAGGGATCGGACGCCGGGCGCGACGAGATGTCGGTGACCGACGCCGAGGCCGAGATCGGTTATTATCAGGGCGAAGGAATTCTGCTCGACGATGTGGTCCGCGAGCAGGTACTGTTGGCTGTTCCCCTGAAGGTCACGTGCCGCGAAGATTGCAAGGGCCTGTGCCCGCACTGCGGCAAGAACCTGAATCAGGAACAGTGCTCGTGCGATGTGGCTCTGGAAGAACCGCGGTGGGCGCCGCTCAAGGAAATCCGCGGCAAGCTGGCGCACTAGATGTAGTTGGAATATTGCGAGATTGATTCATGCGGGGCCGGAGGGCTTCTGCGAGAGGAATTCATACACTATGCCGAATCCAAAACGAAGACATTCTCAGAAGCGCACCTCAACCCGGCGGGCGCATGATGCGCTGAAGAGCCACTCGCTCTCGGAGTGTCCCAACTGCCACGAGAAGAAGATGCCGCATCGGGCTTGCGTCAAGTGCGGCTACTACAAAGGCCGCGAAGTTGTAAGTGTTGAGGAAGCCAGCTAATTTCCTGCCACCATGCCTAGCGTGATCGCGCTGGATGCGATGGGTTCGGACCGGGCCCCCAAGCCTGAGGTCGAAGGCGCAATTCACGCCGCGCGCAATTACGGCGTGAGCGTGCTGCTGGTCGGTCCGGAAGCCACCATCAAAGCGGAGTTGGAACGTCACCCGGCCGCGTTTCACCTGCCCATCGAGATCGTCCACGCCAGCGAAGTTATCACCATGGAAGACAAAGCTGTGCAGGCGGTGCGCGCCAAGCGGGACTCCTCCATGCGCGTGGGACTGCGGCTGGTGCGCGAGGGACGAGCGGCGGGCTTTGTCACTGCTGGCAATACCGGCGCCGCGATGGCTTCGGCCAAGATGGTGCTGGGAGCGTTGCAGGGCGTCGACCGTCCGGCACTGGCGGCAGTTTTTCCCACCGCGCCGGGGACGGCGGCGATCCTGCTCGATGTCGGCGCCAATGTGGATTGCAAGCCGCATAACCTAGAGCAGTTCGCCGTGATGGGCGAGATTTATTTTCGATCCATGTTTGGTGATTCGGGATTCGGCCGAGGTTTCGGTTCTGCCAGGCGGCCGCGCGTCGGATTGCTCTCCATTGGCGAAGAAGAAACCAAGGGCAACGAACTGACCCGCGAATCATTCCAGCTATTGAAGCGGCTGCCTTTAAACTTTGTCGGCAACGTGGAGGGCCGCGACCTGTTCAATGGCCACGTCGACGTGATCGTCGCCGACGGCTTCGTGGGCAACGTGGCGCTCAAGATTTCTGAGGGCGTGGCGAACCTGGTGCGCACGGTTCTGAAAGAATCGCTGAAGGCCACCATCACGCGCCAGGTCGGATACATGCTTTCGCGCAGCGCGTTTTCCGATTTCAAAAAGCGCATCGACCACACCGAATACGGCGGCGCGCCCCTGTTGGGCGTGAAGGGTGTGTGCATTATTACGCACGGTTCGTCCAACGCCAACGCCATCAAGAACGCGGTGCGGGTGGCGGCGGAATTCTCCGAGCGCAACATCAACGTTTCGATCGAGCAAGGACTAGCCGAGATTCGCCCCGCACCGGCGGAAGTGGAAGTCGCGCCGGCTCGCTAGCGTTTCGCGCAATCACATGATGACGGAATCAAAGAACGGTCACCGGATCGCATTCATTTTCCCCGGCCAGGGATCGCAGACCGTGGGCATGGGCAAGGATCTTGCCGAGAAACATGCCATCGCACGCCAAACCTTTGACGAAGCCGATGAGGCTCTCGGTTACAAGTTGTCGCAGATATGTTTTGAGGGTCCAGAAGAGCAGTTGCGCCTGACCGAGATCACGCAGCCGGCGATTCTCACCGTGTCGGTGGCGGCGTTGCGAGTTCTGGAGGGCCGCATTCCCAAGCCGAGTTTTGTGGCCGGACACAGCCTGGGCGAGTATTCGGCGCACGTGGCCTCTGGCACCATGAGCTTTGCCGATGCCGTGCGCACCGTGCGCAATCGCGGCAAGTATATGCAGGAGGCGGTCCCGGTGGGGGTGGGAACCATGGCGGCCATCTTGGGCATGGAGTCGTCAAAAGTCGACGCGGTTTGCCAGGATGCGGCGCAGGGGGAAGTCTGCTCGCCCGCCAACATTAATTCGCCGGAACAGATTGTGATTTCAGGAAACACCGCGGCGGTGGAGCGCGGGGCGAAGCTCGCCGACGAGCGTGGAGCGAAACGCGCCAAGCTGCTGCCCGTGAGCGCACCCTTCCACTGTTCGCTGATGAAGCCCGCACAAGACCGTCTGGAAGCGGATTTGAACACGTTGAAGATGCAGAAGCCGGTCTACCCAGTCGCCTGCAATGTGGAAGCGTCGTTAGTGAGCGATGAACTGCGGGCGCGCGAAACCCTGGTCGGCCAGGTCACCGGCTCGGTGAAGTGGGAGCAGAGCATGCGCCTGCTGATCCAGGAAGGCGTGCACACCTTCGTGGAAATCGGGCCGGGCAAAGTTCTGTGCGGGCTGATGCGGCAGATTGACCGGTCGAAGACCTGCCTCAATGTCGGCGAGGAGACGTCTCTGGCCAAAACGCTGGAGCAGCTTGGAAGCTGAGCGCGATCCGCAGCGCGGTTCTCAGCGAAATTCCAGATCGCAGGGCGGCGTGCTGATCGTCTTATCGGTCTTGTCCACATACAACTGAGCGTGCTGCGCGCGATCATTCACGATCAGATCGACGACCACGCCACTTCCGCCGCCTGGGCAATTGCTCGCGCCAAAAATCTGATACTTCTTGACGATACCCCACTCTCCGCCTGGTCCCCAATCCTGCCGGAACTCGTTGATCGGATATTGCGTGTGATTCTGTGGATGCTGCTTCCAGTCAGGATCATGAAAGTAGATGCCGTAGGCAGCTTCGAAATCTTGCTTCTGCAGTGACGCGAAGAATCTATCGGCGACACGCTTCTCCGGCCAGAAGCGGTTCCACCAGCCCGCGAAAGCGAGGAGCAGGACGACAACGATCGCCGAAATCATCCGCGCCCTTTTCTTCCGCTCTTTTTCGGGGTGATACTCTTTCGCATCCAGTAGAGTCATGGCCTTCTAGCATAACGGACGCGGGCCGCAAGTCAAAAGTTCCAGGAAGAAATCGGGTGATCTATGATCGGGTCATCGGATGATCGTTTTTTTAGATGGCCCGATCACCAGATGGCCCGATCACCCGATTCTTCACAGCGTTCGCTTGAACAGCGGAATCGCGATCCCGAGCGTAATGGCGGCGAAGATCGTGAGGAAGAGCATGTCGCCCCAGACCGCCGCCAGCGTCGTTTCTTTCAGCAGCAGGCACTTGAAGCCATCGACGGCGTATGTGAACGGATCGCACTTGGCGATCGCCCGCAACCACGGCGGAAATGCCTGGATGGGATAAATCGATCCGCTGGGAAAGAACAGCAGCGTATTCAGAATGCCGAACATGGCCCGCGGCACCAGCGGGTCTTCGATGCGCACCATCAGCAGAAACATCATGGTGTTGAAAGCCAGCGAGGTCAGCACGATCATCACCAGCAGTCCCAGCATCGTGACTGGATTGAAGATCGTACTCACCCCCGAAATCAGCGCGCCGATCACGCAAATGATCACGCCCGTCATAACGGCTTTGATAGCGCCCGCCAGGTTGAGCCCCAGCACGAGTTCGAGCTTGGTGATGGGCGTGACCAGGTAGCCTTCATGCACGCCGCGCGCCTTGTCGTCGATGTACAACATTCCGCCGCCGATCATCACCGAGACGAACATGGCCAGCGTGAGCGAGCCTGGCAGCAGGTATTTCATGTATTCGATATAAGGGTAGAGTTCGACAATTTCGAGTGCAGTCTGCTGCAGGATGCGGGGTTCGACCGTCGGCTGATTGAGTGCGCTCGTCAGGTCGGTGAGTTCCGACTCCAGCGCGGAACTCATGAAGTTATCACTGTTATCCACGACTAGAGCAATCTGTGGGTGATTGTCTTCATAGACGCGCCGCGAGAACTGCGGGGGAATAATTACTGCACCATCGAGCTTGCCGTTGCGGACGTCCTCCACCGCTTTTTTCTGGTCGTCGTAGTAAACCGGCACAAAGGTGCGGATGTTGGACCGCACCGAGTCGAAGGCCTCGCGAATTTTCAGCGCCTGCGTGCCTCCGTCCTGATCGACGATCGCCATCCGGGCATCCCGAATCTTGCCGCCAAACGCGTTGCCCAGAATGATGAGTTGCACCAGGGGAAAAATCATCGACGCCAGCATCAGCGCCGGCGAGCGGAAGAACTTGCGCATTTCGCGCTCGACAATCGCCATGATCCGGTTCATGGCTGCAACCCCGGCCGCTGCGGCATCACGAAGGCGTATGCCTTCTGCAGTTCGTCGCGCAACTGTCTGCCGGTGTAATGGACGAATACATCGTCCAGCGTTGTGTTCTGCACCGAGAGCGATTTCACCGCGACCCCAGCTTCCACGGCCAATTCGACCAACTCGGTGGTCGTGCGGGAGCCGTTGCCGGTGAGCACGCGATACATTCCCGCTCCCTCATGCTGCACCGAGGTGACGTCGTCGAGCGCGTGCAGGCGCTGCCCCCAATCTTCCGGAGGGTTTTCGAACTGCGCTTCGATCACATTCGATCCTGGCACGCTCGCTTTCAGCGCCATCGGCGCATCCAGCGCTACAAGCTTGCCGTGATCCACGATGGCCACGCGGCTGCACAGCCGGTCGGCTTCGTCCATGTAATGCGTGGTGATCAGGATCGTGAGCTTGCGCTGGCTCATGATGTTGCCCAGCATCTCCCATACCGCAACGCGCGAAACCGGATCCAGCCCGGTAGTGGGCTCGTCGAGGAAAAAGATCTTGGGATGATGCACCAGCCCGCGCGCAATCTCCAGCCGCCGCCGCATGCCGCCGGAAAGCGTCTTGGTCGCCGCGTCCCGCCACTTGGTTAGGTCGACCAGCCCCAGCAGTTCGTCAATCGAGCGTTTCCGTTCTTTCGCGGGCACGTCATAGAGCTTGGCATAAATATTCAGATTCTCTTCCACCGTGAGATCGAGATCGCTGGTCAGCGCCTGCGGGATCACACCGATGGTTCGCCGCACGGCGTCCGCCTCTTTGGCAACGTCATGACCGGCAATGCGCGCGAACCCCGAAGTGATCGGAATCAGCGTGGTCATCATGCGAATCAGCGTCGATTTTCCTGCGCCGTTCGGGCCGAGCAAGCCGAAGATCTCTCCCTCTTTCACATTGAATGAAACTTTGTCGACTGCGATAAAATCGCCGTACTTCTTGACGATGTTCTCGACTTCGATGGCGTAAGGCGCATCGGCGCCAGACGTAGGTGAGCTGACGCCATTCGTTTTGGCCTTCAGGTCTGCCATCATTGCTGCCCCGCTGCCGCGCTTTGCGGATTGCTCTCGCCTTTCATCTGTGCCGGTGAGACCAGCACCTCGGCGGTCATTCCAGGCACAAACGCGCCCTTCGGATTGTCCAACCGGATTTTCAGGATGATCGTCTTGATATCCCGCTTGCGGCGGCTCACATCGCGCTGCGTGGCGAAGTCACCCTCCACGCCTTTGAAAAAAACCTTGCCGCTGGTGATCGTCCCGCCCGGCAGGCGGACGCGCATCACGTCGCCGTACCCGATGTGGTCGGCATAAGTTTCCGGAATGGCCGCGCGCACCCACGTATCCGTCAGATCGACGATGGTCACGATGGGCGCGCCGATGTTGACTACTTCCCCTTGCCGCGCCGCTCGAACCGAAACCGTGCCGGTCACAGGCGCATAAACATTCGTGTAGCCCAGGCGCACTGCGGCCTGATTTTTTTGCGCGATAGCATTCTTGAGATCTGCCTCAGTGGATTGCACCGTGCTTTTCGCGGCATTGGCCTGCTGCGTGCGCGCGATGGCGGAGTTTAAGTCGGCCTCCGCGGCCTTCACCATTTCCTGCTGCGCTTGCACGGTCGCCTGCGCCGCCTGCAAGTTGGTTTCGGCCTGCACGCGATCTTGATCGGATGCGACCCCCACCTTGGCCAATTCGATGGTGCGGCGGCTATCGCTCGCCGTCCGATCAAGCGCAGCCTGGGCCTGCAGGAGTTGTGCCTTCGCGGAAGAAAGCTTGGCCCGCGCGTTGGCTACGTCACTCGAAGTGGAGCCTGATGTGGATTCTTCCGTGTGCTGCATCTCCGCAACTTTATGCTGCAAACTGGTAATGGTGGCCGTCGCCGCTGCTTCCTGCGTCTGCAACTCGGATGGATCGAGCACGGCGATCAAGTCCGCGGCTTTCACCGGCGTGCCTTCGTCCACCAGCAACTTCTGGATGCGGCCCTCCACCTGCGCGCTGACGATTACCTGATTGGAATCGACCGTACCGATCAGCACCAGGTCTTTCGAATGGTCGGCCGAGAAAAAATAGTAGATCGAGGCAATCACGAAGATGATGCCCAGAAGAATGAAGAACCGGTTACGAGCACTCATTTATCTACTCCTGATTTGCCCACCGCTGGACCTGCGCCGGCAAGGGGCCGAAACAGCGCCGCCGAAATAAAATCCAGAACGGCAGCCCGCCGCTCGGCGACCCGCTGCGGTGTCAGCGGATTGAAGCCCACGATCCGCCGCATCACCGGAGCGCTGCTGAAATAGAAAACGATCATTGCCACCATGGAAGGAACGAAGTGCGCCGGATCCACTTTGCGGAATTCGCCTTCCGCGATTCCTTTGTGCAACAGTTCCCCGACCCGCTGGTAGATGGGCTGAAAATAAGTCTTGACCAGCCGCTCGATGTGCACCGAGTGGCCTTCGCGCGCCCGCATCATCTCGCGCTGCATCAGCTTGGGATAGACCTGGTTCGAGGCGATGAAATCGAAATACGCGCCTGCATAGGCCATGATCTTCTCGCGCGGCGGCAGGTCGCTGTCGAGCGCCCGGAAAACCTTTGCCTTCATTCCGGAAAATGCGTTGTCGAGCACCGCGCCGTACAGCGTTTCCTTGTCCTTGAAGTAGTAATAGAGCAGGGCCTTGTTGACTTGCGCCTCGCGGGCGATGGCGTCGGTGCGCGCCCCGGCAATGCCGTGTTCGGCAAATTCCTGCGCCGCCGCCTGCAGAATGGCAGCGCGGCTCTCCTCCGGCTGCCCGCGGGAACCCATGCGGGGTGGGTGACGGCGATGTCGAAGCAGGTGAGTCATGACTTAATTAACCAGTTAGTTAGATTGTACACCAAGAGGCGAAGATTGCAAATGGGCCGGATCTGAAGGATTGCGTCGAGATCTACTCCGCTCCGCCCGCGATCGACGGCACCAGCAGGACTTCATCCCCCTCCTGGAAGGCGTAGGTTGGACCGCCCAGGAAGCGGATGTCCTCTTCATTCACGTAAATGTTGAGAAAGCGGCGCAGTTGTCCCGCCTCGTCGCGCAAGTGGGGCTTCAGTTCCGGAAACTTCTCATCGAGCACGGAGAACAGCTCCCCCAGGTTTGTGGCCGCACACGCGATAGAACCTACGCCCGCCGTGTGCCGCCGCAATGCGGTCGGAATTTGAACCGTGATCGCCATCGTATGCCTCCTGCGTCCTCTATGCGCCCACCGTGGCCGCAGCTTCTTTCGCGACCTCGACGGTGTCCAGTGTTTCGTGCAGATACTTTTCGAATTCGGCCAGTTTGGGTGCGATCGGCCGCTCTACCTCATACACGCCGGCGAGCACGTCGGTAGTCTTCAGGCCGTTTCCGGTGATGCACAGCACGGTGGTTTCCTCGGGCAGAATGCGGTCCTGGCGATAGAGTTTGCCTGCCGTGCCCACGGTCACGCCACCGGCAGTCTCGGTGAAGATGCCTTCGGTTTCCGCCAGCAGACGGATCGAGTCGATCACTTCGGGATCGCTGACGTCCTCGCTCCATCCGCCGCTGTGCTTGATGGTCTTGATGGCATAGTGCCCGTCGGCAGGATTGCCAATGGCCAGCGAACGCGCAATGGTCGCGGGTTTCTGCGGTTCGACTTCCGCACTCCCGGTTTTCACCGCGGTCGAAATGGGAGAGCATCCGGTGGCCTGCGCGCCGAAGAACTTCACTTCTTTCCCTTCGACCAAACCGAGCTTGATCAGTTCCTCGAACGCCTTCTTGATCTTGGTGATTAACGACCCGCCAGCCATCGGGCAAACCACGTTGTCCGGCAGCCGCCAGCCCAGTTGCTCCGCGATTTCGAAGCCGACCGTCTTCGATCCCTCGGCGTAATAAGGACGCAGGTTTACGTTGACGAAGCCCCAGCGCCGCTCTTCAGCAATCTGCGAGCACAGGCGGTTTACCTGGTCGTAGTTGCCCGCGATCCGCACCACGTTCGCACCGAAGACTTGTGTGCCCAGAATCTTCGCCGGCTCGAGATCGGATGGGATAAAGATCCAGGCCTTCAGGCCCAGTCGCGCGGCGTGCGCCGCTACGGCGTTGGCCAGGTTTCCGGTGGAAGAACACGCGACCGTATCGAATCCGAAAGCCTGCGCCTGGGCCAAAGCCACGGCCACAACGCGGTCTTTGAAGCTCAACGTCGGCAGGCAGACGGCATCATTCTTAATGTAGAGATTCTGCGCGGCGGTGGTTCCGTCTCCGTTCTTGCCAGCGAGCCGCTTGGCGAGACGCGGCGCCTGAAATAGAGGCGTGAATCCAACCGGCAGGCGGGGTTCAAAACCCGCGGGCAGCGGCAGCAGTTCGGCATAACGCCACATGGTCGGCGGCCGTTGCGAAATGCGCTCCCGGCTGGACCGCTGCGGGTCAAGGGCTCCCTGGCCAAGCAAGTAGCGAATCCAGTCGTAGTCGTAAGCGATTTCCAGAGGAGAGAAGCACTCGTCGCAGATGGAGCGGGGCTGGTTTCCCCAGCGCCGGCCGCATTCCCGGCAGCGCAATTCGTAGTGAGGATGAGCGTCGTAGTTCGACATGGGGCTACTCGCTTTCTTAAATCTCTTCACTGCAGCGAATAGCTGGGGACGAGCCGGGAAAAGTGCCCTAAAACTCAAAGGCCCCTTTTCCAGGAAATAGGAAAAGAGGTCGGAATGCAAATAGAAATAAGCTTCGCATCCGAATCTCATGTTCCCCGTTTCCGGGCGGGAGTTGGCACCTGGCGGTCGGGATATATGATCCCGATCCGGTTGCCGTGGCGTCACAGGGCTCGTCCCTCAGCCACTCTGCATGAAATTCAGGTCTGCCCCGAAAGGCAAACTTGTCCTTACGATGCTACACAGCCAGTCGGGGTTCGTCAACAGGCAATTCGATCTCGCGTAACCTTGGGCAAATTCCTACTCTCGCTGGTCGCGGAGCACCATCTCCCGGGCCAGTTCTCTGGAAGTATCCTTCAGCCGCTGAGCCAAAATCAGCGCCAGCGAGAGATAAAACCGAGAAGCCAGCCGGGGAAATGCCTCGAAGAGCTCGCGCAGTTCCTGCGCATTAATTTCATCCACTTCGACTTCCTCATCTTTCGCGATGACTGCGGCTGTGGCTCGGCCTTTTTCCAGAAACGCTATATCGCCACAGATGTCGTCTGGGCCGAGCGTGGCAACAATGGACCGGGAATTCGTGCCTGCCAGTTCCACAGACGCTTCGCCGCGGCGAATTATGAAGATGCTCTCCGACATGGCGCCCTGCTTGATGATCTCTTCGCCCAGCCTAAAAGTACGCCGCACCGACTTGGCTTCGACCAAGGTCCAATCGTTCGGGCTCAGATATTGGAGGCGATTGCCCGGCATGTTTGCCTCAGCGGCTGTACTGATTCTTCTTCTTGTCGGCGTGCCGCTCCAGGCCAAACTGGATGAGCCTGTCGATCAAGTCCGCATACTCCAGCCCTGACGCCGCCCACAGCTTGGGATACATGCTGATGGCCGTGAATCCCGGCATGGTGTTGATCTCGTTCAAATAAATCTTCCGCGTCTTGCCCCGCGAACCAGGCTCCATCAAGAAATCCACACGCGCCAAGCCGGAGCAGTCCACAGCTTTGAAAGACCGTATCGCCAGTTCCTGAACCTTTTTCGTTTCCGCCTTGGTCAGCTTCGCCGGAATGATAAGCTCGGAGCCTTCGTCGAGATACTTTGCGTTGTAATCGTAGAACTCTTTCACTGGAACAATTTCACCCGGGATCGAGGCCACCGGCTCGTCGTTGCCCAGTACCGAGCACTCGATCTCGCGCGCCTTGTCGTTTTTTCCACCCACGCCCTGCTCGATCACAATCTTGCGGTCGAACTTCGCCGCTTCCTCAATGGCGGGGCCGAGTTCCTTGCGGTCATGCGCTTTGCTGATCCCGACCGACGATCCCAGATTTGCCGGCTTCACGAAGACGGGATATTTCAGCTTGCTTGCCACAACTTTCTGGACTTTCTTCGGCTCTCTTTCCCAGGCGCTGCGCAGAATCGTGACGTGCTTCACGATAGGGATCCCCGCGGCAATAAACAAAGACTTCATGATGTCTTTGTCCATGCCCGCGGCGGAGCCCAGCACGCCCGCGCCCACATACGGGATATCCGCCAGTTCGAGCAGGCCCTGAATGGTTCCATCCTCGCCGAACGTGCCATGCAGCACGGGAAAGATGACATCCACATTGATGGCGCGATCGCTGGCACGCCGCGTGAGCGCAGCATCCGTCTGAAAAGGGACGAGCCCGCTCTCCCGATGCACCGGCTCGGGAGGCACCACCACGGCCTCGCCGCGCGCCAGCACCGCTGCTGGTTGGGTGAGATCGGGATCGCCCGCGCGAAGGTGGCGCGGCTCAAGAACCAATTTCCCTTGGAGCAAGTTTTCGGCGTGTTCTGCCGTCAGCCAGCGGCCATCCTTGGTGATGCCGATGGGCACAACTTCATACTTGTCTTTGTCGATGGCTTGCAGAACCGACGCAGCCGAGAGCAACGAAACCTCATGCTCTCCGCTGCGCCCGCCAAAAAGAATTCCGACCCGAAGCTTTTTCATTATTTCTGACTTCCTACGGTTTCTCTAGAACGTACTTGGACCAGTTTCTAAACGTTTCGGTCCATTCTTTCACTTTCGATTTACCGATGATCTGCTCAAGAACAATAGGAACCTCAAAGAAATACCGCGCTCCCTCTCCCTTCGGGCCGACTATCGCCCGCTCCTCCCCGTATCTCGCAACGTAGACAAGGTACGCTTTCTTGGGCCGCAACTTCTTCTTAGCGTTAAGCAATTTTTCCCTCTCGCGAGTGGCCTTCTCCGTGGTCATGTGGCGGCTTTCCTTGAGCTCGATAACTACCCAAGGCGACCTACGTCTGAATACGACAAGGTCGGGGTAGGTCCGAGCACTATCTCTTAAAAATGGCTTGTTCAATACCCGAAACTTCCTCGGCTCCTCCTCGCGTTTTGCAAGGAAATTCTTTATCTTGCGCCAAGCGAATGACTGAAGGTCCGCCTCGCAGAAAATTTGATGGGTCATGAATGCACGTAGCATGGACCGTCGGAACGGCCCCTTCATAAATGCGTCGAATTCTTTGATGCTAAGCTTCTGCATGGTGTCCTCTTACAGAATCTTTTTTCCAAACGCCGACAGCGCCAGCTCCACCGCCAGGTCCGCGGTCTGGTTGTGCTCATCGATCACGGGATTCACTTCGACAATCTCGAAACTCAACATGCGTCCATGATCCGCGATGATCTCCATCGCCAGATGCGCTTCGCGATAAGTGGCGCCACCGCGCACGGGAGTGCCCACTCCGGGCGCGTCCTCGGGATCGATCCAATCCATGTCGAGCGAAATGTGATAGCCGGCAGTGCCGCGTCCGGCCATGCGTAGTGCTTCTTCCATCACAGTACGCATGCCGCGCTCGTCGATGTCGCGCATGGTGAAAACGCCGATGCCGGCGCGCCGGACGTTTTCCTTTTCCACCGCGTCAATGTCGCGGACTCCCACTAGCACGCAGTTCTCCGGCTTCACCTTGGGAGAAAAGTCGAAGATGTTTTGCAGCTCTGCCGGACCCAGCCCCATGATCGCGGCCAGCGGCATGCCGTGCACATTGCCGCTCGGCGAACTCTCTGGTGTATTGATGTCGGTGTGCGCGTCGATCCAGATCAGCCCGATGCGCTGGTTCTGGCGGCGGTAGTACTCGGCTACTCCGGCAACGGTACCCGCCGCCATGGAGTGATCGCCGCCGAGGGAGACAGGAATTTTCCCGGCTTCCAGCGTCTTGATCACCAGTTCCGCATGCTTGGTACACGTCGCCGTAATTTCTTTCAAATACTTGGCGTGCGTGTCGCCTTCTTTTTTCTGTTCGGGGATGGCTACGGCAACGTTGCCGCCATCTTCCACTTGATGTCCCAGAGCTTCCAGTCGAGCTTCCAGCCCCGCCACTCGGACGGCCGACGGGCCCATGTCGACCCCACGGCGCGATTGGCCGAGATCGAGCGGCACGCCGATCACCCGAATTTTCTTGGGAACAATGTTGGTGGAACTTATGGTTGTCATCATAGGATTTTGCGATTGTGCGATCGGGTGATCTGGCGATTGAAAAACCAAAGTTGGGAAACTTGGGTTCTTAAATCGCCCAATGACTCAATTGCCCAATAACTCAATTCTTCACGGGTACAGCCGGTGCAACATCCGCGGGAACGGAATTGTCTCCCTTACATGCTCAAGCCCGCAGATCCAGGCCACGGCGCGCTCAATGCCCATGCCGAAGCCGCCGTGCGGCACGCTGCCATACTTGCGCAAATCCAGATACCACTTGAACGCTTCCTCCGGCAATCCGTGCTCACGAATGCGCTGCACCAGCAGTTCGTGCGACGCCATACGCTGCGAGCCGCCAATGATCTCGCCATAGCCTTCCGGCGCGAGCACATCCACACACAAAGCCAACTCGGGCCGCTGCGGATCGGGCTCCATGTAGAAAGCCTTCACCTTCGCGGGATAGCGATGTACCATCACCGGCTTGTCGAACTGCGCCGAGAGATAAGTTTCGTCGGGTGAGCCTAGATCGCCGCCCCACTCGAACTTCGTTTCCAGCGCGTCTTTGGCGTGGCCTTCCTGCAGATTCTTCACCGCATCGTCGTAACTGATCCGCGGGAAAGGCGCTTCAATTTTTTCCAGCTTCGAGATGTCGCGGCCAATGGCCTGCAGATCCACCCGCCGCCGCTCCAAGCAACGCTTGACCATGAAGGTGATCAAGTTCTCCGCCAGATCCATCAGGTCGTCGAGTTGCGCGTAGGCAACTTCGGGCTCGACCATCCAAAACTCGGTGAGGTGACGGCGCGTCTTCGATTTCTCCGCGCGAAAGGTTGGACCGAACGAATACACCTTGCCCAGCGCCATGGCCGTGGCCTCGATGTAAAGCTGCCCGGACTGCGTGAGGTAGGCCTGCTCTTCAAAATAATCGACGGGGAAAAGCGTGCTCGTGCCTTCGCACGCCGCCGGAGTAAGAATTGGCGGATCGGTGAGGGTGAAGCCGCGCTCATCAAAGAAATCGCGCACGGCTTTTACGATCTCCGCGCGCACGCGCAGAATCGACGCCTGCCGCTGCGACCGCACCCAAAGATGCCGGTGCTCCATCAGAAACTCGGTACCGTGTTCTTTGGGTGTGATGGGATAAGGATCGGATTCCGGCACGCGCTGCACCACCTGCACGTTGGCCACATCGAGTTCGTAGCCGCCCGGCGCGCGCTTGTCGGCGCGGACCTTGCCCTCGACGATCACACTCGATTCCTGCGTTAGCGTCTTGATCGCCTCGAACACCTCCGGCGTGACCGCGTTCTTCGGCACCACACCCTGAATCACGCCCGAGCCGTCACGAAACTGCGGGAAGAGTAGCTTCCCGCTCTCGCGCAGGTTATAAAGCCAGCCACGAAGAGTGACGGTCTGCCCCTCGTGCTTTCCGATTTCCGCAATAGTAGTTACAGGCGACATAAGATTGTGTAATTGCGTAATTTAGTAATCGGGTAATTGGAAACCCTACACCTGCGAGGTTCTACAAATTACCCAATTACTAAATTTCCCAATTACTCAATGTTTCTACGCCGTTTCCAGCTTCGCGAATGTTGCCTCAAGCTTTTCCAGCGGGTTCACTTTCTCTTCCTCCGCGAGTTCCAGCATCAGGGGCGGCGTCTGCGGCGCCGAGCGCAGCAGTTCCATCGCCTCTTTCCAGTCGATCGTCCCCTGCCCGGGCCACAGGTGCGAGTCGTGGACTTTGGCATTGTCGTGCACGTGAGTCGACCAGACCTGCTTGCGCAGGAGTTCGAAGGCCTCGCGCACCGAACTCATCATGTGAGCGTGCCCGAAATCGAAGCAAATTCCCACATCGTCGAAGTGCGCGGTGTGTATCATCTCTACCAGTTTGTCGGGCGTGGAAAGTTCGTTGGGAATATTCTCCAGCAAAATACGCACGCCCAGCGGCTTGGCAAACGCGCGCAAATGCTCGATAGAGGTCATCGCCGATTCGAACTTCTTCTCGCTGAAACTCTCATTGGGCAGACCAAGATGCTGTATCAGAAATCGAAACGGAATTTGCTCCGCGATTTCCAGCGCCCGCTTCACTTCATCCATCGCCTCGACCAGTCCAGCGCGGTCGGTCGATGCCAGGTTGATCGGCGGCGCTCCGGCCCGTCCCCACTCGTAATCGGCGTAGAGCGGCGAGTGCACGGAGTTCAGCGGAACTCCACTGCCACGAAACCACTCGGCAATCTCTTTGACGTGGGCTTTGCGGTTGGCGTAGTCGAGATGCTGCCGCGCCGCGAAAATCTCAATCGCCTGCACCCCACTGCGAGTCAGGCCATCCAGAATCCCTGGATGCAGTCGCTCTTTCAAGTACAAATAGGTTGATACAGCTTTCAACATGCCCGATCCTTATTTAAGAATTGCTGATTGTCGATTTCTGATTGTTGATTAAGATCCAACGCTCACCTTCCTTGATTTTCAATCAGCAATCAAGAAATCAACAATCATCAATGTCTCAGTAGCCTACTGCCTTTCCGTTGTGCCGGCCATCGCTGGCGCCCAACCGCTCGCCAGTTTTTGAGTCTACAGCGATGCACTCCGCGTCGCTCCAATAGGGAGACACGTCCACTCCGTCGTGCAACCCAAACTCCACGTTGTATCCCATCTTCTGCAACACCTGCACGGTATCCAGCGAAAACCACTGCTCGACGTTCAACACGTCCGGTATCCACTGGTTGTGAAAGCGGGGAGCATTCACCGCCTCCTGAACATTCATCCCGTAATCCACAACGCCCATCAGGATATTGGCCACGGTCGTGATGATTTTCGAACTCCCTTCCGATCCCAGAACTAGAACCGGTTTGCCATCCCGCACCACGATCGTGGGAGTCATGGACGACAGCGGCCGCTTCCCCGACCCGATTGCATTCGCCGGGCCTTGAATCAAACCGTCGGAGTTCGGCACGCCCGGCTTCGCCGAAAAATCGTCCATCTCGTCGTTCATCAAGAAGCCGAGACCATCGGCCGTGACTCGCGATCCAAACCCGTCATTGAGAGTCGTCGTGACCGCGACTGCGTCTCCCTCCGCATCGACTACCGAATAGTGGGTCGTGTGCGGCGACTCGTGTACTGTCCGTGGCCAGGGATGGGCCGCCGCATACTGCTCCAGTTCATTAAAAATCGCGGGCCGCTTCAGTTCTTTGCTCGCGCTGGCGTGGGTGGCATCGATCGAATCCCGCCAGGCTGCGCCATATTTTTTGTCGATGAGCTGCGCCACTGGAATCTTCGCGAAGTCCGGATCCCCAAGAAATTCCGCCCGATCAAAAAACGCCCTGCGGAACGCCTCCGCGGTGAAATGAATCGACTGGGCCGACCGGTTCCCCAGCTTGGCAAGATCGTATCCTTCCAGGATATTCAGAGATTCAATCAGCACCGTCCCGCCGGAAGACGGCGGCGGCGCACTGATGATTTCGTATCCACGATAGTTTCCACGAACCGGCTCGCGTTCTTTCACTTCATAGTTCGCGAGATCGTCAGCGGTAATCAGCCCTCCGCCTTTCTGCATCGCGGCTGCCAGCTCTCGGGCCAGGGCGCCGTGATAAAAATCATCCGGCTTCGCGGCAATTCGCTCCAGCGTTCGGGCTAAATCAGGCTGGCGGAAAATCGCGCCTTGCTCGTAGTACTTGCCGTCGCGCTGAAAAATTCGCCGCGACTCGGGAAACTTGCTGAGATATTCGTCGCGCAGACCGCGAGCCTCTCCCCAGGTTAGCGCATATCCTTCGCGCGCCAGCCGCATGGCAGGAGCCATCACCTGCTTCAAAGTCAGCTTGCCGTACTTCTGCTCGGCATAAACCATGCCCGCAACCGACCCCGGCACGCCGATCGCTTTGTACCCGTACTCGGTGGCGCCTTCGATTACATTGCCATGGGCGTCCAGATACATGTCGGGTTTCGCCGCCGCCGGAGCCTTTTCGCGGTAGTCGATAAAATGCGTCTTGCCGTCGGCCATGCGAATCAACATGAATCCGCCGCCACCCAGATTCCCCGCCGCGGGATGCACCACCGCCAGCGCGAATCCCGTGGCCACAGCGGCATCGACCGCGTTGCCCCCGGCCCGCATGATCTCAACTCCGGCTTGCGAGGCCAATTCTTTACTGCTGACCACGATTCCGTGCTGGGCGTGCACCGGTTCCGTGGAGCCGTGAGCCGAAGGCGCTCCGAACCCGGCCACAGCCGCCATCAGCAGCAAAATCAATGATTTGTGCCGGAATCGCATGAAAGGTCGAGGCTATCCTGGAATGCGGATACTTGAGGCTAGCCGACGGCGGCAAGGGGAGTCAAATCAGTGGTGTGGGGCGGACGCCCTCGTCCGCCTCGCGTTGAGCCGTCACTTGGTTTTGGTGGCCCTGGCCTTTGATTTCCCGCGTCTTCTCTTGCTGGCGACTTTGCTCTTCTTGACCGGCGCCTTCGCTGCCACCATCTCATACGATTGCCCGATCAACTCCCGCAACTCATCCCACCGCACCGCATCCAGCCGGTCCAGCATCACCCATTTGTGGCGTCCTAGGTATGGCGACGGATGGATATCCTCGCATTCAATCAACTCGGCAAACGCCTCTGGCGTGCACTTGAAAGTAAACCGCGGATTATCCAAACCCAGCACAGCGAACATTTTCCCGCTAATTTTGAAGCAGAGAGCATCGCCCCATTGCAGCTTCTCGGTCGCGCGTGGGAATGACAGACAGTATGCGCGGATGGAATCGACGTTCATGCGATTGTCCGAGGAAACAAATCTAAAGGGCTATCCCTACACCTGTTCCCGCGCTTCGCCCAGCGCCACGTTCACATCCATCTTCTTCTTGTTGCGGAAGATCGTAACCTTCACCGTATCTCCGGCGCGGTGGTTGTTCATCATCTGCGACAGGTCCTGCTCGTCCTCAACTTTTTGGTCGTCGATGGCCACGATCAAGTCTCCGCCCAGCATGATAGGGATGTTCCCCAAATACGCGCGCTCGGTGCCGCCCTTCAGTCCGGCCTGGTCGGCTGAGCCGCCGGGCGTGACCTGAATGATCAGCAAACCGTAATCGGCAGGCAATCCCATCTCGTCCGCCAGTTCGGCGCTGATCGGAATCGTGCGCACGCCCAGCGCCGGACGCCGCACCCGCCCCAGCGTCATCAGATCGTTCAACACCGCCTTCGCCGTATTGATCGGGATCGCAAATCCCACGCCGGAATTCTGCCCTACGCTCGACAGAATCATGGTGTTGATGCCAATCACTTCGCCATGCCAGTTCATCAGCGGACCGCCGGAGTTGCCAGGGTTGATCGCGGCGTCGGTCTGAATGGCTTCGTCAATGGTCGCGCCATTGGGCTCGCGCACCGGCCGGATCGAACTCACAATGCCGCGCGTCATCGTCCCCGCCAGCCCAAACGGGTTGCCGATGGCGTAAACCTTCTGCCCCACCTGCAGGTTGTGCGAATCGCCAAGCACCGCCGGAACCAGATCGGTCGCCTTGATCTGGATCACCGCCAGATCGTGCGCCGGATCGGTGCCCACCACCGTCGCCTTGTACTTCTTGCGGTTGTGCAGCGTCACTTCTACCTGGCGCGCGTCGGCGATGACGTGATAGTTGGTCAGGATGTGTCCATCTTTGTCGATCACGAAGCCCGACCCCTGGCCTTCCTGCGGCTGCAGTCCGTAGAAGAAGTCGAAGGTCATGGCGCGCGACGTAACGTTCACCACCGACGGAATGTTCTTGCGATAGACGCTGATATTGTTCTGCTCTTCGCTGTCGAGCGCCTCGTTGCCGGAGGCTTCCGTGATCTCCACCTGCGCGGGATGGCTGACCCAGTTCACCGGATTCGCGCCGGCAAATTTCGCATTCGAACGCCAGGTGGTGAAGTAGAAGAACGCGCCAGCCATCACCAGCGCCAGGATTGCAGGTCGTAGCAGTTTCATAAGCGCACACCTTCGGGGGCTAACAGAATCTAAGAATCAGGATGACAGCAAGCCCACATTCGATTCTACGTTCGATTCTAAACAATGTTCCGCCGCGAGGCACGCGAGCGAGGACTTTCTGTTTCTGTGGATTCAGAAGCGGATGCTCCACGCTCCATGTGGGGACAGCCGCCCCCGGCTGTCCAGCGGCCCAGGTGTATCGGGCCGCAGCTATCGAACCCGGCAGGACGAAGACGCCGAACGAACCACCCGACTCCAGCCCCGAAGAGCCTGCCCTGAGCGGAGTCGAAGGGTAATCCGGGGTACGCCAAATAAATAGGAACCGAGTCCCGGCGGGAGAAGCGGCAATCGGCGATGGACTCGACCATGCCCCGATGGTAGGCTCCCGATGTTGGGGTAATGATCCGTCCGGCATGGGGACCCTGCCCCCTATCGAAAGCCGTTTCTCGAAGGGAGGACAACATGGGCAGAGAGGGCCGCACAGAAGGCCAGCGAGTCGCAAGCAAGAAAAGCCAGCGCGCTCTCGCCGAAAAACTGGAGCAGAAATTCAGGGCTTACGGCACCGCCGCCGGCGCCGCCGGAGTGGGATTGCTGGCGCTAGCCCAGCCCGCCCAGGCTGAGATTGTCTACACGCCGGCTCACATCAGGTTCACGACGGGATCCAATCGTTGGATCGACATGAACCACGACGGCGTCCCCGACTTCCGTTTCGAAAATGCGGGCAATCTCGGACTCGGATCCACCACCTTTGTCATCGCGTTTGGGTTGCACGGCGACGGGGTTCGCGTGCGGCGCGAGAAGAGTGGTGACGCATTGCCGTTACGGTTGGGCGCCAGGATCGGGCCTTCCAACCTGTTTTCCCACAGCGCGACGATGGCGATCGCCTATCACGGCTCGGGCGGCGGGACGTGGGGCAAAGACCATTATCTTGGCCTGCAGTTTGAGCTGGATGGCCAGAAGCATTACGGCTGGGCGGAGCTATCGATTGCTTTGAACCGGCAAGGTAATATCACGGCGGAGATCGAGGGCTACGCCTACGAAACCATTCCCAACCAGCCAATCAGGGCCGGCGCGACCAAGGAGCAGGACAACGCGGTCGGTCAACCCGCCCCCACATCCCTGCAGACTCCCGCTCCCGCTCAAGCGACACTCGGCTTGCTCGCGCTAGGATCGCCCGGACTCTCCATCTGGCGGCGAAGAGAGTAAAGAGTCGCTGGCTGGAGCGCACCGGTTCGAAATGACAAAGATTTAGAACCTAGAATTAGAACAAGTGGATGATCTGCATCGGCCCTCAGAGCCCGTCCGCCCCCTAACGAGTGCAGCCCAGAATCCCAACGCCTCCATTGGACATCAAAAGGTTTTCTACGCGAGGCCACTATGTCCATCCGACCGGTGAAGCGACTGATCAAATCGAAGCCTACTCTTGAAGGCGCTGGCGTGCATTTGCGGCGCGCCTTCGGGTTTGGAAATACCAAGGAGACCGATCCGTTCCTGCTGCTCGACGATTTTCGCAATGATGTTCCCGAGGATTATCTGGCGGGTTTTCCCTGGCATCCGCACCGCGGGATCGAGACCATCACTTATGTGCTGGCGGGAACCGTGGAGCACGGCGACAGCATGGGAAACCGCGGCGCCATTGCCGCCGGCGACGTGCAGTGGATGACGGCGGGCAGCGGCATCATCCATCAGGAGATGCCGAAGGGCGATCCGGCGGGACGCATGCATGGCTTTCAGTTGTGGGCGAATCTACCGGCGGCTCTGAAAATGACCGCGCCGCGCTATCAGGAAGTGAAGGCGCTCGATATTCCCGAGATCAAGGACGATGACGGCACGCACGTGCGCGTGGTCTGCGGAAGTTTTTGGGGGAAGAAAGGGCCGGTAGATGGCATCGCGGCCGATCCGATTTATCTGGACGTGTCGGTGGCTCCGGGCAAGAGAAAGACGTTGCCGGTGGAGACGACTCGGCACGCCTTCGCTTACGTTTTCGGAGGCGCCGGGAAGTTCTGTAACGCGTCCGGTCCGCTGGCCGTGCCGACCGAGGCCGTGAAATGGCTGGACACCACGCCTCCAGTGGAAGCCGACAATCGCTCGCTCATTCTTTTTGATCGCGGCGATGAAGTGACGGTGCAAGCCGGAGACGATGGGATAAGGTTTCTCCTGGTCTCGGGCAAACCGCTGGAAGAGCCCGTGGCCTGGTACGGGCCAATCGTCATGAACACGCAGGAGCAGTTGCGGCAGGCGTTCGAGGAACTGGAACAGGGAAAGTTTCTGAAGAAGGGCTGAGTTGCAAGGAGTCTTTCTTTGCTTGGTTCTTAGCGCCTGGCTGTTGCCTCGGCCCGCAGCTTTTCCCAGACTTGCTTGGCCTGTTCGCGCGTCTGGTCGAGGGACCCGGAGTTGTCGATGACGTAGTCTGCGGCCTTGATCTTTTCTGCTTCGGGGAGTTGCGCGGCCATTCGGCGTTCGACTTCTTTCCGGGCGGCGGCTAGGTCCATTCTCTGGCGGGCGGCGAAGCGGGCAATGCGTTGCTCGTCGGTGCAGCTGACCACGATCAGACGATCGAAGCGTCGCGCTGCACCGGCCTCGAAGATCAGGGCAGCTTCCACGATGGCGACGGCGTGGGGATCCTGGCGTCCGCGATCTTCCATCCACTCTTCCTGGCTGCGAATCACGGCGGGATGTACGATGCGGTTCAACTCCTGAACGCGGGAGGGGAGTGCGGACGGCTTGTCTTGCGTGCCGGGCGCGGTGCCGAAGGCGGCCTCGGCCAGTTTGGCGCGGTTCACGCTGAGGTCGGGATTGAGAATTCCGCCGCCGAAGTGGCGCACCACTTCGTTGTAGACGGGCTGGCCCGGCAGCATGAGTTGGTGCGCGATGCGGTCGGCCTGCACGAGATATGCGCCGAGCGCGACCAGCATCTCGCCGACCACCGATTTGCCAGAGGCGATGCCGCCTGTGAGTCCGACTTTCAGCATAGAGTCAGTGGCTAGTGATCAGGGGCTAGTGGTCAGTAACAGCAACGCCGAACATGAAAAATTCTGTCATAGCGGGCGAAGTGCCCAGCGCGGCAGTGGTTACTGGCCACTGGCCACTGCCCACTGACCACTGCCTCTCCGCATCTTCGCGGCCTTTACGGTGTTGTACATCAGCATGGCGATGGTCAGGGGGCCGACGCCGCCGGGCACCGGAGTCAGCGCTCCCGCCACCTCGGCCACCTCGGGATGAACATCGCCGACCAGCGTGGATCCCTTCGTGCGGAAAGTATCTTCGCGCTTGGCGTTCTTATACAACCGTCCGCCAAACAGACGCTGGAAAACCGCAGGATCCGTGACCTTGTTCATGCCGACATCAATCACGGTAGCGCCCGGCTTCACGAATTCGTGGGTGATCATGCCGGCGCGGCCGATGGCGGCGATGAGGATATCGGCGCGCCGGCAAACTCCGGGCAGATCATGAGTCTTCGAATGGCAGACGGTGACCGTGGCGTTGGCGTTGAGCAGCAGCATGGCCGCGGGCTTGCCTACGATATCGCTACGGCCCACCACCACTGCTTCTTGCCCGGTGATCGAAATCTGGCTGCGCGTCAGGATTTCGATCACTCCCGCGGGCGTGCATGGCACGAGGCCGGGGCGCTGGGTCGAGAGGAATCCAACGTTGACAGGATGAAAGCCGTCGACATCTTTGGCAGGATCGACCGCCATGAGCACCTTTTTCGCGTCCACTTGCGGCGGCAAGGGCAACTGCACCAGGATGCCGTCAATCTCGTCGCGGCGGTTCAGGTCTTCGACCAGGGCGAGCAGTTCGGCGGTGGTTGCAGTGTCGGGCGGCGTGTGCTGCTCGCTGTAGAGGCCAACTTCCTGGCAGGCCTTGACCTTGCCCCGCACATAGATTTCCGAGGCCGGATTGTGGCCGACCAGGACGACGGCCAGGCCGGGACGCACTCCCGCGGCAGCCATGGTCTTCACTTCCGCCGCAACTTCGGCGCGGATGTCGTTCGCGATCTTGGTGCCGTCGAGGATTCTGGCAGGCATTCGGGCTCCGGGCCTTGGCTTTCGGGTTTCGGCTAGAAAATCTTACACCGCCGAGGCCGTTGGGGAAATCATTCACCACAGACTCACAGAGGCACAGAGAAAACAATTCGACTGGAAACGCACTCGCCTCCAGCTTCCTGCTTCTCCAGGAGGTCCCAATTTTGTTTTTCTCTGTGCCTCGGTGTCTCCGTGGTGAATGGTTCTGGGTTTGTGGCGTACAATTCCCTCATGATCGCCAAAGACCTGCTGGAAATTCTCGTTTGTCCGGCGTGCAAGCAGGCGCTTGAATACCGGGAAAATCCCGAGAGCTTGAAGTGCACGCATTGCCGCCGGGTGTATGCGGTAAAGGACGACATTCCCATCATGCTGGTGGACGAGGCAACCATCGAGGGCTAAGTGTGTGGGGACAGCCGCCTCGGCTGTCCGGCGGAGCGAAGCTCCGCTTTTTGGAAACCGCCTCGTCCGCCCTTTCCCCTTCACGCCATTTACAAATCTTGACGATCCTCCGCAGTTACTTCCTCGAACAAGCCCGGTTACCGTAGTGTGTCCCAACGCGACACTAAGTGTCATTTTTTGGGACGCTGGAGGTACCATCGAGACCCTAAGGGCAGCCCTGAGGTCCGAATAGGTTGCCCGCAACTTCCGATATTCACAGGTGTTTAATGAATCTAAAGCGGCCTGCTTTCCGTATATGAAAGTAGAGGGCGGGCACGGCAACTGAATTGCATGCAACTTGTATGGTTGCCGATGAGTCTAATAGCCAAAAGAGGTAACAGGTCGGAGTCGGAGGTGATGACGGCCATGTTTGAAAACGTGATGAACGACAGAGCCAACAACGATAAAGACAGGTTCACGGCAACTGAGCTGGCGGCGCTGCGCAACGATCTGCTGCAGGGCGGCATGATCGATTCTTACGAGGCCGCCGAACTGCTGCAGGTTTTCCTGATGGGCCGGGGCTATGGGGTTTCGCCCAAGGCGGCCCTGGACGCGGCTGGCCGGGTGGAAATGGCCGGTTGCGCCCTGCCGGTGCTGCAGTACGAACTGGAGAACCTCGCATTGGTGATGTAAGAGTTGCACGCCGTCGCGGGCCGGTGACCCCGCGACGCAAGATTTTGACATTCTGATCCGGCCGTCGAAACAAGATTGACCGAACCAGTTCCACAAAGCAAGCCGGGCCAACCAGCCCGGCTTTGTGGTTTTCTGGGATGTTGGTCGGGCGTCCCGCTCTTCCGGGTTTCTTCCTTCTCGTTCCGCAACTGGGGTGCTCCATCCCTTCGACTGCGGTCAGTGGTTTGTGATGTCAGGTCGTGACGTTAACCCTGCAGGAACGCGCCGCGAGAGCTAGGTCGGACTGACTCGCTCCCTTTCAGCCGTGATATTACTTTCTGGTTACTCCCACCCCCACCCGGTAATTATCCCTCGGGGACAAGTACGCAAAAAAGTGCAGACTAGAGTAAAGTTCCAACGGGATGAAAAAGCCTAACCCAAATAAAATGCGGCCATCGCAGAAAGCAAATCTTGCAGGGCTTGTTTCTGCTCTTCTGGAGGGAGACTCCGAATTGTACTCAAGATCGATTCGGCCCGGCTGGAAGTCAAAGGATCACCTAGACTGGTTGAAACTTCGTTTTTCCATCCTCTCAAGCGAACCTGTTTTACTTCGGGAGTGTCTCGGCTTTCTAGCAGGTATTTCAGCAACGAGCGCAGCGCGTAATTCTCGCGCAGGCAAAAATCAGTCAATTCCCACACTCCGTCGCAAGCATCATCAGGCAGCATAGAGCCTCACTTTAGCGATCCAGGATGCTCGCGCAGGTAGCCCCACGCCCAGTCCGTTATCATCGCAGGCAATTTGTAGACTGGCGCTCGCCGCGAGGTGAGCATAAGAAAGTCGGCAAGGATCAAACTGCGTATCAAAGCGTTGGTAGAATCGACTTGGATGGTGCGCCTGTTTGCCTCAATCATGGTTTTAAGGAATTGTTTTTGGGAGCGATCTAGCGCGTCCACTCTAGCCTTCTTTTCTTCGGGCGAGAGTTTCGATAGGCGGTGGGTTCTGATTCGTGACGGGATGAGCAGAACTGTAAATCCAACTAGAATGCAAATTGCGCCAAGCACCTTGCCGACAAACACGGCCAAGCCTGCACCGATGAGCATCAGCCCAATACCCCATTTATTTTCCGCAAGAAAGCCCATCGCGTACATGTCCGTTGACTTTTCGGCATAGGTGCGCGACACTCCCATCTGGGAGCATCCCGCGCCCACTATGGCTACTCGCCCTGCATCTCCGGCCAAGGAAACTCAGGGCGAGGAACCGATTTTTACAAAGCAAGACTTCTCTACGCTTCTGAAGCGGGCTTGCGAGACGCCATCTCGCCTACCCGTTGCAAAATCGAAGAGAAAATCAAATTCCCGGAATCGCGGCGGTTGTACCGGAACGAATACTCGTCAAGGTAACTCTGCAAATATTTCGCGCTGACCGAGTGGTACACGCCGCCGATTCCGCGCTTCACTAGACTCCAGAACCCCTCAATCGTGTTCGTGTGAACCTCGCCCATCACATAGACTTTTTGCGTGTGGTTGATCCGCTGGTGCTGATAGCCCATGCCGCGTAGCCGGGGCAGCGCGTTATAGGCGGAGGCATCGTCTGTGTAGATCATGGTTTCAGGCAGCACGTACTCTTTCACCAGTGCGCTTGTTGCGGCCATCGTCAACTCCGGGCTGACTTGAGCCACGATGCGGCCTTTGCGCTCAACCACGCCGAGCACGGTTGTGTTCCGGCCCTTATTGCCGCGCAAGAGTCTTCCCGCATCGTTCTTGCGCCGTCCTCCGAAGTAAGCCTCATCCACTTCCACCCCACCCGGCCCTCCGAGTCGCAAATCTTCGCCCATGAGTTTGCGAATTTGCTTGAATATGCGCCACGCGGTTTTGTAGGTCACGCCCGTCTCTCGCTGGATTTGTTTTGCCGAAATTCCACAGCGGGTGGAACCCATTAAGTACATAGCGTGAAACCAGATTCGCAGGGCCGTGCTCGACTTCTCAAAGATCGTCCCCGCCAATGGGTAGATGTGGTTCCCGCACGTCTCGCAAGCATAGGCCGTGCGGCCTTTCACCCGGTAGTGCTTTCGCGGTTTCTCGCACTTGTGGCAAACCGTGATTCCGCCCGGAAAACGCTGCTCTTTTACGTGTTCAAGGCAGGCATCGTCGGTCGGAAAATCTTTGTCGAACTGCTGGAAGGTGTAGCGGAGTTCTAGCGGAATTGTCTGTCGGCGGTTCATGCAAACAGTATGCCATTTGTTCTCCTTGTTGTCAAGGGATAATTACCCCCCCACCCCCCTCGGGCTATTGGAATCTTCGGGTTAGCGGGAAATTCCCGCCAGATCCGATGGTCTAAAGGAGTTAGAGGTTAAAATCCGTGGAACAAAGGACTTGGAGCCGGGCGGCTGGCTTTGACCAGAGGCTCGGCCTTTTGCCATCACTGCGTATTGCTTATTGCAAACCATTGATAATCAAGTATAGCAGCGGTGTTGAGGTTTCCCGGGTTGGGAGTGGCTGGAGGGGGTTCAGGGGGAAGGGGTTAGATAATTGGCTTGACAGAAGATTTACACAGAGGAAAGGTGGTTGGATGTCACAGGGTTAGGGGCCGCACGCCGAGGTCGAGGTCCGTGGTGCCCGGCTTTCCAAAACCAGCAAAGCCGGGGCAGCCTCTTTCGTCGTGGCGCCGGCTAAAACTAGAGCTGGCCCAGCCCTCTTCCTTAGGGAGACGGACTTTTAGTCTGTCTCTTTTTCTTTTTCGCCGGAGCCTGTAAAATCGCTGTCGCCAGCCGTTTGAAGTTCTCCAGCGCTTCGGGGCCTTCCCTGTACTCGGGTGTTTTCGTGTTTCTATCCTGGAAGTTTTTTTCAAGATGAGGTAACAAATAAATTGGCCGACGAGAAACAGCCCCAAGACAGGGGCATAGTTCACTACGAAGGCGGAATCCCCGTTTTCGACATCCGCCTCAATAAGCTTGAGGATGAAGCTCGCGAAGCTAAAAGCCGTGATGAGGAATACAAGAAGCAGCAACTTAAACTTAATAAGCGGTTGGTCTGGTTTACGGGCGTTCTGGCCTTCGTCGGAGTGGTCGGGGGTGCAATAAGCGGATACCAAGCCCATGTTGCAAAGATCAACGCCGCCGCCGCCAGAGACAACGCCAGTGCCGCCAAAGGCATGGTGGAAGAGATGAAACGGACTCGGTTGCAGGCTGAGTTGGATAGCGCCAAAGCACTCTCCACCCAACAGCAAGTTGCCCAGGATAGCCTCACCAAATCGCAGAACAATTTTGAAAGATCTTCTCGTGAGGCCCAAGAGTCGTTTAGGGCTGATCAGCGGGCTTGGGTTGGCGTTTCCGGTGCAGAACTCACGCAATTTGAGGCTGGCAAGCCTTTGCATTTGGATGTTGCTCTTTTGAACACTGGCAAAACGCCAGCGCACAAGACACGCGAATGCACTGGGTACGTTCTCTCCCGTGTTTATCTCAAAGAACCGCCTAGTGAAGCCGTTGCGCAATGTGAAACGACGTGGAAGCCAAGCCATGACCTCCCGCCCCAAGGAAGATTTCTCAGTAGAGCAGGAGAGGCCTATATAGGAGCATCGCCCATCGATCAGGGCAATGCTGTTTATCTCTCGCAGTCCTATGATGCGATAAAGGGGAAGGTTCAGATCCTGTACATTTTCGGGGAATACGAATACCGGGACTTGACCGGGCGAACTCGCGATACGAGGTATTGCCTCTATCTCGCTAACCCTGACACGAAAACGGTGCAGTTTTGCGATGGGTTCAACAATATGGATTGATAGAGATAGCGGGGGCTGGCCCAGCCTTTCCTTATGTTAACCGTCGAGGGTGCCCCGCTCTTGTCGCGTCTTTTGCGACATAGCGGGGATTTTGATCTCCGTGAGTTCAGGATGCCAGGTCAAGTTCCCCGCCCTGTCCCTGCAAAGAACGCAGGGACAAGGACGGGGCAGCCGTGACACCAAATTCGGGGACAGATAGGTGAACTGCACCCCTGACGTGAGACAAAGAAACTAGGGACAGTTTTCTCGCGAAGGAGATTGTAAACCGGGGAGTGGGGTCTGGGGCGAGGGGGCGGTTAGCTCCCTCGCCCCAGTCATCTCTGTAGAAGCTTCGACATTGGCCAGGCTCCGCAGTTGTTGCTCGAAAGCAGCTGGAGTTTGATAGTTCAGTGCAGAATGCAGGCGCTGATGGTTGTAGGTGATTTCGAAAAACGTTGTTAGTTCGGCGCGCAAGGCGTCCAGATCGCGCCAGTCTCTGCCGTGCACCTGCTCCTGTTTGAGCGTCTTGATGAAGGACTCAGCCTTGGCGTTGTCGTAGGGATTGCCCACGCGGCTCATGCTCGGTTGCGCCCCATGATCGGCCAGCAGCGTGAGATAGTCGGCGCAGGCATACTGAATGCCACGGTCAGAGTGATGGATCAATCCTGGTGCAGGTTGACGTTCGGCTAGCGCCATGCGCAATGCTTGCACCGCTACACTCGCGCCCAGATGTCGGGCTAGCGCCCATCCGATCACCCGCCGCGAGAGCGCGTCTAACACCACAGCGACATAAACAAACTCTTCTCGCAATCGCACGTAGGTGATATCGGCGACCCAGAGTTCATTGAGATTACGCGTCACCAAACCGCGAGCCAGATTCGGCCACACTCGCCATCCGTGCTGCGAATCGGTGGTCGCAGGCACGAACCGCCGCGTGCGCAGACTGAGCAGATTATCTTCACGCATCAAGCGCAGCACGCGCTTGGCATTGACGCATTGCCCGCGCTGCCGCAGTTCCTGTTGCACCCGCCGGTATCCGTAGAACCGCTTCTCCACGATCACCTGGTGGATGGCATCGCGCAGCGCCGTGTCGGCCTGGCGTGGTGCCGACGATTCCCAATGTCGGTAAAAGCCCGCCCGGCTCACTCCGCTCAACTCGCACATTCGTTCCACGCTGAGGCCGCCTTGCCCGGCCCGTTCCGCGATCAACGTGCAGATCGCTTCCCGCCCACTTTTATGCGCCGCAAGGCTTCGCCGAAAAAATCCAGTTCCAGTTCCTGCTGCCCCACCTTGCGCTCCAGCTCCGCAATCCGCTTCCGCGCTGCCAGCAACTCCCCACGTCCGGACCTCGTCTCCAGTCCGTTCTTATCTTCAGACACTACCTTTCGCGGCCTTCCTCCTCGCCGATGTGCCAGGCCGGCTTCGCCCAACTCCGCATACCGGTCCTTCCACACGTACAGTCGCTTGCGCCGAATGCCCAGATCCTGCGCTACCGCGCGCACGCTTTCGCCCGCTAGCACTCTCCGCACCGCCGCCAGCTTGAACTCCGTTCCGTACTCAGGTTGCTTCGCTTTCTCCTGTGACATGTGTTCTCCTTATCGAGAACTGTCACCATTATCTCTGTCTCAGTTTTGGGGTGCACTCCATAGGACGTTTCCCATTTTCCTTTCTGGGCGAGACGGAGAACGTCCCGTCTGTATGAATGCACAAGTAAAATGAAGAAGGGTTCTCGAAGCGGCTACGATGCTGAGACTGGCGAGGAAAGCGCCAGCTCAGAAAGCGCACTCGGAGAACCCTATGAACAGCCTTCACTATATCGGATTCGACGTTCACAAAAAAACCATCAGTTTCTGCGTCAAGACCGCTGCGGGCGAGATCATGGAAGAAGGCAGTGTGCTGGCGCAACGCGAGGCCTTGCGGCAATGGGCCTCAGCCCGTCCGCAACCGTGGCGCGGAGCGATGGAAGCGACCCTGTTCAGCGCTTGGATCTACGACACGCTGAAACCCTACGGCGAGCAATTGGAGATGGCGCATCCGGCCAAGATGAAAGCCATCAGCGCGGGCAAGAAGAAGAGCGATGCCATCGACGCGCGCACCATCGCCGACTTGGTGCGCTGCAATCTACTACCGGCCTGCTATGTGGCGCCGCCGCGGATTCGCGAACTGCGCCGTCTGCTGCGCTATCGCAGCCTGGTGGTGAGCGAAGCGGTACGCATGAAGAACAAGATGGCCGGACTGCTGATGGAGACCGGCGCCCTCTACGTGAAGGAGAAGCTGCACCGCAAGAAATACTTCGTCAGTCTGCTGGAAGAACTCGAAGAAGTGCCGGAATCGGTGATCGATCTGCTGCGTTTGAGCCGCGGCGCTCTGGAGATGTTCGAGAACACGCAGAAGCGGTTGGTCTGCGAGTTACTCGCCGATCCCGAACTGGCACAACGTGTCGAGCGGTTGATGACGATTCCAGCTGTGGGAGAAATTACCGCTCTGACCTGGGCATTGGAGATCGGCGACCCGCACCGCTTTTGCTCTGGCTCCGATGCCATGAGTTACTGCGGACTGACTGCCGCATTGAAGTCTTCGGCAGGCAAGCAGCAACGCGGACCTATCTCCAAACAGCGCAACCACTGGCTGCAAACCACGTTGATCGAGGCTGCCAAACTGGCTCCGCGATGGAATCCACAACTGGCGGCGCTGCATGCCCGCGAGTTGGAGCACGGACACCGCAACCGCGCCACCCTGGCGGTGGCGCGCAAACTCGTCGTCTATTTGCTGGCCGTCGACAAAAGCCGTCAGCCCTTCCAATTGCGCGTGCCTTTGGAAGAGCCAACCCAAAAAGCTGCCTAAAAAGGAAAAACTTTGAACTCAGCGATCATCCGGCCGTTCCTCGCCAACTCGGGGACTGGGCAGAGGAGTCTCGACTCCCGATGCTCCTTACCGTCTGTATCGAGGCCGGCCGGAAAACCCTAACTCATACTTCGTGGACCGGACTCCGCTTCGGTTCCCGCAAATGGATGTCTGGCCAAGCTGCTGCTTTGGCCGCGCTCAACGATCGCTGCCCGTTCGCCAACTTAACCGCCTCGTCTTCGCTTCGAGAGTCATCCCTTCCAAGTGCACGGAGACCTCCGTCTCCTCTTGACTTTTACTTATCATGGATGTCCCCGGTTTACCTGTCCCCGGTTTACCGCGTTGGTGATGCCCGCAACGTCAAAAGCCTGGGCCACGCAATATAAAAGGGCGCCCCTTTCAGAGTAGGCTGCAGTTGCTGTGAGCAACAGTAACTACACCGAAGGAAAGGAACACCCATGGAGAGTGTGAAGTACATTGGCTTGGATGTCCACCAGAGCACGATCAGCGTGGCCGTGCTCAATCGCGAAGGCAAACTGATGATGCAGTCGGTGATCGCGACCAAAGCGACCGCCGTGATGGACTTGCTGAAGGGATTGCGGGGAGAGCTGCATGTCACCTTCGAGGAAGGAACGTACTCGGCCTGGCTCTACGATGTGGTATTGCGAGATGTGGCGCGGGTGGTGGTGTGTAATCCGCGCAAGAATGCATTGCTGAAGTCGGGCAACAAGAGCGATCAGATCGATGCGCGCAAATTGGCAGAACTGCTGCGGGCCGGCATGCTGTCGGCGGTCTATCACGGGGAGCAGAGCACGCGCACCTTACAACAACTGGTAGCCAGTTACACCGCGTTGACGGAGGACACGGGGCGCGCCATGCGCCGGATCAAAGCACTGTACCGCAGCCAAGCGATCGGGTGCGCCGGCAAGAAGCCGTTCGGAAAACGCCATCGCGGGGAATGGCTTGGGAGATTAAGCGAGAGCGGGCAGCGGCGGCGTGCGCAGTGGCTGTACCAGGAACTGGACGCGGTGCAGGTCTTGCGGCGGGAAGCCAGGCAAGCAGTGATGGTGGAGTGCCACAAAAATCCGGCCGCGAAATTCCTGCGTTCCATGCCGTTCTTCGGTCCGCTGCGGACGGCGGTGCTGATCGCGCGGGTGCAGACCCCGCACCGCTTTCGCACCAAGCGTCAGTTCTGGACCTACTGCGGCCTGGGCCTAGAGACTCGCAGCAGCGCCGACTATGTGGAGAAAGATGGCCAAATCCTGCGGCGGCGCAAGCCGGTGTACATTCGCGGATTGAACTGGAACTACAGCCACGAGTTGAAGAATGTGTTCAAGAGCGCGGCCACGACGGCCAGCGCGATGGACGGTCCGTTCCGCGCGTTCTACGAAATACGCGTCGCCAACGGAATGCTGCCGGCCATGGCGCGGCTGACGCTAGCTCGCAAGATGGCGGCAATTGCCCTGATTCTGTGGAAGAAAGGAGAGACGTTCGCAGCCGAACATCTGATGCTACAAGCAGCATAAGCTCGCGCCCGACCACGAAGTCCGGAAGCGGTAACCCTGACGTTCGAAGGTTGAAGAGCTGCGCGCACGGGTTCGAGGGTAAGTATCCTGGGCGGGATAGGCGGATCGGTCTCACGGGCCACCATATGCTCCCTCGGACAACCCAACAAAGCCATAGTGCCGCGCCCAGACGCGAGCCTCAGATAGAACCATGGTTGGCCATGCTGCCACCGAGTTGCTTGTCGGCGCCCAGAGGAAGACCGAACGAACGCCAGATGTGATCCGGAAATGCGTGGTGATGTACACAACGAGATAAGCGCGTCGGAGCTGCCGGCAGGGGCTGGATGCCAAGAAAAACCAAACCTCCCTGCGAAGGGTAAAGTGTTTTTACTTGACATCCCCTTTTATAGAACCCGCCACGTCGATTGCTAATGGTCGTGACAAGCAGGAGGGTCAACTCTATTCTTCAGGGCTAGGCAAATCCTTCCTTCGAGTAGTATCGATGTCTCTAGATTCGCACCTTTCTTCCGATTCTCCGGCCACAATTTCCAAATACGAAGATGTGCCTACCAGTGGCGAACCATCTCGCTTCGCAGGTGGCACGAGCCAAGGTGGGTTCACGCCGGGCACTCTTATCGGTGATCGTTATCGAGTCGTGGCCTTAATCGGTCGAGGCGGCATGGGCGAGGTCTACCGCGCCGATGATCTCAAGCTGGGTCAACCCGTTGCGCTCAAGTTCCTACCGGCTGAGCGTGGGGCAGAAACTGGCTGGCGTGAACGGTTCTTTGCTGAAGTGCGCACCGCCCGTCGGGTCTCTCACCCGAATGTTTGTAGAGTATACGATGTGGGGGAAAGCGATGGTCGTTTGTTCCTGTCCATGGAATTTGTGGACGGCGAGGATTTGGCCTCGTTACTACGTCGGATAGGAAGGTTGCCGCATGACAAGGCTGTCGAGATTGACCTGCTCCCCGTTTTCCGAACAAGTCCGAGTATGATTTCGGACGAAGGAAAGGGGAAGAGGCATGTCAAAGAGCAGGCACACCGAGGCGCAGATGATTGGAGCGCTCAAACAACTGGAAGCAGGGCGCAAGGCAGAAGACGTGGCCAGAGAAGTGGGAGTGTCGAAGCATACGATCTACGCCTGGAAGGCGAAGTACGGTGGGATGGATGTGAGCGAGGCGCAGGAAGCGAAGCAGTTGCGGGATGAGAACACGAAGTTGAAAAAGCTGGTGGTGGATCTGAGCCTGGACAAAGAGATGCTGAAGGCGCTGATCGCAAAAAACGGATGGAGCTCGTAGACCAGCGGGCGGACGCGGACTGGCTGCGGGGCAAGTACGCAGCGAGCCAGCGCCGGGTTTGCGGGCTGATGGGGATGGCGGTAGCGAGTTACTGCTACCGGTCGCAGCGAACCGATGAGCCGCTGCGGACGCGGCTGGTGGAGTTGGCGCGAAAGAAGCCGCGCTTTGGGTATCGGCGGCTGCATGTGTTGTTGGGCCGTTCGGGTGACCATGTGAACCATAAGCGGGTGCATCGGGTGTATCGGGAGGCCGGACTGATGATTCGGCGGAAGAAACGGAAGCATTGCGTGCGCGAGGGAAAGCCGCTGGTGGCGCGGACCTCGGCCAACCAGGAGTGGGCGTTGGATTTTGTACACGATGCGGTGGAGTGCGGACGGGCGATCCGGGTGCTGAGTGTGGTGGATGCGTATACGCGGGAGTGTTTGGCTTTGGAAGTAGATACGAGTTTTGCCAGCCGGAGAGTGACACGCGCGCTGGAAGCGATCGTGGCCGAGCGTGGAGTGCCGCAGGCGATCCGCTGCGACAACGGGCCGGAACTGACGAGTCGGCATTTTCTGGCCTGGTGTGTGGAACGAAAGATCGAGTTAGTGCACATTCAGCCGGGCAAGCCAACGCAGAACGCGCGCGTGGAAAGTTTTCACGGGCGGCTCCGAGATGAGTGTTTGACGGTGAGCTGGTTTCAGAACCTGTTCGACGCGCGGCGGAAGATCGCGGAGTGGCGGACGGAGTACAACGAAGAGCGTCCGCACAGCAGTCTGGGATACCGCACGCCGAAAGAATTTGCGGCGGCGCAGGCGGCGAGCTTCTACACAGCTGAGCGAGAGGCAAGGGACTCAAACGCCGTCCCTTGCCCCTCGCGCTCCCCCATCCCGGCTCAAACCGGAGATGGAGCAGCTGAAAGTTGTCGTATTCTTACGTGAACGAAAATTGGGGGCAGGTCAAGATCGCTCAGGAGCTTTCTATTGGACTTGCAGCAGCACACCGAAGTGGGATTTTGCACCGAGATTTGAAACCATCCAACGTAATGATCGACGGTAGGGGACAAGCCCTCATCACTGATTTCGGACTTGCCATTGCGACCGGGCAAACCGGTTCGAACTCTGAGATTGTTGGAACCCCAGGCTATGTTGCGCCCGAGCTCCTGTCGGGAGCGCCGGCACAGGTCCAGAGTGACATTTACGCTCTCGGTTTAGTTTTATATGAGTTATTCACCGGCAAGAAGGCATTTGAAGCCTGCTCCACTTTCTCCGAATTCAGGCGTATCCAGTCCGAGAATTCGCCACGAACGCCATCAAACCTTGTCAGCGGTTTTGATCCCGCCGTGGAGCGAGCTATTCTGCAGTGCCTGCAGCTTGATCCATCGCTGCGGCCGCAGTCGGCTTTAAGTGTTTCTGCGATCCTTCCTGGCGGCGACCCGCTGGGAGCGGCTCTCGCAGCCGGACAAACACCTTCACCGCAAATGGTAGCAGCCGCCGGGCCCGAGGGTTGCCTTCGCCCAGAGATTGCTTGGGCCGCACTAGCTGCTGCCCTCGTGGTAATCGCGGCAAGCACAATATTCCTGTCACCGAAGGTAACCAACTGGGGCCTCGCATCTCCAGTGAAGTCACCTGAGGTGCTGGCAGATAGAGCGCATGAACTGGCGCAAAAGAATGGATATTCGGAATCTATAGACTCCGATTTTTGGCTGGATTCAGAATACGACTATCTCGACTACATGAATCGGAATGGGAGAAGTGTATGGCCGAGTCCTGAAAACGCAAACTGGCAAGCTCCGATCGCATTCTGGTATAGGCAAAGTCCGCAATGGATGACACCAGAAAGGGGCGCGGACGGGTTTCCTGGTGTGACAGCGCAGAATCCACCGTACGAGACCTCGGGCCTCGCTACCATCAAGCTGGACGTGAGAGGAAGGTTGCGGTTTTTCCGCGCTGTCCCTTTGCAGACGCAGACTGTAAGGCCCTCAGCGGAACCTGATTGGAATTCGCTGCTCGCCGAGGCTGGATTAGACCCCGCTCGATTTTCTCGCGTCACCCCGAAATCAACACCTCCCGAGCCTTTCGATAGCCGCGCCGAATGGGAGGGCAAGGTTGCAGAAGATGCAGACACGTCCGTGCATGTTATTGCAGCGGCATACCGGGGTTCCATCGTGTATTTCCAAGTGCTAGCACCATGGGACCATCCATGGGGAACCACAGGCGTAAGTTTAGCGACGTTGACCGGCCAAAGGATTGGCTCGGCGTTGGTTTTAGGCCTTGTTTCCATGTACTTGTTAGTAGGCGGTTTCTTTGCGCTGCGTCATATGCGCAAGGGCAGCGGTGACCGCAGAGGCGCCTTCCGGATTGCGTGCTTTGTCTGGCTTACCGCCGTGCCTGGTCTCTTCTTGAACTTCCATTTTGTTCCTGTTCCTGAGTACATCCTAGGCGGAATATTTCTCCTCGGAATCCCCCTTTTTGTTGGGTTATTTGTATGGATCGGCTACATGGCTGTCGAACCATATGCTCGGCGAACGTGGCCCGCGCTGCTTATTTCATGGCAACGGCTCTTGAGTGGGCGGCTAAACGATCCGATGTTGGGGCGGGACTTACTGTTGGGAGGCCTCGCGGGACTTCTAACAGCGGGCGTGCAAGTTTGTGCTACAGCGTTAGCTGCTAGAGCAAGGCTCCCTCGGGTGATGCCGCTATTGGTTGACGGTGGGTTTGGACGAGGGATCGGGGGGGCAATAGCAGCCAGCATTTCCGCTCCAGCCGTCGGTTGCCTATGGGTGTTAGTTTATCTCGTAATATTGTCTTTCCTGATGCGAATCTTGCGTCGAAAGTGGCTGGCCTTAGTCGCACTCGGAATGGTTGTCACGGCCATTCAAGTCCCTACGGATTTGCTGTTTGCGCTGCCAATAGCAATTCTATGGGCGATTGTTTTCGTGGCTATCCTCATGAAGTTGGGATTGGTGGGTGCGAGCATTTGTCTTACGCTTCCAAACGCGATCCTTACTTGTCCCCCGTTAAATGTCACGCGTTGGTACGCAGCTCGAACAATCATCGGGCTTACGATTCCAGTTGCGCTGATGGTCTATGGCTTGTGGGCATCACAAGGTGGCCGTTTTTCGCGACGTAGCTTCGAAGGAGGAGATTCTTGATGAAACGTTTAGTGATGTGCGTGTTTTTCTTTTCCGCCTTTGCATTCGGACAGAGCACTTTCGACGGAACGTGGAAGATCGACTTGCCATCGTCCAAGATGCCGGAGAAACCTCTTAACTATTTGCTGCAGAACGGGACCTTCAAATGCCTGTCCTGCGTCCACAACCGCATCGATGTGAAGGCGGACGGGCAAGATCACCCCACGAACCCCGATGCTACCGCCGCCTCCTACGCCGACCATGTTAACGTTCGCGTGGTAGAACCAAACTCCATCCTCATCACCTACAAAGTCAAAGGCAAAATAATGAGCGAAGAAACCGACACGGTTTCTTCAGACGGGCAGTCCATGACCCAGAAGAATGTCGATTATTCTGTTAACAGCTCCGACCCTACGCGCGACGAATGGGAGTTCGCCCGAGTCAGTTCGGGTCCTGCGGGCTCGCAGAGCATTTCTGGGGAATGGCGCGCGACGAAGATTTCCAAAGCTTCCAGCAACGAGATAACGGTCACCTTCCAGAGTACGCCGAACGGTTTGAAGATGACGGATCCCAATGGATGGGGCTTCGATGCAAAATTCGATGGCAAGCAGTACCCCGAAATAAAGGATCCGGGACACACCATGGTGTCGCTCAGGCGAAGCGATGATCGCAGCTTTGAAGTGACTCAAACGCGGGCGGGAAAGGTAGTGGGGATCTTCAAAGCGCAGGTTTCGGAGGATGGGCGCGCCATGCACACCGATTACAGCGATCCTTCTGTTCCCGGTAGCAATGAAGTCGCGACCTGGCATAAGCAATAAGGGCCGGCTGGCCCACCCTTTCTCAGCCGACCCTACCACAACTGAGGCTGCCCCGGCCCTTCGACTCCGCTCAGGGCAGGTTCTGCGCGGTTTTCGCAAGCCGGGGATTTCGGCTGCGCACATTTGAGTGGTTCGAACCCCAAAGCTAGGCTGCGCTAGAGTCCGTTCCCGAAGTTTCCTTAACCTTCATCTCCGCGAGCAGTGGTTGGTTCACAAGCACGGGCCCGGCTTGGTCGAGTATGTAGTCCCCATAGCTGCTCCAGGGCCATTGCTGCGGGTCGAGCACCAGCCGCCGTTTCACGGGATTCTGATGCATGTAATGGAGTTTCTCAAGTTTTTTCTTTTTCGTATGAACCACAAAATCGTAGAAGCGAGCTTGCCACACATGATCCTGGCCGGTCGAGTCGGGCCATAACCGGGGCTGTCGGGCGATCTGGCGGCTCCGCATTTCGCGCAGCACCGCGCGCGCAAAGCGCTGTTTGAGCACCTGCACGACGGTGCCCGGATCGCCGCGCTCCGGCTCGCTGATCAGCAGATGGACATGCTCTGGCATCACCACGTAGCCGACCACGACGAAGCAATAGCTCTTACGCGTCTGCTCCAGCAGACGAAGCAGCAGGTCGCGGCGCCGGGCCGTGCCAAGCAATTTCAGGCGGCGATAGCAGCTGAAGGTGAGGAAGTGGAGAAATCCGTGGCCGTAACAACGGTTGAGACGAGGCACGCAGCAAGGCTAGAGGTTAGGCGGTAGCTTGTCTGTGAGGGATGAACACCGATTTCCGCAGCCGGAATCCCCGGCCTGCGAAAACCGCGCAGACCGGGGCAGCCTCAGTTGTGGTGGTGTCGGCAAAGAAAGGCTGGGCCAACCGGCCGATAGCAGCTGAAGGTGATGAAGTGGAGAAATCCGTGGCCGTAACAGCGGTTGAGACGAGGCACGCAGCAAGGCTACGCGGCTAGGAGGTAGCCTGTCTGTGAGGGATGAACATCGATTTCCGCGGCAGCCTCAGTTGTGGTGGTGTCAGCAAAGAAAGGCTGGGCCGCCCGCCCAGCGCCCGTCGTCCCTTTCGGTTAGTCCAAATTCCCGCTAGGTACGACACACCGTGTGACCTCAGTCACTGACACTATGTGCTCATCCGCGTAGCATTTTGCCTGCGCTCGAATCTCGCCCCTCCGAAGAGCATTCCCGCCGGTGAAACGCACACCCCCTGACGGCGAGACACAATCCTGAACCAAAGCAATTCCGCAACAAGCAGTCAGAAAGGAGCATACCAATGACTCTGCGAAACCGCTTTGTGCGGCTACGTGGTTTGTGGCTCACGGTCGCCGTGCTGGTATTGATCGTTCTTTTGCCAGCCACCGCTGTGGCAAGTCATGTTGTGTACGTCGCAGCACCGAATGGTACCGACGATACCGCGGCAATTCAGTCCGCGTTGAATACGTGTGCGGCTTATGGAAAAAGCTGCACGGTGCAACTGGCCGGGGGAACGTATCTCACCACCCAACTCATCGTTCACAATTTTCAGGGCACCTTCAAAGGAATGGGCGAGAACGCGACCACTATCCAGGCGCTTTTTCTACCCGTGAACTGGCCTGATCCCCTGGTCCAAGCGTGCAATCCCAACTTCACCGATTGTCTCTGGGCTACGCTAATCACCTTCATCGACGGCAGTGTCACCGTCTCGGACCTGACCATCAACATCAATCTGGTCCCGGCCGCCCAAACCTATGTCCAGGACGGAGCACCCACCGAAATCGTCTACGCACCCCTCGAACTCACCGGCAAACATCTCATGAATGCCACGGTTGACCGGATTGCGGTGACTGGCCAGCCGGACGCGAACAATGGCTGGGGCACCAATATCGAAAACGGTATCCACTACTCCGGAGAAATGGCGCGCAGCAAGACTCCCGGCGATCTTTATTTTCTGACCGGCTCCTACACTGTCCGCAACAGCTATTTCAACAACACTGGCGTGGCAGTATCAGAAGACGGATTTGTCACTTCGACCCAGATCACGATAGGCGGTTCGCCGCAGACTGGCAACGTCATGGAAAATGACCAGGCCGGAATTGATCTCGAGTCCTCGCAAAAATCTTTCTTCGAGATCTCATACAACAATTCAGCCGGGGCTTCAGCCGGCGGATGGGTCGTTCCGTATTATTGGGCCTACGCGGCGAGTGGTCCTTCTCAATACTGGATTCACGACAATATGTTCACGACGAACGGTCTGGGAGCTCCGCCCGACTACTGGCCTGACGGTTTCTATTTCGACGATAACCCCACCAGTCCATGGATCCAGGCGGGGTTTTGGAACAATACCGTTCAACTGCAAGGCTCTTTGTCGGAAGGCATTGGCGCCTACAACACCAAGGGCACCGCGATCTGGAACAACAGCATCAGCGGAACGGACCAATACGATGGCATTGGTCTGTGGAACAGCACTCTCGGCAGCGTCGTGGGTAACAATCTGTCTGGTCTTACCGTTGATACGACCGGCCTCGCGAAGATTTATCTCGATCCATCAACGACCAAGGACTTTGTCTTCTGCTCGAGCTCCAGCGACACGGTTCTCAATCAGGGGACCCATAACGTGGTCTTTGGCTGCGGCTTGGAGCAGACTAGCCTTACGAAAATAGCTCCCACCCACTCCCTTGCCGGGCGGAAGCTGTCGATAAAGGCGAAACCTCAGCTGAAATAGCGAGTAGACATCAACTATGAAGGAAGCCGTCCCTCCCCGGGGCGGCTTTTTGTTTAAGGGGCTTTCATTCGTAGCGCAGCGCTTCAATCGGATCCAATCGTGAAGCGCGCACGGCAGGAACCATGCCGCTGATCAGTCCCACCACGGTCAGGATGAGGGTGGCGACGAGCAGAGTGCCGGGTGCGATCATCAGGCGGATGTCGCCGGCTTCGGCATTCTTCGCCATGGCGCTGTAGAGTGTCAGCCTTCCCACGGAAAGCGATACTGCGTAGGCCAGAATGATTCCCAGCAGTCCGCCCATGAAAGTGATGGTGAGAGCTTCGGCCAGGAATTGCAGCAGGATGTGTCCGCGGCGCGCGCCCAGCGCCTTCTCCACGCCAATCTCGCGCGTACGCTGCGTCACCGAAACCAGCATGATGTTCATCAGGCCGACGCCGCCGATGCCGAGGGTCAGCGTCCCGATAAAGCCCAGCAAAATCTTCAGGCCGATGGTGATTACTTCGAACTGGTGAACCTGTTCCATCAGGTTAAACACGCGCACGGCGCGGCGGTCGGTGGGATTGAACTTGTGCTCGGCCGCCAGGACGAGGCGCGCCGACTGCTCCAGGCGCTCGTACTCCGGAGTTTCGTAGTTGAACCAGATGGAATCGAGGTAATGCGTGTCCTTCAGATCGCTCATCGTCGTGAATGGGACGTAGATGGCGCGGTTGATGTCGTCGTCGCCCTCCTGCATCTTGGCCTTCAAAACGCCGACCACTTCGAAGCTGATGCCATCGACACGGATGCGTTCGCCCAGCGCGTTTCGTCCCGAGAAGAGTTTTTCCTTGGCCTCGGAGCCGATGACCGCGACCCGGGCGCGCTGCATCTCGTCCTGCATGTTGAAGAATCGTCCCGGGCCAAGTTTCAGGGCTCGGACAGAATCGACATTCGGATAATCCCCCGTGACATCGAAGGTGAAGGTGCGCGTGTCAAACTGGATGTTGCACTGCTTGTCAACCTCGGGAGTGATGTGGGTGATCTGCGGAAGATTGGTGGTGAGCATGTCGACATCGTCGAGGGTAAAGCGAACCTGCGTGCCCGCCTTCTGACCGCCTGCCTGCATGGAGCTGCGCCCCGGCACCAGGATCATGAGCTTGGTGCCGAAGTTGGCGAAGATGTTGGTGCAGGCCTGCCCAAAACCATCGCCGTAGGCCAGCAGCATCACCACCGTGGCAATGCCCCACGCCATACCCAGCATGGTGAGTGCGGTGCGGCGGCGGTTGTAGCGCATGGCGCCGTAGGCTTCTTGTAGCAAATCTCGGAACATAGCTTCTAGCGTTCAGGGCATCAGGCTTCGGGCTTAAGGTTTTAGGTCCCTTTCTATTCCTGCCGCAGTGCTTCCACCGGCTGCAGCATGGCGGCCTTGCGCGCAGGATAAAGTCCCGCAATCACGCCGGCCAGCGCCAGACTGCCAATCGCCAAAGCCGCCGTCATGGGCACAAGTTTGGGAGGATCAAAACCTCCCTGACCTTGGATGTTGCCCATCAGTGCCATCAGCCCGGCGGCAAATCCCATACCGATCAGCCCGCTGAACAAAGTCAGAATAATTCCTTCCAGAAAAAACTGCGCCAGAATGCTGCGCCGGGTCGCGCCCAGAGCCATGTGCAATCCGATCTCCCGGGTGCGCTCGCTCACCGTCACCAGCATGATGTTGATGACGCCGATGGCGCCCAACGCCAGCGTGACCAGTCCAACTGCTCCCAGGAACACGTTCATGGCGTCGAAGATGCTGCCCACCGCCTTCGAGTTCTGGATCGTGTCCCAGCCCTCGAAGGCATTCGTGTCGTGATAGTCGAAGTGGTGATTGCGGGCAACAAGTTTGCGGACTTCGTCCTGCGCCAGAAGGTGCTCGTCGGTCACGCGCGGCTGGTAGTTGATGAACGAGATGGAATTCTCGTGGTTCTCGCCTTTGAGCGGGAACAGAGTTGCCATCACCCGAAAGGGCAGATAGCCGCGCATGTTGGTGGAGTTATCGTCGCCGCGGCCGACTCGCTGCACCGTGCCGACGACTTCAAACGTGATGTCGTTCAAAATAATGCTCGCCCCCACCGCGGGCCGCCCCGGAAACAGGTTCTTCACCAGTTCATCACCCAGCACGATGACGTTGCGTCGTTGGGCTTCGTCCAAGGTGTTGAGCCAGCGTCCCGAATTAAGCGGGAGGTAACGGATCTCGTTGAACTGCGGCTCGACTCCGGCAATCTCTCCATTGGCGCTGGCAAACTCGCTCACCGCGCGCACATCGGTGCGAATCAGGACTGGCGACGCGTTACGGACATGCGGCGCTTCCTTGCGAATATCAACATAATCCTGATAAGTGAGCAGGTAGCGGCGCGCAGAGTTCATGCTGCCCTGAACCACCGGGGCGCGACCGGGGAAGATGAACATGATGTCTTTGCCGTACTGGGCCAGCTCACGTTTGTTGCCCGAGCGGAAGCCTTCCCCTAACCCAACCAGCAGCAGCAACGATCCCACTCCCCACGCGATGCCGAACATGGTAAGAAACGAGCGCAGCTTATGCGCCCAGAGGGTGCGGAAGATTTGCCCGAAAATATCCAGAACCGTGCGCATAAGTTATAGATATTATTACGCATTGCTGGACGAATTTGTTCCTCTTTCGCGAGCGGCAGGCAAGGCACATGCTCGGGACAGTAACTCTCGCCTGACATCGCGTTTACCGCGCTGCCTGACATCGCCAACGCGTTGAATATGGGATTCCATCCACCAAACCCTGTGACAGGGGCAAGCGGGCTCGAGTTCGACCGGTTACTCACCCCCAAGTTGCCTTGAATCAACTGACTCGAAGGGTTACCGAAGTTTCTGACGCTGCCTATAAATCATTGTTAACAAACCTGTTAGCTATTTATCCTAGAAACGAATGTCCACTAGCGCACACTCATGGAAAGCCCTGCCCGTGGGGGCCAAGGCGTTCGTGGGCGTGGTGATTGCTGCCGGCATGGTTTCCCTGCTTCAGGCTGCCGTCCACCAGAGCAGCAAGAACATCGCGGAGTTCATCTGCTACCTGGGGGTTGCGATTTTGGCGTCGCGGCTCCGGGTTATTCTTCCGGGTATTACGGGCACGCTCTCGGTAAACTTTCTGTTCATCCTGGTGGGAATTGCGGAGCTGAGCTACTCCGAGGCGCTCACTTTGGGCGCCGTCTCCATGCTGGCCCAGAGTCTATTCCCCAACCGGCCCAGCGCCATCCAGTTGACGTTTAACGTTTGCGCGGGCTCGCTTTCGACTGCCCTCGCGTACCTGGTCTACCACAGCGTGCTGGCCAACGAACTGATCGTCAGCCGCCCTCTAGTTCTTTGCCTGGCGGCGTCGACCTACTTCATCGTCAATGCCGGAAGCATTGCCGTCGTGATTTCGGTCAGCGAAGGCAAAGCGCTTCGCCAGATCCTGGTGGATTGCTATTTCTGGTCCTTCCCTTATTACCTGGTCGGAGCGGGCATCGCGGGCGCGATCGGCTGGTTCAATCACAATTTCAACTGGGAAACTTCGCTCCTGTTCGTTCCCGCCATTTATCTCATCTACCGCTCTTACCGCCTGTACCTGGGCAAGTTGGAAGACGAGAAACGCCACGTCGAGGAAATTGCCAACCTGCATCTGCGAACCATCGAGGCCTTAGCTCTGGCCATCGAAGCCAAAGACCAGACTACTCACGATCACCTGCAGCGGGTCCGCATCTACGCCATCGAAGTAGCCAAGGAACTGGGTATGACCGGGCCCGACCTGGAAGCCCTGCACGCCGCCGCGCTCTTGCACGACATTGGCAAGCTGGCCGTGCCCGAACACATCATTTCGAAGCCCGGCCGCCTCACTCCGGAAGAGTTCGAGAAGATGAAGATTCACACCGTGGTGGGCGCCGAGATTCTGGAGCGAGTTCGCTTCCCGTATCCCGTGGTGCCGATCGTGCGGGCCCATCACGAAAAATGGGATGGCTCAGGTTATCCCTACGGCTTGAAAGGCGCGGAAATTCCCATCGGCGCGCGCATTCTTTCCGCCGTCGACTATCTGGACGCTCTGGCCTCCGACCGTCAATACCGCCGCGCCATGCCGCTGGATGAGGTGATGCAGCGGCTTTCGGCGGAGTCGGGCAAGTCGTTCGATCCCAAAGTCGTGGACGTCCTCAAGCGGCGTTACCGGTCGTTTGAAAATCTGGCCTTAAAGCAGTCGGCGGGCGAAGGCAACATGGCCCTGCCCACAGAACTCAAAATCACTCGTGGACCCGCGCCGGCGGCAGGATTCGAAAATGCCGCCGTCTCGGATGCGCCCGGGCGGGAAGCGACTTTTCTTTCCTCGATCGCAGCTGCGCGCCAGGAAGCTCAATCCTTGTTTGAGTTGAGCCAGGACCTGGGAGCATCGCTCAGCTTAGGCGAAACGCTTTCGGTCTTTTCCGTGAAACTCAAGCCCATGGTGCCCTACGATGCCATCGCCATCTACATCCTGCGCGACGACGTCCTGGTGCCGGAGTATGCCAACGGCGACAATTACCGCCTGTTTACCTCTTTGAGGATTCCATTTGGCGACGGTCTCTCGGGCTGGGTGGCGCAGAACAAGAAGCCGATTGTGAACGGCAATCCTTCGGTCGAGCCGGGCTACCTGAATGATCCCGACAAATTCAGCACGCTGCGGTCCGCCCTGGCCGTGCCGCTGGAAGGTGTATCTGGCGTGATCGGCGTTCTCGCCCTCTACCGCGCCGAAAAAGATGCGTTCACCTCCGACCATTTGCGCATCCTGCTGGCAGTGAGCGGCAAAATGGCTCTGGCCATTGAAAACGCCCTCAAATACCAGCAGGCAGAAAGCTCCGCCACCACCGACTACCTCACCGGCCTGCCGAATGCCCGGTCGCTGTTTCTGCAGCTCGACCGCGAACTGGCCCGCTGCAAGCGTGACAACACCTCGCTCACGCTGATGGTCTGCGACATGAACGGCTTCAAGAAGATCAACGACCGCTTCGGCCATCTGGAAGGAAATCGCGTCTTGCGCTTATTTGCCCAGGCGCTGAAAGACAGCTGCCGCGAGTACGACTACGTCGCTCGCATGGGCGGAGACGAATTTGTGGTGATTGCCCCCGGTCTCGCCGCTGACGCCGCGGCAAAGAAAGTTGAGCAGATTCGCCCGCTGGCGAGGCAAGCTGGGTTCGATGTCTGCGGAGAGGAAATCCTCTCCTTGAGCGTCGGCCTGGCCGTATCTCCCGACGATGGCAACGATGCCGAGCAGCTTCTCACCCAGGCCGACCGCCGCATGTATGTAGAGAAGCAAAAGCAGCCTTCGCGGAAAGATCAGCGGCTGCACACCCGCATGAAATGCCGGCTCACCATCGAGTTGCATCCTCAGGCCGGCGGCGGACCGATCTTTGGCAACCTCATCGACATCAGCCTGGGCGGCTGTTATGTGGAAACCAGCGCCATCCTGCCCCCCGGCTCTAATTTGAAACTGGTCTTCTCCATCGACGGCGGGGACGGCACCTTGAGTGCGGAAGGCAGCATCGCCAGAATCCATCCCGGCTCAGGAGTCGCAGTGCAGTTCAAAGAGATGAGCCGCGAATCCCGCGAAAAAATGTACCGAATCCTGGAGTTCGTCCAGAACTCCACCACGGTCTACAACGACCGCTACATGCAGAATCTGTTCAAGCGCTGAAAAGCAGGGGCCAGTGGTTAGTGGTTAGTAAGAGCTGAGATGGCTTCTGGCCACTGACCACTGATCACTAACCACTGCTCTTGAAGCCCGCTTCCCTCGCCCGTACACTTAGAAAATGCACGTCCACGTTCACGCCGGGGGCGGTCCCAAGCGGGTCCTCAAGATCTCGCTCGGCGTCACACTCGCCTACATCGTGCTGCTGGTCGTGGCCGGAATCCGCGCCCACTCCCTGGCCCTGCTCTCCGAAGCCGGACACAACCTTTCTGACTTCCTGGCTCTCCTGCTCTCTCTGGTCGCGGTCTATTTGCAGTCGCGCCCCGCCAGTTCCACCAAGACTTATGGCTACCATCGCGCCGGAGTGCTGGCCGCGCTGGTCAACGCCGTCTCCCTGGTCGCGGTTGCGTTCTTCATCTTCTACGAAGCATTCCGCCGCTTGCAGCATCCCGAGCACGTTCAGGCCAGCGTGATGATGTGGGTCGCCGCCACGGGCGTGGTGATGAACGGAGTGATCGCACTCCTGCTCTACCGCTCCGGCCGGGGTTCTGGGAACGACGTCAACATCCGCAGCGCCCTGCTGCATGAAGTGGGCGACACGCTGTCCACCGCCGCCGTCATCGCCGGAGGCTGGGCCATTCTGGTGACCGGCGATTATTGGATCGATTCCGCGTTGTCGTTCGGAATCGGCGTGCTCATCCTGTGGTCCGGGTTCGGCATCGTGCGCGAGACGCTGAACATTTTGCTGGAAGGCACGCCCCGCGGCGTGAAGCTGGAACTGGTCGCAACCGCCATCCGCTCCATCGAAGGCGTGAACGACGTGCACGATCTGCACTGCTGGAGCATCGGCTCGGAAACCCGCGCCCTGTCCTGCCACATCTCCATCGCCGACATTCCACCCTCGGTCAGCGAGCGCATCCTGCGCGACGTGAAGGACCGCCTGCACAAAGATTTCCGCATCGACCACACCACCATCCAGTTCGAGCACGTGGAATGCGAAGTGGCGCACGGCTGCGTGATCCCGGTGGGCGAGAGCGAAGAGCACCACCACCACAGCCACTGATCTCTCCGCGGCAGTTCTCCGCGCTCTCCGCGATTCAAGCTTTCTCCCCTGGGGTCTGCTTCTCGAAGATTTCCCGCACCTGCTCAATCGTATCCGCCTCTTCCGCCGTCTTGTCCGGCCGCAGCCGCACGATCCGCGGAAACCGCAGCGCATACCCGCTGTCATGACGGTCGGACTGCATCATGTTATTGAACGCCACCTCCAGCACAATCTTCGGCTCGACCGTGCGGCGGAAGCCTTGATCCTCAATCGTGTGTTCGAGAAACCACTGCGTCATCTCGGCAATCTCGGCGTCGGTCAATCCTGAATACGCCTTGCCGATATTCACCAGCCGGGCGTTATTCGTATTCGTATCCCACACGGCAAACGTATAGTCGCTGAGCACGCCCACGCGCTTGCCGTGCCCGTATTCGACCGCGGTCACCACCACATCGAGCGTGGCCAGCTCGCGTTTCATCTTCAACCACGACTTCCCGCGCTTCCCCGGCGTGTAAGCCGAGTCGAGGTCCTTGATCATCAGCCCCTCATTACCCCGTTCCTGCGCGGCCGCAAAGAGTTCTTCCAATTCCTCAGCGGACGAAGCCCGAAACACGGGCGCACGAATGACATTGCCGATTGCGTTTTCCTCTTCGATCCCGAATCTCAATCGGCCTTGTAAATCCTTCGCTCTCCTCCGTGTCTCCGTGCCTCCGTGGTGGATGTTGTCTTTGAGCAGCTCATCCAAAATCCGTCCCCGCTCCCGCAGGGAACGGTCAAGCAGCAACTCCCCGCCGGCATACAAAACGTCAAACACGAGATAGGCAACAGGGATCTCCCGCAGCATTCGCTCACTAACTTTTTTCCGCCCCAGCCGCTGCTGCAAAATGCTGAACGGGCGCGCCCGTCCCACCGCATACTCCCAAGCCACAATCTCTCCATCAAGAATCGCATCCTGCGCCAACCCCGCCAGCGCGTCCGGCAACTCCGGAAACGATTCCGTAATCTCATCCCGCGTGCGCGAGAAGAACTTCACTTCCCCCTCCGAAACGTGCGCCTGCGCCCGAATCCCGTCATACTTGTCTTCCACCGCACCCTGAGCAAAATAACTCGAGCCTTCTTCAGCCGATTCGATCGGACTCGCCAGCATGAATCCCAGGGGATGAAACATCCGCATCTTCGCCTCGGTCAGCTTGCCCTCAATCGCTAGCCGCAGCGCCGCGCCAATATCGCCCAGCAGCATATTCGCCCGCTGCACCTCTGCCAACGCTCCCGCCAGCGTGCCACCGTACGCACGCGCAATCGCCTCCTCGACCAGGCTTTCCTTCAGCCCAATCCGCAGATCGCCGGTGATGATTTTCACGATGTACTTGGCTTCAAGCGGCGTAGCCCGCGCCAGCAACTCGCGGACCAGCCCAGTCTTCGCCGCCGGCCCGCGCGCCGCCGCGATCTGCCGGAAGGTCTGAGATACTTCGAGAACTCCCAACCCCTGTCCCGCTCGCTCAGCCAACACCTCTCCGGCTACCGCGCCCAAGTCCCCATGTTTGCGATAGGCGGCCTTCAGTCCAGCTTCATCTTGACCAGAAAGCTCCGCCACCACCCGCCACAACAGCGATCCGCCCACCTGCAAAGTGGTCTCCTCCCAAGCAGGAAAGGCCCGTCCCGAGAGAAACACCGCCGACACCGCGGCCTCGTCCACGGTACGCGACTTCAGATAGTCAGCCACAATCCCGGTCTTCAGCCCCTTCTTCGTGGTGGCTGCAATCGCTTCGCAAGCTGTCGCCAACTGTTGCATGCACCTCCTCAACTCACGTAGGGACGGCCGCCTCGGCTGTCCGACTCTAACTCTCCCCACTGCTTCCACTTAGCCGTCATTCATCCTAAACGAGGCCTGTGGTACCCTAGTAGCTGGCGCTTTTTCTGCGCTGGAGCATCCAATTTCCGTGCATTCTCTGCGAAATCTCGTGCGTTTCCTGGTGGCCGTGCAGCTTCTGCCCGCGCTTGAAAGTGGCGAAGAAACTCTGGTCGGCGGCCAAGCTGTGCTTGAAGGTGTGATGATGCGCTCCCCGCACGCCTGGGCCATCGCCTGCCGCAAGCCCTCCGGCGAAGTGGTCACCATGAGCGAACCGCTGGAGCGCCCCTCGGAGAAGCACAAATGGATGGCCTGGCCTATCGTCCGCGGAGTCATGACGCTCGGCTATGCCATGTCCCTCGGCTACCGTGCCCTGCGCTTCTCGGCGAATGTAGCCATCGAAGACGTAATGCAGAATGAAGCCTCGGCAACCGGTCATGTGGAGACGGGCACTAGCCATGTGGCGACGGGCGCCTCGCCCGTCCCGCCAAAGCGAAGCGAGGCGGAACCTTCCACGACAGACTCTCAGAAGTCTCGCGAAAAGGCCGCCGCCATCAGCGGATGGCTGGCCGCCCTCAACGTTGTCATCTCCCTAGCCTTCTTCATCTTCATGTACAAGTACCTCCCGCTGCTGGCGGCCACGGAACTCAAAAAGGCCAATCCCGCGCTCGGCGGCCAGATTGTCTTTAACCTGGTTGACGGCGCCGTGCGCCTGATCCTGTTCCTGCTGTTCATCTGGGGAGTTTCGCTCTTCCCCGACATTCGCCGCGTCTACGAGTATCACGGCGCCGAGCACAAAACCGTATTCGCTTTCGAAAATGGCGACCCGCTCGAGACCGCATCCGTGCAGAAATATTCCACCTTCCACCCGCGCTGCGGCACTAGCTTCCTGATGACCGTGATGCTGATCTCGATCGGCTTCTACATGTTGGTCCCGTTCACCACTTTCTGGGCGCGCTTCGCCGCACGCATCGCGCTGCTGCCCGTGATCGCCGGGGTCTCCTACGAAATCATCCGCTTCGCCGCCAAGCATCGCGGCTCGCTCTTCGCGCTGATGACCGCTCCGGGCCTCTGGCTGCAGCGCATCACCACCAAGCCTCCGTCCGACGACCAAGCGCAGTGCGCCATCGTCGCGCTAGATCACGCCATGGCTTTGGAGAAAGACCACGGCGGCGAGCTGGTGATTACCTAGCGGCCCCGCCGCGAATACTTTCCTCCTCCCGTCCAATATCACTAGAATGCCGTAGAGACGTAACTTGTTACGTCTCTCTCCCCCGCGTCAAGAACCGGGTACGGCGAACCGAGACGCAGCAAGCTGCGTCTCCACGAAAGATTCCGATGTTTGAACGTTTACACCAAATTGAAAATCGCTACGAAGAGCTGACTCAGGCGTTAGCTTCGCCCGATATTGTCAATGACTCTTCCAGGTACCAGAAGACTGCGAAAGCGCACTCCGAGATCGCGCCCATCGTCGAAAAGTATCGCGAATACAAAGACCTGACGCGCGGCATCGGCGAAAGTAGAGCCATGCTCGCCGAGGAAAAAGATCCCGAGATGCGCGCCTACGCGCAGGAAGAACTCGACAAGCTGCAACCCCGCGTCGCCGCCATCGAAGAAGAGCTGAAAGTCCTGCTCCTGCCCAAAAATCCCAACGACGAGAAAAACATCATCCTCGAAATCCGTGCCGGCACCGGCGGAGACGAAGCCACCCTGTTCGCCGCCGAAATCTTCCGCATGTACACCCGTTACGCCGAAACCCAGCGCTGGAAGGTGGAAGTTTTGTCCTCTTCGGAATCGTCCGCCGGAGGCCTGAAGGAAGTCATCGCGATCATCGAAGGCAACCGTGTCTATTCCCAGCTCAAGTACGAAAGCGGCGTCCACCGCGTGCAGCGGGTACCCGCCACCGAGCAGCAGGGACGCGTGCACACCTCCGCCGTCACCGTCGCCGTGCTGCCCGAGGCCGAAGACGTCGACATCAAAATCGAAGCCAAAGACTTGCGTATCGACACCTTCTGCTCCTCTGGCCCAGGCGGCCAGTCGGTGAATACGACCTACTCCGCGGTGCGCATCACGCACATTCCCACCAACACGGTGGTCAGTTGCCAGGACGAGAAGTCGCAAATCAAGAACCGCGAGAAAGGCATGCGGGTGCTGCGCAGCCGGCTCTACGAAATCGAAATGGAAAAGCAGCAGCAGGCGCTGGCCAAAGAGCGCAAGGCCATGGTCGGCTCAGGCGACCGCAGCGAAAAGATTCGCACCTACAACTTCCCGCAAAACCGCCTCACCGACCACCGCATCGGCTTCACCATCCACCAGCTTGAAGCTGTGATGGACGGCAAACTCCAGCCCCTGATCGAGGCGCTGACCACGTATTATCAGGCCGAGAAACTGAGGCAGGAAGCCACCACGGCGGTTTAGGGGAATGCCGTGGGCGCCCCCGCCCGCGAAGGAGGAGAGACTATGTCAAAACTCGACAAGACACTCGCGTCGGTTCTCACGGAGCGCTACACCGCAAACGCCGCCAGAGTCCGCGAACTGGCCGCGCCTCTGACCAACGCCCAGTTCTGGCGCAAGCCTTTCCCGTTCGGCAACAGCTTCGGCCAGCTGGTCCTGCACCTGACCGGCAACTTGAACTACTACATCGGCGCACAGATCGCGAACACCGGCTATGTCCGCGACCGCCCGCGCGAATTCAACGACCCCAATCCTCCGTCGAAAGACGAGGCCCTCAAACGCTTCGACGACGCGGTAGAAATGGTTCTCAAAACCGTCCGCGCGCAATCGCCCGAGGACTGGTCAGCGGATTATTCCGGCGTCGGCAGCGATGCCAGGAACCGACTCGCAATGGTCGTGCAGTGTGCCGCCCACATGCAACACCACATCGGCCAAATGATCTACCTAGGTTACGAATTGCAACGGCAAGCCGGTGACGGATTGAAATGAGTGAGCGCCGCTGTTCTTTGCGTCCTTCGCGGCCTTTCTTCGCGATCTCCGCGGTTAAGGGCTTTAGGATTCGTTTTATTCTCATCTTTGGTTCGGGCGGGATAACCATCCCCTGCGTCCTCTGTGGTGAAATGGTTCTGTGCAGCTAAAGCCAGCGCTCACCTCCGCCATCACCCGTCTCACTGAGCAGCAAGTCCCCTCCGCGCGCATGAACGCCGAGTTGCTGCTCATGTTCACTCTGAGCTGCGACCGCGCTTATCTCTTCGCCCATCCCGAGCGCGAACTCACCACCGACGAGCAAACTCGCTACGAAGCCGCCCTCGCCGAGCGCGCCCGCGGCGTCCCCGCGCAATACATCACCGGCCATCAGGAATTCTGGGGCATGGACCTCATCGTCACGCCCGCGGTCCTGATCCCACGACCTGAGACTGAGCATGTGATCGAAACCGTGCTGGAACTGCAAACGTCAGACCTCGGACCTCAGACCCCCGACCCAAGAGCGCTGGCAGGGCCGAAGTCCGAAGTCCGAAGTCCGGGGTCTGGTCTGCGCATTCTCGACGTAGGCACTGGCTCCGGCTGCATCGCGCTCGCCCTCGCCAAAGAACTCCCGCAAGCCGAAATCCAAGCCGCTGACATTTCTCCGGCCGCGCTCGAAATCGCCCGCGCCAATGCCGCCCGCCATCAGGTCGAATCCCGCGTTCATTTCCGCGAGGCCGATCTCCTCGCTGGATTCGAGAACGACTCCTTCGACCTCATCGTCTCCAACCCTCCGTATGTCGGCGACTCGGAAGAAGATCAAGTCCAACTCGAAGTCCGCAAGTTCGAGCCGCGCCAGGCCGTCTTTGCCGGCCCCACGGGACTTGAAGTGATTGCGCGCCTGATTCCGCAGGCCCACGCAGCCCTCCGGCCCGGCGGCTGGCTGGTCATGGAAATCAGCGGGACGATTGCTGAGAAAGCAAAGGAACTGCTGCGCGCTTGGAACGAAGTTCAGATCCGGGCGGATCTGCAGTCGATCCCGCGCGTCGCGCGAGCGCGGAAATAGCTACCGCGGCACACTCGCGGGCAGTATCTCTTCCACATCCACAATGCTCGTAGGATACTTGCCGGTATAGCAAGCGGAGCAATAGGAAGTCCTCTCTCCTTCGCCGCAGGCTTTCTTCAGCCCTTCAAGCGAAAGGTAGGCCAGCGAGTCCGCGCGAATGTACTGCCGAATCTCGTCGACCGATTTGTTGGCCGCGATCAGTTGGTTTTTCGAAGGCGTATCCACGCCGTAGTAGCACGGCGAAATTGTGGGCGGACAAGAAATCCGCATGTGAACTTCCTTCGCCCCGGCGCTGCGAATCATGCGCACGATCTTGCGGCTGGTGGTACCGCGCACAATCGAATCGTCGATCAGCACCACGCGCTTGCCTTCCAACAACGCCCGCACCGGATTCAGCTTCAGCTTCACGCCGAAATCTCGCACGCTCTGGCTGGGCTCGATAAACGTGCGCCCTACATAGTGATTGCGGATTAGCCCAAAGCGAAACGGAATTCCGCTTTCCGCCGCGTAGCCCACCGCCGCGGTCACGCCCGAGTCCGGCACCGGAACCACCAGATCGGCCTCCACCGGCGCTTCCCGCGCCAACTGCCGTCCCAGTTCTTCGCGGCTGGTTTGCACGGCGCGGCCAAAGACCATGCTGTCCGGACGCGAAAAATACACATGCTCAAAGATGCAACTCGATTGCGGCGCAGCCGTCGAATAAAACCGCGAGGTAATCCCTTCCGGCCCCACCACAATCAGCTCGCCGGGCTTCACATCCCGCTCGTAGGTGGCGCCGATCAGATCGAACGCGCAAGTCTCCGAGGCAAAGACAATGGTGTCGCGCTTCTGCCCTTCCAGCGCCGGAATGCGTCCCATGGCCAGCGGCCGGAAGCCGCGCGGATCGCGCGCTGCGATGATCCGGTCCGGACTCATCAGCACCAGCGAAAACGCGCCTTCCACCCGCTGCAGCGCGTCCGCAATCGCCTCGGGCAGAGTGTGTTCCCGCGAAAGCGCGATCAGGTGGACGATCACTTCGGTATCGCTGTTCGTCTGAAATATCGATCCCTGCCGCTCCAGCCGGCCCCGCACCTCGGCCGCATTCACCAGATTTCCGTTATGCGCCACCGCGATCGAGCCCTTGTTCGACTGCACCAGAATCGGCTGCGCGTTCAGCAGCGCCGAATCGCCTGCAGTCGAGTAGCGCGTATGCCCGATCGCCAGCGTGCCGCGTATCTTCGAGAGCACATCTTCGGTGAAGATGTCCGCGACCAGGCCCATCGCCTTGTGCACCCGCGAATTCAGGCCATCGGAGGTAACAATCCCCGCCGACTCCTGCCCGCGATGCTGCAACGCGTGAAGCCCCAGGTAAGCGAGCTTCTCCGCCTCTGGATGGGCGAAGATCGCCACCACTCCGCACTCGTCGTGAAATTTGTCGGAAATCAGCATTTAGCTCTTAGCCCTTAGCTCTTTAGCTCAACCATCACCACGAACCATGTGGAGACAGCCGCCTCGGCTGTCCGCGGAGCGAAGCGACGCAGCCTTCTCCATAAACTCCGCGGCCGTTCTCCGCGCGCTCTGCGATTCGAGCCCTTCAGTCCGCCGCCACCAATTCCGGATCGGTCCGCAAAACAGATTCCAACGCCGATTCGTACGCGGCACTCAACTCCGTAACCGCAGCCGACACCACCACCCGCCCATCCAAACGAATCTCCAACCGCTCCGGAATCGTTTCCCCCACCACATCCGCCGCGATTCCGTATTTCTCCGCCACCTGTTGGATTCGCGCCAGGTTCTCCGGGTCGCAGGAGACTACGATCCGGCTCGCATCTTCCCCAAACAGCACAAACTCCGCCGGAAGCCCGCCAGACGCCAGATCCACCCGCGCACCCACACCCTTCGCAAATGCTTTCTCCGCCAGCGCCACGGCCAACCCGCCATCCGAACAGTCGTGCACGGATTCCACCAGACCAACTTGAATCAACTCAATAACCGCCTTCTGCAGTGCCACCTCTTTTCCCAGATCGAGCTCGGGAGGATATCCCCACAGCGCGCCCAGAATTTCCTTGGCGTATTCCGAGGACCCGAACTCACTCTCCACATCGGTGATATCGGCTGCCTCGCCGGCGCGCAATAGCACGATCGTGCGTCCCGTCGCCGCGAAATGCATCTTCGCGGTCTTGCGCACGTCGTCGAGAATTCCCACCACCCCCAGCACTGGCGTCGGATAAATGCCCTCGCCCAGCGTCTCGTTGTAGAAACTCACGTTGCCGCCGGTGATGGGAATTTCCAACTCCTCGCACGCCTTCGTGATGCCATCGATGGTCTGCGAGAACTGCCACATGATGTGCGGCTTCTCCGGATTGCCAAAGTTGAGGCAGTTGGTCGCGCCTACCGGAGTGGCACCCGAACATGCTACTTTTCTCGCCGCCTCGGCAACGGCGTGCATCGCGCCCAGCCGCGGATCGAGATAGCACCAGCGTCCGTTGCCATCGAGCGCCATCGCCAGTCCACGCTGTGCTGAGTCAGGATTGGGATTCTTGATGCGGATCACGCCCGCATCGCCCGCGCCCGGCGCCTCCACCGTATTCGTCTGCACCATGTGGTCATATTGCTGCCACACCCAGCGCTTGCCGCAGATGTTCGGGCTGGCCAGAAGCTGCCGCAGATTCTGCGTGAAGTCCCCCGAGCCGCTGAGGTGAACATGCTCCGGCATCTCCCGCGCCACCGGCGGCTCCCAGCGCGCCAGCGGACGCTTGTATACCGGCGCATCGTCCGTTAGCGCCTGATTCGGAATCTCCGCGACAACTTCGCCGTGTTGCCGCACACGCAATCTGTTGTCGGTTGTGACCTTCCCCACTTCCACCGCATCCAGCCCCCACTTCTCGAACACACGGAAGACTTCCTGCTCGCGGCCTTTCTGCGCCACCAGCAGCATGCGTTCCTGCGACTCGCTCAGCATGATCTCGTACGGAGTCATTCCCGTCTCGCGCTGCGGCACGCGGTCCAACTCGATCTCGATGCCGACCCCGCCGCGCCCGCCCATCTCACAAGTCGAGCAGGTCAGTCCCGCCGCGCCCATGTCCTGAATGCCGACGATCGCCCCGGTCTGCATGGCTTCAAGGCAGGCTTCAAGTAAGAGTTTTTCCAGGAACGGATCGCCAACCTGCACGTTCGGACGCTTGGCCTCCGAGGCCTCACTGAATTCCTCGCTGGCCATCGTCGCGCCGTGGATGCCGTCGCGCCCGGTCTTGGCGCCAACATACATCACCGGGTTGCCTTCCCCGGCGGCGCGCGCGTAAAAGATCTCATCGTTGCGCACCAGGCCCAGTGCGAAAGCATTCACCAAAGGATTTCCGGAGTAGCACGGCTCAAACTTCGTCTCCCCGCCGAGGTTGGGCACACCGAAGCAATTGCCGTAAGAGGCAACGCCGCTCACCACGCCCTCGAGGATGGAGTGGTTCCTGTGGATCTCAGCCTGTGTAGGAGTTGCTTGCGTAGGGACAGCCGCCTCGGCTGTCCGGCCTGGCCGAAGGCCGGCCGCAGGCGCAGAAATCGGCCCGAACCTGAGCGAATCCATCACCGCGACCGGCCTCGCGCCCATGGTGAAAATGTCTCGCAGGATTCCGCCAACGCCTGTGGTCGCGCCCTGAAACGGTTCGATGAACGACGGATGATTGTGCGACTCGATCTTGAACGCGCAAGCCCAGCCGTCACCAATGTCAATAATGCCCGCGTTCTCTCCGGGCCCTTGCAGCACACGCTTGCTGCGCGTGGGCAGGCGCTTCAGATGCACTCGCGAAGATTTGTAGGAACAATGCTCGCTCCACATCACGCTGAAGATGCCGAGTTCGGTGAGCGTCGGCTCGCGATCGCCGAGCAACTGCTTGATCTTTTCGTACTCGTCGGAAGTAAGGCCGTGCTGCCGGATCGTCTCCGGAGGGAAGGCAGGAGTCATGGAAGTGGTCATGGAGAAGTTCTATTGTCGCATTTAGCGGGGCGGCTGGGTAGGGCCATTTCTTGCCATTTTTGGCCGCCTTCAGCGCGGGTTTGACGCTGCATTCCTCCCGGGAAATCGTTTCCGGTAAGATGCCAGCCAGATGAAATCCATCATCGTAGGAACTGCCGGACACATCGACCACGGCAAGACGGCGCTGGTCAAGGCGCTGACCGGTATCGACGCCGACCGGCTCGAAGAAGAAAAGCGGCGCGGCATCACCATCGACCTCGGCTTCGCCCACATGGATTTGCCCGCGCCCAACGGCGAGATGCTTCGCCTGGGTTTTGTCGACGTCCCCGGCCACGAGCGCTTCGTCCGCAACATGCTGGCAGGCGTGGGCGGCATTGACCTTGTGTTGCTGGTGATTGCTGCCGACGAGGCCATCAAGCCGCAGACGCGGGAGCATTTTGACATCTTGCAACTGCTGGGCGTGCGGCGCGGCATCACAGTGTTGACCAAGTCTGACGCGGTGGATGCGGAGACCCTCGGCGTGGTTCGACTGGAAGTGGAAGAGTTTCTGCGCGGGACGTTCCTGGACAATCCGCAATCGATCATCGCCGTAAGTTCTCTGACCGGCGCGGGATTGGATGATCTGAAGCGGGCGATGGTGGCCACGGCGGCTGAGGTCCAGCCGCGGGATGCGCATGCCCTGGCGCGCTTGCCCATCGACCGCGTGTTCACCATGAAAGGCTTCGGGACGGTCGTGACCGGAACGCTAGTCGCTGGAACGATTCGCCACGAAGACGAGTTGGAAGTTTTTCCCGGTGGGCGGCATGTGCGCGTGCGCGGAGTTCAAGTGCATGGACAGAAGGCGGAAGAAGCAATCGCCGGACAACGCACCGCGCTGAATCTGGCAGGGGCGAGCACGGAGGATTTGTTGAGGGGGATGACGCTGGCGCATCCCTCGACATTCGAAGCCACCCGCCGTGCTGACGTGCAACTGCGCCTCTTACCGTCGGCGCCGCGGCCGCTGAGAGACCGCGCGCGCGTCCACTTTCATTCCTACACCATGGAGACGGTCGTCGAGGTTGCGCTCCACGGGGCGAGGCAGATCGCGCCCGGCGAAGAAGCGTTTGCGCGCCTCAAGCTGCCAGAAGCCGCTCTGCTACTGCCGGGAGACCGTTTCATCATCCGGCAATTTTCGCCGGTGGTGACGATTGGCGGTGGAGTTGTGCTGGACGCGGCACCGATCCCCCGTATGCCGGGACACGCTGACTTCCTGAACATCATGGCTGGCGGCAACGTGGAAGCAATTCTGATGGCGCGAGTTGCGCGGCGGCACCAGGAAGGAATCTCCATGTCGAAGTTCATCGCCGAAACCGGTTGGACGCGACCCGCGATCGAAAACCAGCTGGCTCAGGCGGCGCGGACCAGCACCGTGGTGCGAGTCGGTGAACTGCTGCTGCATTCGCAAGCCCTGGAAGCGCTGAAGGCTCGCATCGTGAGCTCAGCCGGCGATTTTCATAAGAAGAACCCTCTGGTGCCCGGAATCGGCAAAGAAGAACTGCGCGCCCAGCTCGACGTGACCTCCGAGGTCTTCGAGACGGCCACGGCCGCGCTGATCCGCGAGACGAAGATCGAGGTGGGAGGCGAACTGGTGCGCTTGCCTGGCCACGGCGTCGTGATGAAGGACGAGGAAACCGAATCGAAAAGGAGGATCGAGGAGGCATTTGCCTCAGCCGGCCTGAAGGTTCCCGCACTGCAGGAGGTGATCGCAGGGCTGAGGATCGACAAAGCCCGCGCCCAGAAGATCGTCACGTTGCTTCTGCGCGACAAATTGCTGATCAAGGTCTCCGACGAACTGGTTTTTCATCGCAGCGCCCTGGAGCAGTTGCGGCGTCAAATGGCGGTCTACAAAGCCAAATCGCCGAAGATTGACGTGGCGCAGTTCAAGGAAATGACCGGAGTGACCCGCAAATACGCCATCCCCTTGCTGGAATATCTGGATCGCGAGCGCGTAACCAAACGAGTGGGAGATGTGCGGGAACTTCTTTAGTCCGTCCTTTCCTCATGGCATAGCGATAGATACTTGTCATCCCCAACGCTTGCCTTTACAGTGCGCCCAAGGGAGTGGCTCTGATGAGGATTTTGTGGGCTGTACTTCTGCTGGGAACGGCATCGGCTTTGGCCGCACAAACGGCGGCCTCCAACGATGCCGAACAGACCAAGATCCTGGCCTTGGAGAATGCCTGGAATCGTGCCGAGGAAAATAAGGACACAAAAGCCCTGGAGACCCTGCTCGACTCCACCCTGGTCTACATCGACTATGACGGCACCATGATGGACAAGGCCGAATTTATCACCAGCGTGAAAGAGCCGGCGCTGCATCCGGAACAAATTGTGAACGAATCGATGACAGCTCATGTATACCGGGACAGCGCCGTCGTGACCGGAGTCTATCGCGAAAAAGGCCTGAATCACGGCAAACCCTACTTACGCCGCGGCCGCTTCACCGACACTTGGGTCTACCGTGACAACTCCTGGGTGTGCGTAGCCAGCCAGTCGACGCTGATTCTCCACTGAGCCGTCCCTGCCGTAACCAACGGCTCCCGCAGATCTGCCGCTGATGTATTCTTCCTTCTGATGCTCCTCATTCGTCCTGCGACTGTTGGTGACGTCCCGCTGTTGCGGACCATGATCCGTGAATTGGCTGAGTTCGAACGTCAATTGGATCTGTGCGTGATCCAGGAGTCTGATCTGGCGCGCGATGGCTTCGGGCTGGATCCGAAGTTTCGAGCTCTCATCGCGGAGTGGGGTGGAGAGCCCGCGGGGTACGCTGTTTTCTTTAGTTACTACTCGACCTGGGCTGGGCCGGGGCTCCATCTCGAGGACTTGTTTGTGCGGTTGCCGTTTCGCGGAAAAGGAATTGGGATGGGATTGCTGGCTGCGGTAGCCAGGATCGCATTGCAGGAGAACCGCTGCGGCATGCGCTGGGAAGTGCTCGACTGGAACGAACCGGCAATCAAGCTGTACCAGGCTCTGGGAGCGGAGTTCCTCGACCAATGGCGCTCGGTGTTGCTCACCGGCGGAGCGTTGCGCCGTCTGGCGGAGAAGGCATCGTGACCGCGCAAGTTCGCATTATCGGAGCCGGACTGGCCGGATCGGAGGCGGCGTGGCAGTGTGCGCACCACGGCGTCGCGGTGGAGTTGTTCGAGATGCGGCCGGTGCGCTCGACTCCAGCTCATCAGACCGCGGATTTTGCCGAACTCGTGTGCTCGAATTCATTGAAGTCGGACAGCGAAAATACGGCTCCGTGGTTGTTGAAAGAAGAGATGCGTCGCGCCGGATCGCTCCTGCTGCAGATTGCGCGCGAGTGCGCGGTTCCCGCGGGCCACGCTCTAGCCGTGGATCGCGTGGCATTCGCCGCAAGAGTAACGGATGCGATTTCGCGGGAACCGAAGATCACCGTGCGCAGGGAAGAAGTGACATCCATTGCGGGATCCGGCCGGGCAATCACGGTCATAGCGACCGGGCCTCTGACGTCGGAGGCCCTGGCGGCCGCGATTGCAAGGCTCAGCACTAACACCTCAGCGGCTAAAGCCGAGTCTCAAATGGCCGCTGATACCGCAGCGCTGGAAGCGCGGCGCCACCCAAAATCAGCCGCTCCTCACGAATCCGAGAACCGCAGCCCCCATCTTTATTTCTACGATTCTATCAGTCCCATCGTCGAGGCGGATTCCATCGACATGTCGCGCGTGTACCTCGCGGCGCGCTATGACAAGGGCTCCGCCGACTACATCAACTGCCCCATGACTCCGGAAGAGTACACCCGCTTCTACGACGCGCTGCTGGCGGCGCAGTCAGTCGAGGAGCGCGATTGGGAAAAATTGAATTATTTCGAAAGCTGTCTGCCCATCGAGGAAATTGCCCGCCGCGGCCGCGATACTCTGCGCTTTGGGCCCATGAAGCCGGTGGGGCTCAAAGATCCGCGTACTGGGCGGATGCCCTATGCCGTAGTGCAGTTGCGTCAGGAAAATCTGCGCGCCGATTCCTACAACCTGGTGGGATTCCAGAACCATTTGAAGTTCGGCGAGCAGGCGCGCGTGTTGCGTCTGATTCCGGGACTCGAAAATGCACGTTTCCTGCGCTACGGGCAGATTCACCGCAATACCTATATCAATGCTCCCGCGCTGCTGCGCGAGACGCTGCAGATGAAATCGCATCCGCGCGTTTTATTCGCTGGGCAGATTTGCGGCGTGGAGGGCTACGTCGAATCGATCGCAACCGGACTGATGGCCGGGATAAACGCCGCGGCCCTTGCGGGCGGCGAGGCTCCGGTGGCGCCACCGCGTGCGACGGCGTTTGGATCGCTGACGCACTATGTCACCCACGCTGACGCAAAGAACTTTCAGCCGGCCAATATTACTTTCGACCTCCTCCCGGCGCTGGAGAAGAAAATCCGCGACCGCAAGGAGCGGCACCGCCTGCAGTGTGACCTCGCGCTGAAGTATTTTGACGCGTGGATGGGAGTCGCCCGGCTGGCCCCGGCAGCGCCCTCCATTAGAGCTTGAACCCTAACACGCGGCAAAGAGAGAATGCGATCCCGACTTCAGCTGCGCCGTGCCAATCCGGCCGATGCTCCGGCGATTGCCCAAGTTCTCTTCGAGTCTTTCGTCGAGTTCAAGCCTCTTTACACCGAGGGCGGATTCGCAGCAACCACTCCTGCCGCAGAGCAGGTCCTGATTCGTCTGCGGGAAGGTCCGATCTGGGTGGCGCTGCGCGAGGGCGCCGTACTCGGCACCGTGGCTGCGCTGATGAAAGGCGAATCCGTCTACATTCGAGGCATGGCCGTGTTGCCCTCGGCCCGCGGCTCCGGGGCCGGAGCGGCTCTGTTGCAGCAAGTCGAAGATTGGGCCGCCAGTCAGGGCTGTTCCCGGCTATTTCTTAGCACCACTCCATTCCTCGATGCGGCCATTCTGTTGTATGAGAAATCCGGCTTCACGCGCACGAGCGAGGCACCGCACGATCTGTTCGGTACGCCTCTCTTCACCATGGAGAAGAAAATCTCCCTTCAGAGCATCGCCGGTTCCCGCGCGGATTGAGCGAAAGACGTCGCTTTCCGGTAGAGCTCAGAATTCCAGAACAAAATCCTCTGCCGCTACGTACCTAATAGTAGCCGCAGAGCGTCTAGGGATGACTTTCCCTTCTCCTCTGCGTCCAACAAGGTGGGCCGGGCATAAACGGCTCTGACCACGATAGCGCTATGACTCTGGCAGATCTTTTCCGCGACGTTGCGCGCACGCTGTGGGCGCACAAACTGCGCGCCTTTCTCACGATGTTCGGCATCGCCTGGGGCATCGTCTCGATTGTTCTGATGGTGGCGGCCGGAGAAGGCTTGCGCAAAGGCCAGGAAGAGCAGGCCAAGAATCTCGGAAAAGACGTAATGATTGTGTTCCATGGCCGCACCAGCTTGCAGGCGGGAGGAACCCACGCCGGCCGCTTGGTGCACTGGGAAGACTCTGACTTGCCCGTGGTGCAGGCCGAAACGCCCGACTGTCAGTACGCCATCCCAGAGCTTGAGCAAGACACGGTGCGAGCGCACAGCAACTTCAACAACGCCGCCTTCACCGTGACCGGATCGTATCCGCAGTTTGCCTACATTCGCACACTCGACGTGGGCCAGGGCCGCTACTACGACTGGGACGACATGCGCGAGGCCAGGCGCGTCGCCTTTCTCGGCTCCGATGCCGCCAAACAATTGTTCCCCGGCCGCAATCCGGTGGGTGACAACGTTTATTTGAACGATTTTCCCTATGTCGTCATCGGTGTGATGGCCAAAAAGAAACAGGATTCCAGCTACGACGGTTGGGACGTCAACAAAATCTTCGTTCCTTTCGCCGCCATGCGCCGCGATTTCCCCGACAAGCCGCCGGGCACTCCCACCACCTTCGATCAACTTCTGGTCACGCCCAAGTCGGTTGAGCAGCATGAAGCCTGCAAGCACGAAGTCCGCGTCGCCCTGGCCCGCATGCATCGCTACGATCCCAACGACAAAGAAGCCTGCCCCATCTGGGACACGGTGCAGGAGGCGCAAGCCTTCAAGACTATGACCGATGGCATGAAATATTTCCTGGGCGCGGTGGGAATTGTGACGCTGCTGCTGGGCGGCATCGGCGTGATGAACGTGATGCTGGTCGCGGTGCGCGAGCGCACTCGCGAGATTGGTGTTCGCAAGGCCATTGGCGCGCCCGCCAAAGTCATTTTGCACCAGTTTTTTGTCGAGGCGCTCATCATCGCATTTGTCAGCGGCGCGATTGGCCTGGGTGTGGCTTTCGGTTTTTGCGCGCTGGTAAATCTCTTGCCCATGCCGGACTTCTTCGCCGGACTGATCCCCGACTGGACTTCTGGCTTGGTAGCTACGGGCTTACTGGGCACGATCGCGGTAGGAGCGGCCTTGTATCCCGCGCGCAGAGCGGCGTCCATCGATCCCATCGAGGCCCTCCGCTACGAGGCCGGAGGATGACTCTTGAAATATTGAGTAATTGGGAAATTTGGTAATTGAGTAATTTCAAGGCGGTGCGGCGATCATCGCAGGTTTTCAAATTACTAAATTACCCAATTACCACATTTCCTTATGCTGCTTGAAATCATTCTCGAAGCCTGGATCGCGCTGAAGCGCAACGTCACGCGCAGTCTGCTGACCATGCTCGGCGTGGTGTGGGGAATCGCCACCGTCACGCTGCTGATTGCCTATGGCGACAGCTTCCGCGGCGTTCTGGTGCACGGCTTCGATGCCTTCGGCAAGAGCGTGGTCATCTGCTGGCCGCAGCAAACCAGCGAACAGCCGGGCGGCCAGCGCGCGGGCAAGAAAGTCGTCATCGAGCAGGCCGATGTAGACATCGTGAAAGCCACCGCACCGCTGGTGAAGCATGTCTGCCGCGAAACTGTCCGGCGTCCGGGCATTGCCTATGGCGACCGCATGGTCGGAACCGCGCCCGTGCGCGGGGTTTGTCCCGAGTACGGCGAGATGCGCAACGAAGTGCCCTCCGAGGGCCGCTGGCTCGACTCCAACGACGAACTGGAGCGGCGCCGCGTGATCTTCCTCGGCGGACGTCTCAAAGAAGAGCTGTTCAGCGGCCGCCCCGCCGTCGGCGAGACCGTGACCGTGAGCGGCGTCCGCTTCACCGTGGTCGGCGTGATGGCGCGCAAAATTCAACTGAGCAACTATTTCTCCAGCGACGACGAATCGTCCTGGATCCCCTACTCGACCGCCGGCGATCTCTGGAACACGCGTTATGCCGCCGTCATGCTGTTCGAACCCATCGCGCCGCAATTCGAAAAAAAGGCGATGGCGCAGGTGTTGGCCGCGGTGGCCTCCCGCCAGCAATTTTCGCCGACCGATCCCAAAGCTTTCCAGATGTTCGGCCGCGACGAGTTCCGCCCCGTGATCGATGCGCTCACTATTGGTCTGCAAGTCCTGCTCGCTTTTATCGGAACCTTGACCTTGGGGATCGGTGGCGTCGGAGTGATGAACATCATGCTGGTTTCGGTGGACGAGCGCATTCGCGAGATTGGCCTGCGCCGCGCCCTGGGCGCAAGGAAGCGCCATATCAAGCTGCAGTTTCTGGCCGAGACTTTACTTATCATGCTCATCGGCGGCGCCATCGGTGTCTTGCTGTCGTATTTCATCGCCTGGGCCGTGGGCACGCTCCCCATGATGGGCCCCCTCTTTGAAGATGACTCCGGCCAGGGCGACATCCACCTGCGCATTTCCATGATGACGGTCCTGCTTTCCACGGCTGTGTTGCTGGTGGTGGGCGCGATCAGTGGCCTGGTGCCCGCGATGCGAGCGTCCAAGCTCGACCCGGTGGAAGCGCTGCGCTACGAGTGAGGCCAAGTGAGAATGCAGAAGTCAGAAGTAAGAACTTAGAAGTTCGTTCCGGTTTTACTTCTGCATTCTCACTTCTGACGTCTTACTTCTTTATTAATTGATTTGATCCGCGTCGCGGTTCGCGGTACCTTGCTGCTGAGATTCTCCGAGGTGTCCTTTGCCCATCTCTGCGATTGATGCTATTCCTCTCGCCTTTGAGCACACCAAGCAACAACTGTTCGCACGCTTTCGTCTCGGACAGTGGACCCGCCTGGCCTTCGTTGGGCTGCTGGCCGGAGAACTCGGCTCCGGCGGCGGAAGAGGTTTCAATCTCGGAAAACTCGGCCACTCGCAGCCGGGCGGATCGCCCCATTTCCCGGCGGACCTGACTCCCATGCTTGTGGCTCTGGGCGCGGTGCTCGTGGTGCTGGTGTTCGCCGCGCTGGTCTTCGTGATCGTCATGATGTATGTGGGCAGCGTCATGCGCTTCATTCTGTTCGACAGTGTGCTCACGAAGGAGTGCCACATCCGCCTAGGCTGGCAGCGCAGACAGGGGCCCGGTGGCCGCCTCTTCCTATGGACACTGCTTTGCATCGTCGCCACTTTCGGAGGCCTGGCGTTGCTGGTGGGGATTCCCGTTGCCCTCGCCTTCTCTGCAGGATGGTTCCGCGCTCCCAGTGAGCACGTGGTTCCGCTGGTGCTATGCGGAATCTTGTTGTTCTGCGTGCTCGTGATTTTCTTTGTCGTGGTTGCCCTGGTCTACGCGCTGACCAAGGACTTTGTCGTGCCTCAGATGGCGCTCGAAGACATCGGCGTGATCGAAGCCTGGCGCCGCTTGTGGCACATGATCGGCGGGGAAATGGGAAGTTACGCCGGCTACATCGGAATGAAAATTGTGATGGCGATCGGCGCCGGCATGGCGATTGGCATAGTGACCCTTATCGTGGGGCTGCTGTTTGCGGTTCCGGCGCTGGCGTTCGGCATCCTCGCCGTGCTTACGGGCCAGCAGGCTGGACTGACATGGAACGCCTACACCATCACCTTGGCCATCGTCGTGGGCAGCATTCTGTTCGGCATTTTCTTCTACGTAGTGTCGCTGATTTCCGTGCCGGTGCTGGTGTTCTTCCCTGCGTACTCCATTTATTTCTTCGCGGCCCGCTACCGGCCGCTGTATTCGGTCCTCTATCCAGCCGCGGCGCCGGGAGCCTTGACCGCCCCCGGACTGCCGGGCTTGCCGCCGCTGCCGTCCTCGCCTGCGCCCACGGGATAACAACGGAGAGCCCTTGTGCCCCTCGCTTGGCGGATGCGATCAGATTACGGCTGCGGGTTCACCGGCCTGGCATCCTTGCCGTGCGGCCACGAAAACCTCCGCCCGATGATGCACTTCACGATCAAATGATCCGTCGAGTGCGTAGTACCCACACCCACCCCGAAGTTGAACTCCCACTGCGGCCCGAAGTCGACATCGATCGACGGAAAGAATTGCTGCTGCTGATCTCTCAATGCGTCGAAGCCCGTCAGCGAACCGTACGACGCGTAATATTCCAGCCCGCCCGCAATCTTCCTGGTGAAGTCATAACTGAACTTCACGTTGGGCGAAAACGTTACTCCCTGGTTTACGCTCTGCCCGTGCCAGGAGCGGTCGAGCGCGGGATTGAAGGCGAAGTACCACGGTCCGATTTTCTTGTCGACGATGGGGCGGATTTCCCACGTCCAGGTATCCGGCGAAAAAGAGGCTCGCTGATAGCCAATCTCGTTCGACAAACTCACGCCCACCGGCCAGTGCCACGACTCAGGAACCCGCACCCGCGGCCGGATGTGGTCGCCCACCCATTGCCATCCTCCGTCCGACTGAATGCTGGTAAAAACATAAAATCCAACTTCCGCCCAGTCGTTGATTCCCTGCGTGATTTCCAGCGTCTCATGCTCGGCGTGGTTTGAAGGCAGAACTCCGTCCTGCACGGTCTTGCTGCCCTCGACCGTGAAGTTGGAGTGCAGTTCAACCATGGTCGCTCGCGGAGCGACCGTCTCATAGCCATAAACCTGGATCTCGTAGTTGTCCTGGGCCAGCGCGCGCGGGACGACAGCCGGCATACAAACCAGCACCAGCACGGCAGGAAGGCCGAAGGTTGCAGTGCGCGCGATGCGTGCCATGGTCAGATCTATTTCCCAGGGCCGCTTTCATCCGGCGTGCGACCGTAGCTCCATGATGCACGCGGTTTGCAAAATCGCGCAAGGTGAGCGGTCGTATGCATGCGTAGAGAGATCGGGAAGGGCACGGCTTTCAGCCGTGCCGTCCTGCGACCCAATTCATGCGGGCTTTAGCCCCTGAGGGCCTTACTCTCCTACGGAAAGTAGCGTCAGGGAACCTTCGCGCCGCCCCAGGTGTCTGATCCTGCAGACACGCGCGTGCTAACGGGGAGCTTTCTATGTCTTTCTCAATGGCAGGCCGAGGTGCGCGCGGTCCCGAGATCAATGTCACGCCGCTGATCGACGTGCTGCTAACGTTGATCATCGTCTTCATGGTCGTAGTGTCGATGGACAAGGAGCAGGGCGAAACCGCCCAGATCCCGCAACCAGATCAAAAACAGACACAGAACATCGCCCCGCCCCGCACGGTAGTCATCCAGGTGGTGTGGACGAAGCAAGATCAGCCGCCAACAGTGAAGATCAATCAGGAAGACGTGCGCTGGGAAGACCTGGAAACGCGCCTCGCGAAGATCTACTTAACTCGCGTGGAGAAAGTAGCCTTCGTCCGCGGCGATGCCGACGTCGACTTCCAGTACGTCGCCGACGTGATCGACGTGGCCCATCATGCAGGCGTAGAGCGCGTGGGCCTGCTGACCATGGATCGGGAGGCCGCGGGCGAATAGGGAAACTCGAGGAACTAATTCCTCGCCCGATTCTTAATCCAAATCGGCGTCCCCAAAAACCCAAACGCCTGCCGGATCTGGTTCTCCAAAAACCGCTGGTAAGAAAAATGCAGCTTCACAGCCCGGTTAGTGAACAGCACAAAAGTCGGCGGCGCGACCGAGGCTTGGGTCATGTACAGAATTTTCACCCGCAAGCGCATGGGGACCGACGCCCGCTCGAAATCCACGCTTTCGATGAAGCGGTTCATGGCCGACGTAGGAATTCGTTTGCGCCGCTCGGTCGCAACCTGCTCCAGCAGCGGAAAGATCTTCTCCGTGCCCTTGCCGGTATGCGCTGAAATAAAAACGATGGGCGCGTAGTTCAGAAATTTGAGATCGTAGCGCAGCCGCTCTTCATAAGCCTCGCGGTCTCCGGGACGCTTGCTCTCCCGCATGCGCATCGCCTTCGACGGCCTGCCCGCTTTCAGCGCGCCGCCGGTCACCAGGTCCCACTTGTTCACGACGATGATCATCGACCGCCCGCTCTCGTGGGCATAGCCGGCGATGGCCGCGTCAAGCTGGCTCACGCCTTCGGTGGCATCGATCACTAGCAGCGCAATGTCGGCGCCTTCCAGATGCTTGCGCGCCATGACGACAGAAAGCTTCTCCGCCATCAGATGAGTCTTGCCCTTGCGCCTGATACCCGCGGTATCGATAAAGCGAAACCGTCGGCCGTTGCGTTCAACGATCTCGTCAACCGCATCCCGCGTAGTTCCAGGAATAGGCGAAACAATCGCCCGGTCAGACGCAGTCAGGCAATTCAGCAAAGTAGACTTGCCCACGTTAGGATGCCCGATGATGGCAACTTTGGTTTCATAGACGGGAGAATCGTCGTCGGTCGTTGGTCGTTGGTCGTTGGTCGTCAGGGATTCTTCGCCGCCTTCACTGACGGGCTCTAAGGGCGGCAGAATCTCAAACACAGCATCCAGCAGATCATCAATCCCACGCCCGTGTTCGGCCGAGATGGGGAACATCTGCTTGATCCCCAGCCGATGAAACTCGTCGACAATCGATGCTTGCTTTTCAGAGTCAGCCTTGTTGACGGCCAAGAACAGCGGACGTCCCGTCTTGCGCAGCAACCGCACCAGCTCAAAATCAGGCCCGGCGAGTGCAGCGCGGCCATCGACCACCATCACAATCGCGGCGGCCTCATCGAACGCCACCCGCGCCTGCCGGAAGATTTCCGAAGGAATGAAGTCCTTGTCCTCCGGAATGATGCCGCCGGTATCAATGATGCGAATGCGCCGCCCACGCCACTCCGCGTCGCCATACAGCCGGTCGCGCGTGATCCCAGGCTCATCGCCCACAATCGCCCGGCGCGAGCCCACGATGCGGTTAAACAGCGTGGACTTGCCCACGTTGGGACGTCCCACGATGGCAAGTGTCGGAACGCCCGCTGCGGTGGTCGCGAGTGTGCTGGTCGAGTTGTAGGTGGGTTGGGTCAAGTGATTCTTATATGTGGGGACAGCGGCCTCGCCTGTCCTTGGGTCGCAAGACCCAATATGGTGTTCCGCCTGCGATGCCCGGAACTCGTATTATAGAGACTCCCGTGGCTTTAGGTTCCCAACCCGTGTCACCGTCAACCTCAAATCGTTCCGCTCCCAGCGGCAAAGACGCCTCTCTCTATCAATTCTTCGCTCCCGGAGGAGTGCTTGCCCGCACCCATCCTGCGTATGAATTCCGCCGCGGCCAGTTGCAGATGGCGCAAGCAGTCGAGCAAGCTCTGGAAGAAAAGCGGCACTTGATTGTGGAAGCCGGCACGGGCACGGGGAAAACGCTCGCCTACCTGATGCCGGTGATCCGCTCCGGCAAGCGTGTGATCATCTCAACCGGCACAAAGAATCTTCAAGAACAACTTTTCTACAAAGATGTGCCTTTCCTGGAGCACGCGCTCTACGGAACTCACGGAGAGACAGCCGCCTCGGCCGTCCAGCCTGGGCACGGACCCGGCCGTCTCTCTGTGTGCTACATGAAAGGCCGCAACAATTATCTGTGCCGCAAGAAACTCTACGATCTCACCGACCAGCCAGTCCTAAGCGGTTTGGAAGAGATTGAGCAATATCGAGCGATTTCTGCGTGGGAGAAGACAACCTCCACCGGCGACCGCGCCGAACTCGCCGAGCTTCCTGAAGCCAGCATGCTCTGGCACAAACTCGACGCGCGCACCGAGGCCTGCATCGGACAGAAGTGCAGCGAATGGGAGCGCTGTTTCATCACCGAAATGCGCCGCCGCGGCATGGAGAGTGACATCATCATCGTCAACCATCATCTCTTCTTCGCCGACCTCGCCATCAAACTACAAGCCGAGGGCGCGCCCGACGCGGGAGTTCTGCCGGAAGCGGCCGCGGTGATTTTCGATGAAGCCCACGAACTGGAAGACGTAGCGGGAAACTATTTCGGAATCTCGGTCAGCAACCTGCGCGTGGAGGATCTTGCCCGTGACGTGGAAATGTCGCTGCAGCGCAACCGCATGATGTCGGCTTCGCTCTCGGGCACGCTGGGAAGTTTGCGCGAGCGTTCGCAGTTCTTCTTCTCCCTGTTGCCGCCGGGGGAGGGACGCTTTGCCTTCGAGACACGCCGCGAGTTTCTGGAAGAGAACGGAGACGAGTTCCTGGTGCTCAATCAGGCGTTGACCCGGCTGGCGGGCGAACTGGAAGGCCTGCCCCAAAAGCCGGAGGAAGTTTTCAATTTCGTGCGGCGTGCCCAGGAGCTCCAGGTGCAACTTGGTTTCGCCATGGAGTCCGACGATCGCAACACCGTGTTCTGGATCGAGCGCCGCGGCGGACGGGGACGAGCGAACTCACCACGGAGACATCCTTCGACTTCGCTCAGGACAAGCTCCGACACGGAGAAAACCGGAAGGCAGAACGTCTTTCTCCAGGCCACACCGATCGACGTCGGCCCCATACTCCGCGAATGCCTTTGGTCGAAGCTGGAGTGCGCCGTGCTCACCTCGGCCACGCTCGCGGTCGGCGGTGGATTCGACTACATCCGCCAGCGCCTGGGACTGGAACACGCGCGCGAATCTGTGCTGCCGTCGCACTTCGATTACGAAAGTCAGGCCCTGTTTTATGTGCCGCCCGATCTGCCGGATGCGCGCACGCCCCAGTTTGCGACGCTGGCGGCGGAACGCATCCGCAAGCTGCTCGAAATCACCCGCGGGCGCGCCTTCGTGCTCTTCACCAGCTACGCTCAGATGAATGATGTTTACCAGCGGCTGCTGGGCGTGCTGGAGTTCCCCATGCTGCGCCAGGGCGACGCGCCGAAAAGCGCGCTGCTCGAGGAGTTCCGCCTCACTCCCAATGCCGTGCTGTTCGCGACTTCATCGTTCTGGCAAGGTGTGGACGTGCAGGGCGAACAGTTGAGTTGCGTGATCATCGACCGCCTGCCGTTTGCCGTCCCCAGCGACCCGGTCGTCGCCGCGCGCGTAAAAGCAATCGACGCCGACGGCGGCAACGCGTTTTTTCAGTATCAGGTCCCGGCCGCCGTGATCACCCTGAAACAAGGCTTCGGACGCCTGATCCGCTCCCTTCACGACCGCGGCCTGCTCGTCCTGCTCGATAACCGCATCCTGAAGAAGCAATATGGCCGCGTGTTCATCGAGAGCCTGCCGAATTACAAGAAGACAACCGAGATGCGTGTGGTGGAGGAATTTTTTGGCGTTGGAGCCTAGGAACGGGTGAAATCAAACCCTAGGTATTTCCTCTCAGTGCGCCTTGCACGATAGCTTCATTCATCTCCTCAATCGATACCGGCTTCTTTCCCTTGCGATATAACATTCCGCTCAGTTCCCGCACAGAGCCAGTTGCAGCGACGATGGAGTATTCTTCCTTTTTCTTTTTCAACGCAATTTAACCAGTTCACTCTTCGCGTGCTCATTGCCAGGATTCAACTCCACAGACCGCGCATATGCCATACGCGCATCTTGGATATCGTTCGTCGCCTCGTAACCATCTCCAAGGCTGTCCCATGCATTCGCGGAATCGGGATAAGCCTTTGTGTTCAATTTGAACAGCACGACGGCTGACGACGGATCCTTTTCCTGCAGGAAGGCATAGCCAAGCCTATTTATCGTCTTCTCTTCGCCGGTCATGTAACGGTGCATGGGATCGGCAGCGAACCTCTGGAATGCCTCCCACGCGCGCTCTTCTCCCGTCCGAGCTGCGGATCGCATTATCTCGGCAAACGACTTCGGACTAAATTTGATTTCCACGATGTGCTTAGGGACGCCGTTTTCAGAGGTAGTTCTCCCCAGAAACTCCTTCGCCGCAGCGTCATGCTTGACGTAGGCATTCAGGAACTGAAGCATGTAAAGTGCAACCCATGAATAACTTGTATTTGCGTCTTCCCGTCCATAATCTGCGACCTGATCTTCCGCGAATGTTTCGGCGTTCTTCATGCGCTGAAACATGGAACAGAATTCAGGATGGGACATGCCCACCATGTTTACAGTTGTGACGTCTCCGTGTGTCCATGCGTTAAGAACGCTGCGTCCTATTCTTTCATTGGGCGGGCCGTAGTACGCATCAAGATCCTCAATGTAACTCATATCGTTTGCGGTAAAAAACAGAAGCGGCACCTTCAACTGCTCTGGATGAATATCTCCAGCGCTTGCCACAAGTCCTGGATAGTAGCGCATGCTGCCGTCCATCTCAGCCAAGACCTGAATGCGGAGGTCGCGCGCAGCAGCGAACAAACTCGATATTCCTCCCCAACTAAAGCTCACCACGGCGACCTTCGATGAATCCGTATCAGGCAGGCTATTTGCATAAGAAATAAGAAATGAGATGTCGAGAGCTTGCGTATCAATCCCCGCCAGGTCGTCAGTCATATCGCGCGTTGACGGTCCCAATGAAGGAGTGGCAAGAACGACATAGCCATGGCTTGCAAGGTACTCGCACAGATCAGCGTTCTCCCAGGCGATGGATGAATCGCTGGGAGCGTAAATGACAACCGGGTAGCGTTGTTCAACCGGTTTCGCGTCGCGCACTGCCCACAGAGAAATATCGAAGGAACTCTTCAATCGCCTGCGCCATTTGTTGTGCTCCTGGTCAGGCGTGTCAAAGTGAATCTCTCTATCCGCCAACTCCACATACTCTTCAACTGTCATTGGCTTACTAGTGCTTTGCAGCGCTGGATACCAGATGAGCGTCTGCAGCGGACGGCTTCCTTGCCCTGGTGCTTCGGGACGATCAGGTGTAGCGGGAAATTTCGCGAGGGATCGTATTGATTCACTACCTTCAGGCCCACGGAATAAGGCCCGGGCTTTTGCAGAAATTGGAACGGAGGAAACTGGGAGAGCGCCGTTCCCGAGCCGATGAGTAAAAAGAGTATGAGAGCTGTCAGTGGAGTCGCTTTCCATTCAGGAGTTCAATGCGTTTTCCAGCGGTCTTTTTCATCATCCTCAGCCTCAGACAAATAGTTTATCAGTGGGCACGCATCAGCCTCAGACGTACTCCCGCTCCGCCCGCCGAATCTCCCGATACCGCTCAAACACTTTTTTCTCGCTCTCTAGCCCCAGAGCCGAACGAATCGTGCTTCCCCGAAAAGTATGAGCCAGCATCTTCCACCCGGCCGTCAGCACGAATCCCGGGTCATGCTTCAGCGCCACCGGGATGTGGTGAACCTTCATCCAGCGCTCCGCCCTCCAGCGCATGAATTCAACTTCTTCGGCGGACAGGTGCTCGGTTCGTACCACGGCCGTGGTGCCGTCGTATTCCTCAAGCCGCTCGTTCATGATTAAGCCCTGCTCGCGAAACTCCTTGGTCATGGGCGTGCGCGGGTAGGGCGTGGGATGCTGAATGTAGGGCCAGTCGACGTAGCGGTTGGCAAATTCAAGGTTGGCTTCGATGGACTCGCGCGTGTCCCCCGGACTGCCAACTATCAATCCGCCCACCACATACATCTGGTTGCGGTGCAGGTAGCTAATGGCTTTCAGCGTGGCATTCCCCGTGTTTTGGCCGTTGTTGCGCTCCGTGTTCTTGGCGGAAGCCTTCAGGAATTCCAAATCGTTTTCGAGGATGTTTTCGATTCCCAGAAAAACGTAGCGGAATCCGGCTCGCCGCATCAGAGGCGCAAGCGTTTCTCCATGATTCGCAATGGCGGAGGTCATGGCCTGCACGAAGTAATCGAGTTTATGCAGCCCCGCAGCAATGATGGCTTCGCACAGCGCCTCAAACCGGCGAACGTTCAAAGTAATATTGTCGTCCACCAGGAAAATCGTGCGCGCGCCGTGATCGCGGGCATCGCGAATGTCGGCCAGCACGCGGTCGAACGAATAAGTATGGAAGTTGCGCCCGCGCATCTCGATGATGGAGCAGAAACTGCAATCGTAGGTGCAACCCCGCGAGGTCTCGACCACATCGATCTGCCGCCCCAGCAACGTGTATCCCTTGAGCACGCGTGCATCGCGATTCGGCAGCCGGATTTCACTGTCTTCGAGACGGTGCGGCGCCCGCGCGGGATTGTGCACCCAACTCTCACCGTTGCGGTAGGAGAGCCCGCAAATCCGCTCGTACCCTGCGCCCGCCTCAATCGCGCGCAACAATTCACGTAACGTGACTTCCCCCTCGCTGCGCACCAGATAATCCACACCCATATTTTCGTAGGCTTCGGGGGCAAGGCTGGGATCGTATCCACCCACCACGATTTTCACCCCCGGCCGCAAAGCGCGCACCAGTTCGATAATGCGGCCCGCGGTGCGCCGCTGAAACGTCATGATGGAGAGTCCCACGACCTCCGGCGCAAGCTCGCGCACCAGCCGGGCGACAGTTTCACGAACCTGGCGATGCACCAGGATCAAGTCCGCCACGGCCACGCGGTGCTGCGGATCGACATTTCCGGCCAGTGACGTCAGCGCACCATTGGGCATGCGGATTGCAACCGGTGGCATGTGTTCGAAGGAATCCGGCATGGAAAGCAACAGGACGTTCATGACAACCATCCTTACTCTCACAGAAATCCCGCAGGCGCGGGTCAAACCCCAGTTACGAAGCGAATGGTCGTTATTGTACCGCAGCTCGCGGCCAAACCTGAACCGCTACCCCAGAGTTGATTCTTGCTACTTGTGCTCCTCCGCGGCCCCCGGGCTAGCCACCACCCCCACCACAATCCCCGAAGCCTCCCCCTTCGCGTGATACACGCGCTCTGTGGCTTTCACGAAGTCCTCCGGCTTGGCGTCGGGAATGTTGACGAAGGTCTGCGGATTGCGGTCGGTGAGCGGAAACCATGAACTCTGGATCTGCACCATGATGCGGTGGCCGCGACGGAAGGTGTGGTTCACGTCCTGCATGGTGAAATGGATCTCCTCGACCTTGCCCGGCGTGAAGGGTTCCGGCTTTTCGAAGCTGTGGCGAAATTTTCCGCGAAACGGCTCGCCCCGCACCAGTTGCGCGTATCCGCCCATGTTGAAAACTGGTGGAGGCACGTCGGTTTGCGGTTTGCCTTTGTCTTCCGGCCTGGGCTCATCGAACTTGCTGCCTGGATAGTCTGTCGGATACACGTCGATCAGTTTCACATCCCAATCGGAATCGGTACCGGTCGTCGAAACGAAAAGCCGCGGCGAGACCGGCCCGGCGATGGTAACGTCTTCCTGCAGCACTTGCGTTTCATAAACCAGCACATCGGTCCGGCTGGCGGCGAACCGCTGATCTGACACCATGTACTCCTGCGGCACCCGCGTCGAAACGTAGTTCACGAACGGCACGGGCTTGGCCGGATCGCTAACGTATTCATCGAACGCAGGCGAGTCGGAACCCGACGGATCGAACGAAAGCCCGCCCCCCGCGCGGAAATATAGGGTCTTCGCGTCGGCCTCTTTCGGAGGCCACGCCGAGTAGCGCCGCCACACATTCGTCCCCGTCTCGAAAACGTAGGCCTTGGGGAGTTTCGCGTCGCCCGCTCCCTTGAGATACTGCTCGAAAAACGGAAACAGAATGTTTTTCCGGTAGTAGTCGCCGGTATTGAATGCAAACTCCACCCGCCCCAGATGTTCGCCGTCGTACCGCGCCCAACCACCGTGCACCCAGGGCCCGATCACGAGTGCGTTGAATATCCCGGAATTGTTCTTGTCGATGGCGTGGAACGTACTGAACGGACCTTGCAGGTCCTCGGCGTCGAACCATCCCCCAACCGTGAGCACTGCGCAGTGGATGTTCTTCATGTGCGGCGCCAGGTTGCGCGCTTTCCAATAATCGTCGTAGGTGTTGTGGCGCATCTGGTCGTCCCACAACGCGCTCTTGCCTTCGAGATATTTGTTGAGATTGGCGATCGGCCCCGCATTCAGAAAAAACTCGTAGCCGTCTTTCGTGCCGTAATCGAAGGGGACGAAAGTCTTCGGCGGCAGCTGCGGATTTTCCTGCGGCTTGAAAGAACTATAGAAGCCGAAGTTGGCAGCCAGCATGAACGCCCCGCCGTGATAGGCATCGTCTCCCAAAAAAGGTCGGTCATGGGAGCCTGCGGTGATGCCGCCTTGAGTGCGGGATGCGAATCAATGATGCTCGCGGACGTGAAAAATCCGGGATAAGAAATCCCCCAGATCCCCGCGTTCCCATTATTGTTCGGCACGTTCTTCAGCAGCCAGTCAATGGTGTCGTAAAGATCGCTGGCGTCGTCCACGTCCTGCTTCGATTTCTTGTTGTCGATATGCGGGCGCATCTCGTTGAACGTTCCTTCCGACATATAGCGGCCGCGCACGTCCTGATTGACGAAGATGTATCCCGCCTTGTCGAATTCGGGCGAGGGTCCGAGTCGCGTGCGGTACAAATCCACCCCATACGGCCCCACGCTGTAGGGAGTCCGATTGATCAGGAATGGATACGCACGCGAAGTGTCCTTGGGCACGTAGACCGAGGTGAAGAGATGAACGCCGTCGCGCATGGGGATTCTGTATTCATACTTCGTGTAGTGTTCCTTGAGCTCATACTCCGGCGCTTCAGGCTTGCTCTGGGCGGCAAGATTGCCCACCCAAACCAGACCAAACAGAACCAGGCTGACGCATCTGCGAGGCACCATAATCGCTCCCTTTCCAAAGAAGGCCGAATAGGCAACCTACATTTAGCTCTGGGAGGCCGTCAAGCGGGATTAGGCTCCCGCCGCGTTACAATAGATGTTTCGCCATAGAGCGCGGTCAGGCCTGTATTCACGGGGGGAGCCGCTGAGGGATGCATGTTCGAAGTAACGGTTGACGATACTTTTGCCGCAGGACATTACCTGCGCAACTACAAGGGCAAGTGCGAGAATCCGCACGGCCATAATTATAAGATTCGGGTGACGCTCGCCGGCGCTGAACTCGACAAGGCCGGCCTGCTGCTCGATTTCAAGGACCTGCGCGAAGTCATGAAGCACGTCATCGACCGGCTCGATCATCAGATGATCAACGACATCGAGCCCTTCACCGTGATCAATCCATCGGCGGAGAACCTGGCCAAGTATTTTTATGACGAATCCAACGCTCGTTTGAAAAGCGTAACCGACGGCCGCGTGCGCGTGAAAGACGTAACGGTGTTTGAGACTGATACCACGACAGCGAAGTATTCGGAGTCGTAGCGCCGCCGTCCCCGGCGGCTGTGCAGCGGGCATCCCGCCCGCGACCGGGCCGGCGAGACGCCGGCGCTACTCACAAATGCAGATCACCGAAATCTACAAATCGCTCCAGGGCGAATCCACGCATGCGGGCCTGCCCTGCGTCTTCGTCCGCCTGACCGGCTGCAACCTTCGCTGCTCCTGGTGCGACAGCGAATACACCTTCCAGGGCGGGCGCAAGATGACTGCGGAGCAAGTGTGGGACGAAGTCAGGCGCCTCAGCCCCAACGGCGGCTTGGTGGAGATCACCGGCGGCGAGCCCATGCTGCAGGAGCGCGATCTGGTCCCGCTGATGCGGCAGTTGCTCGATGCCGGATACACCGTACTACTCGAAACCAGCGGCGAGCGCCCACTGGAGCGTGTTCCCGCAGGCGTCATCAAGATTGTCGACGTGAAGTGCCCGAACTCAGGTGAGGCTGGCACATTTCATATCGAGAATCTCGAGACCCTCACCGCGCACGATGAGATCAAATTTGTCCTCAGCGGCCGTGTGGATTATGAATTCGCCCGCGACTTCACCCACCGCCATCGCCTGGCCGAGCGCGTGCACGCGGTGTTGTTCTCCCCGGCCTTTCGCAAGGACGCGAATGGCTCCCGCGACAGCTCGCATTGCCTGCTCGATCCCCAGGAACTGGCCGAGTGGATGCTCGCCGATGACGTTCCGGCACGCCTGGGATTGCAGGTGCACAAGTTCATCTGGGATCCCGCAGTAAAAGGCGTGTAGCAGGAGGTTTGCCATGGGAATCCCCTATAGCGCAGAGCAAGACGACCTTTACTATCCCGCCAAGCATGCGGTGTTCTTCCCCAATGGCCGGCCGCGCTCCGATGCCGCCCTATGTGTGGAGATGGCGCGGCTGGCGTACGCCCAGCTCGACGCCAGTTTCGCCTTCGATCGGGACCGGATTCGCAAGATATTGGGCCGCATCTTTTTTACCGATTGCAAGTTTTTTGAAACTGCGACCGCGCCCGATGGTGGAGGCTCCCACGCCTTCCTCGCACTCGATGGCGATAATAGGCTCGCCGTCCTTTCGTTTCGCGGCACCGATAAAGACGACCCTACCGATATCGCCGACGACCTCAGTGCCCTGCCCCAACCCTGGCAGCCCGGAGGCAAGGTGCATTCCGGCTTCGCCGAGGCCCTGGAAGCGGTTTGGCCGGGAGTTGCGGCAGCCCTGCGAGACTTCAACGGATATCGTTTCCTGTTTACTGGACACAGTCTGGGCGCGGCTATGGCCACGCTGGCCTCAAGTCTGCAGATGCCCGCCGCCCTTTATACGATCGGCTCGCCTCGCGTGGGCGACCAGGCCTTCGTCGATCTGCTGAAAGGCCTGGACAACCATCGCTACGTCGATTGCTGCGATCTCGTCACCCGAGTGCCTCCGGAAGTGTTGGGATACACGCACATTCCCGGCAAGATTTATTACATCGATTTCAACCGCGCGGTGCAGGAGTTCTACCCCAACGATCCCTATATCGATCGCGACCGCACCCGGGCCGAAGAGGATTACTTGAAGAATTATTCCTGGAGAATCGGAGATGTGGCCGTTCGTCCCTTGGCCGATCATGCCCCGGTGAACTATGTGTGGCCCGTCACCGCAGCCAATCCATGAGGAACGAGGCATTGAACGCAGAAAGACAACGCGCCATTGTCCTGCTCAGCGGAGGCATGGATTCGTGCGTCTGCGCGGCGCTGGCCGCCCGCGATTATGACGCGGCCGCATTGCACGTCAGTTACGGGCAGCGCACCGAGGCTCGCGAGCGCGAATCCTTCCTCGCCATCTGCCGGCGCCTGAACATTCAAGACAAACTCCTGGTCCGCAATGAGGCTCTGCGCGCCATTGGGGGTTCGGCCCTCACCGACGAAAACATCGCCGTACCTACCGGCGACGCCGCTGGTCACGCCATCGGACACGACATTCCGGTGACCTACGTGCCCTTCCGCAACGCGCATTTCTTGTCTGTTGCAGTCAGTTGGGCAGAGGTGCTGGGCGCGCACAAGATCTATATCGGCGCGGTCGAGCAAGATAGTTCCGGCTATCCCGATTGCCGCCCCGCATACTACGACGCCTTCAACCAGGTAATCAAAACTGGCACGAAAGATGGAACCATCGAGATCGTCACGCCCCTCATCCATCTCCGCAAGGCTGAAATTGTGCGTCTGGGCCTTGAATTGGGCGCTCCATTCGATTTAACTTGGTCATGCTACAGTCGAGAGGATCGAGCATGCGGCGTCTGTGACAGCTGCGTCTTGCGGTTGCGGGCCTTTGCCGCCGCCGGAGCTCGCGATCCCATTCCGTATGTGGAAACGGAAATTGCTGAATTGTAATTGTTGATTGAAAACAGAGAAACGGGTCAGCCGCTTTCCATCAACAACTGAGCATCGTTCAACACTTGGATTTGCGCCAGGAGGCCATAATGAAAAAGCACTTCGCAGTATCCGCTTTTGTTCTCTTAATGCTGGGATTGTGTGTGCCTCCGGTTTTCGCCCAAGCTTCCGGAACCGTCAAGGGCGTTTGCAAGGACGCGGACGGCAAACCCCTCGCTGACGCCGTGGTGGTCTACGCCAACCAGGACAACGGCCAGAAGTACACTCTCAAAACCAACAAAAAGGGCGAGTACTTCTCCCTGGGCTTGACCCCAGGCAGCTACAACGTCGTCCTGTACAAGAATGAGGACGACGCCAAGACCGGCAAAGAACTCTACCACCTCAACAAGTTCCAGGTTCAGCTTTCCGAAAACACCCTCGACCTTGACCTGAAAAAAGAAGCGGAGAACGCAGCCAAGGGCACGGGGTTGACTCCGGAACAAATCAAGCAGATGCAGGAAGCTCAGGAAAAGGTAAAGAAGGAAAACAACACCATCAAGGCCCTGAATGAGAAGATCGTCGCCGCCAACACCGCGATGAAAGCTGGTGAATTCGACAGCGCGATCGCTACCCTGACCGATGCCACCCAAATGGATGCCACGCGTGACGTCATCTGGGCACAACTCGCCGACGCCTATCGCATGTCGGCGCCAAAACAAACCGATCCCGCCGAGAAATCCCGACGCCTGCAGGAGGCTGTTACCGACTATCACAAAGCTCTAGATCTCAAGCAGAAGTCCATGGACGCCGCCTCCAAGAAGGACCCCGACGATAATAAGAAGATGGCGGCCTATTACAACAACCTGGGAGACGCCGCTAACCGGTCGGGCAAACTCGACGACGCGGTGAAGGCGTACACCCAGGCGGCACAGTTGAATCCCGAAGGCGCCGCTGGATATTACTTCAATATTGGCGCGGTGCTGACCAACGCGGGCAAGGTGGATGACGCCATCGCCGCCTTTGACAAATCTATCGCTGCCGATCCCAATAAGGCAGACGCCTACTACCAGAAGGGCGTGAACCTCATCGGCAAGGCTACGCTGCAAGGCGACAAGATGGTTGCACCTTCAGGCACGGCCGAGGCCTTCAACAAATATCTTGAGCTTGCACCCACCGGCCCCTACGCCGATGTAGCCAAGCAGATGCTCGCCAGCATCGGCGCTCCCGTGGAAACCGGCTTCGGGACGAAGAAGAAGCCTCCGGCTAAGAAATAACTTTCGTGTCGGAGCATACCGCGGGTGAGTACACATTCAGGTGCTGCGCCTTCCTGGATCAATTTGTCCGAGACCCGAGGGCGCCCTTTCCCCTCCACGTTACTAAGGGCTATGTCCTACCTGTCCTTATCTTTCCCCCCGCCAGCGCGGTAGAGTGTAAGCATTGGGTCAACTCCGGTTGGCCCGGTTCTCCCGTCTGTGGTGCGTGCAATTCCGAATTGAGGATGGAATGGCAGCACCTGGCATCGCCGCAATTTCAGTTTCGTTGGATGGCTATTCCGGCAGCGGCAAAGTAGCTACCCCCGCTTTGCTGGGCGCGATGCTGCGCGCCGCCGACAAGATCAGTGATCTGATTTTTTCGCCCGGGCGCCCTCCACAAGTCCAGGTCTACGGCCAGCTCATTCCCGTTCAGATTGCGGGAATGTCCACTCTTACCCCCGACGACACCCGCCACATCGCCGCTGACCTGATTGGCGACAATAAGCAAGCCGTCGCTACCCTCCGTGAACATGGGTCCTGCGACATATCGTTTGGCTTGGCTGGCGTTGCCCGCTTTCGCGTCAATATCTTTATCCAGCGCGGCAGTTGCGCCGTCGTGATGCGGGTCATTCCCACCACCATCCCTGATTTCGACTCCCTCCGTTTGCCCCAGCATCTCGCCGATGTAGCCAAGTTGCGGGATGGCATCGTGCTGGTCACCGGTCCGGCTGGATCGGGCAAGTCCTCTACTCTGGCCGTGCTCCTCGACTGCATCAATCGCGAGAAGAATTATCACATCATCACCATTGAAGATCCCATCGAGTTCCTGCACAACCACAAATCCTCAACCATTCATCAGCGCGAGTTGCATAGCGACACTCCCAGCTTCGCTCACGCCTTACGCTCCGCACTGCGGCAGGCGCCCAAGGTCATCATGGTGGGCGAAATGCGCGATCGCGAAACCATCGAGAGCGTTCTCGAAGCGGCCGAGACCGGCCACCTCGTGCTTTCCAGCCTGAACACCATGGACGCATCCAAAACGGTCGAGCGGGTGGTCAGTTCCTTCTCGCCCGCGGAACAGCAAAGCACGCGCGAGCGCTTTGCCAAATCATTCCGCTACATCATCTGCCAGCGGCTGCTCCCCAAGACCGACCGCAGCGGCCGCGTCCCCGTCGCCGAAATTCTGAAGTCCAACCCGCGCACTCGGGAGTCCATCGAAAAAGGTGAGCGCGACGGCAAAACGTTGCTCGACGCCATGAAGGCCGGCGCTTCTGAGGGCATGCAACACTTCGACGGTGAAATCGCCCAACTCGTGCGCGACCGCACCGTCGATCTGGAAACCGGACTCTCCTTCGCCAGCAATCCTACGATCCTTGGCCAGGAACTAGCCCGCTAACGCTCTGCAATCGTAAAGTGGAGCGGCGGCGTCCCGCTGCGTCGAGAGCTATTTCGCTGCTAGATCCGCGGCCTGCTCGTAGGCATGAGCGAGCTTCAGAACCAGGTCTTCCCGCCAGTGCGGGCCCGCAATCTGCAGACCGATAGGCAAGCCACTCTTCGTAAAACCGCAGGGCACTGAAAGGGCCGGCAGTCCCCACACATTGAATGGCCGCGTGTTGCGCAGCAAAATAAGTTCCGCCGGACGCAGCGCGGCAGGATCCTTCTTCAGATCGGCGATCACCGGCGCCGGGATGGGGATCGTGGGTGTGACCAGCAAATCAACTTCGGCAAAGATTTCATGGGCCCGGCGCCGTTCCTCATCCAGTTCACGGCGCCGCTGAATATATTCAGTCGCTGAAATCCTTTCCCCGGAGCGAATGCGCCGCAGAGTTTCCGGGAGATACAGATCTGGTGTCCGGGCAACATGGTCGGCGTGGTAGGCAAAAGGCTCGGCAGCTTGCACAGTGCGGTCGTTGGACACCGCGGTGTGCACTTCCCTAACCTCCGCTACCAGCGTCCTGATCACCGCTAGAGCCTGCTCCACCGCCGCGCGGACTTCCTCGTCAAGATCGTCATAAAAAAGTGCTCGCGGAATGCCAATGCGGAGAGACTTCGCCCCAACTCCCAAGCCAGAAACATAATCAGATACCGGCACGTCGGCGCTGCCAACGTCGAGTGGGTCGTATCCCGCGATGGCCTGCAGCACCGCCGCCGCATCGGCGACCGTCGCGGCCAGCGGCCCCACATGATCCAGCGACCATGAAAGCGGAATCACGCCGCGCGCGGAGACGCGTCCATAAGTCGGCTTGATCCCGACACACCCACACAGCGCAGCCGGTTCGCGGATGGAGCCGGCCGTATCGGTCCCAATCGCCGCGTAGCAAAGCCCGGCCGCCACGGCGGCAGCCGATCCTCCCGAAGATCCTCCGGCGATATACGCCGTATTCCACGGATTGTGAACGTCGCCGAAAAAACTAACCAGAGAACTCCCGCCATAGGCAAACTCATGCAGATTGTTCTTTCCGAGAACGACCGCGCCCGCCCGCCGCAGCCTCTGCACAACTTCCGCATCCTCGGCGGGGACACGATGCTCGAAAAGCTGGCTGGCTGCGCTTGTGCGCCTGCCCGCGGTATCGATCAGGTCTTTTAGCGCAATCGGAATCCCATGCAGCGGCCCGCGCCACTCCCCGCGTGCGATTTCGCTCTCCGCCGCCCGCGCCTCCGCCAGCGCCGACTCAGCCGTCACCGTGATAAAAGCATTCAGCGCAGGGTTGAGTTTCTCGATGCGATCCAGGCAAGCACGAGTCACCTCGACCGGAGAAACTTCCTTCCCCCGCAGACGCGGGGCAAGCTCAGCGATAGTTTCCAAGACAGGCATGAGCGCTAAGCAGTTATTGTAGTGGAGGACTTGCTTTGCGCTGTGCACCTCTGTGTCCCTTGTGGTTAAAGATTTTGCTCCCAGAAAAAAGCAACCACCAGCCAAAGCCTATAATCAAACGTTTGTTCGAGGGAGGGCTCATGGCGGAAATGACGATCGTCCCAGTCGCAACCCACGGTTTTTTTGTCGACGGCCGTTGGATGGAAGACGGCGACATCGTCGAGGTCCGCGCACCCTTCGATGGCAGCGTGATCGGACGAGTGACTCAGGCACGCCGCGAACATGCCGAGGCAGCCATCGCCGCCGCTGTCAAGGCTTTCGGCACTACCCGCCGTCTGCCTGCCTTCGAGCGGCAGCGCGTGCTGCGCTGCGTGGCGCAGTCCATTGCCGAGCGCCGCGACGAATTCTCCCGCACGCTTGCGCTGGAAGCCGGCAAGCCCATCAAGCTGGCGCGCATCGAAGTTGACCGTGCCATCTTCATTTTCAATGTCGCCGCCGAAGAGTCCACGCGCATCTACGGCGAATATCTTCCCCTTGACTGGCAGGAATTTACCGCCGGACGCTGGGGCATCGTGAAGCGCTTCCCGCTCGGCCCCATCGCCGGGATCACGCCCTTCAATTTTCCCCTGAACCTGGTCGCGCACAAAGTCGCTCCGGCCATCGCCGCGGGCTGCTCCATGGTATTGAAGCCTGCGCCGCAAACTCCGCTGTGCTCGCTGTTGCTTGCGGAGTGCGTGCAGCAGGCGGGTTGGCCCGATGGCGGACTAAACGTCCTGCCACTTTCCAACGACGACGCCGGCCTGTTGGTCACCGATGAGCGCATCAAGCTGATCAGTTTCACCGGCAGCGTGCCCGTGGGCTGGGACATCAAGCGCCGCGCGGGCAAGAAAAAAGTTGCACTCGAGTTGGGTGGCAACGCCGGCGCAATCGTGCACAGCGACGCCGATCTTTCCTATGCCGCAGAGCGCTGCCTGGCGGGCGGCTTCGGGTACGCTGGCCAGACTTGCATATCCGTACAGCGCATTCTGGTCGAGCAATCGGTGTACGGCAAGTTCACCGATCTTTTTGTCGAGGGCGCCAGGAAGCTCAAGACCGGCGATCCCATGCAGGAATCCACCGACCTCGGTCCGCTGATCCGCGAGAGTGACGCCATCCGCGTCACTAATTGGGTGGAGGAGGCAGTTCGTTCCGGCGCCCGCTTGCTGTGCGGCGGTGGCCGCCGTGGTTCCATAGTCGATCCTACCGTGCTGACCGGCACCAAGCCGGAAATGAAGGTGAACTGCCAGGAAATTTTCGGCCCGGTCGTGACCGTGGAGCCGTATAAGACTTTTGACGAAGCCCTGCGCCGCATCAACCATTCCAACTACGGCCTGCAGGCAGGCGTGTTTACCCGCGACGCCAAGCTGCTTTTTCAGGCTTACGACGAACTGGAAGTCGGCGCTCTGGTCGCCGGCGATATTCCTTCGTTCCGCATCGATCAGATGCCTTATGGTGGCGTGAAAGACTCCGGCTTGGGCCGCGAGGGACTCCGCTACGCTATCGAGGAAATGACCGAGCCGAAACTGTTGGTGATGAATCTGCGGTAGCGGTTCACCGAGAGTCCAATTGCGAAGAAGGCAACATTTCGTTACGAAAGTTCAATTTGAGACGTGTGTCGAATTTTCTGGCCATGGACGCGACAACGGAGCGTGAAATATTTATAATCTCCAGTTCTCTTAACTGACGCGAAAAAAGCAGTGGGTGTTTTCCTTTGCGTCGCAACCATTTACGCTCCCATAGAAATTTGGGATCTGCTGAGTCTCATTCGTATTTTACTGAAATTCGTACGTAAGCAATGCCGCAGATTTTCCATCGCAGCACAAATACCCTGTCCCGGGCCACGATTTTTGGCGCGGTCTTCGTGGTTGCCGCGCTCGGCTGGGTGGCCATGGAAGTGCAGCGCTCGCCCTACCTGACCTATGCCGGAGTGCGCAAGCCGCAGCCCGTGCCCTTCAGCCATCAGCACCACGTCTCCGGCCTCGGCATCGACTGCCGCTACTGCCATACTTCGGTCGAGACTTCCAGCTTCGCCGGCATCCCGCCCACCAAGACTTGCATGAACTGCCACTCGCAGATTTGGACCAACGCCGAGCTGCTGGAGCCGGTCCGCGCCAGCTATCGCACCGGCCAGTCCCTGCAGTGGACGCGGGTCAACCAGCTCCCTGATTTCGTTTTTTTCAATCACAGCATTCATATCAATAAAGGAGTGGGTTGCAATACCTGCCACGGCCCGGTCGACCAGATGCCGCTGATGTATCAGCAGGAGAGCTTGCAGATGGAGTGGTGCCTGGGCTGCCATCGCGCGCCAGAAAAGAATCTGCGTCCGCGCGATCAGGTCTTCAACATGCGCTACCAGCAGCCCACCAGCGCGCATCCGGTTGTGGTCGATGGACAAAGCTATACCGATCAGATCGACTTAGGCGCAGCGCTGGTGAAGAAATACAGCGTGCGCAGCGTGAAAGACATTACCAGTTGCAGCACGTGCCATAGGTGAGATTTGAGCTATGAGAACTTGTCATCCTGAGCGGAGCGAGAGTTCGCGAAGCGAAGTCTCGCGCAGTCGAAGGACCCCTGTAAGTCCGGCAGTGCCACGAACGCTGCGAGGCGTTCTCACGAGGCTGCCTGCGTTCGCGGGAGAACTCCCTGACGCGGCAGCCGAACTGCCAGCTTTGCCGGGGTCCTTCGACTCCGAAATTGCTTCGCTTCGCGAGGCAATTTCTCCGCTCAGGATGACAAGCTTTAACAGTGTGACGTGCAACCAATGAAGATCGAAGAACAACACGGCCGAGCCAAGCGCGAAGACGTTTGCCCCAGCAAGAAGGGCAACCTGGACTTGGAATCCGTCCGCGCGGAAATCGAACGGGCCAACGACAAGGCCGGCCCGGAATACTGGCGCAGCCTCGAAGAACTCGCGGGCAGCCCCGCTTTTCAGGAGGCTCTGCACCGCGAATTCCCCAAAGGCGCGTCCGAATGGGTCGATTCCGTCTCCCGCCGCGGCTTTCTCCGAGTGATGGGCGCGTCCATGGCGCTCGCCGGCATGACCGGTTGCGTACGCCTGCCGCTCGAACCCATCGTCCCTTACGTGCGCCAGCCCGAAGACATAATCCCCGGCCGCCCCCAGTTCTACGCGACGGCCATGACGCTCGGTGGATACGCCAGCCCGATCCTGGTCGAGAGTCACCTCGGGCGCCCAACAAAAATCGAGGGCAATGACAAGCATCCCGCGTCGCTCGGCGGCACCGACATTTTTGCGCAGGCCCACGTTCTCGGCCTGTATGATCCCGACCGCTCGCAGAGCGTGATGTCGATGGGTGACCAGCGCTCCTGGCAGTCGTTCCTCACTGCGATTCGGGGCCCGCTCAACGCGCAGAAAGCATTGCAGGGCACGGGCATTCGCATCCTCACGCCTACCATTTCTTCGCCCACGCTTGCCGACCAACTGCGCAACTTCCTGAAGATCTATCCGCAGGCCAAGTGGCATGTGTATGAGCCAGTCAATCGCGACAACGTGCTTGAAGGCGCGAAGCTGGCATTCGGGCAGCCGGTCGAGACGCGCTACGACTTCGAAAAGGCCGACGTAATCGTCTCGCTCGACGCCGACTTCCTGTATGCCGGTTTCCCAGGCAATGTCCGCTACATCCGCGATTTCGCTAAGCGCCGCAATCCTGACGGCAGGATGAACCGGCTGTACGTGATCGAGAGCACTCCGACTACGACGGGGGCAAAGGCGGATCATCGGATTCCGCTGCGCGCGGATGCGGTTCGCTGGTTTGCGGAAGAGCTAGCATCCTCGCTCGGCATGAGCGCCGGGGGACGATTCCTCGATGATCAACAGAAACTGTTTCTCGAAGCAACCGCCAAGGAATTGCAGGCTCACCCGGGGTCTTGCTTAGTAATTCCGGGCGATCATCAGTCGGCGTGGGTTCATGCGCTCGCGCACATGATGAACCAGAAGCTTGGGAATGTCGGTAAGACGATTGTCTACGCTGACACGGTCGATGCCAATCCGATCAACCAAACCGAATCGATTAAAGATCTAGTCTCCGAGGTTCACGCAGGAAGAGTAGACCTGTTGGTTATTCTCGGCGGCAATCCCGCCTACGACGCGCCAACCGACCTCGACTTCGCCAAAGTTCTCAAGGACGGCAAAGTTCCCCTCCGTGTGCATCTTGGGCTCTATCAGAACGAGACAGCCGAGCTTTGTCAGTGGCACATTAATGAAGCGCATGAGCTCGAAGCTTGGGGCGATACTCGCACCTATGATGGCACTGTCAGCATTATTCAACCGCTGATCGCGCCGCTTTACAACGGGAAGAGCGCATTAGAATTTGTCGCCTTACTGTCTGGACAAACCGACGCTGCAGGTCATGAGCTTGTCCGCGCCTACTGGCAGAAGCAACGCAGTGGGGCGGACTTTGAAGCTTTCTGGCGCAAATCTCTGCACGATGGATGGATCGATGGGACCACGCTCCCGTTAAAACAGGTCGTTTCGAAATCGATCGATCTAAACGGACTTTCCGTTCTTGACGAAAAGAACATCGAGCTCAACATCCGCCGCGATCCCACCATCTACGACGGCCAATTCTCCAACAATGGCTGGCTCCAGGAACTGCCCAAGCCGATGACCAAGCTCACCTGGGATAATGCCGTGCTCATCGGTCCCAAGATGGCGGAGCGGCTACAGATCAAAGTGGAAGACGTTGTCGAACTGGAACTGAATGGAAAGAAAGTCACCGGTCCAGTCTGGATTCAAGCCGGTCATCCCGATAACTCTGTCACTGTGACATTAGGTTACGGTCGCCGGCGCGCTGGCCGCGTTGGCACTGCACAGGGCTTCGACGCCTACGCGTTGCGCACAACCGCCGCGCCGTGGATCGCTACCGGCTTGCAAATTCGCAAGACCGGCGAAACTTACAAGCTCGCCTCCACGCAGGGGATGCAGAGCATGGACACGCCCGATGGCGGCCATCGTCCCCTCGTGCGTGAAACAACCCTCGAAGAATATAGAAAAGAGCCGAACTTCGCGCAGGAAGACGAGCCCGCGCCCGGCCTCACGCTCTACAAACCTTATCCCTACAAAGAAGAAGACTACGCGTGGGGAATGGCGATCGACTTGAACTCCTGCGTGGGCTGCAACAACTGCATGCTGGCCTGCCAGTCGGAGAATAACATCGCGGTCGTCGGCAAAGAGCAGACCGTCATCGGCCGCCACATGCACTGGATCCGCGTCGACACCTACTACCAGGGTGACCGCGATAATCCCAAAGCATTCTTCCAGCCCGTACCTTGCATGCAGTGCGAGAATGCGCCCTGCGAAGTGGTTTGCCCCGTGGGCGCGACCAACCACTCTAGCGAAGGCCTGAACGACATGGTCTACAACCGCTGCGTGGGGACGAGATATTGCTCGAACAACTGTCCTTATAAGGTGAGGCGCTTCAACTTCCTGCTCTTCCAGGATTGGGAGACGCCGCAGTACAAGATGATGCGCAATCCCGACGTCAGCGTGCGCAGCCGCGGCGTGATGGAAAAGTGCACCTACTGCGTGCAGCGCATCAACGAGCGCCGCATCGACGCCGAACGCGAAGACCGCAAGATTAACGACAGCAATCACGAAGACGAATTGAAGACCGCGTGCCAGCAGTCGTGCCCGGCGGGGGCGATCATTTTCGGCAACATCAACGACCCGAACAGCAAGGTTTCGAAATTGAAGGCGCAGGCGCGAAATTACAGCCTGTTGGGCGAACTCAACACTCGCCCACGCACCACGTATCTGGCGGAAGTGAGTAACCCGAATCCCGAACTGAAGGCGTGAAACCTTTGAACCACAGAGGCCACGGGGGATCACGGGGTAGTGCAAGAGAGTTCTGGTTGGGCGGGTTCGGGAAGGGCACGGCTTCAGCCGTGCCGTTGAGAGTCGATCAAGATTGGGCTTTAGCCCCTGAGGGAAGCTAGCGCAAACGAATGGACGAGCAATACAAACTAACGGCGGACGCGCAGCAAGCCCCGGTGATCGAGCCGGGCCACACCTTCGCCACGGTCACGGAAAAAATCAGCGCCATCGTGCTGACCCGTCCCGCCTCCAACGGATGGTTCGTGGGTTTCGGCATCGCGTTCCTGCTGACCATGATGATGCTGTTCGCCATCGGCTACCTGTTCCTGAAGGGCATCGGCATCTGGGGCGTGACCGTCCCCATCGGCTGGGGCTTCGCCATCGTCAACTTCGTGTGGTGGATCGGTATCGGCCACGCCGGCACGCTCATCTCCGCCATCCTTCTTTTGTTGCGCCAGTCGTGGCGCAATTCCATCAACCGCTTCGCCGAAGCCATGACGCTGTTCGCCGTGGCCGCGGCTGGAATTTTCCCCGCCATTCACGTCGGGCGTCCCTGGCTCGCGTACTGGCTGTTTCCTTATCCCAGCACCATGGGCGTGTGGCCGCAATTCCGCAGCCCGCTGATCTGGGACGTTTTCGCGGTCTCGACTTACGCCACCATCTCGGCACTGTTCTGGTTCATGGGCCTGATACCCGACATGGCCACGCTACGGGATCGCGCCACCCATCCCGCAGCCAGAATCATCTATGGCATGCTCTCGATGGGCTGGCGCGGCTCGGCGCGCCACTGGCACCGTTACGAAACTGCATACCTGCTGCTCGCCGGATTAGCCACGCCCCTCGTGCTCTCCGTTCACACCGTGGTGAGCTTCGACTTTGCCGTGGGCATTGTCCCGGGTTGGCATACGACCATCTTCCCGCCCTACTTCGTTGCTGGAGCCATCTACTCCGGCTTCGCCATGGTGCTGATGCTGGCCATTCCCATCCGCAAAATCTACGGCCTGGAAGATTTCATCACCGAGCGTCATCTGCAGAACTCGGCGAAGGTCATGCTGGCCACGGGATTGATCGTGGCCTACGGCTACGGCATCGAGGCCTTCATGGGCTGGTACAGCGGCGACCGCTACGACGCCTTCACCCTGTGGAACCGCCTGCACGGGCCTTACGCCATCCCCTACTGGTCTCTGCTCCTTTGCAATATCTTCATCCCGCAAGTGCTGTGGATTCGCAAGCTGCGCACCAGCCCGGTGGCGCTCTTCTTTATTTCCGGTGTGATCTTGGTGGGCATGTGGCTGGAGCGTTTCATCATCGTGGTCGTCAGCCTGCACCGCGACTTCCTGACGTCCTCCTGGGGAATGTACTACCCGACGCGCTGGGATTGGATGACTTACATCGGCACCATCGGCATGTTCCTCGCGGCAATGTTCCTGTTCCTGCGGCTTCTGCCCGCGATCTCGATCTTTGAAATGCGCACCCTCCTGCCGGAAGCGGAGGTCAAAGAATGAAGCCGGAACGCATGTACGGCATGATGGCGGAGTTCGATTCGGCAACCGCTCTGGTCGAGGCCGCGCGCAAGACCCATCAGGCGGGCTACCGGAAGATCGACGCCTACAGCCCGTTTCCCATCGAAGGCCTGGCCGAGGAAATCGGCTTTCACCGCGACGAAGTTCCGCTGGTGGTGTTGATCGGCGGGATAATCGGCGGCCTGACCGGCTACATCATGCAGTACTGGATGGCCGCCGTCGACTACCCACTGAACATCGGCGGCAAGCCGTATCACTCCTGGCCAGCGTTCATCGTGATCACCTTCGAGATGACGATTTTGTTTGCCGGGATTTTCGCGGTATTCGGCATGTTGGCGCTGAACGGCCTGCCCATGCCCTATCATCCCGTATTTAACGTGCCGCGCTTCTCGTCGGCATCGAAAGACCGTTTCTTCCTGATCGTGTTTTCCTCCGATCCCAAATACCATCCCGCGGGGACGCTCGACTTCCTGCAAAGCCTCGACCCGCGCTCGATTTCGGAGGTGCCCAGCTAACATGCCGCACCTCCGGAAAATTTCGGCCCCCAGATCAAACGCCGGGTGCCCCATTCTTGCGCGTTCTGTGCGCAAGAGTGGGATTCCACAGAAGTTTGAAGCGTGGGGTTTTCTGGCGCTCCTGCTGACCGCAATTGCCCTGTTCTCCGGCTGTCGCATCGACATGCACGTACAGCCGCGACAGAATCCGCTTTCCCGCAGCGATTTCTTCACCGACCAGCGGTCCGAACGTATGCCGGTGGAAGGCACCGTGGCCCGCGGCCAGTTGCATGAAGACGCTTATTTCTACACCGGCAAAGCGGGCAACACTCCCGGCGACTACATGCCGTTCCCGGTGACCAAAGAAGTTCTGGAGCGCGGACGCGAGCGCTACAACATTTATTGCGCTCCCTGTCACTCGCGCGTCGGCGATGGCGACGGCTTCATTCCGTCGCGCGGCTTCGCGCGCAAGCCTCCGTCCTACCACATCGATCGGCTGCGAAAAGAACCCGTGGGCTATTTCTACGACGTGATCACGAACGGCTTCGGCATTATGCCCGATTACGCCTCGCAAATTCCGCCACGCGACCGCTGGAACATCGTGGCCTACATTCGCGCGTTGCAACTAAGTCAGAATGCCACCCGAGCGGACGTTCCCGCGGGCCAGGCCGTTCCTTCGGAACCGCCGAAATTCGGCGAGCCGGGCTCGGGCGCGACTCTTCCTGTGATTGAGTCCGCAACAAGTTCCCAGACTGAGGAAAAGAAATGAGCGCCGCGGCCACTCCACATCTCGATTTGACGGCGCCCGACGTCGTAAAGAAGATATCGCAGCGCTCGCTCGTCATCGGCGTGGTCTTCGCCGCCGTCGCTGTATTCCTGGCCTTCACGCGCCCCGACGAGTTCTACCGCGCCTATCTGCTCGGCTTCATGTGCTGGCTGGGTGTGGCCCTCGGCTCGATGGCGATCGTCATGATCCGTCACCTGACCGGCGGAGGCTGGGGCACGATCATCCGCAGGATTCTCGGCGCGGCCATGCGCACGCTGCCGCTGCTCGCGATTCTCTTCATCCCCGTCATTATTGGGATTCGCCGCATCTACATCTGGGCGCAGCCGCTAGCCAACATCGAAGATAAACACCTCCGCGAGCATCTCGAGCAAATCACGCAAACCTATCTCACCGTGAATGGCTTCATCATTCGCGCCGTATTCTATTTCGCCGTCTGGAATGTGCTTTCGTTTCTGCTGTCGAAATGGTCGAAGGAGACCGATAAACCCGGCGCTCCCGACAACAGCAAGCGTTTCAAGGCCGTCAGCGGCCCCGGCCTCATCCTTTACGCATTTACCATCTCGTTTGCTGCGATCGATTGGATCATGTCACTTGATCCCAGTTGGATCTCAACCATCTTCGGCCTGATCATCCTCATCGGCGAAGTGCTCTCGGCCATGTGTTTCGCGGTAGTGGTCGAGCGCATCCTCTTCAACTACAAGCCCATGTCGGAGATGTTGAAACCGGATTTCGTCCACGATCACGGCAAGTGGATGCTGACTTTCATCATGGTCTGGGCGTATTTCTCGTTCTCGCAGTGGCTGATCATCTGGGCGGGAAATTTGCCCGCGGAGATCACGTTTTACATCAAGCGTCTGAATGGCGGCTGGGGCTTCATCGGGCTGATTTTGGTGTTGTTTCACTTCGCCATCCCGTTCGCACTGTTGCTCTCCCGCCCTTTCAAGCGCGACATTCGGAAACTCGTCTGGCTGGCGGTCTGGATGATGCTGATGCGCTACCTCGACCTGTTCTGGATCATCGAACCGAATTTTTCCAAAACGCTTAACCTGACAATCGCAGACGTGGTTGTGCCCATCGCCATCGGCGGAATCTGGCTTTGGTATTTTTTCCGGAACCTGGTGTCACTGCCGCTGCTGCCGGCCTACGATCCGGATGCCCATGAAGTTCTGCAGGCGGCCCATGAAACGCATGCATAAACGCGCGTAACGATAAACGATAGATGAGCAACCCGACCAAACCCGAGGACACGACCGGCCACGGAAGCTTCGAGCGCCAGGACCTGCAAGTGTCCGGCATCCTCTACTTCCTGCTGGGTCTGGCCGTCGTCACCGTGATCTGCATTATCGGACTCAGGGGCCTCTACGCATTTCTCGATCATCGCGAGAAGGCCCAGGAGCCTGCGGTGAATCCGCTGGTCACCAACGTTCCAACGGACACGCGGCACGTCGCCCCGGGATATCCGCAGGGCTCTTTCCCCAACCCGAAGCTGGAGGAAGACGAGCGTGGCCAACTGAACGGAATCCGTCTGAACGAAGAGAAGACGCTCTACAGCTACGGCTGGGTGGATGAAAAAACCGGCACCGTGCGCATCCCCATCGAACGCGCCATGGATTTGCTGGTGCAGCGTGGGCTCCCGGTGCGTGCGCAAGGCGTAGCCAGCGATGCTGCCGTAAAAATGGCAACAAACAGCACCGGAACAAAGAAAGGTGAAAAGAAGTGAGCTGTAAGAAGAACAATTCGATTTCAGCCGTTCTGTTGACACTCGCACTGCTGGCAACTTCCGCCGCGGCGCAGATGAACAACGGCGTCATGTCTCCTCCCGCGAACACGCGGCCGCCGAAGCTTGAGAACGTTGGCATCGAGCAACACCTGAACGCCCAGGTGCCCCCCGATCTCACGTTTCTCGACGATACCGGCAAGACCGTCAAGCTCGGCGATTACTTCGGACACAAGCCGCTGATCCTCAACCTGGTTTACTACAACTGCACCATGCTGTGCGGCGAGGCCCTGGCCGGACTCGCCAGCGCAATGCGCCTGGTGAAGTTCGACGTGGGCAACGAGTTCGACGTAGTCACCGTGAGCTTCGATCCGCGCGAAACTCCCGAGATGGCCGCGGCCAAGAAGAAGGACTACGTCGGCCGCTACGGCCGCGCCAATGCCGCTGCCGGCTGGCACTTCCTCACCGGGCAGCCGTACTCGATCAACGCGCTCACCAAGGCCGTCGGCTTTCAGTATCAGTACGACGCCAAGAGCAATCAGTATGCCCATGCCACCGCCATCATGGTGCTCACGCCGCAAGGCCGCATCTCGCGCTATTTCTACGGCGTGGATTTCCCGCCGAAAGATTTGCGCATGGGCCTGGTGGAGGCTTCGCAGGGAAAGATCGGCAACGCCGTGGATGCGGTGCTGCTCTATTGCTATCACTATGATCCCGAGACCGGAAAATATGGCGCCATGGTCGCCAACATTCTGCGCCTGGCGGCAGCCGCAACGATTCTCATTCTCGGCATTTTTCTTTTCATCCTGTGGCGGCTGGATCGCGCAGTAACCCGCAGGACGTTACACGGCGGGGCGAGGACACTCTAAAGGAGCGACGCGAAATGGCCAATGACCAACGACTAACGACCAACGACAGACATGCTCAATAATTTTCCATTATGGCCGCAGCAGGCCTCCACGATGGCAAGCCGCGTGGACGCGCTCTATATTTTCCTGCTCATCGTGACTGGGTTGATGACCCTGCTCATCTTCGTCTGCCTTATCTACTTTGCCGCGCGGTACCGCCATCGCCCCGGCGTAAGCGCGGAACAGATCGAAGGCTCCACGGCTCTCGAAATCACCTGGAGCACCATCCCCTTCGTCATCTTCATGGTCATCTTCGCCTGGGGCGCGGTGGTTTACTTCAAAGAACGCACCCCCCCCGCTGATTCCACCGAGGTGTATATCGTCGCGAAACAATGGATGTGGAAGGTGGAGCACGCCGAAGGGCAGCGCGAGATCAATGAATTGCATGTCCCCGTCGGACGCGACGTCAAACTGATCATGACCTCGCAGGACGTGATTCACAGCTTTTACATTCCGGCATTCCGCATCAAGCAGGACGTGTTGCCCGGCCGTTACACGGTGGAATGGTTCCGCGCCACGAAACCCGGCGTCTACCATCTCTTCTGCGCCGAGTATTGCGGCACGCAACATTCCGGTATGGTCGGCGATATTGTGGTCATGGAGCCGGCTCAGTACGAAGCATGGATCAACGGCGGTTCCGGCGGCCCGCTCTCGGCCACGGGCGAGAAAATTTTTGCCGAACTCGGCTGCGTAACCTGCCATCGCTCAGATATACAAGGGCGAGGCCCCAATCTGCAGGGCGTTTTCGGCAAGCCGGTTCAACTTGCAGATGGACGCACCGTCACCGCGGACGAGAACTATGTCCGCGAATGCATTCTCGATCCGGGTGCGAAGCGCGTGAAGGGATTCCAGCCCATCATGCCCACGTTCCAGGGGTTGGTCAGCGAAGAGCAGGTCAATGCCCTGGTTGCATACATCAAGTCGATATCCGCGGTGAAGCCGGGCACGGCCGCCAAAACCAGCGCCAGCGCAGCTACGCCGGCTACGAGTAAAGGAAGTCAGGTGACGGAGTGATGGATACATCCAACGGTCCACAGGGAGAACGCGAAAACTATTTGAACGCGAAGTACGGAGTGTGGTCGTGGCTGCTCACCACCGACCACAAGCGCATCGCGCTCCTCTATCTCATCTCCATAACGTTCTTCTTCTTCATCGGCGGCTTCTTTGCGCTGCTCATCCGCCTCGAACTGCTCACTCCCGCGGGCGACCTGGTCCAGGCCGATACTTACAACAAGCTCTTCACCATGCACGGCATGGTCATGATTTTCTTTTTCCTGATTCCCTCGATTCCTGCCACACTCGGCAACTTCCTCGTGCCCATGATGATTGGGGCCAAAGATCTCGCATTTCCCCGCATCAATCTGCTGAGCTGGTATCTCTACATCATCGGCGGCCTGATGATGCTGCACTGCATGCTGACCGGTGGCGTCGACACCGGATGGACCTTCTACGCTCCCTTCAGCACCAACTTCACCAACACAAAAATTGTTGAAGCGGGACTGGCGATCTTCGTTGCCGGATTTTCCTCCATCCTCACCGGCCTGAACTTCGTCGTCACCATCCACCGCATGCGCGCTCCCGGCATGACCTGGTCGCGCTTGCCGCTGTTCATTTGGGCGCACTACGCCACCAGCATTATTCAGCTTTTAGGAACGCCAGTCGTCGCCGTCACCATCGTGCTGGTCGCCGCGGAACGCGCGTTGCACCTCGGCATCTTCGATCCCAAACTCGGCGGCGATCCGCTTCTCTTCCAGCACCTGTTCTGGTTCTATTCCCATCCCGCCGTCTACATCATGATTCTGCCGTCGATGGGCGTCGTCACCGAGATCATCGCCTGCTTCTCACGCAAGCGCATCTTCGGTTACAGCTTTGTCGCGTTTTCGTCGATCGCGATCGCCGTCTTCGGCTTCCTCGTCTGGGCTCACCACATGTTTGTGGCAGGAATGTCGGTCTACGCCGCGCTGGTATTTTCCCTGCTGAGCTACGCCGTGGCCGTCCCCTCGGCCATCAAGGTTTTCAACTGGACGGCAACCCTCTATAAAGGCTCCATCCACTACGATGCGCCCATGCTGTACGCCTTTGGCTTCCTTGGACTCTTCACCATCGGCGGCCTTACCGGACTATTCCTCGCCGCTCTCGGCATCAACGTCCACGTCACCGACACTTACTTCGTGGTGGCGCACTTCCACTACATCATGGTGGGAGGCGCGGTCATGGGATATCTCGGCGGAATGCATTTCTGGTGGCCGAAAATTTCCGGCAAGTTATATCCCGAGGGATGGGCGCGCCTGGCCGCGCTGATCGTTTTCATCGGCTTCAACCTCACATTCTTCCCGCAATTCATTCTCGGCTATATGGGCATGCCGCGCCGCTATTACGATTACAGCCACATGCCGGAATTTCAGGTGTTGAACGTGCTGTCGACGGCGGGCGCCACCGTCCTCGGCGTGGGATATCTGCTGCCGATGGTTTATTTCCTGTGGTCCATGCGCTATGGCAAGCCCGCATCCGACAATCCGTGGAACGCCGCCGGACTCGAATGGAAGACCGCTTCCCCCCCAACGACCTTCAACTTCGAAGAAGAACCCGTCGTGACCTGGGAAGCCTACAACTACGAAGAATTGGATTCACCCCACAGCGAGGAGGTCCCCGTTGCCCGATAGCACCGTAGCCGGCCTCCCCCACGCCGAAGCGCACGACCCCGCTCTGCTGCACCACTTCGCTGAGCCGCAGCAGCAGCGCGATGCCGCCAGCCTGGGCATGTGGGTATTCCTCGCCACCGAAGTCATGTTCTTCGGCGGCCTGTTCTGCGCTTACCTGGTCTACCGCTTGAAGTTCTTCGACGATTTCGCCGCCGCCAGCAAATCCATCGACGCTACGCTCGGCGCCACCAACACGGCCGTCCTCATCTGCAGTAGCTTAACCGTGGTCCTCGCGGTCTGGGCCGCTCAAACTGCCCGGCGCACACTGCTGATCGGCATGCTCGCGGTCACCATGCTTCTCGGTTTTGTTTTCCTTGGAATCAAAGCCGTCGAGTACAAAGATAAGTTCGAAGAGCACCACGTCCCGGGCGCTTCTTTCAGTTTCGATAAAGTACCCATCCCTGGACATCCCGGCCAGTACGCCAATCCGCGCCACGCGCAGCTATTCTTTTCTCTGTACTTCGTCATGACGGGCTTGCACGCGTTGCACATGATTGTCGGCATCGGTGTGTTTGTTTGGCTGTTGACCATGGCCTGGAAGGGACGCTTTACCCCGGAGTGGCACACCCCGGTCGAGATCGGCGGCTTGTATTGGCACTTCGTCGACATCATCTGGATCTACCTCTTTCCGTTGCTTTATCTGATCGACCGGCACCCGTGAGGCTTGTTATATGTCCGAACACTCAAAATCATCGCCGCTAAAAACCTACTTCGTGATCTGGGCTGCCCTGCTGGTGGGCACTTATGTAACGTACAAGGTCGCCTTCATCGACCTGCGCCCTTTTAACGCCGCGATTGCCCTCACCATCGCCACCATCAAGGCAACTCTGGTCGCTCTCTTCTTCATGCACGCTTGGCATGCCGGCGAAAAGCTCATCAAGCTGGTCATAATTTCGGCATTATTTTTCCTGCTCCTGCTGCTGGGCCTCACCATGACCGATTACGCGACGAGGCTGTGGAGCTAGATTGTCTTTGTAGCGCCGCCAGCCTGCCCTGAGCGAAGTCGAAGGGTCACGGCGGCTGTTGTGGGGGCGTCCCGCCCCCACAGTTGAAAGCGAGATGTCCTTTCCGGCAACTTCATGCGACAGCCGGCAGGATGCCGGCGCCACCAATCTGCGGTATACTCGCCCGTCCGAACAACATTGCACTCCTAATGAGGTGAATTTATGGCATTCTGCAATGCTTGTGGTACCAACATCGTTCCCGGAACCCGCTTCTGCAGCAAATGTGGCGCCGCCATCCTCGCTTCCTCGCTGCCGCCCGTCGCACAACCTCCCGCTGTGGGCTCTGCCCCTCCGGTTCCTCCAGCAGTCTCCGTGCCTCCCCCGGCTTCAGGCGGCGGGGGTCTGAAGGCCATTCTGATCGTGGTCGGTGTGATCGTGGTCGTGGGGATTCTCGGCCTCGCCTCACTCGGATTCTTCGCCTGGCACCTTGCTCACCGCACACGTGTTCGTCACGAGGGCGACAATGTGAAGGTGGAAACTCCGTTCGGCACGGTCCAGACCACAAAAGATCCACAAGAAGCCGCCCGTAATCTGGGCGTGGATCTCTATCCCGGCGCGAAGGTTCTGGACGAAGGCGCGACCTCTACGACTTTCGGCACCGTCCATACCGCGGCGTTGAACTTCGAAACTTCCGATTCCGTGGACCAAGTCTGCAGCTTCTACAAGCCCAAGTTTCCCAATGCGATGGTGATGAGTACCGAGGCGAATCAGTGCTCGATCGTCTCCAACGACCAGAAGGGTATGATCACCATCAACGTCAAAGTGGAGGACGGCAAGACCCGGATCGTCATCGCGAACATGAGTAAGTCTGGCGGGTCGTCCTCGTCCTCGAACTAACAAGAAAGCCGGCGGTATGCCCAACCCATTCGTGGAACTCGCCCAGGCCGCACGATCGGCGCAGGTGGACGCGTCGGCCCTGGCCGAAGCTTTGCGCACTCAGATTCGCGGTGAAGTCCGCTTCGACCGTGGCTCTCGCGCACTGTATGCGACCGATGGCTCCAACTACCGCCAGGTCCCCATCGGCGTCGTGGTCCCCCGGGATGCCGACGATGTCCTCGCGACGGTCGCTCTCTGCCGCCAGTTCGGAGCGCCGCTGCTCTGCCGCGGCGGAGGGACGTCCCTTGCCGGGCAATGCTGCAACGTCGCGGTCATCCTAGACTTTTCCAAGTACATGGCGGGTATTCTTGAAATCGATCCCGCCCGCCGCATTGCCCGCATACAGCCCGGAGTCGTGCTCGACACGCTTCGCGCCGCCGCCGAGAAGCACCATCTCACCTTCGCCCCCGATCCCGCCACGCACGACCGCTGCACCCTCGGCGGCATGATCGGCAACAACTCCTGCGGCGTCCATTCCGTCATGGCCGGCAAGACCGACGACAACATCGAGGAACTCGAAATCCTCACCTACGACGGTGTGCGCATGAAGGTCGGCGTCACATCGAGTGCGGAACTCGAGCGCATCCGCGCGGCCGGTGGTCCCCGCGCCGAAATCTACGCCAAGCTGCAAGGCATCGCCGCCACTTACGGCGATTTCGTCCGCCAGCGTTTTCCCAACATTCCCCGCCGCGTCTCCGGCTACAACCTCAACTACCTGCTGCCCGAGAACGGCTTCCACGTGGCGCGCGCCCTCGTCGGCTCCGAAGGCACCTGCGTCACGATTCTCGAAGCCACCTGCCGCCTGGTCCAGAGTCCGCCCGAACGCGTGCTGCTGGTCATCGCCTATCCCGACATTTATCAGTGCGCCGACCACGTGCCCGAAGTCATGGAGCACAAGCCCATCGGCCTCGAAGGCTTCGACGAGCTTCTGGTCGGCTATACACGCAAGAAGGGCATCAACTCCGAAGGCCTTGCGCTGCTGCCCGAAGGCGGCGGCTGGCTGATGGTGGAGTTCGGCGCTGATACCGCGCGGGAAGCCGAATCTCAGGCCCGCGGCCTGATGCAGGCGCTCGCCCGCGGCACAACTCCTCCCCAGATGCGCCTCTACACCGAGACTCAACAGGCCAAGCGCGTGTGGGAAGTTCGCGAGTCGAGCCTCGGCGTCACCGCGCATGTCTCCGGCGAACCGCTGAACTGGGAAGGTTTTGAAGACGCTGCCGTCGCTCCCGAAAAACTTGGCGGCTACCTCCGCGATCTCCGCAAGATGTTCGCGGCCTTCGGCTACAAAGGCGCGCTCTACGGCCACTTTGGCCACGGCTGCGTTCACAACCGCATCAATTTCGATCTGCAATCGAAAGACGGCATCGCCAAGTTCCGCAAATTTATGGAAGCGGCCGCCGACCTCGTGGCCAGCTACGGCGGCTCGATCTCCGGCGAGCACGGCGACGGCCAATCACGCGGCGAACTGCTTCCCAGAATGTTTGGTCCGGAGTTGGTCCAGGCCTTCCGCGAGTTCAAGTCGGCGTGGGATCCCGCATGGAAGATGAATCCCGGCAAGCTGATCGAGCCCTACAAGCTGGACGAGAATCTCCGCCTGGGCGCCGATTACGCTCCCTGGGAGCCAAAGACCAATTTCAAATTCGTCGCTGACCAGGGCAGCCTTGCCCAGGCCACTCTGCGCTGCGTTGGCGTAGCCAAGTGCCGCCGCGAAGAAGGCGGCCTGATGTGCCCCAGCTACCGCGCCACCCACGACGAACAGCACTCCACGCGCGGCCGCGCCCACCTGCTCTGGGAGATGACTCAGGGCAAAGACAAAGCTCGAAAGGATGGGATCATCGTCGACGGCTGGCGCAGTGAAGAAGTCAAAGAGTCGCTCGACCTCTGCCTCGCTTGCAAGGGATGCAAGAGCGATTGCCCCGTCGGCGTTGACGTAGCCACCTACAAGTCGGAGTTCTTGTCCCATTACTACGAAGGCCGCATGCGCCCGCGCAGCGCCTACGCGTTCGGCAACATCGACCTCTGGGCGCGGGTCGCGTCGCACGTCCCTGGCTTAGTCAACCTGACCACGCAACTTCCATTTCTGCGCGACCTCTCCAAGATCCTAGCCGGAATCCCCGCCCAGCGCGCCATCCCGGCCTTCGCTCCGGAAAGCTTCAAAACCTGGTTCTTCCGTCGAAATGGAAATCGCTTTGAACGGGCGCGGCTTTCAGCCGCGCCGAATGGCAAAATTGAAAGAGGGGCTTTAGCCCCTGGGGACGCCCCGCCAGTTCTCCTCTGGCCCGACACGTTCAATAACTACTTCGTGCCTGCCACCGCCCGGGCAGCCGTCGACGTCCTCGAGGCCGCTGGCTTCCGGGTAGTAGTCCCGCGCGCTAATCTCTGCTGCGGCCGCCCGCTCTACGATCATGGCATGCTCGACCGCGCCCAGTCTCTTCTGCTTCAGATACTCGATGAACTCTCCCCCGAGATCGAAGCCGGAATCCCCATCGTCGGCCTCGAACCCAGCTGCGTCGCCGTCTTCCGCGACGAACTCGTCAACCTGTTCCCCCACGACGAACGCGCGCAGGCCCTGTCCCGCCAGACTTTCTTGCTGAGCGAATTCCTGGAAACCCGCGCCCCGCACGTGAAACTACCTCGGCTCGAGCGCAAAGCCATCCTCCACGGCCACTGCCACCACAAGTCCATCATGAAGATGACTGCCGAAGAGGCCGTCCTCCGCCGCCTTGGAGTCAACTTCCAAAGTCCCGCTCCCGGCTGCTGCGGTATGGCCGGCTCCTTCGGCTTCGAACCCGACAAGTACGACCTGTCCATCGCTATCGGCGATCTGGAACTGATGCCCGCCGTCCGCCAGGCCCCGGCAGACTGGCTGATCATCGCCGACGGCTTCAGTTGCCGTGAGCAGATCGCTCAAGGTTCGCCGCGTCACGCTCTGCACCTGGCCGAAGTCCTGCAAATGGCGCTGAACGGCGACGGCCCCAACGCGCCCGAATCGTCGCCCTATCCTGAGTCTGCACGCACCCGCCAGCGCGAGGCCGAGGTATTCCAGTCCATGCAGCACGCCGGCCTGGGTCTGGCGGCCCTGGCAGCAGGCGGCGCACTATTATGGGGACTGTCTAGACGAAGGTAGTTGCAATGCAGCAGAGCGGAGAATGGCTTTGGAAAACGGGGACCGCACTGTTGCTGATCGCCCTCGATATGCTTTTCGTGCTCATCTTTTTCTATTCTTTCAAGTCTTGAAGAAAGATCTGCACCCGGTCGGAAGTCCACGTGGCTACGCCGCAACCGAAAAAATCTGTGTCTTCTGTCCAGATCGGACAGCGAAGCGCGAGCGCACAGGCCAGCATGGGCCAATCTTCGGGGTCCCGCCGCGACAGCCGTTCTCTTGCTTCAACTTCGAACTCGCCGTACACATCGCGGCCAATTATCTCCATCAAACGGCCCAAGGAGCGTAAGAGAGTTAACGCCTTCTCCGGATCGCCTCCGTGCTTGACCACAAGGGCCGCCAGGTGCTCTTCGGCTTCGGCGTAAGCGGACTCGGGAACAAAGAACAACACGTCCCCGCTATAGGTCTCGATCACGTCGCGCACGCGCTTCCCCAGGACAGCCCGTACAAGAATATTGGCGTCAACCACCAGGGCTCTGCTTGGCATTGCGCTTTTTCTCACGGGCAGAGCGGCGAATCTGCCTGTACTCTTCCATCACTTCGTCTTCCGTGGCCCCCCACGACGCAATCATCTCATCCAAGTCTTTCGCGGCGGCGCGCATGGCCTCCAACTCCGCCGCACGGCTGCGCTTCTGCGCTGGAATGTAAAACCCGAGTGTTTCGCCATGCCGAGTGATTGCCAGGGTTTGATTGGATTCGAGATAGCCCGCTAGTTTCTCGCGGAATTCACGGATGCCAATTTTGACGGTGTCCATGTTGTGTACTCAACGTACACATATTATCATCGACCTCGACCGATGTCTGCTATTTTTTCTACGGCCAACACGTTCCGCAAACCCTTGCAAATCATTAGCTTATACGTCCCCTGCCCATCCTCCCGGTTTTCTGGGACAATAGATAGGCGCGCGAGCCCGCGTCCCAGTGCCGCGATGCCTTCCGGTTGCGGCCGCAGTTCATAGCGCGGCGCCTACTCGAAAGAAACTGAACGCTATGGAAACCGAAAACACCACCCTCCTGGCGACCACGCACCCGGCCGTAGGCAAGGTCCCCGCCGAAGCCCTGCCCACCCTTGTGGCCACCAAACCGCCAGACGCCCCCCTGTGCGGCTCGGTCCTGGTTCTGATCCAGTTCGACGTGTGCGAAGAGATTCGCCTCGACCAACTCCGCCAAATCCTCGGCGCACGTACCGCTGACACCAGCTTTAAACATGTTGCTCCCGGCTACGTCCGCTACCAGCGTCCCCCAGTCGAAGAAGCCCTCGAACCTCTCGTCCTCGAAAGTGGCGAGCGCCTGCAGGGCGAGATCAAGTATTTCGACTACGGCGTGGTCAGCGTCGTCTTCGAGCTGCCCTTCTCCGGCGACTGGGACAAACTGGTCCAGCTCTCCAGCCGCTGGGTTTGGGACACCAACTTCGAGAGCCTCGCCACTCGCATCGTCAAGCAGAAGCTGGAGCGCGCCGCTCCCGCCCTGGTCAAGCCTTATACAGCCGAGTGGCTCAAAGAAGACTATTTCATCTTCCACCTGCGCGAGATTGCCGGCTCGCCCTCGGCCGCTGATCTTCTTACTTCCCAGGGCAACTACATCTCCCAGGTCGTGCGCGGCGAGACCCAGCCCCTTTCCGACGGCGAACGCCAAGAAATTCTGCAATCGCGCATTTCCTACTATCCCCACGATCTGGCCGTGATCGGATGGAACGCCGCCTTCATCTACGACAGCCCCTCCGGCGCCGAGACCGCCATCCAGCTGCTGCAGTACGCCAACTCGCAGCTGCTCGAGTTCCGCCACTACGACGAACTGCTCACCAAACAGCTCGAACAGGTCTACGACTTCCTCGACCGCGGAGGCCGAGGCCTCTGGTCGCGCTGGCGTACCGCTCGCGCCGCCTCGAAACTGCACACCGTTCTGCTCGACGTGAGCGAGCTGACCGAGCGCGCCGACAACGCCATCAAGTTCCTCAGCGATATGTTTTCCGCACGTCTCTACAAACTCGCCGCCTCGCGGGTCGGTGTGCCCGACTACAAAGACCTGGTCCAGCAAAAACTGCAAACCGCCGAGGAGCTCTACCGCTTCATGGTCGACGAATTCAACCAAAGCCGCGCTTTCGTCCTGGAATTAATGGTGGTGATCATCCTGATCATCGAACTCGTCTACTTCTTCCGCGGCAAACCGATCTAAGGAATCTCCCAGCGTTGTCATCCTGAGCGAAGTGGCTGGTTCGCGAAGCGAACCAGCCACGCAGTCGAAGAGCCTGCCCCGAGCGAAGCCGAGGGGACCCCATACCAGCCGGCGCTACCACAAGCCCCACAAGGACTTCTCGTCACGGCTCACCTTCTGCAGCGCATCGCTGAGGATCTTGGATATTCTTCTTGACACAGAAAAGCACTTACTTCAATATGGCGTTATGCGACATGTCGTCGAAGGCCATATATGCCCCTAACCGAGCCCGTCCTGCTCATCCTCCTCAGCCTCTCCGAGCACCCGCGCCACGGCTATTCCATCCTCAAAGATGTTGAGGAACTAAGCGCTGGCCGCGTCGTACTCAGCACCGGGACCCTCTACGGCGCGCTCCGCCGCCTGCTCGACGAGGGTTGGATCGAGCGCTTCGAGGAAAACGACACCACCCGTGGACGCCAGGCCTATCGCCTCTCCCCGCTTGGCCGCCGCACACTGCAGGCGGAAGTCAGCCGTATGAAGCAACTCACGCGTGTAGCCAGCCTGCGCGCCGCGCGCAAGGAGGCGTGACGATGCTAACCCTCTACGCCAGCCTTCTTCGCCTGTATCCCAGCCCGTATCGTGAGCAGTTCGCCGAGGAAATGATCGCCGTCTTTCGTGACGCCGGCGTCGATGCCCACCAGAAGGGAAGCATCGCCACAACAAAGTTCTACCTGAGCGAAATGGCCGGCCTGTTTCGCGGAGCCATCGCAGAGCACGCTCGCCGCATTCTCGGCCAAGACGTGCAATTCCCACTCTCGTCCCGGAGGTTCACCATGCGCCCAGGTTTCCGTTTTCCGAAGGCCACCGCATTCCTCATGACCGTAATTCTTGCCGGAGTCGTGCTCGCCATCCAAAAGGCGGACGCGATCCGTGCCTCTGTATCAGACGTCAATCCACCTGTCGTGACCATCCAGCCAACCCAACTCACGTTCTTGCCGACGATGGCGCTGATGTTCCTAGGGGTTTACGCAGCAGGCGCGGTGGGCTGGGTCGTCCTCTTCGCCTTACGCCGCTCCGGAGTACATCGCCTGTCGGAGATGTCGGGCAGTCCGAAGCGATCGTGAAAGTAGCGCCGCCGTCCCGGCGGCTGTCGTGGGGGCGTCCCGCCCACACAAGCCGAGAGCCAGATGCTCCCGGATAATTCAAGGAGGTTCAGATGCGCGCTCAAATGCCTCTAGCCCTGTTTGCCCTGGTCTTCGGAACCCTCGAACTCGCCGGAGGAGCCCAGGAAATGATCTATCTGGGCATCATGAATAGCGAGACCTATCCCCTGATCGCCGGAGCGTTGGGCATCCTAACAGGGGGATTGCTGCTCGCGGCCGGCATCACTTTGCTGGTCCGTTCCCCGCACGCGCCCGTGCTCGCCCAAGCCACCGCCTGGATCTCGGTGCCAGTCTTTACCCTGACCGGCATCGTGACGCACCGCGCCGGCTGGCCGATCACCGCGGTCGGCATTCTCTTCCCATTGCTGCTCGTCTTCTGTCAAAGAGACCGCAAGCCCAGCGAGACCATGTCGAACACCTGATTGGATCCCGTGCTCACTCACGCGCTTCGTGGTTAAATTGAGACTACGAGGCAATCTCATGCGAGGCCTGAAAGACAAACGCATCCTCATCACCGGCGGCGCGAGCGGAATCGGCGCCGCAACCGCCGCCCGCTTTCTGGAAGAAGGCTCCCGCGTCTGCATCCTCGACCGCGACGCCCAAGCGTCCGCCGCCATTCATCACCGGCTGCCGGGAATCTCCGAGGCCATCATCGCCGACGTCACCGACCTCATGCAGGTGGAAGCCGCCCTCGCCGACGCGGTCCGCGTGATGGACGGCGTCGATGTCCTCATCAACAACGCCGGCATCAGCATCCGTCACAAGTTTCTCGATATCACCCCCGAAGAGTGGGAGAGAGTGATTGCCGTGAACCTGACCGGCGTCTTCTACGTGGCGCAGACCGCAGCGCGCTATATGTGGGAACGTTTTTCGGTCGAGCGCGGCAGTGGAGTGATTCTGCAGACCGCTTCCACCAACGGCATAGTGGGACAACCCTACTATGCCGACTACAACGCCACCAAAGCCGGCGTCATTGAACTGACCAAGACCATGGCGGTCGAACTCGCGCCCAAAGTTCGCGTCTGCGCCGTCGCCCCCGGATACGTGCTCACCCCCATGCAGCGCGCCGAATACACGGACGCCATGCTCGACGAAGTAAACCAGAAGATTCCCCTCCGCCGCCACGCCCAACCCGAAGAGATCGCGGCGCTGTTTGCCTATCTCGCATCCGATGATGCAGCGTACGCCACGGGCCACGTCTACACCCTCGACGGCGGCGAAATAGCCGGAGGCCTAGCCAGCCGCTAAGGCGGCTGCGATTTCGATCTGTGGATGCTCGTGTGGGGACGGCCGCCTCGGCCGTCCAGCCGAGCGCAGCGAGGCGCAGGCAGCGCCCGGCACTCCAGGAGTTCTTGATTTTGGGTAGCGCAGAGGTTTTGGGTGGCGCAGCGCTTTCAGCGCTGCGATAACGAGCGCTACCATGACTGGGCTTTGCCCCTGATAAGCGAACGAACTTCTCACCCCCGCGCAAATCTACCCGCCAGCCGCGCCAGTCGCACCACCCGATAAAAAGGAAACAAGAGCTTAGGCAGCCGAACCGCCTCCCACTCCCCAGGCCCAGGAGTAAGAGTCAAACGTGCAAGAAAACGCAATCGATCCACTCGGCGCTCGCGAAGCCGCATCATCAGTCGGAAGTAAGACACCTGCTGTTCCTCATACGTCACTCCCTCAGCCACGGCCACAGCGATCTCGTCAGAAAAACCCTGAGCAGCGCGATCTGAGAGAACTACATTCTCCATAACCGCCGGAATTACCGCATTCAGCAACCGGTTCACCAGCAGCAGCGTGACGTGTAAGATCCTTTCGACTCCAACTTCCCGGGCCTGAGACTGCACCCAATCCCAATTCAAATCACCCCGCTGCAAAATCCGCGCAATATCGCAAAGCCAGATCACCCGTCCCCACACATGTTTCGCGGCGTGCACCGCAAGCACCAGCAGCAGATCTTCCGGAGAAGGCGTCTTCACCGAGCGCCCCGCGACGGCGACGCTCACCGCGCGCTCAAATAGTCCATTCATGTCAAAATCGACTGCGTAGAAGCGCGGCTGCAGCGCCCACTGCAGTTCCAGCAGATTCTTCCCCGCAGGACTGTCGAACGTCCACTCATACCCGGAGGCGATGTAGTCCGCCTCGGCGTCTTCTGGGATGGGCACGCGCGGCGTGTATCCCAGCTCGCGCACCGCGCTCTTGATGCGCGCCACATCGCGCCTGCGCACGAACAAATCCATATCCCCAGACTGTCGCAGCGCCATGTCGCCGTAGTAAACCTCCGACATGACGATGCCCTTGTAAGGAACCACCTCGATGCCAAGCGCATCCAGGCAATCGAGAATGCGAATCAGTTCGCGCGCAAGAAAGAGTGACTTAAGAACGTTTGTCTCATAACGCTGCCGCAGCGTCGCCAGCACCGGGGAAGGAACGGCATCGCTCAATCGTGACAGGCTCTGATGGAGCAGTGACGATGTACCGTGCTGATCCGCCAGGCGAAGCACAGCCGCCCACTCGACTGGCCCTTCCAGCAGGCGCCGGATTCGGCCGGCGTCATTTTCCTGTGCGTCAGCGGAGTTGGCGGCGAGCAGCAACTCCCACTCGGGCGCGATCACACTCCTGGCCGCTGCACGGTTCACACCTGGGGCGGATTCACTGATGATGTTCACGGAGTTCGAGTCATCTTATCAGGGCAAGCCACCGCCCCCCGGCGCCAGCCGCAGCGCCCCAAGCGCTCACCACCGGTGCAGCCGATGGTTACTTCCGTCACCTCCGAGAGCCATTTCTTAGCCCCGCCTCCAGCCCCAATTCTGTCAAACTAGGCTGTTGGGATCTTACAAATCCCAGCCGATTTAGCTGTCTCTATGGAAATCCTGACACCCAAAGCGACCAGGCGCAGCACACGGCTGCGGGTGGAGATTCCTGTCACCGTGACCAGCATGGATCGCAGGCATCCTTTCGCGGCCCAGTGCGTTGCCCTGGTCGTAAGCCCGCAGGGTTGCGGATTCCGCGCGTCTCAGGCGCTGCCCATCGAGACCCCGGTACTGCTCAGTGATCTACCCGGTGGCGCAAGTGCTTCCGCTCGCGTGGCCAATTGTCTGCCCCTGGGCAATGACGGGAAATATTTTCTGATTGGTGTTTCGCTATACAACCACGGCAATGTGTGGGGAATCGCTAATCCTCCCGAGGATTGGAATTGCGCCCCTAATTCCAGTGCCGCCCCTGCTGCCGGCGCGGCCAACCCCGCTGCCTCCAGTAAGAATGCCTGGCCTTACAACCTGTTCGGCGGCCATACCGAAACCACTCCCCGAAAATAGTGATCAGTGCCCAGTGGTCAGCAAAGCAACAGCCAGAACTAATTTCTTGTTGAGGAACCCGCTCCAACTACTGATCACTGGCCTCTGACCACTGAACCTCGTTCTTTCGTAACCTCGTCCCAGCCTCGGCGAGGTGCCATACTCTAGTCACGATGTCGGAGATGCCAGAATCGCTCAGCGTGCAGAGTCCATCGCCGGCCGGAGCGCCGGGCGGCCAGGATCGCCCGTTTCGCGTTAAGCTCCGCGGATCAGTGCTCACCCTCATTCGCCTGCCCAACCGTCGCGAAATACGCGGCAAACTGCATCAGCTTTCCGTTACCGGCGGCCTGATGCACATTGAAAAACCGCTCGACGAGAAACTCAAAGTCGAGCTTATCTTCCAACTCGGCCAGACTACCGTTCGCGAAAAAGCCGAGATGTTGTTCCCCATGTGGGCGACTCAGGGATGGCTCCAGCCCTTCCGCTTCATCGAACTGCCTGAAGCCAGTAAGAATGCCTTGGCGACGGGTCTGCTATCGTTCGTCGAGAGCCTGCAGCAACCAGCTTCCTAAGCCGCGACGAATCCTCACTACCCTATCTTTCCCAAGGGCCGCCCTCGCAGGTGGCCTCGCTGCAATGATCCCGCGAAATGAATCTTACGGCTTGTGAACAATCGACCCGAATCTCCCAGCTAGATTGCACTGCCCCGCCGCTGTACAAACCCCGCCGCTTGTAGAAGAATTACGTTCCAGCCGAAGTTCGAGATTCATCTGTGAGGGGTACCCCTGTATTTCAGGCCCAACACGCTCACCGAAGCCGTCAACGTGCTCGCCAGCTCCGGAGGCCAAATCCTGGCGGGCGGCACGGACTTCTTTCCTTCCCTCGGCGACAGTCCCGTCACTTGGCCGGTGGTCGACATCTCGGCTCTGCGGGAACTAAAAGGCGTCGCTCCCGACCCGAAATATATTCGGATCGGCGGCCTGACCACCTGGAGCGAGATTGTGAAAGCTCCGCTGCCGCGCTGTTTTGACGGATTGAAAGCGGCAGCTCGCGAGATTGGCGGAATTCAAATCCAGAATCGTGGGACCGTCGCCGGAAATCTCTGCAACGCATCCCCCGCCGCCGATAGCGTTCCGCCACTGCTCACGCTCGACGCGGAAGTGGAGCTCGTTTCGTACGCGGGCATGCGTCACATGAAGCTGGCGGACTTCATCACCGGCAATCGCAAAACCCAGCGGCAACCGGGTGAAATCCTTTCTCAGATACTCGTGCCGCGTACCGTGGAGAATGCCCCCTCGGCTTTTCTCAAACTCGGCGCACGCCGCTATCTGGTAATCTCCATCGCCATGGTCGCGGTGGTGATCGATAAAGATTCGAACGGCTGTGTTCGCGAAGCCCGTGTCAGTGTCGGCTCTTGTTCGGTGGTAGCCCGGCGGCTCACGGAACTGGAACGTGTTCTGACCGGCGCGCCCGTAACGGTTGGGTTAGGATCGCTTGCCACCGCGGAGCACTTGCAGGGTTTGTCTCCCATCGGCGACATTCGCGCCACGGCGGCTTATCGCCGCGATGCCGCCTTGCGCCTGGTGAGGCGCGCTCTGGATGCATGCGCGGGGAACTCCTGAATGGCCAGCCGCGCTCCTGCATCGGAATCCGCGTCCCGGCTCACGCTGATCGTCAATGACCGCAAAGTCGCGATAGCTGCGCCTCCGGCTCAAAGACTTTCGAAAGTTTTGCGGGAACAGCTTGGACTCACCGGCACAAAAGTTGGTTGCGACGCCGGCGATTGCGGCGCTTGTACCGTCTTGCTGGATGGAGAACCGGTTTGCTCCTGCCTGGTTGCGGTGGGGCAGGTCGAAAACCGTTCGATTACGACCGTGGAGGGGCTGAAATCGAGGGCTCCACTTTTAGCTCGCTTGCAAGAGGTGTTTCTGCGTCACGGCGCGGCACAATGTGGGGCGTGTACTCCCGGCATGTTAGTCTCGGCCACGGCGCTCCTCGAGAAAAACAATTCACCTTCCGAGGCCGAAGTAGAGGATGCCCTGGGTGGAGTGCTCTGCCGCTGCACCGGATACCGGAAGATTATCAACGCGGTCCTCGATGCGGCGAGCGGCAACGGGCATTTGCAGTGTCGAGAACCAGCACACCCCGCAGCGGGCGCATCCGTCGGTCAACGCCTGATTCGCCTGGATGGAAAGCACAAGGTCGAAGGCACGGAGATTTACGGCGCCGATGAAATCCCAGTAGATTCCCTCGCGCTGCGCATCATCCGCTGCCCGCTTGATCGGGCCAGGTTTCGCTTCGGCGATCTGCCAGCCTTCGTCGCGTCTCATCCCGGAGTGGAAGCGGTTCTTACCTCCAAAGACGTTCCCGGCGTCGATTGCTACGGCGTGATTCCCCGCTTCGCCGACCAACCCGTGTTTGCGCACGCGGACAACGAGGCCCGCTATCGCGGGGAAGCGATAGCCGCAATTGTCGGCAAGTCGGAAGCGATTGAAAACCTCGATCCCGCAGACTTCCCCGTAAGCTGGCAAGAATTGCCTGCGTTGAAAACCATCGACCAAGCTCTAGCGGCGGGCGCTCCGCTCATCCATTCCCATCGCGCGGAGAACGTGTTGGTTCGCGGACGCGTGGTGCGGGGCGATGTAGAAAAAGCGCTGGCCGAGGCCGACACCGTCGTGGATGGCGATTTCGAAACCGGCTTCGTCGAACACGCCTGCATCGAACCGGAGGCGGGTTTCGCAAGACGTATCGGCGACCGCATCGAGATCCAGGCTTGCACGCAATCTCCCTATATGGATCGCGCCGACATCGCGAAGCTTCTCGGAATCCCCGCCGATGCGGTACGAATCATTCCGACGGCGGTGGGCGGCGGCTTCGGCACCAAACTCGATTTGTCCGTCCAGCCATTTCTTGCGGTCGCTGCGTGGCGCCTGCACCAGCCGGTGCGCATGGTCTACTCGCGCACCGAGTCGATCATATCCACCACCAAGCGTCATCCCGCCCGCATGCGCTGCCGCGCCGGTGCTGGCAAGGATGGAAAGCTTCTCGCCCTCGATTTCACCGCTGACTTTAATACCGGCGCTTATTCTTCCTGGGGCCCCACAGTCGCAGCGCGGGTTCCAGTGCACGCTTCCGGCCCGTATTTCCTCCCGCACTATCGCGCGCTCACCCGCGCCATCCACACCAACATTGTTCCCGCCGGCGCGTTTCGCGGATTTGGTGTGCCCCAGATGGCCATCGCCCAGGAGCAACTTTACGACGACCTTGCCCTTCGCCTCGGCATCGATCCGCTGGAGTTTCGCATCCTCAACGCCCTCGACAATCACACCCCCACCGTTACGGGACAGGTCATGGGCGAAGGCGTGGGCATTCGCGCCTGCCTGGAAGCCTTGCGGCCAGGGTGGAAAGCGGCGCGCGCCGCAGCTGAGAAATTCAACGCAAGTGCGGCCGGGCCGATCCGCCACGGCGTCGGCGTTGCGGGAATGTGGTATGGATGCGGAAATACTTCACTGCCCAATCCCTCCACGGTGCGCATCGGTCTGAAGCGCGATGGCAGAATCGCACTCCATCAGGGAGCGGTTGACATCGGCCAGGGCTCGAATACCATCGTGACCCAAATTTGCGCCGATGCCTTGCGCGCGCCGATCGACTGCTTCGATCTAATTTCTGGAGACACTTCCATCACTCCCGATTGCGGCAAAACCTCCGCCTCCCGCCAGACGCTGGTCACCGGCAAAGCCGCGCACATGGCGGGACAAGCACTTCGCCGTGCGATTCTTCAACTTGCCGGATCATGCCCCAGCTGCAAAGACAAAGACAATGATGCCGTCATCGACTTTGGCTCGCACACGCTGACAATCCACGACGGTGAGAAGCGGCGCACTCTGTCTTTACAGGATCTGCCCCTCGATAAGCACGGTTATGTCCTTACTGCCGAGCAGACCTTCGATCCACCCACCGGCCCGCTCGACGAAAACGGTCAGGGAGTTCCCTACGCCGTCTACGGATTCGGCGCTCACCTGGCCGAAGTCGCTGTGGATATGGAACTCGGCACCGTGCGTGTTCTGAAAATCATCGCTGCTCACGATGTAGGCCGCGCCATCAATCCGACTTTGATTGAAGGGCAAATCGAAGGAGGCGTCGCCCAGGGACTCGGCATGGCTCTGATGGAAGAATTCTTCCCCGGCAAAGGCGAGAATCTGCACGACTATCTGATTCCCACCGCCGGAGACATTCCTCCGGTCGAATCGATCCTGATCGAAGATCCCTCGCCCATCGGCCCGTTCGGCGCCAAGGGCATTGGCGAGCAGGCTGTGATTCCGACCGCGCCCGCAATCCTGAATGCCATTCATCACGCCACCGGCGTGCGCCTGCGCCGCATTCCCGCCACGCCCGATCGCATCCGCGACGCCATTCTGGCCAAATCATGCGGCGACAAAAACAAAGACGGAGCCGCTCATGCCTGACGACGACGCCATCCGTTGCGATGCCTGCCCCGTCCTCTGTTACATCAAGCCGGGAAGAACCGGCGCGTGCGACCGCTACGCCAACGACAACGGGCAGCTGATAAGAATAGATCCGCACGTCGTTCTCAACCGCGCCTTGTCGCGCGGCGATTCCGTAGTCCCATTCCTCGATCGCAATCGCGACTGGGATGGCAACATCGTCAGCGGCCCGGACACCTTCGTCACCGCCATCGGCGCTGGCACCACCTATCCCGACTACAAGCCCGCTCCCTTCATCATTTCCTCCGCCGTGCAGGGCGTGGACATGGTCACAGTGGTCACCGAAGGCATCTTCAGCTACTGCGGGGTCAAGTTGAAGATCGATACCGATCGATATCTAGGCGCGGAAACCAGTACCGTCCGCGCACAAGGCGAACCCGTCGGACACGTCACCACCAGCGAATACGGCTCGCAAATGCTCTCGCTTGGCGGCGTTCGCCATCTCACCGGAGGCAGCCGCCGCGAAGGCACGGTGACCTGCGAGACGCTTCTCAGCTTGTGCGACCGCAAGCCGGTCGAACTCACCATCGACCAAGGCGCCACCGTCATCGTTGAAGCGGGCAAGCCGCCCGTGGTCGATGGCGTAAGAGAAGAACGCATGCGCGTCGGCTGCGGCTCGGCCACCATCGGCATGTTCGCCAAGCAATGGCACGGCAAGGTTGACGAGGTAGTCGTGGTCGACGACCACATCACCGGCGTGCTCTCCGAACATCAGGCAGGAAAACTGCTCGGCATCCCCGAGACTGGAATCGAGATGAAAGGCCGCCGCTCCACTCCCGGCCGCTACTTCCGCGTGGCCGAACCCGGCACGGCCTGGGGCGGAACCAACATCGAAGACCCTCTCTCGATTCTGCAGGAGTTCGATCCCAAAATCGCCTGGCCTAAACTCCGATTGCTCATGGTAAGCACTACGGGTGAGCACCACGCGTATTACGAACTGGATGAAGCCTTGCGGCCCGTGGAAAAAGAATTGCCGGCATCGCTCTCCGAATCGGTCGCCCGCATCAAAGAAAATTGCGAGCCTGCCCTCTCGACCGTTCTGTTCATGGGCGGCGCGGGAGGCTCGCTGCGCGCCGGCGTCACGGAAAATCCCGTGAGGCTCACGCATTCCGTGCGAGACGCGCTGACCCGCGTCACTTGCGGCGGCGCGCCGGTCTATGTCTGGCCAGGCGGCGGCATCACCTTCATGGTTGACGTCGGCCGCATGCCCGAGCACGCATTCGGATATGTGCCCACGCCCGCCCTCGTTGCTCCCATTGAGTTCACCCTGAAGCTCGCCGACTATGCCGCGCTCGGCGGATACATGGATCACGTTCGCCCGCTCGATTCCATCCTGCAGGACGAAAGCCGCCGCCATCTCTCAGCCAAGCCGGAAAATCCGTGGCCGCTCTCCGGTACGAAGCCTTCCAACTCCGGTCCGAGGTCCGATCGATGAGAGACCGGGCCCAGATCAATCTCTTGCCCGACGGCCGCCGCCTGCATCTTCACGATGGGCCCATCGACTTGATCATCGAGGCCTTCGGAGCCACCAGTGAAATCAACACCGCCTATCGCGCGGCGGCGAAACGCTTCGTCGTAGTTCTCGATGAACTGTGCGGAGAACTTCTCCTTCTCCGGCAGCCGGCACGAATCGGCGGCCCGCTCCCCACGGGCGTGATCGCAAACCGCATGTTGGCGGCCATCCTGCCCTACAGCGAGCGAGCCTTCATCACGCCGATGGCGGCCGTGGCAGGCGCCGTCGCCGAAGAAATCATGGTCTGCATGACATCTGCCGCAAATCTCTCCCGTGCCTACGTCAACAACGGCGGCGACATCGCGCTGCATCTCGCCCCGGGTGAGCGTTTCGTCGTGGGCATGGTCGAACGTCCCGATCGTCCTTCGCTTTTCGGCAAGGTCGAACTCCAGTCCACGCAACCCGTCCGTGGCATCGCGACCAGCGGCTGGCGCGGCCGCAGTTTTTCCCTTGGCATCGCCGACGCCGTCACGGTTCTCGCCGATCGTGCCGCCACAGCGGACGCCGCCGCAACCATTATCGCGAACGCGGTTGACCTGCCGGGTCACCCCAGCGTCACCCGCGTGCCCGCACGCGATCTGGCTCCGGACAACGATCTTGGCAATCGGCTCGTCACTCAGGAGGTCGGCGAACTTTCTCCGCACGAGATTGCCGCCGCGCTCGATGCCGGCGCTGCCCTCGCCGAGTCTCTGCTCTGTGAACGACTGATCCGCTCTGCCGCGCTGCGCCTGCGCGGCGAGACCAGACTCATTGATGCTCAGACGCGGTCGCAGGACCAGCCTCAGCGCCCTCCGCGGCAGTTCTCCGTGAGCTCCGCGATTATGGCTTTTGACGATAGTATGTCGAAACGCGGCGAGCCGGAGAATCGCCGCCGAGAACACAGGTCTTAGGAGTTCATTCATGCCTGAAGTGAAGGTTCGAAAAAAGTTCACGGCGGTCGAAGAAATCTTCCACGAGGGCGGCCCTATCTCGTCCATCCCGCTGCGCCGAGCCGCCGCATTGGCCGTCATCCACAATCCTTTCGCGGGCAAGTACGTTCCTGAAATTGCCGCCTTCATGGACGACCTCAAGCCCCTGGGCCTCGAAATGGCGCGCTCCCTCGTCGCCGCCCTCGGCGGAGATCCCAAAGTCATCGAAGGCTACGGCAAGGGTGCCATCGTCGGCGCGGCCGGTGAACTTGAGCATGGCGCCTTATGGCACGCACCCGGTGGCTATGGCATGCGCGAGGTTCTTGGCGGCGCGAAGGCGATCGTCGCTTCCACGAAAAAAGTTGGTGGCCCCGGCACCCGCCTCGATATTCCCATCACGCACATCAATGCTTCGTACGTGCGTAGTCACTTCGATTCCATGGAGGTCGGCCTGGCCGACGCTCCGCGCGCCGATGAGATTCTGCTGGCCCTGGTGATGACCACCGGCCCCCGCATTCACGCCCGCGTCGGCGGCCTCAAGGCCTCGGAAATTAAAGGAGAGGACGGTCTGCGATGAAAACCCACATTCGCAAACTTGCAACCTTCGTCGAGGAGACAAAAACCGAGATGGGCCGCACCGTCGATCCCCCGACTCGCCGCGCGGCCGCAGTCGCCGTCATCCAAAATCCCTGCGCCGGGAGGTACATCGAAGATTTGTCTGAGCTGATGACGATTGGCGAGGAACTCGGCGAACTGCTCACGCTGCGCGCGGTCGCAGCTCTGGGCATACCAGCGACCAGTGTCGAAAGTTACGGCAAGGCTGCCGCTGTCGGCGAAAACGGTGAGATCGAGCATGCCGCGGCGATCCTCCATCCTAAACTTGGTGCGCCATTGAGAAAAGTGCTAGGCAAAGGCGCCGCTCTCATTCCATCTTCCAAGAAGCGCGGCGGCATGGGCGTCGTCCTCGATGTGCCGCTGGGCCACAAAGATGCTGCCTTCGTCCGCAGCCACTTCGATGGCATGGAGGTGCGAATCAATGACGCTCCCCGAGCCAACGAGATCATTGTCGCGGTCGCGGTTACAGACAGTGGCCGGCCGCTGGCGCGTGTCGGAGGACTGACCAAGGATCAAATCAAGGGTGAGGACGGCCTGCGCTAGCCGTTGCCACCGCGACTCTTACGGTTCAATCTCCCCCTTCAAATGCTTGGCCAGCTTCTGGATGCGCTTCAGCTTGTCGATCACATCTTTGGGGTGCAGGCCGTGGTTCAGGGATTCAATATCAGTCTGCAATGATTGCGCAAGGTCCAGGAGTTCCTGCCCTTCGCGATGCAACTGAGCTGGATCGAGCGTCACCTTCGGCGGCGCGATGGGCTGTTCCTCCTCGTTGATGTGCGGCACATTGCCCGACTTGGTGGGCTGGCGCATCTGCAACGCCGGATTGGCTGCGACGGATTGAGGAACGTACTGAGCCGCTGACAGATAGAACGCAGTGGCCAGGATGAGTGAACAGCGGATGTGTAACGCCACGGCGGACCTCCTCGTTTTCAGAGCGTAGCTGACTTCAATTCCAACGAGCCGTACCGGAGTGTTGGAATTGTAGCGCCGCTTGTCCCACTTGTAGTAGCAGAAAGTAGTAGCAGAAAGAAGTGGTTGCCGGAAGACGTTTTTCCGTCCGCCGTGGTTAAGAAAGTTTGGCCTTCCGCAACCAGACCTCACTGCCTTATGATCTCTGGCACCATCGTGGCCGGCGGCGTGTTGCGGCTGCGCTGTGCGCTCACCACCCCGTCAATAATCACCATCCCAATCCCCGGCAAATCTCCGCGCTGCATGCTCTCCAGCACGGTCCTTCCCGGCGAGTGCTGCGCTTTGTCGATCATCACAAAGGTCGCGGCGCGGCCGGGCTCGATCAATCCACAATCAAGATCCCGAATTCTCGCCGTGTTGCCCGTAGCGAAGCAAACGGCGACCTCCGCCGGAACATCCCCGAACGACGACAGCATCGAGATCATGCGCAAGATTCCCAGTGGCTGCACTCCCGAACCGGCGGGCGAATCCGTCCCCAGAATCACGCGGTCGAGTTTCTTCAGCTCTGTCGCCGTCCGCAGAGTAAGCAGCGCGGCTTTCTCATTGCCGTTGTGAACGAGCTCGAGCGCGCGCGGCGATTGCTCGCACAGCGCGACGATCTGGTCGTCGGGTAGCGCCGTGTGGCCGCCATTGATGTGGCCGATCACATCGGCGTCAGCCGCGAGCACGATGTCTTTATCGATCAAGCTCGATCCCGGAATCGACGGCCCGCCGGTGTGGATCGTGCTCTGAATCCCATACTTCCGGGCCCACGCCACCATCTGCCGCGCCGTCGCTCCATCCTTCACGCTGCCCAGACCGACCTCGCCCAGCATGGTGACGCCGGCAGTGGCCAGGTCTTTGAAATCTTCCTCCACCATTCCATGCTCGATCACGGGAGCGCCCGCATGGATTCGCACACCCCCGGGGCGAAACGCTGAAAATGCCCGCTGGGCAAAGATCGCCATGGCTTTCACCCCCACTACATCTTTCGGACGTCCGGGCGTATGCACTTCGCCAGCGGAAATCATGGTCGTGACTCCGCCATGCAGGCAGCTGTCGATCCAGCCGATCTGGTTCTGCCGCGGCGTCCAGTCGCCGGCCACCGGATGCACGTGGCTGTCGATCAATCCCGGTGCCAGCGTCGTGCCCTTGGCGTCGATGACAACCGGAGCGCCTTCCGCATCAATATCTTTCTCTTTGCCCACGGCGGCAATTTTTCCATCCACGGCGAGTACCGCATCGGCATCCAGAATCGGATTCTTCAGATCGCCGCTCAACACCAGACCGATATTGCGGATCAAAAGTCGGGCCATTCAGGTACCTTTCAAAAAGCGCACTTTTGACGAAATCCCACGCTCTGCAAACAATGTTATAAGCTTGCTCTACGATCCGGTCAGGCGGAACCGCAATGTTATCTCGCAACGTTGTTTTCTGGGAAGTCGATACCCAAGCAGACTTCATGCTGCCCGGCGGCAAGCTCTACGTCCCCGGCGCCGAGCGGCTGCTCCCCAACATTCGCCGCCTCACCAACGCTGCCCGCCAGGGCCGCGTGTTCCTGGTTTCACATGGTTGTTACCACACGAAGGACGATCCCGAGTTCAAGACGTTTCCGCCGCACTGCGTCAAAGGCACGTCCGGCTCAGCCTATGTTCCCGAGGCCCTGACAGACAAAGTGGTCACCGTCCCGAACGAGCCCACAGCGGTCCTCCCGCGCGATCTTTCGCCCTACCAGCAGGTTCTCCTGGAAAAACAGACGCTCGACATTTTTGAAAGCCGGCACGCCGCGGAACTCGTGAAGCGTCTGGGGGATGACGCCGAGTTCGTCGTCTTCGGCGTGGTGACGGAATACTGCGTCCGCTTCGCCGCCAAGGGATTGCTCGAGCGCGGCCGCCGCGTCTCCGTAGTCCAAGATGCGATTGAAACGTTGAAAGCCGAGGATGGCGAACGCACGGTCGCTGAACTGCAAGCCCTCGGTGCAAGATTCATCACCACCGACCAGGCCCTGGCCTTGCTCGATCATCCAAAATAGCTGAGCACTGGATTACTTCTTTAGCCCTGCCGTAAAATTCGTAACCACGGCGACGGATTGGCTTACCTTCTGCGAGACTTGGACGAGAAGGAGTCTCTTGCCGTCGGGAGAAACGTCGTAAAATGCCTGGGGCGCGGACCAATTGGTGGCCAGCGTCTGGGGAGCGCCGAATTGCAGAGCGCCACCGGCAGCGCTGACCGGCACCGCGAATATATTGAAAGCCGAGTCCAGATAGTAGAGTTCCTTGCCGTCCTTGCTCCAGTGCGGCTGCTGTGCTCCATTGGCCGAAACCTGCCACTTGCCCTGCCCGCCGCCAAAGGCCACCACATACACTTGCACCGAGCCCGATTCGCCCGACTGGTAGGCGAGCCAACGGCCGTCCGGGGAAAGGGTTGCACCTCCGCCCCGCTCCAGTACCAGCGAAGGCTTGCGGTCTCCTTCCAGCGGCAATGAATAGATTTGGTGAATGGGACCCACCCCCGAGAGGGGCCGCGAATATAGCAGGAGTCTGCCGTCGCGCGACCAATCCGTTGGCACGATCTGCAACTCATCGGTGAACAGAAGTTCCTCTGCGCCACTACCGTCGGAGGGCTTGCGGTAGAGGTTGTCGTGACCGTTGCGAACCGAGGCGTAGGCGATCCACTTGCCATCGGGCGACCAGACTGGGTTCACGTTCCCCACCGGCCCAAAAGTCAGCCTGGTGCGGACCCCACGCGCCAGATCGAGCGCCCAGATATCGGTTTCACCTGCGTTCAGTTGCAAGGCGACGCGGTCACCCTGCGGGGAAAGGACCGCGGCTTGCAAGTCGGGCAGCTTGTCGATGATGACGCTGATCTGTTTCCCGTTGCGATCCATCCAGACTAGCTGTAAATCGCCCGAGGCGCCACTGCCGAAAACCAGCAGTCCGTCGTCGGATGCCGACGCATCCATGTGCCAGGTGCTGATGTCGTTCATTAGACCCTTGGCCACGTTCTGCGGCTCCCCACTCAGCTTCCCCGAGGAGGGGTCGAAAGGTTGCGCCATCAATTGGTCGCTGCGCCCGAACAGGAGAAAACCCCTGGCGTAGACGGCGTTCGTCTGCGAGCGGAACAACTCACGATTTTCCTTTCCATCCAGCGAGGCGTAATAGACCGCATTGTTCGCCGACTTGGAAGGATCGTGGTTCAGCGCGAGATAAAGGAAATGCCTGCCGTCGGGAAGGAAAAACGGCCAGCGATGCGAGGTGTGATCCGCGTCGAGCGTCGTGACTGCAACCGGAGTTCCGCCGATGGCATTGACCCGCATCAGGGGAGCGGTCGGGCCTCGAGAGAACAGGATCACTCCGCCCGGTCCCCATGCGCCCCCACGCCCGAGTTGTGAGTCACACACTACCAGCGCGGTGCCGCCATTGAGATCGATCGTTTTTACCTTGCCCTCCGCAAAGAATCCAAGGGAACGGCTGTCCGGCGACCAGAACGGAAAAATCGCACCCTCAGTGCCGGGCAGCGCATGTGCCTCCCCCAGGTTCATGGGGCGAACCCAGAGCGCGGTCTTGCCGTCCGAACTCGTGGCCGCAAACGCGAGCGATGCGCCGTCTGGAGACAGCACCGGTGGTCCGGCGGAATCGCCAGTGAGATTGAGCGTGGTTTTCTCGGGAGGATTGATGACGGTGCGGATCGTGGAAGCGGGTTGTGCGGGAGGGTAAAGGAAGATCCCGGCGGCCGCGCCCAGAATAATCGCAGCTACTATAGCCGCGCCCCAACCCAGACGCTCGCGCCTAGGCGAGGGCGATGCCGGTAGCTCAGGGGTGGCTGGCGACGACCGGTCCGCCGCAATCCATTGCAGTTCCACCTTGATGTCCTGAGCTGACTGGTAGCGCTCTTCCGGATTCTTCTGCAGGCACGTTGTCACGACATGTTCGAAGGCGGGCGGTGTTTGTGGCTTGACCGTGCTGATCGGCGCCGGATCACTCTCCAAGATCGAAGACGCCAGCGAGATTTGACTCTTGCCAGAGAATGGGCGCTTTCCCGCGACCATCTCATACAGCACAGCTCCGAACGCAAAAATGTCGGAGCGCGCATCCGCTTCTTTCCCTTCAATCTGCTCCGGAGACATGTACTGAATGGTCCCAATGATGCTCCCTGCCGTGGTCAGTGGAGTCAGCGGACTCGGCCCGCTCATCGTAGCCGCCGCAGTGAACGAAGGCGCCGCCGTGCCCGAGCCCGCCGCCGCGCTGGGCACGCCCAGTGGTTTCGCCAGCCCAAAGTCCATCAGCTTCGCGCCGCCCGCCGTCAGCATGATGTTCCCCGGCTTCAAGTCGCGGTGCACAATCCCGCTGCGATGCGCGATCGCCAGCGCCTCGGCCACGTCAATCGCGATCTTGTAGACTTCGCCCAGCGGCACCGCGCCTTTCTTCAGCCTCTCCGCCAGCGTTTCCCCCTCCAGAAACTCCATCACCAAATAGTCGGTGCCACCCTGCGACCCGATGTCATAAAGCTGGCAGATGTGGGGATGGTTCAGCGCAGAAATCGACCTCGCCTCGCGCTCCATGCGCTGCTTCAGCTCCGGAGAAGAAGAAAGGTGCGAGGCGAGAACTTTGATTGCTACCGTGCGATCCAGGCGGGTGTCGAGCGCGCGGTAAACTTCTCCCATGCCCCCCGCGCCCGGCGGTGACTGGATTTCATAGGGGCCAAGTTTCGTGCCAGAGGTCAGCGCCATGAGGTCGCGCTATTATAGCGTCATTTCGACGCCTTCGAGTGCAACGGATGGTTAGCCGCGAAGCGGCGGCAGAATGCAGCCCACAGCGCAAGCCGTGGGTAGGAAGTAGGAATGGAACAAGCCCCGGAGGGCCGAAAGACAGGTTCTCACTCAGACTCTGGGCTGCAACCATCATCATTGCCTACCGCTGAATTCGAGTTTGCGGAGGGCGCTTAACCTCGGGTGTTAGTCCCACTCACCCTGCCAAATCCTCTATAGCCCGCACCGCCGCCGCCGAAAGTGTCAGCCTCGAACTGGCCAAATCCTGCTTCATGTGTTCCGCACTCGAAGTACCGGTCAACGGCAGCATTCCCGCAGCTTGCGCGAAAGCAAACACCACCTGCGCCGGAGTAGTGCCAACCCGCGCTGCCAGTCCGCCAACCAAAGGATGGCGCACTACCTCCACATTCGCGGTGAGCAGCGAGAATCCCTGATAGATGATCTTGCGCTCGCTGCAGAACCGCCTCACCTCGCGGTCCCACCCCAGGCGCGCATAGCACCGGTTTTGCACGAACGCCGGCATTTCCGCGTGAACCGCCGCCATCTGCTCCAGATGCTGCAGCGAAACATTGCTCACCCCGAGCAGCCGCGTGTGCCCAGCATCGCGCTCCTTCCTCATCGCCTCCCAAACCTCAGTATCCATTTCGCTCCAGCCATAACCAGAGGCGGGCCCGTGCAGCACGAAGCTATCGACATGGTCCGTCCCAAGATGTTCCAGCGAACCGGCCAGCGATTGCGCCACCTGCACCGAAAGACTGGCCTCAGGATCGTAGGGTAGCCGGTGGTCCTGCCCCGGCCGGTAAGTGAACTTCGTCTGCAGAAAAAGATCCGCGCGTGTCACCACTCCCGCGCGATAAGCGGCCGCCAATCCCTCACCCACTCCCGCCTCGAAGTAATGCCGCCGCTGGTTAGCCGTGTCGATGCCGCGAAATCCCGCGCGCAGCGCCAGTTCCACCAGAGCAGGCGTGCGTTCTTCTTTCCAGGCAGTGCCGTAGAGAAAATCCGGGATTGGCGAAGATGGCGGCGTAGTCATCGCGTTATTCTGCCCCGAGTGCGAGTGATCCGTTGTAGCGCCTATCCATTAGCGCGAGAGAATATAAGTGAAAAATGCCAAAGTCCCCGACGCCAAAGCCACTCCGGCATACCACCACTTCGACCCGCGAACCGCGGCCACAAATGCCAGCACCGTTGCCAACATCGCCGCGCCCAGGACGATTTTGTATTCGTGCTGTGACCCCGCCAGGCTGTTTGCGAAACGGTCCGCCCGGCTCGGGCTGAGCAGACTCAGCCACAACAACATGGTCAGCAGCATTCCGGCCGCCCCGAGCAAGTGGGAAACTTGGCGTCCCATGCAGAGAATGTACGCCGTCAGTATGATTACCACCAATGAATTCCCAGGCAGTTGACAAGCCGCAAGTGCAAGCCGGCAATGTGCCGCTGCTGGCGCTGCTGCATGCCGGATTCGTCCTCACCGGTGTGATCTGCACAATATTGGGCCCACTGCTGCCCGTGCTCTCGGCGCGCTGGGCGCTCGACGACGACCACGCCGGCTATCTGTTCAGCGCTCAGTTCGGCGGCTCGATGTTCGGCGTGCTGGGGTCGAGCTTCCTCATGTCGCGCCGCAGCTACCGACTCTCCCTGCTACTCGGCCTGGGACTGATGGCCCTCGGCGCGGCAACACTCCTCGGCGCCAACTGGATGCTGGGTGTGAAATCGACCCTCTGCTGGGGAGTCGGATTCGGCCTCGTCATCCCCACCACGAACCTCCTGGTCTCCGAACTGAATCCGGAGAAGCGTGCAGCGGCTTTGAACCTGGTCAATTTTTCATGGGGAGTCGGAGCCGCAACCTGCCCGTTCTTCGTAGTCGCGCTGCTCCGCATGCATCGCACCTCTTCTCTCCTGTATGGGGTCGCCGCATTGCTGGTTCTGCTGGCCGCAGGCGTGGCGAAAGTCCCACTCCCTGCTCCAGGCCCCGCGTCCGATGAACCTCTGCTCAGGAACTCCCACCTCTGGTGGAGTCGCTGGGTTCCGATCCTCGGCGCGCTCTTCTTCTTATATGTAGGCTGCGAAGCAGGGTTGGCTGGTTGGGCCGCAACTTACGCTCACAGAATGGCGGCCGGATCCGGCACTTCCTGGGCCCTAATGCCATCGTTCTTCTGGGCCGCGTTGCTCTTAGGACGAGCCACCGCGCCCGCGCTGTTAAGAACCGTAAGGGAATTAATGTTGGCGGAATTCGGCCTGGCGCTAAGCGCAGCGGGGGTTGTCGCACTGTTAGCAGCCCGAAATCTTTCGCTGGTCGCGATCGGCGTCGGCCTGGCTGGGCTGGGCCTCGCCGCCGTTTTCCCTATCGCCATCGCCACCCTCTCGCGCAAATTCGGCGCGATGGCCCCCCGCATCGCCGGCTTGATGTTCGCCCTGGCGGGTGCGGGTGGCGCAACCCTTCCCTGGCTGGTCGGCTACATCTCCACCCGGCAGGGCAGCCTGAAATATGGATTACTGGTTCCCCTGTCAGGCTGCCTCCTCATGCTGCTTCTGAATGCGCTCCTCTCCACGCAGGAAGCCCATTCGTGACGCCGAATCTACTTAGGCGGTGACATTGCCGCACGCGAGACGTCCGCCGGCGGTTCCGTCATCTCCATCGCCCAGATCGCTGCCGCCCGCATGTACATCGAAGCGCGGAAATTCCCATCCACCTCCCACGCCTCCGGCGACCGGAACCAATACCCCTTGGTCTCGTAGATGACGTGGTACACGCCCCAAGCCGTGTGATAGCCCTCGTCCTTCATTCCGTCAGCCAGCATCAAGGCCGCGACGCTGAAAGTAGTCCCGGTCCAGACTTCCTGCACCTGCTCATTGGTCTTGATGATCGAGCCGTCGGTCGCCATGCCATTGACGGCGCCCATTTCACCATTCCCGAATTTCATCACGTTGAAGTCGAATATCTTCTTCAGCGCCTTGCGTTGCATCTCCAGTGGAACGATTTCTCCCAGCCCAGTCATGTGCGCGTACCACTGTCCCGCCAGTTGATCGGCCTGGATGTCGTCGCGATATTCGCTCCCGGTGTCGTAACGGAAATATTCTCCAGTCCAAAGCTTCTTGATGTAACTGGCCTGGCTGCGCGCAAACAGATCATGATATTTCGCCTGCGCCGGTTCATCGTGCAAGGCCTTGGCAATCTCTTCGGCCGCGCGCAAGGCGGCCAGCCAGAGTCCGCCGGAGTAGGCGCTTTCCCCGCGTACCACCCAGACGTCATAGGTCTGGTCGGGAAAGCCGTCGTTTTCCGGGATGCCATCGCCGTCTCGGTCGTACTTGCGGAGATAGTCGATCGCCAGTTGTACCGAAGGCCAAGTATCGCGGAGAAATCCGGTGTCGGTGCGCCCGGTGAAAACGTAGTCGCGATAGATCATCAACACAAACTTGGGATTCAGATCCTTCCAGTCGTTGGTATTCTGCCAGCTGAACTGGTTGACTTTGAAAAATGGATCCTCTTCCGGCGCGCCCAGGTCGTGGGGAACCGCTCCTCTGCTCTTGCGGGTACGAAACGCCGCTTTAAGATCCTGCTCGGTTTTCCAATTCCAGATCAGCTTTTCCGGCTCACTGCGCGGCACGGTTTCGGCGAAGGTCCGCATCTCCTGCTTATCCAGGTCAGGCCAGAACTTGAGCAGCGGCATCGATCCGTAAAAGCGCACGTCCAGTGTCGAGTAGTAGGGATAGTCGTAGCACTCCAGAAATGAGAAGAGTGGCGCAGACTTGGGATCGGCCCCCACCGGGCGTCCCCATAGCGATCCCCCGTCCGTCAGTGTGTAGAGTTCGTTGAAAAGCTCGGCCCGATACCATTCCGGCTTACTGGTGTCGTTGATGTAAGGTGCCTGCCAGGCATCGATAGCGTCGCTCCACTCCGCCGCGTGAATCAACCCCTCCGCGGCCACCTTGAGCGCGTTCTTTCCCGACGTCCCGAAAAAATCGGTGTAGTGCCGGTACCATTTGCGGCCGGTGCCGAACTCCATCACCGGCAGGTCCCACGAAATGACCATGGGCACGACGCGTTTTTCGCCGGGCTGGAGCGTGAACCGGACCGCGATCGCGCCCCCCAGCGTCTCTCCGCTGCTAATCCACTGGAAGTCGTTGTTGGCCAGCCGCCCATCTTTCGAGAAAGGAGCCCAGACCTTGTCCCCGTCGTATGCGTTGGGAATGAACGTGTTTTGATAAGTAATTTCAACGCCCGGTGATTCCAGCGACGAAATCGCGAACTGCCCGTCCCAGTCGTCCTGCGCCTCACCCGGGCGAATGCGGTCGAACACCACCGATTTCATGGTGCCCGCACTTCCCAGCGGCGTAGATACCACGCTGTTGTAGTTGCCAGAACTCATCCCCTTCGCGTCAAAGTTACCTGACGGGTCGCGAAACCAGCCCAGCATGTTTGCCCAAGACAGCAGCACCGAAACGGTCACAGGTTTGTCGGTCGTATTTTCCGCGTGCCAGCGATACACCGCAACCGGATAGCTCGACTCGCGGTAATTTCCCGGAAGAATTGGGGAGAACTGCTCCAGCATCACGTGCGCCGGCAATTTGTCCCAGCCGTAGTCGTACCACGACTTCGGATAGAGCGCGTAATAAGTCCCCGCGCCCACCGGATAATCCCACTTCCAGGAGTGGAGGGTTTTATCTTTGGGATGGTCCGCCAGCAGAACTTGCGCGACGCCTTCTGCTGCTCCCTCGGATTTCTCGTAAATGGCGAACTGGTTCGCATACACCGTTTCGTATTTGTGAACCCCAGCCTTCAGGTGCCAGCGCGAAAAATCTCCGCGGTAGGTGCGCGAGAAAGTACCCGAGCCAAAACCGCCGACCGGCGCGCCTTGCCAGTAACCGTCGTCAATCAGGTCGGTGAGCGCGGGCTTGCGAGTGCCGGCGTTGGGCAGGGGTTCGCCGATGCCCCGCTTCCACGCAATTTTCGGAATCGTGTCGCCCGCCCACAGGGATGGAACTGCACAGCCAACCACCAGCACAACGACCGCAAACTTCGCAAGGCGGAACTTCATGGAGCCTCCGGCGTCAGGGTGACGGATGGGTTCGACGAATCCGCCGCAGTATCACTGCAAAATCGATATTGTAGGTTATTTTTTAGCGCATGGGAAGGGCGTTGTGCGAGTATAATCCGGCCCGGAATCATTCGGTTCAATATACGCTACCGACGCCGCCATTCGGGCGAACGACCCCCGAAAGACCGCCACAGGAGCGTTCCCTGGAGCTATCATGGCCGCTTCACAACGCCGCAACCCCCGCATCATTCTGGCCGTGGTTTTCGGTTTCGCCACCCTCCCCGCTCTCGCTTTGCCGCCCCGAACAGTCCTCATTCATTCCGGTTGGCGCTTTCGCGCCCTGAACGACAGCGGCCACTCCGGGGTTGAGCAATGGCATGACGCCGAGGTTCCCGGCCTCGTGCAAATGGATCTCCTGCGCAATAAGCTGATCCCTGACCCCTTCTATCGCGACAACGAAAAATCGCTGCAGTGGATTGGCCTCACCGACTGGGAGTACCAAACCGAGTTCGATGTCGATGCCGCAACTCTCGCCCGCGGCCATGTGGACTTGCTCTTCGGCGGTCTGGACACTTTCGCTGATGTCTATCTGAACGACGGCCAACTGCTGCAGGCCGACAACATGTTCCGCTCCTGGCGTCAGCCGGTAAAGGACCGTCTCCACGCTGGGAAAAACATTCTTCGCATCGTCTTCCACTCTCCCATCACGCTGATGCTTCCCAAGGTGAAGGCCGAGCCCTACGTCTTGCCCACGGTCAACCAAGTGCAACTCGTCAGCGAAGATGGAATCGCCACCGATCCCTACACCCGCAAAGCGCCCTACAACTACGGCTGGGATTGGGGGCCCAGATACGTCACTGAAGGAATCTGGCAGCCGGTAAAGCTGATCGCATGGGACGATCTGCGCATCGACAACTTCCACATCCGCCAGCAGAAAATCACAAAAGAGGAAGCTGAACTTTCGGCCGAGTTCGACATAGTCTCAGGAATTAAGACGGAGGCAATCCTTTCCGTCTCCCACTCTCTCGCTCCTTGCACGCGCTGTCCGCTGGATCTCGAGCAGAAGTTCGCTCTCGATGCGGGCTCGAACCACATCGCAATTCCTTTCCGCATCGCCAGCCCGTCCCTCTGGTTCCCCAATGGCTATGGCCCCCAAACGCTCTACAAGTTCTCGGCAACACTCTCTCTGCCGAAAGGCAAGAAATCGGTTATCGAGGACAGCGCCGAACTGGGCACCGGATTGCGCTCCCTGGAATTGCGCCGCGAGCCCGATCAGTGGGGGAAAAGCTTCACCTTCGTGGTGAATGGCATCCCGATCTTCGCCAAAGGCGCGGACGTGATCCCCTTCGACAGCTTCGCCACCCGCGTCACCCCGGCGCAGCATCGCCAGATTCTGCAGGCCGCCCGCGACGCTCACATGAACATGATCCGCCATTGGGGCGGCGGCTACTACGAGTCCGACGATTTCTACGACCTCTGCGATGAACTTGGCATCATGGTATGGCAGGACTTCATGTTCGGCGGCGCCATGGTCCCCGGAGATCTCGCCTTTCAGGAAAACGTTCGTCAGGAAATCACCGAGCAGGTGAAGCGTCTGCGCGACCATCCCAGCATTTCGTTGTGGAGCGGCAACAACGAAATCGAAACCGGATGGACGTTCTGGGGCGACCGCCTGACTTTCAAGGAAACCATAACTCCTCCCCAGCGCGAGCGCGTCTGGCAGGACTACGTTGTCCTCTTCCACGACGTCATCAAGAGCGTGGTCGCGGAGCAGGGCGCTCCCATACCCTACTGGCCCAGTTCGCCCTCCGCCAACTTCGAGGACGTTCCCGGCGGCACGCGCAATGGTGACATGCACTACTGGGCCGTCTGGCACGCGCTCGAACCCATCTCGGAATACACCCACCAGTTCCCGCGCTTCATGTCGGAATATGGATTCCAGTCCTTTCCCGACATCCAGACTGTGCGCAAGTTTGCCCAGCCCCAGGATCTCGACATCAGCTCGCCCGTGATGCAGGCCCACCAGAAAAATGTTGGCGGCAACGAGCGTATTCGCACCTACATGCTGCGCGAGTACCACGAGCCCCGCGACTTCGAATCGTTTCTCTACGTCAGTCAGGTGCTCCAGGCCGAGGCCATCAAGGTGGGCGCCGAACATCTGCGGCGGCAGCGTCCCCGCACCATGGGATCGCTCTACTGGCAGCTCAACGATTGCTGGCCCGTGGCCTCCTGGGCCAGCATCGACTACTACGGCCACTGGAAGGCGCTCCAGTATTATGCGCGCAGATTTTACGATGACCTGCTGGTTTCTCCGTGGGAAGAAAATGGCAACGTGAACGTGTACGTCGTCTCCGACAAACTCGAAGCCACTCCGGCACAGCTGAGCGTGCGCGTGCTCGACTTCCAGGGAAAGACGCTGATGGAAAAGACTCAGGCGATCACCATCCCCGAGCTTTCCAGCAAGGTCTATGCCACGTTCTCCCGCCAGGAATTGCTGGCCGGGACCGATGCCCAGCACGCTTTCGCCGTGTTCGATCTAACCAAAAGCGGCAAGGTCCTCTCCCGCAACCTGCAATTCTTCGATCGCACGCGGAACCTCGCGCTCCCCGTTCCCGCGATCCAAGCGGATTGGAGCGGCAGCGCGGGTGCCTACGCTCTGCGCTTGCAATCCCCGGCGCTGGCCCGTCATGTATACGTCAGCTTCGGTGACAACGATGTCGAGGTCTCGGACAACTATTTCGACCTGCTCCCCGGCGAGCCTGTCACGCTGCAATTGAAGACCAAGCTGGACTTGACCCAGCTTCGCCGATCGCTGCAGTTGCGCAATATCACTGACGCGTTCCCCACGGATTCCGCAAAGCCGCCCGAAAAGTGATTTGGCAGGCCGGGAGTGCCCTAATTCCACCTTGTGATCCTTACCCTGTGTGACTCTGTGCCCTCTGTGTTAAAGACTTTAGGACACGACCGAGGTGTGAATATGACCAACAGTCTGCGATAATCACGCGCAATGGCAAAAAAGGAGAAATCTCGCCTCAGCCAACCCGGGAAAGTCACGCTGAAGGACGTTGCGCAACGCGTTGGCCTGGCCCCCGGCACCGTCTCCGCCGTCCTCAACCATGCTCCTTCCGCACGCGTCATTCCCGAGCACACTCAACAACGCATCCATGCCGCGGCCCAGGAACTCAACTACCGCCCCAATTTTCTCGCCCGGTCGCTGCGCAAGAAGCGCACCTACACCGTTGGCCTCATCATCGAGGAGATCGGCGACGCCTACGGCGCCCTCGTCATCAGCGGCGTCGAGGCCTGCCTCCGCAAGCACAATTACTTTTTCCTGACGGTCATTCACCGCCATGATCCCTCCATGCTGCGGGAATACGCCCAGCTTCTGCTGGAGCGCGGGGTCGAAGGCTTTATCACCGTCGACACCAGCCTGCAGGATCCCCTGCCTCTGCCCACAGTCTCCGTGGCCGGACACCGCGCCATGAAGGGGGTCACGAACATCATATTGGACCAGGAACGCGGCGCCCGCGTGGCGCTCGAGCATCTTCTTGCTCTCGGCCATCGCAAGATCGCCTTCATGAAAGGCCAGCCCCGCAGTTCCGACGCCGAAGATCGTTGGAACGCCGTCCGCAAAGTGGCGCACGAGCTGGGCCTCGCCATGGACAAAGACTTGATCGTCAACCTCGAATTCGACGATCCCTCCCCGCAGGTCGCCTACCCTTACGTCAAGGAACTGCTGACCCGCCAGAAACCGTTCACCGCCTTGTTCGCCTACAACGACATTTCGGCAATCGGCGCCATCCGCGCCATCCGGGAAGAAGGTCTCCGCATCCCGCAGGATATTTCCGTCGTGGGTTTCGACGACATTCCCTGGGCTGCCTACCACACACCCAGCCTGACCAGTGTCCGCCAGCCCCTGGGCAAGATGGGTGAGATCGCCGCCGAGACCGTGATCGGCATGATCGAACACTCCTCCGAGCACGTTCCTCAGATCGCGATTGAACCCACGCTGGTAGTGCGCGAGTCGACCGGACGCGCCCCCAAAAGATGATCCAGGCAACTGGAAGCTCGCCGCCTGCCACTCGCATCGCTGTGAATCCGCCCTGGAGAGACTGCGTGAGAACTACTTCTTGGAAGAAGGGGTGGAACGGAATCATGACATTCCAGCCCCGAAGAGCCTGCCCTGAGCGAAGTTGAAGGGGGCGGCGTGGGAAAGTTCGGCACGGCAGTGCCGGGTGGACGTGGGAAGACCAAGCGAGTCCCGTGGGGACGACACCAGTTCTCACGCACACCCCGGAGGGGCGTCTGATAATAGCCCGGCGCGTTCAGCGCCCAGGGAAAGCGGCAAAGCCGAGACGCGTCCCGGAGGGGACGCCTGAGATTCTCGCTCAGACACTAAAAGGAAACCTGGGCAGTCCGCGGCAAAACGCCCCCAAAATGTCGGTTAAATAGTTAAACGTTTTTCCCGTTAAGGTTATCGATTACTTTCCGCAGAAAATCATGTCATTTTGACGCCCACGATGGTATTCTTCCCCAACGGGGGTTCCCCTGCCGAACCGCACTGCTCCCGGCCCAGCCGGGAAGAATGGGAGGCCAATGCCTGTCTCAAATACCGAATCGTCGCCGCATTTGCGCGACGATCTGGTCATCGGAGTAGACATTGGCGGAACCAAAGTCGCTGCCGGCCTCGTCGGCCCGGACGGCGAAATCCTTTGCCACACCCGCAATCCCATGGTCGCCAACGACGGCGCTTCGAGCGCCCTGGCCTCCGTGATCAACGCGATCGAAACCGCCTCCGCTCACGCCCTCAGCACAAAAGGCCCCCACGGCCTGATCCGCGGCGTCGGCATCTGCTCTCCCGGCCCGCTCGATCCCAAGACCGGAGTCGTCCTCAATCCCCCCAACCTTCCCTGTTGGCGGAATTTTCCGCTCGCCGCCGAGGTTGCGCAAATCTATCGTGTGCCCGTCAAAGTCGACAATGACGCCAATGCCGCCGGCCTCTCCGAAACCCTCTGGGGCTCGGGACGCGGCTATCGCAACGTGTTTTACGTTACCATCGGCACCGGCATCGGCACCGCAATTCTGCTCGACGGCCGCATCTATCACGGCCGCACCGGCGCCGCTGCCGAGGGCGGCCACATGAGCATCGACTACAAGGGCCCACGCTGCGGCTGCGGCAAGCCCGGCTGCATCGAAGCCCTCGCCTCGGGACCAGCTATCGCACGCCGCGCCCGTGCCAAACTCGAGACCGGCCGCGCCTCCAGCCTGCTAGATCTCACCGGAGGAAATCTCGACAGTCTTACCAGCAAGATGGTCGGCCAAGCCCTTGCCGCCAGCGATCCCGTCGCCAAAGAAGTCCTGCAGGAAACAGTGGAACTGTTGTCGTTCTGGTTCGGCAACATCGTCGATCTGCTCGAACCCGATGTCATGATTGTCGGCGGCGGCGTCGCGGCCATGCTCCAAGCGTATCTCGGCCAAATCCATGACCGCACGCAGTCTTGCTCCGTGAACCAGCGCTGCCACGAAATTCCGCTAGTCCTCGCCCGCTACGGTGAAGACTCCGGCGTCGCCGGAGGCGCGGCCCTCTGCTTCAATACCACGAGAAACGGCAGCGCTCAACCCGTTGCCCATTCCACGGCTCCATCTTCAAAGTAATTGGTTTCTTGGCGGTTTGGTTGGGAGTGTATGCGTTCCACCCGCGGGAACACGCGCATGTTGCTGTGTGTATCGCCTGCTTCCTGGGAGCCGTTCTCCTTATGCATGGCGTCGATTCCTGCTCGCATTGGGAATCTGGGCAGGAGAACGCCAACGTCATGCCGAACGGTCAGTGTTCGGCAGTAACACCACCGCGGTGATCATAATCACTGCACCGGTTGCCCTTGGATTGCAGAATATCCCTTATGGGCTCCGACTCCAAGACGGCGGCCAAAATTGCGGCCTTGAAAGAGGAGATGGAGGCGATCCACTCTGCTAACAGCCTGTATTGGCGGCGAGGTGAGGAGGCCGCCGTTGAAGCGAGAGCGGCGTATCAGCGAAGGCTAGAGCGGCTGGAAGCAATCCGAAAGGAACTCGCTCAACTACGCCACATAGCGCCTATTCCTTAACCTGCGATTCCGGCCAGAGGGCCTCTCTGCCGGTGAAGTACCAATTTGCGTCAGGACCGATTGCCACTATGTAGCCGACTCTGTCTGGGCCGATTTCTGCTATTCGCACAACGCGGCCTTCTTCCTCAGTAACCCTGTTATGGATGATATCTCCAACTGTGAATTGCATGGCTACAGACGGGGCGCAGGACTGACGGGCGGAGGAAGAGATAGCGGCACCCCTTTGAGGGCCGGGGCAAGTGGCGCAACGTCTTTTCCTTGCCCCATACAATTCGATGTCACGACCCAAAGAATGGGTTCAGAATCTGGGACGTCCGCCAAGTAACCTGCCGGGACGTAGAACGGTTACGCCATCGGCACGTTAATTACTTTGGATTAATTGTGCTGCTGAGGGTTTCCTTTGGACGGGCTGTCATGTCAAATCCAGTCATCTCTTCGCTCCCGGTCGGATCTGCTCCGCTGCGACAATTCCTTTCCCTTCCAGCACGGCATAAAAATTGTCACTCGCCAGGTTCTTAAGAGTTTCTGTCGCCCCGGACGGCCACCGGATCTCCACACTCTCCACCTTCGTCGCCGAACCCAACCCGAAATGCACCCGCAGATCGTTCTGCGACAAATAGCTGCCCCCGCTATGGATCTCCTCCGTCTGCGTCACCCCTCCCGCAACAATCTTGATCCGCGCCCCAATCGCCAAACGATTGCTCTTCACTCCGGCCAACTCAAGGCTGATCCAGTGCCGCCCGGCAATCCCATGATTCCTCAGAATCATCGGCCCGCCATCTAGATCACTCACAACGATATCCATGTTCCCATCGTTGAAAAGATCGCCGACCGCGAGCCCGCGCGAAACCCGCCGCTCCAGCAGCGCTGGCCCAGCCAGATCGCTGGCGTCGCAGAACGTTCCATCCTGCTGATTGAGGTGAAGCAACTTGGGCTGACGATATCCGCCGCCCGAAGGCAAAGTATCCACCTGCGGATAGACATGGCCGCTCACCGCGATCAGGTCGAGCCACCCATCGTTGTCCAGATCCACAAACGCATCTCCCCACTTCACCCAGGGCAGCGACGGCAATCCCACCCCGGCTTGGTAAGAAACGTCACGAAAGTCCCAATCTCCATCGTTGCGGTAAAGCGCATCGTCTTCGTCGGAAAAATTTGTGACGAATATCGACGGCCGCCCGCTGTGGTTATAGTCGCCGATGGCCACTCCCATCGACGCCTGCTCGGACCCATCCTCGCTCACCGCCGTCCCCGACTCCAAGCCAATCTCCGTGAACTTTCCTTTGCCCTCGTTGCGATAAAGAAAGTTCGGCCCGGAATCATTCGCCACATAAATATCCGGACGCCCAGTATTGTTGAAGTCCGCCCAGACTACGCCCAGCCCGTAATAACCGTTCGGATCGTCCACTCCGGCGCTTTTCGAAACATTGGTGAAAGTCCCGTCGCCGTTGTTGTGGAACAGCGCATCGCCCGCGCCCTTCAACCCGCGCGGGCCGCACTGCACATCAAGTCCTCGGTACTTGCAGGTCGGGCTGCTGCCGAAGCGCGGCATGTCGTCGAGATGAAAGTCGACGTAGTTGGCGACCATCAGATCCACGAAGCCGTCCCCGTCGTAGTCGCCGAAAGCCGCTCCCGTGGACCACCGACCATCCGCCACTCCCGCTTGCGCCGTAACGTCGGTGAAAGTTCCGTCTCCGTTATTGCGGTACAGAACATTGCCGCCAAAGCACGTCACGTAAATATCCGGCCAGCCATCGTTGTTGTAATCGCCGACCGTCCCACCCATGGCAAAGCAGGGCCTAGTGATGCCAGCTTTTGCCGTTACGTCTGTGAATGTGCCGTCATGGTTGTTGTGGTAGAGCGCTCCCGGACTCTTCTCGCCCTTCATCGCCATCTCGACGGTAGGTGAGTTGCTGAAATAAATGTCGGGCCAGCCATCGCGATCGTAGTCGAGCAAAAGCACTCCGCCGCCCATGGACTCGACGATGTATTTCTTTTCCGGCGCCGTCGTGTGGACGAAATGAATCCCGGCTTTCTTGGTGACGTCCTCCAGTTGTGGCACCGGACGCCCGCTGCACTTGATCTTCTTTACCCCCGCCGGTGGTGGCGGAGGCACAGGATGTCCACCCTGCGCCCATGAACACAGCACGGTCAACATCCCGAGAAGGATTAGTTGAATTGCAGGTTTCCAACGCAGGAGTCGGCTCAATCGGGGCCCATCCCTTGCGCCTGCCGCTCGCGTTTGCCGGCTTTGATTTCTTTGTATAGCGCGAGCTCGCGGTCCGCATCCTGAATTCGCGAATCCATGCGATACGCCGCCTGCAACTGGTAATGCATATAGTCGGCCTGCGGCTTCAGCCGAACCGCCGCTTCCAGATGCACAATCGCTTCCTTCACCTTTTTCTCATCCATCAAGATCTTGCCCAGTTGATACTGTGCATCCGCGTGTTCCGGATGGGCCGCCACCACTTCCGCAAAAAGCGCCGCTGCCTGGTCCCGCTTGGACTGTTCCAAATACGCGAACCCGAGATTGTATTTTGCATCCGCATCGTCCGGCGTCAACGCCAGCTCCGCCTGAAATTCCGCGGCTGCATCGGCCGGACGATCGGCTTTTATATACGCCACTCCCGCATAGTAGTGCGCCTTGGGCTGCGCCGGCGCAGTTTCAAGAACTTTGTGATAAGTGGCCGCCGCTCGCAGATGATTCCCGATTTCCTCCCAAGACCCCACCACCAACATCAAAGTGTCCGTCGACAATGGCGTTCTCTCCAGCTTGTCCAGCACTTCGCCAGCCTGTTGCAACTCCTGCTGCTTCACCAGAGATTCGGCCCACGCATATCCCAGCCCCGGATCCCGCAACGCCGCGTCTCCCAGCGGAGAGATCGCCTGCGCCGCTTCTTTATATTGATCGGTCAGGTAATACGCCATCCCCAGCATGGCCCGCGCCGCATCATCCTTCGGATCGCCGGCCAGCACCTGCGACAACGCCCTCACCGCTTCGGAATACTTCCGGGCCTTCATCGCGGTCACGCCCAGATTCCGCATCAATCCGGGAGATCCCGCATCCCACCGTTCCGCTTCCTGATAGTGGTCCAAGGCGAGACCGTATTGCTGACGGAAAGCCTCCGATGTTGCCAGATCGTTGAAGCTCGCTCCCAACACCGCTCGCAGCCGCTTCTCCTCAACCACCGCCGCCTTCTTTTCATCCTCGGTCAAGTCAGAGCGAGAAAGCGCCGCAGCATCCAACTCGGCCGTAGGGTCGTGCCTGCCCCCATCCAGCGCCGCACCGCCTTCTGCGTTCTTCAAGTCAGGAGTCGCGATGTACGCTTCATTCGTCCCGCCCATGCCTCCCGTGGGACCGTTGCTCACACTCTCCGCCTGCACCCGCTCCTCGAGCTCCCGCGCCTTCTGCAGGTACACCCGCGCTTCGTCCTTCCGGTCCGACTGGCTCAGAATGCGACCCAGCGCAAAATACGCCTTGCGGATTAGGTAATTCGACCGCGAATCGTCCGAGCCATTCTGCCGAATCGCCTCGCGCAAATATTCTTCCGCCTTCTTCGGATCTCCCTGGTTGTTGGCATTCAGCCCCAGATAAAGCCAGGGCTCCGACCAGTTCGGCTGGATTTCCGTCGCCGTCTTCAGATACCGGTCCGACTCGGCAAAATTCTTCTCGTTCGATTCCATCGCGCCTAGCAGGTAATTGCTCAGGAAGTCGCGAGGATTCAGCCGCAGCTCCGCCAGAAATTGCTCGCGAATCTTCGGGCTGGGCGCCCACTCCTCCTGCAGAAGGTAGACCAGCCCCAGCAGATAGTGAGCATGTGCTGTCTTGCGATCCAGTTGCAGCGCAAACTTCAACTCGCGCACCGCATCCTCCAGATACCAGCCATCCCGGTAAGCCCGCGCCATCAGGACGTGCATCGCGCCCCGGTTCGCGGCCTTCTCATCCATCTTCTGGAACACCGCCGCCGCCTTCTCTTTGTCATGGACCGCGAGCCAGCAAATGCCCAGCGAGTACGCCGCCTCCAGGTCGTCGCGAATCGCAATCGAGCGTTGCAGCGAGTCAGCCGCAGGTCCGTACTGCCCCTTCGACATGTAGACCATTCCTTGCACCCGCCACGCACGCGCATCCTCCGGCTCCGCCAGAATCGCGGTTCGCACTTCGGTGAGAGAGTCGTCCAGCTTCTTCGCCCGCAGATCGGCAATCGCCAGATCGACGCGCGTCGAGGGATTGTCCTCGAAGTCCAGCGATCTTTTATAGAGATCGATCGCCGCCGGGAAGGCATTTTCCACCAGCCGCAAATGCGCCACTTGCCGCAGCCCCAGCGCGATCAGCGCCCGGCTGGCCTGAGTGACCGCCTGCGCATCGCCGGAGCTTCGCGCCGCCTGCACCGCGGCCACTCTTTTTTGCAGCTCCGCCAGCGCTGGAGACGCCGAACCGTCTGTCTTCTGAGTCGCAGTGTGTTTCCCACTCGCACTGCCAGTCTGACCTGAGACGCGCACTCCCGCGACCGACGACGCAAGAGCTGAAACCAAAAGCGCGGCAACAAGCGAACTCCTCGACCGCAACCACCCGCACCGCGCCCAGGAATGCCTCTGGAAGATCAAATGCACAAATCGGCCCGTGATCCAAAAACCATGCGGCGGGACCTGAACTCGTCAAGTCCCGCCACATTACATCTTATCCCACAACAAAACCGTTTTTGCTATGCGCCCTAAAAAATGAACTTCAAGGCGTACTGGAGTTGCCGATTGCTGTCCGGGCGGATTGCGGTGGATTGCCCGAAGGTCGAAGAGGGACTTCCAGTGGTTGAGGTGACAACATTATTCTGCGGGCTGCAGGCCGTGGTCCCGCACGACACACCGGTTACGCCGCCTCCGTTAATGTTGCCGCTGGTGAACTGGGGATGGTTGAGTGCGTTGAACGCGTCGAACCGGAACTGCAGGCTCAACCGCTCACCCACCCTCCAGGTTTTATAGACCGACATATCAAGGTTGACTTGCCGGGGTCCAGAACAATAGCCCTTGGGCGAGTCGCCGACGGTCCCGAATTGGTAGCCGACCATCGTGAACGCCGCCGGGTTCCAGATCTGCGGACCCTTTTCGCCCGAGTTGCAGGCCACGCCGGTGGTCATGAACCGCCCTGCGTTGATGTTGCCCGCCCCGTTGCCGGTTCCGTACACGTCCGCAATGTTGTTGGTGAAGGCCGTCGCGCAGTTCGCCGGTGCACCCGCAAAGGTGCACCAGTTTTGATCTTGCACGGTTGCATTGTAAAAATTGGTCAGGGAATTCCCCGAAAGTGCCTGGAAGATCGTCGCTGCTTCCCAGCCTCCCAGCGTTTCTTTCTCAAACGTATTGGCGCCATTGAGCTTCGGCAGGTAGTAGACCGCGTTGGCGACAAACATATTCGGCCGGTTTATCGTGGAGTTCCCACGGTCCGCGTTAATGTTGTAGGCATCGGTCTGGGAGTGAGTTCCGAATCCGCTGCCCGACGAGTCCGACTCATCCACGTTGGAAATCGTGTGCGACCACGTGTACGCTGCCTGCAGGATCGACTTGTTGCCCAGACGGCTGGTGGCCAAAACCTGCAGCGAGTGGTAGGTGGACGTTCCGGCGTGACCAAACTCGTCGATTCCACCGAAATTGGCCGCCGGCCTGCTCACCGCCGGGCAGCCTACCGCCGCTCCCAGCGTGGCGCAGATTGCGGTGCCCTGAAACGCCGCTGCCAGGTGCTCTGTCGGCAGAAACCCGTTTTCATCGCGGTCGCTGGTCAGGTGCATGCCCCGGTTGCCAACGTAGCCGATTTCCAGGGTGGTGTCTCTTCTCAGCTCGCGTTGCACCGTGAAGTTCCACTGCCAGGAGTTCGGAACGTCCGAATCAGGAGAGGTCGCGTAGCTCGGTGATGTATTGCCGCCCACCGCAGGCTGCGCAATATCCAGGGTTCGTGTAGAGGCGAAATTCACGCTAAACGGTGCATTCTGCCCCATCAGATTGGTTACTCGGCTCACCCGCTCTTGCTGGAAGAACTGGCCCACACCGAAACGAATCGCGGTCTTCCCATCACTCCATGGGTCCCAACTGACGCCCAGCCGCGGCGCGATGAGGTGGTTGTTGTTGGGCACCAGCGCCCGGTTCACTCCCGGCGTGCCGCCGCTAAAGTTCGTCCCCAGCAGCGCATTCTCCGCGGCGCAGGGATTCGTCCCAGGAACGATGATCAGGCCGTTACAGGCATCGCTGGCGGGAAGATTCGGGTTGTAGTCGGCCAGGTTCCACGAGGCAATCATGTTGTGCTGTTCGAAGGGTTGTCGCAAAAAGGAATAGCGGATTCCGTACTCCACGGTAAGGTTGCGCCGCACCTTCCAATTGTCTTGCGCGTAGAACTCATACTGGTGCCAGATCGCGGTGGGGAACAAATTGGCGGAGTTCTCGCTGAAGCCATACTGGCTGCCTTGAGTCAGAATATCCACCAGCGGATTGCCGGAATTTCCCGGCCCTGCGCCGTTGTTTCCATTGTTGAAACTGAAGCTGGGTTCGTCGTGGCCGCCTTCAGAAGGTTCGTGCTTCTTGTTGTAGCCAATGAAGGCTCCCACTTTGAACGTGTGCGCACCCCGTACCTTCGCCAGATCGTCGCGGAAGTTGTACAGATCGGAGGTATTGTTCCACGGCGCAATCAGCCAGATGGTTTGTCCGCCGCCGTAGTTGCCAAATCCTCCCCAGGCCGCGTCCGGAGGCATGCCGCCCTTTTTCTTCGCCAAACTGAAGGCCGGCGGAATCGCCGCCTCTAGCGCGCTGACAAAAGCAGATGTCGTGTACGTGTTGCCCAACGCATCCGGTGTAGTTACGCCTGATCCGCCCAGCGTCGCGTAAATACGATTGTTGGAGTAAGAGAGTTGCGCCTCGTTGGTCATCGTGCTGCTGATGACGGTCGTATCTTTGAGCATCACACTCTTGGACGGTTGGCTCCAGCTTCCTTCCACCGCCGGAAACGGATCGTCACCCCAATAAGCCTGTTCGCTCGGCGCAGGATTTGACCAGGATTCCTGCGTATAGCGGAAGGTAAGAGTGTTTTTTCGGTTCAGAACAAAGTCAACCCGAGCATTCTCCTGCTGCCAGTTCAGTTTCGTGCCCAAACCTACAATCCAGTTGTTCCCTGAATTGGGAGTCAAGTTCAGCGCCCCGCCCGCAAAAACATTCGGCAACGGCAGTTGATCCGACATCAGGACTCCGGCCGGATCGAGCGCCGTGGTTACATGCATGATCGGCGTGCCAACCTCGTTTGCGGCCGATCTTGAACCCGGCACCACCGGCAGCGTGACGTTGCACTGGTCCACGGGAATCACGGTGGGATTAGGATTCGTCCAATTGGCCCAAGCCGCCGAGAAGTCGCCGCTGAGTTCAGCCGGGGTGGGGACGCACGATTCGCGCGTCGAAACTACCTTTTCTTTGTTCCATTCCTGGCTGTAAAAGAAGAAGAGCTTGTCTTTCTTGATGGGCCCGCCAATGGTAAATCCGTAATCGTTGCGCTGCAGCGGGCTTGTCGCTCCCGGGGCCGTGAAATAAGGTAACGAGTCGAGAGCGGAGTTGCGCCCATCGTAGAAGGCTGTGCCATGGAACTGGTTCGTCCCCCCCTTGGTGATGATGCTGACAATTCCACCCGAAGCCTGGCCGTACTCCGGACCATAGGAGTTACGGACGAACTTAAACTCGGCGATGGAGTCGATGTTGGGATAAATGAGCAGCGTGCGGTTCGAACCCAGGTCATTGTCGTTGACCCCATCCACCAGCCACAAATTGTTGGTCACCGGGTTGCCATTGACCGAAATATCGGACCCCGCCAGCAGGCCCTTTTCCACCATGTTGAGACCATCTTTGGGGGTGACGCCGGGTTGCAGCAGCGCCAGTTCCTTAAAACTGCGGCCGTTCAGCGGCAGTTCCGTCACCTGCTCCCCCTCTACCACTCCGCCGAGCACGGCGCTGTCCCCCTGCACCTGGATCGCATTCGCCTCGACCGTGACCTGTTCATTCACGCCTTTGCTCAGTTTCAGCTGCGCATTTACGTCGTACGTACTGGAGACGTGCAACTCCACCGCTTTGGCAATGAACTCCGCAAAGCCGCTCTGCTTGATGTGGACGTCATAGGCGCCAGCAGGCATCGCGGTGAATACATACTCGCCCACGTCCGTCGTGACCGTGTTGCGCGTGTCACCGGTAGCGGTGTTGATCGCCGTGACCTGAGCGCCCACAATCACCGCGCCCGCCGGGTCCGTTACCACGCCCCGAATGCTGCCGTCGTATTGCGCCCATGCGCTGCCGGCCAGTAGCGTGAACAGCATCAAACTCAACCCAAGTGCTCGTCTCATCGCAGCTCCTCTGGTCCTTCAAAGTCAAATCGCAAGTGGTGCACAACTTGACCGGTAGGTGTTTTCCGGCTTTTGGGTGGTAGAAGCGACTACTACAAAACAACTAGGCCCGGCGTGCAGTCTCCTGCACAGAGGGTATTCTTGTCAAGAAGAAAAACGATTATGTTCTATTAGGTAAACGATTATCCAAATTTAGGCAGCCTGCCGCCCCCTCCCCCGTGCTATCCTCCCGCTCTATGGCCGTCACCATGCAGGACATTGCCCGGGACCTGAAAGTCTCTGTGGTGACGGTCTCCAAAGTCCTGCGTCACCAGGGCAGCATCAGCACCGCCACCCGCAACCGCGTCCTGCAGCGGGCCAAGGAATTGAACTATCAGATGAACTGGGTGGCCCGCAGCCTGGTCACCCGCCGGACTTACACCATCGGCTTGCTCCTGCCCGACTTCCGCCACCCCTTTTTCGCGGAAATTGCCAAGGCGGTGGCCGAAACGGTCCGCCCGCAGGGCTACCACGTAATCATTTCTTATTTTGAGGAAGATCCCGAACTCGAGGCCACCGAAGCCGAGTCGCTCATGGCCCGTCAAGTGGACGGATTGATTGTGGCCTCCGCCCAATCCCCCGATAGCGACTTATTCCGCCGCGTCCGCCAGCGGAAAGTCCCTTTCGTTCTGATTGACCGTCCCATCGCCGGCGCGCGCGCCAGTTTCGTCGGCGCCGATAACGAGGCCATCGGCCGCCTCGCCACCGAACACCTCATCGCGCAGGGCTGCAAACGCATCGCCCATTTGCGCGGCCCAGATATCGGCATAGCCAACGCCCGCATGGCCGGCTATCGCAAAGCCCTCGCCCGGCACAAACTCACCATGCCCGCCAACTACATTGTCGAGGCCCGCTTCGACGACGACATGGGCTACCGCGCCATGCAGACCCTGCTGCGCGCAAATCCCATGCCAGACGGCATCTTTTGTTTCAACGACCCTGTCGCCATCGGCGCCATGAAGGCGATTCTCGAGGCGGGATTGAGTGTGCCCCACGACATTGCCGTGATTGGCGCCGGCAACGTCCGTTACTCGGATCTCTTAGCCGTGCCCCTCTCCACTGTCGATCAAGGAACTGTCCAGATCGGAACGCAGGCCTCCGAAATCCTGATGCAGCGCATCTCCTCCAAGCGTACCCTCCCCCCGAAAACCATTCTGATCTCTCCCAAAGTCGTAATGCGGAAATCAACCGCAAGATAATCAACCGCAAGATTATGGAGAGCGGCGCTTTCAGCGGCCGCAACATATCCCAGCCGCGAAGCGGCGCAAGAATGCAGCCCACAGCGCAAGCTGTGGGTAAGAAAAGTTAGAAGGGAACAAGTCCAAAGGGCGAAAGAATATTTCGGACCCACGAACTCTTCACGAACCTCAACCTACTTCCACTTCCCCGCACCTTCCACAATCGTGATGTACCGGTCCACGGGAAGATTGCTAAACCGCTCCGTCCCTCCCGGCCGCGGCCACTGCACTTCCAGCCAATCCATCTTCGTCCTCTGCCCCATCCCCAACACCAGCCGCGGATCGTGCGACGACATAAAGCTCCCCCCGCCCACTTTCATCCTGCCTCTCTTCAAATCCCCGGCCTGATACGTGACGCGCGCACCCACCGCATCCACATTCGATTTCGTCCCGACGAGCTTCACTCCCAGCCAATGGTTCTTGCTCCCAACATTATTCCGCAGCAAAACCGGCGGGCCATCGTTGACTCCAACCAGCACGTCCACCGCGCCGTCGTTGTTGAAATCTCCCACCGCCAGGCCGCGTGCCGAGAACGATTTCGCAAACGCACTCCCGCCCTGCTCACTCACATTCTTGAATCCGTGTCCAGTGTTTTGGAACAGCAGCAGCGGCTCCTGGTATTTCACTAGACTGGAAAACTCTTCCACCAGATCGTCCGGAAATCCATTCGCCAGGATCAAATCCAGATTCCCGTCATTGTCGTAATCGAGAAACTTCAATCCCCACCCGCTCATCCAGCGCGTGGCCATGCCAATGCCCTGCGGCATGGCGACATCATCGAACGTCAGATCCTTATTGTTCTGATAGAGCGAGAAAATTTCCTCATCGATGTTGGCGACGAACAAATCCATCCACCCATCTTCGTTGAAATCCGCCGAATCCACTCCCATCCCCGACCGCGGACGCCCTTCGGCGCTATACGCCACATCGGCCTGCAGTCCGACTTCATCAAACCGGCCGTTGCCCCGGTTCACGAATAGAAAGTCCGCCACCGTATCGTTCGCCACAAAAAGATCCATGAGGCCATCATTGTTAACGTCGCTTGCAACCACTCCAAAAGCTTTCCCCAGACGGCTGGCGATGCCGGATTCCTTGCTCACGTCGGTAAACGTTCCGTCGCCATTGTTATGAAAGAGCCAGCTCGGCATCGGCCGGAAAATTCGCGGAATGCAGTAATGCCGCTTCCCGTCAGCCCCAATGCCGCAGCCGCTCTCTTTGTCGAAGTCCACAAAATGGCAAACAAATAAATCCAGCCGCCCGTCGTTGTCGTAATCGAACCAGACCGCGCTCGTCGTCCATCCCGGCACGCCCACGCCCGCCTTCTCGGTTACATCGGTAAATGTTCCGTCGCCGTTGTTGTGGTACAGGATAGTTCTGCCGTACTGAGTGACGTAAAGATCCGGGAATCCGTCGCCATCGTAATCCCCAACCGCGATGCCCTGCCCGTATCCTCCCCCAGCCACGCCCGCCTTCTCCGTTACGTCGGTAAACGTGCCGTCGCGGTTGTTGCGGTAGAGCGCATTGCGCAAGGGCTGGGAAGGCGTATAAAAGTCGCACTTGCCGCTGTTCACCAGATAGATGTCCATCCAGCCATCGTTGTCGTAATCCAAAAACGCGCATCCCGGCCCCACCGATTCTGGCAAATATTTGTTCGCGCTCTTGCCCGCAGTGTGAACCCACATAATTCCACTGGCCGACGCCGGTATTTCCGTGAACGCGAACTCGCCGCCGGTCGAAGCCGCCGATAAGCGGGGAAACAAGGTCCATCCCAAAGCTCCACCCAGCCCCGCAAGAAACTGCCGCCGCGAGAAGGGAAATCCACGTCGAGGGGAAGAGTGCATCCTGAAGGTTTTACCACAGCCCAACTCTGCAATGAGACGTGCCTGACTCCGTGCTAACATTCGCGCAGGAATCGGTCATGCCGGCAATGACGCAGGCGCACAAGTTTCAGACGAACAAATTTTGCCGTTTTTCGCTGGCTCTGTTTTTCTTGCTCGTATCTCCCGCCACAGCTCCCGCCCAGCAAGCCTCGCCCGAAAGCCCCGCCGCAACCTTCGACCAACTTTCCTCCCAAGCCGCCTCCGCCCGCGAGGCCGGACGACTCGACCAAGCCCTTCGCGACTACCAGAACGCCCTCAAGCTCCAGCCGGATTGGGCCGAGGGCTGGTGGTATGTAGGCACGCTCAACTACGACGCAGACCATTACGCCGAGGCCATTCCCGCCCTGCAACGCTTGCTCGCACTAAGTCCGCAGATGGGCCCGGCGCTGGCTTTCCTGGGATTATCTGAATTCGAAACCAAGGACTACAAAAACTCACTCGTCCATCTGCAGCAGGCGCAACAGCAGGGCTACAGCGACGACGCAGATCTGGCCAAGGTCGCGACGTATCATCTAGCCCTGCTTTTCAACTGGAGCGGTGAGTTCGAAAAAACTGCGGACTTGCTAACTCCGGAAATCAAACGTACCCGCCCGCCGGATGAAATCAAGGTCGCGCTCGGCATGGCCCTGCTTCGGATTCCTCTTCTCCCCACCGAAGTCGATCCCGGCAAAGATGCTTTGGTCCACGCCGCCGGTGAAGCCGCCGCGCTGCTCGATGCTGGCAATCCAGCCGCAGCCGCCGGTGCACTCCAGCAACTATTGCGGGACTATTCCGCCATTCCCTATCTCCACTATGCCAACGCGGCCGTATTGGCCGGCGCGAACAAATCCGAAGAAGCTCTCCGCGAGCTTGCCCAAGAAACAGAAGTTTCCCCCCGCAGCGCTCTGCCTTACGCCCGCATCGCTGACTTGCACCTGCAGCTCCATCAACCGAAACAGGCATTACCGCCAGCTCGGCAAGCGGTTCTGCTGGCTCCGCAATGGCCAGCCGCACATGAAGTCCTGGCACAAACACTAAAGAATTTAGGAGAGATTCAAGAGGCGGCCAAAGAATTCGCCGCGGCAAAAAAACTGGAAGCCAACTCAATCGAGATCGACGTCGCGCAGCGCCAGCTATATATTCGCCGCGCGACCGAAGGCACGACACAAGAGCCCGCCGCCGATTCTCAAGATAGTTTCGACGCCCTATCCCATAAGGCGACAGCCGCGCAGGCCGCAGGCCAAATCGATGCCGCCCTCGCCGACTACCAGCGCGCACTGGCTCTCCGTCCGCAGTGGGACGAAGGTTGGCTCAACCTCGGCACTTTGTACTACGCCTCCGCCCGCTACCCCGACGCGATCGCGGCCTTCAAGAATTCAGCCGCCATCAAACCCCGCAACGGAAACGTCTGGGCCCTGCTCGGACTCTCGGAGTTTGAAACCAAAGATTACAAAAACTCGCTCATCCACCTCGAACGCGGCTCTGACCTTGGATTCGCCGGCAACGCCGCCGCGGTTCAGGTCGCGCGCTATCATCTCGCCATCTTGCTGAATCGCAACGGAGAATTCGACCGCGCCACTGAATTGTTGACTCCCGAAGTCTCCTCAGGCCCTCCCGATGACCAAGTAAAGGTCGCGCTGGGCATGGCGCTGCTCCGCATTCCCCTCCTTCCCGACGAACTCGATCCCGCCAATGACTCGCTCGTCCGAGTGGCGGGAGAGATTGCCGTATTACTTTCCGGGAGCAAGTACGACGCGGCCTTCTCCAAATTTCAGCAACTGCTGAAAACGAATCCCAACACGCCGTATCTGCACTACGCCTACGGCGCCGCACTGGCCTCCGCCTCGCGCTACGACGAGGCCGACCGCCAACTCGCGGAAGAAACCAAAATTACTCCCACCAGCGCGCTCCCCTTTCTGCGCCGCTGCGCCATCGCTTTGCAATTGCGCCATGCCGAAAATGCTGCGAAGTTCGCCCAACGCGCGGTTCAACTCGCCCCCGAGTCGGCCGAGGCTCACTATCTTTTGGGACGTTCCTGGCTCGATCTCGGCAAGTCCGCCGACTCGGTGATCGAACTCGAGACCGCTCGCGGCCTCGCGCCCAACAGCCCCGAAGTCCGCTTCAGTCTGGCCCGCGCCTACGCCAAAGCCGGGCAACCCGATGCCGCCGAACAAGAGCGCGCCGCCTTCGAGCGCCTGAACGCGTTAGTGCAGAGTCAGCGCAGCCACAGCGGCAGCCAGGCTTACGGCGCGATTCAAAATCAGACCGGCATGAGCACGGCCGAAACGGAAAAACCAACTGAGCCAAAATAATCCGCAGGGTGCCTTAGAAATGCGCAGTACCGTGGAAAGAAAAGAATGTGTGCAGTGTAGTGGGAGAAATGTGCGCAGCACGGTGGAAGAAATGCAGTACCGTGGAAGAGCGGCGCTTCAGCAGCTTGCCCTGAGCGAAGTCGAACGGGCAGCGTAAAGCCGCCTCACTGAACGGGGCTTCAGCCCCCGTGGTCGCACTTCGCGGCCACGACGTCCCACCGCCCACTCTCAAACCAACGATTCGCACCGGCCTCAAATTTCCCTAGAACGGATGCGGCCGCGCGCCGCCCTTGTACACGTCGGCCGACGGCTCCAACTCAAGTTCCGTCTGCGGATCGAGCCTCCCAGATCTGGGGCCCGAGCCGCGGTTCTTCCAGCAAGCGAAGTCCGCTCGCGCGTTCGCCACTTCCTCCACAGTCACATCCAGATCGGCCCGCACCACGTCAGCGTGCGCATCGTACTTATCCATCGCCGCGAGTTCCAGCTCCGCCTGCAGATGCAGAAAATGCCGGTAAATATTGTCCTCGATCTTCTCGTTCAGCTGCTTGGCCGCGTCCCCGATCGCCTTCCAGTTCGCATTGCGTTCGTTGGCGATTTGAAAAATGTCCTTCCCGTCCTGCAGCTCCACGGCAATATCGAGCATCTTTGCGCCCGCCGCCGTCAACTGGTGCGCCAGAAACAGCGACCCATAGCTCAAATTCATCGCATGGCGCTGCCGCATCAGCTCGATCCTCTTCGCGTGTACCGCATCGGCCATCGTCTGATTCACGATCCCGCGCGCCGCGTTGTCCACCGCCATCGCCGAGATCCGCCGCAGCCGCTTCTCCGCCTTCTGCTGATCGCTCCCGAAGGCAAATGTCGCGCACATAATTAACAGAATTGCCAGGCAAGTTTTGGCTAGAGATTTCGATTGGTCTGAGCGCATGGGCACCTCCTGCAACTGAGGACAGGCAAGCGTTCCCGCGATCGTCTCACACCTTCCTCCACGGATTCAACAAGCCCTGAACATCTCCCAGAGGCGTCATCCCGAAGCCCCGCGCTTTCACCAGCGGGGCGAGGGCTCCCGCGCATACGACGCTGTGTTTGACGCCTGGAGATGCCGCCCGCACCACCGTATACAATGACCCGGGGTTCGCCCGCATCATGCTTCGTCACCTCGCACTCTTCCTCTGTCTCGCAGCACTCGCCCTCGCCCAAAACGCCCCCTCCAAGAAGAGTACCCAGGAGCGCCTCCAGCAACCCGGATGGTGGCCCAGAAAATCCGCGTCCGCGCGCAGCGAATACACCGGCCCGGCGGCCTGCGCCCAATGCCACTCTGACATCGCCAGGACCCAGCGAGACTCCGCCATGGCCCGCACGTCCAGCACCGCCGCCAAGTCTTTCGCCCTGACGTCTTCCGATCGGAAGCCCTTCAGCATCGGCCCCTTCCAATACCAACTGCAGCACGCAGAAGACACGTTCACCTACCGCCTCACTTCCGGAACGCAGTCGATCACCGAGCCGCTAGGCTGGGCCTTCGGCACCGAAAAAATCGGCCAGACTTATGTCTTCGAGAAAAATGGCGCCCCCTACGAGAGCGCCTTCTCCTATTTCGAGGGCCTGCACGGATTCGCCCAGACCCCGGGCATCGACCTCGTTCCCCTGCCCACTGGCGTCCCGGAACCGTTGCGCAAAGGCGCCGGACGTCCTCTAGAAAAGCCAACCGCCGAGGGCTGTTTCACATGCCACAACACCGCCGCCATGACCGAGAACAAACTCGATCCCAGCCATCTGATTCCGTCAGTCACCTGCGAGGCCTGCCACGGCCCCGGCGCACGACACGCCAGCGCGGAAAAATCCGCCTTCGAGGGCGCCGAGAATTTCATCTTCAATCCCCGGCGCCTAACCCCGGCCGACTCCGTCGATTTCTGCGGATCCTGCCATCGCACCTGGTGGGACGTAATGCTCACCGAAGAAGTCGGAGTCACCACGGTGCTCGCCGTCCCCTATCGTCTGCAAAAAAGCCGCTGCTGGGGAACCGGCGACGCTCGCATCACCTGCGTAGCCTGTCACAACCCGCACCAGCCGCTAGTGCAAGACGCGGCCGCCTATGACCAACGCTGCCTGAGCTGCCACGCGTCCAAAGGCATGACTCACCCCACGGGCGACCACCCCGGCGCAGCTTGCCCAGTCGCCACCGAAAAGTGCACCACCTGCCACATGCCCAAGTACGAAGTCCAGGACATGCACTACAAATTCACCGACCACCTGATTCGCGTAGTCAAGCCCAGCACCCCCTTCCCCGACTGATGACCCATGGTGTCATCCTGACCGCAGCCGTTCTTCAGGCGGGGGGAAGGATATCCCTCAGCAGTCTGCGTCCGGGGCCCCCCAAAGCGTGACCTGCGTCACAGCCCCCTGCCCATGATTTTCGCTACAGTTAAGCTACGTATGCGGCACTTTTCCATCCTCACCAACCGCAAACGCGCCATCGTAGCGTTGGTGCATTCCGTAGTCTTCCTCCTGATCGCCGTCCGCCAGATGGTCGCCGCCACTCCCGCCGCCGGCATCTGGATCGCCTCCACCGTGTCGCGCGGCACCTGGATCCTCTGCGCCATCTTCGCCATAGTCTCCGCCATTCTTCTCTGGCTCCTCGTCATCTCCCGCGGCTGGATGGAGAAAATCTATTTCGCATTCTGCACCGTCAGCGCCACCTCCGGCCTCCTCCGCACCGCTGCCGGCGACCAAACTTTCCACGCCGGCCTCTACATCCGGGTGATCATGCTGATCAGCGCCGTCATAGTCGGACTCCTCATCGTCCGCACCCACTCCGAGTACGCTGCAGCCGGTTCCGGTAGCACCGCAGTTTGATTGTCATCCTCAACCAGCGTCCATTTGCCGCAGTGAAAGTCCGCCCCACGGCTTAACCCCCGAACTGTGCAAACGTCAGCACGTGCCCGGCTGGATCTTTCACCCCGATCTCGCGTGCACCGTAGAAAGCCTTTCGCTCCGGCATCACCACCCTGGCTCCTTTCGTGGCCCCGATCACCTCATCCAGGCTGTCAACCTCGATGTACAGGAACGTAGGGCCCTTGGCATAACCCTGGGCTGAGAATGAACTATCCTTCTCCACGCTGGCATAGCTCTGATACATTAACTCGACTCCCGCCTTTTGCAGCGAAACGAAACCGATCTTGTTGCCCTCGGGAACTTCGATTGCCACTTCGAAGCCCAGCCGCTCTTTCCAGAATCTAACGCAGGGCTCGACTTCGTCCACCAGCAGTACGGGCGTGATTTTCTTAACCGTCATCCCATTTCTCCTTTGCTAAGTGTCGGCCTCGGCCGAGTAGGGCTGCCCAATTTTCTCCTTGCCAAGGCCACTAGTCTTATTTAGACTAGCTACGTTATAAAAAATTCTGAAGTTCGTCAAGGAGGTTTTATGGCCGGCGAAGAACGGCAGTTGAGCGGCCTGGTTTCGATTGGCCCGGCAATGCTGCGCGATTTCGACCTCCTCGGGGTTCGCACCGTGGCCCAGTTGGCGCGTCGCAATCCGGAGAAGATGTACGAGAGGCTCTGCCAGCTCACCGGCCAGGCCCAGGACATCTGCTGCCTCGACGTATTTCGCGCGGCGGTAGCGCAAGCCAGGAATCCGAATCTCCCCATCGAGCGGCGCCTGTGGTGGCACTGGAGCCGCAAGCGCAAGGCCAGCCATGCCTGCCGCTAGGAAGCGCGAGCTGACAACTCCCGACCTTGTACTCCTCAGCCTGCTGGCGGAGCGGCCTCTGCACGGCTACCAGGCCAACGCCGAGCTGGAACGGCGTGAAGTACGCGACTGGGCGGGCATTTCGCGCCCACAAGTGTACTACTCGCTCGAGAAGCTGGCGCAGCTCGGGCTGATTCGAACACACGAGGTTCGAACATGCGAGGTTCGAGCATCCGGGATTGACTCGGCGGCGGCGGGCCCTGAACGCAGGGTCTTCCAGACGACCGCCAAAGGCCGCGCGGCCCTGGCCGATGCGCTGGAACGCGCGGAGTGGACAACCCACCGTGAGCGGCCACCGTTTCTCACCTGGATCGCCCTCTCCTGGCAGGCGAGGCCCGGAGTGTTTCGTCGGCAGATCGGGCGTCGCCGCAAATTTCTGCGGAACGAATTGTCCCGCGAAGAAGCGACGCTGCTATCCATCAGGAAAGAAGTAGGCCACCGCTTTCATGAAGCCGTGTGGATGGTCACCCTCATGATCGAGCAGTTCCGTGGCGAACTGCGCTGGCTGCGGAAACTGGAGCGCGAACTCCCGCGCCGCGCCGCCGCCAAACACACATAGCAGATGAGAGCTAAGAGCTTTTTTTAATTAGGGCGTGGCAGCTCGGTAGCCGCAGTGGCGGGCGAGAAGGCTCTTCAGGCTGGAAACGATACTCTGGTCCAACACCGGTACCTATCTCGGCAAGAGCAATCTCATCCGTCGGGTGTACCACCCGATGCTTGCCCAACCCGGGCTTGCAAAGATTCGATTTCACGACCTTCGCTAGACCGCTTGCTCGCTGCTCCTCGCGGCGGGGATGTCGTCGTCGCCTCGGGCAGAGGAGGAGACCTCGCCGCAACACCACAATTCTTCGGCACGACATCGACTCCTGCAAATTCGTAAGAAAAAAATGTCGAACCGGCCATTGACAATAAAAGTTGTCAATGGTACCGTCTCCTCGTGCTCGACCTCCAAGTGATCGATGATCCGGCAGCGGCGACGGTAGCTTTGGAGCCGATGCGGAGCCGACTCCTCTCCGAGCTAGTCGCGCCCGCCTCGGCGGCAACGTTGGCCACGCGGGTTGGCCTGGCTCGGCAGAAAGTCAACTACCACCTGCACGCGCTGGAGGCGCACGGGCTGGTGCGGCTGGCCCAGGAACGCAAGTGGGGCGGGCTGACGGAACGGCTGCTCGTGGCGACGGCCGCTTCCTACGTCGTTTCGCCGAGCGCCCTGGGTCCGGTCGCCGCGGATCCGAATCGAGAAATCGATAGGCTGTCCGCGAGCTATCTCATCGCCCTGGGCGCACGGGTCGTCCGCGAGGTGAGCGATCTGGTTCGTCGTGCGAAAGAGACGGGCAAGCGCCTGGCGACCCTGGCAGTGGATACCGAGGTTCGCTTCCGGTCGGCGACGGACCGGGCGGCCTTCAGCAACGAACTCACCGAGGCCATCACGAAACTGGTTGCGAAGTACCACGATGAATCCGCCCCCGGCGGCCGTGCGCATCGCCTGGTGGTCGTAGCGCACCCTCTGCCGCAGAAATCCAATTCCAAGTCCAATCCCAAGGAGCCATCATGAGCGTAAAGAAAGAAGCTTCCGGACGCCGTTCCGTCCAGGTCGAAGTCGAGGTCCCCGGCACGCCGGAGGAAGTCTGGCAGGCCATCGCCACCGGGCCGGGTATTTCGTCCTGGTTCGTGCCGACTGAGTTCGAGGAGCGCGACGGGAAGCCCGTAGCGGTGAAGTTGAACTTCGGTCCGGGCATGGAGTCCAGTTCCGTCGTGACGGCCTGGGATCCGCCGCGGAGATTTGCCGCCGAGGCCCCTGGCTGGGCCCCTGGCTCGCCGGTCATCGCGGACGAGTGGAGCGTCGAAGCACGCGGGGGAGGCATCTGCGTCGTCCGCGTGGTGCATAGCCTCTTCGCCAGCACGGATGACTGGGACAACCAGCTGGAAGGCACCGAATCCGGTTGGCCTGGCTACTTCCGCATCCTGAAGATCTATCTCACGCACTTCCGCGGCCAACGCTCCGCGATGATGCAGTGGATGGCCCCCGCCACCGGAACCGAAGCCGAGGCTTGGGAAACGCTGACCGCAGCCTTCGGGCTGAAAGGCGTGAGCGCCGGGCAGCGTTGGACCACCCCGGCGGACGTCCCAGACTTCAGCGGCGTGGTGGAGCACGTCAGCCAGAGTCCGTACAACGCGCTGCTGCGGCTCGACAAGCCGGGGCCGGGCACCGCCGCCCTTGGCGCCGTCAACTTCGGCGGCCAGAGCATGGTCACGCTAAGCTTCTACCTTTACGGCGATCAGGCGGCCGGGACCGTCGCCCGCGAGACACCGCTCTGGGAAGCCTGGGTTCAAGAACGCTTCCCGACGCCATCGGAGACGAGCAAGAGTGAGAGTGAGAGTGAGAGTGAGAGTGAGAGTGAGAGTGAGAGTAAATGATCGCGTGGTCATGGGAGTGCACTCCGGTCGTTGCGCTCGCTGTCTGGTCCCTCTCCTGTACTCGGGGAGGGTCGGGTGAGTGCATGATCTCTGTGACGAACTCGGGTTGCGGTGCAAGGTGGACATCACCGCCCGCGCAACTGGGCGTGGACGAACGTCGACGAGCGTTTTCCATTAGGGCGTAGCTACTCGGCGTCGTCGGCCCGGCGCTGTTTCCGCATGTACTAGCCTGGCGCTTTCGCAAGCCACAACTGCGTGATCGCGAATACCAGCAGCGCCACCGACACCCACGCAAACCAATCGCCAAGCCACAAGTAAACCGTCCTGTCATGTGCGGCGGGCACAGCCGTGAGCAGAGTTGCGAACGCAGCCGAATCACTTCGCGTTTCGCCGAGGATCCTCCCGCGATCATCGCTCACCGTCAAGTAACCGTTCTTCGCTGCCCGCACAACACTGAAGCCGTCTTCCACTCCGCGCATCACGGCGATGTGTCCATGGAACCAGCCGTCCATATTGAAGTCCCATCCCGGCACCAGCATCAGGCCCGCTCCCTTCCGGCCGTATTCCCGCGACAGCGGCGTGAAATCCATGTCCTTGCAGATCTCCACTCCCCAGGTTGCCGAATGCCTCTCCATCAGCGTCAGCGTCGTGCCCGGCTTCAGCTCTGATTCGAATGGCGGCAGCATGTGGTGCTTGTCGTAGCTCAGCACAGCAGCTTCCGGCTCATACACCCGGGCCTCGTTATATTTCACGGCGGCGACACGTAGACCATGCCCGCAACAATCGTCGCTCCGCTTGTGTTGGCGAGTTTTTCCAATATCTCATCCACGCTTGTATCGGGACTTACCATGACGCCCAGCTTTTCAGGAATCACGATCACTTGCGCGCCACGTGCCGCCAGCCGCTCCGCATGCGATGCATAGGCACGAAACAACGAGCCCGTCTTGGCGCCTTCTTCCTCAACATCGTCATTGCCCGGCCCATCGGATGCGATCAGTCCCACCATGACCCTGCTGCCCTTCACCGGCGTGGCCAGCCGCACCGCCCCGAAAATCAGCACCATGGCAACCAGCCCAAGACCAGTACCGGCAATCCGAAACGCCTGCTTCGGCGCCGTGAGCCGCAGATACAGCCCAATTGCAACCGCAGCCGGAAACAGCAGCAGCAGAAAGCTCATGCCCCACGGACCAGTCACCGATGCCAGCTGCAGGAATGGCAGAAAATTTAACTGCGTGTATGCCAAACTGCCGGCCGTGCCATGCGGAAGGGCGAAGTTCCGAACCCATTCATAAGTCACCCACGTGGCCGGAAAAGCGAGAAGGGCGCTCCAATGCGCTCCCCGGCGCAGCAGCGCTCGAAACAGCAGCACCGCCAGCATGAAGACAACCGCCTCGAGTGCAAAACTGAATGCAACTACCGCCCGCGGCAATCCAAGCAGCCGAAGATACCGCCACAGACTGAAGCTCCCAGCGAACCACCCCAGAAACGCCGTCGCCGCTGCGCTCAACCATGCCGCGCGCGACGCGAACAGCAACACCGGGATCGGCGCAAACCACAGCAGCGGCCAATATGGATTCAATCCTTTACCGAACCAGGCCAACGCCGCCGTTACCGCGATCGCCAGCAAAGCCAGCCCCGCGCGCCGCGAATCAGTTGCAAATGCCATGGAGGTACCTCCGGAATGAACGTCGATAGAGAGTGCGGAATTCCTCTTTGCTGACGGCCATGCGTCCGCCCAGGAAGAGCATGATCAAGCCGTGAGAGAGCGCGCCCATTTCGAAGACGATCTCCCACTCAATGTCTTTCCGGAAATGCCCGTCCCGCATGCCTTCGCGGATCACTTCCACCATCCGGTTGGCGGTGGGCGAAGTGCCGGCCACGAAGTCGCGAGGATACTTGCGCGCTCCCTGCCGCGGCTTCAGAAACATCAGTTCGAATAAGCGCGGGTTCTCCAGAGCATGATCCAGATAGATCTCCGCCATCTTCGCGAGCCGCTCCTCGTAGCTGCCGGAAAACGATATGGTTGCCAGGTGTGCCGCCAGCTCTTCGAAACCCTTGTCGGCCACGGCATTCAGCAGCCCGTCGCGGTCCGGATAGTGGCGATACAGCGCCATCGGAGTGATGCCCACGGCGCCGGCCACCCGCCGCATGGTGACGGCTTCGGCGCCGCCACGATCAAGCAGTCGCCGGGCCGTATTTGCTATACGCTGGGCTGTACGTACAGGACGCATGTATACAGTGTACACTAGAATGTATACGGCGTATACCCACAAATGGAACCCGCCTTCCGCCTGCCAGCCAGGGCCGGACCTGCACCGTGGTCCACATTCCGTCGCCGCACCGTCGCCGTCCACCAACTCCTGTAAAATGTCTAACGCGCGGTAAAATCGCACGAAAACGGGCCCGTAGCTCAGCGGTCAGAGCAGGGGACTCATAATCCCTTGGTCCAAGGTTCAAATCCTTGCGGGCCCACCAATTTCAAGGCGCACGTTCCCCAGCGAAGCTGTCTCATCGTTCGGCCGATCCTCAACCCTTTCCCCGCCAACCACCAGTATTAATGCGGCTTTCAGGACGCACTCAACCTCATCGAAACTGGACGCGTGGTAGAATCGCTGCGCTTTGGAGGTCAAGAAAGAAGTTCCGGCTAGAGCCGGGGAGGATCCATGCGAGGCCAGAGACTTTCCAGCAGGTTGAAAAAAAACTTGGCGGTTCTTGCTGTCACGTTTTTCGTGATGGGCACGTGGGCCTTTGCCCAGGAAACCACGCTGCTTAGTTTCGACAACAGAGATGGGAATGAACCCATCGCTGGCTTGATCATCGACGCCTCCGGAAATCTCTACGGAACCACGTTCTATGGCGGCGCGGACGGCGTCGGCACAGTATTCAAGCTCGCTCCCACAGGCAGCGGCTGGACCGAGACGGTGCTGTACAGCTTCAAGGACACCGGTATTGACGGGCAGTGGGCCAACACGCGGCTGGCCTTCGATGTTTCCGGAAATCTCTACGGGACAACTTTCTTTGGCGGCGCTTTCGGCTACGGCACGGTGTTCGAGTTGAGCCCCAACCCGAACGGAAGTTGGACCGAAAAGCTGCTGCACAGTTTTGACAACCATGGCGGCGATGGAACCTATCCTCACTCCGATGTGACCGTCGATGCCGCGGGCAATGTCTACGGCATGACAGCCAGCGGCGGCGCCAATGGCGACGGTGTGGTCTTCGAGTTGACTCCTACCACCGGCGGGGCGTTTACCGAGACTCTGCTGCACAACTTCAGCGGCCCCGATGGAGCTAATCCCTACGGCCCGGTGACCTTCGACGGTTCCGGCAATCTCTACGGCACCACCGCCTCGGGCGGAAGTTCTTCCGCATGCACCGACGGCTGCGGCACAGTCTTCGAGTTGTCGCCCGCCACGGGCGGAGGCTGGACCGAGAAAGTTCTGCGCAGCTTCGACAACACAGACGGGGCCAATCCCTACGGTGGCGTGATCTTCGCTTCCGGCAACCTCTACGGCACCACCAGCCAGGGCGCTCACGGCAACTTTGGCGCGGTCTTCGAGTTGACGCCTGCAGCGGGCGGCGGCTGGCGGGAGAAAATTTTGCATAATTTCAATCCTCACGTCGGGGATGGGTTCAATCCCTCGGCCACGCTGCTCTTCGATTCTGCCCGCAATCTCTAAGGAACCACGCTGAGCGGCGGCACTTATCACAAAGGCGCGGTCTTCGAGTTGACGCCGGCCGGCGGCAATTGGAGCGAAAAACTTCTTTGCAGCTTCGACCCCAAAAGCAGAGGTGGGTACGATCCCACTCCCAGCCTTGTCCTGGATGGCTCCGGCAATCTCTACGGAACCACGGTGAGCGGCGGCGCTCACGGCGTCGGGACAGTATTCGAGATCACGCCTTAGCTGCCTGCTCCATCTTCCACCTGAGCCCGGACATGCTCCGGTTTGCGGAGATGTCCGGGCAATGTGACAATGTGGAATGCACAAATCTTTTGCCACCGCGGTAAACATATTGGCGGCTGGAACCCTGCTGCTCGGGAATGCCCTGGCGCAGCAGACTCCGGCGGCGACGACTCCACCAGCTACTTCAACTACGCCCAAGGCGCAGACTCCGGCCACAAAGACGCATCCCTCCACTGCAGCGAAGGCTGCGACTCCTCTCACCCTTAAGACTCCAAAAGATAAATTCAGCTACGCCATCGGCATGAAGATGGGGCAGAACTTCAGCAAGCAGTCCGTCCCCGTGGACCCGGCCATTCTGGCGCGCGGCATTAAAGATGCCCTGGCTGGCGGCAAGACCCTGCTCACCGACGAAGAGGCACAGGCCGCGATCAAGACGGTGCAGGACGATCTCCGCGCCAAGCAGCAGGCGCAGATGAAGGAGGCTGGCGAGGCGAACAAGAAAGAAGGAAGCGCTTTTCTGGCCGCCAACAAAACTAAAGAAGGCGTGGTCACTTTGCCCAGCGGCCTCCAATACAAGATTCTGAAAGAGGGCACGGGACCGAAGCCCACGGCGGCCGACTCAGTGGTCTGCAACTATCAAGGCCAGCTGATCAATGGCACGGAATTCGACAGCTCCTACAAGCGCGGCCAGCCCGCGACGTTTCCCGTGGGTGGCGTGATCAAGGGATGGACCGAAGCGCTGCAGCTCATGGCTGTGGGCTCGAAGTGGCAACTTTTCATTCCTTCCGATCTGGCTTATGCCGACGCCGGCCGTCCCGGAATTCCTCCCAGCTCCGTTCTCGTTTTTGAAGTCGAACTGCTCTCCATCGAGGACAAGAGCAAGGACAAGAGCCACGACAAGATGGAAATGCCGGACAAGAAAGACACTCCGGACAAGAAGGAAGAAGAGAAGAAGTAATTCGGCTTCCTGCTTTCGGGCTCCGGCTTTCGGCGAGGATTTTGCCGAGGCCCGAAGCCCGAAAGCCGAAGCCCCATCTCCCGATTAACCACCTTGAGCCTTCCCGCCCGCGAACCGTTGACAGGCTTCGCGCGGCGAGATAGCGTGACTTCATCTCGCGTCCAAGAACATTGACTCATAAGTCAGGAGGCAGGGCCATGTTGTGCAGGCTTTTCTGCGCAGCCGTACTGGTGTGTCTGGCGATGAATTCCGCCGTGGCGCAAGATCCCACCAAGGTCGAACCCAAGCACTACAAACTTCACTTCGAGAACGACCGCGTGCAGGTGGTCGATGTCCACTACGGCCCGCACGAGAAGTCAGAGATGCACGAGCATCCCGCCGGTGTCTCGGTCAGCGTGACCGGCGGCCATCTCCGGTTCACCGATGAATACGGCAAGGTCACGGAAGTCTACGCCAAGGCCGGCGAGGCGCGCTGGTTCCCATCCCACAAACACAAAGTCGAAAACCTCGGCGACGAGCCTTACAACGGCGTCTACATCGGCATCAGGGGAAAGCTGGCGGCGTCTGCCTCCGATCCCAAATCAGATTCTCCGCTGACGGCCCAGCAGTTGGCGCAGATTCTAACCCCGGCTTCCGGCTTCCGGGCTTCGGCTTCCGGCCAAAAGCCCTGATTGGCTCTCGGCCTTCGGACGTCGGCCCTAAGCCCTCGGGGCAAACCTGTTCTGCCAAAGCCTGAAGCCCGACAGCCGAAGCCCGAGCCAGCCCTTATCCCGCCGCCATCCCCTGTAGTAATCTTGAAGGTGGATAAATCCTGACCGAAGGAACCGTATGGCGCACACTGTTTTCTGCGTGAAATTGAAAAGGGAAATGCCCGGGCTCGACGAGCCTCCTTTCGACAACGATCTCGGCCGCAAGGTCTACGACAACGTTTCCCAGGAAGCGTGGCGCATGTGGACCGAGCACTGCAAGATGCTGCTCAACGAATACCGCCTGAACCCCGCCCGCCGCGAAGATCAGGAAGTGATCGTCAAGCAGTTGGACCAATTCTTCTTTGGCGAAGGCTCGGCGGTGCCCAAGGAGTATGTACCCCCGGCACCGAAATAAACACGCTACGGACGTTGAGTGCGACCACGGGGGCTAAAGCCCGCGAATTTGGGACGCTTTACGCGGCGCTTAAAGCGCCGCTCTTCCACGGTACTCCACGCATTTGTTGCGGGATCATTGAGTGGATCAATCAGTCGTTTCGGCAGCGGGTCAGTTTGAAATTTCAGACTGACCCACTACCGTCGTCTCAATCCGTTCGCTCGATCCTCTTCATAATCCGCTGGCTCAGGCGTCTGATCGCGGTTGGCCGGGTGTCACCGCTCGGCACTACCGTTCTTGACCCGCGACGGAAGCGGCGTGTCAGGAGCCACCAGTTTTCCATGTAGCGCTCGTACTTGTGTCCTTTGAGGGATGGGGTGAGCGCGATGGTGCGCTTTCCGGTGAGGGAGCGGACCGGAAAGATGTACCACGTGTCGGCGGGCAAGACGTAGATGGCATAGTAATCGATTTCCTTCGCGGTGTAGGGAACCTGACCATAGGCGTAGAGTTGGCAGAGGTAGCAGGTGCCCAGCCACATCTCGGTGGATTTGACTTGTACGCGGAGGAAGCGTCCCTCGTTTTCGACGATTACATCGTAGCGAGCGGATTCTCCCCAGGGCTTGGCCACGATGAACCCCAGACCCTCAGCCACGGTCATGAACAGCAACTCCGCCCACTCGCCCCGCTGTTTGTAGCTGGCGAAAAGTTTCTTGCCCCGTTGCATAGGTGCTCCCAGAAACACAAAAGGCGCAGCAGGGCTGCGCCTTTTTTCTTTTTTCGATCCTATAATCTTATTATATCATGCCGCTATAGGCAATTGTGACATGTTTGCCAGAAATATATCTCGTTCGTTTGCATCGACATAGCCTCGATCGTGTAATTTCTGCCTATTGACAAGGTTTGGGTATGGTTTTCCATAGACCACTCGCGCCCCTCAAGACAAAGATGTCATTCCGAATCGGGCTGGAAGCCCGGCGAGGAACCTGCTTTACTAGCCGATGCTACATGGCGCACGAGTGGGGAGGAGACTCCAATCCGTCGCCTTTGACCCGGTTCTAGGCTCGCAAACTTAGCCCTGTGACATAATCTCTGGGCATGGAAGTATTCATAAGCTGGTCCGGCCCCAGAAGCGAAGCTGCGGCGGTAGCGCTCCACGGCTGGCTACCAAAGGTAATCAATGCGCTAAAGCCCTGGCTCTCATGCGCCGACATCGACAAGGGTGCTCGCTGGGGGGTGGACGTTGCGGGACGACTGGAGACCGCGAGGGCGGGAATAATTTGCCTGACCCCCGGCAATCTCAGCTCGGAGTGGCTGCTGTTCGAGGCCGGCGCTCTCTCAAAGACTGTGCAGAACACCTTTGTTTGCCCGCTGTTGATCGGCCTCGATCCAGCTCAAGTCAAGGGCCCGCTCGCCCAGTTTCAGGCGACTAAAGCGACCAAAGAAGATCTCTTGAGGTTGGTCAAGACGCTGAACGCGAGTCAACAGGGTGCCGCTCTCCCGGAAGCGCATGTTGAGGAAGCATTCGACGTGTGGTGGCCGAAGCTCCGGGACAAACTTGCAAAGCTTCCTCCTGACAAGGGTTCCACTAGGCCGACGAGAACTGAAAAAGACCTGCTCGAAGAGATCTTGAGCCTGGTCCGCACCCAGACTAGATATTTTCAGTTGTCCTTCACGGCTCCCGAGTTTCTCTTCGGCGGGCGGGAGTCCCGGGCAACGGGGCCTAATCGGCAGGACATCACGGCTAGAATCTCCGAAGCGATCCGTTCGGTGGAGAGTGATATCCAGTCTATAACCGTCACGGCGGGGCCGTCTGACACCACGTTCCTGATCGAACCCCGGGGCGGAAAGCCATATTCAGTCGTCGTACCAGTCGAGGTCCCTCCCGATGAGATCGCTAGCTTCGTAGAATCTCGGGTAGCCTCAGCAAGAGAGGCCAACTCAACCGCGAAGCAAGGGCCCAGTGAACGAGATCGAGGTCAAAAATGACGGACAGGAGTGTCCGTCCCACACGGGCAAAGTCAAAAGCCTACGGGATCGAGAGTTGTGGAATCCCACCCTTCGACCACGCTCAGGGCAGGCTTTCTCGCAAAGGACGCGAGAAATGGGGCACCCACTTCAGTCCCAGCGAAAAGCAGGTTCCTCACCGGGCTTTCAGCCCTGTTCGGAATGACATCAGTTGTTGTAAACCTCCCTCACACGGGGCGATCCGGGTAGATCGCTCTGGGGAACCGAACGTGGATTAGCAGCGCGCACAGAAGCAGAATCACGATGGCGAAGATGCTGCCTTCGGGGCCAGCCGAGCCTCCGGTGAGCCACGCCGGGCCTTGCGCGGAGGTGTTGAGGAAGCGGCCGACGCCGAGCAGGCCGCTATCGGGCGTGCCGTAGAAAAAAGTTTCTGCCCAGTCCCAGGCGGCGTGGAATCCGATGGCGAACCAGAGAGTGCCGGTGCGGCGAATCATGAAACAAAAAAGCAGGCCGGTGGCCACCACCTGCAGAATGCCCAGCACATTTTCTCCGGGATTGCCCAAATGCGCGACGCCGAAGATGGCGGAGAGAAACAGCGCCGCCCGCCAGAAGCGTATGCGCCGGGCCATGGTGAAGAGCCAGTAGCCGCGGAAGGCAAGCTCCTCGCTGAGCGATACGCAAAGAAATGTTGCGCCCCAGGCCCCGGCCCAGCGATAGATTGAGCTTCCGGTGAGCGCCACGGAGTCAATTTGAAAATGGCCTGTGACCCGCAGAAGCAGCAGGATGGCGGAAAGCATGGCAAAGCCCCAGATCATGCCCTCCCAGAACTTCTTGCCGAAGGCCTGGCGGAGAGGAAGGCCGTAATCGTCGAGCGGACGCTTTTCGATGCGGGAGACGATCCAGGTCGCCAGCGCGACAAAAAACGTCATGACGGCTTTGAACGGCAATTCGTGCTGCACCGTGAAGGCGGTGGAATCGCTTTTTCCGGTGGCGAGACGCATGATCAACAAAAATAGCGCTGGAGGGAGGAATGAGATTGCGACCCAGATGAACAGGCGGATGCGATCGGTGCGTGCCCAGGGCTGAGGCGGCGCGGTGGGCTGCGTTTGAGGTTCATGGGTAAGGCCGGGAGCGGGTTCGTCAGGCAAGCGTGACTCCTGCGAGAAACAAGAGTATGACAGTGGACGTCGCAAAGGAAAAGCAGGTTCCCTTCGGCAAGCTCAGGGCAGGCTCTCACCGGGCTTTCAGCCCGATTCGGAATGACATCTCTGTAGAATCTTATTTGTGCTCGGTGTGGCCTGCCAGCAAATTCATCGCGTGAGGAATCAGGTCGGCGACGGCTTCCAAAGATTCCACCGCGCCGCTGGGACTGCCGGGCAGATTCAGGATCAGAGTTTTGTCACGCACTCCGCAGACTCCGCGGCTCAACGCGGCGAACTTAGTTTTCTTCGCTCCTTCGAAGCGCATGCGTTCGCCCACGCCGTCAATCAGACGGTCGCAAATCGCTTCTGTCGCTTCGGGGGTGACATCGCGCGGGGCAATTCCCGTCCCGCCCGTGGTTACGATGAAGGGCACTTCCAGCGCAAGATGGACCAGCGCATTCTGAATCTGCATGGAATCGTCTTGCACGATTTGCGTGTGCACCACGTGAAAGCCGAGTTTCTTCAGGAGGTCGGCAACGGCGGGGCCGGAAAGATCGACACGTTCGCCGCGGGAGCAGGAATCGCTGACGGTGACGACTGCAGCGGTCGGAGTTGGCGGCACGCCGTCAATTGTCGAGGAGGACATCTTCTTCCTCTTCCTTGCCGCCGCCAGCGCTGGTTGCGGTCGCGCTCGCAGCGGAATCTTCGACGGCTTCCGCGCCGCCATCGCGCTGCGATTCGTCGAGCAAGCGCAGGCCCTCCATCAGCAGGCCCTGGGTGTTGAGTTTGGTCGTTTCCTGATCGGTCTTGCCCTCGAAGTTGAGTTCGAAGTTGCCTCCGGTCCAGCGCAGAACTTTGAAGACGGCCTCGTCGCCGGTCAAAGATCCGTAGGTCGCGTGCTTGACCTGGCCCTCGACGAAGAAGACCTCACACTTGTCACCTTCGTTGTTGAGCTTGAGCTGGCAGCTCTTGCGGCCCATTTCGAGCGACTGCATCAGGTCAATGACATTCATCTGCGAAAGGTTGCCGCGCACCACGCCGTCGGAGGGAGCGGTCTTGGCCATCTTCTCAAGCGCAATGCGGTCCACGGTGCGCTTAATGCGGCGGGTGGCTTCTTTCAGGAAGAATGGTTTGGCGAGGTAATCGTCGGCGACATCCTGCGGAGATAGACGCTCATCGATGTCCGCGCGGCTCGCCATCAGGATGACAGAAAAATTCGCCGTGGCGGGACGGCTCTTCAAGCGCTCGACCAGTTGACGTCCATCCATGCCGGGCATGCGGTAGTCGCAGACGACCAGCTCGGGAGGATCGTCCACCGCCTTGAGCAAGGCATCAGCCGCGTCACCGGCCGCAACGACACGCGCGAAGGGAGTAAGCGCCTGCTGCAGCATCCCCAGCACCATCGGATTGTCATCGACTAACAGAAGTTTGACGTCGTTGGCCATGGATTATTTTGCGCGCCGGTACTCTCCGCTCTTGCCACCGGATTTTCGTTGCAGCACGATCTCGCGAATCTCGATCCCTTTGTCGAGACTTTTACTCATATCATAAATTGTGAGGGCGGAAATTGCGGCGGCGACGAGGGCCTCCATTTCAACGCCGGTTGGGGCGGTGGTGGAAACTTTTGTGTTGATGGCGACGCCATTCTCGCACAGGCGCATTTCGACATCAACGTGGGAGAGCGGGAGGGAGTGGCAGAGCGGGATGAGATCTGCGGTGCGCTTGGCAGCCATAATTCCGGCGATGCGCGCGATTTCGAATGGATTGCCTTTGGGATTTTTCGGAAGCGCTTGCAGTACCGCTGGTTTCATGCGGACGAAGGCTCTGGCCTCGGCCTCGCGTTTGGTGGGCGCTTTGCCCGAGACATCGACCATGCGGGCGCGACCGGCGGCGTCGTAGTGGGAGAGCTTCTTCGCCATGCGAAGTTCTATCTTACATGGGAGCCAGTTCTCAGTTCTCAGTTTCTGAAACGAAGGGTTTGCATCACGGCGACCCAGTCGCCGGCGGGGATGTGCTCTCGATCGGGGGGGATTACGACGTAGCAATTCGCGCGCGTGCGGGCGGCGATGTCGCCTGATCCCTGCCAGGACACGAGTTCCACCTGCGACGCTTCATGCCTTCCGGAAAGAATTGCGGGGAGGAAGCGGGTCAGTCCGGCCTTGATGCGGATTTCGGATTTCAGCCTGGCATGCAGGAAAGTCAGCGCGAGGGGGGACATTCCCGCGAGGGCTTCCAGCATGGGGCGGGCGAACAGTTCGAAGGTGACCATGGTGGAGACTGGGTTGCCGGGGAGACCGAAGAAATATTTGTGCTGCGGCAGGGCTGAAGCCCCTTCGCGGGCGGGAGCCTGCCCTGAGCTTGCCGAAGGGGCGCCCGCGCCACACCTTCCAAACACTACTGGTCTTCCCGGTTGGATTTTTGCTCCGGTGAAAACGAACTCGGCCTGGAGTTCGGCGAGGACCTGCTCGACCAAGTCGTAGCGTCCCATGGAGACGCCACCGGTCATGATCAGCAGGTCGGAGCGTAGTCCTTCTTCTATCAATTGGCGCAGGCGGCGCGGCTCATCGGGGGCGATGGGCAAGAGCACGGGATCGCCGCCGGCCTGCTGGATCTGTACGGCCAGGGAATAGCTGTTGGAGTTGCGAATCTGGGTTGGCCCGGGATTGGCATCGACCTCGACGATTTCATCGCCCGTGGTAAGCACGGCAACGCGAGGGCGAAGGAACACTTGCAGGCGCGATTTGCCTGAAGAGGCCGCGAGGGCGATGGCGGCCTCGTCGAGGCGCGTGCCGCGATCGAGCAGAAGAGTGCTGCGCCTGGCTTCGGCGCCTTGCGCGACGATGTTATCGTGCTGCGCGACGCTCTTGGTGATTTCAACGGAGTCGCCCTGCTGCGTGGTGTACTCAACCATCATGACGGCGTCGGCGCCTTGCGGGACGGGCGCGCCGGTCATGATGGAGAATGCTTCACCGTGCTTCAGGGCGGATGGGGCTTGAGCGGGGCCGGCTTTGATCTCCCCGATCACTTTCAATCTGGCGGGAAGTGTGGCCAGATCGGCGGCCCGCACGGCGTAGCCATCGCGGGTGGATCGCGGGAAGGGAGGGATGTCGCGATCGGCGGCGATGGGCTCGGCGAGAATTCGTCCGGCGGCGTGAAGCAGGTCTACAGTTTCGTGGCCGCCTGGAGTTACGCGCGAAGCGTGGTCTTCGACAGCGCGGCGGGCGTCCTCGAAAGTCAGGATGAGGGATTGGGTCGGCGGCGAGGGCATGGGGAGATGATAGCGGACGGAATCCCACTTCTCGCAAGAGGCGCGAGAAATTGACTGGATGAGACATCAGCAGATTGAGCCGCGTGAGGATCAAGTCGAGCTTCACTCGACCGGACAGCCGAGGGCGGCTGTCCCCACATGGGCATGTTTGCAGGCTCAGGATGTCAACTTGCTCTGGGTTTAATCCACCGTCCTCACATCATCCGGCAGCATCAACACAAACATGCAGTTCCCAGTCACCGTCGAGCAGGAAAGAACTCCGCGGCGCAGGATTTTGACCGGAGTGTCGTCGGGGAAGGTGAGCTTGTAGTCGGCGGTGCGGAGCGCGTCGGTGAAGACTTTTAGCTTTTCATCGCCGCTGGCGAACTTCACGCCTTCGACGGTTGTGCCGGAACCCGGGCCGCGACTGAGCAGCACAAAGAATTCGGCGCTGCCGTTTTCTTTGGCGACTTTGCCCAGGTCGATGGTGCGCAACTGCTGCAGATTTTCTTTGTACCTCGACACAGCAGCGTCTACCTTGCCGTCGCCGCCGGCCAGCGAGGCCAACCGGTCGCGCGTCTCGGGGATGGGCCGTAGCGCGCTCAGCGAAAGCGCGTAGGTTTTCAGGGCCAGATCCTTGTTGCCGCGCTTTTCATAAATCTGTCCCAGATGGTCGCCGACCTCGCCGTGGTGGCCGAGTCCCCAGGCCGCGGCTACGTATTTTTCGGCTTTGTCGAGGTTGCCTTCGCTGTAATAAACCCAGCCCAAGGTGTCCCAATAGGCGATTAGCGAAGGGACCAGCGGCAAATCCTGGGGCGTGAGCCGGTCGAGCGATACATTGCGCAACGCCGCGGTGGTGGCTGAGACCGCCGACTCGGCGTATTGCTGGGCGCGGTCGAGATGAGACTTCTTCAGCGAAAGCTGGTAGGCGATGTTGTTCCAAACTAGCGGCGTGGCCGAGAGTTCAACCGCGTGGTCGAAGGTGGCGAGGGCTTTGTCGTCCTGGCCGAGATTCAGATAAGCATCTCCGAGGGTCACTTGCAGTTCGGCATTGTCGGGCGTGAGCGATACGGCTTTCTCCAATTCCGCTGCAGCCAGGTCGTACTTGTGCCACTCGGAATACATGGAGCCCAGACCGGCGTGGGCGAACTTGTCCAGAGGATTGATCTCGATTTGTTTGTTGAAGGCGGTGACGGCGTCGTCGTACTTGCGCTCCTGCCAGTAGGCGCGGCCCAGGGCGTTGTAGGCGTACTCGTCGTAGGGATTGATTTCGATCTGTTTGTGGAGTGCGGCGATGGCATCGTCATTCTGGCGCATGCCCAGGTAGGTGGCACCGAGGGCGTTCCACGCGTACTTGTTCTTGGGATCCACTTCCGTGGCACGCTTGAAAAGTTGAACCGCCAGGGGCAGATTGTTGGTGGCGAGGGCGGCGCGCCCGCTCTCCACCAGGTCATCGGCCTTCATGTCGGCGGGAGGCGTGGGCGCGCCCGCGACCGTGTTCTCGACGGAAAGAACCTGTCCCAGATCAGAGCCGACCGTGTGGCGAAAGGCCTGATAGTCGCTGGCGCGCAGCGCCGGCAGCTCATCCTGACGAAGCGTTAACGTCCTTGCCGCGGTGAAGGTGGTTCCTTCCAGCTTGTAAGTCGCCTCGTACTCGGCGTAATCGCGCTTGACCGACAACGGCAACGGAGAGTGGGCGGTGTACTTGGCGGGCAGTTCGAGCTTGAGCTTGTAGACGTACTCCGCTCGGGGGCCGAGCTTCAGCGTCTCGGCGTTTGCGTCGCTGTCGTCATCGCTAACATCGACATCGGGCAGATTGAACTGGCACAGCGGCAGGGGGATATCTGATTTCTTCCTGGACCAGTCGAGGAAGTTGGGCCGGGCGACATCGTAGGACATGGTAAAGGGCTCGCGGGTCGCGGCGGGATCGCTGATCTTCAAATTTGTGATATCGCCGCCCATGCCGGCGTTGACATTTTCCACGACGCGTTGCCATTGCGATTCCGGAACGCGACGGAAAACCGAGCGCAGCAGCAGTTCTTCATCGCCGCGGAAGGTGTAGTGCACGTGCGCCTCGAGTTTCCCGATCTCATTGATTTTTCCATCGACCTCGGAAATTTCGGTGTCGGGCATGGGAGTGTCGGCGGGCGTCAGTTCCAGTTGCGGCGTGCCATCCTCGGGGACGACCAGCGCCAGCTTGTTGCGCAGGCTGAAGGCCAGCAACCGGAAAGGAGCGACCTCGCTGGTGGTGTCCATCCAGACTTCTTCGCGAGTAATCGGCATGGGCAGCAGCGTGATGACGTGATCGAACTGCGAGGGCGAGGGCACATCGGGATCGAGCTTGCGGCTGGAGTTGATCAATACGGAAGAGGCATGCAGGCCCTCGGCTTCGAGCAGCGAGGCGAGCAGCGTGTGCTTATCCTTGCAGTCGCCGTACTGGTTGTGGAGAACGTCCCCGGCGGCGTGGGGCTGGTAGCGGCCTACGCCCAGCGACAGGCTGACGTAGCGGAAATTTTTCGCTACGAAGTCGTAGAGGGCCTGAACCTTGTCCATCTCCGTGTCGAGGCCTTTGGTGAGTTCGTCGGCCTTGGCGCGGACTTCCGGCGAGGGCGCACGGCGATCTTTCTCCAGTCCGGCATACCAGCGGCCAACCTGTTCCCAACTGACGAACGTGGTCAACTGAACGTCGGGGCGTTCCTCGTCGGAGTTCTTCTTCTTTTTCTTTTTTTCTTTGTCCTGGTCTTTATCTTTGTCTTTCGTGTCGTCTTCGCGCTCCAGGTGGGAACTGGTCCAGTGGTAGATGCGGCGGCCGCTGGCTTCGGAAATCTTCGGGTCCAGGCCGGCTTTGTTCTTCACCTTGACGGGGCGGTCGGCGGGGACGTCGACGTCGAACTCTTCGTCGAGCGTGATGTTGTTCTTGTCGAAATCGTATTCCGCCCAAAACTGCCCCGCGGCTAGCGGCGTGTGGATCACCGTGACCATATCGTACTCGAGCACCTCGCCCGGACGCAGTCCAGGCACGGTGATGTGCTTCTGGCGAAGATCGGTGTAGACAGGCGCCTCCCGTTCCACGGGCGCGCTGATGTCCTGCACGGCATCGTCGCCCGCCTTCACCACGCTGCCGTCGGCCTTGACCACGCGCACGTAGGCCATCTCCACGCGCTCGTTGGCGGAGCTGTAGGGGACTTGAATCTGTCCCCACTGCTGGACTCCGGCCTCGCTCTGCACCCGGATGCGGGCGACCGTTTCCTTGCGCCCGGTACCATCGCTTTCAAAACGGTAGGTGGAGCGGTAGTGCTCGACGACGAAAGCTTCCTGGGAGTAATCGTGCTTGGGCCCCTCGGGCTTGGAAGGCGTTTCCGCAGGCTTTGGCGTCGTGGTCTTCGAACCTTTTTTCGCTTTCGCGGGAGCGGCCGGGGTCGTGGGAGTTGCGCCCGATTGTCCAAGGGCAGTGGAGGGTACGGTCAGGGTGCCGGCCAAAAGGAAGAGCGAGAGAACCAGACGACGCATAGGGTAATACTAAGGCCTCCGGGGTTCGTATCCCAAGGTCCGGCGTAAGGGCCGTATCGGCAGATGGGGGTGGATGAGACCCGGTTGTCAGGCGAAGGAGCAGATATGTTCATATTAAGATAATTTATTTGCATAATAATCCTGTGACCAGAATCACAATTCTTTCCTCCGCCCGCTCAAAACCGTAGTAAACTTCCGCTCAGATAGTCTTGCCGGGCCGCGAGGCCGGGCAAGCGTGACGCATATTAAGGCTCTTGCGCCACGATCTTTCCGTTCGGAGGTTTCTTGGCATGGAAGATCGGGCCCCTGACGTCTCTTCAGTTTCCCAGACCTCGCTGACTCAGTCCTCACTCAGAAGACGCGAAGGGCGCGGCGCCTGGGTCCTCACCGCTTACGGCATCTCTGGGCTAGCGCTATTCGGGATCCTCGCTTATTTCTTCTCGGACTTCATCGCTCACTAGGGTCGTGTCGGGAAGTGACGAGCGGGCGTGCGCGTCCGCGGAAAAAGATAGAAGTGTACGTTTTCGCGTTTCTCAACACACGATTTCTCTCGCAGAGTTCGCTGCTTTGAACGTGTTACAATGAGCCGCCTTGGAAGTTGACGCTTCGCAAGGTATCCAGCATTTCCCCACACTGAAGCTGAGGAAGAGACACCGCAAGCCGTGGCCAAGAATCCCATCCCCGCCTCCGCACCCATCACTTACGCCGATGCCGGGGTGGATATCGACCGCGCCAACCGCACCAAGCAGCGCATCAAGTATCTGGCGCACAAGACTTTTACCCGCGGCGTGTTGAGCGAAATTGGCGGGTTTGGCGGGCTCTTTGCGGTAGATAAGACCAAGTATGTGGATCCCGTGCTCGTTTCGAGCGTGGACGGGGTGGGAACCAAGCTGAAAGTTGCCTTCGAAATGGGCCTGCATTCAACGGTGGGGGCTGACCTCGTCAACCACTGCGTCAATGACATTGCCGTGCAGGGCGCGGCGCCGCTGTTCTTTATGGACTATCTGGCGACGGGAAAGCTGGAACCCTCGATCGCCGAGAAAGTGGTGGAAGGCATCGCCGACGCCTGCAAGCACAACGGCTGCGCCCTGATTGGCGGGGAGACGGCCGAGATGCCGGGCTTCTATCCTGAAGGCGAGTACGATCTGGCGGGATTTATCGTAGGCGTGGTGGAGCGCGACCGGATTATCACTGGCAAGGATGTGCAAATCGGCGATGTGGTGCTCGGCATGGCTTCGAACGGCTTGCACACGAACGGATACTCGCTGGCCCGCAAGCTGCTGTTTGAAGTGGCCCACTACTCGCCCGAGGACTACGTCAACCAGATCAAGAATAAAGTCGGCAATGAGCTGATGCGCACACACAAGAGCTACTGGCCGGCGCTGAAAAAGCTGATTGACGGGCAATGCGTTTCTGCGCTGGCGCACATTACCGGCGGCGGCATCACGGAAAATCTTCCGCGCGTGCTGCCCCGCGGGACCGCGGCCGCGATTGATCTCGGCTCGTGGCCGGTGCCGCCGTTGTTCGAGCACCTGCGGGAACTGGGCAATGTCCCGCAGGACGAAATGCTGCGCACCTTCAACATGGGGCTGGGCATGCTGCTGGTCGTTCCCCTGGCGAAATTCAAGAAAGCGCAGACCGTGCTCGAACGCGTGGGAGAAAAGGCATTCACTGTTGGGCGCATAGTGAAGGGCGAGCGCAAGGTGATCTACAACTAGGAGGACACACCCACCACGGAGGCACGGAGACACAGAGAAAATCCTTAGGGCTGGTCATGCCTCGGCCAGCAGCGGCTTGCTCCCCTTAAATTTATGAAATTCGAGATTTTCTCAGTGTCTCCGTGTCTCCGTGGTGGATTATCATTTGTCGTCCCATGAAATCCCTCGGCATTCTTCTCTCCGGACGCGGCTCGAACTTTGTCGCGATCGCCGACAACATCGATGCGGGCCGCATCCCGGACGCGCGCATTGCGGTCGTCATTTCCAATAAAGAGGGCGCGCCGGGAATCACGACAGCACGCCAGCGCGGTTTGAATGCAGTGGTGATTCCGTCAAAGGGTAAGCCGCGCGAGGAGCATGACCGCGAAGTTGTCGCCGCGCTCCAGCAGAACAACGTGGATCTCGTCTGCCTTGCGGGATACATGCGTCTGCTCTCGCCGTGGTTCGTGCGGCAATTCCAGCACCGGATTCTGAACATTCATCCCTCGCTGCTGCCTGCGTTTCCCGGGCTCGAAGCGCAGGAGCAGGCCTTCGCCTACGGCGTGAAGGTTTCCGGCTGCACCGTGCATTTTGTGGACGAAGAACTCGATCACGGCGCGATCATCGTGCAGAAACCCGTGCCGGTGATGGATGACGATGACGAGCACACGCTGGCCGCCCGCATTCTGGAACAAGAACATATCGCGTACTCGGAAGCGATCCGCATCGTGCTGGACGGAAAGTTTGACATTGTCGGGCGACGACTGAGAGTGAAGAAAACTTCCCCCTGACCGTTGCTCGAGGTCAGCGGCTCATGGGGCAGCAACTGGGGCGCCGCAACGCCTTGCTGCGCTCGGCTGGACAGCCGAGAGCCTGCCCTGAGCGCAGTCGAAGGGCGGCTGTCCCCACATGAACCCTTGATTAATCCTGCGGCATTAACTTCTTCGCCATCTTCACGATCGGCAGCGATTCTCCCTTGCCTAACGGCACTTTCTGATTTTCGACTGCTTTATACCCTTTTGCTTTGTAGAAGGCCACGCCGCTTAAGGTTGCGCCCATCTCCAGGCGCGTGAAGCCCGCTTCCCGGGCTGCGTTCTCGCAGGCTTCCAGAATCAGTCCGCCGATGCCTTGCCGCGCCCATTGCGGATGGACGAAGAATGCGCGGATCTTCGCGGCGTCGCGGGCAGGATCCAGAAGCGAGTCTTCGCGTGCGGCATATTGATCGCCGCCATATAGGGTCTTGCGCTTGCTCCAGCCGCCACAGGCGACGATTGTCGGGGCCTTCTGCTGCTGCTCAACCACCTCCGCGACAAAGTACGTTCCATCGGCGATGAGTTGGCTGTCCACTCCATAGACCGACTGCAGCGCGCCTTCAATCTGAGCCGGTGAATAGTCTTCGGCCTGCAGGCCGCGCACCGAGGCTTCAATCACTTCGCTCAGCCGGGGAACGTCTGCGGGGGTCGCTTTTCGTATGTGAATCTTCGTCGCTGTCACAAGCCTCATTCACTTCCAGAGCCAATTCTAACTTCGGTGGCGGGCTACTTTCATTTTGAGACGGGTGTCAAAGTAGCCCACTACCCTAACTTCCGCATTCTGACTTCTGCCTTCTGCATTCCTTATAATGTCCTTTCCCATGTCAACCTTCGCACCGGTCGAGGAACAACTGACGTATCTCAAGAAGGGCACGGCGGAAATCATCCGCGAGGCCGACCTGCGCGCCAAGCTGGAGAAGTCGCGCACCACCGGCAAACCACTGCGCGTGAAGCTCGGCATGGACCCGACGGCTCCCGACTTGCATCTTGGGCACACTGTCGTACTGCGCAAGCTCAAGCACTTTCAGGATCTCGGCCACACCGCGATTTTCCTGATTGGCGACTTCACCGGCATGATCGGTGACCCTACGGGACGCTCGGCCACGCGTCCGCCGCTGACGCGCGAGCAGGTCGAGGAGAACGCGGAGACGTACAAGGCGCAGGTTTTCAAGATTCTCGATGCGCAAAAAACCGTGGTCGACTTCAACCGGCGCTGGTTCGGCCAGTTTACCGCAGATGATTTCGTCCGGCTGATGGCGAAGTACACCCTTTCACAACTGCTGGAGCGCGAGGACTTTCACAAACGCTTCCAGGACGAGAAACCCATTTCGATGCATGAGTTGCTTTATCCGCTGGTGCAGGGATACGACTCGGTGGCGCTCGAAGCGGACGTGGAACTCGGAGGAACTGACCAGAGATTTAACTTGCTCGTCGGCCGCGAACTGCAGCGCGCCTACGGGCAGGAATCGCAGGTGGCGCTGACCACGCCGATTCTGGAGGGCCTCGACGGCGTGCAGAAAATGTCGAAATCGCTGGGGAATGCGATCGGCATCCACGAGCCGCCGCTGGAAATGTACGGCAAGGTGATGAGCATCTCCGATGAAATGATGTGGAGGTACTACGAACTGCTGACCGATGTTTCGCTAGCAGAAATTGACAAAATGAAGCGGGACACGCATCCGATGCAAGCCAAGAAGGAATTGGCGCGGAGGATTGTGGAGGACTTTCACTCGGTGGATGCGGCGGGGAAAGCGGGGGAGGATTGGGGGAAGCAGTTTCAGAAGCATGAGGTGCCGGAGAGTGTAAAGGAGGCAGCACTCGATGTCCCCGAAAACCGTCTCCGAATTGACAAACTGCTGGCTCGCACCGGACTCGCAGGATCCGTAACCGATGCGGGCCGAATGGTGAAGCAGGGCGCGGTGAGAGTCAACGGCGCTGTCATCAAGGATCCGACCAAGGTCCTAGATATTTCGAACGGGGTCACTTTGCAGGTTGGACGCACGATCAAGAGAGTTGTGCCAGGAATCCCCGGCACTGGAATTGTTACAAAAACCTTGTCCCAGTGAAATCCCTGGAGACGTTCGAGGGAGCCCAAACCGTACAGATCGATCATTCCCACGCCACTTAAACGGAGCTTCGCTCCGCCGGACAGCCGAGGGCGGCTGTCCCCACATGAGCTGTGCAGACGGCATTCCTCTGTGCACCACCCCAATTACGGCAGCAGCCCGAACACGGCTACGCCATTCGGGGTTCCTACAAACACTTTGCCGTTCGCGATTGTGGGGGTGATGAACTTGTTGCCGTTGCCGAAGTGATCGCGGCCGCCGGCGGCCTGGTTGCTGTTGTAGAGCTCGTTCAGACTCGTGGCATTGTAGGCGTGCAGCACGGCGGGGTTGGCGTTCTCGACGGCCCACACGATTGCGTTGCTGGTGCCATTGGCCGAGATGCTGGGCGTTGCTCCAGGATATCCAAAGCCGTTGGCCGCTCTTGCGGTAGCGGTAGTCGACAGCTTGGCGTTGGTGATGGAGAAAGCCAGGATGGGGCTTCCCACCGATCCATAATAAACCGTGTTGTTGAAATACGCGGGCATCGCCCAAACCCCTCCGGGCAATGCTCCCGAGAGTTCCTGATAGATGTTGCTGTCGTTGTTGGGGTTGAATTTGCCCATCGAATCGCGATTTACCACGTAAAGGTCATCGTCTTTGCCGGCGCCGACTGCTAAATGGAGCGTATTGCCTGCGCCGTCGCTCAGGTCGGGCAGAAGCAGGACTCCGCCGGAACCCAGATCGGTGTCACTGCCGTTCTCTGACGCTTCGTTGTTCATTTCGTAATAGTCGGCGACGGCGAGACCCCCCACGGTCGAAAGCTTCATGAAAGCGTTGCCGTAATCGCCGTTGGCGGGGAAACCGCTGGCGTTCAAGGTCGTATCGAAGTCACCGTTGGCATCGAGAAAATAGATGTTGCCCGAACTGTCAGCGGCGAGCCCGGCGGCGGACATCCAGATAGCGCCGGAGTTGCCGTTGGGGGTCACATTGAGCACGCTGGTCTGGGCCAGCGTGGATTCGTCGTAACCCATGATCCACCCCGTGTAGGGGCGGATGTCGCAATGCGAAGCCCATGCGGTATAGATGACGCCATTCAACAGGAGCAGCGCGGAGCGATCCGTGTATTGCCCGGGATCGAAGACCACATTTCCGTTGTGGCTGTTGTCGCCGGTTCCGGGATAGGTCGCCTGGATGTCGACCGGCCCTCCGAACAGTTCGGTCCCGAGCGCGAGATCGAGCGCGTGCAGGCGATGATAATACGTGGAGCTGTTCTTCGACATGGCAATCGCATACACCACGCCATTCGGACCGCTGGTGCGATCGATTACCGGCGTCGAGGTCACGCCGATTTCAGGGGTTAAGTTGGTGCAGCCGCGATCGTCCGATGGAGTCTCGCCCGATTTCAAAGTGGAGATCTGCCAGATGGTCGCTCCGGAATCCGCATCGAAGGCGTAGACGGAGCCGTGCTCGGTGGGAACGATCAGCAGATTGTGCGTGCCGTTGCCGGGGACCGCAACATTCGAGGCGTAGAGCGGTTCGGCGTCCACCAGGCCGTCCACGGGATAGAAACCCAGCCTGCCGAAATTCGCCGAATTGACGCTGCTGGGGGTCAGTGTGGTTTCCGTCAGGCTCTGTCCAGTGCGCGCGATGTCATTGTGATAGGTCAGCACGTCGGTGGATGCGGGGGCTGCGGCATTCACGGTAAGAGTAGCCGCGTTGCTGGTGACGTTGGAGATTGCGTTGCTAACCACCACGCTGAACTGCGAGCCGCTATCGGAGGTCGTGGTGGGGGGCGTGGTGTAGCTGGCGGCGGTCGCACCCGGGATCGTAGTGGTGCCCTGCTGCCACTGGTAGCTCAAAGGCGTCGTTCCCGTGGCCGTCACTGTGAAGGTAGCGGTCTGGCCCGCGGTCACGGTTCGGTTGGCGGGCTGGGCGGTAATCGAGGGCGCGGCCGCGCTAATGATCGTAGGCGGAGTCCCGCCTCCGCCGCAGCCATCGACAATCAGACTCACTGCAAGTAAGCACAATAGTTTGGTTAGCCGTCGCAGTTTCATGCCCCGCCTCCAGGACGTGCGTCTGGCATCCATCATGCCATCTTTTTTCGCTTTGGGAATACGCCGGATGGTTACCATAGTGTTAACCGGACTATTGCGAGGCTTATCGCCTCCCGCCCAGCAATCCGACTCTGTTACTCTCAAGCGCGCATATGCGTGCGGCCGCCATTCTCGGACTGGGATGTTCCACGAAAAATCTCAACCCCTTCCAGACCGACCAGACCATCGACTGGCGCATCGGGATGCCCGCCGCTGCGGATCAAGTGGACGTCATTCTGCTCTTTGGCGGCGACGGCACTGTTCACCGTCATCTCAGTCAACTGGTGAGGCTCGGGCTGCCGGTGCTGGTCGTACCGGCAGGAAGCGGGAATGATTTCGCGCGCGCCCTGGGGCTGCGGCGGGTGCGGGATTCGCTGGCGGCATGGCGGCGCTTCAGCGCGAGACAAGACAATGTGCGTGCGGTTGATCTGGGATTTGTTACGCCATTCGTGGACGCGGGCGAGTCCCCTTCGACTTACGCTCAGGGCAGGTCCGCGCCACACGAAGCTCGCAACTCGGTGCTCGGTGTTCGGTACTACTTCTGCAGCGTGGCGGGCGTGGGATTGGACAGCGAAGTGGCCCGCCGCGCCAACGAACTGCCTCGCTGGCTGCGCGGGCATGGTGGTTACGCGCTGACTCTGGCTCCGGCGATGTTTCGCTTTGCAGCATTGCCGATGAAGATTTTCACACCCGCCGATGCCGGTGGGTGGTCCAGTCGCAGCGCTCAGCCCACGCTCTTGGCGGCGTTCGCCAACACTTCTACCTACGGCGGCGGCATGAAGATCGCGCCCCGCGCGCAGATGGATGACGGCCAACTCGACGTTTGCGTGATCGGTGGCGTCGATCCCTTCAAACTGGCGTGCATGTTTCCTACGGTGTATTTTGGCCGTCACCTAAACATCCGCGAAGTGGATTATTTCCAGGCGGCGCGGGTGCGCGTGGAAACCGAGACGCCGCTCGACATCCATGCCGATGGCGAGTACGTCTGCCGCACACCGGTGGAAGTGAGCGTAGAGCCGGGGGCGCTGGAAGTGATCACGACCTAGCAGTCCGTGGTGAAAGTCTGGATGCGCGGGTGGAAGAAAGTTGAACGAATCCACAGCGTTGGTTCGTACACTGCGGTCATGGCAATGGGGAAAAGAATCAAGCAGCGGCGAGAGCAGACTGAGTTCTGGGTGGCGCACACGGAGTTGCCACGAACTGCGGGGCATCCGTTTTATGAGCGTCTGAACCAGTTGTTGGCCGAGCGGGGGTTCGACGAGTTCGTCGAAGGCGAGTGTGCGCGATTCTATGCGGAGACGATGGGTCGGCCGTCGTTGACGCCGGGGCGGTACTTTCGCCTGCTGCTGATCGGCTATTTCGAAGGCATCGACGGGGAGCGTGGGATTGCGTGGCGGGCGGCGGATTCGCTGGCGCTGCGGCGGTTTCTGGAGTTGGAGTTGAGCGAGCAACCGCCGGATCATTCGACGATTTCGCGGACGCGGCGGTTGATCGACGTGGAGACGCATGAGGCGGTGTTCGGCTGGGTGCTGGAGTTGCTGGCGGAGAAAGGATTGTTGAAGGGCAAGACGATTGGTGTCGACGCCACGACGCTGGAGGCGAACGCGGCCATGCGGTCGATTATGCGGCGCGACACGGGCGAAGGTTACGAGGAGTTTCTGCGGCGGCTGGCCGAGGAGTCGGGGATCGCGACGCCGACCAGGGAGCAGTTGGCGAAGCTGGACCGCAAGCGGGCGAAGAAGGGATCGAACGACGATTGGGTGAATCCGCACGATCCGGAGGCGGGAATCACCAAGATGAAAGATGGGCGCACGCACCTTGCTTACAAGGCTGAGCATGCGGTGGATCTGGAGACGGGAGCGGTGGTGGCGGTGACGGTGGCTACGGGCGACGCTGGCGACACGGAAACGATTTTGGAGACATTGCCGCAAGCGGGCGAACATCTCGCGGAGGTCGCGTGTGCGACCAACAACGAAGAAGTCGGCGAGCGCGTGCAGGCGGAAGGGCCGGTGGAAGCGGTGGCGGACAAGGGGTATCACAGCAACGACACGCTGGTGGCGCTCGGGGAAGCGGAAGTACGAACGTATATCTCGGAACCGGATCGGGGACGACGGCGATGGCAAGACAAGCCGGAAGCGCAGCAGGCGGTGTACAGCAATCGGCGGCGCATTCACGGCGAGCACGGAAAACAATTGCTCCGCCGTCGCGGAGAGTTGCTGGAACGCAGCTTCGCACACGCCTATGAGACTGGCGGGATGCGGCGCGTGTACCTCCGGGGACGGGAAAATGTTCGCAAGCGGGTGCTGATTCATGTGGGTGCGCTGAATCTCTCGCTGGTGATGCGGCAGTTATTGGGGAAAGGCACACCGCGCGGCTGGCAGGGTTACTCGGCCGAGGCGATGCTGGCTTGTTTGCGGCTGTGGATGGCACTGCTGGCGCAAGCCGAAGAAAGGATCGCCCTTCCGAACCTGAGGACGCCTGAGTACCCGGTGCAAGTCACAATTTTGCTGCTGTCCGTTGCGGGGTGAGCAAATCACTTCTGCCACGGGCTGCTAGTCTCGGTGCTAAACTTTTCCTATGCCCGAACGACGCTCCCACACTTTGCTCTGGATTCTGATTGGGGGAGGAGCTTTCTTCCTCTTTGTGCTGGCCGTGTTTTCGCTGGTTTATCTGACGCTGCACGCGGGCAGCAACGAAGCCGGATTCGGCGGCTTTGGCGACCGCATCGGCGTGGTGGATCTCGACGGCGTGATTCTGTCGCCGCAGCCGGTGGTCGGCCAACTGAAGAAGTTCGCCGACGACTCTTCCATCAAGGCCATCATCCTGCACGTGAACTCGCCGGGCGGCGGCGTGGCCGCGTCGGAAGAGATTTATCGCGAGGTCAAGCGCATCCGTCAGGAGAAGAAGAAGCGCATCGTGGTTTCCATTGAGAGCGTTGGCGCCAGCGGCGCGTACTACATCGCGTCGGCTTCGGACAAAATCTACGCCGACAATGGCAGCATCGTGGGCTCGATCGGAGTGATCGTGCAGTGGGTCAATTACGGCGATCTGCTGAAGTGGGCCAAGCTGAAGGATGTCGTGCTCAAAACCGGCGAGTTCAAAGACACGGGCAACCCGTCCCGCGACCTCACGCCTGCCGAGCAGGCTTACATGCAGTCGCTGATCGACAACATGTTCGGACAGTTCGTCCAGGCGGTGGCCGATGGGCGCGGCATGAAATTCGACGACGTAAAGGCCATCGCCAACGGCAAGGTGTGGACCGGCGAGCAGGCCAAGTCGATGAAGCTGATTGATGAAGTCGGCGACTTTGAAGCTGTGGTCAAGGACACGGCGAAGGCGGAAAACATCTCGGGGGAACCGACGCTGGTGCATCCGGAGAAAGATCGCCGGACGCTGCTGGATCTGCTGCTGGGTGACGTTTCGAAGTATCTGCCCGACACCACGAGAATGCTGGAGCAGCACGTAGGATTCTATTATCTGTGGAAATAGGAAGCGAATTGGGTTTTAGGTCTTAGGCGTCAGGTCTTAGAAGTGGGATCCTGCAACACTCATTGGCAGGGACACATTGAGATTAAGAGCGTGGAATCGATCGCTCCAAGATCACCGGTGATACTCGACGTGCTGGTTGCGCTGTGTCTCTGTGCCGGCGCCTTCTGCACGCTTGACGCGCAGACGCTGGAAGTCACGCCCGATCACATACTGTTGGATGAACCCGCTGTGATTCGTGCCCACGGACTACAGCCGAACGAAACGGTCACCATTCAGGCGAGCCTGGTCGACGGGGCGTGGCGGCGCTGGAGCTCACAAGCTGAATTTCTCGCGGACGCGCAGGGGGCCGTCGATGTTTCCCGCCAGGCTCCGGTGAAGGGTTCCTACAATGAAGTTTCGGCGATGGGGCTGGTTTGGTCCATGAAGCCGGAAGAGAAACATGTGGAGCGTTACGAGTCTCCTCACGATCTCGCAGCCCAAATCATTGAATTTCGCTTGCTGGAGGGCGGCAAGCAGGTAGCGAGCGTCCAACTGAAGCAGCTCGCGGTCGCCGAAGGAGTGCGTCAGATCGACGTAAAAGGGGAGTTTCACGGTGTGCTGTTCTTACCGGCCGCGAGCGGACCTCATGCGGGCGTGCTGGTCGTCGGAGGCTCGGAGGGCGGGCTGCCGCGAGAGAAGGCAGCGTGGCTGGCCTCGCGTGGATTCGCCGCTTTCGCGCTCGCCTACTTTCGCTACGAAGATCTGCCGCAGGAACTGGCGGGCATCCCGCTGGAATATTTTGGGCGCGCTCTGGCGTGGATGAGACAGCGGCCGGAAATTCTGCCCGATCGAATTGCAGTAGTCGGAACTTCGCGGGGCGGAGAACTCGCTCTGCAACTGGGTTCGATGTACCCTCACATTGCGGCTGTCGTCGCTTATGTCCCGGCCAACGTTCGCTATGCGGCGTGTTGTGGCAGCACTCGCGTTCCTTATGCCTGGACCTGGCAAGGCAGGCCCCTGGGCTATTATGTGCCGCATCGCCGGGACTTCCCCGACCCGATGAAAACGATGGAGGCCGCGATAGCAGTCGAGCGGACACACGGGCCAATCCTGCTGATTTCCGGGGAAGACGATGCGGTGTGGCAGTCTTCCATGATGGCGAGCGCCATCGTAAGCCGCCTCAAGAGCGCTCATTTTCCATATCCTGTGGAACACTTGAACTACTCTCATGCCGGGCACCGGGCGGGCCGCCCCGAAATAGTTCCCACCTCGCTCGATGGGATCGTCGGTGGCTCGGCAAAGGGAAATGCCGAGTCCTCCCTGGATGCGATTCCGAAGGTGCTGGAGTTCTTGCGAGCCAGCCTTGAAACCACCGCTCCACCGCAGTAGCGAGATCGTCCCAAGAGTAAGACTTGCGTACAACCCCTGAAATTTGAGAAGGTTATGGGAGATTAGCCAACCGTGGGGCCGAGGCCGCACCAACCGGCGACGATTCCTCGGTGAGAGGTTGGCCGGGAGCGAAGAGGGAATATGACGAAAGCCGACTTGATCGATGAAGTCTCGCGTTTAGCGGAACTTACGCGCAAAGACAGCGAAGTGATCGTGGAAACGATCTTTGACAGCGTGGTGCGGTCCTTGCGCGCGGGCGACAAGATTGAGATCCGCGGCTTTGGCAGCTTCCGAACCCGCCAGCGCAAGCCGCGCACGGGCCGCAATCCCAAGACCGGGGAAAAGGTCGAAGTGCCCGCCAAGAAGATTCCTTTCTTCAAGCCCAGCAAGGAGTTAAAGGACCTGGTGAACGAGGGCATCGCGGATGCGGCAGCGGCCCCGGCGCCGCCACCTCCTCCGCCAGCACCGACCGCGTAATCCGATCTAGCAGGTGCGGGAAAAGGGTTCTGTAGAGGGGCATAGCTCCCTTCCGGTAGTTCCGCGCGGTGCCTTGTCATCGAGTTGGCCGTGTTGAAGGGTACCAAGAGCCGGGCCTTAAACTTCCTGATATGACTGCAGGCGAAATCGACGAACTCTTCACTCGGGCGCTGTCTGGCGACTATGAGGATGATGCGCCATGGGAAGCAGTCCGCGCCTTGCGAAGTATCGGAACTCGTCAAGTCTTTGAAAGAGCTGCAGACCTATGCAGATCGAGCGATCCGTTATCCAGAGCACGTGGTGCGGATGTGCTCGCCCAACTGGGCAAAACGTCCGACCACGCGAGCAACAGCTTCCGAGATGAGTCCTACTCCGTGATTGCAAGTCTCTTGCAGGAGGAAACGGAACCCCAACCGCTCGCAGCGGGTATCGCTGCGCTGGGACACCTCGACAACCCTCTTGCTGTTCCGTTAATCACAAACTTTTCCTCGCATCCCAGTCCTGAAGTTCGATTCGACGTGGCGTTCGCTCTGGGCTGTTTCCCCAACGACCCCCTTAGTGCCGAAACTCTACTGCGACTAACGCAGGACGCGGATGAAGATGTTCGGGACTGGGCGACTTTTGGCCTCGGCGTGCTAGGCAATACTGATTCTGACGAAATTCGTGAAGCTCTGGTCCGGCGTCTCAACGACTCTGACGAAGACGTGCGCGAAGAAGCAATGGTCGGGTTGGGAAAGAGAGACGACCAGCGTGTGCTCCCAAACCTCATGGCCGCATTGGCACAACCCAAAACGACGGTCAGGGTGATTGAGGCCGCATACCTGATGCTCGGGATGGACAACGCGCGGGAAGGTTGGAATGGGACCGATTACATTGCGGCCCTGCGCCAACGCTTTTCTCTCTGACGCTTTCTAGCGAGCTTCGAACCGAGTTTTTCCGCGCTAGCGCTGTTTTGGTTCCAGGTACAGGTCTGCAACCTTCGAAGCCAGTTCCTCGGGATCGACATCGGTGCGGTTGGCCAGGATGATGATCGTCAATTTGTCATCCGGAAATCGCTGGATGGCCGTGTGGAAGCCGACGGTCCCGCCAGGGTGCCACATTCGCTTGTGCCCGCGATAAGGATCGAGAAACCAGCCGAAGCCGTAGTTTTCGGTTGAGCCGTCGCGCAACTGGACGGGAGTAAGCGCGGGCTGTATCTCAGCTTCGCTGAACAGGCTGTGCTCGCGCAGGGCGCGGTCCCATTTCGCCAGATCGTCGACCGACGAGTAAACGCCGCCATCACCGAGCACCGCCGAGGTTGGGCTCTGATCGGTCTCATGCCAGTCATTCTCTTTCCCGGTATACCCGTAGGCGCGAAACGGCACCTCGTTCTTGCCCTTTTCATAGGCGAGAGTGTCGTTCATCTTCAGAGGCTTGAAGATTCTGTCCTGCAGGAAGCGGCCAAACGGCTTTCCCGAAGCCTTCTCTACGATCATGGCCAGCACGGCATAGCCTGAGTTGCTGTACTCCCACTTCGTGCCGGGAGGAAACTGCGTGCTGGCTTGCTGCTCGAGCAGCTTCAGCACACCCGCATCGTGAATTTGCGGGATCTTTTCCGGAGGCGTGTCGGGATATTGCTTCATCAGCAGCTCGCTATAGTCCACCAGGCCGGAGGTGTGGTTGAGCAAGTTACGAACCGTAATCGCCTTGCCGTAGGCGGGAAAATCGGGGAAGAAGTTGGTGAGGGGGTCGTCATAGTGCAGTTTGCCATCGCGCGCGAGCAGCATGATGCAAGCCGCGGTGAACTCCTTGGTAACGGAAGCGAGGCGGAAGTTGGTGCCCTCATCGATGTTTCGCAGCGTGCGCAGGTCGGTGACTCCATATCCGCGGTGAAACACGGTACGGCCGTCGTAAACAACGAGCGCCGCGACGCCAGGAGCCTTGTCGGACCTCAAGTTGGCGAAAACGGCATCAATCTGGCGGGGCGTAGCCTGACCCCAGGTGGGCAATGAGGTGATGATCAGACCCAGCAGAGGAAGAAGCATTCCAACTTTTCGCGGCATGACCGGTCTCCGAAGTTCTTGCTATTAGACACCGCAGTCTAATGTGGAGATGCCTGCCCGGAACTTTCGTCAGTCTCGCCGGATTCCCACCGCCCCCATCATTCGTCCAGTTCTGCCCTTCTCGGCGCGATAGGAAAACAGCAGGTCGGTATGGCAGTTGGTGCAGAGCGGTGAGGCTTCGATGCTCTTCGCCGGCACGCCCACAGCCAACAGTTGTTGACGGTTAGCCTCGACCAGGTCGAGAAAAATCTTTTTAGGCAGAACGCTGTGGCCAGGGGCGCGCGCGGTGAGAAACAGCATGGGATATTTTTCGCGCACCGGATCGGACTCCTCGATCTCGCGGAACAAGCTCGCCCCATAGGCAAACTGCGACTCAAACTTTTCGCGGACCTCCGCGCCCACTTCGTAACAGCAACCGTGAATGCCAGGGCCGATTGCGGCCTTGAGATCGGCAGGCCGGCTGCCGAACTGGCGACGCATCTCCCCTACGCCTTTCTCGACTATGCGCTTCACCGTGCCCCGCCAGCCGGCGTGAAAAACGCCGACCGCACGGCGTTTAGGGTCGACGAGGATGATGGGCAAGCAGTCGGCGGTCTGAATGGCTAGCAGTAATCCGGGAGTCGCGGTGATGAGTCCATCGCCAACCAAATGCGATTCGGAAGGCGAGTCGACGAAGCGGATGATGTCGGAGTGAATCTGGCGCAAGGTGATGAGCGGCCAGAGGGAGCGGCTTTTCCCTTGCCCGTTCTCGGCGCCGAGTTCGTGTATAAACGCAGCCCGGTTACGCTCGACCGCGGCTTTGGAGTCGTCCTTGGTAAGTCCGAGGTTGAGTGCATCCTTCCCGTAGACGCGGGAGAATCCTCCCTGGCGTGTGGAGAATCCGTGGACGAGCCAGGGAAACTTGCCAAGATATGCGGCGCGAAGAATGTTGAGTTTGGATTGCTTGGGACCCCGAGTCGGCACCGAACTATGTTAACCGAAGCAGCGCGCGCCGCAGGCACGCCCCGCATTCACTCATTCACAGCGAAATCGAAGGCGGCATTGATGTGCAAAGCATTGGGGTTGATGTAGAAGACGCCGTCGTATTCAAAAGTTCCGAGCGTCTTGTGCTCCTGAAACGCAAGTGGCAATTCGGTGCAGCCTAAACACACGACAGGCTGAGCCTTGAAGTGCCGTCCGAAGCAGGTTCTGGCGATCTTTCCAATCCGCTCCGCCATCCCCTGCGATGTATCAAGTTGCAGCTCGGCAATCAACTCGAGCGTCAGAGCGCGAGCCGCTTCGTCCCGCGGTCCAGCCGCTTCAATTCCATACTTCGCGAATGCTTCGCGAAGTTCCGGGGACCTCATGATCAGCGCGGTTCCGAGTATCAAGACTTCTCTTGCCCCGGTGCGAGCGGCTTCCTGTGCCGTAATGTCAAAAATGTTGAGGACGGGAATCCTGATTCCGCGCACGATGGCCTCGAATCGATGATGAGGAGAATTACTGGCCATGAGCGCGAAGTCGGCCCCGCTGGCTTCCAGACGCTTGAGGGCGGCGCGGTGGTAGTCGTCAAAATGCGTCCAGGATTCTTCGTTGTCATCGACGCCGAGAAAAGCGACGGCCTTCTGATGATCCAGGGATTCGATGCTCATCTCCGGGAGGGAGGGCGCAGCCTGCGGGTTCCGGGCAAGATGCCATTGTTCGCTTCGGCGGCAGATCCCGGAGTAGTAAAGCACTGTCGAGGGCCAAGCCACTCCGCCAACGATTCCAATTTTCTTCATGGTTGACCTGCAATTTCATCTTCTGACTGGATACGCGTGTTATGCCTCGAACATGGCAGTGATCTCCCGATAGCTGACCGCTTGTTCGGCAAAGGAAAAAGTTCCGCGCTCCCGCATTTCGCGGGCAGCGCGAAGAAACGCGCCCAGCGCGGCGCGGGAGAGCGCACCGCCGACACTGACCCGTCGAACCCCAATCGCGGAGAGCTCGGCCAGGCTCAAGTGGGCGCCTTGCAGTCCCATCACTACGTTGACCGGGCGATCCACCGAGCTGACTACGGCCGCAATATCGTCCCTGGTGGTAAGTCCGGGCGCATAGAGCACGTCCGCACCCGCCATTTGGTAGGCCTGCAAGCGTTGGATGGTGTCTTTGAGATCGGGCTTGCCGACGAGGTAGTTCTCCGCGCGCGCGGTCAGGGTAAACGGAAAAGGAAGCGAATGCGCTATCTCCGCCGCGGCGCGGACTCGCTCAACCGCACGATCGCGCTCATAGATGGAATGGCCGGGCTGCCGGGACATATCTTCGATGGAGCCACCAGCCGCTCCCGCAGCCGCCGCGAGCCGGATGGTTTCGGCCGCGATTTCAGGGGAGTCTCCAAAGCCGTTTTCAAGATCGGCGCTGACCGGCAGGTCCGTCGCTGATGCGATGGCGCGCACATGCCCGATCATCTGATCGCGATCAATCGTGTTGTCCCGCTGACCGGCAGAGAAAGCATAGCCGGCGCTGGTAGTGGCCAGGGCCTCAAATCCCAGGTGCGCCAGTAGCCGCGCTGTACCGACGTCCCACGGATTGGGAATGATGAAGGCGTCACGCTCATGCAGTTGGCGAAAGATTTTTCCCTTTTCAGTTTGGGTCAACATGTAGAAATCACTCGGCTCCGGAAAGTGTGGAAGGAAGACCAAAGGTTCCATCGACCACTTCCACGAAGTTCCTCTCTTCGCGCAGGATCAGCCGCCTGCTCTGGGCCATGGTGAAGTTTTCCCGCGCTTCTGGATCTGATCGCAAAAGTGCCCGATAGGCTTCATACGACCGGAGACTATCGAAGGCAATCAGGCCCCAAGCCACGTCGTTCGTGCCTTCATGGGGAAGAAAATATCCCACCAGATGTCCGCCGCAGCGGGGAATGATACGCCCCCAATTTTCGGCGTATTTCTTGAATGCGTCGCGCTGGAAGGGATCGATCTGGTAGCGGATCACGCAGGTCACAGTCATCTGGATTCTCCTGTGGGGGTCAATGCTCACAGCCAGGTACATCCCGCAGTGTGCCAGTTGATCGACATGGACACTTCGTTTAATATCAAACTATGAATGTTGGCCAGCACAATGACGCTGCGGTCTCTAAAATTGCGGCCGCGATCGGCGAGCCGGCGCGGGCCCGCATGCTTTACTGCCTGATGGACGGCCATGCGCGAACCAGCACCGAGCTTGCGGTGGTGGCTGAGGTGGGCCCGTCGACCGCGAGCGTGCATCTGAAACGGCTGGCGGCAGCTCACCTGGTCAAAGTGTGCGTTCAGGGCAAGCATCGTTTCTACAGTCTGGAAGGGCCCCACGTGGCCGGCACGCTGGAAGGGCTGAGCGTGCTCGCTGGCGTCCCGCGGCAGAAGTTTGCACCCAGCACGCCCAGCCGGTTGCGGGCGGCGCGGACTTGCTACGATCACATGGCAGGCGCGGTGGGTGTATCGCTGCACGACCGTTTTAAGGCCCTGGGATGGCTATCCGCCAGCCCGAACGGCAGCGACAATGCATACGACGTCACTTTGGCGGGGACAAAAGGACTTGAGGCTCTGGGCATTGATATCGAGGCGACGCGAGCTTTGCGCCGCCGTTTTGCCTGCGCCTGCCTCGATTGGAGTGAGCGGCGGCCTCACGTCGGCGGAGCGCTGGGAGCAGCCCTGTTGAATGTCGCGCTGAAGAAGAAATGGGTGGTCCAGGAACTCGACAGCCGGGCCCTCGGCGTGACCAATCTTGGGCGGCGCGAAATGCTGGCTCGATTTGGACTCCATGTTTGACGGACTCAGGATGTCGGTTGCTAGCATAAGGTGGTCCGGCAACCCTCTATGAAAGCGCTCTCCCGCCGTCGCTTTATGAAAAAGGCAGCCTGGGCAAGCGGCGGCGCCCTGCTTGGGGGCGTAGGCCTCAACCAAGTTTCTCCCCGCATCTGGCACGAACCGCTAACCTTCGAGCCCAACAACAGCTACTGGGCGAGAAGTCAGGCGCCTCAGAATCCGCCGTTGACCAACGACATCGCCGTGGATGTCGCAGTGCTGGGTGGCGGCTTCACCGGACTTTCTGCCGCTTACTACATCCGCAGCATCTCGCCGAACAAACGCGTCGTTGTGCTCGAAGCCAGGGGCTGTGGGAACGGCGCCTCGGGGCGAAACGGCGCCATGGTGCTGACCATGACCGAAGACCGGTATATGGATTTCAGCTCGGCACCGGCCACCGACAAGATGATTTACGACCTGACCGCGGAGAATATCAGGACTTTGGCGAGGCTCAGCGCCACAACCGGGATCGACTGCGAGTTGGAGACCAATGGCGCTTTGCAAGTGCTCGTGACTGCTGACGATGTCAAAGCAACGAAGGCTTATGTACAGCAGGCAAGGTCCCTGGGCATGCCGGTGGAGTTCTGGGACAAGCAGCAACTCGTCAATGCGATCGGCACCGAGGTTTATGAAGGAGGCTTTTTCGATCCTAACGGTGGGCACGTCCATCCCATGAAGCTGGTGCATGCGTTCAAGGCCGCTGCGGAAAAGGCTGGCGCGGAGATTTATGAAAACACGACCGTGGCCAGCGTCGATGAGGGCCGGGAAAACCTGGTTCATACCGCCGACGGACACACTCTCAGAGCAAAGTCCCTGGTACTGGCCACGAACGCTTTCACCTCACGGTTGGGATTTCTTCGGAACTCGATTATTCCTGTCCATGAATATGTGGCCGTGACGCCGCCCCTCAGTCCGCAACAACTCGCCGAGATCGGCTGGCGCCTGCGCGTTCCCTTCAATGACAGCCGTACCGAAGTTTTCTATCTTGGCTTGACCAAAGACAATCGGATCCACATTGGCGGAGGTAGCCCGAGCTATGCTTTCAATGGCGGGGTTGACGATACCGGCGAGGCTGCTGCCTCCCATTTTGCGCAACTCGAGCGCGAACTGGGACGAATCTATCCCACCTTGTCAGGCCTCAACTTTGAAGCAGGCTGGGATGGAGTGATTGACTGGTCGCTGGACGAGTCGCCCTCGGTCGGTTGCACGGGAAAATATAAGAACATCTTCTATGGCCTGGGCTACAGTGGACACGGAGTCAATCTGACGTCAGTCTTCGGGAGAATCATTGCCGATCTGGAAGACGGCCGCGAGGAACCGTGGAGACGATATCCTTTTCTCAACACTGGGCTGGTGTATGTTCCGAATGAACCGTTCCGTTGGTTGGGCGCTAAGGCAGGGCTGGCATGGTATCGCCTGACGGAGCGTTAGTTCGCCAGAGAAAATCGTCTCAGCTTTGAGAGGTGCGGAGGCCTTCCCAGCGTTGCCGCACGCCAGCCAGAAATTTCTCTTTGTCGTCGCGCATTTGCCGAACCAGCGCCTGATTGCCGGTATCCTCGTGCGCGGCCGCCCAGAGAACCATTTCCGTGAGCACGGGCGCCAGGTCAATTCCTTTCGCGGTCAGTGAGTAAATCAGCTTGCGCCCGTCGGAGGGGTCCGGCTCCGCGGTGATGATTCCGTACTCGACCAGCCTGCGCAGGCGATCCGCCAGGATGTTCGTCGCGATGCCTTCATAACATTCCAGAAATGTCTTGTAAGTGCTCGCTCGCCGCAACATCATGTCGCGAATAATCAACAACGACCAGCGGTCGCCCAGCATCTCTACGGAAGCATTCAGCGGACACCCTGATCGACGCTTTGTATCTGTCTTCGTCCGCCCCATTCTTTCATTATAAATTATTACTTGCATTTCACAAGTGAAATGTAGATACTCTTCGTTCATGTGGGATCGACGGCCCGAACTGCCCGGCTCTGGCCGAATTCTCAAGAAATTGTTAACCCGCGGAACCACTGCGGAAACGCTAAACGCCTGGGAGGTCAAAATGCGATTGCATGGACGTGCAAGGATGCTGGCCGGTTCGATCGTTACAGTATTGGCGCTTAGCCTGATGGCAAGCGCGGCAACCCCGGGTTCCTCGAATACATCCGATCCTCGCGACAAGCTGAACGTCTGGGAGGACCGGTGGAAGGAACAAGTTGAAACCAAAGAAACTCCCTACAGCCACGCCGCCTCGGTGCCCTCGCATATTACCTGTGCCTGGACGGCCGACCGCGGCTTCATGGTCTGCGAGTACTTGAGCGAAAAGATCGATCCGGCGGGGGGTCAGCCGTCCGACCACCTGACGGTCTTCACCTATAACGACAAAGCCAAAACTTACAAGCATCTCGGAATCAGCAAGGATTACAAAACGCTCGAAGAACCGACCGTCACCATCGAGGGAAATCTCTGGCACTATACCTACCAGCTTCCCGGCGAAAAAGGGGAGCAACTTGACTTGCGGGATTCGTATGAATTCGTCACACCGGAGAAACGGATCACCCGCATCGAGATTTCGGCTGACGGCGGCAAACATTGGACGCTGCTGTCGGAATCAGTAGCGACGAAAGTTCACTAGCTTCGGCTGCGATTCTCTTGGAAAAGCAACGACAATAATCAAGGAGACAATTACTCATGGAAACAAAGCCCACGCACGAACAAGCACAACTCCACCTGCAACTCTACGATATGCGCCGCGAAGCCAAGCTGCGCCAAGCGCGCGACTGGTTCTTCAAGAACTACTTCGTGGACACGATGGAAGATTCGATGAGAATCGCGCCGCCCGCCACGGAAACAGGCGCGCTGGCGATGATGGTGCTCACCTATTGGGACCAGGCCTGCGCGTTGCTCAACTACGGCCTGCTCCACGAAGATCTCTTCTTTGAAACCAGTGGCGAGTTCTTTGGGGTCTGGGAGCGGGTCAAGCCCATCGTTCCGCAGGCCCGGGAGATGTTCAAGAACAAGCAGTTCCTCGGAAATCTGGAAAAGGCTGCGCAGCGCTACGAAGCCTGGAGCGAAAAGCGCAATCCCGGCCATGTCGCTGGCATGCGTGAGTTCACGAAGCAGATGCGCACGCGGCTGGCGCCGGCGGCGTAAGAGCGGGTCGGAGGTGAACATGTCGGCCTGCGCCGCAGGTCTTAAGTAAAGATTCTGCGGCGCAGCCTCGTTGTCTGGACAGACACAGACAAGGAGCAATCCATGATCGGAAGACGGGCTAAGACATTCGCATTGGCAACTTTGGCGCTGGCTGTCGTGCTGGGCGCGGCGGGGCCAGCGCAGGCGCAGGACGCGAAGGCAACGTATCCCAGCATGGCGCCGCTTGAGCAATACCTGATGGCGGATCGAAACGCCGAGATCGCCCTGGCGCGAAGCGCGGCCCCAGAGTCGATATCCCGCGATGCCAAGGTTGTGGTTCTTGGGCCGCATGGCTACGAGACTGCGGTTGACGGCAAGAACGGCTTTGTCTGCATAATCGAGCGTGCATGGATGAACCCATTTGACAGCCCTGAGTTTTGGAACCCCAAGAATCGCAGTCCGATTTGCTACAACCCGCCGGCTGCGCGAACCGTACTGCCGATTACTCTACTTGAGGACAAAGCTCTTATTGGCGGGGAAGCCCAAAGCTGAAGTCAAGGAGAGTATCAAGACGGCGATGGGGAAAAAGGAGATCCCGGCTCTCGAGGCTGGTGCGATGCTACATGATGTCGAAAGAGGCCTACCTCACTGACAGCGATGGGCACAACATGGCCCATCTCATGTTTTACACGCCGCTAATGGATGGTGCGGTATGGTGCTCAAATCCGCTGAACTCCTCAAATCAACTGTCGATGCAGTTCCCGGGCTCTCCGCTGTTACTGGGTCCAGAGTTCAGAGGTGACCCAGAACCGATCAATGTGTTCTTCATGGGCACGGGCATGTGGTCGGATGGCACGCCGGCACCGCCCATGTAAGAATGAAAAAAGCGCTGCCTAGGAGGAGATGGAGCAATGAGCAAAGTACGAGTTCTCGTCGGCACACGCAAGGGCGCATTTATTCTGACATCAGACGGCAAGCGCGAAAAGTGGGACGTCAGCGGTCCACACTTCGCGGGCTGGGAAATGTATCACGTCAAGGGATCGCCTGCCGATCCCAACCGCATCTACGCTTCGCAGACCAGCGGATGGTTCGGGCAAATCGTTCAGCGCTCCGATGACGGTGGTAAAACCTGGCACCAGCCCGGCACACCGCCCGGAGAAGCGCCCGCCCCCGGTCCCCCGAAAGCTGTGAGCAACAAGTTCGTCTATGACGCGTCCGCTGAAACCGGCAAGCCGCTCACCACGCATCAGTTCTACGACGGCACCCAGCATCCCTGGGAGTTCAAGCGAGTGTGGCATATGGAGCCCTCGCTCACCGATCCCGACACAGTGTACGCGGGCGTGGAAGACGCCGCCATTTTCCGCTCCACTGACGGCGGCGAGAACTGGAAGGAACTTCCCGGCCTGCGCGGTCACGGCACCGGCCCCAAGTGGCAGCCGGGCGCGGGCGGCATGTGCCTGCACACGATCATCCTCGATCCCAGCAATCCGCAGCGCATGTGGATCGCGATCTCAGCCGCGGGCGCATTTCGCACCGACGACGGCGGCAAGACCTGGAAGCCCATCAACCGCGGACTGCGCTCGCAATACATTCCCGATCCGAATGCCGAGGTCGGCCACTGCGTTCACCACATCGCCATGAACCCGTCGCGTCCGGGCGTGCTGTTCATGCAGAAGCATTGGGACGTAATGCGCTCCGACGACGCCGGCGAGAACTGGAAAGAGATCAGCGGGAACCTGCCGACAGATTTTGGATTCGTGATCGACGTTCACGCCCACGAGCCGGAGACCATTTACGTGGTCCCCATCAAGAGCGACGGGGAACACTTCGTTCCGGATGGCAAGCTGCGCGTCTTCCGCAGCCGCACCGGCGGCAACGAGTGGGAGGCGCTCACCAAAGGCCTGCCGCAGAAGGACTGCTACGTCAACGTGCTGCGCGACGCCATGGCCGTCGACTCGCTCGACAAATGCGGCATCTATTTCGGCACCAGCGGCGGGCAGGTCTATTGCTCAGCTGATGCCGGGGATAGCTGGAATCCGATTGTGCGCGATCTGCCGGGGGTGCTGAGCGTGGAGGTGCAGACGCTCGGGTGAGGAACATCTAACGACCAATCAATATCTATCGAGCTTTCGAGAGTCGACACGATGCTTTGCTCGTCAAGAATAAGCAAGAGCGCTTGACGGAAGAGAATTTCCGTACAATTGAAAATGATATGCGTTTATCTATCCCTTGGAGGTCAACTTATGCCGTCCGACAAGAAAGGGACGATATGGGCTGCGATCATAGGTCTTATCGGTACAGTCATCGTTGCGGCCCTTGGTTTCTATCAACACCAGCTTGACCGTGCCCAGATTCAGAGCCTGCAAAAGCAAGTTCAAGCAATCGTGGGGACATACGAGTGGCAGTGGGCGGGCGACCGCTGGAGAGTTGTCGCGAAGATATTCAGCAATCAAGTCGGTCCCTTCAACATAGCGCTCGAAGGGAAACAGAAATGCCCTAATAACGCTTGGAAAGATTTCCTAAAGGGCGACGGAACTGCCTATCAACAAATGGATGGGAGTTTGAAGCTGGACGTTACCGCGAAGGTGACGAGCTATGACTACGATTGTCTGAACAGTCATTTGGCGCAGGATACTATTCGTGGGGATCTCTTTTCCGTTCCTGCTCTTGCCGGACGCATTGAGTGGACTGAGAACGGGCAGTCGCAAGAAGGCGATATGGTGCTAACGAAATACATCTCTCGGGGAACAATCTGGTGATGAGCTTGGGAGGCCGGATGGCCTACCCGCGGGCTGTTCATTTTCGGTAGGATCCGAAGGACTCCGTCATTTACGAACCCGTTTCCAATTATGATCCGAGTCATTCTCCCATTTCATCTGCGAACCTTGGCGCACGTCGGCAGCGAAGTGCAGATCGAAGTTGCAGCTCCCATCACTCTGCGCTCGGTGCTCGACGCACTTGAGGCCCGGTATCCCATGCTGCGCGGCACGATTCGCGACCACGTCACGCTACAGCGCCGGCCGTTCCTGCGCTTCTTCGCCTGCGAGGAGGATCTGTCTCACGAGTCGCCGGACGCCCCGCTGCCGGACGCAGTCGCGTCCGGGCAAGAGCCGCTGCTCATCATCGGGGCCATCGCCGGAGGGTAGGGCCGGGGTTGCGTAGAGAGACTGTCGAGCTTCGCTCGACCGGACAGCCGAGAGCCTGCCCTGAGCCTGCCGAAGGGGCGGCTGTCCCCACAAGAGCATTTCGCCCGGTCGGGCCATTGCTCGCTCCCCGCTCGTCCGCTATAGTTTTCCTAGCCATGTTTGAAGATTTCACCGCTGCCGACCGCTGGACGAAGAAACCGGTGCACTGCGTCTATCAGGCCCTGATCGTCGCAATTGCCACGCGCCACGCCGATGCCGTCGACATCAAGTTCCTGGTTGACGGAAGAACCGTCTGGGTGGCGCTGCCCCACCCCGCATGGGTGGAGTACCACAATCGCACCGGCAAGCGCATCACCGACTCTCTGGCCGTCGAGATTGCCGGCCACTATCTGAAAGCCGCGCTGGAAGCCGGCGAGGGTCTCGGCCGCGACATGTACTCGCTGACCGTCGAGGAAACACTGGCCCATCTGGAGGCGGTCGTAGCCGCCATGCAGGCGCCAGTCCCGGCGTAGATGCTCGCGTGGAGACAGCCGCCTCGGCTGTCCAGCCCGGGCGGACCCTACAGCGTCGCCTCCATCTGCAGCCCTTCAATCATTTCGTTGAGCGTCTTCTGGGCGGCCTCGCGCTTCTGCTGCAGATCGGCCATCTCGCGGTGCAGTGACTGCACCCGGTCTTCCTGCTCGTTCAGTTCGCGGACGTAGCGCTCCACCAGCGCCTTTTCTTCCGCGCTGCCCTTCAGGGCTTTCATGTTCTCGCGGACGCGCTGTTGATCCTCCGAGATTCCAGAAATCTTCGACTTGCGCGAGGCCACCTCGGCATCCAGCGCGGCCACGCTGTTTTTCTGCACGATCACTTTCCGCAGAGCCTGCTCGATTTCGGGATTGATCATTTTTTGAACCAGGAAGAACCGGATCTGGTCGTCGGTGATATTCGACAGCTGATAACTGTTTGTGACCGGACGGTACTCCTTCACCACCAGGGTTTCGGTTTTCTTGGGCTCCACGGCGAGGCGGAAGCGGTGGAACGACGCGGAACTCTCTGCCGGCTTGGCGTCGTCGGTGAGTTTCCAGCCCGCACGCGCCGGATGCTCGATCACCACGGTGCGCGGCGAAGTATCGCGGTTGCGGATGGTGTAGGTGTGCTCCTCGCGCTCCTGGGTCGACTGCATCATCGCGCCGTGGGCGATGATCACCTTGGTCACGCGCTGTTTCTCTGATTGCTGCTTGGCGTCGACCAGAACGCCGAGATCGGCCGCGTAGGAAAGCAGCCGCTTCTCACCGGGTTTGATCGCATCCATCAGGCCTTCGCCGGCGAAGGCATCGCCTTCGAGCACGTTGAAGCTGCCGCCGTCGAGGGTGAGGGCGCTGGTGTTGTCGACCCAGAGAGCGCGCAGGACGGCGCTCTCTGAGGGATTCCAGACCGAGACTTTTTCCGCATCGATGCGCGACTGCAGAATCGGCACCAGGGCCGACTGGTTTTTGCGGATGGTCACGCGATCCTGGAGTTTGTATTCGAACAGGTCGCCGAGTTCGCGAGCCTGAGCAGTGGTAGTAGCGGCTTCTAGAGACTCGGCCGCTTCGGTGGCGTTGGCACGAGGAGCAGGGACGCGAAAGACTCCGCCGCCAACACCCCCGCCGTTGCCGGCGCCTATCCCGCGGCCCTCGCCGGGTTTCCCTTTGGCTAGGTTCGCACCGTACATGTCGTACTGCGCGCCCGGGATGCCGCCGGCTACGCCCGCCGGCATTTTGGTGGGCGTTCTAAGCTCGCCGTTCACGATCTCTGTTTTGTCCTCCATTGTGGCCTCATGCGTCTGCGGCGTAATCATGGCGTTCTGCGGCAGAGGTACCACCGGACGCCGCGTGTAGTAGGGCTGCGAAAGCTCCTGCACAAACGACTGCGGCGCTCCCGCCACCAGCGACAATTCCACGTTCTTCCAATCCTCGCCTACGGTGTTGTCCACGATGGCCCAGCCTTGCAGCAGCGGCTTGCCCTCGTTCGGAATCACAATTCGGTAAGTGCTCTTCCACACCGGCACTTCGCTGATGTAGCTGACCAGCAGATTGCGCTCGCCGTCACCCGCGGTGGAGATGGTCATGCGGCGCACGTCCTGATCGCGCGTGGAGGCGACAAGGCCCAAATATTTTCCGACTTCGTCATTCACATCCTTCTCGGCGACGCGCACGCTGGTGGAAGGATTCAGCTCGAACACGCGAACTTCTCCGCTGTCACTCACAATGGAAATCTGATCAATCGAGACCTTCTGGTCGCCTTTGATGGGAATCTCGCGCTCGTCAATGCTGAGCAGGCGCCCGGAGGCGCTTTCCGACCCGCTGCGCACTTCCAACCGAGCGCCGCGCAAGGCGTCCAGAAACTGTGCGGTGGTCGGGTTCTCACCGACAGGCAAATGCAGGGAGCCGAGACGCCGCTCCAGAGGCGCGTTGGAGTTATAGCTGACTCCGGTAATGCGTCCCTTGCCGAGATCGAGCACGGTCAGGGACTTCAGCACGTCATTCAGTTGCGCGGTGGTGAAATCCACGTTGACATCCTGGCTGTCGCGCACCCGGCCGGCGTGTTCAAAGTAGCCAACGCCGTTCTTGTAGAGAACGACGCGGGTTACCGGCAGGCGCGCTGAATCGGCCGCAGTTTGTGAATTGGAAGACTGGCCAAAGGAAAGCTGGCCAGATGAGATTGAGGCAAGCAACAGAGACAATACGGCTACGTGCAGAGAACGCATGGCTCCTCCGTCGAGCTGGGGGCCGCTCGTCCGAGATAGAACGCAGAACGTGGCTGTTCTTGCGCGACGATGCAGCACCCGCAGGGATTTAGACACCGAGCGGAGGTCTCTGGAGCCGTGGATGCAAAGTGCGCGATTGGAGATGGCTAAGGTCCTCGGCCACCAGTGGCGCTGGACAGCCGAGGCGACCGTCTCCACATGAGCTGTTATGCCCCCTAGGCCTTCTTGAGCAGTCGCGTCAGCCAGATCAGGAACATGGCGCCGATGATCGCCACGACGATCGTCCCGATGAAGCCGCCGGCGTGGATGCCGAGCGCGCCCAGCAGCCATCCGCCAATGACCGCGCCCACGATGCCGAGGATGATGTCCATGACCACGCCATAGCCGCCGCCCTTCATGAGCTTGCCGGCAGCCCAGCCCGCAATTAGTCCAACCAGGATCCACCAAATGAAATCCATCATGCCATCCTCCTGTAGCCGGAATTTTGAGCCGAGGCGCTGCTGGCGATTCCCTCCAGGCAAATTGCAAGCAGCCGCCTCTGTCACATGTGTGGTGCTGGGCAGACTAGTGACCGCGAGCCGCTCTGTCAAGCACAGCTTCGTGGTTTCCTGCCAGCCGCGGCGTCTGTGATTAAATCAAGGCATGTTCGCCCGCAAGATTCGCGTCGAGTACGAAAGCGATGGCCATAGAGTCCCTTGTCCGCTGAAATGGCTGGACAGCTTTTCCATGCGCAACTTCACGAACGCCAGCGTGTTTGACGATACAGTGCCGGTGTCTGATGGGCGCATGGAGATTGGCACGAACGTTCCGTTAGACCAACTGCGCGAAGCAATGGAAGACTGGTTCCGGCGCAAGAGCTACCTGCCCCCGGACTCGAAGTTGTCACTGGAAGAGACGGGATGACAGGCGGAAACTGGCCGCATGGTATCGTTGCGTCAATGGCCGTTTTGGGGAACGGGCCAAAGTGGCAAATGAGCCAGTCGGTCTCCCGTTTTAGGACGTTTTGGCGCGCCCAGGGAGTGCCGGAAACCTTCGTGAGCTGGGAGGCATCTTAATTATCAGCTAGTTAGAAGATTCTTAGAGTTGGCAAGCGATTTGCAACAATGCGTTCTGAGGTGCGGATGATGAACTACAAATTACAGTTCTCCCCCCTATCCAGCACTGGCGAGTCGCATGTAAGTCGCCCGTTACGGGAAAGATGGGGTCTTCCATCGTCGAATTGGGAAGACGCAAAGTTCTTCCGTTCGTGGCTGGTCTACGACTCTGGTCTGGAGATGAGTCGTAACCGTGGCCGCTTCAACTGGAACCTGCTGCTGGGAGTGGTTTTGGTTCTGGGTATCAGCGTCGGCTTCTGGGTAGGCATTGGGCTGATGGTTGCGCGGCTCTGGAAGTAGGTGGCCGTCGCGGCGGAGCCATCTGAATTACTTGTCGTAGTGCAGCAGCGACATTACATTGTAGCCTTTGAGTTTCTCGCGTCCCTTCAGGAAGTCCAACTCCACAATAAAACCTAGCCCTGCAATCTCCGCGCCCAGCAATGTTGCCAGCTTGGCAGTGGCTTGGGCCGTGCCTCCCGTGGCCAGCAGGTCGTCGACGATCAACACTCGCTGGCCCTTCTGGATAGCGTCCTTGTGCATCTCCAGCGAGTTGGTGCCGTATTCGAGCTCGTAATCGAACCTCACGGTTTCGGCAGGCAGTTTGCCAATCTTGCGCACGGGAACGAATCCGGCGTTCAGGCGATAGGCGAGGGCGGGCGCAAAGATGAAGCCGCGCGCCTCCATGCCGAGAACGAGGTCGACCTTCTGGTCGACATAGTGCTCGGAGAGCCGGTCGACCAGGGTGGCCAGTCCGACTTTATTCTTCAGCAAAGTCGTGATGTCGTAGAAGAGGATGCCCTTCTTGGGGAAGTCGGGGACTTCGCGGATCAGCTGCTTGAGTTGGTCGGAATCCAGTCGTGAGTTGGCGGACAATCTACCACGCTCCTTCAATGCGAAATGAACTGAGTCGTTCGGAGGGCCGGGCTTCGGCTTCGTCGACGGCATCCACGCGGGCGGCGCGCGGCCCTTCGCGCAAACGCGAGCGCAGGCCGGAAATCTGATCGCGAGTTCCCTGCGCCAGCACTTCGACGCTGCCGTCGGCGTTGTTGCGCACCCAGCCGGCGATGGCGAGAATGTGCGCCTCGCGCTCCACGAACCAGCGAAAGCCCACGCCCTGCACGCGTCCGCGAACCACAAAGCGGCGGGCTTCAACGGCTTTTTCAGTGGAAGTCATGCCGATCAAAAACAAATTGTTGATTTTTGATTGTTGATTGTTGATTGAAAACCGGCGTTGTAGGGTTTCAATCAGCAATCAACAATCATCAATCAACAATAGCCTTACGCCCGCGACAAATACACGCCCTCAGCCGTATCCACCTTGATCTTCTCGCCTTCGTTGATGAAGGGCGGAACCTGCACCACCAGCCCGGTCTCAGTCTTCGCGGCTTTGGTGACACTCGATGCCGTGGCGCTCTTCAGCCCGGGCTCCGTCTCGATCACGGTGAGTTCCACCGTCTGCGGCAGCTCAATGCCCACGGCCTTGCCGTCGAAGAACTCCACTTTGATCTCGAGATTGGCGATCAGGTAATCCACGGCGTCGCCCAGAACCTCTTTGCTCAGGTAGGTTTGCTCGTAGTTGGAAGTATCCATGAAGTAGTAGCTGTCGCCTTCGGCATAGAGGAACTGCATTTCGACCTCGTCCACGTTGACCTTCTCGATGGGATCGGGCGAGCGGAAGCGGTGCTCGAACATGGCGCCGGTACGCAGGTTGCGCAGCTTGGCCTGGATGAAGGCTCGCAGGTTGCCGGGCGTGCGGTGCTCGACGCTGAATACGGAGTGCAGATCATTGTTGTGCTTGATGATCATGCCGGGACGCAGTTGGGTGGCAGGAATCGACATCGCTGGAAGCTATCTCCTTAAATCAAAAAGCTTGCGGTTTGCTGAGCCGGCAGAAGAACCTGCCCTGAGCAAGTGAAAGCGCGCCGAAGGGCGGGCAGGCCACATTTTCCGGCGCACAATCTTCTACACAAACGGGGCTAAAAAGTTATTTTACACTCAGGTTGTAGGAAAGGAAACCTTCCCGAAGCTGTCCTCATCGTAAAGGGACCACAGTCCCTGCCCTTGGGTGGATTTTCCGCCCACCCTTGCGGAGGACTAGAATCATAGCTGGTGAGGCATCGCAGCCGGCGCGGAAGGGTGCCCGGCATTTTCCCGCCACGGAAATGAGGACAATATCATGCGCTTAGGACGTTATGAATCTTCCGAGGGAATCAACGTAGGAACCGCCGTCACTTTCTTTTTGATCGGTTTGGGTGCGGGAGCGCTGACCGCCCTGGCGCTCGCCCCGAAGACCGGCAAGCAGTTCCGTCGCGACCTGAAACGCGGCTACGAAGACGCCAAGGACACGCTGCAGGATTGGACCGAAGAAGCCCGGGACCATGTCCGCGACGCCAAGGATCGCGTGCGCGACGTGGCCGAGCGCGGCGCCGGCCTGGCCGAAGATCTGCGCGACACGGCCCGCGAGAAAGTGGAACCGCTGCGCCGCGTCATCAATCGCGGGTAAGGGACACTCTCAGTTGTACCCATTCTGTCATCCCGACCCTGAGCCCCGCGAAGAGGAGTGATCTCGGTGATTGCTTGCAGCGGCAACAGCGGTAGTGCAGGCAAGAACCAAGATCCCTCGCTTGCGCTCGGGATGACAAACTTTCTAGTGGATGACAAGCTTCCTAGTGAAAGATTGAGGCGAAGAATCCTTTTATGCGCCGCATCAGGCCACGATGTTCGGGCTTTGCCTGAGCGTCTGGAGCCGGGGCCGGCGGTGGTTGCACTTGCGCCTCGAGGACTGGCTTGGCTGACGATTCCTGCGCCGGCAGCGCTGCCACTTCGTCCGCCGGCGCAGGCGGCGCGGCAGGACGGTTCTTGGCCTGGAAAACCATTGGCGCATCGACCTGGACGTGAACGTCATTCGCCTGCGATGGCGGCAGGGGCCGGGTTTCCGGTCCGCTCGAAAGCGTCTGGCCCGCGTCATTTTTCTGCAGATCGGCATCCGGCTTCGCGGCAGGCTGCGATGGCGCACTTTGAGCCAAGCTGAGATTCGCCGGCGTTTCGGAATCCGGGACGACCGTGGCCGGCGACGTCTCCGTCCTCATCACGGGAACCGGCGGCGGGCAGCCACATTCCAGCGGGACGTCGGTGTCCACCTTATCGATCCGCCCCGAGTGGAACACAGCCTGCTCGGAGGGTTTCACCTGATAGACGCGGTCCCCCATCAACTCTGAAACAATCGCCGAAGAAGTATTCCCCGCAAGCCCGCGCACGCAAGTATTGCCGTGTGAGTCGGCACTGACGGCGTAATGAAATTCTCCCGGGCCCGCGAACAGGATGCGAAAATCCGGAGTAAGCACCGTGTCTGCCGAAGCGCCAAGGGTGTAATGCGTCTCCAGGCCGCCGCTGCTCATGCCCAGCATCAAGTCTTTCGTGGTTTTCGAAGGCGTCACCGAAACCGTGGTTCCGGGACAAACGCGGACTTCGCCTCCCCTCGCCAAACGCAAGACCGCGGTATCGCTGCCGGCGGTCAGCGACGATCCCGCCGCGAACCGTTTGCCCGCCAACACCACATCGCCTACGCCGCTAGTCACGGGCACGACGGCGGGCGCGGCAGCGGGCGCCATCGATAACGCTTGCGGTGGCTGGAACGGCGTTTTCTTCTTGGCCGCGTTGGGATCTTCGAAGGGCTTCAGCCGCACCATGAGGCGGTCGCCCGCGACGTCCCAGGTGTAGCCGTAGATAACGAGCAGGTCGAGCACGATCCTCGTGATGGGTGGATCGTTCTGGAATTGCTCGGCGCGCAGGGTCAGAAGATTTTCCTCCAGCACCGGAGTACGTTTCTTCGTCAGCCCGATGCGCGCGTTAGCCAGGTCGATGACCAGCCGCGGCGGCGAATCCAGCATCTGAATCGTGGGCAATACGGGGTGCGAGGTAATAATTTCGACCGCCGGAGCACCTCGCTCCTGCACCACGCGCACGCTGGTGACAGTCGCCGGCTCCCTCGGGGGAATGGCCTGCGGCGGTGCTGCGTTCTGCGCCCAGGTCGCTGTCAACACCAGCGTCAGCAACGCAACCCCAATCCATTGAAGGCCCGATCGCGGCAAGGAAATCCCCTGAAAAATATTTAGCCCTATGAAAGGAACCTTACCACTTGCAGGGAATGCGGGAAAGTGGCGGAGCGGACGAGCGCAGACCAGCCATTGCGGGAAGTTGGTTCAGACCCCGCCGTCTAGCCCTCGGGAAGAAATTCGTACTCTTCAATAATCGCGGCCACCGCCATTTTGCCATTGTTGTCGCCATCTTCCACTCGCACGACGTGGCCTTTGCACCGGACGCGGATGCTCTCGGTAAGCGTGATTTCGGGCGGAAGCGTGAGGGTAAAACTGATGGGCGACCCGTGCTCGATGCTTGAGTCCAGGAAGAGGCAAATACCGCGTGCGCTTACGTCGCGGATTTGAGCCGATTCGCCATAGTTTGAATCTTCGCCACGGGCGACGGATACCGGAATCCGCAGCGCGAAGCGTCGTGCCGCCCTTTTTTCCTGCTGGGCTTCTGCCATGTGTTGCTCCAAGCTAATGAAGTGGCGACTAACCTTTACATTCAAGAATGACGGCGAAGCGTATCTTTCGTCAATACCACCGTTGGGGAGGAGAGTGGCCCGTTCTGGCGGAAAAACGGCGCCATTCTCACGCAGAGGCTGAGTGATAAGCTAAAAGCCGGACGGTTTCCGTGGTCTTCGTTCTCGACAACTACGATTCCTTTACCTACAACCTGGTTCAGTATCTCGGGGAACTCGGCGCCCAGGTTGAGGTTCGGCGCAATGACGAGCTCACCGTGGCCGACGTCGAGGCCATGCAACCGGAGCGCATCGTCATCTCTCCGGGCCCATGCACGCCGCAGGACGCGGGCATCAGCATTGACCTGATCCGGCACTTCGCCGGCAAACTTCCCATCCTCGGCGTCTGCCTGGGACATCAAGCCATCGGCGCGGCCTTTGGCGGACGGGTGGTGCGCGCTCCTCACCTGATGCATGGCAAGACCAGCGCCGTCACGCACGACAACAAAACCATCTTCCACGGCTTGCCGACACCCATGACGGCCACGCGCTACCACTCGCTGATCGTGGAAGAGAAAGATCTGCCCGCGGAGTTGGAAGTCAGCGCCTGGACCACAGAAAAAGACGGCTCGCGCACGATCATGGGATTACGCCATAGAAAGTTTGCGGTCGAGGGAGTGCAGTTTCATCCCGAGAGCGTGCTGACGGATGCTGGGAAAAAGCTGGTGGGGAACTTTTTGGCAGGGGTTAGGGGGCAGTGATCAGTGATCAGTGGTTAGTGGTTAGTGGTCAGGGGTTAGTGATCAGTGGTCGGCGAGTGCCGTGATTGCTCTTACTGAGCACCTGACCACTAACCCCTGCCAGTTTGGGAAATCCACAAGAACGTGGTGATCGAAATCACACCTTCGTGAAGCGCTCACAGCGCATTGTAGGTAGATGCATAGCTCATTGAGGCCCATCGTTCGGTCTTATCGCGACTTGATGGTTTGGAAAAAATCGATGGTGCTGGTACTGGATGTTTATCGCTGTACGCAAGCGTTCCCCAAAATCGAGACCTACGGTTTGACGTCTCAATTGCGGCGCGCCGCGGTTTCCGTGCCAAGCAATATCGCCGAAGGGCAAGCGCGACTCTCTACAGGTGAGTTCAAGCAATTCTTGGGAAATGCCCGGGGTTCTTTAGCAGAAGTTCAGACCCAGATTCTCCTTGCGCAAGACCTGGGATATTTGGAACAAAACGAGAGTGAGAATCTGCTCGGCCTAGCAGCCGAAGTCGGCCGGATTCTCAACGGCCTCCTGGCGTCTCTCCCAAGTCACAGGTAAGGTGACGCCACTAATCACTAGCCACTAACCACTGATCACTAACCACTGCCTCTAGCCTTCTCCACAGCCCTTAACAGCGCCTGAGCCTTGTTCATCGACTCCTCAAACTCGCGCGCCGGATCGGAATCGGCCACGATTCCCGCTCCCGCCTGCAAATACGCATGCTTGCTCTGCATGAGCATAGTGCGAATGCCGATGCAGGAATCTAGGTTCCCAGCGAAATCGGCATAGAACACCGATCCGCCATAGATGCCGCGGCGCACTGGCTCCAGTTCTTCAATGATCTGCATGGCGCGGACCTTGGGCGCTCCGCTCAGCGTGCCCGCGGGAAAACAGGCGGCGAATGCGTCGAGCGCACCGAGATCCTTGCGCAGTGTGCCTTCCAGCGCCGAAACCAGGTGCATCACATGCGAGTAGCGCTCCACATACATCAGATCTTTCACTTTGACCGAGCCGTACTCGCTGACGCGCCCGAGATCGTTGCGCCCCAGATCGACCAGCATCACGTGCTCGGCGCGTTCTTTCTCGTCGTTGCGCATCTGCTGTTCTAAGCGCAGGTCTTCAGCCTCGTCGCGCCCGCGTGGATGCGTGCCCGCGATGGGACGGTATTCCAGCTTGCGTCCAGTCACGCGCACCAGCATCTCTGGAGAAGAGCCGAGGATCTGGGTCTCTCCCATGCGCAAGAAATAAAGATAGGGCGAAGGATTCACCTGGCGCAGCGCGCGATACAGATCGAACGGCTCAACTCGCGGGATGAAGTCGAGCCGCTGCGAAAGCACAACCTGAAAGATGTCGCCAGCCGCAATGTACTCTTTGCAGCGCTCGACGCTGCGCAGAAAATTCGCCCGTGAAGTTCCGGCGTGGACCTTAAGCTTTCCCGGCTTGCTCTTCGCGGATTTGCGCCACATCGCCGGCCGCAACCCCGCTGCCAGCTTTCGTTCCAGCGCGGCAATATCGCGCACTGCCCGGTCATAGGCTCGCCGCGGACTCTCTCGCGAAACGTCGGCCGCAGCCACGATATGAATCTGGTGGCGCAAGTGGTCGAAGGCTAGCAACCGGTCAAAGAACATCAGCTCACAATCCGGCAGAGAGAGATCGTCTTTCGCGTGCTCGCCAATTTTTTCCAGTTGGCGCACCACGTCGTACGAGAAATATCCGACCGCCCCGGCGGTAAATGGCGGCAGCCCGGGCATTGCGGCCGGCTGATGTTCGCCCAACAGTTCTTTCACGACCTGAAAAACATTGCCCTGCCGGCGTTCGCGCTGCCGTCCACGCTCCATCTCGATGGCCGAACCCCGCGCCCGCAGCCGCATGTAGGGCCGCACTCCCAGAAACGTGTAGCGCCCGATCTGCTCGCCGCGCTCCACCGACTCCAGCAGAAACGCGTGCGGTTCGTTTTCCGCAATCGACAAAAACGCGGAGACAGGCGTGAGCAGGTCGGCGCTCACCGACTTGACCACCGGAACTAGCGTCGCCGAGCGCGCCAGCCGCGAGAATTCTTTGAACTCGGGGTTAACCATGCGAAGGATGAGGGGTCGCCTGACGTTCAGCGCCTCGCGCTTCATTATAGGGGAGGGCATATCAGGCCGCATTTCTCGCTGTAGTATGGAAGCCAACCATGCCCACCGTTGCGGTTCCTGGTAAAGACGATCGCCCTACGCTCATCGCCATTTCGGCGCTCGCCTGCATTCTCCAGGATGTCCTGCATGAAGGCTTGGGCCACGGGGTGACCGCATGGTTGAGCGGAGCACGTACCATCACAATCAGTACGGTTGCGCTGCAGTGCGATATTGACACGCGCTGGATTTCGGCCAATGGCACGCTGGTCAATCTTGTTTTCGCGGCAATCTTCTGGCTCCTACTGCGAAGGCCGCGACGCTATCGGCCTGCCACTCATTATTTCCTCGTGCTGGCCATGATGGGCAATCTCTTTACCGGGACCGGCTACTTCTTATTCTCCGGCGTCGCCAATTTCGGAGATTGGGCTGCGGTGATTCGAGGCCTGCAACCGCACTGGATGTGGCAGCTTGGGCTCGTTGTGCTCGGCGTGGCTTCGTACTATGGCTCTATGCTGATTGTAGGCACGCAGCTGAAGCCATTTCGTGCCAAGGATGAGAAGACTCAACGCCTGCGCGGGCTATGCTGGACACCTTACTTTGCCGACGGCATCCTGGCTGGTCTTGGAGGCCTGCTCAATCCCGCCGGATTGTTCTATGTGATCGCGTCGGCTCTGCCGTCCACCTTGGGCGCGAATGCCGGCTTGCTGAGCCTGCCGAGTCTGATGCGGCGATGGAGCCGCGGCGAAGATGAGACGGTTGGGCCGATAGAGCGCAGCACGGCATGGATCGTCGTGGGCGCCATCGCCAGCCTGCTGTTTATCTTTGTGCTTGGTCGCGGGATCACCTGGTCGCGCTGAGGGTTCAGGTCTCCTCCAAATAGTGGGCCCATGAACCAATCCGGCAATTGACTCCCGCCGTCCCCCATCGGAAGATAGCAAGGAAGACACCAAGCAATTGGGCCCGAGTGCGGTCACGAGCCTATGCGGATCAAGTTCTGGGGCGTGCGCGGTTCCACGCCAACCCCACAACCCGAGAACATGCGCTACGGAGGCAACACCTCCTGCGTCGAAGTGCGTCTGGGCGACCGCATCTACGTCTTCGATTGCGGCACCGGATTCCGCGTGCTCGGCCAGCAACTGCAAAATGAATTCGGCGAACGCCCTTTTTCCGCCCACGTCTTCGTCTCCCACTTTCATTGGGACCACATTCAGGGCATGCCCTTCTTCCGCCCTTTGTATGCCAACGCGGACAACCGCTTCCTCTTCCAGTGTTCCAGCCGCACCCGCAGCCTCAAGCAAGTCCTCGCCGATCAGATGGCCGCCCCCTACTTTCCCGTGGACATTGGTCAGATGAAGGCGCGGCGCGACTTCTCCGACATCGAGGCTGGACGCATCGCGCTGGACGAGGGCGTCCAACTGCAGACCGCGTGGCTGAACCATCCTCAGGGATGCATGGGCTTCCGCCTCGAAACCAAAGATGGAATCCTCGTCTATGCCACGGATAACGAGCCCGGCGACGCCACCTTCGACAAAGCGGTGCGCAAGCTGGCCGAAGGCGCGGACGTGCTCATCTACGACGCCCAGTATCTTCCCGAGGAATACGAGGCCCGCCGACGCGGCTGGGGACACAGCCACTGGCGCGAAGCCGTCAACGTGGTCATGGAGAGCGGCGCCAAAGAGCTGGTGCTGTTTCACCACGATCCCGAGCACACCGACGCCGTGATTGACAAGGTCGTGCACGAAGCGCGGAATTACTATCCTAAAGTGCGGGCGGCGGCCGAGGGGATGGAGATCAATTTGGGGAGCGCGAAACGCTAGTTCCCATTAGATCCTGCCCGAGCACCTACGATTCCTTCCCGGCGTTTGACTCACCTCCACCGCATCCTTAAGATTAGATCGCTCCGGTAAGTGCTCTCCCATGATCGGCCAAACCATTTCGCACTACCGCATCGTTGAGAAGCTGGGCGGCGGCGGCATGGGCGTTGTCTACAAGGCCGAGGACACGAAACTCGATCGCTTTGTCGCGTTGAAATTCCTGCCCGACGATGTGGCCAAAGACCCGCAAGCCCTCGCCCGCTTTCGGCGCGAGGCGAAGGCGGCTTCGGCCCTCAATCATCCCAACATTTGCACGATTCATGAGATCGACGAGCAGGACGGCCACACCTTCATCGTCATGGAGTATCTGGACGGTATGACGCTGAGGCACCGCATCGGAGGCCGTCCTCTCGAAACGGAAACCCTGCTTTCGTTGGCCATCGAGGTCGCAGACGCACTGGATGCTGCCCACGCCGGGGGCATCGTGCATCGCGACATCAAGCCCGCAAACATTTTTGTTACCAAGCGGGGGCACGCGAAGATCCTCGATTTCGGATTGGCCAAGGTTGCGCCGCCGACGAAGGAATTTTCCGCCGGCCCGACCGCAGCTACCATCTCCGACAGCCATGAATTTCTTACCAGCCCCGGCACCGCAGTGGGCACAGTCGCGTATATGTCGCCGGAGCAGGCAAAGGGCAAGGATCTCGACTCCCGCACCGACCTGTTTTCCTTCGGCACGGTGCTGTATGAAATGGCGACCGGCACCTTACCCTTTGCCGGCGACACGGCAGCCACGGTCTTCGACGGCATACTGAATCGAGCGCCCGTGCCGCCGCTGCGCTTGAATCCCGCGCTTCCGCCCAGGCTGGAAGACATCATTGCCAAGCTCCAGGAGAAGGACCGCGACCTGCGCTATCAATCGGCAACAGAACTGGTCAGCGACCTGAAGCGCTTGCGGCGCGATACGGAATCGGGCAGGGAGCCGGCACACCAATCTGGTTCCGTCCGGGTTTCCAGCGCCGGTGTGCCGGTGGCGCAAACCGAGCACGCTTCCAGCAGTTCGGTGCTGGCGGCCGCGGCGCGGCAGCATAAAACTGGAATCGGAGTGATCGTGCTGGTGGTATTGCTGCTGGTGGCCGCGGCCTCGTTCGGCATTTATAGTTTATTCTTCGCCGCGCGGAGTCAGCCCTTTCAGAGCATCAGGATCACCAAAGTCAGCGGCACCCACAATGCAATCATCGGCGCCATGTCTCCCGACGGAAATTATCTTGCCTACGTATTGAATATCGAGGGCAATCAGTCGCTGTGGCTGCGCCACCTTTCCAGCGAAAGTAACGTGCAAATTATTCCGCCGCAGCATGTGGCCTACTCCGCGCTGCGATTCTCGCCCGATGGCAGCCATATTTATTATTCGCATACGTTATTGGCCAGCGGCCCGGCATCGCAGGAATACGATCTTTACCGCATCCCTGTGCTGGGCGGAACGCCTCAGTTGCTGGTTAAAGATGTCGACACCAACCCGAGTTTTTCTCATGACGGGCAGCGCTTTGTTTTTCTGCGCGCCAACGATCCGGATCCAGGCAAGTACCATCTGATCATCGCGAATGCAGACGGCAGCGACGAGAAGAGCATTTTCAGCGGGCCCATGGCCAACTTGTTCCTCGATGCAGCCTGGTCGCCGGACGGGAAGGCGGTTGCCGGCGCGATCATGGATCAGACGGGCAATAGCCTGACCTCCGTGATTGCGATCGATCCGCAGACTGGTAAGCAGACGACACTCTCCAGGCCTCCGTTCACTTTCATCAACAAGGTGGCCTGGCTGCCCGATGGGAGCGGGCTGACAGTCATCGTGCAAAGTGCAGAAACGAACTTCAACCGGCAACAGATTGGATTGGTCAGTTATCCGGAGGGCAAGCTTCGTCCCATTACCGCCGACACCAATGACTATGCGACGTTGAGCGTTTCGTCCGACGGGAAAACCATTGCAACTGTCATGCAGCAATCGCTGCGCGACGTTTATGTGAGTTCCGGCCAGAAGGCCGACTACTCAGACGTCCGGCAGGTTCCTTCAGGTGACCCCGTACCCACGATTTCGTGGGCGAGTGACGGGCGCCTGCTGGCCGAACAATACCCGTCCGTTCGCGTGATGAACGCGAGTGGTGAAATCAAGGGCGAAATTGCCAATGAGAAGGACTCCGCGGCGATGCAGCCGAACGGCTGCAGCGACGGCCACGTCGTTTTCGCGCGGGGAATGATGAAGACCTTGGGGATGAGCATCTGGCGCAGCGATGCCGACGGCACCGGGCTGCGCCGCATTACCGAGGGGAAGCGGGATCTGCTCCCCATGTGTTCGCCGGATGGAAAGACCGTCTTCTACGTCGACACGGCCGCTCAGGCCTACATGAAGGTCCCCATCGACGGCGGCAAGCCGGAGCGCGTTTCGACCATGTATGCGGCAAATGCTGAGGGCTTCGACATTGCGCGCGACGGGAAGACGGCGGTACTGGGCACCTACGATTTCAAAACTCAGAAGCCAGCCATCTCTCTGGTGTCTCTCGAGTCAGGCAAGGAGCTGCGCAACTTCGAGTATGATCCACGCCATCGCGGGATACTGCGTTTCAGCCCGGATGGCAAGGGGATCGTCTATCCCATCCGCGAAAAGGGCGTGGATAATCTGTGGCTGCAGCCACTCGACGGCGGCCTCGGACGGCAGCTAACGAACTTCACTGCGCTGAAGATCTACTGGTACCAATGGGCGGCGGATGGCAAGAGCCTGGCTTTAGTGCGGGGAGATTCGCCGTCCGACCTGGTACTCATTCAGGATTCGCAGAAAAAGTAGTGGCGGGAATTATGGCTGATTCCAGTCAGATTGAAGATCAGTCCGCTCCCGCACGCGCAACATCGGTGTGGTCAAAGTCCGCGCCCTTGTAGAGCAATTCCTCCCCCAGGCTGTGCGCTAGAGCGTAGCTGAAGCAGTCGCCGAAATTCAGGCGCGCGGCATGGCCGCTGCCTTTTCCGTAGCGCCGCCAGGCTGTGCGCGCGATCCGCACCTGCTCGATGGTCACAGGCGCAACTTCGATCTGCGCGCGTGCCAAAAACAAATCCAGTTGCTCGCCGCCTCTTTCTCCGGACTTAGCCTCGAGCACGATGGCGGTCTCCAGAAGGCTTGCGGCAGATATTCGCCGGAAGCCAGCGGCAGTCAACCGGCGCAACAGGCCTTCGGCCCCGGACTCTTGTCGCAGAATCGCCACAACGGCTGAGGTGTCGATGACCATTTATTTCGGCAGCCCGTGCTCGTCATAGCCAATAATCTCATCCGGGCTGCGGCGGTCAATCTCGGGAAGTGCGGCGGAGCGGCGCGCGATCGCTGTAAGATCCTCCAGCAACCGTTCCTGCTGCCGTGCCGTCCGTATGCGCTGGTGGCGCTCGCGCAGAGCCCGCAAGATCGTCTGAGTCAGACCTTCGCCCGTCATGCGAGAGAGCGCCCGCGCCAGGCGTTCGACCTCGGAATTGCGGATACTGAGCGGCATGCCTCGATTATATACACATGTGAATGGTATATACAAGGGGAATGGCTCACGCCTACGCCCTGTGCCGTCGTGGCTGGGAACACAGCAGACTGGCGCGAAGCCGTCAATGATTGAATTTCTCCATGCACTCTGCGGCCGTTCTCCGCGATCTCCGCGTTTTGGCTTTTATGAAGCGCCGGTACACCAAGTCTTAAATCGCAGAGGCCGGGGCAACGGCTGCGGAGTGCAGAGAGAGCCCGGCAGAAGAGACTGAATTCCATGCTCCGCCTTGCTTCCCTACCGTCCCGGCTCATATACTCTGAACGTTTGCCCGTCCTCTCCGGGAAGTCGTCCCGGCGCGGGCCAGCATCTTAAACCGCCCTCATCCCGGAGACCACATTTATGACCACGATGACTGCCCCACCGCACGTCGACAAAGAAAGCAATCCTTGGGAATCGCAGCGGGCGCGCTTTGACCTGGCTGCGCAAAAACTCAATCTGGACGATGGCTTGTGGCGGGTTCTGCGCTATCCCAACCGCGAACTCACGGTCTACATTCCCGTCCAGATGGATGACGGCCACCTCGAGGTTTTCACCGGATTCCGCGTCCAGCACTCGATCGCGCGCGGCCCCGCCAAGGGCGGCATCCGCTACGCCCCAGACGTCACGCTCGACGAAGTTCGCGCCCTAGCCAGTTGGATGACCTGGAAGTGTGCCGTGGTCAACATTCCCTTCGGCGGAGCCAAAGGCGGCGTGATTTGTGACCCGCACAAAATGTCCATGGGCGAAATCGAGCGTATGACGCGCCGCTACACCTCCGAACTGATCGAGTTCATCGGCCCGGAAAAAGACGTTCCCGCCCCCGACGTGAACACCAACGAACAGATCATGGCCTGGATGATGGATACCTACTCCATGCACATGCGCCAGACGGTCACCGCGGTCGTGACTGGAAAGCCCATCAACATCGGCGGCTCCCGCGGACGCCGCGAAGCCACTGGCCGCGGCGTGATGGTTGTGTGCGATGAGGCCATCAAGAAGCTAGGCCTGGCGCGCGAGAGTAGCCGCGTGATCGTGCAGGGCTTCGGCAACGTAGGCTCAAACGCCGCCCAACTCATGCATCAGGCGGGATACAAAATTGTGGGCATCGCCGAAGTCGGCGGCGGCCTGTACAACAAGAATGGGGTCGACTTGAACGGCTTGGTCGAATTTCGCCAGAAGAACGGCACGGTGCACGGCTTCCCCGGCGCCGAAGCCTACGATGCCGCAGAGTTACTCACCACCGACTGCGAGATCCTCATTCCCGCCGCCACCGAGAACGTCATCACTTCGCGCAACGTCGATCGCGTGAAGTGCCGCATCCTCGCCGAAGGCGCCAACGGTCCCACCACCTCAGCCGCCGACGATGTCTTAACCGACAAGGGCGTCTTCGTAATCCCGGACATTCTGGCCAACGCTGGCGGCGTGACCACTTCGTACTTCGAGTGGGTGCAGGACCGCCAGGGCTACTTCTGGAAAGAATCGGTGGTCAACGAGCAGCTGGAAGAGATCATGATCTCCTCGTTCGGAGACGTGGTTCGTTACGCCGAGACTCATCACGTCAACAATCGCATCGCAGCTTACATGCTGGCGATCGATCGCGTGGCCTACACCATCCGCCAGCGCGGCATTTACGCCTAAACCCAGTTGCCAGTACCCAGTTGTCAGTCTTAGGACCGAGAGATTTGCGAAACGCGTGAAGCATAGAGGAATTGTGGAGGGAGGGATTTATGAGCTTACGCACGAAGAAACTGTTCGCGAAGATACTGCCTCTACTACTGATGTCTCTGATGTTGCCCGCTGTCACGCCTACGCTCTCTAACGCAGCCGGTGTGCCGCAAGCCACAGCCGCCACCGACAAGCTCGACATCAACATCGCTACCGCCGACCAACTGAAGGCGCTGCCCGGCATCGGCGACGCCTATTCGCAGAAGATCATTGCCGGCCGTCCCTATCGCACGAAGCTGGTTCTGGTGCAGAAGAAGATTATTCCCCAGGCCACCTACGACAAGATTAAGGACCTCATCATCGCCAAGCAGCCGAAGCCGGGTGCAACTCCTCCGCAGAAGTAGTGAAAAAAGGAGGTTTCAGGGTTTCAAAGTTGCACAATCAAAGACAATTCGCCACATTCGTCGGACTTTGCAACCTTGAAACTTTGAGCGTTGCCTTCCCTTCTCCCGTGGAGCATAATCAATTTGTCTCCGGCAGCCCGTCCGGAAACTTTGCTGAGCCGCGGTGAACCTGCCCAATTCCATCACGCTGATCCGCATCTGCAGCATTCCTCTGCTCATCTGGATCCTGTCGTCCAATCATTTCAGCAGTGAACACGGCGCCAAAGAGTTAATCGCCTCCGCGATCTTCATCGCGGCTTCCATGACCGACGGCATCGACGGATATCTGGCGCGCAAGCGCGGCCAGATTACGACCATGGGCATTCTGCTTGATCCCATGGCCGACAAACTCCTAATCGCCGCCGCCTTCGTGACCCTGGTGCAGTTCAATCCCAGTCTGGTTCCCGCCTGGATCGCGGTGATCATCATTGGCCGCGAATTTCTGGTGAGCGGGCTGCGCTCTATCGCCGCGTCCGGCGGCTTCACCATTGAAGCCAGCGAGTTGGGCAAGTTCAAGATGGTGGTGCAAATCGTTTCCGTGGTTGCGGTCATTCTCGATCATCGCTGGAAAGAATGGCCGATTTACGGAAACTACATCTTCCCCGTGCACTGGATTGCCTACGTCTCCATCTGGTTCGTGGTCTGCGTTTCGCTGGTTTCGGGCATCGATTATTTCGCCGCATTCTGGTCGAAGATTGACCGGCGAGTCTCCAAGCGGCGCCGCCGCGCTTTCATTCTGAGCCGCCGCAAGCCGCAACCGGCCCCGCGAGCGGCCGATGCCGATGTCGCCCCTACAACCTAATTCGCCGTCGGCCGTCGCTTCGTGCCAGGAGTTCTCCAGCGAAGAGCGCACTGTGTTGCTGCGCCTGGCGCACGATTCCATTGCGTCCGCTCTGGAAGGCCGCGAGATTTCTCTCGATCCGCCCACGCCTCACCTGGCCGAACACCGCGGCGCTTTCACCTCGCTCCACCTGCTCGGAGAATTGCGGGGATGCGTCGGCTATGTCCTGCCCACCTGCTCCGTCTATCGGGCCGTGGCGGAAACCTCCCGCGCCGCCGCGTTCGACGACAACCGCTTCCCGCCCGTCAGCCAGGAAGAAGCTCCTCATCTCGAAATTGAGTTAAGCATTCTCTCGCCCCCGCAACCGATTCGCGCCGAAGAAGTCGAAGTCGGCCGCCACGGCCTGCTCATCAGCTGGCATGGCCGCCGCGGCCTGCTGCTTCCCCAAGTCCCCATCGAGCATGAATGGGACCGCACGACGTTCCTCGAGCAAACCTGCCGCAAAGCTGGACTGCCCCTCGACGCCTGGCAGAAAGGCGCGACCCTCGAAGCCTTCACCGCCGAAGTCTTCGGCGACAGTAGTGGCCAGTGATCAGTGGTTAGTGGTCGGTAAATGGTTTGTACTGGCCACTGATCACTGATCACTGGCCACTGCCGCAAAAACAAAGCCGGGGACGGTTACCCGTCCCCGGCTCTGTGCTGCTTGCGAGAGGTTACTGCGGTTGCTGCGCCTGTTCGTCCAATTCCACACCGTCGCCGGCGTGTACATCTTCCATGGCAAACACAATCATTCCAGTTGAAGTAGTGGCCGTAGTGCCGATGACCACGATCTCGCCCACGGCCCGCCGCGGCAGATCCCGCACGTGAATCACTGGACCGTTGCCCCGCTCCCACAGCCCGGGATCGAACGACGGTTGCATCTTCTGCGTGTCTTCACTGACCGAAGCCTTGAAGGAAAGCGAATCCACCGGGTCGTGCAGGTCGGCGTCATAGTTGCGCACGGCGCGGAAATAGTCGCCCACCTTTACACCCTGGTTCGATCCCACGTTGAAGTAAACTTTCTGCCCCGTTCCCAGTTCCGAGTCAAAATCCTTGCCCATCACAATGCGCCCGGACACTTTGCTGCCCGTGGGCAGGAAGCGGTCAAAGCGCAGCGGCGGATGGAAGGACACCATCGACTTCTCGGCGAAAGGAATGGTCGTGTCTCCGGGATTGATGGGATCACAGGAGTACTCGATCAACGCCACTGCCGTCTTGCTGCGGGTATCGATCACCCGCACACGCCCGACGTCCTCATACGGCTGGCCCGTGGCCTTGAGCAACTTGGCTGAACCGGGAAAGATTTCATACTCGTTGAGGTCGCGCAGTGCGCGTATGACTTCATATTGCGCCCCAAGCGTGTAGCCTGAGCCCTTCAGGTAGACAACATCCCCCCTGACGAACTTGGTGGTTCCCGGAGTGTCCAACCCGCCCGCGACAAAGTTGGCGTCCGGCAGCGTCTGCTTGTTGATGAAACCAGCGCAGTACACATCTGCGTAGGTGGGCATCTGCACCCGCTCAATGGGAAAATTGGCAGAGGTCAGAATCGTCCCGTCTGGGGTGGTTGGGGCCGCCGCAGTGGCGTCGCCCGTTGTTTGCGCCCCGGCCGCCGTCGCCACCAACAACACTAAAAGTCCTATTTTCTTCATGTTACCTCCGAGAAGAGACACACGCCGCCCCCTCTCCAGCTAAATGCCCCGGAAGCAAGGCTTCACTCGGACGGTAACAAGGGGGTAAGAGGGGGTCAAGGTTACGAGGGTGTCAGTCTGTCTGGGAAACAGGTTTTTTCGAACAATTTGTGAATACGATGTTGCATCTGGTATACAGCCCCTGTAAGATTCGCGCCGAACCTAATGACACAAACCATTCATTCAAGCCATTGATTCAAGATGATTTCTGCTGCCAGGACTTACGCGCCCCGTCTGCTGCCTCTGCGGCTGCCGCGGGTTTGTGTCGCCATCACCGCCTCCGACCCCACCGAACTGGTCGAGAAGGCCGAAGCCCTGATTCGCGATAACTCCTTCTTGGAGTTCAGGTTAGACTACATTTCGAAGCCCGCCCTGGCGCTTCCCAAAATCAAGCAATTTTTCGAGACGCACCCCGGTACTGTAGTCATCGCCACCTGCCGCCGCGTGGCCAGCGGAGGCAAGTTCCGCGGCTCCATCGCCTCGCAACTCGACATCCTGGCGAAAGCCTCGGCCCTAGGCTGCCAGATCGTCGACGTCGAACTGCAAACCGCACTAAAGTGCAAGCCCGCGCAACTGCAGAAGCTGCGCAACCGCTCCGCGCTGCTTCTTTCTTTTCACGACTTCCGCGGCACCAAAAAGCTCGACGAAACTCTGGAGAAGATGCGCGCCTTCCCTGCCGACTTCTACAAAGTGGTCAGCACCGCCACCACTCTCTCCGACAATGTTTCGATGATCCAGTTTCTGGGCCGCGAAGCCGACAACCATTCTCTGGTCGGCCTGTGCATGGGCGAGCAAGGCATCATCAGCCGCGTGCTCGGAGTCCGCGCCGGCAGCGTCTTCACCTTCGCCTCCGTCAGTCCCGGAGAAGAAACCGCTCCCGGCCAGGTTACCGCGCAGGAACTGCGCAGCGTCTACCGCATCGACACCGTCGACGCCGCCACTCGCGTCTACGGCGTTGCCGGAGATCCCGTCTCCCACTCGCTCTCGCCCGCCATCATGAACGCGGCCTTCCGCCGCGAGAACGTCAACGCCGTCTACCTTGCGCTGCACGCCAAGACTCTCAAAGATTTGCTGAACTGCGTGCGCCAGATTCCCATCCACGGCCTCAGCATCACCATGCCGTACAAGGAAGCCATCCTTCCGCATCTCGACAACACCGACTCTCACACCACCAAGATCGGCGCCTGCAACACGGTGGTTCGCGCGCAGGACGGAAAACTCTACGGCTTCAACACCGATACTTCCGGAGTGGTGCGTCCTCTCGAACGCCGCCTCAGCACTCTGCAGGACGCAAAGATTCTTGTGCTCGGCGCGGGAGGCGCAGCCCGCGCCGCCGTCTTCGGCCTAAGAGAACGTGGAGCGGAAGTCTACATCCTGAATCGCAGCACCGCCGCCGCGCAAAAGCTGGCCCGCCGCGCTCACGCCCGCTCCATCAAACGCGCCGACCTCAAGAAGTACGCCTTCGACGTGATCGTCAACGCCACTCCGGTCGGCATGGGCAACACCCGCGAGACTCCGCTGCAGGAAAAAGAAATCAACGCGCGCTACGTTTTCGACATGATCTACGATCCCGCCGAAACCCGCCTGCTGAAGCTTGCGAAGGAGCGCGGCGCGCAAATCATCCCCGGCATCGAAATGTTCGTCCACCAGGCCGCCCGCCAGTTCGAAATCTGGACCGGCAAGCCCGCCCCCCAGGACGACATGATGCAGGTCGTGACGCTGGCAATGCAGGAACGCGCCACCAGGGCCGCGACCGCCGTAGCGAAGAAGAAGTAGGATCAGCCAAGCCCAAATCATTGTCATCCTGAGGCCCGCGCCTTTTGCGGGCCGAAGAGCCTGCCCTGAGCTTGTCGAAGGGACCTATGCATTCCTGCGCAGTGCCCAATCCTGGCCTGAGAGCCAGACTGTCTTCTTGACAATTGTTGTCAAATATGACAACATAACTCGGATAATGTAAGGACGGCCAATGACTCGAACCACTCGGCCGGTTTCATGGATTAAAGCGGCATTGAAGGAATTCGAGACGTTCCCGGAAGGAGCCAGGTCGATCTGTCTTGCGGCTTTGACGATCGCCGCAGAGGGAAGCAAGGCCGACATTGCGAAGCCCATGCGCGGCCTCGGCTCCGGCGTGTTCGAGATTGCGCTGCCCTTCCGTGGAGACGCGTTCCGCGTGGTCTACGCCGTACAACTCGCAGAGGAAATCTGGGTGGTTCACGCGTTCCAAAAGAAATCGGCGCAAGGCATCAAGACGCCGCAACGCGAAATCGACCTGATCAAGGATCGTCTCAAGAGATTGAAGGAGATGCTGCGATGAGAGGGTAGTTAAATCCACTTGAGGTGACCCATTATGGGACACGAAAAAGCACACGCGGAAGCAAACGAAAAGCTGGAAGTAGCGCGGGGAAGCGGCAACGTATTCCGCGATCTGGGCCACAAGAGCGCTGACGCGGAACAGTTCAAGGCGATCCTCGCGGCTGAAATCATCAAGGCGCTCGACCGGGAACACCTGACGGTTCGCGCGGCGCACGCCCGCACCGGCATTGCCGCCGCCGACTTCTCGCGCATCCGCAATGCGGACCTAGGCCGCTTCACCGTCGATCGCCTCATCTCGATCATCAATCGCCTCGGCTCCCGCGTCGAGGTCAAGATTCGTCTGCACCGCGCCGAGACAACCGCCTACGAAGCCCGCCCCTCGCTCCAAAGCTGATTCAATGACTCGTCGGCTTGCGTCGGCAGATCGGGAAGGGCACGAGTTCCACTCGTGCCGTAGGGCAGCCGAAACGGATGCGGCTTCCAGCCGCTGAGGTTTGCCGTTTCCGTACGACGAAGGTGCTAAGAGCAGAAAGTGACGAAATGACTCTGCCCGCTCTGCTGAAAACGCGTGAGTCCCCATGGCATGAGGACAATCTGGTTTTGTTCGCCTGACTAAGTCTGTGACGCGTGAACATGCCCACTCAAGCCAAAACTGCTTGAGTGGGCCACCGGCCTGCTTCACCCAAAAGCCATAGGAAAGTTTTTGAATCGTTCGGATTCGCCTGCGGTAAAGTGTTTCTATGGTGGCCGAGCTTCCCCCTGCGATTGCGTTCATGCTGAGTGAGTTTCCGGGTGACAAGCTAGCGTTGTCCCATGTACGCAAGAGGCTCAGCGATGCGTCATTCGTTAGGGATTTTTTCGATCAGTGTTTAGCGGGCATCGGAACGTTTAAGTATGCCGATCGTCTAGAAGCACGGGTAGACAAGTTCGATGTGTATGCCGGGCATAGCCTCGATCCCCTCTCGCCCGACGGCAAGTGCCGAATGCTTGGGTGCAGGATCGCGTATGCGCACCAGTTCGCACGCACCGCTTGTCTGTATGCGGATCGCGTTGTTATACCAGACCCATTCAGCTTCACCGTCGAGGCAACCGACGAGGAAATACTCGAGTCACTGCTGGTTCTGAAGATTCTGCAGCCATTACTGGAGGCTGGGATCATCGTGTTCGGCCCCGCGGCCGCCCTGTCGTGTTCGGATTGCGCGAAAGCAAAGAGGGAGGCAGAAAAACAGGTAATGGCCCAGTTGTGGCGGGAGTTCAGGCAGACTAAGCCAGACGTGTTCAGATACAAGGATGGCCGGCGATGGCACATGTCTTTCGGGTCGCCGTTGCTTACAAGCGCGGGAGACGAGTTACGGCTTACGATCCCAGCGACCAGGGAAGCAATTGCTGCCTCAAGGCCAGACGTGATGCTGACGGGCAAGAATGCGATGGACCTTGTTCTGCACTATCGGAAGTTTTTGCGAGCACACTTTGCTCATTGTGCCCACGCTGTGGTGTTCAACACCCAAATGGGTGGCAGTTGCAATAGTACGGTGGCGGCCAACACGCGGGAGGAGGCTGCAGGATACCGGCTGCTGGATCGACGCAAGGTGGGATTTGCGCAACCGGACTGGTCACTGCTGCGGACGGTCCCATTGCCTGCCCTGGAGCGCCTAAACGCCCTGCAGGCGCTGCAGGTGCGTAAGGAAGCAGAAAAGGCAATGCCAGCGTTTCGCGCGATGCTGCAGCGGGATCTTATGTCGCTGAAGGACATCTCCGATGAAGCAGAAGAGAAACGAGCGCTCGAGGTAGCCGCCGAGCTTCGAGTGGCGGCCCGGGAACTGCAGGGGCAGCTTGCGAGCGTCCGGCTACCCTCAGCCCGGCGGAGCGAGAAACTGTTTGCCGGCCTCGCAATCGCACTGGAGATCGTCGCCCTAAGCACTGGAAATCCTAGCGCCATGGTTGCGGTCAGCGGCGCATTCGCCTCACTAATGCTTGCAGCGCACAAGAGCCAGCGTGACCGCCAGGAAAAGCAGGAGATGCTTGTTCACCAACCAGCCTACGTACTGCTTACGGCGGAGCGCATCCACGCAGGGAGACACTAGAGCGGCCTCTGGAAACTGGCGTTGCAGAACTCCTTAAAGTCGGACAATTAGGGGCGCAAGGCGTTAAGAATCTGGGGACATCCATGATAAGTAAAAGTCAAGAGGAGACGGAGGTCTCCGTGCACTTGGAAGGGATGACTCTCGAAGCGAAGACGAGGCGGTTAAGTTGGCGAACGGGCAGCGATCGTTGAGCGCGGCCAAAGCAGCAGCTTGGCCAGACATCCATTTGCGGGAACCGAAGCGGAGTCCGGTCCACGAAGTATGAGTTAGGGTTTTCCGGCCGGCCTCGATACAGACGGTAAGGAGCATCGGGAGTCGAGACTCCTCTGCCCAGTCCCCGAGTTGGCGAGGAACGGCCGGATGATCGCTGAGTTCAAAGTTTTTCCTTTTTAGGCAGCTTTTTGGGTTGGCTCTTCCAAAGGCACGCGCAATTGGAAGGGCTGACGGCTTTTGTCGACGGCCAGCAAATAGACGACGAGTTTGCGCGCCACCGCCAGGGTGGCGCGGTTGCGGTGTCCGTGCTCCAACTCGCGGGCATGCAGCGCCGCCAGTTGTGGATTCCATCGCGGAGCCAGTTTGGCAGCCTCGATCAACGTGGTTTGCAGCCAGTGGTTGCGCTGTTTGGAGATAGGTCCGCGTTGCTGCTTGCCTGCCGAAGACTTCAATGCGGCAGTCAGTCCGCAGTAACTCATGGCATCGGAGCCAGAGCAAAAGCGGTGCGGGTCGCCGATCTCCAATGCCCAGGTCAGAGCGGTAATTTCTCCCACAGCTGGAATCGTCATCAACCGCTCGACACGTTGTGCCAGTTCGGGATCGGCGAGTAACTCGCAGACCAACCGCTTCTGCGTGTTCTCGAACATCTCCAGAGCGCCGCGGCTCAAACGCAGCAGATCGATCACCGATTCCGGCACTTCTTCGAGTTCTTCCAGCAGACTGACGAAGTATTTCTTGCGGTGCAGCTTCTCCTTCACGTAGAGGGCGCCGGTCTCCATCAGCAGTCCGGCCATCTTGTTCTTCATGCGTACCGCTTCGCTCACCACCAGGCTGCGATAGCGCAGCAGACGGCGCAGTTCGCGAATCCGCGGCGGCGCCACATAGCAGGCCGGTAGTAGATTGCAGCGCACCAAGTCGGCGATGGTGCGCGCGTCGATGGCATCGCTCTTCTTCTTGCCCGCGCTGATGGCTTTCATCTTGGCCGGATGCGCCATCTCCAATTGCTCGCCGTAGGGTTTCAGCGTGTCGTAGATCCAAGCGCTGAACAGGGTCGCTTCCATCGCTCCGCGCCACGGTTGCGGACGGGCTGAGGCCCATTGCCGCAAGGCCTCGCGTTGCGCCAGCACACTGCCTTCTTCCATGATCTCGCCCGCAGCGGTCTTGACGCAGAAACTGATGGTTTTTTTGTGAACGTCGAATCCGATATAGTGAAGGCTGTTCATAGGGTTCTCCGAGTGCGCTTTCTGAGCTGGCGCTTTCCTCGCCAGTCTCAGCATCGTAGCCGCTTCGAGAACCCTTCTTCATTTTACTTGTGCATTCATACAGACGGGACGTTCACCATTCTTTTTTCTTACTTGAGGGCTGTGACATCCAACCACCTTTTCCCTGTGCAAATCTTCTGTCAAGCCAATTATCTAACTCCTTCCCCCTGAATCCCCTCCATGCCTTCCCAACCCGGAAAACCTCGACACGACTGCTATACTCGATCATCAATGGTTTGCAGGAAGCAATACATAATGACGACAAAAGGCCGGCTCCAAGTCCTTTGTTTCACGGATTTTGCCCATAACTCCTTTAGACCATCGGATCTGGCGGGAATTTCCCGCTAACCCGAAGATTCCAATAGACCGAGGGGGGTGGGGGTGGGGGTAACCAGAAAGTGGATAACCAGAAAGTAAGCATCCGGCTCGCAGAGGCTGGGGCTACCGTTGGCGATCACACCAAGAATTCTCAGTTCCCCGAAAGGACCACGGCTGCTCTCTCGGCTTCGCGGTCCACGATGGCCTGAAACTTCCGCAGCACGTCTTCGGGCAGAGACGGCTTCTGATATTTGCTCACCAGTTCATCGACGCGGGCGCGGGCTCGCGTGAAGACGTCGGTGGGCGGCTCCGAGCCGCGCGCGCTGCGATCAATGACCGGGGACGGCAGATGCTGCTCCTGCCGGAAGAGCGCGCGCGTTTCCTTCAGCTTGAGAAATTCTCCGGAGAGCCCGATCTGCGCGAACGCAGCGGTGGCCAGAGTTTCACTGCCGACTTCAATGCCCCGCAGCAGCCGATATGCCGAGGCAATCGACTCGGCATCGATGACCAGCTTTTCGACGCTGTGGCAGGCCAGGGAATCGAGCATGCCCGCCCCTGAAATCATGTTGATGCCGGTGAGCGCTCCCAGCATGGCGGAGCGGGCGCTCTCGGCGCCAGCCTGAGCATCCACAAACTTGGAATCGGTGGCGACCAGGTAGCCATGCGTGGGCAGGCCGAGATGCTTGCCGACCTCGGCGCACGCCATGTTAAGCATGGCGGTCTCGACCGCGCCCATGGGAGCGCCGCCGGTACGCATGTCGAAGATGGCGGGAGCGCCTCCCCAGACGATGGGCGAGCCCGGGCCGGCGAGTTGATGCAAAGTGATGCCGGCGAGAACCTCAGCGGCATGCTGCGTGACGGAACCGGCCAGGGTTACGGGAGCGGTGCCGCCGGCCAGCGGCATGGAGACGATTTCCGCGGGCACTCCGGCGCGGGCGAGATCGAGCAGGTTGTGCGAGCCGAACTCCGACCAGTTCAAGGGCGGCGAGGGACAGACATCAAAGATGGCCCGCGGTTTCTGGCGCAGGTTGTCGCGGCTGCCGCTGTCGGCGGCGAGCAACTCGATCATCCCTTCGAGGCCGGCCGCGGAGAACGATCCGGTCACAACCGGCTTGTCGGAATACTGCAGCACGACCAGCAGGCGGTAGAGATCGCCGATCGCGCTGGGGGCGTCGCTATCACTGCACACGACTGCAGTGGATTGCGCGGCGAACTGCGGCAGCATCTCGGTGACCTGGACAATGCGCACCAGGTCGCGAGTCTCCGACGGCCGCGCTTCCAGCGTTTCGGGATCGAGCACCTGCACGCAGCACGAGCCGGGATCGAAGTGCACGCCGTCGCCGCCGTAGCGAACGGCTTTCTCTCCCTGGCGGTTGTACAGGTAAAAATCTCGCGGGACCGAAGCGAGACATTGTCGGACTAGGGGTTCAGGAAGATGCGCTACTCCGTCGTTGACCTCAACGTTCACCGAACGGAGTAACTCAACCACCGGCGCGGAGCCTACGCGGACGCCGGGGTTCATCAGCAGTTCGAAGGCTTCGCGCAGAATGCGGCCGATCAGGTCGGGCGTGAGCAATTGAATTCTGGGTCTCATGCCTGGGCTGTTCCTTTTGCCATCAGGCTCTTGGCCAGATCCAGGGCATCGATGGCATTGCGGGAGTATCCGTCGGCGCCGATCTCCGCGGCCCACTTCGAAGTGACCGCAGCGCCGCCGATGATCGCTTTCACCCGCGGCCGCAGACCGCTGCGATCGAGCGCTTCGATCACCGCTTTCTGTCCGGCCATGGTTGTGGTCAGCAAAGCTGAAACGCCGACGATATCCGCATCGACCTCTTTAGCCTTGGCGACGAACTGCTCGGGAGTCACGCTGGTGCCGAGATCGAAGATCTGGAATCCGCTGGCGGAAAGAATTGTGGCGACCAGGTTCTTGCCAATGTCGTGAATATCGCCGCGCGCCGTGCCCAGGACGATGCGGCCCAGGGTCTCGCGCTGCGAGCCGCGCTTCAGCATCTCGGGCTCAAGGACTTTGATGGCGGCCTTCATCGCCTCGGCCGAGGCGAGCAGGTCGGGCAGAAACATTTCGCCGCAGCCGAATTGATCGCCGGCAAACTTGATGCCGGCGGCAAATCCCAGGTTCACCGCGTCGAGCGGATCAAGGCCGTTGCCCAGCGCCTGCTGCGCCAATGCGGTTGCCGTATCCGGCGCACCATCGATGATGCTTTGGCGCATCGCCTGAAAAAGTTGGTCCGACACGGAGCCTCCCGCGATCAGCCCTGGGATCAGGCCGACCAAGGCGGGGATTATATCCCGGCGGGCATTGCGAAGCTGTGATCTACCGCACATCCGCAAGCGTTTCGGGCCGATGCGGGAATCCCGCCCGAAGCGAGCCGGCTTTTGCAAGTTGCTGAAGAGATTGGTGGCGGCGCGTGGACTCGAACCACGGACCTACGGATTATGAGACCGTCGCTCTAGCCACCTGAGCTACGCCGCCAGTTGGGGAAACGCAACGAGAGGAACTCGTCGCAACGTTGCGAACTCTCGCTTGCCTGGAGACAACGGACGGGAGCGTCGCGTTGCGTCCAATTCTTCATTCTATGAGGCGCTGTAAAAATGTGTCAAACCGCGCAGCGGACTTAATCTGTTCGCGATTCGCCACTTGCCAGTTGCGCCGGGAAACTGGAAACTGGTGCTCTCATGAAAACTATTGCCGTGATTCCTGCCCGGCTGGCCTCAACGCGGCTGCCGCGCAAGATGCTGTGCGAGATTGCGGGCAAGCCGCTGGTGGGCTGGGTGTATGAGGCCGTCCGCTCATCGTCTGTTCTCGCGGATGTAATCATCGCCACTGATTCCGAGGAGATTCTGGAAGTTTGCCGCCGCCGCGACTGGAACGCGCAAATGACCTCTACGGCTCACCGCAGCGGGACAGAGCGCGTGCATGAGGTGTCGCACTCAATCGATGCGGATGTCTACGTCAACGTGCAGGGCGACGAGCCGCTGGTGCGCCCGGAACAAATCGCCACGCTGCTCGATGTGATGAAGGCTCCGGATGTCCAGGTGGGAACGGTGAAGACGCCGTGCCCGCTGGAAGAAATCGGTAATCCCAACGCGGTGAAAGTTGTGACGGCTCCGGATGGACGCGCCCTTTATTTTTCCCGCGCTACGATTCCTTTCGACCGCGACCGCACGGGCCCGTGTTATTTCAAACATCTGGGCCTGTACGCATACCGGAAACCTGCGCTCGATCTGTTTGTGAGCCGGCCCGAGTCTGCGCTCGAAAAAAGTGAACGGCTGGAGCAACTGCGGTTCCTGGAAAACGGAATCCCGATCTACGTGGGCGAAACTCCTTATGACTCAGTCGGTGTGGATACGGAAGAAGATCTGCAGCGAGTGGCGGAGATTCTGCGGAAGCGTTGACTTCTGTTCGACTCAGAATCGAAGGACAACTCGTTTACGCCTGCGAGCCGGGTTGAGTTTGCGTGCGGGCCCAAGCCTCCGCGGCCGCCACTCGTTTCGAGATTGACGGGTGCGAATGGAACAACACCTCGATCCACTTCGCGGGGGTGCGTTCCGCCAGATTTTGTTGCGCCAGCTTGTTCATCGACGAGATGAAAGGCTCCACGCTGGCGATCGATTCAAAGGCGTAGCGGTCGGCCTGGCGCTCGTTGTAGCGGGAGTAGGCATTCAGCGCGGGCATTAACAGAAGTGAAAGCGCGGTCGCGGTCAGGGCGAGCAAGGGCAAGTTGGCGAAGTCAGAAAGCTCCTCGAACAGGTGATGATCGACCGCGTAGTGCAGCACAAGATTTGCCAGCCAGAAGCCGAGCAAGGTAATTCCGGCCTGCACCAGAATGCTCTTCAAAATGTGCCGGTGGACGTGATGGCCGAGTTCATGGGCAAGGACCGCTTCAATTTCCTCGGGAGCGTAGTGATCGAGCAACGTGTCGGCCAGGATGATGCGCCGCGTGCTGCCTAGTCCGGTGAGAGCGGCGTTGGCTTTTTTGCTTTTCTCCGAAAGCTTCCAGCGATAGACTCCACGCACTCGTGTACCGGCACGCTCGCCCAGTTGCACCAGCCGCCGCCGCAAGTCTTCGTTCTCCAGCGGCTCGAACTTGTAGAAGATGGGGAACAGCACGACGGGGGCAAGCTGCGCCAGCAGGATGAACAGTCCGATGAACAGTGCCCAGGTGATGAGCCACCAATGCTGAGGGAATTGGCGAATCATGAAATACAGTAACTCGACGACGATCCCGGTCAGAACCAGTCCAACGAGAAAGGCCTTGGCTTCGTCCCAAAGCCAGGAGCGAAGTTTCTGCGTTGAGAGCTGGTATTTTCGCTCCAACCGAAAGCCGTAGTAGTCGAGGCCAAGGCCGAGCACTTTGCTGATCAGGAGCAGGAAGAATAAGTAGATGAAGACGGCGAGCGTGTAGTTTTGAAAGCCGCGGCTCAGGGCAAGATCGCGCAGCCAGCCGCTCCAGCCGGTGACGAGCAGAACAATCAGAAATGCGGCGCCGATGACAAAGTCGGCGAACCCCAGCCAGCGGTGGACCTGGTTGTAGCGACGCGCCTCAGGCGAGTCGTCGGGAGTCGGGGGTGTGCTTCCGGCGAAAGTCATGCTTACTCTAGAAGTATCGCATTACTGCCGCGTGAAATGTGGAGTTTTGGGCGGCGAGCAGACCGGTCGGCTGCCGCACTCAGTTCTTAACAAAACTGTCCGCCGATGTCAGCATTTCCTCCACTAATTCCGGGGACGCGGCCTCGGCGTACACCCGCAGCAGCGGCTCTGTGCCGGATGCGCGGAAGAGGATCCAGGCTTCCGCGCCGTTCCCGTTCGTCGGCGCATCAAGAAAAAATTTGATGCCATCGAGATTTTCTTTCTTGAGTATGCGATAGCGTCCCAGGCTTTGCGTGGTTTGAGCGCGGGCCCGCTGAATCGCGCTTTGCTTGATCTCCTCGGGAATGTGCAGATCGCGCCGGCCATAGTAGTGCGGACCGAAATCGCGCTGCAGGCTCGCCACCAACTGGCCGAGCGGCTTGCCTTCCTCGGCGATGACATTGGCCAGCAGCAGGCAATTCAATATACCGTCGCGTTCCGGAAGAAAGCGAGAGTAACCGATACCGCCGGATTCCTCGCCGCCGATCAGAATGTCGTGTTCCATCATGAGGTCGGCGGTATATTTGAATCCGATTTGCGTTTCGTAAAGTTTGCGGCCATGCTTGGCGGCAATGCGATCGAGCATGCGCGTGGTATTGAAGGCGCGCACCACGTCTCCCGACCACCTCTTGCGCTCCAGCAGCCAGCGCAGCAGCACGCAGAATATTTTGTGGGAGTCCACAAAGCTGCCATCTTCGGCGACTGCGCCGATGCGGTCGGCATCGCCGTCGGTGGCCAGTCCGGCGTCGCACTTCTCTTTGATCACCGTGTCCTGCAGCAGAGCGATGTGCGGTTGAATGGGCTCTGGATTGATATCTGGGAACAGTGGGTTCAGTTCCTGACGGATGGCGATGTGCTGAACGCCGTGCTCGCGGAATATTCCGGCAAGAACTCCGCGGCCAGAACCGTACATGGAGTCGACTGCGACTTTGAACTTGGCTTTGCCGATCAGGTCCATGTCGGCAAAGCGGCAAACTGCAGAGATGTAGGGGGTCTTGAGGTCAGCCTCTTCGATGGCGGCTTTCGTGTCTTTTGGCATTGCACCGGCGCGCAATTCTTCTTCTACGCGCTTCATGATGCCGGGGGTGGCAGAGCCGCCAAAATTTCCTTTGAACTTCACCCCGTTCCAGTTCCACGGATTGTGGCTGGAGGTGACCATCACGCCGCCCGCGGCGCCCTTGTCCTTCACGGCATAGGACACGGCCGGGGTGGGCGTGTAATCGTTGGCCAGCCTCACTGGAATGCCGGCAGCGGCGATCACTTCGGCGGCCACTTGCGCCGCGCGGGGCGAGGCGAAGCGCGTGTCATAGCCGATGAAGACTCCGCGTTTAGGGTCCTCATATTTTAGTACGTAGGAGGCGATCGCGCCGGCGACGCGGCGCACGTTGTCAAAGGTGAAGTCGTCGGCGATGATGCCGCGCCAGCCGTCGGTTCCGAACTTGATTTCTTGAGCCATGGTTTCAGTTGCCAGTTGCCGGTTGTCAGTGATCAGTGACCGTTCTCCATTGCGATAGTACCGATTTCTCCACTTACTTCTCCACGCGGTATGCGATGTGTGCCTGGCCGGAGTCGTTGCGAATGGCGATGGCGCGCACTTTTCCCTCCGGGTCCGGCGCAAAAGTCAGCTCCACATTCTCCTCCGGGAAGTAAAAAACTGAATCTGAAACTGGCTGCAAAGCGAACTTCCGGTTTCCAAACGCCAACGAAAGATGGTCGCCTTCCCGTGCGACTGTGAATCGGAATCGTTCTGCCACCTGATATGTGCCGGCATAGCTATCGAGCTTGGCACTGTCGATTTTCTGTTGCGGTTTTAGCGGCGGATAGCAGCTGTCAGGCGCGTCGTCCGGCACGTTGCCGCCCGGATTCATCGGCAATACGATGGCCGAGGGCTGCGCCGGCGAATGATAGACGCGCTGCGTGGCCTTCTGGTAGTCCGCGTGGCCGGCCTTGTAGATGTTGGGCACGAAACTTTGCGGATTCCGATCGTAGACTGGAAACCAAGTGCTTTGCACCTGCACCATGATGCGGTGCTTGGCGCGGAAGACGTGATCATTGCCGTGCAAGTCGATGGTGTATTTCACCGGCTCCTGGGGCGGCACGGGCTTCGGCTCGACCATGCTGTCCCGGAACCGGGCGCGCACGATCTCCGAATTCAGCATCAACTCAAACTCCGCCATAGACTGCTGCGTGGCCATGCTGTAACTGGCATCGGCGGGACAGATATCAATCAGTTTCACGATCCAATCGCTGTCCGTGCCAGAGGTTGAGGCAAACAACTCGGCCATTACGTCGCCAGTGATGGTGACGTTGTTCGTCAAAGGCTCGGTTGTGAAGCTCAGAACGTCGGGGCGGTGATCGACGAAGTGCTGGTCTTGCACCAGCCACACCGGCCACTCCGGCCCAGGATACGTCGGCGTAACGGGCCGGGGACGATAGGGTACAGGGTTCGCCGGGTCGCTCACGTACTCGTCGTAAGGCTTGGCGCCGGCAGTGGGTGGGTCGAACGAGAGCTTTCCTCCCGGCTGCAGGTAGATGCGTTTGGGAGTGACGCTCTTAGGCGGCCATGCGTCATAACTCTGCCAGCGGTTCGTTCCGGTCTGGAAGACCTCGGCTTCGGGAAACTCCAGCGATCCTCTGTCATGGAGCCAGTAGGCGAACCACTTCTTCTCGATTTGCTGGCGGTAGTAGAGCGAAGTATCGGACCCGAACTGAATCGGTCCGAGGCTGGTGCCGTCCGCATTCCACTGCCCGTGCTTCCATGGCCCGGCGACGAAGTAGTTGAGGTGGTGCGAGTCGCGCTTCTCCAGCGTGGAGTAGATGGTCTGCGGGCCAACCATATCTTCCTGGTCCCACCAGCCGGAGACGTGCATGATGGGCAGCTTGGGCTCGCTCAGGTAGGTGGTCAGCGCGCGCTCCTGCCAGAAGGCATCGCGGTTCGGGTGCGCCACGAAATTTTCCCAGGTGGGAAGCTTGCCGTGAAAATAGTTGGCGTCAGCGTTCGAGAGTGGCCCAAGATCTAAATACCAGTCGTAGGTGTCGCCGCGATCGAACTTGAAGTTAGTGTTCTCGGTCTTCGAGGTCTCGAGCAACGCAGAATACTCGAAGCCGTAGCTGAGGCGGAAAGTCCCGTTGTGGTGGAAGTCGTCATTCAGGAACATGTCTTCCGGCGAGGCCAGTTCGATCGCCGCCTTCAGCGCGGGATGCGGGTCGAGCGCTGCCTCCACCACCAGCCAGCCGGGGTACGAAGTTCCGTAAATGCCCACGCGCCCGTTGTTGTTGGGCACGTTCTTTATCAGCCAGTCCACGGTGTCCCAGGCATCGGTGACCTCGTCAACGGCCTTGGAGTCGCTCAGCGAGCGCGGAGGACGGTTCATCTCGAACTCGCCTTCGGAGGCGAAACGTCCGCGAATGTTCTGCATTACGCGAACGTAGCCGTCGGCCTCGATGCTCTTGGGGTCAGGCCGATACCCAGCATAACCTTCTTCGCTCGGCACGCCGTAGGGAGTTCGCGTGAGCAGGATTGGCAACGCGCCTTGCTGATTTCGTGGCGTCAGGATGACGGTCTCCAGCTTCACTCCATCACGCACCGGAACCATGATCTTCTGATATTTGAAGTAGCCGGCGTCGGCGGCAGGCGGCGTTTGTGCGAACAGGGGAGTGGAGGCGAGGCAGAGGAGCAGTAGAGAAGCCACCAGAGGGCGAAGTTCGGTGTGGATGGCCAATCTCATTTGTCCTCTCCTTAGAGTTTCTGGTTTCCTGTGTCTAGTTTCCTGAACTAAGAACTGCGGCTGAACATTCAAGACTAGAAACCCGAAACTGGAAACCGGAAACTATGTCAGCCTGTGCAGCTTCTTCTCGTCCAGATATTTCACGACTTTACCCACGTCCTGCGCGTGTTGCCGCGTCGTGATCAGCATGGCGTCCGGGGTCTCTACCACCACCAGATCGCTGACGCCGACGGCCGCGACAAACTTGCCCGGCGCATGCACGTAGTTGCCGTGGGCATTCAGAACGAACACGCCCGCTCCATGGATGAGGTTGCCCTCAGCCGGACTGCTCTTGGCCGTGTGATGTTCGTGCAGCGCGTTCCAGGAGCCGAGATCGTTCCAGCCGAAATCCGCGGGAAGACAAAAAAGATTGCTGGCCTGCTCGCCCTTCGCCGAACGCGGCTCCAGCACGGCGTAATCGACGCTGATGTTCTCGCATTGGGGATACAACTTGCGAAAGACCGTTGCAAATTTGCGCGTGCCGAACGCGGCGGCGATTTCTTCCAGCAAGGGAGCGGTCCTGGGAAGATGCTCGCGCAGGGCGTTGGCCAGGGTGCGGGCGCTCCACAAAAACATTCCGCTGTTCCAGAAATAATTTCCCGCAGCCACAAAGGCAGCGGCCTTTTCGGTGTCGGGCTTCTCGGTGAAGCGGCGCACGTGTAGAGCGCTACCGCTGAATACGCCGGCGGCCTCGATGTAGCCGTATCCGGTTTCGGCGCGGGTCGGGCGGATGCCGAGGACTACGATGTTGTCCCCGGCTGCTGCGATCTCTACGCCGCGTTCGATGGTCGCGCGGTAACTTTTCTCGTCGGCGATCACGTGGTCGGAGGGAAACATGCCGATAACCGCGTCGGGATGCTCGCGCAACAGAAGAAATGCGGCTAGGCCGATGGCGGGTGCGGTGTTGCGTCCCAGCGGTTCGGCTAGCACTTGGGACTTCGGCAACTTTGGAAGCTGTTTCAGAATTGCGGGGCGAAGATCGTCGTTGGTGATGATCCAGAACTGTTTCGGCGGAGCGAGCGGCAGCAGTCGCGCCACCGTTTGCTGGATCATAGTCTGCTTGCCGTCGAGCGCCAGCAATTGCTTGGCACGCTTCTTCCGGCTCAAGGGCCAGAAGCGAGTGCCGCGGCCGCCGGCGAGAATCACAGGATAGAAATTTAAGTTCTTGGCCACGTTTAGGATTTCCCCACACTACATTCGTGTTTCTGGTTCGGGCACCGTAGCGCCGGGGACGCGCGCCCTCAGAAATTCCAGCGTCCACTGCGGGCGGACGGTAAACTTCTCCACCGACGCGGGAATTACCACCGCATCGCCCTTCGCCAACGTGACCGGCTCTGCTCCGGCCGCTTCCACAACGCCGCATCCCTCTACTGCTACCATGATCTGCGCAGAAGTCTTGCCGGAATCGTCGCGCGTGCTGAACTCTAGTGCGTCCTTCATCTCAAACATATCCACCACAAAGTATGGAGCGGCCACCAGCGGAGCCCGCCGATTGTTGCTGTTGTGAATTTGCTTCGGCGCCGGACGCACCACTTTGCCGGACGCAACCTTCACTTTCACCGCGGCCAGGCCATCTTTCAAGTGCAGTTCACGCGGCCGTCCGTAATCATACAGACGGTAGGTTGTGTCCGATTGCTGCTGCGTCTCGACGATCACCGAACCCGGTCCCAGCGTGTGCACGGTTCCTCCGGCAACATAAATCATGTCACCGGTGTAGACGTTGAGCCAGTTGAGCAACTCCTCGGCGCGGTTCTCGTGAATCGCACTGTCCAATTGTGCAACAGTCACGCCCGGCTTCAATCCTAACGCGATCTGCGCTCCTGGCTTGGCATGGGCAACGTACCAGCACTCGGTCTTGCCCCAGGGCTGATCGACACGGCGGGCCTGCTCATCATCGGGATGGACTTGCACGGAAAGTTTCTCATGGGGGAAGAGAAACTTGAGCAGCAAGGGAAAGCGCTGGGGATCGCGGGCGGCGTCGCCCACAAGTTCCCGCTGATACTGCTGGCTGAGTTGTGCCAGCGTTTGGCCGGTGAACGGACCGTTGGCGACCTTGCAATCGTCGCCGGTGAGCCACGCCTCACCAATCTTCTCCTCGAACTGGCGGTTGGGATAGATCGGCGACAGATCGTGCGTGCCCCACGGTCGCGGATCGAACGCGGGACGCATCAAGAGTGGATAGAGATTACCCATAAAAACGATCTAGACAAAAAAGGCCGTTCGCGAACGGACGGCCCGCCGAACCTAAACATCAACTCATGAATCAATACGTCCGAAATCCGTCTACAGCGCGGCGAAAAACTTCCGCATGCGCTCCAATCCGCGGTCCAACTCCGCTTTCGAGGTCGCGTAGGAGACTCGTATGTGCTCGGTGGTACCGAATCCTTCGCCTGGAACTGTGGCCACGTGCGCCTCCCGGAGCAACCGTCCTGCCACGTCGGACGCCGATTTCACGTTGCTTCGCCCCAGAAACGCCGAGATGTTGGGGTAAGCGTAGAACGCGCCCCCCGGCAGGGTGCAAGTGACGCCCGGAATCGAACGCAAGCCCTTCACCACGTGGTCGCGAAGCCCGATATATTCGCGCCGCATTTGCTCGACGCACTCCTGCGGGCCCTTCAGCGCCGCTACCGCAGCCTTCTGCACAATCGAAGTCGGATTCGACGTGGACTGGCTCTGTAACTTCGCCATTGCACTGATCACCGCCGCTGGGCCGAGCGCATAGCCCAGGCGCCAGCCGGTCATGGCATAGGTTTTCGAAAGCGAGCCCAGCACCACGATGCGCTCTTTGTACTCGCGCCGCGATCCTACGGAAAAATTCTTGCTCGTGTAGTTCAGGTATACGTAACACTCATCAGAAAGCACCCAGATTCCGCGCTCGTGCGCCAGGCGGACAACCTCCGTGAGATCCGCCGCGCTCATGACCGCGCCGGACGGATTCGACGGCGAATTCAGAATGATGACCTTGGTCCGCGGCGTGATCAGCTTCGCAACCATCTCCGCCGTAACGCGGAAGCCTTGCGACTCGTCCGAATGTAGCAAGACGCAGTCGCCGCCGGCGTAGCGCACGATGTCTTTGAACGAAACCCAGTAAGGCACCGGCAGGATCACTTCGTCGCCATGATCGACCAGGACCTGAACGGCGTTGAACAGCGCATTCTTGCCACCGGTTGCGGCGATGGCTTCTTCGCGGCGGTAATCGGAATCGAAGTCCACCGCATGACGGTGCGTAATCGCATCGCGCAACTCGGGCGTGCCCGGGACTGCCGTGTACTTGGTAAAGTTGCCTTGAATGGCGGCGATGGCTGCGTCCTTGATGTGCTGCGGCGTGGCGAAATGGGGCTCGCCGGCGCCGAAGTCAACGACGTCGATGCCCTGCGCACGCAGCTTGTCAGCCTCAGCCACGACTGCCATGGTGGCGGAGGGCTCGATGCGGTTGATCCGGTCGGTAAGCTTCAGGGCTTCGGTGGTCGCGGTAGTCATACTTTTTTCTTCCTTCTCTTTTCTTTGCTGCTGGATACTACTGGCGCGATTTCGCGCGGCTCGTCGTGGAATTTGTAGGCAGGCTCGAGTTTCTCGCGCAGCTTCTGTTCCACCACTTCGGGGACCAGTCCCTTCACTGGACCGCCGGCCTGCGCCACTTCGCGCACCAGGCGCGAGCTCACGTAGGAGTACTTGTCGGCCGGCATCATGAAGACGGTTTCGAGCGTTGGTTCGAGTTTGCGATTCATCAGCGCCATCTGCAATTCATATTCGTAGTCGCTGATGGCGCGGATGCCGCGCAGGATGCAAGTCGCCTCCAGAGATTTCGCGTACTCCACCATCAGGCCGTCAAACGTGTCGATGCGGACATTCTTCAGGCCAGCCGTGAGTTCCCGCAGCATCTCTGACCTTTCTGCCACGCTGAACATCGGACTTTTCTCCGAGTTGCGCAGGATCGCGACGATCAATTCCTCAAAAATCTTGGCGCCCCGCTCGATCAGGTCGAGGTGCCCGTTGGTGGGCGGATCAAACGAACCGGGATAGATGGCGAGACCTTTATGCAATCGTCCTCACAGGAACAGGCGGAGCTGAGTAACAGAGGATTCTATTCGGCGGAGAGTGGGAATGGCAATTGCGGAATTGATCTTCTAAGGATTGTCATCGTTCCAAGGATTGTCATCCCGAGCGAAGCGAGGGACCTTGGTTTCTGCTGTCAGCACACCTGAGCTTTGGGAAGTCTCACGCGGTCTTCGGCGCAAAACGGAATGTTTGCGCCTGATCCCACTCCCGGGACAGATCGTTCCACTTCAGATTCGTCGATTCGACCAGCGCAACTCGCTTGGCGCGGGTCCAGCCTTGATCTGCTTCTCGCGCTCGATCGCATTACGCACGTCTTCAAAGCTCTCGAAATAAACGAGCCGGGTGATGTTGTACTTTGCGGCAAAACCGGGAGTCAGTTTGAGCTTGTGTTCCCGAACCCTCCGGCGAAGACTGTTCGTCATGCCGGTGTAAAGGATCTTCGAGGCATTAGCCATGATGTAGACGAAGTATCGTCTGGCTTCGCTCGGGATGACAGAGCGGTTAGAATGCAGCCATCCTCTAGCGCTTCGCCGCTACCGGAACTCTGGCCGTCTCCGGAGCGGCGGTGGGCATGGTGGTGACGCGGGCGCCCGTCGAGGGCGGAGTCGGTGCCGACGCGGCTGCCGGTTGTCCCTGCGCCGCGGTCGGAATCAATCCCAGCGCCTTGCGCACTTCCGCGTCGAGCTTGGTCATGGTGTCTTTGTTGTCTTTGAGGAACTGGCGGGCATTTTCGCGGCCCTGGCCGATGCGCTCGCCCTTGTAGCTGAACCACGATCCGGACTTTTCGAGAATGTTGTTGTTCACCGCGATGTCGAGCAGGTCGCCTTCGCGAGAAATGCCTTCGCCATAAAGGATGTCGAACTCGGCTTCGCGGAAGGGCGCCGCCACTTTGTTCTTTACGACTTTTACGCGGGTGCGCGAGCCGGTAACCAGGTCGCCTTCCTTGATGGCTGCGATGCGGCGGATATCGATGCGCACCGACGAATAAAACTTCAGCGCGCGGCCGCCCGTCGTGGTTTCGGGGTTGCCAAACATCACGCCAATTTTCTCTCGTATTTGGTTAATAAAGATCAGGCAGGTGCGCGACTTGGAAACCGTTCCCGTCAGCTTGCGCAGCGCCTGCGACATCAGGCGCGCCTGAAGGCCCATGTGGCTGTCTCCCATTTCGCCGTCGAGTTCGGCCTTGGGCACGAGTGCCGCTACCGAGTCGACAACCAGCACGTCGATCGCGTTCGAGCGCACCAGCGCTTCGGTGATTTCGAGCGCCTGCTCGCCGTAGTCGGGTTGAGAGACCAGGAGGTTGTCGACGTCGACGCCCAGCTTTTTCGCATAGCCGGGATCGAGCGCGTGCTCGGCGTCCACGAACGCGGCCATGCCGCCGGTTTTCTGTGCCTCGGCAATCACCTGCAGCGCGATGGTGGTCTTGCCGGAAGATTCCGGGCCGAAGATTTCGATGACGCGTCCGCGGGGAACGCCGCCCACGCCGAGCGCCGCGTCGAACGAGATTGCGCCGGTCGAGATCACCGCGATGGGGACGATCGCTTCTTTCGACCCCAGGCGCATGATCGAGCCTTTCCCGAACTGCTTTTCAATCTGCGCAACCGCCAACTCAATTGCCTTGCCCCGTTCATCCGCCATGGGAGTGTGGCTCCTTTTAAGAGTACAGAACTGATCTGGCCGGATTATACATATAGATTGAAGCGAATAAAAGGCGAATCTTAACAAATAACCTGTGGAAGGTTCCAAAGCGGGACTCTCCGGCAGGGCAACTTTCCCCGAAAAACCTACCTTTGCAGCAAGTCCACCGGTGCCGTCACGTCGTGCACGCGAAAATACTTAGCCAGCGCGGGATACCTCCGCGCGACGGCCTCATACATCGCGTAGGCCACGTTGCGGTAGGAGATATGTCCGGCCGGCGTGGTGCGCAGTTCGGAGATGTAGACGGCCTCGGCGAAGTCCATCTTGAATAGGGCGCGTTTGCGATACGCCAGAGGAATCGCGTACTGCGAATTTTCTTCGGCCTCGGGCGCGTTGCGCACGGCAAGCTTCTCGACCGCCGTTTGCGTGCGGCGCATGGCGGCGTCGTAGCGGCCGCGAACTCCGGCGTCTTCGAGATCGAGCAGCATCTCGTAGCCGTGCTGCGTGGTGAATCCCTGCATGACCTGGATGCAGCGGCGGTGACGGTGCATGTCGCGGAAGCCGCCCGTGTCCATCAGGATGTCGAAGCGGAACTGCTGCCCGGCGCGGAAGGCGCGCAATATTTCGTCGTGCTTGCCGCGATGGCGCAAGCCGAGGTCGATGATCTCGCGGCGGTAACGCTCGCCGGAAACCTGCAGCGCCTGCCGTACTTGGCGGTAGGAATGGTGGCAGTGCTCGTAGAGGAGCGTGGTTGCGATCTCGACTTCGAGCGGCTCCTCGTCGAGCAGATCGACGATGGCCTTCGAAGGCGCGACCGACTCGCTCTTCATCAGCTCACGGGCGGCTTGACGCAATTCGCGGCGCGTTTCCATTTCGTACGGATTCGGGTCAGCATACTTCACTAGCGTGGGCGCGACTCGAACCTCGTGCAGCAATTCCTGCTCGGCCCGTGCGCCAAGTTCTGGATTCACTTTCCGAATCTCGTCCACCAAGTTGCGCAACGATTCGGCATTCACGTTGTACGCCGCTGACGTCGCCGCCTTCTTCAACGACTCGCCGAGGACTCGAACCTCCTTGTGCGTATGCGAGAGCAGGTGCGCCACCTGCGTTTCCAGCGTGCGGGCGTTGACGATCTCTCCGAGCGAAGTATTAGTGGCCAGGGGCAGCAGGTAGCGCGTGATGTCGAAAGCCCGCGCTTTCAGCGTGCGCTCGTATGCCTCCTGTTTCATGTCGGCAGGCTTGGGCGTGATGCTGATCAGGTGCCCGGCCATGTGCGCTGAGAGCGCGTCATATTCCGCAAAAAGACTATCCAGCGTCTCGCGGTAGACCTTGCGGGCTTCGTCATCGGCGCCAAAGTCGGGCGTGTAGTAGCCGCTCTTCTTGAAATCCTGATAGCGGGTGGAGCGCTCCTGGCCGTCCCAGCGCTGTTCGTCGGCCAGTTCGATCGCGGCGAGAATCGAGAGGCGCTCGACGGCCAGCGCAATGTGGGCCAGGTCGGCAATCGAGCGGTGGCCGTACTGAAAATAAAACGTGTTGAGAAATTTTTCCGCCTTCTGCGCGCTGATCTCGCGCAGCGACTCCTTCATCGACAGCGCCGAGCGCGAATACTTGGCCATGGCGTAGGCCTGGATTTCCGGCTCAACGCCGTAAACTGCGAAGACTTCGGTGGAAGGCTCCGCCGCCGGCTTCTCGACTGTGCTCGTGGCTTCGGCCGCGGATGCCCGCTGCGTCGAACGATGTCCCGGCAAATTCGAGTCGGAAGGATTCTGGTTGGAAGACTCGGGCATGGTGATCACTTCATTCGTCACAGATTGAGGCATGGGAGTGCTTGAATGTTAATCGGCGGGCGGACAATGCGCAATCGTTAGAGAAATGACAACTCGACGGGCTGGTTGGGCTGGTGCTGGCGCGGTAGCAGGATGCTGAAGAGGTCATCTATGGTACGAAGAGATCACCTCAGGCGCTGAAGCGCAGATATTTTCAGCGACGTAACGGCACGAGTGAAAACTCGTGCCCTTCCCGTTCGTTGCGCAGGTTAGGTCGTTCTGCGCCCACTAGACTCTGCCGTACCTGCTCCGGTCGCGTAGGCGGGTATAATTCCACGTTCCAGATAAAAAGACTTGGTAAAACTTGCAGGATGCACTCGGGAGAATCCTCATGTCGCTTTCAGGACGGGTGGCGGTGGTCACGGGCGCGTCGCAGGGCATTGGGCGCGCCTGCGCGCTGAAGCTCGCCACAGCCGGCGCGACGGTAGCGGTGGCCGCGCGGAATCAGGAGAAGCTGAACGAATTGGTGAATGAAATCACTGCTGCGGGCGGCAAGGCTGCGGCCTTCGCTCTCGACGTCACCGACGAAGAGCAGATCAAGTCCGCGATCAAGGCGGCCATCGCGCAGTTTGGCAAGATCGACATCCTGGTGAACAACGCCGGAATCACCCGCGATCAGCTGGTGATGCGCATGAAGCGCGCCGACTGGGATGCGGTGCTGCAGACTAATCTCACCTCCGCTTATTTGTGCATCCAGCAGGTCACCAGTTCCATGCTCAAGCAGCGCTGGGGACGCATCATCAATATCGCCAGCGTTTTCGGCCAGATGGGGCAGGCGGGGCAGGCGAACTACTCCGCTTCGAAGGCCGGGCTGATCGGACTGACCATGGCCATTGCGCGCGAACTGGGATCGCGCAACATTACTTGCAACGCCGTGGCCCCAGGCTTCATCGAAACTGCCATGACGGAAGTGCTGGGCGACGAATTCAAGCAAAACGCCGCCAAGCAGATTCCACTCGGACGGGTGGGATCGGTCGATGATGTGGCGAATGCGGTGGCTTTTCTCGCGTCTGACCAGGCTTCCTACATTACCGGCCACGTGTTGAACGTGAATGGCGGGATGCTGATGGGGTAAAATCCAAGACCTTTCAACACAGAGGAAGCAGAGGTCCATAGAGGAAATGAAAGCCGGGGGCACAATTCCTGCGAATTACCCTGTGCCCTCCGTGTCCCCCGTGGTGAAGGGTTTGACGTTCACACAAGCGGGATCGCCTGCTCAGATCATCCAAGCCCGCGAATTATTTCTGGAGTACGCGCAGTCCCTCGGCTTCAGCCTGTGCTTTCAGAACTTCGACAAAGAACTGGCCGAACTTCCCGGCGATTACACTCCCCCGGAGGGCCGCCTGTTGCTCGTAGAATACGAAGGCCAGCTCGCGGCCTGCGTCGCGCTCCATAAATTAGAGCCGGGCATCTGTGAGATGAAGCGTCTGTACTTGCGTCCGCAGTTTCGCGGCAAGGGCCTGGGACGCGCTGTGGCCGAGCGCATCATCGCGGAGGCGCGCCAAATCGGCTATCGGCGCATGCGGCTTGACACGGTCGAGCCGGTGATGAAAGATGCGGTCGCCATGTATCGCAAGCTTGGGTTCAAAGACATCGCTCCCTACCGCTCTAATCCGATTGCGGGAGCGATGTATATGGAGCTGGAATTGTGAGTGCGGGTCTTTCCCGCGACCGTCTGAGCCAGACAGGAGAAAGGCATGAAAAGAATCATCGTACTGCTGCTCGCTTCCTTATTCGTTGTCCTGTGCGTTTCCAGTTGTCTCGCCGCCGATGGCAAGTCCGTTTCCTACAAGAGCGGCGACGAGACCGTCCAGGCCGTGCTCTACACGCCCCCCGGCAAGGGACCATTTCCCGCGATCATTGTCATCCACGAGTGGTGGGGCCTGAACGATTGGGTGAAAGAGCAGGCGGCAAAGCTGGCGGACCAGGGCTATGTCGCTCTCGCGATCGATTTGTATCGCGGCAAGGTTGCGACCACGCCTGAGATGGCCCATGAAATCATGCGTGGCGTTCCAGAAGACCGTGCCAAGCGCGATCTGCACGCGGCTTTTGAGTTTCTGCAGTCACACCCCAATGTCAAGAAGGATCGCATTGGCGCGATCGGCTGGTGCATGGGCGGAGGCTACTCGCTCGACGTGGCGCTGCAGGAGCCAACGCTGGCGGCTGATGTCATCAACTACGGCCATCTTGCCACCGATGCCGATGCGCTCAAGAAAATCAACGCGCCCATCCTCGGATCATTCGGAGCCCAGGATCACGGCATCACGCCCGATGACGTCCATAAGTTCGAGGCAGCCATGAAGCAGGCCGGCAAGAAGGTCGACGTCAAGATCTACGACGATGCCGGACATGGGTTCGAAAATCCCAACAACAAAGACGGTTATCGCGCCGCCGACACTGCGGATGTCTGGCAGCGTACCATCAGTTTTCTCGCCGCGAATTTGAAAAACTAACCTCAGGCTGCCGTCGCCCCACCGCCAGAAGCCGCGCCAGGCATCGGCAATCGTTTCTTTTACACTGTATAAGCAGAGCCCCGCCACGGTCCGGTCAAGTCATAGGAAGAAAGTGGGTTGCGTATGGCACGAATTTCCACTTGCCAGAAGATGCCGATCTGGTTACTATGTCGCATCTGAAATGCTCCCCCAGATCAACATCGGCGAGACCATCCGAAACTACCGGCTGCAGAAAGGTATGTCTCAGGGAGACATCGAGAAGCGGACCGGCCTGCTGCGCTGCTACCTGTCCCGAGTAGAGAACGGCCACACCATCCCGTCGCTCGATACGCTGTCGAAAATTGCCGGGGCCATGGAGATTGCGCTGTCCCAGTTCTTCTCCGAGTCCGGGCACAGCAACGGCTCCAAGGGACTGCCGCAACTTTCCGATGACGAAGTCCGCTTCCTGAGTCAGGTGCGCCGCTACGCCACCAACCTGAATGACAGCGACCGCAAGCTGGTGCTGGCCATGGTGAAGAAGATGGCGGCGAATTCCAGCAAGTAGCCGCGAGCTACGAGCCGCGAGCTTCGAGCAAACCCATTCATAACGCAATCTGCGTTTGGAACAAACTCCTGCCGGAATCCCAGACGTAGGGAAACCGCTGCGGACTGCCCGCTCGCAGCGCAGAGCTCGATGCTCGAAGCTGAATTACTTTCGTACCATGACCTCCGGTGACCGCCGGGTACCTCGCCCGCGCCCTGCCTTCTCAATACACTGTTGACTTGGAGACTCCGAGTGACCACTGATGAAGAACTGAATGTGCTCGAGACCCAGCTGCGGCGGCTGAAGATCGAGTACGAAGTGTATTTCAGCAATCCCACCAAACGGCCTCCCACCGACATCGAGTGGAAGGTGCTCTCGCTGCTGCGCAAGTTTTCCGACGGCGGACGCATGAGCTTTTCCCAGCGCTTCCGATACAACGAAATGGCCCAGCGCTACGCCATCTACAGCGATCTGTGGCGGAAGAAGTCCCGTATCCGCGAAGAAGGCTACCGCCGGCCCCAGGATGCGCTGCTGGCGGTGCAGGGAGTGCGCCCGGAAGAGGAGCACAAGCCCCAGCACAATCCAGTCTACGGTTTGAGCCATGTTGGCGCCTCTACTGCAGCTGCGGCGGCGGCGCCGGCAGCGGCGGGAATCAGCTCACAGCACTTCACCTTGCATAGCACCGTGGATAAAGCCGAGCGCGAGCAAGTGGAGCGCTTGTACAACACGCTGGTCGCGGCCAAGAAGAAGGCAGGAGAGAACATCTCCGGCGACCTCGATTCTTTCGAGACGTTCGTGGAGAAAAAGACCGCAGAGATCCGCAAGAAGTTTCACTGCCAGGATGTGGAATTCTCCGTGGAACTCACCGAAGGGCATGTGAAGCTGAAGGCCAAGGCGAAAGCGTAGCGCGCAGATTATGAGAGTCCTTCGACGCGTACTGACCACGATAGTCATCACGTTCGCGGTCATCCTCGTCTGCGTGTGCTGGATCGCCCCCGTCGCGCTTTCCTTTTACGCGGCTAGAAAAGTTCCCCCGATCGCGAGACTTGTACCGACGGACCTGAAGGACCGGTCCATTTCGCAGTCCCCCGGAATGAAGCTGACATACTTCGGCTATGAGTTCGAGGTTCCGTGGAGCGATCTCGATGAGACCGGGACAACTCTGTATCCCAAGGACAAGCCCGAAAAAACCAGGGTTGTTCTCACTTTCCGGTCCGGGCTGCAGCTTATGGTGACGGCGGTTCCGGCCCGAGAATTTGCCGCCGAGTTCGCCACGGACTTTAAAATGCCCGCGCAGAAATTCGAGGCCGTCTTCGGACGCGGGGCGGCGACGTCGGATTACACCTTCGTCAGGAATGTGTACGAATTCACCCCAGCGAAGATGCACTATTGGTCTCTTTCAACAGGCGTTCACTATCGCGAACAAGCAGTGCTCATCGTTAAGTCGATCATGGCCGTGAAAGCTGCCGACACGGGAATCTTCTACGTGCAGAACCAGAGCTTCAAGGGATTTCAGCAAGGTGATCCCCGGGCCTGTCACGACCGTCTCGTTTTGGATCTCTACTCTGACGAGGACCACTTTGAAGTGATCTTCCTGCAAAAGGACTACCACGACGCCAACGGCGTGACCCAGCCGGAGATCAATCGTGTCATTCAGTCTCTGCGCAGAGCCACGCCAAGTGAAGCGGCAACCCTGACAAATTAAGAAGCGATCGAAGCCGGCCGACCCAACCGAGATTCCGGCCGATTCCTGCTAAAATCTGTCTGGTCCCATCAACACACTAACGCTCTCATGTCCAGAATCCAGCGCGCCATCCTCAGCGTCACCGACAAAACCGGTCTCGTAGATTTCGCGCGCCAGCTTTCTGGCCTCGGCATCGAACTCATCTCCACCGGAGGCACGGCCAAGCTGCTGCGCGATTCCGACATCGCCGTCAAAGACATCTCCGAACTCACCGGTTTTCCTGAAATGCTGGATGGACGGGTCAAGACGCTGCATCCCAAGGTGCATGGGGGCATCCTGCATCGGCGGGAGAATCCCGCGCACACCGCCGCCGTCGCCGAGCATGGCATCAGGCCGATTGACATGGTCGTCGTGAATCTCTACGCCTTCGAGAAAACCGCCGCCAAGCCGGGCGTGGCTTTCGAGGAGTTGATCGAGAACATCGATATCGGCGGACCTTCGATGATCCGCTCCGCCGCCAAGAATTTTCACGACGTCGCTGTCGTCACTTCGCCAGCCGACTATGCGGACATTGCCGAAGAGCTTGCCCGCTCTCAAGGCGCTCTATCGCTCGAAACAAAATGGAAGCTGGCGCAGAAGGCATTTGCGACTACGGCAGCATACGATTCCGCGATCGCCTCGACGCTTGAGCGCATTCCCGCCGATTTTCATCTCCCGACAGCAGACGTGACATTCCCACAGACCCTGCGCCTTTCATTCCAGAAAACGCTCGATCTGCGCTATGGCGAGAACCCGCACCAGAAGGCCGCCATGTATTCCGACGGCTCCGGCGTGGGCGTCGCCAACGCTCGCCAGATTCAGGGCAAGGAACTTTCGTACAACAACATCGTCGACCTGCAAGCCGCCTGGGACCTCGCCCAAGAATTCGACGAGCCCGTCTGCGCCATCATCAAACACACCAATCCTTGCGGCACGGCCACCGGCAAGACTTTGGCCGAAGCCTACAAGCGGGCGCTGGAATGCGATCCGGTCTCGACGTTCGGCGGAGTGATTGGCGTGAACCGTCCCATCGACGCTGCCGCCGCCGAGGAGATGCACAAGCTCTTCCTCGAAGTGATCGCCGCCCCGGGGTTCGATGAAGCCGCCAAAGCCCGGTTCGCAACCAAAAAGAATCTTCGGCTGATCGAAGTCGTGGCCGCGCCGCAGAAGTGGATTCTCAAGAACGTCTCCGGCGGAATTCTCCTGCAGGATGCCGATGTCCGTCCTTTACAGGATATCGATCTGAAAGTCATGACCCAGCGCGCACCTACGCCCGAAGAAACCCGCGCGCTGCTGTTTGCGTGGAAGGTTTGCAAACATGTGAAGTCCAACGCAATCGTCTACGCGCGCGATGGACAGACTGTGGGCGTGGGCGCGGGACAGATGAGCCGCGTCGACTCGGCTAAGATCGGTGCTATGAAGGCGCAATTGCCGCTGAAGGGGACGGTCGCCGCCTCAGATGCTTTTTTTCCGTTCCCTGATGGCGTGGAAGAAATCGCGAAGGCCGGAGCGACCGCGATCATTCAACCCGGCGGCTCGCAGCGCGACCCTGAGGTGATCGAAGCCGCCGACCGTCTGGGACTTGCCATGCTGTTCACCGGCGTGCGGCACTTCCGGCACTAGCGCTAGCAGTTGGTAAGATCTCAAAGGCCAAAGCCTTGAGCGCAGAGGTCGCAAAGGAGGACGCGGAGGACGCGGGGAAAGTCCAGGCGGGAGCCACCCTCCTCTTTCAATCGACAATCAACAATTTCTCCTTTACCAAACTTGACAATTAAACAGTTCAAGTCCCCTCGGTCGCTGTACTTCCGGGTTGCGCCGCCAGCCGCGGGGAGCGCACTGTTTTTCCCCAATCTGCCTAAGTCGGGTTAGAATTGAGGAACCCACCCCCCCCGGCGGTCTTGCATCCAATGAGTATGCCTCCGGGAAGTGCACGAAGCTCGAGAGCAAGCGTTCTAGTAAAGTCAGGTCCGATTGAATCAATTCCAGCGGTGCTAGGTCGAGCATGAACAGAATTTTTCGCGCTGTTTTAGTGATGTTGTTCCTCGCAGCGGCGGTAGCCGCGCAAACCAGTCAGTCGGCGCCGGCGGACGCGAAGCCAGCAGATTCAAAGTCGGCTTCATCTTCGCCGCGCAAAATAGACCGCGCCGCCGCCTACTACCACTACACGCTGGCGCACATGTACGAGGAGCAGGTCACGGTCTATGGCCGCAGTGAGTTGGCCAACAAGGCCATGGAAGAATACCGGCTCGCCATCGAGGCCGACCCGTCGTCCGAATTTCTTACTTCTGGCTTGGCCGAACTCTATGTGAAGACCGGACGCATTCGCGACGCCGTGCTCGAAGCGCAGGACATCCTTAAGCGCGATCCTAACAACCTGGAAGCCCACAAATTGTTGGGCCGGATTTATCTGCGTTCGCTGGGCGACATGCCAGGCGGCGGCAACGGCTCCGAAAACGTGCTCAAGCTGGCCATCGAACAATACGAACAGATCGTCAAGATCGAGCCTGACAATGTGGACGATCACCTCCTGCTGGGCCGCCTCTACCGCCTGAACAATGACCTGCAGAAAGCGGAAACCGAACTCAAGATCGCGGTGAAGCTCGATCCTGACTCGGAAGAAGCGGTCACCACTTTGTCGTTGCTGTACAGCGACGAGGGCGACACCACGCACGCGCTGCAGGTGCTTAGTTCCGTGCCCGATACCGGGCGCTCGGCCAAGCTGTATGCCGCGCTCGGCGCCACTTACGAGCAGCGCAAGGATTACAAGAGCGCCATCGACGCCTACAAGCACGCCATCCAGTTGGATCGCGACAACCTCGACGCCATTCGCGGCCTGGCGGAAAATCTATTGAACGATGGCCAGATCGACGCTGCCCTCGATCAGTACAAAGTTATCGCCGACGCGAATCCGGAAGACGCGCAGACCTACCTCCGCATCTCGGAGATTTACCGCCGCCAGGGCAAGTATGACCAGGCGCTGGAAAGTCTGAAGAAGGCCGAAGCCATGGTTCCGGACGCGCTGGAGGTGCCTTACAACATCGCGGTGGTTTACGAGGCCCAGGCGCGCTACGACGAAGCGGTGAAAATCCTGCAGGATCTGCTGAAGAAAACCGAGAAGCCCGAATCCAGCTACTCGCAGGCCGACCGCAACAATCGCGCCATCTTCATGGAACGCCTCGGGATGGTCTATCGCGATGAAGAGAACTATCCGGCCGCGGTGGAAGCTTTCCGCAGGATGATCCCACTGGGCGATGAAAACGCCCGCACCGGCTATCAGGATGTCATCGACACCTACCGCGAAGCGAAAGAGTGGTCACAGGCCACCGCGGTGGCCAAAGAAGCCGCGCAGAAGCTGCCCAACGATCGCGAACTGCGCATGGTGCTCGACGCTCAACTCGCTGACACCGGCGATCCGGAAAAGCCTCTTGCCGACGTGCGCTCGCTACTCAAGGGCACGCCCGAGGACCGCGAAGTCTATTTGCGGCTGGCCATCATGGACCAGCGCCTGAAGCGCTGGAGCGACGCCGAGGAAGCTCTCAACAAAGCCGAGCAGCTCTCCACCAAGGCAGAGGACAAAGAGTATGTCTACTTCCTGCGCGGTTCCACCTTTGAGCGCGAGAAGAAATACGACGAGGCCGAAGGCGAGTTCAAGAAAATACTGGTGGCCAACCCGCAGAGCGCCGCGACCCTCAACTATCTCGGCTACATGAATGCGGATCGGGGCGTGCAGCTCGAGGAGTCGCTCAACTACATCAAGCAGGCCGTAAGCCTGGAGCCCACCAACGGCGCCTATCTGGATTCCCTGGGCTGGGCCTACTTCAAACTGGGCAAGTACGATCTTGCCGAGGAGAGTTTGACGAAAGCATCGTTGCGCATGGAATCTGACCCCACGGTGCAGGACCACCTGGGCGATCTCTACCAGAAAACGGGCCGCCTGAAGCTGGCCGCCGCCCACTGGGAGCGCGCCGTCGAAGAGTGGAACAAGAGCGTGTCGGCGGAAGTGGATGGCGATCTGTTCGCGTCCACGCAAAAGAAACTCGACGCCGCCAAGGTGCGGCTGGCGCAGGAAGGGTCAGGGAAGCAGTAGGCTGAGAATTGATGATTGTTCATTTGTGATTGTTGATTTGAACGGCCCAGCGGTACAGGGTTTTCAATCATCAATCAACAATCATCAATCAACAATGCTAGACTCTCCCTATGCTGGCCGGCTACGCGGTGCAGGTGGAGCAATCCCGCGGACGCCGCGTCCCTGAGCCGCCGCATCCCTACCGAAACGACTTTCAGCGCGACCGCGACCGCGTCATCCACGCGCGTGCGTTTCGCCGCCTCGAAGACAAGACGCAGGTTTTCACCCGCCGCTATTCCGACCACTTCCGCAACCGTTTGACCCACACGATTGAAGTAGCGCAGATTTCGCGCACGGTCGCGGGTGCGCTCGGCCTCAACGTCGATCTCACCGAGGCGCTGGCCCTGGTGCATGATCTCGGGCATCCTCCGTTCGGCCACGCCGGCGAGAAGGCGCTCGATGCCGCCATGCGCGCCCACGGCCTGTCCTTCGACCACAACCTGCACGCCTTGCGCATCGTGGAAGACTTCGAGCAGCGCTACGCCGCCTTTCGCGGCCTGAACCTGACGTTCGAGGTGCGCGAAGGCATCATCAAGCACTCGCGCGACTACGACGCGGCGGAACATCCCGAACTGGCGGAGTATCTGCTCGACCAGCGTCCTCCGCTCGAAGCCCAGCTCATCGACTTGACCGACGAGATCGGCTACAACACCGCCGACCTGGACGACGGCTACGAAGCCCATCTGCTGACGCTTGAGCAGATTCGTGATGGCGTGCCGGTCTTTGAGCGTTTCTTCCGCGAGGTCGAACATACTTATCCCGATGCTCCTGACAAGCTCAAGTTCAACGAAGCTCTCAAAGGCGTGTTCAACCGTCTGGCGGGAGATCTGATCACCAACACGCAGGCGCGGCTCAAGCAAGCTGGGATTCAAACTCTGGCCGATGTCCGTGCGCACAAAGAGCGAGTGGCCGCCTTCAGTCCCGAGGTGGAAGCGGAACGCAAGCAGATCAAAGACTTTCTTTATGAGAATCTTTACTACAGCGTGTCGCTGGCAGGGGAAAAAGACGATGCCGAGCGCATCGTCAGCGAACTCTTCGCCTTCTGGATGGAGAATCCCTCAGCCCTGCCTCACTATTATCAGGAGAAAGCTGCGCAGGAATCTCTGCCGCGCGTGGTCTGCGACTACATCGCCGGCATGACCGATCACTTCATCATCGAACAGTATGAAAAACACTGTGGCAGTACGCGCTGAACACGGGCGCTAAGGCAGCACACATAGCCCTGCCCATAGCCTTGTCATCGCTCGTGCTCAATCGCTGGTTTCAACAGGTAACTTCCGAGTAGCTCGTCAACCTACATCCCGCCTCTTTGTGGATATCTTCCTCTTGACCGCAACTAATCCTTCGAGTAAGGTTCTCCGCACTTCCCAAAGATCGCTCGCTAAGGAGAGTAGTATGTCAGCCAGACAATCGCTCCTGCCCGTCCACTCAAACAATCCCCAACCCACAGCAACAATCGGCGGCATCGTCCTGCTAGCTGCGGCACTCGCGGTAGTCGCCCTGTTTTCTGCGATCCCGGCCCACGCAACGCTAGCCGTCGGGTCGGTCACAGGCCAGACCGCGCAGAACAACTGCCCCGCACCGGGCACCCACTGGCTGTCATATACCACAGCGGGCAACACAACTTATTACATGAACTGCGTCGCTGCCGAGGTTACCGGATGCCCCGAAGCTCAGGATATTGGCTTCTTTTACGGCTACCTGAACCCCGCGGGGATTGCCCCCGGAATCACCGCGTCGAACGTCCAGGGCGTCATCGTCTACTTCGATGGGAGCGCTGGTACCGACCCGTCGGCTGAGCAGGCGGAATACGACATGATGTATTACTACTTCACGCAGGGCTACGAGATTGTGCAGGTAGCTTGGAACACAGCATGGGAGCAAGTTTGGATTCCCTGGCCATATAGCAGTTCGCCGGTTGGCGATATCCAGAATGCCGCCTGCCGTCCAGCTTCCTTTCTATACTACGTAGACACTCGCAATCGGTAGAATCGCTGATCGGGTGGCGGCTTGTTGCCCAAGCCGCCGTTCGTAGAAGGGTGCTTCGCGCCTAACTAGTCGCCAGTTCCCGTCAATGTTACTGGATTAGGGCTGACTTGCCGCGTGGGGTTTATATACAGCGCCGCAGACAGGTCACCGGTCTTTGCGGGGTGGAACGTCACCTTCACCTGGCAGCTGCCGCCCGGCGGAATGGAGCGGCCGGCGCAATTGTTAATCTTCGAAAAGGCATCCTTATTGGAGCCTCCGATGCTGATGCTGTCGTAAGTAATCGGTGCGCTACCCTTGTTCGTCGCGGTCACGGTCTGAGGCGTGCTCTTGGTGCCAACTTTTTGATTGCCAAAGGCCAGGCTGGTCGGAGAGACCTCTATGGCCGTAGCGCTGCCAGAAAGTTCAACTACCTGAGGCTTCGACGAGGCGCTGTCAACTAGCGTCACCAATCCCGTATGCGCACCGGGCGCCTTTGGCTGAAATACCACGTTGATCACACATTTTGCCCCAGGGCCGACGCTCCTGGAACACGTGGTCCCACTACCCAGATGGACTTGGCCTGTGACCTTGACCGAGGAGATCGATACGGGCACCGCGCCCGTATTGTTGAGTGTAATTGCCGCCGCAGTGCTGCTCGTACCAACGAGCTGAACAGGAAAGACGACTGGCATCGTCGGAGAAATATCGATCACGCCAGTATTTAGCATCGTGGCGATTCCGGATGGAATCCCCGTCAAGAGGACAAGGTCGAGCCTGTGATCCCCATTAAAATCCCCGATGACCGGACCTCCCGGGGGGGCGTAGAAACGAACTGCGGCGAACGAAACGTTCCGTCGCCGTTGCCCAAGAACTCGTCGACCCCTGTGGGAAGGCTGACCATCACTACGATGTCGATGTTCCCGTCGCCGTTGAAATCCTGCACTCCTACGCTGTCAGTCCCTCCCGTGGTCGCGTAGTCCACCTCGGGCTGGAAAAGTCCGTCTCCCTTACCGAGAAGTACGGCTACGCCACTCCCAATGTAATTTCCAATCACTAAGTCCAGTTTCCCATCGTGATTAAAATCCGCCGCCGCCACCGAACCAGGTGTTCTAGCGAGTGGATAGGTCAGGGAGGGCTGAAGTGTGCCATCGCCGTTTCCCAGCAATATCCATAAGTCCTGGCTTCCTCCGAAGTACCCCACCGCTGCGACGTCAAGCCGATGGTCATTGTTAAAGTCGCCAAGGGCCAGTTGGTGTGCCCCAACGGTCGAGTCATTGTCAATTGGAGCTTGGAACGTGCCATCGCCGTTGCCCAACAGGACGCTAATGTATGGGTTGTTGACCACCGCAATATCTAGCTTATGATCGCCGTTAAAATCTCCCACGGCAATGAACGTACCGGCGCCGGTGGTAGGAGAGCTCTTCGGCGGTTGGAACGTTCCATCGCCGTTGCCCAGATACACGCTGACAGTGTAGCTATCGGGGATAACCACCAGATCTAAATTACCGTCATTGTTGAAATCGCCGACTGCGACGAAGCCGAACGACCCGGCATAATTCACTGGAGCCTTAAATGTTCCGTCCCCATTACCCAGGAATACCGATAGGTAGCTGCCAGCCACGACGACATCCAGCTTGCCGTCATGATTGAAGTCACCGGCGGCCGCCGGGAGCCCTACGCCGGGTAGAGCGATCGTCGCGCGCGTTTCAAACTGGGCCCAAGTCGGGACAGCGAGCGTAATCACCCATGCCAGCGCAAAAACGATCCGCAGCGTGCGATTAAGGCGAAACAGGCTCAGACGAACCATGCGAACCTCCACTTCCAGCGTCCACTGCGGGCGGGGGCACCTCAGATTCCGCTGAGTTTACCACGAATTCGGCTGCCTGCTACATCTAGCCTAGGCCTCGGAATCAGCTCATCAAGGTCAATGCGGCGGCGGTCTGCCTCAGAGCAAATCGACGCGCTCTAAGTCCTTTGTTTCATATGTTTGCGTCTACTGGAAATTGTCAGCCATTACGACTACCAACCTAACTGCTTCAGTAACTAAGGTCTAATCGTGCCTTACCGAGTTCCCGCCACCGCCGCCACCACATCAAACAGAATCCTCGGCCCGCGCCGCACTTCTTCTACGCGGATCCGTTCGTCGTTCCCGTGTTCGGTGTTGCCTTCTTCTTCGGTGGCCGTGTAAGGATTGAAGCCGTAGGCAACGATGCCCAGCGGCCGGTAGCGCTGGTTCTCGGTGTAGCCGCTGGTGATGAGGGGCACTACCGGTGTGCCCGGGAAATACTTTCCCGAGACTTTGCGGATGGCGTTGTAGAGCGCCGTGTTCGCGGGCGAGTAATTGGCCTCGCGGAATTCCGCGTTGAGCGGTTCGACGCCGACATTGGGATCATCTACGACACGCCGGATCTGCTCCAGCAGCGCCTGCGGATTTCCTCCCGGCAGAATGCGCACATCGAGGTTGGCCCAGGCTTCCGGCGGGATCACGTTGGTCTGCTCCGAGCCGCCCATCATGGTGAGCGAGATGGTGTCGCGCAGCAGAAAGTTCAGGGCCTCGTCTTTCTCAACGTCCTGCTGAAACTTCTTGTCCTCGAGCTCTTTGCGGATATTGCGGTAGACGCGTGCCTGCTCCGGCGGCTCGTAGGGCGCCATCTCGCGCAGGAATTCCTCCACCACCGGCAACACCCTCAGCGGCGTACGGTAGGCCAGGATGCGGTCCAGCGCGCGCACCAGCCGATTCGGCGCCGAATCCGCAATGGGCCGCGACGCGTGTCCCGGCCGCCCGTGCGCCACCACGTGCAACCAGAACGTGGTTTTCTCGCCCACATCCACGCCTACGTATTTCACCTTGCCATTCTCCGGAAGGTTCTCTCCACCTTCGTTGATCAGAAACTCGGGGTTGCCGAGCAAATGTTTCTGATGAGCGATAAACCAGTCGGTACCGGTGCCGTCGGCTTCCTCGTCAGCCACTGCCAGGAAAATTACGTCGCGGTCGAGCGGGACCTGCTCACGCTTCAGCATCACCGTCGTCACCAGCTGCGCCAAGCCTTCGTCTTTCATGTCCTGAGCGCCGCGTCCCCAGAGGTAGCCGTCTTTGATCTCGCCGCTGAATGGTGGAACCTTCCAGTGCGCCGCGTCACTCGTGACAACGTCCATGTGATTGAGCAGAACGATCGGCGGCTTGGCCTGCGCCGTAGTATGCGGCAGGCGAGCCCACAGGTCGCCGCGCTCGGGAGCATATTCGAAGGCGCGATTCTCGATCCCTTCCTGATCGAGAATTTTCTTGTAGAAAGCCACCGCGCGCATCTCATGCCCGGGAGGGTTGGTGGTGTCGATGCGCAGGTATTCTTGCATCCACGCCACCGCGAGATCGGAATACTGTTGCAGGTGATCGGCGGGAATGCGCGATGAGGCCATCGTCGGAGGCGGTTCCTCCGGACGAGTGGCGGATACAGCGGAATCGGATTTCGCAGAAGGTGCAGCCCAGAGTGCCACTGCCATCAGCGTTACGAGGCGCGGCCGGAGTCGGACCCTCCGGACGCGTGCCCACCACCTTCCGCATGACCCGTTTTCTTGACTGGTTGATGCCAAAGTTGTTCTCCCCGGACTTTCCCAATACACGCAGTTTTTATATCAGGTTTGCCAAAATTACCCTGCCGGGAGGCGCCTGCCCTATCCTTCCGTCGCGGTCACAGGTACAATGTCTTTAGATATCAAGGGTTTAGCTGCTCAACCCGGAAGCCGCTTTTGGCATCACACATGTAATAGGGAATGTAGGCGCGCGGACAGTCTGGCGCCAAGTTTCTTGAGATTTTCAGGCCTGCGTCGCGTCAGCGCGGGCCGGCAAAGCGGCCACCGCTTGCTGGACGATCTGTAGTTTCAGGGGACGCAATTACAAATCACGCAACACGCCCGTTTCGGCGTGCTGGAGTGGAGCCCCAACGCTCCCCCAAACTTGGAGGAAGTTCCTTATGAAAAGCCGCATTCTTGCTACGTTGCCCTTGGCCGCAGTGCTCGCATTTCCGGCCTTGGCGCAGACCTCGTCTTCCCAGGATCAGTCCAACCAGCCGGCCGCGTCGCAATCGACTCCGTCGACCGACACCGCTACCGGCAAGCAGCCCCTGCAGGCGCCCGCGCGCGAAGGTTTCTGGGGCCGTGTGAACCCATTCGCCCGCAAGAACTATGTGAAGCGGCAGACCGACCCCATCCGCGACCGCGTGAATGAACTCGACGACCTGACCGCTGCCAACAGCAAGCAGATCAAGGACACCGATTCGCGCGCCCAGGCTGGCATCAAGCTGGCTTCCGACAAGGCCGATGCGGCCGATCAGCATGCCATCGACGCCGGCAACAAGGCCACCATGGCGCAACAGAGCGCGCAGCAGGCCACCACCCGCATCCAGACGGTTGAGACGGTGGTGGGCAACATCGACCAGTACAAGACCTCGAACCAGACCGAAATCCGCTTTAAGCCCGGCCAGACCGTGCTCAGCAAGAATGCCAAGGACGCTCTCGACGAGATGGCTAACACAGTGAAGGGCCAGCGCGGCTACATCATCGAAGTGCAGGGCTTCTCGTCCGGCAAAGGCCAGGTCGCCATCCAGAACTCGCAGAAGATGGCCGAGTCGGTGGTGCGCTACATGGTGCTGAACCATGAGATTCCGGTCTACCGCATTTACCTCGTCGGCATGGGCAATGCCCCGGTCGGTACGGATGCGGATGCCAAGACCAAGCACATCAGCGGCGGACGCGTGGAAATCAGCCTGCTGAAGAACGATCTGGAGCAACTCTCCAGCAATTCTTCGGCCCCGACAACCACCGCGGCCCAGCAATAGCAGAAGCGATCAGGACAGTTTGGGACCCAAAGGGCGCCTCGCCCGAGTCCCTCCCCCAGAGAAAGCCCCTCGCGCAAGCGAGGGGCTTTCTCGCGAATGGATGGGGCATGCGGTAGGTCCGTTGGCACCGGGGAGGTGGTGTCGCACGATACCACCCCAAGGATACTACCCAAGGACACTGCCCCCGGGGACTAGTTGAACGGAATCCGGGTCCGGGCAACGTATAGAATACCAAGTGAATCTATAACGTCGATTTGCCGAGGGAAAGCGAGAAGTAGCGATGACATCGTGCCGACCTCTCCGACGGTTTTGGCTGTTTGTGATCTGCGTCGGCCTGACGGCATCGCCGGGCTGCGGCGGGGGAACCGGGTCATCTCCGCGTACGATATCGACAAGCTGTTCGCTGAAAATTAACGCTTGGGATCCGCCCACCCCCTCAGACGGCGCTTGGAATCCCTTCCAGACCTACATCCTGCACAACACTGCCGTCCATGGCGTGGTTCTCAATGTGCCCTGGAATAGCATCGAGACCAGCCAGGGTGTGTATGATTTCTCCGCTTTGGACGCCTTATTGCCCAGTTATGCGGGAAAGGAAATCGATCTGGCTTTCCAGCCCATCAGCTACAGCAATCTCAATAATCCACCGGGCGGCGTGAATACCTTGACGCCGTCCTACGTGTTCACGTCGGCTTGGGCGAGTTCGGTTGGAGCATCTCCGCTCGACGTCGTTACCTGCCTGCCTTATTATCCGGGCAATGGCAACCCAACCAGCGGATTTCCGGTGGTTTACGAGAAGCCGTTTCAGGTTGCGTACCAGAACTTCATTAGCGCGGTGCTGAACCATTACAAAGGCTCCAGTATCGGCTACATGCGTTTTGGGATCTCGGTGGGCAACGAAGCCGATCCCTATTGCACGGCGGAATTGGCGCTTCTTCCGGCCCCGAATACATTCGTCGTTCCCACGACTTGGGAGAATTGGGTATCGACGATGGACAAATTCGAAAAGAGCGCCGGTCCACCGGTTCAGCTCATGCAATCCCTGAATGATCTTAACGGCGATCCCAACGTGTTGCCGCCCTTCGAGGCGATGACTGCGGTAAACAACGGATTCGGCTTCGGAAACAATGGCTTGCGGAACAGTGACAAAGCCAATTCGGCTTCCGGTGCGCCTTGCAGCGGCAACTGGTGCGCCCTGTTCGACCAATATGCCGGCCAGGTGCCACTGGAAGTGCAGGAAGCGCAGCCCAGCAATCCCAGCGGTTCGGACCCCACCAACGTGACTGGAAATCTGGCCGATTTGATACCGCTGGCGGTGCAGCACCACGCGACGATCCTGGAGGTCTTGATGCCGGATTTATTCCTGGCTTACGATCCCAACTACGTGCCTCAGAATCCAGGCGATTCCGCATACGCTGGGGCCTACAGTGCAGCCCTGAACGCTCCGTGCTCTTCGCAATGAGAGGTACCTGCCCGGCGCTCAGGCGCGATACGCTCCCGGCTTGATGCCGAGGTGGTCGAGCTTGGACTGCAGCGTTGTTCGCTTCAAGCCCAGGCGCGCGGCGGCGCCGTCGGGTCCGCCGATCCGGCCGTGACAATCCCGCAGGGCGCGCAGCAGGCGCTCGCGTTCCTTACTGCGGAGGGTCACGTCCTGGCCGGCGCCTTCGTCGACCGCGGTTTGCAACTCGGCCAGTGGCGCCTGCAAGACCGAACCTGGAGTGAGGATGACCGATCGCTCCACAAAGTTCTCCAGTTCGCGGATGTTGCCCGGCCACTCCCACCGAACCAGCATCTCCATGGTTCTCGAGGGGATGCTGGTGATCGACTTTTTCATTTGACTGGCGAACTTGCGGACGAAATGCTCGACCAGGGGCCGAATGTCCTCACGCCGCTCGCGCAAGGGCGGGATGAGGATGGGGAACACATTCAGCCGATAGAATAAGTCGCTGCGAAACTCATGCGCCTTCACGCTCTGCAGCAGGTCCCGGTTGGTTGCAGTCAACAGACGAAAATTGACCTTCAAGGTTTGCGTGCCCCCCAGCCTTTCGAACTCCTGGTCCTGTAGGACCCGCAACAGCTTGGGCTGCAGGCTCAAGGGAATCTCGCCGACCTCATCCAGAAAAAGCGTTCCCCGGTCGGCCAGCTCGATGCGGCCCAGTTTCCGCCCCGCGGAGCCGGTGAAAGCCCCTTTCTCATGGCCGAACAACTCGCTTTCCAGTAGTCCGGAGGGGATGGCGGCGCAGTTCAGCTTGATGAAGCTATTCTCCTGGCGTGTACTCAGGCGGTGCAGGGCGCGCGCCACCAGTTCTTTACCGGTCCCGGTTTCGCCTAGCAGCAACACCGTCGCGTCGCAGCGTGCGACCTTGGCCACCTTCCGCATCACCTCTTTCACAGCGTTGCTGCGACCGATGATCTCCCCGAATCCCAGTTCGGTGTCAATGGCTTCTTCCAAATAAAGCTTTTCTTCCGCCAGCTTCTCCTTGGCCAGCCGAAGTTCTTCCATGACTTCCTGCAGCCGGTCAACGTTGTTGCGCAGGGCTTCCTCCGCCTTCCGCTGATACTCCTCCAACTTTACCTTCTCGGTTATATCCCGCTGGATGCCCCAGGTGTGCACCAGCATTCCATCCTCTACAGTGCCGGTTAGGCTATTGAGGAAGACCTTGGGATTACCATGAATATCGACTTCGTGGGACTCCCGTTCCAGCATCCGAAAGCCGGAGCGAACGAACTGCCGGGTCATTTCCACGTTCTGTGGGTCGTCAGGCACCAGTTCTCTCCAATACTTGCCCCGCAGTTCCTCGCCCGATGTCAACCCATACATAGCGGCCAGGGCGTCGTTGCATTCGGCAATATACGTGTCGTAGAGAATGCGACGGAGCAGTTCGTCTTCCGGCAGTTCAACTGAAACCGGCGCGTTCATTTCCTCACGGAAGATGCCTTCCGAACTCTGCGAAACAAATAGGCGGTAACTCTCTTCGCTGCGTCGCAGCGCTTCCTCCGCGCGCCTTTGCTCGGTGACGTCGCGGCAGGTACCCATCAGGCGAATTGGCCGCCCTTGTTCATCGTGAAAAACCCTCCATTTCTCCTCCAAGACCTTGAGACGGCCGTCTGCCATGACAATCCGATATTCGACGTTGGAGGGTGCACCCTTGTCGAGCGAAGACTGAAAGGCTGCATCCACTTTCGGGCGATCCTCTGGATGGATAAATTCCACAAAGTCCGAACGCCTGGGGTGAAAATGGGAGGGATCAGTCTCAAAAATTCGGTGTGTCTGCTCGGACCAAGTAATCTCAAGGCCTGGCAACTCGGCTTCCCAACTGCCCACTTTTGCCACGGCTTGGGCCTCGATCAGGCGGGCGCGTTCTGCCTCCAATTGCTTTGCGATCTTGTGCTGGCGCTGCTCACTGGTTCGGAGGGCCTCCTCCGCTAGCTTGCTCTCCGTAATGTCTTGCAAGACACAGGCGATACGATCGACGCCCTTGGGTCCTTCAATAGGAAAATACGACAGGGATAGGTCTCGCTGACCCAGCAGCGGATATTGGTACGTCATCTCGTACTGCACAACTTTTCCCCGGAAGCACTCATCCAGCTTCTCCTTGACTAGCGCGACACCTTCCTCGCTCATTCCCTCCGATCTGAGCTGGTCCGTGACCGTGCATCCGACCAGTTGTTCTTTGTTTATGTTGCGTCGCCTCAGGAATTCCCGATTGGCGAGCACGTAGCGGTACTCCCGGTCCACCACCACGATCATTTCTTCTAAACCTTCCACGACCCTCTCGTATTCCCGTAGCTTCTCATCCGCCTGCCGGCGTTTGGTGATGTCCTGGACGATGGCCATGTGCCAGCGCGGGTTCTCACCTTCGGGGCCCATGGTCACAATGGCCGCCTCGATCCAACGGACGGAGCCGTCCGGCCGGATATAGCGTTTTTCCATTTCGTAGTGCCGCAGCTCTCCCCTCGCGAGTTGCTGCAGCTTCCCGCAGTTTTCCGCCAGATCGTCGGGGTGCGTGAGGCTTTGGAAATCGCGGCTCAGCAGGTCCTGCTCGGTCCGCCCGGTGATCTCGCAGTATTTCGCATTGACTTCCAGGAACCGGCCGGTCTGAGTTTCAACCCAGCAGATGCCCACCGGGGAACGGTCATGGAGGGCGCGATAGCGGTTTTCGCTGGCCTCAAGCCGCGCCTGGGTTTGCTGGCGCTCGGTCAGGTCGCGGGCGAGGCTGACAACATATTCCCGGTCAAGCTGCACTCGCCGCAGGCTGACCTCCACCGGGAAGGTCGATCCTTCCTTTCGCCGGTGGACGCTTTCGAACACCGCAGATCCGCATTTCTTCAACTGTTCGATGACCCTCGCGACCGAGGCTGCGGTGACCATGGGATCAATGTCGAACACCCGCAGAGAGAGAAGTTCTTCGCGGCTGTAGCCCAACGCCGAGCATGCCTTCTCATTGACGTCGAGAAGGCGAAGCGTTTCCGGATCCACCACTTCCATGGCATCGTTGCATTGGTCTACGAGAGTCCGGAACAGCTTGAGTTCGCGGATGGTGCGCTCGCCTTCGCGCACCTTGGAAAGCAGGCGCTCGCCTAGGTCGCAAAGCAGTTTTTCCGTTTCCCTTTGTTCGGTGACGTCGCGGGCCATGCCGCGCACAATCGGCGAGGCCACGCCTTCGGTCCGCAGCGTGTTGTGGTATTCCCAGATGCGCCGTTCTCCTGACCGTGCCATTACGGTCATCAAGCCACTCGACTCTCCCGTGCTTGCCATCTGGCTCAGGTAGTCATCGAACTGAGCCCGAAATTCGGGAGCGATAAGATCCCGCATAGGAATCTGCAGCAACTCTTCTACGCTATATCCCAGGACGCGCGCCGGGGCGGGATTCACTGACAGCAGCCGGCCTTCTAAGTCGTGGATGCACAGCAAGTCCTGGCTGTGCTCGACCAGATCCTGATACCAGTCTTGGTTTTCGTGGAGGGCGCGCCGGATGGGCTCAAGCTCGGCGAGCTGTACCGCAGGAACGCGACGCTTCTCTGGCCCAGGGTGCAAATCCATGGCTACTCCCTAAGCGGGCTGGGTAAAGCTATTGTATCGCGTGGATTCTAGACGTCCGGCGCTCTTTTGCCAGAAAGATGAAGGCACGCAAAGTGGCCGTGACGCAACCCAAGTCCGAATGTCGCGAATTCTAGCAGAACGTGGCTTAGTATGCTAGGGTTCAAAACCAAGGTTTCCCCGCTGACGTTTCCCGCTGATTCCAAGGGCATTCGTTTTTGCAGCGTCGGCCTTGCCACTCCGGGAAGCCTTCTGGCCGTGATATTCTCCTTCCCATCGGGTTCTCCAAGGGCTGAAATGGGATCCACGGGTCGGGCAAAACGATTCTCGCTGGTGCTGATCAAACCGTCGCATTACGACGATGATGGCTACGTCATCCAGTGGTTTCGCTCCGCCATTCCATCGAATACGCTGGCCGTGCTCAATGGCCTGGCGCTCGATTGCAAGGCGCGCCGCGTGTTGGGCGATGACGTTGAGATCGAAGTCAGCGCCTTCGACGAAACCAACACACGCATCCGTCCCGAACGCATCGCCCGGCAACTCCGCAGCGGACGCGGTATGGTCGCCCTGGTCGGTGTGCAGTCGAACCAGTTTCCCCACGCCATGGATCTGGCGAGGCCCCTGCGCGCGGCGGGCGTTCCCGTGTGCATCGGAGGTTTTCACGTTTCCGGCTGCCTTTCCATGCTGCCCGAGTTGCCGCCCGAACTCAAAGAGGCCATGGATCTCGGCATCTCGCTCTTCGCCGGCGAGGCCGAAGGCCGCCTCGAACTGGTGCTGCGCGATGCCTGGAACGGCACCCTGAAGCCCCTCTACAACTACATGGCGGACCTGCCCTCGCTCGACGGCGTCCCCATGCCGATTCTTCCCGCCCACCGCGTGAAGCGCACCGGCGGCAAGATCACGACCTTCGACGCCGGCCGCGGCTGCCCGTTTCTGTGTTCCTTCTGCACCATCATCAACGTGCAGGGACGGAAATCGCGGCGCCGCTCGGTTGACGACATTGAGCAGATTGTCCGTAGTAATCTCTCCCAGGGCATCAACCGATTCTTCATCACCGATGACAATTTCGCCCGCAACACCGACTGGGAAAAAGTTTTCGACCGTCTCATCGCCATGCGCGAGCAGGAGAAGCTGAACATCAAGTTCGTCATCCAGGTCGACACCATGTGCCACCGCCTTCCGCACTTCATCGAGAAGGCGGGCCGCGCCGGAGTGGCGCGGGTCTTCATCGGCCTCGAGAGCATCAATCCTGACGCCTTGCTCGGAGCACGGAAAAAACAGAACAAAGTGGCCGAATACCGCAAGATGCTGCTTGACTGGAAAAAGGCGGGAGTCACAATATTTGCCGGCTACATCATCGGCTTCCCCTCGGACTCGCCGGAATCCGTGCTGCGCGATATCGAGATCATCCAGCGCGAGCTGCCCATCGATCTTCTGGAGCCGCACTGCCTGACCCCGCTGCCCGGCTCCGAAGATCACCAGAAGCTGCACAAGGCGGGCGCGTATCTCGATCCCGATCTGAACAAGTACGATCTGGAGCACGTGACCACGACGCACTCCACCATGTCGCCAGAGCAGTGGCAAAAGCTCTATCACGATTCCTGGGCAGCATTCTATTCTCCCGAGCACCTGGAGACGGTGATGCGCCGCTCCGTGGCCACCAACAGCAATGCCGGCAATATGACGTTTCTGTTGCTGTGGTATTACGCCATGGTGGCGCTGGAGAAAATCGATCCGCTGGAAGGCGGCTACCTGCGCCGCAAGTACCGCAAAGACCGTCGCCCCACGCTGCCGGTCGAAAGCCCGTGGGCATTCTATCCGCGCTACGTTTTCGATTTGCTGGACAAGCACATCAAGCTGGCCACGCTGGTTTTGCGCTACGGCGGCTTCCGGCGGCGGCTGAAGCGCGACCCAGAGGCGCGCAACTACTCCGATATTGCGCTGACTCCGGTGGATGAAGATCACTCCGGCGAGATGGAACTGGCGGCGGTAGGAGCCGGAGCGAAGTCGCAGGTTGTGAAGATTCAGGAGTCAGTTTCCGGTTGACTTTCGATGCTCATGTGGCGACAGCCGCCTCGGCTGTCCGCCGAGCGAAGCGAGGCGCTCTGGCACATTAGGCTCTCTATTTTGTCCCTGAAGTATCCGGGCGGAGCCTTCGGCAGACTACCAAATCCAACTTTATGCCAGAAACCCGCCCGCCCTTGCCCCCGAGACAAACCCTCCGGCTGATCCTGCTGCCGATGCTGGCCACTTTTGTCTGCCTGAGGCTCTATCTCCACCTGGTGCACGTGCAGCACATCTACCCCGCCGGATGCCTGGTTCACCATCTGTTCATCGGAGTGCTGATCGTAATTCCCGCCGCCTTCATTCTGGCCTTCGGCGCGCGCAACCGGCTGCTGGCGCTCGCGGCCCCGGCGGCTGTGGGCGTGGGCAGTGCGCTGATACTGGATGAGGTGACGTATCTGGTTGCAACCAAGGCCAGCGATCAGGATTACATTTCCGGCATTTCCCTGGGAGGAGCGATCGCTCTCATCTTTCTGGCTGTGATCTTGCTGTTGGCGCTCTATAAGTCCCGCCACGATAAAGCTTGAAGATGCATCCGCAGGTAGGGTCTCAGTTTCCGGAGATGCTCATGTGGCGACAGCCGCCTCGGCTGTCCGCCGAGCGATGCGAGGCGCTCCTGTAACGACTCGCGTTTGACCCTGCACTTCCCGCTCAACTAAACTCGTTTCTCAGTGGGGTTCCTATGAAACGTTTCGTTTGTCTGCTCCTCTCTTCCTTCCTTTTTGCGCTTGTTCCCTTCGCGGTCACCGCCGTCGCCGACGACGATAAAGAACACCATCACCATGAAGACCTGACGGCCACGCAACTGGGGTCGGTGACCTTCCCGATTTCCTGCGCGCCCGATGTGCAAAAGCCATTCGAGCGCGGAGTGGCGCTGCTTCATTCTTTCTGGTACGAAGAGGCGGAAAAAGAATTCCAGCAGATCGCCAGCGACGATCCGCACTGCGCCATGGCCCATTGGGGTGTGGCCATGAGCCTGTGGCACCAGCTCTGGAACCAGCCGGATGCCAAGGTGATCGAGCATGGTCTCGACGAAGTTCACCAGGCGAAAAACACTGACGGCCCGGCAACTCCGCGGGAGAAAGCCTACATCGCGGCCATTGCAGCGTTCTACAGCGACTCCAGGAAGCTCGACCACGATGCCCGCGCCAAAGCTTATTCCGACGCGATGAAGAAAGTCTACGAGTCCTACCCCGACGACCACGAAGCCGCAGTCTTCTACGCGCTTTCTCTGCTGGCTTCCGAGCCGCACGACGACGCCACGTTCGCCAATCGTAAGCAGGCAGCCGCAATTCTGGAAAAGCTGTTTGCCATCGAGCCCGACCATCCGGGCGTAGCGCATTACTTAATCCACAGCTACGACAAGCCGCAACTGGCGCAGCTGGGATTGCCTGCCGCCCGCCGTTACGCCCAGATTGCGCCCGCATCTCCGCATGCCCTGCACATGCCCTCGCACATCTTTGCCCGCGTGGGCCTCTGGCAGGACGACATCAACTCTAACCTCGCCTCCATCGCCGCTACGCGCAAAACCGCTGCCATGGGCATGGGCGGCGAGGGCCATCAGTTTCATGCCATGGATTTTCTCTTCTACGCCTACATGCAGAGCGGGCGCGACGCCGACGCCAAGGCGCTGATCGAAGAAATCCGCGCCATGCCCCACAAGAAGGACGATATGTACGGCAAGGGCTACGATCCGCACCTGGCCACCCTGGCACATCTGAGCGCGCTGTATCCGATCGAGATGCACGACTGGGCCGCCGCGGCCGCGCTGCCTCCCACCGAGGTTGCGGGTACAGCGGAATATTCGATGATTTACTGGGCCCGGGCGATCGGGTCGGCGCATCTGCGCAAGCCCGACGACGTGCGCAAGGACATCGCGGAGATCGAGCGCATTTACAAAAAACGTGTGGCCGAGAAGTCAGAGTTTGCCGAAGCGGTGGAGGCCGATCGCAAAGAGGCCCTGGCCTGGCTGTCCTTTGCCGAGGGCAAGTACGATGACGCGGTCGAAGCGCTCCGTCCGATCGCCGACAAAGAGGATGCAACCGGTGACGAGCCAGACGGCGCTCCCGCCCGCGAAATGATTGCTGACATCCTGCTCGAAGCCAAGCGTCCACAGCAGGCGCTGGCGGAATATCAGACCGACCTGAAGCTGCATCCCAACCGCTTCGACGGCCTCTACGGCGCAGCCCGCGCCGCCGAAGAATCCGGCAAACAGGCCGACGCCACGGAGTACTACGCGCTGCTGCTGAAAGTCTGCGACAGATCAAACTCCACAAGGCCGGAGCTGACCCGGGCTAGGGAATTGGTGGCGAAGAAATAATCCCTCAACGATGTCATCCTGAGCGAAGCGAAGGACCCCATGCCCGCGGGTGCAACCAGCGGCCTCGCAAGGCATTTCCACCAGATTACCTAGTTTCGAAACAGCGACACCTTTGCGATCAGCGCGGCAAGCATCGCCAATGCCCCCAGCAGAGCGTTGTATTCGCGATGCTGCAAATACAAGTCCATAGAGAATCTAGCCGAAGTATCTCTGTCGTCGATTGAATACGGAGTGACCCGCGGAAACATCCTCGGCACCCGCCGCGCATACTCCTCAAACTCCGGAAACCTCCGCCGCAGAAACGCCTCTTCATCGCGGATTACGGGAACATAAATGGCGAAGAACATCACGACCAGCACCACGCCCACCCACCAACTCCGCGCGGCGACGCAGAATCCCAGCCCAATCAGCAGCGATCCCAGATAGAGCGGATTGCGCGTATAGGCATAAGGACCAGAAGTCGCAAGCGACTCGTTCTTGCGCACATGCCCCGAGGCCAACGCGCGAATCAGAAGTCCCGGCACCACCACAATCGCGCCCAGCGCCATGGATCGCCACGTGGGCCGCGCCAGCCAGAAATAAACCACGGCGAAAAGAAATCCCAGCGGCACGCGAATCCGCCGCGCGATTTGTGACCACTCAGCCATGCTTCGAAAGGGCGCGGCTTTCAGCCGCGCCGTAAAGGCCTCAAACAAGAACGCGGGCTTCAGCCCCTGAGGGGCTTCGCCAGCAACTTGTTCGCAGCCGCCACTACTTCATCACTGCCAATCGCCAACATCCCCTCATCCGCCGCCGCCCGCCGCGCATGCGACGTCACACTCTCCGCGCTGCGCAGCACGATGCTTCGTGTCCCGTACGGCCCGTTGCGCGCAGGGTCCGTGGGTCCGTAAATCGCCACGACTGGAACGCGCAACGCCGCCGCCAGGTGCAGCGGCCCGGTGTCGCCACCGATAAACAACCGCCCACGCCGAGTCAACGCAATCAATTCCGTGATGGTGCAACACATGGCCTGAGCTGCGCCTCCACTGGCGGCCTCCGCCGTACGCACCAACTCTTCTTCTCCCGGACCGTGATTGAGAATCGATCGCACACCCAGATCCGCGAGCCGGCGCGCAACTTCGCCGTAGCGCTCGGGGGGCCAGCGCTTCGCGCCCCAGCCTGCCCCCGGGTTCAGAATGGCGAATGCGCCGATCCCAGATTCCGCAAGCTTCTTCTCGATGCGCGCCTCAGCGTGAGGATCGCGGGGAAGGTCGCAGGAAATTTCCGCTGGCGACAATTTCATCCTGCTCTGCTGGTTGATCGAGCCCTCGACCACGGCCTGAGCCACCGAAAAATTCTGTTCAATCACATGCCGCCCGCGTGCCACTATTTTCCGCGTGTACCACAAGCTGGCCGGAGACTCTCGCGGTTCCGCCGCGCCATACACCACGCGGGCACCCGAGAGCCGCGCCAGCACCGCCGACCGCATCGCTCCCTGCAGATCGACCGCGGCATCATAGCGCGCATCATGCACATCGTTCCAAACTGTGGCCGCACGCTGGAGAGTCGCAAGAGAAAATAAAGACTTTCTCCAGCCCTTCAAGTTCACGGTGTGTACTTCATCGACCAGAGGCCGCAGTGATGACCGAAGTCCGCGCCGCGAAGCCCCCGGGGCACACAGCAGTTCGGCCCAGCGCTCCTCAATCAGCCAGCCAATGTGCGCTTGCGGGAATGCCTCCCGGAGGGCATGAACCGCAGGCAGCGTGTGAATCACGTCTCCCATGGCGCTGAGCCGCACGATCAGCAGCCGTTTAATCTTCGTCTGCGGCACAATATCAAGACTCGACGGCTCGAAACTCACGGCTGCCTCGGCCCCAGCCGCGAGCGAATGATCTCGGTGGTGGAATGATCTTTTGGATCCCCAACGATCTCGACGCGCCCGCCATATTCGGCCACAGCATCGCGCTCTGGAACCGATTCCACCGTGTAGTCCGTGCCCTTGGCCTGAATATCCGGACGAATCTCGCGAATTAGCGCGCGGACATCGAGCTCGGAAAAAATGACGACGGCATCCACGTCGGCGAGCGCCGCAACAATTTCGGCGCGCTCCACCGCCGGCATAATGGGACGGCCCTCACCCTTCAGCGCACGCACCGATTCATCCGAATTGATGGCCACCACCAGCTCGCCGCCCAGCGCCTTTGCGCCCCGCAAGTAGCGCACATGGCCCACATGCAGCAGATCAAAATTGCCGTTGGCCAGAACGATGCGCTCGCCGGCGCGCCGCCACTGCTCCACGCGCTGACTCAACTCGCTGCGACTCAGAATTTTTCCTTCGTTCATCACTCTGATAAGAAAATTGATTTACCCTGTGATCCTCTGCGTCCCCTGTGGTTAAGGTTCTTAGGATGCCATTTCTAGTGCGCCCGAGTCTGCGGCGGAGCCTTTTCAATCGCGCGCAACAGTTCCTCCCGCGAAACCGTTGCCGTGCCGCGCTTCATGACCACAATTCCGCCCGCGTAGTTGGCCAATTGTGCCGCCTCTTCGGTGCTTGCGCCGGCTGCCAACGCGGCGCTGAACGCCGCGATCACGGTATCGCCCGCGCCAGTCACATCGGCAACTTCGTCCGAGCCGAAAATCGGGATGTCCACGGGCGCATGCCTCTGATCGAAGGCCACCATGCCGTCGCGGCCGCGCGTGATCAGCAGCGACTGCAGCTTCATCCTCTCCATAATCTGTTGCCCGGCTAGGGTCAGCTTCTCCCAATCCTGCCCAATGCGAACGCCCAGCGCGGCTTCCACTTCCGGTTCGTTCGGAGTCGCAGCGGTGGCGCCGGAATACTCCAGCAGGCGGTATCGTGAGTCGAGGATCAAAGGCACCAGCACAACTCTGCGCCGCCCAGTCTGCCGCAACGCATTCACAATCGCCGGACTCGCCGAACCGTATCCGTAATCAGAAACCAGCAGCGCATCCGAAGCATGCAGATACTCCCGCGCCGCCAGAAACAGCTCGCGTGTCAAATGCTGGTTCGGAGGATTCTCCGGCTCACGGTCCACGCGCACCACTTGTTGGCGCGAATTGTGCGTCATGCCCGCAAGAATGCGCGTTTTTGTGACGGTCGTGTAAGACTTGTCCTTGAGCACGCCGCTGACGGGAATGTGCTTGTGCCGAAAAAACTTCAGAAGCAGCCGTCCCGGCTCATCGTCGCCGATGGCGCCGACCGGAAGCACGTTCACTCCCAGGTCGGCGAGATTGTTGACCGCATTTGCGCCGCCGCCCGGCACGACGGTGCGTTCGCGATGCTTCAGGATGAGCACCGGCGCTTCGCGCGACACGCGTGAAATTTCTCCGTAAACGAATTCGTCGGCCACCAGATCCCCCAACACCGTGATGGTGACTTTGGGAAAGCCTTCGATAATCTTCCGCAGTCGGTCGGCTTCTTTCAGATGCTTGGTCATTGAATAAAAAGACTTGTCATGCTGAACTTACGTTCTCTGCACAGTGGTCAGTGGTCAGTGTCCAGTGGTTAGTAAAGCCAAGGAAACCTGTTGACCACTAATCACTAGCCACTGATCACTCTCTGCGCCGTCTCCGGCATTTTCTCACGAGCGATGCCGGCGCTCCTCGATTACCCGCAGCATGGTATCCACAGCGTTAGCTGCGTCGGCGAGCTCCATTTTGACCGGGACGACCGCCAGTGGCGCCAGTGCGCCCATATATCCGCCCAAGTTGACTGCATCTTTCTCCGTTGTCACAAAGCCGTCCGCCTCGCTGCGCTGCTGCAACTGCAGCAGGTCGCGAACGTCTTTTTCTGTGTAGGCATGATGATCGCGAAAGACTGCCTCGGCGACAGCATCGATGCCCGCCGCCCGCAACTGCAGCAGAAAATTCTGCGGCCGCGCAATGCCGCAGAACACAACGGGACGGGACGGAATGTTTTCCGGCAGGATCCCGCGCCGCACGCGCCAGACCGACTTGCGCGCGAGCGGGAACGATTCCGCCGTTGCCCCACTGGTCAGCACTACTGCATCGGCTCGCTGCAGGGAGGGCAAAGCTTCGCGCAGCCGTCCTGAGGGAAGCAACCGATCCCGCGCGTCCTCTGGCGTTACCAGCACGATATCGAAATCGCGCGCTAATCCGCGGTGTTGAAAGCCATCATCCAGCAAATGAATCTGCGGGCCAAACTGCGTCTCCGCAAAAAGCCCAGCCTCATAACGGTCTTCGCCAACCACCACCGGCGCTTGCAGTCGCCGGGCAAGCAGCAGCGGCTCATCGCCGAAATCCCGCGGCAGGCCTCCGGGATCGACCAGCAGCACTCCCCGAGTACCGCGTCCATAGCCGCGGGAAAGCACATCGAACCGGATTCCACGCACCTTCAACAACTCGCCCAGCAATATCACGAATGGAGTTTTCCCCGAGCCTCCGGCCGAAAGATTTCCCACGCTCACCACGGGGCCTTCCAACTGCCGAGAGCGCAGCCAGCGCCAGTCGTAAAGCGCATTGCGCGCGCCGACCACGCCGCCGTAGATGGTTGACAGGGGATTCAAGTTCATGGCCGCGCCAGCAATTCCTGAAGTTCCCCGGCTGTCCGGGCTGTGGCTCCGATCTGCAATCGCATGGTTTCGGCGGCGCGTTGTCCCAACTCCTGGCGCTCCGCATCGTTGGCCAGCAATTCCATGAGCACAAGCGGCAACTCTGCTGGACCTGCAATTCGCACCGCATCCCGGCTTTGAAACAAGCTCACGACATCGCGAAAATTCTCCGTATGATTGCCGATCACGGTGGCCACGCCATGCTGTGCCGGTTCGATGATGTTGTGGCCGCCGCGCGGGACCAGGCTTCCGCCCACAAAAGCAATATCGGCCAGCGAATACAGCGCGGCTAGTTCACCGATTGTATCCAGCAATAGGACGCCGCTGGTCAGGGGCTCGCCGTTCCACTCCGATCGCCGTCGGAAGCGGATCGACATCTGCTCCAGAAGAGCGGCCACCCCGGGGAAGCGCTCAGGATGCCGGGGCGCCAGTATCATCACCGCGCGCGGGTGCTGCACCAGCAAGTTCTCGAACGCCTTCAGCAGCAGCGGCTCTTCTCCATCCACGGTGCTGCCACACACCAGCACCGGCCCAGCCGCGCTCTGTGCGAGCGATATCCTCAGGCTGTCGACAATTGCCGGCGGAGCGGGCGCGGGGATGTCGAACTTTAGATTCCCCGTGACGCGGACCCGTTCCGGGCTGGCGCCAATATCCTCGAGCCGCGCCGCATCTTGCTGCGTCTGCGCCAGAAACAGATCAACATTTGCCAGCAGTCGGCGCAGCAATCGGCGGAACCGGCGATAACGCGGCCAGGAGCGGTCCGAGATGCGGGCATTCACCACCGCAATCCGCGCCCCGCGCGCGTGCGCCAGCGGAATGAAATTGGGCCAAAATTCGGTCTCCGCAATCACCACCATTTGCGGATGCAGCGCCTGCAGGTAGGGGCGGATGGCGAATGCAAAGTCCATCGGGAAATAAAAGACGCTCGCGTCGCCAAAGCGTTTGCGGGCGAGGGCCTGGCCGGTATCCGTGGTGGTGGAAATGAAGATCTTATGCTGCGGGCAACGGCGCTGCAGTTCCTCCACCAAACCCGCAACCGCCAGCACCTCGCCAACCGAAACGGCGTGGACCCAGATCACCGGATCTTCTTTCCTCGGCAACTGCAGGCGCGAAGGCAGCCGCCCCAGGCGCTCCGCCAGGCCCTTGCGGTACTTGCCGTGGCGCGCCATCTGGAGCAGCCAGTAGGGCAGGCTCACCAACACTCCGAGGGCCAGCGCCGCGCTGTAGAGAAAGCTGTAGAGAGATGAGATCAAGTTGAGCCATTCTAAACAAACTCCGGCCACGGAAGGCGACCGCTTTGCCTCTATAATCGGAAGCATGCAGCCCGTGGTGAAGCCCATGTTTCAGAATGCGCCTCGCAGGGTTCTGTTCGTGCTCTTCGCAGTAGCGGGATTTGCGGTCTTTCTGGCGGCCAAAGACTTTGTGAAACCCGTAGCCCAGCCGGCAAAAACTTATCCCGCCCACGACGATCACCCGGACGAGAAAGTCGCCATCGCGGCCGATCCCTACGACACTCCCGACAAGGCCAAGATCTTTTCCGTGGACTTTCACGAACACGGATTCCTGCCCGTCTTCTTCGTGGTCACCAACGACGGCGGCCAGCCCATCTCGATCGCCCGCATGGACGTGACCCTGGTGACTGCAGATCGCGCTAAGCTGACCCCAACTTCTCCCGAAGACATCTACCGCCGCCTCTCCAATCCCCAGGCCAACACCAACCCATCGCCCTTTCCCATCCCGCGCAAAAAAGTAAAGGGCACGATCAGCCAGAAGCAGATGGATGAGATCGACTCCTCGCAGTTCGCCGCCAAAGCCGTCGAGCCCCACTCCACGCAATCAGGATTCCTCTTCTTCGACGTGGGAGGCATCTCCGCGCCCCTCGCCGGCGCCCACCTCTACGTGGGCGGCGTCAATGACGCGAAAGGCGCCGAGTTGATGTACTTCGAACTTCCGCTGGAGAAATACCTGAACGCCCCGCAGAAGACGAATCCTTGATGGACACGCAGCTTTCGTGTGCCAGCCATCCGTTGGTCCTCATTCGTCCATCGCCAGCCGACTGGCACCCAAGAGCCATTTACACAACCCGCTTCACCATCTATCGTAACGCGTTCATTCGATACCGGCCTGGATTGGTAGAGGCAGGCATGAAGGCACAGAGGAGATGAAGACGATGTTCGAGATGAAGCGGTGGATATTCTGGGCCGCGTTGCCCGCGCTCGCCGTGGGATTGCTGGGAGCGGCACAAGCTTCCACATCGAAAGGCGCGCAGGACCAGCTGACCACGTTGTTGCTGGGGAAGGATGTGAGGGCTCTGGTGGATCTGCCCGCGTACAAGGACGGCGTGGATGTTTACTACATTCCCCTGTCGAACAAGCGACTGGATGACCGCGGGGTCGATTTGGAAGAGATGACCAAGTGGCTGAAGTCGAAGGGTGTGGGCGTGGAGCGCGACGAGTGGGTGACCATCACCAACGTCAAGATCGACAACGACAAGGTCGAGATCCATTTGGAAGGCGGCGGCGAGGGACGCCGCGGCAGCAACCACGCCAACAAAGTTGGGGCCTCCTACAAACGGGCCGGGGGCTCGCGCCTCAACCTGAAGTATCAGAAAGATCTCAACGACACCGACATCGATCCGCAGAACATCATGCGCTTCATGTCACGGCTGCTGGACGTGAGCCGCATCGAGCAGAAGCTCTCGGAAAAGGATATGCCGCCGGAACTGCGCGCCGCCATCGACGCCCACACGGTGGTCGAGAACATGACCTACGAAATGGTGATCATGAGCTTCGGCGAGCCCGACCAGAAAAAGGTGGACGACGTCGACGCCACGAGTCTGAAGGAAACCTGGTTCTACCTGAAGAGCGGCCACCGCTGGGTGGTGCGCTTCGAGAATGGGAAAGTGGTGAAGACCCAGGTGTTCTGAAGCAGGGTCGAGTTTCCAGTTTCTGGTTTCTGGTCTTCGGTCTCAGGTCGTAGGTCTTGCGCGGGTGCCCCATCCTTGCCGCGTTCTTTGCGGCAGAGCCTGCTCTGAGCCTGCCGAAGGGGTGGGAATTTTGACTTTCTGTCTACTCGCCCGCCAGCAAAACTTCTGGATGCTTGTCCGCGACAGCAAGCAGTTTCAACGTAGCCTCCCGCGGACGCCGCACTCCCTGCTCCCAGCTTTCGACGGCATTGACGCTCACGTTAATAATGCGCGCGAAGCCCGCCTGGCTCACGTTGAACGATTGCCGAATGGCACGAATCTGCCCAGGCGTCAGCGGCTTGGGTGGAGGCGGCAACTGGCTGACCCGCAGCCCCGTTTTCTTTCCGCGCTCGTAATCAAGCGCGTCCGATAGAGCCTGCTTAAGATCATCAAAAATCTTGACCTTCTTTTTCGCTCCCTTGGATTTCATTGAATTCGCTGTCCCCCTCTTGATGCTTTAATCTCACCCACCCATGCTCGCAGCACTTTACGCTCATCGGCCGATAGGTCTTCCTGCTCGTCCTTGTCCAACAAATAAAGCAGATGAATCTGGTTTCGATCTTCCAAGTACAGGAACAGATACCGGAAGCCGCCTCGCTTCCCCTTGCCGCGCGCCGGATTCGAACACCGCGCCTTACGTATTCCTCCCAATCCCTGGATCAAGTCTCCTCGGCTGGGATTCTTGATCAAGTCGGCTTGAATCGAATTAAGTACATCCAACGCCGCCGCTCCCGCCAGTCGGTGAAGCCGCGCGGTGAAGGCCTTCGATTCAATGTATACCACTACGTAGTATATACCACATAGTAGGACTACGGCATAAGAATTCTCTTGACTTAGCTCCTGGAAGCTGCGATCCTATTGCTTTGGGAATTAGGTGTTTGAAATAAGAATAGCAACGAGATAAAGTCCGTAAATGCAATATTTTACGGTCAAGGCACTCGATTTTACGTCACTTTTCGGCGACAAGGCCGCCTAAGTCTCTTGAATCGAATACTTTGCAGACAAGTCATTTGCCTTCTATATTTTAGTCAGATTCGGCGGATGCACAAATCCGCTAACTAGCTGATTCCAGAGATTTTATGACGATCGATCCGTGATTTTTTTCAATCCAGATCAAGACCGAAACCGCAGCCCACCGACCACCGACCACTGATCACCGGGCCCTGACCACTGCCTTATAATCCCGATATGTCGACCTCTGCCGACACGACCGTCGCTGCCAGCACCGCCTACGAGCCCGTCATTGGTCTCGAAGTGCACGTCCAGCTTCTGACGGCGTCGAAGATTTTCTGCTCCTGCTCCACGCGCTTCGGCGCTTCGCCCAACACGAATGTTTGCCCGGTATGCCTCGGTATGCCCGGAGCTTTGCCGGTGCTGAACCGCAAGGCGGTTGAGTTCGCCACGCTGGCGGCGATGGCGCTGAATTGCCGCATCAATGAGACTTCGATTTTTGCCCGCAAGAATTATTTCTATCCCGACTTGCCCAAGGGCTACCAGATTTCGCAATACGACAAGCCGCTGGCTGAGCACGGATTCATCGAAGTACAAATCCAAAAGCCTTTAACCGCAAAGGTCGCTGAGGAAGGCCGCGGAGGACGCAAAGAAGAGCAGGAACGCACAACTAGGAAGAAGATTGGGATCACGCGCGTGCATCTTGAAGAGGACGCGGGAAAGAGCCTGCACGAGGGCTTTCCCGATTCTGACGAGAAGACTGCCATCGACCTCAACCGCACTGGGTTGCCGCTGATCGAGATCGTCAGTGAGCCCGATATCTCCACGCCCGACGAGGCTTACGAATACCTCACGCGGTTGAAGGAGATCATCCTCTACACCGGCGTCAGCGACTGCAACATGGAGGAGGGATCGTTGCGCTGCGATGCCAACGTGAGCGTGCGCCCGCGCGGGCAGAAAGAACTGGGCACGAAAGCCGAAATCAAGAATGTGAATTCGTTCCGCTTCATCCGCGAGGCCCTGATCTACGAGATCGCGCGCCAGATCGATGTGATCGACGGCGGGGGCAAGATCGTGCAGGAGACGCGCCTCTACAATGCGCATGAAGGCAAGACCTATAGCATGCGTTCGAAGGAGCAGGCGCATGACTACCGCTATTTTCCCGAGCCTGACCTGCTGCCGCTGGTGGTGGACGAGAAGTGGAAGGCGGAGATCGCAAAGACTTTGCCCGAGCTTCCAGAGGCCCGCCGCGCTCGCCTGGTGAAGGAATATGCCATCACGGAATACGATGCGCAGGTGCTGACGGTTTCGAAGTCGCTGGCCGATCAGTTTGAGGCTGCGGCGAAGGCGGCGAAGAATCCCAAGCGGGTGGCGAACCTGGTGCAGGGTGAACTGATGGGCCGGCTCAAGGCCAAGGGCGCGGAGATCGAGCAGTCGCCAATTTCGATGAAAGGCGTGGCTGTGTCTGCCGATCTGGTGGAGAGCGGCGCCATCTCGGGCAAGATGCTCAAAGATCTTTACGATCTCTGCTTCGAGCGCGGCAAAGATTTTCCCGACGTCTACGAAGAAGAAGGCCGCCCGCAGCAGTCGTCGGACACTTCGGCGCTGGAGAAAATCATCGACGAAGTCGTGGCCGCGAATCCCAAGCAGATCGAACAATACCGCGCCGGAAAGAAGACCATGCTTGGATTCTTTGTCGGCCAAGTGATGAAAGCGTCCAAAGGCCAGGCCAACCCGAAGCTGGTAAATGAGTTGCTGATCAGGAAACTGGGGTGATCAGTTTTTCAGCATGCTCACCATGTGACTGAAGTACCATCTTCCCATGTGACTTCTGCCATCTGATTCGGCGCTCCTGGGCCCGCTACGATGATGCTGGGCCTGTCTGTCCGGCTGACCGCTTAAAGAGCCTTCATGAGATCCTTGCTCGACCGCATCGTCAGTGTTTTGACACTTGTAGCCTTGGTCGTGGCCGTTGTCCTGGTGGTGAAGAAGCCTGCTCCGGTGACGCAGCCACAGGCTCCGGCTGGGATTGCGGCCAGCACCCAACCGATCAGCCCATCAACCAATGCGCAGTCGTTCAGTCAGAGAGCGGACCAGACAGAGCCGGACGCGAGGTCAGCTCAGCCAACGGCGCAGGCGCAGCCATCGCAGCCCAGTGGGGGATATGCCACGTCCCTTCTACCTGCCCAGAATTCGCAGGCGTCACAGGGCACGAAGGCTGAACCGCAAGTCGACTCCGGCGCGATCAGCGATGTTATCAGCAAGATGCTGGGATCGAGTGGAGCGGGGCTGACTCCGGACTCGGACGTGGGCAGTGAGACGCCGAATATCAAGGATCAAAAGGTCACCTACGACGGGGACACCGTCCACGGGCAGTTTCTGACGGAAATTGGAGGCAAGGATGTCTGGATCACGATTTCGGGACACATGGGTCAGAAGGACGGGTATGCCACGTTCGATCCTACAGAGTTCAAGGTTGGAAACGTGGAAGTGCCGGTGGCGCTGGTGAATCCTGCGCTGCAGAGGAAGCTGGCGGAGGAACGGGATCGGCTCAAGCTGGCGGACCCTGCGAAGTAGGGATTAAAAGAGCGGCCCTTTTCGGCCGCGACCGGGTCCCTTCGACTGCGCTCAGGGCAGGCTCCGACCCGGTCCCACACGATTCTCTGCCGCTACTCTTGCGTACCATCTTCCTGATTCTTTGATGGTGCGTTGTTGCGTCTTGAAATCCGTGTAAGCCAGCCCGAAGCGCTGGCTGAAACCCTCGGCCCACTCGAAGTTATCCATCAAGGTCCACGCATGATAGCCACGGACGTCAGCGCCGTCGGCGATGGCTCCTGCGAGCGCTTGCAGATATTGCCGATGATAGTGAATGCGGCGAACGTCGCGAATCACGCCGGCTGCGTCGGGTAGGTCGTTGTAAGCGCAACCGCTCTCGGTAATCTCAATCTGCGGCCGGTTGAAGTCGCGAGTGATGCGCATGACGATTTCATGCAGGGCTTGCGGCCAAACCTCCCATCCGTTGTCGGTTCTTGGACCTTGGGAACCGGGCCCCATCTTTACCGGGAACAGCCACTCTTGCGCGTGCGCGAGCCGCTCCATGGCGCTGGGCGCTGACGCAATGGTGCGGTAGTACAGATTGATGCCGATGAAATCGAGAGGCGCGCGCATCTTCTCGAGATCGCCCGACTTGATCCCCATCGCAGTTTCCGGAAGAAATGCCAAGGCCTCAGGGTAGCGTCCATGCAATGCCGGTTCCAGAAACCAGAGGTTGGTGATGGCGTGAGCCCGCTCGGCTGCCGCCTTGTCTTCTTCGGAGTTCGTCGCCGGTTCACACGCGGACATGCTGAAGGCAGTTCCCACACGCGCTGAAGGACGAGTTGCCTTTAAGGCCCGAAAACCGGCGCCCTGCGCCAGGTTCACCGTATGGGAGGCCCGCAGGAAATCCAACAGGCTTTTGCGTCCGGGAGCGTGCGTGCCTTCGAGATGGCCGAGATCAGTGAAGGCGGAGGGTTCGTTGAAGAGCATCCAATCGGAAACGCGGTCGCCCAAGGCGCGTGCCACGAGCTCCACGTAATCGGCAAACCGAGATGCTGTCTCACGATTCGGCCAGCCTCCGGCATCTTCCAAGGCTTGTGGCAAATCCCAGTGGTAGAGCGTGACGAACGGCCGGATGCGGGCTTCCAGTAAGGCATCAACGAGGCGGCTATAGTAGTCAACGCCTTTGGCATTCGCGGGACCGGAGCCGTCGGGCTGAATGCGCGGCCAGCAAATCGAAAAGCGGTAGCTATTTAAGTTCATCGCCCGCAGGAGCGCAATGTCGTCGCGCCAGCGATGATAGGAGTCACAAGCCACGTCGCCAGTATCGCCGTTCTTGACTTTGCCGGGAGTGTGCACGAAGCGGTCCCAGATCGATTCGCCCTTGCCGTCTTCTTTCCACGCGCCTTCGATCTGGTAAGCGGCGGTGGCCGTGCCCCAGAAAAATCCTTTGGGGAACCCGAACTCGGAAGAGGTATCGAACTGCGTGGCGTGAGGAGCCGCGAGAGGCGCCGTACCCACCGCATTCGACGACGTACTGCAGCCGGACAATAGCCCGGCGGGCAGCGCGGCGAGAGCGCTGGCGGCCAGAGCCGAATGGACGAATTCACGGCGTGTCAGGCGCAAGATGGAATGAGGCTCCTCAAAAAGTAAAGCCGCTGCGGGGCATCAATTGTGCTTGATGAGTTTCCCGGTCTTTTGCCCCGTCAGGGAGTTATACAACGTCTCCGGGAATGTGTCTTGGTTGATAAAGGCGCATGATCGTCCTCGATTTCATTTTGACCACGGGGTGACATTCTAAACCGGAAAGGGAAAGCGTGCGCATGAAGGGCCAGAGTCGGGCGCTGCAAGCCCAGTTCGGCATTGCGATTGCATTGGAGGTCTGTGGACGAAGGAGTCTGGCCAATGCGCGTGCATGCCAATCAAGTCAATCCCAATGCCCAACTGGATGCGCTCTATTCCGCACAGAGAGCGGCCGCAAAACAGGAAGCGGCACGCACCAGAAAAAAGCTGATCGAGGCAGCCTCGGAACTTGCGGGGGAAGCCTATTCTGAGGAAGCCTGCGTCGTAAAACTGGGAGCGCGCGAAGAATCCCAGGAGCAGCCGAAGCGGCAGGATCAACCACGCGACGGCAAGAAGGAAAAAGAACCCGCAGGTTCATCCGACGGCGACAAGTCCATTTCAGATTGGGCGTGAGCCTGTCTCCGCGAAGACAGGCTCATTCCGGTCGTCTGCTTTATTTCAGGTCGGCCAGGTCTTCCTGCAACTGGGCCAGGTTGAAGCCGTCCGGCGTGTTACCCGCTTTCCCAAGAAAATCAGGGCTGAGAATCGCGTAGGCTTCATCGCAGTAGGCCGCCCAGAATCCCCAGGTCATGGTTTGCAGCGCGCCCCAGGTCACAACCGTAAGGCTGCGGGCATCGTAGGCGACCACGGGGACAGCGTGTCCGCCCCAGGAGCCAGGTGCGCCGTCACCTTTCGTGCCTCCCGCAGGAACTGACCAAATCTGTTTGTTGCTGGTCTGGGCCTGGGCGCTCTTGGGCAGGGCCAGACCGATATAGCAGCCGCCGAAAATCCAGGTTCCATCCATGATGTGGGTGGTATTGGAGGGCTCAAGTGAGACGAAAGCCGTGATCTTGTGTCCGGCGATCCCAGTTTGCCGCCAGTAGTTGAGCACATCAATTTCCTGAGCGCCGTTGTCGTTGGCGCCAGTCTTGGGGTTGTAGCCGGTGATGGCCGAATAGGCGGCGATAATCTGCGCATCCGAGGGAGTGAAGATCTTGGATTGCGAGTTGGAGGTCCACTCCATCATCAGGTGGCCGGCGGCAGCGCAAGTGCAGTCGCCGACCTGGGCATTGTCCATCATGCCCCACGGCACTTTCATCTTTGCGGTCAGATCCAGGCTGGCGGGCGGAGCGGGCAGGGCCGCCGTCGCGTAAGTGGCAAACGCCAGAGTGCGGGGATCGTGCCGTGCCGGGTTTTTGCCCAGCTTCAGCTTTAGCGGATCGATTCGGGTTGGGTCAGGCTTCATGGTGACGCTCTTGCGTGCGTCGGGGTCAGTGGCAAGCATTTTTATAGACATGGCTGCAATTCCTTTCGGGTTCGAAGGTAGAGTCTGGCGCTGCGAGATCCGCGAAGATCCCGCTGCGGGAACAATCAAGGGCCCAACATCGGATGAGGGGAAGTACTGCGCGGCGAATATTAGAACGCCGGAGGGAGACTTGCAAGGAGAACTTCGCCGCTGTTACGAAAAACGAACAGAGGCTACGCTGGAGGGATCTGGACGACTGTCAAGAGCCAGGGTCCGATTACGGGAACCGGCGAGCCGGACACAGAAGTGAGCCCGCCGCTGGTGAAATCGATGCTGAAGGTCTGGATGCCCGTGGGTCCGGCGACGTAGAGATATTGGCCGAAATAATCTGTGGCCATGGAGAAGCCAACGATGGCGAACGGTGAGCCCGAAAGTGGCGTCAGCACGCCGTTGGTGGAAGCGATGCTGTAGCCTGAGATGGTCCCGTCTGAAGAGTTGATCGCATAGAGGAAGATGCCGGCCCAGACCACCGCGGTGGGAGCGGTTCCCGCTGCGAAAGGTGAATTGGGCACGGGCGTGAGGGCGCCAGTGCCGCTGATGGAGAACGCGGCGATCTGGTTGGTTTGTGATAGAGCGGCGTAAACGTAGGAGCCGGTATCGGCAATGCCTATGGGCGGGTTGTCGGCAACAGTTTGCCCCGGGATGGTAAAGGGCGAATCAAGTACTACAGTGAGCGCTCCTACGGAACCAGTCGTGAAGGCGAAGATGCCGCCCGGAGGATCGTCGTCCGCAGCGAAGAGGAAGTTGCCCGAGGGATCGACCACAATAGAGAAACCGGATTCCGGGAGGAAGGGAGATCCTGAAAGCGCGTTGGGCACTCCGGCTGCGCTTATGGTGAACATGTCGATCGTGCCGGCATCGGCGGCGTAAAGAAGACTACTCCCCGGGGACGAGCCCAGATCCCCCGGGGGCGCGGCCAGATACCCCGGAACGCTGAGAGTTCCGGTAGAAAAGGGAGATTCCGCGAGGGGGGTGAGCGCACCGGTTGTCTGGTTGATGGAGAAGCCATCGATTTGTGCGTTGTGGGTGTCGGAGGCGTATAGGAACTGGTTGCTCACGGAGGTGAGGCCGGGGCTTAGGGTGGTGGGACCGGGCACGGAGCCAATCGGGGTTAGCGCTCCGCTGTTGTGATCGATGCTGAAGGCCAGAATCTGGCCACCGAGGCTAGTGGCGTAGAGGAATTCGGGACCGGGTTGGACCGGGCAGGCCGACACTCCCGGCCCGCAGGTGCAGGTGCGACTGCTGGCGGTGGGGAGGGCGTTGCAAACGAGCGGGGCGCTGCTACCGCAAGAGGCTACGGCCAGTGCCAGTGCAACTACGGCCAGGAGTTTTGCGGGAGTTCGAAGTGACTTGATCGGCATTAGTCCTCCAAGAGCAGGCTAGCAGTAGAGGGGCGCGTGAGATTGCGGAATGGAACACTCTCTAGAGTGTCACAACCCGGCTTAGCTTGGAAAGTTTCCCAGGAGGTGGTTGTGCGGGCAGGCGCTGCCCATAGTCAGTGCCAGTTGCGGAGCATTGCCTCCAGGATGTCCGCGGCGGCGGCGAGTTGGGCGAGTTCAGCAGTGGTCAGCGAATCGAGATGAGCCGCGAGATACTCGATGCGGCGCCGGCGTCCATGCTGGAGAAGGCGCCTGCCTTTGGTGGTGGCGCGAATCGACATGCGACGTGCGTCAGTCGGGTCGCGCGTGATTTCAACCAGGCGGCTGCGCTTGAGTCCGGCGACGATGCGACTCATGGTGGGCGGCTTGACCTGCTCGGCGGCAGCCAGCTCGCCGAGCGACTTCGAGCCGGCAAAGACCAGCACTGAGAGTGCGGAGAGTTGCGCCGGGCCGACGCCCGCCACGGCATCCTGCTTGCGCACCCGGCGCAGCAGGTGAATGGCGGCGGAGTGCAAGCGGTCGGCCGCTGCGATCGTTTCCGGCTGGAGCGCGCGGTTTTCAGTCTTGACGTGTTTCGACTTGACTTGCGCCATCGAATATAGTTAGCTATGCTAACTAATATGATTTCGGAGGTCAAGGACATGCATGCAACGGGGACCGGCATTGGCATCACCCGTCTCGGCCAGATCGCCATCAACGCGAAGGATGTGGAACGTGCGGCCACCTTCTACCAGGAAAAGCTGGGTCTCCAGCTGCTTTTCAAGGCACCGCCGGGGCTGGCTTTTTTCGACTGCGGCGGGGTGCGGCTGATGCTCAGCGGAGCGGAGAAGCCGGAGTTCGACCATCCCAGTTCGGTCCTGTATTTTGTTGTGCCTGACATTCAGGAGGCATACGGGAAGCTGAAAGCAGGCGGGGCGCACTTCGAGGACGAGCCGCACATGATCGCGAAAATGCCGACCCACGATTTGTGGATGACGTTCTTCCGCGACACCGAAGGAAACCTGCTGGCGCTGATGAGCGAAGTGGCGCGGTAAGTGCGGCTGCGGCCTCGGGCGCGGGACGCTGCTGCACCGACCCTGCTATCATCGTGGGCGGAGTTGGAGTGGGTGTCATGGAAGACTTTGAAGAAGAAGAGCAAATTCCTTATATTTCCGGTTCAGGAGAAGGACTTATGGATGAAGGGCCAGCCACGCACTCGAGCGCGCGCCGCAATGAAGATATCGCGCTCGATCTGATGAAATTCATCGCGATGACGACGGGGTACGGAAAGACGGCCAGCAGCGGTGGAGTCGGCTTCTCGGGAGGAGGCTCGGCCGCGAAGCCCGAGGACTACGCGGCGCATTTGCTGGAGCTGTACGGGAAGTGCCGGGCAGCGGTGGAGGGTAAGAAGTAGAGGGCGTAACCGACTGCGGCCAAGCCCTTCCGTAATCTGCCATAGCTGCATAGAAGGGCAGATACTTGATCTAGTGAATTTCCTCCCCCCATCGCAGGCCCCTCAGCGGGCCACGAGAGCGCATTTTGCCGAGCCCACCTCGGCGGTGCTCCGGCTCAAGGACGGCCGCCGTGTCCTCGGTAAGTTGAGAGTCGTTTCCCTGACCGGTGGCTTGCTTTCCATCGCCCATCCCGTCGATACCGGGTGCAATGCAAAATTGATGTTTCTGACCGGGGCGGGGATGGTCCTCGGTTCCGCGGAGATGCTGAGCCCGCTCTCTTGGAGCCTGCAACCCTTTCGCTTCGTCGCGCTCAAACCAGACGACCAAGACCGGCTGAAGACAGCAATTCAATCGTGCGTCGGCGAGAGCCGGAACACCCATGGCCAGATTGAACGTTTCCGGGCCTGGTAGCCCGGCGCCGAGCCACGATTTCTTGGGCAGATTCACGTTTGCACCACAGCGTACGTGATCCCAAGCCAGCACACGTCACTTCTGCGCTGGCGCGTACTCGATTCCCAACTGATCAAACAAGAAGCTGAAGATATCGGCGTCCTGCTCGATTTCTTCGTCGAGGGCGGTGCCAAAACCGTGGCCGGCGCTCGAGGTGGTGCGCAGGAGGATGGGATGGTCCGAGCTGTTGGCGGCCTGTAGTCGCGCCGTCATCTTTCGCGACTGCATCGGGTTGACGCGGTGATCGTTCTCGCCCGTGGGCATCAGAATCGCGGGATAGGCCCTGCCGTCTTTGACGTGATGATAGGGGGAATAGGCATAGAGCGCCTTGAACTGGTCGGGGTCTTTCACGGTGCCGTATTCGGTGATGTTGAAGGCGCCGTTGGGGTCGAGTTCGACGCGCAGCATGTCATAGATGCCAACGGAGGAGACGACCGCGCGGAACAAGTCAGGACGCTGGGTAAAGGCTGCGCCCATGAGCAGGCCGCCGTTGCTGCCGCCGAGAATCGCGAGATGAGCGGGCGAAGTGTATTTCTGGTCGATCAGGTACTGGGCCGCCGCGAGGAAGTCGTCAAAGACGTTCTGCTTGCGCGTTAGGTTGCCGGCCTGGTGCCATTCCTCGCCGTACTCGGCGCCGCCGCGGAGGCTTACGTCCGCGTAAACGCCTCCCTGATCCAGCCAAATGCGGGTGAAGGATCCGACAAAGAATGGTTTCTCGCTGATGCCAAAGCCGCCGTATCCGTACAACAGCACTGGGTTGGCGCCATCGAGTCTCGTGCCCTTGCGGCGAATGATGTTCACCGGGACGCGGGTGCCGTCTTTGGAAATGGCGAAGTCGCGGACGACTTCGGCGTCGTCGAACTTGACGGGAGAAGTTTCGAAAAGAGCGGTGCGTGCGGATTTACCGCTGGCGGCGGAAAAACGATACCAAGCGGCGGGTTCGAGGTAGGTGGAGGTGTAGAAGAGCACGTCACCAGCGCCCATGGAAACGACCTGGCCGACGGCCGAGACCGGCGGCAGAAGCGGCGCCGGAAGAGACTTGCCCTGATTGTCGAAGACGAGCACCCGGGAGGGGCCACCCATGATGTCCACCACATATAAGCGGCCGGGTGCGGGTACGAAGTTCTCGATGGAAGCATGGGCGCTTTCGTCGGAACCGGCGCCGGAACTTTGCGGCACGACAACACTGGCGTGAGCGAGCTTGAGGTCGGAAAGCGCAAGGCGCAGGATCTGCCCGCGTGGCGCATCTTTGCGGGACAACAGGTAGAGATTGTTGTCAGCCCCGAACTTGACGGAGACAACGCCGTCTTCGAAGCGCGTGATCTGAGTCCAGTGGCCAGTGGAATCCATCAGATGGTGGGCGAATTCGCCTCCATCCCCGTTGGCAACGGCGGCGAGCAGCCACCGTCCGTCGTCGCTGGTGCGCAGCTGAATCTCGGCGATCCGCGGAAAATCTTTACCGATGACGTAGGCGTCTTGTTTCGCGTCGGTGCCGAGCTTGTGAAAGTAGACCTGCTGGTAGAAGTTGGCGTCTTCCGCTGGCCGCTCGTTGCCCTGCGGATAGCGGGTGTAGTAGAAACCGGTGCTGTCGCCTTTCCAGTCAAGGCTGCCGCCGGCCGTGGCGAAGTTCACTCGGGGGACAACGTCAGCGAGTTCCTTGCCCGTGGCAACTTCAAAGACATGCGCGGAAGCGTCTTCCGATCCATTTTCCGATAGAGCGGCCGCGAGGTATTTTCCGTCGAGCGAAGCCACATAAAAGTCCACGGCTACAGAACCTTTGCTGCTCGCGGTGTTGGGATCGAAAATGACTTTCGCGCCGCCGGGATCGTCCGCCGAATGCATCGCGACCAGGACGGGTTGCTGCTGTGGCGGCTGGAATCTCATGGCAAACAACGTGTCCCCCCGGAATTGCAGGTCGTAGTAAGCAGCAGAACTGGCGGCAACGAGCTGGTGAAGGCGCTCCTTGATGGCGGAACGGGCAGGCAGGTGGTCGAGATAGTCGCGGGTGCGGGCGTTTTCAGCGGCGCTCCACTGTTTGACGGAAGGATCGTCCCAGTTCTCAAGCCAGCGGTAGTCGTCCCTGACTTTGACGCCCTGGTATTCGTCGGTGACGGGGTGCTTGGGCGTGGAGGGCGGCTTGGGGATGGATGGTCCCTGAGCGAGGGCGGCGAGGGTGAACAGGGACAGGGCGAAACAGGTTTGCAGCGCGCGTGAGGCCTTCATGGGCGAGCCTTTCATGGAGCGGCAAGAAATTATACGCCGAGGGAGTGAGTAGTCCCCACGCTTACCAAATGCAAGCAGGCGAACAAGAAAAACCGCGGCCCGGGGCCGCGGTCCTCGTTCGAGATTGCTGGGCTTGAAACAGACAACCGAAGAAGGCTTTAGCGGCGACCCTTCTTGGCTTTTTTCTTCGCCTTCCTTGCCGGCTTCCTGGCCGCTTTCTTTTTTGCGGGCTTTTTTGCGGCTTTTTTCTTGGCCGGTTTCTTCGCCGCTTTCTTCTTTTTAGCGGGCGCTTTCTTGGCCTTCTTCTTCGCGGCCGGCTTCTTGGCGCCGCCACCACCGCCGGCGGGAGCTGGGGGTTTGGGACCAAGAGGCGGCGGAGGAGGGGGCGCCACCGGTTCACTCATGTCCGGTTCCGGCATGCCGGCTTCTTCTTCCTCCTCTTCCTCTTCTTCGAAATCCTCTTCGAGCGACTCGCTGTAGGCGCCGCTATCGCCGAATTCTTCTTCGTCATCACGTCCGTAGAGTGTGGGGTCGTAGAACGTCATTGCTCCTCCTGATCTTTGTTTTGGCCTCCTGGCGCAAGAACGGCCGCGACAGGCTGCCGGGTACGAGAAATTAAAAGACCACCAGAAACTTTGTGCTGGAACGGCGCGCGATTATAGCACGACGTTTGGTGCAGGCTGCAAGGGCTGAGGTCACAGGAGCCTGCCTATCCTGTTACCACACGAAGCGGGGGAATGGAAGAAGATTCGACAGTGGACAGCGGGAAGCCGACCCAAGGCACAGTCGACGAAAAGCCAGCTGGACGAGCGACCACAAGGGAGGCGGGAGTCGGTAATGGCTCCCGCCTCGGATAGCGGACTCGGAGAGGCCCAGAACTGAGATTACTTCAGGGTCTTTACGAATGCAGCCACGCCTTTGGCGTCGTCGGCGGAAAGACCGCTCACCGGCTTCTTGTGTGGCGGTTTCTTGGCATCGTCGCCCTTGGTGAGCAGGCCGCTGATCTGGTCAGCGCTGAGGGCGGTGCCCGCCAGCTTGGGACCAATCTTGCCCTGGCCCTCGGGACCGTGACAGGCAGCACACTTGGCTTTGAAGGTTGCGCCTCCGTCCTGGGCGAAAGCCGGCAGGGCTAGCGATGCCGAGATTGCAATGACGAGAAACAGAATGAGCAGGTTACGAATTTGCATGAAAAACTCCTTTGGCTGCTGGAGATTTTGGCTAATTGTGAAAGCCGAGGGAATTGTACGCCAGCGCACGGTGCGATGGGAAACAAGGCGGGGAGAACTCTACCGGCTTTGCTGCACGATCAGGATCATGCCGGGTCGCAGGACGGCGACGTCCCCGTTGTAGCGCTTGAGGGCGGCAACGGTGGTTTTGTAGGTGGTCGCGATCGAGTACAGGGTTTCGCCGGATTTCACAGTGTGGCGTAGCACAGCGGAGTCAGAAGCATCTTCGTCGGCGTTCCCGACGGACTTGCCGGAAGAAAGTTTGGTGCTCGCCATTTGGGCGGTTTTCCGGGTGTGTGCCGACTTGCTCGATGCGGTTGAGGCGGCCTCACTGGTGGGCGTTACCGGCAGGTGCAGGGCCAGCACTTTCCGTCCACGGAGGCTGTCGCCACGAGGCAGGCCGTTCCAGCGCCGCACCATCTGAGCGGGGACGCCGAAGTTCTCGGCAACCGTCTCGACTGTGTCTCCCTTGTGGACTTTGTATCGGGTGATGCGGCGGGCGTAGGTGGCATTATCGCTGAGAGGATGCTTCCCTACCGCAACCGGGATGATCACCTTGGCGCCGGCTTCGAGTTCAGTGCCGTCCATCTGATTGGCCGTGGCAATCGACTTGGCAGTGACGCGGTAGGACCGGCTGAGAGAAGCCAGCGTGTCGCCGGGCTGAACTTTGTGATAACGCCACCACAGCCGCATATCGCCTGGAATGGCGGCGATGGCTGTCTGATACTGATCTTTCATCCCCATCGGCAGATGGAGTTCGAATGTGCCTACTCTCGGCGTGGTCAGGCGCAGCAGGCTGGGATTCAGTTCCTGCAGTTGAGTCGGAGTCGCGTCCACACATTCCGCGACCAGGCGCAGATCTACGGGATAGTTGATTGTCACTTTGTCGAAGGCCGCCGGCTCGTCCATGGAGACGTCATCAAAACCGTACTGCGACAGATTCTTGGTCATGATGGTGACGGCCAATATGATGGGAACGTAGTTGCGGGTTTCCTTGGGGAGAACGTTGCGCCGGTAAAGCTCCCAGAAGTCGGCATAACCTGTACGCTTGACCGCCGCTTGCACCGTGCCTGGACCAGAGTTATATGCGGCCATGGCCAGATACCAGTCGCCGAACTGGGCATAGAGATCTCTCAGGTGGCGGGCGGCGGCGCGCGTGGACTTTTCGGGATCCTGGCGATCATCCACCCACAGGCTGCGTTGCAGGCCGTAACCCCGGGCGCGGCTGCCCATGAACTGCCAGATGCCGCGAGCGCCGGCGCGGGAAACCGCCAGAGGATGGAAGCCCGACTCGGCCTGAGCCAGATAAATCAGATCCTGCGGAACGCCTTCTTCCTTGAGAATCGAAACCATCATGTCGTGATAGCGGCCGGAGCGGGCGAAAGCGCGTTCGAAGGTGCCGCGTCCACGGTTGGAAAAGTAGCTGATATAGCCTGCGACCTGGTCCGTCATCATGAGCGGCAGATCGGAGTGGGTCGACTTGATCTCAGCTTGCGCCTTGGCTCGCACGCCGGCGTCAGCCGACGGAGTGATGCCGTTGGTCTCATCGATGGGTGCGGGTTCAGACTTTTGGGCTTCGGAGTCGGATGAAAAACCCAAGGCACCCAGATCCAGGTGGTTGACCCCCTCCACAATGCGGTCGAATTCCTTTTCCAGGCGGTCGTCGGAGCGAATTCCCAGGTTGCTTTCGAGCAAGGCGTTAAAAGCGTTGTCGAAGTCCTGCTTGGCGGCTTCGGTCTGGCCGGCGTGGTAGGCGTCTAATCCGGCTTGGTAGTCCTTTTCGACCTGCGCCACCAAGTCAGCAACTGGATCGGGACTTTTTGGAGGCGATGGAGGTTGAGTTCTGGTTTCGGCCGGAGCTTCAGTGGGGATCTGCGCTGGCTTGGGAGCAGCTTCCTGCGGGGCAGCCTGGGCCTGCGGTGGAGCTTGCGCCGGGGCTGCAGGAGTAGGCGGCAAAGCCGGGGCAGTCCTGGCGGGCAGCAGGGAAACAGGTCTTTGGGCAGTCTGGCAGGAAGAAGCCATCAGGGCCAAAACGGCCAGTAGCGCGATCCGCACTTGGAGTTTTGCAACTCGCATATTTCTCTACGAGATACGGATTGCCTCCGGTGGTTACAGCCCGGTGAATTCTATCAAAAATCGTACCCCGGGGTCTGCCTTGGGTCAACGCCGAAAAGGCACCACGGTGATTACCTTCGGCACAGCGCCGCATCGTTACCCGTGGGGCTTACTATTCAGACGGCGGAAGCCGGCCAAAGGTTTGAAAGAGATCGACTCGATCTCCAGTTCGGTCCCGACGGTGGCTGGGTCAGACGCGCCAGTAGTCTGGACGCCAAGTCTGGATCGCCTTCTTAATGTCCGCCCGGGACAGTTTTTCCGTGAGCGTGCGCTCCACGAGCTTGGGTACTTCGGCATCCGAAGCGAAGCGCAGCCCGACGAGTTGGCTTTCGGTTAATTCAGGAATGCGCGAGCGCAACGGCTCGGGCAGTAGAGTAGCCAAGCGCAGCCGCTCTTCCAGGCGAATCACACGGTCCTGCACCTTGAGCGCGTAAAGGCGAGTCTTGAAGAGCGCGATTACGGCCGCTACTGAGATAACGAAGAATGATCCCGTGTAGAAACTGGGCCGCCAAATGAAGTGGATGGTGCCACCGATGAGGGCGAGAGCGAAAATCGGCAATGCGACGAAGTGAAACAGCGGATCCAAACGAGTGTGATTGGCGAAAGTTTGCGGCTTCTTTTCGGCCATGACGAAGGGCCTCCTTGCAGGGGACTGGCCAGTGTAGCAGAGGCACAGTTCTCAGTTCCCAGTTCTCAGTAAGAACCGCTGAGAACCGACAACACGGCTCAGCTCCCCGAATCCTTTCTCCGAAATAAGGAATCCAAAGCGCCATGAAAGCCATTCAAGTAAAACAAGTCGGTGGGCCGGAAGCGATGGAAGTGGCAGAACTGCCGGTTCCACAACCAAAGGCAAACGAAGCCGTAGTGAAGCTGGCTGCCTCGGGCGTGAATTTTATCGATGTCTACATCCGCGAGGGGCGGTACAAGTCGCCGTCGCCGTTCGTTCTGGGGCAAGAGGGCGCCGGCGTGGTATCCGCGGTGGGTGCGGAGGCGAAAGCGGTGAAGGTGGGAGACCGAGTGGCCTGGACCGGGCTGCTGGGGTCTTACGCCGAGTACGCTGCGGTTCCGGCCGACCGGCTGGTGCCGATTCCGCAGGGCGTGAGCGAGCGCGACGCCGCTGCGGCCATGCTGCAGGGCATGACGGCACATTACCTGTCGCACGATACATACCCGCTGAAGCGCGGCGAGACGGCGCTGGTTCATGCCGCGGCCGGTGGCGTGGGGCTGCTTCTAGTACAGATGGCGCACGCTATCGGCGCCCGGGTGATCGCCACGGTTTCGACCGAGGAGAAGGCGAAGCTGGCGCGCGGGGCGGGCGCAGATGAGGTGATCCTCTACACGCAATCTGATTTCGAAGCCGAAACCAAGCGGCTGACCGGCGGCAAAGGCGTGGATGTCGTCTACGACTCGGTGGGCAAAACGACATTCGACAAGGGGCTGAACATCCTGCGGCCGCGCGGCATGATGGTACTGTTCGGCGGATCGAGCGGTGCGGTGCCGCCATTTGATCTGGTGGCGCTGTCGCAAAAGGGATCGCTCTATGTGACCCGGCCTACGCTGGCGCACTACATTGCCACGCGCGAGGAATTAGTGGCACGGTCAGGCGCGGTGTTTGGCATGATGACTGCCGGAAAGCTCAAGCTGCGCATCGAGCATACGTATCCACTGGCGGAGGCGCAGCGGGCGCATCGCGATCTGGAAGGACGGAAGACGACGGGGAAGTTGCTGCTGATTCCGTAAGGATTTCGTAGCGCGGGTGCCCTCGCCCGCGAAAACCTGCGGCGCAGGTGCGATTCAGGTGCTATCAGTGTTGGCCTTCACTGGCCTTGTCAAACACATTGGCCGCGGAAGGCGAACGCCGAAAGATGATCCCGTCGCCCTCGATGAGGAAGTCTACTCGGTCTTCAGGGGGACAATCCCAACTGGCGGCGAACCTCCCGTGGCACGGTGACCCGGCCCCGAGCGTCAATAACGCAGGAACAATTCATCTTCACGTTGTTCTATCGGCGGTCAGAGCCTGTGAGTTAGTTGCGGTCGTATTCCGGCGCGTTTCTCAGGGCCAGTCAGGGAACACCAGCGAGATGGGACTCTCCCAGAAATAGCGGTACAAGGTTGCGTCGAATTTCCTAATGGGCGCCCCGTAGGTTTCCGCGAAGTGGCGTCCCCAGTGCGGGCGGCTGCCGTCGGCATCCGTAAAGCCGTATTCCTCGGAAAGATCCCACGAACTAAGGACTTGTCCCGATTTCTTTTTCACGTTCGGGTCGGCGGCGAGGGCGGCAATGGCTCTGCCCACAAACAGCGGCGTTTCCGAGTTCAGGAAATTCGGATCTTTTCTCCCGGCATCGCGCCAGTTTTCTTCTTTCACGCCAAAGCGATCGAGCATAGCTTCGGAGCGGAGGAATCCAGGAGTTACCGCGAGGGCTGTGATCTCGGTCTTGCGCAGTTCGTAGGCCATGGCCATAGCCAGCCGGATTACAGAAATCTTCACCAAGTCGTAGAACAGATTGCCGCGATAGCCGAAGAAGTCACCGTCGGTGATTTCGACGATGAAGCCGCGCCGACGCTTGGCCTCAGTGTCTTTGAGCATCAGTGGCACCACGTGGCGGCTGGTGATGATGTGCGAATGCACCGCCTGGTGCAGCATCGCCAGCCCCTTATCGAGCGAGACCTGCCAGAACGTTTTGCCGAATTCGGTGAGGGCGTCGCCGCCCCACACGTCGTTGACGAGGATGTCGAGCTGGCCCTTCTGCTCGCGCCGGATACGGGCAACGAGTTTCTTGACGTCGCTTTCTTTGGTGTGATCGCAGCGCACGGCGATGCCCTTGCCGCCCCGGGCGGTGACCATCTCTGCCGTCTCGTGGATCGTCTCGCGGCGGCCCTTGGTGGCGGGTTTGCCGCGGACGCTGCGTCCGGTGCAATAGACGGTGGCGCCGGCTTCGCCGAGAGCGCAGGCGATGCCGCGTCCGGCACCGCGCGTGGCGCCGGCAACGAGGGCGATGCGGCCTTGGAGCGGTTTCATGGCGGAGGATGTTACACGCTCCGCGATCCATCCTCAACCAGAAATACGGCGCTAGCTGGTACGCGTGTAGCGCCTGGCGTAAGCGGGAACTTCCCGCATGGGATCAAGCCCCGGGTCGGTGATCGGCGTCCCCGCCTTCAGTTCCAGCGGAATCACTCCGGCCCATGTGGGGAATGTCATGTCTGCTTCATCATCGATCGCCCGGCCACTGCGAACTTTGGCCGAGAATTCCTCGATGGGCACTCTCAACACTGAAGTCTGCTTGAGTTCGCTCTCGTTGGGTTGGCGCGAGTCGGCCCAGCGGCCGGGCAGGATGTGTTCGGAAAGCAGGCGTAGGGCCGCGAGCTTCTCTTCTGGATCGTCCACCAGAGTCGCCGTTCCCAGGATCACCACCGAGCGGTAGTTCATGGACTGATTGAAGATGGAGCGGGCGAGCACGAGCCCGTCGAGCAAAGTGACCGTGATGCAAACCGGCACGCCATCCTTCATCTGGCGCAACATGCGACTGGCGGCGGAGCCGTGAATGTAGAGGCTCGCATCTTTGCGGCCGTAAGAAGTCGGGATCACAAAGGGCTGGCCGTCGGCGACGAAGCCGACGTGGCAGAGGAAGCCTTCGTCGAGAATACAATACGCAGCTTCGCGATCATAGACGGCGCGATGGGCTTCGCGGACCAGACGGGTCCGCGGCGTGGGCGTATAGGGCTGAGACATGAGGGAACGAACTCCGGGCAAGCGCCAAAGATGGATGAAAGAAAAGTGTAACACTCGACCTCGGACTTCAGACCCCGGACGTCAGACCTCGGACCTCGGGTTCAGATCCCGTGATCCCCTAGGGAATTCTTTCTTTCGCTGTGCGCACTTGTTAGGTTCCGGCTGCGGTCCGAGGTCGGAGGTCCGAAGTCTGGGGTCCGGCACTACCAGTTGAACTTCAGCGCAAACTGGAACTGCCGCGGATCGTAAGCGGCAGTGGCCTGGCCGGCGTTGCTGAACAGCGGACTGACGGCGGCCACGTTGTATTTGTTGGCGATGTTGAACATGTCGGCGATCAACTCCAGGTTGTAGCGCTCGCCAAAATAGACGCGTTTGGCGATGCGCATATCGTTGAAGACGGTCCAGGGAGTAACCCCTGCGTTGCGGCCCAGGCTGCCGTCGAGGCCGATCAGCGTGACGTGGGGAAAGCTGGCGGGTGAAGAAGAAGGGGGAGTGAAGGCCTGATAGCAAGCCTCCTGGAAAACGCCGGTCGGAGAGAATTTTGAATTGACCGGTCCGTTTCCGATCGCCGTGCACGCAGCGCTGACGACAGTGTTCGGGCGTACCGTGAGGGTGGAGTTCTGCAGGTTATCGTCGCTGCCGGTGACGATGTTGAAGGGCCGCCCTGAAGAGAATTCGATCAGCGGAGCAAACGTCCAGTTGCTGAAGAACTTTGGGGCAAACCCAGCGCCCCCGAGCTTGCCGGATTGATAGACGCCGCTGAAGACAAATCGATGGCGCTGGTCGAAGGTGGAGTTGGAACGATCGAGGGCCGGGTAGTAGCTGTCCTGCGGTGTTTGGGTTGATTGCAGGTCGGTGGAGTCGTCGATCGCGTGCGACCAGGTATAGGAAGCGAGAAATTCGTAGTGCCGGTTGAAGCGCTTGCGCAGGTTAGCGCTGAAGCCGTGATAGACGGAGCTGCCGTTGGAGTAATTGGCGTCCTGGTCGCTGAAGGGGACGCAACCGCCAAGAGTTTGGAGAAGGTTGGCGGGGTTGGGGTTGCATGAGGTATTGAACCCGGCGGTGCTATATCCCATTGCTTGAAACTGCTGCATGACCGCAGGCAACACGGCGGTGACGCAGGAGCCTGCGCCAGCGGCCGTCAGAGCACTGGCGATCGACGGATTCGAGCCGCCGGGACGGAAGAAGTTGGTCAATGCGGCGGAAACCCAGTACAGCCCATTGTTGGGGTTTTGGCCGCAAGGAGCGGCACCGAGCCCGACGCCCAACGGTCCACCCGAGGTTGCAAAGGAAGTCGGGTCGCTGTAAGCCGCCTGCCAGTTCGCCACCAAGAGGTCGCCACGCTGAGTGTTGGCATTGATCGGCCGGTTTAGATGGCGACCGCCGTTGAAATTGTAGGCGAGACTAAGGGCAAAGCCGCCGCCAAGGTCACGTTCCACCGTGAAATTCGCCTGCTGGGAATAGGCGTATACAAAGTTCTTCCCCATGGGATAACCAAATGGTTGAAATAGCAGCGGGAAGCCGCCCTGGATGTAGTTCTGGTTGAGAAACAAGTTGGTTGAACTCGACAGGAAGGGATCGAACCGCTGTGGGTTGGGGTTGCCGTTAGCGGAGGGTGTCCCGTAACCCAGGACCGAATTTGGAGCGCCGGGGGCGCACTGCGGGGCACCGGAATTTATGAGGTTGCCTTGGAAAACCGGGATGGCATTCAGGTTCGCCGGACCCGCGGCAGAACAGAATCCGGTGCTGGCAAAATCCAATTGACCGCTGGTCGAGCCGTCAGAGGCCTGGCCAAGGAAATACAGGCCGAGCAGCGGGTGATCATAGAACATGCCGTAGGAACCGCGGATTACCGTTTTGCCGTCGCCCTTGGGATCGAAGGCGAGGCCGATGCGAGGCTGAATGTTGTTGGTGTCGGTCTGGATGCCCTTCTGTATTCCCAGAAGGTTATATCCAGTTTGTGCGGTATTGGCGAGCCCGGTTGGCGGGGCGAATGTCGGCGGAAATTCCACGTCATAGCGCACCCCGTAGTTGAGCGTGAGATTGTTGCGAACACGCCAGGAGTCCTGCCAGAAGACCCCCAGGGGCTTGTTGGTCAGCGAGTCGTTAGGATTGCCCACGCCTTGCACGAAGCCTGAAGGAAAGCCAAGTCCATAAGCTTGGACTGCATTGAAGGCGGGGACGCCTGGAAGCAGAGCTTGGGGGCCGAAATCAAACAATCCGCCATAATTTACGGTGAAGGTGCCCTGCAGCGGGATGTAGTTGAAGTCCCCGCCGAATTTCGTGTTGTGCCGCCCGATGCTCCAGGAGAAATTATCGGTGAACTGGTAGCGTTTTTCGATGCGTTGTTCGAATGAATAAGGCTCGCGGCCGAAATAAGCGAAGCCTACGATGTCCACGGCGGGATAGTTCCCGCCGGGGATCTGAGTGTTGTAATAGTAGGACAAGCCGCGGCGCGCGAACTGGAAGCGGAATTCGTTCACTTTGTTGGCACCGATCGTCCACGTATCCTGCACAACGCCCGCCACGTCGCGATAGGTCTGTTCGGAGGTTCGAGAGTAGGAGTTCTGCCCAAAAGGCTGGTCCTCGCCGTTGACTTCGATGCCGGTGACCGTGCTTGGACTGACGTTGCCGCGCACCGTAAGGCGATTGCTGGCGCTTATGTTGTGGTCGATGCGAAGCGAGTAGAGGCTGGTGCCTTCGAACACGGGGAAGTTGCCCGCCTGCGAAGCCAGCGTCTGGTACGACGCTGGCAATCCAGTGCAATAGGCACTGAACCCGGCCGCGAACGCGAACGAGGGATTGCAGGAGTCAGGAAACTGCTGCAATCCGGCCGGAGCCAAAGCGGGCCCAAGACCGGCGAACCAGGAGGGATAGCTCCCGTTGAGAGCGATGCCGGAAGAAGCACCGACCATGAAGGCATAAAGCTGCAACGAGGGCACCGGGAATTCGTTACTGGCCAGGAAGGCTGCCTGACCGCTCGGGCCGCTTGTCGCCAGGATGTCAGGGAAGGTTCCGGCGGGCGCTCCAAAGATGGGTGAGACGTCAACAGGCGTCAGACCGTAGTACGACGCAAATGAAGGATTGGACGCCGTAGGCAGAGAGGAGAATCCCGTCTCATGCCGTCGAGTAATTTCGTAGGAGAAATAATAAAACGTCTTGTCCTTCTTAATGGGCCCGCCGAAAGCCGCACCCGCCTGAACCCGCGTGTAGGCAGGATTGGAAACTGTGCTGAACGGGTTCACGGCCTGGAAGTTGCGATTGCGCAAATAGCCGAAAACGTCGCCGTGAAATTCATTCGATCCCGATCGCGTAATGATGTTCACTACGCCGCCGGCGGCGCGACCATATTCCGCGCTGTAGCTGTTGGTGATGATCTGAAATTCTTGCACCGCTTCCTGAGAAACGGTGGAGCGCACGCCGTTCACCGAATTGTCCGTCGCGTCGGCGCCGTCCACGTTCACCAGATTGGAGCGGGCGCGCTGGCCACTCATGTTGAGCCCGGAGGTGGGCGCGGCGCCGGTGTTCGGGGCGTTGTCGCGGACCACTTGCGAATCCGTCAGTGTGAAATTGATGTAGTTGCGGCCGTTGATAGGCAGATTGTCGATGCGGCGCTGTCCGATCGTGTCCGTGGTCGAGGTGCGCGAGGTTTCCACCAACTCCGCCTGCGAAGTGACTTCCACTACCTCCCGGCCAGTGGCGACGGCGAGCGCGACTGGAAGTTCTGCCAGTCCGCCGACCGTGATGCTCACATCCTTGGCCTCGGCCTTGCCGAAGCCCGGCGCTTCCACGGTGACGGTATAAGTTCCCGGGGGCAGCAGCCGAGCACTGTAGCCGCCCTGACCGTCGCCGGTGGCGGTGCGGGCCAGACCCTTGGCCACATCGCCGACGGTGACCGTTGCGTTGGTCACAAGACTGCCTTTGGGATCCTTCACAGTTACGTGCAGATCGCCGGTGGCGACACCGCCTTGCCCGAAGGCGATGGCAGACAGCAACAGGACGAACAGTGAGACGGAGAAGGCTTTCAGGCTGCGGATCCTTAGGCTGCAGATCATAGAGTCTCCCATTAGTCCGCCAACTCGACGGTGGCGGCAGAAACAACTCCAACGGCGTTGGCCGAATACGCGCACGATTTTTTGGGGTTGGCACGTCCCGCTGGTTTTTACACCAGAACGGGTAGGGAAAACAAGGCAGGAATGATTGGGGGTGGTGGGCAAGTTAACCCGAAGTGCCTCGGGCACGGCGATGGCGCGCGCGAGAATCGCACAAATCGTGCCACGCCGTCTGTGACCAATGTCACATCTAGCGGAGCGCCGATAGGCGAACCGGAACGGCGGGATTCTGCAGCCGTCCCAGGAGCATGGCTGCGCCGCTTACCTGCTCGTAACGCTCAACCACGCGGACAGCGGCGATGCCGGAGTGGGGCCAGGCCAGTGCCAGGTAAATTCGCACCAGCGCCACGGTGGCGTTGCGGCGGAGCAACAGCGCTTCATTCGTCAACTGGTGCGCGGCCTCGGTGACGCGCGGATCGGCGCTGGCGAGGGCAGCCTCGGCCACACGTACCAGCACGGCAGCGTTTCTCTCTGCGACATGGACATATGCAGCCATGGCGCGCAAGCGCTCCCGGCGGACGACGCGGAACTGAGCAGGTGGCAAACGACGGCGCAGGTAATCGTCCTCGGCAGGATCGATCAAATTGCGGAAGGCTTCAATGTCGATCGGGCGGATGGTTCCGGCCAGGTTGGTGCTGCTTCTGGCCTGTAGGCTTCGGGTTACGGCCACGCTCAAAATAGTGACGAGCGCAAGTGCGGCGGCGATGACGAGTACGATGGCCAGATTCATTGGTGTATGAGGCGCTCCAATTCCCGGTTCCAAACCTCAAGGCTGTGCTCGGGCAAGCGAACCGCCGACGTTGTGGCAATCTTCTGGGGGACGAGGAGGTAGTAAAACCAGATCAGGACGCAGACGTGATACGTGGCCATGATGGCGAAGTCAAGGAGATAACTCTTCTGCCCGAGGAGCCATTCAGTCATGAGAGCCCAATGGGCTAGAGAGGCGGAGGCGACGATACCAAAACCGAGGGTGATCCCAAAAACAGTGCGCTCCCACCTCAAGTGGAAGTGAGCTGCGAAAACAAAAAGAAAGAGAATCAGTCCACACTGCACCACGCTCACGCTTCGTGCGAGAATGCGCGTTGCAGAAATGAGCCAGAAAGGCGTGGGATTCGCGTAGGCGGCGATGATGGTCGCTGTAAACACCAGAACAATGCCGACGCCGCTGATGAGTACTTTGGCCAATTTGCCGAGGGGAGGATAGCTACGCAGGAGGTGAGTCAAGACTTCGCCAATGACCATGAATTTTACAAACACTTCAACGACTAGGAAGCACAGAAAGGTCCACCAATAGATTGTGGCAGAGACTGACGGAATAACGTCTATTGCGTAAAGAAGCCCACCTCCGGTGGCCTCAAAGATGGCATAACAAAAGAATGCAGGGAACTCCTTGTGTAGCCCTCGCCTGCACATCAAAAGGGCAAGCATCACCAGGAGGAGATAGGGCGCGACCGACAGGTAGTGCCACAAGAGTGAATGAGGCTGCAACATGACCGCCGTCGGGCACTATAACGCGGAACGTTGCCCTCAGCAACATTGAGGCGACCCGCGTTCGTTTTTTGTAACTTGACGCCGCGACTAAGGCTTACACGGCCCCTGGCCAGAACAGTTGCCGCCACCGCCCTGACCATCGGCATGGGCCACGGTTGGAACCACCAGTGTATTCAGGAAGAGTACCGCTGCTGCAACGAAGAGTAGCGCACGTTTCACGGTTGTTTTTCTCCTTGTTTTGGAAAAGCGAACCGTGATACTTTCATGACTTCTGCCTCGCGGAAAGATGACGACAGGCCCTTGGCTTGTTCGGAATTCGTAACAAGATGACGCTGAAAACAGCCCTGCAGGATCTGCGAGAAACCACGCTGGCAGCCGTTTCCGGCCTGCTGGCGAAACTCGTGTATTTGGGTTCCTTGCGCCGCCGGGAAGACGGCGGCTACATGCACTGGGGCATGTCGCTCGTGCACGGCGAGGAATCGTCAGACCGCGCACTGAAGGCGGCTCACACCGAGGTTTTGTCCGCGGTGCTGCGCACTCCGATACCAGATCTGGTGCAGGACTTGCGCGAGTCGAGTCAGGACAGCAGCCAGAGCGCGACGGTTTACCTCGAAGGCATGCGAGAACAGTTCAGCGAGCTGCTTCCCTCACCGCAGGACACGGCCTCCGCCCGCCACTTTAATTCAGTGCTGGTTGCGCTTTCGAGCCTGGAGAAGAACCAAAAGCGTGCCACTCCGTCAGCTTCATAGCGACCCCCACAACCTGGCCGATGATCTCCGCTTCCTGAGGATGGCGCAGGACCCGAATCGGCACTGGAGACAAAGGGTGCGGCTGTAGGATCAGGTCCTCACGGCGCATGCTGCACCAGCAGCACGTGTGTCCGTCGCGGGTTTCCACAAAGTAGATGGGGCGTTCATACTCCGAGCGCCACGATCCCTCCACCACCTTATTCTTGGCCTCATCGACTTGGATGAAGCTGCCGGGCGGAAGAATCGGATACATGGTGAAATCCTGGTTGCCGATGTAGCCGTAGGTAAAATCGCTGTGGGCGAATTGCGCCAGATAAGACAAAGGCACCAGGCCCCACTGCTCCACCATGCGTCCCAGATTGGTGGTGCGCTGCTGATCGAAGCCCGGATCCATGCGAACCGGCATTTGCACGGAGGGCATTCCGGACAGGGCTTCGGAAACATGCGATCGCGGCGGGGAAATGAAACCCAGGTCCGCCGCCATGTTGTTCATGTCAACGCCGTACCAGGCCAGCAGTTCGCGCAGATCGCGGCGGTAGATCACGGCCAGCGTATACAGGCGGAAAATGCTGGGCAACACGCCTTTCGTTTCGATGTCCGACAGACGACTGGGAGGGATGGAGAACTCCTCGTTGCGATACTTTTCCGCCATGCGCGCGCTGGAGGTCTCGATGTCGCGCATGGTCAACCCGAGTTTCTCTCGCAGCGTCCGCAGGCTCTTACCGGCTGGGAGCATGACACGCCTCCATTGGAAGTGCTCGACATCATAGCAGGACGCGGCGTTTTGTGTCATTGATTCGCGCAAGAATTCTTGAACTGACGGTTCTGTTACGAAATCCGAACAAAGCAAAACCAGCGTCCAGCCTAGGGATGCGCTGGTTCCGCGTGCTGAACGTTGGACTCGATCTGCCGGTCGCCCGTGGCCGGACTCAGGTGGTCTGTTCGGATTTCGTAACAAGCCTGATAGAAAATTGCAAAAACCCCGCTCTCGGTCCGTCATCTCAGCCCTTAAATCTGCTCGTTTTGATTCCTAATAATTCCTGTTTCAAGGCTCTCCGCAAGCATTCTCCGTCATGACATTTGTCACGCCGCGGGCGTGATGAACGGCACTGGTGCTTCGCCCGGCCCTCCGCGATGATGCAGTCACCGGGATAGATCGATTGCCCGGCAAGGTCGATCGAGACGGAGAAGGCGCTTATGATCGCAACTCTGGAACAACCCCAAGAAATGCAGCGCGCAGGTTTCGGCACGGTGGTAGCCAGTCTGGAAGGCGTCAGCAAGAATTATGGAGAAGTCCGCGCCCTGCGGAATGTCAATTTCAGTGTGCGCGTGGGGCAGGTGATCGCGCTGCTCGGGCCCAACGGAGCCGGAAAGACGACCGCTGTGAAATTGTTGCTGGGGCTTCTTCCGCCCAACTCCGGTAGGGCGCGCGTGTTTGGCGGAGATCCGACCAATCCCCAGAATCGCATGCGCACCGGCGCCATGCTGCAAGTCGGGCGGGTACCGGAAACTCTGCGCGTGCGCGAGCACATCGATTTGTTCTCCAGCTATTACCCAAAACCACTGGCGCTCGACGAAGTCCTGGCCGCGGCCGGGCTGGAGAAGTTGCGCGACCGCAAATTCGGCGATCTTTCCGGCGGGCAGAGACAACGAACGCTATTCGCGCTGGCTATCTGCGGCAATCCTGATCTGCTGTTTCTTGACGAGCCTACCGTCGGACTCGATGTTGAGGCCCGGCGTGCGCTGTGGGAGGAAATTCGCCGCATGGTCGGGCGCGGAAAAACCGTCCTTCTGACCACGCACTACCTGGAGGAAGCTGACGCGCTCGCCGACCGCATTGCTGTGATCAATCAGGGAGAGATCATCGCAGAAGGCACGCCCGCGGAGATCAAGGCGCAGACCGGCGGAAAGCGTATCCGCTGTATGACAGCGCTCAGCGTGGAGAGCGTGTTGCAAATTCCCGGCGTGACCGATGCCATGCAGGACCGCGAGGCGGTAGAGATCCACGCTCGTGAAGCCGAGCCGGTGGTGCGCGCATTGTTGGCTCGCGACTCCGCGCTCTCTGGACTTGAGATTACCAGCGCGGGACTCGAAGAGGCGTTCCTGGCTCTTACCCACGACAACGGCGAGAACGGAAACCGTCAGAACTGAATTCACTAACACATTTTCCAGACGCGAAGTCACGAAGAAAAACGAGGAGACGAAAATGAGCACTGCTGCAGCGGTTCTGAGCAACACGCAGATTGAGCGCTCCACCAGCCACACCGTAACTATTTACCTGAAGGAAGCTAAGTATGAGTTCCTCAAGAGCCTGCGCTTGCGGGTTTATTCGGCTTCGGTGATCAGCTTCCCGCTGATGTTCTACGTGCTGTTTGGGCTGGTGCTGAATTCCAAAGAAGCCATCAACGGCATGGGCGTTCCCACCTACATGATCGCAACCTACGGCACATTCGGCGTGATTGGAGCCTCGCTGTTTGGAACCGCCTCGGGCCTTGCCTCTGACCGCGGCCTGGGATGGTTGCAAGTGAAGCGAGCCAGCCCCATGCCGCCGTTCGCCTACTTCGCGGCCAAGATAATCCTGGGCATGATCTTCAGCGCCATCGTGGTTTCGCTGCTTCTGGTGCTGGGCATCAGCTTTGGTGGAGTGCGGATGCCGATTACGGAAATGGCCAAGCTGCTTGGGACGCTGGTTGCCGGTTCGCTGCCGTTTTCCGCCATGGGGTTGGCGATCGGCTACTTCGTCGGACCAAACTCAGCGCCTGCCGCCATCAACCTGATTTATCTGCCCATGTCGTTCTGCAGCGGCTTGTGGGTACCCTATATGTTTCTGCCCAAGTTCGTGCGGCAGATTGCGCTGGCGCTCCCGCCCTATCACTTGTCACAACTGGCGCTGGGAACCGTGGGCGCGGGATTTCACCAGTCCACGGCGACACACTGGGAGATGCTTCTCGCCTTCAGCATGATTTGCCTGGGCGTGGCGCGCATCGGTTTCCAGCGCGACCAGGGAAAGTTGTACGGCTAGAAAAGGGACAGCATCGGTCTGGGCCTTTGCTGCGCCCAGTGAATTCAACAGAGAGAAAGGTAAGGACATCCATGAGTGCCGACGCCAAGAAGGGGTACGGATTGACGATGGTTCTGCTGATCCTGGGTGTGCTGGCGCTGTATGCTGGTGCACGCTGGCTCCTCTTGTTGATTCCCGCGGCGGCGCTGGTCTGGTATGCGGGCAGCGGAGTCTCGTATCGGAGAAGCCGCAACTGACCCAGGGTGGACGATAATGAATAAGATTCTTGTCGGGATCGTCCCGCAGGAATCACCGCGAATCGCGCAGAGGGCGCGATGACCTTATGAGACTGATTCCCAAGAACAGCGAATACACCTGGGCGCTGTACTCCGCGCTGTACTTCGGCTTCTTTTTCATAGATCCAGTCGTGAGCCATGCCAGCGCGCGGGTGTGGTTCTTCACTCTGCTGGGCACGGCCGTCTTCCTGGTCCTGTATTTCGGCCTGTTCTGGGTGAGCCGAAGGCAGGGCCTGCTGCACATTGCGGCTATGGTTTTGCTAGGCGTGGCTTTTGCCAAATACAACGGTGGAGCGAACACCTTCTTCATCTTCGCCATGGCTTGCGGTCCCTTCATTGTGGATACCGAGGCCGATGGCATCAAGATTTTGTTGGCAGTCGAGATCGCTGCAGGGCTAACCTGGTGGGCTTTCCACCTTAACGGCTGGTTCCTGCTGTTCGCGAACGGCCTTGGTCTGGTGATCGGCGCCAGCAACCTCCATTTCGCCGAGCGCAACCGGACCAACAGAAAGCTGCTGAAGGCGCAGGAGGAAATCGAGCACCTCGCCAAAGTGGCCGAGCGCGAGCGCATCGCCCGCGACCTGCACGACGTGCTGGGGCATACGCTCTCGGTGATCATCCTGAAATCGGAGCTCGCCGGAAAGCTGATGGACCGCGATCCCCAGCGTGCCGGCAACGAAATCCGCGAGGTCGAGCAGATTTCCCGCCAAGCGTTGTCGGAAGTCCGCGACGCCATCCGCGGCTACCGTTCTCGCGGATTGGAGGCTGAACTGGCGCAGGCCAAGTCCACTTTGGACACAGCAGGTGTGAAAGCGGAGTTGCAAGCCGCCAAACTGACTCTCCCCGCCTTGCACGAGACTGTGCTGTCGATGGCGGTGAAGGAAGCCGTTACCAACGTCGTCCGCCATGCCCAGGCGCGTACCTGCAGTTTGCGTTTGGAGCAGCAGAACGGTTCTTGCCGTTTGGAGATTGCCGATGACGGCCGCGGCGGCTCCCAATACGAAGGCAACGGGCTGCGTGGCATGCGCGAGCGCGTCGAGATGTTGGGCGGCACGCTGAACCGCGAATCTCACGCCGGTACAAGACTCACCATTACTCTTCCGCTCAAGGAAGTCACGCCGAAAGCTGAGGACTGCGCCAATTGAATCCCCTTGCGAAAGAAGGCCGCAAAACCATTCGCGTAGTGGTTGCCGAGGATCAGGGCATGGTGCTGGGCGCGCTGGCTGCGCTGCTCGAGATCGAGGGCGACATCTCCGTTGTGGCCCAGGTGCGCAATGGGAAAGAGGCTATCGAGGCTGTCCTCACCCACAAGCCGGACGTTCTCATCACCGACATTGAAATGCCGCTGATGACTGGGCTCGATGCAGCGGCGGAACTCAAACGCCGCCGCACCGGAACTCGCGTCATCATTCTCACGACGTTCGCGCGCGCGGGATATTTGCGGCGCGCCATGGAAGCCGGAGCCTTGGGCTACCTGGTGAAAGACATGCGCGCCGAAGAACTCGCCGACGCCGTGCGCCGCGTGCAGCAGGGATTGCGCGTGATCCATCCCGATCTCGCCACGGAGGCGTGGTCCGAGATGGACCCGCTCACCGACCGCGAACGCCAGGTCCTGCGCCTGGCCGGCGAAGGCATGCAGAGCGGAGACATCGCCGCGGAACTCGGCCTCTCCGAAGGCACGGTGCGCAACTATCTTTCGGAGGCGATCAGCAAGATGGGCGCCAGCAACCGTGTCGAGGCCTCGCGGATCGCCCGAACCAAAGGATGGCTCTGACGTTTTACGGTGTCCCGCTCGGCCCGCCCGCAATCCTCCACGCATACATCAGAAATGACGTCGCGGTCAGATCAATCGCCGGTTCATCGGTGGAATACGACTGCACGTTGTCTTTGTAGACCGCGCCATTGCCGTTGAATTTCTTGTAGGCATCGCCGCCGCCCGGCGGACACTTCAACATGCCGCTGACCACTCCCGAGGTCGGAGCGCTGTTGGATCCCTCGACCACAGCCCCATTCAGCGTTGGCGGTTGTCCGTTGAGCGACCCGGCCAGATTCGCCACCTGGTGCTGCATGCAGTCGGGGAAGGCGTCGCCATCACCTACGGTAAAGGTCACGCCCCAGGCGTTGGCCCCCGAAATGTTGGCCAGCCAGCGGCGCGAGTCCGTGGCGTAGGTGCTGTTGCTGCTGAGGTAGTTGTACTCGGCGGCCATCACCGACATTCCTGCTCCGTGAGACACGCTGTCATAGGTGCTAAAGGGCAGGCCGTAGCCAAACACGTCTTTGGCGTTGTTGATCGACGTGTTCATCTGGTTGCCGATGTCGTTCAGCAAGTCAGCCTTCGTCACCGCCAATCCCGGCGGATTTCCCGCCAGCGTGATGGCGCGGTAAAGCTCGAAGTGCGCCAGTCCACTCACATCGTAAAGATTCAGCGTGTCGGTCAGGTCATTCCCGCCGTGGATGTAGGCATAAGCCCAGTTCGCCGCCGCGGTCAGGTAGTACATGGGATCGGTGTGCGGCAGCCCCGGCGGCAGATTGCCGCGCTGCAGCGCGAAGTACAGTTCGGTAGCACCGAGTTCCAGATCGTCTCGCCATTCGCTCTCCGGATAAAAATCGAAGGGCGCCACGGTCAGCAAATTTCCGGTGGGCGAAGTATTCGCCAGATCGAAGATGTGCTCCGCCTCGAGAATGCATTGATTGGCGAGCGTGGGATTCGTTGCGTCGTACACCTGGAAACATTCCGCAAAGTCGGCGGACAGGCGTCCCGCAAGGTTGGGGCTGATCTTCGATCCCGCTGTGCCCGCCACGAATACCGGCCGGTGCCGTATGTACTGATACTGCGAGTTTGATCCGCCGTAAGTGTCGTCCGCCTGCGGCAGCCGCCAGATGTCGTGATCGCTGAGATAGTTGAAACTCTTGAAGTCGGTGCCGATCCCGACCTGGTAGTAAAGCGTCTGGGTCGAGTCATTCCACATCTGCTGCAGCCAGATCAGCCCGAACTGCGCTTCGTTGGTGAAGTTCGACGTAGTCGAGAGGCTGCCCATCTGGTTGGGAAAATCGCGCACACCAATCAGCATGAGCGCGACCACATAGCTGTGCGTCTGCACGAACTTCAAATAGTCGCCGGCATCCCACCATCCACCTTCAGCATTGATGGTCGCGCCGGTCGGCTTCAGGCTGCCGAGGATGAGGTCGTTGCTGTTGAAAGTCGGACTGTTATAGACGGTCGCGCTGGCGTCGTTCAAATGTCCCGCAGCCGTGCGCAGCGGAGTGGGGATGAAGTTTGATCCATCGCGCTCGTTCTCGTAGAAATAAAGATTGTTGGCCAGAGGCGTGGTGTAGAGATTTGCGGGCGCGTCGACGCGGAATTTCGGGGACGTAGCCGAAACCGGGCCGCTCACCGAAATCGTGTAAGTATCCGCCTTCGACAAAGTGAAGTCGATGGGATACACGCTGTAACTTCCCCACGCTCCCAGCTTCGCCCCGACCGAGCCCGTGGCCACAGTCGAGCCCCCGGAATTCTTGATGGCATAACGCACGCCACTGACCGCGCTGGTCGTCATGAGGTAAGCGCGCGCGGACAGGCCCGCTTCATACCCGATCTGGTTCACACGGACGTAACCGGTGACAGCTTGAGCGGGTATTGCTGCTAAGAATGCGAAGGACAAAAGCAGGTTGAAAATGGAGTGAGGGCGGCGGTTCGGGTGTCGCGACATACCATCCTCCTTGCGGTGGGATCCAATGCCTCGACGGGGAGTCGACAGCAGGAGACGAACGCGGCTCACGAGGCAACTTGCCAGTTAGCCTCTATTGAAACGTTTCAATATTGATTCGGATGGGGGTTGCTGTCAAGCGAAAAGTGTGGGTCCAAAACCAATTTTTGCGGAGGTTGATTTCTCGTAGAGGACTGTCGGAAGTCACTTCTCTCGTTCGATCCCGGCCTCTTCTTTCTTGATCGTCTTACTCGCCCAAGCCATTCTCGGTGTGTTGTGCGCGATGCCGAAGTGTCCCTGTGCGTTGAGCACGATAATGCCACCGTGCCCATTCAATCGCTGCTTCAGATAATTCATCGCTTCTTGCGCCGCCCACTCCGGAAGATTCCCCGCCGAGACACGGTCAGCCGTCCACTTGGCCAACACCAGCTTCATAATCGGCTCGCCCCAGCCCGTGGTTGAGACCGCCGCACTCAGATTGTCGGCATAGCAGCCGCACCCTATCAGGGACGAGTCGCCCAGCCTTCCCGGAGCCTTGTTCAGCGTGCCGCCCGTGGAAGTGGCGGCCGCGATATTGCCCGTGCGGTCCAGCGCGACTGCGCCTACCGTGTCGTGCGAAATGGCGGGCGCAAACAACTCGTGCCCGTGCCCCGCCGCTTCCTGCTGATACTCGCGCAGACGTTGCACCTCGCGGGCGATCACCAGGTCTTCGTTCTTGCACAATTCCACGCCATGCTCGGCCGCAAATCGCTCCGCGCCTTCGCCCACAAAATACACATGTGGACTCTCACTCAGAATCTTGCGCGCCGTCCGCACCGGATTGCGCAGCCGCTCCACGCATCCCACGCCTCCGGCCCTCAGGGTCGCTCCGTCCATGATCAGCGCATCCATCTGCACCCGGCCGTCGCGGTTCAGAAAGCTGCCGCGCCCGGCATCGAAAGTGTCGTCATCTTCCATGATGACGACGGCTTCCTCGATCGCATCCAGCGCCGCGCCGCTGCGCTCGAGCACACGCCAGCCCGCCGCTAGCGCATTGCGCACGCCACGCAGGTGCGCCTCGACCATGTCATCGGGCATGGCCCAGGCGCCACCGTGAACCACCAGAACTGGATCAGTTGCCAAGAATTGTCCCCAGGAGAAGTGAAACGACTGGATAGTCTAGCACCGTGCGCGGCCAGGAATCAGGTGCCAGGCTGTGCGGCATGCGGTTGAAGAGGAGAGCCGATGATCAGCAGCGCCAGCGCCCACTTGCGAGAGTAAGGAGGTGTATAATCAAGTAAGGAGTGAGCCATGCAAAAGCAGGCCCGAATCACGAGCAAAGGACAAATCACGGTGCCGCACGAGATTCGCAGGCTGCTCGGTGTGAAGCCGGGGGACGGGCTCGTCTTTGAAAGCGATGGCACTCGGACCGAAGTCCGGCCCGTAAGAACCAGCAGCCCATTCGAAAAGTATCGTGGGATCGGAACTGGAAGTGTAGGTCCCAGCAGGAAAGCCGTGGTGCGAGCGATCCGGGAATTGCGCGGCCGCTGAAACAATCCAAGAGACGACAGTCTCATGACCACAGTCATAGACAGCAACGTGATCGCCGCCCTGTGGAATCCCGACGACACGCTCAACGCAGCCGCGCGGTCCGCTCTGGACGCCGCCCTCGCCAGAGGTCAGCTGATTGTTACCGCTCCCATTTATGCCGAGTTGATGGCCTCTGTCGGGCGTACAGAATCCTTCCTCGACTCGTTCTTCCGGGAGACAGGCATCGCTGTCGAATGGCATATGGAAGAGCGCGTCTGGCGTGCGGCCGGGCAGGCTTTTCAGAGCTATGCGGGACGGCGGCGCAGACAGCGCGAGGCGGGCCCCCGCCGCATCCTGGCCGATTTCTTGATCGGGGCGTATGCCGCCAAACACGATTGCACTCTGCTGACTCTCGATGTGGGGATCTATCGGGCAGCCTTTCCAACATTAAGAATTACGACCACCTAGCAGGCGTTACGCTGCCTGCCCCGCCTTGGCCACACCCGGGGGCGCGTCCTGGGTGCGGGTCCAGGTGTAGCGCATGCGGTGGATCACGGTCAGGGTCGAAAGCACAGCGATCACCCACAGCACCGGCGCCATGCGGTTGAAGAGGGCGCCGATGATCACCAGCACCAGCCGCTCCGGACGTTCCATGAAGCCGACGCGGCAGGATCCAATCAGCGACTCGGCGCGGGCTCGGGTGTAGCTCACCATGATGGCGCTGATCATGACGTAGGCAGTGAGCAGGAGATAGAAGAGCCGATCGCCGCGGGCGAAGAAGATAAGCAGTCCGAAGAACTGCGAGGCGTCGCTGTAGCGGTCGACTACTGAGTCGAAGAACGCTCCGAAGCGCGTGACCCGGTTAGTGGCGCGGGCGACCTGTCCGTCCACCAGATCGAAGAATCCTGAAAAGATAATTACCAGTCCGGCGTAGAAGAACATCCGCCGCTGGGTCAAGGCTGTAGCCGAGCCGAACAGAATCGCAGCCCAGGTGTTGACCACGAGGCCCATGAACGTCAGCACGTTGGGATTGATGCGCGACAGAGCGAGCCAGCGGACAATGGTATCGAGCAGCACGCCGCAGGCGCGTCCGAAGGCGCTGGTCCAACTTGCTGAAGCCCAGCTTCGATTCGAGGGCGGTCGATTGGGCGATCCCTTGGGCGATGCGTTCGCCGACGCTGCCATCAGGCGCCCGCCTCTTCCGGCTCCGCCTCATCGTGGATCGTGGACAGGCTCAGGATTTCCAGTTCGCGCTTGCCGTTGGGCGTGATCACCGTGGCTTCGTCGCCGACCTTCTTGTTCAGCAGGGCACGGCCGATGGGCGATGTGGTCGAGATCTTGCCGGAGGATACGTCTGACTCCTCGCTGGTCACCAGCTTGTATTCGATCTCTTCGTTCTTGGAGCTGTCGTAAACCTTGACCGTGGAACCCAAACCCACTTTGTCTTTCGGGATGTTGTTCATGTTGGTCAGGGAGAGGTCTGCCAGGCGCTTGCCGAGCTGGCGGAAGCGTGCCTTGACGAACTCCTGCCGCTGCTTGGCCATGTGGTATTCGGCGTTCTCGCTGAGGTCGCCGAGCGCCGCGGCCCGCTTGATCTCCTTAGGCAGATCGTGGACCAGTTCGCGCTCGAGCGCGTCGACTTCTTCCTGCAGTTTCTTTCTGAGTTGATCCGTCATTTTCTAATCAGGAGTGGTTGAGAATATACCCCTGAGATGAACCCCTTGAGATTATAAACCCGTTGCGGGCGGATGGAGCCCTGCAAGCGATGATGCGGCCGGACTGACCGGCCCCATCAGCCCAGCCCCTCCGGCGCCTCTAGGATTGAGGTTGAAGCTGGCCGTAAACCACAACTACATTGTCATAAGTGACAATCACCCGGCCGTTGGCCACCACGGGAGTCCCAAATCCGATGCCTTCTCCCAGTGAGTCGCGGGCGGAGAACATGTTGCTGTTCCAAAGTTCCGTGGAGACGTTAGTCGCATTGTAGGCATGCAGTATGCCCAGGCCGTCCGTCGTTTTCTCGGAGACCCACACAATGGCATTCTGATTGCCCTCCGCCGAAACGACACTATTGCCGCCGCGGAAGCCGTAAGCGGTGGGCGACATCGCAATAGGGCCAGGGCTGAGCAATCCGTTCTGGAATTGATATTGCTTCAAGGGCAGGTTCGAAGCTCCGGCATAGACGTTGCCGTTCCAATAGGAAGCGTTTCCATAAAGGCGGTTCCACGAGGGACCGTCGGCGGCTTCGGGGGTGGTGGTACTGCTGCAAGTTTGTAGTCCGACGATTATTTCCTGCTTAATTTGGGTGTCGCCGGCGGGATTGAATTCTCCCAGGTTGTTCGTGTCCACAAGAAACAGGCGGCCCTCCTTGCTAAGGCTGATGGCCAGATTGCTTCCGTTGGTGAAGTCAGTGGGCAGTAGGGTAATGCCGCCAGAGCCCAGTTCAAGGTCGTCGAGATCGGTGCAACCGTCGTCATAAGGCGTGAACCAATCCACGATCTGAAAACTGCCATTGGCCAAAGCGAGCTTGATCATGGTGTTGCCGTAGTTGTTGCCGCCGAGGTAGGCATTGAAGCTGCCGTTGGCGGCATCGACGTAGATATATCCGCTGGAATCCACTGCGGGCGGCGCGCCGCCTTGCCAGAAGCCGCCCCCGCCGCCGTGAGATGCGGCGCCATTGACCCAGTCGAACGCTTGATACTCGGTCGTCGGATTGTAGACTGCCTGCAGAGCCAGGGTTTGGGGATCGAAGGCCATCAGCCATCCGTGGTAGCCGCCGTGATCGGAGAAAGATCCCCACGCCACGATGACCGAGCCATTGGATATGGTCAGGCCTGGACGCTGGTTGTGAATGGACGGATCAAAGGCGATCTGCCCGTTCACATTTCCATCTCCGGTACCTGGAACGCTGGGTTGGACCAACACGCTGCCCGGTCCGGCATCTTGACCGGTGTGGATGTCAATGGAGCGTAACCATTGCTGGGGCGCGCCGTTGTTGACGAGCGCCGTAACGAAGTACATGATGCCGGTACTGCTGTCGATGACCGGCGTGCCGGTAATGCCGGCTTCCGGTCCCAGAGTGGTCCGACCCCCAAAGTTGTCAGGCAAGGAAGTAATTCCGTTCGCGGGGTCCAGGTAGTGCCGTTCCCACAAGCTCCCTCCTTCGGGATTGTCGCCATCGATGGCGTACACGCTGTCATTTTCAGTGGCGATGATGATCAGGTTGTGAGTGCCCAATGGACCCATATCCAGACTGTTAACAAAAAGGGGCTGGGCCATTATGATTCCGTCCCCGGTGAAGGTTCCCCATTCCCCGAAAGTGTTGGGGTTCACGATTGTGGGGTTGAGAATGTTTTCGGCGTACAGTCCGGTTCCTGCGGGATTGCCTTTCCACATCAGCACACCAGTAAGGTGGTCGTTTTGTGTCTGGGTAATGGGCGCAGGGACTACGGGCGTAGAAAGACTGCCGGGGGGAAGTCCCACGCAGCCCATGAGGCAAACTGTAAGGGTTGGGATCAGCAGTGCTTTTTGGGATCGAAACAGACGAGCGTCGGTCACGGGAACCTTCCGGCTAGCCGTTTTGAATTTTCTAAACCCGACCTTATGGGCGGAAATTGGATGGAGAAGCCATCGAAAGGGTTGTCGGAAACGACACGCACCATCCGCCCGCCTTTCCTGGCCAGGCAAGGGCGCCTTTCGGGAAAAAGTGAGGGCTACAACCTTCGAGTACCTGCCACTACATTTTGTTCTTCCTTGGAATACAGGGCTTCTGGTAGTTTTTTCCAATCCGCTTGGATGTGGGCCATTCCAGTAAGGTCCCAACTCACTTTTCTGAGCGGTGAAGAGAAGTACATTCGCGTTGTCGTTTGCCTGTTGTGATTCTGCCTGGCGTTCCGCTCAACGCTCAGCAATCGCAGTGTTTGTCGATTTGCTCGACCGTAAGAAATAAAAACAATTTGGAGGAAATTCTTGCATGCGCAATACTACCTTGCTGCTCGTGTGTCTGTGCGCTCTCATAGTTTCTCCGGTCTTCGCCAGCATCGATGTCTCTGCACCCAAGAACGATTCGACTGTGCAGTCGCCCGTACACTTCTCCGCCACCGCCGGTTCGACTTCTTGCTCCAAAGGGGTAGCGTCGATGGGGATTTACAGCTCGCCGGGGGTATTGGCGTATGTGCAAAACGGGACCAGCATCGACACCGATCTCAGCCTGAGTCCGGGAACATACGATACGACCATCCAGCAGTGGGACTATTGCGGAGGCTCTTCCAAGACGTACGTCACCATCACGGTCAGCAAGGGAACTGGAGTTGTCGTGACGTCGCCGGCCAATAACAGCACCAGCAGCTCTCCGGTACACTTCGCCGCGACGGCGACGACCAGTTGCAGCGAGGGCGTTGCGTCAATGGGGATTTACCCCTCACCCTACGATAAAGCGTATGTCTCCAATGGAGCCACGCTCAACACCAATCTCACTCTGAGTCCGGGCACCTACAAAGCCGTTGTGGAAGAGTGGGACAATTGCGGAGGCGCTTCTACCACGCCGGTCACGGTGACCGTGAGCAGCGGAGGTGGTGGCGGCAGCACATTCACGAACCTGCAAGAGAGTGGGGGATGGCTAACTTACGGTGAGTATCCTCCCGACTACGCGATTTGTACGAGTTGCGGCTCCGGCGTGACTTGGTCGATGAGCCAGGACATCAAATCGCCATCTCTGAGCGGCCATTCCACCAAGTACACGATTGGAGGAACCACTCCTTATTCCGACGTTCTGTGGGTGAACCATTTAATTGGCGACGGATCGACTCAAGGGATGCTCGACGGCGATCACAAAATTGTGCCCACCCTCTACAACTTCACCTATGACACGTATTTTTATGCGACCGATCTGTCACTCTCCGAGAACCTCGAATTCGATCTCGGGCAGTTTTTCGACAACATCGGCTTGATGTTCGGACTTCAGTGCCAGATCGTGAACGGGAGCGTTTGGGGACTCTGGGATGATGTGACCAATAAGTGGGTTCCGACCAAGATTCCGTGCAAGCCGTTGAGCAATAACTGGAACCACGTGACTTTCCAGTTTCAACGGACTTCTGACAATCAAGTGAACTATCAATCCGTCACGCTGAACGGCGTTACGACAAACATTAACCAGGAGTACGGATCGTTCTCGGCGGAAGGGTGGTATGGCCTGGTCCTGAATTTCCAGCTGGATGGGAACTACAAACAGGCTCCCTATTCCGTCTATTTGGACAACCTGACCGTTACCTACTAGAGGTCTCTCCGCGTCCCCACTCTTCGCGGTTTGGTGCGAAGGGTGGGGATTCCCTTCACAACAATCGCGACAACCGCCGGCCTGGTTTATCCATCGAAAGGGTGCCTCCCGTCGCGGTCCGCCCTCGACGCAGAAGTGTCATTCGCAGCTCTAAGCTTTGGGGAAAGCTGAGCGGAGCGTTCTTATGCTGGTTGCGCGAGTATTCCGTATTGATGTGATGGGGTCGCGGAAGGCGGCTCGGCGCGTCCTCTTGCCGATTTTCCCGACCACTCTTCTGTTGGTATCTCTGTGCGTAGCAGCGGCTTTTGCCCAAACTGCAAATCCTGCGCCGCCCGCTTGCGAGGATACCAACAATACCAGCGCCAGCCCTCGCTTTCGAGGAAGTCCACAGAATGCTGCGCCGGGAAATGTCAGCAGGCTGCCGATTCGCTCATTGCTTTACCGGGGATCGCAGACGCGGATTTATACGCGGTACATGCCCTGGTTCGGAGACCACCGTCACCGCGACGTTGGCTACCGGTCCGATGACCAGGACCAGGTGAGGCGGCAGGTCGCCGACATGGCCAGCCGCGGCATTCAGGGAGCCATTGTCGACTGGTACGGGCCCGACGCCGGCGTCCACAACCAGAGCACGCTTCTGCTGATGAAGGAAGCCGAGTCGCAGAACTTCGAGTTCGCCATCTCCGAAGATGCGGGCGCCCTGCGCGAATGCGAAAAGGCCCGGTGCGACGTGACGCAGAAGCTCATCTCCGACTTGAATTATGCTGCGGAGCACTTCTTGTCGTCGCCCAGCTATCTTCGCTTTGATGGCCGGCCCGCGCTTTTCTTTTTTGGCGTAGAGAAACTCTCTATCGATTGGCGCCGCGTTCGCCATTCGGTTCCTCTGAATCCTCTTCTTTTCTTTCGTAACTCCGGAACATTCAGCAATCCCGACGCTGACGGCGCCTTTGCCTGGATCGCCCCAGAGACTGCCGGCCCAGGCGATCCCATGGCGATGCAGTATCTCGACCGCTTTTATACAAAGGCGCAGGGATCCAACAAAATCGCCATGGGCTCGGCTTATAAGGGATTTAATGACGCTGACGCGAGTTGGGGAAAAGGCCGCGTGATCGATCAGCAGTGTGGAAAGACCTGGCTGGCTACTCTTGCCGAGGCGGGGCGCTTCTATTCATCTTCGCATCAGCTTCCGGCTTTGATTATTCCGACCTGGAACGACTATGAGGAAGGGACCGAGATCGAAACCGGAATTGATAACTGCGTGCAGGTCCAGGCGGCGGTGGCTGAGGAAAAACTAAGCTGGACTGTCTCCGGAGACGAGGCCACGATTGATCACTATGCGGTGCTGGTTCAGAACGGTTCTCAGTGGAGTGACGCAGCCGATTTGAATCTCCGAGTGCATTCGATTCCACTCAGCCGACTGTCGCTAACTCCGCAAACCGAAGCTTTGTGCGTGCAGGCTGTGGGGAAAGCGTCGATTTTAAGTCATTCCTCTGGAGCGATCCGATATTCTCCCGCGAGAACGCCGTAATGAAACAAGGCTTTGGGGACCACTGAGTCCGGCCAGCGGATTCGGCTCCTTAGGCTTCGAGGACCTTACTTCTTCGGTTTCCCGGCTGCGTGCAGCCCAAAGATCTGCAGCTGCTGGCTGCTGGCGACGAATACTTCACCGTTGGCGACCACGGGCACCTGATTCGAGTCGTTGCTGGGGTTGGGCCAGGCGCCGGCTGCGGCCCGGAAAATCTGCTTTAGAGTTGTGCCGTTTGCTTCGGGATTGAAGGCATACAGATAAATCGCAGGGTTGGCCATAGAACTGGGCCGGGTGAGCGCCCATATAATCGGGTTGGCGTTGCCATTGGACGATGCGCTGGTGAAGAACCCAGGATTCTGTCCGCTAGGGATTGCAGTTGTACTGCTCACTACGGACAACGAAGGCGTGGGGGAAGTGTGCAGCTTCCAAACCTTGACGCTCTTGCCCCCACTGCTTACCACTCGGGCCGCTCCGTCTTTGGGATCTACAAAGTACGACTCACCGCACCAGCAAGGACCAATGGAGTAGCTGCCCAGAACCCTGTTCCTGGTGGAGTGACCGCCGAGGGTGTCCTCATTCATCAGGAACATGACGCCGGCCTTGCCGGCCGCGACGGCCATATGCGGCGTGGTGCCTGGCTGGTCCGGAAGCACCATCACGCCTCCGGAGCCGAAGTCGGTGTCGCCTAGATCAAGGCTGTCCTGATCGCTTGGGGTAAACAAGTCGAGGGTAGCATTCAACGTCGAAGAAACTTTCACCACGCTTTCCTGAATGTTGGTTATGCCGTCATAGGTTGAGTACTGGGAGTTGCCGGTGACGAATAGTACGTTGCCAGAATCATCGGCGGCCGGGCCCGCGCCGGACATCCAGATGGAGGAGAGGAAGTAGCTATCGGGGGATGTGGCTTGCGAGTCGACCAACTGGTTCGGCGGAAGCGGAGTCAGCGATCCGGTACTCCAGCCCAGCAGCCAGCCGCGCGAAAGATTGGCCTGCTCGTCACAGAAGCTGCCGAACGCGGCATAGACAGTGCCGTTGGCCAACAGTAGCGCCGGGCGCTGGCGCTGATAAATGGCGTTGAACGTGAACGTGCTGCCATCGGTCAAGGTGTGCGAGGCCGCGACTAACTGCGCGGGGACTTTGTCGGTCAGGCTGCCGAGATCCAGCGCGTGGATGCGGTAGGCCGGGCCGGTCGAGTCGTTGGTGTAGATCAGTACGTACATGGTGTTGGAACTCAAATCGATCACCGGCGTCGAATGAATGCCGATGGCGGGACTCGACCCGCAGACCGGAGGCGGGCTGACTGGCGCACCGAAATTCGGCTTCAGCAGCACCGCGCCACTCTCAGCGTCGATGGCGAAAATGGTGTTGCCTTCGGTTGCCACATAGACCACGTCGTGGTTGCCTTGATAGTTGCCGGCGGTGATAACCACACCGGGCACCACCAGGGGCTGTCCATCCACCTGAGCGTCCAAGGGCACGGTTTGCAGAAGCCCGAATGACTTGGAACTTACGTTAGCCGCAGTCAGGACGGTCTCGTGCAAATTCCATCCAGTGCGGTTGTTGTCGTAGTGGTGCGTGGTGACCGCGGTCTGCGCGGGGACCAGCAGCGTCGCAGCCGCAATCTGGGCTGCGAGCCAGGTGGACAAGCGGAGGGGGGCGAGCATATGCAAGCGATCTCCTGTGTTGATCGTGGGGCTGATGAGACGCAGCTGTTCGGGGAAGTACGACTCGGGCGAGGAGTCTATTCCAATTGCGGCTGGTTTGTAAAGCGCCTGTCAGGGCTAAGCGCTGCTTACTAGTCAAAAAGGCGTAATTACTCCGAAGATAAAACGGAACGCGAAGCAGGACATCGGCTCGAAGGGTCGATGGTGGGGAGGATCAGGCCTGGAATTCGGAGGCTTCCGGGAAGCGAAGGTTGCATTTGGCCAGGGCCAGGCCGAGCAGTTCCTCAATCTTGGTCTCTTCGCAGTTGCGCGACATGGCCAACTCGCTGACCAAAAGGTAGCGGGCGCGCTCCAACATCTTCTTCTCGCGAAAAGACAGGGGCTTGGCCGCGTGAAGGGCGATCAGGCTTTTGAGGACTCCGGCAACCTCGAACAGCGAACCGGTGCGCATGCGGTCGGAATTCTCCTTGAAGCGGTCTTTCCAGTCGGCGGTGCTGAGATCGTCGGTGACGGCAAGAAAGTCGAGAATCTTCTGCACCTCGCCGTTACGCACCACGCGGCGGATACCCACGCTGCCCACGTTGTTGCAGGGCACCATCACTTTGAGACTGCTAGCCTTGATGTTGAGGAGATAGAACTTTTCCACCGAGGCGCCGATGGACCGGCTGCTGATTTGTTCGATGATCCCCACCCCGTGGTTGGGATAGACGACCTTGTCGCCGATGTGAAAGTTCAGGTCCGCACCACTCATAAAAAGGTACCCGGGAAGGTTAGGGTCTAGTGGGGAAGAAACGTTGCTACTACTATAAACAGAGTATCCCGAAATGGGACGAAAAGCAAGGAATGGTGCGGGGTTTCGCGGCGGCTGGGCAGTTCTAGAGACGAGGCTCCGCTATGCTTAACGAGCGGTATAGAGCGTAAGTCACTGTACTTAGATGGGTTACACGTAAGACCGCGAGTGGAGGCCGCTGTGTTGTCCCCCCTGGCGATGTCATCAAGTCATGGGGCACGTATGAACAGATTGTCTGCCCCTGACCCACAGTTAGATTCACGGAACAGGCCGATCTACTGGATTACCTCGAAAACTGTACCATACAGACTGTTTCCCCCGCCTGAAGTAGTTCCGTAAATATGTCCCAGTCCATCGAGAATGACCCCGGCGAGGGGACCCACGCCGTCAGTCGATGTCGCGAACGTGTGGAGCACGCTTTCCTTCCAGCCGCCGGAAGTGGGCGTCAGCTTGAAAACGACACCACAGCCTAGGTAGCAGCCGCCATTGCCGCCGCCGTACGTCGCCCCGTAGAGGTTCCCGGCAGTGTCGAAGACCAATCCGGCGTAGGGTTCGCCGCCGTCGCTTCCACCCGTGAAATTATGTAGCGCGCTGGCATGCCAGTGATGGCTGGAATTGGGCGACAGTTTGAAGACTGTGCCACAACCATTCTGACACTTCGCAAAATTGAGTATCCCACGAGCGGTCGTCGTGCCATAAAGATTACCCGCTGCATCGACGATCAGTGGGGCATAAGGGTAGGCGCCGCTCGTGCTACTAAAGCTGAGCAGTAACGACATCTGCCAGGTACCCCCCGCGGACGGTGACAACCGGAAGACTGTGCCGCATCCGCCGTTGCAAATATTAATGCTCCCGCCATCGTAAGCGGTGCCATAGAGTTTACCGCCGGGGTCCATGACCAATCCTGCAACAGGTTGTCCCCCGTACTTATCTCCTGAAAAAGCATAGAGCGTAGTCTCGATCCAGCCACCGCTCAAACTAGGGCTCAGCTCGAACACAGTGCCACAGCCAGATACATTATAGAGAAGAGAACAACCGCCTTTGCCGCCGCCAGATGTTGTGCCGTACAGATTGTCTGCAGCATCTAGAACGAGGCTAGCTTGGGGAGTAGCTCCGTCGTCCCCTCCGGTGAAGCTGAAGAGCACAGTCTCGATCCAACCACCGGATGCGGGCGTCAACTCGAAGACCGTACCAGCTCCGTAAGCGCCTCCGTAAAAGGTCGTTCCGTAAAGATTGCCCGCAGAGTCAAAGATTAGTCCGGCGCATGGCCTCGAGCCATCGCTCAAGCCCGTGAAGCTATATAGGAGATTCTCTTTCCAGCTACCGCCCGGAAGAGGAGTCAACTCGAAGACGGTGCCATAGCTGTAAGCACCACCGGCGTAGGTCGTGCCGTAGAAGTTGCCGAGGGCATCGCGGATGAGAACGGATCGGGGCCCCAGTCCGTTGGCTCCTGCGAAAGAGTAAATCACCTTCTCTCCCGCCCACGCGTTGCGCGCATAAATCGCGAGGCTTACGAGTGCCAGCAAAGCCGCCCCGAATCTACGCATGGATTTCCTCATCTGTGTGGCCGCAGGCGATCATAGCGTGGTGCCGTGAACTGTAACAGGGGCCAAAAGTCTCACAGTTCCCTTCAGCAATACCCAAGTGGCGGAGTGAGGAAACCACCAGCTTATAATCGCGGCGTGAGCGAGCAGGGGGGAAAAACGGACCGGCCGGCGGGGCGAGTCCTGGGCCTAGATGTGGGGTCGAGAAGGATCGGCATCGCAGTGTCGGACCCTCTGGGGATCACGGCGCAAGGGTTGGAGACCCTTCAGCGCCGGAACAAGCGCCAAGACTTGGCGGCGCTGGAGAAGGTAATTCGCGACTACGAGGTGCGGGAGATCGTGGTCGGCCTGCCGCTGCGCATGAGCGGCGCGGAAGGAACGCAATCGGACAAGATGCAGGCCTTCGCCGAGGATCTACGCAAGCGCTTCCGGCTGCCGGTGCATCTCTGGGACGAACGGCTGACTTCCGCGGAGGCCAACCGCCTGCTGCGGGAGACGGAATTGTCGATCGAAAAGCGGGCCAAGGCAGTGGACAGGATGGCTGCCGTTTTGATCCTGCAGGGATGGATGGAAAGGACGGGGGCAGGCTAGCCAATGAGAATCCACCACGGAGGCACGGAGACACGGAGAAGCAAATTCTCGATCTGTCTTCGATTGCTGGACAGAAACGCCTGACGTTCCGTCTGCGTTCTGTCTCGGCATTCTGTATTTTCAGCTAGCCGGTTTTCTCCGTGCCTCCGTGGTGGATTTCTCCCAAGGATTATTCGATGGCCGCCCACTTACTTTCCCCGCACAGCTCTCCGGTACGCCGCAACATTCTTATTGTGTTCTTCCATGCTGCGGGCGAAGCGGTGGTGGCCCGCGGCGTCGGCGACGAAGTAATAGTAGTCGCTCTGCGCCGGATGCATGGCCGCTTCCAGCGCGCTCTTGCCGGGATTGGCGATGGGGCCCGGAGGGAGTCCAGCATGTGTGTAGGTGTTGTAGGGCGAGTTGAAGCGCATGTCGTCGTGATGTAGGGCCCCCGAGTAGGTTCCGGCTAACAGTTCGGCATAGATGATGCTGGGATCGGCGTCGAGCGCGATTCCTTTCGCCAGGCGGTTGTAGTAGACGCTGGCTACTAACGGCCGCTCTTCAGCGAGTGCGGTTTCTTTTTCGACGATTGAGGCCATGATTACCGTCCGCTCGAGATTGGCATCAGGCTGGCCTGTCGACTCTTGAATCAACCCAATCTGGTGCGCGACCTGCCGGAACTGCTTGACCATCGCTGCCCCTATCTCGTGCATGGTCTGCATGCGGCTGAATTGGTAGGTGTCGGGAAAGAGGTAGCCGTCGAGCGAAGGCGCGCCGGGAGCAAGGTCGGCGATGAGCGCGGTATCCGACTGCGCTATCTTCAAGAAATCTTCCGCGGGGCCGAGTCCGGCAGCCTCGACGGCTCGGGCGATGTCGAACATGGTGAAACCTTCCGGAACCACCACAGTGTGGAAATAAACGTCGCCGCGCCGGAGACGCTTCTGCAGGTCGATAATGTTCGCCGGCTTCTCGAAGAGGTATTCTCCCGCTTTGAGCGAACGGCGGCGGCGGAAGTAATGCCAGAGGATGAAGGCTTGCTCGCTGCGAATCACCCCGGCGGACTTGAGTTCGGCGGCGATGCGGCGAGTGGAGTATCCCGGGCGCAGCATCACGAAGGTTTTCCCTTGAGGTTCAACGGGAGTAAGCACTGCCCAGGCGAACCAGCCCGCACACGCCAGCACCGCTATCAGGATGAGCCAGACAATCTTGCGCACGATGGCGACAGTTTAGATGATGAAAGAAGGCGGGCGTAGCTGACTTTAGTAAGATTCAGGCTCAGGTTTGGCCACGCCGGGGCTTCGGGTTGCGGTTTCCGGCGTCCGATGGTCAGACCATTGCCGATTTGTGCACCCTTTCCAACGCGGTATACTCAAATGTTCTGGAGATGACTTAATCCCTGCATGAGACGTACCTCGCCCTTCTGGGCCCTGACGTTGTTTCTCGCGGTGCTGCCCACGACGGGCTGTCTGTTTCGCACCCGGCCGGTGGAGGAGACGTACTCCAAAGCCCCGCTCCAGGAATCATCCCAATCGGGATTGATTGACAGCCTCAACCAGCAGGCAGAGAAGATCCGGTCGCTGCAGGCGACTGTGGACATTGACACGTCCGCGGGCGGCGTCAAGAAGGGCCATGTCACTGACTACAAGGAGATTCGCGGCTATGTGCTGGCGCGCAAGCCGGCCATGCTGCATATGATCGGGCTGCTCCCCATCGTGCGGACCACGGCCTTCGACATGGTGAGCAATGGGCAGGACTTCAAAGTGTGGATTCCTCCGAAAAACCGCTTTGTGGTGGGCCGCAACCAAGTGCAGACGTATAACGCGGACCAGCCCATGGAAAATATTCGACCGCAAGATATCTATGAGGCCCTGCTGATCCGGCCGATCGACCCTGAGCGTGAGATTGCGGTGTTGGAAAATGGCTACGAGATTCTGCATGACTCCAAAGGGCATCGCGTTCTGCAGGAAGACTACGAACTGGTGGTGATTCGAAAGGGTGAGCGGGGTTGGGCACTGTCGCGCAAGATTGTCTTCAGCCGCACCGACCTGCAGCCGCATCGGCAGTACATTTACGACGAGCAGGGCAAGCTGGCGACCGATGCTCGCTACGCCAATTACAAGGATTGCGATGGCGTCAGCTTCCCCTCGCGCCTCGAGATTTTCCGGCCCCAGGAGGAGTACGACATCACCCTCAACATGTTGAAGCTGGAAATCAACAAGCCGCTGCGGGACGATCAGTTTGCGCTGGAGCAGCCACCGGGAGCGGAAGTCGTGCATCTCGACCAGCCGCCCTCGCGTGCCTCGGCGCCATTGTCAGATTCGCGAAACAGGCGCTAGCGGCTTATCGTAGACCTACCCATGATGAACAAAATGGTTGTCGCCAACCTGGTGCACCGGCCGATCCGGTCGCTGATCAGCATCGTGGCCATTGCGCTGGAAGTGGCGTTGATCCTGCTGATCGCGGGCCTGTGCTACGGCATCATGAACGACTCCAAGAACCGGACCGCGGGCATCGGTGCGGATGTCATTGTGCAGCCGCCGGGGTCGTCGTTTCTGGCCGGCATCAGCGGGGCGCCGGTCCCCGTCAAAGTTGCCGACATCCTGCGTGGGCTGCCCCACGTCAAGGTGGTAAGCCCCGTAATTTGGCAGCTCTCGACGGCCGGCGCGCTCGAAGTGATTGACGGAATCGATCTCCCAACTTTCGAAGCCCTGGGCGGACCGTTTCAATATGTGGAGGGCGGTCCGTTCCAAAGTGCAAATGACATTCTGGTGGACGACTACATTGCGCGCCAGAAGCACGTGAAGGTGGGCGGGACCATGGAAGTCCTGAACCATAACTTTCGCGTAGCCGGGATTGTGGAGAACGGCCGGGGCGCGCGCAAGTTCCTGCCCATCGCCGCACTTCAGGATTTGATCGGTGCGAAGGATAAGGCTTCGGTTTTCTATGTGAAGCTGGACGATCCTGCCAATGCCGAAGAAGTGGTGAACGCGGTGAAGAGTCAGCCCGGCATGGAGAAGTATTCGGTCCTGTCGACGCCGGATTATCTCAGCATGATGACGCCCAGCCGACTGCCGGGCTTTCGGCCATTCATCGGCGTGGTGATTGGGGTGAGCCTGATCATTGGCTTTTTGGTGATCTTCCAGTCCATGTACGCGGCGGTGATGGAGCGCACCCGCGAGATCGGAATTTTGAAGGCAATGGGCGCGTCGAAGTTCTACATTGTGAGCGCGATTTTGCGGGAGACGGGTTTGTTGGCTGTGGCTGGCATCGTGCTGGGCATCTTGTCCAGTCTGGCAGCGAGCTGGGCTATCCGGCACCGCTTTCCGCTGGTGCAGGTCGTGGTCACGAAGGACTGGATCGGATGGGCTATGCTGGTGGCCGTGCTGGGGGCAATCGCGGGTGCGCTGTATCCGGCATTCAAGGCGGCGGGGAAAGATCCGATTGAGGCGCTGGCGTACGAGTAGAGCGGTTGCTAGCTGCTAAGTGCTTGGTTTCGAAGTAAGGAGGTTCGTGAACCTAGGTTCCTTCCTTATGATTCTTTCCCCTTCGATTCCTGATCGCCCCGTGACGCGAGACTTCTTTTGTGTAGTATGCCCGGGTATAATCACTCCCCTCAATCCGCTAAGTCGGATGAACGCCATGCATTGCCGGAGGTAGCACAGATGAAATCGGCCCTGGCATCTCTCCTGGTTGTTTTCGCAGTTTCCAACGTCGCATTATCTCAAGGCGTCAAAGTGCGAGAGGATGCCGTTCGTCTGCTGGAACGGGCGAGCCTCGTTAGTTCCCCGGCGAAACTGCCGAATCTGGAGCGTGTCGACACTTTCCGTGCTTTCGAAGATAAGGGTGTGAAAGAAGGAAGTTTCAGCCGGATGGTCATTCAAGGCGTAGGCCGGCGCGAGGAGTACGTGTTCGGGGATTACCATCTGCTCAACGTATGGACGCAAAAACAGGTCGCGGTCAGCGGTTCGCCGCACGTGACGCCCGGAGAATTAGTGAATATGCGGCGATTGACACCGATCCTGCTCGTTCACTTTGATGGCGGGGATGTGATTCATAACATCGATGAACGTGACGTCGACACCCATAAGGCGCGATGCATAGAGTTCGACACCATAAAGGGACAGCAGACGCAAAATAACGAAATCTGCGTCGATGCATCAACTGGCGTACTGCTTGAGGTAAAGCTGGGCGCTGAGTTGATAGAGAACAGCGATTTCTTTGGCTTCGCCGGGGCTTTGATGCCGGGTAAGATTTATTATTCCGTTGGTGGCGTGCCGAAGATGGAAATCTCGCAGTCTATGCGAGTTCTGGCTGATGGGGAAGCAAACGTACTCTCGGCTCCGCCCGGAGCCGAGGTGCAAAAGCGCTGCACGACCTTTCGCGGTCCGTTTGGGATCTCGATGCCGCAGCCTAAGGCCGGAAATCACGGAGGCGATGCAGACGTTGTGGTTCATGCTACGGTTCTGCCAGACGGCAGAGTGTTCGAAGCATCAATCCAAAATTCGGAACGCCCAGATCTGAATGATGAAGCCCTCGCTACAGCGAAGCAGTGGACGTTTACTCCGGCGATGTGTGATGGGAACCCAAAACAGATTGAGGTCAGCTTGGGAATACACTTTCAAGGACGCTAGCGTCGGGTTATTAGGTAGTAGTGCAGTCTTGAGAATCTAGCTGTTCTATCCTTTCCGGGGTCATCCCGAAAGCGCGTGTTTTCACCAGGGGGCCGAGGGATATCCTGTAAGCGCACCGCCGTTCGGGTCAAACTGCGCCCGTTGTTAACTCTGCGTTGACAATGCCCTGTAGGCTCCGGTATCTTAAAGACTTTGGGAAGTCTCGCGGTTGCCCGCCTGATGGTCTGGCGTCCTCGCCGGAGAATCACCGAGCGGTCTTCTTTGTTATTTTCAATCGCGTTTCGCAGCTTTTTTCATTCTGGGAGAGTTCCGATGTCAACCTATTTCCCCAAAGCGGGGGAAATTGTGCGCAAGTGGTACGTCGTGGATGCGGATGGGCAGACGCTCGGACGTCTGGCTTCGCAGGTCGCGCGCATCCTCATGGGCAAAGAGAACCCGCAATACACGCCTTTTCTCGATACCGGCGATCATGTGATTGTGGTCAACGCCGAGAAGATCAGAACGACCGGCATGAAGTCGGAGCAGAAGCAGTATCACCACTACACCGGCTATCCGGGCGGTCTGCGTACCGAAGATTATCGCAAGCGTTTGGCGCGCAAGCCGGAGAAGATCATTGAAGATGCGGTGAGGCGCATGTTGCCCAAGAACAAGCTGTCGGCGCATATGCTGTCGAAGCTGAACGTTTACAAGGGCGACAAGCATCCGCACGAGGCGCAGAAGCCGCAGGATTTGAAGTTGGAAGTAAGAGCGTAGGACAGCAGCAGCTACGAGCTTTGAGCTACGAGCTACGAGCAAGTGTTTAATACTTTGAAAGGTTAAGAGCCGAGGCAACAAGAGGTCCGATGGGTTTGCTCGGAGCTCAGAACTCGCAGCTCGAAGCTAAACATGGCTGAATTGGTTCAGTACTACGGAACGGGACGGCGGAAGCGGGCGATTGCGCGGGTGTATTTACGTCCGGGCAGCGGCGACTTCAAGGTGAACGGGCGCGCGTTTGAGGAATATTTTGTGACTCCGGCGCAGCGTTCGGCCGCGAAGGCGCCGTTGGCGTCGACAGATACGGCAGCGGCGTTCAACATTGTCGCCAGCGTCCTGGGCGGCGGCGTGCGCGGTCAGGCCGACGCAGTGAAGCTCGGCATTGCGCGCGCGTTAATGCAGTTCAACGCGGAGTTGCGCGGCAAGCTGAAGTCCGAGGGTTTGGTCACGCGCGACTCGCGCGGCAAGGAACGCAAGAAGTACGGCCAGAAGGGCGCGAGAAAGCGCTTCCAGTTCAGCAAGCGGTAATTGCGGCGGGCGGAGTCCGACGAGACCGAGATTCCTCGCTTCGCTCGGATTGACAAGGGTTTTGCTTTTAGCTGAGGGCTGAAAGCTGACGGCTGTTTTTGGTGTTCAATTCTTCCCGAGCCTCGCGGCGCGGGGACGGGAATGGCAATCGGGAAAAATTGCCGACTGTCAGTTGTGAGGATCCAAGTAGTTTTTACTGGAAACTGGCAACTGGCCACTGGCAACTGATTTCCGATGCAGACTGAATAAGGAGGTTCATTGGCTACTATCACCATGAAGGAGTTGCTCGAAGCGGGTGTTCACTTCGGGCATCAGACCAAGCGCTGGAATCCCAAGATGAAGGAATACATCTTCGGAGAGCGCAACGGGATTTACATCATCGATCTGCAGAAGACGCTGAAGATGTTCAAGGAAGCGTCGAAATTCGTCCAGGAACTGGCGGCCGAAGGCAAGATTGTGCTGTTCGTGGGAACCAAGCGCCAGGCGCAGGACGCCATTGCCGAAGAGGCCACCAAGTGCGGCGGCTTCTACATCAACCAGCGCTGGCTGGGCGGCCTGCTTACCAACTGGGTGACGGTGCAGAAGTCGGTGAAGCGGCTGAAAGAGCTCGACGAGATGGCCACCGATGGCCGCTACGAGCTGCTGCCGAAAAAAGAAGTAATCAAGCTCGAACGCGAGCGCAAGCACCTGCAGGCCAACTTGGCGGGCATTAAGAACATGAGCCGGTTGCCGGATGCGGTGTTCGTGATCGACTCGAACAAGGAACAGATCGCGGTGCGCGAGGCGCGCAAACTGGGCATTCCGGTGGTCGCGGTAGTGGATACCAACTGCGATCCCAGCGAAGTAGATTACGTGATTCCGGGCAACGACGACGCGTTGCGCGCGATCCGGCTGTTTACTTCGAAGATTTCGGAGTCGATTGCCGAAGGCGCGCAGTTGATGACCGACAAGCAGGTCGCCGATATGGCGGCTGCGACGGAGCAGGCGCAGGCTCGCGAGACGCAACAGGCGGAAGCCGCCGCGGCCGCGCTCGAGATTCGAGCCCAGGAAGCCGCGGCAGCCTCTGATCTGGCGGACATCGGCGAAAACATCAGCATGGAAGAGGTGCTGGGTCCGGGGACGCACAAGAAGCCGGTCGCGAACGAAGAAGGCGACGTGGTTCCGAAGGTGGAGAGCCAGACGGTTTAAGAGCAGTGGCCAGTGGTCGTTGATTCGAGATCAGGATCAGTGGCCAGTCAGGACAAACCGGGCGTTTGACATCAGACCCGCGCGGGTCGTCCGGCGCGGGTCAAAGTTTGTAGAGGCAAGGTTTCAAAGTTTCACAGGTTTCAAGGTTTCAAAGTGGCTACGGACGCACCGCATGTTTTTCATCGAAACCTTGAAACTCGTGAAACCTTGAAACTGAGCATGAAACCAGAATTCATAAGGACCCTCGACAAATGAGCACTACTATGGAGAATATTTCGGCGGCACAAGTGAAAGCGCTCCGGGAAAAGACCGGAGCACCGATGATGGATTGCAAACAGGCCCTGACCGAAGCCAAGGGCGACATGGAGCAGGCGGTCGTGATTTTGCGGAAGAAGGGCGTTTCGGTGGCGGCCAAGAAGGCGACGCGCGTGACCAGCGAAGGCGCGGTGACCAGCTACATCCACGCCGGCGGCAAGATCGGCGTGCTCGTCGAAGTGAACTGCGAGAGCGACTTCGTGGCGCGCACCGACGACTTCAAGGAACTGGTGCACGATATCGCCATGCACATCGCGGCCAGCGACCCGAAGTACGTTCGCAAGGAAGATGTCACCGCGGCAGACTTTGCCCGCGAGAAGGATATCTTTCTGGCGCAGGCCGTCGCTTCCGGCAAGCCGCAGCATATTGCCGAGAAGATGGTCGCCGGCAAGATGGAGAAGTTCTATGAGGAGGTCTGCCTGCTGGAGCAGCCCTTCATCAAGGACCAGACCGTTTCGATTTCGCAGCTGATCGCGGCCAAGATCGGCAAGCTGGGCGAAAACATCAGCGTGCGGCGTTTTGCGCGCTTCAAAGTGGGCGATGCAGGCGCGACCGTGGCATTCACAACTCAGAAACCGGATGACGGCGGCGCAGCCGCTGCTCCAGTGAAGTAAATCAGTTTCCGGTTTCTGGTTTCCAGTTTCCAGATGCCAACGCCAAGAACTGGAAACCGGAAACTGGAAACTAGAAACTGATGACGACCCCTGCCTTCAAACGCGTTCTGCTCAAGCTTTCTGGAGAAGCCCTGGCTGCCAATCAGGGGTTCGGTGTCGACACGGCACGCATCCACGAAGTGGCGGCCGAGCTGGCTGATGTCCACAAGTTGGGTGTACAGCTGGCAATCGTGGTCGGCGGCGGCAATTTCTTCCGCGGCGTGGCCGATCAGGCTCGGGACATGGACCGCGTTTCCGCCGATCACATGGGCATGCTGGCCACCGTGATCAACGCGCTGGCGCTGCAGGACGCGCTGGAAAAGCAGAAAGTCTACACTCGTGTGCAGTCGGCGATTGAGATGAACCAGGTGGCCGAGCCGTTCATCCGGCGCCGCGCCATCCGGCATCTGGAAAAGGGCCGCGTCGTCATCTTCGCGGGAGGCACAGGGAATCCATATTTTTCGACCGACACGGCAGCGTCCCTCCGCGCCATGGAGATCAAGGCCGACGCGATCCTGAAAGCCACGAAAGTCGATGGGATCTACGACGCCGACCCCATGAAGGTGAAGGACGCCAAAAAGTTCACGTCCCTCACGTACATGGATGTCCTCAAGCTGGGTTTGAAGGTAATGGACTCCACCGCCATCAGCTTGTGCAAGGACAATAACCTGCCCATCATTGTGTTCAACCTGAATCAGCACGGGAATATTCGGCGTGTGGTCAGTGGAGAGCAGATCGGCTCGCGGGTCGGCGCGTAAGATCTTGGCCACGGATTTGCACCGATTCGCACGGATTTTTGAGGCTTGATCCGTGAAAATCCGTGAGAAGCCGTGGCCGACTTTCTGGTGGGTTTATAATGCAGCGTTTTGATTCTTAATATCCTCGGAGCTGACTGATATGGCCCCACCCACAATGGCCGCGATTCCGGGCCTGAAAGAAACTTACGTACAACTGAAGACGCGCATGGACAAGGCGGTGGAAGATTTCCGCAAGGCGATGGCGGCCACGCGCACCGGACGCGCCAATGTACACATGCTCGACAGTGTGAATGTGGACTATTACGGTTCGCAGATGCCGCTGAACCAGATCGCGCAGGTGCACGCGCCCGAGCCGCAGATGATTACGGTGCAGCCCTTCGATCCTTCGCAGGTGGGTGCGATCGAAAAAGCGATTCGCTCCGCCGAACTTGGCCTGAATCCGATGAACGACGGCAAGCTGATTCGCGTGCCGGTACCGGCGCTCACGTCGGAACGACGCCAGGAGATGGTGAAGCACCTGCACAAAGTGCTCGAGGAGCACCGCACTGCCGTGCGCAATATTCGCCGCGACGGCAACGATGCGATCCGCAAGGCGATGAAGGACAAGAAGATCACCGAGGACGACGAGAAGCGCTCGCTGGACGAGATCCAGAAGCTCACCGACGACGAGATCAAGAAGATGGAAGAGATGAGCAAGGCGAAAGAAAAAGAAGTGCTGGAGATAAAGTAGGCACTGGCTGCTTTTCACGAGTCAAACTGCAAGCCGGACGGCTGCCAAGGCCGCCCGCCACCCGCGGCGGCTTAACTGCCCTATTGCCTCAGGGCAAAAGGGAAGATCCACAAGAAGCAAATCCAGAAGGCCACAATAGTTAATCCGACCCGTGACCAACCGCTCCCCAACCAAACAAGGATCGCCGCTGCCACATTTGCGCCGAATAAGCACCGGACTGCAAAGCGATGAAGATCGGTCCCGCTCATCGCGATAGGCCACGTTCCGAGAGGACACAAACAGAGCGTGAGTAAGAGGACTAATCCGGCGCTATAAGGTGCACGACGCCATTGCGCGAGAGAACCACGCTGCTCACTTCGATAACGCACGACTGTGCTGGAAACGGCAGTAACTGCACAGGCGTAAAGTGCGACGAGAAAGGAGATACCGCCCAGTTCAGAACGGCTCAGCCAGTTGCCTGCACCGATAGCGATCGGAACAAACACGGCAGACGCCACCATGGCAACGATTTGCAGGGTTTTCGCTCTCACGCCTATAAAACTGAGTCTACAGGAATGTTAGCCGCTGACAGCACTACCGCTGAAATCAGCTCTGCGGAAAGCCCCGTATAATCGAAAGACCATGAAGAAGGTCGTCCATGCCGCGTGTCCGCACGATTGCCCCGATGCTTGCGGAGTTCTGATTACGGTTGAGGACGGGCGCGCCACGAAGATTCAGGGAGATCCGGGGCATCCGGTGACGCGTGGATTTTTGTGCGCCAAGGTGGCGAAGTATCTGGATCGGGTGTATTCGCCGGACCGGGTGCTGTACCCCATGCGGCGGATTGTTCCTAAGGGTCCCGTGGCGGCGCAGCGGAGCTTTGCTCCGCATGGACAGCCGGGGGCGGCTGTCCCCACACAGGCAGTTCATACACAAGCAGAGCAAGTCTGGCAGCGCATTACCTGGGACGAAGCGCTCGACGAAATCGCCTCGCGATTTCGCTCCATCATCTCCGAGTTTGGCAGCGAGGCGATTCTCCCGTATTCCTATGGCGGAACGCTGGGGGCGCTCAATGGCGCTTCCATGGACCGCAGATTCTTCCAGCGCCTCGGCGCCTCTCAACTCGAGCGCACCATCTGTTCCTCAGCGGGCGAGGCCGGGCTGGAGTCCGTCATGGGCGTGAAGCTCGGCACCGAGCCCGAGCAGTTCATCCATTCCCGCTACATCATCGCCTGGGCATCGAACATTCACGGCAACAATGTTCACCTGTGGCCTTTCATTGTGGAAGCGCGGCGCAGAGGCGCGAAGCTGGTGGTCATCGATCCCTACCGCACGCGCACGGCGGCGTGCGCCGACTGGTATCTTCCGATCAATCCCGGTACCGATGGCGCGCTGGCGCTGGCCATGATGCACGTCATCATCGGCGAAGGCCTGCACGATGCCGACTATGTCGCGAAATACACCTGGGGTTTCGACCGACTGCGGGAGAAAGTAAGAGCATACCCGCCGGAGCTTGTGGCCCAGTGGACGGGGATCACGGCGGACGACATTCGCAAGCTGGCGCGCGAATATGCCACGGTGCGGCCTTCGGTGATCCGGCTGAATTATGGAGTGCAGCGATCGGAGGGCGGTGGGATGGCCACGCGCGCCATCGCCATGTTGCCTTGTATCCTCGGGTCGTTAAAAGAAGTGGGCGGCGGAATCCATCTTTCGACCAGCGGTGCATTTGACCTGAACAAGGACGCACTTCGGCGGCCTGATCTTCATCCAGTCGCACTCGATCATCCCCCGCGCATGGTGAATATGGTTCAGCTGGGTGAGGCGCTGAACACGCTGAGCGACCCGCCGCTGAAGGCATTGTTCGTTTACAACTCAAATCCAGCGGCGGTTTGTCCCAATCACAATGAAGTAGTCCGCGGGCTCGAGCGCCCGGACTTGTTCACGGTCGTCCACGAACAGTTCTTCACCGACACGACCGACTATGCCGACATTGTGCTGCCGGCGACCACATTCTTCGAACACAAAGATCTGCAGGCTGCGTACGGCCACTACTACCTCCAAATGTCGGAGCAGGCGATCGATCCCCTGGGAGAGTGCCGGGCGAATGTGGAAGTATTCCGCGCGCTGGCCGGACGGATGGGCTTCGATGACTCGTGCTTCCGAGAGACGGTCGACGAGATGATTGACGGTGCGCTGGATTCGACGAACCCGTGGTTGCGCGGCATCAACCGGGAGCGGTTGGGGCGCGAAGGGCAGGTGCGGCTGAACTTCAGTGGTCAGGGTTCAGTGGCCAGTGGCCAGTCAAGAACGTCAGAACTGTTTCTTCCGTTCGCTCAAGGCAACTTCCGCACGCCCTCGGGCAAGGCCGAACTGTACAGCGAAGCCATGAAAGCGCTGGGACTTGATCCCGTGGCTGAGTTCACACCGCCTTCTGAATCGCGTCACGGAGCTGGCAAGACAACGTTCCCCCTCGAACTTCTGGCGCGCAAGGCCGACAACTTCCTGAACTCCAGTTTTTCAAACCTGCCTTCGGTGCAAACCATGGAGGAGATGAATCTGCTGGAGATGCACTCCGCCGATGCTCAGGCGCGCGGAATTGCCGATGGAGAGACAGTGCGGGTCTACAATCGTCGAGGAGAAATTTTTTTGCAGGCCCGAGTAGATGGCGCGGTTCAGCCTGGGGTGGTTTCGGCGAGACTGAACTGGGCCAAGCTAGGCCCGGGATTGCGCAATATCAACGTGCTGACCTCAGAAAAACTTTCCGACTTGGGCAACTCCGCCACGTTTTATTCCGTCTTGGTTGAGGTGGAGTCCGCCAAGTCCCTTCCATGAAGTCACCGTCAAGAGTGGCGGCTTGGACGCTTTCGGTTTTTCTACCGTATAATGATCGTTTTCCTGCATCCCAGAGGCTGAGGTCGTAGCGATTCATTCTTGCTCTCATCGAGACATTGCTGTGTCCGGGCGCAGCCGCGGTTCTTCCGGCGCAGCTCATCCCCCATCTTCTTCATTTGCACGGCTTTGCCTGAGGATGAAGGGGTTCGGGTGGGCCCTGGGCCTTGCTCTCGCACTGCTTTCCGCATCGTCGGGCTGGGCTCAGACCGATGTGATTTCTGAGATCGACGTTCAAGGAAACCGCAGAATTCCCGCCGAGACCGTCAAGGCCCGCATTTTCACCCACGCCGGGGATATTTATGATCCTGCCGCGCTGGAACGCGATTTCAACTCGCTATGGAACACCGGCTACTTCGAGGATATTCGCTTTTCTCGGGAGCAGACTCCAAAGGGATGGCGGCTGATCGTCCAGGTCAAGGAAAAACCGACCATTCGCGAAATCAACTATGTTGGCCTGAGTTCGGTCTCCACCAGCGACGTGCTGGATCGCTTTAAGGAAGCCAAGGTCGGACTGGCCGTAGAAAATCAATACGATCCAACCAAAGTCAAGAAAGCCGAGGTGACCATCAAGGGCTTGCTGGCGGAACATGGCCGGCAGTTCTCCACTATCCGGACAGAGGTGCGGCAGATTCCACCGGCTGCGGTCGGGATCACATTTGTGATCAAAGAAGGGCCCAAGGTCAAAGTGGGCAAGATTAAGTTCGAGGGCAACAAGAACATCAATACGCGCGTGCTGCGGTACGCCATGAAGAACTTGCGCCCCATCGGAATCCCGCACTCCATCTTCCTGGAGAACATCTTCGCCAGGACCTACGACGCCACCAAGCTCGACGAAGACACGGAACGCGTCCGCAATGAATACCAGAACCGCGGATATTTCAAAATGAACACTGTAGGCGAGCCCAAGACGCAGATTCACGACACCGGCCACACCGGCCTCCATATCCCGCTGCTGCAAGGCGGCCCGGGCAAGGCGGTCGATATCACCATGTCCATCGAGGAGGGCGAACGCTACACGCTGGGTGGGATCACGTTCAAGAACAACAAAGCGGTGCAGAACGTGAAGGCGTTGCGATCCCTCTTCGCCATCAAAGACGGAGAAATCTTCAGCAAGGAGAAGATTGGCAAGGGTCTGGAAAATCTGCGCAAGGCGTATGGTCAGTTGGGCTACATCAACTTCACTTCCATCCCAGAGACCCGGTTTGACGACGAAAAGAAGCTGATCTTTCTCGATATCGATGTCGACGAGGGCAAGCAGTTCTACGTGCGCCGCATCGAATTCCAGGGCAACACCACGACCCGCGACAAAGTGATCCGGCGGGAGATTGCGCTGGAGGAGGGCAGCATCTACAACTCGAAGCTGTGGGAGTTGAGCCTCTTGCGCCTGAACCAATTGGGATACTTCGACCAGTTGAAGCCCGACGATCCCAACACCACGGTTCGTCAACTGGACGAAAAAAATGGCCTGGTGGACCTCACTCTGAAGGTCCATGAAAAGGGCAAGAACAGCATCGGCCTCAACGGAGGCGTGAGCGGACTGGAAGGCGCCTTCATCGGCATCAACTACTCGACCAACAATTTTCTTGGTTTGGGCGAGACGCTTAGCGTCCAGGCCAGCATCGGGAACCTGGCCCGCAGCGTGCGCTTCGGCTTCACCCAGCCGTATATGTTTGACCGGCCCTTGCAATTTGGCTTCAACGTGTACGATCAGGAAACCAAGTACGACCAGGCCCGGCAACTTTCTATCTTCAGCGGGCAGAACGTGAACCTGCCTAACGCGGTGCTGCAGAACTTACAGAACTACACGCAATCAAGCGCCGGCTTCACGCTTTCGTTAAGCTATCCCTTACGCAACAAGAACCGCTTCAACCGCATAGGTATTACCTATTCATTCGACCGCTCCTCGCTGCTAGCCCTGAGTACGGCATCCAAGAACCTGTTCGAGTTCCTCGCTTTCAGTGGTGTTTCCGGGCCCATCGCGTTGAACGGCATTATCACCAGCAAAATCTTCCCCAACTTCTCCTTTAATACGCTGGACAGCGCGATCTCACCTCATCACGGCCACCAGTTGACCTTGGGAGCGGAGCTTGCGGGTCTGGGAGGAACGATTCGGTCGGTGCGGCCGATCGTTCAGTACAAACGGTTTATTCCCGTACAAAAAGGGCGCAACGCGGTAGGCTTCAACGTTCAGGGATCCTTCATCAGTGGATTTGGCGGTCTGGTTGCACCACCCTTCCAGCGCTCTTACATGGGCGGCGAGAACGACCTGCGCGGCTTTGATATTCGCTCGGTGTCTCCAGTCGCGTTCCTGCCTAGCGTGGGGCAAATCACCCTCACCAATCCCGATGGGGTGCCTATCCTCAAAGACCCGCAGAATCCCCGCGCGGGTTTTGTGACCGTTCCTATTCCGGTGGATCAGATCACGTTCCCCGGCGGCGATTTGAGCGTGGTGACGAACCTGGAGTACCGCATCACGATCTATGGGCCCGTGGCTCTCGCTCCATTCCTGGACGCGGGCATCGACCCGGTCATTCGGCGGTCGCAATTGGAGATTGCTCCGGTGCAATACCAGACTGTGATCGGTACGCTGGTGGGGTGTCCCACGATGACTCAGACCGCCACGGCTAATACCTGCGCGCCGGGCTTTCTGTTGACCCCGCGGCCGCCGCAGGATCTGCAGGTGCTGGGTTCGACCAACTGGCATCCAAGAGCGTCCACCGGACTTGAACTTCAGATGTTTCTGCCGGTGATCAACGCGCCCTTCCGTATCTACTGGGCCTACAACCCGGTTCGCTTGAATAACCCTGCGGTCCCGCCGATCCCGATCACGCCCAGCATGTTCCCCTCGAATGTTCCGGGGGCTGCTTACTATACTTACAACCAGGCGAAGAATGCATACGCGCAGAGTTTCCTGCTTCGGGAGCCACGCAAGACCTTCCGCTTCACGGTGGCTACGACATTCTAGGGGCAGTTGGGCAGCAGAAAGTTTGACGGAGATTGAGTAGGCTCTCTATAATCACCTTGATTCACGCCATTGCAGAATATTGATCGGGGGTGGACGACACGTCCGCAACCCCGGCGTGTGACGCTGGCAATTCAGTGCGCCTTGTCTGAGAAAAGACGTCTGACGGCGGCCGTTGGATACAAGACCAAGACCTCGTGAGTTCGGCCCAATAAGAACGGCCCAGCGTTGCCGAAGAGGGTAATCTCAGTTCATTCCCGGACCATCTTGACCGGAACCAGATTCACCGGAACACTGTTCCAAGGAGTTTAAGCGATCCAATGACAAGCAAGTTTCTGCGGTCTGTCCTGGCCATTGCGGTGATATCGACGATTTCCGCATGGGCCCAAACCGGTGGCGCCGCTCCGGCAGGTGCGGCCAGTGCGCCCGCAACTCCGGCGGCCTCCACAACCACTATGGCAACGGGTCCCGGCACCAAGGTCGGGACCATCAACATTGAGCAGGCGGTGGTCAACTCCAACGAGGGCCAGCGCGACTTTGAAGCTTTGCGCAAGAAGCTGGAGCCGAAGCAAAATGAGCTGAAGTCTCAGAACGACGAACTCGAGGCTTTGCAGAAGCAACTGCAGACCCAGCAAGACAAGCTGAATGAGGAAGCCCGCGCTACGCTCGTCAAGCAGATCGAGACCAAGAAGAAGTCTTTCGATCGCGCGGTGCAGGACGCTCAGGAAGATGCGCAGAATCAGCAGAAGGACATTTTCCAGCGCATTCTGCAGAAGATGGCGCCGGTGATCGTGAAGCATGCGCAGGAGGGCGGCTATGCCATGATTGTGGACACGTCCAACAACTGGCCGCAGAGCCCGATCTTGTGGTTTAACGAAACCCAAACCGACATCACGCGAGCTGTGGTGGAGGCTTACAACGCGCAGTCCGGCATTCCGGCCCCGGCTGGCGCTGGAGGAGCGGCGGCCAAGCCTGCAGCTCCCAAGCCTGCAGCCCCCAAGCCGACGACTCCCAAACCAACCGAACCACCCAAGTAGTTTTCGACGACATCAAGTGTGTCTAGAAAGTTCCCGCAGGCCGCGCTCCAGCGCGGCCTTTTTTCTTGGCTTGGGCTGGTCCATGAAAGAAGTTTCGGTGTCCTTAGCTATAACCGTTTTCCAACTGAGGAGGACACCATGTTTTCCAGTACGCTCAATTCGTCATGGGACGAGCGCTCGCGCCGCGGCTTGACTACTTTGACGTCGTTCGGGCTGCAGGCCGTGGTGGTCGGCGTGTTGCTGATCGTGCCGCTGCTTCGGCCCGCAGGATTGCCTTTATTCCGCCAACTCTCCACGCCCGTCAGTATCGGTCGGCCTCTGGGAGAGGCTCCCGCCATCGGAATGCATGCGAGTGGAAACCCGGCCACACCGAGTCATCCGGTCATCGTCTTGAGACCGTCGATGAGATTTTCGATTGGTTTGCCGGCCGCCGGCGATAATGCGCCTGAGCAAGGTGGCCCGTCTGGTCCCTACATTCCGGGATCGCCAGGAACAGGCAGTCCCGATGGAGTGCCCTATGCATTGGGGCCCGGCACACTCCCGCTTATGCCAGCCCCGCCGCCAGCGGTTGTACACCAGGTTCGCATCTCGCACATGAGCGAGGGCGACCTGGTCCGCAAGGTTCTGCCGGTCTATCCGCCACTGGCGCGAAGCGCGCGTATTCAGGGGCAGGTCGTGTTGCAGGCCGTGATCAGCAAGGAGGGGATCATTGAGAATCTGAGAGTCGTGGCTGGCCATCCCATGCTGGCGCCGGCCGCGATTGATGCCGTGCGCCAATGGCGCTACCGGCCTTACATCTTGAACAACGAGCCCGTCGAAGTGGAGACGCAAATCACGGTGAACTTCTCGCTCGCGGGGAACTGATGTAAAGCACGTTTCCAGTTTCTGGTTTCCAGTTTCCAGTGTCCCGCGCACAAGAACTGGAAACTAGAAACTGGAAACTGTCCTGGGAGTAGCCCAAGCGTAACCTGAGCGCGCGGGCCACTCCCGCTATAATCGATTTCAGTGGCGACAACCGCAGAAATTCTGAGCCGCGTGGCGACCCGCCCCACCTGGGCGGAAGTCTCGCTCACCGCTTTGCGGCAAAACTTTCGCACCGTCGTGAAACATACGGGCGTGGGCGTGACCGTGTGCGCCGTGGTGAAGGCGGACGCCTACGGCCACGGGGCAGTCGAATGTTCTCGCGCTCTGCAGGAAGAAGGCGCGAAGTGGCTGGGCGTGACTTCGCTCGATGAGGCGATTCCTCTGCGTGACGCGGGCATCGAGTCGCGAATTCTGTTGATGACGGGTTTCTGGCGCGGCGAAGAGAGCGAGATCGTGCGCCTGCGACTCACTCCCACGGTGTGGGAGCCCTGGCACATCGACTCTCTGGAGAATGCCGCGGCATCCGGCGCGGTGCGGCACGCCGTGCATTTGAAGGTAGACACGGGGATGGGCCGGCTGGGAGTGTCCCTGGACGAACTCCCGGCAGTTCTCAAAGCTCTCAGCGCGGCTCCGCATCTTGTTCTCGAGGGGCTCTCGACCCACTTGGCTTCCTCCGAAATTATGGATGCGCCTTCGGTGGCGGAGCAGGAGCGCCGCTTCGAAGAGGCGCGGAGCATGGTGCGGGTGGCCGGCTTCGATCCGGGGCTGATTCACATGGCCAACACCAGCGCTCTGATCTCACGGCGCGAGACACGGCACAACATGGTGCGTCCCGGCGTCGCGCTCTACGGATATTATCTGCCGTTCCAGCGCGCGGGCCGGGAGGTGAGCGGCGGCACGCTGCGGCTGGCGGTGAAGCCCGTGCTGACTTGGAAGACGCGCATTCTTTCCATGCGCGATTTCGCCGCCAACCAGGCGCTAGGCTACGGCGGGACTTACGTGACCAAGGCGCCGGCGCACGTTGCCGTGCTGCCTGTGGGATACGCCGACGGATACAACCGCCAGCTTTCCAATCGCGGCCGGGTGATCGTCCGCGATCACTATGCACCCATCATCGGCAGCATCTCGATGGATCTCACCCTGGTCGATGTGACCGGCATTCCGGGGATTGCCGTTGGCGATGAGGTGATCCTGCTCGGAGCCCACGACGGTCTGAGCGTCGACGCGCTCGAACATGCACGGCTGGCGAACAGCTCGCCCTACGAAATTCTGTGCAATATTTCCAAGCGCGTGCCGCGACGGTATGGCAGCTAGGCAGTTCTGACTCTGCACCATCCGGGATTGCCGTTCAACGGCTAAATGCTAACTGCCAACTGCTTATTGCAACCGTTGAATGATCCCCAGCCGTGTGAATCCTTCCCGCTTGCTACACTAGAACTTTGACCATGCCTTCGCGCTACGCACAATGGATGTACGATTGGGAGCACCGGCTCACTTCGGTGGACAACAACCGCGTGGTGCGTCCGCTGGAGTGGGGTCTGGAGTTCGCCCGAGACTGGCCTTGCCGGAATGGCTGGCAGCCGGGACAGGCTACGAATGACCCGGCGAAATTCCTTATCGATTTCAACCGGCGCATCGTCGCAGCCAGCGATGAGTTTTATTCCTACACACCGCCTAGCGACTTCCGGCTGGAGACGCGCGAAGTACAGGTCTTCTCCACGCGGGAGGTCCCCGACCTGAAGCTCGAAGCCAAGGTGAAGGGAACGTTCGCGGAGTTCCTGCGCTTCACTGCGCCGGTGAAAACTCCGTATCCGGAAAACAATCTGGTGAATGCGCGCTGGTTTCCCGCGCGGGGGCGGCGAGCCATCGTGCTACTGCCGCACTGGAATGCGGATGCTGTCGCCTACGTCAGCCTCTGCAAAGTGCTCAACATGATGGGAATCGCGGTGTTGCGGCTCAGCATGCCTTATCACGACATCCGCATGCCCGCCGAGATCAGCCGCGCGGACTATGCTGTCTCCGCCAACATCGGCCGCACGCTCGATGCGGTGCGCCAGGGCGTGGTGGATATCCGTTGCTGCCTCGACTGGCTGGAGCTGCAGGGCTACAGCAAGCTGGGTATCGTGGGCACGAGTCTGGGTTCGTGTTATGCCTTCATTGCGGCGGCGCATGATCCGCGCATTCGCGTCGCGGCCTTCAATCATGCCTCTACTTATGTTGCCGATGTGGTGTGGCATGGGCAGTCGACGCGCCACATCCGGCAGGGCATCGAGTCGCAGATCAACCTGGAAACGCTGCGGCAGTCGTGGCTCGCGGTGAGTCCGATGGCATATTTCAAGCAATTCTCGCGCTGGCCGCGGAAGTCGCTCATCATCTATGCGAAGTACGATTTGACGTTTCTGCCTGAGCTTTCGCGCGATGTTGTGACGGAATTCGAGCGCTACGGGCTGGATCATAAAGTCGTGGTGCTGCCTTGTGGCCACTACACGATGGGCGAGACTCCCTACAACTTAATGGATGGTTGGCAGTTGGCTTCATTCCTGCGGACGGCGTTCGAGGGGTAGTGCGATAGCCGCCGGGGACCGCGTCGCTACAGTCGCGGATGAAGCGGTAGAATGTGGGCATGGCGACTAGCCGCATGGTGGATTCCGAAGCGGTGATGGAGTACCGCCGTGATGAATTCATGATCAGCACCGACCGTGCGCGCCTGAGTCTGGACGTTATTCACGGCTTTCTGACCAATTGCTACTGGGCCAAGGGAGTCCCTCGCGAAGTAGTGTCTCGATCCATCGAGCATGCGCTGTGCTTCGGTGTTTATGATGGTCAGGGTGCGCAAGTTGGCTTTGCCAGGGTAATCAGCGATTTCGCCACGATCGCGTATATCGGCGATGTCTTCGTGCTGGAAACTCACCGCGGCCGCGGGCTGGGCAAGTGGCTGATGGAGTGCATCGTGCAGCATCCCGCGCTGCAGAATTTGCGGCGCTGGATCCTGACGACCCGAGATGCACACGGACTTTATTCGGAGTTTGGTTTTACCCCGGTGAAGACTCCCGAGCGATATATGGAACTTCACCGGCCCAACATTTACGAGACGCTCTAGGAAAACGACATGAAGAATTCAGCAGCTAAGATGTACCGCCCACTGTGCGAAGCCGATCCGCAGATCGCCGCTGCCATCGACAACGAGACCCGCCGCCAGCACGAGGGTCTGGAACTGATTGCCTCGGAAAACTTCGTCAGCGAAGCCGTGCTCGAAGCGGCGGGCTCTGTCTTCACCAACAAGTATGCCGAGGGATATCCCGGCAAGCGCTACTACGGTGGCTGCGAGTTCACTGATGTGGTCGAGAACCTGGCCCGCGACCGCGCCAAGCAGTTATTCGGCGCCGAGCACGCCAACGTGCAGCCCCACGCCGGATCGCAGGCGAACATGGAGGCCTATGCCGCGGTGCTGCAACCGGGTGACACCATCCTGGGATTGAACCTGGCCCATGGCGGTCACCTCACGCACGGGCATCACCTGAATTTCTCGGGCAAGACCTACAAGATCGTCCCTTACGGCGTGACCAAAGAGACCGAGACAATCGACTATGACTCGCTGGAAAAGCTGGCGGAACAGGAACGCCCCAAGCTGATCATCGGCGGTGGCAGCGCCTACCCACGCATTATTGATTTCGCCCGGATGCGGCAGATTGCCGACAAAGTGGGCGCGCTGTACTTGGTTGACATGGCGCATTTTGCCGGACTGGTGGCGGGCGGAGTTCATCCCTCGCCAGTGCCGCACGCGCAGATCGTGACTTCAACAACGCATAAGACGCTGCGCGGACCGCGCTCCGGCATGATTCTCTCCAAGGCGGAGTTCGCGGCGGCGATCGACAAAGTAGTCTTCCCGGGAATGCAGGGCGGGCCGCTGGTGCACATCATGGCCGCGAAGGCGATCTGCTTTCTGGAAGCGATGCAGCCCGAATTCCGCGACTACGCGAAGCAGGTGGTCGCCAATGCGAAAGTGCTGGCCGAGACGCTGGCCGCCGAGGGCTTCCGCATCATTTCCGGCGGGACCGATACGCACCTCATGCTGGTCGACGTCTTCTCCAAGGGCATGCTGGGCAGCGAGGCCGAAAAGGCGCTGGGTGAGGCCGGAATCACCGTCAACAAGAATGCCATTCCGTTCGATGTCAACCCGCCGCTGAAGCCCAGCGGCATCCGTATCGGGACGCCGGCGCTGACAACGCGCGGAATGAAAGAGGCCGAGATGCGGCAGATCGGGCGCTGGATCGCCGAAGCGCTTCTCAACCGTACCGATGCCGCTCTGCTGGCCAAAATCCGCAAGCAGGTGTTCGATCTTTGCGAGGCTTTTCCGCTTTATGCTGAGCGCCGGGCGAAAGCCCAGGCAGAAGTGCGCGCGTAATGCCGGGTGAGATGCAAAGCGCGTTCGAGCAACTCCTCAGCTACAAAGGCAAGGTTTCACATAAAACCTTGAAGTTCCCCAAAGCTGGCAATGTCGCCGGCTCCGACCTCAAGCCTGAAATCGAGCGCGTCTATCAATCTCTCGGCGGCATCCTTCCGTCGATTCCTCTCAATCTGCGCCACTGGGATATTGAATTCGACGGAGTCGCCGTCGAACTCGACGAGTATCTTCACTTCAACCGATATCGCAGCGTTACTTTGAAATCTGTGGGCCTTGCACGCCTGCCTCGCTTTCCATTGGATGCCTATCAGCGCTACTGTTTAGAGCACGAGGACATGTGCCTCAAGAATGGCAGCTACGGCGGAAAGTGGTCGAACGGGAGCTGCGAGGACCAATTCGGAAAGGGGTCGCGGCCAGGAGATCTCACCGGGAACGGGTCACCACGCTGGAAGCAGCGAGCATTCTATGACTTCGTCAAGGATCTCTCGCCTTTGCTGATAGGCGTGAGGGTCGTGCGAGTCGCCCTCTGGGATGAGATAGTTGATGCACGACGTACCGAGACGGTCGGAGATATCCTTGACACGTTGATCCGGCGATCTGCTCCTACTGAGTTCCGTGAGGCCAGCAGCGCTGCTCTTGCTGCCTTGGTCAGGGAACGAGCCGGCGAGTGACCGGTCATCGATATTGCTGTATTCTGCTGTGCTCCTGCCCCGCTCTGTGGTTAAATGCCCCCAGTGAAGATCGCCATCGACATCCGGCGGATGACCGAGTTCGGCGTCGGTACATACATCCGCAATGTCGTGCGCACTCTGGGACGGCTGGACCGCGAGACCACCTACTTCCTGATCGGCTCTCCCACCAAGGTCAAGGAAATCGGCCCGCTGCCGCCGAACTTCCACTCGGTGCCTCTGGCCGAGCCTGAGCGCTCCCTGAAAAGCTTCTGGGAGTTCCGCACGATTGTGCAGCGGCTGGAATGCGATCTGGTGCACATCCCGAATCTGTTCTCCGTTCCGCGCGCCCTGCCTTGCCCCTACGTGATGACGGTGCACGACATCCTGGAACATCTCTCGCGGGCGCGCGAGCAGACCGGGTTTTGGAGGTCCCTGCACTTCCAGTTGACCAAGCGGGTTTTGCGGGGGGCGGAGCGCATTTTCGCGGTCTCGAACTTCACCAAGACCGAAATGGAGAAGCTCTTCGGCATTCCCGCGGGGCGCATCGAGGTGGTCTACAACGCGATTGACGAGCGGCTGCTGCACGGCCACGCCAGCGCGGCCGATCGCCAGCTGATTGCCGAGCGCTACCAGGTCACCTATCCCTTCCTGCTTTATGCCGGACGAATCAGTCCCCACAAGAACGTGGGGCGGATGATCGAAGCCTTCTCCGCGCTGAAAACCGAACTGGAAAAAGACCAGGCATTTCCTGATTTGAAGCTGATCATTATTGGAGACGACCTTTCCGGCAATCCTGACCTGCGGCGAACCGTGATCCGCAGCGGGGTGCAGAACGACGTGCGTTTCCTGGGATTTGTGCCGGTCGAGGTGCTGCGCACTTTTTACGACGCAGCCAAGATCTTTGTGTTCCCGTCGTTGTATGAAGGTTTTGGCCTGCCGCCCCTGGAAGCGATGGCACACGGCACACCGGTTGTGACCTCCAACGTGACGTCGCTGCCTGAGGTGGTGGGGAATGCCGCGGTGCTGGTCCACCCGGAGAATGTTTTCGAGATCATGCGGGCGTTGCACCGGGTCCTAATGGACCAGCCGTTGCGCGACAAGATGAAAGAACGCAGCTACCGCCAGGCGGCCAAGTTTTCCTGGGAAAAATCGGTGCGCCGGATTATGGAGGTTTATCGCGAGGTTCAGCGGCCGAAAGGAAACGTGGAATCCTCCGGCCGGCCTGCGTCCACGGGCAGCAAGACCAGGGCAGGGGTGGCGTGAATCCGGCGGGCTCCCAACCCTCGCATGAGAACGAACGTAAGCGGGATCTACTTCAGCAGAGGCTGGCCGGGCGAAGCGATGGCGAGCTTGTGCAACTTGGCGGTGACGCGGTCGCGGTCGGCATCGGTCTTGGCCGAGGCGAGACGCTTGCGGAGGGTGGTGATCTTGTGTTGACGGGCGCGGCGCCGGCGAATCTCCGGGCGGCGGCTGGGTGCTGACATAGGGCGTGCTCCTGAACGTGAATTGAAAAAAACTTGCGGCAGCCGGACCTGTAAGCCGAATTCTGTCCGCCGGATTGCTCCAGCGGGACGGTCATTCCTCTGGGCCACGCATCGCTGCGGGGCTCTAGCGACCTACCCGAAGGTTTTACACGCCGAGCCGGCACGTGCCGAAACTTGATTCGAAAACCAAGTCCCGGCTCCCTTCCTATTTGGTCTTGCTCCGTGTGTGGTTTGCCCTGCCCGCTGCATTGCTGCCGCGGCGGTGCGCTCTTACCGCACCTTTTCACCCTTACCCTGGTCCGTGAAGACGCGGGCGGTATGTTTTCTGTGGCACTTTCCGTCGGACGGGCTTGAACCCGGCCTCCCGGACGTTATCCGGCACACTGCTCTGCGGAGTTCGGACTTTCCTCTCCCCGCGTCCGAAGACGCAGAAAGCGACCGTCCGGTCCAGCTGCCAACCCATTCATTATATGCGAAAAACTGACGCCAGACCTCGGACCTCAGACCTCGGCTCCCTCCTGTGGTGACGGTAGATTCGCTGATAGACTGATCTGGCGCACTCGCGCTTGAGGTCTGAGGTCCAAAGTCCGAGGTCTGTTCTTGAACATCGCCGAAGCCATTCGAATCGCGCTGCAATCCCTTTGGGTGAACAAGCTGCGCTCCGTGCTGACGCTGCTCGGCGTGGTCATCGGGGTCGCAGCCGTGATCGCCGTGGTCACCTTCGTCTCCGGCATCAACGACTACGTGGCGCAGAAGATATTCAACCTGGGCGCGGACGTTTTCTTCATCTTCAAGGTATCTCCCGCCGTAACCAACGTCGACCACTACCTGGAAGGCGAGAAGCGCAAAGACCTGACCATGGAAGACTACCAGGCGGTGGCGGAGGCTTGCCGGCATTGCGAGCTGGTGGGAGCGATGATGCGCAACGAAAGCGGCCACGTGAAGTATGGCGAGCAGTCGATCAGTGACACGATCGTGCGGGGGATTACTCCTTCGGTGGCTACAATCCTCGACACCGATCTAAGCGCCGGACGTATGCTCAACGAGACCGACGTAAGCAACCGTTCTCCGGTGATCGTGGTCGGCAACGACATTGTGGAACACCTGATGGCGGGCACGGACCCGCTGGGCAAGGAAATCCGCCTCGACGGCTGGACCTACCAGGTGATCGGAGTGGCGAAGAAAAAAGGTACGACGCTGGGACAGAGCGCCGACAATTTTGTCATGATTCCCATCACTGCCGGCCTGAAGCAATATGGGGCGCACAACAGTAGCATCCGGATCTCGGGGAAGGCCGCCAGCGGAGGCGTTGCCCTCGATGAGGCCATTGGAGAAGCGCGTGCCGCCCTGCGGGCCAAGCGCCACGACCAGCTGGGCGGCGACGATAGTTTTGACATCGAGACCAACGCCAGCTTGCTGGGAATCTGGACCGGATTCAGCCAGACATTCTTCATCGCCACCATCGGCATTGCCTGCATCTCGCTGGTGGTGGGCGGCATTGTGATCATGAACATAATGCTGGTCTCGGTAACCGAGCGTACGCGGGAGATTGGCATTCGCAAGGCGCTCGGGGCTCGGCGCGAGGATGTGCTGCTGCAGTTTCTGATCGAATCCGTGACTCTGGCGCTCGCGGGCGGAACTTTGGGGGTTTTGCTGGGCGTGTTCATCGCGCTGACGGTTACTTTGCTGATCGGAATGCCCTCGGCCATCAAGTTGTGGGCCGTTGCCGCGGGATTGATTGTCTCGGCCAGCGTGGGAGTGTTCTTCGGAGTTTATCCCGCACGCAAAGCGGCGAAGCTCGATCCGATTGTGGCGTTACGGTTCGAAACCTAGAAGAATCTGGTGATCTGGTGATCTGGTGATTTTGCGATTGAAAATCTGATTCCTATTCGAACGCGGGCGTATTTTAGATCGTAAAATCACCAGATGACCCGATCACCCGATTACTCAATTCCTCATGATTCACAAAGACGAATTCGGCGAGATCGTGCAGATGGCGACCGACACCATCCGCAGCAACAAGATGCGCTCGTCGCTGACCGTGCTGGGAATCGTGATCGGCGTCGCCATGGTCATTGGCGTTTCCTCCATCGGCCGCGGCCTGGACGACAACGTCCGCGATGTGGTCGCCAGCATCGGCTCCGATGTGATTTTTGCATTTCACATCGAGCCTTTTACTTTTGGGCGTCCCACCGAGGAGATGCGCACCCGCAAAGAGCTGACCTATGACGACGCCGTTGCCATGCGGGACTTGCCGCACGTGAAGGCGGTCAACGCCGGGGTGCGGTATTTCCGGCCGGAACTGGGAGTGGGCACGTTCGCCGTGAAATACGGCGACAAGAAAGTGAAGAACACGATCCTCGAGGGTGATCAAGCTTCAGCAAAAGAAGTATTCGACCTGCAGATTGCATCCGGCCGATGGTTCGAGGAAATCGATGAAGAACATCGGTCCTCGGTTGTGATGCTGGGCTCGGATACCGCCGAGGAGTTGTTTGGCAATGAGAGTCCTCTGGGGAAAGAAGTCAACGTGGAGGGGCAGCTTTTTACGGTGATTGGAGTGGCCAAGCAGGTCAAATCGGTTTTTGGCGGTGGCAAGAATCCGGAAGACAACAAAGTAATCTTTCCGCTGAGCACGCTCCGGAAATTGCATCCCGAGTTGAAGCAGCATTGGATCAGCGTGAAAGCGACCTCTCACGACGACATGCCGAAAGCGATTGACGAGGTTCGGGAGTTATTGCGGCGGCGGCGAAGAGTTCCGCCCGACAAGCCCGATAACTTCGCGGTATTCACCTCCGATTCGATCTCGGACGTTTGGAATCAGCTCACCGGCATGTTGTTTATCGGCATGTTCGCGATTTCCAGCGTAGGGCTGATTGTCGGCGGCGTGGGCGTGATGAACATCATGCTGGTGAGTGTCACCGAGAGGACGCGCGAAATTGGCATTCGCAAAGCCATTGGCGCGCGCAAACGCGACATTCTTTTGCAATTCACTTTGGAGGCGATCATTCTCACGGCGCTGGGCGGCGTGATTGGCATTTTCCTGGGCGGGATCATTGTCGGAGTGATTCCCGCGCTCTGGCCCTCGCTGCCCGCCCACATGTCGATGTTCTGGACGGTCTTCGGCTTCACCTCGGCCGCGGGAACTGGGCTCGTCTTCGGCATCTATCCCGCGTGGAAGGCCGCGAACCTGGATCCGATTGAGGCGTTGCGTTACGAGTAGTCTGGCCTGCGCTCGCGCATGATGCATTCCATCCTCAGAATTGTTGAGATCGTTGCCGTCCTCGGCGCCGTTTGCAGCTCACTGTATTACCTCCTGTGTCTCTGGAGTGCAGCGGCATTTCTGCGTGAGCGAGACACGGAGAGTAACGGCCTCGCGCAAGACTTACCGCCCATCTCGATTCTCAAACCCCTCAAAGGAACCGATCCCGAGATCTACGAGAGCTTCCGCAGCCACTGCCTGCAGGACTATCCGGAATACGAAATCATCTTCGGTGTGAACGATGCCAACGATCCTGCGATCGAGAGTGTGAAGGCGCTGCAGCGTGAATTTCCGGAGCGCAGAATTCAGCTGGTGGTCAGCCCGAAAATTCTGGGCGCGAATGTAAAAGTCAGTAACCTGGCGCAGATGCTGAACGAAGCGCGCTATGACCACCTGATCGTCAACGACAGCGACATTCGTGTGCAGCCCGACTACCTGCGCCGCGTGACTGCGCCCTTGGCAGATTCTCGAGTGGGAATGGTTACCTGCCTCTACCGCGGAGTACCGGGCGCCACGCTGGGATCGCGCTTTGAGGTTTTAGGCATCAGCACGGACTTCTGCGCCAGTGTTTTGGCGGCGCGCCAGCTTGAGGGCGGCATTCGTTTTGGACTGGGTTCCACCCTGGCTTTCCGCCGCGCCGAGCTGGAGAAGATTGGCGGCTTCACTGCATTTGTCGACTACCTGGCCGATGACTACGAGTTGGGGAAACGCATCGCTGTTCTCGGCCTGACGGTGAAGCTGTCAGAGGTTGTGGTTGAGACATTCCTGCCGCCATATCGGTTACAGGGCTTCTTCGCGCATCAGCTCCGCTGGGCCCGCGGAGTTCGCGACGCGCGCAAGGGTGGTTACTTCGGCCTGGTCTTCACGTTTGGAGTCCTCTGGGCGTTGCTGGCGCTGGTGGCAAGTGGCGCCGCATTCTGGGCATGGGGCGCACTCGCAGTCGTGCTATCGCTTCGTCTTGCCGTTGCCATGGTTGTGGGCGGGAGCGTTCTGCAGGATCGCAGGGTACTCAAGGATCTCTGGATGATTCCGCTCCGGGATTTACTGGCGGTCGCAGTCTGGGTTGCAAGCCTTGTCGGTCACACCGTGACTTGGCGCGGAGACCGTTTCAGATTGAAAGATGGCAAGCTTACACGCATCGTGCGCTAGCATCGAGTCCTGCGCCCGCCTTCAGTACGCATTTAGTTCAACTTCGTCGAGCCATACGTTGTAGGGTTGCTGTTTATAGTTTCCGTCCATCTGAAACGCGATATCGATTTCTTCCTGATACCAGTTGGGCTGCGCCGTGTAATATGTGTCCACCGTGTAACTGTTGTCGGCGACAGTCAGGCTGATGTAGTGCACCTGGTTCCCTACGCGCTCGAAATTCCACACCAGATGAATCCAGGTCTGCGAAGGGAAGTGAGTGCAAGCCACGTCGATCGGGCGCCACACCCCATTCAAGGGATCCCAAATATTCCATTTGTGCGTGTCGTTGAAGTCGCATTGCGTGCCAAACGTCCAGCGTGTGCCACCGAACGCCTGATTCACGTCGAACTCCAGCGACTGAGGCGCGCTCCCGTCATCGATGTAGAACCACAGATCGTAAGTGAAGTGGCTGACGCTGTTGCCACCTCCCACCGGGTTCCAGTAAAGCTCGTTGGAATACCCGTTCGTGCCGCCCAAAGAAAAGCGTCCGGCAGATCCGTCCAGCGAAGGCGACGACTGGTCCTGCTCAAACGACGATACGGCTACTCCGTGTCCGGCCGCACAGGTCGAGCCCGAAGCCAGCACCGCGGAACACGACTGCCAATCGGGCAGGTTTTGGATATTAGGAACTCCCGGCTCCTGCGTAGTCACGTTGACCTGCATGCTCGAAGTTGCGATGTAGCCCGCTACATCCTCGGCCACCACTTCCACGGTGTGCGGTCCGTTGGGCATCCAAATATATTGGTTGATGTTGGGCGTGAACGAGTAGAGCACGGCTTGCCCGTCTACATAAAGGCGCATGGTGTAAATCTGATCGGGAGGGGTTGCTGCGGCGACAATCGTTGCCGGGGAACTGAGGCTTGCCCCGTTGCCGGGACTGGAAGTTGTCAGTGGGAATCCGCAAAGAGGCTGTGGCGGCGGCTCCGTCGCCGGAGGAACTAGGGAGGTATTGGCGGGTGGCGTCGGCGTAATGGGACAATTCGCAACGTTCGCCGGTAGCCCCTGGCAGCTGCCGAGGAGCGCGAGTAGTCCGGCAAGTGCGGCCACAGCCAAGGCCCGCAGCCAACAAGGAACGCCGCGCCTACCCGCGTTCGGAACGCGAGGACGCCGTTGAGAAAAGAATCTCTCAGCCTGCCAGCCTGCTATCATTGCTGCAAAATCCTTATACCCAGATCCTTTTCGTAGTTTCCCTGCCGCGAACTCAGTTTGCCGTCAGGTTCACTTCGTCCAGCCACACGTTGTAGGGCTGCTCCGCGTAATTCCCATCCATTTGAAATGCGACATCAATCTCCTCCAGCGTCCAGTCCGGTTGGTTGTCAAAATAGGTATCGACGTTGTAAGTCTGGCCGCCCACGGTGAGACTGATGTAATGGACCTGGCTTCCCACCCGCTCGACATTCCAAACCAGATGGGTCCATGTGTTCGACGGAAAGCGCGCACAGTCGATGGTTGTGGGCGTCCAGCCATTTACGTCGTCCCAGATGTCCCACTTGCCCGAGCCGTCGAAGCTACATTCCGATCCCCATACCCAACGGTTCCCGCCAAAGGTCTGATTAATGTCGAACTCCAGCGCTTGCGGGGCGTCGGCATTGTCGATGTAGAAGTACAGATCGTAAGTGAATTGGCTCACACTATTTCCGCCGCCGACGGGATTGAAGTACAGCATGTTGCAATACCCCGAGCAGCTCGACGTTGGGCCGCCCATGGAGAACTCAGCCGAGTTGCCATCCATGGCCGGGCTCGACTGATTTTCCGTCATGGAAGAAGTTGCCGTTCCCATGCCCGCCGCGCAGAGTTGGCCCGCCCGCCCGGAACCGGCGGGAAAGAATGCAGAACACGACTGCCAGCCCGGCATCGCCTGTATGCCCGATATGGTGGCCTGCGACTGAGAAGAGACAGTAATGTTCAGGATGGTCGCGGAAATATATCCCTGATTGTCTTCCGCCATTACCTCCAGCGTGTGTTGACCGGGAGGCATCCAGATCTGTGCGTTAACCGAATTGTTGAAAGTGAAATAGACCGAGAGTTGATCAACGTACACTCGCATGAAAAAGATGGGATTCTTCGGAGTGGCTGAGGCAACCACGGTGGTGGGCGAGGTCACCGTGTCGCCGTCGGTTGGATTCGAAATCGAAAGCGGGAAGTCGTTAGAACCGGGAGGCGGCGGAACCTGCGCGGGAGGCGCCGGCAGCGGACTGGTCGAGGGACTCCATGTGATCGGCACCGGAGGAGTCGAAGGATAGTTTGGCTGCTGGGGCGCCGGAGTCGTTGACGTCGATTTACTACCGGTGCCACAACCTGCTAGAACAAACATCCCGCCCAGCAAAGTGACGAACTGAAATGTTCTCAAGAGTTGCCAAAGGCGACGACTGCGACGAAGCGAATTGACGGACACACTCTTCCTCCAGCTTTCAAACGTTCAATCAGTCGGAACCAGCGGCTGTGAGCGGTCAAAGGCTGGCACTACGACCTGCAAGAATGAGCGCCGACGCGCTATCTACCTTATGCGGGATGGGGCACTGGGGGCACAATACGGCGACTACCGTAAGTCAGGACTGCCAACCCCTGATCCCAGGCGATCGAAGTTGTAGTCGCTGGCGTGTGCCGCCAGGGGAACGGCATTGCGGCTATGATCGAGGACCATCCGCACTTTGCTGGCCAGTTGTGTCAGAGTGAACGGCTTCTGAAGGAAATTGCTTTCGACATTGACCACCTCGTGGTCCAGCACGGTTTGGCCGGCATAGCCCGAGAGAAATAGCACCCTCGTCTCCGGACGCAGGGTTAGCAGTTCCTTCGCCAATTCGCCTCCACTCATGCGAGGCATGACGACATCGGTGACGGCCAGGTCGATGGCCGATTCATGGTTCTTGGTGACAGAGAGCGCATCCAGCCCGTCTCTGGCTTCCAGAACGGTGTATCCGCGCAACTGGAGGAACTCGGCGGCCGCCCGCCGTAGCGCATCCTCATCCTCGACCAGCAGGATGGTTTCCGTTCCGCGAAGCACAGTGTCTGCGCCCCTGTCCGGAATTTCTACCGTAGTTGGCTGATCCGGCACACAGGGGAGGTAGATCTTGAAAGTCGTGCCCAATCCGGGCTCGCTGTAGACCCAGACGAATCCATTGTTCTGCTTGACGATCCCGTACACCGTGGCCAAGCCCAGTCCAGTGCCTTTGCCGGCGGATTTCGTAGTGTAGAAGGGTTCGAAAACGTGCGCCAGATGATCCGCGGGAATACCTGAGCCCGTGTCAGTCACAGTCAGCACTGCATAGCGTCCTATAGGAATCATGGCCTGCTTGCGGTCAGCGTATTGCTCGTCCAGTTGCACGTTGGAAGTTTCAACTACACACCGCCCTCCCTTGGGCATGGCGTCGCGCGAGTTAGCCGCCAGGTTCATGAGAATCTGTTCGATCTGCACGGGATCCAGACGAACCTTGCCCAACCCCTCGCCGGGGACGAAGGCCAGTTCGATATCTTCTCCGATGAGATGATGAAGGGTTTTGACGATGCTGCTGACCACAGGGTTCAGTTCTGCCACGCGCAGAGCCTGCGGTTGTTTGCGGCTGAAAGCGAGCAACTGCCGTGTCAGTTCTGCAGCGCGACGGGCGGCCGAAAGGATTTCGTGGATTCGCGTCCGCGTCGGGCTTCCGGGAACTACGGAGTCGAGCGCGAGTTCGGAGTAGCTGGTGATGATGGTGAGCAGGTTATTGAAGTCATGGGCCACGCCGCCCGCCAACCGCCCGATCGCGTCCATTTTCTGCGACTGCAGCAACTGCGCTTCGATATGCAAACGTTCCGTAAGATCGCGGCCGTTGGAGACAAAGTGCGTGATGCTTCCGGCAGCGTCCCGTATCGGACTAATACTCTCGTCGACATAGTACAGATCCCCATTCTTCCTGCGATTGACCAGGACGCCGCGGTAGACGCCGCCCGCAAGAATGGTTTCCCACAGTTCATGGTAGAGCGCCGGGGCTTGCTGGCCAGACTTCAAGATGGACGGCGTCCTGCCCGCGACGTCCTGTTGGGAGTAGCCGGTCAGCGCTTCGAAAGCCGGGTTCACATATTCGATGAGGCCTTCGCGGTTGGTGACAAAGATCGTATCGGCCGACTGCTCGACGGCGCAGGAGAGTTTGCGCACGGATTGTTCGGACAACTGCCGCTGCTGCTGCGTCGCGTGCAAACTAAGCGCGCAACGGATCGTCCGCACCAGGTTGGCTCCATCAAGCTGCGATCTTTCCATGCAGTCCCAGGCGCCGGCTCCGATGATTTCAGCCACCGCCTTCTCGTCGGCGTGCTCGGTCAGCAGGATGAAAGGGATGGCGCCCCTTGCATGCAGGAATTCGGAGAGCAGCTTGGTGGCGGCGGCGTCTCCGGTCTCATGTTCAAACAAGACCAGCCCATAGTCCCCGCTTTGCAACATCGTCTTGGCTTCTTCCAGCGAGTTAGCATGGTCCAATTCCGCTGGCAAGGCGCTCCGATTCCGCTCGAGGATTTCCCGAATAAGAAAGAAATCCTCCTCCTGGCTGCCCACCAGCAGGACGCGCAAAATGGAAGGTCCGAGTTGGGTCGCGGTTGACACGGGAATCCTGGCTACTCTGTTCACATCGGACGGATTCAGTCGCTGCGTCGGTTTACGCGACGGTTGGTAATCAATGAGGTTGGGAGGAATCCCAGATCGGGGCTGGGCTCAATTTGGGACCCGACCCACCACGGTCCGGCCACAATGTCCGATCCTCACCCTCGGTTCCAACAAGTTGCGCCCCTGTCGCGCTCTTGTGGCTTCCGGGATTAGGATAGTGGTGAGTTGCTGTAGGTGCTTTCTGGAGAAGGGTTTATGGTCCGACAGCAAATATTCGTTTGGTTAGTCATTATCTGGCTTGCGGCCGCTGTGGCTTGGTCCCAAACCGCCTCGGGAGTCCAGGATTCTACATACACGATCTCAACCGCGCAGCCTTGGACAAACACGGTTTTGGACTTGCAGAGTGGAGACACATTGCAGATTTCGGCCAGCAGCGCTGCATCTTCGGGTTGTGATCCGCGGGGTGACAGCACTGCCGCCCAGACCTCCGGCCTGCCATTGGCTTCGGCGCCCGCAGGAGCGTTGATCGCCCGGCTTCATGCCCAGGGCGCAGCTCCCATTCTGGTTGGGAGCGGCACGGAGCTGCAAATTGAGGAACCCTCGCATCTTTATCTCGGCGTCAACGCTTCGGGGACACCGCCCTGTGCGGGAGCTTTCACCGTCACCGTCCATCGAGTTGCGGCCGGTTCCACGGCTGCTGCTTCGTCGACGGCCTCATCAGCTGCGGCCGGGTCCCAAACTCGAGGCGAGCAACTGAAATCGCAACTGGGTTCGGCCGCTGATATTTTCATGCAAGGGCAGTTTGGCATGGGCAAGTCGGCGGCCAACGCGAATGGCGCGAGCAACGCCGTTTCGGGCGGGTCCGGTGAGGCCGTGGCCACGGCACCCGTACTTAAGCTGTCTGATGCCCCCCTCGAGGCGGAGCTGCGCAAGGGCATCGACGCACTGCCACGCCGGGTGAACGACGAGTTCAAGAATCTCGGCGACATGGTGAACTTCGTGATCGTCGGGTCGCAGAAGAGCGTGCAGGCTGCCCTCGATGCCGCCACCTGGCACGTGGCGGATACGAATAACAAGAAGGCCGTGCTCAGCGCACTGATGGAAACTTACGAGAACAAAGATTATCTGCAGATGCCGATGAGCACGCTTTATCTCTTCGGCCGGCCGCAGGATTTCGGCTACGAGATGGCGGAACCCATCGCCATGGTGGCCAGCCGTCACCATTTCCGCATCTGGAAAGCGCCATTCACCTGGAACGGTCAGGAAATTTGGTGTGGGGCCGGCACGCACGACATCGGCTTCGCCAAGGACAAGCGCAATGGCCTCGTGACCCACAAGATCGATCCGCTGGTCGACGGAGAGCGCGACAACATCGGCAGCAGCCTGCAGAAGGCCAACAAAGTGAAGAGCCTAACCTACTATCTTCCACCCGATCCCGTGCAGGGAGCCAAGAACGCCACCGGGGATGGGTACCAATCTGACGGCCGCATGCTGATTATTATTCTGCAGTAGTGGTTCAGACAGCCATTTTTCTTCGTGCGTTCGCACCAGAAAACATGCTGTCTGTACCTTCTGCCGCCCTATTCACGTTCAGAACCCACAGGGCGCTGCGGATTGTTGTCCCGGCGGTTAACCAACTCTCCATTCGAACGTCTAACCCAAAAGTTGAGCGTCGGGGGAACGCCGTCGGGGCTGAAACTCACGGAACTCTTGCCCGGATGGCTGCGTATCACTCACCAGTCACGGTGTGCCTGAACGGTGGGCGCGATTGGAGAATTTATGCAGACCGAAGTAAGCGCAGGCGCAATAAAATCCATCAGCAACGCGGGCAGTGGCCACGTGCAAGAAGTAGTGCGGCAGGCCCACGAAGAGTTGCGGCAACTGCTGCAACAGCGCGCCGACGTAATGCGCCGGATCGGCACCATCAAACAGACCATCGCCGGCCTCGCCAATCTTTTTGGCGACGAGGTTTTGAGCGATGAATTGCTGGAGCTGGTAGACCGCAAGAGCAGCGGACGCCAGCCCGGTTTCACCAAAGCTTGCCGCATGGTCCTGATGGACGCGAATCGCGCCCTGAGTGCCCGCGACGTCTGTGACCGGATTCAGGAAAAGGCTCCGCCCATGCTGGCGCGCCACAAGGATCCAATGGCCTCGGTGACCACGGTGCTCAATCGTTTGGTGGCCTACGGAGAGGCCAAGGCCGTGGCGCTCGACAATGGCCGCCGTGCCTGGCGGTGGGTCGCGGATTCAGAGTCCGAGTCGGCAACGCTGCCTGCATCAGCCTAAGACGCTCGGGAAACGAGATCGGGCAGAGCACGAGATTCCGGAGGTTGCGAAACTCACGAACGCCTCCAGTCAAGTGGAAGAGCGGCGCTTTCAGCGCCGCGTAAAGGCTCTGTTTTGAGAGCCGGCTTTAGCCGCTGGCCCTAGGCCGTCAGGCGTTGCAAAACTATCCCGGCGGCAGCAGCATCCCTTTCTCCAGATGCCGGGTGACGTGCGCATACGAAGCGGCGTGCGGATCATGCGTCACCATCACAATGGTCTTGTGGAAGTCTTCGTTCAAGTGCTTCAAGATCTCCAAAATTTCCGTCGCCGAGTGACTGTCCAGGTCGCCCGTAGGCTCGTCCGCCAGCAACAGCGTGGGATCGCTTACAATCGCGCGGGCGATGGCCACGCGCTGCTCCTGGCCGCCGGAAAGCTGCTTGGGCAAATGGTTCACCCGCTCCTCAAGGCCCACCAACTTCAACGCCGTCATAACGTGGTCGCGCCTCTGCTGCTGGTTGAGGTGAGTCAGCAGCAGCGGTAACTCCACGTTTTCAAACGCGGTCAGCACCGGGATCAAATTAAATGTCTGGAAGACATACCCGATGTGCTCGTTGCGCCAGTGGGCGGCCTGCGAGTCGTTGAACCGGAAGATGTTCTGGTTCTGCACCAGCAACTCGCCGGAAGTCGGCCGGTCGATGGCCGCAATCATGTTCAGCAGCGTAGTCTTGCCCGAGCCCGAGGGCCCCATCAGCGCCATAAACTCGCCCGCCGCAATGTCAATCGAGACGTCGTCAAGGGCCTTCACCTCAAACGCCTCGCGCTTGAAAATCTTGCTGACGTTGCGGGCCTGCACGACTTTGGTTCCCGTAGCGACTTTGTTTTCAGCGACTGTGCTCATAATTATGACTGCCCCTTGATTTTGATTGAGTCCCCGTCTTTCAGATCTTGCGGCGCTTTGGTGATCACACTTTCGCCGCCCACCAGCCCGTCGACGAGAAAACCGTCGGTGCGCTGGCTCAACACGTGAACCTCGCGCATGTGGGCTTTCCCGTCGAAGGCCAGAAACACAACCTTCTTGCCATCATGGTCCCGCAGCGCACCGGCTGGTACAAACGCTCCTGCGGCCTGCTTGCTGGCGGTCTTCGGTCGATCCGCCAGGAATTTCACCGTGGCATTCATTTCCGGACGCAGGAAGACATCCGGGTATTTACCCGGATTCAGCACCTGCACCTTTACTTGCACGGTAGCCTTCTGCCGGTTGGCCTCGGGAGAAATCTGGGCAATTTCCCCGTCGTACGTCTTGTCGGGATAGGTATCGGTGGTGACGATGCCCTTCTGCTTTGGCGAGAGCCGGGCAAAGTCGGCCTGCGCGATATCGAGTTCAACCTGCAAATCGTTCAGGTCGGCCAGCGAGACCACCGATCCCTGCGGCCCGCCCGCCGCCGCGCTGGCAAACTGCGCCGTAATCAGCTCACCTTTTTCCGCCGTGCGGTCAAGAATTGTTCCGGTGACGGGCGCGCGGATCACGGTGGCGTCGAGTTGTGATTTGGCATAGTCGAACTGGCCCTGCGCCTGCGCCAGCGATCCGCGGGCGCGGGCAATCTCTTCCTGGCGGGGGCCAATCTTCATCAGTTGAAAAGCTTTGTCCAGCGAATTGACTCGCTGTTGGTCGGCGTCAAACTTGGCGGTAGCGTCGTCCAACGCCTGCCGCGAAACTACGCCTCCCGCGGAAAGCTCCTTCGTGCGATCCAGAGTCAGTTTATCGTTGACCAACGTGGCACGGGCTTCGTCAAGATTATGCTGCGCCTGCTGAATCTCTTCTGGACGCGATCCGTGTTCAAGCTCATCGAGATAAGCGCGAGCATTATCCAACGCGCCTTTCGCCTGATCGTACGAAGCGCGGAATTCTTGGTCCTCGAGCCGTACCAGAACCTGGCCTTCTTTCACCTTGTCGCCTTTTTCCACGCCAATCCAGGCCAGGCGTCCCGTGACCTTGGAATTCACGTTGATGGTGTGGTGCGCGACGATGTAGCCGGTGGCCGATAAGACCGTGCCGCCCACATCGCTGCTCTCGGCCGAAGCACGGGCCACTTCGACTTCCGGCACATCGCGGGCAAGCAGCCGGTAGGCCAGGGCCGACACACTCAGCACAACCACGACTACGATCCCGATGAGGATGTAGCGGCGTGCCCAGGCAGATGGCTCTCCGTTGCCCGCGCTGCGCCCAGTGCGGTCGATGCGCAAGCTCTGCAAGTCTTCGTGTTTGGCGTCAATCGGCATCTATCCACCTGTCATCCTGAGCGGAGCAAGTCCTCCGCGAAGCGAAGGACTTGTGCAGTCGAAGGACCCCTTTCACGCACGCACGACCACCAGCCAATAAAGGCGTCTCTACCACTGCCGCATATTTTCCGTCGTCGCCGCCCACCGATATCCCTCACCCTCGCAACGCAGTCAGAATATTTTGCCGCGCCGCATGCCAGGCCGGGGCCAGCCCCCCGAACAATCCCATAATCAGCGCAAACCCCACAGCGGCGCCAGCAACCTGCGGCGTAATCCTTAGGGCGAACACCACCTCGCTGAACGTCACCTGGTTTGACGTTCCAGTCTGCATTCCGTTGAAGGGCAGCATCAGCAGAATTCCCACCGCCGCGCCCAACAAAGACAGCATCAGAGATTCCAGAACAAACGAGGTCAGAATCGACGGCCGGGAAAATCCCAGCACCCGCAGGGTCGCAATTTCTCGTCCGCGGTACGCCACCGCCGCGTACATCGTATTCATCGCCGCAAAACTCGACCCGATGGCCATGATGATCGCCACCACGATGCCAATGTACTTGATGGGAGCGCCGGAACTGGTTTGCTTGGCGTAATAATCCGTCTCCAGCACGCCTTCGAGTTTCAGCCGCTGGTCATCGCTCACGCGATTTTTCAGCGCGTCAGCGGCAATGGGATCGGTGGCGCGCAAGTAAGCCGAGGCGTAGCCTCCCTGCCGGTCGAAATCCGACGCCATCTGATTCACGTCACCCCAGATTTCCGACTCGTAGGCCGACCCGCCGGCGTCGAAGACTCCCACCACTTTCCACGATCCTTTGCCAAACTCCATGGTGTCGCCGATGTTGGCATGGGAGAAGCGCGAGCGAATCGATTTGCTCACCACCACTTCCCGTTGCCCCGTCTGGAACCAGCGCCCTTCAATCAGCTTGGCGCTGGGCCGAAGTTCGAGTCCATCGGGCATCATGCCGCGCACCGTGACGTTCACTTCTCCGGTGCCGTCCTTGCGCGGGAGCACGATCACCACCACCCACTCGCCGGAAACCATGGGCTCACCGTGGCTGTCTTTGGCAATGCCGGGCAGAACCTTCAACGTCGGAAACAGCGAGGCGTCGAACCCGCCGGAGAGCTCGGCTTCCGATCCCTTGCGCAGCACCAGCACATTCTGCGGATTGCCGCTGGAAACGAAAGCGCGCTGCAGGCCGGCGAGCAGCGCCATCAGGAAGATTGCCGTGGTCACGGTCAGCGCGATGCCCAGCGCGGTCATGACCGTGAGCCCTTTCCGGAGCTTCAAATTGCGGATGTTATAGCTGATCGGTATCGCCATAAATTCACTCTATCTCCGTAGGGCCGGCGTCCCGCCGGCTGTCGCGGGGGCGACTCGCCCCGCACTGGCAGCGCTGCTCAGCCGATGTGGCGCAACCCCTCCACGATATTCATGCGCGAAGCTTTGTACGCTGGCAGATAACCGCTAACGAATCCCACCGTCGCGGCGATCAGCAAGGACAGCACCACCGTGGGCAGCGAGACTCTCATGTTGAGCGGAACTCCCAGCGCCACGAAACGGCGCGTCAATGCCTGAATCAACGGGATGGCCACCACCACGCCCAGCGCTCCGCCAGCAACAGACAAGCCAATGGCCTCTCCGACGAACAACGAAAGCAGTCTCTGACGCGTGAAACCCAACGTCTTCAATACGGCCACTTCGCGGGTTCTTCCGCGAATCGACATGGCCATGGTGTTCGCTGACACCAGAAGGATTGCGAACACCACCGCGCCGCAGATGCCGAGAATAAACGCCTTCACATTGCCCAGGCTGGCCACAAAGCCAAGCTGGAAGGCCTTCTCGCTCTCGGTCTTGGTTTGCAGAGGCGAGTTGCGGAACATGTCATCGACTTCTGCCGACACTCGCGCCACATCCTCTGCCGAAGCCAGTTGCGTGCTATACCAGCCTGCCTGTCCTTTGAACCAGGGCACGGCCTCCTCCAGATACTTTGCGCTGAAATAGAGCGCGTTCTGCGGTGGATCGCGATGATAGATCGCGCGAATCGTCAATTCCGGGTTGACCGGAAATATCGTACCCTGCAGCGTGATCTTGTCGCCAATCTTCCAGCCATACCGATCCGCCAGGGTCACGTCCACCAGAGCCCCGGCGCGGTCGCGCTGCCACGCGGTTACCTGGTCGGGTGGGACGATCTTATCGGACGCAACTTTCAAGTACTCGTCCGGGTCGGTGGCCAACTGGGCGAAAAAATTCTCGGGGCGGTCATCCTTGTAGCGGCCCCCGAACCAGGTCAGCGGCGCGATCGCCACTACGCCCGGGAGGCTACGAATCTTGTCGCGGTAGTACGCAGGCAGAAAAAACGCCAGCGAGACGCGGTCGCGCGTGATCACCCGCCTGGCCGATTCGGGACCCACCTGATCGATGTAAAAAGCCCGCCAGATGCTAATCATGAGCGTCAGCAATAGCAAGGAAAAGCCGATGCTTGCCATGGTTAGCACGCTGCGCCGCTTGTTGCGAAACGTATTGCGCATGATGAAACTGCTTAACGTCATAAATTCAGCCGATGTGGCGCAGCCCTTCCACGATGTTTACCTGCGATGCGTGATATGAAGGAAGCAGCGAACTCACCAGTCCCACCAAACCCGAGACGAATAGAGCCGCTGCCCACATGCCAGGTGTCACCTTCAGATTGTAAAAGCTCATGTACGGCGACTGACTCACCGAGTAAATCAACAAATATGCCAATCCCACGCCAATCACCCCGCCCATGGCGGCCAGCGCCACCGCTTCGCTCACGAACAGGCCCAGCACGCTCTGCCTCGTGAACCCCAAAGTTTTCAGAACAGCCACCTCGCGCGTTCGTTCGCGGATGGACATGGCCATGGTGTTCGCAGAAACCAACAACGTGGCAAACACGACCGCCGAACAAATCATCAGGATGAAAGCCTTCACATTGCCCAGCATGGCTACGAATTCCAGGCCGAACGCCTTCTCGCTTTCTGATTTCGTGGGCTGAGGCGAGTTGCGGAACATGTCATCCACCGTGCTTGCAATCCGGCTCACGTCGCCGGGAGAAGCCGCAAGGATGCTGAAGGTGCCGGCCTGCCCCTTGAACCATGAAACTGCCTCTTCCACATATTTGGTATTGAAATACACCGACTTGTTGTCGGGGTAAGAGGTGAAAATACCGCGAACATACAGCTCCAGGTCGACGGGATAAATTGTGCCCTGCAAAACAATCCGGTCACCCAGCTTCCATCCGTATTTCTTGGCCAGTGTGTCGTCGACGATCACGCCCTGGCGGTCCCGCTGCCAGGCGATTCGTTGATCGGCAGGCATTTGGATGTCCCGGAATACGTTAAAAAATTCATCGGGGTCGGTACCGAACTGGGCGAAAAAATTTTCCGGTTTCTGGTCCTTGTAAGTGCCGCCGAACCACGAAACCGGAACCACCGCCACGACTCCCGGCACCGCGCGAATTTTCTCCCGATAGTAGCCGGGCAGGCTGAAGGTCAAAGAAACCCGGTGACGCACCACCAGCCTTTCGGCGGACTCGGCGCTGCCCTCGTCGAGATAAAAAGCCCGCCAGATGGTCATCATGAGAGTGAGCAGAAGTAAAGAGAATGCGATGCTGAGGACCGTCAATATGCTGCGGCGCTTGTTGCGGAAGGCGTTCTTGGTCACAAACCGGCTCAAAGTCATGGCTGAATCCCAGGGAAACCGCGGCGTGATGGACAGCAGACAACGCTAGCCCATGTAGGCCTCAAGGATAAACGAACCAGTCCGCCTCCGGCAACTTCCCTGCAATCCTGCAAACGTTCACCTCAAACGACTGCCACGAAACCAAACGCACTCCTATCGTCAATCCGTGCGCGCCCGGTCGCCAGTGGAGATCGTCACCCGGCCTGCATGACAATTGTCACCCTCGATTGTTTCAACAAAGTTACAACGACTCTATTCGGTGAAAGGTCACGCACAAATCGACTTAGTTTGCGGCCGAGTCCAGAGGGCTCCCCCGCGGTCGTTGAACGCATGCTTCGACGGTTTCGCCCCGTTTTCACAGTACTTTGGTAACTCGAACCTCAATCCCGAGAGCGATATCCTTAGCCATACCTGCCCCGGGTCTAAACCCACGCAAGCTCTCAAAAGAGCTGCGCGGTTTTTTCTGGGATGAGGCACGGAACCAATGTCTACCAAAATCGGCCATTTCGAAATCCTGAGTGAACTGGCAAAGTCTGCGACGGGCGCGGTTTACAAGGCGAACGATCCGCAAACCAGCCAAACCGTCGCTTTGAAAGCGATCCTGTTGTCTGCCTTTGGCGAACAAGCCGCCGCACTCGAGCAGTGCCTGCTCGCAGAGGCGGATGCCACCAAGGTCCTGAGCCATTCCAACCTCACGCCCGTTTTTGGCGCGGGAGAAATCGACGGCCAGTTCTGCGCCGCCATGGAATACATTCAGGGCAACAGCATCGCCACCATGCTGGCGCGCAAAGAAGGGTTCTCCATCTGGGACCTGCTCGACATCGGAAGGCAAGTTTGCAGCGGCCTCGATCACGCCAACTCCCACAAAGTTTTTCACTATAGCCTCGAGCCCGCCAAGATTATGTGCGGTTGGGACGGCACAGTCAGAATTCTCAGTTACGGCATCTCCAGCGTAGGCAAGTTCACCGCACAAATGCCCGGAGTCCCGTCGATCCTGCACTACATGTCTCCCGAGCAGGTTCGTGGCGAGAGTATCGATGCCCGCTCCAACCTCTTCAGTTTGGGCGCTATGTTCTACGAGATGGTCACCGATCGCAAGGCCTTCGATCGGGAAGATGCTGAATCCCTGCGGCAGAGCATCCTCGACAGCACGCCAGTACCGCCCATGCACGTGAATCCCAAACTCCACCCGGTGCTGAGCGATCTCATCATGAAAGCGCTCGCCAAGGATCCCGCGGAACGCTACCAGAGTGGAAGGGAACTGCTCGACGACCTGGAGAAATGCAAAGAATCCAAAGCGGCGAAGGCCGCAGCGGCGCCCGCCAAGAGCGCAGTGGCCGTTCCGAACGCCGTCAAGGCCGCGGCCCAGACGAAATTCATCGCGACCGCTCAAGCCGCCGCGAAGCCGCCTCAGGCCGCCCCGCCGGTTCAGAAGAAGCCTGAGGAAAAGAGAATCGCAGCTCCGGCTTCCGCTCCTGGAAAAGCTGCGGCCGCCGCGGCTGGCTGGGCCGGTGGCCCGGCGTCGACATCCGCGCCCAAGGCGCCGAGAGCGGAGGCTTCCAGCCCGTTCGCCAGCGCACCGCGCTTCAAGCCGACTGTCGATGAACCGACGCCGCCATCTGCTTCCATGTCTTCAGCTATCCTCGATGAGCCCGCGGTAGACGCGCCCAGGATTGCCGTTGATCCCATGATGGCTGAGGATGGGCCTTCTCGCGCCGGCAGCGTCAGTTTTTCGGAGATGACCGAACTGCCTCCGCTCAAGGAAGTCTATACTCCGCCACCGCCGCCGCAGCAGCGTCCGGCTTTTGAACCAGCCGCTAAGGCGCCCAGTTCCACGGTTTATGGCGGTTCTTCGATGTATGAGGAGGAGCCGGAGAAGCCGAAAGTCCAGCCCCGCGAAGTCGCCGAGAAGGCGATCAAGGAAATCAAAAATGTTCCGCCCCAGTTGATGATCTACTCCATCGCGGGTGCGGCGGTACTGATTCTGGTCATTGCCATAGGCCTGGTTCTCCATGTCAACAGTTTGAATAGTGACGGCGATTCGCCACGTTCCACCGCCGCCGATTCAACTCCTCAACCTGAGGCCAGCCAGCCTGCAGCCCAGCCTCAACCCGTGCGGCCGCAACCGGTGCAACCTGTCCAGGCCGAGGCCCAGCCTCCGGCTCCTGTGGCGGAAGCTGAACCGGAGCCAACGCGCGCAGTGGCGGCCACCGCGAAAGGCAAGAATGCCAGAAGGAAATCATCTGCGACTGTCGCTGCTGTATTTGTGCCGGGTCAGATGGCGATCGATTCCACCCCTCAGGGTGCACAGGTCCAGATTGACGGAAGGACCGATCCCTCGTGGGTTACACCTTTCACCTTGTCAGGTTTGGCCGCCGGCCAGCATTCGGTTACGGTGAGCAAGACTGGTTATTCCACCGATTCGCGCATCGTTGATGTGGCTTCGGGAAGCAAGTCGTCTATCGTGAGCCACCTCGCCCAGCTTATGGCGACGCTTGCGGTCTCCAGCAGTCCCGCCGGAGCCAACGTCTATGTCGACGGCAGAGACACCGGCAAGCTTACTCCCGCGCAGGTTTCCGTGGGCAATGGCCAGCACGTAGTGCTGGTGCGCAAGTCGGGCTACATTGACGAAACCACGAACGCTCAGTTCAACCTGGGCCAGACCACCAACTTCTCGCCCAGTTTGCGTGCGCTCGGCAATGTCGACGACATCAAGACCGTCGGCAAAATGAATAAGCTGTTCGGCGGCAAAGAAGCTCAGGGCATGGGCACGGTGAGCATCAAGACCCAGCCCAAGGGAGCCCAGGTGGCCGTCAACCAGCACATGCTGGACAAAGACACGCCGGTTAACTTCATTCTCGATCCCGGCAACTACGTCGTCGACATTACCTTGAGCGGCTATGCCTCCATCCACAAAGTCATCACTGTGGATAAGGGCGGCAAAGCGGTCATCGATGAGGTTATGCGGCCGGAGTAGGAACGCGAACTCCGCTGAAGGTTCAACGAGGTCCATGTGGGGACAGCCGCCTCGGCTGTCCCGCCGAGCGAAGCGAGGCGCTCCGCTCCAACTCATCTATTGAATCGTTACGCACCAACCTAAGGGCATAGTTTTCCTTGACTCCCCGCGCCGGACGCGGTAACTTCGCCGACTGAGGTTCCAGCCCCCAAGGGATAATGCATGTCACTTGGCGCTTTGTCCTTATTCTCGCCTGCCGTGTGCCCGATCGTGCTGTTAGCCGCTGTTCTGGCCGCTTTTGCCCAGAGCACGGGCGGTGGTGAGCAGCCACATTCGGCAGTTTCCTCTGCCGTATTGCCGCAGGATGTGGGCGGTCCGCGCCGGCCCGCGCAGGCGATCCCGCCCTTCGGGCCGCGAGACGCCAATGCCCAATTAGGGCCAACGATGCCGTTTGATCCGTGGCAGCTGTCGTTGGCTGGCGATCATGGGATAACCCCGCGCGCCTCCTCGCGCCCCGCTTTTGCCCCCAGCAGCGCAGATGCCAGTTCAATTTTCCGAATAGCACCAATCTACAACTCCGGTGGCTACGCGCCGTATTCGCTGGCGGTCGCAGATGTGAATGGAGACGGCAAGCCCGATCTGCTCGTGGCCAACGAATGTACAGACACCACCTGCTTCAATCACAGTGCGGCGGATGTGCTTTTGGGAAACGGCGACGGCACTTTTCAAACAGCGGTCAGCTACGACTCCGGCGGCTATGCCGCGCTTTCGATTGCAGTGGCGGATGTGAATGGAGACGGCCATCCCGATCTGCTCGTGGCCAACTCCTGTGGCAGCGGCGGCGCCTGCTCGGATGGGGGTAGTGTGGGTGTGCTGTTGGGCAACGGCGACGGCACGTTTCAAGCTGCGGTCAACTACAAATCCGGCGATCATCCTCTTGAGGCCTACTCCGTGACGGTAGCGGATGTGAACGGGGACGGGCATCCCGACCTGATCGTGTCTAACAAGTGTCCCACCAGCCCCGATTGCGTGAATGGCACGGTAGCTGTACTCCTGGGCAATGGTGACGGCACGTTTCAAGCGGCGGTCAGCTACAACCCCGGCGGCGAAGCGTTTTCGGCGGCAGTGGCGGATGTGAATGGCGATGGCAAGCCCGACCTGCTCGTGGCAAACGGAGTGGGTGTAAGTGTGCTGTTGGGTAACGGTGACGGCACGTTTCAAGCGGCGGTCATGTACGGCTCCGGCGGCGACGGTGCGTCTTCGGTGGCGGTGGCGGATGTGAATGGCGACAGCCATCCTGACCTGCTCGTGGCCAACGGTGTCACGGTAGGTGTGCTGTTGGGCAATGGTGACGGCACTTTCCGGACGCCGGTCATCTACAGCACTGGTGGGACCTGTGTTAGTCCCGTTTCAATTGCGGTGGCGGATGTGAATGGGGATGGCCACCCCGACCTGCTCGTGGCCAACACCGCTGCCCTCTGCTCGAATCCAAGTGGCGTAGGTGTACTGCTAGGCAACGGCGACGGCACTTTTCAAACGGTGGTCAACTACGACTCCGGCGGCGTTGAAGGTGCAATTGCGCTTGCGGTGGCGGATGTGAATGGCGACGGCAAACTCGATCTGCTCTTGGATAATGCCGCCGATCGTGGCTTCGGTGTGTTGCTGGGCAACGGCGATGGCACTTTTCAAGTGCCTCATACGATGCCGATCTCCTTTAGCGGCGACTCCTCGGCCCAAATCGCGGTTGCTGACTTCAACGGCGATGGCAAGCTCGATGTTGCGATCGGCGCTGCAAACGATGTCTTGTTAGGCAATGGCGACGGTACGTTTCAAAACCCGCTTTTGCTGAACGCAGGCGGCCTTGGAACCGCGGTCGGCGATTTCAACTTAGACGGGAAGCCCGACCTGGCAGTCGGCGACGCCACGGTTTTGTTGAACATTGCCCCGTACACTGCGCCTGCCGCTGCCACCCCCCTCTTCGGGCCTGGCGGCGGCACGTATTCGTCGGTGCAGTCCGTTGCCCTCACCGACTCCACTCCGGGAGCAACCATTTACTACACTACAGACGGCAGCACTCCACCCACAAATTCGACCGTCTACAGTGGTCCGATCACCGTGTCGTCCACCGAAACTCTGAAGGCGGTCGCCATCGCCATCGGCTATTCCTTGAGTGCCGTCGCCACCGCCGCTTATACCATCAACCTGCCCAGTTTCTCCATCACTGGCACAGCGGTCAGCGTAGCTCCCGGTACGAATACGGGAAATACATCCACTATTAGCTTGACGCCCTCGGGCGGATTTACTGGCGTGATTAGTCTAAGCTGCGCGATTACTCCCACAGCCGCAAACGATCCTGCGACATGCAGCATTCCAGCCTCTGTGACCATCAGCGGTTCAACAGCGCAAACAACTACTCTTACTGTGAACACCACGGCGCCCACCTCCGCTCTCAACCGGGCCACGCGCTCCTTCGGGCCGTCGGTGGGCGGCACAGCTCTCGCGTGCATCATCTTGCTCGTTGGCGTCCCGGCCCGGCGGCGGAGAGGGTGGAGCACCCTCGGAATGCTCTTACTGCTTTTCTCCGTCGTTGGAGGTGCACTCGGTTGCGGTGGGAGCGGTAATGGCGGCGGCGGTGGAGGCGGAGGGAATCCCGGCACTACCTCAGGTACCTACATCATTACTGTCACGGGCACTTCCGGCAACATTACGCAAGAGGGAACGGTTTCTCTCACAGTGCAGTAGCGTGGTTCGAGACATAGCTCTGTCCCTAGTTTCTTTGTCTCACGCCAGGGGTGTACTCCACAGTTCGTCCTCCCCGATTCACCTTCATTTAATACTCGCGCAATCCCTCTGAAACATTCTGCCGCTATATTTTTCTCCGCCCCGGTTTAAGAAAGTTCCGTGACCTGTCGTGTGCGCCACGAAGGCAAGGACCTGACTCCCCCGGGCGGAGGAAAAAATGCTCGACAAGATGAAGCTCCACAAGCTGAAGATGTCCCATGCCCCCCGGAGGACGATGGCTCTGCTGCTGGCCTTGACCACCGCCCTGGGACCAACCGCCATGCCCGCCTTTGCCGCCTCAAAATCAACGCCCAGGCCAACCAAAACGCCGGCCACCGCAACCCCCATTCAGCACCTGGTTGTGATCTTCCAGGAAAACGTTTCCTTCGACCACTACTTCGGAACCTATCCCGTCGCCACCAATCCCGCCGGCGAGCCACCATTTCATGCGAAGCCCAATACGCCGACGGTCAACGGTCTGACCAACGCTCTTCTGACCTTCAATCCCAACCTCAATCCCGCCAACGGTGCAGCCGCTGCCAACCCCTTCCGGCTCGATCGCACCCAGGCAGTTACGACTGACCAGGACCATAGCTATACAGCCGAACAACAAGCGTTTGACGCCGGTCTGATGGACTTGTTCCCGGTGGATACCGGCTTTGCCGCGAACACGGTCATGGGCTACTTTGACGGCAACACCGTCACCGGTATCTGGAACTACGCCCAGTTCTTTGCCATGAGCGACAACTCGTATGGCACCACGTTTGGCCCATCGTCTCCCGGAGTCGTCAATCTGATCTCAGGCCAGACCAACGGCGTCGTCGCCACTCTGAACGGGACGGGCGACGAAGTCAGCGGCGGCAGCGACGGTTCTCTCACCTTGATCAACGATGCCGACCCGCTGGGAGATGTTTGTTCAAGCCCGACACGCGATCAGGCCACCATGGGCAGCAAGAACATCGGCGACCTTCTCACCGCAGCCGGCGTGACCTGGGGCGGTTTCATGGGCGGCTTCAACCTGTCCATCGTCAATCCCAACGGCACGACCGGATGCAGCCGCAGCTCGACCGGTCTTGCGGGCACGACCGCCGATTACATCCCGCACCACTCGTTCTTCAACTACTACACCTCGACCGCCAACTACGCGCACACCCGGCCGGCATCGATCTCCGAAATTGGCAACGCCGGACCCGCGAATCATTCCTACGATGTACAGGATTTCTATGCTGCGGTCGCCGAGGGCAACTTCCCGGCCGTGAGCTTTATCAAGGCGCCTGCCTACCAGGATGCCCACGCCGGATATTCCGATCCTCTGGATGAGCAGCCCTTCATCGTGGATTTGATCAACTTCCTGGAAGCGCAGCCTACCTGGAGCAGCACGGCCGTGGTCATCAGCTATGACGACTCCGATGGATGGTACGACCACCAGATGGGCCCGATCGTGAACACCTCCACCGGCACTGCCGATGCTCTCACCGCACCCGGCTTCTGCGGGACGGCTTCCACTTCACTGCCCGGCCTCAATCCTGCGAACCTGCACGCCCTCGGCCGCTGCGGCTACGGCCCCAGGCTACCCTTGATCGTTATCTCCCCGTGGGCGAAGCAGAATTTCGTCGACCACCAGGTGACCGACCAGAGTTCCATCATTCACTTCATCGAGGACAATTGGTTGGGCGGCCAGCGCATCGGCAACGGCTCTTATGACACCATCGCCAACTCGATCGTCCAAATGTTCAACTTCACCAAGATTCGGACCAACGGCACGTTGTTCCTGAATCCCAACACTGGCGAACGGTAGGAAGCTGAGGAATCAGTCTAATAAGTCCGGGTGCCCCATTTCTCGCGTTCTTTGCGGGAAGTGGGGGTTTTCTTTTCAGCGACCGTGGGCTGGTCTCATCATGGAAATGCGATGGCAATGCGCTCCGTGGGTTTACCGCGAGAAGGGGTTGTGCTCAGGTTCAACGCTGGAACGCAGGTCTTACGATCTAGTTGGGCAGCTTGAAGTTCACCGTGACCTGCGTCTGAATCTCCATGGGCTCGCCGTTGAGCAGGTACGGTTTGTATTTCCACTGCTTCACCGCATCCGCCGCGGCGCGCGCCAACTGCGGGTCTCCGCTGACAATCTTCACTGCGGAGATGTTTCCGCTCTTGGAAATCGTGGCCATCAACTGGACCGCACCCTCAATATGCATGCGTAGCGCGCTTGGCGGATACGTCGGCTGGGCACTTTTTATCAGCAATCCCCGCGATACTCCCTGCGAGACGTTCAGTCTCTGCAGCACGGGAGCCGGAACTTTGCTGTCGCCGCCCATCAGGTTGGGAAGCGCTCCGGCATCCGCTGCGGGAGCGATGCCGGCCATGCTTGGAGCCGGCGCATCGGCGGTCACCGCCGGTTTCGCCACCGCATGAGAAGCACCACCCTTGATGACGATGGGCTGGGGCGCCACTTTTGTTCCGAGAACTTTGTTTGCCGCTACGGTCGAAGCCGGACCCTCAGACGAGTCCCCTTCAGTCGTGACCTTGTTCGAATGAGCGGGTGCATTTGTCACACTTGCAGTTAGCGGGCCGGTAGAGGTCTTGGCCGGTGTGGCGGGTTGGAGCGCGCTTGCTGAGTCTGGAGTCGACGGTTGAGCGGAAGTCGTGGGCGACGGTGCGGCCTGGGTCGTGGCCACCGGAAGAGCGTTTGACGCCGGCTGCGGAACTGTAGCCGGAGTCTTCACCGGTTGCGCCGCAACGTGCGTGAAAGGAGTCTCGGCTCCGCTGGAACGGATCCACTGCATCCATACCGCATAGCCAACCGCTGCAATCACCACAACCGCTGCCACAGCGAGCAAAGCCTTCTTGCGTCCGCCGCCGGCGTTGCTGACATTGCCGCCAAAGGTGAAGGCAGGCACAGGCGCAGTTGCCGCATCGGCCGAGGAGGCGCCGTCGCTGACCTCTGCGACTTTCTCCACCGGAGCGTCCGGCTCCGCGATGATGGCCGAGCTTTTGTCCTCGGGTGGAGCGCTCGGTTTGGGCTCGCGCGCGGGTGCAGGTGCGCTGGCCGTTCCGGTTCCCAGTCCCGCCGGACTTGCAGTCGAAGGTCGAACGCTCGAAGTCGGTAGTGACTTGCTGGCTGCCATCTCTATCTTGGGCTCAGTCGTGGCAGCGGCAGGAATCTTGGGCGCTGAAATTTGCGCGGGCTTGGCGATCGGCGTCGGAGCGACTTCCTCAGCGATTTCGAAAATGTCTGCGTCCGCTTCAGGGATCTCGGTGGGAACAGAAGCCATAACCGACGGCTGCGGCGCGGGCTTCGGAGTCGGAATGCTCGCCATCACCGGCCGCGCAACCGGGGCTGCCGGACGCGCTGGCGGTGCGGCTGGAAATGCGGCTCGTGGCGCTGGCTTCGGTGGCGCAGCCGCGGGCGTTGCCGCAGGTTTCACCACTGTCCCCGCTGCCGGTGTCGCGGGCTTGGCTCCTTCGTTTTTGCGCAGCAGTCCTCGGGCCACGCGCAACGTACCCTTCGCCTGCTCCACATTAATGGGCTTGGTAAGAACCAGGTTCGCCCCGATGCGGAACGCCTTCGCCACTCCCGCCTGCCCTTCCACCACCGCCACCGCTAAAGCAGACTGGTTGTTGGGCGTGTTGCGCGCGCTCTTGAACAGCAGCGTGGCATTCTGCTCGTTATCGCAGTCCACCACCACCGCATCGAAGTGCTCGGCCATCAATTTCTTGACCGCGGCGAACGGTTCGGTGCAGGGAGCAACGGTGAAGTCCAGCTCGCTGAGGACCTGCGTTACGGTGCGGGCCGTTTTTTCATCGGGACAGAAGAGGAGTGCTTGGTAACCCATATTAAGGTCATCGTAGGTACACCCGTAAGCCTCATCAAGTTACGGTAGTAATTCCAAAGATGGCCGTTTGGACTGGACTTTTCCCGCTTCAGTCTTCCTAAAATCCACCACGGAGGCACGGAGACACAGAGGAATTCCACAAAGGTTTTCTCCGTGTCTCAGTGCCTCCGTGGTGGGTGTTCTGCTTCCCCCGGATACAATACCCACTCATGCGCATCCCACTCTGGCTCAAACTGTTGTGGACCGCGTGGTTGCTCGTCTGGGCGCCAATCTACTGCCGCCAATACGGCCTGCAGAATTTCCTCTACTTCTGCGATCTCGGCAATCTCCTCATCGCCGCCGGACTCTGGCTCGAAAGCCCGCTCATCTTCTCCTGGCAGGCGACCGGGCTGCTGTTGTTCCAGACGTTATTCACCATCGATCTGGCGGGCGCACTGGTCAGGGGCCGTCACCTGATCGGCGGGACGGAATACATGTTCGATCCGCACATCGCGCTGTGGATTCGCCTGCTCAGCCTGTTTCACGTGGTCGTGCCACCATTGCTGCTGTGGGCGATTTGGCAGTTAGGGTATGACGGGCGAGGTTGGAAGTATCAGACGTTGACCACCTGGATCGTGGTTCCCATCAATTATTTCTGGCGTCCGGAATTCGATGTGAACTGGGCCCGCGGCCCGTTCTTTCACGAACAGCACGCCGTGCCCGGACTTATATATCTGCTGGCATACCTGCTGGCCATGCCCACATTCGTCTATTTCCCAACACACCTGCTGCTGGCGCGATGGGCGCGCCGATGGAGATGAACGTGGCGGCGAGTGAATCCCCCTCCGCCCGTTTTCCCTTTGTCATCCTGAGCGAAGTGAGTGCTTCGCGAAGCGAAGCATTCACGCAGTCGAAGGATCCCTACTCCCCCTCGACTGATAGCGCCGCCCAAGCGAGTCCTTCCCGAAACTCCGCAGCGTGGGATTCAGCAAGGGCACGACTTCAGTAGTGCCGAAGAGTACAGGAACAGATCCGGGCTTTTAGCCCCTGAGGCAGACTTCCGGCAGTTGCTTAGTCATGCAGGAAAAGCACCACAAACGTGGTGATGTGAGCCGCGCAATACGCCGTAAGTGGCCGTATAATTGTGAGTTATCCGACTAGTAAGAGTTCGAAGGAGCGAAAGTATGGCACCTTCAGGGTGGACAGCTGAGACCAAGGAGACTGTCTCATTGGAGCTTGAGCTGTTTTCGGAAGAAGCCGGAGGGCTCGGTAGTCTCTTTCAAGAAACAGCGTGCCATGAGGTTGTCGACCGACTTCAAACGCTCGACCGACATCCTCTGAGCAGGACCGAGCTAAATCAACTGCTGCATCTCTGCCACGAAGCAGGCCTTTCAGAGGGTTTCTTCAAGTACTACTGGCTCGGCACGCCGCCGCACACCTACGACGTGAGCATACTACCGGGTTTCAAAGCAGCCTGGATGGATGCCTCTGCAATCATGAGCCGCAAGCATCTTCGTTGGGGAGTCTACAGAGCCTGTCTGGACGGACTCTTCTACTTTGGCGATATGCGCACGGGCTATCGCGAACTCCGGGTGAAGTCCGAGGACCAGCTAACAGAGTTTTACCGAGGAAAACGCACGGACACGGAGGCCTTAAAACGACGCGGCTCCATCCTTCCGCTGGCTGCCATCGCAAGAGACGACAGGTACTTAATTTCGGAAATGGCTTGCAAGTCTTACGGCGACCCATCCCGGGGCACCGGGGACCTGAAGGAGTTGCTCTTTGGCGCACTCAAGATTCACCAAGATAACAGCGGTGGCCGCGTGACGATTCGCAAGCTACTTGAGCAAGCGTGTTCGGGAAAAAGCGCTGCGTCGCGTCAGCAGGAATTTCTTTTTTCTGCCGATGACCTCTTAGACGAAGAAGTCGAAACGAAGGAGCAGCTTGAGGCGCGCTACGCGCGAGTCGCTACCAAGTTTCAGAAGTCACGAGAAGCAGCCCTGCAGAACACCCGATACTACCTTTCCATGGTCAACGATTTAGACGTTTATGTTGCCACCAGTATGCGTGACCGGGATGACTTCAGAAAGATGGCCGACTTCTGTGATCAGGTTTTCAAGAATTCACGACTTGATGGACTGAAACTCAGGTATTTCGACCCGACTATGAGCGCGGCCGAAGGCCACGAGGACAAGGGTTTAATAGAGTGCCTCATGGTCAAGTGTGCAAAAGTGCTGGTTTACTGCGCCGGAAAGAAGGAGAGTTACGGAAAAGATGCCGAAGCAGCAATGGCCCTGAGCCTGGGGAAGCCCGTCATTTTCTACTGCGACGAGGAGCAGCGAGGGCGCTTCTATCGCGAAGTTCACCCGCTCAGCCGCCTAATTGAGTTCGGAACGGGAGTCGCAGTGGGAGCGATAATCACGTCAGCAGTCGAGGAGGTAATTGAACTGCTTCACCGCACTTTCGAAAACAAGATGGAGTACGAACTGGACCAGAAGAAGCACGCGTACTACCTCATCAAAGAAAAGCTGACTCAGTCAGTGGTGCGTCTTCAGACAAGTGACAAAATGCTCCGTGAGACCTTCTGGAACTACTATCACAACCGAGTCTGAACTCCAGTTGCGCCGATGCGAGAGCGTGTTGCATAGGGGGCTGGCCCGCCCGTGGGCTCGGTTAATCCGCATACTGCCCCGGATATTTCCAAGCCGGATACTTAAAAATCGGCTTCAACTTAAAGTCCGCCGGACATTGTGTACGACCAAACCACAATTGGTGCTTATTGTCAAAACACCACACCGTTTGAAGGCCGGACGAGTTGACGATGTTTGGCCAAAATATGCCGTATACGGTTATATGAGAGGCATTTTCTCGGATCACCTGAAACACCGGATCACCGTTACTAGCAACGATTTCAAGAGCATTCTTAGAAAAATTCCGATCTAGCAACGGATCGCTAATCCGTACTTTGTTGTTTTCTATCGCGATTGGCCCGCCTCCTGCCCATGCGGTGAAATTGAATACCGCTTCGCCATTCTTACCGGGCGTCACAACGATGGGCGTGACTCCGTTGGTGCTGAATGGAATTAGCTTCCCCCACTTCTTGAGGTTGCTCATTTTCATTTCAGCAGTGAGATTGCCGACCGTTACAGCAAACGTTTCTGGAATTTCGTAGAAGCCTCCCCACTCAAAAACGTTCTCAACTTGCGCCTTTGTTTCTTCCCATGCGAGTACCCTCGCCGTAGTCCAAGACACCGCGACGAAATATAGACAGCGGGCGATGAAATAATCATCTGCATACATTGCCCCCACGCCAGCACCGTAGAAAAGTACAGAGCCAGCGGCTACCACGTCCCACCGCCATAACATCTCCCCCACAAAACGAAATGCGCCCCGGCTTGCGTCGTTCGACTGCCTTGCAGGCGGCATGTTTCCAAGGGCCTCGACAGCCACCCGCCGAGCGAGCGCGCCTCGATGCCTTCGCCACCATTTCGGGGTGTGCCCTTCCGGGTTACGCACAGATAGCCGTACCCCAAGCGAGATAGCAATGCCAAGGCACAACAACCAATCCCACGAATCTCCGTACTCCATTGATCACAACTCCTCCGGTCAGGGGGCTGGCCCACACATGGGCGCGTCATGTTCTCGACTTCTGAAACATACGCAAAAAGACCTCGGGTGCCCCATTTCTCGCGTCCTTTGCGAGAAGTGGGCGCTCCCACCACAAGAAACACCGAAGCGATCACGTCTACGCCACGCTCCTATTGTGACATCCAACCACCTTTTCCCTGTGCGAATCTCCTGTCAAGCCAATTATCTAACCCCTTCCCCCTCAACCCCCTCCAGCCACTCCCAACCCGGGAACCCTCCACACCGCTGCTATACTTAATTAACGATGATTTGCAGGAAGCAATACATAGAGATGGTAAAAGCCGGAGCGCCTGGCAAAAACCAGCCGCCCGGCTCTAAGTCCTTTGCTTCACGGATTTTGACCTCTAAGTCCTTTAGACCATCGGATCTGGCGGGAATTTCCCGCTAACCTGATGATTCCAATATACCGAGGGGGGTGGGGGAGGGGGGTGGGGTTACCAGATAGTAAAACGCTAAAGGCTTGGGAGTACTCAGCCAGCTTTGCCGGGTCCCTCTGGCGATGGCGGTCGCTCACCGGGTGCACCTGTAGTTTTTTTCACGGCGGCATCGAGCTTCTCCTTCTTCGGTCCCGCATCGCCGCTCAAGTAAAGCGTCTGCGAGGGCGTCGCGAGGCTGGTTCCGGAATCCTCCACCAGATTCATAATGCGCAGCAGCAACTCTTCGCGGACGGCGGCGAACTCGTCGAAGTTCAGCGTCAACACGTAACAGAGAAGCTCGACATTGATGGAACTCGGGGCCAACTCGATGAGCCGCACTCGAATTGTCTGTTTTTCGATTTTGGAATGGTTCGCCAGCACCCGCCGGATTTCCGAAAGTATGGAGTTGACATGCTCCGCCGTAGAGGTTGCGTGCAAACCAAGCACAGCTTTGAAAAGCATCTTGTCGCGCCGGCTCAGATTTTCGACATTGATGGTTGCGACCGTGCCGTTAGGAATGGCCAACAGCGTTCTCTCTTCCGTGCGCACCCGCGTCGAGCGCAGTCCAATGTCCTCGACCGTTCCCGTACGGTCGCCGAACTTGCAGACATCCCCCACGCGAATGACTTCATCCCACAGGACGGAAACGCCACCGAATAGATTCGCAATGGTCTGCTGCGCGCCGAAGCCGATGGCTAGAGTGCCAATGCCCACGCCCGCCAGCGCTGTGCTCATATTGAAGCCGAGCACGCTCAGGATGAGAAACAGACCCGCTGCGAAAACAATCGCTTTGATCATCCGCTCGCCCAGCAGCATCAGCGAGCCGGTGCCGGAGTGGCCGTGAGCGAGAGCCCGGTTGCGCACGCGCTGCAAGAACCAGCGAATCACGCGCCACAGAATCCAGTTCGCCCCGATAATGACGGCAACTTCAACCACCTGGAAATAGTAGTGCCGCTGCAGCAGGGGCATGCCCAGGTAGCGTTCCAGAATCCGGTGAATGACTGTACCGGCGAGAAGCCACGCTGGCGCGGAAACCGAGCGCCAATTCGCCAGTACAACATCGCCATGTCTGCGCGTCCACCAGCGCACGGGGATTTGCAGCACCACCAACAGCAGCCAGGCCGCCGCCGCGGCCACAGGAATCAGCAGCAGTAAAGCCAGCCATTGCCACAACGGCATTCCGGCCAACTGATGCTTCACCACCCACTGGGGCAATCGCGTCTCGACCTGCCGCGCTTTGACCTGATCGTAGAGTTCGGGGAGTTTCTCCAGAGTGTCGGAAGAAATCAGCCAGATTTTCCCCGCGCCGGGATCGGAAACGCGGACCAGTTCCAGGTCCGCTTCCGCATCACCCGACGACATGGTTCCCAGCTTCTGCCGGCCCGGCGGAACGCCCTCCTGCAGTGCGCCTTCCGGCTGCGTACTTCCCAGAGTGCCGGAATACGCGCGGTCCATCACCTCTTTCAGATCCTCCGCCATGGTCTCGCCTTCACTCTGGCGGCGCGCCGCGTTCATCTGCAGATATTGCGCGGCGAGGCTGTAGTTGCCTTTTTCCGCCTGCTGCAGAAATCCGAAGACTGTGCCGTAAGGCGTATTGCGGCCCAGCGCGTCGGCCGGGGTAGTTGGAGAAGTGCTCGCGGGCGCTGCCGGCTGCAGGATCTGGGTCAGCGGACTCTGTGCAGAGAGCGGCAGCCAGGCTGTGAGACCCAGAACAAGGAACGCAATTCCTTTGGAGAAAGTGGACATGGGTTTCTTCCCCAGATTATGCGCGCTTGGGGCGGAATACATCGGTGCTGGTGCCAAAGAAAACTTCCGCGGAGTTCATCACAGTCTCCGAAAGCGTGGGATGGGGATGGATGCTCATGGCCACATCGCGAGCCAGTGCCGCCATTTCGACGGCCAGCACTCCCTCGGCAATCAGTTCTCCGGCGCCAACGCCGACAATTCCCACGCCCAGTATGCGCTCGGTCTGCGGGTCGATGAGGAGCTTGGTCATTCCCTCGGGGCGATCCAGCGTGATGGCGCGTCCCGATGCACCCCAGGGAAATTTCGCAACTTTGATTTCGCGGTTTTCCTTTTCTGCCTGAGTTTCGGTCAGACCGCACCAGGCAACTTCCGGATCGGTGAACACCACGGCTGGAATGGCGGCAGGTTCGAAAGCGACCTTGTGTCCGGCAATGGCCTCGACGACGGTGCGCCCTTCGTGCGTCGCCTTGTGCGCCAGCATGGGCTCGCCGACCACGTCACCAATCGCGTAAATCGAGGGATCGGCAGTCTGCAGTTGCTTGTTGACTTCGATGAAGCCGCGCGGGTTGACGTGCACTTGTGTTTTCTCGAGCCCATCGATTTCCGAGTTCGGTTTGCGCCCCACCGAAACCAGCACGCGGTCGAAAACTCTTTCGCGGTCTTTGTCCTGGATCGCCGCGCCAGCGAAGGTGGCCCTAATTCCTGCGCCGTCTTCTTTGAGAGACGCGACCGTGGTGTTCAGCAGAATCGTGTCGAACATCTTCTCCAGACGTTTATGCAGCGGAAGAACCAGATCGCGGTCCGCGCCCGGAAGAAGCCCGGACAACATTTCTACTACGGTGACGCGCGTTCCCAGCGCGGCGTACACGGAACCAAGTTCGAGGCCGATATATCCGCCGCCCACCACCAGCAAACTGCCGGGAACGTCTTCGAGATTGAGAGCGCCGGTCGAATCCATCAGCCGTGGCGAATCCAGCTTGAGCGCGGGAATGATGGCAGGCCGCGAGCCCGTCGCGAGAATGATCCGGTCAAAACTGCGGACCACTTCTGTGGCATCGCCTTTGCTGATGCGCAACGTGGTGGAAGTCTCAAACGCCGCGCGGCCCTGGACGTATTCCACGTGCCGCTGCTTCGAGAGTATTCCCAATCCTCCGGTGAGCTTCTTGACGACATTCTCTTTCCAAGTACGCAACCGTGCCAGATCAATCCTGGGCGCAGGAAATTCAATTCCCCAATTCTTGGCCTGCTGCGATTCCTCAATCAGCTTGGCAACGTGGAGCAACGCCTTCGATGGAATACAGCCGCGGTACAGACAGACGCCGCCCGGGTTCACTTCGGGATCGATCAGCGTAACCTGCATGCCGAGATCAGCGGCCAGAAAAGCGGCTGCGTAGCCGCCCGGTCCGCCACCGACGACGGCGATGTGTAACTTCTGTGTTTCGTCCGGCGCTTGGTGGAGAGTGTCGTTCATGCGGTGACTTTCTTTGGTGATCTTTCGCGGCTATCCCTGCACACTCAGCAGGAAGGGTTGCTCGAACGCCTCTGCCACCCAGCGCAAAAAACGTGCGGCGTCGGCGCCGTCGATCAGGCGATGATCGTAGGAAAGCGAGAGCGGCAGGATCAGCCGCGGCTCGAATTTTCCGCCAATCCACTCCGGCTCCATGCGCGAACGGGAAAGCCCGAGAATCGCAACCTCAGGATGATTCACAATCGGGGTAAACGCCGTGCCCCCGATGCCGCCGAGGTTGGTGATGGTGAAGGTGCCACCCTCCATGTCGGCGACTGTGATTTTCTTGTCCCGCGCTTTCTGGGACAGTTGCGACAACTCGACCGCCAGTTCGACGATATTTTTCTTGTCCACATCGCGAATCACCGGTACCAGCAAGCCGCGATCCGTATCCGCCGCAACCCCGATATGGATGTACTGTTTATAGATGATTTCTTCTTTTTCCATATCGATGGTGGCGTTGAATTGGGGGAAGACCTTAAGCGCAGCCGCACAAACCTTCAGCGCGATGGCGGTCACGGTCATTTTGCCGCCGGCTTGTTCGGCCTTGGGAGCGAAACGCGCGCGGAGTTGCTCGAGTTCGGTGATGTCGGCACGGTCGTGCTGGGTGACGTGCGGGATCGTGTTCCAGGATTCCGCCAGATGTTCCGCGGTTTTGCGGCGCACCCCGCGCATGGAAACGCGCTCGATTTTTCCCCACTTGGTGAAGTCGGGTAGCTTGGGTTCGATGAAATGCCCGGCGCGCGGCGGTGCTTGTGCGGCCGTCGCCACCGCAGCCACTAAAGCCTTGGCATGCGCTTTGACGTCGTCCTCACTGATGCGTCCGCCAGGGCCTGTGCCTTTGACGGCGAAGATGTCGACCCCGATCTCGCGCGCCAGGCGGCGCGTGCTGGGCGCTGCCGGAACCGGATCGCGGGGCTCGGTTCCGGCGACTTTGCCCAATTGCACCGGCATGGAAAACGCCGCGGGCTGCGGCCGCGGCTGGTCGGGAGGCAAGGCTTGTTCCTCGGTCTTGCCCTCCGCCCGAATCGCAGCCTGAAATGCGAGGCGCGCGCCGTGCTGGCCGGAGACATGCTCCACCGGCCGGCTCTGCGGACGGGCTTCGGCTGGGGACGATGCCGCGCCCTGCAACGTGAAAATCACCTGCCCAACTCTAATCTTCTCGCCTTCCTTCACCTTTACTTCATGCACCACACCGCTGACCGACGAGGGAACTTCAACCACAGCCTTGTCGGTTTCGAGTTCCATGACCGGCTGGCCTTCAGACACTTTGGCGCCCGGCGCGATCATCAAACGCACCAGATCACCCTGCGAAATGTTTTCTCCCAGTTCCTGCAGCCGGAATTCAGTCGCCGCCGGAGCATCGGTCGATCGCGTTCGCTGCGATGCTGCCTGGGATTCCGGCTGCGGCGCGGGAACTGGCTGCGGTTTTGCAGCCGCCGCGCTTGCCTCAGAGGAACGCACCGGCTCAGGGTTGCCGGCAGGAAATGCAGGCTCTTTTTGACGCGGGGTTCTCGTTGCTTCCGCAGCGGGAGCACCATTGTTCTCCGCAGTGAAGACGACTTGTCCCACCTTTATTTTGTCGCCCTCCTTGACCAGAATCTCCTTGACCGTCCCGCTCACCGATGAAGGCACTTCCACAACCGCCTTATCGGTTTCAAGTTCCATAACAGACTGGCCTTCGCTGACTGTTGCTCCGGGTGCGACCATCAGGCGCACCAGGTCACCCTGTTCTATGTTTTCGCCGAGTGCGGGCAGTTTGAATTCGATCACTGATTCCATTCCTTATTAGTCTCGAAATGCGCACGAACAAATTTCATGAATGCTCTTGCCAGGAAACCTTGCCCCAGGGGCGAAAGCCCGCTTTGTTGCTAACATCGAGCGGCACGGCTGAAGCCGTGCCCTGCCCAAACCATTTGCGAATCCAGCATCCGTGACAGTATCTAATTGGTGGCCGGGTTCAGCTTCTCCGCATCGATACCGAGTTCGTGCATCGCCTGCTTCACCGGATCAGGGCTGATTTTCTTTTCCCGCGCCAGAGCCCCCAGCGTCGCCAGCACAATGTGCTTCGCATCCACTTCGAAGAAGTCGCGCAACGCTGCCCGGTTCTCGCTACGGCCAAAGCCATCGGTTCCCAGCGAGACCAATTGTCCCGGCACCCACTTCGCCAGGGATTCCGGCAGCACCTTCATGTAATCGGATGCCGCAATGAACGGTCCCGGTGCATCTTTCAGCGTCTGCGTAACGAACGGAGTCCTCGGCGGCTCACCGGGGTGCAGCATGTTCCAGCGTTCACAGTTGTTGGCGTCACGATAGAGTTCTTTGTAGCTGGTGACGCTCCACACATCGGCGGCAACGCTGTATTTTTCTTTCAGGATGGTCTGCGCCTTCAACACTTCGTACATGATGGTTCCGCTGCCCAGCAACTGCGCCCGCAGCGGCGTCTCCGGCGCATCCGAGGGCCTGAAGCGATAGAGCCCGCGCAGTATGCCTTCGCGCACGTGCTCGCCCTTCGGCATCTCCGGCATGGGGAGCGGCTCGTTGGTCACCGTCAAGTAGTAGAAAATTGATTCCTGGTCCACATACATGCGCTTGATGCCATCTTGAATGATCGTGGCAATTTCATAAGCGAACGCCGGATCGTAGGCCAGTAAGTTTGGAACCGGCAGGGCGAGCACGTGGCTGTGGCCGTCCTGATGCTGCAGGCCTTCACCGGCCAGCGTAGTTCGTCCCGCGGTGCCGCCGACGAGGAACCCGCGGCAACGCATGTCAGCTGCCGCCCAGATCAGGTCACCGATACGCTGCAGCCCGAACATGGAGTAATAAATAAAGAAAGGGATGGTGTTGATGCCGTGATTGGCGTAGGCCGTGCCCGCTGCGATGAACGAGCACATCGACCCGGCCTCGGTGATTCCCTCTTCCAGAATCTGTCCGTTCTTTGCTTCCTTGTAATAGAGGAGCGTATCCATATCAACCGGCTCGTAGAGTTGTCCCACACTGGAGTAGATTCCGACCTGGCGGAACAAGGCCTCCATGCCAAACGTGCGAGCTTCGTCGGGGATGATGGGCACGATCAATTTGCCCAACTCCGGGTCGCGCAGCAATTTCGCGAGCAGCCGCACGAAGACCATGGTGGTCGAGGCTTCGCGTCCCTCGGTGCCCTTGTAGAACTCTTCAAAATACGAATCGGGAAACGGCTTCAGCGGCGTGGCACGCACTTTGCGCTGCGGCATGTATCCGCCAAGCTGTTTTCGCCGCGCCTGCATGTACTTGATTTCGGCGCTCTCGTCGGACGGGCGATAGAAGGGCGCGTTGTGCAGTTCCTCGTCCGGAATCGGAATCCCAAATCGCGAGCGGAACAGTTCCAACTCATCTTCATTCAGTTTCTTTTGCTGGTGGGTGATGTTCTTGCCTTCGCCCGCCTCGCCCAGGCCGTAGCCCTTGATGGTCTTGGCCAGGATGATCGTCGGCGAGCCAGCATGATCGACGGCGGTGCGATAAGCGGCATGTACCTTGATGGGGTCGTGTCCGCCCAGCCGCATGCGCGCCAGTTGCTCGTCAGAAAGATGCTCCACCATCTTCAGAAGACGTGGGTCTGTTCCGAACAGATTCTGGCGGAAGTACGCGCCGCTCTCGACAAAATATTTCTGGTATTGACCGTCGCTGATTTCTCCCAGACGCCGCACCAGCAGGCCATCGCGGTCGCCGCGAATCAGGCTGTCCCAATCCGAGCCCCAGATGACTTTGATGACATTCCATCCCGCGCCGCGGAAAATGGCTTCGAGTTCCTGAATGATCTTTCCGTTGCCGCGCACCGGTCCATCGAGTCGCTGCAAGTTGCAGTTCACCACGAAAATCAAATTGTCCAGATTCTCGCGCGATGCCAGCGTGATCGATCCCAGCGCCTCTGGTTCATCCATTTCGCCGTCGCCCATGAACGCCCACACCTTGCCGCCCGTGGATTGCTTCAGCCCCCGATTTTCCAGATAGCGGATGAAGCGCGCGTGGTAGATCGCCTGAATCGGCCCCAGGCCCATCGACACCGTGGGGAACTCCCAGAAATTCGGCATGAGCCACGGGTGAGGATACGAACTCAGCCCGCCGCCCGGCTTCAACTCGCGGCGAAAGTTTTCCAGCTTCTCCTTGGGAATGCGGCCCTCAAGATAGGCGCGAGCATAGATTCCGGGCGCGGCGTGCCCCTGGAAATAAACGAAGTCGCGGTCGCCGCTCTCCGTTTGCGCCTGAAAAAAATGATTGAAAGCAACTTCGTACAGAGTCGCCGCCGAGGCAAAAGTAGAGATGTGGCCGCCAATGCCCTCCTGAATCTTGTTGGCGCGCACCACCATGGCCAGCGCGTTCCAGCGCACCAGGCTCTTGATGCGGCGTTCCATCTCCTGGCTGCCGGGGAACGGCGCTTGCTGCGGCGATGGAATCGTGTTCTGGTAGGGAGTGGTCGCCGAGAATGGCAGGTTCACTCCGGCGGCGCGCTTGGCGTGGAGCGCCAATTGCTGCAGCAGCCGCCCGGCGCGGGTTGGGCCGCCCTTGGACAGCACGTAGTCCAGCGAGTCGACCCACTCCCGCGTTTCCAATACCTCTTGACCGTCAGTTTCCGTCTGAGCCACGTCTGATCTCTCCGTCGGATAAGGCCGAATGTTCCATGATATTCAATTGCGCGGAATTTTGCTGGACGATGGGCGATGCCAGACGTTCTACAATGCTGAGGGTCTGGGTCGATGACGCTGGGAGGTTTGCATGTTGCGAATTGCGTTGCTCGTGCTGGTGGTGGTGATCCTGATATTACTGGTTCCGCGCCTCATCTCGGGCTCGCGCGCCGCAGCACCGGGCCAGGGCAGTACCGCTCCTGATTTCACTCTGCTCTCGCAGGAAGGTTCATCGGTCAGCTTGAAAGACTACCGCGGCAGTTGGGTCGTGCTCTATTTCTATCCCAAGGACCAAACTCCCGGCTGCACCCGGGAAGCCCACAACTTCCAGAATGATCAGACTAAATACTCTGAGCGCCACGCCGTAGTTCTGGGTGTGAGTGTGGACAGTGTGGACTCGCACAAAAAGTTCTGCGCCAAAGAAGGGCTGAACTTCAAGCTGCTAGCCGATCGCGATGGGAAAGTCAGCAATGCCTACGGTTCGCTGACCAATCTCCTGGTCGCAAAATTTGCCGCCCGTCATACCTTCCTCATCGATCCCAGCGGGAAGGTGGCCAAAGCCTATACCAGTGTCGACCCCGTGCGGCACAGCCAAGAGGTGCTGGCGGCGCTGGATCAGATGCAGAAGAAATAGGCTGGCTGGCGTATGTCTGGATCCGATCGTTTGACGGAATATCCTAAAACTGGGATAATTAGATGACTCGCTCAGTAAGTACTCCTGGCGAAAAGCCGCTGTTCTGGATTGGATCGGCCAAGAGCGACTTGCTGGAATTTCCTGAAGCCGTGAAGGACGACATCGGCATTACTCTGAGCGTGGCGCAGTTCGGCGGGAAACATCCTAAGGCGAAACCGTGGAAGGGCGAAGGCCCTGGAGTTTTTGAAATCGTGGAGGATCACAGAGGCGACACTTACCGGGCGGTGTATACGGTAAAGTTCGAGAACGCCGGGTATGTGTTGCACGCGTTCCAAAAGAAATCGCCGAAGGGCATAAAGACCGCCCAGACGGATGTGGATTTGGTTTCTCGAAGACTCAAGGTAGCAAGCGAGGATTACGAGGCGCGATATGGCAAACGGAAGAAATAACGAGGCCGTCGTTCGAAGTTCAGGCAACGTATTTGCCGATCTTGGTCTGCACGATGCCGGCGGGAAGCAAACACGGGTACGCCTGGCGGTTGCCATCAATCAGATCATTGAGGCGCGTCACCTGTCGCAGACTGCGGCGGCGCGCCTGCTCGGCATCAATCAGCCGAAGATTTCCGCGTTGGTGAATTATCGTCTGGAAGGGTTTTCTGTGGAGCGCCTGATGCAGTTTCTGAATGCGCTTGACCGCGACGTAGAGATCGTAATCAGGAAGAAGCCCCGCTCGAAGAGAGCGGGGATAATTGTGGTAACCAGCGTCCAATTGTTCCAAGCGCTTTGACGTCTTTACCGATGCCCTGGGCGGCGCGAAGGGGCCAACTCCAGAATCTTGCAAGATGTGGACTTCTTCATCGTGCGTCGGAGGCGGCCGCTGGCCAACATATCACGCCCTCACCGTGATCCCCATGCACATAAACCGGCGCATTCCTGGCCAACCAAAGGCCAAGTTCAGTGGTAGTGTTTCGAGCCGTCTCGGGAACCATAGCTGGTGCATCATGCGGATAAGTGTCTTCATAATTGTCTACCGCCCATTCGGAGGGAACCGCATTTTCTTCGATAAGACGGTTTACAAAGTCCCGAGTGTCGCGACTAAAAGTATTGCCGGTGAATTGACGGAAGGTATCGAGTTGTCCGTCTGCATTCGTAGGTCAAGGGTAGGGAGAAAGCAACACGGTGGTTCGCAGGCCATTGGCGTTCCCCCACTGGATTGCCTGCACAATAAACTTCTCGTAGCCCGGCCCGCTCCCGCCCGTTAGAAAGAAGTGGGGCGGAACGTCGAAGGCGATGGCGTTGCCATACAGCGACTCATCCCGCTCCAGTGCATAGTACGGAATGGTCGCAAACACGTGGTCCCCTAGTTTAGGTTCGTCCGCATTGTTTGGACCTGTGATCGGGGCCACCGAGTCGATGCCCACGGTTCTCGCCGCGTCCACGTACTGCGTCCACTTTTTCAGATCCTCTTCTAGTTGCCTCGGACCAGCCGAATCTGACGGTGTGTCCACATTGGCTTCAGAGGGATGGAGACCGTTCTCTATATACTGCTTCTTGTAGTAGCCGTAACTTGGGGAAGCGTGAAATAGTTCCAGCCCACCTGCCCCAGTTCTGCCTGGCCTGTTCCGGTGCCGGTGAAGGCCCGCTCTATGGCCTTGATGAGGCCAGGTGCCTCCTCGGCCGCGCTGATCGCATTCGCATGCTCGTAGAGTCCCACGTGACCGGTTTTGAGAAGTTCTTCAAACAGATCGCCGTGACGGAGGGCGTCGAAACCACCGGTGCCGCCGACGAAATATATTGCCCTAGATTTGAGCAGGCGCCGGAATTGCCTGGGTCAATCGACGGCTTCTCTTGAGGCGCAGCATGCGCGGGTATCGCTGCCATGATAGCCGCGACGAATGTTGGAAGGAGGTAACGCCAGGCGGGAACGCGCATCGAAATCACCATGACAAACGACTTCTCGTCCCCCAAGAATAGCCATCTTTCCGCGTGGGTTCAACTCTGAAGCTTGCTGTGAGCCGAGCCAAGCGCTGCTGGCATGGCGAAGAACTGCCGGGCTACCGTGGGGCAGGTGCAGAAGCAGTAAGAGCGTCGGGTAAACTAACGGCATGGGTACCGCAGTACGGCAACCCGGTGTGCGACAGCCCTTCGAGGAGCGAAAGACTTACCGCTTCCCGCCCGGCTTCCAGCGCAATCTCCTTTGGTTTGCGCTACGCAAGTTTCGCCCGGTAAATCCTATCGTTCTTTTCCAGCACCTGGCCGATACGTACGGCGACATCGCGCACTACAAGATCGGCCATCACCATATTGTTTTCCTGAACCATCCCGAATACATCCGCGAAGTGCTGGTGGTGCAGAACGACAACTTCATCAAGGAACGCACGGCGCAGCGCTCGAAGATGCTGCTCGGAGAAGGCATGATCACTGCGGAAGGCGCCGCGCATCGTGCCCAGCGGCAGGCGGCGCAACCCGCCTTCCACCGCCAGCGCATTGTGGAATATGCCAGCGTCATGGTGGAAGAGGCGGCGCGCATTCGCGATGCGTGGCACGCGGGCGAGCAGCGCGACATCGCCGCCGACATGATGCACCTCACGCTTAACATCGTGGCACGCACCTTGTTTGCCACCGACCTGCGCCAGGAAGTTTACGAGTTGGCCGCGGCCATCAACCGCATCATGGGCCTGTACAATTTTCTGGTGATGCTGCCGGCTGCCGAATGGCTGGTGCATCTGCGTCCGCCGGGACTGGCCGCATTTGTCCGGGCGCGAAAACGCATCGACGCTGTGGTCTATCGTATGATCGATGCCCACCGCAGAAGCGGCGTCGATCAAGGAAGCCTGCTCGATCTCATGCTCGCGGCTTCCCCGGCCAGCAACGAAGAATCGCGCCGTGCTTTACGGGACCAGGTCATCACCATTTTTCTGGCAGGGTACGAAACGGTTGCCAATGCGCTGTCGTGGACGTGGTATTTGCTCTCGCAGAATCCGGGTTGCGATCTCCGGCTTCACAACGAAATCGAAAGCGTCCTCGAAGGCAGATTGCCCACTGCCGGGGATGTTCCCTGCCTGCGCTACGCTGAGAAAGTGATGGCGGAATCGCTACGTCTATATCCGCCGGCGTGGGCCATGGGCCGTTATGCCCGCGACGACTTCGCCCTAGGAGATTTTTTTCTTCCTGCGCGCACCACCGTGCTGATCAGCCAGTTCGTGACGCACCGCGATCCCCGCTACTTTCCCGATCCCCTGCGCTTCGACCCGGAGCGATTTTCGACCGAGGCCAAAGCCCAGCGCACGAAATTTACCTACTTCCCGTTTGGCGCGGGCGTGCGCCAGTGCATCGGGGAGTCCTTCGCCTGGATGGAAGGAGTATTGATTCTGGCCACGCTGGCGCAGAAGTGGAAACTAAGATTGGTTCCGGGTCACCCGGTCGAGCCCCAGCCGCTTATCACACTGCGTCCGAAGTATGGAATGCTGATGCAGGTTGAGCCACGTTGATTTAGGGCCTGCCCCTCGCACCTTGCACCTCCTACTGCTCAATCACTGCGACGGACGGATGCAAGTTGATCGGCGACTCGTCAATGTAGTAGGTCACGTTGCCATTGGTGACGGCGACCGTTCCGCCGCCTAGAGTCGCAGTCCCGTTAGTGCTCACTGAATAAATCCCCGAAGTGGAGAGTGTTTCATTGGGCATGAGTAGCGCGCAGCCCGGTTGCTGGCAGTACGTCGCATTCGGGTAGCTTACGCTCTGGATGCCGGCATAGTGAGCCCCGTTGGGATTCGCAAACGCCGCGCCTTCGAGAAGCGGAGTCGAATTGTCCAGGCTTTCGTCAGTGCCATAGAAGTAGTAGCCGGAAACATAGAGATTCGAAAACGGGGGCGGGGGTGCGATTGAGGGCGTCTGGAACTCCAGTTGCCCAGATTGAACTGTGGCATCGGTACTCAACAGAAATCCCGTCACGCAACTGGAGAGGGTCACGCAATTCTGCCGCGCCAGCGTGCCCGGCACGGGAACTACGTAGCCGACCAGCGGATGGTCGCCCAGGCTTTGGGGGTTGGTCGTAGACGCGGTGACCGACAAACGTCCGGTTTTCGAATCCACCGCATAGCCGCCGGAGAGGGAGGTTGTTCCCAGCGTGCCTGCCTGGTCTTCGAACTGAGTGCCGCTGACGCTGCTGACGCCATCAAAACTCAAGATACCGATACTGGGATCAGGACCGTTGTGGGCCAGGCCGGCGGTATGGAATATCTGGCTGTTCTGCAGAGAGGCTGCGCTGAACGGGCCAGCGGCGCTGATAGCTTCTCCGCTGACGATGGGATTGCCCGCGCTCACCGTGCCCGTACTCGCCAACAGGACCTCTTGCGCGCTGACTACATAAAATGCCAGGTCGAGAGAGTCTGCTCCGATGGTCAGCGTCCCCGTTCCACGGCCATTCGATCCCATGGTGTAGGATCCCGTTCCGCCGGTTATAAGGGACTGCAAAGCTCCACCATCATTGATGTCGGCGGCTGCACTCAGGGTGCCTGAACTCGCGCTCACCGATCCGGCCGCTGCATAACGGCTGTCGGCCGAGTCCCAGCCACTGAGTCCAAAAGCATAGGAACCGCCTAGCCCTGGCGAAGCCGAGCTGTCCTGCAAGCGAACGATGCCAGAGACTCGCGTTCCCGAGCCGGTATTATCGTCGAACTCGATCATGCGGCCGGTGGTGTAAATCCCGGGCGCGCCCTGGGAATCGGCGTCGCAGGCGCCGGTGGTGGCATTCGCGCTGGTCGAGCAGCCACCCAGGCTGATGGCGAATGTATTGGTTGCTGCGGGAGTCGTGAGCACGACGCAGCCACTCTGTGCGAAAGTATTTGCTCCCGAGCTGTTGTTCTGCTGAATGATTGAGTAGGAACCTCCGGTGATGGCGACGCCCGCCTGTGACCCTGTGGTGCGCGTGGCATCTTCCACCCCTCCGGTAATATTGCCCGCGCCATCCGCGGTAAAGCTGCCGGCGATTACCACTGGCCCGTTCGCGTCGAAGCCTCGCAATAGAAAGGCGTAGGAACCATTCATGCCGGTAGGGTTGGTAGTGATGCTGGCACTGCCATTCGCGTTCTGCGCCGGAGTACAAGGCGACGATAGTAGCGATGCCCACTGGTAGATATTGAGCTGCACCGCGCCGTAAGCCGGGTAAGGGGTCTGGCTGTCGACCACCTGCACCGTAGGTGTGTACGCCGAACCATTGTTGCCGCCAAGGCTGCCGCTGCCCGTCGCGGTACCCGAGAGGTAAGCCGCCGCAGAGTTTTGTGCGTCCGGAGTGAAGGTTATACCCGGGGCCATGTTCACTGGATCGAATACGCTCCAGCTTTGATAAGGCGGCACTCCGTTTGATACCGAGAACGCGGTTGGCGGATAGGGAACGCCCGAATACGCATCCGTAAGATTGGGAACCTGGATCTTGAGAGCTGGTGGCGTAATTAGAATGTAATAAGTTGGAGAGGTTGCGGTTGCGCCAGCGGCATCCGTGACCTGTAGCGCAAGCTGCGTACACCCGGTGCTGACCGGCGTTCCGTAGAGAAAAGCACTGCTGGGGGAAGGAGGCTGCGTGGTCGCGGCCCAACCCAGCGTCAGCCCAACCGGCAACGAGCCGGAGCTGACGCTCCACGTATACGGTCCCGTTCCTCCAATAACCTGCGGCGGATTCCCATTCGTCGGGTACGTCGAGTTAGCGGTGCCGTTGCTGCTTCCGATGCGATGGATCGGGTCATACTGGCAGTTCGTGTTCGCCGAGAGGGTCCCGTTGGCGCCGACCGTCGCCAATGGATTAATGGCCACGCCGATCGAAGTAGATTGCGTTTGGGCCGCCAAAGTGGCCACAACGTTGACCTCGGTTGTCGCCGTTACGCTGCTGGGCGCAGTGTAGGTAACAGTCGTGGAGGCGGTGGTCGTATTGCTGAGCGTGCCTAGCGGCTTTCCAAAAGCAGTTTGCAGGCTCCACATCACTGCCTGGTTCGCAGTGATAGTCACCGACTGGCCAACATCGATGGCGGGACTGGTCGTGGGGGAAGTAATCTGCAATCCCGTTGTGCCGCCGCCGGTAGTAGTTGTGGTGGTGCTCGTTTTTCCGCTGCCGCAGCCAGCAGACAGCAGACAGACGATAAAAAGAATCGCTATGCCGAGATTAGTGCGCTTCACCGCATGAACCTCTTCTGAAGACAAAGTACCTGCCCGTCCCCGCACGTCCGGAGCGTTCTACATTCTTAGTAGTCGACTGCGTGAGGTGATCGTTCGAAAAAAGTTGGCCGCAATATACCACACCCATGTTGTGCGATAGATCAGTGGCCCTGCCCGGTTTTCTTTCCAGAATCCTGCAAAGTCGCTGGCGCTGCTGCAGCCTGATTTTGTACGCCCGCCGAACCTGCGGCCGGTAAACCCTTCACCTCTGCCTTTACCCAGTCAAACAGCTTGCCCTGTCCTGTGGTGTTGGCGAGATCGCTCACATGCTCGAAGCGTACGACCGTCGCCCGCTTGGGGGCCGCGTCACGAATCGCATCCTTGCAGGCGTTTGGTGTGGCTGGATTGTCCATCACTTGCTGAATCCGTACCTGCGTGGATTTCAGCGTAGGCAGCCACTTCACGGGGTCAAGCGGCGCCACACTGCTCAGGAACTTGGGGTTCGTAAAATCGGTTTGCTTCGGGTCGTCCTTCACGATGGGAGAGTGGGCGAGCCAGACCGGCCAATCGCCCCAGGGATCGAGAGCGTCCACAGCCTTGATTCGCGGATCGGCGGCCGCCGCCAGCAGCGCGATGGTTCCTCCGGAAGCCTGGCCGAACATGCCGATGCGGTCCATATCCACGTCGCCGCGCTGCGCCAGATAATCCAGAATGAATTTCACGTCATGCACGGTACTTCCCAGCGACTCCTGCAGTTCGCTGACGAACCATTGCTCCATGGGCCGGTTACGGAAGCGAGAGGTGGAGAGCGCCGAGACGAAGCCCACTGCAGCTACGCCGCCACGCGTCGCCCTCTGGCACCAGCCTTCGTCCCGGAAGCGGTCGGTGTCCTCTTTGTAGCCATAAAGGTAAAGCACAGCGGGAGGTTTTTTCACGCCCTTGGGCAGCACCACGTACACATCCAGCGCATCGCCGGGACGCCACTTCAGCTGCACCAGCGTGCGCGTGAAGCCGTCGCCCTCGTCGATCTCACCCAGCAGTGGAGGCTCGGGTTCAAGTCTGCTGGTTCCGATGGCCAGCGAACTCCAGTCCTCCTGGATGGTTTCGTAGAGAGGAATTCCGGTTTTTGGATCGAGACCGGGCGTCGGCACAGGCTGGGGGCCGTCGCTCTTTGCGTCTTTCTGCGCGGCTGCCGGGGGCGCGGGAGTCGAGGCCGCAGACTGCGGATTCGCGGTTGCCGCCTGCTGCGTCCAAGCCGTGGGCGTCGTGGTCATTAAGAATATGAGAGCGCAGATTATGGAAGTAACTCTGCTACCTGTTGCGGTTGGGTTCACAGACTGCACCGAAACGCTCCTGGGTTCGAAAAATGATGGTAATCCAGAAATGCAAAAACTGCCGGGAAGAAGAAGAGGTGGTCGCCCCTTCTCCTTGCCCGGCATTGTAGCTAAACATGTTTACTGACGCACGCCGAACTCTTCCAGGCTGAAGTCATCTAGGAAATCGACGTCAGACTGAACCGTCAGCACTGAGCCACCCACGTCGCCACCGAAATCAACCAGGCAGGTGGGAGCGCTAAAGTTGCCGCCCTGCAGGCTGACGCCGGTGAAAACACCGGCGCAGGCCTTGTGGCCGTTGCCGGCGGCGATCCCCGACTGTTTGTAGTGCGAACGATACACAAACAGGTTCAGGTCACCCTTGTACACGCCGTTGCTGCCGGTGATGTTGGTCAGGAACGGAACAAAGGGCGAGAGCCCGTCCGTAACCGCCGTGATTTCTTCGTTGGCGATCATGTCGAGGACGCCCGGCGGGGTCACCAACACGTTGGTCTTGGGAGCGAACGTAGCGGTCCGCAGCACCGTCCACAGCGGATACTTTCCGTCCTTCAGGTGAGTGAAGGGAATCGGGAAGCAGTTCGTGGTAGAGCCGGTGAGGCTGCAAACCGGCGGGTTGTTGACGCCCGACGGGTTGTAGGGAACGTTTCGCGGAGAGGGGTTGCTGGGGTTGCCGTAACCGTCGTCAAACTCTCCGCCCTCGGTGGCGAACAAGGGATCGATTCCGTCGACCGTCAGGTAGTGGCCAAGCCAAGTCCCGCCGCAGGTACCGTTGCTGTTGATGGAACTGCACAACGGATCCAGGTTGCCGTAGGCCCAGAAAGCGTAGCCAATTGGGTTGAACACGGTCGTCGATCCGCTGTTGGATGTGTTGAGTCCGTGGACGACTGCCTTGACCTCCATGCCTGAGCCAATGGTACGAAGACGCACGGGCAAGCCGGGTGAGGTTCCGCCCGCGACGCCCGGGCATTTGCTCCCGCCAAAGTTCAGGAACATCGGGTTGAAGCAGTTTCCGCTGGGGTAGTTGGTTCCAGCGACGATGGGGCACGTGGTTGAGCCCGTGTTGCTGGGGAGACTGATGGGGTCGTTGTACTGTTCCTGGCCGCTGTCCGCCTGGCTGATCGGTGGTCCCGGGGTTACGTAGGGATTGGCGCTGCCCGCTTCGGTCCGGACGGCGGTGAACTCAAACGTGTTGTAGGTGCCCGAGAGCGGTTCGCGCTCGATCACCTGCATGGGTTGCCCTGCGCCCAAGCCCGCGGCCGCTGAAGGTGCCAGTAGATCACCAGTGCAATGTGTGCTGCCTGAGAAAGTCTGGGCCAGGACTTGGCGGTTGATGTCGTTGAACGTGTAGTTGAGGTTCCCAGCGGAATCGGTGACGGTGTGGCCGAAGCCGAAAGTTGAGGTGTCGGAGTTGCCGACGATCACGACCGCCGGGGCTGCGCCGATCGCCAAGGTGGTGTACCCGGGAATCGTTCCGCCCGAGATTGGATCCGTGCCGGCCAGCTTGAAGCTGGCGACGTTGAAGACCGCTCCCTGGTTGAAGGCATCTTCAATGCCGCAACCGACCAGCGCTGTACCGCCGGTGCAGCCGGGGCTGACGCCGTAGCCCAAACCGGTCAAGTTACCAGTACTCACTTTCGTTTTTGGATAGGAGAGACCGTCGTACGGGGTCAGTGCGCGGGTGGTTGCGTACAGAGCATCTTCGGGACGGATGTCCGTTCCAGCTGCGTTGAAGTAGCAGTAGATCTGGCTGGTCTTGGCTACCGTGGCAACGTTACCGCAATAGGACTGCGCTGCCGGCGGATCGGGCTGGTTGACGTACGCTTCCGGCGTGAGGTTCAGCTGGGTCTGAATGGTGGCGGGCAACCCGTTCGGGTCGGTGCTGTTGTCCGGCAGGCCGGGGATCTTGTTGCCCTTCGCGATCACCCCCGAGGGTACCGTCGCATAGGCTCCGGCGATGCTCTTGAAGTGCTGGGCGGAGGTAACGGTCGAAGCGGAAGCGGTAAATGTCTCGTAGGCGAAAAAGTCCTTGTCGCCTACTGCCGAGTCAGTCTGAAAGTACGCGTACGCATCACATGGAGAAGTGGTTGCGGTTGGATCCCACTCCACCCAGGTGGTGATGCCGGTGTCGGACTTGCCCGCGCGTTTGTCGGTGATGGTGCTGCCGCCGAACGAAATCAGCGCGTAGGTGCCGTGGGCGCTGGTCAGGAGTTTGCTGGCGCCGTAGGCGAGTTCGTTGATCTGAGCCGACGATCCTACACCCAGGAACCGGAAGTTAACTCCATGTGTACATTGTTGGGCAAAGACGTTGCTGGTGACAAGCAGCGATGCTATGAGAGTCAGCACCGCGACCAAAATTTTCTTTGTCATGTTGTTCATGTCTCCTTAGGTTGCTAACGATTTGGGGATTCCCCCGTTCACAGCGCCCCCTACTCGGCTTCCGGGCACGCCAGGCAAAATTTTCCGAAGCTACGGGTCGAAAAGATATTCAGGAAGTGCACAACCGACACGCCTGATTGTGCGAAGCAACTATGCCCAAAATCTGTTACTCCACGATGACGGAAACATTAAGCGGAAGTGAATTTCTGACGCAGGCGTGGTGAACGAGTGCGAATATTTGTGGAAAACGCAGCCGGAATTGGACCGTTGAGCAAGACCTTTGCACACATCGCTTCAACCACTCCCTTACGGCGCGGAACGTAGCTGCCACTCTCGCAACACGAGAAATCCAGGCCGCAGATTTCCTCAGCGAGGCTTCAGTGCGTGTCTGTGACACGCGGTGCGGCAGAAATTCCAGTTGCTCCTGGGATGAGGCAGATTCATCGCGCTATTCGGTATCTGTAACGGGAAATTAACGTCGCCTTCATCGTTCTGTAACACTCGGTCGGTACGGTTATTCCTCTTAAGCTCGGGCCATCGTTCCAAAGAAATCTGACTTCTTCTGGGTCCCGACCCAACACCGCTGCTGGGAGCGTGTTCTTGTGAGACTTCGCCGATTTCTTCTTGTCGGGGCAATTCTGATCGCTGGATTGAGCCGTCTGGCGCTGGCGCAGGGAGGGAGCACGTCGATCCACGGCTTCGTCATTGTTCCTTCAGGCTCGCCCGTTCCCGGTGCAACCATCAGTGTGGAGGGAAGTGGAGGCGCCCAGGCGGCGACCACGAGTGGCAACGGTGAATTCAACATCAACGGACTCGACGTGGGGGTCTATCACGTCAAGATCACCGCGCCGGGATACGACCCATTCGAAGTTCAAGTAACCGTGTCCTCTGGCCAGAAGCGGGAGGTGGACGGAGTTTTGATGGTGACTCCCAAACCGGTGGAACCGCCTCAGCCAGCTACCGAGGCCCCGGGAACAGCTCCTACAGAACCAAGCGCAACTCAGGGGCAAGCTCCCGCTGCGACGGGTGAAACCACCGTAGCTGCCCAGAATTTTTCCCTCACCGCGCAAAAAGGCAAGGCTGCCGTTTATGGCAACGTGACCGACCAAACCGGCGCCGTCCTGCAGAGTGGAGCCGCGACCGCGACCGGGAGCGCAGGTCCGGTGACCGCGAACATTAATATCCGCGGGCAATACGTGCTGAATGGTTTGACGCCCGGCGAATACAAGTTGAGCGTAACTGTGGCCAACTTCGCTCCTTTCGAAACGGTAGTGACCTTGGCCGCGGATCAGGCCGTGGAGATCGATGCCACGCTGCAACCCTCCGGCAACAAAACGGAGGTGAACGTCGAGGCCTCCAACGCGGCGCAGGTGGAGACTCAAAGCGCCCACCTCGAAGGCACCATCACCGAGAAGGAAGTTCTCAGCACCGGATTGAACGGGCGCAATTTCACCCAGCTCATCGCGCTCGCGCCAGGTGTCAGCAATCAGACGGGACAGGATGAAGCCAAGGTCGGCGTGGCGGGCAGCGTCAAGTACAGCGTGAACGGCGGCCGTGTGGAATACAACAACTTCGATGTGGACGGCAGCGACGTGCTCAACGCCGGCCTCAACGGTGCGGAGAGCACGTTGATGGTCTATCCCAGCCTCGATGCCATTCAGGAGGTTAAAGTCCTCACTTCCAACTACGGCGCTCAGTACGGCCGCACCGCCTCGGGCACGGTGCTGGTCACCACCAAGTCCGGGACGCCGCAGTTTCACGGCGGGGCGTATGAATTCTTGCGCAACGAGTTCTTCAACGCGCGCAACTACTTTGATCCGCCGGGCAAGGCTCCGCTCTACCGCCGGCAAGACTTCGGCTTCACGCTGGGCGGCCCGCTCTACATCCCCGGAGTGTTCAACACCCAGAAGAAGAAAACATTCTTCTTCTGGTCGGAAGAATTCCGTTTGGAAAATTCACCCATCGGACCGGGGGGCGAGCCCGGCGACTTCAACCAGGCAGTTCCCACGCTGGCCGAACGCAGCGGTAATTTCAACGATGTCTGTCCTTTTGAATTGCCTGGCCAGGCTACGCCGTTTCACCGGCAAAGTTATCCCGATTGCCCGGCTGCGACTTACACCGGTCTCGGCGACCAGTATGTCCCCTACGCTGGCAACCTGCTGGGCGCGCAGGGCGGCAACACTCCGGTCCTGAATCCAAGTAGCGTTACCTTGATGAACGCGCTGATCCCGCTGCCCAATTCCACCACGGGCTGCAACTCCAGTCTGGTGGGGCAAACCGATGTACAGACCGGCCAACTTCTGATGCCGTGTTACGTCGCCGCGATTTCTCCTCCGACATACTGGCGGGAAGAGTTGGCGCGCATCGATCACGACATCACGCCCAGCATGCGGGCGTCGTTCCGCTACATCCACGACTCGTGGGATACGACAACGACCACTCCGCAGTGGGGATACCTGCAGACCGCGGCCATTCACGAGCAGAACTTTCCCACCGTCGAGAACCGGCTCAATGGCCCCGGCATCAGCCTGGTCGCACGGTTGACGAACACCATCTCTCCTTCGCTGCTCAACGAGTTTGTCGTCAGCTATGTGGATTCCAACATCACGCTGAAGGACATCAACGGCCCGGGAGGAAACCTGCAGACGAGTGTGACGCGCGGGCAGGGCGGCATTAACTACATTTTCAATAACGGCTTCGGTGGCAAGCTACCAGGAGTCATCATCGGTGGCACCAACGGGGCCTACGGCGGCAACGGCTTCGCCGTCGATACCTCCTATATGCCCTGGCAGCACACGAATCCTACCTACAGCTTGGGCGACAACGTGAGCAAGGTCATCGGCACCCATACTTTTCAGTTCGGTGTGCAGGCGGTGAACGCTCGCCGGAGCGAAACCAATGGCGCCATCGGCGCCGCCACCGGCGATCTACAGGGCCTGCTGGGGTTCAACAATTTCAGCTCCAACGGAAACGGCAGCGGCAACGCTTTCGCCGACTTCCTCGGTACCCTGGTCAAGAACGGCGGAAATAACGTCGCCAGCTACCAGCAGGACAGTGCTCAGCTCAAGTACTACAACAACTATTCGATCGCCGAGCCCTACGTTCAGGACGACTGGCGAGTCAATCACCGCCTCACGGTGAACCTGGGCGTGCGCTTGAGTTTGTTCGGCAACTATCACGAGGGGAATCTGAACGCCTACAACTGGGAGCAGAGCGCTTTCAGTCCCACGCTGGCTGCGACCGCGCAGATTGCTCCTGTGAATCAACAAGGCTTTGGCGGCGGATACCTCGTGGTCGGAGGCCAACCCGTCACTCTTCCCCTAGGCGCGAACTCCCCGGTCACCAATGGCTTGGTGCAGTGCGGCAAGAACGGCGTTCCCGCGAGCTGCATGAGCAGTCACCTCTTCAACCCCGCGCCGCGGGTCGGCTTCGCGTGGGATCCCAAAGGCGACGGCAAGACCTCGATTCGCGGCGGCTACGGCCTGTTCTTCGAACACGGCACGCCTAAGGAAGCCAACACCGGATCTCTCGAGGGCAGTGCCCCTCTCGTCCTCACCATGACCCAGACCAATCCCGTGCAGGGCTACACCGGGATTGGCCAGGGCAACAACGGCTTTGGTGGGGGAGTGGCCTTCCCGATCGACGTAACTTCCATTCCCACCAAAGCCGTCTGGCCGTATGCGCAGCAGTGGAGCTTCAGCGTCCAGCGCCAGCTTCCAAAGGACATGGTGGCCACGATCGCCTATGTCGGCACTAAAGGAACACATCTCTCGGCGGAGTTGCAGCTCAACCAGCTAAACGAGCCGCCGACAACATCCGAGGGAGTCGCTCTTACCGGCAATCCTTACCTGCCCGGCCAGCCGATCACGGCGCAGGACTGCCTGAGCTATACCGGAACTGTCAACGCCCAAGATACCAGCTACGTTCTCGGCAGCTTCACGCTGGGGAACGGCACCATTGTGACCCACAACGAGCCGGCGTGGACCAATCTGGCGGCCGCTTGCTACCCCGAGAACCCGGGCAGGATACCGCCTCCAAGTTCTCTGCGCACGTTCGCGCCCGGGATGGGCCGCGTGCTTTCGCTGCAGAATATCGCCGACTCCCAGTACCACGCGTTGCAGGCCACGCTCCGCCGCACTCGTGGCCCGCTGACCATCGGCGCCTCCTATACCTACAGCCACTCCCTGGACGATTCTTCCGACCGCTCCGACGCTTCGTTCGTGAACGCCGTAGACATCAAGTCGAACTGGGCAAGCTCCAACTTCGACCAGCGCCACTCCCTCAGCGTGAATTACATCTATGCCTTCCCCAAGCTGAGCGGGTTGCTGGAGCGCTCGCTGCTGTACTCCTCGGGAGGATCTGACGCTGGCGCCGATCAAAAAGCGCCGCCTCAGCAGAGCGATTCCCACGTGTTACGCCAGGTGCTTGATGGCTGGGTGTTTTCTGGCATCACCGTATTCCAGTCCGGTACCCCGTTCAGCGTGTTTAACGGCGGCGGAGCTAACGGCATTTCGGTGGCTGACAACGCGGGCGTGGCCGACGAATCGGGAGTGTCCTCCTTTCCCGATGTGATTGCCTCCCCGCGCGCCAACGTGCCGAAAGGCAATACTACCGGCAGCGTTGGGCCACTGCTATACAATCCCGCCGCGTTTGCTGCCCCGCAAGGCCTCACGTTTGGCGATGCCGGACGCAACTTCCTGACCAATCCTCACCGCCTGAATTTCGATATGACGATGCTGAAGCACTTTCAGGTCACCGAGGGCAGCGCGATGGAGTTTCGCATCGAAGTTTTCAACGTGTTCAACCACACCGAGTTTCGCATCTTCAATCCGAACATCGGCAACACGGCGTCGAACACGATCGGTTGCTATGGCGGATACAACAACAATGCGGCGGGAGGCTTGACGCCGATTCCGGGTGCGCCGCTGGGCACACCCCCAGTCAATATCGACTGCACCACCGGCGCCGCCCTTTTTCACCCGGTAGATTCACACCGTCCGAGAACGCTTCAACTCGGGTTGAAATATAACTTTTGACCAAGGATGCCCATGTGACCGGGGCGAATTCTCGGTTGCCCAAGACTAATTCTCGCCGGGAGCAGGGTTATGCGCTGCTCGCGATGTTGCTCATGGTGTCGCTGCTCGCGGTTGCCCTAGCCGCCGTGGCTTCCAACATCGCTCGCCAGATCCGCCGTGATCAGGAAACCGAACTGATCCATCGCGAGATGCAGTACCGCCGCGCCATCCGCCAGTTCACCAAGAAGACCGGCCGTTTCCCGATGAAAATAGAGGATCTGGAAAATACGAACGGCGTGCGCTATCTGCGCAAGAGATATAAAGACCCTCTTACGGGTGGTGAATTCCGTCTGCTGCACATGGCGGACATACCGGCGGCGACTGGCACCAGTGCCAATGCCTGGAACCTTCAGGCGGGCCCGACCCCGAACAGCTCTTCCGACAATGCGACTGCGCCGCCGGGGCAAGATTCACCGGGTAATGCCATGCCACAAACCCCGCCAGCCTCGGCCTTTAACAATTCAACGCTCCAGAGTGCAACACCGTCCGGGCCTTCGGATGCTTCCTCCGCGAACGCTTCCTCGGCGAACAGCGGCTTCGGCGGTGGCGTGATCATCGGCGTGGCCAGCGCCAGCAAAAAGAAAACTATTCGTGAGTTCGATCACCGGGACCACTACAACCAGTGGCTATTTTTCTATGATCCGGGTTTTGAACGTCCTTTCGAGGTGCAAGGCCCGACGCCTACGACTCATCCTCCGGCCTCGTTACAAAATCCGCCAGCCTCTCCTAACGGCCAGCCGAATTCTTCCAGCAACCCGCCAAACTCTTCCACCCAGAGCGCGCAGCCGTCCCCACAGCCGCAGTAGTTTTGCCGGGAAGCCTCAGGGCCTGTGCTTCGAAGCGTGCTCCAAGGCGGTTCGTGCAGCTTCATTCTTAGGGTCGAGCACAAGCGCCTGCTGGTAGGCCGCAATCGCGGTTTCTGCACGCCCTGCGCTCTCCTGCATCTGGCCCAACTGCACATAACCCTGCGCCGTGGGATGCTGCGCCAATTCCGCGGTAAGTTTTGCGATTTTCTCGTCGGTGAAAGTTCTGGCGAAGCCCACGAAGGCTGTGCTATCGGCGCCCGGGCTGATCTTCAGTGCATCGCTGTAGAACTGCCGCGCGGTGGTGAAGTCGCCAAGCTGCTCGTAGGCCGAAGCCATCTGGCTGAGGATCTTGCTCTTCTGCCCGTCGGCTTGGGCAAACTGCAAGGCCAGTCGAAGCTTCTCCAGCGCCTCTTGCGGCCGGCCACGGGCAGCCAGATCGCCCCCCATGCTGGAAAGAGCATCGGGGTTCTTGGGATTGATCTCGAGCGCTTTTTGAAAATGAATCTCCGCATCGCCGGAGTAGTGCACCCCCACGTTCATCGCGTCCACGAGAAAGAGCGATCCAATGATATTTTCGGCAGCATCATTGTTCCCGGTGACCGCCGTGGTGTGGGACCAGAGCTCCATATTGGTGCGCCAGAATTGGACCTGCCGCCACGCGACTGAAGACAGCAGCACTAGCACTGCCGCAGCAGTAATGCCTGCCCAGCGGCGCAGCCTTCCATCAGCTTTCTCGGCCACATCAGACAGTCCCCAGATCACCATGACGAAAATGCCGATCAAGGGAAGATAAGCGTAGCGGTCCGCCATCGACTGCTCACCAACCTGAATCAGGCCAATCACCGGCACCATCATCCCCAGAAACCAGCACCAGCCAGTGATCAGATAAGAACGACGCGAGCGTTCGCGCCACACCCACGTGCTGACCCCGGCCAGAAGCAGCGCAGATAGCAGCACCTCCCAGACCGGCAGCCCATTTTTTGGATACGGATAAAGCACCGCCAGATGAGCCGGCCAAACCGTCTTCCATAGATACGCGGCATAGGCGACGATTGCATTCGAGACGCGCAGGAGCAAGGGAAACTTGGCCACGGAACCGATGGAGCCGTCCTTGCGCTGCGCGATGAACGTGATCACGCTCTCGGCGCCGCTGAGCGCGAGCAACGGCAGCTTCTCGACAGCAAGTTTCCACGCCGGAAACTGCGGCGTGGGATAAGCCGCGGAAGGCTGGCTCCAGCCCTCGATACGCCGCAGCGGCCAGAAATCCAGCAACAAGAGCACGAACGGCAAAGTCACGACCATCGCCTTGGCGGTCAGAGCCAGGGCAAACATCGAGGCCACAAGCAAGTAACTGGCCAGCTTGGGCCGCCGCACATAGCAGGCATATGCCACCAGCGTGAGCAGGAAGAACAGCGTGCACAGCACATTCTTTCGCTCTGCCACCCAGGCCACGCTCTCGACGTTGATGGGATGCACGGCAAAAAGCGCCGCCACCAGCAAGCTCCGAAATGTTGACCGAGTGACCTGGGCGAGAAAGAAAAACAGCAGCACCACACTCGCAACATGCAGCAGCAAACTGGTGGCGTGGTGGCCGGAGGGATTCGATCCGAAGAGTTGCCGGTCCAGCGCATGCGACATCCACGTCAGCGGATGCCAGTTGGCATGCTCGATCGAGGTGAACGCCCAGCGCAGGGTCGCGATGGTGAGGCCTTTCTGGATATTGAGGTTATCTCCCACGTACTCCCCGTCGTCATAGTTCGAGAAGGGGTGATGGATCACCTGGTAGTAAACGGCGAACGTCAGCAGGGTCAGCAGGAGCGCAGGCGCGACACGGAGCTTCAAGAGCGAGGCCAACGCCGCAGGTTGTGCAACCACCTTCTGCGGAGTCGTGCGCGGTCGCTGTACCTGTTTCGGCACAGGCCGGGGACGCTTCTTTGGTTTGTTTGCGTTTGCAGTGGGCATACAGACGTTCTGACGCCGGGCGCGCAAGAACAAAAGGATATCGTGGGAGATGGCAGGGTGGAGCTATTGCAACCAAACTTTAACCTGACTGTAACGTGGCATTCACAAAGGGAGGCACTCCCGGCCCTCTATAACGAGTCAGCAGACTTGTCGGCCGCGGAAGCCGCACTCGGGATCTCCACCCGGAAGACAGATCCCTTCCCCAACTCACTCTTCACCCCAATGGATCCTTTGTGAGTGTGGACGATCCATTGGCCAATGGCCAGACCCAGGCCGGCACCGCCCAGTTCCCGGCTGCGTGCCTTGTCTACGCGATAGAAACGCTCGAAAATTCTGGCCCGGTTCTCGGGAGCGATGCCCACGCCCGTGTCCACGACGCTCACGACAACCCGGCCGTATTCCTCTTCGGCAGACAGCGCTACCTTTCCCGGCGAGGGCGTGTACTTGAAAGCATTGTCGAGCAGAATGTCTACCAGACGGCGCAGAGCGTTCTCGTCTCCCATCACCGGCAGCCGCTGAGCCTCCAAATGCTCCTCGAATTGCAAATCACGCAGGGCCGCGACTTGCTTCCACTTCGCCGCTGAGTCCTGCAGAGCTGGAAGCAGGTCGAAGGGGTGAATGTCGAGCGCCTCCACGCCCGAATCCGCCCGCGCCAGAGCCAGCAGTTCCTCAATGAGCTTAGCCGTGCGCTCAGCTTCGAGAAGGATGTGCCGCAGCGCTTCCCGGTATTCGGCCTCGTCCCGCGAGCGCCGCAAGGCCAGTTCGGCTTCGGTGTGGATGAGCGCGACGGGAGTTCGCAGTTCGTGCGATGCATCGGCGGTAAACTCGGTGATCCGTTGGAAGGCGGACTCGATCCGTCCCAGCATTTCGTTCAAGGTGTCGGAGAGACGCTGCAGTTCGTCTCCCGTGTGCAACAGCTCCAGCCGGCTGCTGAGGTTGTGACCCGAAATCGTACGGGCGGTGCGGGCCAGGGCATCCACCGGGGCCAGCGCTCGGCGGCTCAGCCAATAGCCCATACCCGACGCGCCCAGCAGCAGCAGCGGCGCGAACCACAGCAGGTATTCGCGGAAAACATCGAGAGTCTCGATCTCTTCGTGCAGTGGGTGCCCGATTCGAACCATGTAAACGTGCCCGCCCACGTTCACTTTTTCGCTCAACAGGCGGAAACGCTCGTGTCCCAGCTTGGGATTTTCATAACGCGGCTCCTCCAGTTGATTCAGAGAGAGCGCCGGAAGCGGATGTTCTTCCAGAAACCGCGAGCGATAGATGGAATTGCCGCTGGCATCGCTGATTTGCAGGTAATCTACTGAGCGTTCGATCTTGTAGTCTTCGCTGATCTCGGCCTGCACCTCGGCCGTGGACTTATCCTTTCGCGCTTCCAGAAACCGCTCGATGTCCGCAGCCTGGCCCTCCAGCGCGGCGTCGGCGATGTCGTACAGATTCTTGCGCAGGATGAACCACATGCTCGCGCCAAAAACGAATTCGGCGAGCAGGAAAATGGCCAGGTACCATAGCGTCAGCCGCAACCCGATGGAGAGTTTCTTCACCCCGCGGGCTCCTCTCGGATCATGTAACCTACTCCACGCACCGTCACGATCAGCTTGGGCATGCCTTCGCGATCCACCTTGTGGCGCAGCAGGCGGACGAAGGCATCGAGCGTGTTCTCCTCGATCTCCCGGTCAAAGCCCCACACCGATTCGATTAGCGTGTGCCGGGGAACCACTTTTCCGGCGCGGTACATCAGCCGCTCCAGCAGGCTGTATTCGGTGCGCGTCAGTACGATCGGCACACCCGCGCGCGAAACTTCGCGCGATTCAGGATCGAGAATCAGGTCCCCCACCTGCAGCCGGGTCTGCATCCGCGCCGTCGCCCGCCGCTGCAGCGCCCGCAGGCGCGCCAGCAGTTCGTTGAAGGTGAATGGCTTGGTAAGATAGTCGTCGGCGCCCACGTCCAGCCCGCGCACGATGTCAGGAACCGAATCCTTGGCCGTGAGCATGAGCACCGGCGTGGCTACACGCTCCTGGCGAAGCTTCTTGGCCAGTTCGAAGCCATTCATCTTGGGCAGCATGACATCCAGCACGATCGCGTCAAATTCATAAGCGCGCGCCAGTTCCCAGCCTGCGCCCCCATCCGGGGCACACGTCACGTTGTGGCCTTCTTCGGTCAGGCCACGGCGCAGCAGTTCCAGCATCCGGGGTTCGTCTTCCACCACCAGCAGTTTCACAGGGTCTGGTTGTACCACACTCCGGGCTAGGCGCTGCGGGATTCCACAACTTCTATTAGTTCAGCCCAACCTGAAGATTGACTGAAGGACGGTAGATCGGGGCGTTACGGGAGATTTGTATCTGAGGGAGGGATGTTTGGCGCGCGCGACGGCCTTACGGGCGCTGGAACTCGACGAAAGTCTCGCCGAGGCGCACACCTCCCTCGCCCTGATCAGAGAGAACTATGATTACGACTGGCCGGGATCGGAGAAGGAATTCCAGCGGGCAATTCAACTCGATCCGCAATATGCGACCGCGCACCAGTGGTACGCCGAGTTTCTATCGTGGCAAGGCCGCTTCGAGGAAGCCTTTGCCGAAAGCGGTCAGGCGCGGCGGCTGGATCCGTTATCGCTGATTATTGCCAGCGATTACGCAGCGATCCTGTATGACTCGCGACAATATGACAACGCGGTGAAGCAATGCCGCTCGGCGCTCGAACTGGATCCGAATTTTGATCATGCGCGCGACTCGATGATTCCTTCCTATTTGCAACTGGGCAGATATGACGAGATCGACCTGGTCAATCGCTGGGCGGACCGCGAGGAAGGACCCGAGATGTTGGCGTGGAGGGCGGCCATTTATAGCCGCTCGGGGCATGCGGAGGAGGCACGCCGCGCGTTGGCGAAACTTGAGCAGATCTCTCGCTCGCGGGCGGATCGAACCGAAACGTTGTTGATCGCTTATTCGGGCACAGGTCAGAAAGAGCAGGTGATCGAACTGCTGCAGAAAGCGTACTCGGAGCACTCGAATGCGGTGGTGCAAATCAAAGTAGACCCGATGTATGACCCGATTCGGAGTGATCCGCGGCTCGAGGATTTGATGCACCGCGTTGGATTGGAACAGTAAGAACTTCCTGGTCCTCGTCGGATCCGTCAACTAGAGAACCACTATGTCCGTAATCAGAAAGGACGGAGAAGACAAGTGCCTCCGCGGAATGGCGTCTAATGCCACGAAAGGCGCGGAACGGGTGGCCGGACCTGAGCCTATGCCAGCGGGCGCCTCCGAAAATATTCCCCATTCATGCAGAACAAACATTTTGGCGAAACACACGACCATCATTCTCGGACCTCAGAAACCATGAATTCGCGCCTGGCTATCTGCCATCACGGCCACGACAATCCAGGATGACGTCGGCACGGGGGCGTGCCCTCGGTACTTAGTGGCCGACCCAAGCGAGCCCGTCGGGTTCCTGCCCGCCTTCGATGCGGCCCACAACCTCGAGCGAACGCAAATCGATTACGGCGACGTATCCCTCCGGCGAGCAGGCCACGTAGACGCGCGACCCGTCAGGTTGCATAAGAATTCCCTCACCGCCATCTCCCACTTTTATACGCTTCACCTCTTTTCGGGTGACTCTGTCGAGAACGGCGACATCAGGCTTGCTAGTGCTCGAAATAAACGCCAGCTTGCCATCTGGGGTAAACTTCAGCCGGTTGGCTCCCTTGACGTTGGCGGCCAGAGTGTCGATGACCTTCTTGCTCACCACATCAACGATAGAGATTGTTCCGTCGTCGGCGTTGGCGACCCAGATTTCCTTGCCATCGGGGGATACGTCGAATCCCTCGGAGCCGCGACCGACGGGGACGACGGTTTCGTTCCAGTCTCCACTCGAAGGCCCCGTCGCACCACTGCCGATCTTTTCAATGATGCTGACGCTGGCCGAACTGACGTTCGTGGTGACAATCTGGTTTGGGTCGGGGGAAACGTAGATCATGTGGGTGCCATTTTGCCCGGTACCCATGATCCAATCGACCCTCTTGGTTGCGGGATCGTAGCTGCCGATCGCCTTGGCAACCTCAGCCGTGAACCATACTCTGCCGCCTGCGAACGCGAGCCCGTGGGGGCCGCGCAGAGGGCCGAGATCGATGGCCGGCAAAACTTTTTTCGCAGCGAGATCAACCACGGTGAGCGTGTTGTATAGGCCGCCGCCGTAGTTAGAGATGTATGCAGTCGTTCCGTCGGCCGAGGCTATCACCTCGTGCGGATCGGGGCCGACGGGCAATTTGGCGGTTACTTTCAGGCTGGCAGGGTTGACGATGAGAAGTGTGTTGTCCTCTTTGGCAAGGATTAGCAGAGCGCTGTCTGGAGCAGTTTGTGCATCGAGACCGCGTGCTCCCAGCAATAAGACGACGAGAATGAACAGCAAGGTTTTGATCTTCATGACAGACCTCTCGATATCGTCATTTAAGGATTCGCGCGCGAATATTTCCCGCGAAATACCATATTCCAAGTGGCACCGTTGTCGGTGGATTTTTCCCAGGTCTGCTCGACCGTGTTCGGGTTTAGCCGTGTTACTTTCACTCGGTTCACTATGCTCTCTCCATTGGGTCCGCGGCTTGTGCCTTCAAATTCCGCTGTGCCGGATGCGATCTTGCCAGAGGTGAATACATGAACCCGACCCTCGTTGTCGGCGAACATCCCATACCAGCTCTTGTCGTCGGCGCTATAACCAAAGACATTCTGTCCATAGTGGCCCCTTCCGCCGTCCCAGTTCTCGACTATCAAACACTTGTCGAGCGACGGACTCACTGTGCTGTGAGCATTCCCCGAAGAACCCTCGGCGCCAATCTTCCAATTGCCGAGCCAGTAATCAAGTTGCCGATTTTCCGGATTCGTAGCACAGGAATCGGGGTCCGTGGCAGCAAAGCCGTTTGTCCCGAACGCGAGGCTGAATAGAACGGCGAGAAAGATGGATTTCGAAGCGCTACGCTTGAGAATCGGCATTGATTTGTTCATATAACTCCTCCGCAGATCGATCATCACAGCTGGTTTGGTTCACCCGATTCGTGTTTTGATCGGCGACGCATTTGGTCGTCGAGCACGGAATCGGAAAGCTTGCGAGTTCTTCTGCACCTCTAACACTTCGAAGCCCGCACTCTCCAATCTCGCGCCGAAAGTATCGGGACTTACGGGAACAAGAGTGTCGCCGATATGAATGATTCTCAGAAACCAGTTCTGAAGACTGTCGCTGCCTACGAAAAAACCGCCGGGCTGCAAGACGCGGAACACTTCCACGAGGACCTTGTTTTGCAGTTCTCGAGAAGGAACGTGATGCAACATGGTGAATGAAACTGCACCTGAGAACTCCGACTCTCCAAAAGGCATCCCGGTCGCATCCCCTTCGATGACCTGGACGTTACTTCCTTTTAGGCGCGAGCTCAGTGAACCCGCCAATGTCGCATCAATCTCCAGAACTGTTAGCCGAGGCACTGAGGTTCGCAGAAGGTCTGTCGTCAAGCCGGGACCAGGGCCAATTTCTAAAACGTTCGGGCCTAGATCGGCATTGCCGATTGCCCAGGGAAGTCTCTGGGCGACGGTGCTGCGCCAGCGGTCCGAACGGCAGAGCCATTGATGTAAGCGGTTCATGTTCCCCACGAAACGGTAAAAGTTAACTTTAGCTTAACGATTGTCAGAGGCGCGTGCTTTCGATAAGGTGACAATGAATGTCGCGAAAGCGCCAAAGTGGGATTTTCGACCGGTCGGGCGATTCTAAGTCGGCAATCAGAACGCTCACCCACGACTATCCGGCCGGCCACGTCGTACCTTTGCACTTCCATGATCGAGATCAACTTGTCTATGCCTCACGCGGGGTGATGACCGTCTGTACCCGAGATGGCACCTGGGTTGTTCCTCCACATCGTGCCGTGTGGATTCCGGCCGAGATTCCGCACACGATCACGATGTCAGGTTTGGTGGCGATGCGAACGCTATATCTGAAAGCAAGGCTGGCGAAAGGGCTGCCACGAGATTGTTGTGTGATCAATGTCTCAACTCTGCTCAAGGAACTCATTCTCCACGCCTGTACTGTGCATACTTTGAAGAAAACAGTGAAGTGGCAAGCGCACCTGGTCGCCGTGATCCTTCATCAGATGGAAGCGGCGCCGACGATCCCATTGCAACTTCCGCATTTGTCCGATTTCAGGCTGGTTCGGATCGCAGAAATGCTCATGAGAGATCCTGGCGACTGTCGAACGCTCGCTGAGCTTTGCAGGGTGACTGGAGCGGGGAAGCGGTCTGTCGAAAGGCTGTTTCAACAAGAAATCGGAATCACTTTTGGGAAATGGCGGCAGCAAGTTCGGCTTATGCAGGGGATGCGGCTTCTGGCGGAGGGCGCAAAAGTCACGCGTGCGGCTCTGGAGTCTGGTTACAGTACGCCCAGCGCTTTCATTTCCATGTTCAGGAAGGCATTAGGAATCACGCCGCGTTCCTATTTTAGGTAGGCGCGGAACTTAACCCTCTGGTTCAACGGGAATGGGCGTCGAGGTGGGTTTCGATCTCCACGTGGTCGGCTAACCGGAAGCTATCCAGAAACGGGCTTCGAGGAGATTTGAACGCGAGCAAAGCCTCAGTAGCTCTGGATTTTCCCACAAGCGACTTCCCAGGACTAATTCAGCTTAGGACCAGATTATTTTCTGATTGCCGACGATTCATCTCTAATTGCCGGGAATGCGAGTGACGGTGTTGCTGCCTACGTTCGTTACCCAGATATTGGTCCCATAGACTAGGCCCCTTGGCGTCGCACCCACCGAGAATGTCCCAAGGTTCGTGCCGTCGATCACCCGCAATTCGGGAACAGCGTTGTTATTGTGGTTGATGACCCGCAACGTTTGTCCCAAATTAGTTGAAGGGTAGCTTTTTTCCGAGGGGCAGGGCGAAGCGACTGTACCCACGGTAGCGCCTTCCCGGAGATTTCTTCGGAACTGCTTCTTACGGGCTCAGAACTCCAGCTCGGCGACGAGTTGCACGTTGCGTGGGCTGCCATTGCCGAAATAAGGATTAAAGGAATCCGGAGTGCTGGTCAACTGGAAGCCAGAACCGAAGGTTGTGGACGGATTGGCAAAGTTCGGATGGTTCCATATGTTGAAAAATTCAGCTCGCAGGCGCAACCACCAATCGCGAGAGATCTGCTGAGATTTGACAAATGACATATCAAAGTCATTCAGCCCCGGTCCGCTGAAAGCGTTTCTCCCCAGATTGCCGTAAGTCCCGGGCAGAGGCTGCGCGAAAGCTGCCGGATTCAGATATGGCCCCGTCGGATTGAACGCCACGTGAGGATCACCGACCAAATTCGGGCGGTCGCGAAATTCGCCCGTCCCAGAATTATCGAAAGGCAAAGTTATGTTGAGCGGCCCGCCAGTTTGCAGAGTGGTAATGCCATTCAGTTGCCAGTTAGCGGCGAGCGCGTGCAGCCAGCCGGGCAGGCCGGTGGGCGGCGCTGGTATGCGCCAGGCATAAGTAATAGTAAAGCGATGGCGAAGGTCGAAATCCGAGCGGCCATAGTCGCGGCGCAGGTTGCGGCTGTCTTCCGAGGGCCCTCGATAAAATCCGCCGGCGCCTGACGCATCATCCAGCGATTTGGAAAACGTATAGCTAGCGCGAAATGTCAGGTTGGCGGCCGAGCGCTGGGCTGAGACCTGCAGGCTGTTGTAGTTCGAATACGCGGTATCGGAAAGCGTGTTGATCACGCGAAACTGGGGGAAGGCAGCCGCAAACGGCCGGCGGGCCTGCTCGCTCACCGGGTCGGAACTGCCGGGTGTTGGCTGATTGATGTCAATCACCACGGGCAAATCAGTGCCGCGCGTGCCGTAATACGCGATGCGCAAAGATTGTTGTGCACCTAGCCGTTGTTCCAATGCGAGATCAAAGTTTTGGTAGCGGGGATCGGGGAAATGGGTGCTCACAGCAAAAACATCGAATGGCGGCTGCGGTGCTGCCGGTCCAAAGATCTGGATACCCGGGCCAAACGGAACGGGCACCGGCGGCGTAATCGTGAAGATTGCACTGGAACCGACAGGGTTGAATATCGGACCTGCAAGTATTGAGTTCGCGTTACTGCTGTTATCCATCCATACGTCAAACGACTGGACATCGAAATACATTCCCCACCCGCCGCTTAGCGTGCGAGAGCCACCTAATCCGAGCGAAAACGCGGCGCGTGGCGCGAGATCACTGAGGTTCGGCTGATATTCGTGCTCAAGTCCAGCCGCGCCAACCTGTATCAGGCCGGCGCCCGGAATGAAGTTACTCATCCTTCCCTGCTTCTCGGCAGGCACAGAGAATTGATCGTGGCGTAATCCAAGGGTGACCTTCAGAGCAGGCCGAATCTGCCAGGCGTCTTCGACGAACGCTGCCCAGCGATGCTGCCGCAGGTAGCGTTGTGAGTCGCCACGCGCAATGGTGGTGACGTCGGGAGCAGGCACACCAGCCAGCAAGTCGACGAGGCTGGCCATCGCGAAGTCGCCTGTGAGTTGATCGCCAAGTTGCGAGCCGTCGAACACCAGCCGCCCCCGCATGCCGGTATCCGTAAAGGCGTTCTCCTGGAGTAATGTTATGCTGCCGCCGAACTTCCATTGGTGCGCGCCGCGGTTCCAGGCAATATGATCCGAGAAATCGTACACATTGCTGACGCGGCCCCGCGGCAGCGAGGAAGGAGCACCAAGATTTTCGTATTCGCCGGGCGCAATATCGATTTCCGGCAGACCGAAGTCGCGGGCCGAGTCGACTCCGGTGTTCAAGCCGATTGCTGTTACGTCGAAGTCCTTGTCTCCAGGAAATGTTGTTTCGTTATAGCGCGAATACCCGAACCGGGCAAAGTTGAGCAATCGCGGTGATAGCGCTCGTTGCCACTGGGTAGCAAACAACTGCACTATGTCGTGGGATTGCGAAGCGTAAGCCGGCAGCCGCGAGCCTCCTCCCAACCCGAACTGCCCCTGAGGAAAATTCTGACGATTTTCGCCGAAAGCGTACAAAGCGGAGATACTGTTTTGACCCTTCTCGCCGTGATCCGCCTTGAGCGTCAACGTGTTGCCATCACTGCGTCCGATATCGGAAAAACTGAGCGGACCCTGGCCGAGGGAGGCGGGGTAGAGCGCAAGAAGGGGCGAGGCCAGCGCGTTCACCGAGCGCCCAGTTCCCTGGACCAGCGATGTTGCTGTGGCAATTTCTCCCGGTGTGGGAAATCGAGATGCGAAGGTAACCCCAACTCGCTCGTGTTGTCCTTCATACGAACTGAAAAAATAGCTGCGATACGGCAGCGGGCCACCCACGGTGAATCCGAATTGGTTGTTGCGAAATTCAGGGCGCGGGCGCCCGAAGGCGTCGTTATAGAAATTGTTGGCGGCTAATTTGTCGTTATCGAAGAATTCAAACAGCGACCCATGCAGCTTCGGCCCGCCGTTCTTAATGGTGGTCAGCACCGCCGCCCCTGATGGGCCATACTCGGCGCCGGTATTGGTTTGCACCTCGATTTCCTGAATGGCATCGAGCGGCAGCAGAACCGCTGGAGCACCGAAGGCGCCGCCCTGCCCGATCGCTTCTGCACTACGGAACGGATCGAGGTTATTGGTGCCGCTGACGATATAAGTGTTGAATTGTGCGCGGCTGCCGTTGATTGGAAACGATCCAAACGTGCCCCCGGTCGCCCCGGCTCCGGGGGTGAGTGTCTCGAGATTGCCTGAAGCCTGTCCGCGTACCGGCAATGTGCGCACCTGCTGTCGCACACCCGCGGTATTGATCTCGGTCACTGCGTTTGACAGCGCTCGCCGCCGGTCCAGCGTGATCTGCAGTTCCTTGGTCTGCCCTGCCTGCAGCGCAATGCCCGCAGCTTCAATGCTGACATACACAGTGTGCGTAACGCGCAAGCGATAATCGCTCGCAGGTGCAAGGTGGGCAAATTCGAACTGGCCGAAGTGATCGCTCACTGCGGTTGCCTTCACTTCGGTGTGAGCTCCGATATAGAGCAGCACCTGAGCGCCCCCGACTGTATTGCCGTGCGTATCTGAGACTCCGCCGCGCAGGGTACCGGTAGCGGCCTGGCCAACTGCCTGAACTGCAACCAAAGCGGAAAGAAGAGCCGTGACCGCGCGAATTTGAGTAACCCGGCGGTACAGCACAGGATTGACGAAGAATCCGATGAAGAGCCGGGAGATGAGACCGGCCACGATGACAATAGCGACGGTAACGGGGCGTCTCTCAATCATGTAGCACAGTATCTAGCACAGTCGATGGCACCAAAATGCAAATCTTCACTAACCATGCTGGTTTCAATTGGCGGAAGCGAGTGGGGGTCGAACCCACCGGCGACAGGATTGCCTGCCGCCCGCCGGTTTTGAAGACCGGGATGATCACCGGACCACATGCGCTTCCGAGTAGCGCCGCGAGTCGACACGAACCTCCCCAGGCACTGCCGAACTACTTGGGCTGAGGCACAATCCGCAGATACGGCTTGGGTGACTTCCAGCCCCCAGGGTACTGTTTCTGCGCTTCCTCATTCGAGACATTGCCGCTGATGATCACGTCCTCGCCCGGTTTCCAGTTCACCGGTGTGGAGACTTTGTGTTTGGCGGTGAGTTGCAGGGAGTCGATGACGCGAAGGATCTCGTCGAAGTTGCGGCCGGTGCTCATGGGATAGCTGAGCTGGAGCTTGATTTTCTTGTCCGGACCTACGACGAATACGGTGCGTACTGTGGCATTGTCTGCGGCAGTGCGGCCCTCGGAAGTGTTGCCGCTTGCGGCCGGCAACATGCCGTAGAGCTTGGCGATTTTGAGCTCGGGGTCGCCGATCATCGGATAGTTGACCTTGGCGCCCTGGGTCTCCTCAATATCGGCAGCCCACTTGCTGTGGTTGGTGACCGGGTCGACGCTGAGGCCGATGATTTTGGTGTGGCGCTTGGTGAATTCGGGCTGCAGGCGCGCCATGTAGCCGAGTTCGGTGGTGCACACGGGAGTGAAGTCTTTGGGGTGGGAGAACAGAATCGCCCAGCCGTCGCCGATCCATTCATGAAAATGGATGGTGCCCTGCGTGGTGTCGGCGGTGAAATCCGGGGCGGTGTCGTTGATGCGGGGGACGCTGAAGGTCTCGCTTGCGGTTGCGGTGCTCATGTTTTTCTCCTTATGAACTCAATTCGCTCGAAGTGGTGAAAGTTTGTCCAGCCGCGCCTTCGGGTGAACGTCGGATGAAAACGAAACCCACCCGGTTCGCCGGGTGGGTTGGAAGAAATCTTTTCTGCTCCCTACCCACACGGCGGCAGACACATGCAACAACACGTGACGCCGACGTTGGAGGGGCAAAACACCCAGCTAGGATAGAAGTCTGCACTCGCGGTGTCAACCGTGACAGGGCGCGCGGAGCCGAGGGTTGGGAGTTTCCTGCATCGCACAGGCGGTTGCGAGCATCTGTGTTCGTGCGGTTAGACGGCGACTTTCGATGGAGAATCATTCATGAGCCAACGGCGTCTGGCAATGGTGCAGTGGGACGTTTTCTCGTCGCGTCCGCTCGTGGGCAACTCGCTGGCGGTGTTTCTCGATGGCCGCGGACTGACCGACGCTGAGATGCAGGCGATCGCGAAGGAAATGAACCTATCGGAGACGACGTTCATCCTGCCCCGCGACGCCGCCATCGAACGGGAACAGGGCATTCGCGTGCGCATCTTTACCGTGCATGAAGAACTGCCGTTCGCCGGTCATCCTACGCTGGGTACGGCCTTTGCCTTGCGCGGACAAAACGGTGCGGAAAAAGTTGTGCTGGAGTTGAATGTCGGGAAAGTACCGGTGCATTTTGAAGAACGTGCCGGCGAGCCGGCGTTCGGGGAGATGACGCAGATGGATCCGACCTTTGGAACACACCACGAGCGGGAAGCGGTTGCGAGGGCAACGGGATTGCGGGCGCAGGACTTCGACGAGTCGCTCCCGATTGAAACCGTGTCGACGGGGGTTCCATTTACCGTGGCGCCGCTGAAATCGCTGGCCGTCATGCGGAGCTTTTCGCAGATGGATTTGGGCCGTGCCAGCGAATATCTGGCCAAGAGCGCAGGCAAGTTTTTTTATTTTGTCACGCGAGAGACGGTGGATCGTGAGGCCAGGCTGCACGCCCGCATGCTGTTCTACAACGGCGAGGATCCGGCAACGGGTTCGGCCGCGGGTTGCACTGCGGCCTGGATGGTGGCGCATGGTGTGGCGAAACCGGATGAGCGCGTGCTGATCGAGCAGGGCATCGAGATGAAACGGCCCAGCCGGATTTTTGTGCGCGCCTCGCAACGCGATAACCGGGTAGTTAACGTGCGCGTGGGCGGACACTCAGTTGAAATTTTGCGTGGCGAAGTGTTTCTTTAGCGGACTGCGTGCAACCATCGCAGAATCGCACGTTTCATCACGCCGGGAAAAGTCAATAGCCAAAAGCTGCCATTTGCTTCCGCGGTACTTTACAGAGCACGCCGCTTCCCTTTAGCATCACTTCGCTCTTCTATTCTTCGCGAACAGAGAAAACTCCGTCCGGTTTCGGTCGCAACCGGCGGATCCAGGCGGTGGATGAAACCCAAGCGCACGATCCTTTGTGTTGACGACAACGAACAATCGCTTTCCTATCGCAAAATCATGCTGGAGACGCGCGGCTATCGCGTGGCCAGTTACTCGCGCGGCGAAGAAGCGCTGGAACGTTTCAAGCAGGGCGGCATCGATCTGGTGGTCACCGACATGGCCATGCCCGGGCTCGACGGTCCGCAGTTGATCGCCGCCATCAAAGGTCTGTCACCGCACACTCCAGCCATTCTCATTTCGAGCAAGGTCCGCATTTACGATCATGAATCGCAGGCGGATGTGTTCCTGGCCCGGGGGATGTATGCGCCCGCGGATTTGCTGGAGCGGATCCGTTTACTCCTGGTTCGGAAGCGCGGGCCCAAGCGGATGCAGGAGCGCCCGCCGCAGTTTGCGCACCGCCAGGGAGCGGCCTGACCGCTTCGCACGCCCCGTTTGATCGCGCGCCCATCGTGTAAGATCGAAACAGGCATGGGCGCATTCATCGAAGCCATTGATCTCCATAAAACTTATCGCGTGGGAAAGATTGACGTGCCCGCGCTGCGCGGGATCTCCTTTGGCGTGCAAAAAGGAGAATTTGTCACCGTGGTCGGCCCTTCGGGCAGCGGCAAGTCCACGTTGTTTTACCTGCTGGGCGGGCTAACGCGCGCGGATTCCGGCAAAGTCATTCTGGATGGCGACGACTTTGCCACGCTTTCTGATCCGGAGCGCACCCGCATGCGCAAGCGCAAGATCGGCTTCGTGTTCCAGAAGTTCAACCTGCTGCCCACGCTGGACGCGCGCTCCAACATCGCCATCGCGCAGGAAATCTCCGGCAACGGCGATCGTGATCCTGCATTCTTCCTGCGCATCTGCGATTTGCTGGGACTGAGCAAGCGGCTGAACCATCGCCCGTCGGAGCTTTCGGGGGGCGAGCAGCAACGCGTGGCGCTGGCTCGGGCGCTGGTCAACAAGCCGGCGGTGGTTCTGGCAGACGAACCTACGGGGAACCTGGATACTGAGAACTCGAACATCGTATTGAGGATGCTGCGGCAGTCGAACCAGGAGTTGGGCCAGACGGTGCTGATGATCACGCATAATCCCGAAGCCGCGAAGTACGGCGACCGCATCATCCACATGCGTGACGGCTGCGTGGTAAAGCCGGAGGAAGATCCGCAGTGGTCGGTGCACTAATGGTGGCTGGTGCCAGCGGGTCACCGTTGCCGCGGCGGAACGGGTCATTTATAATCAGGTTCGCTGAGCGGGAGTAACTCAGTGGTAGAGTGCGACCTTGCCAAGGTCGAAGTCGCGGGTTCAAATCCCGTCTCCCGCTCCAGATTTTTCAGGCTTGCTCCGGGAGGTTCTATGAAACCCCCGTCCTCATGTCTTCTGGCTGTTCTCCTCGCAGTAGCCATTGTCTTGTTGGGGTGCGCCGGCAACAATCATTCCCTTCAGTCCGTCAGCATTAGTCCGGCGACCACGCATTCGCAAGTCCAGTTCACTGCTACCGGCATTTACGAGACTATGCCCACCAGCGTCGACATCACTGGCACCACGACCTGGTGCATCGGATCAACCAGCGGCCTTTGTTCAGCCGACGTAGCTGCGTTCGCAGAGGTGACCGGCGGATTGGCCGAGTGAGCTCCTGGCTTTTCGGGAACTGTAACCGTACTGGCAGGACAGCCTGCCTCCCACCCTGGCATCAATCAGGGATATCAGTTGAAGCCCTTCGGTACAGCGCAACTCACCTGTCCGTGATTCCCTTCTCCCGGCCCGGGTAGACTTTTTCCGCTGGTAACGCTACTTTATTGAACAGGGGCGCGGTACCCAAGTGGTAAGGGAGAGGTCTGCAAAACCTTTATGCGTCGGTTCGATTCCGACCCGCGCCTCCAAAATCTTCTTGCAGGTCCTTGTCTGGCTTGCGGTTAGCCCTGAACTGACATTTCGGTCTGGTTGGGCCTCAATAGCGCAAAATTGGCCAAATTTGGCCCCAGGGGCGGACAAAAGCGGACAGGATTTTGACCCTTCAATTTGGCCTCCCTGCCAGCGCGCCCACTGCCTTCTCCGCTCTCAGAATTGGTACCGAGGTCAACCAATCGCCGACCAGATTCGGCCATTTCCCGTGGAGACGTTCTCATTTCCTTGTCTGGATTTGGTCAGCAATCTTGTCGATTGTGCGATCGAAGGCGGCTCTGGAAAGGACACAAGTTTGGTCCGAATCGGAAGGCGTGAATTACAATACATCCATTGAGCCTTGAGTCGCAGTCTCACCTGGGGGGATACGGACGGCGGGGCTCGGCGAAGTGGTCGTCAAGTCGCAGCCCCCGTTCGAGATCTGTTGCGCCACAGTCAGTACGCTTTGATCAACCTTTATGCCAGACAGGTACCTTCGGATATTCACCCTGGCTGCAGTATTTCTCCTGCTGCTAGTCGGGGCAGTCAGTGCGCAGAATACGACGCTGATTAGTCTTGATCAGGCCATTGACCTGGCACTAGCGCACAACCATTCCATCAAAGCTACGCGAACTCTGATTCTGCAGAATCAGGCCCAGGAGATTACCGCGAACCTGCGCCCCAATCCGACTCTTGGAGCTGATAGCCAGTTCGTTCCAATTTTTAGCCCGCAGGATTTTTCTCGGGAAAATCTGAACGAGACTCAGCAGTTTGATATCGGGATCGGGTACCTCTTCGAACGTGGGCACAAGCGGCAGCGGCGCCTACAAGCTGCTCGCGATCAGACGGCCGTTACACACGCCCAGGTCGGCGACGCGGAACGAACCCTGGCGTTCAACGTGGGGCAGCAGTTCGTCAGCGTTTTACTGGCGGAATCCACTCTTCAGTTCGCGCTGCAAGACCTAAAGGGCTTCCAGCAGACGGTCGATATTAGCGAGGCACAACTCAAGGCCGGCTACATTGGGGAAGGCGATTACCTTAAGATCAAGCTGCAGCTTCTGCAGTTTCAGACCGACGTATCCTCTGCCCGGCTGGCGAAGGTGCAGGCGCTGGTGGGCCTGCGTGAGTTCTTGGGCTATAGCGCGGTGCCGGCCGATTATGACGTGATAGGCGATCTGGCGTATCAGCCGCTCAAGGCGGACCTGGAAGACTTGCAGACGAAGGCGCTGCGCGAACGCCCCGACTTCCGTGCCGCGGAATTGGGGACAACCGCGGCACAAAGCCAAATTCTCCTGGCCAAGGCGAACGCCAAGGTGGACGTAAATGGCACGTACGACTTCACGCACGTTTCCGGTGAGAACACTGCTTCGCTTTTTGTGAATTTTGAGTTGCCGATCTTCAACCGCAACCAGGGAGAAATCGCGCGCACCGGTTTTGCACTGACCCAGGCGCAAGAGCAGCAGCAAGCGGTCAGCGATACGGTTCTCTCCGATGTTGCCAATGCCTATGAGGCTGTGAGGAGCAATGACGAAGTGGTGCAACTCTATACTTCCGGGTACCTCAAGCAGGCGCAGGATTCGCGTGACATCAGCGAATATGCGTACAAACGTGGTGCCGCCAGCCTCTTGGATTTTCTCGACGCCGAGCGCAGTTACCGCTCCGTTCAGTTGGCTTATCGCCAGGCACTGGCCTCTTATATGACCGCTCTGGAACAACTGAAGGAAGCGGTGGGAACGAGAAACCTGCCATGAGCGTCCGCGATCGTTGGCCGCGGTTGGCTGCACTGGCTGTCCTATCGGCGATCATGATAGTGCTTGCTAGCTGCCAGGGGTCGGGATCACATGCCGCTGCTAACTCGGCCGGCGCAAACAACTCAAGCAACCCAGAGCTGTTTACCGTTCCACAGGACCAGATGTCGCATGTGCAGGTGCTGACAGTGCAGCCCACGACACTGACTCGATCCCTCCGGCTGACGGGAGCCGTGGCTTACAACAGTTTTCGCACAACACCGGTCATCACGCAGGTGAGCGGACCGGTCAGCAGAGTCGTGGTGGTTCCCGGACAGAAAGTAACTCAGGGCGAGCCCATGTTGTACGTGGCTAGTCCGGATTACTCGCAGCTCCGCACCAACTATCTGAAGGCAAAGGATGCCTACGCGCTGGCACAAATGGCGTACGCCCGGGCCCAGGACTTGTATCAGCATCACGCGATTGCGGAGCAGAATGTCGAGCAGGCGCAGTCGGCCGAGGTACAGGCCAGCGGCGACTTAATAGCGGCGCAAGCTGCATTGAGAGTTATGGGAGTTGCCGATCCCGACGCACTTGTGAAAGCCCCGCCCTCCTTTGAGGTTCCTGTGAAGGCGCCGATTGGCGGCCTGGTGGTTGAGCAGGATGTTTCCGCCGGACAGTTCATTCAACCCGGCACGACACAATGTTTCATGATTTCCGACGTCAGCACCGTCTGGGTTCTGGTCAATATCTACCAGAAAGATCTGCCTTACGTGCGCGTGGGAGATCAGGTGACAATTCAGACGGATACTTATCCTGAAGTGTTCCATGGGCGGATTGCGTACGTGGCCGCTTCGCTGGATTCGAACACGCGCACCCTGCAGGCGCGCATTGAGACCAACAATCCCGGCGAAAAACTGAAGAAAGATATGTACGTGGTTGCGACTGTAAATGCGGGCACGATCCAAAATGCTATTGCGCTCCCGGATGCGGCTGTCCTGCGCGATACCGAAAACCAGCCTTTCGTATATGCCGCGTCATCTGCGAACCAGTTTGGCAGGCGCTCGGTTACGCTGGGAGAAAGCCTCAACGGAAAGACCGAAATTATAGGCGGTCTGAAACCGGGTGACCACGTCGTCGGTAACGGGAGCTTGTTCCTGCAGTTTGCGAACTCATTGCAGCGCTAGCGGGATCTGGAAGGCTTTGAAAAGCGTTGCAAGACTTTGGCGAGGATAGTGTCTACCACATCTGAATGATCCACCGAATCGTCCAAGCGGCACTCCGTCAGAGGTTCCTGGTGCTGATGCTGACCGCTTTCATCACGGTCGGGGGAATCCTGTCATTTCAACGGATGCCCGTGGACGCCTATCCCGATCTCTCGCCTCCGCAGGTGGAAATCATCACCCAGTGGCCGGACCATGCCGCCGAAGAAGTCGAACGGTTGGTCACCCTTCCCCTTGAACTTGAGATGAACGGCGTCCCGCACATGGTCGTGATGCGCTCCATCTCGCTGTATGGGCTGTCCGATCTCATCCTGACCTTCGAGGAGAGCACCAACGATTACTTTGCGCGGCAAATCGTCTTCGAGCGGCTCGCTCAAGCTACGTTGCCGACGGGCGTAACTCCGGGCCTCGCGCCTCTGTTCAGTCCAAGCGGCCTGGTCTATCGATACGTTCTGGAAAGCCCTGACCGCAGCCCTCAGGAACTGAAAACGATTGAGGACTGGGTGATTGAGCGAGCTTATCGTTCGGTCCACGGCGTGGCTGACGACTCAGGCTTTGGCGGAACCGTGATGCAATATCAGGTATTGCTCGATCCGGCGCGCGTCTATGGGTATCACCTGACCATTCCACAAGTCACTGCCGCTCTAGCGGCCAACAACTCGAATGCTGGTGGCGGCTTCTATTCTCAAGGCGGACAGTTCTACTACGTTCGCGGCATCGGCCTGGTGCGTAACACAGAGGACATTGGAAACATCGTCGTCGGCGCCAACAAAGGCGTACCCATCCGAGTACGTGATGTTGGAGATGTGACGATCGGGCACGCGCCGCGTCTGGGGGAATTTGGCTTTCAGAAAAATGATGATGCCGTTGAGGGCGTCATTCTCATGCTGCGCGGAGAACAAACGCAGAACGTCCTCAAGGGAGTTGAGGCTAAGACGGAGGAACTGAACCACCAGATCCTGCCGCCTGACGTTAAGATTCATCCCTATTACGACCGCAGCGAATTAGTAGACCTGACTACGGACACGGTGGAAGCGAACTTGCTTCGCGGGATGGTGCTGGTTTTGGTCGTGCTGATTTTCTTCCTGGTCAGCTTCCGCGCGGCGGTCATTGTTGCCCTCACCATTCCGCTCTCGCTTTTGTTTGCCTTCATCGTGCTCCACGCGCACGACGTTGCCGCGAATCTGCTTTCCATCGGCGCCATTGATTTCGGAATTGTCATCGATGGCACCGTGGTGATGATTGAAAATATTTACCGCGAATTGGCGTTACGCGAGGGGCAGCAATACAACTTGAACGAAGTTATTCTTGCGGCTGCGAAAGATGTGGATCGCCCGATCTTCTATTCGGTGGCCGTCATTCTCGCTGGATATCTGCCGATTTATGCGCTCAGCGGGCCGTCGGGAAAACTATTCCACCCCATGGCTGAGACCATGTCCTTTGCCCTGGTCGGCGCGCTCATCTTGACGCTCACGCTGATCCCCGTGCTCGCCTCCTACTGGTTCAAGAAGGGCGTACGCGAGAAACCGAATCGCGCATTCGAATGGATGAAGCGGAAATACGCAGTTCAGCTGGATTGGGCGCTCAATCACCCCAGGACCACCATCGTGATCGCGACCCTGATCTTCGCAGCAACCCTTCTCCTGGTGCCCTTCATCGGCGGCGAGTTCATGCCCCACCTCGACGAAGGTGCGCTCTGGGTGCGGGCTACCATGCCCTACACCATTTCCTTCGAGGAGGCTAGCAGCATCGCTCCTCAGATACGCGACATTCTTATGTCTTATCCGCAAGTCACCGTGGTGGGTTCAGAGCTAGGACGTCCAGACGATGGCACTGATCCCACCGGCTTTTTCAACTGTGAGTTCTACGTCGGCCTGAAGCCATACAAGGACAAGTCTTGGACCGGCGAGATCAGTGACAAAAAACAACTCATCGCGTCGATCAATAAGAAGCTTACTACCTTTCCTGGGATCATTTTCAACTATACGCAGCCCGCGGAGGATGCCGTGGACGAGGCACTAACCGGTCTCAAAAGCTCTTTGGCGGTCAAAGTGTATGGTGAGGATCTGAACGTACTGCAAGACAAAGCGATACAGATCAAGAACACACTCGCCAGTGTACCCGGCTTCACCGACCTCACGGTTGTGCGCGAACTTGGCCAGCCCAGTCTTTTGGTCGACGTCGATAGGAACAAGATCGCACGGTATGGGATCAACGTGGCGGATGTGGAAACCGTGATTTCGGCCGCAGTGGGCGGGCAGGCGGTCACCCAAGTCATTCAAGGGGAGAAGCTGTTCGATCTGGTTATCCGCATGCAGCCCCAATTCCGTAGCAACGCACATGAGATTGGAAATTTGTTGGTGGGCACGCCCGATGGACAACAGATTCCGCTCAGCCAACTCGCCAATATTACGCAGGGAAACGGTGCGTCCTTTATCTATCGCGAAAACAACTCCCGCTACATCGGCGTGCAGTACAGTGTCGAGGGGCGTGATTTGGAGCGAGCGGTGCGGGATGGCCAGGCGGCTGTGAAGAAGGTCGTGACACTGCCGCAGGGCTACCGGATGGAATGGGGCGGCGAATACAGCCAGTTTCTCGACGCCAAGTCGCAGATGTACTTTATTGGCCCACTCGCCGTAGTGCTGATCTTCATGATCTTGTTTGCGCTTTACGGGAATTTCAAGTTCCCCGTAACTATTGCCCTTGGTGTAATCATGACTGAACCGGTGGGTGCGCTGGTTGCACTGAAACTCACTCACACTCCCTTCAGCGTTTCCTCCGTCTTGGGCCTTTTGGCATTGCTGGGGGTTTCCGTGGAAACGGCCGTCATTCTCGTCTCTTACATCAACAAGTTGCGCCGGGAAGGAATGGAGATCCGCCCGGCTACCAGGGAAGCTTCGCTCTTGCGACTCCGTCCGATCATGATGACGGCCCTAGTTGCATGCCTTGGGCTGCTGCCGGCGGCTCTTTCCACCGGCATCGGATCGGATACTCAAAGACCCTTCGCTATTGTCATCGTGGCCGGTCTCATCTCCCGGCTCTTCATCGGATTCTTCGTCAATCCTGTGCTGTACGAGATGGTTGCCCGCGAGGGCGATGTGCTGCAGGTCTAGGCGCAAACAGAGTTAGAAACACTCATCGAGTGGGTCGAGTGAACTTCTGGCTGTCTGGTCCCAAAGGATTTCCGTTGTTTTCAACGCCTTCGAAAGTTCGCCCCCCACTCGCTTCCGCCATTTTGTTTGCTGCCTTTGGAGCCGCAGGCGGGGCTGGAACCGCGTCCGGAGTCGACTCGCTGTCGAGCCACGCCGTGTACCACAGATTGAGCAGCATCTGTGCCCCGGCCGCCAGCCGGTGCGTCGTGAAGGTGAAAGCCTCGGGCGTTCCCTTGCCTGAAAATCCGCCCGCCTTTTCCAGGCTGTAAACCGTCTCGACCTGCCCGTTCGATTCTCTCAGGTACGCCACATATTGCTGGAACGGATCGGTCAGGCGCACGGGGTCGCCGACCAGGTTGGAAAAATCTTTCGCCGCAATGTTCTCCGCCACGTAAGTGGTTTCAAACAGCGCGTGAATTCCATGCTGCGTGGTGTAACCCTTGGGATTCGCACCCACCCAGCCGTTGTATTGAATCGTGGTGTGCAGCGGCTGCGAGCCATCGGCCACATAATGGCCAAGCCATCCCGCATAAAACACGATCGCATGTTCGACCGGAGCCGTCGGCTTATGCAACTCGCGCAGATGCCGGTACTCACGGAAGGCGGCCTTCAGCCGGCCGAAGACTTCCATCGTAATGTAAGGTTGTAGCCCGACGCGCTCGGGAAGGTAGTCATCTGGATGATCGGTGGTCGCCGCCCGTTTCTCGTAGAGCTTGCGATAGAACTCATAACGAGTCAGAGGAAGCGGTTGGAGCCAATCCACTCGTTCCAGGTCGATGAAGTGGTCGGGTTCCTGCGCGTTCTTGAGCTGCAATTCTGAAGAATTACGCCAGCGGTCGGGCTCCGGCCCCAGATAAGCGATCTCGGCCACGGCGCGCCGCAGAAAGCGCGGCATGTCATCCGGCATTTTCTGCGACGCCACGCGGTTGATGTAAGTGTGGCCTTCGTTGCCCCAGGCGAAGGCGAATTCGCTCTGCGAAAAAACGAGGGCGATCAGCATCCAGCTGATCAGCCCTCTTTTCACATTACCCATTCTCTTTTCACCTAAGAATCAAAACCGTCACTCGTCGGCCAGAGCTCTCGTCAGAACATCAGATGCATCGACAACTGCAGAAAGCGGTTGCTGCCCACCGTCTGCTGGATCACCCCATAGTTGGAAGTATTCGGGTTGCTAGGAGTCAATATCTGCTGCGGGTTCGGAAAGCACGGGAATGGACTGAAGCAGCCATTTAGGGCAAAACTATTGTACGGCGCGTCGAAGCTGGGCTGGTTGAACAGGTTAAACGCATCAGCCTGCAATTTCAGATTGAAGCGCTCGCTGAACTTGAAAGTCTTGAACACGGAGAAATCGAAGCGCGTCTGGAACGGCGCCCGGAAAATGTTGCGGCCGTTGGGTCCGTAGCCGGTTTCAAGGTTATCGGTAGCGGTAGTCCCAGCGGTTGTGAGGCTGTTCGGCAGAGGTACGCCATCCTGGCCCGGAGTAATAAACGGGATGTAGAAGCTGTTCGGATTGACATACGGAACCCGCACTCCTGCAAGCGGGCTCGAAGCAGGAAAAACATTGTCGGTGCCGCCCTGCGTCGCCTGTTTGACCGAGATTCCGGGAGCCAGCGGAAGAATCGGGTTGGTGATGTTGTCGTCAGCGGCGAAGAAAATGCTCGCTGCTGTGCCCGAGTAATCGATAATGCTGAAAGGCTCGCCGCTTTGTGCCACGGTGACACCCTGAATGCCCCAGCCATTCACCGTCCAGCCCAACAGCTTGGAACTGGTTTGCCGAGTTGGCAATTGATACACGTAGCTGATGGTGAGCACGTGCGTGCGGTCAAAATCGGAAAGGCCGTACGCGGTTCGGGGAACGTTGGGGTCGTTCCCGTTGAAGAACAAACCTGAGCCCAATCCGCTGCCCTCGTCCAGAGAGCGCGAATAGGTGTAGGAAGCATTCACCATCAGCCCACGCGACATTCTCTTGGTCAACTGAAACTGAAGCGCGTTGTAGGTGGAGATGCCTTCGGCTTTCCAGAAGTCCGCATTGGGATTGAACCCGATATAAGGCGTGCGCAGAGCCGTGTTGCCGTCAGAATTAGGAAATTCTGAGATGGTAGTTTGTACCTGCTCTGCGACCAGCGGGTTATAGGTGGGGTAACCATCGGAGGCCTGGAAGCCGTAGGAGTAGATTTGATTGTTAATCGGATGAGTCGAGGTAGCGACACCGGGCTCGTTGAAGGGAATCGGAATGGGCTCATGAACTCCGTGATTTCCGATATAGGCCAAGGTGAGGACCAGATTATTTTTTGGCTGCCACTGGAAGTCCAGACTCCAGTTTTCCGAATAAGGCAGCTTGTTGGTTGGGTCGTAGCCGCCGAACAAGAAATCGAGCGGGTTGTTCGCGAATGGATTCGTGGGAGCACAGTTGGGCATGACCGGGAAGGCGCAACCGCTCAATTGAGACATGTTGTAGACCAGACCGGCGACCCCGTTGAGGTTGGTAGGTGGAGGCTGCAGAGGCATTGTGCCGAAAGGTGCGTTCTTGAGGCACTGCGTGCCCGTGGGGCATGCGGCTTCAACCGGAACGGTGAAAGGCTCCTGGGTGGTAACGCCGAAGGGTCCGCTGATGCCAATGCCGGCGCTGCTGGAGAGTTCGCTGAAGTATTCACCGCGGTCGGCAAACATGCCGAAGCCGCCGCGAACCACAAAGTTCTTCACAAACGATGGGCTCCAGGCAAATCCGATGCGCGGGACGAACATCCATTGCCGTCCGGTAAGCGTGGAGTTGCTGACGCCCTTGAATCCCATAGCCTTGTTGTTTCCGGCCACGACCAGGCCAATTCCTGGCTCTCCGTTGGCAAGGTTTCCAAAAGTATCTGTGGCGAGGTCGTATTTGTAGTCTGAGGGATAGAAGTTGGTGAGCAATCCATCTTTCTCATAGAGAGGGCCGTCCCAGTCCCAGCGCACGCCGACGTTAATCGTGAGATTCGGGCGGGCCTTCCAATCGTCCTGGGCAAAAAGCCCGGCGGACCGTGACCGGAAATGGCGGTTGGTTTCACCGTTCAGAAACAGACCGGTGCTGTGATCGGAGGCCAGCGTCCCGGTGAGGAAATCGGCGAAGTCGTTGAAGTTGAAGTTGGCGACCTGGTTCTCGCGATTCAAGACGTTCAGTTGGGCATAGTCGAATATGCCGCCAAATGCCAGCGAGTGGCGTTGGTGCACCCAGTGGTAGATAGACGAGCCTTCGTGCTGGTTTTGAAAAATTCCCGCATTGGCGAAGTTGGTCGAAGGACCGATGCTCATCTTGTTGCCGTGAAATGGCGTCACCACTCCGCCGCCGCTCGTAAGGGAAACGGCGGCGCCAAGATCCGCGTTGTTGATGATGATGCCGGGAAAACGGGTGCTGCCGAGTAGATTGAGGTTCACGTCGGCAGGGGTCAACGACTGCCCGGTTGTGGCATTGGCGAGCATACGAATAAAGCCATAGCGGTTCTCCCATGTCGAATTGGGAGTCACAACCGTTGTGTTGTCGAGGGAAAACAGTTGGCTTCCCGCCTGCATGGTTTGTGGGAAACCGAGCACGCCGCTGACCGCAAATGGAATGCGAGTCGGGTCATTTTGAAAATAGTACTTGGCGGCGAGCCGGTTTTTCTCGCTGAAGTTGTAGTCGATGTTCGCGTTTGCCTGGTCGGCATTGAATTGGCTGGGCGGACCTTGTATCTGTGAGTTGAACGGCTGGGTGCCGCTTTCCGGATTGGGGGCATTCTCGGACGGAATGATGAACTGTCCATTGGGCGCCTTGGCTTGAAGGATGGCCAATGCCACGGGATCTACCTGGGTCGCATTAATACAAGCCGGAAAGCCACTGGCACAACCGTCATCGGTATTCACGAGGTTTACGAGCGTCGGGAGATCGGTGCGATTTGTATCGCTCAGACCTGGGAGCGTAGGCACGCCATTGTATGCTCCGCTCAGAGCATCGCTGATCCGCTGCCCTTGATAGGAGCCGAAGAAAAATATTTTGTCTTTCTTGATGGGACCGCCCAGGGTCGCGCCAAATACGTTGCGATGGAGCGGGGGGGCGCCATGGAAAAATTGGTTGGGCGCGAGGAAGGTGGGCTGGGCGTCGAAGGCATTGTTCTGGAAGTATTCGTAAAGCTGACCGTGAAACAGGTTTGTTCCGGACTTCGTCGTGGTTTCGATATGCGCCCCGCTCGCAGAACCCATCGAGGCGTCATACATCGAAGTGCTGACGTGGACTTCCTGAATGGTCTCTATGGGAGGCGTAGGTAACGCTTGCCCAATGGCATCGAATACTGAACTGTTGGTCTGGACTTGTCCACTGGTGCCGAAAACCTCTCCCGTATTCAAAGTGAACCGGCTGTCGGCTATGTTGCTGGTGGAATTTCCGTTAAACAAATTATTGGCGTTTACTCCGTTGAACGTGAATTGATTGCTGGTATCCCGCTGTCCGTTGGCCACAATTCCCTGGTTGCCCAGACCTGAGTTGGAGCCCGAGCCCGACAGGAAATCCGCGCTCACACCCGGCGCCTGGATGGCAAGCTGGGTGAAGCTTCCTGTGCCGAGCGGAACAGACTCGATCTGTTGTGCGCCCATCGTGTAGCCGTTGGTGGTGTCCGTTTCATTCAGCAACGGCGTCTCCGACACCGTGATCGTGGAAGATACCTTCCCGGGATGCAGGCTCGCATTCACCGTCGCGGTGCGATTGCCCTGCACAACGATTTGCGGATAAGCCGCTGTCTGGAACCCCTCTTTCGTGAACGTGACTTCGTAGTTGCCGATGGGCAGGTCGGAGATGCTGAAAGAACCATCCGACTTGGTTGTGGCCGTGACTTCGAGATTCGTGGCCAGGTTTCGCGCCTTGACGGCGGTGCCTTGAACGATAGCGCCGCTGGCGTCTGTGACCGTGCCGTTCAGTGAGCCGAGAGTTTGCTGGCTAAGCGCCACCTGGGGCAAAAGGAAAAGCAAAACCGCCGCGCAGAAACACGAAAAAAATGAACGGGAACGCTGCAACACAGAGACGGCGACTGCGAGGTGAGAAGTCACGGAACGCCTCCTTGGGGATGACGGGGGATTCTACTCGCGGCCCATCCCGGAATTCAAGAAAACAGAGTGTGAATAATTTGGATAGGATAATCTTGGATTGGCAATGTATGGCTGGTATCAGGAGGCCGAAAAGGTCACCTGAAACATCATCTTGCCAACCTGGAGGGACCGAACCCCATGAAAATCGCCAACGACGTTACCGAACTGATCGGCCATACCCCGCTGGTACGGCTTAACAAGGTCACGGCAGGCTGCGTGGCCGATGTGGTCGCGAAACTGGAGAGCCAGAATCCCGTGGGCAGCGTCAAAGACCGCATCGGGGTCAGCATGATCACAGAGGCCGAGCGCTCTGGCAAGATCCTCCCCGGCAAGACCGTGCTGATTGAGCCCACCAGCGGCAATACCGGCATTGGCCTGGCTTTCGTGGCCGCCGTCAAAGGCTACAAGCTCATCCTCACCATGCCGGAAACCATGAGCCTGGAGCGCCGTGTCCTGCTGCTGGCTTTTGGTGCGGAGATCGTTCTGACGCCGGGTCCAAACGGAATGAAGGGCGCCATCGCCAAGGCTCAGGAGCTGCTGGCCAACACTCCCAACAGCTACATGCTGCAGCAATTCGACAATGCCGCCAACCCCAAGATTCATTTTGAGACCACCGGCCCCGAGATTTGGAATGATACCGACGGCCGCGCCGACATCCTGATCTCGGGCGTGGGCACGGGCGGCACCATCACGGGAGTTTGCGAATACATCAAGCCTAGGAAACCATCTTTCAAAGCCATAGCGGTCGAGCCCGCCGACAGTCCAGTGCTCTCCGGGGGCAAGCCGTCGCCGCACAAAATTCAGGGGATCGGCGCCGGTTTCGTCCCCAGCATCCTGCGCACCGACTACATTGACGAGGTCATCACCGTGACCAACGATGACGCCATCCGCATGGCGCGGCGACTGCCTCTCGAGGAAGGCCTTTTCGTGGGGATCTCTTCCGGAGCCGCGGTGGTTGCGGCCCTGCAGGTGGCACGGCGTCCGGAAAATGCGGGCAAGCTGATCATCGTGGTATTGCCATCCTTTGGCGAGCGCTACCTGAGCACCGTCCTCTTCGAGGAGCTACGCAGCCACGCCCAGCAGATTCCTACGTCTCCGCTGCCGGCCTGATTTACCAGAGGTTTTAGGTCCTGCGGCCCGTGGAAAGCCTGTGGAAATCTGGTCTTTACGGTAAATTTTTCGGGATTTTTCGCAAAACGCACAGGTGTATGATGATTCTCCAACAAGCGCCAAGCTTCTGACGCGGACGTGTGCACAGTGCTGCGTCCGGTGTGTATTGCAGTTGTGTGAGGGACGATCATTATGGCTATGAATCAATCCGGGAGTGAAGAGCCGCGCCCCGCGGCCACCGAGAAGAAACCTTACGAAAAGCCGGGCTTTCGCTACGAGCAGGTCTTCGTGACCTCGGCGCTGTCGTGCGGCAAGACGGGTACCCTGGGCACTTGCGGAACCAATCAAAAGGTCTCATGAAGCAGTCCGTCTGTCGTACAGCGGATACCGGCGCCGCTGTGAAGTGCGCTCTTGCGGTTGAGGTTCTGCGCTCGTTCGGAACCCTGCGTTTCGCGGCGACCGGTTGGAGCATGCTTCCAACTGTCTGGCCTGGGGAAACGTTGGTGGTCGAGCGTGTCGAGCCTGATCAGGTGCGTGTCGGCGATGTCGTGCTCGTCGGCCGCGAAGGCGGTCTATGTGCTCATCGCGTCGTTGCGAAGGCCGGTGAGTTAGGGGACGTGCGGATCATTACTCAGGGAGACGCCATGCCCGCGCCCGATCAGCCTGTCATCGAGAGTGAGCTATTGGGCCGCGTGACGTATCTCATCCGGGCAGGGAAGTGCGTTCCGGTTCCCGCAGAGTTGAGCGTGGTCGAAAGTCTGACTGCCAAAATTGTTCGCCGTTCGGTTCCTGCAGCGCGTGCTCTCGTTTATCTGCAACGTAGATTGCACGCTGCAGAGGAAGCGGTACTACCGTGCCAGGGCTAGCCACACAAGTCGAGCGTTACAGCGTGGTCATCGCGATCGGCGGCGTCCCCGTTCGGGTAAACACGACTGACGCAGATTTTCTTGAGATGCTGCAGAACCGCTATGCCGGGTTCGTAAGTGCGGAATCGGATGCGGAATTCGAGTTCGAGGTGGATCTGGCGCCGCCAGCGCCCGCCGATCCTGACGCCGAAGTTAGCGTCACTCACCGTTCCGGCCGCTGGTTCATGCAACGCGGCGATTTCCGCGCGGAGTGGGAGCCGGCCACGCGCCGCGGCAGCATTCGCCAGTCCGCAAACCCGTACTCCATCGACGCTGTCCTGCGCATCGTGCACACGCTCGTGCTGGCCAAACAGGGCGGATTCCTCTTGCACTCCGCCAGCGCCGTTCGCAACGGCAAAGCTTTTTTGTTCGCAGGAGTTTCCGGAGCCGGGAAGACAACGATCTCACGCCTCGCCCCCGCGGACGCCGCTCTTCTCACCGACGAGATCTCCTACGTTCGTAAGCAGAGCGAGGGCTATGTTGCCTTCGGTACGCCCTTTACTGGGGAACTGGCGAAGCTGGGTAAGAACACATCTGCGCCTGTCGCCGCGCTTTATCTGCTGGCGCAAGGTTCCGAGAATCGCATCGAACCAGTGGCTGCGTCCGCCGCTGGCCGCGAACTCCTTGCTAACATGCTTTTCTTCGCCGAAGATCCTGAAATGGTTCACTGGGCATTTCAGGCCGCCTGCGACTTCGTCGATCGCGTCCCGGTTTACAGGCTTACCTTTGTACCGGATGCGCGTGTTTGGGAGATGATTGGATAAGTGCTGGGTTTGAATACTTGAGATGACTAAGAAACTCTATGTCGCCCGCAGTCCCCGCATCGCCGCCCGCATGTTGGGCAAAGAAATGCTCGTCATGTCGGGCCATGGCTCGACGCTGTTCACCTTGAACGCGACCGCCACCGTTCTCTGGCAGGCCGCCGACGGCGCTACGCCGCTCGCTGAAATCGTCGAGCGCCGCATCTGCTCCGAGTTCGAAGTGCAGCCAGAAGAGGCTCTGCGCGACGCCGAAACCCTGGCTGAAGATTTGGCCAAGCACGGCATCCTGCTGATCTCTGAGCAACCCATCGCGGACAACTCGCCCGCACAGGAGCCACAGCACCGATGAGCGCCTTGCTGCAGGAGATGAGCGACCGGGCGCTGCGGCTGGGCGTTCCCCTCAGCGCGCAACTCGATCTCACCTACCGTTGCAATGAGCAGTGCGTTCACTGCTATCTCGATCACGACGACCACGGCGAGATGACCACTGCCGAGATCAAGCATCTGCTCAAAGAGATGGCGGACGCCGGTGTGTTCGTCCTCACTCTGAGCGGTGGCGAGATTTTCCTGCGTAAGGACTTCTTCGAAATTCTAGAGTGTGCGCGCGCGCTTACTTTCTGCATCAAGCTCAAGACCAACGCAGTTCTGATTCGCGAGGCACAAGCTGCGCGCCTCCGCGATCTGGGAGTGGAATCGGTTCAGATCAGCATTTATTCGCACCGGCCCGAGGTGCATGACGCGATCACCAAGGTTCCCGGCTCGCTGCGGCGTTCGATCAACGCCATCCGCTTTCTCAGAGCCCAGGGCTTGAAGGTGGTTGTCGCCAACGTGCTGATGACTGAGAACATGCAGGACTATCAGGGCGTGCGGGCGCTGGCCGAAGAACTCGACGCCAGATACACGCTGGACCCGACCATCACACCGAAAATGGATGGCGACCGCTCCATCCTGGACTTGAACGCAGGCGAGTCCGCTCTGCGGCAACTGTTCCGCGACGAATCATTCGTGGGCAACGCCGAGGAGTTTTGCGCCCCGCCACCCACTCCCACCGAAGACACCATGGAATCTTTGCCCTGCAGCGCCGGCCACACCGCCTGCTACGTTTCTCCCTACGGCGAGTTCTATCCCTGCGTGCAGTTCCCTCTGTCCTGCGGCAACGTGCGGCAGCAGCGCTTCATCGACATCTGGCGACACTCCGAGCAATTGAAGGAAGTGCGCTCAATTCGCCTGCGGGATATGTCCGGTTGCTCGCAGTGCGTGCATGGCTCGAGTTGCTCGCGTTGCCCGGGCTTGGCGTTCATGGAGGGAAACATGCGCGGCCCCTCCACTGCGGATTGTGAGAAGTCCTATGCTCGCACCGGCATTCCCTCCGCCAATCTGCTGGCCAAGAAAGAGAAAGCCTCCGCGCCGCGACTGGTGCAGATCCAGATCGTACCCGCCATTACAGGCAGCAGATTGTCCGGTATTAACGCCTTGCTAGCGCTGTAGCTTAGCGACCGCGCACTCCACCCAATCCTGCCGTATACTGCTTCGACCGATGGCCAACATCCTCTATGGAGTCAACGGCGAAGGCGCTGGCCACTCCACCCGGGCGAAGGAAGTTCTCACTCATCTGCGCGCCCAGGGACACACGCTCCACGTCGCTTCCTTCGACCGCGGGCTGCGCAACCTAAGCGATCAGTTTGAAGTCACGGAAATCTTCGGCTTCCGCTTTGCCTACGTGAATAATCGGGTGCGCTACAAACGCACGATTGCCAGGAACCTGGTGACGGCGCGCCAGGCGGCGAAGAGCGTGCGGCGGCTCAAGGACTTGATCGCGGACTGGAAGATCGATCTCGTTATCACCGACTTCGAGCCCCTGACCTGTCACGTCGGACACAGGATGGAGCTGCGCGTCATCTCGATCGATAACCAGCATTGCCTGACGAATGCGGCCGTCTCCTATCCCCGGCAGTACCGGCGCGATGCCGCGGCGGCGAAGCTGGTGACGCGGCTGATGACTCCGCACGCCGATGCCTACCTGGTCATCTCTTTTTTCCCAGCGCCGGTGAAGAAGCGAAACACGTTTCTGTTTCCGCCGCTGTTGCGGCAGGAGATTCTCGCCGCCACGCCCACCCAGGGAGAGCACGTTCTGGTGTACGTCACCTCACCCGCGCCAGCGTTGGCCAAGGTGCTGAGTGCGGTCCGAGGCCGCTTCATCGCCTACGGCTTCGCCCGCGATGGAGAAGACGGGAACATCCTCTACAAGAAACCGTCTCTGGAGGGATTCATGCGTGACCTCACTAGTGCCCAGGCCATCGTCGCCAACTCCGGATTCTCGCTGGTCACGGAAGCCTTGCATCTCGGCAAGCCCTATCTGGCAATCCCGGTGAAGCACCAGTTCGAACAGGTCTTCAACGCCCACTGGCTGCAGAAAATGGGTTACGGCGGTTACTGGGAAAATTTGAACAAGGAGCGCGTGGAATCTTTCCTCTACAACCTGCCACTCTATCGGAAAAGATTGGAGGAATATCCCCGGCAGGGCAACAGCGCGCTGCTGGCCAAACTGGATGCGCTCATTGCCCAGCACGCCTGCCCGTCCCGGGCCAAGGACTAGCGTGACCAGCACTGCTGGAACCGCCGCCCTTGACCTTCTACCGCATGTAGATCGCCCGTTCGTAATGCTGGCGCGCCACGCCTTCGCGAATAACATTTGCAGGGGCAGGGAGGTCGTTTCCCATGGGCAGATGCGGATTCATTCTTAGTCTGACGGTCGCAGTCTCGCTATTGGCCGGGCCCGCCCATGCCCAGGATTCGCCTTCGCTGGGGGACCTGGCGCGCCAGCAGCGCCAGCAAAAGGAACAGTCAAAAACTGCTCCAGGCAAGGATGCGAAGGCCAACAAGGTCATCACCAACGAAGAGATTCCCGACCACACAGGCCCTGCTCCAGCCCCTGGGGTAGATGGCAGGGAGCACGTGTCTTCGATGCCTGCTTCCTACAGTGGACCGAAGCAGTCAGAAGAGCACTGGAAGTCGCAGATATGGGGGCAGAAAAACCAGATCGCCTCGTTGCAGAGGCAAGTGGACGAAATCAATGAATCGATCCGCTTCGCTCCCGCCAACTGCGTAGCCAATTGTGTGGGGTGGAACGAGCGCCAGCGGGAGAAGCAGCAGCGCGTCGAACGCATGCAAACTCAACTCGAGGAAGAGAAGCGGCGCCTCGAAGAGATGCAAGACGCAGCCCGCAAACAAGGCTACGGCAGCTCGGTCTACGATCCGTAACCGTTCAGCCCATCTCGACCTCGAATTTTTTCCGCTTTTTCATTCCTGCAAACCTCTCGGCCGTGCGAAATTAGTGGCATGGCCCTGGTGGTTCGTCCCTCACGCATTCATGCGGTTGGTGTGTTCACCACTACGCCCGTTCGCAAAGGCGCCCGAATCGTCGAGTATGCCGGTCCGCGCATCACTCCCGAGGAAGCCGACCGGCTCTACGATGGCGCGCCCCGCACCTACCTCTACGGTTTGGAGGATGGCAAGACGGTCATCGACGGCGAAGGCCTGGGTGCTTACCTGAACCATTCCTGCGATCCCAACTGCGAGATCGACGAAATCAAGAACCGCGCCTGGATTTTTGCTCTGCGCGACATCGCCGCCGGTGAAGAACTGCTCTGGGACTACAACCTCTACGACGACGAAGCCCCCGCTCCCTGCCACTGCGGTTCGCCCAAATGCCGCGGCACCATGTACTCGAGAGAGTGGACGGCCAAGATGCGCCGCAAAGCAGCGCGCAAGAAGAAGCTCGAATCTTCTGGAACTGGGAAGGGGCACGATGAACCCGGGAGGGGCACTACTTCAAGTCGTGCCGATTCCGACTCACAACCCGAAACCGGCTTTATCCGCTGAGGGCCCGCGCGGTTTTCTACCGGTGCTCCGGCGCCTTCCCGTGTTCCCGCCAGCCCTCGATAATCAAGTACAGCACAGGGATGAAGAAAAGATTCAGCACCGTCGACATGATCATGCCGCCGAACACCGTCGTGCCCACCGAATGACGCCCGTTCTCTCCCGCTCCAGTGGCAAAGACCAGCGGTACGACTCCCAGGATGAAGGCCAGCGAGGTCATCAGAATCGGCCGCAAACGAATCGTCGCCGCCTGCACCGCCGACTCCACCAGCGGTACCCCGCGCTCCCGCAGTTGCTCGGAGAACTCCACAATCAGAATCGCGTTCTTGCTTGCGAGTCCGACCAGCATGACCAATCCCACCTGGCAGAAAACGTCGTTCTGCAGGCCCCGCGTCCACTGCGCTCCCAGTGCGCCCAGCAGCGCCATAGGCACGGCCAGCAGCACGATGAACGGCAAAACAAAGCTCTCATACTGCGCGGAAAGCGTCAGGTACACCACCAGCGTGCCCATTCCAAACAGAATCAGAGACGTTCCGCCCGCCTGCAGCTCTTCCAGCGAAAGCCCCGTCCAACTGTAGGTAAACCCCTGCGGCATCTTCTTGGATAGTTCGTCCATCGCGGCGATCGCCTGCCCGGAACTGAAACCCGGCGCGGCCGAGCCATCGATTTCCGCCGAGCGGAACAGATTGTAATGGCTGATTACCTGCGGCGTGGTGGTTTGCGTAATGCTGATCAGGTTGTCCAGCGGGACCATCGCCCCGCTGTCGGAGCGCACGTAGAACTGTTTCATGTCCTTCGCTTCCGAACGGAACTGCTTGTCCGCCTGCACGTAAACGCGATAGGAACGATTGTTGAAATCGAAGTCGTTCACGTAGGCCGAGCCCATGTACACGCCCAGCGTGTCCGTGATTTGCGACAAGGGAACGTGCAGGCTCTTCGCCTTCTCGCGGTCGATGGTCACCAGATATTGCGGATCGTTGGCGGTGAAGGGTGTGTAAAGTCCCACGATCTGTTTGTATTGAGCAGACCGCTGCATCAGGTCGTGGGTTGCGTTGGAGAGTTCTTCAAGCTTGTGCGCAGCCTGGTCCTGTACGACGAACTGAAAGCCCCCGAAGCTTCCCAAGCCGTTGATGGCTGGCGGCAGCGTGGCAAACACAATCGCTCCTGAAACCGAAAACAGCCGCGGTCGGACCCGGTTCAGAATTGCCGTTGCCGAGTGCTCCACGCCTTTACGCAGGGAGTAAGGCTTGAGCGGAACGAAAATGAGTCCCTGGTTCGGCGCGCTTCCGGCAAAGCTGAAACCAGCCACGGAAAACGTGCCTTCCGCCTCCGACACATCGCTCAGCAGATCGGAGACCTGTTTCCCGATCGCCTTCGTGTATTCCAGCGAAGCGCCGGACGGCGCTTGAATGACGATAATGAAATATCCCTGGTCTTCGTCCGGCACGAAGCCTGAAGGCACACGCGTAAACACAAAATAAGTGAATCCCAGGCCGGCGAAAAAGAGCAGTGCCGCCGCAAACTTGTATTTGAGGAAGTGATGCAGCAGGGCGCGATATCCACGGGTGAGGACGACGACGCCGTCATCAAACTTTTGCAACCACCACCATTTCTGTCGGTGAGGACCGCTCAGAAAGATCGCCGCCAGCACGGGAGCCAGGGTGAGGGCATTGAAGGCGGAAATGGCAATGGAAAATGCGATGGTCAGGGCAAACTGGCGAAACAGAATGCCGGTCGTCCCGGGAAAGAATGCAACCGGCACAAACACGGCAACCAGCACCAACGAGGTAGCGATGACGGCGCTGGTAATCTCGGCAGTGGCTGCTGCCGCCGCTTTGCGGGAGTCGTGTTCGCCACCAGCGATATGGCGCTCGATGTTTTCAATTACCACGATGGCGTCGTCGACCACCAGGCCCGTGGCCAGCGTGATACCGAACAAGGTCAGCGTGTTGATGGAAAAACCGAGCAACTTCACAAACATGAAGGTGCCGATAAGCGAAACCGGAGTGGCGATAAAGTGAATCAACGTCGTCCTCCAGTCACCGAGAAAAATAAAGATGACCAGGATGACCAGCAGGATCGCCCCACCTACCGTGAAGACGACGTCACGAATCGATTCCTTGACCGCGTCCGTGACATCGAATGCCAGCTTGTAGTGCATGCCCGGTGGGAATCTCTTGGCCAGTCGGTCGAGTTCGGCAATCGCGCGCCGGTCAACGTCGAGCGCGTTCGCGGTAGACAGTTGTGTGACGCCGATGCCGACCGCATCCTGCCCGTCAAATTGCAAGTCTGAGCTATAGTCTTCCGCTCCCAGTTCGGCCCGGCCTACATCCCTCAAACGGACGAGCGTGCCGTCGGCGTTGGTTTTAAGAATGATGTCGTCGAATTGGCTGGCTTCGCTCAGCCGGCCCACGGCCCGCACGCTGATCTGGTATTGCTGTCCTTGTTTGGCGGGTTGCTGGCCCACCTGCCCGGCCGCGACTTCCACGTTCTGCTCCGACAGGGCATTCACCACATCCGGTGCCGTCAGCCCCCGTCCCGCCATGCGTACCGGATCCAGCCACAGCCGCATGGAATATTTGCGCTCACCGAAGATGATCACGTCGGCCACGCCCGGAACTCGCTTCAGTGCGTCCTTGACGTACACGTCAAGGTAGTTGCTCATGAACAGGGTCGAGTACTTGTTGTTTTCGGCAGTGACGGCAGCGCCGAATACGAAGTCCTGCGAGCTTTTCGCCGTCGTGATTCCGATCGCCTTCACGGCGGCGGGTAGGCGCCCCTGCGCCGTATTAACGCGGTTCTGGATGTCGACCGTGGCCAGGTCCGGATTGCGGCTGAGATCAAACGTGACGGTAATGTTGCTCGATCCATCGTTGCCGCTGGTCGAGGTCATATACTTCATGCCCTCCGCCCCGTTGATCTGCTGCTCCAGAGGGATGGTGACTGCGCTTTCCACCGTCTGCGCGCTGGCTCCGATGTAGGCGCTGGAAACGCCCACCTGCGGCGGAGCGAGATTAGGAAACTGCGCGATGGGCAGCGTGGGAATCGCCGCCGCGCCCGCCAGAATAATCAGCAGCGCGCAAACCGAGGCGAACACCGGACGCTGGATAAAGAAGTTAACGAACATAGGAGATCGGCTTTCGGGCTTCGGCCGTAAACAGAGCAATTAGCAGTTAGCGCGGGCGCCGACGATGCCGCAGCTTGCCGGACCACACTCATGCGCCTCATTGCCAACCGCTAGCTGCCAATTGCTAATGCTTGTTGTGTGAAAACTGCGACTCAACAGCGAAAGCCCGAAGCCCGATAGCCGAAGCCCGCCCTTCAGCTTTGCGGAATCACCGGCGCACCATCCAGCAGGAATTGCGTTCCCGAGACGATCACTTTATCGCCAGGTTTCAGGCCCTCCTGGACTTCATAATCGTTTCCCACCGTTTGCCCAATCTTCAGCGGTTTCTGCCGGGCCACGTACGAACCGCCTTGCTGCGCCTCCGCCACAAAGGCGAAGTATTGTCCCGCCAGCCGCGATACGGCCAGGATCGGAACCTGCGGGTTCTGATGCGTTCCCCACACAATGCGGGCGCGGATGAATTGCAACTGCCGCAACGCGTCGTTGTTGTTGGCGATGCGCGCCTTCACCAGCACCGTCTGCGTCGTGTTATCGACTTGCGGCGAGATGAAGCTGACCCGGCTGTCTGCCACAACCTTGCCGTCACTGTCCAGCACTTGCACCGGCAGGTTCATCTTGAGCTGCGCGGAGTGTTCAATGGGCACGTACACGTAGACTTCGAGGCTGCCCGGCTTGTCCACGGTGGTCAGTTGCGTTGTGACTTGCACCCGATCGCCCACGCGCACCGGAATATCGCCCACAATCCCGCCCCACGGCGCCACCACCTTGTAGTAATGCAGTTGTACTTCCTGCTCACTCACTTGAGCATCCAGAGAGTCCATCTGTGCCTGCGCCGCTTCCATCGCGGATTTCGCCTGGTCGAGGTCCTGCTTGCTGACCACCCCCGCCGCATAAAGTCCCTGGGCGCGCTCGTACTGCTGCTTCAGCCAGTTCAGGTTTGCCTGTTGCGCCGCACGCGCGCTTTCCTGGCTTTTGACCGTGGCTTGCTGCTTCAGCGGATCGATTTCCATCAGCGGCGCCCCGCCGGCCACGGATTCGCCCGAGTGCACGAAGATCTTGGTGACCTGGCCTTCCACCTGCGGCATGATGACTGCCGAATCGCGCGACTTCAGCGTGGCCACATACTCTGCGGCATCGTTCACCGCCGTGGCTTTCGCCTCTTGCACCTTCACCGGCATACCCGGCGGCTCGTTGGCTTGGGCACTTTGTTCGGCGTGGCCCGAGCAGGCCGGCGTCGCTCCGCTGATTACCAGCGCCGTCAGCAGAAGGCTTTGGCCTACATAATTTCGAAATCTCTTGGACATAAGTTTCCCGCTTAGTTGCTACACCCTTGGCGAAAGACCCTCAACCTCGTGCCCTAGGCTGAACTCCGCGCACCAAACCTGATTAGACGCCAGTACCCCCTCAGGGTTAGGCGTCGATTACAAGATTCTCCGCTGACCCTTTCGGACGCAAAATAATCGCTGCCCGGCAGTGAAGAAATAGGGAAAGCCTCGGCTTCAACCGCGCCGCTGGGCGCGGATTCTCTTACCCTTGCTGTTCTATCACCAAGTCTACCCTGTCAGCCACCAATATCGGGGCTCCTGTCACTTTGAGTCAGCGAGATCAAGAGCAGCTTTTCGCCAAATGCTCTCCCAGCCGGTCCAGCGTCTGATTGCCCCCTTCGATGACTCCATACGTCCTGGCAACCTGTTCGCAGACCTCGGCCGATGGAAACAGCATCCGCAAAGTGAGCCTGGTCTTCTCCCCTTGCTCTTCAAACGTCCAAGTCGCTTCAAATTGGTGGCTAGGCTGGCCTTTCTTGCCTCCCACCATGGAGTCGACGATTCGCTCCGGTTTCACCACCTGGGTAAAGACGATCTGACTGGGATAGTCCGTTCCATCAGGGCCGTGCATGGTCTGTTTCCAGACGCCGCCCGGCCGCACATCCATTTCGTGGATCGTGGTCGTGAACCCTCGCGGCCCCCACCAACGCGCTACTCGTTCGGGATCGGTCCACGCGCTCCAGACGAGTTCGCGTGGCGCGTCGAAGACCCGCGTGATCACGATCTCGCGATCGGTGAGATTTTCGGCTGGAGTAATTCTTGCAGTGCTCATGAGTTGGCCCCCTTGGAAGCCTTCGCCACGTACGCCTCGAGACGCTCAAAGCTTTGCGTCCAGCCCGCTTCCATGCCCTGGATATACTGCATGGCATTCGCGGTTGATTTGACCACACGCGCCTGCATGGTGAGGGTTGTCTTGCCGCCGCGCTCGGTGAAGTTCACGGTGGTCACCACATCGAACATGGCATTGCCCTTTTCGTCCAGCGCCGAACTCGTGAACACCAGCCGCTCCGGCTCAACGACTTCGTCGAATGTTCCGGTCATCGGGTAGATCCGGCCGTCGGGCCCACGCATGTCAATGTGAATGGCGCCGCCGGGACGCGCATCCAACTCACAGCGCGGATTGGTAAAGCCATGTGGCCCCCACCACTGCGCCACGTGCTTGGGATCAGTCCACACCTGGAAAACGAGCCGGCGCGGCGCAGCGAAGACGCGCGTGAATGCCACTTCCGCTCCTAGGCCGTTGGCCGCGGTTTTACTGCTTGCCATGCTTTGCGCCATGTTTTTTCTCCTTGTTTTTCAATTCGCTGCTTTTCAATTCGCGAAGATAGTCATCCAATCGATCGAAGCTCTCTTCCCAGAACCTGCGATAGTGCTCCGCCCAGTCGGCAACGTCTTTCAGCGGACCAGCTTCCAGCTGGCACGGCCTCCATTGCGCCTCCCGTCCGCGCGCGATCAGCCCGGCGCGCTCCAGCACCTTCAGGTGTTTGGAAATGGCCGGCAGGCTCATATCGAACGGCTCGGCCAGTTCCGTCACCGAAGCCCCGCCGGAAACCAGGCGCGCCAGGATGGCGCGCCGCGTGGGATCGGCAAGGGCCGCAAACGTCGTGCTGAGGTGGTCCAAGACCATTTCGTATTTAACCTATAGGTTAAATACAACGACGGCCGTTACCGTGTCAAGCTTTTCTTCGAGGCTTTTCGACAACCGGCAATTCGCAGGGAACCACCCTGTGGGCGAGGGTCTCCCGTTCACGCTCCATGTGTCTCAATTCTGCTAACCTGTTGCGCTATGGAGAAGACTTCCCCCCAGCCCACCCGCAACTTCGCCAGCGACAACAACGCCGGCGTGCATCCTGAGATCCTTGAAGCGATTGCCTGGGCCAACCAGGGCCACGTGGTGGCCTATGGCGACGACCACTACACCCGTTCCGCGATCAAGAAATTCGAAGAGCATTTCGGGTCGGATATTGCTGTCTTTTTCACCTTTAACGGAACCGGCGCCAATGTGTTGAGCCTGCAATCCCTGACCCGGTCGTTTCACTCCGTCCTGTGCAGTGACTACGCCCACATCTACACCGACGAATGCGGTGCGCCCGAGAAGCACACTGGCTGCAAGCTGATCCCTTTGCCGCATCACGACGGCAAGATCAAGCTCGACGACCTCCGCCATGCCTACCACGGCATTGGCGACGAGCACCACGCGCAGCCCCGTGTCATCTCGATTACGCAATCCACAGAAATGGGTACGGTCTATCAACCGGAGGAGATTCAGGCGCTAGCCCGCTTCGCGCACGAGCGCGATATGTTCCTGCACATGGACGGCGCCCGCATCGCCAACGCCGCCGCCTCCCTCGGCCAGAACTTGCGCCAGGCCACCCGCGACTTAGGCGTGGACGTGCTCTCTTTCGGCGGCACCAAGAATGGAATCCTGGGCGGCGAGGCAGTGGTATTTTTCCAGCCCCAACTCGGCCACGACTTCCTCTACCTGCGCAAGCAGAGCATGCAGCTGGCTTCGAAAATGCGCTTCATCGCCGCCCAATTCGAGGCCCTGCTCACCGACGATCTCTGGCACCGCAGCGCCGATCACGCCAACCGCATGGCCCGTGTGCTGGAAAAAGAAATCCGCCGCATCCCGGAAGTTCGAATCGTCTGGAAGGTAGAGGCCAACGGCGTCTTCGCCCAGATCCCGCGCCACTCCATCGAAAAAATCAAGCAGCACTACTTCTTCTATATGTGGATCGAAGAGGAATCGATCGTGCGCTGGATGTGCTCCTTCGATACCGCCGAGGAAGATATCCACAAGTTTGCCAAGGTGGTCGCCGAGGCCATGAAAGGGTGACTGAGGTTGCTCAACATCGCGCTTAACGATTGCTTTTTGCCCTGTTTTTGACTAAATTTACCCATTCCCTACTGCATGACCATTTCACTTGGCCCATCGGTCCCAGGAGTCACAATGAACCGGAAGTGGTTCGGTATTGCCGTTCTTGTCATGGGCGCGATTTCGCTGCTCAACGTTGCTAGTTGTGGGGACCCCTCGGAACTGGTATCCATCTCGATCGCGCCTTCGGTTGAAACTTTCGGGGCCTCCAACATTCCTGTGAGCGCGGACGCCGGGGCGCAAGTGCAGCTAAGAGCGTTGGGGACCTACGTCCATCCACCTGTGACCAAGGATATTACCGACCAGGTCACATGGTCCTCGAACACACCACAAATGGTGACCGTGAACTCTACCGGCATGATCACGGTAACTGGCGACTCGTGCGGAGGCACGCTCATTTCGGCGACCGTACAGACGAACGCTGACGCGAGCGGCCTGTCTTCATCCGGCGCAATCGTGACTGGCTATATGACCGTCAACGTGGTTTGCTTTGTCAGTTCGAGTGGGGGAAGCGGGGGCGGGGAGCCGACGCTCACGCTTGATTTTGCGGGGGGCGGCGCGGGATTTGTGACCAGTTCGCCTCCGGGGCTTAGCTGTTTCAGCAATGACGTTTCCTGCGTCACCAGCTTTCAGACGGGCACGCCGGTCACCCTGACTGCCACTCCATCTCCCCCCTCGGTATTCGGAGGTTGGAGTGTCAGTGGTTGCAGCGGCAGTTCCTGCACTTTCCCCTTGCAAACCGACACGATCGTGACCGCTACGTTCAATTGAGCGGATTCGGATAGCCGACTGGAGCTGCGCCTCAGACTACCCGACCATCACTCCGTCTCTCCCAGCAGCTTGCCCAGCGTAGGTTTGTGCTTCGCCGGATTCTTCTTCTTGTGCGGAACCACCTTCGCGGCGGGAGGCGCGCCCATGCGCTCTCGCGCCAACTCCTTCACGGCCTGCACCGCCCCAAACCGCTTCACTTTCTTCTTGCGCGCCATAACAATCATGTTGCCATAGCTTTGTCTGCCGCAAAACTGTAATAATCATCCTTCGCGGTTGACCGGCGGCCGGTAGTGGTTAGGATTGTTCGGCCAACGACCAACGACTGTTCTTAGCTTGCCCTGAGTTGAGCGAAGGGACCAACGACCTTTCATGGAAGAACGCGATTTTTTCGACGAGAGCACGCAAAAGAAACCAGCGACGCTGAACTGTCCCCATTGCCACCAAGCCGCTGAGTACGAAGTCACCTGGGTGGTGCGCACCAAGAAACGCCAGCTTCCCGGCGGCCGTGCCGACGAGCGCGACCGCGCCCGCTTTGCCAAGGCCCGCTCCTACATGCTCCGCAAAGACGATCTGATGGCCTGCAAGAACATGCGCTGCCGCAAACGCTTCGAAATCTCCGGCGTGCAATCGGTGGTCTTTACGGAATAGCTTGAACGGGCGGGTAATGTCTCTGATTTGCTCTCAGCGGAATTTCTTCGCGACCTCCGCGATTTAAGACTTTGCTTCTTGCTGAAGGCTGAACAAACCTTTGAAACGCGGAGACCGCTGAGAACATCCGCAGAGGACGCGGAGAAAGCCAATCATTTCTCACTACGGTCCAAGTGCCAATTGTTAACCGCTGATTTATACTAATGGGTTTCCCGTGCCGCTCCGAAGCCACAGGGACGAAGGAGTCACGTTTTGAAAATCCTGGTTTGCATGAAGCAGGTGCCGCAGAAAGACGCACCGCTCAAGCTCAACGAATCCGCCGCCTGGATCCGCGAGGAGGTTCAGTACGAAGCGAACGAGCCCGACGCCTTCGCGCTCGAAGAAGCGTTGCGCCAGCGAGAAAAGCATACCGGAGAAGTAGTCGTCATCACCTCCGGCCCGGCCCGCTCCCAGCAGGTGCTGCGCGAAGCGCTCGCCAAGGGCGCCGACCGCGCCATCCATCTCGAAGACAACGCCTTTGTCGGCCTCGATGCCTTCAATACCGCCAAGGCCTTCGCCGCCGCCATCAAAGACGAGAAATTCGATCTGATCTTTACCGGCCTGCAATCCGACGACTACGGATACGCGCAAACTGGAGTCATTCTGGCCGAACTGCTGGGCTGGCCCCACGCCACCATCATCATGCACATTGAAAAGACCGCGTCCGGCATCCGCGTGAAGCGCGAACTCGAAGCCGGATTTTTTCAGTACGTCGACATGCCGCTGCCTGCAGTGTTGACGATTCAATCCGGCATCAACAAGTTGCGCTACGCCACGCTGATCGGCATCAAGCAGGCGAAAAACAAGCCCATCCGCAAAGTGACGCTGGCGGAGGTGCAGTCCGCCATCGGCGACAACTTGCAGAAAATCGAACGCCTCTACGTCCCCCAAAAAACAAAGAAGACCGAACACCTGGAAGGTACCCCAGCCGAAATCGCGAAAAAGCTGGTAGACAAACTGCGCAACGAACTGCGCGTGCTGTAAAGAATTTGCTCCTTGGCAAGATCCATGTGGGAACAGCCGCCTCGGCTGTTCCGCTGAGAGCAGCGAAGCGATGTTGCTGAGAACCGAGAACTCATTTATGCCCGACACCATCTTAGTAGTCGTCGAACAACGCGAAGGCAAACTCAACCGCGTCTCCTGGGAGACCATCACCGCCGGCCAAGCCATCGCCGCCGCCACCGGCTGGACTCTCGAAGCTGCCGTCGTCGGAGCAGGCGTATCCGCCTTCGCTGCAGAAGTTGCCGCGAAGAAGCTTGCGAAAGTGTACGCCGTCGAGTCGCCAAAGCTCGAGCCCTACACGCCCGACGCCTTCGCTGCGGCCCTCAAGCAACTGCTCACCGCGAAGCAGCCGAAACTCGTCCTGATGCCGCACACGTATCAGGTGCGCGACTTCGTCCCCAAACTCGCAACCGCCATGGGACGCACCGTCATCAGCGACTGCATCGGCTTCAGGCACGAAAACGGCAAGCTGCTCTTCACCCGCCAGATGTTTCAGGGCAAGCTCGCCGCCGACGTCAGCTTCACGAGCGATGCTCCTTGGTTCGCCACGTTCCAGAACGGCTCATTCCGCGGCGACCAGGCCGAAGCCGGGGCCAGTGCCGCTCCTGTCGAAACCGTAACCGTCGACATCGCCGACGGCGTCGTCCGTAATAAGCCGCAGGAAGTTTTCAAAGAGGTGAAGCAGGCCGTCGATCTCACTCAAGCGGAAATCATCGTTTCGGTGGGCCGCGGCATCAAGGAACAGAAAAACATCGAAATGGCCAAGCAACTCGCCGACGCCATGGGCGGCGAAATCGCCGCATCGCGTCCCATCTGCGACTCCGGTTGGCTTCCCATGGATCGCCAGGTCGGCTCCTCCGGTCAAACCGTCGCGCCCAAACTCTACCTCGCTTTAGGCATCAGCGGCGCCATCCAGCACATCGTAGGCATGAAAGGCGCCCGCGCCATTATCGCCGTCAACAAAGACTCCGAAGCTCCAATATTCGAAATCGCCGACTATGCCGTGGTCGCGAACCTGTTCGACATCGTCCCGCCGCTGATCGAGGAAGTGAAGAAGGCGAAGGCGGGGGGCTAGGATCAGGTTTCAAGGTTTCATTGCGTCGGACGCATTGGTTGGCTGATTGAAACTTCGAAACCTTGAAACGTGAAACCTTGAAACCTGCTCTCAGTCGGCCGCGGGTTCCGGAACTTTGCGAATCGCTGCTGCCGCAATCTGCGCCACATCCAGCAACTCCGGCGGAGTAGGAGTAGCCGCCGCCAACCCATCCCTTAGCATCGAGTTGCAGAACGGACACGCCGCCGCCACCACGCTCGCGCCCGTCGCCACCAACTCCTGCGCCCGCTCCAGATTGACGCGCTTGCCGGTTTCTTCTCCAAGGAACATGAGCCCGCCGCCGCCACCGCAGCAGAAGCCGCGCTCCCGGGCCCGTGGCGGATCCACAACGTTGCCATAGCGCGCAATCACCTCGCGTGGCTCGTCATACACCCCGCGATATCTCCCCAGATAACAGGCATCGTGAAACACCATGCTCTTCCGCTCTTCGCCGTTCAGCGGCAGCTTGTCCTGATAACGCGCCAGCAACTCGCTGTGGTGCTCGATGACAACATTGCCGCCGTACTCCTTCCAGTCCTCGCCGATCGTGCGCACACAGTGCGGGCAGATCGAAACCATCTTTTTCACTCCGCCCCGATCCGCTCCAGCCTCGCGAATCTGCTCCAGATTTCCCTGCGCCAGTTCGCCGAAGAGATAATCATTGCCCAACCGACGCGCCGGATCGCCGCTGCACTTCTCCTGCCGCAGCACACCGAAGGTAATCCCCAGATGATTCAGCACCTCCACCAGCGCCAGCAGAATCTTTCGCCCGTTCGGATCGAACGATCCCAGGCAGCCCATCCACAGGCAGTACTCCTGCGAGCCGTCGAAATACGGCAGACTGTTTTTCTCGATGAACTTTTCTCGGTCCGACGGCGGAAAGCCCAGCGCGTTCCCCTGCCGCTCCAGCGTGACAAACATCTCGCCGCCGTGACTGTTTTCCCATTTGCCCGTATTCACCGCGCCCCGCCGCAGCCCCACGATGATCGGCAAATGCTGAATGCCCACGGGACACTGGAACTCGCACGCCCCGCACGTCGTGCACTCGAATACGGCTTCGGTCGACAGGTGTTTTCCCAGCAGCAACTCTTCGCTCTTCGGTCCAAATTCGTTCAGGTAATGCCGCGCGCCGAGAATGATTTCTTTCGGATTCAAAATCTTCCCGGTATTGTTCGCGGGACAATGTTCGGTGCAGCGTCCACACTCCACGCACGAGTAGGATTGCAGCGCGATGATCTGCGTCACGTCCTTGCCCGTATTCAGGCCGAAATCCTCATCGCCCACCAGCGGCGGAATGCGGCTGAACCCATCGCGCTCCAGAAAAATCGTCAGCGGACTCAGCACTAGGTGCATGTGCTTGGTGCTCGGAATCAGCGGCAGGAAAAACAAAATCACCAGCGTGTGCGCCCACCACAGCGCCCAGCCCGTCGCGTCTCCTTCCGGTACCCAGAACGTGGCCAGATAGGTGACCATCAACGCGAAGATCAGAAACGCAATCAGCCCTGACTCCGGCGAAAGCGGCTCCAGCCATTTCGGACGGATTACGAAGCGCCGAAACGCCAGCCCCGCAATCGAAATCGCCACCGCGATCGCGAACAACCCGGCAATCACAAAGTAATAACGTTCCCAGGCGCCATCGCGAAACAGAAATGGATGCCCGAACCCCGTGGCGAAGTGGTTGAGCGTCACCAACGCAAACACGCAGAAGCCCCAGAACACAAAGGCGTGCGCCAGTCCGGGCAAGGGCCTTTGCGCGATGACCAATCCCTGCGCGCCCACTTCCCAAAGCACTTTGCGGATGCGCGGCCCAATCGGCCGCAACCGGAAATCGGCGTCCGGCTTGGCCGCCAGAATCGTGCGAAGTGCCCGGCCAAACTTCCGCGAGAACAGAAATACAGAAACCAGGATGGCAATGAGCAGGACGAACTCGCCCGGCCAGTTCATATGAATGTCTCCCGAGAACCTGACAGTCTAACGCAGCGGGAGCGTGTGGCGCAGTGAGGCGAAGAGTGTGAGGTGGCAATGCCCGTGTGGCGCGGGCACTCCTGCCCGCGAACGCTTCCTTCTGCTCGAACCCGTGGTAGCATTTCCGCCATGCGACGCCGGATGATGATTTACGCAGCCTTGATTCTTTGCCCAGTCACTGCCCTGGCCCAGCAGTCGACCCAAACCCTTACTCCCGACCAGGCCCTGCAGAAATATCGTGACTCAAAAGCGGCCACGCTGCTCAACGACTTCGGCGAACTCGCACGCTACCGCGACGCCAACGCCGCCCTCAAGCCGCCGGCGCCCGGCGAGAACCGCGTCGTTTTCTTCGGCGACTCCATCACCGACATCTGGCATCTCGATGAATGTTTTCCCGGCAAGCCCTACATCAACCGCGGCATCGGAGGCCAGACGACGCCGCAAATGCTCATCCGCTTCCGCCAGGACGTGATCGACCTTCATCCCAAAGTCGTCGTCATTCTAGCCGGCACCAACGACATTGCCGGCAATACCGGCCCCATGCGCCTCGAAGATATCGAAGCGGACTACGCCTCCATGGCCGACCTCGCCCGCGCCAACCACGTCCGCGCAGTGTTCTCATCGGTGCTGCCCGTACACAACTACACGCCGCAGTCCCAGAATCTTTTCGCGGGCCGCCCGCCGGAGAAAATCCTCGCGCTGAATCGCTGGTTGAAAGATTACGTGGCCGCGCACCCCGACTGCCTCTATCTTGATTACTTCACCGCCATGGTCGACGACAAAGGTCTCCTCAAACGCGACCTGGCCGAGGATGGCTTGCACCCCAACGCCACCGGATTCAAGATCATGGCCCCGCTGGCGGAAGCGGCCATAGCCCAGGCCATGGCGCCCGCGAAACCTTGAAACCTCGAAACGTGAAACCTTTTCCCCCGCTCCAAGCTCTATAATGTGAATCGAGTTTCCGACCGCCCCGGCCTTCGGGCATACCCAGGCTGCGGCGGCGAGGGATATGGCTTCTCCGCGAACTCCGCGGCAGTTCTCAGCGCCCTCTGCGATCAGGCGCCTTTAACGCAGAGAACTCGGAGGAAATCTCGCAGAGAGCGCCGAAAAGCAATGTCCCGAGGGTGCAGGTGGAAACGCTCGCACCTCCCGCGCTCCGCAAGGAGCGCATTGGAAAGGAAGCGCCCGCCGGGATGTTCCCGCCCGCGTCTCTTTTCCCGATCAGCTCTTAGCCTTTGGCTCTTAGCTTTTAGCTCAATCGGAGCGCGGAAGCCAAACGCAGTTGAGCTAAGAGCTAAAGGCTAAGAGCTAAGAGCTTGGTTCTTCACGACAAATTCGGACGCCCCATCACCGACCTGCGGATCTCCATCACTGACCGCTGCAACTACAAGTGTGTCTACTGCCGCACCGGCAACGAAGGCGCGCTCTACGGCGACCTGCCCTTCGCCGACTACCTGCGCATGGTGCGCGTGCTGGTCGGGATGGGCGTCACCAAGATTCGCCTCACCGGCGGCGAGCCGCTCTTGCGCAATGGTGTAGTCGAGTTCGTCCGCGACCTCGCTCGACTCCGCACTCCCAATAACGGCCACGGCGACCCGCTCGACATCGCCCTCACCACCAACGGCCACCTGCTCGCCGATCTCGCGCAGCCGCTCAAAGACGCCGGCCTCACTCGCGTCACCGTTTCCATGGACGCCGTCGATCCCGACCGCTTCGCCCGCATCACCCGTGTCGCCAACGGATACGACCACGTGCTCGCCGGCATTCGCGCTGCCCGCCGCGCCGGGCTCTGGCCGCTGAAAGTGAACTGCGTGCTGATGCGCGGCTTCAACGAAGATCAGATCATCCCCTTCGGCATGTTCGCCCGCGAAGAAGGCGTCACCGTGCGCTTCATTGAATTCATGCCGCTCGAAGAGGGCCGAACGTGGTCGCCGGACACAGTGGTCACGCTCGATGAAATTCTGGCCCGCATGGGAGAATACCGGCCGCTGGTCGAAATCCCGCGTGCACGTTCGGAAACCGCCCGCCGTTACCGCTTCGACGACGGCGTCGGCGAAATCGGCATCATTGCCCCTGTCTCGCATCCCTTCTGCGGACACTGCAGCCGCATCCGCATCACCAGCGACGGCAAAATCCGCACCTGCTTATTTTCTGTGTGGGACCACGATCTCCATGCCCAAATGCGCCGCGGATCGAGCGACGAAGAATTGGAAGATTTCATCCGCGACGTCATCCAGAAAAAAGAAGAACGTCACCACATCGGCGAGCCAGACTTCGTGCCCGCATCAAGAACGATGGTGCATATCGGTGGATGAAAGAGATGCGTCGTAGAGACGAACTTGCAACGTCTCTCGCCGGAAGCCTTGGCCGCCGATGCCAGCGAAAAAGAGAGCGGACGAATTAAGACCGGGAAGGGCACGAGTTCCACTCGTGCCGATTGAGCTCTCCCAAGAAAGAACCGGCTTCAGCCGCTGCGGCCCGCTCGTTTACGATGAGAGGGTGAAACTTCCATTCCTTGTCGCCGCTCTTGCCTTCTTCTGCTCTTCCGTATCGACCGCCCAATCCACCTACCTCGGCTTCGACCGCAACGCCTACCCCGGCGACGCCAACCTGAAAGCCCTGCGCCAAACTTTCTCCTACACCGGCTACTGGCTCAACAATCCTCCCGGTGAACGCGCGAACACCTGGACCGGCCATCGCGCCGCCGTCGAATCCGCCGGATTTGGATTCCTCGTGCTCTCAAACGGACGCCTCCATGCCGAATTGAAATCCGTCGCCCACGCAAAAAACCTCGGCAACTCCGACGCGCGAGCCGCCACCACTGCCGCGCACCGCGAGGGCTTTCCCGCGCACACCATCATCTTCCTCGACCAGGAGCAAGGTGGGCGCATGCTGCCCGAGCAGAAGGCCTACATCTACGCCTGGGTTGACGCCGTCACCGCCGCCGGATTCCGCGTCGGCATCTACTGCTCCGGCATCCCCGCCCAAGACGACGGCAACGTCGTCACCGCCGAAGACATCCGCGCCAGCGCCGGCTCGCGCCAGATCGTCTATTGGGCGATCAACGACGCCTGCCCGCCCTCACCCGGCTGCGTGTTTCCTATAAATCCGCCCGCCCGGCCGCCCAGCCCCGCGCAGAGCGGCGTGAGCTTTGCCGAGGTCTGGCAGTTCGCGCAATCCCCGCAACGCGCGGAAGTCGCAGGCCGCTGCTTCGGCTACAGTCGCGATGCCAACTGCTATCCACCGGGATTTCCCCCCGCGCAGCAACTCTACATAGACGTGAATTCGGCCACCTCGCCCGATCCCTCCCACGGCAGGAGCGTCGTTGGTCGTTAGTCGTTAGTCGTTAGTCGTTCGCGATGCATATGCGGCAACCGCGCACTTGCTTTGCGCCCGCTTTTTACCCGAGGGGTTTTGTGGAGTTCCAAGGAAGCCGGCGACGAGGGCCAACGATTAACGACCAACGACCAACGACGAACGACTGTTCTTAGCTTGCCCTGAGTTGAGCGAAGGGACTAACGACGCCCGTGCCCCCTGCGCTACAATAGAGTCACTACCATGTCAGACCGAACCTTCACTCTCGACGAAGCCCAGTCGCTGCTTCCCGTGCTCGAATCTCTTCTGCGCACCGCCATCCATGGCAAGAAAGTCATGGAAGAGGTCGAAGCCGAAATGCAGGCGCTCAATCACCGCATCTTCCTCAACGGAGGCACGCACGTCGACGTGGTTGCCGTCGCCCGCCGCAAGGCCGAGCGCGCCAAGGCCGAACAGCGCGCCAAAGACGCCCTCGCCGAGATCGATTCCATTGGCGTGCAAGTTAAAGATCTCGACATCGGCCTGCTCGATTTTCCCTGCGAAGTCGAAGGCCAGGTCGTCCTGCTGTGCTGGAAGACCGGAGAAAAATCCATCACCCACTACCACAGCATCGAAGAAGGATTCGCCGGCCGCAAGCCCATCGACGAGCGCATCGCGCGCTCGAAGCGCACCAACTAAATCTCACACTGGAAAACGCAAGCTGGTAACTGCCCCCTGACCTGATGGCCAGAGGCCGGTCCCAGCCCTGGCCGTTTCTAAAGTGCCTGACGTGGGCATGCAGCGGGAAGAATCATGCGGGGAAGAAATGCTCATGTGGGGACAGCCGCCCCTTCGGCTTCGCTCAGGGCAGGCTCTCGGCTGTCCGCGGAGCGCAGCTCCGCTATGGTCCCAGACCTATCTCGCATTAGTGTCCCGGAGCCGGCAGGTGGGATTCCGCACGAGACCTTAGCCCGTTACGACCACGCTAATTACTGCCGTCACAGTTGAGGAACCTGTACCGTAGGTCACGGTAATAGTGTAGGTACCGTCCCCTGTATTTTGGGGCACGGTGCACGACTCCGGAGAGGCGCCGCCGGTGCACGTAATCGACGATGAGATCGACGACTCGACCGTCCAGGTTGAGGCGGTCGTGAGGTCCAACGTTGTCCCGTTGGCGGTACCCTGCGCGACAAAGGTCAAGATCGATTCAGTGCTGGAGTTGTTTGTTGCATCCCAAACGAGAGGGGTGGAGCCGCTGGAACAAGTTGTGGAGCCGAATGTAGGCTGGCACACTGCATAACCGGTGATGTTGCCCAGAAACACGGTTGCGGTCGCGGTCGTGCTCAGCCCCTGCGCCGCGGCGGTTACTGTCGCGGATCCGCCGGAGCCCACACCCGTGGCCAGCCCGCTGGTTGTGCCTATCACCAGCACGGTGTCGTCGCTGCTTGACCAGTCCACTCCGTTTGTGATCTGCGCCCTGGAGCCATCGTCATAACTTGCCCAGGCCTGTAAAGTCTGAGAAAAATTTGCACCCACTTCGATCTCTGGGGTAGGAGGCTGGATCGAGAGCGCGGTGATCGTGTTCGGCGGAAAGAATCCCTGGCAACTGACCCCAACGGCCAGTGCAAGCAGAACCGTGAAAGCAAGCGTCAACGCCAGTTTGTGCCCAGTCAACATAAGTGATTGCCTCAGATATTTATTTAATTTTAGCAGAGTGTGCTGACTTTGCTCGACCTCCGGTAGTGCATGGCTAGGCTCGTACCTCCGCCCGCGCAGCTCACCCCGGCGCATTGTCGAATAATAGAGAACGGGAAACTGCTCGAAGCTTGCGCGGTGTTTTTCCGGAGGAGCGTCCGGAGTCTTCCAAGCCAGGGGTGCTCCGGTTCCGTCCCTCGATACGAAATCTGGGTGCCCCATTTCTCGCGTTCTTTGCGAGAAGTGGGGCTTCTTGATGTGGAAAGAAACCATTGGGCAGAAGAATTTGTGTTCCTCACATGCCCAGCAACTGAAGGCCCTCGCTCGCGGCGGCGGCGCGGAGCTGCCGATCCAGCGTGGCGAGCGGGATTTTCCGCCGGCAAGCAATCTCGAGGTAAGAAGCGTCGTAAACCGTGAGCCCGTGCCGCTCGGCCAGGTGTAGGGCGACGTTCCAGGCCTGCCGGTCGGCTTCCGCATCCACCTTTACGGGAAGCAGCGCGAGACTGGACACGGCGGCATCGCGAAAATCTCCAGCGTGGCGTCCGCGCCTCACGTTCAATTGCAGCACATTCGCAATTTCCCACCGCCATAGCCCTGGAACCCACGCCCCATTGATTCGCACGTTGTCGAACAAACGCAAAACCGCCTCCGTCGTTTCGTCTGCATAGACCCAGGCGAGTGCAACCGAACTATCAAGAACCAGGCTCATGCCCGCAACTCACTCACGCCCGCGGCTGAGATCACCGGCGCCCCTCGTCGCGCAGCTTCTTGATCTCTTCCCAGTCGAAGGCGGGCCGTCCCGGATTTTCCCTGGCCAGCTGTCGAGCGCGCTCGCGCAGCCGCTCGAAAGCCGCCTGCACTCGATCTTGATCGGCGTATCCAACATTGGGCACAAGCCGCGCCACGGGCTTGCCATGCCGGGTAATCACAATCTCCTCGCCGCGTTCCACGCAGTCGAGCAGAGTCCCGAGGGTGTTCTTGGCCTCAAAGGCACCGACTTCCCGGCGAGGCGAGGTTTCGTTTTTCATTTAAAAGCTAGCTTAAGCTAGCTTAAATTAAAAAGCAAGCCAAGTACACCATACTCAATGCTGGTGTCAAGTATGGTAGATTAAGCGTGTCATGGAAACGGCACGCAAAATTACCGTGGAAGTCCCCCAGGCGCTTCTCGTGAAGGCGCAACAGGCCAGCGGAGCGGGCATTACCCAGACCATCCGAACCGGGCTGCAACTGCTGGCCGCGTCGCAGGCCTATGACCGCCTGCTGCAATTGCGCGGCAAGGTCCGCTTCAGTCGCAGGTTCGAGGAGTTGAAAGAAGATCGCTAATGAGTAATCAGTGAATCGCTCACTGGAAATCCTCACATACTAATCATGATCGCAGCCGACACCAGCACGTGGATCGCGTTCCTGGAAGGCGGTCCCGGCCAAGATACGCAACTGCTGGAGCGGGCGCTGGCAGATCGCCAGGTATTGATGGTCCCAGTTGTGTTGGCTGAGTTGTTAAGTGATCCAGTGCTTTCCTCCGGAGTTGCGGAAACGCTGGCGGAGATTCCCATGATTGAGGCCGAACCGGGCTACTGGCAGCGCGCCGGTCTGCTGCGGGCGAAAGTACTGTCGATACGCCCCAAGGCGCGACTCGGAGACGCACTGATCGCTCAAACCTGTGTCGACCGGAACATTCCTCTTCTGACCCGGGACAAAGATTCCCGTGCATTCGCGGCTGCCGCCGAACTCAATCTGGTGCTGTAATTGCCGGCGGCGATTGTGATACACTGAATACACGTATTCGATATATTCACATGGCGACTTCCATCCGACTTTCCGCGAAAGCTGAACAAAGGCTCGAGTTCCTCGCGTCTCAAACCGGACGCACCAAAGCCTTCTACCTTCGGCAGATGATTGAGAGCGGCCTCGACGATCTTGAGGACTACTATCTCGCCGCTGACGTTCTCGAGCGCGTCCGCAAAGGCGAAGAAAAAACTTATTCCAGCGCCCAAGTGAGAACCGATCTTGGCCTGGACGATTGATTGCACTCAGTCCGCCAGAAACCAACTGAAAAAGCTCGATAAGCCTATTGCCAGGCGCATTTTGGATTTCATGGACAACCGCGTCGCGAGGCAGGAAGATCCGCGATCCCTTGGCAAGGCCTTGACCGGACCACTCGGTACCCTGTGGCGTTACAGAATTGGAGATTACCGTATCATCTGCGAGATCCAGCACTCAGCCGTCAGAATTTTGGTGATCCGCATCGGCCACCGGGGCGAAGTCTAGCGCTGACCGCCGCCTCCACGTCCACTCGTAAGTTGCCATCCCCCACATCCCAGACAGTATGATCGTAAAGGCGGCTAGCCGCCCGGAATCTTCCCAGAAAACTAACGACCAACGACAGGTCCCTATGCCCGACATTCGCTGTATCGGTATCGCCACCGGAGGCGGGGACGCTCCCGGCCTCAACGCCGTCATTCGCGCCGCCACCAAGGCCGCCATCCTAAAATACAAATGGAAGGTCATCGGCATCCCCGACGGCTTTGACGGCCTGATCTGGCCGGAAAAATCTTTCGAGCTCACGCTCAAAGAGATCAGCGGCATTCTGCCCCGCGGCGGAACGATTCTCGGCACCACCAACCGCGGCAATCCCTTCCAGTACAAGACGGAGGAAAACGGAAAGGAAATCGTCCGCGACATTTCCGGCCAGGTGATTGCCAACGCCGCCAAGCTCGGCATCGACGCCACCATCACCATCGGCGGCGACGGATCGCAGAAAATCGGCTACGAACTTTTTCAGAAGGGAATGAAGATCGTCGGCGTACCGAAGACCATCGACAACGATCTGTCCGCCACCGAAGTCACGTTCGGCTTCGACACCGCCATCCATACCGTCACCGACGCCATCGACAAAATCCATACCACCGCCGCGTCGCATCACCGCGTCATCGTGGTCGAAGTCATGGGACGTGACTGCGGCTGGATCGCGCTCGAAGCCGGCATCGCCGGCGGCGCCCACATCATCCTCATCCCGGAAATTCCCTTCAGCATCAAAAGCATCTGCGAGTACATTGCGCTGCGCGAACGCCTGGGCAAGCACTTCACCATCGTCGTGGTCGCGGAAGGCATCACCCTGCCCCACGAACTCAGGCAGATGGCCCGCGGCTGGCCCGTGGGCAACACCATCGGCGATGCCATCGGACTGTTCTCGGGCAAAGAAGTGCGCGTCAGCGTGCTGGGGCACATCCAGCGCGGCGGTTCGCCTTCACCCTATGACCGCGTGCTGGCCACGCGCTTCGGCGTTGCCGCCGCCGACCTGGTTGCGGCCGGTGAGTTCGGCAAGATGGTCGCGCTGCGTGCCGGCAACATCGTCGCTGTCGATGTGGCCCACGCCATCGGCCACCTCAACACTGTCGACCCTAACGGAGAACTGGTCCGCGCCGCCAAAGCCATCGGCATCGGTTTCGGAGACTAAGCGAGGGGACTAAGAACGAATGGCTATGACCGCAGATGATTTCCGCAGAATTGCTCTTAGCCTCGAAGGCGTGGAGGAAAGCTCGCACATGGGCGCGCCTGACTTCCGCGTGCAAGGAAAAATCTTTGCTACGCTCGCCTCACAACATCAAGGCTACGGCAACCTGAAGCTCACGCTCGAGCAGCAAGCCGACTTCGTCCGCGAATTGCCGGAAGTCTTCCTCCCCATTCCCGGTGGATGGGGAAGAATGGGCATGACGCACATTCGCCTCGCCCAGGCCAGCGAAGACGTGCTAGCTGGCGCTCTGCGCGCGGCCTGGAAACTCAGAGTCGAGCGGAACAAAAAGACAAAGATAAAGGCAAAGACCATGAAGAAGCGCTCCCCGCGCCAGCGCGCCTAAACTCTCTGGAACCGCGACAGAAGGCAGCCTGAATAAGCGACACAGCCAGCCGCGATTACGGCGCAAGTCGCGAACTACCGGGCGCTGATGGTTCTCAGCGAGGCCAGCAGGTGTCCCCCGATGGTGTCCGATTTCGAGATCACATCCTTGATGCCCACGGCCTGAGCGTCTCTGCGGAGTTGCTCGCTGGTGTGCATGGTAAACATCACCATCTCCACCTTCGGAGCGATGCGTGTAATCACGCGCGCCGCATCCAGCCCGTTCATGACCGGCATGGAGAGGTCCAGAATCACCGCATCGGGGTGTAGTTCCAGCACTTTCTCCACGGCAATCTGGCCATTCTCGGCCTCGCCGCACACCTGCCAGTCCGTGTCGTGCTCGATAAAAAATCGAAGCAAGCGGCGGATCGTAGAACTGTCGTCGGCGATGAGGATTTTGAAAGGCATGCACGATCCCGCTGTGCCTCGGCGGGTGGCTGGCGAGATCCGATCGTGCGCGAAAGGGCCGGCAACGGGTAAAGGCACTGCCTGCACGCTAGTCTTCCTTAGTCCCCCTGTACATACAGTGAAGGCTGTACGCATTCGCACAATAGTATGTGCTATATCGTACATTCCCGAAAATCGGCGAATCCTTAATTTCCAATCGAAGAGATGAAAAGAGAGTACCCTTAAGTTGTCTCTTCTAGCATCTTTCCGCCGCGCCCTTCCGGGTGACGGTCCCTTGCGAAATCTGACAGCGCGGTTGCTGCGCAAGGAGCCGTTATGGCCAAGTCTTCTTCCTCCGCTCGCACCATCACCCCCTCCAGACGGGACGGCGACCATCGCGCCATCCTCTCCTCCAAGGAGGATGACAACGGGAATCATGTTGAGAACGAAATCCTGCTCAGCCTTCCGCTGAAGGAGTGTGAAGCGGTTTTGCCCAGACTTGAGTTCGTGCGCTTGAAGCTCCATCAGGTTCTTCACGAAGCTGGCGAAACGCTGAAATCCGCCTACTTCTGCAATTCCGGTATGTTCTCCGTCTTGAATGTCATGCCAGATGGCAAGAGTGTTGAAGTCGGTCTGATCGGCAAGGAAGGTTTTTCCGGCACCCCATTAGTGGCGGGCTTTCGCACCAGCCACACTCGCACCGTCGTTCAGGCCGAGGCTACTGCTTTCCGAATCGATGCCGATGCCTTACGGGCTGTGCTGCCCAAATGCCCCACGCTGGAGCGGCAACTCAACCGCTACGTTCAACTGCAGGCGGTGCAGGTGACTCAGATCGCCGCCTGCAACCGGCTGCACGAAGTAAATGAACGGTTGGCCCGGTGGCTCCTGATGACGCAAGACCGCGTCGGTTCCCAGGATCTTCCCCTGACCCAGGAATTCCTGGCGCAGATGTTGGGAACGCGGCGCGCCAGCGTGACCGTTTCCGCGGGCGCGCTGCAGCATGCCGGATTGATTGCCTACACTCGGGGCAGCGTCACCATCCTCGATCGCCGCCGACTCGAACGGGCCTCCTGTGACTGCTACGCCTCGCTGCAACGGCAAGTCAAAGAATGGCAGAGCCAGGAAGCATAGTTAATCTGTCACCGAGCGTACATTCGTAAGTTCTTCGACGTGCCGACGCGCCTCTCATCTTCAGGCACGATATCCCCGTGCAAGCCGCAGCCTCCAAGGCGCAGATCCTCCAATCCATCAAAGACTTCCTGAAGGAACAGTCCTCCCCTTCAAAACCCCGGCACTGCCGGCGTTGCGGAACTGAGTTCCTGTTTGTCGATGCTCACTTCCTGCTTCGGGGTACCGCCATGAACTGGAACGTGCCTCTGCCATTCTGCCCCATCTGCGACCGGGAATTCCTGGAGGATCTGCCTCACCCGGAGACCATCCACTGACCTCGTACGCGCAAGTGAATCCCAAGCCCTCTCCGAGACGATCCCAAGCGCCGCGTTCCGATGGCGCAAACCATATCTGCAATGAAATCCTGCGCGAACTGCCGCGCCAGGAATTCGCCATCGTGTCGCCCAAGCTGGAACTCCTCCGGCTGCAACCTCGGCAAGTTCTGCATGAGGCCGGCGACGCTCTGAAGTCCGCGTACTTCTGCAACACCGGCCTCATCTCAATCCTCAGTGTGTTGTCCGATGGCAAGACGGTGGAAGTAGGACTTGTCGGCAGGGAAGGTCTCATCGGCCTGCCTCTGATTGCGGGCTTCCGCACCTCTGCCACCCGCTCCGTCGTGCAAATTGAAGGAACCGCGCTCCGCGTCGATGCGGACACCCTCGCGGTGATCTTGCGGCAGTGCCCCCGCTTGGAGCGCAAGCTGCAACAGTTTTCTCAAATCATGGCCATGCAGGCCACCCAGATTGCGGCGTGTAACCGGCTCCATGAAGTGGAAGAGCGTTTGGCGAGATGGCTGTTGATGTCTGCCGACCGCGTCGGCACCTCTTCTCTGGGGTTAACCCAGGAAGTTTTGGGCCAGATGTTGGGTGCGCGTCGCTCCAGCGTAACGGTGGCGGCCGGCATTTTGCAAAAAGCCGGATTGATCTCCTACACCCGCGGCGATGTAAGAATTGTCCAGCGAGCGAAACTGGAGCAAGCCGCCTGCGAATGTTACGGCCTCATGCGGCGGCAAGTCGAAGTATGGCTAGCTCAGATTGACTAGCTCCGGTCCTGTCAGCGTTACCGGAGAGTTTTCCAGCGGTCCCGCTTCCCGTCTCCTGCCTGTGATCTGGATCACTGTCACCCTCGAATCGCCGTGTCAGTCTTTCTCCACATCGTCACCCGCGTCAGGAGCGTGTAATGACCGGCACGGTCGCCGTGGCCAATCCGTCTGCCTCACCTTACGATCGCGAAGAACTGCGCGCCGCGCGCTTCGCCATGCGCTTGTCCCTGCTCGTAGGCGTGGTGATGCTGCTCGGCAAGACTACGGCCTATCTGATGACCGGATCGGCCGCCATTCTCTCCGACTTCGCCGAATCGGTCGTCCACGTCATTGCCGTGGCCTTCGCTGTGTTCAGCCTGCGCCTGAGCACGAAGCCCGCCGCCCCCAACTTTCTCTACGGCTACGAGCGCATCACATTTTTCTCCGCGGGCTTTGAAGGCGCGATGATCGTTCTGGCTGCCGTATGGATTCTCGTTGCCGCAATCCAGAAGTGGATGGCTGGTTTGAAATTGGAGCATCTCGGATCAGGCACGCTGCTCCTGCTCGCCGCTGGCATCCTCAATGCGGGGCTCGGTTGGTACCTGCTGCGGATCGGAAAGCGCACCCACTCGCTTATCCTCGAAGCCGACGGCAAACACGTGCTCACAGACAGCCTCACGAGCTTTGGTGTGGTGGCCGGACTTGGCCTCGTAATGATTACAGGATGGAAGCCGTTTGATCCGCTGATAGCCATCGTGGTAGCCGCCAACATTCTATGGTCGGGAGGACGCCTCGCCTGGCGCTCGGCAGTGGGCCTGCTCGACTACTCGGATCCCGAAACCGGTAAGCAGATTCGTCAGAAGCTGGACGCAATCTGCAGCGAACTAGGCGTGCACTACCACGGCGTCCGCTTCCGTACCACCGGCTACCGCCAGATCATCGAAGTCCACTTGCTGTTTCCTCACGCCACTCCGGTCGGAGATGCCCATCGCCTCGCGACCGCGCTCGAAGAGCGTCTGCCGGTAGAATTAGCCCGCCCCGCCGAAGTAATCACTCACTTGGAATCGCTGGAAGACCACGAAGACGTCCACTCCCAGGAACACTACACCGGCCGGCCGGAGTAGCCACCGGAAACTGGAAACTAGAAACAGGAAGCTGAGAACTGAGGACTACTCCTTCATCATCGCGTCAATTAGCGCGTACAACTGGCTGCTCTCTTTCATCTCCACGTAAGGCCGGTCTGGATGTCGGTTGCTGACGATGTACACCGTCGGCGTGTGCTCCAGCTTGATGGCCTTGCCGATGTCCCGGTCAGCATTCACCTCGGCGGCGAATTTGCCCTGCGGATCTACCACGAAAGGGAAATCCACTTTGTGTTCAGAGGCGAATTTCTCGGCGTAGCCGCGCAGGTTCTGCGGATTGATCTCGAACTGGTTCGAAAAACAATAATCGCGGAACTCGTTGCCCAGCCCTTTCGATATTGCGTCGAAGTAGTGCGCCATCACCGCCGCTTCGTACGACCAGTTGTGCATGGGCAGCGGAAAGTCATGTCGCACCAGCGGAATCTTGTAGGTCTTCGAGGCCTGCTCCAGAATCGGCGCCACCCGGCGGCATTGCGGGCATTGCAGATCCTCAAAGACCACGATGGCCACCTGCGCTCCCTTGGGTGGACGCAGCGCTGGATTCACCGAGTCAACCGCCGCCGCACACAAGCCTGCAGCAGCCAACGCCAGCAGGGTCAGAAGAGCAAAACGATTTCTGGATATTTTCTTCATCTGTTCCGTCATGAGTCGTTAGGTCAAGAAAAAACTTCCGGGCGCGGCCCCTGCTCCCCAGGATCCTAGACGCCAGAATCCCCACCGCGCGAGCCCACACCTTAATGAATTATGGTAACCGAAGCGGCGGTGTCATGTCAGGCCTCCACGCTAGGGACGTTCTTGAAGCAATTTCGGATCCTGGGCCGCAGAAGATACAAAAACAATGCACCGCCAATCAGGAAGCCCACTCCGCCGCGCAGGAAATCTCCTCTAAAACAATTCACCAGATCTCCCAGGGCCTGGGTGGCGAGAATGGCCACGCCCAGCCTCCATCCCCAGAGTCGGCGGCGAAGCCAGCCCACCCCGGCAAGGGCCAAGGACGCGGCGAGAATCAGAAAAAGAATCCCGACTATCTTTCCGAAAGGTGCAACCTGCTGCAGGGCGCGCGGGTTGAGTTGCCATATTTGGTCGAAAACCGTGCCCCGCCAAACCAGTGTCATTCCGGCCAGAGCAGCCATAGCCGCGCCAAAGAACAGAAAGACCCCGACCGCCATCAGTCCGCGGCGGGGTTCGTCTGCGACATCTTGACCAGCATCGGAGGCAGAACAGTCAGGCATTCAGGGACTATAAACCGAATTCACCACGAAGGCGTGTGCTTCGATTCCGACGCGTTCAGGTTTCGCTGGCGCATTCCCCGTCACTCTTCGTGCACGGAAACCGCTGCCGCAACGCGCTATAGTGGAAAGTAGCGTCGGCAGCCTGCCCTGAGCGTGGCCGAAGGGTCCCGCCGGAAACCCGCGCAACCATCGTGAAATCGTCCTGCACATCGCGTTTCGAACACCGCACTCTGGCCCTCGCGCTGGCCGCCAGCTTTTTATTCTTTGCACTTTCTGCCTGCAATCGCAAAGGCCACCGCGTGCTGGAAGTGAATTACGTCTCGGCGCAGCAGGCCACGCTGCGCGATCAGGTCGCCACCATCTATAACCGCGTCGGCACGGTGAACAACGGCGAGCGCGTGGAAGTACTGGAGCGCGAGAAACGTTTCTCGCGCGTGCGCACCCCCGGCGGCATCGAGGGCTGGATCGAGCAACGCTACCTGGTCGACCAGGCCACCTACGACGCCCTGCAGAAATTAACCCAGGAGAACCTCAACGATCCCGTGCAGGCGCCCGGTGTGCTGCGCAACGAAACCAACCTGCACCTCACGCCCGGCCGCGAGACCGAGCACCTGTACCAGCTTTCCGCCGGCGCCAAAGTTTCCGTGCTGAAGCGCGCCACCGCCGAGAAGCAGCCGGGAGCAGCCCCAGTGCCGGCCAAGGTCGCGGGGAAGACCTACGGCGCAAAGCAGCCCTCCGGCCCGGTGCTGGAAGACTGGTGGCTGGTCCGCGACCCCCAGAACCGCGTGGGCTGGGTGCTGGCCCGCATGGTCGATCTCGACGTCCCCCTCGAAGTCGCGCAATATGCCGAAGGCCAGCGCTTCGTTGCCTTTTTCGCACTCAACCAGGTGCAGGACTCCGGCAAAGACGGCACCGGAAAAAGCGTTTCGCAGTATCTCTGCGTCATCACCGAACCGCACGACGGCCTGCCCTACGACTACGATCAGATTCGCGTCTTTACCTGGAACGTCAAAAAGCACCGCTACGAAACGGCCTACCGCGAGCACGGCCTGAACGGCGTCCTGCCGGTGATCGTAACCACCGAGAATTTCGACAAGGAAGGTACGCTGCCGGTCTTCATCCTGCGCGTGAAAGACGACACCGGCAACATCACCGAACGCAAATACAAGCTGAACACGCCCATCGTGCGCAGGGTGTTAGCGCCGGGCGAGCAAAAACAAGCGCCGCAATCAGCAACCAAGCATCGGCGGCGCTAGCAGTAGAAATCCGCAATGCTTTGCACGACCCGCCGCTGCTCGTCCTCGGTAAGCTCCGGGAACATAGGCAGGGCCAGCACTTCTTTCGCGGCGCGCTCGGCTTCCGGCAAGTCCCCTTCGCGGTAGCCGAGATACACAAAACAAGGCTGCAGGTGCAGCGGGATAGGATAGTAAATCTCCGTCCCAATCTTTCGCGCCGTAAGAAACTCGCGCAGTTCGTCGCGCCGGTAAGCCCGCACAACGTACTGATGGAAAACGTGGTGCGCGTTTCCCGCTGTATAGGGCAGACGAATAGGAGAATCGTCCGCAATCGCACTGACGTCCGAGGTCTGAGGTCGGACGGCTGACGGCGCACTCGACAGCCCCGCTTCCACGAACAAACGATCGTAGATTCCTGCCCGCTCCCGCCGCGCTTCGTTCCATCCTTCTACATATTTCAGCTTCACCCGCAAAATCGCAGACTGAATGGCGTCGAGCCGGCTGTTCCAGCCAAACTCCTCGTGAACGTAGCGCTGCGGGCTGCCGTGGTTGCGCAGCCGTCGCATGTGCGCCGCCATCGCAGGATTGCTCGTCGTCACCAAACCGGCGTCGCCATAAGCGCTGAGATTTTTTGTGGGATAAAAGCTGAAAGCCGCCGACACTCCCATGGATCCCGCACCGCGCCGGCCCCATCGTGCCCCAATGGCTTGGGCTGCGTCTTCGATCACCAGCAGGTGAAATTCCTCCGCCAACCGTTGCAGCGCATCCATGTCCGCGCACTGCCCATAAAGATGAACCGGCAGCAGCGCGCGCAGTTTGTCGCGCTGCCCGCGCTGCAGGAAACCTTCGACCTGCCTCGCATCAAGATTAAATGTCCGGGGATCGATATCGACGAATACCGGCTGTCCGCCCGCCCGCACGATCGCGCTGGCCGAGGCAAAAAAACTGAATGGCGTGGTCAGCACCTGATCTCCGGGCTGCACTCCCGCCGCCGCCAAGGCCAGCCATAGAGCGTCTGTGCCGGAAGCGCACCCGACTCCGTCGCGCGCCCCGCAGAACTCCGCTAGTTCGCGCTCCAGTGCGTCAACCTCCGCCCCCAGAATGTAATGCTGCGAAGCGCACACCCGACCTACCGCCGCCAAAATCTCTGCCCGCAATTGCTCATACTGCCGTTGCAGATCGAGCAAGGGAACCGAGTCAAGCGGGGTCGCTCCGGGCGCATGCGCCTTGGCTACCAAGGGTTTCGGCGATCCGGGTTTTGTAGATGACGTGGTCATGAAAGCCCGATTGTAGCAGGCACAGCCCAGGCGTCTGATACCTCTCATCTCTCTGCGTCCTTCGCGAACCCTTAGCGTCCTTTGCGGTTAAAGGCTCCTTGGGCCCCCTAACTGTCTGAGGGAGGGTCAACGCGGGGCTCTCACAACAGTACAAGAAGGAACAATCTGGCAGCTGTTTCCCAGAGCCATTTCTACGTAAATCCATATAAACGGATTCCACATCTTCCAAATTCAAGGAATAGACACCCGCACGGGATTACAGCACATTGAAAACAAAGGCTGTTAACTAACACAGCTTTGGAGTGTCAGTTGCTAAGTAGTCCCGTTCGCTGAACTGTGCGTGGTCGGGGCTCCCAGGCGTCTTTCCGCCCTGACCTATCACAAGGTGCTACGACCTAACGGAACGCAAAGAAGAATCGTTCATTCATCGGAGACAACACTATGAGTCGTTTTTCAACAAAGTTCGGGATGTTTGCCCTTTGTTTGTTCTCTGTGCTGCTGCTGGTCGCCAATGTTTTGGCGCAGGAGACCACCGGCGGACTGCAGGGAACCGTCAAAGACCCTAGCGGCGCGGTCGTTTCCAATGCCGCGGTTGAACTGACCGGCACCTCGCTCGTCGGCAAAAAGAGCCTTACGACTGACAGCAGCGGCTACTATCGCTTCGCCAACCTTCCCCCCGGCGTCTACACGGTCACGGTGAAGGCCTCAGGCTTCTCTGAGTTGAAGCGCGAAGGCATCGACATTCAGGTGGGTCACCTTCCCAGCCTTGACTTGACACTGGCAGTGGGCGCGGCCGGCACAGTGGTTGAAGTGAGCGGCGCGGCTCCGGTCATCGACGTGACCACGGAGACCACCCAGACCAACATTACCTCCGACGTCGTTCAGGACGTTCCCCATGGACGCTCCTTCCAGTCGGTAATTCAGTTTGCCCCCTCCGCTTCCAACGAGCCTCTGATGGGCAGCAATCGCATGAGCAACGGCTCCGGTGCTGTTTCCCCAGGCAACGGCAGCAACGGTAACGCTTATGGGTATTCCGTTGCTGGCGGATCGGACTCCGAGAACCTGTACCTGGTGGAAGGGCAGTCCACCGCCAACATCATCGGTGGCTACTCCCATACCAACGTGCCTTTCGACTTCATTCAGGAAGTCCAGGTAAAGAGCGAAGGCATCGAAGCCGAGCACGGCGGCGCGCTCGGTGGCGTCGTCAACGTGGTCATGAAGAAAGGCCAGAACAACTACCACGGTTCGGTGTTTGCTCAATTCGAGAACCAGGGCCTCGATGGAACCCCGGCGGTTTATCAGCGCTATGATCCGTCGACGAATCCGGGCCAGTTCGGCACGTTCTCTGATGCCGCTAACCAGGAAGTGCAGCCGGTTAAGCCCCACACCAGCGATGTTTTCCCCGGTTTCACCTTCGGCGGCCCCATTCTCAAGGATAAGATCTTCTTCTTCCTGGGTTTCAACCCGGAGTGGAACGACAGTGAGCGAGTTATCAACTACGGCCCCGCCAACGGGGGTGCGCTTCCGTTTAGCCAGAACGTTCAAACCTGGTACTCCTCCGCTCGTATCGACTACGCCGTAACCCAGAAGCTTCGCGTGTTCGGCTCTTGGCTCTATCAATACCAGCGCGAGGCTGGTGAAAACCTGCCCACTTCCGATTTGGTGGGGGGCCTCTTTAACGCCAGCACTGGGTGTGCCATTTCTCAGCCACAAACAGCGACCAACTGCGGCCCAGGTGACGGAGTTGCGCCGTCGTCCTATAGCCACAGCCTTGGCTACACCGCTCCCAACGTCACTACCAACTATGGCGCTGACTGGACCATTACTCCGCGTTTGATCTCGACCACCCGCTTCGGGTACTACTTCGAGAACTACCGCGACTTTGGCTTCCCCACCAGCGGCAATTTGTATCAATGGCAGAACGACAGCCTCGGCGGCGTCGACACAACCGGAGCCGCGCTGGCACCCGTCTTGCAGCAATCGACCGGATTCATCAACGGCGCCATCGACTCCAACATGACCACCCGCAATGCTAATAAGGCAGTCCAGTTCGATCAGGACGTTGCCTGGTTCAAGAGCGGCTGGCATGGAACCCACAACTTCAAGTTCGGTTATCAGCTCAACCGCCTGTCCAACAATATCCTCCAGGGCTTTAATGAGCCGTTCACCCAGATTTTTGCAGGATATGCTGGCAACAAGACGACGGCCTATACCCCCGCCACTCAAACCGGAGTAGACAATTGCACGGCCCTGCTGGCCGCGCAGACGGCCGCAGGCGTTGCACCGGCTGACGGCCTCTGTCAGGGCCAGTATGGAGTCGCCACGGTGTATGACTTCGGAACGGGTGGCAAGGCGACCAGCTTCAACCACGGCTTCTTTGCCCAGGATGCTTGGACAATCGGCCGTGGCGTCACCCTTAACTTGGGACTCCGAGTCGAGAGAGAGTATCTCCCCGGCGAAGGTCTCTCGGGCCCGGGCGTCCCCAGCCAGCCGATCAATTTCTCGTGGAGCGACAAAATTGCTCCTCGTATCGGCGCCGCTTGGGATGTATTCAAAGACGGACGCATGAAGGTGTTCGGCAGCTATGGTGTCTACAACGACATCATGAAGCTGAACGTGGCCATCAGTTCGTTTGGCGGCCAGTACTGGCAGAACTGCGCGTATGCCATCAATACGCCGACTCTGTCCGACATCAACCCGGCCTTCAACAGCGCTGGCCGTGACTGCGTCGGCGCCGCCGCTTCCAGCACCGCGAACTTCGGTCCTGGCGGAGGCACTGGGCTGACCTTCCTGGAGAACCAGAACTTACGCGCCTGGCCAACCACCTGCTCTACCTGCAGCTTCTCGCAGGAAGGCGTGGAACCGGGCCTGAAACCCTATCGGCAGCATGAATCGACCTTCGGTATCGATTACCAGATCAACAAGGGCCTCGCGCTTGAAGCCCGCTGGGATCGCCGCCGGCTCGATCACGCCATCGAAGACTCGTCGATTTTCAACGCCGTCACCGGTGCTGAAACCTTCGTCATCGTCAACCCCGGCCAGGGCGCAAACTCCACCTTCTCCGGCTTCTGCAACTTTATTTACGGGGCCGGTGCGCCACAAGCCTGCACCAACCCCCCACCCCCCAATGGCACTGGGCTGTATCCGCCAAACGTAACCATCCCGGCGGCCCGCAGCTATGACGGCATGGAATTACGCCTGATCAAGAGCACTAGCCACCGCTGGTATGGGATGATGTCCTACACCTACAGCCACTTCCGTGGTAACTACACGGGCTTGACCAGTTCGGACCTCTCCGACGGTGGTTTGGCTGGCCGTAACTCGCCGAACAACAGCCGCGCCTTCGACGAGCCGTACTTCTCGTGGAACGACGCGGGTGGTTCCTCCAGTGGCTTGCTGCCCACGGACCGTCCCAACAAGTTCAAGGGCTACGCTTACTACGAACTGCCCGAGGGCAAGCACATGTCGACTAACTTCGGGCTCTTCCAGTACCTCTACCAAGGCTCCCCGGTCTCGAGCTACGTCGACGCGGGCTACAGCTACAGCGGCAGCGGTTCTGGCGGGTGGGACGTCTATCCGTTAAACCGTGGCAACTGGGTCAACGTCTCGCAGGATGTAAATACGGGTGCGATCACGGTCGGCAATCCCTATGTCCGCCGCACTCCGTGGTACATTCAGAGCGACTTCCAGCTCCAACAGAACTATAAGATTAGTGAGACCAAGGTCGTAAGCTTCGGGGCCATCTTCACTAATCTTTTCAACCAGCATTCGGTGACGGCCTACAACGAGCAGATCGACACCGGTGCCGCACAGTCGTTCGTTTCTCCGGGTGGACAGTTCATCATCAATGGAGTGGGATGGTACGCGGCCGCGATGACTCCTTGGGGCTCGGGAACGCCTGCGTCGATCCTCTCGCAAAACCTGAACAACAGCCCAGTCCTGGGCGGACCGGTGCTGACTAGCAGCCAGTACGGCCAGCCGATGTACTACCAGCTGAGCCGTAACATCCGACTGCAGGTTAAGTTCACTTTTTAGTCGGAGCTTGCGTTTAACCTTAAGGGAGCCGGATTTCCGGCTCCCTTTTTTTATTGGCGTGCGGGAGGGTTTATTTCCCGAACAGCGGATAGTGGCTGGCCGCTCCCATGAAGAACAGCATCACCACCGACAGCCACGCATTGGCTCGTGACGCCAGAAATGCCTGCCGTGCCATTGCCTTGGCCTTATCCGGCATCGGAGTGCCATTCGTGGCATTGTCCCGCGTCCATTGAATCATTCGCTTCTGGATCCGCCAGATCACTCCCCACACATTCAGCAGCATCACCCAGCCAATCCCGCCGCCGATGCCGATCGAAAGCAGCCGGCTGCTCTCCCAACCGTGGCTGTTCAGGCTTAGGAAGCACCAGGCTGCCACCGCGACCACCACGGCATACACCACGCCCACAAATGCGCCGTTGTCGAAGATTCCTTTGCCCGGGATCAGGCAGGCATACAGCACTCCCCAAACGATCGTCCAGATCAGAAAGAAGCTGCCCATGACCAGACCGTGGGAAGGATTCAATCCCAGATTTTGGCCGTTGTGGACATCAGAAGTCACAACCACCTCCCAGTAGGTGAGCCCCGCCAGCACTGTCAGCGCCGCCGACATGCGGAACCACCACAGCGCCCGCGTCATCAGCGCTGGCATCACTTTGCCCTTGGTGGACGCATCCAGTTCCTTCATCAACGGGACATTCACCAGATTGAAGAAATACAGCAGCCCGATCCAGGTAATGCCGGCCAGGAAATGGATCCAGCGGACCAGCATGAGGAAGTTCGTGTTGAAGTCCGGGGGAATGTTGATTTGCGGTCCAAACCAACTTGCCAGAGCAGCGCTTGCCATGATGCCTCCACGAAAAGGGGAATTGCCTACGCCGAGGATTGTACACAACCTCCGAAAGGGAAAGGACGGGCGTCACCCCGAAGCCCCGCGAATCTACGGAGCCTGCCCTGAGAGGGCGCAAGCGACCGAAGGGTTAGAGAAACCCGTTTTTCCGCAACTTCCGGGTTGAAAACGGCCCGAGGACGCCGTATCGTACTCCCAGCTACCTGCCAGGCTGGCGCAGCCAAACCGGGCGGCGAAGAGGCAGGTTGTCCCCCCGTGTTCCTCAGGCGGGTGCCGCGAGGAACATGCTGTTGCTTTGCGCTTGCCCCGAAATGTCTGCGGACGGGGCAGGCTGGTGGCGCAGGTCAAGAGAAGCTAAGGAGATCGGCTATGGATAGCAGCAAGCCGGCGCAGAACATCCAGGATTCCTTCCTGAACACGGCCCGCAAAGAGAGATTGAGCATCACCATTTATCTGCTGAGCGGAGTGAAGTTGACGGGCCGCATTCGTTCCTTCGACAAGTATTCTGTGGTGCTGGAGGCCAATGGCCAGGAGCAATTGATCTTCAAGCACGCCATCTCGACCATTGTGATGGGCCGGACCGCGCCCCATGGCGCGCATCTGGCGCATCCCGAGGCTAAGGCCGCAGCCGCGCCCGGAACTGCGGCGTCACCGGCGCCGCCGGCAGTTTCGGCTGCCAGCGCCTCGGGCACCGAAGGGTAAGGCGTTTTCGGCTTGCGCAGTTCTCATCCCAAGAAGACCCGCGATCGTGCGTCCGCAGCCGCACGTGTGCCTCTCGGCGCTGCGACCGTGCGCCTGGAGGACAATCAGGAACGCGCATTTCTCGTAGGGATTGAGGTCCGCACCCGTGGCCGCAGTGCCAAAGGCACGGTTACCGCACAAGCCCAGGCCGCCCGCGATGCGGCGTCAGCAGCGCCCGCCAAGGCCTCAGGAAAGCCCACCAACAAGCCCAGCATTCCGGAGTTTGACGCCGACGAATCCCTCGCCGAACTCCGCACCCTGGCCGAGAGCGCCCGCGCAAAAGTCGTCGGTGAAATTCTGCAGCGCCGCGACCGCCCCGATCCCGCCACGTTGATCGGCGCGGGCAAGCTCGAGGAAATTGCCGGCGCAGCCGCGTCGGTGAATGCTGACCTGCTTCTCTTCGATCACGATCTCAGCGCCTCGCAGCAGCGCAACATCGAAAAGATTGTTCACTGCCGTGTGATCGACCGCACCCAGCTCATCCTCGACATTTTTGCCCGCCACGCACGCACCCGGGAAGGCCAGTTGCAGGTCGAACTGGCGCAGCTACAATATCTGCTGCCGCGCCTTGCCGGACGCGGCGTCGAAATGTCGCAACTCGGCGGCGGCATCGGCACCCGCGGTCCCGGTGAAACCCAGCTTGAAACTGACCGCCGCAAGATCTACCGCCGCATCCGCCACGTCGAGCAGCAACTGGAAAACGTCCGCCGCATCCGCGCCCAGCAGCGCCAGCGCCGCGAATCAGCGCCGGTAGCCACGGTCGCGCTGGTTGGCTACACCAACGCCGGCAAGTCCACCCTGTTCAACGCACTGACGCAAGCCGCCGTGCTCGCCTCGCCGCGCATGTTCGCCACCCTCGATCCCACGATTCGCGCCGTCGTTCTACCGTCGAAGCGCAAGGTGCTGCTCTCGGACACCGTGGGATTCATTCGCAGCCTCCCGCATACGCTGGTCTCCGCCTTTCGCGCCACGCTCGAAGAGGTGCAGCGCGCTTCGCTGATCCTCCACGTCTCCGACGCCAGCAGCCGTCTCTCGGCCGAGCAGGACGCGCAAGTCGAAATCGTCCTGAAAGAACTAGAAGCCGAAAAGAAGCCGCGCCTCCGCGTGATGAATAAAGTCGATTTGCTGGACGAGGAAGTAGCCGAGAGTTTGATAGCCCACGCAGCGCGAGATGATGCGAAAACTGTGTATGTCTCGGCCGTCGAGGGCACGGGCCTGAACCGCCTGCTCACCCGCATCGACGCCATGATCGAAGAAGACCGCGTGAGCCGCGTCCATCTCCGTGTCCCGCAAAAAGAAGGCAAGACGCTGGCCATGCTCGAAGCCAAGGCCCGAATCTATTCGCGAACGTACAAAGACGGCGCGGTTGAGTTGCAAGTGGAGGCGCCGGAATCAGTGATGCGAAGAGTGCGGGAATTCGTCATCGAGTAAACTTTGCGGCTGCCCCATTTCTCGCGTTCTTTGCGAGAAGTGGGAACTTGCGAAGAAAGACTGGGCCCCGTCGCTGTTCAACGGTCGGGCTTCTAATCAGGAGCGCATCATGCTTGCACCTCGTCACCTCGTTACCTTCTCCCTTACGCTCGCAGTCCTCCTCTCCGTCTCCACGTTGTCAGCCAGCGACACCATCCTCATCCACGGACACATCTACACAGGAAACCCGAAAGCTCTCTGGGCCCAGGCGCTGGCCATCACCGGCACTCGCATCGACGCCGTCGGCACCGACCAGGAGATCCTCACCCGAAAGTCCGCCAAGACCGCAGTCATTGATCTGCAAGGCCGCACCGTGGTCCCAGGATTTTCCGACGATCACACCCACATGTGGTTCGGCGCGCAGGAACTTCACGGCCTCAACCTCTCCACTCCCGAGGGCAGCATCACGCCGGAAGACGATCCCGAAGGCGTGGTCAGCCGGATCAAGGCTTTCGCCGCCAGCCATCCCAACGACAAAGTCATCTTTGTTCGTGCCGACTTCAGCACCGAGCCGCCCTCGATCCCCACGCATGCATTGCTGGACCGTGCCGTCGCAGACCGCCCCGTCGTTGTCCACTACACGGCGGAACACGCGCTCTGGTTGAATGCCAAGGCTATGGCCCTGGCCGGACTCACCGACAAGCCCGCGCCCAATCCGGAGGAAGAGAAGTGGATCGTCCGCGACCCCAGCGGCCATCCCACCGGAGTTCTGATGGAGGCTGCCATGGAGATCATGGAGCGCGCCCTAGCCAGCTACTTTACGGTGGATGAAAAGCTAGCGTTCCTGCGGGATGCGTCGCACCTCCTCAACAGCCTCGGCATCACCAGCATCAACAACGCCAGTGGGAATCTGGCGGAGATCGAACTCTATGCCGCGTTGCGCGACCGCGGCCAGCTTACCGTCCGCACTCGTACTGCCTTCGGAGCAATCGGTGCGGTTCACCACTTGACTCCTGAATTTCTGGCCGACCTCGACAAGGCTCGCACCCTGTACCACGACGACTGGGTTTCGGCGAACTTGGTGAAATTTTTCGCCGACGGAGGCACCGGCCTGATCCCGCCCCTCATGTACGAGCCCGCCGAATACAAAAAACTGGTTCTCGAGCTGGACAAGCGCGGCTACCAGATCATGACCCACACCTACCGTCCCGATACCTCGCGCATGGTGGTCGATACTTACGAAGAAGTGGAGAAGATCAACGGCCCGCGCGACCGCCGTCTTCGCGTCGAGCACGCCGACTTTGTTGCCGCCCAGGACATCCCGCGGATGGCGAAAGACTCTCTGATCGCCAGCATGCAACCCACCTTCTGCTGCGACGAGAATGGCTCGAATTACGATCCGCACGAGCACGCCACCACCGACCGCTGGCAGAGCATGGAAAAAGACCTAGTTACCCTCGCCTTCGGAAGCGACTGGCCGTGCACCTGGCCGCCCAACCCGCTGGTCGCGATCCAGGAGGCCGTCACCCGCCAAATCTGGCAGCCGCCGAGTGGCGCCAAGGATTTTCCCGGCGGAGCCTTCGATGGCGCAGGCCAGGCCGGAGCAGTCCCAACCAAAGAAGTGTACGTTCCCGAAGAACGCCTTACCGTTGAACAAGCCGTGAACGCCTACACCCAAGGTTCGGCCTACGCCAGATTCTCCGACGACCGGATCGGAACGCTGGAAGCGGGCAAGGAGGCTGATCTCGCAGTGCTCTCTCAAGATATTTTCTCGGTCAAGCCGGAAGAAATAGGGAAGGCGAAAGTAGTGATTACCATGGTCGGCGGGAAAGTTGTACACCCCGAAGGGAAATAGCTGGATCAAATTTAAATGGGCCGGCAACCAAGAAGCGGTGACATTCCTTGGCTATCGGCCCACTCGATCCTGAATTGGATCGGAGGTGATAATTCAATGCTAGTCCTCTTTACCGGGAAGTCAAGGATTAGTTGCAGATTTCTGCATGGCCCGCCAAATCAGGGCTTTCCAGCCGGATTGCGCCCATTTTGAGCCATTTGCCCGCCCCGAAAATCGCTCAAAATTCGCCCCTTCACATTGACATAAACTCCTTCGGACGTTAGACTTAACAGTTTTCATAGCCCTCTTTTATCCTGAATAGCAGCATTCAATGGATCAAACGCTACGACAACTGGGCGAATTACTGCTTGGATCGATACCGACAGTAATTCTGGTGGCGCTGCTCTACGCGCTCTACGCCAACATCGTGCACAAACCTTTGCGGCGCGTGCTCGAGGAGCGTCGCGGCAAGACCGAAGGCGCCGTCGAAAAGTCGCGGGCCGACATCGCCGCGGCCGGGGCGCGCACCTCCGAATACGAGCAGCGCCTGCGCGAGGCTCGCGCCACAGTATTCCGCGCCCAGGAGGCCCGCCGCAAAGCAGCGCTTGACGCGCGCACTGCGGCCCTGAACGAAGCGCGCACCAAAGTTCAGGCGCAGGTGCAGGCCGCGAAGGCCGACATTCAGAAGGATCGTGACGCGGCCCAGGGCGGTTTACAGGCCGAAGCGCAGTCGCTGGCCGCCGAGATCATGCGCCGCGTCTTGCAGCCCGCCGGAGCCGGACGCTGATGCCGACTCGCATGATTCGCAACAAGACGATTTTGCACAACATGACATTCGTGAAACAAATTGTCCGTGTGTGTCTGCTGGCCCTGCTCGCGCTGAGTTTTGCCGGAGCAATCACCTCGCTGCACGCACAGCAGCAGCCGCCTGCTCCTCCGCAACAGCAAGAGGTGAAGCAGGCGCCGGACAATCCGGGCATCGGGCGGCAGCTGGCGCACGAGACCCGCGAAGCCGCCGGCGAAGAAAAGGATGAGACCGCTGAATTCAAGCAGTCCGCCTCTGTGCGCCTGGTTGCGCGCCTCACCGGATTGAACCTGCAGCAATCCTACTGGCTGAGCGTGCTGGTGAACTTTGTCGCGGTTGCGTTGGTCATTGTGTGGGCCGGCCGCAAGTATTTACCGGGAGCCTTCAGCGCCCGCACCGCGGCCATCCAAAAGGCGATGCAGGAAGCCCAGAAGGCAAGTGAGGAAGCCCGCCGCAAGCTGGCCGAGATCGAATCGCGCCTGATGAAGCTCGACGTCGAAATCGGCATGATGCGCGACGCCGCTGAAAAAGAAGCTGCCGCCGAGGAAGCTCGCATCCAGGCTGCTGCTCAGGAAGATGCCCGCAAGCTGGTGGAATCGGCGCAGCAGGAAATCGCCTCCGCCGCCAAAGCGGCGCGTCGTGAACTCACCGCCTACGCCGCTGATCTCGCGGTCGGTCTCGCGCAGAAACAAATCCACGTGGACGCCGCCACCGATCAGGCCCTGGTGCGAAGTTTTGCCGGAGAGTTGGGCTCGTCTGAGGGTGCACAACTCGGAAAGGACGGGCGCTAACGTATGGCTTCGGTCGCCAGCATGTATGCCCGCGCCTTCGCGGACGTAGTCCTCAGCGCGCATCTCAACGCCGACCGCTCCATCGCCGAATTGCGCACGATCGCCAGCCTGTTAGCCGAGAGTCCAGTGTTGCGGCGGGTGTGGGAGAATCCCGCCGTTCCTGCCGACCAGAAGCGTCGAGTCTTGGACGTAGTTGCCGAGCGCGATGGAATTTCCAAGCAGGTGAGGAACCTGGTCGCGGTCCTGATCGATCATCGCCGCGTGCATTTTCTCGATCCCATCATCACGCAATTAGAAAAAGAACTCGACGCGCGCATGGGATTCGCCGAGGCCCAGATCACCAGCGCCCGCGTGTTAGGCGACGCCGAAAAGCGCGAGTTCGAGGCCCAGGTCGAGAAGCTGACCGGCAAGAAAGTCCGCGCCCGCTACGGCCAGGACGCGACGCTTCTAGGAGGCGCGGTAGTCCGCGTCGGTAGCACCATTTACGATGGTTCGGTGAAAGGCCAGCTGGAAAGATTGAAGGAAGCTATTAGCTCCTAGCTATGAGCTGCGAGCCTTGAGCTTCCAGCCATCCCCGTTACGCAGGTGGCGACGGATGGTGAACAACAAGTGAAAAATTCAGCTGCTTGCTCGCGGCTCAAGGCTCGCAGCTCGAAGCTAATTCTATGGCACAGATCAAAGCAGACGAAATTACCAAACTGATCCGCGAGCAGATCGAGAACTACGAGTCGAAGATCTCCGTGGACGAGACCGGCACCGTCATCACCCTCGGCGACGGCATCGCCCGCGTCTATGGACTCGACAAGGTCATGGCCGGCGAACTTCTTTCCTTCCCCCACGGCGTGGCCGGCATCGCCATGAACCTGGAAGAAGATCAGGTCGGCGTTGTCCTGCTCGGCGAATACACCGAGATCAAAGAAGGCGACGAGGTCAAGCGCACAGGCCGCATCATGAGCGTGCCCGTGGGTGACGCCATGATCGGCCGCGTGGTCGATTCGCTCGGCCGCCCCATCGACGACAAAGGTCCCATCACCACCGACAAATTCATCGCCCTCGAACGCCTCGCTCCCGGCGTCATCGCCCGCCAGTCCGTACGCGAGCCCATGGCGACTGGACTAAAAGCCATCGATAGCATGATCCCGATCGGCCGTGGCCAGCGCGAATTAATCATCGGCGACCGTCAGACCGGAAAGACCGCGGTCGCGCTCGACACCATCATCAACAGCAAGGGCAACGACCTGGTTTGCATCTACAACGCGATCGGCCAGAAGCGCTCCTCGATTGCACAAGTCGTAAAGATTCTCGAAGACGCCGGCGCGATGGAGTACACCATCGTGGTGGCAGCCTCGGCTTCCGAACCCGCGCCCATGCAGTACATTTCGCCGTACGCGGCCTGCGCCATCGGCGAATATTTCCGCGACACCAAGCGCCACGCGCTGGTCATCTACGATGATCTTTCGAAGCATGCTGCGTCTTACCGCGAAATCTCGCTGCTGCTGCGGCGTCCCCCGGGACGCGAGGCCTATCCCGGAGACGTGTTCTATCTCCACTCCCGCCTGCTGGAGCGCGCTGCCAAATTGAGCGACAAGAATGGCGGCGGATCGCTGACCGCGCTGCCTGTCATCGAAACCCAGGCCGGAGACGTTTCTGCCTACATTCCGACCAACGTGATTTCGATTACCGACGGCCAAATTTATCTGGAAACCGACCTGTTCAACCAGGGCGTGCGCCCCGCCGTGAACGTAGGATTGTCGGTAAGCCGCGTGGGCGGCTCCGCGCAGATCAAAGCCATGCGCCAGGTCGCCGGAACGTTGAAACTGGAACTAGCGCAGTACCGCGAACTTGCCGCCTTCGCCCAGTTCGGCAGCGATCTCGACAAAGCCACCCAAGCCCAGTTGAATCGTGGCCAGCGCCTGGTCGAACTGCTGAAGCAGGATCAATTTTCACCGCTCCCATTCTCCAAGCAGATTCTGATTATCTTCGCGGGCACGGGAGGATTCCTCGACGACCTGCCGGTCACCCAGGTCCGCGACTTCGAGAAAGAGCTTTACAAGTACGTGGACGCAACCCAGTCTGGCCTGCTGCGCACCATCATGGAGAAAAAGATTCTCGACGACGCCCTGAAAGCGCAGATCGCCGACGTGATCAAGCAGGCCAAACAGCAGTTCGTGGCAAGCAGGGAAGCGGTAGCGAAGTAGTACCGAGTACCCAGTACCCAGTACCGAGTCCAATCGTCTTCGCTGGGTACTAGGTACTCGGTACTAGCAACTGAAACAATGGCCAACATTCTCGACATTCGACGCCGTATCCGCAGCGTGGTGAACACGCGGCAGATCACCAAGGCCATGAAGGTGGTCTCGGCCGCCAAGTTGCGCCGCGCCCAGGACCGTACCCTGGCGGCGCGTCCCTACGCGCACATGTTGACCAATGTCCTCAAATCGCTGGTGGCCCGCGCCGAGATCTACGATCCCGAGACCGGCGAGCCGAAGCATCCTCTGCTAGCGCAGCGACCCGAGAAAAATATTCTCCTCATCGTCGTCACCGGCGACAAAGGCTTGGCCGGCGCTTTCAGCGCCAACGTAACGAAGGCCGCCACCCGCTTCCTTGAATCCAAGGAAGGCAAGAATATCGACATCGAGGCCATCGGCCGCAAAGGCCGCGACTTCCTGCGCCGTCGTTATCCCGCCGCGGCAGTGCAAACGCGAAGCCTGGCCGATGAGGCCGAAGAATCTCTGGAGACGCAAGCCGAGGCGCCGGAGCGCGCCGGAGCAGTACAAATCACCGGCGAGCACGTCGGTGTTCTCGGCAAGTTGGAATTTGCCCAGGCGCGATCTTTGGCGGAAAGCGTGATTGCTCGTTATCAGCGCGAAGAGATCGATTCGGTCTATGTGGTCTTCAACGAATTCAAGTCGGTGATCGCGCAACGCCTCATCGTGGAACAGATCCTTCCTATCGAGCAGATCGGCGAGCAGGCGGTCCGCCTGGCCGAGGAGATGACGGAGGAAGAAAAGAAGAAAGCCAAAGAAGCCGCCATCAGCGCGGGCGTGGGCCTGCGTGGCTCCGAGCCCGCGGGCGAAGCTGCGGCGCAGTTCGGCACCGCACAGGTGGATTACATTTACGAGCAGCCGCCGGGGGAATTATTCCGGGCGCTGTTGCCGAAGTATGTGGCCATCCAGATTTTCCGCGCGCTGCTCGAATCGGTTGCGGCCGAGCACGCCGCACGCATGACCGCCATGGATTCCGCGACCAACAACGCTACCGACATGATCGATTCGCTGACGCTGGCCATGAACCGCGCCCGCCAGGCGAAGATCACAAAAGAGATTATCGAGATCGTAAGCGGCGCAGCCGCAATGTGAGTAGTACCGAGTCGCGAGTACCGAGTAAGAGCAATTGGCAGTTAGCGTTTGCGCCAAATGCTAACTGCTAATTGCCAACTGCTAAATGCTGAGAGCTAACTTTATGCCACAAAACATCGGACACGTAGTGCAAATCGCCGGACCCGCGGTCGACGTCCAATTCGCCGAAGGCAAGTTGCCGCCGATTTATCAGGCGGTGAAAGTGGTGAGCGACGGCTTCACCGTCCCCAATCCCGTCAATGTAATTCTCGAAGTCCAACAGCACTTGGGCGAAGGCCGCGTGCGCTGCATCGCGATGGAGGCCACCGAAGGCATGGTGCGCGGCATGCAGGCCATTGACCAGGAAGGCCCCATCTCTGTGCCTGTGGGCCGCGGAACGCTGGGCCGCGTGATGAACGTGATCGGCGAGCCTGTCGACAACCTTGGCCCCATCGAGTACAAAGAGCGCATGCCGATTCACCGCCTCGCGCCCGCCTTCGACGAGCAGGCCACTACCGCGGAAATGTTTGAGACCGGCGTCAAGGTCATCGACCTCATCCAGCCCTTCCTGAAGGGCGGCAAGATTGGTTTGTTCGGCGGCGCGGGCGTCGGCAAGACCGTCGTCATCATGGAACTGATCAACAACGTCGCCAAGCAGCACGGCGGCTACTCCGTGTTTGCCGGCGTCGGCGAGCGCACCCGCGAAGGCAACGATCTCTGGCTGGAGATGACCGAATCCGGAGTCATCAAGCCGGGCAAGCCTGCGGAATCCAAGGCCGCGCTCATCTACGGCCAGATGACCGAGCCCCCAGGCGCTCGTCTACGCGTCGCGCTGACCGGACTCACGGTCGCCGAATATTTCCGCGATGCCGAAGGCGCTGACACGCTGCTCTTCATCGACAATATTTTCCGTTTCACGCAGGCAGGCTCGGAAGTGTCAGCGCTGCTGGGCCGCATGCCCAGCGCCGTAGGCTACCAACCGAACCTTGCCACGGAAATGGGTGAACTGCAGGAGCGTATCACCTCCACCAAGAAAGGTTCCGTCACGTCGGTGCAGGCAATTTACGTTCCGGCCGACGACTTGACCGATCCCGCCCCGGCCACCACCTTCGCCCACCTCGACGCCACCACCGTGCTCTCCCGCGCCTTGACCGAGATCGGAATTTATCCCGCGGTCGATCCGCTGGCTTCCACGTCGCGCATTCTCGACGCCCGCATCGTCGGCCAGGAGCACTACGACGTCGCTCAGCGTGTGAAGAAAACGCTGCAGACTTACAAAGATCTGCAGGACATCATCGCAATTCTAGGCATCGATGAACTCAGCGAAGACCAGAAGCTCACCGTGGCGCGCGCGCGCAAGATTCAACGCTTCCTCTCGCAGCCGTTCCACGTGGCCGAACAATTTACCGGCGCAGCCGGACGCTACGTCAAGATCGCCGACACGGTAAAGGGATTCAAAGCAATCGTCGACGGCAAGTACGACGACATCCCTGAGCAGGCTTTTTACATGAAAGGCCCAATCGAGGAAGTCCTGGAAGCGGCAGAGAAGATGAAGACGGCGGCATAGAGGGCTTCGGGCTGCGGCTATCGGCCTTCGGCTAAACCGAGAAGACACCAACGTCTTGCTCTTGCCGAAGCCCGAAGCCCGAAAGCCGAAAGCTAGTTTATGGACACTTTCCAACTCGAAATCGTCACTCCGGAAAAGAAGGTCGTCGACGCGCCGGCGGCAGAAGTTCAGATTCCCGGCAAGAACGGCTATCTGGGAATTCTACCTGGGCATGCGCCGCTGATCACTGAACTGGCTGTCGGCGAAATCAAGTATCGCGATGGTGGGGAAGAGCAGCGCCTCGCCGTGGCCTGGGGATTCGCCGAAGTTCTGCCCGATAAAGTTACGATTCTCGCCGAAACCGCCGAACGCCCCTCCGAGATCGACGTGGAACGCGCCCGCAAAGCCAAAGCCCGCGCCGAGCAGCGCCTCACCAGCGGCGACACCAACGTCGACGTCGAGCGCGCTCTGAACGCCCTGCACAAGGCCGACGCTAGACTGGAAGTCGCCGGGAAAAGCTAGCGCTTACTTCTGGTTTTCGGACGCTTGTGCTTTACTAGCGCGTACCCGGAAAGTGAACGGTTCCGACCGAATCCGGCCCCGCAGCATCGATGCTTTTCCATTACTAAGGGCTTCGGCATCGTGGATATTCCGATCGACTGCCCAGTATTCGGCCACAATCTGATATGTTCCTGGGTACTTGATAACACAGCCTTTATAGATGTCTTCGAATCCTATTAGCTCTCCGCGTCCAAGCCGTACAAAGTCTTCACGAAGGACTTGATCGGGAGTTCGGGCATCCTTGACAGGTCCCGGGTCCCAAGCCATCCCGCATCCAGCACCCGAGTTCTTGCCGGTCAATTGCTTCACCTCTACGATGAAGCCTGAATTGCCCCCTCCCGCGTACCACCACGTCTTAGCGACATAGACTGCGGAATCGCTCGCATTGATCAGAGTTGCCCGAAACCTCACGACTTCCCCCAGCCCATACTCCCTTTTGTCGGCTGTGATCTCGACCCTAACCTTCAGCTCCGCCTGAAGATCATTCTGTTGGGACTGGACCGTCAGCGGAACAATCAAAGCAGCTATCGTTAACAATACGTCTGCGGCTTTTACTCGATTCACGGCACGTTCACCGAATCCCGCTCCTCCGACGGCCGATACTTTACCGCCGCCGTGCGCTCCAACTTATCCCAGGCAAACTTTCGTCCTTCCAGCGCCCGCTTCAGCGTTCGGAACAGCACCACCGAAAACAATTGCCGGTAGGCGAAACGCTGCAGCCACACCTGGCTCAGCAGCCACACATCTTCCTTGTCATCCGGACGCCGCCGCTCCAGCGCGAACGCAACCGCCGACGCCAGAAAATCAATCAACAGGAACACGAAGAAGAACGCCACCAGCTTGTGGAAGCTGGCCGGATCAGTGGAATCAGGGTGAAAATGTTTCTGGATGAAATACCAGATCGCGCCCACTGCGAACATGATGTCGATCAGCGGCGAAACCAGCGGCAGCAGAATCTGGAAAATCACAATGTTCGGCAGCGCCACAAATCCCAGCGCTCCCTTACGCGCGAATACTCCACTGTGCTTGTACACCGCCTGCAGAATTCCAAACGACCAGCGGAAACGCTGGCGCATCAGCCCATTCGCGTTGGTCGGCGCTTCGGTGTAGGCCAGCGCCATATCTTCATATTCGACGCGGTAGCCGCGCCGCAACAGCGCCATGGTAAGATCGGCGTCCTCGGCCACGGTATCAATCTGGTAGCCGCCGCATTCCCGCACCGCGGAAACTCGCCACGCTCCAATCGCTCCCGGCACCACGCTCACCGCGCCCAGCACATCCAGCGCGCGCCGCTCGAAATTCTGGCTGGTGATGTATTCCAGCGCCTGCCATCGCGTCCACAGGTTCACCCGGTTCCCCACCTTGGCATTGCCCGCAATGGCCCCAACTTTCGGATTGATAAAATGCGGTACCAATCGCGAGATCGCGTCACTGGCGATGATGGTGTCGGCGTCGATCCCTACAAAGAGTTCGGCATCTTGAATATGTTCGATGCCATAATTGAGCGCTTCAGCCTTCCCCGCATTTTTCTTGGTAAGGATAAGCACTTTGCCCGCAGCCTCTTCCCTGACAAAGGCCGCGCGCGCTACTTCCAGCGTGCGGTCCCGCGACCCGTCATCAATTACAATCACGCGCAGGTTGGGATAGTTCGAGTTCAGCGCGGCACGCACTGTTCGCTCAATCACTTTCTCTTCGTTGTAGGCAGGAATCAGCACTGCGACCTTGGGCTTGTACGTAGCGACTTCCGCCGGCCTCCCGAAAATTTTCTCGTGCAGCCGGTCGTAGATCGCAGCCGTGCCGATAAACAGCAACCGCCCGGTCATCAAAAGATCGCCGATGAAAAAGATCAAGGTGATGCTCATCTGGGCCATGTCGAACAGCCAGAAGCCCAGCCGGTCAAGGCGCGCCGCCCACAGTTCGCCGGTCGGTAACGGAGCCATCACATCGGCCCGGGTTTTGCCAAACAACGCGCAGACTGGCGCAATCTCCAGGCCGCGCGCACGAACGCCGTCAATAATCATGGGCAGGGCGCGTACGGTTTCAGCGCGGTTCCCGCCGCCATCGTGCAGCAGAACGATGTTGCCGCAGCGCAGGTCGTTCACGCCGCACGGCGGCAGATGCGCCAGAACGTAGGCGGAAATCTCCTCGGCCGTGTGCCGCCGCGGCTTGTCGCTCCAATCGTTGGGATCGATCCGGTTGCCGACGGTGATATAGCCCAGGTCCTGCGCAAACATCAGCGGCTTCACCTGATCAGCGGTGTCCGGCTCCTCGTCAATCGCGTAGGGCGGACGCAACAGTATGGTGCGTACCCCCACCAGGCTGGCGAACAGCCGTTCGGTGAGATTCAATTCCACCCTCATTTGCGTATCCGTGATGTTGCTTACATCGGGATGGGTGAAAGTGTGGTTTCCAATCGTGTGGCCCTCGTTGTAGATTCGTTTCGCCAGGCCGGAAAACTTGTCGGTCTGAATCCCAATCAGAAAAAAAGTGGCTGGGGCGTGTTCCTGCTTGAGCACGTCGAGAATCTTGGGCGTCCACTCGGGGTCAGGGCCATCATCGAAGGTCAGCGCAACTTTGTTGGGACTGTACCCATAACGCCCCACCCGGTAGGGTTCCGGCAACGACTGAAAATTTTCGTCGGTGATCAGTTTTGAATTCGCATCGATGGTGAGGTCTCGCGTGCCATGGGTGGGCTTATCTTCGATGCGCAGGATCTCCCCCTGGCCCTCCATGTCCACATCCTGGCCCGGAGGCACGTCGCGCAGTTTGGCGGCAGCTCCCGCGTCACCCGGAACGTCCCACACCTTCCACAGCGCACGGTCTTCGCCGCCTAGCTTCCAGAGAGCGAAAGTCTGGATGCCCAGCGTCTGCGCCGCGCGCATTTGGTTCAAAGCAGTCACCGCATCGAGAAACCAGACGTCGTGGCGGAGACCACGCTCATCCAGATAGCTGAAATGCGGATTCAGCGCATCGTCGTCAAAAATTACATCTTCATCCGAATCACGCGCCGCGAGCCACGCTTCCTGCGCACTGGATGGACTGTCCCGCGCATCGGGAGGCAGCTTGCCCTTCTTCGGTTTCAACACCCAGTCGTAACCGTAGTTGGCGATGGCGCAGATCAGCTTCTCCTTCGGGATTACCTTCACTGCGAACTTGAGATTCTCCAGGAACCAATCCTGCGACGCCACCGGCCCCGAGGCAGCACCCGGATAATGTTCGTCGTAGTTCATCACCACCACACCATCCGCCGGCGTGGCAATCGCAGCATAGTCGAATTCCTGATTGTGCGCCGGTACGCTGACGTAAAGCTTCATCCCGCGGCCATGTAGGTCCGAGGAAAGTTCGTTCAGTAGCGCCACATAGCCCGTCTGCCCCACTTTCGGAAAAGCCTCAAAATCCACCATCAACCCGCGGTAGCGGTCCGACGAAAGAAACATCCCCACTTGCTGGCGAAACGCTGCGCGCGCCTCCGGATTGTTCAGAAAATCCGTGATTCCCCCGACCCACTCGGTGCCGTCAAAGTTGTTCACCATGGGGAAGACTTCCATGCTGTTGTCTTCCGCTTTGAGCAGAGGCATCACGCGGTCGTCGACCGAGCGCACGTGATTGTTCTGCACCACGTCGAAGAACTTGTTGGTTTGATCGTCCACCGCCTGCACGCGGCCGTCGGCGGTCAGTACGTGCAGCCAGTCGGGATATAGCAGATCGATCTGCCGGGAATAATCGCGTAGCGATGAGAAACTGGCGGCGTCCCAGGGAACATAGAATGCCGCGCGGATGCCTTCTTCCTGGTTGAGTGTGACCTCCGAAGCCGGCAACTTCGACTTGCGGTGGGATCGGGCCGCCAGCTTCTTCTGGCGTTCGCGGGCTTTCTCTTTCTCGTTTTCCTTCAACGCCTTAAACTGCCGTTTCTGCGGCGAAAACAGCAGTTCGGGCAGGCGCTCGTCCCGCAGCGTGGTGTACACAAAGAAAATCACCAGCGCCGTCAGCGCCAGCACCAGCGCGTCGACGAATCGTCTCAAGCGCTTCCAGCGGGCGCGTTCCGGATCGTAAAAGACAGGTTCGGCCATGGATGGCTAATCGTTTATCGTATGCCCCACGTGCCACAGGGTCAATTCTCGGTAGGGCTGGGAAGCGCTGCCGGTTCCCTTGTCATCCTAGAGCAAGCGTTCTTTGCGCAGCGAAGGATCTGGGCGAGCCGCGCGAATCCACGAAGCCTCTCCTGAGAGAGCGCAAGCGACCGAAGGGCGCGTTTGGCTCGCTTTCTTATTTTCCGAGACCGAACCTGCCCCCGAACGCGCTATATTCTGACCGTGCTCGAACTGGTGCGGAAGAATGCTCGGTTCTTTCTTGGGGCGGTCCTGGCGGCGCTGGCGCTGCGCCTGCTCTTTGTGTTTCGCTTTCCCGCCGTCGTCGACGACTCGCGCCTCTATGCCAATATCGCCATCAACTGGCTGCAGCACGGCATCTACGGCGTCACCGACTCCGGCCAGATTCTGCCTACGCTCTCCCGCCTTCCCGGATACCCTGCGTTCCTCGCGGCGATTTTTGCCGTCTTCGGCGTAAACAACTTCCGCGCCGTCCTTCTGATTCAAGTCCTGTTCGATCTCGGGACGTGCTTCCTCGTCGCCGATCTCGCCCGCCGCATGCTCTCCGATCGCCCGGCGAAGGCGGCGTTCCTGCTCGCCACGCTCTGTCCATTCCTCGCCAACTATGCCGCCGCCGCGCTTACTGAAGGGCTGGAAATCTTCTTCACGGCGCTGGCCCTGAATTTCGCTGTGCGTGGATTTGCAGCGCTCGGTCGTGACGTTGACTCCTCTTCAACGCCTGCACCCTCCACATGGCTCGCCTGCGGCCTTTCGATCGCGGCCTGCATCCTGCTGCGGCCCGATGGTGGCATCCTGTTCGCTGCCGTCGGCGCATATTGGCTCCTGCTGTTCCGGCGGCTCATCGTCCTGCGCTACATCGCGGTCAAGTTGGCCGGCGGTTCCAGCTCAGCCCCTCGATTGCTTCCCATGCTCCGTGTGGGAGTAATTCTCACTGTCGCCACCTTCGCTCCGCTAATCCCCTGGACCCTTCGCAACCTGCACACCCTGCACCGCTTCCAACCGCTCGCGCCACGTTATGCCACCGAATCCAACGAACTGGTGATGGTCGGCTTCAATCGCTGGATCAAGACCTGGATCACCGAATACACCTCAGTCCAGGAAATTTACTGGCGGGTCCCGGGCGACGCCATCGACATCACACGCTTGCCGGACCGTGCCTTCGATTCCCCCGCCGAGCGCCACGAAACGGAAGAAATTTTCACCGCCTACAATCAGGATCACGACCTGAACCCCGAACTCGACGCCCGCCTGTCCGCTCTGGGCGCCGCCCGCATTCACGCCGCTCCCCTGCGCTACTATGTATGGCTTCCCGCCCTGCGCATCGCCGACATGTGGCTGCGTCCCCGCACCGAGATGCTGCCTTCCGACCCCCGCTGGTGGGAGTTCGATGACGACCCCGTCTGGCTCACCGTGAGCCTCGTTTTTCTCGTGATCAACCTGGCCTATGTCGCGGCCGCTGCCGCCGGCCTCCTCCGTTCCCGCGAATTATTCGGCATCGGACTATTGGTTTTATTTCTGCTGCTGCGCTCTCTCTTCCTCGGCACCCTGGAAAACCCCGAGCCCCGCTACACGCTGGAGTGCTATCCCGTGGTCATATTCCTCGCCGCGGCCCTTTTCACCGCCAAAACGCATCGCGACACCTCGCAAACCCGCATGAACACGCTCCCAAATTCAGAACCCCGTATGTGAAAAGATATATTCAATCGTTTCAGGATACCCAACCCTTTGAAAATTAGCTTGAAGACAGTGGCCGCTCGGTTGCACAATAGCGCTCCAACAGGCCCGGACCTCGATTTTCCGTTCGTGATCCCGGGTCACAATTGTTTTCAACTAATAGACTAGTGTGCAAGGAGCCCACCCCATGCGTGCAGCTAGGATCGCTTCTCGGATGCCCCGGATGTCCCCATCAGTGGCAGCAGCACCCCGATCACGACATAGACTGATCTCAGCAGTTCTGCGGAGCCTGGTTTTATCCCTCGGGATCGCCATCCTTAGCTCGCATCTTGCCATGGCCCAGCAAACCGCGGCTCTGCTGACCGGTACCGTCAAAGACTCCACCGGCGCTGTGGTCGTGGGCGCGAAGGTCACCCTCAAGAACTCCCAGACCAACATCGCGCACACGGCCACGACCAGCAAGGACGGCGACTATCTGTTCAATTCGGTTCCGGTGGGTACCTATGAAGTGGCAGTTGAGCAAACCGGTTTCGACAAGTACGTCCGTAAAGGCATCACGCTCCAAATCAACCAAAACGCGCGTCTGGACGTCGCCCTGCATGTCGGCACCAGCAGTCAGGTCGTCGAAGTTACCGGCGACGTCACCCAGGTGGATACCGTCAGCGCAACCCTGGGCAATGTCGAAACTCAACGCCGCATTGTCGACCTGCCGCTGGTCGAACGCGACGCTTTTCAATTGGGTTTATTGCAAGCAGGAGTGTTTCCTCCCGACGAGGACGACGGCAGCGGGAACCCGTTTTCCGTCAGCGGCCAGCGCTCGGAATCTCTCAGCTTCCTGGTCAACGGCGCCGACAACAATGATTTCCTCGGCAACAATGCCGTAGTCGATCCCAATCCCGACGCGCTCGGGGAATTCAAGATCCTCACCAACAACTACGAAGCTGAGTATGGACGCACCGCGGGCGGCATCGTCAATCAGGTCATCAAGTCCGGAACCAACTCCTTTCACGGGGACCTGTTCGAGTTCTTCCGCAACGATGCCCTGAACGCCCGCAACTACTTTCTGCCTGCCGTCACGCCCTTCAAGCGCAACACTTTCGGCGGCACTCTTGGCGGCCCCATCAGGAAGGACAAGACTTTCTTTTTCGTCGCCTTGCAGGATGTCATCCGCCATGAAGGCGAAGTTGCGCCGCTGCTGCAGGTCCTCAGCCCCAACGAGCGGAAAGGTGATTTCAGCGAACTGCTGCCCGGGATTCAGTTGGTCGATCCCACGACCGGCAACCCTTACAACAACAATCAGGTTCCGGTGAACCCCGTAATCAAGAACTACATCGACAAGTACTTGCCGTTTCCCAACCAGCCCAACAATAACTTCGTTTCTGCGCCCGTCGCAGTAATTCGCGATACCCAGGGCATCGCGCGCGTCGATCATCACATAAGCTCAAAAGACACGATCTACGCCTCGTACATCATTGACGATCAGAATCAGAATTATCCCTTCCTCATCACAAATGGAGGCACCACGGGAGGGAACGTACCGGTTGGCTCCGGTTTCAACACTTTTGTTCGCACTCAACTCGGTTCCGTGTCATGGCTCCATAACCTCAGCCCGACCGTGATCAACGAGTTCATCTTTGCGGCCAACCGCAGCGCGACTTTCCAGGCTGTGCCCCACGATACGACGTCCCCTTCAGCTCTCGGTTTCACCAACGTGAATCCGGACGATCCGGCAGGCACTGCGCCGCCCGTTATACAAACGCCTAGTTTTAACCTGGGTCCAAATCCCGAAGGGCCCACCAAAATTCATGACGTCACCTTCCACTGGCAGGATAGTCTCACCATGACGCGCGGACGGCACAACATAAAGTTCGGCGCCGACATCCGCAGGGTGCGCAACAATTTCGATTTCGATTTCGACAACAACGGATTGTTTGACTTCGGGAATGACGGGGGGAATTTTACGGGAACCCCCCTGGCAGACTTCGTCGGCGGATTCTTTGACGGGTATAACCAATTCTCCAGGGCTCAATACGGCATTCGCACCACCGAATGGCACTTCTTCGGCCAGGATTCCTGGAAGGTGCTGCCGCGCCTTACCCTGGATCTCGGCATGCGATACGAGTACGACTCCCCGCTGGAAGATCCGCACAATGAGATTCTGGGATTTTTCCCTGGGCAACAGTCGACGAAATTTCCCGGCGCACCTCCGGGCATCCTGTATCCCGGTGATCCGGGAACGCCGAACCGGGGGCTGACCTATCCCGACCGCAACAACTTCGCTCCTCGCTTCGGTTTTGCCTGGGACATGCTGGGCAACGCGAAGCTGGTCATGCGCGGCGGTTTCGGAATTTTCTATGATCTGGAAGATGGTGCTCTGAATCTGCAGTTCGGCGGCGAATCGCCCTTCGGCCAGGTCACCCAGTTTTTTCCCACCGACTACACTACTGTGCCAGCTGGAGTTAATCCGATGGCAGACCCGTTTACGGCATTCGGCCTGTCAAACCCGTATCCCACTGGCGGTGTAGTTGGATCCACGTTTGGCGTTCCCGCCATTCAGTTCGCGTATGTCATCGACCCGCACTTCCGCACTCCCTATTCGGAGAATGCCAATTTTGGCCTCCAATATCAGGTTACCCAGGACACCATGATCGAGGCCGATTATGTCGGCAGCTTCTCGCGAAAAGCGGTGGCCACCACGGATGTAAACGCCCCGGTGCCCAGCGTCATGGAGGCCCAGAACGCTCTGGGATTTATTAACCCCGACTGTGCCCGCCCCCTGGCCGGCTGCAGCAATCCGTTGGATCCGAATTCTTCCCCCACAGGGGCGCTCCAGTTGTTCACCGATCTGAGCAGCGGAACCTCCGACAGCAACCAGTTCCAGTTCACAGTCGACAAACGGTTCAGCCACGGTTTCAATTTACGCGCCGCATATACTCTCGCGCACACTATTGATGACCAGTCCGGCTTTCGCTACAACAGTTCGGTTTACGCGGATCCTTTCAATCACGCGTTCGACCGCGGCTCCGCTAACTTTGACGTTCGCCAGCGCTTGGTCATCAGCGGTATCTGGAAACTCCCTCTGGATCATGCCTTCGGAAATCCCAGCGGTTTTCTCCGTAAGCTGGCGGAAGGTTGGGAGGTCAGCGGGATCGCCGCCTTTCAGACCGGGACACCTTTCACCATCTTCTCCAATTCCAATTCAAGTCAGGAAAACCTGTTCTTCGATCGCGCAGACCTGATTGGCCCAATCCAGTATTTTTCCCCTCGGTCGCTTCATACCTTCACCGACACGACGGCGGCGAATTGCCTGGGGCAGGGAATCACTGATGGCCACTTTTATTTCAATCCAACCGCTTTCGACTGCGCCAATGTTCCAACTTTCAGTTTTGGCAACTCTGGGAGGAACATCATGCGCGGACCCGGCCGCAACAACTTCGACCTTTCTGTCGGGCGTACGTTCAAGCTTTCAGAAAGTAAGATGATCGAGTTCCGCTCGGAATTCTTCAACGCGTTCAATCACGCGCAGTTCTTCAACCCCGACCACAACGGATTCGACGCCAATTTTGGGCAGATCACCCAGGCGCGCGACCCGCGCATCATTCAGTTTGCTTTGAAGTTTTATTTTTGAGCGGGGCCAAGACAATAGGAATGGGCGTGGCGCGTAGGTTCTGGCGCCTACCCCAGCGGCGAGTCGCTCATCCTAAACCGGGTGCGCACGTGTTCGGAGATCAATTCAATCGCCGGCCGGTTGGCCACCGGATCGCTCTGCGCCAGATACTTCATGGCCTCTACCAGCACGCGCTGTCCATCTACATAGCGCGGATCGGAGGTGCGCTCTCTTCTCTTCGTTCCAAAATTAGGCGGGACCGGAATGGTAAAAACTTTGGCCATGAATGCTCTCGAAAGGAAATCTTAGGGCAGTATATCTCCCGCGCCCCATTTTTCAGCACACATTCTTGTGCTTTAGATTCAATCACTTACCCGCGCGGCGAGACAAACTGCGTCTTGCCCGTCGTCTTCAGCCGAAACACTTCGTTGCCCATCTTCCCATTCAACCGCACCCCGGAGTATTTCGCCATGCGATAGTCGCCCTGGCTCTGGAAGAATTGCTGTTGCACCGAAACGCCCTGGCTCAGGTCGATCCATAGCACAATCTTCGAAAACGTGTTGCGCAGCTTCTCGCTTTTCGGGACCAGTTGCAACTTCCCGGCAGCCACGCCGCCCACTGTCTCGTCGCCCAGATAACTTACCTCGAACGACTTTTTCAAATCCTCTCCGCTGCCGCCGAAGCCCAGCACCAGGTAGCTTTCAACTTCGTTGCGGTTCCCGCCTGTCGGATACTCCATCACCTGCTCGATCTTCGGCTGGTACACTTGCAACTTCCCATCCTTGTAGAGCACGTACTTCCGGTCGGGCTCCTTGATTTCCGCCATCATCTCGATTTCTTTTCCCGCTCGCCGGTAGTAAACCGTGCCCTTCTGCGTGTCGGTCTCGTCCACCACTCGCTGGTATTGGTCCCAAACGAAATCCGCCTGCGTGGTGTGAAAGCTGGCCGCGGCCTCATCCATCTTCTTGAGCACGCACTCCAGCGCGCAGCTTTCGGAAGAGGCCGGCGCAGCCGCCGGTCCAAATCCGCACAGCATGCTTCCGATAATCAGCACTGCAAGAATGCGGCTGTAGGATTTCATTTGAAAAGCTCAGTCAAAGCAGCGTGAACGCAAGGGATACCGTGACTGCGTGTAGTACCGTGAATGCGCGGAGTGCCATGTGCACGGAGTACCATGGACCCTTACAGTACCGTGGAAGAGCGGCGCTTCAGCGCCGCGTGAGTTCCCAAAATCATACGGGCTTTGGCCCCTGTGGAACTTGCTCCCTAATATAATGAAAGCGGTTCTACTGCTTTTTATCTTTTCGCCCAAACTTTGTAACTCTGCACGCTCCCTTTGCCATCGACCACCGGATCAACCTTCACAATCGTCACATCACCTGAAATCGGCCGGATCACTCGCAACAACTGCTCCCGCACGGCCGCATCGTCTCCAGCCGCAATCGCACGCGCGGAAATCTGATAAACCAGTCCGCCCGCAGCATCAGGCGTGACCACGACATCGCTAGGATGCGCATTCCGCAGGGCAGGTTTGTCGTTGAAATCAATGACCCTCGGCGAGAAAAATACAAAAATGAGGATCAGCGTGACCATGATGTCGTAGTGCAGCGTGCCCCGCTCGTGCTGCCACAGAATGTAGCTGCGAATTGTGCCCAAGACCCCGTTCATCGGTAGGGAAGCCGCGCTCGTAGCCGTCGTGCTGATCTCCACACTTGGCAAGTCTAGTCTCCAGGTTTCAAGGTTTCAACGTTTCAAGGTTTCGATGTCGGAGCACTGGATTTTGAAACCTTGAAACCCTGAAACCTTGAAACCCTGAAACCTTGAAACCTTTGTACCTAGAACCTCTTCTTCGTTATCCGCTCCGCCCCCACATACGGCCGCAGCGCCTCCGGAATCACCACGCTCCCGTCCGCCTGCTGATAATTCTCCACAATCGCCACCCACGTCCGCCCCACCGCGAGTCCGCTCCCATTGAGCGTGTGCACAAACTCCGTCTTGTTCTTGCCTTCAGGACGGTACCGGATGTTCGCCCGGCGTGCCTGGTACGCCTCAAAATTCGAGCACGACGAAATTTCCCGGAACAACTGCTGCCCCGGCAGCCACACTTCAATGTCATACGTCTTCGCTGAAGATGGCCCCATGTCGCCCGTGCACAACGTCACCGTGCGATAGTGCAGTCCAAGGTTTTGCAGCACCGCTTCCGCATTCCGTGTCAGCTTTTCATGCTCTTCATACGAATTTTCCGGCCGCGTGAACTTCACCAACTCCACTTTCTGAAACTGATGCTGCCGGATAATTCCACGCACATCTTTCCCATACGATCCCGCCTCACTGCGGAAGCAAGGCGTGTAAGCCACCAGCGAAACCGGTAGCCGCGCCGCATCCAAAATTTCATCGCGATAAAGATTCGTAACCGGAACTTCCGCCGTAGGAATCAGCCACAGATCTTTTTCTCCGTGCGGCACGCGAAACAGATCAGCGGCAAACTTCGGCAACTGCCCCGTGCCGTACATCGACTCGGAATTGACCAGGTACGGCGGCAGCACTTCGGTGTAACCGTGCTCGCGCGTGTGCAGGTCGAGCATAAAGTTGGCCAGCGCCCGCTCCAGTTTCGCGCCCAGGTCCCAGTAAACCGCAAAGCGCGCCCCGGTAAGCTTCACCGCGCGCTCCAGATCGAGCACGCCCAACTCCGCCCCCAAATCCCAGTGCGGCTTGGGAGTGAAGTCGAACTTTGGCGGCGCGCCCCAGCGCCGCACCTCCACATTATCTTCTGCGCTATGGCCCACCGGCACGCTGGAGTGCGGCACGTTGGGAATGCCGGCCAGAATATCCTGCAGCCGGGCGTCGAGATCCGAGGCGATTTTCTCGCGCGCCTGAATCTGCTCTCGCAGATCTTTCGTCTCGGCGATGGCCGCAGTAGCATCCTGCCCGGACTTCTTCAGCTTGGAGATGTCTTCGGAAGCCTTGTTCCGCCGCGCCTTCATGGTCTCGGCCTCGGTGATGGCCTGCCGCCGCTGCGTATCGACGTCGCGGAAGTCCTTTAGCACGGCAGCCGGATCCGCGCCGCGCTGGCGCAGCATCTCCTCCACCCGGGGCAGATTGTCGCGAACAAAACTCAGATCAAGCATGGGGAACTAACTACTTTATCGGAAACCGGGATGGAAATGCACGCCGGATCCAGCGGGTTACCCTGTGTAGCCCGTGCCCTCTGTGGTGAAGAATTTGAGTTTGTCAGGAAGCGTGAACCTGGTCTTATTTCGCCGGCCCCAGCGACTTCAAATAAGCCACAATCGCCTCCGCATCCGCCTGATTGAAGCGGTACTGCGGCATCGGCGGACGCCCCGGCAATCCGTTGTAGGCAATCCCCGTCATCATGAACTTGATGGCCGCCTCTTTTTCCCAACCCGGCAGCCCGGCAATGGCAGGCGTTTTCTCCGCCCACACCGGCATGGGCACGATCGGCTTAAAGGGCAGCATCGTCCCTTGCAGCCGCTGCTCCTTGATCAGTTCACCCTTTTCGTTGCGCGCCGAGTGGCAATCGTCGCACATGCCAACCTGCTCCACCAGATACTTGCCCCGCGCCACTGAGGCCGCGGATGCGGCCTTGGATTTTTGCCCCGCCAGCACAGGCACCAGCGCCAAGCTCGCCACCGCTGCAGCCACAATCATCCTTCGCATGAAGACCCCGACCGTGGAATGTAACGAAGATTCGCGACATCTTACACAGTCCACGAACCAGTGTCGAGTCCATGGAGTGGTACAGTCTGGCAGGATGCGTGTGTGGGAACCAAGATGCTCATGTTGGGACAGCCGCCCCTTCGACAAGCTCAGGACAGGCTCTCGGCTGTCCGGTCGAGCGAAGCTCGACTGCCTTCACACGCTACGGCGAACTCACGCGGCCGTCCCACCGTCCCAGCGCTGCGAAGCCCCCGACCATCCTGAGCAACCGTGGAAGAGCGGCGCTTCAGCTCGTAAAGCTCACAATCGACGCGGGCTTTAGCCTCTGAGTTGTCGGTAGTGTCTTAAACACTGTGTTGCTGCCCTAAGTTTTGGCTACTGTGTTGCTAGTTTTGGCTTGCGGATTGCGCTCCGGGCCAAGGCTCACCCCGCTTGATTTTCCTTTCAACAACGAAAGCGAGTTCTTCGAGTCGATTCATGTCGGCCCGAATGTCGGCCAATACGCCTTCCCAGCCGGGCGAATTTTCTTTCCTTTCGTTAATAAATTTCCTTGACAGGCGATTAACTTTAGTTATATTCTTCATAACGTTATGGCTCCCGACGAATATACCAAAGCACTCGACAAGGCTCTGGAAGATTTAGAGAAAAAACTTCTACAGCGCGACCTACTCACGGCGCAGATCACCGGGGACAAGGAAACCGTCCGCGTTCTTTCAAGCCGCATGGAACTGACTCCCGACCGCCAGAAGAAGGTCGCACAACTTATCGCCCTCGTGGATTCCGCAACTCCGAGCCTGACCGACGCTGTTCGCTCGTTGCTTACGCGGATTTATCCGGCTGACTTGACCGCCGTTGAGGTTCGCAACCGGCTTGAGGATACTCCGAGTTTTGAAGAATCCAACATTTCTCTCTCCGCATGTCATGCGGCGCTTAAGAGACTCGTAGCCGATGATCTTGCTCAACTGGGCAAGGCTCAAAGAGGAGGAAAGCCGACCTATTGCGCTAAGTTGAAACCCACGATCGCGCGAGGCGACTTTGCTGCTGCTTTTTATGGACGCCTTGGCGAACCGATAGACAATTCTTGGCTCGATGCCGCACATAAGAGTCTTTCCGATCTTGCGGGAGAGAGTTCCACGGCTGAGCATCCGCTGACAAAGGGAGCGAAATTCCCCAAGAAATGAGTTTGCCGGAAGATCGGCAAACGGGCCGTGGTTGGTCGGGGTGATCCAACACAAAATCCACGGCCCGATCACAAAAAGGAGGCGCAAGATGCGTCCTCCATAGCAGCAGATGTAAACGCGGTATCTACGGTTCGAGCCGTGGATACCGCTTAATCCAAAGCGCGGGGTAAGCCGCACTCCAGACCCAAAGTGAGTATGTGGCTTTTTCCCGCATAAATCAAGCGGAGAAAGCCCATGACCTGCACCAAATGCCAGCACCAAACCTGCAAGAAGTTCGGTTACTTCGGTAAGCGCCGAATTCAACGCTGGCGCTGCCAATCGTGCTCTGCCACCTTCTGTGAAGCTCACGAAAAACTGACGCGGAATACGATGCTTGCCAATCCCCAAGAGGCAGAGCGTGCGCTGCATTGCCTCCTTGAAGGCTGCTCGATCCGATCCACAGAGCGGCTCACAGGCTTGAACCGCAACACGATCATGCGACTGCTCGTTGTGGCCGGGGAGTGCAGCACGCGATTGATGAACTCCAAGATGCGCGGACTCAAGCCCAGGTATTTGCAGGTTGACGAAATCTGGTGCTACGTCGGTAAGAAGCGCCGGAACGTGCGTAGTGGCGATTCGCCCGAAGTCGGGGATCAGTGGATTTATGTTGCGATAGACGCCGAAACCAAGCTGGTGCCGTCGTTTCGCATCGGCAAGCGCGTTCGCTCCGATACGTGGGCTTTCCTGTGGGACTTGAACCAGCGCCTTGCTAACCGCGTGCAACTCACGACGGACGGACTGAACCACTACACCGTGACTGTTCCTGAGTGCTTTGGGACGGACGTGGACTTCGCTCAACTCACGAAAATGTTTGGCGACTACGGGCAGTTCGATACTCCCGATGCGAGGTACTCCCCACCACGCATCTCGGGGGTTATATCCAAAGTCCGACAAGGCGACCCCGACCCTGACCATATCAGCACGTCTTTCGTGGAACGGCAGAATCTCACCATGCGAATGGCGATGCGGCGTTTCACGCGGCTCACGAATGCGTTCAGCAAGAAGCTGTCGCATCTGAAAGCCGCTGTCGCCCTGCACTTCGCGTACTACAATTTCTGCCGTGTTCATTCGAGCCTCAGAATCACACCCGCTATGGAGGCGGGGCTAACCGATCACGTTTGGAGCATTTCCGAGCTTCTTTTCCAGCAACACGTTATTTAAGACACGACCGAGTTGTCCGCCCGCTTTCGCCCACCCCGCCCCCCTGTGTAAACTACCTTCGCGATGAGATTCTCCCCCCGCTCGAACGCTATGCGCCGCTGTCTTCTACATGCGGCCATAGCAACTCTCATCCTGGCCGCCATCCCCGCCAGCCGGGCCTCCGCCTACAACGCCCATCCCAAACTCATCGTCGTGATCGTCATCGACCAGTTCCGCGCCGACTATCTTGAGCGTTACCGCGACCAGTTCGGCGAAGCCGGATTCCGTCTCCTCCTCGACCACGGCGCCAACTTCACCGACTGCAACTTCGACTACGCCAACACCCGCACCGCTCCCGGCCACGCCACGCTCTTCACCGGCGCCTACACCAACGGCCACGGCATCGCCGCCAACGAATGGTGGGACCCGAAGAAAAAGAAAATGGTCACGTCGGTCGAGGACGACGACACAAAGCTAGTAGGAATTGCCCCAGATCAAACTAAAGACAAGCCGGGCGCGTCCCCGCACAACCTGCTAGCCGACACTCTAGGCGACGAACTCAAGCTCGCCACCCAAGGCCAGGCGCGGGTCTTCAGCCTTTCCTTGAAAGACCGCGCCGCCATCCTGCCCGGCGGCTTCTCCGCCGATGGCGCGTATTGGATCGACCCCAAATCCGGCGCCTGGATCACCTCCACCTACTATCGCCACGACTTGCCCAAGTGGGCGCAGGATTTCAATTCCGCCGACCGCGCCGCAAAATATTGGGATCGCGACTGGAAGAACACGAACGGCGACGTCCTGCGTTCTACCGCGCATCGCAAGAGTAAAGACGGTTCCGATGCAGGCTTCTACGAAGTGATCGGCTCCACGCCCTTCGCCAACGAGTACGAACTCGAATTCGCGAAGGAACTAGTCGTCTACGAAAATCTCGGCGCCGGACAAGCCACCGACCTGCTCGCTATCAGCCTTTCTCCGAACGACATTCTCGGCCACCAGGTTGGCCCCGATTCGCCCGAGATGGCCGCCATGGCCCTTGCTCTCGACCGTGAACTCGCTGACTTCTTCAATTTCCTCGGCCACCAGGTCGGCCTCGCCAACACTTGGATCGCACTCTCCGCCGACCACGGCATTTCCGCGCTACCCGACGCCGCGAAAAAACTCCGCATTCCCGCCGCCAACCTCGACGCGCATAAACTCGAAGCCCAGATTAACGATGCGCTGACCGGAAAACTTTCTCCCGGCCACCCCGCCAGCTACATAAAATTTGACTACCCGGACGCTTGGCTCGATCAGGACGCCTTCGTCGCCGCGCACATAAAAGAGCACGACGCCGAAAACGCCGTCGGCGAGGCCATGAAGCAAGCCGGCCTGCGCGACTATTTCACCAAGTCACAACTCGCAGAAGGCGAAGTCCCCGACACCTCTCTCGGCAAAAAATTTCTGCACAGCTACACTCCTGAAGGCGGCTGGTATGTGATGGGAGTTCCCGAAATCTATACGGTCGGTTCGACCAGAGGCACCGACCATGCCTCGCCCTATACCTACGACACGCACGTCCCCCTGGCTTTCTACGGCCTGCCATTTCGCCAAGGAACGTATCGCACCCACGCCGAGCCAGTAGACTTAGCCGTTACACTGGCCTCGCTGCTAGGCATCAACGCCCCCACTCACGCAATGGGACGCGTACTCACAGAAGCGCTCGCCCCACCGCACCACCAGGAATCGCACATCGAGCCCGCCAGGCAGGAGACTCACTGATGAAGCTCCGACAAGGCTCTCCAAAATCTGTCATCCTGAGCGGAGCGAAAGCCTGCCCTGAGCTTGCCGAAGGGGACCCCATACCCACGTGCGTGACTCCAACCTCCGCTAGGAATTTCTACCACGCTCTGGCGCTCACCGACTGCGTCCTCTTGCCCGCTCAGCGCTTCTCTAACGGAGAAAGGCCGCAATGACTCCATCCCACGAAAACGGCGGCAAATCTCCCGATCTCAGCGTTACCTTCGCAGGCATCGATCTCAAGAATCCCATCATCGCCGCCAGCGGCACCTTCGGCTACGGCGTCGAGTTCGAAGACGTAGTCCACCTAGACAAGCTCGGCGGGTTCGTCGTCAAAGGCCTTTCGCGCGAGCCCATGATTGGCAACCCGCCGCCGCGTCTCTGGGAAACCGCGGCGGGCATGCTCAACGCCATCGGCTTGCAGAACATAGGCGCCACGGCCTTCCTCGAAGAGAAACTCCCCAAGCTCCGCCAGATCAAAAACATAGTCGTGCTGGCCAACGTCTTCGGTTACACCCGCGAGGACTACGAACGAACCATCGAAATTCTCAACGACGGCGAAGGCATCGCCGCCTACGAACTCAACGTTTCCTGCCCCAACACCACCGAGGGCGGACTGCAGTTCGGCAGCGATCCCCGCTCCCTCGACGAGGTCGTGACCACCGCGAAGCGCGCCGCCCGCCGCCCTCTCATCGTCAAGCTCTCGCCCAACGTGACCAGCATCGCGCAGATGGCCCACATCGCACAGGAAGCCGGCGCCGACGCCATCTCGCTAGTCAATACTTTCGTGGCCATGGCCATCGACCCGGAAACCCGCAAGCCCCGCATCGCCAACGTCACCGCCGGACTCTCCGGACCTGCCATCAAGCCCATCGCCCTGCGCATGGTCTACGACGCCGCCCACGCCGTGAACATTCCCGTCATCGGCATGGGAGGAATCTCCACTGCCGCCGATGTCGTGGAATTCATGCTCGCCGGCGCAACCGCCGTTCAGATCGGCACCGCCAGCTATTGGGATCCCTGCGCCACCGAAAAAATTGTCGACGAACTAAAAACCTGGTGCGAAGACCGCACCATCCCCCGCCTCGCCGACCTGACCGGCGGCATGATCCTGGAATAAAAATGTGGGGACCATCCACAACTCATGTGGGGACAGCCGCCCTCGGCTGTCCGGCGGCCCGGAAGTATCGGGCCGCAGCCTCGCCACGATGACTAATTCTTGTAAAAGGGTATGACTCCGACCTACCGCCAAGCCCCCATGATCGCGCCCATCGCCAAATAACACACTAACTGATACCCCGTGTTGATCGCATACAGCTTCGCCGGTTGCCGGCTGAATAGCGCATTCGTCATCTGCACGGTCGTCACGAATCCCAGCCACACCGCCATCCCCACCTTCATCCCATACAGCGGCGTGTTGATGGTCGCCACCGCGATGATCTTCCCCAGCACCGCCGCCGAGATCAAGCTCGCCACCAGCGACAACATGTAAGACGGCCCCGCGCTCTTCTGCATCTCCGCCAGCTTCGCCTTGTCATCCGGGTCATACCCCATCAAGACCGTCCACGGACGTGCAAACAACAACGGCGAGTACCACACGAATCCCACCACCATGGTGGCTAATCCACTCACCAGCACCGCCCACAGGTTCACACCCATGAAATGCATGCAATGCCTCCGCCAAATTACTGCGGATCGGGCGACTGAGCCCGTTACGAATGCAGCCGCACGAACTCGCTTAAGAGAATGAGACTGGGATGAAAGGACAACTGCCACGAAAACTGAACGAATTGCTGATTGTTGATTTCTGATTGCTGATTGAAAAACCCAAGGCCCCGTCTTTTAATCAACAATCATCAATCATCAATTTCTTTTAACGCCCGTGACTATACCAGACCGACCCGGGAGACTTGTAATTCCGTCCTTCGCCCCAAACGACATGCGTGTTCCCGAGGTTATCGATGGCGATCGAGAAGTAATCGCCGAAAGGAAAGCGGAAGCCATCGGGCCGCACATAATCGTACCCGCGCGCCGGGCCAGAGAGTTGTGTCTCGCCCGACCACGTCGCCCCGCCGTTACTCGAGGTGCGGTGAAAAACATTCCACAGCGGCTGATTTGGCACAAGCTGGCTGCGCGTGTCCATCCATGCGATGCGCACATCGCCCGCAATCCCGGCGGTAATCGCCGGAAAACAATGCTCGACTCCGTCATCCGCAGTCGATACATCGGCCTTCGCCGACCAGCTAGCCCCGCCGCTGGTCGAGGACGAAAAATACATGCGCTCCGGCCCGCCGTGTGTGGTGCCCGCATTCCACAGCGCATACACCGTTCCCGCCGCGTCGGACGTCAGCGCAATCTGTGCGCCCAGGTAAGCCGCGTCGCATCCCTCGGCCGCACAGCCCGGCGGCGCGCTCGAAACATCCAGCAACACCGTGTTCCAGCTCCGGCCCGCATCCCCCGACCGGCTCACATAAATGCTCACCGGACGCGTGCTCAGGTCCCGCCGCGCGTAGGCCGTCCACGAAAAATAAACATCGCCGCTTGGCCCCACGGTAGCGCCGCCCGCCAGCGACCACCCCGGCTCGGCGTTCGGATTCACCGTCACCGAAGAAAAGTTCTGCGCGTAATCATGCGACATGGCCACCACGAACTTCTGCTCGTGATTGAATCCCACGTACACATCCGCGCCGCGCACCGCCAGCACCGGCTTGTCGGCATCGTCGCGCGAGCGCTCCGCGATCGCAAAATACCAGGTGCGCCCAAAATCCTGCGACCGCGCTACCATCACGTCGCGTTTATTGTTCTGCAGCCACGAGGCGTACACCGTCTGCCGGTCCACGGGATCGACCACGATCTGCGGATCGAACTGCCCGGTCGAGGAAACCACCAGCGGATGTGGCGCCTCCCATGAAACTCCGTTGTCATTGCTGACCAGCAGGGAAATCGTAGGGGCGGTACAGGATGGACAGTCGCTCACCGCGCCATACTGTGGAAACAGAATATAGATGTGCCCTCGGCCATCGGCCGCCAACGCGGGTTCCCACTGGTCTCCGGTGTTGTATCCGACTCGGTGCTGTGGAGTGAACCCAAGAACGGCCAACGCTGCCTGCGCCGTAGCCAGCGCCAATAGCAGACAGATGGCAAACTTCTGCACACTCCCGGCGCGGCTGGATCGACGAACCACAGACTTCTCCTGGGACAACGACTGCGACAACCTTGCCCGAACTTTACCCTGAATCCCTCCGCAAGGTCAATTCCCCGAAAAGGCCATGAATGCTCCTGTGGAAAATGCTCATGTGGGGACAGCCGCCCTCGGCTGTCCGGCGGCCCGGAAGTATCGGGCCGCAGCCTGGCTCAATCATTGCCCATTCCTCCGACCGGTTGCCGTGCCTTCCTGCTGCGCCGCCGCGCTCTGAGCCGCCGCAGCGGGCCGCGAAAACACCGTCCCGTGCGGATAAGCATCGCCCTTGAACCCGTGCGGCCAGCTCTTCCCGTCCATGCTCACGCCAGGCTGCGCGCTGCCCGCATCGCGGAAGCGCGTGTCGAGCGTCAGCGCACCGGTCTGCGGATCGAAATTCACCATGTACAGGCGGTGCTCGCCGTACTCGCCCGAGTTCAACACGATGCGGCGCCCGTCTGCGTCCGCCGAAATCCAGTGCGGCTTCTGCTTTTCATCGAATGCGATCCGCGACACTTCGCGTATGTGCGCCAGATCGGAAATATCGTAAGCCGCCAGCGCGTCCGCGGAAAACAGTGTCTGTACCCAGTAGTGCCCAATCCGCAGCGGCACCGCGCAGATTTCTCCATCGAAGGTCTGCAGCTGTCGCACCGACGGCTGCTCGCCCGCAATGCCATCGACCTGATACAACCCGCACCGGAATGTGTGGACGAGCACCGTCTTGCCATCGCCCAGCAGTCGCGGCTCTCCCGGCAGCAGAGATCCCCGTGGCCCCGCTGGCAGCACCAGCGTCTTGAGCAGCTTCAAGTCCGATAGCCGCCACACTTGCACCGTCCGCGTATCGCCGTCGCTCTGGCGATGCATGGAAGTATTCGTGCTCACCACGCGGTCCAGCGCCGGAACCACGACCAGGCTGTAAGGCCGGATCAGTTCATCCTTTGCTGCCGGATCCATCGCGCTGCTGCTTCGGATCAGATGCCCGCGCTCGTCAATCTCCACCAACCCGCCGCCATCCGACGTGGCTTCGTGCCCGCCGTGATACTGAAACGTCGCCAGCACGTGGCCGTTTTCAAGCCGCACGTAGGTGTGCGGGTGCATGTATCCGTCCAGATCGCCGAACGACGTAACCAGCTTGGGATGCAACGGCTCCCGCAAATCGAACAACATCGTGCGCCCGCTCTCAAACGCATTGGCCAGCAGAAACCCGTCTTCCGGCATTTCCAGCTCCGTGTGATGAGGCGTGCCGCTCGGTCCGGGCACCGCGACCGAAGCCACGACTTGGCCGTAGTGCGAAGATTTTGCATCGGCGTCCAGCACCGCCAGAAAATCGCTGCTCGTCTTGGCGTCATCGCCCGCCCACACGAATAGGTAAGAGCCGCTCTGGGCATACCCGCTGGCCGCCCACACCAACACCACAACAAGACAGAAGAAATCGCGCATGGGAACCGATTGTTGCCGACCTACCGAGCCTGTGTCAAACCAGCTTCGTTCAGCGGATCGCCGCCAGTACGAACCGCACGCGTTGCTCGACTGAGCCTAAAGGAAGCGGAACCAGTTCATAGCCCAAGTCAGAGTAGGTCCTGATCATCACCTCATACGTCGCCTGCGCCTCTTCGAAAGATTGCTTCCGCTCAGCATCGAGCGCGAAAATTTCCCGCCACGGCGGCGCGATAAACACCCGGCGATGATAGCGAAATATCTCCGCCGCCTTTCGCACGTGAGGCGGGATCGGCAGCTCGCTCAAGCGCAAGTAGCCCAGCACATCGGGCACGCCACGGTCGAAAATTACCGGGCCAACCAGTGCCAGCGCCGCTCGGTGCGACCGCATCTCCCAGCTCAACATCAGTTCGGCGAAGGCGCGACGGTCCGCCCAGGGTAAAGCCTCACCGCCAATGGCCACCTGATCTTGAATGATCGCCCTGCCCGCCTCAGGCATGGTTTGAATACCATGTGGGGCCAGCGCGCCGATCAACGTGCTCTTTCCCGAACCCGGCCCTCCCGTGATCACGAACAGACGGTCAACGCTTCCAGCCTCCATTCGGCCTCCTTACGCCACGACCAGGCGACTGCCATGCTCGTGGAAATTGTCTATGGAACCCAAGAAAGTTCAAAATCAAATATCACCGCAAGTTGGGTAGTGGGTCTTCAATACCCATTACCGCAAGTTGCTCGAACTTGGAGCCCCGCCCAACCTGTTTTAGAATTGAATGAAATCTCAGTGCCGGGGAGCCATCGAACAATGGAGAAAGCCACATTCGCAGCGGGATGTTTCTGGGGAGTCGAAGCCACTTTCCGGCAGATGCCGGGCGTGAAATCCACGCGCGTTGGCTACACCGGCGGCAGCACCGACAATCCCAACTACAAAGAAGTTTGCACCGATCGTACCGGCCACGCCGAAGCCGTCGAAGTGGAATTCGATCCCGCCCAGGTTCGCTACGCCGATCTGCTGAAAGTTTTCTGGGAGAACCACGACCCCACCCAACTCAACCGTCAGGGTCCCGACTGGGGCACGCAGTACCGCTCCGCCATCTTCTTCCATACCCCCGAGCAGCAGGCCGCCGCGCAAGCCTCCAAGGAAGCGCTCGAGAAGACGCACCGCTACTCCAAGCCGATTGTCACCCAGATCGTCCCCGCCGTAACGTTCTATCCCGCCGAGGACTACCACCAGCAGTATCTGGAAAAGCGCGGCCTGGCCAGTTGCCACATCAAGACGTAGAGCACGACGAACGGGCTTTCGGGTCGCGCGGCGCTTCCAGCGCTGCGATCGGCATAATGGTAGGGGAATCCGTCAGGCCTTTGTCCAGAAGCACCAAAGGTGGGAGTGTCGCGCTGTGTGAACGCAGCGCTTCCCGCGCAGGCACAAAACTTTGCGTCTTACCCACGCGGGAAGCGTCGAGACCTGCGGAGCCAAACTAAACCAGGCTAGTCCCCGGTTCCACAGCTGCAAACACCCTTGCCGCTGCCGTCCATGTGAATCGCCACGCATTCCGACTGCAGACGATTCTGTTCGGTGACACTGAAACCGGCATCCTGCGAAGGATTCTCAGTAATCGTGAAGCTGCTATTCTGGATGTGAGTGGCCCAAGCGCGAACTCCCGCAGTTGGAGTGAGGTTGGTCGGATTCGGGCAAGTAGTGCCGTTGGACCTGGTCGAGACGATCTTAATCGCGCCCGTGTTCAGGACTACGCCCGTCAGCGGGTTGCTGGTCAGGTCGGTGTTTACGGAGAGTGTCCGCAGACCATCGGGACTGACGTAGCAACTGCAGCATTCCGACATTTCCTGGTTGACATCAAACACGTAGACAGCGGCGCAAAGACCGCCGCCGGCCGTGCCAGGATTGGTTATGCGCACCGTCGCATCCGGGGCGCCAGCGGTGTTGGCATTGGCGAAATAGTCGACCTTCAGAGTGTCGGCGGGCGGCGGCGTTGTACTTGCTACCGCGTATCCCGCAAAAAGAGTCAGAACCAACATACAAACTATTAGTATTGGCGTTCGACGCATTATTTTCCTCCTTGAGATGACGCCACCTAAGCGGGGGAGAAGTTTGCTCGGAACTTGTGGCGCAACCGCACTCTATCGGAAGTCGTGGTCTTCGCAAAAGTCCCCAAATGCTCTAACTGAATGCTACTAGGCCCGCAAAAGCTGCTTCTGGAGCTCGATTCAAGCCCACCCCGCGTAGACCAATAATTTTTCCCCTATATTCCCGGAGCGTGGGAAAGCGATTACCGATTCGTTACGACACGAGCAATGGCAAAAATCCGCTCGTCCAAGAATGATCAGCTAGTGGGACATAACACTTCCGGTAGGTTCTTCATACGCTGGCGGGTTCGCGCGGTCCGAAGAAGGAAAGCATCACAAACCCGCCAATGTAAAACGGCAGGCTCTGCTGAAAATCGAACCCCATAAAGCGCAGCACCAGCCCGAACAACGCCAGCGCCTCGCACAGCCCGTAAGTCGCCAGGTAGCCGCTCTTCCAGTGATTCAGGCTGAGCAAATCATCGGGATGCGACGCCAGGCTTTCCGCGGCACGCAACACCAGCGTCCGCCTCACCACGAAAATTACGCCCACAATGGCCACGCCCGCAGTGCTGAACACATAGTTCAACGAGGGATCCGCCGCCCTGGCGCCTGAGCCCACAACTTCGCCCACGACAGCGTAAAGCAAAATGCTGCCCAACATAGCCCACTGCACCACACGCAGTGTTCTAATCGTCCCCCTCATGGTCTACATTCTCCCGCAATTCGCCCCGACCGCTCAGGACTTTTTGTTCCTGAACCCGTCTAGCCAATATCGTTTTTTGACATGGAAATCTCTTCGGACCACCGTCCTCGTAGCGCCGCCGTCCCCCGGCGGCTGTCGGGCGGGCGTCCTCGCCTGCCCTTTTGAGACCAAGCTGCCGCAGCCCCTTTTTCTACTGGCCTTCAGACCCAGGGTCATGCCTTCTAATGATGATGCTCCTTCATTCCCAACCCCGGCCTCACCCGCAGAAAAACCTGAAACGACACCGGATCCCTCCCATACGCCGCATCCAGCGCTCCCGGCTTCGAGTACAGCGTCACATCCGCGCCCACTCCCATTTGCCACGCGTGATTCCGCACTACATCGCGCACCCCGCCGAACGTGTACGCCCCAATGCGATACGCCGGATGCACCGCCGCCTCCGGAAACAATTCGTCCTTGTCCACCAGTTCCAGCCGCGTGAACCCATAATTGCGCCGTAAGAAATTCAGTGTGGATTCCAGAAGATATCCGTTGAGATTCACTCCATCCGCGATCTTATGCACCCGTCCCCACACCGCCGAAGTCGCCCAATTCCCCACCTTCAGCCGGCGGTTGTATTCTACCGACGCCGTCTGCCGCCACTGGCTCCCCGCCTCCAGCGCCTCCGGATGCTCCAGCCGTCCAATGCTATATTGCGCCGCCCAGTCGCGCCCCGGTGCAACGCTCACTCGCCCCGCCCACGAATCCAGCGGCGCCAATTGAATGCTCCACCGTTCCTCATTCGGCTCCCGCCCGTTGAACGCCGATGCCTCCAGCTTTACCCGCTCAATCGTAAACCCGGTCGTGACCACCCCAAAGCTGGTATGCGTCGAATCCTGCAAATGATGGCTGAGCGGCGCCAGCGGCAGCTCCGCAGCCGAGGTTCGATGCAGATACACAACCGGCCCCAGCGCCGGCTCCGCCGAAGGCCCGCCATACAACTCCCACGAAACTTTCTCCGAGAGCGGCAGCGTGTACAGCGCCGAAAGTTCCGCAAATACATTATGCGGATGCTGGTGGTCCACCAGCGGCTCTCCGTGATAAGTCTCCCCCGTCTGAAACAGCTCCGGAAATCCAGGATGCGGCGAGGTCAGCGACTCCGCCGAAAACATCTGCCGCAACAGCATCGTCCCCCCGCCAAGCTTATGCTCCTCCATCAGCATTCCCCAATTCACCGACTCCGCCTTGCCCTCGCCCCGCGGCCCGCCCTGCTGGTTGTAGTCCGCAAAGATCACGCCATGCGCCATCAATTCCCACCCGCCGCGCATGAGCATCCAGTCCTGCTCCGGCACCGAAGCCGGCTGCCACCCCGTCCCCGACCCGGCATGAGGCGAAGGCATCCGCGCCGTGCTATGCTCCTCCATCCGCATCTGCATTCCGCCCATAGATTCATCCTGCGCCGCTGCCCGGGACACAAAAATTGCAACTGCGATGAGACCGCTGGCGATGAAACGTAATCCTGCTCTGACCACGAAGACCTCGCTTTCCCGGCGGTGGTCGGATAACTTGCCACCAAAGCGCCCCGGAGGAGGCGCCCGATAATAAAGCCCAGCGCTTCAGCGCTGGGGAAAGTGAGAGAGTTGAACCAGTCCCGGAGAGCCTGCCCTGAGCAAGCGAAGCGCGCCGAAGGGGACGGCACGAGTTTCTACCCACACGCTTTCTTTTAAGACAGGTGTTTGTTGCGGCTACTCCGCGAAAGGAAACAAGAGGATTGTGGATCAGATTCGGAGAATCAGAGCGCCGGGAGGTGCGCCGGAACGCACGGGGGTGGGGGTGAATTGACTGCCGTCGGTGGCCACCAAACGAACATCGATTACGCTGCAATCCAGCCGCTGCGCCGCAGGCCGCACCGAAAAAATCTCCGTCAGCAGAACGGAAGCATGTCGGCTCACACAGCACCGGTAATCGGCAGGTTTTGGATGGGATGGAACGGGATGGTGACATCCAGTCATGACCGGCTGCGCGGCAGCAGGCAACAGGCAAACCCTCCCCGTTGCCGCCGCAGCCATCACGCCCAACAGCGCCACCGCCGCGATTCGTGAGAAAGGTTGGGTCATGCGAAAGGCTGGAACACCTATGTCCCCGTAATCTTCACCCGAAGTTCTTCCGGCAGTCGTTCCCGAATTTCCTGCGGCAGCCGGTCATGCACCCGCCGCGCGCCTTCTTTGGCCGCATCCAGCACGGTGACCGGCGCCGGCGTGGCCACCGCTACCACCAGCCAGATCAGCGCCGACAACGCAAAGCCAGCCAGCGCCGCAATCTCCAGCCAGAACGCGTGCCGCGGACCAAAGTGGCGAATCACTCCAAAGGCCAGCAGAAACACTCCGCCCGAAACCGAAGCCAGCGCGATCAGGCCCACGTCAATGATGCGGTGCATGCGCTGCCGGCTGTGGCAGCGCTCGCACCCGGCAAAATGGCTTTCATAGTCGCCGCGCATCTCCGGCGCCAGGCCGGAAATGTCATAGCGCCAGCCCGCCAGAATCTTCCCCACGATTGGATCAATGCACTGCTGACTCATAAGTAACTACAGCAGCCGGGTGTTAGGTATCAGGTCTTAGGTCCCAGGATTTTCCTAAGACCTATCACCTAAGACCTAACAGCCGCCTTTCTACAGCCGGATCGGCGCCAACACTTCCGACTGCATCGCCACCAGCACCCGGTTCTGAAACAATCCTCCGCGCTCGGCCAGCGCCTTTTCTGCCTCTTTCCGCGCTATTTCCGGATGATTGTTCTGCTCTGACAGATGCGCCAGCACCACGAACGCTGCATTATTATCATAGTCCCGGGTAAAGAAATCCGCGAGTTTCTCGTTCGACAGATGCCCCACGTTGCTGGCCACCCGCTGCTTCACCGCCCAGGGATACGACCCCACCCGCAGCATCTCCACGTCATGATTCGATTCCATCACCAGAATGTCGGACCCGCGCAGGTGGTCGCGCACATTGACCGGCAAATATCCCAGATCGGTGGCCACGCTCACTTTTGCCCCTTCGATGCGAAAGGTGAAGCCCACCGGATCGACAGCATCGTGGGGGATGGTGAAGGGCTTCACCTCGATATCGCCCACCTGAAAGCGATGCCCTGACTCAAATCTCTCCAGCTTTTCCAGTTGCGGGCGCTCCCCGTTCACCGTGCGCATGGCCCGCGCCCAAGCCGCATGCGTCGCCCCCGTCATAAAAACTGGGATACGCAGCTTCTTCGCCAGCATTGCAAGACCGTAAACGTGATCGGAGTGTTCGTGGGTAATCAGGATCGCCGACAGCGACTGCAGCTCTTCGCCCAGCAACTTCATCCGCTTAAAAGTTTCGCGGCACGAAATTCCGGCATCGACGAGAATCTTCGTCCGCGCGCTGGCCACAAACGCACAATTCCCCCGGCTCCCGCTGGCCAGCATCGAAACCGTCACACACATGCCGGGAGCATACACCCCTCCCCCTGTGGATTGCGAGTAACTTCTCAGTTATCCGATACCTTGGGGTGGTGGTCAGTGGTCAGTCGTTAGTGGCTACTGATCAGCGTCCCAGTCCAGGTTTTTCTGGCCACTAGCCACTGATCACTAATCACTGCCTTTTCACTTCCCCTGCCGCAAATTATCAATCACTCCCCGCATCAGCGCCCCGCCATAAGCCCCCGCCACCCCCGTCAGCGACGCCAGAAACGATCCATACACCTGCGCCCGCGTAGGCTTCACGGTCAGCACCACGTAGGCCGCCAGTTCGCTCAACGGGATAAACATTCCCACCACCACCACCCACCGCCAAGGCCAACGCGGCCGCGCCAGCCCCAGCGCCATGCAAGCCACCAGCACCAGCAGTGCCGTAAAAAGCAAGTCATTGACGACAATATCTACGAACCCCGTGCCAATCCCTGCGATCGCAGCGAGGACATAGAACGGCGCATCGCGAGGCGGTCGCGGCGAATCTGATTCAGTTCTCATGATTGCTGCGGATTTTCACCAGGTACTAGGTACTAGGTACTGCCAATCCTCAATACTTATAAAACCCCCGCCCACTCTTCCTCCCCAGCCACCCCGCATCCACCATCTTGATCAGCAGCGGACAAGGCCGGTACTTCGGATCCCCCAGCCCATCCTGCAGCACCCGCATAATGTCGTGGCAAACGTCCAGCCCAATAAAATCAGCCAAAGTCAGCGGCCCCATGGGATGTGCCATGCCCAGCTTGAACACTTCATCCACCGCTTCCGCCGTAGCCACGCCCTCCATCACCGCATACATGGCTTCGTTCAGCAGCGGCATCAACACGCGATTGGAGACGAATCCCGGCGCGTCGTTCACCTCCACCGGCGTTTTGTCCAGCTTCACCGCCAACTCCCGCACCGCGGCAAACGTTTCCTGCGAAGTAGCCAGCCCCCGGATCACCTCTACCAACTTCATCACCGGCACGGGATTAAAGAAGTGCATCCCAATCACTTTTTCCGGCCGCTTGGTCAGCGCCGCCAGCTTGGTGATCGAGATCGACGAAGTATTCGACGCCAGAATCACCTCCGCCCGCGACAATCGGTCAAGATCGCGAAAAATCTCCGTCTTGATCCCCAACCTCTCCGTCGCCGCTTCCACGATGAAATCGCAGTCCTCCAGTCGGGCGCGTACGGTCACCGGCTCGATCCTCTTCAGCGCCGATACCTTGTCTTCCGCCGTGATCTTGTTCTTCGCAACTTCGCGCTCAAGGTTCTTGGTGATGGTCTCCAGCCCGCGCTCCAGAAACCGCCGCTCCACGTCGCACAACACCACCGAGTACCCGCTGCGCGCAAACACATGCGCAATCCCGCTCCCCATCGTCCCCGCGCCGACTACTCCAACTCTTCTGATATCCATTTTTCCCTCGCGAATGGTTCCCGCTGGCATCTTTCGTCGCTCACGAAAACTCTTGAGTTTAACACTGGCGTGGCATACGTCCGGCCATCCGTTTCTCCCTTGATTTGAGGCTTCGTGTGAATTACGCTTCGCAGGAAATGAACCCGCGATATTTACCGATTGAGACAAGTTTCTTTCGCTCCTTCGGAGCTTGCTGCTTCTTTTCGGCGGCTTTCCCACGGCTTGCGCCGTGGGCTGCATTCTTGCGCCGCTTCGCGGCTACGGGAAGCATACGACATACGACGCGTACGGGAGGGCGGATGACAAGAATATTGTGCCGCGAGTTTCGTTTCGGCACGGCGGCGTCTGCTTTGTCGTCGATGCCGTGACGTGAGATGGGCCTATCTGATCGTTTGGCCGCGTCGATAGATGAAGGTTCCCAAGGCGCAGCCGCCAGCAATGCCTAAGAGCAATACGCCAAGGGCAAAACACGCAAGCTGCAAAAAGTAGTGCGGTGTTCTGACATCAGCCTGCATTCGCTGGGTGTAGAACATCAGGAAGACACCGGCCGCGCCGCTAGCATGGCCGACAACCCGTAGCGTTCTCGGTCGAAGGTATTTGGTTTGCCTTTCCACGCGAGATATCCGATTACGGCAGAAATCGATGGCGCTCCGACGAAGAGAGCGAACAAGAGCAGTCCGTCAACATACCGCAGGCAATCTTCTCCTTCACCTGATATTCAGCACCAAGGATCGCCGTCCTCTCATTACGCCCGAAATCCGTAATGATCTCTTCGCCTACCTCGGCGGCATCATTCGTGAAATGCACGGCACCCCACTAATCATCAACGGCACGGCCGATCACGTTCACATGCTCATCCGCATCCGCCCCGTGCAAGCTGCGGCAGAGATTGCCCGCGTCGTAAAAGCCAATTCGTCAAAATGGGTCCACGAGAAACGGAACGCACGGTTCGCCTGGCAGACAGGATATGGAGCCTTCAGCGTCAGCGAATCGAATGTGCCCGCCGTCTCGCGGTATATTGCGACCCAGGAAGAGCACCACAAGAAAGTGACCTTCCAGGAGGAATATGTAGCGTTCCTCAAGAAGAATAAGATTGAGTACGACGAAGGATACGTCTGGAGCTAGCTTCTTTCGCCCCTTCAGGGCTTTCTTCAAATTTCTGCAAATCCACCCACGGCTTACGCCGTGGGCTGCATTCTTTCGCCGCTTTTCGGCTTGGTCCGACGGCCCACCCTTACTCTTCCTTACCGCGCCACCCGGCGTATCATAAAAGGTCTTCCTAATCCGATCTTCTAAGGCGTCCCATGTCCATCAAAACCATCATCGAACCCTTCCGCATCAAAAGCGTCGAACCCCTCCGCTGGACCACCCGCCGCCAGCGTGAACAACTCCTCGAAGCTGCGCACTACAATCTCTTTCTTCTCCCGGCCGATGATGTTCTGATCGATCTGCTCACCGACTCCGGCACCGGCGCCATGTCCACTCATCAATGGGCCGCGATCATGGAAGGCGACGAGAGCTACGCCGGCAGCAAGAGCTTCGACCGTTTCAAGAATTCCGTCCAGGATATTTTCGGCTACAAAAACGTCATCCCCACCCACCAGGGCCGCGCCGCCGAGCGCATCTTGTTTTCCGTGGCCTGCAAAAAGGGAGACGTCGTCCCCAACAACACGCACTTCGACACCACCCGCGCCAACGTCGAATTCGTCGGCGCCGAAGCCGTGGACCTCGTCATCCCCGAAGGCCACCAGCCCAGCCTCTCTCATCCCTTCAAAGGCAACATGGACGTCTCCGCCCTCGAAGCCCTGATCGCCCGCGTCGGCCGCGAGCATATTCCCCTGGTCATGCTCACCGTCACCAACAACTCCGGCGGCGGCCAGCCCGTCTCCATGGAAAACGTTCGCCAGGTCAGCGCCGTCTGCAAGCGCCACCGCATCCCGCTGTATTTCGACGCCTGCCGCTTCGCCGAGAATGCCTGGTTCATCAAGCTGCGCGAAAAAGGTTACGAAAACAAAACTCCCAAACAGATTGCCCAGGAAATGTTCCGCTACGGCGACGGCTGTACCATGTCCGCCAAGAAAGACGGCATGGCCAACATCGGCGGCTTCCTCTGCACCAACGACGACCTGCTCGCGCAGCAGGAAAAAGATCTGCTCATTCTCACAGAAGGTTATCCCACGTACGGCGGGCTGGCGGGCCGCGATCTCGAGGCCATCGCCGTCGGCGTGCAAGAAGCTCTCGAAGAGGACTACCTGCGCTACCGCATCGCCTCCACCGCGTATCTCGGCAACCACATCGCGTCGCAGGGTGTCCCCATCGTACAACCGCCCGGCGGTCATGCCATCTATCTCGACGCCCGCGCCTTCCTGCCCCACATTCCGCCCGACCAATTCCCCGGCGTCGCTCTAGCCGCCGAGCTTTACCTCGAAGGCGGAATCCGCTCTGTCGAAATCGGCACGCTAATGTTCGCCGCCGCCGCCCAAATGGATCTCGTGCGCCTCGCCATCCCCCGCCGCGTCTACACTCAAAGCCACATCGACTACGTAGTCGAAATCATCCTCGAAGTCTGGAAGCATCGCGCCCGCATCCCCGGCCTGCGCCTCACCTACGAAGCGCCCTTCCTGCGCCACTTCACCGCGCACCTCGAGCCGGTGCCGGTAGCCGCAGCCACACGCTCCTGCGTTCCGCTCTGATTCGGGGAAATAACGAGTCGCGACGCGCCAAAAACCCTGCCGATTAAGCCGTCGATTGTGGTTCCCTCACAGGCGACAGGTAGTCCATCCCTCGGACTATCGCCATATCACTCACAATGCCAAACTCGGCTCGCCAATGGGTGGTCGGTCGGTATTCGGAAGCCCTCGTTCGCTCTCGGTCGCAATCCCAGCCTGGGGGGATGGACCCACTACCTCTGCCCGCGCTCGTTTGCCCCCACGCTTCCTCTGTGCTACCGTCCCCTTGTCTTAAGGATTAAGATTCCGAGATCAATCCTCCAACCCTCCTAAGGAGACGCCCATGTTTGGCATCATCTTCCTTGTAATCCTGGTGGTCATTGCTGTGGTGCTGGTCGGCATGTACAACACCCTGGTGCAGCTGCGGGTGCGCTGCGACTCGGCGTGGTCCGATATTGACGTGCAACTGAAGCGGCGGCATGACCTGATCCCGAACCTGGTCGAGACCGTGAAAGGCTACGCGGCGCACGAAAAAGGCACGTTCGAAAACATTGCTAAATACCGCTCGCAGGCCATGCAGGCGACCACGCCCGAGGGCAAGGCGGTGGCGGAGAACCAGTTGAGCGGCGCGCTGAAGAGTTTATTCGCGGTGGCGGAGAATTATCCGGAGCTGAAGGCGTCGCAGGAATTCACGCAATTGCAGGGATCGTTGAGCCAGACGGAAAACTCGATCCAGAACGCCCGGAGCTATTACAACCAGGTAGTGCGCGATCTGAATACGAAGATCCAGATGTTTCCTACCAACATTCTTGCGGGTATGTTTAACTTCACGCCGCGCCAGTTCTTCGAGACCACGGAGGCCGACCGCGAACCGGTGGCGGTGAAATTCTGAAGCGTCTGGTTGCAAGCCAGGCTTCGAGTGGTGATGCATCAGGTTTTTGTGTAGGGGCGGGAAAAGCTCTTAACCGCGAAGGTCGCGAAGGATTCCGCGAAGGACGCGGAGAAAATCGAATGGTGCGCCCGGAGAGACTCGAACTCCCAACCCTCTGCTCCGAAGGCAGATGCTCTATCCAGTTGAGCTACGGGCGCCCGCAAGCATTTTACGGCAAGTTTGGTGGGCGGCGCACGGTGGAGACCTCAGGGGCTAAAGCCCGAGTCAAGTGGAGCCCTTGAACGCAGGCCTGAAAGGCCTGCTCCACCCTCACACGGAGGGGACTAGAGTGCCTTCCTGTCCGATTTGAGGGCGAGGACGCCCGCCCCTTCGACTCCGTCCAGGGCAGGGAAGGGCGGCCATCCCCAGATGATCCTCCGGAAAACAAAAGGGGCCGGTCGCGAAGGATCCGGCCCCTTCACCTCAAGAGAGGTGAATCTTTAGTTTTCGCCAGGGGTTACGTTGCTGCCCCAGAGGGCTTCGCTTCCCCACAGAGCTTCGCTACCCCAGAGGGCTTCGCTGCCCCACAAAGCCTCACTGCCCCAGAGAGCTTCGCTTCCCCACAGAGCTTCACTGCCCCAGAGAGCTTCGTTGCCGGAGAGTGCGCTGCTGCTTGCCGTTGTGCCGGTTGACGTTGCCGAAGTGCCGGTGACGAATTGGGATGCGCCCCACACGGCTGTGTTCGACCAGGTGGAGGATGTGTTCCAGACCGCGGAAGGATCGTCGGATAGGTGAACCTGATCCGTGGCTCCGTTGAAAGTAGCGATGGGAGACATTGCCGTTCCCTTCGCGACGGCGGTGCTGTTGAGGGCGGCTTCGACGTCAACGTAGCCGGCGCCGATGGTGAAGACGTCGTATTGATCGGTGTAAGTGATGCCGGTGGTGGAATCGGTGGTGCTGCTGGTCGCGGGGAAAGTCTTGTAGGCCGTGAGCATCAGGCGAGCCTTGACCTGATCGGGAGTGAGGTTAGGGCTTTTTTGCAGCAGGTCGGCGACGACTCCGCTGACGATGCCGGTGGCCATGCTGGTTCCACTCAGGGTGAAGTAGCTGGTCGAAGGTGCGCTGCTACCGCCGCGAACGTAGTAGCTGTAAGGAACTTGATTTCCGGGATACTGCGAATAAAGAGTCGAGCCCGGAGCCAGCAGCGAGGTGAGCAAGTTGCCGGGGGCGACGAGGTCGGGCTTGACGACGGCGTCGACGACGGCCGGACCTTTGGAGCTGTAGCTGGCGATGAGATCGTCGACTCGCGTGGGCGTGCCCATGGGCTTCATGGCGCCGACGGTGAGGACATAAGGATCGTTGCCGGGTGAAGTCACGGTGGCGTAACCGTCGGTGGGCTGGTAGCGTCCGTTATTACCGGCGGCGACAACCACTACGATTCCACTCTTCCAGGCTTTCTCGACCGCCTGGCAAAGAGGATCCAGTTTGTAAGACTCGTAGACGGCGCGGCCGAGCGACAGGTTGATGACGCGAATGTTGTATTGCGATTTCAGCGCGATGGCCTGGTTGATGGCGGCGATCACCTCGCTATCGGTGCCGGCGCCGTTCTGGTCCAGCACGCGCAGGTTGACGATGTGTGCGTCGGGTGCGATGCCCTTGAAGGTTTTGCTGTAGAGGGAACCGGTGGAGCTGAGAGCATCTCCGGCGATGAGACCGGCGACGTGAGTGCCGTGTCCGAACTGATCAGCGGCGCTGGAATTTCCAGGAACAAAAGACTGTTGATAGACGACGCGCGAGAGCGGAAGAATGCCGGTGTAGAGATCCGGGTGCTTGCTCACGCCGCTGTCGATGAGCGCGACACCAACGCCAGCGCCGGTGTAGTTCGATTGCCAGGCGAAGGGCGCGTTCACGGCAACGGCGGCGTTGCTGAGAGATGGGGACAAGGGGCGGTCGAGGCTGATGTAGACGACATTCTGCTGATTGGAGAGGCTCTGGATGCCGTTGCCATCGAGCACGGCGACTAGGCCATTGATCAGCGGCAAGTCGCCCAGGATTGTGCCGCCTAGTTTAATCACGTCGTTCAGCACGCAATCGACGAGGCCGAGCAGTCCGCTGCAATTCAGCTGAGTTCCCGGAGCGTACTGGACGATGACTTGGGCCTGCTGCGTGGAGGGGAGGTTGCGCAGTTCAGGCGAGACTTTGGAAGGGTCGGCAAAGGCGGCCGTGGCCGTCAGCGTGACGATCAACAATAGAACCAGAATTTTCTTCATATCCCCTCAAAGGCGGACCCACTCCGCCCGGTGGCAGGGTTGAAATTACGTGGTCAGAGGTGCAGGCGGGGGGCCAAAGTTGGGGCGCGTTGGCGCTGGCGAATCAATGAGTTAGCGCGGATGGTTTTGCGGTGATGGGACAGGTTGTCCCATAGGGGTGGGGCGAGGACAGATTGTCGCGGGGGTTACCTTCGTTCCGCGTCGGAGTGGCGGACACGGTTGCGGAGAGAGAATGCGACCACGGGGCTGAAGGCCGATTTGTTTATGGAGCTTAACGCGGCGCTGAAGCGCCGCTCTTTCACGGTACTGCTTGCGGCAGTGGAGGAAGGCGTGTACCTCAGCGGCTAAAGCCCGATTCATGTGACCGCTTTCAACGCAGGACTGGAAGGCCTGCTCCACCCACTTGGTTCGTTTGCGGCGCGGCTGGAAGCCGCGCCCTTTCAAGGCGAACACGATGGTAACCATGGAGAGGCACTTTTGGGGGGACATTGGCCCGTGCATCGGCAAAAATCTATGGGACACCCGTATGTCCTGGGGACGGCAAATTGGGGCGCGCGCTTATATCGCCGGGATGGCGGTGGCGGGATTGGCCTGCTTCGGCTTCGCGCTCCTCCACTGGCAGTCCACGGATGCGGTGAAGTTCGTCATCTACCTGAGCGCGGCGGTGCTGGCCTCATCCCTGAAAGTAAGCATGCCCGGCGTCGAAGGAACGATGTCGATGAATTTCCTGCTGACGCTGCTCTGCATTCTGGAGCTGGGCTTGCCGGAGACGCTGTTCATCGGGCTGGCAAAAACGCTGGCCCAGTTCTATTGGAGGCCGGCGCGGCAGCCAAAGCCGGTACAGCTACTGTTCAATTTGTCGCAGGTCACAGTATGCGGCGCGGCAGCGTACGCGGCTTACAAACTCTCAGTCCACGTTTTTCATGGCTCCATCCCGTTGGGCCTTCTGGCGGCGGCGATCATGCAGTTCGCCAGTAATACCGCCGCGATGTCGATCATCATCGGGCTAACCGAAGACAAGCCCGTCCGGAACGTTTGGACCGGCATCTACCTATGGACCTTCCCTTACTACCTGGTGGGGGCGGCCGTAGCCGGGTTAGTCAGCTTGTTCAACCGGCACTTCGGATGGCAGGGTTCGCTGCTGGTGCTGCCGCCGGTTTACCTGATGTACCGCTCGTACCGTCTTTACCTGGGCAAACTGGAGGCGGAAAAGTTGCATGCGGAGAAAGTCTCCAGTCTTCATTTGCGAACGATCGAAGCGCTGGCGCTGGCAATTGAGGCCAAGGATCAGACCACCGGAGAGCACCTGCAGCGGGTGCGGATTTACGCGATGGAATTGGCGGGGGAACTGGGTTTGACCGAGGACGAAACCGAAGCGCTGCGAGCGGCTTCGGTGCTGCACGACATTGGCAAGCTGGCGGTGCCGGAACATATTATTTCGAAACCCGGGAAACTTACGCCGGAAGAATTCGAGAAGATGAAAATCCATCCCATTGTGGGAGCGGAGATTTTGGAACAGGTTCACTTCCCCTATCCCGTGGTTCCGATTGTGCGGGCGCATCACGAGAAATGGGACGGGAGCGGGTATCCGAATGGGTTGAAGGGCGAGGAGATTCCGATTGGGGCGCGCATTCTGACGGTGGTGGATTGCCTGGACGCGCTGGCTTCCGACCGGCAATACCGGAAGGCCTTGCCCTTGGATGAAGCCATGGCAAAGGTGGCTTCGGAAGCTGGGATCAGTTTCGATCCGCGGGTGGTGGAGATACTGCAGCGGCGGTATGTGGAGCTGGAGAAACTTGCCACCGAGGAGCCTTATCAGGCTCCGCCGAAGTTGTCGACGGATATCAAGGTGGAGCGGGGACTGGCTCCGGATGCGGGGTTTGCGGAATCGGAGAAAGCTCATGCGGAAGAGTTGCGGCCGGGCCGGGATTCGATCGACGGCATGGCGGCAGCTCAGCAAGAAGCGCAGGAACTCTCGGAGTTTGGGACGAAGCTGGGCGCGGCGTTGAGTGCGGAAGATACGCTGGCGCTGCTGGCAGTGCGGGTGAAGCGGCTGGTACCGCACGATGCGATGGCGGTGTACGTTCTGAGAAATAAGGTGCTGGTTCCGGAGTTGGTGAGCGGGGATAATTTTCGGTTGTTCTCTTCGTTGAAGATTCCTGTTGGGGAAGGACTGTCGGGCTGGGTGGCGCAAAACAGCAAGGCGATAATGAATGGGAATCCGTCGGTGGAGCCGGGGTATTTGAATGATCCGAGCCGGTTCAGCACGCTGCGGTCGGCGCTGGCGGTGCCGCTATTGGGGAGTTCGGGTGTGGTTGCGGTATTGGCGCTTTACCGGGCTGGGGCGGATGGGTTTCGCCGGGAGGAGTTGACGGTGTTGGAGGCTGTGGGGGCGGGAGTGGGGACGGTGATTGAAAATGGGCTGCGGGACTGGGGAAAAGTGAACTCCATGGTCACGACTTCCTCTCCTTCCGCATCGGCTGCAGGGGCCGGCGCCGACTGAGACAAACGCCAAAAAGCTTTTAACCGCGAAGATCGCAGAGAAAAGCCGCAAAGGACGCGAAGAAGACCGGTGGCAATGCTTACTCCTCGACGGTGAAAAAGAACGGATCAACCGAGGGTGCGACGACGACGGTATGGGCGGGGTCGCCGAAAAGCTGGTGCGTGCCCCAATCGACATAACGGTGGAACTTGACGTCGTGGTAGAAGTTCGCGCGGTCCGGGTAATTGTTAGCCGAGAAAGCTCCGTAGAATTTCTCTCCAACCGCCAACACATGGTCATAATCGCCGAGTGGGAAGAAGCCAGCATTGTCGGGCACATTGGCGAGGGGGTGACGGAGGTCGCGCCAGTCGGTTCTTCTGCCCATCTCGAAATGCGTCTCCCAACAGGGCACGCCTGGGCCTCCGCCGACACAGGTGCCGGGGTTGACCAATTTCTGGTAAAGGAGGCCGACCGTGCCTTTTTCGTTGATCGCTAAGGCGGGGTTGGTTGCGGAGGCGATAGTTTTCAGGTCGGTAGTGCCCCAGGTCTTGCCGCCGTCGGTGGAGTTGCGCACATGGAGGGTGAAATTGGCCGGGTTCAGCCCATCGCCCCAAGCCACATAAACGATCTGACTGTCGCGGGGGTCGACAGCGATGGAGAGTTGACTGCCCACACGTTCTTGTCCCAGATCTCCCATCCAAGTCATAGCGAGACCAGTGGCGACGCGGACGCCATTCTTGCCGTCGCCCGGGTCGGTGATGGCAGTGAAGCCACTTGATCCCCAGCTGTCGTCGCGAACCACGACCACATCCGCTATGTTACTGCCGGAGAAAAAACATGGAGATGCAGGCTCATTGCGCAGAAACGCAATGTAAACGACCCCGCTCTTATGAATCGCCGGGCGCACCGAGGGCAGGTCCTGACCACAAGTGGTTCGCGCCTCCAGAACGTTGGTTCCGAAACCCGCGGGAGCGGGCAGCGTAGCGGCATTCAGAGACCAGTCCACCGAGGAGGTTTGCCCGGTACCAGTGCCAAAAAGGGCAGGCGAGTCATCGGCGATGTTGTTGTTGCCGATGTAAACGCGGTCGGTTCCGGCGTCGGCTCTGGCCTGGGTATAGGGCTGGTCTTCCGGGTTTCGGGTTACGAGCAGCGTCATAGGAGCAGGTGCGGCAAAGTTGCTGGTGCGGAGAATGTTGAGGGTCAGCCCAGCGCCTCCTTTTAGATCTCCGACATAAAGGACTCCGCTCTCAGAGAAGCGGGGTGTGATATCACCCGTGCCGGAGAAGGGACTGTTTCCCGGCACGATGCAGTTGAGATGCCAAGTGTCGCCGCCATCTTTGGAAAAGTAAATTGGCGCGTTGGCGGTGGAGATGAACGGAGGGCAAGGCGTAAAGGCGGTTAACACGATGTGCCGCGGGTCGGCGGGGTTGACAGCAACGTTTGGCTCCATATCGCCACGGGATTCGTAGCTGTAAAACGCGGGTATAGTGTCGACCAGCTTGACTTTCGGACCGCAGCCGAGGCCTGCCAAAAGCAAGAGAAGTGGCGGGATGCTCAGAAGGCGAAGTTGATGTGCGTGATTCATAATTTCCTCCTCACGGGAGCGGAAAGGGACTTCTCGTCTGCCCTGAGATCGACTTAGCCCTGGCTCTTGAGTAGTTTGCGGATGCGTTCCAAATTCTCCATAGTCTGAAAGTCCAGCGGGTTGAGAACGGTGTATTGGTCCTTGATGCCGGGCAAACTCATCTGATTGCGGTGGAGGAGCCAAATACCCTGCTGTCCCTCCTTGAATTTGGGGGCGCCCTGCCACATGGGATCTTCGCTGTGGGGGAACAATACGGTTACGGTGTGGCCCGGCAGGTGTCCCTTCACGACAGATGAGATAGTCAGCTCGGCTTCGTACCAGTCGGGATCATGCTCGGAGCCGATGTGGGGAACGTGGGAAGGGCGGACGCTGGCCACGGTGCCGGCGACGATCGATTCCGCGCCTGCGATTTCGGCTTGCAGCGCCTCGTCTGCCATTTTCTGGCGGGTGGCTTGTGCCTGGCCGCCGGTTTGCTGCACGCTCGCGCCCACGGCATGACCGATCTCGATGACAGCCATGCTGTTTCCCAGCAGCCATCCCCTGGTGAAGAAGGTAGCTTGATCTCCCGCTTTAAGAGAGCCCGGCTGGGAGAGTTGAACGGTGATTTCCTGGCGCAGCAAGCCTGAGGGCGTGCCCGGCGCTTCAATAATTTCGTCGACGCGAACGACAGCGGTGGATTCGTTGGCCGGAACCTCTGACATGGTGGAGGCGTTCAGGTTGACGACCGTTCCGAGGAAAATGAAGGTGGATTGCCGGATCAGGCTCTCGGTGGGGTCGGCTGGCTGGGAAGAGGTCTGTGCGGCACTCGACGCGGGCCCGGCCAGGTTCAGAATAAAGAGAGCGATTGAGAACAAGGTAAACGGCATGACGGGTCTCATTTTCAATTTGCCTCCTGAGTTAGGGATGAGGCGCTGAGCGAAAGAAAACCGACGCTGCGCGTCCCAACGTTTTCTGCCCCTGGGATCTACGGGTGATGCAAGTCCCGGATTACTTGCGGCAAGAGCAAAAAAGAAAAACAGGAATCTGAGCTTGACTGTGAAATAGCTGCCTTCTGCCGCAAGACCCAAGGAAAGTAACGCTTCACTATGAATAGTGCGCGGAGCGGCCTGGACGTTACACTTTTCTTGCAATCAAGCCAGATTTTATTGACGGCAGGGATTTAGAACAGCCCCATTCGGTTACTCCATTTCGAAACTCAGATACGTGAGGCCGTCGGAGCGTTCCACCTGGATTACTACCGGGTCGCCGGTTTTCAGGGTAAGGACGGCGGCGCGGAGGGTGGCCAGATCGGGGATGGGCGTGGTGTTCAGGGCGTGGATTACGTCGCCGGTTTGGAGCCCGGTGTCGGGCATGATGAGGTCGGCAGCGCGGCCGAGCACGATAACGCCAGAAGGAATGCGCAGCGAGCCGATCTGACTGCGCAGGTCGCCGGTGATATCGATGGCCAGAACGCCGAGGCGCGGGACGAGATTTTTTTCGGGATCGGCAGCGTCGAAGAGTTGATCCATCTGATCGCGATGTTCGATGGCCGGAATGTAGAGAGTCTTCTTCTGCTCGCCACGCAGGATTTCGAGCTTCAAGACTTCATCGAGACGATGAAGATAGAGCGCGGAAGAAAGTTGGGGAAGAGTTTCGATGCGGCGGTCATCGGCGGTGAGGATGATGTCCTGAATCTGGAGGCCGGCGGCGGCGGCGGGGCCGTCAGGCTTCACGTCGGCGACGATGACTCCCCAGTGCTGGGCGAGCTGGAGCCCATCGGCCAAGGTGGGCGTGATTTCCTGGGCCGATGCACCGATCTCGACCCGGTGGACGTGGCCGTACTTGCGCAGGCTGTGGTAGACGAAATCGACGATGCGGGCGGGGATGGCGAAGCCCAGTCCCTCGCTGCCGCCGCCCTGGGAAAGAATGAACGTGTTGATGCCGACGACGGAGCCGTTCATGTCGACGAGCGGGCCGCCGCTGTTGCCGGGATTGATGGGAGCGTCGGTTTGGATGTAGGTCATGGGCTTGTCGGGATCGGCCTGGCGGGAGACGGCGCTGACTACGCCGTGGGTGACGGAATTCTGCAGGCCTTCGGGACTGCCGATGGCGATGACGAGTTGGCCGACGCGCGGACGCTGCTGGGAGAGCAGAAGCGTGGGGAGATCCTTTTGATCGATCTTGAGCAGGGCGAGATCGGTTTCTTTGTGGAGACCGATGAGGCGGGCTTCGAAGATGCGGCGTTTGCCTTCGGCGACGGAGCGGCCGGATTCGCTGGGCAGGGGCAAGGCCACGCGGATGCGCTGTGCGCCTTCGACGACGTGGGCGTTGGTCATGATGTAGCCGTTGGAATCGACGATGACGCCGGAGCCGACGGCATGCTGGCGCACGATGAGGGCGGCGGTCTGGGAGCGGCTTTCTTCGTGGAGCGGGCCGTAGCCGGTGACCAGAATCTGGACGACGGCGGGAGAGACTTTGGCAGCGAGGCCTTCGAGGGCGTTGTTGAGCTGGAGGAGCGCGGCCGAAGCGGAGGCGGATTCGTCGGGCTTGATGGGCGTTTTTTCTGTGGCTTTGCCGGGGGCGAGCCTGGTGCCGGGATTTGGATTGGCCGGGTTCTGGGCTGGCGGCTGCTGGGCTGGCAGGGTTGCGGTTGAGAGCAGCAGAAGAATGGTTGCTAGAAGGAATTGGCGCGGGTACGAAGAGAATGAAGCCGGCATGACGTGGCTCTCCGAGGAAAAGCTTACATCAAAACTGTGGGGCCTGCCGGGGACGAGCAGCTTCCTCACCGGGCTTTCGGCCCGGTTCGGAATGACATCCCTTAGAAATCAAAGTAGCTCTGCAAGGTCAACTCCAAAACCAAGGTCCAAGGCGTCGGACAGGAGTGTCCGACCCACACTAACATGTGGGCTCCGCCAGGGGGGAATCTAGGTTCTACCCTTAACTAACTCGTAATCAGGCTTTTATCGCGGTGACGTTCGTGATATAACCGCCCCTGAGCAACAAAGTGGGCGATCCGCCTGCCAGGAGCGTATTTTGATGGTGTTGGCCCCGTTCGCAAACAGAGAAGGACCAAGCCATGAAAGAGGAGGCACTGTGTCCGAAGAAGCACGGACCGGGAAAAGATTCCCGCTGGAATTGCCGATCAAGATCCACAAAGAGAATACCAGCGGAGATACCAAAGGGCTTACCGGAAATCTGAGCGCGGCGGGAGTGTACATTCGCGCCGACGCGTCGATGGAGATTGGTTCGCCGGTGGAGTTTGAGATCACACTGCCGCCGGATGTTACGGGAGGGCAGGAGAACGTCACCATTCAGTGCAAAGGGCGCGTGGTGCGCACCGATCCGACCGGAGCCAGCGCAGAGGGCAAAGGTGTGGCCTGCGTGATCGACTCGTATGAGTTTGTAAGGAACCCGTAGGTAAATTGATGATTGTTGATCAAGAACTTATGGCCTCGGTTTTTCAATCAACAATCAGCAATCGACAATCATCAATTGCAAGCTTTTGCAGGGTGGATTGTTATGGAATTCTTGGAGTGCCGATAACATGCTCAAACTGATTCTGGCCGATAACCAGGCTATTTTCCGCGCCGGCATCGCCAAAGTGCTGGCGGTGGAAGACGAGATGCGCATCGTGGCGCAGGCCCAGACACCGGAGCAGATGTTCATGGCTCTGGACAAGTTTCGCGCCGCGGTGCTGGTGGTGGCCGCGGGCTTTCACAACGATTTCGCCGCCATCGGGCAGGCCGCGGTGCGGGCCAAGACGCGGGTGGTGATTCTGGCCGATACCGGCGAAAGCGCGCAGCGGCACATGGCGAATGGGGCGCATGGCGTGGTCTATCGCAACGTGACCAGTGCGGCGCTGGTGGACTGCGTGCGCAAGGTGGCGCGCGGGGAGACCTGGGTGCAGGATGTCGCGGTGCCGAGCGAGCTGACCGAAAACGATATGGTCGGGCTGCGGGTGCGCGACCGACTCACGGCGAAAGAGCTGCGCATCGTGGCGCTGATCGTGCAGGGCTATAAGAATAAAGAGATCGCCACGCAGCTGGGGACGACCGAGCAGGTAATCAAGAACTATCTGCGAAACGTGTATGACAAGATTGGAGTGTCGGACCGGCTGGAGCTGGCGCTGTTCACGATCCATCACCGGATTTTGAATGAGGCGGCGGCGGCGACTACACAGGGTCCGGCGCCACAGGCGCCCGCGGGAGTGATGCCTTAGGGGTTCTGATGTGAAAGAGGCCGCCCAACCGGGCGGCCTCTTTTTGTTTTCCAACACCCTGCACACTAATACACTGCTTGCGATCAATACACTACTTGCCCTCAACCCACTGCTTGTCATCCCGAGCAAAGCGAGGGATCTTGGTCTTTGCCCGTGGCTGCAATACTGGTGGCGCAGGCAAGAACCAAGATCGCTCGCTATGCTCAGGATGACAACGATAAGTCTTCTTAGCCGATTTTCTCCGCTACCGACTTCGCTTGCGTGAACAAATACAGATAATCTGGGCCGCCGGATTTGGAATCTGTTCCAGACATGTTGAAGCCGCCGAAGGGGTGGGCTCCGACCATCGCTCCAGTACATTTGCGGTTGATGTATAAGTTGCCGACGTGGAAGTCGCGTTTGGCCCGGTCGATCTTGTCGCGCGACTTGGTGTAGATGGCGCCGGTGAGTCCGAACTCGGTGTCGTTGGCGATTTCGAGGGCGTGGTCGAAGCCGTGGGCTTTGATGACCGCGAGCACGGGGCCGAAGATTTCTTCCTGCTCGAGTTTTGATTTGGCGGGAATGTCGGCGATCACGGTGGGACGGATGAAGTAGCCTTCTCCGGCTTCGGTGGCGCGCTCGCCGCCGGTGAGGATGCGTCCGTCTTTTTTCCCTTGCTCGATGTATTCGAGGATGGTCTTCATCGAGCCTTCGTTGATGACGGCGCCCATGTTGGCATTTTCGGCGGGATCGCCTACCGTGATTTTTTCTACGCGGGCTTTGAGCTGTTCGAGGAACTTGTCGTAGACGCGCTCGTCCACGATGGCGCGGGAGCAGGCCGAGCATTTTTGTCCTTGAAACCCAAAAGCCGCTTGGGCGACGCCTTCGACGGCGGAGTCGATGTCGGCGTCGGCGTCGACGATGATCGCGTCTTTGCCACCCATTTCGAGGACGGTGCGCTTGATCCAGACCTGGCCGGGAGCTTGCGTGGCGGCAGTCTTGTTGATGTGCAGGCCGACTTCGCGGGAGCCGGTGAAGGCGATGTAACGCGTCTTGGGATGCGCGACGACGGCATCGCCGAAGCTGGCTCCGGCGCCGGGGCAGAAGTTCACCACGCCTTCGGGCATGCCAGCTTCTTCAAGCAGTTCGATGAATTTGGCGGCGATGGTGGGGGAATCGCTGGAAGGCTTGAGGATGACGGTGTTGCCGCTGACGATCGAAGCGAGGGTCATGCCGGCCATGATGGCGCAGGGGAAATTCCACGGAGGAATGACCGCGCCTACACCGAGCGGAATGTAGGTGAGGGCATCGCGCTCGCCGGGGAGCTGCACTGGAGTTTCGGTTTTGGCGAAGCGCAGGGCTTCGCGGGCGTAGAACTCGCAGAAGTCGATGGTCTCGGAGATGTCGGCGTCGGCCTCACCCCAGTTCTTGCTGACTTCGAAGACGAGCCAGGCGATGTAGTCCATTTTGCACTCGCGCAGCAGGTCGGCGACGCGGAACAGGAGGCTGGCGCGCTCTTCGACGGGAGTGTTCTTCCAGGATTCGAAGGCTTTCAGAGCGGCGGTCATCGCTGGCTCGACGTGTTCTTTGTTCGCCTTCTGGTGGATGCCGACGACTTGCGAGGGCTTCGCGGGATTCAGGGACTTGATCTTGTCGGCGGTTTTGGCGCGCTTGCCGCCGATGATGAGGTCATACTCGCGGCCGAGTTGTCCGCGGACGCGCTCGATGGCGGCGCGCATTTTGCGGGCGTTGTCTTCGTGGCGGAAATCAAAGAAGGGCTCGTTGATGAACGGGCCTTGATGCGAGGCCGTACGTGGCCGGACGGGGGCTTCGGCGATTGCCATGGGGGGTTCCTTTCAAGCGTTCAAGCTAGGAGTCTCAAACAGTGCGACTTACTTGAATATTTTACACCTTAGGCGACGGGGGAGTTGAGCGCGGGATCGGTGGTGAGATGGCCCTAATTTGCCAGTAATCCATTCCTACGGGACAAAAGTAACCACGCGGAAGGTGTGGCTGCAAACGTTTTTTGCCGATGGAAAATTTGAGGGACCCTATCCGGCACGGGCGGCCGAATCGCGACCGTGAAAACCCGGGGGCGACAAATTGGAGTGTTGAAATATGGCGTTCCGAGCAAGACGCACGATACTTTTGCGACTGGGGACCGCGGCTCTGCCGGAAATCATGGTCAAGGCAATCGGTGTTTTGGCCATCAGTGTTGTGATCAGCGTAGGGCTTTACGGCCAAGACCGGCCGATCGCGGTGGCGTTGGTGTACGACGGATTGACACGGGAAGAAAGGGAGCCGCTGCGGGCCTATCTCACCAAGGCGATGGGGCGGCCGGTTAACGTAGCGGCCCCCGACTTCTACGATGAGACGGTTACCCACCTGGAAGACGGGGCCTACGATTTCGCGTGCCTGGGTGCGCTGATGTATGTCCGCGCCCACGCGAAGTACGGAGTCATCCCGCTGGTGAGGCGCAGTACGGATCTGCAATATCACTCGGTCTTCATCACCGGGGCGGGCTCGCCGATTTATGGCCTCCGCGACCTGAAAGGGAAGCGGTTCGCATTTGGCGATGTCAACGCGGCCAGCACTCGCCTGATCGGGTATCGGGCGCTGATGGAGGCAGGAATCAATCCGGAGAGCGATCTTCAGCTGCGCTACAGCGGCAGCCATGTGGCGACGGCGGCGCTGGTGGAAAGCGGAGTGGTGGACGCTGGAGCGCTGGACGAAACGATTTATGACTCCATGATCCGCGAGGGGAAGCTGGACGGGAAGAAAGTCCGGATCTTCTACACCTCGAGACCATTTGTGAGCTACGTGTACGTGGCCCGCAAGGATGTGCCGGAAGCGGAGCGGGAACGATTTGCCCGCGCCCTGCTTGCCCTGAAGGAAGGCAAGGACGATCGGGTGCTGAAGATTCTCCGCGCCGAGAAATTTGTCGTGGCCAACGACCAGGAATACGAAAACATACGGCAGATCGCCAAGGAGTTGAAGATGTTCTGAGCGGTAAAGAACATAGCGGAAGAGACAAAGTTTTCAAGCTAAGTTCCCCCAGCCTTCAGCAGCATTGAAGCAACAGCTGAGACCTCCAGCGCGACATAGACATTTGCATCCTTAACGCCAAAGTTGATTTCGGTGGTTCCGCTTCCGTAATCGCTGACGAAGTTCACACGGTCCACGTTGACGAAAGTTTCCCTCCCGGTGGTATCTTCGAACCGAACCAGCTTCATATATTCCTCCTTAGTCACCGTCCTTACGCGTTTTTCGGACTTGTGCGGAAACGTTGCCTGGAATCCTCCGAACTAACCATTGGGAACGAAAACCCGTAAAGGTTGAATAAGGAAACTATATTTTGTTCACAAGGATTTGCGGGCAGCGGCGTGGCCGGGACGCTGAAGCCGGTGTGTTCATTGGCTCGGGAAAAGGGCACGGCTGAAACTGGGGAAAAAGGACCTCGGGAGCAGGAGGTAAAACCTCAGCGGCTCGAAGCTGCTTTGATTTTGGACGGGTTACGGCACGAGTGGAAGAGGCTGCGGAAAAAATCTATAAACGTACCTCAGCGGCTAAAGCCGGCTGTCAAAACAGAACCCTTAACGCAGCGCTGGAAGCGCTGCTCCACGCAAAACCAGGGTTTTTCCGCAACCACTGGAACTCGTGTGGCGCGGAAGGGCTGTCAAACCGTGACTATAGTCCTCGCGTCAGTTTTACCTCCCGCAGGAAATCGTAGACGGCGGAGGGCGGCATGGACTTGAGTGCGCTTCCCTGTTGTTTGCGGAATGCGGTGGCGAGGCTGGGGGCATAGTCCATTCCGACACGGTCGCAGTTGGCCTTGAGCACCCGGCGCAGGGTGGCGCCGTTGGCCAGGTTCGGTCGTCCATACTTGATGCGGATGGGCCAGCGCCGCAGCACTTCCGGCGGGAGATGCTGCAAGGACGAGGGATTGGCCGAGGCTATCACCGTGACATTGTCATAGAAGCGCTTCATGCCTTGGGTCCCGATCTTGAAACTCTCGAAGTGACGGGGGTCGAAGGTCATGTCGTCAATGTAGAGCACAGTGCGGCAGGGTTCTTCGGCCATGCGCTGGGCGTACTCGCGGATCTGACCAAGATGGTCCGAAGAGATGAGAACGAGCTTCAAGCCATCGATCTCGCGAACGAGTGCCTGCAGCGAGAGAGTTTTGCCCACTCCACCCTCGCCTTCGAGCAGGGTGAAAGGCATGTGCCCACCCTTGACGAACGCGGTGAGCAGCGTGCGGAGGCGAGCCACGTTTTTCTCCTGATCGATGACCTGATCGCTCTTGGCTTCGCCAATCTCGATCGGCTCGAGTTCCCCCTGGGCTCCGGCTTCAAAAACTTCGTAGCGGGTAAGCGGGTCCTGGTTGCGCTGGTGCATAAAGGCGACCACATGAGGGAGTTCGGCGGCCCAGTCCGGCGACGCAGCCAGTCTTTTGTACAGGTCAGTTTCGGCGCTTCCGTCGGCGTCGCGCAGGGTTAAGACCTGCTCTCGCTGCGACTCGTCGAGGTCGGGCATCTCGCGCATGCCGCCGACGAAATCGGAGACCACGCCGGCATCAGTGCGGGCAATTCGGCGGAGCGGAACACCGGCGTAGGTGGGCACGCGAATGGGATGCTGCGAGAGTGCTTTGTGTAGCTCGACCAGCAGGGCCTGATAATGGGTGAAGATCGATTCGACATCCGTGTGGTAGATGCGCTGCAACGACCGGAGAAAGTCTCGCGCATATTCCTTCAACTCGGCGCCAGCGCGATCGAGCGACTCTTTGGAGAGAAAGGGATGCTTTACCAGGACATGGCTGGTCAGCTGCCGGAGAAAGATATCCTGATAAGACGAGCGCACGCACAGCGGAGTTTTTCCGGTGTAGGTGAAGATCAGGACCTGCTGCTGTTCGAGATAGAGGCTGATGGCATCCGCGGCCAGATGGAATTCACGTTTCCCGTCGCCGAATACGACGCGGAAAGCGGGCTCAACTTTCTGGTACAGGCGCTCGAGTGCGGGCAAGGCCAGATTGTCCTGAGTGTCGGTGATGCTTCTCGACAAAGTCTGCAACTCATCATCGAGCCGCAACATCGCCTGCGAGAACGGAATAGCGTCGAGGCCTTTGTGGTTCCAGGCCACCGGGCTGTAGGTAATGATGTTGTTGAGCGAGAGAGTGAACTTCCAGGTATCCCGCAAGAGGCTATTAGTGCGGGTTGAAAAACAGTTGAGGGCGTCCGGTAAATCCTGCATATCGATGGCTCGCTGTTTGGTTTGGTCGATGAGCTACTTGGCTGCCGGCGGCGGCACAATCTCCGCCAGTCGCGCGTCGTTCCACAGCCGGCTGAATTCCTCCTCTTTGTAGACCTTGTCAAGATTGGGGTAACCGTTGTCTTTGGCTTTCTTCAAGCAGGCGAGGCATTCCGGCACATCGCCGCGCCTGGCCTGGACTTTGGCGAGAAGATAGTAGAAGTTCGCCCGCTCCTCGGGACTGGAGACCTGCGCGGTCATCCCTGCCCGGGCGTTGCGTTGCAGCACTTCCGGATCCAGTTCCAAAGCACGCGCGTATTCCTTTATCGCCAGATCCAGTTTCTTCTGACCGATCCAGGCCGCGCCCAGGTTGACGTGGAAGGGCGCACGGGTTTCGTCCCGCGCCACGGCCTTCCTGAAATACTTGGCTGCCTGGCCGAAGTTGTTCTCGATGAAGTAGACGGCGCCCAGGTTGTTAACTGCGTCGGCGTACTGTTTGTCCAGTTTCGTGGCCTTCTCGAAATCGGCACGGGCGCTGTGGCGATCGCCGCCCGTCAACTCGGCCATGCCCAGTTTGTTGTAGAGCACGGCGTTTTTCTTGTCGCGGCGCAGGGCCTCATGAAAGTAGCGGATGGCTTGCTCGTAGTCTTTCTGCTCACGGCATGCGTCCCCGGCCTTCTCCAGGTCGGCGACGGTCATCGACTTCATATCGCGGGCGGCCTGCTCGGGTTCACTGGCGCCCAAAGCGCACGGGGACAATGCAACCACCAGGGCCCCAACGATCATTCTCCACATCAGTCCTCGCATATTCGCCTCCCCGGAAGTGGGCCCTGACCGGACGACGGCTACGGGTTTGAGAGCAACCTGGCAGGGAACACTCCCGCACTTTAGATTCTCCGCGCTGGCGAGTTGTTTTGCCGTGATCCTGATCACCAGAGACGGACGCGCCCGGCAATCATGCATTTCGGTTGCGAACAGATTTGCAGCGGAGCATCAACATGATGCAGGTGGCGATCGCGAAAAGCTGGAGATCAGAAGATGTATTTGGCGCTCAACTGAATCTGCCGCGGCGGTTTATAACCATAGGCATTTTCAGAGAGCGTGGCGCCAAAATTTGGCGCGTCAAACGTATGATTCGGAATGTCGAAGTTCGGATGGTTCAGCAGATTGAAGAACTCGCCGCGAAGTTGCAAGCGATGGGTTTCCGCGCGCAGCGGGATGCTCTTGGATAAGGAAAAATCCAGATCGGTATAGCCGGGGCCGGTGAGAATGTTGCGGCCTTCCGTGCCGAACGCGGGGCCAAAAGGCTCCGCTGCCGGTTCGGCGAAGGCACACTGGTTGTACCAGTTCTGTGGTGTCCTCACCTCAGTCGGAGCCACGCAAGTCGGGTTTGCGGCTACAGGTCCGGGCTTGTTGGGGTCTCCGACAAGGTCAGGCCTCTCCGGATTGCCGAAAGCCGCGGCGGACGCGGCCGGCGAACCCGGCAGAACAACGGTAAAGGGAGGTCCAGTCTGTGCCGTGAGGATTCCTCCCGCCTGCCAGCCGCCGAGGAGTTTCCGGCTCCAGTCCGGACCTTGGGCCCACATGCGGCGGAACGGCAAGTCGTAGAGGAAGCTCAAGGACAATCGCTGTGCCGTGTTGAAGTCGGAGAGGCCGCGGTCGCCCTTGAGATTTTGCGAGTCTTGCGGCAGGCCCGAGCCTACGCTTCCCCCGAAGATCGAGGAAATGTCGTCGATCGATTTGGAGAACGTGTACGCAGCCAGGAAGGCCAACCCGTGGGCAACGCGTCTCTCCGAGCGGAACTGCAGGGAGTTATAGGAACTGGCGGCGTTCGATTCCACGAACAGGACGGAGGAAAACTGGGGGTAGGGCGCGCCGGTCAACGGGTTCGTCTGATTCTGATCGATCACGTTCGCCAGGTGCGTGCCCTTGGAACCAACGTACGCCAGATCGATCATCCAATTGGCTCCGACTTCATACTGCAAGTCGGTGTTCCACTGCTGCACGTATCCGTCGCGAAAGTTGGGAGAGATCATGTTGCCCTGGACCACGCCCGACTGTTGGCCGGTCTGGCTAAGAATGTCCTGAACCGTACACAATCCACCGGGACAAGTGGGAGTCTGGAAATACGCGGCCAGATTGTAGAAGGGCGGATTGATGCGGGGAAGGATGTTGATGTTGGCGATGGAGACGTCGTAGAAGATACCGTAGGCGGCGCGAACCACCCAGCGCTCTGACTTCAGTGGCCGCCACGCGAATCCAATGCGCGGGGCAATATCCCGGTAAGTGGGTTTGTAGGTAGCGCGTGGGATTCCATTGGTCCCGGCCACCGTGAACTGGGGCGTAGCGGAAGGAACAAGGTCGGGAACGCTGAAGCGATTCAGCGCCTCGACCGGCGGGCTGTTGAATTCATAACGCAAGCCGACGTTGAGCAAAAAGCGCGGGATGACGTGGATGTCGTCCTGAACGTAGGCACTGACGCCGTGGCTGCGCAGGCTGTTGTAGGTGTTGCCGCTCACCGCGAGAGCGTAGTCCGGGACGCCGGCAAGCAACTGTGCCAGAGAACAGGTCAAAGGATCATCGGGGGGAGCCCCGGTGCAGGGCGCGGGATCGCCGAAAGCGCCGAGGATGCCGGCTGCGGTCTGTCCCAGGAAGAACCAGTCGCCGCGCGCCAGGAAGTCGAGGTAGTCGTCGATGCGGACGTGGCGGAAGTCCGCTCCGATCTTGAACTGGTTGCGGCCAACCGTCCAGGCCACATTGTCGGAAAGCTGGAGCGTGGTGTCGGTGCGGTCTTGCGGATAGTTGACGGGCTCGCCAATGCCGTCGAAGCTGATCAGGTTGATGTTGGGAGCCCCCAGATCGACCGGGTTGGTCAGGACGTCAGGAAAGCCCAACTGTGCTCCGATGTCGTCGCCATGATTCTGCTGCAGCACGTTGGCTCCCATGCGAATGAAGCCCAGGCGGAATTCGTTGACTATGCTCGAGCGAAACACACGGGTCCATTCGAGTCCGGCATTCTGGCCGTGGTTGGCGGTGAAGCTGCCATAGCCGGGTAATGAAGTGAAGGCATTGACCAAATCGAAGGGATTGAAGATGTTGTCTTTCAGGAAGGAGTAATGGAGCGACACGGTATCGGCGGGGCTAGCGTGCTCGTCCACCTTGATGGAACCCAGGCTTTGCGACTCGCGAATGACGGGGGCAGATTGGAAGACATCCGAGTTCGCCAAATTCGAGCCGACGTTGGCGGCAGGGTAGAGATTGAACACATTCTGGCCCACCTGACACGAGGGGTTGAAGGGGCACCCAAACAGTTCGTCCGCCAAGCCAGCGGCAGCTTGCCACTGTCCCGACGTAGGCACGGTAGCTTCTCGTGTGTTCGCCTGGCGCCGACGTAGTCCCTCATAAGACACAAAGAAAAATGTTTTGTCCTTGCGCAGGGGACCACCCAGAGTTCCACCGAACTGGTTGCGATCAAAACGCGGGATGGAGCCGCATGTGCCCGGCACCGAGTCGGGGGTGCAGCCGGGAAGGTCGAAGTAATTCTTGGCGTCCATCCACCGGTTGCGGAAGTATTCGAAGAGGGTGCCGTGAAACTGGTTGGTGCCGCTCTTCAAAATGACGTTGATCTGGGCGCCGCCTGCGTGGCCATACTCGGCCGAGTAATCGCTGGACTGGACCTTGAATTCCTCAATGGCGTCGATGGAAGGGAGCGCGACATACTGGTTGATGTAGGGATCGTTGTTGTCCACTCCGTCGAGCAGGAAGTTGTTGGATTGCTCGCGGGCGCCGTTGACGCTGAGGGAGCCGCCCTGGGTCGAGTTTTGCGAGCCTTCCGCCGGCAATTGACTGCCCGGCACCAGCAGAGCAAAGTTCAGGAAGTTGCGCAGGTTGAGCGGCAGGTTCTGGACCAGCCGATCATTCACGACCTGGCCGAGGGCAGAGGTATCGGTCTGCACGATGGGAGGAGTACCGCTGACCCGCACCTCCTCGCTCGCAGCGCCAACCCGAAGCGAGAAATCGATACGCACCGTCTGGTCCACATCCACGCGGACGCCGTGAAAGACGCTGCGGCGGAAGCTGGCGCTCTCGGCGGTGACGTGATAGCGGCCCGGAGGCAGCAGCGCGACGGTGTAGTCACCGTCTTCGTTGGTCTCCGCGTCGCGGGTGGCGTTGGTTTCCTCGTTGCGCACCATGACCCGCGCCTTGGAGACAACGGCGCCGGAGGGGTCCGTGATTGTGCCGGTGATAGTGCCGGTGGGACCGCTGGCCAAGAGAGGCGAAGCGAACAAGAGCAATATTAAGAAAGCGAACTGCAGCGATCGACTAGGCATGTAGTTCTCCACGCCGGCGATTCGCGCTGAACCAATCTGGCGGAGTGCGCCGGCCGATTCAACCATCCACGACCGCATGCGCTTACTCGGGCATGCCGGTTAACGCCCACTCAATTCGATCCACCTCTTCGCGAATGACCCGGATTGCCTGCTGATTATTAGGATATGACAACGGCATGATGGCTTCCGCGGCGTGACGAATCTTGTAGTTGCGATCCCGGATCACCTTGATTCTGGCGGAGGTTTCGATTCGGTAATGGCAAATTTTTCTGGCCAGTTTCGTGGTCAACCAGGCGAACGCCAGTCCGAACAGCATCTCGATGGGAAGGCGATCCGTCGCTCCATCAAAATCCAGGAAGGCTAATCGATAGACGGCTTCGCCGAGACCAAGGGAAGCAAAAATCACGCCAGTCCCGACCAGCACAAGGATCAAACGATCCATGCGTCGAAGAGTTCCAGAGGCTGGCTCACTGTCACAGTTTTGCGCGAGCATATTGCTCCCCCCAACTTCATGTGAGATAAGCTGATTTCTGCCATTCTATCCCGAAATGGTTTTTGTGGACGAACTTGTGAGGCGGGAAGGCCTGCAGCCCCTAAATTTTCCATTGGGCGGGTGACGCAAAGTTGATTGTGAGAGACAGGCCATTACAGTCAAAACCCGGGCAATGAGTGAGATGGCGATTTTTTCGCCAACCATTCGTGGGCCTTCTAGTGAGCCGGTTAGCGTTCCGACGCGGACCGCCCACGGTCAGGCGGCCACCCGTTCCAAGGATCGGGCTTCGTGCGGCGCGCCGACGTCCACAGGCCAATTTTTGTAACCCCTAAGCTCCCATTCCGCGCGTTTCCCGTGGCATTCGCTTTGAAAGGGCGCGGCTTCCAGCCGCGCCGTAAAGACCCGTACTCAGCCGGGCGATCCGCCCCCGCGCTGCGAAATATGTTCAAAACATTGTTCCAGGGTAGGACACACAGGTCCCTCAGCGGCTAAAGCCGAGAACTGAGAACTGAGAACTGAGAACTGAGAACTGGTTCGCTACTGTTGCGGCGCGAAATACCCCTTCCGCGCCCGAACTTGCAGGTCTTTTTTCAGCGCGGAGATCTCAATCGAGCGGTAGCGGCCGTCGGCGTCGAAGTCGGCGGGCTTGTAGGAAACCACATACTGGCTGCGCAGTTCGTCTTCAATCGCGGCGAAGGAGTTCTTGATGTCCTTCATTTTGAAAGGAAAAAAGGCACGGCCGCCGGTCGCTTCCGCCAGTTGTTCGAGAACTTTGTCGCCGCGCAGGATCAGCCCGCTGTCGTCGGTCGAGATCGCGTAGATGATCACTTCCGAGCGCTGCGCCATCTCGATGGCCTGCGCTCGAGTGTACTCGCTCTGGTTATCCTCGCCGTCGCTCACGATCACGATCGCCTTGCGCACCGGATGGTCCGGACGGTCCTTCAAGAATTTATCTTTGCAGGCGCGGTAGACGGCATCGTACAGCGCCGTCCCTCCGCCATCGTGCAGCCGGTGAATGCCATCGGAGAGCAGTTGCACGTTGTCGGTATAGTCCTGCGGCATCTGGCTCTTGTTGTTGAACCCGACCACGAACGCCTGGTCGAAACCCGCGCGCACCGAGTGCTGCAGAAAACTGATGGCCGCATTCTGTTCGAAATCGAAGCGGCTGTTCACCGATCCGCTTACGTCGATCAACAAGCCGAGATGCAGCGGCAGATCGGTCTCGCGCTTGAAGTTCAGAATGGATTGCGGCGGCTTGTGGTCGTCGAGAATCGCAAAATCGTTTTGACCGAGGTCGCGGACAAACTTTCCGTGCTTGTCGGTGGCGATGAACAGCACGTTGACTTCATCCACGCGCTTGTGAATGGTGAGCAGCGAGCCCGCCTGCGAATCGTCATCCGCGGCTGCGGGGCTGACGTACGCATTGCTGGCGGAGTAGGCATCGGTCTGGGCCAGAGCCGGCGACGCGCAAGCCAATGCCGCCAGCAGTGCCGCGGCCACACCACAACGGAAGCGCGTGTACTTCATGCCCAAACCATCCAATTTTTTCACTCCTACCCATGGCCAGAGGGTACTCCAGTTAATTAGATGCACGCTGGATGCCGAACGGGGCTGGCCATCTGCCTTAATCTCATTATGACTCTAGAAGGGTCTGGAGCCGAGTGCCAAGTTACAAAAGGAGCACTCGTTTGGTCATGGCCGAAAACCTGCCGGGATACATTGGGCCTCGGACCCCTCGACGGCGACCTGTCTTGAAAGGGCGCGGCTTGAAGTGGCTGCGGAAAAACCGCGGGCTCTCTACCGATCGGGAAGGGCACGAGCTTCCACTCGTGCCGTAAGCGGTGCAGAATCCATGCGGCTTCCAGCCGCTGAGGTTTAGCTTCTCATCCGGCGGAACTTTTTCCGCAACCTCGCGAAGCCGGCGCCGTCCGCTGGGATGCTGAAATCGCCAACCGCGTTTCCTGGAGCCTGCAGGATGTAAGACGTAGCTTTGCAGCTCCGTGGAACATGAAACATAGCCCTGCAGTGACGTGGAAGAGCGGCCCTTCGATGGCCGCGTCAGCGTCCGTGAGATGTGGGCTTCAGCCCCCGTGGTCGGATTGCGCCTTCGCAGTTCACAAATCCGCAATTCCAAGCCGTGAACGGTTTAAGATGTAAACACGGACAAATGTGGAAATCCCCCGGGGAGGAACTGACCTGATGAACATAAGAAAAATCGCCTTATGCTTTCTGACGCTGTGCCTGCTGGTGCCCGCTGCGTTCGCCAATGATGAGAAGGAAGAGGAACGGGTCAAAGACGCGGGGCAGGTGTTAAAAGAAATCCTCAATATTCCCGACGACATTCCGCAGGACTTGCTGGATAAGGCCGAGTGCCTGGTGATTCTACCTTCGGTGCTGAAAGGCGCGTTCGGAGTGGGCGGCAGCTACGGCCGGGGCGTAATGATTTGCCGCAGCGGCGAGCACTACACCGGTCCTTGGGGACCTCCGGCTCTTTACGCGTTGGAAGGCGTCAGCATCGGATTCCAGCTGGGCGGCCAGGCCACGGATTTCGTTTTGCTGGTGATGAATCCCAAAGGAGCGCGCTCCTTGTTGTTTAGCAAGGTGAAGTTGGGCGCGGACGCTTCCGCGGCCGCCGGCCCCAAGGGCCGCACCGCCGAAGGCGCCACCGACGTCGTGATGAATGCCGAGATCCTTTCCTACTCGCGTAACAAAGGATTGTTCGCCGGAATATCCCTCGAAGGCTCTACTCTGCGCTCCGATGGCAGCGCCAACGAAAAACTCTACGGCAAAAAATTGACGGCGAAAGAAATCATTGTCGAACACAAAGTCGGAGTTCCCGCCTGTGCGAAAGAGTTGGTGTCGCTGCTCGACAAAAAATCGCCCAAAAACAAATCAGATCCCAAGTCGCTAGAGGAGTAGTTGCAGCAGTGATTGGCGCTCGCGGCCCGGCGTTGGATTTTGGGTGGCGCAGCGTTTCCAGCAAAGTCGCTGGAGTAATTGGCATTTGCGCTTGATTTTGGGTCACGCACCGTTTCCAGCGCTGCGGTAAAGCGAGAGATTTCCGCCCCGGAGGGGCGTCTGATAATAGCCCGGCGCTTCAGCGCCGGGGAAAGTGGGAAACGGAAGCGCGTCCCGGAGGGACGCCTGAAGTTCCCACACAGACTCTTTAGCCCCAGGTACCTCCACGACTCCTGTCACGACCAAATTGCGCGATGCCATCCAACCCATTCGCTGCGACTGGGCGCGCAGCGACCTGATGATTCGCTATCACGATGAGGAGTGGGGCGTCCCTCTGCACGATGACGGCAAGCTGTTCGAGTTTCTCATCCTTGAAGGCGCGCAGGCCGGACTGAGCTGGGAGACCATTCTCAACAAGCGGGAAAATTATCGCGCTGCCTTTGACGGCTTCGATGCGCAGCGGGTGGCGGGCTACGACCGCCGGAAAGTCGCGCAGTTGCTGAAGAATCCCGGCATCGTGCGCAACCGGCTGAAGATTGCATCCGCGGTGAAGAATGCGCAGGCGTTGCTGTGCGTGCAGGAAGAATACCGCAGCTTCGACCGTTACGTCTGGCAATTTGTGGACGGGCGGCCGCGCATGAATGTGTGGAAGTCACGGCGTCAAGTTCCGGCGCGCACCGCCCAATCCGACGCCATGAGCAAAGCCCTGAAGAAGCGCGGCTTCACCTTCGTGGGATCAACCATCTGCTACGCATTTATGCAGGCCGTCGGCATGGTGAACGATCACGTGATCCAGTGCTTTCGCCACGCCGCCATCGCCGCCAAGTAGCGTTCACCTCCTGCATAAGCTAAAATAAAAGCCCCCGAGCCGGGATGGCGGAACTGGCAGACGCAGCGGACTCAAAATCCGCCGGTACTTAGTACCTTGGGGGTTCGACTCCCCCTCCCGGCACCAAGCCCTGACCCAAGATTTCGGTTGACACGGCTCCCGGTAGTTTTATAATCATTCTCATCCGATAATCATGCGCCTCACCCATGGACAGTTCCGTGAGTTGGCCGCGAAGCACGGTTTGGCGGTCACGCACCAGCGCCAGGTGGTCTATGAGGCGGTCATCGCCGCCCACGGGCACTATTCCCCGGAAGACATTTATGCTACGGTTCGGCGCCGCATTCCATCCATTTCTCTGGCCACGGTCTACAACAACCTGCGGCTTTTCATCGAGTGCGGGATGCTGCGAGAGGTCACTCCTCATGCCTCCACCTTGCGCGTGGACGGCAATCTTAAACGTCATCACCACCTGGTGTGCTCGCGCTGCAAATCGGTGCAGGACATCGAAGGAGAGTTTATCGATTTCAATTGGTTGTCCCGGCAACTGCCGGATGGCTTTGATCTGACGCAGCCGTTGGTCGAGGTCTTTGGCCTCTGCCGCCGCTGCCGCGCAAAAACTTAAGCAAGACAGTCAGTACTCAATGGATTTCTTATCCCACGTTTCCGATAGTTGGTTGATGGGTAGTGCTTCAGTTTGAAGCGCGGCCCTTACAAGAAAAGGGTCTAAGGAGTTGCGCGGTGAAAAAGTGGGCAGTGCGTATCTTGCGCCCGATAGCAATGGTGCCGATAGCACTCATACTCTTTCGCGGGTTGATGCAGCCAGCGGGGGAACTCTGTGCCATCGCCATTCGTCGCCGATGGCCAGATGCGTGGTTTTCTAGCTCCATTGTTTTGAACACCGATTTTCTCGCGCTCGCTTTCTCGATTGTAATAGCGATTGTCGTCATCCAGTACGCATCGAACCGTTACTTAAATTCAAACTGAGGCTGAAGTCTCGATAAGAATCAGCGATTGCGCGAATGGAAGAGTCGGGATGGGTTTTTAGTTCGTCAAAGTTTTCTTAAAAAAAGGAGCAATCATGTCAACCGAAGCAAAGTGCCCGTTCACACATACCGCAGCTGGGGCCACGGTGAATGCCGACTGGTGGCCGAATCAGCTGAACCTGAAGATCCTTCACCAGCACTCTCCCATGTCCGATCCCATGGACAAGAAGTTCAACTACGCAAAAGAGTTCAAGAGCCTCGACCTGAAGGCCGTGATCAAGCACCTGCATGCCTTGATGACGGACTCGCAGGAGTGGTGGCCCGCCGACTTTGGCCACTATGGGCCACTTTTCATTCGTATGGCGTGGCACAGCGCGGGCACGTACCGCATCGGCGACGGCCGCGGTGGGGCCGGAGCCGGCCAGCAGCGCTTCGCTCCGCTCAATAGCTGGCCCGACAACGTGAACCTCGACAAGGCGCGCCGGCTGCTGTGGCCGGTCAAGCAGAAGTATGGGCGGAAAATCTCCTGGGCCGACCTCATGATTCTCGCCGGCAACGTCGCCCTCGAGTCGATGGGATTCAAGACGTTCGGTTTTGGCGGGGGGCGCGCGGATGTCTGGGAGCCCGAGGAGGACATTTTCTGGGGGCCGGAGGGCAAGTGGCTGGCCGACGAGCGCTACAGCGGCGACCGTGATCTTGCGAATCCGCTGGCAGCTGTGCAAATGGGTCTGATCTATGTGAATCCGGAAGGGCCGAATGGAAAGCCGGATCCGATTGCCGCGGCAAAAGATATACGGGAGACTTTCGCCCGCATGGCGATGGACGACGAGGAGACGGTTGCGCTGATTGCCGGCGGTCACACCTTCGGCAAAACTCACGGCGCTGCCGATCCGATCAAGTATGTCGGTCCCGAACCCGAAGCCGCAGGCATCGAGGAGCAGGGGCTCGGCTGGACGAACAAATTTGGCACGGGCCAAGGGGATGACACGATCGGCAGCGGTCTGGAAGTCATTTGGACCACGACGCCCACGAAGTGGAGCAACAACTTTTTCGCGAACCTGTTCAACTACGAATGGGAACTGACGAAGAGTCCGGCCGGCGCGAATCAGTGGAGACCGAAAAACGGCGCAGGCAACGGTACCGTGCCGGATGCGCACGATCCGTCAAAGCATCATTCGCCATCCATGCTGACCACGGACCTCTCCCTGCGGTTCGACCCTGCGTACGAAAAGATTTCACGGCGCTTCTACGAGCACCCGGATCAGTTCGCAGACGCGTTTGCGCGGGCGTGGTTCAAGCTGACGCACCGTGACATGGGGCCGATCTCGCGCTACCTTGGCCCGCTGGTTCCGAAGGAGCAACTGGTGTGGCAAGACCCTGTTCCCGCCGTGGATCATAAATTGATCGGGGAGAAGGACATTGCCGCGCTGAAGGCGAAGATCCTCAAATCCGGCCTGTCGATCTCCCAACTGGTGACGACTGCCTGGGCGTCGGCGTCGTCGTTCCGCGGCTCCGACAAGCGCGGTGGAGCGAACGGGGCGCGCATTCGCCTCACGCCGCAAAAGGATTGGGAAGTGAACCAGCCGTCTGAACTGGCAAAGGTCCTCAAGAAGCTGGAGGCGATCCAGAAGGAGTTCAACAGCCCGCAGTCCAACGGGAACAAAGGCGGAAACAAAGGGAAGAAGATCTCGCTGGCTGACCTGATCGTGCTGGGCGGCTGCGCAGCCGTCGAGGAAGCTGCGAAAAAGGCCGGGCACAAGGTGAAGATTGCTTTCTCGCCGGGGCGCACGGATGCTTCGCAGAAGCAGACCGACGTGCACTCATTCGCTGTAATGGAGCCGATTGCGGACGGGTTCCGCAACTATCTCCGAAGCGGACAGATCCTGTCGGCCGAGGAGTTGCTGGTGGATCGGACGCAGTTGCTGACGCTGACCGCCCCCGAGATGACGGTACTCATCGGGGGCATGCGCGCGCTGAATGCGAACTTCGGGCAGACCAAACACGGCGTCTTCACCAAACAGCCCGAGACGCTGACGAACGATTTCTTCGTCAACCTGCTCGACATGAATACGAAGTGGCAGGCTTCGTCTACATCCGAAGGCGTGTTTGAGGGGCGCGACCGGGCGACGGGCAAAGTCAAGTGGACCGGCACGCGCGTTGATCTTGTGTTCGGTTCGAACTCCCAGCTCCGGGCACTCGCAGAAGTCTATGCGTGTGGCGACGCGAAGGAGGCGTTTGTGAAGGACTTCGCGGCGGCGTGGACCAAGGTGATGAACCTTGATCGCTACGACTTAGCCTGAGTGCGGCGAAAAAACAAGGGCGGGATCGCCATGCAAATAAAGTCGATCGGGATCGATCTCGGCAAGACTACCTTCCACCTCGTCGCCCTGGGCAGCCGTGGCCAAGTCGTAGTGCGCAAGAAGTTTTCTCGTCAACAACTGTTGTTGTACACGGCCAATCTGCCCTCGTCGTTGATTGGGATGGAGGCCTGCGAGGGGTCGCACTTTCTGGGCCGAGGCCTGCGCGAGCAGGGGCACGAGGTGCGGCTGATACCGGCGCAGTCGTGCGGCCGTTCGTGAAGTCGAACAAGAACGACTACCGGGATGCAGAGGCCATCGCCGAAGCGGTGGAGCGCGAGAACATGCGTTTCGTGCCCATCAAGACCGAAGACCAACTCGACGTGCAGGCTCTGCATCGGGTGCGCGAACGGTTGGTGTCGCGACGAACCAACGTGATCAACCAGATTCGAGCGTTCCTGTTGGAGCGCGGCATCAGCTTCGCGAAAGGGCCAGCCACTCTGCGGCGGCAGATGCCGGAGATTCTGGAAAATACGGATGAGAAGCTGACGACCCGCATGCGCCGCCTGTTGGATTTTCTTTGGCAGGAGTGGAAACATTTGCAATTGCAGATCGAGAGCTTGAGTGAAGACCTGGAACTGATCGCCATTAGCGACGAAGCCTGCGTTCGGCTACAGCAGATCCCGGGAGTGGGCCCCTTGGTGGCCACCGCCGTAGTCTCGGCCATCGGGAACGGAGCGGCCTTTCACAAGGGACGAGAGTTCGCCGCCTGGCTGGGACTGGTACCGGGGCAGTGGTCGACCGGAGGAAAGACGAAGCTATTGGGAATCAGTAAGCGGGGGAATCCGTATCTGCGCAAGATGTTCATCCACGGGGCCCGGGCAGTAGTGCTACGCGCCAAACGCGAAGGATCGTATCTGGGACAATGGATGAAGGGCTTGGAAGGCAGAGCCGCCCGCAACGTCGTGATTGTGGCGACCGCCAACAAGTTGGCTAGGATTAGTTGCGCGGTGTTGTCGAGTGGAGAGAACTACCACCCGAGGCCTGTCCTTGCGGTTGCCAGCTAGACGAAGTGACTTTGAAGTTCGTTTCCCGGAAGTCTGCAGAAGAACAGGAAGGACGAAAAAACAGTCAAATGGCGTGCCCGAGAACCTGCGGCGTAACACGGGTCTTTCATGACCGGCGCGATTAACAAGGACGGGCACACGCGGATCATCATCATGCGCCCGGAGATCCATTCTCCACTAGAGGCCGAATATATTTTCGCAGACTGCTTCTCGTTCAATCGAATTCTTCTTGCACTCGGGCGGCGGACCATACATGTTACGCCAACTATCAGTTCACCGAGAACAGGTGTCGAGTCACGCGACTCTTGCAGTCGCCTTGTCGGCTTCTTCTTGCAGAAGAGAATCCACCTTAGCCCGGACCTGAGCCCATTTAGCCTCTTGCCTGGCTCTCGCCGTTTCCATCACACCTTCGAGCTCTTGCCTGTTTATCTGGCCGCGTTCCAGCATTAGCTCGAAAATTGCGTCTGCTCGTAGAGCTGCGGTTTCGATGTGCGTCAATATCTCTCTGAATGCCCGGATTGCCTGTTCGTTCTTTATCATGATGTGACTCCCTAGGCTGCGGTGACCCCTGAAACGGAAGCAATGCATCGGATTGCGACTATTCTCTCACTATCCGCTCAACAGCTTGGTCTACGTCCTCACGGGCTTTCTTTTTGGCGACTTCGCGGCGCGTGCCATTTAGCCTCTTCTCCAATCGGCTGGATTGGCGCTGAGACCTCTCAAGTTTGGTTCGCTTCCTTGCCATGCTCACAGTTTTCCACAGGCGTTGCTCAAGCAGCCCGCGTCTTTTGCTCTAATGCGTGTCTGAGGGCGCGCAGACTGTACAGAGCATCATCCAAAGCGTCCCTCTCCAGTTCGACATCTGCTCCGGTCTTTCGAAACAGTTCGCGGGTGCGCGTAACGACAGCAGCTTCGGCGTCAGAAAGTTCCTTCTGAATTGCGGATTTTTTTGTTTCCAGAATCGCCGTCCGACACTTGGCTCTCCATTCGTATGGGCGCATAACTCAACCCCCGGCACTGAGAGCAGGAGGAGCGAATGACCATCCCCCCGGAGACATCACACTCGCCGCCCTCCCCGCTGTTATGGGGGCAACCGTTCCCCGGAGCGTCGTCGCCGTCGTTGCCCCCCCTGCCGCCCGTCTCCTTGCCGTCGTAGGTGTTCAAGAGAGTAGTGGCGGTGCTCCGGTTGAAAGCGCATTCAAATCATAGCTTCAGACACACCAATCTGTCTGTGACCTCAGGCACAGCGCCGCGCCTGACGAGGATGGCACGAACGCGCTCTATGCCCCTGCGTTTAGGTTGGTTGTTGGAGATAAATTCAGCTAACTGTCGAGGACACGATTGCGCTCAAAACCCTCTTAAACGTTCATGGTGATTTCAATCTTAGAGTCAGATCCGGCTCTGGCAGTAGTTGACCTTTCTCTGTAACGAATCTGGATTCATAGGATTAACGGATGATCTGCGGTTTACCCGCGGTGCATTGCCAGCGGGAACACGGCTGGAATAGAAGTGGGACAACAACGCTCGTCGAACTTATTGAGGAGCCCTAATGAGGTTCTCCCTTCTTGTTTCTGTGGTTTTGATCGGCATCTCGGCAGTGCAGCTGGGCCAGGAAAAGCTGTTCGCGCAGCCAACACCGCCCAGCTATCAGCGATGGTCGCAGAACGATCCATACAACGGGCAGTACGCGCCCAATCAGCAATCCGGCTACGGACAGCAGTCTTACGGGCAAACGCCCTACCCGGACGCCAGCCAGGAGTATCCGCCGCAGGATTATCGGCAGGAACCACCACAGGTACAGCCGCTCAACTTTGCACAACTTGAGCAACTGGTGGCGCCGATCGCGCTTTATCCGGATGCGCTGGTGGCGCAGGTGCTGGCGGCGTCGACATACTCGGCGCAAGTGGTGGATGCGGACCGCTGGCGGCAGGCGCAGGGCTATGCGTCTCCCGACCAGATTGCAGCCGGGGCCGACGCGCAGAACTGGGACCCGAGCGTGAAGGCGCTGACGGCGTTTCCGCGAGTGTTGGCGCAGATGGACCGCAACCTGCAATGGACCGTCGACCTGGGCAATGCCTACTACAACCAGCCGCAAGACGTACTCGAGGCGGTGCAGGCGATGCGCCGGCGCGCGCAGGCCGCCGGAACGTTGCAGAGCACGCCGCAGCAGGCGGTGAATTACGACCAGGGATATATCCAGCTGATGCCGGTGAATCCGCAAGTGGTGTACGTGCCGACGTATAACCCGTGGACGGTTTATGGAGATCCGGTTTCGCCCTACCCGGGGTTTTCGCTGCTGGGCGCGGTGGGATCATTTCTGGGGTCTGCTTTCGGGGCTTCGCCGATAAATTATGGGCTCGGCATTGTGATGAGCGCCTTCAGCCACACGCCGTGGGGCTGGCTGGCGTGGGGTTTGAACTGGCTAGCGCAGTCTGTGCTGTTCCACCAGTCGGACTGGTATTCGCAGAGCTCTACGGTGGCGGATTGGGGATTCCGGCACGGCGGGATGCGCGACTTCGCGGGACGAGGAGCGTTTGCGAGCCACGGCTACGACCGCACGCCAGGTGGCTACAGCCGGTTCGGCGGCGGATACGGCGGGAACCGCGGACAGGGATTCAGCCGCCCGCCGGAAAGAAATGCGGGGAACTCGCGAGGAAACTCTGATCGCGGCTTCCGGTCCTTTGGAGGTAGTCACGAGCAAACCCCGCGCCTTGCCTACAACCATACGCAGGCGCCAGAAAGCAGGCAGCAGTTCGACCGCGGCTATCGATCCAGCTTGAACCGCGGGGCCGGAGAAGGCTACCGCGGCGGGGTGGGTGCAGCGTACAACCATTCGATGCCGGCCTATCGCGCGCCGACCTCAAGTTTTCAGCGCGGCGATTTCGGAGGACGGTCGTCCGGGGCGTTTGCGAGCAAGGACTTTGCTCGAGCCTCCGGCAAGGCGTCGCACTCGGGGGGCTTTCATTTGTTTGGCGGCGGGCACTCGGCGAAGAAAGTCAGCAGCCGGGGCTCAGGCGGCTTCCACCTGGGAGGCGGCGGGCATGCGCCGAAGAGCTTCCATGGCGGCGGGAAGAGTTTCGGTGGAGGACATTCGCACGGCGGCGGAGGGCACAGCGGCGGCGGTCATGGCGGGGCCGGTCACGGTGGGGGCAAGCATCATCGCTGAGGCAGCGGGTATTGCTCCTTGAATATGAACAAACATTTGACGCCCTGTGCGGACTTCATCCCCCAGGACAGACGTATCAAAGTTGACCGGATCACTCATCCAGTCCGGGGAACTTTAGTTTGCCGGAGTTCTTTTTCAGCAGAGCCCTGAAGCGCTTGATCGCGACGATTTCGCGGGGGGCGATGTGAACCACGTCGGTGCGAGATTTCGCGCCCAGCACCTTTACCGCTTCGTCGGCCAGGTTAGCGTCCAGGCGAGTCGATGTCGTTGTTACGGCCACTGCGCTTCCCCCTTCGCTTACATACATAATACAAAGATCAAGCTGGAAGTGTGGAAACCGCAAACGGGGCGGCGCACTCGGGCGGCTCGCTTTTCTCCAACGGCATATACTTGACTGCTTGAGTGGGCCGCCCGGCGCAGGGACTCCCAGGCCGGACCCACACCACGCCATCACATAAAGGAAAATTATGCTGACGCACACGATTGCCTTTATCTTGTCCGGCGCCGTTGCATTGAGCGCTATCTATATTCCGGCCGCAGCTGCCGATACGAAGTTTGGCCCGTCGAACCCGTTTTATGCGCCGAGCACGTTGCCGTTCCATGCGCCTCCCTTCGACAAGATTAAGGATGAGGATTATCAGCCGGCTATCGAGGCGGGCATGGCCGAGGAACTCCGAGAGATCGAGGCGATTGCGGAAAATCCGGCGGCGCCGACCTTCGAGAACACGCTGGTTGCCATGCAGAAGTCCGGACAACTGCTGCGCCGGACGATGGCCGTTTTCGGCGCGGTCAGTGCGGCGAATACCAATCCCGTGCTGCAGAAAGTACAGGAAGAAGAAACGCCGAAGCTGGCCGCCCACTACGACGCCATCTACCTGAACGCGAAATTCTTTGCCCGCGTGGATGCTCTCTACAAGCAGCGCGAGTCGCTCAAGCTCGATCCGGAATCGCTGCGTCTGCTCGAAGTCACGTACGAGAAGTTTGTCCGCTCCGGTGCAAATCTCTCCGATGCCGATAAAACCGAATTGAAGAAGCTGAACCAGGAAATCTCGACGCTGTCGAATTCTTTTTCGACCAAACTTCTCGCGGCTACGAAGGATGGGGCTTACTTCACCACCGACAAGAGTGCGCTGGCCGGCTTGAGCGAGGCGCAGATCGCGGCGGCCGCGCAGGACGCTCAGAGCCGCAAGCAGCAAGGCTATGTTCTCCCGTTGCAGAATACGACGCAGCAACCGGACCTGGCCTCGCTCAGCGTCCGGGAGACCCGGGCGGCGGTCTTCGAGAAATCCTGGAACCGCACGGAGCGTGGCGATGCCAACGATACGCGGGACATCATCTCTCGCATGGCGAAGCTGCGGGCACGGCGGGCCCAACTGCTCGGCTATCCCAACCACGCGGCCTGGAAGTTAGGAGACCAGATGGCGAAAACTCCAGAGGCCGCATTGAAGTTTATGGATGCCCTGGTGCCCGGCGCTACCGCCAAAGCAGTGAGTGAGGGCAAGGATATCCAGGCGGTCATCGACATGCAGAAGGGCGGCTTCACTCTGCAACCCTGGGATTGGGAGTTCTACTCCGAGCAGGTGCGCAAAGCGAAGTACGATCTGGATGAGGCGGAAGTGAAGCCATACTTCGAGCTGAATCGCGTGCTCGAGGACGGCGTCTTTTACGCGGCCCATGCGCTGTACGGGATCACGTTCAAGGAACGCAAGGACATTCCGGTCTACCAGCCGGATATTCGCGTCTTCGAGGTCTCGGATGCGGACGGCAAGCCGTTGGCGCTGTTCTACTGCGACTATTTCAAACGCGACAACAAAAATGGCGGCGCGTGGATGGATGTTTTCGTGGACCAGTCCAAGCTTCTGGGCACGCTGCCGGTGGTGTACAACGTCGCGAATCTGCCGAAGCCGGCGCCGGGCGAGCCGGCGCTGATCAGCTATTCCGACGTGACCACCATGTTCCACGAGTTTGGCCACGGCCTGCACGGCATGTTCGCCAACACCGAGTATCCCACTCTGTCGGGCGCCGCAACCGCCGCAGATTTCGTAGAGTTCCCCTCGCAATTCAATGAGCACTGGGCGCTGTATCCCGCGGTGCTGGACCATTACGCGCGGCACTACAAGACGGGCTTGCCCATGCCGGCCGAGCTGGCCGCCAAGATTAGGAAGGCTGCGACTTTCAACCAGGGATACCTACTGACTGAACTGGTCGCCGCTGCCGAACTCGACATGCAGTGGCACACACTTCCGGCCAGCGCCGCGTCGCAGCAGCCGGATACGTTTGAGAAACAGGCGCTGGAGAAAATGCATCTGCTGCTAACGGCCGTGCCGCCGCGCTACCGCTCGACTTATTTCCGCCACATCTGGGACGTAAGCGAAGATTATTCCGCCGGCTATTACGCTTATCTATGGGCGGAGATGCTCGATGACGACGCGTACCAGTATTTTGAAGAGAACGGCGGATTGACGCGCGCCAATGGCGACCGGTTTCGGCAGATGGTGTTGTCCCGGGGCAACACGGAAAACCTGGCGAAGATGTATGCCGCCTGGCGCGGCAAAGAGCCCAGCGTCGAGCCCATGATGAAGGATCGCGGGTTGCTGGAGTCCGGGCACTAGAACTTAGGGCGTGGCTGCTCTGACGCGATCCATCCGATTCACGGCGCACATTTCTGGCGTTGGCTATCGACGTCCATGCGATAAGGGACGCCTTGGCTGGTGGATAGACGTTCCATGTAAACTCAACTCGATCGAAGTCAGGGGAAGGCCACGATGAAGCGGGCGCTGAGTTATTTTGTTGCGGCCGGTATTGTCTGGATGCTGCGCGGACCGGCTTTCGCGCAGGATCAGGTCACGGTGTCGAGTTGTCCGGGAGAGATCAAACTGCCAGTGACGTTTCAGGTGGATTGCTCGCATGTAGCGGACCCGGCGACCAAGAAGCTTTGCAAGCCTTTCGCGGAGAATCAGGCGTGCAAGGTGTTCTTCGCTTACCGGAAGATTACGGGGATCAATCTGGAAGATTCCTGCCCTACGATGCAATACTCCATTTATGACAAGGATAAGTGGCCGATGAAGGGCGGGGAGGTGGGAGGGTTCGCGGGAAAATGCAAGGCGTCATTGATGACGGATTTTTCGTTGCTGCTTAAGTCGCAGATCGGGCCGTACGATGTCCACGAAATACTGCACGTGTATCAGGATGATCTAGGGGCTTTGCCTTACTCGCACATTCTGTTTGGGCCGAGCATGGTGGAGGCACGACACCAGATCGGAGACAACCGGGGATACTTCGATGCCATGACCCACCTGAAAGCCGACATCAAAGGCATCGAGGCTCAATTCGAGAAGGGGACGATCAAAGTTGACGACCGGTGCGGGCTGGCCGAGATCTATACGGAAGAGACTCTCTACTTGAAAGACGCGAACAACGTCGAGCAGTTTTATCGCAAGCTGGTGCGGGGAAAGCTGAGAGACATGGCGGACCGGCAGGCGCGCTTCAATCGGATGTATGACGAAGTGTCGGGCGGGACGGCGAAACAATATCTTGTGTCGCATGGCTGCCCGGCGTTCTAAAGGCGCCCCCTTGCTTCCAGAAAATGATGAGCTCTGCAGGACAGCCTAACCAAGGCTTGGCCCGCCGGTGTGCTCCCGAGTTGACCATCAGGGTACGGGTGCGAGGTTTGTGCTTTCGCAGTGACACCAACTGTGGTCTGATTTGCACAATCAGTTCAAGCCTCTACCCGGGATCTTTCGGCGCATGTTCGAGTCAACCAGTGGCTCCAGGAATTGTCGGTCGCGTTGCGTAACCAAATGCCTTCCCGTTACTTTGCTGGCCGTGCTGATGGGGGTGTGCCCTCGCGCAATTGCCCAGCCCGGGCTGACGATAACCAGCCTTAAACCATCCTCGGTTACAGCGGGAGGGCCAAACTTCACGCTGACCGTGACCGGGAGCGGGTTCATTCCGACTTCGATGGTGCAGGTGAATGGAAGCGCGCGCACCACGACTTATCAGAGTGCTCTGCAGGTCAAGGCGATTATTTTCGCGTCAGATATTGCGGCGCCGGGAACTCCGCTCATCACAGTATTCAATCCGGGAGTGGGTGGTGGGCTGACCTCCAATGCCGTGCCGCTCACGGTGACTGCCGCGCCTTCGCCCAGCCTGATCAGCGCTTCGCCGGGGTTCACCGGGCAGGGCGCTGACCATCTGCGGATGACGCTCGTGGGGGCGAATTTTCGGCCGGGAGCGACGGTGGTCATCTCGCCGCCGCTGGCCGCCGTTAGCAGTTCGAACGGGCACACGCGCGCCAGCGATGTGTCGGTGCTTGGCGTCGTCGTGGTGAATTCGGGGCTGATGACTGCGCTGGTCAGCGTGGGACCGAGAGCGACATTGGGACTGCGCGCGGTGGACGTGCTGAATCTGGATGGCACGAGTACGGCGGGCGGAATTATCAATGGGGGCGGGGGAACGTCGCAGCCGGTGCAGGTGGAAGCGTCGAACTCGTTGGGGGCTCCGCTTTCCGTTTTGAATATGGCGTTGACGCATCCGCGAGACGGAACGGTTGTGGGGCAGGGCCAGGAATTGATTGCGGAAGCGATTCTGGCGGGCACGGGAACTGGAACCGTGATCGGGCAGTGGGTGTGGGATGGAAACGTGGTGGAGCAGTTTTCGGCGGCGATTGTGGGCGGGCAGAGTACGGCGATCCAGACGCGACAGTCGCTGCCGACTTTCTATCTGGGCGCGCACACGCTGCAGTTGCGGATGGTCGAGCCCAATCAGGTGGCCAGCCGTCCTGTCGTTGTCGTGGTGACTCCGGAAGGCTGGCAACTGGAGCAATTGATTCAGCCTGCGTATGGGGCTGGGTTTACTTCGGACAATCCGCCGCGGCTGTTATGGGCTCCGGTGCCGGGAGCAGCGAAGTATCAGGTGGGTTTCTCCAGCGATCCGTATCTAGGGACGATCCATCAGTGGTTCGATGTGGTGGACAATCGCTGGGAAGTTCCAGCGCGAATCTGGCGAAGTCTTCCGGAGGGCGATCTTTATTGGACGGTGCGGGCGGTCGAGTCGTCGGGAGAAGCACGCAAGCCGTTGGCGATGCGAGGCGTGTACCGCGCGCCGGAAGGCGGGCTGACGCCGGTGCATCCAGTGCCGGCGCGCACGGCCGCGGGGCATACGTTGTTGGAGTGGAAGCCGGCGCAGAAGAATGGATATTACTTCATCACGATCAGCAGCGACTTCGCGGGCACGCAGGTCATCCGGCAATATCTGACCGCTAGTCCAACGCTGGATGCGCGTGTGGCTGACCGGAAACTGACGCCGGGGACGACTTACTACTGGCAGGTGGATGCCATCGGGACGAACGGCCAGTTGCTGATGTCAGGGCCGGTGCAGAGTTTTGTGGCCGAGGCCGTGCCGCAGTCGAGTCTGAGTGGCGACAGGAGGCTGGTGCAGTTGGCGTCGCTGGGAGTTCCGGAGGCGCTGCCGGTTCCGCCCGATCTCGCGGCCCAGATCGCCAGTAAAACGCCTACACCCAACAGCAGCACCAATCAATTGCAGCCGACGATTTCAGTGAACTTCCAGCCGGCGATCAATCCCGCGGATTTGAGCCTGATGATCGACGATGTCGACATCACTACTCTCGCGCAGGTGACGGAGGTCAAAGTTGCGTTTACGCCGCCGCTGGCGTTGTCGGGTGGCGATCACAATGTGAATCTGACGGTGGGCAGCGAGGCGGCCACGTGGAAGTTCACCGTGGTGGCCCCGACGGTGGCTGCGGCGGCAGCGGGTGCGCCGGCTGCCGGTACCCTGCAGCCCGGGACCGACGCGGAACTGCCTCCGGTGATACCGGGCGCGCTGCCTACACCCGCCGCGGTGACAGCGGTGAAACATCCGCCGGCGCAGGCTCCGGCAAAGCCGACCGCGCCTTCGGAAGAAGGGCAGATCAGTTCGACGACGCAGTGGGCTTCGGGATCGGATCCTCCGGACTCCAACGTATTTTCGGTTGCGGAACGCATGACCTACAACGACGGGCCGTGGCACATGGAAATGAACGGCAGCGGGCTGCTGAATTCAACATTAAATCCAGAGGTGGCGCGCACCAGCCAGGGCCGGGTGAACGATTACGTCTTTCAGTTGGGATACAAGAGCGGGAACTGGGCGGCGAACCTGCGTTTCGGCATCGTTTCGCCGGTTTTGTATACGGACGCGCAGTTCGTAACGGCGGCGACTCCGCGGCAAGGCGCCGAAATTACGTTGAAAACGCCGGCGGGCACGTTCGGATATTACGCGAACACTAACGACGAAGCGCTGGGCGGCGGGGCGGGAATCAATTTTCATCAACAGATGATGGGAGCGAGCTATCAGGCGCCGTTGCCGAAGTGGGCGGTATTCCGCCTGATGTGGTTGAGCGCACAAGATACTGGCGCGCCTACCAGTGTTTCGTTCGATTCGATGGGAAACCCGATCATTCTGCCGAATCCGATTGCGCCAAAGTCGACGGGAGATGTGTATGGGGCGCTGCTGAATATCCACCTGCATCAGAAATGGCTGTGGTCGTCAGAGTATGCGTTCAGCCGGGATAATCCCGACACCAGCCAGTTTTCGAAGAGCGAATTTGGGCGGGCGTGGCGGACGGGGATCTCGGGGCAGGCGGGGAAAACCAATGTGAACGTGGCTTACCGCGATGTGGGCGAGAATTTCGGCACCCCGGCGAATCCCAGCCTGACGCAGGCCAGCCAGCCTAATTTGCGCGGTGTGGATTCGGCGGTGACGCAGAACACTACCGCCGCCGGGACATTTGGATTGACCTATTCTTTCCTCGCGAACAATGTGCATCCCACGACCAGCGACGAATTGTTCCTGCACAGTTTTGATGAAACCTGGAGCAAGCCTTTCGGGGTGAAAACCAATCTGGTGCTGGATGCGCGGCAGTCGCTGACCCAGACGGGGACGGAGCCAGCGTCGCTCGAGGGCCAGCCTCCGGCGCAAACCGGGGCGCAGGATATGCGCGACATTTCCGGAAACATCAACCTGAGCCGGCAGATCGGGACGGTGACGATGTCGGCCGGCGGGACGCGAGACTGGAACCACAACAATCTTTTTCCCGAGGCCAGCACGATCACTTCGTCGCTGACCTTCGGCACGAACCTGGTCACGAAAACTTTCTTTCAGCTGAACGGGCAGGTGAATGCGAACTGGGTGGCGGCCGACGGCCTGACGACGGGGACCACGCGCAACATCACGGTGTACCTGCAACCGGCGTTTAACTGGAAGAAGCCGGCGCTGCAGGTTTCGCCGCTGGTGACGCTGACCAAAGGGCGGACGATTCTGGCCGACGGGACGCTGACCAGTAACACGCTGACGGCGCAATATGGCGGTAGAATTTCGTGGACGCTGCCGGGCGCGCTGAAGTTCAGCACGTTTTCGGCGCAGGGGAATTACAACCAGAATCGCGACACGATTATGAATATGGACCAGAGAAGCACGCAGTTGCTGGTGATTTGGACGGCGACCTGGGGACATAAGCATACGTTCTAGAGAGAGGCGGAGGGCTGAAGCCCTGGCTTCTTTGTGGGGCGGTGGCGGCGCGGCTTAAAGCCGCGCCCTTTCAAGGCTCTTCCTGGGACGGGTTGAGGATGAAACGAAGCACGTGGCTATGAGTCTTTGGCGGCCAAGATCGCGTCTGGTTCGGTGGTGGGTGCTGTGCCTCGCGTTGTGCGGGCTCGCTCACGCGCAGTTTGCGCCGCCTTCGCTAATCAACTTCAGTCCTACGCAGGGGGCGGCTGGGTCGTCGGTCACGATCACGTTCACGGGGGTGAACTTTGTTCCGCGCTCGCTGCAATTAATTTTCACGCCGTCGCAGGGCATTACGGTGAGCAACCTGCGGGTGGTTTCTCCGGCGCAGATTACTGCTCAGTTGCAGATCGATGCCAGCGCGCAGCCGGGCAGCCGGCAGGTGATTCTGATCGACGCCGACCACACCCTGCGTGCGCCGACAACTTTCACGATCACGGCACCGGCGCAGAAGTGCGTTCCGGGGATGCCCAACTGCGGTCCAGCGCCCATGCCTGCGCTGCGGGAATTTTCTCCTCTGCAGGGAACGCAGGGGACGACCGTGGCGATGACTCTGACCGGGGTGAACTTTTCCGCGCCCGCCTCGCTGCAGTTCACACCCAACAGCGGGCTCACGGTGCAATCGACGACCGTAACGAACGCAAACCAGATTCAGGCCCAGGTGGTGGTTGCGCCGAACGCCTCGCTGGGCGCGCGGGGAGTGACGCTGATGATGGGAAAGACGCGGCTCCCGGCGTCGAATACTTTCACCGTGGTCTCCGGCGCGAGCCTGGCGCACATTGTGCCGATGCAAATTCTGCGCGTGGTTCCAAACCAGATCACCGCGGGGAGCCAGAACGTTGACCTGACGCTGCAAGGCACGAATTTTGTTCCCGGAACGCAGGTGACGTTCACGGTGGGCGCGGGAGTGCCCGCGAATGTTTTTGCCAATGGGCCAGCGCGCTACGTGAACAGCACGGAGATTCATGTTTCGGTGAACGCCCTGCCGGTGGCGCTTCCCGGCGGACGCGACATTAACTTGCAGGTGACCAACCAGTCAGCGGTTGTGGGCAAAGGCATGTTGAATGTGATTGCTGCGAAGCAATCTGGGCTGCCCACCGTGCTGAAGATTCCGCCCATCACGCTGCAGAGTTTTCCCCTGGGCATCATCCATCTGGATGGGCCTCTGGGACCGGAAACTTCCAGCGACCAATCTGTTACTTACTCGGTCCCGCTGCTCAATGATGATTCCGTCTTCCAATGGCACGAGCAGAATCCCGGACTCGCCGACTATTACGAGTTGCGCATCTACTCCTCGGATGGAAAGACGCTGGTGGCGACGCAACAAATTACCGGCCACCGGATACTGGCGCTCGGGGGATCGGGGTGGATCACGGTGGTGCCCACCTACTACCGTTCCGATCCCACTTTCTTGAAAGAGGTGTTGGACCCGGTGCAGCGAAAGATGTTCCCCGGCCTGATTGGGATGATGGGGCCACCGCTCCCGGGCAAGACGCCGATTGCGCTTGCACAATCGCCGGGAGTGATCATGCCGACGTTCCCTCCCGACCAGTTGAGCGGGCTGTTGAGCCAGGGACAGTTGCAGTGGGAAGTCGCGGGATTTCATACCTACAACAAGAATGGAGTGACGCCGCAGGCGACTCCGCCGGCCAGCAAGAGCGGCGTGCAGAATGCGACGCCGCAGCTAAACCTGAACGTGCAAAACAGCGCTGCACAGAATGCGGCGAGCCAGCAGGCTTCCAGCGCGACGGTGGACATTGAAGTGGAAATCTCAGACCGCTGGCCTCTGCTGGCGCCGAAGCCGCCGACGGGGATGCAGTGCAACGGGACCGGATTCGGCTCGGGACTGCAAGCACAAAACATTGCGGACAAGACGACCTATGACGCGAACGGAAAACCCAACGGAACCGATCCCAACGATTACATTGGCGATTCGTTTGTGCTGGGGGGCACCATCGATCTCTCGCAATCGCCGTATGAGATCCAGTTCACGCCGCTGACGGCGGCTCCGCCGAAGTGCAGCTCACCGTGCCTGGCCAAGTATGTGGCGCAGGTGCAGTTCGACAATGTTTTTGTGGACTGGGGCGATGGGACCGTGGAGCCGCTGACGGCGCCACCGGCCGTGCCCGCTGCGGGGCCGTATTCGGTGGGCAATTGGACGCCGCAGATACCGCTGGTGCTGCCCTCGAACAAGAGCAGCCCGGTGCAGCACGTCTACCAGACGCCGAACCAATACAAGGTGCGCGTGTTCGTGCTTCCCGAAGGAGATTTGCAACATGTAAGTATCGGCTCAGTCTCAGCCAGCGTGGATGGCCCGACGACGCCGTTTATGCAGACGGCTTTGCTGACGAAGATGACGTCGCAAGGAGGCGGCGGCGGGGTAAAAAGCGGGCTCACGCTGTCGGGCGTGCAATCTGGGTTTCAGCAGGTTCTGCTGGGAGGCAAGAGTAGCGGCAGCTCCAGCGCCCCGGCGGCTCCGCAAGGGCCAACGCCCAGCTCGGTGGCGAGCGACGCTTACATGATCTATTGCCACGACTTCTACATCAGTGTTCCGGAAGATCTGGCGGCCCACGGGCCGCTGCATTTGATGTCGATTGCCGATCCGGACTTTGGCGCATACGACATAGGCAAGCCGCTGAAGGCCGCCGGCATGGTGGCGAAAGGAATTTCCCTCGGAAATCAAGGGGCGCAAGGCACGCAAACGGGGAAGGTCGAGAAGATTGCGCCACAGGTGAGTGCGAATATTCCTGGCGCGGCCAATCCTGGCGCGGTCAATCCGGGCGCGAACAATGCTAATCCGAAGGAGCCGGGCAAAATTGCGTTGCTTCCGCTGAGGCCGGAGCTTACGCCGGTTGCGGTCTGCAGCACTTGCGACGATGGCATGGACGCCACGAGCTACCTCATGTATTACGGGACTGGACAAGCACTGGTGACCTGGATGGTGGACGGGGTGCAGTCGCAGCAGGTGATGTCGATTCCACCTTCCACGCCGCGCATGAACCTGAAGCGGCAAGGATTTGAAACATTCCAGTTCCCGGGCGGGCTCGTCCTGCAGATGCCGGTGCCCGAGCCTCCCATCATTATTTCGCAGAGCGCTCCCATCTACTCGCCGGGATTGCAGGTGCAGCCGGTGGGCGACCACGCGGTGATGGTGCAGGCCGACGTGCTGCCGCAGCCGACAGCGCCGAACCTTGGCATTGCGGTGGGCCGGGCGCTGGGGTCGCTGATGCCTGCGGGTTTCGGGACCACGACTGGTGGGAGCGCTGGCAGTCAACAGAAAGCACCTGCGCCCAATGTCTCGGAAGCGCAAGCGCTGTTGAATACTCTGGCGCCGCCGGCGGGCAGCAATCTGCCGCCGCTGAAAGTGGGAGTGCTTTCGCCATCGAAGCAAGGCTCCGTCGGGCTCGGCGCGGTGCAATATGTGAACAGCGCCCTGCAGCAGGTGGTTGCGCAAGCCACCAGCAACCTTCCAGATCAGCATGTGGCGTCGGGGCCGCGGGTGTATGAGGTGGTGGCGTCCGATCCCAAGAAGCCGTGCCAGTTTTTGTTTCCGGTCAAGAGCGGCGGAGCGTTTGAGATCAGCGGGCTGCAGAACGGCGTCACGCAACAGGGCACAACCTACAACGGCACCGGCAACCTGATCATTTACATGGCGAATGCCGGAAGCCTGAGCTATGACCAGTATCCGCCGATCCCGGTGAAGATCAACAACTGGGTGGTGCCCGACGGCCTGAATGTCCAGACTGGAAGCATCCAGGTTTCTCCCAACATGGCGCTGGCGGTGAGCTTGCCGGCATTGCAGGGAACCATTGCGACGCTCTCGGGGCAGGCGGGCGGCGAACTCGATGCAACTCTGAACCTCACGCTCAGCGACGACACTTTGCGGCTGCCGGGTGAGCACCCGGTCACGTGGAACGGAGTGACCGCCGAGTTGCATGCCAACGGCGACTGGATGAAAGACGGCCTCACCTTGCCCTCCACAATGATTGGCTGGAGTGCATTCACCATGCAATCCAGCAGCGTGCGGCTGGATTTGAGTCATCATGACGGGGACGCGGCGGGACCGCTCTGCGGAAGTCTCACCGGGGGAGATTGGGTGGGCGTGCGTTTCCCGAGTCTGGCGATCACGCCCTACACCATGGATCTGGTCTCGAGTACAGCGCTGCAACCCGTGGTCAACGATTGGGGCGTGGTGGGAAGCACCGGTAGCGCCCACTCGGGCAGCGGGCTGTGCGGGCATCTCTTGACCACCCAGCCGTTCACCGCGACCGTGGGAACCGGCTCGGTGACGATCGGCCAGATCGATGCAACCGCCTTCAACGGAACCTTCAGCGCGGCGTACAACGGGATGGACATCTATGTGCCGTGGCTCGACGTGCATTTGAAGGGGAATGCGACTCTGCAATCTGGCGGGGGGAAGCAGGCGAGCATTAATTTCCCGTTCAGTGTTCCACCGGTTTCCAAGACGTATGGGAACTTTTCGTTCACCGCCAACAACCCGACGTTCACGCAGGAGCAGGGCATTGGATGGGCGGTGCAGGCGAACAAGCTGCACATGGTTTTCTCGGCGGAGAACAAGCAGTTTGCCGCCTTCGATCAGGTTTTCTACTTCGGAATGGACGGGCGCGGCTATTTCGCGCAGGCGAATACATCGGCGGATGTGTCGCTTGGCGGCAGCTCGCAACTGGGGCAGACACCGGTCGATCTGGTTTCGGTTCATCTGACGGCGCCGCTGCAGGGCACGCAGGTGCTGGGCGCGCTGTTCAATACGAATGTTCACCTGTCGGAGGTGATGGCGGCGGCGCCGGTTCAGGTGAACTATCAGGTGAACGTCTCCGGCACCAACTATACGACGGTGGGGCCTACCTACTCGCCGTTCACCATTGACGTGCCATATCCGTCAGGTCAGCCGAGTTCGGACGCCAAGGTGCATCCGGTTTATTCCGGCGCCGCGGGCAGCGAGTATTCGGGAACGGTGGATATTTCGGAGTTGGGTGGGCCGCCCATTACCGGAGAATTTCGTTTGGGCTATCAGGGCGGGCACGACTACTGGCTCACGCGCGTGAGCTATCCGCTGGGGCCGACGGGAGTGGTTTTGATTCCCATACCGCTGGTGATGAATCTTTTCCGGGTGCAAGGCGGGCTGGGACACAACTTCCCCATCAACGCCTTCGAAGACACGGGCTCGCTCAGCGCGGCGCAGCCTTCCATGGATGGTTCTTTCCTCTTCATGGCGGGAATGCGCGTGGGCATGCCCGACCAGTTCACCTACACGCTGGATGGCGACCTGGTGATCAAGTCGAGCGGACAGGATGCGGGCGCGCGCCTGGATTTCCACGCCTGGCTGCTAAAACCGCCGGACAATAGCAATGGCGACTTTCAGGGATATTTCCAGTACGCCGGCAACAATTTTGATGGACGAGTATGGGGCCATCTAAATTTCATGGGCGGGCTGGCGTCGGTGGACATGGGCAACGGGCCGAACAATGCGGCTATCGATATTCACTTTGGCCCGAGCGGACCGTGGCACATTGACGCCGGGAAACAACAGGGGCCGCGCATCGAGGGGCATCTGCTGACTGCGGATGCGAACATGTACGTCATGCTCTCCGACGCGGGACTGTCGATTGGCGGGGGCGAGGGCATTACGCTGAATGTGGGCGACAACTCGGTCGCCTCGGCTTACATTAACGGCAATGTGGACATGGGCCTGACGATTACGCCGCAGCCGCACATTTCCGGTGATTTCTCGGCCAACGTTTCCGCGGGGGTTTGTGTGGATAATGTTTGTGTGTCGGGGGGAGTGTCGGCGCAAATTCATGCCGAGGCTTTGCCGCTCGAGATGAACGCCAGCGCCAGCATCGGACTGCCGTGGCCGCTGGGGTCGATTTCGTTCTCGGTTCATTTGTAGAAAGTAGTTCGGCAAGAAAATGACGGGACGCAGAAAAATCGGATTGCTGATCTCGACGGCACTTCTGCTTGTCGCGGTCCGGGTGAGTCTTGCGCAGGATTCGCCCGGAGCGCTGTTTGCGGCGTCGGATGGCAAGGGGCACATTTCGTTGCTCTGGTTTCCTCCAGCCTCCAAGTGGCCGGCAGGGGGATGGAAGCTGTCGGATTCCACGGGACAAGTATTGGTGCCGCAGATTGGGATGGGCGAGGCCACGGCGCTGCGGACGCTGTCGGTGGAAGACGCGGATGCGATCCACAAATTACCGGCTGTGCTGGCCACGCCGGATGCCAGTGTGAAGCACAAGCAGTTGATCAACATTATTGGTCTGCGGGCATTCGGCGAGCCGGGCTACGCGCGGGCCCTGGGCCTCTCTTGGACGCTGGACAATGTTGCCGCGGGCAGCCGCACCTATAAAGTTGAGGGGCTCGACGCTGCTGGAAAGTTGAGCGGGGTGCAGCTCACAAGTCCCGCCGTCGATTCTTCTCAGGCCACACCTTTGTCGCCCGCGCCTGGCGGCGTGCAAGCGAAAGTTGACGAGCGCGGCGTGTCTTTATTCTGGGAGGCGCCGGTGGAGAATCGTCAACTGCCGGTGATCGCTTATGCGTTGGAGCGCGATGGCGGAGGACAGTCGGGCGCGGCCGTGACGGCGAAGCCGGTGATCCCGGGAATGAAATGGGATGCGAAGATCCCGCTAGTGCTCGACCGGAATGCGCCACCGAATGAGATGCTTACTTACCGCGTGTTCAGCGTGGATGCCTTTGGGCGACGCAGCGTGGGGACCTCGATTCGGATTTTCTATCCCGACTTTCGCGCGCTGGAACCGCCGCAGCCGGTGACCGCGACGGCTGCAGCCGGAAAAATTACTCTGAGCTGGCCCGTGCAGCAGAAACCCAATCTCGCCGGATACGTAGTCGAGCGCGCATTTTTGTACGCCGGTCCTTACGAAGCTCTGGCAGCGCAGGCGCTGCCGCCCACGACTGCGCAATATGAAGATGCGACGGTGCGCGGCGGAACGGCTTACTACTACCGAGTGCGCGCGGTGAATTCCCGCGGGGACCTGGGAAATCCTTCGAGCGCGGTTATGGCGCAGCCCCAGAATCCATCGGCCCCGCGGAAAGTTGATGGGCTCGCCGCTGACACGGGACAGACGCGAGTCCGGCTGACGTGGAAGCCGGTCGACGTTCCGGTGGCGGGATATTTTGTCGAGCGTCGGGCTGTGACTGGATCTGCAGGAGTTGAGAGGTGGGTGCGTCTTAATCCGCGGGTCAAGCCCGAGCCGCTTTATGACGATTATCTGGGCCTGACTTCTGACGCGAAGATGGAATACCGTGTGTTGGCTGTGGGGTTCGACAACGCGGAGGGCCCGGTGAGCGCGTCGGTGCAAGTTGTGGTCGCGGATCGATCGCTGCCGGATGCGCCGTCGATCATGGGATCGAGCGGCGCGGACGGCAAGACTGTGCTCAACTTTGTTCCCGCGGACCAGAAGGCGGCGCAGTTTCTGGTGTTGCGCTCGGGGCGCGAGGGCGATCTGGGAGTGGTGATTGGCGATCCCCTGCCCGGCGATGCGCGCCAGTTCACCGACCTTTATGTGAGCCCCGGCGAAAAATATTGGTATCGACTGGTTGCGGTCGACAAGAACGGAAATCGCAGCGATCCTACGCGGCCGGTGGCGATTCGGGTGGGGTCTCCGCAGATTCCCGCGCCGGCGGCTCCGACCGCGAAGTTCGCGGGCACGCCGTATCCGCATGTGGTGTTGCAGTTCGCGCAACCGCCCGCGGGGCTGGGCGTGATTGTGGAGCGGCAGACCGGCGGTGACTCGATGCAGAGTGGCTGGATTCGCATTGCCGGGCCCATGACCACGCAAACGGCGACGGACAGCAGCGTGCCTTCGGGGAGCGTAGGCTACCGGATCTCTTACGTATCGGCCGATGGGCGAGTTGGACCGGCGAGTGTCGTGATCACAATTTCCAGTCAAGCGAAATAGCCAGGGACTATTGAGCTGGTTTGGCATACCCTAGCAAGCCCGCGGAGAACCGGTCACAGCCAGTCCCGTTGCCCCCTCCGTTGCATACCCCATTCGGATAGGCGGTCGGGGCGAAAAAGTAATTCCCTCCAGTCCAAAGGTAAAAGGAATCGTCGTTCGGCTCGATCCCCTTGTGGTTCGGGGCAGGGATGTCCTCTACGTCGCTCAGGTAGAAGTGAGCATCCCCGCAGCTTGAGTCCGTGCATATTGGAATGGCCGCCATCCAGTAGACGCCGGCAGTGAGAGTTACCGCCTTCGCTTTAGGCAGACGGCCAAGAGCGTATATTCCGTAAAGCCGTTAAAACTTCGGCCGGTGGGGGTGTAGGTTGCGGGAATTCTCCCCTGCCCGATCAGGGTACCAGGATTTCCGGCACTGACCCCGGTGGAAATGCTCCACTTGATTTCGGGAGGATCGAGGAAACTGCTACTCGACAGATTATTCGAGAAAAAGCCCGTAACCGTCCAAACTTGGCCTGATGGGATGAAAAAAGGCACATAAACGGCGGCCGGTGAGCCCCTGTACAAAATTCCATTCTGCAAAGAGTTCGCCGCTGGATTTGAGGCATCGAAATCACCACCATAAAAGAGGCAGGGGCGACAGTAGGGCGGCGGGGTAGCAGTCTGGGCTGAAGCCAATTTAGACAACACCGACACGCCTGCCACTAATAACAGGGTGATTGAAAACAAAATTCTTTTCATGGTAAACCTCCAGAGAAGCCATCAAGAACGCGGGGGGAAGGGCGGCACCCTTTCCGCAGGCTAGCCTGAAGCCGCGAAACCTTTTAGTCAAGCAAAATAATCGGCACTGCCGATCGATCACTGCACCGCTGGAAGGCCGACCTTGGCAACCATTTCCTTAAACTCCTGGTCCTGATGCATCGCGCGGAACGAGTAATTGAGCGCGAGCGTAGCCAGCGCGAGATCGTGTTGCTGGTAGGCGATTTCCAGATACTTCATGGCATCGTTCTTTTGCCCAAGGCCTGCGTAAGCAGCGGCTACTTCAAAGGCCGAGCCGGTGCCGTGGTCGAACAAGTCCCGTGAGGCCGCCAGGCGCTTCTGATACAGTCCGCGCAGGCCACCGCTGGCGTATGCCTTTTGCTCCGCATCAACGTTCTCGGCTGCCTGTGCGTCGTGGCGCAAGCGTGCGATGGTCGCCATCTCGGTGAAGTACGCGCCGTAATTTCCCTCGGTGAAATAAATCTCGGCCAGGTAGCGGTACGTCGAGACGAAGTCGGGCTGGGAGGTGGCCAGTTGCGTGAGCAGCATTCTGGCTTCTTCCTTTTTTCCGGCCGCGGCGAGAATGAAACCCTTGTCGGCGAGGATGGGAGTGGAAGACGGATCGAGCTGCCGGGCTCGTTCGATTTCCGCGAGAGCCTCCTGGTTGCGCTCGATCTCAATGAGGAAGGTCGCATACCAATGATGAGCACGAGGCAAACTGGAGTTAAGTTCAATGGCGCGCCTGAACTCGCGATCGGCGGTGGCCACGTTGAAGAATCCCCAGAAGCTGGCGAAGGCGAGGGAGTTGTGGGCCTCGGCGGAGGTAGGATCGAGTTCCACGGCCTTGCTGGCGGCCGCCAGAGCGCGCGGGAACGCTTCCTGCGGAGGCATGGCGCTGTACTCGCGCAGCAGGTTGTAGCTGTCGGCCAGTCCAACGTAGGGCGCGGGATAGCCGGGATCATGCACGATGGCTTGGGTGAAGAAATCCACGGCCTTGTTCAGATCGGCGGGCGTGCGCTTCTCGAAATAGTAGCGGCCTTTGAGATAGAGATCCTGGGCCTCGGTACTGGGCGAGTGCGGAGCGGCCAGCGCATTCCTAAAGCGGAGTTCGCGATGGCCGAAGGAGAATACGAGAAACGAGACGGCAATCAGGACCAGAGGCGCCAGCCAGAGGAAAGGCCGGAGCGCGGCCAGCCGGGAAGGAGGCGGAACCAGGCGAAGGGCTGGAGTGGGGTTAGCCGCCGGAGGTTTGATCGTCAGCACGTTGGCTGAGCGGTCTGTACCTTCGTCGGCGGAAGAGGCTTCCAGGGCAGTAGTTTCGCCGGTTTCCCAGTCAGGTTTCGGAGCCTTGAGCCACTCCGCCAGTTCCTCGGCGTAGGCGAAGACACCGCCCCGAGCGCTTCCCGGCACGCGGTAGACGGGAAGTCCGCGCTCTTTTTCCCAACGCTTGACGGTGCGTTCGTCGCGACCGAAGAAGGTGGCAATCTCCTTCCACGAGTCCAGACGCTTCTTCGCCCCGAGCGGGTCTGACTGAGAGGCCATAGACCTGAATGTTTTCAACGGTTTTGACTAATCCTGGCTTGGGGGAAGCGAGGCTCTCGTAGTATAGCGTGAACTGCCGAGGGGCGAACTACCACGAACGTGCCTCTGAAGCCCACCGAACGGGGGATCATTCGCGAGTGCGGCAAGGAAGGGCGCGGGTAGAGACTTTGGACTTCTGTTGACACCTTCCGGCGGAACGCGCAATACTTCGGGCCGAGTGCCACTCCGTCTGCTTGTGCTCCCGCAATGCCAAGACTGGCACCGCTTTCTGCCACTATCTCCCAGGAGGGCTTACATGTCCCGAAGTGTTTGTCTGGTGCGCAATGTCTTTGTGTTTCTACTGGTGGTCACGGTCTTTATTCCGTTCGCTTCCGCTTCCGGCCCTTATGTGATTGGTTCGGGCAACACGGTGAGCGCCGATCCAAATGTGACGCGTCCCGCGACGACGCCGTGCGTGGTGCAGTTGTTCAGCGGGGCGCAGTTCTTCGATTTCAACGTAGAGAATTTTACCTACACTCCGCCGTCGGCCTGTCCCGGTCCCTGGGCCAAGGTCGTGCTGGAGGCGGACATTAATCTGAACGCCGGCATTCAATACGACCGCACGGCCAATTTCTGGCTGGGGCCGGTGAACATTTATTTTGGCACCACGGCTGAGCCTTCGCCGAATCTTGGACCCTCGTGGCATATCGAAAACGATCTCACCGACTACAGTTCGATCTTCTACACGGCGCAATCCGGGCAGGCGGATATTGGCAATACATTGTGTTGCGGGCTTACCTCGACGATCTATGCTTCGGCCTCGCTGGAGTTTTATCCCCTGGCTTCGGGCCAGACCGCGCCGGTAACCGCGGATGTGGTGCTGCCGCTTTCGGCGGGGTCCTCGGGCGGTACGGTCAGTTTGAACACAACGACGGACACTCTTTCCGGCACCTTCACCATGCCCACTAACGTGCAGGCCGCCTATCTGGATGTGTACGCCCAGAGCCAGTCGGGCGATGAGTTCTGGTATACGTGCGTTCCCAGCGACGTGGCGTCAGAGTTGGAGAGCTGCAGCAATACCGGTTTCCGCGAGACGGAGATCACCATCGACGGCCAAGCAGCGGGCGTGGCCCCGGTCTTTCCGTGGATTTATACCGGCGGCATCGATCCTTTCTTGTGGTTCCCCATCCCCGGCGTGCAGACGCTGAATTTTATCCCTTACCGGGTGAACCTGACACCCTTTGCCGGAGTGCTGAGCAATGGGCAGCCGCACACGGTTTCATTGAGCGTATACAACGCCAATGGATATTTTTCAGCGACGGCGTCGCTGCTGCTCTATCTTGATGCGGGCACGACCCAGGTTACGGGGGCGGTGACGCAAGACACACTAGGTGGGCCGTCCCCGGTGGTGGCGGAGAACCTGAACGTGCAGCCCACCTTCATCAAGGGCACGGTGGATGTAAGCTCGAAACACAGCTATATCATCGCGGGCTACGCCAACACTTCGCGCGGCAAGGTGACGACGAAGGTGGCGCAGACCATCGGCTTCTTCAACAACCAGTATTTCAGCATCACGGGCAACCAGTACACGCAGGATATTGGGCTGGGTTCGACCGGGTCATCGACGACCACGACGTCCGGGGGCGGCGCAGCGACCAGGGTTACCAGCCAGTTGTTCACCTACCCGCTGACGTTGGATATATCGCTGGCGTTCCTGTCGAACGGAAACATTAATCAGACCACGAATGCCAAGCAGAACTACACGTCGACTGTGAGCACGGTGCAGAACAAGAATGTGACCTACAGCAGTTCGCAGGTGAACACCGCGCAGCACGTCGACACGCTGGAACTCGACTCATCGTTCAATCTGCTGGGGAACAAGGGTCAATCCAGCGCTCAGCAGTACAACTACTTTGACTCCACCGGCGCAGCATATCTGTGCTCGATTTCGGCGGCTAACAACGCGCTGACGGGGTTCAGCCCGGGATGCGCGCAGTAGGCGACTGTCTGGAACAGTTGGAGGAGGGGAGCGGCTATGCCGCTCCCTGTTTTTTTGAGTTGGATTGTGGTTCCGACGACCTTTATTGTGGCGGCCGCGTGATCGCACCCTGCGAGGCCGATGAGACCAGGGCCGCGTACTTGGCAAATACGCCGGTGGGATAGCGCGGTTGCGGGGGCTTCCACTCTTTTATGCGCTGGCGCAGAACTTCGTCGCTGATCTCAACCTGCAAAAGGCGCTGGCGGACGTCGAAGCGGATCATGTCGCCATCGCGCACGGCGGCGATGGGGCCGCCCAGCGCGGCTTCGGGCGAGACGTGGCCGGCCATGAGTCCGTGAGTGGCGCCGCTGAAACGGCCGTCGGTCAACAAGGCGACGGACGAGCCCAGGCCCTCGCCCACGATGGCGCCGGTGACGCTCAGCATCTCGCGCATGCCGGGTCCGCCCTTGGGGCCTTCGTTGCGGATGACTACAACGTCGCCGGAGTGAATTTGTTTGCTGGTAACCGCGGTCATGGCGTCTTCTTCGGATTCGAAGACGCGCGCCGGGCCGCGGTGCTCGAGGCGCTCATGTCCACTGATCTTGGCGACGCAACCTTCGGGCGCGAGATTTCCTTTCAGGATCACCAGGCCGCCGGTTTTCTTCAGCGGCTTTTCCAGCGGCGCGATCACTTCCTGCCCGGGAGTTTCGTTGGCGTTCTTGCTTTCGGCTTCGAGCGAGTGGCCGGTGACGGTTTTGGCGGCGGGGTGAAGATGATTTCCCTGGAGCAGGCGATGGGCGAGCAGGCGAATGCCGCCGGCGCGGTGCATATCTGCGGCTACGAAACGTCCGGAGGGCTTCAGATCTGCGAGCAGAGGTGTGCGCTCGCTGACGGCTTGGAAATCGTCGATCTGCAAATCGACGCCGGCCTCGCGGGCGATGGCCAGCAGATGCAGCACGGCGTTGGTCGAGCCTCCGCTGGCGGCCACGGAGGCGATCGCATTTTCGAAAGCATCGCGAGTCAATATGCCACGCGGGCGAATTCCTTCCTTCAGGAGATTCAGAACTACCTTCCCGCAATCGAAGGCGACCTGATCTTTTTGCGGATCCATCGCCGGCACGCTGTTGAAGCCCATAGGAGACAGGCCGATCATCTCCATCACGGTGGACATGGTGTTGGCGGTGTACTGGCCGCCGCAGGCGCCGGCGCCGGGGCAGGCGACGTTCTCGAGGTCGTGCAATTCCTGGTCGGTGATTTTTCCGGCGGCGTTGGCGCCTACGGCCTCGAAGACATCTTGAATGGTGACGTCTTTGCCGCGATAACTGCCGGGCGCGATGGTTCCACCATAGAGCACGAGGCCGGGAAGATCCATGCGGGCGAGGGCCATGGCTGCGGCGGGGATGGTTTTGTCGCATCCCACTACGCACACGACGGCGTCGAACAATTGGCCGCGGCAGACCAGTTCGATGGAATCGGCGATCAGCTCGCGGCTTACCAGCGAAGCCCGCATGCCTTCGGTGCCCATGGTTTCGCCGTCGGAGATGGCGATGGTGTTGAACTCCATGGGAGTACCGCCGGCGGCGCGAATGCCTTCTTTCACTTTGGCGGAGAGCCGCCGCAGGTGAAAGTTGCAGGGCATGGTTTCGATCCAGGTGTTGGCCACGCCGATCAGCGGCTGGCGCAGGTCGGCGTCGGTGAAACCGATGGCTTTGAACATGGAGCGCGCCGGAGCCCGGTCGCGTCCGTCCGTGATGCCGCGGCTGCGGTGTTTGAGGTCCATGGGGAAAGATTACAACAGAGACTGCCGGCTCGAAGTGGCTTGTCATCCCGAGCGAAGCGAGGGACCCTGGTTTTTGCATGCGACAGCGACACGGGTGGTGCAGGCAAGAACCAAGATTCCTCGCTTCACTCGGAATGACAAGCGAGAAGAAAAAACGGGGAGCCCGCGGCGGAAGTGATGCATCAAGGCCGATTCCATCTGCAGGCTTCCCAATCGCATGACGCTTACCCAGGGAGACATCATGCTCACACTGTTGAAGCCGAAACCTTAAGCCCGCGCGGCCCGTGCCGATTGCTCCTCGATGCCCGCCGAGGCCGGCGGATGCGGCGCCCACGCCGTTCCTTCATATTCATGGAGCGCGGCGCTGGAGCGTACCTCGATCACATCCACAATCGCATGCCACTCACGGTAGAGCTGGCCGATCTGCTTGTGCGAGACCTCGAGCAGCAGGGTGACGAGATGATGCTGCCCGGCATACTCGGCGTGCACGGAAGTGAGATCGAGTCCCCGGCGCGAAACCGCGTTGAGGATGCGCATCAATGCGCCTTGCGCGTTGCGATAGCGAATGTGAAAGACTTGCATGGCCGTTCCCCTCTCAATTGTGCGATTGAGCGATTGAGTCATCGGGTCATTGAAAAACCGGCTGAACTTGTTTCGGTTTTCAATCGCAAAATCACCCGATCGCCCAATTACTCAATTCTCTTGTCCTCAAACACCATCTCCGAAAGCGCCGCTCCCGCCGGAACCATGGGATAAACATTCGCCTCGGGATGACAATCAAACACCAGCAACTCCGCATTCGGCGAGCGCAGGAAGTTCTCAATGAGATCTCCCGTCTCGGCCGCTACCGGATACTCGGCCATGGCAGCTTCGTTCAGCCGCCATCCGTGAATCTTGTAAGCCTTGGCAATCTCGACGAAGTCCGGGTTATCGCTCAGATCGGTTTCGGCGTAGTTGCGCTCGTAGAAAAGCTGCTGCCACTGCCGCACCATGCCCAGATATTTGTTGTCGACGATCACCATTTTTATAGGCAGGCCCAGGCGGTGCACGGTGGCCAGTTCCTGGATGTTCATCTGGAAGCCGCCGTCGCCGGAAACGCAGAGCACGCAAGTCCCCGGCTTCGCCAGTTGCACGCCGACCGCGGCGGGCAGGGCGAAGCCCATGGCTCCCAGGCCGCCCGAAGTAATGAAGCCGCGCGGGGACGACGAACGATAGCGCTGCGCCGCCCACATCTGGTGCTGGCCCACGTCGACAACTACCACGCTGTCTTGCGGCAGGCGGCTGAAAAGCTCGTCGAGGAAACGGATTGTGGGCTGGGCCAGTCCACGCGGATCTAGTTCTGCGCGTTCAGGTCCGCAGGCCACTGCGCGCCAGGCGCTCCAGTCAGGCAGAGAATGGTGGCGAAGCTCTGCGCGGAATGCCGCAATCGTGTCGGCGAGATTGCCAATCACCGGTACCTCACAGGCGCGCACGCGATCAAGCTGTGCCGGATCAATTTCAAAGTGGACGATCTTGGCATGGGGCGCAAAGCGCGTGGGATCGCCGGTCACGCGGTCATCCAGGCGCGCTCCGAAAACCATCAGCAAATCAGTCTCGTGCAGCGCGGTGTTCGCCGCGCGCGTGCCGTGCATGCCCACCATCCCGAGGTAATACGACGATTGCGGCGGAACCGCGCCCAATCCGTGGACGGTGGCGAACGTGGGAACATTCAAATCGTCGAGCAGCCGCCGCAATTCCGGAATCGCTCCCGAAAGCTTTGCCCCTGCGCCGACCAGCGCCACCGGCTTGGTGGCCCGCTGCAACAACGCCACGACGGTATCGCTGAATGCGCCATCGGCTCTTGCATCGGCGGGCCGGGCGTGCGGCGTGAACTTCACTGGGCCGGAGAATTCTTTCTTCGCCTTCAATATGTCGGTGGGAATGTCGATGACCACCGGCCCCGGCCTTCCGCTGCGCGCCCAGTAGAAACCCTCGGCGATCACGTCAGGGATTTCCTCAATCGTGCGCACCAGCCGGCTCCACTTGGTCAGCGAAAGTGTCACGCCGAAAACGTCGGTCTCCTGAAAAGCATCGCTGCCGATCAGCGCGCTGCGCACTTGTCCCGTGATGCAGACCAGAGGGACCGAATCCATCTTGGCGTCCGCGATGCCGGTGACCAGGTTGGTCGCGCCCGGACCGCTGGTCGCCATAGCCACGCCAACTTTTCCCGTGACGCGCGCATAACCTTCTGCCGCAAACACCGCGCCCTGCTCGTGCCGGGTGAGGACGTGCCGCACTCCGCTGCCGTCGAGCGCGTCGTACAGGGGCATGATCGCGCCGCCGGGGTAGCCGAACACCAGGTCGACCCCTTCGGCGCGCATGCACTGCAGAACGATTTCGGCTCCCTTATGCATTCACTTGAATTCCCTTAAGCATTTACTTCATTCCCTTTGTCATCCTGAGCGAAGTTTCCGTCCACGAAGTGGACGGAAACGCAGTCGAAGGATCCCTACCCGCGAGCACCGCCATCGGCCCCGCAGGGCGTTCTTACTACTCTTTATGCATTCACGACCTGTTTAGGCTCGGGCGCTGGCGCCTCAGCCGCCTTCTTGTTCTCGCGTCCCGGCAGCCAGCTCATCATTCCCCGCAACTCCGCTCCCACGATCTCGATGGGATGCTGCAGCTCCTTCTTCCTCAACTCGGCGAAGCGGTGGCCACCTTCTTTGTTCTCTTTGATCCACTCCCGGGCAAACGTTCCGTCCTGAATGTCGGCCAGCGTCTTCTTCATCGCGGCCCGCGTGGCATCGCCCACAACTTTCTCGCCGCGTGTCAAGTCGCCATATTCGGCGGTGTTTGAAATCGAGTAGCGCATGCGCCCGAGGCCGCCCTCGTAAATCAGGTCGACGATCAGCTTCATCTCGTGCAGGCATTCGAAATAGGCGATCTCGGGGGCGTAGCCGGCTTCGACCAGGGTCTCGAATCCCTTCTTGATCAGCGACGTCAGCCCGCCACACAGCACGGCCTGCTCGCCGAACAGGTCGCTCTCGGTCTCTTCCTTGAATGTGGTTTGCAGCACGCCGGCGCGGGTCGAGCCAATGCCGTGGGCATAGGCCAGAGCGTATTCGTGAGCGCGCTTGCTCGAGTCCTGGCTGACCGCGATCAGCGAGGGCACGCCGCGCCCTTCGGCATAGACCCGCCGCAGCAGGTGGCCCGGCGACTTGGGAGCGATCATCACCACGTCTACATCATTCGGCGGGACGATCGTCTTGAAATGAATGCTGAAGCCGTGCGAGAAGCCGAGAATTTTTCCGGGATGCAGATAGGGCTGGACGTACTGCTCATACACCGCCGCTTGGGTCTCATCGGGCGTGAGCACATGGATCCAGTCGGCGCGCTTGGCAGCCTCGTCCGGAGCTACCACCACCATGCCATCGGCGCGGGCCTGCTGCGCGCTGGCCCGGTTCGCCTCCAGGCCGACGATGACCTTGTAGCCGCTGTCGCGCAGGTTCTGGGCCTGTGCGTGTCCCTGGCTGCCGTAGCCCAGGATGGCGATGGTTTTGCCCTTCAGGGCAGTAGGATTGGCGTCGCGTTCATAAAAAATGGTAGCCACTGGCGTGCTCCTCTCGTCGCGCTGATCGCGTTTCACAAGGGAGGAAAGATGCCCTTGCTTTTGGGGATAAAGTCGTCTTTTGGAACCGACCGGTCGGTCGGTATGTAGAAATGCTACCGGAGGGGGAATGGGGTGTCAAGGAAGAAGTTGTGAGGGAAGGAACCACCCGACTCGAGCCCCGAAGGGGCGGCATATTACAGCCCCGGACGTAAGTCCGGGGTAAGCCCGATAAACGGGAACCGAGTCCCGCAGGCACGGCACCAGCTACCAAATTCCTTCCCTACGGAATTCGCGCTAGAATGGCGCGGCAGTGCAAAAGAACCAACTCGATTACGGCGACAACCTCGCCGTCCTTCGCGAGCACATCAAGGACGAGTCCGTCGACCTCGGCCAATCGCGCAAAGCGGCTGAGTCCCTCACAAAGGCTTCCAGCCTCCCGCCGCACAGCTTCCTCCGCTATCGTTCTGGCAAACTTCAATGCTGTACACCGGATGAATTTCCCAAAGAGACTGTCTCGCCGGATCGTCGCCGCTATGCTTTCCGCCTGTACAAACGTGATGTGAATCGTCATACATCAACTGCCCTGATACGCGTATCAGCTTTCCTTTTAAGTCACTCACCGAGGTATTGTTCCAACTGGCGGGCCTCATGTGCGGCGATACTTCAGCGGTCACACTGCTGCACTCGTCCTGAACACCCTTTTCGACCAGCGCGATATGGATGTCGTTCTCTGCCATCGCTTCCGCGTCGGTGTGCCCATTTTTCACACCCACGTTACAGTTCACCGATTCGCCAGTCGTCGTGTAATCGGCAGTGTGAGCCTCAAACACATATGCCGTCAGGCGTACCAGGTTGTGCTCATGAAAATCTCCCAGCTGCGCGCTCTGCAGAATGCTGCGATCTTTGGGCGGCGTTCCTTGTTTCACTCCCAACGTCCCAGCCGTGGTTTTCTGCAGTTGCGCAAGCTCCGCGATGGTAATGTCCTTTGCCGGCCCTGCGGCGCAGAAATCATTCTTAACCAGGTCTTGCTGATAAATTCCCGGCTCCTTGCCGGCAACACTGTCGCCCTGCGCGGGGCAGTCATTATCGGCAGCGGTAACCGTCTCCATGCTCTTGAAGGGATGACACTGCGTAACGAACTTCTGGGCGTTCGCCACCTGGGTCATTGAGATCACAGCCCAAGCCACAACTACGGTCACTCGATGTCCTATAGGCATATCTCCTCCAATCAGAACCAATGGATAGCTGATCTCCTCACCTTTAACTCCATTAGCGGACTCCGACGGGCGCCATTCTACGCCCTCCGCGGGTGGCGCATCGGTTCGCGTTCTTTGCGAAGGGGGGATTCCGGGCGCATAGGGTGGACACCCGTCGGAACGCCCCTGATCTTGTGACATCCAACCACCTTTTCCCTGTGCAAATCTTCTGTCAAGCCAATTATCTAACCCCTTCCCCCTGAACCCCCTCCAGCTACTCCCTCCCCGGGAAACCTCAACACCACTGCTATACTGGATTAACAATGATTTGCAACAAGCAATACATGCTGACGACAAAAACCCGGCTCCAAGTCGTTGATTCCAGAGATTTAACCTCCAAGTCCTTTAGACCATCGGATCTGGCGGGAATTTCCCGCTAACCTGAAGATTCCAATAGACCGAGGGGGGTGGGGGAGGGGGGTGGGGTTACTATAAAGTAAATCCGGCCCGTCTTGCCGCACGGGCGCAAAACGTGGCCGCCCCGGCCACGTCGCAGCAAACTTTATTTTCGTCCCGGCTTACGCTGCTACGACTTCGTCCTCGCGGCGCCAGACTGACAGGCCGGTGGCACCCTGCGCCAGGCGTCCTAGAGTTGCGGGTTCGGCGGCCTGGGGAGTGAGAAGGTCCGACGGAGTGACCATGCTGGCTTCCGGTCCATTGAGAGCGCCGGCGATGAGCGGCTTGTTTGGAACGGTCTCGTAGGCGTAGCCTTCGATGGTCGCCCGGATGAAACTCACCTGAACTCTGACCCAGCCGTAGTGAACGGCGCCGGCGGTGTCGAGAAACTTGACGCCGAGGTAGGGATGGGCGCCGCTTCTCCAGGGGCAGAATTGATTGCCCTGCGAACTGCCTACGTCTCCGTACATATCCATGACCCCGGTGCCAAACGGGCGTCCGAAACCGATGCGCGCACCGCCAGCCAGATTGGCGGCACACTTCGCTCCATAGGACGTCCCCGCCTGCCAAACCTCGTTGGCGGCCTGCGCGGGCACGACCTTCAGCTGATCGTTGAAAGGACAGCCCAACGGGGGACGCGCTTTGGGAGGCCGCACGCGCGCCTGGGTGAAGGTGCAGGTTGTGGACAGATTTCCTCTGGCGGAGAGGCCGAAATCCATTTGCCCGTCGCCGTTGATGTCAAACTGAATCACGCCGCCGTTGACCGGTACGACGATGTCGGTCTTGGTGGCGATGACCTTGGCGTCGGCGGGCTGCACACACGCCAGCAATGCCACGCCGGCGGACCCGGCGGAGCGGCTGCGTTGTTTGGGTTGAGCTGAGCTTTGCGGCGAGGGTCGGGTCATGAGGAGTTCCTCCGAGAATTCAGTCGGACAGTTAGGAGCGCCGGGTGTTTATCGTGTATCCGGCCGCCATCAAACTTGCAGGGGGTGGGGATGGCCGCCGGTTCTTCAAGCACCCCAAGGAATAGGCAGCGTTTCCGCGGCCCGCCGAGTTCGACGATTTTGCCTCTGCCCAGTCAAGCTGTCAAGAGTGAAGGAACTTGCAACGTGAGCGTTGGCATTTCCCGCGCTGTACCGTTACCATGTCAGCCGATGGCTCGCGAGACCCTGGTTGATTCCCGGCAGGAAATTCTGCGCACCGCCGCCCGGCTGTTTCAGCAGCGCGGCTACGATGCCACTTCGATGAACGACGTTGCCGCCGCGCTCAAGCTGAGCAAGGGCGGCCTCTATCACCACTTTCAGAGCAAGGACGAGATCCTGTTCGAGATCATGAACCACGCCATGGAGATCACGCAGGAGCGCGTGATCAATCCGGTGCTGGGCATTGCGGATCCGGCGGAGCGGCTGCGGGCGCTGATCCGGCTGCACATCGAAGTGGTGCTCGGCCCGCGTGATCGCGAGATTACGGTGATGTTGCACGAAAACCATCCGCTGCCGCCGGCGCTGCGCAAGCGCATTAACGCGCGCAAGAAGGACTACGTTCACTTTTTGGAAAACCTGATGGCCGAGGTGCAGGCCCAGCAGTTGCAGCGCGGCAAGGGCAGGGTGAGTCCGCGCGCCGCGGCGTTTGCGTTGCTCGGGATGTTGAACTGGATTTATCAGTGGTACAAGCCGGAAGGCGAACTGCAGGCGCAGAACCTGACGCCACAATTTACCGACCTCATTTTCGGAGGCATCTTCGCGTGAAAACGCACTTCGCCAGGCTATCCGAGATCGAACACCAGCGCGCCGCGAGCGGCAAGCAGTATCGCGAGTTTCTGCGAGTGCCGGCGCTGAGCGCCGGGCTGTACGTGCTGCCTGCGGGAGGCACAGACCTGCAGAGGCCGCATCATGAAGATGAGGTCTACTACGTGGTGAGCGGACGGGCTCACTTCAAGGCCGAGGACGACGACCGCGAAGTTGCCGCGGGCAGCGTGATCTTCGTGGCGGCGGACGTGGAGCATCATTTCTACGACGTGGCGGAAGAACTCGCGGCGCTGGTGTTCTTCGCGCCGGCGGAGAGCTAGGTCGGCTGCGAGCCTGCCATGGATTACCAGATCACAACCATGCGGCCTGAGGACTGGGCCGCGGTGCGCGAGATCTATCGCGAGGGCATCGCGACCAGCATCGCGACTTTTGAAACTGAGATTCCGGAGTGGCAGAAGTGGGATAGCGCTCATCGTCAGGACTGTCGGCTGATCGCGCGAAACGAACAGCGGGTTGTGGGCTGGGCAGCTCTTGGTTCGGTTTCCGCCCGCCGAGCTTATTCCGGAGTGGCTGAGGTTTCTGTCTATGTGGCGGCCGCGGCGCGGGGTAAGGGCGTGGGCAGGGAACTGCTGCGCGCGTTGATTGAGGAGTCGGAGGTGAACGGCGTCTGGACACTGCAGGCGGGAATCTTTGCCGAGAACGTTGCCAGTATTGCGCTGCACAAGGCATGTGGATTTCGGGAAGTCGGCGTGAGGCAGCGGCTCGGCAAATTGGGCGCGGTCTGGAAGGATGTGCTTTTGCTGGAGCGGCGAAGCACGCGGGTAGGGGCTTAGAGCCAGAGACCTGCCGCCGAGCTTCGCCCCTTCGGCTTTGCTCAGGGCAGGTCCTGGCGGGGCAGCCGAGGCGGCTATCACCACATGAGCTGAGCAAATCAGCTGAGCAAACTTTAGAGCTGACCAAACTACTTCGCGGGGACCCAGTAGATTTCTTCTTTGATGGCAACCTTGTCGAGGAAGCCGCGGCGTTTCAGGATCGCCTTGCTGTTGGCGATCATGTCGGGATGGCCGCAGAGATAGGCGTGCGTGTTGCTGGCGTCGAGTTCCCAGTGGTCGGCGTACTTGCGCAGGATATCGTCGGCGCGGCCAATCTCGCCCGGCCAGTCGGCGTGGTCCCAGGGGCGGCTCACGGTGGGCACATACTTGAACCAGGGCAGTTCGGCGTCGAACCGGGTCAACTCTTCTTTGTAGCCGAATTCCCACGGCCGGCTGGCGCCGTTGAGCAAGTAGAGCTGATGGCTACCGTCGAAGCGGCCTTCCTTCCAATCTTTGTAAAGCGTGCGGACAAAACTGACGAACGGGGCCACGCCGGTCACCGTGGAAATCAATAAATGATTGGTGCGGCCGTTGCCGGTCTCGAGCGTGAAGCGTCCCTTGGGGGCCTTGCGCATGAGCAACTCGTCGCCGGGCTGCAGCTTGTGCAGGCGCGGCGTGAGTGCGCCCTCAGGCACGAGCTCGAAGAAGAATTCGATTTCATTTTCAAAAGGCGCGGAGGCGATGGAATAGGGGCGCTCGGTGCGCTTGCCATCGTGCTCCACTCCCAGAGTGGCGTATTGGCCGGGAACGAAGTGGAATTCGCCGCCCGTGTGAATGCGGAACTTCCACAGGTCGGGTGCGATGTCGACGCGTTCGGTGACGCGCGCGAGGAAGAACTTGTCGTCGGGGATCGTCATTTCTCAAGACTCACCAGCCAAAGCGCCCCCGAAAAAGAGCAGGGGAACTGGGGCGGTAAAGTGGAGAGATGATACACGGGAAGGCGGCGATTCTACAACCGAACGGTCGTTCGAGAGAGGCGTTTTTCACCACCGAGGCACAGAGACACAGAGAAAAACCAGGAAGACCAAATCTTTTGCCGGTGTGGGCGGCGAGGCTGCGGCCCGATACTTCCGGGACACGGGGCGGCTGTCCCCACATGAGCATCACGCGGCAGCCGTTTTTCACTGAAGTGTTTTGCTTCCGGATGGCGCGGACTCGGGCAGGGCACGCAGTTTTTCCAATTCGTCCGCCGTCTTTTTCCAGTCTTCCGGCTTCTTTTTTGTGGCGACGGGCGCGTTGGGATCGGAGTAGAAAGCAAGAATGTTGCTTTGCAAGTCGGGCGTGATGTTGTCGAAGTTATGCGCCGCCAACTGGTCCAGCAGGTGGGCGTAGGCTTTATCGGTCAGGGCGTACTCGCCCGCTCGGGTTTCGTGGCCGGTGTCGAAATCGGTGTTCGGGAGCTGAACTTTTCCATCGGCAGCCTCGTGAAGGAGCTTGGTGTAGTTCTCCATGGTGCGGTCGACGCTGGCGATGTAGAGGTCTTCGGTTTGCCGCGTAGGAATTTTGAAGTCGAGGGCTTTGAAGGGGCCGATCTTGGGGACGAACTTCAGGAAGAACGCCAGCACGCGGGTTCCGAATCCCGGACGCTGGTAGGTTCGCCCCCATTCCTTCTGATAATTGGTGCGCGACAAGTAGTAGCGGAACTGCCGCGCGCGGAAGTTGGGCGTTTCCGCGACGATTTCTTTGCGGCGTGCGATCAGGGCCACGCGGGTCATCTCAGGGATGACTTTGCTGATGGCGTGGCGGAACGTGCCAAATGCCAGGTCTTCGTTGGAGATTACGTCGCTGAGGGGAATGTTGTAGGTATCGAGGAAGGCACGCTCCAGCACGGGTTTGGAAATCTCGAAGCCGATGAAGTCGTGGTAGCGGTCGGAGGTGTAGCGGTTCTTCGCCACCTGGGTTACATCGAAACCGAATTCGGTGCGGATGTGAGCTTTGGGATTGTCCTCGTAGGTGACCTCTTTTCCGAATTTCTTTCGGAGCTGGGGAAATTCGATGCCAACGACCTGATTGATGGTGGGATGTCCGCAGTTGTCGGCGGAGTAGTGCGCCAGAGCGCCCAGGGCGAAGGCATACTCGTTAATATCAGACGACTCTTTGAGCAGGTTCGAGACAAAATCGCCACTGCGGACGTAGTGGGTGAGGTCGCTGAAATATTTGTTGCCGAAGGGGTAGTAGCCCATGTCCTGCACCAGCGACCCGCCGTAGGCAAAGGCGTGGGCCTTCTTCAGGTCGTCATCGGTGGCGTTGGGGAAACGCTGCTTGAGCAAGGGCTGGAGATTGTCCTTCCATGCCAGGTCCACGATCTCTTCGTGAGTGAGCACGGAGTAAGCCGCGCAGGTCTGCACGGTGCAGCTCTGCACCAGAACAATCGCCAGCCCAAGCCGAATCATGGCCCGCCAGGAATGGAGAGCCCGCTTCATTTGCCAACGACGAGAACCACAAAGCTATCGGGCAAGATGGTGCGGCGGGGATGAGGATTGTCTGTCGTCGGCGCCGGAGGCGGACCGAACTTCGCGGTCACCACAAACACGTTGTGGGTCTTGGAGTCGAGCGCCAGAGTTCGCGCGCCTTTCTGCGTGGGAACATTTTCGGTCACGCTGAACTTGTCGGGCGATTCCTCGCGCACCACGGTCAGGACGCCGTCTTCGCCGCAGGAGGCGAAAGCCAGACCGGTTTCGTCGTCGAATGTGGTTGCGTCCACGCCTTCGCCGATCGCGGGTGTGGCCAGGACCTTGCCAGTGTCGGCGTTCACCACCGCCATCATCTTATTGTCGCAGCCCACGAAGAGGCGCCGGTTCTTGCGGTCCATAGAGAGCCCGCTGGGCTCCTGACAGGGCGAGAGCGGCCAAGTCGACTTGACCGCCAGCTTGTTGGGATCGATCGCGGTCAACTCGCTCTTGTCTTCAATATTGACGAAGACGCCGCCCTTGCCGTCACTGGCGGCGAACTCGGGCTTGCCGTCCAACTTGATCGTGCCGAGGACGGTGCCGTTGGTGGCGTCGATGGCGGTTGAATCCTGGCTGCGGCCGTTGAAGGTGAAAACCCGTTTTGTTGCCGGATCGTAAAGAATGGCGTCAGGATTATCGCCCACTTTGACTTTGCTGCTGGTGGCGAGCGTCTTGAGATCGAAAATGCTGACCGTGCCCTCGCGGCCGTTGCTGGTGAAGCCGCGTCCCAGTTCCGGCGCCAGTGCGATGCCATGAACTCCGGGCGTGTCGGCGATGTCGCCAACCGTTTTGCCGGAATCGAGATCGAGCACGATAACGTGGGTGGCACGCGAAATATAAAGACGGCGCGCGGCTGCATCCGCGGTTAAGTAATCCCAACCACCGTCACCGCCAAGTTTGTAAGTGTTGACGACTTTATATCCGGGACCCGCCGCGGCTAGTGCTGTCGCCGCGACCAGCAACGTGAGCGAGGCCGGCAACCAACGGCGCATGTGACGTCTGTTCGTAGACATGATTTCCTCCGCAGGCTTTCTGGATCCCGGCGTTGTCTTCCGATGCCAATTTCAGACCACGGGTGGCCGCCATTCCGCATCGAATCTCGATTGGGCCGGGTCCGGAAGTAACTTTACCCTATTCCGGGCCGTCTCTAAACTCTTGCTATGGATGTATTTCGAATCAAGGATCGGGCGCAAGAGTTAGTGCAGCCTTCCTTGGATCCGCGACTGCAGCCCACGCCGGATTACGGAACGCTTGGGCCAGGCTCGGACTTCGCGAAATCGGGTTTGCTCTCGCCGGTTTCAGCTGCGCCGGTGACGACTGCTCCAGCAATCTCCGGTTCTAAGCGACGGCCGGGCGCGAACCTGCGCGTGCTTCATCTCGTCGCCATGCTGGTGGGATTTGGGGCTGCGTTTTTGGTATCAAACGGTGCAGGCTCTGCAGGCCTCTGGGAAAGAATCACGGGAATTTTTTCGCCGCGGACAAATTCTTCCGCGTTGCCCGCCAAGTTTGCAGACCGCGAACTGGATCGCCAGAGACCGCAGAAACAGGCGGAGATCCTGCTGGAGCGCGCCGTGAGCCGCTCCGATGGAGCCGCAGACCAGATCGAGGCGCGGGTTGATTCCTGGCGGGGCAAACTGAAGTGGGATGCGCAACTCGGCGACCTGACCACGGCCGCGCTCAACTCCAGCGACCAGAGCGTGCGCGTGTCTGCGATCGAGGTACAACTCGCGGCCTACGGATTGAAGAAGACCCCGTCGAGCGTAGACCGACTGGTGCGGCAGGCCGACTCCTCTGATCACGCGCAGAAGGTCTGGGCGCTATGGTCTCTGGGCTTGCTGGGAAACCGCGGTGTTGAGACCGAGCGCGCGGTGCAGGTGCTGACCGCTCACCTGAGAGATTCGGATGAAGAGGCACGCCGCTGGGCCGTCGAAGGGCTGGCTTTGGTGGGAACCACTCCCACGATCGTGCCTCTGCTGCAGGCCATGCACAATGATCCGTCCGCGATGGTGCGCGAGCGTGCCGCATGCAGCTTGGCGGAGTCCGGCATGTTGAGTCATGAGCAACGGCTGGCGGCGGTTCCGCAGTTGATCACCTATTCGGACGATTCCGCGCTCGATGCGCAAACCCGTGCCTGGGCTTTTCAGGCGCTGGCCGACATCACGAAGCAGCGGCTGCCGAATGATTCGGCTGCTTGGCGGAACTGGTACGCAACTTCAGTGGTCAGTGATCAGTGGCCAGTTCGACATGCTCGGTCTTACCGACCACTGACCACTGGACACTGGCCACTGTTTTCTTACTCTGCCATCTTGGCCACGTGTACTTCGAAGCCGGTCTTGGGCAGCAGCGACGTTAGCGAGAACGCTTTGAATCCATCGCCGTTGACTTCGGTGTGACGATAGACTCCGGGCTCTGTTCAATGGGCTTGGCGACCTCATCCACTTTCGCTTTGACATCTGTGTTTTCCATCACGCCAGCGTATGACGTGGTGGACTGAACCCGCTGCGCGCTGGCCATCGGAGTTGCTCCGCTCACCTCGACCGTCATGGTGGGAGCATCGAGCCTCAAGTTCTCGCTCATTGATGCTTGCTGCTTCCTTACCTCGGCCCAAACCTGGTTCTGATCTTTGTCGGCCATGGCTTTGGCGCGGACCGAAGGCTGTGCCATCAGCGTGCCGTGAACCGCGCCGCTTCCCGCGCCAACTCCTCCGCCACTGCCCGATGCGTACGTCGCGCCTGAGGTTGCGAAGTGGTCGCTGGTCGCGACCCAGCGGCCGGGCTCGACGCAGAAGACGCCAAGATCCACGGGATCGCTCTCCGGTGGCACGATACGGTCTTTGCCGATCACGCGGTCCTGCTTGCCTCCGGTGACGATTTCACCCGCCAGCAGCAGCAGCGGACGCTTCGAGTTGTTGATCAACACCAACCGGTTGACCTCGGCGCTCTGTCGTTGCACCGCGGGCACGGGGCGGCGCCGCATCAGCCCTCGAACATTTCCATACTCGGTCACGACAACCTCGCCGGACCGTAACCCTTCATCCAGCGTGAGAAACTCGGCCGTAGCATAGGACTTCGAGGTGACCACGGGAAACACCGTCAGGCTTCCGTGCCCGATGGGATCGAGCACCTTATAGCCGGAGGCAGAGGGCTGCTCTCCAGCATGAACCGGCCGCAGGTCCACGCTGACCATTCCGGCCATGATCACCAACGCCATCACCGCTACAAATAATCTCGGACGCATAGCTCTCCCCCGCATGGTGCGCCCCGGTCCCAGGAGGCTGTGCTGTCAGTTCAGCTCCACGGGGCGCACCATCGACTCGCTGGAAGAACGAAATAAAGAGCGTGGCTTGCGGCCAAAATTAACTTTGCAAACGTCTAATAATTGGTAGCATCGGGAGAGAGCGGGTCGTGCTCTCTTCTTTCTGTATCTTTATTTCTTGATTACTTGCATGCGCGCCACGAAACCGATCTCCGCAGAAGTCGCGTCGGCAGTTGCCGATCTGCTGGCGGAGTTGCATGCGAAAAGCGGCTGCGAGAAGATCGGGCTCGCGCGCGAATCTTTCGGCACGATTCTTTGTGACGTCGCGACGAAGTATCTGCCTGCTGCGGCGAGTCACGAGGAAGCGCGTACGTTTCTGCTGACCCTGCGCGTCGAAGAACTCGCGCTTGCCCGAGCCTGCGCCGCGGGACACAATTCCGCCTGGGAAAGTTTCTTGACGCGCTATCGGGAGAAGCTTTATCAGGCGGCGCTGCGCATCGCGCGCGAGGACTCCGCCGCGCGCGATCTCGCCGACAGTCTCTATGCCGAGCTTTACGGCACCAGCACGCGCGACGGGGAGCGGATTTGCAAGCTGGCTTCTTTCACCGGGCGGGGATCGCTGGAAGGCTGGCTGCGCACCGTGCTGGCGCAGGAATTTGTGAACCGCTACCGCCGTACCAAACGCCTGGTGAGTCTCGACGAAGAGAATGAAGAGGGTACACAGTTTGCGGCCCCCGAGCCGGAGCCGGTTGCGTCAGCGGACTCGCGCCTGGAGTCGGCTACCGATGCGGCGCTGGCTGCGCTCTCCAACGAGGATCGGATGGTGCTGGCGGCGTATTATCTCGACGGACGGACACTGGCCGAAATCGCGCGCATGTTGGGCGTGCACGAATCCACCATCAGCCGCAAGGTGGACAAGCTGGCTAAGTCATTGCGCAAGAAAATACTGGCTGGGCTGGTGCAGCGAGGCATGGCGAGGCGCCAGGCCGAGGAGGCCCTGGAAGTGGATGTGCGCGACCTGCGGGTGGATATTCGCCGGAGTTTGGCGCAAGAATCTCCGGGGGCCACGTTCTTAGAGAAGAAGGATGGGTCTCGGTTGGAAAAGGTGGCGCCGAGGGCGAAGAACTAGGATCGGTTTCCAGTTTCTGGTTTCCAGTTTCCGGATCTAGCTGGAAACCGGAAACTAGAAACTGGAAACAGAAGTTACAAGATGCAAGACGTACCCAAAATCGTGCGAGCCCGGTTGCAGCGGCCCATGCCAGAGTCGCATCCCGATGCCGATCTGCTCACCGCGTTTGCCGAGCAAGCTCTAACTGGGCGCGAACGGGACGGCGTGGTCGAGCATCTTGCGCGTTGCGGGGATTGCCGCGAAGTAGTTGCGCTGGCGTTGCCCGCGACTGAGGCTGCCGCTGTAACCCGCACAGTCCGGCCTGCTCGCACCGGCTGGTTCAGTTGGCCCGTTCTGCGTTGGGGCGTTGTGGCTGCGGGAATCCTTACGGTCACGTCGGTCGGAGTCCTGCAATATCGGCAGCGTCACCTGGAGAAGACGCTGGTCGCTACCAGGCTCATCTCCCAGGATCAGTTGGCGGAGAACCCACAGAGTGCTGCGCCCGCGTCGGCTTCGCCAGTTGCTGCTGTGCAGGCGGAGATGGGAAAGCAAACTGTAACCCGGGAGAAGGCTCAGCCTTCTCAGAGTGCATTGGCTGCGGACAAGCGCTCCTCTGCTAATGCAATCTTCCCGCAAGCCCGGTCCCTGCCGCGCGCGTCTTCCGCAGGCGTGTTCGGAGGAGTTCGCGGCGGAATGAATTCCGCAGGCGGCCGGTATAATCCAACTCCCGCGCCAGCCCAGCCTGTCCCTTCTGCTACCACCACCGTTGAGGTCTCAGGGGCGGCCCCGCTAGTAACGACGGAAACCTCGGTACAGAACCAGTTTCATGGCGCGGCCGTGCAGAATGAACCGGTGGAGCAGTCGCAGGCTCTTGACTACCGCGTGGGCAAGGCGAAGCCGGCGTTGGCGCAAGCTTCTCCCATGGCTCCCGCTCCTTTGCTGCGCCCCGATCCCAGCCTGATGAAAGGCCCGGCAGAGCGCTGGACCATCAGTGCCGGCGGCGCATTGCAGCGTTCTCTCGACGGCGGCAAGACGTGGGTGGACGTTGAGATCGCAGTGGACGATTCGATGAGCGCCAATCTGGCGCGTCCGGTGAAGGCGCCGACGACAACTGAAACGCAGACCGAACTGAAGTCGCAGGCGAAGGCGGCAAAGTCGATGGCCCGGTACGATGCGCCGCCCAACGCAAGAGCCGCGGATGTGGCGCCGGCCTCCCGCGTCATCTTTCGTGCCGTTTGCGTGTCTTCGAACGCCGCCGAAGTATGGGCTGGAGGTTCCAGCGGCGCTCTGTATCACACCCTGGATGGCGGCAATCTCTGGACGCGCGTGGTTCCGTCTGACCCCTCAGGGACTCTGACCGGCGACGTGGTCGGCATTCAATTCTCCGACCTGCGGAATGGAACCGTGACCACCTCGGCCGCCGATATCTGGACCACTGCGGACGACGGCCAAAGCTGGCATAAGCAACCCTAAAACTCAGCCTGAGAACCCAGGTTTTCTTAGCGAAATCCGCGACAGTTCTTCGCGATCTTCGCGGTTAAGGCTCTTGAACTTAAGCCGGCAGGTACCAGCAATTCACCCGCTCCCATGGGGGAAAAGCCGATTACCAAAGTGACGTTTACACGAAATGAGTAGTTCCTTAATATCCATTTCGTGGTTTGGCAGTTCTGGGGGAGGGCTGCCGAGGCGTCCTGGACTGAAAAGTCTAGGGCGCTTTTTTATTGCTTCCTAGACAAAAACACGCCCTACTTCGAACACGCCGCGCAATATCCGCCAATTTCCAGGCGCGACACCACAATCCGGAAGCGGCAGTCTTTCTCCACCTGCCCCTTCAGCTTCTCGAAAATATCGCTGACGAATTCCATGATCTTGCCGCAGCGCAGGCAGGCCATGTGGATGTGGTCACGGTTCAACTTGCGCTCGTAGTAGTGTCCCTCGCCGTGGATGTGCATCAGGTCGAGTTCGTCGATCAGACCGTGGCGCTTGAGCAGGCGTAGCGTGCGGTAGACCGTGCTGCGGTCCACACTGGCGTCGAGTTTCTGGGCCTTGCGCAAAAGCTGGGCCGCGTCCAGGTGTTTGTTGGCCGTTTCCATCACGCGCAGGATCGCTCGCCGCTGCTGGGTCATGCGGATTCCACGGCCGGCGAAATGGGCCTGCAACCGGCCCGGCATTTCAGTTTGGGGTAGTGGCATCGGGGCCGCTCCTCGACTGTCGCAACTGGTCGCAATCGCATTGCGACAGAATTTTTGCCGAAAACTTGACGGTTTCCAGAGACATCCGGCAACATCAGAATGTATCTTAGATGCGACTCAGTTGCAACTAGCTGACGGTGACAGTAACGGCCAACAATCCGAGATTGCCCGGCGCGAAGATCGCATTCCTTTTTTGCATCCTGGCGCCGGCCCTGTTTGCATTTGCCGCATCCGCGCGGGCGCAGGAAAGTCCCTACATTGTGACCTACGACCACTATCTCGAGGAGCCCGGCAGCCTGGAGGTGGAATACTTTTCCACCTTCGGTACGCAGCGCGGCGGTAATGACTTCCATGCCTTCTGGAGCGAGTTTGAGTACGGTGCCACCGCGTGGTGGACCAGCGAACTTTATTTCGACGGCCAGACTACGTTCAACGACAGCACCATCTTCACCGGCTTCCGCTGGGAGAACCGCATTCGACTGCTGCAGCGCGAGCACTTCATCAATCCCGTGCTCTACATCGAGTACGAGCAAACCAGCGGCGCCGACAAGATTTTGAAAGAAGTCGAAGGCCACGATGTTGAAGCCGACTACGCAATCCCCAACGCGATTGCCCGCAAGGAACACGATCACGAACTGGAATCGAAGCTGCTGCTTTCCAAAACTTTCCAGGGCTGGAATGTTGCCGAAAATACGATTGCTACCAAGAACCTGACCGGCGGCAATCCCTGGGAGTTCGGCTACGCCATCGGTGCGAGCCGCCCGCTGGCTCTGAAGGCTTCGGCGAAGCGCTGCAGTTTCTGCCGCGAGAATTTCATTGCTGGCGTTGAAATGTACGGCGGCCTGGGCGACCGCTACAGCTTCGGGTTGCACGATACGTCGCACTACCTGGCGCCGGTCGTGGCGTGGAACATGCCCTCGGACTGGACGCTGCGGCTCTCACCGGGCTTCGGGTTGAACGACGACAGCCATCGCTTTCTGCTGCGTTGGGGAGTTTCGCGGGAGTTCTCGGGATTTGGCGCTGCTGTCGGCCGCTTCTTCGGAGGCCGCAAGCCATGATCAGGCGGATGTCGAAGACGAGTAGAAATCTTCCGATCATTTCGGCGGCGCTTGTCTCGGTCTATTTCTGTGCGCTGGCTGTTCCTCCGGGCTCCGCGCAGAAAGAAAACTCCTCATCGGCGAAGAAGGACAACGCAGTCTATGCGGAATTGGCGAAGGCTCCGAAGAAAGCCGTGGCACGGCGCAATCCGATGGAGAGAGATCCTGATGCCGTAGCCGCCGGCGCGAATCTTTTCGATCAGCACTGCGCCGAGTGTCACGGTGAAATGGCCGAGGGAGGCCGCAAGGGTCCAAGCTTGCGCGCCGATCCGGTGCAGCACGCAACTCCCGGAACGCTTTTCTGGATCCTCACCAACGGCGTGGTCCGGCGCGGCATGCCGGTGTGGTCCAAATTGCCCGAGCCGCAGCGCTGGCAGATCGTCAGCTATCTCAAGTCGTTAACTCCCGCGGCGAAGCCTCCCGAGTAAGCGCCAGAATCGTTTCTGCGACCTTCGCCCCGCCCCACGCATCGAATGGCAAGTGGTACGATATTAGGTTGTATCCCCTAGTTGGGGAGTAATCATAGATCGTATTCATTCAGATCGCCGGGCCCGGCTACGACCGCTCGTTGTTTCCGAAACATGGAGCGTTCGCCGACAGCAGCGACGTTACAACGAGGAGAAAATATGGCAGGCAATGGAATTGTCGAAGTGACGGATGCGAACTTCGACGCGGATGTTTTGAAATCGGACAAGCCCGTGCTGGTGGATTTCTGGGCAACCTGGTGCGGCCCCTGCCGCGCCATCGCTCCCATCGTCGAGGAGCTGGCCAAGGACTACCAGGGCAAAGTCAAAATCGGCAAGATGGACGTCGACTCCAACAGCTCGACTCCCATGCGCTACAAGGTGACCGGCATCCCCACGCTGCTGGTTTTCAAGGGCGGACAAGTGGTGGAACAGATCGTCGGCTACCGTCCCAAGGAAGCCATCGCGCAGGCGCTTGACCGGCACGTTGGGTAAAGCGGCTCTCAGCTTTTAGCTCTAGCAATGACGACGCCCGGGATTAGTCCCGGGCGTTCGTGTCTTCGGTTGCGGGTGCGCTACAATTCTCTGCCATGCGGTGCAGTAGACTAGCGCGGCTTGTTTGCAGCGTCGTCGCGCTGGTCCTTGCCATCGCTATTGCTCCGTTGCGCCTGCAGGCTGCCGACGAACTTGAGCAGCATCTCCGCGATCAGTACGGCGGCAAGACTCTCGTCCTCCGCAACTTTTATCATCGTGATCGGCTGGGCTACAATTCTGCAGGCTCGCTGGCTAGCGGCTCTGCCCTTTCCGGCGATTGGACCGTGGACGGATTCGTCCGCGTCAAATCCCTCGACTTTCACGGCCATCGCTTGACCATCCAGGCGGAGCGTCTGTCTTTAGGCAACACGGGGCAGAGCTTCCAGTTCCAGCAGTACTTCGAGAAGGGCAAGAAGAAAAATAAGAAAAATAAGGATGAAGAAGGGCATAAGCTCCGCATCGAAGTTGAGTTCGATGCTGGCCCGGTGACTGCCGAGAAGACAGACGCCGCGCTTTCTAGGATTTTTCTGATTGCGCAGGATCGCTTCGAGGACTTCGTGCCGGCTTATTGGAAGCCCTGCATTCGAGCGGCATCACGCGGCAAAGGCGAAAAGCCATACGACGCTTGTCGTTTTCCGCCTGAGTTTGCCACAATCCCCGGAGTCCTCTCCAGCGCCGAAGAGGAGGCAGCCAGTGAAACGCAAGCTTCGGAGGGACCAATAGCCCGCATCGGCAAGGGTGTCACCCCGCCCAAGCCTGTCTTCTCTCCCGATCCGGAATTTTCGGAACCGGCACGCAGCGCGAAGTACCAGGGCGCCGTTGTGCTGTTAATTGCTGTGGACAAGCAGGGTAAGGTTCGAAACATCCGAATCGCAAATCCCTTGGGTTTTGGTCTTGACGAGAAGGCGGTGGAGACGGTCGCGAGGTGGCGGTTCAATCCGGCAAAGAAAGATGGCGAGCCCGTCGACGCGGAACTCGCGGTCGAAGTCGATTTCCATCTCTACTGATCGAATTCCGAGGCCCGAAGCCCGGAGCCCGAAAGCCGCCCCTAGTACTTCCGCAGCACCCCAATCACTCTCCCCTGCACCTCCACCGACGCCGCCGGCACAATGATCGGCTTCATCGCCACGTTCGAGGGCTGCAGGCGGATGTTATCGCCTTCGCGGTAAAAGCGCTTCAGGGTGGCGTCGTTCGAATCCACCAGCGCGACCACGATGTCGCCATTGTGCGCCGTCTTCAACTTCTCCACCAGCACGTAGTCGCCGTCGAGGATGGCCTCGTCCTGCATGGAATCCCCACGCACTTCGAGCACGAACACATCTTTGGAGCGCACGAAGTCGGCGAGCGAGATGGTCTCATTAGTCTGCATCGCCTCGATGGGCTGGCCGGCGGCAATGCGCCCCAGCAGCGGCAGCACCAGTCCCGTGTTCACGTTCATCGACTGCTTCAGCCGCCCCTTGGGCGGCAGCAGGTCGATGGACCGGCTGCGGTTGTAGTCGCGGGTGAGCAGTCCCTTTTTCTCCAGGTTGGTGATGTGCTTGTGCACCGTGGCCAGCGAACTCAGCTGAAGCCCGTTGCCAATCTCCTCAAACGACGGAGAGTAGCCATGCTCCACCACAAAGCGGGAGATGAAGTCATACACTTCGCGCTGCCTGCGTGTGATCGCCATGCCAGTATTGTTGGCGAATATAAAGCGAATGTCAAGAAGAATCAGCCGTTGGCGATTAGCCATTAGCTCTGAAACACTCATGTGGAGACAGCCGCCCTCGGCTGTCCGGGCAGAGCCCGCCCTGAGCGAAGCCGAAGGGGCAAAGCCTGCCCGTGTGGAGCGGACACTCCTGTCCGCTGCCTTTGACTTTGATTCGGATTTTGCTCTCGCTGCCAGCCGACGAAAAGGGGTGCCCCATCCTTGCGTTTTTTGCAAGGGTGGGCGGCGATGCTGCCTGCGCTATGTGATTTGTTGTGGCGGCACGATCAAACCCACTCGACGCATGCATTCCGATTCCCGCCCTTGCAAAGAGCGCAAGAGCGGGGCACCCACCGCGTTGCTCATGCCGGCGAGATCAAAAGCCTGGGCCACCCGCCAGGCGGGGGCACCTCAGATTCCGCAAAGCTTACCACGAATTCGGCGCGCCTGTGACATCTAACCTTGCGTCCCAAACCGAATCAGCTCATCATGGTTAAGGCGGAGGCAGTCTAGCCAATCCGGGTGCCAGTGGCCGTAAGTCCTTTGTTGTCCAGAATTTACCTCTAAGTCATTTGTAATCCGGTTTTTGCAGACACTTTTTGCGAGCCCCGCGCCCAGCAGGCCATTCAGAGGGCAGGTAGGGTAGGGGTACCCTCAAAGACGATAGCTTTTCCAACTCGGTTCGATCCCGTGGACGATCGCTCGCAACCATTTTCGCATCAGAAATCCACAGGCCCACAGTTGGAACTTGTAGGCCCAGACCCATCCGAAACTTCTGCCGGGCTCGTATGTCTAATATTGAGGATGGGCGACTGCGGGCCCGGAGGGATGACTATGTCCAGAGTTTCGGTTCGAATGGTGGCAATGCTGTTGACGGTGCTGGCTGGCGCGGTGGCTTGCCGGGCCGGGAGTGGGGCGAGCGCGGCGGTGCCGGCTCCGGTAGTGGACGAGGTGCGGGCGACGGCTTCGGGCAAGGCGACGGCGGTGGTGGCGGGCGGATGCTTCTGGGGGATCCAGGCGGTGTTTTCGCATGTGAATGGGGTGCGCGAGGCGACCTCGGGATACGCGGGCGGGTCGGCGAAGACGGCCGACTATGAAACCGTGAGCACGGGGCGGACCGGGCATGCGGAGTCGGTGCAGGTGGTTTACGATCCGTCGAAGATTACTTATGGGGAGTTGCTGCGCGTGTTCTTCTCGGTGGCGCTCGATCCGACGGAACTGAACCGGCAGGGGCCGGATGAAGGCACGCAGTACCGGTCGGTGATCTTCTACGCCAATGCGGAGCAGAAGCGGATTGCAGAAGCTTACATCGCGCAACTCGATCAGGCCAAAATTTTTCCGCGCCCGATTGTGACCCAGGTCGTGCCGCTCGACAAGTTTCATTCGGCGGAAGCCTATCACCAGAACTATTTTGAACAGCATCCAAACGATCCTTACATTGTTTATAACGACGCCCCCAAGGTGGCGAACTTGAAGCGGGAGTTTCCGGAGCTGTACAAGAAGTAGCCATAGGGAAGCGCGCCAGACGCGATTTGTTCGCCCGCAAAAAACGCGGGCGATTCGCGGCGCGCCCAGATCCTTCGCGAGACAAAAAGCGTCTCGCTCAGGATGACAGCCGAGAGCAAGCGTCTCGCTCAGGATGGCAGCGACGTGGAGGAGCCCATGTTTGAAACGGATGGCAGGGGGAGTGAAATCAACTCGGGGCGGCGCCTGTTTCTGTTGGGCGCGGGCGCGGCGTTGGGCGGAGCGCTGGTTTGGCGGTGGCGCACGCCTCATGTGATTGTGGCTGCGGCAAAGTCCGAGCCGGGAATCGTGACGATCGTGCAATTTTCCGATGCGGGCAAGCGGCTGGCGAAGGTGAAGATTGCGAAAGTCGTGAAGACGGACGAGGAATGGCAGAAGCAGCTTTCGCCGGGAGCGTTCGAAATCACGCGGCACGCGGATACGGAGGTCGCGTTTAGCGGAAAGTATTGGAACCTGCACGACAGAGGCATCTATCGCTGCATCTGCTGCGACAATGCGCTGTTCCGTTCGGATACGAAGTTTGAGTCGGGGACTGGCTGGCCGAGCTTCTGGGCGCCGATCGCCCAGGAAAATGTGCGGGAGATCCGCGATACGTCGGCCGGCATGGAACGGATTGCGGTTTCCTGTACGGAATGCGACGCGCACCTGGGACACGTGTTTGACGACGGTCCGAAGCCGACGGGGCTGCGCTATTGCATGAATTCGGCGTCGCTAAGGTTCGTGAAGGCGGCGTAAGCCGGATTCCGCTCACGCGCCAGTCACGAAGAATTTCTCATCCGGCTTGCTGTCGAGTTTGTTGGAGGCCACGTCGGCGGTCACGTCCTGCACGAATTCGCGGCGGCGTTCCGGGCCTTTGCGCTCAATGACCCGCACGCGGCGGGCGGGCATGTTGCTGGGTTCGAGAGTGATGATGCGGCCGTCGCGCACCTGGATTTGCGAGCGAAACCAATCGGTGCGGAACATTCTTCCCGAGCAGTAAAAAGTCATCGAGGCTGCGATTGGCCCTTCGAATTCTTTTCCGGTGCAGGCCAGGATGCGCTTGCCCATCTCCTCGGTCCAGGTCATGCCGCCGACCAGCGGATCGTTGAGGCGGCAGCGCTCGAAGGGGACGGCGTGCGAGAGCTTCCGCAACTGTAGCAACTGCAGCAGCACGGAACTCTTGGCCAGGTTGGTGACGATGACCCGGGCTTCGGTGGCAGACACGCGCTCGAGTTTGATGTGCAAGTCGGGCGTCCACTCGCGCTCAAATTCCTCGCGGGCGAGAGACAGGCCCTTGTCGGTTGCCTCGACGTAGCGCAGCGTCGCACGGGCGAGGATCACGCTGAAGAAGCAGGTCACCACCGTCGCGATGATCGGGACGTAGCTGATGAGCGTGGTGAAGGAAATGCGGAAGGTGTTGATCCACGGCACGGGCATCGGGCTCGGCTCCTCGCTGCGCTCAAGGCGCAGCTCTGGTTCAAAGGGGAGGGTATCCGGGACATCTCTTTCGTGATTGAGAGAGTCTAGCGAGAGGAGACTGGCGGCCCCAGATGCGCATGGTGCTGCGGCCTGTGCCCCGCCGGTGCAGCGACTTTGGTAACCGCTGAAAAACCTTTACCACAGGGGGCACAGAGGAACACCGGGTAAGACAAAAAATAAGAACAGGAGCAACTAGGGATTTTCTCTGTGTCTCCGTGCCTGCGTGGCGAAAAAGGGCTATTCGAGGACGCTGTCGTCTAACTTTTTGCGTTCCCAGTCGGCGGCGGCCTGGACGAAAGCCAGAACTACCGGGTGCGGCTTCTTTTCCGTGGAGGAAAGTTGCGGCTGGAACAGGGTGGCGATGAAGAAGCGGTGGGTGGGCGATTCGATGGCGCGGATTTCTCCTTGCGCGCCGCGCGCCACGACCGGGAAGCCGGCTTCCATGGTGGCCCATTCGTACTCCGGGTTGACTTCGAAGTTGCAGAAGAACTCTTCGGTGACGACGTCTTTATCCTTTCCGTAGAAAGATTGCAGGTAGGAGCCGGGGCGCAGACGGATCTCCGGAACTTTGCCGGAGAGCTTGGGGGCTTGGCCTTTGCGATTGGGAACGGCGCAGGCTACGGGGTAGATCACGATGTTCTTTGACCCGGAATTGTTTTCGGCGCTGTCGGCGTCGGCGATGCCGAGCACGTTGCGGGCGAATTCGATCAGGGCGTACTGAAAGCCTCCGCAGGTGCCGAGAAAGGGCCAGTCGCGGCGGCGGGCGAACTCGATGCCCTTGAGCATGCCGTCGAAACTCTTGTAGGGATTGCCGGGCGAGGCCCAGAGCCCGTCAAAGCTTTCGAGAAGCTTTTCCGCGCCGGGAGCGGCCAGCGAGGGCGTGGGCAGCCATTCGGACTCGATTTTCAAATCCAGTTTGCGGGCGGCGTGCTGCAGGGAGTTGGTGGTGGCGTGGTGGGAGGGGAATTCGGGATTGAAGTCGCCCAGGATTCCGATGCGGACGGCATTACTCACGTGGGTATTGTACTAGAGGGTGCGGAGAAGGCTGGGGCGGGGTGGGTTAGGAAGAAGGTGCGCCGGCGACAATCTTGGCGCACGCAGAGACCCAGATTCCTCGCTTCGCTCGGAATGACAAATAGGAACGCTCTGGAACGACAAGTAGGAATGTTCGGGGATGACAAGCAGCCACACGTTCTAGAGTGAGTGGGTGATTGCTAGCAAGCCGTAGAGGCTGAGCAGGGCGATGGCCGGGCCTCCCCAGATCATGAGAGTGCATTTCCAGCCGAGCGAGCGGGCGAGGTCGCGCTGGCTGCGCCAGGAGATCAGGAAAGTCGGGTTGTTCTTGCCCTTCATCATTACCACGGCGGGATGAGTCTCGAAGGCGTTGGGTGTCGTCGGGGGTTGTTGGACTTGAGACCCATTCGGCGGCGCGGCTTTTGGAGCACCGTTTGGACCGCTGTTGACTTCGACTGCCGAGGGTGAGACTCCGGCCGCAGCCCAGGCTGCGGGATTGGTGATGCCCGCCTTCGTAAGTGCGGCGGCGATCTTTTGCTGCTGCGTCATTTCAGTTACTTTTGTGGGGCCGGGATCGGGCGAGAGCCGGACGACCTGAGTGGATGCTGAGGACAGCGCTTTTTCGTAGATGGGGTCGTACTCTGGATTGTGCTGCAGGCCGCCCGTCAAAGACAGGCCGCTGAAGCCATTGCCGCCTCCCGTGGTGAGGGACAGCCTTTGTCCTACTTCGGCCCCAAGCACTGAGAATGAGAGGGGATTCCCGGAGATGAGCGAGGTGTGCTCTTCGTCGCGAATGGGTTCGGCGGTGATTTCCAGACCCGGATTTTCGTCGAGGGTTCCCAGCAGGAAGAGCGCGTTTTTCGGCTTGATGCAGAACTCTTCGACCTTGATCTTGTTCGAGGTCATGATGCCGTGGCGCGCCAGAAAACTGTGGACGTTGGGCGGCGCTTCTTCCTTGATGGTGAAGAAGCCATCGCAAAATTCCTGCTGGAAGTCGCGGTGCAGGTCGAGATCGGCGCCGCGGGGATCGACCATGACCTTGCCGGTGTTGTCGTCGAGAAAGAACGGCACATGCATGCACTCGGCGGCCACCTTGACCCATTGCTTGTTCTTGCCGCTCTGCTTCCACTCCCAGACGACGGTGCGGTAGTAGTAGCAGGGGCGCGCGGTGATGGGCGCGACCATAGTGTGGGGGCCGACGGCGAGGCCGCTGAGTTCGACCATGCCCATCGATGCGCTGCGAATCTTGGAGACGGGAGTGTCGAGAATCAGATGGCGGCGCTGCAAGAGGCGGAAGCCTTGAATGAACAAGTAGATCCCGGCGCAGAGTCCGACGACGCACCAGACAAAGAAGCCGGCGGGGTTCGAGGAACGAAATAGCAGCGCGGAGAGGATCAATGGCTCGGCCCGTTGGGGTGGATTTGGGGACGCACCCCTGCATCGAGGCTAGCGGAGCTGGGGAGCGGCTGGCAGCAGAAAAGGGCGGGCGGGCTTACGTTGGTAATGGAGTTTTTCGTGCGGGGGCCTCGGGGGTTAAGAGCCTATTCTGGGTTGGAGTGCGTTATCGCGGTGCTGGAAGCGCTGCGCCACCTAAAGCCTCCACCAGAAACCTATCCAGAGTCCCCAGGCAAATGCCCACTCAAATCAGAGTTGGGTGATTGCCACGACTCGCTGCGCTCGTCTGGAGGGCCGAGGCGGCCGTCCCCACATTTGCAAATCTCATGGCGCTTGGCGGCGGCGTTTCAGCAGGAGGTAGGTAATCGTGAGCGCGGCAAAGAAGACTAATCCCCCGATCGCGTTTATGCGCGTGGCGAAGAGAGTCTGGAGGATGGCGGCGGAGACCAGGACGAAGCCGATCATCGATCCCCAGATGCCAAGGCCAGAACGCATGGGCAGGGCGGCAACCTCCTGGGGGGTGAGCCGGTGGCGGAAGCTTACGTGCGCGGCCAGAGATACCGCCCAGGAGAGGATCAGGCCGGAGAAGGCTGCTCCCATGATGTAGAGGAAGGCTTGCTTCGGGGCCCAGTTTTCGATGATGAGCGCGGTCACGATGCCGTAGGAAGAGACCAGCAAAGCGAGACGCGGCGAGCCGGAGGCATTCAATTTGCCGAGTCGCGCGGGAGCCCATCCGTTGCGGCCCATGGAAAACAACAAGCGGGAAGCTACGTAGAGTTTGGCGTTGGCTCCGGAAAGGGCGGCGGTGAGCACTACGAAATTCATGAAGTAGGCAGCTGCCGGAACCTTGGCCAGGCGGAGCACGCTGACGAATGGGCTTTCGGACACCCCAGCGTGGTTCCAGGGCATCACGCCGACCAGCACGGTGATGGCGCCGAGGTAGACGCCAGTGAGCAGGAAGAAAGTGAGGCGCGTGGCGCGGGGAATGTCTTTTGCGGAACGCGATTCGCCAGTGGTGACGGCGAGCATCTCGACGCCGCCGAAGGCATAGATGGCCCAGAATACCGCCAACAAAGGCGCGATCGGGCCTTTGGGCAGGAATCCGCCGTGAGCGGTGTATTGCTGGGCGACACGGCCCGTGGATAGCAGCGCTGCGCCGGCCACGATGAAGGCCACGATGGTGGCGAACTTGATCATGGAGAACCAGAACTCGAAGCGTCCGAAGGTGTGAACGCTGCGCAGGTTGACCAGCAGGAGCAGAGCTGAGAAGGCCAGAACCCAGGTCAATCCCGGCACGGCGGGAAACCAGTAGGCCATGTAGGCGGCGGAGGCGGTGAGTTCGGCTCCGATGGAGAAGGCGATGGCAGCCCAATAGGCGGCGCGGCAAAGAAATCCCAAGTATTGATTGAGATAGAGTTCGCCGTAGACGCCGAAAGATCCGGCGGCGGGGTGCGTGCTGGCCAGCTCGCCGAGAGCCATGGCCACGGTGTAGGCGATGAAGGTGGCGACGATGTAGCTCAGGATTACGCTGGGGCCGGCGAGTTCGAGGGCGGCGGCCGAGCCGAGAAGAAGTCCGGTGCCGATGGAGCCGCCGACGGCCACCATGGTCATTTGGCCAACGGTGAGTTGATGATGCAGCCCCTGTTCGTGTACGAGGTCGGTGCCGGCCGGGGTGAGAGGCATGCGGCACGATAACAAATGACGAGCGCAGTGGCCAGTGGTCAGTGATCAGTGGCCAGAAGATTCGGGTCTTGTGGCTCGCCACTGATCACTGACCACTGGGTTTTGCGGTGACTTTCGTAATCCGAGAGTCACCCTTCCCGATTGCTGGGTCTGGGAGTGGCTCCTAGAATCGAGGGAGCAGTAGTCTGCCCAGAACTGACCCATGCCCGAGATCACAAGACGTGTCGAGGCGGCCGAGCAAGCCCGGCGTATCGAGCGCGCGGAAAAACTTCTGCAAAAAGGGAAGGCCGCCGAAGCTCTCGAAGAGTACCTGTTGGCCCTCCGCGACGATCCAGAAAACGATACGGTGCGCCAACTTTCGGCCGACTTGTGTTTGTCGCAGAACCGTACTCGCGACGCTGTAGGGCTGCTGGGCGAACTGTTTGAGCGGCAGGTGAATGCGGGAGACGCCACCCGGGCCAGCCTGACCTACAAGAAGCTGGCGCGGCACGGCAGTCCGACCTGGGAGCAGAAATTCCGCTTCGGACAGTTGCTGGAGGGATCGAACAAGAAATTGGCGGTCGGTACTTATGAATCCGCCTTGAGCGATCTGGCAAAGTCGGGAAACAAGAAGGGCGCGCTGGAAGTGCTGGGGCGCGTAGTGGCGCTGGAGCCCGTCCAGGCAAATTTTCTGCGGGTGGCGGAACTGTGTTCGGAACTGGGGGAAAGCAAGACTGCGGCGGCAGCGTTCAAGCAGGTCGCGCAGATTACGGCCGCGGGCGGCGGCGATCCGGCGCAGTGGTATGAGCGTGCTTACCAGGAAGATTCTTCAGACGAGGAGATTACTCTCGCCTACGGCAAGAGCCTGCTGGGGCAGGGCCAGGTGGGAGCCGCAATCTTCATTCTCGAGCCGCAGCTGAATGCGGGGAAAAATTCTCCGCAGATGCGGGAGATTTATGCCGAGGCCCTGCTGGCCGCGGGGCGGTATGCCGACGCGGAGCCGCTGGTGTGGCAATTGTTTGAACAGAATCCCAACCGGATGTCGCAGGTGACGGCGCTGATTGGGCAGTTGGCGGACAGCGAGCAGGATGAAGCCGCGGTGGCCCTGGCGCGCAAACTCGGCCAGTTCCAGGCGAAGCGGGGCGAGCGGCGGCAATTCCTGGCGGTGATGCAGGAGATTATCGGGGCGCGGAAGGCTTCGCCCGAAATGCTGGAGTTCCTCAGCGAACTGTTCAACGGGGCCAACCGCGAGGGTGATTACTGCCAGACTCTGCTGAAGCTCTTCGATGTGTATTGCGGCACGGGGGATTTCGCCAAGGCCGCGGAGTGCCTGGACCGGGCGGCGGAAGTGGATCCGTATGAGTCGGGCCATGCGAAGCGGCTGGAGATGTTGAAGGGCAAGATTGACGAGGGTAAGTTTAAGGCGATTGCCTCACGGTTCACGTCGGCAGGCCCCAGCGCGGCTGAGAAGGCGATTGAGCATGAGGCGACGCTGGGGGCTTCCACGCTGCAGGACCTGATGCTGCAGGCGGAAATCCTGGTGCAGTACGGCATGCGCAACAAGGCGGTGGAGAGGTTGCAGAGGATCCAGGAGTTGTTTCCGCGCGAAGAAGAGCGCAACGAAGATTTGCAGCGGCTTTATCTGGCGGCGGGGGTGACGCCCAGCTATGCGGGGTCGGCGCCACTGCCAGCGCCTTCGGGAGCGGCTTCGGTTCCGGCCGCAGCAGCGGCAGCGCCGGTAGCCGATCCGGCGGCAGAGATGCGCAACGTCACCCGCGTGGCGGAGATCACGCGCAAGCTGTATCACCAAGGCACTGCGCCAGCGGTGCTGACCACCGCAGTCAACGAGATTGGAGGACACTGGGAAGTATCGCGCTGTGTGGCGATGATGCGCACGCCCGGTTCGGCGCCGACGGCGGTGCAGGAGTTCTGCGGCAAGGGAGTGAAAGAAGGGAACTCGGCAGCGATCAAGGCAGTGATGTGCGCGCTGCAGGATTTGGCTCTGGCTTCATCACCGGGTGAGCCGATCAACATCGCCGACGCGCAGAAAGCTGGCGAGTTGCAGAGTGTGCGCAAGGCGCTGGCGGAGCTTGGAACGACGGCGGTGCTGGCGTTTCCGCTGAGCAATGGCGAGGATTCCGTGGGCGTGCTGGCGCTGCTGCACAACAAGCCGCGGACCTGGCCGCATACCGATGCCGTGGTGCTGAAGACGCTGGCCGACCAGATGGTGATCGCGCTGAATAACGCAGGCCTGCGGCGGCTGGTGAAGAATCTTTCGGTGACGGAAGAAAAGTCGGGATTGCTGAAGCGGAGTTCCTATCTCGACTTACTGTTGGCGGAGAGCAAGCGGGCGGTGCAAAATGCCTCGCCGCTTTCCGTGCTGCTGCTGCAGTTCGGGCGGAGCGCGGCGCTGATCAAAGAGTATGGCGAGGCCGCCGTGGAAAGCGCGATGGATAAGATTGGACAACAGTTTGCCGCCAACATCCGGACGAATGACCTGGCTTTCCGCTACGACACCACGACCATCGCGATCATTCTGGGGGACACGGCGGAAAAAGAAGCCATGATGGCGATCGAGAAGCTGCGCAAGATCATCGCCGGAGTGCACCTGCCTGCGAAAGATGGCGCAGAAAAAGGCCACGCTATGGAATTTTCTGCCGGTCTGGCTGAGGCGGTGGTGCGGGAGAGCTACGATCCCGTGGACATTGTGACGGAGGTAATCAACCGCGCCGAACACGCGCTGGCTACTTCGGTGGTGCAGGGGCCGGGGAAGGTTGTAGCGCTGGGTGCGGCGCTGGCCGCGGGGGCCGTAGCGTAAGTCTTCTAATAGCCTTCGACAGCAATATTCTGAATAACCCTGGACAATACACCCGTTCGAACCGTTAAAAGCCCATCGTGTCATCCGCGGACGGGCCGTACGTGGCGGGCACAGGTTTCTCGTTCAAGCGCAGATACACGCCGAGTTGAGCGCGATGATGCACTACGTGGTTCAGAAACATCTCGCGATAAGCCAGAAATCGTGATCCCTCAAAAAGTGTCTTGCCCTGAAGACTGAGCTTCCAGTTTTCTTTCCAGGCCGCATCCGGAGTGGCTTTGAGAGCGGCGCGAACCTTGGCCGTACCCTCATCGAAGGCCTTTACCAGCTGAGCGGACGATTCAAAGGGCAAGGGTTTGATACTGCCCTTGGCAAAGTCGAGCTCGGGCGTGGTGAGTATGATAAGGCCGAACTCGGCAAGCTGGGCAATGTGAGGCGCCAACCTTCCCAGTGGCATGGATTTGGAATGAGGCGCAAATTCCTTCTTGTCCGCTGGAACACGTTCCAGGGCCGTGCGCGTCTTCTTCGCTTCGTCATCCAGTTCGAGCAATAGCAATTCATTAATCGACATAATTTTCTCCGGTGCTTGAGTATAAATGCGAGTGCTGTGGGCGGGTAGTGGAGAATCTCGCGTGCCGCTGCTACACTAACCAGTTTGATTGTCACTTTTGATCCGCTCTGAGCGGGGTCTGCAAGGAAATCATGTTGAAACCAGGTGATATTGCCATCGTCAGCGGGGCGCGCACGCCTTTTGGCCGCTATTGCGGCAAGTTGAAAGATTTCACGGCGCAGGAGTTGGGCGCCGTTGCCGCCAAGGGCGCGATGGAGCGGGCAGGGATCGATGCCAAAGAATTCGATCACGTCGTGTTTGGCAACGCGCAGCAGACTTCGGGCGACGCCATCTATGGTGCGCGGCATGTGGGATTGCGGGCGGGACTGCCGATTGAAACTCCGGCGTTGACGGTGAACCGGCTGTGCGGCTCGGGGATGCAGTCGATTGTGAGCGCGGCGCAGATGATTCAGCTTGAAGAAGCGAAGATTGTGCTGGCGGGCGGGATGGAGGCCATGTCGCAGGCTCCGTTTGTGATTCGCGGGCGCGATGGTTTTACGCTGGCGCCGGGCGGCAAGCTGGAAGATTCGCTGATGGTGGCGCTGCTCGACAGCTATTGCGGTTTGTACATGGCGAACACGGCGGAGTTGTACGGTTCGGAACACGGCATCACGCGCCAGATGCAGGATGAGTTGGCGCTGCGCTCGCAGCACAACGCCGATGCGGCCTATAAAGAAGGACGCCTTCAGGAAGAACTGGTTCCGGTGCCCCTGCGCAATGCGAAAGGCGAGCCGACGGGAGAATCGCTGACGGAAGATGATCACCGGCGTCCGCAGACCACGATGGAAGGCCTGGCCAAGCTGAAGGCTGCGTTCGGCAAGAATGGAACGGTGACTGCAGGCAACGCGAGCGGCATTGTAGATGGCGCCGCGGCGGTGGTGTTGATGTCGATCGAGGAAGCTCGCAAGCGCAATATTGAACCGTTGGGACGCATTGTGAGCTGGGGCATTGCTGGAGTTGAACCCAAGGTGATGGGGCGCGGTCCGGTGCCGGCGACGAAGGTGGCGCTGCAGAAGGCTGGGCTGTCGCTCGACTACATCGATCTGATTGAAGTGAATGAGGCGTTCGCGGCGCAATATCTGGCGGTCGAAAAAGAGTTGGGCCTGGATCGCGAGAAGGTGAATGTGAATGGCGGCGCGATTGCGTTGGGGCATCCGCTGGGCGCGACCGGCACGCGGTTGGTGATCACGCTGCTGTATGAATTGCGGCGGCGGAAGAAGAAGTATGGGCTGGCTACGGCCTGCATCGGCGGCGGGCAGGGGATCGCGATGATTGTGGAGACGCTGTTGAATTTCTAGAGGGGGCAACAGGCTGACCGCGATGGTGAACCAATTCTTCACCACAGGGACACAGAGGCACAGAGAAGGTCTTGGAAACGGTAATCTACATGCCACTGATTGGGGAGGGTACAGACTGCTGGCGTCCAGTGCGGGCCGTGCGGATTACCGAGGATGTCTTCAGAATCGTCGACCGGATACGCCCAAACGAGAGTTGGAAATTTGGGGAGGATTCTCGGGTGCGGTGTAGGGATCGCATATTTCCCGGGGGCGGCTCAGGTTTAGAAGCGTTTGAATATGCAATTGAAAGCGATCCAAATTATCCGCTTTTGAAAAAGCACGAGCAGGGAATCTTTCGTATGGTCTTTGCCAGCGGAGAGGAATCCGTTGTCAAAGTTCTACACGTAGATGAACAGCACGAGGATTTTGTTTATGACCTGCTGTCTACAAACCTCGAGCGGGACCATTACCGAGCTAAGGGCGATGCGGTCTACGTCGCGAAATTTGCTGATTTGGTATCCGCCCGACTAGAAACTTGAGCTCTCCTCCGTGGCTCTGCGACTCTGTGGTATGAGTTGGTTTTGACCCCAAGTTCGAGAAGGAATTTTCCTAATGGGTATTCAAAAGGTTGGCGTACTCGGTTGTGGACTAATGGGTTCCGGCATCGCGCAAGTTTGCGCGATGGCTGGATTCGACGTGACTGTGCTCGAAGTGGAGCAAAAGTTTCTGGACAAAGGCTTTGCCGGGATCGAGAAATCCCTGGCGAAGTTTGCCGAGCGGCCGGTCGAGAAGGGCGGGATTACGGCGCAGCAGAAAGACGCAGCCCGCGCCCGGCTCAAGGGCACGACGAACAAGCCCGACCTGGCCGATTGCGACATTATTATTGAGGCCATCATCGAGAACGTGGAAGAGAAGAAGAAGATGTATGCGTCGATTGATGGCGTGGTGAAGAAAGACGCAATCTTCGCTTCGAATACGTCTTCGATTTCGGTGACTGAGCTATTGACAGCGGTGAAGCGTCCGGAGCGGTTCGTCGGGCTGCACTTTTTTAATCCCGTGCCGCTGATGAAATTGGTCGAAGTCGTGCGAACGATCGCCACGGCTGACGACGTTTATGAGACCGCTTATGAGTTCGGCAAGAAGCTGGGCAAGGTTCCAGTGCGCACCTCCGACAAGACGGGATTCATCGTCAACCGGCTGCTGGTGCCGTATCTGCTCGATGCCATCCGCGCGTATGAAGAGGGTGTGGGCTCGATCGAGGACATCGATAACGCCATGAAGCTGGGCTGCGGCTATCCCATGGGACCGTTGACGCTGCTGGATTTTGTCGGGCTGGATACGACGTACTACATCAGTCATGTGATGTTTGACGAGTTCAAGGAGCGGCGGTTCGCTTCGCCTCCGCTGCTGAAGCGGCTGGTGATGGCGGGGTGGTACGGGAAGAAGACTGGTAAAGGGTTCTACGATTATTCCGATCCGAATAATCCGAAGGCGAATAAACTGTAGAATCGAAAGCCATGTTCAGACGCAGAAAAACCGATCAGGCGCCCGGGGAAGGCGGCCCGCAGGATGTCGAAAGATATCGCCGGGCCTGGCACAGCTACGTGGCGCGGCGGAATCTGGTGGTGGTGCTGTTTCTCAGCTTTATCTTTCTGGGCTTCATGGTGGGGAAGCTCAAGCTGGGAGAGCCGGCTGACTTCGCGATTTTGCTGGGGTGGATAGGGGTGTACCTGGCGGGCGGGTGGTGGCTCACAGATTGGAAGTGTCCACGATGCGGGAAGGTGTTTGGGCACCGCATCTGGACGCAGCGCTGCATCAGTTGCGATCTGAGCAAAGATGAAGTAGCGGTGGTGGCGCGGGGGAAGAAGAGCTAGTTGCCACGGATTCACGCGGATCAACGCGGATTCTCGCTGGGCGCAGGCTGGCTTTCTCAGTCCCATGTAGGTTTGTAGTGAGCGAAGTAGTCTACATGCCGCTGCGGGATGAAGGCGCCGACTGCTGGCGGCCTGTTCATGCTGATCGGGTTTCGAAAGACATCTATGAGATCGCAGTCGACGTAGAGCCGGGCGGCGAGCACTGGCTTTTTCCTCCCCGGTCTCGCGTGCGTTGTCGCAAGCATATCTTCGTGGATGGCCAAGAGGGTTTGGTTGCATTCGAACTTGTTAAGTGAACTCCTATGAACTTCGAAAACATACTTCTCGAAAAGAAAACTTCGATAGCCTACGTCACCGTGAACCGGCCAAAAGTGCTGAATGCCCTGAATATGGCCACCATGGAAGAGTTGCGGGCGGCGTTTCATGACATCAAGAACGATGCGGCGATTCGCGTTGTCATTCTTACTGGGGCGGGCGAAAAGGCGTTCATTGCGGGTGCGGATATTGGCGAGTTGGCCAAGCACGATGCGGTTTCGGGCAAGGAGTACACGCACCGCGGACAGAGCGTCCTCAATCTGATTGAAAACTTGGGCAAGCCTGTGATTGCGTGCATCAACGGATTTGCGCTGGGCGGCGGGTGCGAGATCGCGCTGGCCTGCACGATGCGCCTCGCGAGCGAGAACGCAAAGCTAGGGCAGCCGGAGGTGAAGCTGGGGATTATTCCAGGCTATGGCGGCACGCAGCGTCTGCCGCGGTTGGTGGGCAAAGGCATCGCCATGCAGATGGTGCTGGCGGGCGAGATGATTACGGCGCAGGAAGCGCATCGCATCGGGCTGGTGAATGAAGTCGCGGCGGCGGCCGAGTTGATTCCGCGGGCGGAAGCGATTGCGGCGAAGATCATCGCGAACGCTCCACTCGCCGTGCAGTATGCCATGGAGGCCGTGAACAAGGGCATGGAGATGACTTTGAGCGAGGGGCTGTATCTGGAGGCGGTGTTGTTCGGCGTGGCCTGCGCGACTGAAGATAAGAAGGAAGGGACTACGGCATTTCTGGAGAAGCGGGCGGCTCAGTTTAAGGGGAAGTAGATCTTTGCCACGGTTTTTCGCGGATTAACACGGATCAAAGCAAGGATCCCACCACGGAGGCACTGAGTCACGGAGAAGAAACACGAAAAAGATTTCGGTGTAGAGCCTGTTCCGGACTCTGGTCTACCTGCGCTGGAAGGAGCCTTGAGCGCTTCGGGCAAGCGTTTTGCCATCGTTGTGTCACGCTTCAACGCATTTATCACCGAACGGCTCTTGCTGAGTGCCGTTGATGGATTGGTGCGCTCGGGTGCTCAGAAAAGAGACATTGCTCTGGTGCGCGTGCCGGGGGCGTTTGAGATTCCGCTGGCGGGGCGGAAGCTGGCTGAGACTGGGAAGTACGATGCCATCATTTGCCTCGGTTGTTTGCTGCGCGGCGACACGGCGCACTACGATGTGATCGTGAATGAAGTGACGCGCGGGATCGGGCAATCGGCGCAGGAGACGGGCGTTCCGCACGCTTTTGGCGTGCTGACATGCGAGAGTTTGGAGCAGGCCATCGACCGCGCTGGATTGAAGATGGGCAACAAGGGATTCGAGGCGGCGCTGGCGGCGGTGGAGATGGCGTCTCTGAAGGCGGCTATCGGGCCTCGGGCTTCGGCTGTCGGCCGTCAGCGGTCGGGTGGCGGCCATCAGTCATCCGCTGTCGGCAAAAAGCAGATTCCTCGCTTCGCTCGGAATGACAAATCCAAGAAGAAGACGAAGCGCAAGTAGTCCATCCTTAGTAGACTGGCAACTGGCCACTGATCACTGTCCACTGCTCTTATGGGTACACGGCGAAAATCTCGCGAACTGGTTCTGCAGATGCTGTTCCAGGCGGACATGGGCAAGCAGACGGTGGACCATGTGCGGCAGACATTTTGGGCGGAACATGCCGGGACCAGCGCCGACGTTCGCGGATTCGCCGATGACCTGTTCCGGGTGGCGACCGACCGCGCGCCGGAGATCGACAAACTGATCGAGCGCCACGCCGAACACTGGCGGATGGAGCGCATGGCGGCGGTGGATCGCAATCTGCTGCGCGCGGGAGTGGCCGAGTTTCTGGGTTATCCGGAGACGCCGCCCGCAGTGGTGATCAACGAAGCGCTCGAGATCGCGCGGAAATTCTCCAGCCTGGAATCGGTGCAGTTCGTCAACGGCGTGCTGGATAGCGTGGCTAAAGATTTGGCGAAGACGGCATAAACGAAATTGTGCAATTTCAATCCGGTCCATATTTCTTCCGTTACCCATTCCTCCGATCACAGATTCACTTCCTCACGGTTTTACAGCCACGATGTTCAGCGCGCAGTTGTTTCCCGTAAAGCAAAAATTATTGGGAGAATTGGGAAGTGGGGTGAATGTGGTCTCTATCTCGTCGATGGCCAGGGCGGTGTTGAGTTGATGCAGCAATCCATCGGAACCAGCGACGTAGATGAAGGCGCCGTCCACGGTCATGTCAGCCGCGACCGGAGTCGCGCCGTTGACGATGGGGATGCTGGCGGAGACAGAGTTGGTAGTGAAATCGTAGACCAGAACGCTGCTGCGGTCGCTGGCAACAATGTAGGCCCGGGTGGAGTCCGGGGAGAGGAAGAAGTTGATGGGGTGGAAAGTGCCTTGGCCGATATTGATGTGGACTGGCGCGAAGGTTGTGTTCCCAGGAGTCTGGGCAAGTGTGACCTTCTGCGGACACAGCGTAGCGAATGTTCCATCCTGAGAAGAGTTAGTGGCGATGATGTCGATGCCGGTGTTGTCGAGGCCGATGAAAAAGTCGAGGCCGGTCGGTTCAAGGTTCGGAATCAGTATGCCGCCGAACGTGCTGTTCAGAGGGATGGTACCTGCGGGAACCATCTTGAGGAACAGCGGCGGACCGGGCAGAAGGCCGGAGGATAAGGCTGGATTTACCGCAGAATTGTCGCAAGTATTATAGGCGGCAAGGTTCCCGGGGAAGCCACCGCCGGAAAGCAAAGCGAACGAGCCAGTCGAGTTGAAAACGATCGAAGTGGCTGGTGTTCCCAGAGCGATGGGCGGCTGAAGGTATTGCAGAGCGGAGTAGACGTATAAGGTGTTGCCGCCATTGGCGAGGATGAAGGCCTTCAACCCATCGGGGGAAAATGCCGCTGCCGTGGCGCTATTAATATTCAGTGGCGTGGAAGCCACGGTATTGGCCACATAAACTTGATTAGGCGTGGAAACCGTATCCGAGAAGATGGCCTGGCCGCCAGTGAGCGAGACCGCCAGAACCTTTCCCGTCACGACGCCCAGGGGGGTGCCCGGAGCGGCTAAGAAGGTAAATGGTTGGCCGGTGGAGGTTCCGATGCTGGCAGCGTTGATGGAGAGTGCGCCGAACTCGCTGCCCATGTAGGCCAAGCCTCCCGAGACGCTGAAGATGAGCGAATTAGGCGGAACGGGAATTTGAGTGGCGCCGCCCGGCAAGTTGGTCGAAGTTGAGACGTTGTAAATCCCTACAAAGCATAAATCGTCGCTATAACAGTCCTGACTGGTGGCAAGGACGTTGGTGGAGGTTGCGGCACCGGTCGCCAAACCGGAAATGGCGGTTACAGGATAAACCGGCTGTGGAATGAATGGCGCGGGATACGCCGCAGGATTCAGTGGGAACCCGACGTTGCAGGTTGGCGGCGTACACGATGCGGAAATGGTTGCGGAGCCGGCAGCGGGAGAGGCAACCGAGCAGGTGGTGCCGGCCGGGCAAGCTGTGCCGCCGGCAGACAGCGCGGCTGGCTCCGAGGAGATCCAGGTCAGCGGCGCCTTGGGCACGATGCAGCCTTGCACGTCGACCGCAGTGGCCGCGATGGTCTCGGAAGTTCCTTTGCTGACTACATAACTTCTCTGACCGTTGCCTTGTACCCCGTTTACGCTAAGTTCCAGGTCAATGCACTGCACCGGGCAGGCTTCGAAATTGAAGGGCTGGCTGGAAACTCCCGAAGCGGAGGCGATGATCTGGGTCTGCCCCGGAGTGGCGGGCGATGCGTTCGCCTGGTTCGTGGGTACGTTGTAGGCAGTAACCGTCACAAACGGCGTGATCTTGGCTACGCTGGTGCCGACTTCACTCCAGGTAAACGGGCCGACTGAGTCGGTTATGTCGACGCCCTTGTTGTAGGCCGTGGCCTGCAAAATCTCGACTTGGTTCTGGGAAAGGCAGTAGTTGGCGGCGTTGGTGTTGAAGGGGAGATTGCAGGCCACAGGCAGGGGAGCCTGGTTGGGGCAGGCAGGAGGCGGAGAATTCACGGGAGGAACCACGCTAATTTGGATGTTGTCGATGGGTGGATGAACAAAGAAAAGGGTGGGCGGGCTGGTCGCTCCCAGGGCCGAGGCCGTGACTTGAACCACGCCAGTACCAGCGGGGGTGCAGATCGTATAAAGCGGGGCATTCCAGCTGCCAGCGCAGGCAAAGCCGCCAGGAGCGATGTCGAGTATTCCAGAAGCTCCGGGGGTCAAAGGCGTGGCGGTATAGGTGAAGACCGGCGTAATGTTTGCGTTCGACCCATTCTGCGCGGTGGCCGAGAGCTGAAAAATTGTCCCCACCTGCAGCGAAAAACTGGGGCTGGGATTCAGGGTGATTTTCGCCGGGAAGGGCGAGGGCGGAGCCGGTTTGCTTTTGGCGCACCCCGGCAGGAACAAGAATAAAGAGATGGTGACGACTGCCCACGCCCACTGACCGAAACGCAACCTTCCCATGCACCCTCTCGTCGCCTCACGGTTGTGTCCGATGGGCGAGCTACTCCCTGGAATGGAAAACTTTTAGTGTAGAGAATGGAGACGGATTCAGCAAGCTCTCCCGGCGAGGATTCTCCAGGATGGTCGCAAGTGTGGCTTGGCTGCATCGCTCCGCTTTCGCCAGTGGGATGCAAAAAGATGGGTTGACGATGTTTCGATTGAGTTGCTATAGTTGTTAGGTTCCGCGAGTTAATCCAGGCTTGCTGTGTGCCGTGAGTTTCTGCAGAATTGTGTGGGAGCTTGCGGTAGAGTTTGAGAAATGCGTTTCCGGTGCAGAGCAGACCGGAAACTTTCCTCGCTGAAACGTTCCTGCGCTGCCTTTCGCCCTGTCACGAAGGCTTCTGGAGTGCCTGAGTCCGGCGCAACGAGGTCTGCGGAAGGATATGCAGGACAGAGCTGGCGATACGGAACACCTCCGGAGGTTTGGCCGGGTGCCACCGTCGACAGCAGAAATCTAGATCGGGAACCCAGAATCTCTCTCCGTGATTCGTGTGCGGCGAGAAGCATGGCTGGCCGATTGTGCCTGCCAGCCCGGATCGTGCGGTAAGCGTCCGGGAAAGCTGATGGCGCTGCGCGCTGCCCGCCCGCAAGGGAAGGATTTCAGTGCGCGACTTCAGTACGCGAGAAGGAGCGGCAAGAGAGTGCCTACTTTTAATCAGTTGGTAGCGAAGGGCCGCAAGCGGCCACGGTATAAAACGGCCAGTCCGGCGTTGCAGGGATGTCCGCAGAAGCGCGGAGTTTGTACCCGCGTGTACACGCAGACGCCGAAGAAGCCGAACTCGGCGCTGCGGAAAGTGGCGCGCGTGCGGCTCACGAACGGAATTGAAGTGACAACTTATATCCCCGGCGTTGGCCACAACCTGCAGGAGCACTCGATTGTGCTGATCCGCGGGGGGCGCGTGAAAGATCTGCCGGGCGTGCGCTATCACGTTATTCGGGGCACGCTGGACGCGGTGGGCGTAGCAGGTCGTCAGCAGGGACGATCGAAGTACGGCGCCAAGCGCGCCAAGAAGGGCTAGGAAGAAAGTGGCCAGTGATCAGTGATCAGTGGCCAGAAAAAAGCTCAGGCTAGAAGCTAAGAGCTAGGAGCTAGAAGCTTAAATGCCTCGTAAAGGACATACATCCAAGCGGACCGTGCCAGCCGATGCCGTCTATGGCTCGAATCTGGTGACGAAGTTCATTAACTCGATGATGTGGCAGGGCAAGCGCTCGACCGCCGAGGGCATCTTCTACGAAGCTCTCACCAAGGTGCAGGAAAAAGGCGGCGACGAAGCTTTGAAGCTGTTCACGAAAGCCGTCGAGAATACCAAGCCACTGCTCGAAGTGAAGACCCGCCGCGTCGGTGGCGCCAACTATCAGGTTCCGGTGGAAGTGAATGCCGACCGGCGCACCTCTCTGGCGATCCGCTGGTTGCTGACGTATGCCCGCGGGCGCGCGGAGCGAGGCATGGTTGACAAGTTGAGCAACGAGTTGCTGGACGCCGCCAATGGAAAAGGCGCGGCCATCAAGAAGAAAGAAGACGTTCACCGCATGGCCGAGGCCAATAAGGCGTTCGCGCATTACCGGTGGTAAGAAGAATTGAGTAATTGGAAATTTGGTAATTGTGTAATTGGCAAGGCGATTGGGATTTTGATTTTCAATTTCCGAATTACTAAATTTCCCAATTACTCAATCAAAACTGAAGTTGGAGCCCAGAAAGAGTTAAGAGTCGTGCCCAGAACAGTCCCATTAGAACGCTGCAGGAATATCGGCATCATGGCCCACATCGATGCCGGCAAGACCACTACGACGGAGCGCATCCTGTTCTATACGGGAAAAACGCACCGCATCGGAGAGGTGCACGAAGGCACGGCCACCATGGACTGGATGGAGCAGGAGCAGGAGCGCGGCATCACGATCACGTCCGCGGCGACGACCTGCACCTGGCGCGACATTCGCATCAACATTATTGATACACCCGGCCACGTGGATTTCACGGCGGAAGTGGAGCGCTCGCTGCGCGTGCTCGACGGCGCAGTCGCGGTATTCGACGCGGTGCACGGTGTGCAGCCGCAGTCGGAAAAAGTCTGGCGTCAGGCTGACAAGTACGGCGTCCCGCGCATTTGCTTTATCAATAAGATCGACAAGATGGGTGCGGATTTTGAGCATGCCATCGATACCATCCGCAAGCGCCTCAGTGCCAAGCCCGTAGCGATTCAGATCCCGATCGGTCAGGAAGACAAGTTCAAAGGCGTCATCGATCTGATCAATATGAAGTCGATCGTGTGGCAGGACGACACGATGGGCGCTGAGTACGTCACCGAAGAAATTCCCGCTGAGCTGAAGAAGAAAGCCGAAGCGTTCCACGCGCAGTTGGTCGAGAGCATTGCCGAGAATGACGACGAAATCCTGCACAAGTTTCTGGAAGGCGAAGAGATTACCGCCGATGAACTGCGCGCTTCGCTGCGCAAATCGACGATTGCGCTGAAGGTGTTCCCGGTCGTGGTGGGGACAGCGTTCAAGAACAAGGGAGTGCAGCCGTTGCTGGATGCGGTGGTGGATTATCTGCCGTCGCCGCTCGATGTGCCGGAAACGCATGGACTGAATCCCGACAGCGGGGAGAAGATTTTCCGCAAAGCGGACGACAAAGAGCCGTTTTCAGCGCTGGCCTTCAAGATCATGGCCGATCCGTTTGTCGGCCAGTTGACTTTTATTCGCGTTTATTCTGGCCAGCTTAAGACCGGAGACTCGGTGTTGAACACGGGCCGCCGCCGGACGGAGCGCATCGGGCGTCTGCTCAAGATGCACGCCAACAAACGCGAAGAAATCAGCGAGATTTTGGCGGGCGACATTTGTGCGGCCGTTGGACTGAAGGGCGTGAGCACGGGCGACACGATTTGCAGCGAAGACCATCCCATCGCGCTCGAATCCATTACGTTTGCGGTTCCCGTGATTTCGGTTGCGGTCGAGCCCAAGACCAAAGCCGATCAGGAAAAAATGGGCATGGCGCTGGGACGACTGGCGCAGGAAGATCCTACCTTTAAGGTTCACACCGATCCCGACAGCGGACAGACCATCATCAGCGGCATGGGCGAGTTGCATTTGGAAATCATCGTCGACCGCATGATGCGCGAGTACAAAGTCGAGGCCAACGTCGGCAAGCCGCAGGTGGCGTATCGCGAGACCATTCGCAGGCACTCTGAGGCGGAAGGCAAATACATTCGCCAGACTGGCGGCCGCGGTCAGTATGGGCACGCCAAGATCAAACTGGATCCGCAACCGCCGGGCGTGGGCTACGAATTCGTCAACGAAATCGTGGGCGGTTCGGTGCCGAAGGAATTCATCAAGCCGATCGATCAGGGAATTCAGGAAGCGCTCGAAGGCGGGATTCTCGCGGGTTATCCCATGGTCGATGTGAAGGCGACGCTTTACGACGGCAGCTATCACGACGTCGATTCGAACGAAATGGCGTTCAAGATCGCCGGTTCGATGGCGTTCAAAGAAGCTGCGCGGAAAGCTTCGCCGGTGCTGCTGGAGCCGGTGATGCAGGTGGAAGTGGTTACGCCGGAAGATTACGCCGGCGTGATCATGGGCGACCTAAGTTCGCGCCGTGGACGTATTGAAGGCATGGAACACCGCGCCGGATCGCAGGTGATCAAGGCGATTGTTCCGCTGGCCGAGATGTTTGGCTATGCGACGCACATGCGTTCGTCGACGCAGGGCCGCGCCGAGTACTCGATGCACTTCGCGCGTTATGAGGAGGCTCCGCGATCCGTTGCGGAGGAAATCATCGCCAAGGTGCAGGGAACAGCGAAATAGGCGCAACGAAGCGAAATAGTAGCGCCGGCGTCTCGCCGGCATGGCAGCAAAACAGAAACTGATGCGGACGAAATGTCCGCGCGAAGAGCCGGCAAGATGCCGGCGCTACAAAGGACGAATATGGCGAAAGAGAAATTTGATCGTACCAAGCCGCACTGCAATGTGGGGACGATTGGTCACATCGACCATGGCAAGACCACGTTGACGGCGGCCATCACGAAGGTGTTGCAGAAGCACAATCCGAAGATCGTGTTCCGATCTTTTGACAGCATTGATAACGCTCCGGAAGAGAAGGCGCGCGGCATCACGATTGCCACGGCGCACGTCGAGTACGAGACGGCGAACCGGCACTACGCGCACGTCGACTGCCCGGGCCACGCCGACTACATCAAGAACATGATCACGGGCGCGGCGCAGATGGATGGCGCGATCCTGGTGGTCGCGGCGACCGACGGCCCGATGCCGCAGACGCGCGAGCACGTGCTGCTGGCGCGGCAGGTGGGCGTGCCTTACATCGTTGTCGCGCTGAACAAGTGCGATGCGGTGGACGATCCCGAGTTGCTGGATCTGGTCGAACTCGAAGTGCGCGAATTGCTGAAGAGCTACAAGTTTCCGGGCGACGATGTGCCGGTGATTCGTCTGTCGGCTTTAGGGGCTTTAAACGGAGAAGAAAAGTGGGAGAAGCAGATCGACGCTTTGATGGAGGCGGTGGACAAGAGTGTGCCGCAGCCGGCGCGCGAACTCGACAAGCCGTTCCTGATGCCGATTGAAGATATTTTTTCGATTCAGGGACGCGGCACGGTGGTGACGGGCCGTATCGAACGCGGCAAGGTGAAGGTGGGCGAGGAAGTGGAAATCGTTGGCTTCCGCGACACGCGCAAGACCGTCGTCACCGGCGTGGAAATGTTCAAGAAGCAGCTGGACGAAGGACTGGCGGGCGACAATGCAGGTCTACTGCTGCGCGGCATTGCGAAAGAAGATGTGGAGCGCGGCATGGTGCTGGCGAAGCCGGGATCGATCACGCCACACACCAAGTTCAAGGCGGAAGTCTACATCCTGACGAAGGAAGAAGGTGGGCGGCATACGCCGTTCTTCAAGGGATACCGTCCGCAGTTTTATCTGCGCACGACGGATGTGACGGGCGTGGCCGAACTTCCCGCAGGCACGGAGATGGTGATGCCGGGGGATAACGTCAGCCTGGTGATTGAACTGATCACGCCGGTGGCGATGGAGAAGGGCTTGCGCTTCGCCATCCGCGAAGGCGGCCACACAGTAGGCGCGGGAACCATTGCGGAGATTGTGCAGTAGTGCCGTGTGGAGCGGGCACTCTTGCCCGCTAAGTTTGTGGCACTGCAGAAGCGGGCAGGAGTGCCCGCTCCACACGAGCAAATCGTTCTTTCCTTCCGGAGATGCCGGGAGGGGTTAGAGAGAGTGAAACGTGATTGGAAAAGAAAGAATTCGCATCCGGCTGAAGGCTTACGACTACCGCATCCTGGACCAGTCGACGGGCGAGATTGTGGAAACCGCGCGGCGCACCGGAGCACAGATCGCGGGGCCGATTCCATTGCCCACGATGAAAAACAAGTACTGCGTGCTGCGTTCGCCGCACGTGGACAAGAAGTCGCGGGAACAGTTCGAGATCCGCACCCACAAGCGGCTGCTCGATATTCTCGAGCCGACGCAGCAGACGGTGGATGCGCTGATGAAGCTCGATCTGCCTGCGGGTGTGGATGTGGAGATCAAAGCGTTCGGCAAGGAACATAAATAGCTCCTGGCTCCTAGCTTCTAGCTAGGGCACGAGCTCCGAGCCAATAGCCGCCGGAATTTCGACGAGCCAAGCTGGGTGGAGATAAAGATGGCAACGAAGGTTACAGGCATTCTGGGCAAGAAGGTCGGCATGACGCAACTGTTTGACTCGAAGGGTGACGTTCGCCCGGTCACGGTGTTGCAGGCTGGTCCTTGCGTGATTACGCAGCACAAGTCGGCGACCAAGGATGGTTACGAAGCGGCTCAGATTGGCTTGGTCGAGTTTGTGAAGCAGTCGCGGCTGACCAAGCCCGCGCAGGGTCATCTGGCGAAGAACGATCTTCCTCCGGTGAAGTTCATGCGCGAAGTGCCACTGGAAACCGATGGCGCGGCCGACAGCGACGTTACGGTGAAAGTCGGCGACCGGGTGCTGGTCGAGATTTTTGAAGGCGAAAAGTTCGTCGACATCGTGGGAGTGAGCAAGGGAAAAGGTTTTCAGGGTGTGGTGAAGCGGCATCACTTTGGCGGCGGTCCCAAGTCGCACGGGTCGATGTTTCAGATCACAGGCTCGATAGGTTCGTCCGCGTTTCCTTCGCGAGTGTTCAAGGGAATGCGCATGTCGGGACATATGGGCCACGCGCGCGTGACGCAGCGTAACTTGCGCGTGCTGGGTGTGGACAAGGAAGAGAATCTGCTGGTGGTCGAGGGCAGCGTGCCCGGACCGCAGGGCGGATATCTGGTAATCATGAAGGCGAAGAAGCCGCCCAGAGAGCGCCGCGGATTTGCCGGTTCGGCTACGGTCGACCCGTTGAAGGCAGCGAAGAGGGCAGCGAAGAAGGCATAAAACAGTGATCAGTGGCCTGTGGCCGGTGATCAGAAATGCAAAGACAATGGCAACTATTGATATTTACAACTTGAGCGGCGTCAAGGTCGGAACGTTCGATCTCGCCGATGAAATTTTCGGCGCGGTCAATGAAGACCTGCTCTGGGAGGCGGTGAAGCACTACCGCGCCGGGCAGCACCGCGGCACGCATGCGACCAAGGCCCGCTGGCAGGTTTCAGGCTCGGGCAAGAAGCTGTGGAAGCAGAAGGGCACGGGGCGCGCCCGCATCGGCTCGATCCGTTCGCCACTGTGGCGTCACGGCGGCACGGTGCATGGTCCGGTCCCGCGCTCCTACGATTACGCGTTCCCGCGCAAGAAGCTTTTAGGTGCTCTGCGCTCGGCGCTTGCCTCAAAGTTCGCCGATGGCAAGCTCACGATCGTGAATGCGTTTGAGCTGAAGGAACCGAAGACAAAAGAATTCCGGGCTGCGCTTGATGCGTTAAAAGTCGAGAAGACGGTGCTGATCGTGGAAGCGCCGAACGCCGCGAATCGCAATCTGGAGTTGAGCGCGCGCAATATCGATGGGCTGGAGTTGATCGCGGGGAATGAGGTTCATCCTTATCACCTGTTGAAATACGATCGCGTGATTTTTTCTCATCCCGCCATCGAGAAGTTGCAGCTCACGCTGAAGGATACTTTGCCCAAGCGGCAGCGCAAGGCGGCGAAGGACGAAGGCGCGAAAAAGGCGTCAGCGGCTCCGCGCAAGCGCACGCGGCATGAAAAAGCGGCGGAGGTGGCCTAGGGCCTAATAAATATGAAATCCGCATACCAGATCATTCGCCGTCCGGTGATCACCGAAAAGGGTTTGGCGATCAAGGAGAACCAGAACACGCTGGTCTTCCAGGTGGCGCCCAAGGCGACGAAGACGGAAATCAAGCAAGCGGTGCAGTCGATTTTCAAGGTGAAGGTGTATTCCGTGCGCACCGCTACCTATCCGGGAAAAGAGCGGCGGCGCGGGAAGTTTGCCGGCTACCGTCCGGACTGGAAGAAGGCGTACGTCCGGCTGCGGGCCGGCGAGAAAATGCCGGAGTACGCGCAGAATCTGTAAAGAGCAGCTGTCAGCCGTCAGCTATTAGTTAAGAGCGACGGGGTGAAACTGAGAGCTGAGAGCTGAGAGCAATTATGGCGATCAAAACATACCGACCGACGACGCAAACGTTGCGCTACCGCACGACGATCGTCAACGACGACATCACGACGACGCATCCGCACAAGCCGCTGATTGAGCCCAAGCCGCGCACCGGCGGGCGCCGCAACTCTGGCGACATGACCATGCGCTTCATTGGTGGCGGCCACAAGCGCAACCTGCGGATCATCGATTTTAAGCGTGACAAGGCCGGCATTCCGGCGACTGTGACGACGATCGAATACGATCCGAACCGCTCGGCGCGCATTGCGCTGCTGGCATACGCCGACGGCGAGAAGCGGTACATTCTGGTGCCCGAAGGAATGAAGGTGGGACAGAAGGTGGTGAGCGGGCCCGAAGCCGACATTCTTGTGGGCAATGCGTTGCCGCTGCGCAATATTCCGCCTGGCACGTCGATTCACAATCTGGAGTTGAAGCCGGGCAAGGGCGCGCAGATGGTGCGCTCGGCCGGCGGCGCGGCACAGTTGATCGCGAAGGAATCCGATTACGCGCTTGTGAAGCTGCCTTCGGGCGAGACGCGGAAGATTTCGCAGGATTGCATGGCGACCATCGGGCAGGTGGGAAATCTGGATCACGAAAATGTCACGATCGGCAAGGCGGGACGCTCCCGCTGGTTGGGAAAGCGTCCGCATAACCGCGGCGTTTCGATGAATCCGGTCGACCATCCGCACGGCGGTGGTGAAGGCAAGACGTCGGGCGGCAGGCATCCGGTGACGCCGTGGGGCCAGCCGACGCGCGGGTACAAGACGCGGAATAACAAGCGGACGGATAAGTTCATTGTGAACCGGCGGGCGAAATAGCGCTGCCTGGCGGAAGTAGATTCCTCTGGTTGCTTCGCGACCTTCGGAAGACAAGAGTTTGAGGGTGAGAGTTAATTTATGGCACGTTCAACCAAAAAGGGCGCGTTCGTGGATGGCTTCCTGATGTCGCGGGTCGAGGCCATGAATTCGCGCAACGAAAAGAAAGTATTGCGCACCTGGTCGCGGCGTTCCACTGTAGTTCCGGAAATGGTGGGTCACACCATCGCAGTGCACAACGGCAAGAAGTTTATTCCGGTGTACGTCACCGAGAACATGGTGGGGCACAAACTGGGCGAGTTTAGCTTTACTCGCAACTTCAAAGGCCACTCCATGCGGGCAGCGACGGAAGTGGCGGCGAAGCCGGCGGGCATTCCGGGAGGTCCGGGAGCCATTACGCCGTCGGCGCCGGCAGCGGCAGCACCGCCGAAGGCATAAAAGGGAGACGCGGATGGAATTCCGAGCGGAAATGCATTACTTGCGGGTCTCGCCACAGAAGGCGCGCCTGGTACTGGAATTGATCAAGGGGCGCAAGGTGGAAGATGCGCGCAACACGCTGTTGTATACCAAGAAGCGGGTGGCGGCGCACGTGGGCAAGCTGCTGCAGTCTGCGCTTGACAACGCCAACTTTCTCAGCGCCGAAAAGAATTTGGATGTCGAGATCGACAATCTGTATGTCAAGGAAGCGATCGCGAATGACGGTCCGCGCATGAAGCGGATTCGTCCAGCGCCGCAGGGACGCGCGTATCGCTATCAGCGACGTATTTCGCATATTACGCTGGTGCTGGCCGAGCGCGGGAATGGCGCGGCTCGCGTGGCGAGTGGTGGTGGAACGGCGAGCGCGGCTCCGGCTAAACGGCGGGCGCCGGTAGCGAAGAAAGCGGCGGGTGCTAGTAAGAAGAAAGCCGCTGCGAAGTAAAAGTTCGGACAGCATTTTACGGGCTAGGCCTCGTGACAGGATTTGACTAGGAGAAGCAATGGGACAAAAGGTCCATCCTTATGGTTTTCGCCTCGGCTACACCAAGCCGTGGAAGTCGCGCTGGTTTGTGGAGCGGGACTACGACAAGCTGCTGCTCGAAGACATCAAGCTGAAGGGCGAGTTGAAAGAGAAGCTCAAGTCGGCGGGCGTGAGCGCGATTGAGATTGAGCGTCCGGGCAACAAGCTCCGCATCATCATCAAGACGGCGCGACCGGGAATTATCATCGGGCGCAAAGGCGCGGAGATCGACAAGCTGAAGGGCGACTTGCAAAAGCGCACGTCGCGCGAAGTGTTTGTCGATATCCAGGAAGTGCACAAGCCCGAGCTCGACGCCCAGCTGGTGTCGGAGGCGATTGCGCTGCAACTGGAGAAGCGCGTCGGCTTCCGCCGCGCCATGCGCAAGGCGGTGGATTCGGCGCTGCGATTCGGTTGCAAGGGCATCAAGGTGCGAGTGAGCGGACGGTTGAACGGAAATGAAATCGCGCGCTCGGAGTGGTATTTGCAGGGACGGTTGCCGCTGCACACGCTGCGGGCCGATATTGAATTCGGTTTTTCGGAAGCCAGGACGACCTATGGCGTGATCGGCGTGAAGTGTTGGGTGTACAAAGGCGAAATTTTGCCGACCAAGAAGCGCGAAGCCCAGACGACGGGCGCGTTCTAGAAAAGTCAGAAGTCAGAAGTGAGAATGCAGAAGTAAAACCAAAGAGCTGACTTATGTTGATGCCAAAGAAAGTGAAGTACCGCAAGCAGCAGCGCGGCCGCATGACCGGCAAGGCCTGGCGCGGAAGCACGCTGGCGTTTGGCGATTTCGGGCTGAAGGTGCTGGAGCCGGGCTGGATCACCGACCGTCAGATTGAAGCCAGCCGCGTGGCCATGACCCGCTTCATCAAGCGCGGAGGCAAGATTTGGATCCGGGTGTTTCCCGACAAGCCGGTGACCAAGAAACCCGCCGAAACCCGTATGGGCAAGGGCAAGGGCGCGCCCGATCACTGGGTCGCGGTGGTACGTCCAGGAAAGATTCTGTTTGAGATGGAAGGGGTCACGATCGCGGATGCGAGCGAGGCCATGCGGCTGGCATCGCACAAGCTGCCGCTGCGCACGACCCTGGTCAAGCGCGAAACGGCGCACTGAAAGGATGCTGTCAGCCATCAGCTGTCAGCTAAGATGATGCAGTTTTGCTGAAAGCTAAGAGCTGACGGCTGAAAGCTCGTTAAGGAATTTTATGAAGGCAGATAAAGTCAGAAACCTAACCGACGCCGAGCTCCAGCATCAGGGGCAGGACCTCGCGGACCAGCTGTTCAAGCTGAAGTTTCAGCTGAACATGGGCCAGACCGAGAGCTTGAAAAAGATTCGCGGGCTGCGCAAGGACATTGCGCGCGTCAAGACGATTCTCGGCGAGCGCGCGCGCGCCGCCGCAACGGAGAAACGATGATGGCGGAAACCGCAACCGGAAAGTCTGCGACACCGAAGAGCGAGCATGTGCAGGGGCGGCGCAAGGAAGTGGTGGGAGAAGTGGTCTCCAACCGCATGGCCAAAACCATCGTGGTGCAGGTGACGCGCAAGAAGGCGCACCCGTTCTACGGACGCGTGGTGGCGCGCAACAAAAAGTTTTACGCGCACGATGAGAAAAATGCAGCGCACGTGGGCGACGTGGTGCGGCTGGAAGAGACGCGTCCGCTGTCGAAGTTGAAGCGCTGGAAACTGAAAGACATTGTGCGCAAGACCACGCTGGTGCCTGAGATCGTGCTGGAACAAGACGTTAAGTAAGGAAGCGAGCCAGGCGCGCGATTTATGCGTCGCAAAGAACGCGACGCTTCGCGCGGCTCGCTCAGATCCTTCGCGAGACAAGAAGCGTCTCGCTCAGGATGACAGGCAAGACCGAGGGAGATTAGCCATGGCTGTGATGATGAGAAGCATGCTGGAGGTCGCCGACAATTCCGGCGCCCGCAAGCTGCAGATGATTCTGCCGCTCGGCGGTTCCACCGGGCTGAATGCCGGCCTCGGCGACATAATCACCGCCGCCGTAAAGGAGGCCGCTCCGGATGGCCAGGTGCAGAAGGGCAAAGTGGTGAAGGCGGTGATCGTGCGTACGCGCAAGGAGCATCGCCGGCGCGATGGCACCTACATCCGCTTCGATCAGAACGCGGCGGTGCTGATCAACGATGCGGGCGAGCCGGTAGGGACGCGCGTTTTCGGTCCCGTGGCCCGCGAGTTGCGCGAGAAGAAGTTTTTGAAGATTGTGTCTTTAGCGCCTGAGGTGATTTAGGCGCCATAGAAATTGAGTAATTGAGGAATTTGGTAACTGAGTAATTGAGAATCGCGGACGCTGGTTTTCAATTACCAAATTACTAAATTACCCAATTACCAAATGGGGTTGAGATGAGAACTGTCAGCACAGTACACAAGCGAGTGGATATCCGCCGCAACGATACCGTGAAAGTGATAACGGGGCGGGACAAGGGCAAGGAAGGACGCGTGCTGCGCGTGTTTCCCGACGATGCCAAGCTTCTGGTCGAGCACGTGATGATCGTGAAAAAGCACGTGCGCCCGAACCCACAGCGCAACATCAAAGGCGGCATCGCCGAGCAGGAGAGCCGGATTGCCATCTCCAACGTGCAACTGGTTTGCCCGAGCTGCGGGCCGGTGCGCATTGGACACGAAGAGCGCGGCGACCGGAAAGTTCGAGTCTGCAAGAAGTGCGGAACGACGCTGGATAAGTGATTTGGTAATTGGGTAATTGATTAATTTTGTAATTGAAAAGCCCAACGGCAGCAGGGAGGTTTTCAATTACTCAATTACCAAATTTCCCAATTACTCAATACAGGGAACTCAAGATGGCAAAAGATAAGAAGGCATCGAAAGATTCGGCGCAGGAGCAGAAAGCTCCGGAGCAGGCACGGCACAGCGCCAAGGAGCGGCCGCGGTTGCGCGCTCGCTTCGACAAGGAAGTGGCGCCGGCGCTGTTGAAGGAGCTTGAGCTCAAGAACGCGATGGCAGTTCCGCGCCTCAACAAGATTGTGGTCAACATGGGCATGGGTGAGGCTACGCAGAATTCGAAGATTCTCGATCCGGCGGTAAATGAACTGGGTCAGATCACCGGGCAGAAGCCGATCATCACCAAGGCCAAGAAGTCGATTGCGGCCTTCAAGGTGCGCGAGGGGCAGGCCATTGGAACCATGGTGACGCTGCGCGGCGACCGGATGTATGAATTTTTCGACCGGCTGGTGAACATCGTTCTGCCGCGCGTGCGCGATTTCAAGGGAGTCTCCACCAAGTCGTTCGACGGCCGTGGCAACTACACGCTTGGCCTGCACGACCAGTTGATCTTCCCGGAGATTTCTTACGAGAGGGTCGACAAGATGAAAGGCATGAACGTCACGATCGTGACCACGGCGGCGAACGACAACCAGGCGCGCACGCTTTTGAAGCATCTGGGCATGCCGTTTAGAGCTTAGGGGAGCCGGGCGATTGAATTCGAGGTATTGAACTAGCCAGGAGTTGGAATCTAAATATGGCAACAATGGCAAAGCGGGTTAAGGACGGCGTTGAGCAAACCCAACGCCCCGGGAACGTAAAGAAGCCGAAGTTTTCCACGCGCAAGCACAACCGCTGCAAGCGCTGCGGACGGCCGCGCGCATATCTGCGCAAGTTTGGCTTGTGCCGTATGTGCTTCCGCCAGCTCGCGCTGCTGGGGGAGATTCCGGGAGTATCGAAGTCGTCGTGGTAGTAGTGCGATATCGCAAGTGGTCGTTGGTTGGGCTCGTTGGCTAACGACCAACGACCGAAGCAAGCCGCCGCAGGTTCTCCGCGGAATGCGGAGCGAACGGGTGGCTAGAGGAGAAGGAAACGATGAGGTTGACCGATCCGGTCGCAGACATGCTTACGAGGGTGCGCAATGCGCTGCAGGCGCGGCACCAGAAGGTGGACATCCCGGCCTCGCGGCTGAAGGTGGAGATCGCCCGCATCCTGAAGGAAGAGGGCTACATCTCGAACTTCAAGGCCACGGAAGAAGAAGGCCACAAAGTTATCCGGATCTACCTGAAGTACGGCGCACACAATGAAGCTGCGATTTCAAAAGCGGAGCGTGTGTCGCGCCCGGGTTGCCGCGTCTACGTTCGCCGCAGCGAGATTCCCCGCGTGCTGGGCGGTATGGGGATCAACATCCTCACCACGCCGCGCGGGGTGATGACCGGACGCCAGGCCCGCAAAGAAGGCGTGGGCGGCGAACTGTTGTGCGAGATTTGGTAGGAAAGCAGTTGTCAGCTATCAGCCGTCAGCTTTCAGGAAGACGCGGCTGTGAAGAAGCTGAGAGCTGAAAGCTGAGAGCCAGAACCTTATGTCACGAATTGGAAAAAAGCCGATCCCGATCCCCAAAGGGGTGACGGTCAAAATCGAAGGCAATACGGTATTGGTGCAGGGGCCAAAGGGCAAGCTGGACACGGCTCTTCCCGCGGGCATCAAGGTGGAGCAAAAAGACGGAACCATCGTCGCCGTGCGCGAGAACGATTCGCAGGCTGCTCTGCACGGACTGGCGCGTGCCCTGGTCAACAACGCCGTCGAAGGCGTCACGAAGGGCTGGACGCGCGACCTGGAAATCGTCGGCATTGGCTACCGCGCCGAACTGAAGGGCAAAGGGATGGTGGTGTTCAACTTGGGTTATTCGCATCCCATCGAATACCCATTGCCAACCGGCGTCGATGCGGTCGTCGATCCCAAGCAGACGAAGATTTCGCTCACCGGAATTGACCGGCAGCAGGTGGGACAGGTGGCGGCGGAAATGCGCTCCCTGCGTCCGCCCGACCCTTACAAGAACAAGGGTGTGCGCTACGCGGGCGAGAGGTTGAAGAAAAAGGTGGGCAAGACCGGAGCGAAATAGCGGGCCTTAGGTATCAGGTCTTGGGTCTTAGGAAACCCAACACCTAAGACCTATCGCCTGAGACCGGTGTTCAGCGACCAAGGACAGATTCTATGTTTACGAAGAAATCGAAGAACCAGAAGCGCGGACACATTCACGACCGCATTCGCAAGAAGATGCAGGGCACGGCGGAGCGTCCGCGGCTGAATGTGTACCGCTCGTTGAATCACATTTACGTGCAAGTCATCGACGACCTGCACGGCAACACGCTGGTTTCGGCGAGTTCGGCCGAAGGCAAGAAGGAAGACCGGCGTACGGGCGGCAACGTGGCCGCGGCGAAGACCGTGGGCAAGATCATCGCGGAGCGGGCCAAGGCCAAGGGCGTGAGCAAGGTCGTGTTTGACCGCGGCGGCTACATTTATCACGGACGAGTGAAGGCGCTGGCCGATGCGGCCCGCGAAGGCGGATTGAAATTCTAACAGCTGCGAGCTTCGAGCGGCGAGCCATGAGCAAACCGCTTCGATATAGAGCTTGCTCACAGCTCACAGCTCGAAGCTCGGAGCTAGAAGTTGGAATTAAAAAGAATGCCAACAGTCATTAAGAAGCTCGATGCAAATTCGTTCCAATTGAAGGATCAGGTCGTGGCCATCAACCGCGTGACCAAGGTGGTGAAGGGCGGCAAGAACCTGTCGTTCGCGGCGCTGGTGGTGGTGGGGGATCCTTCGGCGGCAGTGGTGGGCCACGGCGCGGGCAAAGCCAAGGAAGTTCCGCAGGCCATTCGCAAAGCGATTGAGTCGGCGAAGAAGAACCTCATCAAGGTCAACCTGACGCAGACTTCGATTCCGCACCTGGTGCTGGGACGCTATGGTTCCGGGAAAGTGCTGCTCAAGCCCGCTCCGGAAGGCACAGGAGTGATTGCGGGGGGCGCGGTGCGCGCGGTGATGACTTCGGTGGGAGTGCTGAACGTGCTGACCAAGTCGATCGGTACAACGAACCCGCACAACGTGATCAAGGCGACTTTCGACGCGCTCCGGCATCTCAAGAGCCGCGAGGGCGTCGCCGCCATGCGCGGCAAGTCAGTGCAGGAACTCTAGTACCGAGTACCGAGCGATCCTCCTGTTGAGAGATTGAGGACTTATCGATGACGACGAAGAAACCGAAGGCGGTGGCAGGAAAGATTCACCTGAAGTGGGTGGTTTCGGCCATTTGCGCTCCCGTGAGCCAGAAGCGCGTGGTCAAGGGGCTGGGATTTACGCGATTGAACCAGGTGATCGAGCGACCGGACAACGCAGCGATTCGCGGCATGGTGGCCAGGGTTCCGCATCTGGTGGTGATTGTGCAATAGCTATCAGCTTTCAGCTATCAGCCATTGGAGCAAGCGTTCGTGGCTGACAGCTGACGGCTGAGAGCTGAGAGCTTACTTATGAATTTATCCAACATTCGAGCACCGAAGAAGGCGGCGGAAAAGCGCAAGCGTGTGGGGCGCGGCATGGGCTCCGGCATGGGCAAGACTTCCACCCGTGGACACAAGGGGCAACGCTCGCGCACCGGTTCGCGCATGATCCGCGGCTTTGAAGGCGGCCAGATGCCGTTGCACCGGCGCATGCCGAAGCGCGGCTTCACCAACATCTTCCGCAAGGAATTCAACATCGTCAGCCTGGAGCGGCTGGTCGCGCTGGGCGCGGATCTGCACGCCTCGCCGATCACGCCCGAGGTGCTGCGCAAGGCGGGAGTGATTAAGGCCAAGCATCCGGTCAAAATTCTGGGCGATGGCGAACTCACAATTGCAATCACCGTGCACGCGCACAAGTTTTCCAAGTCGGCTCAGGAAAAAATCACCAAGGCAGGCGGCAAGGTTGAGGTCTTGCAGTAATGTTTGAGAAGCTGGCTAACATCTTCCGCATCCCCGACCTGCGCAAGCGGGTTCTGTTCACGCTGGCCATGCTCGCGGTCTACAGGCTGGGGGGGCATCTTCCGACTCCGGGCGTGAATTTCCTCAAGCTGGAGGAATTCTTCAATCAAAACCGGGGATCGCTGCTTGGTTTCGTCGATCTGTTTTCCGGTGGCAATCTGCGGCGCCTGACGATTTTTGCCCTGGGCATCATGCCGTACATCACGGCATCGATCATTTTGCAGCTTTTGACTGTGGTGTATGAGCCGCTGGCCAAGCTGCAAAAAGAAGGCGAACTCGGGCGCAAGAAGATTACCCAGTGGACCCGTTACATCACCGTCATTCTCAGCGCGGTGCAGTCGTTCGGCATCGCCATCGGCCTGGAGAAGGCTGGCGACTTCGTGCTCAAACCCGGCCCTGGGTTCATCCTGATGACCATGCTGACCCTGACCACGGGCAGCGCGTTCATCATGTGGCTGGGCGAGCAGATTACTGACCGTGGCATCGGCAACGGCATGTCGCTGCTGATCTTTGCCGGCATTGTGGTGGGCCTGCCGCGCGGCGTCCAGGATCTTTTTGAAAAAGCGCGGAACGGAACCTGGGGAGCCATCACGCCAGTGCTGATGGCGTTTCTGATCGTGTTCATGATCGCGGTGGTGGCGTTCATTGTCTATGTCGAACGCTGCGAACGGCGCATCCCCGTGCAATACGCCAAGCGCGTCGTGGGACGCAAAGTGATGGGCGGGCAGTCCACGCACTTGCCTTTGCGCGTGAACGCGGGCGGCGTGATGCCGGTCATCTTCGCGTCTTCGATTCTCACTTTGCCGCAGACCATCGGATATGGTCTGAAAAATAGCCGCTACTTCGGCGACATGATTCGCCTGCTGGGCTGGGGAGAGCCGCTCTATACGTTGTTGTACGCGCTGGGAATTGTTTTCTTCGCATACTTTTATGTGTCGATCGTTTTCAATCCCAGTGAAGTCGCCGACAATATGCGGAAGTATGGCGGCTTCATTCCCGGCATACGTCCGGGCAAGCGCACGGCCGACTACATCAACGAAGTTCTGACCCGCATCACGCTGGTGGGCGCGTTGTACTTGATCATTATCTCGTTCATCCCGGAGTGGATGATCACCGGCATCCACTTGAACCATTTGCCGTTCTGGCTGGGAGGATCGCTGTTTGAGCGGCTTCCGGTGTGGGTAACCAACGGGCTGGGAGTGAATTTCTATTTTGGTGGAACGTCGTTGCTGATTGTGGTGGGCGTAGCCATGGATACGGTTACGCAGATCGAGGCGCAGTTGATCATGCGCCATTACGACGGATTCACGCCGCGCAGCGGACGCATTCGCGGCCGCAGGAACTGGTCGTAGGCAGGTCTTAGGTCATAGGTCTTGGGCATTAGGTTCCGGTTGGTTTTCCTACCACCTAGGACCTAAGACCTAAGACTGGCTAGTAAATAGTGCTGGGGTTGCTGCACCTGGATGGCCTTGTGGGAGGCTGACCGGGAACACTCAGATCGGGAGGCTTTGGCCAACTGATGGCGCAGGAAACCTCACGCGATGTTGGTCCCGTGGTTCTGCTTGGACCCCCGGGCGCCGGTAAAGGCACGCAGGCCAAGCGCATCATGGAGCACTATTCGATTCCGCAGATCTCCACTGGAGACATTCTGCGGTACAACGTGGCCCAGGGCACGGAACTCGGCTTGATTGCCAAGGCAGTCATGGCTCGAGGAGAGTTGGTATCCGACGACCTGGTTTGCGGAATGGTTCGGCAGAGGCTGGGCCAGCCGGACTGCAAGCGCGGCTACATTCTGGACGGTTTTCCCCGGACTGCGGCGCAGGCCGGATGGCTGGATGCGTTGCTGGACGACAAGCTCTTTGACAACTCGCGCCCGACTCGAGCTTGGCCAATTGTGATCAAGCTGGACGTGGACTATAATCAACTCTTGCTCCGGATTACTGGACGCCGTTCTTGTCCCACCTGTGGACGGATCTATAACGTCCACTTCCAGCCGCCCCGGGTCGATGAACTCTGCGACGTTGACGGGACGAAGCTGGTGACCCGCAATGACGACCGGTTGGAAGTACTGCAGCCGCGTTTGGCGGCCTACCAGGAGCAGACTTTTCCCGTGGTGGAGTATTACCAGCGCACGGGCAGGCTGGTCTCAGTGAATGGCGACCTGCCGATGGACGAGATCACGGAGCAGATTTTCAGGATTCTCGAGGACCATCACGCGTAAGAGTTTTTAGTTTCCGGTTTCCAGTTTCTAGTTCCGCTTCTATCGGTAGTGCCGGAAACTGGAAACCAGAAACTGGAAACTTCTTAAGAATGGCGATTGTTTGCAAATCAGCGGCGGAGATTGAGCGGATGCGGCAGAGTGGCCACATCGTCCGCCAGGTACTCGATTATGTGCGCGCGATGGTTGCGCCGGGTGTCACGACGATGGATCTGGAGCGGGCCGCCGAGAAGAAGATTGCGGAACTCGGGGCCAAGCCGGCGTTTAAGGGGTACTACGATTATCCCTGCGTGCTGTGTACGTCGGTGAACGAAGAGATCGTGCACGGCATCCCGTCCGAAAGGCGGGCGCTGAAAGAAGGCGACATCGTTTCGATCGATTGCGGCGTGGTACTGGACGGCTATTACGGCGATGCTGCAATCACGGTTCCCGTCGGCGACGGGGTAAAGCCGGAGTTGCGCAAGCTGCTGACCGTGACCGAGGAGTCGCTCTACCGCGGCATCGACCAGGCGCTCATCGGCAATTCGGTGGGCGATGTGGGAGCGGCGGTGCAGGAGCACGTGGAAGCCGCGGGCTTCAGCGTGGTCCGGGAATTTGTAGGACACGGGATCGGGACGCGGTTGCACGAAGAGCCGCAGGTGCCGAACTTCGGGGCGCGTGGCCATGGCGCGAAGTTGCGCGAAGGTATGGTGATCGCAATCGAGCCCATGGTGAACTACGGCAAGCCGGAAACGCGAGTGCTCGGCGACAAGTGGACGGCAGTTACGGTCGACGGAAGTTTTAGTGCGCATTTCGAGCATTGTGTGGCCGTGACAAAAGATGGGCCGGTGATTTTGACGAAGTAGCTGCGAGCTTCGAGCTGCGACGAACGGCTAGCAAGTGAAAGATTTTACGGTGAGTGTTTTTTGGTTGCTCGAAGCTCAAGGCTCGTAGCTCGCCGCTGATTTTGAGAGGTGCATGAGCAAAGAAGACGCGATTGAAGTGATGGCAGTGGTTCTGGAACCGCTGCCCAACGCCATGTTCAAGGTGGAACTGGAGAACAAGCACCAGGTGCTGGCGCATGTGTCCGGGAAGATGCGCAAGAACTTTATCCGCATCCTGCCCGGGGACAAGGTCGCGGTGGAGCTTTCACCCTACGACTTGAATCGCGGAAGAATTGTGTATCGCTATAAATGATTTTTGTGTGGGACCGGGTCTTTGACCCGGTCAGCCGGGCAAAGCCCGGCGCCTTGTTGAGGGATTGAGAACTGTTATGAAAGTACGAGCCTCGGTAAAGAAAATTTGTGACAAGTGCAAGGTCATCCACCGCAAAGGTGTGGTGCGGGTGATCTGCGTCAACACGAAACACAAACAGCGCCAGGGGTAGGAGCTATGAGCTTCGAGCTGCGAGCAAAGCCATCGGATGTGTCGCTCGTAGCTCGCGGCTCGAAGCTCGCAGCCAAAAGCTGGCAGCAGTTGGAGGCATAAAGATTTATGGCACGTATCGCAGGCGTCGACTTACCGCGCCAGAAGCACATCAACATTGCGCTGACCTACATCTACGGCATCGGGCATCCGCGCGCCGGCAGCATTCTCGACGAGGCCAAAGTGGACCCCATGAAGAAGGTCCAGGACCTCAGCGAAGAAGAAGTCAACCGCATCCGCACCGTGATTGAGGCGCAGGGGATGGTGGAGGGCGATCTGCGCAAGGAAGTTTCGATGAACATCAAGCGGCTCATCGAAATCGGCTCCTATCGCGGATTCCGTCACCGCCGCAACCTGCCGGTCCGCGGCCAGCGCACGCATACCAATGCGCGCACTCGCAAAGGTCCGCGCAAGGGTACGGTGGCGCAGAAGAAAAAGGCGACGGCGAAAACATAAGAGCAGTGTCCAGTGTTCAGTGATCAGTGGCTAGCAAGGCCCTGACGAACTGACCACTGGCCACTGACCACTGGACACTAAATTATGGCGAAACCAGTAGCAGCAGCGGGCGGCACGGCCGCACCGGAGAAAAAAGGCAAGAAGAAGACGTTCAAGAAGAAGGAGCGCAAGCACGTTCCGCATGGCTTGTGTTACGTGCAGGCGTCCTTCAACAACACGATCGTGACTATCACCGACATGAATGGCAACGTTCTGTCGTGGAAGAGTTCCGGATCGCTGGGCTTCCGTGGATCGCGCAAGGGCACGCCGTTCGCCGCGCAGCAGGCGGCCTCGAATGCGGCCAACATGGCGCGCGATCATGGCGTGCGGAGCGTGGACGTGCGGGTCAGCGGCCCCGGTTCCGGCCGCGAGTCGGCGGTGCGCGCCCTGGCCTCGTCCGGGATCGAAGTGCGCTCCATTCGCGACGTGACGCCCATCCCGCACAACGGATGCCGTCCGCCGAAGCGGAGAAGAGTGTAAGAAAGTGGCGAGTGGTCAGTGACCAGTGGCCAGTAAGATCAAAAAGCCGTTACTGGCCACTAATCACTAATCACTGGCCACTGATTTTCGTCCGGGACGAAGGGTGAAGCCAAACCTGTAAACCGGTCATCTAAAAGGAGAACAATTTGGCACGCTATACCGATGCAGTCTGCCGTCTATGCCGCCGCGAGGGCATGAAGCTGTTCCTCAAAGGCGCAAAGTGTTTTAGCGATAAGTGCCCCATCGAGAAGCGCAACTTCGCTCCCGGACAACATGGGAAGGACCGCAAGGCCAAGATTGTTGGCTACGGCCTGCAGTTGCGCGAGAAGCAGAAAGCGAAGCGCATCTACTTCACGCTCGAAGGCCAGTTCCGTAACTACTTTGAGAAGGCCGCGCGCACCCGGGGCGTGACCGGCGAACTGCTCCTGCAACAACTGGAGCGGCGTCTGGACAACGTGGTATACCGCCTGGGATTCGCACAATCGCGGCGTCAGGCGCGCCAACTGGTGCGTCACGGGCACGTTGCCGTCAACAATCGCAAGGTCAACATTCCTTCCTACGAGGTGAGTGCGGGCGAGGAAATTTCCATCCGCGAGAACAGCAAGAAGCTGGTCGTGCTGGAGATGGCCAAGGAATTCGCCAGCCACGGCACGCTGCCCAACTGGCTGGAAGTGAATCGCGATGCGTACACGGCGCGAGTGCTCTCGTTGCCCAAGCGCGAAGACATTCAGTTGCCGGTGAATGAGCAGTTGATCGTTGAGTTGTACAGCAAGTAAGGATTGGGCGATCTGGCCGTCGGTTCATCGGGCGATTTTCAAATCACCCGATCACCCGATCCCAAAATCACCCGATGTTTTCGGTCCACAATTCGAGCCAGATCAGCCTGTCCGGGCGCTTGACCTGAAGTCGGACCTCTTCAGGGAGCCGGGACTGAGCCAAACGGCCGAAGGAGAAATAAATGCTTTGGAAAGGTTTTCAAAAACCGAAACGTCTCGCAGTTGACACTTCCACCCTCACCGACAAGTACGGAATTTTCTGGGCGCAGCCGTTTGAGCGCGGCTTTGGCACCACGGTGGGCAACGCCCTGCGGCGCGTGCTGCTGAGTTCCATCGAAGGCGCCGCCGTCACAGCGGTGAAGATGGAAGGCGTTCTGCACGAATTCCAGTCGATTCCCGGTGTGGTGGAAGACGCGACTGACATCATCCTCAACCTGAAGCAGATTCCGTTCAAGCTGGCGGGCGATGCGCCGAAGGCGATCTACCTGCGCGCGGACCAGCCCGGCGTGGTCACCAGCGGCATGATTGAAGCGGACGGCGACGTGGAAGTCCTCGACAAGGATGTCTACATCGCGACCGTCAGCGAAGGCGGCAAGCTGGACATGGAAATGCGGCTGAAGCGCGGCCGCGGCTACGTTTCCGCCGACAAGAATTTCGACGAGGACCTCGGCATCGGATTCATTCCGATCGATTCCGTGCACTCGCCGGTGCGCAAGTGCAATTACACCGTCGAAGCCGCGCGTCTCGGCCAGATTACCGACTACGACAAGCTCACGCTCGAAGTGTGGACCAACGGCTCCATCACTCCCGCCGACGCGATCGGCCTCTCGGCGAAACTGATGAAAGATCATATGAACATCTTCATCAACTTCGAAGAGGAAATCGAAACCGGCACGTCGTCGTCGGACGATCGCAAGCCTGAGATCCACAACGAAAATCTGAACCGCTCCGTCGAGGAACTCGAACTTTCGGTGCGCAGCTACAACTGCCTGAAGAACGCGAACATTCAGACCATCGGCGAGCTGGTGCAGAAGACGGAATCGGAAATGCTCAAGACCAAGAACTTCGGCCGCAAGTCGCTGAACGAGATCAAGGAAATTCTTTCCTCGATGGGTCTGAGCCTGGGCATGAAGATCGACGAGCACGGCAACGCCGTGCCCGGCCCGACTTCGAACCTGGTTCTCCCGGCTTCCGCCTACGGACCGGACGACGGGTTATAAGAATAGTGGTCAGTGGCTAGTGGGCAGTGGTCAGAAAAGACAAACCGCTAGCCGCTGACTTGGATATACGAGACTGAATGCTGGCCACTGACCACTGGCCACTGACCACAGAGGTCCACCATGCGTCACAAAGTAGCAGGCTACAAACTCGGACGGAACACATCGCACCGGCGCTCGCTGCTGCGCAACCTAGTCACCTCCGTGATCGTCGAAGAACGCGTCGAGACGACCGTCCCCAAGGCCAAGGCCGCGAAGCCGCTGGTCGAGAAGATGATCACGCTGGGCAAGCGCGGCGATCTCGCTGCGCGCCGCCTGGCCACGGCTTATCTCATGACGGACGAAGCGGTGGTGAAGCTGTTTGACACCGTCGGCCCGCGCTTCGGCGACCGCAATGGCGGCTACACACGCATCATTCGCACCGGATGGAACAAAGGTGATGGCGCCGACAAAGCCTTCCTCGAACTCCTGGGCAGCGAAAAGGTGCTGGACGAAAAGCGCGAGAAGCGCGCCGAAGTTCGCGCCAAGAAGGTTGCCGAAGCCAAGAAGGCCATGGAAGAGGCCGAAGCGCAAGCCGCCCAGGAAGGCGCGGCCGAGCCGGCCAAGGAAGAAGATAAGAAAGAGTAGTCTTGATCTCGCACCAAGGGCACGGCGCAAGCCGTGCCCTTCTTCTTGTGTGCCATCTTAATTCTTGTCATTCCGACGTGGGCGAAGCCCATGGAGGAATCTGCTGTTGGCAGCGTCTCAAACTCACCACTCGTACATGTCCTTCCGCGCACCCCGCTGGTAATCTTGCCGTAAGTTGCCATCCAGATAAACTTTCTCTCAGGATGGGGTTTACTCGCACACAGATCGCGATTGCTGTCGGCGCCGCCGCGCTGCTGGTGTTTGGATTTCTCGGCTACATCTGGTGGCTGAGCAATCAGGGACCAGTGCTGGCGCGCTCCGAAGACCACGATCCACTCACAGGCCTGCCCGTGAGCATCCGAATGAATCCGTTGCGGGACCGCACCATTGAGCACAGCGCCAACCTGTTTCTTCGCCAGTTGCGTGACGGCCATTGCGACGAACTTCTCTCCGACTGGGAGCACGACTATCGCAAGAAGTACGCCCACTTCATCTGCAATTCGGAGGCGCAACATCCGCTGCTTTCATGGGAGTTGGCGGAGTGGGAAAGCGCTCCGCCCCTCACCATCCTCCACTACCGCGGCAAGCGTCTTAACCACGCCGGCCAGTCGGGTACTTACAAGGAACTCTTCACCGTCACAACCGAGAACAAGGACGGGCAGTGGGTCGTGACTAAATACGACGCGATGTACTGAAGAAGGTCGTTGGTCGTTCGTTGTTGGTCGTTAGCCCTTCATCGTATTTTCTTTGTATCTCTCCGTGTCTCCGTGCCTCCGTGGTAAAAAGTAGTAATGCCCGAACGCTCTCCCGAGCATGAGCTCTCCCCTGCCCGCAACATCTACGCCTTCGGCATCACATCGTTTCTGAACGACACGGCGACCGAGATGGCGTACTGGGTGTTGCCGGCGTTTCTGGCGTCGCTGGGCGCGGGGCCGGCGCAGTTGGGATTGATCGAGGGCGTGGCCGAGAGCGTGGCGTCGTTCGCCAAGCTTTTCTCCGGATATCTCACCGACCGCATCGACCGCCGCAAGCCAGTCGTGGTCGCCGGATACTTCGTCGCCAACGCGGTCAAGCCCATCCTCGCGATCGTGACGGCATGGTGGCACATTCTGATCATTCGCTTCACCGATCGCCTAGCTAAGGGAGTGCGTGGTGCGCCCCGCGACGTGATGGTCGCCGAGTCTGTGCCCGCAAACAGGCTAGGGTCGGCCTACGGACTGATTCAGTCGTTGGATTCTGCCGGAGCCATCGCCGGGCCCCTGGCTGCGCTGGTTCTGCTGGCGCGGTACGGGATCCGCAGCGTGTTCTGGGCGGCGGCCGTTCCTGGGGCATTGTGTGTGCTGGTGGCACTGCTGGGGATCCGCGAAACCAGGCGCCCGCGCGAAAAAGATGCCGCTAAGAACACATTCGCAAAGCTGGGCGCGATGTCGAAAACAGCATCGCCCGCTGGGGAGAAAGGCAAAAGCCTCCACCTTCCCGCCAGCTTCTATTTCGTAATCGTCGCGGTGACGCTCTTCTCTTTGGGGAATTCGAGCGACATGTTCCTCGTGCTCCGGGCGCAGAGCATTGGCATTCGGGTGGCTCTCGCGCCGCTGCTCGGTCTGGTGTTCAACATCACCTACACGCTTGCGTCCTGGCCCGCCGGCTGGTTCAGCGACCGGGTCTCGCGACGGCTGGTGGGATCCGTCGGCTACGTGATTTTTGCCGCAGTCTATTTCGTCTTTGGACGGGCGCCCTCGACGCTGGCAATCTGGCTCGCTATGGCGGTGTATGGGTTCTACAATGCGCTCACCCAGCCTGTGCTGAAGGCTCTGGTGGTGGAGACAGTTGGCGAGCACGTGCGTGGCCGGGCTCTGGGCATTTATTTCTTTGTGACCAGCGTGGCCACTCTGGCCGCCAGCCTGATCACCGGTGAGCTGTGGAAGCACTACGGGGCCGCGATTCCGTTTTATTTTTCGGCGGCTCTGGCGCTGGTGGCGGCGGGGCTGTTGCAGGGCGCGAGGCGAGGAAGCGACAGTTTCCTCAGGAGCTAAAGCCCTCATCTTACGCGCTCCTGGACGGCACGGCCGAAAGTCGTGTCCTTCCCGATCTTACACCAAAGAAAAATAAGGACCTGGGCTCCAATCCCTGCGCACGTGTCCAGAACCACGTCCTGCCACCGGCCGGTGCGTGACGGGATGAAGCTCTGGTGCCACTCGTCGAGGCTGGCCACGAATGCAGTGCCTAGAATCGCGATGTTCGCCCAGCGCAGCGTCCACTTCACGTGGTTCACCGCGGGCAGGGTGGCGCGCCACGCGCGGAAAAGCAGAATGCTCAGGATCGCATAGCCAACAACATGGCCTGTTTTGCGAATATAAAAGTGCCAAGTGTGAAAGCGCTCCCAGTCCAAGCCAAAAAGAAAATGCAGCAAGGGATAGAGAATCCGGCTGGTGTTGCTGGCGGAGAGCAGGGCGCTGGATTCAATGGCGATGACAATCAGCCAGAGGACCGCGGCGATCCAGGCCTTGAGGACGTCGTGTCGTTCGGAACTCAATCGGACGGGCACTCTGCCGCTGCCACCCTCAGGGGCTGAAGCCCAGAACTCTTGTGCCGCCTTACGGCACGACTGAACGTCGTGCCCTTCCCGTTCGTGGCGGTCTTCCGGCTCGTGATGGCATTTCCGCTCGCGACCATCTTGTTACTCGACGCCATAGTTGGGAGCCTCGCGGGTGATCATGACGTCGTGGACGTGGCTCTCGCGCAATCCGGCGCCGCTGATGCGCACGAAGCGCGTTTTCTGCAGCAGTTCGGGGATGGTGGCGCAGCCGCAATAGCCCATGCCGGACCGCAATCCGCCCACCATCTGATGCACGATCATGGCGACAGAGCCGCGATACGGCACGCGTCCTTCAATGCCCTCGGGAACGAGTTTGCCCAGGCGGTTGGATTCGCCATCTCCGGCGGAGACTGCGGCGGAGGAATCGCCCTCAGTGCTCTGGAAGTAGCGTTCGCTGGAACCCTGCGCCATGGCGCCGATCGAGCCCATGCCGCGATACGACTTGAAGGAGCGGCCTTGATACAGAATCAACTCGCCCGGACTTTCGTCGGTGCCCGCGAAAAGCGAACCGATCATGACCGCACTCGCGCCCGCAGCCAGCGCTTTGGTGATGTCGCCGGAATACTTGATGCCGCCGTCGGCGATGACGGGAATGCCGGCATCTTTGGTAGCGCGGAAAGCTTCGGCAATAGCGGTGATCTGCGGGACGCCGGCGCCCGTGACCACGCGCGTGGTGCAAATGGAACCTGGACCGATGCCAACCTTGATGCCGTCGGCTCCGGCGCGAGCTAGTTCGCAAGCGCCATCGAAGGTAGCGACGTTGCCGGCCAGCAGTTGCATTTCAGGCAGCTTCGACTTCACCAACTTCACCGCGTCGAGCACTTTGGTGGAGTGGCCGTGCGCGCTGTCGATGGCCAGCACGTCCACTTTGGCTTCGGCCAATTCCTGAGCGCGCTCGAGAAAATCGCCGGTGGCGCCGATGGCCGCGCCGACGCGCAGGCGTCCATGAGAATCCTTGGCGGCGTTGGGATACTTCAGTTTCTTCTGGATGTCCTTTACGGTGATCAGCCCCTTGAGGTTGTACTTGTCGTCGACGACCAGCAGTTTTTCGACGCGATGCTCGTGGAGAATCTCCTCCGCGTCTTCGAGCGTGGTGCCCACGGGCACGGTGATGAGATTTTTCTTGGTCATCACGCGATCGATGGGAATGTCGAAGCGGGTCTCGAAGCGCAGGTCGCGGTTGGTGAGAATGCCGACCAGTTTGCCATGCTGAGTGATGGGCACGCCTGAAATCTTATATTTGCGCATGACCTCAAGCGCGTCGCTGACTTTGTCGGTGGGCGACATGGTGACCGGGTCGACGATCATGCCGCTCTCCGAGCGCTTCACCTTGTCGACTTCATTGGCCTGCTGCTCGATCGACAGATTGCGATGGATGATGCCGAGTCCGCCCTGCTGGGCCAGCGCAATCGCCATGTGCGATTCGGTGACGGTGTCCATGGCGGCGCTGACGATGGGAATATTCAGGCTGATGTTGCGCGTAAGCTGCGTCTGGGTAGCGGCCGTCGCAGGAATTACATCGGAGCGCGCGGGTAAGAGAAGAACGTCGTCGAAGGTGAGAGCTTCGGGTACCGGAAAATGAATCATAAGGATCTCGGAAATTCTCCCAGCCTGTGGGGTGAATCTTCATTCTAGAGAGGGCGCGGGGTTGAGGCAAATCGGAGGCGGATTTCCTCTGAAACGCGTTCCCTGGGAAGGCCCCAGCACCGGCGTCGCCCCGCGTTTTTCTATTTATCGGACCTCTGCTGTAAAAGCTCTCGTCCACTCGTGGCCAGGGACTTCAAAGGTCTTTGCAGGCATCGTGCCGGCAGGCGATATCTCAGTCACCCGAATACGCATTGCGAGCTTCTCGTCCCTGAGCACGTCAATGCGACGCGCGGTCTTGACCCCCGAGAAGTCCTCAAACTCTGACCGTCGCGTTTCGAGTCCACCAAGGTAGGTCTTGACCAGCATGCCAGTGTCGTCGAACCAATAGCCCCTCGCCTGCTCCGGGTCCAATTTCCCCTCAGGACTTTCATATCCCGCGAGCACTCGCACCGTCCTAGCGCCATTGACGCTGTCTCGTTTAATTCTCCAATCTGACTCCACAAATGTGTCCGTCGCGGGAATTGGCTCTAAGATGCCGAACACCAGCCGTAGCAATGCGGCATCGGGGCCCTCCGCTAACACGTAGCCCTTGTCGCCGCTCCTCGACCGTACATACCGGCTGTTGCCAAACCAGGCCTCTCTCCGCCATTGAGTGCCGCTCACCCATGTATCTTCGTAGCGCCCTTTTTCGACCGTTCCGGCCTTCGACTTGGCTTCGAACTCGACATGCAACACATACGGCGCCCCGTTTCCGGCCGCAAGGAAACCGGCATGCCTCCCGCGCTCAAAATATGTGCGGGCACTCTCAAAAGTCTCCACACCCGCAGGCCGCACGGTCTTGAATGGCACGGTGAGCTGCGACATGACTTGAACCGCGGAGCCGTTTACCACGAACGGCTTGAAGCGCATTGCCGCAATCACTTGTTTGCCCGCCTCATTGATGCCTGGGTTCTCAGAAACGAACGTTTCGAATTCCCTCACTTTGCCGTCGCGGTCAACAACGATTTTGGTTGTAACGTTGCCTTCGAGGGGTCCGTCCTGAAGCGGCGGCCACGACAAGGGGCCCGGCGGTATCAGATTCTTGCGCAGCGACGTTTCGTCAAGCAAGACGGTCCGTAGCGGTTCCGTGTCTCCGCCCTGAGCCGACGCGTCGAAGAATCCCGCCGGAATCTCTCCTAGATCTTCGAGCGCTATTACTTTCGCGGTTACCTGAGGAGTTCCCACGTTTACTGAGCGCGCGACCATTCGCCCGTGAAAGCTGGCGTACTCTTTGAACTCTCCACCCCATCCCAGACCACCGGCGTAGAGCAGAAGCCCGGTGGTGTTATCAAGCGCAATCGAGGACCTCAAAATATCCGGAATCTCTGCAGTTCCGCTCGGCGTTGTCCAGCTAAGATTGGTCATCCTTCCCATCCGCCGCTCCTCTGCCCTCTTGGCCTGCTCGAGAACCTGATCGAGCGGCGGCACCGGATTGATCAACTCGACGGCCGTTTCTCGCAGCCATTCGGGAAAGTATCCGCCATCATTCTTCTGCCAGTCGTTCGCACCGTTAACGATTTCGATCTGGTGAAATTCTGGCGACCGCACTTCCCGCCTCCACTGAGTCGGCGAAGCCCACCAAATCTCCACCTCGCCGGTTCGGCCAGATTCTTTATCCCGCTCGAAGCTCGGGGCAAGTACCGCCTTCAAGTGGAATGGCTTTGTTCCCTGCTGATCCAGCGTGCTTCGCTCCACAGCCTTTCTGAATTCCTTGGCGAGGTCTTCGGCATGGTCCAACGTGGGCCACGTCGCCATTGCCGCAAATATCAAGATCCATAATTGCCTGCGCATGCGCAAAACTGTACACCGAAGCGACGCGCCCTTCAACAGCGACAAGGGCTTTAGCTCACCTCAGTGCCTTCCCGCGCCGTTTGTCTTTTACCCCCTTCCGGGCGTATATTAGAAAACTGAGAACTGTTGTGTAGTACCGGCATTTGGCGAAGCACACCAGTGGGCGCAAGCCCACTTTTTCGTTGCGGAGGAATCCGCCCGGTGGGCCGAGCCGTAAGTTATTGGATGCATGGCACTTGAGCTTGATCGAGTACGCGAGATTGCGGAGCGGGTAGCGGCCTCCAGCGGGCTGGAAGTGGTCGAAGTCGAGTTTCGCGGAAGTGGCCAGGCCCGCATGCTGCGCGTGTTTCTGGACAAGCCCGGAGCGGCTGCGGGCGATCCGCTGGCCGGAGTGACGCACGGAGACTGCGCCGACTTCAGCCGTGAGTTTGGCACCATCCTCGATGTCGAGGATGCGGTGCCCGGCAGCTACACGCTGGAAGTTTCGTCGCCGGGGCTGGATCGGAAGCTGACCAAGCCGGCGGAGTTTGAGCGCTTTGTTGGCAGCCGAATGAAGCTGACCTTGAGGCAGCCGTTGAACAACAACCGCTGCTTTGAAGGACGGCTGGAAAGTTTTCGCGAAGGACGCTTGACGCTGGATTTGAGCGTAGCAAGCAAGAAGTCGCGCAAGAAGATGGGCGCGGCGGCCGCTGAGCCAGGGCAGAAGATGGAAATTGAATTCGCCAATGTGGAGAAGGCGAATCTGGTGCCGGAAATCTAACAGGATTGAGTCATTGCGCGATTTTGCGATTGAGTGATTGGAAAGAACGAAGCCTTAGATTCTAGGTTTTTCAATCACCAAATCGCAAAATCGCCCAATCACTAAATGGTTTTTTATGGCTAGTGAGCTTTACAACACGATCGACGCGTTGAGCCGCGAAAAAGGGATTGATCCGCAGATTGTGGTCAGCGCGGTGGAAGACGCCATTGTCATGGCGACGCGCAAGTACTACAAGACGCAGGAAAATCTGCGCGCCGAACTGGACAAAGAAACCGGCAAGATCAATGCCTATGCGGTGAAGACCGTGGTGGAAACGCCGGAACAGGTGGAAGATCCGCTCCTGCAGATCACGCTGGAAGATGCGCGCAAGGTGGATCCGAATTTGCAAGTGGGCGGAGAGCTGCGCACTCCGAAAGTTACCGAAGGGATTCTGGGACGCATTGCCGCGCAACTGGCCAAGCAGGTGATCTTCCAGAAGGTGCGCGAAGCGGAGCGCGACACGGTCTACAACGAGTACATCGGCCGCGTCGGCGAAGTGGTGAACGCCACGGTAAAGCGGGTGGAAGGTCCGGACGTGATCTTCGACATCGGCAAGGCGGAAGCGCGCATGCCGCGCAAAGAGCAGTCGCGCCTGGAATCGTTTGCTATCGGCGAACGCGTGCGGGTAGTGATTGCGCGCGTGGAAAAAGCATCGAAGGGGCCGGGCGTCATAGTGTCTCGCGCGGTGCCCGACCTGGTGCAGCATTTGTTCCAGACCGAAGTCCCGGAAATTTATGACGGCACGGTGGTGATCCGCGCCATTGCGCGCGAAGCGGGGGAGCGCACCAAGATCGCGGTCATGTCCAAAGACAAAGACGTGGACGCGGTCGGCGCCTGTGTCGGCATGAAGGGCATGCGGGTGCAGTCGATCATCCGCGAACTGCACGGCGAGAAGATCGACATCATCGAGTATCACGAAGATGCCGTGACCTTCGCCGAGAAGGCGCTGCAGCCGGCGAAAGTGAGCAAGGTAACCGTGGTCGACACCGCGGGCAAGCACCTGGAAGTGGTGGTCGACGACAGCCAGCTCTCCCTTGCCATCGGCAAGAAGGGGCAGAATGTCCGGCTGGCGGCCAAGCTGCTGGGCTGGAAGATCGACATCAAGAGCGAGGAAGAAAAGCGGCAGGAAGTAGAGCAGCAGATGTCAGCGATGGTCCCGCAAACTGCTACGCCGCTGGAGAGCGTGCCCGGCTTGGGCGATGGCCTGGTCGAGAAGTTGGGCGCCGCGGGCGTGACCACGGTGGAAGCGCTGGCCGACATGACGCCGGAGCAGCTTGAGGCCATTGAGGGCATTGGACCGAAGACGGTGGAAAAAATCAGTCTCGCGGTGAATAATTACTTTGCCAGCCTGGAGCAGGGCGCAGCGGTCGAAGGCGAAGCGCCGGCCGAGAGCGAAGCTGCGGCGGCGACTTCTGATCCTGCGGAAGAAATTACCGCCGAAGTTCCCGTGGCGGCTGAAGAATTGGCGCCCGGTGGCGAAACGGCAGCGAGTGCGGAAGTTGCGTCAACTGAAGAAGGCACTGTCGAAGCAGACACGCTGAACGCAGGCGAAAATCAAGGGCAGGCGGAGGATTCCGATGAGCAGCCTGCTCCGGAAGCGGAATCCGCTTCCGAAACCAGAGAATAATTATGGCCCGCTGGCATAAGTGCAACGGCGTGGGACCGAAGAAATTGACTCCGTGAGGTCGAATGATGACCTAACTTACAACACGGAGAAACGAAAGGCCGGATGAGTAAGGTTCGAATCAACGATCTTGCCCGAGAGCTGGAAGTCAAGAGCAAAGCTATTCTCGACACGCTTCCGCTGGTCGGAGTGACCGAAAAGAAAACGCACTCCAGTTCTCTGGAAGAGCACGAAGCGGAGAAAGTACGGGTGTACATCCGCTCCTCGGCAGAAGGTTCGTCCACGGCCGGCAGGTCGAGTTCGCGCACGCTTCGCGGCGAAGAAGAAATCAAAACTAAAATTGATCTGTCGCACATCTCCCGTCCGGGAGATGTATTGAAGGCGATCACGCAGCGCAAGGAAGCTGTAGCGCCGCCCGTAGCGCCGCGTCCGGTCACGCCTCCCGTCACACACGCCCCCGTAGAAAAACCGGCAGCGGCATCCCCGGCTGCGGTTAGCCGTCCCGCAACAGTTGCGCCTCCCGTGGTCAGGCCTGCGGCAGTGGCTCCGCCCGCCCCGGTGGTTGCGCCTCCGGCGGTTCCGGTTGCTCCGACGCGCCCAGTTGTGGCGCCTCCAGCAGTCGCGCCTCCCGCAGCAGCTTCACCCGTTACGCCGTCACCAGTTAGTAGGCCGCCGGCACGCCCGGTGATGCCGCCGCCAGCCGCACAAGTTCCTGCAGCAACGGCGCCTCCGGTGGTCTCGGCCAGCGCTCCGCCCGCGGCCCCCATGGCGGCGCGTCCGACTGCACCAGTGCCTCCGGCGCCGCGCATGATCGTTCCGCAGACCGGGCCGCGCCCGGTGTACAAGGCTCCGCTGCGGCCCACGCCGCCCGTGCAGCCTGGAGTTCCAATCGGCGGCACCTCGCGTCCGGTGCCTGGACGTCCCGTGCCCGGCCAGCCAATTTTTCAGCGCCGTCCGCCGGTTGCTGGCGGACCTCCAGGTGCGCCGCGTCCGCCGCTGCGTCCGGGTGAGCGCAGGCCGATGCATCCCACGCGGCAGTCGCCTGCTGGAGCGCGTCCGCTGGGTGTAGGTCCGGCGCTTCCACCTCCGGGAACCACGCGGCCGGGCAGCCGTCCGGGTGGGCCGGCGCGACGGCCGGGTCAGCGCTATGTTCCGCGCGGCGTGAAGGAAGGCCCGATGAAGGGCTACACGCCGCCACCGCGCATGGTGGTGTCGAACGAGCCCCAGCCCATCACTCGCAGCATCACGATCACGGAAGGCATCAGCGTAAAGGACTTGGCGGAAAAGCTGGAGATTCGCGCCAAGGATCTGATTTCGCGCCTGCTCTCGAAAGGCGTTTTCGCCACCATTAACCAGACGCTGGACGCGGAACTGGCCAGCGAGATGGCACGCTTCTTCGGCGCAGATACGAACGTCATCACGTTCGAAGAGCAGACGGCGAAAGAAATTGATGCGGCGGCCGCCAGCGAAGAGTTGGTTCCCGAAACCGGGATACGCCCGCCCGTGGTTACGATCATGGGCCACGTGGATCATGGCAAGACCACGCTGCTCGACTCCATCCGCCTGACCAATGTGGCGGAGGGCGAAGCGGGCGGCATCACGCAGCACATCGGCGCCTACAAGGTGCGGATTACCGACAAGGAATCGCCGGCGTTCGGACGCGAAATCGTTTTCCTCGACACGCCCGGTCACGAAGCATTCACCCGCATGCGCTCCCGCGGCGCCAAGGCCACCGACATTGTAGTGCTCGTGGTCGCCGCCGACGACGGCGTCATGCCGCAGACCGTGGAGGCCATTGACCATGCACACGCCGCTGAAGTTCCCATCATCGTCGCGGTGAACAAGATCGATAAGCCGGATGCTCTGCCGGACCGCGTTAAGAAACAGCTTGCCGACCGCGGCTTGGTGCCCGAAGAGTGGGGCGGCAAGACGGTGTTCGTGGACGTTTCGGCGAAGAAGAAAACGAATCTGAATCTGCTGATGGAGATGATCTGCCTGGTCGCCGACTTGGGCGAATTGAAGGCGACGCCCGAGCGCGCGGCAACCGGCGTGGTTCTGGAAGCCAAGCTCGATCGCGGGCGCGGTCCGGTGGCCACAGTGCTGGTGCAGAACGGAACCCTGAACGCGGGCGACAATTTTGTGGTCGGTAACGTCTACGGCAAGGTCCGCGCCATGTTTGACGACCGCGGCGCGCAGTTGCAAACGGCGCCGCCTTCGACTCCGGTAGAAATCATTGGCATGGAAGCGCTTCCGCAGGCGGGCGATCAATTCGTGGTGGTGGCCGATCGCGACAAGGCGCGCGGCATTTCAGAGTACCGCGAACAGAAGTCGCGCGAAGCGGCGCTGGCCAAGAGTTCCCGCGTATCCCTGGAAGGACTCGCGGAGCAGATCAAGGCCGCGGGCACCAAGGAACTGAACGTCATCCTCAAGGGCGATGTGCAAGGATCGGTGGAAGTGATTACCGACCTGCTCACCAAGCTCTCGAACGAAAAGGTGCGCCTGAAGCTGCTGCGGTCAGGCGTGGGCGCCATTACGGAAACCGATGTGCTGCTGGCCTCGGCGTCGAATGCCATCATCATCGGCTTCAACGTGCGGCCGGAGCGCAAGGCGCAGGAAATCGCCGAGCAGGAAAAAGTCGACATCCGCCTGCACTCGATCATTTACGAACTGCAGGACGAGATCAAGCGCGCCATGAGCGGCTTGCTCGAGCCCACCTTCAAAGAGCATTATCAGGGCCGCGCCGAGGTGCTCAACACCTTCCGCATCCCGAAGGTTGGGACGGTGGCCGGTTGCCGCGTGAGCGATGGCTTGATCAAGCGTGACTCTGAAGTCCGCCTACTGCGCGACAATGTCCAGGTCTTCAAAGGCAAGGTCGGATCGCTGCGCCGCTTCAAGGACGATGCCAGCCATGTCACGAATGGCATGGAGTGCGGCATCTCCATCTCCAACTACGGCGACATCAAGGTTGGGGACGTGATTGAGGCTTTTGCGACCGAGCGGATTGCCGCGGAAGTGATTGCTTGAGAACAGTGGCCAGTGGTCAGTGACCAGTTAGACCCGAGGCACGGGTTTGCTTTTACTGGCCACTGACCACTAGCCACTGACCACTGCATGATCGCCTTCCTCACCCTCGAACTCCACATCGAAGCTGCGCAATCTCTCAAGGACAAGCGACAAGTCCTGCGCAGCCTGAAAGACCGCCTGCGCGCGAGTTTCAACGTGTCCGTTGCCGAACTCGAAGCCAGCCCGGTTTGGAATCGCGCTACCATTGGCGTGGTGAGCATCTCCGACTCGCGCGACTATCTCGATGGCCTGATGAAGAACGTGGAGCGAGCGGCCACGCGCATCGCCAACAATCACGGCGCTGACGTTGCCGACTCGTTCGTGGAATATCTGTAGGACAGAATCGTCGTCGGCCGAGTTATGTTCGCTGGCGAACCAACGGCCCGACAGCCGGCGACGCGCCCATCCCGTTGTTACCTCTGTACTTAACTCCTCCGCGCGAAAGTGGGCGACAATAGCACTTCAGAGCCAACACCTGCGGCCAGTTTTCTGATATTCTCATGCGTTTTACTTCGAGGTGAGCGGTGGAAAAGCGCGGGCTGAAATATCATCGCGGGCGGTTGGGTGAGGCCTTGCGCGAGGAGATCGAAACCCTGGTGGAAGGAGAGTTGGCCGATCCGCGCATCGGGTTGGTGGGGGTGACGGCGGTCCTTGTGGCTGACGATGGCCGCTCGGCGCAGGTTCTGGTGGATGTGGATGGTGATGACGACGAAGCGGAACGCAGTCTCGAAGGCCTGCTCGCCGCGAAAGAATATATCAGGCATGAACTGGTGGAGCGTTTGCGGCTGAGACGCGCGCCAGAATTGTATTTCCGGTTAGACCGCTCGGAGCGGGAAAAAGCTCGAGTGGAAGAGTTGCTAGCGCGGGCGAAGAAGAGAATGAAGTCTCACACGGCATCGAGCGAGAAGAAGGCATAGTGACTATGCTGCGGGATGTTCTCCATCAAATCGGGCAGCGCGACCGCTTCGTGCTTACCTCGCACGCGCGGCCCGATGGCGACGCCATCGGATCGGCGCTGGCATGCTGCCAGATTTTGCGCGCCATGGGCAAGCAGGCCGATGTGGTGCTGCACGACGGTGTGCCCCGGATTTATCGCACGCTGCCCTTCGCCGATCAGGTGCTGCAGGCCAGTCGCGTCGCCGGCGACTACGAGGCGGCGATCATTCTGGAGTGTGACAGCATCCACCGCACGCGGCTTGAGGGCCTGGAAAACCACTACCTGATCAGCATCGATCATCACGTCAGCGGGCGGCCTTTCGCGCATGTGAACTGGATCGATCCGCACGCCGTGGCCACGGGAGAAATGGTGTTCCGGCTGGCGCGCGAGGCGGGAACGCCCTTCTCTCCGGAGATCGCCACCTGCCTTTACACCGCGCTGATGACCGACACCGGTTCGTTCATGTTCCAGGGGACGAACGAGCATACCTTCGCGCTGGCGCGCGAACTGGTTCTCGCAGGCGCCGACCCTTCCCATTGCGCGCGCAATATTTATTTTGCTCACTCGGTGGCCAAAATGAGGCTGCTGGGCGAAGCGCTGCGCAACCTCAACACCGAAGCCCACGTGGGCTGGACCTGGGTGACGCAGAAGCAAATGGAGCGGTGGGAAGCGAAAGAAGAAGACTGCGAAGGCTTGGTGAATTATGTGCTTTCCATCGGAGAAGTTGAGGTGGCGGCATTCTTCCGTGAACTTCCCGATGGCCGCTATCGGGTAAGTCTGCGCAGCAAAGGCAAGGTCGATGTCTCGCGCGTGGCCGAGTGTTTTGGCGGTGGCGGCCATGAGTGCGCCAGCGGTTGCTCGCTGGATGGGCCGCTTGCGTACGCCGTGCGCGAGGTTCTGGAATTGCTGCGCCGCGGACCTTCCATACAATAGCTGCAGCCGCTCAAGCCCCGGTACAATCAATCTCATGGAAATTGCACTGGTACGACAGTTCGTGTCTTTTCTGGGGGCGTTGCTGATTCTGGTGGCTTACGCCGGGCACCAGATGGGCTGGATGAACCCGCGCTCGGCCTCATACAACGTGTTGAATGCGGTTGGGTCCGGCATCCTCGGCTACATCGCGTTTCATCCTTTTCAGATTGGCTTCGTAGTGCTGGAAACCGTGTGGACGCTGATCAGCGTGTACGCGCTGCTGCGGCCCAGAAGAATTGTTGATTGATGATTGTTGATTGCTGATTGAAAGGCCTCAAACGTCGGGGTTTTCAATCATCAATCAGAAATCATCAATCAGCAATTCACAAGCCGATGCCCGCTCCCGGAACATCTATCCCATGACGAATCGAACCCGCACCGACTCGTTGTTGCTCGCGGGCTTCTGCGCCTTTCTATTTTTGTACGGGCTGGGGCAATTCGGGCTGATCGGTGCCGATGAACCGCGCTACGCGCAGGTGGCGCGCGAGATGCTGGAGCGCCACGACTGGATTACGCCCACCCTCGGGGGCCAACCCTGGCTGGAAAAGCCGCCCCTCTATTACTGGCAGGCCAGGGTGTCATACACAATCTTCGGCGTGAGCGACTGGGCCGCGCGGCTGCCGTCAGCGCTCGATGCCACTTTCCTTGTGCTCGCGGTCTACTTCTTTCTGCGCCGCTTCCGTCCGGGATTTGAGCTGGATGGCGCGTTGATCACAGCGTCTTCCGCCGGGTTCATCGGCTACGCCCGCGCCGCCTCGATGGACATGGCGCTGGCCGCGGCATTCACCATTGGAATACTCGGCTGGTGGGCCTGGCTGGAAACTGGAAAGAAAGTGTATCTCGCCGTGTTTTATGGATTCCTGGCTTTGGGGATGTTGGCGAAAGGGCCGGTCGCGCCGTTTCTCGCCACTGCGGTCATCGTTCTCTACGCGGCTGCGGTTCGCGAGTTGCGGCTGGTCCTGAAGACGCTCTGGCTCCCGGGGATTCTCTCGTTTTGCACGATCGCGCTGCCCTGGTATTTCGCGGTGCAGATGCGCAATCCGGCTTTCTTCCAGGAATTTATTGTCGAGCACAATCTCGGCCGCTTCTCAAAGAATCTCTATCACCACGCCGAGCCCTTCTGGTACTACCTGCCCGTAACCGCGCTGGCACTCGTTCCTTGGACGGTCTTCGTGATTGCGGCCTTGGTTCAGCCTTTCCGCGTTTGGTGGGCCAAGCGAACGTTAGCAGGTACACAGGAACCTGATCTCGAAGACCAGTTCGGCGTATTTGCGGGCTGCTGGCTGATCGTGCCGGTAATATTTTTCTCGTTCTCGCAATCGAAACTGCCTGGCTACATTCTTCCCGCGATTCCGGCGGGCGGCCTACTGTTGGTGGATTACCTGCGGCAGAATCTGGAAGCCGATGCAGAGCCGGTCACGAAAGTGCTCGCAGTACTGCACGCCCTGCTGGCGGCTGCCCCGATCGTCCCGGCCTTACTGATTGCCTACCTGATCCAGCAGCATCGTCTCCCCGGAGGGCAACCGATGCTAGTTGCCCTCGCCGTCGCATTTGTACTCTGCGCCGGAATTGCGCTCACGCTGGTCCGCAAAGCAGGTCTGCGTATGTTGCGGTTCATCACGCTGATTCCAGTCGTGCTCACTGTCGGCGCGGTGTTAAGACTAGACTCCGTGGCCCTCGACCAAACGCTCTCGGCACGCCCCTTGGCGCAGGAGATTGCCGCGATCGAAACCCATCCGCTGCCGCTGGCCGTCTACCACGTTCGGCGCGAACTGGAATACGGCCTGACTTTTTATCGTAACCACTTAACGTTCAACTACGACTGGGGCAGCGTTCCGGCGGGTGAGCACTTGCTGGTAGCGGCGGAGAATTCTCAGGTGGAGATTGCGAAGCTTGTGGCGGGCCGCCGCGTCTCTTATCTCGGACACTACGCGGCGCAGCATGTGGACTACTATTGGGTTGCCGCGGCGTCGGCTTCCAAGCAGTAGGGTTCGCTGTTGCCGCCCGATGTTCCGCCCGTTTGCCTCGCGTCCGGGAACGCACTACACTCGGATTTCTGCCGCCGCAAACGAGGCCGGCTTCTTAGGCTGACTTTGCAGGAGCCCCGTGGAGATTCTCGACCTCAGGCATTTTTCTTCGGTGGACCTGCGCCCCCTGCTCGACGATGAGACGCGAGCCTGGGCGAGTCTGCTTTCCTGGGACTACAACGGATCGGCGGAGATGATTCTCCGCTATGTCGACGCAAAAATCCTTCCGGGATACGCCGCCATCGACCGCGGCCGCATCTTCGGCTACAGTTTCTTCGTGTATGAAGGCAGCAAGGGAGTGGTCGGCGATCTTTTTGTGGCCAACGGCAGCCGCGTTCCCAACGCGCGAGAGGTCGAGATCAAGCTGCTCACGCATGTGATCGAGACGCTGCAGCAGTCTCCCGGGATCCACCGTGTCGAAGCGCAATTGCTGGCGCACGAGACGGGGAGCGTGGCGAGGCCATTTCTCGATCAGGGATTCCAGCGCCATCCGCGGCTGTTCATGGTCCTCCCGCTGGGCAACGCTGTGCCGAAGATGCCGGCGACACATCCGGAAATTGAAATCCGCCGTTGGACTGAAGCCGATTACCAGCCTGCCGCCGCGGTGATTACCGCCGCTTATCGCGGCCACGTCGATGCCCAGATCAATGACCAGTACCACACCCTGAGCGGATCGTTGCGCTTTCTGAACAACATCGTGCGCTTTCCCGGATGCGGTCTGTTCGATGCGGAATCGTCCTATGCTGCCGTGGATCGCAAGGCGAAGAATCTGATTGGACTGATCCTGTGCTCACGCGTTCGCGGCGACGTGGGCCATGTCACTCAGGTGTGCGTTCTCCCTGAGTATCGCTCGCGCGGGATTGGCGAGTCCCTGCTGGCCGCGACCTCGGTCAACCTTCGCAAGCGCGGCTTCACCATGCTCTCACTGACTGTGACAGAAGCCAACGCCGGAGCGGTCGCCCTCTACCGCCGCCTAGGTTTCGATTCGAAACGAGTGTTCGATGCGTTCGTGTGGGAAGGATAGCTGCGAGCCGCGAGCTACGAGCCTTGGGCGAGCTGATTGGAAGCTGGTTTCGTCTGACGCGAAAATCTAACACCGGAGATCAAGTGGCTAGTGATTGACTTCGAAGCTCGTAGCTCAAAGCTCGCAGCCCGGAGCTATCTCCGCACCAGCCACATCGCCCAGCCGGCCAACAGCGCCCCGCCCAGGAACATGGCAAAACAGTACAGGCCGTAGCGGACCATCTCGCGAGTGGTCTCGCGGTGGGTGATGCCGAAGACGATCGACGCAAAGAGCGCGAACACAAAAGCCGCACTGAAGTGAGTCAACTGTACGGTCATGATTTCCCCGCCGAGGACCAGGTCTTAGCTGAGAGCTGACGGCTGATAGCTGATAGCTGCTTCATTGTTTCTTCCCGATGGCGATGTGGTAGGCGTCCGCCACCGCAATGAAATTCAGCAGCCCGGCGACAATCATAAACTTGGTTCCGTAATCTGCGATGGCGAACGCGACCGCCCCCTGTCCCCAATTCATGGCGAGGGTCACAATGTACATTCCGCCCGCGCCCAGATCGCCGATGAATCCGAGAATATCGAGAATGTCCCCGCCATTGGCCTTGTAGATGTGGCCTTGCATCATCAGGCCGAGCACAAACAAGGTTCCGATCGAGACCAGGAGCAGCGCGCCGCGGATCCAGCGCCTTTGAATGATGTGACCCGCGCCCGGAATCAGCCAGCCCAGGGCGGGCGCGATTACCGACATCGTGCTGGCGGTTTGCGCCGCCTCGGGCGCCGGTTTTGCTTTGACTGGAGTGGGATTTGCCATCAGATAATTACGATCTCGCGTTGAATCTTGCCGGTGACTTCCGCCGACTTGGGCCGGATCAGCATATTGATTTCGCTACGCACTCCAAATTCCGGAAGATAAATGCCGGGCTCGATGGAGAAGCAGGAGTTGGGAAGAATCTGGCGCTCGTCGTGGATTTCCAGATCGTCCATGTTGGCCCCATTGGAATGGACGTCGGTGCCGATGGAATGTCCGGTGCGGTGAATAAAATAATCGCCGTAGCCTTTCTGCTTGATGTAGCCGCGGGTGGCGCGGTCCACTTCCCATCCGGCAATGTGGCGTCCGGCAGCGATCGCGTCCATCACGGTTTTGACGCCGGCATCGCGCGCGTCGCGCACAATCTCGAACACCTGGCACATGCGGCCGGACGGGGCTTTGCCCACGAAGCCCATCCATGTAATGTCGTAGTAGACAGCCCCCGGAGTATTCTTCTTGCCCCACACATCGAGCAGGACCAGATCACCCTCGCGAATGGAAACAGGATGATCGGCGCGTGGCTCGTAGTGCGGGTTGCCGGCATTGGCATTGACGGCCACGATCGGCGGATCGTCGGTGACCAGGTTCTCGCGCGCAAACGATTCCATGAACCACTGCTGGATTTCGTGTTCTGTGGTTCCACCGTTGCGAGCGCGCCGGCCGATTTCTTTGAAGGCCGCCGCAGTAATCGCGTCAATCGCATCGCGCGCGGCAAAGTGCGTCTTGATCTGCTCTTCGCTCCACGTGGCTTCGAACTGCGCAATCAGGTCGGCGGAGCTGACCACGTTCTTGCCCAGGCCGCGAAGCAACTCGATCGTTCCGCCATCGACCAGGGAGATGGTGAAGACGATGTTGTTGGGCGAATACTGCATGGCGATATCGCGATAGGGAGCGAGAATCGACTTCAGGCTGTCAAACAGCTCCTGCCATCCCGAATACTGGCGCTTGCTTCCGGGCAGGGAATCAAGATGGCCGGCTTCAATCTTGTGGACCAGCTTCACCGGTTCGCCTTGCGCTGGAACCAGGTAAAACCAGCGCCGCGTGACCATCAGACTTTCCGGCAAGCCCAGCACCCGATAGGCGATGGGATCACGGTGGTGGTGGTCGTAAAACAGCCACGCGTCGATGTTGCGTTCGCGCAGCGCAGATTGGATGGCAGCCAGGTCCATGGGCAAACGTCTATTGTAAACAATGGGAGAGATTTGGGCGAATCGGGAATGTCGGGTTATCTCGGTCGGCTCTCTGCGGCAAGGATCCGTTTCAGGGCGTCAATCGGCAGAGTCTCACACGCCGTGCGCAGCACGAGCCGTGGCGCGCGCCCGCGGATTTTCATCAGGTACGGAACGGTTCGCTTCGCGTCGTACTTGGCCGTCTCGCACAACAGCCAGCCTAATCCCTTCTGTACCATGTCGTCTTCGTCGTTCAAAAGCGAATTTGAAAGTTTCGTGATTTCCGGGAAGAACATCCTCTCCCGTGCTCCGCGAATCAGCGCTACACAGGCCGCGCGCCGCCGCCATCGGTTCGGCGACTTCGCCCAGCGGAAAACAGCTTTCGTTCGCGCGGGTTTCGCCGCAACCATCGGAGAGATCAGGTAGTGCACCAGACCATCGTGATCGGCCCAACTGCTGATGCGATCGAGCCACGATTCGAATAACTTGAACTCACGGTCGCCAAACTCGGCCTCGAGTTTCACCAGCAAGAATACGGCGGCAACTTTTTCTTCCAGCACTGAGCCGGAAAAAAGCTGATCGGCAACCTCGATGAGGAACTCGAGTCCGTGCGTCTTTCTCACCTTCTGCCGAAAACGGATGGCAGCGCGCCGTAGATCTGCCGTGTACCAGCCATGCGATTTGATTTCGTCTTTGAAGAACCACTGCACGCCCGAGGCATGTTCGGCGGATCCTCCGTCTTTCAGAGCGCGGCGAATCTGCGCGGCGACGGCCGCCGGCGTGCCTAGGACCTTAGGCGAAGGCGCTGGCTTGTCGCCGGCCCGCGCTCGCGTTCTCATGATTGATCTACTGTCTCCGCGCGCACGATTTTGTCGTAAATCCAGAGCAGCAAAGTTGTCGCCAATCCCACTCCAACCACCCACCACCAAACCATCTGTGGACGATGCAATTCCTCCCCGTAATGCTGCATCAGCCAACCGCTGAGCTTGCCCGCGATAAACGAACCGATGCCCAGCGGCAGAAACGCAAATCCCATATACGTTCCCTGCTGGCCTGGAGGCGCGAGCCGCGAAATGTAGTCGTAGTATCGGGGCTGCTGCGTGATCTCTCCAATCGCGACCACCACCAGCGTGACCACCGCCATCCACACCGATGGGTGAATGATCAACAGAACCCAGGCCAGGCTCGAAATCAGCGTGCCCAGCACGATAGCGTGAAATGCGTGCATACGCTTCGTCACAAAACCGATCACCATGGTGAACAAGATGACCACGATGGGATCGGTAGCGAGAATCCGCGCAGTATTGGCCTTCGGGTCGATGTAGGAAGAAATGTAGAGTGGCAGCGCGATGAATTCCTGCCAGAAGACGACCCAGTACCCCGTGAAGATCAATAGGAAGAGCATGAAGCGCGGGTTGGAGAGCACCGTCAGAAAGTTTTTTCCAACCTGGCCGAGGCTGGCCGCTTCGCCTCCTTCCGCTCGTCGCGGCTCCTTGAAGAACAGGAGCACGATAAAAAACATGAGGAAAACGCTCAAGGCTGCGACATGAAATAGACCTGAGGCGCTGCCGTGATCCTGTTCCCAGCCCGCCAGCAACGGTCCTAACGTGCTTCCCACGTTGACCAGCGTGTAATAAATCGAATATCCCACCGACCGAACATTTGGATTCGACGCTCGCGCCGTCGTCCCGACCACGCTCGGTTTCACGAGGGCCACACCCAGGGCGGGCAAAATCAACACAAACGCGACCAGCGAGACCAGCGGCACAGCATTGCGCACCGGCGCGAACCACGACGCGCCCAGCGATCCCAGCAGAAAATACGAAAAACTCAGAATTAAGTATGCCAGAGAAAGCGCGCGCCGGAAGCCGAGCCGGTCGGCGATGGCGCCTCCGACCACCGCAAGGAACCACACCCAGCCGCCAAACATTCCGGTCAGGCTGCTGGCCTGTTCGACGCCGAAGTGCAACCCCTCGTGCAGGTAGCGCGCCAGCACGGCAAACACGGCGTAGTAGGAAAGCCGCTCAAACAGCTCGCTGATGTTGGCGACCCAGAAAGGACGCTCGAACCCGGTGCGAATCTCCTGCAAGCGTTCGGAAAAGCTCAAGAGTGGCTCCCTGATAGATCGTGTGGCGCGGGCGCGCCCGCCCGCGTTTTAGCTCCGCAGCCCAAGAAACCGCTGCACCCACGGCGTCTACGGTGCAATATGCTTTCTGACTTCCTCGGCCGAAAGTCCCGTGACACGAATCACTTTGTTGCGACTGGTCTGGCCGGAGGCAATGGTAACGGAAGATCGCGGCACCTTCAAAAGTTTCGCGAACAATTCGATGCAGGCCTCGTTGGCGCGGCCATCGATCGGCGGCGCGGTGAGAGAAACCTTGAGCGCGTCGCCGAGTTCGCCGGTGATGACATTTTTCTTCGCGCGGGGGTGGAGCTTCACTGCAAAGGTGACTCCCGTCGGCGTGTCATGAACGGATACCATGATCGAATTGACCACGGAGTCGCGAAGAATGGTTTTCCTCCGCGTTCCTCTGTTCCTTTCTGGTTAAGTTTTTCTCTCCCCGAAGATCGCCGTGCCCACGCGCACGCAAGTCGATCCCTCTTCAATGGCCACTTCGAAATCGTGGGACATACCCATGGAAAGCTGGTCCATGGCGATGCCGGGCAGCTTGCGGGCGGCAATCGCATCGCGGAATTCGCGCAGCCTGCGGAAGTAGGGCCGCGCCTCTTCGGGATCGTCCGTGAACGGAGGCACGGTCATCAGCCCGTGGAAAATCAATGCTTCCAACCGAGGCGCGGCGAGCAACAATTCGTCGAATCCAGGCGAATCCGGTGCCAGGCCGCTCTTAGCAGCCTCGCCGCCGACATTGATTTCGATGAGCACGTCCGGCCTCTTGCCAAGACTGCGGGCCGCCGCGTCCAATTTCTCCGCCAACTTCAGAGAATCGACCGAATCCACAGCGTGAAATAGCTCTGCGGTCTTCGCGGCCTTGTTGGTCTGCAGATGCCCGATCATGTGCCATTCGGCGGAGTGAAGGTCTGCCAACTCTCCAACCTTCCCGGCAAATTCCTGCACACGGTTTTCTCCGAAGAGCCGCTGTCTTGCGACATAAGCCTCACGAATGCGCGCCGGCGGCTGCGTCTTGCTGACAGCCATGAGCGCTATTTCTTCCTGAGACCGCCCGGCCCGCCGCGCCGCGCTGGCGATGCGCTCGCGCACCGCGGCAAGATTTTCGGCGATTGACATAGCGAGGATCAAAAAAAGAAGCAGAAGCAAGAAGGCAGATTTCAGAAGTAACACCTTAATCCACTTCTGCATTCCTCACTTCTGCATTTTGCAATTACATGATCGCCGTCGGCGGCGCCGGATCTTCCGGCCGTCCGCAGTTGGCCAGCGGCACGCGGATCATCACAATCGCCAGCACCACGAGCGCGCCTAGCGCCAGCAGGAACGGCGGCGTCCACTTGAACAGCGTGACGTCGTGGTTCGATCCCACCAGTCCCGCGATCACCAGCCCGCACAATGCCTCGCCCGCAATCAGACCTGAGGCGGTCAGCACGCCCGCGTTCTCTACCCGCGCCTTCTGCGCGTCGTTGAAGCCACGGCGGTCACGCAATTTATCGGTGATCCAGCGGATCACGCCGCCCACGAAGATGGCGAACGTCGTTCCCAGCGGCAGGTACATGCCGACCGCGAACAGCATCACGCTTTTCACCTCGATCATGATCATGCCCAGGCCGAGCAGGATGCCGACAATCACCAGCGGCCACGCCATATCTCCGCCAACAATTCCCTTCGACAGCATGGCCATCAACCCGGCCTGCGGAGCGGGAAGGGCCGAGCTTCCGAAGTGATAGGCCTTGGCCAGAATCGCGATGGGGAAGAAGAGAACGAGCGACGCGACCACGATGCCGAAAAGATCTCCGACCTGCATTTTCGCGGGCGTGCCGCCAAGAATATGCCCGACCTTCAAGTCCTGCAGCATCTCGCCGGCGACGGCCGATGAAACGCACACCACGGCGGCCACGCCCAGGACCGCCGCCACTCCACCCGTTCCCTTCACGCCCATCGCGACCATGAGCAGCGCGGCAATCACCAGCGTGCACAGCGTGAGTCCGGAGACCGGATTGTTCGACGACCCGATCATGCCCACCAGGTTTCCGGAAACCGCGGCGAAGAAGAATCCGACGATGATCATCACGCCAGCCGCTACCAGCGAACCAGAGAGGACCTGCGAACCGGAGAGCGTTCCCGCCCCGCTGATGAAATAGTGATAGAGCAGAATCATGGCAATGAACACGACGCCGACGCCGGCGAAGATTGCTTTGGCGGGCAAGTCGCGCTCCGTGCGGTTGGTCGCGGCATGCGCGGCCGCTGATTTTTTCAAGTCGGAAACCGCACGGCCCATCCCCAGAGCCAGTTGTGTGCGCATTTTGAAAAGTGTGTAGGAAGCGCCAACCAGCATGCCGCCGACAGCGATGGGACGCACAATCGAAAAATAAATTGCGCTCGACAGCAAAGTCCACGAGATGGTTTGACCATCCGGCTGTGCGGCCTGAATGTACGGTCCGATCGTAAAAGTTAGAAGTGGAACCAGCAGTCCCCACGCCAGCACCCCGCCAGCGAAGTTGAGCGCCGCCAACCTTGGCCCAATAATGTAGCCCACGCCGAGATACGCGGGGCTGACGTCGGGCGCGGTAAACAGGCTTGTGCCTCCGGTGATGGTCGTGGCCACGTTTGGGTTCGTGCTGGTGCGCAGCAGCAGCTTCTTGCCGAGATCGCCAATCGTCACCGGGAACGTGTTATTAGGGTTGAACACGTTGACCGCGCCCAGCAGATACATGAAGCCGCCGAACCCCATGTTGGCAAAAAGAATCTTTGCCGCCGTCGATCCCTGCTGGCCCGCTTTGTGAATTTCCGATGCCGCCACCGATTCGGGGAAGGGTAGGTCTGGGTCCTCGACCATCACGCGGCGCAACAACGTGACGAACAGGATGCCCAGCGTCCCGCCGATCATCATCAGGGCGACTGACTTCCAGTATTCGGGGCTGCTAAAACTAGGCGTCAAGGCCGGCCACAGGTCAGCCATGACAAAGGCGGGGATCGTGAAAATAGCCCCGGCTGCCACCGACTCGCCAATCGATCCCACGGTTCGCGCTATGTTCTCTTCCAGCAGCGAGCCTTTCATCAGCCGTAGCAATGCCATGCCAATCACGGCCGCCGGATACGTTGCCGCAATGGTCATTCCGGCCTTCAGCCCGAGATAGGCGTTCGCCGAACCCAGCAGCGCGGTCAGGAACAATCCGATCAGCACCGCGCGGAACGTGAACTCCTTCATCTCCATGGTTTCGGGAACGTACGGAGCGTGCTTCTTGGGGGCAGGTGGGGCGATGGTGCTCATGGGCAAATTCCTCGCAAGATGTCGGATGAAACCAGCGTACTTCTCTAACTTATTCAAAACACTGGACGGCGGCAAGTTAGCACGCGGGTGGGCTAGATTACAAGTGGGACGCGGGTTCCGGCCTAGCCACTACCCTTAAGACATCTTCCTGATTGGCTTGTTCCCGGACTTAGGGGTAAAATAGGCCTAATTTATGGGTCGCCCCTTCGAAGTTAGATGATTCCGAGGTGCAGTGTGGCAAAGAACTCCCCCGACCAGATCTGGTTCCAGAGATATCTTGAATTTCACTGCGACGATTGCGGGAGCGACACCGGCTTCCGCTCGCGGCGCCGGACGTTTTCGGAGCGCTACTTGCTGCCGATTTTTCTTCTGCAGCCGGTGCGCTGCACGGAATGCTTCCGCCGGGACTATCGTTTACTCTTTGTGCCGGTGAAAGAGCGGCTGCCGGAAATGCAAAAGAAAGTGGCAACCGCGGTGCCCCGAGTTGACCGCAACGTTGCCTAGCGTACCCGGCCGCCGTTATACTGCTAGGCAAGCAGGCAATCGCTGAGTCGCCCGCCCAAGGAAGATTTCTCGCGGGCCACACGGAGGCCGTCTTCAGCAGTAGTGGGGACAGAATTCGGGCTAGCCAGGCCAAAGCTGCAGTGGCAAGCCCTCCTATTGCTTCCGGCAGCGACGCGGGGCCGATCACCCGAAGTTGGGCCGGCCAGATTACGGGAAGTCTTTTCGCCGTTCTGTTTCCCTCCGATTGCCGCATCTGCGGCACTCCGCTGGTCAAGATTTCACGTCTCCCGGTGTGCCAGGAGTGCCTCGATGCCATGCTCCCCATCGCCGGCGGAGTCTGCGCGATTTGTGGCGAGCGGTTATTTTCCTCCTACGCCGTTGCCGATTCTGACGGCCAGCCCCGTTGCGGGCTTTGCCGCCGCATCGAGCCGGCCTTTGCGCGAGCCGCGGCTTATGGCAGCTATGAAAGCGGTCTCCGCGAATTGATTCATTTACTGAAATATGGAGGCATGCGTCCGGCGGCAAATGTTTTGGGACGCATGCTGGCCGAAGCGATTGCATCGCTCGATCCCGATCTTCCGCCGGATTCTGTGGCAGTGGTTCCGGTCCCGTTGCACTGTACCAAGCTTCGCCAACGCGGTTTCAACCAGGCGGAACTGATCGCGCGCGCCGCGCTGAAGATCAGGCCGCAAGGAGATCGCTTGCGTTTGTGCGCGGGAGCGCTGGAGAGAAAGTGCGAGACCGCGTCGCAAATCGGTCTCACCAGCCACCAGCGTCGCGAGAACCTGCGGGGCGCTTTCGAAGTCGCGCAGCCCGATTCCGTCAGGGGCCGCGAGGTGCTGGTGGTGGACGATGTTTTCACCACGGGTGCGACCGTTTCAGAATGCGCGCGGGTTCTGCGCCGCGCGGGCGCAGCCAAGGTTTGGGTCGCGACAGTGGCCCGCACCCTGAAGATCTCAGCGCAACATGTGGAGATTGGACCACACGCGGACGATAATGAAATCGATGAAGGGAGTGGGACGGACGACGCTCCCATGGCCAAAGCCGTAGGAATTTAGACTTATGTCAGCCAGGATTCAAACCGAGGCAGGACCACCGGGACACCATGCCGCCGGCCTGTTTGCGGCGGCGGCGCTGCATCGCGACAGCAACGGCAACGCGCTGCACGCGCCCGTGCTCGTCCTGAACGCGTCCTATGAGCCCATCAATGTTTGCGCCGCGCGCCGCGCCCTCGTGCTGGTGCTCAAGGGCGTGGCCATGACCGAAGAAGAGAATGGACACTTCCTGCACGCAGCTCGCATCGCCATGCGTGTGCCTTCCGTGATCCGCCTGTTGGAGTACCGCCGCATCCCGCACCAGAGCCGCGCTCTGTCGCGGAAGAACATCCTGCTGCGCGACCGCAACACCTGCCAGTATTGCGCCACGGTGCTGCCTTCGGGCGAATTGACACTCGACCACGTGGTTCCGCGCTCTCGCGGAGGTTCGTCCACGTGGGAGAACCTGGTGGCCTGCTGCCATCCCTGCAACCGCCGCAAGGGCAATCAGTTTCCCGCCGAAGCCGGCATGAAGCTGATGCGCGAGCCCCGCGCCTTCAACCTCCACACCAGCCGCCACATCATGCGGCTCATGGGCCGGTCGGATGATAAGTGGCGGAAGTATCTCTTTTACTAGGTTCAAGGTTTCAGAGTTTCAAGGATAAGGCTGGTCTCGTAGGGACTACCGATAGTAGCCCGCCAGTTCACTGGCGGGGATCGTAGCGTGCGAATGAGCCCCGCGCCGTAGGCACTGTCAGCTGTCAGCTCTCAGCCAGTTCCAACGCCGAAGACACATTCCCCGCAGATCGAACGCACCCTCGCATTGTCATCCCGAGCGAAGCGAGGGATCTGGGTTTCGCGTCCGGTGGAACGGACCGCGCACTCTGTCTGAAAATCGTCCTCGGTCCCGTAGGGACATCTGAAAATAGCCCGGCGTTTCAACGCGGGGAAACAAGGCAAGAATGGGAACAGCGCCCCGTAGGGACGCCTAAGTCCTGCGATGCGGTTCAATCGTGCCTACGGCACGAGCACAAAATGTCGAAACGAAACCCGCCAGTAAGACTGGCGGGCTATTGTCAAAGGTCCCTCCGGGACCTCTATGCTAAGTGCGGTTTTGGCAGTCGACTGACATCTGAGAGCTGGGAGCTACTTCTGCGGCGGATTCTGATCCTTCTCCTCCGGCTTCTTCTGATCCGGCTTCTGATCCTTCTGCTCGCCCTTCGGAACTTCCTGCCCCTGATACAGAATCTTCACGCTCGATCCGAAGCGCTTGTAATCCTCATACTTCACGATCTCGCGGATGTGAATGTCGCCCGTGACGAAATGCAGCGTGTCATCGGCGCGCGTGTAAGTGGGAAACCAGTACTGGTTGTCGACCTGTTCGCGCCAGGTGGTGAACTTCGGATAGAGGTGTTCTTCCTTGCCCTTCTTCTTGGTGTCGCGAGTTTCCGGGACGGCCTGGCCATAGGTCTTCACGATCTGGAAGTCGCGGTCATCCACCCAGATGCGTCCCTGGAAGTAGCGCTTCTTGCCTACAATCTGTTTCGGAGCAATGTCGAAGACGTAGCAATGCAACGTGTCTTCCTGCTGCTGGCCCACGTAAAGGATGTTGTATTCCGCAATCTCATCGCTGGTCAGCACAAAGGGCAGGCGGTTGCGGAAGTCCTGGATATCGCCTTCGTCCAGCCCAAGCCCGCCTTGCTCCAGCGTGGACTGTGGCGCGAAGACAACGTTTTCAATGCGATGGCCCTTGTCGTCGTAAAGCACGTCGAAGACTTCGTGATATTCCCCGGTGACGGTATCGCCGTCGCGCGTCTGCACCTTGATGTCTTGCCGGTAGGTGTAATGCTCGCGCGCCTCTTTGAACAGTTTTTCCCGCGCGGCAAAATGCGTGATGATTTCCTCGGGCGTGACGCCTTTGGGCGGCGCGGTCTCGAGCTGGCCCTCCTGCGCGGCGGCCGGCAAAGCTGCCAGCACGCCCGCCACGAGGATGAGGGCGAGGCAAAACAAAGTACCGTGGGAAGCCAGTCTCATAATCTCTTAGTTTACCGGATTTGCACTGTATGTAGAGACCTTGCCTGCACCGTCTCGTGCGGCAGCACGGAGCTGCCTGTCGCCGGCAGAAACCAGGCAAACAAAGTCTCTTTGAGTTTGATGCAGGAATAGCCCACCGCGGCGGCCCTCCCCCGACCCCTCTCCGCTCAGTGAGGCCGGGGGCAGGGCGCTGCAGTTCTGCCGCTTACTTGGATGCCATGGCAACAAAGGGGTTGCCGTAGAGAAAATCGGCATCGACTTTCGGGCTACGGCCTGGTAGCGCCGGCGTCCCGCCGGCTGTTGGGCTTCGTCCTTCCTAAGATAGTAGGGGATCTCAAAGTGCTTGGGCGGTCGTTGTCCTGACGAGAGAACAATGGACCGGCCCGAAGCCCGAAAGTCTGAAAAGCGCACTATGCAATCAATGCCATCAATGATATCATTGATGACATGGCCAGCATCACGATCCGCAAACTTCCGGAAAACACCAAACAGCGGCTCCGCATTCGTGCCGCCCGTAACGGGCGCTCCATGGAGCAGGAAGCGCGCGAGTTGCTGGAAACCGGGTTGGCCCGGGCCGATTCCGAACCGGAAAATCTTGGAGAAGCCATCCGCCGGCGCTTCGCTCCGCTGGGTGGAGTTGATTTGAAAATTCCTCCCCGCCGCGGCAGAATTCGCGAAATCCAATTCAAGTGACATCTCAAGCAACCTCGGTGATCACGATTCTGGACACCAACGTGGTTTCAGAACCGATGCGGCCTTCGCCTTCGGCGGCTGTGATGGCGTGGTTGTCACAAAAACCGGAGAACGGTCATTTCTTTGTCACCACAATCACTGTGGCCGAAATTCTCTTCGGAGTCGAACTTCTTCCCCGGGGAAAGCGCTACGACAAGATGCTCGCCGAGGCTCAAGCCACGTTCGCAGAAGATTTCGCCGGCCGCATCCTGCCCTTTGACGAAGATGCTGCTCGCGCGTTTGCCGGGATTGCTGCCCGGCGCCGCACGCAAGGCCGCCCCATCGCGGATTTAGACGCGCAGATCGCGGCCATTGCCCACTCCCGTGGCGCACTCCTGGCCACGCGCAACACCGCTGACTTCGAAGGTTGCGGCGTGCGGCTGGTAAACCCCTGGACAGGACAGTAGCGCTACCGAAACCTGCTAAACTTCTCGGTTTGCCGAGGAGGTCCTTTCATGCGCCGTCTGTTTCTTCTATCTCTTGCTCTGCTCGTTTTCCTACCATCCGCCTTCGCCCAGGCCAGGCATCCCTTCACCTTCGAAGACATGATGAAGCTCAAGCGCGTCGGCGAGCCGGAAGTTTCGCCCGACGGCAAGTGGGTGATCTTCAGCGTGGTCGATGTCGATCTCGAAGCCAACACCAAGACGCCGCACATCTGGATCGTGCCCACGGCCGGAGGTCAGGAGCGCGAGATCATCGCCGATCAGGACGCCGACCGCCCGCGCTGGGCGCCCGATGGCAAACTTTTTGCGTTTCTTTCTAACAAGAACGGCGGTTCGCAAGTGTGGATCGCGGAGTTCGACGGCGCCGCGGGCACTGTGATGGCGGCTAGACAATGGACACGTGTAGCGACCGAGGCCGGAGGTGAGCTTTGGTCGCCGGACGGTAAGAATATTCTTTTCACGTCCGACGTCTACCCGGAATGCGACGGAGCGCCTCAGGCGGAAGAATCCTGCAATGCGAAGAAGCTTGAAGAGCATGAGAAGTCGAAAGTCAAGGCCCTCGTCTTCGATCATCTGCTCTATCGCCACTGGAACGCCTACAAAGAAGGTAAGCGCTCTCACATTTTCGTAACCGAGGCTCCCGTGTTTCCCGTTACGCGGGAAGCGCAGCTGTCGTACCGCGACCTTACTCCCGGCGACTACGATGCCCCCGTGTTCTCGCTCGGCGGGCAGGATGACTATGCCTTCTCTCCTGACGGCCAGGAGATTTGCTACACCTCGAATCACGACAAGAACCCGGCCGCTTCCACCAACAACGATCTCTGGATCGTCCCGGTCAATGCAGGCACAGGCACAGACCATGTGGGGACGGGCGCCTCGCCCGTCCAGGTCTTGGCACAGACCAGGAACATCACCGCCGACAACCCCGCCAGCGACTCGTCGCCCCTTTATTCGCCCGATGGCCGCTACATCGCCTACCGCGCCCAGCAGCGTCCCGGATACGAAAGCGACAGGTTCCGGCTGATGCTGTATGACCGCAAGACGGGGGAGAAGAAGAATTTGACGGAGGATTTTGACCGCTGGGTGGGAACGTTCGCATGGTCGCCAAATTCCGAGCGGATTTTCTTTTCCTCGGAGGACAAAGGCAATTCGCCAATCTACGAACTCAGAGTTTCCGAAGGCTCTGCGTTGAAGGCGGCTTCTTGGCCACGCGAGGTCGTGGCTGGATTTAATGACGACCTCGCAATAACCGCAAATGGAGACCGACTCATTTTCACGCGAATGTCGATTTCGGCTCCGATCGAAATCTTCAGCGCGTATTCCGCAATGCCGCCCTGCCATGTTGATTATGCAAATGGCAGAGGTCCTGAAAGGCCCTACGAAGCTCCTGAGTGTCAACTCTCAAGAGCAGATCCACTAACGCGCGTCAATGAGCCTGTGCTGATGCAGGTGTCTACGTCGTCCCTTCAGCCCTTTTTGTTCGCCGGCGCTCACAACGACAAAGTCGAAGGCTTTCTAATCAAGCCGCCGAACTTCGATCCCAGCAAGAAGTATCCCGTGAAGTTCCTCATCCACGGCGGGCCGCAGGGCGCTTGGGGAGACGACTGGAGCTACCGCTGGAATCCCGAACTCTTCGCCGCACCAACTTCTGCGACGAGCAGCGGCTACGTGGTCATCATGATCAACTTCCACGGCTCGACCGGCTACGGGCAGAAGTTCGTCGACGCCATCAACGGCGACTGGGGCGGCGCTCCGTTTGAAGACCTGATGAAGGGCCTCGACTACGCCGAGAAGACTTATCCGTTCATCGATAAAGACCGCGAATGCGCGCTGGGCGCCAGCTACGGCGGATACATGATTAACTGGGTCCTCGGCCATACCGACCGCTTCAAGTGCCTGGTGTCGCACGACGGCATGTTCAACGCCGAATCCGCCTGGGGCACCACTGAAGAACTCTGGTTCAACGACTGGGAGTTCAAAGGCACTCCCTACGACAATCGCGCCATGTATCAGAAGTGGTCGCCGCATCAGTACGCCAAGAATTTCAAGACGCCGACGCTGGTTATCCACGGCCAGCGCGACTACCGCCTCGACGTAAGCGAAGGCCTCCAGCTTTTCACCACGCTGCAGATGGAAGGCGTGCCATCGAAGATGCTGTATTTCCCCGACGAAGGCCACTGGGTACTGAAGCCGCAGAACAGCAACCTGTGGTATGAAACGGTGAATGACTGGGTGGATCAGTGGACGAAGAAGTGAACTGGGCTTCGGGCTTCGGCTTTCGGGCGTCGGGAAAATGATGCGTTTAGACTTTGTCGTTCTGTTTAAGGTTTGTCATTCCGACCCAGAGCGGAGCGAAGGGGAGGAACCTGCTATTTGCCGGTGCAGGCAGAAGCAGGTTCATCATCTTCGCTTCGCGAAGACTCGGAATGACACGAAAATAAGGAGAGGGTCATGGCGAAAATAAGACCGTCGATCGGCGGCAAAAAGACCGAACTCTCCCAAGCCGATGCTGAGCAGCAACTTGACTCCTTCCTGGCGAAGTACGATCCCGAAGTCGAGGACTTCACCCGCCGCGCGCTGGCGAAAATGCGCAAGCTCGCTCCCGGCGCCATCGAGATGGTCTACGACAACTACAACTGGCTGGTCATCGGTTTCAGCCCGACGGAGCGCCCTTCGGAAGCAATCTTCTCTCTGGTCCTCCCTCCCGGCCGTGTGACCATGTGCTTCCTGCAGGGCGCAGGCCTGCCCGATCCTGCCAAGCGCCTGCAAGGCAGCGGCAACGTCGTCCGCAACATCCGTCTCTACAACGCGGACGAGCCCGATGACAAGGTTCTCGACGATCCCGAAGTCCGCGCCCTCATCAATGTGGCCCTCAACCGCGCCAAGGTGCCCATGCCATCAGGAGCGCGCCGCAAGCTCATCATCAAATCGGTCTCTGCCAAGCAACGCCCGCGCCGCGCACCGGGAAAGAAGTAACCCGGACGAGCACACGGCTCGCGAGCCATTGCCGCGCTGTCCTCACCGATCATCCTCTGGGATCGTTCTCAAGGATCGTCGGCCCGCAGCTGTCCCAGTGGCCACCTTGGAACCGGAATTCTTCCGCCCCACGGTCCACGACTGGGTGCGGGATTGTTCCCGTCAATGGCGGACGGAAAAGTCTCCATCACATCCTGCAGCGCGGCCTTGGTTCCGGCCGAGACTTGAATCTCAATCTCCAGCAGGCCAGTAAACGATCCCACTGAAGGGACAAGACTAACCAAACCATTGGCATCACTCTGCGCGATGCTTTGGCTGAAGCTCAAAATCACCGGCATCCCTGGTGGGGGAACGGCGGAGTCTCCCGTTGTCAGCGCAAGATCGTTTCCCGCCGGGCGCATTACGGTGGATTGAAACAGCACGCTCGCTCCGAGGACGGCATTGGGCGGGGTAGAGGAGTCGGTTACGCGGACCGTCAGAGGTTGAAACGCCGTTCCCGTGATGACTTGGTCCGCCCCGCCCACGGCCTGCAAGTTCAGCATCGCTGCCGCCACCGCATTCCCATAAATGGTCTGGCAAGGAGCGTTTCCGGGCGCGACACAGGCGTTGAGCTGCACGCTCGCGGTGAAGTTCGTCAAGCTGAGCGTCACCGACGCGTAACCGCTGCTGTTCGTGACTGCGCTCGCGGAACTGAGGGACCCGGATCCCTGCGCAATGAAGAAGTTCACGGTAACGCCACTCTGTGGTATGCCCAGGCTCACTACCCGAGCAGTGAGCGGCACGCTCAGCGATGCTCCCGAGGCAATCCAGAGGTAGGGCGTGGTGACTCCAATGTCCAAAGACGAAGAGGTAGCCATCACCGGCGCAGAGATCGACTGAGGCGGGTTGTAAACGCCGGGGGCCAGGGTCGCGGTGATGGTCGCGCTCCCCGTGGCGGCAGGCGTAACCCAGGTGGCCGCGACTCCACTCTCATCGCTGACCACCGAGCAGGTGGTGGCGCCGCCGCACGCCGAAAGTGTAGCGCCGTTGGTGGTGGCCCATCCTACGGTGGCGCCGGCCACTGCAGTGATGCCATCGGAAGCAACCACCCGCACGGTCACGAGATTGACCGCCTGCGTTCCCACGGGTGCGGGGGGATTTACTCCCTGTAACAACAGGATCTTGTCAGTGGCAGCGGCTCCGATGGTGAGCGCACTGGTCATGATGGAGAAAGATCCGCTCACCGGGTCGCTTATGGTGATGGTTTCAGGTCCGTCGCTCTGCCCGGGAACGGCCGCCAGCATCTGGCTGGCGTTAGTCGCGAGCAGCGGCGCGCTCATGCTGCCGACGGTGACGGTAAGTCCCGGCGCAAAGCCCGTTCCCTGCAAGGTGACGGCGCCGCCATTCACCGGGATACGCTGCGGGCTCACGGAGTCTCCATAAAGCACGTGGGCGTGGTAGTGGTAATCGGGGCGGCCGTCGCCGCGCAGGTCGGCGATCCCGATGATGAAGCTGTTCGAAGTCAGGACTTGCGCGTCAAGACGAGTCATGCCGAACGTGTCGGAGTTGAACGGGACCGTAGTAAACGTTGGCGGGACCGAGCCTTGCGGATCGCCGAGGCTCCACATACCGACGACCGGTCCTGTCTTGGATTCGCTGGGGGCGCCAGTTTCATCCAGCGCGGTGACGGCCACCGATAAAGTGCGGTTGGCCTGGGCGGTGATCAGAAAGTAGCCAACCTCGCCATAGCCGCTCAATGAGCCGACCCAATCTCCCGGGGAAGGAACCGGAGCGGGAGCGCTCCAGGTCTCGGTCGCGGCCCAGAGCGGGACGGACTCGGCGCTGCCGGACATGAGGATGTCCTGCTCAAAATCGCCGCCCGCTGCCACCGTTACAACGATGGGCTGGAACGTTCCCGACGGTGCGACTTGGGGCGAATCATAGGGGCGCACGCCGGCGGACCACGTCGGGTCCAAGGCCTCGATCTGTAGCTGGTATTGCGCGGTGCTGGTGCCATTGGGGATGGGCAATCCGCCCAGATCGAAAAATCCTTCGAGGGCCACATCGGATGACCCGAACTCGCTGTAAAGATTACCCAGGGGATCGCTCCATCCGGTGATCGGATTGCCAGCGTTGCCCGTGAACAGGAATCCGGAGACTGAAGCCGCACCATACTTGTGCGATGGGAGTCCCGTGGATGGATCGATCCAGCGCGCGAACACGTTCACGCCCTGCATAGGTTGGGCGATGCTGCCGAAATGATCGACAAAATAAACCGAGCCGTGAATGCGGGCGGTGGTCGTCGACGGACTCGCGGGATAGAGGCGGGACAGCGCGGCCATGTCATCGGGCGAAAGCTGGTAAGGATTGGGGTAGCAGATTGTGATGGGCACGCAATTCGGGAAATCGAGGTAGTGCATGACGGGGAAGCCGGCATAGTCGTCAGACGTTGGGGGAGGATTGTGCGTGATCACGTTCAGATTCATCTGCGACCAACCCAGACCGAGCACGTTGCCGACAACCCGCACCAGTCGGTATTCCACGTCCGTCAATTGCGAGGACTGCAACGCGCACTGGCCGTTGATGACCACCAGCGCGTGCAACAAGTTTGCTCCGGCGCCAAAGTTGTCCACCCCGCCATAGACCGCGTTCCAGGAGCATTGCGAAGGATCGCCCGCGTCTGCGCCCAGCAGAGCGTCCGTGACTGAGCCATCGTGGTCGTAGACGATGCCTACCGGGGTTTGCGTGGCCGAGGAAGTAATGTCAGCGGGAGCGGTGACGGTTCCGTAGGAGTCAACCGCGATGTTGCTGCCGTTCACATCTTCAGCCAGTTGGCCGGCGCGAGTGGCCGTGAGGGCCGCTGTTGGAACGGATGTCCACTGGCTGAAGGCGTAGGCGACTAGCGAGTTGGCCGAGGCGTTGGGCAGAATGGGGCTGAGATCCCCCTGATCGGTGTAGTAGTTCACGTGACTCAGGGACCAAATGATGGGCTGGCCCATGGTCGAAGAATTGAAGTAAGTGGAGCCGGCGACGTATTTTGGGCCGCCAGCGCGGGCGATGAGCGCGAAAAAGAAAACGATAGCCAGGGCTGTTGCCAGCCGGAAGAGCAATGAGCGTGCGGTACCTGCCATATTCGTTTGTGCGGTCACGTCTGGCTCATTCCTCCTCGCTGGTTCGCTGCACTGCTAGCGCAAAATCGGCGTAGGACACGATGGTTTTCCCCCCCAGGAGTGGATCCGCTACGAAGGTTGCCAGGTGCTGTGCGTTCATCACGATCTCGCCTCTGGACCCCAAGGCGAATCTGCCCATCGATCCAGCCACCGGACTGGTGAGGCCCAACTTGCTAGGGGCATACAGGAACAGCAGCACGCGCTCTCCGACGTGGTAGCGTTCGCCGCTAGGCCACAGGCCGGCCCACTCATGAATCGTCAGGCTCTGTCCGCCCGAGGTGCCACGAATCGCGTGTTCAACCTGGAAGGTGACGGTAGTGGCAGCAGGGTTGTCCCGACCAGAAGGTCCGGCGGCACGACCGATGGAGATGACATGGCCGGAAAAGATGATCCCAGCCGAACGAACGAGTTGCCGAAAGGGCATGGCGCTTCGGCCAGCCGGAAAACGGCCAACCGGGTAGTGACCGACTGGAAAGCTCGGGGGCAGGCTGGGAGGCAGAGGAACCCAGATGGGCGGCGCGGTGAGCAGAGAGCGCGGCGTCGCCAGAGTTGGTGCGGCGGGGCGTTCTGCGGCGTCATCCTGCCCGCGCAGAAACGCAGTCGCGACGAGGATCGGCAAGAACGAGGCGAGCAGACGCCAGCGACGCCCGGCCATAGTAATCACCTGGGACCGAATGTCTGCTCGGAGGAATCTGGGAAACCGTGCTCATGCTAGTTGCCGACAAGAGAGCACGCAGTGATAGATGTCACATCGTGCCTGTGGATAACAAGAGTCATTCCCACTTCGGACTGGCCGTCTGGTTACGCTGAGCCTAATCTTCTTGCGCGACCGCGCCGATAGTCCAAATAAGGACGGCAGCCCGCGTGAGAATTCTCTTAGTCGACGACAGCAAACCCATACTGCACGCGAACGAGCGTGTGCTCAACAAGGCTGGTTACGAAGTGGTTTGCGCCGAGGACGGCGAGTCTGCTCTGAAAATGGCCCACGAGCGCACGCCCGATCTGATCCTGCTCGACATGATCTTGCCCAAGATGAGCGGCCCCGAAGTGCTGGACCGCTTGAAGAAGGATGCCGCCACGGCCGACATCCCGGTGATCGTGCTGAGCAGTCTCACTGAGAGGAACCGCCAGAAACTGATTGAAGCCGGAGCCGAAGAGTACGTGGAAAAGAACTTGTTAATGCCGGTGCCGGGAGTCAACCTGCTGCCCAAGATTCTGGAAAATGTGATCTGCCGCATCAACCGCAAACGCGGCATCGCCTTCAGCAGTATTCCCGTGGACAAGTAAGGCCGGAATTCTGCGAATTACAAAAGCCGCCAACCGATAACTATTTACAGCGCGTGCCGCAAATGCTCTTCGGCGCTAAGATTGGCGCCCGCCAGCAGCAACAGCCCTGAAAGAAATGCCCAGAACATCATGCTCACCGACAGGGCGAAAGGCCCATAGACTTCGGCAAAATTCAGCCAGGGCAGCGCCAGAATGTAGCCATACTTCAGCGCCTCCGAGAGCAGTCCCATGATGATGGCAGTCGGCAGCACGGCGCGCGCCGGAACCTTGCCGTTGGGCAGCACCCAATAGATAAGAAAAAAGATGGCGATGCTGGCGGCGATCGCGAAAACCTTCATCACCACAAATCCCACCAGGCGAAGGAATCCCGTGCCGTGGCCGTGCAGCAGGAATCCCATCAAGGCCACATTACCCGCGGTCATGGCGATGGAGAGCAGCGCCAGCACGCCACAGCCGAACGCCAGTCCCAGCGAGATCAACTGATTGCCCAGGTACGATCGGTTATTAGGAAAGCGCCAGATGCGGTTGAGCGCGACTTCCAGCGGCAGAAACACGCCCGACGAAGTCACCAGCAAAATGATCAGCGACACCACCTGCACACGATGGCGCGAATTCACCATAGCATTCAGATTGCGGATGACGAAGTCCTGTCCGGCCGGCAGGTAGTCGCGCAACAACTCCACGACCACGTCTGACATCACCCGCGAGTGAAAGATGCGCCGGATCAGCGTCATCAGCAGCACCACGAACGGGAAGAACGACAGAATCGAGTTGGCCGCCACCGAGAAGGCAAAGGTGTGGACCTCGGTGCGCAGCAGGTATTTTGCGGTCGAGACCACCATCCCCGACGAGCGTGCGCGCCGCAGCCGTGGCGGGCGGGCAGGCGCGCCATCCGCAGGCGGGGGAACGGTAGCTGTCTTCTCTTCGGACACGGGCGTCCTAATCGTACCAAAGGCTTGCGCTGGGGCTCGATTTCCAGCGAAAGCCGGGGTTTATGCGTCCCGGAAGCCGGCCGTTGCTTATACCGTGTTAAAGCTTAAAATATGACCGCCGGTTATTTTTTAATACTAGTCGCTAATTTTTCTTGCGAAACGATTTAACACTGCTTATTATCGGGTGGCTCATGACTCGAGCCATTTCGGGAAATGAGTTCGTAAGGCAGGTTGATGTCTTGAGCAGGGCGGTAGAAATCAGCGCCGATGGACCAGGGCTCCAGAAGTTCGCGCCGCATTTTCTCTGCGCGGTGAGGAACCGAGGAGTCTTTCGTTTTGGAGCAATTTCTCCGGCACAGAGAGACGCAACCGGGTTTCGCTGGATTTCCTGAGGGGGAGCTTCGTCCGCTGCTTCGTTCGGGGCACGTCGGGAATTCCGGGAACCTTAATTCTTAATGATAGTGGAAAGGAGTTTTTCTGTGAGAGAGAAGGGAACTGTGAAGTGGTTCAACGGGGCGAAGGGATATGGTTTCATCCAGCGCTCCACGGGAGAGGATGTCTTCGTGCATTTCTCCGCCATTCAGGAGAACGGCTACCGCTCGCTCAACGAGGGTGAGACCGTGGAGTTCGATCTGCTCAAAGGCCCCAAGGGCTTCCAGGCAGGCAACGTCGTGCGCGCCTAGCCTGCTCGTACCGCAAGCACCGGCCCTCCCGCTCCCAGCGGGAGGGTTCCTTCGTTGCGGGCGGGTTCTATAAAAGGGGATGTCAGGTAAAAACACTTTACCCTTCGCAGGGAAGTTTTGTTTTTCTTGGCATCCAGCCCCTGCCAGCAGCTCCGACGAGGGCTGGCGCACCTTTCGCGGTTTTCGAAAGAGCCTGCCCTGAGCTTGTCGAAGGGTGCGCGCCCGTCAGCGCCGGCAACCAGGAGATTTCCCCTCGTTGCTCCGGTCGCGCCTATCCCAGCCCCACGAGCCTAATGTCCATCCGTCACAGTCACCCGATCTCGATCTGTGATAACCATTCCCCGTGCCCGGGAATTATTTGCCAAATTGCCAGCGAGTATGGAACATTTGCGGAAGGCTGTCATACAGTGGTGGCGGCCCAGCATGTCGAAAAGCACGACGAGTGGGACTCCGATTCCATCCAAGTCTCGCTCACCAAAATCATGCGCTTGCTGGGTACGAGGGTGTGCAAAATACTGCCACCGCTGGATCACAACTTGCACATGCATCTTAATTGCATATTGAACCCAATTCGATATGAACTGAATTTACAGGGGTTTAGCCTGACAGACTTGGCCCAAGGCGCTTAGATTCGGGCTGGGGACTGGAACCGTGCGTGCTACCTTGTTATCTTCCATCGTTTTGACAACCTGAAAGCGGGAGCCAAGGGTCGATGAAGAAAGCGCGATGGGGCGGATTTCTGGCTTTCCTATTTTTGATTCTAGTTTCTAATTCCACAGCTCAAACGTTTTACGTCACCAGCGAGCCTGGTCAGCAGCTCGACCTGGTCGACTTCGCTGCCGGGACTGTCACGGACGTCTACAACATCGGCAGCAAGCCCGACAGTATTATCGTGAATGCTCAGGGGCAAATCTTTTATACGGTCCCTCCCCTGGGCACGCTGCAGATGTTCGATCCGGCGACCGCACAGGACACAGTGCTGGCCAACTTCGGATCGGGAGCCCCGCGCGACCTGGTGTTCGAACCGGACGGAACCAGCATCCTGGTTTCGCTCTACGCGACGGGGAAACTTGCGCGCTACGACCTGGCAACTGGAACGTCGACAATCTTTCCTGCGAAGGCAATCGGCCTTACTCTGGATGGGTTGGCGTACGATCCAGCGGGAAACTTATACGCGGTGGTCTCGCGCAATACCTTATGCCAGCTGGATCCGGCGACTGGAGCGATTCTTCAGACCGTGGTACTCGAGCCGCATTTCAGGGTGAACGGCGGCGATGGCATAGTCTATGATCCGTTGACCAAGAACCTCTGGTTGACTCGCGTTAGCACATTGGGCAACGGGTTGATCGAGATTCCCTTGACGGAGAGCGCACCTCCGGTTCTGGGCACTCCGATTTTCCTGCAGACCGGCAACATCGTGACGCCGGACGGAATCATCTCCGACGGCCAGGGGAATCTCTATATCGGAGAGGCGCTGCAGCATCTTACGCAATACAGTATTCCGACTGACAGCATCGTAAAACGCGTATTGTCGCAGGGGATTGACGGACTGGCTTTCGTTCCTGGCCCTGCCGCGCCGGGGCAGTTTAGCCTGGCGATCACTCCCGCGAAGATCAATACGCTGGACAATCAGGCGATCAGCTACACGCTGAGCATCACAACGACGAATAACTATGCTCCTACATTTCAGATAAGCTGCAGCGGGCTGCCATCGCCGGCAGTATGCATGACGGCCGGCTCCAGCGGGGTTGGGAGCACGCAAATTCAGGTGCAGACGCAATCGCTTTCTGTGGGCACTTATGACTTTTCGGTGTCGGTCACGGATGGGGTCACCACAGAGAGTGCTTCGGCGCAAGTCGCAATCGGCGATTTCGCGGCGGCGCTTTCCTCGACCAGTGTGACGGTAGGAATTGGGCAGTCTGGCACAGTTGGAGTCGCTGTCACCAGCCACAATGGATTCTCTGATCCAGTTACGCTGAGTTGTTCGAGTCCATCGGGGGCGACCTGCAGTTTTAGTCCGAGCTCGGTCATCCCGTCTGCCGCGGGGACATCTTCAACCCTAACGATCGCAGTGGCGTCCCGTCCTTCGGGCAGTGCTCAGGCGGGGGGATCTTTGGCTGGTGCCACAGCCTGGATCAGTCTTGCAATCGGGATCCTGATCCCTGACGTCCGACGGAAGACGCGGCGAAGGCTCAGACTGGGTTGCATAGTTCTGCTCTGCATTATGTTTACGGTCTCCTGTAGTACTGGGAGCAGTAACAGCGGCAGCGGCGGTGGTGGCAGTAATCCCACCACATTCACAGTTTCGGTGCAGGCCAGCTCCGACAATGTTGTTCAGAATGCCAGCAACGTAACAGTCACGGTCCCGTAAAGGGGCTCAAACGGGACGAGTCGGGGGCTGACCGCCCCCCCGCCCCACTCCCCGGTTTACAATCTTTTCAGCGATGCAAACTGTCCCCAGTTTCTTTGTCTCACGCCAAGGGTGCACTGCACGGGACGTTCACTATCTATTTCCATTCAGTCGGATCCAGGTCCGAAGCCCGAAAGCTGAAGCCCGCAGCCCGCTTCATCGCACTTCCACCGACACCAGGTCTCCGTCCGACAGGCCGCCGGGCTTGTAGTTGACCGAGACGGAGCGATTGTTCCAGTCGCAGGAGAAAGTGTCGGCGCCGATGAGCAGCAGAGATTTGTAATCGGCGGTGCGCAGTTTCAGCACCACGCCGCCGGAGGTTACAGTAAGAACCGCAGCCGGAGCATGGGAGCAGTCGACGCCCACCAGACGTCCCTGGAAGAACTTGGAGGTGCGGCGGTCGGCGATGTTGGATTTTGCCGCCTGCTCGACGGCGGCGCGTTTGGCGGCGTCTTCCTCGAGCACGTCGAATGGGGAACGCTGTTTCTCGAGTGGCTTGCCCGAACCTGTGGAGGCGGACGCGATGCCATATTTCTGTTCGTTGCCGAGCTTGCTCAGCGTCTCGCGAGACTCGGCGGCGACTTGAGGATTGCTGCTGTTCTTCAGGCGATCGAGCAGGGCGCGCGCGGCTTCCCACTTCTTGTCTTCGACGTAGATTTGCGCCAGATGGTAAACGTACTGCTGGTTGCGCGGGCTGAGTTGCATGGCGGCGCGTTCGGCCTGCATGGCGGCGACCGGGCCTCCACCGGCGGTGCGGGCGACGGCCAGCAGATCATAGGCGTCGGCGAATTCGGGATACCACTCGAGCACGGCGCGGAGGTCCTGCATCATGTTGGGCAGGCCCTGGATCTGGGTTTTCTTGGCCTGTGCACTGCGGTACTTGAGCACGGACAGGTAGTAGCGGATCCACATATCGCGCTGGTTGAGGGCCGCGGCGTCACCGAGTTCTTCGGCGGCGGCATCGAATTCGCGGCGCTGCAGGTGGTCCCAGGCGAGGGCGCGGTGCGCGATTTCGTTGCCGACGGTCGCGATCAGTGTGGCGTTGGGATCCTTGTCGGCTTTCTTGGGTGTCTTGGCCGGAGTTGGATCGGGCGCTGTGGCCAGCGCCTGGAGTTCCTGCAGTCCGGCGTCGTGGCGTTCGGGAATCCTGACCTTTACGTCAGCCACTATTGCGCGGGCGTCGGGCTCGGGGATCGTCTTGGCGGTGATCACGTTGGCGTCTGGGCTGACGATCTCGGGAAACTGGTAGACCTGAGGTGGATTGGGCTGCGCCCCCGCTTGCTTGGAGGCGTCGAGCGCCGTGAACAGCGGTGTGAGCGAGTGGAAATAATCTTTCACCGCTTGATCGAATTGCGCGGGCGTCATGCCGTAGGCCTTCTGGATGGCTTCTTCCACGCGCAGGTGCTGGTTCTCGACCAGGTCAAAATAGGTTCCCGTCTCAGGCAGCTTTTTCTCGTGGAGCAGGTAATGGATGGTCATCCACGACTGCGCGTAGAACAGGGTGTGGTGCGTGCCCTCGGCGTAGGTGGAAGTGTCATGCTTCATGGTGAGCAGGTCGGGCAGGGCGAGCCAGACTTGTCCGCTGAGAAGTTCGGTTAGGGATTTAGTGGGATTGCGGACTTCCTTTTGGTTCTCCAGAAGGTCCTGAGTGAAGACAGGGTTGAGTTCCGGGTCGCCGCCGATTTCGTAGTTCTTGTTGTCGAGGCGGATCGAGCTGAAGTACTCGGCGAGGCCTTCGTCGAACCATCCAGGAACGGGAGGATAGTTGTAGTTGACCAGCATGTGGGCGAAGTCGTGAGCGACGGCGCGCCAGGACTCTTCCTCAAATAAGTTGAGGACGATGAAGTTCTGGTCTTCGCCGGGGAGGAAGAAGCCGGGGACCGCGATGGGCTGACCCTGGCGCAGCGGCGCGCTCTGGTAGTAGGTCTTGTCGTTCTTGAAGGCGAGGATGGTCAGCGGCACCGGCTCGTTGAGGCGGTTCTTCATCAGGAGCGTGGCGAAGACGGCGCGCATCTGCTCGAAGCGGAGGGCGACCTCGCGGCCTTTCTTGTCTCCGGCGTCGGTGATCACGGTGTAGTGCGTGGAGCGGACCTCGAGCCAGGGAGATGGCTCGGCGGCGGGAGCGGCGGGGGAAAGAAGGACGCCCAGCATTGCCGCAAGGAGGGTCGGGATGAGACGAGTGCGGGCCATGGGCTTGCCGCCGCGAAACGAGAACACTACTAAAATGCTAACACGGTGATCGCGGTAGCCGTGATTTCCGGCCTTCTTTCACGCGAGGATGCCGGAGCAACAGTTCTAATGGGATTCCCCACGGGTTTCGCTTGCGAGCCAGCGGTCGAGGGCCCGCCGGCCGCGTTCCCGGTCTCCGGTAACCAGATAGACGAGCACGGCGCCCTGGAACAGTTGCAGGAGCGTCTCGACGGCGGCAGCATCGGGCAGGAACTCGCGCAGCATCTCGGCCCACTGGCGCTGCTGCTCCTCGAAGAATCGTTTGGCTCGCTCGGAGCCACTCCAACTTCGCCGCGTCAGGTCCATCGCTAGGAGAAGAACGCCGCGAGATTGAGGGCTGGTGGTCTGGTCCCACAAAGCGGCAACGACGGCTTGCGGCAACGTGCCTGCGGGGAACGCGCTGGCGCGGAATCGGGCGCGCAGCCGGTCTTCGAGCAGCGACATGGCCATCTCCTCGAGGGCCTCGCGGCCGCCGAAGTAGTGGATCAACATGCGCTTGCTGGTGTCGGCGGCCTTGGCCAGTGTGTCAAGGCTGAGGTCCAGGGTTCCGGCGCGGATGAAGGCGGCCAGACAGCTTTCCAGCAGCTGTTTGCGGTTACGGCGCTGTTTCTTGCGGAGCATCTTGCTTCTGTAATGTACCATGTGGTACAAGGGTGATGTACCACATGGTACATTCATCCTCACGTGGAGAACCCATGAGAATACATGACAAATTGCTCTTCCTGCTGTTCGGCGCGGCGTTCTGGGTGCTTGGAACCATCTGGTATCAGATGCGAGGCCCGCTTGTGTTTGAAAGCACCAGCCAGCGCTACTGGATCAACTTCGTGGTTACGCCCGTGGTGACCGCGGCGATCTGCATTCTCATCCTGAGGTGGCGACATGTGGCGGCGGTGGAGTGGGCCTCGGCGGCCCTCCTGATTGCGCTGCCCGGGATGTTTGGCGAGGCCGTGCTGCTCTCACGCTTTGCTACTTTCATGCCCCGGATGCGTCTGGAGACAGGAGGGAAATACGGAGCGTTTCTTTTTGCCACCTACGCTTTGTTTCTGACGATCGCGGAGATCGTGACGGTGGCGGCTGGCTGATTACGAGTTCTGTATTCATTCCCCGACGCGAAGGATCATCACTTCCGTAGCCTTGATGAGGGCGACGGCGGTCTGGCCGGGCTTGAGGTGCATCTCGCGGGCGGAAGTTGCGGTGATGATGGAAGTGATTTGCTGCTCTCCGATGGAAATCTTCACTTCCGCCATGAGGCCGCTGATGCGCACCTGATCGATGCGGCCCACCAGTTGATTGCGCCCGCTTACCCGGCGCATTGCCTGAGTGCGGTCCGCGGCGGTTTTCCCTCTGGTGCGGAAAAGCAGCCGGTCCAATTCGCTTTGCGGGATGCGATGATGTCCTCCAAGGGTCCGGACGCTGCGAATCTTCTTCTTGTAAATCCACTGCTTGATGGTGGGAAAGCTGATTCCCAGTTCCAGGGCAGCGTCGCGCAGTTGCAGCAGTTCGTCACTCTTGCGCTCGGGCTGGCTATTCCTCCGCATCGGGGGAAATCCTACAGTCAGTAAAAGCCAAGGTCAATGCCGGGCGCCATTCGCTCTTCTCATCTCATGCGCCTATATCTGTATGGTTCTTGAAATAAGAAACGTAGTTCATATACACTTCGCAATTCTTATTTCAATTGCCACTGGGAGGTTCGCTTGCGTAAGAAAGTTCTGTTTTTGGCCGCGCTCGTTTTCATTCTCTTGACGACCTTGTCCTTCTCATGGGCCCAAACAGGAACGAGCCCTTCCGGCCCCGACCCCTGCGCGAGCGGCCACGAGTTCGCCACCACCGATTGCACGCTGACCTGGCACGGCATCACGCTGTACGGTGCGTATGACGTCGGCTTCGGCTGGGTCAGCCACGGCTTACCGGAAAACGGCTACAACTATGAAGGCGAATCTCTGGTGAACCGAAACGGCTATCAACATCGATTCCTCATCGCACCGAACAACCTGTCGCAGACGGGTCTGGGCATCAAGGGCAAGGAAGAGTTTGTGCATGGCTGGTCCGTGGTGTTCAACGCTTCAACCGGCATCAATCCGCACTCCGGCCTGCTGGCCAACGCGTCGGCCACCGACATCATTAACAACGGCCTTCCCCGGAGCAGCTATTCGATAGCCATCGACGGCGCGCGCGCGGGCCAACCCTTCAATGACGAATTCTATGCCGGAATATCGTCCGCGCATTTCGGCGTGCTGACCTTCGGTCGTCAGCGCTCTCTCGGCACCGATGCGATGCTCCTTTACGATCCGGCCGGCGGCAGCTATGCCTTTTCTTACATCGGGTATAACGGCACGATGGCCGGCGGCGGCGACACCGAGGACAGCCGTTGGGACGACGCCCTGAAATATCGCCTCACCTATGGCCCGGTCCATTTCGGCGCGATGTATAAATTCGCCGATGGTTCTGGCGGCTGCTACTCGGCCTCCGCAACTTGGACGGCCGCCAACTGTACGCCGGAATCGGCGCATAACAACGCCTATGGATTCGACCTCGGCGGGGGCTACGGCAAGTTCTCCGCCGACGTCGTCTACCAACGTTACAACCAGGCGATCAGCGTATTGAACCCCTTGCTGGGGGCTCAGAGTGCGACGCAGCCATATCAGTCGACCACCGACAGCATCGATACAAACACCATTACCGGGGCCAATCTGATCGATACGAATAACACCGTATATGGCATCGTGACCGACAACCGCGCCATTATGTTCGCTGCCAAGTATACGTGGGACCGGTTCAAGTTGTTTGCCGGCTACGAATACATCCGGCAGGCTAACCCGAAGAACCCGTTGGGCGTTGGCGCCTCGGACCAGGGCGGTTATATCATGAGCGGCGTCGAAGACAACAGCCTTGATTCTCCCAAGCACGTGCAGATCTGGTGGACGGGCGGGAAGTACGCCATCGACAGCAAAACCGACATCACTTTGTCCTGGTATCATCAACTGCAGAACGACTTCCGTGTTCCGACGCCCTGCTCGCCCGAAGCCGGTTTCCCCAGTGCCTGCGCGGGCACCCTCAACGAGGAGTCGCTCTATGTGGATCGTCACATCACCAGGCGTTTCGACGCTTTTGCCGGAATTGCGTATTCCTACGTGAGCGGCGGTCTGAACATCGCCATTCCTCATGGCCCCGGCGTCCCCTATAACTCCAACAACAACTGCGCTCCGACAATCGGTGGACGTTTCACCTTCTGATCGTTTCCGCGGCGGGCTCAGTCGAGAGCCCACATGGGTTGTGGTTCATCAAAACCTCGCGGCGGGTTCGAAATCGCCACGACGCGGTTCCATCCCACCAATCACATTCCCATTCTGTCGATCCACTTTCCGTTCTGAGATTGGAGCCGGTGTAAGAGAGTGCTCCGCTTGCCCCACTTCAGTTGGGCGCTGCTTTGCAAAGAAGACACCAACGTTCGAGAAGCGGCGCTGATGCTGGCATGACGCTCATCAGGCGCTCGACGATGTATTCGTCACGGCCCGGGTGTGGCAAATCATGATGCGGAAGGGGGGCAAGGGGTTCAGAATCTGGGAGAGTTGTTGAAGATTGCGGGAGCGTGACAGGGTATCTGAAGGGTGAGTGAGAACCTTTCTTTCGCCCCTCCGGGGCTTACTCCAACCCCAACTTTCCACCCACAGCTTGCGCTGTGGGCTGCATTCTAACGCCGCTTCGCGGCTGGAGTCCGTGGCAAAATCAGCGAAATTGTTGGACTCCAGTTCTCACGCACACTCATTTGGCCGCACCAACGCAGGCAAACTGTCACCGCCAAGGGTGACCACAATCACCAACTTTATCCGCCGATCGGACTACGATTGTGCTGCCGCAGACTTCGGGAACTGACACAACCTGGCTCCGGTACTCCAGAGCAATTCAGTCTGCCGGTCATGCAATCCATCATTGCTGGTGGGAACCGGAGTCTCCATCGTCGGAGGGTCCCATGAATTCCGTTAAATTCTTACTCGTCGTTCTCATCACAGTTTTCGCGTGCGGGTTGTTGCTGCAGGGCCAGAATCAGCCGGCCTCGCCGGTGATGCCCATCGGGAAGACAGTGCAGATCAAAACTCCGCTGGGATTGCCGCCTGTGCTGATTCCCGCGGACAATCCACCCACTGCGGAAACCATCGCGCTCGGACGCCGGCTTTTTTATGATCCGATTCTCTCGGTGGATCGTAGCGTTTCTTGCGCCTCCTGCCATAGCCCGCAATTCGGATTTGCCGATTCCAGGCCGGTTTCCGAAGGGGTGGGCAAGAAGACGGGAAGCCGCCACTCGCCGCCGGTGGTGAATTCCGCCTATTTCAAAGTCCAATTCTGGGATGGGCGCGCGCCTACCCTGGAAAGCCAGGCAGAAGGTCCAGTGCAGAACCCAGTGGAGATGGCCAACACACTGGCGACGGTCGAGCAAAGGCTGAATGCCGATCCGAGTTACCGCGCACAATTCACCGAAGCGTGGGGAGCGAGACCGATTACCTACGAGATGGTGGAGAAGAGCATCGCTTCGTTCGAGCGGACGGTGATCAGCGGCAACTCGCCCTTTGATCGCTGGAAATATGGACACGACAAGAATGCCGTAGACGCGGCCGTAAAACGCGGATACGTGGTGTTCACTTCGAAAAAGAAAGCCGATTGCGCGTCCTGCCATACGGTGGGAGAGAAGTACGCTCTGTTTACCGACAACCAGTTTCACGATGTCGGCGTCGGGGTGAATGCGGGAGAGTTCACTGATCTGGGTCTATTTGCCGTGACCCACAACGAGGCGGACAAGGGGAAGTTCAAGACGCCGTCGTTGCGAAACATTGCGCAAAGGGCGCCGTATATGAGCGATGGCAGCCTGAAAGACCTGAAGCAGGTCATCGACTTTTATATCGGGGCGGGCAACTCGAATCCCAATCTGGACAAGGAGATTCACGTGCTGGATTTCTTGTCGGGACAGGAGCGTAGCGACCTGCAGGCGTTCTTGAACTCGCTGACGGGAGAGTTGCCGCCAAATGTGGGTCCGCCAGAGGAGGCAAAGTCGCAGGTTAGCCAGAGATAACGAGCAATCAACACGAATGAAGTTATCGGAGACAGATGGAGTCGGAGAACGGAGGCTCCCCCGGCGGTCGTGGTGTCGATCTATAACGCCATGCGTGGTCGATCGGCTACTGCTGTCCCGCCGCAGGAACGTAGACCTTCTCCGCGCTGACGAGGCCCGCATGGGCCACTTCAGTCTTTACTTTCACCGTTTGCATTCCCGCCTTTTTCTCAGGCTTGGCCAAAAAGGTCAGCAGGTACTGGCGCTTGAGCCGACGGGTAGCGTCTTCCAGGTAAGGAGCGAAGGAGATCGGGGCGCCGGATTCCTGGTAATAGGATTCGCCTCCCGTTTCATCTGCCACTTGGGCCAGATAATTCCGGCCCCGCCCGTTCGGAGCCGAATGTCCTCCACTGGGACGGAGACCCGAACCAATTTCGTCGCTGGAAGTGCGTTGTGCGGTAAAGCCGCTAGGGGACGCATCGATGGTGAAAACGATGACGCCTGCGCGCTGCGCCTCTTGAACGGCCGAATCAAGATAAAAGTCATCGCGGCCCGCGCCGCGGCCAAAAACCGCGTCGGCGCCGTTAGAGATCATAAGGATCTCCCGGCGATCGTTCCCTGCGGGCCACCGTTTAATCAGGTCTTCAAGGGCAATGTAGGGGCTGGCCGCCTGGGCCAGTTTTCCCTGCGTCACGTGCAATGCGTTGGCGGCCAACGAGTGATCAGTGGTCAATCCCTGCAGGATCTTCGTTCCACCATCCTGCATATAAGCGACCCCGATTTTCGTGGTTGCCGGCTGGGCCATGACGAAGTGGTGAATATCCTCCAACTGGGTACCCTGGGTGGTCGTCATGGAATCGTCGAGCAGGATAAAAAGTTCCAGGCCGGCGCGATCGCCTTGTAGCGGCACCCAGTCCGTCACCTTGGCGTGAGCGCGGCCTTCGGTCACGGTCACGCTTTCGGGGTTGATGCCGGGCGCGTCCGAGGCGTGATGGCTTTCCACCGTGACAATTATGCTCACGGGGATGCCGGCCGGAGCCGGAGCCGACTGCGCAACGGTCCACTGTGCCGAAGCCAACAGCAGCGCTATCGTGCTAAGCAACGGAAACAGAACGTGGGTTTGCTTCATGGCGTCCTCCTTGTCATTCTCAGGAGTGGTGTGTAGGAAGATTGTACGCCGTAGGTGGGGTCAGTGAAATGGTTCGGCCAGGGGGACCGTTTCGCAAAGTCTTAGCTTTCAGGAACAGATCTGGTCTTTCAGAAACAGCCATGGCGGAGCATCTAGAGATCCTAGCGCCAGATCCTAGTCGCCGCCGGCGTGGTTCTGGGTGGGCACGAGAACCAGGCGCGGACGGGCTTCCACGAGCCGAGGCTGCGGCTTAGAGGCCCGGCCAAAGGCATGCAGGATGCCGATGACTGCCACATAGGCGGCGATGACGCCGATTCCGAGGGAAACCACTACAGTAAGGCAGAGAATCAGAGGCATGAAAAGCGCAATCACGATCAAACCACCCTGTCCAGAATTCGGTGCAAATAGCCGCAGCCCTTGGGGATTTCGCATCTTGCCCTCGTATGCGCGGCATCTTCAATCTACCTGCGTTGACGCTCGCCGCTAGTGACGACTAAGATACGGAGTAGAGCTGTGCATTCCTAATGTCGAACAAATCTGTGGGTCTGTCGACATTACGGAAGGGCAATCCACCCCAAACTAGATGGCTATTACCAAGATTACGGTGCGCGGGGCGCGCCAGCATAACCTCAAGAACATCGACGTTGAGATTCCGCGCAATACACTCACGGTAGTGACTGGGCTGAGCGGGTCGGGGAAGTCCTCGCTTGCCTTTGACACGATTTATGCCGAGGGGCAGCGCCGCTACGTGGAGACGCTTTCGACCTACGCGCGGCAGTTTCTGGACCAGATGGAACGCCCGGATGTCGATGCAATTGATGGACTTAGCCCATCCATTTCGATCGAGCAGAAGACCACCAGCCGCAGCCCCCGTTCGACTGTGGGAACCATCACCGAGATCTACGATTATCTTCGCCTGTTGTTCGCTTCGATTGGAGTGCCGCATTGTCCCAAGTGCGGGCGGCCGATCAGCCGGCAGTCGGCCGAGCAGATCGTACAGCGGGTGATGGCGCTTTCCCCGGAAGACCGGGTCATGGTGCTGGCGCCGATCGTGCGCGGGCGCAAGGGCGAATTCAAGAAAGAGATGGAGACGCTACTCAAGCACGGCTACGAGCGGGCGCGGGTGGACGGCGAACTGGTGAATCTGGATGACGACCTGAATCTCGACAAGCGCAAGAATCACACCATCGAAGTGGTGATCGACCGCTTGCTGGTGAAGCCCGGGATTGAGCACCGCCTCGAGATGTCGGTGGGGCTAGCCATGAAGCTGGCTGGCGGTCTGGTGCAGGTGGCTGTAGTTGGCGGTGAGGAGCAGCTCTATTCGGAGAAGCTGGCATGCCCGGATTGCGGCATCAGTGTGCCGCAACTGGAGCCGCGCTCGTTTTCGTTCAACAGCATGTACGGGGCGTGTCCGGAGTGCCATGGCCTGGGCAGCCGCTACGATTTCGATCCGGCGAAGGTGATCACTGACTGGTCAAAGCCGCTGCTCGATGGCGGACTGGGGCCGGGTTCGGCGTCTCAGGGACTGATCCATGCGTTGCAGGTGACGGCGGCGGCGCACGGCATCGACTTGAACACGCCGTTCGAGAAGTTTCCCGACAAGATTCAGGACCTGCTGTTGAACGGCGAGTCGGGCCGAGGGAAAACCGGCTTCCGGGGAATTTTCGGATACCTGAAGCAGAACCTGGAAGAGTCGACTTCGGAGGGCTACCGCGACTGGCTGATGGATCACATGTCGGCGACGGAATGTCCGGCGTGCCAGGGCAAGCGGCTGCGGCCGGAGAGCTTGGCCGTGAAAGTGAGCGGCATGTCAATCGCCGATTTCACGGCGTTGCCGATTTCGCGAGCGCTCGAAGCGGCGCAGGGCATCAAGTTGGCCGGGCGCGAAGAGAAGATTGCGGGCCGCGTCATGCATGAAGTGGTGGAACGTCTGCAATTCCTGAATGCTGTGGGACTCAACTACATTTCACTCGACCGCTCGGCGGCGACTTTGTCTGGCGGTGAGGGACAGCGCATTCGTCTGGCGACGCAGATTGGATCGAAGCTGCGTGGCGTGCTGTACGTGCTGGACGAGCCTTCGATCGGCCTGCATCATCGCGACAACGGGCGGCTGCTGAACGCGCTGGAAAACTTGCGCGACCTGGGGAATACGGTGCTGGTGGTGGAACATGATGAAGAGACAATTCGCCGTGCAGATTATGTAATCGATCTTGGGCCCGGCGCGGGGCGTCATGGCGGAGGCTTGGTGGCGCACGGGACTCCAGAAGAAATCATGCGCGAGCCCAATTCGTTGACCGGCGCGTATATCTCAGGCCGAGTGCAGATCGAGATGCGGCCGGAGCGGCGGCAGAAGAATGGCGCAGCTCTTACCATTCTGGGAGCGAAGGAAAACAATCTCAAGAATCTCGACGTAACTTTTCCGCTCGGCGTGATGACGGTTGTCACCGGAGTTTCCGGCTCGGGCAAATCCACGCTCGTCAACGACATTCTTTACCGCGCACTGGCCCGGCAGCTTTACCGTTCGCGCGAGAAATCTGGCGAGCACAAGGCAATTTCCGGCGCGGAGAACGTCGACAAAGTGATTCGCATCGACCAGTCTCCCATCGGGCGCACGCCGCGCTCAAATCCGGCGACCTATACCGGCGTGTTTACGCAGATTCGCGATCTCTACGCCATGCTGCCGGAGTCGCGCGAGCGCGGCTACAAGCCGGGACGGTTTTCCTTCAACGTTTCCGGCGGGCGCTGCGAGGCCTGCCAGGGCGAAGGCCAGCGCCGCATCGAGATGAATTTTCTGCCCGATGTGTATGTGCTGTGCGAAGTCTGCGGCGGGCGCCGCTACAACCACGAGACGCTAGCGGTGAGGTACAACGGCAACTCCATCGCTGATTTGCTGGAGATGCCGGTGTCCGACGTGCTGCCGATTCTGGAAAACATTCCGCAGGTAAAGCAGAAGCTGCAAACGCTGGTGGACGTGGGCCTGGGCTACATTCATCTCGGCCAATCTGCGGTCACGCTTTCCGGCGGTGAGGCGCAGCGCATCAAGCTGGCGCGCGAGCTGAGCAAGCGGCAGACGGGCAAGACTCTTTATCTGCTGGACGAGCCCACGACGGGCCTGCACTTCGACGACGTGAAGAAGCTGCTCGACGTGCTGCACCGGTTGACCGACCTGGGCAATTCGATCATCATCATCGAACACAATCTGGACGTAATCCGCAACGCCGACTGGATCATCGACCTCGGGCCTGAAGGCGGCGAAGAAGGCGGACGGATCGTGGCCCAAGGCACGCCGGAGCAGGTGGCGCGGGTGAAGAAGTCGTACACGGGGCAGGCGCTGGCGGGGTACTTTGCGGGGAACGGGAAGCGGAGTGCCTGAGAAGAGGATCTTTTTGTCATCACCTGAAAATCCGCAGTTCGATCCGCAGCCGCTGAACAGCGAGCCGCAGGTGCCCGCCTCGCTAGTTACCGATCCATTTCCGCCGCCTGCGATCCTGCCGGCACCACCCACCCCCAAGGCCGACGAGAACCCTGTGTGGAGCGGGTGGGACGTGCTGGTGATTTTCGGTGTCACCATGCTCACGATGGTGGTCACGCAACTCTTCATCGTCCCGGGGGCCTTCCGGTTCGTTTATCCGCGCGCCACCTGGATGGAATTGTTGCAGAAGCCGGCACTGTTGCTGCTTTCGCAGTTGCTGACCTACGTCGTCGTGGCGCTGTACATGATCCTGCTGATCGAGGGGAAATATCACACACGTTTCTGGCAGGCCATTCGCTGGAATTGGCCAGGGTTTGCGGGAGTCAGCCTTGCCGGCTTGGGCGTTCTCATGATCGGTCTTGATCTCCTGGGCCGTTTTTTGCCGATGCCGAAGAGCACGCCGTTCGATCAATTCTTTGCCCGTCCCTTTGATGCCTATCTCACTGCGGCATTCGCCGTCACGCTTGGACCATTGATGGAGGAGCTTTTCTTTCGCGGATTTCTTTATCCCGTGCTGGCGCGGCGGCTTGGGGTTGCCGGGGGGATTTTCTTCACCGCGCTGCCCTTCGGGCTGATGCACTTTGTTCAGTACGGACATTCCTGGGGAGCGGTGCTGATCATCTTTATGGTGGGCGTGGTGCTCACCGCGGTGCGAGCCATGACCAAGTCGGTGGCGTCAAGCTTTCTGGTGCATGTGGGCTATAACGGAGCGCTGATGGTGCTCGCAGGGCTGGCCACCGACGGCTTTCGGCATATGGAGAAGGCGGGGATGCTGTTGTTCTGAGCGTGTGGCCTTTGATTGTGTGGCGCGGGCACCTCCCTTCGGCTTCGCTCAGGGCAGGCTCTGCCCGCGGAATACCGGCGTCATCTCAGAAGCTGGGTGGCCACTGCAGTTTCAAGCACTGGCTTTGCGATACCGGCAGTTCCAAGCATGGAATGACATTATTGCCCGTGGTTAGATTTCGCGGGCAGCAGTGCCCGCGCCAACATTCCTGTTCATGATTCGTTTATACTCGGTTCGCTATGAAAGGCAATCCTAAAGTGCTCGCTGAATTGAACAAGGCACTGCGTGAAGAGCTGACCGCCATCAACCAGTATTTTCTGCACGCTGAGATGTGTGAAAACTGGGGATACCACAAGCTCTCCGACTTCATCAAGAAACAATCCATCGGCGAAATGAAGCATGCCGAAGTGCTGATCGAACGGATTCTGTTTCTCGATGGCAGCCCGTCCATGATGCCGCTGGAGTTGAAGGTCGGCGGGACGGTGAAAGACATGATCGAAAGCGACCTCGCGCTTGAGGTCGGAGCGGTCAAGCAGTACAACGAAGCCGTCGCCATCGCCACCAAGGAAGGCGACAACGGCTCCCGCGACCTGCTGGTGACGCTGCTCAAGGACGAGGAAGGACACGTCGACTTCCTCGAAGCCCAAATGCACCTGATCAAGGAGTTAGGCTACGAGCGCTATCTGACGCAGCAGATGGGCGAGGACGAGGAATAGTTTTCGGCATGCCGCTGGATAATGGCATCCCGCCTTGGTTTCCAGACGCACTAAACCACGGCGATCTGCTTGCGCAGTTCGGCGGCGAAAAGGCTCTTGGGGATCATGGCATGAACCCCGCGCACGATGTCCACCACTTGTGTCACCCGGAAGCTGACCGCGATGCTGCACAGAGCGTAGGCATCGAGCTTGGTGAGATCGGCGCGGGTGGCCAGGAAGTTGATGGCGTTACGCGCCGCCAGAGTCATGGCCACGTTAAGATCCTTGTCCAAGCCTAAAGTGATCCAGTGGGTCGGAGTCTCTGCCACCGGCCAGGCAAAATTCTTCTGCTTGTGCAGGACCACCTGAATGCGCAATTCCTGCATGCGCGTTTCCAGCGCCGAAAGATTAATTTCGCCATCGCCCTGAACGGCATGGGAATCTCCGGTGAAGATCAACGCTCCCGGCTTCCACACCGGGATGAACATGGTTGAGCCTTCGGCCATTTCACTCAGATCGACGTTGCCGGCATGAGGGCCTGGAGGGACGGAACTGGTCACTCCCGGACTCAGGGGCGGATAGAAGCCGTCCGGAGGCGCCACGCCCAGCGTGCCCTGAAACGGCCTGAGGGGCACATGAATGTTGTGGTTAAACTCCGCCGACATGTTGGGCAGGTCGAGCTTCAGATATTTCACCTGTCCTTCCGGGAAGTCCTGGGCCAGCAAGCCGGTTCCGATCGACCCTGGGTTATTGAATACTGCTCCCCAATCGAAGGGACGAATACGCTTATAGCGGACCTCGAGCACGTCGCCGGGTTCGGCGCCGTTGACGTAAACCGGGCCGATGATGGAGTGTGGCCCGTGTCCAGGATTGCTGAGGCGGAGCTTGGCGAGGGTCTCGACGGGAACGCCCGGCTGCAGCTGGTTCAAAAAGTGCGACCACGTGTTGGGATAGCTGATGGTATCGCCGGAATCGACTTTGAGGATGGGATCGAGCGTGGTGTCGTACACGCCGAGGCGCACCGTCTTGTCGTTTGATTCGACCACGTGGACACGGCCTTCATCATCTTTTTTCTGTGTTGCGGAAATGCCAGGAGCGGCTCCTGCTCCCAGCGCATCCGCCGCATGCGCGAACTTATTGAACCAGGGACCGATGCCCGCCAAGGCACCCAGGAAGCTGCTGGCGCGCAGCAGCCGGCGCCGGGAACGGCCGCGGGCGCTGAGATATCCGTCAAGCCGTTCCTGGTTTATCTCGTCCCTGTGCAGGAGCCGGTCTGCGGCTCGTTTGGTGACGGCGGCGTCCTTGATGTCTTCGCGGAGCACTCCGGTGCCTTGTTCTTCGCCGCATCCGAAGAGGTTTCCGCAGGCGTGATGGTGGGATTGAGGCTGGCGTTCTGAGTCTTGCTGGGGATCGAGGTCGTATGGCACGGTTTCCTCCTCGTCGAAACACAAAGAGAAGTGTTCCTGGCGGCACCACAGTGAACAGAAAAGAGGAGCGAATGCATTATAGCGCACGTTCACTTCGAGGACGCGACTGTGTGTCCAGGCGGGGGCACGGAGGATTTGTTGCTCGGGGTTTTTCGCGGTGAGGGCCGCAACTCGGTACCGCTGCTCGGTATTTACTTCACTGTAATGGTCAGCAACTGCGCCCCTGACACCACATAGTCAAGCGGGGCCGTGGCAGTTTCGTCCACGCTCGATTCGCCGCTGACCACCATCTCCTGATTGCCGCGCATGCCGTCCATCACATTCATGATCGAGATGGGAAGAGTGGGCATCACTTTGTCGGCGACGCGGGCTTCGGGATTGGCTTCGAGCAGGGAGACGTAGAGACGATTGTTGGAGTGCTCCTTGTTGAGCATGCCAATGGTGGAAGCGAGATCGAGCTTGCGCCCGAAGGCGGGGTTGGCGCGGCCGATCCGGTCGAGAGTTTCGCCATCACTGACAAGGATGCGCAGCGTCCCCTTGCTGGCTGACGTAGGGATCTTTACCGGGATCTGGCGCACAATGCGCTCGCCGCGATAGGGAGCGAGCACGGTTTCGAGCATGATGTCCTCGCCCGGGCGGGCCTCGGTCACATCGGTGCGAGCGCTCTCCAGGCGGGCCCAGCGGCGCTCGCGGACGAGATCGAAGTCAAGCTTCACACCTGCGATCGCCGGCGCGTTGTAGGGATTGTCGTAGATGCGTCCGAAACGCTCGCCCAGCGAGAGAGCGGCCTGCATGGCGGCGGGCTGCGCGTTCTCCGCCGGAGCAAACATGTTGCGCATCGTGACCTCAGGGAACCCCTTGACCGCGATGCTGCCATTGAGCCGGTAAGTAATCTCTTCGCCGAACTCGTTGACGCCGTGAAGCGCGTTGAATACGGTCACCATCAGGGCTACCGGGGTCAGCTTCGGATTATTCAGCACTTCGTAGTGGAACTGCTTCTCTCCCGTCGTGCTGTGGATGTTGAGTGTAACCGGAATCATTTCCGGCTGCCGGTTGAAGACACCGAGGATGCCGGTGTGGCGATCCTGGACAAAGGTTCCCACCGGTTCCGTGGTGTTCACAATTTTGAAAGCGTTGAGAGGCGAGGGCAGCGTGGCCAGGACCTCGGCTTTGCTCATGGGCAGATCGACGGAGCCGAACTGCAGTAGAGGATGTCCGCAAGCCAGCAAGCGCTGCGAGTCCATGTAGGTGACGGTGCAGGTGGCCTCGATATCCATGTCGCCGCGCACCAGGATCGCGCTGATGGCGGAGCCGGCTTCGAGAGGTTCCGGCTGCTTGTCATCGCTGACCGAGCCGGCGCCCATGACCGGCACGATTCCGGCCGAGGCAAATTGTCCCGCGAAAAGATGAACCGCTTGTTCGGAGAATCCGTTGAAGACCAGCGGAGTTTCGATGGGCTTCAGGTAATTGGAAAAATCTTTTCCGGTAGAATCGGCAGAGCCCGGCAGCACGGAACTTTCGCCGGGTGCGGCGGTCTTGTCGGCCGCCGTGCTCACCGAGGGCTTGACGGCGGAAGTTTCTTCTGCCGGTGAGTGATCAAGCGCGCTGATTTCCAGCATGTCAGCGATCGGCGTAACTCCGGCGATGGGCTCTTTGGAAAATTCTCCGATGCGGAAGGCGAGCGCTCCGGCGAGTTTGCCGTCGAGATACACCGGGCTGCCGCTCATGCCCGCGACCACGCCGGTGTATTCCACCTTCTGACCGTGCAGCCGTACCAAAATAATGTCGCCCTTCGGTCCATTCACGTTGTGCAGCACGCCCAGCACTTCCACTTCCATGGCCTCAGGCTTCACACCCTCAAACACGGTATAAGCGACCCCGCGCATACCGGCGTGAATCTGGCTAACGGCAATAGTTTGAGGGCTTTGCGCAGGAGCGGAGGAAGCCGATTGGGCAGACACAAGGGAAGCGAAAGACAGGCAGGTGACGAAGAACGCAAAAGCAAGTTTTCTCATGAACCGCGCCCGGCAGGACCAGATCGGCCTACCTTTACTGAATTAGACTCCGCCAGATTGTAGGTTGTTGCCTGGAGGGGAATACTGGGGCCGGGCAAAACATCCCAATCGCGAATCCCTGCGTCTATACTAGCACAGGGGTTTTTCGCTCCCATAGCGTCTTATCTCCCGGGGTTTCTATGTTTGCCAATTGGCAGTCTGCAAGGCGGCGGTCGCGTTTCCAGAATTTCACCAGGATGTTATTGAGGTTGGCGATCATGCTGCTCCTGGTTTCCGGCGTTACCCCGGCCTCTGCGCAGGACCAATCCCAAACGCCGACGCCAGACAACACGCAGAATAACGGCAAGCCGAAGCAGGAAGTTCCAGCGGAGGCTGGCGGGCCTACCGACAACGTCGGTCCCTACGCCATCCCGAAGAGGAATCCTGACGACGTTCCACCGCCCCCGCCGCCACCCGTTGCGCCCACGAAAGTGGAAGGCATGCCCGACTATTCCATCAAGGTGAATGTACCGCTGGTGAACGTGGATGTGATGGTCAACCTGAAGAGCAACGGCCAGTTTGTCCCGGGACTGAAGAAAGATAATTTCCGCGTCTTCGAAGACGGATCGCAGCAGCAGATCACCAACTTCGGCATCACGAAGGCGCCCATTACGGCAGTGCTGCTGGTGGAGTTCGGCGATACGAATTACGTTTTCATGATTGACGCGCTGCGGGCGTCCTACAACTTCGTCAACTCGCTCACGAAAGACGATTGGGTCGCAGTGACTTATTTCGACCTGCGGCCGCACATCCTTATCGATTTTACGCAGGATAAGCAAGCCCTCTTTGGAGCCTTGAACACGTTGCGCATGCCGGGATTCTCCGAAGCCTGCGTGTTTGACTCCCTGTACGACACTTTGGACCGGCTGGATCGGGTGGAAGGGAAGAAATACGTCATTTTGGTCACCGCCGGTGTCGATACCTTCAGCCGAATCACGCTCGACAAGGTGATGAAGAAGGTCAAAGACACCAAGGATGTGACCATCTTCCCCATCAGCGTGGGATTCGCCTATCGCAACTGGTGTGAGTCGCGTTTAGGCAATGGGTGTCCGGGCGCATACGGGATGGGCAGAAGAGTGGACCGCATGGATTTCTTACAGGCCGACAATCAGATGCGCACCTTCGCATCCGTGACCGGGGGGCGCGCCTACTTTCCCCGCTTCGAGGCGGAATTTCCGGAGATCTTCACCGATATCTCCAGCGACATCCGCAATCAATACTCGCTGGCCTATCATCCCACCAACAACAAACTGGACGGCACTTACCGCAAGCTGAAGGTGGAAGTGGTGGCGCCCGACGGCGGCCCGCTCAAAGTGAAGGACCAGAAAGGCAAAGAGCAAAAAGTCGAGGTCGTATCCCGCGACGGATACACCGCCAAACATACGGTGGACTGAAAGCAGATCCGGAAAGACGCAATCGACCCCGGAAACGGGGCTTCTTTCTTGCAGTGACAGAGCCCTTCAATCCGATGGAACAAGCCTTTCTCTGAGAACTGCCCTCAGTGCAGGTGAAAGAAGCTTTCCAGCAGGAAGAAAAATCCCGCGCCCACGAAGACCAATAGTGCCATCTTCATTGCCGGCTCCTTGTTGACCTCTGGAACTAAGTCCGAAGCCGCCACATAGATCGTGACACCCGCCGAGAGCGGCAAGCCCGCGCCGACATGATTGCGGAAGAGGGCCATGGTCAAGACTCCTGCCAGCGTGGCTCCGCCCAGGATGACCGACGCTCCCCACGCTGTCCCGCGGCTGCGACCGCTGGCCAGCATCACCGAACTCACGGTGAAGCCTTCGGGAATTTTGTGCAGGAAGACGGCGAAAAAAATGATCCAGCCTAGAGCGTTCGAGACCAGAAATCCGGAGGCGATGGCGATGCCGTCAAAAAACGTGTGAATGATCAGCCCGAGCAGTACCGAGTATCCCTTGTGGGAGTGCATGAACTCGTCTTTGTGCGTTTCCTCGCCGAAGTGAAAGTGCGGCGTGACCGTGTGCTCGAAGAAGTGGATGATCAGATAGCCGAGCAGGATCAGAAACGCCGCACTGCGCCCCCGCAACTCCAGGCTTTCCGGGACCATCTCAACCAGCGCGGTGGCCAGCATGAATCCCGCGCCCAGCGCCACGAAGTAGCGCAAGTAGCGCCGCTCCCAATTGCGCTGCACAATGATCGTCCCGCCGAAGACGTTGGCGGCTGCGGCGGTAAGGCCGAGCAGGATGCTGATGTAGATCGCGCTCATGTGCGGTTGGCGAGGATGATATCAGTTCTCAGGTATGAATCCACCACGGAGGCACGGAGACACGGAGAAGAAAGAACTAAAGAGATGAAGGACAGGAAATAGAGAGTCGGAGATGATTGAGTTGTTTGGTTTTCTCCGTGACTCCGTGTCTCAGTGGTGGATGTTGGTTTTATCCTGAGTGCCTGATGTGCATCACGTCGCCATCCTGCACAATGTAGTCTTTTCCTTCCAGGCGCAGCGTGCCTTTGGCGCGAGCGTTGGCCTCGGAGCCGGCTTCGAGCAGTTGGTCCCAGCGGATGGTTTCCGCGCGAATGAAATGTTTTTCCAGATCGGAGTGGATCGCTCCCGCCGCATCCTGCGCCCGGGAGTGGGCGGGGACTTGCCAGGCGCGGCATTCGTCTTCGCCGGCGGTGAAGAATGAAATCACGCCGAGCAGTTTGTATGTCGTGCGGATGAGGCGGACCAGGCCGCTTTCCGTGAGTCCGTAACTCGACAAGAATTCGGCGGCATCGGCGTCGCTCATCTCGGCGAGCTCGGCTTCCACCTTGCCGCAGATCGCGGTGGCAGCCGCATTCGGCCGTGCCGCGATTTCGGTGAGCTTATATTTGCCGACCGCCTCTTCCAGTTCCTTGCCCAGTTCGCTCGACTCGCCGATGTTGAGGACGTAGAAAATCGGCTTCTCGCTGAGGAACATGAAGCCCTTGATGCGCTTCTTGTCCTCGGGAGTCATTTCCATTTCGCGCAATGGTTTGTCGGATTCCACCTGCGTCTTGGCGCGCTCGAGCAGCTCGAATTCTTTTTCGAGCTCGGGCGTTTTCATCTTCTTGAGATCTTTTTCCAGCCGCTCCAGCCGCTTCTCGATCTGGCCGAGATCGCTGACCAGCAGATCGAATTCCACGTTCTTGATGTCGCGCAGGGGATCGATTTCGTCAACGAGCGGAATCGCGGGATCGTCGAAGACCCGCACCACGTGGGCCAGCGCGTCCACGTTGCGCAGATGCGCGGCGTAGGTGCTGTCTTTCAGGGCCTCCTGGCCGATGGCGCCCACGTCGACGTACTCGACCGACGTGTGGGTAAGCTTCTTCGGGTTGTAGAGCGCAGCGAGGCGATCGAGGCGGTCGTCGGGAACTTTAGCCACGCCGATGTGAGCCTCGCGCGGGTTGGCGTGGGCGTGATCGGAAAGGTGCGCCTTGGTCAGAATGCGAAACAGCGATGTCTTGCCTACCTGAGGCAGGCCAATAATGCCGGTTTTCATAAGGAAAGCTCTTAGCTGTTAGCTCTTGGCTTTTAGCTGGATCGTCTTGCAGTCGGGTCAGGCCGTCGTCTCAAGCCCAAGTCTGATCATCGATCGTTGCCAAACACTTCAGGATAAACGATGGAGTCGGGATTGCCCAAACGCAGGCACCCTACGCAGCCTCTTTGTCGAAGGGATTCAAGCTAACAGCTAAAGGCTAAAAGCCGAGAGCTAGAAGCTGCGTGCGGTCAGATACACCGCCACCAGCCCCAGCAGCAACACCGCGCTTTCCACGCGCGTTGACCAGACGTGCAGCGCATCAAACTGGACACGCGCGGGATTGTCGAGAGTCACGGAAGCGAAGTCGCCGACCTGGTCCCGCAGCGTGTCCATGCGCGGAATGATGCCGAACTGCGAGATCAGCGTGAGTGCGAGCATCAGGCAGAGAAGAATGTGGCGGGCGGCAAAAACATGCGCCGTGCCGTTTGCCAAACGGCTGTGGAGCAGAGAACCGATCAGGTAGACGATTCCGGAGATGATGGCGATCCAATGCAGTTTACCCAGAGCACGGCCGACCACGTTGCCGGCGAGATGAGTGGTAGGCAACACCGTGAATACCGTTGGAGCGAGAACGAACGCAAAAAAGATCAACCCGCCGATCCAGCAGATAAGCGATAACAACATGAGAAAACGCAGGAAAGACATAGCGGGTAATTATAGCCGCACAAGACAATCAACGCTTTCCCGCCTTGCTCTGCCACCAGAGTTCGCGTCGAAAGAGGTCCCGGCGCAGAATCTTCCAAGCGTAGCCGGGCAGTCTATAAAAGATCAGCAGCCAGAAATATGTCCAGAAGATTAGATAGTCCACCAATAGCGGCACAAGCAGGCTCATGCCGAGCGGCAGGCCAGCCTTCTTGTGTGAGAAATATCTCAAGGTCCTGCCGTCCCACGAGACCGAGAGTTTCGGCACGTACCTAATTGTTGAGAACCGGGGCATGGTGCTGACGATCCTGCTGCGTAATGGCTCTACGATGTAGCACTTCCCGTCCTGAAAGTATTCGACCCAGGCGTGCCCACGGCCATACAGGCCGTAGGAGCCTCCAACAAACCGCGCATCGTAGCCTAAACTCATCAATTGTCGCCACGTCCACAAAGCAAAGTCCTCACAATCCCCTTTTCTATTCTTTTCAAATTCGTCGGGGGGCTGCCAAAAGTCTTCTTTGCCGAAAAGCTCTTTGTCGGAAACGTACTGGCAAGTAGCCAGAAAAGTCCGAATGTCATTTATCGAAGTGCACTTAACATTGAGCGGTTGACTCACGTAGCGTCCCATAGGAAACGATGGATGGAAGCCGCGGCGGTGATCGAACGGGCGGGCGACCTGTCGGCCCACGGCATCGTAGGCTTCCGGGATGATTTCAGCGATCATTTGGGATGTGAGATTCTCTCACACGAACGTGGAGGCGAGAGATCCACTGGCAACTGGCAGCTGAACTGCGCTCCTACACCGGAACAGCCACATTCTCCACAATCTCGCGTAGCACCTGATCGGCCTGCTCGGATTTCTTCAGCGTCGAGGCGTAGCCTCCGTTGACCACCACGCGGTGGGCGAAGACCGGAACGGCCAGTGGCTTGAAGTCTTCCGGAGTGCAGAAGGTGCGGCCATCGAGAAATGCCATGGCTTGCGATGCGCGATAAAGCGCCTGCGCGCCGCGCGGCGAAACTCCCAGCGACAAATATTCCGACTCGCGCGTACGGCGTACGATTTCCAAGGCGTAGGTCACGAGGGACTCGTCCACGCGAATGTGCTTCACGGCTTGCTGCATCTCGAGCACATCCGCGCCAGTGAGCACGGGCCTCAAATCCTGCAAAACTTCAGCGCCCGCTTCCGAGCGCAAAATTTCCCGCTCGGCTGTGGCCTCGGGATACCCCATGCGCACCCGCATCAGGAAACGATCGAGTTGCGACTCTGGCAGAGGATAAGTCCCGTGGTGCTCCACTGGATTCTGCGTGGCGATCACCAGAAACGGCTGCGGCAGTTCGTAGGAATGCGCGTCCACGGTGACCTGGCCTTCGTTCATGGCTTCGAGCAGCGCAGATTGCGTCTTCGGGGTGGTGCGGTTGATTTCGTCGGCCAGCAGAACGTTGGTGAATACCGGACCGCGCTTGAACTCGAACTCGTGCTCCATGGCGGAATACACCGAGATCCCAATCACGTCGGACGGCAGCATATCGCTGGTGAACTGCACGCGCTGAAAGGTGCAATCGATGGCGCGGGCGAGGGCCTGTCCCAGCGTGGTTTTGCCCACTCCCGGAACGCCTTCAATCAGCAGGTGTCCGCGGGCGAAAATGCTGACCAGCGTGAGTCGGACCACGTCGTCTTTGCCGCGAATCACGCGGCGGAGAGCCTTTTCTAAATCGGCGGCTTTGTGGGATACAGCGATGGCGGTCTCAGGGGACATTGAATGGATTTTACTATCTGAAACGCAAGGGTACGGCGTTACGAATGTCACGTGAGCTTTGAGCTACGAGCCATGAGCTACGAGCCATGAGCAACCTTACCTGCTGTGCTCTCCGGATCAACTGTTCAACAGCAAGAACGGTCGTACTTCACAAAACTTGCGATGGTCAGAATCAGCGGCAAAGATCCGAAGAGACAGCTTTCTCGAAGCTCAGAGCTCGAAGCTCGTAGCCCTATTGCGTAAACTCCGCCGGGCGTCCGGTCAGCCGCTCGATGCGCTTGGCGATCGGGGGATGGGTCGAGAACAGGTTGCCGAAGTTCATGCCCAGCAACGGCTGGATTATAAACAGATGCGCCGTCGACGGGGTGGCCTGCATGGGCACGCGGCGCGAGTAGGCGTCGAGCTTCTGCAACGCGCTGGCCAGGGCATAGGGATTGCCGGTGAAGTGCGCGCCGGTGGCATCTGCCTGGTACTCGCGCGAGCGCGAAACCGCCATCTGAATCAGCCCCGCGGCGATGGGCGCCACGATTAGCATGAACAGCGCCGAAAGGCCTCCGCCGCGGCGGTCGCGGTTGCCGCCGCCGTAGCCGCCGAAGAGCATGGCAAAGCGGCCCATGCTGGCCAGCATAGTGATTGCGCCGGCAATGGTCGCGGCCACTGAGCTGATCAGGATGTCGCGGTTATTTACGTGGCCGAGTTCGTGGGCCAGCACGCCTTCGAGTTCTTCGTCATTCAGCAAACCCAAAATGCCGTGGGTTACCGCGACCGAGGCGTGGCTGGGATTGCGTCCCGTGGCAAATGCGTTGGGCGACTCGGTCGGGATCACATAAATCTTCGGCATCGGAATGCCAATCTTCTGGGTCAGGCGCTCGACGGCGGCGTAGGCGCGCGGAAGTTGCTCGCGCGTCACCGGCTGGGCGCGGTACATGGCCAGCGCGATCTTGTCGGAGAAGAAGTAGGAGACGAAGTTCATCACGGCGGCAAAGGCCAGCGCCAGCAGCATCCCATTCTGGCCGCCGAAGTAGCGCCCAAAGAACATCAGCAGCAGCGTAAGGGCGGTCAGCAGAAACGCGGTCTTGAAAGTGTTTCCCATAATTGAGTCTCAGCTATTTGATGATACGCGTGGTGGGGAGATGCAGTTCGGCCGGTTCTGACAAGTGCCGCCGAAAGAGATTTACAGCGTGTGGGCAAGATATTGAAAACAAGCAAGATGAGTGCGATTAGCCCGAGGCAGATGTGGTCCCCGGCAGAATTGCACAGGTCCCTTCGACAAGCTCAGGGCAGGCTCTTCGGCCCGCAAAGGGGCGCGGGCCTCAGGATGACAAGAGGGGGCGTCCCGCTATGCGGCCAGCGTCGAGGATGTGACTGCTGTTGCCTTGCGCACTGCGAGCGACATCGCCACCCGCGCAACCCCGCTGAAGATCATGCTCACGCCCACCAGCGTGCCGATTGCCCAGGCGGAACTCGAGGGCCATTGCATGTAGATCATCAGCCCCAGCAGCAGGGTGACGATGCCGTCGATCAGCACCCAGCTCGATCCGTGGATCGGACGCATCTTCACATACAGCACGATGTCGAGGATGCCTTCGATCAGGAACAGAGCTGCGAGCAGCAGCGTAAGCGACGCCACACCCACCGCGGGATGCACAATAAGGTATGCGCCGAAGCATACATATGCGATCCCGACCAGGAGCTTCCAGAGTACGCTCGCCGCTTCATGCACGCGAAAAGCCAGCATCAAGTGGACTGCGCCTGCCAGGACGATCAGCCAGGCGACCAACGCGTTAATGGCCACGGCGGCAAGAAGTGGCGAACTGATCGCCACCGCGCCGAATACGATCAGCAAAACGCCCCACAGAATGGAAGCTGTCGAAGCGTGCCTCACCAGGTCAACCGGAGTGTTCTGTGCCATAAAGGCCTCCTTAACCGGCGGCATAAGCCTACCTCAAGGAAGGCAGTTAGTGGAAGTGCGGGTGGCGTTGCAGTGGCTAAATTCGACTCGGGGCTGCGGCGGTGCGCACCGGAGATCCCCTTCGACTTCGCTCAGGGCCGGCTCTCGTCCCGCTGGTGAGAACGCGGGACTTCGGGATGACGCTCGGGGTGCTCTCAGGCCTTCTGGGCTTCACGTTTCAGGGCGCGCTCGAGGGTTTGATCGAGAGCCGACTTGGCCTTCTCGTATTCCGCTTGCGAGATTTGGCCTTGTCTGCGTTCGACCTCGAGTTGGAAGAGTTCTTCTTTCAGTCCTTCGAGCAGCATGGAACTGGGACGTGGAACTGCTGCGGGCCGGGCATTCGGCGCGACGGGAGTTGGGGCGGGACCGTACTCGTCTTCTTCCTGCATCATGGCTGGCGCCGAGGAACCAGCCTTCTGGCGGACTACAGCGCGTGCCGCGGCCTGTTGCTTCGACGCTACGTACACTCCGCCGATCACGAGCACTGCGGCGAAGCCTCCCAGGATCCACCAGCGATATTTCTGCAGCGGGTCGGGAGCGTCGATGGGCGGGCCGAGTCCGCCGCCGGGCCGTCCTTTGGCTTCGGCACTGGGCGCGCCTCCGCCCTGGCCTTGGCCGCCTTCGCCTTCCTGTCGGGATTCGAGCACGCCTTCGCCGGAAACCTTGAAGGCAAGATTCTGTCCCACCGTGGTGTTGGAAGCCACTTGCACGTTCGAGTCGGGCTGGTTGGGGTCACTCATCGGTTTGAAGGCGGAGGCCGAGGCGGAGGCGGTGAACTGCATCGTCTTGGGAAGGATGGCGACAAAGTGTTGCAGCGGATACAGCGGCTTGGGATCGAGATTGGCGCTGCCTGAGTAGGGAAGCTGATAAGCCACCTGGAACTGGCTGAGTCCGGGGCGCAGCGGGAAGATGAACGAGTAACGATCCTTCTTCTCGCTCTCGGGCACGGGAGCGGAGTTGATGGGCTGGCCGCCGGCGGTCATGGCCGAGCCATCGATCACCTTGGCGCCTTCGGGCACGTAAAACTCGAGGTTGCGCTCATTCATCTGGGTGCGCGGCGGCTTGGAATCGTTCTGCACGGCGAAGGCGCGCATTACCTCAAGTTGTCCCTGCTCGACCTGGACGCGCATGATGTCGGCAACCACGGCGACGCCCTCGACCTTCTTCGCGACGTCATACACTTCGAGTTCTACCGACGTAGTTCCGGGAGGCGCCATGCGGTGATACGTGACTTCCTGATGGATGGCGCGGACCAGGTGCGGGGACTGAGCATCGTCGAGCTTGAAACTGAACTGGCCCCTGGCGTCGGTTTTTGTGCGGCCAGACTCTTGCATACCCTGGCTCAGGCTGAGCAGGACGACTTCGTCTCCGGCGGCGGGCTTGCCGGTGGTGGAGTTCTTTACCGTGCCGGTGAGAGTTTGGGCGGCAGCGAGGGATGAGAGGAGAAGGATGGCTGCTACACACGCTGCTCGAACGGAAGGCAATACAGACTGAGGAGAGAACGCCGTGCGGAGACTCATGCTGGTGTTGATGGACAAGGGATCCTTCGACTGCGTGACTGCTTCGCTTCGCGAAGCAGTCACTTCGCTCAGGATGACAGTTTCGCTCAGGATGACAGTGCTGGGGGAATTCAAGATTTGCATTCCTTTCAAGGTCTCGCAACTTTGGCCGGCGTGGGATTTTTTTCCAGGCGGGCGATCTCGGCCAGGAGGGTGGCGGCTTCGTCCTGCAGGGAAGATTTCAGCGATGCGTAGTCGGCGTCGGGTACCTTGCCGGCCTTGTACTCGAAGTTGAGATCGCGCAGGTTCTCGTAGACGGCGTCTTTACGTTCGCGAAGATAGCCGGCGCGGGTTTTCTCCGGGCCGAGGAAGAGTCTCCCGGGGAGATAGAAAACATAAAAGAGGCAGGCGACGGCGAGCGCTCCGCAGACAAGCCACATCATAGATCGTTCTCCGTCATAGATCGTTTTCCATCATAGATCAGTCTCCTTGCGGGCCTGGTCGCGGAACTGTTCAAGTTCGGCGCCACGAAGCGGCCTCAGGCCATCGGCGAGGGCGGGAGCCGGGCGGTTCTTCCAGGCCCGAACCACGAGCACGACCAGACCGAAGCCGAAGAACAGTGCTACGAATGGAATGACGTAGGCGGCACGGTCGAAGCCTTTCGTGGAGGGCGCAGCCAGCACCGTGGGTCCGTACTTCTGCACGAAGCCTTGCTCGACCAGGCTGTCGCTGTCTCCGCGAGTGAGCGAGGCCATCAGTTCGTTGCGCATGCCGTCGGAGGCCGGGCAGCCCACGTGATTGCATTCCAGAAGAATTTGGTTGCAGCCGCAGATGCACATCAGTTGGTGGCCGAGTTCGTTGAAGCGCTCGGCGGGGTCGCCGGCGCCGAGGAGGGCAAAGATGGCTGCACAGAGCAGGATGGTCTGCGCGGCTTTGCGGCTTCGCTTGCTTGGCTTCGTTTGCGGATTCGAATTTGTCATCGACTTTTATAGGTCTTAGGTCTCAGATCTTAGGCCAAACGCTAAGACCTAGCACCCAAGACCCAAGACCCAAGACCCAAGACCAACACTTGCCGCGGACATTAATCTCCTGTGGCCACGGGCGCGGGCCGCGCTTGCCCCAGCCGTGCGGGCGCGGGAACGCGGACCGGCGCTGGAGCGTTTGGAACCAATGCCAGCACCGTTCCGATCAGCATGATCCAGACGCCCATCCAGATCCACATCACCAGCGCATTCAGATGCGCTTTGAGGATGGGATGACCGTTATCCTGATTCAGCCCTTCGAACACCACGTAGAGATCTTCATTCAGCGTGGAGCGGATGTCGGGCATGGTCGAGGTTTGCTGGCTGGCCTTATAGAAACGGCGCACCGGGGTCATGGTGTCGATCTGCTTGCCGCCTTTGTAGACATCGAGCACGGCCCACTCGCTGGCATAGTTGGGCGCGTCATCGTCGGTGTAGGAGCGGCAGATGAGGGTGTAGGGACCGAGGGTCATCTTGTCGCCGTATCCCATCTCCTGCTCTTTGTCGAGATTAAAAGCGGCACCGGCGAAGCCGATGATCACCACCACCACGCCGAAGTGGACGATGTAGCCTCCGTAGCGGCGCGTATTGCGGTGGGTCAGTTGCACCATCGAGGCGAACATCCCCTGGCCGGTGTGCTTGGAGATGACGCGGCCGCCGCGGTAGAACTCGGCGGCGACGGTGAGGGTCACCAGCACCGAGAGCGCGATAGCCATTAGCGAATAGAAGTAGGAGATATCCACCCAGGGCTTGAGACCGAAGGCCGAGCCCCAACTCTGCGGCGTAATCATCAGGAAGACCGCGACCGCGAGGGCACCGATAGTGGGCCACAGGAAGTTGCGCTTCAGGCTTTCGAGCGAAGTCTTGCGCCAAGCCAGCAGCGGGCCGACAGCGGTGAGGATCAGGAGGAGTAACGCTACCGGGATGGCGACGCGGTTGTAGAACGGCGCCCCAACCGTCACCTTATTACCTTGCACGAGTTCCGAGATTTTCGGAAACCAGGTTCCCCAGAGTACGGTGAAGCAGAGGAGAACAAATAGAAGGTTGTTGAACAGGAAGCTGGACTCGCGCGAGACCAGCGATTCGAGCTTGTGCTCACTGCGCAGGTGAGACTTGTTCTTGAAGAAGAAAAAGACGAATACGGCCAACGTGAGCAGCAGGAACCAGCCGAACCATTCGCCGATGGAAGATTGCGCGAAGGCGTGCACGGAACTGATGATTCCGCTGCGGGTCAGGAACGTTCCCAGGATCGCCAGCCAGAACGTGGCGAAGACCAGCCACATGTTCCACATCTTCAACATGCCGCGCTTTTCCTGCATCATCACCGAGTGCAGAAAGGCCGTGCCGGTGAGCCAGGGCATGAGCGAGGCGTTCTCGACGGGGTCCCATCCCCAGTAGCCGCCCCAGCCCAGCACCGAGTAGGCCCAGTGCGCACCGAGAAAGACGCCGCAGGTGAGGAAAGCCCAGGTGACCATGGTCCAGCGGCGGGTGATGTGAATCCACTTCTCGCCGGGATACTTCATGATCAGCGCGCCCAGTGCGAAAGCAAACGGCACCGTGAACCCGACATAGCCGAGATAAAGCATGGGCGGGTGGATCACCATCTCGGGATACTGCAGCAGAGGATTCAGGCCGTTGCCATCGGCGGGAATGTTGCCCTGCATGATGGCGAAGGGATGCGCCGCGAAATTGAGCAACAAGAGAAAGAAAATCTGCACGCCCGACAGAACCACGCCGGCGTAGGCAAACAGGCGTGGGTCGGTCTTGTAGCGCAGGCGAAGGACGAATCCGTAGGCGGCGAGCAGCAGAGACCAGAAGAGCAGCGAGCCTTCCTGGCCGGACCACAGCACGGCGAACTTATAAGGACCGGGCAGATCGCGGTTGCTGTGGTGAAAGATGTAGGCGATAGAGAAGTCGTCGCGGAAGGCGCAGATGACGAGCACTACGGAAGCGAGTAGGACGGCGGCGAAGGTGGCGATGCCGGCGCGGCGGGCGGTCTCGCCGATGCGCTCCGAACCCTCTCCCTCGACCAGCGCGATGATCCCGGCAAGGAACGAGTAAAGGCTCAGCGCCAAAGCGAGCAGCAGCGCAAAACTACCAATTTCCGCCATGTGGAGGAACCCCGCCCTATTTTTTCAGAAATACACCCGCGAGGCAACCGCTGGGCGGCGCGATGCCGGTACGCCAACTGCACAAGCCTGCGGCCGGCGGCCGGAGTGCGGCCGCCGGGCAGTCTCGAAGAGGTTAGGATGCCGCTAGGCGCTCTGCTGCTGTTGCTGGTAGCGCTGCCGCACTTCCCGCTCCGCAGTGAGCCAATCTTCGGCCTCGCTTCCGGAGCCCGATCCGCGCTGCTGGTAGAGTTCGTAGGCGCGGCGCCGGATTTCGTCTTCCAGGTTGATCGGAACCACATTCTTGCGAGGCTCCGTCTTCCGGACCTCGAACTTCCTGGTGGCAGGAGCGACTTTCGCTTCTGGCGTGATTTCGCCGGGTGCCGCTTCCGCCACGACTGCCTTCACATCGGGGAGGGTGGCCGGATTGCCGGTTTCGGTTTGATTGTTGGTGCGATTCGCCTTGCTGCCTGAGGTAGACTTCGACCTTGCCATATTCGGTACTCCTTTACAGATACCTGGTTAGGAATGAATTGAGTTGTTCAACGAACCACTTACACTTCGACCGCGACATTTAAGAGAGCATGAACCCCTTATGAGTGTGAGTGTTGGCATTAGTATAAACCCGCGAGGGCTGTGGAAACCTGCAAAGTGACATGAATTCATCAATTCTTAATGAGTGCAAAAATGAATACAGGTAGGCAAAGGTGTGGAATCCCGAGGGTTTCCTCGCGCGGCTTAGTGTCCTTCGTGGTGAATTTGGTTTGTTATAATCGAAGCTCTCGGATGGCGCTATCGTCTAGGGGTTAGGACGGAAGATTCTCAATCTTCAAACCCGGGTTCGATTCCCGGTAGCGCTACCAAATATCTCACTGAGGGCTGTTTCGCTCGGCAAGCCCTTGAATAGAAAGCTGGTTTGCTGAGTTCGATAAACGCCGTCAGCGTATTCGACTCCAGCGGGAAATAACACCTGCTGGAGTCTTTGCTTTTGGTCAAGGGAGCAACGCTCCCACACGCTTGCGACGTTCAGAAGCAGGTCTTCCGCGAACTCAAGCACCTTCTCCACGCTCACCTCAGCGACCTGCGCTTGCATGAGATTGGCCCCTGCCGTGGACAGGTCTTCATCCAGCGGTGCGCGCATTTCGTCATATTCCGCTCGGGTCAGAGTTTGTTGGTACACCATCGCTTCCAGCAGCTTGTGTTTGCGTTCCCTGAGTTCCGCAATCTGCCTCTCAAAGGTCCGCGTGAGGGCGACAGCGTCGCTTTGCTTCGACTGCCACACGTCGAAGACCACCTTGTGGAACAGCCGCAGATACGCGGAGTCGGGCTGCTGTTCCCGCAGGAACTGCACAAAACGCTCATTCATCACTTCCGCACGGGCATTCGTCTTGGGCTTGGAGGGACAGGAGCGATTCTGACAACGATAATAGTCATATCTCACGCCCATCTTGCCCCTTGACGGGCTTCCGGTCAGGGGCTTGTGGCAATGTCCACAGGCGACGAAGTTGCGGAGTGGAAACTCGGCGCGATTCCGCTGGCGCGGGGTCACCGTCCTGCGTCGCCCTTGCAGTACGTCCTGCACAGACTGAAACGTCTCCATCGAGACAATCGGCTCAAAGTTCCCCTTGACCGACATTCCCCATTTCTCTACGTCCAGAACTCCAGCATAAAGAGGGTTCCGCAGCATCTTGTCGAAGCGTTCGTGACCCACGGGCTTGTCCTTTTGCGTCCGCAGCCCCTTCGCATTCATCCGTTCCCTAACCTGTTCCTTTGTGTAAAGTCCTGTCGCGTACAGCTCAAACGCTTCTGCTACAAGGTCTGCACGCTTTGGGTCGTGCAGCAGAGTTTTGTTACCTTGCTCGTCGCGGTCGTTTACATAGCCGAGCGGAGCCTTGAACGTCCACTTGCCCTGCTCAACGCGCATCTTCATTCCCGCCAAGCTGCGCTCCCCACGGAGTTCGTTGTCAAGCTGTGGCAACCCTGAGAGAACGCGTTCGATGTAGCGATCATATGGGGTCTCGCCAAGCGGTGTAAGTACGCACCGAAGTTTGATGTGGAGCTTTAGCAACTGCTCCCGCAGAGCATCGTGGTCGATGCCATTCCGGGCGAACCTGTCCAGCGCGTGAATGAGCACATAGCTAGGGCGCGGGTTTGCAGTTTGGGCTTCGCGGAGCATTTCCTGTAGCTGCGTGCGCTTCGCGGTTTTGGCAGATTCACCTTCTTCGCGGAATACACGAAGAACAACCCAGCCTTGATTCTGCGCGTAGGCGCGGCAGTCCCTCTCCTGCGTTTCCAGCCCCGTACCGAGCACCTGTCTTCCCGTGGAAACCCGGACGTAGATATAAACGCCTTCGGGACTTTGTGGCACAGCCTGAAGCGGTCTTGTATTCGTCATATGAAAGAGACAGAGGGACACGTCACTGCGAAGTAACGTGTCCCCTGCAAGTGCTCACTCAAGCAGCATGAATGACGGATGCGAGCGACTCGTTACCGAGTTCCGCCAAAGGGTCGTACTGTGCCTTCTTTCCAGTACGGCCTCGCTGCTCTCTGAAGGCATCAACGACCACGTCAGCAACCAAGTACAGATGGTCAAGCAACCCTTCAGCTTCTTGGTCGGTAAGACTGGGTCGCTGAAGAATGGCCCTACACATCTCGGTCGTAACATGCCGCGCCTTCGGGTCAGGACGTGCTGGCCCCACAGCCACGATCTTTTGTGCTGTGCGTTTACGTCCTTGCCGAGTTGAAGCAAGCAATTACATCTGCTCTCACTCAACAAGCGGTTTGGTGCTATACATGGTCAAATGTTACGAGTTGAGCGTGGATTCCGGCAATCAGAAATCCCCCTGAAAAGACACTTCAGTGCTCTACTGTAACAATTCAACGGGAGCAGGTGGCGATTTCTGGTGACCTGCTCCCCGTTTTCCGAACAAGTCCGAGTATGATTTCGGACGAAGGAAAGGGGAAGAGGCATGTCAAAGAGCAGGCACACCGAGGCGCAGATGATTGGAGCGCTCAAACAACTGGAAGCAGGGCGCAAGGCAGAAGACGTGGCCAGAGAAGTGGGAGTGTCGAAGCATACGATCTACGCCTGGAAGGCGAAGTACGGTGGGATGGATGTGAGCGAGGCGCAGGAAGCGAAGCAGTTGCGGGATGAGAACACGAAGTTGAAAAAGCTGGTGGTGGATCTGAGCCTGGACAAAGAGATGCTGAAGGCGCTGATCGCAAAAAACGGATGGAGCTCGTAGACCAGCGGGCGGACGCGGACTGGCTGCGGGGCAAGTACGCAGCGAGCCAGCGCCGGGTTTGCGGGCTGATGGGGATGGCGGTAGCGAGTTACTGCTACCGGTCGCAGCGAACCGATGAGCCGCTGCGGACGCGGCTGGTGGAGTTGGCGCGAAAGAAGCCGCGCTTTGGGTATCGGCGGCTGCATGTGTTGTTGGGCCGTTCGGGTGACCATGTGAACCATAAGCGGGTGCATCGGGTGTATCGGGAGGCCGGACTGATGATTCGGCGGAAGAAACGGAAGCATTGCGTGCGCGAGGGAAAGCCGCTGGTGGCGCGGACCTCGGCCAACCAGGAGTGGGCGTTGGATTTTGTACACGATGCGGTGGAGTGCGGACGGGCGATCCGGGTGCTGAGTGTGGTGGATGCGTATACGCGGGAGTGTTTGGCTTTGGAAGTAGATACGAGTTTTGCCAGCCGGAGAGTGACACGCGCGCTGGAAGCGATCGTGGCCGAGCGTGGAGTGCCGCAGGCGATCCGCTGCGACAACGGGCCGGAACTGACGAGTCGGCATTTTCTGGCCTGGTGTGTGGAACGAAAGATCGAGTTAGTGCACATTCAGCCGGGCAAGCCAACGCAGAACGCGCGCGTGGAAAGTTTTCACGGGCGGCTCCGAGATGAGTGTTTGACGGTGAGCTGGTTTCAGAACCTGTTCGACGCGCGGCGGAAGATCGCGGAGTGGCGGACGGAGTACAACGAAGAGCGTCCGCACAGCAGTCTGGGATACCGCACGCCGAAAGAATTTGCGGCGGCGCAGGCGGCGAGCTTCTACACAGCTGAGCGAGAGGCAAGGGACTCAAACGCCGTCCCTTGCCCCTCGCGCTCCCCCATCCCGGCTCAAACCGGAGATGGAGCAGCTGAAAGTTGTCGTATTCTTACGTGAACGAAAATTGGGGGCAGGTCAGAACGTACAGTTGGTACGCTTTGGAGAAGCCTTGGCATTTGCACTGTTTGCTGGGGGTTCTATACAACGTTGGTAGTAAGGGGCCAGTGTTTAGGCGTGCAAGATCATCGCTTCAAGCCCCGCTGTCCTGAGCAAATCTAGATTATTCAGCCATTTCACGACGTTGGTCCACTCGTCCACTAGCACGCGGTTGAGTTCGATTTCGCTGACGCAAGGACTACCAGTCTTTGAATTGGGGCCGCCGAGCTACAAGCCTAAGTACGCTTCGCGAATCTGCTCGTTGCCGAGCAGTTCTTTGGGAGTTCCCTGCAAAGTGATTCCACCGTTCTCGACGACGTAGCCGCGATCGGAGATGCTGAGGCCGTCTACCACGTTCTGCTCGACGATCAGCACCGTGAGTCCGGACTTGCCGATCTGCTGTATCTTGGCAAAGACTTCCTCGACGATTTTGGGAGCGAGGCCGAGCGACGGCTCGTCGAGCAGAAGCAGTTTGGGAGCAGTCATGAGTCCGCGCGCGATGGCGACCATTTGCTGCTCGCCACCGGAAAGCGTGCCGGCCAGTTGGCGGCGGCGCTCCTTCAGGCGGGGAAATAACTCGAACTGCTCCTCCATCGCCTCTTTGAGTTTGGGGCGTACTCGCGAAATGTAGGCGCCCAGCGCGAGGTTCTCCTCAACACTCATGTGAGGGAATAGCTGACGGCCTTCGGGAACGTGACTCACGCCGCGGATCACGATCTCATGGGGTGGGAGCTTGGAGATGTCCTGTCCTTCAAACTGCAACTTGCCGTGCTGGCTGCGCAGCAGTCCCGAGATCACGCGCAGGGTCGTGGTCTTACCGGCGCCGTTGGCGCCGATCAGGGTCACAATCTCTCCGGTCTTGATCTCGAGGGTGATGTTGAACAGCGCCTGGAAGTCGCCATAGCCGGCGCGCACATCATCCATTGCGAGGAGGACCGCGCTCACGAGGCGATCTCCTTGTACTTGCTGCCCAGGTAGGCTTCGATGACTTCGGGGCGATGGACCACGTCGTGGGGCACGCCTTCCGCGATCAGGGTGCCGTGATCGAGCACGATGACGCGGTCGGCGACCCGCATGACCACCTGCATGACGTGCTCGATGCCGCCGATGGTGGAGATGCCCCACTCCGGCAATCGCTTGAGAAGCATGGCCAGCTTAATCGCCTCGGAAGTTGGCAGTCCGGCAACGACTTCGTCCAGCAGGATGAGCTTGGGCTGTGTGGCCAGAGCGCGGGCAATTTCGAGGCGTTTCAGCATGGGCAGCCCCATGCCTCGCGCGGGCAGGTGCAGAACTTTTTCCATTTGCAGAAACCGGAGCACTTTGGCGGCTTCCGCCTCGGCTTTGGATGGGCTGGAGGTGCGAAGGAATGCACCCAGCATTACATTTTCCAGCACGGTGAGGTTGCGCAGCGGCTTGACCAACTGGAAGGTGCGGCCTATGCCGATGCGCGCGGCGGCGTTGGGGGTCAGGTGCGAGATGTCTTGCCCGTTGAAAAGGATGCTGCCGCTGTCGGCATGAAAAACACTGGTGATCAAATTGAATAGAGTGGTCTTGCCGGCGCCGTTTGGACCGACAATAAAGGTCACCTCACCCGGCTTCACCGAAAATGAAACGTCGTTGATCGCCTTCAGGCCGCTGAACCGTTTGCTGACGTGCTGGACTTCCAGAAGCGACATATTCAACCCTATTTGTTGAGCGCAACTCGTTCGGACTCTTCTTCGGCGGTTGCTGGCGTGGGCGCCGCAAATGGCGCTGATGGCGCTTTCTTGAAGAGACTCAGCTTCCGCGAGATCGCGCCTACGAGACCCTCGGGCATGAACAGTACCACCACAACAATCAGCACGCCATAAATCAGCAGATTCGCTTCCTTGAAGACGTTCTTGAAGATCTCGGAGGCGCTCTCGAGAATCACGGAACCGAGCAAGGGGCCGAGCAATGAGCCCGCGCCGCCCAGCATGGCCACGATGGCGATCTCGGTGGAAATGTCCATCGCGAGAACCTGGTCGGGGACGATGAAAAGAAACATGCTGGCGTAGAGCGCGCCACCGAGGCCAGTAATCGCGGCGCTGATCACCAATGCCCAGAGTTTGCAGAACGTGGCGTTCACGCCGACTGAGAGCGCAGTGTCCTGGTCCTCCCGGATGGCCATCAAGTAATAGCCGAAGCGGGAGCGCTCAATCCAGGCCGAAAGTCCGACGGCGAAGGCGGTTAACAGGACTCCCGCGTAGTAGAAAGACCGGATCGTGGAATGGGTGAACAACAGCGGCACCTGGATCCCGACATCGCCGCCGGTGACGTTGGGCAGGTTCTTGGCGACCAGGCGCAATACTTCCGCGAAGGCGATGGTGCAGAGCGCGAAATACGGACCGCGCAGGCGAAATGAAACCAGGCCGATCATGGCTGCGGAAATCATCGCCAGCACTACGCCCAGGAAGACCGATGGCCACGGTGAAATTCCTAACTTCGAGAACAGCGCCAGTCCGTAGGCGCCCACTCCGAAGTAGGCGGCGTGCCCCAGGGACAACTGTCCGGCATATCCGCCGACCAGGTTCCAGGCCAGCCCCAGAGCAGCGAAGAGGAAGACGCGGAAGAGAATTTGCAAGGTGTAGTCGGTGGAAACCACGAAGGGCACGAACAGCGCGGCAAACAGGAAGACGGCGGCGATGAGAATCTGCCACTTTCTCATGCGCGCTCGCTCCCAAAGATTCCGCTGGGTTTCAGGGAGAGCACCAGGATGAACAGGACGAAGTCGACCGCAAGGGCCCACTCGTTACCCCAATAAAGGCTGGTCAGGCTCTCAACTACGCCCAGCACCAAGCCGGCAATGGCCGCGCCTTGAATCGAGCCCATGCCTCCGAGTACCACCATGACGAAAGACTTCAGCTTGAACTGGTTGCCGACTTCCGGGAAAAGATAAAAGACGGGAAGCAGCAGTGCGCCGGCAATGCCCGCGGCGGCGGAGCCGATTCCGAAGGAAACGGCCTGCACCCGGTTCACGTTGATTCCCATCAGAGGCGCGGCGTAAGGGTTCTGGGCGATGGCGCGGGCCGCGCGTCCGAACATGGTTTGCGTCACGACCCAATAGAGGGCTAGGGCCAGCACCAGCGCGATGGCGAACGACACCATCCACGGTGCATTGAGCGAGATCTGTGGACCGAAGTGAACGTTCCTGGAAAGAAGCGGGATGTTGATCTGGTGGTAGTCGGCGCCGAAAACCAACTGCGCTCCATCGGTCAGAATCAGCGCCAATCCCATAGTCAGAAGGATCACCATGAAATCCACCTGCCCGCGGATGGGCCGCAGCAAACCCATGTAGGTGGCATATCCGATGAAGAACAAGAGGATGCCTGCGATCGGGAACTGGTAGTAGGGGCTGATGCCGGTGGCCTGAAAGAGCACGTAGGTCGCGTACATGCCCAGCATCAGAAAGGCGCCGTGCGCGAAGTTCACGATGCGCATCACGCCGAAGATGAGGGCCATGCCCATGCCGATGAGCGCATAGAGCGCACCGGTCAACAGACCGTTGAGGATTGCCTGCAGCGCGACATAGAGCCAGTTGACCATAGCTGGAGTTGCTCCGCTCGGGATCAGGCAAGAGCGTCCGACAGAACGCGGCGCGGACTGACTTTACTTCGGTTCCCTGCACAGCGCAACATCATTATTGTCGCTTTGACCACTCGGGCGCGGGAATGACGGGCTTAGTCTCGGCCGCATCTAGGGGCCAAACCACTTTGTATTGACCGCCCTGCACCTGGGTGAGGAGGACGGGATGCTGGTTCTGGCCGCGGGCGTCGAACTTTACCGGGCCGAACGGCGTCTCCGCGAGGTTGACCTGGTGGAGGGCATCGCGGATCGCCTGGGGTTGATCGGACTTGGCGTTTTCAATGGCGGCCGCTGCTACCACAAGTGCGGCGTAGGCCTCCATTCCGTGATACGCAGGATGCGAGCCGGCGAGCTTGAAGTATTTCTGATCGAATTCCGATGAACCCTTCCACTTGGCTGAGGGCAGCCACTGCGAAACCGAGAAGGTGTACTCGGCATACTTACCCGCTCCCTTATCCTGCGTAGGAAATTCCGCCGCGGCAAAACCCGTTCCCGCTGAGGTGTAGTACTTGGGATTCAGATTGAGCTGCTCGGACTGGCGCATGAGGGTGCCGGCGTCCAGAAGATAAGAAGCGAAGTAGATGACCTCGGGATTCTTGCCCTTCACGCGCTGGAGCAGCGATTTGTAATCCGGCGAACTGGCCTGGTAGCTTTCGCTATCGACCAGATCGAGGCCGGCGGCCTTGGCGGCTTCGGTCATGGACTTGTTGTTGGACTGGCCGAAGTTTGTGTTCTCCGATACGATGGCGAGCTTCTTTGGGTCGCCATTATTTTTCAGGAAGTCGAGGGTCGCCGTGGCGAACGAACCCGAGCCGGCGCAGATGCGGAAGATCCACGGCGAATTGCTCTCCATGACGTTGTCGGCGACTGCAGTGGGAACGATCAGCGGAACCTGTTTCTGAGTTACTACGGGCACGATGGCGCGCGTGCTCTCCGACGAGTAGGCGCCGAGCACGATGGAGACGTGGTCCTGATCGACGAGTTTGGAGACGCCCTGCACGGCCTGGTCGGGACGGCTCTGGTCGTCGTAGTAGTCGAGTTCGACTTTCTTGCCGAGCAGGCCGCCCTTCGCGTTGATCTCTTCCAGAGCGATGGTGTAGCCGTTTTTGTGGGCCTGGCCAAAGGCAGCGTTGCTGCCGGTAAGAGACGTGATGACGCCGATCTTGAATGTGTTACTTTCCGTTTTGCCTTGACACCCTGACCAGAATGCCGCGGAAATCGCCAACGAGCACAGAAACAGAGATCGCTTCATAGCCAGCTCCTTTTTGCGAGGCGCGCGCGACCGCTACCGAGAGTCACCAATCATCCCCGTGCGAAATCATACTGCCGCGTTCGACGGCGCTCAGGGAAATATAAGTACACCGGATGCGCACATTTTATAGTGATCTGGGTCACAGCGCTGCGTGATCTGCAACTTAATTAGAGCTTCCGCCTGGAATCGGCCGAGTTCGTTCGCGTCGCCAGACAAGCAGAGGCAACGAATCACTCGTGCTAATCAAGCCGGAGCGCGCACCAAAGTAATAAGGCAGGCCAACGATTATGGTAGCTGCCGTTTCCAGCCGCCTCGAATCGCCCTAAGTTATTGAATCAAAACAAGATTATTTAGGTGGCGACGCTGGGTCCAAGTTTGCCCTGACGTGATCCCGGTCACTAACAGTCGTGCCTCAGGTCATGGCTGCCAGAGGCGTTGGGATTGAAAATCACAATGAAGGAAATGTGGGAAGGGAGGTGGTCAATGATGATCACGTACAGATTCGTCCGCCTGATTGAGGAGCACTCTGACGTTCTCGCCAGCGGACTTCTCAGCAAGGTGCAACAGTCCGACCGTACCGCGAGTTACAGCAAGGTTCCCCCAGAACAGTTGAAGGATTGGGTTTACGAAATCTACCGGCATCTGGGGGAGTGGTTGCTGCACAAGAATGCGGCCGACGTAGAAAAGCGTTACGAGGAGATTGGCGCCCGGCGAGCCCAGCAAGGTGTGCCGCTGAGCCAGGTGGTCTGGGCCATCATTTTGACGAAAGACAACCTCTGGGAGTTCATCCTGGATGAGTCGTATCCGGACCGTCCGGTGGAGATCCTGGGCAAGCAGGAATTGTTGCAATTGCTCGACCAGTTCTTCGACCGGGCCCTGCACGCAGCCGCTGTGGGCTACGAGCGGGAAATGGAAGCGAACGGCCAGAGCAAGAAGCAAGGTAAGAAGAACGGAATCGTGAGGTCAGAAAAAAATGTCGTGGGAGAACGAGTACAAGCGGAAGTTGTGCACCGCGGATGAAGCGTTAGAACACGTGCAGTCGGGGATGCGCGTATACATCCAGCCCGGCTGTGCCGAGCCGGAGACGCTGGTGGAAGCACTGATGCGGCGCGGACCTTATGTGTACGACGTGGAAATCGTGCACATGATGACCATGGGTTGCGCTCCGTACGCGGCGCCGGAGATGGCGGGGCACTTCCGGCACAACGCGATGTTCATTGGCGGCAATGTGCGCGACGCCATCAACGACGGGCGCGCCGACTACACGCCGATCTACCTGGCCGAGATTGAGGAACTATTTGAAAGCGGAGCCATGCCGCTGGACGTGGCACTGCTGGAGCTTTCCCCACCAGACTCCCACGGATTTTGCAGTTTTGGAGTGGGTGTGGATACGTCTCTCACCGCGGCCAAGTGCGCGAAGTACGTGATCGCCCAGATCAATGACCAGATGCCGCGCACCTTTGGCGACAGTTTCATTCAAGTCGGCGAATTGGACGCGATTGTGCAGTCGTCGCGTCCCCTTTGCGAGCACAAGATAGCAAAAGTCAGCGATGTCCACATCGCCATTGCCAAGAATGTGGCGGGATTGGTCGAGGACGGAGCTGTATTGCAGACGGGAATCGGTGGGATTCCCGACGCGGTGCTTCCCTTCTTGATGGATCGCAAAGACCTGGGAGTGCACAGCGAATTGGTGTCGGATGGAGTAATTCCGCTCATTGAAGCGGGAGTCATCACGGGGGCGCGCAAGACGTTCAAGCCCCGCAAGATCATCGTGGGGTTTGTGATCGGCACGAAGAAGATGTTTCAGTTTGTGGACAACAACCCCATCTTCGAGTTCCATCCCACTGCCTACACCAACCATCCCGCCTCAATCGCGCGCAATGACAATATGGTCGCCATCAATTCCGCATTGCAGATCGACATGACTGGCCAGGTCTGCTCGGATTCGATCGGCAACCAGTTCTACAGCGGGATCGGCGGCCAGGTGGACTTTTTGCGGGGCGCTGCCTACTCCAAGGGCGGGAAGCCGATCATTGCGCTTTCGTCGACCGCCAAGGGTGGGACCATCTCCCGAATCGTGCCCATGCTGAGCCCGGGAGCGGGAGTGGTGACGTCCCGCGGACTGGTTCGCTATGTGGTGACGGAATACGGAGTCGCTTATCTCCACGGCAAGTCCATCCGGGAGCGGGCGAAGGCACTCATTGAGATCGCGCATCCGAGGTTCCGCGAAGAGCTTTACGAATATTGCAAGACGACGAAATGGTTGCAGCGGCCAGAAGAGGCCGAACTTGCTCCATCGAGGTGAGTCCTATGGCAGGGCAGGCAAGAGGCAAGGTCACAATCAGTGGGGAAGAGTGCAAGGGCTGCGGGCTGTGCGTGGAATCGTGTCCGCCAAAATGCCTGGAGCTTACGGCCGAGTTGAATTCCTACGGCGTGCATCCGGCGCACTATACAGGAAGCGAATGCACGGGCTGCGGGATTTGCTTTTACTGCTGTCCGGAGCCGGGCGCGATCACGGTGTACCGGCTGGCGCCGCCTAAAGCGGTGGTGGCTGCTCGCGGAGCGGAATGTGTGGCGACGGTTTAGGGGCAACGTGACTCCGGGCACAAATCGCTGTGATGAAGGGCATTTGCCAACTGTCGCAGGCGGACGAAGATGGAATTGCACGGAACGGAGGTCGTACCGCTGAGGGCGTGAGAGGGAGAATAGCCATGAAGGGCACAATCGAAATTCGGGAGCCGGAAGTCAAAGAAAGCCCGCGGGTGAGTGGTCGGGCGGCGCCGGTGTCCTCCCTGGAGCGGCTGATGACGGCTCCGGTGCAGGTCCGGCCGATGTTTGCAGACAGCCTGCTGCGGTATGAAGGGCAAAAGGGCCGGCAGACGTTCGCGACCCTGGTGTCGTTCCTTTTGCAGTGCCTGATGTTGGGGGTGCTGCTGCTTATCCCGCTGTACTTTACCGAGCAACTGCCGAAGTCGCAATTATTGACTTTTCTGGTGGCGCCCCCACCGCCGCCTCCGCCCCCACCGGCGGAGCAGCAAGTGGCCCGGGTCATGAAGCAGATTCAAACCGACTTGATGTCGACAGGGCAGCTGCGTACGCCAACCAAGATTCCCGAGAAGATTCAGATGATTAAGGAAGAAGAAGCACCGCCGCCGATGCCCTCCGGGGGTGGCGTGGTGGGTGGTGTACCGGGCGGGATCCCGGGCGGACAGCTTGGAGGAGTGATTGGAGGCATCGTCAACGCTACTTCCAATCTGGCGTTTGTTCCCAAGTTGCAACCGGTGGTGCCGCAGCGGGTGCGTGTTTCTCAAGGAGTAACGCAGGGTCTGCTGATCCGCAAGGTACAACCACCGTATCCGGCGCTGGCCAGGTCGGCCCGGATTCAGGGGGATGTTCTGCTTAAGGCGATTATCGACAAACAGGGCAACATTCAGGATCTGCAGTTGGTGAGTGGACACCCGATGCTGGTACCGGCCGCCATTGAAGCGGTCAGACAGTGGCGCTACCGGCCGTACCTGTTGAACGGGCAACCGGTCGAGGTGGAAACCACGATCACGGTGATTTTTACGTTAGCTGGATAAAAGAAGGTGGAGTGAACTTTATGGCTGCCGAACATGCGTACCGGGTATCGGCTTGGTGGACGTCAGGCCGAACCGGGCTGGCAAAGTGCGAGTCGGCTCCTAACGCGATTCATTTCTCCGAGGCCGTGGAGCTCGGAGGACTGGAGGGCCGCTGGACCCCCGAGCAGTTCCTGTTGTGCGCGCTCGCTGCCTGCTTCACGACCACATTCGAAGCGGTGGCGCGCAATGCCAGGTTCGCCTACACGGACCTGGAGGTGGAAGTCGAAGGCACGGTGCGCAAGGAGGGATTGGGCTGCAGCTTCAACGAAATCTTCCTTCGGCCCCGGCTCACTGTGCAGTCGGAAGAGGAACTGGAAGAGGGCATGGGATTGCTTCGCCGGACCAAGGGTCTGTGCCTGATCGGGCGCGCCATTTCGGTTCCTCAAACCACGGAGCCGAAAGTGGAGGTGTGCAAGATGCCGCCCGGAGGCTGGGTGGCGGAGGCAGCGGCGAAGATGGGCGTGTGAGTGAGAAGGTGGAGGAGCATCATTTATGCGGCAACTCTGTAAGGGCAACGTTGCGGTGGTGAAAGGCGCGATCCTGGCCGGCTGCAGTGCCTATTTCGGCTATCCCATAACTCCCGCCAGCGAGATCGCAGAAGCGGCGGCGCTCTACCTGCCGCAGGTGGGCGGAACTTTTGTGCAGGCCGAGAGTGAGGTTGCATCGATCAATATGGTGTACGGGGCGGCTGCGGCGGGGATTCGTGTCATGACCGCATCCTCCGGCCCCGGCCTCAGCCTGATGCAGGAGGGGATGTCCTATCTGGCGGGAGCGGAACTGCCTTGTGTGGTGGTCGATGTAATGCGCGGCGGGCCCGGCCTGGGCAATATCGCTCCCGAGCAGAGCGACTATTTTGCCACGGTGAAAGGCGGGGGCCACGGCAACTACCGCAACCTGGTGCTGGCGCCGGCGTCGGTGCAGGAAATGGCCGAGTTGACCATGCTGGCTTTTGATCTCGCCGACAAATACCGCAATCCTGCGGTTGTGCTGGCCGATGGTTTTATCGGACAAATGATGGAGCCGCTTGATCTTGAATACCGCGAGGTCAAGCCTCCCACAAAACTTTGGGCGGTGCAGGGAACGCCGGAGACTCGCGCCAACCTGATCAGCTCGATCTACCTTGAGCCGGACGACCTGGAAGAGCACAACCGCCGGTTGGAAGCGAAGTATATCCGCGCGCAAAACAGCGAGCCGCGGTGCGAGCAATATTGCACGGAAGGCGCCGAGATTCTGGTAGTGGGCTACGGCATTGTTTCGCGAGTGCTGCGGTCGATGGTGGAAAAAGCGCGGGCCGATGGATTGCCCGTGGGACTGTTCCGTCCCATCACGCTGTGGCCGTTTCCAGCGAAAGCCTTGGCCAAGGCGGCAGCGAAGGCCGCGAGTGTCCTGGTGGTGGAGTTAAGCAATGGCCAGATGCTGGAAGATGTCCGGCTGACGCTCAATGGAAAGAAGCGGGTTGATTTTTACGGGCGCATGGGCGGCAATGTTCCTTCCGTGGAAGAGTTGCGCGAGCAGGTGGAAGCGCGCATTGCTTCGCGGACGGAGGTTTTCGCGCTCGGTGACTAGATTTTTCTCTGGGAGGCACAAGAATGCCGACTGACGTCAAAGTCGAAGTGGAAGTCGAAGCGGGGAAGTCCGAAGACTACGTTGAGGTTCACTCCAAGTCCCCCGTGTTCTATGACCTCTACGACCGCAAGTCCGATCTCAAGCACCAGACGCACTATTGTCCTGGTTGCGGCCACGGTGTGGCCCACAAACTAATTGCGGAAGCTTTGCAGGATCTGGGGTTGCAGGATCGCACGATTTTCGTGAGCCCGGTGGGATGCTCGGTCTTCGCTTATTACTATTTCGATGTAGGGAACGTGCAAGTGGCGCATGGCCGCGCTCCGGCGGCGGCAACCGGGATCAAGCGGGCGTGTCCGGAGAAGATCGTCATCTCATACCAGGGCGATGGAGACTTGGCCGCTATCGGGACTGCGGAAATTGTCCATGCCGCGAACCGCGGCGAAAAGATCACCGTCTTCTTCATCAACAACGGCATTTATGGCATGACGGGCGGGCAGATGGCGCCGACCACGCTGGTCGGAGAAAAAAGTACGACTTCGCCCTTCGGGCGGCGTCCGGGCAACGAAGGTTTCCCGGTGCACATGGCTGAACTGCTGGCAACCTTGCAAGCCCCGGCATATATCGAGCGGGTGGCGCTGTGCGACAACAAGAACATCATGCGGGCGCGGCGCGCCGTACGCAAAGCACTGGAGATGCAGCGCGACGGAGCCGGCTTCTCTTTTGTCGAGATTCTCTCTCCATGTCCCACCATCTGGGGCAAGGATCCGCTGGTAGCTCGAAATTGGGTGCTGGAGAAGATGGTTCCGGAGTTCCCGCTTTCGGTATTTCGCGATCGTAAAGAGCCGTTGCCGCAGGGCAATCCGCCCGCACAGCGGCCGGTCGCTGACGTTCTGGGAATCAACCGGGAAACGAGCGTGCGAGGGCCCGAGAGCAAGCCCTCGCGGCCGTTCAAGGGGCTCACCATCAACGTCGCCGGCTTTGGAGGACAAGGCGTATTGCTGCTCGGCCAACTACTGGCTGAGATGGGCACCCAGGAAGGACTCGAAGTAAGCTGGCTGCCTTCCTACGGGCCGGAAATGCGCTCGGGTAGTGCGCACTGTTACGTGTCGCTCGCGAAAGAGCGCATTGGGTCGCCGCTGACCTCGAAGCCGGATGTGCTGATCGCGATGAATGAAATCTCCCTGCGGAAGTTCGCTGCGCAAGTGCCTCCCAGCGGACTGATCCTTTACAACGGCCATGCGCTTCCCGCCGACTTCACCGCTCCAGACGCGCAAGTGTGCTGCGTTCCGGCGTCGGAGATCGCCGATAATCTGGGCGCGACGAAGGCCGCTAACATCGTGATGATGGGTGCCATGCTGGAGGAAACCCTGTGCCTGGAGCCGGACACAGCGGTGCGGCTGCTGAAAGCAAAGGTGAAGAATCCTACACTTCTCGAAGTGGATCTGCGGGCGCTCTCCGCCGGACGCAGCGTGGTGGATCACCAGGGGAACCTTGGGCCGGTGAGCCAGCCCGATGGCTTCGCATAGCCCGAATTTCAATTCCAAGGTAATGGTTGGACCCATCCATTCCAATCCCAGAGGAAAACCCTGCTCGGCGACGTCGTGACTGGAATCACATGGAAAAGTGATACTGGGCATCGCTGAAATCAGCGGCCAGTGCGACCCTGAAACTGGGTGCGGAGGTGTCGCATGAGAGCCGTTGAACTCAAGGAAATCGCGCCCGAAACCCGGAATAATCCCGCCGCGATCTCCCTAAAACTGAAGAATGTGCTGTATGCCACCGACTTCTCGGCTACGTCGGAGTTGGCGCTTTGCTATGCGGCTGCGATCTGCCGGCGCTTCGGCAGTACGTTGCACGTCGCGCACGTCCTTTCGGACGCGAATCTGCTCCTGATGACCGGTGGCGTGGACTACGTCAGTGTGGGCACGATCTACGAGGATGCGCATACCGAGGCGCAGCAGAAAATCCAGCAGATTATAAATCGATTGGGGACAATTCCCAGCCGGAGCTATGTGCGGCACGGTCAGGTTTGGTCAAACCTGAGCGGTATTGTCGCAGACAATGGGATCGATCTGATGGTAGTGGGAACCCACGGCCGCTCGGGATTGGGCAAGCTGCTGTTGGGTTCAGTGGCCGAGGACATTCTGCGGCACGCGCCCTGCCCGGTTCTGACGGTTGGACCCGGGGTTCGCGGGCCGGCTAAATTGACGGAATTTCACGGCAAGGGCAAAGAACTGGCGCCGGTTGAACTGGAACTGCAACACATTGTCTATGCCACGAACTTTACTCTCGCCTCAATGTTGGTGGCGCCGCTCGCGATTGGACTGGCGGAGGAATTTGGGGCGCGGCTGACGCTGATGCACGTCATTGAGAACTACTCGAACCTGGAGACCAAGCCGGGGCCGATTGAAGATGGAGTCCAGCAGTTGCAGGCAGTGGTGCCGAAAAATGCGGCGCTGGCGTATGCCCCGGAAATCGTGATGGAGTTCGGCTCCGCCTGGGAGTGCATCGTGAACACGGCGGCGGAACGCGAAGCCGACCTGATCGTGCTGGGAGCGCATCCCGCCGATGGTACAACGCGCCTGCCGTGGTCGACCGTGCACCGGGTCGTGACGCATGCCACCTGCCCGGTCCTGACCGTGCGCACTTAGGAGGCTTTCGCGTCCGGTTGACGGGCAATCCTTCTGTAATCCGGTAAGGTAAGGGTTGCCGACCATACAATCAGGGCTCATTTGCTGCTTCAGAGCGCTTCTTGGCCGCGAGGAATTCGCCTACCCGTTTGGTATTCTCCAAAAGGCACACCTCATGGCGGAATGGGAGCAATTTGCTAATGATCTTTGGGTCGTGGAAGGGCCGAACGTCCGCGATATGGGTTTCATGTTTACGACCCGCATGGCCGTCGCAAAGCTCTCTGATGGTGCAGTCTGGATAAATTCTCCCGTCTCAGTGTCGTTCGACATGCTCAAACGCATCACGGAACTTGGGCCTGTGAGATACCTTCTCGCAGCGACGCCAAGGCATGTCTGGAGGCTGACTGCTTGGCACACGCTGTTTCCCGACGCACAGCTGTGGGCATCACGCGCCACTCCGTTTACGCTAAAGAACGGGACCCTGCCCTTCGCCGGTATTTTGGGAGACGAACCGCCTCAAGCTTGGAAGAACGATTTCGACCAGCTTGCCTTCAAGGGCAATCCCCTCATCGAAGAAGTGCTTTTCTTTCACAGACAGGCGCGCACGGTCATTCTAGATGATCTGATCCAGATTCATCCCATGGTCAAAGGCAGGCCCTTTCGCAATGCCGTGTTCAAACTGGAGGGTGTGGTATCTCCGCATGGGGGCGTTGGGCTAGACATCAGGCTCTCCTTCATTCATCGAGACCTCGCGCGGGAATCACTCGAGAAGCTGCTTTCCTGGGATTTCGACAAGCTGATCATCGCTCACGGCGTGTGCATCGAGACAAACGCAAAGGCTTTCGTAAAGCGAGCATTCCAATGGCTGATGTAAGCGACAGCAGAACAAACCCGTCCAGGACGGTTCTGTTCGCTCCTTGCGCCTTCAACCTGGCGGAGACGAGCCGCATGCTGGAGATCGCCTTGGGAGTTGCGCGCGACGAAGTGGCCAGCACACTGTTTCAAAGCCACTTCATCTCCGATGGGGGCGACTTCGAGCCGTTGATCGTGAAGCACGGCTTTCCCCTAACTCGGATGGAGCCGCGCCTGACGCCGGACAAGATCGAGCACATCGCGAAAGTGGACCGCGGAGAGAAGTTCACGCCGGGGTTCACCGATGCGGAGATGATTCAGCGCGTCGAGAACGAAGTCGCCGTCCTCAAGCGGCTCGCGCCGGTTGCCGTCGTTACCGGTTCGTACCCATCGATTCCGGTCACCTGCCGCGTGCTCAAGATTCCGCTCGTTTGGGTCGTGCAGTCCACTTGGCTCCCCGATTTCTTTGAGCACGGCGCGGGCATGACGGACCACGTGCGGCCTGCCGCCATCAAGGCCGTTGCCGACCGTTGCATTCTGGCGTTTATCAACTTCTGGATCAGGCACGGCATTTTGGATTCTGTGAACCATGCCGCCAAACACTTCGGCGTTCCAGGATACCAATCGATCTTCGATTACTGGCGCGGCGACATTACCCTCGTCGCGGAGCCTCCCGAATTCTCCGGTGTCAAACTGCCGCCCAATCATTTCTTCACGGGCCCTCTGATTCCCCAAGAGGAATTTCCGATGCCCGAAGAAGTCAGGAACATTCCAAGGGACAAACCGCTCATCTACTTTGCCATGGGAAGCTCGGGCACACGCGAGATCGTGGCGAGAATCATCGAGAGTTTCGCGGGTAGGCCGTACCGGGTGATCGCTCCAGTGAAATTCCAACTTTCCCAGGTTCCGAACGTACACATCCCGTCGAATGTTCTGGTCACCGATTGGGTTCCGGCGGTCCAGGTCAACAAAATGACAGATCTCTCGGTGATTCATGGCGGAATCGGTACGGTCATGACTGCCGCGCTAGCAGGCAAACCTGTTGTCGGCGTCGGGATGCAGATGGAACAGGTTGCAAACCTGGCATGTCTGGAACGGTTAGGCTTCGCAATACGCGTGGGAAAATCACGTAATCCGTCCCGAAAGGTTCAAGAGGCGATTGCTGAACTGTTGAACGACGAAAGCGCCAAATGCAAGGCTGCCGCCTTTGCGAAAGTCGTCGCACAATGGGATGGGCCGAAACTGGCGGCGGCGAGGCTGGTTGAGCGTTACGGCGGATCGAAATGAGCGCTGCTGGCCGTACAGTCTTCCGGTTTACGGGCAACCCGGAAGTAACCTGCGACCCTGCTCACAAGGGCCTGTGATCTTGATCACTGCCACTCCCACACGCCTCCCCCCACAATCGATGAGTCATTCGATAGCGGAGCGAACGTGTTCAACATCATTCACGCCCAATTTATCGCCCCTGGAATCAAGCGGTTCGTCCTGGAAGCTCCCCGCATTGCCCGGAAGCAGAAACCCGGGCAGTTTGTAATTCTGCGAATTTACGAGGAAGGCGAGCGGATTCCGGTGACCATCGAGAACTCCGACCCGGAGCGCGGCACCATCAGCATCGTGGTGCAGTCGGCGGGGAAAACCACCAATCTGCTGAATTCGCTGAATACCGGCGACCACATTCTCGACGTGGTGGGGCCGCTGGGAAAGCCATCCGACATCGAGAAATTCGGAACTGTCGTTGTGGTGGGCGGCGGGGTCGGCACAGCCATGGCCTATCCTTCGGCGGCGGCCTTTAAGCAAGCCGGCAACCGCGTAATTTCGATCGTCGGAGCGCGCACCAAGGAACTGGTGATTCTGGAGCAGGAATTGCGGGCGGTCAGCGATGCGGTGATGATCACCACCGACGATGGCAGCTACGCCGACAAGGGCTTCGTCACCGACAAACTGCGGCAGCTTATTCAGAACGGCACGCGCATCGACCTGGTACTGGCCATCGGACCGATCGTGATGATGCGGGCAGTCGCGGAGCTCACGCGCAAGGAAAACATCCGCACGGTGGTGAGCCTGAATCCGATCATGATTGATGGCACGGGAATGTGCGGCGGCTGTCGCGTGCTGATCGACGGCAAGAGCGAATTCGCCTGCGTGGACGGACCCGAGTTCGATGCCCACAAAGTGAATTTTGAAGTGCTGGTGCAGCGCAACGGAATGTATCGCGACGCCGAACAGCGTTCGATGGCGGAATTCCAGCGCGCGATGGCAGAGAAAGACGCTGGCGAAATTCAGGAGCCGTGCGCAATTGCGCAGGGGAGCAAGCCGTGAGCACGACTGTGAAGAAGTCCCTCAACCCGTTGCCGATGAAGGAACGCATCAAGGTCCCGCGGCAGGCCATGATCGAGCAGCCTGCGGACGAGCGCAACAAGAATTTCAACGAAGTCAATCTCGGCTACAGCCCCGAACTGGCACGGCAGGAAGCGCTGCGCTGCCTGGAGTGCGCCAAGCCGACCTGCACCGACAATTGCCCCGTCGGAGTGAAGGTGAAGGAGTTCGTGGAACTGATCGTGGCCGGCGACTTTCTGGGCGCGGCGGCGAAGATTCGCGAGGACAACGTACTTCCTGCGATTACCGGACGCGTCTGTCCGCAGGAAGATCACTGCGAGGGCAAGTGTCTGCTGTCGAAGAAAGTGAAGCCGCTCGGCATCGGCTATCTGGAGCGCTTTGTCGCAGACTACGAGCAGCGCATGGGTACGCATGTCATCCCAGAGGTGACGCCGACCGGAAAGAAAGTTGCTGTCGTGGGCAGCGGGCCGTCGGGACTTACCGTGGCCGGAGACCTGATTCAGAAGGGCCACAAAGTGCGAGTGTTTGAAGCGCTGCACGAATTGGGTGGAGTGTTGGTCTATGGCATTCCCGAATTCCGTCTGCCCAAGCAGATCATTCGCGAGCAACTCGACTACATGCGGGAGATGGGCGTGGAGTTTGAGACGGACGTGGTCGTCGGGCGCACGGTCACGATCGACGAACTCATGCAGGAGGAAGGCTTCGACGCGGTTTACATCGGGACGGGCGCCGGGCTGCCGCAGTTCATGGGGATTCCGGGAGAACATCTCAACGGGGTCTACTCGGCCAACGAATTTCTGACGCGCATCAACCTGATGAAGGCCTACAAGTTCCCGACCTATGACGAGCCTATGCTTGATCTGCATGGAAAAGATGTCGCGGTGATCGGCGGCGGCAATACGGCGCTGGACGCAATCCGCTCCGCATTGCGGCTGGGAGCGCGCAAAGCATATGTGATTTACCGCCGTAGCGACGCGGAGATGCCGGCACGGGCGGAGGAAGTTCATCACGCACGGCAAGAGGGCATCGATTTCCAGATGCTGACCGCGCCCGTAGAATTTCTCTCCGATGGTAAGGGCTGGCTGACGGCGGCGCGCTGCGTGCGCATGGAACTGGGCGAGCCCGATGCCTCAGGCCGCAGGCGGCCGGTGCCGATCAAAGGTTCTGAATTTGATCTGCCGTTGTCAGTCGCGGTCATGGCGATCGGGACCACGGCGAATCCCATCGTGCAGAGCACCACGCCGGGCTTGGGTACGGACAAACGCGGTTACATCCAGGCGAATTCCGAAACCCAGCGCACTACGCGGCCGGGTGTCTTCGCCGGTGGTGACATCGTGACGGGAGCGGCCACGGTGATTCTCGCCATGGGCGCAGGCCGGCGCGCGGCGAAGTCGATTCACGAGTATTTGACAAACGGACAGTGGTGAGCTGGGCCTGGCCGGATTCGGCTTCTGCAGCCTGCTTCGCTCTCGTTTTCTCACCGCTAACTGCCAGATCTCAGGGCAATTGCCGACGTGATCGCCGTCACTTACCGCCGAGACGCCTATCACTGCCGGTGGAACCTGCCGGGTTTGTAATGAGGCTCAGGGAGCACGGTGCAGATTGGCTCGAAGATTCCGATTGAGGTCCTATCCAGGGGGCGGCAATGGTGAACGATGATGTAGTGAAGTGCCCGCTGTGCAGTGGTTTCACGCATATTGACAAGCCGGAACTGCTGGCAGCTTTGAACGATCCGAAGATCCGCCAACAAGTGGAGAATTTCGTCGCAGAATTGCTGCGCACTCCGGCTGGCGAACTCGCCGGCGTAACTGCGAGTGCGCCGCAGGGCCGCGACTTCAACAAAGACGTCCACAATTGGAATCCGAACGTGCCGGTGTGGCGGCGAAGCCCGAAGGAGTAGGGGGGGCTTCCGGTGAGAACGGTTTTAGTGGTGCCGGTTTGAGTGGCAGTGTGTCATCAAGAGATTAGGAAAGATCAGGAGGAAGAAATGATTATTACCAAGCAGCAAGCTTTGGATTATCACAGCAACCCGCAGCCGGGAAAGATTGAAATCACCCCCACCAAGCCCTGCCGTACGCAGCGCGATCTCAGCCTGGCCTACACGCCGGGCGTAGCCCAGCCCTGTCTGGCCATCGAAAAGAATCCGCACGACGCTTTCAAATACACGGGACGCGGCAATCTGGTCGCCGTCGTCACCAACGGGACCGCAGTGCTCGGCCTGGGCGACATCGGAGCTCTAGGCGGCAAGCCGGTCATGGAAGGCAAGGCTGTGCTGTTCAAGCGGTTTGCCGATGTGAACGTGTTCGACATCGAGATCAACACGCATGATCCCGACGAGATCATCAAGGTCTGCCAACTTCTCGAACTCACCTTCGGCGGCATCAATCTCGAAGACATCAAAGCGCCGGAGTGCTTCTACATTGAGGAGACACTGCGCAAGACCATGAAGATTCCGGTTTTCCACGACGACCAGCATGGCACCGCGATCATTACCGGAGCCGCGCTGCTGAATGCGTTGGAGATCGTAGGCAAAGATATCGCCACCGTGAAGGTGGTCTTCAATGGCGCTGGCGCCGCCGGCGTTGCCACCGCCGAACACTACGAGCGGCTGGGCGTGAAGCACGAAAACATTATTTTCTGCGATACCAAGGGCGTTGTGTACAAAGGCCGCAAGGAAGGCATGAACAAGTACAAGGAACTCTTCGCCCAGCAGACGGAGTGCCGCACTCTGGCGGATGCCATGAAGGGCGCAGATGTGTTTGTGGGATTGTCGGTGAAAGGCGCAGTCACGCAGGACATGGTGCGCTCGATGGCCAAGGACCCGATCGTATTTGCCATGGCGAATCCCGATCCTGAAATCACCTACGAAGACGCGAAAGCCTGCCGCAGCGACATCATCATGGCCACTGGGCGCTCGGACTATCCGAACCAGGTCAACAACGTGCTTGGCTTCCCGTTCATTTTCCGCGGCGCATTGGATGTTCGCGCCACCGCCATCAACGAAGAGATGAAGCTGGCGGCCACGCGGGCGCTGGCAGCGCTGGCCAAAGAGGATGTTCCGGATTCCGTCTGCCGTGCCTTTGGCGTGGATAGGCTGAGCTTTGGCCGCGATTACCTGATTCCGACGCTGTTCGATCCGCGCGTGCTGGTGTGGGAAGCTTCCGCTGTAGCCGAGGCCGCGATGAAAAGCGGTGTGGCGCAGGAACCCGTCGATCTTGCCACCTACCGCGAGCAATTGGAGCGCCGGCTGGGAAAAGCCCACGAAGTCTCGCGCACCATGATCAATAAAGCGAAAGCCAATCCCAAACAGGTCGTGTTCCCCGAGGGCGAGAACGAAAAGATTCTCCGCGCCAGCCACGCTCTGGTCGAGGAGAGGATTGCCAAGCCGGTTCTGCTGGGCAACCTCGCCACAGTTAAAGCCAAGGCAAAGGAACTGGGCCTGGATCTCGAAGGCATCAAGATCGTCGATCCGGCAGTCTCGGAGCTGCGCGAGTTCTATATTCAGGAGCTGTTCCGCCTGCGGCAGCGCCGGGGCGTAACCCTGAACGAGGCCCGAACTCTCATCAACGACCGCAATATATTCGGCTCGATGATGGTACACATGGGAGATGCGGACGCCCTGGTTTCCGGTGTCACCCAACATTTCCCCGACACCATTCGTCCCGCCCTGCAAATCGTGCGCATGCGCGAAGGCCTGCACAAGGTCTCCGGCTGCTATGCCATGATCACCCAGAAAGGGGAAGTCTACTTCCTGGCGGACACCAGCGTAAACATCGAACCGACGGCAGAAGACCTGGTGGAGATCGCCCTGTGCACGGCGCACATGGCGCGGCGCTTTGACATCGTGCCGCGGGTTGCCATGCTGTCGTTCTCCAGCTTCGGCGACGTCGACCATCCCATCTGCACCAAGGTGCGCAAGGCGGTCGAGTTGCTGCACTATGCCGATCCGACCCTGATTGTGGACGGAGAAATTACCGCCGACGATGCGCTGTCGCCGGAGGTGATCGAAGAGGCTTATCCGTTCAGCTCGTTGAAAGGCGGCGCCAACGTCCTGATCTTCCCCGACCTCGCTTCTGCCAATACAGCCTTCAAGCTGCTGGCGAAGATTGGAGGCGCACAGACCATTGGCCCGATCTTGATGGGCATGAGCCGTCCGGTGCATGTAGTGCTCCGGAATGCCCAGGTGGAAGACATCGTGGCCGTAGCCGCGATCGCCGTCGTCGATGCCCAGGAGACCGATACTGATGTTCAGCCTCGGCAGTCGCGCCGGCCAGAGGAGCCAGTGACGGTGTAGGGCGAAAAAAATCCGCGAAAGGAAGGTACTCTTGTCGACCGTATGGAAGTCGCGGTATGCGTTGCGTACACTCCGGGTCAAAAGCTCAGCGATCCGGGAGCTTCTGAAAATTACCCAGAGACCCGAAGTGATTTCGTTTGGCGGGGGCCTTCCGGCCCCCGATGTTTTTCCAGTCAAGAGGTTCGAAGAAGCCTGTCACACCGTGCTCGAGCAGCACGGCGCGCAGGCCCTGCAATACGGCCCCACCGAAGGCTTCGAGCCGCTGCGCGAGATGCTCGCGAAGAACATGGCCCGCTACGGCATTCTGGCCAAGGCGGAGAATGTTCTCATCACCTCCGGCTCGCAGCAAGCCCTCGATCTGATTGGCAAATTGCTGATCAATTCCGGGGACCGCGTGCTGGTGGAAGCCCCCACCTACCTCGGCGCGCTGCAGGCATTCAGCGTCTACGGCGCGCAGTATCTTCCCGTTCCGATTGATGACGACGGCCTGCGTACCGACCAACTGGAAGACTCGCTGCGCCTGCGGCCGAAGTTCATGTACATCCTGCCCAACTTCCAGAACCCGGGCGGGGTGACACTCTCTGAGGCGCGCCGGCACCAACTGATCTTTCTGGCTGATAAGTACGGCATCCCCATCATCGAAGACGATCCTTATGGCCAGTTGCGCTACGAGGGCGAACACCTGGCTCCGCTAGTGGTGCTTGATCGCGAGAACCTGCGCCGCGACAACGGATTCACGCTGGGCAATGTCATTTATCTGAGCACGTTCTCCAAGACGCTGGCGCCGGGAATCCGTCTGGCCTGGATCGTGGCTCCTCCGGATGTGGTCGGCAAGCTGGTGACGCTCAAGCAAGCGGCAGACCTGCACACCGCGACCTTCACCCAGATGGTGGCCTACGAAGTGGCGAAGGATGGCTTCCTCGATCAGCACATCAAGCTGATCCGCCAGGTCTACCGCGAGCGCCGGGACGTGATGCTGAACGCGCTGCAGCAATTCTTTCCTGCGGAAGTGACGTGGACTCGTCCCAAGGGCGGCCTGTTCCTCTGGGTGACCATGCCCGAAGGCACCGACTGCCGCTTACTGTTCCGCGCGGCCCTGGCCGAAAACGTAGCCTTCGTCCCCGGCGACTGTTTCTACGGGAACGACGCTCCCGACGGCTGCCGCCACATGCGATTGAATTTCTCTTATTGCGAGCCGGAGTTGATACGAGAGGGTATCCGGCGGCTATCGGTGGCCGTCAAGAAGCACCTGCGCGAGGTTCGGATGCCGTTGGAAGTCGCAGGCGCTAAGTCCTGAGAAGTGACGCCCATCACAACCTGAAGTGACGGCAACTACGGCAGCGCCACCTGCTTCGCGCCACACTGAATCTAGTCAGAACTGGGGCAGGCCGCCAGGAAAGCCGGACAAGAGGCTTGCCGCCTGCGAGGTGCCGTATGACCGGAACCATCCTCGTTGTAATTGCCGTTCTTGCGCTCGCGGTTGGGCTGTTCGTGTTTCGCTCCGTTCCCGCTGTGCGGGCCTATTTTGGATACCGGGGCAAGCGCCTCATCACCTGCCCGGAGACCCACAAAACTGAAGCCGTGGACATAGCGGCAGCCGAGGCTGCGGTCGGAGCGTTTCTCACCGAGCCCACTCTGCGGTTGAAAGAATGTTCGCGCTGGCCGGAGCGCCAGGATTGCGGCCAGGAATGCCTGCAGCAGATCGAAGTTGATCCCGAGAACTGCCTGGTTTGGAACATCGTCTCGCAGTGGTACGAAGGGAAATCGTGCGTTTTGTGTCACAAGACTTTCGGGCCACTCCGCCACCTGGATCACGCGCCAGGGCTGATCGCTCCAGACCACAGGACGATGGAATGGCGGGAATTGCGGCCGGAGCAGCTTCCCGAAGTATTTTCCACCCACCGCCCGGTTTGCTGGAATTGCCATGTGACTGAGACGTTTCGCCGCCTGCATCCCGAACTGGTTGTGGATCGGGATCGGGAAGTGAAGCACGTCGGCTGAGCAGTGGGGCGGCTACTTCACATACTTCGGTCCGGCGGGCGTGTCCCACGGGTCGTATTGCAGCGAGAAACGGATTCTGTCTGCAATTGGCGGATGGCTGTAGGACCAGAAGACGAGCACCGGGTTCGGCGTGGGATAGTCGTAGCTTTTCTCCCCAAGTTTCTGAAAGCTCGAGGCCGCGACCTCGCCATTGTTGGGGAAAAGGCCGTGCGTCACCTCCAGTCCGTAAAGATCTGCCTGGTGCTCGATATGTCGGCTGAAGGCATTGCCGATTGGTTCGCCCGCCAGCGTGAGCAGCGAAAGAGCCAGCATCAGCACAGGTAGCGCGGCGAGATCGTTGATGCCGTGGATGTGCCACGCCTCTCCCCATCGCGCCAGCATGGCCAGCACCATGCGGCGTCCCACCCAGAATCCGACGAGCATCATTCCCGCGAGGAACGCCAGCCCTTTGTAGACGTGATTCAGAACGTAGTGGCCCATTTCGTGTCCGAAGACGAACAATGTTTCCGGGACGGTCAGGTCGCGCGCGGTGTTGTCCCACACGACGACTCGCTTAGTGGCGCCGATGCCGGTGACGTAGGCGTTGTAGGTGGTGACTTTGGCGCTGGCCTCCATCTCAAACATGCGGTCGCGCGGAATGCTGAGTCCCCCGCGTTGAGTCACTTTCTCGATCTCGCTGACCAGTTGCGGCTCGGTCTTTTCCAGCGGTTCAAACTTGTTGAACATAGGGTCGAGAATGACCGGCGCAACAAATACAAGCAGGGCCACGAAAGGAAGCGTCACCAGCCAGAAGTAAAACCACCAGCGCTGCGGGCTTCGGCGGATGATCCAGAACAGCCCGAAGACCGCGAGCACGGTGACCACCAGCGAAACTCCCTCCGCTTTGCACCAGTCTCCGGCCCATGACCCCCAGCCCTGCACGGAGAGCCCATAGGCGAGCGAAAGATGGTGGTGGTAAATGTCGATGGGCAGGGAAATGACGGCGATGAGAATCATCAGCAGCGGCACAAAAATAACTGCCTGCAGAAAACTGTTTCTGCTGGCACGCTCAGCGAGATCACGGAACACGGGAGCGACGCGCAATTTGAGCAGTACGCACAGGACGACAATCCCGAATACCATGCCAAAGAGATAGAGCACGGTGCGCGTTTTGTAGAGCGCCTCGGCTTTGGCCAGTTTGTCTGGAGACAGACGGTATTCCGTGACTTTGAGTTCATGCGGTGACTGCGTCGTTTGGGACTGTGCCGAGCTTGGTGTGGACGCGGAGGGAGCGGGTTGCGCCACGGCGAACGTCAGCGAGAGGGCGAGGATGGCGCAGAAAACCAGCCAGGATGCGGTGGACTTCACGGAGGGCTCCTTCTCAGGTTCTATGCTATCCGAATGATAGTGACGCTCGCGATGGCGGAGCCTGGATCAAACAACAACAATCCGCACGGTTGGGCGGAGGCAGGCGCGGTAGACTAGCGTGGCGGCTGCGGGCGCACTGCGTTGGTGATTTCGTGGGCCCAGCGCATGGCCTCGTTCGAAGTTTCGGCCACAAAGGCCAAGGACAAGTTTAGCTGTTTTCCCAGGCGAGTAACTGCCTCCCAGTCGCCCGCCTCTCGGGCCACCATCAGGTCGTAAATAGGCGACAGAAATGTTTTCTTGCCTGTCTTTGCGGCGAGGAGCTGTGCCTTGATATGGGGATCGAGGCACAATTCCTCGACCACCACTCCGATGGGCACGGCCAGGATGGCATCGATCAGCGACAGCATGCCCATCAGGAAGAGATCGGACTTGCCGTGTTCCACCCGGGGAGTGATCAACTCGCAGAAGCGGGCGCGCACCAGCGAGGCCAGAACCAGGTCGGAAGATTTCTCCTGTCCCATGACCAGGGTGGTCGCCATTCGAATCCAGCGAACGGACTCGTGTTCTCCCAGCATAGTCAAGGCGCTCCGCACCGAAGTGACCGGTGTGGTCAACCCCAGCAGCGGAGAGTTCAAGTAGCGCAGCAAGCGATAGCACAAAGATGGTTCGTGCTTGATGAGAGCTTCGATCTCCGCGAAATCTATTTCGGGTTTGGAGACGGCAGTCAGCAGACGCACATACGTGGCCTGATTGGCGGGAATCTGCCGGGCCCGCAGGCTTTCGGGATGGCGGAAAAAATATCCCTGAAACCGTGTGAATCCGTTCTTCCCCGCCGTAATGAACTGTTGCCTGGTTTCGACCTTTTGCGCCAGCATGCGGCATTGCTCGGTGGCATAGCGTTTGACCAGAGACACGCTCTGTTCCGGTAGAACCTTTTTGATGTCGACCTTGATGAAGTCGGCGTGGGGAATGAGAGCTTCCCTTTTGTCACCGGGAATAAAATTGTCCAGAGCGATCCTGTATCCCGCCTGCTTGAGCCGCTCACACGCCTGCAGCACGTCTGCGTCGGGAGGAACCGTTTCCTGAATCTCAATCACCACATCGTAGGGCGGGAGGAGCGCGAAGTAATCGGTCAGCAGCATGTGGTGCTCACAGTTGATAAAGGCCAGACGCCCGTCGCATAGAATGCCGAGCCCGACAAAATTCAACATATCAATGGTGGCGGAAGTAGCGCTCTCACCGTCGGAAGTGAAGTGACGTTGTTCCGGGCTCTCGCGAAAAAAGAGCTCATAGCCGACTACGGTTTCGTCCGCGGTCAAAATCGGCTGTCTGGCGATGCAGGGACTGGGCTTTTCAACGGGAGCTGCCTGAGCGTGAGTACCCATGGGGTAGTCATCGGCAAATTCGCTCGGACCTTTAGCGCGCATTTAAGCGGATTAAAGACTTGCGCTCTGCAAATTCGCCACTCTTGCCAACCAGCGATTGCAACCCTTATCGTGGAGCGCCCGTTAAAATAGGTTCGCGCAGGTGTAGCATGAACATTTCGATTCGGATTGCAGCCGCGGTGCTGCTGCTTACATCTTCCATGTCTATGTCCGCAAGAGACCGGTCCAATGCGCGTTCGATGGTAGTCACCCGCTATGGCATTGTGGCCACCAGCCATGTGCAGGCCTCGGTGGCAGGGGCGCAGATACTGGCCCGGGGAGGCTCGGCCGTAGATGCGGCAATTGCCGCGAACGCAGTCCTGGGCGTGACCGAACCCATGATGAACGGCATAGGTGGCGACCTGTTCGCGATTTACTGGGAGGCGAAAACCGGCAAGCTATATGGTCTGAACGCCAGTGGATGGGCGCCGCGCGGGTTGACCATCGCACATGTGAAGGCGCAAGACGCGACCGCAATGCCGGTGGAAGGCATTGACTCGGTGACTGTGCCGGGCGCGGTGGCCGGCTGGCACGCGCTGCACGAACGTTTTGGACGGCTGGTTTGGAAAGATCTTTTTCAGGGCGCGATTTCTTATGCCGACGATGGCTATCCCGTTCCGGAGATCATTGCGTCTTACTGGCAAGATGCGGCCGAGAGTCTCGCGTACGATGCGGAGGCCCGGCGGGTTTACCTGCCTGGGGGCAAACCTCCGGCGGTGGGGCAAGTTTTCCAGAATCATGATCTCGCGAAAGCCTTACGGTTGCTTGCGCAGAACGGAGCGGATGCGTTCTACAAAGGTGAGATTGCCCGCGCGATTGTGAACACGTCGCAGAGCTTGGGCGGCACGATGGCGGCGGACGATCTGGCCGAATTTTCGCCGGAATGGGTCGAACCGATTTCAACCACGTATCGCGACTGGACCATCTACGAGCTCCCGCCCAATGGCCAAGGCATGGCGGCGCTCGAGATGCTGAACATCATGGAGACAACTCTTCCATCTCCCGAAGGACCCCTCAGCGTTACGGAGCTGCATAAGAAGATCGAGGCTATGAAGCTGGCGTATGCCGATCTGGAGCGCTACAACGCCGACCCACGTTTCGCGAAGATTCCGGTGAAGGGGATGCTGTCGAAAGAATACGCCCGGGAGCGCGCCAAGCTGATTAATCCTGCCAAAGCGAATTGCGATGTCGCCGCTGGTGCGCCGCCGTTCAGTGACACCACTTATCTTTCGGTGGTCGATCGCGAGGGCAACATCGTTTCCTTGATTCAGAGTAACTATGAGGCGTTTGGCGCTGGCATTGTCGTGCGCGGTATGGGATTTGCCCTGCAGGATCGCGGAGCGCTGTTTTCACTGGATCCGGCTTCGCCAAACGCGCTAGCTCCGCGCAAGCGGCCATTCCACACCATCATTCCCGCGTTCATGGAGCGTGGAGATCAACACGTTGGCTTCGGAATTATGGGCGGAGCAAATCAGCCTTTGGCGCACGCACAATTTGTTTCCAATGTGGTCGACTATGGGATGAATATCCAGGAGGCGCTGGAGAATGCGCGCTTCACGGTCAGTCCCCAGCGTGGGTGCAACATCGTGATCGAGTCGCGAGTGCCGCCGGAAGTGCGGCAAAAACTCTCCGCAATGGGGCATCAACTCGACGTGCGACGCGAATATACCACCGCCATGGGGCGCGGGCAGGCCGTGCTGCACGACTCGAAGTCCAAGGTGAACTACGGGGCCTCGGACGCGCGCGCCGATGGCGCGGCAGTGCCGGAGCAGTGATAGGAAGCAGTGGCTAGTGATCAGTGGTCAGTGGCCAGTCATCGCGCCGGCTCAAGTTTAGCTGGCCACTGCTTTCAATCGATGCCGTGAATGCGCATGCTGACCAGTTGATCAATGCTCAAATTGCGCATGCCACGTGAACGCAGGTCGCTGATGTATTCCGGCGTAACGTTGTGGATCCGCATGGCGACCAGTTCATCCGGTTCGGGGTGCCTATAGCCCAGGCCTTGCAGCTTTTCGATGAATTCCGGAGAGACACCGTGGATTCTAAAAGCGATTAGTTGTTCGAGGTCCACGTGATCGTAACCCAGCTTCCTGAGTTCCTCCATCCAATCGGGTGTGGCGCCATGAATTCTCATTGCAACCAGCGTGTCTTCATCGGGCGAGTAGCCGGCCTGATGGAGAGATCGGACCATCTGCGGCGTTACGCCGTGGATGCGGAAAGCGACGAGCTTGTCGCTGTCGGAGATATTGAGGCCGGCGGCGCGGAGTTCCTCAATGAAGTTTGAACCCACGTGGAAGATGCGGAAGGCGATCAACTTGTCGGCGTCGAGATCGGTGAGATGTTCGTTTTTCATCTGGCGCGCAAAGTCGAGGCTGACGTCCTGCACGGCCATGCTGTATTGCTTGTCGTCATCGACGGAGAAGTCGAGCTTTCGCATTTCACGGACATAGTTGGGGTCGGGCTGGAAGTGGAAAATGCCCGCGCCCTCGCCGTTGTTGAGGAAACCTTCGCAATCGATCTTGCCGGCATCCCGCGCGACGGTGAAGTGTACGTCCTGGCGGCCGGTCTTGGAGAAGTCGACGCCGGGAAAGGAACTCAGGGGCCAGTCAGATTCGTCATTTGAGTTGCCGCCGCGGTGGTGTTCGATCAGCGAGAACTCGACTTTGCCTGCTTCGTCCGAGTGGCGGATGGTCCAGTCGCCGCTGCGAACGTCGGCAGCGCGATTCTTGACCACTGCGAAAAGAAGGCAGAAGGCGAATATGAGAAATGCAAAGGTCCGTGTGAGTCGCATAGATTTCCTCTCTAAATATCGGCCGGCGATTCCAGAACTCCCAGGTCTTTGAGCTGGATCAGTTTGTCGAGATCAAGATCCTTGAAGCCATGGCTGCGCGCGCCCTTAATAAAGTCCTCTGTCACCCCGTGAATCCTGGCGCTGACGACGTCATCGATGCTGGCCTTGAATCCCGCTGCCTGCAGAGCTTTGATGAACTCCGGGGTCACATCGTGAATGCGCATGGAAACCAGATCGTCGGCAGTGGGCTTAAACCCTAGAGCGCGGATGTCCCGAACATATTCGGGAGTTACATTGTGAATGCGCATCGCAACGAGATTGTCGGCATCAGGATGCAGGCCCTGCTCGTGAAGAGCCAGGACTTCGCTGGGCGTTGCTCCGTGAATTCGTAAGGCCACGAGCTCGTCAGCATTGGCGTTGATACCGGCTTCTTTCATGCCCCGCACATAGTCTGCGTCGATCTCATGAATCTTCATGGCGACCAGTTCGTCCTGATCGGGGCTAAGGCCCAGTTCGCGCACGTCGTGAACGTATTCCGGAGTAACGCCGTGGATGCGCATCGCGACCAGATCGTCAGCGTTAGGGTGCAGCCCCTGATCGTGCAGTCCGCGGACATATTCCGGCGTGATGCCATGAATCTTCATGGCGATGAGTTCATCGGCCGTGAGATCGCCCAGACCCGCGGCCTTCATGCCGTCGATATAGGAACCGGAAGTGGCGGGCTGCGGCGCGGCTTGAGGATGTGCCGGAGATGGTTTGGGAGCCGGTGCTGGAGCGGGTGCTGACTGTGGGGAGGCGGCCGAACTCCAACCCAAGCGTGCTAAAGCGATTTGACTGGCGTGCACGATGGGTTTTGGGTAGGCAATGCCGAGCAGGGCGTTGCCCGCAACCAGAGCCGCAGCGAGGCAGAGCAGACCGCCGGTAAGTCCGATGCCGCGAGCTCCGGCGCCCATCGACTTCAGACCCAGCACGCGGAAGATGCGGTCGGAGAGCGGACCGCGATTTGCCGCCATCGCCAGGGCGGGAGCGGTTCTCCACTCTTCCATGAGAGTGAGGGCGCGGGCGTACTCGACTGGATTGCCGCAAAGGGAGACCGCAACATCATCGCAGCAGTGCTCGCGCTCGGCGCGGATGCGCTTATTCAGCCACCAGACGGCAGGATGATAAAAGAGCAGAGTCTCGACCGAAATCTGGAACACATTCACGAAGGGATCGAGGCGCTGGATGTGCGCCAGTTCGTGCACGATGATCGATTGCAGTTGTTCCTCGGAAAGCCCGGTGAGAGCGTTCACGGGCAACAGCACCACGGGACGGAACCAGCCAATTACGGCCGGCGCTTGCAGCCACGCGCACTCGCAGTAGCGGATGGTGCGTTCCAGGCCAAGCTGGCGTTGCAGCGTCTGGCAAATTTCAAGGACTCGACCGCTCACGCTGGTGGATTGTTTGCGGCGCTCGCGTTCGAGCAGCAGGAACCCGCCAGCGGAACGAAGGCTGAGGAATGCCACTCCGAGCAACCACGCTTCCACCAGCCAGGGCAGCGCATCAAGTGACGGCGAAAAGCGGGAAAGTCCTGCCGACGTCCTTGCCACGAGACTGAGCGCGACCGTTGTCTGCGTCTCGGCAACTGAAGAGGACGTTGCGGGGGTGGCTGCGCCGTAAGATGTCAGAAAGAAAAACGTAGCAACCGGCGCGGCGAGCATCACCACCAGCGCGCCCGCAGCTAGTACGTAACGGGCGGAGGCGCGGCGGCAAAGCGTCATTAGCACCGCGGCCAGCGCCGCCACCGCCGTGCCTTGCCACAAAAAGTGCAGTAGGGCCCAGCCCAGGGAATGCATTGCGTTCGGGGACAGCCAATTCGTCAGAGTGGTCATCGCCGGCTCCTTTCGTGTTCGTCATGCTCGTATTGGTTCAGCAAGCGTCGTAGTTCCTCAATTTCTTCGCGGGAAGCTTTGCGCCCGGCCAGGGCATGCATCATGAGCTGGCTGGCCGAGCCTTCGAAGACGCGCTGCAGCATGTCTCCGGCAAGCTGACGCTTGGTTTGCTCGGCCGGCAGGCATGCTTCATAGACGTGCGCCCTCTGGGTTTCGTTTCGGCGGACCGTGCCTTTTGCCGTCATGATTTGCAGAAACTTCAGGACGCTGGTGTAGCCCATGGCCCGTTTTTCTTTGAGGGCGTCGTGCACTTCGCGGACCGTGGACGGGCCGCGGGTCCAGAGAACACGGAGAATTTCCAGCTCCGATGCGGTAGGTTTTTGCGGGGTTTGCTTCATGGACAGAGACCATACTACGAAGATGTTCGTAGTGTCAACGAAAATCTTCGTAGAAGCTGTAGATGTTTTCGGAGCATAACGAAATGAGTGTAAATGGATATGGGTATCTGCCAATGGCTGGTTTTCGGGATAGGGCAGGGATGCTTCGACTGCGGTTGAGCTTCGCTTCGCGAAGCTCAATCCTCGCTCAGCATGACCGGCTTGAGGGCATCAGTGCGTCTTGAATTGCTGGAAGAGTCGTTCGGCGTTCTTGTGGTAGATCTTTTCCAGGACCGGGTCGGGAAGGTCCAGGCCATAGATTTTCCACCGGCCCTGCCCGGGGTATCCCCAGTAGTCGAAATATTCGTCAGCGGTTTCGAGCCAGCGGAAGTGGTTGCGGTACATGGCCTCGTCCATGCCGTTGTCGGTGCCAAACATGATGCGATCCTGATACTTGAGGAAGAACTCGCGGGCGCGGCGGGGCTGGCGGCCCAATTCGGCCTCGCGCGCGCCGAATTCGACCATCACGTTCGGCAGCGTGTCCAGCAGGTGTGAAACATAGTCAAGATTCTCCGGCCAGTTCGCCATGTGCAGCGCGACGAAAGTTGTATGCGGATGTTTGGCAAACATGCGGTCGCGCGCCGCGAGGATCGATTCCTTCGTGGGAAATTGCGGACCGAAGAAACTCCAGTCTGGATGCTCGGTCAGTTCCTCGTAGCGCTCGTTGGTGTTGTCGACGGGATGAAAGAATGCTTCCGGATCGGTGACGTGAATAAAGACCGGGATGCCGAGCCGGCCGCATTCCTCCCAGATGGGATCAAGGCGCGAGTCGTCGACGGCGACCAGCTTGCCAGATTTGTCGCGGATGCTGAGGCCAAGATCTTTCAACTGCTTCAGGCCACGCGCGCCGCGCGCCACTGAATCGTCGAGTTGAGCCACCATCTCCTGGCTGAAATTTGGGTCGTCAATCTTGCTCCAGTCGATCTGCGCGAAAACCATGAAGCGTCCGGGATAGGGCTTGACCATCTCATCGATCACGGCCTGCAGCTTGTCGCCCCACATTCCGGTCAGGATCACGACGGTCTTGACGTTGGTTTTGTCCATGATTTCGACCACTCGCCGGGGCGGCATGTGGTCGTCGATGCGCATGGCATCGTTGACGTGATTGTGAACGTCGATCACATAAAACTTGGCGCGGTCGACGTTGTGTGCCGGTGCGTGCAGCATGGACGTGGGCTGGAAATCTTTCAGCAGCAGCGTCTTTTTCTGGTCGGCATCGGCGGCGGATTTGTAGCCGATCTTTTCCTGGGCTTGGTCCTGGGCCTGGGCTGGTCTTTGCGCCGCGTTCTGCGCCCAGCCAGCGATGCAGAGAACCAGAGACAGTGGGAGAGTGAGTTTAATGAACATATTGTGATTCCCAGTGGTCAGTGATCAGTGGTTAGTGACCAGCCCTGTGGCCCGAACTGTTTCTCTAGCACTGATCACTGACCACTGCTTTACGCACGTAGCAAGTTGCGCGCAATGAACAGCACGTTGGCCGGGCGCTCGCCCAGCCGCCGCATGAAGTAGGGATACCACTCGGTGCCGAATGGAATGTAAACGCGGACGCGCCAGCCGTTGCGCACCAGACTCTGCTGCAGGTCGCGGCGGATCCCGTAGAGCATTTGGAACTCGAACGAGTCGCCCGAAAGCTTTTCGTTCGCTGCGAAGGCCTGAGCCTGCTGAATGATGCCCGGATCGTGTGTGGCCAGGCCGTGATAGATGCCGCTCTTCATCAGCATCTTCATCAGTTTGACATAGTTGGCATCTACATCAGCCTTGGCTTCGAAGGCGATCTCCGCAGGTTCCTTGTAAGCGCCTTTGCAGAGGCGAATGCGGATGCCTTCGGCTAGTAGTTTTTCGATGTCGCTCTCGGAACGTTTCAGGTACGCCTGGATCACGGTGCCGACGGAGTTGCTGTTTCCCGGCATGCGGTGCAGTTCGTGTACGAAATCAAGGGTGCGTTGCGTGTAGGGCGAGCCCTCCATGTCGATCCGGACAAAGCCCGGAGGGTTCATCGATGCAGCCTTGGTGACAAGTCCGCCGACGATTTCGCGGGCGAGTTTCTCGTCTACATCCAGCCCCATGTGAGTGAGCTTCAAACTGATATTGGCGTTGAGGTGGTTGGTGGCGATGGCGTCGAGAATTTGATGATAAAGCTCGGCGCTGTGGCGGGCCTCGTCGGGATTGGTGACATTTTCCCCGAGGTTGTCGATAGTGACGCTCATGCCCGCACGATTGATGGCCTGGGTGGCGCGGACGGCGTCGGCAATCTCAGTGCCAGCCACGAATCGGCTGGAGACCCGACGCCCGAGCGAGGAACGCTCCGCAAAATTCCGTAAAGATGGGTTTTCAGAAAGATGAACGAAGAAAGCCCTTAACATGCCGCACCTGAAAAATCATCTGCCGAAACCGATAGGTGGATGAGGATGAGGAGCACAGAACGTTGTATCACAAAGAGGCGGGTTGGGAGGTAAGACGGTCGCTGCTAGGGATTGAATCTCAACTCTACACTCTCGTGAGTTTCGTGAGGCGCAGGCTCCCACTTCCATTGGCGTATCGCGTCCAGAGCAGCTTGGGCCAGCACGGGATGACCGCCCTTCACTTCGACAGATTTTACCGTGCCATTGGGCGCGACTAACACGTCCGCTCTTACGTTCCCTCGAATGTTCATAGAGCGTGCGAGGGCGGGATACAGCGGAACCACCTTGGTCACAACCTTGCGTACGCCTTCGGAGGCTTCCTGGGCAGAAACGTGGCCTGGGGCCGACATCAGAATTGATAAAAGGACAAATAAAGCAACCGCAATTCGGTTCTTCATAGGGTAAGTTGTCCTTAATCAGGATAAGAGAGATGCAGCCTGGGACGTAGATTACCTCAGTAATGAGGGCAGGTGAGTTCCGAACAATGGGCAGTTTGCGGGGCCGACACGCGCCGGTTTGCAGGTGGTTCAGCTTCCGTGTTCTTCCAGGAATTTCTCGACCTCAATGGCGGCCATGCAACCTGTTCCGGCAGCGGTGATGGCCTGGCGGTAGCGGCGGTCCTGCACGTCGCCGCAGGCATAGATGCCGTGGACGCGAGTGTGCACGTAGTTGTGTGTTTTGAGGTAGCCGTCGCCATCGGCGTCGAGCTGGCCGGCAAATATCTTCGCATTCGGTTCGTGACCGATCCCGAGGAACAGGGCGCTGGTAGGGAAGTCCCAGACTTTGCCGGTCTTCACGTTTCGCAGCTTGATGCCGGTCACTTCCTGCTTGGCGTGATCGTAGACATCTTCCACCACGGTGTCGGTGAGGAACTGGATCTTTGGGTTCTTCTGCGCGCGTTCCAGCATGATCTTGGAAGCGCGAAAGCTGCCCCGGCGATGAATAAGCGTGACCTTGGTGGCAAAGCGAGTGAGGAAGGTGGCTTCCTCCATGGCGGAATCGCCGCCGCCCACCACCACGATTTCCTTTCCTGAAAAAAAGAAACCGTCGCAGGTGGCGCAGGAGGACACTCCGTGGCCGATGAGCTTCTGTTCGTTGGGCAGGCCCAGCCATCGCGCCGAGGCGCCACTAGCGATGATGAGCGCCTGGGTGTGTACTTGGTGCACGCCCAGATGAAGCAGGAAGGGGCGCTTGCTTAGGTCGGCGCTGGTGAGGTGCGCCATGCGATACTCGGCGCCGAAGCGCTCCGCCTGCTTGCGCATATTCTCGACCAGTTGCGGCCCCATGATTCCCTCGGGAAAGCCGGGGAAGTTTTCCACCAGCGTGGTCAGGGAGAGTTGGCCGCCGGGCTCGTGGCCCTCAACTACAAGCGGTTTCAGATTGGCGCGCGCGGTGTAGAGCGCGGCAGTGTGTCCGGCGCAGCCGGAGCCGATGATGACGACATTGCGAGTTTCGCTCATGATTTTCCAACAGTTAGATTGCGGATTTCCGATTTCGATGCATCGCTCAGGGAACCACAAACCTTCACCACAGAGGACACAGAGTACACAGGGTAATTCTTATCATTTTTTTTCTTCTGCGGGTTTGGCCGCAGGCTTGGTGGGTTTTGGTTTCGCTGCTGCTTTCTGCACTGCGGTGGGGATCTGGGCCAGTTCCGCTGGAACCATGCGGCGGGCGTCGAGTAGGCCACGATAGTTGGCCAGCACTTCCGAGGCGCCGTGGAACAGTGGTTCGTAGGCACTCTGGTCCGGCGGCGGTCCATTTTCGGAGCCAGTGCAGCGGGCCAGCGCCACTGACGATTTTCCGAATCGCTCGAGGCGGATACGGCTGGCGGGAGTGTTGGCAGCGACCATGGTTTCGGCGCTGCCGATGGCCGACGCACTATCTTCCATCGAAACCTGGATCAAGTCTTTGGGATCGCGGACGTGCAGCACCAGAGTCTCGACCATGGTCTGCCCATCATCGCTAAAGGAATACTGCACGCTGGAGAACAATGCCTGAACGGCAAATTCCCTGCGAATGCGAACGTAGCGGGCGACCGAGGTCTCGCCGGCTATGTGTGTACTTGGTCCCGGCTGAAGGAAGTTGGGAGCGTCAGTTAACGTAGAGCGGCCATGCGAGACTTCGAAGTCGGTTCCGAACAACGGCTGCTTGGGGATGCGCGCCAGAGCGGCAGCGATTTCCTTCTGTTCCTCTGCCGAGGGGGCACACACGTTCAGCATGTTGACCTTTACTTGGGGCTGCGTCGTTGCAGCCTCGGGGGCTTGCTGGGACGAGGCGGGAAGCGTTACCAGAAGTCCGGCCAGGACCATAATGAGTTTTCGGGGCACGGCAGAATTCTAAATGATAGCGGCGGAAAAGCCGAAACCGCTCCCACCGCGGAGACACAGAGACACAGAGAAAATATTTTATTTCTTCTTTTTTCTTTTTTGTGTTCTCTGTGACTCCGTGACTCCGTGACTCCGTGGTGAAAAGTCTTCAGCCTCAGTCGCGCGGTGGCAAGCAAAGAGTTTTGCCAAGTCCGCTAAGACAGTTAGAATTCAGGCATGGCGAATCTGACACTGGTTTACGGCATGCGGCTGCTGCCTTCCGAAGACGTGGCCGAAGTGGGCCAGGCTCCGGTGAAGCTCACCAACGGACGGGAGGCGCACGTCACCATGCATGTGCTCGAAGGCAGCAAGGAAGAGATCGAGAAGCAGTTGCGTACCAGCCTGGAAGCCTTCTTCGATCTGTATCCGGAGATCTAGGGAGCGTTGCGTCCGAGCTTTCGGGTCCTGCAGGTTGGACTCATGCTCGGCGAGGGGAAATATCTGTGGCATAGCCCTGCGTCGGACGGCACATCGAAACCATGAGGGAGTCATATTCCAAGTTGCGCGCGCGAATGTTGGCCGCGGGTTTGTGGCCGCAGGGATGGATCGCTCGCGGCGCCTGCTACTCCCTGGCGTTCGCCATAGGGCTGTTCATTCTGCAACTGCTGTTGAAACTCTTCGCGCCCGCAGCGAGCAACAGCCTTGGGGGTTGGGTTAAGTTTCTTCTCTTCGACGCAGCTCTGCTGTTCGCGATTCTCGCTTTCCGCTGGCTGAAGCGAAAAGTTCTCTGGCGCCTGCGCAACCGGCTGATTGTCACTTACGTCTTCATCGGCGTGATTCCCGCGGTGCTGCTGATCGCCATGGCCCTGATCACACTCTATGGGTTCGCCGGACAGTTTGCCGTTTTCGTGGTGACTTCGGAGATCAACTCGCAGTTGCGCAGTCTGGAAGCGGTGAATGCCGCGGTGGGCAACGAACTGGCGGCTCGGTTGGAGCGCGGCGACAATCCCACGGCCGAATCTCTGGCCGGGCTCAGGAAGCGCGACAAGGCTTGGGGAAGGCGACGGGTGTGCGCCTGGCATGGCGATAAACTTCTGTCTCTCGGCGATGAATCCAAGGCGCCACTCTCCCTTCCCACCTTTGCAAAAGGAGGACTGCGCGAAATTACGCGCGACCAGGACGGGCTGCACTTGCGTGTGGTCACGTTGCTTTCTGTGGGTTCGAAAACGCTCACCATCGTGACCAGCGAGCCATTTGACAAAGAGTTAGTCGGAAAGATTGCGGTCGACATGGGCGAGATCACTCTCTCGGGCGACTCTGGGCCGGTGCAGGGTAACAAAGCAGGAGCGCCAGACTCCGGACCCCATGTCGGAGTGTCGGTCAATACTGAAACGAAGAACAGAAGCGGGATTGTCATTCGTGACGACAAGAACGGTACTACGGAGGAGTTGCACCCTACCTTTACGGTGGGCACGGTGCCGGCAGCAACAGGCAGTATGGACCGCGAAGTTACCTTTTTTGCGCCGTTGCCGGTGCTGGACTGGCAAACCGGGAAACGCGACGAGACCGGCGCGGTGGTGCAGGTACGAACTCGTCCCTCGGTGCTATACGGCCACCTGTTCGCGGCGCTGGGGCAGTTCGTCCAGGGCGTAGAAATCATTCTGCTGGCCATCCTTATCTTCTTCGCGGTGATTGAACTCATCGCCCTGATTATTGGCACTCGCATGACGCGAACCGTGACGGGTGCGGTGGCGCAACTCTATGACGCCACCAAGCACGTGGATCGCGGCGACTTCAGCCATCGCATTCCAGTGAAATCCTCGGACCAGCTGGCACAACTCTCGCTGTCGTTCAATTCGATGACGGAATCCATCGAGAAGCTGATTCAGGAGCAGAAGGAAAAGCAGCGGCTGGAGGGCGAACTAGCCATCGCGCAGGAAGTGCAGGCGCAACTGTTTCCGCGGCAGGTTTCGGAGTTGGAGTCGCTCGAAGTGCATGGCTTCTGCCGCCCGGCACGCACCGTGAGCGGCGATTACTACGACTTCCTCACCGCCAGTTCTCACAAACTGATTCTGGCTGTGGGAGATATCAGCGGGAAGGGAATCTCGGCCGCGCTGCTGATGGCGACCATTCACTCGGCCGTGCGCGCCTACAGCGTAGAGAGCTTGCCGCAGATGCGGGAGCCGGTGGCCGTGGGCGCTGTGGCAGGCGCGGGCAGGATCATGGCGGCATGGCCCGAGGGCATCGAGATTTCTCCCGGAGCGTTGCTCGGCCTGCTCAACCACCAGCTCTACGAGAGCACTCCGCCGGAAAAGTACGCCACGCTGTTTTTGGGAATTTATGACGGACGTTCGCACCGGCTCACATACAGCAACGGCGGACACTTGCCGCCCATCCTGATCGCGGGAGACGGTACGGTACGGCGCCTGGAAACTGGCGGGACAGTAGTCGGGCTGTTCGACAACATGACCTACGACGAAGGCTCGGTGGAAATGCATCCCGGCGAAATCCTCCTGGCCTACAGCGACGGCGTCACCGAGCCAGAAAACGACTTCGGCGAATTTGGCGAGGAGCGCCTGATTGACCTGGTGAGTGCGAACCGGCGCCTGCCGCTGGTGCAAATCAGCCAGACGGTCACTGCAGCGGTCGATGACTGGATCGGCGACAACGAACAGCCGGATGACATTACGCTGGTGCTGGCGCGGGCGCGGTAGCAGAATTCCCACGTCAGACGTCAGACCTCAGACCTCGGACGCCGCAGTCAAGGCAGGGTCAACAAAGGTCTGTTGTCTAAGGTCCGAGGTCCGACGTCCTCTCTCTTCAGATCTTCTGCTTTTTCCAGCGGCCCTGCTTGAACAGGATTGCGCTGGCCAGGGCCATGGAACTCTCGGCAATTGCAATAGAAAAGAAAACTCCGTTCGAGTGCATGTGCAGCGGAATCGCCAGCCAATAAGCCAGCGGAATCTCGAACAGCCAGAAGCCGAAAAAATTCACGATGGTGGGAGTGATCGTGTCACCCGCGCCATTGAAGGCCTGCATCATCACCATGAAATAGGCGTATCCCAAATTGCCGTAGCTGATGATGCGCAGGCAGGCGGCTCCCAGCGGCACTACTTCCGGATCGTGAGTGAAAAGCCGCACGATCGGTTCGGAAAAGAAGATGAAAATCACTCCAATTGCGCCCAGGAAAATCATGTTGTAGAGCCCGGTGCGCCATACCGCTTTCTCGGCGCGTTCCGGATGCCCGGCGCCCAGGTTCTGTCCCACGAGCGTTGCCGCGGCGTTGCTCAATCCCCATGACGGCAGAATGACGAAAACCACGATGCGAATCGCGATCGTGTATCCGGCAAGGGCGGTTGCGCCGAAGATGCTGACGATGCGCACCAAGCCGATCCAACTGGTGTGTGCGATGGCGAACTGCAGGATGCCGGTCAGCGACACGCGGATCAGACGCCAGAACACTTTCCAGTTCAGGCGAACCTGGCTGGCGAGGATACGGAAACGCTCGGTCCCGCGCATAAGGCGATAGAACTGGTAAAGCACGCCGATGCTGCGTCCGATGAGCGTTGCCAGCGCCGCACCGGTCACGCCCAGGCGCGGAAACGGCCCCCAGCCAAAAATCAGGCAGGGATCGAGCACCAGATTGATGATGTTCGAGACCCAAAGCAGGCGCATGGCGATGGCTGCATCTCCCGCGCCGCGAAAGATCGCGTTGTTGAGAAAGAGCAGAAGCACGGCAAAACTTCCACCCAGGCAGATTCTGGTGTAGCCGCTGCCGGTGGCGACGATGTCCGGCGAAGCTCCCATCCAGCGCAGCAGGTTTGGCGCCCACAATCCGCAGGGAAGGCCGATTGCCAGCGAGACCATCAAGCCGAGCGCGATGGCCTGCACGCCGGCGACGGCGGCGCCCTCCGGATCTTTTTCTCCGATGCGGCGCGCCACCATGGCGGTGGTCGACAGGCTCAAACCCATGGCGACGGCGAAGATCAGGCTCAACATCGACTCGGTAAGACCTACGGTGGCCGTGGCGTTCGCGCCCAGGCGGCCTACCCAGAAGATGTCCACTACGGCGAACAGCGATTCCAGCACCATGGGCACGGCCAGCAGCAGGATGGCGCGGTTCAGGCTGCCCGCAGTGTAATCCTGATGCGAGCCGCGAATGGCTTCCACCAATGAGGCCCAGAGAGTGTGCTGTTCTGCAGCAGTGACAGTAGTTTCCATAAATACCTGCGAGTTTCCTACGCCAATCGCCGCGAAAACCGGCGAATGCGCCGATCAAACTACCAGAGATAGAGCGAGAGGTCCGAGCGTGCGGACTCAGGAGGATGGCGAACTACCGCGGGTTAAACATTGTCATTTCCATGGCACAAACCTTCACACGGGAGTGCAGGGTCCCAGTTGCGAATCTCAAGGATTGTATCGCGAAATTAAGATGTGGACAAATGCGTTCGACTGCTCACCGCCTCACTTCTTCGGCACCTGGGTCACCCGTGCGGTCACGGCCATATTCCTTACCATCCCACCCATGACCAATGGCCCGATCGGCGTGAACACAATGCCGCGGCTGTCGGCCCGGGGATCGTACGTGTTCTCGCTGACGGTCTCCCAGCGGGAGTGGTGCACGTCGTAGTCGAAGCTGACTGCGGAGCCTTCCGTCGGCTGGCCATCGTAGGCGACGCCCTTGAAGTCGTGGGGAGTTGCTGTGCCGCCGGAAAAGAAAATCCTGTGCTCGCGGTCGGAGCCGCCGCTGGCCATGGCGAAGCGCGCCGTACCGGGGTGGGCCGGCAACTTGCTCCATTCAATCTTGTTGGGATCCTTGTGATCGATCTTGCCCAGCCAGGCTTGCTCACAGGCCACATATCGCGGGCCGCCAGCCGGACCCTTCTGGGCGCCGTCGATGACCACAATGTTTTCGTCGGCCACGCCACCGGCTAAACCAAAAACCGCAGTACCGGGGAAAGGCGTGGCCTGGGTCCAGGAGTCCTTCTCGATGTCGTAGACTTGCACATTGTTTACCGGACCATCCGGCGAGCGGCCCCCGATCAGATAGATGAAGCGATCATGGCTCACGCCGCTAGCCGCGCCATCTACCGCAACCGGTATGTCTTTGCCGCGGGACCAGCGGCGGGCGCCAGGCTCGTAGACGTTTACATCGGGAACGGTAAATTCGTTGCCTTCCTTATCCACCGTAAAGCCGCCCATGAGGATGACGAGTCCCTTGGCTGCGGCTGCGGTCGCGTTCAGACGGCCTACGGTCCCGGGCACAGTGCGGCCCTCTCGCCACTTGGGGTGCGCGAGGTCCATGACGTAGACCTGGTTCGTGGCGTCATCCCAGGTTTTCCGGGAACCGACCCCCATCATGGAAATTATCTCCAGGCCGTCCTTGACACTGGCGACGGCGTTGCCGGAGACCGCAGCCGGCATGGGAGGGATTTTTTTCGGCTCATCCGCGCTGAACAGGGTCGCGGCGCAGACGAGCAGTAGTAGGGCCACAGCGGGCGATTTCTTCATTGCAGAGATATTACCGCATGTCACTCGATCAGACCCTGGCGCACGGCATGGATGAAATCTGTATAAACGGGCTGTTCTCCCGCGGCGCGCACCAGGCTGGCGATCTGCCCGCGATGATACGCCGAGTGCAGTAAGACGTGGGTCAAAACATCTCCCACGGTGCTAGCCCAAGGCTCGCCCTTGCTGTTCCTGTACTCGACCTTTTCCGCGAGCCCGGCGGGAGAAAGCTGGCCGAGAAATTCGCGCCATAACCGAGCGAGGTCGGAGATTTGTACCTCGCACTGGTCGAATGTGAAATCTGGCCACACGGGTAGGCTTTGCGGGTGCTTCCGGATGCGCTCCAACCAGAGCCGCTCGGCGGAAAGAATGTGGGCCAGTAGCTGCCGGAGCCGCGCAGTGGTGTGAGCGCTCGCCCTCAGCCCGATGAGCACTTCGCGGTTTGCCCACTCATCATAAGCAAACTGACGACGCAGGTGTTCGAGCAGTTCCATGACTTTGCATCCCCACTTTAGTCGGCATCCGTGACGGCGTGCAACCGCGTATTCACGGTCCTTTCACATTTCTCAAGTAGACTGCTTGCTGGATGGGTAGTGAGATACTGTGAATTAGGCGTGATCGAACCGCGATCATTTCTCTGAACATGCCCCGCAAAGCTGCCACATCGCGCACTGCAATTGAAGAGGCCAGTGCTCCCAACCCCGCCGAGGCAGCGCTAAGTCAGAATCAGGAAACCGTCAAGAAAGCTGCCAAGAAGGGCGGCGAATCACTCGACGATCTGGCGCGCACTGCACTCAAAGCTTTCCTCATCGCCCGTGATGCCGCTTTCAATGTGCGTGATCTGCTTACCCATTCTTCACGCATGGCTTTCCTGGCCATCAAGGAGTGCGAGCAGGAACTCGACGTCATCGAGCGCTACATCGATGAGCGTTTGCCCGCGGCCATCACCCGGGTGAACGAGGCGCGGGCGCGGCAACTACTGACCAGCCTGAAGTGCACCACCAACTTGGAACGCATTGGCGATCTGATGATGAGCGTGGCCATGCGGGTGCAGTCCCGGACCGCGAAGATGGCGGCTTCCGATGCCCGCCAACTGGTGGAGATGTCGGCGATCCTGCGCGAGATGCTCGACCTGGTCTATCGCGGGTTCGTCGATCTTGATCTGGAGTGCGCCCGCAAGGTTCTGCAAATGGACAAGGACATCGACCGCGTCTGTCACGCTCTTTTCCAGAAGCACCTCACCGAACACGCGTCGGACAGCAACCCATCGAGCTTCGACGTGCTTCTGATGGCGCAGGCTTTGGAGCGCGCTGGAGACCACACCACCAATCTCGCCGAGGATCTCTACAGCCTGATCGAAGGCCGCAGCCTGAGGCATGCTCCCAAAAAGCGGGCAGCAACTTAAAAGCAGTGGTTAGTGGCTAGTGGTCAGTGGCCAGTTCTTGCTTTCGGCTTCTCGGAGGAAGTTCCGTTTTTTCACTGGCCCTTGGCCACTGATCACTGCTCACTAACCACTGCCTTCCCGAAATTCATCATTCGTTAACACGCGGGAAACATTCTCGCAACATTCCCAACATACATTCTTAGCAGAACCCGGTGCCCAGAAGGGCTCTGACTCTCAGACAAGCCGCTCTAAGTGACGATGCACTCTCCCACGGGATCTTACGAACCACTGAGCGATGCGCGGATGGCCGCCGTGTCGCACAGCCTCGTATTTGTGGTGGAGGACGAGGAAGACATTGCCCGGCTGATTTCCCACAACCTGCAGGCGGCGGGCTTTGACGTGCAAAGCTTTGTCAGTGGCGGGTCGGTGGTTTCGGAAGCCCTGCGGGAAATGCCGTCGCTCTTTCTTCTGGACGTGATGCTTCCGGGGGCCGACGGATTTGACCTTTGCCGCCAGATTCGGCAGACCCCCACTCTGTCCTCCACGCCCATCATTTTCCTGACCGCCAAGACGGCTGAGGCCGACCGCGTGAAGGGGCTCGAACTGGGCGGGGACGATTACATTACCAAGCCCTTCAGTCCGCGGGAACTCGTGGCGCGAGTGCGGAGCGTGCTCCGGGGCCTGCGGCAACCGCCGGTCGCGCCCGAAGTGCTTCGTCTGGGCGACCTTGAAATCGACGCTTCCTCGATGACCGTGCAGGTGCAGGGCAGGGCAGTGCTCATCACGGTGCGGGAATTTCGCCTGCTGGAGTATCTGGCTTCGCACTGCGGGCGCGTGCTCACGCGCGACCAGTTGCTGGACGCGGTTTGGAAAGAGACTCCCTTTGTCACCCCGCGCTCCATCGACGTCTACGTGCGGCGCCTGCGGGAAAAAATCGAGATCGACCCCCGCCATCCCAAGTATTTGAAGACGCTGCGTGGCATAGGCTACCGCTTCGAAGTGCCGAAGTAGCATCGCGGTTCAGCACCGCCTCTCGCTGCTGACATTGATCACCGTCCCCGGTCCTGCCCGTCTATAGTATGTTGTTATACGGTAACGCCTGAGTGTGCCGTCTCATCCCTGCGCCGGCGGAACCTGCTTCTCCCGAAGTACGTATCTTCGGGAGCCACGGCTCGAGCTTCATCTGCTTCCGGAAAAGAGGTTGAATGTTTATTCACAGACTCATCCTGTGTCTTTTGTTTCTGACCCTGCCCTTCGCTGGGTTGGGGCAAAATGCGACTCTCAACCCGATGTCAGGCGCAACCGCTGGAGCCGCGGCGGAAAAACCGGCTCCCAAGCTGGAACATTTCGATCCCAATCTGGTCGACCCGGCACTGAGTCCTTGCGACGACTTCTACAAATATTCCTGCAACAAGTGGCTTACGGCCAACCCGATTCCGCCCGATCAGGTGTTCTGGAGCACGGGAAGCGGCCTGGAAATGTGGAACGACATCGTGTTGCGCGAAACTCTGGAAGCGAGCAGCAAGAGCGATCCCAAGCGCACCGCCGTGCAGCAGAAGATTGGCGACTACTGGGCCGCCTGCATGGACGAAAGCGGCATCGAAGCCGCCGGCTTGAAGCCTCTGCAGCCGGAACTGGATCGCATTGCAGCCCTCAAGTCCAAGAAAGAACTCACGGCCGAGATTGCGCATCTCCATCACCTGCTTCCCGGCGCGTGGGAGCAGTCCGACAATCAGACGAACTCTCCGTTTTTCGGTTTCACCGGACAGCAGGACTATGACGATGCGTCCAAGGTGGTGGCGCAGCTTGACCAGGGCGGCCTGAGCCTGCCCAGTCGTGATTACTACATCAACACCGATGAAAAATCGGTGGAGACCCTGAAGAAATATCGCGCCCACTTGCAGAAGATGTTTGTGCTGGCGGGGGAAGCGGAAACGCAAGCCAGCAGCGACGCGGGTACCGTGATTGAACTGGAAACCGCCATGGCCGTGGCGCAGATGGACAACGTCAAGCGCCGCGATCCCAAGAACGTCAACAACAAGATGAGTCTGGCGCAGATCCGCGAACTCACCCCCTCCATTGAGTGGGGTGTTTACCTGCAAGCGGTGAAGTCGCCGGCCAGCGACCACTACATCGTCACCTCGCCCGATTTCTTCCGCGCCGAGCAAAAATTGCTGGCCGACCATCCCCTCGAGCACTGGAAAGCGTACATGCGCTGGCAGGTGATTCACCGCGCTTCGCCATACCTGACCAAAGCGTTGGCCGACGAAACCTTCGACTTTTTCGCCCGCACCTTAGCCGGCCAGGAAGAAGAACTTCCGCGCTGGCGGCGCTGCACTCACTGGGCCGACCGGGATCTCGGCGAGGCCCTCGGCCAGGCCTACGTAGACCGCGCTTTTCCGCCGGAGAGCCGGGCGCGCACCATTGAAATGGTGCATGCCATCGAGCATGCCATGCACGACGATGTTGAAAGTGTGACTTGGATGACGCCTGCCACCAAGGAACAAGCTATCGTCAAGCTGAAGGGAATCGAAGACAAGATCGGCTATCCTTCGCACTGGCGCGACTATTCCAGCGTGAAGATCACGCGCGACAGCGATCTGGCCAACGTGGAACAAGCTTCGTCGTTCGAATTCGAGCGCTGGGTGGCCAAGGTCGGCAAGCCTGTGGATCGCAGTGAGTGGACCATGACGCCGCCCACCATCAATGCTTATTACGATCCCCAGTTGAATACCATCAATTTTCCCGCCGGAATTCTGCAGCCGCCGTACTTCGAAAAGAGCATGGATGATTCCGTGAACTACGGTGCCATTGGGATGGTGATCGGCCACGAACTCACACACGGCTTCGACGACCAGGGACGCAAGTTCGATGCTCACGGCAACCTGCGCGACTGGTGGACGGCCGAGGACGCTAAGCAATACGACGAGCGTGGCAAGTGCATCTCCGACGAATACACTCAAGAGGTTCCCGCTGCCGGCCCCGGGATCAAGCAAAATGGCCTGCTGACGCAGGGCGAAGACACCGCGGATAACGGCGGCATCCATCTGGCGCTGTATGCGCTCGAAGCAGAACTCAAGAAGCAAGGCAAATCGCTCGAAGATAAAGGTCCGGACGGCTGGACCTATCGCCAGCGGTTCTTCCTCTCCTATGGCTACTCGTGGTGCGCCAACATCAGGCCGGAGGTGGCGCGCCTGGCCGTCACCACCGACCCGCACTCGCTGCCCATCTTCCGCATCGACAACGTGGTTTCGAACATGCCCGAGTTTGCCCAGGCCTTTGGCTGCAAAGCTGGTCAGAAGATGGTCCGGGCGAACGCTTGCAGAGTTTGGTGAGCGGGACCGATTCGATCCCGTAAATGAATTGCGAAGGAATGGGCCAGCCCTCGGGCTGGCCCATCTTCTTGCTCAACGTTTTTCGGAACGGTTCGGCTAGCGGTTGATGTCGTCCTTCGACTGCAAACGCTTTACATAATTCTCCAGGTTGCTTTTGTTGGAGTCAGGCGCGGTCGTGAGAGCAGTCTGCATCTCCTTGACGGCATTGTCGAAGTCGCCCTGGCTGCTATAAACGCGAGCCAGACCGAGGTGCGACGTCCAATAGTCGGGGAACTTCTTGGCGTTGGAGCGATAAAGCGCGAAGGCCTCTTCCTGCTTCTTTTCCCCCTGAAGTTGGCGGCCATAGAAGTACAGTTGCTGCGCGCTGCCTCTCTCCAACGCCTTGTTGCGGAAGGCCGTGGCGTCGTCTTTGCGGCCCATAGCCTCGAGAATCTGCGACTTGTTGAGCAGGTTGTCGAAGCGTTCTTCCGTCTGGATGGACTGGTCTTCATCCTTCAGCGCCTCGTCGAGATTGGTTTTGCTGGCGAGGAAGTAGCTGGCGACATCGTCCCAACTCTCCCAGTAATACTGATTGAGGCCGCGAATTTGCCGTGGAATGCTGGCTTTGACGATGTCGTTCACTTTGACCGCAACTTTGAACGGCACCGCGACCTTGTCCCAGCGCAACGTAACTACGGTGGAGTCGGGTTTGACATCATCAAAGTCGTAGGTCAACGCGTCGTGGAATTCGGCAGTCTGTGGCTTCACGGTAACCCGCAGCGCGTCCTCGTCCTGCTTGTAGCTGAAACTTCCCCACGCGGTAGACATCTTCGAGAAAATCACGGTCCACTGATTTTCGCCGGGGATCATATGCAGACCGTATGTTCCCTTGTCGAGCGGCTGGCCTTCAATCGTGACCGGATCGGTGAACGTGACGGTGGTGTTTTCATTGGCTCCGGCGCGCCAGACTTGTCCGTAAGGCACAAGCTTGCCCCAGATTTGGCGGCCATTGGTCAGCGGGCGATGATAATTGACGGTGATGTCGGTGATGCCGACGCGCTGCGTGATCACGGCATGCTGGCTGGGCCGGGGCAGATCGAGCATCAGGGTTTGGGCGTGGCAAAGGCTGGCCACTGCCAAAACGCCGCATAACAAAACAAGCAGACGAGTTCTGTGCATGGAAGACTCCTCTTCATTCTCTGTGGGGATCGAACAGCAGATTCAGTCGCAACCCTGGGATGAAGCATTGGATGGAGCACCTGCGCCTGACCGCTGTGTTTTGGCTTAGACGAGTAGCGGATGCTGAGGTAAGCAAAATCGGCGGATTGGGCGGAGATAGAGAGCATTGCCAGTCTGAGCTTGACAATCTCAGGGGGCGGGTGCAGAATCTTAATAGGCGAATAAAAAGCGAAAATGCCTCCGGAGCTTTCCCGCCCCGGCGTTCCCTGAAATTTCCCGAGGAATTTATGTCTTCCGCAGTGGTTTCCACTTCGGCGGCCCAGGGCCGCCCTTTTGTTTTTGATACTGAAAAAGCCGCCGAAGTTTGCCCGCAGCCTACTGGGGCAGAGCTTTTCGGCGAGGCTCGTCCGCCGCAACGAGTGGTCCGCGCAATTTTCCCCGGAGCCTTCCAGGATTCGCGACTTGCCGGCGTTACTTCGGCTTCGCGCTTGGAGGTGCGCCCTGCGCCGGAAATGGTATCCAGCGGCATTGCCGCAATGGATGCACTTACCGGAGGTCTGCCGCGCGGCTGCTTGACGGAAATTTGCGGACCGGCTTCTTCCGGCCGCACCACCGTGCTGCTGGCCGCCCTGGCCGCCGCTACCGGGCGCGGGGAATGCTGCGCGATCGTGGACGCCAGCGATGCTCTCGATCCGCAGTCTGCCGCCGCTGCAAGGGTGGATTTGGACCGGCTGCTGTGGGTGCGCTGCGGGGGTAATTCGCCCCAGGCCGAGCAGCGCCTGGAGCAACTTCTGCGCGTTACAGACTTGCTGCTCGAAAGCGGGGGCTTTGGAATGATCTCTCTCGATCTTGGCGATCTGCCGCCGCAGTCGGCACGCCGTGTCCCGCTGACCACGTGGTTCCGTTTCCGCCGCGCCGTGGAGCATACGCCCACCGTGCTGCTGGCCATCGAACGGCAGTCCATCGCCGGAAGCTGCTCTTCGTTATTGATCAAGCTGGGGTCATGTAAGCCGCTCTCAAATTTTGAATCAGCCGCGACGCGGCGCAAGAATGCAGCCCACGGCGTAAGCCCTGGGTCAGTGGACCAAAACGATGAAGCTCCGGAGGAGCGAAAGAAAAATTCTGCAGTTCAGCAATCTGCCGGTTCTCAATTGCAGATGCCCACCCATGCGCAATTGCTGACCGAACTGGAAATCTCCGCGGAGATAGTGCGATCCCGGATGGAACGCAAACCGGTTCGTTCCGCCGAAATCACATTCACCAGCAAAACCGCCTGGGTGGGATGAACTGGGTACTGACAACTAGGTACTAGGTACTGCTTCATGTTTGCCTGCATCTTCGTGCCGAATTTCCCCGTGGCCGCGGTATTCCGCGCCCAGCCGGAGTTGCGCGCGCGGGCCGTGGCCATTTTCGAAGGCAAGCCTCCACTGGAAAAAGTTTTTGCGGTAAACGAAAGCGCCGCCCGCATGGGCATCGCGCCCGGCATGACGAAAGCCCAGGCAGAACTGTGTTCCGAGGTGACGCTGCGGCCACGTTCTCCGTTGCAGGAATCCTCGGCGCACGCTGCGCTGCTGGATTGCGCGCAGTCGTTCTCTCCGTGCGTGGAAGATACCGCGGTCGACACGGCGCTGATAGATCTCGAAGGCATGGAATCGCTTTTCGGCACACTGCCGGAAATTGCCCGCAACTTATTTCGCTGTGCCGCAGATCTTGGAATTGATGGGAACGTTGCCGTGGCTTCAAATCCCGATACCACTGTGCTCGCGGCCCGCGGCTTTTCCAGCGTCACAGTGATTCCGCCGGGGAAGGAAGCCGAATCGCTGGGATCTTTGCCGCTGGAAGTTTTGTTTGCCGATCAGCGTGAAGAGAAAGAAAGTGAGGGGAAGAAGAAAGAAGGTGAGCAGAAAAAAGAATCGGTCCGCCTGCTCGAAACTCTGGAGCGCTGGGGTGTGCGTAATCTGCGCGCTCTGGCCGCGCTGCCGGAAGTTGCGCTGAGCGAGCGTCTGGGCCAGGAAGGCGTGCGCTTGCAGCAACTGGCGCGGGGCACGGCTTCGCGCCCGCTGGTTCCGGTGGAAGCGCCGGCGGTGTTTGAAGAAGCCATTGAGTTGGAATATCCCATCGTGCTGCTGGAGCCGCTGGCTTTTCTGCTGAATCGTTTGCTAGAGCAGATTTGTGCGCGCTTGGCCGCGCGGGCGCTGAACACGCAGGAATTGCGGCTCACGCTGGAACTGGAAAGCTCCCCGTCCTGCAATCCAAAATCAGAAATCAACCAGCAACAATTTCATCGCACGCTTCGTCTTCCTCTTCCCATGCTCGACCCCAAACTTTTTCTCAAGCTGTTGCAACTGGACTTGAATGCCCATCCGCCGGGCGCGCCCATCAAAAAGATTCATCTCGCCGCGGAACCGGCGCGGCCGCGATCGGCCCAGGGCGGCCTGTTTCTGCCTCCGTCGCCCGAACCGGAAAAACTGGAACTGACGCTGGCGCGCATTGCCGGACTTGTCGGCGAAGCCCGCGTGGGAGCGCTGGAGTTGCTGGACACACACCGTGCCGAAGGTTTTCGCATGCGGCGGTTCGTGCCTGGGGCGGCTCCAGAAGCGAAACGACAAGAAGTTATTGCAGAAGAAAAATCCGCCGTCGCCGCTCTTCGCTTGTTCCGCCCGCCGCTGCGGGCCACCGTGACCTTGGAGAACGGAGAACTTGCGCGCGTGGCCTCGAAGAAAAAAGAAGTGCAGGGGAGTGTGCTTTGGAAAGCCGGTCCCTGGCGCAGCTCCGGCGACTGGTGGGAGCGGGAAGCCTGGGCGCGCGACGAGTGGGACATCGCCCTGCAAAATACAGACGGTGTCGCTCTCTACCGACTCGTGCACGATCTGCTCGGTGGAGGCTGGTTCGTGGAAGGAACGTATGACTGAAGAATCAGTTCTCAGTTCTCGGTTCTCAGTTCTCAGTGAAAATCTTCCCCGCCGCAGAGTTAGACGGGTTTCAACTGAGAACTGAGAACTGGGAACTGAGAACTTGTATATCGAGCTTCATGCCCGCTCTGCTTTCAGCTTCCTCGAAGGTTCTTCCTTGCCTGAGGAGTTGGTGTCAGCCTGCGCCCAGTTCAAGATGCCCGCCATGGCGCTGCTTGACACTGACGGAGTCTACGGCGCCCCGCGCTTTCACCTGGCAGCGAAAAAAATTGGGATCAAAGCGCACATCGGCGCGGAAGTCACGGCCCATCTTTCACCACAGAGGCACCCTTCGACTACGCTCAGGGCAGGCTCCGACACAGAGAAAAATAATCAAAGATCAAAAACTCAAGGTCCCTCCGTGTCTCAGTGTCTCCGTGGTGGGTTCCGTCTTCCTCTCCTCGTTTCCTCCCGCGCCGGCTATCAGAACCTCTGCCAGCTGATAACCAAAATGAAGCTGCGCGCGAAAAAAGGGGAGGGCACGGTTCAGAAGGAAGGACTGGAAGAGCATGCCTGCGGCTTGATCTGCTTGACTGGCGGCGCTGACGGCCTGCTGGCCGCCGCTTTACAGCATGGCGGCATTGAGGAAGCCCGCAAGCATGTCGAACAACTGATGGGAATTTTTGGCTGTGGCAATGTGTACGTCGAATTGCAGCGCCATTTCCATCGCGAAGAAGAAACTCGCAATCGTGCCGCCATCGCAATCGCGCATTCGCTGAATCTTCCTCTGCTGGCTACGAATGGCGTTTGCTACGCCGCCGCGAAGGATCGCGAATTGTGCGACGCATTCACCGCCATCCGCAATCACCGCACGTTGTCGACCGCCGGACGTTTATTAGCGCGCAACTCCGAGCGTCACCTGAAATCGCCGCAGGAGATGCAGCAACTCTTCGCCGACCTGCCTGAAGCCGTCGCCAACACGCTCGAACTTTCCTCGCGCCTTGAATTCACACTGAACGACCTTGGCTATGAATTTCCCCGCTATCCCGTTCCCGAAGGCGAGACCATGAATTCGTTTCTGCGTGAGCGCGCCTGGGAAGGCTTTCGGCAGCGCTATGGCCGCGCTGCGCCGGACCTGCAAACCCGCGCCCGCCGCCAGATTGAGCGCGAGCTGGCACTGATCGAAAAACTTAAACTCGCCGGCTACTTTCTCATCGTCTGGGACCTGGTCCGCTTCTGCCGCGAGCAGAACATTCTGTTGCAGGGGCGCGGATCGGCCGCCAACAGCGCCGTTTGTTATTCGCTGGGTATCACCGCCGTCGATGCCGTCAGCATGGAGCTTCTCTTCGAGCGCTTTCTTTCCGAAGAGCGTGGCGAATGGCCTGACATTGACCTTGACCTGCCCAGCGGCGACGAGCGCGAAAAAGTTATCCAGTATGTCTACCGTCGCTATGGCGAGCGCGGCGCAGCTATGACTGCCAACGTCATCACCTATCGCAACCGCATGGCGGCGCGCGAAATGGGCAAGGCGCTGGGATTCGATCCGGAAACGCTCGCCAAGATTTCCGCCGCCGTCGCCACCTGGGAATTCCGCGACGAAAACGACGCGCTCGACCGCCGCTTCCGCGATGCCGGGCTCGATCTCAAACATCCACGCCTGCGCAAATATTACGAACTGTGCCTGGCTGTGCAAGACATGCCGCGTCACCTCGGCCAGCACTCGGGGGGCATGGTGATTTGTCAGGGACAGCTCGACTCGGTCGTTCCGCTGGAACCCGCGTCCATGCCCGGCCGCGTGGTGGTGCAGTGGGACAAAGAAGATTGCGCCGACATGGGCATCATCAAAGTCGACTTGCTCGGCCTGGGCATGATGGCCGTGCTGAAGGATTCGATCGAACTCATCCGCAATCACTATCACGAAGAAGTCGATCTGGCGCATCTTCCTCAGGATGATCCCACGGTTTATTCCGCGCTGCAGCAGGCCGATACCGTTGGTCTTTTTCAGGTGGAAAGCCGGGCGCAAATGTCGTGCCTGCCGCGCCTGCGGCCGAAACGCTTCTACGACATCGTGGTGCAGGTCGCAATCATCCGGCCGGGACCCATTGTTGGCCAGATGGTGAATCCGTTTTTACAACGCCGTCAGGGCCGCGAAGAAGTTACGTATCCGCATCCTTCGCTCGAACCGGTGCTCAAACGCACGCTCGGCGTGCCGCTTTTTCAGGAGCAGTTGCTACGGCTAGCCATGATTGCCGCGAACTTCACCGGCGGCGAAGCGGAAGAACTGCGCCGCGCCATGGGCTTCAAGCGCTCGCAGGCGCGCATGAAGGAAATCGAAGCCAAGCTGCGCGCTGGCATGACGCACAACGGGATCCCACAGGACGCGCAGGAAAAAATCATTCTCTCGATTACTTCGTTTGCGCTCTACGGATTTCCTGAATCGCACGCTGCCAGCTTCGCGCTGATCGCCTATGCCAGCGCTTATTTGAAATGCCATTACCTCGCCGCATTCACCGCTGCCCTGCTCAACAACCAGCCTATGGGTTTTTATTCTCCCGCGACGATCACGAAAGACGCGCAACGCCACGGGCTGAAAATGCTGCCGGTGGATGTGACCTGCTCGGAGTGGATGTGCACACTGGAAGCACCGAGTACCGAGTACCGAGTACCGAGTAAAACCGTTGACTCGGTACTGGGTACTCGGTACTCGCAACTTGCACCTCCGGCGCTACGTTTAGGATTGCGTTACGTCCGCGGGCTGCGCGAGGAGGCCGGGCAGGCGCTGGTGCGCGAACGCAGGCTGGCGCCGTTCACTTCCATTCACGATCTCACCCGCCGCGTTCCGGAACTGCGCAAAGATGAACTCACCACGCTGGCGGAAATCGGTGCGCTGAATGCAGTAGCTAGTACCGAGTACAGAGCACCGAGATTCCTCCGCCCCTCGCATTCGCTCGTGGGTCGGAATGACAAAGATTTTACTCGGTACTCGGTACTCGGTACTGGATACTCGCAACTCCACCGCCGCGACGCGCTCTGGCAGGTGGAACGTGCGGTACGCGGCTCGGGGACGCTGCTGGAAAATCTGCCTGAACCCGATGCGCCTTCTCCGCTTCAGCCCATGAACCACGAAGAGCGCCTGGTTGCCGATTTCCATGGCACCGGACTCACGGTGGGACCGCACCCTATGGCTTATCGCCGCGACTGGCTCAATGCCATGGGCATTCGCCGGGCCAGCGAACTGCGCGACCTTCCCAGCGGCAAGCGTCTGCGCATCGGAGGTTGCGTGATCACGCGCCAGCGTCCGGGAACCGCCAAAGGTTTTGTTTTTATCAGTCTGGAAGATGAAACGGGAGTGGCCAATGCGATTATCACGCCCGATCTGTTTCATCGGAATCGCCTGCTGCTGGCCTCAGAACGGTTTCTGGCCATCGAAGGCATCCTGCAAAATCAGGACAACGTGATCTCCGTCAAAGCGGAACGGGTGCAGCCACTGTTCGTGACGAAAGCCGAAACCGTCTCACACGATTTTCACTGACGCTCTCTTTACCGCTCCGGCGCCGGCGATTCTCCCGGCTTGCCATTTTCTGGAGGCGCAAAGGGTAGCTTCGAGGCGCCGCGCATGATGTCGCGCTCCTGAGGCGAGAACATGCCTTTGAAGCGGGCGGAATCAATGATTCGCTCCCGTTGCTCCGGGGGCATGGCGCTCAAGTCGCGTACCGCAGTCGTAACCATGCGCCGCCGCTCCGGAGGAAGTTGTTGCATCTGGCCGTGTACCTGACGCGCCTGCTGCTTCTGCTCCGGCGTCAGGTGTTCCCATCTCTCCATGTTGTCCAGCATGCGCTGTTGCTGCTGCGGAGGGAGACTCGAGAAATGTTGCAGCCGCTGCCGCAACTGCTGCTGCTGCTGCGGAGGCAAGCGGCGGAAGCCGGGATCATTCTCCAGCGCTCGTTGCCGCTCCACGGGAGACATATCCTTATGACGGCGCAGCCAGTCCCCGGCATGTCCTTGTCCCGGATGAGGCGGTTGCGCGTGCGGCGCCGGCTGATGATTCTGACTCGGTGCCGGCGGGTGGGAATTATTGTGCTGCGCCAGGCAGGGAGAGAGAGATGCCACAACGGTCGCAAGCGACAGCACGGCCGTGGCCCCCCATCCCGTCATCGAATTCGCCCGCCGCATTCTTCCCGCCCTTGAGTTCGTCCCAGCCCTCGTTCTTCCTGCTCTCCGCTTCGAACTTACGGATTCGCCGTCACATCCTGCTGTACCGCCAGGTCATCCAGCAAATCGAAGTCGGAATACAGATCGTGATTCGTTTCCAGGGCCTGCAGGTCGCCGACCGCCGTGCCCGGCCCCATCGATTGCACCGGATTCTCGTTGATCGCTATTTCGTCCTCGCTCGGCCTGTAAATCCGGTCGCCCTTGTTGAAGAACAACCCCACCCCGATTGCCATCAGCACGGTAAGCGCCGCGGCCAGCACCGGACGCCGGAACCACGCCAGCCAGCCGGCCTGCGGCTTGGCCATCTCTTCCCGCAGACGCGCCTGCAGACGCACATCAAAATAGGGCGACGGTTCCGGAGCCTGCCATTCGTCCAGCAAGGCCATCGCTTGCCGGAACTCTTCTATCTTTCCGGCGCATGTGCCGCAAGTCCCCAAATGCCGGTTGATCTCCGGCGTCGTTTCCATCAGGCCAGACACCAGGTCCGGCATCATTTCTCGAATTTCCTCGCACTTCATAACCGTGTTCCCCTTGGTCTCTCTTCGCCCTGCCACTTCCGCTAAGAAGAAATGCAGCTTCCTAGATGAATTCTTTTAACTGTTCCCGCAACGTCTCGTATGCTCGAAACAACAATGATTTCGTTGCCGACTCGCTCAACTTCAACACATCGGAAATTTGCTTGTAATCCATCTGCTGGTACTTGTGCATGACCACTGCCAGCCTCTGCCGTTCCGGCAGGGCCTCGACCTTGCTCCGTATCGCCAGCAGACGCTCGCGCCGCACCAAAGCTTCTTCGGCGGTCACGGTGCCGTCGGCCACGTCCATGGTCGTTCCAGTTTCCTCATCCGGCTCGTCCAGACTGACCGTCACCTCCGGGCGCTCCTTGCGAGTGTCACGCGCGTGATTGACCGCCAGGTTGGTCGCAATGCGATACAGCCAAGTGGTGAACTTCGCACTCGCTTCGTAACTCTGGCGTGAGCGATACACCCGCAGAAAAACCTCCTGCGCCAGATCTTCCGCCACAGCCGTGTTGCGCGCCATCCGGTACATGAAACTCACCAGCGGCCGCCGATATTTCTGCACCAGGTAGTCAAAAGCGGACTGATCCCCCGCCTTCACGCGCAGCATGACTTCGGCGTCCGTATAACTTTCGGCGCCAGCCATCGTTGATGGCAAACTACCCGCTGGGCGCGATCCTAGCGAGGCCATCAGGACGCCCGTGTCCATGGCGGCAGTGCTCACACTGGATTGAACCCGCTTTTGGGAGGAAAGTTGCTCTTTTTTCGCTGCGGACGAACCTTCGGAAGTCCCCGCTGATGAGGGGGATACAGCGGTCCGAAGGGGCCTGCTTTCGTCCGGCATGGAGGGTTACTTTGGGCATGCGGGGCTCCGACGACCCGAACTCACCTCTAGCCCCTGCGCCGATAGGCTAACACGGCAGATTGCACCAACCAAATAGGCGCGGCCTGAGGAGGTCGGGTGCGCCCGGCGCGCCACGCTCTGGTCACTCTTCCGCGGCGCCGTGCGCGAACTCATCACCGCGATATCCTTCGCTCGATCTGCGCGATGGAAAGTTTACTTGACATCCGTCTATTCCCATCATACACTCACATGGAAAGTTGGCTTTACATGGCCCCGAACGTTCAAAACCGGGTCAAGGAACTCCGCACCACTCGCGGATGGACCCAGGAGCAGCTTGCTGATGCCGTCGGAGTATCCCGGCAGAGTATCAATTCGATTGAGCGCGAACGCTATGTGCCGAGCCTTCCGCTGGCGCTTACCTTTGCCCGGGTGTTCGGCTGTTCCACCGACGAGATTTTCACGCTGAACGGAGACGTGCAGTCCGGCGAAATGCGGGAGGAAGAGAAATGGTGATTCCTATCCTCGTGTTAATCGGCAAGCAACTGAAGAGGGTTCCAATCCTCGGCAAGTTGGTGGACGAACGCTTCCTGACCTATCGCCGGCGCGCCCAGAGGGTTGCCGGGTTAACCGCTTTCATCGTGGCCGACGTTCTGTTTGCGTACCGCTATTTCGTTAATCATGTCCGGAGCTGGGATCTGTTGGCGGTCGTGATGACGGTCGCTGTGGTCTACATCGTTCTGATTGTCTGGTATCTGGTCAATGAGTGAGGAGAAAGAAATGACGTTCCCAGATCTGAAAGCCGACGATCGTGCGGGAGAGCCCATCGCGCCTTGGTGGCATACCGTGCTGGTGCTGCTGTCGGTGGCTATCATGTCCGTCGCGAGCTGGTACCAGCATGGGCTTCCAAACGCGAATGTGCCAGACATAAGCCCACGGCTTTCAGGCTACTTCACGGTAATCGTGGGGGAGTGGTTTTTGGTGCTTTTGATCTGGCTCGCACTCAGACAACGCGGGCTCTCCATAGGCACTTTGGTTGCAGGCCGCTGGCCAACACTCGGCGCTTTCTTCAAAGACTTGGGCGTCGCCGTCGGATTCATGGTTGTCGGGATCCCGCTGTTATCAGGCCTGATTCATCTTCTTGGAGGCAACACTACCAGCATCCTGACCGACATCACGACCAACATCATGCCCAAGACCCGATTCGAGCTTGTGGTATGGCTAGGGCTCTCGGCGACGGGCGGCTTTTGTGAAGAGTTCATCTTCCGAGGATATCTCACCCGACAATTCCGCGCGTGGACCGGCAGCCGTGCATTCAGTGTCATCCTTCAAGGGATCGCGTTTGGCCTTGCCCATGGGTACTACCGCAGGGTTATGGTCGCCATCGTGATCTACGGATGGCTTCTGGGACTGCTTGCCGATTGGCGCAAGAGTCTGAGACCCGGAATCCTGGCCCACGGACTGCAAGATGTCCTCGGCGGCGTGGCCGCATTCTTCTCGTGAAGCTGGTCCCGGTTGGCGAGAAAGAAATAGGGAAAACGAAAAACCGAATTAGGGAGAAAAGCAAAGCTATGGCATCCGCAAATGCATTGAGCGTTGAAACCGCACCTCGATTATCGACTGATCCTTCTCAGAAACCTCTGCATCCCACCAGCGGCTGGAAAACAATCTTTGCCGGACCCAACGGCCTGCGAGCAGGCTGGCGCTTGCTCATCTTCGTCGTCTTGTGTGTCGCTCTGTCTGTCGGTTCCAATCTCATACGCTTCGGCGGGCCCCAAGGTCTTGGGGATGTATTGAGGAGGCAGAGGCTTGGCCAAATTACGCTCACGCCGATTTGGGTGGGCAAGGGTGAAGCGATCGCCTTTGTGCTTCTCTGCGTCGCTGCCTTGATCATGGGCAAACTTGAGCACCGCAAATTCAGCGAGTACGGTTTGCCCCTGCGTCAGGTCCTGAGAAAGGATTTCTGGTTCGGGTCTCTATTGGGCTTTGGTGCGATCAGCGGCACGCTGCTGACGATGTTCCTGCTGCACGGCTTCCGTATTACCGGCTTGGCTCTGCACGGACAGCAATTTTGTCCTCGCTCATCGGGTGGGGCATAGCATTCCTCCTGTCTGCACTGGTTGAAGAATTCTCTGATCGCGGATACGTCCAGTACACGCTGGCTTCCGGAATCGGCTTCTGGCCGGCGGCATTCGTGACTTCTGGGTGGTTCGCCTTAGGCCACGCCTTTAATTCGAACGAGAATGCAGTGGGCTGCGTCGTGGTTGTGATGTTCGGGCTCCTCCTCTGCCTGTTTTTGCGGCGGACCGGGACTCTCTGGTGTGCAGTCGGCTTTCATGTAAGCTACGACTGGGGGCAAATGCTCTACGGAGTTCCGGACAGCGGCATCGTGCCCTACCACAATCTGCTCAATTCCGCGTTTAGTGGGCCGCGCTGGCTCACCGGCGGAATCGTCGGCCCCGAGGCCAGCATCTTGACGCCGATCGCGTTAGTCATTGTGGCTCTGGTTTTCACCCGCTACTATCGGGAGAATCACAATCAGGTACTCAAACCGCAATCGTAGCCGTCTACGGGCGGCAGGAGAGGTGTGAGGACTCGCCGGCTGGCTGGCCACAGCGGCCCAAAGGCGAGCACCCTTACCGCATCGCTGGACGTCCCATCGTCCAGTGGTCTCGGCTGAAGGCAGGACACTCCGACAAGCTCGGCTGCGCGCCCCGCTAAAAGCGTCAGTCCGATGGGTGCCGACACTCGACGCGGAGGTATCGATTGCCAACCTCGCTTCCAATTTAGAGGGGCTCTCTGATCGATCCTGATAAACGCCCCACTGTTGACCAAGCTGATCAATTCGTCCAGGAGATTAGAGGGGTAATCTCCCCCAAGCGGACTTCGGGCCCAGGGACGCGCGTCAGGGAAGGGCGAATGAAAATACATCGCTTCCGGCGGCAATCGCGAAATACTGCTTCCCGTCGATCGCATACGCCATGGGAGAGGCGTGGATCAGTTGACCGACATGGAAGTGCCACAGACTCGTGCCCGTGTGCGCATCGAGAACCACGAAATTCTGTGCGTCGTCTCCGTAAGCGATCAGCCCAGTTGCCGTGGTCATTAGGCCGCCCCAACCCTTGTTGCGCCCGATCTGCAGCTGGCGCCACGAGAAATCGAGCGTGTCGAGATTGAAAGCATTGATGTATGCCTTGCCGGCATCGTCCGCATTTCGCAATCCCGTTGCATAGTAGGCATTACCTTCTTCGAAAGGTTTTTTCTCCGACTGAATGATTGCGCATGCTTCAAAAGAGCGGAAATAGAACATTCGGGTGGCCGGGTCGTAGCTTGGCGAATACCAGTTCGTCGCTCCGCCATTGGCGGGACAAACGCGAACGCCTTTCTCGTTGGGGATAAGGCCGGCGGAAATGGGACGACCGTTCTCGTCAATACCCTTCGCCCAATTCTGAGTGCTCATGAACGACTTGGCAAAAAGGAATTTCCCATTCGTCCTGTCTAGAATGTAGAGGAACCCATTCCGATTCGCGGTCACGATGAATTTGCGATGCTGGCCCTCGAATTTTGCATCTACGATTACCGGTATCTGCGCCGCATCGTAATCGTACAAATCATGCGGGCTGAACTGGAAGTACCACTTCAGGGCTCCGGTATCAGGATCCAGCGCGAGCAAGCAACTTGTATAAAGATCGTCACCCGGCCGGACGCTGCCATCATAGTCCGGCGCCGGATTGCCAGTGCCCCAATAGAGCGTGTTGAGCTCCGGATCGTAGCTGCCCGGCAGCCAGGTCGTCCCGCCGCCATGCAAGTAAGAATCACCCGGCCAGCTCTCGCTGCCTTTCTCGCCCGGCCCGGGGATTGTCCAGAACCGCCATTTTTCCTCGCCCGTTTCCGCATCAAAGGCGGCCAGGAAACCGCGCACGCCCGCATCGCCGCCGGAGATGCCGACGACTACTTTGTCCTTCACAATCAATGGCGCGCTGGTCGCACCGTAGTTCCGGTTGCCCACTGCATACGGTACTTCCCAGATCAGATGGCCTGAACGCGCATCCAGACAGAGCAAGTGTGCGTTATCGGTTTCCATGTAAATGCGTGTTCCGAGAATCGCCACCCCGCGGTTGTGATGCTGTCCAGGATCGTCGACCAAGCCTTGCGATATGGCTCGCGTGTGATGCCACAGTACTTTGCCTGTCTTTGCGTCGAGCGCGTATGCATCATTTGCACTGGTGACGAACATGACGCCCGCAACGACTACTGGAGTAACCTCAAGAGGGCTGACGACGCGGGGATGAAACACCCACTGTGCTGTCAATCGACCTACGTTAGCGGGCGAAATCTGAGTCAGGCGGCTGTGGCGGGTGCCGCTATAGTCGCCACTATAGGAAACCCAGTTCTCTGCAGCCTGTTTCTGAAGCAAATCGCTCTGCTGAACGTTTATGAGGCCGTTGCCGTCGTCCGATGCTGGCGCGTGCTGACGCGCCGAAGGCATTTGCGGTTTCGAAGCCTGTTCGTACCCAGTGCCCACATACGTCAGAAACAACAGGCAGGCGGCCGCCTCGAAGCTGAATAGACGACTAACGAACGGGTTGCTGATTCCTTGCCATCTTGACATGGTGAGCGCTGCCTCGCCTACCGGGTAGGTCTTTGGCCTGCCGACTCGACTGGACGCGGACTCCTGCTCTCAACAATCAGAAAACTGACAATGTCATTCAATTCCTTTGACGTGAGGCGCGTACTATAGTCGCGCGGCATCAGCGAACGCCCGGTATAGTGCACGTCGGCGACGTCGCTCCTCGCCAGCAAATGAAAACGGCCGTTTTCGCTCTGCAGTTCCAGACTGAACGCATCCTCGTTTCGCAGCACACCCGTGATCTTTTGCCCCATATTGGTCGTCACGAGTACCACCTGCGAAGAGGGCACCAGCGGATTGTCGGGATTGGTGATGGCCTGCAGCATCTCTTCCGTCGAGCGGCTCCGTCCATAGTGCGTCAAATTGCTTGCGATGAATCCGCCCTTGCCCTGCATTAAGTGGCAGTTGGAACACTGTGCTTTGCCAAAATACAGTGCCCGACCGGCATCGACGTCTCCTGTGACAGGGGCGTCCGCGGGAGCCCCTGCCGAGGCCGTATTTCCCGCGAGCCAGCGCACATATTGCAACACGGCCGCGATGTTCGCTTCGCCGATCTGGGCAAAAGGTGGCATTCCACTTTTTGTCCCATCATGCACAATCCGAAAGAGCTCCGAACCCGAACGTTTGGCCGTGTTCGACGGAGCGACCAAGGACGGAGCCTTGTTGCCGCCCCGGCCATCGGCGCCATGGCAGCCCGCACAGTACTCCATGAACCGCTGCGCTCCCGGCTCCGCATCGCTCCTTTGCGCCCGAACACTCATGAACGCGTACCCTGAGAAGAACATTGTGCCTAGTAGCAACAGGAGGTCGGCCCGACGAGTCTCCATGGTTTTCCCTCCCCCCAGGCCAGAGTCGGTCGCGCATTTCGAGCGGCGACATTTTTGACGGAAACCAGGCTCAAGGGTAAGAAACACATACTACCCTGAATGTTGTAAACGATGGCGGCGAAGCTATAAAATTTTACAGATAAACCAGAGTTTCCAAGGCAATCGCGGCATCTAATCCTAACTGAAGGATGTTCCAAAGGTCGGCGGAGGGTCCATATGCGTGCCTCTGTTCTGCTCGGTCTTTCCCTCTGTTTTGCTCTGACTACTTTGCCCGCGGTTTGTCAGGACTCTGCTGCCGTGGGAGGCGTTCGGACCCGTATCGAAGGGGTTGATATTCCGTCCATCGCGAATGCCCCGTTCACCGCTAAAGTTCTCGTCACTTGGAACCGGCCGCTGGTGGGCGGCGGTATGGTATCGCGAAAATACTATACGCGAGTGGCACGCGACTCCCAGGGACGGGTGCGCCGTGAGACTCGCGAATTCATTCCCGCGGACTCCAACGCAGAGCCTCCGCTGCGCACCTTCACCATCCTGGATCCCGTTTCCAGCACACGCACCACTTGCACCCAGGCTACGCTGAGTTGCAGCACGAGCCCATTCCAGCCGCGTGTAAACCTGACAGCAGACGGTGGCACACTTTCTGGTGCTGGCTCGAATGTGACGCGCGAAAACCTTGGCCGGCAGACGATGGACGATCTGCCGGTGGTGGGAACGCGCGAGACTGTAACTTCACAGGACAGCACCCGGGTGGTACTCACTCACATCGATGTGTGGTACTCCCCGGATCTGCAAATCGATCTGTCGGTCGACCGCAGCAATCCCCGATTAGGAGAACTGACCCTCAAGGTCACCGAACTTGTTCGGGGAGTGCCTGATCCGTCATGGTTTGCAGTTCCCTCTGGCTACCAGGTCATCGGCGTCCGAGGGCAATAAACGGAAAACGATTCGTGGGGAGAGATATGATGCGGCACTTAACCTATCTCGCTTCTTCCATCGTCCTTGCTGGTTTTCTTCTGCCTTTTCTCAGCGGTTGTGGCTCGCATCAGGGTGAGGCCGGTTTTGTTGCGACGTCCGGAAGCGGCAGTGGCTCCGGCACATCAGGAGGGACATCAGGAGGGACTTCTGGAGGCACTTCCGGTGGCACTTCGGGAGGCACCTCGGGAGGCACCTCGGGTGGCACCTCAGGCGGCACGTCGGGTGGCTCTGGTGGATCCGGAGGTTCGGGCGGATCGGGAGCCGCAGTCGTCGGCCGTCCTTTGGAGCAATTCATTTCGCCCGATTTCGAGAATTCTTACAATGCCGCGTTTCCGCCTGCGCCATATCAGGGTGTTGTGAACGGAGGTCAATCGCGTGCCGTGGTCGGGGCCAAGATCTATGTGCTCCAGGTGAACTCTGGGGAATATGGCAACTCGTCCGTTTCTCTGCTCACCTCTGCAACCGGCCAGGAGGACTCCATCGGCCATTACGTGCTCAGCAGCGAACACGGCGGGTTCTCGATAGCCGGTGACTACACCTGCACGGCCGGTCATCAGGTTTATGTTCTTGCCCGCGGCGGCAATAGTGGCGATGACGGACCTAATTCGGCGATCGGTCTTATGACGTCGCTCGGCGCCTGCCCGGACAGTGGACGCTTCGACAACGCCGCGCCTTTTATTTTCGTGAACGAAGTAACGACGGTTGCGGCGGCTTATGCGATGGCCGGAATGGCCACGGATGCAACTCACGTCGTGGTTTCGGGAAGGCCCGCCAGGTTGAATAGTCTTGACAATGCCAGCGACCTTGCCAGCGTTAGCACGGGATTCGCTAATTCCACTTTGCCTTCCAGCCCAGGCAGTAAAGTGTCTCAGAGCAAGATCCATACGCTCGCCAACATCCTGTCGGCCTGCGTTAACTCGCAGTCACCGACATCCGCAGGCTGCGCCGTGCTATTCGCCAACGCGCGGAGTGACGGCTCTTCCGGCACCGCGCCGGAAGACACGGCCACTGCTGCGATCAATATCGCACGAAATCCTCGCGCGAACATCGCAGCGCTCTTTACCCTCCAACCAAAGCTCTCAGCTCCGTTCCAGCCAGCCTTGGAATTTGCGCCGCCGGATTTCGATCTGGCCGTCGCCTCCGAGGATGGAAAAACCTCTGTTGCCTCATCTCCATTACTCGGCTATGAGCTTAAGGAATGAGTTGTCGGCCAACCGGCAGTTATCCAGAAACGGCTTCGGGGAACTATGGGCGGATTAGTACCGTGAAGTCGGCTTTTGGAACGCAATGCGATTACACTCGCTGAGAATTCCGCACGCCCGCACTCCCCAATTCCTGCCTACCGAAAAAATCTAAAAAACCAGAACTCCAAGAATAATTTCGGCGGTTCGCTATTCCTAGGTTTCCGGTTTTACTCGCGCATCCTCCCCCTAGCCCTCGCTGCGGTCGCTCCGGCTAGGTGAGACCGCCCCCTGATTCAGTACAGATATCAGGATCTCGACGAATGGGTTGGTGGGCGCTATAGGATTCGAACCTGTGGCGTCTCAATAAAATGAAGTACTTGCGGGACTCGTGTGGCAACCAAAACACCGCAAGAAGCCAAAGGAACAAGTATTGGACATGAATTGGATATTGACGCCCTGCTTCCCTAACGGTTCGGCGAATCGCGTACTCCTTCATAGCACCCCTACCATCTTCAGCGATCCAAAACTCACCCGTGCTAGGACGGGCGGTTATTGGGGCGGCAATTTCTCTGGCTGTGCGGCTGGAGTACTCACTTGGCTGGGGTTTGATATTTCGAATATCTCTCTCTGCTTCTCAGCTTGTTGGCGTCCGAGTTGAGTTGCTCTCTGAAGTTCCTTGTCTGATTCTGGCTTGCGGCCCATCCGTGAGTAGGTGAGGCCGAGGTAATAGTGCGCTACGCCGAGCGAATCGTCGTCGGCTATGGCCCGCTGCAGCAGGTCAATGGCCTCGGCGTAATGCTTTTGTTCGAACTCGACTCTTCCCAACGCTGCCAAGGCGCCTGAGTGGTTCGGATCATGCTCAAGTGCATGGTGCAAGTTCTTGGCAGCCGAGTCCAAGTCTTTGGAATCGAGGTCCAACAGCGCGAGCCGATAGTAGGATTCGGCTTGCGCCGGTGTAAGCGCGATTGACTTTTCGAACTGAGCCCTTGCTTCCACCGGACGCTCAAGAGCGGCAAGAGTCATGCCCAGCGCGCAATGACCGACGGAATCGTCCGGGCGAACGGCGATGTAGCGGGCGAACTGCTGGCGTGCGTCCTCGAATTTCGATAACCCTGTATACGCGCGCGCCAGACCCCAAATAGCCATAGGATCCTGCTTGCGTACCCGCACGGTTTGCTGGAAGGCATCGATCGCGTTCTGCCATCGGGACATTTGCAGAGCCGCATTTCCGAACTCGACTTGCACATCGGGATTTTGCGGATCAAGCTTCCGCGCATCGGTTAGAACCACCAGCGCGGTTGCGGGATCTCCCCTGTTAGCGGCCGCCCGAGCTTGATCGCGCCAGATGTGTACTAAGGCTGTGGCGGCGTCAGTGCGTGCGGGGTCGAGACGTACAGCTTCGCGCAATTCGGGAACCGCCTTCTCCGGCCGCCCCATCTGCCAGTAAAGAAGACCGAGGTGGGCATGCCCGCTCGCGAAATCCGGCTTGATCTGAACCACCTGCGTGAAAAGCTTCTCCGCGTCCGTTTCACGCGCCTGTAAAACCCGAATTACACCGAGCAGGTCGAGAGCGCGGTACTCGCCGGGCGAAGCGCGCAACACGGACTGCAACTCTTCCTCCGCGCGCTCCTTGTTTCCGGCAGTGAGGAATTCAGCAGCTTGACGCAGCCTGGCATTGGTTACATTTTGGGCGAAGAATTGCGCGGGCATCGCCAGCATTGCGGCGAAAAGGAGGGCGCAGGCCCAACGGAATCGTCCGCCGTCGTGCGGTATGGGTGACGCTATTCTAGCCATTGCCCTTCGGCTCCGTAATGGTCGCGATCTGATCGGCCTTTGGATGACTGATGATCTGGCGAATGCCGCTCGGCCAATGGATTTCGATTTCGCGGATGGACTCGGCGGCTCCTAGTCCAAAGTGCACCCGCTTGTCGCTCGAAGATTGATAACTTCCGCTGGTGGAGACAGTGGCAAACTGGTTGCCAGCTTCCGTGGAAACCCTGACCTGGGTGCCAATCGCGTCGCGATTACTCTTTACGCCGATAAGCTTGAGCGTAATCCAGTGATTCGATGTTTCTGTCTGATTCAGCAAGACCCATGCCGGGCTGACCTGCTCCCCGTTTTCCGAACAAGTCCGAGTATGATTTCGGACGAAGGAAAGGGGAAGAGGCATGTCAAAGAGCAGGCACACCGAGGCGCAGATGATTGGAGCGCTCAAACAACTGGAAGCAGGGCGCAAGGCAGAAGACGTGGCCAGAGAAGTGGGAGTGTCGAAGCATACGATCTACGCCTGGAAGGCGAAGTACGGTGGGATGGATGTGAGCGAGGCGCAGGAAGCGAAGCAGTTGCGGGATGAGAACACGAAGTTGAAAAAGCTGGTGGTGGATCTGAGCCTGGACAAAGAGATGCTGAAGGCGCTGATCGCAAAAAACGGATGGAGCTCGTAGACCAGCGGGCGGACGCGGACTGGCTGCGGGGCAAGTACGCAGCGAGCCAGCGCCGGGTTTGCGGGCTGATGGGGATGGCGGTAGCGAGTTACTGCTACCGGTCGCAGCGAACCGATGAGCCGCTGCGGACGCGGCTGGTGGAGTTGGCGCGAAAGAAGCCGCGCTTTGGGTATCGGCGGCTGCATGTGTTGTTGGGCCGTTCGGGTGACCATGTGAACCATAAGCGGGTGCATCGGGTGTATCGGGAGGCCGGACTGATGATTCGGCGGAAGAAACGGAAGCATTGCGTGCGCGAGGGAAAGCCGCTGGTGGCGCGGACCTCGGCCAACCAGGAGTGGGCGTTGGATTTTGTACACGATGCGGTGGAGTGCGGACGGGCGATCCGGGTGCTGAGTGTGGTGGATGCGTATACGCGGGAGTGTTTGGCTTTGGAAGTAGATACGAGTTTTGCCAGCCGGAGAGTGACACGCGCGCTGGAAGCGATCGTGGCCGAGCGTGGAGTGCCGCAGGCGATCCGCTGCGACAACGGGCCGGAACTGACGAGTCGGCATTTTCTGGCCTGGTGTGTGGAACGAAAGATCGAGTTAGTGCACATTCAGCCGGGCAAGCCAACGCAGAACGCGCGCGTGGAAAGTTTTCACGGGCGGCTCCGAGATGAGTGTTTGACGGTGAGCTGGTTTCAGAACCTGTTCGACGCGCGGCGGAAGATCGGGGAGTGGCGGACGGAGTACAACGAAGAGCGTCCGCACAGCAGTCTGGGATACCGCACGCCGAAAGAATTTGCGGCGGCGCAGGCGGCGAGCTTCTACACAGCTGAGCGAGAGGCAAGGGACTCAAACGCCGTCCCTTGCCCCTCGCGCTCCCCCATCCCGGCTCAAACCGGAGATGGAGCAGCTGAAAGTTGTCGTATTCTTACGTGAACGAAAATTGGGGGCAGGTCAGGGCCGTTGTTCGAGGTGACCACTGCATCCAGCTTGCCATCATTGTTGATGTCCCCTACGGCCAGTCCCCGTGCCGCCCAATGCTGATGAAAAACGTCTCCGGAGAGAGCTGAAACATCCACGAACTTCTTCCCTTGTTCGTTGCGCAGCAGCAGAGGTGGTTCGCGATAGTGCACGTTCGGGTCGTTGACTTCGATTGTGTCCATCACGTGGGACTGCACAATCAGCAGGTCCTTCCACCCGTCGTTGTCGTAGTCGATAAAATGCACTCCCCAACCCGAATGCAGCCGCGAAATTGCCCCGAGGCCGGTCGAAGAACTTGAGTAATCAAACGTCCCATCTTGCGCATTGGCATAGAGCGCGTATCGTTGATGCGACAAGTCGGTGATGATAATGTCAGGCCAGCCATCGTTGTTGTAATCTTCGAAATCCACACCCATGCCCGCGAAGCTGTTGCCATTGTCATCGAGGCCCGTGCCGGAGGGCAGGCCAACTTCCTCAAATGTTCCGTTGCCGCGATTGTGGAAGAGAAATTCGGGGATGGAGTCGTTCGCGAGCACGATGTCCGTCCAGCCGTCGTGATCGTAATCCGCGATGGCAAGGCCGAGACCTTTAGCGGGCTTATCAATGCCCGCCGAGTGCGAAACCTCGGAGAACTTGCCGTTACCGTCATTGTGATAGAGCAAGACGGACTCTGGCCTGAATAGATCGGGGTGACAATAGGAACGGAGGCCTGCCTTTTTGTCGCCGCAATAGATGTCATCAAAGTCCCATTGCATGTAGCGGGCGACGACCAAGTCCAGCCGGCCGTCGTTGTCGTAGTCAACCCAGGCTGCGCTGGTCATCCATCCCGAGCCGGCCACACCGGCAGCAGAGGTCACATCAGTAAAGGTGCCGTCGCCATTGTTGTGATAAAGCGTGCTGCGGCCGTAACCGGCGACGCATAGATCTTCGAATCCATCGTTATCGTAGTCACCGACCGCAACGCCAGTGGAATAGCCGACACCCGCGAGACCGGCTTTCACGGTAACGTCTTCGAAGGTGCCATCCGGTTTCTGGTGATACAGACGGTTCCAATACTTGGAATCATCTTTCTTTGGAATCGTGCCCTTTGGCGTAGGATCATCGAGCCGCGCACCGTTGGCTAAGAAGATGTCGAGCCTGCCGTCGTTGTCGTAGTCGAACAGGGCAACTCCCGAGCCCATCGTCTCGAGCAGGTATTTCTTGCTGGTGGGGGACGCTTGATGGCGGAAATGAATTCCAAGCTTTTCGGTAACGTCCACGAAGCGGCCGTGAGGAGCTGAAGTTCCAGGTTCTGAAGCATGGATTTCCTTCGTGGCAAATGTAATTCGAACTCCGATAAGAGTGGCGAGCCCCGAAAGAGCCAGCACAATAGTTCTGAGAGGTCTGCCCATGCGAGATTGTGTTCTCTGTTGGCGCTTCGGTTTAGCGTCGCGACGATACCTGCCAAGAAATTGGCTCGCTACGAATTCACGACGATTCACTGGGGACATGATGTTCCTTGCGAAACCTGAAACCACACCCTCTTGCCCGTTGGACGAGTCGGGTCGAGATAGCAGGATTTTTCTTATCGTAAATCAATATATTTCATTTAGGCATAGAAACAGCATTGTTGATGGCGTATTGGAATCATTTAAGACATTTATTGATGGATCGCAACCAATCGGGCCGAAATGAAAATCGGCCGCTGATGGCCGAGCTGCGATATGATGGCCGGCAGACACTTTCGTTTGTGTCGAAAGCGAACGCCTCCGAAGCAGCAGAGCTTTCGTTTCATCTAGCATAGCGCCACGTGGAAGGAAGAAACGTGCCTCATCCCAAGCCACCATCCCCCGCATTAACCGCCCCCCCGAATCCCATGCAGGTGGAGGTTTCGCGAGGCAAGCAACAGCTCCGTTTCACGGCGATACTGACCACGCTTCAGCAGACGGGCAAGGTGGTGGTGGAGGAGTTAAGCCAGCAACTGGGCGTTTCTTTGGTCACGGTTCGGCGGGACATGGACGTTCTCGAACAGAAGGGGTTGCTCCGGCGCACCCATGGTGGAGCGGTCTCGATGGAGCCTCTTTTCTACGAACCCTTCCGCAAGGACCGCTCGTTTGTGGCCCAAGTCGAGCGGGCGGCGGAAGAAAAGCGTCGCATCGGTCGAGCGGCCGCGGCATTCATCACTGCGGGTGAAACCATTGCTCTGACTCCGGGCACCACGACCACCGAAGTCATCCGCGGGTTGCCCATGAACCACAACATCACAGTCGTAACCAACACAGTGAATGTCGCCATGGAACTTTCGAAGCGCCGGGATGTCGACGTGTTTGTCACCGGCGGGCATCTGCACGGAGAGTGGTTTTCACTGGTTGGATCTGCCGCCGTGCGCGCTCTCGAGAACATGCTGATCACCACCATGTTCATCGGCGCGGACGGCATCGACGCCACCTGGGGCGCCAGTTGCTTTAATGCAGACGAAGCAGAACTGAACTCGACAATGCTGAAGTTGGCACGACGGCGCATCGCGGTAGTCGATAGCGGAAAATTTGGCGTGGTGGCCAATTGGCGGATTTGCCAAGCGGGGGAACTCAATATACTCATCACCGACACCGGCGCGTCGGATGAAAGGATTGCACCCTTTCAAAAGCTTGGCATTGAGGTAATCCGCGTTTGATTGCCAGGACTGATCAGTCGAGAGTAAGGTCGGCGTCACGATTTCTGCCTTTCAGCGCCATCCTTCGTAATTGTGTACAGGCCGCCCTGGTATCTCACTCCTTCGAGCCGGGCATTGGGATCGAATTGAGCCAAATGCGACTGCACGTGAATTCCATCCGACATCGTAAGTTCGGCGCCAAAGATCGAGTCGATCACCAGTTCGGTGAAAGCCCCGGCCGCGAGGCAGCACCAGTCTTCAATATAGGGTGCATCTTCCGAAGACTTAAAAGCTCCTCCATTGACCGGCGGAAAAATGTCTTCGACAAAATGAGCCTGACCAATCGGGCCTTGGTTTCCCGCCTTGGCTACCTCTCTTAGCCAGGGAGCAATCTTGGCGGGTTGGTCGATCTTGTACAATCCCTTGGCGCTCATGGGAGGCCATGCAGCGTACGCGCCCAGGCAACTGTGATCCGGGCGAATATTCCAGGTGGCATCGACGTCACTCTGGGAGAGCGCTCGCATCCAATTTTTGCTGCCGAGTTCACGCCAGAAAAATTCCCGCATCTCATTTTGTTGAGTGAGCGAAAGATCTTCAGACATATTGTCAAGGACTGCGAGAAAGTCGTAACAGTGGCGAACCTCATTGAACGACCCATCGGGTTGCAAACAGCGCCAGTATCCCTTGCCGTTCACATACAGCAACTGGTTGATGCGCTCGGCCATTGACTGGGCTTCGGTGCGCAGTTCTTTCGAGCGGGAGTGGTTGCCCTGGCGCGCGTGCATGTGGGCGACGACGCGCATGCTGTGAACATTGCCGGCATTGATCCCGGCGACTTCGTGCAAATAGGTGCTCACGACTTCGAGCAGATTTTCGATGCCGCCGTAATCGCCTAATCCATGGCCGAAGTGATCCAGCTTCTTCCAGTACAGGGCGCGGTCCTCCAGATGCTCCAGCACCGTGCTTTCTCCGATGGGCTTGTCGAGCCATGCGAAATCGCCAGTGACGCACAAATAGCGCCAGGCGCAGCGCACGATTGCGCTATCGTTCACCGCGTACCACGGGCCCACCGCCTCGCCGCTGACGTAGTCCGTGGCCAGATGATCGTGCATTCCGGCTTTTACCCAGACCTCAACCAGGTTGCGAAGCGGGACCGGATCCAACAGCGCGAGTGCGAGCGAACTGATTGAGGTGTCCCAAGGGAAACTCAGGGTCGGGAGAACATGGCCACTCAGTGTGAGGTAGGTGGGGCCATAGATCGAGTCCGGCGAGACTCTGCGAGCGAAGAGCAGGTTTGCGAAACCGTTGTGGTAGAGCTTCCAAAGCGATTCGTTATGGGTGACCAGGCGGGGCAGATTGCCGCTGAACTCCGAGTTTCCAGCAGTGAAGGCAGAATGAACCAGGTTGCTGAACGTCGTCTCGTTCTCCCTCACAAGATCATTGAAGCTTGATTGCAACTGATCGTAGAGATCGAGAGCGGCGCTTCCATTTTCGGCAATCGCGACGACAAAATGGATTTCGGTTTGCTGGTTGGGGCCAAGCTCCATCTCGAATCCCAGCATGCGATCGTGTTCCATGCGATTCGGCGCTGGATGAAAGCCTTGCGCCGCAACGATCTCGGAGTGCCGCGCCGCAAACAACAGGCAGCCGCGCCGGGAGTCCCACGTAATCTTGTTGTCCGCCTCGCCCGGGGAGTTCACAAACCACGCCCTGGTCTTTTTCGCGACGGCTGCGCGCATGTCAAAAGCGAGCGTAAACTTGCGTCGCTCGCCTTCCAGGTTCTTAACTTCGATCACCTGTGCCACGGCGCGTCGTTTGCCGGGCATGAACAACTTGGTGGTGAAGCGCAGACGGTCCGCCGTCTGGCTGCGAACCACGCAGTGGGGAAACCATTGGTAGGTGACATTTCCCTCCGGTGGCGCACTGATCGCCAAGAAGCGGCCATTCAGAAACAGCTCGCAAGTGAGAAGAAACCCGGGACTCCATGCCGTCTCCGGCATGCCGCAACAGGCATATGGAGGAAATGAAATCGCGGTCACTGCCGAGACGGATTTCCCGACCTGCGCATATCCCAGTTCGTTCATTGCGGCCGGACAGTTATAGAGATCGCGAAAGTGATAGGTCAATCGCTCTGCGGCAAGGGCGTCTAAAGGGGGCGGACACTCCAATCGCCGCCGAGCCGCGGCGTTGGTTGCAAGCAACGGCGGATGCGCGGCAGTTAGTGCTGCTCCGGCCGCTCCCAATTTCAGGAAAGTGCGACGATCCAGCTCAGATCCTGGTTTCACGATTGCATCCTATCGGTGGAGATATGGCTCTTTTGATCAATATCGCAAGTTTTTCAGATCGGAATCAAGAAATTAATGGACGCAGGATGTTCTTTTCGCTAACATTCGCTCACTAGCACGAATACGATAGGATCGCTCTCATGGACCTGAACCGGCATCTCGTGAAGGCCACCGTTGTCAGCGCTCTTGGCGGTCTGCTCTTTGGTTTTGATACGGCCGTCATTGCCGGCACCACTCACCAGCTCACCCGGGTTTACGCTCTTACCCCTTATCTCCTCGGTCTTACAGTATCCAGCGCGCTTTGGGGTACTGTCGTCGGAGCAATGACCGCGGGATATCCCGGCCAGCGCTTGGGACGACGCGACAGCTTGCGCATTATGGCGCTTTTCTATGTCTTATGCGCGCTGGGCTGCGCCTTCGCATGGAGTTGGGGATCGCTGCTCGCATTCCGCATCATCGGCGGGTTGGGCATCGGCGGGTCCTCCGTGCTTGCGCCTATGTATATTGCGGAGCTTTCCCCACCCAAGTGGCGTGGCCGTCTGGTGGGATCTTTCCAGATCAACATCGTGGTCGGAATTCTGCTGGCTTATTTTTCGAATTACCTGATCAGCCGAATGAACCTGGGCGAGGCGGAGTGGCGATGGCAACTGGGCGTCGCCGCTCTTCCAGCGTTATTCTTCCTCGCCCTTCTTTTCTTCATTCCACGCAGTCCGCGCTGGTTGGCGATGCAGAATCGCACCGCGGAGGCCATCGAGGTCCTGCGCCTTACAGGCGAACAAGATCCCGACCTGGAACTCTCTCAAATCATGCAGTCCATTCACTTGGAGCGCACGTCAGCGGCCGAACCACTGCTGACCCGGAAGTATTTCTTGCCCATTTTTCTCGCCGTCACCGCAGGCGCATTCAATCAACTGACGGGCGTAAATGCTTGCCTCTATTACTTGAACGACATTTTTGCGGCGGCGGGCGCCAGTAAAGTATCTGCAGCCATGCAATCCGTGGCCATCGGATTCACCAACCTGATTGCCACCATGATCGCCATGACCGTGATCGACATGGTCGGACGAAAAAAACTGTTGATCGCGGGCACATCTGGAGTCTGCGTCTGCCTCTTCGGGATCGGTCAGCTCTTTCGCACCGGAACCCACCAAAACCTGCTGCTATGGCTCGTGATCGGGTTTATCGCCTGCTTTGCCTTTTCGCAGGGAGCAGTGGTCTGGGTCTATATCAGCGAGGTATTTCCCACCCGAGTGCGCGCCAAAGGACAGGCGCTTGCCACAACGGTGCTCTGGGTGATGAATGCCCTGATCTCCTTTGCATTTCCCGTCCTGGCGAGGTATTCCAGCGCGACGCCGTTCTACTTTTTTGCAGTCATGATGCTGATCGACGTCGTTCTCGTCGCGACGGTTTATCCGGAGACCAAGGGTGTGTCCCTGGAAGAACTGGAACAAAAGCTGGGGCTGGCAAACTGAGGAACGACGGCATTTTCTTGGACTGGCCGTTCAAGGCTCGAAATGGGGCCATAATCCCTCGGCCAAGCCGGGTTCCGATACCCATTGCACGACGTCGGGATTGTGCGCGAATTGCTCGTAGATTGGCACATCAGGATTCAATCCAAGTTCAGGATAGGCACGCGAGTTTCTCAGACGAATCTGGGACAATCGATAGTGCGGATTCGGTTCCCACTGAATCTTGTCGTCCGCGTCAAGAACGGGAAACCAGGCGAGTCCATGGTGGGCGCGGACCTGGTCGTACACAAATCCGTATTGGCGATCACACCATGCGCCGAAAACCATCCGACGTTGCGGGTCCCCATTGATCACAATATGGGCCCATCCGGGCGGAACGACCACCTGCTCCCCCGGCCCGGCCGATATTGCGATGCACGTTCCGGGATCGTCGCTTGCGAATTTCTGAGCATACACAATGGCGCGCCCTTCCCAAATCTCGAACAACTCCGGGGTGGACCACCCACAATGGGGCGCGATGGAGTGAATGTGTCCCTGGCTTCGCACCGGCTCGGCACCCAGTCGCCCGCTGGCATATATGACGGCCCCGAACAGGAGCATTCGCCGCGCCAGCACCGAGCGATGCTCCTCCCGCCCAACATCCATCACAATGGAGTAGACGGGATCGGGACCATCGCATGCCGGATCGCGCAAGCTGCGCCGTATGTCATCGAGCCGCCGGAATTCAGGCTCAGGACCAAACACACCGCGGTCATACCAGAAGGTTAATTTGCCGCGATCTGCGCGCACGCCGAGTCCGGGATCAAAAACGGCGAGATCGGCAGTCGTTTCAGGAACCGCCACCCTACGCCTCGCCTTCGGCGGTGACGGTAGGTTGGCCGTGCTCCTCCATCACCCGCAAGCCAAGGCCGTGTTCGGCGATGCTGGCGTAGTCGTGTCCGGCGTCGCTGGGCCAACAAGCTACAGCGCGAAGTGGGATGTCCCCGGTATTCACCATCCTGTGTGCAACCTTCCCCGCAACATAGTGCAGGCTGCCCGGCGTCATTTTTTGATAGGAGGTGCGCCCGTTCTCATGGCGCAGCACCAGCATCCCGGTGCCTGCAATCGTTCCATAAAACTCGGCGCGATCCAGAACGGCGTGCTGATGGCCGTGGGTCATGAAATACTCTTTGCCAACCCGGCCCGGAGAAATCTCAGTTGTACCCCAAAAAAGACCGCCCTCCGTACCCGGCGTGACAGGTTCCCACCACCAAACCCGGTACACCACGGTCTCGTGATCCATTCGCCGCCAGGACTCTTCATCGCGAAAAATCCCTTTGAGCTGGCCCAGCTTCTTGACGGAGGATCGAATCGCAGGCGAGTCTAAACTGCCGTCGGCCCAGTTCACCATGGCGAAGTCAGGAGCCATATCAGGAATTAGCCTATACGAATAATCTTCCTCTCTGCAAACCAAAATGAACAAATTTATGGCGTTTTCATGCCAAAAGGAACATTATTGCATGCGATTATTGTGCCATTCGTGGTTGCTGAATCGCTACCGGACTGATCTCTACTTCTGTTCCATCCCCGTAGCTGGCATTTTCATGCGCACAACTTTCGGGAAATAGAGGTTCAACTCTGTGACCAGTTTCTTCGGCTTCATGGTGTTGCATACGTAGGTGAAAACGAACTCCTCCTTTCCTTCGAATTCGGGATGTTCCTTGCCGGCATAGCAATAGGTGTCGGAGTCGAATCCCGGCGAAGTTTTTTGCAATTCGGGGATTTGGTAGATCACCTCACCGTCCGTCCACGGGCCCGTGAGGCTCGGCGAAGTGCGCAGCAGAACCTTCGCGGAAAACAAGTTGGGATCGACGAGTAGCGCAAGCCATTTCTTCAGCTCCGGATGGTATCGCACGGTCATTTCACTGGCGCCGTGTTCCATCACCACTTTTGCTTTGGCAGGCTCCAGGCCGGGGCGCCACTCTCCATGTGAGTTTAGGTATTGCAGGTTTTTCGACGGCTCGTTGAGCCCGCTGAGGGGGATTCTGGTTAAGATCTCTGGACGTTTTTCATTCTCGTTCAGAGTAAATATGTACAGGTAGTCGCCCTCGATTACGACGGATGCAGAGGGGTTTGCGTGAAGGCTTTCCGGCACCAGTGGCGCATACGAGACCTTCCAATCCTGCGGCTCTCGACTCAAGCCGGTTACATGGGCGAGGTCAGTTCCGCATATTTCGAAGCCGAGCGCCCAGACCGACGTCTTCGGCGAGTTTCGCACACACAAGAGGGTTACCCAGAGGTCGTCGTTATGCACTGCTCCGTCGAGCGCCCAATACCATGCGTCTTTATGTTGCGATTCGAAGAAGTCGAGCAGTTTGCCCTTGGGGTCGTGGCGAATGGTGTAATCGATCTTCCAGTGCCCGTCTTTACAGGTTGATATACCCACCGTATTGCGGACCATTCTCACATCATCTTCGCCGGTTACCTTGCGTTCGTCGCCGTATAAGGTATCGCCGAAAATCCAAAGGTCGCGGCCACCTTCAAGCGGTATCGAGTATGCTGCGTCCGCTCCGAGCCAGCCTTGGGCTAGCGGAAATGATGGGTCACAGTTGAACTTCGGCGCCGATTGCGCAAACCCGGAACAAATGCAGAAGACGAAAAAAAAGAAGGCACCCATCCAGTTCGATTTCAAAATGTTAGGCATTCCAGATCTCCCTTGACTTAATCCAGGCTTTTACCCGAGTGAGGCTGACTCCACTTTTGAGACTCAGCTTGAGACTTGCGCGTTTCTCGCAGACCGTTGGACCGGCTTCTCTTAACGGTCGACAGACTACCCCTCGCAGAGCGCTTTCCCAGCGACGCAATATGCTTGTGCAGCAGGCTCTCCGCGTAGAGCAGATCTTCCAGGACTGCCTTTCTTGCCGGCCCCGGCCTGTGATCCAGAATATGGCGATATACCCGCTCGTGCCTCTTCCAGTGAGTCTCCAGGTTGTCGACAAAGGGCAGCACGGCTTTTCGAGCATCGGTGGTTGCGTGATAAAGCATCCGCATTGTCGTCTGAATGGCAACGTTTCCAGATGCCTGGGCAAATGCTTCGTGAAACTGGATGTCGAAGTGATGAAACAGGTCCCGATCGCGGCAACCCCGCCACATGCCTTCCAGCGCAGCTTCCAATTGCTCGATATCGGAGCGGGTCGCCCGTTTCGCGGCGAGCGCCGCAGCCTCCGGCTCGATGATCTTTCGCAGTTCATAGATCTCGAGATGCTTCACTTCGTCGAGCAGGATCATCCACTGAAAATGCTGATTCAGTACGCGCGTCAGCGACGACTGGATATACGTGCCATCTCCGGCGCGCGACTTGATCAGCCCCAGATACATCAGGCCCTTCAGCGCTTCGCGCAAAGAACTTCTGCTGACGTTCAGGCGCTGGGCCAGTTGCGGCTCCGGTGGCAGACGATCTCCGGATCTCAATTCGCCGCTGCGCACCAGTTGCTCGATCCTGCGGGCAACCGTATCCATCACGGTTTCGCGACGAACCGGCTCAAACCGACCATCAGCCGCTGAGGAATTGCGAACTGCACCCATTCCATACTCCCAAATATCTGCCGTACGGCCAGAAGGAGCTTTCAAAGAGATTGGATCGCCTAGGAAAACCGTATTACGCGATTCGAAATCCTTCCTACCAGTTCGATTTCCACTTCCACCTCGTCGCCCTCCTTCAAAAATCGTGGTGGCTTGCGCGTAAAACCAACGCCCGAAGGGGTACCGGTTGCGATCAAGTCTCCCGCGTCGAGGGTAAAGCTATGAGACAGGTAAGAGACCAGCTGCGCAACGCCGAAGATGAGTTGGTTCGTGTTGGAATTCTGGAGCACTTCTGCGTTGACTCTAGTTTCAATGCGAAGCGCTCCCGGATCAGAAATTTCGTCTGCCGTTACCAGATACGGACCATTGGGTGCGAAGCTGTCGCACGACTTGCCGCGCGTCCATTGGCCATCGTCGAATTGCCACTTTCTCTCTGAGACGTCGTTGAAGGCCACATAACCGGCAACGTAGTTCATGGCGTCAGACTCCGTCACCCGCTTTGCGGTGCGGCCGATGACGACGCCCAGTTCACCCTCAAAATCGACTTGCGCGTCTTCCGCCGGCAACTGTATAGGATCGAACGGCCCAGCCAGACTGGAGGTGAATTTTGCAAAACACAGTGGAGCGGTTGGAATCTTTAGGCCCGCTTCGATGGCGTGATCTCGATAGTTCAGCCCGATGGCCACGATCTTCCTGGGGGTGACTGGAGCGTCCAACGCCGCCGACGCCAATGTGATTGTCGCGCTGTGCGGCGGCAGGTTGCGCACAAACTCAAGCGCTGCCGGACCGGCATCCAGCAGAGACACAGTGGACCGAAATGCGTTGGCACCCCGGCCCGCGTCTGAAGCCGCTCTTTGAACATCCACGATGCGGTCGCCAGCCACCACCCCAAGACGATTTCCATCTTTCGTTCGGTATTGAACCAGACGCATTCCAGTCTTCCTCCCGGGCAAACCTTGACTTGAAATTCGAATCACTATATATGTTCGAATGTCGGACAAACAAGTGTAGGCGACAAATTCCTGCAAAAGTTAGCGAAAATGCGGCCTCGGATTCCTTTGGAACGCTTTGAAGTCTTTGCCGAAGGACTCGATCATCCCGAGGGTCTCGCTTTTGATGACGAAGGTTTCCTCTGGACTGGCGGAGAACAAGGAGAGGTCTACCGTATTTCCCCGAAGGGCAAGGTGCGGACGGTGACCACCTTGGGCGGCTTCAACCTGGGCCTGACATTTTCTGCGCGGCAGGAACTTTTCGTTTGCAACTTCAAGCTTGGCGCTCTCATTCAAATTGACCGATCGGGGAAGGTAATGCGCACATGGGACCGGGTTGGCCAATACCGGCTCCGGACTCCGAATTTCGCGGTATTCGACCGCGAAGGCAATCTCTATTTCACTGATTCCGGCGACTTCAAAAAGAACGACGGCTTTCTGTTTGTCCTTCGCCCCAGTGGGAGGATCGAGCAATTACTCTCGGCGCTGGCGTTTCCCAACGGACTCTCACTGAGCGCCGATGAACGCACCCTTTACGTTGTGCAGAGCACCAAGGACAATGTCCTCGCCGTCCCCATTCCCCAGCCAGGCAATTGCGGCAGACCGCGGATCTTCGCGGCCGGCTTGCACAACGTGCCGGACGGCGCGGCCCTGGACGCCACGGGCAACTTGTACGTCACCTGCTACGCTTCGCACAATATTTATCGCGTAAGCCCGTCCGGCAAAGTCGCGCTCTTCGCTGTTGATCGCGAAGGAACCATGATTGCCAGCCCGACCAATGCCGCGTTTGGCGGCGCCAATTTTGACGAAATATATTTCGCCAACCTCAGCCGGTGGCACATCTGCCGCGTGCGACTCGGGGTCAAGGGACAATTACTCGCTAACCAGCATTAGTGGGCCGGAGAATCTATGAAGATTACTGACGTCCGCTGGACACCTGCTTTCATTCCTATCGAAGCGCCGCTTCGTTATGCCTTCGGGTCACATCCGGGTTTTTCGCGCTTCATCATCGAAGTGGATACCAACGAAGGCGTTACAGGACTGGGAGAGTGCTACGGCGGCGCCAGCCGCGCCGGGCAGCTCGCGGATATGAAACCGCTCTTGATCGGCGCCGATCCGATGAACCTCGAACGGATTCGCTGGAAGGTGGCGGCTCCGGGTTCGCTGAAGCTTTTCGGCCACGTTCTCGGATTTGCCGGCCTCGAGTTCGCCATCCTCGACATTCAAGGCAAGGTTTTGAAAAGGCCTGTTTGCGATTTACTCGGCGGCAGAATTCGCGATGAAGTTCCCTTCTCTGCCTACCTTTTTTACCGGTACGCAAATAACGCAGGTAAAGGCGAAGTGTCAAACACGGAGCAGATGGTCGGCTTCGCCAAGGATCTCGTCAAGCAATACGGTTTCAAGACTCTGAAGTACAAGAATGGTGTCCTGCCGCCCGACGAAGAGGTTGAAACTTTTATTGCCCTCCGGCAGGCGTTTCCGAAGCACCGCATACGGCTCGATCCGAACGCCGCGTGGACGGTAACCACGGCCGTCCACGTTGCCCGCCGTCTCCATGACTATGACATGGAGTATCTTGAGGATCCGGTTTGGGGGTTGCGCGCGATGCAGCGGGTGAATGCCAAAGTCCCGTGGGTCACGCTGGCTTCCAACATGTCAGTCTTTGCTTTTGAGGACCTCGCCCCTACGGTCATGGCGGATGTGCTCGATGTCGTTCTCCTCGACCCTCACTGGTATGGCGGTATCCAGCGCGCCAAGCTTGCCGGACAGGTTTGCGAGGCCATGGGCGTGGACGCGGGCATGCACAGTGGCGCGGAGTTCGGGATTTCCCAGGCCGCCATGCTGCACCTCGCAGCCAGCCTGTCGAACATGACGCTCGCTCCAGACTCTCACTATCACCACCTCACCGACGACATCATCGAGGGCGGCAAGCTGCAATACAAGAATGGCGCGATGGCGGTTCCCACCGGCCCGGGGCTCGGCGTATCTCTCGATCGCGATAAACTGGCTCGCTATCACGAACTTTCCAAACACCAGGAGATGGGAGCTTGGACCGACGATCCGAAGCGCCCCGGCTCAATTACCACCCAGCCAAAATGGTGAGTATGGCGAACTTTGCAAAGTTACTCTGGGGAACTCGATGCGGCGTCCTGCTCCTGATCAGCGCGTTGCTCTCGCCCGCCCATGGCCTCGCTCAGGATCATCCTGTCTGGAAGATCGGAAACTTTAATTACTCCTCTGGCGAATTCCGCAGGGAGGGCATCGATTACGCCGATCCCAAGAGCGATCCAGTTTTTGTCGTCGGCCAAAGCAGCGACCAGGATTGGTACGCCTTCCAACCGGGACCAGCTAATGGCATGACAGGTGGGCGCCTGCACCCGTTCACCATAAAGTTCTCGCTGAAAGACGCGCCGCGCGGTGTTTACCATCTCCGGATTGCGATGGTGTACGAGACGCCGCGGCTTTCGTTCCTGCAACTCGACGTCAACGGCCATTCTGGACATTTCTATTTCCATCCTCATCTCGACTTCCATGCCGGCGATTGGGAAGGGACATTCGTACCGCAAACCTCGGTGGACGAAAAGACGATCGCCATTCCTGCGGCCTGGCTTCGCCAGGGTGAAAATAAGTTCGTCCTCACCGCGGTAGATGATCCGGCAACTGCGCAATCTTCCCTGGGAGCCATCGCCCCAGGTCACACCGGCTTGGTCTACGACGCGCTTGAACTTGTCCAGCATGATACCGAGCGGTATGATTCGCGCGCGTTCACGGTTCGTATTGAGCCGACAATTTTCTACCGGCAGACGGCGATTGGTCTATCAGAAGTAGTAGACGTGTTCACCGATTCCGCGACATTGCCAAAGACCCGCACCGTCGAACTTGTTGTTGGCGGGCATTCCTACAAGCAGACCTTCACCTCCGTCAACGAGTTCGGGGAGCATCGGTTTGAATTCGATTTGCCCGAATGGCATGGAAATGTCGAGGCAACAGTAGGCCTCGGAGAGTTCTCCTCGACTCCGGTGACGATCGCTCCCGCAAAGAAGTGGACTGTCGCCATCATTCCTCACGAGCATCTCGACATCGGATTCACGGACTATCCAGCGAAGGTAGCCGAACTCCATGCCCAATCTGTCGATGCAGCAATGGATCTGATCGGAAAAACGCCGGACTTTCGTTGGACACTGGATGGCAGCTGGGTCGCCGATCAATACCTCAATACCAGATCGCCGCAAGCTCAAATGCGGTTCCTCGATCATGTCCGGGCCGGAAGTATCGTGATTCCGCCGGAGATCTCCAATCAGCATACCGGGAATGCATCGTGGGAAGGCCTCGCGCGGTCTCTCTACAATGAGCGCCGGCTCGAACGTGAATTCAAGTTGCGGCGAGCAGACGCTGCCCAAATTGTGGACGTACCCTCCTACACCTGGGGCTACGCGTCAGTCCTGCATGACGCAGGCATCAAGTACTTCATCGCGGCGAGCAATAGTTGGCGTGCGCCGGTGATGCTGCTGGGGCGATGGAATGAGAAGTCGCCATTTTATTGGGAAGGCCCTGATGGAAGCCGCGTTTTGATGTGGTACTCGCGCGCCTACCTGCAGGCCCATACACTTTTCGGCAGCCCGTGGCGCACGGAGTCAGTGCGCGACGCCCTGCCTGTCTTCCTCCAGGCATATACGCGTCCCGATTACACGGCCAGCACCGCCATCATCTTTGGTACGCAACTGGAGAATACCCCCCTGGCGAAAGAGCAGAGCGAGATCGTCGCAACGTTCAATCGGGAGTTTGCCTGGCCGCGGTTGGAATTCTCCACCGTGCACTCGGCGATGCAGCAGGTCGAGAGCGAATGGAAGGGCGAAATCCCCATCTTTCGTGGCGACTTCGGTCCCTATTGGGAAGACGGATACGGATCCGATGCGGCGCACACGGCCATCCATCGCGAAAACCAGCATCGTATCGGAACCGCCGAAGTGCTTGGGTCTGCGGTATCCGCTCTTGATCCGCGGGTCCATCCCGATAAGGTCCTGCTGGAAGATGCATGGCGCAACGAACTCCTATACGACGAGCATACCTGGACGTATGTGGGAGCAACCACGCAACCGGAACACCATCAGAGCGAGGACCACATTGCGCTGAAGCGAGCGCGCGTACTCCGCGCCCTCGACGACATCAGCGAATCGATTCAGCGCGGCTGGGCGCAACTCGAAGCGCTGGTGAAACCCAGAGAGAACTCAATTGCAGTTTTCAATTCGCTGAACTGGCCGCGCAGCGGACTAGTCGAAACCGATCTCCCCACAGACACCAAAATCATCGACCCGGCAACCGGCGCAGATGTTCCCTTCGAGGTCCTGTGGCAGGGCAAGGGGATATCGCTTCCCGGTTTTGGTCCGGGGAACGTTCGAGTCCGCTTCGTCGCCGCCAATGTGCCGGCGGTTGGGTACAAATTCTACACGGTCAAGTCTGCAACCTCAGAGAACGCCGCCGCATCTTCTCCAATCAACGGTAATATCGTCGAGAACCAGTTCTACCGCATCACCCTGGATCCGTCCTCTGGTGAAATTGCGAGCATCTTCGACAAGCAACTCGACCGGGAACTAATCGATCGGGACAGTCCTTACAAGTTCGGCTCGTATCTCTACGTCACCGGTGGCGACGACTATCCCAACAATAGTCTTTACCGTTTCGGCGCTGGCCTTAAACCGCCGGCGCTGACGATCCACATAGCGCATCCGGACAATTCTGTTACAGCCCGAAAGACCGCGATCGGCGCAGTGCTACAGCTTACTTCCTCCGCGCCGAACACTCCGTCGGTTCAAACCGAGATCCTGCTCCTGGATGCCGAAAAAAAGATCCTCATCACTTATCGGATACACAAGGACCGCGTGCTCTCACGCGAGTCGGCATATATCGCATTCCCTTTCGCTGTTTCGAATCCGCAATTCACCTACGGCTCCCAATCCGGATGGATAAATCCTGCGAAGGACGAACTGCCAGGGGGCAGCCGCGAATGGTACCTGCCCACTACCTGGGCTTCGGTGTTTGATCCGCAGATTGCCGTGACCATGGTGCCACTCGATGCGCCACTGGTGACCTTCGGCGATATCGTCCGTGCCGACTGGCCCGCGGAGTTTAAGCCGAAAAGCAGCACGATTTTCTCCTGGCTCATGAATAATTATTGGGGGACGAATTTCCCCGCCTGGCAGGGCGGCGACTTCACCTTCCGCTATGCAATCACCAGCGGCGCGCAGCTCGATCCTGCGGCTACAACTCGTTTTGCATGGAACGCGCTTACCCCACTCGAACGCGATGATGTGTCCGCGTCGCAGGACATCTCTGCACTTCCAGAACAGCAGGCGAGCTTGCTTGAAGTTGGCGATGGAGTAACGCTATTAACATGGAAGATCGCAGAAGACGGGGACGGATCGATCTTGCGAATCCAGGAATCGACAGGCCAATCGTCTATTGTGCGTCTCCACAGCCAGTTTTTTTCATTTGAAAAGTCCTGGCTCTGCAATGTTCTCGAAGACAATCAGTCGGAACTCACGACAACCGGTGATATCCTCAGCATTCCAATCAAACCCTTTCAAGTGCTCACGGTCCGGATTCGAACGAAACCGCACAGCGGGGCGAGGGACACAAGATGAACTTCGACCTTAAAGACAAGGTCGCCATCATTACCGGTGGCGCGATGGGAATTGGAGAGGCGACCGCACGCAGGCTCGCGTTGGAAGGGGCGGCTGTCTCCATCCTTGATCTCAATCGCGATGCCGGAGCAAGAACGGCTGCTGAGATTGCGAAGGGTGGAGCAGTATGCCATTTCTTTGCTTGCAACGTCAGCCACGCCTCCGAGGTCTCGCGCGCTGTGGAGGCGGTTGTCGCGAAACATGGCCATCTCGACATCCTCGTCAGCAATGCCGGGGTCCAGGATTATGGAGACGTCGTCACCACTACGGAACAAGCTTGGGACCAGCTGATGAGCGTCAACCTGAAGGGTTGTTTCCTCGTATCCAAGTTTGCAGTTCCTCACCTGCTCAAGCGCCCGGACGCCGCCATTGTCATCGTAGGCTCCGTGCAGAGTATGACGGCCATTGGCAATTCTGTTGCGTACGTCACGGCGAAACACGGGCTCCTGGGCTTGACCCGGGCCATGGCGTTGGATTACGCACAGAAAGGCATTCGCGTGAATTGCGTTTGCCCGGGCGCCATTGACACTCCCATGCTCCGGTGGGCTGCGAGCCTCGATCTGAATCCCGAAAAAGTCATTCGCAGTTGCGACCGGATGCACGCCATGGGGCGGATCGGCAGACCCGAAGAAGTCGCCGACGCCATTGTCTATCTTGCTTCACCTCTGGCCTCATTCATTACGGGCGCGGCTCTGGTCGTGGATGGCGGCCTGCTTGTGCCAACAGGCGGCATGGGCTTTCAAGAGAGCGGCACCGGAGCAGTGACGAAAGAATGACACTAACCGGCAAGATCGCCATCATCACCGGCGCGGGCGCTGGAATCGGCGCCGCCTCTGCGTCGTTATTCGCCAAGCACGGCGCGGCGATTGTGGCTGTCGATCGGGATGGTGCAACGCTCAACCGTGTGTCCGGTGAAATCGTGAAAAATGGCGGCACCTGCCTCCCAATCGTTGCCGACGTCAGCCAGCGAGACGACGTCCGTTCGGTTATTCATTCGGCCGTCCAAAAGTACAGCCGCATAGACATACTCTTCAACAACGCGGGAATCGTCCCCACTGGCAAGATTGACCAGGTTTCTGAAGAGCAATGGGACCGCGCTTTCGCCATCAACGTGAAGAGCATGTACCTCTTCTGCCACGCCGTCGTGCCCGAGTTCAAGAAGCAGGGTGGAGGCGTGATCCTGAATACTGCCTCGGCCACGGCGCTCCGCGCGGTCGCCGACCGTGCCTGTTACACCGCTACAAAAAGCGCTGTCATCGGGCTCACGCGTTCCATGGCGCTCGACTATGTGCGCGACAATATTCGCGTCAACTGCCTCTGTCCGGGCACGATTGATACGCCCTCTTTGGCGCAGCGCCTGGCAGCTTTTCCTGACCCTGCAGAAGCCCGAAAGAACTTCATTGCGCGCCAGCCCATGGGACGATTCGGAACTGCCGAAGAGATCGCGGAAGCAGCGCTTTATCTTGTCTCCCGGCAATCTGGATTTGTAACAGGTCTAGCATTCGCCATCGACGGAGGCCTGTCACTCTGAATGCCGAATTGCGAATGCCGCTCCGTGTCGTGGACAAATCGCCGGGCCTATCGACTTTCGAATGGGGTGATTGAGCTCACGATTCTATTGGGCGGCGGCCACATTGCCGATTTCCGCCTTACCGGATCACCATTCAATACCATATGGGAAGCGCCATGGGTAACGATCGATCCGCATACCTTTTCCCCGCCTGTGCATGCCGCGCGCTACGGCGATGGCGCCGTTGGCAAATTTCTCTCCGGCTACACCGGACACGCCCTCGTACTCGGGTACTTCGGCATGCCTTCTCCCGAAGACAGCGCTCGCGGACTTCCGCTGCACGGCGAAGCCGCCAGCGCAGAATGGACCAGAGTTTCCGCAGACGAAGGTGACCTCGCTGCTACGCTTGCGCTGGAAGTCGAACTGCCGGTCTTCCATTTGAAGGCTCGCCGGAAAATCACTTTGTACGCGAACGCTCTTACGGCCGCAATTGAGGAGACCATCGTCAACCGCGGCGGCGCTGAGATTGTGTTGCAGTGGGTTCAGCACGCCGCCTTTGGTGAGCCGTTTTACAACAACGCGGACTCATCTCTGTTGGTTCCGGTCGCGCGCGCCCGTACTTGGCCACTCGGATACGAGGGCCGCGAGTTTCTTCCTAGCGACATAGAATTCGCGTGGCCAACCGCACCGATGGCGAACGGCAGCCGAGCCGATCTCTCCATTCCGTTCCAGCAGGATGGAACTGGATTCATCGCGTCCTTGCTCATCCCCGCGGAACGCAGCCACGGCTACGTCGCAATTCACAACCGGCGCCATGCACTGGTTGCCGGATATTCCTTCGATCGCCAACGTTTTCCCTGGATCGCGTTGTGGGAGGAGAATTGCGCCCGATCCTATGCTCCGTGGAACGGAAGTACGCGAGTTCGCGGAGTGGAGTTCGGCACCAGCCCCATGCCGCTGGGATTGGAGCAAGCGCTCGAAATGCGGACTCTCTACGACACGCCCGTACTGACAGCCATTCCTCCAAGGTCGCAAGTGAACACTGCTTACGAGATTTTTGCCAGTCAAGTCCCGCCAGACTGGAAAGGCATTTCCGATGTCGTGCCGTCCGTCGATAGTCTTGTAATTCGCGACGAGGCTAGGGAAAGCCGGCTCAAATCGAGTCGCATTTCGGGAACGCATCTAAGGAGAGACGATGCCTAAAACGACCGCGGCCCTCACTTTCGCCAGACGACCCAATCCACAACTGCCGTCTCGGGCGCTTCTAAGCCTGGTTCTGCTCATTTCCGGACAGTTGGCTCTGGCGCAGGCGCACATCGCAAAAGCTGCTTCCCCGCGGGTTAAAGAGAATGTATTTCACAGCAAAGAACTAAATCGTGACATGCATTACATGATCGTTCTGCCGGTAGGGTACGACAGCTCGCGGCAGAGGTATCCCGTTCTCTACCTTCTGCACGGCTGGGCCGGCGATTATACAAACTGGGTAAAGCTTACCAACTTGGTCGAATATTCCCGGCGCTATCCCATGATCATAGTCACGCCCGATGCCCAAAATTCATGGTATGTGAACTCTGCTACGGTGCCGGGCGATCGCTTCGCGGACTATATCGTCAATGATCTCATTCACGAGATCGATTCCCGCTGGCGTACTATCGCCTCCCCTCGTCGCAGAGCGATTGCCGGGCTTTCCATGGGCGGCTACGGTTCCTTTCTTTTTGGATTAATCCACCCCAACCTGTTCGCCGTAGTGGGCAGCGTGAGCGGAGCTGTCGATGGTCCTGCGGGAGTGGAGCACGTTATGCCGAATCTTCGCGAAAGCACAGACCGCGCATTCGGCCCCGCTGGCAGTGCTACGCGCAGTGATAACGACGTCCACTCGCTCCTGGCCAAAGCGGACCGCTCCAGCGTTCCTTACCTCTTCCTTGAATGTGGGTCTCAGGATCCATTCCTTCCTTCGAATCGCAAGTTCGTGGAAGAGATCTCCTCCAGAAATGTTTTGTACGAGTACCACGAGTATCCGGGCGCTCACACCTGGGAGTTTTGGAACAGTTCTCTGCCGATGATGCTGGAGGTGATTGCTAAGCGCATCATTCCAAACGATGAGAAAGAGCGCTAGGCCGCCTCACCCGCGTATCGGAACGGCAAACACTCTGATCCCCTACGCCCTGGTCCGCACGAATGCCTTGATGGTTGCACAGCGCCCGCCTTCCGACGGGCCATGCGGACGTATCGTGTACTCTCCCACCGCGGCAGAAACAATGAAGGTTTCAGCGTAGTGCACTACCAGAGGCGCGAATTGTCCGCCTGGACTCTCCACCACCGCTTCTTCACCCTCACAGAGATTCAATACATTCACGCCGCCATTTGTGGAATGTGGCACCCGCTTGGTGAACCAATGGCGACGGGTCTCGATAAACTCGCGCTCGTGAAGGCCCGTGTGTTCTTCGCGCCAGCCGTCGCCTTCGCTGACCGGGTCCAGCGCATTGATTAGATTGTTGGCCACCCACTCCGTCGTCCGATCCCATTGAATGTTGCGCAAGGCGTGTTCCAGGTGGATTGGCCGGGGAGAGCCGTCCATTCCCATCCGGCCCCAGTCCCACATCTTGAAGGTGAAGATGTAAGGAGTCGCACTGATTTCCAGCACCATGCTGTTCTTTCCCGAACAATGCGGGGTTCCAGCGGGGATCAGAAAGTGATCGTGCTTCCTTGCAGGGAATCGATTCACATATTTGTCGGCATCGAAGTCGCTCCCACCCTCTTGCGCCGCGCGCAGGTCCGATGTCATCTGTCGCCGGTCGATGTTTTCCTTCAACCCCAGGTACACGCACCCGTCCTCGCCCGCATCCAGCAGGTAATAGCTCTCGTCCTGCGTATATGCCATCCCAAACTGTTCCTGGATGTATTCCGTCAGGGGATGCACCTGGAACGAGAGGTTGCCGCCGTCCATCGTGTCGAGAAAGTCAAACCGGATCGGAAACTCCGTGCCGAATCGTGCGTGAACGGCATCGCCCAGCAACTGCCGCGGATGCTGGAAAACCAGATTGATGGAGGGAATTTCAACCCGCACTTCTCCGAAGCCAAGCAGCAGGCTGTTCTCCTCCGGAACACAATCGAAACACCACGCGTAGTTCTCCGCGTCGCGTGGGAGATCGCAAACTTCCTTCATCCATTGCCCGCCCCATGGTCCCGGATCGAAGAACGGCACCACGCGGAAGGGTTGATGGGCCGCGTTCTGCAAGCCTTGCAGCAAATCCTTGCCGCGAATCATCTTCGGCGTGTCGCGCTGGTTTGTATCGAGAAGAAAGTCGATTCGTGTCAGCAGCACCTTCTTGAGCCGGTCTGCGGCGCGCCAATCCACAAAGTAAGCGCGTTTGTATTTCAACGATGCGCGGTCTTCGCAGTTGTTGAGGCCGAGGTTAGCGATTTCCCCCGCCCGCTGGCGTTGCTGAATTTCCCACCGCGCCATGTCGCAATACACCAGCAGGTCCCAGGCTTCGGCAATCAGAGTTGCGCCCGTCCCAATCACCAGCACCAGCCCGGCGGCTTCAGCCAGGCTCAGGCGCCGCTTTGCAACTTCGCCCTCATCCATGAACTCGGAGACCTCATACTTGCCCATGAAGGCAAAAACCGGGTCATCGCCGAGATCACGCGCACACAGCGACCGGATCGTACTCTCCGGCAGGTAACACTCTCCGGCACGCACCACCAGTGCCGGATTCAGCGCGCTGACCAGTTCCCGCTCGATCTCATTTTCAAAGCAGCCGGGATAGCACTCGACACAGACTACGAAACGACCAGGCCGCACACTCGCCTTGAGGCGTCTGCCAATCTCCTGCCATCCGACCTCACAACTGTCGCGCGAGCCGGAAACAGGAACGACCGGAGACTTGTCGTAGTTCGAGATGTGTGGCTTCGACATTTACCCTCGGCGGGGTGAGTGATCTGAGAATACGGCGGCAACGATGGATTGTTGCCGCCGTGTTTGTGCATGGGGGAATATCAGAAAATAAACTTCAGAGAAAACTGTGTCTGGCGCGCAGTGCCGCCGCCGATCTGGGTTCCATCCTCGCTGGCGATGGTTTGACCAACTCGTCCGAAATTGGCATTGGGAACGCAAACTGGCAGAGGTTGTGTAGGTGGTGCCGGCGCCGTGATCGACGAACAGATGCCTCCGTCAGGATTGGCAAAATTGGGGTGGTTAAAGAGATTAAAAATGTCAGCCCGGAATTGCACCGTGAGCCTCTCGCCAACCGGGAAGTTCTTCATCCCAGAAAGGTCGAACTGAAAGTAGGCGGGGGCGCGCAAAGCATTGCGCCCGACGTCTCCGATGGTGTCGCCCGGGGTGCCGTCATAGTTGGATTCAAACGAAAAGGCGTTGATGTTGTAGCTCGAATTAGGCCAACTATGATTGGGAAGCCAGACTGGCTGACCCGTATAGTTGGGACGTGTCGGGTTGCCGAAGAACCCACTGACCAGGGTAATGTTTTCGGGAAGCCCCGAACGAGTCTGCAGGATGCCGGCTGTCTGCCATCCACCCAGGACTTCGCGCACCAAAGAGTTGGAGCCTCTTAGAGCGGGCAGGCTGTAGACCACACTACTCGTCAGATTGTGCCTCACGTCCCAGTCTCCGCTGCCGCGGTCATAGTTGGGGTTGAGGGGACTGACGAAACCCGGGCTGAAGACGCCGACCATATCGTCGATTTCGTGGGACCAGGTATAGTTCGTCTCGAGAGTGAGCCTACCGACGTTCCGGCGGAGCTTTACCTGCAGAGAATTGTAGTTAGAACCGAGTTCGTCGGAATCTATGTTTTCGTTGGCGAAGCCCGAATAAGGGCGAGCCCCGCTGAAGGTGTTTTGAGGATTGGCGTTCAACGGATAGAAGTCAATGCCCGCCTGCATGTGGTGGACACTATTGGCAACGTAATTCACCGTCAAAATTGTGTTATGAGCCACTTCTTGCTGAATGCCAAAAAGCCAGTTAGAAGCGACCTGATCTCTGGGGTGCTGGGGGAAAGCGTTTACGTTTTGGGTGCCAGCGACCAGCGGCGGATTGGGTGCGGGATAGGCGATCGAAAATGGAGGGTTGGCAAAGATTGCCGTGAAGACGTTCTCATTGTAACTTGCCAAAGCCGGTACGTTGGGGGTGAGGGGGAAGTTAAAATGCATCGGGTTGTAGAACAATCCGAAATAACCGTGAATAACGGTTTTTGCCGTGCCCAGCGGATCGAAGGCGAAGCCGATACGGGGCGCGAAGTCACCCTTGGGAGCGTGGTATGGGGCCTGGCTGGTGGGCAGAAGCGACTGGGTCGCCACATCGAAATTCTGCTGCTGGTTTGGACCCGCGGTCCACACCGTGTTGTAGTCGTAGCGCACGCCGAGGTTTAGCGTGAGCTTGCGATTTACCTTCCAGTCATCCTGCAGATAGAAATCCCAATTGGAATTCTTGATCCCGACGAAGCCGGGAAAGCCTATTTTCTGCAAGACAAAAACATTGTTGGTGAGTAAATCGTTGACGGTGCCGTAGTCGTAGGTTTGTTGCGGCCGCAGCCACTCGTTGTTCCGGTTCACGCGAATCTGAGTGCCAAACTTTAGCGTGTGCGTCCCGATTGTCTTGCTTACATTGTCAAACACCTCAATATCGGTAAATGGAGTGATCTGGTTGAAAGTGTTTGGTCCGGGTGCAGAACCTATATCGGAGAAAAAACCACTAACCCCAGCCAGAATCGGTGTGCCCGAAGCTGAAATGGTAGGGGTGTTGGAATTGGTATTGGAATAGAAGCGGTTGAAGGCCACACTGAACTCATTCAGCAGGCTTGAACTAAAGATGTGGGTCTCATCGACCTTCCCTAACTGTGTTCTGAGTGCCTGGGGCGAGAGCTGGCCCACATTCAGGCCATAGGTGTCGTTCGTCAGGGAATCGTTGATGTTATATCGGAAGAAGATACGGTCCTTATCGGAAACGTTGTAATCGATCTTGATCGAGCCGGTATCCTCTCGAACAATGTTCGAAAGATCGGCAGGGTCGTAAACCATATCCGACTGTGAAGGATCGGCCGCGTCTGGGAAGTTGAGATTTCCCACACACGAGGGGGGAGCGGGAATGCCGGTACACCCAGCGGGCAGAGGGGCGTACTGAGCCAGGATGGGCGCCATCGCCGGCGTGGCCGCCATTCGTGAGCGAGCAAACGCGCTTAACGTGTGGTTAAGAGCATTGATGAGCGTAACGTGAGTGCGATCCCCTTCATAGTTCACGAAAAAGAAGAGCTTACCCTTGACGATTGGGCCGCCTAGATTACCGCCGAACTGGTTGAGTCGCAAGGGCTCTTTGGAAGTCGCAAAATAGTCCCTCGCATCCAGAGCGTCATTGCGGAAGAATTCAAACAGCTCGCCATGGAACGAATTGGTCCCCGATTTGGTGATGATGTTCATTTGCGGCCCAAGGGAGTGTCCGTTTTCAGCGGTGTAGCCGCTGTTGGAGTAATCAATCTCCTGGACGCTATCCACGCTGGATCGCGTGATCCGGGCTCCCTCCTGGCCTTCGGTATCGAGAAAGCCGTTGATATCGCCGCGCATCGCACTCTGGCCATCCAACGTGATATTGAGCCCGGTGAAAATATTTTCCATGCCATTGACGCTGCCTTGGAAAAATCCCGTGGAGGCCACCGATCCGGGAGCAATTTCAAGGAATTCGCTTACGTCTCTGCCGTTGATCGGCAGGTTGGCGATTTGGTTCGTGTCCAAAGTTGTGCCGGAAGTGCTCGATGAGGTATCGACAGTCGAGAGCGTGCCTGTGACCTGGATGCTTTCGGCGGTGGCCGCTGCCACCGCCAGCGCCACATTGACGTTCACTGCCGCACCCACGTTCAACACGATTTGCGGGCTCTTGCTTTCCTGGAAACCGCTCGCGTTGGCAGAAACCACGTAGGTTCCGAAAGGCAGGGCCGAAGCCACGAAAAGCCCTTCGCCGTTGCTCTGCAGCATCGTCTGCCGCCCCGTCCCGATATTCGTAATCGTGACCTTGGCGTGAGGCACAACCGCGCCCGATGCGTCGGTTATCGTGCCGGTGATGGTGCCAGTATCAAACTGGGCAGAGGCTGAAGCCGCAAACAAGCAGAGGAGTGTGCATATTGCAAGAAGACGCAGCGTTCCACCGAAGCGTGAGATTTCCACATGTGCATTGCGTGCCATAACGACTGCCTCCCAAGTGGCTTGCGAACAATGGTTTGTGAACTTTGGCGAATATTACTGTCTATACTTGGCGTTAGTCAACCTTTTTCTTGCTTTCGCATGTTAAACGATCTTTTTTTTGTTCTTTTACGGCAGAAATTGAGCATCAGTCTGGACCCAAGCCGAAAGCTGTAACCACACCAATTGTCTTGCCTGGCGCGGCAGGAGCGCGGTTCCTCTTTCAACCTCGGCGGCGACTGCCCTGCTTTAACCTTCGTACGACACGGGCGTGCGATACTTCTTAGCTGATTGGAAACGACTGGTCAGCAACCGATCACAGGTTGGCATCTGTGAATTGCAAATTGGAGACTTTCGAATGAAGGCCCTCGCCGTGGATCTCGGAGGCTCGCATGTTACCTGCGGACTGATCGAAGATCGAACCCTGCTAGCGTGGGAAACCCGCGATACCAATTGCCAGAATGGTCTTGCTTCTGTTCTGCCCACCATGGAGGAAAGTCTTCGAAAGCTGACCCAACGAGAATCTCTCCCCATGCACGACTTCGCGGGGCTCGCACTTGGCTTTGCCGGACTGGTCGATTCGCGTACCGGACGAATCACGGACACCAATGGGAAGTACGAAGACGGCCCAGAAATCGACTTCGATGGTTGGAGCAAAAAGGCCCTTGGCATTCCGGCGCGTATCGAGAACGATGCCCGAATGGCGCTACTGGGAGAATCTTTTGCCGGCGCCGCACGCGGATTCACCGACGTTGTGATGATGACCTTAGGCACTGGCATCGGCGGAGTCGCAATGATCGAAGGCAAACTCCTTCGCGGAAAACACGCGCAGGCAGGATGTCTCGGCGGGCACTTTCCCGTTCTTTTTACCGGCCGCGTTTGCACCTGTGGGGCGATCGGATGCGCGGAGGCAGAAGCGTCAGGGTGGTCGCTGCCTTTGGTCGTGAAGGGTTGGCCCGGCGTCGCCCGAAGTGCGCTCGCAAAGTATTCCCACGTCGGGTTCAAGGAACTCTTTGAAGAATCTGCACGGGGGGATAGCATCGCAGCTGCGATCCGTGACCGGTGTCTCAATATCTGGGCCGCGGATGCTGTGGCTCTGGTTCACGCCTACGACCCAGAAATCATTGTGATGGGTGGAGGCGTCATGAAAAGCGCCGACGTGATCATTCCCTACATCGAACAGTACGTCCACAAACATGCATGGACTCCCTGGGGGAAAGTGAAAGTGCGGGCCGCGGCACTGGACAATAACGCTGCATTGCTGGGAGCTGTTCCATTGCTCTCCGAACGGTAGTCGCGTGCAGGGGGCCAGACACGATTCAGTGAACGAGAAGTGGATCAGGAACTTGTGTATAATGATGAACTTACCGCATCAAAGTGGGCGCTTAACTCAGCGGTAGAGTGCCATCTTCACACGGTGGAAGTCATAGGTTCGAATCCTATAGCGCCCACCATTCACCAGCCGACTTCACGGACGTTCCCGCATTGTCCTTATCCAGCCGGCGCATCCTCGCCGGTTTTTTTCATGCGAGCCTACGCGCCTCAGTACAGGCGAAAATCGACCTCCACGGCGATTTCCACCGCGACGCCACGACCGTCTTTCTTGCCCGGCTCGAATCTCCAGTTCTTAACCGACTCGATATTGACGCACTGCCCTGGCGGTTCGGCAAATCGCGTGCAGCACCCATACATGAACATAACTTGTTCCGTTGGCCTCTTGCGGTGTCTTCGCTGCCACAACAGTTCTTGTCATCCAGGGTTAACATCTGGGAGGATCACGCCGGCGTATTGGCGAGATGCCGAATCCGACGATAGAGGACACGAGATGAAGAAATGGCTTGCCGTGGCGGCGCTGCTGCTGCTACTCTTTGCGGCTGGATGTTCTCATCCCCATCCGGTGTATGTCGAACCACCTCCGCCACCAGAGTTTCCGGAGATCGCGCGGCACGGTTTTCATGATGGATTCGCGGCCGCACGGCGCGATGTTGACGAGGGAAGACCACCCGACGTCGAGCGCCATCCGCGGTTCCGTAATCCTCCGGTGCCACCGGACGCCGCTGAGGACTATCGCCGCGGATTCAGAAGAGGCTACGAGGCGTTCCTCCATCGCGGGTCACCACCGCCGGGATACTGAAGTGACGAGCAGAGTAGATAAAATGAGCCGAGTTGAAAGGGCCTGGCGTGAGGATTCGCAGGCCCTTCAGCTTCCTATGCAGGATGTCTGAGGAGAAAGGTTTCCTTCACTTCCCCGTGTAACTGACTCTCCAGATCGAGTTCGATCCGTCATCGCTCACTAGCAGGGAACCATCCGGAGCGACAGTGACTCCCACAGGACGCCCCCACACGTTGCCATCCGGCAGCACGAAGCCAGTGAGGAAGTCTTCATACTCCCCGGTGGCGTGGCCGGTTTGGTGCAGCGGCACCCGAATCACTTCGTAACCCACGCGCACCGTTTTGTTCCACGAGCCGTGCTCGGAAGCGAAAATGTCTCCCTTGAACTCGGCAGGGAATTGCTGGCCCTCGTAGAAAGTCAACTCCAGCGATGCGTTATGCGGCTGCAGCAGCACATCCGGGACGATGACTTTGTCTTTCAGTTCTGGATGCTTGCCCTTGTGCCGCGGATCCTGATGCGCGCCGATGTACCACCACGGCCAGCCGTAGAACCCGCCTTCTTGCACGTGCGTGATGTAGTCGGGGACGAGGTTGTCGCCCAGCGCATCGCGCTCATTCACCGAACACCACAACTCGCCCGTCTGCGGATTCACCACGATGCCGCCTCCGGCATTGCGAAGGCCGTAGGCATACACGCTCAGCCGGCAGTTCGTGGGATCACAGGTCAGAATGTCGGCACGGTTCTTTTCGCCGGGATGGGTGTCAGGGTCGTCCACGTTTGATCCCGAGCCCACGGCGACGAACATCTTCTTGCCATCCTGTGAGAATTCCACCGACCGCGTCCAATGTCCGTTCCCCGCCGGGAGATCGGCGATATGCTGCGGCGAACCGCTCGCCTTCAAATCCCCGCTGTGATAAGGAAAACGAACCACATCGCTGGTGCTGCCCACGTACAACCATTGCGGATCAGGTCCCGGAGGATAGAACGCCAGACCGTACGGTCGCTTCAGGCCGTCGGTGAAGATGGCGGACTGCTCGGGTTTGCCGTCGCTGGTCAGCCCGCGAAACACACGAATGCGTCCGGCGTCGCTTTCGACCAGGAAAATGTCACCATTCGGAGCCGTGCGCAGCAGGCGGGGATTGTCGAGGCCCGCGGCATACAACTCCACCTTGAATCCGGCAGGCGCGACCGGCCAAACGTTATCCGGCCGCGCTACGACTTTCGGGCCGTTGTAAGACGATTGCGTTGCATATGGCTGTGGTAGATCGTCAACCGTGATCTTGCGGATCGTGCTCGGTTTCTCGTAGCGGAAGTCGGTGAAGGGCGGCGTTGGCGGCGGGGCATTAAATTTCGATGTGTCTGTGTCTGCTGGCGCGGGCGTGTCTGTTTCCCGCGACGTCTCCGGCGCCTCCAGCGACTTGACATACGTAACAATCTCCCAGCGCTGCTGCGCTGGCAGGAAGGCCCAGGAAGGCATCCCATCATTCTTGTCGCCCCGGGTGATGAACCAGAACACCTCACCCGGCGTGGCTGACTCCACGGGGCTGCTCACCAGCGAGGGAACGTTGCCCGAGCCTTTTCCTAACTTGCCGTGGCACTCCTGGCAATTCCGCGCATACAGCCGGCTCCCGGCGTGCGCGGCCGACTCCTGGCCTTGATCGGGATTCCGGGCGACTTGGGCCGAAGGCGGAGCGTTATGGAACTTAGCGTCTGCGTCTGCTGCGTGCAGCGGAGTCAAAGAAAGTGCAACCGCAACTAGGGCGTATGAGCTGGCAAACGAGCGCATGAATCCCTCAGAAACATTCATGATTGGTCGGTACCACTTGAAGTCTTAGATGCGCTTGGTTTGTGGGCGGATTGTTAAAGTAAATCGAATTATTAGCAGGCTTGCGGTCCGCGGACGGGGCTTTTATTTCCCTGCGGATCGCCCCTTGGTGACCTGCTCGTACCACAGGCGGTGGTGGGTTTTCGCCCATGCCGCGGATACTTCGCCGCGGATGATCGAAGTGAACCCGCCGCGAACCATAGCCGTACCCATGTAAACGTGAATGATAAAGCCGCCGATAGTCGCCATCGCCGCGACCACATGTACCGTCACCGACAGATAACGCAGCCAGCGCAGGCTCCAGGGAATGGATTCAACGAACCACAGTCCGATGCCCGAAATCAGCAGCAGGATGATGCCGTAAAACATCAGCCAGAAGAATAACTTCTGGCCGTAGTTGAAGCGGCCCTCGGGCGGAAGATGCTGATCTTCATTTTCGATATAGTGCTTGATCGCTTCCTTCCAACGCCGGTCGGCGTCAGTAATCTGCATGTCGCGATCCCACATCCGGTACATCCAAAACACGGACGCGGTGAAGGCCAGGCCCAGCCAGGGATGCCAGAACCGGGCAGTCGGCCCTCCGCCGACAACCGCGGCCAGCCAGTACATATACGGCGACCAGAACGCCAAGCCAGTAAACAGACAGTAGGAGTAGGTCAAAGCGGCGAACCAGTGGTTGATACGTTCGGCGAGCGTGTAGCGGAGAAGCCGTTCCCCGGGTTCACCCGTGGTTCGTGGTGACGAAATGGCGTGCGAACTCACGGCTGTCCTCCGTTCTCATGCGTCTCGGAATGCACTTCCTTCGGACCATAGCGGAAATAGTGGATCGTAACCCCGATGACGCCAAACAGCATAGCGAGATTTCCAATCCACTTTGCCGGGCCTTTCCAGAAGCGGACCACCCAGGGAACGTGCGGATCCTTCGGCAAGCCGCCATAGGCTTCGGGATTGGTGACATCGTGCAGCACGTAGATCACGCCCGTCCCGCTCACGCCCGCCGGATCGTAGACGCCCGCCTTCTCAATCCCATAGTTTTCGCGAAGCTGCCGGGCGCGAGCCTCCGCCAGATCCTTCATGTCGTCCTTGGTCCCGAAGTGGAGACACCCGGTGGGGCACGACTTGATGCACGCCGGTTCCAGTCCTTCGCTGACCCGATCCGAGCACAGCGTGCACTTGAACATTTTCTTGGTTTTCGGATTGAACTTGGGAATATCGAACGGACAGCCGCTCACGCAATATCCGCAGCCGATGCAATTCTGCTGCTGAAAGTCCACAATGCCGTTGGTGTATTGCACGATGGCGCCATCCGCGGGGCAAGCCGCCAGGCAGCCCGGATCGGCGCAGTGCATGCACTGATCTTTGCGCATAAGCAGCGTGATGCTGCCATCTTCGCGCTCGTGCTCGTTGAACTTGATCAGGTTCCAGTAATTCCACGACGTCTCCGGCATGGTCTGGTAGCTGTTGTCGAACACGGTTTCGTGGAAGGCATAGCCATTCCACTCGACGCAGGCGACTTCACACGCCTTGCAGCCGATGCACGTTGTGGTGTCGACCAGCTTGCAGACCTGTTCGCCGCGCTCCACGTCCTCGCCGGGAGCGGGGCCAGCATGGCCGGAAATCCTGCGAATTGCCAATGTCGACTGGCTCATAAAATCATCGGGTCATTGAGTGATCGGGTGATCGGGTCATTTGAAAATCTCTATCTTGCCGCGCACCGGAGGATCTTAGATTTTCAAATCGCCCGATGATCCGATCGCCCGATCACTCAATCTCTTTTAAGCTTTCTCCAGCTTCACCAGAAAGCCCTTAAACTCCGGTGTATACGCGTTCGGATCCACTACCGTCGGCGACAGCCGGTTCAGGAGCGTCCTCGCATTCCTGTCGGCGTCTTCCTGAATCCCGCGAAAACCCTGGTGGATCGGAATGCCGATCTGGTAAACCTTCTTGCCGTCGATCGTCATTGGCTTGATGCGTTTGGTGACGAACGCCTTGGCGATGTAGTAGCTCCGCGCGCTGGTGACCTTCACCTTGTCGTTGCCCTTGATCCCCAACTCGGCAGCCAGTTCAACCGGGATCTCGACGAAAGCTTCGGGAACAAGTTGCACGTTCATCGGATTATTCTTGGTCCAGTAGTGGTAGTGCTCGACCAGCCGATAGGTGGTGCAAATGATATTCAAGCCATCACCCGGCGTGGCGTACTTATCCGCCGCCGTCTTGAGCTTCTTGACCACAGGATTGTTGGACTGGTTCGGGTGCAGCGCGTTCTGCACTGGACTCTCGATGGGCTCGTAATGCTCGGGGAACGGTCCATCGGCGAACGCACCCAGCGGTCCAAATATCCGGCCCACGCCTTCCGGATTCATGATGAACGGGCCCATGTGATCTTTGGGGTTCGAATCCGGCTTAAAGTCAGGAACGTCGTTCCCCGCCCAAAGCTGCGTTGACTCGTTCCACCACACCTGCTTGCGCGTAGGATCCCAGGGCTTGCCCGAAGGATCGCACGATGCGCGGTTGTACAGCACACGCCGATTCGCCGGCCACGACCACGCCCAGTTCTGGTGGATGCCCTGACCGGAGGGATCGTCGGTGCCGCGACGCATCAGCTGTGGGCCGGCCTCAGTCCAGCAGCCCGAATAAAGCCAATTCCCGCACATCGTTGTGCCATCATCTTTGAGCCACGCGAAGCCCGGCACCTGCTGGCCGCGCTTGATCGTCGCCTCCGTCTTGGGATCGGTGATGTCCGCGAGGGCCTTGCCATTCAACTCTTTGGTGATTTCGGCGAGCGGCGGATGTTGCGGATTCGAATAACCCCACGTCGTTTTCAGGATCGGGTCGGGGAACTTGCCGCCATCTTTCTGGTAGAGTTCACGCACCTTCAAGAAGATTTGCGCGAGGATATCCTGATCAAGACGGGCCTCGCCCGGAGGCGGAACGGCGGCGTTCTTCCACTGCAGCCAGCGCGCCGAGTTGGTCATTGATCCGTCTTTTTCGGCGAAGCCGGCACAGGCCAGGCGATAGACGGTGGTCTTGATGTTCTTCATTTCGTCGGGCGTGATTCCCGGCGAACGCCAGAAATCGCTGGTCTCATCGGGATAAATTTCGCCAACGACAAGCCAGTCCGCCTTCTTGAGCGCTTCGATATTTTTCTGGGAGTCCGGTCCGATCGCGACGCCGTTCATGCCGAACGCCAGCAACCCCTTCACCGTCCCGCGATACATGTTGTCCCAGATCTGAGTCCAGGAATAATTGCGATCCACCTTCGGCATGTAACTAAAGGCGAATTCGTTCTCCTTCGTGGCCGCGTCACCAAACATGGCCTTCAAATAGGAGACGGCGAACTTGGGCGTGTTCGACCAGTAGTTGAACGATTCCCAAGGCGCCGGTTTGGAGGCCGTTGGCGTGATTCGTTTCAACCAAGTGGCCAAGTCTTTATCGGTGGGATTCGGCACCTTCAAATATCCCGGCAAGATGTCGAACACTCCGCCCATGTCGGTCGCACCTTGAATGTTGGAGTGGCCGCGCAAGGCGTTGACGCCGCCGCCCGCGCGTCCTACGTTCCCCAGCAGCAGCTGCAACATGGCCGCCGTACGGATGGTCTGTGTGCCGAAACTGTGCTGCGTCCAGCCCACCGCGTACAGGATGGTGGCGACTTTCTTCATGTCGCCATCTTTGCGGATGGACGTGTATAAATCTGCTGCTTTCAGAAACTGATCTTTTGGCGTCCCAGTGATGCGCTCGACCATCTCCGGCGTGTAGCGCGAATACTGCTGCCGCAACAGCTGATAGACGCAGCGCGGATGCTGCAAGGTCAGGTCGTAAGCGACCTTCGGCGGCAGCGCGGGCAGGGGTTTTGGCGCTCCCGGGGCTGGTGGAGTAGCGGGAGGCGCGGCAGCATGAGCCGGTGCAACTCCGCCCGCATCGTTGCCGTCTTCATAGGTCCACGTGGAGCGGTCGTAAGTCTGCGAGCCAGCATCGAAGCCCGAGTACAAGCCGTCTTCCGGGAGCTTAAAGCCTTCTTTCACGATGAAAGCGGCGTTCGTATAGTTGACCAGATAATCGTGCGCGATGCGGTTGTTTTCGATGGCGTAACGGATCACTCCGCCCAGGAAAGCAATATCGGCTCCGGCGCGAATCTGGCAGAAGAAATCGGAAGTGGCGGCCGTGCGCGTAAACCGCGGATCGACCACGATCAACTTCGCATTACGCGTGCGCTTGGCTTCGATGATCCACTTGAAGCCGCAAGGGTGGTTCTCAGCAGGATTGCCGCCCATGACCAACACCATGTCGGCGTTCCTCATGTCGGTCCAGCCATTCGTCATGGCCCCGCGTCCAAATGTTGGTCCCAAACTTGAGACCGTAGGGCCGTGTCAAACCCTGGCCTGGTTTTCTATATAGGTAAGACCCAGGCCGCGCATGGTTTTGACGACGAGATAATTGAACTCGTTGGTGTCGGTGCAGCCGCCGGTGAACGCAATGCCTTCGCAGCGGTTGACGGTGCGTCCCAGCGCATCTTTCTCGACGAAGGTGTCGTCGCGCGTCTTCTTCACCCAGTGCCCGATCTCGTCGATGGCCTGGGTCCAGGCGATGTCTTCCCAATGATCGGAGCCCGGACGGCGCACCTGCGGCTTCAAGAGCCGCCGTGGATTCAGGATGTCTTGCTCGAGCGAAGCGCCCTTGGGACACAGCGTGCCGCGATTGATGGGATGGTCCGGATCGCCCTCGACGTGAATCACCTGCGGCGTCACGTTCTTGGCCTTGTCCCCCAGCGTGTAAATAATCACGCCGCAGCTTACGGCGCAATACGGGCAAGTCGATCGCGTCTCCGTGGCACGCGCCATCTTGAGTGCTTTCATCTGCGCGACCGCGGGAGTCAGATCAAATCCCAGGAGAGAGACGCCGGCTCCGCCAACGAGCGCGCCTTTGAGGAAGGTTCTGCGGGACAGTTCCATTGCGCATCCTCCGACTACAACTTGCAAAGCCGAGCGGACTGCACCCCAAATTTCCACAAACTATAATCCCGCCGCGCGCTACAAGTCAATGCCGGAGATACTGTATTTCGCTCCGATCCTCAAACCCTTCACCACACAGAGTCACACAGGCGCGGAGAAATCTGGGGGCTTCTAACCTTTATTTGTCTTTCTCTGTGTCTCTGTGCCTCTGTGGTGAAAAGTCTTTAGAGGTTGCTCCCAGTAAGCCGAAGCCCCATAATCGCCCGGTGGCCCTCACTGCCTGGCAGCAGCGCATCCGGCGCGCGGAACACCTCACCACGCAGCATCCCTTTGCGGCGGAGATCCTAGGCTTCTACATCCAGCTCGCGCGCTTTCAGGAACGACTCTACCAGCGCATAGAACGCAGTAGCGCCCAAGACAGTAGCGCCGGCGTCCCGCCGGCTGTCGAGTGGGCGTCCCGCCCACTTTCCGGCCAGCGAGCCCCTGGCGCTACAAACACGCTCCTCAGCATCTTCCCGCAATTTCTCTCGCTCGTCGAAGAAAAGGCCCCCGCGCTCATCGGCCATACAGCGCACGACCTGCTCAGCTCAGACCCAAATTCCTGGACTGACCTGCTTACCCAATGCTGGACCCATACCGATACGCCCACCGATCCCGAGGAATTCCTGTTGCTCGCTTTCCTTCAGCCCTACGCCGAGCTCGTCCGCTCCCGCGCTCGGATGCAACTTGAGGGCTACTCGCTTTCCCTGTGCCCGTTCTGCAACCGCAGACCTGTGCTCGGCATTCTCCGCCCACAGGGCGACGGTGGCCGCCGCAGCCTACTCTGCGGTTTCTGCCTCGCCGAATGGGAGTTCCGCCGCATCGTCTGCCCTGGATGCGGCCAAGAAGACCATGCCAGGCTTCCCGTCTACACTGCCGAAGAATTCCCCTACATCCGCGTCGAATGCTGCGATGCCTGCCAGACTTACATCAAGACCATCGATCTCACGAAGAATGGCCTCGCCGACCCCTTGGTCGACGAGCTTGCTTCCATCCCGCTAAACCTCTGGGCGCAAGAGCGCGGATACGCCAAGCTCCATCCCAACTTGTTGGGAATGTGATTCTCTTTCTTTGGTAACCGTGGGAAGGCTGCGACTAATGCCGCGGCGAGGGGTTGTAACTTTCGTGGCACCCATACAACCTTCGTCCCGGCAAACTTGATCAGAGTGCAATAAAGCCGTATAAGCTAAAGAACAACACCCAGAACCCCACCCTGCCAACGGAGCGTTTCATGCGATTTTGGAAGCTGCTGCTGCCGCTACTAGCCTCAATCCCGTGCTTCGCCGCGCAAGCCGACCGCATCGCTGGCCCCATCGACTCCAGCCAGCGGGTCACTCTGCCCGGCCAGATTCACCACAAGGCGAAGCCGCAGTACGACCAGGGCCCAGTCGCTGGGGTGTTCCAGCTCCGCGAAGTCACGCTCCTCACCCTTCCCACGCCCAGCCAACAAAAGGCCTTGCGCTTGCTCGTTGCCGAGCAGCAGGATCCTAATTCGCCTAATTTTCACAAGTGGCTGACGCCCGAGCAGTATGCCGATCGTTTTGGTTTGAGCCAGAACGATGTTGAGAAAATCTCCGGCTGGCTGAAGTCGCAGGGTCTGACCGTTGTCAGCGTGGCTCGCGGCCGCAATTGGATTGCATTCAGTGGCACTGCCGCCCAGATCGGAAACGCTTTCCGAACCGAAATCCACCGCTACAACGTCAACGGCGAGACCCATTTCGCCAACTCAACCGCACCCTCGATTCCCGCGGCGTTGTCCGGGATTGCCATCGCCATGCGCGGGTTGGATGATTTCCACCCGAAGCCGACGAACGTCAGAAAAGCCACGGCTCAAGCTCCGAACGCTCACCCCGATTACCACGACAACAGTTTCCAAATCCCGGATTTTCTAGCCCCCGGCGACATCGCCACCATTTATGACCTCAACGCTCTTTACACGGCGGGAATCGACGGCACAGGCCAGAAACTGATTATTGTGGGCCAGACTGATATTTACCTCGACGATCTGAATGCCTTTCGTACCGGTTTCGGGCTGCCGTTAATCAACGGCTGCACCACAGACGCCAACACTGTAATCACTGCCTGCAACTCGAGCAACTTCGTGTATGTGCTGGGCGGCGCCGACCCTGGGATTTCTCTGGGCGACCTGACGGAATCGGACTTGGATCTGGAATGGTCGGCAGCGACAGCCCGTGGCGCGCAAATCATCTTCGTCACTTCGACCGATGTCTTTAGGTCTTACTACTACGCCATCGACAACGACCTTGCGCCCGTCATCAGCCTGAGCTATGGCGCTCCCTGCGAGTTTGATGACAACGCGCTTCCAGCCGATGAAATCGAGCTGACCAAGGCCAACGCCTTCGGCATTACTTTCTTGAACTCTTCGGGAGATTCTGGTGCCGCCAGCTGTGACCCGGGCACCAACTCCTCGACCAACCCGCCGAACCTCGCGATCGGCGGGCTGGCAGTCTCTTACCCCGCTAGCAGCCCGGAAGTGACCGGTGTTGGCGGCACTGCCATCGCCTATCCCAATGGTTTCACCGGCACTTACTGGAACGAGGGTAGCGGCGACGGTACCAACGGCGGCACGGCCCAAAATCCGCCGCTCCCCGAAATTGCCTGGAATGACGACGTGGAAATTGGTATTGCTTTTTCGGGCTCCGGCACGCCCCTTCAGGTACAGCAGAGCTATGCCATCGTTTCCAGCGGCGGCGGGGCCAGCAACTGCTCCGTCCAAACCTCCGATTTCTCGAATTGTGTTTCCGGCTTCCCGCAGCCCGCTTGGCAGACTGTAACGGTCCCCGGACAAGCCAGCGCCCGCTTTGTGCCTGATGTTTCTCTTCTGGCCTCGCCGAATTTTCCCTCTTTCATCTACTGCACTCCCATTGAGGAACTTTCCACCACCAGCCCTTACGATACCTATGACACCAGCAGCTGTGCCAGCGGCAGCGGAGCTGACATACAAGCCGCCATCAACGGTATTTTTAACGGGAACACTCCAATCGTCAGCCCCTCCCTTGTCGGCGGCACATCAGCTTCCTCCCCGATCTTCGCCGGAATAGTGACCCTGCTCAACCAGTATCTCAAGGCCGACGGCTTGGGCAACATCAATCCCATGCTCTACAGCCTGGCCAAGATCCCTTCCAATGGAGCGTTTCACCAAGTCACCAGCGGCAACAACATCGTTTACTGCGCAGTTGGCCAGCCCCCAACGCCATGGCCGCCTGCATTGAAATGTCCTTCTGCTGGCTACTTTGGCTATGACGCCTCGAACGCCGACGCAACCACCGGGTATAACCTGGTCACGGGCCTCGGTTCTGTCGACGCCGGCGCACTCTTAGCTGCCTGGTCCGCTTCGCGCTCTGCCAGTTCGATCACTATTACGCCGTCATCGGCGAACGCGTACACGGGTGTCCCTGTGACCTTCTCGGTTGCAGTCACTCCTACAGCTGGAGTGGGAACAGTCAGCTTCGTCACTTCCACCGGAGGCCCCACGGTCCTCCTGGGAACGGCGACCCTGAATGTTCCCTACCAACCATCAAACCCGAACACCGGGACAGCGACATTCACCACTTCGGCGCTGCCGGCGGGTACGAACAGCGTTACAGCCACCTACCAGGGAGATGCGTCCCACAGCGGTTCAGTGTCTGCTCCCGTGACGGTGACCGTAACGGCGCCGTTCACGATGACTCCCGGCCCCTCTTCTTTCAGCGTTCCAGCGGGGCAGACGGCGACGTCGACGATCACCATCGCCCCCACGAGCGGTTTCACCGGGACGGTGAACTTCACCAACTCTACCGGCTCCAATCCAGGCAGTTGCACGGCCAATCTACCTGCGGGTGCGCTCTGCGGTTTCAATCCCGGGAGCGTGACACTTGACGGCAACCCCGCCCATTCCATGACTGTCACCTTGACCATCACCACGGTGGCCAACATGGCCCTGCCCTCGGGCACACCGGCCATCACCGTTACCGGCACCAGTGGCAGCGCGGCGGTCACCGCGGCTGTCAACCTGACGGTGACTCAAACCAACCAGAGCTACACGCTCTCTGCCACAAACTCACAAAGCGGTGGCACCTATCTCGTGCCTGCTGTCGGCGGAAGCGCGCAGGTCAACGTTTCTGTAAACAGCACCGGCGGCTCACCTATCCCGTTTGTCGCCAACAGCACCACCGCCCTGCAGCTCAAATACACCTGCACGGGAAGCTCGTCCACAGTCACTTCCCTTGCGGCTGCGGAGATTACCTGCCAACTGCCGAACAACGGCCAGCCCACAAACGCGGCGGCGGTCACCTTTAACCTCCAGACCACGCCGGTGACGACCAAGCTGCGTCGGCCCCTCGATCGCGGTAACCGCATCTTCTATGCCCTGCTGCTTCCCGGTTTGTTCGGAGTTGTTTTTGCGGCGGGGGCGCGCACTCGCGGAGCGCGGATGCTCAGCCTGATTGTGGTTCTGGGCTTCTCCACGCTGTGGCTGGGCTCTTGCGGCGGGGGCAGCAATGGCAACAACATCCAGCCGAACCCAGGGACGCCGACGGGACTTTACACGGTGACCATCGCCTCCACTAGCGGAGGCGCAGTCCCGCTCACTAACACCAACACGTTCACGATCATTCTCAATGTGCAGTAGCGCGCGGCTTCCGGCATCGGGGCCGAAGCCCGGGCCCCGGAAGCCGGAAGTCGAAGAGCCACGTCCTCCTGTGCAAAACGGCACCCACTTTGCCCCTTGCGCGCCCACGCAGGGGCGAGTACCATTAGGTTGTTCTCATTGGCCTCGTTCCCGCGTAGGCCTTCCGCGTCCCAGGCCGTTCCCGGCGGCGCGACGGATTCCGATAACGGATAGCCGATACGCATCATTTAGATTTTTTTCGCCAGTACGAGTTTGTTTCACCAGAGAGCGGTCGATCGCGTTCGCCATTGCGTCCCAACCCGCAAGCCGCATGGGGAGTTGGCCATGCCTCGAACGCATTCGTGAGACTTGATAGTTGATAGGCGTGACTGAGTGTTGTGACCGGAGCGGCGAGACCCGGATGAGCGAATAGGCCCGCAAGATAATTGCTGTGCGCCAACGCTGCCGGAAGTTGCCGCAACCAATGGGGAACCTGAAATCGCAAGAGTTTGCAACCCTGCACCGGGTGGAAAACCCGGCCCAGCAGCTTCGAGAGGACTATGAACGCAGGACCAGGAAGGCCCTCCGGTGGCGGAGGAAGAAACCGTCGGCGTCGCGGACGCCGCCCCAGCAATCAGCGTGGGCCCCGCGCTGCCGGCCCCAGCCAGTCGCGCCACAATCAGGACGGCATCTATACCGCACCCATGGACCATAGCTACCGCGCCGCCCTGTCCGGCAATGGCAACAACGGACAAGGAGCGCGCAGGCAACGTCCCGGCTTCGCCGCGCCATTCGCGCCCGCCGATCCCGAGCCTCTGCCTACGCTGCGCGAAGATTCCAACTCCCGCATCTTCGCTTTCGTTGACGACCTTTTTTTCGCGGCCAAGATTCAGGAAACCGCGCGCAAGCTGAACGTCAAGGTCGAGTTCGCCAAGAACGACAAGGACCTGGCCGAGCGCATGCAGCAGAACGGCGAGGAGAAGCCTTCACTGATCATCTTCGATCTCAACAACGCCAACGCCAAGCCGCTGACGCTCATTCCCAAGCTGAAGTCGAAGCTGAAGAAGGGAACCTCGATCATCGGATTCCTCTCCCACGTGCAAGGCGATCTGAAGCAGAAGGCCCACGAAGTGGGGTGCGACATGGTCCTGCCCCGTTCGGCGTTCTCGCAGAACTTGCCACAGTTACTGCGTCGCCACGGAGCCCCAGAAGACGAGAATCCCACGGTGCAGTAGGCGGTCTTAGTTTCTAGTTTCCGGTTTCTAGTTTCCAGTCTGGTGCGACCACATCGGGGGGCGGAAGCGTAAAAAACACTGGAAAACCAGAAACCAGAAACTAAAGCTTCTCCTACCCCGGCGGCCAGCTCAGCGAACGTCCTCCCAACAGATGTACGTGGAGATGAAACACGGATTGCCCCGCGCCCGGACCCACGTTCAGCACGGTGCGGTATCCCTGCTCGATATTGCGTTGGCGGGCAATCTCCGCTGCCACCAGATGACAGTGGCCAATCACTTCCGCGTCTTCCGCCTGCGCTTCCTTCAGTCCCGCAAAATGCTTCTTTGGGATGACCAGCACGTGCGTCGGCGCTTTTGGATTGATATCTTCGAAGGCAAATACCTGCTCGTCCTCATAAACTTTTCTGGCGGGAATCTCGCCGCTAAGAATGCGGCAGAAAAGGCAGTTGTGGCCCGGATCGGTTGTCACTGACTCACCTCGGCGGAAACGATAACACTTGGACCGAGAGTTTGTCAGCGGCACGGTTATCGAAACTTTGTGACCAGTTCGGCGAAGGGCTCCGATCCCACATTCCACGTGCCGTCGAAAGGATTGTCCTGGGGCCCAGGGATCAGGGGCTAGGGGTCAGTAAGACTCCCGGGTTACTGATCCCTGATCCCTGATCCCTGACCTCTGACCCCTGCTCTAGTCCAGTCTCACCAGAAAAACCGCGCCCTCGGTAGTCGTGGTCTCACCAGCGAGTTGCTGGGCGCGCTGTCGGTCGTCGTCGAGCACGCGCACCCGCACCCACCAGTCTCCCGCGGGACTGTTGAAGCGCAGCACCTTCGCCGTGCGGTAGCGGCGCGTTAGATGATCTGCCAGTTTCGCGGCTTCGCCTTCGTCGGGGAAGCCGCCAATCTGCACCGCCCACTTTCCGCCCGTCTCCAGCGGAGCCGGCGTTTGCATCACTTCCACCCTCACTTCCGCAACGCCGGGCAGGTAGACATCGATTTTCCGCGCCGCCGCCAGCGATAAATCAAGAACCCGTCCTGGGATGAACGGCCCGCGGTCGGTAATGCGCACCAGCACCGTGTGGCCGGTCTTGAGATTCGTAACCCGCACGATCGCGCCTAGCGGCAGCGTGCGATGCGCCGCAGTCATGGCATGCATGTTGTAGACCTCGCCATTCGATCCGCGGCGGTTGTGATAAGGCGGCCCATACCAACTCGCTCGCCCGGTTTCCGTGGCCAAAGGCGTGGCGTCAGGCGGAATCGTTGGCTCGGCGAGCTCGGCATCGTTTTCCTCGGTGCCTCGGTCACTCTTCGCTGTGACTCCGGGATGGGATGTCGATTCGTTTGAGGAGGGTTCGGGAGTCGTGCTGGGCGGCGGTGGCACACTCACCCGCGCCTGCTTGGGATGGCCGCATCCTGGCACGAACAGCAGCAACAGCGCGAGCAGCAGAATCAGAATCACGGTGCAAGGGACGAAGGCCGCGCGTCGCAGGCTCACTTTTTCGAAGCTTTTTGTTGCTCCATGTAATTCGCCAGTTCGGTCAGCTTTACGCTGGCCGTGCGCAGGGCCTTGGTCGAGTGCTGGCGCACGGCGGGCACGACCTCGTCGTTCAGGTACTTGATGAACTCCGGGATTTCTTTCTCGATCCGTTCGGCGGCCTCGGCGACAGTCTTGCTGACGCGCGCCGACGCGTCTTCCACCTTGCGGTTGAAGTCGTTCATAATGCTCCTCGCTGCTGGGCGTGAATGGATTCACGCGCATGTGCGGATGCCAGGCCCGACCATTATTTCGTGCTTCGAGAGCCGGGTCAATGGCGGGCACATGCGGCGGCAACCGTCGAGCGCCAGAGCGCGATCAATTAGAATCGCAGGCGCCGGGCTGGGGAACAGGAGCTTTCGACTAGGCATGCCGATTGATCTGTGGATGCGTGATGAGCGGAGGAAATTCCGGCGACGTCTTCTCCGTTGGTATGACCTTCACCGGCGCGATCTGCCCTGGCGCGCCAGCCGCGATCCCTACCGTGTGTGGCTTTCCGAGATCATGCTGCAGCAAACACGCGTCGCAGCCGTGATCGAGCACTATGAGGAATTCCTGCGGCGCTTTCCCACGGTCAAGAACCTGGCCGCCGCGCGCGAGGCCAGTGTGCTTGCGGCTTGGAGCGGCCTGGGATACTACAGGCGCGCGCGCATGATGCACGCGGCGGCGAAGGCTATCGTGCGCGAGCATGGCGGGAAGTTTCCGGCGAGTGAAGAAGGCCTGCGCGTGTTGCCAGGTATTGGCCGCTACACTGCGGCGGCGATTGCCAGCATCGCGTTTGACGAGGCGGTCGCGGTGGTCGATGGCAATGTTGAGCGCGTGCTCCAGCGCGTTTCGGGGACGCGGATGGCTGGAGAACAATTGTGGACGGCGGCGAATCATCTGCTCGATGCGAAGCAGCCAGGCGACTTCAATCAGGCGATGATGGAGTTGGGCGCTGTCGTGTGTACGCCGCGTTCGCCGGCTTGCTTGACCTGTCCAGTGGTCGAAGTATGTGCGACGCGCGGCGAACTGGCCGCGAATGGCAAGCCAGCACCACACAAGAAGCGTGAGGTTCACTACGCGTTGCGTTGCCGCGAGGGAGAAGTATTTCTGGTGCAGCGGGCGCGGGATGCCTCGCTGATGCCGGGCATGTGGGAGTTGCCCGAAGCGACAAGTGCGAATGGTGCCACCCCGCTATTTAGGCTACGGCATTCGATTACAGTGACTGACTATACGGTGCAGGTCTGGCGCGCCACCGCATCATCGTGCACGGATGGGAAATGGATTTCCGTAGAGCGGCTGACGCACCTGGCGCTCACCGGGCTGGCACGGAAAGTTCTGCGGAAAGCCGAAATCCTTTGAAGAACCTGGCGAACTTCCCGTTTCAATCTCACCCGCAACTGGCAACCGTCTCTATCATCTAAAATAAAGCTAGTCAGGGCGAGGGTTGTATGCGCTGGCTGCGAAACATCCTGGGAGTGCGAACCGGAGGACGACCGATGGCGGCATTGACTGCGGGTGGGAAAGCGCCCGAGTTTGAACTGAAAGCGATGGATGGCAGGCGCTTCGTGCTGCGCGACGAGCGGGCGCGTGGACCCGTGGTGCTGGCGTTTTTCAAAGTGTCGTGCCCCGTGTGCCAGTATGCCTTTCCGTTCCTGGAGCGCTTGGAGCGCGCCTATGGACATCAGGGCGTCAGGATCATCGGTGTTTCCCAGGACGATCCTAGGCACACGGCCGCATTCACCAAAGAATTTGGCGTCACATTTCCGGTGCTGCTCGACGATCGAGAGACCTATCCCGCATCCAACGCCTACGGCTTGACCAACGTCCCAACCGTATTCTGGATCGCACAAGACGGCCAAATCGAAATTTCCAGCGTCGGCTGGGTGAAAGCCGACATCGCAGACATCAACCGCAAGATGGCAGAGTGGGGAAAGACCGCGCCGGCTGTGGTGTTCCAGCCGGGAGAAGGTGTGCGGGATTTCCGCGCCGGTTGAAGCTCGAAGAATTAATCCCGCGGTCGCGGGACAGCAGGAATGAAAACCGGTGGGAACGCGGACGCCAAACGTCCGCTTGGTACCCTCGACGTGTCGGAAGGTCCGGGGACTGATTGACCTACCGTGCAGGAAATCGTTACTACTCCTTACAACGAAACTTCCCCCGTCCGTTACAATTCCCTAAGTCCTAACAACAAGTAACATAAGCATTCTTCCCGCGCCGATGCGCCGCTTCGTCGGGGGAGAAGACTGAACTATGCAAGCAAGCGTGAGCCGAAGTGTTTTGGTCAGTATGATCGCGACCCTGAGCCTGCTGGTGTGGGCGGAAGGAGGCGCGGCGCCTGCGCCCGTACCTGCTGCGGCCAGACGCGAGCCGGTCTCCGTGCGACTGCCGGGCGCGGCCTTTGCGGCCATGCAGACCATCAGTCCCGATCATATTCGCTGGCATGTCCGCTTCCTTTCCCACGATCTGCTCGAAGGCCGCGGCACCGGGCAGCGCGGCGGCGACATCGCGGCCGAGTACATCGCCACACAGTTTGCCGAATATGGATTGAAGCCCGCCGGCGATAACGGCAGTTATATGCAGAAGGTGCCGCTGGTTGGTATCAGGACCCTACCGGAAACCCAATTTTCCATCGTGCTCAAGCAAGGCGCGGCCATGCACCTGAAGCCGCTCGAGGAATACGTCGCCTACGATCAGACGCAGCAAGCGCAGTCCGATGTAGACGCCGACATCGTGTATGTGGGTTACGGCATCGAAGCTCCCGAATATAACTGGGACGACTACAAGGGCGTGGACGTGCGCGGCAAGGTTCTGCTGATGCTGGTGAACGAGCCGCCCTCGGATGATCCCAAGTTTTTCAAAGGCAAGGCCCTCACCTACTACGGGTGCTGGATTTACAAATATGAAGAAGCGGCGCGCAAGGGCGCGGTAGGCGTGATCCTCATCCACAAAGAGGACATGGCGAGTTATCCGTGGGAAGTGGTGCGGAACTCGAACTCCGGCGAGAAATCATACTTGAGGCTCGAAGGCCCAGTGCTAAAGGTTGCGTCGTGGGTGCAGCTGGACGCAGCGAAAAAGCTGGCAGCGGCTTCGGGCATGGATCTCAAGAAGATGATCGCGGACGCTCGCACCCGCGAGTTTCGTCCGGTGAACCTGGGTGCGAAGTTGAAGGCGCACATGGTCAGCAACGTGCGCCACTTCGAATCGAACAATGTTCTGGCGATTCTGCCCGGCTCCAACCGCAATTTGAACGACGAAGCGGTCGTGTACACCGCGCACTACGATCACCTGGGCATTCGTCCCGACATGCCGGGCGACAATATTTACAACGGCGCCCAGGACAACGCCACAGGCTGCGGCATTCTCCTGGAACTGGCGCGCGCCTTCAGCATCGCGAAAGAACGGCCGGCACGCTCGATGATTTTCGCGGCAGTCACGGCGGAGGAGCAGGGACTGCTGGGCTCGGAGTATCTAGGCAAGCATCCGCCAATCCCGGCAGGGAAGATCGCGCTGGATCTGAATTACGACGATGTGAAGCCGCTGGGTGCGCCCGAAGAAGTCGAGGTTTCCGGGGCAGAGCGTACCACGTTCTATCCCTGGGTGCAGGCGACGGCCAAGGAGTTCCGGCTGGCTATCCGTCCCGATGCGCGCCCTGAGGCCGGACACTTCTACCGCTCCGATCATTTCAGTTTGGCTCGCGTGGGCATTCCATCCTTCTCCATCAACGAGGGGATGAAGTTCAAAGGGCACGACGAGGCCTGGGGCCTGGCGCAGGAAAGGGAATACGTCGAGAAGCACTATCACCAGCCCAGCGATGAATACCATCCTGAGATGGATTTCGTCGGGGATTCGGCAATGGCGCGCTTCGGCTTTGCGCTAGGCTGGGAGGCGGCAAGTTTCACCAAACTCATCGGCTGGCAGAAGGGCGACGAGTTCGAGGCGGCTAGGGTAAAGAGCCAATAGCGAGTACCGAATAACCCAGCCCCCAGTACATCGAGCCATGTGGGGACAGCCGCCTCGGCTGTCCGCCGAGCGCAGTTCGGCTCTCTAGACCTGTCGGCGCTGCTGTCGCCACCCCATAACCTAGGTAACTTTAGCCTCCGCGGCACCCGTGCTAGCCTCAATATGTACATGTGTAATCAGCAACTTCCAAGAATTTTCAGCAACTGACGATGCCTCGACTTCCCATCTTCCGTCTGGGCAAGGAGCCAGCGACTCTGGCGTTGCCGGAGATGATTGCAGCGGCACCCGCGATCACGCTCGAGGGCCTTGCCGTCGGCGTCGATAACCTCCGGCACGACGTGGCCCTGAGCCCGCGTTTCGTGGAAGCGGCGCGCGCGCAAGTGATGCGGTTGATCGTGCGCCACGGCGAGTTGGAAGGCCTGCTGGCGGCCGAGGCTCCTCAGCGCACCCAGGGACCGTCGTGGCTGCGACACGCCGCAACTGGAGCCTCTCGCAACACGCCAGAAAAATCTGACTGGAAGCCGCTGCTCGCCGAACTGCATCTGGCCGCACTGAATCGCGCCAAGAAAGAAGAAAACATTTCCGTCGACCTGCTGGCCCGGCTGGCCGTGATCAAGTTTCTCCGCACGGAGATGAACCTGCAGTTCGCCCAAGTCCTCGAGCGCTGCCGCGTTCTGCTCAAGACTTACGAAGGCATCCGGCAGGGCAAAGGCGTCGAGTACCGCGAGCGCGTAGCCGGTTTTCAGGTACGCAAAAAAATCATCCTGCGCAAGACCGGCCAGGATCTGTTCGAAACTCTGCGCGAAATCGAGAAAGAAACGCTGGCCCGCACGCGCCGCTCGTTCTTTGGGGAAGCGAAAACTGCCGCCCCCGCCAACCCCGCCCTCGCCAGCTACGGCCTCTTCGTGAACCGCCTCGCGTTTTCTGACGATGGCCGCGACGACTATCTCTGCGCCGAACATTACGTCATGCTCGGCAACTGGGACCGCGATCCCGACCGCTACCCGCGCCTGCAGGACGTGGTCTGGGGTTTCATGCGTTCGCTCTACGGTGAAGACACCGCCAGCGAGACCATCAATGCCTGGCTGTGCGCCCCGGAAAATGCGCGCGCGCTCCTGGGTACCGGCACTCCCGATGAGTCTACGGCGGAGGGCGCGGCCCAGCAGGAGCGCCTGGCCAAGTGGGTTCGTCTGCTCGAAGACGAGCAAGTGATGGAGTGCGTCATCGCCTCGTATCACACTGTCCCGTTGCTCAGCGAATACGCTCCGCGCATCAATCCACAGCAACTGAAGAACGCCCTGATCTCGCGTCCCGAGTGCGACCGCGTGGAGCGCATGATTCAGGAGCACGGCAAGCTCTCGCCCAACAGCCTGTACGCGGCAGTTGCTAAGGTTGCGGGCTGCCGCGGCGCGGAGCGCGCCAAGGTGGCCGCGCGCTTTCTGCAGGATTTTTCCCAGTACCACCGCGATCTGCGCCGGCTGGAGACGCTGAATGCCGCGCTCGACTCGGTGAACCTCGTAAACACCGAGAAGCTGCGCGAGCTTTCCCGCATGAACGGAACGCTCTACGAATTCCTTCTCCCCGAGGAGCAGCAGCAACCCGAAGAAGAACGCGTATTGCGCCACGTGGTGCTCAAGGCCGACGTGCGCGACTCCACACGGCTCACGCGCACCTTGATGGAGAAGGGACTCAATCCCGCGTCCTACTTCAGCCTGAATTTTTACGATCCGGTAAACAAACTGCTTGCCAAGTACGGCGCGCAAAAAGTGTTTCTCGAGGGCGATGCCATCATCCTGGCCATTCTCGAACGCGCCGGCGAGCCCCAACTCGCGGTCAGCCGGGCGTGCGTGCTGGCGCGCGAGATCATCGAAATCGTGCGCGGCTACAACGAGCTCATGCAGCGCCAGGGCATGCCGGGACTGGAACTGGGCGTAGGCATCACCCTGCAGGAGGCCGCGCCGCTCTATCTGATGGATGGCGAGCACCAGATCATGATTTCCGAAGCGCTGAACGAGAGCGACCGTCTTTCTTCCTGCAACAAGCGCGCCCGCAGGGCCATGGAATCCCACGCCGGGCCGTTCCATGTTTACGCGTTTCAGGCCGCCAGTTCGCAGGCGACGCAAGATGACGCGGTGAATCCCGAAGACTCCATCCTCAGCTACAACCTGGGCGGGATTCGCATGAACGAAGCCGCGTTCCGCAAGCTGGAGCAGGAGATTTCGCTGGCCCCGCTCGCGGTCAAGCTGCCGCCTTCGGCCGCGTCGGATAAGGGAGAGTATCGCCTGTCCAGCGGCGTCGTCCCTGTCGACCGCGACATTTTCCGCAAAATCGTGGTGCGCCAGAGCCGCATTCCGCGCATCCATGTCGAAGATTTCTCCGTCCAGGGCTGGACCGACCGCACCTACTACGAACTCTGCACCGACCCCGCCATCTACGCCGCGCTGGAGAAGAAGAAAAGCGCGAAGGCTTAGAACCCACCACGGAGACACTGAGGCACGGAGAAAAGCGATAGCAAAGAACTTCTCCGTTTGCTCTGCGCGTGATTCGTATCAGGGCACGCATTCATGCGCGCCGTACGTCGACCCCTCCTCAACCTTTGTCATTCCGAACCGGGCTGAAAGCGCGGTGAGGAACCTGCTTTTCTTCGCCTCTGGTGCCGGTGGGCGGCCTCGGTCGTGGTGCTGCTCAGGTGGACCGGCCCCCTGGTATCTAGTCCGCGCGCTTTTCACCGGGAGACACGGAGGAGTCCGGCGGGAATGGCCCTAGCCCCTGCGAGCCGGAGTTTACTTTCTTGGTACCCCACCCCTACCCCCTACCCCTATTAGAATCTTCAGGTTAGCGGGAAATTCCCGCCAGATCCGATGGTCTAAAGGACTTAGGGGTCAAAATCAGTGAAACAAAGGACTTAGAGCCGGGCGGCTAGTTTCTGACCAAACGCCTGGCCTTTTACCATCCTTGTATTGCTTCCTGCAAATTATTGTTAACCAAGTATAGCACTGGTGTTGAGGTTTCCCGGGTTGGGAGTGGCTGGAGGGGATTCAGGGGGAAGGGGTTAGATAATTGCGGAATTATGCACTTGACATACCCAGCGTAAAAAGCTAGTATTTACGCATGGAAAACGAACTCAATCTCGCCACTCTAGCCAAATATTTCAGCGATGAGGACAAAGCGCGGGAGTTCCTTGAGGCTATCCGCTGGCCGGATGGCCCTGTCTGCCCCCATTGTGGAGTGATCGGCGAAGCCTACAAGTTGCAAGGCAAGAGCACTCGCCCCGGCCTTTGGAAGTGCAAGGGATGCCGGAAGCCGTTCACGGTCACTGTCGGAACGATCTTCGCAGACAGCCATATCCCCCTGAGTAAATGGCTGCTGGCCTACCACCTGCTTTGTGCCAGCAAGAAGGGTATGAGCGCCCACCAGCTCCACAGAATGCTCAAGGTGACGTACAGGAGCGCATGGTTCATGGCTCATCGGATTCGCTACACGATGACCCAAGAACCTTTGTCATCGAAACTCAACGGCGTAATCGAGATCGACGAAACTTACGTTGGCGGGAAGCCTCGCGTAAAGCACCCGCAGACTGTAAGCCTCAAAGGGAGAGCGCAGGATCGCGTTAGCGGGATGGTTCGGAAAGCAGCCGTAGTTTCCGTCTTGCAACGTGGTGGTCGCGTACAATCTCAGCACGTCCAGAAAGTCACCGCTGAGAACCTAAGGCCCATCGTTGAGCAAATGGTCGCAGAAGATGCGCATGTAATGACGGACAGTTCCAGCGTGCTCAAGGGCGCGTTGATGACTCGCAAGCATGATCAGGTCAACCATAGCGCCGATGAGTACGTGCGGTACGAAAACGGCGTGTGCATCACCACGAACTCTATCGAAGGATTTTTCGCAACACTGAAACGCGGCATCAATGGCGTGTATCACCACGTTGGAAAGCAACACTTGCATCGCTATCTGAGCGAGTTCGATTTCCGGTACAACTCCCGGAAAGAAAAAGACGGGGACAGAACCCTGCTGGCAATCAAGGGAGCGGACGAAAAGCGGTTGATGTTGCGGGACTCAATCGGAAAGCAGCAAGTGCAGTAGCAGGCAAAAAATAAATCCCGCGTGCAAGGCGGGATTCAAGAATTTTCGGCCATCCTCCGATGACCTAGGAGAAGTGTACCCTATCGGAGGCTAACATGCCAGCCCAGCGTTCCGTTTTCGTAACTACTCTGTCGGGCCATTGCCAACGCTCACGTTTCCGCTATACTTCTGCGGCGCACCAAAGGCTCATGAGAACCCCGCAGATCAACCCGTATGAGATTCCAAACTACACAATAGAGGAGTCCGCGCGTTACCTGCATGTCAATCCCGAGAAAATAACGTATTGGGTCATTGGAAGCAACAATGCAGCGCCATTGAGCACGGTATTTACGCGACATCCGATGCTCCTCTCCTTCAAGAATCTGGTTGAGTGTTTCGTGCTTGAAAGCCTGCGCAAGATTCATGGTGTCAGTCTGCAAGCCATCAGAACATCGGTAGAACGATTGCGGATTGCTAGGCAATCAAAGTATCCACTGGCGGACTATGACCTGCACACAGAAAACGGAAAATTGATCTACCTGGATGAACATGGGCAGGCGCTGACTTGCCTCACGCGCAGCGGACAGATGGTTTTCAGGGACATAGTTATGCCTTTTCTCAAGAGAGTCGAACGCAATGAGCAAGGGATCGCCAAGCGGCTGTTCCCATTTACACGAAGGGAACATTTGAAGTCGCCAATTCAAGCTCCACGTTTTGTCATGATTGATCCAAACGTCGCCTTTGGTATGCCAGTCCTCATAAACTCGCGAATTTCCACTGCCTTCTTGCTGAGTCGCAAGAAAGGCGGAGCGTCCATTTCTACACTGGCGGCGGACTATGGTAGACCCGAGGCAGAGATCGAAGAGGCGCTCCAGCTCGAAGAAGCAGCATAAGGGGTTCACTCTTTACCTCTGCCACAACCTAGATTACGACGGTGTCACGAAGGCACTGCAACGAAGCGGGATTCGATTTAAGCGCCACCGCGAGTTTTTCAGCGGTGAAGTTTCGGATACTAAGCTACTTGCAAAGGTTGGCCAGCACCGATGGATTCTGGTCACCTTTGACCAAAAGCAGCGAACGAGAGCGGTGGAATCCGAACTGATCAAGCGGTACAAGATTCGCCATTTCGCATTTACGTCGAGCCAGATTGGGGATGTTGGTGCTGTGTTAGTTAAGGCCAGCACTGCTATGCGGAACCTCTGCAAGAGACAAGAAGGGCCGTTCTGTGCATCTATCTCAAAAAGTGGTAATGTGGCATTGAAGACGCTCCCGTGAAACGCATGGAACCAGAAAAGAGAAGAACCAACTCCAAACCAATCCCGCACATTCCCCTTCCATTCAAGGAAGTGATAGCGGACGTGCTCAAGGTGAAGCCGCCGGAGAAAGCGCCCACGAAGAAGAGAAGTAAGAGGGCTGCACGCTAGATCAACCGCTCTACCGTGATGTAGAGCGAATAAGTACCGTCATTCACGAAAGGCCCGTTAGCTACCTCAAAAGTCAACGGCTGTCCTGCTCGATCCTCAATAGTAACGACACTCCCCGGCTGAAATGAAGCAGACACATAGCCCCATGCTGTCGGAGGAGTTTGGCCAACGGATAGCGAGACTGTAGCACAAGTTTCCTGTCCCGCATCGTCAGACCAGCCTAAATTAACATACCAAGCATCCCCTGAATTGCTCGGCACAGTTTGAGTCATGTATACCGAGACTCGAAAAAGACCACTTGTTCCGGGAGTATAGATTGTGGTCGTTGGAATGGGGGCAGTCTGATTCGTCAGAACGACCTTTTTCACAATAGTTGGTGACGTGAGAGTTGGAGCGGGTAAGCCAGTAGAACGAGCGGCGACCAGTCCAAATGCTACGAGCAGTACGGCTATCGAAAGATTCTTGTACACGGCGTGCCTCCGGCGGGGGAATTAGGGGAGGCCGCAATCTTACCACATAGGCGGGTACGTCAAAGGCATAATTCCGGATAATTGGCTTGACAGAAGATTTGCACAGGGAAAAGGTGGTTGGATGTCACAGGATTTAGTGGCGTTGTTTCCAGCGTTTGTGGTACCCGCCCTTCGCAAAAGGCTGTTCAGACCCATGACATGCTTTACACCATGTCCCTAGACATCCTTTACACTCCCGCGCGTGCGTAGCACGCACGGGGGGTGGCAAGAAAGATGGCCTGGAAGACGATGGATGTTCACGAGCAGAGGGTCCGGTTTGTGGTGGAGGCCAGGCAGAAGGTCCGGCCTTTCAGTGCGCTGTGTGCCGCGTACGAGATCTCGCGGCCTACGGGATACTTGTGGCTGAAGCGCTACGACGAGTTGGGGGTGCGAGGGATCGCGGAACAGAGTCGCCGGCCGCACTCCAGTCCCCGCCGCACCGACGCCAAACTGGAGCAGCACGTGGTCCAGGTGCGCTTGCGCTATCCCGACTGGGGGGCGCGCAAATTGCGAGTCGTTCTAGAGCGAGAGGGCGTGGAGCTGCCGCGCAACACGATCCATCGCATTCTGCTGCGCCACGATCTGGTGCGGGAGGAGGAGCGGCGCGCCCCGGCCACGCAGCGCTTTGAGCGGGCTCAGCCCAACGAGCTGTGGCAGATGGACTTCAAGGGACCCAAGGGATGGCCGCACCCGGTGGGACCGCTGTCGGTGCTCGACGATCACAGCCGCTACCTGATTGCTCTGGCGGACAACGGCAGCACGCACGGCGCGCCGGTGCGGGAGCAGTTGGAAGAAGCCTTTGAGCGCTGCGGGGTTCCGGAAGGGATGTTGATGGATCACGGCATACCGTGGTGGAGTCAGAAGTCGCCCTCGGGACAAACCCACCTGTCGTTGTGGCTGATGCGGCAAGGCATCCGGCTGCACTGGAGCGGCATTCGCCATCCGCAAACCCAGGGCAAGGTGGAACGCTTTCACGGATCACTGCAGCGCGCCCTGCAACGTCGGGGTTGGCCGCGAGAGAAAACGCAAACCTGGCTGGATGCGTATCGCTGGGAGCACAATCATGTTCGTCCGCACGAAGCGCTGGGGATGCGGACACCGGCCACGGTTTGGCGGCCCAGTCCGCGGCGCTACGATCCGCATCCGCCGCGCTGGGAGTATCCCTCCGGGGCCTGGGTGTTGAAGCTCGACTGCCATGGACAGGTGGACATCCAGGGACGGAAGTGGAAAGTCAGTAAAGCGCTATCCGGGGAACGGGTGCAGGTGGTACGGATCGAACAGAGGATGTTGGTGTTCTACTGCACGACCTTGATCCGAGAACTCGACTCAGGAAACCAGCGCTCGACAATTGTCGAGCGCTGGCTTCCCGAGTCGCCACCATACCCAAAACTGTAAAGGATGTCTCGGGACGAAATGTAAAGGATGTATTGGGACTAGACAAAAAGGCGCGAAGGACGGGGCACCCACAGCATTGGTCGCTCGCGGGAGGTCAAGAGCTGGGCCACCCGTCAATGTGAAAGAAACAGACGGCGGTGTTCTTGATCGTGTCGGCATTGTCTGTTCCAAGAGCTTCCGTATGGTGCTCGTGCCAATGAGCCGCCACATCCACGTTAGTCATTGACTCCAGTTTCTGGTGGAATGCCCACTCCAGAACCGATTTGTAGGGTGGAATAGAATCTATAACTCTCCGAAAGATTTCCTGCTCCTGTTCTGGCTTACGAGCGTAGTCCCAGCCGCGCTGAGTGAGGTTGAGCCTTTCGCCGTCTTTAGTTACGAATCCCCACAGGGTGTAGGCGGTCAATTTACGCCCGTCCAAAACACTCTTCTTTATCGCGGCTTTTGCTTCGGTGGTGGTCGCGCCTGTGGGTTTGGTCTTCAGGTATGCAACGAGATCAGTAACATCTTCGGCGGTAGTCAAGACCGGAAGTGACATATAGGCCGCACTATACCAGAATTACTCGCACCCAACGACTTAGATCAGAAACTCCTGTATCACGGACAAAGCTTAAATGATCCAACGCCAGCGTTGGCCGCCAATTTTCTGTCCACGCTACACTGGAAGAGGCACCGTGGTGCCGGCTGCTCTTTCAAAATGATCTCTTTCTCAAACGTCAATAAGCAGTATGGCAAGCAGTTGCTCTTCGTGGATGCTTCGTTTCAGTTGGTTGGAGTTGGTTGGGGACAGACGAGCCGTACCCCGAGTATTTTCCTAGAAAGTAAAGGAAAATAAGTGCAGCGTCCCGTCTGCAGCGTCCCGTCTGTATGAATGCACAAGTAAAATGAAGAAGGGTTCTCGAAGCGGCTACGATGCTGAGACTGGCGAGGAAAGCGCCAGCTCAGAAAGCGCACTCGGAGAACCCTATGAACAGCCTTCACTATATCGGATTCGACGTTCACAAAAAAACCATCAGTTTCTGCGTCAAGACCGCTGCGGGCGAGATCATGGAAGAAGGCAGTGTGCTGGCGCAACGCGAGGCCTTGCGGCAATGGGCCTCAGCCCGTCCGCAACCGTGGCGCGGAGCGATGGAAGCGACCCTGTTCAGCGCTTGGATCTACGACACGCTGAAACCCTACGGCGAGCAATTGGAGATGGCGCATCCGGCCAAGATGAAAGCCATCAGCGCGGGCAAGAAGAAGAGCGATGCCATCGACGCGCGCACCATCGCCGACTTGGTGCGCTGCAATCTACTACCGGCCTGCTATGTGGCGCCGCCGCGGATTCGCGAACTGCGCCGTCTGCTGCGCTATCGCAGCCTGGTGGTGAGCGAAGCGGTACGCATGAAGAACAAGATGGCCGGACTGCTGATGGAGACCGGCGCCCTCTACGTGAAGGAGAAGCTGCACCGCAAGAAATACTTCGTCAGTCTGCTGGAAGAACTCGAAGAAGTGCCGGAATCGGTGATCGATCTGCTGCGTTTGAGCCGCGGCGCTCTGGAGATGTTCGAGAACACGCAGAAGCGGTTGGTCTGCGAGTTACTCGCCGATCCCGAACTGGCACAACGTGTCGAGCGGTTGATGACGATTCCAGCTGTGGGAGAAATTACCGCTCTGACCTGGGCATTGGAGATCGGCGACCCGCACCGCTTTTGCTCTGGCTCCGATGCCATGAGTTACTGCGGACTGACTGCCGCATTGAAGTCTTCGGCAGGCAAGCAGCAACGCGGACCTATCTCCAAACAGCGCAACCACTGGCTGCAAACCACGTTGATCGAGGCTGCCAAACTGGCTCCGCGATGGAATCCACAACTGGCGGCGCTGCATGCCCGCGAGTTGGAGCACGGACACCGCAACCGCGCCACCCTGGCGGTGGCGCGCAAACTCGTCGTCTATTTGCTGGCCGTCGACAAAAGCCGTCAGCCCTTCCAATTGCGCGTGCCTTTGGAAGAGCCAACCCAAAAAGCTGCCTAAAAAGGAAAAACTTTGAACTCAGCGATCATCCGGCCGTTCCTCGCCAACTCGGGGACTGGGCAGAGGAGTCTCGACTCCCGATGCTCCTTACCGTCTGTATCGAGGCCGGCCGGAAAACCCTAACTCATACTTCGTGGACCGGACTCCGCTTCGGTTCCCGCAAATGGATGTCTGGCCAAGCTGCTGCTTTGGCCGCGCTCAACGATCGCTGCCCGTTCGCCAACTTAACCGCCTCGTCTTCGCTTCGAGAGTCATCCCTTCCAAGTGCACGGAGACCTCCGTCTCCTCTTGACTTTTACTTATCATGGATGTCCCCGATCTTTTGTCCCGGCCCTTGGCTGTCCCCGGCCTTTAATAAGGGCGGGGTATCTAGTCTCTTAAACTTTACTTCTTGGGCCGCGACTCCGGCGGCACGAGACCTGCGAGGCGGTAGTACACGACGAGCTGGCCGTAGTGTTCACCGCTATGTTCGATGAGGCCGTAGGCTATGTCGAGAACGCGCGCTTTTTGTTGAGGGAAATAAACAACCTCCGTCGTCAGGCCTTTTTCGCCTTTTGACTGGATGGCGGCGGCTCCGTCGGCAACGGCTTTCTTTACGAATGCGACGATATCGGCCTTTGTTTTGTACTGGTCGCGCTTCGGATCTTCTGCCGCGGGAGGCTTCAGCCCCATCACAGGATTCGTGAAGTAGTAGCTTGAACCCGCCGCGTGCAGCAACTGCTCGGCGAAGCTCCGCTGCGCGGGTGTCGGCTTGAAGTCATATTTGTCCTCGGGAAAATCTTCGGCCATCTCCGTCAGCTTGCGGCCAATCTCATTCCAGGAATCGAGCACGACTTTCAATTCCGGATCGGCAGGTTTGACGGCTGCATCTTTCTTCATCGCGTCCTGGGCATGGGCGGGAAATGCGCATGCCAGCAGGACGATAGCGAGAAACGGTATTCTTTTCATTTCTTTCTCCATGATTGAGTTTCGCGAATCCAAGCTTCAGCTTCTTATTTCGCCTAAGCCAGCTCTGCAACAACGGCCGCAATTTTATCCAGTGTCTCAACCCAGCCCTCGAATTGACCGCTCTCTTTTGCGCTCTCCATGGGGTCATTTCCAATCAAGGTGAGCTTAGTCTGGCCGTTCCCGAGATCCTCAAAAATAACCACGTCGCGCGCATGGTCTATGGCCTCATGTTCTATTCCATATTGCTCAGGCTCAACCTTGTTTCCCTTCGAGTCGGAAAAGTACATGGAGTAAACGATCTTCTCGTGCAGAACAATCTCGTGGTATTCCCCAGCATTCCAACCCTCCTGCCCATCCGGCGTTCTCATGCAGCAGAGAAATTTTCCTCCTACGCGAAAATCAATCTCGCAAGCGGGGCAGCTAAAGCCTTTCGGCCCCCACCACTGCATCACGTATTTCGGGTCGGTCCACGCCTTCCAAACCAGCTCGCGTGGGACATTAAAAACTCTTGTGACAACCATTCGCTCTATCTCGTTTACCGTGCTTTTTGTCATCTCTGATCTCCTCTTTCTTCATTTGATTTACAACTACTTCCAGTTTGTCGAAGCTCTCTTCCCAGAATCGGCGATAGCTAATCGCCCAGTCGCTGACTGTCTTGATCGCCTGTGGCCTAAGCGTGCACACACTCTCTCGTCCACGCTTCGTCTTGATCACAATCCGCGCCCGCACCAGGTAGGCAATATGTTTTGAAATCATCTGCTGCGAAAGTGCAAACGGTTCCGTCAATCCATGCACAGAGGCAGGCCCGTGGGAGAGTCGTTCGATCATTGCCCGCCGGGTTGGATCAGACAAAGCCGCAAAAGTTGTACCTAACTTATCCACAACCATATGGTAGTGGATTATCTGTCAATGTCAAGTGTGAATTTTGCGATTCTTGATTTCTGTTCCCTGATCTCTGATCCCTGACACCTGCGCTGATTGATACTCTGCGCAGGAGGGGCGAGCCGGCAGGGCTATGGCGCTGGCATCCGGGGCAGGAGGAATGCGGATTGTCTCTGGAACCTTCTCGGTGTCTCACCGCCCTGTTGGGCAAGTGATCTTTGCCAGACGACTCACTAGGAGCTACGCGGTGAGTGGTAAATCGCCATAGCTCTCATTGCCCCCTGCCAGAGCGGGTGGCCAGTGTTCAGCGGACGGGCAGGCTCGTAGTGACTGGGCACTGACCACTGACCACTGTTGTATGATTCGATGCACCGGCTCGCCTGCGGAACCGAGCAACGTGACCCCAACTGCGATCAGAACGGCCAGCCCCGAGCACCGCTCGTCGTGTGCGGCGGAACGGGCCGATCTGCGGCCAGGGTCGCCCATCTCGCGCGACCTGGCGCTACGCCTGATCCGCTGCGGTGACGACGATCTCCCCACGCTGCTCGCCGCCGCTCGCGCTGCGAAGGAACACTTCAAGCCCGGCGTCATCACCTATTCGCGGAAGGTTTTCCTGCCGCTGACCAATCTCTGCCGCGACTACTGCGGCTACTGCATTTTCCGCCGCGATCCCGGAGATCCCGGGGCACATACAATGACTCCGGAAGAAGTGCTGGCTGTCGCCCGCGAGGGCGAAAAGCTCGGATGCACCGAAGCCCTCTTCAGTCTCGGCGACAAACCGGAACTGCTCTTTCCGGAGATGCGCGCCACGCTGCGGCATCTCGGCTACAAGTCCACGCTGCATTATCTGGAAGCCATGTGCGAGTTGGTGCTGCGCGAGACCAGCTTGCTGCCTCATCCAAATCCCGGCCTGCTCAGCGCCGAGTGGATCGCCCGTCTGGCCACCGTTTCGCCCAGCATGGGCCTCATGCTCGAAACCACCAGCCACGCCCTGCTCGCCCCGGGCGCGGCCCACGACAACGCTCCCGACAAAGTTCCGGCCAGGCGCTTGCGCACCATCGAAGACGCGGGCAAACAGCGAGTTCCCTTCACCACCGGCCTGCTGATCGGCATCGGCGAAACGCCGGAAGACCGCGTCGATACCTTGCTCGCGATTCGCGATTTGCACGACCGCTACGGCCACATCCAGGAAGTGATTGTCCAGAATTTCCGCGCCAAACCCACCATCCCCATGGCCCGCGTGCCGGAACCTGGCCAGGGCGAGATGCTCCGCGCGGTGGCGGTAACTCGCTTGTTAATGCCCAACGTCAATATTCAGGCGCCTCCCAACCTCAATGCGCCGTATTATGAAGAGTTGCTGGACGCTGGCATCAACGATTGGGGAGGAGTGTCACCACTGACGCCCGACTACATCAATCCCGAGAAGCCGTGGCCGCATCTGGAGCAGCTGCGTCTGCGAACGGAAGGCAAGGGATTCCAATTGCTCCAGCGTTTGCCGGTCTATCCTGAGTTTCTGCCCGCACTCATGTCGAGACCCGGATTGCTTGCCGACAAACTGCAAGCCGCGGTTGATCGCGAAGGCCTCGCCAAAGACAAAGAAAAAGAAAAGAGGGCGGCATGATCTGCGTGCTCACCGGCGGCACCGGCGGCGCCAAGTTCGTCGACGGCCTGCGGCAAGTCATCCCGCCAGAGCAGATCACTCTGATCGTCAACACTGGCGACGACTTGCTGTGGTGGGGACTCTACGTCTCCCCGGACATTGACTCCATCACCTACGTTCTCTCCGGCTTGCTTAGCCGCGAGCGTGGTTGGGGCGTCAAGGGTGATACTTTTCTCTGCCTGCAAGCCATGGGGCAACTCGGCGAGCCTACGTGGTTCCACACTGGCGACCGTGACCTCGCCGTCCACCTGTTGCGCTCACGGCAATTGGCCGAGGGAAAAACGCTTTCCCAGGCCACATCGACCATCTGCGAAAAGCTGGGCGTGAAGGCGCGCATCCTGCCCATGAGCGATTCGCGCGTCGAAACCCGTGTGGATACGCCTTCGGGCGAGTTGAGTTTCGAGGAGTATTTCGTGCAGCGCTGGTATCAGGATCCGGTGAACTCGGTGCGTTTTGCCGGAGCTTCCGATGCCGAGCCGGCGCCGGGAGTCATCGAAGCTATCGTTTCCGCCGATGCCGTGCTGATAGCTCCCAGCAACCCCATCACCAGCATCGGCCCAATTCTGGCCGTACCCGGAATCCGCGACGCGCTGCGCCGCGCGCGCGGCAAAGTTGCCGCCGTGAGTCCAATTGTAGGGAATGCTCCGGTTGCCGGCCCCGCGGGCATTCTGATGACCGCGCAAGGACTGCCTTGCTCGATCGCCGGCGTCGCCAAAGCTTACGAGGATTTTCTCGATCTCCTGATTTGCGACACGCGCGACGCTCGTGCGGCGGAAGCGCTCCGCCAGAGCGGCTTGCGGGTAGGGTGCACGCAAACCATCATGCGCTCCGCCGAGGACCGGGCCGAACTGGCTCGAACCGTGCTCTCGTTCACTATACCTGGGCTGCGCGCCGACGAAACTGCTTCCGAAAAGCCTGCCGCGCCCGTAGCATCCGACCAGCCGTGATCCTCGTCCCCGTCAAGAATCTGTCGACGGCCAAGCAGCGGCTCGCCGCCGTGCTCGATCAACCCCGGCGCACGGAGTTGGCACAAGCCATGCTGCATGACGTCGTGGCTACAGTCGCTGCGTGGCCGCACCGTCCGACCTGTGCGCTCGTAACCAGCGACCCGTTTGCCCTGGAACTCGCGCGGGAATACGATTTCGAAATCATCCCTGACCCCACCAATCCCGGCGAAACGGGCGCCATCGAAATGGCAACAAGTCTTTGCGCGTCGCGCGGGATCGACAGCACACTCGTAATTCCCGCCGACATTCCGCTGATTGAGGCCGGCGAGCTTGAACAGATCTTTGCGCAGGCTCCCGCGGAAGGCTCGGTGCTCGCCCCCGCAGCCGACGGACGTGGAACCAACGCCGCCTTTCGCCGCCCCGCGAATCTGTTCCCCTTGCGCTTCGGCAACGACAGTTTCAGACCTCACCTCGCCGCCGCTCGAGCCACCGGCAAACCTTGCGTCGTGCTGCAACTGCCCAGCCTCGCGCTTGATGTGGACAACCCTGCGGACTTGCAGGAACTTCTCGCGCAACCCGGCGAAACCCGCACGCAGAAGCTGATTCGCCGGTGGGCGCTCGACGATGGCCGATTTCTGGCTACGGGAACGAACGGCTTATGAAGCGGACTGGCCGCGCCGCTAAGAAACCTGCTGCGGATTCGCGCAGGAGAGCAGCGGTCGAGCCCCACAACGAACTACGTATCATCCCGATCTCTCTCGCCGACGAAATCAAACCCGGGGATTCGCTGGCTGAAAAATTGCTGCAATCGCTGCGGCAACACGGCCTCGCATTCGAACGCGGTGACATCCTGGTCGTCAAACACAAAATCGTCTCAAAATCTGAAGGCCGCATCGTCGACCTGGTAACGATCAAACCTTCTGCCAACTCCGTGGCCTGGGCAAAGAAATACAATCTGGATGCCCGCGTCATCGAACTCGCGCTGCGAGAAAGCCGCTCTGTCATCCGGCGCAAGAACGGCGTGCTGATCACCGAGACGCGACACGGTTTCATCTGCGCCAACAGCGGCGTGGACGTCTCCAACGTCGACGGCGGCCGCCACGCCCTGCTGCTGCCCGCCGATGCCGACCGTTCCGCTCGTAAACTTCATCGTGACCTGAAGAAGCGCACTGGCCTCGCCATTCCAGTTCTCATCACCGACACGTTCGGCCGTCCCTGGCGCGAAGGCCTGGTCGATTTCTGCATTGGCATAGCCGGCATGAAAGCGCTACGCGACGATCGCGGTCGCCGCGATCCCCACGGCTATACCTTGCAGGCCAGCGTGGAAGCCGTGGCCGACGAACTGGCCTGCGCCGGCGGACTGGCCTGCGGCAAGCTCAACCGCACGCCAGCGTGCATCATTCGCGGCTTTCCCTACGAACCCGGCGGTGGCCGTGCCCGCGACCTGCTTCGTCCCAAAGCCAGCGACCTGTTCCGCTAGGCTCTCGCCAAAGTGCAGTCTCTAGGAGTAATTTGGAATACCAGAGGTTTGGAGGACTCGTGCCCCACCAACTCTCATCTTCGGAATTGGAAGACTTTCCGGCGCTTGACTGGTCCGACATCGCGCCGCGAATCACGCCCGGAAATAGCGCCGCTCTAGAGAGAATTCTCGAAGATCAAAGGGGCGACGCCATCTCGCAGGAACAAGCTTACGTGCTGGCTCACGCCGAAGGGGACGACCTGCTCGGCCTGCTGGCCGCGGCTAACCTGCTGCGCGCAGATCTTTGCGGCAACCTCGTCACCTACGTCGTGAACCGCAACATCAACTTCACCAACATCTGTTTTGTGGGATGCAAGTTCTGCGCCTTCAGCCGCGGCCCCCGCGAGTCCGACACCTATTTCCTCGATCCCGATCAAGTCGCGCAAAAGGCCGTCGAAGCCTGGCAACTGGGCGCTACCGAGGTCTGCATTCAGGGAGGACTGCCGCACGGGTTGCCTCCGTTTTATTACCGCGACATTCTGCGCGCAGTGAAGAAGGCCGTTCCCGGAATGCACATTCACGCTTTCTCGCCGATGGAGATTGTCTACGGCGTCGAACTCACCGGCATGAAGCTCGCCGACTATCTCTCAATGCTGCGCGACAACGGCCTGGGCACGCTCCCCGGCACCGCCGCCGAAATTCTTGACGACGGGATTCGGCATATTCTTTCGGCCAACAAACTTTCCACCGCACAGTGGATCGAAGTCATTCGCACCGCACACCGCTGCGGCATCCGCTCGACTTCCACCATGATGTACGGACACACCGAAACGCCCGAGCACTGGGTGCGTCAGATGTTTTTACTGCGCGATATTCAGCGAGAAACCGAGGGCTTCACCGAATTCGTCCCTCTGGGTTTCGTCCATCAGAACACGCTGCTGTTCCATCAGGGTCTTGCGCGCTCCGGCCCCACCCTCGCGGAACATCTGAAAGTGCATGCCCTGGCGCGGCTGCTGCTCGCCGGTTCCATCAATAACATCCAGGTTTCGTGGGTGAAGTTGAACCGCCGCTTGTCGCAACTCTGCCTGCACGCGGGCGCCAACGATTACGGCGGCACGCTGATGGAAGAAAACATTTCGCGCGAGGCTGGAGCCACCGCCGGGCAATACACCAGCCCGGAGGACTTTCAATCGCTGATTCTGGAAACCGGTCGCATCCCCGCCGAGCGCAACACCACCTACACGCGGATCAAGCTCAAGCTGCCGCTCGACCAGTTCACGGCAGAAGAAACACTGGAGCCGGAATTTGCATGAGCGACGCCTCGCGCCCCATCGCCATTCTGGGTGGAACCGGGCCCGCGGGCATGGGCCTCGCCCTGCGCTGGGCGCGCGCCGGGGAAACCATCATCCTGGGCTCGCGCGAGGCGCAGCGCGCGCAAGAGGCGTCCGAGAAAATCAAAAAAAGAGCTGGAAATCAAGCCCGTGTCTCAGGCATGGAAAACTCTGCCGCCTGCGCCGCCGCGGATCCTCTGGTCCTCACGGTTCCGTTCGAGGGCCAGGCGGCGCTGCTCAAGCAACTCAAGCCTGCCATCCGCGCCGGCAGCATTCTGATCGACGCGACGGTCGCGCTGGCGGCTGGAGTCGGCGGACGCGCTTCGCGCACTCTCGGCGTCTGGCAAGGTTCAGCCGCGCAGCAAGCCGCCGAACTCGTGCCCAAGGGAGTGAGCGTGGTGGCGGCATTCCACAACTTGTCCGCGGAACTTCTCAACGGAGACGATACTCTCGATTGCGATGTCATCGTCTGCAGCGACGACGCCAACGCCGCCCAACTCACTCGCGCGCTTGCCGCTAAGATTCCCGGCGTGCGGGCCATCGACGGCGGCAAACTGGAGAACGCGCGCATCCTCGAACAGATCACCGCTCTACTCATCGGCCTGAACATCCGCCACAAAGGCCACGGCGGCATCCGTATCACCGGATTGCCGCCGGAAGCGTACAAGTAGAATTTGCTGCGCCAACTCAGAACGCATACTTCAACGAGAACTGAATCAGCCGCGGCGTGCCGACAGTCGAGGTAATCGGCGCAGACCCGCCAGCAGACGAGACCGCCGCCAACGCCGGAATCTGGAATGACGGATGATTGAACAGGTTGAAGAAGTCCGCGCGGAATCGCACGCTCTGCCGTTCGCCTAGCTTAAACGTCTTATCCAGTGTGAAATCCACGTTCTTCTGCGGCGGCCCAATGATGCAGTTGCGCGGCGTGTTGCCGTAGACCGTCGCGTCACTCGAGCTGTTGTCCGAGAGTATCGCTTTTGGATCCGTCGTGTAAGCCGCAGGGTTTACCCAGTCAGAAATGCGCGATTCCGGACTACCCTTGCTGGGAGCGTTGCCGCAGCCAAATCCCGGAGCGAATGTCGCGGTCGAAGATGGTGTGCTGGCCAGAGCATAAGCCGTTCCTCCTGCAGGATCGTAAACTGTGATCGGAGCTCCCGACTGCAACACAATTACACCACTGGCCTCCCAGCCACCCAGCGCCGTTTTCATGACGCCGCTGGAGTTGGCAAAGAACGGCAATTGATAAACAGCACTGGTCACAAAACGCTGTCGCCGGTCGAAGTCAGACAGGCCGCGCGACGCCTTTGCGCTGTTCTGATCATTCACGCGAGTAAGAAACGCCACCGACGCCGTCGAGACATCGTCGATGGATTTGGACCATGTGTACGCGCTCTGGAAATACAGGCCATGGCCAAAGCGATGCGCCAACGTGGCTTGCAGCGCGCTGTAGTGCGAATCGGAGTTGGGCGCGAAGTCCTCGAAATCTCCCGGCGCAATGCCAATATAAGGCGCACGCGCGGAAGCGTTCTCCGCGGTTGAATCCACGAGTGTGCACGACAGACCTTGGGCTTGCAGATTAGCGCAGCCTTGTCCGGGAACGACAACCGGATTCTGCGGGGTCGCCAGCGTGGCCTGATCGGGATCGTAGGTCGAGCGCAGGCGCGTGCCCTTTGTGCCCACGTAGCCGAGTTCGGCAAACCAATCGCGCCCCAGTTCGCGCTGCATGGTGAAGTTCCACTGCTGCGTAGTTCCCACCACCCAGTGCAGCGGCACCGCCAGTTGGATCAAGCCGTTCACGTTTCCGCTGAACACAGGGGAGCAGGCCTGCACATTCGGAAAGGTGCAGTTGATTGTGTTGAATCCCTGCAAAATCGCTGCCGTGGGCGCATAAATCTGCGTGGGATTCGCGCCCAGCGCGGGCACACCGTTGGGAAAGGCGGCGCTCGCGGCAAACAAGTTGGTCAGGCTGTCCGCTCCGGGAAGAAATCCCACGAGGAACGGATAGGTCGGCGGAACGATCGCCAGGTTGTCGACCGCTCCTAGATCCTCGCGGACACTGTAAATACCATAGCCGCCGCGAATGGATGTAGTGTGGTGCCCACCGACGTCGTAGGCAAAACCAATGCGCGGCTCCCACACGGTAGCGTACTCGTTGTTGAGTCCGGCGGGATTCAGCGTTCCAGTAACCCCGGAGAGTCCGAACTTGCTGATGCACTTCGGATAGACGTAGGGCTGCCCAGTCGTAATGGCGAGACTCGGATCGGTGTTGCCAGTGTGGCAGAGCTCGTCGTAGGGCGCTCCCACAAACTCGTTGCGGAAACCGAGATTTACCGTAAGCGTCTTGCTCGCGCGGTAGTCATCCTGCGCGAACCAAGCATAGCTGGGAATGCGGTAGTCGTGGTTGCCCAGGCCCCCGCCGCCTTCGCCTAAGAATGGCGCTCCGGCCAGAAAACTTTGGAAGTCTGAGCCGAATCCGGACGCACCCGAGATGAAAAATATTAGCCCATTGTCGGCAATCGGCAGACTTCGGCGCATAGACACCCGGTCAGCCTCTCCGCCTAAGCGCAGTTGGTGTGCGCCCTTCGTCCAGCTCACCGTATCCACCCAGGTGTAGTTGTTCGAAAGTGCCGACTGAAGTTGCGTGGGGTACGCGCCAAAAGCAAAGGTATCGAACTGAAAACGATAGATGTTGGGATCGCCGACTTGTCCGTTCACTCCAGTTGCGGTGGGCAGGTTGATGCCAGCCTGCGCATTGGTGATGGGCGGTTCGTTATTCAGCTTGTCGCTGATGATGTTGACCCCGAATCGGAATTCGTTGATCAGGGCATTGTTGAACACGTGCGTTTCGGTGATGCTGCCGAAGCGGCTATGCAGGGGGATGTCAAGCGGAAAGTTCAGATTGTTCGTACCGGGCTGTCCGCCGGTCTGAATGCCATAAGAATCAGCGCCGAAGGGCTCAAACGTGTCGGAATTGGACCAGAAGAAGCGCTCTGAAAGACGGTCTTTCCCGCCCCGAAATTCGCGGTCCCAGTTCAGAGTGAACTGGTTGTCGCTGAACTTGCCGGGATCGGTGACCAGGAAGGGCACTGGGTTGCCGCAGGGCGTGCTTGTCGGCGCATTCGTGGGCAGCGGAAACAGGTATCCTCCTGCTCCTGCGCCGAACTGATTGCTCTTAAAACCCATCAGATTAAAAGCTACTGGATCAATGGGAGCTGTCACCCCACAATCGGCCGCCATCGCGCTCATGGACTGGCGATCCGCCAGTGGAACATAGGGGATGCTCGTATTGATAAACGTCCCCGGCGAGTCGCCGCTGCGCTGGCGCGTGCCTTGAAGGTTGAAATAGAAGTAACCGAATTTGGCGTCGGAACCGATGGGCCCGCCGATGTCGCCTCCGAAAATGTTCTGCTTCACGACCACCTTACCCAGAAAGTAGTCGTTCGCATCCAGCGCCGTGTTGCGGAAGTACTCCCAAAGGTCGCCGTGGAAGCGGTTGGTCCCGCTCTTCAGAGTGGCGTTGATGTTGCCCCCGCCGTTGCGTCCCTGGGTGGCGTCGTAGAGGCTGGTGCTGACTTTGAATTCCTGAATTGCATCCGGGCTGGGCAGCGGCGTGTAAGTCAATTCGCCGAAGGCGTAGTCGGCCACCGTGATGCCATCGATCAGATAGTTGTTGTTGTCTTCTCTGCCGCCGTTCACGTGAATGTAAACCTGACCGCGTCCAAGCTGCGCCGCGGCATTCAAGTCGGAGGATGCGCCGGTGGAGAGCGTCAGCAACTGCTGAAAGTTTCGCGTTGCCAGAGGGAGATCGGTAATCGTCTGCGCCCCCAGCGATTGGCCGGTGGTGGCGTCGGAGGTATTGACCTGCTCCACTTGGGACTGCACTTCCACCACTTCCTTCACCACACCCGCTTTCATGACCGCGGTCATGCGCGTGGTCTCCGTGATGCGCACCACCACGCCGGGAAACTTGGTGTCGGGGAAACCCGTCGCGATCACTTCCACCGTGTAGCTGCCCACCGGCAACAAGGTGGCCGTGAACAAACCAGATGTGTCGCTCGTCGCTTGGCGTAGCACCTCGCCCGTGGCGTCGCTCTTGACGCTCACCTTGGCGTTGGCGATGACGGCTCCGGAGGCGTCTTGCACCACGCCACTGATGGCGCCCGTGGCGCCGCCTTGCGCGAACATCATTCCGGTGAAGACCGCCAGGAAAAGACTCGATGCCATCATCTTACGAAGGGAATTCATCTTGTCCTCCAGTCGACGATTGTCCGTTGCTCTCTCGCCCTTGAACGGCGAATGAATGGGCGGGAACCAGTAGGCTGGTCAGATAGAACGCGATATATCACGATCCTGCGACGATGTTCAAGAAATATGCGTGCGTACGGTGGACTACGCACGCGACGAATACGGTGGATGAAAATTTTGAATGGAGCGATGCGTCGGGATGACCTGCGGCCATCGTTCCTTTTGACTTCCCTGTCCCGCCTCCCTAACATATGACTTCCAAGAGCTGTGACTCCCAGACGATGATCGGCCGCGACATCTCGCACTACCATGTCCTCGAGAAACTCGGCGGCGGCGGTATGGGCGTGGTCTACAAGGCTGAAGATACGACCCTTCACCGCTTCGTTGCCCTGAAGTTTCTGCCCGATGAGGTCGCCAAAGACGCGCAATCTCTCGCTCGCTTTCAGCGTGAAGCCCAGGCGGCGTCTGCTCTCAACCATCCCAACATCTGTACGATTTACGAAATCGGCGAGGACCACGGGCAGCCCTTCATCGTCATGGAGTTCCTCGAAGGCCAGACTCTAAAACACCAGATCGCGACCCGGCCTCTCGAAATTGAAACCATCTTGTCGCTAAGCATCGAGATTGCCGACGCTTTGGACGGGGCACATACCAAGGGCATCGTGCATCGCGATATCAAGCCTGCCAACCTCTTCGTTACCGATCGCGGACACGCGAAGATTCTCGATTTCGGTCTGGCAAAAGTTGGCTCGTTTGTCGTCCCAACCTCAGATGGCTCCCGTACCATGAGCGAGGGCCACCTCACCAGCCCGGGCAGCACTCTGGGCACGGTGGCCTACATGTCGCCCGAACAGGCGCTGGGCAAGGAACTCGACGGCCGCAGCGATCTCTTCTCTTTCGGCGTGGTTCTTTACGAGATGGCCACGCGGACGCTACCCTTTCGCGGCGACACCACAGCCGCTGTTTTCAATGCCATCCTGAACAAGCCCCCCGAGCCGGCCGTGCGCTTCAATCCGCAAGTTCCTGGCGAACTGGAGCGCATCATTCATAAGGCCCTGGAGAAGGATCGCGAAGTCCGCTTTCAGAGCGCAGCCGAGTTGCGCGCCGACTTAAAGCGCCTGAGCCGGGACACCACCTCGGGCAAGATCGATGCAGCCATTCCGTCAGCAAAAGCTAAGTCCCGCTGGCTCTGGCGCACGGCGATCGGCTCCTTGATCGTGGTTCTCGCCGCCGCCTTTGTCTGGCTTAGTTCTCCCCCGCCAGTTCCCCGCGTGCTCAGCACAACGCAACTAACTCGCGATGGCGTCCCGAAGATGGGGGTGCTGACGGATGGTTCCCGCTTGTACGTAGACGAGAGTAGCCTGAACAATCAGATTGTTCAGGTTTCTACTGGCGGCGGCGAGGTCTCTCCGATTGTCACGCCCTTTACCAACGCCTACGCGGAGGACATTTCCACTGACCACACCAAACTGCTCGTTACCACTCAAGTAGGAACGGAACCCGAAGTCCCCCTCTGGAGTGTGCCGCTGCCTTCCGGCACCCCGCGCCGTTTGGGGGATATGGCCGTGAATCGCGGCGGGGCTACATTGTCGCCCGATCAACAGCATCTGGCTTTCGCCCGTGGCCCTGATCTTTACCTGGCGAACGCCGACGGCACCGATCCCCACAAACTGGTCACGGTTTCAGAATATCTATGGTTTCCCCGTTTCTCTCCCGATGGGTCCCGCATTCGATTCTCGGTCATAAAATCGGGGGAAAACTCTTTGTGGGAAGTTCGCGCAGACGGCAGCGGGCTGCACCCTCTATTTCCTGGCGGAACCGGCCCAGGTAATACGTGCTGTGGCCGGTGGTCAACCGACGGGCGCTACTTCTTTTTCACCAGTTCCAGCAATTCCGTGCAAAATGTTTGGGCCATGCGTGAGGCCAGCGGACTGTTCCGCTGGCGTTCGCCGCGGCCCATCCAGTTGACGTCGGGTCCACTGTCCTTCGAATCCTTCGTACCCAGCCTCGACGGCAAGAAGCTCTTTGTCGATGCCTCGCAAGGACGCGCCGAGCTTATCCGTTACGATTCGAAGTCGCAACAATTCGTTCCATTCCTTTCGGGAATCTCGGCAGGGGAACTCGATTATTCGCGGGATGGCAAGCGGATCACCTATGTTTCCTATCCGGATGACACGCTTTGGCGAAGTCGTGCAGATGGCACCGATCGCCTTCAGTTGACCTATCCGCCTGTCGCGGCAGGGCTGCCCCGATGGTCGCCGGACGGTAAGCAGATCGCCTACCTGGATGTTCGGCCAGGTCAACCCTGGAAGCTTTTCATAATTCCCTCAGAGGGCGGATCGCCACGCGAAGTCCTTTCGGAAACAAAGACCCAGGCCGACGCTGTGTGGTCTCCAGACGGCAGCACACTCATTTTCGGCCAGGACGCCGCAAACACCGATAGCATCATACGTGCCGTCAACCTCGCCACCCACGAGGTCTCTGTCATCCCTGGGTCGCGGGGCTTGTACAGCCCGCGCTGGTCGCCCGATGGCCGGTACCTGGCAGCGATGAATGCACAGTCCACAAAACTTCTGCTGTATGATTTCAAAACCCAGAAGTGGTCGGACTGGACCAGCGACTTGATTGGGTTCCCCAACTGGTCACGCGATGGAACCTATCTCTACTACGACAGTACTTTCACCGACCATCCTACGTTCCGGCGGATCAAAGTAGGCGCAACTCGCTCGGAACTTGTTGCCGATCTGAAAGGCATTGTCCGGTACTCGGCCTCCCCAGCTTTCGGATGGAGCGCGCCCGCGCCAGACGGCACCCCACTCTTCTCCCGCAGTCTAAGCACAGATGAAATCTATGCTCTGGATGTGGAACTGCCGTAGTCCGGAACGATAGTTACTCACGCTAGCGACGATGCTCACTGTATCCGGGCGTTTCAGTCTTCCACCGCTTGCGTCGTCATCTCTGATGGCTCTCCACCGGCCACGGCCTGGGCAACGATCAAGCGCCGCGCCTCGATGCGGATTTTCGGCAGTTGCAGTCCGAACCAGCACGCCCCCGCCACCGAGGCCAAACCGCCGATCGCCACCGTGAGCGGCGCACCCAACCGCTCGGCCAGCGCACCGCCGAATAACGCTCCAATCGGAGCCATGCCCATGAACATCATCGAGTACACGGCCATCACCCGCCCCCGCAGGGCATCCGGCACCATCACCTGGATGAGCGTGTTCGAGCAGGCCATCTGCAGCATGATGGTGTAGCCCACAGGCAACAGCAAAATCACTGAAATCCAGAACCGGTGCGACAGCGAAAACACAACCAGGCTGGTTCCAAAGCCGGCGCTGCACCATGCCACCCAGCGTCCCAGGCCTTTCACGCCGGAGCGGAACGCCAGGGTCAGCGCGCCCAGCAGCGCTCCCACGCCGGTAGCGCCCATCAGGATGCCCAACCCCCGCGCCCCGCCATGCAAAATCTGGTCGGCGAAAATCGGCATCAGCACCACGTAGGGCATTCCCACCAGGCTCACCACCCCGAGCAGCAACAGCAGCGCGCGGATGGGCGCGGTCCGGTTCACGAAGTGGAAGCCTTCCATCATGTGCTCCAGGGGCGACGCTGCCGAGGCGCGAGCCGGGCTATGCACCCTCATCATCAGCAGGCCGATGATCACCGCGATGTAGCTCACCGCGTTGGCAAAGAAACACCAGCCTTCGCCAATCTTTGCCACCAGAATGCCGGCAATCGCGGGGCCAATCACGCGCGCCCCATTGAACATGGAGGAATTCAGCGCGATCGCGTTCATCAAGTCGTCTTTCCCGACCATGTCCACCAGAAAGGACTGCCGTCCCGGAATGTCGAACGCATTCACGACGCCGAGCAACCCGGCCAGTACAAATACATGCCAGACTTGAACTTTGTGGAACAGCGTGAGCGCCGCCAGAATGGCCGCCAGCAACATCGATGCCACTTGCGTGGAGATTACAACGTGGCGGCGGTTGACGCGGTCGGCCGTCATCCCGCCCAGCGGCGCAAACAGAAACACGGGAATCTGGCTGGCGAATCCCACCGATCCCAGCAACAACGCAGAGCCGGTCAGCCGGTAGACCAGCCACGATTGGGCCACGCTCTGCATCCACGTACCGATCAGGGAAATCAGTTGCCCGCTGAAGAACAGCTGGAAGTTACGGTGGCGCAGCGCCCTCCCCGCCACCTGCCAGCGCGATCCGGCCATGGGAGCTGCTTCCCCGGCGTTCAGCGCCGGATCTTCATCGATTGGGCTTCTGGTCTCGGCCACGCTTAGGTTCCTTGGATGATGATAACCGCTCGTTTGACCAACTATACCTTTGAATGCCGTCCATGTTTTTGCACGGTTCAGGGCTATGACCAGCCGCGAAAATTTTTGTCTTCCCTGCCCGGCCAGACTGCGCTACAGTGGCAGTTGCTCGCTGCCCGGCGATTCCCTAAGGACGTGACACGGCCATGACTCATCCTCCGGTTGGTGTTGAACGCCGCATTGGACAACGCTTCGCTTTTAACCTCCCGGTTTCGCTGCGCGACGTGGCGACCGCCGCCGAAGGGCTCGGCTTCACCCAGGACCTCAGCTCGCGGGGAGCATTTCTGTTCACCGACATGGCGCTCAACGAGGGCGCGGAAATCGAACTCACGCTCAAGATGCCCTCCGAGATCACACTTGGCGAAAACATGCGCGTCCGTTGCCGGGGGCAGGTGCTGCGCATCGTGAAGCCCCCGGATAACAACTGGAAGCCGGCAGTTTCGACCGATGCCGAGACCAAGCTGGCCGAAACCAAGATCGGTGTGGCCGTCTGCTTGAAGGGGTACGAGTATCTTCCGGAAGCGGAGGACAGTTCCGCCGACTTCCGCCGTATTTCTGCCTTGCACAGCCCCAGCGAGACGGAGCGCCCCGCCGCACCCGCACCGGGAAGTACGCGAACTGCGGCCCACTAGCCCAGCCGGAGTACATTGACCGAGAATCCCGGTCTGGCTCGTCGCCGCACTTATTTGATCCCTTTAGCACTTCTTACTCTTTTCAATCTCCGCGCCTTGGCTTAAAATGTACATCACTAGTGCGGATTCGCTGGAGAGTATTCCTGCAGTGCGCCTCTCGCTGAGGTTCCCCTCTTGCAGACTGCTTCTCTTGCGTCCGTGCGAATGGGCGTGCACTCATGGTCGATTACCTAGGTCACTTGGCGAAGGGTACTTCCTCTTTCTAACATGCAAACAGCGAGAGAAATCAGCGAGAACCGCACCATGCATGGGATCGCCGTAGCCCTCCTGACCGAAGATCGGGATCGTTTGTCTGAGTTGCAGAACCGTCTGGAAGCTACCCGGCTGGCCCGGGTCGTGTTCAGCAACGTCGGCTTCCCCGCTGGCCCCACGGATTCCATCCTCCGCCAGATTCAGGATTTGCGCGCCGAAGTCGTGGTTATCGATATTTCTGCCGCCAATCCACAGCCCGCGATCAAAGCCATCGACATCATTCAAGCCAACACCTTGCAGCTCGCCATCTTCGCCAACGGCAGCATGCTGCAGCCGACCACCATCGTGGCCAGCATGCGCGCCGGAGCCGGGGAATACCTGGACGACAGCGCTGGTTCCGAGGCCCTGCTCGAAGCCCTGACCCGATTCAGTTCCAATCGCACCCGCAGCCGCGGGGGCGTTGGCAAAGCTCGAGTCTTCACCTTTCTCAGCGCCAAGGGAGGCGCCGGCGCCACCACCGCCGCCGTTAACATCGCGCTCGCTCTGCAACAGATCCACGGCGACGTGGTTCTGGTAGATTTTGCGCCCGTTGGCCACGCCCAATTACACCTCAACCTGCGCCCCAGCTTTGGAGTCCCCGACGCGCTCGAGAACCTGCACCGCCTCGACACTTCGCTGCTCGAAGGCTTGATGACCACGTCCAAAGACGGCTTGCATCTGCTCGCCGGCCCGCAGCAGCCCTACCCTTCCGTTCCTACGCCGGCCGAGTTAGCCCGCCTCTTCGACCTGCTGGTGAATCACTACCGCTATGTAGTGGTCGACGCCTCCAGCCGGCTCGATGCCACCACGCGCCTGCTTTCCGATCTCTCGAACGCGGTGCTCATGGTCGCTCAGACTGACGTCGTCTCGCTGTGGAGCGCTGGCCGCATCCATGCCTTCCTCGAAGAAGGCGCGGGCCGCAACCGGCTGCGCATGGTGATCAACCGTTACAAGAAAATTCCCGGCTTCACCGACGAAGACATCGAACACGCCACCCGCTGCAAGGTGTTGTGGAAGATTCCCAACGCGTTTCAGGCGGTCTCGCCCGCCATCGATCACGGGGCGCCGGTGGTCCTCCAGGAAGGCCAGGAAATAAGCCGCTCGTTCCGCGCACTGGCCACGGCACTGGCCGAGGCCTCTGCCACGCAAGAGGGCGGACTCGATCTCGTCTACGCGCAGGAAAAGGCCGACCCCAAGAAGAAAGCTCCCGGCCGCCTCGTCATCACGCCCGCCCGCGCCGGCCAGTAGTTCCAGGGCTCTATTTACAACAACCTGGCAGGTGGATATCTAGATAAGCTTCTATTTCTTGGCGATTGCGGTCGCTATAGACTCCGCTCCACACCTTCAGTACCTTGCCCTCGGGTGAGACTACGATGGTCGTTGGAGTTGCTCCCAGCCGGTAAGCCGTTCGAATCGGGTCCGCAATGTCCGTGTAGACAGGCAGGGCCAGAGCCTTTTCTTCCACATACTCCTTTAGATCTTGGTGGCTCAAAGAAATACCAACTACCCTATACCGAGAGCCGGAGCTGCCAACCAGCGCCTTGAGGTTATCAAGATTCTTCTCGCACCATCCACATTGCGGCGAAAATACGTAAAGAATAGTCGGGATTTGGACCTCGTGATAGTCCAGCGCTTTCTTAGCTCCATCTACAGAGCGTCCTTCGATCGCGGGAACCGCGGTTCCAACCCGGAGCAAGCTTTCCGATCTCGCCATTTCCATGGCCGTTGACCTAGAGACTTTCCGGGCGAGAAAGATATTCAGAATCACGGAGATGAGAAGTAGAACACCGACGAGCGTCAACTTAGGCGGCGCGGGCCCGCGCCGCACACCCGTGATCTCAGCCATACAACCCTCCGCATACCGATCTCACAGCCTTACCCACAACTCAAAAAAGCAGCAGGCGCGTCACTTTTCAGTCTTGGCTGGCGCCGCCCCCTGTCCCAATACGGGCCGCGCTTCGCGCGGCTCCCACCTCTCCAGTCGCGCGTAGAGGCTCAATGCCGAGTCACGAGAATCTAGAAACGCCTGCAACACTTCCTGTCGGTCATCCGCCGCCCTTAGCCCGGAAAGCAAGTGGTCCGCTGTTAGCATCCACTCCATGCGGCTCCCTGCTTGCTCGGAGTTTTGCTCAAGAAATTCGACGAAGCCTCCTATCACCTCGGATCGCTTCGGCCCATTCGCAACAAGATCTGTCACGCTGCTATAGAGGGAGCTCTTCTCGTCAAACAAATCAACTGCTGACTCACCGTCGGATTTCCACTCCGCCAGCCTGGTTAAGAAGTCAGTTAGGGCCGAGGACCACGTGGCCGTGGCCCTTTCCTCCGAGGTCAACTCCGTTAGTCCGTCCCCGAAACGCAACTCCTGAGCATCAGTCAACATCTGCTTCGCTCTAGGCGATTGCCAGAGGTTGACATCTTCCGATTTTGGGCCAAAGGCAGCACCCTTTAACTCCTCTTCGTCGATCGGCGCGATTTGCGCGATTCGGAGCGCCAGCCCGAACCTTCGATTGAATTCCTTGACCACTCCGGGCACCGCATCTTTGCCCGCCTCTTCGCCACAGCGTTCGCCGGAGAAATTGGCAACCAGATACTCACGCAGCGCTCTAAGCAATGGGACGCTGGAAAGTTGCTTTGCCTCCAGCGCCGCGACTAGTTCGGCTATCGAAGCGGGGGCGGTATTTTCATCGGAATACATGTTCATCATCGAGAACGACCTCTCATCCCCCCGCAGTTGGGACAGCGCGTGGGCAAACGCGTTGCTCAACTGACTTAATTCCTCCCGCGACAAATCGGCGTTCAGCAATAGCTGTACGGCCGGCCTGACTTGAGAATGAGATTGCAGATAGCCGACATACGGCGATAAAAGTGCGAGCTTCCCACCTGCTAGTTTTTCCTTGGTCGTGAACCCTTTGCGGCTGACGAGACCAACCGTTTGGTAAAAGAGCGCGACGTCATAAGTCAGAGGTTCGCGGCAGCCCACGGGCGACAAGGTGGGGAAGCGGACCTCGCCCAACAACGATCGCGCCTTCGACGCGTCCAGAGGCAACATATCACTCACGACCCGCGATTGAAGTGAAAGCTTGTCGATTTTGAGAGTCCGAAATGCCAGCGCTAGGTACCCGGAGTGGGTGTCGGGCGTGAAGCGAAGCGCGCCCATCTTGACGGGCTGCTCGGCGGCAGACGCGAGATAGAACGCGTTCTTCAACAAATCCATCTTCGCGGCCCGGTTGTCCACTCTTCTTGATTCGGCGAGCCGAATCAAGACATCCGCGCCAAACTCGGGCGCCACGGCCATTGCCATATCGGTGATGGTTTGGAGTTCGTGGACTTCTTGGTCGCGTTCCGCCTGAGCACCGGCGGTGCGATGCTCCCTCCTCGAAGTTCCCGCTCGCGTTGCCCCAGATTCCTGGCCTACGACGTGACCTTTCGCAGGGTCGAGCAGGAGGGCCCCGAATACAACGGCTGGGAAGATCCACTTGGTCAACAGCATTCTTGCCTTCTCCACCGCTCCTCCTCGCCCATGTCCCCCTCTAGGATTGCGCCGCTCCCTGAGGATCCCGCCCCCAACAGGGGGCGGGATCAAATGAACGCATGCACCCCATGAGAAGCTAGCTAAATGCACGCTCCCATTTGCTTAGCTGCGCAAGGGTCGCCCCCCACTGGCATACGCCCCCGCGCCCGCAATCAGTGCCCAGTACGCAGCATTTAGGGCTAAAGGGCGGAACACGGGAGGCATTCGCAAGTTGGAGAGCACCGTACCCGATACCAGACAAAGCAAAGGCAACGAGAAATATGTTCCTTCCGATTCGCACGCTCCCAAGTTTGGAGGCGATGAGGCTCATTGATCTCTTCATTGGGCGATTCTCCTTCGTGGATTTTCCGCCGTAAAGCAGCCGCCGATTAGAGGTCGCCGCTCGACGCGGATTGATCGGGCGCATGTTACACCGCGGAAGGGTCAAGGGACCACGATGGCCCATTTTGTTACGAAATCCGAACAAGGAGAAAATGTCGACCTCCCGCCACTAGGAACGAAGTGGCAACTGGATCACCCTTGCGCCACCACGGACGCTGGAAGCGGGAGGACCCCCTCTGATCGATCTCGGTACTCGCGACTCGGTACTCGAAACTAGTTCCTTGCCGCGGGTGCCGGCGACGCATCGGCGGGAAACATCTTCAGCGTCACCTCGCGCGAGTTCGACGTCACTTTTTTCTCCGCATCCGTCGTATTATCGGTCAGCGTTCCCTTCAACACGTAATACGCTTCGTCTTTGGGATTTTTCCCTTCGCCCCGCTCGACGGTTCCTTTGAACTCGAACCACACTGCGTGCACCGTCTCGGTGGTGAAGTTCAGCCTGTTGCCCTCCAGCTTGCCGCTGCGAAAGAACTGATCGAGGAACGCTCCCTTGTCGCTCTCTCCTTCTCCGTAGCGCGAGACGAATCCTGTCACCCGGCCATCGTCTTCCACCGTGAGTTGCACGAACTCTCCATCCTTCACGAAGCTGTACATCCCGGAATATTCATGGCCAGTTCGTGGCAGATGAGCCGCGTCCGGCGCTCCTGTTTTCGGTGCAGTGGTCTTTGGTTCTTGCGCGCCGCACACGGTGAATGTCATCACTGTAAGTGTGAAGATACAGACGAGAATTGCGTAGAACTTCTTCATCCATGATCTCCCGATCAATGATCTCCTGCAGGCATCATCGTATACCTTTCTGCCCAATCACTTTTTCGAGCGCTTGCCCTTCCGGCTGCCCAATCCACAGGTGTTTTCCTCCAGTTGCACGCTGCTTGCATCTAAGATAGAACGATGCGCGAAGCCCCGGGACCACCGCTGGTAGATACCGAATCACCGGCCCCGGAGTTGCACCTTCTGGTTGCTCCCGAACCATGGCTGCGCATCTTCTTGCGGAACCTTCGCGACCTGTTCCGCCCGCACGAGCACGCCCCTCTACCGATTGCGTCTGCCCCCTCCGACTTCTGGCCCGACGTCTTCGTCCACCGCGGCCTGCCCTGGCGACGCTTCTTTCAGTCCGGCGCATTCCACATTCTTGCGCTCGCCCTGATCTGGGCAGGATCGCGATTCCTCGCCTTGCAACCTCACACCGTGCCTCTACCCACATTCACGCATGACGATGTCGTCTACTACACGCCGTCGGAGTATCTTCCGCCGCTCGACACTCGCCGTCCAGATCCCGCTCCAGTCCGTAAAGCCGATCCGGAGTATTCGGCTCAACCCATCATTTCCCTGCCTCCAGAGGCCAACAACCGCTCGCAAACTATCGTGACCGCGCCCAGCATCCAACTGCAGCACGACATCGCCATGCCCAACGTGGTCGCATGGTCAGAAAAGCCCGAGCTTCCCGTCGGTCCAGCTCCGGTCGTGCCCGCGTCCCAGATCACGCGCCTCGCGCCCCAGATGGAACGCTCCGTGATCGCGCCGCCTCCAGACGTCCAAGCGGCATTGCGGGAAACTCTCCTGGCTCCACAGCCGGCCGTGATCGCGCCTCCGCCCGCGGTCGAGGCCCGCGCCACTCGCCGTCTCGGAGACCTCAACATCGGACGCAGTTCCGTGATCGCTCCCGCGCCACAGCTTGCTGTGGACGCACAGCGGGCGTTCCCCGGCAGAAGTTCCTCCGCCTTGGGCCGACGGTCAGCAGAAGTGATCGCGCCGCCATCGCTGGCCGCCTCGGGACGCTCCCGCTCTGGCGGAGGCATGATTGCACTCAACCTGCATCCCGCGGTGGGCGCGCCGCCCGATCCGTCCGCAGGAAATCGGCGCGGCAGCTTCGCCGCTACTCGAGAAGGCCATCGCGGAGCCTCCGGCGCGGCCGGTGGAAACGGAACAGGCAGTGGAAGCGGATCGTCCGGGAGAAAGACCGGCGGCGATCTGCCCTCCGGACTGTACGTCGGCAAGACTGCGAATCCCACCTCGCCGGTTGCGGGCGATCCCGCGCCAAACAGCTCAAGCGCGAATATCGTCAACCCAAACCTGATTGCCAGCGCGCGCCCGCCGCGCGTCTCGCGGACACTCCAGCCGCAAGGCGACAGCAGACTCGCCGCCGAGGAGCGCGCCGTCTTCGGCAACCGCAAGTTCTACTCGCTCAGCCTCAACATGCCCAACCTGAATTCCGCCGGAGGCAGTTGGCTGGTCCGCTTCGCCGCCCTCAAGACCGATTCGAGTGAGGGCAGTCCTTCTTCCCGCGCTGCGGCTGCGGGCGGCGCATCTTCGGGCGGCTCGTCCTCGGACAACCCATCTGCCGGCAATCCGCCTGCCGACGATTTGTCCGCGCCCTCGGCCACCAGCAAAGTCGATCCCGCCTATCCTCTCGAACTGATGCGGCAGAACGTGGGCGGCACCGTCATCCTCTACGCCGTCATTCACGCCGACGGCACCGTCGGCAGCGTGCGCGTGCTGCGCAGCGTCGACGACCGCCTCGACCAGTTCGCCAGAGAGGCCATCGCCAAGTGGCAGTTCCAGCCCGCCATGAAAAACGGCGCTCCGGTTGATGTGGAAGCTACGTTCTGGATTCCCTTTCGGCCGGCGCGTCTGGGATCGAGCTTCTGAAGTCGGGTCCTGGGTCCTAGCTCTCAGGCTCAAGCTTCGCCGAATCAACTCGCCGGGAGAAACACGCAGAACGAACCACCCGACTCCAGCCCTGGAGAGGCGTCATATGTTAGCCCAGGACGTAAGTCCTGCGTTAGCCAAGAAATAGTAACCAAGTCCCGCAGAGCCTGCCCTGAGCAAGCGAAGCGCGCCGAAGGGGACGACACCAATCCTCACGTCCGAGCGCCGGATTCGTGGTGCGCACCTCTCGAAAACCGCGAAAGGTGCGGCAGCCTCACTTGTGACGATGCCTGCATGAAAATCAAAGGTGAGCCAGCCCCCCTGCCGGCTCGCCCCTCCTGCGCAGAGTATCAATCAGCGCAGGTGTCAGGGATCAGAGATCAGGGAACAGAAATCAAGAATCGCAAAATTCACACTTGACATTGACAGATAATCCACAACCATATGGTTGTGGATAGGTTAGGTACAACTTTTGCGGCTTTGTCTGATCCAACCCGGCGGGCAATGATCGAACGACTCTCCCACGGGCCTGCCTCTGTGCATGGATTGACGGAACCGTTTGCACTTTCGCAGCAGATGATTTCAAAACATATTGCCTACCTGGTGCGGGCGCGGATTGTGATCAAGACGAAGCGTGGACGAGAGAGTGTGTGCACGCTTAGGCCAGCGGCAATCAAGACGGTCAGCGACTGGGCGGCTTATTATCGCCGATTCTGGGAAGAGAGTTTCGACAAGCTGGATGTGGTTGTGAATCAAATGAAAAAAACGGAGGTGAGAGATGACAAACAACACGGTTAACGAGATAGAGCGGATGGTTGTGACAAGAGTTTTTGATGCCCCACGCGAATTGGTTTGGAAGGCGTGGACAGACCCAAAGTATGTGATGCAGTGGTGGGGGCCGAAGGGCTTTACTTCGCCTGTTTGCAAGATGGATTTTCGAGTGGGAGGAAAATTTCTCTGCTGCATGAAGGCGCCGGATGGGCAGGAGTTCTGGAATGGTGGGGAATACCACGAGATTGTTCTGCACGAGAAGATCGTTTCCTCCATGTACTTTTCGGACTCGAAGGGAAACAAGATCGAGCCTGCGCAATTAGGAATAGAACATGAGGCTATAGACAAGGCGTACGACGTGACCATCTTTGAGGATCTCGGAAACGGCCAGACGAAACTTACCTTCATTGGAAATGAACCCATGGAGAGCGCGAAAAATAGCGGTCAAATGGAGGGCTGGAACCAGATACTCGATAAAGTTACCGCGGTTATTGCGGGGCTAATGCAGGCGAAATAGGAAGTTGACGTTTTGACGATCGTCATGCGCGAGATACAGCTGAGGCTGGCGGCGAAGGCTTGGTTAGAACAGGCTTCTCGTCGCTCGGCCGAATAGTCGCCTTTCCGGATAAGTGACCCTTGGCTCAACTGTTGACTTCAGGCGTGGGTGTTGAAAAAGTCCCTCAACAGAACGGCTTTTCATCTGCGAGCATGCCGTCGCCGGTTTTCTTGTCTCCCTTCGACTAAGTGGTGGCAGGCAGAACGCGTGTTGTCGGCTGACTGAGGAAGCGCACCAGTCGCTTGATGTTCTGAGCTACCGCTGCCAAGAAGAACTGCTCGCGCACGAACCTGAGTCTCCGCAGACGCAAGCGCCGCAATCCGATCTGATTCTTCAGTTCCGCGAACAAGGCTTCCACCTTCTTTCTTTGCCGCTGTGCTTTGGCGAACTCTGGCGTGTTAACCAACTCCCGCGCACGTTGTCGGGCTGGTTCGTTCTGGTGGATGATAAGACCCCGGAAGGCAGCACTGGTGCATTGTGGTCGGAGCGAGCACGGGCCACACTTTTTGCGTGTCCCGATGTAGTTATAAGCGCGGTTCCGATGAACCCAACCGCCGTAGTTCAGGGACTGACCGGCGGGGCAGATATAGCGATTGTTTTCCGGTTCGTACGTGAAACGCTCGGGGCCAAAGAATGGGCTCCTCTTTCGATGGATACTGTCACGGGTCCGCATGTAGGGAGTGATGCTCCGATCGGCTAGCCATTGCAAGAACTCGCCATTCCCGTAGGTCGTATCGGCCGCCACCGATTCCGGCTCTCGTCCTCGCCATTGAGTGAAGCGGGTGAGCATGTCTTGCGCGGCCACGGTTTCCTGACTCATGCGCGCCGCCGTGGCTTGCACTCCCCCGATCACACAACTGTGATTGTCCACCAGATAGTTGTCGTAGTATCCCAGCCGTGCCGCCCTTGGTGGCGTAGGTAGATCGGTGGTCGAAACCTGGTCCTGTTCATGCACCGGCTCCTCCACCGGATTCCGCTCTTCCACTTCCCGCAGATACTGCCGCACGCTGTGATGAACTTGGGCCGCCTCCGCTAACTGCTCGCGTGGAATCCGGCTCTCTTTAGCTGCATTCGCTTCGATGAAGCTGCCGTCCACTGATAAATGTGTCCCTTGCACCAGTCCCACTTCCACACACTGCCGCACGATCTGTTCGAACAGCTGCTCAAACAACTTCGATTCCTGAAACCGCCCGTGCCGGTTTTTCGAGAACGTGGAGTGATGCGGGATTTCCTGATCGAAACCCAATCCCGTGAACCAGCGCCACGCCAGGTGCATGCGCAGTTCCTCCACCAGCTTCCGTTCGCTGGTGATGCCGTACAGGTAGCCGATCAGCAGAATGCGCAGCAGAAGCTCGGGATCGATGGACGGGCGGCCCGTATCGCTGTAACTCTCTTTCAGCTTTTCCCGCACGAAGGCAAAACTGATGTGCTTGTCGATGAGCCGCAGCAGGTGAGTCTCTGGAACCTGATCTTCCAGGCGGAAATAGTAGAACAGCGCTTCGGAGCGGTCGTGTTGCCCCATCATGATCAGCAGGCCTCCGACCATGAGAATCCAACAGAGCATGGGCGAATGCTCTCTTCTAACATGCTTCTGCCGAATCCCATCCCGCTAATCGACGTGACTTTTTCAACACCCACTCGCCATAACGCTCATTGACCCCGGCGGGCCACTGCCGTGGTAATGTAGGCAGTTCGCGGCAGGAAATCTCCAGGCACGACATGAGCCTCAATCAAGCGGAATTCCGCAAAGCCATGGGAAACTTTGGCACGGGAGTGACCATCATCACTCTCGATTTGGACGGTGAAGTCCACGGCATGACCGCCAATGCGTTCGCATCGGTGTCGCTCGATCCGCTGTTGCTGCTGGTGTGCGTCGAACGCAGTGCCCGCACCCACGCCCATCTGCACGCCAAGAAGCGCTTTGGGATCAACATTCTGGCCGAGAACCAGCGGGTGATTTCGGAATACTATGCTCGGCCGGTCCACACCCACGAGCATGCCGAAGAGGAGGCCGGGGCGCGCTTTGACCGCACCGCGCAAGGAACCCCGATACTGCGTGGGGCGCTGGCCTATCTGGAATGCAGGCTGAAGTCTACGCAGCAGGCTGGCGACCACACCGTCTTCATTGCGGAAGTGGAGGATGTGGTGGTGCGTGAGGGCGAGCCGCTGCTGTTTTTCCGTGGCAAATACCGCAAAATTGGCGAGGAAGTGGCGGACTAAGACGAAGAGGTGGAAATGAGGGACTCGAGGCAAGGAAAGGCCCGGTGCCTTCTGAATCGAGGTCACCGGGCCGGAGGGACTCGCAGACGTTCACCCATACTTGACTGCCCGGCCTGTGGAGGACAAGGTTAGATGTCACAATGCCTTTGTGACGTATGTCACAAAGGGTACGAGCCGAGTCCGCCACTTTTCCGGCCGCCGAACATCTAAAACCAGTGGCCGGTGGTCAGTGATCAGTGGCCAGTAAAACCTTGGGGTCGCGGTTGGGTTTCGGGTTTTGCTGACCACTGATCCCTGGCCCCTGATCACTGATTCTGGGGGCATATATTCATGGCAGAAAAAGTCGCAAGAAACGAGTCGGAGTGGAAGCAGAAGCTGACGCCGGAGCAGTATCACGTGACCCGCGAGGCCGGCACTGAGCCGGCCTTCACCGGCAAGTACTGGAAGACCAAAGACGCCGGCACCTATCACTGCGTGTGCTGTGGGGAGCCGCTGTTCGATTCCTCGACGAAGTTCGATTCCGGAACGGGCTGGCCGAGTTTCTACAAGCCTACCGATGCGGGCAAGGTCGAGGAGCACAAAGATAGAAGCTACGGGATGGTCCGCACTGAAGCGCGGTGCGCAACCTGTGGCGCCCACCTGGGGCACGTATTTGAGGATGGTCCGGCGCCGACCGGGCTGCGCTATTGCATGAATTCCGCGGCGCTGGATTTGAAGCCGAAGGAGAAGAAGTAAGAGCTTAATCGCGGAGATCGCGGAGGCAGTCGCGGAGAACGACCTGCCCTAAATACGCAACTGTCATCCCGAGCAAAGCGAGGGATCTTGGTTCCTGCCTACGCCGACCGTACTGGCGCTGCGGGCAAGAACCAAGATCCCTCGCTTTGCTCGGGATGACAATTCTGGTAAGGCCTACGCGCTGGCAGTCGCAGCCAGGGCCTTAGGCGGTTCCGGAGCAGACGGCTTCGGCGCCTCTGCCTTCGGATGAGACTGCGGCTGGGTCTGTTTCTGCTCGCCGCTCCGCACCTGGATGCCGCCCTTGAGCACGGCGCCATCTTCCACGCTGATGCGGATGGTGGAAACGTCGCCGTTGACCACGCCTTCACTGCGGATATCCACGCGGTCGCTGCAATCGATGTTTCCGATGACCTTGCCCATCACCACCACTTCACGGGCGGTAATGTTGGCCTGTACGCTGCCGTTGCGGCCGATGGTGACGCGATTGTCCGGCAGGCTGATCTTGCCTTCGATGCGGCCATCGATGTAAAGCGATTCCGCGCCGCTGATTTCGCCCTTGATCACGAGCGTCCGGCCAATGGTGGCCTGCTCGACGGGAGCGGTGGTGGTTTTGACTGGGTTATAGGAGTTGGGGTTGGAGGCTGGCGAAGTCGACCTTACGCCGTACGAGTTCTCTGAGGACTGAAGCATGCGACCTTCCTTGGTTTCCGCGCGGCACGTCCATTGGGCGCCGCCCCTGCGGTTGGTCTGGGATCTTGGGCCTAGTTTCCTTTGGCCAATCCGACTATCGCACAGAGGTAAGTAATTGTCCGAGATTACGGAAGAGGCTGTACGTTTGCGCGGCACGTTTGGCCGTTAGCCGGCCTCCGTTAGTCGGCTTCCTGCAGAGACTGGCTGAGGTCCTCCCATTCCTTGATCAGGGCGGCGTGTGCAGTTTTCTGTTGCTCGAGTTTCTGGGACTGGCGCTGGCTCTCGTCGGCGCTGACGAAGTCCAGTAGCGCCGTTTCACATCGCGCGATCACGTCCTCGGCGCGGCTGATTTCCGCTTCCAGTTCATGGATGCGGTCTTCCATCTTCTTGCGCTTGATAGGATTCATACGCTTCGCCTTGGCTGCGGGAGCAGCGTCGACTGCGGCCTGATTGCCGTTGGAAGGCGTATGGGGAGTTGGCTCAGGTGCGCCCAATTGCTGGCGGATGGCCTCATTCTGCTTTACGTTCCCGCCCTGTTTGCGCCAGAGGTAGTCTTCGTAGTTGCCGGGATAGACTTCGACCTTGCCATCGCCAATCTCGAAAACGCGGGTGGCCAGCTTGTCGATGAAGTAACGATCGTGCGAAACGAAGACGACTGTGCCCGTATATTCCATAAGCGCATCCAGCAGGACATCCTTGGCGCGCAGGTCGAGGTGGTTCGTGGGCTCGTCGAGGAGCAGGAAGTTCGCTGGATGCAGCAGCAGGCGCAGCAGGGCATAGCGCCCGCGCTCGCCGCCGGAGAGCACGCCGATCTTCTTGAACACATCATCTTCGGAAAACAGAAAGCATCCCAGCAGGCTGCGCAGTTCAGTTTGCGTGGAGCGCGGGGAAGCGTTGCCGAGATCGTCGATCATGCGCGCATCCTGCTCGAGTTCTTTGTATTGATCCTGCGCGAAGTAGTCCGCCTGAACGTTGTGGCCGAGACGGAATTCGCCCGCGGTAGTCTTCTCCGTGCCGGCCAGCAGCTTGATCAGCGTGGACTTGCCCGCCCCGTTCACGCCCACCAGCGCAATGCGATCGCCACGCTCGATCAGGAAGTTGACGTCGCGGAACACTTCTTTTTCGCCGCCATCGGCTTTCGGGTAGCTCTTGGCCACGGCCTCAAACTCGGCCACGATCCGCCCGCTGGGCTTGGGCTGCGGGAAGGAAAAGTGAATCGTCTTTTCTTCCGGAGGGATCTCGATCCGCTCGATCTTTTCCAGTTCCTTGATTCGGCTCTGCACCTGCTTGGCCTTTGTGGCCTGGTAGCGGAAGCGGTTGATGAAGACTTCCAGTTGCTCGATGCGGTCGCGCTGGTTCTTGTAGGCGGCCTGCAATTGCTCGTTGCGCTGCGTCTTCTGCGCCAGGAACTTGTCGTAGTTGCCCACATAGAACCAGAAGCGCTTGTTCCAAATTTCCGCAATTTTCGTGACCACCACGTCGAGAAAATAGCGGTCGTGCGAAATCAGCACCAGCGCGTGCGGATAATCGTGCAGATATTCTTCCAGCCAGTTGCGGGCTTCGAGGTCGAGGTGGTTGGTGGGTTCGTCGAGCAATAACAGGTTGGGCTTCTGCAGCAGAAGCTTGGCCAGCGCGAGGCGCATCTGCCAGCCGCCTGAGAATTCGTCCGTCTGCCGCTCCCAGTCTTCTTTGCGAAAGCCCAGGCCCTGGAGAACGCGTCCTACTTCGGCTTCGATCGAGTAGCCATCGCGGGTGCGGAATTCATGTTCCAGGCTGTGATAGCGGTCGGCCACATCGGCATATTCCGGGCTCGTATGATCGAGTTCTGCGATGCAGTGGGTAAGCGTTTCCAGTTCCCGCTCCATGGCGTGGAGATCCGAGAACACAGTCATACATTCCGCAAAGACGGTGCGGCCGGAAAGCGAGAGGCCATCCTGCGGTAGATATCCGGCAGTCGTGCCCTTGGCGACGATCAGCGAGCCGTAGTCGAAGGTGTCCAGGCCGGCGAGAATCTTCATCAGCGTGGACTTGCCGGTGCCATTCGCGCCCACCAGGCCGATGCGGTCGCGGGACGTGATCAGCCAGTCGGTGTTTTCAAAAAGAAGTTTGTGGCCGAAACGTTTTCCGGCGCCGGAAAGCTGGATCATGCGCTGGATTCATCGTCTCATAAACAGCTGCGGGCTGCGAGCTATGAGCTGCGAGCGATCCGGCACACCGGGAGCTACGTTCGGTTGGGGTGAGAGTGGGGCGTTAGGGTGCTCGTAGCTCGAAGCTCGAAGCTCGAAGCTCGCAGCCTAGGAGTGCGCTACGGCGCGGCTGTTGCGGCTTTCCGGATACTTGCCCCACAACTCGCTGTGGAATTGAATGCGTTCTAAGGCGCGATCGATCACGGCTTCCAGTTCGTGCGCGTACTTCACTTCGCGGCCTTTGGACAGACGCTGCTGCGCTTCTTGCGGACTGAACCAGGTAGGCTGGCGCCGCGGTTCATCGGGCCGGCGCAGTTCGTGGACTTCCATCAGAAACGCTTTGACCACAAATTCCTGCACGCCGCCCGGCTGCCAGAACACACCCTTGGAGTGAATGTAGAGATGAAAGTGGCGCGGCTCGATGGTGCCGAGCGCTCCGGCTTCTTCGGCGGCTTCCTGCTCGGCGGCCTGGCCGTGCGAGAGGCGGGCCTCCGGCGATCCCTTGGGAAAGGTCCACTTGTTGCCGCCGTTGGTGTTTACCAGCAGGAATTCGACCGCCGTGCCCCGCCTGCGGTAGCAGACAGCGGCCACCTGCAGCGGCAGCGATTTCGCAATGCGCGGCGAACCCATGGGGTGTCTCCTGCAGTGATGTTAGATGAAAGATATTGCAGGAGTGTTAACGTGCAGCAAAAATTGTGCACTTAGGGTCGTTACTGTAGTTACCAAAAGAGGGCGCAACCTTTAAAGCCCGCGGCCATACACGGGAATCGCGGCGCCGGTCACTTCTTTGCCGGCATCTCCCGCGAGCCACACGATCAGGCTGGCTACCGAGGCTGGCTGCACCCACTGCGAAACATCCGCGCCGGGCATGTCTTTGCGGTTGGCAGGTGTGTCCATGGTGCCGGGCAGGATCACGTTCGCGGTAATGCCCGCGTCTTTATTTTCCAGCGCGACCGTCTTCATCAACGACACCAGCGCCGCCTTCGACGCGCTGTAAGCGCCAACCTTGGGGCCGGGATCTTCGGCGGCTCGGCTGCCGATGGCGATGATGCGCCCTCCACCGGCTTTGCGCATTTCAGGAATGACCGCGCGAAGGATGTGAAACGCGCTGTTCAGGTTCGCGTCGAACATGTGCTGCCAGGTGGCGTCGTCAGCGTCGGCGACGGTTTGGCCGCCAGCGAATCCGCCGACTAGATGCGCCAGCACGTCAATCCTTCCGCAGCAGGCGATCACGCTGGCGACGGCGCTCTTCGCGGCGTCGAGGCTGGTGAGCGCGGCGGGAAGCGCGATGAAATTCGGATGGTCGAAGTCGGACTGCTGGATTCGCGGCGCGAGGCCGACCACCGTGAAGCCTGCATCCAGCAGGGCTTTCGTGACGTGAGTTCCGAGGCCGCCGTTGGCCCCGGTTACGAGAGCGATCTTTTCAGTCATGGGGTGTTAGCTCATAAACTGTTGGTGAGGTCGCGGTTTTTCGACAGTGAAAACCTAGCATCCATCCAGTGCCTTCAGCGCATCCCGAACATTCTTCAGCGAGTAAATGCTGCGCGTCCCTGGCTTGCGTAGGGAGAGGTGCTCTTTGTATGCTGCAATCGCCCTTTTACGCTGCCCGCTTCGTTCTTGAATGCCTGCGATGCGGTAAAAGCAGTCCGCAATAAGGGAACGTGCTCTTTGAATGCCTTCGCCGCACGGCCCATGGGCGAGGCAATCCGGGCCCCAACTTATCAGCCACCGGTAGATTTGCAGTGCCTCTTTGCGCCGCTCCAACATATCGAGTGATCCGGCGTAACCCCAGACTGCCAGAGGGCAATAGGGCGCTATTTGCAGCGCCTTCCCATCGTATGCTAAAGCCTTGCGATACTGCCGCTGTTCGTAATACGTCAGAGCCAGTCTCGTCAAGAGCCAGTGATCACGGGGCCTCTGTTTTAGGGCCTTTCGAATGAGGAGACGCGCTCGCGGCCAGTTGTTGCCGGCTATTGCGTCTTCAATGGCCTTCGTTGAGCGACCGTTCGGCGTCATAACTGGATGATTTTATCGCTAAGCGCCTTGCTAGAGGCAATTAGCCGGAGCCGCGAAATCTCACGCCAGCCTTTCCCTTAGCGCCTCCCGATCCAACTCATTCTCCCACCGCGCCACCACCAGCGTAGCCACGCCGTTGCCGATCATGTTGACCAGCGCGCGGAACATGCTCATGAAGCGGTCGATGCCGAGGATGAGCGCCATCCCCGCCACCGGAATCGTGGGGATCACTGACAACGTGGCGACTAGCGCGATGAACGATGCTCCCTGCACTCCGCTCGCTCCCTTCGAGGTCAGCGTGGCGACCGAGAAGATGGTCATCTGTTGCAATAGACTCAAGTGCGTGTTAGTGGCCTGGGCCACGAACAGAGCAGCCAGCGTCATGTATAAACTGCTGCCGTCGGTGTTGAAGGTGTAGCCGGTGGGCACCACCAGTCCCACCAAAGAGCGCGAGCAGCCGAGGTTTTCGAGTTTCTCCATCAACGTGGGGATTGCTGTTTCTGACGAACTGGTGGCCAGCACCAGCAGAATCTCTTCTTTGATGTGCAACAGGAACTTCACGATGCTGAATCCCGCAGCCCAGCAAATCGCGCCCAGCACGATGAGTACGAAAAGAATCGAAGTCACCCAAAACGTGGCGATCAACTTCGCCAGCGGCCCCAGCGAGGCGAAGCCGTACTTGCCAATAGTGAACGCCATTGCTCCGAAACAGCCGATCGGGGCAAAGAACATCAGGATGTTCACCACGCGGAAGACGACCTGAGTCAGCGATTCCAGCAGCGCCACAATCGGCTTGCCGCGCGCTCCCGCCGCCGACAAGCCAAAGCCAAATAGAATCGAAACGAACACCACCTGCAGGATGTCGCCTTTGGCAAAAGCATCCGTCACCGTGGTGGGAATGATGTGCATCAGGAATTCGGTGACGCTCTGCGCCTTCGCCTGGCCCGCATAATCGGCGACGGCGTGCGCATCGAGCGAGGCCGCATTCACGTTAAAGCCGCTGCCGGGACGGACCACGTTGCCCACAATCAGCCCAATCACCAGCGCGATGGTCGAAACAATTTCGAAGTAGAGCAGCGCTTTGCCGCCCACGCGTCCCACCTTTTTCAAATCCTGCATGCCGGCGATGCCGGTCACGACCGTGCAGAAGATGAGGATGGTGATGATCATGGTGATCATCCGGATGAAAGCATCGCCCAGCGGCTTCATGGCGACGGCGCGCGCGGGACTGAAATATCCCAAGGCCAGGGCAACCGCCATGGCGATCAGCACCTGCACCCACAGGGACGCATAGAAGGGCTTGCGGCGCGGGGCGGCGGGTGCGGAGTCGAACTCTGAAGGTGCGATTGGTTCGGGCATGGCGAGCAGGATCGAATTGCTGCGGAAAGTCAACTCCTATCAGGAATTTGTACTGGCCACTGATCACTGACCACTGGCCACTGCTGGCGCCTGCAGCGTCTTCACCAGCCAGGGAATAATCACTTCCTTGAAAATCCGCGGATCGGGCCACACCCCAACCTGCCGCCCCAGATGTCCGCCGCTAGGATTAATCCACGCCTCTTTCGGCACGTCGCCTTTGTTCAGCAGCAGATATTCGTCGTCGATGGGAACCTGCGTGTCGTTGACTCCCGCGAGAATGAGCATGGGCGCCATCGGCTTCCCCAATAGTCCCTGATGCACCAGCGACATCTTGGGTAGATATTCTCCCATTTCCTCCAGCGTGTGCACGCCTTCGAGAATATTCATCAGCGCGGGTACTTGATCGAACAAGTATTCACGATTGCCCAACAGCGAGTTCATCAGAAAGTCCTTCTGGAAGAATTTGTCCACCGGAGGTGACTGCGCGCTGGCGCCGCGCAGCCGCGCACGCTCGACGATCGCCATCTTCGTCGCCCAGTACGCTCCCCAGCTCACGCCGTGCATGGCGATGCGGTTTTTATCGACCTCCGGCCGCGACTGTGCGTAATCAATTACGCGCGACAACACGCGATCCGCGGTCTCACTCACTTTGATCGGATTCTGTCCCGTACCGGGGCCATCGACTGCAAGATAGCCGATTCCAAAGGGAAGAATTGCGCTGAAGCTTTCCGTTAAATCCTCCTTGCGGCTGTCCAAGCCGTTCACCGCAATCACCAGCGGCACGGGGCCTTTCGCATTTTTCGGCAGGCGCAGGTAGCCAATGATTTCCTTGCCTTCAAAAGGAATGCGGACGACTTCGAGAGGCGGATCGAAGAACTTGGCATGATCCAGAAATGCTTCGAGTGCCCTCTCGTAAGAGCGCTGCTTGCCCGGCGACGCCGGAATGGGCCAGCGCCCAAATGAATAAAGCCGCCATGCCCGGATGTAATCGGCATTCGCCTTATTGGGATCGGATTTCTCCAGCGCTTTCGCGTCATTGAAGTAGCGATCGGCGACGCGCATGAAACCGGCGGCCCACTCGTCTTTGTCGGCGGTGTGGATGCTTTCGAAAGCTTCTTTCACGTCACCCGGATCAAGCCCGATCAGCGGGTATTGGCCCACCTCAGCGCGGTGGATGGCTTCGACCCGAATCTCGTCGATTGTGCGCTCGCGCCGCCCCTCTTTATTTTGTGCGGACTGAGCGAAAGCCCCGGCAGAGATAAGTGCAAACCACACCATCAAGAAGACTGCGAGAGAAGATTGCATTCTTGTTTTCATAGCTTGGCCCATTCCTTCCGGCTCACGACGCGCGTGAGCCCTCTACGAAAAAAGGCCGGACGGAATTGCGTCCGGCCTTCCTTTACTCCCTCAAACCGACCGCACAGCTAGAACGTGAACTTCAAACCCAACTGGATGGAACGCGGCCCGCCCGAACCGACCGCCGGATTCGCCGCTGCCACGTCTGGGGTGAGGCATCCGCAGCCAAATGCACCGGGAGCTCCAGGATCGTTATTCCCGTAACCGTTCTGTCCGCCGTAGGGATTGGCAAAGCTGGGATGATTGAAAATGTTAAAGAACTCCGCACGGAACTGGGCTCGCAGGCGCTCGCCGAAGTGCCAGTTCTTGGCAATCGAGAAATCCAGGTTGCGGAAGCCGGAGTCAGGGAAGAGATTGCGCCGCATGGTGCCGAACGTCCCAAACGCGGGAGGAATCATGACTGAATTGCCCTTGGCATAACAACCCAAAGCTCCGAGGGAGGCCATCAAGCCCGGCGTCGTGGCTTCCGCAACGCAGGCCGGATTGCTTGTGCCGGAGAAATATGGGATGGGCGTTGACCCTGATTTGAAGTCAGAGGGATTGCCGAAAAAGTCCCAGCGCTCGGGCGTAGATTGCGGCGGGCTGACCGGTAGGCCACCCAGACCGTTGAGGTCGGTGGTCAAATCAATCGGGCCCCAGGGTTGCGAGCTTTCGATGGTCGCAATGCTGTTAATCTCCCAGCCCTCCAGCATCTGCCCGTAGCCCTTCTTCCCGGGGATCGCATACGTGAGAGACACGGTCAGACGCTGGCGGATGTCGAAGTCGCTGTTGGCATATTCGGCTCCAACATTGGTGGAGTCCTGTGGCAGGCCGTATCCGGCGCCGAAGTCCCAGTTGGCGCCCACATCGTCCAGCGCATGCGAGTAGGTGTAGCCCATCACCATGCTGAGGCCATGGTAGTTGCGCGCGGTCAATGTAGCCTGGAGGCCGTTGTAGTTGGACTTGTAGAAATTTCCCATCTGGAAAATGTTGCTTAACCAGCCGAACTGTGTGTTGAACGGCCGAGTAGCCTGGCCATTCCCCGCGTCTGCGCCGGGCATTTCCTGGTTGATATCTCGAATGCCGGTCAGATTCGAGCCGTGATTTCCGACATAGCCAAGCTCCAGCGACAGATTCGGAGTGAATGCGTGTTGCACATTCAGCGACCAGCTCCAAACGTATGGAGTGGTCAGGTTGCGAACCACACTCATGATGGGACAGGGGTTGGCAAAGTTGGGGTCGCAATTGATCTGACTGCTGCTGAGGTCCCCGTAGAGCTTCGCACTGCTGTCCCACTGCGGGAGAATGGGAGGGATCGCCAGATTCCCCGCCGTGATTGTGCCCCCGGCGGTTGCCTGCTGGGGAGTGCCCGTACCCGAGATAATCGCACCGGTCGGAATGTTCGTAAGGCCGTAGCTGTTGTTGAATGCCAGGAACGATTCCCAGTTCACGGTTTCGTACATCAAGCTGGCGCCGCCTCGGACCACCGTGTTGCCTTTACCGTTGACGTCCCAGGCAAAGCCGAAGCGCGGACCGAAATCTTTCGGATCGGAGTTGTAGGGACTGCTGACGCCACTCTCTCCAACTTGAATCAACCCGGTTGGCGAATTGGGGTCAAAGTTGCCCAACAGGTTGTGGGCTTCCTTGACGACCGAACTGAATTCATAGCGCAGCCCGTAGTTTATGGTGAGGTTCTTGCGCGCCCGCCAGTCATCCTGAAAGAACAGCGCGTAAGCCCAGTCGTGAAGCTGCCGCCTGGGATCGCCAACTTGCACGGAGGCCTTGAAGGGATCTCCGGCCATAAAATCTTCCAAGGCTGTCGAGTTCGCGAGAGCTACTCCACCAAGGACCGTGATGCTTCCCCTGGCGTTGCCAAACGCCCCGCCGCTGACGCCGTCGCGATGCAGTTCGCCACCGAACTTCAATGAGTGCGTGCCTACGGTATAAGACACGTGGTCGATAAACTGGGTGATCGTGTCCGGTCCCTGGAATTTCGGCCACTTGAAGGCGCCCAGTCCTGGAACGAAGGCTCCGGCAAATCCGATGCGGGGCAAGCCTCCGGTGAATGGACCGCTGACGCCGGTGGTAAGGCCGTAACTTGAAGCCGGGGTATTCAAATCACCGGGCAGCGTGGGCTGGTAGAGACGGTTGTAGCCGACACGTGCTTCGTTCACCCAGCGCGCGTTGGGAGTCCAAATCCAATTCCCTCCAACTACTTGAGCACGAGTATGGATTTTCGAGCGCCACTGGTTTTGCAGCTCTGGAAAATCCTCCACCGTTCCGGAATTGTTCCCGAAGAAATACGTGCCGCTGATCGAATTGCGCTCGTTGAAATTGTAGTCTCCTTTAGCCACCAGATCGTCGGTGTTGGCCTGGTTAGGGAACCCCTGGGTGAAGTTGATGCTCGGATTGTTGTTGATCGGGAAACCGGAGCCGTTGCAGCTTACAGTAGCGGTGATTCCGGAACCGGTTACGTTGCAACCGGAGAGCTTCATGCTCTCTGGACTGATCGCCACGCCGTTCAGAAGGAGATCCTGAACTGCATTGAGAATGCTTCCACCGCAGTCCACGGTAGCGAGGAGTGGAGAGGTGCAGGTGGGAGTCGCCAAGGTGGGAAGCGGCACCGCCACCATCGATGGGGTGGTCACGCTGAAGGTGTTTCCTATGTCGTAGCGCTGGCCTTCGTAGGAGGCAAAGAAAAAGGCTTTGTCCTTGATGATGGCTCCGCCCAAGCTTCCACCAAATTGCTCCAAAGTTCTGCCAGTCTTGGCGGCCGGAGACTGATTGAAGTAATTGCGCGCGTCCATCGCCCCGTCGCGGCCGAAAGCGAATGCGGTGCCGTGCATCGTGTTGGTCCCGGACTTCAGTCCCACGTTTACGATGGCGCCCGGTTTCCAACCATATTCGGCCGGAGGGTTCTGCTGGAGATTGAATTCCTGAATGGCGTCAATTGGGAGGATGGTGGCCGAATCTCCGACGATTCCGGAACCGTTAATAATCCCCTGGCCGGAGAACGGTTCGGTATTGTAGAGGCCGTCAATCAAGTAGGCGTTGTCTTCGGCGCGCAAGCCGTTGGCGCTGGTCGTCGAGAACCCTCCGCCCGGATACCGCATGACGCCGGGTCGCAGCTGGAGCAAATTTTGGTAGTTGCGGCCGTTCAGTGGCAGGTCATTGATCTCTTTGTTGCTGAGCGTTCCGCCCAGAGTGGCGGAAGTGGTATTCACCAGAGGAACTTCCTCGGTCACGGTCACGATTTCAGAAACGTTTCCGGGTTGGAGAGTGACGTCGGCCCGCACATCGGTCGCGACTTCGATCAGAATGTTCAGCCGCTCCACCGATTTGAAACCCTTGGCCTCGAAGTGGATCTTGTACGCTCCCGGAATCAGGTCGGGAGCAACGTAGCTTCCGGAGGCGTCGGTGGTGAGGGTTCGCGAAGTACCGCGCTGGGTGTCGGTGACCACGACGGTTGCGCCGGCGACGGCCGCACCACTCTGGTCGGTGACGGCGCCCAGCACGCGTCCAGCGGTAGATTGGGCAAGCGCGGGCAGAGACAGCAGACTCAGGGCGAGCACAATTAGAACAGTCCGGAATGCTAAATCCGTCTCGTGACCTTCGGACATGGCGGCGCTTTGGGAAGTCATCAGGAACCCCTCCGTTTTTCTGGTCCGACAGCCATACCATTGCTCAACGAATAAAGTCAAGAAAATTTTCCGATATGACAGCCCTTCTGGCGCCATAGGAGCCTGGTTGGTAAAGTCTGCAACAGGCCGGATTTTCTTATCAATGTGCACTAGCGCGCGGGTTTCTTACAAGGACTTGCATTCCGCTCCGGACAAGTGGTATTGTCCTAGCTGTCATACCACCGTACCTAGAGACCACTCGTGCTTGTCCCTCACCCCACGACGGCAGAAACCCCCACGCGGGTTCTGGACCTGCGGTATAGTAGCCAGACCGCCAGTTCCCCAAAACTGGCCCGTGCGGGAGAAAGCCCTGTGTACAAAGTTGTTCGCACTTCGCGTTTGTATGAGCAGATTGTCCAACAGATTGAAGCCTCCGTCCTCAACGGTACGCTGAAGCCTGGTGATCAACTTCCCGCCGAGCGAGAGTTGGCGCAACGTCTCGGTGTCAGCCGCACCGCCGTGCGCGAAGCCGTCAAGGCGCTTCGCGAAAAAGGATTGGTGGAAGCCTATTCCGGCCGCGGCACCTTCATCACCGACGGAACCTCGCAGGCAGCGCGGCAATCGTTCGACCTCATGGTGAAGATTGGCCAGCAGGAAGGTGCGCCGCATCTGGCGGAACTTCGCTTGATCCTGGAACCCGGCATCGCTGCCTTGGCTGCGGCGCGCGTCGAGGAAGAAGACCTTGCCGCCATGCGCGAAGCGGTCGCCGTTATGGATCGCTCACAGAATGATCCCGCCGCCTACATTGAAGCCGATCTCGATTTCCATCTAGCTCTCGCGGAGGCCGCGGCCAATCCGCTGATTCTGTCGCTCATCGATTCCATTGTCGGATTGCTGCGCGAGCAACGCATAAAAATCTTTAACGTAGAAGGCGGTCCGCAGCGCGGCCAGGTTCATCACAAACGGATTCTGGAGGCGATGGAGCGCCGCGATCCGGAGATGGCCCGGAGCGCGATGCGTGCGCATCTCGAGCAAGTGCGGCAGGATTCTCAGGTTTCAACCGGCAGCAAGTCTTCCGGGAAACATGTGCCAGCAGGTGTGAAAGTCACTTCGTAGAAGTTTGGATTCGACTTCGTAATTGCTTCGGAGGTTTGGGGCGGATGGCGAAACTCGGCTTTATCGGTCTGGGAGTGATGGGCAGCCAGATGGTCAACCGGCTGCTCAGCAAGGGTCACGCCGTGACCGGCTACAACCGCACGCGCGCCAAAGCGCAATGGCTGGTGGAAAAAGGAATGAAGTGGGCAGACTCGCCCCGCGCGGTGGCGAGCGCTTCTGATTTCACTTTTGCCATGGTGACCAACGCCGCCGCGATCGCTGCCATCACCGAAGGGCCCGATGGAATGCTGGCCGGCTTGAGCGCGGGCAAGACTTTCATCGACATGAGCACCGTGAGTCCGACCGTGAGCCGTGCACTGGCCGCGAAGGTGCGAGAAAAAGGCGCGGACATGGTTGATTCGCCCGTCTCTGGCAGTGTGATCACTCTGCAGGAAGGGAAGTTGTCGGTGATGGTCGGCGGACGCCGCGAGACCTTTGAAAAAGTGAAGCCGCTACTGCTCGACATTGGACCCAAGGTTACGCACGTCGGCGACAACGGTCTGGCCCTGGCTATGAAAATTGCGGTGAACCTGAGCCTTGCCGTGCAGATGCTGGCGTTTTCTGAAGGAGTGTTGCTGGCGGAGAAGAGCGGCATCGCACGTGAAACTGCGGTCGATGTGCTCACCCACAGCGCGGTCGCATCGCCCATGATTCAGTACCGCGGGCCGTTTGTGTTGCAACAGCCGGAAGAAGCCTGGTTCGACGTCAACATGATGCAGAAAGATATGGTGCTCGCGATGGACTTGGGCCGCCAGCTCGACGTGCCTCTGCCTTCCACCGCGGTGAGCAACGAAATTTTGACCGCGGCGCGCGGCATGGGCTGGACGAAATACGATTTCGCCTGCATGTTCGATGTGCTGGCCGCCATGTCGGGAGTTAGCACACCGGTCACCGCCGGAGGTAAGAAACAATGACGACCGCGACCTCCAATCCGGAAATTGGCCGCGAAACCGCCACCGAGAAAGAAAAGTGGCTCCGTGCCTACCGCCAGATGGTGAGCATCCGCCTGTTTGAAGAGCAAGTGAACGAGGTCTACACCCGCGCGCTGATGCCCGGGCTCGCACACTTATACAGCGGCGAAGAGGCGGTTGCGGTGGGAATCTGCGAAGCGCTGCGCCTCGATGACTACATCACCAGCACGCATCGCGGCCACGGGCACTGCCTGGCCAAAGGTGCGTCGCCGGACCGCATGTTCGCCGAGTTGCTGGGAAAAGAAGCGGGCTATTGCCGCGGCAAAGGTGGATCGATGCACATCGCCGATCCTGCGACCGGCAACCTCGGGGCGAACGCCATTGTCGGCGGCAGCGTGGGCATCGCCACCGGCGCGGCTTTCTCCGCCCGAGCCCTGGGTACGAACCGCGTGGCCGTCTGCTTCTTCGGGGAAGGTGCGCTCGGCCAGGGATCGCTCTATGAAGTGATGAACTTGGCGCAGTTGTGGAAGCTGCCCGTGATCTTCGTCTGCGAGAATAATCTCTACAACGAGTACACCCACTACAGTGAAACCACGGCGGGCACCATACTCGGCCGCGCCACCGCTTTTGGCCTGGAAGCCGCGAGCGTGGACGGGCAGGATGTGCGTGCAGTACATGAGGTCGCGACGCGACTGGTGAAACGTGCGCGCGCCGGCGGCGGCCCCGCATTCCTGCAGTGCGATACCTACCGCTACAGCGGGCATCACGTCGGCGACATCAATCGCGAATACTACCGCTCCAAGCAGGAAGAGCAGCACTGGAAGACGGACCGCGATCCCATCAGGATTCTGGGGAAATGGCTGCAGGAGCAAGGCTATGCCGACGCTGCGTCCCTAGATCGAATTACTTCTGAAGTTCGCGGCACCATGGAAGCAGCCGTGAAGTTCGCGATCGCCGCGCCCTACCCCAACGTGGACGAGGTCGAGAAGCACGTCTATGCCTGAACGCGAGCTGACATTTGCGCAAGCGGTGCGCGAAGCGCTGGCTGAGGAAATGCGCCGCGATTCCCACGTCTGCATCTTCGGCGAGGATGTTGCCGAGGCCGGCACGCCGTTCAAGGTTCTCTCTGGGTTGGTTGAAGAGTTCGGTGCCAAGCGCGTAGTCGACACTCCCATCTCCGAGGCTGGTTTCACCGGAGTGGCTGTGGGCGCGGCGATGACGGGCATGCGTCCGGTTGTCGACATCATGTTCGGCGATTTCATCACACTAACCATGGACCAGATGGTCAACCAGGCTGCGAAAGTTCATTACATGTCGGGCGGCCACTGGAAAGTTCCCATGGTGATGCGCACCACTCTGGGCGCGACGCGGCGCTCGGCGGCGCAGCATTCGCAGTCGCTGCACGCCTGGTTCAGCCACGTGCCGGGATTGAAAGTGGTTTTGCCCTCGACGCCCTATGATGCCAAAGGCCTGCTGAAGGCGGCCATCCGCGACGAGAACCCGGTCGTCTTCTTCGAAGACAAAATGATGTACAAGCTGAAGGGCCCGGTCCCAGAGGAGGATTACACCATCCCCCTGGGCGTGGCCGATGTGAAGCGCGCCGGCGACGACATCACGCTGGTCGCCACCAGCAGCATGGTGCAAGTCGCGCTGGGCGCGGCGAACATGCTTGAGAAGGAAGGCATCAGCGCGGAGGTGGTCGATCCGCGAACCACGTGGCCGCTGGATGAAAAGACTTTGATCGACTCGGCGAAGAAGACCTCGCGGGTAATCGTGCTGGATGAAGGCTACGGTCGTTACGGCGTGACTGCGGAGCTTGCTGCAGTGATCGCGGAAGGCGCATTCTACGATCTGGATGCGCCGGTGAAGCGAATGGGTGCGATGCACGTTCCGATCCCGTTCTCTCCGCCGCTGGAAGACGTGACGGTGCCAACGGAACAAACGGTATTCGATGCAGCAATGCTGATGTGCAGTAAAACGTAGTGCCGGCATCCTGCCGGCTGTCTCAGGGGCGTCTTGCCCTCGGACCGGCGGGCGAGACGCCCGCCGCACAGCCGCCGAGACGGCGGCGCTACCCAAACTGGAGGTTTTGTTATGGGATTAAAAACACACGGAACCATGGCAGTCGATTGGGAGCAGCGCATCGATTTTGATCGCTTGCGCCGAGAGCGTCTGGCGAAGGCCAAGGCGCTGCTGGCCAAGTCCGAGATGGGCGCACTGCTCTGCTTCGACATGAACAACGTGCGCTACCTGACGGCCACGCATATCGGGACGTGGGCGCAGGACAAGGCCAATCGCTTTACCCTGCTGCCGCAAAATGACGAGCCCATCCTGTGGGACTTCGGCTCTGCCGCCAAGCATCATCAACTGAATTGCCCGTGGCTCGACGGACGCTCGCACGCGGGAATCTCGATGCTGCGGGGCGCCATGACGCCCGAGATGGGACGCGCCGAAGACGTTGCGAAAAAGATTCGCATTGAACTCGAAATGCGCGGCCTGCACAAAGAGCCGCTCGGCATCGACATCATCGAACTGCCGGTTTTGTTCGCGCTGCAACGTGAAGGCATCAAGGTGGTCGACGGCCAGGCGCTCATGTCGGAAGCCCGCGTCATCAAGACGCAGGATGAAATCTCGCTGCTCAACACCTCCGCGATGATGGTCGACGCCGCCTACGACGAGCTCTATCGCGCCATGAAGCCCGGACTGCGCGAGAACGAAGCCGTCGGCCTGGTCAGCAAGGTTCTATACGATCTCGGCTCGGAATACGTCGAAGCCGTGAATGCAATTTCGGGCGAGCGCTGCAACCCGCATCCGCATGTGTTTTCCGATCGCGTGCTGCGGCCGGGCGACCCCGTCTACTACGACATTCTGCATTCCTACATGGGATACCGCACCTGCTACTACCGCTGCTTCACCGTCGGCTACGCTTCGCACGCCATGGTGGACGCCTACAAGCGCTGCCGCGAGTATCTCGACGCGGCGATTGAGCTTGTGCGTCCGGGCCGCACCACCGCCGAAATCGCCGCAGTCTGGCCGAAAGCGCAGGAGTTCGGTTTCCCCAACGAAGAATCCTGTTTCGCGCTGCAATACGGCCACGGCATCGGCCTCGCCATCTGGGAGAAGCCGGTGATCAGCCGCCTGGTTTCGTTCGAACATCCGGTAACGATCGAGCCCGGCATGGTGTTCGCTCTCGAAACCTTCTGGCCCTCAACGGATGGCTGGAGCGCGGCGCGCATCGAAGAAGAAATCGTGGTGACGCCGACCGGGCACGAAGTGATCACCCGCTTTCCCGCGGAAGAACTTCTGGTGGCGGGCGCGCATTATTTCACGGTCAACGGGCCGCTGCCCACCACTCGCGAATCTGAAGCTCCGCCCAGCGAGCGCGTGCTGGATATGATCGAAGCCAGCGCGAAAACTGAGCGGGTAGGAGTTTCGGGCTGAAGGCCATAGTCGAGCCCTTCCCCCAATAAACCAACTATGGCCTTCAGCGTGGTCATGCCCGCCCTCGAGATGGCGCAGGAAACCGGCAAGCTCATCGCCTGGCGGAAACAGGAGGGCGACCGCGTCACCAAGGGCGAGCCGCTTCTCGAAGTGGAAACCGATAAGGCGGTGCTCGAAGTGGAAGCGCCTGCCGACGGCATCCTCGCCGGAATCACAGCTGCGCCGGGAACCGACATTCCGGTAGGCCGGACTATCGCCTGGATCGTCGCTCCCGGCGAAAAGCCTCCTACAGAAAATGCGTCCGCTGAAGCCGCCCCAGCAGCGCGCGCGAAGACGGAATCACGCGCTGCGCCGGCTGCGGCGAGCACTCCCGAACCTTCCACCATTCAGACCGCGAGAATTTCTCCCAAAGCGCGCCGACTCGCCAAAGAATTGGGTGTGGACATTGGTACCGTGCGCGGCTCTGGCCCGGGCGGCGAGATCCTTGCCTCGGACATACAAGCCGCCGCTGCTCCGGCTGCGGCCGGCGCTGCCACCAAGAAGTCCAGCACCATCGAAGTTCCCAGCACTCTCGGCCGGCTGATGGCCGAGCGCACTACCGAAAGTTGGACGACCGTCCCTCACTTCTTTGTCACACGCGAAATAGATGCCGGCGCGCTGAACGAATATCGGTTGAAGCTGGCCCCCGAAATCGAACGCGCGCACAAGATCCGCATCACGCACACAGACTTGCTGGTCGCCTTGGCGGCGCGGGTGCTCCTCAAGCATCCTCGATTGAATTCAAGCTGGACCGCGGAAGGCATTCGTCTTCACGATCACGTGAACATGGGCGTCGCCATCGCGGTGAACGACGGTGTGGTTGCGGCCGTGATCCCCAACGCGCACACCGCAAGCCTGGATGAAATTGCCACGCAGCGGCGCGATGTGGCCGAGCGTGCGCGGGTAGGGAAGCTGCGCCCGGCCGACATTGCCGACGCCACGTTTACCATCAGCAACCTCGGCATGTATCACGTGGACCAGTTCAGCGCCATCATCACTCCGCCGCAAGCGGCAATTCTTGCGGTGGGCGCAATCACCGACCGCGTCGTCGCCGTCGATGGCAAGCCCGCCGTCCGGCCCATGATGACGCTGACTCTTTCCAGCGATCACCGCGCCGCCGACGGCGCCCGCGCGGCGCTGTTCCTGAATGATGTCGCCGAAGCCATTCGTGATCCGCAGAAGATGTTTTAGTCTTGTGTTATGCGGGAGCCTTGGCCGTGAAAGCTGCCCTCCTCAGAACGCCAAAGCAACCTCTTTGCATCGAAGAGACTCCCAAGCCTAAGCTCGCGGCCGGCCAAGTCCTGCTTCGGGTCCGCGCCTGCGGCGTCTGCCGTACTGATCTCCACATCGTAGAGGGCGAGTTGCCGCCACGAAAAGACGCGCTCATTCCCGGGCACCAAATCGTAGGAGATATTGTCGGCGGCGCTACCGCCGCGTTGCCGCTCGGCACCCGTGTCGGCGTTTCCTGGATGGGCGGAGTCGACGGAGACTGCCCGTATTGCCAGCGCGGACTCGAAAATCTCTGCGACGCCCCGGTCTTTACCGGATACACCGTCAACGGCGGCTATGCGGAGTATGCCGCCGCGCGCAGCGACTTCGTCTATAAACTCCCCCCGGAGTTGGACGACCTGCACGCCGCGCCTCTTCTGTGCGCCGGCATCATTGGCTTCCGCAGCCTGCGCGTGGCGGGTGTTGAACCGGGTGACCGGGTCGGACTCTTTGGGTTCGGCGCATCCGCGCATCTGGCAATCGCGGTGCTGCGCTCATGGAACTGTGAGGTATATGTCTCGACCCGCGGTGCTTCGCATCGTCAGCTGGCCGCTTCTTTGGGCGCAGCGTGGGTAGGCGCGGAAACGGACAAGCCGCCCGTCGAACTCGACCGCGCCGTAACTTTTGCGCCCAGCGGAGACGTAGTGATCGCCGCGCTGTCGAGCCTGCGAAAGGGAGGCATCGTCGCCATCAACGCCATCCACCTGGATCGAATTCCTGAGTTCGATTACGACCGGCTGCTCTGGGGCGAGCGTCAAATCCGCAGCGTGGCGAATATGACGCGAGCCGACGCGCGCGATTTCCTGAAGGTTGCCGCCGACATCCGGCTGCGGCCCAAAGTCACGGTGTTCTCCCTGCAACGGGCTAACGAGGCGCTGGCTGCCGTCAAGAATGATGCGATCGACGGAGCTGCAGTCATCGTGCCCTGAAACCTTCAGGGTTCCAACTCCCGACCAAACTGAGGAAGGGCGATGCGGGAGGCTCAGGGTAAGGTCTGAAGGCGCCGATGTTGTTTTCCAGCAACTGCCCTCCGACTTCCATCATATTGTTGTGCCCAGCTCCCGGAGGCGCAGGATTGAACGCACCCGCAAGACCTTGCAAGCAGCGTTTAGGAAAGATTGATTTGGTCGGGGCGCGCGGATTTGAACCGCGGACCCCCTGCGCCCAAGGCAGGTGCGCTACCAGGCTGCGCTACGCCCCGACATGATCAACGAAGTTCCTGAATCGACGACTCTTCCAATTATAAACGACGGAACGCGCTATAATTTTTCTCTGCCATGCAGAACCTGCGGTATGCGTTAGTGGCGTACGTGAACAGTCCAGTGGGAGAGTTCGTGAAGAATCTCCGGCGGGAACTGCATCCCGACTTGCCTCACCTGGCGGCCCACATCACCCTGCTTCCGCCGCGGCTTCTGCAGGGTACGGAAGTCGCCGCGTTGCAGATGTTGGCAGGAATCTGCGGTCAGGCCGAGCCCTTCGAAGTCACGCTGGGCGACGTGCAAACTTTTATCCCCACCACGCCCACGGTTTACATTCGTGTGACTTATGGCGCGTCGCGTCTGCAGGAGTTGCACGACCAGCTCAACCAACAGACCTTGGCGTTTGCTGAAGAGTGGCGATATATCCCTCACCTCACCATCGTGAAGATGGCTACCGAACCAGCGGCGGAACAAGCTTTGGAGGTGGCCCGCAAACATTGGCGGAAGTATGCGGGAAGCCGGTGCATCCTGCTCGACCGCCTCACCTTTGTGCGAGAAGACGCGCCCAATCACTGGGTTGACCTGGCCCCAGTCCCGCTCGGCGGCAGCCTGGTTTCACCGTAAGAGTGGCTGGCCCTCACACACGATTTGGCAACTCCGCGCACTCCGCGTGTTTGCTCTCAGGTAATCTCTGCGTTTTAGGGTTTTGAGACTTCCGCAACCAGAGCCGCTTGAATCGCGGAGGTCGCGGAGAACAGCCGCGGAGGAAAACTTCGAAAACGATTCGGTTCGTTTTCGCGGTAACCACCACCTGATTACCCTGCATTACGTTACCCCCGCCGGGGACTGCATGGCCTCTGGTACATTTCCCTCCCGTGCGTTGCGAAGCCCCTCGCGGCGCTGTAAACAAAAGACAGGGAATGGGTTGAAATCCCGCGCCGGAAGCCGCTTCAAGCGTGAGTTTCAGCCAGGCCGGAGGGCAGACATGCAGATCGGGGTCTACGGTTCGGGGTACCTGGGAACAGTGATTTCGGCCTGTCTGGCAGATTTTGGCACTCCGGTTTCCTGCTGCCATCCCGACCGGACGCGCATGGTCGAGATGGCTCAAGGCAATATCCCGTTCCACGAGAAGAACCTGAAAGAGATCATCCGGCGCAACGTGCGGGCTGGGCGCCTGGCGTACTCCACCGACATCGAATCGTTTGCGCGCAAGACCCAGGTCATTTTTCTGGCGGAAGATGGAGCCGACAATCTCGCCGACGTGGTGATGCGCATCGCGCGGCTGGCCACCAAGCCTCCCATTCTGACCATAGTGACTCCGGTGTCGGTGGGCACAGCCACGGCGCTGGAGAAATCCCTGAAGGATGCGGGCGTGCATGGGACCATCGTCTCGCAGCCCATGTTCTTCACCGACGGCTGCGCCGTGGAAGACTTCAACTGGCCGGACCGGCTGATTCTGGGCTCGACCTCCAACGAAGCGGTACAGATTCTCAAGCAGATCTTTCATCCGCTGGTGATGCGGGGAGTGCCGGTGATTGTGACCAACCAGTCTACGGCCGAACTGGTGCGCGAGTCGGCGACGGCGTTCGTGGCAACGAAGATTTCCTTCATTAACGAGGTAGCGGCGCTGTGCGAGCGCGTGGGCGCGGACGCGGTCAGCCTGGCCCTGGCGCTCGGCCTCGACAAAAAGATTGCTCCCCGCTGCCTGCAGCCGGGAGCCGGCATGGGCGGCGTGTTTGCCGAGTCGGACATGGATTCGCTGGCGCAGTTGGCCCTGTCCAACGGGGTTCCGCTGAAAGTGCTGAGCGCGGCGCGCGACGTCAACCATATGCTCGCTGACCGGCTGGTCGACAAAATTGCCTCGGCCTTGAATTCGGTCGAGAACAAGGACGTGGGAATTCTCGGTCTCGCCTTCAAGCCGAATACGAATTCGGTGGCGGGCTCATCGGCGGTGCGCTTGGCCGAAACTCTTGTGGCCAAAGGGGCGCGGGTGCGGGCTTATGACCCGGTTGCCCTTTCCGAGGCCAAGACTCGGCTCAATGGTTCGGTGCGCTATTGCGAGTCGGCATATGCCGCCGCGGAGGGCATGGACGCCCTGGTGGTGGGTACAGGCTGGCCCGAGTTCCGAGCGCTCGACTTTGACCGGATCAAGCACCTGCTCAAGAAACCCGTCATCGTGGACACCAAGAACCTGCTGGATTCGACGCGGCTGCGCGCCATGGGATTCGAATACGTCGGCGTCGGCCGGGGATGACTTCCTGCCACACCCCCGCAGGCGCAGCTGAGATGACTTCGTGATTAAAGACAAAACCCTCCCCGGGACCTGTGAACGAAGACTTCGGCAATCCCGCAACGCAGCCCGAGCGCGCGCCGCTACTATCCCGTGTTTCCGTGTTTCTCTCTGGAATTCTCGACAGTGTCTCGTTTGCTTTCTTCTGCCTATCATTTTCCAGCCTGACTCACGTGCTGAGTTCTTTGTGGAATCGATTCCTGCCTGAGGAGTAATCCCTCTCATGGGCGCATGCTTTGATTTGGCGCTCACGCATTTCTGACATCGACGAAGCGCAGTTGCTATAATCAAATGCGGCGGTGGGAATAGCTCAACTGGCAGAGCACCGGACTGTGGCTCCGACGGTTGCGGGTTCGATTCCCGTTTCCCACCCCAGATTCTCTCTGTTGAGCCCCCTCAAAGTTCGATGATCCGAACGGCGCCGAAGAATGCCGCGCATCAACGCGGCAGGCGGGCGTGTGGAAGAAAGGCTTCTGGCACGGATTCCCCACTCAAGGTAAAATGCGCAGGTCAGTGAACTGGCGCATGAACCGGATTTTCCATCCATTTCGAAGCTCTTCGCGGCCGCTAGGGCCACTGGAACAGCGGTTGCTCGATGGGTTATGGACGAGGGGCAGCGCCACCGTCCGCGAACTCCTGGAAGACGGCTGTCCGGACCTGGCCTATACCACCGTGATGACCACGCTGGACCGGCTGTTCAAGAAGGGCCTGCTGACGCGAGCGGAGGAAGGCAGGGCATTCCGCTACGCCCCGCGGCTCAGCCGTGAGGAGATGCACCGCGAGGCGGCCGGCCACGCCTTTCGCCAACTGCTGGATGCGAGTCCGGCCTCGACTTTGCCGCTTTCCTTCCTAGTGGAAATTCTGGGTGAACGGGACGCGCAGTTGCTCGACGACCTGCGGAAACTGGTGGAACGCAAGCGCCGCGAGCTGGGTCACAAGGAGACAGAGTGATGTTCGCGGTGCGCGGCGTCGCGGTTTCCTTCTCCATCTTCGTGCTGCTGTACAGCGCCCTATCGTTCGCCGTTTGCATGGTGTGGCGGAGGGTATGGTCTTACGGCGAACGGCATTCGGCAAGGCGATGCGCCGATCTGCTCTTCGCTTTGCGCTTGCTGCCGTTCGTGGCAGCCACCTTAGTGACCCTTGCTCTCGCCGTACCTTCCTTCCTCCTGCTCGAACCCCGCTCCGTGGACGAACCCATGGGCGCGGTGCCCATGCTGCTGGGCTTCTTCGGGATGGCTGTAGTGCTGGTGGGAATGTGGAAGGCAGCGGCAGCGTTGGTGAGGGCTTCGCGAACCATGGAGCGTTGGTCGGGGGAATCGTGCGTGGTCGGTTCCAGTCCTTCCGATTCCAAGGACGCGGTCCCCGTGCTGCGTTCCGCCGCAGCGCCGCCACTCACAGCCGCGGGCATTTTCCGGCCTCGCGTGTGGCTTTCCGCAGCGGCCGAATTCGTCCTGACTGGGCGGGAATTGCAGAGCGCTCTGCGGCATGAGGTGGTTCACGTACGGCGCTATGACAACCTGAGAAAGCTGGTTTTGCGGCTGGTGGCATTTCCGGGAATGACGGAACTGGAGAGCGCGTGGCGCGAAGCAACCGAAATGGCGGCCGATGATGCCGCGGTCTCCAGTGCATCCGAAGCCCTGGATCTGGCCGCTGCGGTGATCAAGCTTTCGCGGCTAGCCCCGCTAGAGGCGCCCGCCGAGCTGACGACCGCTTTGATCCACAGCCCGGCGGAGTGCGTGAATGCCCGGGTGGAACGTTTGATTAGATGGACGGATCGACGGCCAAGCGCCGCCAAACAGTATTCGCTGGGATACGCACTCTGCGCCGCGGCTGCCGCGGTGGTCACGCTGGCTGTGACCTATAACGAACTACTGGTTCGGGTGCACGCCGCTACCGAGTGGCTGGTTCGCTAGAAACCATCGCAGACCCTACCCGCCAACCACCTATTCCACAGTAGTTCCGATGCAAACAACCCAAATTATGCGTTGGACTGATCCTCCGCGAGCCGTTAGCTTGGATTCATCCCCCGTGGGTTCTCAAGACTCCCGGGAGCCCAGCCCACGAGAGGGGGCATGTATGAAATCCGGACGACGTACCAGCCCGCGTTCGACCTTCCGCCACCATATTTCCGGGAGCGGAAAAGCTGCCAGAAAGCGAGCGTCCAAGGGCATGGATATGGAAAAACTCCTGCACTTTTCCCAGCAGTTGTATGCTCATGCCCTTACCCTACAGGAAGTGATTCGCAACGAAGGCGAATTGACTTACGAGGTTTTACGGCCCCGTTACGACCGGCAGGCGGCACAGCAATTCGAAATCTTCTTTCACTCTTTCAGTGGCCGTCCCGCGCTTCGCACTCGCGGTGCTGGATCTTGCGAATAGCGGTCTGAACTAGGCTGCGTGATCCTTGCTGCGCTTCTCAGCATTGTTGCGCGCTCGGCGCGCGGCATAGGCGCAACAGCGTCAGAGCGATCATCACATACCAGACCTGCATGCCCACGACCGACAGGATGGAAATGTAGACGCCGACCTTGGGCACGTACATCCCCAACCCAACGACTCCCGATACGATCCCGACATACCCTGCCGCTTTACCGAATGCGTAGCTGCGCAGCATCACCCACCCGATGAGCACCATACCAATTGATCCGACCACATTGCCCACCTGAAACGGAGTTCCCAGCCAGGACGACAGCACAGCATGACCGGCAGCAAGAAGCCCTTCGCGTTCCACAGCGGTGGCGGCCGTGGCATATTGCTGGCTGAGGTACAGCATGTTCAGGGCAGGCGTAGCGATAAGGAAGCAGACGACGGACGCCGCCGAGAGGGCGGTGGCGATCAAGCATCAGCGATTCGTGCACGCGCCGCAAGCTGACGTAGAGCGCAAGAAAAAGCGGGATAGCAAGAACCTCGTCCACGATGATCAGGAAATCCAGACAGATCAATCCCACGATTGGGCGTGATTGCAGCAGCGCGAAATGTCCTGCCACGGTGGCAGGCGGCGGCCAGATGAAAAAGGCGAGGATTTGAAAGAGGAACAGCGCGACCGTGATCAGCGCTGCGATGGCGGCAGTCAGATAGAGGGCATGCCAGTGGATCTCGCTGCTGTCGGGGCTGAGCACAGGAGCCGGAATCGCGTAGGACATAGCGGACCTCCGGAGAGGGCTGGTAATTACGGCCGCGGAAGGACTGCGAAGCTAATGTAGCTGCTAAACAAGGGAGCGTCCGTGACCTGGGTCACGGGACGTAGGTCGAGCGCTCAGAATCTCACCCGCACCCCCAACTGTGCCGCGAACGGGATGCCCACTGTGGTGCCGGGGCCAAAGAAATCTCCCAGAGCGCCCTCGGGTATCTCAAGCTGCTTCAGGCTGGTGAGGGGCACGCAGTTTGGATTACAAATTCCGTTGACCGCGCCATTCGCATCAAATTGCGCTCCCGGAATCTGGGCGATGTTCACGGCGAAGTTCGCGCCGGGATTGTTGCGGTTGAAGAGGTTGAAGAATTCGATGAAAGGATCGACTCGCCAGCGTTCATTGATGTTGAACGGCCGCGTCACGCGCAGGTCCGACTGGAAGTAGGGCGTGCCTCGGAATTCGTCGAGACTGGTATAGATGTCCGGACCGTTATTCAAAGAGATTGAAACTCGCCCGCTGTTGTCGGCGGTGGTGATGGTGATGGGGCGCGCGCTCTCGAACTGGTTCACCGTGCTTAGTTCGAAGCCGCCGGGGAGGTGCACCGTTCCCGCCAGCACGAAGCGGTGACGCACGTCTTCGCCGGATGGACCGTAGTCGCCGGGCCCGAAAGCATCAAGCTGTCCGGCATTCGGATAATTAAATCCGCTCGGTACCTGGCAGACGCCATCGACATAGTCGAAGAGTTCGCCCAGCAGGCATCCCCAGGTCTGCGCCTTGGAGAGCGTATAGTTCGCCACCAGATTGAAGCGACGCATGTTGCCTTGCACGTGCAACATCAGCCCGTTGTAGCTGGAACGGTTGTCCGACTCGAATACATTCACGTTGGGCACCAGGGCGGTCTGGTCCGTCAAGTCGGAGGCGGGAAACAGCGGAGTGAATAGATTGACGCCGCTCTTGTAGGGAAAGCCGCGGTATCCGTGATTGCCCTGTTCGTGTATATAGTCGGCGCTCATGAGCCAATGCTCGTTGAAGGCGTGCTGAACGCCTCCGGTTGTGTGGATGGCGTACGGAGTTTTGTAGGGGGAGCCGATCAGATTGCCCGAGGCGCCTGCGCCGCCCATCAGGCAGCCCGCGCCGGAGAGCGTCCCTCCGCTAAAGCTGCACGGCCCCGTGGTGAAGTTCGAGTTGTTGACGCCCTGAAACGCAGTTGCCCATCCATTCTGCGCCAGATCGTCGTAGTAGAGGCCGAAGCCGGCGCGAATTACCGTCTTGCCGCTGCTGCCCGGAGAGTAGGCGACCCCGAGCCGAGGTGCGATTTGCTTGCGATAGTCACTCGGTAAGCTGGGCACAATCGGAATCTGCAGCGCACGCAGTGTCACGTACGCGGCGTTCTCCGCCTCGCTGCGGCCCGAACCTGTGAACAGTCCCCACGTCGCCTGATAACGCAAGCCGTAGTTGACGGTGAGCTGGTGTGAGACGCGCCAGGAATCCTCGGCGTAGAGTCCGAGACGCTGAACATTCTGCGAAAAGCTGCCGTCACCAGCGGGAGTGAACGTGCAACTGATGCCCGTGCTCGGATCCGGAGGAGGATTACATTGCGCGGTAGGCGGAGTGTAATAAAACGGCAAGGCAGTGGTGATGCCGCCGCAATCGGCGCCGGGCGGATTGATGTAGCAATCCGGGCTGGAGGGATAGGTGGTGAACTGCTCGGCCGTCGCCGCGAACGCGCCGCTGAGCACCGGTTCGTGAATGACGTCGACTCCAAACTTGAACGCATGGTCACGCACAACGTGGCTCAGGTCGTAGCGGAACTGGTATTTGTCTTGATTGCGCAGGTCGGGGAAAAGGGTGATCGGAGTGGCAAATTGATTGTCGCCGAAGGTCTCGAAGCCGGAGACGGTCAGCGCCGTCACGCTAAAGGGAAACTGTATGGCGAATCCGAGGTCCGAATTCCGCGTCTGCGTCAGATGCAACAAGCTGGCATCGAGAACCAGGTTGCCCAGCCAATTTGAATTGAAGGTATAACTATTGCTGAGCGCCACATTCCAGTAATTGTTGTGCGTGATCAGACCAGTCGAGGGCAGCGTGGCCTGCTGCACCAGGGCGTTATGCGTGAGATAGCTGTCTTGCGATGTGCGTAAGAACCAGGTCGATTTCGGCGATTGTGCCCAGTCCAGGCGCAGCGAACTGAGGTAATCGCGAAAGGGAACTGGAACCGTGGCGGGCACGGGAATCGACGGAATGCCGGTGACCAATCCCTCCGACGCCAATTGCGCCAGCGCATCAAATTGCGCTGTGCTGGCCGGGCTGTAGGCGATGCTCGCGTTTTCATGCACGTTCTCAAACGAAGTAAAGAACCACACTTTGTCTTTCGCGACAGGACCGCCGAAGGTTCCAACATAGTTCTGGCGGGAGAACGGCTGTTTCGGATTCGGCGCCGGATTCTCGATGGGGAAGCGCGCGTTCAGTGCCGCCCGGCGGTCATAGAAAGCCCCGCTCCCGTGCCATTCGTTGGTCCCGTGCTTGGTGGTAATCACGACCGATCCGGCCGTGGTCCAACCCGTGTCGGCCTCTTCGTTCGACGTGCGCACGGCAAATTCCTGAACCCCATCGGGCGAGAAGTTTTGCAGGAAGCCACCGATCCAGTCGTCGGAGTTTTCGGCGCCATCGACCGAGAGTTCGTTGTTCAAGCCGGAGCTTCCGCCGGTCGAGACTGCGGTGATGCGCGCCTTCGTGGGGTCGGAAGGCTCGACGGGCTCGGTTCCGGGCACGAGATAGGCAATGTTCGCGAAACTTCGTGCCGGGAGCGGCAGAGTCTCCAAGTCCTGGCTGCCCACTATGCCTCCGCGCACCGCGCTCGACGTATCAATGGTTTCGGCTGTAATCGAGGAAGAACTCCCTCGCACCTTTACGGTCTGCGAGGGCGCGGCAGGTTTCATGGTGACCGTGATGTCGCGCACGGTGGTGACGGCGATTACGACATCGGCCTGCGCCGGTGCGAAGCCCGCGGCATCGACGGTGATGCGGTAGTTGCCGGGCAGAAGGTCGTCCAGGCGAAACTCGCCGCGGTCCTCGCTGGTGGCCTCGCGCCGTACCGACGATCCCAACAATTGCGCTACGATCTTGGCCAAGGGAATGCGGGCGCCGGTTGCGTCCTGCACCGTGCCGCGCAGCGATCCGCGCGGATTTTGGGCGCGGAGGGTTGCCGCTAGCAGGATGACGAAAAGCAATAGGACAGACGTAGTCCGGCGCGAATTCCGCTTCATGTTCTGGGCCTGTAGCGAGGCTAGCCTGCGGAGCGAGGTACTACCAGAGATCGTAGGGATAAGGACGTTTTGCCGGCGAGGTTAGTCCGACCAGCGCTGCGGCTTTCGGTCCCACCGATGTTTCTTCAACTCGGCGAGCAAGCCCGAGTCGAGCGTACCGGCGTCACTGGCGGCGATGTTCTGCCGCACATGTTCCAGGCTGCGCATGCCGACGATCGTCGTGCTCACCGCCGGGTGCGACAGGATGAAGCGCAGCGACATTTCCGGCAGCGTCATGCCGGCAGGCAGGATTTTCTTGAGCTTGTCGACCCGCTGAATCGTGTTTGCAAGATTTTCCGGCCCAAAGTATCCGGAGCGCCAATCGTTTTTCGGGAAGCGCGTTTCGAGCGTCATCTTGCCGCCGAGGCTGCCTTCATCGAGCGGCACACGCGCGATCACACCAACATTCAACTCCTGGCATAGGGGCAACAGTTTGTCCTCCGGCGCCTGGTCGAAAATGTTATAGATCACCTGCACCACGTCGACCAGGCCGGTGTGCAGCGCCTTGATGCCATTTTCCGGTTCCCAGCGGTTCAGGCTGAGACCGAAGTGGCGAATCCAGCCGCCATCCTTCAATTTCTCGACCGTGGAGCGGAATTCGGGATTGTCCGTCCAACTGTCATCCCACACGTGAAACTGTAGCAGGTCGATCGAATCGGTGCGTAGCTTCTTGCGGATCGCGTCGGCGTACTTGAGCACGTGGTCGGCGGAAAATACGTCGCGGTACTTATATTTCGGAAGCGCGGGCCATTGTCCGTTGGCTGGAGGAATTTTCGACGCCGCATACAGGCGCTTCTTCGGATTGCGCGCCATGGTTTCGCCGAGCAAACCGTCACTCTTGCCGTCGCCGTAGGCCCATGCGGTGTCGAAAAAGTTGCAGCCCGAGTCGACAGAGAGTTGCAGGGAATCGAGCGACTGCTGATCGTCTGAGCCGCTCCAGCCGCTCATCCCCCACAGTCCATAGGCGATGTCGCTGACGTCGAAACCGGTGCGCCCCAGCTTGCGGTATTTCATGAGAGATCGTCCTTGGGACTGAACCTATAAATGCCTAAACGAGGTCCGGAACTCGACATCGTAGCAGTTTTGCCGAGGCGTCCAAAACCAGCCAAGAAGAGGAAATTCCCATCTGCTGATTTTTCGATACAACGCATCGAGATTTTGCCTCCTGCGGCTCGCTGTCTGTGTTCCAATGAAGCTAGATCATAAAGCAGTGGAGGTTAGGCAATGAACTCAGAATGCCCTACTAATGCAACGCCATCCAAACCGGCAGAGCCGCTTAACGCGCCGTCGTCCCGATTGATTGACGAAAAAATATCGGACGACTCCGGCGCCGAGGCGAAAATGGACAACGCCCTCAAGCCGGCGGGGCTGAAGAATCCTTTCTGGAAGTAGAGGGTTTCTCCGCGCGCTTTTCTCGGCGACCTCTGCGATTAGCGGTTGCCCCGTCACCGCAGGATCGGCAGGCAAAGGCATGGTCGCAGCGCGAACGGCAGCGCGGACATTTCCTGAAGCGCGGGGTGTAGCTGCGCGTCGCGGCAGGGCTCGAGCGTGATCACGAAGGGCAGAGCATTTTTGTCGAAGCCCGGCTTTTGCAGCACAGCATCAATGTTCAACTGATGTTTTGACAGGATCGCGGCCAGCCCCGCGATAATCCCCGGCTGATCTTTCACCACCAAACGCAAATACCAGGGCGTTTCGAAGTCGCAGCTAACCTTAGGAGAAGCGAATTGCAGCGCGCGTTGCGGCCGCGGCCCGGCCGCGAAACTTTCCGCCACGGCCATCAAGTCTGACACCACCGCAACGGCCGTGGGATCTCCCCCCGCGCCCGCGCCCAGGAACGCCATGTCGCCGCCGTATTCTCCCGAAGTCAAAACCAGATTCAGGTTCCTCTGCACGCGTCCAAAAGGTGACGCTGCGGGAACCAGGCTGGGGCCAACCTCGGCGAACAGAGTAGTCCCTTTCAAATCGGCGCGTGAAATTTGACGGATGGTGCAGCCCAGTTCGGCGGCATAGTCGAAATCCACCGCATCGATGGTACGGATGGTGCGGGCACGAATGTCTGCTGGAGAAACGCGGACTTGCAGCCCGGCCAGGGCGAGGATGGAAAGCTTGGCGCGTGCGTCGCCGCCGTCCAGATCCTCGCTGGCGTCGGCTTCGGCATATCCGCGGGCCTGCGCCTCTTCGAGCGCCTCGCTGAAGGGAATGCGATCGCTCTCCAGGCGGCTGAGAATGTAGTTGCAGGTGCCATTCAGAATGCCCGCGATGCCGTGCAGGCGATCTCCGCAGAGCCCGGTCCGCAGTGCGGGGAGAACCGGCACGCCGCCCGCGACGGACGCGCCAAACTCAAGCTGGCAGCCGTTCGCACTCGCGAGCTGCAGTAAGTCCGGACCATGCCGCGCGATGAGCTGCTTGTTGGCCGTCACCACCGACTTGCCTGCGGTCAGGGCGCCGCGGACAAGATCCTCTGCGGGGTGCAGGCCGCCGATCAGCTCAATGACGATGTCGGCATCGGAGGCGAGAATCGTGTGGAAGTCTTCTGTCCAGATTACGTCACTCGGCACCCAGAGCTGCTTCTTGCGCTCGACGTTGCGGTTGCAGATGTGCGTCAAGCGGAGCGATCCATCCGTGCGCTCGCACAGAATCTTGGCTACGGCGCGCCCTACGGTGCCGAAGCCCACCAGGGCAACAGGGCGCGCAAAGGGGCGATTCTCAGAAGTGGAAGCCGAGTCCGGCGCCGAATGTGGCGGAGTCTTTCGCATGTCTGTTATCGAGACTCGAAACTCATTTTTATCATACGTGGACATACGAGCCTCTCCGAAGTCGAGGCGGATAGCGGGGCAGAGGGATTGCGAGAATGTGAAGAAGGGCGCTGCACAACGCCCAGGCGGCTCTCCAGGCAGAGTCAGCATCAAAGTTGGTAAGATAATGCGATCCCACCGCAACCAGGTACAGTTGCCTGCTCGCGAGGAATCACGCGGAACCTTTATCAACGGCGCCTCTCGCCTCTTCATGCCGAGCGCTACGGTCCGCCACCACGCCCGGTTAGGGGAGGAGAATGGATGATTGGAAAGTTCGCGACTGCCAGTGCGCTGGCGCTGCTGGTTCTGACCGCCTTGTGGGGAGCGCAAGGATTCGCCCAGGCAACGCCTGCCGGGCAAGCGCCTCCCCCGGCTCCCGCTGCGCAACAACCCGCGACACCCGCTTCCACCGCACAGCAGCCTGACACCGGCCAGGAACCCGCGGACGAGGGATCGATTTCGCGGCGGCAGAAACCACGCAACTACAAAAACTGGACCTTCAACGCTGGCGCTGGCGTCAATGTGGACAGCGGTGCGACGAAAACCTTTGTGCGAGGAGGAGGCGCTGGGGCCACAGCCGGTGTGGCTCGCAATGCGAACAGGTATTTGGGGCTGCGCGCCGACTTTTTCTGGGATAATCTGCCGCTGCGCCAATCTTCACTGGATCTCGCCCAGGCGGGCAGCGCCACCAGCCACGTCTTTGCTGCCACGATTGACCCCATCGTCAACATTCCTGTGACCAAGCTTTACAGCGGATATGTCCTATTCGGCTATGGGTACTACCACCGCTATGGCAGCCTGAATTCGGACACTACCGTCCCCGGCTCGCAATGTACTCCGTTCTGGACCTGGTGGACTACGTGCGCGAATGCGAGCATTCCTCTCAGCGGTAGCTTTGCCAGGGAAAGCCAGAACCAATACGGGTACAACTTTGGTGGAGGGGTCGCGCGCAAGATGCCGAGCGGAGTCGAAGTTTATCTGGAATACCGTTTTATGCACGGATCCGGCTACTACACCACCACCGACTTTCGCCCCATCACTCTCGGCTTGCGCTGGTAGGGAGCTGGGACCGGCTACTCGGGGTTGGTTCTGTAGCTCCAGAGGTTGCCCGCCCTCTGTTGCAACTGCACGAAAGACGCTGCCGGGATCGGCTGTGAAACCGCGGCGCTGGAATTGGCCTCGGCCAGCGCAGTCTCCACGATGTGGTGTGCGGGCGCCAGCGAGCAGGCTGGATCCGTGGCCGCCGCATTGCCGGTAAGCAGCAGGGCCTGGCAGCGGCATCCGCCAAAGTCTTGCGCGCGCTGGTCGCAAGTGCGGCATGGTTCCGGCATCCACAGCTCGCCACGAAATCGCTGGAACGACGAAGACTGCTGCCAGATGGACTCCAGTGTGCGCTCACGAACATTCTCGAACTCGAGTCCGGGGATGACTTCCGCGGCGTGACAGGGAAGAACCTTGCCTGCAGGATTGATGAGCATCAATCTACGTCCCCACCCGCCCATGCAGGCCTTGGGAAAGCGCGCGTGGTAATCGGGCACGACCGAATCAATGCGGATGCGCCCGGCGAGTCGTTTCTCCGCGGCCGCCACGGCTTCTGTGGCCTTTTCAACTTGTGTCCGCGTGGGCAATAGCGCCGCCCGGTTCTGCAACGCCCAGCCGTAATACTGCGTGTGGGCGATCTCCATGCGCTCGGGCGCGAGCTGCTCGATGAACGAGATCATCTCCTCGAGGTGATCGATGTTCTGCCGGTGCACCACCAGATTTACGGTGAACGCAATTTTGTACCGGCGGATGATGCGCGACAATTCAATCTTGTGCGCGTGCGCTTTGGCTCCCGCAATCCAATTCGCTGCTTCCTCGCGCGAATCCTGGAAGCTGATCTGAATGTGATCGAGCCCGGCGTCGACCAGCGCCTGAAGTCGTACTTCGGCAAGCCCGATTCCTGACGTAATCAAGTTTGTGTAGAGGCCCGCGGCTCGCGCACCGGCTACGAGCTCCGTCAGATCGGGACGCGCCAGCGGCTCTCCGCCGGTGAAGTGCGCGTGCAGCATCCCCAGCTTCCCCGCCTGCTGGAAAGTGTCGATCCATTCCTCTGTGGAAAGCTCTGAGCTCACCGCAGCCAGCTCCAGCGGATTTGAGCAATAGACGCAGTGCAGCGGGCAGAGGTGCGTAATCTCGGCGATGAGGGCCAGCGGGTTGGGAATCATCAGTGCTGCCGGTGAATCGTGCTGCAGAAAAAAAGAATGACTAGTAGTCCACAATCCGCTTATGCCGCAGCTGCTCCAGAAACTGGCTGATGTCGGCGCGGATCTTCGCGGGATCTGCGTCGCCGAACTGAGCCTGCAATTCTGCGATGATCTGCCCGAAGGTTCGTTGACCGTCGCAGCGCTCGAGCACTTGCCGGCCCGTGCCTTGCAGCTTGATGGCCCCTTCGGGAAACAGGATCACCCTCGCCTCTTCCGTGCCGCCCCAGCGGCAACCGGCTGCCAGGCGCGGCTGGCTGGAATCCTCGGGAGGCGCCACGCTAGCTTCCCTCGATGCGGAACGCGCCGGGCGGCGGCCATCCCGGCTGCACGTAGGCGAAGTAGAGCGCGTCGAGCTGCGCCCATAGAATGTCGCACTTGTCGCGCAAGGCTTGCAGCGCCAACTCTTGCTCGGCGCGCGTCTTCGCGTTGTCGAAGACGTAGTTCACCGCAAACTGCGAATCCTCCGGCGCCTGATAAAGTCTGGCCTCGAAATAATCCAGACCTCCCGCCAGCCAGGGATAATGCTGGCGCAATTTGTCCACGCGCAAAGTAATCAGCTTGGGGGAAAACAATTCCGTCAGCGAGGAAGCGACCGCCTCGAGCAAAGTCCGGCTGCGAACGATGTTCAGGTATTCATTGACCGCGAAGCGTGTGGCTGGAAGAATGCCTTTGCCGGCGCGAACCGTTTCTGGATTCAAGCCCGTGGCCTCCGCCAGTTTTATCCAGCGCTTGATGCCGCCCTCGCTGGTGGCGTCGCCATCATGGTCGACCACGCGCTTCCTCCACGCGCGGCGAAACACCGGGTCGGGGCCCCGCGAAAGGATGATCGAATCTTTGATCGGGATGATGCTCTGATAGTAGTAGCGGTTCAGCGCCCAGGCCTGCAATTGCCCGCGGCTGAGCTTGCCCTCGTGCATCAACAGATGGAAAGGATGCTTGTGATGGTATCGTTCCTCGCCCGTGGCCTGTAGTTGAGCGCGCAACTCCTCGAGCGAGAGCAGGCGGGCTTGCGATGCGGTTTCGGTTTCTACAGGTTGAACTGCCATCCATCCTCCGCGATTTCCCAGCCTGCATCCCGCACCCGGCGATGTTCGGCGCTCGCCTCGTCCAGCATGGGATTGGTGTTGTTGATGTGTAGGAATATTTTACGCAAGCAGCGCACCTTCGCCAACTTGCTTAATGTGCTTTCCACCGGAACGTGGCCCATCTGCCGCGCGGTTTGTCCGCTGCCCTGCACGCGGATCAGTTCGTCGTCGCTCCAGAACGTGCCATCGAAGAGAAGGATGTCGCAAGTGTCGATTTGTTCAAGCAGTGCGTCGTCGACTTGTGGAACGGCCGGCATATACGCCAGCCGGGAACCCGACGGCGAGGTGATGATGAACCCCAGCGAGGCTTCGCCGGGCGCGAGTTGCGATTGCCGGTCTGCCGTGACGTAGGCGGGATAATGCGTGCTCAACGACCACGCCCGGCAACGGATGCCGGAGTCCTCCCCTTGAGCGTTGCAGAGATGGAACTCACTGCCGGATTCAAAGTCGGTCCACACGGTTTGGTTCGGGATGCGATGCAGCATGCCGAACATGGAGTTGCCCTCGCAGAGAATGCGCCGGACGGAAGCGGTGGCATGGACGCGCAGCGGCTGCAATTCGCGCAGCAGGAGCAGTCCGAGGACGTGGTCGAGATCGGCATTCGCAAGAACTACGCCGGCGATCGGCGACTGGCGTATGCCATCGCGCGGATGCAACTCAGGTGTGGTCTCAATTTGCGCGCGCAAGTCCGGAGACGCACCCAAGAGAAACCACGAGCGGCCATCTTCGGTGATCGCAACCTGCGTCTGCGTGCGCGGCTTGCCTTGAAACGTGCCTGCTCTTACGGCGCGACAGTTCGCGCAAGCGCAATTCCACTGCGGAAACGCGCCTCCGGCTGCGGAGCCAAGGATCTTTACCTGCATCTCTCGTGAGTTTACAGCGTGACATTACTTGTGGAGGTAATTCCGAGAGAACCCTGGTGCCGGACTCGGCCGACCTAGTGCCGCTTCGTGGAGAGCACGTCAGGCCAGATGGGATGACAGAACTTGCGACCTTTCCTCGATTTAGAAGCAGGAAGTGTGAAAGTTCCTGCAACTCTGTCCAGAATTCGAGCTTCGTCTTGGCTTTCCGCTTGCCTTCGCAACTGTCCCGCAGCATACTGCGGATGGGCCCGTGTGATGCGGGTCACAGCCCTCCCCCCGCCCTCCCCACTTGTTACTTCACCACGAAAGAACCAACCATCCTTCCGAAAAACGAGGTCTATCTACCCCTGCCCCGCCGCCGCAGCACAGCGCAGCGGATCGACATCCCAAAGCCTAGTGTCGGCGGAAAGATTCTCCACTCCCACTTCCCCGGCCATTTCCGTCCCCGGCTTGCCGCACCACACGATGCGGAACTGCGCCTTGGTGCCCTGGTACAGAACGTCGACTACGTCCCCCGGCTTCAGGTGAGCGTCCACACACTGCAGGGTCGCTCCGCGGCCGCTGATGGTCCGCAGGCTGGCCGGCTGTGTGAAGGGACGGGAATAAGTGTCCATACCCCAAATCTGGACGGGAAGGTCAACAAAGACACGCGATTGCTGGCGACGGTCCATGCGATTCTCCTCAGTTTTAAGGGGGTCAGGAGATCGTAGGCGGGACGGGTAGGGAAGCAAAGGTAACCACAGTCACAGGCGAGATGGTGCCGAAAGTTTGGTGACCGGAGGCGAGGCGGCTGTCAAGCGCTAGTCGAGGTCGCCGAGCGAGCAGGCGCCCGGACCTCGAGGGTCACCACAGGATCCGCATGCACCCCTGGGAGCCGATGCGCCCGCCGATCCTTTGGTCGACATCGCGAAAACACTGAGCTGCGGGCTTAGCTTCTGGCTCTGACATTTGGGGCACTTGGCCTTGTCGCGGCCAAAGATCAAGGTTTCAAACTCGTGCTGGCATTCCTGACAGACGTATTCAAAAATCGGCATGAGGCTCACTCCGTGCAGCGGACTATTCCTATTAGAATCAATTTGTGGGAACTTCGCAAACTGGGGCGGTGACGCCTGGGATCTCCAACATCAGGAACTGAGTTCAAGGACGGCTTGACCGAGAAGCCGCTCGCGTTCGTGCCCTCTGTCTTTCGTCCGCATCGCTGGTTGCGCGGCGGCCACGTGCAAACGCTCGCGGCCTTTTTTCTCTCGCGCAGAATCCACCTGCCGCCTGCCGAACAGCGTCTGATCGAAGTGGAGCCTGGCATTCCCGTGCTCTGCCATTGTCACTGGCAGAACGATCGCCGCGCGTTGACGCTCATCGTGGTGCATGGTCTCGAAGGGTCGAGCGAATCGCAATACATGCTGGGGATCGCGCGCAGCGGATTGGCGGCCGGCATGAACGTGGTGCGCATGAACCAGCGCAACTGCGGCGGCATGGACCATTGCGCGCCCACGCTTTACAACTCAAGCCGTTCCGCGGATGTGGCTGCGGTAGCGCGCAACCTGGTTGAGCGCGACGGCATTTCCGGTTTCGTGCTCGCCGGTTTTTCCATGGGCGGCAATCTGGTTCTGAAGCTGGCGGGAGAGTGGGGAAGCGATGGTCCTGCGGAGTTCCGCGGAGTGGCGGCGGTTTGTCCGGCAGTGAACCTGGCGGCCGGGGCCGACGCGCTTCACGAACGCGCCAACCGGATTTATGAATACTACTTCCTGCTCCAATTGTTCCGGCGGTTTCGCCGCAAGGTGAAGTTCTTCCCAGCCAGTTTCGACCCAACACGCCTGCGCGGAATTAGAACCCTGCGAGAGTTCGACGATCGCATCACTGCTTACTATTGTGACTTCACGGGCGCCGACGATTATTACGACCGCGCCGCCGCTGCCCATGTCGTCGACCGCATCGCACGTCCCACGTTGGTCATCCACGCCGCCAACGATCCCTTTGTTCGCATTCTTCCGGAAACGCGCCAGAAGCTGCTTTCTAAACCCAACATCGCCTACATTGAAACCGAAGACGGTGGCCACTGCGCGTTCTTCGGCGAGCGCGACGGCGACCCGGCCTACGATGGCCGCTGGGCGGAGCGCGAGGTCGTGGAGTTCGCGAAACAGTTCCGCTAACCCTGCACTGTTGCATTCCATCCCGATGTGTCATCCCGAGCGAAGCGAGGGACCTTGGTGTTTGCCCGCGGCGGCAATACCCGCGCTGCAGGCAAGAACCGAGATCCCTCGCCTCGCTCGGGATGACAACGGTTTTCATCAGTTTGCACGGGCCGGACGCCGAAACCATCCTAGCATCTCCGCCCCGCGCCCCTTCATCCGCGTTCGCAAGAAAGCAAGGACAAGCATCGCGAGGCAGATGGTCAGCAGTCCCAAGGACGCGCCCCGAATGCTTTGGACATGTTTGGGCAGGATGGAGACTCGTCCGTACACGAATTCGATGTGGACCCAATAGACCAGCAGGGAAGCCTGGCCCAGTTGAATGAGCGGACTGAACCCCCACTGTCCCGCGCCCCAGCGGCACCAGGCATAACTCCCCGTCAAAATCACCAGCAGCATGCCGACACGTAGCAACCAGAAACTAGGGCTGGTGTGCCAATAGTCGTAGACTGCGTAAAGCTGACGTGGCTGGGCGTCCAGCCAGCGGGAGATTACGATGAACACCAAGCCGGCGGCGCCCACCAGAAAGAAAGTCAGAGCTTCACGCTGACGCGCCCACTGGCTCTGCAAAAGAAATCCCGTGGCCAGCCCGGCGAAGGCGAAGGCCGTCCAGGGAAAAATAGGGAAGAGCCATGCCTGCGGCGTGCCCAGATTGTGTACGCCGTTGATGTAGGACTCCAGCGGCCAGGGCAGCCAGTCCGGGCGCCAGGTCGTCCACAACGGCGGAGTGAGCAGAGAAATCAACAGAGCCGTTCCGCCAGAGGCAAGCACAAGAAGAATCCTGGCCTGCGTCCCACGTTGAATCGAGAGCACCAGCCAGCAAAGTACGCCCATCAGCATCATCGAAAGACCGATAGTATTGAGCACATCCACCCTCAGCAGGTCGCTGAGTGGCGCCCAGCCCCAGGCAATGAGATATTCCTGCAGCCGAAAGAGCAGGCCAAAGGCAAAGATCTCAGCGCCGCGCCGGATGGTGGCGCGGGCGATCTGCGAGGCCGGAAGATTTTTCTTCCACATCTTCTCAGTCACCAGAGCAAACGAAATGCCTGCCAGAAACAAAAACAGAGGGGCTGGGAAGGTTCCTCCCAATTGGGAGTACATGAAGAACTTGCTCTGGCGCGCGCTGGGACTGAGCCAGGAGTCGTAGCAATGCGTTTGAAACATCAGAACGCAGGCCAGGCCCCGCATCCAGTCGATGTAAGCCAGGCGGGATGGAGCGGCAGAGGTCAATGCGACACCGCATGATACTCCACCCGGAGCTTATGATAAATTTTGCTAAGGGGCGCGTAGCTCAATTGGATAGAGCACCGGATTTCTAATCCGGTGGTTGCAGGTTCGATTCCTGCCGCGCCTACCAAGAAACAGTGGCCAGTGGTCAGGGATCAGTGGCCAGAGAACCCACCTCGGCACGTCCTCTTGTCGGCATCGCGTTGTTGATTTTTCTGACCACTGTCCACCGATCACTGGCCACTGTTCTTCCGGTGTTCGCACGTGGCCGTGTTCAGGCACTCGTCGGCCAGCATCATGCGCTGCACGGGTTTGCCGCCGATGATGTGCGATTCGATGATTTCATCCACGTCGGCCTCGGTGACGTGCCCGTACCAGACAGCATCCGGGTAAACCACGAGATTCGGGCCGTGCTCGCATTGGTCGAGACAGCCCGACTGGTTGGCCCGCACTTTGCCTTTGAGCCCTCGTTCCGCCAATTTCTCCTTGAAGAGTTTCTGCAGCTTCGCCTGGCCGCTGGGATCGCAGCATCCCCGCGGATTTCCAGGAGGACGCTGGTTGCCGCATACGAAGATGTGTTTTTCAAACTTGGGCATGGATCACATCTTAACCTGAGCCGCCAAGGGACATCGTCGGCCCTGCGTTGCCATCTCCTCCGCGGGCGCGATAAGATAATCCGTACACACTTCTCCACTCTCATTCCAGTCAGCCTTTCAAGTATTGCTGGGGCAAGGCGTGTGCGACCCCGGGTATTCATACGTACGCGCGGCGTAGCTGCGCAAATCCCTGTGACGGAGTTGGCTTTGAAACGAGGCAAGACCGCGGTAATTGTCGGTGCCCAGTGGGGCGACGAGGGCAAAGGTAAGATTGTCGACGTTCTCTCCGAGAATTTCTCTGTTGTGGCCCGCTATGCTGGCGGCCACAACGCCGGCCACACCGTCATCATCAACGGCAAGAAGTTCGTCCTGCAACTGGTTCCTTGCGGAGTGTTGCGTGCGGTCTGCCGCAGCGTGATCGGCAACGGCGTAGTTCTTGATCCCATGGCCTTTTTGAAGGAAGTGGGCGCGCTGCGTGATGCCGGCGTGCGGGTTGACGGAAATCTCTTTGTCTCGAACCGCGCCCAGGTGATTCTGCCCTACCATCGCATGATTGAACTGGCCGCGGAGAACGCCCCCGGACGCGTAAAGATTGGAACTACCTCGCGCGGAATCGGCCCGGCATACGAAGACAAGATGGGGCGTCGCGGCCTGCGAGTAGCCGACCTGCTCGATCTGCAATTGCTGAAGAAACACATCGAAAATGCGGTGCGCGAGAAGAACATGATCGCGCACGCGCTCTTCAACTCTGAACCGCTCGATGCCGACAAGATGTACTCAGAATATGCTGCGGCCGCCGAAAGGATCGCTCCCTTTGTTTGTGACACGGCAGTCCTGCTGAACCAGGCTCTGGCCGGGGGAGAAGCGATTCTGTTCGAAGGCGCGCAGGGCACGATGCTCGACATCGACCACGGCACTTATCCTTTCGTGACTTCCTCCAGCGCGACTTCCGGAGGCGCCGCGATCGGCACGGGCGTCGCTCCCAACGCGATCGACTCGGTGATCGGACTGACCAAGGCCTATTGCACGCGAGTCGGCGAAGGTCCGTTTCCCAGCGAGGAGAAGAGCGACTTAGGCGAGCAGCTGCGCAAGCGCGGCAATGAGTATGGCGCGGTTACGGGACGTCCGCGGCGCACCGGCTGGCTCGACTTGCCTCTGTTGCGCTACGCTGGCATGATTAACGGCATCTCCTGGCTGGTGGTGACCAAGCTGGATGTGCTCGATGAACTGGTGGAGATTCCGGTTTGCGTGGGCTACATCGTCGATGGAAAAAAGACCATGGAAATCCCCGCGCAAGCCAGTGGCTACGACAAGCTGGAATGCATTTATCACAAGATGCCCGGGTGGCGGACTTCCACGCAGGGCGTGACCAGGTTCGACCAGTTGCCCAAGCCGGCTCGCGAGTACCTGGCGTTCGTGGAGAAAGAGACCGGGGCGAAGATCGGGATGGTCTCAACCGGTCCGGATCGGGATCAGATCATCTTCATGGATAAATTTGCAGCGGAGATGAAGACAGCATCATCCCGTAAGGCTTAGAATTAACTCCCATTGGTCGGGCACGAACATACCTAAGGAGCGCACGATGGTGGTTTTGGCGGTTACCTGGATGGCGAAGGTTGGACGCGAGGCCGAGGTTACTGCGTTGTTTGCGAAGCTGACCGAAGATTCGCGTAAGGAACCCGGCTGCCTCATGTATCAAGTCCACCGGCACAAGACCGAGTCCCGGCGCTTCTTCATCTACGAGCAGTACAAAGACGATGCCGCGCTCGAAGCCCACCGCAACGCCCCACATTTTCTGCAATACGCCCGCAAAGACCTGCCGAAAATCGCAGACCGCGTCGAAGGCCACTTGTTCGAAGCGCTAGGGTAGAGTGTGTAGCGCGGACGCCCACGCCCTCGTCTGTCCAAGAAGAGAGTGCATCAGTCGCTTGCGATTCATTTCCCGAGAGCCGGTCACTTAGCCTTGTCGATCATCAGCTCGCCGCCCGACGCATAACTCTCTTTCGACACTTCATGGAAGGCGACGATGATACCTTCGCGCCGCGCTCCGGCTTCTTCGACCAGCACATCGGTGATGCGTTTCGCGATCTTCCGCTTCTGATCGGCAGTGCGACCCTGCAGCATCGTGATTTGAACCAGGGGCATAGACGATCCTCAAAGAGTAGCGCCGGCATCCCTTCGGCAAGCTCAGGGCAGGCTTTGCCGGCTGTCGTGCGGGCGTCCCGCCCGCACACCGAGACGGCGGCGCTACGGTTATTTCGCCAGTTCGTATCCCGCGAAGAAGAAACTCAATTCGAAGCGCGCCGTATCCTCGGCATCGGAGCCGTGAATGGCATTGTGTTCGATGCTCGATGCCCACTTCTTGCGGATTGTGCCTTCCTCGGCGTTGGCCGGGTTGGTGGCGCCCATCAGCTTGCGCAGGTCGGCAATGGCGTTTTCCTTTTCCAGAGCCAGAGTGACGATCGGCCCGCTCGACATGAAGTCGGTGAGCGACCCATAGAATGGCCGGCTCGCATGTACGGCGTAAAACTGCTCGGCCTGATACTTGGAGATTTCCAGCATCTTCATGGCCAGAATGCGAAAGCCATTCTTCTCGAATTGTTCAATGATGTCGCCGACCGCGTTCTTGGCGACCGCGTCCGGTTTTACGATGGTAAGAGTGCGTTGCAGAGTTTTCATAATTGGTCGTTAGTCGTTGGTCCTTTAGTCGTTGGCTTAGCGCTTAAATTTTCTACCGCCATTCATGCGAGGACTGTCATCCCGAGCAAAGCGAGGGATCTTGGTGTTTGCGGAGGCCGGCAATTCTGCTGGTTCAGGCAAGAACCGAGGTCCCTCGCGTTGCTCGGGATGACAATTCATCTCGCACGATGTGCATTGCAGAGCCAGCTTAAACTTTCACTCCCAGAGCCGCCACGAGCGTCTCCCCGATGGCCGCCGGAGATTTCGCCACGCGAATGCCCGCCGCTTCCATGGCTTTGATCTTTTCCGCCGCAGTTCCCTTGCCGCCGGAGATGATCGCTCCGGCATGGCCCATGCGGCGTCCTGGAGGCGCAGTCTGCCCGGCGATGAATCCAACCACCGGCTTCTTCATGTGGGTCTTCACAAACTCCGCCGCGGTTTCCTCGGCGTCGCCGCCAATTTCACCGATCATAATTACGGCTTCGGTCTCAGGATCGCGATTGAACAGGTCGAGCGCATCCAGGAAGTTGGTCCCGATAATCGGATCGCCGCCAATCCCAATCGCGGTGGATTGCCCGATGCCGCGCTGCGTGAGCTGATGCACCGCCTCGTAAGTCAGCGTGCCTGAGCGCGACACGATGCCGATCGATCCTTCTTTGTGAATCGATCCCGGCATAATTCCGATCTTGCACTTGCCGGGCGAAATAATGCCCGGGCAATTCGGCCCGATCAGGCGAGAGCGCCGGTTCTGCAGAAACTCCCAGGCCTTGACCATGTCGAGCGTGGGAATGCCCTCGGTGATGCAGACGATGAGGTCAAGTTCGGCGTCGGCGGCTTCCATGATCGCGTCCGCGGCGAACGGCGGGGGAACGAAAATTACCGTCGTGTCGGCGCCAGTTTTCTCGATCGCTTCATGCACCGTGTTGAAAATGGGCCAGCCTTCGTGCATCGTGCCGCCCTTGCCCGGCGTCACTCCGCCCACCACCTGCGTTCCGTAAGCCGCGCAGGCCTTGGCGTGGAAGGTTCCTTCGCGTCCTGTCAGCCCCTGTACGATCAACCGCGTCTGTTTGTTAACCAGGATTGCCATAAATATGATTCCTTCTGTCCTACCCTTGTCATCCCGAGCGAAGCGAGGGATCTTGGTTCTTGCCTCCGCTAGCTGTGGTGCCTCCGCAGGCAAACCCCAAGGTCCTTCGCTTCGCTCGGGATGACAGTTTGTGCCGGGCACAGCTTCTGTGAGACTGATCCGCGCATTCCCCTAAACTCCCCGCGCCGCGGCCACCACTTTGTCTGCCGCATCTTTCATCGTGTCGGTCACCACAAAGTTGAACCCGGAATTCATCAGGATCTTCTTGCCCTCATCCACATTCGTGCCTTCGAGGCGCAACACCACTGGAAGCTGGATGTTGGTTTTCTTCGCGGCTTCCACCACGCCGGTGGCCAGCGTATCCACGCGCAGGATGCCGCCAAAAATATTGATTAGGACCGCCTTCACGTTCTTGTCGCTGAGCAGGATTTCGAACGCGTGCGCCACCTGCTCGGCATTGGCGCCGCCGCCCACATCAAGAAAATTTGCAGGCATGCCGCCAGCGTACTTGATGATGTCCATTGTAGCCATGGCCAGCCCGGCGCCGTTCACCATGCATCCCACACTGCCGTCGAGCTTGATGTAGTTCAGGCTGTACTTCGAGGCCTCGACCTCAAGCGGATCTTCCTCCGTAATGTCACGCAGTTCGCGGATATCGGGATGACGGAAGAGGGCGTTGTCGTCGAAGGTCAGCTTGGCGTCGAGCGCGAACAACCGGCCGTCGGTGGTGGTGATGAAGGGATTGATCTCCACGAGCGAGGCGTCGGTGTCGAGAAACGCCTTATAGAGGTTCGAGAGAAATTGCACTGCTGGATTGATCTGCTTGGCGTTGAGCCCAAGCTTGAACGCCATCTTGCGCGCTTGAAACCCCTCCAGGCCCATGCCGGGATCGATGTGCTGCTTCAGGATGGCTTCGGGATTCTCCGCCGCCACCTGCTCGATTTCCATTCCTCCCGCCGCGGAGGCCATGAACACCGGCTTACCTTCCGCGCGGTCGACCAGAATGCCCAGATACAACTCTTTCTCGATCGGCAGAGTTTCCTCGATCAGCAACCGCCGCACAATGCGGCCTTCTGGACCAGTCTGATGCGTGACCAGCTTCATGCCCAGCATTTTGTCGGCGAGATCTCCCGCTTCACTGACCGACCTGGCGATCTTCACGCCTCCGCCCTTGCCGCGGCCGCCCGCGTGAATCTGGGCCTTAACCACGACCCCGCTCGCACCTGAGCTAAGCAACTCTCTGGCGGAAGCTTCCGCCTCTTCCCGCGAAGTTGCCATCGTCCCGCGCGGCACGGTCACACCATACTTCTTAAGAATTCCTTTGGCTTGGTACTCATGGATTTTCATAATGACGCTCGTCAATTAAACATTGGAAGGAACCTGCTTGCGGCTTTCGACTGAGGGCAGCAAACCTCTAATTCTATAGAAGGGCGAGAGATTAGGGCAAACCGCCCCGCGTCTTTTCAGGCGACTGCTCATCTAACTCTGGTCAGGCAAGCGCGCGCCGGACTGGTCGGCCCGGATCAGACTGCAGCGAGGTATCACGCATGAAATTGATTTCGCTTAATGTCGCGCGGCCGCACCTCATGGTGTACAAAGGGGCAACCATCAACACCGGCATCTTCAAAAGGCCTGTGACAGGCCCTGTCGCGTTGCGCACGTTGAACCTGGATGGCGACCGGCAAGCCGACCTCAGTGTTCATGGCGGCCCTTACAAAGCGGTCTACGCTTACCCCTCCGAGCATTATGGATATTGGCGGCAGGAACTGCCTGAGGAGACGTTGCCGTGGGGCGCGTTCGGGGAGAACTTTACGACAGAAGACCTAGCGGAAGACGACCTCCACGTTGGAGACCGCTACCGGATCGGGTCGGCGGTGTTGATGGTCCGCCAGCCCCGCATGCCCTGTTACAAACTAGCTGCCAAGTTTCAAAGAGATGACATGATCGAGCGCTTCCTGCGCAGCGGACGCAGTGGATTTTACTTTTCCGTGGAGCAGGAAGGCGAGGTCGGGGAGGGAGACGCGTTCGAACCCATCTCCCGAAACGACGGCGGCATCACGATTGCCGAAATGAATCTTCTGTTCGCACGGGACAGATATAACCGCGACCTGCTGCACAAAGCGATTGCCACGTCTGCCCTGCCAGAGAAGTGGCGCGAATATTTCTTGCCTCGACTGAACGGCCCGGCTGTTAACGCCTAGCGGCTGGGATTCTCATCCCGCACCGCAGTTATACCTTACAATTCCGAGTGAGATGATCCTCGACGCCCTCCATCGCATCGCCAATCACGGCCAGTCGCTGGCGCGCGCCGAAGCGCGTGAAGTGATGGCGGAAGTGCTCGCGGGAAGCTGCACTGACGCGCAAATAGCGGCGCTGCTTGTTGCCTTGCGTATGAAGGGCGAAACGGTGGAGGAGATCGTCGGCTTCGCCGAAGCGATCCGCGCCGCGGCCACGCCTTTGCCTCCCTGGTCTCCGGAATCCCAAAATGCGAAGAGTTCCGACTCCAGCGCTCTCTACGTCAGCGGCACTGGCCGTGACGCGCTGGTTGACACCTGCGGCACCGGCGGCGACGCCAGCGGTACCTTCAATATTTCGACCGCTGCCGCCTTCGTGACGGCCGGGGCAGGCGTGCATGTGGCCAAACATGGCAACCGCAGTCTGACCTCGAAGTGCGGCTCCGCCGATGTGATGGAGGCCCTGGGCGTGAACATCCAGTTGTCTCCCGAGCGTGCTGCTCAATGCCTGGGCGAAGTCGGAATCTGTTTTCTGTACGCGCCTGATCTGCACTCCTCCATGAAGCAAGTGCAGAAAGTGAGGCGTGAGCTGCGCCTGCGCACCATGTTCAACCTGCTCGGCCCGCTCACCAATCCGGCGCATGCTTCGGGACAGGTCGTGGGCGTATACGCTCTCGATATGGTAGAAAAGCTGGCCGAGGCGTTGAGCATGTTAGGACTGCATCGTGCGCTCGTGGTGCATGGCCTGGATGGCCTCGACGAGATCACCATCACCGGTCCGACGCGCGTGGCCGAGGCTCGGGACGGCATCGTGCGAACCTATGAGGTTGATCCGGAAGAGTTCGGCATGTCTCGCTCCACGCTCGAGGATATTTCCGGAGGCGATGCGGCGAATAATGCCGCCATCGTTCGCGAGGTCTTGAGCGGAAAGAAATCTCCTCGCCGCGATGTGGTCCTGTTGAACTCGGCGGCCGCACTGGTCGCGGCGGGACGCGCCGATCACCTGGCCGAAGCGATTCCGATCGCGGCAAAGTCGATTGATTCCGGGGCAGCAATAGCAAAGATGGAAGCCTTGGTAGACTTCACCGCTCGATGACGTTGGGCCCTGACGGTACCCCGACTCGTCTTTCTGTCCTACCGTACCTCGATTTTCTCCAAGTACTGCGCCACCTCCACGTTCCACCCCAGTTCCTTCTTCATGAGATCGCGCAGTTGGCCCGAAGCGTCGGGCTCCCCATGAACGAGATACGTAACTCCGGGCCGGTTGCGAAAGGTGCGCAGCCACTGCAGCAGTTCGGGCGGATCGGCATGATCGCTGAACTGCTCCAGCGCCGCGATCTGGGCGCGAATAGGAACCATATCGCCAAAGATCTTTACCTCCGGAGATTTGCTCTTGATGGCGAATCCCCGCGTACCCGGAGCCTGAAAGCCGATGAACAGAATGAGATTCTTCGGGTCGGGCAGCCGTTGCGCTAGGTGATGCAGGATGCGGCCTCCAGTCGCCATGCCGCTGGAAGAGATGATGATCGATGGAACCGGGACTGCATTGATCTTTTTCGACTCTTCCGACGTCAACGCGAAAGTGAATCCCGGCCAGTCCAGTGGCGAGCCGTATCGTTTGATCATGCTGCGCGTGTCGTCGCTGTACTCTTCGTCGTGCTTGAGGAAAACCTCCACAGCCTTGATCGCCATGGGGCTGTCGCAGAAGACAGGAATGCGTGGGATCTCCCCCGACTCCATCAGATGCTTGAGAATGAAAACCAACTTCTGCGTACGTTCGATGGCAAACGCCGGGACCACCACGCTGCCGCCGTGGCGGGCCGTGGCACTGATCAGCGCCGCCAGCTCCGGCATGGGATCTTCCTTGGGATGCAGCCGGTTTCCGTACGTCGATTCCATGACCACGAGGTCGGCAGTCTCACCCTCCGTTGGCCCGGAGTGGACGACCTTCCCTGGGGCCAGTTTGTGATTCTGCACGCGGCCGATGTCCCCCGTAAAAAGCAGCCGGCGCGTCACCCCGTTCGTCTGCAATGTGACCTCGGCCATGCACGAGCCCAGAATGTGCGCCGCACGGACGAAGCGGAAGGAAAGCTCGGCCGAAAGCTCGGTCGTCTGGCCGACCGTGACCGGTTTGAAATACTGCAGCGATTTCTGCGCGCCGTCCTCGGTGTAGAGCGCCAGGGCCGGATCGTGCTTCGATTTTTTCGTTTTGTTGTAATAAGCGGCATCTTCTTCCTGCAGGTGGCCGGAGTCAGGCAGGATGATGCCGCACAAGTCGATGGTCGGCGGCGTCGCGTAAATCGGTCCGCGGAAACCCTCCCGCACCAGTCGCGGAATCCAGCCGCAGTGGTCGAGGTGCGCGTGGGTAAGAATGACGGCGTCGATTTCCTTGGCGGGCACCGGCGTGTCGCGCCAATTGCGCTCACGCCAATCCTTCTGGCCCTGGAACAGGCCGCAATCCACCAGAACCTGAAGGCCGTCTTTGCCGGAAGAACTTTTCGAAGTATTAATCAAGTGTTTTGAGCCGGTGACGGTGCCCGCCGCGCCCAGAAACTGGATGTAGGCCAAGAATTCCTCCCAGACAAACAATCAAACTACCACGGAGACACAGAGACACAGAGGAACGAAAACGAAAAAAACCGCTCAATCGTCAGGGTGTGCAGAAATTGGAAGCGCAAAACTTGGCATTTGGATTTTCTCGGTGCCTCCGTTTCTCCGTGGTGAAGTCCTACTTTTCTTCTTGATCGATCTTGAACGTGTTATTCGTCATATCACTCTCGGGCACGCTGCCATCGTTGACCACGATTTCCTCTGGCGGCTTCGGGACCTCCACGCGAATCACGCCATTGCTCTTGCCGCGCACGACCAGCCGTTGGGCAACCTCGCCACCAGGAAATTTCACCGTCAATGACACTTCGGCTCCCGCCGCTCCAAAGTTGTCTACCGTGATCGTGAGCACGTAGGCTCCCGGCAGGGTTTTGCGGACGAACGCCGACTCCACCTTGAAATCCGGCAGGCCGCGGTCGCGATAGACCCAGTCGTCGAAGAACCACTCCAGGTCGCGCTGCGTTTGCGCCGCGATCAACCGCTGCATGTAGGACGGCTCCTTGTCTTCGTCCGGACGGTACGACGCAAGAGCCTTCTTCAACGCCTGATCTCCGACCATATCGCGCAGCATCCACCACACGCACATCGCTTTGCTGCGGTAAAGTTCCTCGTCGCTGGTGTTGACTAGAGATCGGTTTACTTCATCGACCGATCGTGGCGCGGCAGTCTGATTCTCCTTCTGAGCCGCGCTGAATGCGGAACGATGGAGTCCCATGTAATTCAGGGCCGCCTGGCGTCCACTCTGATGTTCCAGGTAGAGTGCCTGTGCGAAGTGCGCCAGTCCCTCGTTGATCCAGGATCGCTGCGAGAAAAAAGCAGCGTGGGTGAACTGGTGGGCGGCAGCAAGTCCTGCCAGTTTGGGATCAGTGCTGGTTAGCGGAGTCAACAAGAGAGGCCCGCTCTCGTAGGGTGCCGCGTCCGGGTCGGCTAGATCGGCCGTCTGCGCCTTGCTTCTTGGCACTCCAAACCATTCGGTGATGAACGGGATCACCTTTTCCGCGGAATCAGCATAGCTCGTCGCCGCTGAATCGTGGCCATGCAGGTAGTGGACTGAGACAGCATCCCTCTCGATGACCTCATAGTTAGCTATCACGAATGCCGGCGCAACCGAACCCAGCGATCGGTACGAGCAATCCGCCACGAACTGATGTTCCACTTCGTGCGCTGTCGGACAAGTTGTCGCGCTGACCAGAAGCTCCGGAAGATCGTCCGCATCGCTTTGCACTGCAATTTGCAGGTGCATGGTAGACGCGGCCTCTCGCGCTCTCCACCGGCCCAGAACCTCGAACATGTTCTTACCTTCCGACAGATCTGCGGCTTCAGTGGCGATGGGGTACCAAGCCACATGTCCGATTCCCCGCACCGCCGTAAATTTCGGGCTGATCAAGTCCCAGTCGGTGCTGTGCGCTGCCGTCTCTGGAGTTCCGATCCGCGTCAGCCGCGTGGCATCGAGGACGATCACGCCTTCGTAAGCGATCTCCAGATCGACGGTTCCCTTAGGCGACACTGCCTCCGGCAACGTGACGATGGCTTCCGAGAGCGCTCCGGTGTGATCGATGTCGGAGGTGTAGGGTTGCGATACAAACTGCAGCTGCTTGCCACCGGCCTTGATGGAACGCCAATCCAGCGAAGACGAAATCTGCAGCACCACAATCCTCTGCGGAGTTTGGGAATCGTTTCTAAGAGTGAGTTTGCCGCGGGCCCCGAGTCGCTGCTGTTCGGGTTCGATGCGGACATTCAGATCGTAGCTGGTGAAGGTGAAAGCTTCCCGGTCGAGAGCAAAAGCATTTCGCACGGAGGCGCAGAGAAGGAAGAGAATGAGGGGGAAAATATGCCGCAAACTGCGCCACTTCATTCCGCACCTGCGGACATCTTTTGGTCTTTCGCGCGTCTCTGCCGGACAATTTCGTACATCACGACTGCTCCCGCCACCGACACATTTAGCGAGGGCACTTTCCCCAGCATCGGAATCGAAACCAGGAAGTCGCACTTCTTCTTCACCAGGTCGTGCAACCCTTTGCCCTCGGCACCCAGAACCAGCGCGCAATCCATGTTGTAGTCGAGCGCGTCGTAGGTCTGCTTACCGCGCTCATCCAAGCCGACCGTCCAAATGTTTCGTTCTTTCAATTCTTCCACCGTGCGGGCGATGTTCGTTACCTTCGCGATGGGCAAATGCTCGCTGGCTCCGGCAGAAGCTTTCGTGACCGTTCCAGTTACAGGCGCGGCGCGACGCTCCGGGATAACCACGCCGTCCGCGCCCGCAGCATCGGCCGTGCGCAAGAGCGCGCCCAGATTGTGCGGGTCTTCCACGCCATCGAGCACAATGACGAAGGAATACCGTCCGCGTTTGGCGCCAACCACATCGTCGAGATCGCTGTATTGCTTGGCCGACGTGACGGCCACCACTCCCTGGTGCGCCGCGTTGCCCGCCATGCGGTCGAGTTCCATTCGGGTGAGAAAGCGCACCGGCACGCCCAGGCGCCGGCAGTCTTCGATCATCCGCTGCAGGCGGATGTCGTTCCGCTCCTTCGCCATGCCGACCCACTGAAAGGCCCGTCCGCGTGCTTTGAGCGCCTCGGTGACGGCGTTGATGCCGTAGATATAGTTCATAGAAACAGTTGTCAGTTGCCGGTTGTCAGTTGCCAGTCTCGAACTATTCAGTGTACCCAAAGCTGCGGATTCAGGCAGTGCCGACATTCTTCTCCTGTGGATCGGGAAGGGCACGACTTCAGTCTTGAGCCTGCCCTGAGCAAGCGAAGCGCGCCGAAGGGTGCCACAAAGCCGGTAATACCGTGGAAGAGCGGCGCTTCAGCGCCGCGTAAAGGCCCCAAAAGTCGCGCGGGCTAGCCCCTGAGGGTCGCACTTAGAAAGCGCACGATGTCTTGAGGTTCCGGACGCTCCGTGTAATCCTCGTTCGCGGAAGCATAGAGCACCGTCCCGTCTCGGTCGACGATGTAAGTCGCGGGAATCGGCAACTCCCAGCTGTCGTCCCCATTCACGAAAGGAAGATTAACGAAGGCGCGCTGATAGACGGCTTTCTGCTCCTCGGGGATGCGATAGGCCAATCCGAACTGCCGCGCCACTTTGTTGCCGGCATCGGAGAGAAGAGGGAATCGGAGCCTGTGCTGGTCGCGCATAAAAAATGATTGCTGCACGGTCTGCGGAGAGATGGCGACAAGCATTGCGCCAGCCCGCTCGATCTCCGGCATCATGAGATTCATCGCTTCCATCTGACCAACGCAGAACGGGCACCAGCGCCCGCGGATGAAGCAGAGAACAAGGCGTCCTTTCGCGAGCAAGTCGGAGGAGGAGACGCTCTTGCCATTGTGATCTGGAAGTTGGAATTCTGGAATCTTCGAGCCGACGGGCAGAATAGTCGATGCCAGAAGTTTCTGCTTTAGCTCCGCGACGGCGCGACCATGAACAGCCTGCGTCTCCGCGGGAACGTACTTCTCGATCAGTTCCTTGCGCTCAGCAAAGATTTCGCGCAGCGGGCGAACTTCAGTGTCCGAACACGACTCTTCGAGGGAGCGCCATTTCATAAAGGCAGTGGTCAGTGGCTAGTGGTCAGTGATCAGAAAAATCGGTTCGTACTGGCCCCTGACCACTGATCACTGTTTCTACATTCCCGGCAGCTTCATCCCCGCCATCCTGCGCGCGAAACTGGGCTTGCCCATCTGCTTGAACATCTTCTTCATCTGCGCGTATTGGCGGAGCAAATTATTCACTTCCTGCACCGTGGTGCCCGAGCCGCGGGAAATGCGTTTGCGGCGGCTGCCGTTGATTACTTCATGATGATTGCGTTCGTATACGGTCATCGAGTTGATGATGGCTTCGACGCGGTTGATCTGCTTTTCGTCCACGTTATCGGCGGCCTTCTGCAATCCGGAGAACGGGCCGATCGACGGCATCATGCCAATCAAGCTCTTGATCGATCCCATCTTCTTCACGTGCCGCAACTGTTCGCGAAAGTCTTCGAGCGAGAAGCCGTCGCCGCTGAGGGCCTTGCTGGCCATCTCCGTGGCTTTCTTCTTGTCGATCTGTGATTCAGCGCGCTCGATCAGCGACAGAATGTCGCCCATGCCGAGAATGCGCGACACGATGCGGTCGGGATGAAATGGCTCCAGCGCATCATACTTCTCGCCCACGCCGATGAACTTGATGGGCTGTCCCGTCACCTGCCGAATGGAAAGCGCCGCGCCGCCCCGGGCGTCTCCATCCATCTTGGTGAGGATGACGCCGGTCAGCGAAAGTTTCTTGTGGAACTCATCGGCGGAGCGCACCGCGTCCTGCCCGGTCATGGCGTCGGCGACGAACAGAATCTCCGACGGATTCAGCAGTTTCTTCAGCGACTGCATCTCATCCATCAGCTGGTCATCGATGTGCAGTCGTCCGGCCGTGTCGACGATCAGCACGTCACAGCCGGAAACGATGGCCTCGCGCCGCGCTTCTTTCACCAGCCGCTCCACCGTGGCCGTGTTGGCCTCGCCCACTTCTCCTTCGTAAATCTGCGCCTTAACGGCCTGCGCCACAATTTTCAACTGCTCGCGCGCCGCCGGACGGTACACGTCCACCGAAACCAGCAACGGACGATGTCCGCCCGTCTTGAACCAGTTCGCCAGCTTGCCCGAAGTGGTGGTCTTGCCGGAGCCCTGCAGTCCGGCCATCAGCACAACCGTGGGCGGCTGTGATGCAAACTTCATGCGCGCCGTGTCTTTGCCCAGAGTCTCGACCAGTTCGTCGCGCACGATCTTGATGACCTGCTCGCCCGGCGAAAGCGCGGTCAGCACTTCCTGGCCCACGGCCTTGGCCTGGATGCGGTCAATCAGCTCTTTGACCACTTTGAAGTTGACGTCGGCTTCGAGCAGCGCCAGCCGGATTTCGCGCAGCGCCTCGCCAATGTTTTCCTCGCTCAGCCGGGCCTGGCCGCGAAGGCTCTTAAACGCGCGCTGCAGTTTTTCCTGAAGATTCTCGAACATAAGGATAAGTGGATATTTTAACAGCCGGGCCGGAAGTTCCGCCCGCTCGGGCAAGCTGTCATCCTGAGCCGAGTTTCCGTTCGCGAAGCGAATGGAAACGCAGTCGAAGGACCCCATGCTTGTTTGGACTGGCAGCGGCGCGTCAGGGAGTCCTCTGATCTAGACTGCCAATCTGAGTGGCCACACGCCGACAGCAGTCCTAAAGAAAAGCCCCTCGACGTTCATCTTTGCGCAGACAGGTAAGGGGTCCTTCGACTCCGTGGATGCTGCGCTACGCGCAGCGTCCACTCCGCTCAGGATGACACGGTCACCCAAACACTTCCTTCGCCGCCACTACGGTGTTGCAGTGAATGGTCACGGTGTCCTCGACGTTCTGCGCGTAGCCGCCGGCGAAGGTCACCATCACGGGAATGTTGCGGGCGCGGGCCACGCGGAACACCAGCTCGTCGCGCTCCTTCAATCCCTCGATCGTCAGGGAAAGCCCGCCCAGCTGGTCTTCGCGGTAAGGGTCGGCGCCGGCGAGATAGCAAATCAGATCAGGCTCAAACTGCCGCAGCCCGGAGCTCAACGCGTTGTCGAGCCAGGCCAGGTAGTCGTTGTCTCCAATGCCGTCGGGCAGGTCCACGTCAATCGAAGACGGCGGCTTCCACATCGGATAATTGTTGTGCTGGTGCAGCGAGATGGTGAACACGTCCCTGGCGTGCGCCTCGCGCATCCTGCCCGGAGGCACTGAACTCCGCCTCGAGGTCCCCGCCGAAGGCAGCGGCTCACCGGCCGTGTGCGCACCCGCAAAGATCGTCGCAGTACCGTTTCCCTGGTGCACGTCGCAATCCACCGTCATCGCAGTGCGAATCTTATCGTCACGTTGCAGCCGCCGGATGGCGACGGCCACATCATGAATCATGCAGAATCCCTCGCCGTGGTCGGGGAAGGCATGATGAAAGCCGCCGCCAATGCTGATGCCAACGCCGTCCACCAAAGACTGCCGCGCCGCCAGAATCGATCCCCCGGCCGACAGCCAGAACGCGTCTACCAGATCGCGCGAGTAGGGAATCTCCATTTCCATTTCTTCCGCTGGGCTGAGCTTGCCGGTAATCAGCTTAAACACATACTCCGGTTTGTGAACCAGCAGGATGTCATCATCGGTAGCCGGCTGAGGGTCCAGAAAATCGCCCGCGTCGGCGGCGCCGCTCGCCAGCAGCCTGTCGCAGATGCGCCGGTATTTCTCGGCAGGGAAGACGTGAGCGCCGATGGGCAAGTAGTAGCCGTCGCTATAGACGAGTTTGAAGGGCAGCATGAGGAACTCAGAACTCCGCGCTACGCCAGTTGGGCCATGAAGGACTCCATATAATACGCGGGTGGAAAAGAATTCGCAGTGCTTTCGGTTACCGCTTTTTGGGGGGCTGAATGGTCTGAGCCAGCATCGACCGGCGCACCGGCACGATCGCGCCCTTCGCCGGATCGGCGGCGGCGTTGGCGCGGGTGAGCACTTCCTGCTGAATGTACTGCACGAACTCCTGGATCTGGCGCTGCATCTCTTCCATGCGCTCCCGCATTTGCAGGATGATCGCCATGCCGCTGATGTTCACACCCAGATCGCGCGCCAGCGAGAGAATAAACTCCAACCGCTGCAAGTCTTCGTCGGTGTACAGGCGCGTGTTGCCCTCAGTGCGCGACGGCTTGAGTAATCCTTCACGCTCATAAAGCCGCAAGGTTTGGGGATGGATGCCATACATCTCGGCGACTGCCGAGATCATGTACGCGCCTTTGGACTTACGCTTCGATGACATGTTTAGGGTGAGCGCTTACATTCCTATGCAAGAACCAGCAGCTGAGAAGCCAAGCGATGGTTCCTGGTATGTACCATGCAAAGCCGATTCCACCGAAATCATGGGCCAACACCCAAACCGAAATAGCGCTGAGTGCAAACGCGAACGTCGGAGCCCGCCACGACACTGGGTGATGCCAATTGGCTAGGATGGAAAAGCAGATTACGAAGGCGAGAAGAGCAATCGCCGGTCCCGCATGGAAGAAGGCCAAAAATGCATCACCGAGGTCGGCACGCCCATGGAATGCGTCAAGCAAGGAATCCACCGCCATTACACCAAGAAATGCGAGCGTCAGGGCCGCAACGGCAGAAGCCAGAACAGCCAGGGGCACCGCGAGGTAGACCGGCATTCTGCGATACACGCTACGGATACTCATAACTGAACTAATGTAGCACTGGGAGCAAAAGAAAAGCGGGATAACATTTGGTTACCCCGCCAGCCGAGTCAGGTTGTGGTTATGCCGCCATGTCCGGTTTTGGTGCTGGGGCAGCCCATCCCTGCGGCTTCAACAAATGATTGACGGCGTAGGCTACAAAGCCCGCCCCGATCAGAATCATGCCGAAGGCGAATGAGCTCATATTCCACACCTGCTCGTGCTCGCTGCGGACGATGGAAAAGCCCAGCAGAAGCATGGGCGGAATGCCGATGGCAATCGCCCCAAACAGTCCGCCGGGAACGCGGAAGGGACGCGGCAGCTCCGGCTCGCGGAAGCGCAACACCGCCAGCGCCACGAATTCCAGCAGCAGGCTGAAGCCATAAAGAAGAATGTCGAGCGTGACCAGCCGGGCAAAGCCCAAGCCAAGACACATTGCCCATCCCATCGCCAGCGCGATAATCGCAACCCAGGGCGCCCGCGACTTCTTCTGCAGCTTGCCAAAAATGCTAGGCAGCATGCCGTCCTGCGCCATCGCCAGAGGCAGGCGCGAATAGCTCATCACCAGCGCATTGAACATGCCAAAGGCACTGATGACGCCCCCAAGAACCACGCCGATGCGCAGCAGCGGTCCGCCCAGCAGTCCGGCAATGTCTGCCCAGGAACCAGTCTCCCACGCAGTCGGAGTCAGGCCGGTCATCCATAGGGCCGCGAAGGGAAGCACGTAGCTCGAGGCCACAATGCAAACCGCAACCAGCATCGCTCGCGGATAGGTCCGCTGCGGCTTCTCGACTTCTGTGGCGATGGTCGAGGCGTTGTCCCAGCCCATGTAATTCCACATGCAGATCAGCAGCCCGCCGAGAATGTCGACGGTCGAGGTGGTCGGCTTGGTTACGGCATTGGCGAGCGCGCCCATCTTGAAGGGCGCCAGCACCACAATCGCCACGAACGGTGCCGACAGCGCGAAGAACAGCCACAGTGACGTGAGCGAGACCACCTTCACGCCGGCAATGTTCAGGATCGCGCAGGCAATCACCACCGCCAGCGCCACCCACCATCCGCGATTCCCCTGCTGAAACCACGGAAACATGCGGGTCAGGTAGGCCACGAACAGCGTGGGATAAATCGCCATATCGAAAATCGACGCCACCAGCGAGAGCCAGGCTTCCTGAAATCCCCAGAAGTTGCCCATGGCGCGGCGCACCCAGGCGTAGTAGCCGCCTTCGTAAGGCAGCGCGCTCGAAAGCTCGCCGATCATGAAGGCCGTGGGCAGGCTCCAGAGCAGCGGTGTGAGCAGCAGGATCAGGATCGCGCGTCCGTAGCCGGCGCCATGCACGATGTCTTCCGTGCCATAGGTTCCGCCCGACACCATAAAGAAGGTGGCGGCGACCAGAGGCCAGAGCGTGAGGCGGACGAACTTCCTTGGGGCGATCGGGTTCCGGTTGGGGACGGCGGCGAGAGGCTGGGGGTTTTCGAGTTGTTGACGCGGGGCGCTAGCGGTTGCCAATTTCTATGGCTTCCTCCTCAAGCGACTCACTCTCACCACCGCGTCTCCCTTGGTCTTCAAAACGAAGACGTTCTGCTCGCGGCTCCCGGGTTCAAGCGATTCCCGGGCATTTCGGCGAAGTTAGTTCGCAGTTAGAGATTACGGCAATTTTCCACAGATGCAAGATTTTTTTGAGTTTTTTTGCAAATTTTTGTAAGCGAGCGTCGTGGTACGGAGGTAATGCGGCCGCATCCTTCTTAGAGCTTCAGTTCCCAGGTTTCGGCGACTAGGTCGTTGCGGCTCCAACTCTGGTGTTTTTCCTCGGCCACCAGTTCGAAGCCGGCATTCTGGTAGATGCGGCGCGCCGCGGCCAGCTCGCTCTGTGTCCACAGCATGATTTTCCTGTAGCCTACCTCACGCGCAAAGCGGACGCATTCCGAGACCAGCCGTTTGCCGATTCCCAACCCGCGTGCGGACGGTTCCACCAGCAACAGGCGAAGCTTGGCAACCGCCTGGGACTTCTTCACCAGGAACACGGACCCGACGTTTTCGCCATCTTTCTCAGCAATCCAGCAACGCTCTCGCGTGGGTTCCAGTTTCTCGACAAACTCTCCCACGATCTTGGCCACAAGGGCTTCGAAGCGCTCGCCGTAGCCATATTCCTGGGAATACAGCACTCCGTGCCGCCACACCACCCAACCGATGTCTCCGGGCCGGTGTTGCCGCAGAACGTAAGATGCCACGCGTTCGCCTTTTGAGGTCAAGATGGACTCAATTGTCCCCATAGCCTGAATGAGGTCATCTTGCTTCGCCGGGCCAAGCTTGCCCAGCATTGCGCTTACCTGCTTATTGGATCGGGCATTTAGCGGGTCAAACGCTTTTCGGCCCTTTTTCGTTAAACGCACCAACGTCACGCGGGCGTCTTCCGGGGACCCCTCCTTTTCGATCAGGCCAGCTTTCTGGAAGCTGCCCAGGATACGGCTGAGGTACCCGGCATCCAGCCCCAGGGCTGTGCAGAGTTCGACGGCGGTGGTTCGCTCACACTGGGCCAATTCGTAGAGAGTGCGAACCTGGGTCAGAGAGAATGGGCTGTTCAACAAGCCCTCATCGAGAAGGCCAATCTGGCGGGTATAGAAGCGATTAAATCGCCGCATGGCTGCGACGCGCTGCGCGGCATCCGCCGTATGCGAGGGCCGGGACATAATTGGGAGTATTTCGAAATATGTTGACTAAGTCAAGTTAAATAAATGACTCGATCAACTATAAGAACAGCCCGGGAGGCCGGTGTTGCCAGGAGACCGCCCGCTTGCCGTCCGCGCAAACTGTGATTATCATGCGTCACAGTTTTGGAGGGGTTCTATGAAACTGCCGTTTCTCGTGGTAGCTCTATTCGCGGTTGCGATTTTCGCCGCACAGCCGTCCCCGGCGCAAAACGCCTTTACGCCCGATCAGGTGAAGTATGGCCCCGCCCCGCCGTTCCTGCCGCCGGGAGCGCAACTCGCCGTCCTGGAAGGCGATCCCATGGCTTCGTCCGGCGACTTCACCATTCGCCTCAAAATGCCGGACGGCTACAAAGTCGCTCCGCACACCCATCCCCACCGGGAGAACGTCACCGTGCTTTCGGGGACTCTCAAGGTTGGGATGGGAGATCAGTTCGATGCCAGTAAGATGATGAGCTTCGGGCCAGGCAGCTTCGCCTATTTGGACCCGAGCATGCATCACTACGCCGCGGCTTCCGGAGAGACTGTCATCCAGATCCACGGCATGTCGCCGGCACAGTTCAACTACATCAACCCGGCCGACGACCCGACGCCGAAGAAGTAGAGAAAAAGGGCCCGGTTTTCGGGCCCTTTCACTTCTCAGGAGTCAGCAAGACAAACCTTAACCACGGAGCAGCACGGAGTCACACGGGGTAACTCGCTACTTTTCCCAACTGTCGCCATCAACCATCCGCTTCACTCCATCTCGCAGGCTCTTCACATTGAAATTAATAAGCAGCCCGACTCCTATGCCGCTCAATCGCATGTACGACAAGATCTGTGCCTGGTGCACCGGATGGATTGCTTCTACGCTCTTGACTTCGACGATTACCACGTTCTCAACGATCAGGTCGATACGGTATCCAAGCTCAATCTTTTCCCCATCGAACACTACCGGCAATCCAACTTGACAGGCTACCGCGAATCCGCGCTTTCTCAGTACATGAGCGAGACAGGCTTGATAGGCACTTTCCAGCAACCCAGGTCCCAGCACGGCGTGGACATGCATCGCGGATGACAAAACCGCCCAGAAACCTGGTTGACCCGAACTGGCTTCAGGCAGGAAACTCGCGCAGCCATGAGAACGGTCTACCACAAATCCGGGGGACTTACCCCGTGAAACCCCGTGCTCCCCGTGGTAATTGTTTCCGGTCGTTCCCGATTCGGAAACTTTGGAAGCTAGACCTTCGCCCACAGCTCCGCCCGTGGGTCTTCCGGGTTAAGCTTGGCCAACTCCCGCAGCAGCTCTTTCGTGCGCTCGTCCCGCGGCATCGGCACCGTCACGGTGACTTCGACGATCTCATCGCCGCGCACGCCTTCCTTAGTGGCCGAGGGCACGCCTTTCTCGCGCAGACGCAGCTTCTGCCCCGACTGCGTCCCGGGAGGGATCTTCAGCAGCGCCCGCCCATCGATCGTCGGCACCTCGATCTTGGCGCCCAGCGCGGCCTCCGTGGCGCTGACCGGGACCGTCAGGTAGATATCATCCCCGTCGCGCCGGAAGATGGGATGCTCCCCGGTCCGGATGATCACGTACAGGTCGCCAGCCATTCCGCCGTGCGGCCCGGCGTTGCCTTTGCCGGCCAGCCGGATGCGCTGTCCATCGCGCGTCCCAGCCTTGATGCGCACCTCCAGCGGTTCGCTCCGGGTGACCGTACCCTCGCCGTGACAGGTAGGGCAGGTCGAAATGTTCTTGCCCGTTCCCTGGCATCGCGGGCACGGCACATTGAACTTCATCCGCCCGCCGGTCTGCGTGATCTGCCCCGTTCCGTCGCACTCTGGACACTTTCCCGGCGCTTCCAGAAATCCCTGTCCATGGCACTGTCCGCAGACGTCCTGGCGCGAAATATTGAGCCGCATCACGCCGCCGCGGATGGCCGTCCAGAACGGCACGTTGACCTGGTACTCCAGGTCGCTGCCCGCCTCGGGCTCAGCCTCAGGCGCCGTTGCCGCTCCGCGTCCGCCGAAAATTCCCGAGAAGATGTCCTTGAATCCGCCCCCACCGCCGCTTCGCCGGCCTCGACCTGCGCCGTCCACCAGATCCGAAAAGTCGAACCCACCAAAATCGAAGTGAACGCCCTGGCCGCCCGCTTGCCCCGCTTCGCCTCGCGGCGCTCCCCCAGGAAACCCGCCTCCGGGGAAACCGCCCGCGCCTCCGCCCGCGCGCGCATAGGCTTCCGCCGTCGCCGCATCGATGTTGTCGGAATAGAACCCGACCTGGTCGTAGATTTTGCGCTTCTTGGGATCGCTGAGAACGTCGTTGGCCTCGGATAGCGCCTTGAACTTCTCCTCCGCCGACTTGTCCCCAGGATTAACATCAGGATGGTACTTGCGCGCCAGCTTGCGAAACGCCTTGCGAATCTCCTCCGCCGAGGCGGACTTCTTCACGCCGAGGATCTCGTAATAATCTTTCTTTGTAGTTGTTGCCATTAGAGCAGTCTGTCATCCTGAGCGAAGTTTCCGTTCGCGAAGCGAACGGAAACGCAGTCGAAGGACCCCATGCCTGCGGGGACCGGCACGAGCCTGTCGGGGAGTTCTCTCATCGGTCTTTGATCGCTTCCCCAGCAAATGCCATTTCAGCGCCCCCAGGTTTCCGCCAAATCTGCCCAGCGCGGATTCTTCGACTCGATCAAAGCAATCTTCTTCGCCCGAGTCCAGCCGTTCATTGCTTCTCGCGACCGACGGCTTTATGAACATCGTCAAAGCTCTCGTAATATACCAGCCGGTCGCAATGATACATGCTGGCAAATCCTTCCACCTCGCCGCGCTTGTGTTACAGGGCTCGGCGATAAATGCTGTTCGTCATGCCGATATATAAAGTGCCAGATCGGCTGCACACGATGTAAACGAAGTACTCATGATCCTTCATGCCTATTCCACAAACCTGTCATCTTGAGCGAAGTTTCTGTTCGCCGAAGCGAGCTCTCACCGCGCAACGACAGCATCGTGAGAACTCCTTGCCGGGTCCGCCTCACCACATTCTTGCAAGGGGTCCTTCGACTCCGTGGATGCTCCGCTTCGCGGAGCATCCACTCCGCTCAGGATGACAATTCTGTTTAGTTCGGTGCCCCGTGCTTCTCTTCTTCTAACACAAGCAGCGGCTCGCACTCCGCTGCATCCACGTAAACCGGGATCGGCCGCGACCCCGTTGGCGTGGAGACAAACACCAGCCACTGCTTGTCATCTTCGGCAAGGCTGAGAAAATAAGTTTGATCCTGAACCTGAAAATCCATTCCAATCTCTCCAAAACGCCGCAGACGTGACGACGCGGGCAAAACTGCCCGCGTCACACGGTCTTCGCCACCGAAACTGCTAGAACGAGATCCCTCGCTACGCTTGGGATGATCGCACCGGGGCTCAGTTCTTAGCCTGCCCTGAGCAACTGAGCTGCAGCGAAGTTGCCGAACGGGCCCCGGTAAGCGCAATCATTTCTTGTCCTCTACGTCGACGTACTCCGCGTCAATTACCCCTTCATCTTTTTTCTTCTGCCCGGCGCCATTGCCGCTCGCTCCCGCGCCGTCGGTTGGCCCGCCGCCGCTTGGCCCAGCGCCAGCCGCCGGACCCTTGGCCTGCGCCGCCTTATACATCTCCTCAGCCAGCTTGTGCGAGGCTTTGGTCAGGTTCTCGCGGGCCTTGTCCATCTGCGCCTTGTCGTTGGACTCCAGCGCCTTCTTGGCATCGGCCACCGCGTTCTCCACATCTCCACGATCGGAGCCGGAGATCTTGTCGCCCGACTCGCGCAGCATCTTCTCGATGTTGTAAACCATGCTGTCGAGCTGGTTCTTGGCCTCGATCGAATCGCGCGCCGCCTTGTCCTCGGCCGCATGCGCGTCGGCTTCCTTGGCCATGCGCTCGACCTCTTCCTTCGACAGCCCGGAAGACGACGTAATCGTGATCTTCTGGTCCTTCTGCGTGGCTGTATCTTTTGCGGTCACGTTCAGGATGCCATTGGCGTCAATGTCGAACGTCACCTCAATCTGCGGCACGCCCCGCGGAGCCGTCGGAATTCCGGTCAGGTGGAACTTGCCCAGGGTCCGGTTCTGCGCCGCCATGGGACGCTCGCCCTGCAGCACGTGCACCTCAACCGAGGTCTGATTGTCGGCCGCGGTCGAGAACGTTTCCGTCTTTTTAGTAGGAATGGTCGTGTTCCGCGGGATCATCGGCGTTGCCACGCCGCCCAGAGTTTCAATCGACAATGACAGCGGAGTCACGTCCAGCAGCAGCAGGTCTTTCACCTCGCCGCCCAGCACGCCTCCCTGAATCGCCGCTCCAACCGCCACTACTTCGTCGGGATTCACGCCCTTGTGGCCTTCCTTGCCAAACAACTCCTTCACCAGCGCCTGGATGCGCGGCATACGCGTCTGTCCGCCCACCAGCACCACTTCGTTGATCTTGCTGGCGTCCACACCCGCATCCTTCAAACACTGCTTGCACGGTCCCACCGACTTCTGAATGATGTCTTCCACCATCCCTTCCAGCTTGGCCCGCGTCAGCTTCTTCACCAGATGCTTCGGCCCGCTGGCGTCCGCCGTGATAAACGGCAGGTTGATCTCCGTCTCCATCGTGGTCGAAAGCTCAATCTTCGCCCGCTCGGCCGCGTCGCGCAGCCGCTGCAACGCCATCTCGTTGCCCTTGCCGCGCAGGTCGAGCCCTTCATCCTTCTTGAATTCATCGATCAGCCAGTCGACGATCCGCTGATCCAGGTTGTCGCCGCCCAGGTGCGTGTCGCCATTGGTGGCCTTCACCTCAATCACGCCCTCGCCGACTTCCAGCACCGAGATGTCAAACGTGCCGCCGCCGAAGTCGTAGACGGCGATCATCTCGTCCTTCGTCTTGTCGAGCCCATAGGCCAGCGCCGCCGCCGTCGGCTCGTTGATGATGCGCTTCACATCGAGCCCGGCAATCTGCCCGGCATCCTTCGTGGCTTGCCGCTGTGCATCGTTAAAGTAGGCTGGCACGGTGATCACGGCCTCGGTCACCTTCTCGCCCAGGTAGTCTTCCGCCGCCTTCTTCAGCTTCTGCAAAATCAGCGCCGAAATCTGCGGAGGCGTGTACTCCTTGCCCTGCGCCAGCACCGCCACATGGTCGCCCGACTGCACCACCTTGTAGGGCACCATCTTGATCTCTTCCGTCACTTCGTTGTAGCGCCGCCCCATGAAGCGCTTGATCGAATAAACCGTATTCTCCGGATTGGTGATAGCCTGCCGCTTCGCCACCTGCCCCACCAACCGCTCCCCATTCTTGGTAAAGCCAACCACGGACGGAGTAGTCCGCCCTCCTTCTTCGTTAGCGATCACTTTGGGCTCGCCACCCTCCATCACCGCCACGCAAGAATTGGTGGTACCAAGGTCAATTCCGATAATCTTGCCCATAATCGTCTCCTCTTGATGCAAATAAGTGCTTTGTAATCAGAGTATTTATGATTGCCAACACTTCCATGCTAAGACCTGAGTGAGATGTTGTCAAGGATTGGATGCGACAGAGACAGAAGAAGTTGCGGTCAATTTCTTATCGCCAATTTGTCCATGATTGGCGCGTGGGGGCCGCTTCTTCCGTCCTGCTCCACAGAAAATGGGTGCCCAATGTCTCGCGTTTTTTGCGAGACGTGGGATTCCATGGCTCCATCCCACTGTTGATTTCCGTGATCGGTCCGCGTTCCTGTCATCCTGAGCGAAGCGACTGCTTCGCGCTTCGCGAAGCAGCCGCGCAGTCGAAGGACCCCATACCCGCCTGCAGCGGCACCAGCCCCAACAGGAGTTTCCACCACCGCCCCCAGTTGCCGGGGCGAACTCCCCGAGGCGTCATCGTTCATCTCAGCGTGCCAGGGGTCCTTCGACTGCGGTTGTCGCTCGCTACGCGACCGACACCTCCGCTCAGGATGATAGGTAAGTTAAGGCTTTACATGTGCTCCACATGAAACTATGCTATTCACATGTCGAAGATGATCCAGCTTCGCAACGTGCCTGATGCCCTGCACCGCAGTCTGAAAGCCCGTGCCGCCATGGCCGGCATGTCCCTTTCGGACTACCTGCTCACCGAGATCAGAGAGATTGCCGAGCGGCCGACACTGGCGGAATTACGCGACCGTCTGCGAACACGTAAGCCGGTTACGGTTCAACTAGACACCGCCCGCCTGGTGCGAGAAGAGCGCGAGGCCCGGTGATCGTCCTGGACGCGTCCGCGGCGATTGACTGGCTGCTTCAGACCGCCGTGGGACGACAAATTGAGAACCGAATCTACTCGCGTTGCGAATCTCTTCACGCTCCTCACCTTCTGGACCTTGAGGTGGCGCAAGTTCTGAGGCGGCTGGCACGGGAAGAAGCGGTTTCAGGACCGCGCGCCGATCAGGCAATCCAGGATTTGATCGACTTGCGCATAACGCGCTATCCCCACTTCGTTTTTCTACCACCCATCTGGCGGCTTCGGGATAATTTCTCGGCTTACGATGCCGCGTACGTCGCGCTCACCGAAAAACTCGGCGCCACACTCATCACACGCGACGCCCGCCTTGCTTCCGCTTCCGTCCGTGCGGTAAGCATCGAGCTATTTTGAATTCTTTCCTCCACCGTTCTACTCGGTGTCCCCTAGGTTAAGGATTTTTCCGTCAATCCACCCGCTCATACTTCTGATTGCCCAGATGCCTCCACCGAACACCGTCCGCGTCCCGCCATACGCCCAGGGGCTTGTCTTTCTCTGGATCGGAGCCGATGCGCAGGACGTTGCCGTCGAGGTCTTCGACCTGCATCTCCAGCGCCCACTCGAAATTTTCAGGCGGGTTCCGGATTTTTGCGCCCGACGTTACATACTGCCCGTGCAGCGCGCGCACATCCTCCACGCCGATCCATATCCACATGCCCGGCTGGCTTTGATTGTCATCAGTCAGAAAGATGGAGCACTTATCCCGCGCGACGCAGGCAAATCCTTCGCCGCCGCCCCATCGCAGCTCGAAGGCCAGAGCGTTCCGGTAGTAGGCAATGCTAGCCTCCACGTCCTTAACGCGAAAGACTGGCGTCGGTGAACCGAAGTTATTGGTTGATGTTACCGGCATAGTGCCCTCCCTCGAGGAGATTAAATCGAGATGGGCGAGAGCCCTCAGTGGCTAAAGCCGTCCAGATTAGCTATCTAAATCGCAGCGCTGGAAGCGCTGCGCCACCCAAAAGCCATCACCTGAGAACTAGGAACTGAGAACTGCTACTCCTACTCGATATCCGGCCTCCATAACGGCTCTCCGCCCAGCGACTGATAGAAGCCCCAACCGGCCAGCGCCACGACGCTGAGCAGCGCAAGAACGGAGGCCGTCATGTACCACGCCGAGAAGTCGGCGGTGAACGGGACACTGGCCAGCATATCGATGGTGAATATTGCAACGGCCAGCGGTACCAGCCCGAAGCGGAAGACGATCAGCACGGCGATGGCGTAAATCAGAATCCACGCCGGTACGTCCACCATCACGTAGGAAGAGCTGAATCCGCGAGGCAGCGCGAAGAGAGCAACAAACGCGATGGCCGCCAGCCAATCCTTGCGCAGCACGACTTTCAATCCGAGCAGCAGAAAGAAGAACTCCAGCGTGGCCAGGATCGATTGCGGGAATTGTATCAACCATGCTCCCAGCGCCTCACGCCCGCCCAGCAGGTAGTCGGTCTGGTAGAGAGGAGGGGCCGCACCCATGTGCATGATGAAGGCGTAGCGGACATCGAAGAGCAGGATCCAGACCACCCCCAGCATCACGCCGAACAAAATATCGCGGCCCACCAGCGGATCACGCAGTTGTCCAGACAGCAGGCGGCTCCACGAGATGAGGGCTTGCGGCCAGCGCCGCCGCACCCAGGGCTCCAGCGCAAGATACAACAGCCACGTCGTCCCGGAGATAAACAGTCCCGTGCTGATCTCAATTACGAACAAACCGAAGCTGTCGAGGCTGGGCACAAGGTGTCCGCGGCACAGCCATAGCAGAATTTCAAGCGTAAACATCACCGACGCCAGGCGCAGAGCGCCTTCCCGGTCGGCGCGGCCCTGCCGGTAATTCCGGCGTGCTAGATAGATGGCCCCACATAACAAAGACAGCACCACAATGATCGAGAGGATCTCCTGAACTTTCTTACCCGTTGCCTCCTCTGGCTTCTTCATGCGCTCCGGCTTGGTCCAATCGCCGATGAGCGAGAAAAAAACCGGCTTGCCATGCCACGAGGCGGCTTCGATGCGCAACGGACGCGCCGTCCCTGGCCAGGTTCCGGTCCAGGCCATACGCGTGTCAGAAGTGGCGAGGGAATTCCACGACGGTTCTGCCTTCTGAAACTGTGCTGGATCCAGCCCCGCTAAGGCGAACAACACATTCCAGTCGACCGCCGCCGGCTGCGGGCTCGAACTCTCCTTCTGCGGCGGGATAGCCTGGAAATAAGTGAGACGCCCTTGGGGATCAAGATCCAGATTGATCATCCCGGAAAGAACCGTCGGAGGATCGTCGCGCGTAATGATCCCCGGGTTCAGCAACTGATCGCGAAAGCCGTCCGCCATCATGTCATCCGGACTCTGCCGGTACCAGTAGCGAAGCAGCGAAGGGCGGGCGGCCAGCACCGCATTCCAGCTGGGATGCGGCTTGTCGTTTTTCTCGACGTAATCCTGGAAGTCGCCGTCGTAGTCGAGGCCGAAGGCGCTGTCGGCGGGCCGCTCCGTATATCCCAGCCGGGCGATGGTCTCGCGAGCCTTCTGCGTGAGCACTTCCGGCGTCAGCTCCAGTTTCATCTTTTCCAGCGCGCTGTAATGGGTCGACAGGTAAACAACCAAACCCAAAGCCAGCAGTAGGGGAGCGAGGCAGAAGGCGGCAATTCGCGGGCGCAGGCCGGCAGTTTCGCCGGATGCCGCCACCAGTTGCGGGGAAGGCGTTTCCCCGGCAGCCAGAGCTGCGGCCAGCGGGTCGCCACCGGGCAGAGCGGCGGCCACGCTGAAAACAGTTGCGGGACGCGCCGATGGCTCCTCCTCCAGACATCGGAGAATGACTCGCTCAATGATCGGATTGAGATCCTTGACCACCGACGATGGCCGGCTGACAGTTCTGTCGGTGCTCGTCCGCAGCTTGTCGGGAGATTTTTCGGAGAAGGCGCGCTTGCCGGTGAAGACCTCGTACAACACCAGTCCCAAAGAAAAAATGTCGCTGCGCGTGCTGACTTCCTTGCCGGCCAGTTGCTCGGGCGCCATGTAGGCGGGTGTTCCGCTGCGCACCTCGGCTCCGTGGATCTGATCGGCGACTCCGGCCAAACCGAAATCGGTGATGACCACCTGCCCACGCCCATCCAGCATGATGTTGGCGGGCTTCAAGTCGCGATGAAGAACTCCCTTAGCGTGGGCGGCAGCCAGTCCGGCGCACAGCTGGCGCGCGATGTCGAGGGCTTTGTCCTCAGGTAGACGCCCGATGCGGCGGAGCAGGGACGCGAGGTCTTCGCCATCGACGTACTCCATGGTGAAGAAGGTGTGACCCTCCACATCGCCGACGTCGTAGACGCGGCAGACATTGGGATGTGAAACCCGGCGCGCGATCCGCACTTCATTCTTGAACCGCTCCAGCAGTCCTTGGTCGCGAGCTGCTTCGTCGGGCAGAAACTTGAGGGCCACCGGTTGGCCGAGCGTCAGGTCGTCGGCGCGGTAGACCTCACCCATGCCGCCTTTGCCCAGCAGGGCAATGATGCGGTAGCGGCCAGCCAGCAGGCGGCCGGGAAGAAAACGGCCTTCGCTCGTATAGTCGGACGAGCTCGATAGTCGCGACGAGGTTGCCGAAGCCGGCCGCGGCGGCAGCGGGGAAGTTGCAGTCGGAAAGTCGAGCGTCGCGAGATCATCTGTGTTGCTGGCGGGCGCTCCGCAGGCCGAGCAGAAGCGTCCGGTTGCCGGTATGTCGGTGCCACAGGCTGTGCAGGAAGCCATGATTTTTCCCGATACAGTCTACCGCGTCGGAGGATTTTACGGACGCTCGACGGAATATGTTCCGCAGCCGGTACGTTAGTCCGGATGTGGAGATCGTCCGCCCGTTGGAACAAATGTGGGATCGCCTTCGTAAAATAAAGCGATGCCGTTTGCGGGAAACTCTATGCGAACTGTGGCTCTCGCCTCCGTCTTTTTGATAGCCGCATTGCCCGTGCTTTCCCAGGCCAAGCCTGTCTCCTCGGAACCGGTCTCCATTCCATTCACCACCTCTGACGGCATGATCACTGTGGCCGCCACCCTTGGCGGCACGATTCCCATACACGTAATCGTCGATACCGGCGCCGGTCTCGATATCCTCGCCCCCAGCCTGATCGAGAAAGTCCACGGCAAGCCTGCCGGCCAGTTCACCGGGTTCCGCATGACGGGAGAGCGGCTCGACATTCCCTTGTTCGTAGTCCCTGAGCTGTCGGTCGGGCCACTGCTAAGAAAAGACACCGTGGTCGGAAGCTTCGACGTGCTGGATAAGCTCCATCTCGACGGTATTGTTTCCGTCAACGATTTTCGCCAGCAACCGTTCACGATCGATTTCGTGAAGAAGGCCATCGTGTTCGAAACGCCCACAACGCTCGCGCACCGGCGCGCTGCGGGAAAATCTCTGCCTCTGCAACTTGACGACCAGCGCGGAATTACCATCGACCTGTTTGCCCAGTTCCTGATCGCCGGGCAGCCCGGCCAGTGCGAGATCGATACCGGCAGCCAGAACGCCAGCGTGAGCCTGCGGTATATGACGCTGCTTGGCATCGAGAAAGATGCCGCGGGCGTGCGCAAGCAGGAAGCCCAAACCGTTGCCGGGGGCACGGAGGTCCGCTACAAGACTACGCTGCCGCAGATCTCTCTGGCCGCGGCCCCGGAGATCAGCCTCGCGCCGGCCAGCGTATCTTTTTCGGACATCATTTATGACTGCGTGGTCCGAACGGACTATTGGTCCGGAAGGATGTTGACCATTGACATCGCCAACCGCCAGCTGATCGTTTCCGTGGGTCCTCCGGCGCATTGATCAGTTCGTGCGTGCCGCCTCATTTCGTAAAGCCGCTGTATTAACATGCAAACGTGACCTCACGCCTGGGCCGCTGGCTTCGTGATCCTCTTTTTCTTCTGTGCCTCGTAGCCGGTCTTCTTGCGTTCGTGGTCCAGTCGGGAGAACTCGGGACTTCCGACACAGCGCATCGCCTGCAGACTACGCATTGGCTCTGGACCTCCGAGCCGCAGGTGTTTCCCAACGAGTATCCTGAGTTCGGCCTCCACGGCCGCGGAGGGCGGCCCTATAGCTGGTATGGCATCGGACAATCCCTGCTCATGCTGCCCGCTGATCTGGTGGGCACGTGGATCGCGCACTGGAACATCTTTTCCGGATATGGCGACGATCCCGCCGTGCGCAGCATCGTGGTCAGCTACAGCACCAGCATTCTGCTGAATGTACTTACGGCGCTGGTGGCCTTTCGCCTCCTTCGTCAGTTGCGCTTCAGCGTGCGGGAGTGCGTGCTGGGAGTGCTGGCGCTGCTGTTCTGCACAACGCACCTGCACTATACCCAGAACCTGATGGAGAACAACTACATCATGCTTCTGACGCTGGCTGGATTTTCCTTTCAATACGAGTGGCTGCGCACGGGAAGCCAGCGGGCGCTAATCGCAGGTTGCGGCGCGTTGGGGCTGAACTTGCTGACGCGGCTCACTACCGGCCTGGATCTCATGGCGGGAGGGTTTTTTCTTCTGCTCGTGCTCTGGTTTGAACAGGTGCGCGGACGAGCCTTGTGGCAGCGGTTCGTGGATTACTGCAAGGTCGCTGCTCTCGTGTATGCGTTCTTTCTGGTGGCCGACCGGCTCTACCAGTTCTACCGTTTCGGATCGTTTACAAATACCTATGTGTCGCTGTTCGCCAAAGAACAGCGGTTGCAGGACCCCACACTGCCGGCGAACTTCCCCTGGACTACACCATTTCACGAAGGTTTTCTGGGGGCGCTGTTCAAGCCGGAGAAGTCGATCTTTCTTTTCGATCCACTCCTGGTGCTGGCGATTCTGCTCCTGGTGTTGCTGTGGAAACGCCTGTCGCCAGAAGTCCGCGCCTATGGCGTTACATCTCTGTTGCTGTTGTTCGCCTACATCAGCTTCTATGCAAGATATGCCTTTTGGGCGGGAGATTTTGCCTGGGGTGATCGTTACGTTTCCACTTCGGTGGAACTGGCGGCGTTGCTGGCGGTGCCCTTGTTGGTGCGCTATCGCGAGAATTTGAGCGCATGGATCTGGCGAGGTGGAGTTGCGCTCATCGCCGTCAGCCTGGTCATTCAACTCGGCTCGCTTGCGTTCTGGGTTTCTCTGGAGATTTACCAGATGGAGACGCTGGGCCATCCCACGTTCGTGATCGCACTGCGCTGCAAGAACATCGTAGCGTTCGCGTTGGGCAAGATGCAGGCCTGGGGGTTGAACAACGAATCGATGACGCAAGATCCCTGGGACTACGTTCACATCACAACCTGGAACTTTCTGCCGTTCCTGCTGCGGAGGGTTGGGGTGGCGCCGGGTTGGGTGGTGAAGGTGGCGTTTGGGATTTGGTTCGCGGGGATTGGCGGGCTGCTGCTTACATTGGAGAGGTTGCGGCGTCGCGTGGTAGAATGGTAGAATAGAAAGGTAGAAGAGGTAGACTCTTAATCAAGATTTGATCTATGAGCCTGAACATTAAGAACGAAAACACGCACCGGATGGCGCAGGAATTGGCGCGTGCCACCGGGGAGAGCATGACGGTTGCCGTGAGTGAGGCGATTCGGGAGCGGCTGGAGCGCGTCCGCGGCAAATCGAAGAAGGGCATGGCGGAGAAACTGATGAAGATCGCGCGCGCGAGCGGCCCTCTTTGGAAGAAACCATACGTCTCGATCGAGGAATTGTTGTACGACGAAAAGGGATTCCCGAAGGGACTCAAATGATTGTCGATTCATCGACGATCATCGCAATTCTGCGGGATGAGCCCGATGCCGCCGCGATGGCAGAAGCTTTGCAGGAGGCGCCGATCCGCCGTATCTCTGCGGTTACCTATGTGGAGACTGCAGTCGTTGCCGACAATGACCGGAATCCTTTGCTCAGCCGCCGGTTTGACGGCCTAGTTCGCGAGGCACAGATATTGGTCGAGCCAGTCACCGCAAGGCAAGCCGAGCTCGCCCGCCAGGCCTACCTGGATTTCGGCAAGGGCAGGCACAAAGCTGGACTCAACCTGGGGGATTGCTTTGCGTACGCGCTGGCAAAGGAGATGGACGAGCCGCTGCTATTCAAGGGTGATGATTTTTGCCACACCGATATTGAGGCTGCCGAGGACTTAAGGGGCTAGGCATAATTGATTCGATCGGACTCGACTTCACGCGCACATGCAGTCTTGGGCGAATCCCGTTACGAAAACGTCGGCGGCGCTCGCTGGAATTGATGGCTGCAAGAGGTTCAAGCTCTTGGCTATCTTGGGGAACAGCCATTTGCCGAACTGAAATTCAATCCAGAAACGAGCACAAGCCGCGTTCGGCACTTCGATTTGCTCTCCCGTGTGCGGATTACGGAATATACCGTTCCGTTTTTCGGGCAAGAACGGCCTCCCGAAGGGTTGCGTCTCGCAAGTGCATACGACCCCTGCCTGAAGGTGGCAGCTAACGTCGTAGGGGTACGGCCCTTCGAACTCGGCCCCGACCGATCCGGTAACAGTGTATAGCTTGAACGGAGGGAGCTCTGGCGGCCCCTGACCAGACAGGAAAACGTCGTAGTCCTCCAATCCTGCAAGTTGTTTTCCGACCTCCGAAATACTCTCCAACGATGCGAAGTCGCGTTTCGGAATGAAGATTTTCTCTCCTGTGAGCGGGTCAAGTCCCGTCCGAAAGGACCCCGACAATTTGCCAACCCGTAATGTCGCTCTGAGCGGGGCGCTCTTGAGCGCCATTAGGCGTTCCAGAAAATCGGCAAGTTGTTTCGGGAAGGAGCGAAATCAACGCGGTCCGATATTAGCAGGTGGGCGTACTGTTCGCACATGCCGAGCCATTCTAAATGTAAACGCTATTCCACCGTGACCGACTTAGCCAGATTCCTCGGCTGATCCACGTCGCATCCTCTTCTCACTGCGATGTGATACGCCAGCAACTGCAGGGGAACAATTTCCAGAATCGGCGACAGTTCTTCCGGCGCGGTGGGAACGTAGAGGACGTGGTCGGCGGCCTCTTTGATTTCCTCATCGCCTTCGGTAGCCAACGCAATCACCACGCCGGAGCGCGCTTTCACTTCCTTCAGGTTCGACATCGTCTTCTCGTAGCGCACCATGGCACCGGTATTATTCGCATCCCTCGTGGCGACAATAACTACAGGGAGGTTTTCGTCGATCAGAGCGTTCGGGCCGTGCTTCATCTCGCCGGCAGGATATCCCTCAGCGTGGATGTAGGAGATCTCTTTCAGCTTCAGTGCGCCTTCCAGGGCGATGGGATAGTGAATGCCGCGGCCGAGAAAGAGAAAATCCTGGGCGCGCTGGAATCGTTTGGCTAGGTCTTCGCATTCCTCGTCGTGCGTTAGGATGGTTTCGAGCTTGCCCGGAATCAAAGTAAGTTCCTGGGCCGCGCTACGGGTTTGTTCGGCGGTCATGGCGCCGCGCACCTGTGCGAGATAAAGGGCGAAGAGATAAAGAGCAGTGAGCTGGCAGGTGAAGGCCTTCGTAGAAGCCACGCCAATCTCCGGGCCGGCGTGGGTGTAGATGGTTCCGGCGGCCTCGCGTGTGATCATGGAGCCGACCACGTTGCAGATAGCCAGCGTGTGCGAGCCTTTGGCCTTGGCCTCGCGCTGAGCGGCGATGGTGTCGGCAGTTTCACCGGACTGCGAGATCACGAGCGTGATCGTGTCCTCGCCGACAATGGGGTCGCGGTAGCGCCATTCGCTGGCGTAGTCGACCTCGACCGGAACGCGGGCAAGACTCTCGATCATGAACTTGCCCGCCTGCCCGGCATGCCAACTGGTGCCGCAGGCCACGATGTTAATTTTCTTCGCGGCGCGGAATTCAGCATCGCTGACTTGCATCTCGTCGAGGAAGATGTGGCCGGTGTCGAGTGAGACGCGTCCCAGGGTGGTGTCGCGGACGGCGCGCGGCTGCTCGTAAATCTCCTTGAGCATGAAGTGCTTGAATCCGCCTTTTTCCGCCATGATCGGGTCCCAGGTCACATGCTGCACCTGGCGCTGAATGGGCTTTCCGTCGAAGTCGGTAAGTTGCACGCCCTCGGCCGTGACCACAGCGAGATCACCGTCTGCGAGAAAGAAAATGTCGCGCGTGTGGTAAAGAATTGCGGGAACATCCGAGGCAACAAAGTATTCGTCGTTACCCAAGCCCACCACGAGAGGCGGGCCGTTGCGCGCGGCGACGATCTTGTTGGGCTGGTCCACAGAAATCACTCCCAGGGCGAACACGCCGCTGAGCTCCTTCACCGTGCGGCGCACGGCCTCCTCCAGCGTGGGATGATGCCCATTGCCAGTTTTGAAAAGATGCTTCTCGATCAGATGAGCGATGACTTCGGTGTCGGTCTCAGTCGAAAACTTGTGGCCTTCTTCGATCAGCTTCTTCTTCAGGCTGAGATAGTTCTCGACAATGCCGTTGTGCACCACGACGATCTTGCCGGTGCAGTCGCGATGCGGATGAGCATTTTCCTCTGTGGGACGTCCGTGGGTGGCCCAACGGGTGTGGCCGATGCCGTAAGTGCCGTCGAGCGGCTTGAGACGGATGGCCTCTTCCAGATTGCGCAGCTTGCCTTCCGCGCGGCGGATCTGCAATTTGTCCCCATTGCCTGCAACCGCGATTCCCGCTGAGTCATAGCCGCGGTACTCGAGCCGCCGCAGACCCTCGAGGATGATGGGAACCACCTGCTTCTTACCGACGTAGCCAACAATGCCACACATGCGGAACTCCGGGACTTCAGTCTGCGAGGGAGCAACGAAACTCTTCAATGACCGGGTTGGTGAGCACTTCGCGCGCAATGCGCTCGACCTCGCTTTGCGCCTCTTCGCGGCTCAGCCCGCCATCCAGCGTGAGTTCGAAGTATTTTCCCTGGCGGACTTCTTCAAGACCTTTGTAGCCCATCTTCTTGAGGGCGCCCTGAATGGTTTTTCCTTGAGGATCGAGGACGCTTTTCTTGAGCGAAACGTAAACGTAGGCTTTCATGGGAATAAGGGAATTATACGGCAGGAAGGACGCGTTCGAGTTCAGGGAACCCGTGACCTAAGTTCAACCTAGTCGAGCGATCTGCTGATCGAGCTCCCCCAGAGCTTGTTCCAAAATCTTTCGGTAGCGAGGGTTTCCTGCCGACTGGAGTTGCTCCAAAATCCGGCTGCGGGAGAGTTTGAGTCCTTCTTTGCGGGATTCGATTTCTCGTTGTTCGGGCGTCAGACGACGTTTGGGTTCGGCCGAAGGGCCGACATCTGCTTGCTGCAGCTCAACCGACTTACTTTCCCACCCGCGTGCCACACGAGGATTATACCGTCCGTCGACAAGATATAACTGTTCTATCGGCGACAGTCTGCCGGCGACTTGCAATGATTACATCTTCATTTGTCGGCCCTTACAGGCGCAACTCTATGTTCGAGGTTGACGCACGGGCGTACACTGTTAAACGCTTCAGGTTCCCCTGGTAACAGATCTCGGGCGGTTCACTTATTTCGGGCCATTTGTATTTCAGCACTTCTGGGTCGGCCTACAAGTTTTGAGGTAAACAAAAGCGACGAGGGATCCGTTGTGATGGTCTCTGCAAACGTGGCGCTCCCCGGGTCCTACGACTACGGCGAGGTGGCGCGCTCGGTGTTCATAGCCATTGCCGCGTCTTATGCCGCGCTCGATCTTGCGGGACGCGTAACCGCCGCACGCGGCCGGGTTCGCCTGGCTTGGTTGAGTGGTGGCGCTGTTGCGATGGGCATTGGCATCTGGGAGATGCACTTCAAGGGGATGATGGCCTTTCATCTTCCTGTGCCCGTCGAGTATCACTGGCCGACGGTCCTGGCATCCATGGCTTTGGCTATCCTGGCGTCCGCGGTCGCACTGTATGTGACGAGCCGCCAAAAAATGGGTCCGGCTGAAGCTTTGATCGGCAGCGTCATTATGGGCGCAGGCATCGCTGGCATGCACTACATCGGCATGGCGGCAATGAGATTGCCGGCCATCACCCGGTATTCTCCTCTTCTGGTCACGTCTTCCATCTTGCTCGCAATCTTGTTTTCTCTAATTGCGCTGCTAATGGCATTCGATCTCCGTGAGGAGACCAGATGGAGTGTTCCGCGAAGGCTTGCCAGCGCCACGGTGATGGGACTTGCTGTATCCGCGATGCATTACACCGGAATGGCTGCCGCAAGTTTCCTCCCCGCTTCGCTGCCGGATTTTTCCTGCGCGGTGAGCATCTCTCCATTTGCTAACAATGGAATCGGCATTGTGACCTTGCTTGTGATTCTGGCCGCTGTCACTACATCGTCGGTGGACAGGCGCGCGGCAATGGAAGTCCAGCGGCTGAACCAAGAATTGGAGCGTCGCGTGGCCGACAGCGAAGAGAGGTTCCGGAAACTGGTGGACTTGCTCCCAGACTCAATCCTCGTTCACCAGGAAAATAGAATTGTCTTCGCTAATCCCTCCTGCATGAAACTGCTGAGGGCGCGACTTCCCGAGCAGCTCTTGGGCAAGGATGTGTTTGAGGTTATTCATCCCGACTACCGGGAGTCGATAAGGGGCCGCATCCAGCGTTGTTACGCCACAGAAGCGCCGTCTCCTGCAAGGGAGAGCGTCCTTCTCGCGCTGGATGGTTCGCGGGTTCAGATAGAAGCTGCGGCGATTCCCATTTCCTGGAATGGGTCACCGGCCATCGAAGTGATTGCACGGGACATCCGGGAGCGCAAGCGAGCGGAACAGGCGTTGCAGCAGTCGAATGCGGAACTGGCCCGCGTGACTCGAATCGCGACCATGGGTGAGTTGACGGCATCCATTGCTCACGAGATCAACCAACCGCTCGGCGCGGCGGTGACGAACGGGAATGCCGCCCTGCGCTGGTTGGCAGGGCAACCGCCTAATTTCGAGGAAGTTCGGGAAGCCATCGAGGGGACCGTCCGGGAAGCGAATCGGGCCAGCAAGGTAATCGGGAGAATTCGCGCACTGTTGCAAAAAGGTCCACCTCAGATGGAGCGACTGGATGTGAATGCGATCATCCGGGAAGTGCTGACTCTGGCCGACAGCGAATTGATAAAGGGCGGTGTTACGGTTCGGACGGAGCTGGCACCGGATGTTCCCCATGTGCTCGGGGATCGCGTTCAGTTACAGCAGGTTCTGCTGAACTTGATCCTGAACGGCATCGATGCAATGAGTACAACCACTGACCGGCCGCGGCAGTTGCTCATCAAGTCGGCAAAGCACCCAGATGGCGTCCTGGTCCAGGTGCATGATTCGGGAGAAGGAGTCGAACCGGAGCAGGCAGACCACATCTTTGAACCTTTTTTCACCACCAAACCCCAGGGGATTGGCATGGGCCTGTCGGTTGGCCGCTCCATTGTCGAGGCGCATGGGGGCCGTTTGTGGTTTACTCCGGGTTCTTCGCACGGGACGGTTTTTCAATTCACTGTGCCAAAGGCAGATTGAATCTCATGACGGAGCAGACCCCCATCGTCTTTGTCGTGGATGACGATGCATCGATTCGCGATGCGCTAAAAAGCCTGATCCGCTCGGTGGGCCTAAGGGGTGAGTTCTTCAGCTCGCCCCGCGAATTTTTGCAAGCGAAGCGACCGGATGCACCGAGTTGCCTGGTCCTCGACGTCAGGTTACCCGGCAAGAGCGGGCTTGATCTGCAGCGCGAGTTGGCTGAGGCCGACATCCACATTCCGATCATCTTTATCACGGGCCACGGCGATATCCCCATGTCGGTGCGCGCCATGAAAGCGGGAGCTGTCGAGTTCTTGACCAAGCCCTTCCGCGACCAGGACCTCCTGGATGCGATTCAGGTGGGGTTGGAGCGGGACCGCACCCGGCGACAATTGGAGGCGGAGGCGGCAACGCTCCGGGAGCGCTTCGAATCACTGACACCCCGCGAACGCGAAGTGCTGCCCCTAGTAGTTTCAGGCCTGCTCAACAAACAAGTCGCTGCTGAAATCGGAACGACGGAAGCGACGGTGAAGGTCCATCGCAGCCAGCTCATGAAAAAGATGGGAGCGGAGTCGCTGCCCGAGCTGGTGAGGATGGCGGAGAAGATTGGCATCCCCCTTCGTAGCGATAAAGGTTCAGAGCAATAGACCTTCGTTGAACTCACCTTTACTAAAGTAAAGGCATCCATACCAACGCACAATGGATTCGGCCGCCGCTCCCAGTTACCTTTGACTTGGGTTTGCAGGAGGTGGCTTGTCGAAGGTTCCCCTCATCTCGATCATTGATGACAATGACTCGGTGGGTTGGGCGGTAGCGGGAGCGATCGGTGCAGCAGGCTTTAGGGTCTTAGTTTTCTCATCGGCAGAGGAGTTCATCCAGTCCGACCAAATGCCCTGCACGGCATGCCTTATTGTCAACGCGCAATTGCCGGGCATGAGTGGGCTTCAGCTTCAGAGTCATTTGGCAGCCGCTGGCCGATCCATTCCGATCATCTTCATTACTGCTTCGGTGGATGAGGGCACCCAGGCGCTGGCGCGAGAGCTGGGAGCAGTCAATGTTGTTGACATGGCATCCGGCACCCGAGCTTTGCTCAAGGAGATCCGCGTGACCTTGAAACTCCCGAACGAGCGGCAGTAGACGAGCCCTCGCCGGCCGGGGCCATAACGGCATTCATAGCTTGCTATACGTTTCAACGGCTGCGCCACATTGCGAAGCGGGAAGAGCTGACGCTTCTCCCGTCTTGGGACGAGTCCGTTTTACAAAAACCGAACTCGGGGAGAAAAACGCTTACCCCTCAGCGATTTATGGTTATAATTTCCCAGGTACTCTGAGCAATTGAGCGGTAGCGCTTTTGAGGGGGAGCGCCCCGCGAGGAGTGCGGTGCTTTGTACCCCTTAGGCGCGCCACGCCTGGAATTCGATGTCCAGCGCCATGCGGTGCTGTTGACGGTGGCAGATGCGATATGCCTGCGTCACGAAGCCGGTGAACTGATCCGCGATCTCGCCCCGCAGCTTCGCTCCGTGGTTGAATTCGACGTTGTAACCTTCGCCCGGTTCGATTCCTCCCGAAAAATCATGAAGCTGTTTCTGTGGGAGGGAGCGGAGTGGCCGCCCGAGCCGCTGGAGATCGCGGTGGAAGATGCGGCTGTCGGTTCCGTCTGGCGGAATCAGAAGGCGTTAGCCATCGATGATCTATCGGCGGAGAAACGATTCGGGCCTGAATTGCGATGGCTCCGCGAGCACCATCTTCAGTCCTACTGTGTGCTTCCCTTGACCACAGTTCAGGAAAAGTTGGGTGCGCTCGGGTTTGGAAGGAAACAACCTCACGCATTCAAATCTGGAGATATCCAGTTCCTGCAGCGCGTCGGGGAGATGGTGGCCTTGAGTGTAGATACCACACTGGCCAAGGCAGCTCTGCTCGATGAGTGCGCGCGACTACGATTGCTGCTGGAGGTGGGTGCTCCTCACATTCGGGTCTCCGATTTGCCGCAGTCCGTTGCGTCGATTCTCGAATCCATGCAGAAATGGGCGGCACGGGACTACGTTGGTGTCTACCTCTATGACGAGAGCTCCCAAGCTCTGCGGCTGCATATGCCCGACCCGCAGTTGGCCGAGAAGTTTGCTCCCCGAGGGCTGGCTTCTCTCGATGGCACATTGGCCGGACAAGCTTTTCGCAACCGGCAGCGCATGGTTCTCGACCATTCCGGCCTGGCAGGGTTGCCTTTTAACTCCGTGAAGCGGGGAACGGAACTCGGGGTCCAGTCTCTCTGTTTGGCTCCTCTTCTTTCGACCAGAGGTCCGCTCGGAGTGCTAAAGGTCGCGCGCCGCGAAAACCATCCATTCTCCCCGCGAGATGTCGAACTTCTGGAACAGGTGGCGGCAACGGTGGCGCCTGCCCTTGAGCGAGTCAAGACAGAAGGGCATCCGGAAAATGAGACTGTGCCATCACCGATCCTGCCGAAGCTCAGCGGAATGCTGGCAGCAAATGGTACTGCCGTACACCCCGATCGCCTGCAGGACCTTGCGACGGGGAGCGCGCCGGGATCGCTGGCGTTGCCGGAAGCTCTCAGTGAATGGGAGCAGCTATTGACGGCCTATGTTAACGCGTCGCAGGTGGGTCTTTGCATTTTGGACACGAACTTCCACTTTCTCGCGATCAACAACGCCCTCGCAGAGATGAATGGGCTTCCTGCCGGGTCGCATTTGGGAAAAGCGTCCGCGAGGTGCTGGGCGATTTTGCGGAACTGATTGAGCCCCAGCTCGAGCATGTCGTGGCCACGGGGCAACCCGTTTTGAACCTCGAAACCAGCTTCATTCTGCCCACCCGCACTAAACCCGGCCACTGGATTGCGCACTTCATTCCCATCAAGGAAGCGACCGGCAAAGTTACGCAAGTCGGCGCAGTGGTGGTGGAGATCACGGAACAAAAAAACCTTGAAGAATCGCTCCAGGGCGCATCCGAGAACTTGCGCCATGAGAAGAAACGTCAGCACGTGATGGTTGAGGTGAGCCGTGCGCTGGCTTCCAAGTGGGATGCGCGCCAGAGTTTTCCCAAGATCTCCGCCTATCTGCGGCGGGTTCTTCATCAAGAATACGCGGCTCTCACTCTGCATGACGAAAAGAGCGGGCAGTTGGTTCGGCAGGTAATCGATTTTCCTCTGCGCAAGGGCAAGGCTGTGAACCACGAAGTCACGGCCGCGAATGATCCGGGAGGCAAGGCGTTGCAGGAACGTGCATCCTTGATTTTCACCAAGGACGAGATGCGGAGGTTTCCCGCCGGGACAACCGATCATTTGCTGGCCGAGGGCCTCCAATCCCTTTGTTGTGTTCCCCTGCTCCGGCCCAAAGGTCCTCTAGGAGTTTTGATGCTGGGCAGTACCCGGGCGGACGCCTTCAAGACCGACGACTTGACACTTCTGAACCAGGTCGCCGCTCAACTCGCGATTGCCTTGGAGAACGCGCGGGCCGCCCAGGAGGTCAAGCAACTCAGGGACCGGCTGGAACAGGAGAAGAGTTATCTTCAGGGTGAATCCCACACCCAGCTTCATTTTGAGGGGATCATCGGGGAGAGTCCGGCCCTCCAGCACGTGCTGGATCAGGTCGCGGTCGTTGCGGCCAGCGATGCCACAGTTCTGCTGTTGGGAGAGACCGGAACCGGGAAAGGCCTCATCGCCCACGCCATTCATCGCACCAGCAAACGCAAAAGCCGAAGGTTCATCACGCTCAACTGCGCTGCTATTCCGACGGGGCTGCTGGAAAGCGAGTTATTTGGACACGAAAAAGGCGCGTTTACTGGGGCCGTCAGCCAGAAGGTCGGGCGGTTGGAGTTGGCGGATGAGGGCACGCTCTTCCTGGACGAGATTGGCGAAATCCCCCTGGAGTTACAGCCCAAGCTGCTCCGGGTCTTGCAGGATCATGAGTTCGAACGCCTGGGAGGTACGCGGACGATCAAAGTCGATCTGCGCCTGATCGCGGGCACCAACCGGGACCTGATGAAGAGCGTCGCCGAAAAGGAATTTCGCAGCGACTTGTATTACCGCTTGAACGTGTTTCCCATTCGCATACCCTCTCTGCGGGAGAGGCGGGAGGATATTCCGCTGCTGGTCCGGTACTTTGTCCGGCAGTTTGCCCGGGAAATGGATCGCCGTATCGAGACGGTCCCCACTGAGACCATGGATGCTCTTGTGCAGTGGCATTGGCCAGGCAACGTCCGGGAATTGGAAAACTTCATCGAGCGATCCGTGATTCTGACGGAAGGGACCGCCTTGCGGGCCCCACTGGCTGAGTTCCAGGCCGAAGGATCTGGTGCGGACGAGTGCTCGCTCGAAAGTACGGAACGGGAGCACATTATCCGCGTGCTGCGGGAGACGAACGGGAAACTTTCCGGGCCTACTGGGGCGGCCCAGCGGCTCGGCGTGAAGCGAACTACCCTGCAGTCGAAGATGCAGCGGCTGGGCATCGTACGCGCCGACTACCCCAACCAGAAACCCGACTAGATTGCTGCCGAAAGCCGAGAGGCGCAAAAGTGCCGAAGCACTCCGCCGTTGCCGAAGAGTCGGCAGGGCGAGCGGAGTGGAGGAGCGGCCAATGTCTATCTTCCTCCGAATTAGGCCGCTTTCGGAACTGAGCCATTCTGGAACGACGATTGCAAACATTTCCTTGATCCGGAAGGATATCGGGGCGGTTTTCCCTAACGCGGACAACAGCCGACCGCATCCGGATCAGGAGTGAACCGTGTTAGTGGCCAGAACCTATCAGCCGAGCAATCTAGTTCGCTTACTGCCCGAGCGCGCCAGGATCTCCACCAAGACCTCGGAAATTTCGCGCACAGAAGCGTGGCCTGGGATGCCACGCGGCCGCGATCAGGCTTGGCCGGTGATTCTGCCTGAACTCGGCGCAGATTCAGAACCGCGCCGCGATCAAGCGCTCGCCGTGGCCGAACCAGACACGAAAGATCTTCTGTATCTGTGTGTCTGCCAGATGGAGTGGGAACTGCGCGCCGACCCCAGTGCGGCCTGGGAGGTAATTTCCGCCGCCCGCAGCCTTAACCCGGACACACGGGCCCACGCCCGATCCTTGCTCGAGCGTTCGCAGCAGATAAGGCCACGATCTCAGGAAGATATTCGCGTGAACGCGGGATACCGGCGAAATCCCACCACGGAGGCAGGCATGAGAACTCCCTACGGTCTCGAAATCATCGAGAGCTGCATGGGCTGCAAAGCGAGCCGGGAAGGTTTTTTCTGCCGCTTGTCCCCGGCGGTTATGAGGTCAGTGGACGAAGTCAGCCACCACAGCGTTATGCCGGACGGAGTGCTGCTGTTCGTCGAAGGGCAGACGCCGCGCGGCGTGTTTATCCTGTGCTCCGGCAAAGTGACGCTATCCACAACTTCGAAAGAAGGCAAAGTGCTGATCCTCAAACAGGCGGAAGCCGGAGAGGTCCTGGGGTTGAGCGCTGCCGTTTCCGGCACCAACTATGAGATGACTGCTGAGACCGCCCTACCCTGCCAATTGAACTACATCGGCCGTAAGGATTTCATGACCCTTCTGCAGAACGAGAGTGAAGTGGGCATGCATGCCGCGACCTGGCTGAGTCATGAGTTCCAGGGTGCGTATCGGGACATCCACGATCTGGTGCTGGCCCGTTCCTCGTCCGGAAAGCTGGCCCGGTTGTTGTTGTCGTGCGCTCCGCCTGGGATGCAGCAGTCGCAGGAACTGCACCTGCGCTCCGCCATGACCCATGAAGAGATGGCGCAGCGCATCGGTTCTTCGCGGGAAACTGTCACCCGGTTGCTGAGCCTACTTAAGAAGAAAAGATTGATCCGGCTGGAGGGGGCGACCCTGGTAATTCGTGACCGGACCGGATTGGAAGCTCTGGCTGTTTAATGCCTTCCCCCACCCTGGAGGGCGGCCCCGAAGCTGGGTTCGCCCTCCGATTCTTACCCCTGTAGGGCTTAAGTCCAAATCTGTGTAGAAGTGAGTTCGTTTGTACACCGGCACGCTGATTGACGATCTGATCGCCTTGGTGGAAAGGGCGGAGCAAGCCGCTGCCTCCCGGTCACGCGGCAGAGTAACTGCGTCTGCGGCTGACGCGTGCCCTCAAGGAGAGATGCGCGCAGATGCCGCGAACTCAGAGCCCGAACAATTCGCGCAGCCGTTTTGTCTGGGCCCGGCTGACTGGAATCTCGCTCTGCTTCTTGTCATCCATGCGCAACTGGTACGAACTCTTGAACCAGGGCACGACTTCGCGAATGCGGTTGATGTTCACCAGGTAGGAGCGGTGCGCGCGCCAGAACAAGCCGGGGTCCAGGCTGGCCAGTAGTTCTTCCAGGGTACGGCAGTTCGAATGTCCCTCCATGCCCGAGGGGCCGGCCGTCACCACTGTGATCACCCCGTCCTCAATGGAGGCATAGCAGATTTCTTTCTGGTCCACCAGAAACATTCGCCCCACGGCCTTGAGCAGGATTTTAGAGGTTTGTGCTTTGGGCGTCTGCAGCATCCGCACCAGGGCGTCGATTTTCTCCCCCGGCAATCCCTCCGCTCCCTGCTGGGCACGGGCCCTTTGCACCGCCTGCGCGACGCGCTTCTTATCGAATGGCTTCAACAGATAATCCACGGCGTTGACCTCGAAGGCCTTGACCGCATACTGGTCAAAAGCCGTGGCGAAGACGATCTTGGGCAGCGGGATTTTCTTGTCGAGAAGCTTCTTGATCACGCCGAAGCCGTCGAGGCCCGGCATCTGCACGTCAAGAAAGACTAGATCGGGGCTGTGTTCCTTGATGAGGCTGATGGCCTCGAGACCGTTCTTCCCTTGTGCGACAACGTTCACGTCGTCCGCGTTCTTCAGCAGGTAGGCGAGTTCATCGCGGGCGAGTTGCTCATCGTCGACGATTACCGCAGAAAGGGGCATTCGGTCTCCACTGCCAGAGGTCTGTATAAAAGTATAGTGGCCGCGTTTTAGCAGCGTCAACGCAGGCGTCCGGCCGGGAACCTCAGTGCGGCTGCTGCATCGCGCCGCCCATGCCCGCCGGCATCTCAAACTTCGTGAACCCGGCAGGGGCCTCAAACAGACTGGCAGGTTGCGTCCCTTCCTGAATGTTGCGCAATTCTCCGCTATTGTTCTTTCCATCCCACTTCACTGGAAACCGCAACTTAGGATCGAGCCAGAAGTGGCCCACATCGCCGCTGGCATTGGTGGTCTCGTATTTCACGGTGCTGCGCCCATTGATGGTCTCACTGCCTACCTTATGGCAACTGCTGCCCTGGTGGCTTCCTATCTTCTGCCAATCGCCACACGCATTCTCGACGTCGCCCGTCTGGAAGAAGGCAGCGGTATAGGCCATCCGCTGGCTTTGAGCCTGCGCGGGCATCTCCATATACATGTGCCGCTCGGCCATCAGAACCATGGACGTCTGGGTCGCGAAATTCACGATGACCGCGCCTCCGGTACGAGCGCTGGATTGCGACTCGATGCGCATCTTGGCCTTGGCGAAGTAGATTTTGCCTTGGGATGGCGCGCCCGGTTTTAGCAGGTCGACGAGCTCGGCAGAGAATTCAGTCTGTGCCAGCAAGAAGCTGGCGGCGAGCATGAGGGCAAAGAAACAGGAAATACGTGCGATCCATCGAAGCATGTGAGTCTCCTTCATTTCGCGCCTGGTGAGTTATAGGCGCGCAGTGCCGCTCCGGGGAAGAGCGATGGAAGCATAGCAGAAGTTGACGCGCGACCGATAGTGAGGCGGAAATAAATTCGGTTGCGATCGATCATCGAGTGTGAGCCGCTCAGCGTCCGTTTTTCGCGCCAGGCTTGGAAAAATCCTGAGCGATCCACTTCGACAGGAAGGTGCTCTCGCGTTCCTTGAAGCCCAGCTTGCGGTATACCTGCAGCGCCGTTGCATTTTTCCGGACGACCTCCAAATGAAGCGCTCTGACGTCGAGCGACCGGGCAGCATCTTCCACGAATGTGCCATGGTCTTGCGTCCCCAACCGGACCCGCGATATTCCTGCAGCAGGTAGAACTCGTCGACAAACGCATCGCGGCCCAGCCACTCCAGGCTGTAGCCGAAAGCGATCACGACGTAGCCCACGGGCGCCTCGCCATCCAGAATGAGCCATACGCGGCCGAGGTTGGGATCGCGCAGCAAAGTGGTCAAAGCCACACGCGCTTTATCCTCGTCGAAACCGTGGCCATCGAAAGCGTAGTACGCCCGCATGAACTCGAGCAGGGTGACGGTGTCGGATTCCGCCGCCAGACGAAAGGACGGCTCGGCATTCACACCACGTTCTCCAGCGCCAGCGCCATGCCCATTCCGCCACTGACGCAGAGTGTGGCCACGCCGCGGCGGGTGTTGCGCTTCAGCATCTCGTGCAACAGCGTGACCGTGATGCGCGCACCGGTGCAGCCGATGGGATGCCCGATTGCGATCGCTCCGCCGTTCACGTTGAGCCGGTCGCGGTTGAAATTCAATTCGCGGTCGCAGGCCAGCACCTGCGCAGCAAAGGCTTCGTTCAGTTCGATCAAGCCGAAATCGTGCAGCCTGAGGTTGTGCTTCTCTTCCAGTTTGCGCAAGGCCGGGACAGGCCCAATGCCCATCGTGCGTGGATCAACTCCCGCCGAAGTCACCGCCGAGATTCGCGCCAGCGGCTTCAGGTTGTTGCGCTTGACGAAATGTTCGCCAGCCACGACCACGGCGGCAGCGCCGTCGGTAATTCCCGAAGAATTGCCCGCCGTGATCGTCCCGGTTTTCGAGAATACCGGAGCCAGCTTGCCCAGCTTTTCCATGCTCGCATCCGGGAACGGATGTTCGTCGCGACTGAAGGTGGTCGCGCCCTTCTTGCCTTCAATGGTGACTGGGACAAGCTCGGCGTCGAACCGTCCGGCGGCAATCGCCCGCCCGGCGCGGGTTTGCGACAGCAGCGCATACTCGTCCTGTTCCTCGCGTGAAATCTTGTAGTGTTCTGCCAGCACCTCGGCGGTTTCGCCCATCACCATCTTCGCCATGGGACAAAAGAATCCGTCGCGATACATGCCGTCGACCAGTTCCTGATTGCCCAACCGGTATCCCCACCGCGCTTCGAGATAGAAAGGCAACCGCGACATTGACTCCGTGCCGCCCGCCAGAATGCAACTCGCATCGCCCAGCAGAATCGCCTGGTAAGCCAGCGTGATGCACTTCAGTCCCGACGCGCAAGCCTTGTTCACCGTGAACGCCGGCACTTCCTGCGGCACGCCGCTGCGGATGGAAATCTGCCGCGCGGGATTCGGTCCGCCGCCCGCCTGCCGCGCGTTGCCGAAAATGGTTTCTTCCACCTGCTCAGGCTGGATTCCCGCGCGCTCGATGGCGGCCTTGGCCGCCACTACGCCAATGTCAGCCGCCGTCAGCGAGGCGAGCGATCCGCCGAATTTCCCAATTGGCGTGCGCACCGCGGAGAGAATGTAGACTGCCTGCAAAGTGTCGCCTCCGAAACATTTGAGTTTAGCAGCGAGGGAAAGGGTGCGGGGAGGGCAACTTCACGAATGCGGTTTCAAACAGGGAATGCCCTCACCCATTATTCAAAAATGGTGACATCTGCCCTTGCACACCAACGGGGCCTCTCGTAGCGTCAAACTATGGGCCCGTGGTGTAATTGGCAGCACATTAACCCGTCTAGTTACAAGGTGCGGGTTCGAACCCCGTCGGGTCCACCGCCTTCCCTGGTTCTGGTAAGGGAAAGTGGAGGGGAGGTTCCGGACGGGGACCTCCTCAAGTAATCTTGACTTCACCCGCGCGGCTGCCGATAATTGTTTTGTAACTAGACGGGTTCATGCCCCGGGCTGAATATGGCCCGGGGTTTCGTATTTCTGCGCGCGCCATCCTCGGGTAGTGTGGTCAGTTTGGTTCTCCGGAGGCGGGGTGTAACATCTAAACGTGACATTTTGGGAGTCGGTCCGCGACCTACGTAAGAACGGACGCATACCTCGCCGATGGTGCGTTGCCGACATTCTGCCGCATCTCAAGCGGCGGTTCAGCTTGAACACGATCCGAACCGTGCCTGCCAATCAGTCCATTAGCACAGAAGGAAAGGAAAAAGGGAACTATGTGCTTAGGGGACGGAAGCCGGAAGCCTATCGCCTAGGAGATGGCGTATATGAGCTAATCGATGACCCCGGAAGCTAAGAGTCACACCTCGCCATCGTTTGGCGCTCATCGCCGAAGAAACAGGACCAGAAGCAGAATGACGAACAGAATCACTGCGCCGACCAAAGCCCTCTTCCGCCTTTCCTCCCTCCGTGCCTCTAATCTGTTCCTCTCTGCTTCCCGAGCCAAGATACCTCTCACGATTTCATCCTCAATCTTCGGATCTAATTGTGGAGGGGTGGAAGGTTTCATGCCGATATACGGATTCTTACGGATGTCCTTCGGCAGGCGTTCTTCGTCAGGTACGTACCCAGACCCTGAGCAGTAGCGGCAATTGGCGTTGCTGCCATTGCACACGCACGGTTTCATTCCCGCGTATTGTAAGCCAAACCGATGCCATGACCGCTCAGGCCTACTCTTCCGCTCCTGCCGTTGGCCCTGCCGAAACCGACACCGACCCACTACACATCATCGTTCCGCCCTTGCCATTCCCGCTAAGCTCCGGCATAATAAGTGTTTGTCTTGACCTCGCCGGACACTTCCGGAACAAGGATACTCATCTGTGTTAATGATTCGACTGTCGCGCATGGGTGCGCGCAAACAACCGTATTACCGCATCGTGGTGATTGAGAAGGCGCGCGCGCGCAATGGCCGGCCGGTGGAAGTAGTAGGGACCTACAATCCCCGCACCAACCCAGCCTCGGTGGATTTCAAACGCGACCGCGTGGACTATTGGGTGTCGAAGGGCGCGCAAATGTCCGAGCGGGTGGGCAAGCTTTACTCCAAGCCCGCGGCTGCCCCGGCGGTTCCCGCGGCATAACGGCAAGGCTGCAACTGGACTGCGGCCAGAATTCCGGCAGAATTCACCATGACTGAAACCACTGGAGACGTGCGCGCTCTCATCGAGCAGATTGCGAAGTGGATCGTCGATGCTCCCGATCAGGTTTTTGTGGACCATCTCGATGACGACGTGATCGAACTGGAAGTCGCCGAAGCGGATGTGGGCAAAGTCATTGGCCGGCAAGGGCGCAACGTCCGCGCCCTGCGAACGCTGCTGAGCGCTGCGGGGGTGCGGGCGCGCAAGCGCTACTCCCTGGAAGTCATCGACTGATCGATCGTCCGCGCCGTCGATAAGAGCTTTGAAAGGACGCGGCTTCAGCCGCGTCGTGACGGGGCAGGGGACCGGACCATTCGCGATCCTGAAACAAGTGGTGAGTTCATTACGCTGGCCCGCGTGGTGAAGACGCAGGGCCGCCGCGGCGAAGTTGCGGGCGAGATTTTGAGCGACGTTCCCGGGCGATTCGCCGTAGGGATGAAGTTGCTGGCGCTGCCCCGGGAGTCAAAGGCTCGCCGCGAACTGGAAGTCGAAGATCTTTGGCCGCACAAAGGGCTTCTGGTGCTGAAGTTCGCGGGCGTGGATTCGATCTCCGATGCAGACGTGCTGGTGGGATGCGAATTGCAGGTGCCGCGCAGCCAGCGTTCGCAGCTCCAAACGGGCTGGAATTACGTCAGCGATTTGGTTGGCTGTTCGGTCTTGGATCAAGGTATCGAGATCGGCCAGATCGAGGACATTCAGTTTGGAGCGGGCGAAGCGCCCTTGTTGATGGTGCGTGACGCTGGAGCCCGGTTGTTGGAAGTACCGTTTGCCGAAGCGTACCTTGACTGCGTGGATGTGGAGCAAAAGCAGGTGAGAATGAAGTTGCCCGAGGGCCTGCTCGAAGTAAATGCTCCACTCACCGCAGAAGAAAAGCTTCAGCAGGCACACGGAGCTAGAAAAAAGCATTAACCACAGAGGGCACGGAGGACCGCAGAGAAAGAAGGAAACCTCTGCGTACCCTGCGTCCTCTGCGGTGAAAAGGTTCTGGACCTGCGATGAAGGCCGATATCGTAACGATCTTTCCGGACTTCTTTCGCGGGCCGCTGGATTATGGCATCACCCGCCGGGCCCAGGAAATGGGGCTGGCGACGATTCAAGTCCACGATCTGCGGGAGTTTACACGTGATCGTCACCGCACCGTGGACGACCGGCCTTTTGGCGGCGGCGAAGGCATGGTTCTGAAGCCGGAACCGCTGTTTGAGTGTTTGGAGGCGATCGAACTTGCGCCGCGGGACGAGCGTCTCGCGGGACGCGTGAAGCAGTCGGTGGTTCTGCTTTCGGCGCAGGGGCAACGGTTTACGCAGAAAGTTGCGGCGGAGTTGGCGCTGCTCGACCGCATCGTTTTGGTCTGCGGGCGGTATGAAGGAGTCGACGAGCGGGTGACAGATTTTCTCGCCGACCGTGAGATCTCCATCGGCGATTATGTGTTGAGCGGCGGAGAAATGGCCGCTGCAGTGATTGTGGAAGCGGTGATGCGTTTGCTTCCCGGCGCAGTGGGCAACGAAGCGTCAACCCAGCAGGAGTCGTTTACGGTAGACGCGAAGGTGAAGGGCCCGGGCGGTGCGGATTCGACTTGCGGGTCGAATGGATTGCTGGATTATCCGCACTACACGCGTCCGGCGGAGTTTCGCGGGATGGCAGTGCCGGAGGCGTTGATGTCCGGCAACCACGAAGAGATCCGTCGATGGCGGCGCCAGCGAGCGCTCGAAAAGACTTGGCGCAACCGTCCCGATCTGCTGGAAGGCGCGGCGCTGAGCGAGGAAGACAATAAGTTTCTAGCCGGGATCAGAGAAGCTAGGGTCGAAAAGGATCGCGGCTGAGCATCACAAACTGAAAGATCAAGTTTCGGAATCAGGATTTCAGAAGGACTAAATTATGTCGAACCTTATCATTGAAAAACTGCTAGCCAAGACCAAGCGTACCGATATTCCCGATTTCAACTCTGGCGACACGGTGCGCGTTCACGTGAAAATCAAAGAAGGCGACAAGGAACGCTTGCAGGCCTTTGAAGGCGTCGTGATCAAGCGCGACAACGGGCCGCAGGCCAGCTTCACCGTGCGCAAGATCAGCTTCGGCCAGGGCGTGGAGCGCATTTTCCCCGTCCACTCCAAAGTGATCGACAAAGTCGATCTGCTGCGCTCGTCCAAGGTCCGCCGCGCCAAGCTGTATTATCTGCGCGGACTGAAAGGCAAAGCGGCACGCCTGCGCGACGTGGAGTAGTGCTTCAGGTCTTAGGTTATAGGTCTTAGGCTCCGCAGTCCTGGCTCCCCGAGACCTAACACCTAAGACCTACGACCGTTTCGTGCTGTGCGTTTCTGCAGAGCGCCAGGCGAACTGTGAGCAGTCTCTATCCCGCGACCGCGGCCAACGATTCCGTGATGACTTCGAGATCGGCGAAGTCCTCGGTACGCGGTTTTTTCAACCGCTTCAGAACATAGTCGAGCAGGGGACGGTCACCCTGCCGGATCTCCTGAAACTCCACGCCCATGGCGCGGTTTTGCGACGTGTATCTCACGTGCCCGCGCAGCGCGACGCTGACATCGCACATATTCAGCACCAGCCTTAGGCCCGTACCGGGCGTGAGCAGATCGCCGGCGCTGATGAGACAGCCATACTCGGAAATCTGTTCCAGGCGGCCTTCGACATGGGAACGTCCGCCAATCTCCGCCAGATCTGCCCCTCCTTCCACTGAGTAGCGCGGCCGGCGGCGGCGGTTCTGCTCGCCCCGGCGGAAAGTATTCATCGCCTGCTTGCGGCTGGGCCCGTCTGGGATGACCGGCAGATACTGCTCTTCCATTTGCCGCAACTCTTCTTCCCAGGGAATCCTGCCGCCTTCGACGCACTCCACTGTGAACTGGCCGCGCAGCGCGGAGTCAGGATCGGCGGTCCAGACTACCTGGCAGATGGACTTGGTGCGCCCGCGTTCAACCGTGATCAGGTCTCCGACCTTCATATCGAGCGAGCTGAGCAGCCGCGCGCCACGCGGGTGGATATCGTAGGTGCAAGCCAGCTCCTGCGCGCCACGTTCGCCGTTCCGCAGATGAGTCAGGCGAACCGGCAGCGCCAGGTGGATCAGCTTCTCCACCGGCGCGCCATCTGGCGAGTCTTGCTGCTGTGGCTGGATTCCTGCGTCGTTCAAGGCTCTCCTCGCGAGTCGGGCATTCGTTGCCAACATAGCAGTACATGTCCTACCGGACAATGTACGGTCGTAATCAAAGTAATGGTTACCGAGCGGTATTACCTTGAGGCGGAAGCATGGCCCAAGAGTGGCGCTGTGGGGTGAACGGCGGGGCGGATAATTCTCTCTGATGGATTCCAGATTTTCTCGCTTGCGGAAATCTTGGCGGACAAGGGAAGATGGTGGACACAGTTCATCTCCCATCTCAATGTCGAGTACTGCGAAGGTTGCGTCCGAGTTCTCGCTGTCTGCGTCAGCGGCAAAACTGCGTCTGCTGAAAAAGCTGCGCTGCACGCTGCGCTATGAAAAAGTCGCGTGGGCGTCCGGTGCGGCGATGGTGGCCGGCGTGGACGAGGTGGGGCGGGGGTCGCTGTTTGGCCCGGTGGTCGCGGCGGCCGTGATTCTCGAGCGCGGCTATCGCGTTCGCGGCTTGCGCGATTCCAAGCTGCTGCTGCCGGAACGCCGCGAACTGCTGGCCCCGCGTATTCGCGAACATGCTGTCACCTGGGCGGTGGCAGCGGTGGACGCGGCGCGCATCGACCAGATCAATATCTATCAGGCGTCGCGGCTGGCCATGCGCGAAGCGGTCATGCGGTTGCAACCCGCGGCCGATCACTTGCTGATCGACGCCGTGCGGCTGGATTGCGAACTGCCGCAACAGCCCATCATCCACGGCGATGCGCTCTCGGCATCGATCGCGGCGGCCTCGATTCTAGCCAAGGTCGAGCGCGACCGCATGATGTGCGAGTGGGATGCGGTCTTCCCCGAGTACGGCCTGGCCTCGCACAAGGGCTACAGCACGCCACAGCATCTGGCGGCTTTGGAGAAGTACGGTCCAACGCCGCTGCACCGGCAGTCGTTCGCTCCGGTGTGGAGCGCGCCGGTGGAGCAGGAAGTTTTCGAATTCATGCCGGGCGGGGGAGAGATTGCGGCCGCTGATGCAGAGAAGTCTGGATCCGAGACGGCTTGATCATTTTGCTTCCTTTGTCACTTCTGGCGAGAAGCTTGAGTTCAATCGATCGAGTAGTTTCGTGTTGTTGATTAGAGCCCGGCGCAGAATTTCTGCTTGCTGTTTGGCGGTAGTCCAATCTTGTTTCTCGACTGCTTCCGTTAGGCCGGGCAACTCCAGGTGAGCGTAGGTGAATCGAGCGCCGTAGAGGATGTGTTTGAACCACGGGCGGCCAGGAATGCCGTCAGGGTTGAGCCAGTTGCGTTCGACTTGCATGGCGCCGTGATTGATGGTCGCGGCTAGCTTGGGGTCGATTGCGCCGGAGGCTAGGGCGCGGGTTGCGGAGTCGTCCAGGCGCTTGCCGGCGGCTTCGAAGTCGTCGATGGCATCTAACACCGGCTTTAGATCCAGTGGCGGCAGCTGCCGGGCTTCGCCCGGCTGGACAGCCCCTTCGGCTCCGCTCAGGGCAGGCGAGGGCGGCTGTCCCCACATGAGTTTATTTTTCTCCCCTAGTTCATTCACGAACTGGCGAATGTTCTGGGCGTAGCTGGCGAAGTCGAAGGGGAGCAGGTCGGCGTTGGCGAGGCGTAGCGCCAGCACTCCCCACAACTGCGACATCAGGGTGTGATAGCGGTAGCCGGGATCGCCGAAGTGGTTCATCCAGAAAAAATCGTCGTAGGCGGAGTGGTAGACGCCATAAGGTCCGTCGAACTGCAGGCCGAGGACGGGCATGCCCACAAAGTTTAGGAACACGGTGTGATCTGAGCCGCTGCCGATGCGGGTGTCGGCGAGATTGAAATCTGTGACTTTTTCAGACTGTTTGGCTTCACCCCGTTCACGCGTGGACGATTGCTTCCATGCCTCATACAAAGTTTTGCCGGAGGGATCCAGCAGCGTGCGGCTGGTTTCGACCAGCATAGGCGCTAGCGACGCCACCGCCTGGCCATGAAAGTTTGACCCCGATGTCGAGGAGTCGACGTTGATGTAGGCGACGGCTTTGCTGCGCAGTTCATCGGCGAACTGCTCTCCCCACTCGGTGGAACCGGTGAGGCCGACTTCTTCTCCGTCCCAACTGCAGAAAACTAGAGTGCGCCGTGGACGTGTTCCCGCTTTCGCCATCTTTCCCAGAGCGCGAGTCATCTCCATCAGTGAGGCCGTGCCGCTGCTGGGATCGACGCCGCCGAAAACCCATGCATCGCGGTGATTGCCGAGCACGATCCATTCGTCGGGCAACTCTGCGCCGCGGATGCGGCCCTCGACCACGTAGTAGGGCTGAGTGGAGTTGTCCATCTCGATCTTCACATGAACGCGGACACGATTGCCGCCGAGGTGATATTTGAGGGGCAGCCCGCCCTGCCAGTCATCGGGAGCAACTGGGCCGTCCATCTGGGCGAGGAGCGGCTTGGCGTCGTGCCAGGAGAGCGGCAGCGCCATGATCTTCGGAATCGAAACTGCTTCCTCGACGGGAATGCGCTTTGCGCCGGGAACCGAGGCCCAGCCGGGAGTGAGCGGATCGCCGGGCACCATGAAATCGTAGGTGATGGCGCCGCGCTGAATGTGATACTCGGGGCCCCACGGGCCGTTAGGAGCGACCTTGCCTTTCTTGTATCCGTCCTCGGCAGGATCGCTGTAGATGAGAATGGCGGCTGCGCCTTCGCGTTCAGCGGTGAGCGCTTTGAATCCGCGATAGCTGTAGGGATTCGAGTAGCGGACCAGTACGACCTTGCCTTTAACATCGATGCCTTGCTTGCGCAGCAGGTCGTAGTCTTCGGGATTGCCGCTGTGGGCGTAGACCAGCGGCGCCGTGACCTCGCCGGACGCGGACATGCCGCTCCATGCTGAACTGATGCTCTTGTTCTTCATGTCTGGGTCGCCGGGGACGGGCATCTCGCGCAGGCCGGCACGATAATGCACGGGCGCGGTCATTTCCAGGAAGGTGCTCTTGGGATTGCTGCCGTAGACGTCATAGCGGCGGATGATGACGTCCTCGAGGCCTTCGTTCCTCCACTCGTCGGCGATGTAGCGAGCTAATTCGTTGTTGCGGACGGAGCCTGCGACATGCGGCTCGGCGGTGAAGATGTGATGCTGGCGGCGCTCTTCGTCTGGGGAGGGAATCGCCTTGAACTTGTTTTCGATCTCGGATTCATGCGCGGCGGCGGAAGGAGTGAAGCCGAGGATGGAGGTCTGGGAAGAAACGTTCAAGCTCGTGCAAAACAGGAAGGACGAGAGCGCGAGCGCTACCATTCTCAGCGTTCTCCGCGGCATTTCTCCGCGCGCGCCGCGATGAATGGGTTGGGAAACAGCTTGAAACGTAGAGTGCGCTGAGAACTTCCGCGGAGGACGCTGAGGCACGCCGGGCCAGTCGGAATCCACAGTCTTTGTTCTCCTTGTCTGCAACACTACTTTGCTTTATAGATCTCCGTCAGCAAGTCGGGCTTCGATTCGTCGCGCACCAGGTGCGGATAGCGCTCGCCGCCGTGGTAGTCGAGCTTGTAGGTTTTGTAATAGTCCGTGTTCTCAACCAGAAGTTCAAGGGGCGCGGTGCCGCCCTTGCCGGCCTTAAGCGCCTCGCGCAGGACATCTGCCGAGTAATGACGGCCGTTCACCGCGATCAGCTTCATGCCGGGGCCAATACCAGCCAGCGCTGCAGGCATGCCCTCGACGGTGTCGGTGATCGTGCCGTCCTCGCGGAGGTTAAGGCCGATCGAGAACGCCACGTCGACGCCGTGCCAGGTGCTCTCGGCGCCGCGGTCCATTTCGGACGGAGTTTCGTCGTAAACCAGCTTCCATCCGCTGCCTTCGATTCCGCCCAGGGGTGCGCCGGGGCCGTGATTGGTCAAACGCTCCGTCCAGAAGCTGCGCCAGTCGTAGGGCGCAACCTGGTTCAGCGTGGCGACTACATCGTCGAAGGTATAAGGCTTGACCATGGGCGGCGAGTTGGGCGCGCCGTGGAAGAGGTGGCAGAAATCGTCCAAGGTCTTCTTGCCCTTGCTCTGCTGGCGGATGATGACGTCCACCCAAAGCCAGTTCAGCAGGTCCTCCTCGTAGAAATCGACTCCGCGGCGCCAGGAGTGCCAGGCCTCAGGAGTGAAATAAAGTTGAGGAGCAGCGTCGGCCGTGTCCTGCAGATTGCGCCAGGCGCGGCCCGGAGTGTGGTCGAGGGCGGCGGCGGTCAACGCGAGATCGTCACGCGCCTGCTCCGGCGTCAGCAGGCTGCTGCGCGCAGTCAGCACCGAGCCCAGATATTGCGTGAGGCCTTCGTAGACCCACAGCAAGTCGTCCTGCATGGGTTGTTGATAATCCGGCGTGGCGAGATCCGCGGGACGCCGGTATTTCCCGTTCCACGAGTGAACGTACTCGTGGGGGAGCAAGCCAGATGTCATTTTGCGTGCGGTGTCGTCAACCAGCCCACGCTCGTCGATGCGGCTGTCGTCGGACTCGTGATGCTCCAGCCCGAAGTGCGCGACGTGATCGCTCAAGCTCAGCAGGAAATGGTAATCGCGATAGTGATGCGCGCCGAACAACTTGTTCGCCTGCTCGACCAGATTCTTGTAGTGGTCCCAGACTTCCTGCGGCGGGGCGAGCGCGGCCGCGCTGTCGGCGGCAATATCCATCTCGGTGGGTGGATCGTCGGCCAACTTGACGACCTTGAGGAATTCGCCGGTGATTACGGGTGAGTCGACCAGGGTGGTCAGGGAAGCTGGTTGAAAGGTGATTTGCGTCGCGCCGTTTTCGTCGGCGGTGGACGCGATAGGAAGCGGGGTCCCGTATTTCCAGTTGGCGGGAAGTTTCAGGCTGGCCACGTAGGTGAGATCGTCGGACTTCCAGCCCTTGGGGTAGAGCAGCACCTGATTCCAACTGATGACGGCCATCTTGTCGGTCGCGGAGGAACCTGCGGAGAAGCCGCCCTCGAAGGTTGCGGGAGAAAGGAAATCGAGTTCCACGTTTACTTCAGTCTCGCCGGCGGGAACTTCGACGTGGAGCGTGAAGCCGTCGAGCAGATCGCGCCGCCACTTCAGGGTTTTGCCGCTAGCGGAGAACTTGAGTCCGGCCAGATCAGTCACCGGGCCGTCGGGCGCGTGCTCGCCGGGAATCCACTTCGGGTAATAGAGCGTCAGGTCTCCGGCGCTGGCCGGAATCTTCAGCTTGGCGTGGAAAATTTTGCGCGGAGCCGAGGTGGCATCCACAAAGATGGTCACGGTCGGCGCTGTGGCCGACCAGACGAAAAGCGGGAAAAAGAGAATGAAGAAGGGAAGACAGACCACTCCCAGTATTCTTGAGAGTTTCATTGTAGGGGCCCCCATAATGTCGCAACGTGTCGCTCAACTCGTCGATGAACGACTCCCACTGTGCCTGCAGAATTCTAGACTATAGCAGCAGGCGCGACGAACGGTACAGGGACGCACCAGCGCTGCTATCATTTCCCCGATGTCGCGGCGCGGGAAATTCATCACCTTCGAAGGGCTCGACGGAACCGGCAAGAGCACGCAGATGCGCAAGCTGGCGGCCGCTCTGCGCGACGCCGGCTGCAAAGTCGTGGAAACGCGCGAGCCGGGGGGAACTGCTACGGGCGAGAAGATTCGCCGCGTTTTGCTCGACTCCGCGACGGAGGGTCTTTCACCGCTGGCGGAAATGGCTCTGATGTTCGCATCCCGCGCCCAGCACATTGCCGAGGTGATTCAGCCGGCCCTCGATCGCGGGCAGATTGTGCTGTGCGATCGTTTCACCGACTCCACGGAAGCCTACCAGGGCAGCGGCCGCAAGCTGGGCAGTGAGGCCGTCCTGAAATTGCACCGCGTGCTTTGTGGAGATTTGCAGCCTGACCTGACGATCCTGCTCGACTCCGATCCCGCGATGAGCGTGGGGCGCGCCCGGCGCAGGAATAAGCGTGCTTCCCCACATGCCGGCAAGCACCATGCTGACGAAAATCGCTTCGAGCAACAGAACCGCGTTTTTTTCGCCCGTGTGCATGAGGGCTATCTGGCAATTGCCGCCCGAGAGCCGCAGCGCGTCGTGGCGGTGGATGCCAGGGGCACCCCCGCGCAGACGCATCGGAAAATCTTGGAAGTGGTCGGGCGAAAGTTGAAGCTGACGGCTAGAAACATTTGATTCACCACGGAGGCACTGAGACACGGAGAAGATCACCCCTAAGGTTTTCTGGGTCGCGTTTCTCCGTGACTCTGTGTCTCCGTGGTAGATTCCTACTTGAATTCAGCAATGCCCTTCTCTGATTTTCACGGCAACGCCGAAACCGTCCATCGCCTGCGCGATATGCTGGCGCGGAAACATTTTCCGCACGCGGTGATCCTTTCGGGTGCGCGGGGGGCGGGCAAGTACACGCTAGCGCTCATGCTGGCGCAGGCTCTGAATTGCCTGGCGCCAACGCAGACGGATGGCCTGCCTGATTTCTGCGGCCAATGCACGAACTGCCGCCGCATCGCCCAGGCTGCCGATCTCGACGCACGCTTCGCCGAGGCGGCAGAAACGCGCGAAGGCCTGCGCGAGACCGACAAGAAAGATACTCGCCTGTTTGTGCAGACTCACCCGGATGTGCTGATCATCCCTCCCGATCCTCCGCAGATGATGATCAAGGTGGATCAGGTGCGGCGGGTGATCGAGACCATCTATTACCGCCCGGCGGAAGCGCGGGAACGAGTCTATATCTTCACAGATTCTGCTTTCATGAAAGAAGCGGCGAATTCGCTGCTCAAGGTTCTGGAAGAGCCTCCGGAGTTCGCCACCATTTTTCTGCTCTCGGAGAATTCCGGCGAATTGCTTCCGACCATCCGATCGCGATCGATGACGTTCCCCCTCGGAGCTGTGCCGGTGGAGGAAGTCGAGCGCTACCTGGCCAAGTATCGTCCCGAATGGAAACCGCCGCAGAGGGCGCTGGTTGCCAGACTGTGCGAGGGCGCGCTGGGCCGGGCTCGCAGCTTCGATGTGGAGGCCTACGTGACCGCCCGCGCCGACGCGCTGACCATCCTCAACTCGGCCTTGCTGGGAGGCGAACACACTCAACTCTTCAAGATCACCGAATCCTATCGCCCCGGTGCCGAGGGCCGGGAGAAGACGGAACAACTTCTTTGCACCCTCTACTCGCTGCTGCGCGACCTGATGTTTCTGGGGTCGGGAGCGCCGGAACTGGTGCACAACACCGACATTCAGAGCCAGCTTGCGAAGATGGCTGAGGGCGCTGATTTCGACTGGATCGCCGCGGCCTCGGACCGCTTGGCCGACGTCGAGCGAGGCATGCGCCGCAACCTGCTGCGCTCCTTGTCGCTTGACAGCCTGGCCTTGGCTCTGGAGAAGGCCGTATGAGAGCCATCTAAGAATGCTATTCCGTAAACCGTTTAGTTTCAGTATGTTATCGAGATTACTCCGGTGGTTCTACGCCCTTCAGATAGGTTGATCCTCCCCTCCTCCGCGCCTATAATCGTTGTACTCTGGTTTAAGATTTCTCCGTCAGGTTCCGGGTAGCAAGAGGCGAGGGTGAAGTCTGTCTTCCCTTTGCCAAGGTGGATAAAGAACCCGGTTATGCGAAAGCGCCTGCAAATCGCCCTGATGGCCAGCACCGTAGCCGCGACCTCTCTTTCTCTTACGCCCCCACTCCGCGCCGCTGAAGGCGGCGACGGATCTTCCGCAAAGATCACCGCAACCGACGAACACGGCCGCACGATCTACGTCAATGATTCTGTCCCCGCAGCTCCGGCTCGGCACACGGAAACGTCCGAGGCGCCCCGTCGCGCGTTGATGTATTGGAGTTCCAAGGAGAATCGCTGGAAGCCGGTGCCGGGGCCGAATGCAGCCGCCATGAAAGCCGCCCGGTCGGCAGCTGCCGAAGTCAGCCAGTACCTGGGGCATGAGTCCAATCAATCGGCCACGGCCAGAATCGTTACGGCAAACTTCCGCAGCACAGCGGCAACGCCCGGAGATGTTGATGCCGCCATCGAGCAGGCTGCCGCCCGGCACAACGTGGACCCCAACCTGGTGCGCGCGGTGGTGAAGGTGGAATCGAATTTCAATCCCAATGCGGTATCGCGCAAAGGTGCGATGGGATTGATGCAGTTGATGCCCTCGACGGCGCGCCAGCTGAACGTGAAGAATCCGTTTGACCCGGAACAGAATGTCGACGCGGGTGTGCGTCACCTGAAGCAACTTCTGGAAAGTTATGGCGGCGACATCAAACTGACCCTGGCCGCCTACAACGCGGGTGCGGGAGCGGTGGCGCGCAGTTCCGGCGTGCCTCACTATGCCGAAACCCAAAACTACGTCCGGCGGATCACCAACCTGTACTACGGTGGGTTCGATTTCAGTTCGGGCGCTTCGCACGATCCCGTTCGGGTTCAACGGGATGCGCGAGGAGTGCTTTACATCAGCAACACTGACTAAGGTTCGCAGCATCTATTTACTGGATTTCCTTTATCTCTCTGGCCCAGGGGCATTGGTTCAAACAACTAGCGACGAAGGCACGGGCTGATTATCGTGCGAGTTACTTTGAAGAGATCGCGCCAACGTGGTCTGTGGGGGGCGTTACTCGCTCTCGCCGTTTTCACGGCGCTCGCCGCCCAGCCGGCGCACGCGCGTGCGCGTCATTCCGATGCCTGGGCGCGCGAACATTTCGCCACCGCCGAGCGGATGCGCGAGGCGCTGAACGGAAGACCTCCCGCCGACCGCACCCGCCGCGACTATCAGCGCGTGCTGAATGCCTACCGCTCCATTTATCTGGGCGCGCCCGCCTCCACCAAAGCCGACCCCAGCGTCGTTGCGGTGGCCGAGACCCTGGTGGAGATGGGACGGCGCTTCGACGACGACAAGATCCTGCACGAGGCCATCGAGCAATATAAGTTCCTGCGGCGCGAATACCCCGGCAGCAAGTACCGGTTCGACGGACTGTTCACCATAGGCGAGATCTACAAAGACGATCTCGACGACCCCGAATCGGCGCGCTCCACCTTCCAGGAATTTCTGCGCCGTTATCCCCACAACCGCCTGGCCGACGACGCCCGTCAGGCCATTGTCGAATTGAACCAGGAAGCACAGGCCGAGAAAGCCGCCGAGGCGCAGAAGGAAACGGAAAAGAAACAACCAGAAAAAAACAATAAAGACGTGAAAGTCGCCGCGGACGATCGTGCCTCCCACGAAACTCCTGAAAAAGATAACCCGCAGCGCTCAGGACGCCTGCCGCGTGTGACCGGCATCCGGCACTGGTCCACGCCCGACTACACCCGCGTCGCCATCGACGTGGAAAGCGACGTCAAGTTTTCCTCCCAGCGCATCGATAGTCCCGCGCGCATCTTCTTCGATCTGCGCGATACCAAACTCGCCTCCACCCTCGTCGGCAAAAGCTTCGATGTGGACGACGGCTTCCTGAAAAAGGTTCGCGTGGCCCAGTTTGCGCCGGGCCGCACGCGGGTTGTGCTTGAGGTCGACAACCTTTCCGACTACGATGCCTTCCTGCTGCCCAATCCCTACCGTCTGATCATCGACATTCATGGCAAGAATGGGCGAGCGAAGCAACCGAAAGACAAAGACAAAGACAAAGATGCGGGCGAGGCCACATCCGCCGAGGCAAACAGCGCAGCGTCACCGAAGGCGGCTCCCGACGCCGATGCGGACGAGAATCCATCGGAAACGACGGCAGCTTTGGCGCATGCAGTTGCGGCCAGCGATGACGCGAAACCCTTAGCATCCGGGGCTACCACTGCCACTAAGACGGCAAAATCGCCAGTCGTGAAGAAAGTGGTCGATGCCGACACTGAGGATGATGATGAAGAGCCCATCACCCCTCCTGCCGTGGCGAAGCGGAACGTCCCGGATGGGAAGCGAGGTGCCTCGTCCACGCGGAAGGTGGTCGCCGCGAAAAAACAGGAGGCCACGGATCTTGACAGTGACCAGGAGACCTCAGATGCGAGCATCCCTGATGCGCGCAATCCCGGCTCGCGCTCACTAGTCTCTGGCAAGTCACGAAAGGCTTCGGCCGCCTCCGATCTCGGCATTCGCGAGGCGAAACCGACCGCGAGCGGCGATCGATCCCTGATTCGCGCCCTGGGCCTGAAGATCGGAAAGATCGTGATCGATCCAGGTCACGGAGGCCACGATACCGGCACCATAGGCCCCAACGGCCTGGAGGAAAAAGATCTGGTCCTCGAAGTCGGCCGGCGTTTGGGCAAGCTGCTGGAGACGCGTCTGGGCGCGGAAGTGGTTTACACGCGCAAGGACGACACCTTCATTCCGCTCGAAACTCGCACCGCCATCGCCAACCAGGCGCGCGCCGATCTGTTCGTCTCCATCCACGCCAACTCGAGCCACGATGAATCAGCCCGCGGAGTTGAGACCTACTACCTGAATTTCACGTCATCGCCGGAAGCCCTGGAAGTGGCAGCGCGCGAGAACGCGGTTTCAGAGAAATCCATTTACGAACTGCAGGACCTGGTGAAGAAGATCGCGCTCAAGGACAAGATCGAGGAATCGCGCGAATTTGCCGGTGACGTGCAGCAATCGCTGCACAGCGGACTGGCGGTCAAGAGCCCGGCCATTCGTGATCGCGGCGTGAAGAAGGCTCCGTTTATTGTGCTGATCGGGGCCAACATGCCCTCGATTCTCGCCGAGATTTCCTTCGTCAGCAATCCTACCGATGAGCACCGTCTCGCCACCAGCGAATACCGTCAGCGCATCGCCGAGTCGCTCTACCGCGGCATCGCCAAGTACGTGAACGGGCTGAGCGGCGTCAAAGTGGCGAGCAAGATAGATAAAGCCGCCGGCCAGTAGGTTCTCCCGGAAACTTTTTCTTCTCCTCTGTGGTCTAATTACAGAGGGGATTCTGTGCCCAGCCGTAAATCCATGCGCGTATCAAGAGTTGCATTCCTGTTAACCGTCGTTTGCCTCGTCATCGGCTCTCTCGCTGGCGTAGGCTTTGCTGCCAGCCAGTCCGCGGAATCACCTGCCCCGCCGATCCTCCCCAAGCAGTTTGCCGGGTGGCAGATTCAGGGTGCGGCTCTGGCCAGCAAAGATGCTGCCGCCGCCGACCCCACCAACGCGGCCCTGCTCAAGGAATATGGCTTCACAGATTTCGAGGCCGCCACCTACAAGAGTGACGATGGCCGCACTTTGAAGGTCCGAGCCGCGCGCTTCGCTGACGCCAGCGGTTCTTTCGGCGCATACACGTTCTACTTGCAGCCCGAGATGGCGCGGGAAGAAATCGGCGACCAGGGAGTATCGCTTGATCGGCGCGTGCTGTTTTACCGCGGCCACATCCTGGTGGACGCGGTCTTCAGCCAAATGTCGGTGATGTCAGCGGCGGGGCTGCGCGAACTGGCTGGTGCGCTGCCGCGGCCCAGCGGAAATGCCGGTAACCTGCCTCCGATTCTCGCTTTCATGCCCCACCACGGCTATTCAGCGAACACCGAGAAATATGCGGAAGGACCGCTGGCGCTGGGCGCGATCGGATCTCCTCTGCCCGCCGACCTGGTCGACTTCAGCGCCAGCCCCGAGGTAGTGCTTGGGCAGTACTCCACCCCAGGCGGAGGCGCCACGCTGATGTTGATCGAGTACCCGACGCCAGCGTTGGCCGCCGAACATTTGCGCCGCATCGATGCCGCCAATCATGCCGCTCAACCGCAGCCCGGCGTTGCGGCCATCGAAAACGTTGGCCCGTTTTTCGACAAGCGCACCGGGCCCCTTGTCGCCATTGCAGCCGGCCCGCTTTCGCAAAGCGATGCGCAGACGCTCCTGGGCGCGGTGAATTACGACGCCAGCGTGACCTGGAACGAGAACACGTACTTCGACAAGAAAAACAACATTGCCAACTTGCTGGTCAACATTATTCTTCTGTGCATCATCGTGGGCGCAATCTCGCTGGCCGCGGGCCTCGCGTTCGGCGGCGTTCGCGTTTTTCTGCCAGTTCTTCTGCGCAAGTGTTTCCCCGGTCGGGTTTTCGGTCGTGCCGACCAAGTTGAATTCATTTCCCTTCACCTGGCCGAGACCGCGGCGCAAGGTTCCTCAGCCCACGCTCCGGCACCAACAGAGAGCTCAAAGGGTTCTTAAGTGCCTCAGAAATATTGGCTTAGGACCATTTGCAGGCCCTTTTGTCTCAAAATGGAACAAACCGGCCGCCTGTTGATTGATTCTGTAAGTTATTGAAAATAAACACATTTATTTACCAAAAATCGCTTGACACCCTGCTTTTTCGGCTCATAAGATTTTGTCCAGAAAGTTTTGACGGAATCTTTTGCCTCCGTTGGAACTATTCTCCCTTGAAAAGAGAAGGTCGCCCTGTTGCCGGGCGGCCTTTTCGTTTCTGCGCGAATTCCATTCGTATGCTGAACGGGAGAAACTCCATTCACCTGCGTCGAGTTTCCCGCGCACGCCCTCACTTCCTCTGAACTATTACTCACCCTTTGCGTATCATCTGGTGGGTATCATGTGTTGAGCGTGTTGTTGCGGCATCAGCCCCGCTCACGAATCGGCGCGGGAGGAAATCATGTTCTGCGATGCATGTGGCACAGCGGTGCAGCCCGGACAGGCGTTTTGCAGTCGATGCGGCAAACAAATCGTCGGACCCGTAACGGCGATGCAGCAGCGCCCCGGGCGCGTGCAGAGTCACGTTCATCTGCTGGGGATCCTCTGGCTGGCCATCTCCGCATTCAACACCATCGGTGGCGTGGTGTTGTATGTCCTCGCTAACACGTTGTTTGCTCATTTGCACGAGATGGGCGCTCCCGAAGCCCCCACTGCGTTTCTGCGTCCACTGTTAAGCGTGATCGGTATCTTCGTTCTGGCCAAGGCAGCCTGTGGATTCATCGCGGGCTGGGGATTAATGCAGCGCGAACCCTGGGCTCGCATCATCGCCCTCGTTCTGGGCTTCATCTCCCTGTTTAACATTCCTTTCGGTACGGCCGTCGGCGTATATACGCTCTGGGTTTTGCTGCCCGGTCAGTCGCAGCAGGAGTACGATGCCCTGGTGGCGGCGCGCGCCGCGTAGGAATCCAGCAATTATTGTCTTCCCAGGTAGCGGATGCGCCCGGTGAAGGCGCGCCCCGTCATATCGATGAACGTCGGGGCTGGGTGAGTTGGGTCGAGGACGCCGTTGGCCAGTGCGGCATTGCCGTGGTTGGTGATGTTGTCAAAGCCGCCGCGCAACGCCCAATAGCGCCCAAAAAGATGGAAGCGCTTTTCGAACTGTAGATTCACGGTGTAGTAGGTGGGAAGGCGAAGCGATCCCGGAGGGTAGCCCGGAGCGATCTCTCCCTGCTCGGTAGTGGCGTAGAAAGGCAGCCCAGTGCGGGCTTCGGCGGAATAGACCAGATCAACTTTGTGAAGGAGGGGCAGGTTGAAGAACGGCAGGATTCCCCATCCGACGAAGCGGTTCGGTGTGTCCCAGGGATAAGGCCCGGGCAACTGCTGGCTCAACAGCGGAATATCCAAACTGAAATCGAACACCTCGTTGGTATGGGAGCGGGAACGCGTGTAGGCGCCGAAGATTTCGTAGCGCTGGCGAAAGCGGTGGCGCAAACTCACTGTGAAAGCGTCGTAGCGGTCGTCGCGTTCATTGGTAAGCAGGAAGTTGCCGTCCACCGTGCCATTCAGCGTGTTATAAGCGAAGCCGTGCACGCCGCGTTTCTCCAGGAACTCCAGCTTCAGGAAGATGGCGTATGGAAGTTTCTTCTCCAGGCCAAGACTCCAGTTCAGGTAGCGCGGCTCGGCCAGGGTGTTCCGGTTGACGGTGAAGGTAGTCGGCACGGGCGTGGGTAGAGTCGTCCCGTTCCCGTTTTCATCCGTCGGCTGCCAAGTGCAGGTGGTCGAGCCCGGCGGGAACAGGCATGCAAAGAAGTAATCGACTCTCAGCCCCTCGAGGGGCTGATGAATCAACCCCAGAGTTGTGTTGTCATAAGTGGTCCCGATTCCCGCCGACAGCTTCGTGTTGCCTTCATCATCGAAAATATAAGTCCCGGCGAGGCGCGGGGAGAATAGCGGCTTCCGAACGATCTGATCCCAGTCCAGGCGGAACCCCGGCTCGATCAGCAGGCGATTGGTGACCAGCCAACGATCTTCGGCATAAGCGCTGGCCTCGGTATTGAAGATTGTGTTGTAAGTGCCTCCAGAGAAACCTGAATACCGTGCGCACGTATACGGAGGAACAGGCACGCCATTCGCATCGGTGCTGCAAGGCTGTGCGCCTTCCTGCGGCAGACCCGCCTGCAGATACGAAATCGGTTGCCGCAAAAACTGCGCATTGTAGTTAATACGGTCCGCGTCGACGCCGACCTTGATGTCATGCCGTCCGTGCCACTGCTGCGGCGGAAGAAAGAGGTTGGCCACGCCCTGCACCCGGCGGGCCAGCGTGTTCTCGTGGAAGTAGTAGTTGCCCGCCGCTCCCTGCGTCGTCTCTATATAAGGACCATTGCCCTGGGGAGTGGCCCTCACGCTGTACTGGTCCACGCCGAATCCGGTCTCCAGCAGCGCTCCGCCACGAAAATAATATTGGTCTTTGAGCGAGCCTATATATGCGGTCTCGGCGTTCGTGGTGGTGGTTTGTTGCGGCTGAAGAACCGACAGTCCGGCATATTGATCGTGGTAGTAGTTCGACAGGAAGCTCAGGGTCACGATGTTGCGGGTGGTCAGGTTCGATTGCAGCTTGGCTAGGTTATCAACCTGCCACAGGTGGTCGGAATCGCCGGTCTTGAGTTGCGGAATGATGGTGTTGTTGTACTCGCCGTCGAGCGCGTCGATAAACCACATCTTCCCCTTGCGGATCGGCCCCGACATTGTGTAAATGGGGTTCCATTGGCCGATCGAGATCCCTTTCACGGTCTGCAGTCCGGGAGTGAAATCCGTGGAAGTAACCCGGAAGTGGTCATCGCCCATGCGGGTGTTCAAGGCCAGCACGCCGCCCGAACCCTTGCCAAACTCTGCCGGCTCGCGGCTCGGACTCACCTCGATGGAACGAAATGATTCGACGCTCGTCCGCACCAGCAACTGGCCGTTCGTCGGCTGGGTTACGTTGAAGCCGTCCAGAAGCAGAAGCGTCTGGTAGGTTTCTGCACCCGCTATATGCGCCTGGCCAAAGGCATCGGGCGTGACGGTGGGGATGAAGGTCAGGGCGTTGCGGTAGTCGTGCGACCCGGGGTAGAGAATATCGATGATCTCGGTGCCGGTGAGTTCTTCCTTGGTGGCGATTTGTGCCGGATCGATGGCCGGCGCCGATTCCACCACGTTCACCACTTCTCGCGCCTCTTGCTGGCGGGAAAGAGCCACGTCCACATTGGCGGTGATCCCAACCTGCACATCCGGATGCACGATAGCGTAGAAGCCAGTCTTTTCCACGCGCAGCTCGTACGTTGCGGAAGCCAAGTCGGTGAATTCGCAATGCCCGGCGAAATCGGTTCCGCAGCGCAAGGGGATGGCGGGTGGCGGCGGCTGCAACTGTACTCGCGCGGATGCCACGGCCACTCCGTTTTCATCAGTCACGGTGACAGTAAGCTTCTTCCCGGTGGAGGGATGATCCGCAGAAACGGAAGGCGCGCGATGAGCGGAGGAAGAGGAAGACGAAGAGGGCGGCGTAGCAGGAGACACAGTCGTTTGTGCCGGAGACGGAATCGCCCACGCTGCCAGCACCACCAGCAGTGCCCAGTTCACAGTCGCGCTCCACTCGCGCATGCCTTGAGTATGGAATCATTTGAGCCGTGAGTCCACCAAAACGGCTCGTCAATTTTGCGCCCCAAGGCTGCTGCAGGTTCGACACCTCACTTCTTGTTGCGGTTGCCCGCAACTCTCTCGGTCAGGCAGTCGCGGGCTCTCTTTTGCCTTCAAAATGCGCTTCGATTTCTTCCAAGGTCTTTCCCTTAGTCTCCGGTAGGAACACCGCGGCGGTGATGAAGTAAATTACCGTGCACGCCGCAAAGCCGAAGAACATGGTCGAGTAGCCATACTTGCCGACCGTCGGCAGGAAAGTGGCGGCAATGCCGGTCGAGACCGCCTGGTTGATCAGTAGGGCAATGCTCATACCGTTGGAGCGGATGCGTGTCGGCATCAACTCGGACAGCGCCAGCCATACGCAGACACCCGGGCCGATCGCGAAGAACGCGATGAATACAAAAAGAGTGATCGCGACCTGCCAGCCGAGGCGTTCGCTGGGCAAGGGAGTGATCAGTGCGTTATCGATTTTGAGCGGAGCCTGGCGCGCGGCGCCGAGATCGCCGAAGGGATTGGAAAAGAATGCCACCACTTTGTTTGTGGGCACGCAGCTGTCGCGGCTGATTTCGATCGGGGTTGCGGCAGTGTCGTCGGAACGCGCGGCCTTTGTTGCGGCGCGGAAATCCCCGTAAGAATAGATGAGGACCAAAGAAGTCGGCCGGCCTCCGATCTGCCGGGCCGCGTCTCCGCCCGCGTTCGTCAGCTCCTGAGCGAGTTTCTGGTCATAAGTGAGGGTGATTTTCTGGTCCTCAGTGACCATTGACTGAACCTGGGCACTGGAATCCAGGCGCAGGCGTTCCGTCTGGCGGAAGAGCAGGCCGGTACAGATGAGCGAAAGAATAATTCCCGCCGTTCCCAGCGACAGCAGGAATTTGCGTCCCTTGCGATCTACGAGCAGGACTCCGCCAATGGTGGTGAGGAAGTTCACGATGGTGAAAATCACGTAGCATAAATGAGCCTGGACATCGGAAAGGCCGCTCTGCAAAAGAATGTTGGTGTTATATCCGATGATGGAGTTGATGCCCGTGGCCTGGTTGCAGGCAAGAATCACACAGGCCAGAACAAATGGGATCACATATTTCCGGCGCAAAAGCGATTCCTTGACCCTGGCTCCGGTTGAGGTCTGGGCTTTCTCCGCGGCGGCGGCCTGTTCCATCTCCGCCAGTTCGAGGTCGGCTTGCTGGGTGCTCCGGGAGCGCAGGAGAGCGGCATAAGCCGTATCACGCTTTCCGCGGCGATACAGCCAGCGCGGGGACTCCGCCACCAGGGCGCTGCCGATCACGAACAGTAGCCCGGGGGGAAGCGAAACCCAGAAAATGCTGCGCCAGGCTGTGTCTTTAAACGCAATGAGTCTCGCGGCGTTGCCGAGTTTTGCCACTTCGTCGACCCGGAAACTGAAATACATACCAACCAATGCGGCCGCCGTTATGCCGAGTGTCAGCAGCCACTGGAAGATCGCGGTCCCCTTGCCGCGACTCGATGCCGCCAGACACTCTGCCAGGTACAGCGGGACCACCACACCGATCAAACCAGCGCTGATGCCCTGCAAAAGACGGCCAAGAATCAACGGCTCGTAACCATGCGAGAGCGCAATGATTGGAATGCTTGCGACAAAGAGGGCACCGCTAAGCGTCATCAAGAGCTTGCGTCCCATCCAGTCGGCCAGCACGCCGGCGAACAAGGTTGAGATCACGCTGCCTAGCAGCACGGCTGCGACCACAGTCGAAAGCTGGCCCGCATTCAAACCCGAAGTCGCTTCCAAGTAGGGAAGTGCGCCCGCGATGATGCCGACATCCACCCCGTACAGCAGACCGCCCAGCCCCGCAACCAGCAGCAGGAAGCGGTTGTACCCGGCCTTTTCGTCGTGCGCCAGTTTGACAGTCCTTTCCCCAAGCGGAGAACCAGAAATTGATTCCTCGCGAGAATACTACGTCGAACTATGAGAACGGAACCTTTCTCGCCTGCTGAGAGCTATGCGAGCGTTGAACACAGAGAAATGGATGACAGCCCTTCAAGGCTGTGAAGCGTCCAGCAACTCTTTCAGATACTGCTGCCACACCGCGGCCCAGGTGTGAGTACCGTGGCCGCGGGTTTGCTCGGACGTCGGAATCAGCACGAACCGGCCTTTCTTCACGCGTTTGATTTCACGTTCGGCAATCCCGAGTTCCGGAGGATTGATGAAATCGTCGGCCGTATTTACGAACATCACCGGCGCGGTGATTTTCTCCAGCTGCGGCGCAGGATCATAATCCCGCGATGCGTTCATCGCGTAAAGCAAATCGTTGGCGTCATGGCCCGCAGTGAACCGCTTCACGAACTCCGCAATGGCCGCGTCAGCGGTGTCACGCGTAGGAGAGTTTTTCTGCATCTGCAAGGCCGAACCCGCGGCAATGTAGAACATCTCAGCCCCGATCTTCAGCCCGTTTAAGGGCTCGGCAGTGTAGTCACCGTTCTTCCACTCGGGATCGTCGCGAATGCCATCGATCACCATTTTGCGCCAGACTCGATTCCGTCCCGCGATCTCGACCGGTTGGCAGGCCAGGGGCATGAGCGCGTCCATAAAGTCGGGATAGGTCTCGCCCCACATCCAGGAATGCATGCAGCCCATGGAAGTGCCCAGGATCAGGCGCAGATGGTTCACGCCCATTCCTTTTTCCAGCAACTCGTGCTGCGCCCGAACCATGTCGTCATAGTCATACTGCGGAAAATGTGCGTGCATGCCGTCGCTGGGCTTGCTGGATTTTCCATGTCCGATGTTGTCCACCAGAATAATGTAGTAGCGGGCTACATCGAGGAGTTGCCCCGGTCCGAATAGCACATCGGCAAACTGCGGCGCAAGGAATTGTCCGCCGGATCCAGTGGTGCCGTGCAAAAGCAGCACGGCATTCGTGACGCGGCCATTCGCGTCGCGTAGGGGAGTCCCAAAGGTCGCATAGTGCATGCGCAACTCGGGCAGGGTTTCGCCCGACTTGAAATGGAAATCGTGGGAAACGTGGTCGCCTTCCTTGGGCGTGGGCAACTGGCTTTTCTGCGCCGGCGCAACTGCCGCGCAAAAGACGAGCACGGCAACAAAGGCAAACCTGACTGCTCGAATGCAATCCTGCATGTTCGCACCTCTTTCCGAGGCAGCGTATCACAGGATTAGGGTGCTGACATCAAGCCTCGCTCAGGCGCGCCTCGCTGCATTGTCCGTCTTCGACTACGTCTCCGTGTGCCACGCGGGGGTCAGAGCCAGCCATCGGCTGGCTGCGACGTTATTTTTAGGTTTGGGGAGGCGAGGACCGTCGCCTTGGCGGTCGGAGCTTGAGTCCAGACATTGGAGACCAAGCTCGAAAGGGCGCTCGAATGCGATTGCCACGGCGAAATCCCCGGTTGCTTTTGGCTGTACGCGAAGGACCTTGCCGCGCGCGCTCAGTCGAGTGCCGGGGGCGGGCAGTTGTGCAACTCCAACCGCTACCTCTACTGTGGAACCCACGGGTAGCAGAAAAGCACTGGAAAGCAAAATGCCGCCGAGGCTGATGTTCTCCGAGCGGGCGTTGACTTGCTTGTGCGCCAGCTTGAGTGAGACCGGCAAATGCAGAGGATAGCGAATGCCGCGTCGTGCGGGACGGGGAAGGGAATCGGTTGTGGTCATGGTTGTTGGAAACTGTACGCCGAGGCCCGAAAAGCCGACAGGTAACGGTAGTGCATCGGAGTACGGGCGAAGGGCCTGGGGGCAGGACAGTAATCTGTTACCGACCGTTACGACAAGAGTACAGCCACGACTCTATGGTTCCGTAAACGCAATTTCCGGTTTAAAATGCGGCCCATGGCGAAGAAAACAGAAATGAGCAGTTCGTCGCTCTGGGTCGTCGCGATTGTCTTGTTGGTGCTCTCCGCGTGGATGTATTTCAAGCGGTAGCCCGCCGGACTGACGTTCCTGAAAGAGTCCCAGGTCGCTCATTGATCGGATCGTGAGCGCGGTGACCCCGTTTCTCTCCGAACCTGCCTGTGGCTGCCGGCGCGCAGCCCCATCTACGGAATGGATAGATTTCTAGTCTCTGGGGTTGCCATGCGGAATGGGTCGCCGCCATCTCAACCGCTGTTCCCTTAACTGAGCGGCGGCAGGCCAACTTCGGTGACTAATTGCTGGAAGGCAGGCTCGTTGTGCAGGTTGTCGAAGGCACGGTTGGTTGCGATGCTGGTCATGCCGTCGAGGTGTTGCGCGTAGGCAATTTTCAGGTAGCGCAGCGCATCTTGCTTGTTCCCCAGCAGCGAACAGGTCGAGGCGAGGAAGTACGGCGACAACTGGCCGCGCTCGTAGAACCTGGTCTGCTGCTCGCGGAGGGCCTTGAGCAGGCCTTTTCCACCTCCGGCCGCAAAGCCATTTTCGGTCGCTTCGACGACGGCGAGGGCTGAGCTGTCGTGCATCAGAACAGCTTCGCTTCTGGCTTGGACTAGGTAATGAGGATAGTCTCCGGTCTGCAGGTAAATCAGCGCCAGGTAGCGGTGGGGCGAAACAAAATCCGGCTCGGTTTCTGCCATCTGCTGCAGCAGCGCGGTGGCCTCCTGCAGCCAGCCCGCGTCGAAGAGAATGGAACCTTTGTCGGCCAGCACGGATTTAGATGCTGGTTCCAGCGCCTGGGCGCGATCGATTTCCGCGAGCGCTTCGGGAAAACGGCGGCGGCTCGCGAGATAAGTCGCGTACCAGTGATGGGCGCGGCCGTTGCTGGCATTCAGTTCAATGGCTCGCCGGAATTCCCGGTCGGCGGTGCCAGAGTCCCACATACCAAAAAAAGACACGAACGCCAGCGAGGCGTGTGCCTCGGAGGACTGCGGATCGAGTTCAACGGCTTTTTTCGCGGCCGCCATGGCGCGCGGGTAGGCCTCGGAGGCCGGCATCACGGTGTATTCGCGCAGCAGGTTGTAGCAGTCGGCTAGTCCGACATAAGCGGGAGCGTAGCTGGGATCGTGGACGACGGCTTGGGTAAACGAATCGAGCGCCTTGGTCAGGCTATCGGGAGTTCGCTTCTCCCAGTAGTAACGGCCTTCGAGGTAGAACTGCTCGGCTTCGCGGTTGGCGGCGTGCAGCGGCAATCCCGCAGCGGAGGAAGAAGAAGATGTGGATGGCGCTTTCGATCCTGCTTTGGCGGAGCGAGAGCTCGGCCTGAAAATCCACAGCGAAAACAGCAGAGCCAAAACCGGGAGCACGAAGACAAATCTCCACCGCGGCGAGGGAGGCGGCTGAACTGGCGCGACCACCGGGCTGGCGGGCGGCACGGCGATTTCCGGGACAAGTTCCGGGCCCTGCACCGGGGCGATCCAGCGATAGCCGTGGCGATCCACCGTCTCGATAAAGAGGGGATTGTCAGCCGAGTCGCCGAGAGCATCGCGCAGGCGCTTAATGGCGCTGCTGATGCCGTGGTCAAAATCGACAAAGACGTCGTCGGGCCACAGTTCGTGGCGGAATTCGTCGCGGCTGATGACTTCGTTCGGACGGCTGAGTAGAAGTGTCAGGGCGCGAAAGGGCAGATCCTGGATCTTGATCCGCAACCCGTTCTTGTACAAGTCGCCAGATTTCAGGTCGGCTTCGAATACTCCGAAGAGAACCACGGCGTCCGTCGCGCTATTCAACGCGCTACCGCAACCCATAAGACGGATCTTTCAGGGGGAGAGCATTTCAGTTTACCACTGAAAAGCAAATGAAGGCAGCAACAAACTTCGCTTTCGAGCGGTCTTGCAGCGCGATACTCCAGACGACAACTTCGCGCACTTCACTGCAAACAAGAATCTTAGCGCGTGAACTACGTTGCAACAACGTGTGACCGCTGGAGCATTGACCGCAGCCTGCATTTGGTTGAAAGTCAGCCCGGTGCGCGGACCGATTCAGTGACCCTCCCCGTCGGTGGCTGCCGAAGTTGTCGAGCCTTTCTGCGAAACGTAAAGGTCCTCATATTTTTCAATTACTAAGGAGACAATCCATGAATTGCACTCACTTCCAGGTTAAGAAGTTCAGCATGGCGGCGATCGGGCTCGTCATGCTCGCCGCTGTGGTGATTTTGGTCGGGATCGCGGTTCCGGCGCAGGCGCAAACCTATCTGGTACGTTTTCCGGATCCCACGACTTTTGTTGTGAACAACGATACCAGCGGTTCCGTTTCTCCCCTTCAATCGGCCGCAGTGGGAGACTTCAATGGCGACGGCAAACTCGACGTCGTCTCCATGGAGAACGGCGGCGGGATCTTTGAGCTCGATGTCGCGCTCGGCAACGGAGATGGCACTTTCGGTACTGCCCTACAGCCGGTGGTCCAGAACACTTTTTCAATTGGCCAGCAAAATCCCTACGCCATCGCCGTGGGCGATTTCAATGGCGACGGCATGCTCGACGTTGCCGTGTGGGGCACTAGTGCCACACTGCAAAACAACACGATCAACATCTTCCTGGGCAATGGTAATGGCACCTTCAACTGGAGCGGCACGTATCAAGCTCCAAACAGCGCCAACTACAGTCCCGGCTCAAACAGCCTCTTTGTGGCCGACTTCAACGGCGACGGCGTTCTGGACCTCGCAGCATTAACTCCCTACAACGGTGTCTTCATTTTCTGGGGTACTGGCACCGGCGTTTTCCAGCCCGCCGTTGGCTATTCCACTGTGGATCCGAATTACCCCAGCAACACCACCGCTGTGGGCATGGCGGTGGGCGACCTCAACGGCGATGGCAAGATCGATATCGCGGTTACGGAGAGCAGCGGCATGGCTGTTTTACTGAACAACGGCAACGGCACGTTCGGAGCAGCCACCTACTACGGCTCCGGCATTGCTCCGTTCCAAAGCCAGAAAGGCATCGCGATTGGCGATGTCAACGGGGACAAAAAGAACGACATTGTGATTGCGGATTACTACGGCAATGTTGTGCTCTATTTGAACCAGGGCAGCGGCAAGTTTGCCGTCCCAAGTGTTGTCACCAAACTGGGGGTATCGTTCCCGTGGCTGGTGTCGATCGCCGACATCAACGCCGATAAGAAAATGGACGTCGTACTCACCGACTGCTGGGGAGAGGTCTGGACATTCTATGGCAAGGGAAACGGCACCTTCACCGCTGGGCCAATTTACCCAGTGCAGTATTGGGACACCGCGCCGAGCAACGTGATTCTCGCCGACTTCAATGGAGACGGTGCCCTCGACATTTTCAAAGCGGGCGACCACTATTGGAAGGGCCAGGTGGCGCTGGGCCGCGGCGACGGAACCTTCCAAACCAATCAGGCTTATGGCTGGGGAGTCACCGGTTTCGGTCACAACTTGGTCACCGCCGATTTCAACGGCGACGGCTTCCCGGACGTGGCCTTCTCGTGGGCGCACTCTACAAGTTCCGTGCCTGAGTTCGGGGTCATGCTGGGCAGTTCGCACGGCGCATTAGCGGCGCCCACCTACGTGACGTACCTCACCAGTGCTTGCAGCGGCAGCTACCCGGAGTGGATCGCCACCGGCGACGTGAGCGGCGATGGCAAAGCCGACATCGTGGGGACCATCCAAAACTACAGCGGCACCGGCTGTCCGATGAACGAAGTCGCAGTCTTCACCGGCCTGGGCAACGGCAAATTCAATCCGCCTGTGTTTTATTCGACCGGCGCGTCGGCGCAATCGAACGACGTGTTCCTGGCCGATGTGAATGGCGACGGCCACCCGGACATAGTCATTTCAAACGCGGACGGCACCATCAGCCTGCTGCTCAACAAGGGCAAGGGCACCTTCGGCACTGCCAGCCTCATCACCAGCGTGGCCGCGCTCAGTCCCCATCTGAATGCTCTGGCCATCGCCGATTTCAACGGCGATGGCAAGCTCGACATCGCGGCGGCATCCTATTATCCGGGCTCCTACAGCGACAGCGTGTATATCCTGCTGGGCAATGGTGACGGCACGTTCCAGGCGCCAATCACGGTTGCTGCCGCGTCGCCATACGTATACACCAACACGCTCGCGGCGGGCGACTTCAACAAGGACGGCAAGACGGATTTGCTCGTCACCCTCGAAGGGAGCACTGGTTGCTCAGGTTACCAGGGCGCTGCCGCCTATGTCGTTCTTATGGGCAAAGGCGATGGCACGTTTACTCCTGGCTCCCTCCACTGCACGGGCGGCGACTATCCCGTCTATCCGGTGGTCGGCGACTTCAATGGAGACGGGAAGCTGGACGCGTTCATCCCCATGCTGGAGGAGTACGGCGCGACCTCAGTCTCCGGTCCGGTGTTGCTCCAGGGCAATGGAGACGGCACCTTTAACCGCATCGGCGAGTTCTATGTCGGGGCGACCAGCCGGGGCGCGGTCGTTGCCGATTTCAACGCCGACGGCATGCCGGACATCGCCGTCCTGAATGATGACGACTTTGCCGACGTTACTTACATCAGCTTCGTCACCGTGATGCAAAACGCCACGCAGCCGGTCAGTGTTTCGCCGCTGACTCTGAACTTTGGACCGTTGGCGCTGGGCGGGAGCAAAGCGTTAACCGTCCTACTCACCAACAACCAGACCACGTCGCTAGCAATCACCAGCATCACCGTGGCAGGAAGCGGAGATTTCACCGCCAAGTCGAACTGCGGATCTGCCCTGAAAGCTGGCTGGGAGTGCACGATCACAGTGACAGCCAAACCAACCGTCCTTGGGGCGCAGACAGCGACCTTGTCCATCAAGGAGGGAGTCGGCACCCAAACCGTACAACTCATCATCACCAACCCGGTGCCGGGGGCGCTCTCGCTCGTGCCGAGCAGCGCTCTTGTCGGCAGCGGCGGATTCACGCTGACGATCAATGGCAAGAACTTCGTCCCGACCTCGGCGGTGGAATGGGCGGGATCTCCTCGCACCACGACCTTTGTGAGCGTGACCGAGCTGACGGCAGTCATCAACGCGGCTGATGTTGCCAAAGCTGGAACCTTCCGAGTGACGGTCACGAATCCGACGCCCGGGGGAGGCACGGCTGCAGCCATCTTCACAGTCGACAATCCGGTGCCCACCCTGATCTCGATCAAACCGAGTTCGGCGACCCACGGGGGCGCCAGTTTCACCCTGACCGCAACCGGAACGAACTATGTTTCCACTTCCGTCATCGAGTGGAATGGAACGAAGCTAACCACGAAGCACGTCAGCAGCACGACGTTGACCACGACCGTGCCGGCGGCCGACATCAAGACGGCAGGCACAGCGAACGTAACCGTTTTCACCCCAACCCCTGGAGGCGGCACCAGCGCCCCACAGACGTTCACGATCAAATAACGACTACCGAGGCTGCGCCCAGGAACCCGATCTTCCTGGGCGCAGCTTGGCGTTTGCACAACTCTTCCCGAAAAATTTCACTTACGAGTTCTGCCTGCGGAGCCATTCTTTCCCTTCATCGCCCAGCGACGTAAACTGCTGGGATGTCTCGATCTTCTCCTGCTGTGGAAGTACCGATCCTCGAAACGGAACGGCTGAAGCTGCGCGGCCATTGCGCCGATGATTTCGTCCACAGTGCGGCCATGTGGGCGGATGCCAACATAGCCCGATATATCGGCGGCAAGCCTCTTTCCGAAGAAGAGAGCTGGACGAAGTTTCTGCGTTACGTTGGCCATTGGGCGTTGCTGGGCTTCGGTTATTGGGTGGCGGAGGAAAAAGCAACGGGGAACTTTATCGGCGAGATTGGATTCGCCGACTACAAGCGGGATCTGACGCCATCAATGAAGGGCATTCCGGAGATCGGATGGGTCCTCGCCTCTTCGTCGCATGGCAAGGGCTATGCTACCGAAGCCGTGCGGGCGGCCCTGGCGTGGGGCGATGCACACTTTGAAGCGACGCGTACGGCTTGCATCATCGCTCCTGAAAATTTTGCCTCGATCCGCGTGGCTGTGAAATGCGGATACCGGGAGTTCGTGCGCACCACCTACAAGGATCATCCGACGGTGATGTTTGTTCGCGACCGGCCAGTCCTAGACCCTTAACACAAGGGACACAGACCTGGGCCAGGAGTCAGTAGTCAACGTAGGTCTCTCACGTCTAAGGTAGTGTTGGTAAGCGCTTGAAAGGATGGAGCCGACGAGCGGACTTGAACCGCTGACCTGCCGATTACGAATTATCGTCAGGTCCTACCGCTGCAGCTGCTAAGCCTGTTGCAGCAAAAGACTTTAACACACTTCAGCCCGCACGGAAGGTAGTTCTGGCGAAGTTGATAACGTTGGCCTTAGGTGAAACAGGTTGAGACCTTACATCACAAATGCGTCACAAGAAATCGAACTGGACTCAGGCGACAATGAAGGGTACCCCCATCAAGCTTAAGGCTGACAAAGGCTCGAAACAGCGGAGCCAGGAGCGTTGCAAAGCTAGGACGAAGGCTGGTCGTCTCTGCCAAGCGCCTGCCGTCGAGGGAGGCTTGTGCTTTTGCCATGCTCATCCCGAGAAACTGGCCGAGTTAGGTCGACGAGGAGGACGGAAGAATCGCCGCTGGACTCCCGACGAATGTGACTTCCCTGATCGGCAGCTGAAAACCATGGGGGAAGTGGGCGAACTACTGGAAGAAACGATCAACCGAGTCCGACAGGGACCATTCGATCTTCGTGCAGCTAATACGATTGGGTTCCTGGCTGCCGTAGTCCAGTCCTGCGGCACATTGTATAATTCCGCAGCCGGGCGTTCCCCCCGCCATGCCTGCAGTCTTGTGTCCAAAGGATCAGTCATAATGGCGCACAAAGGCCTGTTCCTCCTGCATGTCTTTTCCTTCTTGGCTATTACCACCCTGACTTTCGTGACACTCAGCCAAGCAAGAGCAACGGAGTCAACGTTGTATAGCTTCGATGCGCTACGGAACGGCTCGGTGCCGCAGGGAGGACTTATCGCCGACGCGGCGGACAATCTATACGGCACAACCGCCGCCGGAGGCGAGTACGGAGTCGGAACGGTTTTCGAGCTGACCTCGAACCAACACGGAGGCTGGGATAAGCAGATTCTCCACAGCTTCCAGAGCGGCAGTGATGGGGCGTACCCCGTTGCTGGGCTGACTTTTGACGCCGCGGGCAACTTGTATGGCACAACCTACTGGGGTGGTACCGCGGGCGGCTGCCTCGTGGGCGGATGCGGAACCGTGTTTGAACTCAGACACAACCCTGACGGGAGTTGGACCGAAAGTGTCTTGCAAGATTTCGACAACGGGGCGCGAGGTGGCGATCTGGAGGGTGAATTGGTGTTCGACCAAGCCGGCAATCTCTACGGCACGGGCATTGCGGGCGGAGCACACTCCGGTGGCGTTGTTTTCGAGTTGTCCCCCGCCTCGGGCGGCAAGTGGACAGAAACCGTGCTGCACAGTTTCGACTACACCAAAGACGGCGAAACGCCCGTGGGACGGCTGCTCATCGACCAAGCCGGGAATCTTTTTGGAGTGGCTACATACGGTAGCAATGGCTGCAATGCTTCGGGTGGTTGTGGGATGGTGTACGAATTGTCGCCCGGCTCAGGCGGCCAGTGGACGGAAACGATTCTGCACAGCTTCACAGCCGGCAGCGACGGCGCTTTCCCCGAGGGCGGATTGGTTTCCGATCAAGCAGGCAATCTTTATGGCACAACCGACGATGGTGGGACTGGCACCGGGGTCGGATGTAATTTTGGTTGCGGCACCGTTTTTGAGCTCTCGCGGGGCGGCAATGGGCAATGGACGGAAACGATTCTCTACAACTTCCAGGGGACTAGCGATGGCAGCGATCCGGAAAGCGAGTTGGTCTTCGACAGCGCAGGTAATCTTTACAGCACAACCTACGATGGCGGCGGACTGGGAACCTGCACCGATGGTGGTTGCGGCACAGCCTTCGAACTCACTCCCCACGGCGCGGGGGAGTGGACCGAGAAGGTGTTGTGGAGATTCAGCGGCATCACTGACGGTGCCAACCCCAGCAGCGGGCTGCTTCTGAATGCCGCAGGACAGCTAGTCGGAGAAACATTTGTCGGAAGTGACTCTGGGAAAAACAGAACCGTGTTTGCCCTGACACCGAGTGGAGGTAGCTCCTGGAGCCTGAGTGCGCTCTCGAATTTTGCCGATACCGACGGAGATTACCCCACCGCTGGGCTGATCTCTGATGCGGCCGGAAACCTGTATGGCACGACCGCTGGCGGGGGAGCGCGGGGGCTGGGCGCAGTCTTCGAGCTCACGCCTGCGGCAGGCGGGGGCTGGAAGGAAAACGTGATCCATAGTTTCCAAACCGGCCTGCTCCAATATTCAAGAGGGGTTCAGAGCGGGACTTTCCCTTCGATGTTGACTCTTGATGCGGCGGGCAACCTCTACGGTGAGACCGAGACCGGGAGCGACTATCACGCGGGTACAGTTTATGAGTTGTCACCAGCCTCGGCGGCGGGTGGACGGAGAAGATCCTCTACACTTTTAAGGGCGGCGCGAACGGAAGCTATCCCACCGGGGGTTTGGTGATGGACCAGGCCGGAAACCTGTATGGAACAACCGCGTATGGAGGCGAAGGAAGCGTGCAGGGTAAGCTCACCTCCGGCAATGGCGTGGTTTTTGAGTTGAGCCCCGGAGCAAATGGCAAGTGGTCTCAAAAAGTGATTTACCGATTCGGAGGTTATCCCAGCGACGGTTCTCATCCCCACGCAGGCGTGATCTTCGACGAGGCAGGCAATCTCTATGGTACGACGTTCCAGGGTGGTGGCGGTAGCTGCTTGGGCGAGGGGTTTGGGACTGCTGTCGGCTGCGGCACCGTCTTCGAATTGTCACCCAAAGCCGGCGCCTGGAGCGAGAGCGTTCTCTATGCGTTCACCAGCTTCCAGAGCGATGGCGCACTTCCCTCTGGCGGCTTGCTCTTCGACCAGGCGGGCAATCTCTTCGGAACCACACAGCACGGAGGCGGCGGCCTGGGGTGCGACTACTGTGGCACGGTCTTCGAATTGTCGCCGGCCGTGGGCGGCGGGTGGAGTAAGAGCCTTGCCTTTGTTTTCCCAGACCCGGACAATGGGATCGAACCCGCCAGCAATCTGGTCGTGGACCGGGCGGGAAATCTCTACGGTACGACCCCGGGTAAAGTGAGCGGCTGTAACGGTTACGCGTGCGGTACCGTCTTCAAGCTGTCTCCTATCACCGGTGGCGGATGGAGGGCGAGCGTACTATATTCGTTCGCCGATGGCATCGACGGGGGTTCGCCCATGTCCGGTCTAATCTTCGGCCCCGGAGGCTCTCTCTACGGCACCACGGTAAACGGCGGCGCGGCTGGTGAGGGCGTAGTGTTCGCGGTCACGCCGTAGGCGTGGCCCACGGGCTGATTAATGGAGCCACTTAAGGCATACCTGAACGGGCTCCGAAGAGCTCATTCTCTCTCGGTGATCCCGATCCAAGCAATGCAGAGCAGATCGCATGAATAGGCCCTAGCCCAGTCCTATCCGGCTCCCTTCGCTGATGAGTTACAAACACAGCTGTATGCTACTAGGCCACAGCGCTCATTGAGGAATTTTGAGTGTAACCGCGATGTTTCGCCAACTGCGGAGACAATGCACAGCGTCCCAACCGGCGCGAACGTCTGGGGCGACCCTGCACGTGGGGTAAGTCCAAAACGCCTGAGAGGCAGTGGACGAGCGTAATTTGCGCCCGCAGGCTGGTTCAGGGAAGATTAAGGAGTCAATCGTTGATCTTAGAGTCGAGCGCAGATGCTGAGCGCGATTGACGCGACTCCCGTGAGCAACGATCCCGCAATCACGACATTATTTGGCCCGCGAAAATCGGCCAGGGTAACCCCCGACCCTTCCGCAGGAAGCGCATTGAGGAACTTCGGGCGGTTCCTAGGACGTGCGCTTGTGGCCTTCTCCATGCTCCTTTTTCTGCTGAGCGGATATCTGGCATTCGCTCATTACTGGATTCAGACGCAGTGGACGAAGTCAGAAGCCACGGCGCTGAGCGGCGAGCTTCGCCAATTCTCATCAGGGTCAACAAGTAGGACTGGCCATTCTTCCAGTTCGTATTTCTTTCATTGCACCGTTTCCTATTCAGTGGCGGGGGAAACTCGGCAGTCCCAGTTGGATTCACCCGGATCCCCCTACCGAATGGATGCGCAGGTGTGGGCTACAAGTTGGTCGCCAGGCCGGCACATTGCCATCCGGTATGAGGACTCGAATCCGAGTAAGATTCGTCTGGATGACAATCCATCTGAGATTACCGCGATGGACTCGTTACGAGTGGCGTTTTATTTTTTTCTTCCCGGCATGCTGCTGATGCTGACATCGCGGTCCAGAGTGGTTTGATGCCTGATAAGTCCGACTTCCTTCGTTGACGAAACCAGGCGGTTACACTCAAGTGCCCCGCGCAACGCCAGATGAGCGTTATGGCGATTTTACGCCAATCATCGAGCGCATTAAGGATGGATCAGCCATCGCGTGCCTTCCAAGGGGGAAATGATCAGCAACGCGGTATTAGGGCTTACGGTGAGTGGTGAGCGGCCGCTATATCAGAAACGAGCTTTGTAGTCGCAGCTGACAGCGGGATGGTCCCGGCCATGTGCGGTTTCCAGTCCTGCTCAATCAGTACGCGGTCAGGATCAGGCCAGGCACGCACCCACAATCCATTCTTGTCGGCATAGGGAACGTAGCCTGGGATGCACTCGGCCACAAGTTGCCCCGCCGTATAGAAAAGCACAGCATGCCAGAGTGGCGCAGAACGCGGCGCGTTATCCGAACGATGCGCTTTTTCCTGCGCCGCGTTGATGGCATCACTCACCTTGCGAATCATGCCGTGGGAAGTTTCGTGAAACAGAATTTCCAGTGCGGCGGTTCCCTGGTTGCGTGGATCCGTTGACGAAACTGTCGGACGGGTTGGTTGGTTGGTGGTATAGGCCGCGAACGGTCCAGCGTAGACCGTGACGTCGACCCGGACCGGCTGCCCAGGCCATGGGGACTCGTAGATTCGCACCATTGAATCCCGTAGAGCGGTTCCATGCGCATCCAGCAGGGGCTTCAGATTTTCGATCCACGTCCGGTTTTCCCTATCATGAGCATGCCACCAATGCTTGCGATAGATCGGTGAGGCTTTCACTATGACGTCCCGCAGAGGCGCTGGGATATCCACACTTGCCAGATCGGACGATGCTTCCGCGTCTTCGAGCTGGTTCTTGATTGCGTCCATTCCCTCGTCAAAAAGCAAATCGCGCTGAATGAGGGATTCCTGATAGTAAGAAACAGCGGCGTCCCAAGCGGCTCGTTCCTCCCGGGTTAACGCGGCCCCGATCTCCGCATCTGCCTGGCTCACAGTGGGGGCGTGGGGCCCGCTGGGCTTTTGTGCAGCCGCTTCCAGGTAGAGAAAGTGATGAAGATTGATCCAGAACCCGCTGTGGAAGTCGAACAGGGCTTGCGCAGTTGTGGCTGGCGGAGTCGCTTGGGCATGCACCCTTGTGTAGCAGGAAACTAGGGCCACGCAGAAAACAGCGATCCTTATTTTGCCTAGACCCATGTCCGCGGAGTTTACCAGATCCCGCTCTGGAAGTTGAACATGGAACTGACCGTTAAGGGACGCACCGGCAGGTTCGTAGCTCGTTTGTCATGGTGGGTACGCCGGGAACTCGTTAGTTCCACGGTCATTGACGACATCATTGACGAAAACAGGCGATTTCGCTCATTGAGAACTAGTCGACTCCGGTCAATAGTGAAGACGCAGCTTTCAAGGTGATCCGTCCGGCATGGTCTGCTAGCCTAACGTCATGCAGAATCCCGTCAAAGAACGGATCGCAAAGTTGAGAGATGAAATCGCACACATCAGCGAAGCGAACCGGCTTTACCTAAACGGCGGGAAGAGACTACACGGCGCATCAGGCGATCATGAACGCAGGCTTCAAAGATTGCAAGAAATCCTAGACGAAATAATGGCGTTGACTGACTGGAAAAAGCCATGAGCGGGGACATTACTGCTGTGACAGGCTAAAGCGCTCAGAATGCAGGTCAGGCCGCGTCCTCCGCTAAGAATTTGGCAAAAGAACGGATCGGCTTCAGCTTGTCCTCGCCCAGGCCGTGCAGCTCTTCCTCCCGGAGTCGTCCTTCGTACAAAAGTTTCCCGAAGACATGCGTGAGTTGCGAATATCGGTAGTCGTACTTGCGGTCGATCTCTTTACGGCGCTCGGTCAGGTAATGTTCCAAGTCCCACAGATCCGACGACTGCTGGATTTGGCTGGCCATCTTCTTTGCTTCCTGTATCACCTCGTGAAGCTCTCGCCCCAGGGCAGCGTCGAAGGCTTTGCGGGCGATGGCTTTTTCCGACTTCGACCACGTCGGCTCGTTCTGGTAGGGATAGGTGTTTGGGGTCGCAGATAGGCTGCTCATGTTCCGATCCTCCGTGGCCGCATTCTACCGCTTGCCTAGATACCTTTTCTACAGGGTCGGAGGATTTCACGGGAGCAGAGTCACCATTGTTTTCATGCGGCCGCCCGTCCGTTCTGAGGTCAAAAAGATCGTTTACCGGATGTCCGAGATTCTGTTTGCAGCCGAGATAACGTTCCGTCGTCTGGACGGATGCATGGCCCAGTAAGAACTGAATCTGCTCCAGTTCGCCACCGCTCGTGTGGCACAGCTTCGCACAGGTTCTCCGCAGGTCGTGTGGTGCTATATGTTCCAACCCCGCTCTCTCGCAGCAGGTCTTGACTACATACCACACGACATTCTGCGAGATGCCTTTTCCCCACACCTTTCCCGCTCTGGCAACTGCTCGAAAGATCCTTCCGTCCGTGACCCGGGCTGCTACTAACCACTGATCGAGTGCCTCTTTGACCCATTGCGGAATGGGCACCGTGCGGATGTGGCCGCCCTTGCCGATCAGGTCCACTACTGCCCAGTGTCCCTGGCGCATCTGGACCTCGTCCAACTCCAAGCCGACCAGTTCCGATCTGCGGAAACCACAGCCGAACAGCATGGCCAGCATTGGGTAGTCTCGCTTGGCGCGCATGCTATTGCCGTATGCTCGTTTCAAGACCGCCGAGCTTTGATCTGTACTGAGCCAATTGCCGGAGCGAAACCCAAGCTGCTTCACTCCTTTCACTCGGCTGATGCCTGCGGCCAACTCAGGACTCAGCAAGCCTGAATCGGCGGCTTCGTGAGCCAGGCGGCGCACGGCTGCAAGCTGTTGGTTGATGGTGTTTGCAGCCAGCCCCCTTGATTCCAGGAACATCCGGTAGCGCACGACTACGATCCGGTTCAGAGCGAGCCGTGGTTCGGAGCAGTACCAGGCAATGAATTGATTGATGGCGTATTCATAGACGCGGCGCGAGGCCGGCGAGCCGAGGCTGTTGAGGACCGCCAATTTGCAATGATCCAGATCCGGCAGTCGCAGCACTCGGCGACGGTAATTCGGCTTGATTCTCTGTTTGCCCATAGCGACGGCCTCCCATGCCGCAGGCATTGGGACGACGGAGATCGCATGCGCGATTCAACCAAGGGTGGGGGCGACGGGGTTTTGAGCGTTATGGCGAGTGGGTGTTGAAAAAGTCACGTCGATTAGCGGGATGGGATTCGGCAGAAGCATGTTAGAAGAGAGCATTCGCCCATGCTCTGTTGGATTCTCATGGTCGGAGGCCTGCTGATCATGATGGGGCAACACGACCGCTCCGAAGCGCTGTTCTACTATTTCCGCCTGGAAGATCAGGTTCCAGAGACTCACCTGCTGCGGCTCATCGACAAGCACATCAGTTTTGCCTTCGTGCGGGAAAAGCTGAAAGAGAGTTACAGCGATACGGGCCGCCCGTCCATCGATCCCGAGCTTCTGCTGCGCATTCTGCTGATCGGCTACCTGTACGGCATCACCAGCGAACGGAAGCTGGTGGAGGAACTGCGCATGCACCTGGCGTGGCGCTGGTTCACGGGATTGGGTTTCGATCAGGAAATCCCGCATCACTCCACGTTCTCGAAAAACCGGCACGGGCGGTTTCAGGAATCGAAGTTGTTTGAGCAGCTGTTCGAACAGATCGTGCGGCAGTGTGTGGAAGTGGGACTGGTGCAAGGGACACATTTATCAGTGGACGGCAGCTTCATCGAAGCGAATGCAGCTAAAGAGAGCCGGATTCCACGCGAGCAGTTAGCGGAGGCGGCCCAAGTTCATCACAGCGTGCGGCAGTATCTGCGGGAAGTGGAAGAGCGGAATCCGGTGGAGGAGCCGGTGCATGAACAGGACCAGGTTTCGACCACCGATCTACCTACGCCACCAAGGGCGGCACGGCTGGGATACTACGACAACTATCTGGTGGACAATCACAGTTGTGTGATCGTGGGAGTGCAAGCCACGGCGGCGCGCATGAGTCAGGAAACCGTGGCCGCGCAAGACATGCTCACCCGCTTCACTCAATGGCGAGGACGAGAGCCGGAATCGGTGGCGGCCGATACGACCTACGGGAATGGCGAGTTCTTGCAATGGCTAGCCGATCGGAGCATCACTCCCTACATGCGGACCCGTGACAGTATCCATCGAAAGAGGAGCCCATTCTTTGGCCCCGAGCGTTTCACGTACGAACCGGAAAACAATCGCTATATCTGCCCCGCCGGTCAGTCCCTGAACTACGGCGGTTGGGTTCATCGGAACCGCGCTTATAACTACATCGGGACACGCAAAAAGTGTGGCCCGTGCTCGCTCCGACCACAATGCACCAGTGCTGCCTTCCGGGGTCTTATCATCCACCAGAACGAACCAGCCCGACAACGTGCGCGGGAGTTGGTTAACACGCCAGAGTTCGCCAAAGCACAGCGGCAAAGAAAGAAGGTGGAAGCCTTGTTCGCGGAACTGAAGAATCAGATCGGATTGCGGCGCTTGCGTCTGCGGAGACTCAGGTTCGTGCGCGAGCAGTTCTTCTTGGCAGCGGTAGCTCAGAACATCAAGCGACTGGTGCGCTTCCTCAGTCAGCCGACAACACGCGTTCTGCCTGCCACCACTTAGTCGAAGGGAGACAAGAAAACCGGCGACGGCATGCTCGCAGATGAAAAGCCGTTCTGTTGAGGGACTTTTTCAACACCCACGCCTGATAACGTCAATCATCTCTCGGCGGAGGGCTATAATTGCGCTCGAAGCAGAGATTGAGAGGACACACTCATGAGCCCTCATGGGATTGCTTTTCTGGCTTCGCTGGTCGTCGTCATCCTGGTTGTTGTCTTGGTCGACAGTCTGCTCCGTCCTAGCTTGCGCGGGCTCGTGGAAGAGGTGACCGGCTTGCCGGTCGCTACCGATTTTTATCTGCGGGCGTTCGTCATTGTCGTGATCTTCGTCGCGCTCGCGGCAGTGCTCGGCGCTCGCCATACTGATCTTAAGGACGGCGCCCATTTCATGGAATACGTCTGGTCGGTAGCTGGTGCTCTGCAGGACGTATTCCAAAATCTGCTGATCGTTCTTCTTGTGTATGTTGGGCTGGTGACGGTGTTGATGGCGGCCTTGCGGCGAAAACCTTGAACCTCCAATCATGAACTCTGAGTCATGAGTCGGCGTATGACGAATGAGCACTATCTTGTCGTTTCCTATTTTCTTGTCTCCTTCGTGTCGCTGGGCCTCGGGGTGGTGGTGTACCGGGTGCTTCGGACCCCGTTTGCGGCAATCGCAGAGTTAGTCGCTGGGAAATTTCGCGCTACGATTTTGAAGCGGGCGTTGTCGGTCTCCCTGGCGATGGCCGCCGTCCTGGGCTTTCTGAGTGTCAGCTACACCTGTGGCATGAACTATGAGCAGGTCGTCAAGGACCGCGATTACATGGTCCAGGTCAACCGGGAACAGCTACAGGGTGCGGGCAACTGGATCGTTTATGTGGTGTTGGGATGGGGCTTCGTGGTGGCGATTTGCCTGGCTGTCTTGCGGACTAAGAAACCGGAACGCAACGATCAGCCATAATAAGTGCGGTTTCCGAGGCCCAGAATTTTTCGGCCACATGGATTTCCGGGCGAGGAGAGTCCCCGTCCGGCGAACGTGGTACGGTTGTTTATTTCCCACCCAACAGCAGTTTGGCGATGGTGGCCAACTGCATGTTGGAGGTGCCTTCGTAGATCTTGCCGATCTTGGCATCGCGCCAGTATTTCTCGACGGGATAGTCTTTGGTGAAGCCGTAGCCGCCGTAGATTTCGATGGCCAGTGAAGTCACGCGCTCGGCTACTTGCGAGGCGAAGAGCTTGGTCATGGCTGCTTCTTTGACGAAGTTCGTGCCCGCATCCTTCATGCGGGCCGCGTTGTAGACCATCAGGCGGGCGGCTTCGATCTCGGTGGCCATCTGCGCGATCTGAAACTGGATGCCTTGAAACTCTGCTATGGCTTTGCCGAATTGCTTGCGCTCTTGCGCATACTTCGCGGCGAATTCCCAGGCGCCTCGGGCGACGCCAATCATCTGCGCGCCGATGCCGATGCGGCCCTCGTTCAGAGTCTCAATCGCGATCTTGTAACCTTTGCCGGGCTCGCCCAGAACGTTTTCTTTGGGCACGCGGCAGTCTTCCAGAATCAGTTCGCAGGTGGAAGAGGCGCGGATGCCGAGCTTGTCTTCTTTCTTGCCCACGCTGAACCCGGGGAAGTTCTTTTCCACCAGGAAGGCGGTGATGCCTTTGTATCCGGCGGCGGGATCGAGGGTGGCGAACAGGATGAAGAGTCCGGCTTCCTTGCTGTTGGTGATCCAGAGCTTGCGGCCGTTGAGCACGTAGTCGCTGCCCTTGAGCACGGCGCGGGTTTGCAGTCCAAAGGCGTCGGAGCCGGAACCGGCCTCACTCAACGCATAGGCGCCGCAAGTGTCGGCCGCCATCTTGGGCAGATAGTGCTTCTTCTGCTCCGGGTTGGCCCAGCGCAAGAGGGCGTTGTTGACCAGTGTGTTTTGCACATCGACTACCACGCCCGCGGATGCATCGACGCGCGATAGTTCTTCCACCGCCAGAATCGCTTCGAAAAACTTGGCGCCGCCGCCGCCGAATTGCTCGGGGATTTCGATGCCCATCAGGCCTAGCTGGAAGAATTCACGGATGAGGTCCTGTTCGAAGATGCCCTTCTCGTCCATCTCCTTCACCAGCGGGCGGATTTTGTCGTCGGCGAACTGGTGAATATTGTCGCGGAAAAGGATTTCGTCATCGGTGAGGGTGGTCAGCGGCGTGGGAGGGGCGGATTGCAGCGTTATTTCGGACATATGAGAACCTTCAGGCGGAAGAATGGCAGACCAATGATTTTAGCACCGGGGAAGAGTTGTGTCGTTCTAGTGGTAGCGGGGTAGCGGGCCGTTTTAGAACTCACCGGGTGTTTAATCTTGAGATCACATCCCAAATCTTTCCAATTACGAGAAACACAAATCCATAGATAAGAGCATTCGAGAACGCAAATATCAGAATTATCATCACCACAGCTGACGGCGTTGCTCGTTCCCCTGCGATTAACACAATCGAGGTCGGAGCCAAGCAAAGGTAAAGAAGAGAGAGATCGTAGGCGAGGTGGTGAGAGTTCGCATAAAAGGCAAATGCGGACATAAAGAGCGCCAGGCAAAATCCTACACCTGTGCCGATTATTCCCAATTTCTTCGCTTTACTCATGCCGCAGTCTCCTCCGCTTTTGCTCCAATAATCCTACCAACTTGTCAAAACTCCAAACGTGACTCCCACAGCCAACCGTCAGCTCATACATTTCGAGGCAGCCCGCTACCCGTAGCGGGTAGTCCTCAGCTGGAGCTTTGCCCCTTTCCAGAGGCGTCATCCCGACGCCCCGCGCTTTCACCAGGGGGGCGAGGGATCTCGCGCGGAACTCCACCCGATTGATTTTCCGATGCGAGAGAGATCCTTCGCTCCGCCTGAAACACGGCTGCGCTCAGGATGACGCCGCACAGGAGTTTACGAATGTTATTAGCTGCGCTTGGAGTGTACCAGCTTCAGCGCGTCGGCTTGTAGGATGCGCTGGATCTGATTGCGGGCGTGGACCGACCAGGGGCCGGTGGTATCGAGCTTGATATAGGCCTGCCAGTGTTTCAGGGCCTTGCGGGGCTCGCGGGTTTTTTCGTAGGCGAGGGCGAGGTTGTAGTGCGCGTCGGCGTAGGTGGGAGCTAGCTGGATCGCCATCTTGTAGGTCTGGATCGCATCCTGCACGCGGCCGGTTTCGTCCAGAACGTTGCCCAGGTCGAAATAGGCGAGGGCGTAGCGAGGATCGGCGTGCAGGGCGGCGCGGTAATGTCTTTCCGCCAGGGTGAAATCCTGGCGGTTGTAGTAAAGCGTGCCCAGATTGATGTGGGCGGCGGCGTGCTCGGGCTGGAATTCGAGTACCTTCTGATAGGCCGCCAGCGCCTCGGTTTGCGTGGCCGGATCCTCTTCCAGCGTAATGCCGCGGGCAAACCAGGCGGCCGCGTCGTCTTCTTGCGGCGTGGATTCGGGAACGGGAATGGGCGTGCTGGCCACAACTTTTTCTCGCGCCGCGAAGTCCATCAAGAACTGGCCGGCGATCGGCTCCAGCAATTTGCCTTCGTGGCGGAAGGCGACGCGGTGGTTGTTGGTGGAGGAGGCTCCGGCGTCGAGCAGGGGATTTCCCATGCCGGAAGCCTGCTTCTGCATGGCTTCGAGCGATTGCCGGATCACCGCCGGACGCACCCGCATAGCGCACAGGTCGCGAACTTTCTTGACTTTCAGCAGGTCGGAAAACGAGTAGGCGGGAGAGGCAGCAATCAGCCCCGCGCGCTCCCAGTTGACCAACTGGCGCGGCGTGAGGTGAAGGATCCTGAGTAAATCTGCTCGACTATACACGACTGTACGCAACCTCCCGCACGTCTGCGAGCGCAAGAAGGTTCCGCCGCCATTATCTGCAACTTGCGGCTAGAAACGCAACTGCAAACGCTTGTGGAAATCTGTGGAGAACCTGGTTGATTTACATGCAGCGGAAATGGTGCAGTCGCGCGAAAGCGAGATTCCTCGCTTCGCTCGGAATGACAACGTTACTTTTTAGCAGCGCCTACACCGTCACCGCGGCTTGATACTCCTCATACGTTCCCTTGAAGTCGGTGATTTTGTGGTCGCTCTCGAAGTGCCAGATGCGCGTGGCGACCTCGTCGATTAGGTCGTGATCGTGGGTCACGAGGAAGACCGTGCCGTGATAGCGCTGCAGCGAGATGTTGAGCGCGTTGATGGCTTCCAGGTCGAGGTGGTTGGTGGGCTCATCGAGCACGAGGACGTTCGGTTTCTGAAGCATGAGCTTGCAGAAGAGGAGGCGCGCAGCCTCGCCTCCAGAAAGAACGCTGGTGGATTTGGTGGCTTCGTCGCGCTGGAAGAGCATTTGACCGAGCAAGCCGCGGATTTCTTCGCCGACGGCGGCGGGATTCCATTGGTGCAGCCAGTCGAGCACGGTCATGCCACCTTCGATCAGGCTGCGGTGGTCTTGGGCGAAATATCCGATTGCGGCCTCGTGCCCCCAGATGACTTTTCCGGAATCGACGAAGGGACCGTCGTAGCCGCTGGTCTTGCGCAACTCGGCTTCGGGCGTGGTCGGCGAATTGGCCAGTAACGCGTTCACCAGCGTGGTCTTCCCCGCTCCGTTGCGGCCCATCAATGCGATCCTTTCGCCGCGCGTGATGCTGGCGGTAAAGTCGCGAATGACCTGCTTTTCGCCGTAAGCCTTGCTGACGTGCTCGACTTCCAGAATGTGCTTGCCCGAGGGCCGCTTCTGCTCGAACTTGATGTAGGGCCGCTGGATGTTCGACTTGGCCAGTTCCGTCACCTGCAAGCGCTCGACTTCCTTGCGCCGCGACTGCACCTGGCTGGACCGCGTTCCGGCCGAGAAGCGCGCGATGAATTCGTTCAACTGAGCAATCTTCTTTTCGCGCTGGGCATTCTGCGATTCAATCTGCGAGCGCACCTGTGTCTTGGCCACCACCATGTCGTCGTACGATCCGGTGTACGTGATGATGGTCTGGTAATCGATGTCGGCGATGTGAGTGCAGATGCTGTTGAGGAAGTGACGGTCGTGCGAGATCGCGATCACGACGCCGTCGTAGGCATTCAGAAATCCCTGCAGCCAGTGGATCGAATCCAAGTCCAGATTGTTGGTGGGTTCGTCCAGCAGTAACGCCTGCGGATGCCCGAACAGCGCTTGCGCCAACAACACGCGGACTTTTTGTCCGCCCTGCAGTTCGCTCATCTTGCGCCTGTGGAGTTCCTCGGGAATGTCCAGGCCATCGAGCAGAATGGCCGCATCGCTCTCGGCGGTGTAGCCATCTTCCTCGCCGACAATGCCTTCCAGTTCGCCCAGCTTCATACCGTCTTCGTCGGTCATGTCGTGTTTGGCATAGATGGCATCGCGCTCCTGCATGGCCGCCCACAGGCGCTTGTTGCCCATGATGACGGTGTCGATGGTGGTGTGGGCGTCGAAGGCAAACTGGTCCTGGCTCAGCACGCCGAGCTTGCGCGGACGGACGACCGTGCCCTTTTGCGGGTCCAGTTCGCCGCTGAGCAATTTCATGAACGTAGACTTGCCGGCGCCGTTGGGCCCGGTCAGGCCATAGCGCTTGCCCGGCGTGAATGCGGTGGAGACTTCATCGAACAGAATTTTGGCGCCGTAGCGCATGGAAACATTGCTGACTGAAAGCATGATTTCTGGTTCTCTTCTTCTGGGCTTCTACAGGAGCTTTTTCTGAAACTGCGGGGAATTTCCGCCAAAACGGTACGCAGCTGGAGTTCATAGAATATCACGCTGGTCGTCCACAGATACGGTTATCTGGCGCTTGCGGTCCACGGATCCACTAGGGTGGCCGAGACATCGTCGAAGTGGGAAATATTACGCGTTGCCAGTGTGGCATGGCAGGCGAGAACAATTCCAGCGATCATGGTGTCGCGCAGTTCGCGGGGACGGCCTTTCATTTTACGGGAGGCCATCAAAGCGCTCGCTTGTTCTGCGGCTGCGGTGTCAAAAGCAGCGATGCGATGGTCGATTCCATCCAGCAATCTCGCGAAGCCTTGGTTGTAGATAGCGCGTCTTCTCCCTTCCGGCATCACGAATAATCCGAAACGTATTTCCAAGACGGAAACGGATGTCGTCCAAATTGACGTCTGAGGCTGGCGATCAAGCCATGCGATCACTCTGGGTTCCGGCTTAGGGCGCATCAGTTCGGAGAGAACATTACTATCGAGGATGATCATTCGTCGAAGGTGGGAGGGTCGAGATCGTCTCCCCTGAACTCTTCAATCACGAAATCCGGCCCGCTCTTAGGAAAGAGTGCCGCAAGTTCTGTCCCCAGGCCACCGACCGGAGTCTTTTCTTCTTTAAGTACCGCCGCCCGCAAAATGTCGCGGACTTCTTCTTCCATGCTGCGACCGTTGCGGCGGGCACGGCGCTGCAGGCGTGCTTTTACGCTATTTTCGACGTTCCGAACCACCAATTGGGCCACAGGGCCGCTCCTCCCTAAGATTGATATCATGATATCATCGTGACCGCAGCAAGTCAATGCGAGGCCCGTGCCGCAAAAAGACGAGAGTTGAGTGCGCCGTGAGAACTCCTGTAGAAGCTTCAAGAGTCGTTCAGTTACAAGGGATCCTTCGACTCCGCGAACCGATTCGGCGAATCGGTTCACTCCGCTCAGGATGACAATCATCAACTGACGGATAGACCTGCCGGGGGGCTTATTGCTGGTCGAGCAGGCTGCGCACTTTCTGCGCCAGCATGTCCAGCATGAAAGGTTTTTGCAGGACGGTGCTCTGCACGCCGAGATCGCTGCCGGCTAAAGCCGGGTGATCGGGATAGCCGGACATGAACAGCACTTTGATTTGCGGGCGAACCTGGGTCAGGCGTTGCGCCAATTCCTTGCCTCCGATGTTGGGCATGACGATGTCTGTCACCAGCAGGTGGATCAGGTCTTCGTGTCCTTCGGCAATGCGGAGGGCCTCGTTGCCATCCATCGCGGTCAGCACCATGTAGCCCTGGCGCTGCAGGAAGTCGCAGGCCAATTCGCGAATACCCAACTCATCTTCCACGAGAAGAATGGTCTCGTTGCCTTTGGGAGCGGTGGTGAGATCCAAATGCGTCTCGTCGACGGCCGCCGGTGCCTTGGCCTCTTCGGCGCGCGGGAGATAGATTTCGAACGTCGTTCCCTCGCCCGGTTTGGTATCGACGTGGGTCCAGCCCCCGAGTTGCTTGACCACACTGTAGACAATCGCCAGCCCCAGGCCAGTGCCCTTCCCCGGTTCCTTAGTGGTGAAGAAGGGCTCAAACATATGAGCCTGAGTTTCGCTGTCCATCCCAATGCCGGTATCGTTAACGACCAGTGTTACGTAGCGGCCGGGCCGCACGCCGCCACGCAATCGGGGGTGGGAGCTATCGATTTCGGAGTTTCTGGTCTCGATGAGCAACTGGCCTCCCTGCGGCATGGCGTCCCGGGCATTGACCGCGAGGTTCATGATGAGTTGCTCGATCTGTGCCGGATCAGCCTTGACCGGCCAAAGCTGGGAAGCCGCTAGCACGCGCAAGGCAATGCTTTTTCCGATCAGGCGGTCGAGCAACTTCGCCACTTCCGTCAGGACCTCGTTCAGGTCCATGACTTTGGGCTGCAAAACCTGTTTGCGGCTGAAGGCCAGCAAACGGTTGGTCAGGCTCGCCGCCCGGGTGATTGCGTGTTCGATCCCTAAAGATTCTTTTTGGGCAGAAGTGCCCGGAGCAAGAGTGGCGCGGAGGCGCTCATTGTGGGCCTGAACGAGCATGAGCAGGTTGTTGAAGTCGTGGGCAATGCCTCCCGCCAGCAAGCCCACAGCTTCCATTTTTTGCGAATGACGGAGTTGCTCTTCCAGACGCTTGCGCTCCGTAATGTCATACATGACACCCTGCATCAGGAAGGGCTGGTCTTCCGCCGTGGGCAGGGTAACGCCCTCGTCGCGGAACCACAGGATCCTCCCATCGCGGGCGATCACACGGTATTCCGCCTGAAATAGGTCACGATTTTTCTGGAAGTGGTCTTCCACGGCCAGGACACTCTCGCGGTCGTCCGCATGGATGCGGCTGATCCAGTTCGCAGAATCGGAAAGCCACTCTTGGGGCGAGAAACCAAGCATGGTCTCGATCTGAGGACTCACATAGTGCCAGCGGCCGCGCGCGCCGAGTTCGGCAATGTAGGTAATGGCGGGCAGGCGCTCGACCAGGGTGCGATAGCGGCTTTCGGCCGCGCTGAGTTCGGCCCGGGCGCGATCGCGTTCCATGGCGATGGCGGCCAGATGGGTGGCGTGAGCGATGAGTTGCAGGTGCTCCGCATCGGGCAGGCGCGGTTCGCGATAGTAGATGGCAAAAGTTCCGAGGATGCCGCCATCCTGCGAGGCGACCGGCGTCGACCAGCAGGCCCGCAGGCCGTGAGGAAGCGCGAGATGTCGGTAGTCCGCCCACAGGGGGTCGGTAGCGATATCGGAGACTACGACGGGCTGCCGTCGATAGGCAGCCGTGCCGCATGATCCCGTGTTGGGACCGATCTGTGTGCCGTCAATGGCCTGGCTGTACTCCTTCGGAAGCGAAGGCGCGGCGCCGTGCCGCAGCGTCTTCCCATCAGCATCCAGGAGGAGAACGGAGCACAGCAGGCCGCTGTAATGCTTCTCGATGTTCGTGCACAGGGTTTTCAGGATTTCAGGAAGGGCGGCATGAGCCATCACCATGGCCAGTACCTGCTGGTCCAGCTGCCCCAAAGCTTCCGCCAGCCTTTGAGCCGTATTCGCCGACTTCTGGGCTCCAATGGACATACTGCTTCCGCTATCGCTTCCTTGTCAGTTAATTAAAGAGGCTGGTCATACCGTGTCGTTGGCCTCCGACACCGCGACGAGCCACACCCACAGCGTGGCGTCCGAGGTGTCCCGGATACCTAATTATTGACGATCAGTTGCGGGGCGGCACCCGGATAACTCGTATCCCAAGGTTACATCAGTAATGGGTGGGAGTTGTCGTAAAAGGAGTTTGGGTAGTGGCTGAATTCAGCCAGTACCGGAGTTTGAGGCGACGAGAACCGGACCTAGTGACCGCCGCTGAGTTCCCGGACGATCGCGCCGACGAACTGCTTCGCGTCGCCGAACAGCATCAGGGTGTTGTCGAGGTAGTAGAGCGGATTGTCGATGCCAGCGAAACCTGGGTTCATGCTGCGCTTGATCACCATGACGGTGTGAGCTTTGTCGACGTCGAGGATGGGCATGCCGTAGATGGGGCTGGTGGTGTCAGTGCGCGCGGCCGGGTTGGTGACGTCGTTGGCGCCGATCACCAGGGCCACGTCAGTTTGCGGGAAGTCGCCGTTGATCTCGTCCATTTCGATGAGGCGGTCGTAGGGGATGTCGGCTTCGGCCAGCAGCACGTTCATGTGGCCGGGCATTCGTCCGGCGACGGGATGGATGGCGAAGCGAACATCGACCCCCTTTTTGGTGAGGAGGTCATAGAGTTCGCGCACTTTGTGCTGCGCCTGGGCGACCGCCATTCCGTAACCGGGGACGATCACTACCTTATTAGCAGCGGCCAGAATCGCCGCTGATTCCTCGGCTGTGGCGCTGTGCACCGGCCTGGCCTCCGGGCCGGCGGCGGCTGCGGCCTGCACCTGGCCGAAAGCTCCGAACAGGACGTTGGTGAACGACCGGTTCATCGCCTTTGACATGATAACCGAGAGGATGAGTCCGGAAGAACCGTCGAGCGCGCCGGCGATGATCAGGAGCTTATTGTGGAGCACGAATCCCATGGCGGCGGCGGATAATCCGGCATAGCCGTTCAGCAGCGATATGACGGTTGGCATGTCGGCGCCGCCGATGGGGATGATCAGGAAAACTCCGAAGATCACCGAAATGCCGACGATCAGCGGAAAGAGTTGCTTCGCCTCGGGATGCAGGACGAGATAAACGGCGCTGCCGATGGCGACGGCGAGCAACAGGAAGTTGACGAGATTCTGTCCTTTATAGGTGATGGGGCGCTGAGGCAGGATTTCCTGCAACTTTCCTGCCGCCATCAAACTGCCGGTGAAGGTTAGGCCGCCGAGAATCACTTCCATCGAAAGCACTGACATGCCAAACTTCGAGGTGCTCTGCGTTCCCAGATAAAATTCAGCCGTACCGACCAGCGTCACGCAGAGTGCGCCGAAGGCGTGGCTGAGCGCAGTTCGCTGGGGGACGGCAGTCATCTGCACCATGCCCAGGGGGATGCCGATACCGCTGCCGAGCACGAGGCCGACTGCGATCCATTTCCAGTCGACGATGCCGTGGTGCAGCAGAGTGCCGGCGATGGCCAGCACCATGCCGATTTCGCCCGCCCAGATGCCGTGGCGCGCGGTGGTGGGGGAACTCATCCACTTCAGGGACAGAATGAAGAGGGCGCTGGCGATGAGGTAGATCGCTTCGATGAGGTACTGGCTTCCGGCGAACTCGTTCATGGCTGACTCAATAAGACTTGCTCAGTATGATTTCGCTTAGCGTCTACTTGTTGGGACGGCTGCTCTTGAACATCTTCAACATGCGGTCAGTAATAAAGAATCCGCCGACCACGTTGCTTGTGGCGGCGACGATAGCGATTGTGCCCAGCACGGTGGCGAACTCACTCTTGCGCTCGCCCACCAGCACAATCGCGCCCACCACGGCGATGGCATCGAGGGCGTTGGTCAGCGACATCAGGGGAGTGTGCAGCAAGGGCGAAACGTGGCGGATGACTTCGAAGCCGATGAAGCAGGCCAGCATGAAGATGAACAGCGAATCGATTAAGTTGTCGCCCATTTTGGACTCCAGTTCTCAGTTTCTGGTTTCCAGTTAAGACCGCGTCTACTCTCCCGCCGTCACCAGTGCCGGCAGTTTGAAAAACTCGCGCACCCTTGCGTTCACGATTTCGCCGCCGCGCGTGACCATGGTCTCGCGGATGATTTCGTCCTGCAGGTTGAGCTGCAGCTTGCCCTCTTTCACCATATAAGCGAGAAACGTGGTGACATTGCGGGCGTACATCTGACTGGCATGATAGGGAACGCTGCTGGCCAGGTTGATGGCGCCGATAATGGTCACGCCGTGGGCATTCACAGTTTCGCCGGTGCGGGTGAGTTCGCAATTCCCGCCGCGCTCTGAGGCCAGATCGACGATCACGGAGCCGGGAGCCATCCCTTTGACCATGTCGGCGGTGATGAGCACCGGCGATTTCTTGCCGGGAATCACGGCCGCTGTGATGACTACGTCACTCTCGGCAACCACGCGGGTGAGGAGTTCGCGCTGGCGGGCGTAGAACGTTTCGTCCTGGGCGGTGCCGTAGCCGCGGGCATCCTGCGCGTCCTTAGCCTCAATGGGTAGCTCGACGAAGCGGCCTCCCAGGCTCTGCACTTGTTCTTTAGAGGCGGCGCGCATGTCGTAGGCGGACGCAACTGCGCCCAGCCGGCGGGCGGTGGAGATGGCCTGCAGGCCTGCTACTCCGGCGCCGATGACGAATACGCGGGCCGGCGTGATCGTGCCGGCGGCTGTGGTCATCATAGGGAAGATTCGGATGGACATCTCCGCGGCCAGCAGCACCGCCTTGTAGCCGCAGATTGTGCCCATGGAGGAAAGCGCGTCCATGCTTTGAGCGCGTGTGGTGCGGGGCACGAGTTCGACCGAGAATGAAGTGACGCCGGCTGCGGCAATCTGCTGGACTACTTCAGCGGAGCCAAACGGGCGCAGAAATCCGATTAACACCTGATCGCGACGCAGGAGAGGAAGATCGGCCTTGCCGGTGATGTCATTCGAGCCGTAGCAAAGCACCTGAACAATAATGTCAGCGGCGCTGAACACGGCGGCGCGAACGGGAAGAATCTTTCCACCCTTCTCGACGTAGGCCGAATCCGGGTAGCCAGCCGGTTCACCTGCGCCCGATTCGACTACGACTTCGAGCCCGGCCTTGGCTAGCGTGGGGATAACCGCGGGGACGAGCGCGACCCGCCGCTCTCCGGGATAGCTTTCCTTCGGAACTCCGACAATCACACGGTTATCCTTTCGTGAAGGATCATGTCCGCGGAAACACGACGAGCCTGAAGTGCGTGGGGCGGACTTAAAACAGTATCAGAAAGGCGCGGTGGGGAAAAGCTCTGCGCGTCCCCGTTTGAACAGGTTGGAACCAATATGAAACTGTGAGAGGATTCGGCTACCGATGTTGTTCTTGAATCACGACGAAACATCGCTCACCGTCAGCAAAGGCCTTCGGCAGATCGGCTGGCCTGCGCTAAGTCTGACTCTGTTTCTCGGCGCGGCATTTGGGCAGAAAACCGCGCAGCCTGCGGTCCAAGGTCAGCAGAGCGGCATGAGCACTGGGGTCGCGCACGCTCCGGTCAAAGATGCACTGCACCGTCCGATTACGGCGGGCGGTTTTGTGGACGGGGCGCCCGTCATTTTTTCCGACATCACGCACGCTGCGGGCCTCGACAAGTTTCGCCACAAATCGGGCGGGCCAGACAAAGCCACGATTCTGGAGACTCCCGGGTCGGGTGTCGCCCTCCTCGATTATGACAACGATGGATGGCTCGACATTTATCTGCTGAATGGCTCAACCTTCCCGGCGCTGAAGGGCAAGGAAGCTCCGCCGCGGGCCAAGCTGTTCCACAACAATCACGACGGCACATTTACTGACGTAACCGACAAAGCCGGAGTGGCCAACGAGCGCTGGGGATTTGGCGTGGTGGTGGGCGATTACGATAACGATGGCTGGCCCGACATTTACGTTTCGAATTTCGGCAAGAATCGCCTCTACCACAACAATCGTGACGGGACGTTTACCGACGTCGGGGAAAAGGCCGGAGTCACGCTGGGGGGATGGTCGACGGGAGCGACCTGGGGCGATTACGACCGTGACGGATTTCTTGATCTCTTTGTCCCCGGCTATGTGAAGGTCGATCCTGACAATCCAGCGATTGCCGGTAAAGGCGGCATCCCGCCAGGATTCTGCCAGTTTCGCGGCGTCACTGTGATGTGCGGCCCGCGGGGTTTGCCGGGCGAGAGCGATCATTTGTTTCACAACAACGGCGATGGCACTTTTACTGACGTGAGCCTGAAGGCAGGTGTTTCCGATCCCAGCGGCTATTACGGCCTGGCGTCGGTTTTCGTTGATGTGGATGATGATGGCTGGCTCGACTTGCTGGTGGCCAACGATTCCGTGCCGAAATATCTTTATCGCAACAAGCATGACGGAACGTTTGAGGACGTTAGCTATATCTCTGGATTCGCCTTGAACGACGAAGGCCGCGAACAGGCGGCGATGGGGATTGCGGTGGGCGACTACAACCGCGACGGTAAAGTCGACTTTTGCGTCACGAATTTCTCCGACGACTACAACACGCTCTACCGCAACGACGGCGACGCCAGCTTTACGGACGTAAGCTATGCGGCTGGCATCGCCAATTCCACGATTCCGTTTCTGGGATGGGGCACTGGCTTTCTTGATTTCGACAACGACGGTCTACTCGATGTCTTCTTTGCCGATGGACACGTCTATCCCGCCGTCGACAAGCAGGATTGGGGTACGACTTTCGCGCAGCGGCCGTTGGTGTTTCGTAATCTGAATGGAACGAAATTCGCGGAGGTTCCTCCAGCCACGGGCAGCGGGCTGGCGGTGGTAGTCGCGGCGCGTGGAGCCGCATTCGGCGATCTCTTCAACGACGGCCATATCGACGTGGTGCTCAATGTGATGGATTCTGCTCCGGTGCTCTTGCGCAACGTGGTCAAGAATTCGAATCACTGGTTAACGTTGAAGTTGATCGGTGGCCCCAAAAGCCCACGGGATGGGATCGGAGCGAAGATATTTGTCACGACGGGCGCGATTCGGCAGCGGGGGGATGTTTTCGCCGGAGGCAGCTACGCCTCCAGTTCCGATCCCCGCCCGCACTTCGGGCTGGGCGCGGCCACCAAAGTGGACAAGGTTGAGATTCTCTGGCCGGACGGCGCGAAGGAAGAAATCAAGATTCCAGCCATCGACCGGATCGTCACTGTGGTTGAAGGCAAAGGAATTGTAGAGCCGTGAACCAGCGCATCGTGGCCCAAGCGAGCTTCTCTCCAACCTTCCTGGGTTAAACGTCACATTGATAGGTGAGCTATGTCCTTGCAGGATTTTGGTTTGAGGACTGGAATGGCATTGGTCAGTCATCAGACCAATTCCGAATGCAAGCAACGGAATCATCCACGCGGGTCGAGTTCGAAGCGATCCCTAGAAATAAGGTCTACCAGGAAGTCGCCCGGCAACTGGAGCGGCGAATCACGGAAGATCTGAAACCTGGCGACCTACTTCCCCCGGAGCGCAAACTGGTGCAGTTGCTGGGCGTGAGCCGCAGCTCGGTACGGGACGCCATCCGGACGCTGGAACTGATGGGCTTGCTCGAGCCTCGCCAAGGGGTGGGCACGGTGGTTTGCAGCCCCGCCCCCGCTCCAACCAATCCCCTGGCGGCCGCGCTTCTGGAAAAGCGCAAGCTGGTTGCCGACCTGATCGAAGTGCGCAGGATGATCGAGCCGCCGCTGGCCCGGCGCGCCGCGCTGCAAGCTTCTCGCGAGCAAATTGCTCACATGGAAGACATCCTCCTGCGCCAGGAGGAGGTAGTACGGCGGGGCGAACTCGGAATCGACGAGGACTCCGAATTTCATTACGCCGTTGCTGTTGCGTCCAACAACAGCGCGGTCCTGAAAGTGGTGGATGTGTTGATGGATTTGTTGCGCGAGACGCGGGAACGCTCGCTGCAGGTGGAAGGACGGCAGCAAAAATCGCTTGCCGGCCACCACCGGATTCTTTCCGCTCTGAAGCGGGGCGACGCCTCAGCCGCCGAGGCTGCCATGCGCCGGCACCTGCAGGAGATTGAAAACGTCGTATTGAAGAAGCTTTAAGAAAAATGGAGGTTGCCAAATGGGTCAGCTATTCGCGGTCGAAATCATCTATCGCGGAGTCTTCCAAAAGACACTCGCGAAGAACATCACGCGCGACATTGTTTTGGCCGCGCACAACGAAGGCAAACTGGGTATTTCCTTCGGCCGTTACGGAGACGCGCCGGAGCGCAACGGCATTCCAGCCAAGAGTTTCGCCATCGTCGCCAAAGACGAGCAGACACTCGAAGCCGGAATGGCACAATACGAACCCAAACAGGTCGATCTGACCGTGGTCCTCGACGACACGCTCTGCAAGGGGACGGAATCGTGGGCATGGTATGGCCTGCAACCGGTGCACCATGCTCTGAAGCCCGGGCACACGCTCATCGTAGTTTCACAGGATGACGCGCCTGCCCTGTTGAAGAACATTCACCGCCGGGAAGAGCCCTACAAGCTGGGCATCCTGAAGGGCATCACCAGCTTCTCGGGCATGTGGGTCTTTAAAGATGACCATACCGACGTCCGCGTCCTGGGCGCGATTGCCAAGGCGCTGCCGGAACTGTTCAGCCTGAAGGCGGTGGAACAATTCATCACCGAAAAGCTGAAGAACCCGCTGAAAGTGACGTCGGCTCGAAACGCCTACGAGCGTTTCGCCACCAGCAATGTAAAACCCGGCACGGGCAATCCCGAAGAACTATTCCAGTTCACCAAGCCTGACTGGGAAGACATGCGGGGCGGCGTATCCATTAAGGGCCAGCCGCAAGGCGGTCCGTATGCAGATCCCACCACGGGCAAAGTCGGAGGCTTCCGGCCAGCCCGCAACGAGCTGTTCAAAAAGTACTCGACGCGCACCCAGCGGCCGGTCATTAACTTCTCAACCTGCACCAAGTGCACGCTGTGCTGGCTGAACTGCCCGGACGCGTCGTTCGATGTGACGCCGGACGGAACCTACGATGCCAATCTCGCGGCGTGCTGCGGTTGCGGCATTTGCGAAGAGGTTTGCCCGGTGAAGGACTGCGTCACCATGGTGAACGAGTCCGAATTCCAAGGCAACGAGAGCGAGTGGGTGGCGTTCAAGAAAGACAAAGACGCCTATTTGAAATGGCTGGAAAGCACAATCGAGAAGGCCGAACCAATCGAGAAGCGGAGTCATGGATTCCGTTATCGCGGCCAGTATCAGGAACAGGTCCCCGAGGCCCTGGAAGTCGCAAAAAAAGGCTAGCGGCCCAGTGTGGCCGAGTGCAGACGCAGCCTGAAGGCTTCGTCTGAAAGACAAGGAGATTAAGATGGCGACACTCACACTACCGGTTGAAGAGAAAAAGAAAATCCAAGAACAGGAAGCCCTGATCACCGGCGCCGAAGCCATTGCGATTGCCTGCAAACTGGCCAACGTGGACGTGGTCACGGCTTACCCCATCCGGCCTTACGACACGGTGATGCAGTACATCAGCCAGCTGGTGGCAGATGGCGAAATGGACTGCGAATACATCGTGGCGGAGGGCGAACATTCACAGTTCGAAATCGTAAAGCACGCGTCGGTTTGCGGAGCCCGCACCTTCTGCGGCTCCAGCGGCGTGGGCTGGATGTACGCCATGGAAGCGCTGACCGTTACCCCGGCCCTGCGCATTCCTCTGGTGGCAATGGTGGGCAACCGGGCTCTCGATGATCCCGGCGCCTTCGGCGTGGAACACAACGACGCACTGGCCGTCCGCGACCTGGGCTGGATGTTGACCTGGGTCGACAGCGCGCAGGAAGCGCTGGACACGGCGCTGATTGCTTATCGTGTGGCGGAAGACCGCCGCATGTTCGTACCCCTGGCGATCAGTTGCGACGGCGCGTTCCTCACCCACTCGCAAGCCCTGGTACAGATCCCGTCGAAGGAGCAGGTCAAGAAGTTCCTGCCTCGCTACAACCGCGGCGATCTGCTGCTTCATCCTGACAACGTCATTTCGGTGGCCCCACAGGTCAACGAAGACTGGGTCATGGAGATACGGCGGCAGAACTTCGGAGTCACGGAAATTGCCTGTGACGTGATCCGCGAAGTCTATGCCGACTTCGAGAAAACGTTTGGACGCAAATACGGCAACCCGTTCTTCGAAGAGTACATGACGGAAGATGCGGAAGTCGTACTGCTGGGCATGGGAACACTCTCGACGCCGGTCAAGGTGGCGATCCGGAAGCTGCGCGAAGAAGGCAAGAAAGTTGGGTTCGTGCGGCTGCGCTGGTTCCGTCCGTTTGCCGGCAAGGAGATTGGCAAATGCCTGGAGCGTTTCAAGGCTGTCGGCGTCATCGATCGCGACTTCTCGTTCGGTTCGCCGGACCTGAGTGGCGTGGTGGCGACGGAAGTTCGCTCCGCCATGTACAGCAACAGCAAGACGAGACCGCCAGTCATCGGCTTCATCGGTGGACTGGGCGGCCGCGAAGTGACTGTGCCAGACGTGGAAACGATGACCGATATCGTGTTCCAAGCCGCAAAAGGTAAGGCGCAACCCCTGACGCAATGGATCGGGCTGCGGGGATAACGCCAGTCGACGCTGGCGCTATTCATAGCCGGAAAGGACAAACAATCATGAGCACATTTGTAGACGAAAAACCGACGCAAAACCTGGAAGCCTTCAAAGGAGTGAAGAAGGTTCCCAACGAGGAGTACTACACGTCCGGCCACCGCACCTGCCAGGGCTGCGAGTCTGCGCAAATCATGAAATTGATGGCGAAGGCTGCAGGTCCCAGGACCATCGTTCTGGGAAGTACGGGCTGCATGTATGTGGCTAACACCTCTTACTACGCCACCCCCTGGGGCGTCCCCTGGATGCACACGCAACTGGGAAGTTCAGGCTCGGCCGCGCTGGGAGCGGCGGCTAGTCTGCGCGTCCAGATGCGCAAGGGCGTCATGAAGGACGAACCCATCAACGTCATCGCGTTCTGCGGCGACGGCGGCGGCGCGGACATGGGCCTGGGAGCCATCTCGGCGACCATGTGCCATCCCGATTACAACCTGCTGATCCTGATGTACGACAACGAGTCGTATGCCAATACGGACATCCAGATTTCCGGGACGTCGCCGTATGGTGTTAACACCTCGTTCAGCACGCCAGGAAAAGTGAAGCGGATTATGAATCACCGCTGGAAGAAGAACATGGCGCCACTGATGCTGGTTGGCCATCCCACAGTGAAGTACGTAGGGACCATCTCTACGTCCTACCCCCTGCAGGCGATGAACAACGTGCGCAAGGCGCTGTCGATCGGCGGGCCGACCTTCATTCACTGCCTCAACCCCTGTCCGAAGGGCTGGGATTTCGATCCCGTGCTCTCCTTCGAACTGGGCGAGTTGGCCGTGAATACCGGCATTTGGCCTCTGTACGAGGTCGAAAACGGCAAGCTGAAGCTGTATGGCAAGACCGAACAGATTGCCAGCGGCCGCTTCAAACGCCTGCCGGTACGGGATTACCTGCTCAAGCAAGGACGCTTCGCGCACTTCATCGAGGAAGATATCGACTACTTCCAGAGCAAGATCGATGATATGTGGAACAAGTGGCTGGTGCCGGGAATCATTCCGCTCCAGAAAGATATCGAAAACGCTGAATAACCCGCCCGCCCTCCACACGGGGGCGGGTTTTTCATTTTACCCGGACATTTTCCGGCAGGGAGTGCTGCTCGAGAAGACCAATTTCTGACAATAACCGGGAGGTTGCTAATGGCCTCGAATGTGAACGCCTTCGTTCGTACTGAACCCAAGATCGTTAACCGCTGGATTCAGATGTGCGCGTGCATAATCGCGATGATGGCGATCGCGAACCTGCAATATGCATGGACGCTTTTCACCAAACCCTTAACCTCAAATCTGCACGCGACTCTAGCCGCGGTGCAAATCGCATTTGCCGCATTCATCTTCTGTGAAACCTGGCTGGTCCCATTCGAAGGCTACCTGATCGATCGTCTCGGGCCGCGGCTAGTCATCGGAATCGGTGGCCTGCTGGTAGGCGCGGGCTGGATCGGCTCCGGCTATTCCAACACCACGACCGGACTCTACATTTGGTACGCGATCGGCGGCATCGGCGCCGGCGCCGTTTATGGCGGCTGCACCGGTAACGTACTGAAGTGGTTTCCCGACCACCGCGGACTGTGCGCGGGCATTGTGTCCGGCGCCTATGGCATAGGCACCGCAGTGACCGTCGCTCCGATCGAGAAAATGATCCATGCTTCCGGTTACCAGCATGCGTTCATTTTCTGGGGCTTCGTGCAGGGCATCATCGTAACGGTTGCGGCCATGTTTATCGTGGCGCCGCCGAAAGGATGGCTGCCGAAAGCGTGGAAACCTGTCGCCCGGCTCCATATATCCAAGAAGGACATGACCTGGACGGAGATGGTGAAACAGCCGTCGTTCTACCTGATCTACGTCATGATGACCTTGGTGGCATTCGGCGGCCTGGTCGTCACTTCGCAACTGAAGGAGATTGCCGGCTTCTACCACGTGGACAAGGTCATCATTGCCTGGGGCCTGTCAGCGGCAATTCTGGCGATCCAGCTGAACCGCATCGTCAATGGCGTGACCCGTCCCTTGTGGGGCTGGATCTCTGACCACATTGGCCGCGAGAACGCCATGTTCACCGCTTTCCTGATCGAAGGCATTGCGGTGTTTGCCTGGTTGCAGACCATCAACCGACCGGTGATGTTCGTTCTGCTGTCCAGCCTCGTGTTCTTTGCCTGGGGCGAGATTTTCTCGCTGTTCCCCTCGCTCACGGCGGACCTGTATGGCAGGACGTGGGCCACGACGAACTACGGCATCGTCTATACCGCGAAAGGAACGGCAGCCCTATTTGCCGCTCCGGTGGCGGCGTACGTGATGCTGAGGACCGGCTCGTGGCTCCCGGTGTTCTACGTCATGATCGCCTGCGACATCATCGCCGCCTTCATGGCATTGCTCTGGCTGAAACCAGTGGCGGCACGCGCCATCGCCCAAGCCGATGGACTGGCGCTGACCGCGGCATTGGAGCTAGCGGCCAAGGCCAAACGGAAGGAAGAAGAGAAGGAGAAGCACCTGACCGGAGTTGCGTAGTAGTTAGGGTTCGAGGCGCGGTCAGGACCAGAACATACGCGGCTGGGACGCAGCAGGATTGGTGCGGCCCAGCCGCAATTCACTGTTTGGCACTTCGGTAAATCGCAAGGCGATCCACACTCAAGAATCAACTCCCGGCGGCGGTAGACTTTCTCACCAAGTCTTCGTTCGGCGATTTGGTAAACTAACAGAGCAACTCAGAGGCCGACGTAGCTCAGTTGGTAGAGCAGCCGATTCGTAATCGGCAGGTCAGCGGTTCAAGTCCGCTCGTCGGCTCCATTCTTTCAATCACTTACGCTACTCCTCACTGCACCAAAAATTCACTGTGACGTAAATTGTGACGTAGATTGCGCTGATCGATGGCTTCCCGAATCGGATCCAACGCCGGATGCTGGTACTGCATTGCCGTTCGCGCATCGGTGTAACCCATCACCTTCATGACCATCGCCAGGTTGCCGGTTGCTTCATACACTGCCGTACCGAAAGTATGGCGAGCGCAGTAGAGCACCAAGGATTCAGGCAAGCCAGCCTCACGGCGGGCTTCTCGAAATTGCTTGGAGACCGTGGTCAGATGCCCCGCGTCAGCCCTTGTGGACGGGAAAAGCCAACCTTCCCGTTTCTCCCCGCAGCGAAGCATCAAGAGATCGAACATGCGCATGCTGATTGGCAAGTGCCGGCGCGATGCTCTTGTCTTGCCGTGAGGGTTGAAAATTAGCCGTCGATTCCAATCGATGTTCTCGAGCCGGATTCGAAAGACTTCGTCGGGACGCATTCCAGTATCCTGGATGATAATGAGCACGTCCTTCATTGGCTGTTTTCCCACTGCAAGCAATTTCGCTTCGGTTTCGGACTCGATCGTCTGCTCCCTACCCAGTTCCTTCAGAAGTTTGATCCTCGGTGCTGCCGTTATTACTTTCCACTCGACCGCCTTGCCTAGCAGCCTGCGCAAGGTGCGCAAGGCTTGGTTGATGTAGGAGGGTGACCCTGAAAATCCCAGCGCAGGGCAGCGAATTTGGCGTCGTTTTCGTCGTGTTACCAAAGCGCACTCGTCTACTCAGTCGCGAATTGCTCTACACAGCGCTCACCCGAGCGCAGCAGCATTTGGTGTTCTTGATCGAAGGCCGCGATGCCTCAGGCCTATATGATCTTACCCGTCCTGAGCGATCCGAGACAGCGCGCCGCAACACCAGAATGTTCACGCCGGCGGTTCGTGAACAAGCTGACGTCGTTCCATATGCTGTCCATCTCGTGCACCGAGCCCGGAACGGTGACATGGTCCGCAGCAAGTCTGAGCTTGTCATCGCCAATCATCTCTTCGACGTCGGGTTGCAGTACTTCTATGAGAGGCCGCTGGAAGGAACGAAATCTCCCGGCCAGATTGCGCCCGGACTTTTGTTCGTGACCGATGCTGGGGACGTGATCATTTGGGAGCATCTGGGGATGTTGGACCGCGATGACTACCGCCGCGGTTGGGAGTGGAAGCGGGCGTGGTATGAGAACAATGGCTTCAAAATTGGTGAAACACTATTCACGACGCAAGAAGATGAGCGAGGCTGTCTCGATTCCGTCCTTATACAGGAAACCGCCGACCGCGTCCGCAAGTTGCTGTGACTCGCGTCCGAGGCGTGCAGCCAAAGGCAAAGAAACTGAAAGAGTACGCTGATTCAAAAACATCTGTTTTCGGGCAGTCGGACACGACTCTCGTGACCCTGCAGATTCAGGTGCTTGCAAAAGCTGAACGGCGTGAGGATTTTGGGCAGCAACAAACGGTCAAATGAGCGATATGGGGATTTATCGCCAACTGCCCGAGTGAATGATTCAGGGATTGAAACCGTGAGACAGAGTGGCGATTGAGCCCAGCAGGCGTTTTGGAGCCGTAACTATTCACAGGCAACAGTCCCACTGCTCAATATGTGCATTCAATTGCACTTGTGCCCCGGAGTTCGCCCCCATAAAATCGCCCTAACCCAAGCAAATTCAATACCTTCCGGAGTCTCCCACCATTGGCTGACAAGCTGCAATTACCGATATGCCTGCCTTCGTGAGGCTAGGCCGGGGTGACACTTGACCACTTTGTTCGGTTACACAGCGGTGATGCCGATCGAGCTTCAGAAGATCGAGGTTCCGAAAAAGAAGCGTAGCCTTCTGCCTTTGCTCACGGTCCTGTTCCTGTTCTCCTACGGACTGATGACCGTACTCATCGTCGAGCAAGGCTCCGCCATCCAGCAGCAGCGCAATCTGATCAAGGTTCTGATGCGTGACAGCACCGAACTCTGGGCTGCAAAAGGCAAAGCCATCACCGATAAGCAAATGGCCGACGCTCAAACTCAGACCCAGGGGCAAGTTCCGTCCGCCAAGACTCCGTCGTCCCAGACTCAGACTCCGTCTACCCAGATTCCGTTGACCCAGGCTCCGTCGACCCAGGCAGTGCCGCAACACCGTTCCCAAAGCCACGGCGGCAAAGTAGCGAAGCCCCAGACCCAGGCTCCGCCCGTTCCGGCTTCGGATTTAGTAGATCAGCGTCGCGCGTTGCATACGATCTAGTTGCCCAGGTAGGCAGTAAGCGTCTCCCGCAGTTGTTCGCACAGTGTGGCAGCAATGAAGGTTCTGACCCTAGCCTTGTTGTTTAGTCTGACGGCTGCGAAGCCAGTGCAGCCCGTGCGCCGCCCCACCGGCCAGGTCGAACAGCATTCCAAGGGCGGACGCTGGTACTTCGCCGCCAACGGCCACGCCGTCTACTGCTACGGCCCGGTCATGACCCTGCCCCAGGCCAACGGCGATCTGCAGAAAGTCGCTACCTTCTGCCGCGACGGCAAAACTGTAGTTCCCCTCAAAGATTAAAAGCTCGAAGTTCCAATCCGCTCATGTGGGGACAGCCGCCCTCGGCTGTCCAGTCGAGCGCAGCTCGATGCTTGGTTCACTGATGAAGGCAAGCCGCTACGAGATCTGCTGTAAACGGCCCACACGTTTCCGCTCCCTTGTAAACTAATCAGTCATGCCCGAACTCCCCGAAGTAGAAACCATCGCCCGCGGCCTGGCCCGCCGCGTCTCCGGCGATGTAATCGATTCCGTCTGGCTGGGCCAGAAGCCGGAGCCGCTAAAGTCCCCGGCACGCGAAATCGCCGCCGCGCTTGAGCATAGCCGCATCGCCACCGTGCGCCGCATGGGTAAGCACATCGTCTTCGACTTGGATCGTGCGGAGCAGAATCGTGTGGATTTGCATGGTGTGGAGCGGGCACTTCCTTCGGCAGGCTCAGAGCAGGCGCTGCCTGCCAAAGGCCGGCAGCGCCGTGGAGGAGCGGCCCTTCAGGGCCGCGTAAGCCCAGCAAAATCTAACGGGGCTTTAGCCCCAGCCCAGTGGATCGTCCACCTCGGCATGACCGGACGCCTGCAAGTCTGCGAGCCGCAGTCAGAAATCCTCAGGCACACGCACGCGATCCTCAAGCTGGCCTCGGGCAGGGAACTGCGCTTCGTCGACCCCCGCCGCTTCGGACGCCTGAGCGTCGCCCGCGCCTTCGACGCAGGCGGCATCGAGCCGCTGGAAGCCGATCTCGACCGCTTCCTCGCACTGTTCCGCGGCCGCAAAACTCCCATCAAGAGCGCCCTGCTCAACCAGAAACTGCTGCGCGGCGTAGGCAACATCTATGCCGACGAATCTCTGTTCCGCGCCGGAATCCGCCCCCGCCGCCGCGCCTCCACCATCACCCGCGACCAACTGGCTAAACTGCTAGCCACTGTGAAGGAAGTTTTAGAGGAGGCCATCGCCCTCGGCGGCTCGTCCATCTCCGATTACGTCGATGCCGACGGCGAAGAAGGTTTCTTCCAGCTCCAGCACCGCGTCTACGCCCGCGAAGGCGAGCCCTGCCTGGTCTGCAAGTCGCCGATCAAACGCATAGTAATCGCCGGCCGCAGCAGCCACTACTGCCCGAAATGCCAGAAATAAAAAGCAATTGTTGATTGTCGATTTCTGATTATTGATTGACAACTCCCCCACCTGTCATCCTGAGCGCAGCGGGTGCTTCGCGAAGCGGGGGACTCGCGGAGTCGAAGGACCCCGTGTTTGCATGCGCCACCAGCGGCTCCGCAAGGCGTTTCCACTACACACCAGGTTTTCAATCATCAATCAGCAATCAACAATGAGTACCCTCCCCCACAAATCTGCTAACCTTTCCTTCATGCCTGATTTCTCCATCGGAGTCGACCTAGGCGGCACCAACCTCCGCATCGCCGCCGTCAGCGGCTCGGGACAGCTTCTCGAAAAAGTTACCCTCGGGACCAAAGTCGCTCTCGGCCGCGACCACGTCATCACCGAAATGTGCGACGCCATCCATCGCCTCTCCGCGAAGTACAAGGAGACCGGAAAGTTTCTCGGCGCTGGCATCGGTGTCCCCGGCATCATCGACATGCCCACCGGAATGCTCCGCAAGTCCGCCAACCTTCCGGGCTGGGAGGACTATCCGGTGCGCGCGGAAATCGAGCGCCGCCTGGGCGCCCGCGTCGTCCTAGAAAATGACGCCAACGTCGCCGCGCTCGGGGAGCAATGGCTGGGCTCGGCCCGCGGCGTCCCGAACATGGCGGTGGTCACGCTGGGCACCGGAATCGGCGGCGGCATCGTGCTCGGCGGAAAAATCTGGCACGGCATGAACGGCATGGCCGGCGAGTTCGGCCACGTTACCATCGAACCCGAAGGCGTTCCCTGCGGTTGCGGCAACCACGGATGCGCCGAGCGCTACGCCTCCGCCAGCGCCGTGATGCGCATGGCCCGCGAAGCCATTGCCAGCGGGGAAGCCCCATCGCTGGCCCGCGCCGCGTCATCCGACGCCGAGTTCGGCGCGAAGTCGATCTACAACCTCGCCATCCAGGGCGACGAGCACGCCCGCCGCATCTTCCGCAGCTTCGGCCGCTACCTCGGCATCCTGCTCGCTGGCCTCGTCAATGTTCTGAATCTCGATATGTTCGTCGTCGGCGGCGGCGTTTCCAGTGCCTGGGACGCCTTCGCCCCCAACATGTTCGAAGAGCTGCGCGAGCGTTCACTGGTCTACGCGGCCACCGCGCCCACGGAGCCGTTGAACACCGATCCCCTCGGAAAAGAAGAAGGCGCTGCAGCACAAACCGAAAGCCGCAGCGAACGAAAAACCATCATCACTCGCGCCTTGCTGGGGAGTGATGCGGGACTGTTCGGAGCTGCGCGGGTGCCCGTTCTGGGCGGATAAGACTCGTCGGACGCCATTCTTCCGCCGTTCCTAAAGTTCCACTCCCTCGCAGCCGATGAACTCATAAGCCGCATGGCACGTGGCAGCATCATGTCCGTGCTGCCTATTCCCTGGAGAATCAAACTATGAAGCAAATTGCAAAACCTGAGTCGCAGGAAGAAAGCCTCAAACATCTCGGCTTGGAAAACCTCGGCCGTGTCTATTGGGATTTGCCAACCTCCGCCCTTTATGAAGAGTCCATTCGCCGCTATGAGGCCTCTTTGAGTCATCTTGGGCCGCTGGTCGTGCGCACTGGCCAATACACCGGCCGTCTGCCCAAAGATAAATTTCTGGTCCGTGAACCTTCCAGTGAGAGCAAAATCTGCTGGGGCAAAATCAATCGCCCTCTCGATCCCGAGAAATTCGACGCGCTCAAATCCCGCCTTTGCGCTTATCTTCAGGGAAAAGATATTTTCATTGAGAACTGCTACGCCGGAGCCGACGAACACTACCGCCTTCCCATTCGCATCGTCAGCGAGCGCGCCACCGCCGCCCTGTTCGCCCGAACAATGTTTATCCGTGAACTGGATTCGGACAAACTCGCCCATCACCACCCGGAATTCACCGTGCTCCACGCGCCCAACTTTCATGCTGACCCGCAAATTGACGGCACTAACTCCGAAGCCTTCGTCCTGCTGCATTTCGGAGAGAAATTGATTCTCATCGGCGGCACCGCCTACGCCGGCGAAATCAAGAAATCGATTTTCACGGTGATGAATTATCTGCTCCCGCAAAAAGGCGTCATGGCCATGCACTGCTCCGCCAACTATGGCAAAGATGAAAATGACGTCGCCATTTTCTTCGGTCTGTCAGGCACGGGAAAAACCACGCTGTCGGCCGATCCCGCCCGCACCCTGATTGGCGACGACGAACATGGCTGGAGCGATCACGGCACCTTTAATTTTGAGGGCGGTTGCTACGCCAAGGTCATCAACCTCTCGCGCGAGGGCGAGCCCGAGATTTACGAAACCACGCGGCGTTTCGGCACCATCCTCGAGAACGTCACCATGGACATGCGCACGCGCCACGTCAACCTCGACGATGCTTCCCTCACCGAGAACACCCGCGCCGCTTATCCCATCACTCACATTCCGAATATGACCCGCACCGGCAAGGCAGGACATCCCAAGCACATCCTCATGCTCACCTGCGATGCCTTCGGCGTCCTTCCCCCGCTGGCCCGCCTCAGCCCCGCCCAGGCGATGTATCACTTCCTCGCCGGCTATACCGCCAAAGTTGCCGGCACGGAAGCTGGACTCAAGGAACCGCAGGCCACCTTCAGTCCCTGCTTCGGCGCGCCCTTCATGGCGCTGCCGCCAACGGTGTATGCCAAACTCCTCGGCGACAAAATCGCCAAACACAGGGTGGATGTCTGGTTGATCAACACCGGCTGGAGCGGCGGCTCGTATGGTCAAGGTCAAAGGATCAAACTCGCCTTCACCCGCGCCATGGTCAAAGCCGTCCTCTCCGGAGCACTCACGGAAGTTGCCACCAAGCCCGATCCGATTTTGGGATTTGCCGTGCCCGTGTGGTGTCCCGGCGTCCCCGACGAAATCATGAACGCGCGCAACACCTGGAAGAACAAAGAAGGCTATGACCGCAAGGCCCACGAACTGGCCGCCATGTTCGAGAAGAACATCGCGGAGAATGCCGGCGATGCCGCCGCAGAGATTAAGCAGGCCGGTCCGAAACAACGTACTCTTCACGCTCGGTCCAGTTCGTGACGGGTTCTATCGAGTTGAGGCGCCAGCATGACCGACATCGCTCGCCTGTTTCAAGCATTCCTCGCTCCGGCGATCTTTGTCTCCGCAACTGCCTTGCTGGCGCTGTCGATCAACGTCCGGCTCATGGGGATCGTCAGCCGGTTGCGGCAGTACGTCCACGCCAAGTACGACGCCGTTAAGAACGACCGCCTGCAGGAAGCCGAGGCCTACACCGCGCAGATCAATTCCATCGAGCGCCGCGCGGAAATGATGCAACGGTGCTTCCTTCTCGTCCTTATCGCCCTCGCCGGGACGATCGCATCCTGTCTGCTACTGGGCTTCGGAGTCTACTGCGAAAAAGCCGCGGTCGCGGCCGTCGTCCTTTTTGTTCTGGCCATGATCTGCTTGCTGGCAGGAACGTTCTACTACATCCGTGAAGTGATTGTGGCCCTGAGTTCGGTGCGTGAGGAGGCCTGCGATTCTCGCTTCATGGATCTCGGCCCACCGCCCGAGATTCGCCCCCACCACACGTTTTGACTGACTGTCTCGCGGACGGCATGGAGCGCGAGTTCGGACAAGTCACTGGCCTCGCGCCGAACTTGCGACCCGGGCCCCACTTGCAGCGCCGCTCGGTCCAATCCGCCGCACCGCCTGCAAGAACGCCTGGTTCTGCTCCGGCGTCCCAATCGTCACCCGAATGCAATTCGGCGCTCCCCAATGCCCCAGCGGACGCACCGCTACGCCTTCATCCTGCAAGCGGTTGGCGACCGCCGCGGCGTCTTCCCCCAGATCGCAGAACACAAAATTCGCCGAAGTCGGAACTACGCGATATCCCAGCCCTGACAATCCCTGGCTCAGAACACGCGACTGGACGGCATTGTTCTCCACCACGCGGTCAATGTGGGTATGGTCGTTGATTGCGGCCATCGCCGCCGCCTGCGCCACCGACGATACGGAAAACGCATTCCGCATGCGCGCGCAATAGCCCAGCAATTCCGCCGGGCCCATTCCATATCCCACGCGCAGGCCCGCGAGCCCGTGTGCCTTCGAAAATGTCCGCAGCACGACTACGCTCGCGCCCTGCCGAACATACTCCAGCGAGTTCGAGCAAATAACCCGCCGCAGCGCCGCGAAATGCAGCGCGAATTCGTAGTAAGCCTCGTCTAGCACCACGACCACATGCCCGGGAACCCGCGCCAGAAAACTCTCCACCACGCCCGCTTCGAGCATCGTGCCGGTAGGATTGTTGGGGTTGGCCAGAAACACCAGGCGAGTATCGGAGTCGATCGCGGCGAGAATGGCTTCCAAATCGAAACTGTCTTCACGCATGGGCGTTTCGACCAGATGCGCCCCGGCCGCCTGCACCGCCAGCGAGTACACAATGAACGACCGCTCGCTGGTCACCGCATTCAGCCCCGGCTCCAGCAGCGTCTGGCAAAGCAGGCTCAGCAGCGCGGTCGAGCCCGCCGTAACCAGCACCTGCTCCGTGGGCAACTCGTGATGTGCCGCCAGCTTTTGCCGCAGCGCGCTGCAATCGTCGTCCGGATAGAAGTTCACCGTGGCCAGCGCGCCCCGCATGGCATCGATCGCCCGCGCCGAAGGCCCAAATGGACTTTCGTTGGAATCCAGCTTGATGAGTTGTGAGCGGCGTTCCAGCGCCGCCGGCGTAGGGTTGGGACCACTCGTCGTGCCCATATCGCGGGCCGGCTTGGAGACTAAATCAAAAAAACGGCTCATGCTTGCCGCATCATGCCACGGAATGCTTCGTTCCCGCCATCGGTTTATTGCAGGCAGTACGCAGTCGGTCAACTTCCTGCACGGTCAGGGCGCGGAACTGTCCAGGCGGAACGTCGAGTGTAAGCGGGCCGTAGCGGACGCGCTTGATCTTCTCCACATGGTGTCCAACTTTTTCAAACATGCGCCGGATTTCCCGGTTCCGGCCTTCGATCAACGTAACTTCATACCAGGGATTGGTAGCTTCCTTAACAAGGCGAACGCCCGCCGGCGCAGTCCGCACCCGGCGTCCATCGTCGGTGGCAATGGAAACTCCGCCGCGCAGTTTCTCCAATGCCTCGTTGCTCGGAACTCCCGCAACTTTCACCACGTAGGTCTTCGACACCTGCGACGCCGCTTTCATCAGCTTGTTCGCCAGAGCGCCATCGTTGGTCAAAAGCAGCAGGCCCTCGCTGGCATAGTCGAGCCGTCCCACCGGATAGACGCGCTTCTTCACCGCGCGAATCAGTTGCATCACGGTAGGCCGGTTCTCCGGATCGCTCACGGTGGTGACGTAGCCTCTGGGTTTGTTGAGCAGCAGGTAGACATGATGTTGCGCGCCCTGCAGCAGCTTTCCATCCACCCGGATGTGGTCGACGTCCGGGTCGGCCTTAGTCCCCAGCTCCGTCACGACGGTCCCATTCACCTTCACGTGTCCTGCGCTGATCAGCTCCTCGGCCTTGCGCCGGGAAGCAATCCCAGCCGCGGCAATGATCTTTTGCAGTCGCTCCGTAGGCATCCACAACTTCCTATCTGGATTTAAGAGTCCGTTTTGAAGGGTGCGGCTTCAGCCGCGCCGTAAGGCCGGCAGTGACGTGGAAGAGCGGCGCTTCAGCGCCACGTAAAGCTCCAGAATGATTGCGGGCTTTAGCCCCCGTGGTCGTCTCTCGCGGCCTATTATTCCTTCTGCGCTGCCGACTCCGCAATCTCTTCCGCCTGGGGAGAATCCGTCTCCTGCGCTTCCGCTGGAATCAACTCGCCCTGGAACGACTCCGTCACCAGCTTCTCGAACTCCTCCATGCTGGGCAGCTCGCTAACGTCCTTCAGTCCAAACCGCATCAGGAATTCTTTGGTCGTCTTATACAGAATCGGACGCCCAATCACCTGCTTGCGACCGGCGGTAGTGATCAGCTTGCGATCCAGCAGAGTCGCAATCACGCCGCCAGAATCCACGCCACGAATCTCGTTAATCTCCGGCACCGTGGCGGGCTGCTTATAGGCGATCACCGCCAGCGTCTCCAGTGCCGGCAGCGACAGCCGCACCGGCGGCTTCAAGCTCTTAGCAAAACTGCGCACCATTTCGTGCTGCTCGGGCTTGGTCGACATGCGGTACCCGCCCGCCACCTGCCGAATCTCAATGCCATGGTCGGGCCCGCCATATTCGCCTACGAGTTCCTCAAGGGACGACCGTACCCGCGACTTAACTTCCGCTTCGTCCGCGGCGCCGTCGGCAAGCACCGACTCCTTGACGAGTTGGACCATCTGCTCCGCCGTGATCGGCGTCTCCGCCGCGTAAATGATAGCTTCGAGTTGAGCTTTAAGACTCATAAGATCAATCAGCTGCCAGCCGCCGGTTGCCAGCCACCAGTAAAAGGTCGTCGGCCCTAGCCGGCAACTGGCCGCTGGCAACTCGCGGCTGCCTCTCTACCGCCAGTCGTCTCTCACTGCCGCCTGCTCATTCATGATCTCGTCGAAATGTGTATGCTTTTTCACCGCAATCTCGCCGAACAGTTGATCCTGCCGGACCTGAATCGCCTGCAGCCGCACCATTTCCAGCAGCGCCAGAAACATGCACACCAGCGCCTGCCGCGAAGGCACGCGCATCAGCAACTGCTTCAGCCGGATCGGCCGTGATTCCAGCGCCAGCCGCCGCCGCAGGTAGTCAATCATCTGCCCCACCGTTACCGTCTCCTCATTCACATTGATCACAGGCCGCGTGCGCACCCGCTCCAGAATTTGCTGGAACGTCTTGACCAGATCGATCACGTCCGCGGCCATCTCCGGCTCGGTGCCCTCGGCATCCATAAATTCTTTCAGCGCCGGATTCGTCAGCACCGCATCCTCGATCTGCTGCTTCTGCAAAAGCATCTGCGCCGCAGACTTGAATTTCTCGTGCTCCAGCAGCCGGTTCACCAGCTCGGTTCGCGGGTCTTCCAACTCCTCCGCTTTCGCCGACGGATCGCGCGGCAGCAGCATCTTCGACTTGATGTGAATCAGCACCGCCGCCATATAAATAAAGTCGGCGGCCACATTCACATCCAGTTCTTTGATTTTTTCCACGTACGCCAGATACTGCTCGGTGATGCGCGCGATGGGAATGTCGTAGATGTCGATGTCCTGCTTGCGAATCAAATCAAGCAGCAGGTCGAGCGGCCCTTCGTACACATCGGTTACCGAAACCGCAAACGGAGAATCGCTCTCTTCTTTCTCTCGTTGCCCCGGCGGTGTGGACTGATTTGCCACGAGCACCAGCGGGACGGACTCCGCCCCGTTGTCGTCGGATGCAGCAATTCTGTTCTGTGCGTTACTTCGCATCTTTCACCGCCAGTGGCTCATACTCCAGCGACATCCCCATCGCAGCGCGCACATCGTCCATGGTTTCGCCCGCTGCCTTGCTCGCCCGCTCCGTGCCAGCCTCCAGAATATCCCAAGCCAGCCGCGGATTCTCCTCGAATTTCTTGCGCCGCTCCTGCATCGGATTCAGCAACTGCACCAGCGCATCCGCCGCCCAGCCTTTGCACTCAATGCACCCAATGCCCGCGGACCGGCAACCCTCATTCACCTTCGCCATCGTTTCCTTGCTGCTGAAAATCTTATGCAGATCGCCCACCGGGCACACATCGGGATTTCCGGGGTCCGACCTTCGCACCCGCGCCGGGTCTGTCACCATCGTCTTCAACTTCTGCCGCACCACCGGTTCCGGATCGGTCAGCATGATCGTGTTGCCGTACGACTTCGACATCTTGCGCCCATCGGTCCCAGGCAGCTTGGGCGCGGGCGTGAGCAAGGATTTCGGCTCCGGAAATACGAAGAAACGGCGGAGCCTCTCGTCATCCGTCTCGGGACCCCTAGTTCCGGGCTGCGGAATACCCATGCCTGCACTATGGCGTGGGTAAAGCAAGTTGAACCTCCGCGCAACTTCCCGCGTGAGTTCCACATGAGCAACCTGGTCTTCGCCCACCGGCACCACATCCGCCTTGTACACCAAAATGTCCGCCGCCTGCAGCACGGGATAACCCAGGAACCCGTACGTTCCCAGATCCTTGTCCTTGATATTTTCCCGCTGCTCCTTATACGTGGGAACCCGTTCCAGCCAGCCCAGCGGCGTGATCATGGAAAACAGCAGGTGCAACTCGGCGTGCGCCGGAACGTGCGACTGAATAAAAATCACGGACTTCTCCGGATCGAGCCCCGCCGCCAGCCAATCCAACGCCACCTCCAGCGAGTTCTGCTTTACCCGCGAAGTGTCGGCATAATCGGTGGTGAGCGCATGCCAGTCGGCCACTTCAAAAAAGCACTGATACTCATCCTGCATGCGCACCCAATTGTCGAGCGCGCCCACGTAGTTGCCGAGATGCAGTTTTCCAGTCGAGCGCATGCCGCTGAGCACGCGCTTACGCAATTTGGTCGAAGCTGTCATCGGTATTTCAACGAGTCGAGCGGCGCAACGGCGCCAAAGCGCCCAGATTCACAGGTTGCAGCATCATGCAGGGTATTGTCGATACTATCACGCACGCCGAGGACTGAAACAGTAGCGCCGGCGTCTCGCCGGCTGTCCAGCGGGCGTCCTCGCCCGCTGTGTCTCGATCTCAACGGCAGCTGCCCTGTCCCACGATCCTCGCTCCATGCTTTATAATTCGCCCTCCACAGATCACGCTCGCCCCATGTCCCATCTCGCCCGCAAACTCCGCCTCACCGACTTCTTCACCCTCGCCTGGGGCACCATGGTCGGCGTCGGCTGGCTCGTGGTCATGGACGACTGGCTGCTCCGCGGCGGCGCACTGGGCGCGCTGTTAGGCTTCGCCATCGGCGGCGCGCTCCTGTTCCCCATCGGCTGGGTTTACGGCAGGCTGGTCGCCTCCATGCCCGACGCCGCGGGCGAGATCGCCTACACCGCCGCCGCGTTCTCCCGCCCCGTCAGTTTCTCCACCGGATGGATGATGATGCTCGCCTACTTCATCGTCTGCCCATGGGAAGCTGTGGCCGTAGGCCGCATCGCCGGTTACATCGTTCCGTCGCTCGATTCGATCGAGATCTACCGCATCGCCGGACGCCCAGTCTATCTCCCGCACCTCATCATCGGTCTCGGCCTCACCGCGCTGCTCACCACGCTGAACTATCGCGGCATCCGCCTTAGCGCTACGTTCCAGAACTGGACATCCTTCGGCACGCTCGCCCTGTTCGTCGTCTTCGTCGCCCTCGGCGTCAGCAAGGGATCGCCCAGCAACTTCCCGCCGCTCTTTACCCACGCCCCGCTGGTTTCATTCCTGCTCGTGGTGCAAATCGTTCCGTATTTCATGACCGGATTCGAATCTGTCAGCAAAGCCGCCGAAGAATCCACTCCGGAATTTCGTGGCCAGGGATTTCTTACAGCCATCTGGATGGCAGTCCTCATCGGCATTCTCTTTTACACAATCGTCATCGCCGCCGTCGCGTTCGTCGCGCCATGGCACGACTTGACCAATCAGAAATTCATGACCGCAGTCGCTTTTCAGAGCGCCGTCGGCTCGCGCTGGATCGTCAACGTCATCCTCGCCGCCGCCCTGCTGTCTCTCTTCAAGTGCTTCAATGGAAATTTCGTGGCCGCCAGCCGACTCCTGTTTGCTCTGGGACGACGCGGCCTGGTCGACGCCCGCGCCGGCCAAATCCACCCGCAGCACCAAACGCCGTCCACCGCCGTTCTCTGCATCGGACTCGCGACCGCCGCGTGTATGCTGCTGGGGGACGCGATCCTGGTGCCGATCACCGAAGTCGGCTCCGTCGCCTGTGCCATCGGATGGGCCGCCACGTGCGCCGCCTACCTTACTATGGGGTGCGCCGGAACATTGCCAGGAGAGTTGAAACTCTCATCAGTCGAATGGCTGGTTGCGAGTGTTGGATTGCTCGTAGCCATCGCGATGCTGCTCATGAAAGTAGTTCCAAAGATCCCCGGCCACTTCACCATATACGAATGGCTGGCCCTCGCAATTTGGATCGCGTTAGGCGTGATTTTGCATCGATGGAAAACTGACACTGTACAGAGTTGAACTCTGCGGCCTCCGCAGCAGTTCTCCGCGTATTCAGCGCTAAGATTTTGAATGTGCGTACCTGAGGAGAGTGATGAGATCCAGACTCGGACTTTACGGCAGCTTCGCCCTGATCATCTTTGCCGCGTCATGGCAACTATGGGCACAGTCCCCAACCACCTTCGACCTCGTCATCACCAACGGCCACATCATCGACGGCACCGGCTCCCCGTGGTATTCCGGCGACCTCGGCATCCGCGACGGAAAAATCGCCGCCATCGGCAACCTGACAGCCGCACCGCGCAAGCGCACCATCGACGCCGCCGGCAAAGTCGTCGCCCCCGGCTTCATCGACATGCTCGGCCAGTCCGAACTTTCCATCCTCGTCGAGCCACGCCTGCCCTCAAAAATCTTCCAGGGCATCACCACCGAGATCACCGGCGAAGGCGGTTCCATCGCGCCCCTCAACGACGCCATCATTCAGTCCGACCGATCCGGCTACGATCATTACAAGATCAATCCCGACTGGCGCACCTTCCGCCAATATTTCGCCCGCCTCGAAAAGCAGGGCATGGGCATCAACCTGGCCAGCTACGTCGGCGCCACGCAGGTCCGCCGCATGATTCTCGGCGACGACAACAAACAACCCACGCCCGAGCAACTCGAGCAGATGAAAGCACTCATCCGCGAAGCCATGAAAGACGGCGCGGTCGGTGTTTCCACAGCGCTCGAATACGCACCCGCACCTTACGCAAGAACTGACGAACTGATCGCTCTCGCCGCCGAGGGTGGAAAGTTCGGTGGCATTTACTCGACCCACATGCGCGACGAAAGCAACTCCGTGATCGAAGCCATCGACGAAGCCCTGCGCATCGGCCGCGAAGCCCACGTCCCCGTGGAAATCTGGCATATCAAAGTCGCCGGCAAAAAGAACTGGGGACGCATGCCCGAAGTCGTCGCCAAGATCAACGCCGCCCGCGCCGCCGGCGCCGACGTCACCGCCGACACCTATGCCTACACTGCCTGGTTCAACGATTTCTCCGCCTTCATTCCGGCGTGGGCCCACGATGGCGGCTCCGACAAACTGGTTGAGCGCCTCAAAGATCCCTCCACTCGCGAGCGCATCCGCAAAGATATGCTCACGCCCTCTAACGACTGGGACAACGAATGGCAGGAAATTCCTGGCCCCGACGCCGTCATGATCGGCGTCGTGCAGAATCCCAAGCTGCTGCCGCTCCAGGGCAAGCGGCTATCCGAGATCGCAAAACTTTGGAATAAAGATCCCATGGATGCGCTCTTCGATTTCCTCATCGAAGATCCCTCTGCCAGCGTGGCCGTCTTCGGCATGTCACAGCCCGATGTCACGCTCGCGCTGCAGCAGCCCTGGGTCGCCATCGACAACGACTCTTCCGGAACATCGCCGGAAGGAATCCTGGGCCAGGAGCATCCTCATCCCCGCGCCTACGGCACTTTCCCGCGCATCCTGCGCAAGTATGTCCGCGAAGAAAAAGCATTGACGCTGGAGGACGCCATCCGCAAATTTTCTGCGCTGCCCGCCCAGCGTCTGCGCCTCACCGATCGCGGCGTTCTCAAGGCCGGCATGTGGGCCGATGTCGTTATCTTCGATCCCGCCACCGTGCGTGATCTGGCCACCTTCGACAATCCCAATCAGCTTTCTGAAGGCATGGAATACGTCTTAGTGAATGGAGTGCTTGTGATCGATCAGTCGAAGATGACGGGAGCGCTGCCAGGCATGGTCCTGCGCGGCCCGGGCTACGTGCCCTAGCTCAGGATCGAACGGCACGTCACAGAGACGCGCATAGGATAAAGGTGATGAAGGTGAGGCGAATTACGGGGGCAACAACGCTCGGGAAGGGCACGGCTTCCAGTCGTGCCCTTAAGCATGAAAAAAGAATGTGGGATTCAGCCCCTGAGGTCACGGCTTCAGCCGCGCCTGCGTCTCCGCCGCAGTCAACCTGACTCGCGGTTCCGCCAAACTACCCGTGACGCCATAAACCATCGATCCCGCCCCCGCTGGCACCCCGTGTACAAGCTTGAAGTCCAGTACCTTCCCCAGCGACGCGGTCCCGCTCACCTCATAAACTCCCGCGGGAGAAATCAGCTTGCCCTTCTCGATCTCAACCTTCCCGCTACGCAGCTTCGCCCGCCCCTGCCAGCGTGCGATCCGCAGCGGCCCCTCATCGCTCGCCAAAGAGATATGGGATAACACTCCGTCCCGCAAATCAAACTGCAGATCACCCTCAGCCGATCCCCAAAACGCGGCAGAATCCGCGCCCGATGCCGTGAGCTGATAACTCCCCGCTGCCGTCCCTGAAATCCACGAATCGTGCATTGCCTCGGCCATCCGCGTCAAAGAAATCCCGGCCAGTGTTCCGTTCCCTGTATAGACCGGAGTCGCCCCTGTGAAATCCGCCTGCCATTCGCCGCGATGCTTTCCCCCCAGCAGATCCCCGCGCAATTCCGAAATCTTCAGCTTGCCGTGCTCCAAGTCCAGCGAGGCGGAAACGTGGTTTGCCACCAGATTGCGAATCCGCAAGCGCCCCACATTTACGGTGCCTGACCCCCGCAGCTTTTCCAGAAATGTCGGCGCCGCAGGCTCGGCCGAAGTCAGCACCTGGTACCAGCGCCGCTGGCTCGGTTGCGGCCCCAGCCATTCAAACAGCCCAGCCACGCCGGCCTCTTCCGTATTCAAATTGAAATGCACCAGGCACGCCCCCGGCATTCCACAACCGCGCGGCAGCGCCATCGACCCCGTCCAGTGCGCATTGCCGGCCTGCACGCTCAATTTCTCCACGCGCACTTCTTCCAGCAAAAGCTGCAACCCCGCCGACAAGATTTCAATCGGCCCATTCACTCCCCGCACCAGGGCACGCACGCTGTGCAGTTGCACCGTTCCGGTCACTTCCGGCGAGGAAAAGCCGGAATTGGTTCCAGACACATTTCCTGCCCACGATCCGGCGACCTGCAAATCCATCTGCGCCACGCCTTCGATCGTCGCCGTCATCGCCGGAATGCCCAGCAGGCTAGCCAGTCGCAATGTGTGCGGCACTTCTCCATCTCCGCGGATCACCATGCCATAGCCCGACCGCGCCACCCACCCTCGCGCCTGCGCCGGCACAGGCCGCCCCAGCGCAACCGGAAAAGGGCCGTACTCGACATGTAACTCATCGGGCGCCGGAAGAACTTCAGCCACCAACTTGCGAACCGATTTCACTCTTGATGCCGTATGAGTGTCCCGTCCCGAACTCAGCACGAACGGCACGTCCCCCGGAGCGAACTCTACCTTATTATTTGCCGACACCAGGTGAAGATTCGTAATCTCGCCGTGCCCCTGAAACTCGGGTCCACGCGGGGATGGCCCATCTTCCTTGACCGAGAAATTCCCCTGCACGCTCCCCGCAGAAACCAAATCTGCAGGAAGGTTCTTCTTGGCCCGTCGAGCCAGTTGCGCCACGGCACTCACAGGAACGCTTTCCACATTCAACGCCAGATCCAGCCTGTGCATTCCGGGCATCCCGGCATCGCCGCGGACCGTGATCATGCCCTCGCCCACGGGTGCGCTGCACAGGATCTCATGCATCACCGCTTCCACTGAGTTGTATCTGCCATCACAATGCGCCGCCAGCCGCAATCCCTCGCTGCTCGAGATGTCATACCGGTGGAAGTCCTGAACGGACGCGTCAGCCGTCGCCTGCAATGCCGCAGGCGTTCCCTTCAACGTCGCTTCCAACCGAACGCCTCCGCGCCAGCCTTTGTCGTTTCCCGATATCAGCTTGGTCACTTGCCCCAGTTGTGCCCTATCCCACTCCAGGCTGAACTGCAGCGGCGTTTCGCGCAGGCTCCCCGCCCGCTGCCATGTCCCGCTCATCCGCAGTAGACCGGTGTCGCTCAAACTCATGTCGGTGCGCAGCGGTTCCGCTTTCAGCCGAGCTCCCCAGGTGTTTTCCGATTCCTGCCACAAAGCGAAGTCCGCATTCAGCAGCGCATAAGGCTTCTTTTCCTGCCCGGACTTGAAATTGATTCGTCCCGAACTCGCTTCAATGTAAGGAAAGCCCGGCCGCGTTTCCGCCTTCGACTTCGCAGTCGGCGCCAGCGGCGTGCGCTCGGTGCGTTCCAGCAGCGCTTCCCAGTTCCAGCGCCCGTCACTGCGCCGCACCAGATTCAAACTTGGTTCAGTCAGCTCCAGACGCGCGACGTCCAGCCGTCCGCGCAGCAACGATGTCAGCCGCACCACGGCCGTCACCTCCGGGGCGCGCAGCATGGGCTCCGCCCCGAATGCTGGATCTTCATAGATGACCAGATTTTCCAGGTCGAACCCGGGCCGCGGCAGGAATCGAAGGTGGACCGAACCAATCTCCGCGGGACGCGCCACTGCCTGGCTGATGGAGTTAGCAATGCCCGTCTTGAAGTGCGAAACGCCCGGACGCACCAGGAACAGACCCAGCAGAATCACCACTGCCGCAGTCACCGCCCGCCGCTTAGAAAGAGAAAGCTTCACCGCACCACTTTCAGCGTTCGCCCCCAGCGCGTCTCATCGAAGAAGTGCAACACCACATGCGCCAGGAATCCAAGCCGGTCCGCCATTCCGGTTTTCGTGTACTGGTCACCGGGTGTCTCGAACGACCAGTAAATGAACATCGGACGCCCGATGATGTTCTCCTTCGGAATGAATCCCCAATACCGGCTGTCCAGGCTTACGCCCCGGTGGTCGCCCATGGCGAAGTAGTGGTCGGGCGGCACGACAAGGTCTTCTCCCTGGATATGCGACGGCAGCTCGGCCTGCCAGGTCGGAGAAATATTCGGGTCTGACGGTTGCACCGCGGGGAAGTTGTTGCGGTAGAAGTCGTTGGGTTCATCCCGGTCATGCAGAATGTAGGGTTCGTTCAGTTTCTCGCCGTTGCGATACACCTCGCCATTGCGCAGGTGAATGCGGTCGCCCGGTACCCCCATGATCCGCTTTACCACGTAGGTTCCGGCATAAGCTGCATCCGGATGTAGAAACACCACGATATCTCCACGCCGCACCTCACGATAGGGAAGCAAGGGCCCCACCCACGAAGTCTTGGGCGCAAACTGGATCCGGTTCACAAATACGTGGTCACCGATCAGCAGAGTGTTTTCCATCGAACTGGAGGGGATCTCGAACGCCTGCACCACAAACGTGATGATGAACAGTCCCGTCACCAGCACCGCGGCCAGCGAGGCCAGAAACTCCACCGTGGTCTCGCGCGGTTTCTCTTCGACCTCGTTCTTCGCGCTCTCTTTCGCTTTGTTATCTTTCTTCGCCACTATGATTATCCGTCCAATCTCTTGATTGACTCATTGAGCGATTCAGCGATTGAAAGTCCAACCGCGCTGCCGTTTTTCAATCGCTCATGACTCAATCACTCAATGACCCAATTCCCCTCAGTTCACCAGTCGCAACGTCCGGTTCCAACGCGTGATCTGGAAGAGATGCGTCAACGCGTAGGCAAAGTGATACAGTTTATCACCCACAGAAGACGCGATCACATCCCCCTCGGCGCCTTTCACCGACCAGTAGATCACCAGCGGCCGCCCAATAATATTGGCCTGCGGAACAAATCCCCAATACCGGCTGTCGTAGCTATCATCCCGGTTGTCTCCCATCACAAAATAATGTCCCTGGGGCACAATCAGCTGTCCATCTTCGACCAGCTTGCGCAGCATCACCCACCATTCCGGCGTTACGCCCGGTGCGATATCCAGCTTGGGGAAACTATCTCGAAACACGTCGTTTGCCGGACGCGTGAAGTGCGCATAGGGTTCCTTCAATGGCGTGCCATTCACAAACACCTGCTTGTTGATCAGCCGCAGCCGGTCGCCCGGTACTCCAATCACCCGCTTCACGAAATGCTGCGCCGGGTTTACCGGATAATGAAATACCACAATGTCACCGCGCCGCACCTGCCGGTAGGGCATGAAAAAGTCGCCGATGCTGCCGCCCCCATAACATAGCTTGTTGACCAGCAGGTAGTCGCCCACGAGCAGCGTGTTTTCCATCGACGGCGACGGAATCTGGAACGCCTGCACGATGAACGTGATCACGAAAACCGCGATCACGATCGTTCCCAGCAGCGACTGCAGCGAGCCGCTTACGCCCGTTCCCATGGCCCATCCAATTCTTTGATCCCTGGCACGATGCTCTTCCGGGTAATTCATTGACTCCACTTCGTTCGCCACTTACTTCTCGGCTGGCCGCGATCCCCGCGCCAGTTTGGCTCCCGCCGATTGCGGCCGCGAAGCCAGATACGAAAGCAACTGCCGCGCCGCATCTTGCTCCGCCGTCTTCTTGGTGGAACCTTGCGCGCGTCCCACGAACTCCGCCCGGCCCTCGCCGTTCTTCGTGTTCAGACGCACTTCCACCGTAAAGGTTTTGCTGTGTTCTGGGCCCGCTTCCTGCACCAGTACATAGGACGGCTGCGCCAGCCCCAGTCCTTGCAGCGTTTCCTGCAGCGCCGATTTGAAATCGGTCATGGGCAGCGTGCCGCCTTCGCGTTCCATCCGCTCCAGTTCCGGCGCCAGGATTTCACGCAAAATGAATTCGCGGGCCGGTTCCATCCCGCCATCCAGGTAAATCGCTGCCAGCACGGCTTCCAGCGCATCCACCAGCAGCGCCGTCTTGCTGCGGCCGCCGCTCTTCTCTTCACCTCGTCCCAGTCGAAGATAGTGTCCCAGCTCTAGTCGTTGCGCCACCCGGATCAAGTGCCGTTCGCTCACCACGTGGGCGCGCAGTTTGGAAAGCTCACCTTCGCGAAACTGCGGGAAGCGCTGGAACAATTCCTCGCTAGTCACCAGCGCCAGAATCGCGTCCCCCAGAAACTCCAACTGCTCGTTGTCGTCGACCCTGTACTTGCCTTCTCCCGCCTGCTGCGCCTCCTGCTCCCGCGCCTGCGAACTGTGGGTAAGCGCCTGCTCGATCACCGCCCGGCGGTGGAAGTGGTAGCCCAACGCCGTTTCCAGCGCCGTAATTTCCCGTTCCTTCATGATGAAATTACTAAGACCTGTCTCACGAAATTGCTTGGAAAGCGAGGGGCTTTCACGGATTGCGGGAATCCGACCTATGACTCCGTTTTGAAAGGGCGCGGCTTTCAGCCGCGCCGCAAAAGCCCCCAAATCAACAGCGGCTTTAGCCGCGCATGCCCTCGTTCACATTACTTCGCCGACGGCGCGCTGCCGCTGGTCAACTTCGTCAGGCGGTCCTTCTCCGTGCGCGCTGCATCCCCGGCGACTGTGCCTTCCTTCGTCAAATCCACGGCCTGGTTGCAGTACTTCAGCGCCTCCGGATATTTGTCCTGCTTATCCAGGGCCAACGACAGCCGAAGAACAGCGACCGGATCGACCTGCTGCGGAAACGCGTCAATCGATTTCTTCAAGTTTACTTCTGCGTCCGCCCACGCCTTGGCGTTGTAATCCAGCGTCCCCAGAATCACGTAAGCCTCGGAGCGCAAAAATCCCTTAAACGTATTCAACTGTTCCGGCGGATAACCCGTGCTGGGAACGTCCGTGTCCACCGTAACCAGCGTGCGCTGGGCGTCTTTTCTGGCCTCCGCCAGGCGTTGGTCCTTGTCCAGATCGGTGTCCCGCGTGCGCTCGGTCAGCACCTGCGCCACGCCCAACAGCGCCTCCGGATCGTCCGCATCATAGCTCAGGACTTTCTGCGCCATCTCCAGCGATTTGTCTGCGTTGTTGGCCTGCTGGTAGCCGTGCATCACCGCCTTATAGAGCAGTGGCCGCAACTCGCTATCCGGAAACTTCGTGGCGAACTCGTTCGCCGCCTTTTCCTGCGCCGCAGGATCGGTCAACGCGGAGGCCGCCTTATACGCATCGAACTCGGGTTGCGTCTTGGCTTGCGGCGGACGTTTCCCCGCCGGCGCTGCTGCTTGTGCGGCAGGCGTGCCCTGTGCTGCCGCCGGCTTGCTATTGCCCTGCGCCAACCCCCACACCGACATCCCCAGCATCGCGACAACAATCGCTGCTCGCTTCATGCGCTCTCCTTGGAACATTGGGTAATTGGGAAATTGAGTAATTGTGTAATTGAAAAAAGCGGGAAGTTGCGTTCAATTACCAAATTACACAATTACAAAATTCCCCGATACGGCATTGTACCCGCACTCGAACCGTAACCCGCTACTGCGGTTTCGCCGGAGGCTCATACGCCTGCTGCAACCCCCGCTCCGCCGCCGCCTTGATCTCCGGCAATTCTGCGCCCGCGCTCAACGCGGCCTGGTACTCCTCCAGCGCGGCCGCGCGGTCCTCTTTCATATCCAGAATCCTTCCCAGATACACGTGCGACCAGCCCACCACCTTGGGATCCTTCGACGTTTCAATCGCCTTCTTGAAATTATCCTGCGCTCCATCCCGGTTCTTGTTGGCCACGGCCACTTCCGCCAGAATGAACAGCGCCCGGCCCTGGTCGCCAATCTTCCTGTCCAGCGCCATCTGGGCCAGTTCCTGCGCGCCCTTGGGATCGCCCGCCGCCAGCCGTTTCTCCGCCGTTACCAGCATCCGCCGCTCCTCCGGACGCGACAACTGCACCAGTTCCGGCGACGCCGAACTGGCAAACTGAACCTCCGCCGCCGCCTTTTGCTCTTTCTTCAAATCTATATTCTCGAGAAAGTCGCCGTAGACTCCTCGAATGTTCACCTGATCTTTTTCAAACGCCACCACCGTGTCGTAAAAATACCGCGTCAGGATGTAGCCCTGCTTCACCGCATCATCCACCAATTGGGTCCGCATCGCCTCCGCCGTCTGCTTGTTCCCCGACGTCCGGATCTCAATCGCCCGCACCAGGCACTCCGTCACCAGCAGCGAGATGTCGTTCTTGAAGCTTTCCTCCAGCGGGGCGCGCTTTACCGACTGCAGTAGCGGCTCCAGCCGCTTCATTGAGCTGTAGTGCTTCTCCGCCAGCGGATCCAGCTTGTAATGCAAAAACGTGTGGCGAATCTGCGCCATCTTCAGCCCCGACTCCGGCGTCGCTCCCGCAGCCGCACTCGGAGCCGGGAAGACCACCACGTAGTAAGCCGAGCCGTAGTTCCGAGCGTCCGTCTCGCTCGGCGAGCCCATGAAGTCCAGATAGATCGCGAACGTCCGCCCCAGGTACTGCGAGGAAGACTGCTTCAGGTAGATCTCGGTGTCGAACACCATGTTGGCCAGCGGTTCGTGATAACGTGCCATCGCCGCCGCGTAATCCCTGTGGTGCCGCTCCCAGATCGAGTGCACTCCCGCTTTTTCGTAGAAGTGCTCCAGCACGGTCCCGAAACCCATAATCGCGGCCGCATCCGGAGGCAGTTCCTCCTCCTTCAAGCGCGGCACAAAATGCGGTGGGCCATCCATGTACAGCGCCAGCGAGATGTAGGGAGCCAGGCTGCGGTTCGTATTCCTGTCCGGCGTGTGCTTCTGGTAGAACTCGCACAGCGCCGACAGCGCAGCTTGTGCTTCTTCCGATTCCTGCAGATGCCTCTGCACCTCGGCCCGCACATTGAGGCGGGTCGCGTCTGAACTGTTCAAGTCCTGATCATAGCCACAGGCGTTCAGCGCGGTAAGCACGGAAAAAATCGTCTCGCTGCTGTCCAGCGTGATTGGAGACTGGTTCTGCGCAGCGTTCTTCGCTGGCTGCGCCGCCGGGTTCTGCGTTGCTTTATTCTGCGGAACCGCGTCCTTCGGCAACTGGCTTTGCGGAGTCTGGCCCTTTGGCGACGATTGCTCCCGGGAGGAGGATTCGCCCGCTGCAGGTTGGCCCTGTGGAGCCTGATTCTCGTTGGCCGGGCTCTGCGTAGATTGGTTCTGCTGCGATTGGCTCGGCGCAGGCTGGCTCGGCGGCACCGGATCCTGCCCCGCACACGACAGCGTCAGCAGCCCCAACAGGGCCGCCAACAGCCAACCTCGCAATCGCAGACTCAGGAAACCCTCCACAGGTTTGGTGGTGTGCCGAGCGGAGAACACTCTCAAGTGTAAGGACTTCGGCGCAGAGGGTCAAACCCCGTCAACCCCGCGGATGCTGCTCACTGTCATCCTTGAGCGAAGCATGCGGATTCGCCTTGCGAATCCGCATGCGCAGTCGAAGGATCCCTGCAATCTCAACGATTCCTCAACGGCGGCTAGGAGTTCTCTCCGCATCGCCGCCGTTGGGGAGAGAACGATCGGGAAGGGTATGAGTTCCACTCGTGCCGCACCAACCCAACCTTGGATTCCATACATGACATGAGCGCAGGTCCAACCCTCCCCCCGTGACCCCGGTCACCGACGACCCGCCCGCTTTCATTTCCAATACCAGCAAGGAGAACGGAGCCGCCCTCGTGACCCTCCCACGCTTCGTTGTTCGCAACATTCTGCGCAACAAGCGCCGCAGTCTGCTCACCGTCATCAGCCTCGCCTTCTCGTTCCTGCTGCTCACTTTCATGATCACGATCTGGCACAGCTTGTTCATCGACTCCTGGACCGCGAACACGGCATCGCGCCTCATCTGCCGCCACCGGGTTTCGTTGTTTCTCTCCATGCCGAGTTACTACCAGGAAAAAATCCGCGCGCTTCCGCAGGTGGTCGACGTGGTTTCCATGAACGCCTTCGACGGTGCCTACAAATCTGCCGAGGGGAACGACAACTTCGCGCAGTTTGGCACCAATCCCACGAATTTTCTGGAGGTGTACCAGGACCTGGATCTGCCCCAGGATCAGGTCGCAGCCTGGAAGCAGGATCGCGCCGGAGCCATCGCCAGCGTTGACCTGGCCCGCAAGCTCGGTTGGACGATCGGAGACCGCATTTACCTGGAAGGTGTTCGCCAGCCCGTCAACATTGAACTAACTCTTCGCGGCATCTACCGTTCGTCCATGCCCAGCGGGCCGCTGTTCTTCAACTGGGATGCGGTCGAGCAGGTCCTTCATCGCGGCCAGACGCAGGTGTTCCTGATTCGCGCCGACTCCCCGCAGCACGTCGGGGCCATCGCGAAAGCGGTCGATGATCTGTTTCGCAACGCACCCGTCCCTACTCGCACCGAGGCCGAAAAAGCTTTCAATATCGCCATCATCACGGCGATTGGCAACGTGAAGCTTTTTATCCTGAGCATCTGCGCGGCCGTGCTATTTGCCATGGTCCTCACTTCGGCCAATGCCATCGCCATGTCGATCCGCGAACGCACTCGCGAGGTGGCCGTGTTGCGCTCTTTAGGATTCACCCCTCGCACCCTCGCATCGCTGCTATTGGGGGAGTCGGTTGGCTTGTGTGTGGTGGGATGGCTGCTCGCTTCCATCTCCGCCTTCGCCATGGTTTACGCCGTTGTGCACACCGCCGGCGGCGAAGGTTTTCAAGTCCTTCTGAAACTCAAGTGGCCCACCGTCGTGTCCTGTTTCTTCGTCGCGGTGATCGTGGGCTGCTGCAGCGCGATCTTCCCCGCCCATCGCGTCTCGCACACTCCCATCGTAGAAGGCCTGCGGCACATCGGATAATGGAGTCCCCGCGACAATCCCCCCAAACTTTCATGCTATAGTTCCACCCCGTTAGGCCACCGAAGTCTCCATTCAAACGCAAAGAGGTTTCGGCAGGGGGAACCAGATGGAAGCCACACGATCCGCGGAAAAGCAATTCTTGCAGTGCATTCTCACAATCCTCGCCACTGTCGCGCTGCTGACCGCCGCTCAGGCCAGCACCACCAAAGTGATCTACAGCTTCGCCGGAGGTAAAGACGGCGAGTACCTCGACACCGACTTGGTCATGGACAGCGCGGGCAACATCTACGGCACCACAGTGCAGGGCGGAAAATTCGGCGGCGGCACAGTCTTCCAGTTGTCGCCCTCCGGCACCGACTGGACCCACACCGTCCTCTACAGCTTCACCGGTAGCGCAGACGGAAGTGAGCCCTATAAGGGCGTCACTCTTGATGCCCAGGGCAACCTTTATGGTTCGACCGTCGCCGGCGGCAGCGGACCCTGTGACGGCGGTTGCGGTGTGGTCTACAAGCTGACGAACTCCGCCGGAACCTGGACCGAGAGCGTGATCCACTCCTTCACCGGAGGCACCGACGGCGCAGGTCCCGGCAATGGCCTTACCTTCGACCCGCACGGCAATCTCTATGGCATGACTCCTACCGGAGGCGCCTACGGCCTCGGCACCGTCTACCAACTCAAACCCCAAACGAATGGCAGCTGGAAGTTAAACGTCGTGCACGCCTTCACCGGCGGCGCCGATGGATCGTCCGCCTCGGCCGGTCGCCTCATTCTCGATCACGCCGGAAATCTCTACGGTGTCGCCACCGTCGGCGGCGCGTTTGGTTTCGGCGTCGCTTTCGAACTCACCCACAGCCAAACGGGATGGACGCTGCTCCCGCTCTATGCTTTCGAGGATCAGCCCGACGGCGCACTGCCCTACGGCGGCTTGATTTTCGACAAGGCGGGAAATCTCTACGGCACCACCTACTACGCCGGCGTCTACGATGTTGGCACCGTCTACAAGCTCACCCACGCCAACGGCGCCTGGACCGAGACCGTCCTCTACAGCTTCAAAGGTGGAAGCGACGGCAGCAGCCCCATCAGCCCGCTCGTCTCTGACAAGGCCGGAAATCTTTACGGCACCACCAGCGACGGCGGCGCCAGCTGCGCCTGCGGCGTGATCTTCAAGCTGGCCCACGGCGCCAACGGCTCGTGGACCGAAACCGTGCCCTATCGCTTCCCCGGCGCTCCCAAAGCCGGCTTCGCCTACAACGGAATGATCCCCGATTCCAACGGAACCTTCTACGGCGCCACCGTCCACGGCGGCCCCACCAACGACGGCACCATCTACGAGTTCACGCCGTAGCCTGGTTCAAGCGGGAGAAGTGCGGCAGTGCCGGGGACTGGGGTGCCCATTTTGTCGCGTCCTTTGCGAGAAGTGGGGGGACACCGCCCTCCCTTGCTCTTGCTCCCCCGCCATTTTTGAGATACAAAACGGCTCAGGCCAAAACATGAGTATCCTCCGCTCTGCCTTCGCGGTTCTTTTCCTTGCCCTCGCAACTCTCCCTGAAGCGGCCGCCCAGTCTGCCGCCCCAGCGGATAAGCCGCCCGACCAGCCCTCTGCGGCGCCGCAACAGCCCGAAGCAACGGCCCCAACTGCGGATGCTCAAACCGTTCCTCCGGCCAAGCCGGATTACTCCAAAGAGGCGTTTGTCACCGAACAAATGCACTCCCTCATCCGCTTCGAGAATGACGGCACGGGACGCCGCGAAAGCGTCTTCCGCATTCGTGTGCAGAGCGAGGCCGGAGTCCAGCGCTGGGGACAGGTGCGCTTCGCCTACAACTCCGCCAACGAAAAGTTGGAAATCCCCTACCTCCGCGTCCTCAAGCAGGATGGCACCGTGGTCACCGCCGGAGCCGACGCCGTGCAGGACCTCAGCAGTCCGCTGCTGCAGATCGCTCCCGTCTACACCGATTACCGCGAGAAACATGTGACCGTGCCCGGACTGCGGCCCGGAGATGTCCTGGAATTCCGCGCGGTGACCGTGGTTCACACCGCTCTTGCGCCCGGCCAGTTCTGGGCCCAGTACGATTTTGACCAAACCAACATTCTGCTCGATGAGCAAGTGGAGATTGACATCCCCTCCGGCCGCACGGTCAAGCTGAAAACCAAACCCGGCATGGATCCGGCGATCACTGAAAAAGACGGAAGGCGCATCTATCGCTGGACTAGCTCGCACCTCGTCCGCGAAGAAGATAAGGATAAGGATAAGGATAAGAACAAAGACAAAACCAAGACAAGAAAGAAGAAGAAGGCGGGCGAAGTCCCCGCTATTCAGCTCACCACCTTTGCCAGTTGGGAAGAAGTTGGCCGCTGGTACGCTGGCTTGGAGAAAGACCGCCGCGCGCCGTCCAAAGAGGTGCAGGCGAAAGCCGCCGAACTCACCAAGGGGCTCACCTCCGACCTCGACAAAACGCAGGCGCTCTACGACTTCGTCGCGCAGAATTTCCGCCACGTGAGTCTCTCTTTGGGCCTCGCACGCTATCAGCCTCAAGCTGCGGCCGACGTGCTGCACAACCAGTACGGCGACTGCAAAGACAAGAACACCCTGTTGGCCGCACTGCTCGAAGCCGAAGGACTGCATTCTTCCAGCGTGCTGATCAATTCCTTCCGCAAGCTCGACCCCGATGTCCCCTCGCCCTCGCAGTTCAATCACGCCATCACCATGCTCACGCTGGGCAAAGACGAAATCTGGATGGACACAACCACGGAAGTCGCGCCCTTTCGCTTGCTCGCGTCTACGTTGCGCAAGAAGCAGGCATTAGTGATCCCACCGGGCGGTGTTCCGCACCTCGAGGAAACGCCGGCCGATCCGACTCCGCCCGATACCGAACAGGCCGAGATCGAAGGCAAAGTCAGCGAGAGCGGCAAGCTCGAAGCCAAAGTCACCTACACGGAGCGCGGAGACAGTGAGCTGCTCATGCGCATGGCCTTCCGTCGTGTTCCCTCCAACCAGTGGCAGCGCCTGGTCGAGGGCGTGAACAAAGCGCTGGGAGGCGAGGTGAGTAACGTAAAAGTCAGCGAGCTCACCGCCACGCGTGAGCCTTTCACGCTCTCTTATGAGGTGAGCCGGGCGAACTACGTGGACTGGTCCAAGAAAAAGCTGGAGTTGAAACTGCCTCTGTCCGTCTTCAACCCCGTAGCCGTGAGTGCGGATGTCGATGAGGAGGCGGACGAACCCGAGGGCGGAGAGGCCGAGCCCTTCAAGCTGGGACCGCCGAACCAGCGCACTTATAGGATCAAGCTGGAACTGGCTGCCAGATACACAGCTCACGCGCCCGTGCCCATGGCGCTGGAGCGCGACTACGGTGCCTATCAGTCTTCTTACGCCATCAAAGACAATGTATTCACCGCCGAACGTAAGCTGACCATACGCCAGTCCGAGTTGCCGCCCGCGCGGGCCGATGACTATCGCGCTTTCCGCCGCGGAGTTCTCGCCGACACCGCACAACACCTCACCCTCGAAAGCGCCGTCGCCGACACCCGCACCGTTCCTGAGGGCATGAAGACTGCTGACCTCATCAGCAAAGGCAATGAGGCAAGGAAAAACGGCAACTACGATTTAGCGATCGATCTTTTGAACCGCGCCGTCGAAGCCGATGCCAAAAGTAAGACTGCCTGGAACGACCTGGGACTGGCTTACTACGAAATGCGACAGGACGGACTTGCCATCAACGCCTTCCAGAAGCAGATCGAAGTCAATCCCTACCACGAGTATTCCTTCAATAATCTGGGACGCGTTTACCTGCGCCAGCGCAAGTACGACGAGGCGGAAAAGTGGTTCCGCAAGCAGATCGAGGTTGATCCCCTCGATAAGTACGCACACGCCAATCTGGGCATCACCTACGTGGATTGGCACAAATACGAAGAAGCCATACCCGAACTGGAGAAAGCGGCGTCGCTGACGCCGACCAACGCCGACCCTGAACCAGGCTCGGCGATGCCTATCTGAACCTTGGTCAGGACGAGAAGGCGCTCGCGGCCTTCGACCGGGCCCTGAAAATTTCGGCGACTCCGGGGGTTTGGAACAGTATCGCCTACGACCTCGCGCTCAAGAAAGTACACCTCGATCGCGCCCGCAGTTATGCAGAGTCCGCGGTTTCGTCCACGGCCGCTGGTCTGCGCAATGTTTCCCTCGATCAACTCGATCGCAAACAATTGGGATTAGCTGCTGCTTTGGGGAACTATTGGGACACCCTCGGTTGGGTGGAATTTGCCGATGGCAACCTCGACAAAGCCCAGAAATATATCTTGGCGGGCTGGCAGTCAGGCCAGCAAGCCGACGAGGCCGACCACCTCGGACAAATCTACGAGAAAAAAGGCGACAAACCACGAGCCATCCATTTCTACGCGTTGTCCATGGCCGCGCGCCGCCCCGAACCCGAAACCCGCAGCCGCCTGGCAGCCTTGCTGGGCGGAGACGACAAAGTGGACGCGATCGTCGAAAAGTCTCGCGACGAGTTACAACAACAACGCACCATCAAGCTCTCCAATGCGTCCAAGCAGGAAGGAAAGGCTGATTTTTTTCTCTTGCTCAGCGCCCCGACAGGATCAGATGCGGCGGTGGAAGCCGTGAAGTTCGTTAGCGGAGACGAAAAGCTCAAAGATCTGACCGATGCTCTTCGTTCGGTGAAGTGCCACCAGACCTTTCCCGACGACACCCCAGTCAAGATCCTGCGCAGAGCTACGGTCACCTGCACCGCTGCAAGCGACTGCACGCTCCTGCTCACCTTGCCAGATGATGTGAGGTCAGTAGATTGAGACCTGAGGGTCGAGACCGCCGCTGAACCCGGAAACAAGAAACCGGGAACGAGAAACTAGTTCCTACCCCCGTACGCTAACTCTCGAGAACGACAGCACCGCCCGCGACGGGATCGGACGCCCCATCGACATCGCGGGACGGAACGTCGTGAAGATCAGCATCCGCTTTACCTGCGGCAGAAGTTCCTGAGACTCCCCGGGATCGGAGAGAATCTTGTAGTCCTGCACTCGCCCGTTCTTGTCCACGTAGGCCTCGATCACCAGCGAGTCCGTGTTCATCGCGCTCAGCGTCGTGCCGAAAACGCTCTGCTGCAATTCCGGCCCCGTGTTCAACATCAGCGGCACGTCTTGCTGATTGTTCGCCTGCAATGGCCCCGGTATCGCCAGGATCGCCGTGACTAAACCAAAGATCAGCAGCGCGCAAGCCAGCCCCGCAGTAGCCGGCACCATGAACGCATTCAAAGTATTTTCCAGCCGCACCCGCAGCCCTTCATAGCGCGGACGCCGCGCCTCCGCGGCCTCCCGCGAAATCGCCAGCCGCAGCTTCAGCCCGAGATCCGCCGGCTCCTGCACCCGGCCCACGCTCATCAGCAGTTGTTGCGTCCGCCGCAGCGATCGGTATTCCCGCATGCACTCCGCGCAGCCGTCCAGATGCTCCTGCAATCCTTGCATCTCGGTTCCCGTGACCGCGCCGTCCAGATAGGGCGACAGCAGCCCCTTCGCCTCCGTGCATTTCATCGCCGACTTCGTTTCTCCGAACTTCATGGCCATATACTTCATGGCATCACCTCGACCCTTCTACCCCCTCCAGCAACCCGCGACTGCAACCCATCTTCTTCTTCCGGTGCGGTGAGCCCCAGCTCTTCACCCACCTCGCGAACATACGGCGCCAGCCGCAGCTTCAGCGCCTGCCGCCCCCGCGTCAATCTCGATTTCACCGTCCCCAGCGAGATCTGCAGCACCTCTGCGATCTCCTCATAGGACATCTCTTCCAGATCCCGCAAAATCAGCGTCGTGCGATACGGCTCCGCCACTTGCCGCAGTTCCGCATCCACTCGCTTCTGCACTTCCCGATGTGCCACGCTGTCGAACGGAGAATCGGCCCGGTCGGTCAACGCGTTCTGCATCGCACCATCCGCGCCCGCCAATCCATCCGACTCCATCGGCTCGATCGGCGTCTCCTGCGCCTTGTGCCGGAACCACCACCGCTTCCGGTTCGCCGCTTCATGCAGCGCAATCCGGTAAATCCACGTCTTCAGGCTCGACTCCCCCTGGAAGTTTTTCATTCCGCGGAACACTTTCAGGAACACATCCTGCGTCGTATCCGCCGCGTCCGCCGGATCGCTCACCATCCGATATACCAACCCGTACACCGGACGCTGAAACTCTCCAATCAGCCACGCGTACGCTTCTTCCGACCCGGCTTTCAGTTCCGCGACGATCGCGGCTTCTTCCGCCCGTGCTCCGATCGCGCTCGCTAATTCTCCCAAGGTGGTGACTCCTGCCATACCCACGAATCCTTTGATTATAGGATTTTCCACCTCATCCTGAACCGAAAAATCGCCTGCCGCCCCCGGGTCACCGCAACATGTTACTCGGGATGTTACCGATAGACACGCTAACTGAAGATAGACTCCGCCCAGGCCCTCCGAGTTCCCGCCCGTAAGTAGTTTGTTTGCAAACGAGTATAGCGGTACAGCTAGGCTGATTCCCGATAATGATCCAGGAGGGCATTGGGCGACTGGGCTTAACCAGTGTAGAGGCGATGTTACGTCCGCTGCCCACGAGCTCTCGCAAGCTATAGAATCAGTCGCCATGCCCTACCGGTTTGAGTTCGATCCGGTGAATAAAGTACTGCTGTCTCGATTTGAGGGTCGGCTCACGGATGAATCGGCGGTAGAGTTTTATGAGGTAGCCTGGAAGTATGCGAGAGCGACGGACGCCAGTGCTGGTATCGTCGATTTCTCATCGGTTACTGAGTTCCCCGTCTCCAGCGAAACTCTCCTCCAACTGGCACGCCGGAAGTCAGACCTTCCGAATGCGGCGGGGCGGCCTCGCGTTGTCGTCGCCCCCCAGACACATGCCTACGGCCTATTTCGCATGTTTCAGATCGCTGGAGAGCAGACCCGACCACTTCTGCAAGTTGTACGCACAATGGATGAGGCGTTAGCAGCACTTGCCGTTCAATCCCCGCACTTCGAGCCTTTAGAGTGACCGAATGGTCAGTTGACGTTAACAGCCACTTACCGATTCTTGAGCAATCCACTCGCCCGCGTTCCCGGAGCCGCGGAACCCATTTCCCCGAGCGACAAGGGTCATGCCTTCCAGTGGCTCAACACCGCCTACCAGGAACACGACGTCCTTATCATAGGCATCCGGGCAGACTTCGCGATGGATCCCCTGCGCTCCGATCCGCGTTTTGCCGCTCCGGTTCGCAAAATCGGCTTGCCGTAGTAGCGCGTCTACCTGCCCGGCCTAGGTATGGGTTCGTGCAGATCACCCGCAGATCAGTTGCGGATCCTTCCTATTGCGGGATTATCCACTGGAAACCAGAAACTGGAAACCGGAAACTACTTGCACGCCATCGTCGCCCGCGCCGGTTGCGGCAGCTTCTCCACAATCTCCTTCACCGCTGCCAATAATTTTTCCGACCCCTTGTCCAACTCCAGCGCCGACTTTTCCAAAAACCCTATCGCCCCATCGTGCTGCAACCGGCTGGCATTCTTCTGCGACATCCCCGTCAGCACCACCACCGGGATCGCCCTGGTCAACGGATCCTTCTTCAGCGCCACCAGCACATCCGGACCGCTCACTTTCGGCAACAACATATCCAGCAGCATCAGGTCCGGCAATTTTTCCCGCGCCATCTGCAGCGCTTCCTCGCCATCGGCCGCGCTGCTCACGTCATAGCCGGCCCGCGCCAGCGCTCGCTCCGTGGCCAGCCGCAGAAACTTGCTGTCCTCTACCAGCAGAATCTTGATCATTGCCTGATAGCCTTTCCTCTCCCATTCCACGAGCGCCGTCGTTCGCGCTGCCCGGCACTCACGCCGGGCCGATTCCTACAGCCCTCCATCTCTGCCTATCGGCAATTTTGGGATTTCGATCACAGGCCATCACATTCACCCGTGATGCCAGTCATTGCAAGGCGCAGCCCAAGCGCGGAACCTTTACCCAACCCGAGCCACGCCAACATGGCGGGAGAAACAATATGAAACTGAAATCGTTTTCCACTAGCAGGCTGCTGAAAAAGTGATCGGCAGCGAGTTTTTCTTTCTGTTTCTCATTTTGGTCGGTGTTGATGTGGATTTCTGAACCGTTTTTCGTTTACTTCATGCCCTGTGAGACACACGTCGGCTCCGACTTACGCCAGGGGAACTGCGGCGGCCAGGTTACGCATGCGCACCAGATTGTAGGCGGCGCAGGCCAGAGTAAATATCCAGTGCACTTTGCTCACCCCGCGATGCCGCACCTTCCGCATCAGCGCGACGGTCTTCAGCCAGCCGAAACATTCTTCGATCCGCTTCCTCTTCTTCTGGCTGATGGCGTAACCCGAGTGCCGCGTCGTGCGGCCGTCAATCGCGCTGCCTCCGCGTCGTCCCAGGTTCTGCGCCACGTGCGGCGTTACGCGCAGGTTGCGGCACTCCTCCACGAACCCGAACGTGTCGAAACCTTTGTCGCCGCCTACCGTCAGCGGTTGAGTGCCGGGAAGTCTCTCCATCATGACCAGCGCTGCATCGCGTTCGGCCGTCCCGTTCGCCTGGAAAACTTCCGCGTCCACGATCAGGCCATTGCGATTCTCCACCAACAGATTCCCGTTGTAACTCAACTTCGATTCCTTGCCCTGGCTTTTGCGCGCCAGCAGAGCATCCGGATCGGTCTTGGATGCATGAGTTTCGTTCGAGCGCTTCTGCCCGTGAAAGTTCACCGTGGGATTGCCAGGATCGTCCGGCGGTGGTGTCGGCTTGCCCTCTTTGGGTTGAAAACTCTTCAGACTCGCCCAGGCTTCCAGCAGCGTACCGTCCACCGTGAAATGTTCGTCCGAAGTCAGACCTTTCCCCCGCGCTTGCTCGACCACCCGCGACAAAAACTCTTTGGCCACGTCCGCCTCCAACAAACGGTCGCGGTTCTTGGTGAAGCTGGTCGCGTCCCAGACTTCGTCGTCCGCATTCAACCCCACAAACCAGCGGAACAGCAGGTTGTAATCCATTTCTTCCATCAACAATCGCTCGCTGCGGATCGAGTACAGCATCTGCAGCAACTGCGCCCGCAACAGCTTCTCCGGCGCAATCGACGGCCGGCCGACCTTGGCGTACATGCTGTCGAACCGCCGCGAAAGTTGCACAAGTACTTCGTCCACCATGCCCCGGATCGCACGCAGCGGATGATCCTTCCGCACTCGCGCTTCCGGCGACAAATAACTGAACATATGATTCTGCTGCTGATCCTCTCCTCGCATGTCTTCTCGTATCACAAGAGGCTGTGCATTGGGAGTAGTTTTTCAGCAGCCTGCTAGAGTTTCATTCATCGTCACGACGCTAGTGCTGGTGGTCGCGTCATCAACCAGCACCGCAACCGCGCAAACTTTCACCCTGCTGCACAGCTTCGACGGCACCGACGGCGCTACTCCGGTGGACGCCCCGCTGATCCAGGCCACCAACGGCAGCCTCTACGGTACAACTTTCGTGGGCGGGGTCAATAATGCGGGATCGGTCTTCAAGATCACACCCAGTGGCACTTTCACGAACCTGTATAGCTTCTGCTCTCAACCCAACTGCACCGACGGCGCGCAGCCCTATGCGGGCGTCCTCCAAGCCAGGGACGGAAATTTCTACGGGACAACTTACACGGGCGGCGCTTACGCCGGTGGCACCGTTTTCAGAATCACTCCCAGCGGCACGCTGACCACCATTTACAGCTTTTGCTCCCCAGGCTGTAGCGATGGCGATGCCCCACAGTCCGGATTGATTCTGGGCTCTGACGGGAATTTCTACGGCGTCACAACTTACGGCGGGCCCTACCTCAACGGTTCGCTATTCAAAATTTCCCCAAGCGGCACCCTGACCACGCTCTACAGCTTCTGTGCGCAGAGTGACTGCGCGGACGGCCGCGTCCCGGCCTCCGTTCTGGTTCAGGGCTCAGACGGGAACTTCTACGGTGCAACTTACCTGGGCGGGGCCAACGACCGCGGCACACTTTTCAAGATCACCCCCACCGGCACACTGACCACTCTTTACAGCTTTTGCTCCCAAAGCGGTTGCACCGACGGCTCCTACCCTCAATACGCAGCCTTGGCTGAGGCTCCCGATGGCGTCTTCTACGGGACAACCCCAGAAGGGGGAGCTTACGGCGAGGGCTTAGTCTTTAAAATCACCTCAGCTGGCAAGTTCGCCACGGTTTACAGCTTTTGCTCCCAACAAGGTTGCCCGGACGGTGCCAGCCCCTACGCGAGTCTGATCCAAGCTCCTGCCGGAATCTTCTACGGAACCACGAGTGGCGGCAGCAAAGTTTGGGGCTCGATCTTCAAATTGGCCCCCAGCGGTACGCTGTCGACTCTCTATACGTTTTGTTCCCAAGGCAGTTGCCCCGACGGTGCCAACCCCTGGTCGCCTCTGGTCCAGCACACGAATGGGACTTTCTACGGAACAACCGCCTACTGGGGGCCGAACGATTCTGGCACCGTCTTCAGCCTCTCCGTAGGGCTGGATCCGTTCGTCCGTTTAGCGTCCAACGCAGGCACGGCCGGGAAAACCATCCAGGTTCTCGGCCAAAGTTTCACCGGCGCCACGGCTGTTTCTTTCAACGGTACCGCCGCAGCCTTTAAAGTAGTCTCCGACACCTACCTGAGGGCCGTCGTACCCGTCGGCGCGACCACCGGTTTCGTGACCGTGACCACCCCCGGCGGCACGCTGACCAGCAACCAGAAATTCCGGGTCAGGCCATAGAGCCGCGCTACCAAGCGTAACAACCCGGGGGCCGGCGCTGGCTGCGGCATCCGCTGGGGGGATAAAATTGCGAAGTCATGGCCGCTTTCGGGACTCCCGTCCAGTCTGTACCCGTGCCTCGCATTCAGTCGGTGGATGCTCTGCGTGGGGCCATCATGATGCTGATGGCGATCGATCACATTCGCGACTTCGTCGCCCAAAGTGCCCAGCAGTTCTTGCCGACTGACTTGACACGCACGACTCCGGCTATTTTTCTTACCCGCTGGATCACGCATTTTTGTGCCCCGGTTTTCATGCTCACAGCCGGCCTTGGCGCTTATTTATGGATGACCCGCGGGCATCACTCGAAGGGCGAGCTGTCACGGCTGCTGATTAGCCGGGGCATTTGGCTGATTGTGCTTGAATTGACGGTACCGCGCTTGATCATGTTCTCGCAGATTAGCTTCACAGCGAATCCTGTGCTCCTGATCATCCTTTGGGCAATTGGGTTTTCCATGATCGCGTTGGCCGGGCTGATTTATCTTCCGATGCGCGCGCTCATGGGCATCAGCATCGCGATCATCGCGCTGCACAATCTGCTCGCTGGTGTTCCGGCCCGGCGCTTCGGGCGGGCAGCGTGGATTTGGGACATTCTGTATCAGCGAGGTGTTATCGCCTTCGACGGCGTCAAGTTCAGGCCCGCATATCCGGTGTTGCCTTGGATCGGCGTGATGGCTGGCGGCTATTGCCTGGGTGTGGTGTTTGATTGGGATACTGGTCGCCGCCGCCGTTTTCTGGTGCGTTTGGGGGTGGCCCTGGCTGCAGCATTCCTGGTGGTGCGCGCCGTTAATATCTATGGCGATCCCGTCCCGTGGGGTCATCAAGCGTCGCACGGTCTTACGGTGCTCTCGGAGCAAAGTCATTCCTGCTGATTGCGCCGCCCTCGATGGGAAGCCCAAGTGAACTTTTTCCGGTTGATTACGGGTTCCCGCTTTGGGCGGTCTATGTGGTGTGGGTTGTGATATTGCTGCTCCTCTACCCGGCATGCCTTTGGTTTGCACGCCTCAAACAGCGTCGGCACGATTGGTGGCTGACCTACCTGTGATTTCTTCTGGAGAAAGGCGGTAAGCAGAGCACTTGTCCGCACGTCCGACTTTGATTTTTGTCGGCACCATGATACTGAGGCTGCCTCACCCTTCGCGTTTTTCGAAGGGTGACCACCACAGATCCCGCCTCACGCTTTTCCGCACGCGAAGCTCGCCCCTCCGTTGCTTCACTTCCCGCTGCCCAATATCTTCTGCACCGCCGTCACCAGCGAGCCCGGCCCCGCTCCCAGCATCAGATCCGACTTCTCGAAGAACCACGCCGCTCCGTCTTTCTCCAACGCCTTCGCGTTCTTCTGCGACAGACTGGTCAGCACCGTCACCGCAATCCCGGCCGTCGCCGGATCTTTCTTCAACGCCTTCAGCACATCCGGCCCGCTCACCTTGGGCAGCATAATGTCCAGCAGCACCAGCGCTGGCAAATGCTCGCGCGCCAGCCGCAACGCTTCTTCCCCGTCCCCGGCGCAGACCACTTCGTATCCCGCCTTCGTCAGCGCCCGCTCCGTCGCCACGCGCAGAAACTTGCTGTCCTCCACCAACAGGATTTTCATCGCGAAAAATGGTTCCTCCGCCGATACCCTGGCTTCCAAGTATGCGACAACTCACCGGGGTCCTGTCGTGGCTGAAGGCAAGTCGTGGTTTTTCCGACGCCGCACCGCGGAGCGTCGCGCCCCGGCCAGCCGCGCGACCTCTCGTCCTCACGCCCCGTCAGCCGTGCGCAGCAGCGTCGCCACCGACTCCGTGAAAACCGTACGCGCCTCTTCGACATCCTTGGGCAGGATGGCCTTTGCGATCAGCAACATCGCCGCGCCATGCACCAGCATCCGCAGCGCCACCAGCAGCCGGTCGTGATCGTCGGGTGATCCGCCCAGCTTCTCCGTCACCTTTAGTCTCATGATGTCCAGGACCGGACGCTTCGTAAGCTTGATTCCGGCGCGCAGAGAACGGGCTGAATGAAACAGTTCGTATTCCTTCTGGAAAAACAGTTCGTACTCGCGAGGATGGCTCAGCGCGTAATCCAGATACCGCTCGCAACCCTCTTCCGGAGAGGAAATGCCTGCCAGTTCGGCCGCAATCTCCAGCCGGATGCGCTGCAGCAGCGCCCGCAGAATGTCCTCCCGGTCCCGAAAGCGCCGGTACACCGCCGGCGTGTTGGTCCCGGCCGCCTGCGCCACCCTCCGCATGGTCAGCGCCGTCTCCCCTCCCTTTTTCCACAACCTCTGCGCTGCATTCAGGATTTTGCCTTCCAGGTCAGGGTCCGGTCGCCGTGGCACGTGGGTTCCTCCACCAAACTCAGCCTTCGCTTATTATGTATACACCGTAAACATAACACTGCACAAGGGATAAGTGCGTCATTATTAAAACGATTTTCCCCGTATAATTCGGTAATTATTATGTTGACATCGTGAACATAACGTTGTATAAATTATGAGTAATTGGGCCCCCTCCGCGGTATCCAAGGTTACAGGAGTTGTCAGATGTACTCGTGGGAAAATCCCGACGATCGAATCTCCATTGCCCAGATGAATGCCGAGCTGCAGCATGCCCAGCTCGAACTGCTCAGCGCTCATTGCGCAACCCATCAGTTGCGGCTTCGTTTTTCTACCGATGATTTGGCCCGTTTCGGCCAGCGCGACATTCTGCGCAAGTCGGTACAGGCGGCGACTGCGCTCAGCGAATATTATTCGTCCATCGAAAAGAAAATTCCCAACGCCGAGGCTGCGACCGAGCCGCTGACGCGGCTCAGCGAAAAACGCATCGCCGAAGCCGTCGAACAGATTTCTTCTTATCTGCGCGAGCAGCGCGAGCATTACTTTGCCGCCGCGGCGCCGCTGACCAACCGTCAGAAAGCTCTCATGTGGCCGTATTTCTCGGCCGCCCTGCTCGATCGCATAAGGATTGTCGAACTCGACGGCGCACGCGTCTCCAACCCGCCTTTTTATGAGGAAGCCAGAGCGCTGGGTTTCGTGAACCTGCCCGAGTGGACGCACATGCACTCCCTCACCTTTCTTGACGTGGTGGTCTTCAACGAGAAAGTCACGGAGCGCAGCCTGTTTCACGGCCTGGTGCACGCCGTGCAGTTTGAAGTACTGGGACTCGAACGCTACACCGATCTTTTTGTGCGCAGCTTTCTGAACACCAAGCTGCATTTCTCGGTGCCACTGGAAGCGCACGCGTTTTCACTCGAGTCCAAGTTTGCGGGCACGCCCGCCAACCGCTTTTCCGTGGAAGAGCAGGTTCGTCTCTGGGTCAAACAGGCGCGTTACTAGCCTGGTTGCGGTCCAAAAATATTCCGGAGCGGGCAATCTCCGGATACGAGGTCCCTCCCCCAAAGCGGTGTCCGGCGCGGCGTGAGCCGCCCGGACACTTGAAAAGTTTGTTCCACCCCCAGCGCTGCAAGCGGGGACGGCGAAAGCCGTCCCCGGTTTTATCCAGCCTCGTTTCAATAGTTTAGAACGGTTGCAGCCCTCTTCTCGCCGCTATGCGTCTTTTCTGCCCCCGCCTGCGTATGTATCAGTAGTATGAACGCGGCTGCCTTCTATTTCGAGAGTGCGATGGCACGAGAGAGCACCGAGATTGCGCGTGGACTGCGACGACGAGATCCCGACCTGCTCGACCGCCTGATCGAGCAATACCAGCACCGGTTGCTGCGCTATCTCGTGTCCTTGACCGGACGCCGCGAGTTGGCGGAAGACTTGTTCCAGGAAACCTGGATCCACGTGCTGGAACGCGGTCACCAGTTCAACGATAAGTACGCGTTCAGCACCTGGCTGTTCGCGGTGGCGCGCAACCTGGCAATCGATACTATGCGCCGCAAACAGCCGGCCAGCCTTGACGGTCTGATGAGTAACGAGGAAGATGCTGTGCCCTTTGATGTGCCGGCGACTGGACAGGCCTCGGCGTTTGATCGGACGGTGCAGCGCGAGCAGAACGAGCGCATCGCGGCCGGGATGCAACATCTCCCAGCGGAATACAGGGAAGCGCTGGTGCTGCGATTTCAGGAGGGCATGTCGCTGGATGAAATCGCGAGCGTGGCGCGCGTGCCGTTAGGAACGGTGAAATCCAGAATCTACCGCGGTCTGAGCGGGCTCGAACCGTGGCTCAAAGGAGCGCAACTGTGAACCGCACTACAAATAATGATGCGCACGAGCGGGCGCGGAAACTGATTGCGTTATCCGGTCCCGAAGAGGTTTCCGGAGGCGATCCTATGTCGTCGAACGCGTGGTTGGCGGCGCACCTGGAAACCTGTGCCCCATGCCGTGCCTTCGCCGAGAACGCCAGCGAAACGATTCGTGGCTTGCGTGCCATCTCGATCGCGGCCGAGCGGAGTCTGGTCTCGACCACGCAGATAAGACTGCGGCGCCGCGCTCTGGAATTGCAGCGCCAGCGCGAACGCTTGTGGCTGGTCACGGTGAGTTGTACGGCCGTGACCCTGGGCGCGGGGCTCAGCGCGGTTGCTCTGTGGCTCGGCTTTGAATGGTTGGGCGCGCGAGCGCAGCTGGCGCCGTTGGTGTGGCAAGTAGGTTTCCTGGTCTTCTGCGTGATGCCGGCGCTGGTGGCAGCTCTGCTGCTGGTCAAGGAGAACGATCATCACCTGGCGAATCACACAGGTTCTTACCGGGGCTGATTTTCAGAAAAGATTCTTAGCAGGACGCAGTATGGAGTACGGAGACTTAAGATGACATACACCAAGCAAATTTCCACGCGATCCAAAGGCGAGATCCGCATCCTTGCGCCGTGGGCTTACTACTTATTCGCCGCGGTCTTCGTGACGATCACCGTGCTCTTTGTGACTGTGATCGGCCTGGATCCGAAAGCGCCCCGGCTGCCGCTTCGATGCCTGCTGGGCGTCATTTGTGGAACGCTGCTCGGCCTCTACTCCGTGCTGATCGGTTACGTCAATCAGGACGCCGGCCGCCGCAACATGAGCCGACTGCTGTGGACGCTGGTTGCCATCTTTGTCCCCAACGGGCTGGGCATCCTGCTTTATTTTGTGCTGCGCAAACCGATCACCGCCCACTGTCCGCAATGCGCCGCCGAAATCGAGCCGGGCTTCAGCTTCTGTCCGCGCTGCAGCCATAAACTGAGCCCGATCTGTTCGCAGTGCCAGCGCGCGGTTGGGGGAGACGATGTCTATTGTCCGTACTGCGGAACTGCGCAGCGGAATCAGGCAGTCCCCGCGGCCCCCGCTGTCCCAAACAACTGAAGATCAGTCATTTGAAGGTCAGTCATTCCTTCTAGATAAAGGAGTTCGCCACCATGCGGCTGCCTCTATTGATTTTCCACATCTGCGCCGGGATCTCAGGCTTGCTATCGGGCACCGTCGCCATGTCTTTCCGCAAAGGCTCCCGCGGGCATCGCGTGGCCGGAAATATATTCGTCATCGCCATCCTGAACATGGGCGTGAGCGCGACCTGTCTGGCTTTCATGAAGCACCAAACTGGAAACATTCTCGGCGGCGTTCTGACCATTTATCTGGTGGGAACGGCGTGGGCGACTGCGCGGCGCAAAGCCGGGGAGACCGCGTACTCGATTGGGCTGCGCTGCTGTTTGCACTGGCAGTCGGAACCGTCCTCGTTACCTTCGGGCTGCAAGCGGCGCATAGCCCCACTGGACTAAAGGAAGGAGCTCCCGCCGGCTTGTACTTTACCTTCAGCTCGCTGGCCCTACTCTCGGCCGCCGGGGACATACGCATGCTGGTTCGCGGCGGCGTCTCCGGCGTCGAGCGCATCACGCGGCATCTTTGGCGCATGTGTTTCGCCTTCTTCTTCGCTACCGGCTCTTTCTTCCTGGGACAGCAACAAGTGCTCCCCGCCTTCATGCGCAACAAGAACTTTCTTTTTGTCCCAGCCTTCCTGCCGCTGCTATTGATGATCTTCTGGCTGTTCCGGGTTCGCTTCGCCAACGTATACAGGAAGATGCCGCTGCCGCGCGCCAGCGATGGATACTCTTTGCCGAGCTAGGTGGATGCCGGATCATTGCCGCACTGTCCTCTTGAGCGAAGCATGCGGATTCGCTTCATAAATCCCGTGGAGTTCGACCTGGATCGAGTTTCGGCGGCAGCCAAAGGATATTGCGGCGCGGAAATTGGTGCCGTCCAGACCACCATTGACTCCCAACCCGGCGCGGGGTACGCTTTACTCAATGGTAGTGACTTGCCCTCTGGGCATGAGCATCCCGGCTGGTCCCGTCTCGAAGCATAATCCTGTTTTGTCTGCGAAGTGGCTGAGGTGTAAGTGTTCCCAGACGTGTCCCTACATGGTTCGTCAAAGAGACTGAATGAAGAAAAGCATCGGGATTAGCCCCAACATCGAGACCCTGTTCGGTACGCGCGACGAGAATGTGCGCGTGCTGGAAGACGGCCTGAACGTCACCATTGACCTGCGCTCAAACGCCATTGAACTGGAGGGTGCGGCGCGCGACGTGGCCCGCGCCGAGCAGGTGTTTGCCGACTACGAGAGTCTGCAGCGCTCCGGATACAGCTTCAACAACGGCGATCTGAACAGCATGTTGCGCGTCCTGACCGCCGATTCCAGCGCGACCTTGCGCGGCCTGGCCGACGCGGGCCGGCAGCGCTCGCTCGGGCGTCGCATGGTGCAGCCGAAAAGCGTGAATCAGCGGCGCTATATCGAGGCCATCGAGAAGCATGACATGGTCTTCGGGATTGGCCCGGCCGGGACGGGCAAGACGTATCTCGCCGTTGCCATGGCAATTTCCGCGCTGCTGGCGAAGCGCGTGAACCGCATCATCCTGGCGCGTCCGGCGGTGGAAGCGGGAGAGCGGCTGGGCTTTTTGCCGGGCACGCTGCAGGACAAAATCGATCCTTATCTGCGTCCGCTGTACGACGCGCTCTATGACATGCTCGATCCGGAAAAGGTAGACCGCTATCTGGAGAAGAATGTCATCGAGATTGCGCCCATCGCATTCATGCGCGGGCGCACGTTGAACGATTCATTCGTGATTCTCGACGAGGCGCAGAACACGACTTCGGAACAAATGAAGATGTTCGTCACCCGTCTCGGATTCAACTCCAAGGCGGTGATTACGGGAGACATCACGCAGATCGATTTGCCCAACGCGCGCCGCAGCGGACTGCTGGAAGCGATCGACATCCTGAAACGCGTAGAAGGCTTGACCTTCGTTCATTTCGACGAGTCCGATGTCGTGCGGCATCATCTGGTGCAGCGCATCATCCGGGCTTATGACGAGCACAAGACGCAAGTCGCCGAGCAACAGATGCTGCTGCTGGCGAGCGGGAAGAGCGCGGAAGCGAAGGGCGTTGAAATAAAGAACCAGGAGACGGCGAACGCAACGGAGAAGTCCAGAGAAGCATCGGGAGAATAGAATCGCAGGCGGACGGGAGGGCCGAAATCGAGTCCTCCTAATTTGTTTTGCGAGGAGTTCATTTAGAAAGAGCATCGGGAGCAAGTTGGTTATTCTTCGGAAAAGGATCGCGGGGCTCAGCCCATCGGCACTCGGACGCTTTGTATTGCGGGCGAGGCGCGCAGCGCGTTTGGGTGACAGGGTGAACGTATTGGTCACAAATAGCGCCGAGTTACGGTCTTTGAACCGGCAATTCCGGGGCGCAGACAAGGCCACAGACGTCTTGTCGTTTCCTTCGCCGCCGGCTGTGAACCGACGAGCCAGGCGCGTTGCTGGCGAGGTGGCGATTTCCGCCGACATCGCGCGGGAGAACGCCAGGCGCCTCGGTCATTCCGTTGGGGATGAAGTGAAGATTCTGGTGTTGCATGGCATTTTGCATTTGGCAGGCTTCGATCATGACAGCGATCACGGTGAGATGGCGCGCAAAGAGGGCCGGTTGCGGAGGCAACTGAAGTTGGAGGTGGGCCTGATCGAACGGGTGGAGCCGAGTTTCGCGAAAACGGCGGGCCGCAACCAGCGCCCGCAACGCCGAGTTCGCCCGTCGGCTGCGCGCCGGAGAAGCGCATGAATTGGACCGTAGCACTCGCGCTGATTCCCCTGCTGGGCCTGCTGGCGCTGGCTTCCTATGTGGACCGCGTCTACCAGGAAATCGGCAAATTTCTTTCGCGCGAATTTCAGGACAACATCGACGTCTTCGAGCAGGAGGTTGAACCCGGACTGCACGTGAGCCGTCCCCGGGCGTCGCTCTCCATGGCGGTGCTGAAGCAGTTGACCACGGCGACCATCGCCTTGCTGGTGGGCTTCGCACTTTTCAGCGACCAGCGCTGGAGCATCTACGAGATCCTGCAGGCCGCGCTCAGCTTGATTGTGATCATCATTGTGTTCAACCAATTTCTGCCATTTGTTTTTTTCTCACGCACCAACGGAACCTGGCTCATTCGCTGGACGTGGCTTCTTAGAATGCTGATTTACCTGGTGCTGCCCGTGACGATCGTCCTGGGATTCCTGCAATCGGTGGCATCACTCACCCGCCAAAACACACGCGAGCAACCGGAGACCGCTGCCGAGGCCGTGGATGCGTTGATCGAGGCTGGCCAGGAAGAAGGGATCATCCAGGAGGGAGACCGCGACCTGATTCAGTCCGCGGTGGAATTCAGCGGCAAGACCGTGCGAGAGGCCATGAAACCGCGTCCGGATATGTTCGCCGTGCCGCAGGAAACCACGGTCGAGCAATTCATCGACATGCTGCGCACGAAGCATTACTCGCGGGTTCCGGTGTATGCGGAAAGCATCCACAACATCAAAGGCATTGTGTACGCGCAGGACGTGCTGCAAGTGCCCGACAGCGAGGCCTCTACGCGCACTCTCGAGACGCTCATGCGGCGCGACGTTTATTTTGTGCCCGAGAGCAAGTTGGGCAGCGATCTGCTGCGCGAGATGCAAAAAAACAACATACGAATGGCCATCGTGGTCGATGAATATGGCGGCGTGGCCGGGCTGGTGACGATCGAAGACTTAGTGGAAGAGATCGTCGGTGAAATCCGCGACGAGCACGAGAAGCCGGAAATCGTCAGAGAGAATGAGCAGTCCTACATCGTTTCCGGGAGAATGGATGTGGACCGCCTCGCCGAACTGTTCGGGTCCAAGCCGGAGGGCAGGGAATCGGCCACCGTAGCGGGTCTGGTGAGTGAATTGGCGGGGCATATCCCGCAGCGTGGTGAAACGGTGGATGACGACGGACTGCGCTTCGAAGTGCTCGAGTCGACCGACCGCAAGGTGGAGCGCGTGAGAATCACCGCAGTGCAGCCGCGGCAGTTGAAGCTGATATGAAAAAAGCCTCGAGCTGCGAGCTACGAGCCGATCTGTTTACTTTTACCCCTTTAAGCAATTTCGATTTTGTCGTTCGTGAAATACTGTAGATGAGATGAATTCTGCATTCGCTCGAAGCTCGTAGCTCGCAGCTTTCTTATGCCCTTCCGCTCCGGCTTTGTTTGCATTCTCGGCCGCCCTAACGCTGGCAAGTCCACGCTGCTCAATGCGCTTGTGGGCGAAAAACTCGCCATCATCTCGCCCAAACCACAAACCACCCGCAACCGAATCCAGGGTATCGTCAACCTGCACAAAGGCAAAGGCCAGGACGCCGCGCAGATCGTCCTCATCGACACTCCGGGCGTGCACAGACCGGACAGTTCCCTAGGTCGCAAGATGATGGTCGAAGTCCGGGAGGCTTTGGAAGGCTGTGACGTTGTCCTGCTGATTATGGACGCTACCCGCAAGCTGGATCCGCGCGATGAATTCGCCATCCAGATGCTGAAGCACTCGTCGACGAAAGTTTGCCTCGTCCTTAACAAAGTCGACCTGCTGCGAGGCGGCAAGGACAAGCTGCTGCCTTTGATTGAGGAGTATAAGAAGCTGCATCCATTCGAGGCGATCATCCCAATCTCCGCGCTGAAACGCGATGGACTCGACATCCTGCTGAAGGAAGTGACGGCAGCGCTTCCGGCCGGACCGCCTTACTTTCCAGAAGATCAGGTCACCGACCAGCCGGCGCGTTTCATGGCTGCGGAGATTATTCGCGAGCGCGTGCTGCTGGAGACTGAAGAAGAACTTCCTTACGCCACCACTGTAATCGTGGACAGCTTCGAAGAAGGCGCCAGATTGACGCGCATCTCCGCCACCATCTACTGCGAGCGCGAAGGCCAGAAGGGCATCCTGATCGGCAAGAAAGGACAGATGCTGAAGCGCATCGGCACGTCGGCGCGCCTGCAGATCGAGCGCATGATGGGGACGAAAGTCTTTCTCGAGCTTTACGTCAAGGTTCAGCCCAACTGGCGCGAATCGCGTGGATTTGTGGAGGAACTCGACTGGAGAAGGCAGTTAGAGCATCTGACGGACGGGCAAGCCGAACCGCAAACCCAAGCACGAACCGGCGGCAAAGAAAAGGGACGATAAACGGAGGTGGTGGCCCAAGTTGAATTTTTCGGCCTATGGTTCGGAGTCATCCGAGTGAAGCCGTTTTTCAGCGGAACGAAGGATCTCCCGCGGGCCGTATGTAAGGAGATCCCTCACGCGGCTGAAGTGCGCCGCGTTTCGGGATGACGGCCTCGTTGGAGAACGAATTGAAACTGAGCCCTACCTAAGTGGAACGATGGGCCGGATTCGGGCCAGCCGCGCCGGTTTCCGCCGCTCAGCCGCAGTCGTCATATGCCGCCTGGAGATTGTCGGAATGCCGTTTCACAGCTAGAATCAATGAACATTCAGGCTGAGTCGCAGACCACGAGCCAAACCATGCCATCGGCGGATTCTCCAGAGCAACCTTTTCCCGAGAAAGATTTTGATCCAAACAAGTTGCATCTGATTTTGCGGGTGACGCTGGCCGCCGACCGCAAAGCGGTGGATCCGGTCGTCCAGGAAGTGATGGCGGTGGTTCGTCAGATGAAGGACATTGATGGCAAGGAAGACGCGATCGAGCTATCGCTGCAGGAAGCGCTGGCCAATGCGGTCATTCACGGTGCTAAAGAAGATCCCACCAAGACGGTGGAGTGCGTGGTGAGCAGCGACGAAGAGCGCGGCATTCTGATTGTGGTGCGGGATCCGGGCACGGGCTTCAGCCCTGAGGCCATCCCTAGTTGCACGGTGGGAGAGAACGTCTACTCCAATCACGGGCGCGGGATTTTTCTCATCAACCAACTCATGGACAAAGTGGAGTTCCGAAAGAACGGCACGGAAATTCACATGGTGAAGCTCTAGCAGGCTGCTGAAAAACTACTCCCAATGCACAGCCTCTTGTGATACGAGAAGACATGCGAGGAGAGGATCAGCAGCAGAATCATATGTTCAGTTATTTGTCGCCGGAAGCGCGAGTGCGGAAGGATCATCCGCTGCGTGCGATCCGGGGCATGGTGGACGAAGTACTTGTGCAACTTTCGCGGCGGTTCGACAGCATGTACGCCAAGGTCGGCCGGCCGTCGATTGCGCCGGAGAAGCTGTTGCGGGCGCAGTTGCTGCAGATGCTGTACTCGATCCGCAGCGAGCGATTGTTGATGGAAGAAATGGATTACAACCTGCTGTTCCGCTGGTTTGTGGGGTTGAATGCGGACGACGAAGTCTGGGACGCGACCAGCTTCACCAAGAACCGCGACCGTTTGTTGGAGGCGGACGTGGCCAAAGAGTTTTTGTCGCGGGTGGTCGAGCAAGCGCGGGGGAAAGGTCTGACTTCGGACGAACATTTCACGGTGGACGGTACGCTGCTGGAAGCCTGGGCGAGTCTGAAGAGTTTTCAACCCAAAGAGGGCAAGCCGACACCACCGCCGGACGATCCTGGCAATCCCACGGTGAACTTTCACGGGCAGAAGCGCTCGAACGAAACTCATGCATCCAAGACCGATCCGGATGCTCTGCTGGCGCGCAAAAGCCAGGGCAAGGAATCGAAGTTGAGTTACAACGGGAATCTGTTGGTGGAGAATCGCAATGGCCTGATCGTGGACGCGGAAGTTTTCCAGGCGAACGGGACGGCCGAACGCGATGCAGCGCTGGTCATGATGGAGAGACTTCCCGGCACTCAACCGCTGACGGTAGGCGGCGACAAAGGTTTCGACACGTTCGGGTTCGTGGAGGAGTGCCGCAACCTGCGCGTAACGCCGCACGTGGCGCAGAACCTGGGACGACGCGGAGGCAGCGCGATTGACGGCCGCACGACGCGGCACTCGGGTTACGCCATCAGCCAGAAGAAGAGGAAGCGGATCGAAGAATGTTTCGGCTGGCTGAAGACCGTCGCGCTGATGCGGAAGGTGCGGCATCGCGGGGTGAGCAAAGTGCACTGGATATTTACTCTGGCCTGCGCCGCCTACAATCTGGTGCGCATGCGTAACCTGGCCGCCGCAGTTCCCCTGGCGTAAGTCGGAGCCGACGTGTGTCTCACAGGGCATGAAGTAAACGAAAAACGGTTCAGAAATCCACATCAACACCGACCAAAATGAGAAACAGAAAGAAAAACTCGCTGCCGATCACTTTTTCAGCAGCCTGCTAGGGCTGCCGGTTGTGGCTCAGTTTGAATTCATTGTCCCTACGAGGCCGTCATCCCGAAACGCGGCGTACTTCAGCCGCGTGAAGGATCTCCCGTGGACAAACGCACGCGTGGCGCGGGAGATCCTTCGCTCCGCCTGAAAATCGGCTCCGCTCAGGATGACGCCACAAAGCTGCACCACCACCGGTTGCCGGCAACCTACTCTTTCGCCGCGATTCCCAACGTTTTCATCTTGCGATAGAGATGGCTGCGTTCCAGGCCCAGCACCTCGGCGGCGCGGGTCACATTGCCGTGGTTCTCGTCGAGCTTCTTGAGAATAAAATCCCGTTCGTAGGCGTCCCGAGCCTGGTGCAGGGTGGAGAATTCACTCTTGGCCGCGCGCCGGTGGCCGTCGCGATAGACCAGCGGAGGCAGATGCTTGCGGTCGAATCGTGTGGTCATGGGATTCATGATCACGATCCGCTCGATCACATTGCGCAACTCGCGCACGTTGCCCGGCCAGGAATAGCGCATCAAGGCCTCGACGGCGTCATCGGTAATCTCACGGGGTCGCCGCCCATAGGTCGCGGCGAGGTCTTTCAGAAAGTGCCGCGCGAACAGGGGAATGTCTTCTTTGCGGTCGCGCAACGGAGGCACGAAGAACGGGATTACGTTCAGCCGGTAGAACAGGTCTTCGCGGAAATTTCCTTTGGAGATTTCCTCTTCCAGATCCTTGTTGGTGGAAGCGATGATGCGTGCGTCCACGACGATGGTTTCGTCGCTGCCCAGCGGGGCCACGCGCTGCTCTTCCAGCGTGCGCAGCACTTTCGACTGCGTCTTCAGGCTCATGTCGCCCACTTCATCCAGAAACAGCGTTCCTCGGCTGGCTTTTTGAAACTTACCTTCTTTATCGGCGACTGCTCCTGGAAACGATCCTTTATAGTGGCCGAACAACTCGCTTTCGATGAGGTCTTCAGGAATCGCCGCGCAGTTGACCTCGACAAAAGTTTCGTCCTTACGCAGGCTCTGCGCATGGATCGCGTGGGCCACCAGTTCCTTCCCCGTGCCCGACTCGCCGTAGATCAGCACGCGGCCGTTGGTGGGCGCCATCAGGCCAATCTGCTGCCGCAGGGCCTTCATTGGGATGCTGTCGCCCACGATGACGCTCTTGGCGAGAAGCTGTTTCTTCAGATCGACATTTTCGTGACGCAGTTTCTTGGACTCGATCGCGTTTTTGACCAGGATCAGCGTCTTGTCGATGGAGAGTGGTTTTTCCAGGAAGTCATAAGCGCCGAGTTTGGTGGCGCGCACGGCGGTTTCGATGGTGCCGTGGCCGGAAATCATGATCACTTCTGGCGGGTTGTCGAGTTCGCGGATCTTCTCCAGCGTCTCCAGGCCATCGATGCCGGGCAGCCAGATATCCAGCAGCACGACTTCGTAGCTGTGTTCGCGCCGCAGTAGTTTGAGGCACTCTTCACCGCTTTCTACCGAGGCGGCTTCGTAGCCCTCATCGGCCAGCACTCCCGCGAGCGATTCGCGAATGCCGGTTTCGTCGTCCACCACGAGAATTTTATGCATGTTGAGCTGTCGCGCTAGCCAGCGCGGGTTCGGGAACGACCGGCAACTCTACGATGAAACGCGCTCCCACCGGATGGTTTTCTTCCACCCGGATGGAGCCATGATGCTCTTCGATGACACGGCTCACGATCGCCAGACCGAGACCGGTTCCACGTTTTCGGGTGGAGAAATACGGCAGAAACAGTTTTTCCTTCAGTTCGCTGGTCACGCCGTGGCCGGTATCGGCGACGGTGATTTCGACGGCATCGCGGCTGGCTACCAGTGCGGTTGAAATCTGAATCTCGCTCAGCAGAGAACCCTGCATCGCCTCGGCAGCATTGTCCACCAGGTTGGCGACCGCCCTTTTCATGGCCTCTGCGTCGGCCATCACTTTGGGCAGATCCAGGGCGAGCGATTTGTGCAGTGTGATGCCGTCCAGCCTGCCGTTGAACATGGAGAGCGCGCTCTCGATGATTTCGTTGATATTCGCGGGTTGCGGATTGGATGCGGGGAAGCGCGCCAGGGTCGAGAACTCGTCCACCAGGAGGCGCACGGTTTCGACCGCGCTTGCAATCGTCTGGGCGCAGGAACGAACGATCTCCAAAGATGCTTTGTCCGGGGGTGCACCGCGCTCCAGGTGGCGCTGGATCCGTTCCGCGGAAAGTGCGATGGGGGTAAGCGGGTTTTTGATCTCATGCGCCACGCGGCGCGCCACCTCACGCCAGGCAGCCTGCTTCTGAGCTTTCAAAAGATCAGAGAGGTCTTCGAACACGAGTACGTATCCCGAGCGCTCGTCCTGATGGCGCAGAGTTGCTACCGTGACCGCGACGTTCAGGGAAGCACGCTGCAGCGGCATCTCCATCTGGCTGGTGGTCATCCCCATACGATCGGCGCGGCGCAGCAACGGTTCCAAGTCCTGGAGCACTTCCTGGGGAAACACGTCCGCCAGGCGCGCCCCGCGCAGCATGTGCTCTCCATCCGCAAAGCCTTCGGGGTGGAACATGCGCAGCAGAGCCTGATTGGCGTGAGTGACGCAGCGGGTGGCATCGAGCGACAGCACTCCGGTCGGAATGCTCTCGAGGATGGTCTCCATCTGGCGGCGGCGCTGGTCGAGTTCGGCATTGGCGGCGCTGGCATCCCGGCTGGACGTTTCGATCTGGCGCCGGCTGGCCTCCAGCTCCTCGGCCATGCGGTTGAAGGAGCGAACCAGGTCCCCAATTTCATCGGCGGCGCTCACGTCGATGCGGTAATCCAAACGTCCGCGGGAGATCTCCTGTGTCGCCTCGGCCAGCGCAGCCAGCGGACGCGTCACCAATTTGGAGAGAAACAGCGCCAGCCACGTGGTCACGAACAGCACCATCATGGTGAGCAGCAAAAGCAGGCCCATGTAAGTGCGGCGTACCAGCCGGCGTTCATGAGCCAGTTCGAAGTAGCGCTGCTGGCTTTCCTGCACGTGCTTCACGGTTTGGGAAAATGCCCTCGGAAGCGGGATCGCCACCAGGATCAGGCCATCGTTTCCAACCCGGGCGCTGCCCAACGTATATTCCGTCTGGTCCCAGGTGAAACGCGCGGGTTGGGCGGCGGCCGCTTCGGCCAGCGGAAGTCTCGATTTCAGCAACGGCCAGGCTGCGGGTGCGTTGAAGCTGGCTTCGGCGTTGCCATCCTGCACCGCCAGGGCGAATCCGCCCTGTAGAGTGATCTCATGTTTTTGAAATTCGCTGACCACGGAAGAAAACCCGTGACCGGAGAAACTCCGGTGGGTATCGGCCGAGGAAGCGATGGACAGCGCTTCCGCCCGTGCGTCCTGTGCGGCGTATTCCTCCAGCAGCGACGCCATGGCGTGAGTGTCGGAGCGGACCTCCTCGACTGGCGTGGAGAACCACTTGTCGATGGAGCGGTTCATCAGACCGTACGAGAACCAGTACATCACCATGACCGGCACGAAAGACAGCAGCAGCGCTCCCACTACCATGCGCGTACGAAACTTCGAGCCCAGGACTCCCAGGCGGCGTTCGGCAAACAATTTCAGAAGGTTGCGGGCCAGGACGAAAGTCAGAGCCACAAAAAGCAGCGAGATCAATAACGACAGCGCATAGAACACCACAATCTGCTGATTGTTCCCGGGGCGTAAGAGAGTCAGATCGAAAGCGGTCTGTGAGACCAGGAGAGCCAGCAGGAAAAACACCGCCACGGCCAGCAGGATGATGTACTGCTTGCGGCTGAAAGGCTTAACATCTCGAGTTGGAACGCTCTGGGGCACGCGAATCCAGCGGTCCAGTGCGGGTCAGACGCAGTCTGCCAGCGGTGAAACACGCTCGAGGTCATTATAGCTGCAGACGCAGCCGCTTTAGATGCCTCCCTCGCCGCCAGGAGCGGTCCTAATTCAATGGGAAGGATGACGCCCTGCCGAGAGTTCCTCAAACACCGCGCTGTAGGCGGCCTTGGGCTGGTAGGCTCGATCGAAGGGTAGGGCCTGCCCGCGGGCGCCGCGCGAGTGGGAACCAATCCACGAGTATTTGTCAGTGAATCCCCAAGTCTGAATTGCGGTGCAGCCCGGATGGTTCAAACATGCCCGCACGATGCCGCGATAAACCTCGGCTTGGCGGGTCAGGTCGCCCGCAACAGCCCGGCCGTAAGAATCCACCGGCACGGAGACATCCAGTTCCGTGATGTGAACCTGCACGCCCAGCGCAGTGAGCCGGGCAATATTTGCGGCGATCGCCCGGACATCCGCATCGAGCACGGGAATGTGCAACTGCAGTCCCACGCCATCGATGGGAACGCCCCGCCGATTGAAGTCCCTGACCACGGCATAGATCGCGTCTGACTTGCGATTCATTCCTTCGCCCTCCGCCTCGTTGTAGAACAGCAAGGCGTGAGGATCGGCTTCGTGGGCCCAGCGGAAAACCTGCTCGAGATACGCCGTCCCTTGTTGCGCGAAACCGATACCGGGCTGGTTGTACCAAATGGAATCGCGCACATTTCCGTTCTCATCCAGAGCTTCATTTACCACATCCCAGGCGAAAACCTGGCCCGCGTAATGCTTCATCACCCGGTCGATGTGTTCGTGAAGAAGTCGCGCCAGTTGCTCGGCAGGGAAGTGCCCTTGCGTCAGCCAATCCGGATTGTAGCGGCCCCAGACCAGGCAATGGCCACGGACCTTCATTTGGTGGGCCCGGGCGAAGCGAACTACTTCGTCGCCCTGGCCAAAGTCATAGGTCGCTGCATCCGGCCGCAGCGCCCACCACTTCATCGCGTCTTCCGCCTCCACCATATTGAACTCGCGAGCCAGCGTGGAGGCGTAGGCAGCCTCCGAGAGTTGTGAGGGGCGAACGGCGGTGCCGATGAGCAGGCCCGCGTTTTCTGCCTGCTGCCGCAGCGATTGAGCGCCGCAGACAGAAACCATCGCAACCGCGAGAATTGCACAGCGACAACAATGCTTATTCAACGAACCTTTTCAGGGCATGCGGCAAGAATTCAGGTGCCAATTACTTGAGACATAATGCCTGCTCTAGTTGGCCCGAGGCAGGAACTTCTGTAAAGGGCATTCGTCACACCGGGCCTGTGATTTTCTGCAGTAGTTCTTTCCCACGCCCACGATCAGGCCGTGCATTTCGTTGTAGATCTGCGCTAGGGCCGTGCGCTTGGCCGAACTCATCGCTGACGGAGGATGCGCGGCGCCGCGAAACCCCGCAGCCAACGTACCAGGTTCACCAGATCGGGCACGCGACGCGGCCAAGGGCGTCAGCGCCCGCTCAAACAGCTCCCGAATCTCTTCATGAGTCGCGTTTTCGGCGAGGATCTCGTGGCGGGCAAGAATGCGTCGCGTATAGGCATCCACCACAAAGACGGGATGATTTCCGGCATACAGCAGGATAGAATCGGCGGTTTCAGGGCCGATCCCGTTAAGATTGAGGAGTTCTTCCCGAAGCTCCGACGTGGGCCGCGCAAATAATTTCGCCAAAGATCCTTGGTAATGCCGATCCAGAAACTCGACGAAAAGCTTCAGCCGCCTGGCTTTCTGACGGAAATATCCAGCGGGACGAATCAGGCGCTCCAGTTCAGCGAGAGGCACCGTGCGAATCCCGTTTACGCTGATCAGTCGGGCCGCACGAAGATTCGCCAAAGCCTTTTCCACATTCGTCCACGCGGTGTTCTGCGTCAGATAAGCGCCCACGATGACTTCGAACCGCGACTGCGCCGGCCACCAATGCTGTCGTCCCCACGCGCGGAATAAGGCGCGGTAGTAGGTTCGAATCTCGTGTTCTCTGGTGTCCGCCAGCAAAGTTAAGGCTCCCTCATCGTTGAGTGTAACCCGGTCGCAAAGAAGCCCACAGCCTCACCGGGACTGTGGCCCCGCCCCTTACCGAAGGGCATGTACCTCAGCCGAAGACGCGGCTTATCCCGCGGAAAAAGTTCATCTGGCGCGGACTCCGGCGTACCTCCTGTCGCAGCATGGGTATGGCGATGAGTCCAAGTACCACGGTAACTGGTACGGTAATCGACTTGCGGTGACAATTTATGTCAACGCAAAGACACTGCTCTTCTCCCAAAGCAAAAGCAGCGCTTTGTGTAAATGCCGGTGACGTTGCCAGGCATGGTTCCACTACGTGGATAGGAGATCGACGTATGTCTCAACGGCTGGGTGACCTTCTCGTCAAAGAGAAGATCATTACCCCGGAGCAGTTGGAACAAGCCACTAAGGCGCAGAAGGAGCAGAACTGCCGCCTGGGGTCCGCCTTGGTGAAGCTCGGCTTCCTCACGGATGAAGACGTTACGAATTTTCTCTCCCGTCAGTATGGCGTCCCAGCCATCAACCTTTCATATTTTGAAATTGATCCAGCCGTGGTCAAGCTGATTCCCTTCGAGACTGCGAAGCGCTACCAGATTCTTCCGCTCAGCCGCGTAGGTGCGTCGCTGACCATTGCGATGGTCGATCCCACCAACGTCTTTGCGATGGACGATATCAAGTTCATGACCGGCTTCAACATCGAGCCGGTCGTTGCGTCGGAGAGCTCCATTCTCGCGGGAATCGATAAATCGTACGGGGGCAAGCAGGAAGAAGACCTTGAAACCGTGATGCAGTCGATGTCGGAGCTGAACGAGAGTGACATCGAATTGCAAGCGGAAGAGACGGAGATGGAGCTGTCGCAGCTGGAGAAAGCGGCGGACGAAGCTCCGGTAGTCAAGCTGGTGAACCTGGTGCTCACCGATGCGGTGAAGCGCGGGGCCAGCGACATTCACATCGAACCCTACGAAAAAGAATTTCGTGTGCGCTTCCGTATAGATGGCGTGTTGCAGTCGATCATGTCGCCGCCCATGAAGCTGAAGGACGCGATCACCTCCCGCCTGAAAATCATGGCGAAGCTCGACATCAGCGAGAAGCGGCTGCCGCAAGACGGCCGCATCATGCTGAAGATGAATATCGGCGGCCGCAAAAAGCAGCTCGACTTCCGTGTCAGCACGCTACCCACGCTGTGGGGTGAAAAAATCGTGCTGCGCTTGCTCGATAAAGAGAATCTGCGGCTCGATATGACGAAGCTGGGCTTTGAGCCCGAATCTCTGGTCAAGTTCGAGAAAGCCATTCTCAAGCCCTACGGCATGGTGCTGGTCACGGGCCCCACGGGATCAGGAAAAACCAACACTCTTTATTCCTCCATCTCACGGCTCAACCAGCCCGACACCAACATCATGACGGCTGAAGACCCGGTTGAATTTCAGCTGGGCGGCGTCAATCAGGTGCAGATGAAGGAGCAGATAGGATTGAACTTCGCCGCGGCCCTGCGCTCGTTCCTGCGCCAGGATCCCAACATCATTCTGGTCGGCGAAATCCGCGACTTCGAAACGGCGGAAATCGCCATCAAGGCTGCTCTCACGGGCCACCTCGTGCTATCTACTCTGCACACGAACGGTGCGCCCGAGACCATCACGCGCTTGATGAACATGGGTATTGAGCCCTTCCTGGTCGCCACCTCGGTTCACCTGATCTGCGCCCAGCGCCTGATTCGAAGGATTTGCAAGGAATGCTCCGAGACCGTCGAAGTTCCGGTTCAGACATTGATTGAGGAAGGATTCTCGCCCGAAGAGGCCAAGACCATCAAGATCCAGAAAGGCAAGGGATGCGGCGTTTGCAACAACACGGGATATAAGGGCCGTTGCGGTTTGTATGAGGTCATGGAAGTCGACGACGAAATTAGGGAACTCGTGCTGGTGGGGGCTTCGGCGGTCGAATTGAAAAAGAAAGCCATCGAGCGCGGCATGATCACGCTCCGGCGCAGCGGTCTGATCAAAGTGGCGCAGGGCATCACCACTCTGGAAGAAGTTGCCCGCGAAACCATTCACTAAACCCGTCGTTAGTCGTTGGTCCTTGGTCGTTGGCCAACGACGAACGACGAACGACGAAGAAGAAACAGGAACGGAAGGAACTCATTATGGGTCTGTCGTTAAGTGATTTGCTGAAAAGAATGCTGGAGATGAATGGCAGCGATCTCCACATCACCACCAATTCGCCGCCCCAGATCCGGGTTCACGGGCACCTGGTGCCGCTGGATCTTCCGCAGATGACGCCGGCCGAGACCAAGCAATTGGCCTACAGCGTCATGACGGATTCCCAGAAGCACCGCTTCGAAGAAAGCCTCGAACTGGACTTTTCTTTCGGGTTGAAGGGGCTGGCCCGTTTCCGTGCCAACGTGTTCAACCAGCGCGGCGCCACGGCGGCTGTGTTCCGTCTGATTCCCTTTGAGATCAAGTCTTTCAACCAGCTTGGTCTACCCGCGGTGGTGAGCAAGCTCTGCGACAAGCCGCGCGGTCTGGTGCTGGTGACGGGACCAACCGGCTCCGGTAAGTCCACCACGCTGGCAGCCATGATCGACAAGATCAACAGCGAGCGGCACGACCACATCCTCACGATCGAGGATCCGATCGAGTTCGTGCACATGAACAAGAATTGCGTGGTCAACCAGCGCGAGCTGCACGCCGATACCAAGAGTTTTTCGGATGCGTTGCGTGCCGCACTTCGTGAAGATCCAGACGTCGTACTGATCGGCGAAATGCGCGACCTGGAAACCATCGAGTCGGCCCTGCGCATCGCCGAAACCGGTCACTTGACCTTCGGCACGCTGCACACCAATTCGGCGACTTCCACCATCAACCGCATCATCGACGTGTTTCCGGCGCACCAGCAGCCCCAGATTCGGGCCCAGCTTTCGCTGGTGCTCGAAGGCATCATGTGCCAAAGCCTGCTGCAAACCATCAGCGGCAAGGGCCGTTCGATGATCATGGAAATCCTGATCCCCAACCCCGCGGTGCGCAATCTGATCCGCGAAGACAAGATTCACCAGGTTTATTCGGCGATGCAATCCGGACAGGATAAGTTCGGCATGCAAACCTTCAACCAGGCGCTGGCCACGGCGTACTTCCAGAAGCAGATTTCGCTGGAAACCGCTCTGCAGCGCTCCAGTAATCAAGACGAACTGCAGGAAATGATTAACCGCGGAGCCAGCCTGCTGAATCGGCCGACTGCAGCGGGATCGGTAATGGCGAAGGGGGCAGCAACCTCCAAGCACTAGAGGCGGAAGGGACATCGTGGAACGGCGGCTCGCGATGTGCCGGGAGGACTTGATTGAGCCGCGGGAATTTAGGAATCAGCGACGACATTGAGGAGAGGCTAAAACCATGCCAGTTTTCACATTTTCCGGCAAGGATGCCTCCGGACAGAAGGTTTCCGGGGAGCGCGTGGCACCAAACAAGCAGACGCTGGGGCAGCAATTACGGCGTGAGCGTATCACTCCCGCTGCGATCAGAGAAAAGGGCAAAGAGTTTGCCATGCCCACCTTCGGGACGGGGAAAGTTAAGGTCAAGGACATTGCGATCTTCTTTCGCCAGTTCTCGGTCATGATTGACGCCGGCCTGCCGCTGGTCCAGTGTCTGGAAATTCTGGCGGCCAACCAGGAAAACCAGGCGTTTCAGAAGACTCTGACGGGCGTCCGCACTACGGTGGAAGGCGGCGCGACGCTGGCCAACGCGATGCGGGGATACCCGAAAGTTTTCGATGACCTCACCACCAACATGATCGAAGCGGGTGAAACCGGCGGTATTCTCGACATCATCCTGCAGCGCCTGGCGACCTACGTGGAGAAGGCGGTCCGCCTGAAATCGGCGGTGAAGTCGGCGTTGATTTACCCGGTCGCCGTCGTAGGCATTGCTGGCCTGATTGTCGGCGCCCTGCTCAAGTGGGTGGTGCCGATCTTCGCCAATCTCTTTGCCGGATTGGGGGTTGCGCTGCCTCTGCCCACCCGTATCGTGATTGGGCTGAGCGCGTTCATCGCGACTTTCTGGTGGGTCATCATCGGGTCTGGGGTGGGCCTGGTGTTTGGCCTTAAGCAGATCCGCAAGACCCCGCGTGGGCGTTACTACTTCGACAAAGCTTTACTTCACCTGCCGGTCATTGGGTCCCTGTTGCGGAAGATCGCGGTGGGCCGGTTTACGCGCACTCTGGGCACTTTGATCACTTCAGGCGTACCCATCCTGGAAGGTTTGGCCATCACCGCCAGGACCTCGGGCAACGCCGTGCTGGAAGAAGCGCTGATGAAAGTACGTAAAGCCATCGAAGAAGGGCGCACCATCGTGGATCCGCTGCGGGAATGCGGAGTGTTTCCCAACATGGTGACCCAGATGATCGGAGTCGGCGAAGCCACCGGCGCGATGGACAGCATGTTGCAGAAAATTGCCGACTTCTACGAAGAAGAAGTGGACGCGGCCACTCGCGACATGCTGGCCATGCTGGAGCCCGTCATCATCGGCATGCTCGGCGTGACCATCGGCGGCATCGTGATTTCACTCTACATGCCGCTGTTCGCCATGATTGCCAAGTTGGCCGGGTAGAAAGGACCAGGTCTTGGGTCTTAGGCATTAGGTCTTAAGTCTTAGGCCTAAGACCCGAAGGCCTCACTCTGATGCCGAACTCTTAAGACCTGGCACCTGAGACCCAAGACCTGAGACCCGAGATAGCGATGCAATCGACATTTGACGAGCGGAATTGGCTGGCCTGGCTGGTCAAAGTAAGGATCCTGATCCTGACCTTCCTGCTCGGAATCCAGCTGGCGGTGGTGGAATTGACGCCCACGCGTCTGCCCCTGCGCCTTTTCCTCAGCACCATCCTTCTCTGGTATACGGTTTCGATCTTCTATGTGGTGCTGCTGTCTTTTTGGCACGAGCACCGCCTGCAGGCCTCCCTGCAAGTGCTGACCGATCTGGTGCTGGTCAGCCTGGTGGTGCATGAAACGGGAGGCTGGGACAGCTCGTTTAACTTTCTCTATCCTCTGGTCATCATCGTGGCCGGCATCCTGCTGCCGCGGGTGTGGGCCCATCTGGTCGCGGCGCTCGCGTTTATTCTTTACGGCACGGTGCTCGAACTCAACTACTACGGAGTGGTACGGTCCTACTGCACCAGCCATCCTGGGCTGAAGGCGCTGCAGGGAATCATTTTCGTGAACCTGTTTGCCTTCCTCGCGGTCGCCTACCTGGCTGGCCAGTTGGTCGCCAAGCTGCGCGAGGCGAGGGTGGAACTGAAAGACACCAGCGGAGCGCTGGAGGACCTGCAGGCGCTGCACGAAAACATTATTCAGTCCATCAGCAGTGGGTTGATCACCACCGGCCTCGATGGACGCATTACGCTGGTCAACAGCGCCGCGCAAAAACTTCTGGAGCGCACACCGGCCGATTTGTTGGGAAAGCCAGTTACGCAGTTATTTCTGGATCCGTTGCCCAATGCAGAATCGCGGAACCACGCGGAAGTTCGCTTCGACACGACTGGGACTTTTCGCAAGACCGTTCGAGTAAGAGTGGCAGCCTTGAACGTGCCAGAGCGCGGTGCGCTGGGCTATGTCTATGCCTTCGATGACCTCACCGATATTCGGCGACTGGAGCGCGAAGTCCGCATGCAGGACCGCCTGGCCGCCGTGGGCCGGCTGGCGGCGGCCATCGCCCACGAGATTCGCAATCCCCTTACCTCCATTGCCGGTTCGGTCAGCATGCTTTCCGGCATCCCCGAAATGAGCGAGGAACACCGGCGCCTGCTCGAGATCGTGACCCGAGAGTCGCAGCGCCTGAACGGGATCATCACCGATTTTCTGGCTTACTCGCGCGGCAAACAGTATCACTTCGACAAGGCGGACCTGGTGCGATTGCTGGAGGACACGCTCACGCTCATGCGGCACCGCATGACCGCGGAAAGTACCGGCATCAGCATTGAATGTCGCTTTGCAGCCCCCGAGGCGTGGGTCCTGGCCGACGGAGACAGAATCAAGCAGGTTTTCTGGAACATCGCCGAGAACGCGGTTCGCGCCATGCGCGACGGCGGCACGCTGAAAGTTTCCATCGAGCGCCTGGGAGACGACTGGCAGATTAGTTTTGCCGATACCGGAACCGGCATGACGCCGCAACAGACAGAGAAGATCTTCGAGCCGTTCCAATCGAACTTTGAAGGCGGCACAGGCCTTGGTTTGGCGGTGGTCTATCAGATCGTGCAGGCGCACGAAGGCAAGGTGTGGGCACGGTCGAAGCCTGGGCAGGGAACCACGTTCGTCCTGAGGCTGAGGCGGCTTGACGCAGAAAGACCGGCGGCCAGTGCTCCTGCGGATGAAGCATTCGCCGCGGCCCCGTTGCCGGCAGTTCCCCCCGCACAACTCGTGGCGGCTGCGGCGGAAGGGAGGTCGCGTGGCTAATATTCTGGTATGCGACGATGAGCGCTCCATCTGCGAAATGCTCGACATCGCTCTGCGCCGCGACGGTCACCGCGTCGAAACTGTAAATTCCGGCCAGGCGGCCAAGAACAAGATTGACGGCAATCTTTACGATCTGATTATCACCGATATCAAGATGCCGAACATTGACGGCATCGAAGTGCTGCGCCACGCCCATCGCGTTTCGCCCGACTCTCCGGTCATCCTCATCACTGCCGTGGACGACTACGAGGCCGCGGTGGAAGCAGTAAAGGCCGGAGGGGCTTCCGATTACATTCGCAAAAGTCCCGGCTTGGTGGATGAAATCAAGCTGGCCATTAACCGGGTGCTCGAAAAACTGGTTCTGAGCAAACAGAACTTCGCCCTGCGCCGCGACGCCGCCTCCCACAACTCCCTCGACAACATCATCGGCTCCAGCGCCGCGATGGAGAAGCTGAAACAAACCGTACGCACCGTGGCCTCGACCGCCAGCACGGTCCTGATTCACGGAGAAAGCGGCACGGGTAAAGAACTGGTAGCCCGCGCCGTCCATATCTGTTCGCCACGCGCCACCGAGCCGTTCGTTTCGGTGAACTGTGGGGCCTTCCCGGAAACTCTGTTGGAGAGCGAACTCTTCGGCTACCTGAAGGGTGCGTTCACCGGGGCCACGCAGAACAAGCGCGGGCTGTTTGAAGTGGCTGGCGGCGGCACGATCTTTCTCGACGAAATCAGCGAAATGACGCTGGCCATGCAGGTGAAATTGCTGCGCGTGCTGCAGGAACGCACGGTGCGGCCGGTAGGCGGCACCAGCGAAATCCCCATCGATGTGCGCGTGATCGCGGCCACCAACCGCGATCTCGACAAGGCGGTGGCCGACAATCTGTTTCGCGAAGATCTCTACTACCGTCTGAACGTCATTCCGATCCGCGTGCCGGACTTGCGCGAGCGCCGCGAAGACATCCCGCTCCTGGCCAATCACTTCCTCAAGAAATATGCGGCTGCCGCCAACCGAAGCATCCTGCGCGTCAACAAAGAATCGCTCGACGCCCTGTGTGGTTACGAATGGCCGGGGAACGTCCGCCAACTGGAAAACACGGTCGAACGCGCCGTCGCTCTGGAGATGACTGATGAATTGCACGTCGAGCTGCCCGTGGAGCGGCCTAAAGCCCGGGCCGCAGCCGCCAGCGTGGGTGGAGGAACGTCCGAGATAGCTCCCGGCGCAGTGCTTCCTGAAGGTGTGGGGATGGAAGGCTACGTGGCAAACATCGAGCGCACGCTGCTACAAAGCGCTCTGGACCGCTCCCACGGCGTGCAGACCAAAGCCGCGGACCTGCTCGGAATTTCCTACCGCTCGTTCCGGCATTTGATGAAGAAGTACGGGTTGTGAGCTGCGAGCTGTGAGCTACGAGCCTCGTGCGAAAGGAACTGTTTGCTTGAAGCTCATAGCTTGTGGCCGACAACTAGCTTTTCTTTAACTGCTGCTTCCATCCCAACACCCGCGCCTTGGCGCCCTCGGCCTCAGCTTCTGGAATCATCCCTTTTTTTTGATAGAGCACGGACAAGCTGGTGTGGGCGAGCACGTCATCGGGATCCAATTCCGCAATCTTCTGCGCCACTGCAATCGCCTCATCGTAGCGCTGCAGATCCTGCAATGCGCGCGCCAGCCCATGCATGCATTCAGTAAAAGAAGGATCGACCGCGAGCGATTCGCGATAGGCCGCGACCGCCTCTTCCAGCTTTCCATCCGCCATCAAGTCGAGCGCGGCATAGTAGTGGTCTTCGGCCTTCTGGCGGGCGTCGGCGTCGGACATGAGAGGAAGTTCCTTGCGGAGTCAGGATTCTAACATGGACCGAACTAGCGGGACCTGCGATATCCCACAACGAACTGTCATCCCGAGCAAAGCGAGGGATCTTGGTATTTGCCTGCGGTGACGACGCTGGTGGTGCAGGCAAGAACCAAGGTCCCTCGCTTCGCTCGGGATGACAGGTGCATCGGGTATCATGCTTCCATGCGCCATTCGCTCCGCTTTCTCTGGAACGCCACTAAAGGCCATCGTCTGGCTCCTTGGCGCAGCCCCTATCTGCTGTGGCGCATTGAGACTTACTGCGGCGTCAAGATGACGCAAATCGGTTTTCTTGAGTTCTGGGAATTTCTCTGGCGCGAGCGCACCAGTCTCTGGCGATTTCTGAAATGGACGGGCGAGATGGAGCGATACGCCCATCCCAAGCCGAAAAGCTAGTGGTCAGTGGCCAGCGATCAGTGGGCAGTAAAATCGGTGGCGGCCAATAACTCTTTTTTTACTGACCACTGCTCACTAGCCACTGCCTTATGCGCCCTTGCCCGCCGCATTAGCCCCGCCGAGGACGATGGTCACATCGGCTCCCTTGCCGGCTCCGGTCAACTGGGCGGCAGCGCCACGGTTAGCGGCAATTTCCAGAAAGCCCATGCTTCCGAGGAGCCCGATCACTTCTCCGGGAGCGCCCTCGGCATAGGAATTGCGGATTTCGGTGATCTCGCGGCTTCCGACCACAATTTTGAATGCTTTGTCTTTGACTTCGGCTCCGAAAAGCGCAGGAGCGTCTTGGGGCGTGATGTTGGTGATGAGGTTGCCGAACTTGTCGACCTTCAGAACCACGCCACGCAGGCGATTTGCATCCACGGCCTTGGGCTTGGGCGCCGAGAACTTCACGTAGTCTTCCACCTCGTCTCCAAACTTCTGTGAGTCGACTTCTTTGGCCAGCCACGCCGCCACGGGAGAAAAAATGTCACGGGCATGGAACGTGTTGCTGACCGGCTGCAGAAAATAGTGCTGGGAAGTGATGTGCCGCACGTGCATGCGCTCTTCGCGGGCGTAGACGAGGGAAAGCACGCCGTTGTCGGGCGCAACGAAATGATATTTGTCGCTCGATGCGATGATCGGCCGCCGCGCCGTGCCTACGCCGGGATCGATGACCACTACATGGACCGTGCGGCTCGGGAAGTAGGAGTACGCCTGCGAAATGGTGAGCGCGCCATCCAGCACGTCGAAGGCCTGTACGGCGTGGCAGATATCGACAATTTCCGCATCGGGCACAATGTCGAGAATTACGCCCTTCATGGTGCCGACAAAGTGGTCGTTGCTGCCGAAATCGGTGGTCAGAGTGATGATCGGACGGTGGGCCAAGATTCTCCTCGCGGGGAAGACGAAGTTCTCCCAGAATGTCGAAACTAATGGTTGGGAACCGCGGAGTCAAGGCACGGAGGTAATAGAGAATCAGTAGTCAGTGATCAGTGGCTAGTGGCCAGTAAAGCCCTCCGCGTTCTCGCTGTGGCTTACTGGCCACTGATCACCGGCCACTGATCACTGGCCACTGACCACTGCTACTCGATGTGAATGTCGCCCGATCCTGTACGCAGGGTGAGCAGCGGGCCGCCGCCGCGCACCTTGCCGATGATCTGCTTGTGCGACTCCTGCACGCGCCCCTGCACGGTCATCGTGATCGGTGCATCGATGTCCAACGTGCCCGAACTAGTGGAGATGTTGGCGTCAAAGGCAGCATTCGCCGGCAACCGCACGTGCACATTGCCCGAGCCGGTGCGGATTTCCCACGCGCCACTCTGCGTGCCCTCGGCGGTAATATCGCCGCTGCCGGCGTCGGCGCGAAACGCCCCTTGAATACCGCGAACGGTAATGTTGCCGGAGCCGGTGTGCAGATCGATATCTCCCGCCGCGGTTTCTTCCACCTCGATATCGCCGCTGCCCGCGCCCCCACGCACCGGTCCCGCAATCTCTCTCGCCCGCACATCGCCCGACCCGGTCTGCAAACGAATCTCCCCGGTAAGCCGCGAGAGTCTCATGTCTCCCGATCCGCTCTGCAGGTCGGCGTTGCCATGAATGTCTTCAACGGTCTGATCGCCGGAGCCGCTATGGGTGCGGACGGTGGTATCGGCGGGCACGGTGATTTCATAGTCCACCGAAATATCGCGCACGTTCACGTAGTCGATGTGGATGCTGTTCCCGTCCTGCCGCAGCGGAGGATGCTGTTCAATGTCGCTTACGTCGGTGTGGCGATTCCCGAGCAGCCAGCGATCGCCCACGTAGATCCGGCCGCGAATGGAAACCGTACCCGCCGGGCCGCTCCGCACGGTGATGTCCCCCGAGTGGGTTTGCACCTCCAGATCCACAGGCCCGCTGACCTGGAAAGTCTTCTCGAACGTTCCTTGAGGTGTGGACGCCGCCGCAAAGGTAGAGGCAAGCAGCACGGCCAACGCGATCGCCAACAATGACGACCGCGCTGGAATCGAAGCCGCAATACGGGAGATGTGTTGGTTCTTCATGTCGTGACTCCAAAGATGGATAGTCCAGCCACGCTCTTTTGATCGGGTCTTAGGTCTCAGGTGTCAGGCGTCGCAGGTCCACGACTCCGCCTGACACCCAAGAACCAAGACCTAAGACAGGTTTCTCTACTGCAGCACTACCTGATCGCCTTCCTTCAGCCCGCTAAGTACTTCCGTCTTGGCGCCGTTGGAGATTCCAATATTGACCGCGATTTTGTTCTTGCCGTCCTTGCCCTTCGGATCGGGGATCTCTACCGAGGCCTTCTTGTCTTTGTCGTAAAGGATGGCGCCTTCCGGAATCTGCAGCACGTTCTTGTGCTCTTCCAGGATGATCTCGGCATTAGCCGTCATCTCGGCCTTCAATTCGCCGCCCGGATTCTGAATCGATACCCGCACCTCAAACGTGGTGACGTTGTCCTTCTCTACGCCCATCGGAGAAATCTTCGTGACCTTGCCGGTGAAGGTTTTGTCCTTGAACGATTCCACCTTGATCCGTGCCGGCTGGCCCAGATACACCTTCCCGATATCGCTCTCGTCCACCTTGCCCTTTACATAGACTTCGCTGGTATCTCCCAGGGTCATGACCAGCGTGGCCGAAGAGCCCAACACCAGGATCGAGCTCACTGCATCGCCCATTTCCACATCGCGGGAGAGCACAATGCCATCGATCGGAGAAACAATGTCGGTATAACTGAGCTGCTCCTCCAACTGCGTGAGGTTGGCTCGATCTTGCGCGACCTGCGCTTTAGACTGCGCGATCTTTGCCTTCAGCACTGTCACCTGTGCCTTGGCGACGTTCTGCTTGTTCAGCGACATTTCATAATTCTTCTCGGCATCGTCAAGCGCGGACGCGGAAACCACCCCGTCCTTCGCCATACCCTCCGCACGGTCATAGGCGCGCTTCAGCAAGGGGACGTCTGGTCCTTCCGCATCCACTTTGGAACGCTCGTAGTCGGCCTGCGAGCTGGTCAGGTTGGCCTCGGCCGCATCCAAGGCGGCGTGCGACTGCGCGACCTGAGCCTCGATCTCGACCTTGTCGAGCTGTGCCAGCAGTTGGCCCTTCTTCACGCGATCGCCGTAGTCCACCAGCAACTTCTTCACGATGCCGCTGGCCTTGGACTTCACTTCGACCTTGGTGATGGGCGTCACCTTGCCCGTCGCGACCACGCTCTTGGCCAGGTCGCCCTTTTCCACCTTCGCCAGCTTCGAGGGGTCAATCTTGGTGCCGCCACGCGTCGCGGCGAAGACACCGATTGCGATCAACAGGACGATTGCCAGTCCCACTCCGCCCCAGATAAACAGTCTGCGCCGCTTCTTCTTATTATTATTGCCGTTTCCGTTCACAACCGCCTCCTGATACGCGCTGGGAAGTAGAGCCGTCCTTGGCCCTCATTGTCTGGTACGGAACCTGAGTTGTTTTTGTTCCAGAGATTGCGAGTCTGGCCAGAATGCCCCGTGGCACCCTAAACAAGCTGCCACCTGCCAGTTAGACCGTCATCGTGGGAAAAAGGTTAGCCCGTGCGGACGCAAAAGTTTTACCCTGTGTCCTCTGTGTTCAAGATTCTGAGCGGTTATCTGAACCGGCCCCGCCCCTTTGGAATGTTAGAATTACCCATCAGGATCACTCCTAAATGATCGCCTTTGTGCTGCTCCGCGTGCTCCTGATCCTTCTGCTGGTGGCGGCAAATGCGTTTTTTGCGGCTGCGGAATTCTCTTTGATCAGTGTCCGCGACACCCGCATTCAGCAACTCATCGAAGCGGGCCGCATCGGCGCTCGCAACGTGCAGCGCCTGCATCAGCATCTCGACGAAGTCGTCAACGGCGTGCAACTTGGCATCACCATTGTCAGCCTGACTCTAGGCTGGATCGGCGAACCCATGGTCGCCCGGCTGGTGGAGGCCCTGCGCTTCGTTCACGAAGTCCCGCACGCCGCCGTCTATGCCCACGGCATCGCCATCGTCATCGCCTTCAGCCTGATCACCTATCTGCACGTGCTGCTGGGCGAGCTCGTTCCGAAGACCTTAGCCCTGCAACGCGCTGAGCAGATTGCCCTGGCCGTGGCCGCACCCATGGAAGCCTTCTTAACGCTTACCAGGCCATTGCTTTTTTTCATGCGCCGTTCCGGAGGCCTGGTGCTAAGGCTTTTCGGAGCGCGTGACACGCGCCGCGGCGGCGCCGTCCACTCCCCCGACGAACTCAAACTCATCGTTACCGCCAGCCGCCAGTTCGGCCAGATCCCGGAGTCGCAGGAAGAGATGATCCACAACGCCATCGAACTCGACAGCATCACGGTCCGCGAGGTCATGGTCGCCCGCCCCGATATCTTCTCCCTGCCTTCCGATCTCACCCTGGATGAGGCCCTCAACCGCGTGGTCGAAGGCCAGCATTCCCGCATCCCGGTGTACGACCTGCAGCGCGGCCCGGAGCACATCGTGGGCGTCCTTTATTACAAAGAACTCGTGCGCTGGGTGCGTCTCCGGCTGATCAATCTTGGACAGCCTCTCGCCTCGCGCATCGCGCGCACGCAAATCGGCCAGATCATGCACGATGTTCTGGTCGTTCCCGAAACCAAAGTCCTTGCCGAACTTCTGGCCGAATTCAAGGAGCGCCGCCGTCACCTCGCGGTGGTAGTCGACGAGTTCGGTTCCACGGCCGGCGTAATCACGGTCGAAGACATTCTCGAGCAATTGGTCGGCGACATCGAAGACGAGTTCGACGTCTCCCCGCCCGAGCCTGAGTTGGCCGACGAATCAATCCTGGTGCTGGAAGGCGCGGTAAACATTCGCGACCTCGAAACCCAGCACGGCCTGCTCCTGCCCCGCGACGCCGGATTCGAAACTCTCGCCGGATTCGTGCTGGCCCGCCTGCAGCGCATCCCTTATCTGGGTGAATCTTTCGAATACGAAGGCCACCGCTACACGGTCGAGGAAATGGAAGGTCACCGCATTGCAAGGGTGAAGATTGAAAAAGTGGAAAACGTACAAAGCAAAGCCGAATCGGCGAAGCAGACGGGAGATTGAAGATGGCCATCTCTGTCATCCTGAGCGAAGCAGATGGATCGCGAAGCGAACCATCTGCGAAGTCGAAGGACCCCATCTCCGCCTGCGCGATCACGAACTCCAATAGGAATTTCTATCACCGCCGCACTCACCCTAAAACTGGCAACTGGCAACTGGGTACTGGCAACTGAAACTCCTCCTCCAACGCGTCCTCTACACCCTGCCAGTAATCTGGCTGGTAGTAAGTCTCGTTTTTCTCCTGATCCACATTGTCCCCGGAGACCCAATCCAGCAGATGCTGGGCGAAGGCGCGCCGCCAGCCGATATCGCCGCCACGCGCCACGCCTATGGCCTCGATGCTCCGCTCGGCGAACAATATCTCCACTACTGGAAAGGCGTTCTTCACGGCGATCTCGGCCCGTCGTTCCGTTACAACCAGAGCGTGACCCGCTTGCTCACGCAGCGCTACCCGTACACGCTGCAATTAACGCTGGCGTCGCTGTTCGTGGCGATAATTTTGTCGATCCCTGCCGGCGTGCGCTCCGCCCAGCGCCGCAACCGCTGGGACGACCGTCTGCTCAGTGTAGTCAGCCTCTTCGGCCTCTCGTTCCCCAACTTCGCGCTAGGCCCGATCCTGATTCTTCTCTTCGCCATCAAGCTGGGATGGCTCCCTGTCTCCGGCGCCGGCTCCTTCGCCAATCTCATTCTGCCAGCCGTCACCATGGGTGGGGCACTGGCCGCCATCCTCACCCGCATGGTGCGTACCTCCATGCTCGAAGAACTCAGCCAGGACTACATCCGCACCGCCCGCGCCAAAGGCCTGCCCGAGCGCACGGTAGTCTACCGCCATGCCCTGCGCAACGCCATGATCCCCATCATCACAGTGCTGGGCCTGCAATTCGGTGCGTTGCTCGCAGGCGCGATTGTGACTGAAACCATCTTCTCCTGGCCCGGCATCGGCCGCCTAACCATTCAAGCCATCTCGAACCGCGATTACTATCTGGTGCAAGGCTGCATCCTGGCAATCGGATTAACCTATGTCGCCGTGAATTTCCTGACGGACGTGCTGTATTCGGTGGCGAATCCGAGGATCAGACAATGAAGTTCTTTGCTGGTTCCTCGATTCACATTGATAAGACCACCTTGATGATCGGTTTCGTCGTCGCTGGATCACTTGGAATTATCGCTCTGTGGAAGAGGTGGTTCGCCTGCAAAGCGGAGACGTGGCCCATCATTGACGCGCGGATCGAAAATGTTTTTCTGGATGTCTCATCACGCGGCCCAAACCGCCGCGACGTGACCCATACGGTATTGGCGTACACGCTTATTCGATCGGGGGATCTTACTATTCGGGGCAAATCAGGCTTTGGGCTCCAGAAAGCAATCTCGAGCTAGTGGAGAAGGAGATGGTCGGCCAACATGTCTCGATCCACTACAATCCGCAAGAGCCAGAATCATCCATTTTCCTGAAGCACAAGGTGCGAGGCTGGCAAGTCGTTGCCGATCGGAGAATATCCATCTGGTCATGGATGGGGATGAACGGATAGGCTGTAGCAGCATCATCAAACCAACTCAATCACAACCCGTTGCCCCACCAAGGCCGCCGCTCGCTGCAAACTCGACAACGTGATATCGCGTTTCGGATCGAGAATGCGATCCACCTGTGATCGGCTCGTCTTCAGCAACACAGCCATCCGCGCCTTGGAAATCTTTCTCTTCTTCATGGCTTTAGCGAGCTGCCACGCCACGACCTCCTTGATGGCTTGCGCCTGCGCTTCCTCGAAGATGTTCTCCTTCTTCAAGAAGTCTTCAATGCTCGATCCCATGTTCCTCTTGCTCATTGTTCCAACTCCTTCTGTCGCTTGCGCGCCAGCGTCAACTCATCCTCGGGTGTGGCTCGTGTTTTCTTGACAAATCCGTGCAGCGCAACCAAGCGTTCTCGATAAAAGCAGATCAACACGCGCGCTGTACGGTTGCCGGGCAAATCGGTGCGGACTTCCCAGAGGCCCTTTCCCATCGGGCGGCACAGCGGCATGCCGACCGGCCAACGCCACTGTGCCCGCAATAGGTCGGTTCCGATGGCGCGGCGCTCTACCTCGTCGAGTCCCCTCAACCAGTCGCGAACCGGCTCGCCGCCTGCTTCATTGCGGAAGAAGACAAGCTCGATCTTCCGGGGCGTTTTCTCGAGAGCCATCTTCTGAAGGTCTCACTATTAGTGTACCATAAAACGTACATCAAAAGTATATGCCAAGCCGACATCAGCCGTATAAGATTGGCCCATGTCCACCGCCGCCATCTCGTTCCGCCGCCAGCTTGCCGGAAACGCCCGCCACAACCCGCTGGCGGCAATCGGTGTGGTGTTGGTCATCCTCTTCGTGATCTTCGCCCTGTTCGCGCCCTGGATCGCGCCTCAGGATCCCGCGGCCATCAATCTTCCGGCGCGACTCGACACTCCATCTCGCGCCCACTGGTTCGGCACCGACGAACTCGGCCGCGACATTCTGTCGCGCATCGTCTACGGCGCGCGCATCTCGATGATGGTCGGAAGCTGTGTCGTCCTTACTTCACTCGCCCTCGGACTCATCATCGGCTCCATCGCCGGCTATTACGGAGGAGGCATCGACCGCTTCGTCAACGTCGTCCTGATGAACGCCTTCCTCTCATTCCCCGGAATTCTTCTCGCCATCGCGTTCGTCGCCTTCCGCGGCCCGGGCATCTTCAATCTCGTCCTCGCGCTCTCACTCGGAGGCTGGGTTGGCTACGCGCGCCTCGTCCGAGGCCAAGTCCTCGCCGCGCGCGAACGGGAGTTTGTTGAAGCCGCCCGCGCCCTCGGCGCCAGCGACCTGCGCATCATCGTCCGCCACATTCTGCCCAACATTATTCAGCCTGTGATCGTGCAGGCCGCGATCGGCATGGCCGGAGCCATTCTCGCCGAAGCCACCATGAGCTTTCTCGGACTGGGCGTGCCGCCACCGACGGCTAGTTGGGGATCGATGCTCAACGACGGCCGCGCGCACCTGTTCGACGCGCCGCACCTCGTGCTCTTTCCCGCGCTCGCCGTGATGCTGGCTGTGTTGTCGTTTAATTTCATCGGGGACGCCCTGCGGGATTTTCTAGATCCACGCTCGCGCATCGAGGCGGGGTTGTGAGCGGTGAGATCCCTCGCTTCGCTCGGGATTTCGGCTGCGGGCTCCCCCCTTCGCTCTGCTCAGGGTCACGCCCGCAAGGCGCCTCAACTTCATCGGCGACGCGCTGCGGGACTACCTCGATCCAAGATCTCGCATTGAGGCGGGGCTAAAAGAGTGCGCGTGAGAACTATTCTTTCGTCCCTCTGGGGCTTGTTCCTTTCCCACTTTTAACCCACGGCTTGCGCCGTGGGCTGCATTCTGCCGCCGCTTCGCGGCTGGAATCCGTGCCGAAACTCCACTCGGATTGTTGTAAGCCAGTTCTCACGCACACTCTATAGCGTTGCGGCGGTCTACAGCAAATACTGTAAGTGAATCTGGAGATTGCGTATCTCGCCGAGGTTCTTGCGGAGATCTGCAAAATTCTGCACTCTTAAACCATTGATCCCTCGAATTTTAGTACTACGAAATTTCCCCGAAACACTGGGCGAAACATTTCTTGACACGCTGGGTTTCACTTTTCCGAGTGGCCATGACGTCGCCAACAAAGACTGAAAAGCATAAGGAGAATGATCATGAAAACGAAATTAGGTTCGCCTTGTTGAGCGCAGCCCTGGCGGCCCTTAGTTTGCCGGGTCTGGCGCAGAGCACGGATGCTTCCGCTCAGGGTTCGACAAGCGCGTCCACACCAGCCGCGCAGACTAACACCGGGTCCAACATTCAGGCGCGTAAGGAGAACCAGCAGGACCGTATCGCCAACGGGGTGAAGAGCGGCGAGCTGACCGCCGGCGAAACCGCCAACCTGGAAAAAAAGGAATCGAACCTCAACCAGGAAGAGCGCGACATGCGCAATCTGGATAACGGCAAGCTGACCGCCGCCGACAAAGCCACGCTGAACCAGCAGCAGAACCGGCTGTCGAATCAGATCTACGATGACAAGCACAACGCGGCCACGCAAAACACCAACCCGACCAGCAAGGTTGGCCAGCGGGCCGAGAACCAGCAAGACCGCATCGCCAACGGCATCCAGAGCGGACAATTGAGCGCCAAGGAAGCCGGTCATCTGGAAAACAACGAGGCGAGAATCAACAACGAAGTGCGCAACGACCGCGCGGCCAACGGAGGCAAGCTGAACTCGCAGGAAAAAGCGCAGGTCAATCGCCAGCAAAACCGCGCGTCGCGCCAGATCTATCGCGAGAAGCACAACGGCCGGCGCTAATGAGCAAATGATTTTGTAGACGAGAGAAGAGAGCAGTGACGCCCCCGGGCCAGCCGGGGGCGTTCTTATTGGCCCGATCTCCGGGGCAAAATTATCCCCTCGGCTGTAAGCTCAACAAAACGCAGGTTATTCATGTCTTGACATGAATCGCATATTGCAATATAAATATCGCAATCTGATATATGAAGCTGGGAGAGAAAATTCGCTACCTGCGCGAGGTGGAAGGCTCCCTGCGCGGACTGGGCCGTCCCATGACGCAGCAGGAACTGGTGAAGGCCATCCGTCAGGACCTGCGGCAGAGCATCAGTCAGTCGTACCTGTCGCAGATCGAAAACGGGGCGCGACCGCACATGACGCAATCGTCGCGCGCGCTGCTGGCGAAGTTCTTCAAGGTACATCCCGGCTTTTTGGTGGACGACCCCGAGGGCTATCACACAGAACTAACCTCGGACCTGCGCACGACGGAGGGCCAGCTTGATGTCTGGCTGCTGCAGGGGTCGGAGCGATTCGTCAGCGATCCGGAAGTGAGCGAGGTCCTAATCAAGGCTGCGCGCGAGAAGGACACGAGGCGCTGCCTGCTGTTGTTGGGCGCGATTCTCGACACGCCGGGTTTGGCCGAGCGGTTGCTGGAAGCGCTAAGGCCGGAACTAATGGCACGCGCCAATCACGGTCGTGAAGATCAGGGACACCGCGAGAATGCTCGTCACGACAGCCACGGCCGCACGAGCGCAGAGGAAAGGAGAATCCGATGAACTATTCCATGACCTGGGCGGACTTCTACTTGATCTGTTTCGCGGTGGGATTCTGCTTCAGTTTCTTTTCCTTTGTGCTGGGCAGTCCGCGCGGGCACTTTCACTTTCCCCATGCTCACGGTCCCGCAGGCGGGCCGCACTTGCCAGCGGGCCACGCTCCCGCCGGCCACGGGGGCTCTGGGGGCGGGAAAGGCGCACGGCTGGGAGAAGGAGGGCATGTTTCGCCGCTCAATCCTCCCACGGTGGCGGCATTCCTGGCTTGGTTTGGGGGTACGGGATATCTGCTGACCCGGTATTCAACGCTGCGAGTGGGACTGGGCCTGCTGGCGGCGGTGGTGAGTGGACTGGTCGGCGGAGGAATCATTTTTCTGTTTCTGACCAAGGTGCTGATGTCGGACGAAGAGAATATGGACGCCGCTGACTACGAAATGGTGGGAGTGCTCGGTCGAGTTACCAGTTCCATCCGCGAGGGTGGAACCGGAGAGGTCGTCTATACGCAGATGGGAACGCGCCGAGTGTGCGGTGCGCGCAGCGACGCCGGGAGCGCCATCGCCAAGGGAACCGAAGTCGTGGTCACGCGCTACGACAAGGGAATCGCTTACGTTCAGTTGTGGAGCGAGATGTCGGGCGAAGACAGCTCGGATGTTGCGGGCTGAAATGTGCGCCGAAAAGAGTTCGCAAGAGGAGGCGTTATGTTCGAGATGTCACGGATGGTGGAGATGTGGATCATTGTCGGGCTGGGACTGATGGCCGTCCTGTTCCTGACCAGCATGTTGGCCAGACTTTATCGCAAAGCTGGGCCCCACGAGGCGCTCATCGTTTATGGTTTCGGCGGCACGCGCGTGGTACAGGGGCACGGTACGCTGGTTTTCCCCATGGTGCAGATCTGCAAGGACCTGTCGCTGGAACTGATGTCGTTCGACGTAGCTCCGCAGCAGGATCTGTACACAAAACAGGGTGTCGCGGTGACGGTTGAGGCGGTCGCGCAGATCAAAGTGAAGTCAGATCGGGAGTCGGTCCTGACCGCGGCCGAGCAATTCCTCACCAAGTTCGATCAGGAACGCGAAGGCCTGATCCGGCTGGTGATGGAAGGCCATCTGCGGGGGATCATCGGACAGCTCACGGTGGAGGAGATCGTAAAGCAGCCGGAGATGGTTTCCGACCGCATGCGCGGCACCTGTGCCGAAGACATGAACAAGATGGGGCTGGAGGTGATCTCGTTCACCATCAAGGAAGTCCGCGACAAGAACGAATACATCACCAACATGGGCAAGCCCGATGTGGCGCGCATCAAGCGCGATGCCGACGTGGCCACAGCGGAAGCCGAGCGCGATACGGCGATCAAGCGTGCGCTGGCTACGCGGGAATCGGCGGTGGCCAAGGCGCAGGCGGACCAGGAGCGCGTGCTGGCGGAAACGCTTTCTCTGGCGAAGCAAGCCGAATCGCAACGCGATTTGGAAGTGAAGAAGGCGCAGTTCCTGGAAGTCACGAAGCGCCAGCAGGCGCAAGCTGACAAGGCTTACGACATCCAGACCAACATCATGCAGCAGCAGGTGATCGCTGAGCAGGTGAAGGTGCAGCAGGTTGAGAAAGAGCAGCAGGTCAAGGTACAGGAGGCGGAAATCAACCGCCGCGAGAAAGAACTGATCGCAACCGTGCTGAAGGGAGCAGAGATCGAGCGTCAACGGATTGAGACGCTGGCCGCAGCCGAAAAGCAGCGCCTGATCGCGGAAGCGGAAGGTCATGCATCGTCGATACGCGCGCAGGGCGAAGCCGAGGCCGAAATCATTTTCAAGAAAGGCGAATCCGAAGCCAAGGCCATGAACGTAAAAGCTGAGGCTTATCAGGAATACAACCAGGCGGCGGTGATCGACCGGTTGTTCACCGCGATGCCGGAGGTAGTGAGGGCGCTAGCCAGTCCGCTGGCGAACGTCGACAAGATCACCATCGTCTCGACTGGAAACGGCGATGCGTCCGGGATGAACAAGATCACCGGCGATATCACCAAGATGGCGGCGCAGGTGCCGGCGTTGTTCGAAACGCTTTCTGGCATGCCGCTGTCGGAGTTGCTGGGCAAAGTACGGCAGATCGGGGATAAGGCGGACAAGGCTCCCGTAGTGGAGGCGAAGAAATAGGGGTCTCAAGTTGCTTGTGTGGGGATGGGCGCATTCGCCCGTCTCGCCGAGCGAGGCGACGTCGGAGCAGACCTTATGACCAACAAACCGAAAGGAATGGGTTTAGGTATCGCGCTGGGAGCGGCGCTGGGCGCTGCCCTCGGGGTCGCAGCCGGACATCTTGCGATCTGGCTTGCGGTCGGGGTGGCGATCGGCATCGCCATCGGCGCCAGCATCCGGGGTAATCGGATCGACTGCCCACAGTGCGCGGAAATTCACAGAGCGCATGAAGTGAGAGATGAAAGGCAACAAGCGAGAAGCTAGAAGCCAGGAGCTAGAAGCTCAAAAAGGAGTCCACCATGGCATTACTAGAGCGGGTTTCCACATTAGTCCGGGCCAACCTCAACGACCTGATCGATAAGGCCGAGGAGCCGGAAAAGATGATCAAGCAGGTGATTCTCGACATGCAGAACCAACTGCTGCAGGTGAAGACGCAGGTGGCGATCGCCATAGCCGACCAGCACCTGCTGGAGAAAAAACAGAAAGAAAACGAAGACAAAGTGGCCGAATGGATGCGCAAGGCCGAATTGTCCGTCGACAAGAAACAGGACGACCTGGCGCGCGCGTCGCTACAGCGTGTAGAAAGCTACCGCGAGATGAGCGAAAGCTTCACGCAGCAGGTCGCCGACCAGAAGGCGCAAGTGGAAAACCTGAAGTCCGCGCTGCGCCAACTGGAGCAGAAGTTAAGCGAAGCGCAGGCCAAGGCCGATCTGCTGATTGCGCAGCATCGCCGCGCCCGCGCCGTGGGCAAGGCCAGCGACGCGCGCCTGGCCATGGGCGATGGCTCGAAAGCCGCGGCCTTCGACCGCATGAAGCGCAAGGTGGCACACTCGGAGGCGGTCGGTCAGGCGAAGGCGGAAATCGCCGGAGACAATATGGAAGACCGGTTGGCTGCGCTGGAGAAAGAGGATCGCATCGAGCATTTGCTGGCGGAATTGAAGACGAAGCGGGGTGCGTGACGGAAAAGGCTAATCGAGCGCGGGCCATCGGAATGGTGATAGGCATCATCATTCTCATGTTGGCGGTGCTGTGGAGGCGGCTCTCGCACTGAATCGAAGGGGTCCAGTGCATCGTGGGAATGCCTCGATGCGCTGGTGGTGAGGTTGAGTGGGGAGGGGTCCTTCGACTCCGCAGCACTTCGCTTCGCGAAGTGGCTGCTCCGCTCAGGATGACAGCGTGTATTAGATCGCGGTTAGACCGAAGATGCCTTTTCTGCAGAACGCGGGGCGGTCTTGGATTCGGAGAGGGGATGGCCGTTCTCGCAAACCACCACCGGGTCGGCGCGCAGCGTAAACTGAAGCAATTCGCTTTCTGACATCTGGCTGTTGTCGAGCACATGCCAATGAGTGCGAGATGTGCAGCCAGCCTCGCCGCATTGCAGCTCGACGCGCCAGAAATCCAGGCCGCTGTACTCCGCCAGGGGAGACGAGTAGGGCATCCATTTCACATCGTTCTTGTCGTAAACGTACCAGTGGTCGCATTCGCGGCAGATCAGTCTCAATTGCCATCCCTCCGGCGGCCAGTTAGGTGCATTCTCGCTGCTTCCCGGCGGGTTGGGATAGGGCAGCCGAATGCGCGCCGCTGTGGGCATAGGACAATCGGGATTCTTGCATCGAACCACGGGCTGCAAAACCATAGCGTCAGTCTCCGAAGGTGACCTATTCTGGCTTAAGGAGCAGACTGCGCGCAAGTCCTAGCGACAAGAAGTGCTGAGCGCAATCGTGGGACAGGAGTCTCATCTTCGCGTAAAAATGCTGCCAGGCAGGCTGCTCAAGCCGGGGGAATCGTCAACGGACTTGCATCCATTGACCTGCCCGCCCGCATCTCTGTAATCTTGCAGATGGAAAATTTCACCGGAAGCGGGTCTTAGATCAGGCTCCAGGCCCAAGGAAAATTCATGAAGGAAGTCGCAATTCTGCTGTTGGCCGTTCTCACGCTCAACGGTTGTGGAAGCAACCCGACGTTTACCCAGACTGCGGCCAGCGGGCTCTGGCAGGCGCAGATGCAGGGTGGAGAGACGTTCTCCGGTTTGAGCTTCATCACGCAGTTCACCGTGAACCCCGATGGGTCGCTTGACATTACGTACTTTCAATTCGATACCCACGACAGCATGGGGAGCTGTTTCCCAGTCACCGGAGGAAAAGTGACTGGGAGTATGATGCTGACCGAGAATCAGACCAACTTCACCGTGACCGGCCCCTTATCGTTCACCGTGCAGTCGGGGAGTAACACCCTCACCCTCACTGGAACGGTGACCGGAACGGAGAATGGACTATTTGGGACCACGCTTTCCGGCGGCTCAGTCATCGGCACCTGGGCCCTGGCTGGTGGTACGGGATGCAACGATACAATCGGCGGCAGTTTCACCATGACCCAGTCGTCCTGACGTCGCCGAGATCAGGCGAACCAATCGCTGCGGTAGGCGACCCACCATGAGATGAAGAGGATGGGAACGGTCGAGGCCAGGCCCCACCAGATCGGCAGCAAAAAGTCCGCCAGCAGGCCGAGCACCGTGAAGGTCATCCAGAAGATTTTCCGTTCCATAGAATAATTGTAAGGTAGCGGCAGCTGCGGAGCAGGAGTGCGATCGGACCAGCACTTTCGTCACCTCCGGGCTCTGCTATACAGTGAAGGCCATGAAACGCTCGCTGCGACAGATTGCTGAGGCCGTAGAAGCCCGCCTGCAGGGGGATGGGAGCGTCGAGGTCGGCGGCGTGGCCAGCATCGGATCCGCTTCGGCACACGACCTGGTGTTTGTAGAAGACGAAAAATATCTTCTGCCCGCGCTGCAGTCCGGAGCCGGTGGCGTGATCGCGGGAGAGTTCGCGGCGGCTTCGTCGGGTAAGCCGCTGCTCATCAGCCGTTATCCCAAGCTAACCTTCGCGCGGGCCGCACGTTTTCTGCAGGATGGGAGTCGCAACTGGGGAAACGCCGGCGTACGCGCGACCGGCGTTGTGCATCCTTCAGCTCGCCTGGGTCCGGGCGTGGTGGTAGAGGAACGTGCCGTGATTGCCGAGGATGCGGAAATCGGAGAGAGCACGCGGATCGGCACGGGTTGTGCCGTTGCGCGCGGAGTGAAAATTGGGCGGGAATGCGACCTCTACCCGAACGTTACGCTTTATGCCGGAACCACACTGGGTGATCGCGTAGTCGTCCATGCGGGGGCGGTGCTGGGCAGCGATGGCTTTGGCTATGTGCGCGACCCCAAGAGCGGACGCTACGAGAAATTTCCCCAAGTTGGCAGACTCGTCATCGAAGACGACGTCGAGATTGGCGCCAATACCACTATCGATCGCGGAGCGCTCGACGAAACGCGCATCGGGCGGGGAACGAAAATCGACAACCTGGTACACATCGGCCACAATTGCCGGCTGGGGAAGAATGTGGTGATCGCGGCGCAGACCGGGCTTTCCGGCAGCATCGTGATTGAAGACGACGTTGTGCTCGGAGGTCAGGTTGGCATTGGCGAACATGCGCGCATCGGAGAAGGGGTGATGCTGGGCGGACAAGGCGGCGTGCTGCCTAATAAAGTGCTGCGCGGCAAGGGCGTGGCGTTCTGGGGAACTCCGGCGCAGCCAGTACGGGAATATCTGAAGCAGTTGGCGGTACTGGCACGGCTGTCCGGAAAAAAGAAGAAATAAAATCGGCTTCCAGCTTCCGGCGTTCCGCTATTGCGTTGCCGCCGGAAGCCGGAAGCCGGGAGCCGGCATTTATGGCGATCGTGGTGGTTGGCGGGCATTCGCGAAGTGTGGGGAAGACCAGCGTGGTGGCCGGCCTGATTTCCGCGTTGCGCGAATACGATTGGACCGCAGTGAAGATTACGCAATATGGACACGGGGTCTGCTCGGCCAATGGAGCCCCGTGCGACTGCGCCACGGCAGATCACTCTTGGGCAATTTCAGAAGAGAGCGAGCGCAAAGGAGAGTCGGACACGTCCCGCTTTCTGGTGGCGGGTGCAGTGCGGGCGTTGTGGGTTCGCACGGAGCAGGGCAGGCTGGCAGAAGCCATGCCGGCCTTGCGGCAGCGGCTCGAGCAGTCGCGCCATGTGATTGTGGAATCCAACAGCGTGCTGAAGTTCCTGCGTCCGGACTTGTATTTGACGGTGCTCGATCCCGGCACGGAAGATTTCAAGACTTCGGCGCGGGAGTTGCTGGACCGCGCGGACGCGGTGATCCTCCACGAGCGTTCGAATGACGGGGCGTCGTGGCAAGGTGTTTCGCTGAAGCCGGTGGCGGAGCGGCCGGTGTTCCGAATCACGCCCCCGCCCTATGTCACGCTGGAGATCGTCGAGTTCGTGCGGAGATCCGTGGCGGCGGCCAAGACAGCAGATTCCTCTCGGGCTAAGGCCCGCTCGGAATGACAAAGTCTTTTGTTATTCTTGGAGGTGCGGCAAATCCATTCCAGCGCCTGGTTGTTGGTGATCCTTTCATCGCTTCTGCAGATCCTGATCTTTCCTCTTCCCGGGCTGTACATACTCTCCTGGGTGGCCTTCGCTCCGCTGATCGTGGCCCTGCTGCGGGCGCGGCCGGCGGGCGCGCTGGAGATCGACGGCTCCCTCAATCTTCAAGCTGCCAGGCCTTGGCAGGCTTTTCTGCTGGCTTACGTTTCCGGAATCCTCTGGTATGCAGGCACGTGCTACTGGATCTATAACACCATGCATGAACACGGCGGCCTGAGCGCGCCGTTCGCCCTGCTGGCTCTCTTTCTCTTTTGTCTCTACCTCGGGCTTTATCACGGCCTGTTCGGTCTGCTATTGAGCTTTTCGGTTGGCCCCGGGCGTGACAACCGCCGTGCATTACTAGCCGCCCCGTTTCTGTGGGTTGCGGTCGAGTTAGCTCGGACTCGCGTAACCGGCTTTCCTTGGGACCTTCTGGGGACGGCGCAGGTGGACAACATTTCTCTCAGCCGCATCACGACCTGGACCGGAGTCTACGGAGTCTCGTTCGAAATCATGCTGGTGAATGTTGCGGTTGCGGCTGCATTCCTGGTGCCCAGAAAAAAGCGCAGCACGTTGCTGATTGCGTCGTTGACGGCGGCTGCGGTGCTTCAGGCGGGCAGGCTGGTGGATGCTCCCGCGCTGGCAACGGATCACGCCGCGCTGCTGGTGCAGGAAAACATTCCAGTAGATGCAACCTGGACGCGCGATACGTTCGAGCGCACGCTGCGCGAACTGACGCAGCTCAGCGTGAAAGCAGTGGCGTCTCATTCGTCGGCCGCGCCGCAGTCGAAGCCGGGCACGATTGATTTGATCGTCTGGCCGGAATCGCCGGCGCCATTCTTCACCAGCGATCCGCTATTCCGCGAGCCCGTGAGCCAGATGGCTCGCGATGCGCATACATGGGTGGTGACGGGAGCCATCGGTACCACAACCGCCAAGCAGAACGGCGTGTCGACCTCGCAGGTGTTTAACTCGGCTGTGGTCGTCAGTCCGTCTGGCGATTGGGCCGCGCGTTATGACAAAGTCCATCTCGTCCCCTTCGGAGAATATCTGCCGTTCCCGTGGCTGTTCAGCTTTGCCGGAGGCCTGACCAAGGAGGTCGGAGAGTTCAAGGCGGGAACATCGCGAGCGCCGCTGGACGCGGGAAACGAGCGCCTCGGAGTTTTCATCTGCTACGAGTCCGTGTTTCCGGGCGAAGTCCGGGAGTTTGCCAACCAGGGCGCACAGGTTTTGGTAAATCTGTCGAACGACGGCTGGTACGGCGACAGCGGCGCCTACGCGCAGCACTTGAATCAAACGCGCATGCGCGCCATTGAGAATGATCGCTGGCTCTTGAGTGCGACCGATACCGGAGTGACAGCCTCGATCGATCCCTACGGACGCACCGTGGCGCGGCTTCCGCGTAAGGAACTCGGCGCATTGGTCGTGCCCTACGCGCTGACGCACGTCACCACGTTCTACACGCGCTATGGCGACTGGTTCGCCTGGCTGTGTGCGATAATTTCAGCAGGAGCGCTCGCCACGCGCTTTGCAATCCGCCAGAAAGCAGAAGCATCCTCATGAATCAAGAGTTGGAACAGGAATACGGATCACTGAGCACCAAGGTGCGCGAACTCCGGGAGTATCTTTGACGCGGGCAAACTCCGTCCGCAACTAGCCGAAATCGAGAAGCAGTCTGCCGAGCCGAATCTGTGGTCGAACCCACAGCGCTCGCAGCAGGTGATGCGCGAGAAGAAGCGTCTGGAGCACTTGCTGGCGACCGACGCGGACCTGGGCCGCCGCGGCGACGATATTGCCGCCTACTTCGAACTGGCCAAGGAAGGTGAAAATGTCGACGCAGAATTACGCCGCGAAGTTGATTCGCTGCGCGGGTTGGTCGACAAGCTCGAGACCGAGACCCTGCTCTCCGGCGAAAACGATCCCCTCAATGCCATCGTGACCATTCACCCCGGCGCGGGTGGAACGGAATCGCAGGACTGGGCCGACATGCTGCTGCGCATGTATCTGCGCTGGGCTGAGCGGCAGGGGTTCGAAACGGTCCTCTACGATTACCAACCCGGCGAAGAGGCGGGTTTGAAGTCGGCCACGTTTGCCGTGAACGGCGAGTATGCTTTCGGGCTGTTGAGCAGCGAGATTGGCGTGCACCGCCTGGTGCGGATTTCCCCATTCGATCAGGCCAAGCGGCGGCATACATCGTTTGCCAGCGTGTTCGTTTCGCCGGAAATCGACGACAGCATCGAAGTGGTCATCAAGCCCGAGGACATTCGCACGGACACTTACCGTTCGAGCGGCAAGGGCGGGCAGCACGTCAACACCACGGACTCGGCGGTCCGTATCACCCACATTGCCACCGGCCTGGTGGCCAGTTGCCAGAATGAGCGCTCCCAGCACAAGAATCGCGAGCGCGCTATGAGCATGTTGCGCTCCAAGCTCTACGAATTCGAGATGGAGAAGAAACGCGCGGCCACGAAGAAGATTGAAGACTCGAAACTCGACAACGACTTCGGCTCGCAGATTCGTTCGTACGTGCTGCAGCCCTACCGCATGATCAAGGACCACCGCACCAAAACGGAAGTAGGCGATGTAGATCGCGTGCTCGACGGCGACTTGCAGCCCTTTATCCGGGCGTATCTGCTGGCGCGGCGTGCGGAGAAACAACCATGACCGTGAAACCAGGGAAGCCAAAGGCAGTAAAGCTGGGGCCGCGGTTCTTGCGCGCATTTGAGTTTGCTAAAGAAAAGCATGCCGGGCAGACGCGCAAGGCTTCGACCATTCCTTATATCGCACACTTGATGGGCGTGGCGTCGCTGGTGCTGGAGTTTGGCGGCGATGAAGACATGGCGATCGCCGCGTTGCTGCACGATGTAGTGGAAGACTGCGGCGGCGCAGCCATGCTGAAGGAAGTCCGGCGGAGATTCGGGCCTCGTGTGGCCAAGATGGTGGATGGCTGCACGGACTCCGATACTGATCCCAAGCCGCCGTGGCGGGAGCGCAAAGAAACTTATATGTGCCATCTGAAAGATGCCGATGCCGAGACCAGATTGGTTTCGGCGGCGGACAAACTGAACAATGTGCGCTCCATTCTTTCCGACCGCCGGGAGATCGGCGAAGCAATCTGGGTGCGGTTCAACGGTGGGCGCGAGGGCACTCTTTGGTACTATCGAAGTTTGGTGGAAGAATTTCGTCGGCGCCAGCCGAACCGGTTGATTCGAGAGCTGGAACTCGCGGTGCGGGAACTCGAGGCCAAAGCAAGTCAGTCGCCGCCCTCTGGTTCCGGGAGGTGAACTCATGCCGCGCACTATCGATCTAATTCGCGCCTCCAAACTGCCGTCAAACATGATGCCGTTTGCGGCGAAGGGCGCGCTGTCCGTGCCACCCGACGAAAATATTGAGATTCTGGTCTACCTCGCCAAACACAATAAGATTTTTGGTGACCTCGCCCGCATGACTCTGGCGGGCTGGGACGAGAAGGCTTCGTTGGCGGCAGCCTCGAATCCAAAGACTGAGCGTGAAGTGCTTGACTATCTGATTGCGCCCGAGAATCTTCGTCCCAAACTGCTGCCGGCGTTGCTGGAGAACCCGTCTGTTTCCGACAGTGAATTGGCAAAATTCGCCATTTCCGCATCGCAGGAAAGTATCGAGACCATGCTGCGAAGCCAGCGCGTAAGGGCGTCGGCAGGCGTTCTGGAGGCTCTCAGATCTAATCCATACCTGAAGGCCGAGGAAGCAACAGCGGTTGCCAAACTGCTCAGCGCGGGAGAAGCCGAAGTGCCGCCGACTCCGGTTGCAGACAGCGCACCGCAAGCGGCAGTTGCGGCGAAACCCGCCGAGCACGCCCCCGAAGTTGTTGACGAGCCCGCCCCGGCCGCCAACGACGAAACCGGTGAAGTCCCGGACGAAGCTGTGGCTGCTTACCTGACCGAAAACGCGGCCGAAATTGCCGCCGAGCAGGATAAGCCGTTCCAGCCCGTTGGCGGTGTCGTAGAGTTGCTGGGCGCCGACTATTTTCCCGTGGTGGAAACGAAAGAACTCACGGAAACCGCCAGTAGTGAGGCGAAGGCGCCGGTTGGGTCCGCCAGTCCGGCCTCAGCGGCGGCCGCTCAGCCCGCTGCTACTGTGAAGCCTCAACCGGCCCAGCGTGACAACACGGTGCAGAAGATCGCCAAACTGGATGTGAAAGGCCGTATCCAACTGGCAATGAAAGGCAATAAGGAAGAGCGATCGATATTGATTCGCGACGGCACAAAAGTGGTGGCGCTGGCGGTGCTCGATGCGCCAAAACTTTCCGACGGAGAAGTCGAAAAATTTGCCCTGCAGAAGAATGTATTGGAGGCGGTTCTGCGGCAGATTCCGCTCAAGCGCCGCTTCATGAAGAACTACATCGTGGTGCGCAATCTCGTATCGAACCCGCGCACGCCCCTCGATCTTGGATTAGGGTTGATGAAGCATCTGCTCGTCCAGGACTTGAAGAACATTTCCGCCAACAAGGAAGTCTCCGAGACCGTCCGCAAGCTGGCGCTGAAGATGTACAAGCAGAAGTTGGAAACGACGAGCAAAAAATAGAAAATCTATGGTTTCTTCCCCGCAAGCTGATCCCATTGCTGAACTCCTCAGCCACTCCAAGACCATCGCAGTGGTTGGGCTCTCCGATAACCCGCTGCGTCCCAGCCATGGCGTCGCCGCCTACATGCAACTCCAGGGATACCGCATCATTCCGGTGAATCCGCAGATCGAGTCGTGTCTGGGCGAGAAAGCCTATGGTTCGCTGCTGGAAGTGCCGGGGAAGATCGACATCGTCAATATTTTCAGGCGGCCGGAGTTTGTAGAGGAGATTGTGGATCAGGCCATTCAGTTGAAAGTTCCCGCGATCTGGATGCAGGAAGAAGTAATTCACGAGAAGGCTGCAGAAAAGGCCCGAAAGGCTGGAATCTTCGTGGTAATGGATCGTTGCATTCTGCAGGAGCACCGGGCGCGATTCCGCTAAACTGCGAACTACATTGAATCTCGCGGCTTGCCTGAGCGTAGTTTCTTGATCTCTTCCATGCGCTCGCGAATGCGCTTCTCGATGCCCTCGTTGGTCGGCCGGTAGTAGACTCGGTCGCTCAAATTCTCTGGCAGGCATTGCATGTTGGCAACCTTGCCTTCGACATCGTGTGCGTATTGATAGTCCTTGCCATAGCCCAGGCCTTTCATCAGGCCGGTGGGGGCGTTGCGCAGGTGCAGCGGCACGGGTTCCGCGGCGGTTTGTTCGATATCTCGCTGCACCGCGCCGTACGCGGTGTAGAGCGCATTCGATTTGGGCGCGACCGAGAGATAGACGACGGCTTGCGCGAGAGCGAGATTGCCTTCCGGCATGCCGATGAAATCCACGGCATCACGGGCGGCCATGCAGAGAGAAAGTGCATTGGGGTCGGCGAGGCCGATGTCCTCCACCGCCATGCGCACCACGCGGCGCGCAATATAGAGCGGATCTTCACCGGCTTCAATCATGCGGCCGAGCCAGTACAAAGCAGCGTCGGGATCGCTATTGCGCACCGACTTGTGCAGCGCCGAAATCAGGTTGTAATGTTCCTCACCGGCTTTGTCGTAGAGCAGGGTGCGCTTCTGAAGTGCGTCACGGACGATGTCGTCGGTGATTTCCGGGGGCTTCTTTCCGGCCTGGTGCGCCAATCCTGCCGCAACTTCCAGCACGTTGTAGGCGCTACGCGCATCGCCGCTGGTGTAGCTGGCGATCCGCTTGAGAACTTCGTCGGAGGCGTGCAACTTCATGGCGCCCAGGCCGCGCTCCTCGTCCGTCAAGGCGCGCTTTAGCAGTTGCACGATTTGATCTTCTGTCAGCGGCTGCAACACATAGACGCGGCAGCGCGAGAGCAGCGCCGAGTTGATCTCGAACGACGGATTCTCGGTGGTGGCGCCGATCAGGCGGATGTTGCCCTTTTCCACGTGGGGCAGGAAGGCATCCTGCTGGGCTTTGTTAAAGCGGTGAATCTCGTCGATGAAGACGATGGTGCGCGTGCCGTATTGGCGGGCGCGTTCGGCATCTGCCATGACCTGCTTGATTTCTTTGATTCCGGCGAGCACAGCGGAGAATTCGATGAACTCCGCTTTGGTCATGCTGGCGATGATCTTCGCGAGCGTGGTTTTGCCTGTGCCCGGTGGTCCCCAGAAGATGAGCGAACCGGTATCGTCGCGGTCAATCTGCGTGCGCAGTGGCTTGCCGGGACCAATCAGATGCTCCTGTCCGGCAAATTCTTCGAGCGTGCGCGGACGCATGCGATCGGCCAGCGGCCGGGTGCGGTCGGTGGCGCTATCGGCGCTCGGAGTGGGTTGGAAAAGTCCCATGGGAAACCTTTTCACCACGGAGGCACGGAGACACGGAGAAAGCCTAAAGACAGAAAAACCTCTAAAGAACTCTTCGAGTGATGCCCTTGGTCAGCACCGGAACGTTGAAATTGATGAGAAGACCGAATCGCTTCCCGTGTGGATCTTTATCTTCATGGTCTTCTCTGTGTCTCTGTGCCTCTGTGGTGAACATGCTTTTACTTCCTCTGCCGTGCCGCTTCGTACAATACGATGCTGGCGGCGACGCCGGCGTTCAGAGACTCCACCTGCGGCGTGTGCGGAATGGCGACGACTTCATCCATTTTGCTCATCACATCGCGCGGCAGGCCGGCGCCCTCGTTACCGAAGAAGATCGCGGTCGCGCCTTTCAAATCCGCTTGATCCAGCACCGTTCCCTTGTGTGAGGACGTCGCGATCAGCCGCACGCTGCGCGCCCGTAGTTTGTCGGAAACTTCCTCCAGCTTGCCGTGCGCTGATCTTCCATGCGTATGAATGATCGGCAGACGGAACACCGATCCCGCCGAGGCGCGAACAACCTTTGAGTTGAAGGGGCTGACAGTGCCTTCGCCCAGCACCACCCCCGCGCTGCCAAACGCCTCTGAGGATCGCAGAATCGTGCCCTGGTTGCCGGGGTCCTGCAGCCCCGCGAGAACAACGATCGGCCCCACCTGCAGCCGTTCCAGAATATCGTCGAGCGAGAAGTCCTTGAGGCGCACCAGCGCGGCCACGCCCTGAGGGGATTCGCTGGGCACCAGGCTGTCGAATAACTTGTCAGGCAGCAGTAAGGTTTCAACCTGCGCTCCGATCTGCGGCAGCAGCCGCTCGGCCCGATCCTGTGCCGATTCGCGAAAGAACACTGCGCTAAAGCGCAGCCCGCTGCGGATGGCCTCTTCCAGGATGCGCAAGCCTTCGATGGCGCACTCTCCGCTGTCGGTGAGTTCCGCGCGCGCAAACGCCTGGCGCAACTGCTTGACCAGCGGGTTGTGCCGCCCCTCAACGCGGCGAAGTCGCTGCTGCGCGCTGGAGCGGGCGGAATCCAAGCCTTTGCTCACAGAGGGTAGTCCGATTCCGTGCGAGTCTCCCTAAGCCACTGAGAATTCCCCACGCGCTCAATCCTCATTTTCGGGGCAGTTCGGCTTGCGAAACACCCATTTGATTGTGCCGTCATTGTGAAGTTCGAGAGCATCGACTTTTCCGCCGAGCCCTCCGATTGGATCAAGCGCTATGGTTTCATCCACCAGTCGAACGGCGTGGAGCGTCTCGCGGGCTACTTTTCCCGCCAGTTCTGGCGAAGGCTTCCACTGGGCAGCCTCATCCTTGGCGCGCTTTGTGCTCTGGGCGCAGAACTCTGCCGGTATGACTGGCCGCGCCATGGCGCACACTTTTTCCCCGTCCCCGCACGGCCAGCAGTCGTGCATTTCGCCGGTAAGAGCCTGCACCGGAGGATCCGCAGTCGGATTCAAACCCACTTCCACAATTCGCCAGTGAATTGCGCTGTTCCTTGCTTCTGCGAACACGGACATCGATATAAGTCCGGCGCCTGACTTGGCCGCTTCAACAACCGCATCCCGATTCGTGCGGTACACCCTGTTCCAATAGAATGCGAGCGAGTTGGCCCAGATGGAAGCAACATCCTTGATTTCGACATCTGGATCTTTGTTCGGATTTCCCATTTCCTTGACTGCGCGCTGAGCCAGATCCGCGTTGTACCACCCGGGGAAGGGATCACGCCCGCCGCGTTTGTAGCCGATCGAACCCGCTTGAGTAAAAACAATTCGATGGCGGAAGACTTCGATCTTGCAGAAGGAATCATCCGGCGGCTGGTCCTCGAAGATAATCCTGCTATCGGCGGCAATGCCCATCTTGTCTTTGGAGAAGTCGAGAATAATGATGGTTCCATGGCCAGCCTGTGCGTTCGAGAACCCTCCGGCTAAGAGAACGAAGATGAGCAAGGTCCTTGGCATACCGGCTTTTCTGTAGCGCGATGGTACCATCGTTGGGGCATCGGCATGACGAGACTCGGGACGATCCCGGTGTCTGCCGCTAACGTTAGTCCTTTCCCAAGCCGTTGCCGTATTATGATAGGTTTCACAGTCAAACTACCTCAAAGAGAAGCAGTTGGGAAGGGAGCGCCGTGCGCGCCGAAATTCTGAAAATTAATCATGAGACCCCCGAGATTTCATTGATAAAGTACGCTGCCGATCAGATCCGTGCGGGCGAAGTGCTGGGCATGCCGACCGACACGTTTTACGGCCTGGCGGCGGATCCATTCAACCTGCGCGCGGTCGACCGCGTGTACGACATTAAGACGCGCTCACGTCATAAACCGCTGTCGCTGCTCATCGAGAGCACGGATCAGGCGGAAGAACTGGCCAAACCGCTGCCTGAGGAGTTTTATGCCCTGGCGCGGAAATACTGGCCGGGACCGCTGACCATTATCGTGAAGGCGGGATCACGCTTGCCCTTGAAGGTGACTGCAAATACCGGCAACGTGGCCCTGCGCGTGCCGAACGCCAAAATCCCGCTGGCGGTGGTGGCGGCTGCGGCGATTCCCATCACGGCCACGTCGGCCAATCTGAGCGGCGCGTCGGAGTGCACCAGCGCCGACCAGGTGAGCGACCAACTTCAAGGTCGCATCAGCATCATCGTGGACGGCGGAACTTCGCCTCGCGATGTCGCTTCGACGATAATTGACCTGACCGACGAAAACGCGCGCTGGCGCATCATCCGCGAAGGCGCGATCCCTGCCGAAGAGATTTCCACTTTTTTTGCCAAAGGATGAGCGACGATCCTGGGAACCGGTCTCCGCGCCGCCGCTGGCTGCAGCGCCTCGCGGCCGTGGCGCTGGCTTTGTTGGTCGCTTTCCTCGCGCTGACTGCGGTTCGCATTGTTCGCGATGGACATCTGCAGGAGCTGCATCCATCGGACGCGATCGTAGTGTTCGGCGCGGCGGAGTATGCCGGCCATCCCTCGCCCGTATTGCGCGCCCGGCTCGATCATGCCTTCGACCTTTTTCGCCAGGGTATCGCGCCCGTCGTCATTACGACCGGCGGAGCCGCGTCCGATCCCAGATTCAGCGAAGGTGGCGTAGGCAGCGATTACCTGAAGCGCCGCGGAATCCCGGAGCGCAACCTGATTGCCGAGACGCAGGGTTCCGACACCGCGCAATCGGCGGTGCGGGTGGCTGTGATCATGCGCGCCAATGGACTGCATAGTTGTGTGGCCGTCAGCGACGCCTATCATGTGTTTCGCATCAAGCGGCTGCTGGAGCACGAGGGCATTGGTCCGGTATATGTCGCGCCCCGGCCCGACTCGCGTCCGCACAGCGTCGTGCAGCGTGGGTATGCGGTGCTGCGCGAAGCCAGTAGCTATTTGCTGTGGAAGCTTGGCATGTCGTAGGGCGGACCTTAGACGTCAGACCTCGGACCTCAGACTCTTGGCGATCCGTCCCGATGTCTTCCTCCTGAGGTCTGACGTCCGAGGTCCGCTTTTTTTCTACCAGCCGTTTCTCTTCCTCAACGCCGTGATGTGGGCCACGTGATGGCGCCCATGCCAGGCATAAAGCGCCAGATTCTTCTCCAGACTGACCAAGCCGAGTTCGGGATGACGAAAGGTGAGCTGCCAGTCTTCCGGCCTGAGCGAGCGCAGCAAACGAACCCACCGATCATGCAACGAATCCAGCAATGCGAGTGAGACTTCCACAGGAGTGGCAGCGGTGTCCGCCAGTTGCGCCCAGCGGTCTTCGGCGTAGGGCTTGATGGTCGGTTCCTCTTCGGTGAGCGCAAGCTTGAAACGTATGTAGGCGTTGAGATGGCTGTCCGGAACGTGGTGCGCGACCTGGCGGACGGTCCAGCCTTCAAGCCGGTAGGGCGTATCGAGTTGCTGATCGGAGAGACCTTTCACGGCAGCCCGCAGATTGGCGGGGGCTTGGGCGATGTCGTTGAGGCATTTCTGCTTCTGATCTTCAGTCAGTGAGCCATCGAAGTGGAACTGGCCGATGGGATAGCGCAGGTCGGTCATTGTGTCCTCCGGGTCAACAATGCGGCGAATGCGTGCGCGGAGACGATCCGAGTGCCCTTGTGGTGTTCGAGCGCCAGCAACCCGCGCTTGTCGCCCGTCACTAGATAATCGGCGCCGCCCGCTTCGGACAAGGCCAACAGAAAATTGTCGGTGGGATCGGGAGAACGGCGAACGTGCGGCAACGATTCTACGCTCTCGGCTAGCTTTGTAATTTCGTTGACCAGACCACCCGCCCTGTAGGGTTTGATGCGCTCGGCGATCGCGGGCTTGCGCAGCGTGGCGCGCAGCTCGTCGAGATACTCCGCGCAGGTCAGCAGGGTGAATTGTCGCTGCTGCCAGGCCCGATAGATTGCGGCCGGGTTTCCGGTCTGAATCATAAGGGCGGAAACCAGAATGTTGGTATCGAGCACTACGCGCATCAGGCTTTCTTAGCCTTCCCCTTGGCATATCGCTCGGCGCGAACCTCGCGCACGGTTTCGTCGATGATGCGCTGCAACTCGTCCGGGTCGACATCGGCGTTACGTTCCCGGATGTCCTGCACAGTAAGATTAAACACACGCCACCGGACGGCTTCCTCGATGAACTTCGAGAGGTCGCCCTTCTTGGCGCCCTGCGCCCCCAAGAAAGTGCGGAGGGTGAGGTCGGTCTTTTTTGATACCTTGATGTTCCAGCGTACGGCTTCTTCCATAATGGCACCTATGCAGCTAAGTTGATAAACACTTATGTATCTATTCTAGCCCGAAGGAGGCACTCCTTTCCAACTCGCGCATTCGTCTGAGGTTGGCGGTGCTTGCCCGTCATCGATGCCAAAAACGGCTCGCAGCATGGCATGCGGGCGATGGCGTCGTGCCGTTGCTCGATGGGACGTTAACTCTCCTTCTGCCGCTCGCGACTCTCGAGGTTGCGCTCAAGAGAGCCAGGAAGTACCGAACCTGTTCTTGCTGGGCTGTCCCTTCGGCGTTTCCACTATTGCTCCGCATCGAGCGTTGCCTGAACTGTAACCTTGCTGCCCGGCGTTAGGCTGATCGTGCGACTCCAGGTCTTGTGACCCTTCAATTCGACGCGAACAGCATAGGAACCAGCGGACAACTGAACCATCGAGGGAGTATTCCCCATAAAGACCCCGTCGACATAGATCTCGGCGCCTCCGGGTTCCGATGACACCATAACCTTAGCCGCATCGGATGGAGCATTGTTCCGGTCGCCTTCTGTGCCGTGAGCCGGGCCGGACTCAACGTCCCTTTCGATATGCGCCGCGCTCTTGACCCTGGGAGCTGTGCTCGATTCTTCGGGCGCGGATGAGCCGCCCGAATTGTCCGTGCCGGCCTTCGCTCCAATCGGCCCAATATAAGCTGACGTCTCGATCCGATAGGCTCTGGCCTTACCGTCGAGGTCGACGGAGAGCTTGCCGCCTTGGATGGAGCCCCTTAGCACTTGGCCAGCTGAAAGCGCTCGACAATGAATCCTCCAGACTAGGCCTCCGCCGCAGGAAACGATATACCCAACGTGATTTGATCCGACCACGAGCGCGATGTGATAGACAAGTGGAACCCCGCTTCCCGTCTGGGAATCACAGTTTATCTGGGCCGCATCTCCCGATCCAGTAATCGAGCAACTCAAGTGCTCACCCTCCGCAGTGTGCACGACCACCCGGTCGGTGCGGAGCACCGCGAACTCAGTTGGAGGAGGGGACGCCTGCTGGGCCTGACTTCCGACGGCCAGCATACAAACGAGGAGGATCGCGAAGAGTCGTGCCATAATTACTTGACCTCGAAGGAGGTTAAATCTCAGGAGCGACCGCTAGCAACTGGGGACCGGGGAAGAGGACTCCATCTTGAAGCGCAGCAAAGCAGAAGTCAAGGGCTCTTGCTGGCCGTGCCTGACCGGCGGAGCCAGGATCAGGATTGAGTACTTACCCGGCCGCGCAGGGGGCTCAGTAACAGCGATGTAGAAACCCGAGACCTGCTGTCCGCATGATAAACAGAACCCGTCTATAGCCCCTTCGTCGCGCTCCCGTGTCACCACCATTTTCGAACTTCCGCATTTGTCGCAATTGAAACTCACTGTCGAGAACATAAAAGCCCCCCTTAAACATTGTCGGAGCCAGCCGCAGACCCTGTCAAACGGGGGTTGGTTCGGGCTTCGCCCCCTCTTCAGGACGCGGACCCCCTCGGTTACCCACAACCCCTATGGCCTCCACACTCCCCACCCCATTCCCTCCGGCTTCGCACTTCGGTTCCCCCTGCCCTAAGATTTGTGCATCTAAGCCTTTGTTTCTAGGCTAAACTCGCAATTCTGGGCAGGTTAGGCGGTTTGGGTGCAATTGCCGGGTGTGGTAGCATCCCCGGTGAGCGAGAGGGATTATGGCAGCTTCGGTCTGGTCAGGACACTTAACTTTCGGGCTTATTTCGATGCCGGTGCGCTTGTTCTCGGGCGCGCGCAGTAGCGGCATCTCTTTTAACATGCTGCATCGCACCGACAAATCCCGGCTTAAGCAGCAGTACGTTTGTCAGGCCGAGGGCGTCGTCGTCGATCGCGCTGACATGGTGAAAGGCTACGAGTTCCGCAAGGACGAATACATCATCATCGAGCCCGAGGAGATCAAGAAGATCGAGCCCCAGACCGCCAAGACCATGGAGATTCTGGAATTCGTGAAGGCGGGCGACGTGGACCCAGTCTATTTCGAGTCGTCGTATTACATGTTGCCGGAGGAAGCAGGAAGGCGGCCCTACGCGCTGCTCACCAAAGCGCTGGAAGAGAGCGAGTACGTTGCCATCGCCAAGATCACGATGCATAACCGCGAGTACACGGTGTTTCTGCGGCCGCACGCAGGCGGACTGATGCTGCACACCATGTACTACGCCGAGGAAGTGAAGAAGGTGGAGGGCTTTGGCGCGCCCGACGTGGAGTTGAAAGAAGCGGAAGTCAAGGTGGCGCACCAGCTCATCGAAGCGCTGGCGGATGAGTGGGACCCGGAGAAATACAAAGACAGCTTCCAGGAGAATCTGAAGAAGCTGATTGAGACCAAACTTGAGGGCGGGGAAGTGGCAGCGGTCGAGAAGCCCAAGAAACTAGCGCCGGTAGTGGACCTGATGGCCGCTCTCAAGCAAAGCCTGGCGCAGATGGAAGGCAAGAAAAAGCCTGCAGCCACCGCCAAGTCAGAAGAGCCAGCCGCCGCCGCTGGCGGAAAGTCCCGGCGCGGCAGGTAGAGCAAGATCAGGGTCTTAGGTCTTGGGCAAAACTCAAACACCTAACACTGAACGCCGAATACCGAACACCTAACACCGAATACCAAGCAGCTAAGACCTGCGTTTCCTCCCGTCCAACTTGCCTCCGAAGGCCTGCATCCCACTAGCACAGATCGTGGCTAGCCGTTAGAATGTTAAATTCCTTGAGTTAACCAGAACTTTTCTTGGGGTGCCGATGAGTCTCCGACGTTTGGGCCAATTGGCGGCAATCCTGCTTCCAGCCCTGTTGTGGGTGGCGTGTGGTCAGGTATACCGTCCAGTGGTCATTCCCTGTTCGGTGGGTGGAGTTATAGGATGCCCGGTGGTAACGCCTCCGGTTCCTGCCAACTTCCACGCCGTCTTCGGCATTAGCGCCAACGTGCCCAACTATCCGGGCGGAGCTATGCAGATTGACGTTTCGGGAGACTCTATCATCGGCGAAACTCCCACTTCCGATATCAGCGCGCCCAACCTGGGCGACATTCCAACGCATGCGGCAATTTCCCCCAACCACTCAAGAGTGTTTGTCACCAGCGCGGGCAGTGTCGAAGGCGGCGTTGATGTAATTTCCTCCTTCACCCCGGCCTTCCAGTCTGTTTCTTTAGGTGCAGTGACTACAATCGGCTTGCCGGGCCAGTCGTCCAGCATTGCCGGTATCAGCGAGTCCGGCAATCTCGTCACGGTGACCCTCACTAACGCATTGAACAATGTTCCGCTCGGATATGCGATCGTCATCGCGGGCGTGAACATCCCCGGTTGTATCCCACCGGCTTGCAACCCCAACGCGTACAACGGCGCTTTTACGCTGGCTTCGAGCAACGGGACAACCATCACGTATGTGAATGCTGCCGCCAGCAATCTCGCGGCGGCTTCCGGTGGAACCGTAACTTTCCCGCCGCAACCGGTCTTCCTGGCCAGCAGCCAGAACACCGCCATGTATGTGGCGAACTATAACTCCAATTCTGTGTCTGCGATCAACACGTCAGTGAATGTCGTTGGCAACAGCGTGCCCGTGGGGGTGCACCCCGTCAGCATGGCAGAGATTCCGAACGGCACCAAGTTGTATGTAGCCAACGAAGGGGACAACACGGTCAGCAGCTTGAATATCGCAAACATCACGACGTTGTCGCCGAATGTTGTGAATGGGTTTTCTGGGACTGCACCCATCTGGGTGGTAGCTCGCGGCGATAGCCAGAAGGTGTATGTGCTTACGCAAGGCAACGCGCAGGTTGAGGGACAGTTGGTGACGATTGACGTCGCTACCGATACGGTCACGAGCAGCCTTCCGGTGGGTGCCGGGGCCAACTTCGTTCTCTACGATCCCAACTTGAACCGTCTTTATGTGACGAACCCGAATGGGACGAGTGCTGTGAACCCCTTGGGCAGCACGGTCTATGTCTTTTCCGATACCGGCGGGGCCAATGACACACCTGTCCTGCTGAAGGCCATCTCGTTCAATTCCAATTCAGCGCCTTGCCTCCTTGGATGCATGCCCACGTCGGTGACCGCGCTGCCCGATGGCAGCCGGTTTTATGTCGCGAGCTACCAGTTGCCTACTGGAGCATGTCCCGACACCACGGTGACGGGTTCCTGTATGATCCCCAGCCTCACGGTTTTCGACGCCAACAGCCTTACGCCAAAGATAGCTCCAGCTCTGACGTTGCTGACGTCGCTGCCCCCGTGCACGGTCACTCCCACGAATAATTGCCAAACGAACTGGCCATTCGTGACGAATCAGTATGCGGTCCCGCTGGTCACGTCTTGCAGTTCACCTGTGTTTCCAGCTCTCTACACGCCCGGAGCGACGCGCTTCCGGGTATTTACCACTGCCGCGGCGGACAGCACCCGCGTCTACGTGAGTATGTGTGATGCGGGGTACGTCGCGGTCATCAATACCACCGGCAGCAATGCCAACAACCCAGGCGGTGGTACTCCGGTGGATACGGTTATCACGGACCTGCCGGCAGCCTTCAGCAGCGGCCCTCTGCAACCGGACGGCTATCCGGCGAATCAGAGTCCAATTTTCCTGCTGACGGGGCAGTAGAGACGTCTGCCCCTGTAGAAGTGCTCTTAGAACATCTTGTCATTCCGCCCAGGAAATTTGTCATTCCGAGCGAAGCGAGGAATCTGGGTGTTTGCCCGCAGCGCAACAAGGGTGGTGCAGGCAGGAACCCAGGTCCCTCGCTCCGCTCGGGATGACAATGTCATCGTGGCTATGAAGACCGCAGCGTAGGCCCTAGCTTCTGGCGATTACTTCTTCCTTCTGCGCTTCCCTGGCCGCGTAGTGTGAGTCCACATAATCATCGAGGATCTCGATGAACTCCGCCACAATGCGATCCCCCTTGAGCGTGGTGAACAGGCGTCCATCCACGTAGACCGGAGCTTTCGGCTCCTCGAAGGTTCCCGGCAGAGAGATTCCGATGTTGGCGTGCTTCGATTCGCCGGGACCGTTGACCACACAGCCCATCACGGCGAGTTTCATCTCTTCCACTCCCACGTAGCGGCCCTTCCAGGTCGGCATCTGCTCGCGCAGGTAGGTCTGAATCTGTTCGGCCATTTCCTGGAAGAAGGTGCTAGTGGTGCGACCGCAGCCGGGGCAGGCCGTCACCTGCGGGGTGAAGCTGCGAATCCCCATGGATTGCAGAATCTGCTGCGCCACCCGGACTTCTTCCGTACGGTCGCCTCCGGGCGCCGGAGTCAGCGAGACGCGGATGGTGTCGCCGATGCCTTCCTGCAGCACCACCCCCATAGCGGCGCTTGATGCCACCACGCCCTTCGCACCCATGCCTGCTTCGGTGAGGCCGAGATGCAGTGGATAGTTGCAGCGCGCAGCGAGTGCGCGGTAGACGTCGATCAAATCCTGCACGCCGCTGACTTTCGCGCTCAAGATGATCTGGTCGGGGCGCAGCCCGAATTTCTGTGCCAGATCGGCGGAGTTCAGCGCGCTCACCACCATGGCTTCCATCGTGACTTCGCGGGCATCCTTCGGCTCAGCGAGGCGGGAGTTTTCGTCCATCATGCGGGTGAGCAGGGTCTGGTCGAGCGAGCCCCAGTTCACGCCGATGCGGACCGGCTTCTGATATTTCACCGCGACTTCGATCATGGTGCGGAAATTCGAGTCGCCAGTGCGTCCAATGCTCGCGTTTCCGGGATTGATCCGATACTTGGCCAGATCGCGGGCGCACTCAGGGTACTTGGTGAGCAGGACGTGTCCGTTGTAGTGGAAGTCGCCGATGATGGGTACGCGCACACCCAGCTTGTCGAGTTCCTCGACAATGCGGGGAACGGCGGCGGCAGCCTCTTCGTTGTTGACGGTAGCGCGCACCAGTTCCGAGCCAGTGCGGGCGAGGGCGGCGCATTGCTGGACGGTGGCGGGGATGTCGGCGGTGTCGGTGTTGGTCATCGACTGCACCACAATGGGTGCATCCGAGCCGACGCGCACGCCGCCCACGACGGCGGTTAGGGTCTTGCGACGAGGAATAATAGCCATGGAATCTTTATTTTATCACGCAAAACAAAGGGCTTTGGGGATCGCTTTTGAGCCATTTGCAGGCCACACACGCCAGGCCCAAACTTTTGTCAGGCTACTTCTTCCGCAACAGGTCGAGAGAGAGAAACTTCATGTGGTTCGTTACGCTCAGGTCTGCTTTTTTTGTCATCCAGCCCGACGTGGAGACCAGGGCACAAGCTGCGTACTCCCCGGGTAAGACATCGTCAAATTTGAAGTAGGCGAGCTTTGAAAGAATAGATTTTGCCTTTCCGCTGTACCAGACACGCCGGTCGCCGTCTGTGCGGATTAAGAGGATCGTTACGCCGTCGGAACCGAAATCAGGCTTGTCACTGAAGGCTACGACGCCGCGCACAGAGTAGCTGCTTTGCGTTTCCGTCTTGAAGGCAACATTTGAGATCGTCTGACTAGCCGCGACTTCGATCGCGGTTGCTCTTGCAACATCCGACACGCCGGGATAGTACAAAGCCTCAGCAAGTCCATGCTCCGATCCGCTGACGAAATAGAGATAGTATTTGCCAGGTCCGAGATCGGATGAGCAGAATGAGCCGTCTGCATTAATCGAGGACTCGGATTGACCCGACGGATAGGAGCCTTGCGTTGAGAGGAACGTCATCGTTCCACGGAACTCGTCTTCTGAGTGCGGTCGGGTAACCATGCCGCAGATGCGCCCGGTCGCGGCATCGTAGCGCTTGTGCCCTTCCTCCGCAGCGCGTTTCCACCGCTCCTGTATCCGGCTCGCATTTGGTTTACCCACCACCATCCGGTTTGCTCCAGGTCTTTTGCAGTCGGATGTTCGTTTCGCAGATAACGCAACTCTGTCTCGACCTTTTCGTTGCCAATCCATCCACCAGGACTACACATGCTGACACCCAATTGGTCCTGACTCGAACCAGACGCAAATACGAGATAGTTCAAGCCAGGGGAGAAGATTGCGGCGCAGTCGCCTCCGCCAACGCCAGTGTGGAGTTGCACTTCTGACCCCATGTTCCCCTTGTACACGCGCTGAATTCGGAAAGTGATAACCATGCCGGGGAGGTTGGCTGGATCTGAATACATGTCCGCGGGAATCAGATCTCCGTCTTTGGCGCTAAGCAGTTTCCAATTCAGCTCGAAACGCACTGGTGTTCCTTCGAAGATAGCAGTTGAAATCTGAGCTTCTTGTTGGGCGTTTTCCCAGTTGTTTTTGCTATGGAAGCTCGATCCGCAACTGCAGGCTGACGCGGTTTTCACTCCAGCGACGACGACGCAGAGCGCAGCGAGCACGCGAACGGCGAACGAGGTCCTCATATTCACAGAGACACCGTGCCAGAAGCAGGGGTTCCAGTCCAGAAACCGAAGTAACTAGGAATTCTTGGCGTCTATTGCGCGTGCTTTTCCGAACGGCCCGATGCGGCCGCCCGCATGTTGGCGGAACTAATCTGTTTTCCGGCTCCGTATTTCTGCCATCAGGTCTGGGACAGTATGAAACGAAGGCAGGCCTCCCTTTCGCGCTTCCCGCATGGCTGCTGCGGTCGTGGCGTTGGGAACCTTCACTTCGAAAGGCAGTGCCTTCTCCGCGGCCACGCGTGTCAACAGGACGCGCACCGCATCGGACACAGACAATCCCATCGCCGCCAGCGTCTTGGCCGCCTGCATCTTAATGCGCTTTTCCACCCGAACATGGACCATCTCCGTCGCTGCCATGTCAACCTCGCTGAGATACATTGTATCTCATGCGAAGAATGTCGTCAACGCAGGTGGAAGTCGCACCAAGTCGCACGAACTAGTTCCAGTGATGCGAGTGCCACCAGATTTTCTGGATGTCGAATTCAACGCCACGGCAGAGGTATATGGGCGTATTTTCTTCGCCCATGCCGAAGCGTTCGTAGTGGTTGAAGGCTTGAAATGAGGTGCAGTTGTCGCGCACGTCGTCGAGACTCCACTCGATCACGATGAGGTTCTTGTAGACCTGCGGAGGGGGACCCCAGAACCAGTGGTTCTGGTGGCGGGACCGGGCGCGTGGCAGTCCATACTGCGGGCCGAACTGGTCAATCGCGCCGGCTTCGCCGTAGTTGCCGGCCCAGATGCCGGTCTGGGCGCGTTCTTCGGGCGGCAGCGAGTTGTAGATCGCCGCAACCTCCCGCGCCATCTCCGGCCATCCGAACTGGTCAGCAACCGCCTGCGGCAATAGCGACTCGTGGTTTACCTCGGACTTGGCGGGCTTGATGCCGATGGTGTTCTGATAGGCGAGAAGCCGCTCTGGCGGTAGCATCCACGTTGCCAGCGGCAGGATGGGCAGCGAGGCGAGCACGATGATCGCGACCACGGCCGCGCGCGTCCAGACGGCGCGATCGGCAAGCCATCGCTCGATTACTACGGCGCCTCCGGCCAGCACCATCGGATAAATCGGGAACACGTAGTAATCCTTGCCGTGCACGACCTCCATCAACACGAAGAAGATGACGAAGGTCAGGCCCAGCACACGCCAGCGGCGGTCGCGGAGAAACCACACCACTCCCGTGAGCCACACCGGCAACAGGATCGGTTGCAGAGCGAGGATCTGCTGCTTCACAAATGCGAGCGGTCCGAGCACTACATTCTTGCCTTCGCGGCGGACGTTGCCGAGGTCCTCGATCGTCGGCCAATGATGGCGGATTTGCCAGATGACGTTGGGCAGAAACAGCGCGAGAGCGATGGCCCCGGCAATCCAGATCCACGGCCGGGCAAACTCGCGCCGGTGTTGCGTCAGGAGCAGGGCGACGGTGACCGAGAATCCGAAAGATAGCGTGGAGTGCTTATTCTCAAGGCCAAGTCCGGCGAGCACGCCAAACCACAGCCAAAGCCGCGAGTCTCCGGTGCGCAGAATCCGGATGACCACGAAGATGCAGCCCATCCAGAACAGCGGCTCGAAGGCATTCATGCTGAGGAAATTGTCCAGCACCAGCACCGCGGGGCTAAGCAGAGTGGCCAGGCCCGCCAGGAACTGGGCGTAGCGCCCTCCGCCCAGTTCACGCGCGATGAAAATGGTGAGCGCGATGAGCGCAGTGCCCGCCAGCGCCGGCACAATGCGCAGCGCCGCCAGCGAGCCGCCCATCCACAGCGCGATCTTGGCGTACACCGCGACCAGCGGGGTGGCATCCACGTAGCCCCAATCCAGATGGCGGGCCATATCCAGGTAATAAAGCTCGTCGCGGAAATAGCCGTAGCGCTGCACGCTGGTCAAGATGTGCAGCAGGAGTTTGGCGGCACACAGGGCAATCAGAAGGCCAGTGGCGAGAGGTGGAAGCGCCGGACTAGAGCGTTCCTCATGCCGATCGGAAACGGAGTCCTCATGAGCGACGGCCATGACCAGGGTTCGGCTCCTGAAGTGTTTCTATCGTGGTTTCCCCACGAGTCAGAAGCCTACCACGGCCGCCCGAACAAGGTCCTAGAGAGGAAAACTACGGCAGCCGGTCCATAAGCCCGGGCAGGGTCTTCATCAGGTCGTTGTAGATGACCATGACAGCGAACAGCACCAGGAAAACGAATGCGGCCTGGTATACGCGTTCCTTGATGCGCATGCTGACGTCCCGCCGCATGAGCCCTTCGATGAAGAGAAACAGGATGACGCCGCCATCGAGAATCGGGATGGGCAGCAGGTTAAAGATCCCGAGGTTGAGGCTGATGCCAGCCGTCAACTCCATGAGCGGAGTCCAACCCTTCTGCTGGGCGGCGTAACCGGCGTCCTGCGCGATACCGATGGGGCCTGAAACGGCGCGGGGCGACACTTTCCCCTGCACGATCTTCTTGGCCAGCTCCAGGATGAGCAGCGAGTATTTCTTGTTTTGCTCCAGCGACAGACTCAACGCCTGGGCAAACGGCAGCGTGGTTACCTTCATCCTGCTCTTGTTGAGGAATCCCAGGCGGTATCTTTGCTCCTTCGGGTCCTCGGTCTTCGCAAGGATGGGAGTCAGGCGGAAGCTCAGGGTTTGGTTGCCGCGAAGCACCGTGAGATCGACGGGATTCTCCTTGGTCTGCTGCAGTTGATCGATCATTGCTTCGATGGAAAGCAACGGCTGTCCATTCAGGGCGACGATTCGGTCACCCTCCTGGATGCCGGCTTTCGCAGCGGGTGTGTTGGGCTCAACATGGTCGACGGTGACCGGGTCTTCCGGAAACCAGCCTGCCGAACCTACTTCAGACGTGGTCACGGCCTGGGGAATGATCGTCTTATCGAATACCTGATTGCCGCGCTGGATGGTAACGGTCAGCGGCTGGTTGGCACTCAGCCATACCCGGGGCTGCAGTTGCTCCCAGGTGGGATTCTCGATCCCGTCCACCTTGATGATCCGGTCGCCCTGCTGCAATCCGGCTTGGGCTGCCGGGGAGTCGTGCTTCACTCCCTCGATGACCGCCGGCTTGTCTAGGAAAACCGCGTACTCATAGTGCACCATGTAAACCACGGTGAGAAGGAAGATGGCCAGCAGAATGTTCATTGCCGGACCGGCAATGGCGATCAGGAAGCGGTGCCAGCGGGAGTGCGACATGAACTCAGCCGGATCGCCGGTGCGTTCGTCCATGGGGTTTTCGCCGCTCATCTTCACGTAGCCGCCCAGCGGGATCGCAGCGATGCGGTAGTCGGTGTCGCCCTTGCGGAAGCCGATCAGACGCTTGCCGAACCCAATCGAGAACACCTCCACCCGGACCCCCAGAAGCTTGGCCACGGCATAGTGGCCGAACTCGTGGATGAGGATCATGAAGCCCAGGACGACAGCGACGGCAACGATGGCGATTAGAATGTCATACATAAAGGAAATACGGAACAGCTCCCCCATTAGATTTCAGCTACTACAGATGTTGCCCGCGGCTTCGCGGCTTTCTTATTTCTTCCAACCCGCTCCTGGGCATATCGGCGGGCCTCGGCATCGGCTTCAAGCACCTTAGCAATCGAGGCCAACTTCCCGGAGTTAGATGCTGAAACGGCGTCTTCGATGATCCTGGGAATATCATTAAATCCAATGCTGCCTTCAAGGAAGGCCGCCACCACGACCTCGTCGGCGGCGTTCAGTGCGACCGTTTTTGCCCCGCCGGCCTCTGCCGCTTCGTAGGCCAAACGCAGACAAGGGAATTTATTCATGTCTGGAGGGCAGAAGTCCAGATGACGCAAGTTACCCACCGGAAACCGCATATCCGACTGAATCCGCTCGGGATATGTTAGAGCATACAGAATCGGCAGCCGCATGTCGGTCACCGAAAACTGAGCAAGTATGCTGCCATCCACAAACTCCACCATGGAATGAATTGTCGACTGCGGATGCACCAGAACTTCCACTTTCGCCGGTGGGATGTGAAACAATCTGCATGCTTCGATGACTTCGAAGCCCTTATTCATTAACGTGGCTGAGTCGATGGTGATGCGCTTGCCCATCTTCCAGGTGGGATGATTGAGCGCCTGCTCCACGGTGATGGAGCTGAACTCCGACCGTGGGGTGTTCAGGAAGGGCCCGCCGGAGGCCGTCAGCCAGATGCGTTCAACTTCCTCCATCCGCCCGCCCCGCAGGCACTGGTGAACAGCGTTGTGTTCGCTGTCGATGGGCAGCAGCGGCTTGCCTTGCCGGCGCGCCTCGGCGGTGATCAACTCGCCTGCGGCGACCAAGCACTCCTTATTGGCCACGCCGACCGTCTTTCCAGCCTTCACGGCTTCGTAGGTGGCCTCCAGTCCGGCCACGCCCACGATGGCGCTTACCACGAAATCCACTTCAGGATGCGTCGCAACCTTCACCGTCCCGGCCGCCCCGTGGACGACTTCGATTTCGTTCAGGCTGGCTTGCTTCAAACGCGCGCGCAGCAGGTCGGCATCTGTTTCGGCTGCAATGGAAACTACCCGGGGACGCCAACGCCGTGTCTGCTCGAAGGCGGCTTTCAGGTTGGCGCCCGCAGCCAGCGCGACAATTTGAAAGCGCTCCGGATACGATTCAGCCACGCTAAGCGTGCTGCGGCCGATCGAGCCCGTGGACCCCAGGATCGCGATGCGTTTCATGGTCATGCGCAAGACTTTGCCGATGCCTTCATTTCATACCTGTCAACGCGAAGGCGTAATGGTCGATCCAATCTCGTTGCTCCGGAGTCTCCGGTACAGACATGCCGCGTGCCGCCGAGACCGACTCCACGGCTGCCCCTGGGCTCATCCCCTTCTTGACGAGCAGACAAGCTGCCACCAATCCACTTCGCCCGATTCCCTGGCGGCAGTGCACGAGTACATTCTTGCCGGTCGACAGCGCCTGGTCGACTCTCTCCAAAACCTCGACCCACTTCGCCTCTGACCCCGGAATCTGGCGATCTGGAATCGGAAACGAAATGAAATCCATCCCTTGCGTCCGAACCTCGGCCCCTTCATCGCGGAGATCCATATCTCTTTCTTCGTCCGGCGTGAGCAGCGAAAGCACCCCATCGATGGCGGCTCGCTTCCAGCGGGCTACATCATCCTTCAGCCAGTCTCCGCCGCTTGGACGAGGGCCTACGGCTAGTTTCCCGGGCCAGGTGTCATCGAGCCAATAAAGTTCCTTCCGCATTTTTTAATCACGATCCTTCATAACGACATCCCGAGGAAGAACGTCAACATCTACGCCCCGCTGGCGAAGTATGTGGATGCGATGATGTCCATCCAGTATAGTTCCATCCGGTCTGGTTTTCAGGCATTCCCTACGGCCAGGCAAGAGCGAGTCCCGAAGCACTTCGGTCGAAAGTTGCTCCATCTTCGCAAGTTTGGCTGCATTCAAGGAACTATCCAGGTGGAGTGGTATGAGGGGAGGGTGCTTTGGCGAATCCGCCATTTATTCACACGGCTACTGCATCACGCGCCAAATTGCATAGTACCACAGCACGGGAGCGGCAAAGAGCATCGCGTCGATGCGGTCCAGCATGCCGCCGTGGCCGGGAAGAATAGTGCCCGAATCTTTCACCCCAGCGCCCCGCTTGATCAATGATTCCACCAGATCGCCAAGCTGCGCCGCGACGTTCAGCGCAGCCGTCAGCAGGATGATCGGCCACAGGTCCGGCTTCTCCAGTCCGAACAGACCGTCGCGGCGCTGGAGCAGACCCATCCGCAGCAGGAACGAACTGATCTGCAGGGCATGGCTGAAAAGCAGAATTCCAACCACCAGGCTTGCTGCCACTGAGGCGGCCGCGCCCTCCCACGTTTTTTTCGGGCTGATGCGCGGCGCCATCAGGTGCCGCCCTAGCGAGCGGCCTACGAAGTAGGCGAAAATGTCTCCCGCCCAAACCACCAGAAGCAGGTAGAGCAGCCAGAACGCTCCTGCCCACTGCTGGCGAAGCTGCACCAGCATGGCTATGGGCAGGGCAATGTAGACGAAGGCGAATGCCGAAGCCGCCGCTGCCGGATACGCCCCACTCATCGGCGCCCGCCGCATGGTGATGGTCAGAAAGATGAATGGAGCAACCGCGCACGCGAATCCCAGGCCAACGACGAACTTTAGTGAAGAGACTTGCGGAGTTTCGCCCGCCGAAGTCACTGCCAGCAGCAGAAACAACAATCCCACAAAGATGTATGTCGGCAAGCGTAGCGGCTGTACACCATACGATTCCGTGAGCTTCAGAAATTCCTGGACCGTGATCAACGCCACGGCTGCCGCCACGACCACCAGCACCGGCACCGGCGCCCGCAGCACCAGCAGCATCACAATCGGAATCAGAACAATCGCGGTCGCGATGCGCTTCAGCAAGGGAAGTGTCGATCCTTACACAATTCTGTCATTCCGAATCGGGCTGAAAGCCCGGTGAGAGCCTGCCCTGAGGCGAATGCCGAAGGGAACCTGCTGGTGCACTCTCCACGCAAGCTGAGACCTTACTTATGAGCCTTCACCGACTCGGTGTGTGCATCGCCGTGGTTTACATCTCCGTGGTTCAGCCCGCCGTAACGCCGCTCCCGCTTCTGATACTCGGCGATGGCTTCCAGCAGGTGCACGCCACGGAAGTCAGGCCATAGAGTCGGTGTCACGTAGATCTCGGCGTAAGCCAGTTGCCACAGCAAAAAGTTGCTCAGCCGCATTTCGCCCGAGGTGCGCACCACCAGATCCGGGTCGGGCAGATGGCAGGTGTAAAGATGGCAGCCGACCGTGTCTTCGTCAATCCGCAGATGCTCGAAGCCGCCGTTCTGCGACGCCGCGCTGGCCATGGAGCGAAACGCGTCCACCAATTCGCTGCGCGCGCTGTAGTTCAGCGCCAGCGTCAGCACGGTGCCGGTATTGTGCGCGGTACTCTGGCGCGCCCATGCCATGCGCTCCTGCACATCGTCCGGCAGTTGTTGCTGCCGGCCAATGTATTCCAGGCGGATATTATTCTCATTGAGCGTAGGGACTTCCGCCTTCAGGTAGCGGCTGAGCAGGGACATCAGGAAGTCGACTTCGCTCTTGGGCCGCTTCTTCCAGTTCTCCTCCGAGAAGGCGTAAAGGGTGAGTGCGTGAATGCCAATGCGCGCCGCCGTCTCCACCGTCGAGCGCACAGCCGCGACCCCGGCGCGGTGTCCGGCCACGCGCGGCATGTGGCGCCGCTTGGCCCAGCGCCCGTTGCCGTCCATGATGATGGCGATGTGTTTTGGGAGCCGCGCTGGATCAAGATGCCGGTAGACGTCCGTTTCCTTGCGATCCAGACCAGCGGGAACTTTGTGCTGCAAAGTGATCCCCTTCGGATAGAGGCTAACACGGGCGGGAGAAGGGTTGCAATGACGGGAAGGGCACGGCTTCACGGGCTCTGGAAAAACCTTGCTTTGAAAGGGCGCGGCTTCCAGCCGCGCCGCAAAAGTCCCGGAAATCAACCGCGGCTTTAGCCGTCGGGTCGAGCCCAAGGTTCGCGGGCGAGGGCGCCCGCGCTACACGACTACTTTGCTTCTTCCGGCACGATCTTCAACTCCAGCTTCTCGGTATGCCGCAGCACCGTCAGCGAGCAACTCGCGCCCGCGCGAACATCGGCCAGCACGCGGTGCAGATCGTCCACGCCCGCCACGGCATGGCCTTCCAGCGCAACGATGACGTCGCCATCGCGCAACCCCGCGCGCTTCGCCGGACTATTCTCTTCAACCGACAAAACCAGCGCGCCCGACTCTTTCGCCAGATCGTAGAAGCGCACCACGCGCCGATGCACGGGCACGGTTTGCGCCGAGACGCCGATGAAGCTGCGGCGGATGCGGCCATCGCGCAGCAGGCGGCTGGCCACGAACTTCGCGGTATTGATCCCGATGGCAAAACAGATACCCTGCGCCGGCAAAATTGTCGCCGTATTCACGCCGATTACGCGTCCCGCCGAATCCACCAGCGGGCCGCCCGAGTTGCCCGGGTTGAGCGCGGCGTCGGTCTGGATGACGTCGTCGATCAGACGCCCGGAATACGACCGCAGCGAACGCCCCAGCGCGCTGACCACGCCCGCCGTCACCGTGGACTGAAATCCATACGGGTTGCCGATAGCCACCACCAGTTGTCCGACACGAAGCTGCTGTGAATCGCCGAGAGCCGCAGCGGTAAGGCCAGGCTCGTCCACACGAACGACCGCAAGATCGCTCGCCGGATCGTCTCCGATGGCGCTGGCCGGCATGCGGCGACCATCGGCCAGCGTCACCTCGATGCGGCGCGCGTCATGCACGACGTGGCTGTTGGTGAGAATCAGGCCATCGGGAGTGAAGACGAACCCCGAACCTCCGCCCCGCCGTTCACGCGGCTCGCCCGAGCGGGTGCGGCCGGCGGCCTGATGCACCTCAATGTTGACCACCGAGGGGCTGACGCGTCCTACCGCGCCTGTAACTGCGCGGGAGTACGCATCCAGTAAAGAGTCGTCGGTGAATCCAGAGCCCACAAGTGCGGACTCTGGTTGCAACGAATCGCGGGATCCGCTGGATTCTCGTTGACTCAAAAATACCGACGACGCGGGCAGTCCAAAATCACTTTCAGCTTTTTCCCAACTCATGCTGCATAGATGTAAGCCCACCGGTTCGGGATTCTCGCTGAGTTGCATCGCTGAAAACATTATGGTAGGTTACATGTAACCGGGGAGGCCGCCAACATGCCAGCACGAACTCGCCCCAAGTCGTCGCGAGACAAGGTCAGAGCGCACCGTAGCCGGTTGCGTCAGCAAGGCCTGAGACCCATCCAAATCTGGGTCCCGGACCTGCGTTCCTCCGCTTTTGTCGCTGAGGCACACAGGCAGTCCCTGGCTGTTGGCAATAGTCCGCAAGCAGGCGAGGACCAGAATTTCATCGACTCGGCTTCCGATTGGGGACGGAGCTAAGGCCGCAATGAAGCGCGGTGAAATGAAACGCGGCGAAATCTGGACGGTCGCGGGCGGCAAGGACTATGCGGGCAAGCCGCGTCCCGTCGTGATCCTTCAAGATGACCGTTTCGACAAAACAGATTCAATTACCGTGTGCGCATTTACTACCGACCCAACTGATGCTCCGCTGTTTCGCCTCGTGGTTGAGCCAAGCGAAAGCAATGGGCTGCGGGCGATTTGCCGTCTGATGTTGGATAAAATCACTACTGTTCCGAAATCGAGGGTCGGATACCGTATCGGCCGCCTTGCTGACGAGGACATCGTGCGCCTGAATCGCGCCACTTTAGTCTTTCTTGGCATCGCCGCGCCGAAAAATCATGTCTGACCGAAACGGTTAAAGATTTTTCCCCATCAGTCGGAGCGAACGTGACAATTACGGCGTAATCTCGAATACGGCACCGTACTGAGCGCTGCTCCCTGATCCGCCCCCGGTAGTCCCGTATAGATTGCCCGCCGAATCGAAAACCAGCGGGCTAGTAGGGTAGCCCCCGTCCTCGTTGGCCGAAAATGAAGTCAAGATGGTTTCCTTCCAGCCTCCGCCTGCGATGGGTGACAGCTTGAACGCTGTCCCGCAGCCCGACCGGACGCAACCAGCGGTTCCCCCCTCGAACGTTTCTCCGTACAGGTTTCCCGCCGAATCAAAGATCAAATTGCTATTGGGATATCCTCCATCTGACAAGCCCGAGAAGGTGTGGAGAATCCGTTCGGTCCATCCTCCCTGCAAACTTGGCGTGAGCTCGAAGACAGTGCCCCACCCATACGCGCCCCCTTGGCCGGTGGTGCCGTAAATGTTTCCCGCGGCATCCAGAACCAGCCCACCGGTCGGTTCGAATCCATCTTTGCCCTTACCGAACGTATGGAGCCCGTGCTCCATCCAGGCGCCGCTCGAAGTGGGTGTTAGCACAAAGACAGTCCCACCTCCGTAGGCTCCTCCTTTATCCGTGCTCCCGTACAGATTGCCGGCAGCATCGAAGACTAAATCGCCAAGGGGATAGAGGCCGTCGCTGCCCGCTCCAAAATTGTGGAGGATACGCCTGCTCCAAGTACCGTTCGTGCCCCGCGTCAGCTCAAACACCGTTCCCCCAGAATGCGCTCCGCCGCCGACCGTGCACCCGTATAGGTTCCCCATCGAATCGAAGACCAAGCCCCCGATCGGCTCATATCCGTGCGCGACATCGAAGATATTGTAGATAACGCTCTCCGTCCAACCGCCTCCCACGGCCGGGATAAGCTCGAAGACGGTTCCGAGGCCCACGGTTCCACCGGCCAAGGTTGTGCCATATAGGTTGCCTGCGGCGTCGAACCGTAATCTGCCGGCAGACTCAAAACCGTCGTTTCCACTTCCAAACGTGTGCAGCACGCTCTCGGACCAACCTCCGCCCAAAGCAGGGGACAATTCGAAGACCGTGCTTGCGACATAAGCGCCGCCTGAGGTCGTGCCATATAAATTGCCAGCGGCGTCGAAAATGACTCCACCGAAGGGATATCCTCCGTCGGCTCCGCCCAGAAATGTGTAAAGGACCTTCTCACTTGGCGCCTGGGCGTTAGCGGCCGGGGTTATCGAACTGAAGAGCAAAGCACCGAGAAGTGCCGTCAATAATCTGCTGGTCAAGAGGCTTGTTCCTTTGGCGGAGGCCTTCGCGGGCGGGGGGATCGTCCGAGGAGGAAGTATAGCTCAGGTCGACAGTTTTAAGTAGAGGTGATCAAGAAAAAGGCCGGGACCAAGAACGCTCCCGGCATTGAGTTGGCTGGTTGCCCGGATAAACTCATGTGGGGACAGCCGCCCTCGGCTGTCCGGCCGGGCGAAGCCCGGCAGTTGCCGCCTTACGCGGTCCGTCTCGGCCGCACCGTCAAGTCCCGCACCTGGGTCAGGATACTCGACATCTGCATCCCGTTCAGTTGCGACACGAACGGCAGGATCTCCGCGATGAACTGGTCTTTCATCAGCTCGCTGATTTCGTCCTGACGGTTCTTCTCTCCGCCGCTGAGCAGTTCCGGCACGGTCACCTCCAGTGCTCGCGCCAGCCGTTCCAGGGACGACAGCGTAGGCGTGGCCTTCTCGTTTTCGATCTTGGAAACGTAAGTCCGCGGTACGGACATGCGTCCCGCCAGTTGCCGCTGGCTCAGCCCACTGCGCAGGCGCAGCGAACGGATCGACGTGGCCAGGTTCAGGTGTCCACGTCCGGTGCCGGGCATGGGCATCATCACCGGCGGCGCCATCACCACCGGCTCGGGCTCGGGTTCCTCGTCCAGGGACGAGTGGCAGCGCCGGCAATTGTTATTGACCGTACGGAATTGAACCAGCAGGCAGTGATCGCAACGGACGACTTCCCTAGAATCTACCGGGGCAAGAGTCGTGGCCATCGGGTTGTGGGAGTGCCAGAGCCGGCTACTCCTGGAACCTGTCAATTGGGGGAGAGGTTCCGACTGCAGGGCCTAATCTGCGGTACAAGCCCTGTGGATGTCAAGGTTAAAATGCATAAAGCCGCGAATGTTGCCGGTGAAAACCGAAACCAGGCGGCAGAATCCCGTAGGAAACAGGGCAAAAGCATGATAGATCGCGAGTCCGCGTGGTGTTTACTAACTGAGTTCACCCAGTCGGAAAGTTTACGCAAGCACGCACTGGCAGTCGAGGCCTGCATGCGCGCCTGCGCCCGGAAATTCGGCGGAGATAACGACCGGGAAGGGCACGACTTCAGTCGTGCCGTTAAGCCGCCGCTTTCTATTGGGGCTTCAGCCCCCGAGGGCATGAACGAGGAAGACCTGTGGGGCATCGTCGGCCTCATTCACGACTTCGACTACGAAAAATATCCCAGCCTCGAAGACCATCCCTACAGGGGCAACGAGATCATGAAGCAGCGCGGATGGCCGGAAGTGATCCTCCGGGCGGTCATGTCACACGCCGAATACACCGGGGTTACCCGCGATACCCCGATGGAAAAAGCTCTCTTCGCCTGTGACGAACTCGCCGGATTCATCACCGCCGTGGCCCTGATCAAGCCGGGAAAATCGCTGGCCGAAGTAGACGCGAAGGCCGTGCGAAAGCGGATGAAGGACAAAGCCTTCGCCCGCAAAGTGAACCGCGACGACATCGTCAACGGCGCCGCCGCCCTCGGCGTGGATCTGGACGAGCACATCGCATTCTGCATCGAGGCCATGAAGGGGATCGCGGGGGAGTTGGGATTGGACGGCAGCGCGGCAAAGACTGCGTAGACTCTTGTGTGGGGACAGCCGCCCCTTCGGCAAGCTCAGGGCAGGCTCCCGGCTGTCCGCCGGGCGCAGCCCGGTCGGTCCTGACTCCGCGGTCCGCTCATACTTACTGGCCAGTCCTCGGGCCCAGACGAATCAGTTCATAGCGCTCAGGCTGCACCGGCCCAATGGCAAACGGCAGAGGGCCCGTGTCGGAAGAGTAAAAACCCGCGCCGATCTGGTCTTGGACCGTACTGATGCCGAGACGCATGGGGATTTGAATCACATCGCGCGAAGTCACGAACTCCGGCCGCACTTCGAGCAGCAATCGATTCCCCGCTGTAGCTAGGAAATCTCCGGGACGCTGCGGGGGATCTCTCACCACGACAGGACGCGCCCCGAATGACTCCATGTAATACTGGAATCCCCAGTGCCCCAGGAACCAGACCGTGCCCGGCTGGTTGCTAGTTTTCTGATCGATGAGCGTCGCCGCGGTTCGCGCCGAATTTGCCAGTTGTGTGTCCGCCCGTGTGAGCCAGAGCGATACCGCTCCCGCTGCTGCCAGCGGTATGACTAACATCATGGGACGCAATCGAACGGAAGTTTTCCGCAACGCATCCACGCGCCGCGCCAGCAGGATGCCGGCAGCCGGAATGAGCGGGAGCACGGATCGCGCGTTGATCGCCCAGTTCAGGAACCCGGTAAAAATAAATGTTCCGAAGACCCAAAGCATCAGCAACAAGGAGTCGGCGTCTTTGCGTCTCCACGCGTCCGCGGCCGCCAGCGCCAGCACGGAAAATCCGGCGGCAATGAAGAGCGTCAACTGACTACCTACCAGGAGCCGGTGCCCATAAAAGTCGGGAGGCCAAAGCATTTCGCCGAGTCCGAGCCGGCCCGTGCTAATGAGAAATCCCCCCACTCCGCTCGCCGCGCCGACCGCGAAAATCTTCCTTCTGGTCCAAAGCAGGGGAGCGAACGTGAGAGCAGGCAGCGTGCATCCGCCAACAAAGCTAAGGTCGACCAGCGCGGTGGCCAGTGCGGAAGATTGTCTCGCTTGCCGCACGCCAGTGGACATATGGGCTGCCTCCGAAATCATGCGCAGCCCGTAGACCGCCTTCGTCCAGTGCTGGTAGCCGGTCAGGGCCAGGATGGGCAGCACCAGATACCAAGCCCAGTTCCCCAAACGCCGCAGCCGTGCCCAGGAATAAGCCGCGAGCAGCAGAATCAACGCCGCACCAAAATACTTCGTCAACGCGCACACAGTGATCAGGAAGACAGAAATCGCCAGATAACTCGGCTTCTGCGGCTCGAGCCCCTCCATCCAGAAAATGATGGCCCAAAGCCAAAGCGCCAACATCATGGTGTCGCACATCACGCTGGTGGACGATACCAGAAATCCCGGCGCGAGAAGCGTGGCCATGGCGGCCAGCAGCGGCGATCGTGTAAACCGCTGCGCCAGGCGGTAGGTTCCCAATATCACGGCCAGCGCGGGAAGCAGGAAAGCCAGATGCAATGCCCGTTCCGACCATCCCACAATACTGGCGGCCGCGGCCATGTAATAAGACGCAAACGGAGGATTCTTGGTTTCGCGTGCGATGGGTACAGCATCGAGGAACCAGTTGACCTTGAATCCATAGGGATCAAGCGGGTGCTGCGTGATCTGCCGCGCCACATAAACGAACAACGTGTCATCAACGTTAAACGCCTTGCCGGAAAATGGGAGCAGGCAGGCGAGTACGGCCGCGGCAAGAAGTATGTAGTGAACGCGCTGGTTCGGGAAGCCTTCGGTAGGCGGCGCCATCGGGAGTGTAGCCAGACTAGATGCGCGTGAATCCCGTGTCAATTCACGCTCCGAGCCGAGATGCCATGGGAGATACGCGTTTTTAGCGGATCACTTCCGCCAACTTGCCGCTGGCGATCAGCTCCGCGATCCGCGCGAAATCCTTGTACATGACGCGGTCTTTCTCAACAGTGGGGCAAACCGAGCGGATCGCTGCATGGGCAGCCTGCCCACATTTCGAAGCTTTCAGCGGAGCCAGGAAGTCGATCGCCTGGGCCACGGCCATAGCCTCAATGGCGAGCACGTTGCGCGTGTTCTCTACAATGCGCTTCAGTTTGTTCGCTGCCGTCATGCCCATCGAGACGTAGTCTTCCTTGTTGCCCGACGTGGTAATCGAATCGACCGACGCGGGATGCGCCAGCACTTTGTTCTCGCTGACCAGCGCCGCGGCCGTGACTTGCGGCATCATGAAGCCGGAATTCAGTCCCGCGCCGTGCGCCAGGAACGGCGGCAAACCCTCGCTGAGCGCGGGGTTCACCAGACGCTCAATCCTGCGCTCGCTGATGCCGGCGAGCGCGCTCAGGGCGATACCCAGAAAATCCATGGCAAACGCCAGCGGCTCACCATGAAAATTCCCTCCGGAGATCACATCGCCTGTGGAATTTCTCGCGTCCGTGACGAACACCAGGGGATTGTCGACTGCAGAGTTCGCCTCGATCTCAAACACCTCGCGGCAGTGGGCCAGCGTGTCGCGCACCGCGCCATGCACCTGCGGGATGCAGCGCAGAGAGTAGGCGTCCTGCACCCGGCCGCACGCGCGGTGCGATTCGCGAATCTGGCTGCCTTCGAGCATCTTGCGGAGATTCGCCGCTGTTTTCATCTGTCCGCTGTGCGGGCGCGCTTTGTGGATGCGCTCATCGAAAGCTGCGTCGGTGCCTTTCAGCGCGTCGCAGCATAGTCCTCCCAACACGTCGGCGGAATCCACCAGCGTCTCCGCCGCCAGCAGCGCCAGCGTACCGAGGGCTAACATGCCCTGCGTGCCGTTGATGAGCGAAATGGTTTCCTTGGCCTCGAGAACGAGAGACTTGATCTGGGCCCGCTTCAACGCATCGCCGCTGGGAGTGCGGGCACCGGCGGCGTCGAGGCATTCGCCCTCGCCGATCAACGCCAGCGCCAGATGTGCGAGCGGAGCCAGATCACCGCTCGCGCCCACGCTCCCCTGCGATGGGACGAAGGGCGTGACGCCACGGTTCAGCATTTCGCACAGCGTGTCGATGACGATGGCGCGCACGCCTGAATAGCCCTTGGCCAGAGAATTGGCGCGCAGAAGCATCATGGCGCGCGTTTCCGCCACCGAGAGCGCTTCACCGACGCCGACTGCATGCGAGCGCACCAGGTTGACTTGCAGCTCGCGAATCTGCTCGCCCACAATGCGTACGTCGCTCAGTTTGCCCACGCCGGTAGTGATCGCGTAAGCGACTTTGTTCCCCGCGACAATTTCATCGACCACGGCGCGTGCCCGGTCCACAGCCTCGCGCGCATCGGCGGACAACAGCACGGGGCGCCGTTCAACGGCCACTTCGCGTACCGCTTCTAGAGTGAGATCGTTACCGCTGATGTGAAGTGCGTTCAAAATAAGTTTCCTGTTTCTGGTTTCCAGTTTCTAGTCGCCGTATGCCCGTTTCCCGACTGCTTCGCGAAATACTTTCAGATATTTCTCCGGCAGCACGGCAATCTTCAAATCCGGATCTGTGACGATATGGGTGGTCTCGCCTTCCGCCAGCAGCGCGCCGTCTGTTGCGCGCCTCAATTCATACCCAAAGTGGATCACCGAGTCGCGCACGTTCAACAGTTGCGTCCGCACCAGGACCTCTTCGTCATAGCGTACCGGGGCCCGATAGCGGCATTTGGCCTCGGCAACGGCGATGAAGCATCCATCCTTGCTCTCCATGTCGCGATAGGAAAAGCCCAACTGCCGCAGCAACTCGACGCGGCCCACCTCGAACCAGACGAAATGGTTGGAGTGATAGACCACGCCCATCTGATCGGTTTCCGCATAGCGCACACGCAGGCGGGTTTCATTGACCGCCGCGGATTCGTTCGAATTCATTTTCCACTCCAGACCGGCTTGCGCTTTTCGAGGAACGATGTAATTCCCTCGCGGAAGTCGGCGGTGGTGCGGACCGCGGCGTTCTCGCGCACCGCTGCATCTATCTGAGTATCGAGTTCGGCGCGGGCATGGTCGCTCAGCAGTTTCTTGGTCGCTCGCAGGGACGCCGGGCTGTTCTCCATCAGCAGTGCCGCCAGTTCCCGGGCGCGGGCCATCAGAGCTTGGGGTGCAACGATTTCGTTAACCAATCCCATCCGCGCCGCTTCCTCCGCACCGATGATCCTTCCGGTCAGCAAAAGATCGCGCGCCTGCTTCTCTCCGACCTGGCGCAGGAGAAAAGTCGAAACGATGGCGGGCACAAAGCCGATGCGTACCTCGGTGTAGCCGAATTTGGCTTCTGGCACCGCCAGCGTGAAGTCGCACAGCAAAGCCAGCCCGGTGCCGCCCGCGATCGCTGCGCCATTCACCGCCGCGATCGTGACCCTGGGAAATTCATAAAGCGAACGGAACAGACGGACCATCGTTGCGGAATCTTGCAGATTCTGCTCAGGTGTGCGGCCGAGCAGAGCTTTCAGATTCTCCAAATCCATGCCGGCGGAGAAAGCTTTGCCCGCGCCGGTGATGATGAGGACCAACGAATCGGAGTTCTCCACTTCCTTCAGCGCCGCCAGCAGGTCATCAATCAATTCGAAGCTGATGGCGTTGCGTTTGTCCGGGCGGTTTAGCGTGATGGTGGCGACGCCGGAGTCGTAAGTAACTTGAATCGTCTTATAAGTCATATCTAGAAACAGCTAATCGTCATTGACGGAATCTGCATACCGCGCACCCATCTCTGCCGTCGCGCGCAGCAGTGTATCCAGCGGCTTTAGGGGCGGCAACTCTGCGCCGCGCTGTTTCAAGGCCTCAATCACTTTCTCAGTTGCGATGTTGCCGACCAGCGCATCTTGCGCAAAGGGACAGCCACCCAGTCCGCCAATGGCGGAATCGAAACGGCGGCAGCCAGCGTCGTAAGCGGCGAGAATCTTCGCCGCCGCATGCTCCGGACGGCTATGCAGGTGCACCCCGATCTCCAGATAATCGTACTTCGCCATCACCGCGCCTACCAGCTCGCTGATCTGCTCGGGAGTGGCCATGCCGACGGTGTCGGCGAGGGAAAGCATGCGCAGGTTGTCGACCTCCATCAGCGAAATCGCTTCAATCACTTCGTCCACATTCCACAGATCGCCGTACGGATTGCCAAACGCCATTGAAATGTAGACCACCACGTTGAGCGCGGCATCGTCGGCTTTCTTCTGGATCTTCTCTAGTTCATCAAGTGCGTCTTCGGCAGACTGATTCTGGTTCTTGCGCAAGAACGTCTCCGAAATCGAATACGGAAATCCAAGAGTGTGGACCGCCTGTGTATCAATGGCCCGTTGCGCGCCCTTTTCGTTGACCACGATGCCGATAATCTCGACGTCGTCTGGAGGATCGAGTTCCTTCAGTACTTCTTCCGAATTCGCCATCTGCGGCACGGCCTTGGGCGACACAAACGAAACCGCATCGATGTGCTTGAACCCCGCGCTGATCAATGCCTGCAAATAAGCGCGCTTGATGTCAGGCGGAATCTGGCCCTTCAATCCCTGCCAGGCATCGCGCGGACACTCAACTATTTTGACGGCGTTCGACATGGAAAACAAAGAATCGGATGATCTGGCCATCTGGTCATCGGGCGATCCTCCCGTTACCGGATGATCAAATCGCCCGATGGCCCGATCATCGATGGCCCGATATATTACGTTTGCAGCACTCCCACCTTGAACTCTGCCACTTCCGGGTTCAGCGCCGCGGCTTCCAGAGCCTGCGTGATGGCGTCGCGCGTCTCGATGGGATCGATAATCTTGTCGATCCACAATCGGGCTGCGCCATAGCGCGGATCGGTTTGCTCGTCATAGGTGCGCTTCACGGATTCAAACAGCTCCTTCTTGTCTTCCTCGCTGAGCTTGGTGCCGCCCCGCTCCAGTTGCTTCACCTTGATTTCAACCAGAGTTCCTGCCGCCGAATCTCCGCTCATCACGGCATAACGCGCCGTCGGCCAGGCAAAAACGAACCGGGGATCGAATGCCTTGCCGCACATCGCATAATGTCCCGCGCCGAACGATCCTCCTACAATCACAGTGATCTTTGGCACCACTGAGTTCGATACCGCATTCACCATCTTCGCACCGGCTTTGATGATGCCGCTCCACTCGGCGTCGCGGCCCACCATGAAGCCGTTCACGTCGTGAAAGAAAATCAGCGGGATCAAATTCTGATTGCAGTCCATGATGAAGCGAGCGGCCTTCTCGGCCGATTCCGTGTAGATCACTCCGCCAAATTCGATGCGCTTGTGGCCTTCGTGGTCGATCTGGTGGGCGTGCAGTTTCTGATTGGCGACAATTCCCACGGCAAAGCCGCCAATGCGCCCGTAGCCGCAGATCAGCGTCTTACCATATTCCGGTTTGTACTCATCAAAGCGGCTGCCATCGAGCACGCGCGCCAGAATCTCCTTCATGTCGTAGGGACGCGCGGGAGAGGAATCGTAGATGCCGTAAATCTCCTCGGCGGCCATTGCCGGTTCGATCGGCTTCTTGCGGTCCCAGGGAGACTGGCGCCGGTATCCCCATTTTTCGACGATGGAGCGAATGCGCGCCAGGCAGGCCGGATCATCCGGTTCGCGGAAGTCCACCGTGCCGCTGATGCCCGCATGCATGGCCGCGCCGCCCAGATCTTCGGCTGATACCTTCTGGCCGATCGCGGCTTGCACCAGCGCCGGACCGGCCAGAAACAAGCCGCTGCCGTCGGTCATCAGAACGTGGTCGCACATGACCGGCAAGTAACCACCCCCGGCCACGCACATGCCCATGATGGCCGCTATCTGCGGAATGCCCAGTGCCGACATTACAGCGTTGTTGCGGAAGACGCGGCCGAAGTCGTCCGTGTCCGGAAAAACATCTTCTTGCAGCGGCAGGAAAACCCCCGCGGAATCGACCAGATAGACAGTAGGGATGCGGTTCTCGATAGCGATATTCTGGGCGCGAATCACCTTCTTCGACGTCATCGGAAAGAATGCGCCTGCTTTCACGGTGGCATCATTCGCAATGATCATCACCATGCGGGTATGAATGCGCCCCAGACCGGTGATTACGCCCGCTGCCGGCGCTCCGCCCCACTCTTCATACATGCCGTGAGCTGCGTAAATTCCCAGCTCGAAAAATGTTCCGGGATCCGCCAGCAGTTGAATGCGTTCGCGCGCGGTGAGGCGTGCCTTGGAATGCTGGTTTTCGATGGCTTTGGTGCCGCCGCCCTCGCTGATTTTCTCGCTCTCGTTGCGCACCTGCGAGGTGAGGTCGGCCAGAAAGCGCATGTTGGCCTCGAATCGCGCCGAGGTGGGATCGAGTTTCGTCGTCAGGACGTTGTTCGCCTGGGGCGACGGGTCTGGGGGAGCTTCGCTGCGGTCAGCCATGGGTCAAGAGATCGGACTGGTTAAGGTATAACACTCCCGCGGGGGCGCGCAACGGAAGTCCCACCTACCCCAGGGCCGCACGGGGAGGATGAAAGAGCCAGCGCTTGAAGATCAAGTCTCGTCGGCTGATTGGATTACTGCAAACGGAGACGCCGCAGAAGATCCTGAAAGCGAGGTTCGGTGTGGAGATTCGTCCAGACCGGATCAACCTTGGCATAGATGAGCGCGGATTCGACAGCCCTCAGAAAATCTTCACAAAAAAATGAGGTTCGCTAAGGACTTTCAGGCAGAATCTGCGGCACATTGCAACTGCGCCACTTCACTGGGACGCCTGAGAGTCCGTTCGGCGAGAAGTCTAGCCGAGCCTTGCGAGGGCCCGGTAGAGCACGAACGTGGTGGTGGGGGCCACTTTTCTCCCAGGCATCCTCGACGCTTCAGGTGCTTCGCAAGCATCACACGCCGGTTCCCGCTCATTTTACGAGCCGATAACCTTTGGCCGGAGCGGGCCAACAGAGTCACCGGGGGAGGGTTCACGGCTTTCCAGCTTTAGATCTCAGACGTGTACGGGGGAGAGGGCAAACTGCTTCGTCCGAGCTGAGAATCCTGAGCCGGGGAGTTCCGAATCCTTCCCCGGTGCCGTTTTGCGCCGTGGTACCTAAAGTTCGAGCCTTCGCAAAGCCTCGGCCACCGGATCCTCTTCGATTGCGTCCACCAGTCCAATCGCCAGGGCCCGTTTCGCGTTGATCTTTTCCGCGGCCACAAATATTTCCAGGGCAACACCCTTGCCAACCAGCCGCGGCAGCCGTTGCGTCCCTCCCCATCCCGTGATCAATCCCAAAGCCGCGCCGCGATGCCCAAACAGCGCATGGGGTGAGGCGATACGCCGATGACAGGCCAAGGCTAGATTCAAGCCGCCCCCCATGCAGTATCCCGAGACTGCGGCATACACCGGAGCAGGGTAACGTTCCACCGCCCGCATCAGTTTCTGCCCCATCCTGGAAAAAGAGTAAGCCCCCGGCCCGTCCAGCGCTGCTATCTCTTCCAGATCCGCCCCGGCAGAGAAAAACTTCGCATTCCCAGTGATGACTAATGGTTTTGCCTCCGCACTTAATTTCCCCACGATCTCTCTGAGAGCCACCACGCATCCCCGCGTCAGCCGGTTTGTCCCGTCCGCGGACTGCAGGCCCAAGACCCACGCACCACTTTGCTCGTCGAGTTTAAAGAAGGGGCCGGACATGTTTGGGGTTTCAGGGCGTGGCAGGCTTTAGCTGGTGGGCCGTGGCATTCTCAGGCTGCGGAAAATCTAATAATCGTATTCGATATCCTTCAGACCTACAGACCTACAGTAAATGTCCTAAAGACTAAGACACTTTCTCCATCCACTCGGCCAACCGGCAACCATCCTCTTCCAGCAGGAAGGTTCCCGCGCCAAAACATTCCCCGAAGATGCGATGCGATTCAGGATCGCGCGCCGCACGCGAAATCCATTGCTTTCCCACCTGGTACTGAGCTGCTGTGAACCACTTTTGCGGAAGGACTTCCACCAGTCCTGCCTGCAGATAGAAAACGAAGAGGGCAAATGCCGGATCGTCATTCGACATGGCCTTATAGCTCGTGGGGACGATCAATTCGTCCACGCTCGCCAGTTCTGGCGGCACGTCGATCTTGTGCATGCCCGGACCCAGCGTAAGTGGTACTTCGAAGTCCGCGATCGGCGGAGTCGCGGAATAAATGCGGTCCGAAGACTGCTTGAACCACCCCGCAATCTCGGCGAGGTCGAACACTTGGAGCTGTTCCGGAGCGAAACCGGCGAAACGGATGCTTCGCCCCTCCGGACACCAGATCCCGAGACATCTCGGCGAGGCCAGGAACGGTCGGCAATACGTATTCAATGCCAGTCGCAGCTTGTCCGGCTCTGTCTCCAAAGCCAGCGAGACGACGTACCCAACCGGCCCCTGTTCGCCGTGATGGGTCCAAGCAAAGCGCTGCTGGGCCAAAGACCGGAAAGACGGAAACGTCTTCCAGTACCAGGGCGCAGGCCCAACAGTACGCTCAAGTTGTTCCCGGATGTTGGCTAGGTTTGGAGTGGGCATGGAGGGATTGAGTGATTGTGTGATTGAGTGATTGTGCGATTGGGTAATTGGAAATCGAAAGCCGTTCAATCGCACAATGACCCGATCGCCCAATGACTCAATCAGCTTGCCACGCTCGCGCCCTTCACATTGGCGCGAATGAATTGCACGATGTCGTCCATGGCCGTGCCTGGCTGGAAGATCGCGGCTATGCCGAGTTTCTTCAGGGCATTGATATCCTGATCGGGAATGATCCCGCCCACCAGCACCAGAACGTCATCCATCTTGTTCTGTTTGAGCAGGTCCATCACGCGCGGCACGATGGCGTTGTGAGCGCCTGAAAGAATCGACAGGCCGATGACCTGCACATCTTCCTGCAGCGCCGCGCTGACGATCATCTCTGGAGTCTGCCGCAAGCCGGTGTAAATCACTTCCATGCCGGCATCGCGCAATGCGCGCGCGATCACTTTGGCGCCGCGGTCGTGCCCGTCGAGACCGGGTTTGGCCACCAACACGCGAATCTTGAGATCAGCCATCGCCATTCATTTAACCACAGAGGCCGCGGGAATGCAGCTTCTGCGTCCCCTCTCCGTGCTTAGAGAGTCTTTGTGTCGAGACTCTGCCACAAGTACCAGCAAGCCACGCTGCGATAAGGTTCCCAGCGCTTTGCGATCTTCTCCATCTGCTCGGGGCTGGGCAACTTGATCTTGCGCTTGCGGTTCTTCGTCACTGCAGTCGCTCTCGCCCGCTGGCGGTCGAGATAATGTTTGTACATCGCCATACGGACGCCGAAATCGCCGGTGGGCAGCACGTTCTCTCGTTTCAGCGTGAACATCAGAAACATTTGTGCGGTCCATACGCCGATGCCCTTCACCTGGGTCAGATGTTCGACGACTTCCTCATCCGGCAACTTCGGCAGCCGCGCGAAATCCAGCAGGCCACTCGACGTTTTCGCCGCTAGGTCTTTCAAATACGCCGATTTCTGTTTGGACAATCCCGCGCCGCGCATTTGCTCGTCGCTCAGCTTGAGAACCCCTTCCGGCGTGAGCGGCTCGCCCGCCAACGAGGCAAAGCGCTTGAATATCGTCTCCGCTGCCTTGCCGTTCAACTGTTGATAGACGATCGCCTCTGCCAGGCTGTGAAATTGCGGCGGCCCATACTGTATGCGGCATGGCCCGACTTGTTCGATGATCGCTCGCAGGACTGGGTCGGATTTCTTGAGGTGGTTGACCGCTTTTCGCATAGAACCATAATCTTTATCACAAAACTGGGTTGAAGGCGAATAAAACACGAATCTCCTCTGCCGTGAAACTCCGGCGGTCATACGCCGAAAACGAGCGTATGGCTTAATAAGTTTGGTGGGTTAAGCAGGAAATTGTATGGGATGTCTCCAACCCCTCCCTGGGGGCAGGTGCCGGGGCTTGAAGATTACCCCTTGGCCTTGGCTGCTGGAAGCTGGAATCCTATGCGCGTGCGCCTCGGTTTCTCGGGGGTCATAAGCTCCTTGATGGCTTCGATCAAATCCTGAATTTCAAAATCGTGCGAGTCCAAACGATTCTCCAGTTCGTTGATCTTTCCGGCAAGCCGCCGGTTCGTGGCCAGCATTTCCCGCAACCGCACAAACGCGCGCACAACAAAAACGCTCATCTGGACGGCTCGCTCAGAATTGAGCACGGTCGCCGCCATGATGGCTCCGTGCTCGGTAAATGCGTAGGGCGGATACCGGCGCCCACCGTGCGCGCCTCTTGAGATCACAAATTGTGATCTCAAGATTTCGTGTTCTTTGGCGGTGAGTTGAAAAACGAAGTCCGAAGGAAACCGTTGCTGATTGCGCTTGACCTGCTGGTTGAGGACCCTGACTGGCACGCCGTAAAGCTCGGCAATGTCAGCGTCCAGGATAACGCGCTGGTGGCGAAGAAACAGGATGCGTGATTCCACCGCGAAAGTAGGAGGTCGTTTCGGCATCCGGAGCAGCTTTGCACGTTTTCGTTTTTTCATGGAAGTCACCGTTCGTGACTTCAATCATAGTCCGGGAAAAGCGGATTACCTTCACCAATGACGGTGAAACTCCCATCAGTTCCCGTTTTGGTCGGAAGCGGCGGCGTGTGCTTACGTGATGCTCACTTCTGTATAGGTCCCATACACCTCGCGCAGAGCCTCGCAGATTTCGCCCACCGTGGCATACGCCCGCACGGCATCCACGATATAGGGCATCGTATTCGCCGGAGAAATATTCCCGCCCGTCCCCGCCCTGGGTTCCTCTGCCGCAGCTTTCTTCAGCGCGTCAAGGGCGCGCCGCACTGCATCATTCGACCGGCGGGCCCGCAATGCCTGCAGCTTGGCTGCCTGTTGTCGCGCCACGGTCTCGTCGATGTAAAGAATATGTGGCGGTTCTTCCTCAATCACAAACTCGTTCACACCGACGACGATCTTTTCTCTTGCCTCGGCGGCGCGCTGGAACTGGTAGGAGGCCTCGGCAATTTCTTTCTGCGGATAGCCACGCTCGATGGCTTTTACCATTCCTCCCATAGCATCCAGCTTGCCAAAGTAATCGAATGCGCCCCGCTCCATTTGAAGGGTAAGGTTTTCCAGGAAGTACGATCCACCCAGCGGATCGACGGTTTGTGTCACTCCCGATTCGTAAGCGATGATCTGCTGTGTGCGGAGCGCGATGCGGGCCGCTTCTTCGGTGGGCAGCGCGAGCGCTTCGTCGTAGGAGTCGCAGTGCAGCGACTGCGTACCGCCGAGCACCGCCGCCAAAGCTTGCAGCGCCACGCGCGCGATGTTATTCATGGGCTGCTGCGCCGGCAGCGACACTCCCGCGGTCTGCGTGTGAAAACGCATCAGCCAGGTGCGCTGGTTCTTCGCTCCGAACCGTTTTTTCATCACTTGGCCCCAAATCTTGCGGCCTGCGCGGTACTTGGCGATCTCCTCGAAGAAATCGTTGTGCGCGTTAAAGAAGAAGCTAAGCCGCGGACCGAAGTCATCCACATCGAGCCCGCGCCGCCGCGCCCATTCCACATACTCGATGCCATCGTACAAAGTAAATGCCAGTTCCTGCAGCGCCGTCGAACCAGCTTCGCGGATGTGATATCCGCTGATGGAAATGGTGTTGAAGCGCGGCGTGAACTTCGATCCGAATTCGAAGGTGTCGATCACCAGCCGCATCGACGGAGCTGGGGGATAGATATATTCCTTCTGCGCAATGTACTCCTTGAGAATGTCGTTCTGAATCGTGCCGGAAATCTTTTTCCAGTCCGCGCCCTGCTTCTCGGCTACTACTAAATACATGGCCCAAAGCACCGATGCCGGCGAATTGATGGTCATTGAGACGGTCGTCTTTTCGAGGTCGATTCCACCGAAGAGAATTTCCATGTCTTCGAGCGAATCAATGGCCACGCCGCACTTGCCCACCTCACCTTCGCTGGCCAGGTGGTCGGAGTCGTACCCCATCAGCGTAGGCAAGTCGAAGGCAACGGAAAGCCCGCCGCCGCCGTGCTCGAGCAGATATTTGTAACGCTGGTTGGTCTCCTCGGGCGACGCGAACCCGGAGAACTGCCGCATGGTGTAAAGCTTGCCGCGATATCCCGTGGCGTGAATGCCGCGCGTAAACGGAGGCACTCCGGGATATCCCAGGTACTTTTCCTCGCTCCAATTCTCGGGGAGATCGGCGTGCGTGTAGAGGCGGCGGATGGGGACGCCCGAAATTGTTGTGAAGCGAGCGTGCCCCTGCTCGTCGAGGTTCACGCCGGTGGGTGCGCCAATCGGCCGCTCGGGAGATTTCTCGAGTGTAGGTGCGAGCGTCTGCTCCGCCCACTTTTTCTCGTCTGCAGAAGGATGGCGGTTCTCGAAAACATCGTCAACGGGACTCTCGGCAACGTGCGGCTTGGTCGGCTTCTTCTCCGGCATGATCACCCCAGTGTCTCTTGTTGATAATAGGGAAGCGCACGCTGGCGGGCAAGGCGGGGTGTTCAGCGGTTAGAACGACCGGTCGGTTTGCAAAAATATGCCGGTTTAGGCAGATGTGACTTGCATAGGGACTCTGCCTTTAAAACGTTCTTCACAGCCGGGGGCCAGTTATTGCTTCGTCTCCGCCAGCCGCAGGCCAATCTTCTGCATCAGTTCAGGCGACCACAGTGCCAGCTTCTCTTTTCCACTGGCGTTCATCTCGGTCGTAGCCCGGTTGTAGTTCGCCAGCAATTCCCGCGGATCGAGCATGCACTCAATCAGGCGCTTCCGCCCGTAACGCTTCTCAACGATGACTGCCATCTTGTATCCCACGGTGTACCACGGTCCTTGCGCCCCAAAGAACGTATATGCCTTCTCGTCGATCTTGTCCTTGCCTACCAGCCTCTGGTCAATCACGTCGAGAAAAAATTGCTGGAGCGAGCCGAGATCCTGATTAAAGTTGGCCATATCGTGCTCGCAGCGAGCGTGCTCTTGCGGAGAACTCGCCGCATGCGGATCAACGTCCGGCCCACCCGCCGCGGCCAGCATGGCAAATCCTTCGCCGAATGCCCCCATCCAGTCGACGGCCGGCTTCACGTTCGGCGGAAGGTCCTTCTGCTTCTTCTCGGCAAGCGATTCGACGCTGGCATAGCCGATGTGGTGCAATTCGTGCGCGACTGTGTTCTCAAACTTCGCTGCCGATTCTTCCGGATCGAGGTAGAGGAAAATCGCCGGATCGGTGGTGGTTTCAAAGACAAAGCTGTTGGTGACGGGCTTGATGACAGGGAACACTTTCGCGTGGATATAAGCTCGGTCGGGAAGATAGGCGAGCACCCGCTGTCCTGAGGCATGGAGATCGGCACGCTCCCAGGCATCGAGCGTATGTCGCAACACCGTGGCCTTTGCCGCCAGCTCCGGCGACAGCACAAACTTCTTGAAGTCGTCGTCGGTGAAGTCGCGATGCATGGCGGCCTCGCGCTTTTTCAACCGGATATAGGGTTCAGTCGAGAAAAGACGCTGCCAGTTGGAATCGGTGACGGCAGTTCCGGCAGCACGCTTGTCGAGAATCGTAAGCACCGCCTCGGCCTCGTCCGTGTTGAGCTTGAGCTGGATGCTGCCGGGAGTTGATGCCGGCTGTTCGGTTTGGCCGTAAATCCAAGCTGGGCTTAATACAAGGGATAATGCAATAAGGGTAGGAAAACGTGACTTGTACACGGGAAACCTCCTGCAATTGGACTCTGGCGGTGATAAGAACGTGAGCAGCCCGTCGGTCATTGCGGCGGCTTGCGCGAGAGTTCCCACGCTTTGGCGTATTTCCACGAAACGTAACCGGCGTGGTAGAGGTGCAGCAGCAGGCCTTCGCGGCCATCGAGGAAGCCGAGGCGGAAGATGTAGTTGTAGACGAACGTCATCACCGGGCGCAGAACGATGTTGATGAAGCTGAAACTTCGGTGCCCCTTGGCAACGGCCAGTTGTGCGCCTAGTGACGAATAGCGATTCATGTGGCCCAGGTAAAGCGTTAGGTTGGGATAGGTGTAGTGCACCAGCGCATTCTTGAACTGGCGTGTCGCCGGTGGCACGGCTGGCTTCAGTTCGCACCGGTCGTGCGGATCGTGGCCGGTTACGAATCCCTGCCCGCGCCGGAATAGCCGCAGCTTGGAATCAGGATAGAAACCACCGTGGCGCATCCAGCGCCCAAGAAACAGATTCTTGCGCGGAAGCCGGTAGCCGCTCACCGCATTTGGGTCCGCAATCGTGGCGCGAATTTCTTCAGCCAACCCTGGACTGACTTCTTCGTCGGCGTCGAGCAGTAACACCCAGTCTTTTGTACAGAGATCGATCGCGTACTGCTTCTGAGCGACGTAACCGCGCCACGGTTCAACTATGACGCGTGCGCCCTGTGCGCGCGCGATCTCGCACGTGCGGTCTTTCGAGCCGGAGTCGACGAGCACGATTTCGTCCGCCCAGCCGACGCTGGCCAGAGTGCGGCCAATGTTCGCCTCTTCATCCATCGCCACGATGGCCACGGAAATCGTCATAGTTGATGAATTGATGATTGTTGATTGCCGATTGCAAGCCAGTCCAATCAGCTCTTCAATCATCAATCAACAATCATCAATCAACAATTAACTCCTCAGCCACTAGCGGTGCGGCTCCGAACTTCCGAAAGCAGGAACACCATCAGGATAAACAACTCGGGCTCGATAGGATGGCGGTAGCGGGCGTGGGGATACACGAAGTAATACACCGTGGGATAGGTCGCGACCAATCCGGCGAAAAGCCATGCCCCGGGCCGCTTTTGCCGCAGCGCGCGGCCCAGCCCCCAGATCGCCAGCACCGACGATGCCAGAAAAGCGGAACTGCGGAAATCCCATGGAGCAACGCTATCCGTGGGTCTGGGCACGCCGTTCCAATAATAGAAAAAGCGTTTCATGCTGATGATGGCAAACCGGCCCGGATTAGCGCGGATCCAGTCAAACGCGACCCGCCTGCAGTCGGCCTCGTAGGCGATTTCGCCCATGCGCTGAAATTTCTCGAGCTCCAGCTGGTTAAGATTCGGCTGCAGGCTTGCGAACAGCATCCCGTCGGACATCTTGTTGTTGCCGAGACGGAACTGTAATCCGAAATCGTCGCGAATAAAGACGAAGCGCCCAAAGAACTCATAGTTCCGCACCAGCCATGGCGAAAGCACCAGAAAAAATAGACAGGAAGAAAGAACTACGCCGGCGAACGACGGCAGGCCGCGCCGGTATCGCTGCCGCCATACCCACAAGCCGCAGAACGGCAGAAAAGCAAGCATCGTGGGATTCGCCAGTGCTCCTACGCCCCACAGTGCGCCAAACCAGGTCCATCCTTGCCAACCCGGCCACTGCTGCAGTTCGAGCGCGACCAGAAAGATCAACGCCAGCATCAGCGGCGTGAAGGTCGTGTCCCAGATCCAGTGGATGGACCAGTACCAGACGTAAGGATTCAGCGCCCAGGCCCGTGCCGACCAGAGTGCGACACGTGGCCCTAAAGTCCGGTGCGCAATCCAGAAAACAGGAATCGTTGTGAAGGCGGCGAACAGGCTGTTGATCGACAGCAGAACCCACGCCGAAGCGTAGGTGTAGATGCCGAAAATCTTGAACACTCCACCAATCAGGTAGGGATAAAGTGGCGGCTCCCATGCGCTTGGGCCGGTGTGCCCTTCGTAAGGGTTGCTGAAACCCTGCCCCAGAGCGATGGAACGCCCTACGCGGCCCATCTCCCAGCCAAAGCCGAAGTTGTCATCTCCGACGCGAGTGTGATATTGGCGGAAAACTCCAATTGCTGCCACCTGCAACACAAACGACAGGAGCACCATCCACAAAACAGAGCGGGGGATAGCAGGGAGGCTCGGTCGTTGCATCACGCGCGAGTTTATCAGGTCTTGACCGGCCCGAGTCGAGGTGAACAAGTTGCGTCAATCAACTCCGCGTTCATTCATTTAGGCTTCTCGGCGGGCGATGGCGGCTTTGCGACCGGTGCTATCTGAACCTGAACGGCGTGAAGGTTATCGGATTTTGCCGTATCTACGGAGACTACTTCAAGATCGCCGTTGGAGTTGCGCAGCTGAATGGTTTGCGCCGCTTGGCCGCCGGCGGATCCGGGGCGCACCGTCTCGGTAGTCACTATGCTCACGCGCAGACCAGCGTCGGGATTGCCCGGGTCAGCTTTCTCCACCTGCCTTGCGGTAGTTTGCTGTCCGGCCGGGGTAGTGCTTTGGGCGGTAGTTGCGCGTTCAACAAGATGCAGGCTGCCGTCTTGTGGCGCCCCCGGAACATTGACGGAATAAGTTGCCGTAGTGTCGCGCTTCTCACCCGGAGCGTTTTCGGACTCCTTGCGCACAGTACGAGAAATTTCGCTCAGCTTGCCTTCCGGGTCCGGGCGGGAAACCCGCTCCTCTGTGGTGCGCTCCTTGCCTTCTTGCCGGGTGGTGGTTTGGCGCACTTCGCCCACTTGCCATTTTCCGGTGCCATCGGCGAGCATCGTGGTTTTTTCCGATACCACGGTGTCATCCGAGCTTCGCTCGCGGCGTTCTTGCGTCTTCGTCGCGGGAGCAAGATCACCGTTGATGCCGGGCAGCATCACGGTTGTTTTCGTTTCCTCCACATTCTTGCTGATCTTCTTCGTCTCCTCGATTTCGCGCTGAACCAATTGCAGGTTGCCGTTGGCATCGGGATTTGAAGTGGTACGGACTGCGTTCGAGCCGCCGTCGGGCATGGTGCGGGCTTCTTCCTCCGTCACCTGCACTAGTGTTTTCGCCCCATCGGCGTTGCGGCCAAAGGTGCGCGTTGTGGTCCGCACCGTGGTTGCGTTGACCTGCACGGTTGTTTTTTCGATGTCCTGGTAAGGTTCGAAATCTCCCCCGGCCGCGCGGCGCTGGATCGATTGGTTGTCCACCGTGCGATTACCGCTCTGCGTGTGGCTGTTGAGGGTCCGCGTGGAGTTCAAGTTCTGGTTTTGCGACTCGCTGTTAACTGTCCATGACTTGGTTGCGTCGGTTTGGGTGTCAGAGGTCTGCGCTCGCATGGCGAGACCCGAACACAAACACGTTCCGACAGCGGCTAACAGGAACTGGCTCAAACGCATGTGTGTAATTGTCTCGCTGCAGACACCTAGTGTCCAGCTAGGCCTGCAAGCTGCCTGATTCCTCGGAGGAACTAGCTGGCTTTCTCGTTGTCGGAGATTCGGATCGTGAAGTTGACCGTGATTTTGGTCTTGGTCTCGACTGGCTGTCCGTTCTGGAGATACGGTTTGAACTTCCACTGGCGCACGGCCTGCTGCGCCGCCGTGGCCAGGATGGCCGGGCCGCTGAGAACGCGAAGGTCTTCGATGATGCCGTCAGCGCCGACCACCGCCTGCAGTACGACCGAACCCTGCACCCTCGTATGCTGTCCCAGCAACGGATAGGTCGTGTCGAGGCTTTGCCGCAGTTCAGGAACGGCTCCAGTAGTAAGACGCACATGCTCGGCTGCGTTAACGGGCAGACTCGCCGCGGACGTCGTGCCTGCCGGGCCGCGGTTGGAGTCGGTGGGAATCTCAACTCGTGCGACGTTGCTTCCGGGATGAACCGTGCGATGCGTGTCGCCGGCCACCACTTCGACATCCAGCGGAGGAAGGACGACCCGATTGGTCGCTACCACTGGCGAGGCCGGCGCTACTGCATCATTGTGAGACGAATCTTTCGCGGTCTCGGTAGAAGCCTTGGGAGCAATGTGGTTCTTTACGACCGCAGGCTTTGCCACAGGGGCTTGGCTGGTCTTAACTGGGGCCGCCGGGTTTGTTTTGGAAGCGCTTTCCGAGGCCGCAGGCGCCGGTTCAAAAGCCTCGTCGGAGCCAAACCAGAAGTCCCGGTCCTTCATGAGAACCACGGCGAGGGCAACCAGCAGAAGACAGAGCGCGATCAGCAGCCGGACGTCTTGCTTGTTTGCCACCCCGGCTTGCGGCCTGGGCAGCCCTGCCGCCGGATTCAGTCGCCGCATTTCTTGTCTTTCGATCTGCACTCGCTCGCCTCGCTCGAAATAGCCGTCAACTTAGATTGCTATTTGCTAAGCACAAGCATCTTCAGCCCGTGAGGCGTCATTGACAATGGCACGAACTGGGAACAAGTGGCCCGAGGGTGCTATTAGGCAAACGTTGACGCAGAGGCAGCGGGGCGGGACAGCCGTTGCGGCTGTCCACACGCCTGGTAGCGGTTTCTAAGGCTGGCCTGCTGTTGGGGGCTGCGCTGGTTGGCCTGCTGGGCCAGCGTCTGGCCGCGGAGCGACGTAGGGCACCTTGGGCAGATGCGTGACCTGGCCCCGGGTGGCGTCGGTGACATCGATGCCGGAGTGATCGAGCAGCAAGCCGGTAGCGCGATCCAGTTCGATCCGCGACTTTTCGTAAGCGGCTTTCGCCGAAACCAGATTCGACTCAGAGGTCGTGAGAACGGAAGCATCCTGCAGGATTGCGGTTGTGGTTGTGAGCCCCACCTTCAGCTTCTGCTGATCGGCGTCGAGCGTCTGGCGGGCAAAGTCGACTGCATACTGGGCTGCCTGCACGGCGGCGCGATTCTGCTTCACGTCAAACTGCGCGTTGCGCACTTCGATGCGCACCTGATTCTCCATCTGGTGCAGTCGCACCTGGGCCTGGCGGTATTCCAGTTCCGCGCGCACCTGGTTGGCCTGGGCTTCCCGATTGCGCAGGGGAATGTTGAGCGTCAAGCCAACACCTTTGTCGGGAGCGGCGGAATTGACCAACTGGTTCAGCGTTGCACCATAGCCCACCGAGTTGCTGGTCCGAAAGGGCGGCGGAGCCAGGGCCGGATTGAAGCAGAAAAAACTGGTGGTGTCCGCACAATTTGGAATGGCCGGATTCACCACACCGCCCACCCCGGAGCCACCATAGTAAGCGAAGGCATCGAGCGTGGGCAGGAGGGCGTTACGGATCGCCCTGCTGTTCAGGTCGCGGGAATTGAGATCGATGCGCGACTCGACGAGTTCAGCACGGTGAGCGAGAGCCTCATTGATCAAGTCTTGCGTGGGAACGACAGCTTCCTCTTGTGGGATTTGCATAGCGGAGGTGGGAATCACATCGGCTTCGGCGAGCACTGGATCTTCGATGCTGCGGCTGAGCGCGTTCTTCATCAGCAACTGTTCCAACTGCAGGTTATTCTGCGCCAGAATGAGGTTCTGCTCGTCGGTTGAGACCGTGCTTTGCGCGCTCACGACCTGGATGGGCGGCACGGTTCCCACTTGCGCCTGCTGCTTGCTATCGGTGAGCGCCTTCTGCGCATAGGTGAGAGCTTCCTGCTGCACGCGCACGTTCTCGTAGGCATACGTCAGGTCCCAATACATGTCCTCGATCTGATCGACGGTGGTGATGATTTGCAGGCGGAAGGCAACGTCAGAAATTTCACGATTGTTCTTGGCGATGCGGATGAAGCGCAGGTTGGGAAGCGGTCCAAAACCCTGCAGCAGGTTCTGCGTGATCTTGAGCTGAAAGCTGGAGCCGAGTTGCGGCGTCAGCAAGCTGGTGGTGTTGTTAGTGGTGACGTGCGTATTGTTGAAGCCTAACGACACGGCCGTTCCCCACTGAAATCCCTGCGTGTAAGCGAAGTTGGCCGTGTAGGTGTTTTGCGCCACAACCGGGAGGGGGCTAAATACGCTAACCGATTCCGTGTCGTTTTTGTCCAGTTGCAGCGTGCTGGTCAGAACCGGATCGAAGCCGGTGATGGTCGAGCCGATACCCAGCGTGGACTGGGCCAGGCCGTTGGTGCCCGTGCCTACGCCGCTGGGGGCGACGGTGGTGCCGCCGGTGCCGGAGCCAACTGTTCCGCCGAGTCCGCCCACGCCGCCGCCAGGAGTGTTCTGAACAATGCCGGCGTTGACGCCGAGAATGTTGGCTCCCGACTTGGCGCGCAGGTAGTCGGTGTCAGCGATGTTCAGGTTGTAGCGGGCGATGTCGATGTCGAGATTGTTCTCGAGCGCGAGCGCGACGGCGTCGTCAATCGAAAGATAAATCTTGCCGCTGTGCATGAGCGAGTCGATGCGCGGCGAATTACCCAGGTTCGGCTGCGCTACCTCCTGCGCGCGGTAGGGCTGCAGAAAGTGAGGGAAAGCCGAGCGCGGCTTGGAATAATCCTGCAAATGAACCACCTGCGGCTGGGCGGGAGCTGGAGCCGGGGCCGGAGTGGTCTGCGGCGCGGGCGCCGCGGGGACGTCCTGCGCGCGCATAAGCAAGGGCAGCTGGATGCCAGCGAGAATCACAAAGGCGGTTAGCAGCAGGCCGTGCTGCCGGCGGGCTGCAGTCAGTCGGGCCAAAAGCAAGGACATGGTTCGTCTCCTCGAGTAGGAAGGGTCGCGCATCGCGTTGAAAGACGAGATCGATTTCGAAAGTTGGATGCGGAAAACATAAAAGGGTCACTCCATCTTAGCGGGATGGAGCCAGGGACGCGGATGGAGATTGTAAAGAATTGTTAGGAAAAGAAAAAAGGCGCGGCTTGTAACCGCGCCTGCTTCGGTTCGGCAAGCAGCTACTGCGGCTGCTGCAGAGCGGCTGCCGGCGGCGCTACGGAAGGTGTATCTTTCCGCGGCGCGATGTATGGGACGTTGGGCAAGCGCGTGACCTGGCCTTTCGCAGCATCGTCGATGCTGATGCCCGCATGGTCGAGCGTGACCCCGGTCGCGCGATCAAGTTCGACGCGCGACTTCTCGTAAGCCGCCATGGCCGACATCAAAGTAGACTCCGCCGTGGCCAGAGCGCTCTGCGTCTGCAGCACCAGCGTTGTGGTCGAGGTGCCGAACTGATATTTCTTCTGCTCGGCATCGAGCGACTGCTTGGCATAGTCCACTGCGGCTTGGGCGGAAGCGACGCTGGCGCGGTTCTGCTCGACTCCATACTGGGCAGCACGGACCTCAATGCTGATCTGGTTTTCGATTTGCTGCAGGCGCATCTGGGCCTGCTGATATTCCAGTTCCGAGCGAATCTGCACCGCCTGGGCGGCGCGGTTGCGCAGCGGGATGTTCAGAGTCAGGCCAACTCCCTTATCGGGGTTCTGGGAGTTCACCAACTGGTTCAAAGTAGACCCGATGCTGGTTGTCGGAAATATCACGTCAAGGTTGCCCGGGCTGGGTGGACTGGCGCAGCCGAAAGCCTTTTGCAGGTCTGTCTCAGGGTTCGAGCACTCATTGGCCGGATTCTGGTTGCCGCCTATGCCTGCTCCACCGTAGTAGGCGAACAGATTCAGAGTCGGCAGCAGCGCGCTGCGCACGGCCTTGTTGCTGTTTTCGGCGGTGTTGAGCTGGATGCGTTGTTCCACAAGATCGGCACGATGGCGCAACGCGTCGGCGATCAAGTCCTGCGTGGGTTGGACCTGCTCGTTCTCCGGCACTTCCATGGTGGAAGTCGGGATCACTTCGGCTCCGGCCAGAGTTTGATCGCGCAGGGTGCGGCTGAGCGCATTCTTCATGAGCAACTGCTCCAACTGCAGGTTGGTCAGAGCAATGGTCAAGGTTTGCTGGTCCTGAGCGACGGTGCTCTGGGCGCGGACGACTTCGATGGGCGCTAGGCTACCGATTTCCACTTGTTTCCTGGTATCGGAGAGCGTTTTTTCGGCGAATGCCAGCGATTCTTTCTGCACCCGCGCGTTCTCGTAGGCGTAAACCAGATCCCAATACATCGTCTGAATCTGGTTTACCGTGGTAATGACTTGCAGCCGGAAAGCTACATCCGAAAGCTCGCGGTTATTCTTGGCGATTCGAATAAAGCGCGTATTCGCCGCGAATCCGAACCCTTGCAGCAGGGGTTGGGTGATAGTTGCCCTGAAATTAGAGTTCAAAGCCGGGCTCAAGCTCGAAAAAAAGCTATTCGTTGTCTGCCGTTGGTTGTTGAACCCCAGGGAGAGATTCGTACCCCACTGAAAGGCTTGGTTGTAAGCGAAATTGACCGTGCCAGTATTTTGAACCAGGCTGCTACCGGGGATTACGCCTTGGAAGATGCTCGTTGCCGTCTGGCTGAAATGATCTTCTTGCAGCGTTCCAGTGATGATGGGATCGAAGCTGTTGATCGTGGGTCCGAGTCCCAGCGTGGAGCCGACCAACCCGCCCGCGCCTGCGCCCGCGCCGCCCGCCCCAAGACTCGTGCCGCCAGTGCCGGAACCAACCTGGCCTCCTAGCCCTCCGACGCCGCCGCCGGGCGTGTTCTGCACAATACCCGTAAGCACGCCGAGCGTCGGAGCGCCCGCTCTCGCGCGCAAAATATCGGTGTCGGCAATGTTCAAGTTGTAACGCGCGATGGCGATGTCCAAGTTATTTTCCAACGCCAGCGCAATCGCATCATTCAGCGAGAGGTAAAGCTTGCCCTCGCGCATCAGCGAATCGATGCGTGCCGTGTTGGCCAAGTTTGGTGCGGCAAGGTGCCGCGGCGTGTACGGTGCAACCGGGTTCGGAAAATGCGACACCGGCTGGGCATAATTCAGGACCGGCAGCGGCCGTGTCTCCGGCGTGTTTTGCGGAACCGGCGCGGCCGGCGCCTCCTGGGCAATACACGAGAGGGTCAACGCTCCAAACAAGACTGCGGCGGCGATCAGCCGGATGGGTGAGGCTAAGCGTGCGTATGGCATTTACTTATCTCCGTTCAGTAAGACCAGTTCAGTAAGACTAAGACCTTGCAGCAAAAAGACTTGGTGGTAACGCGAAACCGCCGGATTTACCCAAAATGAAAGTTCTACTCAGCCCTTGATACGCAATCAGCGGCGCTTGGGTTCCTGAAAAACTCCTCAAACGTTAGAAACTGGCGGAATTAAGAGATTCCACCGGGACGAAAGTTAGCGAAACGCACCAGTATATCCGACGGCGGAGGCTTCCCTCGCGAGAGCGCTCCCGTGGGAGTGAAACTGATAAAGTGCTGGCAATGGCCGAACGCTCCCCTGGGCGGCACAACTCATAATCACGTGGGCAATTGACGACACGAAATGATTTGGATGAACCGCATCGGATGCCGGACTCGAAAGATCGCATGCGCAATCTCAAACTGATTCTCTCCTATGACGGATCGGATTTCGCCGGCTGGCAAGTGCAGCCCGACGCGGTGACCGTGCAGGGCACACTCGCCTCAGCCATTGGACGAATCACCGGCGAAAAGGTATTGCCGCAGGGGTCGGGCCGAACGGACGCGGGCGTGCATGCTCTGGCCCAGGTGGCGACGTTTGTCACCGGGTCTTCGGTGCCCACGGCAAATTTTGTGAAGGCCTTGAACGATATTTTGCCGGCATCGGTGAGAGTTTTGGCAGTGGAAGAGGCCGCAGCTGATTTTCATGCCCGCAAATCAGCGCGGGCGAAGACTTACCGGTATCGGATATATCGGGCGGCGATCTGCCCGCCGTTTGAGGCAAGGTATGTGTGGCACTACCCGTTTCCGTTGAATGAGTCGGCGATGGCGCGAACAGCGGCATGGGTCGAAGGCGAGCACGATTTCACGTCGTTTGCCGCCGTGGATCCTGAGCGTAGCGCCGGCGTCCCGCCGGCTCTCGCATGCGGTGAGAATGCCCGAGGACGCGAAGGCGCTCATCTGTCGAACGTGAGGCGGATTCTCTCCTCGACCTGGGAACGCCAAGGAGATGAGTTTATCTACACCGTCCGCGGATCGGGCTTTCTGCACCACATGGTGAGAAATCTGGTAGGGACGTTCATCCTGGTAGGCAAAGGTACGCTGCAGGCCGAAGCTGTCACGCGGATATTGGAGGCCCGCAACCGTTCGGCAGCCGGAGCGACCGCGCCTGCCGCAGGGCTGTATCTGGTGGGCGTGGAATATTAGGTTCTGGAAAATTCCGCAGCTGGCCAGGTCTCAACGGGACTAAGATTTTGTTATGGCCACTGATCTACAAATCGCGGCGCGCAAAATTCTGTCGCTGAATCCGGCGACGGGTGAAGTTCTGCGCGAGTTGGAGTGCGCGGGTGAGAGCGAGGTGCAGGACGCGGTAGCGCTGGCGCGCGCAGCGCAGCCGGCGTGGGCGGACTTGGGAGTACGTCGCCGCATTGCCGTGATCCGCGAGTTTCAACGCAGGCTGTACACGAGGAAGTCGGAGATCGCGGCCGCCATCACGCGCGAGGCTGGCAAACCGCTGGCTGAGGCGCTGGTCACAGAGGTTCTGGTGGTTCTCGACGGCGCGCGATTTCTCATCGACTACGCGTGGGGGCTGCTGCGCGATGAACCTGTCCCTCATGGCAATCTGGTTACCAAGCTCAAGAGCGGGAAGCTGGTGCGTGAACCGCATGGCGTGATCGGGATCATCGCGCCGTGGAATTATCCGTTTTCGATTCCGGCCACGGAAACGCTGGCGGCGCTGGTCGCGGGCAATGCCGTGGTGCTAAAGCCCTCCGAGTTGACGCCGCTGGTGGCGCTGGAGTTGGCGTCCCTGCTGCACGCGGCGGGCGTCCCGAAGGAAGTCTTCCAAGTGGTGGTTGGGGAAGGTGCGGCGGGAGCGGCGCTGATTCATTCGCCGATCGACAAGTTGGTGTTCACCGGGAGTGTGGCGACGGGCAAGCGCATCGCAGCGACCGCAGCCGAGCGTCTGCTTCCAGTTGTGCTGGAGCTGGGCGGGAAGGATCCCATGCTGGTGCTCGACGACGCCGACGTGGACGTGGCTTCGAGCGCAGCGGTGTGGGGAGCGTTCGTCAATGCCGGGCAAGCGTGCCTGTCGGTGGAGCGCTGCTACGCCCACCGCAGCCTCTACGCGCGCTTTGCCGAGACGTGTGCGGAGAAGACCAAAAAGCTGCGCGTGGGCAACGGCATGGAACCGCACACCGACGTGGGGCCGATGATCCAGGAGCGGCAGTTGCGGATTGTGGAAGCCCACGTGGAAGACGCGAAAGCGCGCGGGGCGCGGGTTCTGGCGGGCGGATCGCGGCTGCCGGAACTGGGGCCGCATTTCTACGCGCCTACCGTCCTCGCCGATGTAACGCACGAGATGCGCATCATGCGCGAGGAAACCTTCGGGCCAGTGCTGCCGGTCATGTCCTTCGATGATGTCGACGAAGCCGTGCGGCTGGCCAATGACTCGGAGTATGGCCTCGCGGGGAGCATCTGGACCAGCGACGCGGCCCGCGGCGAGCGCCTGGCCCGCCGTATTCATGCCGGCACGGTGATGATCAACGATGTCATTTCGTGTTTCGGGATCAGCGAAGCTCCGCACGGCGGCGTGAAGGCCAGCGGCATCGGCCGCACCCATGGGCGCTTTGGCCTCGATGAAATGGTGCGGGTAAAGTATCTGGATACGGACCGCATGCCGGGCATGAAAAAAGTCTGGTGGCACGGCTACGGCGAAAGCTTTACGCGACAGATGGAAGGATTTTTGGAAATGCAATTCGGCCGCGGGCTCGGAGAGCGCTTGCGCGGAGCGCTGCGAGCGGCGGGCGTGGTAAGAAGAAAACAGTTATAGTGCCGAGTGTCCAAAGCTGAGAACTGAGAACTGAGAACTGAGAACTGAGAACTGAAAGGTGACCTATGACTGAGGTTTCCAACACCGATCCGAAACGTGAACTGCTGCGTCACACCCTGGCCACGTTGGCCTATCGCGGAGGCAAGGCGGTCCGCAACGCTCCCGACGGGTTTGCCGTGTTTCATCCCGATGAGGGCGTCCGCGCCCCCGGGCTGATTCTGGCGCATGTCGGCGACCTGATGGACTGGGGACTCTCCATGGCCAATGGAGAACGCAAATGGAATGACTCCAAGCCGCTTCCGTGGGAAAAAGAAGTCGAGCGCTTTTTCGCCTCTCTGAAGAAGTTCGACGATTACCTGGCTTCTGCCGAGCCCTTGAAAGCGCCGGTGGAAAAACTTTTTCAGGGGCCGGTCGCCGACGCGCTGACTCACGTGGGCCAGATCGCGATCCTGCGACGATTGGCGGGAGAGCCAATCCGCGCCGAGAACTATTTTGTCGCCGACATCGTTGTCGGCCGAGTGGGCGCCGAGCAAACCCCTCCGAAGAAGGAATTCTAAGTCCGCAGGTTAGAGCTGGAACTAACTGGGATTCTTCAACGGCACTTCCGCCCGGTAGATGGCCTGCCACCGGCCGCTTTTCAAGATGTAAACTGAGCTGCCGTTCATGTGCACGGGCACTTTCTCTCCGTTGCAAGTGGCATACTGTTCGGCTTTGTAGGTGAGCAGGTAGGCGCCGCTGGTGAGCGGCAGCGCTCCGAAATCGGAGAGGCCGTAGCCATCCACGGTGCAGGCCTTCGCGGAGGCTTGCTGCTCCGCGATTTGTTGGTCGCGGGAAAATGTGCCGTCCTCGCCCCAGAAAACTCCATTCTCCGTCATGTGCTCGCGGAAGTAGGCCTGATCTTTCGTTTTCCAGGCTTCGAAAAAGCCGATCTCGGTGCGCACGAGTTCCTGTTGCACGCTGGTGGGAGCTGCGCTTCGCGCCTCGGTTGTCTTGCGCGGAGTCTGGGCGCTGACAGGGCTGAGCAGAAACGCGAGCGGCACAAGAATTGCCGCGCCAGTCAAGAAGCTCTTTCTCGCGGGAAACGGGTCAGGGTTCATAGGAAGCTCATTCCGGTGTTGCCACAACGGCGGCCACGACAGGCATAGCATACGACATCGCGGATCGTTGGCCTCGCCTTTCCGCATCGAGTACAATGACGCTCGTAACGCGGAATCCAGCGGCGCGAGCGCCGCAAACGAGGGTGAATCCTTGGCGACTGGCGAAATGGCAGCTTCGGGCACGCAAACTCCTCCTCAGCTTCCCCATCACAAGGTGAAGATCAAGAAGGCGGGGCAGCGCGCCTGCAACGAGAAAAACGAAAAGGGCAAGTTCTGCGGTGGGCATTTGAAGCGCTGGTTCTATTCGGAGGATGTCGTGGAGCAGGCTTGTGGCGACGCGGAAAAGGCTTGGGGGCCGGATGCCGAAGTCTACCGCTGCGAGCACTGCCAGACGCTCTATCTGCCGAACCCCGCGGATGCCAAGGTAAACGTCGCCGGCCGGGGAATGATTTCAGTGTTTGGATTGACGTTGCCGCCGAAGGAAAAGTGAGCCCGCTTTGGGCTATGAGCTGCGAGCTCTGAGCAACCGGGCCCGAAACAATGTCCCGCTGGATCACTTAGCGGGAGCAGTTTTCTCCTAGCTCGCGGCTCGTAGCTCGAAGCTCCAGTTATGAATACCTCCGAACTCATCTACGACTGGAACAAGAACCATCCTCCGGGGCTGAAGCCACCGGGGCCGGTGCTGCTGAACGATGAGAGTCTGCGCGATGGCCTGCAGTCGCCTTCGGTGCGCGATCCTTCGATTGCCGAAAAGATTGAAATTCTTCATCTGATGGAAGCGCTGGGGATCGATTCGCTCGATCTCGGATTGCCCGGCGCGGGGCCGCGTGCGGTCGAGCATGTGACGGCGCTGGCGCGGGAAATCGTCGCGCACAAAATGAAGATTCGCGCCAACTGCGCGGCGCGCACGCATGAGAACGATATTCGTCCCATTGCCGAGATCGTGCAAAAGACGGGCCTGCGAATCGAGGCGGCGACCTTTATCGGATCCAGCCCCATTCGGCGTTTTACCGAAGGCTGGTCCGACGATTTCCTGCTGCACACCACCGAGAAGGCCGTGAAGTATACGGTTGCGCTCGGCCTCGATTGCATGTACGTCACCGAGGACACGAGCCGTTGCGATCCGGAGACGGTGAAGCGGTTGTATTCGACCGCGATCAGTTGTGGCGCGCGCGCCATCGTAATCTGCGATACTGCCGGGCACGCCACGCCCATGGGCGCGCTGGCGTTGGTACGGTTTGTGATCGAAGAAGTGGTGAAGCCTTCCGGCGAAAAGATTCGCGTGGACTGGCACGGGCACAGCGACCGCGGCCTGGCCATTGCCAACTCGATGGCGGCGGTGATCGCAGGAGCGAATTGCGTCCACGCGTGCGCGATCGGCCTGGGTGAGCGCGTGGGCAACACGCAGATCGATCAAATGCTGGTGAATCTGAAGCTGATGGGCATTGCGCCGTGGGCCGAGCAGGACCTCACCAAGCTGAAGCACTATTGCCAGGCAGTTTCGCGGGCCACGGGCGTGCCGATTCCCGCAAATTATCCGGTTGTCGGCGACGATGCATTTCGCACAGCCACGGGCGTACATGCCGCGGCCATCATCAAGGCGTATCACAAGAACGACGTCGTGCTCGCCAATACGGTTTACTCGGGCGTGCCCTCGCATGTCTTCGGGCTGGAACAGATTATCGACATCGGGCCGATGAGCGGCAAGTCGAATGTCCTGTTCTGGCTGGAGCGGCGCGGCATTCCGGCAAGTGACGAGCTGGTCGAGCGCATTTATCAGCGCGCCAAAGCCAGCGACCACACCTTGAGCGACGCCGAAGTGGTAGAGTGCCTGCCGGCGGCGGTGGTGAAGCCGAGTTGAGTTGTGATGGATCTGTTCATTGATGGCGTCATCCTGAACGGAGCCGTTCGTCAGGCGGAGCGAAGGATCTCCCGTGGCTGACAACGTGTTCGAAGAACTGCGCGCGAGATCCCTCGCCCCGCTGGTGAAAACGCGGGGCGTCGGGATGACGCATTGGAGAGAGCGGACGTGAACTAAATGGCCCAAATGTCTGTACTTATGCGACATGCGATTCTCGGCCCCGGCGGCGTTGGCGGCCTGATCGGCGCTTGCCTGGCCCACGCGGGAGCGTCTGTGACCCTGGTGGTGCGGCGCGAGGCGGTTGACCACTATCCACGAAGACTGCAGCTGGAGAGTCCTTTCGGGAAATTCGAGGCGGCTGTCGCCGTCGCTGCGGAAGTCCCTCCGGTCGACGTGCTGTGGATTACGGTGAAGGCCACACAATTGGAACCGGCGCTCACGGCTCTCAAGAATCCTGAATCGGTGAGAGCCATCGTTCCACTGCTGAATGGCATTGACCACATCTCGCTGCTGCGGGCGCGGTACGGCGCGGGGCGCGTGATCCCGGCGACGATTGCGGGTGAGACCGAGCGTGTGAGCCCGGGACACATCGTCCATCGCTCGCCTTTTGCCCGTTTGAATGTGTCTTCTGCGGGACAGGCTTTGCTTGGGAGCACCGTCGAGCAGCTGCAGAAAATTGGCTTTACCTGCCGCTTCGTCGACAATGAACCAACCCTGATGTGGAGCAAACTGGTTTTTCTGGCGCCGTTTGCCTTGAGCTCGACCGCGGCGGACAGAACCACTGGGGAAGTCATTTCGGATCCGTCCTGGAGGGCTCTGATGGAGGGTTGTGTTCGGGAAGCGTGCGCGGTTGCCGTTGCGGAGGGTGCGAAAGTCGATCCCGAGACGACCCTCGCAGGCATGTTAGCCATGCCGGGAAACATGCGCAGTTCCATGCAGAAGGACGTAGAAAAGCACAATCCTCCGGAGTTGGACGCTATCGCAGGGCCGATTTTGCGCGGCGCTCGCCGGCACGGGATTGAGGTTCCGGCGACGAAGAAGCTGGTGGCCGCAGTGGAAAAGCGGGCGGGATAGGAAACGGGGGGCCTTTGTTTACCTCACAGGCAATTGGATTTGTGAAAAGTCCTTACAAGGACACAAGCCAGGTTCCCAAGGGGCTCGGCGCGAAACAGGAGGCAAATGGAGTGCTTGCGGTCCTGCCTGAGTTTGAGCCGGGACTTACCGATATTGAGGGCTTCTCGCATCTCGTCGTCCTGTGGGAGTTTGATCGCTCTCAAGGGTTCGAATTGCTCGGCGCCCCGCCGTCGGACAATCGACCGCACGGTGTATTTGCGACGCGATCGCCGCGGCGTCCGAACCCAATAGGGCTGACGATTGTAGAATTGCTGCGGCGCGAAGGTTGCGAGTTGCGTGTGCGGGGCGTCGATATGCTGGATGGGACGCCGATTCTTGATATCAAGCCGTTGCTGTCTAGCATTCCTCCTGAAAGACTGCGCCGCGGGTGGCTCGCGGAGGCTGAGGCGCTGCGGGGGTGAGGCTACTGCCACGACCCGCACGGGTGCGGAAAGAATTCCCCGCCGAGCCGTGGGCACTGCAAAGCGGCAAGGGATCCTTCGACTACGCGGCTGCTTCGCGTTCGCGAAGCAGCGGCTCCGCTCAGGATGACAAAACGCTGAGGACGACAGAAAATCAGGTAACGTTACCAACGTCCAACTCTCGTCAAACCAGCTGCTGAGTTGGATTGCGTCGAACGCGAGGGCCGGGTTCCCGCCCAAGGTAATCCCTATTCCTTCCACCACGTTGTAAACTGACGCAATACTTGCCATGAGCCCCACTCCCCCACGTGCGGACTTGCCCGACGTTGCGCCTGCGGTGCAGTTGGACGTGGCGCGGCTGGCGGCGTCGCCGGAGGTGCGGTCGGCATTCAACTGGCTGCGCACGCAGGAGCCACAACTAGCACAGTGGCAGATGGAAATGGCGCGAATTCCGGCGCCTCCGTTCGGCGAGTCAGCGCGCGGGGCGTGGCTGGCGGAGCGCTTTCGCGAAGTCGGGTTGGACGACGTTCGCATCGACGATGTGGGCAACGTGTTCGGCGTGCATCCTGGATTTATGGGATCTGGACTGGGGCGGCGCCATGTGGCGCTGAGCGCGCACATTGATACTGTGTTTCCAGCCAACACTCCGCTGAATATCCGGCAGCAGGGAAGCCGGCTGTATGGGCCGGGAGTTTCCGACAACGGCGCGGGCGTGACGGCGATGCTGGCGATCGCGGCGCTGCTTCGTTCCGTGCGGCTGCGGCACGCGCTGCCGTTTGTGTTTATCGGCAACGTAGGCGAAGAGGGCGAGGGTGACCTGCGGGGGATGCGGCACATTTTTTCCACGCCGCGCTGGAAGGATTCGATTGCTTACAGCGTAGTGCTCGACGGCGCGGGCGCGGACACGGTCGTGGCCGAAGCACTCGGCAGCCGCCGATTTGAAGTGATCGTGCGCGGTCCGGGCGGGCATTCGTGGAGCGATTTTGGCGCGCCCAATCCCATTGTGATCCTGTCGCGGGCCATCGATACGTTTACCTCGACGCCCGTCCCGGCCACGCCGAAGACAACATTCAACATAGGAGTGATCCGCGGCGGAACGTCGGTGAATTCCATTCCCGAGTCGGCGAGCATGAAGGTGGATATACGTTCGACCTCGATGACGGAAATGGAGCGTCTGGAGCAGACGCTGCGGCTGGCGTTGAATCGCGCGGTGGAAGATGAAACGCTGACGGCGGAGATGCGCTCTCCGGTGCAGAAACGGCCGGGAGTAAATTGCGAAGTGGTGGCGATCGGGGCGCGTCCGGCGGGAGAGCTGGCAGTGGGCGCGCGGATTCTGCATGTGGTTCGCGCCGTGGATGCGCAGTTGAATAATGCGGCGCAGGTGCAGCGGGCGTCGACCGACGCGAACATCCCGTTGTCGCTGGGGCTGGAAGCGATTGCCATTGGCGGCGGCGGTTCGGGCGGCGGCGCACATACTTTGCAGGAGTGGTTTGACAGCAACGGACGCGAGCTGGGGCTGAAGCGGATTCTGCTGACCCTGCTCGCGCTGGCGGGAGTGGGGGTGGAAGAATGATGGGGAGATTCGCGACCTCGGGGGCTAAAGCCCTCTACAAAGGGAAGTGTCTTTTCGCAGCGCTGAAGCGCTGCGCCACCCAAAAGCTGTATGCGGCAGTGGAATCCCACCCTACGGCAAGCTCAGGGCAGGCTCCTTCGCAAAGAACACGAAGGATGGGGCATCCGGCGTTAAGACCGGCGGCGTTGAAGAGATCGTCGGGGAACTCGTTCCGACCCTACGGGACTGATTCCTTCCTTGCATCCCGACCCGGCACTGCCGTGCCGGGCTTTCACATGCCGTCACTTCGTGACTCAGTCCTCGTTATCTCGATCGTTAGCGCCATGCTCGCCGGTGTGCCCGCGCCGGCTCAGAATAGTGCGCCCGCGGCGCCAGACGCGAAGCCGAAGGCCGATGTCATTTACGTGCACGCGAATGTTTATACCGGCGTGCCGTCGAATACGGCCTTCAGTTCGATTTTGCGTGAGGAGGCCATTGCGGTGCGCGGAGACCGCATTCAGGCCGTGGGCAAGAATCTTGACATCGAGAAACTGAAAGGCCCGCAAACGCAGGTCATCGATCTGGGCGGGCACTTTGTCATGCCCGGATTCAACGATGCTCACCTGCATTTAGCCGATGCCGGGCTGCAGAAGCTGAACGTGGATCTCACCGGCGCGAAAACGCTCGAAGAATTCCGCCAGCGCGTATTGGCGCAGGTGCAGAAGGCCAAGCCGGGTGACTGGATTCTGGGTGGAGGCTGGGATGAGACGACGTGGCCGGTCAAGGCTCTGCCCAGCCGCTGGGACCTGGATGAGGTTTCGGGCGGGCATCCCGTGTTTCTCGATCGCGTGGACGGGCACTTGGCCGTGGCCAACACGCGGGCGCTGCAACTGGCGAGCATCACCATTGCCAGCAAGGATCCGCAAGGCGGTTTGATTGACCGCGACGCCAACGGGCAGCCTACCGGAATTCTGCGCGATACCGCACAGCAAGCGGTGCGGGTGGTGATTCCGCAGCCCACGCACGAACAGCGGCGGCAGGGAATTGAAGTTGCATTGGCCGAACTGGCGGAGCACGGCGTGACCTCGGCGCAGGATTATTCACCGGAATTTGAGAATTTCCTGATTTACGAGGAGCTTGAAAAAGACGGCAAGCTGACGGCACGTATTTCCGAGTGGTTGCCGTTCAACGATTCCGTGGAGGAGCTGAAGACGAAACGCGACTCGCATCCGCAGTCGGATCTGATGCTGCATACGGGGATGCTGAAAGGCTTCATGGACGGTTCGGTGGGCGGGCACACGGCGGCGCTGCTGGAGCCGTATGCGGATGACCCCAAGAATACCGGTTTGCTTCGCTACGATGCCGACAAGCTGAATGAGATGGCAAAAGAGCGCGTGCTGGCCGGCTTCCAGCTTGGGTTTCACGCGATTGGCGACAAAGGTGTGCAGATGGCGCTCGATGCCTACGCGGAAGCCGAGAAGGCAGCGCGGGAACAGAAAGTGAAAGCCGCGAATGGTGGCGACGACTTCCGGTTGCGGGTCGAACACGCGCAGATGACCACGCCGGCGCAGATCGCGCGCTTCAAGGAACTGAAGGTGATCGCGTCCATGCAGCCCAGCCATCTGCTCACCGACATGCGCTGGGCGAACGACCGGCTGGGGCCGAAGAGGGCGGCGAATTGCTACACCTGGGCGTCGTTTCTGAACAAGGGGGTGACACTGGCCTTTGGCACGGATTATCCGGTTGAGCCGGTGACGCCGTTTCGCGGGCTCTACGCCGCAGTCACGCGCAAGAGCGAGAACGGCAAACAGGAATATTTTCCCGAGCAGAAGCTGACCATGGATCAGGCTATCGCCGCTTACACGACGGGCTCCGCGTTTGCAGAATTCGAGGAGAAAGAAAAAGGCAAGCTGGTGCCGGGAATGTTGGCGGATTTCGTGGTGCTCGATCGCGATGTGACGGCGTCGTCCGCGGAAAAAGTCCTGGCCACAAAAGTGCTGCGGACCGTAGTGGGCGGAAAAACCGTGTACGAGGCGAAGTGAGAGACAGTTTGCAGTTGCGGCCGAGTCGCAGCGGGCGGCTAATCGTTTTGTACTATCAACGGCTTACGCGCGTTCGAATCGTGTTTCCCACATAAAACGAAATGCCAGGTTCGTGCGTCTAATGTGTTGTGATCGCAAACGGTGATCGCTTACCCGGGGCAGTCTCGGCGCTGGGGCCGAGGCTTTTTTGTAAACGGGTATAATACTAAGGGCTTGCAGTTTCTCGGAGGAAGTAGCATATGGATTCGCGGGGAGTTTGGGTGCGTTTGAAGACCCGACGGTGGGCTTATTCGTTCAGCATCGTGGCGACGCTGGCGCTGGGTATTTTGATTGGCACGGTGGTTTCCTATGGAGTGAAGGGTAAGGAAGGGCAAAAGTCTTCCTCCTCCGATGCCACTCCACTCTCGGTGCCTTCGCCGAAGCAGATGTCCAGCGCGTTTTCGCAGATCGCCAAGCAGTTGGGGCCGAGCGTCGTCAACATCAACACGGAATCCACCATCAAGAGTCCGCACCGGCGTCGTGGCGGGCAGAGTCCCGACGATCAGGACAACAGTGGCGGCGGGATGGATGACTTCTTCAACCGCTTTTTTGGCGGGCAGGGCGGCGGCCAGGGTGGGCAGGGCAGCCCGTTCGGTGGCGACGGCTCGATTCGCGAGCGCTCGTTGGGTTCGGGCGTGATCGTCGATCCCAAGGGCTATATCGTTACCAACCGGCACGTCGTGGAGAAGGCGGACCGCATCCGGGTGCGGCTGCAGGACGATCCGCCGGGCGTGCAGCATGACGCCAAGGTGATCGGAGAAGACCAGGAAACGGATCTTGCCGTCATCAAGATTGACATGGACCGGCCGGTGCCTTCGGCGAAATTGGGAAACTCCGACAGCATGGAGGTCGGCGATTGGGTGCTGGCCATCGGCAGCCCGTTCGGGCAGGTGGGCACGGTAACGGCAGGTATCGTTTCTGCCAAGGGCCGGGACATCGTGCCGGGCCGGCAGTTCCAGACGTTCATTCAGACCGATGCCGCGATCAACCCCGGGAATTCCGGCGGACCGCTGGTCAATATGGACGGCGAAGTGATCGGCATCAATACGGCAATCCTGAGCGAAACCAATGCTTATGCGGGCGTCGGTTTCTCGCTGCCTTCGAATACCGTCGCACAGGTCTACAACCAACTGATCGGACCTGATCATCGCGTGGCGCGCGGCTCCATCGGCATCATGTTTGATTCGGTGGAGAATCCGGCGATTACGCGGGTTTATGGCGCAGGCTCGGGAGTGACCGTGTCGAGCGTGGTAGCCGGGAGTCCGGCCGACCAGGCTGGCCTGAAGGTGGGTGATACCATCACCACCGTTGACGGCCATAAGGTAACCAAGGGTGCGGAATTGGTGGCTGACATCGCCTCGCGCAAGCCGGGTGCGAAGGTGGAACTCGGTTTCCTGCGCAACGGCAAACAGCAGAATACGACCGTGACCATCGCGGACCGCGCCAAGCTGTTCGCGTCGCGCCTGAATGACGATGACAGCGGCAACGACGACAGCACGCCCAAACAGAGCAAGTTTGGCGTGACCGTCCGCAAGCTGACGCCCGAGATGGCCGACCGGTTGGACATGCCGGCGGGCAAGGGCGTGATCGTGCAAGACGTAAAAAGTGGATCGTTTGCCGAGGACATCAATCTGGGCCGCGGCGATGTGATCCTCGAGGTCAACAAGCAGCCGGTGAACAGCGAAGAGGATTTCGCCAAGGTGGAGTCGAGCCTGAAGAGCGGCCAGGACGTGGTATTCCTGGTACGGCCGCGAGGTTCAACACGCCAGGACGGAACCATCTTCCTGGCCGGAACACTTCCGTAACCTGGGAATAGCCCAACGGAACTGGCATTGCCTCCTTCCATGGGGGATGATTACAATGCCAGCTTCTGTTGGGCTTTTGCTTTTTTGGTGCGGACAGTTGGGTGCGCCGGCAGATGTCATGAAGTTTGAGGGGTGCAGTTGGAAGCGACGCAGCGTGCAAGAATGCGGAGAGGGTTGGGTGCGATGTGCGCTCTGGCGCTGATCTGTGTCTGCGCTTCGCCGCGCCCGGGACTCGCACAAGATTCCGCTGCCAACTCGAAGACCAGCGCCCCCAAGCCCAAGACCAAGACGGCGAATCCGAAAACACACGCGAAAGAAGCATCCAAGGAATCAGCGGCCAACACGACTACGGCCCCAAGGAAGGCTCATCCCGCCTCGCATCCTCCGGCCGAGAAGCACCCAAAATCGAATACGGCCACGGCGGCCCACAATAGCAAGTCGAAGCACAAGAGCAGCAAGAAGAGGACGAGCGCGCGCGGCCAGCAGAAAATTGAGCCCGAGCGCGCCCAGGCGATCCAGGAAGCGTTGATCCGCGAGCACTACATGAGCGGGGAAGCGTCTGGAACCTGGAACCAGACTAGTGAAGAGGCCATGCGGCGTTATCAGGCAGACCATGGCTGGCAATCAAAGACGGTGCCCGACTCGCGCGCGCTGATCAGTCTCGGGCTGGGGCCGAGCCACGACCATCTGCTGAATCCGGAGAGTGCGATGACCACCGGACCCTCCCAGCACACGGCGTCTTTGAGTGGCGCATCTCTGAGTCCGGTGTCGCACAGCGCTGATTCGGGAGCGAGCGGGAACACGAGCCCAGCTCCGGCGGCCGATCCCGCGCCAACCTCAACTCCCGACCGTGACGCGTCGGGCCCGCAGTAAATCCTATTGACAACCCGGAATTTTGAAATTGGCGATCCGCGTCGCCCAGTTGGAAATCGTGGGCCAGTATTCGTTCACGTACCAGAACGTGCAGTCATCTGCGGGATCGACCGTCATACTCGAGTAACTCCCCCACTGGCCGCGGCCCGGAACGGGGTAGGGGGGGTCGGTTGTCACTTCCTCCGAGGGCCCCTGGAAGATCGTGACCTCCGACGTTGTTGCGTTGACGCTGCCGAGGTCCCAGTAGGAAAAAGCGATTCCGGGGTTGGTAAAGCTGTTGGAGAAGCTGTAGCCAACCGCGGCGTTGCCGTCCTTGTCTTGGGCGATGCTGGGCAGGAAACGGAAAAGCAGCGCATCGGGATTGATGGTATTCGATTGGCAGACCGAAGGGATCGAGCCGAGCGTGACCGTGCCGGACTGACAGGTGGAGGACGATCCGCTGACGCTGGCGCGGAGTTCATACCAGCGGACACCGGTTTGCAGGGGGTTGGGCAGGCCGCTGCCGGAGCCTGGACCAGTCTGGATGGTGTGGCTGACCAGGAACGACTCGAAGTTGCCGAAGTTGCGATAGGCGAAGCGAGGCATAAAGCGGTCGCCGACCGAATCGATCGTTTGACCGACACTTTGATATGCCGGTTCCGTGGCACAATTCGTGATTGCGGGCTCGCCGGGGACGAACAGATAACAACCCGGCGTGTATGTGGTTACGCTCGTCGCCGGCAACAACAGGGAAAAGATCGAGAGGTTTGGATTCGTCCAATCCACGTGGAAAGACCACAGGTTGAACGAACTGGAAGTCATGGTCGTCCCGTCGTTAATGGGGTTTTCAATACTGACCATGAATTCATCGCGCCCCGCGGGAGGCGGTGTGGTGCCGTCGAAATCCGCCGGGATCAGGCTGTGCGCAAGATAGAGACCATTACTGATAAGACTTGGATTTGTGTTCGGAAAACACTGCGGTGTATTCATGGGGTTGCCGGCCACCATGTTTACGCGATCGAAGGCACAAACAAGGATTCCCACTTCTGCCTTGCCAACTTTTGTGTCCTCCATATCCATGGTGGCAAAGTAGGCGTCGGGCCATGTACCCAGCTTGGGCCAGTCCGGGAAGTAGTAAGTTCCATCTAAATCCGTTCCCAGAACTTGGTCCAATTGGAACGCGTAGGCGTACCAACCGAAGGGTGGATTGGTTGAGGTCACGTCGTCGGTATTGGAGACAGCGATGCAGAAGTCATAGCTCTGCTGGCCACCTCTAGATCGGACCGCCTTGGCCGCAATCACCCAGCGCGATGCCAGACGGTCGAAATTAATCACACTATCCAATTGAATCCCGGTTCCGGCACAGTCGCTGGCAGGGCCGCCGTTCGTATTCAGTGCGGTTGAAAACGGGGTACCGATCGCCTGCGGACCAGACACGCCCCCGATCGGGACAGGCGCAAGAGTAGCCTTGTCGAACGCCTGATATTCGGTGTTCACGTACTCCATGAATTGCTTGGTGCCGACGGCGCCGTTGGCGTCGATATCCTCTTGTACCGTATTCGTTGAATCCGGCAACATTCCGTCGGCGGAGTTGAGCGGGGAAACCGTGACCGTCGCCGTGGCTGTAGCCTGCTGGCCGTCTCCCGTCGCGGTGGCGGTGTAGGTAGTGGTCTGGGTGGGCGGTTGGTGCAGGGTTACGCTGCCGCCGGTAACGGGTTGAACGGCACCCACATTGTTGTCGATGACGACCGAAGTAGCGTTGGTGGAAGTCCAGGTGAGAGTGATCTTCTGACCGGCAAAGATGGCCGCAGGACTGACATTGAGAGTAACAGTCGGGGCTGGCTGGAGAACCGCGACCGTTACCGCAGCCTGAGCCGTCGACGCATTCACTCCTGTAGCAGTCGCAAAGTAAGTAGTCGTAACCGCCGGAGTCACATTCTGCGTTCCGCCCGCAGCGGGCAGGGTGTACGTGTTTGTATCCACGCTGTCGGTGATTACGACCTGACTTGCGTTGGATGCGGTCACCGTCAGGGTCGTTGACTGTCCTGGATTGATCGACGTGGAATTCGCCGAAATGGTGACGGTCGGATCCTGATCAACGGTCACCGTCGCGGATGCCTTGGCGCTGCCCCCGGGCCCGGTCACCGTGATCGTGTAAGTGGTGGTCTGGGCCGGGTTCACCGGGATGCTGCCGTTGGCTCCGGACCGGCCCACACCGTTATCGATGGTGCCCGTGTCGGCATTCGTGGAACTAAACGTCAGGGTCGAGTGTTGGCCCACGGCGATCGGCGTGGGGCTGGCGCTCAAAGTGGCCGTTGGAGCAGGGGTTGAGCCACCGCCGCCCCCGGACGAGTTCGCGCCGCAGGCGGTCAGGATACTGAGGGCAAACAGCATCCCCAGGAATTTGAGCTTTGGCTGGATCATTGTCTAACGGCGAGCCCTACAAGTGGCATAATCCTACCATTGAATATGGCACCGAGGGATGGCCTACCTGTGGCGGGGAATACATGGCGAAAGTCGCCCGGTTGCCAAATTCTCCGCTAGGAGCCAGAAGTCTTACGGTAGCTGCCCAGCACGGGACGGGGGAAATAAGGCAGCGGTTGCGATTGCAGGATGGCTCGCGGGTTGCCCTCGACCAAAGCGTCGGCCACTTCCTCGCCGCAGATTTCGGCGGCGGCATCGCGGGCCGTCGAGAGCACGGGGACGCGCTTCTCGGTATCGTGCGCGTCGGTTGCCAGCACATGCACAGCGTCGTGCTCGATGAGCCAGTGCGCGGCGCGGCGCACGCGTTCTCCCCAGAATCCGGTGAGCGCCGATCCAGTCAGTTGGATCACGCAGCCCTGCTCGGCCCACTCCACCACGCGTTGCGGGCTTTCGCGCAGAATCGGATTGCGCTCAGGATGAGTAATGATGGCGGTAATCCCGCGGTCGCCGAGTTGCGTGAAGCAGTCGGTGGTCTGCTGCGGCACGCTGTAATTGCTCAGCTCGACCAGCATGTAGTGCGAGCCTTCGATCGAGTAGCGCGCGGGATTGGCCAGCACGTCCTGCATGTTGTCGTAGGAGAGATGGAAGTCGCAGCCCAGGCTGAGGGTGAGTGCGTCGCCGACCAGTCCCTGCAAGTGAGCCACAAGTCCCTGGAGATAGACGCGGTCGTAGTGGTAGCGGTCGTTGGCGTGAGGCGTGGCGACCTGGTGAGTGATACCGTCGGCGGCCGCCATACGGCACATGGCGACGGAGGTTTCCCAGGACTTGGAGCCGTCGTCCACTTCCGGAAGAATGTGCGAATGAATATCGACCACGATTGTAGGAACCCAAGCGCGCGCCCCGGGTTGTGCCTTGGATTGATTTAAGCAGATTCGCGGGGAAAGAGAAAGGTCAGTGGCTTTACCGCGGAGGACCCTTCGGCCTCGCCCGGGGCAGGCGCCGAGGACGCGGAGTGGGATAGGGATTGCCCCATTCTTTGGGAGTGAGTGCAGGAGATACGACGTCGCCGGTGATCGTGATCTTACCGGCGAAGAAGCCGAAGATGTCGTCAGTATTTTTGTCGGTCGGGTTAGGCTTCGCCACCGGCTTGGTGCGTTTGGATTTCATCGCGAGACATCCTTCGACGGTGGTGATTATAGTCGCGACTTGCCAGGGAGGTATTGCCAAATCTCATGCTTCCCTCTAGATTGGGCTTGCCTGAGGCTTGGCACGCAAAATCTCATGTATATGCCGACCCCAATTGCGCGGTTCACCCTGAACGGGGTGGTGCCGTGCTGGATGGTTTTGGCAGCCATTTTTCTGCTGCGGAAGCGGCCACCCAAAGGACCGGAAGCCAAGCGCGACCGCCTATCCCTGCTGGGGATTGTCTTGAAAATGTGTGCCTACTTTCTGGTCTGGTTCCAGCCGCCGGGCAGTCCGTTCCTGCCGCCGGTCGCTGTGCTCTCAGGAAGAGTCGGGATGGTGTTTTCCGCGTGCACGGTGGCCCTGGCCGTTGGATCGGTATGGCTGATTGGCTCCGCGGTGCGCACGCTAGGCAAACAGTGGGCGCTGGCGGCGCGACTGGTGGAAGGCCACAAGCTGATCACGGTGGGACCATACCGCTGTGTGCGCAATCCGATCTACACGGGGATGCTGGGCATGCTGGTGGCAACGGGGCTGGCGCTGGAGCACTGGACGGCTCTGCTTGTGGCAGTGGTTCTGTTTGCAGCAGGTATGGTCATCCGGGTGCGCAGTGAGGAGAAATTGCTGCGGACGGCCTTTGGGAAGGAATTCGACGATTACGCCGCACGTGTACCGGCGGTTCTTCCGGGGATTTTCTAGCGGTCGGATTCAGGTTCTCGCGCTGTACTTCTCCTGAATGAAGTCCGCGATTCCCGCATAGGCCTTAGTCAGTGTTTTCTCCTCCGGCAAGAACACGATGCGAAAGTGCTGCGTCCCGGGCTTCTGCCCAAAGCCGGAGCCGTGGACGACCATGACGTGCTTCTGGCGGATGAGTTCTTTGACGAAGATTTCGTCGGTCTCGGGGATGTCGATGCGGGGGAAGGCGTAGAAGGCGCCGCGGGGGGCGACGCAGCTTACGCGCGGTGTGGACTCGCACCACTTTTGGGTGAGATCGCGGCGGGAGCGCAGCTTGCGGCGAACTTCGATGAGATGGTCCTGCGGGCCTTCCAGCGCGGGCTTGATGGCGTATTGCTCGGGATGGTTGGCGCAGAGACGCGCCCGCAGCAGGCGGTGAATGCCTTCGATATAGGGTTTGATGGCCGCGGCGTCACCGGAGGCGATGCCCCATCCAATGCGCCATCCCGGAACGAGATAGTTCTTCGACATTCCGCCGAAAGTGATGCAGGGCACGTCGGGCGCGACCGCTGCGAAGGCGATGTGCGGCGTGTCTTCGAGAATGAGCTTGTCGTAGATCTCGTCGGAGAAGACGACCAGGTTGTGGCGCCGCGCCAGTTCGGCGACTTGCTCCAGCATCTGTCGTGAGCACAGCGAGCCAGTGGGATTGTTGGGGTTGATCAGCACGATGCCGCGAGTACACGGTGTGAGCTTGCGTTTGATGTCGGCAAGCTCGGGCTGCCAGGCGTCGTCTTCATTCAGATCGTAAGCGTTAAGCGCGATCCCCAGCTTGCACAGGACGGCAGAATAGAGCGGGTAGTCGGGGCTGGGCGTGAGAATGTCTTCGCCGGGATTCACCAGCGCCGAGATGCAGAGATCGACGGTCTCGCTCACCCCGGACGTGACGAAGACATCGCGCACGCTCGTGATGCCCTTGCGCACTGCTTCGCCGCGAATCGCTTCGAGCGCCTCAGGAATGCCCGGAGATGGCGCGTAGCCGTTTTTGCCGTCGCGCATGGCCTTGTAGGCGGCCTCGATGATGTGCGGCGGAGTCTGGAAATCGAAGCTGAGCGGATCGCCGACGTTCAGCGGCAAAACTTTGTGGCCTTGCTGAATGACTTCGTCGGCCACGCACGCCAGATCGCGAATGGCGTAGCGGACGTTTTCAAGACGCTTGGCAGCGGCAATCTCTCGAACCTGCGCGATGGGCATCTGCAAAATCCTAACCTCGAGGCATTCTCTCGGGAAACAGAGCTAAAAGCAACGCCGAAAATGCAGAAGTCAGAAGTCAAAATGCAGAAGTAGGACCGATTGCGTCTCACCTCTGCATTTGACCTCTGACCTCTGACTTCTGACCTCTGACTTCCGCCCTTACTCCGCCGTTCCCGTGAGCGCGTTGATCAAATTTGGGCCATTGGGACTGCCCCAGCCCGTCACCAGATCGTAGCCGGTCACGGCCGTGTACCCGCCGTTGCTGCCGCTGGTGATGTCGTGGAAGTCGCTGTCGTAGTTTGTGCCGATGCCAATTCGGTAGATCGCCGGGTTAAGGAATCCTAAAGTCTTCCCACCGGCGGCGACGGCCTGTTGATTCGCCATCGCAATCAAGCCGGCCCACTGCGGAGCGGCATAACTGGTGCCTCCGTTGCCTTCGAAGCATCCGCCGTCGTAGCAGCTGTATTGGTTGGTATTGGCTTCCGCGGAGACATCCGGGTAATTGCGCAAAGTCTTCGACCCGTGATTGAGCGCGGTGATGACCCCTTTGAGCTTCTGATAGCCTGGGATCGGAATTTTGTTCTTGGAAGGCGAGCCTGCGCTGCCGCTCCAGCCGGTCTCGGATGACCACGCCCCACCCGGGCCAGTGGTGGTCAAGTCCGTTCCGCCCACTGCCGTAACATAGGGATCATCCGCCGGCCAGACCACGTCGCCGGGTGTGCCGGAACCGCTGTCGCCGGTCGCCACGAACACGCTCTGTCCCTGCACCGCCATTTCTTTGAAGATCGGGTCCAGGCTGCTCTCGTTGTCGCTCCATCCCCAGGAGCAGCTCAGTTGCTTGGAAGTATTGTCCGAAGCCATCCTGCCAAAGATGGAGACGGCGGCCGATTCGGGGTTGGTGGGGATTCCCACGTAAACCACGACCTGGCTTAAGGCCGGGGCCATGGAGATTGCGATCTCGATGTCCAGAGCCTGCTCGGCGTCATCACAGGTGCTGCAATGTATGTTTTGTCCATTCAGCGACACACCCTTGATGGTGACGTTGAGCGGCTGCTTCACTTGCTTGAAGTAGTTCGTTATGTCCGCGGGATTGAATCCACCCAACTCAAATAGTCCTACGGACTGGCCCGTGCCGTTCAGCGCGCCCGAGCCGTAGTAGGCCGCGCGCAAGTCGCTGCCGATAAAATCGCCGCCGGGACCGGAGCCCGTCGTCTTGCCGATTGCGCCTGCCTGCGAGGATCGGATGTTCTTGGCCACGGGCAGCGTAAAGTTGTCCAGCCCGGAGATGTGCAGCACGGCCGTGTTGAGATCAAGCGAGGGCTCGTGGTCCGGCGCGTAGAACGTGCGGTTCTCGGTAGGATGCTGATAGACGCCGAGCGTTACGTGAAAGGCGCTCTCAATGTTAGCTGCCGGGCCCTCGACATCCAGGACCATGCGATTGGCGGCGGTATCGATCACGTCGAGGCCATTGGCGCGCGCGAAGCTGAGCAAGGCCGCGTAGTCCGACTTGGCCGGACCAAATCTGCTGGTGAATTCCTGCACGCTGAGATACTGGTGGTAGCTGGGACTCTGCGGATCGTAAATCCGCTGCAGAAGATCGTCGAGTTCCGCTTCATTGCGCGGCGGCAGGGAAATCGCCAGGCTCAGTCGCTGCGTGCTGGGAATATGGCCAACCAAGGGCGCCACCCCGCTGGACACGGCCTCGGGAACATGGCTTGTCATAGTGGGGCGCTGCTCGGCCTGAGCCGTGGCTGCTACGAATAAGAGTGCGGACGCGCACAGCGCTGCTGCCAGCCGCTGCAAAGTAGCTGATGTAGTTTTCATTTGGTCATCCCCAGTTCGTTCAGAACTCTACAACGGGACGGGTCCTTGGACAAGCGGTCGATAGTCTCTAGGGGGCTGCGTGGCTAGCAGTCCGTGGTGAAAGTCTGGATGCGCGGGTGGAAGAAAGTTGAACGAATCCACAGCGTTGGTTCGTACACTGCGGTCATGGCAATGGGGAAAAGAATCAAGCAGCGGCGAGAGCAGACTGAGTTCTGGGTGGCGCACACGGAGTTGCCACGAACTGCGGGGCATCCGTTTTATGAGCGTCTGAACCAGTTGTTGGCCGAGCGGGGGTTCGACGAGTTCGTCGAAGGCGAGTGTGCGCGATTCTATGCGGAGACGATGGGTCGGCCGTCGTTGACGCCGGGGCGGTACTTTCGCCTGCTGCTGATCGGCTATTTCGAAGGCATCGACGGGGAGCGTGGGATTGCGTGGCGGGCGGCGGATTCGCTGGCGCTGCGGCGGTTTCTGGAGTTGGAGTTGAGCGAGCAACCGCCGGATCATTCGACGATTTCGCGGACGCGGCGGTTGATCGACGTGGAGACGCATGAGGCGGTGTTCGGCTGGGTGCTGGAGTTGCTGGCGGAGAAAGGATTGTTGAAGGGCAAGACGATTGGTGTCGACGCCACGACGCTGGAGGCGAACGCGGCCATGCGGTCGATTATGCGGCGCGACACGGGCGAAGGTTACGAGGAGTTTCTGCGGCGGCTGGCCGAGGAGTCGGGGATCGCGACGCCGACCAGGGAGCAGTTGGCGAAGCTGGACCGCAAGCGGGCGAAGAAGGGATCGAACGACGATTGGGTGAATCCGCACGATCCGGAGGCGGGAATCACCAAGATGAAAGATGGGCGCACGCACCTTGCTTACAAGGCTGAGCATGCGGTGGATCTGGAGACGGGAGCGGTGGTGGCGGTGACGGTGGCTACGGGCGACGCTGGCGACACGGAAACGATTTTGGAGACATTGCCGCAAGCGGGCGAACATCTCGCGGAGGTCGCGTGTGCGACCAACAACGAAGAAGTCGGCGAGCGCGTGCAGGCGGAAGGGCCGGTGGAAGCGGTGGCGGACAAGGGGTATCACAGCAACGACACGCTGGTGGCGCTCGGGGAAGCGGAAGTACGAACGTATATCTCGGAACCGGATCGGGGACGACGGCGATGGCAAGACAAGCCGGAAGCGCAGCAGGCGGTGTACAGCAATCGGCGGCGCATTCACGGCGAGCACGGAAAACAATTGCTCCGCCGTCGCGGAGAGTTGCTGGAACGCAGCTTCGCACACGCCTATGAGACTGGCGGGATGCGGCGCGTGTACCTCCGGGGACGGGAAAATGTTCGCAAGCGGGTGCTGATTCATGTGGGTGCGCTGAATCTCTCGCTGGTGATGCGGCAGTTATTGGGGAAAGGCACACCGCGCGGCTGGCAGGGTTACTCGGCCGAGGCGATGCTGGCTTGTTTGCGGCTGTGGATGGCACTGCTGGCGCAAGCCGAAGAAAGGATCGCCCTTCCGAACCTGAGGACGCCTGAGTACCCGGTGCAAGTCACAATTTTGCTGCTGTCCGTTGCGGGGTGAGCAAATCACTTCTGCCACGGGCTGCTAGAGTCAAACCTTAACCACAGAGCACACGGGGGATCACAGGGTAGTTCCAACCGATTGCCTTACCCTGTGTTCCTCTGTGCCCTCTGTGGTTGAATTAGTCTTCCCGGTCGATCTGCGCCTTTTGCAGTTTGTCCGAGTAATCCACGTACACCGACTTCCACTCAGTGTAGAAATCAATGGCGCCGATGCCGCCTTCGCGGTGGCCGTTGCCGGTCGCCTTGGTGCCGCCGAACGGCAAATGCACTTCGGCGCCGATGGTGGGCGCATTGATGTAAGTAATGCCGGCGTAGAGGTCGCGAATGGCGGCGAAAGCCTTGTTCACATCTTTGGTGTAGATCGCGGACGACAGTCCGTACTCAATGCCGTTGGCGATCTCGATGGCGTCCTCCATATCGTCGCAGGGGATGATCGACACGACCGGCCCAAAGATTTCTTCCTGCGCGATGCGCATTTTCGGATCGACGTCGATGAACACGGTCGGCTCCATGAACCAGCCAAATTGATAATCGCCCTGATCGAGGCGATTGCCGCCGCACATCAGCTTTGCGCCTTCGTTCTTGCCAATCTCGACGTAGCTGAGGTCAGTCTGGAGTTGCTTTTCGTTGATGGCTGGACCCATCTCAACGGTTTCATCCAGTCCGTTGCCGACTTTCAGCTTCTTGGCGCGCGCGACGTAGCGCTCGACGAACTCCCGATAAACGCCTTTCTGCACGATGATGCGGCTGGTCGCGGTGCAGCGCTGGCCGGTAGTGCCGAATCCGCCCCAGAGGCCGCCTTCGATGGCGAGGTCGAGGTTGGCGTCGTCGAGAACGATCATGGGATTCTTCCCGCCCAGTTCAAGCGAGCAGTGTTTGAACGACTTGGCCGCGATGCCGCCGATGATGCGTCCAACTGCTGAAGATCCAGTCAAAGACACGGCGCGCACGTCAGGATGCTCGGCCAGCGGGGTGCCGACGTCGGCGCCGAAGCCGGTCACGATGTTGACCACGCCCTTCGGAATGCCAGCATCGGTGAATGCGCGCACCAGATTGAAAGTCGAAAGCGGAGTGTCCTGCGCCGGCTTGATGACGCAGGTATTGCCGCAAACCACGGCGGGCAGCAGCTTCCAGGAAGAGATCGCCATGGGGAAATTCCACGGCGTGATCATGCCGCAGACGCCGATGGGCTGCCGCACGGCCATGGCGAACTTGTTGGGCATCTCTGACGGCACGGTGGGGCCGAAGAGGCGGCGTCCCTCGCCGGCGTTGTAATAGGCGGCGTCAATCGCCTCCTGCACGTCGCCGCGGGTTTCGGCGAGCACCTTGCCCATTTCGCGGGTCATGTCGCGGGCGTGATCCTCTTTGCGCTCGATGAGGATTTCGGCGGCGCGGAAAACCATCTCAGCGCGGCGCGGCGCGGGCACGAGGCGCCACTTGGCGAAGGCGCGCTTGGCCGCGTCCACAGCGGCGTCCACATCGGCCTTGGCCGATTTCTGGAAGATGCCAACCAGGTCGCGCGTGTCAGCAGGATTATGATTTTCAAAGGTCTGTCCGGTCGAGGCCTCGACCCACTCGCCGTCGATGAAATTCTTGAAGACCTTGGTGGGAGTGTGGCTGAGAGTTGCGGGGGAAGTGAGGGTATCGGTTGCCATGATTTCTCCTTATGAATGCCCGGATATTGATGCTACAGCGGGCGGGAGAGATGCGGCAAGGCGGGGGCCATCTGAGTGCCTACTCCCATTTTCAGATCTTGGCCATGCGTTCCGCATCGCTCCATTCCTTCGTCAGTCCCAATTCGTGAATCCATTTGTCCAGATACGAGCGATCTAAAGAATCCCCGCGTATCTTCAGGATTCCCGCTGCGTCCTCAATTTGCCGTTGCGATTGAGCCAGCTTTGACCATTCGAGTTTGGCGAGGATTACGTCCTCGGCGCTGGCGACGAAAAGAGAAACTCCCTGCATGCTTAGCAATTGCCGGCGGCTAAACTCCTCTAGGCTGAAGGGACGAGCCTTGCGAATGATCATGTCGATCTTCCAGCCGGTTCTTAGGTCGATAATGTTGAACAAGGATTCGCGCTTGCAGGCTTCGAGCGCCGCATCCAGATCCGCATAGTATTCGCCGCTGGGCAGGCTCTCGATGAAGGCTCGCAACTGCGCTGGATTGGCCGCGATCACCAGGTCGATATCTTGCGTTGAGCGCGGGGAACCGTAATAGACGCTGGCAAACGAGCCGGTAAGCATGTAGGCGATGCCGGCATGATCGAGCGCTGCAGTGACCCTTTGCAATACGTCAAGGAAGCTCATCGCAGCCCAGAGGGCAGTGGCGCGGGTAGAAAGGCAAGCCTGAGCAATTCGCGGGCGATGCTTGCTTCCGACCACTCCGGATGCTCCTGCCTCAGCCGTGCCCGGTTCAACTGACGGGCGAACTCACACATCTCGAAGGCCAAAAGAAGCCGCTGCTCTCCTGACATAGACCGATGAATGTTGAGTTGCACCGCTCGTGCGGCCGCGCTGGTGTCGGTGACAGGCACGAAAAAATGTTACCACGGGGGTGGAGGCGGTGGACCCCGTTATCAAGAGGTAATCACGGGGCACGCTGTGAACCAGCCAGAATTTACAAACTTCTGACATCCGCGGAAGGGCGTGGCTGTAGTCTCTTTGGGACCCGGGCTGATGCCAGGGCACTGCGTTCACGAGGGAGCACTCCAGTCATGCAATCCAATCGTCTTTGTCTGTCATGTCGGGTGGGAGCGTTTGCGGTGATGTGCCTGCTTTGGCTGGGCCAGCCCACGGCAGGTGCGGCCCAGTCGTCTCGTGAGCGCGGCGATGGGTCGCGGGCGCCCGTGGGAGCGGGACGCACGCTGGTGCACAGCAAGTTCGGCGGACAGATATTCGGCTTCGATATCGACCAGAACGGCACCGAAGGCGTGCTGAGCGAAGCCCAGGACATCGGCGGCGGGAATGTGCTGGCTGCGGTGGAGACCTTCGATCAGGCCAGCGGCAAGATTCTGAAGGTGGTCGACGAGATCAAGACCAAGGACGATTTTCTGACACTGGGAATCGTCGGCACCAACGTGGGTTTGGTCGAGCGGGAGCACGTGGGAACGATCTACGTAGTGAAGCGGATTTATTACGTGCTGAATCCGCTCGACTCGAACAAGTTCACAGGCACGTGGACGCCGCCCCTGACGGCGAAAGACATTATTCTTGGAGTCAGCCGAAATCAGGGCACGCCGACCACGGCGGTGCTTTTTTTCAAGAATACCGGCAACAATTTCGACTCATTTGTATTTGGTTCGAACATTGGAGCGAATACGTTTGAGCCTCCAATTACCCTGTCGGACCCGGTATTCAGCTTTAGCAATGCGCCTCAAATTGCGTATGACAGCGCCACAAACCAGGCGGTAGTGGCGTCGTCGGATGGGACCGTGGGAGGTCCGCCGCCGAAGTTTGCGCTCGCCGATCTAACCACGGGGACGGTCGACGAGTTCACCGGCATCCCCGGTCCGCCTCCGTTCCGACAGGGGTTTATCAACGGGTTGGCGGTGGATTCCGAGGACGGGATCGCCTGCACGACGACAGAACTCGATTTCCGAGTGGAGTTCTACGATCTGAAAACTCAAACCGGTTTCGCCGTCGTGCTGCCGGGCGCTTCGGGTCAACTGCAAAGCGGATCGGACGTGGAATTCGATCCGGTGAACAAACTGTTCTTTGTGGCGCAGTCGGTGTCGAGCACGGGGTCTGGAAGCAGTATTCAGGTCTACGACATCAAGGGCAATCTCGTGGAATCGCTAAACGGATTCAATTTCTCGAACGCCTCTAACGTAGTGTCTACGCACATTGCGTTGAATCCCAGTAATCGCAGCGGGTATGTGGATGGTCCAAGCTCTGGCGTGACGGACATTCAGTCGTTCACATACTAGAGTCGATCTCACTGTCCCGCTGACTTCGGGCTTCCTGACGATCCGTCGAACTCTTCGGCCATCCAGTGCTGCAGCGCGACCATGTTTTGCGGGCGCCCGAGGAAATTCTTTACCAAGTCATTCGCTGACATGGAGCCGCCTGGTTCGAGGACGATGCGGCGGTAGCGCATCGGGGCGTCGCCGGCCAGCAGGTTCTGATGATCGAATTGCAGGAAGAAATCTTCGGCGATCACTTTGTCCCAGAGGTAGGTGTAGTAGGCGGAGGAGTAGCCGCCGAGATGTCCGAAGGAAGCCCAGAAGTGGGTCTCGGGCAGCGGAGTGATGAAAGTGTAGCGGCGGCTGTCGTCGAGAGTGACCGCATCGAGGTTCACGTCCTCGGGCTTGGTTTTGTAGATGTCGTAGGAGATGGCGGTGAAGGAATTCTGGCGGCCGACCCAGCCGCCGCGTCCGAAGGCGGAGGCGCGGTTCATGCGGGCGACCAGTTCGGCGGGAATCGGTTCGCCGGTTTTGTAGTGGCGGGCAAACTTGGCGAGCACCTGCGGGCTGCGGATCCATTCCTCGAGCATTTGGGAGGGAGCTTCGACGAAATCGGATTCCATGCTGATGCCGCTGATGCCGGCCCATTGCTGCTGGCCGCCGAGGATGTGATGCATGAGGTGGCCGAATTCGTGGAAGAAGGTCTGAACGTCGCCGTAGTCCATAAGGCCGGCGTCCGTCGCGGTGGGCACCGGGAAATTGCAGACGAGGATGGCCTCGGGCAGTTGCTTGCCGCGGATGCCGTCAAGCACCGGAACCATTTCAGCATGGCTGTATTTGCCGGGGCGCGGGTGCATATCGAGATAGAAGCGGCCGATGGGCCTGCCGCTGTCGATGACGATGTAGGTCTCGACCGAGGGATCCCAGGCGGGGACATTCGGTTCTTGCTGAAAGCTAACATGGAAGAGGTCAGCGGCAGTGTCCAGAATGCCTTGCTTTACCTGCGCGAAGGGAAAATAAGGACGGACGGATTGAGAGTCGAAATCGTAGTGGGAGCGGCGAAGTGATTCCGCAAGATAGGCTCTCTCGTGGTCCCAGATCTCTTTCGCGCCCGGACTGGTCTTCTGTTTTTCGGCGAGCAGCATCTCAAATTCGCGCTGCGCCAGGGGGCGGGAAGCGTCGTTGACTTGCTGGATGAAGTCGGCGATGTTGTGGCCCTTGGCGATCATCTTGTCGGCGGCGTTGTAGTCAGCCCAGGAGGAATAGCCGAGCAGCGTGGCGATTTCGTAGCGCGTCTTCAACAAACTGGTCAGGACCTCCTGGTTCTTGGGGTAGGCGCGGGTCGCGAAAGCGACGGTGACCCGACGGCGCAGGGAATCGCTTTTGGCGAAGCTGAAGACGGGAAGGGAGTCGGGATAATCGGTGGTGATGCGGACCTTGCCATCGGCGCCGGGCTTGTGGCGGTCGATGTAATCCTGGGGCAGGCCGTCGAGTTCGGAGGGATCGGCCTCGACCACTTTCTGGCCATCGGAAATATTGCGATCGAACATGGACTGTTCTTCGGTGGCCTGGTCGTTCAGCTTCTTGAGGCGGTCGCGGGTGGCGTCGTCTTTGTCGACGCCGGCGAGACGGAACTCCAGCAGTTGGCGCTGGACGTAGTACTTCGTGGCGGCGTCGGCCTTGGAAAGATCGAGCGCGGCCAGCGCGGCATAGACTTCACGATTGAGAGAAATGGCGGTCGATGCGGCGCTGGCTTTGGTCAGCATGGCGGTGGCGTGATCGCGGAAGCCGGCGTCGGGATGGACCTGCTCCATCAGTTGGGCGAGGTAGGCCGCGGAGTTGATCTGGTGGAAAGCTTCGTCGAGCGGAGCGAGGGTGTTTTCAATGGTGCGCGGACCTTTCGCGGCGACCAGAGCGTCGATGGACCGCGCGCCGGCGGCAAGGCGGTCGTTCTCGATTTTCTCAAAGGCGGCGACGTCCGGCTTGGAGGCCCAGACTGTGGGCTGAGAGACCGTAACGCTCTGCGCGGAAAGCACGGCAGCGAGAAGGAATGGGAGACAGAGGAAGATTGCCAGGCGTGCGGCGAGCATCATGAAAGAACCTCGTGGAAAACTTGCCGAATCGTGGAACGATTTGGGACCGATGTTTGAGGCGCGAAAAGATTGTTGATGACGGCGTCTTACGATGTCAAGCGCAGTACGGAGAAAATTCGCAGACTGCAACAAGACTAGCCCAAGATGTACTGTCACCACGACCACAAAGGGAGTCAGGCTGTGCAGCGGGGCCAGCCCTAAGCGGAGTCGAAGGGGCGGCTGTCCCCACATGAGTCCTCTACCATCCGGCCAAACGAAGGTAACGTTCCCTGTTGATTACCTATTCTTGGTGCTGACAGGCTTGTGATAACGTTGGAATTACCGCATATTCAATAAGTTTGAATAAGGTTTTTGGCTCCACGTGTCTTCGCCGACTCGCAAACCGGGCATCCACATCGCTTGGACAACGGTCACGTACCGCAGTGTGGCACTGCTGATCCTGGCCGGTGCGGCCGTGTTTCTAATCGCGATACGGCTGACCTTCCCGCAGTTTACCGAGAACAGCCTCAAGGCGGCGGGCGGCGTGGCCAACAAAGCCCTGGAGCGCGTGGCGGGGATGGCGCCGGCGGCGGGCAGCGGCGTGTCCACGGCGCAACAGGCTCACTTCACGGCGCTCGACGGCACGGTGCGGGTGAAGAAGGGTAGCGGCAACAGTTGGGTGGGAGCGGACTACAACATTCCTCTGGAAAAGGGCGATGTGGTGCAGACGGGCTCGGAAGGCATGGCGAAGGTAGTGTTCAACGACGGCACCAGCTATACCGTGAAGCAGGATTCGCTGATCGTGATTGAAGAAAACTCGGCCAACGATCAGCAGCAAACGAACGTGGCCGTGGCGGTGAGCACAGGAACCGTGGACCTTTCGACGGCCACCTACTCCCAGGGATCGAAATCCCAGGTGATTGTGGCGGGAGCGACGGCATCACTGGCTCCGGAGTCGGCGGCGCAGGTACACAACGATCCCAAGGCCGATCAGCACGAGATCTTGATGAAAAAGGGCGCGGGCGAAGTGACGCGCAACGGAGAAACCGTGCAGTTGGCCAACTGGGAAAAAGTCAGTTTCCAGGCGGCTGAGCCGCATATGGAGAAGGCGAAAGGGACGGGGCCGCCGACGCCGATTTCTCCGGCGAACATGGCGCCGATTTTCACTGCTGGTGAGACGACCAAGGATGTCGAGTTTTCCTGGACTCCGATGGCGAACGCGGTAGCTTACCGGCTGCGCATCTCCAGAAACCCCTACTTTTCTTCTACACTGGTAGACAAGAGAGTGAACACCGCGGATGTGACGGTTACCAGTCTGGGCGAAGGTGCGTACTACTGGGTGGTACAGTCGTATGAAGCGTCAGGAAAGGAGTCGGTGGAGAGCGAGAAGAACCGCTTCACCATCATTCCAAAAGGCAAGCAGTCGGAAGCCATCGACCTGGAACTGGATCCCTTCATTCAGCACGGACACGTCATTGAAGTGACGGGGAAGACGCAGGTAGGGGCACGGGTGATGGTGAACGGGCGGGAGGTTCCGATGATCTCCTCTGACGGCACGTTCCATTACTTCACGCCGCCGCTGGCGACGGGCGAAGGCGTGATCACGGTAACCGCACAGACGGCCCAGGGCGGAGTGAACACGCAGCAGAAGAAGATCATCATTCAGTAGATCGCGTTAGATAGCGTTTTGCGGAAGGCGTTTTTAGCAAGCGCTCAACAAATTAAGGATTAACAAGGCGGAAGGCAGAGCTCGTCATGTCAAGCAACGGATTTCATTCATCCCGCTCTCACAACTTCAGGTCGCTGTTCAGCTTGTTCTCCAGCGACCTGGCCATCGACCTGGGCACGGCCAACACTCTGGTCTACGCGCGCGGCAAGGGCATCGTGGTCAACGAGCCCTCGATCGTCGCCATCAATAAGAACACGGGCGAAGTCGAAGCCGTGGGCAAAGAGGCGAAAGAGATGCTGGGCCGGACGCCGGGCAACATCGTGGCCATCAAGCCCATGAAGGACGGCGTGATAGCCGACTTCAAGGTCACGGAAAAGATGTTGAACTACTTCATCCAGAAGGCGCACAACCGGAAGATGCTGGTGCATCCGCGGATCGTGATCGGAGTACCTTCGGAGATCACGCAGGTGGAAAAGCGCGCGGTCATGGACTCGGCTTATCGCGCCAAGGCCAGTGAAGTACATCTGGTCGAGCAAGCCATGGTAGCGGCCATCGGTGCGGGGCTGCCGATTACGGAACCGAGCGGCAACATGGTGGTGGACATCGGCGGCGGCACCACAGACATTGCGGTGATTTCGTTGAGCGGCATCGTCTACTCACGTTCGGTGCGCATGGCCGGCAATCAGATGGACGAAGCCATCATGAATTACCTGAAGCGGAAATATAACCTGCTGATCGGCGAGCGCACCGCGGAGCAAATTAAAATGGAGATTGGATCGGCGCATCAGCTCGACAAGCCGATGACCATGGAGATCAAGGGGCGCAACCTGATCGAAGGCGTGCCCAAGACGATCACGGTGGACGACGGCGAGATCCGCGAGGCGTTAAGTGAGTGTGTTTCGACGATCATGAATGCGATCCGCGTGGCCCTGGAGCGTACGCCGCCCGAGCTTTCCGCCGACATCAGCGACCGCGGCATTGTGCTGACCGGGGGCGGGGCGCTGCTGAAGAATCTGGACAAACGCATCCGCGAAGAAACCGGGCTGCCGGTCTCCATCGCAGACGATCCGCTATGCAGCGTGGTGCTGGGCACGGGCAAGATGCTCAGCGACTTCAAGCTGCTGCGGAAGATTTCGATTGAATAAAGCTGCGAGCTACGAGCTATGAGCTGTGAGCCAGAAGATTCAGGTTCATTCGGTGATTGGGTCGTCGCTCGAAGCTCATAGCTCAAAGCTCCCATGGAAACTGTACTTGGCCGTTACCGCAACCTGACCATCCTGGTGGGAGTGTTGTTTCTGCAGGTGCTGGGACTGGCGGTGCAGGTCAAGCGCAGCGCGGACGCCGAGAACACGCGTCTGATCCGCATCTGGGCGGTGGACCTAATCACTCCCTTCGAGCGCGGGCTGGTCAGGATACAAGACGGCAGCCGGAATCTCTGGCACAACTATTTTTTCCTGCGCGGCGTGCGGGCGGAGAACCGCCAGCTCAAGGACCAGATCGAGCAAATGCGTCTGGAGCAGGTGCGGCTGAGCGAAGACGCTGCCCAGGCGCATCGGCTGCAATCTCTGCTGGCCTTTAAGGAGCAGTTCATCGCCAATACCGTGGCGGCGCAGGTGATCGGTTCGAGCGGAAGCGATCTTTCCCGGTCCATTTATATTGACAAGGGTTCGAACGACGGCATTGCCCAGGACATGGCGGTGATTACAGCCGGGGGCATCGTGGGCAAGGTGCTGCGCGTGTATCCTTCGACATCGCTGGTGCTGATGATCAACGATCAGAGCAGCGGCGTGGGCGTGCTTCTGGAGAAGTCGCGCTTGCAGGGTGTGCTGCGTGGAACGCCCAACGGCGAATTGATTCTGGAACGGGTGATGAGTGATGAGACCGTCAATCCGGGGGAGACGGTGCTGAGCAGCGGAGGTGACCAGATCTTTCCCAAGGGACTTCCGGTGGGCACGGTGGGCAAGGTGAGTCCGGGGAAAGAGATGTTTCTGAACATCAAGGTCAAGTCGGCGGCGGACTTGAGCCGGCTGGAAGAAGTGCTGGTCGTGACCGAAAAGCAGGAACGGGAGTCGGTGGCGGAGAACGGAGGCAGAGTGCGGGCGGCGGATGTTCTGGCGCAGCGGCTGCCTTCGGTTCCGGAGAAGCCGGCCGTTGTTCCGGGAGCGGCTTCGGCGGGAAGTACCGCAAGCGTCGCGTCTGGACCGGGATCGACCGCTGGCGCGAAGCCGCAGCCGAATGGCGCGGGCAAGCCTGCGACTGGCGCTTTGACGAAGCCGGCGGGCGGAACTGTGGGGCCATCGGCTCCGGCAGCAGGCAACGTTGCAGGCCCGGGCGTTGCGCATAGCACGACCGTCGCCGGACAGCCGGTAACCGGTGAAGCTTTGAAAAAGGCAGTCCAGAAGGCGCCTTCCAGTGGGCCAACTGCGAACGATACTTCGGGGGCTTCGGCGCCGAGCGTCACCCCGAAACCCGCATCAAGCAGCATTCCGAAGTCCACGTTAAATGTTCCTGCGAAGTCTCCGTCGAACGTCACTTCGAATTCGGCGAATCCTCCGGCAAAAGCCGCAGCGACGCCGACCAAGCCTGCGAGCCCGCCGCCCAATCCACAACCCGCTATCACGGAAGACAATCCCCACTAGCGTGCCCATCACCTACACATCGGGGGAGCAGATTGAGGTCTACCGGTTCAGCATCCCGGTGACGGTGGGCGTGCCATTGCTGGCGCTGTTCCTGCAGGCGTTTCTGCCGCGGCGGATTTTTTCCATTTTTGATCTGCCCTTGCTGGTGACGATTTTCTTTGCCATGGCGCGGCGCAATCCGATTTCCGGGTTGTTTACTGGAGCGGCGATTGGACTGGCGCAGGACATGCTCGGGCCCTATCCCATCGGAATTTATGGTATCGCGAAGACGGTGGTGGGTTACGGGGCGTCGTCGCTGGGAGCCAAGCTGGACGTGGAAAACGCCGGAGCACGCTTTCTGGTGACGCTGGGGTTCTATCTGGTTCATGCGGCGGTTTACTTCGGGGTGGCTCGCTATATGGTCAGCTTGACCCTGAATTGGAGTTGGAGCCGGGGAATCATGGCCGGGCTGGCGAATGCCGTGGTTGGCGTGGCGTTGTACTTTGTGTTGGACAAGTTCAAGCAGAGGACTTAAGAGCTGTTGCCAGTGGTCAGTTTCCAGTTAGTCTGTGCCGACCGTGACTTCCGTTACCTGCGTCGACAACGCCGAGGCTTTCCGCGCATTACAATAAATCTAAACCTCCTATACATTCGATATTACGAGGTTGTGACTCGTTGCCGGCCAGCCAAACCAGAGCGCTTTGACTGGAAACTGGCCCTGGCCACTGATTTATGTTCAGCCGTGACGACAAAGTATCGGCCATCCGCCTGACGGCGGCGCAGTACATCATCCTGGCCATCTTCCTGGTGCTGGCTTACGGACTGTGGAAGCTGCAGGTGATGGAGAGCGGCTACTATGCCTCGGCGGCCGAGAAGAACCGCATCCGCAACGTGCCGATCCTCGCGCCCCGCGGCAAGATACTGGACCGCGAAGGGCGCATTATCGTGGACAACTATCCATCGTTCTCGGCGCTGCTGCTGCGCGATTCTTCCCGCGACCTCAACGCGGATGCGGACCTGATTGCCCAAGGCCTGCATCTGGACGCCGATGAAGTGCGGACGAGAATCAGGCGCTTCGCTTCGATGCCGCAATACCAGCCGATTTTCCTGAAAGAAGACATCACGCCGGATGAGCTGGCCTTCATCGATGCGCATCGCAATGAACTGCCGGAATTGGACACCATCGTGGCGCACCGGCGCTTGTATCCGCGCAACGGATTTATGGCGCACCTGATCGGCTACGTGGGCGAAGTGACGGAAGACATGCTGAACCAGCCGCAGTTCGAGCTCTATAGCCCGGGCGATGTCGTCGGAGTCTCCGGCGTGGAGCGCCAGTACAACACTGCACTGATGGGCAAGAACGGAGCGCGGCGGGCAGTGGTGAACAGCCATGGCCGGGAGGTGGGAGTGCTGGGAGAAACGGAGGCGGTCCCGGGAAAACAGTTGAAGCTTACGGTCGACATTGATTTGCAGATCGCCGCTGAAGAAGCGCTGGAAGGGAAGAACGGCGCCATCGTGGCGATGGACCCGCGGACAGGAGAAATCCTGGCGATGGTGAGCCGGCCCACCTTCGATCCCCAAAGTTTTTCGGTGCGGGTCTCGCGCGATCAATGGAGCAAGCTCGTCAATGACGAAAACCATCCGCTGCTGAATAAAGCGATCCAGGCGCAACTGGCGCCGGGTTCCACCTTCAAAATCATTATGGCCACGGCGGGGTTGCAGGAAGGGATTGCGCAAGACCTGCACGTAAACTGCACCGGCGGCGGAACTTTCTACGGCCGTTACTTCAAGTGCTGGATCGCGGCGCGGCACCAGACGCACGGAGCGGTCGACATCGTGAAGGGCATTTATCAATCCTGCGACGTGTTCTTCTACACGCTGGGGGAAAAACTGGGCATCGATCGCATCGCAAAATATGCGACCGCGCTGGGCATGGGCCAGAAAACCGGTATTGATCTGCCGCAGGAAGTTAGCGGCGTGATGCCGTCGGAGGAGTGGAAGATCAAGAACTTCAAGCAGAAATGGTTTGCGGGAGAAACCATCTCAGTGAGCATTGGGCAGGGAGCGGTGGCGGCCACGCCGATCCAGATGGCGCGTGCGTTTGGGGCGATTGCCAGCGGAGGCCGGCTGGTGCGGCCGCATGTGACCAATCCCACCGATCTGCCGCCGGGCGTCGTACCGGCGCAGAGCGTGCCAGATGAGGTCACGATCCCAATTGATCCTAAGAACTGGGAAATCATCACCGACGCTATGGCGCAGGTGGTCAGTCCGGTAGGAACGGCCGGGGCTTCGGCGATTAAAGGTGTGGACATGGCAGGGAAGACCGGCAGCGCACAGACTGTCAGCAATGCTTTGAAAGCCAAGATGAGCGCCAGCGACAAGTCCAAGTACAAGGACAACGGCTGGTTCGTGGGAGTGGAACCGCGGCGCAATCCGGAGATTGTGGTGTGCGCGCTGGAGGAAGAAGGCGAGCACGGATCGTTGGCTGCCCACGCAGTGTCGGCTGTGATCCAGGCGTACGTGGAGAAGCAGCGCCGGCATCCCACGAAGATGGCGAAGCAGGCACAGAGCGCCGGCAAAGTGGAGATTGGCGCGGTGTGGACTGCGCCGGATGCGGATGGAGACGAGCAGGGACTGCAGAGCGGGCATTTCTTCTTGGACATAGCGAAGAGACCGTTAGCGGCCGCCAGTACCGAGTACCTAGTACCTAGTGCCGGGAGAGTGCAATGAAGAAATCAGCGGAAATCATTTGTAGGGAGGTTGGCTCGGTACTCGGTACTGGGCACTAGCTACTGATGTCACGCTATGTTTCATTTCGCGATTTTGACTGGCTGCTCCTGGGCTTTGTGCTCATGATCTGCGGGCTGGGCGTGATGGAGATACGTAGCGCCACCATGCACACCAAGTTTGCCGGATCGCACATCAGGCAGATTTACTGGGTGCTGGCTGGCGTAGGGATGATGTTTCTGATCAGTCTGGTGAACTACCAGGCCCTACTGGATCGGATCCACTGGTTTTACATCGCCGGGGTTGCGTCTCTGATGGCCGTTCTCGTGTTTGGCCAGAAGTATCTGGGAGCGCGGCGCTGGATCAAGATGCCGGGCGGGAACCACTTTCAGCCTTCGGAGTGGGTGAAGCTAATTCTGATCCTGGCCGTGGCCAAGTATTTTGCCGAACTTCGGCATCGCGAACTGTCGTGGCCGGATTTCATCAAGGCCGGAGCGATTGTCGGCATTCCGATGCTGATGGTGTTGGCGCAGCCCGATCTAGGCACAGCCCTGACCTATGTGCCCATCGCGGTGATGGGAGTATTTCTGGGTGGAATGCAGTGGAAACAGGGGCTCGTAGTAGTGCTCCTGGCGGGTATCGGAGTGGGAGCGGTCTTTTTCGTGCCGCGGGTGCACGTTCTCAAGTCCTACCAAAAGCAGCGGCTCACCAGCTTTCTGGAGCCGGATGCGGACCCCCAGGGGTCGGGGTATCAAGTTACGCAATCCCTCATTGCCGTGGGTTCGGGGGGATTGTGGGGCGGTAAAGGCTCACAAACACACGGCGCATTCCTTCCAGTTCCGCAAACGGACTTCATTTTCGCGGCCTTTGCCGAAGAGCATGGATTCGTGGGCGCGCTCGGGGTTCTGCTGTTATACTTCATAGTGCTGATGCGTTTGACCCAGAACGCGCAAACAGCGCCCGACCGCGCTGGCACGTTCGTGGTGATGGGTGTGGTGGCTGTGCTTAGCTTCCATATCCTGGTCAATGTCGGCATGGTGGTCGGTTTTATGCCGGTCACCGGAATACCCCTGCCGCTGATGAGTTACGGTGGGTCTTCCGTGTTGTTCATGTTCCTGGCGCTGGGGATGGTAATGAACGTTCGAATGCGCCGCTTTGTCAATTAGCCGGGTGAGTCAGGCTGGGTGAGTAAGAAAGCCGGCTAAGGAAACAGGCCTGATAAGCCGGGTTCATGATTCTGGAACTGGGAAGACGGCAGGGAACAAGTAGCTGTGCCGGATTAGGCGCAGCCCCAAAAATATCGATCGCCCTCGCGTAAAGGGGGCATTTTACCGGCCAGTCGAGCAGGAGAAGGCCGGGCAGGATTGAAGCAATAGTGCTGCTGGCAGGGAAACGGCCCCCCGACCGGAAACGGTCTGAGAGTGCGGTCACAAACCCGGCAGACGACAAAGCGAACAGTGCAAAAGATTCCCAAGCTTGTGCAGCGGATTCGGGCGGGGAGAAACCTCCTGCGCCCCAGCCGTCCCCGATCCGGGGCCAGCATCGCGACGCTCGATCCTCCCGTTTCCTTCCACCACCGGCCCCGGTGAATCCCGTCCATTGAAGACGGGACCGGAGTGTCCATGAACAAAGAGTTATTTGTCTCTTCCACGCCCCACGAGACCAAAGTAGGGCTGGTGGAAGACGATCTGCTCGCGGAAATCTACCTCGAGCGCGAAAATGAATACACATTAGCCGGATCAATTTACAAAGGACGCGTAACCCGCGTTCTGCCCGGCATGCAGTCGGCCTTCGTTGACATTGGCCTGGAGCGCGATGCCTTCCTGTACGTTTCCGACTTTATGGAACTGGAAGAGCACGACGAGGATTTGACCGACGTAGTGCCGGCAAATCGTGGGGTGCAGGATTTGCGGCAGCAACCGTCCAGGGGCGAGTCTCCGTCAGCCGAGATGCAGTCGCCCGCAGGAACTGACGCTGCCGACGCCACAGGATTTGAGAACGGTTCTGCCCAGGATTTCGAGGAGGCGGAACAACCGTTAGATACGCAACCTGCGGCGGCCGCGCCGGACACTGCCAGTGGTGGAGCCTCTCAGGACCGTGAGCGTGGAGGATGGCGAGGACGACGACGCCGTCGTGGCGGACGCCGCGATGGGCGGGGCGACGGGCGGGGAGAACGTGATCGAACTGAGCCGCGCTTTGCCCGGCCTGCAGCCGAGCCAGTCGCTCCTGTTCCAGTTGCACCTCGACCCCAGGAACCAAGCAGAAGCCAGCAGTTTGGCCCGCCCGCGGGATACCAGCCGATGCTCCTGCCTGGAGAATCGATTTCCAAGTACCGCGGTTTGGCGCAGCCCCCGGTAACGCCGGAACAACATTCACAGGATAGGGAATCAACCTTTGTGCCTGCGTCGGCCTCAGAGCCCGTGGCACCCGTTGCCGCGACTTTCCCGGACGATGAACCCATCTTTGCTAGCGCTAATGCCAGCGCCGCTCCGGTCGTCGAAGCGCCGCATGAGCAGCACGACGTCTCACGTCACAGGCAGGAAGATCATGCCGAAGCGGCTTCAGCTTCTGCGGCGTCAACCTCGTTGGATTGGAACCGCGAGTTTCGCCGGCAGGAACTGGCGAGTTCAGGTGCTTCCGCTGTGGCCCGCGAAGCCGTTCAGAATACTCAGCCAGAGTTTGTCGAAGAAGATGAGGAGGTAGTGGTACCTCAAGCCGAGCAGTCAGAGCCGGTGGCTGCGGCCCGCGAGCCGGAAGCCCCGGTTTTCGCCGCTCCGGGGACGCTGGAAGAAGAGACCATCGACGAGGAGGAAGCGGATACGGTCCGTTACCAGGAATCGTCGCATGACGACTACGACGAGTTTGAAGAAGAGACGCGGGCGGCCGGTCAGCTCTCCGATGTCCGCGAGACCGTCGCCGAGATCCACATGACGTCTTTAGCAGAGTCCGGCGGGGCGCCTGCGGAAGGTACTCCAGCGGAGGCTGAGGAAGACTCCGAGGAAATGGAACTGGAAGAGGCGCAAGCGCAGGCCGAGGCACTGCTCGACGCGGAGGCACGTGGAACCGGCGCCGTCGATGCCCGCGCGGAAGTTCGCGCTCCGGCAGGGACGGCGGGCTACACGCAGCGCGCGCCACGTCCGCGTCCCGGCTACGAGCGCCGGGGCCCCGGACGCCGCGGCGGTGGACGGCGCTTCCCACGTCGTGAGCAGCATGAGGTTCCGAAGATCAGTGATTTGCTCAAGGAAGGCCAGGAAATCCTGGTGCAGATTGCCAAGGAACCCATCGGCAAGAAAGGCGCGCGCATCACCAGCCATATCGCGCTGCCGGGACGGTTCCTGGTCTACATGCCCACGGTGAACCATACTGGGGTTTCGCGCAAGATCGCCTCCGACGAGGAACGGCAACGGCTGAAGCGCATCGTGATGAGCGAGCGCGAGAACGGCAATGGCGGCTTCATCGTCCGTACGGCGGCGCAAAACGCGGGGGAGGACGAACTGCGCGCCGACATTCGTTTCCTGAAAGGCTTGTGGAATGACATCAAGAGCCGTTCCGAAGCTTCCAAACCGCCAGCGTTGATCTACCACGATCTCAACGTTGTGGAGCGCGTATTGCGCGACCAGGTCACTTCCGACTTCTCCGTGATATGGGTCGACACCGAACCGGAATACGAACGCATCCTTCGCTTCTTCAATCGCTTCCAGCCGGGGCTGGTCAAGCGGGTGAAGCTCTACACGAAGGAGACGCCGCTGTTCGAGCAGTTCGGCCTGGCCGAAGAAATGAACAAGGCGCTCAAGTCGAAAGTGTGGCTGAAGAGCGGCGGCTACATTGTCATCAACCAGACTGAAGCGCTGGTGGCGATCGACATCAACACCGGCAAGTACGTTGGCAAGACCTCTCGCCTCGAAGACACCATCGTCAAAACCAACGTGGACGCGGTCAAAGAAATCGTGCGCCAGATTCGCGTGCGCGATCTGGGCGGCATCATCATCATCGACTTCATCGACATGGACGAGCGCCGCAACCGCCAGCGTGTGATGCAGGCCCTGGAAGAAGAGCTCCGGCATGATCGCGCGCCGTCGAAGGTGCTGCAGTTCAACGATTTCGGCCTGGTCGCGATTACCCGCAAACGGGTGAAGCAATCGCTGGAACGCACGATCGGCGCGCCTTGTCCTTACTGCCAGTCGACGGGCTACGTGAAGTCAGTGACCACGATCTGCAACGAGATTTACGTGGAGATGCGGAAGATCGCGAAGCACCTGGAGCACGAAGACGTGATGCTGCGCGTGAATCCGGATGTGGCCAAGGAGTTGAAGGGCAACAATGCGCGCCTGCTGAACGAGATGGAAGAGTTGACCAAGCGAACCATCATCGTGAAGAGCGATCCGGCGCTGCATCAGGAGCAGTTCGACATCAACTAGCCGTCAGCACCGAGGGGTCGCAACAAATGGCATTTATCAATGACAAATGCCATTGTATAATGGAATTCATGACCACCACCCTAACGCTGGACAAAGCCGGACGCGTCGTCCTGCCCAAGCCGGTGCGCGATGAAATGCAACTTCTGCCGGGGGATTCCCTGGAACTGGAAAGCTCGGAGGATCGCATCGTGCTTCGTCCGCGCAGGGGAGGTGCTGGATTGCACAAGAAACAAGGAATCTGGGTCTTCAGCACCGGTGAGCCCATTTCGGCAGAGGCTACGGATGAAGTCCTTCGGCAGATGCGCCGCGAGCGGGAACTTAGCTTTCTTGGCAATCGTCCCAAGCCCGCCTCTCGACGAAAGAAGAGCCGATGAGATGGTTCTTCGACAGTTCCGTCCTGGTGCCGGCGCTTCTGCCAGATCACGTACACCATGTCCGCAGCTTTGCCGCCTTTGTGGCGGCGAGTCCAAGAAACGCTGCTTGCGCCGCCCACAGCCTCGCCGAAGTGTACGCGACGCTCACGAGATATCCGGGCAAACAGCGCCTAAGCGCCGAGGCCGCAGCTCTGCTGGTGCAGGAAATTGAGTACAGGCTTGCCTTGGTATGGCTCGACAGCGGCGAGTATCGCGCTGCCATCCGCCGCATCGCAACACTGGGAATTGTAGGCGGAGCGGTGTATGACGGACTGGTCGCCGCGTGCGCCCTCAAGGCTGAAGCGGCCCATCTCTACACGTGGAATACGCGCCACTTCGACCTGCTGGGTGCTGACATACAAAAGCTGGTCACCGTGCCGCCAGTGGTCTAGCGTCCCGTTTGTGCCGGCCGGAATGGGTGTGCAGCCACCGCACATCTAACTGCTGGGTTGCTTCCCTCCTTCCCCGTCCGGATACTAGCAGGCTGCTGAAAAATTGATGTTCATGATGTATTTCTTGTTTCTTTCAGGTACCTGTTTATGTGTTTGAGTCTTCAAGGTATGTCGGGAAGCTTGTTTCCCGCGACTCACCCAGGTTGAACCCCCGCTCGGCTCAGGTTCCGCATACGCACCAGGTTGTAAGCGGCACAGGCGAACGTGAATACCCAGTCCACCTTGAAAATCCCGCGATGACGCACTTTCCGCAACAGCGCGATCGTCTTCAGCCACCCGAAACATTCTTCGATGCGCTTCCTCTTTCGTTGGCTGATGGCATAACCAGCGTGTCGCGTGGTCCGCGCATCGATGGCGCTCCCGCCTCTGCGCTGATCGTTTTGCGCCACGTGGGGTGTGACTCCCAGATGGCGGCACTCGGTCACGAAATCCGCCGTGTCATATCCCTTGTCGCCGCCTGCGGTCACCGCCTTCGTACCAGGAATCCGCTCCAGCATGATCAGCGCCGCATCGCGTTCCGCGGTCCCATTGGCCTCGAACACTTCCGCATTCACGATCAGCCCATTCCGGTTCTCCACCAGCAGATTCCCACTGTAACTCAACTTGGCCTCCTTGCCCGCACCCTTGCGCGCCAGCTTGGCATCGGGATCGGTCTTCGAAGCGTGGGTCTGATTGGACCGCTTCTCCCCGTGAAAGTTCACCGTGGGGTTGCCAGGATCGTCCGGCGGAGGCAGGGTCTTTCCGTCCTTCCGCTGAAAACTTTTCGCCCCCGCCCAGGCTTCCAGCAACGTCCCATCCACCGTGAAGTGCTCGTCCGACGTCAGGCCTGTGATCCGCGCTCGCGCCACCACTTGCGCCAGGAACTCTTTTGCCACTTCGGCCTCCAGCAACCGATCCCGGTTCTTGGTGAACGTGGTCGCGTCCCAAACTTCTTCGTCCAAGTTCAACCCCACAAACCAGCGGAACAGCATGCTGTAGTCGATCTCTTCCATCAGCAGTCGCTCGCTGCGAATCGAGTACAGCATCTGCAACAACTGCGCCCGCAACAGCTTCTCGGGAGGAATCGACGGCCGGCCCGCGCTCGCGTACATGCTGTCGAACCGTCGCGACAACTGGGCAAGCACTTCGTCCACCATGGACCGGATTTCGCGCAGCGGATGATCCTTCCGCACCCGCGTCTCCGGCGACAGATAACTGAACATCTGACTCTGCTGATGATCTACGCCTCGCATGCTTCCACTGATAACATGAAGGGCCGTGGAAGAGGAGTGCTAATTGGAGTGATCGGTATTTCGGAGCAGGCCATGCGGATCAAATGGTGGCGCCTCGGGGTCATACGGCTTGGTCGGATCGATCCTCTTAAGGTCAATGAGCCATGCTCCTGGCCGCTCATTGTCCACAAGTTTCCGTTTCCATTCGCCTTCCATAAGGACCCAAGTCTCAGCCTGAACGGTAGTCGTTTGGTAGAGGCGCAGCTTGCCTAAACTCATCTGGCGTCTGGTCCACTGCTGCAGGACGGTTGCTTTCAACGTCGCCGGACCGCAGCTTTGCAGGTCCAAGATGGTGTTGCTAATGGAAAGGTTCTCTTTCACCTGATCGAATCCGGCAGTGGAATAAGATGCTGACTGCTTGAATGACCACACCTCGCCGCTGAACTGGTGGGCCTCGAAGTCAGGAGCATAGACGGCAAATAGCTGCTTCGCATTGTTCGCTACCGTGGCCCGTTCTATGCGGGCATACTGGCCATCGAGTTGTTGCCAACGTGCATCCCCCTTCGGCAGCGCAGAGCAGACCCCCGCATGTGCGTGTCCTGAAAGCAGCAAATATGCGAACAAAGCAGCAAAGACCCATGGTTTCACGATAGCCTCCCTGATGGCGAGAGTGTGCGAAGTGGTAGACGGGCCAAACGGGAGAATGTGAGCCTTTCGGACTGAGGTCGCCTTCGGAACCGTTTTTCAGCAGCCTGCTAGAAGTCAAAGCGCAAGCCGAATTCGGCCTCGCGCGGGGCGCCCACCGCGAACACGCCGGAACCGCGGCCGATGCGGACCGTATTCGTCGCGTCGTTAACGCCAGATGGAGTTCCGTTGATTGTTCCTGGGCCGCCAGTCAGTCCGGTCGAAGAAGGACCCAGAGGTCCATAATTCACGAAATTGAAGATGTTGAAGAACCAAACCGTGGGCGAAATGGTCAGGCGCTCGCGAACCTTGAAGGGCCATCCTAGGACCGTGTCCACGTCTTTGTAATAGCCGTTCCCCGCATTGTTCGGTGCAGGAGCCTGGATTGGCTGGACAACCGCACCAAGCGTAATCAACTGCTGCTGCGTGAACAACCCAGCTTTGACCAGGGCCTGGCCCGCTGGCGTGAGTGTGCTTCCATTCCCCACGGTGTTGTTGAAGTTAGTGATGTAGGCGTTCAGGCCTCCCGCAGAGACCGACCGGCCGAATGTTCCTGGATGTCCGACACCGCTGGCCGAATCCAGGAAATCCCCTACCGTACCGTCGCCGGTCAGATCGGACTGGAAAATTGCTGCCGTGCTCGTGTACACGGGTATTCTCAGATCAGAGGGTTGAGGCGACGCGAAGCCGCCAATCAGGCTGAGGCGGGGACCGTGGTGGGCGAACCCGAACGTCGCGCCGAACTTGAACTGGTGAGTCCGATCCTCTGCCGTGGGGCCCATGAAGGCGGTGGGATTGCGGAAGTCCCACGCATTCGGGGTGAAGTGCTGGTCGCTACCGCCATCGCTTTGGAAGCGGGAAAGGGTGTAATTGACTTGGAGATCGAGACTGGCGACGCCGCGGAACGGATTCTTGACGCGTTGCCGCCACTCGCTTTGCAGGCCGTTATAGACCGAGCGGCCCATGGGATAGTTCATGTATAGATTGCCGAGGGCCGGGTTTACTCCTGCAAAGGCTGCACCCGTATCGGGCGTGAGTTGTCCACCCCACGCGTAGTAGACAGAATAGCCGGTATTGTATGCGTTGCCCGAGTCCAATCCGTTGTTGGCGAAATCGCTGATGCTGGCCCCCGGGTTGGCAGCTATGTAGTTCGCCACGATAGTTGACGCGTTGGCTTGAGTGACGCTTCCCTGTGGGAGCCCCGCTGTCGCGGCAATTGCGTTCAGAGCAGCATTCATTTCAATGTAGCGTGAATCGCCGATGTGGTTTACATCTATTCCGACCTGAAAGTGCAGGCCTATGTTTCGCAGATAATCTACGGTCAATACACCGCTACCGATCTGGCGTTGGATGCCGATGTTCATCTGGTAGGAACGGGCTGTGCGGAAGTTGGGATTGTAAGGGTAGCCGAGGGTGAGCGTATTGCCCACAAAATTCGGATTCGCCCCGGCGCTGCCAACGGCCGCGGTGGCCGCAACATACTGGGCCTGCAAATCTACCATCGCCTTGGCCGCGCCTTCCGGATTGACGGCGCTTAGCCCGGGGCCCAGCGGCTGATAGCAAACCGCCGTGGCTAGGTCGTAGCCGTCTATTTCGGTGACTCCCGAAGTTCCAGGTATGGGAAACGTCACCTGGCCCGGTAGCACGGTGCCTTGCTGAGGATCCGGGCAAAGCAACTGCGGGGTCTGGTTAAATAGACCATTAGACAACTTGTTGCTGCGATCATAGGACACATTGTTGAAGATGTTGTTTTCGTAATAGAGGCCGCCGCCGCCGCGGATCGAGGTTTTGCCATCGTGCCACGGGTCCCAGGCGAATCCAATTTGAGGGGCAAAGTTCCGGTTGGGCTGTTGAACGCGGTTGCTGAGACCGGGACCCCATTGGTCGAGAATGTTCCCGGTACAGCCGGGGTAGCCGGCATCCAAAAGAGATTGAGTCACTGCCGAGCACGGAATTGGCGCCAGATCACTGTCGGTGCGGCCGGTATCGCGGATGTATCGCAGCCCGTAGTTCAAAGTGAGGTTAGGCCTGATCTTCCAGGAATCGCCAACGTAGGCCTCAAACCGGGTATCGAATAAGCCGCCTGCCGGATAGCCGAAGCCGGGCAGTTCCGTGCTGAAGCCTTGGCCGTTACCGATGTAAGCACCGGTGAAAGGATAGACGCCAATATTGGTGCTGCAGCCGACAAAACCGGGCAAGTTGCAAGAGTAATAAGGAGTGGTCTCGACTCCCGATCCGAGGGTTGAGTCAGCGTCAACGAACGTATTTAAGTATGGAGCCAGCCCGTTGAAAGAAGCGAAGCCGCCCGTGGAAATGCCGTTGACCGTCGCTCCAAAGCGAATGATGTGTGCGCCCCAAACCCGGCTGGCATCGTACTTGATCTGCTTGTTGCTCTGAAAGGTCTGCTGAGGAGCGAGATAATTTGGCCCAGTAAAGAGATTGGTATCGTTGAAGACTATTTCCGCCAATGGAAATGGATTGATTGCTGCGGGCTGCGAATCGGTAGCGCCAATGATCTGGTTGTGGAACTTGAAATATCCCAGGCGGATGCTGTGTGACCAGTTCCCTTGATTGATGTCAATGCCGATCGCGTGCGAAGGAGAGTAATCGCGGTTGGCGTAGTAGGAAAAGCCCGTGCTGGCAGAGGACGTGGAATAATTCCAGTCGTAGGCGAACTTATAAAAAACGCGGATATTTTGCGTGGCCTGCCAGTCGAGCCTACCGCTGGCCTGCGAGGTCTTGAACGGAGAGTCGATGCCTCGCGTTAGCGCCTGAAAAGGAGCGCCGGCCACGATCGAATCGGCGCTATCCTGCTTAAGCCGTTCGGAATCAATAAAGAAAAAGAGCTTGTTCTTGATGATCGCGCCGCCGACGCGTCCGCCGAACTGGTTGCGCTGAAACTGCGATGAGACCGCACCGGGAAGATCGGCGAAACCAGCGGCGTAGTCGCGGAATTGATAGAAGCCCTGGCCGTGAAGGGTGTTGGTGCCGGAACGGGTGGCGAGATTTACCGAGCCCGAACTCGTGATCTCGGTTGAGATATCGAGCGAGGAGCGGCCGATGCTGAATTCCTGAATGGAACTTAGCGCGATGTTCTGCGTGGTGGTGCCCACGGTTTCGTCGCTGACGTCGAGGCCGTCCACTTCGATGCGGGGAGTGCGGCCGAAATCGCCGTTGATGGAGAGAGAGTTGTAGCCGACTTTGGTGGGATCGAAATTCCCTCCATCCTGCATCTGGACGCCGGGTTCGAGCTGGGCGAGATCGAGGAAGCTGCGTCCGTTGACCGGCATGTTGTCGATCTGCTCGCCACTGAGCACGCCCTGCACCGCGGACTGTTCCGTGTTAACGGCGACCGCGGTGCTTTGCACTTCAATGGTGGTGGACTCCTGGCCGACCTCCAGCTTCACATTGCCAGAGGATGTTGTGGTGATCTCGACAGGAATAGTGAGTTCCGTCGTCTTGAACCCTTTGGCCTGCACGCGAACCCGGTAATCGCCGACGGGCAGGCCGCCGGAATTGTAGGTGCCGGCCGACGATGTCTTGACCGTGACGACCTGGCCGGTAGCGAGGGCTGTGATGGTAATAGTCGCGTCCGGTACGACCGCGTTGGTCTGGTCGGTGACGGTCCCTTGAATGCTGCCCCGGCTGACAGTGGTTTGGGCCAGCGCTAGAAAAGACAATGACGAAATTAGTAATGCTTCGAGAACAGCTTTTGAAAACAGAGAGAAGAAGTTTCCGCGTAGACGGCGACGATCGGAAGCAGACATGGGGCACCCTTTCCGACTGCAATCACCCGGTTGCTGACGGGGCCGCTTATTATAGAGCAGAGGGTGAGCAACAGTTAAGGCGAAAGTAAGCGGCTGTGAGTGACTCTTGGCCACACTACAGATGATGGCTGTCTAATTGCCGGTATGGGCCAGCGCCTTCACGGCGAGGTCGCAGCGCTGGCGGAGTTTCTGCATGGTTTCGTGGATGGCTTTGGCGGATTCTCCAGCGTCACCGCTTTCGGCCAGCTTGGCCACGTTTTCGGCGTCCTCCGTGGTGGTGCCGGCCATGTCGAGCAGCACAACCAGTGCGTCGGCGTGGAGCTTCCACAGCGAGGACATGCTTTGGCTGCGCTTTAGTTCTTCCAGTTCAGTGTTGACACGCGCCACGCAGGAAACCAGACGAATCAGCGTGCGGGCGAGATCGGCGCGCAGGCTTTTCTCCTCCAGAAATCCGGCATTGTAGGCTTCGACTTCGGGCGCCGTCAGCGTCAGATTGAAGAAGCGCATGGGGACGACCTGGCGGTATTTGGGGTCGGCCACGCGAACGAAGACGCGGATGGATTCCTCGACGCGACGCAGTTTGCCTTCCTCAACGGAAATTTGCTGTGCCGTGATGGCCGGAGGCTGAAATGCCTGAGCCGGCACCGGGACCTTGGCCGCGGGAACCCGCGCGGGTTTGGCGGCAGCGGCCGTCCCCCCACCGCCTGCGGATCGTGATGTGCTCCCGGCGGCAGGCGCCAGCAACGACCGGCGGATGGGCGGGCGCCGGTCTAATTCTTTTTTCAACTTGGAGACGCGGCGAAATTTTTCCAGCGCACTGCCGTAGTCGGCCTTGAGCATTTCCTTCTGCTCGATCGCGGCCACGTGCTCGACCGTGACTTCCACGCCATCCACCGTGCTGAGAATGCTGCCGCCCATTTCGTCCAGGGCCTGGGCAAACTGTTTGATCTCGGCCAGGGCCTTGGTGAAGAGCTGGTCAAAGCGCGCGCCGAACTCTGCATTGTGGGCCGCAACCGTGGCCAGCACACCGGGATGATAGAAGGACGCATCCAGCCAGCGCTTCAGTTCGCGCACTCGCGAGACAATACCGGAGTCGATCAGCGAGTTGAAATCGCGATAGCGGGCAATCTCTTCGCGCAGTGGATCGAAGTTTCGCAGCAGTTGCACGTGCTCTTCCGGCAGCGAGGGCACATCAGTGTCGGCAAGAATTTCGATCAGGGCAATTTCAAATGGAGAAAGCGGCAGCGCGCCATCCAGTCCGTAGCCGTGCTGCTGCCACTGCCCGGCGACGCGAGGATGTCGGTACAGAAATGTTGCAATGAGGTCTGTCTTGTCGCGATTGACTTCGCTGGGCTCGCGGCGCCGCACGAAGTAGCGTAGCAGCGCCTCGGCGACTTCCGAGTCGGTGTCGGGGGTGAGCGCCTGACGCAGCATCGCCGGCGTGATGGCCATGTCCAGCAGATGCAGCCAACGATACATGCGGGAAAGAGTCTCCGGCAGGTCCCCGTCCGAGTGGCGAAGCGAGACTTCGTCGAGCCCGCTCGGAATGGGGACATCCCCGCCGAGCGAGTCGCGCATCAGCTTCTGGTAAAACCCCTGGACTGTCGCCAGGATTGCTAGTTCAAATCGAAGATCCTCGGCCAAGAACCGCTCCCGCAAAGCGAGATTCTCCCCGTCGGGTGAGGGAATTCTTAACTGCTGTTTAAGTAAAGACGAAAGTTACCCCTGCCGCAAGTTACTACCGGAGCGACACTATTACGCAGCGGGCTTGCATTTTCCGGAGGGACATGGTTTTCCGCGCGGGCGGGAGATTAGGGGTTTGAAAGGGCGCGGCTTCAAGCCGCGCCAAAAAGTGCCTCCCCAAAATTAACGCGGCCTCAGCCGCCGAACATGTCAGAAAACCACCGTCTTATTGCCATAAAGCAGGACCCGGTTTTCCACGTGCCAGCGAACCGCGCGGGAGAGCACCACTTTCTCTAAGTCGCGGCCTTTGCGGATGAGGTCTTCGACGGTATCGCGATGGGAGACGCGGACTACGTCCTGCTCGATGATGGGACCGTCGTCGAGGACTTCGGTGACGTAGTGGCTAGTTGCGCCGATCAGCTTGACGCCACGCTCAAAGGCTTGATGGTATGGCCGGGCGCCGATGAAGGCGGGCAGAAACGAATGGTGGATGTTGATGATGCGCTGCGGATAACGGTTCACGAAATCGTTGGAGAGAATTTGCATGTAGCGGGCGAGGACCATGAAGTCGGCCTGGTGCGTGTCGATCAGAGATTGGATGTGCGCTTCCGCCTGCGCCTTGTTGTCTTTTGTGATCGAAACGACCGTATAAGGGATTTTGTTGAAGTCCGCGATGGGCTGGTTGTCGGGGTGGTTGGAGATGATCAGTGGGATTTCGCAGGCGAGTTCGCCACTCTGGTGACGGTAGAGCAGATCGACCAGACAGTGGTCGTACTTCGAGACCAGGATGATCATCCGCGGGCGATGCGCGGACTGCGCCAGACGCCACTTCATCTGGAACTTTTCGGCGATGGGAGAGAACTGTTTGGTGAAGTCGGCGAGGTCTTTATCGGCGAGATCGATGTCGAAGTCTTTGGGATCGAACTCGACGCGCATCAGGAAGAGGCCGGACTCTTCGTCTGCGTGCTCGTCGGCGTGCAGGATGTTGCCGCCGTGACGATAGACGAAGTCAGCGATGGTGGCGACTTCGCCTTTGCGGTCGGGGCAGGAGATGAGCAGGATGGCGGAATTCTTCATAAGCGCGCTCTGCGAGTGTATCAGTGCGAACTAGATCGCTCTTGCGGACAAAAACTATGGGTCTTTCAACCCCGTAACTAGAGTCATCTGGTATTGGAGTCAGGCGAAAACTACTATCGGTCAAGAAACTGAGTTGCCACCATAATTTGACTATGCCGCAGAAACCGGTCACAACATGCTCTCTTGCTTTCCTACTAGCGCTCACTTGTGCGACGAGCATCGCGGAGATGTACATATCTTGCTGCGACCTAAGGACGGCAAGAACTGGTTTCACCTTGGCGAGCCAATCGTCATGGAAGTGGCCTGCGCAGCGGAAGGCTCCGGACGCTATTTCCTCCCGTGCGATGTCGTGCTCAAAGGGGAGCCGCTTTCGTTCGATGGTCGGCTATCATTAGATCGGGTTGATTCATTAATGCTCCTCCATGCGCAATGCGGCGGATTTCCGACTCAACCTTACGGAAGGTGCGGAACGATCTCAAGCAGGGCGCCTTCGCAACTGTCGCAGACGCCCGTGTGGCAGGACGCTACGCTACAAGAACCCTTTCCAACTTCCCCGGACACTACAGAATCACGGCGAGTTTACAGATCGATCTGGAAGAGCGGGAGGTTATTGGGGACACGCGCAGGCTGTCACCTTCGGACGGAGTGGAAACCGTATTGGACGATAACCTCGGCTGGAAGAACCAGCTAATGCACTTCCATAATTGTGACTACGACGATGCATTAACCCTTCTTCCGGATCCCGATGCGGTTGCTGCTTTACGGCGACATCTCGATGATTGCGCCGTAGAGGACGACCGGAATTTCGGGGATCTGTTAGATAAGATCGTCTGGCTGAAACTGCAGCGTGAGCGCCCTCACCTCTATGCGCGAATGCGGAAACTTGAACAGGCCGAGCCAGGAGAAAAAGGCGACGCTTCGAGTATCCAGGCATGGTCTCACGACAGCTATCGGGGCTTGCTGCTGGAAACGGCGAACAAGCTCGTTCGTGCCTACAAAGATCATCCTGAACTGCACGGCAACGAGGATTTCGAGGAGAACCTTGAGAGTGGCTTCGAAAACTGGCACGACGCCGCGGCGACTCTTTGCGGCGGCGCGGACAACTACGTGGGTCGCCCTGAAGTCACAAAGTTCTTGAAAGAGGCGGGTCGTTCTCAGAGATACATCAGCGATTTCCTAAGGGAACATAAGTCCAATCTTCCCGGGGACCTCCACGAATATCAGCGCGGACGCCAGACAAATCCAGAACCGTGAACGAGCTGTGACTGCCACACCGCGAGGGCGGGATATTCGCGACACCCAGGCAGGCCGCCGGCGCTACTTTTTCAGTCCTTTCAGAATCTCACGCGCGGCATTCGCGCCCGAGTCCCCGGTCAAGCCCGCGCCCGGGTGCGTGCCGCTGCCGCAAAGATACAGGTTTTCGATCGGCGTGCGGTAGCGCGCCCAGTCCAGTAGCGGACGCATGGTGAAGAACTGGTCAAGCGCGAGATCCCCGTGGAAGATCTGGCCGCCGGTTAATCCGTAGACTTCCTCCAGATCCAGCGGAGTAATGATCTGGTGGGTAAGAATCATCTCGGGCAGATTCGGCGCGTACTGCGCTAGCGTCTGCACCACCGTCTGGCCGAGTGCTTTGCGCTGTTCTTCCCAGTCGCCTTTCAGTTTGTACGGCGCGTACTGCATGTAGATCGACATCACGTGCTTGCCGTCGGGCGCGAGCGTGGGATCGGTTAATGATGGGATGGTGGCCTCGAGATAGGGCGTGCGCGAAAAGTTGCCGTACTTGGATTCATCGAAAGCACGCTCGAGATAGTTAATCTCGGGGCCGATGTGAATGCGGCCCTTGAGTGCGTTGCCGTCTGCACTTTTCAGAGCGGTGAAAGTTGGCAGTCCGGAGAGCGCGAGATTCACCTTCGCGACCGTGCCGTTGCCGCGGTAATGCTGCAGCTTCTGCACGAAGTCGGGAGAAAGATGCACGGGATCAGTAAGCTTGAGCAGCGTGCGCTTGGGGTCGGCGTTCGAGATGACCGCCTTGGCGCTGATTTCTTCGCCGGTGCCGAGCAATACACCAGTTGCCGCTCCCTCTTTTACGCGAATCTCGATGACCTCGGCGCCGGTGCGCATCTCGACGCCAGCGGCTTGCGCGGCAGAGGCCATGGCTTGCGTGAGCGCGCCCATTCCGCCCGCAGCGAAGAAGGCCGAGCCTGCGGGATGAGAATCGCCTGCGGCGCGGATCAGCAATTGGAAGCTGCTGCCTGCCGACCACGGTCCGAGAAAGGTTCCGAAGATTCCGCGAGCGGCAATGACGGCGCGCAACAATTCGGTCTCGAAATACTCTGCCACCAGATCGGCGACCGCCATCGGGCCCCAGCGCAGCACACGGTACATATCACGCTTGCCGAGGTTGCGGAGGGCGCGGCCGGTCTTGAGCATGCTCCAAAGGTCGCCGCTGCTGGGATGATCGATGTGAGGCGGCGTAGTAGCGAGAGCTTCCGCCAGCACTTTGCTGATCTTTTCCAGCGATTTTTCGAACTCGGAATACCTTGCCGCGTCTTTTTGCGAGAAGGCGGCGATTGACTCCGCAGATTTGGCTTGGTCCTGATAGAGCGAAAGCGCGCGGCCATCGGGTGAGAGCGCGGTGACGCAAGTCTCGGGCGTGATGAACCTAAGGCCATGTTTCTCCAGTTGCATGTCGCGGACGATGTCCGGACGAATCGGGCCAGCGGTATGCGCCAGCGTGGAGCAACGGAAGCCGGGATGAAATTCATCCGTGATTGCCGCGCCGCCGACCTGCGCGCGGCGCTCGAGCACAAGAGGCTTGAATCCCGCTTTCGCCAGGTAGAAAGCGGTGACCAGCCCGTTGTGGCCACCACCGATGATGACGACGTCGCAGATGGCATTTTTCTTCATAGAGTGAATCTCTTGACTGCACGGGGAGAATGCCTTGCAGCAGATGAGTGTGGGTTAGCGCGCAAGGGTCCTTCGACTGCGGTTATCCTTCGCGCTTTCCGCGCGAAGGATAACCTTCGCTCAGGATGACAAAAAAGAAGAGGCATGTTAGGCCGCTCCCTTGATGTCTTTCAAGATTTCAAGCGCCGCGAGGCGTCCGGGCGCGCCCATGATGCCGCCGCCGGGATGCGTTGCCGAGCCGCACATATAGAGATTCTGGATGGGGGTGCGGAAGCGCGCGTATCCGGGCGCTGGGCGCAGGAAGAAAAGCTGCTCCAGCGAAAGCTCGCCCTGGAAAATGTTGCCCTCGCTGAGTCCCCACTCGCGTTCGAGGTCGAGCGGAGTCACGACTTGGCGGTGAAGGATGATGTCTTTGATGTTGGGCGCGTACTCGGCGATGGTGTTGACGACCGTGTCGCCGAAGGCTTCTTTCTGATCATCCCAGTTCAAGCCGGGGCGCAGCTTGTAGGGCGCGTACTGCACGAAGCAGGAGAGCACGTGCTTGCCCGGCGGTGCGACCGAGGGGTCGGTGAGCGACGGGATGACCATGTCAATGTAAGGACGGCGCGAAAATTGGCCATACTTGGCATCGTCGTAGGCGCGCTCCATGTATTCAACCGCCGGTGAGATGGAGATGGCGCCGCGCAGGTGCGCTCCCGGCCCCGGAATGGCTTTGAAGTTCGGCAGAGCATCGAGTGCCATATTCACTTTGCCGGACGAGCCGCGGTATTTGAAGCGGTTGATGTCTTCGAGAAAGTCGGCGGGAAGATGTTCGGCTTCGATGAACTTGTTGAACGTAAGCCGCGGATCGACGCTCGAGGAAATTGTGTCCGCGTAGATCTCGTCACCGTTGGCTAGGACGACTCCTTTGGCCGTGCCATCCTTGACGATAATCTTCGCGATCGCGGCTTGAGTGCGAATCTCGGCGCCGGCTTCGCGGGCTGCGTCGCCGATGGCGTTTGAAATGGCTCCGGTGCCGCCGCGCGCGAATCCCCAGGCGCGGAAGGCGCCGTCGATTTCTCCCATGTAGTGATGCAGCAAAACGTAGGCGGTGCCGGGCGAGCGCACGCCGAGGAATGTTCCGATGATGCCTGAGGCCGACATCGTTGCTTTGAGCACGTCGGTCTCGAACCACTGATCTAGGAAATCGATGGCGCTCATAGTCATGAGCTGGACCTGGTTGTACTTGTCGTAGCTTGACATGCCCTGAAAGCGGCGTCCGATGAAGAGGAGCTTCATCAGTTCACGCGGGTTGAGCGTGTTGGGGTCGGGCGGCACCATGCTGAGAATCGGTTTCACGAAGCGGCACATGGCTTGCATGGCTTTGCCGAATTCGTCGTAGGCTTCGGCGTCCACGCGGGAGTGGCGGGCGATCTGGCGATGAGTCTTGCCGTGGTCGTTCACGCGCCACAGGTAATCGCCGCTGGGCATGGGGGTGAAAGTTCCATCGAGCGGGAGGATTTCGAGACCGTGCCGCGGGAGATCGAGGTCGCGGATGATTTCCGGCCGTAGCAGTGACACCACGTAGGAACAGACGGAGAACTTGAAGCCGGGGAAGACTTCTTCGGTGCAGGCCGCGCCGCCGAGGATGTGGCGGCGCTCGAGGACGAGAACTTTCTTTCCGGCGCGAGCCAAGTAGGCGGCGTTGACCAGGCCGTTGTGGCCGCCGCCGATGACGATTACGTCGTATGAATTAGCCATAAGCTTCTAGCCCCTAGCTTGATTACGTAGATTTCAGGAAACGCAATGATACTCGCGAAGGGAAGGCCGGGGCGGAAAGATTAGAGTCCGCTAGGAAGGACGGTCCACTGGATCAAGCGGCGCATGCAGGGATCAGCATAGCTGTTTCCGCTTCCGTTGTACAATCCTCGCGGTTTGTCGCGCGGGTACGGGTGAAGGAGATCCTTCGCTCCGCCTGAAGAACGGCTGCGCTCAGGATGACGCTTTCGGTACGGGCTCCGGCGTATAATCCGGCTTCGCAGTAAATTCTTCTTGAGGCTATTCCTTTGCCCATTGGAACCGCATTTCACGAGAGAACTTTTCCGCTTTGCCACAGCTTAAATTACCGCGAGTGGTCGGGATACTACACAGTTAGCGTGTATGAGGTGCATCACGAGCACGAGTACAACGCCATTCGCAATGCGGCGGCCCTGATCGATATTTCTCCGCTCTACAAATATTTGATTACCGGCAAGGATGCGACGCGGCTGGTGAACCGGGTGATCACGCGCGACATCAACAAGGTGAAAGTGGGGCAGGTGATCTATTGCTGCTGGTGCGATGAAGAAGGGAGGGTCATCGACGACGGGACGATTTCGCGGCTGGAGGAAAATGTCTATCGCTGGACGGCGGCCGACCCCAGCCTGCGCTGGTTCCGGCAGAACGGCCTGAACATGGACGTGCAGGTCGAAGATATTTCTGAAAGAGTTGCCGCCCTGGCATTGCAGGGGCCGACTTCGGCAAAGCTGCTGAAGATCGTGGCCGAGGCCGACATTGCGAATCTAAAATATTTTCGTGTGACGCATGGAAAGATTGCGGGCGTGCCGGTGGACATTTCGCGGACTGGATATACCGGCGATCTGGGATACGAAATCTGGGTTCCACTAAAAGAAGCCAATGATGCGGTTAGAGTTTGGGATGCGCTGGCCGAGAAGGGCAAGCAGTTCGATCTGCACGCGGCGGGCATGCTGGCGCTGGATGTGGCCCGGGTGGAAGCCGGGCTGTTGCTCATTGAAGTGGACTATACGAGTTCGAAGAAGGCGCTGATTCCGTCGCAGAAGTTTTCTCCATACGAGCTGGGCTTCGCCAAGATGGTGCATCTGGAGAAAGAAAATTTCATTGGCAAGCGGGCGCTGGAGCAGGACGCGAAGCATGGCGTGCCGCGGCAGTTGGTCGGCGTCGAAGTCGATTGGACCGATGTGGAAGTGCTGTATGAGCGCTATGGCCTCACGCCCGCTGCGCCGAGCCAGGCTTCGCGTGTGGCCGTGCCGTTGTATTCCGGCGAAAAGCAGGTGGGCAAGGCGACGACCACGAGTTGGTCGCCGATCCTGAAGAAGATGATCGCCCTCGCCAGTGTGGAGGCCGAGCATTCAAAGCTTGGGACGCAGTTGCAGATGGAGATCACGATCGAGGCGATCCGGCTGAAGACAAATGTGAAGGTGACGGGGCTGCCGTTCTTTAATCCGGCGCGGAAGACGGCGACGCCGGTATAGTAGTGAGCTAGCGAGGTGTAGATATGACGACGCGGGTCGAACGTCAAACCGTTGATCTCTCGAAGTATCCCGACCTGGTCGTGATTTACCTTGGAATGCGAGTGAATCGCATCTACGGAATCAAGACCCTGTTTGGATTCGGCCCGAAGATATCGTCCTCCGTACAGGCGCAACCCGATGGACTCCTGCACCACGAGAATTTCATTTTTTCCCTGTTCCCGATGCATGTCGGGATGCGCCAATACTGGCGCGACCTCGATTCGCTGATGAAGTGGACGCGTTCCGACCCCCACCGGCAATGGTGGCAGCAGTTCCTGAAGGATTCAGGAGGCACGGGATTCTGGCACGAGACGTACCTGCTGCGCGGGGGGATGGAGGCCATCTATGACGATATTGTTCCGCGGATTGGATTCATGAGCTTCGCGCCGGTGTTGCGGGCGCGGGGCCCGATGTTCGGCGCCGCGGCCAGAGCGGAAACGGGCCGTTCGACGGACGCTGTGGTGTCCGAAGCTGAACTCTACGGCGATTCAGGAAATCAAGACGCCGCGTAAGCGGTGTGCAGAGCGCGTTTTTTTGGCTCGCCCATGTAGGGACAGCCGCCTCGGCTGTCCAGTCGGACGAAGCCCGGCTGATTGTCTTGCGTTGCCAGGTGAACGATTCGCTCGAAACACGACCTACGGTCGCTAGACAGCCGGGGGCGGCTGTCCCCACATGGTTCTCGCCCGCCGCTTTCCTCTTGCATAAATCCACACCCCGACCAGCACCAGCGCTGCGCAACCGCCGACAATCTTGAACAGCGCCAGTGGCTTGTTCGGTTCGTCGGGCTGCGGGATCAGAGACAGCGCGATGGTCAGCGTGGTGGTGAGGAATCCGAGTGTTGCTACAAGCTTCGCGACCATGCTTCCTCCCGGCACGCGGATCACGTCCGGCCCGGCGGGTTCCCGCTGCAACTTGATCATGGCAGCGAACAGATACAGGTAGGGAATGAAATAGGTGATCACGCCCATGCTGACCAACACATCGTAAGCGCCTTTGACACTGGTTCCGGCCTGGCCCAAGAAAATGAAGACTACGCCTAAAACGAACTGAGTTATCAGTGCGACCCACGGAGTCCTCCAGCGTGGGTGCAGCGCGCCGAAAGCCGGGGGCAGAAAGCGGTCGATGCCGGCGACGAAAGGCAAGCGGGCTACCGCGGCAAGGTAGGCTCCGGCGGCGCCGATGTTGCTGAGCGCGATCAGGAACGCGGCGACCGGCAACACTCCGGGAAAACCCACGCGGGATGCGGTCTTCGAGATGGCCTGCACCAATCCCTGCAAGCTGCTGACTTCATTGGAGGGCAATGCGAGCAGCACGCAGGCGGTTCCCAGAATATAGCAAAGGGTGACGGTGATGCCGCCGAACAGGAGTGCGAACGGGATTGAGCGCCGCGGATTCTTGATCTCCTCTCCCATGAAGGACGCGGTCTCGCACCCGCCGAAGGCAAACGTCAGCACCGACCAGAAAATGATGTCGTTGAAATGCATGCTGGGTGTCATCGAGCGCAGTGTGAATGACGTGGCCGAGCCGTAGCGATGCCAGGCGATCAATCCCATCACGATGACGATGCCAACCGGAATCCACATGGCGAGGGCGCCGACGTTATGCAGCCATTTGCCGACGTCGAGTCCGACGATGTTCATGAGCGTGGCGGCGCTCAGCGTGAGCAAAGAAAAGACGATGTAGAACATGGCGTTGTTCGAGAGATGCGCCCACGCGTTCTGGCGCATGAAAAGGATGTTGCTGGCGGCGAAGTAGAGGACGGCAGGGAAGTAGGGAAGGTTGCTGGTCCAATAAGTCCAGGCGGACATGAAGCCGGAGAAATCTCCGAAGGCGCGCTTGCTCCAGACGTAGAGGCCGCCTTCACTGGGATAGCGGGAAGAAAGTTCCAGCACGGAAAGTGCGAGAGGGGTGTAGAAGCAGAGCCAGGCGCCGATCCAGATGACGATGGAACCGGGGCCGGCCGCGGCCGCGGTCGCGATCCAGCGCAGGCTGATGCCCGTGACGACGTAAAACAAAACCAGATCGCGGAAGCCGAGCACTCGCTTCGGTCGGTGGGGATCTTCGGCCTCGGCGATCGACACGCCGGAAGAGACGAATGAGATTCGGTTCAGCGGGTCTACATCGGCGTTCGAGTCACGCAATCTGGGCCCCGGGGTGATTGCTCAATTCAAAAGAGAGTCAGGAATAACACTGATGAGGTCTCGGAGCAAGCGAAAGTTGTGGGGCTCAGACGGGTTTTCCTGGATCAATGTGGAAACGAGCGGACGCGAGAGCTTTTAACCGCCAAGGGCGCGAAGAAAAGCCGCGAAGGACGCAGAGAAAAGCGGCAACATCTTTTGCGGACTCCATCAGCGCGGGATGTAATCGTCGAGCAGGGGAACCACGGCAGAAGTAAAGGGAAGCAAGCGCTGCTGGGCGGCGTCCGGTGTTTCTCCGGGAAACATCGGAGTCACGAAGCGTACCAGAGACCCGTCGCTGCGGTTCATCGCAATCGCGTCCTTAACCAGATAAAACTTGGCCCAATACTCGCTGGCCACGCCGCGATCATGGGCCCAGAACCAGTACAACACCAACCGGCGATCATCTCCTCTAGAGATGACATAACGGTTAGCCGGGAACGGGCTGTGGCCGGGCAGGGAGAGCGTGACGCGGACGTTTTCGTCGGGGTTCCATCCTGCGCCCGGCAGGCAATGCTGCGGAGAGTGCGGGGTTTCGCCGGCGCGCTGGCTAGGGAAGTAGGCCAGGAACAGGTCGACATAAGGCAACTTTCCGGAGGGATCCTGGTAAAAGCGTTCCAGGAAATCGCCCTTTCCGAGCACCTCAAGAGTTCTTTCGTCTTGCGCGATCTCGGTGCTGTTCCAGTTCCCCAGTTGGGCGGGAAAAGACGAAAGCGGCAGGTGCCGGGGAATGATTTCGGTGCGGCTCCGCGCCTGGAGCAGGATGGCGGTGAGGCCAATCAGTAGTACGGCGAAAGCGAAGCGCAGCATGCCGGATGGTTTCATGATTCCGGGGCCTCCCCGCGCCAAAAAATCCGAACGATGCGATGCAGAAGATAGAGCATGACGAGCGAAACCACGAAAATCAGCCAGCCGGAGAACTCATGAAAGAAGCCCTCCGCGCGTTCCGGGTCCCAGTACTGGACCAGCAAGCCCGTGCCCACAATGCGCAGGCTGTTGGCGGCCACGGCGATGGGAATCGATGCCAAGGCCAAGAGTACCCGCACGGCAACCTTACGTTCCATCAGATAACCATAGATGACCGCGAGCGTGGCCAATGACATCAGGGAGCGGATGCCGCTACAGGCTTCTGCCACTTCCAGCGCCATGGCCGGAAGGATGATGACGTTGCCTTCCCGCAGCACGGGCACGCCCATCCAGGGCAAGGTGGTACTGGCCACTTTCGAAGCCAGCAACTGGAGAGGGAAAGTGATTTGGTTGAAGATGATGGTCGGAATGGGGATCATGAGCAACAGGAACGCCCAAGGGAAAAGCACGGCGCGGAAAAAACTCCATCCCAGAAAAAGCACGACCAAACCCGCAAGCACGATCAACACCGATACGCGGGAAAGGAAAAGTTCAGCCCCCATTTGGCCGACAATGAGCAAACTCAGTCCAAAGCCCAGCAACCACAGGCCCCACCACGAGGGCCGCAGGCTGACAGCAGTGAGCCGGGAGCGCTCCTGCCAAATCACGAAGGCAGAAAACAGAGGTACAAAGAAGCCGTGGGAGAAATTGGGGTCGTTCCACCATTGCCCGACCAGGCGGCTGAGTGTAGGAAAGTACAGCCAAAGCAGAAATCCGGCAATAATGGCAGTTTGCCACAAAGGGAGAGGCGCCGGGTTGGTGCGCTCTCGCGCGGTTGGGGGCTCGGATTGCAGCACTTGGCTCACTGGAACGGACTTCCTAAACCGGTTAGCGTCCAGCATATGCGAACCGTGGGAGCGCCGCAATCAAAAGCCCGGACCGCAGGTAACAACCATCTTCCGGGAGGCAGGAACGAGTTCCAGACAGCGGAGGCTCTTGTAGGGGAAGGAGTTGGGGACTGTTTCCTCATTCTCATAGGGCGAGGATGTAACCTTCGTTACACCCGGATGGGCAAAGACTTTCCCTTTTGTGCGGAAAAGTGTAGGTTAGGAGCATAGATTTTTGTCCCTCCTGAGCCCCGGTCTGGCTTGTATACTTTTGAAAACATGGCGGTAAGCCTGTAATGCGATCCTCCCCCGCCGAGAAATGGGATGGTACGTATCGTGCTCTTGAAACTCTAAGCCTCCTGTACCGTTTTGAGTTCTTGCACCGAGAGAAAAGGTCTGTCGATGGAAGCGGATGCGCGCCAAGGCGTGGAGAAAATGCAGACGACTGTCATTCATGAACCCGTGCGGATGGACTTCGTGCAAAGCGTGAGTCCAAGCATGAGGGGCGTGGAAGCGGTGATGCGGGAGGTAGCGCATAGCGAAGTCCCGGTCCTACTGCTGGCCGAACGCGGAGCAGGGAAGAAAGCCGCGGCCCGGTGGGTTCACGATCTATCCCGGCGAGGTGGGCAGCCGTTCCGGGTGGTTTCTTGTGCCGCGCTGGACTCGGACAAGTTTGGCGACGCGGCCGGACAGGCCGGTTTGCCCGGCGCAGGCACACTCTTCCTGGAAGAAGTGGCAGAACTGGGGACGGAGAGTCAGGCATGGTTGTTGCAGGCCTTGATCCGGGGAAACGCGAATGACGGACGCGCGCCAGGTTTGGCGCGGCTGATCTGCGGCAGCGCCCGCGACCTCGAAGCCGAAGTAAAGGTAGGGAATCTTCGTGAGGATCTGTACTACCGGATCAGTGGAGTGTGCTTGCGGCTTCCTCCGTTGCGCCAGCGCCGGGAGGACATTCCGGGGTTGATGGAACATTTTCTGGAGAAATACGGACGCGACTTTCAGCGGGCAGTACCCGCCCTGAGCGAGGAGACGCATCGCTTATTTCAGGAGTATTCCTGGCCGGGGAATGTGAGAGAACTGGAAAATGCCGCCAAAGCGATTGTGGCCCTGGGAGATGAAACGGTGGCGATGGGCGGCTTGCGGGCGATGCTGCTGCGCCCGGATCTGGGAGGAAACGGCGGGCGGGTTTCGCTGAAGCAGGCGGCACGTGCGGCCTCTCGCGAAGCGGAGAAAGAGATCATCCTGCGGGTCTTGACCCGCACCCGCTGGAACCGGCGCCGCGCGGCCCAGGAGTTGCAGATCAGTTACAAGGCTTTGTTATACAAGCTCAAACAGATGGGATGCTCCGAGTACGGGGCGTCCTAGCTCCACAGGAGAGCGCATGAAGAATGGAATGAAGGTGGTGTGCCTGGTGCTGCTGGCGTTTGCGACTGCCAGCATGTGGGCCCAGGACGACACCGATACAAGCGCGGCCAAGCCGGACAAGGCGGCCGCGCCGGAATCCCACCCGGCGCCTCCGGTGGTTCCCGCCGATTACGTAATCGGGGCCGACGATACGCTGCACATTACGGTATGGAAAGAACCGGATATGAGTGCCACTCTGCCAGTCCGTCCCGATGGCAAGATCTCGCTGCCCTTGCTGGACGACGTGCAGGCCGCGGGCCTGACGCCGCTGCAACTGAAAGACTCTATCACCGCGAAGTTGAAGAAGTTCATTGCGGACCCGCGAGTGACCGTGGTCGTGACGGCGATGAACAGCCAGCGGATTTATGTGCTGGGCGAAGTGACGCACACCGGAGCTATGGCCTTGCTGCCCCATATGACGATGCTGCAGGCGTTATCCAGCGCGGGATTTACCCAGTTCGCCAATCTCAAAGCGATTTACCTGCTGCGCATGCAGGACGGCCAGCAGACGAAGATAAAGTTCAACTACAAGGACGCGATCAAGGGCGGGGACACGCAGCAGAATATCGTGCTCAAACCCGGAGACACGATCGTCGTCCCGTAGGTTGTTTAAGCGACCCATGGAAGAGGAATGCGGATGAAGAACGGCCAAATTATTTTGACCCTGACGCTGACCTTGTTTCTGGCCAGCGTGGCCTGGGCGCAGGGCGACGAGAACCAACCGCCTGCGCCTTCCCCTGTGCCCGCCTTCGGACAGGAGAATCCGGCGCCGACGGTGGCCGAGAACCCGCCCATTTCCGCCGTCGACCAGCCTGGGTTGGAGCCCCATGCCGCGCCGGAGAGCTTCCTGTTACCCGGCCTGCATTTCAGCGAGTCGGTGGACTCCAACATCGGGAATACGCTCGGCGAGTCGAAGACTGGCGCGGTCACGCGTGGTCTGGGAAGCCTTACTCTGCAAAAGCTGTGGAAGAATTACGACGTGGCGGTGGATTACATCGGCGGTGTGGCCTATTACAACCAACTCGGCATTGGGCTAGAGCAACTGCAGCAGTTTGACATGGACAATCGCATCAACTGGAAACGCGGCCAATTGGCGATTCGCGACTCGTTCAGCTACCTCCCTGAAGGCAATTTCGGTTTCTCCGCCTACGGTGGCGAAGGGGCATACAACTCGGGCCTCGGCAGCCTGGGGGCGGGCATGCTGGGCGCCGGTGCGTTTGGTGGGCAGAACAGCGCTTTCACAGGAGGAAGCGATGTTTCCCTGGGCCAGGTGCCGCGAATCACGAATTTGGGATTAGCCGATGTTGTAGAGAACCTGACTCCAAAGTCATCGGTGACCCTTGCCGGTGGATATGGGCTGGTTCACTTCTACGATAACCTCACCGAGAACATCTATGGCCAGCAGTTGCCAGTAGTCGTTCCCTTCGTCGGGAGCCGCGAGTTCACTGCCCAGGCTGGGTATGACCGAGTCTTGAATCCTAAGGACCAGGTCGCGCTGAGTTATGGCTACCAGGCATTTGACTTTTCGACTGCGGGAACCGCATTTCACACCCACGTCATACAAGCGATGTACGGACACCGTATTTCTGGGCGCATGGATTTCACCATTGGCGCTGGCCCGCAGTTTACCCGGATCAACCTCCAGGTATGCAGCATTCCGGGTGTTGCGGCGTCTTCATGTACCAGTGTTGGAGGCACGGTGAGCACTGTCGGCACTTCCAATATTGGCGTGGCCGGCCGCCTCTCGCTGCGCTACAAGTTCCCGAAGACCAGTCTCGTGCTTAGCTTCCAGCGTTACAACACCAACGGGTCGGGACTTTTCGCGGGCACGCTCAGCGACATTGCGCGCCTCGGTGTGTCAAGGCCGTTGAACCGGGTCTGGGACTTCTTTTCCGATTTCGGTTATTCCAAGAACGAGAGGTTGCAGATTCCTGGGTCGGAAGTCGATGCCAGCAGCTTTTCCTACGGCTTCGCGGGAGCGGGCCTTCACCGTCAGTTCGGGCGCAATCTGCGTGGGTTCGTGAGCTATCAGTTCAACGATTTGGGTTTCAATGGCTCATGTCCGTTTGGGGCGACGGGTGTTACGACCACGGTTGCGTGCAGTAATACCTCGCAGCGGCACGTGGGTACGATTGGAGTGGATTGGACTCCCCGGCCAATCCGCATCGACTAATTTTGCAGCCGGCCGTTCGGGGCCGGCGGAACGGGTAATGAAAATATGCAAAACCGTGAACTAACCATGGATGATTATCTGGCGATGTTGCGCCGCCGGATGAAGGTGATTCTGATTCCGGCGCTGCTGGCGCCGCTGGCCGGATTTCTGGTCTCGTATGCTTTCCCGGCCAAGTACACCTCGCAGTCGCTGGTGCTGGTGGAGGCGCCGAAGATCCCGGATATGGTGGTGCAGCAGGTCTTCACCGAGGACCTCACCCAGCACATTGCCACCATTCAGCAGCAGGTGCTGAGTCCGGCCCGGCTGCGGCCCATGGTGGAAAGGCTGGGATTAGCCAAGAGTGGGCAGAGTGTTGAGGATGTGGTGACAAGCATCCAGAGCCAGTCCTCCACTATGATCCAACCGGTGGTGACGGACCTGTCGCAGATTGGCGCCGGTGGCAAGAAGAAGCCGGGCCAGAGCAGTCAGGTGCCTGCCTTCTACGTGAACTATACGGCGCCGACGGCCCGCGAAGCGCAGCAGGTCTGCACCGATCTGACTTCGATGCTGCTGGAAGAGGATCTCAAGTCAAGGCAGGACGCCTCGCAAGGCACGACGCTTTTCCTTACCAAGCAGGTGGAGGACGCCAAGCAGAACCTAGACGATCTGGATAAACGCTTGGCTGCCTTCAAGAACCAGCACATGGGACAGCTTCCCGGCGACGAAGACAACAATCTGAAAATTCTCATGGGGTTGAACTCCCAGCTCGACGCCAATACACAGACCCTGAACCGGGCGACCCAGGACAAAGCCTATACCGAGTCCTTGCTGGCCCAGCAACTGGCGGCGTGGAAATCGTCGCAGTCGGCGAGCAATCCGCAAACCCTGCAGCAGCAGCTTTCGCAACTGCAGGCCCAGCTCATCGATCTGGAAGCGCGCTACACCGATGACCACCCCGACGTGATCAAGACCAAGGCAGACATTGCGCAGGTCAAGAAGAAGCTAGCGGAGATCAATGATGCTTCCCCAGCCGGAAGCGACACCGGAACCCAGAAGGAATCCGCATCGGAGCCGCCGGAGATTCGTCAACTGCGGCTGCAAATTCACCAGTATCAGGATTTGATTACCCAGGCCACGCGCGATCAGAAGAAGCTTCAGCAGGAGATCGCCGTTTACCAGAGCCGGGTGGCCTCGAGCCCTGCGATCGAAGGCGAGTACAAAGAGCTTGCTCGCGACTACGACAACGCTCAGAAGGTCTACCAGGACGACCTAGCCAAGCAGAGTACCTCCAAGATGGCGACGCAGGCAGAGCAGTCGCAGCAGGGAGAACAGATGGCGCTGCTGAATCCCGCTAACCTGCCTGACTCACCCAGCTTCCCCAACCGGCTATTGTTTGCCGGCGGAGGACTGGGCGCCGGTCTGGCGTTGGGGCTGGGCCTGGCGATGTGGCTGGAGTTGCGCGACAAGTGCATCCGCACCGAGGCCGACGCCGAAGCTGCCCTGGAACTGCCTCTGCTAGTGGCGGTTCCGTGGGTAGTGGAAACGGCGTCTGCAAACGGCAACGGCAAGGGCCATTTCTGGAACCGGAAAAAGCGGCCGGAAGAGAGAAAGGAAACGGCCAGGGTTTAGGCGAGAGCGTTGAGTCGAAAGCATTTAGGCAGAGAACCATGTACAAAGAGTTTTACGGCCTGCGGGCCAATCCGTTCAACGTGAACCCCGATCCGCGTTATCTGTTCTTAACGCGGCATACCGAGGAAGCCCTGGCCTGCCTGACCTACGGCATTCAGAGCCGTAAAGGGTTTGTGCTGCTGACCGGGGAAGTGGGAACGGGCAAGACCACGCTGATCAACAAACTGCTGGAGTGGTTGCGCCTGCAACAGGTGGCGACGGCATTCATCTTCAACTCGCGCCTGAACACTCCGCAGTTTTTGGATTACATGATGGCGGACTTCGGCATCCCGTGCGATTCCAAGGCCAAGAGCCAGATCCTGCTGCGCCTCTACAACTGGCTGCTTGATCGTTACCGGGCAGGCGAGACCGCGGTGCTCATCGTAGACGAGGCGCAGAACCTCACCGATGAAGTGCTGGAAGAGATCCGGATGCTCACCAATCTGGAGACGTTCACGGAGAAGTTGCTGCAGATCGTGCTGGTGGGCCAACCCGAATTGGAGCAGAAGCTGAAACAACCCCAACTGCGGCAATTGCGGCAAAGGCTGACGCTGCGCGCCAAGACGCATGCGCTCACGCTGGAGGAGACGAAAGCTTACATCCAACAGCGGTTGCGCATCGCCGGCTCCAACGGTCAGCAGATCTTCGATCCGGAGTCTGTGGTTGCGATCCACCGCTATGCCAACGGCATTCCGCGTGTGATCAACCTGTTGTGCGAGCACTGCCTGGTGAGCGCATTCGTGGACCAGCAGAAAGTGATTGCGCCCGCTGTGGTGGAGGGCGTGGCCCGGGACTTCGATTTGGGCGACGGTACGGCCGCGGGGGCCATGACCACGCCACCGCCGATGGCTGCACCGGAGAAATTTGACGTGGTAGAAGCACTGCGGTCGCTGGCCACGCTGGCCGACCGGTTACGCGAAGAAGATAAGGACCTCCCCAAGGAGAGGAAACTATGAGCAGAATTCATGAAGCGTTGAAGAAAGCCGAACAGGAGCGGGCGGCGTCGCAGGGAGGTCCCGCCCCATCCGGTTTTCCGGCGCCCGCGGAGGCGGAGCCGCCCATGACAACGGCGGAGGAGTCGCCAGTCGCGGCAGCCACCGGAGTGCCCGCCGGCGGGGTTCCGCTGACGTCGGCGATGCCGTCGTTCGCCAGTCCTTTCGGCCTTGACGCTTTGCTGGCGCGCTGCCCGCAACTGCAGTGGCGGCCGGAGGAGAACACGATGCTGTTTTTCAACGGCGATGATAATGCCCGCGGCACCGAGGAATTCCGTACCCTGCGCTCACGGCTCTATCACACGCGCGAGAAGATGACGCTGAAGAAGATCCTGGTAACCAGCGCCCTGCCCAAGGAAGGCAAGTCCTTCACGGCGGCAAATCTGGCCCAGGTGATGGTGCGGCAGCACGGACGCAGGGTACTCCTGATCGATGCCGACCTGCGCGGCCCACGCTTGCATATGATGCTGGGCACGACTGCGTCTCCCGGCCTGTCCGATTACCTGCAGGGAAAGAGTGACGAATTTTCGATCATGCAGCGCGGGGCTATGGAAAACCTCTTCTTCATTCCCAGCGGCCAGGAGATCTCCGATCCTGCGGAACTGGTCGCCAACGGGCGGTTGAAGTTCCTGCTGCAGAGAGTGGAGGCGCTGTTCGACTGGATCATTGTCGACTCACCGCCCGCAGTGCCGGTCTCCGACGCCAGCGTGCTGGCCAAGGCCTGTGACGGTGTGCTGATGGTAGTGCGCTCCAATTCCACGCCGGTCGATATGGCTCGCCGGGCGCGGGAGGAATTTCCCGACCAAGCCCTGGTGGGAATTGTGCTGAACGGGACCGACCATGAATCCGCCCCGTATTCGCGGTATTACTACGACGCCTACGTCAAGAACGTGACCGAGTCCAAGTCTTAGGGAAGTGGGGGAACGTGATCCGGCTGTTCAAAGTGTACTATCCGCTGCGCACGCTGGTTCTTCTGGCGGGCGAGGCGTTTATCGTTGCGTTCTCGTTGGTGCTCGGGATCTGGGCGGCCTCTTGGCTTTCAGAAGTCGGATTTCTTCAACCTACCCTGCAGAAGCCCGACTCCCTACTCAACCTTAAGATTCTGGTCGTTACCGGGGTGGTGCTGCTTCTTTCGCACCTGTTCGACCTGTACGACTCCTCCAGTCTGGGAGAGAAGTGGGACCTTGTTTTTCGCCTTCTGCTGGTGCTGGGACTTGTTGCACTGGCGCTTGCCGGCTTGGCCTGGGGCTATCCCCGCCTAATGCCCGGGAATAATGCCGCGGTTTGGGGATTCATCATCCTCACCTTCACCCTGTTTGGCTGGCGTGCGGCTTATTCCTGGATGGTTCGCCAGCCCTTCCTGCGCGAGCGGGTCTACGTGCTGGGCACCGGAGAGCGCGCGGAGAGGTTGGTGAAAGGCTTGCGCGAGCGGACGGCGCTGGGAGTTGAGGTGGTGGGATGGACTGGGGATGTGGACGGCGAGTTGACCCGCGACAGCGTGGCTTCGCACCTGGTGGGATTGGCGCAGGGCAGCGGTGTGCATCGCGTGATCGTCGCCATGCCGGACCGCCGCGGCACGCTGCCGGTGGAGGAGTTGCTGGATTTGCGCCTAGGGGGCGTGAAGGTGGAGGAGGCAACGTCATGGCTGGAGAGAATCTCGGGCCGGATTGAAGTCGAGCAGTTGTATCCCAGTTGGCTGATCTTCACCGAAGGGTTCCGCTTCAGCAGTTTTTTCCGGTTGGTGCGCCGCACGGCGAATTTTACGGTGGCGCTCGCCGGACTGTTGGTGACCCTCCCGTTGCTGCCCTTCATTTGGCTTGCAGTCAAACTCGACTCGCGGGGCCCGGTGCTGTACCGGCAGCAGCGCGTGGGGCGGCGGGGAGTAGTTTTTTATTGCTACAAGTTTCGCACCATGCGGGTCGACGCGGAGGCTGATACGGGCGCGACCTGGGCCACCGACGACGATCCGCGCATCACGCGCGTGGGCAAATTTCTGCGCGCCTCGCGGCTGGATGAGATTCCGCAACTATGGTGCGTGTTGAAGGGCGATATGCACTTCGTTGGCCCACGCCCAGAGCGGCCCGAATTTGTGGAGTCGCTGAGCCGCGAGATTCCCTACTACGGCGTACGCCATGTGGTGCGGCCGGGAATCACGGGCTGGGCGCAAGTGCAGTACAAGTACGGCAATACGCTGGAGGATGCGCGCGAGAAACTGCAATACGACTTGTTTTACATCAAGAACGCCTCGCTCGGTCTGGATTTCATCATCTTGTTCCAAACGATAAAGATTGTCCTTTTGGGCCGGGGAGCGAGGTGATCCCGCACACCATGAGATGGGTGTTTTGGACAGCCGTGGCGCTGATCGCCTATACCTACGTCGGTTATATGGCGTGGTTGTGGGTTTGGGCGCGCCTCAGGCCGCGCCCCGTGAAGCGTGCGGCACAGGAACCGCTGGTCTCCATCGTGATGGTAGTGCGCAACGAGGAGTGTGTGCTGGAGGCAAAACTAAGGAACCTGCTCGAACTGGACTATCCGCGAGACCGCTGCCAGGTCGTGGTGGTTTCCGACGGATCAACCGACAGGACTGAGGCAATCCTTCGCGAGTACGCGCAGGAACCGCGCGTACAGGTAGTCTTGAACCAGTTGTCTCAGGGTAAGGCTTGCGGTCTGAACGACGCCATGGCAATCGCTCAAGGAGAAGTGATTGTTTTCACGGACGCGCGGCAGAAGATTGAGCCTGGCGCGATCCGATTGCTGGTGGAGAACCTGGCGGACACCGAAGTGGGCTGCGTGAGCGGCGAGTTGATGCTGGGCAATCCTGAATCAGGCGAAGCAAAACAGGGAATGGGCTTATATTGGCGTATCGAGAAGGAGATCCGGCAATTAGAAGCAGCCTCCGGATCGGTCGTGGGTGCAACTGGGGCGCTTTATGCGGCAAAGCGTGAACTGCTGAGTGACTTACCGAAGGGAACCATCCTGGACGACGTCTATCTTCCCATGCTGGTGGTGAGGGAAGGGAAACGCGCCGTCTTTGAGCCTCGTGCGCGCGCATGGGACTGCCCGGACATGGGCGCCCGGCGGGAGTTCAACCGTAAGGTGCGCACCTTGAGTGGCAATTACCAGTTGATGCAGACGGCGCCATGGCTGTTAAGCAGGGAGAATCCGATTCGCTTTCGCTTCGTGAGCCACAAGCTGTTGCGGCTGGCCGTGCCGTTTGCCCTCGCGACGGCCCTCGTAGCGTCGATGTTTCTGGCGGGTGTCGTCTATCGGGCCGCGTTGATTTTGCAACTGTTGTTCTACGGACTGAGCCTGCTGGCTCTGCTGCGTTTGAATTGGGGGCCGCTGGCGCGAATGGCGGATGCTTCGCTCACCTTTGTGCTGTTGAATTCCGCAGCTGCGGTGGCATTCGCAAATTTTGTCACCGGACGGAAGACGGCATGGAGCCGGTGATAGCCAGACAGTTTTCTGGAAAGGAGGAAAACGTTGATCGAGGCTAAAGAGCAGGTCCTGGAACGCGTGCGGCCGGCGCCCAGAAAGGAGACGTTGACCGGCGCCTTTTTCTGGCTGAGCGCCTTTTACTTCGTCTATTGCGCGCGCCCCGAGGACTGGCTCCCCGGCTTAGATTACGTACCGCTGGCCAAGATCACCGCATTTCTGGCGTTGGTGGCGCTCCTGACGAGTCTCGGCAATGCCAAACGAGGATTGCGGGGCCTTCCCAAAGAAGCTCACTATCTTCTGGCCATGACGGCGCTTCTGTTTGCCTCAGCCTTGTTTTCTCCCGTGTGGAGGGGAGGCGCGCTGGTCCGCGCGCTGGATTTTTCAAAGGTCTACGTCATCTGGGTCTTAACGTTTCTTGCAGTGAATGAATTCGGACGGCTCCGCCGCCTGATTTTCATCCAAGCCGCTTCCGTATCGTTGATTTGTATCGTTTCGATCGCCAAGGGTCACTCTCACCCTCGATTGGACGGTGTTCTGGGCGGCATTTATTCGAACCCGAACGACTTAGCTTTCGCCATCGTTCTTTCGCTTCCCTTTTGTCTGGCTTTTTTCCTGGCTGCGTCGAGTATTCTGCGCAAAATGGTCTGGCTGTTCGCCATGTTGTGCATGCTGGTCGCTGTGTTTCTTACCGCCTCCCGCGGCGGCTTTGTAACCCTGGCGGTTGCGGGAGCGGTTTGCCTTTGGCACTTCGGGGTGAAAGGGCGGCGGTTTTACTTGATAGTCGCCGCCGGGTTGCTGGGATCGGTCCTGCTGCTCACCGCCGGCCGTCACGTCATCGGCCGGTTCATGGCAATTTCAGGCGACGTGCAGACAGCGGATGAGGATCGCGCATATGAATCCTTCGAGCAACGGAAGTTCCTCATGCTGAAGGCGGTCGAAGGGATTGAGCACTATCCCATATTCGGGGTTGGCGCCCGGAACTTCGAAGTATATTCGACGGTCTGGCGAGAGGTCCACATGACCTATCTTCAGATCGCGGTCGAGGGCGGAATTCCCGCCGCGATTCTTTACCTCCTGTTTTTTGCCTGTGGCTTTCGAAATCTCAAGAAACTGCGCCGCAGACAGGACGCGGATTCTAACGTGGTCTTGTTCGCCGCTGCCTTACACAGCTCGCTCGTGGGCTTCGTGGTGGGAGCGCTTTTTGCCCCAGAGGCTTATCAGTTTTTTCCTTATTTTTCCGTTGTGTACACGTCGGTTCTGGCGGCGGTGGTGAGGGAACGTGAACCGGTGTCCGAACCTCCTCTGGATGGAAAGAACTGGCGCAGCCGGTATGGGGTTGCGCGTGCCAACAAGAGGAAAGCGGGTGACTTCACCCTTGCCCATTGATGTGTTGGCGTTGCTGTGCTGCCCCAACTGCCGGGCTTCGCTGAACCCGCAGGGCGATGGGTATGTGTGTCCCGCATGCCAACACGTATTCCCGCAGGAGCGCGGCATCACACGCTTCGTGGCGGCGGAAAACTATGCGGACAGCTTTGGGTTCCAGTGGCAGCGCTACGCCCGCACGCAGCTGGATGATGCCGCCAACGATCAGTCTGAAAAGGATTTCCACCGCAAGACGGGCTTGACTCCGGAAGATCTCAAGGGAAAACTTGTGCTCGACGTGGGTTGTGGGATGGGGCGGTTTGCGGATGTGGCAACGCGCTGGGGAGCCAGGGTCGTAGGGATCGATCTGAGCGCGGCCGCCGAAGTGGCGGCGCGCAATCTGGCGGATCGCGAATTTGTCGCGTTTCAGGCTGATGTCTTTGCACTCCCGTTTGCTCCGGAGAGTTTCGACTTTATCTACAGCATTGGCGTTCTGCACCATACGCCGAACTGCGAGCAGGCTGTGAAAGCGTTGCCGCAATACCTGAAGCCTGGCGGGACACTGGCTGTGTGGCTCTATAGCGCCTATAACAAGTGGTACCGGTTCAGCGATATTTACCGCAAGATTACTCACCGCCTGCCCGCGAGGACCCTGCACGGGATTCTTCGCGTGGTCGTGCCCACGGTCAACGTGGTAGATAGTACATTGCGCGTTGTGCCTGGCATCGGACGGCCTCTGTCGGGATTTGTGCGTCACGTGTTCCCGGTCAACCGCAACCCCAACCGACGATGGAGAGTGCTCGACACTTTTGACTGGTACTCTCCGCAATACCAATCCAAACATACCTATGAAGAGGTATTTCGCTGGTTTGAAAACTGCGGGATGACGGACTTGCACGTTGCCGATGTGCCAGTCTCCGTGTACGGCCGAAAGCCCTTGCCGTGATTGTTATCTAGCGCTGGCTCACGCGTTCCTTTGTGAGTGTGATGGGAACGAAGCTCCGGTGGAAGCGTGAAAGGACAGGGTATGTGCGGAATAGCGGGGTTCGTAAACCGGGAGGGCGAACGGGCCACATCCGAGCAGGTCCGGCGGATGATCCATACCATTGTGCACCGCGGTCCGGACGATGAAGGCATCCATGCCCAGGGCAACGTGGGTTTGGGGATGCGCCGTCTCAGCATCATCGACCTCTCCGGCGGCCGGCAGCCCATCTACAACGAGGACCGCAGCGTTGCCATCGTGTTCAATGGTGAAATTTATAACTTTCCCGAGTTGCGCAAGGAGTTGCAGAGTCGCGGCCATCACTTCTATACCCACAGCGATACCGAGGTGATCGTTCACCTCTACGAAGAGATGGGAGCCGAGTGCGTTACCAGGCTGAGAGGCATGTTTGCCATCGCTGTTTACGACGAGAAACGCAAGTCCCTGTTGCTGGCCCGGGACCGCCTGGGAAAGAAGCCGCTTTACTACGCGTTGCGCGGTGGACGCCTTTATTTCGGTTCGGAAATCAAAGCGATGCTGGCGGTGGCCCCGGAGTTGAAGGCGATTGATCCGGAGGGGATCCTCCAGTTTTTCTATTTCGGCTATGTGCCCGATCCCTATTCGAGTTTCCAGGAGATTCGGAAGCTGCCCCCGGGACACCTGGCGGAGTACAGAAACGGCGAGATTGAGGTCCGCCAGTACTGGGATGTGCCGCAGTACGGAAATCATGATCCGGGATCGGACGACGTTTGTCTGGAGGAAATGGAAAAGCGGCTGGCGGAGGCGGTTCGGATTCGTCTGATCAGCGATGTGCCTTTGGGCGCCATGCTGAGCGGCGGCGTGGATTCGTCGCTGGTCGTAGCGCTGATGGCACGAAACAGCTCCGCGCCGGTCAAGACGTTTTCCATTGGTTTCGGGAAAGCCGACTTCAACGAAGTCGAGTACGCCCGGCTGGTGGCGCAACGCTTCGGGACCGACCATCACGAACTTGTCGTCGATCCGGACATTGTCGAGACGCTGAATCACATCACTGCGATGATGGAAGAGCCGTTCGGCGATTCCTCAATGATCCCGACGTATCACGTTTCGAAGCTGGCACGGCAGCATGTGACCGTCGCTTTGTCGGGTGACGGTGGAGACGAGCTTTTTGCGGGATACGATCGCTACATCGTGAACTGGAAGCGCCGGCGCTATAACTTCATTCCCCCCTGGATCGGCAGCCTCTACCGCAATTATCTCTACGAGCGGCTGCCTTCCGGCGTGAAGGGGCGAAAGCTGGCGTGGAATATCACTTTGTCGTCGCGGGACCGGTACCTGGACGGGCTTTCATTCCTTCCGGCCTTGCATCGCGAGAAGACCTTGTTCTCCCGCGACTTCGTGAATAGCGCGCGGAGTTGGGCCGATCCTCTTCGCCAGTTCGAGGGTTATTACGACCAGGCTCCAGCCACCGACCAGCTCAGCCGCTTGATGTATCTCGATACGAAAACCTATCTGACGGCCGACATTCTGGCCAAAGTCGATCGCATGAGCATGGCGAACTCCCTGGAAGTGCGTTGCCCGATTCTCGATCATGAGTTTGTGGGCTGGGTGGCGGGCCTGCCTATCGGCTATAAGTTTCGCAACGGCACTCGAAAGTTCATGTTCAAGAAACTGGCGGAGCGGCTGGGAATTCCTCCCCAGTTGTTGCACCGCCGCAAGCAGGGATTCTCCATGCCCCTGGTGCACTGGATGCGGAAGGAACTGAAGGAAGGGCTGCTGCCTATTCTGCTGGAGCCCCGGACGCTGCAGCGTGGATATTTCGAACCGCAGGCGATCCGTACCGTGATGGATGAGCACTTCCGGGGCCGGCGAGATCGTGCGGGTCTACTGTGGATTCTGCTGGTTTTCGAACTGTGGCACCGCAATTTTATCGAGGCGAAGGGACCGGAGGCGTCCGGAGCCAGCCTGCCGGTTACCCTGCAGAATGTCCTGAGTCCGGGCGGGGAAGTTTCGTGACGACGAAGGAACCTGAGACCATGCCCCTGCCCGGTGCGCTGCAGCCGGAGAGCGATCGTCAACCCGCCAATCGTGCCACCGGCGATCGGCCGGAAGTCTTTTTGATGGCGAACACGCTGGAAACCGGGGGTGGTGAAAGGCAATTTGTGGTCTTGGCGGAAGCATTGGGGTCCTCCACCTTGAGCGTCCAGCTCGGATGTTTGCACCGGAAAGGCGCCTTCGCCGACGGCCTGAACGGAATCCGGGAATTCCGGCCGGGCGGGAGCTTGTTCGGTCTGCAATCGCAGCGCGCGCGGCTGGCCCTGAGTCGTCACTTGAAGAACCAGCGCATCGCGGTGGCCCATTCCTTTGACTTCTATTCCAATCTCATGCTGATTCCGGCGGCGCGCTTGGCCGGGGTACCCGTGGTGATGGGCAGCCACCGACAGTTGGGGGACCTGATGAGCTGGCCGCGGTTCTGGGCGCAGCAGACCGTGTTCCAGTTCTGTGACCGGGTGGTGTGCAATTCGCGTGCTGGAGCCGATTACCTGCGCCGGCGGGTTGGCTTGCCGCAACGAAAGCTGGCGGTGATTCCGAATGGGCTTCCCGAGGCGGCTTTTGCGGAAACCTGTCCCGCTTTGCCGCGGCCATCTGGAATGGTGAGGGTTGGCATGATCGCCCGCATGAACGATCGGGCGAAAAATCACGCTGCGTTCCTGAGGATCGCATCCAAAGTGGCGCGAAAGCATCAGGATGTCGAGTTTGTGCTGGCCGGAGATGGACCACTGCGCCCGGAATTGGAACAGCTGGCAATCGCATTGGACCTAGGCGGACGAGTGCTATTTCTTGGCGAGCGGTCCGATGTTCCCGCTGTCCTCGCATCGCTGGCTGTTAGCGTGCTGACTTCGGTTTCCGAGAGCCTGTCGAATGTGATCATGGAGTCCATGGCAGCCGGCGTTCCGGTGGTGGCCGGTTCGGTGGGAGGCAATCCGGAACTGGTGCGGGACGGCGAAACCGGTTTTCTAGCGCCGTCCGGAGATGACGATGCTTTTGCCGCGGCTATCGGAAGGTTGCTGGAACATGCTGATCTTGGGGCCAAACTTGGGGCCAAGGCCCGAAGCGAGGCGAAATCAAGATTCAGCCTGCAGAGCGTATGCCGGCAATATGAAGAGCTGTACCGGTCCGCGCTCGCGGAAAAAGGCTGGTTGCCGGCAACACATGATCCGAATTCGTGAATAAGTTCATGGGAGGCGGGAGTTGCAAAAACGGATATTAGAAATCGGCAACTGGCCACCGCCCGTCTGCAGTTGGTCGATGAGCCTGGTTGGCCTGCGCAAGGAACTGGAAACGCGCGGATGGGACTGCCAGGTAATGAACCTGAACGAGAACCGCCGCGTGCGCAGTCCCGAGTATATCGATGTGCAGAGTGGGTGGGACTATTTCTGGAAAGTCGCGCGCCTGGCCGGGCGCGGATATGCAGTGCACGTCCGGGTCAACGGAGAGACGAAGAAGGGATACTTCCTCGCACTTGCGGCGCTTCTGCTGGCGCGGCTGACGGGCCGCCCGGCTCTGCTGACTTACGGGGGTGGCCATCAGCAGACCTATTTCCCCGCACCCCGGGGATCGCTGCGGTACCTGGCATTCTGCTTGTTGTTCCGTATTCCTGAGTGCATTTATTGCAATAGCGAGGCAGTGAAGAAGGCCTTGCTCACGACGGGCATTCCGGCTGAGAGAGTGGAGCCCATTCCGCATTTTTCTTCCTACTACGTGCAATTCACTCCCACGCCATTGCCCGCGGAAGTGGAGGAATTCTACCGCGGGCACGATGGAGTTTTTTTCAGTTATGTCTGCTTCCGAAAGGAGTTTGCCCTGGATTTTCTGGCCGAAGCGATGCGGCGATTTCGCGAGACTTTTCCCCGAGTCGGGTTCCTGCTGGTGGGTCCGTGGGACCGCGAAATGGACGCGATGAAAACTTTTCTAAGGGAACAGAAACTCGAAGATGCTGTGTGCGTACTGGGATCGGTCCCGCACGAGACCTTCCTGACCTTGCTGAGCCGGTCGCTGGCCTACGTCCGAACGCCTGTTACCGACGGAATCTGTTCGTCGGTGCTGGAATCTCTCAAACTAAAGGTTCCGGTACTTTGCGCCGACAATGGTACGCGACCCGAGGGAGCGAAGCTGTGGCGGGAGGGCAACCTGGGCAGCCTTCTCGAATTGATGTCGCAAGCGGTCGGGAATCACGCGGCGATGGTGGCGGAGATTCCCGAAATCACCGTGGAAGACAATGCCAAGAAGCTCGCCGACAGCATTGAGCAGGTAAGCCTGAAGGTCCCCATAACGGAAAAACAGGCGAGTCGCGCGTAGCGAACTGAAGGTCGCAGCGGAGATGGGAATGGACAACGGGCGCTTTGGCTTCGGAAAGAACTGGCAGCAGTTTCTTCGGGTGCTGGACGAAGAACGCATTCGCGAGGCCGAAAGATCACTCGCCGATATGCTTCAGGTCAAGGACCTGGCGGGAAAGTCCTTTCTGGACATCGGTTCCGGGAGCGGCCTGTTTTCACTGGCGGCGATGCGGCTGGGAGCGGTCCGGGTGCATTCACTGGATTACGATCCGCAAAGCGTGGCCTGCGCTCAGGAATTGAAGGGCCGATTCTTTCCCACGGCAAGCCACTGGACGATTGAACGGGGCGATGCGTTGGATAAGAACCATCTGGCCGGGCTGGGCGCCTACGATGTGGTTTACAGTTGGGGCGTCTTGCATCACACCGGAAATATGTGGCAGGCACTGGAGAACGTATTGCCGCTGGTCGCGGATGAGGGCAGGTTATTCATCGCCATTTACAACGATGCGGGCAAGAAATCGCGCCGGTGGTACACCCTGAAGCGGATGTATAACTCCGCCGCTTTTTATCGGATTGCGCTTCCCGCGTTCTTCATCCCGTTGAACGTCGTGGTCGGAGCGGTCAGGGACGTGTCGGCACTGAAGAATCCGTTGACCCGGTATCGGGTTTACAAGAAAGACCGCGGCATGTCGATGATGCGCGACTGGATCGATTGGATTGGAGGCTGGCCATACGAATTTGCTACCGCCGGCCAAGTGTCTGATTTCTGCAAAAGCCGGGGATTCGAAGTGTTGACCTGCGTCAACCGGTCCGGTTGGGCACTGGGAAATAACGAGTTTGTGTGTGCACGCTCCGGCAAGGCATCGATGGTCGCTAAAGCATGAAGTCAGTCTGCTTTATGTTCTCATCAGCCGGGACTCGTCAGGGGGGCAGGTAAGAATTCATGGTCTCGCAGGCGGCATCGTCGGTCGGAGTCGAAGCGGCAAGCACCGCCAGGAAGAAGGCTCCGGTATTCGTATTGGGATGTGGACGCTCAGGCACGACTTTGCTTTATCACATGTTGCTTTCGGCGGGCGGGTTCGCGGTCTATCGCGCGGAATCCAATGCGATCAATCTTCTGGAACCACGCTTTGGAAACTTGAGCGTAAAGCGAAACAAGAAAAGGCTGATGGAGGCCTGGCTCGCCAGCAAGTTATTCGAGCGATCCGGACTTGATGCGGAAGCGATCAAGGCGAAAGTGATTGCGGAATGCCAGAATGGCGGCGATTTTCTGCGCATCATCATGGGCGAGATGGCCCGCAACCAGAACGTTGAACGTTGGGCCGATTGTACGCCGGAACATCTGCTCTATCTGGAAAGAATTAAGCAAACGATTCCAGAGGCGCTGATTATCCATATCATTCGCGATGGCCGCGACGTTGCCCTTTCGACTGCCAAGCTGGGGTACATTCGGCGCATGTGGTGGGACCGCACTCCCAACGTTATGGCGTCTGGTCTCTACTGGGAGTGGATGATCCGGAAAGGAAGAGAGGTTGGGCGCAAGCTTGGGCCGGACTATACGGAAGTATGTTTCGAGGAATTGATCTCCGACCCTCGTGCTACTTTGGCCAAGCTCAGTGGGTTTATCAATCAAGAACTGGACTATGACCACATCCTGAAAGTGGGGATTGGATCGGTAAGAGAACCGAACACGTCTTTCAAGGACGCTTCCAATGAAGGATTCAATCCACTCGGGCGCTGGAGGAAGGGCTTCACTCCGGATCATCTCGCGATGTTCGAAGCGCTGGTGGGAAACACGCTGGAGGAACTCGGCTATGCGCTGGGCACAACCAACCGGAGTCTGCTGAACCGCCCAGAGTTGAGGCGGATGGGCGCGATCTACCGGACATATTTTGATTCTAAGTTGTTTCTCAAGGCTAAGACTCCACTGGGAACGATCTTCGTCACGAAAGATCTATCGTGGCTGTAGACAGGGGAGCTGTAAGGATTTGCTGGTTTCCCCGTTCAGCCTAAAGTTCCGCTTCCCAATCCAGGGAGCAAGGCGACATCGTCCGGGCCGACTCCAGGATCCGCAGGCAGACGATGGTGGCTCGAGCTCCATCTCGCACATCGATTTCAGGAGCTCTCCCGCTGCCAATATCATCGAAGAACGCGCACAACTGCTCGGCATAGCCCTTTTCAGCAAACCAACTCGAGTGCTTGCTGACTTGGTTGCCGCGCAGAGTAAGGCGTTTGAAATCTTCGGCGGTTGCTCCCATTCCTGAAGCGTAAGCCTCGACGCGTTCACCCCCCGAAGTCTTGCTACCCACCGTGCAATAGGTGAGATTGGCCACGGAGTCATCCGCAAAACGGAAGCTGGCCACGAGGTTGTTTTCACCGATGGGATCCTTCTTGCCGGCGGGAAGCGACCAGGCCGAAACCAGCACTGGTTCGGAATCGAGCAGCCAGTACATGAGGTCGACGAAGTGGCAGGCTTCGCCCAGAATTGCGCCGCCGATGGCCGGGTCGGCCATCCAGTAGTCGCCGGCAATACCCGGAGAATTCACCCGCAGGTTCAGAACAGCCGGCCCGTTGCGACGCACAAGTTGCTGCTTCAGCCCGCGATAGGACGAGGCATAACGGCGGTTGAATCCGATGGTGAGATGCTTCCCGGTCTGGCCGGCGGCGCGATAGAGCTGGCGGCACTCATCCACCGTCAGCGCCATCGGCTTTTCGAGGAATACATGTTTCCCGGCCTGCAGTGCCAGCAATGCCTGGGGCGCATGTTGCGCATTGCGGCTGACGATCACGACCACGTCGATCTCGGGATCCTTCAGGACCTCGTCGTATTCGGAGCAGCAGTAGTCGGCGCCGAAGCGCAGCGCATAACTCTTGCCACGTGGACCGTTGGCGGAGAATATGGCGCGCAAATGGACTTTCGGAAGCTTCTTCAGGTTGGGCAGATGGACCCAGCGCGCAAGATTGCCCGCGCCCACGAGGGCCACGCCCAATGCATTGCGCTTCGGGGCAGGCGCGGCGGTGTCAACCTTGCGAGCGGGCTGAAAGGCCGCAACCGAATCGGCCGCGCTGGCTGCTGGATAGTTGAGCAGGACAGCGAGGCTGCCCGAGGACGGGTCCAGAATCGTCTCGTAGGCCTTGGGCGCATCGTCAAGGGGGAACTGGTGCGTGATCAGCGGAGCAAGCTGGATTCGCCCGAGAGAGAGCAGGCGAAGAAACTCAGCCATGTTGCGGTTCTCGGTCCAGCGAACGTAACTGACGGGATAATCCTGTCCCTGCTTTTCGTAAACCGGATCGTAGCTTCCCGGACCATAAGCCCGGGCCATGAAGAACTGGATTTCCTTGCGGTACATCTCGTACCAGGGGAAGGTCAGTTCCACCGCGCCCACATCGACGATGCGCCCACGATCGGCACAAATCTGCACCGCCTGCTGGCAGGGTGCGGAAGACTTGGCGGCGGCAGCAACAATCACGCAATCCACCCCACGGCCGTCCGTGACGGAGGCGATCCGCTCGGGAAGTGACGAATCCGCCAGGAGAGCGTGGTCTGCGCCCAGTCGGTGAGCCAGTTCCACACGCTGCGCCTTCAAGTCAATCGCTAACACGGTTGCGCCTTGAAGTCTGGCCAACTGTGCGATCAATTGCCCCACCAATCCCAAACCCAGCACCGCGACCGTCTCTCCCAAGGCAACATTCGAAATGCGGATGCTGTTCAAGGCAATGCTGCCGAGTGTGGCAAAGCAAGCGTGCTCGAAGGCAACGGAGTTGGGTACGCGCACCGCCAGATTTTCCCCTACCAGCATGGTTTCTCCGTGGCCGGTTCCCTCGCCGCCGTAGGCTACGGGATCGCCAATCTGGAGGCTCGTAACCGTGGGATGCCTGTCGACAATAATTCCCGCCCCCGAATAGCCGAGAACGGCGTACTCGCTGAATTTCGCCTTGACTTCTGCGAAGGTGCTAACGGGGCCCTGGATTTTGAGAACGTTCCAGATCTTGGTGAGCTGGGAAGGATTGTCGGCCACGGCACGCAAGACACCTTCCTGGTGGATGCTGGCCGTTTCCGTGCCGCTACTGATCAGCGAGTAGAGTGGGCGCACCAGGACGTGGTGAGGGATCACGACTGGATCGGGGACTTGGTCCACGATGATCTCCTTCAGGCCCTTGCGAATAACCTGTTTCATGGGTTCCGACACTTAACAGTGCGATTTGAACCTCGGTTGATAAGAAACAAGCCCAGCCTAGCAGAATTTTCCACAACGGGCAGGGACAATGCCAGGTGGAATCTGTCAGTGGGGACTACCCGGGAGTCACTGAGCGCCCGCGGTTGCGGCTTGGATGGCGTCGATATCGGCTCCCAAGTCCCTGCCGTCAGTGCCAGCCTTCGCGTATTTCGAGGTACCTTTGCACGCAGCGGGTTGTTTGGGCGCTTTGCACAAGTGGTAGTCACCTCCGTTGCCCTTATTGAAGTTCACGAAGCCAACATCGGAGACACTGCCCGGAAAGAAATTCTCCTTAGGCCACGCGCCGCCACTGCCCACGATGGCGTTATGAGCGAAAATGATGTCCTGAAAGCAGCTGTCGAGAAGACTTACAGGCTGGGGCTGCTTGCTGGCGCAGTTGGAGGGGCCGCCACCGGTCGAAGTGAGCTGGCGTTCTCCGGCGCTGACAATGCTGTTGCGGAACACGAAGTTCATGATCTTCGGCTCACCGACTTTGCCTCCGACGTTGAACAGAACTCGGGGCGGGAAGGCGGTGATGTGATCGAGCCATACGTCATGCAGCTTGGGCACCATAGACATGACAAGAGCAAACGCGCCGAAACCATCGTATACGGTGCCGTCGATGTCTTCGAAAACCATGTCATGAACGCTGATGCGTTCGCCGGCGGTGGAGGCGCCCCCGGTACCGGAGAGCAGGTTGGCAATGATGATGCCGCCCCCCATGTGGGACACGCGGTTGTACCTCAAGGTGATATCGGTGACGCGGCAGAGCGGGCAGACGTTGGGAGCCTGGTTCTTCGGGGTCAGGACGATAGCAAATCCGTTTTGGCCCACGCCGCCCCAACTATTCTCCAGAATGTTGCCCTCGAAGAGGACACGCTGTGCGTTCTTGATCTCGAACAGGTTCTTTACCACGAAGGGACGGCCGGAAGTTCCGCCAACAAAGCCCGGCTGTCCGGGCATCCAGGTCATCGGCTTGAAAAAGTGGTTATGCCGGATTTCGATATCTGCCGGTGTGGCGGTTGCGGCTGCGCCTCCGAAAATGATGTTCTCGCCCGAAGCCTCCAAGAAGTTATTTACGATTTTGAAGGGTCCCATGGGACGGTCGCCGGCTCCGCCAGCGATGGCCTGTGCATCGGTACAGGTGCCGCGGGAAACACAATGGAAATCCGAGAAGTAGGAGTCCACCACGGCCATAAACCTGGTTCCAGTCAAGAAAATCCCGCGAGTAGTTTCATCCTGGAAGGTGCCGTGCATCCACACGCGATCAAAAACCATGTGGTCCGCAACCGCGCCTTGCTCCGGGCCGGCAAGATTGTAGATGGTGGCGCCCGGGGACTCTCTCGTGATCTCAAGCCCAATCAGACGATAATGGTTCGCTCCCGTGGCGAAAGTGATCGGCCCTGCCCCTGCTTTTCCCGTGAACGCGATTCGGGCCATGACGTTCTTGACCGACGAGCAGTGAAAATCCGGCCGGCCGGGGAGAGCAGCTACGCCTGCGTAGCAGGGCAGGATGCGGGTTCCCTCGGGAGGCAAGCTGTCATCGGGGGCGCTAGTGCGGATCACGATCCAGTGGGCATCATCACAGGGTTTAGCAGGCAGTCGGAACAGGCCTTGGAACGATGCACCTTCTTCCAACTTGATAGTGTCTCCGCAAGAGGCCTCATTTAGTATTTCTTGAAGATTGCCGCCGGCTTTGACCATCCGAACTCTGCCCGGGGCGGGCGTGTCGGCGAGGGAACTATGCACGTAGATACGAGGCAACTCCGCCGGACCGTCAAAGTTCGTCTTCGCCGAAGGCGATTGCGCGAGGGCGGCGGGGCACTGCATAACAAGAGCAAGAAAAACAGAGAGCAGAACCTTGGAAGAAATCTGGCTACGAAAACACATCTGCGGGTGGGAGTCTGTCATCCGGAATCCTTAATTTGGCCGGAAACTTCGGTAGAAATTTGCGCCGAGACGCCTGGCCATGTTCTTAAGGCTCGAAAGCAGACTGCAGACTAATGTCAGGAAGGGACTCTTCCAAGCCGAATGAATTCTAGCACGGCCACTGCCTTTTACTGCAGGAGCATTCCCACAACTTCGCACCTGCAAGTTGTCCCGGAACAACTTGACCCGCCAGACGTTGAACCGAACGCTCCCATGCCGTCGCTCTCCCAGATCGCAATTCTGCCGTCGGTCGAGATGGATCCGATGGCGTATTCGCAAGAAAATTCGGAGGTCTGCTGACCGCTGTTAAAGGTGTGCGCTTCCCGGAAGACGGTTCCGGAACCGGGTGGACTGAACCCGGCCCCCGCCGGACTCACCAGGTCAACTTCGTTCAGGAAGGGGCAGGTAAAAGTGTTTCCCCGCAAACCCGTTTCGTTGCTGGTCGTAGTTCCCAGGAATGGATAACTGTCCACGGAATCTACATTCGGCCAGCCTAAATGTTCCCCAAAGGAAGTCCCCGAACAGGTTGCAATCCCAGATATTAAATCTGTTGGAGCATGTGGCGAGCTACTATCAATTTCGCGAATTTCTTCTTGATAAGTAAGAGAGCCACTAATATTGACGTAATTGTTGCTGCCTTCGGTCCAGTGGCCTCCGCATTTACCTCCGGCAGCTGCTGTGCAAGCTGCGTACAGGTTAGTAGTTCCTATTTCCCAAAGATAAGGGTCGCCAGAATTGGCGGTGCATGTGGTGAGACACCCCCCAACGCTGTACGTGATCAGCATCCATTGCCCGTTCTTGCTCAACAAGGCATTGTGAATTAGAAAGCGATCTGCGATGTCGATGGTTCCCGTTGTGCCCCAATCGCCAGTAACCACTCCAGTCTTGGTGTTGAGATGAACACAGCCCGAGCCCGGTTTGTAAGCGACCACATCGAAGCCAGTCCCTTGTCCTCCCGCATTCGAGAACGCCTCGCCAAACATCGAATCCGGCGGGTACTTCGCGTTGCTTATGTGGTCGGCCCAGATCGGCGTGCCGTAGGAACTACCGAGGCAGTTTGCGCTCGTGGTGAAGTCGTAGTAGGTGCTCGGGGCAGGCGCAGTTACATTTGGCCCGTAGCCCGTGAAATCGTAGGTCTGAATTACCGTGTTATTCATTGCATACATCAGATTTGGGGCGCTTGAGTTGTACGACGGGGTCACGCTGTTCGTTGTGCTCGGGAAGGAGAAGTTGTTGTCGATCCTCGAAAAGGAGAGGCTGCCTCCCGCGATGGTCACCGCTTCGGGGCATACCCAGCCACCGCCGCCGCCCAGAACGACCAAGGTGGAGTCCGTGTTGAAATGGGTTTCGTCCCCCGATCCGCTGTTCGTCACCTGGCCGCTGGAATAGAAGGTTGATGCGTTGGGATTGCAATTGTTGGCGAGATCGGTTAAGCGAAAGATGGTCGTCGGGGAGCCGAATTCGGTGGTCGTGGCTGAAACTCCCGCACCGTAGAGCGGGTTGCCTGCATTCGGCCCGGTGTTCGCGGCCCATGTCGGCAGCGTCAGCGGGAGCGGAACAACGGCGCTCGCACTGGTGGACGCCGCACAGCCGTAGGTCGGCGGCCCGCACCGTCCGGCCGTGGTGGCGGAAACCGTTAACGCCAACGCCTGAGCGGCCTCATGTGACGATGCGTCCTTCACGCTGACCGTAAACGGGAAGGTGCCGGTCTGACTGGTAGATCCTGAGATAACTCCGCTGGAGGCGTTTAGTTGGATTCCTTGAGGAAGTGCACCGGAAGAAATGGACCACGAAAAGGGCGCCGTTCCGCCGCCGCTGCTCAGCGGCTCAGAATAGGAAACGCCGCTCGTGGCGGAATGCAGGGATTGAGTGGAGATCCTCAGCTGTTCCACGGGAGTTACTGACACAGACGTATGCGCAAGGGGCACATAGTCCTCCGGGTTTCGCGGACTTCTTGGATTTCCTGGACTTTCCACCGACACGATCACGGTCTCGGTGCTGGTAACCCTGGGTGCAGAGAACAGCCCGGTTGCGCTGATCGTTCCTGCGGTTGTGGACCAGATGACCCCGGTGTCGCTCGAATTCTGGATCAGCGCGACAAATTGCAATTTGCCACCGGAAGACACAGTGGCGCTAGTGGGCGACAATAGGATGTGTGGGGACGACTGTTGTTGGGGAGGTGAGGAAGCCGGAGTGGCCGCTGGCATCACGTTACATGCCGTGGTTGCAGCCAGCAAAGCCAGGGGTAGAACCGCGGACAAGAGCCGGGCCGAAGCAACAATTTCTACAACCTCATGCGTCAGGCGCAGTCTTAGGCTTGACATCAAGACTCCCTCGAAACGAAGTTGGGGGACCTATTACGTTCGAGTCCTTGGCAGTGACTTTAGCGGGGAGTGTTTGGGGGATACAGATAACGAAGGGCCTTGGCCTTGCAGTACACGGGAGTACCTCGGAGCGTGAATCTGGTCAGGCACCGCGGTGGGGAAATTAAGGCTCGTGAGCTGATGCGGGAGGCTACTGGTGGGGCCGTCCGAGAAGCCGTCCGCGAAAGCGGTCATAGAGCGAGTTGCCGAGCACCTTCCTCGCGGTACCACGCACGGATTCCGCCAACCGTGTTTTCCATAGACCGGTTCCGGAGCACATTCGCGAGAACCTGGCATTGCCCGCGTCGCGCATGATCGCGACCCGGCCCAGCAGGTAGGGATTGGTTGCGGGAGAATTGGCGTGCGACCGACTGGTGGCCAGGGACCGGTAGCCGGTTTCGCGTGCCAGATACAAGGTCCTATCGTCGTATCTGCCACCGGGACAGGAGAAGTGTTCAACCCTGCGGCCGATCAGGTCTTCGAGCTTTTTCCGCGCATCGACAATTTCGCCGCGCAAGGCCGCCGGATCGAGATCGTCGAGATAGGCGTGAGTCATGGAATGGCAGCCGACCTCAAAGCCGAGGGCATGCAGCTGTCGCAACTGGGCGGAAGACATGTAGCCAGGATTGCCGACAAACCCGGCGGTCACGTAGAAGGTCGCGTTCAACCCGTTTTCTTTCAGAATGGGCGCCGCACTAATCAAGTCAGTCTCGCAACCATCATCGAAAGTGATCGCCACCGAATTTCCGGAGGGATAGCCCAGCGCCTCACCGACGCTCAGGCCGCGCCACCCGTTCTCGGCGAGCCACTTCATTTGTGAACGAAAAGATTCCTGCGAAAGGATGTAGCGCACGTATCCCGGTTCGGACTGGCACAGACTCCGCGCCGGCAACTCCAACTCGTGATACATCAGAAATACGATGCCGGTCTGTGCCATTAGAAAATCCTGCGCAGCTGCGCTTTTACAGACTCGGGAACGCGGATGCCGAGGCGGTCGAGCCTCTGCTTGCCGTTCTTGAGAAAGCGCCACATGCGATGCGAACGCGCTTGCACGCGGCCGAACTCCGCCAGGAGCGCCTCGGGAAGCTCGCCGGAGGAAGGCAACTGCAGGCCGTCCTTCTGGGCGGTGTATTGTCCCGCGGCAAGAGCAGTCAGAATGCTGGAGGGCTCGAGAGAATCGCAATCGAGCACAACGCGCAAACCGCGATACTGTTTCTTCCAGTGCAGATCCTGGCCATAGAAAGCATGCATCTCCGGGGCTCGCTGTTTGAGCCGCTGCAGCAGCGCGAAGGTGCCGGGGCGGGGAGCATAGCGTCCGTCGTACTTCGTATTCCAGGTTTCGATTCCCAGAGGCAATGTGTCGAAACTCTCAATCCATGCGAAGAAATCGCTCTTGGGATGGGCAATCACCGGGATTGCCCTCTGTGCCGCAATGTGGCGTATGACTTCCTGGGGATCGGAGGACTGGGTAAGCTTCGTGGTGCAATACCCGAGAATGTGCATCTCGCGCTCGCATCTGTACTCCAGGCCGGCCAGCAAACGAAATGTTCCGTCGGAGAGCGATTCGCATTCCGCAACGTAGCGAGCCACTGATTGCTGATCGAAATATTCGGCGTGATCCGTCATGCACAGAAACGAGCAGCCCTCCGAGAGATAGAGTTCACGGAGCTCCTGCAGAGTGAACTCACCGTCGGAGTACGTGCTATGAGCGTGTAATGCGCCTTTCAACATAGGTATTTAGGCTGCCGAGCGTTTTATTAGACGCAGGAAAAGGTTGACCCAGTCTGCAAGTTCAGGCAGCGGGTCGTGCCACTGGAACAGATCGTGATACGTGCCCGGCACTGGCGTGAGCACCTGCAGCAACGTGCTCAGCCGGCCTGGATAAATGCCTGGGTAGCCGGTCGGTGGACCTTTCCAAACCTCAACCAGGTGCCGAGCATCCCCCAGCAACCAGCGGCAACGCACATCGGTACGATAACCTGTGCTCGGCGGCACGTCCCCTTGTTCCGCCATCTCTGCCAGCAACGCAGGAAAATCGACGCTGGCATAACAGGCTAGCGGAAGCGAATGCCAGAAGCGTCCATTCACTTCCATAAACGCCGGCGGCGAGCTATCTTTCTTGCGGTACTCAACCATCGCTACTCCGTGCCACCGCAGGGCCGAGAGAATGGCAAGGGAACTGCGGCGAATCTCCGGATCAACCGCTACACTCTCCCGCACGGCGCTGCCCGAGCCGGTTGGATAGACGTCGCGAATCCTGCGATGCGCGAACTCGGCTCGCAGTTCGCCGTGGTGCATCAGCGCGAAATACCCTGTGCCCTCGCCTTCGACGAACTCTTGAACCAGCACCGCCGAAGACCGGCTGCTGATCTCGCGGTAAGCAGCTTCATATTGGACCGAGTCGCTGGCATAACGGGGACGGCCCGTGGTGCGCAACTTCCCGTCAGGCGAGAGTTCCTCCGAGGCGTGTGGCTTCAAGACCACAGGATATCGCATGGACTGGGCGGCATCGCGAGCTTGTTCCGGACTTGTAACCACGAGGGTTCTCGGGACCGCTACCCCAAGCGATGCGGCCAGACGCGTCGTCTCATTCTTGTCGAAAGCGCGCAGCAGATCGGTGTGATCCGGGAAAACCAGCCGCGCTCCCGCCGCGACCAGGACGTCACGATGAGCAGACAACGGTAGCGTGGTCGCCTCGGTCATAGGAAGCACCAACGTCCCCGGCCTTTCCCGGACAAAAGCGGCGGTGGCTTCGACGAACGCGTGGACGGATCCCTGCGGGGATGGATAACGGAAGGTGCCGGAAGATGCGCGCGACCAGCCCGCTTTGGACCATGATGCGGCTTCTCCGGCGAAGACAGTGTGGCCAGCGCGAGCGAGAGATCGGACGCTGGCCACTGCCTGATTCTGATTTCCGTCCAGTACCAGGATATTCATGGTTGTCTGGCGGCGCGGAGATCGTGCGACCGTCCGCCTGGCCCTGTTCCGCGACTAACTTCCTGCAGTACCTGGGCGAAATGCTGCGCGATGTTTGACCAATCGTACTGCCCGGCGAGCCTGGCGGCGGCCTCTTCATAGCGGCGGCGGAGGGCGGAGTCCCGGAGGAGAAGAGTGATCGCCTGTGCGAGTGTGGCAGCGTCGTCGGCAAGGATGAGATCACGTCCGCTCTTCACGTCCAGACCCTCAGCGCCAATTGAAGTGGACACGACGGCTTTGCCTATCGCCATAGCCTCATAGATCTTGAGCCGCGTTCCACCCCCGATGCGTAGCGGCACCACCACCACGGCCGCAGCCCGGAGGTATTCGCCTACGGAAGGCACTGTCCCGGTGACTTCCACGGACGGAGAGGCGAGCTCTTTGACGCGGGAGTGCGGGTTCCGCCCCACGATCTGGAAGACCAGGGAAGGAAACTCGGCGCGAACCGCGGGAAAAACCTCCTGACAAAAATAAGTGACGGCGTCAATGTTGGGCTCCCAATCCATGGAGCCGGTGAAGACGATCCGAGGCGGATTCGCGGAAGCCGGCGGCGCCACGCCGTATCTTTGCGTGTCCACTCCGGTAGGAACTACAGTGATGGCGCAATTTCCATCCATCGCCAGCATCTGCTGACGATCGTGTTCGGAGACAGCGATGACGTGATGAAACCTGCCCAGCGCGTTGCGTTCATAGCGCGACATCTTTCTGGCTTCCATCTGATAGGCCAGCCGCTTTACCCGATTCGATTCGGTGGACACCATGCGCCGCCACAAGGCGGACTCCACGTTGTGCTGGAAAAGAACCGTAGGCGTAGCAAGATCGTCAGGGAAATTCCGCGATGCGGAAAGGAAATCGCAGACTGCCACATCGAATTTGTTTTCCTTGAGCCACAATGCGACGAGCCGTTGCACGTCAGCGTGCGTGAACTTGCTCACGGCAAATGGTGCAGGGTCGAACAGGCGGCCAAGGTAAGCCAGCGATTGGGCAACGAAGCTCCCGTCCAGGGCGGCGGTATAGATGGTTTGTGCTCCGGGCAATTCGCGCTGGATCTCACATTCATACGCGGCATCGCGCTCTCCGCCATAGTAAGAGAGCAGCGTCACTTCATGGTCGCGTGCGAGGTGCCGGAGAATGTTATAGGAACGGATTTTGCCCCCGGTATCCACCGGCAGCAACTTGCCCGCTTTGACCCAGAGGATGCGCACATTCTTACCAGCAGATTCCTTCGTAGTTGGCGGCTGCGGGCCGGCGGGTTCTTTCTAGATTCACCAGGTCGAGCACGATGTGATCCGGCCGCAGGTGCGCCTGCAACTGGTCCCGCGAGATGCCGCGCGTCCCGATCACAACCACCTGGGCATCTCTTAGGATTTGCCCGAGGTCATTTTCGAGCAGCGATCCGATGTGAGGGATGGCCTGCTCAATGTATTCCCGATTGGAGCCAATGAGGCGGCCCAGCGACACATTGTCGTCCCAAATCTTGATGGCGCATCCTTCGCCCAGCAGGTGCTTGACCAATTGCACCTGCGGACTCTCCCGCAGATCATCGGTTGCAGCCTTGAAGCTCAACCCTAAGATAGCGACATTCCTCTTGCCGGTATCGAGCACCATTTCGATGGCTCGCTTCAGGTGCTCGTCGTTGCTCGGCATGATGGACTCGAACAGGGGTAGTTTGAGATCCAGTTCCTTGGCACGATAGCTGAGAGCGCGCACGTCCTTGGGCAGACAGGAGCCTCCGAACGCGAAGCCCGGCTTCAGATAGGTGGCAGAGATGTTGAGCTTGTCGTCGGCCGTGAAAATCTCCGTGACGGACTCTGCGTCGACTCCCAGCCCTTTGGCGAGGGTGCCAAATTCATTGGCGAAAGCAACCTTGAGGGCGTGCCAGGCGTTGCACACGTACTTCACCATTTCGGCAGAGCGAAAGGAGGTCTCGAAAATACGTCCGGGAGCCCACGCGTAGAGTTCCCGCAACAGGGCAGCGTGCCGGGCATCGGCGGCGCCGATGATGGTCATGGCCGGGTCCAGAAAATCGGCAACCGCCGTGCCCTCACGCATGAACTCAGGGTTCACGCACACGCCGAAATCTTGTCCCAGGCGCTTGCCGCTGGTTTGCTCCAGAGCCGGGATCACGATGCTCTCGGCCGTTCCCGGCAGGACGGTGCTGCGCAGCACGACCAGGTGGAAAGCATTTTTCCTCTTCAATACATTGCCGATTTCCCGGCAGACCGGCTCGACGTGGCCGAGGTCGAGCTTGCCGCTGCGCAGGCTGGGAGTTCCCACACACAGAAAGGAAATGTCGGTCTGCATCACGGCCGCCGTGGAGTCCGTGGTGGCTCGCAGCAGCGCCCCGCGGTGAGCCTGCTCAACCAATTCCTTCATGCCAGGCTCGACGATCGGGCTTCGTCCAGCGTCCAGTTGTTCAACCTTGGACCGGCTCATGTCGACCCCGGTGACCGAGTGCCCTTTGGAGGCCAGACATGCGGCCGTCACAGATCCTACGTAGCCCAGCCCGAAAACGCTGACTCGCTTGCTCATGAACTCCGATCGGTCTCACAGCCCGGTTGCAGGCTTGTACACTTTGGTTCCTGGTAACTGCGCGGAAGACAAAGAGAACAATTAATAATATCTAACATAGGCTTTCGACGGGGCCTGCATCAGTGCCACAAGAGGCAATAGAGGAATCCTGTTGCCCGCACGGATTGCGGGAGGAGCAGTCCATACTGGTTGCTGCCACGTGGAGGCGGTACGTTCCGATGTGAGACGGGCATGAAACGTAGAAACTGGCAAGAGATCAAGAATCGGCTGGCGGAGATGGATCGGGCGGAACTGCGCGACCGCATTCGACAAGAGGTCGCCAAGCGCCAGGACGGGTTTCTCGCGCATTTCGGCTACGATTTTGCGCGAGATACACGCAGCTCTACCCCGGGCAAGGCGGGGAATTTTTTCTTCGGACTGGATTCTGTCGATGCCATCCTTGCGCTCTTGCGGCAGAGGCTTCCCAGCCGGATGGAAGAAATCGTCAACCAGGCCGAGAGAATCTGCCGTCACCGCTTCGACTTGCTGGGCTATCAGAACCTGGATTATGAGAACCCGATTGACTGGCATTTGGACGCAGTGCACGGGAAGCGCGCCCCGCGTAAACTTTTTCACAAAGTGCAATATTTGGATTTTGACGAAGTGGGCGACAGCAAAGTTACGTGGGAACTCAACCGGCACCAGCATCTGGTAATGCTGGCAAAGGCCCACCGGCTGACAGGCAACTCCCGTTATGCGGATGAGATTCTGCGGCAGTGGCGCGAATGGCAGTCCGAGAATCCTTATCCCTTCGGGATCAATTGGGCGAGCAGCCTGGAAGCTGCTTTTCGTAGTCTGTCGTGGCTCTGGACCTACTACCTGCTGAGAGGTTCATCGGGACTGCCCGATTTCCGCGACGAATGGCTGCGCGGCCTGGCGTTGCACGGACGGCATATCGAGCGATACCTCTCCACCTACTTCTCGCCCAATACGCATTTGCTGGGGGAAGGCGTCGGTTTGTTTTTTCTGGGTGTGCTGTGTCCGGAATTAGCCGCGGCGGAGCGCTGGAAGACGCTGGGCTGGGAGATAGTCGTACGAGAAGCGGACCGGCAGGTTCAGACCGACGGCTTCCACTTCGAGCAGTCCACCTATTATCACGTGTACGCGCTCGATTTTTTTCTGCACTCCGTCGTTCTGGCTAGCGCCAACAACATTCCCATTCCCGAAAGCCTGGAAGAAACTCTGGAAAGGATGCTCACCGCCCTGTGCCTGCTGGGACGGGCCGGCCCGCCACCACAGTTCGGGGATGACGATGGCGGGAGGCTCTTCGATCCCCGGCGCAATCGCAGCGAGCATCTCTTAGATCCGCTGGCCACGGGAGCAATTCTCTTCAATCGTGGCGACTACAAGTTCGCTGCGCGTAGTCTGCCGGAGGAAACAATCTGGCTGCTCGGGGTTGAGGGAGTGCGCCGATGGGACAATCTCGAAGCCACTCCAACCACAGCCAACTCGGCGGCCCTGCCTGCCGCCGGGTTCTATCTACTTGCGGCGCCACAACCCGCGACACAACTCGTGCTGCAGGCCGGTCCGCAAGGTACGCAGAGTGGCGGACATGGACATGCTGGTGCGCTGAGTGTGTGCCTGCAGAGCCAGGGACGCACCCTGTTGCTCGATCCCGGGACCTATGAATATGTGGGGACGGGTGGTAATCGTGATCTGTTCCGCAGCACCGCAATGCATAACACCTTGCGAGTGGATGGGGCGAACCAGGCCGAGACGGCTTCGCCTTTTTCCTGGAAGCGGCTGACGCGATCCAAGGCCGAGCAATGGATACAAGGCAAGAATTTTGATTTGGTGGTTGCCAGTCATGACGGATATCAGCGGCTGGTTCCTCCAGTGACACATCGCCGATGGATAGTGTCGTTGAAGAACGGCATGTATCTGGTCCGCGATGTCGTCGCAGGACAAGGCAAGCACCAACTGGATATTTCCTGGCATCTCGGGCAAGACCTTCAGTTGATCCGAGAGAACGTATTCCGCGCGAAAGGGGCGTCGCAGGGGCTGGCGCTTGTTCCGGCGCAGGGGCAGGGATGGGCGGAAGAAGTCCGCAAGGAGGCCTGTTCGCCGGTTTACGGTCAGAAAGCACCCATCACCGTGCTCAACTTCGGTACAGTAACGGCCGTTCCAGCGGAGTTTGCCATTCTGCTAGTAACATTGCAGGAAGCCGAGCGCAGTCCGGGCTCTTTCGTGCAAATGGCGGCTGGGGAGCCGGGTTCCACGGTCAGTGCCTATCAGTATTCGTCCCCGGAAGCGGAATGTTCCTTCTGGTTTAGTGAAACCGGAAAGCCGTGGCAGCAGGGCGTGGTTTCGAGCGATGCCGGATTTATCTGCTGGAGCCAGAAGCCGCGCGGGACGCTAATCCTGTGTGACGGCAGTTATGCCACAATCGAGGGCGGCCCGGAGCTGCGCTGCCGGAGGAAAGTTTTGTGGGGCGAGGTTACTCTGCAAGGAAGCAACAGAGCAGTGTTTTCGTCTGATACTGAAGCAGTGCAGAACGAAGCGGTGGCTTCCGATCAGCGAAGTTGAGGGACTGATCGAAATCTTATGTGTGGAATCTGCGGCATTTTTTTTCGCGACCGTGACTGGCGTGTCAAGGCTGACGTGCTGGCGGGCATGAATGAGCGGATCGTGCACCGCGGTCCCGACGATAGCGGTTTCTTCCTCGAAGAAAATGTCGGTCTGGCCATGCGCCGGCTGAGCATCATTGATGTCAAGACCGGTCACCAACCGCTGGCCAACGAGAACCAGGACGTCTGGATCGTCTACAACGGTGAAATCTACAACCACGCCGAATTGCGCACCAGACTTGAGGCCCAGGGGCACCGTTACCGCACCCGCAGCGACACCGAAACCATTGTCCACCTCTACGAGGAGTACGGCCGCGATTGCGTCAAACATTTGCGCGGCATGTTTGCCTTTGCTATCTGGGACCGGCGCACGCGCGTGCTGTTCGCCGCGCGAGATCGTCTCGGGATCAAGCCCTTTTACTATCGTTGGGACGGCCACACATTTCTGTTCGGTTCGGAGATCAAGACCATCCTCGCTTATCCGGGAGTCGCGGCTGAGTTCAACCGCGGCACGCTCGCGGAATACCTGGCCTTCGGCTACGTTACTGGAGCCCAGACCATGTTCGCGGACATCCGGAAGCTGATGCCGGGACATACCCTCGAGCTGACAGAGCACGGCGAACCCAGGATCGAGCGGTATTGGGATCTCACGACGGAAGTGGACCAGGAGCCGCGTCCGCGTGAGCATTACGTTGAGGGCTACCGTGAACTGCTGGAAGGCGCTGTTTCGTCGCACCTGATGAGCGACGTTCCTCTTGGCGTGTTCCTCAGCGGAGGCCTGGATTCGAGCGCGGTCGCGGCGCTGACGAAAAAGGCTTGTGGAGATCGCATCCAGACCTTTTCTGTGGGCTACGGTGAGGAGGCATTCAGCGAGCTCGCGTACGCGCGGGAAGTGGCCGAGCATATCCAGTCGGAACATCACGAAGTGAAGTTGAGCCGGGAGGAGTTTTTCGACAGCCTGCCCCGTCTGATCAGGCATGAGGATGAGCCCATCGTGTGGCCCTCCAGCGTCGCGCTTTATTTTGTCGCCCGACTGGCGCGGCAGAAGGTCACGGTGGTATTGACGGGCGAGGGAAGCGACGAAACGCTCGCCGGATATACCCGCTATGCCTGGACTCTGCTGAACTCGCGGATGGACCGCGTCTATCGCTCGATCACACCGGACGCTTTGCGCCGGCTGATGCGAGGTGCGATCCAGGCCAGCCCGCTGGGCGCTTCGCTGCATCGCAAGCTGCAGCATACGTTTCTGGTGCGTGACGGAAACTCGTGGCCATCTTTTTACTTCGACAATTTCTTTTCGGCGTTTGCAGCATCCGAGCAGTCCTGCTTGCTCACTCCAGAAGCGCGGGCCGCCGCTGGCGACGCTTACGCGGGTTCGATGGAGGCTTGGGAGAGGTCGCACGGGGATCTGTTGCATCGCTTGCTCTATACCGATATCAACAGCTACCTCATTGAGTTGCTCATGAAGCAAGACCAGATGAGCATGGCGGCGTCCATTGAGAGCCGCGTGCCGTTTCTTGATCATGTGCTCGTCGAGTTCACGGCCAGAATTCCAGCGCAGTATTCCATTGCAGGGATGGCAGGCAAGTTCATCCTGAAACAGGCGGTGGAGGATCTCCTGCCCAAGCCGATCGTTTACCGCAAGAAAATGGGCTTCCCAACTCCGTGGGAGTATTGGCTCGCTGGGCCGCAATTGGACGATCTGGAGCACATGCTGTTGGAACCGAGAAGCACGGAGCGCGGACTCTTCCGCCCGGAAGTGGTAAAGCGAATCTTTGCCGAGCACCGTGCCCAGGCGCGGGATCACGGCAATCGGATCTGGCGTCTCATTAATTTGGAAATCTGGCAACGCGTCATGATTGATGGTGAGCCAGCGGAGACCGCTGCCGCACACCTCAGTTCGTCAAAGCCAGTTGCTGTGGGTTAGGGAGGCCGGCGACCAAGTCCATGAAAAGGCAACTGCGCCGCGCGGCCCTGACGATTCTCAAGAACTGCGGAGCCTTTCGTCTGGCGAAAGACAGCGCGTGGCGTCGGCACAGACTTCTGATCCTGTGCTATCACGGCGTGTCTCTCGAAGATGAGAACCAGTGGCGGCCTTTTCTCTACATCAGCCCCCAGCAACTGGAATGCCGGTTGGACATCCTGCGAGACGGGAATTATGCCGTCCTGCCTTTGGCGGAAGCTCTGGAACGGCTTTATCGAAAGGATTTGCCCCCACGAAGTGTTGCGCTTACCTTTGACGATGGCACTTACGATTTCTATACGCAGGCCTGGCCGCGACTGCAGCAATATGGTTTCCCGGCGACGGTGTATCTGACGACCTACTACAGCGAGTTGCAGCGTCCCGTCTTCAGCCTGATCTGCTCCTACCTGCTGTGGAAAGCGCGAGATCTGGGTCGAGTCGACCTGAAAGAGTTTGGGATTGATATGCCAGTGGCGCTGAGTTCGCTGGAGAACCGGGAAGAGGCTGTGAGCCATTTGGTGCAGTGGGCGGAGAAAAGCGATCGGAATGGCCAAGAGAAGGATCAGACTGCCGCCAGACTGGCTGAGCGGTTGGGGGTCGATTATCAGAAACTGCTGAGGAAGCGCATTCTGCAATTAATGAACGGGGAAGAGGTGAGACAACTGGCCGCTGAGGGGGTGGATTTCCAGCTGCATACCCACCGCCACCGAGTTCCATTGAACGAGGAGCTATTCCGGCGGGAAATCCGGGATAACCGGGAGCGGATCGCGCGTGCAGTTGCCGGAGAAAGAAAACACTTTTGCTACCCGAGCGGCGCCTACCGGCCTGAGTTTTTGGGATGGCTCGCCAGGGAAGGGGTGGTGTCCGCTACCACTTGCGACACGGGATTCGCGATGTCTGAAACCAATCCTCTGTTGTTGCCCCGCTTCGTCGACACCACCGGCCGCACCGATCTGGAGTTCGAAAGCTGGCTCAGCGGCGTTGGTCACTTTCTGTCGAGGCGAAAGCGCGGACGGCTCGCCTACGTGCCCGACTGAACTACAAAGAATGGGCAGAGGGACGCTTGATCGCCGGAGGATGGTCGTCGGCGAGCACAATTTCATCGAGGTCCGAGCCTTTCATGGATGGCCTGAGGGCTCGAAGCAGTCGATTGTTCTTGTAAGCGAGTTTTCCTGCGAAGTAAGTGCGGTGCAGCAGGCGCGTGGCTTGCAGGGCGACACTGAGTTCTTTTCGGGCGCCGTCTGTGGCCAAGGCATAGCCGAGTTCTTGCAGGGTTTTGCCTACCAACTGCTCGAAGTGCAGCAACTGTTCCGGGGAAAAGCTCTTATTCCAACGTCCAACCGGATTGAATGCGGCGTTGCCCGCCTCGGCACGAAACGAAGTGTTGGGCTTGCTCACGGAACCATATGCCACACTCCGGATCAGTTCGTAGTCGAGGGGATGGTCGATAAAACGGCTGACCTGACCAAGAGTCGCCTCGGGTTGGGCGAGCAGGTCCTCGAAACGAATCTCCATGTAGTCGGCGCCGGCGGAACGGCCGAAACTGCGGCCATGCTGCACGATCCACTCCCAGTACAGCCCACAGCCCATGAGGCTGTGGCGGGCCTCCCAAGGGAAGGCGCGAACATAGCGCAGCCGTCCGAGCGAAGTGGCCACATCGCGGCCGTCCCGAATAATGTGAATCACCAGGGCTTCGGGGATGAGTTGCTTGATGAGGGGAAGATAAAGCATTCCTTCGGGAGAATTTTCTGCCCAGCGGCGCGCGCCCTGCAGGGTGCAGATCTCTCCCATCACGATGCGCAGGAAGTCTGCCCCACCGTGGCAGTCCCAAAGAATCTTTTGCCGGATGAGTTCGGCATCCAGACCGGATGCGCGAAAAAGCTTACTGTCCAGCCAGGCTTTCAATAGCCGCTCCCGGTTGCCGCGAGAGCTCAAGTCTCCGAAACGCGGGACCAGCAGATTGAAGACATTCGACTCGGCGAGGTAGACGGCGAAGCCGCCCGCGGAGAGCAACATGTCGTATAAAAGAGTCGTGCCGGAACGCGGGCTGCCCAGCACAAAAACTGGAGCGTGCTTGCGAACGTTGCCTGAACTGTCTACGATTCTCTGTGGTTCCATGGGCAATGTTCGACCATTATCCAATGTGCTACGCCGACGCCTTACTATCCAACCGGTCGCGACCCAGGCACTGACCCGCTCATCCCTGCAACCTCGCCGTGCTCAAGTCTCCGCCCCCGGACGTTTGAACGAATACTCAGATACTCGCTGCCTGGGGCACTTCCGGCTGGCCAGCGGATGCACGGGCCTCGGGAACGGCATGAAAAAGACTGAAAACCACGCCTATGCCGTGCCCTTCGAGAGCGATCTCATCCAGACAGGTACCGCGCTCCAAGTCATAGAGGCCGAGGTGCGTTCCGCGGTGAAGCTGCTTGTAGGACCTGACATTTTTCACCCATGCCAGATTTTCGCGAAACTTGGTGGGGCGGACCCGCGTGAAGCCCACCCAGACAAGACGTTCATCCACCGGAAGCAAACCGCGGCACCAACCCAAAATCTGGCCGGGCGGTCCACCCATCCGGGTCAGATCGTAGGTTTTGTCCATTTGCAGAGTCTTGCGGTTGGCGAGCATGATGTGTCCGTCCACGGTGGTGAAGTAGATCGAGTCGCCCACTACGTACCCATCATGCGGGCGCTGGACGGCGATGTCGATCCGTCTGCCGGGCCGGGTCAAGGAGACGGCATCCCGCTGTTCAAACCGCGTAACCCAGATCTCGTCATCGAGCTGAAAAATATGGTTGGGATGAGAGCGGTGGGGTTTGGTGGTCGCGACAGCCCTGTAATCGACGTCGCGGGAGAAGCGTTGCCACGGATCCTCACCCAGCACGTTCCATTCACGAATTACCTCGCCGGCGGTGTTGACCTCTACCACCATATCGAGTCCGGTGACTGCGACCAGCAGGGTTCCTTCGCGCGTGGGGTACACATGGTGAAGATCGTTGAAGCAAGGCAGCGAAATGTAGTGCAGGAGCTGGAAGCCGGGAAGCTGATAAACCAGAATCTCGGTCGAGGTACACGTGAAGAGCTTGTTGTCCGAGAGAAAAGCGGACTTGAACAGGATCGCGGGCAATTCCGCGGTGCACACCTCCGCCGGCGAGACGTACTCTACGCATCGGCGCGAGGTCTTCGTTTCCGGATTCAGTTGGATGATCACGCCCTTCTGGGACGATTGCCACTCCGCCAGCTTGCGAAAGACCGATCGCCGAAGTTCTCCGCCGATAACGTAAAATTCACTCATCGTTGCGGTCGCGACCTGTCTCCCTTCCTCGTGTAATGCGACTGCTCAAGAATGAAGCGCTGCTCGCGACTTTATTCCCGCTTCTCCATCGGCTTCTCAACCACGACTTGCAAGCTTGAGTCTTGCCAGCTCAGAGTCTACCTTTCCGTTTTCTTGGCGGCGAACCGCGGGAGTTCCGCGTCGGGGAGGAGGACAATCGGAGCCAACTCTATGGGAAAAGTTTGTTGGCAATTCGGAAATACCTAGCATCGCCCAATGTCCACTTAGAGATTCCCATAAAAACCGCGGCTTGTCCAATGTCCTGCGGCGGCCTCAGAGGAATGGCATGGGTGGACAGCGTACTCCTACACGTCTTCCTCATAGCCTTCAAAGACCGGTGGAACGGGCGGCATCTCCGGCATCAGCTTTTCTGCTGAGGGCGCAAGGTCTCCGACATGCAAGGCCCTGTCAGTTACGTAGGCCCATCCCACGCACGCCGCATACACCAGCCCGCTGGCGAGCAACTGTACCGCCAACTGCCGGTAGGTGTGCGCCACAAACCAATGTTGCATAAGCACCAGCACCACAGCCATGGGCGCACACAACATCAGAGGCAGCACATAAGCCTGGCGCAAATACGTCGTCACGCGGATGCCAAGCCGCGAGCAAAGGTGGAACGGCATGAACAGCAGGAAGGTGCCTGCCAGCGGAATAGCCGTGCCGAGTGCGTCGCCGATGATTCCGTAAGGCCTTACGAGCAATATGCTGAGAATCAGGTTCGCAGCTCCTTCGATCAATGTAACCACTGCCAGCTTCCCGTGCTTGCCCATGCCAAATAGAATCCGTGCCGACGCCATCTGGACCAGCATGAGGGTGTAAGGGATCGTCAAAATCAACAGCACCGGATACCCCTGCTCGACATACTTCTTGCCCACCCACACCTCGATGATGGACTTGCCCAGGATGATGAAGACTGCCATGATGGGCAGAGCAGTAAAGGCGCAGGCTCGGTTTCCGGCGACGAAAATCTTGCGGAGCCGGTCCATATTTCCAGCGGCGTCGGACTGGCTCGACATGGGAACAAAAATCTGTGCCAGCCCGACCAGCACATCACCCGCGTAGTCGATCAGGCGCGAACCTGCATAAAAATAAGTGATGGCGGCCGAAGAGAGAAATGTCCCGATCACCAGGGCGTCCGTCTTGAATCGCAAGCGTGAACCCACAATGATCATGAAGGTGATGCCGCTGTAGTGCGCCATGTCGCGGAACGCGTTGCGATCAACGTACCTCCAGGTGAACCTGACCGGCAAGGAACGCAGGGCCACCGCAGCGCGAACAAACGAAGCCAGCAAAGGCAGGCCAACCGTAATCAGAGCTACGGTCAGCAGTCCAGCCCCACGGTTCAGATAGAATACGATCAACACGACGCGCACCAGGCTCGAAACGATGTTGGTCCAGTTCAGGATGTAAAACTTCTGCAGACCCTCGAGCATGCCGCCGAACATGCCCAGCGGGAAGCCCAGAGCTACAGAGCCGCCTACCAGCAGCAGCAGCCAGCGAGCGGTGGATTGAAATCCGGGTGCGATATGGAACCAGCGGTCCACATACTGGCACCCCACCAGCGTGATCAACATGCTCAGCGCGCCGACGCAGGTGTAGGTGAACATAGCGGTGTTGATCAGTCTGCTGACCTCGTCAAGATCGCGCGTGGCCGTGTATTTCGAGACGTAACGGATGATCGAAGAGCGGATGCCGAAGTCGAAAATTCCGTAATAGCCGGTGACGGAGAAAATTAGAACCCAAATGCCAAATGCGGTGTCTCCCAGACGGTGCAGGATAAACGGGGAAAGAAAAACACCAACCAGGATATTGACCCCGAGGGAGAACCAACTCGATCCGACGTTCTTGATGATCTGAAGTTTTTCGACCTTACGCATACATCCGCTTTGAGGGTTCTGATGTGGGGCACCGGCAGAACCTCCACGATTTTTCTATCATAAGCCATGCAACTTGGCGAACTGCGGTTCATTGGCGACAGTGGATCGTACTCACGCCGGCGTTGCCTTTATGACGAACCTCGTGCCAGGAACGCGCCTGCCAGAGCTTTTGAAGGAGCAACTGCAGCAGCGACTTAAGGGGGTACGCGGCTCTTTCGCAGGCGGTTGCCTACGGATCCCGGTAGCGCCTCGCGCACCCTCTACTCATTGTCTGACGAGCAACGGGAAGACGCCGCTACCGCGGCACTGCAGAGTACGCTCCTCACAATGCGAATCGCTGGGGTACAACCGCTCTACACTCGCTTGCAGTGCGAGGGGGCAAATTCTCCCTTTGACAACCGGTGGGAGGAGAAGATATGGATAGCAAATAATGCAGGTGGAGGTTTGAGGGCCTTGATGACGGGCGTCCACGGGAGTATGTACTCACTAGGCTATGGACTCCCCGTACGCGCAATCCGACGAACAACACTCTGTATAGGACGGGGCAGTTTACCAAATCCATTTCTCATCGAGTCAAGCGTTGCTTCGTAGCGATCATATCGACGAAGCAAGGTTCGGTCAAAACGATAGCGAAAGATCGGAACAACCGTCCCGCCGAATCTCCTGTGAAAGGTATGTGCTCCTCCCAATGAGCAGCGGCGGAAACCCTCCCGGTGAGCCCATTCAATACACCTCCATTGCAGTACCTCGTTGGGCTTTAAGTACAGGAATTCGTCCAGAGAACTGTGATTTGAAAATTCGACCAGACCCCCTGGAAAGAATCGCAAAGTTATGCCTGCGATCACTTTTCCCAAATAATGAGCCAACATGAATACAAAATTGCCGCTCTGACAGAAACGGCCCGAGAACGCCGCCCACGGAATTTGTGGGGTCGTTATCTTCTTCCTCTTCGTCTGATGCCAAGTCGTGTGGACCCGGTAGAACGCCTCGGCGTCTTCTAGGGATTTAGCTGGGAACACTTCTACCCCGCTGCGAGTGCCGTGACGGATATTTTTCCGCCTGCTAGCATGAAGCTGTTTGAACAAGGCGTCTGGGCCCTCCGCCAAATCCAGCACGACATCGCCTTCGAGTTCTCTACGACGAAAGCAATAGGACTCGAACGCGTGCAGTTGCAGTGAGCTCCAGGTGTAAACGGTTATCAGCTTTGCTGAACCCGCTTCGGCTAGCAGGCCTCGCGCTAAGCTGTCGACTGCTACTCGGGTATCAGCGGTTGCATCGACGCAAATTTGGGGACGTGATTGCAGCCCCGATATGACTTGATTCCCTTTGTGAAGTCCGGTCAGAACTCCTGTGACAAAGCCTCCATCCACAGCTAGAATTGCAAAACGGTCTTTGCCCGTCAAGTACGGCTCTCGGAAAAATTCTGGGGAATCATAGTGCGCTGGACATTCCACCCTGCGCAAACAATCGCGCCATGCCCTCTCTATTTCAGAAGAAGGAAAATCGTGCAAAATGACGAAGCTCGTTCTAGCATTTGTCCGTTTATCATCTTCGTTCATCGTCTTCGGAATCTGCATCGTCATTTACTTTGTGCTGTCAAATATATCAAACACCGACGGCAGGCGCTTCCACTACTATATATTCCCTTTATAGTCTGGTCTGTGGGGAACGCTCGCCGGGTCGAGTTCGATCAGGAGGGCTTGCTCGCACGATTGCCATTGTTCCAGATTGCGGAATACCGTGCTTCGCAGCCGACCTCCAGACACGTAGAGTTTTGCTAATCATCGACAGGTTTCTAATTGACGGAAGTCTTTCCCTTGGTTTCGCTGGCCGGTCCTTGCCTCTGGAGTCCGAGTGCGACGCCAAGCCACGCGACGGCGAAATTTGTCAGAAGTGAGCACCGGCCCGATTTCTCTGGTTCTGCACTTATACATCGTGAGAAGTGAACCGCCTTCCGCACAGCAAGCTCCATCACTTGCGTTGCATCCCAAGCCGAGTAACGAAAACGCGCCAGCTTAGCGACGGCGGCATCTTTCCCGCAGCCAGTTCCGTGAACCAGTCCTGTCCAGCCGTGGCTTCTATGAAGTTGCGTGCGTTACAGACCACGAGAGCAGCGTGGCGGGGACTCTCCACCAATGACTCACGAAGATTGTGGACTACCATTTTCATGGTCTCACCGAGAAATGGGTTAAAGAGAAAGAAAACAGTTGTGTCGCATGGAGGCTGGTAGGTTGCGGCATCAGTGCAGATGACTTCGGCGCGTCCTGCAGCTACATGTTTTTTCAAATTGTGCGCCGCTTCCCGACACAACTGGACGTTCATCTCAACGCCCACTACTCGCCGAAACTTGTAGTAGCGTGCAGCCAGGACCAGAGCTCGCCCCTTTCCTGCCCCGTAATCCAGAAATGTACCTGTAAGCAACTCATCTGGCACGTGTTTCATGGCTCGAAAGAACGCACGGAATGGGACGGGGGAGTAATCCAGGCCGTCATTGCGCAGCCCAAGTTGATCGCGTGCAGTGTACCCACGAGTATTGATCCCCAGGTGCCACTCCCAGCTTCTTTCCAGGATGCGATTCAGCAACAGCTGTTTTTCACTTGTCATTGCAGTGCGCTGTAACCTAAGTTTTCATTATGACGGCGATGTGGTCAGCAGCTACGCTGGCCGGATTTCAGAATCGCAGGTTCGATATGCTCGCCAGTCGCAGCAAGAAGCTCTTCTCGCAAGTATGCACCTGAGGCCAGCAGGCCGGAAAGTAACGGATCCTTGTTATTGCAACGTAAGGGCATGTTCTCCAGAGTGCTGACAAACCCTCCAGCGCTCAGCACCAAAGAAGCTCCCGCGGCAACATCCCATTCGTTCTTGGGAGTCAGCGTAAACGTAGCATCCGCCAGTCCCGCCGAGACCAAGGCAAGCTTGTAGGCTACCGAACCCATGGGGCGGATCTTGAAAGCAGCGTTCTCAAACGGCTTCCATTCGCCGCGCTTGACTTCGCTACGGCTGGCGAGAACCAGGGCGCCGTCTAGACTTTTGCGCTGGCTGGGCTGCGCAGGCTTGCCGTTGTAGGTAACACCGGAATCGATCGATCCCAGGAACGTTTCGTCGGTGGCTGGATTGTAGATTCCGCCAGCCACTGGACGGCCATCCTCAACGAACCCGATCGAAACACAAAACTCCGGGATTCCCTTGACGAATTCACGCGTGCCGTCGAGCGGATCGACCACCCAAACCCGCGAGCGCTGTAGACGAACTGGATCGTCCACGCTTTCTTCGGAGAGCCAGCCTTCACCCTCGCGCAGCAGTTCCTTGCGCAGCACGGCATCGAGAGCGCGATCCGCTTCTGTCACGGGATCGTGTCCGATCTTGTATTCCGTTTCAATCGCTCCCGGAGTGAAGCGGGCGAAGACCGCGCGAGAAGCCTGCAGCGCGGCGTGAATGCGTTCCAGTATTTGAGCGTAAGAATTTGAGTGCATATTCTCCCTTAAACTTAGTTCTCTCACAGTGCTCAGTTTCTATCATGGGCGTTTACTGAGAACTGAGAACTGAGAACTGTTTTTCAAGACATCAGCATGCGCGCGCCCGTCGCCAGCAACACCGCGCACAAGATGCGCCGGAGCCACGGAACCGGAACCCGCGTACTCAGGTAAGAACCCAAAAGTCCTCCCGGTATCGAGCCCATCACGAGCGCTCCGACCAGGTGAACATCAACATTGTGCGCGCGAAAATGGAGCAGGCTGGTGACGCCGGTGAGCAGCAAGGCGTGCACGATGTCGGTGCCCACCATGACCTTCGGCTGGAAACTGTAAAAGAGCAATAGCATCATCATGACGATGCTGCCAGAGCCGACCGAAGTGATACCCACCAAAAAACCCGCCACCAGGCCGATGAGCGACATCCACACGAACGATTTTATGGTGTGCGGCTTCGCCGCTGCCCGGTCCTCGATTTTCTTCTGGAAGAACAGGAAGGTCGGAATGCAAATCAACAGCACTCCGACGGCAATGGTGATGAAGTGATTGACGCCGTTGCCGTAGACATTTCGCAGGTGAACCAGGAAGCTTACGCCCAGATAAGATCCCGGAGCGCTGCCGATGATCAGCGCCAAGACTACCTTGCGCCGGACCGTGCCCTTGCGCAGATGGACAATACTGGCGCCGATCTTGGTCACGAAGTTGAAGAGCGCGTCCGATCCAACGGCACGGATCGCAGGCACGTGCAAACCGAAGATGAGGATCGGGAGCAGCAGAACGCCGCCCCCGACCCCCGTCATTCCAATAAGGGTTCCGACTCCAAAACCCACCAGAATCTTGATCAGCAGATCCATGACAGTACGGGTTTCGGCCGCCTAGACCGACTCTGCAGCCGTTCCGATGAAACCTTCCCTTTCCAGGTGCAGGAAGATTTCCTGCGCCGCCTCTTCAGCGGACAGTTCGCCGGTGTTGATGGTGACTTCGGCATCGGCCGGAACTTCATAGGGATCCGAGATGCCGGTGAACTCTTTGAGAATTCCCGCGCGCGCCTTGGCGTACAGGCCCTTGCGGTCGCGTTGTTCGCAGACTTCCACGGAGGTGGCGATGTGCACCAGAATGAACCCGCCGTAGGGCTCAATCAGTTGCCTTACATACTTACGCGTTGCGTCGTAAGGCGCGATGGGCGCGCAAATCGCAATGCCACCGTTCTTGGTGATTTCCGACGCCACGTAGCCGATGCGCCGGATGTTGATGTCCCGGTGCTCTTTGGAGAAGCCGAGTTCGGAAGACAGATTCTTGCGGACCAGGTCACCGTCCAGCATGGTGGCCGGACGCCCGCCCATTTCCAGGAACTTCGTCATCAGCACATTGGCGATGGTCGACTTGCCGGAACCGGAAAGTCCGGTGAAGAAGATGGTCACGCCTTGCTTGTGACGAGGCGGGAAACTGCGGCGCAGTTCGGCCACCACTTCGGGATAAGTAAACCATGCGGGAATCTCGCGCCCTTCGTTCAGACGCTGGCGAAGTTCCGTGCCCGAGATGTTCAGCACACGATCGCCCTTCTTGACCTCGTCATCGGGAACATATTTGTCCTGATCCTCGAGGTAGACCATCATGTTGAAAGGCACCATGGTGACGCCGATGTCGGCCTCGTGCTTCTTGAAGACCTCCTGCGCCTCATACGGGCCGTAGAAGGGCTTGCCGTTCTCGTCCTTGCCCGGACCGGCGTGATCGCGGCCCACGATGAAGTGCGTGACGCCATGATTCTTGCGGATCAGCGCGTGCCAGATGGCCTCGCGCGGTCCGCCCATGCGCATGGCGAGCGGCAGCAACGAGAGCTTCGCGGTGGCCTGCGGGAACTTCGAAAGCAGCAGTTGATAGCAGCGCACGCGCGTGAAGTAATCCACATCGCCAGGCTTGGTCATGCCCACTACCGGATTAATCAGCAGGTTGGCTTCGACTTGCTTGGCAGCGCGGAACGCAAGTTCAACGTGGGCGCGGTGCATGGGATTACGAGTCTGGAAGGCGACCACTCGCCGCCAGCCCACGCGGGCAAACTCGGCGCGCACTTCGGCCGGGGTCAGACGCAGCGCACGAAAATCATAGTGGGACGGAATCTGAGTTCCTTCTAACTTCCCTCCGACGTACCAGGGATTCGCCTTGTTGATGGCGTAATCGGCGCCCGGATGGGCGGCGCTGGTGCTGTTGAAAACTGCCTTGGCCTCCGCCTTGCGGTCGGCCTGCCACACGTCTTCGACATTCAATACGGCAAGCATCACGCCTTCGGGATCGCGCAGCGCGACTTTACTGGTGCCCGGCGTCAGCTTCTTGGCAAATTCTTCGGTTACATCCAAAGTGATGGGCATGGGCCAGAGCGTTCCGTTGGCCAGTCGCATGTTGTGGCAGACGCCTTCATAATCGGCGCGGGTCATGAAGCCGCGGAGCGGAGAAAATCCGCCGGTGAGCAACAACTCGAGATCGCAAAGTTGGCGGCCAGTCAGGTCCCACGAGGGCCACTCTTTGGAATGGGATTTCAGTTCGGCAATTCTTTCGGGTTGGGCAATGAGTTGAATAAGTTCTCCGCCGTGCGGCGGAATGAGATGGCTGGTTGCGGCTGTCAAGTCCTAAGCCTCCTGGGTTTCTCTTAGATTGTCTACTATGCTTATCGTCTTTGCTTGGATTTCTTCCCAGACTTCATCAGGGCCGGGGAAAACCGTTTGCAGATTCTATTGGGAGAGGAAAACCCCGAAACGTTACCTCCTAGAGTAACACTTCCGGGCGACCGTAAGAAAGCTGGATTTCACTCTGCGTGTAACCTAAACTCCCAGCAATTCCCAGGCCTACAGCTCCAAACTTCACCTGCGTAAGCAGATGAAAGTAAATGTTTTCTCGGGGAACAACGGGTTGCGATCGTACCCGTAGGACTGAAGTGTGAAAAGAGTTGCGGCAATGGCTAAGGCAAGTTCCACCGCGCACTTCAGGCAGGTGCTTGCAACTCGTCCTGTGTGCGTGCGAAGATCCGGATCACCGACCCAGGCTGTGCCCGCCTCCCAGCCAGTCATTCAGTTTCCAGCCCTCACCACGGACGCAGACAGCGGCAACATATCCCACGCCCGCTGGTACTTCTTGCAGACGCCAACGTCCGGCTTCCAAATCATCGGGCCGCGTCGCCAGCAGGGCATTGCTTTCCCCGGCTCCGAGAGACACGTCGAACTGGCTCAAAGGGAGAGACAGGCCGTCCCCGGTTGCTTTGATGTAGGCCTCCTTGCGTGTCCAGCAGCGGAAGAAGGCATCCGCCCTGTCTTCAGAGGGTAGAGAGGCGAGCTGTTTTTGCTCGCCTGCCGAAAAGAATCGCCGGGCGATGGCCTCCAGGTCGAAATCGCGGCGCACTTGTTCGACATCGACACCGACTTCTCGCCCGCGCGCAAAGGCAAGCAATGCGATTCCTCCGGAGTGGGAAACGTTGAACATGATTTCGCTACTCGCATGCGCTGGCCCCAGAAACGGTTTTTCTTTCTTGGAGTAGGCGAAGCTCAAGCCTTTCGGATCGGTTGCGAGATAGCCCGCCAGGATTGCTCTCAACAGGGCCCGTGTTGCCATAAAACGTTGCCGGTCGCCCGCAGAGCGAAAGCGGGCCGCGCGCGTCAGTTCGTCGGAGGAGAGCACGTTTTGCCAGCGGGATTCGTCGGCACGGATCGCCTCCAGATCGACTCGCCAGAGTTGCACTTCGTCCGCAGGCAGTGCGAGGGACGCCTCGATCTGGAAGCCTAACCCCGTGATGTTCATGCTCTGGCTCATTGGCCTGACGCAAGCCTTTCGGCAGTCCCGGCTGCCTCTCGCCCATAATATCGGGCGGCCCAAATAAGCCCAAGGGGAGATGCAATCCGGGGTATGGCGGCTGACGCTATGTGCCCAAGAGTTGCACGCGCTTCAGCGCTGCCGGAGTGCGGCCGTCGATCAATTCCACATTGCCGGCGCAGGTGTAGGTGTGGATGCCAGTAAGTCCTTCCCAATGTTCGGGAGTGATGGTTCTTAGAAGCCGTTCGGAATATCGCTGCGTAGACAGCTCTGTGATCTCATTGAACGCGACGCTGTAGCCATAGGAAGGAGCACAGCTCTGGCTGGGTCGGATCAGGCGAGTGTGACTGCGAAAGACCCGGCCGGCACCGCGGTTGCTGCGGATGTCGGTGGAGATCGGGTTCCCCGGATGAAAATGCCAGTCCCCAGGGAGCGATGTCGAATAGAACAGCAACAGAGAACCAGCGCGCGCACTTGGCTCGGCGCTGGTCGTGGCAAGCCACCACAGCCCGTCATGCTCCCAGATTGTGGTGTCGACAAACTTGCCTTGCAACAGTGTTGCTTCCCGAACCCAGTCGTTGGGGAACTGCCGGCATCGAAAAAGATCAACTGAACTGGAATCGCAGGACTCGGGAACCATAAAAATTGCGGATCCAGCCCGAAAGACGTGGGGATAAGAATAGTGATGGCCTGGACGGTCAAGGCAGAGCATCGGCGGCCCCAACTCCCCTTGGGGTGAGACTTCCGCGCACGCGATGCCTGCCCGTTTCTCTTGATAGGAATAGTCTTCGAAAAAGGCCCAGCATTTACCCTCGTGTTCAAAGGCAAATGGATCGGCCCAAAAGTGACCTCTGGGAGGATCAATCCATCGAAAGCCGGAGAAATCAGAATCCGCGTCCGCGTCCGGCAGCCCCTTCCCGTTCACCCGGCAGGCGATTCTCCAATGCTGCACAGTTTCCTTGCGAAATGGATACGAGATCGCCTTCTTCAGGAGAATTGGACCAAGCCAGGTGAGCACATCACGGTTCGCGGGAGCCTTGTAGGGAGCGCGTTTCCCTTGGTACGGAGCGGGCGGAATCGCCCTTTCGAGCAAGTAATTCCAACCGAACCGGTGCAGCTCATTCAATTTCCGGATCATCAGGTCGGACGATCCCCAGTAAGGTGTGTAGCGATTCCGGGAAACACTTAGCGTGCGCTCAGTAGCGAACAGGGACTTGCAGAGCACCAGTCCGCCGTCCAGTTCTTCGGTGAGAACCTGCAAAATTACGCCAGACAGCGGAGAGCCTTCCTGCAATTCCCAGAAGTGCGCAGGGCCGCCACGATAGAACTCATTATCTCCGTGGTGATAGGACCAAACGCCATAGCGGGCCGCCTTCAAGATGTCACCTTGGAGAATATTGAAGCCGAATCGAATCAGGACATCGAGATTCTTGGACCGAATCTTCTCCAGGGCCTCGCTGGGGAAGCGATGAACAAACTTCGTCGCCAGCGGTTCCACGTCGAGGGTATCTACCCCGGAGAGCAGATCCTTGCAATCGACTCTCGCGACCGGGTCGTTGGCCGGCTTCATCCGCTTGTCGAGGCGCAGGTAAAGATCGTACAGCAAGTGTTTTCTCAGCTTCCGATTCGACAGGCGCCGCAGAAGCCTGAGAACGGGCGAGTCTGGGGGCCTGGCCGGCGCCGCGCTCGGTGCAGAGTTCTTAACCACCAGCAACTCGATCCTGGCGAAATTGCTGGCCTTGATGTCTTCGATAATGCTTGCCGCAAAGGCGGAAATCTCGGTGCGGGAATCCAGCAGCAGGCCTATCCGAAGAGGAGCATGATCGGCGGAAGAAATTCGGTAATAGCGGTTCGGGGTGCTAACCATCCTTGACCGAGCGTACTAAAACGAGGATGAACCAAGCGACTTATCGTTTTCAGAATACCATCCTGTGCATGCATCCCGCGTTCCGTTCGGCCGGCAGTCCAGCTTCCGTACACCCAGACGTAACCGGTTCGGATTACCCTCCGGGCAACAACGCGACCGGAAACGTGTTCTAATTATTAGAACTGGCGGAAGCGGCTTGCCCGAACGGGAGATTTCTCATGATGAAGTACAGAATCATATGTTTATTCGTGACCCTGGCAGCCAGCATCAGTTTGGCGACGGCCCAGAACTCGCAGGTGCGCTCATCTTCCGCCAAGTCAAGTAAGGATCCTCTCCAGACCGCGACCCAACCACTGACTCCGAAATCCACCATGCCCCCGCAACGCAAGTCATCTACCGTGGTGCCAAGCGGGTCGAAGAGTACTCAAAAAGAGAACGCAGAACTCAGCCACTTGGAGCGGGCCAATATCAAGGCCGGGGGTTCCGAGAAAGGCAGTAGCAATGGCAGCAAAGGAGCGGCCAAGGGCACTGCGCTGCCCGAGTCCTCTCGCGGAGGCTCGGGAATTAACTTCAAGTACCAGAAGCCTGCTGGTGGCTTGAAGGCTACGACGCCTGCCGCCAATTCCAAGAGTTCGAGCACCCCACGCGTTACGAAAAAGAATTAGGCAGTGGTGTTGTCGATCCTCTAGTTCAAGGGCGGTAACTTGTCCGGTGCTGTGCCATGCGCTCGCGCGGTGCTGTCAGCCGGCGTGGCCGCTTTCTGGTGGGCAACCGCGGGTTCGGTGATGCAATACTTGACCAGACACCAGAGCGCTCGCACCCCATCCTTCCACTGGATTTTCTTGCCCTCTTCATAGGTACGGCCCCAGTAGCTGATGCCGACTTCGTAGATGCGCAGCTTGCGCTTGGCAATCTTCACCGTGATTTCAGGTTCGAATCCGAAACGCTTCTCTTGCAAAGGAATGGATTGGATGACCTCACGCCGGAAAGCTTTGTAACAGGTCTCCATGTCGCTGAGGTTGATGTCGGTAAGGGCGTTGGAAAGCAGAGTGAGAATCCAGTTGCCCACCGAATGCCAGAAATAAAGCACGCGATGTGGGCGGGCGGAAAGGAAGCGCGAGCCGTAGACCACGTCGGCGCGCCCTTCGATCAGCGGCTCCAGCAGCACCGTATACTCTGCCGGATCATACTCAAGGTCAGCGTCCTGGATGATGACGAAGTCCCCGGTAGCCTCCCGAATGCCGCGGTGCAGGGCCGCGCCCTTCCCCATGTTCTTAGGCTGAAGCAGAATTCGAATCTGAGGACACTCAGACTGCAATTGTGCCAGGATCTCGCGCGAGCTGTCAGTGGATCCGTCGTCCACGCAAATCAGTTCGATCTCCAGCGGAAGGGCAAGCACCCTTTCAACCACTTGCCGCAGCGTGGCACGTTCGTTGTACACCGGCATGACGACGGAAAGTTTCATTGTTGTGAATTTAGTGTAATTGTTTGCACGTAGTGTAGCGAAAAAGTATGGTGCAAATCGAAGTTCGAGTGCTCTTTTGTTGAAGCAAGGTTTTGCCCGTCGCCAGGAGTGCTATTCGTGTTCCAAACCTTTTCGAGGAACTGCCGCAGCCGGGAGGATTCGCTTGTCCCGTTGCGCTGTTTGTCGGCCGGCAGTGCAGGTGCCTGTGGAAATCTGCTCCGGCTCCGCGAAATTTTCAGGATTTCCTCAAAACGCGCGGGTGTATGATGATTTTCCAATAAGCCAGCCAAGTGTGTAAGTGCAGACGGGCGTAGGGTTTTGGTGTCGACCGTATGTTTCGGTTGTTGCCCGGGCCTTCAAGCATCAGGGAGAAAAATGAGAAGAAACCAGCAGCATTTCCTGAGGTTGGGTATCTCAATTCTCGCAGCGCTAACCTTGTCTCCAGTCTTGCTGGCGCAGACTTCCTCCAATTCGGAGGCAGCCGCCGGTGTGCCTACCGACTGGAGTCACCACCATCTGATTTTCTCCAGACCTGCCACGGAGGAACAGGCCCGGCGCGTACAGCGGGACGCGCGCTATTGGCAGCAGCTGGAGCGCCAGTCATTGAGGACGCCGGCAGTGGAGAGCGACGGCCCGGCCTCCGGCTTTGACTCTGGCTCGGACGCCTCGCTCTCCGCTCTGAATCGAATTCTCGCTGGCGATTGGTCGGAGGACATGGGCAGCGGCGCGACGGTGGGCGCTGGAAACTATCCGGCAAAGTACTCTTTCAATCTCTCGCGGGCCAGTTGCGCCACCGATTTTGCCGTCTACAGCACGGGCCTTGTGGGATCGGGCGCCCAAGCCAGCATCGTCGCCTACAACAACCTCTATTCCAGTTGCACCGGTACGGTGCCGTCCGTCTATTGGGCCTACAACACCGGCGGCAGGGTCCTGACCTCTCCGGTGTTCTCGCGCGATGGTACGCAAGTGGCGTTTGTGCATCAGAATGGGTCGGGACATGGGATCCTGGTCCTGGTGAAATGGGTTGCGTCGGCCACCGAAAGCATCACCAGCCCACTTACTCTTACCCAGGTGTCTCATGCCTCTTACCCGACCTGTAGCGCGCCCTGCAAGACTGGCTTCCCCTTCGACGATGCGGGCACGCTCGAGCCCGATTCCCAATCTTCCGTCTTCTACGATTTTTCGAACGACACCGCCTACGTGGGCGATGACGCCGGCTGGCTCCATAAATTCTCGCCAGTATTCAATGGCGTTCCCGCGGAAGTGGGAACTGGAGGATGGCCTGTGCAGGTGAACGCCGGTTCCCTCACTCCCGCTCTCACCAGCCCAGTTCACGATTACACTTCAGGAAACGTGTTTGTGGCGGACAAGGGCGGGTTCTTGTATCTGGTAACGCCATCGGCCGGTGTCACGCAGTCAGTCCAGTTGGATTTCTCCACCCTGAACGACGGGGGTCCCGGCATCGTACAGGGCCCGGTCGTCGACTCCACGGCTGGATTGGTATACGTATTCGCGCCCAGCGACGGCAACGCGGGTTGCAGCAGCGGAGCCGACTGCAGCGCCGTTTTCCAGTTGCCCACTACTTTCACTGCCGCGACTATTCCGCCGGAAGCGGAGGTCGGAGCTAGCACCGTCGCTCCTGCGGCGCCCAGTCCCCTCTACATTGGCGCTCTTGACAGTACTTACCAAAACTCCGTGAATGCCACAGGAAATCTTTATGTGTGCGGCAATACTGGAGGCCCACCGACCTTCTACCAGGTTTCCATAGTGGCGGGTGCAATGAACGCCGTCGGCGCCCTGGGGCCAGTTCTATCCAACGTCTCTACGCCGTGCTCTCCCGTGACGGATGTGATGAACCCCAACGCTTCCGGGGGTGCGACCGAGTGGATCTTTGCCAGTGCGCAAAACGGCGGGGTGTCTTCGGCGTGCTCTTCTGGCGGCTGCATCTTTAATTTCAAGGACACGCCTTGGCTGCCCTCGACCGCATACACGGTGGGCCAGGAGGTTTTGGACAACCACCTTCAAATTCAGGTCGTAAGCGTGGCTGGCACGTCGGGTGCTACGGCCCCCGGCTGGAGTAACCTGGTGGGTAAGACCACGACCGACGGCACGGTGACCTGGCTAAATCAGGGACCGGCGTCCGCCTTCACCCCGCCCACCTGGACGGCCGGTCATCACACCAAGGGTTATGAAATACTCGACCCGGCCGGCAACATTGAGTTGGTCACAAGCAAGGGGACTGATCTTTCCGGCGGAACGATTCCGTCATTTAATGCGGTGGCCGGCGGCACTACCCCCGACGGCACCATAACCTGGACAAACGTGGGCGCGATCGCGACGGCCGCCATGCCCGCGGCCGGAGGCACAAGCGGCATGATCATCGACAACACGGTGGGCTCGGGGACCTTGGCAGGAGCTTCTCAGATTTACTTCTCCACCCTGAGCGATCAGATCTGCGGCAGCGCCGTAACACCGGGCGGCTGCGCGGTGCAGGCATCACAGGCGGGATTAAAGTAGGCATTACAGTGGGCAAGAGAGGGTTCCGCCCAAGTCACGGAAATTCTGCGCCCTCGCGCATTTGCTACGGCCGGCAATCGCGAACAGCTGTATTAAGCACGACCCTCGCGCTGGAGATGTTCGCGGAGGATTGCCACAATCCTGGGAGCGGCTTTGCCGTCCCAAAGTGCAGGCCGGCGGGACGGGCGCGCAGGATTCTGCAGAATGGATCGAGCGGCCGCGAGAATGCGATCGGGATCCATGCCGACCACTTGATTCGAGCCGTGCTCCACGGTCGCGGGCCGTTCTGTGTTCTCACGCAGCGTCAGGCACGGCACGCCGAGCACGGTAGTTTCCTCCTGTACTCCGCCAGAGTCGGTGAGCACAATGCGTGCCCGGTCGTTGAGCGCGAGGAAATCGAGATATCCAAGTGGATCCAGGGGAATGATTCCGGTGTCACGTTTTCCGGCCGCTTTGGCCAGGTATCGCATCAACCCAAAACCTTCGATATTCTTCCGAGTACGAGGATGAACGGGGAAGAATATCGGAAGCTCGGCGGCCAGGGTGCCGACCGCGCTGAGAATCCCTTGCAGAATTTCAGGATCGTCCACGTTGGAGGGTCGATGCAAAGTGAGGACGCCATAGGGGCTGCACCCAGAGCCGTTTTGACGCACCCCAACCTGGTCGAGAATCGGCGATCTCGCAGCCAGTTCGCGGTGACGGAGCAGGCAGTCGATCATCACGTTGCCGACCAGGAAGATCTTCTCCGGCGGCACGCCTTCACGTTTTAGATTTTCAACTCCACTTTGCTCAGTCACAAAAAGTAGATCGGAGATCGCGTCCGTGAGCTTCCGGTTGATTTCTTCAGGCATGGTCATGTCGAAGCTGCGCAATCCAGCTTCAACGTGGGCCACGCCGATTCCCAGCTTGACCGCGGTGAGCGCTGCGGCGATCGTAGAATTCACGTCGCCCACAACCAGCACCATCTGTGGTTTGTAATCCAGCAAGACGGGTTCGATCCGCTTCATGATTTCCGCGGTCTGTACGGCGTGGCTGCCGGAACCGGCTTCCAGATTCACATCCGGCTTGGGCAGACCCAGATCGGCGAAGAAGTTGCCGGAGAGAAGTTCGTCATAGTGCTGTCCGGAGTGAACCAGACAGTGTTGAAGGTCTGGAAATTTCTTCAGCTCGTCGATGATAGGCGCGACCTTCATGAAGTTGGGACGCGCCCCAACCACGCTCAGCAGCCGGATCATTGAGAGATCCCCACCGCGATCGACCCGGCATTCGAGGAATTTTCCATTCAGTATCGGGCTTGCTATAAGTTCCGAAAGCTTCGTGACAACGAAGATTTCATCGCGCAGGCAACAGTGTAGAACAATTTCTGTTCTGGCAGGCGGGGTTAGGTTACTCGAGGCGTGGTTCCTTGTCCCAAGAGCGGCAGAAAACTGCGCGATTCCGAATGGATCAAAATATTCGGATTTGACTCCCATCCCGGCAAGTGGCAGGAATTGTACAAACTCATGACATTGGGGTGACAAACCCCACCTCCCGCGGTCCTAGCATTCCCTAGCAGCGGCCAGAGAAACTGCGGTTCAAGCCGGCTTCGAGCTTGGTTACTGACCCCGCCCCTGCCTCTGACCATGCGGAAAAAGGAGAAATTGTATGCAGCGTCACAGGATTGCTTTCACCGCTTGCCTCGGCTTGGCGTTGATGTTCGTTCCCAACGCGGCTCGGGCGCAATATCAGCTTACGAACTTAGTTTCGAACCAGGTTGGAGTAGCGAAGCACACCGACCCTCTGCTGGTGAATGCGTGGGGTCTGGCGTACGGGCCAGGCGGGCCATTCTGGATCAGTGATGAAGGCTCGGGCTGGTCGACACTCTATAACAGCGAAGGAGTCAAGCAGGGTCTGCAAGTGCTGGTTCCGGCAAGCGGCGACGGTCCGGGCTCACCCACCGGAATTGTCTTCAACGGATCGCAGGAGTTCCAGGTGCAGGGTTGGGCATCGATCTTCCTGTTTGCCACCCTCGATGGAACCATCAGTGGATGGGCGCCGCAATCCAATCCCAACCAGGCGATCATCGCGGTAAACAACTCGAGTTCAGGCGCGATTTACACCGGACTGGCGATCACCAGCAATCCGTCGGGAAATTTTCTGTTTGCCGCCGACAACTGGAACAACAAAGTGGACATGTATGACGCAAATTTTAATCTGGTGACTTCGTTCACCGACGCCACTGTTCCCGCCGGCTTCGCGGTGTTCGGCATCCAGGACCTTGATGGCCTGGTCTACGTGTCGTTTGCCAATTCTTCCGGCGGGACAGGTGGGTACATTGACATCTTCAGCGAAAGTGGAACCTTCCTGAAACGCCTGACGCAGGCCCGGCAACTGAATCAGCCCTGGGGTTTCGCCGCGGCCCCACCTACCTTTGGACCATTGAGCAATACTCTGCTGATCTCGAACAATCTCAACGGGGTCGGGGTCATTAACGCGTTCAATGCCATCACGGGTCAGTTTGTGAGTGTGCTCAAGGACACCAGCGGCAAACCGATCCATATTGACCAGCTCTGGGGAATTACGTTTGGCGGCGGAACGTCAAACAACGGCGGCATCAGCGAACTCTTCTTCACAGCCGGCCCAAGCAATAACTTGGCTGGGACGTTTGGGTCGATCGTGTACAAGCCTTGAGTTTGATTTGGCATGCCCGGGGTCGTTCCTGCAACGGCCGCCTGCGAAGGCGGCCGTTGTTGTTTGGGAAAAGGCGGCAGAGTCTATACGCGGATGAAACGTCGGAGTTGGTAGGTTCCGATGCACAACAATCCGGTTCCTAGCAGGTAAATCGGGGACGGCTCCGGAACCGCCGTTGTGCTCTGGCCCAGGGTGATGGCGGAGATGCCGATCCCATTACCGGGTCCGGAAAAAGTGACTGATTGTGCCGTGCCGGAGAAACTGAGTCCAGTGTCAAACCATATGCAGTTGCTCGGCGATCCCGTGCAGGAAGCGGAAAGTGTCATGCTGGCGAGGACGGTTCCGGTGCCATTGGCCCCGCTCCAGACCGTGATGGTTTCGTTCGAGAGCGCCACATAGAAAAAGTTGAGCCCGGAACTGAATCCGCCCGCAACATTCATGATGCCCGGCAACGTGCTGCTGTTGATGTAGATGTAGGGCGTCGATAGCGGGTCGGCAGGAAGGGCGCCTGATCCACCCAAAGTTGACGGGCGGAGTCCAATGAAGTTGGAAGAAAAGGTCACCCCGTAATTCGGCGTGCCCGCAACGCCCGCGCCGTTATAGAAATTTCCCACCGCTTGACCATCCTTCAGCCCCGCGAAAGTTAGAAGGTCAACCGAATTCGCGTGAGCAAAGGACGCGGACAGCAGGATACACAGTGACAGCGTAAGCGCGGCGCTGACAGATCGAACCATGACGATCTCCTCGCGGGTATGAAGCGTCCCGGAAGCCGACTGTGCCGGGACAAGCAATCGGCCCGAGTGTATTACGCCACGGTCCACGGCGGTGTTAACAGTGTGTTAATTCTGCCAAAAACCCTGTCGACGGCGCCGCACGCGCGACAGACTCATACAGTTTAGAACCTGAGGAAGTTGGCTTCCGGCGTGCATTCACACTGAGCTAACTCCGCGTGGCACTCGGGTGGGTCATGTAAATAGTTCAGGGCACTCTTGTACTCATGGCAATTTCCACCTAGGGCATTCACCTGAGCATCCGACGTCGAAACCGCCTGCTGTTCGGGCCGGAGGGGACATTCTCCGCCTCTCCGGCTTGAGCTTTGGGAATGTGACCGGCTATCTGCCAGTACACCGCAGCGGTCGTATTCGGTTTCTTACCTTCTTGCGGGATCGGATTACGCAGATTTTACGCGCCTTTTCCGCGTTTTGCGTCTTTTCCGGGGGCGCCCGGGCCTTCCTTTGACCCGGGTTGGGGGGCGCTTCCGCATTTTGGAAGAGAGCCACAGTCCCTGCAGGTGCCTGTGGAAATGGCTGTTCTTTGGTCACAGCCAATTCCGTCTCAAAATGGCATTGTGGATGCTACGCAATATGGAAATAAGCCAATCTGCCTGCTGACAGTTCTTTGGCGGGGGCGAATCCATACCCAGGGGGTCGTGATGATGGAGCAGTCCGTTCGACTAGGACCGCGCGAACAGCAAATCGTCGAACTGCTTTTGCAAGGCTGTGACAATGCAGAAATTGCCAGCCAGCTCAAGATGGCCCGCAGAACCGTGAAGGCTCATTTCAACCGGCTGTTTCTCCGTTTCGGAATCACCGGCGGAATCAAGCGAGTAAAACTCGCGACCCTGTTGTACCGGAGGCAATCGTGTTTGCAAACGAACGTTATGGAACCCGCATCCCCAGTGAGCGCGAAAACCGTGTCATCGAGCTTGTCGCCCAGGGCTTGAAGAATCGCGACGTAGCTCATGCCATCGGCACTACCGAACACGTGGTAAAGAATTATCTTCGCGTCATCTACGACAAGCTCGGACTGTGGAATCGGGTGGAACTTGCGCTCTGGTATGAATCGCGCAGGGAAAAGCCGGAACTCCCGGCCTGAGTCGCATAGCGGTTGGCGCCGTGTTAAGGCTCGCTGAGGAGATCAGGATGATCTCCCGTACTTGCCTCTCACTCACATCCGAAGGCCCGCAGGTTTCGGAGGCGCTCGGCGGCAGCCGTGGCGCCCTTTCTTGCGGCCGCGTCCAGCAGCACTCGCGCCTGGTCGCAATTCTTCGCTACTCCATCTCCCCGCAGATATAAATCTGACAATTCCATGGTCGCCGCAAGGTTTTGCTTTCTCACAGCCTTCCACAACCACTGCGCCGCTTCTTTGCTATCGCGTTGCATGCCTGCGCTCCCGTTCAAATACATCTCCGCCATGGCCAGGTCCTCGGCTCCGCTTGCTTCAGCAACGGCAGGAGGAAGGGAGCTTGCAGTTATCGGGACGATTCGGGGCGCGTCGGCAACCTGCTCTTTTTGCGCGGTCGCATCGGGTTGACTTTGGCTTTGCGTCTGCGAAGCTGGTGGATTTTTTCCCGGCAGGTTGCTTTTCGCCGGGCTCGGCGGCTGCTCGGAGTTCGCCGGTGCAGTGGGTAAAGGTGTGGTGGCTTTTGACGGGCTGGACTGGGGAGTTGCCGCACCCGAAAAAGCTTCGGTGCCACGCCACGCCATGTAAATCAATACGGCGAGAAGGATGGCGAGCACCACCCCGATGTAAAGCCGGTACCGATAGGGAACAGGCTCGGGTTCCACTGCGAATCGAGGAATACTCTCCTCGGGAAGTGGCCACATCCGGTGCTGTGTCGCGGGCCGTTCTATAGCGGGGGTGGAACCAGGAGTAGGCTCCGTCGCGTACTCAACCGGGCTGTCGTCGAAAAAAGATTCGGGCTCAACCCAACTGGTTCCTGTAATCGGAGCGGCTTCCGCGGCTTGCTCTACGTGTGCCTGAGGCGAGCCTTGCAATGGAGAGCCGCACATTCCACAGAATCTTTGCCCTGCCGCATTGTTGTGCCCGCAAGCACCGCAAGTGAGGGAGGTCTCCACCGTGGCCGGAACTGAGTCCGCTATTTCTGCGGCCTGAGATTTCTGTGGCACGCTCTCTTGCATGACTTCAACCGAAGCCGATTCCGGAGGCGAAATATTCTCCAGCTCCCGAAGCAACTCCGCGATCGCCTGGCCACGCTTTTCGGGCGGGTTGGTAAAATACACTTCCGCCCATCGTCCCATGTGCGCCGCCAGTAGAGGATTCAGCAGGGGATTCAGCTCAGGATCCGGCAATGTATTCGCGTCGGTCTCGTTCGTGGGGCGCGGCACTGGCACTCTCCGTCGAAGGGGCTTAGCTATGATTGCACTACCGCGAAAGAAGGTTGTCAAATGTGTTCCGCCGCGGCCCCGCTGGGTCAGTCGCAGACCTTGCGAAAGGCGGGTTCGAACTGGTCCAACTGCGCGTCGCGCTGGCTGGTGAGTTTGCCTTTCGGCGTCTTGCCGTAGAGATCGGAACCGGGGCAGTAATACAAAGCAGTTTGCAAGTCGACCCACACCTGGATGTCGGGATTGCCCTTCTGTTCCGGAGACTCGGGGGCTTCGGCCAGGCCGAGGCTGATCAGGAGTTTGTCGAACAGGGAAAGGTCGGCATCCGGGGCTGGTGATTTGTGATTTGCGCTTGCCGAAATTGCGGCGCCACGCCCCGTGGCCCCGACCGAGTGGTTGGACCAGATGCCCCAGCGAATCACCGCCGCCACCAGGATGAGGGCGACCGCAAGATAAAAATCGCCCCGGCGGGAACGCCAAAAACGGGCCAAAGCGCCCGGTTTGCTCGTACCGGACAGCGACTCCAGGAAGTCCCGCGCCTTGGCTGCGGAACTCCAGACAACATCCTCCGATTGCGGCTTCACGAGGGCGGTTGAAGCGGCCTCGCTGTCGTCATCGTCGAGTGACTCGGATGCCGCGGACGCCGCCATCGCATCTCTGTTCGCTTGCGCAGGAAACGACGGCTCGGACCAAGGTGTACTCTCTTCCAACTCCGGCAGAGAAAACGGCTCCGGCAAGGCTTGGTTCTGGTCAGGTTCCGGCTCGCGGCCCTGCTTATGGGTGACTTTCGAAGGCATCGTCCCCCTGACTGGAGAAGTTCCATTGCGAGGAGTTACCGTCGAGGCCGGGTGGCTGGCCTGCTGGATGTGCCATGCGGAAGCAAGCTTGCTCTGCATGTCAGCTGGTTCGCTTTCTCCAGCGCGGGGAGCGCCACACTTGCCGCAAAACTGTTCCTCGGCCACAAGATTATTTCCGCACTTCCAACAGGGAGATTTCGCCGCGGGGGCGACGCTCGCGCCCACAGTCGCGCTGGCCACCGCGGCAGATCGATCCTCTGCCAAAGCTGTCAAATTCGGTTGCAGGCGTTCGATGGCGGCGAGCATCGTAGACCGCTCCGCGGCCATTGACTTCTTGAGCGTCGACTCGGAATCTCGACCAATCGCTTCGGTCACCAGTCCCGCCATCAACTGGCAGGTGTGGATGTCCTGTTCGGCGTAGCCCTGAAGCCGGTCGAAATAAAGTTCGAGTGCGCCCACAATGTTTCCGTCGTGGTAGATGGGAACTGCGACCAGCGACAGGATTCCGCGTTGCCGGCACGGCTCGGGGTCAAACAGAAATTCGGTATCGATGTCTTCGGTGCGAATCACCTGACCGGTGCGAACGTTGGCCTGACAAATCGCCTCTGCCAGCGGAACTTCGCTTCCTACGGGCAATGCCGGCGAGCCCGACCCGGCACGATAGCGCACCGTGCTGCCCTCGAGAATTCCAATTCCGGCGCCGCTCGCGCCCGTGATACGTGCCACTCGTTCGGCGACCACCGCCATCGCCTTATCCAGTTCGAGATGGCGCATCTGAATCTGGTGCTGCGCTTCGACAATCTCCGCCAGGGTGAGAGTGTAGTCGCCGTGGGATCGTTCTTCTGATTTTGGCTGGCTTCTTTGCCGGGCGGCTTGATGGGCTAACTCTTGTTCGCGGAGTTGTTCGCTTTGCGATTCCAGATTTTTCTCCAGCTCCCGCCTCTTGCGGTTGTGCTCTTGCAGCACATAAGCGGCTTCCAGCAGCCTTTCGAAAGCCTGCTCGTCGAGAACTGGTTTGTTCTTCTGGTCGGTCACGATATTTCCTGCCCGCCCCTTTGTGGCCCGCCGGCGCAGGAAGTGGTGGCCCGCCCGGACACTAAACCCATTACTCTAACCCCATTTTAGTGCAATTCCCTCACCAAAGAACCTTTGTTTGAAGACGTAGCTTACCGTCACTTATGCGGAGCAGATATCCGGTGTAGTGGCGGCCAGGCAAAAATGAACGTACAAGCATGCGGGATTCAAGGGGTTAGGCGAAGCTAGAAGCAGCTGAGATCTCGCGAGGTTTTGCTGAATCGGGGCAAACCGGCCCCAGGTTACTCTCGTAAGCTGCAAGCGTGTGCACAGTTGGCCGAGGCAAATTCTCCGCGGGCTCGATGGTTTTACCGAATTCTTTTCGATTTCAGGATGTTGCCTTTTCGCCGCCGAGATAGAAATGCACGGCGGGTGTGATGATGAGCGACAGTACCATCGAAATCAAAACTCCGCCGATCACCGCGATCGCCAGCGGTTGCAGCATCTTGGATCCGGCGCCGATGGCAAACGCTAACGGCAGCATGCCGGCAACCGTGGCCAGTGCCGTCATCACGATCGGTCGCAATCTCCGGCGGCTGGCTTGCAACATCGCGTCTTCGGCGTTCAGTCCGAGCCCGCGCATCTTCTGATCCGCGTCCAGCAGCAGGATGCCGTTCTTGGCCACAATGCCGATGACCATGATCATGCCCATGAACGACGAGATGTTGAATGTAGTCCGCGTGATCAGCAGAGCTATAAACACGCCCGAAGTGGAAAGCAGCGCGGAAGAAAGAATCGCGACCGGCGCGGCAAATGTCCCGAATTCAAACAGCAGCACGATGAACAGCAGCAGGATGGCCAGGATCAGCACGATCACCAGATCGTGGAACGAGCGTTGTTGTTCCTGATAGGTTCCGCCGTACTCCACCCGGATGCTGGAAGGGATGTGCAGTCCCGCGACCGTTTGCTGCACGGCAGCCATTCCGCTGCCCAGGTTGGTGCCCTCCAGTCGAGCGGTCACGGCGACCTGGCGCTGCAGATTCTCCCGCCGGATCTCGGTTTGTCCGGGACTTTCCACGACTGTCGACAGCGCTCCCAGAGTTGCGGTACGTCCGCTGCTGCTGATGAGAAGCGTGTCGCGCATCGCCTCCAGCGAAGCCCGGTTCGCTGCGGGAAAGCGCACGCGCAACGTGTAGGCGCGGCCGTTAGTCACGACTGGGGTGGGCGCCGGTTCGCCCTCCAGAATGGCCGAGGCGTCCACTGCAATCTCCTCCGCGGTAAAGCCGGCGCGGGCCGCTACGCTGGGGTCCACCTGAAAAGTTACCGCCGGTCCGCTGACCGTGTTCTCGATGCCATTCAGCACATCCACCACGCCATGGATCTTCTGAATCCCTTCCGCCACTTTCGGCGCCCACTCCTCCAGTTGTTTGGGATCCTGCGAAAACAGTTTGATCTGGATCGGTTCCGGCGCGGACGTGAGGTCGCCGATCATGTCCTGGAGAACCTGAATGAAGTCAAGGTCGAGAGCAGGTTCTTCCTGCTTGATTTTTGCCCGCACCTCCGCCATCACTTCTTCCACATCGAGGTCGCGTTTGGATTTCAACTTCACCAGTACGTCGCCAGTATTCGCTTCGGTGACGGCGGCCAGGCCCAGTTGCAAGCCGGTGCGCCGAGAAGTGCTTTCCACCTCCGGAGTCTCCCGCAGAATCTGTTCGACGTGGCCGACCACGCGGTTGGTCTCCGCCAACGAACTGCCGGCGGGCATGATGTAGTCGAGAACGAATCCGCCTTCGTCCATCGCGGGCAACAGATCGGAGCCGGAGAAGTGATAGCAGAGGTAGGAAACAACGATCAGTGCCAGACTGAACAGCGCGAGCCTGCGAGGCCGCTCTAGTGCACGTCGCAGCCAGCGTTCATGGAAGTTGACCACGCGCAGGAAGAATCCGCCGAGATGCGCGTCCTCGGCAGCTAGCAAGCGCCGCGCGTCGACATCAGGTTGATCCTCTGAGGTCGCGGGGGCGGGTTCTTGCGGATTCGTGGCGGGCGCTCCACCGCCCGTTGAATCAGGTTCGGCGCTCTTTCTCTCATGACGCCCACGAATAAAATACTGGCTCAGGTTCGGAGTCCAAGACACCGCGAGCGCAAGCGAAGTCAGAAGGGAAACGCTCATGGTCACCGCCAGCGCGCGGAAAAACACGCCGGTCACGCCGGTAATTGCGATCAAAGGAATAAAAACCACGACCGGCGTGATGGTCGAGCCGATCAACGGCACCGTGATTTCGCGCAAGGCACTCTCGATGGCCTCCAGACGGCCCTGGCCGGCGTCGCGATGCAGCACGATATTTTCCACGACGACGATGGCGTCATCGATCACCAAGCCTACGGCGGCTGCCAATCCGCCCAGCGTCATCAGATCGAAGGTTTGCCCCATCACCTTGAGGGCAATGAAAGTGACCATGACGGTGACTGGGATGACAAGACCGGCTACGAGTGACGTTCCCCAATCCCGCAGGAACACAACCAGAATGATCGAAGCCAGAATCAAGCCCAGAAGAATGGCATCGCGCACACTCTTGATGGATTCGCTCACGATGATGGACTGGTCATAGAACGGCTGAATATCCACGCCCGGAGGGAGAGTCTTGCGAATGCTCTCGATTTCGGTGTGTACTTCATCCGCCACCTGCACCGTGTTGCCGTCGGGTTGGCGATTGATGTTGAGCAGCACCGCCGGCTTTCCGTTGGCGGTCACGACCGTGTAGACCGGCTTCACGCTGGGTTCAACCGTGGCCACATCGCGTATGCGGACCGGAATTCCCGCCGGCGTGTTCTTGATTACGGTGTTGGCGATTTCTTCCGGGTTCTGGACCTGGCCGTTCACCAGGCCGAGGAAGAGCTGATGATTGCGTTCCAGCAATCCGGGCGAGTCTACAAGATTGGTGCGGCGCACCGCATCGAGGATGTCGGTTACGGTGATACTCGAGGTCAGCAACTTGGCGGGATCGGGAGTGATTTGGAACTCGGGTTCCTGACCTCCTTGGACTATGACCGTGGCCACGCCCTCGAGCCGGTTCAGCCGCGGCTTCATCTCGTAGGTCGCCATCTCCCACAGCCGCGTTTGCGGAACCGTCGCCGACGTAAGGCTGTAGCCGACGATGGGGAAGCTGGCGAAGGTCATGCGGTGCGCTTCCACCTTGGCGGATGGGGGAAGCTCGGGCTGCACTCGTGACAAGGCCGCATTCACATACTGCAACGTCTGGAACATGTCTAGGTCCCAGCGAAAGTAAAGATCAACTTCCGCCGAGCCACGGCTGGTGATGGACCGCACCGTCAGCAGCCCCGGCACGCTATTGACCGCTTCCTCGATCGGCCGCGTCACCGTCACCATCATCTGGTCGATGGGCATGACGCCGTTGTCCACCGCAATCAGCACACGAGGAAAATTCGTGGAAGGGAATACCGACACCGGGATGGTGAAGGCCAGGTATCCACCCAGCAGGGCCAGCGTCAGGATCAGAAAAATGACGGGCCGGGAATGGCGTGCGACCCAGTGCTCGGATTTCTTGTGGTTCACGCTGTAGCTCCGCGGCGGTTATTTCTCACTGGAGGATTCCTTGGGGGGTTCTTTGGACGACTCCTTCGGAGTTTCCGTGGGCGCTTCTACTTTGATCTTGGTGTTGTCGGGCAAGCCGTAAGCACCGGTCGCGACCACCTTGTCGTCTTCCTTCACGCCTTCGAGAATCTGCAGGTCATCGTCCTGACGGATCCCCAGCTTCGCCGCTTTCTGATGAGCCCGGCCATCGCTGCCCACGACCATCACGGCGGAGCTCCCATCGGCTGCAGTGATCACGGCGGCGGCGGGAACGACCAGCGCATCTTTCACCGTCTTCGCCGTGAGAGAAAGCTGCACGCTGGTTCCGGGCTTCAATTGCTGTTTCGGGTTCTTCGCCTCAAGCCACACCTCCACCGTCGTGCTGTTGGGATCGAGCGCCGGACTCACTACCGTGACTGTACCCTCGACCGGCTCATCCAGTCCCGGCACCGTGATCGTGCCCTTATCGCCCACCTTCAGCAATGCGGCATCGGCTTGCGGGATGTGCGCCTTGGCAATCACCGAGGAAATGTCCATCACGGTCACGATGGCGGTGCCTGCCGCCGCCATCTCGCCGGGATAAAGCGGTCGGTCCGTGACCACGCCATCAATCGGACTGCGAATCTCGGAGTAGCTGAGTTGCGCCTCCGCTCCCAGGTACTTGCCCTTGGCCGATTCCAGTTGGCCGGCGGCGGACTTGAGTGTCTGCTGCTTTCCGATGGCCTGCAGGGTATCCAGATGCCGTTTCGCAATCGAGTACTGATTGCGTGCCTGGGTGATGTCCACGCTGGACTGGTCCAGTTCCTTCCGTGGTAAAGCGCCCTCCTGGTAGAGTTGCTGGCGGCTTTGATAGACGTTTTCCTGCGCCTCCAGCGCTTGCTTGGACTGCTGCGCTTCCGCTTCCGCTTTCTGGATTTCTTCCGGCAAGCTGGCCGCCGTCGTAGTCTCGTAGGCCGCCTGCGCCTGATCGAGGCTGCCTTTGTTTTCCTGCGCGGCGGCGGACAGGTCGCGGTTTTCCAGCACCGCCAGCAATTCGCCCTGGTGAACCCGGCTGCCGCGCTTCACCAGAAATTTCTGCACGGGGGCGCTGATCTTGGCAACGATTGCCGCCTGCTGCCGTGGAAACAGAATGGCCTGGCTCTTGATGACGTGCTGGATCGTGGTCTTTTCAACCGGCGCCACTTGCACGCTCACGACGGGTTCTTTCTCCCCCTTGTCTCCCGAGCAAGCTGCGGAAAGCAGCAGGCTGGCCGCAGCCATCGCGGCGAACAACGTGCGGAACAAGCGGGATGTGTGCAGCGACTGCGATTGGAGGCGAACGTCAGAGAGTCGGTGATGGCGCATCTGGCTAGAAGCTCCCTGTCAGAGTTTGCAGGTTGGCGACCGCAACCCGGTAGCGGACCTGCCCGTCGTTATAGGCGTTGCGCTCTTGCGTGAGCGTATTCTGCGCGTCCACAACTTCCAGCACCGTCGATTCTCCGGCCTGATAGCGCAGGTTGGTCAGGCGAAGACTCTCTCCCGCCATTTCCGCGGAACTGGCCAGCGACTCCATTTCCGACCGCGCCGTGCTGGCTTCTTCATAGAACTGCCGCAGGTGGCTCAGAAGCTGGCGCTGTTCGTGGCTCAACTCCACCTTGGCTTGGTCCCGGCGCAGCTCCGCCTGCTTCAACTTGCTGCGATCCGCGCCCCAACTGAAGATGGGAACCTGCAAACTCGCCACCGCGGAGGAACCAAGATTACGGACCCCGTCGGTGCGGATGGCAAACTGGTTCGAATCGATACCGTAAAAATAATCAACGCTCAAACTCGGCAGCAATCCTCCCCACGCCGCCGTGACCTGGTGGTTCGCAGCTTCAAGCGCAGCCAGGGCCGAGCGCAGTTCGGGATTGTTCTTCTTGCCCTTGACTTCCACCTCGGCAAACCCCGGCAGCGGTTCGGGAGTTTGCAGATCGTCTACTACAGTGAAATTCTCGTTCCAATCGGGAAAGAGCAGCACTGCAAGATCCAGCCGGCTGCGCTGCATGGCGAGTTGGGCCTCTTGCAGATCGCGCTGTTGCTGGCGGGTCTGAATGCTGGCCTTGACCACATCGGCGCGCGCGACTTCACCGCCATTTTGCAGTTCCTGGCTGATCTTCAGAAACCTCTCCGCCTCCGTTGCCGCCCGTTGCGCCGTAGCATACTTGCGTTGCGCCGCGACCAGCCCATAGTAAGCCTGGGTCACGGTGACCAGCAGGCCGCGAGTGGCGATCTCCGCTTTCGCCCGCGCCTGCGCCAGCGCCGCGGACGAGCGGCGGTAGTCGCCGTAATTGGTGAGGGAGACGGCCTGATGCACGTCCGCCTGGCTGATATATTCGTGCACCCCATTATTGGCGATGTAGCGGCTGGCCGGACAGGTGCCACTGATCGCGCACACCGGCGGCTGGCCCGTACCCTGGGTATAAATGAAGGAGTTGTTGTAGCTGACGCCCGGAAACAATCCGGCGCGCGCTTGCACACGGTCCTCGCGCGCCACTCCGAGATCGGTGAGCGCCGAACGGTATTGCGGATCGTTGGCCCGCGCCCGCTGCAGCGCATCCTGCAGCGTGATGGTCAAGGGAGCACCAGCCGCTGACGCGGCATTGCTGGAGCCTGCTTGCGCGGGTTCAGGGGCCTGTGCAAAAAGTGGAGCCACCGCGGCGGCCAGCACCAGAATGAAAAGCGACGCAGTCCGCTGAGATCCATTTTGGAACATCTGGTTTTTCTCGCCCTGGGGATAGATATTTACCGTTCTCACTCACCACCTCGCTAGCTCATCCATCGAATTGACTACTCGTTCAAAAGTCTGAGGGGAAAGATCTTGTCTTTGACTAATCGGACGCCGGGTTCGCCACCATGACCCGCCGTGTTCAGCGCGCACGGACCTCGGTGAAGGCAATGTTCTGATTGCAATACGCTCATCCGTGTTCTGTCCTCGGCCCGATTTGGGAAGGACTAGCCTAGCACGGAGTTTCTGAACTTCCTCTGAAAGCCCTGGGGCTTGCCCCTAAGTGCAAGCCCACGCTGGTCTTAGGATAGCGCGGGAGGCCAGCGAAACTTTGGCGAAGGATGTGCTTGACGAATTGTGCAGATCGCGTTGGCAAGAAAGAAAAACGCGAGAGCGGAGGAGGACCGCCGTGATGGATCTCGACCGAGTGAAAGTTACGCCACGGGACCAGCAGGTGCTCGACTTGCTTGTCCAAGGTTGCAGCAACAAGGAAATCGCCGGCCAGTTGAGCATCAGCCCGCGCACCGTGAAACAGCACCTGCGCACCCTTTTTCTGCGCGCCGGGATTCGCGATGGCCGCAAACGAGTGCGTCTGGCCACCGCCGCATTCGAGAAAGCAGAGGTGAAGTCATGATGCCGCGCGAGCGTTTGACCCCAAAAGAAATTCAAGTAGCCGCCCTGGTGTGGCAGGGACTCACCAATCGTGAGATCGGCAAACTTATGAACACCACGGAGCAAGTCATCAAGAATCACCTGCGCAGCACCTTCGACAAACTGGGCGTCTGGAGCCGGCTCGAGCTGGCCATGTACATCGCCAGCCACGGTGGCAGTCACTGGTTGGAAGAGCCGGAACGGGCAGTCTTCGAGCAGGCGCACGCCGCAGCGGGCTAGAGGCATGTGGTCCGTGCAGATTCTTGCGCGTCGCCGTAGCTGACCCGGACAACTGCTGCAAAAGGTTTGCACTCACAACCTGGATATGCATCCAAAAGGCTCGACTAAGGCGTTGAAAAAACAACACTTGTAGTTCTCCGCCGGTCGGCCTGCAAATTGCATTGGTAGACCTGACCCAACCGAGCGGGCTCGCCGGCAGTTCGAGTCAAGTCCGCAATCCCTGGGCGGGACGCGAATGCACTACAAAGAAACCTTCTGGATGGCGTGCGACTCAACCGAGCAGCTGCGGGCAGAATATGGCCCCTTTCACACTCGTGCCGAGGCGGAAGCCGAAGCCCGCAAGCTGGGTTTCAGCTACCTGCTGCGCTACGAGCACATGCTCGATGAAAACGAGGAGATTCAGGAGGTCCGTTGCATCTTCATCGAGCTGCCCGGCGCGGTCGCCACCGAGGTTGTTTCCATCAGTCTGCACACCCGTTGTGCCACTTGCGGCGAGTCTTCGACCCATGACAAGCCGTGGCAAGCGGAGGTTTGGGCCGACATCCACGAGTTCGAACACACCCGCCATCGCGTGCGGCTGTTCGAGCACTCCCGCGGCAAAGGCTTGAAGGAAATCGGTGGCTGGCGCGGATAATTCTTCGAGCGCTTGAACGCCCGTTCAAGCCGCCGCTGACAGTTCGCTGGCCGCTGCCCGATCCACAAACCAGATCAGCTTGCCTTCGCTTGGTTTTACCAGCCTGGAGGGATACTTCTCGTCCGGGACGCTACCTTCCAGAACCTCATGCAGAACCGCCGCCTTTTCCGTCCCACTCACCAGAAATGCCACACAACGCGCCGCATTCAGCACCGGCAGCGTCAAGGTAATCCGGTGGGTTTTCAGCTTCTCCACCCAGTTCGCTACGACCAGGCGTGATTTCTCCTGCAGCGCTGCAGTTTCCGGGAACAGCGACGCAGTGTGTCCGTCTGGTCCCATGCCCAGCAGGATCAGATCAAAGCGGGGAAATTCTCCGGGAGCCACAGCGAAAAACTTTCTAACAGTTTGCTCGTAGGCATCCGCTGCGGCGGAAGCGTCCTTGTCCTCGGCCGGGACGCGGAAGATGTTGGCCGGCGGAATGGGAACCTTCGACAACAGCGTTTCGTTGGCCATTCGGTAGTTGCTTTCCGGATCATCCGGCGGAACATGGCGTTCATCTCCCCAGAAGAAAAACATCTGATCCCAGGGCAAATCGGCGCTGGCATTGGCCGCGATCAAGGTGTACAGGTTCCTGGGAGTCGATCCGCCGGCCAGCGCAATGCTGAACCGCCCGCGCTGCGCAACCGCTACGGTCGCGGCGCGCAGGACTTCCTCCGCGGCCGCCTGAAAAAGATCCTGCGGGGTCGTGAGTCTGCGCAGATCGATGGGCGCACTCACAAGCCCTCCACTTTTCCGTTGCTGGACTTCGTGGCCGCGCACCGCGCCGCCCCCAGCAGGCCGGCCTTGTCGTTCGTGATAACTCGCACCGGGATGCTCTCCAGCAGCGGGCGCAATCTGCCCTTCTCCAGAAACGCCTGCATAAACAGCGGGCCCGTCAGCTTGGGAAGAATCTTCGGCGAGATTCCACCGCCGAGAAAGATGCCGCCGGTGGCCATCACCTTAAGAGCCAGATTGCCCGCCTCCGCTCCGTAAACCGTGATCCAGAGATCGAGCGACCGTTCCGCCAACTGATTGGTGCCATCCAGCGCAGAGCGGGAAATCGCCGCCGCGGCGTCTCCCTGGGAAAGGTGCGCGGCGAATCCAGGAAGGTCGCCTCCGCAGCCCTTTCCGCGCAAGAATTCATACACGTTGACCAGTCCGGGGCCGGAGAGAACGCGTTCATAGCTGACGTGCCGGTAGCGGCTCTCCAGGAAGTGCAGCAGTTCGATCTGTAACTCGCCTTGCGGCGCGAAATCCACGTGTCCGCCCTCGCAGGCGAAAACCTGATGCTGGCTGCCGTTCCAGAACAAGCCGGCCTCTCCCAGGCCTGTTCCCGGCGCAATGACCGCCTGATTGCCAACCGATGGGCCGACTCGGTTGAGGGGAAGAAAATCCTGCGGGCTGAGCGCTCCAATGCCCCACGCGCTCGCTTCCAGATCATTGATCAGCAACGTGGCGGGCAGGTGTATCTGTTTCGCGAGTCGGGACTGCTCGATGATCCAGGGAAGATTCGAAGTTTCGACGCGTCCGTTGTGCACCGGCCCGGCAATTCCGAAGCAGGCAACCTCAGGCCGGGCGGCAACCTCTTCCAGGAACTTGGAAACAATCTCCCCCAACTCCCCGTATTCGCGGCTAGGAAAGACGCGCTCGGAAATCAGGCTGAGGTGGCCATTCTGAGGCTGAAAATAAGCCAGCCGAGCGTTGGTTCCCCCAATGTCGCCGGCCAGAATCATTTCTCGAAATTCCTCCAGCGCCGGCCGTCGCGCTCCAATAGTTCGTCGGCCTCTTTCGGTCCCCAAGTGCCCGAAGCGTAATTCGGGAAGTTGCGCGGGGGCAGCGCCTTCCAAAGATCGAGGACCGGATTGACCACGCTCCAGCCCGCCTCCACCATGTCAGCGCGCTGAAACAGGGTTTGGTCGCCGATCATGCAATCGTGCAGCAGCCGCTCATAGCCCGTGCTGGGCTGCTTGCCAAAGTATTCCTGATATTCGAAGTTCATGTCCACTGTGCCCAGGCGCATCACCGGGCCGGGCACTTTCGCCGCGAACTGCAGCGAGATGCCTTCTTCCGGCTGGATGTGCAGCACCAACTGGTTGGGCATCAGATGCTCCACGGAAGTATCGCGGAAGAGCACGAACGGAGCCTGGCGGAACTGGATCACGATGTGCGTGTTGCGTGCCGGCATGCGCTTTCCGGTACGCAGGTAGAAGGGAACATCGGCCCAGCGCCAATTGTCGATGAGCAACTTCATGGCGACGAAGGTCTCCGTCCGCGAATCGGGCGGAACGTCGCTTTCCGCGCGGTATGCGGGAACGTGCTGGCCACCAAGAGTGCCCTCCCCGTACTGCCCGCGCACCGAGCGAGTGAGCACTTCTTCATCGCTCATGGGCTGAATGGCATGCAGAATCTTCGCCTGCTCATCCCGCACCGCATTCGCGTCGAACGAAATCGGCGGCTCCATCGCCGTCAGGCTGATGAGCTGCATGATGTGGTTGGGCACCATGTCACGCATGGAGCCGGCGTGATCGAAATAACTGCCGCGCCCTTCCACGCCCACGGTTTCGGCGACTGAAATCTGCACGTGATCGATGTAGCGGCGGTTCCAGATGGGCTCGAAGATTCCGTTGGCAAAGCGGAACGCCATGATGTTCTGCACGGTCTCTTTGCCCAGGTAATGGTCGATGCGATAGATTTGCTTTTCGTCGGCGAGCTTGAGGATTTGCTGGTTCAGGGCCTTCGCCGACTCCAGGTCGTGACCGAACGGCTTTTCGATAATCACCCGGCGCCAGTGGTCGTTGTCCTGCTCCATCAGTCCATTTGCGGCGAGCTTTTCCACAATGGGCCCAAAGAAACTCGGAGCCGTCGCCAGATAAAAGAATACGTTTTGATGGGTGGAGTGGTCACGATCGAGTCCGGCCAGCCGCTCCTTGATCTGTGGGTAAAGATTGTCGTCGTTGAAGTTGCCGGCAAAATAATAGAAGCGGCGCGAGAAGTTGTCCCAGGTCTCGGGATCAACGCAGTCGCCGCAATACTCTTTTACATCCTCCAGGACCCTTTTGCGGAAATCCTCGTCCGACATCGGTGCCCGAGCCACGCCCAGCACCGCGAACTCCTTCGAGAGCAAGTCCGCGCGGGCCAGGTTGTAGAGCGCGGGGATCAGCAGGCGCGCCGTGAGATCTCCGGCCGCGCCGAAAATCACCATCACGCAAGGATCCCCTTGTTTGCCGACGCGGGGGGCGGTTGCCGCGGGTTGTTCCGCCAAGTGAGCCATGATCAGATCCTCAGAATTCTCCGCTGAAAGAGGTTATGGTTACGCGCTCTTCTTGACCGCGCCGGCTTCGATGTGTCCGCCAAATTTCTGCCGCATGGCCGAAAGCATCTTCTCCGCAAAAGTGTGTTGCTGCCGCGAGCGGAAGCGTACATACAAGGCCGCGGTCAGCACATCCGCGGGCACCGCTTCCTCCAGCGCCGCCTGAATCGTCCAGCGCCCTTCGCCGGAATCTTGCACGTAGCCCTCGTATTCCGAGAGCGTTGGATTCTCCGTCAGAGCCATGGCTGTCAGATCGAGCAGCCACGAGCTAACCACGCTGCCCCGCCGCCAAACTTCGGCGATATCCGGCAAATTCAAATCGTAGCGGATATCCTGTGGCAGGTCTTTGCTGGTGGCGTTCTTGAAGATGTCGAAGCCCTCGGCATAAGCCTGCATGAGCCCGTATTCGATGCCGTTATGCACCATTTTCACAAAGTGCCCGGAACCGGAAGGGCCGCAGTGGATGTAACCTTCTTCGGCTGTGCCGCCAAGCTTCTCCCGGCCGGGAGTGCGCGGGATGTCGCCCTTTCCCGGGGCCAGCGTCTTGAAAATGGGATCGAGCCGCTGCACCGCCTCGTTGGGTCCGCCAATCATCATGCAGTAACCGCGCTCCAGACCCCAGACGCCGCCGCTGGTTCCCACATCCATGTAGTGAATGCCTTTGCTCTTGAGTTGCCCGGCGCGGCGCACGTCGTCTTTGAAATAGGAGTTGCCGCCGTCGATGATGGCGTCGCCGGCTTGCATGTGCTGCGCCAGCTTTTGCACCGTCTGCTCCGTGGGACCGCCCGCCGGCACCATGATCCACACCGCACGTGGCGCTTTCAGTTTGCCGATCAGATCTTCCAGCGACGACGAACCGCCAGCCCCTTCGCCGGCGAGTTGCTTTACCGCGTCCGCACTCAGATCCGAGACCACGAGTTGATGTCCGCCGCGCATCAGCCGGCGCGTCATGTTCGCGCCCATGCGGCCCAGACCTACCATTCCCAATTGCATGTGTTGCTCCTTGAATCGAACCCCAGAACCGCGGCGCCGAAACCCCGCCGCTCAAACGTAGCGCCGGCTTCCCGCCGGCTGCTCGTCGTCAAAAGCTAAGCCAAAGCTTTTTGAACCGCAGCCGCCAGCGTTGCCAGCCCCGATTCCACATCGTGCAGATGCACCCGCAGCGCCCGCCGCCCGCGTTCGGCCAGCACCTGGAAATCGCCCCGGGCCTGCGCCGCCTTGACCACGCCGAACGTATATTTCTGTTCTGGCACCGGCAGTTCCAATGCATCGTCGCAAGTCACCTGCAGAAACACTCCTGAATTCGGCCCGCCTTTGTATGCCTGTCCCGTCGAATGCAGAAAACGAGGTCCAAAGCCCAGGCAGGTGGCCACATGTTTTTTGTTGCGCACCGCGTGCCGAATGGCCTGCAGAGTTTTTTCGTGCTCAGCATTCATCTGGATGTATCCGAGCAGGGCAAAGTAATCGCCCGTCTTGATGCGTCCGAGATGAGCCTTCAAATATCCGGCGAGAGACTTGTCTGCGCCCGCGGCCCGCGCCAGGTCCGCGGCGTTCTTCTCGTCGGTGAACAGCTTGACACCGCCATCTTCGATGACAGGTGTTTCCGCGGGCAGGGAACCGGTCTTCTCGTACTCCGACGTCAAGCTGCGAGTCGCAATCTTGCTGGCTTCAACATCGGGCTGATTGAAGGCGTTGATCCCGATGATGGCCCCGGCCACGGCGGTGGCAATCTCCCAGCGGAAAAATTCCGCCCCCAGGTCGTAGATGTCGGCCATCGCGACGCGCAGCACGGCATGTCCGGCATTTTCCAGTGCCGCCACCTTCGTCTCCACTCGCACGTCGGTTCCATGTGCGGTGTGGACGTAGGCAAACACGCGATCGTTACCGTAAACCTCCAGCGCCCCCAATTCTTCGCGGTCTACCGGAATGATGCCTTTTCCAACTTTCCCGGTGGATTCCGCCAGCAACTGCTCAAGCCATGCGCCCAGATCGGAAATATCCGGCGAAGTAATGATGGTGACTTTGTCGCGGCCGTTCCGCGCCGCCGTCCCCAGAATGATTCCCAGCACCGCGCCAGGATTCTCTTCGACCGGCACCGACGCTCCGCAGGCGAGCACCATCTCCTGCGTCCGGTCGAGGAACTTCTTTATGTCCACTCCCATCGCCGCGGCAGGCGCCATGCCGAAGTTGGAGAGCGCCGAATAGCGTCCGCCGATTGAGGGCCGGCCATAAAAGATGTGCCGGAAACGATCGGCTTCCGCCACCTGCTGCATCTTTGATCCGGGATCAGTGATGGCCATAAAGTGGCTGCCGGCCTTATCCGCGCCCACCGCCTGCTTCGTGCGCTCAAAGAAATATTGTTTAAAGATGTTGGGTTCAAGCGTGCTGCCTGACTTGCTGGACACGATGAAGAACGTCCGCGCAATGTCGATCTTGCTTTCAAACGCCTTCACCTGCGCCGGGTCGGTGGAGTCGAGCACGTGCAGATTAGGGTACCCAGGAATCTTGCCGAAGGTCGTGCGCAGAACCTCAGGACAAAGGCTCGATCCCCCCATGCCCAGCAGAAGAATGTCCTTAAAACCCGCGCTCCACACCTCTTTGGCAAGATTCCGCAACTCGATCGGATGCGCGATCTGATACTCGGTGATGTCCAACCATCCCAGCCACTTGGCCTCATCGTCGCCTGTCCACAGCGAGGCATCGCGCTGCCACAGGCGGTGCATCTTGTTGCCGGACTGCCAATCGCCAATCGTGGCCTTTACCGAGGCGGCCAGGGTTTCGGGCAGCGAAGATTTCAAACGGCTCACGCGGTCTTTCCTTTGGGCTGAGTATTTTTTTCGACGGCGGACAGCAATTTGTGGAACGCCTCAGCAAACAATTGCACTCCGTCATCCGTCAACTTGGTCGTGACTTCTTTGATCGAGATGCCGGTCCGCGCCAGATTGTCCATCACGTTCTGCGCACCCGCCACGTCCTCGGTAAGGCTGTTCCTCAGCCGCCCGTGATCGCGAAACGCATCGATCGTCGCGGGAGGCATGGTGTTCACCGTGTCCGGCCCAATCAGTTCCTCGACGTACATCACGTCGCGATACGCGGGATTCTTGGTGCTGGTGCTCGCCCACAATACGCGCTGCGTCTGCGCTCCCTGTTGTGCGAGAACCTGCCAGCGCGGCCCGCTGAAGATGCGCTGATAGCGCTGGTAGGTCAGCTTGCCGTTGGCGATCGCAACTTTGCCCTTCAAGTTCTTCAGCAATGCTTGCTGTTGCGCGTCGGTGACCGTTTTCAGCTTGTCGTCGATCATCGAATCCACCAGCGTGTCGATGCGGCTGATGAAGAAGCTGGCTACTCCCGCCATTTTCTTGAGATTGCCGCCGCGCTTCGAAAGATCCTCCAGTCCAAGGATGTAAGCCTCCGCTACTTTCTCGTACACTTCCTGCGCGAACAGCAATGTCACGTTAATGTTGATGCCTTCGCCAATCGCCTGGCGAATGGCGGGAAGTCCCGCAGCGGTGCCCGGAATCTTGATCATCACGTTCTCGCGATTCACGGTCTTCCACAGGCGGCGGGCTTCGTCGATCGTCTCCTGCGTTTTCAACGCGAGCAAAGGAGAAACCTCCAGGCTGACGTACCCATCGCGGAACTTCGAACTCTCATACACCGGACGCAGCACATCGGCGACGTCTTGAATGTCGCGAATCGCAATCTGCTCGTAGCGGCCGGTTGCGTCCAGATCAGCGCGAGCCGCCAGCGATTTCAATATGTCGTCGTAGAGCGAGCTTTCCCCGATCGCTTTCTCGAAGATCGATGGGTTCGAAGTGATCCCGCGAAGGCCGTCGTCTGCAATCATCTTCTTCAGGCTTCCGGTGGTGATAAGGTCGCGCCGGATGTAGTCGAGCCACATCGACTGCCCGTAGCTGAGCAACGCCTGCAGAGGATTCGTAGCTTTTGAGGTTTCCAGAACTCCAGTTGGCTGCATGATGATTTCTCCCTGATGAACCGACGGCGGACGTCGTGTGTTCGATAGTCTGGTTGCCACTCCAGGTTGCGAGTGGAGAGTTAGCAAATCGCTGCCTTACTTTTCCGCAATCGCCTTGTGCGCTTCCGCAACCACCGCATCGGCGGTGAAACCGAAAAACTTCAACAGATCTTTCAACGGCGCCGAAGCTCCGAAGCGATGCATGCCGATCTTTCGTCCCTTCAGCCCCACATACCGCTCCCAGCCAAAGGTGGATGCCATTTCCACCGAAACCCGCGCCGTGACCGAAGAAGGCAGCACGCTTTCTTTGTACGCCGCATCCTGCCGTTCAAAGATTTCCCACGAGGGCATGCTCACCACTCGTGCGTGAATTTCTTCTGCCTTGAGTTTCTCGTAAGCGTCGATGCACAGCGAAACTTCGCTGCCAGTGGCCATGAGAATCACGTCCGGTTTGCCGCCCGGCGCGTCGGCGAGAATATACGCTCCCTTGGCCGTCCCGGAAGCCGCGCCATACTTTGTGCGGTCAAAAGTCGGCAACGCTTGCCGGGTCAGCACCAGAGCCACGGGCTCATGTTTGAGCTGTGCAATGATCTTCCACGCTTCGACCACTTCATTTGCATCGCCCGGACGGAGCACAACCAGATTTGGCATGGCGCGCAACGACGCCAGTTGCTCGATCGGTTGATGGGTCGGCCCATCTTCTCCAACTCCGATCGAATCATGCGTAAAAACGAAAATGGAGGGCTGTTCCATCAGCGCAGAAAGCCGTATGCTGGCCCGCATGTAATCGCTGAAATTAAAGAACGTCGCGCCAAACGCCCGAATTCCGGAAACGGTCAGCCCGTTCACGCTGGCACCCATCACGTGCTCGCGCACGCCGAAGTGCAAATTACGTCCGGCGTAGTTGCCGGCCTGGAAATCGCCTGCGCCTTCGAACTTCAGAGTGGTCTTGTTCGAGGTAGCCAGGTCGGCCGAGCCGCCGATCAGCCACGGAACGCTCCGCGCCAGTGCGTTCAACACTTTTCCGGAGCTCTCGCGCGTCGCCACACCCTTCGGATCCGCCGGAAATGTCGGCAGGTTCTTGTCCCACCCGTCAGGAAGTTCGCGGCGCTGAATGTGATGCAGGCGCTCGGCCAGGTCCGGATACTCTCGCGAGTACTCGGCAAACATTTTTGTCCACTTCGCACGCGCGTCATGTCCGCGCTTCCCAATGCCGTCCCGGAACTGTTCCCGCACGCCCTCCGGCACCAGAAACTTCGCATCCTCCGGCCAGCCATAGAACTTCTTCACCAGCCGCACTTCTTCTTCGCCGAGCGGTTCTCCGTGGGCCGCGTTGCTGTCCTGCTTGTGCGGCGATCCATAGCCGATGTGGCTGTCCACAATAATCAGCGTGGGACGATCCGTTGTTTTCTGGAAAGTCTCAAACCCTCGCGCCAGCATCTCCAGATCGTTGGCATCGGCGACACGGGTCACATTCCACCCGTAGCCGACGAAGCGCGTGGCCACGTCTTCGCTGAACGACCAACTAGCGGGACCATCCAGCGTGATGCCGTTGTGGTCGTAAATCCAGCACAGATTCGAAAGCTTGAGATGCCCAGCCAGCGAGGCGGCCTCGCCCCCAATGCCCTCCATCAGATCGCCATCGGAACACATGGCGTAGACGTTGTAATCGAAGACCTCAAAGCCTGGGTGATTAAAATTCGCGGCCAGCCACCGGCTGGCGATGGCCATTCCCAGGCTGTTTCCGACCCCCTGGCCAAGCGGCCCGGTCGTGGTTTCGACGCCACCGGTGATGTGCGATTCAGGATGCCCGGGAGTCCGGCTTCCGAGTTGCCGGAAGCGCTTGATCTCCTCCATGGGAACGGCGAGGGTCTTCAGAACTTCGCCGTTCTCCCCAACTTCACGCACGCCCGCCAGATGAAGCATGGCATACAACAACATGGAAGCGTGGCCGTTCGACAACACGAACCGGTCCCGGTTCAGCCACTTCGGATCTTCCGGGTCGTAGCGCAGAAACTCCTGCCATAGGCAATAAGTTACCGGCGCCAGGCCCATGGGTGCGCCAGGATGTCCGCTGTTGGCCTGCTGCACGGCGTCAATCGCCAAGGTACGAATCGTATTGATGCACAGCGTGTCCAGTAGCTTGCCGGTTACCAACGCTTGTTCACTGGCTACCATGCGATGCACGCTCCTCTGGGAAAATGGACCCTGCCTTGGCTTACGGTGCCTCACCGTTTATTAGAGTTGCCAGGACAAAAAGGGTTGCAATACGCACCGAGTGTACCAATTTCTCGCGCACCAATGTCGTCCGGCCTGTGAAAAAGGCGGAGAACTTGCAGAAATGGAAGGAAGAATCTAAAGAAGAGATAACGCGGCTTATTTCAGCAGTTGCAGGTAACTGCTTTCGCTCTTCGACACTCTTGTAGTTTCCTGGACATATTTGAGGAACTGGCGGAGATGCTCTTTGTCGGAGGAGTCCATTCCCGCAAAGCGCACCCGCACTCCAGCAGCCGGCGCGCTACGGGTGACCACTCCGTTGAGGGCGAGACCTTTCACCCAAATCTTGCCACTTGCGACCCACAACCCGATTTCGACCTTCGCCCCACCGCTAATGTGAGCGGCGGTTTCCACCTGGCATCCGCCCAGGCTGGTGTTGGAGAGATTGCCCCAAATGGGCGCATCCGCGTCATTGACCCGCAGTTCCACCGCGACAAAGCACTTAATTCGAGGATGCCGGCGCCGATCCTGTCCCCAGTTGGGGCTGAAGAGATCGGGCTCAAAGGGAGGGGTGGCCGAGGCCGGCGTAGGCAAGGGCTGTGGCGGAGGCGCCGTCTCCACCTTGGTTTTGCTGGCCACGGTGGTACCGCTGGAGGCTCCCTGCTTGATTTCTCGCATGGCCGCGAGCAGGGATTGTTCTCTGCGTTCGGGCGGAGCATCGCGATAGGTCTGCAGCAGTTTTCCCAGGTTTCGTGCCAGGTCTGGATCGGCCAACAGGCCCGTCCAGTCCGTTCCCGCCGCTGAGTTAGGCTTGGAGTCGCTCATTGAAGTAGTGGTTCCCTCGCCCTCACGAACGAGTCCCCGGTTTCAGCTTGAACCAGAGGTCACCTGGCCACAAGATGACGGAAGTCATGGACCCAGGATGCCCAGTCCTGAGAGTTTTCAGTCGATCGGTTCCAGCTTCTTGAGGTAGTTCTTCAGCGAGTCTTGTTGCTCCCCCGTGAGGGCCAGGAATTCAAAGCCGTAGTGGTATCCGCGGCGGAAGCGGACCACCGCGCGCACATCCCAGGCAACGGCCGACCCCGGGAGCGTAAATCGCAGGCCAGTCACTTCACCGCCATTCAGTTCTGCCGCCAGCAGTATCCCGATTCCGGCTTCGGATAGGTCTCCGCAATGTCCCTCAAGCTTCTGGTATTGATCTCCCAGAAGGTAGCTCACGGTCACGCGGAAATCGCCGCGGTATCTCGGATGGCGCCTCCGACGACGGTCCATCGGGTTGGTCGAGGGCTTTGGAGTCGAGGCGGGCATAGGGCGAATGACGTTCGGTAGTGCTCGCGATTGCGGTTATTCAAGCCCGAATGTGAGTTGAACGACCTCAGTGGTTTCTTCGGGCGCAGGTTCGAACTTCCAATTGCGGACCGCATCCGTGGCCGATCCGATCAACACTGGGTTGCCCCCCAGTACTTTTGTGGACTTTACGCTCCCATTTTCTCGGACGACAACCTCCAGCTTGACCACTCCTCGAATGCGGTTACGTTTCGCGATTTCCGGGTAAACTGGAGGCGTTTTGACGATCGTTCTCCGATCTGTGTGGCTCTGCGGCTGCGCCATGCCGGCCGGCATGAACAGACCAGCAAGCAGCGTTACGGTGATGAACACTCGACCCATGGGGGATCCTTCTCCTTCACTGTATCGGCGAGGTTTGTGAACTGGAAAGTGTCCAAAGTAATGGCTCGAATTTAATTCTCATTGCCGGTTGTCTCTCTGGCCCGCCTTTTTCGGCGTCATGATTTGTCGGTCATCTTGGAAAAACACCTTACGCGTGGGCTCTCAAAGGCATCCAACGGCAACTGGCCGGCTACGGGGTTTTTGCATCGCGGGGTGTTTCAGGCGAATCAATAGGAAGACGATAAGCTATGACCGAGAAAGGTCGTCCCCAAGGCTTTCTATACAATGGGACTTTTTCAGAGCTGGAAATGCCCCGTTCTTCATCTCATCCAACCCGCAAACTTCTTGCTTCCGCTCTGTTGCTGTTATTCGTCGGCACCGGGCTGGTAGCGCAGAATTCCACGCCTTCGATCTCCCTGCCTGGCTCACAGAGCCCCTTCACCGGCAGCGAGCCTGAGGGCAAAGCTACCCCGGAAGTCTTGCAGTTGGATTTCCAGGAGGCTATCGACCGAGGGCTGCGCAACAACCTCGGCCTCCTGCTCTCCGGTGATCAGACCATCATGGCGCGCGGCGAGCGCTGGAAAGAACTCAGTAACCTCCTGCCCAATCTCTCCGCCCGCTTGCAGGAAGACGTGCAAACCCAGAGCCTCACTGCCCTCGGCTTCAAGAGCAATGTTTTTCCCTTTCCCGTTCCCCGGGTGATTGGCCCCTTCAATTACTTTGACGCGCGCGCCTCCGTAAGTCAGTCTCTGTTCAATTTCGGGGACCTTGAGAAAACACGCGCCGCCTCGGAAAGTCTGAAATCGGCGCAGTATACGTTTAAGGACGCGCGCGAAGTCGTAGTGCTTGCCGTAGGCAATGCCTACCTGCAGGCCATTGCCACGGCCGCTCGCATCGAGACCACAGACGCCCAGGTCAAGAATGCTCAAGCCTTGTACGACAAAGCGGTGGACCAGCAAAAAGCAGGGCTAAGTCCGGCCATCGATACCCTGCGTTCTCGAGTTGAACTCCAGACTCGCCAACAGCAACTCATCGCCGCTCGCAACGACTATGCCAAGCAGAAGCTGTCGTTGGGTCGAATCATCGGCCTGCCTCCCGGGCAGGAGTTTGTCCTGACCGAGAAAGCCCCGTACCAGGCGCTGACTCCCATGCCGCTCGACGTCTACCTGCAGCGCGCCTATGCCTCGCGCTCCGACTACCAGGCGGCGCAGGCGCAAGTCCGTTCCGCCGAGCTTTCGCGCCGTGCCGCGGCCGCAGGCCACTATCCTTCCCTGGACTTCAACGCCAACTACGGCGACATCGGAATAAATCCGGCCCAGTCCAACGGAACCTGGCAGGTGAATGGAGGCCTGAACATCCCCATCTTTGCTGGAGGGAAGGTTCACAGTGATGTTCTCGAAGCGGATTCCCAGTTGAAGCAGGCGCGCTCTCAGTTGGCGGATCTGCGCGGCCGCATCGACTATGAAGTCCGTGCGTCATTGCTGGACTTGGCTTCCGCTGCCGAGCAGGTCGAAGTCGCCCGCAGCTCGGTCGAATTGGCGGAGCAGGCCCTCACCCAGTCGGAGGACCGCTTTTCGGCGGGTGTGGCCGACAATCTGGAAGTGGTTCAGGCGCAGGAGTCCGTCGCCAGCGCCCACGAAAATTACATCGAGAGCCTCTACACGCATAACCTGGCCAAGATTCAACTGGCGCGCGCCATCGGCGACGCCGAACAGGGTGTCAAACGATATTTGAAAGGCGAGCACTAACTCAAACTTATGGAACCGACGACCACGCAAAGTCCGCCCGCTGCTCCGCTGGGCCGTCCCGAGAACGATCAGCCCGGGAACGATCAGCCCGACAGCCGTACCAAGCCCCTACCCTCCACAGAGCGGGACTTCCGTACGCGTCCTTCTCGCGCCTCCAGTCCCGGCTTCCGCATCGCCCTCATCATCGCCTTGGTCGCGCTGCTCGTGGTCGGCTTTTTTGTCTACCGCTATGTCACGAGTTACGAATCCACTGATGATGCCCAGGTGGATGGCCACATCAATTCCATTAGCGCCCGTATCTCGGGCCACGTGGTGAAGTTGAATGTCCTGGACAACCAGTACGTGCAGGCCGGTACCGTGCTTGTAGAAATCGATCCCGCAGACTACCAGGTCGCCTACGACCGCGCTAAAGCCGATTTCGACGATGCTCAGGCCGCCGCTAGCGCAGCTGGCGTCAATGTTCCTATCACTTCGGTCAGCACCACCAGTCAGGTGTCGTCGACGGAAGCGGATGTGGCTAGCGCCCGTGCCGGAATCGCGGCTGCCAAGCAACAGTTTGAGGCGGCCAAAGCCCAGCTCGCCCAGGCCGAAGCGAACAACGTCAAAGCCCAGAACGATTTGGTCCGCTACAAGCAGCTCGTGGACAAGCAGGAGATTTCGCAACAGCAGTATGACCAGGCGGTCGCGGCTGCCGCCGCCAATGCCGCCGCGGTCGAGGCGGCTCGCGCCCTGGTTGACGCCGCACAGTCGCAAGTGACGCAGGCCCAGGCGAGGCTGGCCCAGGCGGAAGCCGGCTGGCGCAACGCCCAGACCGCTCCCCGGCAAATGCAGATCATTCGCTCCCGGGCCGCGTCGGCTCTGGCCGAAGCGCAGCGCAAGAAAGCCGATCTCGATCAGGCGCAACTGAATCTGCAATACACCAAAATCGTGGCTCCGGTCGCAGGGGTAGTCAGCGATCGCACGGTTGAAGTCGGACAGAACGTCTCCCCCGACCAGGAATTAATGAAGATCATCCCTCTCAACGATGTCTGGATCACCGCCAATTTCAAAGAAACCCAGCTTCGTGACATGAAAGTGGGACAATCGGTCACCGTCGATGTCGATGCCAACGGAAAGAGCTACAAAGGCAAGGTCGACAGCATCGCCGGCGCCAGCGGCGCCCGTTTCAGCCTCCTGCCTCCCGAGAACGCTACCGGCAATTACGTGAAGGTTGTGCAGCGGATTCCGGTGAAGATCGTGCTCGATCCCGGAGAAAACAAGGATCAATCGCTGCGGCCGGGCATGTCGGTCGTTCCCAAGGTCTGGACTCGCCCATGAGCGCCGGCGCAGCCACGTTCGATGGCGCCGAGGCCTGGCGTCCGGCAATCAATCCCTGGATCATCGCCATCACGGTTACGCTGGCGACCTTCATGGAGGTGCTCGACACTTCCATCGCCAACGTGGCCCTGCCTCACATCGCTGGCAGCCTCTCGGCCGGGCAGGATGAGAGCACCTGGGTCCTCACTTCCTATCTGGTCTCGAACGCCATTGTGCTGCCTCTGAGTGGCTGGCTCTCCTCCATCGTAGGCCGCAAGAATTTCTACATGGGCTGCGTGGCCCTGTTCACCGTCAGTTCGTTCCTGTGTGGACTGGCGCCGAACCTGGCCACGCTAATCGTTTGCCGCGTGCTGCAAGGCGCCGGCGGAGGCGGGCTGCAGCCCAGCGAACAGGCCATCCTCGCCGATACTTTTCCTCCCGCCAAGCGCGGCATGGCCTTCGCAGTCTACGGTATCGCCGTCGTCACCGCGCCTGCCATCGGTCCTACGCTCGGCGGATGGATCACCGACAACTTCACCTGGCGCTGGATTTTCTTCATCAATATTCCGGTCGGAATGATTTCTCTGCTGCTGACCTCGCGCCTCATTCAAGATCCGCCTTTTCTCAAGCGCCGCAAGCTGAGTGAAACCACCATCGACTACGTCGGCCTCGGCTTTGTAGCCCTGGGCCTGGGAGCTTTGCAGATCGTGCTCGATAAAGGTCAGCGTGACGATTGGTTCGAGTCACACTTCATCGTGACCCTGTCCATAATCAGCGCGGTATCGTTGATCTTCGTCATCTTCTGGGAGTGGCGGCACAAGGATCCCATCATCGATCTGCACCTCTTCCGCGATCGCACTTTTGGCATCTCCAACCTGTTGATGTTCATGTTGGGATTTGCCCTGTTGGGCAGCACGCTGCTTCTTCCCCTGTTCAGCCAAACCCTGCTCGGCTACACCGCCGAACAAGCTGGCCTGGCTCTGATGCCTGGCGGATTTACGATCATCGTCCTGTTGCCCCTGGTGGGATTCCTGCTCTCGCGCTACAGCCCTCGCTGGCTGCTGTTCTTTGGTCTGTTCGTGCTCTCTACATCGCTGTTTCACATGACTGGCTTTGACCTCGACATGGACTTCCGGACAGTAGCCGTCGCCCGCATGTTTCAGGCCGCCGGAATGGCGTTCTTATTTGTCCCCATCAACACGGCGGCCTACGCTTTCCTGCCCCGGGAGAAGAATAACGCTGCCTCCGGATTGATGAACCTCGCCCGCAATATCGGCGGCAGCGTCGGGATTTCCCTTGTCACCACCAAGCTGGATCGAAGCTCGCAGGTTCACCTGCACGATTTGTCCCGCAATCTCAGCGCCTCCAATCCTGCGTTCCAGTCGACGCTCCAGGGCGCTACGCGGGCCATGCAGGCGCACGGCGCCAGTGCCGCATTTGCTACCCAGCAGGCGTATGCCTTGATTGAAGGCACACTGCAGCGCCAAGCAGCCATGCTGGCCTATATTGATGACTTCCGGCTGCTCGGGATATCCATCCTGGCGATGCTTCCTCTCGTGTTCTTGATGAAAAAAAGTAAGCCGGGTGGCGGGATCGCGGTACACTAATTCGCGGTAAAGTATAGATGGGGATATTGCTGGATCGGGAAGGGCACGACCTCCAGTCGTGCCGTACGTAGCGTAAAAAATCAATGCGGCTTCCAGCCGCTGAGGTTTCGCTCCTTCCGTCCGGCAACCCTTTACCTGCTGAGGGACTGTGATGTTTCGTCTCATCACCATTGAGCGAGAGTACGGCTGCGGCGCCGGCGCCATTGCCGCGGAACTGGCCCACCGTCTCGGTTGGAAGCTCTGGGACCAACTGCTCACCGACGAGATTGCCCGCCTCGCCAACGTTGACCCTTCCGCAGTCTCGCGCTGCGATGAGCGCATGGACAGCCGCTTCTACCGCCTGTCGAAGGTCTTCTGGCGTGGCAGCTACGAGCGCAGTGCCCCTCTCGGCAATCAGGCCTTTGACACTGACCGCATGACGGCAATGATGGTGCAGATCACCGCAAGAATTGCTCAGGAAGGAAATGCCATCGTAGTCGGCCGGGGCGCGCCTTACTTTCTGCGCGAGCAGCCCGACGCCTTCCACGTCTTTCTCTACGCCCCGCGCGCTGAGAAGCTGCGCCGCCTTTTGCAGGACGACTGTACGAAGTCGGAAGCGGACGACCTCGTCGACAGCGTCGATCGCGAGCGTATCGCCTACGTCAAACACTACTTTGACGCCGACTGGCCCACCCGCTCCCTCTACCACGTGATGATCAACACCGCGGTGGGGAATGAAGCGGTCATCGAAACGATTCTCCACACCATGCATCTGGTCGAGGGCCGCCCCAAAGCGACAGACTACGAGCCCCCCAAGGTGTCCAGCTCAGTCTAGATCAAACTGGGCCTTTGCCCTATAATCGACAATGTGTTAACCGAAGAAGACAAACAGTGGATTAGCCAACGGTTAGAGAAGGTGGAAACTACCCTGCTCACCGAGTTTCACAAATGGGCGTCCCCAGTCGAATTGCGTCAGAAGAGCCACGCCGCAGCCCTTCGCGCGCTGGACGCCGAGGTCGAGTCCTTGTCAGACCGGCTCAAGAATCTCGAAGGCCGCTGATCGACCCTCGTCAGACTAGCTTGTCCATTGAGCGTAAGCCTGTGCTCCTACAAAGTTGGGCTAGCCGACTCCCTTTTACCCAGTGTGCGGTCGCACCGGCCGCTGCGGCGCCGGACAGCAGTCCTCCGCACAAACATCCGCTCGCGGTCCCAGCGATCCCACCGCCCGCCGCTCCGACCCCGGATTCATCCGCTCCAGAATCAGTTCGCGAATCATGCCGATAAACTTCGGATGCACCCCCACCGTCTTCGCGCGTGTCATCGGCAAACTCAGCGCATCGCAAAGCTGCCGCGCTTCCACATCCAGGTCATACAACACTTCCATGTGATCGGAGATGAAGCTGATCGGCGCCAGCACCACCGCTGACGCCAGATTCCCCGCCTTCACCTGACGCAGGTAATCGAGGATATCCGGCTCCAGCCACGGCTGTCCCGGCGTGCCGCTGCGGCTCTGGTAGACCAGGGCATCGTTCTTCCGGCCAAGCGCTCCCGAAACCAGCCTCCGCACCTCTTGCAGTTGCTTCACATAGTCACAAGTGCTCGCCATCGAAATCGGAATGCTGTGCGCGATGTAGACAATCTGGACGTTGCCCTGTGCACCAACCGGAATAGCCTGCAGCGCGCCTCGCACTCGCTCCACCGTGGCCTCGATGAATGCAGGATGGTTGAAGAATGGCCGCAGTTTGTCCACTTCCGGCGCACCCGCCCCAACTTCGCCCTGCGCCTGCACAATGTCCTCGCGATACTGCCGGCATCCTGAGTACGAACTGTAGGCCGAAGTCACAAAGCCCACTGCGCGCCGGATGCCGTCCCGCTTCATCTTCTGCAAAGTCTCCGCCAGAAATGGATGCCAGTTTCGATTTCCCCAATAAACCGGAAGCTTGCGGCCGTGTCGCTCTAACTCCGCTTCCAGCGCCGCGATCAACTCCCGCGTTTGCTGGTTGATCGGGCTCTTGCCCTCGAAGTGGTAGTAATGCTCGGCCACGGTCAGCAGGCGCTCGCGTGGAATGTTCCGTCCGCGCAGCACCGTTTCCAGGAAGGGAATCACGTCTTCCTTCGATTCCGGCCCACCGAAAGAAACCACCAGAATTGCGTCGTAGTTCATGTCGAGATGGATTGAGGAGACTTGCTCGCGGAACAGATCGAGCTAGTCGCCGTGCACGACGGTTGCAGCCGTTGCCGATTCCGCGTTCCGGGTCACCGACAATGGCCGATCCAACGAGATATCCATCTCGGTGAACCGGGGCAGCACTACATCGCGGCCATGACGCGAGACCATGAAAATTCCCGAGATACAGCTCGACACGATCCGGGCCGTGCCCGCGGTGGAAGCGTCCGTCGCCGTCGATACAATGGCTTCGATGATCAACTGCGTTGCATCGTCCACTTCTTTGGTAAGGCCCGCAGTCACGCCGACGTTGATCGCCATCCATGCTTTGCCGGGGCGTTCGCCCCGGAGCTGTCCTTCCGCGTCAATCCTGATATGCGATCTCCGGTCCAATTCCGCTCCCGCAAGCGATGCGGTAATCGGTACGAGATTCCCACCCGGCAGCGTCAACCCGGTAAACGTCAGGTATAACGATCCCGCCCGGCTTCCCCAGCGCGGCGGAGTTTGCTTCGCCACTCTGCCTTCAAACAATGTGCCCGCCGGCAAGACGACGCGCGAATTCAACAGGACAGGCTCGATCAAGCGCGCCTGCACCGCATCACCAGGCTTGCTCTTGGATGCGCTGACATCCCCCAGAAGAAGAATTCTGCACCCTGTGCCAGCGGGAAGAGTCGCTAAGGCAGATAGATCGGGTCCGGACGACGCGCCCTCAGGAGCGGCGGAAGGCGGTTGCTCGCCTTCTGCAAAAGCCTCCAGCACCATCATCGGAGTTGCCAGCTTTCCTGACCCATAGACCCCGCCGGTTTTGCTCACCTCTACGGCCCCGGTTTCGTTGGCTTGCTGCCCCGATTTCTTCTTCTTAGCCTGGGCGTGTACATCGCGCTTCCGGCTTATAGAGATCAGTGAAACGTGCAGCGCGCTTTCGCCGGTGCTTCCAGCCACGGTCGCCGTCTTAAAAACCGGATACGCTTCGTGCCGGGGCGTAAAGAGCTTCACCACCCACGGCCAGTGATCATCCGCAGCCCTTTTTCTTTTCTCCATGTGCTCCACGGCCAGGCTCACATGACTTCCAGCCGTAAACAGTTCACGATCCGAGGAATAAACATCCCTTGCCAGGCTGCCTCCAACTACGTCTCCGGCCTTCAATTTGGACAACTTCAACGGGTGGTCGAGTTGCACCTTTATGTAGAGGCTCGAACTCGCAGACGTCGGCCTTGGGATGCCACCCGGTTCCTCTGCGGCCAGGCAAACGATGGAACCCGCCGACACGATGGCCGCCAGCAACCAGCGATTCACGGCGTTCGACAACCTGCCAGCTCTCATGGTCTGCTCCTGCTCCGCAATTCAAGTATATCGAACGAAACGGAAATCCGGACACAAGGGCCGTGCTCCCCGGGGTTCTGAACGCGCGTCGATTCGCATCAGCACGGTTCAACGGGTGGTGCCCGGCGAGTGAGGCGCATGTTACGCTTTTGCCTAGACTATGCTGACGCTGAGGCGGATCTTTAAGGCTTTTCAATATCGCGACTTCCGCCTCATGTGGTTTGGCGCCTGCACCTCCAGCATCGGCACCTGGATGCAGATCGTGGCCCAGGGCTGGCTCATCTACCGGCTCAGCCATTCCGCACGGCTGCTGGCGTTGGACCAGGTTCTGGGAGGGCTGCCGATTTTTCTTTTTTCTCTCTTCACCGGGGTGATTGCCGATCGGGTGGAGCGCGGAAAAATCCTGCTAGGCTCGCAATATGTGCAGATGTTCAGTGCCAGTGTGCTCACAGTGTTGGTGGCCACCGGGGCGGTGCATGTGTGGCATATTCTTTGCCTGTCATTCCTGTCGGGCTGTGCGCAGGCGTTTGGGTCGCCGGCGTACTCGGCCCTGATTCCCACCCTGGTTGAAAAAGAAGACATGCCCAACGCCATCGCGCTGAATTCAATCCAATTCAACGTCGCGGTGATGGTAGGGCCAGCTCTAGCCGGACAGACCCTGGCGAAGCTCGGAGAGAAGTGGTGCTTCGGCCTGAACGCGCTTTCGTTTCTGGCGCCGATTATTTCGCTGTCGATTATCACCACCCGCTTTGTGCCCCAGAAAACGACCGAGTCAATGCTCGCCAGCCTCAAGCAGGGGATCCATTTCGCCCGCAAGCAGGGCTCGATGGAAGCTCTGATCGTGCTGGCTTTCTGCATGACCGCTCTCGGCATGCCCATGCGCACGTATATCCCCGTGTTCGTGAAGGACATCTTCCATCGCGGTCCGGAAACCTACGGCAACCTGCTCGCGCTCATGGGACTCGGCTCGATTCTCGGCTCGCTCACCATCGCCGGCCTGGGCAATTTCCAGAAAAAGGGACGCCTCGCCCTGGGCGCGCTCATCTGCCTGGGCGCGGGGATTTCCGGCTTCGCCCTCTCGAAGTCGGTCCCTCTGAGCGGCACCATCCTGGTGCTTGTGGGCGCTTCCATGATGGCAGTTTTTGCCACGGTAAATTCGCTGGTGCAACTGATCACCACCAACGAAATGCGCGGCCGCGTGATGAGCGTCTACAACTTCGCCTTCCGCGGCGGCATGCCCATGGGAAATCTGTTGTCGGGATGGCTGGTCCCCATGTTCACGGCGCCGGTCGTGCTGGGCGTGAACGGCCTGCTGCTGGTTCTGCTGGCCCTCTACTTCTTCCTCGTACAACGGCGTGTGGCCACGCTGTAATCTCAAGCGCTCAACGCAGACGTAACCGGATCACTCCATGCGGAATACTGAGGAAGGAATTCTGGTGCGCCTGGAGAGGTTCGAACTTGAGGCGCTTTGCGGGCGTGATTCTGAGCGGAGCGAAGAGGGGAGTCCGCCATCGCCCTCTACGCTCGGGTCAGCACCCTCAACAATCAGGACCCCGAGATGCAGCTCGCCGGACTGCCGAGTACGCAGGACGCCGCGGCTGGCAGATGGTTGAAGAATTCACAGCATTCGGTCTTGCCTACGCCTTCGGCATGACAGCAATTACCGCTCTCACGGCACAGAATACGACTAGAGTCTATGGCATAGTGGAGATCGAGCCGTCGTTCGTGGTGAAGCAGATCGAAGCCTGCGTAAGCGACATTGGCTGCGATGCGGTAAAGACGCGACTGCCCTCAGGCACCGCTATCATCGAAGCGGTTACAGATGCAATTTCCCGCCACAAGTTAGCTCCGCTGGTCGTGGACCCAGTGATGATCGCCAAGAGTGGCGCTTCTCTGCTGAGGCCCGACGCCATCGCGGCTCTCAAGAGCAAATTGCTGCCGCTGGCCGTTGTCGTTACACCCAACCATCGTTTCCTCACGTCTAGCGCTTGTAACCGATCTTGCGGAGAAGATCGTGGCGCCACTCGATATCCGCCTGCGCTTCTACCCCTTTCGGAGAGCTGCCGTCGATGACGCCGAGCACACCCCGGCCTTGCTCGCTCTGGGCAACGACAACTTCGACGGGGTTGGCGGTCGCGCAAAATATTGAGCAAACCTCGGGCACGTTTCGGATCGCATTCATCACGTTGATGGGGTACGCATCCTGCAGTACTAATACAAACGTGTGGCCGCACCCGAGTACCTGGGCGTTGCTTACAGCAATGTCCCGAAGCGTCTGGTCGTTTCCTTCTGACCGCGTCAGACAAGCACCGGAGCTTTCGTTGAACGCTAAGCCAAACTTCGCCTGGGGCACGGTTGTGGCTACCGCTTCGTATAGGTCTTCCACGGTCTTGATGAAATGCGATTGGCCGATAATGATGTTGGCGTCCGCTGGAAATTCCATACGAACAGCCTTGATCTCGAGCATGATGGTCCTCCTCTGGCTTCCGAAGGATGATCCTTATGCGCTTCGCCGGCGTTCTGCGTGCGCTCGTTCTACGTAGCGGCCCGTCCTTACGTCAACCCTCACCATTTCGCCGGGCGCAATGAATAGAGGAACCTGAATGGAGAGACCATTCTCCAGCGTGGCCTGCTTCCAGGCACTGTCTTGTTGCGAGTGCACTGGCGGCGCTGTCCGCTGTACGCGAGCTTTAGCCACGGCAGGAAAGACGACGCTGATAGGCTCTTCTCCAAAAAACTCCACCGGCACCTCGACCCCAGGTTCAAGAAATTGCGCTGCCGGCCCGAGGATCGCGTTGGGAATTTCAATCTGCTCAAAAGTCTTGGGGTTCATAAAGGTGCAGGTGTCGCCTTCGCTGAACAGAAACTCCATGTTGCGCCGTTCCAATTGGAGATCTTCGAGTCTTTCCAGCGGGCGAAAGTGCGGCTCCCACATTCTGCCACTCCTCACATCGCTGAACTTGGTCTTGACCACCCCGCCTAATTTCGCAGCCCCCGCCTTCGATTCGACTTCGATCACCCTGTAAATATGTTGCTCGATGCGGACCACTGTCCCTTCCTTCAATTCGGATGCGATGACCATAACTACTCCTCGTCTTCCGAGTTCCAGTCTTGATTCTTCACCCTCATCGGGGTGGTCCTCAGGGATCGAAATCACCACCGCATGCGGGCTTTCCACTCATATCCGCAAAGCTCTCATGCGGATCTTCTCGAACTCATAGGTTCCCAAACCCCGTTGGGAGGCCATTTTCAAATAGGGCAGGGATGCAGCTTCCAGATTCCAGTAGGCCTTGGCCACATAAGCGTCAAGCGCCACCGGATCCGTTCCGGCCACCAGCGTCTTCTTGAGCAAGACATCGTCAAGGTTGCCTCCAACCGGGCCGTTCCGAATGAGCACCCGATAGCAATCAATGATGGTCAGAGTCGGACGCATGAAATCAGCCAGGTCCACCAGGCTTTCGTGGATCTTCTGGTGCAACTGATGGCGTGGTCCACCCAGAATGCCGTACCAGTTCTTCATCCCCAGTGTCGTGCCTGTCAGGCTGTGGTGTTTGGCGATGGGAACATTGATGATCTTGTCGGCATTCAGGAAGGCATCGAAAACCGGCCAGTCTTGCAGAACTTCTCCCTGCAGGTCTACCTCTTTGAATCTGGCGGGATCGGGAAGAATTACTTCCGCGCCCTCGCGACGCGATGCTTCGGCAATGCCCGACCTGTCAAAACAGCGGCGCGGTTCGTTGCAACTCACGTCGGTCACGATGACCCGCTTCGCTCCTGCGTTCCAGCATTGCCGGACGATCTCTGCGACGATATTCGGATTGGTGTTGGCCGCCTGTTCCGGAGTGCGGTCCCAGCCGATGTTCGGCTTCACCAGCACGATGTCGGCACGGGAAACGAAGCGACGAATGCCCCCCAGTTCTGTGAGGGCAGCCCGCGCCAGTAGTTCGGGATCATCTCCCTGGATGACCGCCATGTCGGGCCACGAACGATCCGGCGCCACCGTGTGGCTGCGCTTCAAATTGACTGCCAGTTCCAGCTGGGGGCGATGGCTGTGGTTGCTGAGCCAGAATCCGAGGCCCGCGGTTCCGGCAGCGACTCCTCCCAGGCGGAGCAGTTTGATTAACGCTTCACGACGGTTGAGGTTGGCGCCTTCGGTCAACGGCATATGGTTTTGACGTCTTTGCTTTTGCGCGCAACTGAATTCTAATCTCGTTCTAGCGGCAGCATCTATGCAGTCCGTCACAACGCCCTGTGCGAAACAACCAACGTCTGCCCTAAGAATGGCTCTGACGCTGATCGGATTCAGCGCGGTCGTCGGCCAGATCATTCTCATGCGGGAGCTCATCGTCGTCTTCAACGGCAACGAGATTTCCCTGGGAATTATGTTAGCCACCTGGCTCTTCTGGACTGCCGCCGGCAGCGGCCTGAGTAGCAGTCTTGCGCTGGGCGGGCACAACGCTCGCCGAGCGGTCGCCGCGCTCGAATGTCTGCTCGGTGTCAGCCTGCTGCCGACCATCTGGGCATTGCGGGCCTCCAGAGCTTTTTTTCAGACGGTACCGGGCGAATTGGTTGGTCCGATGCCGATGCTGCTCACATCCCTCGCCTGTCTGAGCCTGTTTTGCGTTGTCGCAGGGGCGCTCTTCGTGCTTGCGACCCGGATGTACGAACAGGAGTGCGCCGTCTCCGCTCGCGTCGCTACCAGCTCGGCTTATTTGCTGGAGGCGGCCGGTTCCGGCTTGGGAGGAATCGTGGCCAGCATTGTATTGCTGCGATTTCTTGAGTCTTTCCGGATCGCGGCCGTTGTCGTCCTTCTAAACCTGTGTATGGCAGCAGTCCTGCTGTTCCGGATGAGCTGCAAGCAGCTTGGGGCCTTGGCAGTGGCGGCAGTGGTTCTCGCCATCCCGCTCTTTGTATATGTTGCACCGTCGTTGGACAGGTCCGCGCAGACGCGCCTGTGGAGGGGATTCCGCGTGGTGGGATCGCGCGACTCGATTTACGGCAACCTCACGGTCATTGAAACCGGGAATCCGGAAAGCGGCAATATCCGCAGCCTCTATGACAACGGTGTGATCCTTGCCAATGCGCCAGACGAGAACGCCGCTGAAGAAGCGGTTCACTACGCTCTGCTGGAGCATCCGGCGCCAAGGCGGATTCTGCTGATCGGCGGCGGCGTGAACGGCAGCATTGCCCAGGCCCTGAAGCATCCCACCGTGGAGCGCGTCGATTATGTTGAGCTGGATCCGGCGCTCATCGACATGGCGCGGCAGTTCTTCCCGGTGCAGTCTGCTCCGATAGCCTCGGATCCTCGACTGCACATGCACTACGCGGATGGCCGGTACTTCCTCCGGACCTATCTCAGGACGACAGACGACACATTCGACGTGATCATTCTGAATGTGCCTGACCCGCAGACCGCGCAGCTGAACCGGTTCTACACGGCGGAGTTTTTTGGGTCGGCTCGCGATCACCTCGCGTCCGGCGGACTGCTCGCCTTGCAACTGCGCGCGTCGGAGGATTACGTCAGCCCCGACCTGGCAGAGTTCTTGCGCTGTATTTACCACACGCTAAATAGTGTTTTCCCTTACGTTGTTGCCATCCCGGGCGAAACGATTCACTTCTTCGCCGCTACTCAACCCGGTGTGCTGACGGACAATCCCCAGACTCTGATTGCGAGATTGCAGGAGCGGAATCTGAAGACACAGTATGTTCGGGAATACTTCATCCCATTCCGCATGATGCCCGATCGCATGGAGCAGGTTCGCGAGCAATTGCGGCCGCTGACCTCGACGCCCGTCAACCGCGATTTCGAACCGATCGCCTATTACTTCGACGTTGTGCTGTGGAGCACGCAGTTCAAGCTGGGCTATTCGCGCTGGTTCCGGGCCGCCGCGCACATCGCTTTTACGGACGTCATCGATACGGTCCTGATTGTTCTACTATTCGTCGCGGTTCTTTTGGCGTTTGTGCCTACTCGCGAGAATCGAACCCGTTCTATGGCAGCGTACTGCATGGCTGCGACCGGATTTACCCTGATGGCTCTGCAAATCTTCCTGCTGCTGGCATTCCAGTCCGTCTACGGTTACGTTTACCACCAACTCGCAATCCTCATCGCCATGTGCATGGCCGGCATTGCCTTTGGAAGCTGGCTGGGCATCCGCCGCATTGGTTCCAGCGATAGTCCGCCCTACCGGGCCATCGCAACTACCCAGTTCCTGCTCGCCATTTCTGGTCCCACGCTGATATTTGTGGTTAGCCTGCTGTTGAGAATTTCTGGGGCCGCGACAACATGGTTGACTGCGCAGTTTGTCTTCCCCGCTTTGGCGGCTCTCTGCGGAATGCTGGGCGGCTACCAATTTCCCATAGCGACGGAGATCTACCTTCATAACGATGACCGCGGTGCTCGATCGAGACTCGGTACACTCTATGCCATCGATCTGCTGGGCGGATCCGCGGGCGCGCTGGTGTTGAGCAGTTACCTCATCCCAGTGTTTGGTTTTTGGAAAACAGCATGGCTCAGTGCGGCGGTAAACCTGGCGCCGGCGCTCCTGGCCGCGCGGGTAAGCTTGGAGGCAAAGACGTCTCGGGCGTAAGCGCTGGTGGCCCGTTCTCGCCGAATACCACGGCTGTAAACATAAAGATGTCTGTGTTCTCATCCTTCCAGCAACTGGAGCCCATGCCCGCCTTGCCGCAGGTTTCTTCCAGGAACCTCTGCCGATCCCATCGTTCCTCCACCGGCACTTGCGGAAGCAGAAGGCCCTCATAAGCTCCGTTCTTCATCAGCAGACCGTGCTGGCCGACCTTGATCTGGCGAATATCCAGCACGCGCCGAAGCGGCGACAGCACGGAGATTTCATAATCGATCTGCGGCAACTCCGACGCGGATACCGGGGGGAACCTGGTATCGCGCAGGGCGGCCAGAGTGGCCGTGTCCCGGACGGTCAGGTACAGAGGCTTTTCCGCAGAGGTGTAGCCAATGCACCCGCGCAGTTCTCCCGACTTGCGCAGGGTTACGAAAGCACCGCGCTCCTGATTTAACACTTCGCTTGCGCTGGCGGTGGGTTCATACGCCTTTTTCTCGCGCACCGCGTACTCCACCGACTTGCGGGCCAGCGCGAGCAGGTCGCTTTTCTCGTGGCCATTCAGTGAGAATTGCGGTTCCACTGTCTTTGCGCTTGGAGTTTTCAAGAAGACGTCCGCGCTGTACCCGACGACGCGCGAGTGATCGCCTGTGGTGTCGCCTGAATTGGCGTACTTGAGCACCAGGGCCTGGTTCGCTCCCATGCGCTCGGCAGCAATCATCGCGGCCACGATGGGCGCTCCGCCACAGGCCTCCCATATCCGCTGCTCGAAGTTCCTCGACATGCTGAGGTAGTCCCACGCCTGCAGCGCGTTCAGCGTCTTATGGTCGATCTGCACCGCCTCGTCATAAGGGTGATAGTGCGATAAATCGGAACTGGCCACGATCAGCGTCTCTTTATCATGCCCCTGGATCAGCTTCGCCAAAGCGACGCCCAAGGCACGGCTGCTTTCGTAACTCTGGTCTCCCATGATGATCGGTACCAGTTGGAAATCACCAAGCACCCGCTGCAGCCACGGCAACTCCACTTCCAGCGCGTGCTCGGCGCCTTCCCGAGTAGGAGTATGTCCCCGGCTGGAGAACTTGATGGTTGGACTCATCTCTACGAGTTGTTTGGCAAACGCCTTGTCTACTTGAACGATCCCCAGCGGCGTCGCATACGCGTCGCCCTCATAGACGGAGGTGAAATCAAAGGCCTCGTAGTGTGACGGGGCAATCACGACCACGCGCGAAAACTTGCGCCCTTTCAGCACCGCGTACGTGTAGGCAGCGACGGGACCGGAGAACTGATAACCGGCGTGCGGCGCAACCACAGCGAGAATCGGGTCGTTGATGGGCGGCGGAGAGGCATGCGCCAGCATGTCATCGATCATCGCCGAAAGCGCTTTTGGGTCGGCCGGATAGAAGCCGCCAGCCAAGCCGGCTTGTCTCACATTCTGGGGATCGGCAGCACGGACACCCTGCAGCGCCACCACCGCCGCGATTGCAATAAGCAGAACCGCCAGCCAATATATTTTGGGACGCATCGTGATATTCATACGCGAACCTCCTCGCGCGCTCTCACGCGTGCCAAACACCTGGGATTGGCTGCCCGCAGGATGGGCAACTGCCCTTGCGTATAAGCATCTGACTCGCGGTGAGCCCCACGCGTTCCACCAACATGCGGTGGCACTTCGGGCAGTAGGTATTTTGCGCTGGATGTCCCGGCACATTGCCGATGTACACGTAATGCAGCCCCTCGGCGTCGGCAATCGCCTTGGCGCGCTCCAGTGTGGGTACCGGCGTTATGGGCAGGTTCCTCAACAAGTATTCGGGATGAAATTGCGTGAAGTGCAGAGGCACATCCACGCCCAGGTTTGCCTTGATCCACCGCGTCAGGCCTTGGAATTCGGCATCACTGTCGTTGAGCGAAGGCACGACGAGGTAAACGATTTCCGTCCACTTGTTCATCTTCCGCAGCGTGACCAGCGAATCCAGCACGGGCTTCAACTCGCCAGCGACCACATCTTTATAGTACGTCTCGGAAAACGCCTTCAGATCGATCTTCACCGCGTCCATCTTTCCGTACGCCGTCTTCAGCGACTCCTCCTGCATGTAGCCATTCGACACGACCACGCTGCGCACGCCGGCTTCGTGTCCGGCATCGGCCGCATCCATCAGGTACTCGCTGAAAATCACCGGCTCGCTGTAGGTGTAGGCAATGGTGGGACAGCCGTGCTGTTTGGCCAGCTCGGCAACCAGTTTCGGAGGCGCATAGTCGGCGGGAACCTGTTCCGGACGCACCTGGGAGATGTCCCAGTTCTGGCAAAATTTGCAGTTGACGTTACAGCCCGCCGTGGCCAACGAAAAGGCGAGCGTCCCAGGCAGATAGTGGAACAGGGGTTTCTTCTCGATGGGATCGATGTGCGAGGCGCACACCCGCGAGTGCACCAGCGTGTAGTAGGTTCCTCCGCGATTCTCCCGCACCCCACAATAGCCGCGTTCCCGATCTCCCACTGTACATTCGCGCGGACACAGCTTGCACTTGATCTTCTTGTTTTGAAGTTTCTGGTAGAACTTTGCTTCGACGGTGAATCGCGAATCATCCTGTTTCTGTGGACCAAGCCAGGAGGGGATCGCGGCGAGGAGCACGGGCTGGGCAAATTCGCTGACGCCTAGAGCTGCTCCCGACGCCAGAGCGCACCTCAAGAACGACCGGCGATCGAGATCACACAACATATTGAGCCTTCAGACGCCCGCCTACACCTCGACAACCGTGATCCTCCTGGGATCATTCGTGCCCAATCGATGCTGGGCATCGGCCGCAGTCGCGATGTAGTGAGGTGCTCTGCCATCGCCTTCCAGCGTCTTTAATCCTTTTTCGGCTCGCTTGCGCTCGATGATTTGCCAGCCGGTGTAGTCGAGCGCAACCGGATCTTGCGAAACGATAAGGGCGTTGTTCTTCCAACTGTATTCCGGCTTGTATCCCGGTCCGCCCTCGTACGATGCCGTGGTGGCATCGCAGATGGTCAATCGCATCCTGCTTCTGATTTCCGGCAGCATGTTCAAGTCTGCGATATACGGATTGCAGCCGTTGGGGTGGTACTTGTTCGGGTTATGAATGACGCCGTACATGTTTTTCAGGGCGATGGTTACGCCGGCGCCGTCATGGTCTTTCAGCACCGGGACATTGATCAGTACGTTGCAGCGTTGCGTCAGAATCTTTGACAACCGGCTGCCAACACTGCCATGCGTGACCAGCTCTGGTTCGTAGTCGACGCGATCGGTGCCGAAGCACTGCACACGGTTCCCGCTTGTCGATACATGGAATCCAGCGTGTTCCAGTTCGTCGCTGTCGCGGTCCCAGACCACGATGTCGTTTGCCTTGATTCCGGCCTCCTGCAACCGCTCGCAAATGGCTTCAACGAGCGGGTTGCTGCAGAATCCGCGTCCTCCCAGTGCATTCACTTTCAGGGCCACCGTTTCACCCGGTCGGACCAGCTTGTTCCATGGCTCGCTCGGATTATTGCGGTCGAAAAGAGCCTGCATGGCGCGATCCAGGAGGCTCAGCATTCGGCGCGAATCCCCCGTAGTGCCGGTACCGCGCAGCATGGAATCGCGCGCGATCACCACCCTGGATTTCGCGAGCGCGGCTCCTTGTTCTGCAGCTGCGAACAGTCCCATCCTGCCGCTTGCGCGCAGAACCGCAGCCCCAGTAAGACATTTCTTCAGAAAATCCCGCCGGCTCGTGCTGCGCGTTGTACTCATAAGGCTTCTCCGGGCGAACCCACGACTGGCTCCGAGGATCCTCAAGCTACGTATACCGCAATCCGTGGGGCTTTTCAGTGACGAAGAGCACTCCAACGATCATTGCCTGGAAACCTGTAGCTCAATACAGCGGCCTAGTTGCAAGAGTGCCTGCTGGGTTTCCGCCAATTCCTGATAGGCAACGATTCGGACCAGGTAAACTCCCTTGCGGAAGACCAGGCTCTGGCTGGACAAGCGTGCATCGTCTCCCAGTTGGATCGCTTTCACATCGACAGCCGTCTCCGATTTGAAAACCTTTCCGGCGCCCTCCACGTTCCCCAGGGTGTAGATGTCTACGACCGCGTCAACCTTGTTTTGGAACTTGTAATCAGTCGTGGACACTCTTCGCGCCCCAGCCTGCAAGTATCGGTCCGCATCGCCGTCGATGTACTTCCACAAGTCTGCTGCCGCGAAGGTCCGTGTATCTCCAGTCCTCACCCAACCCGCAACCTGATTGGACGCAGGGAAAAATGATCTCTCCGTTCCCCCTTCACGTTTGCAACTGTTGTTGAGGAGCAGCGCGACACCGACCATGACCAGCACCATTCCGCGGGCTTTCACATCGGCCTCTCTTTGCCCCGGTTCAGCAGGATCTGGTTTGCTCGCGATCGGCTCTCGCCGATGCTGGTGATGTAAACTGCCGGGCGATCCTGAACCGGGCAGGCATACTCGCACGCCCCGCAGCCCACGCAACGATGAGGATCAACCAACGGTTGTTTGACCTGCCTCAGATCGCCCTCCGCATCCGCGACTTCGGCAGGTTGCAAATAGATGGCCTTGGGCGAGGTCGGACACCACTCCTCGCAGACGATGCACGGCGTTGCCATAGCCCAGGGCAAACATCGTCCGCGGTCGTAGAATGCTGTGCCCAGACTGATCGGTTTCTTGTCCCCGCCGCCAGCCTCCCATCCTTTTTCTTTCGCCGTGATCTCCCAGATTGCGCCGGTAGGACAAACCTGTGAGCACAACACGCAACTGCTCTCGCAGTAGCCAATCCGCGGCACCAAGACCGGCGTCCACAAACCTTCCAACCCCCCTTCGGTCAACGCCGGTTGCAGTGCATTGTTGGGGCAGACCTTCATGCACTCGCCACAGCGGATGCAGCGCGCCAGGAAGTAGTCTTCGTCGAGCGCACCCGGAGGACGCAGCAACCGCTCCTGGCGCTCGACTGCGAATCCGGGCGTGCTGCGCAGCAGGGGAACCGCGACTGCCCCCGCCGCCAATCCGGTGATCACCTTGCGTCTCTGCAAGTTCATGCCGGCAGACTTTTGGGCGGGGAATAACTTGAACTGCAGGCCATGCTCGGGACACGCTTCAATGCAGTTCAAGCAGAGATGACACTCCGGTTGGCGCCACGGAACCCCGCCGATCGGATCATCCCCGCCCTGGCAGCGCAGCAGGCAGCGATTGCAGTCGTCGCAACGCTCCGGGGTCTTGACCAGCCCGAGAATTGACCAGCGCGACACGGTCCCCAGCAGCGCGCCCAGGGGGCAAAGTGCCCGGCACCAGAAACGCGTCACGCGAAAATTCAGTATCAGAAAAAAGATGAAGATGAGGCCAAGCCAAACCCCTTGCCGGAAGTACGGCTGTTTGAAACTGAGCAGCAGTCCTCCGAAAATGAAATGCAATCCGCTGCCCGCCGCCTGCACCGGGGCAAATCTGCTGTGTTCCAGCGTCCGCAGCCCGGCGGCTAGCGCATAGTTTGTTGCCGGCAAAATAGATAACCCAAGTGAGCGCACCAGCAACGAGAAAGGATCGAGCCACCCAACGACCCCTGTGCCGAGTACGGCCGCTACCAAGGCCGCAACTAAAAGGTAGTATTTCGCGGTCTGCCAGTGCTTGTACCGGTTCGATTCGATTAGTTGTTTTCCCCGTTTGTGCTCGGATCTCAGGCTGCCGAAGAAGTGGTGGATTGAGCCCAGAGGACAAACCCATCCGCAGAAGAATCGTCCGAGCAACATCGTCGGAAGCAGAACGACCAGACTCCACAACAGGCCGTGGTACAGGGCGCGACTGGAGAGAGCATTCGACAACGCCACCAGCGGATCAAATTGGAAAAATAACTGTGTTGGATAAGGAAGCCGGATCTCGCCCCCGCCAGTTTGCAGCGATCCTCGGAACTCCGTGCGCAGCAGAAGGAACAGAAACAGTACGAAGAATACTATCTGCGAAAACCGGCGCACCTTTGTCGGCCTAAGACGCACGGCGTACTCCTTGCATCTGCCATCAGCGGATCGGCGCAGCACATCCTGAGCACTATCTGAGCGCCGACGCTCCAGCCTCAATCTTCTGCCAATTGGCCTCCGTTTTCTGTGAGCAAGATCACTTGTATTGGCCCGCTCGGGCCCAGTTCAATCTGTGCGGCGAATCGCTTCAGTGAAAGCTGCGATAGCAGTGCCAATTGTTTCTCTAATTCTGCGAGTCGGCGCACCAACCGCTCCGCCTCCGCCATCTCGATCGCACTCAGTTGCAAGTTCAGAAGGGGCGCAAGACCGACCGCGACCCAACTTAGATATTGGAAAGCCCTTCCTGCGCAACTAGAAAGACCCCCCGAAAAGCCATCCCCTACTTCCGGCGATTGAGGCAATCCGGTCGGGTTAGTGAGGCAAGGTTAGAGGAAGCCGCACATTTGCTACATGGAAGGATAGGCGCTTCTACAGTTTGCAGAAAGGGACTACGATGAATCGCGGGCCACAGCTCAATCGCAATTTCCAGCCGCTACGTCCACCCTTCTGAGGACGCTGTTCTCAGCGCAATGGCCAACCTGGGTGGGCACAATTCTGGGCACAGGCCAAAAAATCCTCAAAAAAACCGCCGAGGTCTGTGAGCACAGAAGTGATTGAGGAAAAAGGAGAAAAATGGTGCGCCCGGAGAGATTCGAACTCCCGACCTATTGCTCCGGAGGCAATCGCTCTATCCATCTGAGCTACGGGCGCTCACCAACAGCTTCAGTTTACATGGGAGAGTTAAGTAGCATCAATGAATTCGAGCGCACGACAGCAGAAAAGCGCCTGCACTCGTGAAACCGTCACCCGCGTCACACCTGTGAGGTCTTACCAGCGGCCTCGCCCGCCGCCGCCGCCACCCCGGCCCCCACGGTCTCCGCCGCGATCTCCGCCTCGGCCGCCGCGGTCGCGTCCGCCGCCTCCGGCGTGCTCGGTCTTGGGGCGCGCCTCGTTCACGTTGAGTGTGCGCCCGCCCACCTGCGAGCCATTCAATGCGGTGATGGCCTTTTCTCCATCTTCATTGCTGGCCATTTCCACAAAGCCGAACCCGCGCGAACGTCCGGTGTCGCGGTCGGTCATGATGCTGACCCGGTCCACTTGCCCAAACGGCTCGAACATCTGCCGCAGTTCGTCTTCCGATGTGTTAAAGCTCAAGTTGCCTACAAAAATATTCTTCAAGCGTCGGCCTCTGCATTGAGCTGTCGAAGTGCGAGCTCGATGCGGCGGACTGGCAGGTCGGGGACACCTTCCTGAAAATCGAGACCGGAGCTGGCGAACAGTCGAATGCGGCCAGAAGTATAACAGGTTTGTCAAACCGGGCTTGTCAAAACGCAGAACGGCGGTCGTCCCAAGCCCCATCAGCTCAGATCCAGCGCCGCAATCGTTTCCCGCAGGACCTCGGCAGAACGGCATAGCTGCGCGGTTTCCGTTTTGTCCAGCTCCAGCCGCAACACCCGCTGGATGCCTCCCCGGTCCACCACCGTGGGCAGGCTGAAGCACACATCGCTGATGCCGCAGTAATTCTCGATCAGGCTGGAAACTGACAGCACCGTATTTTGATGGCGAAGAATCGATTGCGCGATGCGCATCAATCCCGCGGCCACCGCGTAGTAAGTCGCTCCCTTGCGTTCGATGATGTGATAAGCCGCGTCGCGCGTAGATTCGAAAATCTTCTGCATCTGCTCGGGTTCGTAGGGGATTCCCTGCGCCCGGCAATATTCGGAAAGACGCATGCCCGCGATGTTCGCCAGAGACCACGCCGGAACCTCGCTGTCGCCATGTTCGCCAATGATGTAGGCGTGAACGCTGCGCGCATCCACGCCGAAATGCTGGCTGAGTAAGAATCGAAAGCGCGCCGTGTCGAGAATCGTGCCCGAGCCCAGCACACGAGCGGCAGGCAAACCGGAAAGCTTCAGCGCAGCATAAGTCAAAACATCAACCGGATTGGTCGCCACCAGCAGAATGCCGCGAGGATTGTGCCGCGCGATCTGCGGCACGATCTCCCGCCAGATGCGCGCGTTGGCCTGAATACAGTCCAGCCGGGACTGCCCAGGCTTCTGCTTGGCGCCCGCTGTCAGCACGGTGATCGCTGCACCCGCGCAATCGGTATAGTCTCCCGCCCAGATGCGCGTGGGATGAGTGAAGGGCACGGTATGGTTGAGGTCCATGGCCTCGCCCTCGGCCTTCGCCCGGTTGGCGTCGATCAGCACGATCTCCGCGGCCAGTCCGCTCAGAAGCAGGGCGTAGGCGAATGTGGACCCAACATCGCCCACGATGGCCACTCGAACTGGACGCGATTCATCTTGTGGGATGGGATCAGGCATTCTTAATCCTTCTGCAATTTTGGTGTGGACTTGATGGCGTGATTGGGCGGATGCCGCATTAACACCCGTCCACCTTCCAATATCCCTCGCGGTGATATCCCACCTGCAACAGACGGTTCTTGGGATCGTGCCGCTTGCCGCAGTTTGGGCAAATCAAATACCGGCTCCAGGCCGTCCCCTGGTGGTCGTAGTTTTCTGCAACCGCAAAAGTCGTCCCGCAACTGCACGGCACCATAAACATGCGCAGCGCCGGGCCGCCTTTGGATTTTTCGGATTGACTGCCGGACTTCACCCTTCCTCTACTGTCGCCATCGCGCTCTTCTTGCGCCGATTCGCTTGCAGGACCTTTTTTCTCAGCCGAAGCGACTTGGGCGTGATTTCCACAAATTCATCATCCGCGATGAATTCGATCGCCTGCTCCAGATTCAACTGCCGGAACGGCACCAGCCGGATGGCCTCATCCGCCGTCGAAGCCCGCATGTTGGTGAGTTTCTTTTCCCGCACTGCATTGACGTCGAGATCATCGTCCTTCGCGTTCTCGCCAATGATCATTCCTTCATACAGTTCCACGCCCGGCCCCACGAAAAGTTCTCCTCGTTCCTGCAGGCCCCACAGTGCGTAGGCTGTCGAAGTGCCGTCGCGGTCTGCGATCAGCGCTCCTGTAAGCCGGTGCGGAATTTCCCCCTGCCACTCGGTGTATCCGTCGAACAACGAATTCATCACGATCGTTCCGCGTGTGTCCGTGAGCAACTGGCTGCGCAGCCCAATCAGCCCGCGGCTGGGCACGCGGAACTCAATCCGCACCCGCCCGTAGCCGTGATTGTGCATGTTCGTCACTTCGGCTTTGCGCGATCCAAGTTGTTCCATGACCACGCCTACGAATCCTTCTGGCACGTCGACGGTGAGATGCTCCACCGGCTCCATCAGCTTGCCATCAATGCGCTTGGTGACGATCTCGGGCTTGCCCACCATGAGTTCATAGCCTTCGCGCCGCATCATCTCGATGGTGATCGAAAGCTGCAGCTCTCCGCGCCCCAGCACTTTGAAGGAGTCGGTGGTGCCCATGTCCTCGACTCGCAAGGAAACGTTGGTGAGCAGTTCCTTCGCCAGACGCTCGCGCAGATTCCGCGACGTGACGTAGGTCCCCTCGCGGCCTGCAAACGGCGAAGTGTTCACCGTGAACATCATCGCAATGGTCGGCTCATCGATCACGATGGGTGGCAGCGGCGCGGGGTTCTCCACGTTCGTAATAGTTTCTCCGATCGTGATGCCTTCCACGCCCGCCACCGCTACAATATCGCCCAACACGGTTTCGGTAATATCGGTCCGCTTCAGCCCGGAGAAGGAAAACAGTTTCGTGATCTTGGTCTTGTGCATCGACCCGTCGAGTTTGGCGATCACCACGTCTTCGCCAGTAAACATCGTCCCGTTGAACACGCGCGCAATGGCCAGCCGCCCGAGGTAGTCGCTGTAGTCGAGGTTCGCAACCAGAATCTGCAGCGGTCCGGTGGGATCACCCTGAGGCAGCGGAATCGTTTTCAGGATCGCGTCAAACAGCGGCCGCAAATTCTCACCGCCGCCCGCGATGTCGGTTGTTGCCGTACCCTCCTTGGCATTCGTGTACAGAACCGGAAAGTCGAGCTGGTCTTCCTTCGCATCGAGATCGATAAACAGATCGTAGATCTCGTTGAGCACTTCCTGCGGACGCGCATCCGGCCGGTCAATCTTGTTGATCACCACAATCGGCGGCAGCTTCGCTTCGAGAGCTTTGCTCAGCACATAGCGCGTCTGCGGCAGCGGCCCTTCGCTCGCGTCCACCAGCAGCATCACTCCGTCCACCATCTTCAGCGCGCGTTCCACTTCGCCACCAAAGTCGCTGTGGCCGGGCGTATCCACTATGTTGATCTTCACGTCGTGATAGAAGATGGCGGTGTTCTTGGCCAGGATGGTGATGCCGCGCTCGCGTTCCAGTTCGTTCGAATCCATCACGCGCTCGACGTGAGTTTCGTTGGAGCGAAACGTGCCGCTCTGTTGCAGCATGGCGTCGACCAGCGTGGTCTTGCCGTGGTCCACGTGCGCGATGATGGCGATGTTGCGAATACTCAAACTCAAAGTATGGGTTGTCCTTTATTTACGAATCGGATTGCTGGCGGCGCAACGGTTCGTCGCCGTGATGCCCCATCCATAACTTTACTATGCTCGGAGGCTCCTCAGGAGATTGCATCGCACTTAAGAACGTTGCTCCCAACACGAAACCCAACAACACAGCAACGCAAATCCTTGAGAGGTTCATGCTGTCGTCCTCAACTCCTGAAATTGAGTCTACAATGATCTTCGTTGTCGAGGTGTGAAATGGAAGACCACGAGGATGAACGAAGCCCGCTGAGCGAGCAGCCGACACGACAGGTTCGGGCAGAGTCGCAGTCGCCCTACCACTCCGGGAAACCGGGAGGTCACGACAGATTCAACCAATCAGGACTCGGAGAAAAACCTAGGAAAAAATCCCCCGCTAGGAAGAGGAGCAAGAAGAGCTAGTGGGGGCTTCCGCGCGGTTGGTGAGCTTGCGCCCGCAACGCGGACACTCCTTCGCATTCACATCCGTTATCGTATATCGGCACTCGCACATACCCTGCGTCGGCGGAGGCCCAACAGGCCATAAGCCGGGATGGCGCTCATTTTGCATGTCGCCAGTTTACTTGAAATTGCTCGACTAAGACAAGGATGGCGAAGTACATTTCGCCGACGAACGGTAGGTCAATAGCCAGCGTGGCTACTATAATCCCTCCGTCCACACTTCTACTAAAACGAGGAGGCTACTATGCAGCTTTGGTTCGAGATTGCTGTTCTCGTACTTATGGTCTTGCTGCTGATCCAGCTCTACGGCATCGAAGGCAACCTTGGGACCATCGCAACCGAGATCAGCCGTCTGCGCGAACGCAAATAAATCTACTCGCGCTTCCGTGCGCGTCCCGCCGCGATTATCAGGCAGACTCCAAGAATCAGGGCGCTAACGATCATTCCCCCGGCCAGCACGAGAGCCGCCAGTTCAACGTCTCCATTCATAGGGCAAGTATAGTGGCCGACGATTCAGAACGTATCTGCTGCTTTGCATCGGTCTAGACTCCGGCACACATTGATTTGGAAGCAGAGACAAGAATAAAAAGCGTCAACCTGCCAAGGCTTCCTCCTTCGGCATCCGCTTTCCCGCCAACCGCGCTTCCACTTCCTTCACCGCGCGCTGCGCGGCCTGAATCCCTTTAGCGGTGGTCGATTCCGGCCCCTCGGAGTCTGTGTTCGCGAAGAACACGCGATCCATGGCCTGCCGCGCCAGTGGCTGCACCTGCGTGTATAGCCCCGGCGTCGACATATACAAAGGATGCCCCCGCCGGTAGATGTGCACCTCAACCGGGTCAACGTTAAAACCCGGCATCAGCTTCTGGAAGTCAGCCAGCACGTTCGCCGCGATCTTGCGCGCCCCGATTTCGTTCAGCAGATACCCGCGCTCTTCTTCCTTCATCGGCGTGTAACAGCTGATGATGTTGAATTTCTGCTGGTAGCCTGCCTGTTTTTGAATCACCCAATCAGCAACGATGAAATCGGTAAAGGTGTTGCCAGGGCACCAGGTGTCGTAACCGTGATTGAACACCGGCTTCTCGAAAATCAGATTCACCACGGGATACGGAATGTAGCGAATCTGGTGCATGGCCTCGCTCTGCTTGTCGGGCAGGCCTTCCACGATGCGGCGCGTGATGAACTTTGGTGTGGCCATGATTACCGCCTTAGCGGCGACCGTCTTCAATTCTCCCCCCAGCATGTAAGTCACCTGCACTCCATCTTTTTCGGAAACCACCGCCACGGTCGTCGCGCCGGTCTGCATGCGGTCTTTATATTTCGGCTGCAGAGTCTCCGCCAGTTTTTTCGTGATTGCGCCCAAGCCCCCGGGCCACGTGTAGCGATCGTCCGCGCGACTCTCCTCGGCCATCTCCTGTAGCGTGAGAATGGCCAGAGCCGCTGCCGTCTCTTCGCTGGCAGCTCCCCAGTTGGAGGGCCCGAAGTTGTCCCACCACTGCTTCAGCTCTGCCGGATACCCCTTCAGAAAATCGGAAAACGGTTTGTCGTACAGCTCTTTCCCGCGCTTGTCCACCTCGATCGCCAGCATTTCTTTCTTGAACTTCTTGAAGCCCTCGCGCACCGGCGCAGCATAGGGCAGCTTGTTGAGGCCTTCGCCCCAGGTATCGAGCACCAACTCGCCGCGAAGGATGCTGGCATCGGAGCTGTTGACCGGCAGCGGCTCCAGACCGATTTCCCTCGCGAAGTGGTAAGCGTTTTCGTCCTTCGTCAAAAACGCCGACCCAGTCGCGTAAGTGCTGCCGTCATATTCCATCGCGTAGGCATTGCCGCCCCAATGCGGTTCTTTTTCCAGCAAAAGAAAATCGCGGTGCTGCAAACGGTATGCCGCCGTCAATCCGCTCACGCCGCCGCCGACGATCACCACGTCATGCCGCGCCGAAGCCGCAGGCCGCGTGAATACCTTCCCATCGCGTACCTGGTGGCAGATCCGGTTATCCTCGCCATCCACATCCGCGGCGTGGTTCTTCTGTGCATCGCCCGTCTGCCCCGCTACCAGCGAAAGATCAATCGGACATCCCGCCGTCACCGCGCCTGCAACTACAAACTTGATGAAGTCCCTGCGATTCGCACTCATATGCTATGCCCCTCCGCAGCTTCCACAATTTCCGCGCCCACGTCAGTCCCACCCTCGCTTCGTACGCGCAGGCGGTACCAGAACACAATCGCCACCAGCGAAAACACAAAGATGATGGTGGACACGGCATTGATCTCTGGCGTGATCCCCCGCCGCAGTCGTCCCCAGATTTCCAGCGGCAAGGTGTTATCACGTCCAATCAGAAAAAAGCTGACCGCGATCTCATCCATCGACAACGTGAAGATCAGCAGCGCCGCGCCTATGATCGGCAGCTTCAGATTCGGCACCGTAATCCGCCAGAACGTCTGCCAATAATTTGCCCCCAGGTCGAGAGAAGCTTCCTCCTGTGCCCGGTCAAGCTTCTGCAGGCCGGCAAACACTTCGGTCGTGGCCACGGAGATCAATGCCGTGCCATGCCCCAGAACAATCGTCATTAGGCTCAGCTTCGTTCCCATTACGTTGAACAGCATGAGCAACGAAAGGCCCGTAATGATGCCCGGCAGAATCAGCGGCAGGAGTACTAATCTCCGGAACAACGCCTTACCCGGAAATTGCGCTCGTTCCAGCGCCAGCGCCGCCGGCACTCCGAAGGTCAGCGAAATCACCATCGCCGCCAACGCCACTTGCAGGCTGTTGAGCACCGAATCCCAGATGGGCCCGTCCGCGAAAAGTGTGCGATACCAGTCCAGCGTCAAATGGTGTGGAGGAAATCCGCCCACGCCCTCGCCGTTGAATGAATAAAGGATGAGAACAGCAATCGGCAAATAGAGGAAAGCAAATACAGCGACGGCATGAAAGAGCAACCAGGGTGAGCCCGAGTCAAATTTCGTGTCGCTCACGAGAAGCTCCATTTCTTTTCCAGCCGCTCGGAGAAAAACAACATGCTCACTACCAGAGCCAGCATGACCAGAGAAATGGCCGCGCCCAGCGGCCAGTTGTAAGCCGCGCCAAACAGGCTGACCACGATGTTCGAAATCATGATCCCGCTCGGCCCGCCCAGCAGCAGCGGCGAAAGAAAATCACCCAGGCTCAGCACGAAAGCAAAGGTTGCCCCGGCTACCACTCCGGGGATCGAGAGCGGGAAAATCACCTTCCAGAATGTCTGTCCGGGAGTTGCGCCCAAATCGTGCGACGCCTCCACAAGATTGCGCGGGATGTGCTCCAGCGCCGCGTAGATCGGTAGAAACGCAAACGGGGTGTAGATGTGCGTCAGCGTCAGTACCACGGCGAACGGGCTATACAGCAAAAACTCCAGCGGGTGCCGGGTCAGGTGCACATACTGCAGCAGAGTGTTAAGCACACCGTCCGAGCCCAGGATCGTCTTCCACGCGTAAGCGCGGACCAGGTAGCTGACCCACAGCGGAATGATCACCAACTGATACAGTAGGTCCTTTTTCCTGCCCGCATAGAAAGAAAGAAAATACGCCAGCGGATACCCCAGCAGCAGCGAGAAGATCGTCACCCGCGCGGCAATCCACATCGAGCGCAACAAAGTCTGCCAGTAGACGTCGACTCGCAGCAGTTGGCCGTAGTTGTCAAGATTCCACGAATGCACGATGGTCTGCGAGGCCGACACCGACCAGAAGCTGTAGCAGAACATCAGCAGATACGGCGCCAGCAGAAAAACTGTGACCCACGCCAGAGGAGGCACAGTCACCGCCGCTTTGTAAGCTCGGGAGAACATCAGATTCTTTCCGGAGACTCGCGCACTAAAACAGCATCCAAAGGCGAAAACTCCAGCTCAACTTCATCCAACGCCCCACCGCTGCCGGAAGTCCGCACCACCAGCACCAACCCGTCGCCGCATTCCACACGAATCAACTCGGTCGCCCCGTGAAACGCCTGGTGACGAACTTTTCCGCGAACACGAACGCCCCCCGCCATCGGCGCATTTCTCGTAGCCATGCGAATATTCTCCGGCCGCAGCGAAAAAAGAGTCGGTCCATCAGGAAGCGCGACCGACCACGCCAGCGGACCGCACCGCACAACCCCGGCTCGCACCTCACCCTTCAACAGATTCGTGTGTCCAATAAACTGCGCCGCATAGGCGGTCGCCGGTCGGCCGTAAATCTCACGCGGGGTCGCCACCTGTTCCAATTCTCCCGATCGCAGCAGAGCGATTCGGTCCGACATCACCATCGCCTCTTCCTGATCGTGGGTCACAAAAATGAACGAAATGCCGACCTCGCGCTGCAGGGACTTCAATTCCACCTGCATCTGCCGCCGCAAATTGGCATCCAACGCGGAAAGCGGCTCATCCAGCAGCAGCAGTCGCGGACGGTTCACCAGCGCCCGTGCCAGCGCGATCCGCTGCTGTTGGCCGCCGCTGATCTTCGAGGGCTTCGACTTCGCATGCGCCGACATCTTCACCTTGTCCAGCGCTTCCGCGACCCGCGAAGTAATTTCGGCTTCGGGCCGCTTCGCCACGCGCAGTCCGTATGCCACGTTCTGCTCCACCGTGAGATGCGGAAACAACGCATAGTGCTGGAACACGGTGTTCACACGCCGCCGGTAAGGTGGCTGCTGGTCGAGGCGCTCCTCGCCCATCCACACTTCGCCCGCGCTCGCGGTTTCAAAGCCGGCGATGATTCGCAGCAGCGTCGTTTTGCCCGACCCGCTCTCCCCCAGGATGGTGAGAAATTCTCCCTCGGCCACATCCAGAGAAATATCGCGCAAGACTATGTTCTTGCCGAAGTTCTTGGCCACGCTGCGAATGCGGAGCAACGGCGCTCGCCCCACGGCATTTGCAGCAGCAATCTCAGAAGTGGTCATCAATCCCAACGTTCTCACCCATTCGCGAACAAAGCCGGAGCCCGAAGCCCCCTTCGACTTTGCTCAGGGCAGGCTCCGCCGGATAGCCGAAGCCGGTTTGTTACTGTGCCGCCTTCACTTCATTCCAAATCTCGTTGTACTTGGCCCGCCGCGGCACATTCTGCCAGAAATAAAGCCGCTTCTGATAGTTGTCCACATCGTCCAGATGCAGGTTCCTCACTTCTTCCCGCGTCATGAACTGCGCCGCCTGCGGATTGGCCGGCGTGTACCCAGTCACGTCCGTCACCTTTTTCTGGGTCTGCGCCTCGATCATGTACTCGAGAAATTCGTATGCCAGATCCTTGTTCTCGCTGCCCGCCGTCACCATCAGGTGATCGATCCACCCCGTTGTGTTCTCCTTCGGGATCGTCTCGCCCACCGGGAAGTTGATCTTGCGCAGTTGGTTGGTCATCAGCGGCCATCCCATCGCCGCTACCACTTCGTGATTCTGGAAAAGATTGGTCAACTCGCCGCCCGTCGACCACATCTTCCTGACGTTCGGCTTCAGTTCCAGCAGCTTCTTCTTCACCTCCCCCAACTGTTCGTTGCTTAAGTTGTAAAGCTGCGACGGATCGGGCTTGTCATAACCCAGAACTTGCGCCGCCATGTAAACCGTCGACAAATCGTCCCACACCGAAATCTTTCCCTTGTACTTCGGATCCCAAAACACGCTCCAGCTTTCCGGCGGCTGCGCGAAAACCGTGGTGTCATAGATCAGCGGGTCGGGCCCCCACATGAACGGAACGCCATACACCTGGCCCTTCACGCGCACCAGGGGCAGGGAAGTGAGCTGCGGAGAGAGTTGTCCGTAGCTCGGAATCTTCGTCATATCCAGCGGAGCCGCCAGGCCCGCCGTCGCAATGGAAGTCGCCACATCGCTCGACGGAGAGATCACGTCATAGTTTCCCGCGCTGCCGCCGCGCAGCTTGGCCACCAGTTCGTCGCTCGAACCCATGTAGGACGCTGAAACCTTGCAATGGTGCTGTTCCTCAAACGCCTTGATGAACGAGGCATCGGCATAGCCCTCCCACACCAGCAAATTCAGTGTGGGTGTCTTCTTCGTGCAGGAACCGTTGAAGGCCATCACCGCAAACAGGCACATCAGAATCACCGTCTGTCGCACCTTCATGGTTCCTCCCTGTACTGCCCGCCCGGACTCAAAATGTCGGCGGCGTATTCACCCACAACACCCAGGTTTCTGTTCGCCCCGGGTTTTTCCAGTGATGCGGCGTCGCACTCTCAAAATAAAAACTGTCTCCGGCCTTGAGGCGATAGTGTTCTTTCTCCAGCGTGATCGCCAGTTCTCCGCGCAAAACGTAGAGGAACTCTTCGCCCTCATGCGTGTACGAATCGCCGCTGCCCGCCTCCGGCGCCACCCGAAACAGATGCGGCTCCATCACGGTATTGCCCCACGCCAGCAGTTCCATGCGTACGCCGGGACCTGCTTCCAGCACTTTTCTTTGCTCCGGCTGCACTTGCCGGCTGCTCGCTCCGGTGGCGTCAAAAAAGTCCAGAATGTTGGTCTTGTAAAATCGCGCCAGCTTGCGCAGCGTTCCCACCGACCCAGTCATCTGCGACCGCTCCAGCGCGCTGAGGAATCCCACCGAGATGCCCACCGCTCGCGCCACTTGAGCCAGTGACAATCTCCGCTTCGCCCGCAACTGCCGCAAGTGGGAACCAATGGCTCCCGCGCCGCTGCCTGCCTTGGGACCCGCCCGCCCCTCCCGCCGCAGCAGTTCCACGATCGCCGCCGCGTTCAATCCCCGCACCTTGCGCAGAAAACGGGCCCGCTTCAGCAGCTTTACGTCGTCGCCCGTATAGAGCCGATACCTGCTTTCGGTGCGCCGCGGACGCGTGAGCCCCAGGCTCTCCCACGACCGGATCACCGAGGGCGACACGCCCACCCGCCGCGCCACATCTCCGATCTTCAAGTAAGGTTGCGAGCTGGGTGAGCTCATGCCGCGGTCCAATCCGATAAGAATTTTCTATAGGAAGAGTCGCGTTTTTATCCTTGACAGCGCGCGTACCTCTTCTCTAACCTTGCGGGATTATAGCAAGGTTGTGGCCGGACACAAGCTGTCGTTTTCAAAGAAAAAACGTCACCCCAAGATGCCTGGAGGCCCCATGCCGTCGCTGCGCGCCCGCTGGACCATGATGTGCTGGACCATGATGTGCCGGATGAAGATGTGCGTGGAAACGGTTTGCCTCACGGTCGTCATCTCTCTTCTGCTCCCCACATTGCTCTTCGCTCAGGGTGCTAGCGGCCGCATCGTGGGCCGCGTCGCCGACCCTAGCGGGGCCGTCCTGGCGCACGCCAAAATCACTCTGACTAATGAAGCGACGGGCATCAGCCGCGACGCGCAGACGAGCGACAGCGGAGACTACAGCTTCGTCGAGGTCGCCCCCGGCGCCTACACCGTCCAGTTTGAGCTGGCCGGATTCAAGAAGAATGTCCAGAAGAATGTAATTGTCGACGTCAATCAGGTGGTCACGCTCAACTCCACTCTGCAGATCGGCGGCTCTCAGGAGACAGTGGAAGTAACTTCGGAAGCTCCCCAAATCGATACCACCAGCACGCAGTTGGGCGCTGTCATTAATGACCGCTCGGTGAACGAGTTGCCGCTGAACACCCGCGACACTTACCAGTTCCTGCAACTTCAGCCCGGCGTGCAGTCGCAGCTGGGATCGAGCGGCAGCCTGTTTGCCGGCACCGATGACCCCGGTTCCGTCTCCGTCAATGGTGGCCGCACCCGCGCCAACAACTTCAGCGTCAACGGCGGTGACGCCAACGATCAGTTCGTGAACACCCCCACCATCCAACCCACTCCCGACGCGGTCGAGGAGTTTCGCGTCATCACCAATACCTTTGACGCCGAATACGGCCGCAACTCCGGCTCCGTCGTGAATGTGATCACCAAGTCCGGCGGCAACACCTTTCACGGGAACCTCTACGAATACTTCCGCAACACGATTCTGGATTCGCGAGGCTATCCCGATACCACCAAGCCGCAGCTCAATCAAAACCAGTTCGGCGGCACATTCGGCGGCCCCATCAAGAAGGATCGCACCTTCTTCTTCCTTTCCTACGAAGGACGTCGGATACGAGACGGCCAGCCGGGCCAGTTGCTAAACGTTCCTACGGGTACGCCAGGATCTGCGAGCGCGGCCCCCACCAAGGAATTCGCTGGAGACTTCTCCGACCAAGGTGCCTTCCAAGGAAATATCGCGGATAGCTTTGTTGCCAATGTACTGGATGGTCGCCCCGGATGTGACGCCGCCTTGGGCTACACGGTCGCCAGCCTGGGGCCCGGCCCAGCCTGGGGGGGGCCTGGGGGGGTCTTCCCTAACAATGTGATCCCCACGGCATGCCAAGACCCGGTGGCGGCCAACTTACTTCAGAAGTTTGTTCCTGCGGCCAATATCGGAAGCGGCCAAAATCAGGTCGTCCCCGTGGGGACCGATAATGCTGATCAGCTTACCGCCCGCTTCGATCACCGCATCAATGATCATCAGAATTTCACTGCTTATTATTACTTCAACGACGGTCGTGCGCTCCAGCCCTATGACACCTTCGAGGCGGCTGGCGCCAACACCCCGGGGTTCGGAAACTACAACAATCTCCGCAACCAGCAGTGGAACTTCACCCACACTTGGACTATCAACAACGCCGTGGTGAATGAGGCCCACTTCACCTACATGCGTGAGGGCCAGCTCGGATATATCAAGCCCCAAACTACAGGCTCTCTAACGTCCACCTGCACCGGGGCGGCCGCGACTTTCTGCTTTACCGGAACTTCCGATTCCTCGGCCATTACAAGTGAGTTTGGCACTTCCGCAAATCTTGGTATTACTCCTGGCCTGCCGTCGAGTCTGACCGGCGTTCCCTACGTCAACATTTCGGGAGGCGCTTCCTTCGGCAACAACTTCGAAGGGTTCCTGCCCCAAGTGGGAAATAGTTTTCAGTGGTCCGACGGCCTCACTTGGGTGAAGGGCAACCACACCTTCAAGTTCGGCGTAGATGTCCGCCGCGCCCGTTTCGATCAGTATTACTACTTCGACGTGAACGGCGAATACACATTCGACAATAGCGGTCCCAATGGAATTATTCCCGGCGATGGCGATCAGTACGCCGAGTTCCTGCTGGGATTGGCCGATGCCTATACCCAAGGCTCCGGCCAGCGCGAAGACGTTCGTAGTTTTGCAGCCTATCCGTTCGCCCAGGACAGTTGGAAGATCAAACCTAATCTCACGCTGAATTACGGCCTCCGTTGGGAATACAGTCCTCCGATGACCGACATCAGCGGTCACGTGGAGACCTTCCGGCCCGGACAAAATTCCACGGTCTATCCCTGCGGAATTACGAACAGCGCGTCCTACTGGGCAAGCTACGGCGTAACGAGTCCCACCTGCGCCAATACTGGGTCGGAACCCACTGGGCTAGTCGTTCCCGGCGATCCGGGCGTCCCCGCCGCAATGACTTCAACGTATTACAAGTCCTTTGCTCCACGCATAGGCCTGGCGTACAGCCCCGGCCGCGACGGGAAGACCAGCATCCGCGCGGGTTGGGGTCTCTTCTATAATCCGATTGAGGAGCTGGTTCTGGCTCAGTTCGGCGCCGAGCCTCCTTTCGGAGGTAGTTCCTCGCTCTCCGATGTCTTTTTCAATACTCCGTTTGTCAATCAAGGCGAATTCACGGCTCCGAACCCTTTCGGCGGCATCATCACTCCCACGAAAGGCCAGCCCACCGATTTATCGCTGTTTCGTCCCATTCTTCTTTACGGCGAATTCGAACCCCACCTGCGCTCGCAGTACACCACCCAGTACAACCTCACGTTCCAGCGCGAACTGAGCAACAGCACGATGTTCCAGATCGGCTACGTCGGCTCTCAGGGCCATCGTCTGCTCGCTACTCACGACATCAATCCTTCCAACCCGCAGACCTGTTTGGACATGTCCAATATTTCCCAGTACTACGCGAATCTGGCGCCGACGAATCAAAATCTAGCCCTGGCAGCAGCCTATGGGTGCGGTGCCACGGTGGAGGACAGCGATTGGGTCCTGCCCGCCAACAGCATTCCCGCAGGCTACACGCTCCATATGCCTTACGGATCAGTTGCGCAATACGGCCCGGGAAACCCGGCGCTCAATTTGGTCGGTTTGCGACCGTATTCATCCCCGAATTGCAATCCCGTCACGTCCGTTGGTTGTCCCGTGGACGGTGTTCCCGTCTTCACCGATATCTTCGCCGAAGACACCATCGCCAACTCCAACTACAACGCGCTGGAGATGATGGTCCAGAAGCGCTTTTCTCGTGGCTTGCAATTCCAGGCCGCCTACACTTTCAGCAAATCGATCGACGACGGCTCCACATTCGAGGAAACACTCGATCCATTCAACTACCGCGCCAGCCGCGGTCTTTCCCTGTTCAATTCGAAACAGCGTTTCGTTGTCAGCTATGACTGGGAATTGCCCATTCGCAAATACTCGGGCTTCGCCGGTAAAGTGCTCGATGACTGGGAGGTATCGGGCATAACCCAGTTCCAGAGCGGGTTCCCCATCCGCCTCAATACCGAGGACGACAATGAGCTCATTAACAGCCTGTTCTTCCTGGGCACCGAGGCTCCTAGTCTGAATGGCCCGCTGCAAAAGCTGAATCCCAAGACCACTGGAGGTTTCTACCTCAACTACAACCAATTCTCCGATCCAAACCCTGGCAGCTTCAACAACGGAACGCAGCGCACGCTGTGCTGTGGCCCGGGGCTGATCGATTGGGACTTCTCTGTTCACAAGAAGATCCCCCTGAGCGAGACCAAGTACCTGCAGTTCCGGGCAGAGATATTCAACGTTTTCAATCGAACCAATTATTCCAATCCGGACGGCGCCTATTCGGACGGCCCGACATCATTCGGCTTGATCACATCGGCCGGAGATCCGCGGTTGTTGCAGTTTGCTTTGAAGTTCTTTTTCTAGCTCGAAGGACTACACTAAGAAATACCCCCGGGACGGCCCGCCCGTCCCGGCATTCTAATGGCCCGCGTCCTACAAGAAACCGCCGGCCTGAGCATCCCCGGAGCAATTCGATGTACCCCGATCTGCAGAAGGAGCTCGCAACATTCGAGCGCCGCACGCCCAAGTCCGCCGCAGCCCACAAGAAAAACCTCAAACGCATTCCGCTCGGCGTGGCCAGCAATTATCGCCACTATGATCCTTGGCCCATCTTTGTCAAAGAAGCCAGCGGCAGCAAGTTCCGCGACCTCGACGGCAACGAATACATTGACCACAACCTCACCTTCGGCGCGCTCATGGCCGGACACTGTCATCCCGCCGTCATGAAGGCCGTGGAGAAACGTCTTTCCACCGGCACCATGTTCGGCATGCCGCATGACATGGAATGGGAACTCGCGGAAGAAATCTGCCAGCGTTTCCCGATCGAGATGTGCCGCTTTGGCAACAGCGGCACCGAAGCCACCATGCACGCCATCCGCCTGGCCCGCGCCGCCACCGGCCGCGACAAGATCGTAAAATTCGAGGGCGCTTACCACGGACTGCATGACTCCGCTCTGGTCAGCGTCAAGCCTCACGCTCCCGAATACGGCGACATCGAAAATCCCACCCCCGTTACCGGTGGGCTGGGCGTGCCGAAATCTGCGATCGCCAATGTGAAAATCGCCACCTTCAATAATCTGGGAAGCGTCGAACGCCGCTTCAAAGAGAATCCCGGCGAAATCGCCGCCATCATCCTCGAACCCATTCTGATGAATGTCGGACTCTGCATGCCCGAACCCGGCTTCCTGAAGGGCCTCCGAGACATCGCCACCAAGAACGGCGCGCTCCTGATCTTCGATGAAGTGAAAACCGGCGCCAAACTAGGCTGGGGCGGCGCGTCGGAATACTTCAACGTTCATCCCGACATGATCTGCCTCGCCAAGTCGATTGGCGGCGGCTTCCCCCTGGCCGCATTCGGGGCCAGCAAGTCCGTGATGGACCTTATCTCGCAACACAAGGTCTTCCACGGCGGCACCTACAACACCAACCCGGTTTCGATGGCGGCAGGGCTGGCCACGTTCCGCGAAGTTCTCACCCGCGACAACTACGCTCACGTCGACAAGTTCGGCAAAAAGCTGGCCGAGGGATATCGCAAGACCATCGCGAAAGTTGGACTGCAAGCCTACATCGCGCAAGCCGGCGCCAATGGCGCCCTGATGCTGTATCCGAAAGAAATTCGCAACTACCGTGATTGGACTACGATCGACATCGACCTCTGGCGCCATTATTGGTTCGCCATGGTCAACCGCGGCGTGATGCCCCAGCCCTACTGGTGGGACGAGCAGTGGACGATTTCCGTCCAGCACACCGAGGCCGACATCGACAAGCACCTGGCCGTTTTTGACGAAATCGCCGCCTCGCTCGCGAAAGCGCAGCAAGAGCGCATCGGCCAGCCCGTGTTAGCCGGACACTAGATCTGAATGTGTAGGGCGGGCGCCCTCGCCCGCCCTGCATGCACACGCAAGATATTCGTAGGCGAAAAAAACCTTGTCATTCCGAACCGGGCGAGAGCCCGGTGAGGAACCTGCTGTGCTGGTTTTACTTTGTCCACCACCGCCCAACCCGCCACTCAGCCTCACCTGATCCGCGCCCTCGGACGCCGCGATCTTGTGCTTCTGTTCGTAGTCGCCGTCTTCAACCTGAACGTAGTCCCGTCCATCGCCGCCAATGGCGGCGTCACCATCTGGCTCTGGATCATCTCGCTCATTCTTTTCTTCTGGCCGCAAGGCATCGCCGTCATCGAGCTCGCGCATCGCTATCCCGGCGAAGGCGGCGTCTACCTCTGGGCTAAAGAAGTTTTCGGCGACTTCCACGGATTCCTCTCCGGTTGGTGTTACTGGACCAACAACATGCTGTATGTGCCGACGATCATGCTCTACTTCGTCGGCGTCTCCGTCTACGTGCTCGGCCCCGGCCATCAGGGACTGGCCGACAACAAACTCTTCGCCGCTTCTGTCTCTCTGGCGCTACTCGCTCTGCTTACCCTGCTCAATATTCTTGGCCTCGGCGTCGGCAAGTGGATCAACAACGTCGGCGCCATCGGTACTTTCATTGCCGCGGCTGTCCTGATCGGCCTGGGTGTGGTGATCTGCCTGCGCTTTGGCACAGCCATCTCCCCCTCCGACTTCAAGATTCCCGCCAACCCGCGCTTCGTTCTCAATTCCTTCGGCGTCATCTGTTTCGGTCTGATCGGCCTCGAACTCGCCTCTGTTATGGGAGACGAAATCCGCGACCCGGCCCGCACTCTTCCCGGAGCCGTTGCTTGGGGAGGCGTGATTGCCGGCACGCTCTACGTCGCGGTCACGCTCACGCTGCTAGTCTCGGTCGGCAAAAGCGTCAACGTGCTGCAAGGAGTGGTTCAGGCGGTCAGCGCAATGGCCGCCCGCGTCGGCGTGAATTGGATTTCCGTGCCGTTCGCAGTGATGCTCAGCCTGGCCATCGCCGGCATCGGTTCCGCCTGGACTGGCGGCTGTGCCCGCATCCCCTTCGTCGCCGGCCTCGATTCCTATATGCCCTCCTGGCTCGGCAACATTCACCCGCGCTACTCCACGCCTTACGCCGCACTGATCGTGCAAGGTGTTGTCTCTGCCGTGCTGGTGATCTTGAACTTCGCTGGCGCCGGTGTTCAGGAAACATTTCAAAAACTTCTGTCGCTGGCCGTTGTGCTCAATCTCGTCCCCTTCGTCTACATGTTCGGCGCGCTGGTGAAATTCGCGCTGACGGAGCCTGTTCCCCGCGGCCAGTACAGCCGCACCACGCTGTTCGTGGCGGGCGCCAGCGGGTTGCTGACCGCGTCGCTGGGCATCGCACTCGTGTTTTTTCCAGCCCAGCAGATCACATCGCTGTGGTGGTACGAGACTTGGATGGTAGGCGGCACGCTACTTGCCATCGGCCTCGCCGCCTTCTTCTTTTTCGTCTACAGCCGCCGGGACGAGTACTACAGGCTAGAGTTCGAAAAGATCCAAGACTCGGCTGGACGATACACAGGCAGATGGAACTGGATGGCGTTTTGTTTTGGGCCGCTGTGGGCCCTGACGAAGGGGCTTTGGGTACCAGCAATATCATGCTTTGTGTGCAGCATCTTGGTCGCTTCCGCTTTGCATGTCCTCGGAACTGGCATAGGAGCCACCGCACTTGCCGGTCTGCTCTCCGGGTTCGTCTTGGGAAAGCGCGGGAACTATCTGTATTACAACAAGAGGATGGAGAACAGAGATCTACTGATTTAGAGCGAGGAGGTAACAATGCCCGGCGGAGTCACAACCGAAGTTCCAAAAGACGTTCGCACGTATCAGATGTACATCAACGGCGAGTGGGTCGCCAGCAAATCCACCAAGACCTTTCCCGTCTACGATCCGTCCACGGAAGAAGTCATCGCCCAAGTCCCCGACGCCGGTTCCGAAGACGTCAGCCGTGCCGTCGCCGCCGCCAAAGCCGCATTTGAAGATGGCCCATGGAGCACGAGCACTGCCCAGGAACGTGGCCGCGTCCTTTTCCGTCTTTCCGAAAAAATCCGCGCCAATCTCCCTGCGCTCGCCGAGTTCGAATGCCGCAACACCGGCAAGCCCATCGTCGAGGCCGAATTCGATATCAACGACGCCGCCACCTGCTTCGAATACTATGGCGGCCTCGCCACCAAGGTCGTCGGATACGTCAACCCCGTTCCCGACAACGCGATGTCTCTCTCGCTCAAAGAACCAGTCGGCGTAGCCGGACAAATCATTCCGTGGAACTATCCGCTTCTCATGGCCGCCTGGAAGCTTGCGCCAGCCATCGCCGCGGGCTGCACCTGCATCCTCAAGCCTGCCGAGCAAACTCCTCTGACGGCACTCGAATTCGCCAAGCATTTCGCCGACTGCGGCTTGCCCCCGGGCGTGGTCAACGTCATCACCGGCTTCGGAGAATCTTGCGGTGCTCCGCTCGTCCAGCATCCCGACGTCAACAAGATCGCCTTCACCGGCAGCGCCGCCGTCGGCAAGATCATCGTGAAACAGGCCGCCGACACGGTGAAGCGCGTCACCCTCGAACTCGGCGGCAAGTCGCCCAACATCTTCTTCGCCGACGCCGACTTCGAAGCTGCTATCGACGGCGCCCTCTTCGGCGTCTTCATCAATCAGGGCGAAGTTTGCTCTGCTGGAAGCCGCATCCTGGTGCAGAAGTCCATCTACAAAAACTTCGTCGAAGCCATGACCGAGAAGGCGAAGAAGATCAAACTCGGCCCTCCACTTGATCGCGAAACCAAGATGGGCCCCTTGGTCAGCAAAGAACAATACGATCGCGTCAACTCCTACATCGAGATCGGCAAGAAAGAAGCCAAACTCGCCTCCGGCGGCGGACGCCCGGAGAAGATCGGGAAGGGCTATTACGTTCAGCCCACCATTTTCTCCGATGTCAGCAATTCCGCCCGCATCGCCCGCGAAGAAATCTTCGGCCCCGTCGCCGCCGTGATTCCGTTTGAAGACGAAAAAGATGCGCTCAAGATCGCCAACGATTCGCCCTACGGCCTAGCCGCCGCTGTCTGGACCCGCGACATTTTCAAGGCGATGCGCTCCGTGAAAGCTCTGCGCGCAGGCATCGTCTGGGTCAACCACATGCAACCAACTTATGTCGAAGCCCCCTGGGGCGGCTACAAACAATCCGGCTTCGGCCGCGAACTCGGCCCCTGGGGCATCGAAGAATATTTGGAAACGAAACAGGTCTACATCAATCTGAACGAAGCGCCGATAGGCTGGTATTGATCAATGCAGGGACGATCTTCAAAGTCTTGTCATCCTGAGCGAGGATTGTTCTTCGCGCCCAAGCGCGAAGAACAACCGCAGTCGAAGGACCCCTGCACCTGGTGCAGCGCCACTGCCGCTTCAGGGAGTTCTCCCGAGAAACTGAAATGAGCACAATTCGAATCAACACACCCATTCCCGGCCCCAACTCCCGCGCGCTCTCCGCCCGCCGTGCCAAATCCGTGCCCCGCGGCCTCTCCCACGGCACGCCCATCTACGTAGTCAAGGCCGAAGACGCCTGGCTCGAAGATGTCGACGGCAATCGCTATATCGATTTCGCCGGAGGCATCGGCTGCGCCAACGCCGGTCATCGCCAGGAGGCCGTAGTCGACGCCATCCGCGTCCAGTTAGACAAATTCCTCCATACCTGCGTCCAGGTAACACCCTACGAAGGTTACATCCGTTTGGCCGAGCGCATGAATGAAGTCACTCCCGGCAAGTTTCCCAAGAAGACGCTGTTCGTGAACAGCGGCGCTGAAGCCGTCGAAAATGCTGTTAAGATTGCCCGCGCCTACACCAAACGTCCCGCCATCATCGCCTTCGAGGACGCCTTCCACGGCCGCACCATGATGACGCTCGCCCTCACCAGCAAGACTCATCCCTACAAGGCCGGCTTTGCCCCATTCCCCGGCGACGTTTACCGCATCCCATTTGCGTACTGTTATCGCTGTTCCTACAACTTGAAATATCCCTCCTGCGATCTCTACTGCGCACGCCATCTTGAAGACACGTTCAAACGCGTCGTCGCCAACGAAGAGGTCGCAGCTGTGATTGCCGAGCCAGTCCTCGGTGAAGGTGGCTTCATCGCCCCGCCGCCCGACTATTTCAAGGTGTTAATCGATCTCTGCCACAAGCACGGTGTGCTCTTCATCGCCGACGAAGTGCAATCCGGCTTCGGACGCACCGGCGCGCTCTTCGCCAGCGAACGCTATGGCATCGAGCCCGACATTTTGGTCACGGCGAAATCTTTAGGCGGAGGTCTGCCGCTGGCCGCCATTACCGGCCGCGCCGAAATCATGGACGCGCCCGGTCCCGGCGGACTCGGCGGCACCTTTGCTGGAAATCCACTGTCCTGCGCTGCGGCTCTAGCCGTACTCGATCTGTTCGAGCACGAAAATCTGCTAACCCGCGCCAATGAACTGGGCGACCGCTTCCAGCGTCGCGCCCGCGAATGGCAGCGCCGCTGGCCCATCGTCGGCGACGTCCGCGGCCTCGGCGGCATGCAGGCCATCGAACTGGTCAAGTCCCAGGAAACAAAGGCCCCGGCCGCCGACGAAACCAAGCAGATCACGCAATATTGCTACGAGCACGGCCTAATCACGATCACCGCCGGTTCATACTCGAACGTGATCCGCGTCCTCGTCCCTTTGGTCGCAACCGACGAGCAAATGGACGAAGGTCTAGACGTGCTGGAAGCCGCGCTGGCCGCGGTGTGTGACAAACGTGGGGACGGGCGTCTCGCCCTTCCAGCCGAGCACAGCGAGGCTTTGCGCTAGCTCAGAGGTGTACGTTTTGTCATCCTGAGCGAGGATTGATCTTCGCGCCCAAGCGCGAAGATCAACCGCAGGCGAAGGACCCCTGCAACCTATGTATCATTGAAGTTGTCGAAAGGAATTCTCAAGATGTATTCCGCGCATAGTGAGAGGTAAACACCATGACCACAGTCGCCGCACCTCCCATCATCAAACTCACCCACTACATCAACGGCCAATGGACCGACTCCCGCGCCAACGAATGGCGCGACGTCATAAATCCCGCGACCGGCGAAGCGCTGGCCCAAGTCCCCCTCGCCGAGGCCGCCGAAGTCAATCAAGCGGTTGAGGCCGCCGCCGCCGCTTTCCCCGAATGGCGCCGCACTCCGCCCGAAGACCGCATCCAGCCGCTCTTCAAGCTGAAGATGCTGCTCGAAGATCACATCGACGACATCGCCCGCATCATCACGCAGGAAAACGGCAAGACCTTCACCGAAGCCAAAGCCGAGATGCGCCGCGCCATCGAGAACGTCGAAGTCGCCTGCGGCATCCCGATGATGATGCAAGGCTACAATCTCGAGGACGTCGCCCGCGGCATCGACGAGATGATGATCCGCCAGCCCCTCGGCGTCACCGCCGCCATCGTGCCCTTCAATTTCCCCGGCATGATCGCGTTCTGGTATTTGCCTTACGCCATCGCAACGGGGAACACGTTCATCCTCAAGCCCAGTGAGCGCGTCCCGCTCACCATGCATTACATCTATGAACTGCTGGAAAAGGCCAGCTTGCCCAAAGGCGTGGTGAACCTGATCAACGGCGGCAAAGCCGCTGTTGACGCGCTTCTCGACCATCCTAAAATCCGCGCCATCAGTTTTGTCGGATCGACTCCCGTCGCGAAATATGTTTACTCACGCGCCGCTGCCAACGGCAAGCGCGCCCAGTGCCAGGGCGGAGCCAAGAATCACGTCATCGTTCTTCCCGACGCCGACATGCCCATGGCCACGCAGATCATCAGCGATAGCGCCTTTGGATGCGCGGGCCAGCGTTGCCTCGCGGTCTCCGTCGCCGTCACCATTGGCGAAGCGCAGAAGACGTTCCGTGATTCCATTGCCGACGCTGCCTCGAAACTCAAAGTCGGCAACGGCCTGGACAAAGATGTGCAGATGGGTCCCGTGATCACTCCACAGAGTAAAGAGCGCGTCGAATCGCTCATCGCACTCGGTGAAAAGCAGGGCGCAAAGATTCTGCTCGATGGCCGCAACTCGAAGATTCCAAAATACGAATCCGGCAACTTCGTGAAGCCCACGATCCTCGACAATGTTCCCCCAAGCAGCGATCTCGCCGACACTGAAATCTTCGGTCCCGTGCTAAGCCTCGTCCACGCCAACGACATGGACGACGCTCTCGCCTTCCTCGAACGCAGCGCCTACGGCAATCAGGCGTCGCTGTTCACTTCGAGCGGATCGGACGCTCGCCGCTTCCGCTACGAAGCGCCCGCGGGCAACATCGGCATCAACATCGGCGTCGCCGCGCCCATGGCCTACTTCCCGTTCAGCGGATGGAAGAACAGCTTCTTCGGCGACCTCCACGGCCAGGGCCGCGACGCCATCGAGTTCTACACCGACAAAAAAGTGGTAGTCGAACGCTGGGCCAAAGAGCACAGCAGAAAGTTCTAACATTGAGCGATTGGAAATTATTGAGCGATTGGGCGATTGAGTCATCGGGCGATTTGAAAACCAATATCGATCGGGATTCCCAATCGCTCAGTCACCCGATCGCTCAATCGCTCAATGTTCTGCGATGCCGCGATCAACAAAACTGAGGATTCCATGACCACAACTCTCACCACTCCAACAATGTCCGGCAAAGAAATCGTCTCGCTCTCCCGCAAGCACACGCTCTATGAATGGTCCGCCCAGTCGAAGGTCGATCCCATTCCCGTCGCCCGCGCCAAAGGGATTTACTTCTACACGCCGGAAGGCAAGCGCTTCATCGACTTCAACAGCCAACTCATGTCCGTCAACATCGGACACGGCGACGAGCGCGTCATCCAGGCCATCAGCGATCAGGCGGCAACGCTCGCTTATGCCAATCCCTTCATGGCCACGGAAGTTCGTGCGCGCCTCGGCGCCAAGCTCGCCGAAATCACGCCCGGCGATATCGACACCTTCTTCTTCACCAACGGCGGCGCCGAGGCCAACGAGAACGCCATCAAGCTCGCCCGCTTCTTCACCGGACGCCACAAGATCATCGCGCGCTACCGTTCGTATCACGGCGCGACCGCGGGCGCGATCAGCCTCACCGGCGATCCCCGCAGATGGGCCGCCGAACCGGGCATTCCGGGCGTCGTGCACGTGCTCGATCCTTATCACGGCATCGAGCGCGGATGGGAATCCGCCGAATCTTCGCTCGCCATGATCGAGGAAACCATTCAGCTCGAAGGTCCGCAAACCATCGCCGGCTTCATTCTCGAGCCGGTTACCGGAACCAACGGCGTTCTCGTTCCTCCTGACGGATATCTCGAAGGCTTGCGCAAGCTCTGCGACAAGTACGGCATCCTGATGATTGCCGACGAAGTCATGTCCGGTTTCGGACGAACCGGCGAATGGTTCGCCGTCGATCACTGGAAGGTTGTTCCCGACCTGCTTTGCATGGCCAAAGGATTGACTTCAAGCTATCTCCCTCTTGGCGCGGTCGGCATGCGCCATCACATCGCGCAACACTTTCAGGACAAAGTCTTCTACGGAGGCCTCACCTACAACAGCCATCCCATGGGCTGCGCGGCGGCGCTGGCCACGATTCGCGTCTATGAAGAAGATGGCCTGCTCGGCAACGCAAAAAAAATGGGCGTGATCATGAAGGCGCTGGGAGCGGAGTTGCAGGCCCGGCACCCGTCGGTGGGCGCGGTGCGCTCCATCGGACTGTTCGGCATCGTCGAGCTGGTGCGCAGCCGCAAGACGCGCCAGCCCCTGGCTCCCTTCAACGGCACCTCCGACGAAATGGCCGCCCTCGGCCGCTTCTTCCGCGAGCAAGGCCTCTACACCTTCGTCCGCTGGAACACCTTCTTCACCAACCCTCCGCTCTGCATCAACGAGCAGCAGCTGCGCGAGGCCTTCGCCATCATCGACCGCGGGCTGGAGATCACTGATAAGGCTGTGGTCGACTAGTCCGTGGAGGGTTAGGCGCGCCAGATGCGCTGCTGGGCGTCGAGCGAGGAGAACATTACGGGCTCGTGGTGGACGGTGGTGGCGTGCTGGTTGATGGCGGTGGCGGCCTGGGTGCGGAGGTTGCCGTCGCGCGGGTCGAAGTCGAGCGTGCTGACGTTGTGGGCGCAGTGAGTGCAGGTGAACTTCATGCCTCCCTTGACGCGGCCGATGGTGTAGTGTCGTCTCACAATTCGAGTGTAGTCTTTTGGGCGGGGAGCGATAGGCACGGCGGTGGGGCAGCGAAGGTAACGAGTGGAGTGGATGAGGGAGTTCTAATGCGGGGAGCGTGACACGACGTCCGACTTCGGACCTCGGACCTCAGACTTCAGACCTCAGACTTCAGACCTCAGACTTCAGACCTCGGCCTCAGACCTCGGCCTTCAGACCTCGGACTGTTGTTACTTGAAGCCGAGGTCTGACGTCCGAAGGCCGAGGTCCGACGTCCGGAGTCCGACGTCACTTCGCTAAGCGGTTGTACTTCTTCAGTACTTCCCGCAGCCGGTCGTGCGGTAACGCGATCACTTCTTTGTCGTTGATGCCTTTCATGGTTTCGGCGGCTACCATGGCGTTCACTACCGCTTCTTCGGTGGCTTGGACGGTGGCCAGGAAGATTGGGTTGAGGGAATCGTTGGGCAGCATGGTGATCTGGTGCAGGCCCTTGGGCCCGACCGCGCCGGGATTGGCGGTGGAGAAGGCGAGGAAGATGTCGCCGGAGCCGTCACCGGAGTAGCTGCCGTCGCGGCCGAGACCGAGCGAGACGCGGCGGGCGATGCGCTTGAGTTGGGTCGGGATGAGCGGGGCGTCAGTGGCTACGATGACGATGATGGAGCCGACGTCGTCGCCGTAGGCGGGATGCTCGGGAATTTCCTTGCCGACGGGAACTCCGGCGATGCGGAGCTGGTCGCGCTGTCCGTAGTTGCACTGGACGAGGACGCCGACGGTATAGCCTCCAGCTTTGGCGTCGAGCACGCGGGAGGAAGTTCCGATGCCGCCTTTGAATTCGTTGCAGATCATGCCGGTTCCACCGCCGACATTGCCTTCTTCGACTGCGCCGGAGTGAGCGACGTCGAGCGCGTGCCAAGCGTCTTCGGCGTGGACGTGGAATCCGTTGATGTCGTTGAGATCGCCGTCGTAAGTTTCGGCGACTACGGGAAGAGACCAGAAGTAACCCTCCATGTCGGGACCGCTGTGCGTGACCTTCCAGGCGATGACGGCGTCGCGGACCACGCCGACGCTGTGCGTGTTGGTGATCATCACCGGGCCGTCGAGGAAGCCGGAGTCCTCGACCCAGGTCGTGCCGGTCATTTCGCCGTTGCCGTTGAGCGTGAACCAGGCGGCGAAGACGGCGTCATTACTGGCCTTGCCGCGGGGATGAATGGCGGTGACGCCGGTGCGCACTGGTCCCTGGCCGACTACGAGTTTGCCGCTGCCGGAGATGAGCGTGGTGTGGCCGACCTCGACGCCTTTGACGTCGGTGATGGCGTTGTTGGGGCCGGGCGCGCCGTCGAAGGGCACGCCGAGATCGCGGGCGCGGGGCTTGGATTGAGCTGAGACAGCGAGCGTGCAGGAGACGACGAGCCCGGCGAGCACGACGCGACTGGCTTGCTGCAGGGACATGGCGTGTTTGGACATGGGGCCTCCGGGGGAACGAGGAAGTATAATCGTTCGCAAGTAAATGTTTCGCGGGGGCAACATGGAAGGCTGGAAGAAGGCGGTGGTGGCGGGGTCGATTGGGGCGGCGACGATTTTGTTTTTGAAGAAGAAGTATCCGGCGGGTGTGCTGGCCACTGGTGTGGGACTGGCGGTGCTGGCGTCGGAGTATCCGGAGAAATTTGAGTTGGTGCGCCGATCGCTGCCGGACTATTTTGACCGCGGCATGCAGGTAATGGAGATGGCGGCGCGCGCCGGCAAACGCATTACCGAGGCTGCGGGGCAGAGCGCAGTGGATGCGTGGGAAGAAATTGGTGGCTGAGACAGGGCTTCGAGCTTTGGCTGTCGGGCTTCGGCTCAAGCCTTAGCTTAAGGCCGCGGAACCCCGTCCGACGGCTGTTTACTCTTCGCTATTTTCTGCCTTAGCCGGAGCCCGAAAGCCGAAGCCCGAAGGCCGATTTACTCGATGCCGAGCTGCTTCCTGGCGTCGGGGCTTAGGCGTTCAGGGGTCCAAGGCGGGGTCCAAACCACATTCACGTTGACGTTGCGGATGCCGGGCAACTGCTCGAGCCGCGATTTTACCTGCGCACTGATGTTGACGTGTTCGGGGCAGCCCTGCGCGGTCAGGGTCATGTCGACGGTGATGTCCTGCTTGTCCTGCTCCGGTGCATCGGCAGGGACGGCCGCGAAATTCACGTGGTAGATGAGGCCGAGGTCGACAATGTTGACGGGGATCTCGGGATCGTAGCAACTCTTCAGCGCGCTCAGGACATCTTGTTCAGTGACAGGGGGCATGTGGGATTCCTCGGCGGCATCCGGCGCCCGGCGTCCGGGGGCCTCTGGATGTACTTCTGCCTTGATCCAGTGTAACGCAGCAGGCGATGCGCGAATAAGTCCCAACCGATCTTCGAGACGATCTGATAGAGTTTTTGCGCATGATGAGTGAAGAGGCGAAGAAGAGGATCCAGATTGCGCTGGCGCTGGCCATTGTGGTGGCGGGAGTGCGCGCGGGATACATCCTGTACCAGCGGCACGAGGATTTTGTCGCGGCGCAGAAGCAGGAGCAGGCGAAACAGGCGGGCTACTCGAATGCCGATTACTATGTCTCGCCGAAGAAGCTTCATCCTTATGACTTGAAGTCGGCGCAGCAGTTGACTGAGCAGCCGGTGTGGGTGAAGGAAGGATATCGCTACACCTACTACCGGTACGTCCCGGTGGTGAAGAGCGTCGATTTTGCGCATGAGGCTGGATTGCTCGGGCCGATCGAGCGGATGGAAATAAAAGATGTGATGGCGGTCGCCGCGCCGGGCGGGCGGAGGCAGGTAGTGGCGACGTTTGAAAAAGATGGGCACAGCTACGCGGTGCCCATCGGATTCGAGACTGAGGGGCGATACAAGATTTATTCCGACGAGATGTTCTATGTGGAAGATCCGCATGAGTTGTACAAGCACTGGCCGGCGGATGTTTGGCAGGCCGTGGCGCAGCATGAAGTGAAGCCGGGCATGAATGAACTGCAGGCGGATTTTGCGGTGGGGATGGGATCGCTGGATGCGGGAAGTACGTCTACCGAGAGAACGCTGCGCTATGCGAACGGAGGGAAGCCGCTGGTGGTGATTTTTCGCGATGGGAAGGCGGCGGAGATTAAGCCGGGGACGTAGGAGATCAAAATCCCCACCCTAGTCGCAAAGAACGCGACTAGGATGGGGCACCCTCGAGTTTTTATTTTGAGTCCACAACGTAGTACTCACTGGAAACCAAGCCGCTGGAATAACTCTTGGTCGCGATATGACGAAGGCGAATGTCGCGCGGCACAGAGCCAAAGAGAGGAATTCCGTCTCCGATTAGAACCGGCACGCGAGTGATGATGAGACGCTGAATGAGTCCGGCGCGAAGGAAGCGCTGGATGGTAATGCCTCCATCGATGTAGGCGTGGCGAGCGCCCGTGGCGGCGAGTTTTGCAACGATGTCTTCCGGAGAGCCGGACATTTGTTCGACTCTCCCCCCAACGACCCCGGAAAAATCCAAAGGCTTGCTGCTCAGGACCACAACGCGTTTGTCGCCGTAAGGCCAGGGAGTCATGGTCAGGACGGTTTCGAACGTCTTGCGGCCGATGACGATGGTGTCTACGCTGGCGATGAATTCGTTATAGCCATGTGGCTCGCCGCCGTCCTCGGGGAGAAAGTCGAATGTGCCGTCGGGGCGGGCGATGAAGCCATCGAGGCTGGTGCCGATGAAGACGGAAGCTTTCAAGAAAGCATACCTCAGGCGCTGAAGCGCGGGCTCATTTTCAACGATCTAACGGCACGAATAAATTCGTGCCCTTCCCGATCTTTGCTGGAACCTGAATTTTTCGTAGCCTCTCAAGCCATGCCCTTGCCAGCTACTTGATGGAGAGCTTTGCTAATCTACTTCACTCCGGCGAGTGCCTTCGAAACTTCTTGAATATCGGGCACGACCGGGATGTCGTAGTTCTTGTGCCAGGCGAGTTTGCCGTCGCGATCGATGATGGAGATGGCGCGGCCGGTGATGCCTTTGTCTTCGAGGTAGACGCCGTACTTAGCGGCGACGGCGCCGCGCGGGTGGAAATCGGCGAGCAGTGGGTAGTGTATGCCCATCTTTTCCGCGTAGGCCTTGTGCGACCAGACGCTGTCGACGCTGATGCCGAGCACTTGCGCGTCAAGCTGGTCGAATTGCTTTTTGTCGTTAACCATGCACGCGTGCTCCTTGGTGCAGACGGGGCTCCAGTCGAGCGGGTAGAAGACGAGCACGACCGGTTTCTTGCCGCGGAAATCGCTGAGCTTTACTTCTTTTTGATCCTGATCCTTCAAGGTGAATTCGGGTGCTGGTGCGCCGATGGTTGCGGGCATGATTCCTCCGTAGAGTTGGTCTTCAGTCCTAAGATCGTTTCTGGTTAATGATAAACCGAGTTTGGTGGATCAGCCGCAACAAGAAACGAGGGCCGTGATAGAAAACCCTCGCAATGCCTTTGCTGGCGTTTGCGTGCAAGGGATCCTTCGACTGCGGTTGTCCTTCGCGTTCGCGAAGCACAACCTCCGCTCAGGATGACAATCCTTAATATGTTGCGCGTTTCAAAACGTCACTTTACGACGGGGGAATTCGAATCTGCGGGCTTTTCTTCGTCGGCGTGGATCTTCCCATCATCTTCGGCGTAGAAAGAGCGATGCTGGGGGTCGAGCTGTTTGGGCGTCATGGTGAGGATGAAGCTGTCTTTCTTGCCCTGGAAGCCAGCGGTATAGTCGCCGCGGTCGGGGTTGACCATGCGCTTGGTGAACGATCCGGAGTGGACAAGTTCGGCCAGCGACGTCGCGAAGTGGCCGTACTGCTTATCGAACTGGTGCTGGGCGCGGAGAACCACACGCATGTAGCCGAGCGCCGCGGCCTCAGAGTCAGAACGGGCGGGGTCCCCGGAAAATTTTGGCTGGTAGGCAGGTGCGGGAGTCGGTGAGGCGGGCGCTGGAGCCTGCGCCAACAGCGCAGATGCGACGAGTACGACGCTGGCGATGACGGCGAGAACACGAATGGACTTTCTTCTCATGCTCAATTCTCCACAAGCGGCGCGGCGAGAATTAGCCCGCCAAATTCCGCTGTAAAAGGGCTTTTCGACCTTCTTTTTCATGTTACTCCCGTAATTTAACTTCGGTCACGTTCTCTTTGCAGGGCGGTCAATTGCCGCTATGCTCTAGCTAAGAAACTACGCCCTACAGGGAAACCTATGAAAGCAGCAGTAGCCAGAAAACCGATCATCAAAATCGCAGTGGTGGAGAGCGACCCGCTGAGGTTTGTGGGATTTCGCGCCTTGTTCGACACGGAGCCCGAATTCGAACTGATCTCCGCCGGCCTGCCCGAGATTTCTACCTTGCAGGATGTGGACTTGATCCTGCTGGGAAACCGCTCCGGCCAAAACCTGTTTGACGTGATGGCCAGCCTAAAGGCCACGCGGCCCGATCTGCGCATCATTGTCACCGGGTCGGGCGTGGACGAAGAGACCATTCTGAAGGCGATTGCGTCCGGGGCTAAAGGGTACGTGGACGAGGCAGCTTCGCCGGCGGAATTTGCCCAGGCGATCCGCATCGTGAGTCAGGGATCGGTGTGGGCTCCGCGCAGAGTTCTTTCCATGTTCATCGAGCGCGTGTCGTCGGCGCCAGGGCGGATCTTTCCCGCGGGCCGCGTCACCTTCACCGACCGCGAAAAAGAAGTGCTGGAGATGCTGGTGGCCGGCCGCTCCAACAAAGAAATTGGCGCTCAGTTAGGCATTGAAGAGCGCACGGTAAAAGCGCACGTGGCCAAGTTGATGCGCAAGGTGGGCGTGCAGAACCGGATTGCGCTGTCGGTGCATGCCATCACGCATTCATTGGTAGCGGCGAAATAGAGAAGCAGGTCTTGGGCGCTAGGTGTTAGGTGTTTGCCTAAGACCTGATGCCTAAGACCCTAGAGTCTGATTGGTAACTTCAGGACAGTGACCTCGGTAATCTTGTGCGGACAGCGAGTCCGACGCATACTCGCTTCACCTACCACAGAACCTGGGAGACGGGGTTGATAGCGGCGATTAGGGTCACTGCTTTCAGCCCCGATTTTTTTGTCTCCACGATCTTCCGCCTTCCAGAGACTCCCGCGCACCTTCTCAGTTAAGCGTTCCTCATACAACACCGGCTGCTTCGTTTACAATCGAATTACCAGATCCCAGAAATTCTTGTGTGGCGAGGAACCATGAAAAAGTTCTTGCTGTTGACCCTAATTGTGTCTCTGTGTTCTCTTTCTTTTGCGGCGGATGACCAGGACAAGGAATCGAAGGCGGCGGATCGCGTGCAGGCGGCTGCCGATGTTTTGAACGAGATCCAGGGCACGCCCGACAAGGGCATCCCCGAAGAAGTGTTGGGCTCAGCCGAGTGCGTGGCTGTGGTGCCGTCGATGCTGAAAGGTGGCTTCATCGTCGGCGCGAAGTATGGCCGCGGTCTGGCCAGTTGCCGCACGGCCAAGGGCTGGAGCGCTCCGGCATTCTTCGTCGTGACCGGAGGCAGCTTTGGGTTTCAGATCGGCGGGCAGGCGGTTGACCTGGTAATGCTGATCATGAACAAAGATGGCATGAAGCATCTGCTATCGAGCGAGTTCGAGTTGGGTGCGGACGCTTCCGTGGCCGCCGGGCCTGTGGGCCGTCACGCCGAGGGGAATACCGACTGGAAGATGCGGGCCGAGGTGCTGACCTATTCGCGCGCTCGTGGGCTGTTTGCCGGTGTGACTCTGAATGGCGCGCAGATCAAGCAGGATAAAGACAGCACGCGCGAGTTCTACGGGCGCATGGTGCCGTTCCGGACGTCGCTGGTTGGTGAGATCGATGCGCCGGCGGGAGCGAACGCTTTCCTGACGACGCTGGCGAAGTGGGCCCAGGAAGCGGCGAAGTAAGGCGGGCTTCGGGCTTCCGCACGCGCGGCTCCATATGGATGCGAGCCAAACGCGCGATTATTGTGTCGCAAAACCGCGACACAACGCGCGGCTCGCCTAGGTCCTTCAGCGGGCAAAAAGCGCCCGCCTCAGGATGACAATCCACTTTGTTTGACAAGTAATTTCTGACGTTGTACCGTTCCGCTTCCCCTAATGCGGCAGCGACTTGAGTACGCGGCAGCCTGGCCGTTCATCAAAATCATGGGTATTTTGCCGCGCCCGCTGGCGCGGGCCATCGGCATGGGCCTGGCTTGGGTTGTTTATCTTCTGCACGTGCGATTGCGCCAGGTGGGAATACGCAATCTCGCCATGGCGTTTCCCGAAAAAACCAAAGCGGAGCGGGCGCGGATTCTGCGGGGTGAGTTCTTTTCTCTGGGACGTCAACTGGCCGAGGTCTGCCACTTTCCCAAGTACACGCTGAAGAACGTCGACGACGTCGTGGTGTATGACGGCTTCGAGAATTACAAACGCGCCCACGCTGGCGGCAAAGGCGTGCTGTTGTTTGCGGGACACTTTGGGGGATGGGAGCTTTCCTCCTTTGTTTTGTCCATGCATGGGCATTGGATGCACGTGATCATGCGCGGCATGGACAACAAGTATCTCGGCGAGTTGATCCTGCGCTATCGCACGATGCACGGCAACAAAGCTGTGGACAAAGATGATTTCGTGCGCGGGCTGCTGTCGGCGATGAAGGCAGGGGAAGTGGTGGGCATGCTGATGGATACGAACATGACTCCACCGCAGGGAATCTTTGTGGATTTTTTCGGCATCCCGGCGTGCACGGCTAGCGGGCTGGCTCGGATCGCGCTGCGCACCGATGCGGCCGCCGTGCCGACGTTTACGATCTGGGACGCGGAGCTGGGGAAGTACCGGCTGCGTTTTGATCCGGCGGTGGAGTTGGTGCGCACCGGCGACCTGGAGGCCGACATCAAGGCGAACACGCAGAAATTTACTTCGATCATTGAAGACTACGTGCGGAAGTATCCTGAGCAGTGGCTGTGGGTGCACCGGAGGTGGAAGACGCGGCCGGTGGGGGAAGGGCCGCTGTATTGAAGCGGCTTCGGGTTTGGCGCGTGGAGTGCCGGTTCGACCCTCCCTACGGGAGGGGTTCCTTTTCTAGCATCGCACCCGGCGTTGAAACGCCGGGCTCCTATCAAAACGTCCTCCGGACGTTGCGCGCTCCCGAGACGATCCGGTCCGCGAAGTGATGCGTTGATGTGTTTGCGTCCGAAGGACGCCTGACAATAGCCCGGCGTTTTCAACGCCAGGCTGGTTTCGGCAATCCGGAAGCGCATCCCGTAGGGATGCCTGAATTCATCACAACGGGAAGCGTTCGAAGCGTAGATGGTGAGGGACGACGGTCGCGGGACGATTTCAGCCTTCCCTACGGGAAGGGATTCCAACATCCACCTTCGTACCCGGCGTTGAAACGCCGGGCTATTATCAGGCGTCCTCCGGACGATTTTTGTTTCCCAGAATGGTCCGGGAGGGCATCGGAATCAGAGGACACGGCGGATGTTGAAGGCAAGGTATCAGTGCGAGCGAAGGCAATCCGTCGACCTACGTCTTCCTATAGAATCAAATCTTCCTATGAAAACATTCGAACAAATCGCGGAGCTGGAAAAGCAATATTTGCTGGGGACTTACAACCGGTATCCCATTGGGTTGACGCGGGGGAAGGGCGTGTTTGTTTACGACCTGGAGGACCGGCGGTATCTCGACTTTGTTTCGGGGCTGGGGGTGAATGCGTTGGGGCACGCGCATCCGCGGATCGTGAAGACGATTCGGGAGCAGGCGGGGAAGCTGATTCACGTCTCCAACCTTTATTACCACGAGTATCAAGGGGCGCTGGCGGAGAAGTTGTGCACGCTGTTGGGCAGCTCTTTTGGAAATGCCCGGGCTTTTTTTTCGAACAGCGGGACCGAGGCGATTGAGGGATCGATCAAGCTGGCGCGGCTGGCGGGACATCGCGCCGGGGGCGAGGCCAAGTGCCGGCTGGTGGCGCTGCAGGGGTCGTATCACGGGCGGACGTTTGGGGCGCTGTCGCTGACCGGGCAGGAGAAGCATCGCAAAGGATTTGAGCCGCTGCTGGAAGAGGTGACTTTCGTTGCGCAGAACGACATTGAGGGATTGCGGGCAGCGGTGAACGACAATACTTGCGCGATTGTGCTGGAGCCGATTTTTGGCGAAGGCGGAATCTATGAGTGTTCGGTGGAGTTTCTGCAGGAGTGCCGGGCAGCGGCGGACCGGCATCGGGCGGCGCTGATCTTTGACGAGATTCAGTGCGGGCTGGGGCGTACCGGGACGATGTTTGCGTTTCAGAGTTTTGGCGTGACTCCGGACATTGTGGCGATTGCCAAGCCGATTGCGGCGGGGCTGCCGCTGGGGGCGTTTCTGGCGAAGGAAGAATTTGCCAACGCGATTGCGCCGGGGCAGCATGGGACTACGTTTGGCGGTGGGCCTTTGGCTTGCCGAGTGGCGCTGGAATTTCTGGCAATTGTGGAAGAGGAGAAGCTGCTGGAGAACGTGAATCGCGTTGGAGCTTATTTGCAGCAGGAGTTGAAGATCGTCGTCGAGAAGAGTGCGGCGGCGAAGGAAGTGCGCGGGCGCGGATTTATTCAGGGGATCAATCTGGAGATTCCGGCGCGGCCGATTGTGGATGCGGCCTTGGCGGAGGGCGTGCTCTTCAATTCGACGCAGGATACTGTGGTGAGGTTTTTGCCTCCGTTTCTGCTGCAAGAGAAGCATGTGGATAAGGGCGTGAGAGTGTTGAAGAAGTTGTTGAGGAAGAAGAGAAAAAGCAGTGGCCAGTGATCAGTGGCTAGTGGCCAGTAACATCCGAGTGCCTTGCTGATCACTGAAAACTGACCCCTGATCCATAAAAACGGGGAGCCGAAGCTCCCCAAGTGAAGCGAACAGAGGCGATGTTCAGTTAAATAGAATCTCGTGGTGGGGAAAGAGTTGTCTGGGGAGAAAGAAGATTTGGCGGTGATGCTGGCAGGCAGCGAAATTTCTTCCGCGCCGTTTCCCGGGTTCAGCCCCGGTGTGGAAGAGTGCTGGATGGAACTTGATGGGGCGCGCATGCGGTATCTGCGGGCGGGCGTGGCAAGAGCCCCATCCTTCGACAAGCTCAGGACAGGCCTTCTCGCAAAGGACGCGAGAAATGGGGCACCCCAGCCACCGTTGATTCTGCTCCATGGGCTGATGGGATATTCATTTTCCTGGCGGTACACGATGCCGGCGCTGGCGCCTTATGCCACGATATACGCGCCGGACGCGATGGGATCGGGCTTTTCCGATCGCCCGGCCGGGCTGGATCATTCCATGCGCGGGGCGGCGAAGCGGCTTCTGACATTCATCAAGCAGTTGGGAATCTCTTCATTCGATCTGCTGGGGACGTCGCATGGCGGCGCGGTGGCGATGATGGCGGCCGCAGAATGTCTGGGCGGGAAATCTGGTCTGCACTTGCGGCGGCTGGTGCTGGTGGCGCCGGTGAATCCATATTCGGCGCATGGGCGGCGGCTGGCGCCATTCTTCGGCACCGATTTTGGCGCTGCTTTGTTTCGGCTGACCATCGCGGGTACGCCGTTCTCGTATCCTTATTTGCACAGTCGTCTGTATGCCGACCGCAGCCGTATTCCGGCGGGAGCGCTTGAGGGTTACAAGGCTCCGCTGGCGAAGCCGGGGTTGTTCGAGCACGCGCTCAGCATTGTGCGCACCTGGACGCAAGACCTGCGCGAACTGGAGGCGACTCTGCCGAAGCTGGCGGGCGTGCCAACTCTTTTTATCTGGGGCGATAAAGATCCCGCCGTATTTGCGTCGTCGGCAGCGCCGCTGGCGAAATACTTTCCAAATTCCAAGCTGATCATTTTCCCGAACATTGGGCACCTGCCTTACGAAGAATGTCCGGAGGAATTCAACCGGGCATTGATTGAATTCCTGACGCGTGAGAAGCTTTCTTCCTGAATAAGGAAGCGAGCCAAACGCGCCTTTCGGTCGCTTGCGCTCTCTCAGGGCAGGCTCCGTGGATTCGCAAGGCTCGCCCAGATTCCCTCGGCAAGCTCGGGACAGGCTCTTCGCTCGCGCAGAGAACGCGCTCTCTGGATGACTTTCCAACCATGACTCATCATATTGTCGATCTGCTGCGCAGCGTGCTGGTGCATTACGGGTATTGGGCCGTGGCAGCGATGTTGTTGCTGGAGAATGCGGGAGTGCCCCTGCCGGGGGAGACGGTTCTGCTGTTGGCGAGCTTCCTCGCTTACACCGAGCGGGACCTGCAGCTCGGCTGGATCATTGTGATCGGCACGGTGGCAGCCACTCTGGGGGACAACCTGGGTTACGCGCTCGGGCTCTATGGAGGGCGTCCGCTGCTGGAACGCTACCGGAACATTTTTCGAGTCAGCGATTCGGCAATGGCGCGGGGCGAGGGGCTGTTCGAGCAGTATGGCTCGGTCACAATTCTGTTCGCGAGATTCGTGTTCGGGATGCGGGTGATTGCGGGACCACTGGCCGGGGTCTTGCGTATGCCCTGGAAGAAATTTGTCGTCTTCAACCTGCTGGGGGCGGCGCTCTGGGTTACGGTGATCTCGCTGGTGGGCTACAGCTTTGGCAGCCGGTGGAGAATGCTGATGCACTTCATGAAGCGCTTCGACCAGGCTCTGGTGGTGGCGTTTGTGCTGATTGCGGCCTTCCTATGGTGGCGAAGCCGGAGGCGGGATGTTGCCTAGCTTGGGCGGACACTTACTGTCCGCCTGCCGGGAGCGAAACAAAAGGCGAAGTTCCAGACGGCCCGATTGCCGCAGAGATGCCTTCATCTGTCGTTAGGCGGACAGGAGCGTCCGCCCCACACGGTTCTATCCGGCCTTCAGGCAAGCACCTTGTCAGTCAACTTATGCACAGGGGTTTTTGGCTGTGGCGCGACTATACTGTGCGGGTGTCGCGGGTGTCCTGGAGCGAAAGCGGGATCCGTGGCCATTGATTGCCGGCGGCGTCCGCGCCGGAATTCGGACGAGGAGGAACGCATGAAAAAAATCGGGTTCTTGACACTATTGATCACGGCAACTCTGCTGTTAACCCTGAGCTTTTCAGTAGCGGCAGCCGGACCGAAGTCTCCGGCGGCGCCAGTTCCCGTGGCGGCGGCAGTCCCGGCTCCGGCCGCTCCGGCAGCCATGCCACCTCATCCCCACATCGATGAAGCTTTGGAAGCCATGCGCAACGCCAAGCACCATCTGGAAACGGCGGAGCACGATTTCCATGGCCATCGCGTGAAAGCCATCGAGCACCTCAACCAGGCGATTCACGAAGCTGAGATGTGCGCGTCGGAACCGTAGAATTCGGGACTATAAAAATCAAGGCAGCGTCCGCGACGCTGCCTTTTTTGGTTTCTGCCGGTCTTGCCCCGCCGAATTATTTCCCTATCGTGTATCCAATCGAAGCGCCGATCCGGAACACATTATTGGAGTAGAACTCCCGATTGTTCTGGATGTGGTAGTAGTGAGCCTCGGGGCGGACGAAGATGTGAGGCAGGCGGTGCCAAACGTAATAGCGGAGGCCGCCGCCGAAATCCTCCATGAAGTGATTGCTGCCGGTGTAGTTTACGCAACCGGGGATGCCGCAAGAGGCAAGGAGGGTGAAGCGGTTGCTGGCAATACCGACGCCGGCCACGATGTCGAGACCAACTTTATTCGTCAGCTTTGGCTGGAAGAGCGCATTGACATCGGTGAAAATGGGACGGTAGGTTTCGTAACCTTCGTAATTTCCCTGCTTATACCTCCAGGCGATTTCCGCGTTAATGCCAGTACGGTGCTTGAACTTGATGAGGTCCCCGCTGATGCTGGGATAGGTGCCACCCTTTTCCGCCGGAGGCTGGAAGTTAACGGCGCCCGGGAGGGGTATGGGCGCCATGAGCGTGCCCCAACCGACCATGATATCCGCTTGCTGGGCAGGGGCGAAGCTGGCAAGAAGAAGAACCGCACACAGGAAGGATGTGAGCAGCGCGAATTTACTCAATACAGCCCCCTCGTTAGTCGTTGGCTATGGGAATGCACCCGCCGCCCGGATACCGGCACCGGGCAACGCAGCTCCGAGCGACCGGGGCTGCGGAATCACGTAAGCTCTTGGAACTGCTGTCCAGGATACCGGGACTTGACTCCACTCGAGGAGTCAAAGGGTTAGTCTGAACCGCCGCCGATGGTATACCCGACCGAGGCGCCCACTCGGAACACGTTGTTGGAGTTGAATCCGAAATCAAAGGTGGTGTTGTTATTTTGGATGTGGTAGTAGTGAATCTCGGGGCGGACAAAGACATGGTTCCAGACGTAATAACGGATACCGCCGCCGAGGTGTTCCATGAAGTGATCGGTGCTGACGTAGTTAGCATAACCGGGCTGGGAGGGGCCCGGGATGTAGTAGCGGGTGGCGCCAGCGCCGATGCCGGCCATAAGGTCGAGGCCAATTTTCTTGCCCAGACGCGGCTGGTAGAGCAAGTTGAAGTCGGTCAGGATCGGGCGGTAGTTGTACAGGTTCGTGATGTAGTTTCCCTGCGTAGCCCTCCAGGCGGTTTCGACGTTGACGCCCACATGTTTGAAGAAAACCACGTCACCACCGAGGTTGAGATAGAGCCCGCCCTTTTCCGCCGGCAGACCAGAGCCGTTAGCGGAAGAGGAGGACGACACCAGTGAGCCGCCGCCGAGAAAGAAATCTCCCTGTTGGGCAGACGCAAACTGGGCGAAAAAGAAGACAGCGAGAAAAGAGGCAAGAATCGTTAACTTTTTCAAGAGAACCTCCTAATCAGTTCTGTTGCAAGTCCTTAAGATGCGCCTGTGAAATCGTTAGGATGCTGCCAACCCGGATACGGTTCATCATAATTTCAAGCCACGGCAAGATTCAACTAAAACCCAGACGCTTGTAAAGAAATGCCAAGGAGAACGCTTGACGCCAGAATAGCGATAAATCATGGGCCGCAAGCGATTTAACCCAGAAGCTGGCAATAAGTTGCGCGTGAGAGAACGTTTACTCTCCGGGTGCCGGGGAGTTGAACTCGGCGAGAGTTTGGATACTACTTGGATTTACCGCCTCCGCCGCCGGGCGCGCGAATGTGGTCGAAGGCGATGGGGCCCCCGCCGAAGAAGATGAGGGCAAATGCCAGTGTGGCCAGCCCCAGGGGCAATTCGACGCCGCCGTTGCCGATCAGTCCGTTGTGGAAGTGCACCTTGGCGATAGCGACGGAAAGGTCGATGCAGATGGCGAATGCCGCGCAACGAGTGAACAGTCCGATGAGCACAAGCAGGCCGCCGAAGAACTCGGCAAACGAGGAGAGATACCCGGTCCACGCCGGCAGTCCGAGGCTGGCGACGAACTGGGCATGGTGGTGAAGTCCGCCGAAAACTTTGTGGTATCCGTGATCGAGCATGACGGCGCCCAAGGCGAGGCGCATGACGAGGAGCGCGAGGGGTTGCAGGCGATCGAGGTAGCGCAAGTAGGTTCCTCCTGCGAATGAAAGATAGATTACAGCAGCGCGACGGTGGAGGGAAGCAAGCTGTTAGCGGGTACCTGCGGGAATTCCAAGATGTCCCAAATGCACATGGCATAAATGGACTTTTTGCGGGCCTTGCCCCAGCTTCTCAAAAATAAATTGGGACTCTGGCGCGCCGAATTAGCGAGCTTCGTGTTTGTAGTAGTTAGAATTGAACAGAGCCTCTCATTGCAGATAAGGGGGAGGGGCGTTTCAGTGAGAATTGACGGCAGGTCCGATGGTCAGGAGGCGATGATGAAGAGTTTCTTGCGAAGTGAAAAGATGTTGCAGAAGTGGGCAGCATTATTGGTGTGTCTTGTGGTTCCTGCGTTGGCGTTGGCTCAGCACAAGACCGAGGGCGGTTCGAAGCAGAGCGCGCCATCCCATAAGAGCGCCCCATCCCACGGGTCCACGTCTCACTCGACGCCGTCGCATAATAACAACACACGCGCGGCGAGCCATGGGAACACGTCGGCGAGCCATGGGAACACGTCGGCGAGCCACGGGAACACGTCGGCGAGCCACGGGAACACGTCGGCGAGTCATGGGAATACGTCGGCAAGCCACGGCAATACGTCGGCGAGCCACGGCAACACGTCCGCTAGCCGTGGAAACACATCGGCCAGCCACGGGAACACAACGTCGGGCCGTGGGAATATGTCGTCGGGACGGGGGAACGCGGGGGGAAATCGTGGGGCAACCGCAAGCCACAGCACTCATACGGTGGCGGGCACCAGGAGTGTCAGCCTGAAGGGCGGAGGAACGGCGAGTGTTCGTTCCAATGGACAGATTCGTTCGATCAACCGCGGCGGGATGCACATTGAGCATGGAGTCGGCGGCGGGCGCACGGTGGTGAGAGAACACAACGGAACGCGGGTCGTGACCACGGGCCATGGCGGGTATGTGCAGCACGCCTACGTCACGCGCGGCGGAGTGTCCTACTACTCGCGTACTTATTATGCCGGCGGCCGCTATCACGTGGGAGTGTATCGCGGCTACATGTGGGGCGGACGGGCTTATTATGGTTGGCGTCCAGGATTCTGGTTCCACCCGGGATTTTATGGATGGGGCTGGCATCCTTGGGGAGCGCCGGTTTATTGGGGTATCGGGGCGTGGGGTTGGCATGGACCGTGGTGGGGATTCTATGCCGGCTGGTGGAATCCGTATCCCTACTATGCTGCGCCGTACTACTGGCTGACGGATTACATGATCTCAGAGAATCTGCAGGCGGCGTATGCGGCACGGGCTGACGCCCAGGCGGATGCCATGGCGGCGGATGCCCAGGCCAGCGCGGGCGGCGGCGGTGGCGGCGGTGGAGATTACCAGGCATCGGGCTCGGCTGGAGTCACGCTGACTCCCGAGGTCAAGGAGGCGATTGCCCAGGAAGTGAAGGAGCAACTGGCGGCGCAGCAGGCGCAAGCGCCAACCGGCGCGTCCAGCAATTCGGCCCCGGCGCCGGCGAACGCCAGCAACCAGGTTCCGCCCGCGTTGGATCCGGCACAGCGCACCTTTGTGGTGGATACAGCCGTTACCGCGGTGTCGAACGGGCAGGAATGTGGCCTGACCTCGGGTGATGTGGTTACGCGCCTCACCGACACTCCCGATGGCGACCAGATGGTGAATGCCAGCGTCTCGGCCAGCAAGAAGGGGGATTGCGCGTCGGGACAAACGATCTCGGTGAAAGTGGATGACCTGCAGGAGATGTACAACCACTTCCAAGAGCAGATCACTAACGGCATGTCCGAACTGGCCAAGAAGCAGGGTACGGGCGGTATGCCGGCGGCGCCGGACACCGGCACCACGGTCTCGGATATACCGGCTCCTCCGCCGGACGAGACCGCGGCGAAGACGCTGCAGGACCAGCAGGCAGCGGCCGATCAGACCGAGCAGCAAGTCAAGCAGGAGACTGCAGCAGGTGGGGGCGGATTGTAAGGCAAACGCCGGCAAGAACTGCTCATCCAAGCCCAAGGGAGCGTCGGATCGCGACGCTCCCTTTTTCAATTTCTAGTCTCTTTAGAATTCTTTAGAACGAATCCTCAGGGAAACGATTGCGAAGTCGACAGACTTCTGATAACGTTTTTCCCGCCTCAGGTTGCGGTCGCCGGTGGCGTCCCAGTTACGAATGCGCCTCCCGCCGATCTTCCCTCCGGTCTAGAAAACTGTTCAACCACTTGTGTGGAACATGGATGCGGTTCGTTTAACACAAGTAGGGCTAGGCTTCAGCCACTCATGACGAATGAGACGGCGACGTTCGTTTTCTCGTGAGTGCGGTCGAGACAAAAAAGTTTAGTGGCCAGGGAGGCTGCAATGAATCGCATTTTGAAAAATGAAAAGCCGGTGCAGAAGGCGCTGGTGCTGTTGCTGTGCATCGGGATTCCGGCGATGGCCTGGGGTCAGAAGAAGACGACGAGTGCACCCGCTCCGAAAGCGCCTGCGGCTCACGCGAGCGCGCCGGCACAGCATACGTCTACGCCCGCGCACAGCTCAACGCCGACGCACTCGACGGCACCGACGACTCATACCAACACAACCAGCCACAGCACCACGACGGCCGGCCACGGGACCACGACGGCAGGTCACGGGACGACGACAGCCGGGCACGGAACTACGACCGCGGGCCACGGGACGACGACGGCCAGCCATGGGACTACGACAGCAGGCCATGGGACTACGACTGCGGGTCACGGCACGACGACGGCAAGCCATACCAGCCCGGCCCACACTCCGCCTGGGAAGTCGGTATCGCTGAAGGGCGGTGGTTCGGCGCACATTCGTCCCAACGGGCAGATCCGCTCCGTCAACAAGAATGGAATGCAGATTCAGCACGGGATGCACGGCGGGCGCACCGTCGTAAGCACGCGCAACGGTGTACGGGTAGTAAGTAATGGAAGAGGACGCGGCGGCTACGTGCAGCGCGCCTATGTCACGCGTGGCGGACGTTCGTATTATTCGCGCACCTACTATTACCACGGCGGCTACCGGGCTGGCGTCTACCGTGGCTACTACTACGGCGGACGTCCCTATTACGGTTACCACCCCGGCTATTATTACGGTCCAGCGTACTACGGATGGGCCTATAACCCGTGGGCCGCTCCCGTAGCGTATGGATGGGGCTGGGGCGGAGCGCCGTGGTATGGGTATTATGGCGCCTATTACGCACCCTACCCGGTGTATCCATCGGCGGCTTTCTGGCTCACCGATTATCTGATTGCGGCCAGTCTGCAAGCTGCTTACGCAGCCCAGGCGGAAGGCAACGCCGGAGAAGGTTGGTTGTTGAATCCCGACGCTTCGCAGGGCACGCTCGTGGCCAGCTTGCTGGGCGGGGCAGCCCCGCCGGATAAGGCGAAGCTGAGCCCCGAGGTCAAGAACGACCTGGCGGAAGAGGTGAAGCTGGTGCTAGCAGCGGAGCAAGCCGAGGCCGGCAAGGCCAAGGGTTCCTCTGCTGGTGGAGCGGCACCCGCCAGCAAGGATGAAGCGCCGCCGGCCCTGGATCCGAAGTTCAAAACCTTCGTGGTTTCTTCCGACCTGTCTCTCGTGGCGGATGGCGCCGAGTGCGGGCTGTCGGACGGGGACGTCATCGTGCGCACCGCGGACACGGCGGACGCGGATGGCAACGTCAACGTAAAAGTGGTCGCCAGCACCAAGACGGATTGCGCCATCGGCAAAGAAGGTCCCCTCGCAGTGGACGATCTGCAGGAGATGTACAACCATTTCCGCGAGGGACTCAAAGACGGCATGGGCGAGCTGGCCAAGAAGCAAGGCACGGGCGGCCTGCCCAAGTCTCCGGACACGACCACTACGGCGGGAGACGTTCCTGCTCCGGAGCCGGACAAGAGTGCGGAGAAGGCTCTGAAAGATCAGGCGGCAGCTGCCGACCAGACCGAATCCGAAGTCAAGCAAGAGGCCGGGTCCGGTTCGGGTGGTGGTTTGCAGTAAGTAAGCAACAGTTAGAACGGGAGCGTCCGGCTCGAGCGGACGCTCCCGTGTCAAGAACCCGAAGGCGTGCGCCTGAACCAGCGATGCGCCTGAGAGAATCTGCAGGAGGCGTTCACGATGTCGCAGAAATTCAAGATTGTGATCCCGGGAGTAGTACTCATACTCGTCCTCACGACGCTGGCGCCGTGTTCGCTGGCGCAGGCGCCCACGCTGTTGGAGCAACTGACGGCGCAGTACAAAGTGGTGAAGATGGGATCGGACACGGGCGGATACTCTGTGGTCGAAGCGGGGACGCTGCTGGCCATCCAGAAGGGCGGAATTCTCGCCGTGCCCTATGCGGACAAGACGATCCTGACCACCAAGTATGAGGGAGGGCAGGTGCACGGTCCGAATTCTGCGTTGGTGGAAGGGCGCAAGCGGCTTTTGGGACATTTTACCCAGACGGCGTCGCAGGGGCAGACGACTCATCTGTTCGCCAAAGACGACAAAGTGTACCCGACCAAGATTGACGTGAGCGTGGAGAAAGACACGGTCACGATGAGCATCGTGGCTTGCGATACCTGCAACAAGACTGATCCACCTACCTACAACAAGGCCCAAGTGGTTTTCCAGTTCCCCAAGGGGGCTCTGGCGAAGGCGAGTGCGGGTGAAGTGGAAGATACCATCGGACAACTGCTCGCGATCAGTGAGGACACGCAACAGGGCGGCGGGGACCAGGGCGGTGGGGATCAGGGTGGGCAGCAGCAGGGCGGCGGCCAGGCCCAGCAGGGTGGCCAGCAACAGCAACAGCAGGCTGAGCCCCAGACCATCGAAAAAGGCATGTCACCCGACCAGGTGCAGGCTGCGATGGGGAAGCCGGACAAGATCATCAACCTCGGGATTAAACAGATTTATGTGTATAAGGATCTGAAGGTGACCTTCCTGAACGGGAAAGTTTTCGACGTGCAGTAAGGACGCGGGAAGCTCTGAGCGTTACGTTCTGCGATGGCTCAAACGGCCGCGATGAACGTCTTCAAGATCATTTCTCGATTGCTCCTCTTAGGCCTAACTTGGCTTTTGATCGCGTATTGGGTAGCCTTCATCGGCTACACGATCATGCGCCTAGTTACGGGCGGTCCAAGCGCCGTCGTCGTCTGGTACATGCATATTACTCACGTTAACGGGGCGCCCGTCCAGTGGAGTTGGTCAGCGTTTCTGGCGCGGCAGATCGGGATTCTTGCGATCACGCTGGCGCTATGTTTTTTGGGACGGCACAATCCGAACTCTGTGCGCCAGAGCGGCAAGGTCTAGCCTCTGTTTGGAGCCCTACGGGATCGTCCGGTAACTCGATGGCCGTCGTTTCCAGCAGAACGTAAATACCAGCTAAAACAGCAACTTGGCCCAGCGGCGTAGTACTTCCGTACCGTCTCTAGTACTTCAGTTACCGGTTCGCGAGTGACCAGATATGCCCTCTCTGCGAACTACTTCTAATTGTGTATATCAACCCAAATACCACAACATATAGATTTCCCTGCCTCCCGCTCCTCCACCCGTTTCCAGAAAACAGGCATAAAACCCAATAAAACACGCAGATTCGCTTTGAGCCGGGGTTTTTCCGGGCTGATATATGCTCGGGACACCGAGAGCCCCCGGACTGGCATGGTGGGTTCCAAGCAAGCCCGCGGGCCGGGCGACAGAGGCGCGGGACAGATTCTGGCGGGCAGGCAAGGAACGGGTTCAGGAAATATGGCCGACTCGCGAGAAGTGATGAACATTCGTCAAGCTTCGCACTATCTGGGAGTGAGTCCGGACACGCTCTACAAGTACGTAGGCGAACAGAAAATTCCCGCCTTCAAGCTGGGCAACCGCTGGCGCTTCAAGAAATCGAGGCTGGACCAGTGGATGGAAGAGAAGTCGAGTCAGATGGAGCCGGGAGCAAAACAAAAACCGAAGGCGGCGAGCAAGGCTGCCGGGTCACTGTAGAAAAGGCGGGCACACATGTTTGGAATGGGATCGAAGACGATAGTAGGTCTGGATGTGGGCTCTTCCAGCATCAAGGCAGTGGAGTTGAAGAAAAAGGGTGGGCAGATCGAAGTGGCGCACCTCGGACTGGAACCGCTGTCCTCTGACATCGTGGTCGACTCGATGATCGTGGACTCGGGAACGGTGTCGAGCGCGATCTCCAAGTTGTTCGCCGACTGCCTGATCAAAACCAAGGCGGTGGCCACGGCGGTGAGCGGCCACTCCGTGATCGTCAAGAAGATCTCGCTGCCCTCGATGAGTGACCAGGAACTGGCCGAGACCATCGAGAAGGAAGCGGCCCAGCATATTCCCTTCGATCTCTCCGACGTGAGTCTCGACTACCAGATTCTGTCGGAAGAAGCGGGCAGCCCGCAGATGGACGTATTGCTGGTGGCCGTGAAGAAGGACAAGATTTTGAACTACACCAACGTACTCTCGATGGCGGGACGCACCCCGGCTATCGTGGACATCGATGCCCTGGCGCTGCAGAACTGCTACGAGTACAACTACCAGCCGGCGCCCGGCCAGGTGGTGGCGCTTTTGAACCTGGGCGCCAGCGTGATGAACATCAACATCGTCAAAGGGACGACGCCTCTGTTTCCGCGCGACGTCAGCGTGGGCGGGCACCAGTACACGGACTCGCTGCAGAAGGAACTCGACCTGAACTTCGATGACGCCGAGAAACTGAAGCTGGGCGAGAAGGTGGGCACGGTCAGCGAGGACGCAAAAGCGCCCATCCTGCAGCAGGTGACCGAAATCATCGTGCTGGAAATCCAGAAGACGTTCGACTTCTTCCGGGCCAGCGCTGCGGGCGAGCACATCGAGAAGATCTACCTGGCCGGCGGTTCGGCAAAGGTGCCCGGATTGATGGAAGCTTTGCGGCAGGAATTTTCCATGCCGGTTGAGTTGTTGAATCCATTCCAGCGCGTGGTGCCGCCGACGGAGGGTCCGGGGGTGGAGCTGGTGGAGCAGAATCCCGGCCAGCTGGCAGTTGCTGTGGGTCTGGCTTTGAGGAGCTTTGAATCCCTATGATCAAAATTAACCTGCTCGAATCTTCGAAGGGGAAAAACAAGCGCGGCGGCAGCAGTGGACCAGCCATGCCCACGATGGAAATGGGCGACATGGGTTCACCCAAGGTGAAGGTGCTGGTCGTGCTGATCGTGGCCGGAGCGTTGAATTTCGGCTACTGGTACCGGCTGGATCGGCAGGGCAGAACGATCGCCACGCAGATGCAGGCTGCCGAGCAGAAGAACCGCGAACTCAGCGACGTGAAGGCGCGCTACCTCGAGCGGCAAACCCAGGCCAACAACTACAAACGGCGCGTCGATGTAATCGATTCGCTGCGCGCGGGGCAGGCCGGGCCGGTCAATCTGCTGGCCATGCTGGGCGAGACCGTGAACGGAACGGAAGCCGTCTGGCTGAGCAAGATGGATGACACGGGCGCAGCCGTAAGCCTGGAAGGCACTGCGCTGAGCACGGACGCGGTGGCGAACCTGATCGCGAACCTGCAGAAGACGGGATTCTTCAGCAATGTTGAGATCAAGGAAACCTACCAGGACGATCAGATCAAGGACATGCAGGCGTTCCAGTTCACCCTGACCTGCGAGAAGGGAAAGTCGTAGAGGCGGACCTATGGCGACGAATTTTAGCGAACTGTCGGGCGTGAAACAGTGGGGAGCGGTGATCCTTGGAGGAGCGCTGGTGACCGTGGCGCTGTACTTCACGGTGTTCAAGAACCAGAGCGACAAGAATGCCGCGGCCCAGCATACTCTGCAGGACAAGGTTCGGGAAAACAACGAACTCGAGTCCTACCGTCCCAAGCTGAAAGACATTGAGCGGCAGCTGGCCAACCTGAAACAGCAACTGGAGATCGAACGGCGCATCGTGCCGGACGACAAGCAGGTGGACGGCTTCATTGAGATGATGGACGGCGAAGCGCAGAAGGCACAAGTAGAACTGCGCCGCTATACCGCGCAGCCGACGAGCCAGAAGGAATACTACACCGAAGTGCCCTTCGTCATGGAGATGGACGGGCGGTACTACGACATGCTGAATTTCTTTGACCGGGTGGGCAAGCTGGAGCGCATCGTGAACATCAGCGGGCTGCTGGTGTCGACGACGAAGAAACCGACCGAGGCGAAAGCGAAGCACAGCTACCAGTACGCGCCGAACGAGAGCGTGGTGGCGACGTTTACCGCGACAACGTTCTTCAGTCACGATTTGACGCCGGCCCCAGCGGCTCCCGGAGCCAAGCCGGCAACGGCAGCAGGCGTGAGTAAATAGGAATCGCTTATGAAGCTGACAACAGGCATTCTGGCAGTGGTCATGATGACAGGGGCGGCGTGGGGACAAAACCCTGGCGCCAACGACAACAAAGCAGCGGTCGCGGCCTCGGAAGTTCCGGCGCAAGCGGCCAAGCCGGCACCGGGCGCTCCAGCGCCTGCGGTGAAGCCGGCGGCGATTCCGGGCGCGAAACCCGCAGCAGCTTCGGCCTCGAGCCAGAACAATCGGCTAGAGCACGTCAATGTCGTCCGCAAAGCGGATGATGTTCAGATCGAGATTGGCTCCCGCGAGGCAGTCACGCCGAAAGTCAGCAAACTGTCCTCGCCGGCGCGCCTGGTCGTAGAACTACCCGCGACCGTGATGGCGACTGCGCTAAGCAAGATTCCGGTGGGCAATGCCGGAGTCAAGGGCGTGCGCATCGGCATGGACGGCAAAACGCCTCCGACGACCAGCGTAGTCGTGGATCTGGAGCAGGCCTGCACTTATGACGTGACGCCGGGCCCCGGCAACAGCGTGATCTTGACGCTGCACACATCAGCCGTGGCAAAGAGCGCCCCGGCGCCCGCTCCGGCCAAGGCTTCTGCCCCTGCGCCCAAGTTGCAGCCCGTGGCAGCCAAGCCGGTTGCGGCGCCACCCGCGGCCGCTCCGAAGGTCGCAAAGGCAGCGCCAGTAGCCGCGCCGGCTGCAGCCAGCCCGGCACCGAAGGCGGCTGCCAAGGTGGAGGCTCCCAAACCGGCAGCCAAGCCTGCGGCTCCTGCCACCACGAAGATTGCGGCCAGCGAAAAGCCGGCCGACAAACCGACCGCCAAGACTGCGGAAGCCCCCAAGCCGCCGAAGCCGGAAGAGAAGAAGTGGGCGATGAATGGCAAGCGTGATCCCTTCTTCAGTCCGGTGGTGCAGCAGCCCACGGGCTCCGGTTGCTCGACTGGAAAGAAATGTCTGGAGATCGGGCAGATCAATCTGCGGGGCGTGGTGAAGTCGGAGAGCGGCTTTATCGCGGTTGTGACCAACAGCTTGAACAAGGCTTATTTCCTGCATGAAAACGATCCCGTGTTCAACGGCTTCGTGGTGAGAATCACGGGAGACTCGGTGGTCTTCTCGGAGACCGTGCCGGACAAGCTGGGCAAGCCGCTGACGCGGGAAGTCGTGAAACGGATCTTTACGCCAGCTGTATAGCGGCTGGCTGCGACGCCGCCGGGGAAAAACCGGAGCGCCGGAAATTCTAAGAAGGACACGCGGGCCAGGCCTGCGGGTTGGGGAGAGGCGAAATGCGAAAGCAATTGTTGAGTGTAATCCTACCGGTGCTGCTTATGGGGCTGGTAGCGACAGCCGCCGAGATGCCGGCGTCACAACCGGTGAGCCAGCGAAACGAACTGCAGCGAGTGAACGTGGTGCGCGGCACGGACCAGATCCGGGTCGAGATCAACGCTCGCGGCGCAGTCACGCCCAAGCTAAGCACCGCCGACTCACCCGCACGTCTCGTGCTGGATTTGCCCGGCACCGTCATGGCGACGGGGCAAACCCACATCGTGGTGGGCAGCGCTGGAGTAAAAGGCGTGCGCATCGGCATGGACGGACAGAATCCTCCCACGACCCGTGTAGTGGTCGATCTGGAGCATGCGTGCCGTTATGAATTGACTCCGGCGACGGACGGGAAGCTGGTGCTGACGCTGTACGCGCATCCAGCGGCAGCGGCGGCCAATACCAGCGTCGAAAAGACTGTGGCCAGCCTGCCGGCTCCGGCCAGCAGCATGTCTCCGTCTTCTCCGCGAGTGGCAGAAGTAGAGACGCCGAATGCGGCGCCCGTTGCTGTCCCGGCCACGAATCAATCGAGCGACTTTGTTTTTGTCGAGCCTACTTACTCGGCCAAGACGGCCACTGCGGGTCCGGCGACTGAGCCCGCCGTCCGCTCGCAGGAAGCAGCAGCGAAATTTGCCGACAAGACAGCCGCAGAACTGCTGCCGGTCAGCATGAACGCAGCGCAGTCCTCGACTCAGAGCACGGGCTCCAGCACGGGCGGCACCGGCATCACGCCGGCGGTCAATCTTGCGGCTGAGCAAAAGGCGCAGGCTGGACAGCAACCTGCTTCCGTCGGCCCCAAGTACACTGGCGAGCCGATTTCAGTGAACCTGAAGGATGTCGACCTCAAAGACTTCTTCCGCCTGATCCACGAGATCAGCGGCTTGAACGTCGTGCTCGATCCTAACGTGCACGGCACCCTGACTGTGGTGCTGGATGATGTGCCGTGGGATCAGGCGCTGGACATCGTGCTCAAGAACAACGACCTGGCGCGCGAACTGGAAGGCAACGTTCTGCGCATCGCCACCGTGGACACGTTGAAGAAGGAAGCGGACGGCCGCCGTGCTCAAGTGGAAGCCGAGGCGCTGGCGGTGGAGAAGGTTTCCGTCACGCGTTTCCTGAGCTATGCCCACGCTAAGGACGTGATGCTCACCGTGAAGAAGTTCCTCTCGGTGCGCGGCGACGTAGTTGCTGATGACCGCACCAACGCCGTGATCGTCAACGACATTCCAAAAGTGATTCCGGTGATCGACCGCCTGCTGACACAGCTGGATCGCAAGACGCAGGAAGTCGAGATCGAAGCGCGCGTGGTGGCGGCAACGCGCCAGTTCGCTCGCGATATCGGCACGCAGCTTGGCTTTGGCTGGGGCGATGGCCACAGCGCGATCGGCGGCGCCTCTGCTGTGGGCAGTTCACCGACCACCGTCAGCGGATTGACTCCGGGCTACATTACAGTGCCGGGCACCACGTCGTCGACCGGATCGTCGATTCCGTTGTTCTCAAACCTGGCCCCGACTTCGCCCACCAGCGGTTTGACCTTCTTGAACGCCAGCAACACGGTGCGCATCGATGCCATTCTTTCGATGGACGAGTCGCGCGGCTTACTGAAGGTTCTGTCGCGGCCGCGGATCATTACCCAGAACAATATCCAGGCGCTGGTGAAGCAGGGCGTGCGCGTGCCCATCGTGACGCAGGCGCAGTTGGGCGGTCCGCCGACTGTGACCTACGTCGATGCCTTCCTGCGGTTGACGGTGACTCCGCAAATCACCTCGGAGAACACCATCTTCCTGAACGTGGACGTGGAAAACACGACGCCGAACTTCGGCCAGGAAGTGCAGGGCAACCCGGAATTGATCACGCAGCAGGCGACCACGCAGGTGCTGGTGACCGACGGCGGCACGGTGGTGATCGGCGGCGTCATCCAGTCGCAGAACTCGGTCAATGTCGATCAAGTGCCGATCCTGGGGAATATTCCGATCCTGGGCAACCTGTTCAAGCACGTTTCCGTGCAGACCACCAACCAGGAGTTGATCTTCTTCATTACGCCGCGAATCATTCAGACGTAAAACCGCGTCAGACCTAGCAGCTTTTGAAGATTTAGAACCGCCGGCCTGAAGAACCTGTCAGGGCCGGCGGTTTTGTTTCCAGCGTCGAGCCTCCGCCGCGAGCATTGCGCCATCAAAATCGCTGAAATGCATGCCGCATCAACCTAGCCCCAATCTAACTGCATGTACCTACAAGGAGCGCTCGTGGCTCGAAGCTCATAGCTCGCAACTCCCCTGCTAGACTCTCTACAAATGGATTTTCCCTCGCGCCAGAAAAAACTGCGGGAGCAACTTGCCTCTTCCGGGCTGGATGCTTTGCTGGTCAGCCATCTACCCAACATCCGATATCTTTGCGGCTTTACCGGGAGCGCGGGCTTCCTGCTGGTCAGCGACGCCGGGAGCGTCTTCTTCACCGACGTTCGCTACGACACGCAGGCGCGCGAGCAGGTGAAGGGCGCGAAGGTGGTCATTGCGCGCAAGGCCGTCCTGAGCGCGCTCGCCGAGTGGATGGATGCCCGCGGCAAGCGCACCAGGGGATGGACGATCGGCATTGAGGCAGAACACCTCACCGTCGCGGAAAGAAAGCGGCTGGCGGATCTGTTGCCCTCTGGACTGCGGCTTCGGAATGCTCCCGCGCTGGTGGAGCGCTCGCGCATGGTGAAGGACAACGATGAACTAGGGCTCATCCGAGCGGCGGTGAACTTGGGCGCGACCCTGTTTGACCGCGCGCTCGAAGTCTTGCGGCCGGGCGTAAAAGAAGCCGAAGTGGCGGCGGAGATGGAGTACGCGGCGCGCCGGGCAGGCGCGGAGGAGATGTCGTTTCCCACCATCATCGCTTCGGGGGCAAGGTCGTCGCTGCCTCACGGCCGGGCGACCGAGCAAGCCATCGCGCCGGGGGGATTCGTGGTCTGCGATTTCGGTGTTATACTCGCTGGTTATTGCTCGGATCGGACACGTACCGTATGGGTAGGTGCGCCTTCCCTGGAGGCCCAGAAGTCCTACGAGTCGGTGAGGGAAGCGCAGGAGGCCGCGATTGCGGCGGTACGGCCCGGCGTTGCCGTAGGGGAAGTCGACGCGGCGGCCCGGAAGGTATTGCGCAAGGCCGGGTTGGGACGGTACTTTACCCATTCCACCGGGCACGGCGTGGGTCTGGAGATCCACGAAGCGCCCCGGGTTGCGGCCGGGCAGACGGAATTGCTGCAGCCGGGCATGGTCATCACGATCGAGCCGGGAGTATACTTCCCCGGCAAATGGGGCGTGAGGATCGAGGACATGGTGGCCGTCAACGAAGGCGGCTGTGAGGTATTGACGCCGACCAGCAAGGATTTCCTGGCAGTTTAGTGAAAGGTCTTAGGCGTTAGGCCATAGACAGTACGCAATCGCCTAGCACCCGAGACGAAAGGCCTAGCACCTGAGACCTGACACCTAAGACCTGAAGCGGCAGTCCCACCGTACACGAATGAATCAAAAAGAGCTGAAGGAACTCATCGAGTTCTTAATCGAGAAAGACATTGCCGAGTTCGAGTTGGAGCGCGGCGACGTCAAGGTAAAGATCAAGCGCGTCGGCGCGCAGACCGTGGTGCAGACTCGCGCCGAGATGCCCTACGTAGCGGTGGCCGTCCCGCAGTCAGGGCCCACCGCGGTTTCCGTGCCGACTGCCGCACAACCACCAGCGGCGGCCGAGTCGGCATCGGATGAAGACCTGCACCTGGTGAAATCCCCCATCGTGGGCACGTTCTATGAGGCCCCCTCGCCGGGTGCGCCGCCCTTCGTCAAGGTTGGCGACATGGTGGAAGTGGGGCAGGTGCTGTGCATCGTCGAGGCGATGAAATTGCTGAATGAGATTGAGTCGGACGTGGCCGGGGAAATCGTGAAGAAGATGGGAACCAACGGCCAGCCGATTGAATACGGGCAGGAGTTGTTCGCCATCCGGGCGAAGAAGTGAGGGAGATTAAGTAATTTGGTAATCGGGTAATTTGGTAATTTTGTAAATTGAATAAGCCTTTGGGATTTCAAATTACCAAATTACAAAATTACAAATGCCCTCCGGTCCCCACATTCAATCTGAAATGTTCAAGAAAATCCTGATTGCGAATCGCGGAGAAATCGCCCTGCGCGTCATTTGCGCGTGCAAGGAGCTGGGCATCCGCACGGTGGCCATTTACAGCGAGGCCGACCGCCATTCCTTGCCGGTGCGCTTCGCCGACGAAGCCATCTGCATCGGGCCGCCTCAGCTGGCGCTGAGCTACCTGAACATTCCGGCGGTGATCAGCGCGGCCGAGATCGCCAATGTCGACGCGATCCATCCCGGGTACGGACTGCTGGCGGAGAATGCGAACTTCGCTGAAGTCTGCGAGACCAGCGGGATCAAGTTCATTGGGCCACGTCCGGAAGTGACGCGGCTGATGGGAGAAAAAGAAAAAGCGCGGTCGGCCATGAAACGGGCGGGCGTGCCGATTCTGCCAGGCTCGGACGGGATCATTGCATCTGAGGGAGAAGCCGTGGAGTGGGCGCGGCAGGTAGGCTTTCCCGTGATTGTGAAAGCATCGGCGGGCGGCGGCGGACGCGGCATGCGCATCGTCCGCAGGGAAGAGGAGCTGCCGGGATTATTCAAGGCGGCGCAGTCGGAGGCCGCGGGCGCTTTCGGCAACGGCGACCTGTACATGGAGAAGTATGTCGAGCATCCGCGGCACATTGAGTTTCAGGTGCTGGCCGACGAGCACGGCAATGTGGTGAGCCTGGGCGAGCGCGAATGTTCCATCCAGCGGCGTCATCAGAAGTTGCTGGAGGAGTCGCCTTCAACCCAGGTCACGCCGGAGCTGCGCGATCAGATTGGCGCGGTTCTGTGCAAGTCGCTGGCTGATATCGGCTACACGAATGCGGGAACCATCGAATTCCTGATGGATCAGGACCGGCGCTTGCACTTCATCGAAATGAACACACGTATCCAGGTAGAGCATCCAGTGACCGAGATGGTCACGGATGTCGACCTGGTGAAGAGCCAGATCATGATTGCCGCCGGCGCGAATATGCGGGACGTGTTGTTGGGCCCGATCGTGCATCGCGGGCACGCCATCGAATGCCGCATCAATGCGGAGCACCCTGAGAAGTTCACCCCGTCGGCGGGAAAGATCACGACGTTCAATCCACCCGGAGGCACAGGCGTGCGCGTGGATACGGCAGCCTATGCCGAGGGCGTGATTCCGCCGTATTATGATTCGCTGATCGCCAAATTGATCGTTCGCGGCAAAGACCGCAACGAAGCTCTCTCGCGCATGACGCGAGCGCTTGAGATGTTCATTGTCGAGGGCGTGTACACGACCATTCCGCTGCACCGGAAGATTTTGGCGGATCCGGACTTCCGGGCAGGGAAGTTCGATACGGGATTTATCGAGCGATTTCTGACGGCCAGCAAGAAGGATTCAGCGGCGTGATCTCTGTTCCTCGTCTCTATCCCATTGTGGATACGGCGTTTTTTCCCGCGACTGAAGAGTTGGCTCGTTTCGCCGAGGAGCTTGTCGCGGGCGGATGCACGCTGCTGCAATACCGCAACAAGAGTGGGAACGCCCGCGTTATGCTGGAGCAGGCGCGGGAATTGCGCAAGTGTTCGCGGGCGGGGGCGACCGCGCCACACGTGCAGCTCATCATGAACGACCGCGCGGATTTGTGTCTGGTCGCGGAGTTTGACGGGGTGCATGTTGGGCAGGAAGACCTCTCGCCGAAGTCGGTACGAGGCATCATTGGCCCCGTGCGCTGGCTTGGGGTTTCGACGCATAACTTGGAACAACTGCAGGAAGCCGATCAGACGTCGGCTGACTATCTCGCCATTGGGCCCGTGTTTTCGACTTCCAGCAAAGATAAGCCTGATCCGGTGGTGGGCCTCGAAGGGGTGCGCCGGGCGCGGCAGTTGACTCGAAAGCCGCTGGTGGCCATTGGTGGGATCACCCGCGCCAACGCGGCGTCGGTGATCGAGGCCGGGGCCGATTCCGTGGCGGTGATATCTGACTTGTTACGGGATCCCCGCAAATCAGCAGAGGAATTTTTCCGCGTTCTGAGGTAAAGTCAGGGGGCGCTTGGTAAGCGCTTGATGGCGCGGGAATATGTCGTTAGTCGCTGGTCGTTAGTCGTTAGCCAAGAATCGCGCCGGCTGTCTCGTTCGTGGACCAACGACTAACGACCAACGACGCGCCACAACCGGAGGCATCCTGAGCACACCGACAACAGTCGCGGGCAGCGACTGGGAAATTCATAGTCATCAGGACAAGGAACTGGTCAAAGGCCTGGGCCTGACCAGCGCCACCATGCTGGTAATGGGGTCGATGATCGGCTCGGGCATCTTTATTGTGTCGGCGGAGATTGCCCGCGAAGTGGATTCACCCGCGCTGCTGATTGGCGCGTGGGCGGTGGCGGGGTTCATGACCATCGTCGCCGCGCTCAGCTATGGCGAGCTGGCCGCGATGATGCCGCGGGCCGGCGGCCAGTATGTTTACCTGCGCGAAGCGCTCGGGCCGCTGTGGGGATTCCTCTATGGCTGGACTTTATTCCTGGTAATTCAGACCGGGACGATTGCGGCCGTGGGCGTGGCCTTCGGCAAGTTCCTCGGAGTTTTCTTTCCCGCGATTTCTTCCTCCAACTGGATTCTGCATCTCTGGAAAGTTCCGCCCATTCATGTGGGGCCGATGGTTCTGGGCAACATGGATGTTGGAATTAATACGCAGAACCTCGTGGCCATCCTGCTCGTGGTCTTCCTCTCGGTGGTGAATATCTTTGGAGTGAAAACTGGCGCGCTCATCCAGAATGTGTTTACCGCGGCCAAGGTTTCGGCGCTGCTGGGGCTGGCCCTGTTCGGTCTGGCGCTGGGGCGAAACGCGCAGGCCCTGGCAACGAACTTCAGCGGACACTTCTGGCAGAACGCAGGACTCGGCGCCCAGCACGCCGTGCAGGCAGGGGTGGGCGGACCGATGGTCATGGTCGGTACACTGACGATTCTTGCCGTGGCGCAGGTCGGCTCTCTGTTTTCCGCGGATGCCTGGAACAATGTGACCTTCACCGCCGGGGAAGTGAAAAATCCAAGCCGCAACCTGCCGCTGTCGCTGGCGCTGGGTACGGGCGTGGTCATCGCGCTCTACATTGCCTGTAACTTTATTTATCTGATGGTGCTGCCGCTCGATGGCGCGGCAGGCGGGGCGACGGTTCTGGCCCGTGGCATCAAGTATGCCTCCGAAGACCGCGTGGGCACCGCAGTTATGACGCAGATGTTCGGGTCCGTGGGTGGACTGCTGATGGCGGGCGCGATCCTGATCTCCGCCTTCGGCTGCAACAATGGGCTGATCCTTTCCGGGGCGCGCGTCTACTACGCGATGGCAAAGGACGGCCTGTTCTTCCGCAGCGTGGCAAAACTGCATCCCACGTACAAAACGCCCGCAGTCTCCCTGATGGTGCAGATGGTCTGGGCGTGCCTGCTCTGCGTTTCGGGAAGCTACGGCCAGCTTCTGGACTACATCATTTTCGCAGTCTTGGTGTTCTATATTTTGACAATTGTGGGTTTATTTGTGCTGCGCCGGACGCATCCTAATGCGGAGCGGCCCTATAAAGCTGTGGGCTACCCGGTACTACCCGCGATTTATATTGTGATGGCTTTATTCATTGATGTCGTACTATTGCGCTACAAACCGCAGTTCACATGGCCGGGGCTAATTGTGGTGCTGCTGGGCATCCCGGTATATTACGCGTGGTCGAGGGGGCGGCGACATGGCAACACAGGTGAATCCGCCTAAGAGCCAAGGAGAAACGAAACGAATGGCAAATCTGCTGGCAACCAAGCCGCTGAACCTGCTGATGGAAGAAGCCCGCGAGACGGGCGAACACAGCCTGAAACGGACGTTGGGAGTTTTTCAACTCACCGCGCTGGGCGTGGGCGCAATCATCGGGGCGGGCATTTTTGTAATGGTGGGACTGGGGGCGCAGTACGCGGGTCCGGGACTCACACTTTCATTCGTTCTCTCCGGTTTGGGATGCGCGTTTGCCGGGCTTTGCTATGCCGAGTTCGCCGCCATGATTCCGCTGGCTGGCAGCGCTTACACCTACGCTTACGCCACGCTGGGCGAATTGCTGGCCTGGATCATCGGCTGGGACCTCACGCTCGAATATGCGATGGGCGCCAGCACGGTGTCTTCTGGCTGGTCGAACCACTTCATCGAACTGCTAAATCTCGTCCACATCAAGATGCCGCTGTGGCTGTCCTACGATCACTGGACGGCGCTGAAGACTGCCGAAAATGTGATTGCGCGTCAGATGGCGCAGGCTGCGAACCCGACGCTGGGGACAACTACGCAAGCGTTCCTCGATAAAGTTAGTGCGATCGTGAGTGCGCAGTCGCCAGAACTGTTGCAGCGGGCGCACGAACTTCTGGGAGCGCCACAGCTGTTTGGGGCGGAGATCGGTTTTAACCTTCCGGCCTTTCTCATCGCGCTGGTGATTACGACGATTCTGGTCATCGGGATCAAAGAGAGCGCGCGGTTTAACACAGGGATCGTCGTAATTAAGGTCTCTGTTGTACTTTTTGTGATCGCGCTCGGATCTCACTACATCAATCGGGACAACTGGGGCACGGACTGGCACTCCTACGCCCCGCACGGCTTCGCGGGAATCGGAGCGGGCGCAGCCTACATATTCTTCGCCTACATCGGCTTCGATGCAGTTTCAACCACGGCGCAGGAAGCGAAGAATCCACAGCGCGACCTGCCCATTGGCATGATCGCATCGCTCGCGGTCTGTACGGTCTTATATATTGCCGTGGCCGGCGTGCTGACCGGGATGGTGCACTGGCAACAGATCAACATTGAGGCGCCGGTCGCGGTTGCATTCCTGGACCGGGGGCTGCCCATCGCCGCGAACATCATTACGCTGGGGGCGCTGGCTGGGCTCACCAGCGTGATGCTGGTGATGTTACTCGGACAAACGCGAGTGCTTTATTCGATGGCGAATGACGGGCTCTTGCCAAAGACCTTCTTCGCCGATGTGCATCCCAAGTTTCGGACGCCATGGAAGAATACGATTCTGGTGGGCCTGCTGGCCGCGATTGTAGGCAGCGTGACGCCGATTGAAAAGATTGGGCAAATGGTGAACATCGGTACGCTGCTGGCGTTTGTGATTGTATCGATTTCCGTGATGGTATTGCGCTATACGAATCCCAGCCAGCCGCGGCCTTTTCGGACGCCGTGGGTGCCGCTGGTTCCTATCCTGGGCGTGATCGCGAACGGATACATGATGGCCAAGCTGGGAATGTGGAACTGGATCCGTCTGGTTGTGTGGCTGGCGATTGGACTGGTGGTGTACTTCACCTACAGCGTGAAGCACAGCCGGGTGCAGGCGCTGCAGAAGGGCAGTGATCAGTGATCAGTGATTAGTGGTTAGGAAGTGCAAATGGCTCTCCGCACAGCGGAGGGCCTTTTTGTTCTATAGTCGTCGAAGAAAGCGGTCAGTTCGATGACCTGTAACACCGCTAGTGCCTTTACTGGCCACTGATCACTGATCACTGGCCACTGCATTTCCATGAGAGCCATCCACAACCTGAAAGTGATAGGCGCGTCGCTGCTGGTCGTCATGGCGGCAGGCACCGCCGGCTATCACTTCATCGAAGGCTGGCCCTGGTTTGACGGCTTCTACATGGTGGTGACCACGCTGACCACCATCGGCTATCAGGAAGTGCATCCGCTATCGCACGCCGGGCGCGTCTTCAACATTTTTGTGATTCTGGCGGGCGTGTCGCTGGTGTTGCTGGGTGTGGGGGCGCTGAGCCAGGCTTTGCTAGAATTCGAACTGCAGAGCTTTTTCGGAAGGCGGCGCATGGAGCGCGATATCGGACGTCTCGACGGCCACTACATCATCTGTGGCATGGGACGCGTGGGACGCAGCGTGGCGCGGGAGTTGGCGCGCAAGCCCGTGCCCTTCGTGGTAATCGAGAACGCGGAAAGCAAGCTGCAGCGCTACAGTGGCGAGAACTGGCTGGTGGTAACCGGCGATGCCACGCAGGAGCAGACTCTGCGCCAGGCCCAGATCGAGCGCGCGCGGGGATTGATCGCGGCCACCACCACCGACGCCACCAACCTATACATCGTGCTCACGGCGCGGGGATTGAATCCGCATTTGAAGATCATTGCGCGCGCCAGCGAAGACGGCGCGGAGAAGCATCTGCTCACCGCGGGCGCCGACTCCGTGGTCTCGCCATATTCTTTTGCCGGGCAGCGCATTGCGCAATCGCTGCTGCGGCCGCACGTGGTCAGCTTTCTCGATACCGCGACCACGCACCTGGGCATCGATCTGGAGATTGGCGAGATCCAGGTTGCGAAGCAATCCGTGTTTGCGGGCAAGACCATTGAGAGCTCGCGCATTCGCCAGGACCGCGGCGTGATTATTCTGGCGATCAAGCGGCAGCAGGGGATGCGCTTCAATCCCGCTCCCGATGAACGCATTGAGCCTGAAGACTTCCTGATCGCCATGGGCGAGCCCTCGCAGTTGCGGCAATTGGAGCAGACGGCCTCCCCTCAATCATGAAAATCGTTACCGCAGAAGAAATGCGGGCCATCGACCGCGCCACCAGGGAGCGCTTCGGCGTGCCTTCGCTCACGCTGATGGAAAATGCGGGGGCGGCGGTGGCCGACTATGTGCTCTCGCACCATTCTGCGGCCGGACGCATCGTGGTTGTTTGTGGCAAGGGGAACAACGGCGGCGATGGTTTCGTGGCGGCCCGGCGACTGCGGGAGCAAGGGAAGAAGGTTCAAGTGATCCTGCTGGCGGACTCCGGCGATCTGCGGGGCGATGCGGCGGTGATGTTTGGCAAGTTACCGGCCACGATCGCCGTGCATTCCAGCGAAGAGTTGAAGAGCGAGCGAGTGCGGCTTGCCATGCAAGCTGACCTGTATGTCGATGCGATTCTGGGCACGGGCTTCAAGCCTCCGGTCAGCGGACTCTATGCCGATGCGATTGCGTTCATGAATGCGGGCAAGATTCCAGTGATTGCGGTGGACATTCCTTCCGGCGCGGATGCGGACGCAATGGGTCCGCAAGCCGGAACGATCGCCCGAGCCGACGCAATCGTCACCTTCACCGCGCCGCGTCCGGCGCATGTGTTTAGCGTTTTGACTGCGGGGTCCACCGTCGTGGCCAACATCGGCTCACCAGAAGAGGCAATCGTTTCGGGGTTGCAACTGAATGTGATCACCGCGCGGGATATTGCTCCGCTGATCGGGCCGCGCCCGGCGGAGTCGAACAAAGGCAATTACGGGCATGTGCTAGTAGTTGGAGGATCACTCGGGAAAGCTGGGGCGGCGGCAATGGCGGGGTTCTCCGCGCTGCGCGCAGGTGCAGGCCTTTCGACGGTAGCCACACCGAAGTCCGTGCTCGGAACCGTGGCCGGATTTCATCCCGAGTTGATGACTGAGCCCTTGGCCGAAACAGGTGCGGGGACGATTTCCTCCAGTGCGCGGGATCGAATCGAGGAACTGGCGAAGGGGAAGACTGTGCTCGCGCTGGGGCCGGGGATTTCGCGAGATGCCCAGACCGCGGACCTGGTGCGGAGCCTGGTTGCGAGACTCCACCTCCCGATGGTCGTGGATGCCGACGGCCTGAACGCTTTCGAGGGCCGCAACACAGAATTGAATGGCAAGGGGCGGACGCTGGTGATCACGCCGCATCCGGGCGAGATGGCGCGTCTGGCGGGATGCACCATGGCTGACGTTCAAAAAGATCGCTTGGGCGTGGCGCGCAAGTTCGCGCGCGAACACGAATGTATCGTCGTGCTCAAAGGACATCGCACGCTGGTTGCCCAACCGAACGGAGAAGCCTGGGTCAACACCACGGGCAATCCAGGCATGGCCACGGGCGGCACCGGAGATATCCTTACAGGCATGGTTGCGGGAATGATCGCACAGCATCCCAAGAACGCTTTCGCAGCGGTGCTTGCCGCGGTGCATCTGCACGGCCTTGCCGGCGATGTAATGCGCGAGAGTGTGGGTGAGCATTCGCTGGTCGCCACCGATCTTCTGCAGGGACTACCCGAGGCTTTTCGGCGCACGCGGGATTGTCCCGTGGGACGTTGCCGAATCAGTTAACACTTCTATCTGCTTGGCGCAGTGGTTGTTACCAGCACGAACTCCTTGTCCAGAGCGGGAATCCGGCCTTCTGCTTCCGTAACCTGTTACCCGCTTCGATAGCGTGCCATAGTGCAAATACCAATATGACCCACTTCCCCCAACCGCACCCTTCGCGGCGCGCGGCCCGGGTCCAGCTAGGCGACGTCCTGGCTGCGATTCGTTTAGAAGACGGCCGGCACGCAAAAGCTAAACTCCAAACTATTTCAGTGACCGGCGGATTGCTGGCGTTGCCCCGTTCGCTGCGGGACGGCGATTTCGTCGAGGTTGCGTTTCAGACGCAATCCGGCCCGGTCCACGGCATGGCCGAGATCCTCGGCCCGGCGCGGAAGACGACGGATGGCGTACTGCAGCCGTTCCGCTTCGTCGCGCTCGAGGACGATGACCACCGCCGCCTGCGGACCTCGCTCGACCACGTGACGGACCGGAACGTGATGGGCCTGAAATCGTCGGTGTTGAACATGACGCGGACGATCTAGCTGAGGAATGAGTTCGCGATGGCACAAACATGCGACCACCGGGGCTGAAGCCGCATCATTTATGCGCTTAACGCGGCGCTGAAGCGCCGCTCTTCCACGTTACTGCACGCGGCAAGGGCTTTCCGCAACCTGTTAAGTTCTGCCGTGGCGCTCTCGCTATACTGTTCGAGATGACGCGAGAGATCACCACACATTCGCCGGAGGAAACCATCGCCTTCGGCCGCACGCTGACGGCGCTGCTCGCCCCGCCCAAGTTGGTGCTGCTGCGCGGAGACCTCGGGGCAGGGAAGACCACGCTGGTCAAGGGAATCGCCGCAGGCTTCGAGGCGGCGGAGGAAGAAGACGTCACCAGTCCCACCTTTACGCTGGTGCACGAGTATCGCGGGCCACGAGCCAATCTCTACCACATCGATCTCTACCGCGTAGATACGCCGCGTGAATTGGAAACGCTGGGGCTGGACGATCTGCGTGACGGCAACAGCATTCTGCTGATCGAGTGGGGAGAGAAGTTTCCGCGCTTTCTGCGAGGGCGGGATGTGGAGATCTCGCTGGAACGGGACGGGGAGAACGGGCGCAGGATTCGAATAACTGGCTAGAGCCTGTCCCAAGAAAGATGGCGGCGCCGGCTAGTTAATACAATGGTCCGATGGCAACCCTGAGTCGCTGCCGCATGCCGGCGACGACGTTTGAGAGTGTTATCCTTACTTGATGGCTCGCCGCAGCATCGCCGCAATCGCCCTTCCGATGTTGCTGACATTATTCATGGCCGCACAAACCTCGCAGACCTCAGCGCAGGCTAAGAGTTCACCAAAGATCAGAATTTCGTTTCCCAGCGGAATTTCGCTCGACAACGTTTGGCTCGAATACGGCTTGTTTGGGCCCAGCGGTGGGCGCGTGTACATTGGTCTGCCCGGCTCCTCCGCTGTGAGCGGGATCATTCCCCCGTTTGATGCCGTCGGTGGGCAGGGGCACGTCGTTGAGCCGAAAGGCTACCCAGATCACTATTACGAGGTTGTTGCCCTTGAAGACGGCAACGCGGTAGATCGGTTCAAGGCATTGGCCTGGGCGAGGGGATGTCGAATGGTGACATTTGACGCCGTTGTCGGAACAGAAGACGTAGTGCTTCCCTTCACCTGCACCCCCCTGAAGAGCTTCGCTTTGGCGGGGCATGTTCAACGAGTCGACTTCGGCGGCCAGTCGGGTTCGGAAGTGTCGGTCGGATACCAGACCTTTTTGTCATGTTCTTTCCTGACTGTCTGTAAGGACGGCCCATGTTTCATGAGCTGCGGTGGAATGCAAATTCCCGCTGTAGCTACTGCCAAGATTAACGCCGATGGTACTTTCAAGATAGAGTTGCCGAATTTCGCCGTGGACCCATTTGCTTCCAGCGATAACAGCGCTGAATTCGAATTCTCCTTGAACGACGTGGTCCTTGCGCCGGGACAGCCTAACTATCGACATATGCCTCTGGAGCCCGAATCGAAGGATTTGCGTTCTCAGATTGGCGGTCTGAAGCTTGCCGCAACCTATCCAAGCGATCTGATCCTCGTGCCGCGCAAGTACTAGCTGAAGCCCTCCCCTGCCAGCCCTGCTCGTTAGGATTCACTGTTGTAATTTTGCCATTTGACCAGCCATGCCGGGGAGTTCCTTTGCCGGGGAATTCTAGTGGCTAAGACGCGCCGAAGCCGAAGGGATGAGACTCGTTCGCGCGCATGCCACGGGCGCGCTCCACTCCCGTACCATCGAGAAGAGGATGGCGGCGGAGAAGAGAGCAAAGATCAGGCGCCTGTTTCGCATCGCGTCAATTATCCCACAGCGCAACGACTGAGAACTGAGAACGGAGAACTGAGAACTGCCCTCAAAACCCCATGATGTTATACCCGCAATCCACGTAGATCACTTCGCCGGTAATGCCGCTGCTGGCGTCGGAGGCGAGGAACACTCCAGTCGAGCCGACTTCTTCCACTTCCACGCGGCGGCCCAGCGGGGCGCGTTCTTCGTGGCCTTTGAGCATGTCGCCGAAGCCGGCGATACCGCGAGCGGCGAGAGTCTTGATCGGCCCGGCGGAGATTGCGTTCACGCGAATCTTCTTCTTTCCTAACTCGAAGGCGAGATAGCGCACTGTGCATTCGAGTCCCGCCTTGGCTACCGCCATCACGTTGTAGCGAGGCACGACCTTCTCCGACGCGTAATAAGTCATGGTGATGATGGAGCCGCCGTCTTCCATCAGCGGCGCGGCGGCGCGGGCAACCGCGACCAGGGAATACACGCTCACATCCATCGCGACGCGAAAGCCCTCGCGCGTGGTGTTGATGAAGTCTCCCTTCAATTCGTCGGCGGGAGCGTAGGCGACCGAGTGCACCAGCGTGTGCAGTTTGCCGTGGCGCTCTTTCAGCGTGGCGAAGAGGCGGTCGATTTCTTCGTCTTTGCTGACGTCGCACATGTAGGCTTCGGCACCGGGCAGCGAGAGGATAAGGTCTTTGGCTTCCTGCTCCAGGCGCTCGTTCTGGTAGGTGATGGCCAGCTTCATGCCGGCGGCGTGTAGTCCCGTGGCGATGGACCAGGCGATCGAACGCTTGTTGGCCACTCCGAAGACGACGGCGTTACGGCCCTGCAGATCAGAGGACATGAGTGCTCCTTGGAATGGGAAAGGATAACAGTGGAAGGCGGTCAATTACCACGGAGGCACGGAGTCACAGAGAAAACCATGAAACTAGAGTACCGTTTACTTGCCCTCGGGGTTCTCCGTGTCTCTGTGTCTCCGTGGTGAATTGCCTTTCATTCCACAGTACTGACCTCCCCTACCGCGACTTCCGCTCCCACCGGCCAACTGGCGGCCACAAACGACATCCCGTAGACGCAGGCCAGAATGGCGAATGCTGCGACCAGGCTGACTTTGTGCGCGACCGCGCCGACGCTGAGCGCGAGCACGAGCTGCAGCAGAGTGCCAAAGAAATAAAACGCGTTCTGCACCCGTCCCATGAGATGCGGCGGAACCATCTCCATCAGGCTGGTGTTCATGGCGATACCGCCCACGCCGCGCGCCGACCCCATCAGCGCATACAGCAGGATGGCGGCGATCAGCCAGTGCGAAACCGGAGCGCAGACTACGGTCGCAGCGATGATCGCCATGGAGAACGCCACCGCGCGCCGTCCGCCCAGGCTGGCGATCACCGCAGGAGCATACAGCGCGCTGAGAAACGCGCCGGTGCCCCATCCCGCATTGAGCCATCCGTAGCCGACGGCGCCGGCGTGGAAAACGCGCTCGCTCAGCGATGGAGTGACCACAACACCAGTAATCATGGCGCCCAGAAACAGCGCCCAACTTACGCCCAGCAGCACCACAGAGCGATGGTCGCGGAGAAAGTGCAGGCCCTCGCGCATCTCGCGCCAGAAGCGCTCGAACTGACTCTCAGCCGCAAGAATATCGGCGCGCAGTTCCTCCGGACGCAGCACCACGTGTCGCCCCTTGCGCACGGCGAAGTAGCACAGGAACGAGACCACGTAAGTGGAAACGTCGATCAGCAGCACGCCGCCGAGGCCGATGTGGTTGTACATGAAGCCCACGAGCGAACCGGCGATGAGCCAACCTCCCTGCACTCCCGCCAAAAGAAACGTATTCGACTGCACGAACTGGCCTTCCGGCGTGAGTTCCTGGATCAGCGCGGTGATCGTGGGCCAGAACATCCAGAATCCGGCGGCCACGAGGGTATTCATCAGATAAAGCTGCCAGACCTGCACTCGATGCCGAAAGGCAAGGATGGCGACCGTCACGATGATCACGGCACGCACCGCATCCAGCCACATGACCAGACGCCGGCGATCTTCGCGATCAATGATGACCCCGGTGAAGGGAAGCATCAGCATGGCCGGAATGGTCTGCAGAACGGCGAAGGTGCCGAGCGCCATCTCCGAGTGCGTCGCCTGCAAAATGTACCAGGCCACGGCGGCCGAGTTCATCCCGCTGCCCAACATGGAAATCACGTTGGCGGCAAAAACAAAGCGCAGCGGACGTCGACCAAGGATGGCACGCATCTTCTTAATTTAGCTGAAGCGAAGGCCGGGTGGAATTCACATAGAAAGTGGGTGATCAGTGGTCAGTGGCCAGTGAAACGCCTTCTGTTACTGTGCCGTTTTGCTGATCCCTGATCCCTGATCCCTGACCCCTGACTTTGTGACCGCCGCGCTTGCGCACGAATCCATTCGGCGCTAGGATTCGCCTGAAACTGAGGTCCCATCCTTTTCCACGGCGGAGATGACCTATGAAACACTACCCAGGGTCGCTTGTGCTGGTTGTCGTTCTCTTCTCTTTCTTCTTCCTCCCGGCGGCTGCCAGAGCGCAGGTCGACAAGATCGTGATTCCCGCGGGCACGCCCGAAGACCATGATTTGCAGGAAATCTCGAACGAGCAGGACGCGCAGAAGAAGCTCGCCATGTATCAGGACTTTGTGCAGAGGTACTCCTCGAACGCGCCGGCCGCGGCCTACGGGGACTGGCAGTTGTCGCAGGCCTATCAGGCTACGGGAGACTTGGACAAGGCGCTCGAGTATGGCGATAAGGCGTTGGCTGGGTCGCCGCGCAACCTCGACATCCTGGTCTCGCAGGCCAGTATCGCGCAGCAGGCCAAGCAGAACACGAAGTTGATGGACTACGCCGCGAAGGCAGGCGAAGTGTGCCACTCCATCGGCAAGCAGCCCAAGCCGGAAGGCACCAGCGATGAGACATTCAAAGAGCAAGTCGACTCTGAACAAAACGCGAACAAGAATAACTGCGACTTCGTCGAGTCGGCCGGGTTCAATGTGATTGCCAGCGAGAACGATGCCAAGCTGCGAATGGCCGACATCGAGAAGTACTCCGCGGCGTTCCCGGATTCAAAGTTCCAGGAGCAAGTCTCCAGCTACGCCATGTATACGTTGGGTCCGGGACAGTTGAACGATCAGGCGCGGCTCTTCGCCTACGGAGAAAAAATCCTGGCGGCGAATCCCAACTCGCTGCCTGCCCTGCTGCTGCTGGCCGGAGCCTACGTCGACAATCCCAAGCCGGGCAGCGTGGGCAAAGCGGTTACTTACTCCCAAAAGGCGATTGACGTCGCCAAGGCCGACGCCCCGGACGCCGACAAGTCCCGCAAGCTGTCGGCCGGAGTAGCGCATTCGATTCTGGGATACGCCTACATCAAGCAGGACAAGACGACGCCCGCCATTCCAGAATTGAAATCGGCGGTGGGATTGCTCAAGGGCCAGGATGAGCAGCAATATGCGATTGCTCTCTATCGCTTGGGCTTTGCCTACGCCAAGCTGAACCGGATCAACGAGGCCCGCGATGTGCTGACGGAGGGGGCGAAGATTTCCGGCCCGGTGCAGGCCCTGACGCAGGACCTGCTGACCAAAGTGAATGCGGCGCGGGCCAAGGGAAAATGAGTTCGCCAGCACTCTAAACCCATTCCCCGTCGTTCCTCTACGGTCATTGTTCCCCGGTCAAAGACACGAACTGCGATGTGCCCGATGCATCGGTCACCGCCAGAACTCCGGTGATCGGCGTCCCTGAGCACCAATGCACGGTGACGGTGCAACTCGCTCCCGGCGCCAGCGTTCCGCAGTTGTTGGTCTCGGTGAACGGCCGCGTCACTTTCACCGACTTGATGGACGTGCTTGAGGCCAACGGATTCGTCACCGTGACCTGTCCGGGCGCACAGGCGAACATGATCAGCAGATTGGTCGAAAGCGTGACCAAAGCCCCGCTTCCGCTTACCGAGGTCGACCGGCTCTGAGCCCCTTTCAACGTAAACTTCACCTGCCCCCTGCGCAGCCCGCCGGTCGTCGGCTGGAACGTCACCGTTGCCATACAGCTCTGTCCCGCGAGCAGCTTCGACGGGCAATTGTGGGTCATGGGGAAATCCGCCAGGGTCGACGTCACCGACGTTACCAGCATTGGTGCGGTGCCAATGTTGCTCAGCATGGTGGTCTGGGTTGGACTGGCGCTCCCCACGAGTTCGGTCGGGAACGACAAACTGGCCGGCATCACCGCGGAGACGGCCACGCTCTTGGTTTCCTGCTGTGCCGCCATCGCGTGCGGCAGGCTCAAGTTCCCCACACCCGTTCCCGCCGTACCCAGAACGATCATGTCGTCATAGCTCATGTCGAAGAGCCGGTCGATGCGGTTGTTGTTGGCGTCCGCAATGTAAATCTGATCATTCGCATCCACAAAAATCCCCGACGGCCTTTCCACGCCGTTGATATAGCCCAAAAAATTCACATTGAGCGAAACTTCATTCGCACCCGAAATATTGTCGGCACGGAATACCTGGCTCTGCAGCGAGTCCGTCATATAAATCTTCCCCGATGAATCGACCGCCACGCCATCCGGAGTTTCATAATTCACAGGAAACTGCCACACCGCCCAGTTCGTTCCCAGCATGTCGGAAAATTCCACCACCCGGGCGTTGACGTTGTCGGCCACGTAAATGTTCCCTGCCGAATCTGTGGTCACTGCGGCAGGACTGCTGAACTGCCCGAAACCATTGCCCAGCGTGCCCAGCGAGATGAAATTCGCCCCCGTAATGTCGTCCATGCGCACAATGCGGTTATTCCCGGCATCGGCCACATAAATCTTCCCGCCCGAATCCACCCACAACCCCTCGGGATTGGAGAACTGCCCCGCACCCGCGCCGTACGTGCCGTACGAAGTCCAGTTCAATCCCGTCATGTTATCCATGCGGACGATACGGCAGTTGGCTCCGTCCGAAACATAAATCTTTCCCGCCGCATCCAGCGCCACGCCATACGGCGCAGAAAATTGCTTTGTCCCTGATCCCAGCGTCCCCAGGCTCGTCCAGCTCGATCCCAGAATGTCGGCCGTCTGCACGATCCGGTTGTTCCCGGTATCGGCAATGTAGACCGGCTCATACTCCTGGCTCAGTTGAATCAGTCCGGTCTGGATCGTGCCGTTCGTCGAGGTCAATGGCGCGGTCATGCTCGCCAGAGTTTCCATCACCGCTCCCGCAACCGCGACCGGCTTGCCGCCGCTGATCACCTGCGACGCGGAAAAATCCGCATAGAGCGCGTAGTTGTAGTAAAAAACCCGGTTGATTTCGGTCTGCGCAAACGTGAAAAGACCACCCGTAAAAACGCCGTTGATGGAGATCGTCCCATCCGTCGATTGAAACGAGTAGCTGCCGCCCGTGCACGACCAAGTTTCGCCATCTCCGGTCACCGTGACGACCGTCAGGTTGCACGTCATCGAAACCGTGCCTGCCGGAGCGCTCACCGTGGATCCGCTGATGGTCATGGTGTTTGTGGTCTGGCTCACCGACCCGCCGCTATTGCTGTAGGAATACTGTTGCGCCGACACCGTGGCCGCCGAAGCGAGCACGAGTACGCAGGCCCAAAATGCTTTCATGTAGTTTCGCCCCATGGTCGAAGAGTATGAAGGCGCCCGAACGCCTTGCTGGTGGCGGGATTATAACCTAGATCGCGTTGCAGACCGCGTTAAACTTTTTGTACAAACCATGAGTGAAAAGGCCAGGGCCCGTAGGACTCTATGGGTACATGCAAGCTACGGCGGCCCGCTCTGGCTGCGCCTAGCAGTCGGGATAGCCGGAAGGCTGGAACTCACTAATGTATACGGGGGCTACACACTTTCACGGCATGTCATTCGTCTAGCGGGGTTCGGGCGGGTGATGAAGATCAGCGATTTCTAGGGGGTGGCATTTGTGCCAGCCGTACAACCCACCGGCTACAGCAGTTCCAACCAGCACACTCCCGAGCAGAAACCAAGGTCCGAGCGGTATTCCGACCACGAAAATCAGAACGGTCCCAACCGCAAACACTGCACCCATAATGCCGCCGCCCACGGCGATGCGATGCATCGAGATTCCGGGATGGTACTGCGGGGCCATGTTAGAACCGTACTAACTTACGACTCGAATTCTTGGCGGTAAAGATAACTGTCGTCAGTCAACCGATTTCACCTGAGATTTGCCCGCCTCCTTAGGGTTTCACCAACTCGTCAGAGAGCAAATGAGCTTTCAGGGCGAGATTGTGGCCGCGCTCCAGATCTCCTGCGGCAACCGCGGTCTTGGACTGTTCCATGAACTGTTTGATCTGATTCACCATTTCCTGCTGGCTGGAGCTGAGTTGGTGTCCCTCAACCTTCTTCAGGTTTTCTCCGGTTGCCGCCGTGAGTTCCTCCGTGGAGCGTTGTTGGCCAGCTTGTTCCGCACCCGTTCCTCCCAACAGTTGTATCGCGGGCTCGCTGGTTCCTCCGTTGCGCACAACCTTCTTGGGAGGCGGACACGGTTTCAGCGTCGGGGAACTTTTGTTCGAATCAGCGCTCGTCGGACTAGCATTGGTTGTTCCGGTGCCCGCCGGAGTCGTTGACTCGGTGGAACCGCCCGCCGCTGGGTTCAGCGCAGTCGGCGCGTTCGAGCAATCCGGAATCGTTTTCTTATGGCGACGGTGGGGCTTGGTTGGTGGATTGGATTGCCCGGAGGCACTCGGCGTCTGGCTGGTCGGAGAGATTGGGGTTGCAGATGGAGAAGCCTGGGCCGGTTCCGAGCTCTGCGATTGACTTGCCTGCGGCTGTGAATTGCCGACACTGCCCTGATTCTGGGGGCCCAGACTCAACAAACAACACCCGAGGATTACGGCCAGACTCATCTTTAATCCCAAGCTGCGATGACTCTCTCAATCTTACGCCGCTCAAAGCGCTTTGAAGGAAATCAACTTCCGATTTTTCAGGTCACTGGTTGGAGTGGGCCGCGGCTTCGTGCTCCGCGTCTGCACCCGACGTAGCGGGAGGAAGGCGAAAGCGGAAGGTCGTCCCCTCACCTTCCTTCGACTCAAATTCCACCGCCCCATAATGCCACTGCAGGATCTGGTAAGTTTGCGCCAGGCCGATGCCGTTGCCGCCCTTCTTGGTGGTGAAGTAAAGCTCAAAGATTTTGTCCTGCACGTCTTGCCCAATGCCCACGCCCCGGTCGCGTACCTCGGCCAGCACCATATTCTCTTCGCGTCGCGTCGAGAGCGTAAGCTCTCCGCCCTGAGGCATGGCCTGGATTCCGTTCAGCACAACATTGAGCAGGGCCTGCTTCATCAAGTCGAGGTCGGCCTTAATGGGCAGCGGCTCCTGCGGCAGGTCAAGCTCAATGTGGACGCCGTGTTGTTCCGCGTCCGGCGCGGCGAGCAGCGCCACTTCTTCCAGCAAACGGCGGAGGTCCACTTCCACCAGACGCAGTTCGCGCGCCCGCATGAAGTCCACCAGCGTTTGCACCACCCGGTCGAGACGGTGAATCTCGCTGCCAATGATGTCCATGTGGCGGCGGGTGTCGGGGTCCAGTTGCGCCAGCTTGTTTTGCAAGAGCTGCAGGTGGAGCACGATCGCATTGATGGGATTCTTTACTTCATGGGCTACGCCGCCGGTCACGCGTCCGCTGGCCGAAAGACGGCGGGACATCTCGATTTCATCTCCGATGCGCCGCACCGACTCGGCATCCCGCATGATCAGCAGAGCGCCGATCTGCGTGTTCTTCTCCTGCACAAAATCCAGAGAGACCTGCACGCGTCGCCCGGCGGCGGCCACGAATTCACCCGAAAGCGGGCGCCGGCGGTCGAAGGCGTCCAATACTGTGGCGCCCAGCGTCGTGTCGTTGGGGAAGACGTCTCTCGCCGCTCTGCCCAGCAGCTCACCGCGAGGCCTGCCGAGGAAGCGCTCGACCGGAGCGCTCACCAGCACCACCCGCGAATCCCGCGTGAATAGCATCAATCCGTCCTGCAGCTTCGACATGAGCTGGTCCACGTTGTCTTTGAGCGCGGAAAAAATCTCCCTGCTGTCGCGCATCTGCCGGCCCAGGTTGGCAATCTTCAGCGTGACCAGCCCCAATTCATCGTGTTCCGATTCGTTCCCGGAAAGAGTTTCCGTCGAACCCGCACTCACGCTGTCCAGGTTAAGGCTGATCTTTCTCAGTGGTCCGAGCGCGAGATTCGACACTCCGGCGGCGAGCAGGAGCGAGGCGAAGATCGATGCAATCGAGAAATAAAGGGCGTGCATCAGGCGAGGCGTGATTTCGCTCTTGAGAAATACTGTAGAAACGCCGATGTGGATCGTGCCGAAGGGCTCTCCATTCAGCTGTAGCGGATAACTCACGTCGTAAACCGCCGGAGGGCTGTACACCAGGCGAAGTTGTTCCCGGAAGCGAGCTGTCAGGACCGCGTGAAAGTCCTTGCGTGCAACCACGGGCTTGCCCACCAGTTGACGATTGGTGTGCAACAAGGCCTTGCCACTCGCATCCACCACCGAGGCATCGTAGACGAACGGCCAGAGCGCGACTTCCGATTCCAGATTGTTCAAGATGTTTGTATCCATCGGCAGGTATTCGGCGAGGGCGCGCCGCACTGCCTCGGGATCATTGGTATCGATGCGCGTACTGCTCAAATCCGGCAGGTCATTTCCAGCGAAGTAGGCAAGCTGCTGGGTGAGGCGGCTGGCGCTTTCGTAGGCGTTGGTGATGCGCTGGCGAAGGATCTGCGAGATGTAGAGATACGAGAACGCAGCCACCATCACGGTGACCATGAAGGTAATCGCGAACACGATGATGGCTTTGCGTCGCATGGGAAAGCAGTGGTTAGTGATCAGTGATCAGTATCGGCGGATCCGAGGGATCGCAGCTCGGCGGGTTGCCACTGTTGTCGTCGACTACTTGTGTTCAATCAAGCCTTCCACCTGCTGCGCGACCTGCAAAGAGACCGATTCGATAAGGTAACATTTCAAATAGTCGCGCCTGATGATCACGAACTCCTCCTTGTCAGATTTTGGTAAATCCGTAACACCCAACACTCGATCGCTGATCAGTTGATCGCCTTTGGTCTGGTTGTGCTCCCGGCTCGTGACCGTCCGCGTGGCCTTAACCCACTTTTCGATTTGCAGCTCCGCAGGCTCCAGCGAATCGAACTCTGTGTAATTGATCTTTCCCTCAGTGCCATCGGGTGCTTTGTAGATTCTAAAGAGCGTTAAAGGGCCGCTCTTGGTCTTGATCTGGCCGGTTGTAACGACTTCGAGATCCGTCGAGTTCACGTGAGCCGCGTCTTGAGCAGTTGCGAACCACACCCAACACAGGCCCACTAACCAGAAAGATGAGATTACTGTTCGAGCTTTTACCATACTTTCGGTGTCCTTAATTCTGGTGGTCAGTTGAACCGCGTGTGGCGGAAGCGATGACGAAATGGCCGAAGGTTCCTGACCGGCCACTGACCACTGACCACTAAACACTAACCACTAACCACCGAACACTAACCACTAATCACTGCGTCTGCTCCTCCGTACCCGGGGCCGCGTCTGGAGCGCTACTGCCGTACTCCTTCAATTTATTATGCAGGGTTTTCAAGCTAATCCCGAGGATTTCTGCGGCCTTGGTCTTGTTATTGCTTGTGGATTCCAGCGTCTTGAGGATCAGCATTTTTTCCGCCTCTCCGACGGTTGTGCCCACGCCCAGACGCACGGCGTCCGGATCATTGGCCGCAGTGCGCAGAGGCGTCTGGCCGAATCCCGGAGGCAGATGCTTGGTCTCGATCATACCGCCATCACACACGATTACCGCTCTTTCAATCGTATTGCGCAACTCCCGGACATTTCCCGGCCACGAATAATTCGTGAACTGGTTCAGCACCGCCTCGCTCACCGCGGCAACTTTGCGGGAGTGTTTGGCACTCATTTCCGCCAGCAGGAGTTGCACCAGATCGGCAATGTCTTCCTTGTGTTCCCGCAGCGGAGGCATGTGGATGTTGAACACATTCAGCCGGTAATAGAGATCGCTGCGCAGTTCGCCGCTGGCCACGGCCTCGTCCGGAACTTTATTCGTGGCCGCCAGAACCCGCACGTCCACCGCGGTTTCCACTTTGCTACCCAGTCGGCGCAGTTTGCGGTCCTCCAGAACGCGCAGCAACTTGGCCTGCGTTCCCACCGGCATTTCGCCAATTTCGTCGAGCAGGATCGTGCCCCCTTCGGCTAGTTCAAAGCAGCCCGTGCGCCGCTCCAGCGCTCCCGTGAAGGCGCCTTTTTCGTGGCCGAAGATCTCGCTTTCGATCAGCGTCTCCGGAATGGCCGCGCAGTTGATGGCGACAAACGGCCGGTCGCGCCGCGGGCTCAGTTGATGGATGGTGCGCGCGACCAACTCCTTGCCGGTGCCGCTGGCTCCGGTAATCAGAACCGACGCTGTGCTCGGCGCCACCAATTCAATGAGCCGGAAAATCTCCTGCATCTTGCGCGACGCACCCCTGAGTGTGCCCAGCGAGCCGGAATCCCGCAGCTTGCGGCGCGCAGTCTCCAGTTCCGCGCGGGTTCCGACCAGCGCGGATGCGTTTTGCAGCATCGTCCTTAGGCGGTTGGTGTCGATGGGTTTGGTGATGTAGTCATACGCTCCCATGCGCATCGCCTGTACCGCACTGTCAATCGTGCCCTGCGCCGTCACCATAATCACGGCCATCGCCTCGGACTGCTCGCCCAGTTGCTCAAGCAGTTCGATCCCTCCCATGCGAGGCATCTTGAGATCGGTTACGACAATAGCCGGGCTCCACTGCGCCGCCTTTTCCAGGCCCTCGACTCCATCACGGGCAGTTTCGGCGCGATAACCCCACGAGGAGACTAATTCGGCCAGGCCTGTACGCTCGTTTTCTTCGTCTTCAACGATTAATACTTTTTCGTGACTCATCCCAGGGTTCTTGCCCGCCTCTAACAGTCAGTTTCTATAGCGTCCACGCCATTACCGGAACTATAACCATACGCGGCCAGCTTTGGTGGAGCAAGGTCTGAAGGCCAAATGCGGCCCTTTGACAGCAGCCGCGCAGCGGCTACGTCGGGTGAAGCATGTCATTTTGACACCAGTATCCGATCCGCCCATCATTTCTCAACGTTGCTGGATTAGGCAATTTTGGAGAATAGGCCTTTCGCTTCCGGATTCGATTGCGTTAAAATTGCAGGTTCCCAGTAGAGGCCCCATTCAAGCTGTCAGTCCTGCGTTATCTTTTCAGCGGGTCCCGCACGAATGCGCCGGCAATCCGCGCACATCATTGGAGGATGGAATGTCACCTTATTCAAACCTTTGGAAGGGCCGCCTGGCAGTCGGCCTGTTGGTCGTTTTTGCGTTAGCACTCATCTCGAGTCCTGCCCTGGCGCAGAGCGATGAGAATCCCAAGTGGGATTTATTTGTGGGATATCAATGGCTGCATCCCGGCGGCACGGTTCCCGCCGCTTTTGGAGATCCCAACAACCCCATTCCCTTCAATATACCGGATATGGGGAAGGGATTCGGTAGCGCCGTGACCTATAACTTCGATCCCCATTGGGGAGCGGAATTCGACTTCGGTCATAACTGGGGGAGCAGCAACTACGAGACCACGGTATCGGTGGGGCCGCGTTTCATCTGGCGCACCGACAACATGAATTACTTCCTGCATACCCTGGTCAGCCTGAACCGCGCCAACGTCAACGGCCTCGACGCCAGCAATGGCATCGGAGCAATTTTGGGTGGAGGCATGGACCTGCGCATCCGCAAACACCTGTCATGGCGTTGGTTTGAAGCCGACTACGTTTGGGCTCGGCATAACTACTCCGACTTTGCCGCCCCGCAATTTCCCGATCTGCGGCGTCCTTCGTTTGAAGGCATTCGCTTGCGCACCGGACTTGTCTTCGATTGGGGCGGTGCGCCGCCGTTAGCGCCAGCCGCCAGTTGTTCGGTACAACCGAGTACAGTACTGGTGGGCGAGCCCATCACGGCAACCGTCGCCGCCAGCAACTTCAATCCCAAGCATACGGTCACGTATGCCTGGAGCGGCAACGGTGGTCAGGTCACAGGGAAAGATACGACCGCGCAGATCGACACCACCAATGCGGCCCCCGGCAACTACGCCGTTACTGCCCATGTGACCGACGCCAAGGAGAAAAAGAACAACGAAGCGAGTTGCTCGGCGAGCTACACTGTGAAGCCGTTGCCGCCGAAGAATCCGCCCACCGTATCCATCTCGGCCAGCCCGTCGAGCCTGGTTGCTGGCGGGCCCGTAAACTTGTCGGCCAACTGCTCCAGCCCCGACAGCGTTGGGGTTTCGGTTGCCAACTGGACGGCCAGCAGCGGAACTGTTTCCGGCAGCGGTACCTCAGCCACGCTGAACACCGCAGGCGCATCGCCCGGTCCCATCACAATCGGGGCCACCTGCACCGACACGCGCGGTCTGACCGCTCAAGCCACCACGCAAGTGATGGTGGAGAACCCGCCGCCGCAAGTGGACAAAGTGTTGGAGGCCCGTCTGGCTCTGCACAGCGTTTACTTTGTGGTCAACCAGCCCTTGCCCGCGAAGCCCCAGGGCGGTCTGCTGGCCAGTCAACAGAAGACGTTGGTCGCGCTGGCGGCCGACTTCAAGAAATATCTCGAAGCCAAACCGGATGCGCACTTGATTCTGGGTGGCCACGCCGATCATCGTGGCTCCGTGGAATTCAATCAGGCGCTCACCGAACGACGTGTCAGCCGGGTCAAGAGCTTCCTGGTGGAACAGGGCGTTCCCGAAGCTGACATTGAGACCAAAGCGTTTGGCAAGGAACACAACCTGACCACTGACGAGGTGAAGGATGCGGTGCAGAACAACCCCGAGCTGAGCGCGGAAGAGCGGCAGAGGGTTCTCAAAAACATTGTGACGATCCGGATGGCGAGCAATCGCCGGGTGGACGTCACATTGAGCACGACCGGCCAGACCTCAGTTCGTCAATTCCCCTTCAACGCCACCGATGCCCTCACGCTGATCGGCGGCAGGGAAGCGGAGGCCAAGAAAACGGCCAAGCCGGCTCCGAAGAAAAAGAGCACGAAGAAGCCGTAACGGCGTTCAGGTAAGGTCTGGGAAAACTTGCGCGGAGGACGGGTCAACGTCCTCCGCGTTTTGTTTTGGATGAGGTTTCGGCTACCTCCGAGGGGAACAGTAGGGGGAGCTCAGGGAGTGTTCTTCGGTACCCGCGCGATGCCCACCTGTTGGGGCAGCGGACAGTGGCGAGAGATCCGGTATCGGTTTCGATTGAACCAGCGATAGCCCTGCCAAAGCATCCAATTGAAACCCGGCAGGCGGAAAATGGCGTAGAAAGGCCATGCCCACCAGATTCGCCGGGCCACATAAAGATACGCGTCGGCGCCCGATTCCAATCTTCCGGCCCGAGTCAAGACCCGTATGTCATCCAGCAGGTTTTCTGGCGGGACTTGCAAGCTACCGTCGGCAGAAGCGGAATGCAGGTCTTTGATTGCAAAGCCCCGCCGCTCAACTACTCTCTGCCAGAAGTGAACCCAACGAAAGCAGAACCCGCATCCGCCGTCGTAAAGTATCCAACCTTCCTGAGGGAGAGCGGATTCCGATTTGTGATCGTTGGAATTCATTGCACTCGATCTCCCTTGAAAACGATGACAGGCGAGCAGTCGGCCACAAATGCGCAATCAGGACGTCGCCGAAGAACTGCTCCGAGTTGGCTCCCATAAAGTGCACTTGCGTCGCCTTGAAATCCAGCGGCGGCCGTGGCCCACACCTGCCAAGGGACATGCGAGACGTGATATTCAACGCATCCGCCGGCGGCTTGCGCCGAATAGCCCCAGTAGTGTTCGGTGATAAACTGCTCCAAACTACCTTCTTGAGGATGTGCGGGAAGGCCCTCGGTTTGAGCCGAGAGCCGACACCACTGGCCGCCAACTTGCCACTGATATTCGGCCGTCTTGCGCGTCCCCTCATCGAGGCGGTGCCGCATCTGACAGCATTTATAGTTCTCGCCGTATAAGAGACGAGCGGTCATGGCAAGCGCACGTTTGGGAACAACCTCGGCGATGAAGACGACTCCCCTTCGATCCTCGTCGCCCCCTTTGCGACGAACGTAGAAGCGCAGATTCACCTCGTCGAAGTCAGTATGAAAGGGAACTGAAAAATATCCGAGCAGCTTGGTGCGGCAGAACCGAAAGCCCACAAGACTGACGTATGTTTTCCCCTGGAATGAATCCAGCGACGTGCCAGGTGGAACGTACCGATTTAACAGACCTGGATCGACCTCATAGTTCAACATCACAAGGTCTCGCCACTCGGCAGAAAGGAAGACTCGTTTTGGCTGAGGCATTTTGAGCGAATTCGAGCTTGCCTTAATCTATCAGCCGTTGAGCCGAGGGCGCCAAATGTCTCCCGTGCCACAACCCGGTCAGGCTGGGTAGTTGGCTCGCGCCAGTTCGTAAAGCAGAATGATGCGGAGGCTAGCTGCGATCTCCCGGCTCACGTACTTGAATCCGAACTTCTCTAGAATATGCACCGATGCGGCGTTTCCCTGCTGTACGTCCGCCAAAACCCGAAGCAAGTGCAAGCGGTTAAAGGCAACGTCGAGAAAGGCCGTGCAAGCCTCTGTGGCAAAACCGCGGCGCCAGTAGGGCCTGGCGAAATAGTACCCGAGATGCGCCGCGCCCTTATCCCGGTCAGCCCGCAGACCGCAACATCCTATGTATTTTCCTTCTTCCTTCAGAACAGTGGCCCACAGACCATAAATTTTCGTCGGCTTCCCGAGATGTTGATTCCGAAAACGATACCGCGCCTTCTCCACCGGCCAGGCCTGCCCGCCCACGAAGCGCCGGACTTCGGGGTCAGTCTGCATTTGAACGAAATCGGCCTCGTCCTTAGCCTCATGCGACCGGAAGAGCAATCGTTCTGTGTCGAGAAGAATCATGGGCTTGCCCCGAAACTGTACCACCCATTCACGAATCCGCCCACGAGCGCGCAAGTTCTACACGGCTCGACTGCCCCGATGCCGCTATGTGCTTGATTCTCCTAACGCTAATCTGGTATTCCACTTGCCACTTACTGCCCAGCAGAAAATCGGGCGACGATATACACCAATGGCCAGACTTAAATGGGATCGAGAGTGCCTGTTCGGACTGCTTGCGCTCTCTCTGGCTCTAGGCTTGGGCCAGGGATGTGCCCGCTCCGAGCCTCTGCATCCTGCTGGCTCAAGTTCCTCAGCCAGTGAACAGAAACTCCCGTTCCGTACGGATACCGACCCCACGCCAAGCGACGGTGCGCATCCCGGGGTCCCGCCCGATCCGAAATTGGCCAGCGCTTTGCCTTTCAAGACCGGCATCCCTCGTTTCCTGCCCGCCGGAACCCTCCTCACCGTACGACTCGAGGGTTCGCTCTCGACTGCCAAGGTCCATGCCGGCGATACGTTCACGGCATCCGTCACGTCGCCGCTTACGGTGGATGGCGAGACCCTGATCGAACGCGGTACCGAAGTGACTGGATTCATTGAGGCTATGCAATCTCTGGCAGCCGCTCCCGGAGTGGCTTCGGCTTCAGGCTACTTCCGTCTGACCCTGGGCTCAATCATCCTCGATGGAAGACGAGTGGCCCTTCAGACCTCCAGCCTGTTTGCCCGGGGAACCCTACAGGAGCCGAACGCCATATCCCGCGGCGGGGTCCGAGTCCCCAAAGGCCGCCATCTAACCTTCCGCCTGACTGCCCCCGTCACGCTTGACGATTCCAACTCCATCGCCAATCGTCAAGCTCTCGGCCCCACCACTGAATAAACTCGCGGAGTTTTCTTCGTGCCTACTCGTTCCGGGTGCTCTGCTGCGCTTATTATTTCCTCCTAACGGGCAGAAATTGAACCACATCCCCGGTTTTCCACAGACGCTTTCCTGTTTTGAGTGACGTCTGCCCTTCGCAGCATCAGATTGCCCCTCCTATAGTGGGACCGTAGCCGGATAGCCGGGGCGGTTTTAGTGACCCATTTCGGGAAAACCAAGGTATCGGATAGCCCAGCGTGGGCTTTCTTCCCGAATGGTTCCACGCCACAGTAGCTATATGAACGCTGCAACCCCAGTTCGGTGGTCGGAGCTTTCCGAGGGAAAGGGCGCCGAAACGACCTTTCGCGCCAGCTTCGAACACGCTCCCGTCCCCGTGGCCCGCTGCGACTCGCAGGGTGTGATTGTCGCGATGAATCCCGCCTTCGAACGCACGCTGGATCGCAGTGTAGCCAGCCGGCGCTCCTTGCGGCTGTGCGAATTAGTTCGTCCGCAAGATCGCGACAAGACCGAGTCGCTTCTGCGCGACTTGCTCGATGCCCGCCGCGCCAGCATCGGCATCGAAGTCCGAGGCGCAGGCCATGGGCAGGCCAGCGCCCGGTGGACGGCGTGGCGCCAGCCCGGTTGCGCCGGCGAAGCCGACCACGCCTTGCTCATTGCCGGCCCGCACAACGGCACCGTCCCCGCGGAGGAAACTCTGCTGCAATCGCAGCGCTGGGAGGCGGTTGGCCGCCTAGCCGGGGGTGTGGCGCATGACTTCAACAACCTGCTGACCGGAGTCATGCTGTACTGCGACCTTCTGCTCTCCAGCCTGGATGCGCGCGACCGCCGTCGACGCTACGCTGATGAGATCCGCTCCGCCATCCTACAGGCTGGCAGTCTGGTGCGGCAGTTGCTCGCTTTTGCGCGGCCGCAAGCCTCACCCGCCCGCCTTCTCGACCTCAACGAAATTGCCCAAATGATGCAGGATCTCCTGACGCGCCTGATCGGGGAAAACATCACACTCGAATTGCATCTCGATCCGGAATTGGGCGTGGTCAACATCGACCAGGCACAGGCTCAGCAGATTTTACTCAACCTGGTGCTCAACGCCCGCGACGCTTTGCCCTATGGCGGCCGCATTACCATTGAGACCAGCAACTGCAGGTTTCAGCCAGTGGCATGGACGACCGCAACTGGCACACCCGCTTTTCCCTGTGTGCTCCTGGTCGTGGGCGACAACGGTCATGGCATGACCGCCGAAACCCAGCAGCGCCTCTTCGAGCCCTTCTTCACGACCAAGAACGTCGGCCAAGGTACCGGCTTGGGCTTGACCACAGTCCGCAGCATCGTCACCAACAGTCGCGGACTCATCCACTTCGAAAGCGAACCCGGCCGCGGCACGCGCGCGATGATCTTGCTCCCCCGGGCATCTCCGTCCGCCGATCCCCACCGTCTGGACACGGCCAGTCCAGATTCATGCGCCTCTTTACCCACACCACCTCGTGAAATCAAGAAGGAAATACTCTTATGACGTCCGTAGCTGTAGCTCCCACCATCGCCACACCACAAATTCTGGCCGCCAACTATCTAAACCTGCTCATCGTCGACGACGAGCGCTCCATCCGCGACGCTTGCCGCGAAGTCGCCCAGTCGCTGGGTTTTACCACCCATGTGGCCGATTCCGCCGAACACGCCTATCGCCTGCTGCAAACCCAGAGCATCGACGCTGTCCTGCTCGATCTTCGCTTGCCCGGCGCGGGTGGGCTGGAAGCTCTCCGCCAAATAAAAGCCCTGCGCCCCGAGGCCCTCGTGGTCGTGGTGACCGGCTATGGCACCGTGCAGTCCGCCGTGCAGGCCATGAAAAATGGCTCGTACGATTACGTCACCAAACCCTTCAGCGTTGACGAACTCAAGCTCCTGCTGGAGCGCGTCTCCAACCACCTTAAGCTGAAAACCGAAAACCGCATGCTGCGCGAAAAGCTCAAGTCCAAGCAAGGCTACGGCGGCCTGGTCGGCCGCGCCCCCGAGATGGAAAAGCTCTACCGCATCATCGCCAAAGCCGCCAACAGTTCCCACCCAGTGCTGATTCTGGGCGAGAGCGGCACCGGCAAGGAAATGGTGGCGCGCTCCATTCATTACTCCGGACCATTCCACGACAAGCCGTTTATCCCTGTCGACTGCGGCTCGCTTGTGCCCACGCTGATCGAAAGCGAACTGTTTGGCTACGTCAAAGGTGCATTTACCGGTGCCAATCAGGCCAAGGACGGACTGCTGGCCATTGCCGAAGGTGGAACCGTGTTTCTCGACGAGGTCGGCGAACTTCCCGTCGACCTCCAGGCCAAACTCCTGCGTGCCATTCAGGAGAAGGAAATTCGCCCTGTGGGCAGCACGCGCCGCATTCCCATCAACGTGCGCATGCTCGCCGCCACCAACCGCGACCTGGAACAGGCCGTGACCGAAGGCGCTTTCCGCCGCGACCTTTACTTCCGCCTGAACGTTCTCAGCCTGCGCATCCCTCCGCTGCGCGAGCGTCGCGAGGATATCCCTCTGCTCATCGCTCATTTCATGGAGCGCTCCGCGCGCGCCTCAGGGCAGGAGAAAATCCTCACCGACGATGCCATCAAGGTCATGCTCGCCTATGACTGGCCCGGCAACGTGCGCGAACTGGAAAACTGTCTGGAACGCACCTGCGCCTTTACCAGCGGGCCCTTGATCCACGTGTCCGATCTGCCTCCGGCCATTGCCGGAACGCAGATCATGACCCCGGCCAATGGCAACGGACATGGCCAAAACAAGATCGTTCCCATGGCCGAGTTGGAGCGCCTGACCATCCTCAGTGCCATCGCGGAACTTCACGGCGACAAGTTGCAGGCCGCTCGCCTGTTGGGCATCGGCAAAACCACCTTGTACCGCAAGCTGAAGGACTACGCGGCGCAGTTCTAGCGGCTAGGTCGTATCTGCTGCGCAATGTAAGAAAACTCATCTCGATTAGGACAAACTGGAGGTAGAAGGTGACCATCGAAGAGTACCCCGTGGAAGTGCTGGTGCCGTTTCCAGTGATGGCTGTAGAAGACGCCAAGCGGCAAGTCGCCGCATTGGAACAAATGCGCGCCCGACATCTCGCGGCCTGCCGGCCTTGCCAGCTTCAGGAACCTTGCGACGTGATCCGCGGTTACGATTGCGCCCTGGCCATGTTTAGCTAGCCTGACGATGAGCGGGAGGCGCTGCGGGAAATCTGCGCTCCCGAAAAGCCGCATGGGGTTCAGTTATGAAATGATTTCGGACTCGCCACCGTTCCTAAACGGGAACAGCGCTGCCAGCAAGACAGCTAAGACTCGTCTTTCCAATGTCGACGATCTTGGCTCCTCGCGTGCTACAGAAACAGCATGATCCTACTCATAACCCCTTCGGCACGCGGCCAAGAGTGCGCTGCCACTTTGAAAGACGCCACCAGCGAAGAAACTCACTGGGCGGAAAATTTGCAGCAAGCTGTGGCCCGGCTGCGCGAACAGTCTTACTCCGCCGTCGTGATCGATCAGTTTCTCTTGGAGAACGAGCCCGGCGAAAGCGATCAGGTGCTCGAACACCTGGGCACAGCTTTTCCCGTCTATCTCAACTTTGCCGTCAGCGGCATGGAGCGTCTGTTGCGCGAAGTCCGCTCCGCCCTGCATCGCCGCAAGCGTGAGGAAACCCAGTCCCGCCGCTCGGTCGAGCAGCAGATTCGCAGCGAAATGTGCGAATCGCTCACCGCCGTGCTGCTCTCCTGCGAACTGGCCATGTCTGTGCCTGCGGTCCCCGCGCCGGCCGTGGAAAAAATCCGTCTCATCGACAATCTCGCCCGCGACATGCGGCTCCGCCTGGGGGCAAACTGAGTTACCTCATAGAGCCATGTGGAGACAGCCGCCCTTCGACGGCACTCAGGGCAGGCTCTCGGCTGTCCGGCCAGGGGGGTAGCCCGGCCACTTGCGACAGGTCCCTGAAGTACGGAACTCCCAAGCCACAAACCCCGTACATGGCACAATAGGAAGCCGATGCCTGCCAAGCTCCGCACCGACGCTGGCGTTCTCATTCTGCTCGCAGTGCTTTTTGTCGTGCTGCATGCCGCCACCAGTGCTCCTTACGGATTTCATCGCGACGAACTCGCCACCCTCGACGACGCTCGGCACCTCGAATGGGGATTCGTCGCCTATCCGCCGCTAACGCCTGCCGTGGGTCGCCTCGAGCTATCTCTCTTTGGCATATCCACGCTCGGAGTCCGCCTTCTTCCGATCCTCGCGCTCGCCTTAGCCGTTGTGCTTTCCGGACTCATGGCGCGCGAACTCGGCGGCCCTCGCCGCTCGCAAGTGTTGACCGCGCTCTCCGTCGCCATCATTCCTATCGTCACCATTCAGACAGCCGTCCTCCAATACGTCTCATTCGACTATCTCTGGGGAGTTCTGCTCACCTATCTCCTCGTGCGCCTGCTCAACACAGAAGACCCGTGCTGGTGGCTGCCGATCGGGGCGGTCATCGGCCTGGGCATGATGACGAAATACACCATGGCGTTCTTCGCCGTTGGACTGGTGGGTGGTGTGCTGCTCACGAAAGCACGTCGCCACCTGCTAAGCCCCTGGTTGTGGGCGGGAGTAGCCGTCTCCTTGCTCATCTTCCTGCCGAACTTGATCTGGCAAATCCAGCACAACTTCATTTCGCTCGACTTCCTGCGCCACATCCACGCTCGCGACGTGGGCCAGGGACGCACTCGCGGCTTCCTGCCCGAGCAACTACTTGTTTGCGTGAAAGTGGAACTTGCTCCTCTTGTATTCATGGGACTCTGGTTCTACTTCACCGAACGCGGCCGTAAGTACCGTCTGCTCGGCTGGATGTTCACTGTGACTCTCTTGTTGTTTGTGGTGGCGCAGGCGCGCTCCTACTATCTGGGCCCGCTTTACCCTGTGGTGCTGGCCGCTGGCTGCGTGATGTGGGAGCGCTGGGTCGCAGCCAGCTCCCGAACCTGGGGCGTCGTGATTCAGGGTGTGACGTGGTTCCTGGTGGCCTTAGGCGCTGTAACCTCATTCGCGCTGTTCACCCCGGTCGCACCCATTAACTCCGCTCTCTGGAATACAACCGGCAAGATTCAGGACAACTTCAAAGAAGAAGTCGGCTGGACGGACTTGGTTGCCACAGTAGCGCGGGTGTACAGCTCAATCCCAACAAACGATCGGGCTGGGACCGGAATCATCGCCGGAAATTACGGTGAGGCCGGCGCCATCAATCTTCTCGGACCACAATACGGCCTGCCCTCCGCGATCAGTGGAACGAACTCGGCGTGGTATCGCAGCTATCCCAAGAACGAGCCGCAAACCCTGATCGCCATTGGCCTCGATGACGACTTTCTGAAAGAACATTTCGACCGTTGCGAACTCGTGGCCCACAACACGAATTCCTACGGCGTGATCAACGAAGAAAGCCACTACCACCCAGACATCTACTTGTGCCACCGCCTGCTGCAGCCCTGGCCGGAATTCTGGACACACTTTCGATGGTTTGGGTGATCTTCTCTATTAGACGGTGGCTGCCAGCACTTCTTCGATTACGCTGTCGATGTCCGCATCCGTTGTGCGGTGGTTCACCACGCAGGCCCGCAGGCAGAACCGATTTCGCAGCGAGGCATTGGAGAGGTACACCCGTCCCCGCTCGACCACACGTTTCAGAATTATCGGGTTCAACTGGTTGAGCTCTTCGTCTGACATCTTGCCGGTTCCCCGGTAGCGGAAGCACACCGCGCTAAGGTCGACCGGTGCCATCAACTCCAGACCCGGCTCTGCTGCGATAAGTCTGGCCAACTGCCGCGCGTGCGCCAGGTCCTGACGGATGGCCACCCGAAAAGCCTCGAATCCGTGATAGCGCAGCGACAGCCACAGCTTCAACGCGCGAAACCGGCGCGACAATTCCAGCGACTCTTCGAAAAATGCAAACCCTTCCACCGGATCTGCGGTGAGCACCCGCGCATATTCTCCGCTGTGGGCGAAAGCTTTTCGCGCCGCCTCCCCTTCGCGGAACAGCAGGCAGCCGGCATCCAGAGGCTGGTAAAGCCACTTGTGTGGGTCGAGCGAAAGCGAATCCGCATGCTCCAGTCCCTTGAACTTTTCCGGCACCGCCATCGCGGCCAGCGCTCCGTATGCGCCGTCCACGTGCAACCAGGCACCATGCCGGCGGGCGATCTCCGCGACTTCCGGAAGCGGATCAATCGCCCCGGTGTTGACGGTGCCCGCGGTCGCGACTACGGCGATCGGCGTCTTCCCCGATTGTCTGTCTAGCCGCAGCATTCGATCGAGTTCCGCGGGGATTATGCGGAAGGTTTCGTCGGTCGCGACCAGCCGCAGGTTCTCCCGGCCGATCCCCAGCAGGGCCACGCTCTTCGGGATCGACATGTGCACTTCCTCTGAGGCGTATACCATGCCACCAGCGCGCACTCCGCTCTCGTTGGCGGGCGCTTTCGCTTCCCGGGCCATTGCCAGCCCCATCAGATTCGCCGACGACCCTCCGCCGGCGAGACTTCCGGTGAAATGGTGGCAGCCGATTGCCTCGGCGAGCCAGCCCACCACGGTTTTCTCGATGGCAACCGCCGCCGGCCCCGACCGCCAGGCCGTTACATTTTGATTGAGGACGCTGGCCAGCAGATCGGCGATTGCGCCCACCGGCTCTCCTGAGCCCAGCACATAACCGAAGAAGCGCCCGTTTTGTGCCCGCGAGCTTCCGATCACGTCTTGCAAACTCGTCAATGCGCCCTCACCCAACGCCTTTTCCGGCAGTTCGGTGCGAAAAAGGGATTCCGTTTCCTTTCCACTCACTGCTGGATGAATGGGACGCGAGTCCAGGCTGTCGAGGTAGTCCGCAGCCAACTTTGTAACCTGTTCCGCCAGACGGCGAACCTGTTCGGGAGAAATTTCCAGAGGGTTCATCGCGCGGATTCTACACCCCGGCCACGGACCGCGGAGAGACAGCCGCCTCGGCTGTCCAGCCTGGGCGAAGCCCGGCTCCGTGGGGCACGACAGCCACTCGGAGCATGCAAGATTTTGCAGCTCCCAGGTTAAAAAACCTTCGCGCCCCACTCCAATTCGCACTAGAATAGGCGAGCAACACATGAGACGCCGCGCCCACCGCGGCGTCCCGCACCTCCCGGAGGCCCTGTGCACGTTCTGGTCACCGCCGATACCATGTCCGGCTCCTGGACATACACCCGCGAGCTGGTTACGGGGCTGGTCACGCGCGGTGTCCGGGTCACGCTGGTCAGCTTCGGCGAGATTCCTCTTCCCGACCAGACTGCCTGGATGGACCTGCTCCACGGCCTCGAGTACCGCCCTACCGCTTTCCGCCTGGAGTGGATGGACGAGGCGCCGCAGGATTTGTCTGAATCTTCAGAGTTTCTCGCCAATCTGGTGCGCGAAGTTCGCCCCGACCTGCTTCACCTCCACCAGTTCTGCCATGGCGATTTGCGCGTGGACGTGCCCCGGGTGGTGATGGCTCATGGCGATCTCATCAGTTGGAGCGAAGCCGTGCAAGGCTGCACGCCGCGTCCCACGCGCTGGCTGAAGTGGTATCGCGACACCATCATCCGCGGCATCGATGCGGCCGACGCGGTAGTCGCGCCCTCGGCCTGCATGCTTGACAGTCTTATCTCCACCTACAGCCGCCCGCGTCGCGCAGCCATAATCTATCCTGGCCGCAATCCCATCTTCTTCAATCCCTACGTCAGCAAGGACGATTCCGTGCTCTCGGTCGGCCGCTTGCTCGATGCCGGCAAGCAGGTTTTCCTCCTCACCCAACACACCCAGCCGTTTTCGGTATGCATTGTGGGCGCCGAACAGACCGTGCCCCTGCCGCGCATTCCCATCCGCGCCGATGTAAAAGTTTCCACCGATCAGAGTTGCGTTGCTATTCGCGGCCCGCAGACCGAAGCCCAATTGCGCGCGCTCTACAGCCGTGCTGCCGTCTACGCCGCCACCGCCCGCTATGAGCCGTTAGGCATCGCGCCTCTGGACGCCGCGTTCTCCCGCTGCGCCATCGTCGCCAACGATATTCCCACCTTCCGCGAAGTCTGGGGCGATGCCGCACTCTACTTCCGCACCAACGATGCCCGCAGTCTGGCCGACATTCTTCGCCAGCTCGATGCGGATCGCGCCCTGCGCCAGGCCTACGCCGATCGCGCCTACACCCGCGCCCGCGAACGCTTCACCACTAAACGCATGATCGACGACTACCTCGAGCTCTACCGCAGCCTGGTCTCCGCCGATTCGCTGGCTGCATGAGATCGTCGTCTGATGTTCCACGAGTCAGAGGTCTTATTCTGCAACGGAGTCGCGGGATAGAGCATCTGAATTCCTGGAGGAGACTATGCCTGAGAACAAGGAACACCAGAATGAACTTGGACCGAATTCCGCCGAGCAATCCGGCGATACTCAGCAGGTATCGGATGTGGCCGATGCGGACTCCGAGAGCGTGGAAGAGCTACTGGAGGAAGGGAATACGTTTGAGGCCGATGCCGTAGAGGGTGTGGAGAACGCCAAGGATCCCGACGTGTCTGAGGTGACCACGCGCGAGGTACCGGAGGATGATGTTCCAGAAGAGTACTTGGACGACGACGAGCACGTTGCATAAGCCCCGCGCGCATAACATCCAACCGGCCAGGAGGAAACCGTGCCACAGAGCGCGCACAATCGAGTTGCAGAGTTCCACAACCTTGCGGCCCACGCCCACACCGCCGCGGCCGTGGCCCATGGCAAGGGAGATCATCTAACGGCCCACGAACTCAGCAAACAGGCGCACGAACACTCTATGAGCGCCCTGAAGCTCGCCGAAGAGCTTGCCAGAGAGGCCAGAAAGTCCGGCAAAGCGTAAAGACCCCAATTCTAGTCGGAGTTAGCATCGCCTCACCCGCTCACCGGAGGTGAGGATATTTTCTCGTTGTCCTTCGCTGCGCCCCCAAGAAATCTCTTGACATCTTATACTGTATGATACATAGTGTACGCCATACACTATATGTCGCCCAGCACCAATACCGACGACCGCTTCGAAAACCTCCGCCAGGAGCTCCGCCGCGGCAGCCTTCCCCTCGCCGTTCTGGCGGCCCTGCGCGCCGAGCATTACGGCTACACCCTGCGCAAGACCCTCGCCGATCACGGCATGGCCATCGACGAAGGCACGCTCTACCCGCTGCTTCGCCGCCTCGAGGCCCAGGGCCTGCTGGTCAGCGAGTGGCGCGAAGAAGACAAACGCAACAAACGTTTTTACCGTCTCTCTCCCGACGGCAAGCTGATCCTCAAGCAGTTGTTGACCGAGTGGAAAAGCATTCACGCGTCGCTGGAAGACATTTTCTAGGCGCGCGCTTTCTAAGCGTACCAAGGAGCACAGTTATGGAACTCGTGGATCGATACCTACAAGCCGTCAAATTCTGGCTGCCCCGCAAGCAGAAAGACGACATTATCGCGGAGCTTTCTGAAGACCTTCGCTCCCAGATCGAAGACAAGGAAGCTGAACTCGGCCACAAGCTCTCCGATGCCGAAGTCGAGCCCATCCTCAAGCGCTGCGGCTCTCCCATGGCCGTGGCCGGGCGCTACCTGCCGCAGCGCTCGCTTATCGGCCCGGCGCTATTCCCCATCTACAGCGTGGTCATCCGGTCGCTCGTCCTCTACTTTCTGCTGCCATGGATGCTCGTCTGGATGGGCATCGCCATCTTTTCCCCCGACTTCCGCGCCGCTCATCCCGGCACCGCGCTGTTCGCATCGCTCGAGCCCTGGTGGCTTGCTTGTACCTACTCGTTATTCTTCAATACTCTGATCTTCGCGCTTCTCGACCGGTCTCAGGCCCGGTTGCATCTGGTGAATGACTGGAATCCCCGTTCGCTCCCGGCCGTGCGCGACCGCAACGTGATCTCACGCGGGGGCACGGTCTTCGAGTTGACGGTCGTCGTCGCCACCCTGGCCACCTGGATTCAGCTCGACGCCTTCCGCCGCGTCTTCCACATCTTTGGGACCACCCTCACGCTGTCATCCCGCTGGCCGTATTTTTTCTGGGCAGTGGTCGTGGTGACCGTGGCAGGCAGCTACGTCTCCTGTTTGAATCTTGCGAATCCCCGCTGGACGCGCCTCAGCGCCAGCCTTCGCCTCGGCATCGATTTCTATTCCTTTGGGCTGTTCTACCTGCTGTGCCGCGCCAACCTGCTGCAATCGTTCAGCGCCAGCGGCGTCTCCTCCACCGACGCCGCCGATTTCGTCCGATCCTTTAATTACTGGGTGGCGGGCTCAGGCATCTGGGTCCTGGCAGTCGGTGCGGCCGTCCTGTTTTTCGACGTCCGCCGCCTCCTCCGCATCACGCCGGTAACAGCAGGTTGATGTGGGGACAGCCGCCTCGGCTGTCCAGCGGCCCGGAAGTATCGTGCCGAAGCTTTCGACGCCAGCCCGCAAAGCCCCCGCGACACACACCCCAGCTTGGTGATATCTTCGTAGGCTTACTAGAAACCCGTAAGGTTGGAGGGAACAAAGTCATGGCTCAGGTAAAGATCACAGTCCGTCCCAACGGCCCCTACCGCGTAGAAGCACCCGAGGGATCGGTGGAACTCGTCGACGTCAATGGAACTCAGTACGACCTCACTGGCAAGCCCGTTTTTTCTCTCTGCCGCTGCGGCGGATCGGTCAATAAGCCATTCTGCGACGGCACGCACAGCCGCATCGGATTCCAGGGCGCAGAGTTGGCGGTCAAGAAAGCCGAAGGCTAAAAAGCCGAAGCCCGAAGCCCGAAGCCGCGAAACCCGACCTATGAGCGACCTAACTGACCGCCAACTCGGAATGAAGCGCAACATCACCCGCCGCGACTTCCTCAACGGCGTGGCGGTGACTGCTGGGGCTGCGCTGATGCCCTGGCATCTGCTTGCCGCGGGCGATAGCGATCCCGAGAAGTCGCCCGACTACTATCCGCCCGCGCTCACCGGAATGCGTGGCAGCCATCCTGGATCGTTCGATGCCGCGCACGCTTTACGCGATGGCAGCTTCTGGGACGCGGCTGGCAAACCTGAAGATACAGGCGAGACCTACGACCTCGTCATCGTAGGCGGCGGCATCAGCGGCCTCTCCGCCGCGCATTTCTACCGCAAATCTGCCGGCGCGAATGCACGCATCCTCATCCTCGACAACCACGACGATTTCGGCGGCCACGCCAAGCGCAACGAGTTTCGCGTAGGCAATAAAACGTTGATCGGCTATGGGGGGACGTACTCGATCGAAAGCCCGGAACCCTACAGCGCAGTGGCGAAGGGCGTGATCGAAGAGTTGGGCATCGAGGTAACCAGCTTTCCAAAATATCTGGACAGAGACCTCTACAGTTCCCAAGGACGAGTTCCCAAGATTTTCTTCGACAAAGAAACCTTTGGCACTGACAAACTGGTGGACGATCCTTGCCCGTTCCCCGGTGGTGAGACCTACGATTTAGCTGTCGCGGGGCCCGACGCCTGGGCCCATTTCCTGGCCGCGGCGCCGATCGCCGAACCAGCGCGCAAGGATGTCTCGCGTTTATGCCGCGAGAAGAAAGACTATCTCCCGGACCTCAATGCCGAACAGAAAAAAGCGCGTCTGGCGCGCATCAGCTATGCCCAGTTCCTGACAGAACATGCGGGCGTTCACCCCGACGTGATTCGCCTCTACCAAACTATTTCTCAACCTCTGTTTGGAGTCGGCATTGAGGCGGTTGCCGCGCTCGACGCATCCGAGACGGGTTATCCTGGCTTCGGCGGAATGGGTCTCGAGGCGTCGGGGCTGAACCACGAACGGAACTATTTCTTCCACTTTCCCGACGGCAATGCCAGCATCGCGCGCTTGCTGGTGCGCAAGCTGATCCCGGAGGCCGTACCAGGAAAATCCGCCACCGACGTGGTCACCGCCAAGACCAACTACGCGAAACTGGATGAGCGTGCGTCCCCTATCCGCATTCGACTAAATAGCACGGCGGTGCGCGTCAAGCACGCGGGGGATCCGGCGAAGGCCACCGAAGTTGAGATTGCTTACGCTCGCGGCAGCAAGGTCTATACCGTCAAAACCAAGCACACAATCCTGGCTTGCTGGAACATGATGATTCCATACCTCTGTGCGGAGTTGCCGGACGCGCAGAAAGAAGCGCTCGCCTCCGCGCAGAAAGTCCCGTTGCTCTACAGCAACATTCTCTTGAAGAACTCAACTGCCTTTCAGAAGCTGGGAGCGAATTCCATTTACGCCCCCGGCGGCTACCATACCCACGTTGACATGGATCTGCCGGTCAGCATCGGAGACTACCATTGTCCTCGCGCACCCGAAGACCCGCTCGTGGTACACATGAGCAAGGCCCCCTGCCGCGCCGGCCGCCCGCCACGAGATCAATATAGGCTGGGTCGCATCGAACTCTACAACACGACTCTTGAAACCATCGAGCGCAAGATTCGCGAGCAACTGGCGCGGACTTTAGGGCCGGGCGGCTTCGATCCCGCGCGAGACATCCTGGCCATCACGGTGAACCGCTGGCCCCACGGCTACGCCTATGAGTACAGCAGCTTGTGGGACAAATTTGTGCTGGAAGGTGGAGAAACTCCCTGCGAGGTCGCGCGCCAAACTTTTGGCCGGATCGCCATCGCCAATTCCGATGCCGGCGCCTATGCCTACACAGACGAGGCCATCAATCAGGCGTGGCGCGCAGTCGGGGATCTGACTAAGAGTTAGTTGCGAGTACATAGTACCTAGTACCGAGAACCGAAGACTGACTGACGCCTTCGAAGCGCAATATTCCCGATCGCGCTTCCTGTATATAGATCGTCATCGATCTGTTTCGTTTTTCTTCAGCTGTGCCGCCTTGCTTCTAGCTTGTTCTGCCTGTTGTGTCATTCCCTTCGCCTGGTATGCATCCGCGAGGGCGGCCTCCAGTTCGTAGCCGTCGCCGCTTTTTTGCTGTTCCTTGAGGTAAGAGGCGATGGCGTCGTCGTATTGCTTCAGTTGAGCCTGAGACACGCCCATCCTGTAGTAAATGCCGCGACCCTGCGGTTCGAGTTGCAACGCCGTCTCATATTCTTTTATTGCCGCCTCAGGATTCTGCTGGTCCGCCAGCGCCATTCCCAGGCCCACATGAGCTTCGGCATTGTTCGGCTCCTGTGCCAGAAGCTGCGTAAAAGCGTCCTGCGCCTCTTTCGGTTGTTCCGTGCCCAGATAGGCTGCTCCCAGGTTCATGCGCGCATCCGTGTTCTGCGGCTGCAGTTGCAAAACGCGCTTCAACTCGTCCTCGCCCTCGGGGAGTTGTCCTTGGTTGAAGTAGGCGCGGGCCAGAGCGTAATGTGCCGCGGCATCCTCGGGATGCTGCTGGGTTTTCTTCCGCAGCGCGGTGATCATCTTGTCGACATTGTTTTGCGAGAAGGCAGCTCGCCCCATGCGCGCGGAAAATCCTCGCCAACGTTGCACGCCCAGCGCGCTGCCCACCAGAGCGACAGCCACAACAGTGAAGATCGCAGCACGTTTCAGCGGCTTGTCGTACTCCGGAGCGACGCGCGCGATCAAAGCGCCGAGGATCAATCCCGTAACGAGTCCGCCAAAGTGGCAGGCATTGTCGATACCCCGAAACAATCCTCCAAAGAATAAGTTGAAGCCCGCGAAGAACAGCAGACTTCGCAACGTCCCGCTGAGCGCCGCCCTCGGCAGAGAGAACTCGCCCAGGTAAAACGATGCGATCAACGCGCCGGCCAATCCGAAAATCGCGCCCGATGCGCCCACGCTAAACACCTGAGGATTCCAAGCCACGCTCGCCAGACCCGCCCCAATGCCGGTAATCAGATAGATCGCGCCGAAGGTCCAGCGGCCGTAAAGCGATTCGCAAAGCGCGCCCAGGTCCCAAAGGCACCACATGTTGAAGGCAATGTGCATGAGGCCGCCGTGCAGGAACATGTAGGTCAGCAGCCGCCACCATTGCCCGGAGAGCGTGTAGGGGCCGACGTTGGCGCCCCACAAAAGCACGTCGCCAGGGAAGTCCATCACGGTGGAAGCTGCGTAAGCCGTTGCCAGAAACACTGCGAGGTTGGCGCCGAAGAGAACCTGCGTCAGGCTGATGGTAGATTCACCGCCGCGCACCCAGGGCCTGCGAATGACCGGCTGCGGCGCGTCTTCGGCAATTTCGCCGCGCTGGTAGGCTTCGTGGTGCACGCACCACTGGCAGATCTTCTTGCCGAAGCTGAGCGGAGGAAGCTGCCGTCCACATCGAATGCAATTTGCCATGAGTCAATAAAAGAGTATCAGCAGTTTACCGCGCGGGGCGAGTCGTGGGGCGCCTTCTAGAGATGCAGAAAGCAAAAGCCCCGCGTCAACGGGGCCCTTGCCGAACTCTCGGTGCCTGGTATTAGGCACGCTTGCCAAGCATCTTTAGGCTATCTCTCGTCCAGAAGGAAGTCAAGATACCGAAGGTCAAGGTCAAGGGTAGTGGGATCTTAGTGCAAAAGCACGACTACCAACGTAAGGGCCGGCATCCGAGTTCGGTTTCGTGGTTGGACGGTCGCGAGGAGGACAGGGGAATCGAACCCCTCAGGCTGTGATGCAGCCGTCCAACGCTTGGCAAGCGTGCCCAGTACCCACACCGGGAGTGTCCTCCTAAGCCGCGCTTGCTAGAAGAAAATTGTATTCGCTCGAACGCCCAATCTATTGTCTCGTCCAGCATTTAATTCGTGTTCAGGTTCCGTTTTGGTACGGAAATGAATCCCGTTAGTCTCCTGCGTTAATGGATCGTCTTCGTCTTCCGCGACATGTAATCCATCAGCAGGTACTGCCCCAGCGTGTAGGGCGTGGTGAAGTAGGCTTTGCCGCGGCACATCTCGGTGACTTTCTGCACAAATTGCACCAATCCATAATCGGACGCCAGCATGAAGGTGTTGATGAGCACTCCGGCGCGCTTGCACTTCGACACTTCCTCGAGCGTCTGGCTCACCACCAGCGGATCAAGCCCGAAGGCGTTTTTGTAAATGCGTCCGTCCTCCAGCGTGAGCGCGGAGGGCTTGCCGTCGGTGATCATGACGATCTGCTTCATGTCTTTTCGTTGGCGCTGCAAAATCCGCTGCGCCAGGCGCAGGCCTTCACGCGTGTTGGTGTAATACGGCCCAACCTTCACGCGCGCGAGTTGCGAGAGCGGCACTTCTTCGGCCGAGTCGTGGAAGAGCACCAACGAAAGCGAGTCGCCCGGATACTGCGTGCGGATGAGGTGCGACAGCGCCATGGCAACTTTCTTCGCCGGAGTAAATCGATCTTCGCCATAGAGAATCATGGAGTGCGAGCAGTCGAGCATGAGCACCGTCGCGCAGGAGGATTGATACTCGCACTGGTGCACCTGCAGGTCGGAGTACTCGATGTTGAGCGGCAGCGTGAGGCCCTCACGCTGAATGGCGCTGGAGAGCGTAGCCGTGATGTCAAGGTTGAGCGTGTCGCCGAATTCGTAAGTGCGGGAGGCGCCGCTGGCTTCAATGCCGGTGGCGAGATCGCGCGTGTCGTGCCGTCCAAAGCTGGACTTGCCGAGCGACCCCAGCAGATCGCGCAGAGATTTGAAGCCGAGGAAATCGAGGCTCTTGTCCGTGATCTCGAACTTGGCTTGCTGCTGATTTTCGCCCACCTGGCCGCCCACGCCGGACGGGCGCGCGGGGTCAGGCGGCTGATCGATTGAAATGTAGTCTTCCTGCTGCATGCGCTCGATCAACTTTTCGATGAGTTCGTCGAGTTCGCCATCGGCCGCCATCTGCTGCAGGCGTTCCCGCAGGTCGTCGTCGAACTGATCCCCTTCCATCAGGGCCTGTTCGATGGCGCGCCGAAGATCGTCGAGCGTCTTCTCGCCCTCCGGCATCTCGTACCACATGTCGCTCTGGAATCCGCTCTGCAGCAGGTAGTCAGAGAGCGCGCCCAGCAAGTCCTCCAGGCTCATTTCCCCCGCGGGGTCGGGCACGTATTTGGAGTAGCGGATGCGCTTCATAAAGCAGTGGCCAGTGGCCAGTGTCCAGTGAAATCCAAACCAAGTGCTTTTTCCGATCACTGACCACTGGTCACTGATTACTGGGCCTCAGTTGAATTGCCGCCTCTGCCTATACGGCGGCTCGTCCTTCTCGAAAGTTTTCTCGCGCTCGCGCGGTTCGGGCTTCTTCTCTCCGGCCTTGAATACGCGCTCTTCGTTGCGGCCGATGCGTTTGTGCGCGTGCAGGCCTTCGAGAATGAATTCCGCCGCCGAGACTTGCTGCTCGGGGCTTTCTTTCTGCGAAACTCCAAGCGGGCCGAGCTTTTCGATCAAGCCCTGAATCTCTTTCAGGTTTTCCAGAGCTTCGAGAGCCGATACTGAATCCGACAACTGAATCTCACCACCCAGATCGAACCACTGCACGATCTGCTGCACGTTGGCTCCGGTGAAGTATTCATCGTAAGTTTTCGCGATGGCAGCGCGAATCAACTCGCGGCCCACAAAGTCCGCGCCCTTCATCTCGCCCTCGTATTCAAGTTCCAGCTTGCCGGTGATCGCGGGCAGGGCGGCATAAATATCGCTCACACGAGGCACAACCAGTTTTTCGTCGTTGCGCAGGGCGCGGCGTTCGGCGTTCGAGATCACGTTTTCCATCGCCGAAATCGGCAGCCGCTGGCTGACGCCGCTGCGCTTGTCGATCTTCTTGTCTTCGCGCGCAGCGAAGGCGATGCGTTCAATCACTTCCTGAATATAGCTGGGCAGATGCATGGCCTGCCCGTTGCGGCTGGTCCAGGCTTCCTGCGCGGTGATGGCGATGCCTTCATCCACAGTGGCGGGATAGTGCGTGCGAATCTCCGAGCCAATGCGGTCCTTGAGCGGCGTGATGATTTTTCCGCGGGCCGTGTAGTCTTCGGGATTCGCACTGAAGACGATGGCGACATCGAGCGGCAGGCGAATGGGGTATCCCTTAATCTGCACGTCGCCTTCCTGCATGATGTTGAACAGGCCCACCTGAATTTTTCCGGCGAGGTCGGGCAATTCGTTGATGGCGAAGATGCCGCGATTGGCGCGGGGCAGCAGGCCATAGTGAACCGTAAACTCGCTCGACAGTTCGTGGCCGCCGCGCGCCGCCTTGATGGGATCGATGTCCCCGATGAGGTCGGCGATGGTGACGTCAGGCGTGGCGAGTTTTTCCACGTAGCGGTCGTCGGGCGTGAGATAGGCGATCGGAATGGCATCCCCAAGCCGCGCCACTTCTTCGCGGCAGCGGCGGCAGATCGGGGCATAGGGATTGTCGCGAATCTCGCAGCCCGCGAGGTAGGGCATGTGGGGATCGAGCAGCGTCGTCAACGCCCGCAGGATGCGGCTTTTGGCCTGACCACGCAAACCGAGCAAAATGAAATTGTGCCGCGAGAGAACCGCGTTCACAATCTGCGGCACCACGGTGTCGTCATAGCCGACGATTCCCGGGAAGATGCCGGCATCCTCGTTGCGGCGCAAGCGCGCGATGAGGTTGTCGCGGAGTTCGTCTTTCACGCGGTGGGTGCGCAAACGTTCTTCGGAGAAGGCACTGTGGCGCAGTTCGCCCAGCGTGCGCGGAAGACTCATGAAGGAACCCCCAGAACCAATACTTTTCTGGATTATACGCGGGTTGGAAAAACGTCGTTAGTCGTTCGCGAAGGGCAGTCGGCGCGTGCGTTGCGAACGACCAACGACTAACGACCGACGGCGCGTTGCTAGTGCACGTGCCCGTTGCCGCCGGCCTTCTCGCGGGCACGGGCGGCACGGTGGATATTCGGAATGATCGTCTCGAAATATGAAATAAGCAACGTAAGACGCTCCGGCTCGGAGCGCAGCCCCAGCAGCTTTTGCTTGAAGTCCAGATCGAGGGGCAGGGAACCGGCAAGATAGAAAGAAAGCAGGGAAGGGTCGGCCGCAGACAGATCCTGTTTGGCGCCGGCAATAGCCAGCAGCTCGGAGTGTAACTGAACCGCGCGCGAGGTATCTTCCGCCGGCGGCGCACCAGGTTCGTCATCGATCATCAGAACTTCAGCGCGCAGGAAGGAACGTTCCTCGTCGACGCGCACTACTTCGAATCGTCTGCGCCCCTCGGTCACTAGATCGAGGCGGCCGTCGGGATATTCTTTCACTACCGTGACGATCTCGGCGGTGCATCCCACCTCGGCCAGCCCCTGCTCGACAGCGCGCACGACGCCAAACGTGCGCTGCTGCGCCAGGCATTCGCCAATCATTTCCTTATAGCGTGGCTCGAAAATGTGCAAGGGCAGGGGAGTGCCGGGGAAAAGCACAACGTCGAGCGGAAACAGGGGAATCAGGGCAGCCAAGCGGTCTCCAGTGGTGAGCGCGACGATCTACGCAAGAACGAGTCGGCGCAAAACGTACGCGCTGTTTCGATTGTACCGCAGCTCTTGACTTCACAAGTTGCAGAGGAATAAAAGCGCAGCTATGGAACTTGCAGGGAAAATTGTAGTGGTTACGGGCGCTTCCATGGGCATCGGTGAAGCGCTCGCCAAAGGCTTTGCCGATCACGGATCGAGCGTGGTCATGCTGTCGCGCGATGCGGGCCGCGTGGAAGCGGCGCGGGGACGCGTAGGTCACGGCGACCGAACCCTGGCCACGGCTTGCGACGTCCGACATCGCGAAGACATTGATCGCGCCATCGGTCTGACGATTCATCATTTCCAGAGAATCGATGTTTGGATAAACAATGCGGGCCACGGCTTGCTGGATTCGGTCGCGCAGACGGACATGGCCGCGTGCCGGGAGATGTTCGACACAAATTTCTTTGGTGCGGTGATGGCCATGCAAGCCGTGATCCCTGTGATGCGTCAGCAAGGCGGAGGGACCATCATCAACGTCTCGAGCGTCGCGGGACACATTCCCGTGCCATTTCATGCGGCCTACAGCGCGACCAAGTTTGCTATGAATGCGATCGGAAAAGCGGCAGCGGTGGAATTGAAGAAGGAAGGGATCCATGTCCTGACGGTTTGCCCCGGACGTGTTAGCACACCGTTTAGCGAGAATGCGGTGCGCGGCAACGATGTGAAACGAGTCGGGTCAGCGCGCGGCATCAGTGCCGAACGCGTCGCCCAAGCGACGTTGCAGGGTTACTTGAAGCAGAAGCGGGAAGTGATTGTGCCTTGGACCATGCACATTGCCGTGAAGGTTTATCAGCTTTTTCCGCAACTGGTGGAGTGGGCGATGGAACGGATGGCGAAATAACTCAGTACAGATTTCTATCCCAGCTCTGCCAGCATGGCTTCCATCTCCGATTGCGCATGCAGGTTCCCGGTGCGGCGGGCCGAGGCGATGCCGTCGGTCAGCATCGTCTTAGCTTCGGCGATTCGGTCGGCGCGGGCCAGCGTTTGGGCAGCCATGAAGTAGCCAGGAGTGTAGTCGGGATTCTTCTGCAGCAGCAGAGAAAACTCGGCGACGGCGCGGTCGAAATCACCCTGCTTCGAATACTCCATCGCAAGTCCGTAGCGGGCGAAGGTGTCGTTCGGATCTTGCGTCAGAATGTCATTGAGCGCGGCAATGCGGTCCATAAGCAGTTCTCAGTTGAGATGAGGTTACTACAAATGACGCCTTCGTTTCTGGATCGGCGTGGCATTGGCTTGCGCTCGCTGCGGTGAGTAGAATGGGCTGACCTGAACATTTCATAGTTCCGTGGGAGGCTCGGTAGTGGCGTGTCCGTTTTTCATGCCGCTCGAGAAGTTGGAAGGAGGTACTTGGCCGCATGCGGCCAGGCTTCCGCTCGGCTGTGGCTGGAGCGGCCATTGCACTGCGCCCGGATATGAGGGCGAGACTCCATCGCCGGAAGAATTGCAGGAATTCTGCAACCTTGGCTACGCGGAGACTTGTCCACGATTGCCGCAGCAGCGGATGTGGGACTCGGTCCGGTTCGCCGCAAGGTCCATTGGCAGTGACGGCAAGAATGGAACCAGCGGACGCGTTCAGGTTCGCTATGTCTGCGAACGCGGGCATCGTCCCGCGGAGCACGGCATGCTGGAGTTCGACGCAGCTAACACGCGCTGCGAAGAGCCACATCGCGATCGCCGGGTGCAGCGGATGGCGGAATGCTTTCTATCATCGTATCTTGAGAAGAGGAAACCGCAGGAAGTGCTGCAGCCCGCTGCCAGCTGATCAGGAATTGATGCAGCTAAGGTTTACTGGGAACAAGTTAAACGCAGGACCAATGGAAAGAGGAAAGACGACTATGAACGAAGAGATGCTGATGCCCCGGCCGGTGCGGGATTCGCAATCGGAGATGGCGGAGCTGGTTCTGCCCAATGATGCCAACCCGCTGGGCGCACTCCTGGGCGGCCGCCTGATGCACTGGATCGACCTGGCCGGCGCCATGGCCGTTCACCGCCATGCGCGAAGCTACGCAGTCACTGCGTCGGTGGATCACATTGATTTCCTCGTGCCGGTGAGGGTGGGAGATCTGGTGATTCTGCGCTCGTCGGTGAACCGGGTGTTTCATACTTCGGTGGAAGTTGGCGTGAAGGTTTTCGTGGAGAACTATATCGCCGATACGGCCCAGCATGTAGCGTCGGCCTACCTCACGTTTGTGGCCATCGATGCCAAGGGCAACCATTTGAAAGTCGCGGCGGTTGTGCCGGAAACCGAAGAGCAGCAGCGGCGCTACGACGACGCCGGCCGGCGCCGCGAAATCCGGCGCACCGAGTTGGAGCGGCGCCGCAAGGCAAAACGGTAATCCACGGGACGGGTGTTATCGGTGCCGCGCCATCTTAAGCGGCACCGATAGGCTACATAGCATCCGGGAGATTCGTATGGATAGTGCTCTCCTTGTTCATCGCATTCACTTCGCATTCACCGTCACCTTCCACTACCTCTTTCCGCAGCTCACCATGGGCCTGGCGCCGCTGATCGTCGTGCTCAAGACGCTTGCCCTGCGCCGCAACGATGAGATCTACCATCAGGCGGCGCGTTTCTGGGCGCGGATTTTCGGCATCAATTTCGTGCTCGGGGTGGTTACCGGCATCCCCATGGAATTTCAGTTCGGCACCAACTGGTCGCACTTCTCGCGCTTTGCCGGGGGCGTGATCGGCCAGACCCTGGCCATGGAGGGCATGTTTGCGTTCTTTCTCGAGTCGGCATTTCTAGGCTTGTTTCTTTACGGAGAGAAACGGCTGAGCCCGCGGGCGCACTGGTGGTCGGCCGTGGCCGTATTTCTGGGATCGTGGCTCTCCGGCTTCTTCATCATCGCCACCGACGCGTGGATGCAGCATCCCGTGGGCTACGCCAGAGCAGCCGATGGATCAGTGCAGCTTTCCAGCTTCTGGGAACTGGTGCTCAATCCCTGGGCCTGGTGGCAGTACGCGCACAACATGAGCGGGGCCGTGATTACGGGGGCGATTGTCATGGTATCCGTAGGTGCGTTCTACTTGCTCTGGGGGAAGTTTGAAGCGCATGCGCGGATTTTCGTGAGAGTGGGCGTGGTCGCTGGGTTGATCTTCAGTGTTCTGCAGTTGTTCCCGACCGGCGATGGTCAAGGGCGGATGATTGCCGAGAATCAACCAGCCACCCTGGCGGCAATGGAAGCGCTGTTCGCGAGTCGGCCGGGCGCGCCGCTCGTCATCCTAGGCCAGCCAAATGTGGATGACCGCAAGATCGACAATCCGCTGGAAGTTCCCGAAGCACTCAGCTTCTTGACGTACCGGGCGTGGAAGGCCAACGTGCAGGGCCTCGACGCGTTTCCTCAGGACGCATGGCCAGACAACGTCGCGCTGCTCTATTACAGCTACCACATCATGGTCGGGCTGGGGACAGTCTTTATCGCCATCATGCTGCTGGCAGCGTTCCTCTTGTGGCGCGGCAAACTGTTCTCCACCCGCTGGATGCTCTGGATCCTGCTGCTGTCCCTGCCATTCCCGTACATCGCCAACACCGCAGGCTGGATGACTGCGGAACTCGGCCGCCAGCCCTGGCTGGTTTACGGCCTGATGCGCACGGCCGAGGGATATTCCAAGATGGTGTCGGCAGGGAATGGCATGTTTACGCTGCTGGGATTTTTAGGCATGTACACGGTGCTGGGAATTCTGTTTCTGTTTCTGGTGCGCCGCGAAATTGAGCAGGGACCGATCGCCGAGGTTAGTTCGGGACACTAGAGTATTCGCAGCAGTAAAGTAGCGCCGCCGTCCCGGCGGCTGTCGTGGGGGCGTCTCGCCCCCACACACGAAGGGCGAGGAAGAAGACTTATGGAAACCTTATGGTTCATGATCGTGGCCGCGATGGTGGCGGCTTACGTGGTGCTGGACGGCTTCGACATCGGCGCCGGCGCAATTTATCTGGGCGCGGCCCGGACGACCGACGAGCGGCGAAGAATCCTCCGCGCCATTGGTCCGGTGTGGGATGGCAATGAAGTCTGGCTGCTCGCCGCCGGCGGCACGCTCTACTTCGCCTTCCCGCTGCTCTACGCCTCCAGCTTCAGCGGCTTCTACCTGCCGCTGATGATGGTCCTCTGGCTGCTGATGCTGCGCGGCATTGGCATCGAACTGCGCGCGCACATGGAGAATCCGGTCTGGGTCGGATTCTTCGATTTGATCTTCTGCGTTGCCAGTATTCTGCTCGCCATCTTCTTCGGGGCGGCATTGGGCAACGTAGTGCGCGGCGTTCCTCTCGGCGCGGACGGCTATTTCTTCGAGCCCCTCTGGACCAACTTCCGTGTGAGCACAAATACGGGAATCCTCGACTGGTACACGGTGCTCACCGGCGTGATCGCGCTGGTCACGCTGACCGCGCACGGCTCACTCTATATCGCGGTCAAAACGGACAGCGAATTGAACCGCCGCACCCGCAACATCGCGCTCTGGGCCTGGCCGCTGCAACTGATCTTGACCATCGTCGGTCTGATAGCGACTTGCTACGTGCAGCCCGCGGTTCTCGAGAACTACAAACACCACGCTATCGGCTTTCTGATTCCCGTGATTGTGTTCGGCAGCCTGGCTGTGATGATCTATGCCATCCGCAAAGAGCAAGACAAACTTGCCTTCGTCGGCTCGGCGCTTTACATCGTGGGAATGCTGGTCGGCGCAGCATTTGCGCTCTATCCCGTGGTATTGCCTGCGAGCACGAATCCGGCCTACAGCCTGACCATCTACAACACCGCCGCCGGACGGCACGGGTTGAGCGTAGGCTTGACCTGGTGGAGCTTGGGGCTGATTCTGGCTCTTGCGTACTTCACGCTGCTGTTTCGCATGTTTCGAGGAAAGGTGCGGTTGGAAGGCGAAGGGTACTGAGCTTTCTCCGCGTCCTCCGCGCGTCCGTTCTCAGCGCCCTCTGCGATTCAAGCTTTCTGCTGGCTCCCAGCACACAACATGATCGCGGAGTTCGCGGAGAAGGGCCGCGGAGGCGCGGAGGTAGCTCTGCTCTCGTCATTGCCCTGTATAATCGAGGCTTGGGTTCTGCCGCATCATCGCAATTCATCCTTGGAGCGTGATCCTTTGAACGCACATATGCCTCATCAACCCGGGCAAGCCGCGCCGGGGCCGCAACCGTTGCCGGGAGTCGATGCCATCATTGCCGTGGGTTCGGGCAAGGGCGGTGTGGGCAAAACTACGCTGTCGGTGAACCTGGCGGTCGCGCTCGCCAAGATGGGACACAAGGTCGGCCTGCTCGACGCCGATGTCTACGGGCCGAACGTCCCGCTGATGCTGGGCGTGAGCGGTCAGCCGAAGATGGTCGGCGAAAACCGCATCGAGCCGCTGCAGGCCTTTGGCCTGAAAGTGATCTCTGTGGGCTTCCTCAATCCCGGCGACAAGCCCATCATCTGGCGCGGTCCCATGCTGCACCAGATCGTGAAGCAGTTCCTGGGACTGGTGGAGTGGGGACATCTCGATTACATGATCGTCGACCTGCCGCCGGGCACGGGCGACATCGCGCTGTCGCTGGTGCAGTCCGTGCCGCTCACGGGCGCGGTCGTGGTTTCGACCCCATCCGACGTTTCCCTGCAGGACGCGCGAAAGGCCATCGAAATGTTCCGCCAGATGAAGGTGGATCTGGTGGGCGTGGTTGAGAACATGAGCTATTTCGTGTGTCCACACTGCAGCCACGAGATCGATATCTTCTCGCGCGGCGGCGCCGAGAGGATGGCGCAGCAGTTCAGCGTGCCGTTTCTCGGAAACATTGCGCTCGACGCCGAAGTACGCAAGGCCGGCGACGGCGGCAAGCCGGTCGTGCTCGAGGGCGAGAATTCGCCCCACGCCAAATCGATCTTCGAGTTTGCGCGAAAGGTGATGGCGCGGGTAGCGGAGATCAAGGCCGGCGAGAGCGCCAGCGTGATTTCGATTCAGTAGGCAACGCCCGAATTAGAAAGTGTTTCTATTGCGTAACGGCCTCGTGGTCGGCCTTGCTCATAAGTAGGGCTGGTGGATTTCTACAGCGCAGTGCAATACGTGTTGTTTGTGGCCATCGTCTCCACCCTCGTAAAGCCCCTGGGTGGGTACATGGAACGGGTCTTTTCCGGTCAACGCACCATACTTGATCGTTTTTGTCTCCCGGTTGAGCGGCTGATCTATCGCATCACTGCGGTTGATCCCCATGTGGAGATGACCGGCAAGCAGTATGCCATCTGTTTCCTACTCTTTGGCTTGGCCGGCACGCTCTTGTTGTATGCCATTCTCAGATTGCAGCAGTTTCTTCCCTGGTTCTTTCCCCATTACCACACCACGCAGTTATCCTCTGACCTGGCTCTGAATACGGCGATCAGTTTCTCGACCACCACTACCTGGCAAGCTTACGCTGGCGAGAATACGATGACTTATTTCAGCCAGATGGTGGGACTCTGCGGGCAGAACTTCCTGGCCGGCGCTGCAGGGTTAGCCGCGGGGATTGCCTTCATCCGTGGTCTCGCCAGGCAATGCTCCGACACGCTCGGCAACTTTTGGGTCGATCTGACACGCGCCCTGCTCTGGGTTTTGCTGCCAGGAGCGTTGATCGGCGCCGTGCTGCTCGTCTGGCAGGGCGTTCCCATGAACTTCCACCACTATGCGGTCGCCACTACTGTTCAGGGCACCCAGCAAGTCATACCGCAGGGTCCGGTAGCCGCATTGGAGATCATCAAGAATCTCGGCACGAATGGCGGCGGCTTCTTTAACGCGAATGGCGCTCATCCCTATGAGAACCCCACACCGCTTACAAACTTTCTCGAAATCTTGGCCATCGTCCTCCTGCCTGCGGCATTCACCAACACCTTCGGCAGAATGGTTGGCCAGCCTCGCCAGGGATGGCTTCTTTATTGCGTAATGCTGTTTCTCTTCGGCTGCGGGCTGGTCTTCGTGCATCACTTTGAACAAAGAGGAGTTCCGCACGTTGGGAGCGTGGATGTAAGAGATGGCCGCCTCGAGTCTGCTGCGAACATGGAAGGCAAGGAGGTGCGTTTCGGCATCGGCGGCTCGACCCTCACAGCTGTCGTCACATCCAACACGGCCACGGGATCAAATAACTCCATGCACGACAGCTACACCTCGCTCGGCGGCATGGTCTTGCTGGTGAACCTGCTTCTCGGAGAGCTCGTATTCGGAGGACTAGGCACTGGCCTTTACAGCATGGTTATGGCTGCGGCCATTGCTGTCTTTCTAGCCGGACTCATGGTTGGGCGCACCCCTGAATACCTGGGAAAGAAGATAGGGCCCGCGGAGAACAAAATGATGATGCTGTACGCTTTGGCTGCGCCGCTCGTCATCCTCCCACTTACCGCGCTTGCTGTGAGCACCAGGCTGGGACTGTCCGGCTTGACGGTCAACTCCGGCCCGCATGGTTTCACCGAGATCTTGTTTGCTTATACTTCCTGCTTCGCCAACAATGGGCCAAAGCTTTGCCGGCCTGAATGCGAACACTCCGTTTTACAACCTCACTACAGCACTAGCGATGATGGTGGGTCGGTTTGGTTTGGCGATTCCTGCGCTGGCATTCGCTGCTTTATTTGGTCGTCAACGAAGCACACCTTCCTCTTCGGGAACTCTTCCGACCCATTCTCTTTTGTTCGGGGTCCTACTCACGGCCTGCTTGATAACGATCGTGGCTCTAAGCTATCTCCCTGCATTGGCCCTCGGTCCAGTACTAGAGCGATTGCTCTTCGGAAGGTAAAGCATTTGAATGATTCGCAACGGCTCAAGAGATGGAGAAAGGGCTTCTAGCTTTTTCTTGCTTTCTTGAACCGCGACAGCCGCCAGACCGCATTGGCTTCGCCATCCTTCAGAATCAACTCCGCCATCATCTCTCCCAGCGCCGGCCCATGCTTGAACCCGTGCCCCGATCCGCCGCCGAGCAGCCAGATGTTCTCCATTCGAGGATGGCGATCCACGATGAAGTGGCTGTCGGGAGTCTGCTCGTACTGGCAGACGCGCGTCTCGATCAGTGGAGCGTCTTTCATCGCGGGAAACCGGAAAGCGACGTATTCGCGAACCCGCTTTAGGGTGGCCGGGCTGACGACTCGCTCCCCCGAGGTTGGATCAAAGGCCGTCCCGCGTGTGTCATCGGCGACTTTGAATCCGCGGCGGTCGCTGCCCGGTATGCCGTAGAAAAAGCGTTTGCCGTGGTCGCCCCACACCGGAAGATGCGCATCGGTAAAGCGCGCGTCACCCGCGGGCGGCCCAAAGAAAAAGATATCCTGCTTGGTCGCGCGGATGAGGCTGCCTATAGTTTCAGGAAACAATTTGCCCAGCCACGGCCCACAAGCGAAGACGTAGTGATCGGCCTTAACCCGCGAGCCGTGGCAGAGCCTCAAGCCGCGCAGAGGCGCGTTCTCCAAACCGTCAGGCAAAACCGCGACCTGCTTATAAGCGCCGCCGCCAGCGACAAATGCATCGACCACAGCCTGGCAACTAGCACGGGCGTCGAGGTATCCGCACTCCGGTTCATAGATTCCCCAGTGGACATCGTCAAAGTTGATCTGCGGCCAGCGTTTCCTCATCTGTGCCTCCGACAACTCCTCAAAATCGATCCCGGCTTCGCGCAGCACCGCGAGCGAGCCACGCTCGTAAGCGTCATCGCGACTGCTGACCATCCACAGAACACAAGTACGATGCAGAAACTGCTTCTTCCAGCGGCGCTCATATTTCTGCCACAGCCCAAGCGCGCGGGCAGCCAATTCGGTGTAGGGCTGGTCGGGCCCGTAGGTGCCCCGCATAATACGGGTTTCGCCCCCAGAAGACGCACGCGAGTTGCCCGGACCCCATGCGTCGAGCAAAGTCACGCGGGCTCCGCGCTCCAGCAGATGAAGCGCAGCCCACCCGCCAAAGGCCCCGCCCCCGACGACAGCGACGTGCGGCTTGGATTTCATCTCGGCTTTCTCAGCGTCCTCGGCGGCCTTTCTCTGCGACCTCTGCGACTAAAAGCTTTTTCTCGAGGTGCTCCCCGAGCCCCCAGAATCCCCCAGACCCCCAACTTTCATCCAAAACCTAACCTTTTGCATTTAAAATAGTTGATGAACAAGTTGGAGCGTGCTGTCTCCCCCTAACCTCGAGTCAAGATAAACTAGTCTTGCGACCAATGCCATCTGAGCCCAATATCGGCAAGCGCGAACGCGAAGTCCTGACCGCCATTGTGGAGACTTTCATTTCCACGGGCGAGCCAGTCGGCTCGCGCACGTTAGCGCGCTCCAATCGCGAGGGTCTGAGTCCGGCGACGATTCGCAATGTGATGGCCGACCTTTCCGACGCAGGCTTTCTCGAGCAGACGCACACGTCGTCGGGACGCATACCCACTCCCGACGCCTACCGTTACTACGTCGAGCAAATTACGGGCACGGCGCGGCTGGCGCCGCAAGAAGAGAGCATGATTTCCGACTCGCTGGCCGGCATCAGCGATGTGCAGGAATTCATGGAGCGCACCTCGCATGTGCTGTCGCTGATTTCACGCAACGTCGGTGTGACGGTCGCCACTAGCGGGGCCCGCAACGCGCTTGAGCATGTTTACTTCTCTCGCCTTGGCGACCAGAAAGTCTTAGCGGTTCTGGTGACGCGTTCCGGCCTGGTGCGCGATCGCGTTTTAAGGCTTGATCTGCCGCAGACAGAGCTCGACCTCGCCGCCCGCTACATCAACGAGAATTTTCGTGGCTGGACCATGGAGTCCATGCGCGCCGAACTTTCCCGAAGAATCGAGCAGGAACGCAGCGAGTACGACCGCCTGATGAATTCCATCGAGCAACTCTACAAGCAAGGCGCGCTCGCCGCCGAAGCCGGTACGCAGGTCGTTTTCGTGGAAGGGGCCGCCAACCTGGTCACCGGACAGGAAGATCGCCAGCGCCTGCAGGAGATGCTGAAGACTCTGGAAGAGAAAGAGAAAGTGGCGCAACTTCTCGGCGCCTACCTCAACGTGAAGCAGGAAGCCGTCCGGGTGGTGATCGGCCTCGATGATGCGCTGCCCTCCATGCAGAATTTTGTGTTGATCGGCGCTCCGGCGCGCTCGGGCACCGACATGTTCGGATCCCTGGCCGTGATCGGTCCTACGCGCATGGATTATCAGCACACCATCACCGCGGTCTCCTACATCGCGCGCCTCTTCGACAAGATACTGAACGAATCGGAGTAATACAGCTTTTATGGGTAAAGGAAACGGTAGATCAGAAGTAGATAAAGTCGCGCTGGATTTGGATCACGAACTGCCGCCATCGGACGGCGGATCCGAAAGCGCGTCCCAGAGCGTCGCAAGTGCGGAACCTGCTGTCCAGGAATCAGATTTTCAAAAGCTGAAAGCCGAACGCGACACTTTACTGGATCGCCTGGCGCGGGCTCAGGCCGAATTCGATAACGCGCGCAAGCGGGCGACCAAAGAGCAACAGGAGTATCGCGACTACGCCGTGGCCGACGCCATCAAGTCTCTGTTGCCGGTAGTCGATAGCCTGGAGCGCGCCCTGCAAGCGAAGTCGGAGGCCGCCGAACTCCGCAACGGGGTGGAATTGATTTACAAACAGCTGCAGTCCGCCCTGGCCAAGCTTTCGGTGCATCCCATTGTGTCGAAGGGCGAACCGTTCGATCCTCGGTTCCACGAGGCCATTGAAATGGTGGAGACCACCGACGCTCCCGATCATCAGGTGATCGAAGAGTTGCAGCGCGGCTACAAATTCAAAGACCGGCTACTGCGGCCTGCCATGGTGAAGGTAGCCAGGAATCCCGGAAAATAGGGTTCGGGAAGGGCACGGCTTTAGCCGTCCCGCCAAGTCCAACAGCATTGCGGGCTTTAGCCCCTGGGGTTTTCGAAGTTCTCTCATAAACGAAAGGCGCCGATTCTGGCCACAAACGCAAAACGCGACTATTACGAAGTGCTTGGCGTGAGCCGCACGGTAAGCGATGGAGAGTTGAAGAGCGCTTATCGCAAGCTCGCCATGCAATACCATCCCGACCGCAATCCCAATAATCCGGACGCGGAAGAGCGCTTCAAGGAAGTCACCGAAGCCTACGCGATCCTGGCTGACTCGGAGAAGCGCTCGCTTTATGATCGCTTTGGTCACGCGGGAGTCGGCGGTGCAGCCAGTCCGGGTGCGGGTTTCGATGCCACAACGTTCCAGGACTTCGGCGACATCTTTGGCGAGTTCTTCGGTTTCGGCGATGCCTTCGGTGGTGGCGGACGTCGCCGCAGCCGGGTTCAGCGCGGCGCCGATCTGCGCGAAGACTTGGCCATCGAGTTCGAAGAAGCTGCATTCGGCACCGAGACGCGCGTGATGGTTCGCCGTCACGAGGCCTGCGACGATTGTCATGGCTCGGGAACCGCGCCCGGCAAAGGTCCCACCACCTGCCGCTCCTGCGCTGGCCGCGGCCAGGTGCGCTACCAGCAAGGCTTTTTCAGCATCGCCCGCACCTGTCCTTCCTGCCAGGGCACCGGCAACGTGATCACCGATCCTTGCCCCAAGTGCAAAGGCCAAGGCCGCCTTCTGCGCCAGCGCGCGGTCGACACGAAGATTCCCGCCGGTGTCGAAGACGGCACGCGCATCCGCTTCGCCGGCGGTGGCGAGGCGGGGCCCTTCGGAGGGCCCGCGGGCGATCTCTACGTCGTGCTGCACGTGAAGGAGCATCCATTTTTTGAGCGGGAAGGCAATGATCTGCACTGTGCCGTCCCGCTGAGTGTGACGCAAGCCGCCATGGGTGCGGAGATTCGCGTCCCCACCCTCGAAGGCGAGCACACTCTCAAGATCCCCGATGGCACCCAGCCCGGCACCACGTTTCGTATTCGCAACAAGGGCGTGCCCGTACTCAATGGACACGGCAAGGGTGATCTCTACGTAGAAGTGCGGGTACAGATTCCGAGCAAGCTGACCAAACGCCAGAAGGAACTGCTCCAGGAGCTGGAAACTACGGCCAAGGTGGATAATCAGCCCATGATGCGCGCGCTGCTGGGCAAAATGAAGGATATGTTCGGTTGAAACAGTTGCCCGTCGCCAGTTTCCAGTTGCCAGCCCTAGGCTTCTTGCCTTTTCATCGCTTACTGGTTTCCAAAGGTCGCCCTGAAGCCGTAGGTAAGGGCTCTTACTGGGAACTGGCAACTGGAACTGACAACTGAAGTCAATGACCCGCCGCCGCTTCATCGCCGACGAAGTCTCCGGAGGTCGCGCCGCTCTCCTCGGAGAGCACGCGGACCATCTGGTGCGCGTGCTCCGGGCTCGCGTCGGACAGGATTACGATATTGCCGCGGGCGAAACCGTCCGCCGGGGGCGAATTGTTCTCATACAAAGCGACCGCGTTGAGTTCGAGCTAGGCGACGAAGAAGTTTCCACGGCGGCTCCGGCCGAGATCACGCTGCTCCTCGCGGTCTTCAAGTTCGATCATATGGAGTGGGCGATCGAGAAGTGCACCGAGCTCGGCGTCTCGCGGATCGTTCCCCTGATCGCGCGCCGCACGGATTCTCATCTGGTCGCCGCTTCAGCGAAACGGGTTGAACGTTGGCAGCGCATCGCCCGGCAAGCGTCAGAACAATCACGCCGCTCCACTCCTCCAGAAGTTGCGGCGCCCATCAAGCTCGCCGAAGCGCTAAACATCCCCGCAGCCTCGCGGATCGTTCTGGCAGAATCGGAAGAGCAAACGCTGTTGCTCGACGTTGTGAAACCCGCCAATGCAATCGATGGCATTGTTCTGGCAGTCGGTCCCGAGGGCGGCTGGACCGACGACGAACTGAAATCATTTCACGAAGCCGGATGGATTCCGGCCTCGCTCGGCAACACGATTCTCCGCGCCGAGACCGCCGCAATAGCGGCCACAGCGATCGTGGCCTCCGCGCTGCTCTCACTCTGAATCCGGTTTACTCAATAGCCTTGGAAGGGCGCGGCTCTCAGTTGCGTTGCCGATGCTAGCCGCGCAGCGGCGTCAGAATGCAGCCCACGGCGCAAGCCGTGGGTGAAAAAGTGGGAAAGGGAGCAAGCCCCAAAGGGGCGAAAGAATAGTTCTCACACACACTCTTCGGCCCGTGGCGGACTTGCTTCCTGCGGCCTGCTGCCCAGAGTGGTATTCTGAGCCGCAATGGCTGTCTCCAAACCATCTCATCCCGCCCCGTTCGCTCCCGACGATCGCCAGCTCGAAGCGATTGAACACACGCACGGTCCAATGCTGGTTGTGGCGGGGGCGGGCACCGGGAAAACGTCGGTCCTCATCCACCGCATTGCCCGCCTCATCCAGCAGGGACACGCCAAGCCCGAGGAAGTCCTTGCCCTCACCTACACCGTGGCCGCAGCCGGAGAGATGCGCGATCGCGTGGGCGCGCTCCTGGGCAAAGAGATTCGTGCCGCGACCTTCCACGACTATTGCTTCGGCCTGCTGAAGCGCGCTGAAAAAGATTTTGGTGTGCTCGATGACTGCGATCTCTGGATCTACTTGCGCAGGCGAGTTCACGAACTTCGCCTGCAGCATTACATCCGGGCCGCCAATGTAGGACAGTTTCTCCGCGATCTGCTCGACTTTCTCAGACGCTGCCACGACGAACTGGTCACGCCGGAAAAATATGCGGACTACGTTCAACGCCTGGAGCGCCGCGAATCGGCCGTCCCCCGGGTTGCGAAATCGAAAGATCAGTTGAGCGACGACGAGGTGATCGGACGCTGCCAGGAAATTGCCCGCGTCTTCGCCACCACCGAGCGCTGGCTGCGCGAAGACGGTCTGGGCACATTTGGCCACATGATCACGCGCGCCCACGATCTGCTTACAACCGATGAAAGTTTTCTAGCTGAGGAGCAAGCCCGCGCCCGCTTCATTCTGGTCGACGAATTTCAGGACGCCAACTTCGCCCAGATCGAGGTCCTGGCAGCACTGGCAGGTTCTCAAGGAAACGTCTTCGCCGTGGGCGATCCCGACCAGGCCATCTACCGTTTCCGTGGCGCTTCCAGCGCCGCGTTTCAATTGTTCCGCCGGCATTTCCCTCAGACCGGGCTGGTTGTGCTCGGCCAGAACCGCCGCTCGACCACTCCGATTCTGCAGTGTGCCTTTGCCGTGGTCGACAAGAACCCTCCGGTGTTTGCCGCCACTGAGCGCGGCTCCCCCGCCTATCGCCGCACGCCTCTGCAGTCTGCGCGCGAAGAGGACGCGAAAAAAGAAGGCAAAACGCTGCCCACCTTCCCCGTGGAAGCCATCTCTTTTGCCGCCAAGGACGCGGAGGCGCCCGACGTCGTACGCCTCATTGAGGAGACCAGGCCGCACTCCCGCTGCAAGTGGAAAGACTTCGGCGTCCTGTACCGCTCGCACGGTCACCGCGATAACGTCGTCCAGCAATTGGCCGAGCATGATATCCCATTCTCCATCGAGAACATGGACGTGAGCGATACGCCCGAGGTGCGGGATTTGTTTGCCTGTGTCGCAGCCGTGGTCGACATGGCGTCCGATCCCAATCTTTTTCGCGTGGCCGCGCTCCCGCAATTCAATGTAGATCCCCTGGAACTTCGGGATGCGCTGCGTGCGATTGCGAGGGAATCGAAAGAGGGAGTCGTGACTCCGCTGGCTTCCGTGCTGGACACCGTGGCCGGCGGCGCGGCCGTGCTGCAGGCCGTGCGCCAGGCGCGCGACGAAGTCAATCGCAAGCAGGCCAAAGCCCGCGCCGCTCTTCAGCTAATCGGAAAGCAATTCCAACTCAATCTCAACTCCCCCATCCTGCAGGCGGTTCTGAAGTTCGCCGCCGACTGGGAAGGCAAGAAGACCACGAAAACGAAAGAACTGGGGGAGTGGGTCGAATACCTGAACTATGTCCGCGAGGCCGGCGGCGTGATTCCCATGGCATCGAAAGAGGACGAAGACGCTGTGCGCTTGATGACCGCGCACGGGGCCAAGGGACTCGAGTTTTCTCACGTCTTCATCCTGCGCGCAACCAGTGGCTCATTCCCCACCAGTTACCGCGAAACGCTGGTGGAGTTCCCCCGCGAGTTGCGCGACCCCGACTCAGCCGCCGCTGGCGATGACAAGACCCTCAATGATCAGGAAGAGCGCCGCCTCTTCTATGTAGCCATGACCCGGGCGAAGGACTCGTTGCACATCTACGGCAAGCAGGGAATCGGCCGCGACAAAACGCCCGCGGGAATCATGCGCGAACTCATCGGCAATCACGGACTGCAACCTTGGCTTCGTGCGCGTCCGGCGCTGCCTTCGCAGCCCGAGTTGATCGAGATTGCTGCGGCTGCCGACCCGGCCTATCCTGAGGGCTCCCGGCTGCCCGCGTGGCTTGAGCTTCCGCCCATGGAGGGGCTGGGCGCGCGCTTGAGCGCTTCGGCAGTCGAGAGCTATGAGACTTGCCCCTTGCAGTTCAAGTTTGAACGGGAATGGAAGCTGTCGCGGCAGGTCCACGCCGCCATGCAGTACGGTGCGGTCATGCATCGCGTTCTCCGCACCTACTATGACTCCGTGCGCCTGGGCAGGACGAAGACGCATGATGAGTTGATCCAGCTTTTTCAGGACGACCTGGCCGCGACGCCCATCCAGGATGACTACCAGCGCGACTTGTATTTGAAGCAGGGCCTGCAGCAGTTGCAGGATTTCCTGGCCGGCACGCGCTCAACCCCTCCGCCCGACGTTCTGCACACCGAAGAATGGTTTGACGTGCAGATCGCCGGCACCAAGGTTGCCGGAAGAATCGATCGCATCGATCGCACTCCCGACGGCAGCGTTGCCATCGTGGACTACAAGACCGGCAAGGCCCGCTCGCAGGAAGATGCCGACGAGAGTCTGCAACTTTCGATCTATGCCATGGCCGCCCACGAGAAGTGGGGATACCGCGTGGGCTCGCTCGTCTTTCACAATCTTGAAGGCAACGTCCCGGTTTCCTCGAAACGCGCGGAGTTTCAACTGGCCGAGGCGCGTGAGCGGGTGCTGGCGGTGGCTCGCGGTATCGCGGAAGGAAACTTCGAGCCTAAGGTCGACTACCACTGCAACTTTTGCGCGTTCCGGGGATTATGTCCGGCGCGGGAAAAACGAGTTCCGAATCTGGCTAAGAGCTGAGGCTCTTCGCCCACAGCAAAATTTCTGCGCAAAAACTCAGGGGACGCTTTCGGCGTCCCCTTTGTCGACTTCGTACTGACTTTCTTAATGCTTCTTTTTCTTCTTTGCCTTTTTCTTCGTTGCCATTGGTTCTATTCTCCCTTCCATTTTTCATGGAAAAATCTGCAACGATGTTTTGTTGCAACTTATTGATTGTATAGAGTCAATGAAAAATGAAGTCAAGAAAAAAATGCATGGAGGGAACGGGCGGTGTTGAACCAAAGTCACTGAGAGAGGAAGAGTCAAGAAGAAAATTTCACCTCGCTCCGTCAAAATCCGTCGCGCGCGTGCCATCGCGCGCGATGAAGAGGCAGCGGTGATCGGGCCGCGCATGTGTGCCACAGCCCGATGCAGCTGATCGAACCGCGAAGCGGCCGTTCGCAGAAGTTCATCATTTTCTTCCCCTGCTGCATCTATAATGAGGTTGCGAAATCTTCGCGGGAGCATGATCTATGGCGGCTTTCGAGGATGTTGTCATCATTTCTGGTTGTCGTACTCCAGTAGGAAAATTTCAGGGCAGTCTCACCGATTTGAGTGCGCCGCAGTTGGGCGCGGTCGTGGTACGAGAGGCGGTGAAGCGCGCGGGATTGTCTTCCGATCAGATCGACGAGTGCATCATGGGCAACGTCCTTCCCGCCGGACTCGGTCAAAATCCGGCGCGGCAGGCGGCAATCTTCGGCGGATTGTCTCCCGCCACAGGTGCCATGACAATAAACAAAGTTTGTGGCTCCGGATTGAAAGCCGTCGCTCTCGCCGCGCAAGCGGTGCAGACCGGAAACAGTTCCATCGTCGTCGCCGGCGGCATGGAATCGATGACCAACGCTCCTTACCTTCTGCCCCAGGCGCGCAAGGGATACCGCCTCGGCAATGGCCAGGTGATCGATTCCATGGTGCACGACGGACTCTGGGACATTTACAACGACTACCACATGGGCATCACCGGCGAGAACGTCGCGGAGAAGTATGGCATCACCCGCGAAGAGCAGGATGAGTTTGCCGTGCACTCACATCGCAAGGCCGTCTCCGCCATCAAGGAGTGCCGCTTCAAGTCGCAGATCGTGCCCGTAGAAATTCCATCGAAGAAAAAGGGTGCGCCCCCGGTATTCTTCGAGAAGGATGAGTGCCCGCGCGAGGACACTACGATAGAAACGCTGCGCGCGCTCAAGCCCGCATTCAAGAAGGATGGAACCGTAACCGCCGGCAACGCCCCCGGAGTCAACGACGGTGCCGCAGCCGTGGTCGTGACCAGCGCCAGGCGGGCGAAGGAACTCAACGCACAGCCCATCGTCCGTATCCTGGCGCAGGCCACCAGCGGCGTCGAGCCCAAGTGGGTCATGATGGCCCCCGTGGACGCAGTGCGCAAGATCTGGGAGAAAACTGGCTGGAAGGCCGACGACGTCGATCTCTACGAACTCAACGAAGCTTTCTCGGTGCAGGCGCTGGGCGTGATGCGTGAACTCGGCCTCGATCCCAATAAAGTCAACGTGAATGGCGGCGCGGTCGCCATCGGACATCCCATCGGAGCCAGCGGCGCGCGCGTGCTCGTCACTCTGATCTATGAAATGACCCGCCGCAACGTGAAGCGCGGAATCGCTGCGCTGTGCCTGGGCGGCGGCAACGCGGTAGCCATGGCGGTGGAGAGAGACTAGATCGGCTTCCGGCTTCCGCTGTCCGGCTTCCGGATTCAAACGTAAGCGATCAAGCTTCTCCGGAAGCCGGGCGCCGGAAGCCAGCAACCGGAAGCCGCACTAGCTCGCAGATGCCGTCGCGCGCAGCGTCACCGTAAACACCGCTCCACCGCCCGGCGCGTTGGCGGCTTCAATAGTTCCGTTGTGTTCCTTCATCACCGACTTGCAGATGCTCAGACCCAGACCGGTTCCGCGCCCCGGCCGCTTCGTCGTGTAGAAGGGATCGAAAATGCTGCCCAAAACGTCTCCCGGGATTCCCGGCCCATCATCCTGAAAGCTTGCCCAAACTGACTCGTCGGTATTTCCCAGGCGAATGCGCAATGTTCCCCGGTCGCGGGCTTCGCGGATGGCCTGCTCTGCATTCAAGATCAGGTTCAGAAATACTTGCATCAATTGGTGCGGGTCGCCTTGCACGTAAGGCAGACTTGGCTCGCGGAGAAAATCCACGGTGATGTTGTTTTTCCGCAGCGAGTAGGCGTGCAGATTGAGCGTGCGCTCCACCACCTCCCCAAGATTGACCGGAGTCTTCCCCGGCGCCGGCGGCCTAGAAAAATATGTCAGGTTGTGGACAATCTCCGCCGCCCGGCGTGCCTGCTGCTGCAGGATCCCAATCTGTTTGCGCGCGGCGTCCGTGGTCTGGCTGTCTTGCAGAAGTTCGCTGACCCCCAGAATGCTGGTCAGCGGATTATTGAGTTCGTGGGCGACGCCGCCAATCATCGCGCCCATGGCGGCCAGGCGTTCGCTCTGGACGATCTGCTGCTCCAGTTTCTTCTCCGTCGTAATGTCACGCACCGAAATGATCACGCCTCCCAGCTTCCCATCGGCGTCAAAAAGCTGGCTGGCCGAGGCCCGCATCGTGCGCCAGCTGCCATCGCGGTTTCGCGCGCCATATTCCGCCGATCCAAAAAGCCTGGTCCCGGATGCAACATCCTTGTAGAGGATCGCCAGTTCGGAGGAGTGATCCTGTATGTCGGAGATCTTTTTCCCCAACAGGTCGTCCGGCTGATAGCCCAGCAGGTCGCGCACGCGCGAGCTCACGAAGGTGTAGCGCTCCTCGAGATCGACTACCAGAATCAGGTCCGGGAAGCTCTCCAGCAAGCGACGGCGGAACTCCTCCTGCTGCAGCAGTTGCCGCTCCAGTTTTCGCCGTTCTGTAACGTCGACCAGCGTTCCCTGGTAACGGATCAGGTTGCCTGAAGCATCCCAGACGGCGCGCGAGGATTCCAGGAAGACCGCAGGATTTCCATCTTTCTTGCGCAGCGTGATCTCTCTGGCGCGCACCCCGCCGCGATCATCGGGCGCCCGCCCCAGCACAGGTGGTTCCTTGGGATTGACATTCAGGCCGATGGGTTCGAGCGCCAGTAACTCTTCCTTCGTCGCGTAACCCAGAATGCTCACCAGCGCAGGATTCGCATCCAGCAGCCTGCCCTCGGGCGTGCTGAAATACGCGCCTTCCTGCAGCGTCTCGAACAGTTCGGTGAAGCGTAATTCTTTTTCGTGCTGTCCGGTCACATCCCGGCCCAGCACGCTGGCTCCAACCACCTCTCCGCCCTTGACGATCGCATTCAGTACGCAATCGAAGTAGAGTGGCCGCGCGTTGTTCTTGATGCGCACCCGGATCGTGCCCGCCCAGTGCCTCTTATCCAGAAAGCGCGCCAGCCCCGCTTCCACGCTGCTCCGCGCCGGTTCTTCGATGAAGTCGAAGAACTTCTTTCCTACGATGTCGGTGTAAGGCAACCCCACCAGTTCGCTAACGCGTTTGTTGACCGTGCGCAAAGTGCCGTCCAGTGACACGGCGCAGGCGGCATCCTCGAACGAGTCAATCAACTCCTTGAAGCTGCGCTGCGAGCGCGCAATCATGTCGCTGAGATGGTCGAGTTGCTCCTCGGAGGGCGCCGCGCCCACATGTTCCTGCAAATCCTGCAGCAACGCCTTGAGTTCCACCACTTCCCGCCGCCGCCCATAGGCATAGACTGCCAGCAGCACCGACAAAACCAGCACACCCAACGCCGCCGGGCCTAAATGGTAAGGCAGGCTCTCCAGCCGCTCCCAGGCCAGCGCGGCAAAGCCCGCGGCCAGCAGCACCATGAACAAGAGAATCCATCGCCATAACTGAGATTCTTCGCGCTCCAGATTCTGCGGAGGGCGGGAGCGCCGGGGACTACCGGGAGGGGCCTGGTTCATGGGGGAAGTCATCTGGTTCGCGTTGTGCAACGGCAAAACCGCAAATCACTGCAACCATCGTAATTATACTGGCGCGCCGCCACAACCCGTCCTGTTGGAGAATCAGGTACGTTAGTTTGATTTTGGTCCGCAGTGCCTGCAATCCATTGACTTGCCTCAGCTTCACCCCTAATCTGGATCAGCCCTCTACCCTGGCCATGCGGAGCCAGCATTTCAAGTGATCGGCCAAACTATTTCGCACTACCGCATCGTCGAAAATCTCGGCGGCGGTGGCATGGGAGTCGTGTACAAAGCGGAAGACGCGCGCCTGCATCGCTTCGTAGCCCTAAAATTCCTCCCCGATGACGTTGCCCGCGACCCGCAAGCCCTGGCCCGCTTCCAGCGCGAGGCCCAGGCCGCCTCCGCTCTCAATCATCCCAACATCTGCACCATCTACGATATCGGCGAGCAGGACGGCCAGGCCTTCATCGCCATGGAGTTTCTCGACGGCGTTACGCTGAAGCACTTGATTGCCGGGCCTCCTCTCGAAACCGATACCGTGTTGTCCCTGTCCATCGAAATCGCCGATGCCCTCGACGCCGCTCACTCCGCCGGCATCGTCCACCGCGACATTAAGCCGGCCAACATCTTCGTCACCAAGCGAGGTCACGCCAAGATCCTCGACTTTGGCGTGGCCAAGGTTGTGCCCACCACCAGTTCCTCCAGCCACAGCGCATCCACCCACGGCCTCACGGCGACCATCGACAGTCAGCACCTTACCAGCCACGGCTCCACGCTCGGCACCGCGGCCTACATGTCTCCCGAGCAGGCGCGCGCCAAAGAAATCGATGGACGCAGCGATTTGTTCTCCTTCGGCGCCGTGCTCTACGAAATGACGACGCGCATTCCGCCCTTCCGCGGTGAGAGTTCCGCAGTCATCTTCAAAGCGATTCTCGACGCAGCACCGACCTCCCCAGTGCGCCTGAATCCCGACCTGCCAGCCGAACTGGAACGCATCATCCACAAGTGTCTGGAAAAAGATCGCAGCCTGCGCTACCAGCACGCCTCCGACCTTCGCACTGATTTACAACGCCTGAAGCGCGACACCGAAACCGGCAAGTCGGTCGCCGTGATGGAGCCGGCGCGCCCTTCTCACAAGAAATGGTGGGGTATTGCCGCGGCAGTTGCCGTGATCGCCGCCATCGTGGTCGCCCTCTTCTTCTGGCAGTCTCGCCGGCCCGCCGTCGCTCCCGGGGACGCCACAAGCTCCAAAGCCATCGCAGTCCTGCCCTTCCAGAATGTCGGCTCTGACAAAACTATCGATTTCCTGCAACTCGCCTTGCCCGATGAAATTGCCACTGCCCTGAGCTATGTGCCGTCGTTCTCCATCCGTCCCTTCGCCACCACCAGCAAGTACGGCGGTCTGAACGTGGACTTGCAGCAGGCCGGCCGCGAGATGGGCGTGACCTCCATCGTGACCGGACACTACCTCACAGACGGTAATCAACTCGAGGTCACGCTCGAAGCGGTCGATGTTGCCAATAACCGCAGCATCTGGCGGGACACCCTCCGCGTCGCTTCATCGGACAAGATTGCGATGCGCGAGCAAATCACCTCGCGAGTTCGGCAAGGCCTGGTCCCAGTGCTCGGAGGATTGTCAGTCTCCGACGAAGCCAGCACTCGCCCCAAAAGCGAAGAGGCCTACGGCCTATATCTGCGCAGCATCGCCCTTCCTCATGACGTCGCCCCCAACAAGGAGGCGATCGCCATGCTGGAGCGCGCCGTCGGCATCGATCCCAGCTACGCACCCGTCTGGGACGCCTTGGGCCTCCGTTACTATTACAGCGCCGCCTACGGCGACGGCGGGGAGTCGATGCTAAGGCGATCCGACGCGGCCACAGAACGAGCCCTGGCCCTCAATCCAAACTTGATTTCCGCCTCTGCCTGGTTGATTGCCCGCCAGACCGATACCGGCGACACTGCCCACGCCTACGCTCAAGCCTCAGCCCTGGTGAAGCGCCGCCCGTCCAGCGCGATGGCCCACTTCGCGTTGGCCTATGTTCTGCGCTATGCGGGATTGTTGGACGATGCCGCGCGCGAGTGCGACTCCGCCCTCGCCTTGGATCCCGGCAACTACCAGCTCCGGTCCTGCTCCGGCCCGTTTGTTCAGCTAGGCCAGACCCAGCGCGCCATGGACTTTGTCCGCCTCGATGCCGGCTCGGAATATGCGGCCATGCAAACCGCCGCCATTCTTCTCGGCCAGGGCAAACTGGCCGAGGCCCGCCAAGCCGCCCAGAAGGCGTCGCCATCTCCCCTGAACGGTCGCGACCTGACTCAGTCCTGCCTTGGCCCTAAATATGCGACTCCGCACTCGCCCCAATGCGACCATGCCGCGCAAAAGATCGAAGCCGCCGCCCAGGCAGGATCTGATATCGAGCCTCTGTATTCCGTCGGCGCACTGCTCTCCTACTGCGGACAGAAGGACGCCTCCGTGCGCTTGCTGAAAAAAGCCGTCGAAAAAAACTATTGCGCCTACACCGCCCTGCAAACCGATCCGCTGCTGGTAAAGCTCCGTGGAACGCCTGAGTACGGCGAGTTGCTCTCATCCGCCAAGACCTGTCAGAACAAATTCCTGGCGGACCGAGACCAGAGCGCGCACTGAAGAACGGCACATCCGATATCGCAGCCGGGTCAGTCGGAAACCGGATACGAGAGGTACGGCCTTGAGATCTTTGAAACCTCATCCTCCGGCGAGAAGGAATGTGTGCTCGTGGCATTTCCGCGAATCTTGAACTCGATATCGATCTTTATGTAGTGGCACCGCCGGTAGGTGAAAGTACCACGGTCTTGTACGGACATTCCTCCGTCTGGGTCGAAGTCCCTTTCAATGTCGGCGCGAAGCATGCCTGTCTTCAGCTTGGAAGTCGCTTCGAGGGCTTCTACAACGAGTCTGCAACTCTGAGACTCCCCGCCCCCGGCGCATGCCGCGTGGCTGCTCGGCCAATACCACAGCACGCAAACCGAAAGAATGCAGACGAGGCTGGCACGCCTGAGCATCGCTCTCATATTGGTCTCCCGTTAAGGCAGCGGATTCAGCGTGGCTGATTCTCCGCTCGATTTCGTCACAGTGTATTTGTATGTGCCGTCGGAATTTTGAGTAACCGATCGCGTGATTGTGTACTGTCCTAGCTGGACCTGATTCCCACCGCTCACACAGGGGCAGACATACTGATAAGTTTGGTTAGCTTGAAAGCTTGCCGCGATGTATGGCTTGACCCAGGACCCCGGCGGGAGATGTTGGTCGACGAAAGCGGAGTTCGCCCCGTTACCGCCCCCCGGAGTGGGGTTGGCGGTCACTTGGCCGAACGGCGGCCTCGGCCAAGTGTAGGTCCCACCGCTTCCCGGGTACGTCACATATTCCGCCAGTTGACAAGCGGCGAGGTCTGACTGATTTCCAGTGCTTGAACCCCAGGTGTAGGTAATGTCTAGCTCCCCGGTCGTGGGCTTTGCAATCCAGCTCTGCCTCTGGAAGTTGGTGACGCTCGCACAAGCCGTCACGGTGAAGGTGACGGTGTTGCTGGGGAGAGACCCGCCCCCGTCGCCGCTCGGCACGCTCACGCTTACGGAATAGGGGCCGGCGGTTGTGCCAGCCGGAATGGTGAACAAAGCGTTTATAAGGGTTCCGTCCGGGCTCACAGTCACACCTGAGACTCCGACTCCAGTCGGAGTGACGTTCACCGTGGAACCTGCACCGAAGTTCGAACCGGAGATGGCGACTGCCGAGCTGCCCCCGACCTGTCCAGTGCTCGGCACGATGCTGGTTATTTGTGGCCCCACGATGATCTGCGCGCTCGGCTCCACGATGGTCTCGACGCAGTTCGAGCCTTGGCCCTCGATAACATACCCCTCGGCCGTGCCGGTGGTCGTACCGAAGCCGACCGATTTCACCTGCTGCTTGGTCACCTGCGCGACGGCGGTGTTGCCGCTCCACCAACTGAAGAAATCCGGCGAAATGTTCTGCAGCGAGCCGGTGCAGGCATTGTACCCGTTGACGTTGACCGGAAGCGTGCTGCCAAAACCGGACAGCACCTCAAAGGTGATGTAGTCGGGATCCCAGGTCGGGTCGCTGATGACGCAACAGACCGGGTCCGGGGGCTGGGCCTGAAACCCGAATGTTCCGTCCAGCGCCAGATTGCCCAGCAGCAGGCTGCCAAGGCCAGGACTGAGATCTTGCACTTCGTAAGTGCCGAAGCTCAGGTCGGCGGGCAGCACGTTGCCTTTGCGGTCGGGCGCGCGGTTGCGGATCAAGTTGGCGATGTTCACCCACATCTGGTCGCCGGGCTGAATGCTCTGCTGCATCTCGTAGCTCTTCTCGCCGCCATCATAATGCAGCGTGAGCAGTGCATTCGTGGGTTTTTGTCCGTAATTCGTAACAGCCACCATCTGGTTGTGGTTGAGGTCCGCCCGCCATTCGCCCCCGGCGAAGTGGCCCGCGACGTTGCTGGAGAATGGTGTCTCCAGGCTGTACTTACCGCTCGCGTCGGAGCTGGACGCGATTGCTACCAGGTCGTTGGGCGAGGACGGACTGCTCAGCGTGACCAGCGCCCAACGCATCCAGCGCAATCTCTTCGCCCGAGGCGAGACGCAGAACCGGCGTCACCGTCAATGGTCCAGAAGCCAGATTGTTTTTCAGTTGAAGCTCGGTGTCCCAGCCCGGCTCAGAGGTCCAGTAGGAGGCGAAGGACTCTTGTGGCTTGCGCACGGCTTTCTGAGCGTAGGCGGCGGAAACGGCGACAATGGCCACGAGGGCAAACAAAGAAACGCAGCGCAAAGTCGGCATGTGTCCTCTCAGTTCGATTCATTTTTCCCCTTGGCTCGGCCCATTCGTACAGCGAGGGGCGGAATTATCCCATACAGCTTGAACCCAGAAAAGAGGAAATCTGCGGTTGTTACGAAAACCGAACAGAAGCCGGCTTTAGTCAGGGCATTCACGGAATCCTGAATACCCTAAGTAATCCACAGCCCCACCCGGTGACATCCATCACAGCCCACACCGCCTCCCGACGCCTACACTAGCCACATTCCGGCTCAGGCCTTGGTGTGCCGACGGCGGCACGTCCCGCCCGAAGCGCACATGCTTTACAAGACCCTCAGCGCCGCGGTCTACGGCATCGACGCCAACATCATTCAAGTCGAAGTAGACTGCTCCGGCATCAAAACCGACCAGGACCACTTCCACACCGTTGGCCTGCCTGATGCCGCGGTGCGCGAAAGCCGCGACCGCGTGCGCGCCGCACTGAAAAATTGCGGCTACGACATTCCGCCCACGCACATCACCATCAACCTCGCCCCCGCCGACATAAAAAAAGAAGGCTCCGGCTTCGACCTCCCGATGGCGCTCGGCATTGTCGGCGCCTACGGCGGCCTTACCAAAAAAGAAATCTCCGACTGCCTTTTCGTGGGCGAGCTATCGCTCGACGGCGGCGTGCGCGGCATTCGCGGTACGCTGCCCATTGCCCTCGAAGCACGCAGCCGGAAAATCTCGCGCCTGGTCGTGCCCGAAGCCAACGCCCGCGAGGCCGCCATGGTCGGCGGCGTCGATGTCTACCCAGTCCGCTCTCTGCTGGATGTAATCCACTTCGTGAACTCGGGCAACGGCATCCTCCCGCTCAAAGCTGATGGCGACGCCCTCCTGCGCGAGAACCAGGAATTCCTCGTCGACTTCAAAGATGTCCGCGGCCAGCAAACCGCCAAGCGCGCCATCGAAATCTCCTGCGCCGGAGGCCACAACATCCTTATGATCGGCCCGCCCGGCTCCGGCAAAACCATGCTGGCCAAGCGCATGCCCACCATCCTGCCGCCGCTCACCTTTGAAGAGGCGCTGGAGACCACCAAGATTCACAGCGTCGCGGGAGTGCTCGACCCCGGCAGCGGCCTCGTGGGCAAGCGTCCGTATCGTTCGCCCCATCACACCATCTCCGACGCAGGCCTCATCGGCGGAGGCGTAATTCCGCGCCCCGGCGAAGTTTCGCTCTCCCACAACGGCCTGCTCTTTCTCGACGAGCTTCCCGAGTTTCCCCGCAATGTTTTGGAAGTCCTCCGCCAGCCCCTGGAAGATGGCACGGTCACCATTTCCCGCGCCGCCATGTCGCTGACGTTTCCCGCGCGCTTCATGCTGGCTGCCGCCATGAATCCCTGCCCCTGCGGCTTCCACAACGATCGCACCCGCGAGTGCCAGTGCACCACGCCGATGATCCAGCGCTACATCTCGAAAATCTCCGGCCCGCTGATGGACCGCATCGACATCCACATCGACGTGCCCGCGGTGAACTACAAAGAGATGCGCTCGACCAACGAGCCGGAGGGTTCGGTGAAGATTCGCGAGCGCGTCATGCGCACGCGGCAAAAGCAGATCGCGCGTTTTGCCTCTTGCCGCGAAAAACTCTACTGCAACGCACAGATGTCATCCCGCCACATTCGCGCCTTCTGCGAACTTTCCGCCGACTGCGAACGTCTGCTGGAGCGCGCCATGACCCAGCAGGGACTGAGCGCCCGCGCCCATGACCGCATCCTGAAAGTCGCCCGCACCATCGCCGACATCGAAGACACCACGGCCATCGAACCCAAGCACATCGCCGAGGCCATCCAGTACCGCTCCCTCGACCGCACCTACTGGACATAGCTCACCGCCCTGCGCAAGTTGGATTCGCACAGAGTTTGAACGTCCTTTAGGCATTCCTGGTCTGGAGGCAGCCTTTGGTAGAAGACCGGCCGCGGGGAACTTTCTGGGAAACTGGCAGTATCGTGGAAGAGCGGCGCTTGCAGCGCCGCGTAAAGCAATCGCCCTGAATGCGGGCTTCAGCCCCCGTGGTCGTGATTGCCAGCTTCGGAGTCGTTCAACCTGCGCGGACGAACTGACAGCACCAACAAAACAAGCCGGGGATCGCTCCCCGGCTCTGCGTGTTTTACCAGCAGAAACTGCAACCCTGCTTCTAGTTGCTCGCTGTTCCCATCACACCGAACGAAGCAGCGTCGCACTGCGTCGGACGGAGTCCCAGGGATGAATCGCACCAGTTGGCCCAGTTGAACCCGAAGAAAGCCGAATTCAGGTACATCTGGTAGTTCGGCTGCGCTCCGCCGAACACGTTGTTGGTTCGCTGCGTCGAGTTGGAGAAGAAGAACCTTCCAACGTAGCAACTGCCGTCTTGCGCGCCGTTGGTGCAGCTCGGCGTCACGTTGAACCAGTACTCGCCAGGGCCGAGCGTCAGCGGGGTCGTCAGAGTGACCGCCACCGAGTACTCGTTCACGCCCAGGAAGTTGCGGCCCGTAGCTGCCACCGTGGCGGTCACGGTGCCGGAAGCCAGGCTGGTGCCGCCGTTGCCTTCCGAGACGCCCTGCCGGACGTCATAGCTGGCGGTTAGAGGGTCGAAATTCGCGTCGGCCTGGACGTTGAACAGAATTCCAGTGACGGTGAGGGTCGATCCCGAGAACACGTTGAGACCGGCGTACGTGGAGCTGCCGGAAATCAGCAGCGTGTTTTCATCCGAGTAGCCGACCGCGTTAAGGTCGCCCGGGTTAAGGTCGCCCCCGTAGAAAACGCAGGGGTCGCATAGAGACGGCGGAATGCCCGCGGGCGCCATCGGCGAGGACACATTGTTTCCAGCCAGATGTTGCGACGTCGCCGGCTTTTTTGCTGCCGCCGCTGCGGAGAGAGTAAGCGCTACTACTAAGGTTGCTGCGAAAAGCGTCGTTTTCACTCGATTCCTCCTGTTCGATTTTTTCGCTATCTTTTTTCAGGATCAACGGTCCCTCATACTTTGGAACCGCGCCTTGCAATCTCTAAGCACAACTGAAGCAGCTGGTTACGGCTTTCCGATCAAGCCAAACGACATGCCGGCGCACTGAATTGCGTTGAAACCGACGCTCGGATCACACCAGTTGGCCCAGGTGAACCCGAAGAACGAGGAGTTCAAGTACATCGAGTGAATCGGCTGCCACGCGCCGCGGACGTTGTTGGTCAGCGATGTCGTGTTGGAGACAAACTGCCGGAATGCGTAGCAGCTGCCATCCAGGGTGTTGGTGCAGTTCGGTTCTGCGTTGAACCAATACGTTCCGGGCGTCAGCGTTACCGGCGTTGACCAAGATACGGCAACCGTGTACTCCCACAGACCCAGGAAATTGCGGCCCGTCTGCTGCACGACTGCTGGGCCGGAGCCGGACGCTATGTCGGTTCCACCGTTGCCTTCACTGACACCCGTGCGGATGTCATAGCTGGCGGTCAGTGGATCGAAGGCGGCGTCAGCCTGCACGTTGAACAGAATGCCGGACACGGTGGCTGTGGTTCCCGCAGGAATGGTCACGGCACCGTAGGTGTAACCGCCCCCGACGATGAGAAGCGTGTTCTCATCCGACATGCCGGCAGCATTAATATCGCCAGGGTTGAGATCGCCACCGTAGAACAGGCACGGATGGCACAGCGATGGGGGGGCTGGGTTTGGACTGTTAACAAACTGCGGGAGCGCAGCGTTTGGGTTGCCCGCCTTGTGTTGCGACGTAGCGGGTTTGGAGTTGGCTGCAACCGCTGAGAGGCTGAGCGCTACCACTAACGCGACTGCGAAAAGCGTTGTTTTCACTATATTCCTCCTCTGGGTTTTTCTCTGCCGAGACAAGAAACCAATTTTGCGAAGAGCAAAACGGCCCGCCGAGTCTATCCTCGTTACGGAAGTAATGCAATGGAGAATAAAGTACCTAGCACCCCGAATCGCGCGCTCCGCAAGGCTTTCGCGTCGCGTCAATACAGTATCTTCCGTAGAAGTTGCAAGAACGTGCATACTTTTCGTGCCCATTTAGAAAGCGTCGAGAAGTTTTTCCTCAGCCTGTGCAGCGCGCCGAACGTCGCCTCCTCATACCGCATATCTTTCCTGGGTTCCTCCGCGACTCCGCGATTTTTCCCCGTGACCTCCGCGTGTCAGGCTTCGGTTCGCACTCTCACCAAGCCCACCACGCGCAGATTACCGGGAATGCTCCTGGAACGGGCACTGCCATCCTTGGGACTGGCGATGGGCGTGATTGACCCTTTTGTTGCAACGTGTTATAAATGCCCGTTTTACGCTGGGATGCTGGGAGTAGGGTCTTAATTGTCTCCGACAGCCCGGGCGCGAACTCCGACGCGGCCAAGCTCCAACACTCCGTTCTAGTCTTGCGGTGGAAGCGTGTTCGGATTTCCGGCAACTGTATCCTCCGTATGCTGCACTGGGCGTGCTCGGACCGAGGATGCTTCGCCGGAAGGCGGTGCCTAAACACGTTTGTATATTCCTGAAAACCGATTCATTTGGAGGACTTATTATGCGTACCTGGCTCGCCACTGCTGTGTCTCAAGGACGCCACGTGGCCACTGATTTCATGAAGAAGATTCTGGCCGCAACCGCGCTGCTTACCGTCGGCGCCGCTTCGGCCCTCGCTCAACCGGAAGCCGCCGGCGGCGAAGCCTCGCTGAAACTTCCCGACCTTTCCTCGGTCAGCTTCCTGAATGGCGCCATCGATGGCCACCGCCTGCTTCTCATCGGCATTCTGTTCTGCATCTTCGGGCTCGGCTTTGGCATGGTCATCTACATGCGCCTCAAGAACCTGCCCGTGCACCGCTCCATGCGCGAAATCTCCGAACTCATCTACGAGACCTGCAAAACCTACCTGGTCACGCAAGGCAAGTTCATCCTTCTGCTGTGGGCCTTCATTGCCGTCATCATCCTGCTCTACTTCGGCGTACTCCAGCATATGGAAGCCATGCGCGTCGCCATCATCCTCTTGTTTAGTCTGGTCGGCATCGCCGGCAGCTACGGCGTCGCTTGGTTCGGCATTCGCGTGAACACCTTCGCCAACTCCCGCACCGCGTTCGCATCGCTGCCCGGCAAGCCTTTTCCCGTCTACCAGATTCCACTCGAAGCGGGAATGTCCATCGGCATGATGCTGATCAGCGTCGAGTTGCTGATCATGCTGGTCATCCTGCTCTTCATCCCCGGTGACTACGCCGGCCCCTGCTTCATCGGCTTCGCCATCGGCGAGTCCCTGGGCGCAGCCGCCCTGCGTATCGCTGGCGGCATCTTCACCAAGATTGCCGACATCGGCTCCGACCTGATGAAGATCGTCTTCAAGATCAAGGAAGATGATGCCCGCAACCCCGGCGTCATCGCCGATTGCACCGGAGACAATGCCGGCGACTCCGTCGGTCCCTCCGCCGATGGCTTCGAAACCTATGGCGTCACCGGCGTCGCGCTAATCACCTTCATCCTGCTCGGCGTGAAAAATCCCACCGTGCAGGTTCAGCTGCTGGTCTGGATCTTCGTCATGCGCGTCATGATGCTGGTGGCCAGCTCCCTCTCCTACTTCCTCAATAGCGCCATCGCTAAGGCCAAGTACGGCAACGCCGACGAGATGGACTTCGAGCATCCGCTCACCTCGCTGGTATGGATCACTTCCATCGTCTCCATCGCACTGACGTATCTGGTGTCCCACTACATCATTCCCGACCTCGGCGGCGACGGCACTCAGTGGTGGAAGCTGGCGACCATCATCTCCTGCGGCACCTTGGCTGGCGCCATCATCCCCGAACTGGTGAAGGTTTTTACTTCGGTCAATTCCCGCCACGTAAGGGAAGTCGTGATTTCGGCGGAGGAAGGCGGCGCGTCCCTCGGAATCTTGTCCGGATTTGTCGCCGGCAATTTCTCCGGCTACTATCTTGGACTTTCCATGATGTTCCTCATGGCCATTGCTTACTCCATGAGCACTCTTGGCTTGGCGGCGGCAGCCACCATGCTGGCTCCCGCCGTGTTTGCCTTCGGCCTTGTGGCTTTCGGATTTCTAGGCATGGGCCCCGTGACCATCGCCGTGGATTCCTACGGTCCGGTCACCGACAACGCTCAATCCGTCTATGAACTTTCGCTGATCGAACAGGTCCCGAACGTCGAAGCCGAAATCAAGAAAGAATTCAACATGGCGGTGAACTTCGACCGCTCCAAGCACCTGCTGGAAGCCAACGACGGCGCAGGCAATACCTTCAAAGCCACCGCGAAACCCGTGCTGATCGGCACGGCCGTAGTCGGCGCTACGACCATGATTTTCTCCATTATCATGGCCCTGACCCACGGCCTCACCGACAACGTCGACAAGCTTTCGCTCCTGCACGCCCCATTCTTCCTCGGCTTGATCACGGGCGGCGCCATGATTTACTGGTTCACCGGCGCATCCACCCAGGCCGTCACTACCGGCGCTTACCGCGCCGTCGAGTTCATCAAAGCCAACATCAAGCTCGAAGGCGTGGATAAAGCCTCTGTGGAAGACAGCAAGAAGGTAGTCGAGATCTGCACCAAGTACGCGCAGAAAGGCATGTTGAACATCTTCATCGCGGTGTTCTTCGGCACGCTCGCCTTCGCCTTCGTGGAGCCGTTCTTCTTTGTCGGCTACCTGATCTCGATCGCCGTCTTCGGCCTCTACCAGGCCATTTTCATGGCCAACGCCGGCGCGGCCTGGGACAACGCCAAGAAGATCGTCGAGGTAGAAATGAAGCAGAAGGGAACTCCGCTGCACGACGCCACGGTCATCGGCGACACCGTCGGTGACCCCTTCAAGGACACGTCCTCGGTCGCGCTGAATCCAGTCATCAAATTCACCACCCTGTTCGGATTGCTGGCGGTAGAGTTGGCCGTAACTCTCACCCACGACCAGGGCTCGACCATCACCAATGTGCTGGCCCTGGTTTTCTTCCTTGTCTCCTTCTTCTTCGTCTACCGTTCCTTCTACGGCATGCGGATCCGAAGCGGCGACGCGTCGTAAGTATTTATTTGGATAAGAAGCTCATGTGAGGACAGCCACCCTCGGCTGTCCTCCGGGCGCAGCCCGGCGGGCTGGCAGTGTCTTGACCGTCGGGGGAACTGTCCCCGTCCTCGGCGGAGTTTCGTATAATTCCTGCGTAAACGTAATGCAGGTCTTAGCGCCGGGCAACCTTTTCGTCGCGCTGCTGCTTTTCTTTGCGTCCTTCGCGGAGTCTCCGCGACCTTTGCGGTTAAATGCTCTTCCCGACGCGGAGCCGGTTGTCAATCACCCGATGACCCGATCACGAAATCACTCAATGCCTAGCCCGGCCCTTTCATCTTGTCCTTCACACTGTGGGCCAGCTTCTCGATCTCATCCGCTTTCTTCAGCACGTCGAGCGATAAAACATTTTCATTCGACTTGTCCACGGAGTCTTTCAGTTCCTGCGCCAGTTTGAGCAGCTTGTCGGTATCGGCCTTGAGCCCAGCCTGCCGCGCCAGGTTGGCCTTCTTCGCCATTTCGCGAGCGATGCGCTCCCGGTTCACATCCCCTTCGCCGCTCGTCGTCACGGGCGGCGCTGAGACGCTGGGTGCGGTCGGAATGGTCGGCGGCGTCGGTGCCCGGCCCGGGGTTTGGCTTTGCGCCTGTTTGTGGCCGGTAATCGCGAACAGCAAACAGAGAGAAAGTGTCCAAGCTACTCGTTGGGATCGCACGGTATCCTCGAAACGGGCGCGAACCTGCCTGCCCGTTCCTAAAGTATGACACTTTCAGCGAGGACGACAACGGAAAATACTAAAGGACAAAAGAGAGGTATTTCTCCGCGCACTCCGCGGCCGTTCTCAGCGACCTCCGCGATTCAGGCTTTGCGTGGCCGCCATCAAAAAATGCGCGGACCTAACAGATTCCTACAACGAACTCATGTTCGACAAAAACTCCCCATTCGACTTCGTCTTGCTCAGCTTGTCGATCAGCAACTCCATCGCTTCCACCGGAGACAGAGGGTTCAGCACCTTGCGCAGCACCCAGATCCTCGTCAAATCTTCCCGCGGAATCAGCAGCTCTTCCTTACGCGTCCCCGAGCGCTGAATGTCAATGGCCGGGAACACGCGCTTATCCACCAGCTTGCGCTCCAGAATGATTTCCGAGTTGCCCGTGCCCTTGAATTCTTCAAAGATCACGTCATCCATGCGCGATCCGGTATCGATCAGCGCGGTCGCAATAATCGTCAGCGATCCGCCTTCTTCAATATTGCGCGCCGACCCAAAGAACCGCTTCGGCCGCTGCAACGCGTTCGAATCCACGCCGCCGGAAAGCACTTTCCCCGAAGGCGGAACAATCGTGTTGTAAGCTCGCGCCAACCGCGTAATCGAATCCAGCAGAATCACCACATCGCGCTTGTGCTCGACCAGGCGCTTCGCCTTCTCGATCACCATTTCCGCGACCTGCACGTGCCGCGCCGCAGGCTCATCGAAGGTCGACGAAATCACCTCGCCCTTCACCGACCGCTGCATGTCGGTCACTTCTTCCGGACGCTCATCGATCAGCAGCACCATCAGCACCACTTCCGGATGGTTCGTCGTAATCGAATTCGCCACATTCTGCAGCAGCATGGTCTTGCCGGCGCGCGGCGGAGAAACAATCAACCCGCGTTGTCCCTTGCCGAGCGGCGTCAGCAAATCCATCACCCGCGCGCTGGAATTTTCCCGCGTCGTCTCCAGCTTGATCCGCTCCTGCGGATACAGCGGCGTCAAATTGTCGAACAGAATCTTGTTCCGCGCTTCGTCGGGCGACTCAAAGTTCACCGCCTCGATCTTCACCAGCGCAAAATACTTTTCGCCCTCGTGCGGCGGCCGCACCTGCCCACTGATCGTGTCGCCCGTCTTCAAGTCAAACTTGCGGATTTGCGACGGCGACACATAAATGTCGTCCGGCCCCGGCAGGTAGTTGTAGTCCGGCGAGCGCAAAAATCCGTAGCCATCCGGCAGGATTTCCAGCACGCCCTCGGCAAAAATGTGGCCTTCTTTTTCGCTCTGCGCCTGCAGGATTTTAAAGATGAGGTCCTGCTTGCGCAGTCCGCTGGCGCCGGGCAGCTCCAAGGTCCTTGCGATCTTGGTCAGCTCGGTAATGTTCTTTTCTTTTAATTCAGCAATGGTCATGATTCACCTAAACCCGTGCACTAAGACGTGTTCGCTAGTGTCTTCGGGAGATTTTCAAAGGAGGGTATTCAGGGAAGACAAAACACCACAAGGCAGGCGGACGGGGCTGCTTTACGCAGCCCGCCTTTGTGCCTCAGCAAAATTCTCCGGCTCCGACAGTACATCCTGCCGCTCCGCGCCTGCGATCCGGTCCAACACACCATTCATCGTTTCCTGGATTCTGGTGCTGGGCCGGTGGAACTTCCGCGTGGCCTTGGAGGCGAGCTGGCAAAGCATATAACGGTTCCGCAATGTTTGTAAAGCGTCAAACACACGATCAGAGCGCATGTGTTCTTACTCCTTCCTTTATAAGTATGGGCATCTCGCTTTCGCCCTCGTCCCCAGAGAATCCAGCCGGAACCCCACAAGCCGTCCTAAGCCACTGATTCCACTAAGGTTGTAAAGGAGTTAGCGCAATTCCTACCCTAGAATAGATGCGTGACCGGACTCCGAAGATGCTCGATTTTCCTGATTTGGGCTCACAGGCCGAGGCTTCTCAGAACAGACCCAGAGGCTCCGAATGTCCGTGGAACAAGTTAATCTACTCGGAAACTCGAAACAGGTCAATATATTTTTTAAGCCGTACCTCAAGCAGTATCTCAGTTTGCGAGAGGCTAATGGGGGCAGAGCTGGCCCCTTTTGCCAGATACACATGTGGGGACAGCCGCCCTCGGCTGTCCGGTCGAGCAAAGCTCGACAGCCCTCTCCAGGCCGGCAAACTGAGGGGGCTATCCATCAGAATCACACTGTGACACATCTTTGGCCGCTTCCCGCGCGAATCCCGCTGGAAACCCTGCTCGCACAAGATGAAACACGCAAGTGCCTCAATTGCCCGGAATCCGGGTGACGGACGCGCTGCCGTAGCTCGTCACCCAGATGTTGGTTCCGTCAAACACCACACCGTAGGGAGATTGCCCAACGGAGTAGGAACTCACCACGGCACCCGTACTGGCCAGCAGCTTGGTGACAGTGCTGTTAACCAGATTCGTTACCCAGATATTGGTTCCGTCGAAGGCCAGAGCGTACGGATTTTGACCCGCAAAGTAGGTGCCGACCACGGCGCCGGTACTGGCGAGCAGCTTGGTCACAGTGTTGCCGCTGTAGTTAGCCACCCAGATATTGGTTCCGTCGGAAATCGTGGTGTAGGGAGATGTCCCCACGGGATAAGAGCCTACTACCGCACCGGTACTCGCGAGCAGTTTGGCGACGGTATTGTTGTTCACGTTCGTGACCCAGATATTGCTGCCGTCAAAGGCCACAGAGTAGGGGCCTGGCCCCACGGAGAAGGTGCCGACCACTGCACCAGTGCTGGCCAGAAGTTTGCTGACTGTGCTGTCGCCATAGTTCGCGACCCAGATATTGGTTCCGTCGAAGGCGATACCCCAGGGATATTGCCCTACAAAATAGGTGCCGACTACGGCACCGGTGCTGGCCAGCAGTTCGGTGACGGAGCCGCTGGCAAAGTTGGTCACCCAGATGTTAGTTCCGTCGAAGACCAGGCCAGAAGGGTCATTTCCCACGGAGTACGTGCCGATCACGACGCCGCTGCTGGCCGACAGTTTGGTGACCGTAGCGCGCGCCTGATTCGCTACCCACATGTTGGTGCCGTCGGAGGCGACACCGAGAGGAAATTGCCCCGCTGAGAAGGTCTGCGGGTACCACTGCAACAGCGCCGCCCGATATTCCCGCAAGCCAACTCCAGCCATCCCCTGCGGCCCTTGCGCACCCTGCGGCCCCTGGGGTCCGACCGGGCCTTGTGCTCCCGTCGGTCCCGGCGTTCCAGGTGCGCCGGTCGCACCGGTTTGCCCCATCGGACCCACGGGGCCTTGTGGACCTTGAGGGCCCTGCGCACCCTGTGCTCCCGCCACTCCCGCGGCACCTGCCTGCGCCATCACACTCCACGCACTCGGGTTCGTGTCCGGCGTTGGATTGTTCGGACCGCTGCTGGCCGCAATCGCCGTGTAGCTCGTACCGTTGTACGTCGCCACGTCGTTGACTGCGTACGAAGCCGACGGATCAAACGCGCTACGAAAGTTAAATCCCGTCCCGTTTGCCCCGGCCGGTCCCTGCGGCCCTTGCAGCCCCATCAAACCCATCGGCCCGATCGGACCCTGCGGACCCTGCGCTCCCGCCAGCCCCTGCGGCCCCGCTGTTCCCAACGCACCAGCCTGCGTCATCACGCTCCACGCTGCCGTGTTCTGATCCGGCGTTTGCGCATTCGGACCATTGGCCGCAATCGCCACATAGCTCGACCCGCTGTAGGTAACAACATCGTTGACCGCATAGCTTGCGTTAGGATCAAACGCGTTGCGGAAATTGAAGCTCGTTCCGTTTGCGCCCTGCGCTCCTTGCACTCCCGTTGGACCTATCGCTCCCATCGCACCCTGCGGCCCGGCTGGTCCCTGCGGTCCCTGCGGTCCAACCGTTCCCGCCAAAACGATTTCGAGTTCAGGCTCGTGGCTAGTGAGGATTGACTCCTTGCTGTCGAACGAGAAACTGCCCGTGCTGCCGACAAGCCGCAGGGCGACGCCGTAGTTGGGAACGCTGCCGTTGATCCAGGTCTGCGCCAGCGATGTGATGTCCACCAAAACATAGTCGTGCAGGCTCGCGGTTGTAATCGCTACCGGATTGCCGCCGGTCGCCGAGCTTCCCAGCGCGGGCGCGTGGTTGTAGGTCAGCGTGTTCTCCCCCCACGCGGAGTTGACCTGGTAGACGTCGAACGAGCCCGCCGCCGTTACCGCATCCACATAGACCCGCAGCGTCGCCTTGCTGATGGGAGTGTTTGCCGGCACGCCCGCCAGATTGAACTGCACGTAGCTGGTCGTTCCCGAGAGAACAATCAGCGTCGGCGCCTTGCCGTAGTTCACCTTGGGGTTCGTGCTGGACGCGTAAGTATCCGCCAGCGGCGGCGCCTGCGCGAAAGACGCGAGGGAAATCAACAACGCGGCAATTGTCAGTGCGACCAGCCGAAGTTTGTTAGGTATCTGGAACGGTCTCATTGCTTCGTTAGTCCTCAATTGTTTTGATTCTCCGGTCTAGTTGCCGGGAATCTTGGTGACGGTGTTGTCGTTAGTGTTTACGACCCAGACGTTGGTTCCGTCGAATGCCACGCCGTTCGGATTGTTACCGACAGAGTACGTGCCGAGGACTGCTCCAGTACTAGCCAGGAGCTTCGTAACCGTGTTGCCGTTTCCGCTGGCCACCCAGATACTGGTCCCGTCGAAGGCCACACCGTTCGGAGCGATACCTACCGCGTACGTGCCTACGACGGCACCGGTGCTAGCCAGGAGCTCAGTAACTGTGTTGCCGCCCCAGTTGGACACCCAGACATTGGTTCCATCAAACGCTGGCTGCCAGGGATAGCGCCCGACTGGATACGTGCCCAACGCTGCGCCCGTGCTCGCTAGGAGCTTGGAAACAGTGCCGTCGCTCTGGTTGGCGACCCAGATGTTCGTTCCGTCGAACGCTACCCCTGCCGGATTTGTGCCGACCGCGTAGGTACCGATCACGGCACCAGTACTCGCCAGCAGCTTAGTAACGTTGTTGTCGCTATAGCTCGCTGCCCAGATGTTGGTTCCGTCGAAAGATATGCCAATTGGAGACGGGGTAGAATAGGTTCCCACTATTGCTCCGCTACTCGCCTGTAGTTCGGTCAAGCTGTTGCCCGACTCACTCGGCACCCAAATATTGGTACCGTCGAAGGCTAGGAAATACGACCGTGAACCAACTTGGTAGCTAGCCACTATGGCTCCTGTGCTGGCCAGCAACTTATTGACATAGCCATAGTCGCCCGCTATCCAGATATTGTCCCCGTCAAAGGCTATACCGCGAGGTTGCCCACTAACGGGAAACGTCTTCTGCCCCCACTGCAACAGCGCTGCCCTCGTTTCTCTCAAGCCCTGACCAGCCGGCCCAGCCGGCCCCTGTACTCCCTGCGGTCCCTGCAGGCCTTGTGCACCAGTCGCTCCCTGCGGCCCCTGTGGCCCAGTCGCGCCCGTCAGCCCCATCGGCCCCTGCGATCCCTGTGGCCCTTGCGGACCCTGGGCCCCCTGCGCTCCCGCTGCCCCAACCGCGCCTTGCTGTGCCATCACACTCCACGCGCTCGGATTCGTATCCGGTGTGGGATTATTCGGGCCACTGCTTGCCGCGATCGCCGCGTAGGTCGCGCCGTTATACGTCACCACATCGTTGACCGCGTAAGACGCAGACGGATCAAACGCGCTGCGGAAGTTGAAGCCCACGCCGTTGGTTCCAGCCGCACCCTGCGCCCCCTGTGGACCGACGGGCCCCATCGGTCCCACCGGACCTTGTGCGCCTTGCGCTCCTGCTGGTCCCTGCAGACCGGCCGCTCCCGCCGCACCCTGCTGCGCCATCACACTCCACGCGGCCGTGTTCTGATCTGGCATCTGCGCGTTTGGACCGTTGGCCGCGATAGCTACATAGCTTGTCCCGTTGTAGGTCACCACATCATTGGCAGCGTAAACGGCGGCAGGATCGAATGCGTTGCGGAAGTTGAAGCCCGTGCCGTTACTTCCCGCCGGACCCTGCGGCCCCGTCAGTCCGATTGGCCCCTGTGGTCCGGCTGGCCCTTGCGGTCCCTGCGGACCCTGCGGCCCTTGCGGTCCATTCGCGCTGAACACGATGTCGAGTTCGGCGGCGTGACTGGTGCCAGTGTTTTCCTTGCTGGTGAAATTCGCCACCAGCGGGCTGTTCGCCACCAAGGCAAGGCCGTCATTGGTCTGCGTTCCGTCGAGCCACGCGTCCAAAGCCGCGGTCACATCGATCAGAATGTAATCGCCGCGGCTGGCGGCAGTTACGTTCACGCCGCTGGCGATGGTCGAACCGATGGCGGGTTGCAGGTTCGCCGTGATCGTCTTCTCGCTCCACGACCCCAGCACATAGTCGACGTTGAAGCTGCCCGCGGTCGTCACGCTGTTGACGTACACCTTCAGCGTCGCCTTGGCGACGTTGGCGTCGGTATACCCGGAGGGAATGGAGCTCAGATCAAAGCGCAGAAAGGCCGTGGCCTTGCCGCTCTGCAGATCGAGCACACCGCTGCCACCGTAGTTCGTGGTGGGCGAAGAGGTCAACGTGTAGGCATCGTCGCTAGGTGTAATCTGTGCCCCAGCCGACACCGCAAAAAGGAAAACTACCGACACAAACGCAACGCAAAGAAGATTTCTCTTCACAGCAGACACACATCCTCCCCAAGCACTTTGAGTTCGCCAGCCAATCTATTTGTGCGGTAAGGGCAGCCTCGACCCGCGATGATTCAGATGGGAAATTCCCAGCAGCTTGGAGGAGAATTTAATTCAGGTTTCGATTATCGCAAATGGCACGAATGGGGGATACGGGCGCGTGTTCCATTTTTTCGGTCTTCGGTTCCTGCCACCGGCCACCGATTGCAATTTCCTGCATCTTGACACTCACCTTGACCTGGGAGAACATGGCCTCCCCCCCCCGACTCGTCCGCACCTTTTCGTCGCGGAAAAAACCGAGCCGTCCGCCAACTTATCGCGTACGCTTTAGTGATTTTGGCCCTGTAACCCAGCTTGCTTCACGAAAGGATTCTTTCCCGTGACGAACATCGATCGACGGAAAAACGTGCGACGGAGAAACGCCCACTGGAAAAAAGCCTTCACTGGCCTCTTCTTCTTCGCCGCAATCACCATCGCGTCACCGGCGCAAACCGTCACCACCCTGGCAAGTTTCGACAAGACAGATGGAAGAGTCCCCGGCTATCCTGCGGCTCCCTTCGTGCAGGGCACCAACGGAAACCTCTATGGCACCACGGCTGCCGGCGGGACGAATGACGAGGGCACGGTATTCGAAATCAGCTCCGCGGGCAAGATAGTCACGCTCTACAGTTTTTGTTCTCAACCGGGTTGCAGTGACGGTACCAACGTAAATGCCGGGCTGGTGCAGGCCACCAACGGAAACTTCTACGGCACGACGGCCGGCGGTGGTACCAACAACTTCGGTACCGTCTTCGAAATCAAGCCAGCGGGAAAACTCACCACGCTTTACCGCTTTTGCTCGTCAGGATGCCTCGACGGTGCGAATCCTTCGGCAGGGTTGCTACAGGCCTCCGATGGGAATTTCTACGGCACCACTTTTAGCGGCGGCGCTTTTGGTGCTGGCACAGTCTTCAGAATAACCAAGTCGGGCACGCTGACCACGCTGGCAAGTTTTGACGGCGTCAACGGCCAGGGCCCTGATTTTGGCTCCCTCATCCAGGCCACCGACGGCAACTTCTACGGAACAACCGTCGCCGGCGGCGCCAATGCCAGCAGTTGTGGAAGTAATACAGGCTGTGGCACGGTCTTTCGCATGACTCCCGGTGGCCAGTTGACCAGCCTTTACAGCTTCTGCGGCCAACCAAACTGCACCGACGGCTTCGAACTCTTTGGTGGCCTGGTACAAGGCACGAACGGGAACTTCTACGGGACAACAGTAATGGGCGGGACCAACGGCGTTGGCACCGTCTTCGAAATCACCCCAGCCGGAAAGCTGACCACTCTCCACAGCTTCGACTCGACCGACGGTTCCTATCCGGAGGCAGCGTTGCTGCAGGGTACCGACGGAAATTTCTACGGCACAACCTCCAATGGCGGAGCCAATGGCTTCAGTGGCACCCTCTTCCAAATTACGCCCGCGGGAAACCTCGCCACGCTCTATAGCTTCTGCTCTCACGCGAAATGTGCGGACGGCACCGGTCCTTTTGAAGGTCTCATGCAAGCGACCACCGGAGACTTCTACGGCGCAACTTTCGCGGGCGGCCACAGCTCAAATTGCCTCGATGGTTGCGGCACTGCTTTTCGTCTCTCCATGGGGCTTGGCCCGTTCATCCAAACGCGTCCCAGCGCCGGCAAGGCGGGGTTTCGCGTGATCATCCTCGGAAATAATCTGAGCGGCACCACCGCCGTCAACTTCAACGGCACGCCCGCCGCCTTCACCGTCTTTTCGGACACTGAAATCGAAGCCACGGTCCCCGCGGGAGCCACCACCGGATTCGTCACCGCTACCACTGCCAGCGGCACGCTCACCAGCAATCAAAAGTTCCATGTGATGAAGTAGCATCACCTTTCTAGTTGTCCCGTCTGGGCTTTTGCTGGACACATTCACCGCCGCCGACGCCTCCACCGTTTCTCTCCCCGCCCCGCCCCCACCCTCAACCACTCCCAAGCCTCCCGATACCCCTCCCACCGAGGATTCCGACTCTCCAAATCCGGAAAGAACCGCAAATTCTTCTCCCCCGCAAACGCCCGCACCGGCAGCAAATACCAAACCTCTTTCCCCTCGACAATCACATGCGCCGCCAGCACATCAATATCCCGCTCCGTATAAGTCTTGGTAATTATCCCTTGATATCACGTATACGTGGTGTTACCATTCGCCATTATGTCAAGCATGGCGGAGCCCAAGCGCAAGCTTGAGTGGGCGTATGAACACTTGAAAACACTGGACAAGGAAATCAATACCTTTTGCACTCCCCCGAACGCTTGCAGTATTACCCGCGAGGATGATCCTGAAAATAACCTGCACATCCTTCGCATGACACTGGGCGATCTCTCCGATTTGGCTTTGATTGTCGGGGATGCCTTCTATAACATGCGGGCATCGCTCGACCAACTCGTTTGGAGTTTGGCCAGCCTGAGTGGCATTCCCAAAGGAACTCAATTCCCTATTCTGGAAGTCCTCACCAAAAAAACTTCTGATCGTTTTTGTAGCCAAACTGCTGGAGTTCCCGAGGAGGCCATCTGTGAAATTAAATTTCTTCAGCCATACAATAGAGGGGCAGCCTACAAATTGCACCCGCTCTGGAGGCTTCACGAAATGTGCAACCTCGACAAACACCGGCGAATTCCTGTGGATAGACAAGAGGTGATCGCTTATTTTCCCGCTTTGACGGCGGCTGACTTCGCCAGCGGATTGGTTACCCAAAGCACTAGCGATGATGGCCACGTAATGACTGTCCCTCTGGCCTTGAAGCGTAAATTGGATTTCGATCCAACTGTGACCATCAAGATAAAGTTCGGCGGGGACATTTCCGGAATTTCTGAGAGCCCCCACGGGATCGCCGAGATATACGCATTCATCGCTAAAGACGTGTTCCCACGATTCACGCGCTTCTTCCCTTAATTCTCGAAAATCTCGGTGCGACACACTCCCGTCATTTCCGCCATGTGTTAAACTGATGGCGTCATGACGGGCCAACGCTCATCCGGCCAAGGTAGAAGCGAGGAACCCGCTGCGCGTCGAGTTTTGAAACCATCCAAAGAAGTTGCGGCTAGAATGGCTCCTGTATCAAGGGCGTCATTCCACGATTTGCTGAGACGGGCGGCACACCCACCCGCTCCACAACGCGACGCAAAAAAGCGTTGAAGATTAGATTCCCCTGATCCCTTCGATTGTACCGGAACGAATATTCGTCGAGGTACGTCTGGAGGTACTTGCGGCTGACTGAGTGGTAGACCCCGCCGATCCCGCGCTTTATCAATGACCAGAACCCTTCGATGGTCTGCGTGTGAACATCACCCATTACATAGATTTTCTGGGCGTGCTTGATCCGCCGATGATCGTAGCCATTGGCTGGCGTGGCGAGTCGGTCGTAAGTCGAATACTCATCGCTGTACACGATGCTCTGCGGAAGAATCTTTTCTTCGATGATCGGGAAGAGAGTAGCGGCCTTGACATCTGGCGTCACATAGGCCAGCACGCGGCCTTTTCCGCCGCGCTCTACCATCCCAAACACGGGAGTCTTTTCGTCATTGTCGCGTCCGCGCATCCCGCGAGAGCCGTGTTTATTCTTGCGCTTGCCTCCTACATAGGTTTCGTCGATCTCCACCGCCGATCCCTCCAGTTGCATGTCAGTTTCGGACAGCAACGAGCGAATCTGGCGAAACATCCGCCAAGCGGTTTTGTAGGTCACTCCGGTTTCGCGCTGAATCTGTTTTGCCGAGATGCCGCAACGAGTCGAGGCCATGAGATACATGGCGTAATACCACAGGCGAAGAGATGTGCTGCTGTGCTCAAAGATCGTCCCTGCCATCGGCGAAATCTGAGTTCCGCAGTGATCGCACGAATAGACCGGACGCCCATTGATGCGGTAGTGCTTGCGGTCTTGGTTGCACTTTTCGCAGTGGGCAATCCCGCCGGGAAAGCGTTGCTCTTTCAAGTGCTCAAGGCAAGCGGCATCATTGGGAAACTGGCGGTTAAAATCCATGATCGTGTAACGTAGATGCTTCGGAATGGTTTGTCTGCGGTTCATTATCCACCACCACAGACAGTATGCCATTTGTTCTACGTGATGTCAAGGGATAATTACCTAAGTCTTCTTCCCCTCGCCTCGCGTCGAATACACCGGTTGGACGTCATATCCCCCGCCATTCAACCGCCCCGTAGCCTTCACCTGCACCCGCAGCAGCCGCCCCTCCGGCCCCGCCCAAACCACAAAGTCATACCTCTCGCTGTCCCCCCAAGGCACCGCCAGCCCAAATCCCAGCGACTGCGCCTTCACCAAAAACGCCGCCTGCGAGACTTCCCCCATCCGCTTCGGATTCCTCTTCCTCCGCTCCCACCAAGCCCCCTCCGGCTCCTCCGCCACCGCCATGATCCAAGGAACATATCCCGGACTCGCCCTTCCACCTTGAACCCTGCCCGATCCTTCCTCTCCAACAACATCCCGACCGCCTCCTAAATCCCCAACTTTATCCCCGTCGTCTTCCACCGCCATAAGACACTCCTCCAAATCCGCGCCGCCAGTTAGCAACGCAGCTCCCGCAAACGCAAATTTTTGACCTATACTTCCCGTATATCCCGCCCGTCAACCGAAGTCCAGGTCATCCCGCCAAATATTTTCGATAGATTTCCACAATGGGAACGCCCGTGGATCGAAGAAGGGTCGTGTGGAGCGGACACTGCTGTCCGCTGCCTTTGACATTGATGTTGGTGTTGCCTGTGACGTTGACTCGATCGGAAGCGTGCAGTGACGTGGAAGAGCGGCGCTTCAGCGCCGCTCTTCCACGGCACTATCCCGCGCGCAGCTACCCCAACCTCACCAGCACCGCGGCATCAAACTTCGAGTAATACCTTTTCACATCGCTAGCCCCGTACTTCTCCCGAAATTTTTCGACCACGGACTTCACTGCCTTCGTGCCGGTTACAGGCACGGCTTTAAATTTCCCCGTTGCACCGCGCGCATCAATGCCGAGCAACGGGTTCTCGAGCAGGTTCTTGTACCACTGGATCTCCGAGCCCCGCACCGGCAGCAGGTAGAGCTTCTCACCCTCCAGCACGCACCACACCGGAACTGAGATTCTCCGCCCTGACTTCCTTCCCACCACGCTGATCTTGATCTGCCGGTACCGGCCCAGCCGCTCTTTAAGGATGTCCTCCGACGTTGCCACGGCAAGCCTCCTCTACCTTCGGGAAGCTATTCTACGTCCGCGGCTGCCCCGTCCCTTGTGGGCGAGCGCGCAATAGCCCCGCCACTCCCCAGCCCCGGAGGGGCGGCAGATAATAGCCCAGGACGTAAGTCCTGGGTAAAGCAAAAAGGGAAACCGAGTCACGGGACGGCACGACGAGAAGGCGATACCGGGCCGCCTTCCCCAACCCTTTTTCTGCTTAGGACGCCGATACTTCGGTGTTAGAATTCGTTTTCCCTAGGCACGAACTGTGAGCCCGCACTAACTACGAAGAATGGCCTCGCTTGCGCAGCACAACGACGATTGCCTTAAGTTTCTCGGTGAGCCGTTCGAAGGTGTCAATAGGTGGGTTGATGAGTACTTCGCGCAGTACGGCCCGACCCACAGGAGGTTTCGGCATCACCGCGAGGGGATCGAGGAGGCTCGCGCTCTTTTCGGGGACCGAGGAGCGACTGCCGCGGCGATACACATACTAAGAGATTGTCGTCACATACCGCGAAAACAGGACTATGAGCTTGGTTGGGTTGATGCACTGGGTTTGAAACAGAACTGGTCCGCTGCAGCATACATAAAATACTCGCAGGAGGATTTCGAAAGCTTGGCCGAACAACTATTAAAACCCTCCGGGCTTGCGCTTTGGTCGTTCATCGATCCACCATCGCTCCAGCTGTTCCTCACCTCGATGACCCGCTTAGAGCCGCGGGAAATCGAGGCCCTACCCGCTGTGTGGCAAAAAGCAGCAGCCAAACGGGACTCACTGCCACCGCTTAAGCCGAGGGAGCCAGCTTTCCTTCCGGCGGAAACAGCGAGCGCGGGGGTGGCGGAGTACCTGAACGAAATGAGGGCAACTCCCCTCCTCGCCGCACTGTCGACCGGCCAGGAGGTCTCCCTCGCTTTTGTGCGCTTGGACCAACTCGTTAATCCGCTGGTGTTCCTCGACTACGAACTACTGGACAGCCTTAAGCCTGAGCTTCCCGCGACCGATGACATTCAAGTGGCTCGTTTTGCCATGCCGAAGACATTAGTAACGCACGTTAAGGCCATAACGGACCCAACTCAGCGCAACATTACCTTTGTTTCAAATGAGAAAACCCTGACTGTAGGGCCGATGCAGGTAAGCCAAACCCCAGAGGGGACCGAGGTCAAGTTCATTGTCGGGGCCAACCTAAGCATGCTGATAGTTGCGAACTGTTCTGGCCGCCTCATCATCCGGAATGGGGTTCACAGGGCCTTCTTGTTGGCAAAAATGGGTGTGGACCTGGCGCCGTGCGTCTTAGTCAATGAGAGTGGGCCAATTCCAAATTTGCCCAACGCTGCCTATCCGACTTTTACGTCACCGGTGCTGGCACTACCGCGACCACCCCTGCTATCCGATTTCTTTGACCCGGAGTTGTGTTTAGAGGTACCGCTTCTGCGCACACATAAGATGATTCGCATTTCAGCGGAAGAAACGATCATTCCCGTCGACTGAGGGCGTGAGGAGAATGCTTCCAGCGTACTACGATGGCATGTACCTGCCCGCGGGTGATCATCCCGCGACCTGGGACGATGTTATCGAAAGGTTCTGCGGAGGCGAGAGGAGGCAAGGCTTTTGCAACCGTCTGCGCGCATTTCTCGATAGAGCTCGGCGCTGTGGCTTTGTAAGGGTCTACCTGTTCGGATCATTCATAAGCGCTAAAGATGACCCCGGCGACGTTGACCTCCTTTGGGTTTATGGGGAAAATGTTGACCTGGACGCGTTGCCAAGGGCGTGCCGTGATCTTCTCGATTATGGCCTGAATAAAGAGCGCGAAGGGTGGGACATGTGGTGCTGCTCCAATAACGAGTTTGTTATCAATGACTTGATGGAAGTCTGGCGGAAGGACAGGCCTCCAGAGAACAAGCCAAGAGGTGTTATAATCTTAAAGTTGGCCGGTTTATGAATCTTGCTGAGTACAACGCTACGAAAAAATACCGAGATCATCTAGTTCGGACGGTGGAAAACGCTCGAACGCGGTTGAGAGATCGGGATTTCAAGATGTTCGCTCCGGGTATCGAGCAGGAAATTGCGAGGCTCGACAGCGAACTGCGCAAGCGCGCACCTCAGCCGCGCATCTGCTGTGCCATGGGGTTGCGTGCGTTGACGTCGACCACCCAATCGATCCTTGGCTTCCCTCATGGATCTCCCTCCATCCGTTTCAATTCGCCGCCCGACGCCGTTCCTTGGACCAGTCGAATCCTACGCTACGGGAACGTCCCCCAAACTCAAGCTACGTCCGGCATACCAGCATTGAGCTACGTGAGCTAGCGGGTCAAGGGCTTCCCTCAGTTGACTGCCCCACCGTGCACCCCCTTGCGAATCGTGCCAACGAACCGAGACCTCACTCGCTCCTTCACCCCCAACTGCCAGAACAGAAACGAATAAACATCTGTAAACTCCTGAGATCTGCCTGGTCACAGGGGTCGACTAAACACGAGGGAATAGCCATCTAGTCGTGATCCTGGTAAATCCAGCCGCGGGAGATCGTTTCCGGCAGCGGGGGAATCTTGTCGGAGAACTGCGCTAAGGAATCGAGCCAGGCACGAATTTGTTCCGGTGACTTCAGTTGATTACCCTCGGGCAGTCTTGCTTTTTTCTTCGGGATCAGAGGCTCTTCCGCAGACCTGTCCACAGGGTCAAGGACGACCTGCTCGGCCAGAAGTTCTTCGATATAGTCCTTCACCGTTACGCCGCGTGCGCGTGCCTGTGTGGCCAGTTCGTCGGGAACGTTGACCCTAATCTCCATATTCAGACCTTAGCACGATGCTGGGGCCAAGGCACGCACTTTTCCGGGGCGGACAGTTGCGCAAGCCTGCATTACCCCTACTCCCGCACTCCCAACTGCCAAAACAAAAACGAATAAATATCCGTGAACTCCTCAATCTGCTTGGTCACCGGTTTCCCCGCGCCATGCCCCGCCTTGGTCTCAATCCGCAACAAAATGGGCCGCGTCTTGCTCGCTCCATTTTTCGCCTCGGCCTGCATCTCCGCCGCCATCTTCTTCGCGTGCATGGGATCGACGCGCGTATCCGTGTCCGCCGTCATGAACAGGATCGCAGGATATTCCGTCCCAGCCTTCACGTGGTGATACGGCGAATAGGCATAGAGCCACTTGAACTGCTCGGCATTTTCCGCGCTGCCGTACTCCGGAATCCAGAGCTTGGCAATCTGGAAGTCCTGGTAGCGCAGCATGTCGAGCAGCGGCACCTGGCAGACCACGGCGCGAAACAGGTCAGGACGCTGCGTCATCATCACGCCCATCAGCAGCCCGCCATTCGAACCGCCCTGAATGGCGAGATGGTCCTTGTCCGTATATTTTTCCGCGATCAAATATTCCGCGGCCGCGATCATGTCGTCAAAGACGTTCTGCTTTTTGTCGAGCATGCCGGCGCGGTGCCAGTCCTCGCCAAACTCGGCGCCGCCGCGCAGGTTGGCCACGGCGTAGACGCCGCCGCGCTCCATCCAGAGATAGGTCTGGCGCTTGAATTCCGGCGTCAGGCTGATGTTGAAGCCGCCGTAAGCCGTGAGCAGCGTGGGATTGTGGCCGTCCTTCTTCAGTCCTTTTTTGTGAACGACGAACATGGGCACGCGCGTGCCATCTTTCGAGTGGTACCACTCCTGCTGCACTTCGTAGGCCGCGGGATCGATGGAAGGCGCGTCCACCTTGGCCCAGAGCGTGGTGGCGTTGCTCTTGAGGTCGTAACGGTAAATCGACGGCGGGACAGTGAACGATTGAAAGCCGTAGAAAATCTCGTCGCGGTCCCATTTGCCATTCGATCCAAACACCGTGCCGATCGCGGGCAGCGCGAGATCGCGGAGCTTCGTTCCCTCAATGTCGAAAGTGGTTAGCTGCGAAGTTGCGTTCTGCTCGTACTGCGCGAAAATCTTCCCACCCCACACCGCCGCGCCCTGCAACACGGAGCCGGTCTGTGGAATGATTTCTTTCCAGTTGTCGCGCTCGTAGTCGCCCACTTCGGCTACGAACACGCGGTAACGCGGGGCATCTTCGTTAGTAACGATGTAAAGCCTTCCGTTGTATAGCGTCCCGGTGTAAATAAAATTCTTGCCCGTGGTGATGCGGGTGGGTGGCGTGTCTTTTTTCAGATCCTTCAAATAAAGCTCGGTCTTGGTCCAGCCCTGCTCGACGGTGATCAGCAGAAAGCGGCCATCGTTGTCGAGGCTCACGTTGGGCCAATCCTCGGGATCGCGGCCTTCGCCAAAAATCAGCGGATCGGTAGCCGGATCGGTTCCCAGTTCGTGATAGAAGACGTGCCGATTGTACATCTCCTGACCCTCGGCCACGTCGCCCTTCTTGGGATAGCGCGTGTAGTAAAAACCGGAGTTGTCGAGCTTCCACGCGATGCTGGCCGCGCGCGTGCGCTCAATGGTATCGGGCAACGCAGTGCCCGTCTTGGTATCAATGATGTGCAGCGTGCTCATCTCCGAGCCGCTGGGCGAGGTGCCGTAGACCAGATATTTTCCGTGCTCGGAAGGCTCGTACCAGTCGAGCGCGATGGTGCCGTCGGCGGCCAGTTGGTTGGCATCGACCAACACGCGGTCTTTGCCGTCGAGACCCTCGCGCACATAAAGGATGGGCTGGTTCTGCATGCCATCGCGCCGCGTGTAGAAATAATACTTCCCTGCAATCTGCGGCACGCCAATGCTGCCAATGCTCAGCAGTTCGGTGAGCCGCCTGTGGATCGCGTCACGCCCCAGCAGGGGATCAAGCATGCCGCGCGTGTAAGACAATTCTTCCGCAACCCACTTCTGGGTCTCGGGAGTCGTGCCATCTTCGAGCCAGCGATACTTGTCGACAATCTTTGTGCCGTGGAAGTTTTCTTCGACCGGCCGCGGCTCCGCCTTCGGCGGAGCCGACGGCGCCGAGGACTTGGCATCATCGCCCGCATAAACCGCAGCCGCCAGAAAACTCAGGGAAGCGAGAATCCAAAACAGACTTGCAAGCAAGCGCAGCCCTCCAGACATAAGCACCTCAAGGGGGAACCGCCTAGCCTACCAAAAACAAAGGCGGCGCGTGCGTCGCGTATCGAGTGGGTAGTGGGCTAATTCTGGAATTAGCCCACTACCAGCTAGTGATGTCGCCCACACGGGGTTCGTTCCGATCACAACATCGTGGGTATTTTCACGCTTGCTGCCAGATGTTATGATAAAAACCGAGCGCAGGCGCGCTTCGCGCGCCGCGCCTAACAACACTCCTCAGTAGCTCAATGGCAGAGCATTCGGCTGTTAACCGAAGGGTTGTAGGTTCGAGTCCTACCTGAGGAGCCATTCTTTCAATGGCTTACGCTGCCTGCAATCACTAGCGCAATCAGTTAAGCGGGTCGGCTCAATGCCAACCCCACAACCTTAGAGTGCGCCTGCCCCATCTCGTCGGTCACCACGTCGCCATAGATGTTCATCGTCGTTCTGATGTCGCTGTGCCGCATCAGCTTCTGTTGAACAGCGATTGGCGTCCCGACGGCATCCAGCCAACTACGGTAGGTGTGCCGAAAGGCGTGAGTGCCGAGATGCCCGATTCCCGCTTCTTTGGACGCCCGCTCAAGTTCGCGCCAAAACCCCGTGTACGAATAGGGAAGGCGGCCCGCTTCAAAGGGCTGGCAAAGATCCAATCCTCCTCGGCTGAGAACTGCGTGGTCTGCTTCCAGACGCGTAGTACCTCCAGCAGTTCCTGGTCGATGGCCAAGGACTTACGAGAGGAATCGGTTTTCACATCATCCACAATCTGCTTCACGATGCCTCGCTCAATGTTGAGCTTGGCGCCCAGCCAGTTTACGTCCCCCCACTTCAGCGCAAGCAGTTCTGAGACTCGCAATCCCAAACAGACCGACACCAGAGCCATTGTGTTAAACGGTGTCTTCAGGAATGCTATGAGTTTCTTGAACTGTTCGACAGTGAGGCTTCGCGGTTTGCGAATGCGCTTTGTTGCACCCTTCACGATGACAAGGTCGATGGGGTTGCGTGCAATATCCAGCACGCCGCACCACATTGCAAACTCCATCAAGGCGCGAAGCAAGTTGCGAACGTGAGACCTACTCTTGGGCGACAAATCGAGTTGGCGAAGCCAGAGTTCAACGGGTCTTGGCTGTACGTCAGTGATGGGCTTGTCGCCCCAGTGAGGCAAAATGTGGTTACGCAGCCATGAGCGATACACACGAGAGGTTTCCGACCGCGAAGGCATTCTTTCGGATTGGTACCGTTGAGCCAACTCTTTGATCGTGTGCGTCGTGTGTGTTTGGCTGATTGGTTTATTGACAACCGTCTGACGAAACGACTCTGCTGCTTGCCATGCGGCTGCCTTTGTAGGAAAGTCGCGCAGCGAACCAATCAGTTTTGTTCGCCGGACTCCGTTTTCGCAGAAGAGATAGTTCCACACTCTGCGACGCTTATCGCAAACAACAGATCCCTGCTTGTGCCGTGCTCGTTTCATAGTCTCCTTTCGTTAGCGAGCACGGACGGCTGAGCCGAGCTTACCACAGGTTTCTTCTGCGTCACGATGGCGTCCAGGTCCGCGTGCAGAAAACGCCAGATTCGGCGCTGCGTGCCAGTGAGTGCGTAGGCTTTCACTCTGCCTTGTCGAGCCCACAGCAAAATCGTCCGCACTTTCACGTTGAGATACTGTGCTGCTTCTCGGGCAGTCAGCCAGGTCGTACGTTCTGCTCCAAGAGGCGGTTGGCTGGAAGAATAGTCAAAATCGGAAAGCTGGGATTGGTCACACATACTACTCCTTGTTGGGACGGAGGGCGCGACGGAGGCGATATTTCGATTTTTCTTCTTTCGCTTCCATAGTGGCGGGGTGGACCGGAACTGCGAAGGTTCAGTCAAGGGCGACCGGAGGGAGCTGCGCCAGCGGGCCTGCCCCTTGACGGGTTCTTCGCAGTTCCGGTTTCGTTCCTGTGGAAGCGAAAGAAGACGTTGGATGCGTAGGATCTTGTTCGTGTGGCTTCATTGCGCCGCCTCATCCTTCGCTGACTTACTTTGAATCTTGTGGGCAGGGTGAGTTGTAGCAGTGCTCGGCGCTGCTTTCTCTGGGTTCGATGGAACCACGACTGCGTTCGGGTTTGGTTCTGGCGCGGTCGGGGTTATCCAGCGGTAGTACAGGGTTCCCAGCGCAAATCCCACGGCCAGAGCCGCACTGCACAGAGCGAGGACCGACCACTTGTATTCGCGGAGGAACGTGTGCGTTAGATCGTTTGCTGCTCGCTTCGCGGTGGCCGTGGCATACTCGATGCTTCCGCGTATTTCATCGAGCGCCCTGCGGGCATCGCTGGCAGCGCCTCGATAGGAATCCGTCAGTTGCTTGGACGAGCGATCAAACTCTCCCGCGACTTGCTTCGTTTGTTTCGAGATGACGGCTAGAGCTTGTGCTGTTTCGGGAATGCCACTTGCCACAAACTGTTGGCGCAGACTCTCGCTGAGTTTCGCGGCAATAGCTGCGGGACTGATGCCCTCGGAGATTTCTGCTGGCAATTGCGCCAGCCGTTCTTCGAGTTGCCGATGCAGAGCGATTGCATCTTGTCGGGCGGACTGAATTGCTTTGACGCTCTCGCCCAGGATCGTGGCAAGCTTTTCCCGCTCAGTGGCGATCTCTCCGGGAGTTTGCCGCGTCACCAATGCCAGAAATCCCATAGCGCGGGCAATCCGTAGCATCTCGTCATCGGCGGGCAAGCGGCGCAAGTGCGCCATGTCACGATACCAAAGCGGACGCTGTTCGGCGGGCAGCAGTTTGGCGATGTCGTCGATGAAATCGGACTCAGCAGATTGTTCTTCTACGAGTTTGGGCTGGGGGTTCACGGCAAGAGCAACCCCTTGGCTTTGTCAATCTCCTCAGAGAGCCGCCGCCGATAGCTCTGAGCGCGGATGACGAGTGAGGCCCTTTGCAGCTCCGGGACTTTAAGCCGGCGTTCGACGATCTGGCCGAGTGTAACGCCGTGCTGTCGAGCGGGGTTTTCGAGTTCCGGCAGACGAAACTCCATCGTGAGGATAACTGGCTGGAAGACCGCGCGAAGTTGCTTAGCTTGCTCACTGTCACGCCAGTAAGAGAAATCTGCTTGATGTGTCATGGCGTTCTCAACCACAACGTAGTTCACTCTGTCTTGCAGACGGGCAGCCCAGCTCAGAATGCTTTCCACGCTCGCCGGGTCGGGAGTGACGATGCCGATGGCCGTAAACGTAACTCCGGTAGCTGCCACATCCTCAAACATGCTGTCGAACCACTCGCGAGTCACTTGCCCGGAGCTTGCGCCCATATCCGCAAGGATGATGGGAGCGCCCTCTGCCAAGTGGTCAACGAAAGCGTCAAGGCCCGCAGCGGTGTGAATGTTCACCTTGGTTACGTTGCCGTCGAAGTAGTGCTTCAAGCTTCCGCGAGATTTGTTTTCGGTGTCCAGGTCGAGAAGCGTTACCGGAATCTCATGGCTCTGGAACCATTCGGCGAGGGCAAGCATAAAGCTGGTTTTGCCGACTCCTCCTTTTCCTCCCATGGTGAGAATCACGCGCTTGGACGGGGCGGTGGACGAGACGACAGAAGGTGAATCGGAATTTTTCCGCTCGGCTGTTGCGACAGTGTTCGAGTCGTACATATTATGGTTACTCCTTCGTTCTTTGATTACGATGAAGCCGCAACGGTTCGTCTGGGTTGTATTCAAATAAAAGTTTTTTCGCTCGCGTTTTCAGCGGTCGGTCTTTCAATTCCTTAATCGTCTTTGCAATGCCTTCCAGTTCCTTCTGAGGCTTTCTGGTGCTCTCCTGAGCCTTAGTGTTCCTATACGTTCCTGTAAGTGCTCTTCTGTTCTTCTTAGTCTCTATTGTCCCGGACGGCGAAACAGACCGCTTCGCTTTTGATCTTGACCGTGCGAGGACGAAGTCGTTCACCGTGCTCGTGCCTACCTTGAGGCCACAAGCTTTCTTGAGTACCTGCGTAATTTCTCGATAGGTCTGACCTCGCTTTCGCATCTCAGTGATTAGCTCGCTGTACGGTTCCAAATGCGAGCGCGGCTCTTTAGCAGGCAGGCTGTTGAGTATGGCTTCAAATTTGGCGTCCACAATTTCCTCCGAGAGCGTCAGGCGAGATCGACTCCGGCGAAAGGCCGTTACTGATAACAGACTCCGAACCGAGGTCAAAGGGATGGCCGGGCAGACACCGGATACATACCGGATGTGCACCGGATAGATGCCGGATGCACGCCGGACGGTATTCAGGTCGCATACGTGACACTGGACCTAACGCGAAGCGTTAGGGATGGTGTCTTGTTGCAAATGAGACGTTAAAGGTCTTCAACCATGCTGACCATTCGCGCCATGTCCAACGGAACAGGCTACTCCGCACGCCATTTGCAGCACAGTGACTACTATGCCGAAGGGGAGCGTGTCACGGGCCAATGGCAAGGCCGGGGAGCGGAGATGCTTGGCCTTGCCGGAGAAGTTGAGTCGGAGCAATTCGAGGCGCTGCGCCAGGGCGTCGATCCCCAGAGTGGTGAATTCCTCCGGCAACGCCACAGCGCCGACCGCACAGCCGCTGATGGCACGGCCCAGAGCCGGGGCCGAAACCTGTACGACTTCACAATATCGGCGCCGAAGTCAGTTTCCATCATGGCCCGACTGGGCGGGGACGCCCAACTTGTGGAAGCTCACGGGAAGGCCGTTCAAGAAACGCTGAAAGAGCTGGAGCATCGCGCGGCGAGCCGCGTCCGAAGGGACAGGGCGAATGATAACCGCATCACGGGTAATCTTGTATTGGCCGTCTACCATCACGACACTAGCCGCGAACTTGACCCCCAGCTTCATACCCACGCGGTTGCCGCTAATTTGACCTACGACGGCGCGGAGGGCCGCTGGAAGGCACTGCAGGCCTCCGATATCTACGAGCAGCGGGCTTATCTGACTGAGGTCTACCGGAACGCGCTTGCCCGCGAAGTGCGGTGCCTGGGCTATGAGATTGAGGACCGGCGCAGCGCCAAGGGCAGGAACCTGGGTTTTGAGATCAAGGGTGTCTCTGATGAGTTGCTCGACAAATACAGTCAGCGTAGCGAGCAGCGCGACCGGGCCATTGCCGAGTTTGTCGAAAGTAAGGGTCGCCAGCCCAGCGACAACGAAATCGCCGTGCTGGTTCGTGAGTCGCGGGCCGATAAGCTGGTTGAGATTTCAACTGCGGAGGTGCACTCGCGCCAAACGGCTCGATTGACCCCAGAGGAGAACCTAACCCTTGCGCGAATCCGCGGAACAGTCCTGGAGAGATCCGAAACGCAGCGACTAGAACCAGAGAGTGCGGTTCCTTCTCTCGACTACGCAAAACAACACATCTTTGAGCGCGTCTCTGTGGCGCTCGACCACGAACTGCTGACTGAAGCACTCCGTCATGGCCGGGGCCGGATCGACTTGGCGGACCTGAAAGGTGAGTTTTCACTGGAAGAAAGCACCGGCAGAATCCTCCAGGCTGGGAAGGAAGTCGCTACACGCGAGAGTCTTGACCGTGAGCGGGACATGATCGAAAGGATCAATCGTGGAATCGGTAAGTTTGAGCGGCTAGGTGGGCAGCATGAATTCGCTGCTTCGGCCTTCCTCCGTCCCGAGCAGAAAGAGGCAATCGAATTTGTTCTCAATTCCCGTGACCTGGCCGTGAACGTCCGCGGGGCGGCAGGCACCGGGAAAACCGCTACGCTGCAAGAGCTGCAGCGCGGCCTCGAAGAGAGCGGTCGCGAGGTGTTGGCGGTGGCTCCCACGATGAGCGCAGTTGAGGAACTACAGAAAGTAGGCTTCTCGGATGCCATCACCGTGGAGCGGTTGTTACAGGGCCAGAGTGCTCAAACAGACTTGTTCGGGAAAGCGCTGATCGTGGACGAAGCGGGCATGGTTTCCGGCCGTCAAATGTCCGAACTACTAGAGTTGGCCGACCAGCAATCAATGCGAATCATTTTCAGCGGTGACACTAAGCAGATTCGAAGTGTCGAGGCCAGCGACGCCCTTCGGGTGCTGGAAAGAGAATCTCACTTGAAGAGTTGTTTCGCTTAGCGAAGTGCAGCGCCAGATCGCCCAAGGCTATCGCGACGCGATTCAGGAATTGCGCCGTGATACTGAGCGCGGCTTCGACAAGCTGGAACAAATCGGTGCTGTGCGTGAGGTCCCCTGGTCCGACCGTGCACAGGAGGTTCAACAAGCCTACTCAGAGGCTCGGGCTCAAATCAATGCGAAAGGGCAACAGCGCAGTGTGTTGATTGTCGCCGCCACACACGAAGAAATCGGCCATATCACCGAGGCTATCCGCGCTGAGCGCATGCGCACAGGGGAACTGGGACATAGTACCTACCAGCAGCACCACGTAGCACTGAACTGGACGAGTGTGGAGAAAAGTGACGTGAGGAACTATGCTGTAGGCCAGGTGCTCGAATTTCATCGGGCTGTGAAGGGCGTTGCTAGGCATGAATCGCTGGAAGTCGTCGGAGTGGAAAACGGAAAGGTCGTTGCTCGCAACGCACGCGGCGAAGAATGCCAATTCACAACGAAGGAAGCGAAATCCTTTGAGGTCTATGAGCGGCGTACCATAGAAGTTGGTCCCAATGAGAAGTTACTGCTGACGGCAAATCGGCGGGAGCCGGGCTTTCGCGCTACCAACGGGGAACTGGTGACGGTCTCCCGTATTGATGAGCGCGCGGGCCTCATTCATCTGCAGGATGGCCGCTCTCTGCCGGAGAACTACAAGCAATTCACGCACGGCTACGCTGTCACCGCCCATCGTAGTCAGGGGAAATCTGTGGATGCGGTTGTCATCTCGGCCGATGGGATGCGGAAAGAGCTGTTCTACGTGGCTGCTTCGCGAGGCCGGGAGAGCATCACGATTGTGACCAGCGATAAGGACCTGCTGCGCGATTCTATTGCGCATTCAGTCGCACGGCAATCCGCTTCCGAGTTGTCGCGCAAAGCGCAAGGACCTTCCTTGGACAGGATGAACCCGTCTTTGCGCGAGCGTGAATGCCGAGACCTGCCGATTGCCCGCGACCAAGGGTGCGGTAACGTACCCGAAGGAACTGGACCACTGGGGAAAAGTCCCACTCCCGAAACAGTGCAGACCATCGATGGGGAGAAAACAGGCCACGAGCAGAAGCAGGATCACAGCATAGAATTGGGCCACTACTTTGGTATCGGCAGATGACGCCTGGACTTGCTTAGAATTGAAGCGGTTCGACTCTTCCGTTGTGATTCTTCTGATCGCCGAACGGCGCTCGACTAAAGAAATACTCCCACAGTATTCGAGTGACCGATCACAGCAGAAAGTTGTCGTATTCGTACGTGAGCGAAAGCAGGGGGCAGGTCAGGAGCACCAACTGTGCGGTTTGTGCGGTCCCGGTTTCAAGGCAACGAATGTCAGATGTGGCGCGATTGGGACGCGCAGCCTCAAAGACTCCGATAGCCCGAGCGCGGGTATCTGCGACCCAGCGCCGCCAAGCTACCGCTCGATACGGTTGGTCGCCATCGAGCCAACCCGACTGGCTTACCGAAGAGACCTATATTGAAAAGATCAAGCCTCTTCTGGCCGGTGCGTCTATTTCGGAAATAGCGACTGCAGTCAACGTGTCGTTTCCCTACGCGGCGGCGATCCGTGCGGGCCGACGCTGACCGCATCCGAGGCATTGGGAGGCGCTGGCGAAACTAGTTGGAGAAAGTGGTTCTCGCTGATGCCCGATGCTCATTGTTGATGGATCGAAGCAGTACGCGAAAAGTCACCCCAGGTAACAGACGGAAGCATTTCTTGCGCGTCTTCGCAGCCACCGATCTTGGTCAAACATCTTAGATTAAGACTGTAAGCTATGCGGTGTTGCTCAGGTGTGGCATCAGCGGTCAAGTTGACGTGTACTCTCCATCTGACATTTGCCAGAACACCCTTCGGCTGAAGCCGAACATCAAACGGCTTGCTGAGAAACTGAAGGCCCTTGGGATAGGTAAGCCACTCATCGACAAACGCACCGAAATCAAGGCTTTTATTTCTAGTGACTAGATCGACGCGCCGATACACCAAAGCGCTATCCGTAGCGCCGAGGGTGCATGTAATCTGGGTATACGGAGCCAGACGGAGACGATGGAGCCAGCCGTTGTCGAAACTAAAAAAATAGGCACAACCGTGAGGATCACACGTGCCCGGCTCGATACGGCCTTCATATCGGGCGGATAGTTGCTCGATTTGCTCCACTGTGGTCAGCCTGAGCTGTAACGCGGTGGCCTCCTTCAGAAACGCTTCGGCTTTGTTCCTGCGATGGGCTACATTGGTCATCACACCTAGGGACATGAGCATCGCTAGGAAAACAAAGAAAGCGATAGCCGTAGCTTGTGTCTGATTCTTCGTGAGCATGCGCGTCTCCGCTAGTTCTGACAACTTCCTCCAGCTAACATTGTATCTGCCTGGCTTCCGTTAACGAAGACCTGGCTGTTCGACGGGTTTTGGGTATCGCCGTTGAACCAAATGCCCTCAACCGCGTAGGTGGCCCCGTTCGCGTATTGGACCGGGACAAGCCCTAGACTTGCTCCGCCATTGGTAACAGTGAAGTATCGGAGCGTTCCTTCTGTGACAGTGGCACCCCCTGGTCCGATCTGGTCCTGAAACGCCCCTACTCCCTGTGAACCATTCCCTTCTACGTCTGGGTTGGAGAGGTGCTCCGTGATCACGGCATTTGACGTATCGACGCCCGGAGGTCCGACGAGGTCGTAGGTCGAACTCCGAACGGCGTCCCCCGGAGCGTAGCAGTCAAATACCCTTACGAGCGTGTACTGCGTGTTTGGCGTAGTGCGACCTGTCACCCAGTTTGTTAAATCGGTCCAATTGGGGTCTCCACCGCCGCCCAGAAAGTTTATGAAACTGATAGTGGTGGGAACAAAAGCGCCGCCGTCGCCCGGCCAGTACCCGCTAATGACTTCGAAATAAAGGCCGCCGCCAATCGAGCTTGGATCCGTTCCGCCTCCCTCCCACGAGCACAAGCCCTCGCCTCCTTCGCATTGTCCTGGGAAGGCGCGGAATAGCCCGAGAGGGTCGATAAAGTTCAACGGACTGTTCGCCACATAGCTATATCGGTTCCAGGTCTGAGGGCTCTCGACACTCACGGCGCCAGTGCCTATCGGGTCAGGCGATATCCAACGACCTTGGCTCATGCTGTGCTTGCGGAAAGCGAAGTCGTACAAACTCGGAACCGCATCCGAGTTCTGGCCGGTATAGGAAGGATCAAGGCTGCCCGCCGTCGGGTAGGTTGCGTACTGTTCACCGAACGGAGCGTAGGCAGTACTGGAATACATCCCGCGCGCCTGCGTCGAGGTGACCTGCCCCCAATTTTCGTTCACGTAAGAATACGACAACTTTCAGCTGCTCCATCTCCGGTTTGAGCCGGGATGGGGGAGCGCGAGGGGCAAGGGACGGCGTTTGAGTCCCTTGCCTCTCGCTCAGCTGTGTAGAAGCTCGCCGCCTGCGCCGCCGCAAATTCTTTCGGCGTGCGGTATCCCAGACTGCTGTGCGGACGCTCTTCGTTGTACTCCGTCCGCCACTCCGCGATCTTCCGCCGCGCGTCGAACAGGTTCTGAAACCAGCTCACCGTCAAACACTCATCTCGGAGCCGCCCGTGAAAACTTTCCACGCGCGCGTTCTGCGTTGGCTTGCCCGGCTGAATGTGCACTAACTCGATCTTTCGTTCCACACACCAGGCCAGAAAATGCCGACTCGTCAGTTCCGGCCCGTTGTCGCAGCGGATCGCCTGCGGCACTCCACGCTCGGCCACGATCGCTTCCAGCGCGCGTGTCACTCTCCGGCTGGCAAAACTCGTATCTACTTCCAAAGCCAAACACTCCCGCGTATACGCATCCACCACACTCAGCACCCGGATCGCCCGTCCGCACTCCACCGCATCGTGTACAAAATCCAACGCCCACTCCTGGTTGGCCGAGGTCCGCGCCACCAGCGGCTTTCCCTCGCGCACGCAATGCTTCCGTTTCTTCCGCCGAATCATCAGTCCGGCTCCCGATACACCCGATGCACCCGCTTATGGTTCACATGGTCACCCGAACGGCCCAACAACACATGCAGCCGCCGATACCCAAAGCGCGGCTTCTTTCGCGCCAACTCCACCAGCCGCGTCCGCAGCGGCTCATCGGTTCGCTGCGACCGGTAGCAGTAACTCGCTACCGCCATCCCCATCAGCCCGCAAACCCGGCGCTGGCTCGCTGCGTACTTGCCCCGCAGCCAGTCCGCGTCCGCCCGCTGGTCTACGAGCTCCATCCGTTTTTTGCGATCAGCGCCTTCAGCATCTCTTTGTCCAGGCTCAGATCCACCACCAGCTTTTTCAACTTCGTGTTCTCATCCCGCAACTGCTTCGCTTCCTGCGCCTCGCTCACATCCATCCCACCGTACTTCGCCTTCCAGGCGTAGATCGTATGCTTCGACACTCCCACTTCTCTGGCCACGTCTTCTGCCTTGCGCCCTGCTTCCAGTTGTTTGAGCGCTCCAATCATCTGCGCCTCGGTGTGCCTGCTCTTTGACATGCCTCTTCCCCTTTCCTTCGTCCGAAATCATACTCGGACTTGTTCGGAAAACGGGGAGCAGGTCAGCGGAGCGACCTATCGCATATTCTCTGATCACCTGGGCAGCCCACGGCTGGTTGTTAACACCTCTAACGGCCAAATCGCCCAGCGCATGGATTATGACGAGTTCGGCAACGTGATCAATGACACCAATCCCGGATTTCAACCCTTCGGGTTCGCAGGCGGTCTCTACGACCAGGACACCAAACTCGTTCGCTTCGGCGCGCGCGACTACGATCCAACCGTGGGTCGCTGGACTGCGAAAGACCCGATCTCGTTTGCCGGCGGCGACACGAACCTCTACGGGTATGTTCTGAACGATCCAGTGAACATCGTCGATCCAGCCGGATTGGAAGGCGATTGTATTTGTCAAAACAAGGTCTGGAACGCGATCGCGGGGGTCGTGGATGAGCTCGATGATGCGGCCGTGGCTCCTTTCAACCCTATCGGTGAACTCGCAAGAGCATTTACGGGACGTACCACTCGCGATCTCATCGGAAGCGGATTAACCTCGATGGGCGCACCGAACTTGACGAACACGAACTCGGCTGAGTACGTCTACGGCAGAGCCGGCGTAATCATTGCCCAGGCAGTCGGCGGTTTAGCCGAAGGGGTCTACTCGGGAGTTCAGGCGATTCAAGCCCTTCGTGCCGCTCGTGCCGCTAAGGCCGGAGATACGGCCGCAGAATTGGCCAGGGCCAAATACAATGCGGACAAGGCCGCGAAAATAGCAAAGGAAGCAGCGGAGGAACTTGAAAATGCGAACACACGGAGGGGAACGGACATCACGGTCTGCAATCCCGACAAGGGCAAAGTACCTGTGAGCAAGGCACGGGCAGGAGTCGGGATAAAGTGACGTTCGAAGTAGTGCCGGCAAGACAACGAGCCTGGCGCGCGTCCTCAGGCACCGCTCGCGGTGCCTGAGGTTTGCCACAGCCGGGTGCCCCAGGTCTCGCGCGCTCGAGTCCTGGGAATTCGCGATCGCATCCAACTTGTGGATTTTGACTTGCACAGTGCTCCAGCGCCTTGCGCTCCCTCCGAAGCCGCGAAGCTGACGATGTCGTAGAGGTCGCCCGCCAGGCGCCGCCGCAGCTTGCCGAGGATCCTTCCAGGTTTCTGGTGGGCATCTCCGAAAGCAATGGCCTCACGGGTTGGCTCCCGATTTCTTCGATACACTCGCGACGTTCGCGGACGGATTGTCTTCACTAGAATTCGGCGGCAGGCGACACGCCGATAGCCGGGATTGAATCTGTTTTGGATTTCGTGAATCGAACTCGTCAGGCGTGATGGGAAGCCATTCGGGAATCCGCAAGAACGCGGCGTAGCTTTTTCGGTACCAGGCGCAAGACTGGCTCCACGAGTCATTCCTCCTTGCGCCCGCGCTGGATTGGCGGGCCAGAGAGGCGTGCACCTCTCCCATACCGAAGTAAGCGTTAACCGCCGCATAGAGCGCTTCCAGGTTTGGTCTGGTCCCGCCTGTCAGAGGCTCACTGATGGCCAGTGCTTTCTGGTATTCAGTCAGGGCTTCAGCGGGGTTCCCTTCTTGCATGTGAATGCGAGCGATTCGATCCTCGGTGCCCGCAAGCGCCAAGCAGTCCTCTACGTCTCTTGGATCCGATTGACAAATGCGACTGTAGTCGCTTTGAACCAACAGATAGTTGCGCGAAGCTCCGCCCAGATCGAGTTCCTTTTCCAGCGCACCGGCCATCCAGAGTCTGATGGTCATCTCGAGGCCTTTGGCTCTCGCATCGTTCAGCTTGCTCTCAGCGATTTCTGCCAGACCTCGCTGGAGAGAATCGAGTCCTTCCGGCACACGGCCTGCCCTCCACAGAGCATGGCCGTAGGTGGCTCGAGCAGCCACAAGGCTGGTGCGAAACTCCATGTTCTTCGGGTCCGATGCAACCAGTGCTAAGCAGAGTTCCAATTGTTTGCGATAGTAGGTCAGTGCCGGCTCGAAATGACCAGCTACGAGCAGCATGTCTCCCATTCGCTGGTAAGCCAGCTTGAGCAAGGACGAATAACGGGGATTGTCGCTTTGCTTTGTGAGGTTCTCGAAGGTCCGCGTGGCCTGCTGATACAAGGGTATCGCCTTTGAAACGCTCCCGGTTTCGAACAGATCGTCAGCGGTCAGAATGCTTAAGCTGCCTTGCCAACTGCTCAGATCGAGGTCCGCTGGGTCTGCAACGGCTAAATCCCGAATCAAATCTAGAGCCTTGCGATGATTCTCCAAGGCGGCGTAGGAGTCTCCGGCATTGCCGGAGGTGCTGTTTTGCCCGTAGACTGTACCGTTTGCCTCGTAATCTTTGGCCAACTCTGCCCGCACCGGGCCATTCGTAGGCGCGGCCGAGTAGAGTGCTTCGGCTGTGTTGAGCGCCTGGCCGCAATAATCTAGCGCTGCTCCAATACGACCTAGATATCTCGCGTTAAGGGCGCACATCTCCCGGTAAATGCCAGCCAAGGCAATCCGGTCCGGAAGATTTTCATTCGATGCAACCTTGGCGATTCTTTCGCGGATGCCGAGCGATTTCCCAAAGCTCTCCAGAGCGCCGTCGATGTCACCCAGATTCGAGCCGTTAGGATCGCCCTGCACCAGCCCGATTCGTTCGTAGGCATTGGCCAGTTCGCGCTGCAGGGATACGTCCCCTGCGGCTTCGTGAGAAAGACTGTCGAGATATTCCAACGACCTCTGCACAATTAGCTTGCGAGCTGGTGTGGCTCCGGGCAGTCCGGCAATCGAATCATGTATCTCGAACATTAAGGAGCCGGCAAGCTTGCGGACGTCATTGAAGCGCTGTTCGGCGCGCCGCTGGTTGGCCGCGGCGATCCGCGCTTCTCGCACCGTAGCGGTAACTCCTCCCAGCACCGCCAGAAGGATGACCGTCGTGGCCGCAACTCCCAGCTTGTGCCGGATGGCGAACTTTCCGGCGCGATATCTCCACGAGCCGCGACTCGCTGTAACGGGAAGCCCTTCCAGATGCCGCCGGATGTCTTCTGCAAACTGTTCGACCGAGGCGTAACGCCGCTGCGGCTCCTTGCGGAGCGCATGCAGCACAATGGTGTCGAGGTCTCCGCTGAGACGCCGGTGCAACCTGCCGGCCGGGCGTTTTACCGGCCTTGGCACGTCGCGGCCGTTTGGCGGGGCGGCGCCTGCGGGGGGCTGCGAAAGGTCCTTTGAAATGATGGTGCTGGGCCGCTCCGGTTCGAACTCACAAATTGCGCGGGCAAACTCGTGCGGCGTCCGCGCTTTCGCCGCTGGATAAGGTGAGCGACCAGCCAGTAATCGGCAAAGCACGACGCCGAGAGAGTAGACGTCGGTCGCGGTCGTGATGGCCTCGCCGCGAATCTGTTCCGGGCTCGCATACTCGGGGGTCATGGGGCCCGCGATGGTAGTTTCAGGACTGGAGGCGGGATCGAGAATCTTGGCGATCCCGAAGTCCAACAGTTTTGGCACGCCCCCCTTGGTGACAAGAATGTTGCCCGGCTTGATATCGCGATGGATTACCAGTCTCTGGTGGGCGTACTGCACCGCAAGGCACACCTGGAGGAAGAGCCGTAGACGTTCGGTAATGTTTAATCCGTGCGTCTCGCAAAACTGGTCGATGGGAGTGCCTTCAATTAACTCCATGACCAGGTAAGGGATGCCTTCCTCGGTGGTTCCCCCATCGAGCAGGCGCGCGATATTGGGATGATCGAGCGAGGCAAGAATTTGCCGCTCGTGGCGGAAACGCTCGAGAACGGACGCCGTGTCGTACCCGCCGCGCACCAGCTTGATCGCAACTTCTTTTTTGTACTGGCCGTCGGCACGGCCGGCGCGATACACCTCACCCATGCCGCCGTGTCCAATTTCTTCGAGGATGTCATACGCCCCAATCCGGCGTCCAACACGGGTTGGCGCGGGCGCAGAGCCCGCCTGTAGATCAACGGCTGGAGTGTTCAGGAAGCCGGTTCCTGCCCGCTCGTGCGACAAAAGCAGAGACTCCACCTCGCGCCTCAACTCAGAATCGCCAGCACACGAACGATCAAGAAAGGCCTGCCGTTCCGTGGGACTGAGCGCAATCGCTCCGTCGAGCAACAGCTTGACCTGCTTCCAGCGCTCGGGATTCATGCCGGCGATTCTCCAGAGATTGCGCGGTGCAGCCAGGCCCGTGCCGTGATCCAGTCCCGCTTCACCGTGGCCGGAGAGATTCCCAGCACTTCCGAGGTATCCTCGATCGTAAGCCCACCGAAGAAGCGCAGTTCAACGGTGCGTCCCTGCTGCTCATCCATCTCGGAGAGTTCGCTCAGGGCCTTGTCCAGCGCAACGACATCCACATCCACCTGCGCGGACAGCGTCACCGCGTCATCCAGTGTCAACCGGCAGGCGCTGCCTCCGCGCTTTGCCGCGGCATGGCTCCGCGCGTACTCCACCAGGATTTGCCGCATCAAGTGGGCCGCAATCCCGAAAAAATGGGCCCGGTTCTGCCACTGCGGCGGAGTGTTCCCTGCCAGCCGCAGATACGCTTCATGCACCAGCGCCGTGCTTTGCAAGGTGTGCTCGCTGCGCTCGCGTTGCAGGTAATAGTGCGCCAAGCGGCGCAACTCGCCGTAGACCATGGGCATCAGCGAATCCAGCGCCTGCCGATCCCCATCCCTCCAGCGAACCAGCAACTCCGTAACTGGTTTCGAAGACTCCTGCAAGCCGTAGCCGCCCCAAGCGCGGTCGAAATCCGCATTGGCCGCAAAGCATATCGGGTATTCAGCCTCATGTCAACAAACTGAAAATACGAGACTTAAGGCTCTATGGACGGGCTTTTGCGAGTCCCCGCAATTTCCGGTGAGCCAATTTTCCCGCGCTTTTCACATTACTAGGTAAGTGCAGTCGGCCAAAACTGCGCGTTTTGCGAATTGTTGCTTCTCCGGCCATGGGGTTCGGGGGGGATCTCATGGCTGGATTTGATGTCGCAACTTCGCCGAATCTACTTCACGACGGAATGAAAACAAGATCGCAACTCTCAGGAGTGGACAAATGACAAATCCCAGGCTGCTTCGTTACCAGTTTCTGCTGCTTGTGCTCGCAGTGGTGCTGACCACCTCGCTGGCGCAAGCTCAAACCTACACCGATCTCCATGACTTCGACGAGACCGAAGGATGCTGTGCGATCTATCCCAGCATGCTCGCCCAGGGAGAAGACGGGAACATCTACGGAGCGACCACCAGTGGAGGCACACATTTCTACGGAAATATCTTCAAGATGACGCCGTCGGGCACCCTCACGAGCATCTACAGCTTTGATCTGACTCACGGCGGCAATCCTCAGGGCGGAATCAGTCTGGGAACCGACGGTAACTTCTACGGCACAACCTACATTGGTGGAACGGGCCACGCTGGCATTGTCTTCAAGATCACGCCGAGCGGAACCTTCACCGAACTCTACGACTTTACCAATGGCACCGATGGCGCCTATCCGAGAGTTCCGCCGGTGCAGGCACAGGACGGGAATCTGTACGGAATTACAGGCAACGACACGAACGCGGTGCTGTACAAGGTCACTACCTCGGGCACATTCACGGTGATGACCAATCTAGCGACGCAGAGTTACTCGCCGTTGCTGCTGGGAACCGATGGTAATCTCTACGGAACCACCCTCTCCGGTGGAACGTTCAACGCCGGCACGATATTTCAGTTCTCGCCCGCGACCAAGAAGCTGAAAACCATCTTCAACTTCCACACGGAGTTTTCACCCTACGGCCCTTTGATGCAGGGTAGCGACGGCAACCTTTATGGAACGACGTCGTCGGGCGGCACCGGAAGCGGTGGAGTAGTCTACAAGGTCACCACCGCCGCCGGCGGCTACACTGTGCTGAAGAACTTCAGCACCTCAAACTCTGCCGATGGCGCGACGCCCTTTTCCGGGTTGATCCAGGGCAGTGACAAATTCCTCTACGGCGTAACTTCAGCCGGCGGCGCCAACGGTCTGGGAGTGCTGTTCAAGGTCAGCACCACGGGCACTGGGTTTACTGTCCTCCACGATTTCGCCACCACCACCGGTGACACGCCCTACGCAACGCCCTTGCTCCACACCAATGGAACGATTTACGGATTGACCTTCCATGGAGGAAGCCATGTCCCGTACGGGGTGGCATACAGCATGAATGTCAGCCTGAAGCCCTTCGTTTCGCCCGTGGTTCTGCATTCCGCCAAGGCCGGCTCTTCCGTTGAACTGCTTGGCCAGGGATTCAACACGGCGACCAAAGTTCTCTTCGGTACGGGCGCCGGCACGTTCACCATCAACAATGACACCTTCATCACCGCTAAGATTGCTACTGGCGGAACAACCGGTGCCATCACAGTGGACGAGCCCGGAGGCAATCTGGCATCGCTGCAGAAATTCAGAGTGGTACCCGGAATCAAGACGTTCAGTCCCACCAGCGGCCCGGTAGGCACCTCGGTCATGATCACCGGCACCAGCCTGCTGCAAGCTTCGGCCGTGAAATTCGGTGGCGTGGCCGCGACCCTCTTCACCGTAAACTCCGACACGCAAGTGACCGCCACGGTCCCTACCGGCGCCCTCACCGGCAAAATCAGCATCACCACGCCCGGAGGCGTGGCGACCAGCTCGAGTACCTTTACCGTGCAGTAGGACACTCGTCTATCCGGGCGTGGGAGCCGACGTTGTTATGGAATCAATTTCACTCACTGAGCCCTGACCGGGGATATTGAGTGCAATGGCCTCCGTTTCACTCACTGATCCGGCTTCGAGCAAAAATGGGGGCACATTGATCACCATGCAGACCGGCTTCTCTTCGGGCATGCTTCTGGAGGATGTGGGAAATCGAACAGCTTGCGGGCTGGGACGACGCAGAGAGCAGCACTCCGGAGTTGATTTGTGCCTACGTGGCCAAGATCTTCCGCGTAAAAGAAACGGAAGTCGCCCTACTGGAACTGGGGGAAACTCTGCTGAATTTCCTGTACCTTGCCGAGTTGAAAACGGCGGGGCGATCCCCCTTTCCAGTTCGGCAGTGGCTGCTCGCACTACACGGACCAAGCAGGCGGAGCTTTTCAATAGTTTCACGCAAGTAAAACATTCCAGCATTTTTGAACTCGTCAAGCTGGGCGACACAGGACGCACAGGTCATTCAGAAGCTTATGTCTGCGCCTGTTCTGGCTACGAGCGGGAGGGTAATTGGCGTGATTCAAGTCTCCCGCAAGGCCCCCCGGCCAGCTGCAGCGGGACCGGACTTCACTCCTGACGACCCTCTATGTGCCAAGTTGGCTAGCGGAAAAAGAGCCGGCTCGCCGGGAACGATTGAGCCCTCAGTACCGAAAAGCTTGGGAGGCCGGCTTTCCGTCTGAAGTGTGGCCCGCGGTCCCGAAAGAAGAGATAGAGGATGGCAGGATCTTCTTCAGGCTCAAGGACGGAACCAAGCTCTTGGTTGGGGAGTGCAAGAAAGCAGGATTTTCAAGCAGCATGGACCACCTTCGGTGGCAATCTCGCGGCGAAAGCTAATTGGCTGGAACATATTGTGACCGCCTTAGCCCTCATTGACCGGACAGTCTCCCTGCTACAATCCCGGCGAGGGGGATCTAATGACGAACCTGGGTGGTGTAGTTCAGCTGTTAAAGAAGGAACATGCTCGCTTGACCAAGGAAATCAGGGCGATCACTGGCGCACTATCGGCTTTTGGCGCGGCATATGGGAAAAAGACAACCAGGAACGGAATGTCTGCTGCAGGTAGGGCAAGGATTGCGGCTGCTCAGCGAGCACGCTGGGCGAAGGTGAAGGGGCAGAGCGACAAACGTACAGTGGTGACGATGCCCAAGAAGCGAACCATGTCAGCTGCCGCGCGCAGGAAGATCGCGGCCGCACAACGCGCTCGATGGGCGAAGGTGAAGGCCGCCAAGAAAACTGCTTGACCCTGAAGGGAAACCGAGCTGGATTCATATGCCTAGGCTCAACATGAGCCTAGGCATTTTCGTCGGTCGCATGGATACAGATGTGGACGACCCGGAACAACTTGCTGAAGACTTGTACTCCGGCAAATTAGCTGCAAAGCAATGAAGATCAAAGGGAACGATAAGGCTCGCAGACCAACTGCGGCTTTCCCGGTCTTGGGGAGATGAGTGTAATGGCGATTTATCGCCAGTATCGGCAAATCGAGGCGTGAGCTGCTCGTTCGTCGAAGGCTGGGTTACGCGGCCAGCAGGTACTTTGAACGGCTCAGCGCGGCACGCTAGGGCGTGATCTCGAATACCGACCCATAGCCATAAGCACCGCCAAAAGCGGTTGCGCCGTACAGATGCCCGGCGGAGTCGAAGACCAGACCGCCGAGCGGGAGACCCTCGAACGTCGTGCTGTAGCTGAAGTTGTGCAACACCCTGTCCGTCCAATTGCCGCCCACGAGGGGCGTCAGCTCGAAGACTGTCCCGAAAGAATAGTTGCCGTTCGGCTGCGTCATGCCGTAGAGATTGCCTGCGGCATCGATGATCAGGCCCGCGTAGGGGTAGGCCCCGTAATTGAACTTGCCGAAACTATGAAGCACTTTCTCAGTCCAGTTCCCGCCCGTCGTGGGCATCAACTCGAACACTGTACCTGCGCTGACAGCCCCGCCGCCTATGGTCGTGCCATAAAGATTGCCAGCAGCGTCGAAGATCAGGGTGGAATAGGGATCGTTCCCGTCGTTGCCGTTCAGGTCGAAGCTGTAAAGGACGTTCTCCGCCCAGTCTCCAAACACTAAGGAGAAGAATGTCCGGCGGTACATACGAAGGTTGTCAGTCTTTTAGCACCGGAGGCGGCCGACGAATCTGTTCTGCGGTGATCGCGGTCGGTTTCGATTTCCGATAGACATTCGCAACCGCTATCGTCCAGAAAGGAACCAAATCAACTCCGGGCACAAGCTTGGCAAGAAACGACGGGAGAAATTCCCAGTGCCACCCGAGGAGGTTCACCAGCAAGGCGGCGATACCGAAGTCGAGTATGTCATCGGCAGGGGAAAGAGCGCCCTCGACGAATAGCGGAAAAACGAGGATCTGGAGCGCATCGGCAATGATAGCCAGCACCATAGCGGCTCGAAAGCGCGAACCCGGCGAGATTGTGATGGTATCGTCAGTCACAGCAGATGTTCTCGTCTCCGTCTATTTTAGACGATGTTCCTGAATTCAGCGGGGAACCGTCTTTAGGCAGCGGCCTGTTCGGGGAGACGTGGACGGACGGTCGGTCGCATCTGCGTGAGTCTCGGATACAAGCGCGTAGAATCTTGCGGTAGTGAGATGTGCCGGGTAGGACGAGGCCGCAGCGATTGGATCAGAACGGGGATATGTCCAGCAAGCAACTCCGTGGCAGAACCGCTCTCGTCACGGGGGGCGCTGGCGGGATTGGCCGCGCTACAGCACTGCTGTTTGCCAACGAGGGCGCGGCAGTATGTGTTGTTGATCTGAACCAGGAAGCAGGCCAGGAGATCGCACGCGAAATAGCGGCGGCCGGGGGCCGCGCGATTTTTGAACGTGCCGACGTGACCCGCGCGGCGGACTGCCGGCGCGTCGTCGAACGCACCGTGCAGGAATTCGGTGGCATTCAAATACTCTTCAACAATGCGGGCATCATTCGTCGCGCCTCGGTGGTTGAGATCAGCGAGGAAGACTGGGACGTGGTGATGGCCGTCAATGTAAAATCCATCTTCCTGATGTGCCGCGAGGTAATCCCCATCATGGCAAGGGCAGGAGGTGGTTCGATCATCCACACCGCTTCCGGATGGGGCTTGGCGGGAGGTCCGCGGGCCGCGGCCTATTGTGCCTCGAAAGGCGCGGTTGTTCTACTGACGAAGGCCATGGCCATTGACCACGGCCGGCAGAAGATTCGCGTAAACTGCATTTGCCCGGGCGATACCGATACCGCGATGCTGCGCAGCGAAGCGCGGCAACTGGGAGAGGCGGAAGATCGATTTCTATGCGACTCGGCCAATCGTCCTTTGGGACGCGTTGGGAAGCCGGAAGAAATCGCGCAAGCTGCGCTTTACCTTGCCAGCGACGCGGCATCGTTTGTGACCGGTACGGCGCTGGTGGTGGATGGCGGAGGGCTGGCGGGGTCGGGTTGAGAGCATGCGCCTGGAAAATAAAGTCGCGCTGATCACCGGAGGTACATCTGGAATCGGCGAAGCCACGGCGGTGCTGTTTGCCAAAGAAGGCGCCAAGGTCACAATCACGGGCCGCAACGAAAAGCGCGGGTGTGCAGTTGCCGAGCAAATCGTGAAAGATGGCGGCAAGGCCATTTTCATTCGTGCCGACGTGCGCAAGGCAGAGGACTGCCGTCATGCGGTGGAGGGGACGGTCGGTGCGTTCGGCCGTCTGGATATTCTGTTCAACAACGCCGGGGTTTTCTATCCGCATACAACTGTCGACTGCACGGAGGAAGAGTGGGACCTGCAGATGGATGTCAATCTGAAGGGAACTTTTCTGACGTCCAAGGCGGCTTTGCCCCGCATGATCGAGCAGCGGCGTGGTGTGATCATCAACAATAGTTCGGGGTGGGGGATGGCGGGTGGCGACGCGGCGGTTGCCTATTGTGCGTCAAAAGGCGGGGTTGTGCTCTTGACCAAGGCCATGGCCATCGATCACGGACGGCAGGGAATTCGCGTGAACTGCATTTGCCCCGGCGACGTCGACACGCCCATGCTTCCTGAGGATGCGCGGCTGCGCGGTTTGAAGTGGGAGGATTATCTGGCGGGATGCGCCAACCGTCCTTTGGGGAGGATCGGCACAACGGACGAGATCGCGAAGGCGGCATTGTTTCTGGCCTCGGAGGATTCCTCGTTCATGACGGGCGCGGCGCTGGTGGTGGATGGCGGCGGGTTGGCGGACTGAAGCCAGGGTACCAATCGAAATTCAGATACGACTGCAACGCTCATGACAAAAACCGGGCAGACGCGAAGCCGCACCCGCTCGCAGCAATGGTTTGAACGCGCGCAGCAATCGTTGGTCGAAGGCGTGAACTCGCCCTCGCGCGGAACCACTGTCTACACATCTGGCCCGATCGTGCTGGAGCGCGGCCGGGGATCGCACGTATGGGACGCGGACGGCAATGAATATGTCGACTTCATGATGTCGTTCGGCGCCCTCATCCAGGGGCACGCTCACGCAACTCTGGTCAAAACGGTTTGCGAGGCGATGGCGGAAGGTTCCCACTTCGCCGCTGCGACCTCAGCGGAAGTGGAGGCTGCGGAACGTTTTTGCCGCATGGTGCCATCGGCCGAGGTGGTGCGCTTCGCGAACACGGGCAGCGAGGCGACCATGCTGGCTTTGCGCCTGGCGCGCGCGCATACCGGCCGGCGAAAATTCCTGAAGTTCGAGGGACACTATCACGGATGGTACGATCCCTATCTCCTGAACGCGCACAGTCATCCGCCGGAGCAGTTGGGGCCGGTGGAGAACCCGGCGCGCATCCCGGACTCTGAGGGCATTCCGCCTTCGACCTTCGACGATGTGGTGCTGGCCCCGTGGAACGACATGGCTGCGCTGGAAAGGGTGCTGCGGCAGCAGGGGCGCGAACTGGCCGCGGTGATCACGGAACCCATTATGGCCAACATGGGTTGCATCCTTCCGCGAGATGGCTACCTGCAGCGCCTGAGAGAACTTACACGCGACTGTGGCGCGCTGCTGATTCTGGATGAAGTGGTCACCGGCTTTCGCTACGCTCCCGGCGGATCCCAGGAATATTATGGTGTCCAGCCGGATCTCAGCACGTTCGGCAAGGCTCTGGGGGCGGGGTTTCCCGTTGGCGCGGTGGCGGGACCGCGTTCGATCCTGGAGCGCATGCAGTGGAGCGAAAACATGGTGCTGCACTATGGTACCTTTAATGGCCATCGCCTGACCATGAAAGTGGTGGCGGCCAACCTGGATCTGCTCGCCGCGGCATGCACGTATCGCAAGCTGCACGCGGTGGGCAATGCCGCGATTACCGGACTTCGGGAAGTATTTCGGCGGCGCGAGATAAAAGCCATCGTGCAAGGCTTCGGACCGATGTTTCAGATTTATTTCACTGAACGCGATGCCATCCTCGACTACCGTGACTACTGCAAGTACGTAGATGCGAATCTCTATTCGCGCTTCGTACACCGGTTACTCGAGCGTGGAGTTTACATGACACCCTCCAACGGCCTGCATTGGATTATCTCGACGGCGCACACGGATTCCGATGTGCAAGCGCTGGTGGAATCCGCCGACCAGGCCTGTTCAGGACTTTCGTGAAAGCCACCGTCTTTCTCGGTGGCGGGCGGATCACCAGCGCGCTGCTGGCGGGGCTGCGGCTTGCAAGGTACGGCCGGCCGATCATCGTGCATGACCGGCATCCTGAAAAGCTGCGAAGACTGAAACGGGAGTATGGAATAGTCGCCGAACCGGATCTGCGCCGGGCCGTGGAATCGGCTCACTTACTGATTGTCGCTGTGCGGCCGGACTCCGTGAGCGAGTTGCTGAAAGAAATCGGAGCATACCCCATTCGCCGGCGCTTGACCGCGGTGAGCCTGGCGGCCGGAGTTCCTCTTTCCACACTGCGAGCTGCGCTGGGGCCGCCAGTGCGTTGGGCGCGGGCCATGCCCAGTCCTGTGAGCCGCAGCGGTCAAGGACTTACGGCACTAAGCTTCGACCGGAACCTATCGGTCGCGGCGCGCACGGAAGTCCGGAATCTGTTTGCCCGGGTCGGCGCCGTGCTCGAAATCCCTGAGAAGCGGTTCGACGCCTTCACGGTGACTTATTCCAGCAGTCACGGATATCACGCGCTGGCGGCGCTGATCGGTGCCGCCCAAGCCGTTGGACTCGACCGCAAGAGCGCAGGTTTAGCGGCCGCTCATGCACTGGCAGATGGGATTGCGAGCTGGCGGGCGGGCAATTTGCCCTTGAAGGAACTGTTAGAGGAGGCGGCTACGCCGGGCGGGATCGCGGCCACAGTGATGGCATCCTTGGACAACGCCGGATACGCAAGGATCATCACGCGGGGGTTGCGTGCCGGAATCAGGCAAGCGCGGAAGAACGCGCGACAACGAGTAAAAGACTAGAAGCCATCTCATAATGAACCTAAGGTCTAAACTGGTAAATCCCTGAGGGGCTAAAGCCCGCGTCTTTATTGGCTCTGGACGGCACCCTTCGGCGCGCTATCGCTTGCTCAGGGCAGGCTAAGAACTGAAAGCCGTGCCCTTTCAAAGCAGTTTGCGAGATGGCTTCTGATTCTGGCGCGGTCTGAGGAACTGCACCACTGCAGGCTACTGAAAGCGATATCCCGGTTTGGGTGCGCAGCGGTAGACCCGGCCGCGATCGGGATTGACCACGGCATCGCAGGTGGCCCAACTCAGGAAGAGAGTCGGTCCTACCGGGAAAATGATGGTCTGAGCGTCGAGGTCGGCCTCGATGCTAACGCTTTCCGCAGCGGCGGGAAGGGTGAAGGAGAGGCCCTCGCCGAAGATGACGGGATAGGACCAGTGCTCCATCTGACTGGCCATGGGACGAAAGACCTCCGCCTCCAAAACAAAAGTTGCGGTGTCGGACCAGTCGCGGGCCGAGGCGGTGATGATCTGGCCGCCTTGGGAGAAGTGGTCGGTGTCAATTCTGGTGAAGGGGCACGGGCCGGCAATGCATGAGGCACGTGCGTTGCGGAATTGATTGCCGACCCCAGCATCCAAGGTGGTCGAACCGAGGGCTGCCTTCCATTTGCCATCGGGCGAACAGAGGCGCTGGCCTTTGCAAGGCACGTTGCCCTGGTTTTCAATCTCGAAGGTCTTGACTGCGCTGCCCACATTCAGCTCCGTCATGCCCTTCACGGTATATCGGATCCGAACGTTGGTGACCTTCACTTCCGGCCTGTTGTCTGGAGTCGAACTCTTGGACAGCGGGACCAGATGGATGACGTACAGCTGGTCGCCGACAAAATCGTTCAAGTCCAGCGGGCGGTACTGCGGGTGACGAAAGTGGAAAACGATGGCGTGACCCCGTCGAATGGGACGGCGCAGCTTGAGGACGAAGAATCCTGAGGAGTCCGAAGTGACGTCGGAGGTAGAGAGATCGCCGGCAGAGATGGCAACTCCGGCGATGGGCTGCTGTTTGCGCGGGTCGGAATCCTGCACGAGGACGGCGCCGCGAAGCGAAATTGGCGGCTGTCTCTGCCAACCGATGAGGGCCAGGATGCCGGCGGCGAGCAGACTAGCGAGAAACAGCACTATCCAAGTCTCGATTGTTTGGATGCGGCTCATGAGGGCATATCACCAACAGCATACATATGATGACGGATGGGCCCGGAACGTTTCTGGCAAGTGCGGCAACAGGGAACAGTTTAATTGCATCCTTAGGTGGGGTTCCGAAAATCTACAAATTAGTAGTCCATGCATTTTGCCTGGTCCGCAGATTGCGTCGAGTATGTCTGTCATTACTTCACGTGGTCATGATCCACGGAAAGCACTCCCATGAATGATGCCAAACCCGGTCTGCTTTCGCGGCGCGAGATGCTGCGTCAGATTCTGGGAACGAGTTGTTGCGTGCCCCTGGCTGGGTTGCTGCCAGTGGCGCTGGAGGCGCAAACCTCTGCCGCAGGCAGTGCTGCCGGGGCGCCGATTCTAGCGGTCGAGGACGATCAGTTTCTGAACGACGTGGAGAAAGCCAGTTGTCTTTTCTTCTGGGAACAGGGCAACCCGAAAACGGGGATGGTCAAAGACCGCTGTGACGTTCACAAGGACAGTCAAGGAGTTGCGGCCAGCATTGCCGCGACCGGCTTCGGTCTCACCGCTCTGTGCATTGGGGACAAGCGGGGATTCATTCCTGCGGGAGCTGCGCTGGAACGCGTCTTCGCCACGTTGCGCTTTCTGTGGAGAAAGCTGCCCAACCACCGCGGATTTTTCTACCACTTCGCCAACCCCGAAACCGGGGAGCGCATGTTTGACTCCGAAGTTTCCTCGGTGGATACGGCCATCCTTCTGTGTGGAATTCTGACAGCTCGCGAACATTTCCGGCATGCCGGGGTGGCCCAACTGGCGAATCTGATCTTGAACCGTGTGGAGTGGACCTGGCTCTCAGAGGATACGTCGCTGCTAACCCACGGATGGACGCCGGAAGTCGGATTTCTTCCCTCACGCTGGGATTACTACAGCGAGCTAATGATGATGTATCTGCTGGGCATGGGATCGACCGCCTATCCGCTGAAGCAGGAGACCTGGAACGCGTGGAAGCGTCTGACGTTTGAATATGACGGCATGCGGTATATTGGGTCGTTTGCGCCGCTGTTCGTGCATCAGTATTCGCAGGCGTGGTTTGATTTTCGCGGCAAGCGCGACAAATACGCAGACTATTTCCAGAATTCGGTGACGGCCACGGAAGTCCACAGGCGTTTTTGTATTGAGTTAGGGAAACAGTTTCCGGATTACAGCGAGGACTTGTGGGGGATAACGGCCTCGGACTCGGAGCACGGATATGTGGCATGGGGCGGGCCTCCGGCCACCGGACCGATTGATGGCAGCGTGGTTCCGAGCGCGGCCGGGGGATCATTGCCGTTTCTGCCGGCGGCCACGATGCGGGTTTTGAAGACGATCCGAAACCGTTACCCGTCGGCCTGGAGCAAGTACGGGTTCGTAAACGCATTTAATCCGCTCAAGAACTGGTATGACCCGGATGTGATCGGGATCGACACGGGCATCATCCTGTTGATGGCAGAGAATCTGCGAACTGGCTTTGTGTGGGACACCTTCATGAAGACCGGGGAAGCGCAGCGTGGAATGGAGCGCGCAGGGTTCCATAAATACTAGCGATGCGAGGCTCCCTGCGCGGATTTTTCGCCCCCCGGCCCAACCATGCGGGTGGTTTTTTCATCCAAGGAACGCCTCTCAAAGAGAGGCGGCCTTGTTTGCCTGGAATTGGTTCGGCTACACTCAAAGTATCCGCCGCTTCGACTGACCTTCGGGTCGTGTGGTTTGGAGGATCGATCCTCCTCTGGCAGACGCGGCCGATTGGGACCCACGCATGATGGGGAAACCAGAGTTCTGGGGCGGATGGCGGGAGCGACTTTCAGCGCTCCGCAACGTTCCGGCTGTTCTGCGTTTTGTTTGGGAGTCCGGGCGCACCGTCGTGGTGCTTGGACTAGTCTCCCGAGTTCTCGCCGCTCTGCTTCCGCCCGCGCTGTTCTGGGTTTCCAAACTCATCGTAGACACGATTTTCCGCATTCTCACCGCTCATCAGCCGGTGGGAACGAGGCTGTGGTGGCTGGTGGCGGCGGAGTTTGCCCTGGCCGTGGCTGCCGGCGTACTCAGTCGTGTGATCGATTACCTCGACGCCCTGCTCGCTGGGAAGTACACGCACCACGTCAGCGTTCGCGTCATGGAGCACGCCGCGAGTCTGGATCTGCTGGCCTACGAGGATCCGGTGTTCTACGACCGGTTGGAGCGAGCCCGGGTGCAGGCCACGGATCGGCTGTTCATGATTCAGGCGATTGGACGCCTGATCCAGCAGGTGATCACAACCATTTCCTTGTCCGTTTCGATCATGGTGTTCTCGCCCTGGCTTTTGCTCCTGCTGATTGTGGGTGTGATTCCAGCGTTTGTGGGAGAGACGCACTTCGCATTCCTGGGATACGCGAAGAATTTTCGCCAAACTCCGGTCCGGCGCCAACTCGACTACCTTCGCATTCTGGGCGGTAGCAAGGAAGCCGCCAAGGAACTAAAGCTGTTTGGGCTAAGGGATTTTCTCACTGCTAGATTCAAAGGGCTCTCTAACCAGGTTTACGAAGAGGACGTTGCGCTGGCGCGGCGAAAGGTGATAGCGGGCACGTTCCTTTCCGCGATCGGCACCGCGGGGTACTACACCGCGTACGTATTCGCGGTTTGGAAGACGGTCATCGGCGTCTTCAGTTTCGGTACTCTGACTTTGTTGGCGAACGCGATTCGAGAGGCCAGCTCGAACCTGCAGCAGACTTTTTCAACCCTGTCGACGATCGCCGATCAAGCCTTGTTCCTCACCGACCTCATCGCATTTTTCGAGATGCGCCCCACCATCGAATCGAAGCCGAACGCATTGCCGGCGCCGCGTCCGATTCGGCACGGATTTGAATTCCGCAACGTTTCCTTCCGCTATCCGGGGAGTTCGCGTCTTGTGCTCAATGGATTGAATTTTCATTTGCACCCGGGCGAGCGTGTGGCGCTGATCGGTGAAAACGGGGAAGGCAAGACCACCATCGTCAAACTGCTAACTCGTCTCTACGATCCGGTGGAGGGGCAGGTTTTGCTGGATGGGGTGGACCTGCGCGAGTACGACCTCGAAGACCTTTATCGGGAAATTGGCGTTATCTTTCAGGACTACATGCGCTATGAGATGACGGCGCGGGAAAACATTGCGGTAGGCCGGATCGAGCAGATCGATAACCTGCAGATGCTGCGAGAGTCGGCACAAAAAAGTTTGGCCGACGATGTGGTGGGAAAGCTTCCCTCGGGATATGAACAGATGCTGGGCAGGCGCTTTGATGGTGGAGTTGATCTCTCGGGTGGCGAATGGCAAAAAGTTGCGCTGGCGCGAGCCTATCTGCGAGATGCACAGGTGCTGATCCTCGATGAGCCCACTTCGGCGCTGGATGCGCGCAGCGAGTATGAAGTTTTTCAGCGCTTTGCCGAGTTGACGGCCGGGAAGATGGCGTTGTTCATTTCGCATCGATTTTCGACCGTGCGGATGGCGGATCGAATCGTAGTGCTGGAGAACGGACGCATCGCGGAAGACGGAGACCACGACGCGTTGACCAACCTTGGCGGCCGCTACGCGGAGATGTTCGAACTGCAGGCGGCCAGTTACCGGTAAGCGGCTAGTGGATGGATCAAGCATTGCTCGAGTAAAGACGGATTGAATAAGTATGGCTCCCGATACTCAGACCGACGGCATCATTGGGGAAGAAGAACGGCAGAGTTTTTGCGTAGGCGATGGAGCCGAGGTTCGGACGATGCGCAGCGCCGCTGCGCAGCTGGCCGCCAGGCTGGAGTGGCTGCCGGGGACACGGTCGTCAGATACATTCTCGAAACGTTGCCAAAGGCTGGCGGCGGAATTCAAGTTCGTGTTCCGAGGCGTGGAGGCAGCTTTCGCGCAGGCCCCCGATTCGGAAGATCTGCTCTGGCTACGGGACAACGCGCAGCCGCTTTCTTCTTCGGCGCGGCTGGTGGCGACTGAGCTCGGGCCGCTGAGCAGCCTTCCCCTAGTCTCGAGCAGAAGCGAAATCTTGCCGCGGGTGCTGGCAATGGCGCAGGGTTTTCTGGATGAGACGGGCGATACTTTTTGCAAAAGCGAGTTCACGGCATTTTGTCTGGCTTTTGAGGAGACCACTTCCCTCGAATTTCACGAGATTGGCGCGCTGGTGCCGGCGCTGAAACTGGTTTTGCTGGAGCAGATTGCAGCGCGGGGCAGCTACCTGGTGAACGAACCGGCGAGCAAGCCCTCGAAGCGCATCACCACACTCATCCGGACCTTGGAGCACGTAACGCAGACTTCCTGGAAGGATGAACTGGAGGCGCTCATCCCGTTCGACAAGGTTCTGCGTGAAGATCCGGTTGGCGCTTACGCGGGAATGGATAGTGAGAGCCGGAATGTGTATCGCGAGAGCGTGGCACGGATCGCCCGACGCTCAGATCGAACTGAATTAGAAGTGGCGAAGGAAGCGCTGGCCCTGGCGAAGCAGGCCCACGGGAAGCCATATCGCGAGGCTCGCATCGGACTGCGGGAATCTCACATTGGCTATTATCTCGTCGGTGAAGGAATGGAATTGCTCTGCCAGAGAGTAGGTTTTCACCCCACGCTTGGCGAACGCTTCCGAACATTGCTGCGCAAGCATCCCGACGAGTTCCTGCTTTTCGGAATCGCCGGCCTGACGCTGGTGATTATTGCCGGGGCTGTGTGGCTATTGACTCCGGCGACCACTTCTCCATGGCTGGTGCTGCTTTCGATGTTGATTTTGTTGTTGCCCAGTTCCCAGGCAGCCGTCCAGTTGATGAACTACTTGACCACGAACCTGCTGCCGGTCAGCGCGCTGTGCAAGCTGGATTTCTCGGACGGTATCCCCGACGATTGCGTGACCCTGGTGGCGATTCCGACGCTTTTGCTGAATGAAAAGCAGGTACATGGGCTGGTGGAAAATCTGGAGGTGCGTTTTCTGGGCAACCACGACCGCAATATTCAGTTCGCGATCGTCTCCGATCTGCCGGATTCGCATCAACCCGCTTCGGAAGAAAGCTCGCTGGTGGCATTGTGCTCGCGACTTATCCGCGAACTCAACGAAAGATATTCCGGCAAGGGTATGGGTTCGTTTTTCCTTCTGCATCGCCACCGGGTCTACAACCCACGCGAGCGCGGGTGGATGGGTTGGGAGCGCAAGCGGGGGAAGTTGCTCGATCTGAATCAACTGATGCGCGGGCAATACGACAGCTTTCCGGTGAAGGTGGGAGATGTTTCGATTTTGCCCAAGATCCGCTTCGTGATCACGCTCGACTCCGACACCGAACTGCCGCGGGGATCGGCGCACCGCATGGTGGGAGCGATCGCCCATCCACTGAATCAGGCGATCATTGATCCGGCCCACAACATCGTGGTTGCAGGGTATGGAATCTTGCAGCCGCGTGTCGGTGTAAGCGTGCAGTGCACGACGCGCTCGCGGCTGGCAGCCATCTTTGCAGGCGAGACTGGGCTGGATCCGTACACGCGCGCGATTTCCGATGTGTACCAAGATTTATATGGCGAAGGAACTTTCACCGGGAAAGGAATCTACGAAGTCGATACGATGTTCCGCGTTCTGAACCGGCGCTTCCCGCGGAATGCTTTGCTCAGCCATGACCTGATTGAAGGGGCGTACGCGCGGGCGGGACTAGCCACCGACATTGTGGTGATTGAGGATTATCCCTCGCACTATAGCGCCTATAACCGGCGGAAACACCGCTGGTTTCGGGGTGACTGGCAGATTATGGGATGGCTCACGGACCGGGTGCCCGACGAGTCGGGGGCGCGGGTTCCGAATCCGATCTCGCTGGTTTCGCGCTGGAAAATTCTCGACAACTTGCGGCGCAGCCTGGTTGAGCCGGCAACCCTGACATTGCTTTTGTTTGGCTGGCTGGTGATGGGCCACCCGATTCTGTGGACTTTCGCGACGATTTGCATTCTGTTTGTTCCAGCCTGGGTGGAATTTGGATTTGGGTTGGTTCGCGCGTTGGCGGCTCGCCAGGCCGGAGTGGCCCGTGACGCGCTCAGCAACCTGTTTTCTGCCAACTTTACTGTCTTGCTTACGCTGACTCTCCTGGCCCACCAGACTTTGTTATCGCTGGATGCGGTGGTGCGAGCACTGGTGCGCCATATTCTGACCCGCGAGCGCCTGCTGGAGTGGGAAACGGCCGCAGAAGCGGAAGTGGGAGAGCGTCGCACTTTGGTCGACCGCTATATGGACTGGATGCCGATTTTTGCCATCGGGCTGGGATTGGTAATTTGGCTGCTGCGTCCGGAATCCTTGTTGGCCTCGGCTCCGATACTTGGGCTGTGGGCATGCAGCAAGCTGCTCGCTCTCTGGCTCAATGCCTCTCCACTCGAAGCGGCGCCCGAGATCACGCATCGAGATGTCAGGCTCCTGCACAAGTCCGCTTTGCATATCTGGCGATACTTTGCCGAGTTTTCCAGCGAAGAGCACAACTGGCTGGTGCCGGATAACATTGAAGACCATCCACAAAAAGTTGCGGCCAGCATATCGCCGACCAACGTGGGGCTTCTTCTGAATGCGAGGCAGGTCGCGAACGAGTTCGGCCACATCACAGTGCCAGAGATGGTGGAACTGACGCAGAAGACGCTCAGGACGGTAGTCCGGCTTCCCAAGTACCGCGGACACTTATTGAACTGGTATGACACCCGCACGCTGGAAGCGAAACCGCCGTTTTTCGTTTCATCGGTGGATAGCGGAAATCTGGTGGCCTCGCTGTGGACGTTGCGGCAGGGATGTCTCGATCGCCTGCGTCAGCCGCTGCTTTCAAGAACGCTGGCCGAGGGCGTGCTGGAACATCTTTGCGTCCTGGTCAGCTTGCATGCGCTTTCGAAGCGGGCATTGTCGCGCTGCGAAGCGGAGTTCCGTGGCGAGGATTGGCTGACGGCTTTGATGAACTTCCCCGACGAGGTTCTCGACGAAAAGAATCCGGGAGGGAAGTCCGCCAGTTCTTCGGATATTGCATGGTTCCGCGGGCAGGCGCATTTGCGCATCCAGAGCGTCCGTGACCTGGTGCGAACGTATGTGCCGTGGATGCTGCCGGAGTTCACCGAATTACGAAAGAAGTTGGGAGATGGAGTGAGAGCGATCGACAGCGTACCTCTGCAACAGTTGCCGGATTTCATGTCAGAGTTGGAGGCACGGCTCGATGGAACCGTTCGGTCCGCGCTAAATGGGAGCGCACCGGCCGGCGAGCGGCTTCTACTCATGCTCCTGCAAGCTCGGCAGAATGTGCTCCGCCTGATCGAGGAGCTACAGCAAATCAGCGAACAGGCACGCGACCTGGCCAGCGCCATGGATTTTGCGTTTTTGCTGGATGAGCAGCGTCTGCTGCTGTCGGTGGGCTTCGACGCGCAGTCCGAAGAGCTGCAACCTTATTGTTACAACTTGCTCGCCACCGAGCCGCGCACGGCGGTCTTCGTTGCAATCGCGAAAGAAGACATCCCGCAGGATTGCTGGTTCCGGCTGGACCGGCCCTACACCAGCGATCACGGCCGCCCGGTTTTAATGTCATGGACGGGAACCATGTTCGAGTACCTGATGCCGTCGATATGGATGCGCAGCTATCCTAATACATTGCTGGACCGGGCAAGCGTGGCGGCGGTCCGATCACAACAGGCATACGCCGCCAGCAAACATATTCCGTGGGGGATTTCCGAATCGGGCTGCGCGAAGCGCAATGAAGCGGGAGACTATCACTATGAGGCCTTCGGCGTGCCGAACCTGGCCCTGAAAAAGAACGGGTCGGAGACGTTGGTAGTCTCGCCGTACTCAACGTTTCTGGCTTTGAATGTGGACCGCGAAGGCGCGCTGCGCAATCTGCATCGCATGGAATCGCTGGGATGGTTCGGCGCGTACGGATTCTATGAGGCGGCCGACTACACGAGCGGGCGCAGCCGATTCGGAGGCGCTCGTTGTGAAGTTGTACGGTCCTGGATGGTCCACCACCAGGGAATGAGCTTGCTCGCACTGGCGAACTTTCTTTGCGACAACGTCGTGCAACGCTGGTTTCACTCCGACCGGCGCGTGCAGGCCACAGAACTCCTCTTGCAGGAAAAGCCAGTCTCCCACGGTCCGAGCTACTAGCAGGGAGCGGATGGTCCGGGACTGGCGCGGGCGTGGAGAAATTCTTCATCCGATTGCAGGCCCGCGGTGTTACGATAGCGGCCTAAGCAAGATTTCCTAGATTGGAAGTGCAGATGACGAGAGCCGCTCGTGCTGTCGCGTCGCCCCATGTTGTTTGCATCGAAGACTTCCGTCCCATAGCGCGCCAGAGGGTGCCGAAATCGGTATTCGACTATCTTGATGGCGGGGCTGAGGGCGAAGTTACGCTCCGGGAAAATTGCCGAATATTCAGCGACGTTACGTTCCGGCCGCGGCATGCCGTGGCGGTGGCGCAGTGCAATTTGGGGACGCGGGTTCTAGGGTTCGATCTGGCGCTTCCTTTCCTGTTGGCGCCGGTCGGATACAGCCGGCTGATGCATCCCGGCGGGGAAGTGGCGGCGGCGCGAGCTGCGGGCCGGGCGGGCACGGGATATATCCTCTCGACGATTTCCGGACACAAGCTGGAAGATGTGCGGGCGGGATCGAAGGGGCCGGTCTTCTATCAGCTCTATCTCATGGGAGGGCGCGGGGCGGCTGAGGCAGCCATCGAACGCGCACGAGTTGCAGGCTTCTCAGGGCTGGTGGTGACCATTGATACTCCGGTGTCGGGAATCCGCGAACGTGACTATCGCAATGGAATGAAGGAACTGATCAGTGGTGGGCCGCTGCAGAAAATTCCATTTCTTCCGCAAATATTTTCGCGGCCGGGTTGGCTGATCGATTATCTCCGGGACGGCGGATTGCCTGGACTGCCAAACGTCGTGATCCCAGGCAAAGGGCAGATGCCGCTGGTCGATATCAATGCGGCGCTGGCAGAATCCACCCCGACTTGGGCTGATTTGAAATGGATTCGCGAGCACTGGAAGGGCCCGATCGTCATAAAAGGCGTGTTGACGGCGGACGATGCGCGGCGCGCGGTGGATGAAGGCGTCGCCGCGATTTCGGTATCGAATCATGGAGGGCGGCAACTTGATGGACTTCCTGCGGCCTTGCGGGCGTTGCCCGAAGTGGTGGAAGCGGTGCAGGGCCGCATCGAAGTATTTATGGATGGAGGCATTCGGCGGGGCACCGACATCGTGAAGGCTCTTTGCATGGGGGCGCGGGCGGTGTTGTGTGGGCGGGCCTATGCTTATGGTTTGGCCGCGGGCGGGGAAGCGGGGGTTGACCGCGCGATCGAAATTTTGCGGACTGATGTGGAGAGGACGTTGCGGCTGCTGGGGTGCGCGTCGGTCGCGGAGTTGAATCGGTCGTATGTGAATGTGCCCAAGAGCTGGGATGTTGGCGGCTGAAGCCGCTCTTGATTTCCGGAAATTCTTGCGGCGCGGCTGAAAGCCGCGCCCTTTCAATTCAGGCTGCCCTATTATCTCTGGCGTTTTTCCTTCCCGATAGCGCTCTCACGCTCACTGCTGAAGTTCGAGATATCCCACGGTCAACTGGGTGTTATCCGTTTCGATCAGCACGGACCGCGTGTTGTCCACAAGATAAAAAGTGAAGTTGTCTGAGGTGGTGTAGGACGCAGCGTTGAGACCACTGACGGTGCCGGTAAAGACTCCACTGGGGCTGGCGGTCACACTGCCGGAGACCGGGAAGTCCGTGGCTCCGTTGCCGAAGTCCGCGAATCCCGTCAGGGTGTCGGATGAACTGCCGGATACGGCGGTAACGGGACCGAGCGCGGAGTTCGACCCTAACAAGCCCGTGTTTGGCCCCACCTGAATGGCTCTGAATCCATAGCTTCCACTGAATGAGGCAGCGGTGAAGGCGCCGGTTTGCTGTTGCAAAGCCCGGCCAGCGATCATCTCCGCGGAATCGCTGGAGAGCAGCAGGCCGAGACCATCTCCGGTCAAGTAGAGTTGCAGTTGGTAATTGAATGTGGAGTTGTCGGTGAGGTTCGACAAGGTGGCCCGACCGGTGGGATCGACGGCATAGGAACCGGTGAAAGTGATGGGGCTCTGAACGGCCTGGCCAGTGAGGTCGTTCCAGTTGAGCGTGCCGGTGAGAGTTCCGTCGGGGTTGGCGGTGAACACTCCGGCAATCTGGAGCAGTCCAGTCGCACCCACGCCGTCGGCGCCGAATACATAGCTGGAACCGGCGATCGAATTGTTGCTGAAATTTCCCTTGTTGACGCCCTGGCTCAGAGCCGTTCCACCCATGACTCCATAGAAGTTGTCGCCACCGGTCTCGACCAGGCAGATGCGACTGTTGTTCACGATGTAGCCGGCCATGTTAAACGTGCGGAAGGTGGAGGGCGTGCGCGGTAGCAGTTGAAACACTACGCGGCCGAAGCTATCTGGAGCGGACACCGTACTGGCTGCCAAAGACTGATTGGTGAAGACAGTGGAGCTGTCGTTGATGTCCACGACGCTGCCGGCTCCGGAGATTCCGCCGGGGGTGGGTGACATTGAGAATGCCGCCGATTCCGGCGGGCTGGCCGAACAAGTCCACGCCGAAGGTGGAGAAGGCGTAGCCGCCGGAGGGCGCGGCCTTGCTGGTTTGCAGCTCCAGTGTTCCGTTTGCGATGGAGGAGCCGTTGACCTCGGTGATGAGCACGCGCGAACTGGAAACGATTACGCCGTTGATGGTTTCTGTGCCAACATTGAAATCATTCGTCTGGAGAATGATCTGGAGATTTCCGTCCGGCGTGGTGGTGTAGCTGCCGCCGCTAATTTTGTCGAATAGATATAAATTCTGTTCATCGTTTTGGTTGAGGGCGTAGCTGACGAAGTCCTGCTCGCCGCCCTTGACGGCCCCGTTCTGAGCAACGATGACGCCAGAGACAAAGTTGGACCTATTGCCGACTGGCCCGGACAACTGAAAGACATAAGTGCCGTTCGCCAGGGTTGGGGCTGGCTTCGCGATGGTGACGTTAGCCGAGACCGACTTTGTGGGATCGGTCAGCGAAGTAGCGGTCACAGTCACAGTATTGCTGGAAGGAATGGCGGGAGGCGCGGTGTAGTTGGTGGCCGCCTCGTTGGTTGTGGTGGTGGGATTGAACGAGCCGCAGGCCGACGTGGAGCAGGTGACGGTCCACTTCACCTCGGGATTGGCGGAGACGTCGTTGACGATCCTCGCGCTGATCGTGGCGGTGGCGTTGAGTTGCAGGGAAGCGGGGGGCACCGATTCGAAAGAAACGACAATCGGTTGTGGAGGAATAATGGTGATGGTGGCGGAGACTGATTTGTTGGTGGCACTACTCGAGGTGGCCGTCACGGTTACTGTGGCGCCGGAAGGAATGGCCGACGGCGCAGTGTAAGTGGTGTTGAAGCCGCTGGGGATTTGGCTGGGGTTAAACGAACCGCATGCGCCCGCACTGCCGCAGGTGGCGGACCACGTTATTGCGTCCGAGGAATCATTGGTAACGGCGGCGCTGAGCGTCGTCTGGGCATTGACAGCGAGGGAAGATGGCGGAGTGATCAGGAACAAAATGTTGGTGGGTTGCGAGGGAAAGGTGAGGGGTGGAAGGCTTCCGAGACCGGGACCGCAACCTGCCAAACCGCCAATCAAGCCAATGCCGATGAGCAGAAGGACCGCTGGGCGAAACGTCATGGCGCGCCTCCATCCCGTTCGCAGACCTTTGTGTACGGGACGCTCTGATGATTCCAACCCGAAAACAGGCGGGGCGTTGCGCGCGGCGTGCGAATCGTGAGTAAAGTTTTGTGAAGGTGGCGAACACGGTGTACCGGAGCGCCTCGCTGCGCTTGGCGGGACAGCCGAGGCGGCTGTCCCCACACGAGATCGAAAATCGGACAGCCGAGGCGGCTGTCCCTACGCGAGCATCGCGGTTACTCTTCTTTCTTCTCCGGTTCTTTGGGTAATGGTTTTTCGATGGGCTTGCGGGGGAGCATCTGGTCGCGCATGGCAGCGTCGTAGACGAAGCCGGCGACGATGACGCTGATTTGCTTCAGGTCGTCGGGTTGCAGACGGTCGTAGACATCCATGTTGGAGTGATGGGTGCGAGTTTCGTACTCGAGGGGATCTTGAATGAACTGGAATCCCGGGATGCCGACGGCGTCGAAGGAGAGATGGTCGGTGCCGCCGGTGTTGCGCATAGTGAGCGTGTTCATGCCGAGGTCTTTGAAGGGCTTCATCCAGGCTTCAAAGATGGGAGCGACGGCTTCGTTTTCCTGGAGATGCACGCCGCGAATTTTACCGGTGCCGTTGTCCACGTTGAAATAGGCGGAGACTTTTGCCTGCTCGGGTTTCACGGTAACTTCTCCAGCATCGCGGCGCAGCAGCGTGGGCATGTCTTTCATTGCGGGATCGTCCATGTGCGGGCGGGAGCCGAAATGCTTCTCCACGTAACCCTGTGAACCGAGCAGGCCTTCTTCTTCACCGCTCCACAGGCCGATGCGGATGGTGCGGCGGGGCTTGATGTCGAGGGCTTTCAGGATCCGGACGGCTTCCATCATGACGATAGTTCCGGCGCCATTGTCGGTGGCGCCGGTGCCGGCGTGCCAGGAGTCGAGGTGCGCGCCCAGCATTACGACTTCATCTTTCTTGTCAGTGCCGGGAATTTCGGCGATGGTGTCGTACTGCATGGGATCGTCGTCGTAGAAAGTGTTGTTGACGTTGAGTTCGAGCGAGACTTCTTTTTTCTGTTGCAGCAGGCGAGCGATGCGGGTCCAGTGCTCGAGCGCGATAGTGATCTGAGGGACGGTGGTGGTTTCGCCGGGCTTGTAGGATCCGCCAGACTGCACGAATACGGTGCCGCCGCCAGAAGTTTGGCGGCTGTGATCGATCACGGCCAGAACTTTTTCGTCGGTGAAGAACTGGTTCAAGTCTTTGGTGAACTGCCGCCGCTTCAGAAAATCGGCGAAGCGGAAGGGCGGACGGTCGGGAGGAATCTGGTAGTCGGAGAGCTTGGCGAGATCGTCATCGCTCAGGCGCTTGTAGGGAGGCTCGGTGATAGGTTTTGCTTCGGCGTCGGGGCCGAGAATCACGATCATGCCGGCGAGTTTGCCTTTGTATTTGTCGAAATCTTTCTTGTCCTCGATTACGGCGCGAATGCATTTGCCCTGCACCACGCCGTTGGTGCCGGGGGTCCAGGCTTTGGGATAGGCGATCAGCGTGACCACGTCGGGCGAAGTCATACGCACGTTGACGTACTGGTTGGCCCAGCCACGGCCGAATGGGCCCCAGGACTCGAGGTGGGCGTTGGAGAGGCCGATGGCGGTGAGCTGGTCGCGGGTCCACTCGTTGGCGCGCTTCATGTTGGGGGAGCCGGTGAGGCGCTCGCCGATGGAGTCCATCAATCCCGTGGCGAAGTCCATGACTTTGGAGTTGTGGAAGCCTTCGTAGCGGATGCGGCCCATGGTTTCGAGATCTACTTTTTCCTGCGCCCACACCGGGATGACCGAGGACAGCACAAAAAGAAGGCAGGCCAGGCGGACAACGTTCTTCATGATGGAAGCTCCTGAGGGAATAACCAAAGCGGGGATTATAACAGGGGTGGATTGGGGATCAGGGCCGTGTGGCGGCCAAAGTCTTTCACCACCCTTCGACTTCGCTCAGGGCAAGCAGGGGACACGGGGTTACACAGGGTAGGTCCTCATTCTTTTCTTGCCGGTTCTTCTTTCGGTGGTGGTGCGCTATTCGCGTCTGGCTTTTTTTCTTCGCCTTCGGCGGAGGGTTTAGTGTCGTCCTCGTCTGTGTTTTTTACGGTGTATTGCACGATGAGGGAAATGCGGCGGTTGGAAGGGTCGAGGGGGCTATCGGGTTTGCGCAGACGCTGGTCGGCGAATCCGCGGACCTGGATGACCTGGTCGGCACCGATGCCATTGGCCTGCATGAGGCGGCGGGCGGCGTTGGCGCGGTCGGTGGAGAGTTCCCAATTGCTGTAGTTGCCGGACGCGGCATAAGGCGTGGAATCGGTATGGCCTTCGATGGAGACTTTGTTGGGGAGTTTACCGAGTTCCTGCGCTAAGGTGACCAGCATCTCGCGGCCATCAGCGTTGAGTTCGGCACTGCCGCTGTCGAAGAAGGTCCCGGAAGCGGATTCCATCAGCTCGATGCGAAGGCCTTCGGCGGTGACTGTCATCTCGATGTGGGTTTTGAGTTTGTCGAAATCGGCCATCTGACGGATCGCCGTCTGCAACTGGTCCTTCAGCTTGGGCATGTTGTCTTTGGTCAGAACGAAGTTTTCGCCAGTGCCCGTCATGTTCGATCCAACCTTCTTGGAAGTGCCGGTGGGATCTTTGAAATAGCCGCCCACGGCCACCTGAAGTTGTTTGCTGCTGTTGAGCAGCCAGAGGACGATGAACAGGGACATCATGGCGGTAACGAAATCGGCGTAGGCGACCTTCCATGCGCCGCCGTGGTGGCCGCCGTGACCGCCTTTTTTCTTGAGGATGATGATGGGTCGAGTCTTGTCCATAGATAGATCTATCGGGCTGCAGCGGCGGCCTCGGGCGCGGCTGCTGTTTCCTCGACCGGGCCTTTGTTGCGGCAAGCGGCCTCGACCTCCTTGAACGATGGCCGCACGTGGCCGGGCACGGCGCGGCGCGCCACTTCCACCGCCATGATGGGAGCGGTGCCTTTTAGAAACGACACGATGAGAACGCGCAGCACGTAGAGGTAGGCGTGCTCGTCGTCGGCCAGCTTGGTCATGTTCGACGCGATGGGGCCGACCAGTCCGTAGCACAGCAGGATGCCCAGGAACGTGCCCACTAAGGCCGCCGCCACTTTTTTCCCAATCTCTTCGGGAGGGCCGCCCATCGCGCTCATGGTAATGACGATGCCCAGAACGGCAGCGACAATGCCCAGACCGGGCAGGGAATCTGCGACGCTGGTGAGAGCGGCTGTGGGCTGTGTGGCGCAGTGATGGTGGACTTCGAGATCGAGGTCCAGCATTTGGTCGAGATCGAAGGCGTCGACGCCGGTGATGGCCATGCGCAGCGAATCACAGACAAAATCGCGCACGTGGTGGTTCTTGAAGACGGCTGGCCCCTTGGCGAACAGCGGACTTTTGTCCGGCTCTTCCACGTCGTTCTCCAGCGCCATCAGCCCGTCTTTGCGAGCTTTGTTCAGCAAGTCGTAGAGCATTTTCAAAGAATCAATGTAGGCTTGCTTCGTATATTTTGACCCGCCGAAAACGCCGCCGATGCCGCCGGCAATTTGTTTGAGGATATAAAGCGGATTGGCGATGAGGACAGTGCCGATGGCCGCGCCGCCGATGGTTACCAGTTCGGCGGGCTGGATGAGGACGCGGAGATTTCCGTGTTCCATGAGATAGCCGCCCACGACACAGCCGAAAACCACAACGATACCGATAATGGCGAACATGGATTAGCCCGTTTCGCTTAACTCCTCGGAAATGGATTGGCGCCGGCGGCCGCGGACCGCGCGGCTTGATTTCCGCTGAATGCTTGTTGCGCCCGCCGCAGCAGCGATTCGAGGGTATCGCCGGCCAGAGAACAGGTGAGTCCGATCGAAACGGCACGGATAATTCCTCTCCCCACCATTGAATGGTGGCATTGGCCATCATCTGGAGAATGCGCTGGCTGACGGCTTGCAGGGCCTCTTCGCGGCAGCCACTCAAAAGCACCAGAAATCGATCGTCACTCCAGCGGCCGACAAGGTCGGTGGGCCAAACGGTGTTTCTCAAGGTTCGAGCCATCACTTGCAGAATGGATCGAGCCGCCACCTGCCCGTAGCGGGAGCGGAATTGGTTGAACTCAGGAACCTCCAGACAAACCACGCCAAAGGGAATCTGAAGCTCGGTGAAAGTGCCGAGCATTTCCCGCAGGTGTGATTGCATCACGGCTTGATTGGGCAATCCTGTGATGTCGTCCAGACAGCCGCGCTCTCTCATACTGCGGTCGTTAGGGTCGGGACCGGCTCCGGCAAACTCGCCTTCAAAGGTCTGGATGATGCCAATAATGGAACCATGCTTGTCGCGCAGGGGGATGGCCCAGGTGTGGACTTGAGTCCGGTGACCGGATTTGTGGTGAATGAAGCTCATGGCCTCCACCGGCTTGGCGTCGTGCAGAGCGATGGCGAGGGGGCATTGGTCCATGCAGCTTTCACAACTGCTTTGATTGCAGTGGAGAAGAATGTTGTCCATGCAGGAATGGCCCAACACATCGATACGGGCATAGCCGGTGATCTGTTCGGCGCCATCGCTCCAGAAGACGATTTTCTTCTGTAGATCGAGCACGCTCACGCCGATCTGCAGGCCATCGAGGATGTCGCGGTAGATCTCGGGATCTTGGAATGGAGGCATGAGGGCGCACCAGCGTGCTGGTATGTCCATCGGCAGAAATATGGATCTGCTTCAGGGCTAGAGGGCGGGGCGAAGCTGGGAATTGTCCGTAGAAATCTCGCAAAATGCCGGGTTTGCAGCCCCTTGGGGATGGCACTTTGGGGCACCCAGCATGGCACGGGAGTGCTATTTGCAAAATCCTGTCCGGAGTTTAAATTCACGGGTGAGCAGTTCTGGGGGAGGGCTGCCCGGGCGCCTCGATCTCGCAAGAGATCGAGGCGCTCGTTATTTTGGCGGGAGATTTCTGAGGCTGATTTTGGTCTTGTCCGCGGGATCTCGTCGCGTCCGGGGACGTCGTTTCGGACTCCCCAGAGCGCACCGCCGATGGTAAGGAGCACCGGGTTGCCTGAGCCGAAGAGGGCCCGGTTCCTACCTTTTTTGCGCGAAGGAACTGAGCGGGGAAGCAGCGATGCCTAAGACCAGCCCAGCCAGCCAGCCAACCGCGACGCAAAGGCCGCCGATTACGGCGGCGAAAAGAAGCACAGCCCCAGCGGACTCCAGGGTGTCCAATACATCGGCCCAGCTGAGAGCGGAGCTGGCCGCCATGATGTATGCTCCGTAGAAGAAACCGGCAATGCCGCCGAGCGACGCGCCGATGCGCGCAGACTTCATGATCCACTTGCTGTAAGCGTCCATGGTCGCCACCTCCCTGAGTTTGCGCTTCCCGTTAACCTACTTTAAGCGCGGCTGCGATCAAGAGAGTCAGAAGCGTCAGAACTGCGACAGAAGCCGCAACCACGCTGAGAGAAAGAATGTGAGTGGGCTTGCGCGTCATAGCAGACCTCCTTCACGGACGGAAGCGGAAACCGTGGTCGAGGCCGATGATTCAGTTGCGAGCGTTCCGGCCTCGATCTGCCAGACCCAAAAATACGAATCGTCACCGTCAAAACAGCTGCCAGAGTGAGTCGACGGTCAACGCTCCAGCCTCAGGGGGTGTGCACCGATGTAGGACTTGCTCTTCGGTGAGGCGAGATTGGTTAACTGAAACATGATTGATCCGGAATGTCAGTGACAAAAATCACATTTCGAGGAGTTAATTGCTGAAAGCCACGGCGTGGTTCACCATCGCGGAATCGCCATTGCGGGAATCGGCAAAGCCGCCACGAGATTCGGATCGGTCTGGCGGCAGTCGGTGGATCGCTCAGTTGGTGGAGATGGTGAAGTTGACGGTGATCTTGGCTTGGGTCTCGACCGCTTCGCTGCCCTCAAAGTGTGGTTTGAAGTGCCATTGCCGGACGGCGTCCTGGGCGGCGGAGGCGAGGATGTGGGGGCCGCTGACCACGCGGAGATTCTGGATGACGCCATCCTTGCCAATCAGTGCCTGCAAAATCACCGAACCTTGTACTTTCATTTTCCGCGCCATCAGCGGGTAGTTTGGGCGCACGGGGCGGGCCACGATTTCGGAAGCGTCGGCCGACATTTGCACGCGCTCGGCGGCGTCACTGGTTACATTCGCCGCGGTCTCGGTCTCGACGGTAGCGGCAGGTTCTGTAACTGGTTGGGCAGGAGTGCCCGGTTGTAAATCGACGCGCACAGAACTGCTGCCGGGGCGGATGGTGCGATGCGTGTCGCCGGCAACGACCTCGACTTCCAGAGGCGGCAGCACGGTTCGCGCAGCTATGGTTACCGGAGGAGGTGGATCGGCCGGGGCTGGAGCCTGGGCTTCAGGTACGGGCGTTATGGCGCCAAACGAGGTTCGGCGCTTCGGTTTGGCCGACAAGGCCTTTTTGGTGGCGGTCGCAGCAGGTTGGACTGGAGCGACCTTGGCGACCGGCGAACTCTCGGCCGGTTGGTCGGAGTCCGCGTCTGGGGTGTCGGGGAACCAGAAGTCACGATTGCGCCAGAGCACGATGCTCAAAGCAAGCAGCAGGAGGCAGAGCGATCCGACCATCAAGTTGCGCTGTTTGGGATCCTCGGGCGCACGTTTTTTGGACTCGGCTAGGAATGCGGGGTTGGGCTTCGGTACGATGGTCTTCAGATCAGACATACCGCGAACCGGGCTCCTGGGGAGGGTTAGGGCTTCTGCCGTTAGTATGCCTCGAAAACGCGGCAAAGGCCAGTGAAAGGTGCGGTCTGAGGGCACTCAGAAGGGTATGATTCTCGAACTGGGTGCGGGTGAATTTTGCCAGCCGCGAAACTTTCGGAGAGTTTGGTGAATCCCATGACCGGGTAAGGTTTCGTGTCCGCGAACCAATTCCTCGATACTCTGTGCAGGTCAATTCATGAAGAACAAGAAGAACGATGGTCCGGTGGATGAAAAGAAATTCCGGCAACTTGGCCGGCGCGAATTGCTGAAACTCACGCCCGTGCTGGCGTTAGGGGCTTTTGCGATTCCCAGCCTGCAGGAAGGGTTGCTGAAGAAGGGGCTGGGTTTCAGCGATTGGGCTTCGGCGCGGCTTTTCCGCTCCGGGCATAGCGCGCCGGAGTTCGACAATGCCGACCTGACGCCGTTCGCGAAGTTTCCCATCAACGGCTACGACGTAGACGATCCCGGAGTGATCTTCGAGAACTGGACGCTGACGGTGAGCGGCGCGGTGCAGAAGCCGGGAGATTACACGCTGGCGCAGGTGCAGGCGCTACCGCGCTTCCGGCAGAACACTCGCCACATCTGCGTTGAGGGCTGGGATGTGATTGGACGGTTCGGAGGGGCGCGGCTTGCGGATTTCCTGACTATGGTGGGCGCAGATCCGACGGCAAAATTCATTACCGTGAATTGCGCCGACGATTATTACGAGTCGCTGGATATGGCGACGGCGCTGCATCCGCAGACGCTGCTTTGCTATGAAATGTACGAACAGCCGCTCACGCGTGAGCACGGCGCGCCGCTGCGTTTGCAGATTCCTACCAAGATTGGCTACAAGCAGGCGAAGTATCTGACGGATTTGAAAGTCACGAACGTCCTGGATCGGGTCGGGTACTGGGAGGATCAGGGGTATTCGTGGTTTTACGGGTTGTAGCGCCGGGGTCCCGCCGGCTTGTTGGACATTTTGGCGCTGCATGCGGGGGCGAGACGCCCCCGCGACAGCCGCCGGGGGCGGCGGCGCTACTGGAGGTTTTGCATGAGCGGTGCTGTTATCGAAATTATTCAACCTAAGGGCAAGAGCGCCGAGGGCGAAGAACAAGCGCCGGAGGTTGTGGGGCGGGCTGTCTACGAGCACCCGTTTATCGTGCGCCTGTGTCACTGGATCAATGCCGTTGCTTTGTTTGTGATGGTGGGCAGCGGGCTGCAGATTTTTCGTGCCTTCCCGAGTTTCGGGGCCAAGATTCCGCAGAAAGATTTGCTGCATTGGCCGAAGGCGTTCGCCATCGGCGGATGGCTGGGCGGATCGCTGCAGTGGCATCTCACCTTCATGTGGATCTACATTGCGACCGGCCTGGTTTATCTCGGCTACCAGCTGTTCAGCGGCAACTACCGGCAGGTTTTGTTCACGCATCGTGACCTTCCGGGAGTGTGGCCGATGGTGAAGCACTATTTCTTCTTCGGTCCAAAGCCTCCGGCGCGCGAAGCCTACAACCCGCTGCAGAAGCACGCTTATACGACCGTGATTGGGCTGGGCGTGCTCTCGGTGCTCACCGGCTTTGTGGTGTGGAAGCCAGTTCAGTTTTCCTGGCTGGGGTGGATGATGGGGGGATTCCACTACGCGCGCATCTGGCACTTCGCGGTGATGTGGGCGATTCTGGGTTTTGTGTTCGGACATCTGGTGATGGTGATTTTGCACGGATGGAATAACTTCATGTCCATGCTGACGGGTTGGAAGAAAGATCCGGATTACGAGGCATAAGAGATTGCTGATTGCTGATTGATGATTGAAAATCTCTATGCACCGCGCCTTTCAATCAACAATCAGCAATCATCAATCAACAATGAGAATGCGTGAGGACTGCTACCCAGATGTCCGAACCAGAGATGGCGTTGAACAATCCGGGGCAAGCGAGTGGCACGCGCGAGCGGGAGCTGATATCGAGCGTGCAGCACGGGCAGCACGAATTGTTCTATGAACTGGTGCGGCCTTATGAACGGAGAGTCTATGCAGCGGCGCTCGCCATTCTGCGTAATGAGCATGATGCCGAAGACGCGGCGCAGGAGGCGATGCTGAAGGCGTTCGCGAATATCCGGCAATTCCGCGCCGAGGCCCGCTTCAGTACGTGGCTGATCCAGATCACGGTGAACGAGGCCCTGATGCGCCGGCGAAGGGAGCGAACTGTGCCCATGGAAGGACTCGACGGTCATCGTTCCGGCGAAGAAGAAGGCGAGTATGCGCCGCGGGATTTTGCCGACTGGCGCGAGATTCCCTCGGAGGCGCTGGAGCGCAAGGAGGTGCGGCAGCGGCTGGCGGAGGCGCTGGCCACGCTCGACCAGAAGTATCGGCAGGTGTTTGTGCTGCGCGATATGGAGCACCTGAACATTCAGGAGACGGCGGAGGCACTGGGCATCACGGTGGCTTCGGTGAAGACGCGGTTGTTGCGGGCGCGGCTGATGCTGCGCGATCTGCTGGCCGCCGGATGGGAGCAGGGCTGGTTCAGCCGGCTACCATTCGAGAAGGGGAACAAGCCATGGTAGAGAACCAGAAAATGTTGAATTGCGAGCAGGTGTGCCGCGAGGTTTCAAACTACGTGGACGGGGAGGTGGATGCGGCGCTGCGTCCGGCGATGGAAGAGCATTTCCGGTCGTGCAAGCGGTGTGCCTCGGTGCTGGCGGGAACGCGGAATGTGGTTGCGCTTTATGGAGACGAGCGCATGCTGGAGGTGCCTGCGGGTTTCAGCCGGAGGCTGGAGAAACGGCTGGCAAAAACTGCAGGGGCACGGTGGTCGAGTTGGTCGGCGTGGCTGGTGCCAGTGGCGGCGCTGGTGCTGATCGCCGGAAGCGTGGTGTTGATGAACTCGCTTGCGTTCAGGAATTTCATCAAGTCACAACATGCGGAGCCGGGGAATCACGTTCCTCCGGATATGCAGGTCGTGGTTTCGGAGGGATCGAAGGTTTTTCACGTGGCGGGATGTCCTTTCATTCACGACAAGGCTACCGAGCGCACGATGACGGCGAAGGAAGCGATGCAGGATGGCTATGTGCCTTGCACGCGGTGTTTGAGGCAGTATCTGAAGACGGGGCTGACGCGTCGTTCGCGGGAGCAAGTGGCTGACAATGCCGGTGCGGATACTGAAGAGGAAGAGCAAGAGGAGATTCTCAGCGCGGCTGGACATTAGGGAAAAAGCTACGGCGCGGACCGAGGGCCCGCGCCGGCATTTCGGACGACAGACTAGTTCTTCTTCATAGTGTCGTCTTTCTTCATGGTGTCCTTTTTTGTGTCGTCCTTCTTCATCGTGTCCTTGCTCGTGGTTTTGGCGGTCTTGGCCGTCTTTGGCTTCGCGGTGCTCTTCGCGTCGCTCTTCTTCATGGAATCATCTTTTTTCATGGTGTCTTGCTTGGTGGTGTCCTGCTTCATCGCATCCTGGGCAAAGGTCACCATCGAGGCGGCCAGCATGCAGGCGAGGGTCAAACTGCCGAGAATCTTCTTCATAGTATCTCCTTTAGGGTAAGTTCAGAGTCGGTCGTCCGGCAGGTCTGCACCTGCAGACTGAAATGAGATTTGCCGGGGCGAGTAAAGTTACAACAGGGAGGCGGAAAGAATCAACCACCGAGGGGACACTTTCGGCCCTGGCGGCTGAAGCCGCTGTTGATTTTGTGTGGTCGTTGCGGCGCGGCTTGAAGCCGCGCCCTTTCAAAGCGGAGTTGCAGAGCGCTCATTCAAGGGAAAGTCGCAGAGCCTATTCAAAACGAAGTTTTCAGCAAGCGAGTTGGTCGCGGGAGATCTTCAGGCCGCTTAGGTTGCCTAGCGCGGTTACGGCCACGGATTCCGTCTTGAAGAACTCCTGCGCCAGGCTCTGCAAGTCTGCAGCGGTGACGGCTTCGATCTTCTCGACCAGTTCGTCGAGGTCCTGGAAGCGGTCGAAATACATTTCCTGGCGGGCGAGATTGGACATGCGGGCCGTGCTGGATTCGAGCGACAGCATCAGGCTGCCCTTGAGTTGGTCTTTGGAGCGGCGCAATTCTTCTTCCGGCACCGGTTCGGCCTTCAGATTGCGGAATTCGTTGACTACCGCTTTCACCACTTTGGTTGCTGACGCGAGCGATGTTCCGGCGTAGACGGCCATGCATCCCGTGTCGCGGTAGGGATTGAGGTCGCTGTAAATGGAGTAGGCCAGACCCTGGCGCTCGCGGATATTCTGGAAGAGGCGGGAACTCATGCCTCCGCCGAGCAGCGTGTTGAGAATGTAGCCGGCGTGGCGCTTCTCGTGGGCGATGGGATAGGCGGGAACGCCGACGCAGAGCTGCACTTGCTCGAGAGCCTTCTTGTTGCGCAGCACGATGCGCGGAACAATCTTGGGCGCGGGCGAGTGGAAGCCGTTCTGAGCGGGCTTCAGGTGCTCAAAGTGCTTGACCACGAGATCGACGAAGTGATCGTGGTCGAGATGTCCGGCGGCGGCTACGATAATGTTGCCGGGGGCGAACCGGTGAGAGTAGGTGTCGAGCACGGTCTGGCGCTCGAATTTCTTTACTGTTTCCTTCGTGCCTAGAATGGGCTTGCCCAGCGGATGATCTTTCCAGAAATTCTGGGTGAAGATTTCGTGGACGAGGTAGTCAGGATTGTCCTCGTCCATTTTGATTTCTTCGAGAATCACGCCGCGCTCGCGGGCGATGTCTTCGGCGGTGAAGGTGGGATGCAGAACGAGGTCGCTTAGAATCTCTAGCGCGACCGGGACGTGCTCATCGAGAACCTTGACGTTGAAGCAGATGCATTCTTTGGAGGTGAAGGCGTCCATGTTGCCGCCGATGGAATCAACCTGGCGGGCGATCTCTTCGGCGGTGCGGTGCTTGGTCCCTTTGAAGACCATGTGCTCGATGAAGTGGGAGATGCCGTTGGATTGCGGGGTCTCGTCGCGGGAACCGGTTTCGAGCCAAATGCCGATGGAGGCCGAGCGGATGTGCTCCATCTGCTCGGTGATGATGGTGAGGCCGTGGGGCAACACCTGGCGGCGAATATTGCGGACTTCTTTGACCATAACTAATGCGAGTGGAACTTCCCCAGAAGGTGCTCTACCATTCTTACACATCTGGCGGGGCGTGTGCGGCGTGCGACAAAGGGATTGTTAGTTGTTTAGAATCATTAAGTTACGAAGTTCTTAGGCCTATGAATGATCCGGTGACAGCGTCTCTGCTCGGTATGGATCGTGAGGAGATCACCGCGCTTGTGAGCGAGGCGGGTGAGCCGAGCTATCGCGCCAAGCAGATCATGGATGCGGTGTACCGGCAGCGGCTGGAAACGCTGGAGGAGATTTCCACGTTGCCGCTGGAATTTCGGAAGAAGCTGACGGAGAGGGGCGTGAGCGTGGGGGCGGCGCGGATCGAGAAGAAGTTTGAGTCCGTGGATGGAACGGTGCGGTATTTGATTGGGTTTGGGGATGGGCAGAGTGTAGAGACCGTTTGGATGCCGGAGGGGGATGGCGGGGAAGCGGGGGATGGGTCGGAGGCTGGGGTGGAAGCGGGGGATGGGTCGGAGGCTGGGGTGGAAGCGGAGTTCGACACAGCTACCTCAGGGGCTAAAGCCGAATTCCAAGCAAGTGAGCCAATCGCGGCGCCGAAGGGCTGCGCCACCCAAAAACAAATCCAAGATCAAACCCAAAATCAGAGACCACAAGATAGCTCTCGACAAAAACCTGGCCGATCGACGATCTGCATCTCCAGCCAGGTGGGGTGTGCAGTGGATTGCCAGTTCTGTTTGACGGCTTTGCTGGGAGTGAAGCGCAATCTTACTGCCGGTGAAATCGTCGCTCAGGTTTGTGCGGTGCTGAAAGATCAGAAGGTTTCGCCGCCGGAGGATCGTATTAATTTGGTGTTCATGGGCCAGGGCGAGCCGTTTTTGAATTACGAGAATTTCATCAAGGCGGCGCGGTTGCTGGTGGAGGGCGTGGGCATTGCCGAGCGGCGGATGACGGTCTCGACGGCGGGGATCGTCCCGCGCATCCGGGACTTTAGCGGGGAAGCGATCCGGCCGAAGCTGGCGATCTCATTGAATGCTTCGAATGATGCGCTGCGCACGCGGCTGATGCCGCTGAATAGGAAATGGAATCTGGAAATGCTGCTGGCGGCGGCGCGGGAGTTTCCGCTGCGCACGCGGGAGTGGATTACGTTTGAATATGTGCTGCTGGGCGGGGTGAACGACACGCCGGAGAATGCTGGAGAAGTTGCCGAGTTGCTGCGCGGGCTGCGCTGCAAGGTGAATCTGATCGCGCTGAATCCGGGGCCGGGCATTGAATTTACGACGCCCAGCGCGGAACGGGTGATGTCGTTTCAGAATATTCTGCGGGCCGCGGGGATTCCTGCGTTTGTGAGGCGTCCTCGGGGGCGGGACATCTATGCCGCGTGCGGCCAGCTCAAGCGGACGGTTGAGGTTGCCACATCACCGGAACCCCTCCAGACGATTGCCCGGGCGAATGCTCCTGCGCAGGAATGACCGGGAGCTCGACGCGGATGCTGACTCCTACATTTTCTTCCGATTGCCAGAGAATTCGCCCATGATGTTGCCGCAGGATGCCCTGACACGCGCTCAATCCCAGGCCGGAGAGAGCTTCGGGCGAACCGAGAATGTGATCGATGGATTCACTCTCAGCGGTGCGGCGGGCAAGAATGTTGATGATGGCGAGATCGTCTTTGTGTTCGGCGGCCACGGTCAAGGTTCGACTGCGGGTCTGATCCACCACATGCAGCGCGTCACTGATGCTCTGGACGCAGACCTGGAGCAGTTGGTTGGAATCTCCCCGGACCAGGATGCGTTCCTGGGGAAATTCAGTGAGCACTTCGATTTGGAGAGCTTGTGACTGCGGTTGCGCGAGTTTGACTGCGGTGCGGAGTAGAGTGGTGAGATCCACGGCAGCCATCGCGGCCGGTGTTTGTTTGGCAAAACTGAGCAGGCTGGCGACGAGGGAACTGGTGCGCCGGACATGCTGGCCGATTTTGCCCGCAAGTTCCTGCTGCTCCGGGGTGAGAGAGGTAGTCAGGAGCAGATCGGAATAGCCGAGCATGGCGGCGATGGGATTGTTGAGTTCGTGTGCGGCGCCGCCCACAAGTTGTCCGATGGAAGCCATTTTTTCCGACTCGGTGATCTGGGCCTGCAAACGCTTGAGGTTGGCGAAGGATTCGCGGGAGTGGGTGAGCAGGCGGAGCAGTTCACGGTCAAGCAAGCGCTGACGCACGAACACCATGATGCCCATGAGGAGGGCCGCACCCAGAGTCAGGGTCAGGCGGAACGAGCGTATGGGCGCCGGAACCTGCGTCTCGAGCAGAGACCAGGCGGCGAACAACGGCAGCGAAAAGGCCGCGATCATTCCCAGCCGCGCCAGCCACACGCCGTGCGAGGTGGAAGTGGAGCGGGCATCGGGTTGCGGTTCTCGCTCACTGGTCCACAGGCCGATCACGGTGATCCAGGCCATGGAAACCGCCAGAGGAATGTCGTAGAGACTGCCGCTGTAATAGGTGTGCCTGCTGAGGGCCCAATTGGCGATATGAGAACTGGCGGCATAGGTGAGGCTGGCGCCGAACAGGCTGGCATAAAAGGTTCTCCAACCGCCCTTGCTGCTCATCCAGGCCAATACCAAGGTGCTTAAAAAGGCAATCTTCTCGATGAGATACAACGAGTTCAGGTTGTCGCCGTAGGCTGCTACATCAGCGACGACGTATTGCCAGGGGATGACGATAAGGATGTAGAGATACATCCAGCCCACCATCATCAAGGCGAAATCGAGGCGGCGCAGACGTGCGGCATACTGATCCTGCGGAGCGTGAGGACGCAGCGCCAGGGCGGCCATCAGCGGCACAATGTGCAGAAACAAGATGATGTCGGCATCGCACAGGTCGGGGACATCGGTGTGTAGCCAGACTTCGTAATAGGTCCAAAACAACTGGTAGGAAAGCCAGAAGGCGATGCCGATGGCGATAAGCGTCCAAAACAGGCGCAAGCGCCCGCGCGAACGTACGGCGTGTGGGATGATGGAAACCGTCCCGGAAAGCAGCAGGATGCACTGCATCACATCGCTGATTGCGGTGAGGCGAAAAGACTGGGGCAGAAAAAGGGCAGCCAGGATCAGGGTCGCCAGACAGGCTGCGACCGCCGCGGTCCAGAGCTTCGAGTAGGTGCGCAAGACGACCCTCGCTGCCATTCTAGACCGGGAATTGGGCAGACCCTGGTTACGGAAGTAATCCATCTCGGTCAGGCAGAGGGTGGTGCGTAAGAAAATGAGGTTGGGTGTCTGAGGCCAGGCGCAGAAAGTTTTGCTTGCTCCCGGTCTTTCTTATCAATAATATGCGAAGCATTCCTAGATATTGCAAATCCGTTCTCCAGTTGGGAGTGGGCAGACTTGCGGGCTGACGCCAATCACCGATTCCCGGGAAGACCACAGGCACCTGCCGATCCGAGCGAGATCCGCCGGATCGAGCGCTGGCTGGCCACGGCGCGGGTGTTTCTGGCCATCTCCGCGTTGGCGGCGATCTACATGGATCCCACGCAGTTGGGACAAGCGCCGGTTGCCTACGGATTGCTGGGATTCTATCTAATCCATGGCGTGCTGGTGATGACGCTGCTGCGGCGAAGAAAGCAGTCGACGGCGGGGTTTCGCGTCCTAGTTCATGCTGCCGATATCATATGGCCTGCTTTCATCTCGGTATTTGCCGAGGGACCGCGCAGCCCATTTTTCTTGTTCTTCTTTTTCGTGCTGGTAGCGGCAGCTTACCGCTGGGGATTGTGGGAAACGTTAAGCACGGCGGCGGCCGAAGTGGTGTTGTTATGGGCGGAGAGCTTCGTGCTGTTTCACGTGTGGGCGGCGCGTGGAGGCAACCTGCCCTGGCATGTTTTGTCGGGCCTCCAGGTTAATCTGACCGAATTTGAACCGAAGCGGCTGTTCATGTTGTCGGTCTACTTGCTGGTGATGGGGCTGCTGCTGGGATATCTGGCGGAGCAGCAGAAGCATCTGCGGGGAGAAAAGGCTGCGGTGACCAGCATGCTGGCCAAGGTGCGGGTGGAAGCAGGCCTGACGGGGACGCTGCAGCAGATGAGCCGGGAAATCGTCAGTATGTATGGCGCGGCGCGGCTGCTGGTTGCCTCGCAGGAAATTCATAGCCACAGAATCTTTCTGGGCGAGTTGCGCAAGGGAGATGGAGCGCCGGCCGATTTCGTGTGGCTGGATTCCGGTCCGCGGGAAGCGAAGAGTTATCTGGAGGAATTTCCGGGAGAGGTGTGTTATGCGGCGATCCAGGGAGACCGCTGGTCGATGATTGCGCTGGACCGGGACGGCAACCCCGTGCCTTCGCCCTCCGCCGAGCCGCTGGTACGACTGCAGGAGCGGCAACCGTTTCAATCGCTGATTGCGATTTCTTTTATCTTCGGGGGCGAATGGCGGGGGCGAGTCTTTGTGTTCGACCCGACGTTGCAAGGGGAAACGCAGGAAGAACTGCGGTTTCTGCTCGATTTATTCCGCCAGGTGGGGCCGGCCGTTTATAACGTTTACCTGCTGCACCGGTTGAGGCGCCGGGCGGGGGCGGCGGAGCGCGCACGCTTTGCCCGGGAACTGCACGACGGGGCGGTGCAGTCGCTGATTGCGGTGGAGATGCAGGTGGATGTATTGAAGCGGCAGGCGGAGACCACGCCGGCCGTGGTGGGCGGCGAACTGGGCCGCATCCAGGGCCTGCTGCGCGAGGAAGTTCTGAAGCTGCGGGAGTTGATGCAGCAGATGAAGTCGATCGACGTGGACTCGCGAAGATTCCTGAGCGTGGTGAACGACACGGTGGAGCGCTTCGAGCGGGAGACGGGGATTGCGGTGCGTTTCGTGACCGACATCGAGAAACTGGAAATGCCCGATAAGGTGTGCCGCGAGCTGTTGCGGATTGTGCAGGAGGGCCTGGTTAACGTGCGCAAGCACAGCAAGGCGCGCCACGCGCTGGTGCGATTGAGTTCGAGTGCCAGCCAGTGGAGCCTGACGCTGGAGGATGATGGCAAGGGTTTCCCGTTTTCCGGCCGCCTGACGCAGGAGGAACTTGAGCAGATGGGCAAGGGGCCGATGATCATCAAGGAACGTGTGCGTTTAATTGCGGGCGCGCTCACTGTAGAATCGAATCCGGGTCTAGGGACGCGATTAGAGATCAAAGTTCCGCGGGGTGGAGAAGTTTCCGATGAACTTTAAAAAGTCACAGCCAGTACGAATCGTGATCGCCGACGATCATCCAATTTTCCGCGATGGCCTGAGGCGGCTTCTGGAAGCCGAGCCGGATTTGAAAGTGTTGGGCGAAGCCTCCGACGGGGCGGAAGCAGTGAGGCTGGCTCGGCAACTGAAGCCTGACATCCTTTTGCTGGACCTGGCGATGCCCAAGCATCCTGGCCTGGAGGCGCTGCGGGACCTGAGTGCGGGGACGAATTCGACTCCGGTGCGCGTGATCCTGCTGACCGCGGCGGCGGAGAAGAGCCAGATTGTGGAGGCGTTGCAGTTGGGCGCGCGGGGCGTGGTGTTGAAAGATTCCGCCACGCAACTGCTGCTGAAGGCGATCCACACCGTAATGTCGGGCGAGTACTGGGTGGGACGGGAAAGCGTCTCGAACCTGGTGCAATATTTGCGGACGCTGGTGCAGTCTTCCAGCGACGAGGCGCGCCAGAAGAAATTTGGCCTGACTCCACGCGAGTTGGAGATTGTGGCGGCGGTGGTGGCTGGATACTCCAATAAAGAGATTGCGGAATACTTCAAAATCAGCGAAGACACGGTCAAGCACCACCTCAGCAATATCTTCGATAAGCTGGGCGTATCCACGCGGCTGGAGCTGGCGCTGTTTGCGGTGAACCAGTCGCTTCCTCTCAAAAGCATTGGCTGATAAGCACTTAGCAGGTAATCAGCGGCGTTACGGGGGATGGCACTTACGGGCCATTGGCGGGCGGCAGCGCTACCTTTACCATTCTAGACACGACCAGCCTCGGGACAGAAAATGATCCGGTCACAGATTTTGGTGATCTTCCCCTGTACGAACGCGAGGGGTGTGGTTGAGACAAGTGTCAAGGAGAAGGAGCCCGTGGCAATTTTGCATAAGCTTTGGAAAGATGAGAGTGGTCAGGATATCGCTGAGTACGCGGTGATGCTGGCAGTCATTCTGGTGATCGTGGTGGGCACGATCCGGCTCATCGGCTCGAACGCCAACAATGTGTTCTCCAACGTTGGCAGCGCCATCCAGTAACTGCGGTAGTTGACTCTCGACTTGCAGAGCGCGCCGCCAGGCGCGCTATTCGCCTGTCCATCCACAGACTGTAAGATCTGATTCCGCAAGGGCGACCACGGGGGCTGAAGCCCGCATAGACGCGGAATCTCTACGCGGCGCTGAGGGCCGCTCTTCCACGTCACCGCACGCACCACAGACACCGCACGAGCAATCACTTCCCGCCGGAGTTCTCACTTCGGGGCTGGGGAGGCCAGCGCGGCTTTTTCGCTGCCGGGAGTAGAGAGCCGTGTGAGGTATGGGAAGAACGGTGTGATCTCGAACGGCATCTTTTCTTTGGCGGAGGTGAGGGCTACGGGCTTGGCCTTCGCCAGTTCCACCTGATCGGACCACGGGTCGAGCTTGATGCGTCCACCGAGCGGAAGTGCGGCAATCTGATCGGTGCGTTGCGGCTCCAGTTGCGGAGCGGCGGCCAGGAGCGCTGACATGCGACTGCCCTTACCCTCGGCGAAGCTGTTGCCCAGATGGGGGCGAATCAAGTTGGATAAATAGGGAGCGCGTTCCTGCAAAACCTTCAGGAACAGTCCGGCCGTTCCCAGCTTGTCTTTGTAGGGAGAATTCTTCAGCAGTTCCAAGGCCTTGGTGTCGGCGGCCTCTTCGTCGGCGGAGCGGCGCTTGAAATCCATGCGTTGGAACGAGTCTTCGTCGGGGAAGAACATGCGGTCGTTGAACGCCAGCTTGGTGTCGAACTTGTGGCCCAGCACAATGTGGCTGAGTTCATGGGCGAGCACCATGGCGAGCGAGGCCTCATCGGGCAAAACGTCCAGCAGGCCGCGGCTGATCACGATGGTGTGCCCGATGGTAAATGATTCCAGAGGAGAGGTGAGCAGAACGCGGCAACGAACGTCAGACTGCAAGTCGATGTTATTGGTCACAAGCAGATTGTTGACCACCGTCTGCAGGATTTTGTCGACGTCGCCGGGAGGGGCCAGCAGTCCGATTCTCTGCAGGCGCTCGACCGCGTTATCTTCGGCCTGGCGTTCCCACATGCGCTCGGCGACGACGGGAGTGGCGTCGGCGGCTACATCGCTCTGGTCTTTCACGGACTGCGGCGAGTCCACGAGAATTTGAGTGAACTCTGAATTCTTGTTCAGGCCCTTCAAGTCGTATCCCCAAAGACGGGTCTGCGCGCGGAAGTGCAGGCTCTTGGAGATGCGATACTTCATGTCGGATTCCTCGCTGTAAATGTACGCGGGAAGCCAGGTGCCGGGACGCATGTTCAAGCGCCAACTGTCGAAGTGCAGGTAGAAGCTGGTCTTGGGATGGGGATAATAGGTGCCGTTGAAGCGGACTACGTTGTACTCCTGATCCTCAACCCAGATTCTGCCCATGAAGCGGCCGGTGCCGGAGTCTGCCCTGGGTTCGACATCGATGACCAGGCAGCGAACTTCGCCCAGAAACTCACGCCGCACGAAAGTGAATTTGTAGTATTTCTTCTGGAAATCGGTATCGAGCACCACCATCTGGGCGAAGCCCAGAGGCAGAAAGTGCATGGAGTAGATTCCGGTGAGCCGGTTCAGCATGCGGTGGCCGAAGCCGGGCTGGCCCACGAAGGATGTGTCCTCAGGACCGTCGCTCATGTCGAGGCGTCCGAGGTAATACTGGTCCTTTACCACAGAGTCATTGCCGTCTTTGTCGGGCTTGAGATCCTGCAGATAGGTCTCGACCATGGGGCGCATGTGGCGCATCTGGGCCACGAAGAGATGCTCTCGCTGGACAACCCGGTCCAGAACTTCGTTGAACGATGCTGGAGGCGGGGAAGAGAGAGTTTCTGCAGCTTGTCCTGCCGGCGAGGGATCGGTCACGATGGCCTGCGGCGCGGAAGGAGCGGGATCCTGGGACGCCGCGGGCAGAGACCAGACCAGCAACAAAAACAGCGAGAGCGAACCTACCTGGAAAATACGCATAAAAACCTTCTGGGAGAAACTATGCCAATTGAAAAATAATGTGCAAGACGACAGTGGAGTCGGTTGGCTGACCGTCCCGCATCGCCGGCTTGAAGCGAATCTGTTCGGCGGCCTTGACCGCATTGTCGTCAAGGCCATGCCCCAATCCGCGAACAATTTTTACCACGTGGAGGCTGCCGGAGGCCTCCAGAACTACCTCCAGGAGGACCTCTCCTTCGATCCGCAGACTGCGAGCCTCTTGAGTATAGACGGGAGTGGGCTTGGAAAGGATTTCCGCTGGTACTGCCCGGGCAGCGGATTCCGCCGGACGCGACCGAACGGTGGGTGCAGCGGGAACATCGGCGTCGCCGAAGCCTCCGGCCTGAACCGTGGCCACGGCGCGCGGGCGGTTGACCGGCGTGGCCGTGCCATTGCCGAACCCAGCGCTGGGAACTACTCCCGGCACACCCTTGGCGCCGCCGGTGCCGTTGCCATAACCCGGTCCAGAGGGTAGATCGAAAGATCCGAGAGCCGCGATGTTGACGGCCTTGCCTTGGCCAGCCTTGGGGGGAATTCCATTCGGGTCACCGAAACCACCAGTCTGCACCTGCGAAGGAGCGCGCGCGATGGTGGGAGTGGCCGAACTGCCGGTCGAAAAGACGTTGGTTTTCACGCCCTGCTTGGGAATCACGGGCGCGTCGTTGAGCGGGAGCGGCTCCAGCTTTTTGGGTGCAATGCTGACGGTGGGAGCGGGGGCGTCCTCTATTTTCGCTGGAGCTTTCGGCTGTCGTGCGGGAAGCCGTAAGGCATCGGTGGGCGGATCCAGTTGGGCGATGAAGGTTGGCTTCGGCAGTTGGCGTAGTGGCTGGGGCTGATGATTGACTGGAACTGGGTGACTGACGAGCTGAACTGACCGGAAACTGTGCTCCGGAGGCGTGACCACGGTGGGATACAGCACGCGCACCCAGATCAGAAACGCAATGGCCAAAGCCTGCGCTCCGGAGCTAAAGACGAATTCTGTCCAAGGGGTTCTCGTCTTCGGGAGCAGGGAGAAGAGAGTCTCTTGGGAAGCAGAAGAACTCATATCCGCGTGTACTCGTTAGGTCTTGGTAACACTTGTTTGGGGTTAAAAGTTTCTCAGACCGATGCGTGATGACTCTGGGACGGCAGAGGCCGAGAAGCCTTTATATAGTTTACTACCGGTTCAAAATCTGCACGGCAAAGGCCATTTCACTGGCAAATTAGAAGTCTATCTGGCTTATGTTTCAATTATTTACGCTTCCTCTGCCGGCGGCTGAGGCGGACGGAGGAAAAAAGAGCAAAAACTTACATCCGGCGCGAGTCTTTTACTTCCAGTAGACCCCCCAATTTATTCCCGCTCCGTAACCCCTGACGAGTCGAACAATCAGCAAAATCTCATCAAAAATCGACCAATCAAAGATCGATCAAGAACTTGCACTTATTCGGCCACAGCACCTGCTACCTGCACCTCTGATCTAGCAGTGCACTACCTTGGGACTGTCGACCCCCTTGGTTGCGTTGCGAGTGTCGACCACCAACTGGGATTCGTTGACAATCTTGCGGTAGTCGTAATCGGAGTGATCGGTGACGATCACTATGCAATCATATTGGCCCAGTTTGTCCAGTTCGGTCCGCTTCATCTGCAGATCGTACTTGCGGCCCTTCCCGATGAAAGGGAAGTAGGGATCGTGATAGCTCACCTGAGCGCCTTCCTTTTGCAGGAGTTCGATGATGGTGAGCGCCGGAGACTCGCGCAGATCATCGATATCTCTCTTGTAGGCCACGCCCAAAATGAGTATTCGGGATCCGTTCAATGACTTCTTGTGCTGGTTCAAGGCCCCACCGATGGAGGCGAGCACGTGATACGGCATGTTGTTGTTAATTTCTCCCGCCAGTTCAATGAAGCGGGTGCGGAAGTCAAATTCTCTGGCCTTCCACGAAAGGTAGAAGGGATCGATCGGAATGCAGTGTCCGCCCAGGCCAGGTCCAGGGTAGAAGGGATGAAAGCCGAAAGGTTTGGTGGAAGCGGCTGCGATGACTTCCCAGATGTCGATTCCCATGCGCAGGCAGAGCAGCTTCAGTTCGTTGACCAGCGCGATGTTGACGCAGCGGTAGATGTTTTCCAGCAGCTTGGTCATTTCGGCTGCAGCGGGCGAGGAGACGGGCACGGTGCGATGGAAGATGGATCCGTAAAGAGCGCCAGCCAACTCTGAGGCCTGCGGGTTCACCCCACCCACAACTTTGGGAATGTCGGGGCGCGCCACGGTCGTATTGCCCGGGTCCTCGCGCTCGGGGGAGAAAGCTACAAAGAAATTCTTCTCCGTACTGGAGGGACCGCGGGCAGCCTTGAGTCCCTGCTTGTTTTCTTTCTCCAGAATCGGGACCATGACTTCTTCCGTCGTGCCGGGATAGGTTGTACTCTCGAGCACAATCAACTGGCCGGCCTGCAGGTGAGGGGCAAGGGAGTGGGTGGTGTCGGTGATGAAGCTGAGGTCGGGTTCGTGATATTCGTTGAGCGGAGTGGGAACGCAGATGATGATGGCGTCCATCTCATCGAGGCGGCGGTAGTCGGAGGTAGCGGAAAAGCCCTGCGCCTGAGCGGTGCGGATTTCTTCGGCGCCTATGCGGTAGATGTAGGATCCGCCCTGGTTGAGGGTATCGACCTTGCGTTGATCGATGTCGAAGCCGGTGACGGCAAACTTTTGCTCGCTGAATAGCAGGGCCAGTGGCAGACCAACGTAGCCCAGGCCGATGATGCCGACCCGCGCCTGGCGCTGCTGGATTCTGTTCTTGAGTTGATCGGGAGAACGATTTACGGCAGAGTGATTCGTCATCGCAGCGACGGGTGATCTTTTCTATGTGGAGTGAATGTCGCCTCGATTCTAGCACGCAGTTGCGGGACGACGCGGTGATGGAACGCTGCAAGGTACCGGGATTCCGGGTTTATCTTCCGCGGTTGGGAATTTATGAAAAGGCAGGGCGCTATGAAACGGTTGGGGTTGCTGGCCTTCACGCTTCTGGCCGCATTGTTGGTGGGTTTGGCGGCGAACGCCGGCGGCTTTCTGGTGGTGGACGCGCCTCGCCCCTCCGATGTGATCCTGGTGCTGGCGGGGGAAACGGACCGGCGTCCGGCGCGAGCCTTGCAACTTCTGGGGCAAGGATATGGGCGCCGGATTGTGCTGGATGTGCCGACCAACGCGAAACTCTACGAGTTCACGCAGATTCAACTGGCCGAGAAGTACATTCAGGATTTGCCGCAGGCGGCGTCGGTCAGCATATGTCCGATCGAAGGACTGTCGACCAAGGACGAATCGAAGGACGCAGAGAGGTGCATCGCACGCGTCGGCGGCAAGAGCGTACTCATCGTGACCTCGGATTTCCATACCAGGCGCGCGCTGAGCGTTTTTCGGCGCGAAATTCCGGGGCATGAGTATTCGGTGGCCGCCAGCCGGGAGGAGACGCAATTCGGCGTGCGGTGGTGGAGGCATCGGCAGTGGGCGAAAACCTTTGTGGATGAGTGGCTGCGATTGATCTGGTGGAAGGTGGTGGATCAATGGCGCTGAGGAGTAGGTTTCGGCACAACGATTTTTCACCACGGAGGCACGGAGAAGACAGTAAGGGAAACAAGAACAATTCTTAGAGATTTTCTCTGTGTCTCCGTGCCTCCGTGGTGAAAAGGCGTTGTGCGCCGGAAGAAGTTTTCCACAGAGGGAGCCACTCAACAGCACAAATAGCATTGACTGCCAAGAACGTTGGAGGGTACGATGCGTTAACGGTCACCAAATTAGTTAATAACGGAGCGTGGGATGGGCATGTCTGCTTTCCGCAGGATGGTAAGTTGCGTGCTTCTGCTGATTGTGCCTGCTTCGCTGTTCGCCGCCGATTCCGGGGCGGCCATGCTTTATGCGGACGGCGCTGCCTGGTTGAACGGCAGCCATGTGCCTAAATCCTCGGCGATTTTCGCCGGCGACCTGGTGCAGACCCAATACTCTGCCGCCAATATCCATGCGCCCGGTTCCAGCATCACGGTTCTTGGAGATTCCCTGGTGGAATTCGAAGGCACCTCGTTGAAGGTGGAACACGGGGGAGTAAGTGTCTCCACTTCGAAGGGGGTTGCCACCACCGCCGGCGACGTGCGGGTTGCGCCGGCGTCCGATGCTTGGACGGAATTCAATGTAACCGACGTTGACGGCACGGTGCGAATTGCCGCCCACAAGGGGGACCTCAACGTTACCGATGCGAACGGTGTGGTCACACTGCTGGCGCAGGGGCAGGAAACCACGCGGGACGATCAAGCGGATCAAGGTGACAAGAACAAGAAAAACAATAAGAAGCGGGCCACGGGGGCTGCTCCGGCGGCTGGCGGTGGTGCTCTAAACTCTCCCATCGCCATCGGCATTGGGGCGGCGGCGATTGGTGGAGTAACGGCGTGGGTGCTGATCAAGAGTGACAATCCGGTGAGCCCGTCAACACCTCAGTAAACGAGGCTATCCCATCCGGTTCTACAACCGTTTGAGCCGTCCGGCCGTGCCGGACGGCTCGATGCTTTTTGGGGAAAATCAGAAATTGGTTGCTGGCTGCTGGAGTGGTTCCGGCGAGGGCACAACATCTTCGGGAGGTTTAGTGCGCACGGCGCGGCGCTTGCGCGCGGGTTGTACGAAGGGATCCGCGGTTGCGATGGTGCATAGCACGTAGAACAGGGCGGCGTTGGCGGGAATCTGCAAATTAAAGTCGACAGCGCTGTGAACCAGGATGCCGCTCAACCCGAGCACGCAGGCGAGGGTCACGGCGCCAGTCATCTCTCCAGTCCAGTTTCCCATCTTCTTGAGAGCCCTGGTGTAGAGCGTCACGAGGAACCAGAGCATGGTCCCAAAACCGAGCAAACCCATCTCCACGAGCAACTGGAGATAGTCGTCGTGTGCCTGGTTGACGAAGAAATTGGTGTAGAAAGTGCGAAATTGCGGATAGACGACGGGGAAAGCTCCCAAGCCCCAGCCGAGGATGGGCTTCTTGAGGAACATCTTCCAGCCATCGCGATTGATGAAAGTGCGGACGTCGCTGGAAAGTTCGGTGTGTGACGGGCCGACAGTCGCTATGCGCTTGCTAAGTTCAGCCCCGCCGACCCATACGAGCAATCCAACCACAATGGCCATGAACACGCTGATGCCGATGGCCGTGCGCAGGCCCCGTTTCTGCTTGATGAGCACAGCCGCGAGAATCACAAGCTCAGTAACAATGGCAAGCATGCCGCCACGCGATCCGGAAAGAAAAATCGTGCCCACCATGACGGCCGCTGCTGCCGCCGCCGCGGTGCGGGCCTTCGAGGAAGCCAGCTTCGTCAGCGACAACACCAGGGGAATGGGGACCAGCATCTCCATGAGGCCGGCATAGTGGTTGTGGTTTACATAGGGACCGTAAATCCAGCCTCCCATGCGAGGCTGGCGAAGCCAGTACAGCCTGCCGTTCGAGGAGATGCCCTGCAACAGCGAAAAGCTGGCCAGCGCGGCTCCGTACACCGAGAAAATCATTGCCAGGGTGCGGGCCTGGTTGCCGCGAATCAAGGTCTGGCTGGCCAGGAAGCACAGCACGCCGTAGGCGAGGTAGATCAGAGCCAGGGAGATGGTGTCGTGGGGATACGCACTGCGGCGGAGAACGAGTTGCGCAACGATGAGCAGGCCGAAGGCTGCCATGGGAAGAAACAGGGGGTTCCATCTGATCTTGATTTCGCCTTCCAAGACCTGCTTGCCGATCCACAGCAGAAACAGGGCGGCCGAGCCAACTTCCATCAAAAAGATGGACCAGGGCTCAACCGCGCCGAAGGCGAGCGGTCCGAATAAAAGCAGGCCGAAGATTCCATAGAGCAGCGCGGTGCCGGCGAGGACAATGCGTTCGCGGCCATGGTTCCCGGGTTTGCTGTGTACGCTCATGCGAATGAAATCACGTGATTCGAAGGGCTACTGGCGCTTGGCCACGAGGCGGAAATCGTCGACCCAGAGCTTACCACGGATGGGACTGCCCTCCGGCAGGCGCCGCACGTGCAGCACCAGCAGTTTGCAGTCCTCTCCGGTAGTGAAATCATCGCCGACAGATTTCCAGAATCCAGTTGCCTCTTTCAGTTCGCCGCTGTCATACAGCACGGCCTGGGTATAAGCGTCTTGCAGCGTAATGTGCGGGCCGCCGGCGCCCTCGAAGTCTCCGTTCTTATAGGAAGCAGAGAACTCGTAGGTCGTACTCGGTTGCACCGCTATGAATTGACGAATTCCGGCATCGGTTACTCCCGGTCCATCGAAGGCAATCAGCAGCGAACGATTCCCGCCGCCGTGAGGTTCGCTGGGATCCAGAGTGAGCGTGACGGATTGCTGTTTCTGATACTGCCAGTCGAAGCCTCCGTTCAGAACATCCAGACCGAAGTCTCCATTGACGATCAAGTTATTCCGCGTGGGTACGTAGGAGGACAGTCCGAAGCGCGGGGCTGCTTGCTGCCATACCAGACGGGCTTCTTCCACGTCCTTGTGATCGATCAGGTACTGGATATATTCGTTGGCCTGGCGTAGTTCAAAGGGTTCCGAGGTGGAAGGGGCCACCAGTTTTTCCCAAACCTTCTCGGTGGCCGCTGTCTCCTGCTTGTTCATGAGCAGGCTGAGAAACGCGAGATAGGCTGTGGATTTTGCCGGGACCACATCGCGCAACAACATGTCCACATCTGAGCTAATGCGCCAGCAATGTTGAATCGCGAAGTTCGCCAGGGACGGTTCGTTCTCCAAGACCACACTGTATTCCCGCAGCGCCTTCTCCTGGTAGCTCAATTTTGAGCTACTGTCGGTCTCGTTGTCACCGCGCACCTGGTAGTAGTTGGCGGCTTCCCAGGCCACGTCGGGGGTGGTGGGATCGGCTTCGATGGCGTGTTCGAGCGCCCAGGTTTGGTTGGAAGTGTCTCCCAGCACCTGGTAGGCAGAGGCGAGATCGAACCAGTAACGGGCGGAATGCGGATTGAGTTGCACGGCGGCGCGGTAGGGTTCGATGGCGGCAGCGGGGTCGCGGGCCACCAGCGCGTAGTAGCGTCCCAAGTGATTGCGATAGTCGGCATTGCCAGGGTCGAGACGGGCTGCGCGCTGCAGACTCGGGAGCTCGGGCCGTTCACCAAACACCGTGGCGACAAAGAGCCTGCCGGCGAAGAACAAGTAAATCAGGCAGAGTGCCGCTCCCGCGCCAATGACGAGTTTTTTCCGCGAAGCAGAATTGAGAAGTATTTCCATGCTGTCCAGCTGGACGCGCAATCACCAACCCACAGAAAGTTTCCTAGGCGCTGTTAGGCGATGCCTCGGCGGTCTCCTCGATGTCGTGGTCATCCTCGTCATCGTCGTGCTTGTCATCGTCGTGCTTGTCATCGTCGCGATAATAGCGGGAATATTTGCCCTGGTATTCGTAGTAGTAGTAGTAATCGGGCGAGCTTAGATCGACGGCATTCAAGAGCACGCCGGAAACCTTGGCATTCACCTGCATGAGGATGTCGCGGGAGCGGCGGAGCGCCTGCTTGGTGGTTTGCCCGGAACGGATGACCAGCACAATGGCATCGGCCCGCGGTGACAGCACCACGGCGTCGGTGACCGACAGCGTGGGCGGCGTGTCCACCACGATGTGATCGTATTGGCCGCGCAGTTCTTCCAGTACATCCCGCATGTTCGTGGAGGCCAGCAGTTCCGCCGGATTCGGTGGCGGCGTTCCTGCGGGTAACACGGACAGGTTGGGCAGGACGGCGGACCGCGTGATCGCCTGTTGCAAGGTGGCGCTCCCGGTCAGGACGTTGCTGAGGCCGCTGCGCGGACCCATGCCTAATGTCTTGTGGATGCTGGGCCGTCGCAGGTCGGCGTCGATCAGCAGAACTCGAATGCCTTTTTGAGCCAGCACGACGGCGCAGTTGATGCTGGTGGTGGTCTTGCCCTCCTGCGGCAGCGCGCTGGTAATCATGATCACCTTGGGAGGCGCCCCGAGGTTGGAGAGCAGCAGCGAGGTGCGCAGGGCGCGATAGGATTCCGCCATCTGCGACTGTGGCCGGACCTGTGTGACCAACTCCACCGCCTCTTTGGAGGTGGCGATCACCAGGCGTTTCGAGTTGGGGCCGTCGCGCGCTGTTCTCGAGCCCATGGGAATCATGCCGAGAGGCGCAAGGCCGGAGATCATTTGCGCCTGTTCAGTGGTGCGGACGGTGTTGTCCAATCCCTCGAGCAGGAAGGCGAGTCCCACTCCAGAGGTCAGGCCCAGCATCAAAGCGAAGGCGAGATTGCGAGGAATATTGGGTTCGATGGGCGCCATGGGGACGCGGGCGACGTCGACGATGCGGAAGTTGTTGGACTTGAGCCCGGCAGAAACTCCCGCCTCCTTCATTTTTTCCAGGAGTCCTTCGTAGAGCGTGCGATTGCTCTCCAGGTCACGCTTCAGGATGCTGTACTGGATGGCGCTCTCGTTGAGTTTGTTGGCCTCCTGCTTCTGTTTTTCGAGAGCGTCGCGCAGCATGCTCTCGCGCTGCAGGGCCGCCATGTACTGCCCTCGGATCTTGCCCGCGACCTTTTTGGTTTCCAGCATTACTTGCGCGTCAATTTCCTTGAGCTGGCCGTTCAGTTGGGCCACTTTCGGGTAAGACGGCCCAAACTGTGTGCTCAGTTCGGCCGCCTGGATCTTCGTGTCGGCCTCCTTCGTGCGGAGACCCTCCAGCAGTTGCGAAGCCTGTTGAACCCCGCTGCCGGCCGCGTCCAGGACGCTGGCGGCGGAGGCGATGGTGTCGGCATCGCCGGCCTGCACCAGACGGTAGACGGATTCCTTGTCCATGCGCTCGGATTCGGCGGAGGTCAGCGCTTTGTTCAATTCATCCAGTTTCGCGGTGGTGATGTTCTGCTTTTCGTCGATGCCCAGGATTTCGTGCTCTCTCTGGTAGCGCACCAGTTTTTCCTGGGAGGTTTCCACCTTCATTTGCAAATCCACAAGCTGTTTGGACAGCCAGTCGGAGGCCTGCATGGTGGAATCGAAGCGCGACTTGAAGTTGTTCTCGGTGTAGGTGGTCATCAAGGTGTTGACCACGTTGGCCGCCAAGTCCTTGTCGGGACTGCGGTAGTGCACCTCGATGATTTTGGTGTTAGGAGCGAGGGTGACCTTGAGATTGCCGCGGAAACCGGAGATCAGAGCGGAAGTCCGGGCGGAGTCGTTTTGCAGCGGATCGGGGGCAAGGTCGAGCGAGGAGGGCATGGCCGCGGGCTTTGCGCCGAACTCGGGCCGCCGGTCCAGTCCCAGTTCCTTCACCACTTGCAGGGCGAGAAGATCGCTCTGCAGGATTTTTACTTCGGTTTCCAGTTCGGTGGGATCGTAATAGTCGAGATTGAAGGTAGGAGAGTTGCTGAAGTTGACCAGGCCGGAATCCGGTTTATTGATGGCGATGCTGCCGCTCGCCTCATACACGGGAGTCATCTTGAGGCTGGCGATGGCGACCACAGAAAAGATGGTGAACAGGCAAGCCAGGACAGTCCATTTGCGCTTCAACAAAACGCGAACATATTCGCCGAGCGCCGACTCCTGGGGCAGAAGTTCTGGGTAAATCCGCGGGCCGCTCGATCGCCCAAAGTCCCCGCCCGCCGGTTGCATTTCGCGAACGGTTGGGTTATTGGCCTGCACCAGCGGTCCGGAATCCATGCATTCTCCTCAACAAGTCTTTCCAAGCTTAAGGGCTGGACGGCCCAGTTTTGGGACCCAACCCAAAGAAAGCCCGGCGACTCGAGGGCTGGTTCATCGCCCGGGAACTTTCCCTCCGTAGTATGTATCGGTTTCGCCGATATTCTAGCATTGGTTTGCGAGAAAGCATTCACGAATTCGGGAGGCGGCGCTTTCGGTGCATTGAAGCGGGTTCCCGCAGATACAAAAAACTCCGCTATACTACTGTGCAATCGTAATCCCAGCCGGAAAGAGAGCCGCGTTTTGCTTTTTCGTTCCTCACCCAAGCGCAAAGTCATGGTGATCGGGCTGGACTGCGCCGATCCGGAACTGGTGTTCGGGCGCTGGCTCGACGATCTGCCGAACATTAAGCGGGTTCTTGAGGCAGGTGTGCACGGGAAGTTGCGCAGCATTACGCCGCCCATCACGGTGCCGGCGTGGATGTGCATGATGACCAGCCGCGATCCCGGCGAGTTGGGAATCTACGGCTTCCGCAACCGCAGCGAGTACGGCTACGACAAGCTCTCCGTGGCGAACTCGGCCAGCATTCACGAGGACACGGTGTGGGACATTCTCAGCCGGGAGGGCAAGGACTCGATCATCATCGGCGTGCCGCCGACCTATCCGGTTAAACCGCTGCGTGGCAGCCTGATCAGTTGCTTCCTCACTCCCGGATCGCAAAGCCAATTCACGTATCCCCACGATTTGCGGCCTGAAGTGCAGAGGCTAGTGGGCGATTACATGGTGGACGTGAAGGGCTTCCGCACCGACAAGAAGCAGTGGCTGCTCAGCCAGATTTATGAGATGACCACGAAGCGGTTCACTGTGGCCAAGCATCTGCTGAAGACTCGCCCGTGGGATTTCTTCATGATGGTTGAGATGGGAACCGACCGTATCCATCACGGCTTCTGGCAGTTCATGGATACGGCGCATGTGCTGTATGCCGGTGAGGGCAATGCTTTTAGCGACGCGATCCATGAGTATTACAAGTACGTTGATTCGCTGGTGGGCGAGTTGCTGGAGTTTGCCGATGCCAACACGCGGGTGCTGATTGTTTCCGACCACGGAGCCAAGCGGATGGACGGCGCCATTGCGCTGAATGAATGGCTGGTGCAGAAGGGATATCTGGCGCTGAAGAAATATCCCACGGAGCCGACGCGATTCGACGAGCTGGAAGTCGACTGGGCACGCACCAAAGCATGGGGTGAAGGCGGCTACTATGGCCGGGTTTGCCTCAACATTGAGGGACGCGAACCGCAGGGCGCGGTGCCCATGAAGGAGTACGATACTTTACGGAGAAAACTGAAAGAAGAACTTGAGGCTTTGGGGGACGAGGAGGGCAGGCCCATCGGCACGCGCGTGGTGCTCTCGGAAGAGGCTTATAAAGAGACGCGCAACATCGCGCCCGATCTCAGCGTCTTCTTCGGCGACCTGTACTGGCGGTCGAGTGGGATGGTGGGCGGGGGAAAGATTCACAGCAAGGAAAACGACACGGGACCGGACGGCGCCAACCACAACTGGGACGGAATTCTGCTGATGGCGGAAGGCAAAGATCTGGCTCGTGCTCGGGCAACTGCTGAGGCGCCGGTGCACGGAATGAGAATCTACGATGTTGCCCCTACGGTCCTCGACGCGTTCAAGATTTCGCGGCTTCCGCAGATGCAGGGTAGAACGATTCAGTGGCCGCTGGCACGGGCAGTTTAATAAGCTTATTAGAGACTGGGAAGCGCAAACAAGATGGCTGAGGCAGGCTTGATGAATTGGTCGGAACAGGAAGTTCTGGTGACGGGCGGGACGGGCTCGTTCGGGAAGAAGTTTGTCGAAATCATGCTGCGGGAGTATCACCCCAAGCGGCTGGTGATCTTCAGCCGCGACGAACTTAAGCAGCATGACATGCGGGCCTCCGGCTTTGATCATTCGAGCCTGCGCTATTTCATCGGCGATGTGCGCGATCCCGCGCGGCTGCAGCGCGCGCTGGCGGGCGTGACCGTGGTGGTGCATGCGGCGGCGTTGAAGCAGGTTCCGGCCTGCGAGTACAACCCGTTCGAGGCGATCCAGACCAACATCATGGGCGGCCGCAACGTAATCGACGCGGCCATCGACCAGGGCGTCCGGCGCACCCTCGCCCTCAGCACCGACAAGGCGGTAAATCCGATCAACCTGTACGGGGCTACGAAGCTGTGCGCGGAAAAGATGTTCGTGCAGGCCAACGCCTACGCCGGAGCGCAGAACACACGTTTCAGTTGCGCGCGCTATGGCAACGTTGTCGGCAGCCGCGGCAGTGTGATCCCCGTATTCCAGGAGCAGCGCAAGCGGGGGCGCATCACGATTACCGATCCGCGCATGACCCGCTTCTGGCTGACGCTGGAACACGGTGTGCGTTTTGTGATCGGCGCGATCGAGCAGATGCACGGTGGCGAAATCTTTGTGCCCAAGATTCCCAGCATGCGGCTGGTCGATCTGGCCGAGGCCATCGCTCCGGGATGCGCGGTGGAAACCATCGGCATTCGGCCGGGGGAGAAGCTGCACGAGGTGCTGCTTTCCGAAGACGAAGCGCGTAACGCCGTAGAGTTGGATGAGATGTACATCATCCAGCCTTCGCATCCCTGGTGGAAGGTGGGGAACTGGGTGCACGGGCGCGAACTGCCGCCGGGTTTCCGCTATACCAGCGACAGCAACGAACAGTGGCTCAGCCACGAGCAACTCCAGGAACTGATTCAGCCGGGAACCGCGACGAAGGCGCGGGTTCCGGCGTAGAAGGCGAGGGTCTCAGGTCATAGGTGTCAGGTCTTAGGCCTACGACCTGACACCTAAGACCCGAAACCCAAGTTCCAACAGCTTCCAAACCATTACGATGCCGATAACGTCCACCAAACAGGAAATGCTCGCCGTCGATGGAGGAACTCCGGTACGGAAGACGCTTCTTCCTTACGGACGGCAGTCAATTGCGGAAGATGACATCGAAGCAGTGGTGGATGTGCTGCGCTCCGATTGGCTCACCACGGGGCCGAAAGTCGGAGAGTTCGAAGAGGCGTTCGCGGCTTGGGTGGGGGCAAAGTTCGCGGTGAGCTTCAGTTCGGGCACGGCAGCGCTGCATGGCGCAGCTTTCGCGGCGGGACTCAAGCCGGGGGATGAAGCCATCACGACTCCGATGACATTCGCGGCGACGGCGAACTGCGTGCTGTACCAGGGAGCGACTCCGGTGTTTGCCGACGTCAGCGGCGACACGCTCAACCTGGATCCGGAAAAAGTCGCGGAGCGGATTACGCCGCACACGCGCGCGCTACTTCCCGTGGATTACGCCGGGCATCCTGCAGACCTGGATGCGATGCTGGAACTGGCAGCGCGCCACGGGGTGGTCGTGATCGAGGATGCTTGTCACGCGCTCGGCGCCGAGTATCGCGGGCGGCGCACCGGCGGCATCGCCGACATGACCGTCTTCAGTTTTCATCCCGTGAAGCACTTGGCGACGGGCGAAGGCGGCATGGTGACCACCGACCGCGCGGACTTCGCCGAAGCGCTGCGGCGCTTTCGCAATCACGGCATTTCGAGCGATGCCCGGCAGCGCCAGAGCGATGGGCAGTGGCATTACGAAATGGTTTTGCTGGGCTTCAATTACCGGCTCACGGATATCGCCTGCGCGCTGGGACTGTCGCAACTGAAAAAATTAGACGCCAATCTTTCGCGTCGGCGGGAGATTGCGGGCCGCTATGCGGCTGCGTTCGGAGAACTTGCCGGAGTAACGGCTCCGGTGGTGCGCGCCAGCGTGAATCCGGCGTGGCATCTTTATCCCATCCGGCTCAATTTAGAAAAGCTGACGGCCGGCCGCGCCCAGGTTTTCCGGGCATTGCGGGCAGAGAACATTGGCGTGAACGTTCACTACATTCCCGTGCATCGTCATCCTTACTACCGCGATCGCTTCGGATATCGTGGTGGCGAGTATCCCATCGCCGAAGATGCATACGAGCGGTTGATCAGCCTTCCCATGTTTCACGGCATGAGCGATCAGGACGTGGAGGATGTCATTAAGGCCGTACAAAAAGTGATCGGGCACTTCGCAAAATAACTACTGTGGCCGCTTCCCAAGTAAAATCCGTTTTGGTAGCCGGAGCTGGTTCTATCGGCCGCCGCCACCTCTCAAACCTGAAGAAACTTGGATTTACTCAGCTGGCAGCTTGTGATCCTCATCCGGAGAGGCTGGAGTATGTCGCGTCGGAATTCCAAACCGAGTGTTTCCCCAGTCTTGAAGCGGGTCTCGAGAAGTTTCCGGCAGACGCCGTTCTGGTGTGCACTCCGCCGGTGCATCATGTTGCGCAAGCGCTGCAGGCGCTGCGCGCCGGCGCGCATGTTTTTATCGAAAAACCACTCTCTGATCGTATGGACAGGGTAGGGGAACTCCGGGACGAAGCAGAAAAACGTAGTGCCATTGTTCAGGTGGGGTACAACCTGCGCTTCCATCCGTCGATCCAGAAGTTGAAGGAATTGGTGGATGCGGCTGCCGTGGGTAGAATTCTTTGGGCTCACGTCGAAGCGGGAAGCTATCTGCCCGAATGGCGTCCCTGGCAGGACTACCGGAAAAGCTATACCGCGCGCCGCGAGCTGGGAGGCGGAATTCTGCTCGACGGGTCTCATGAAATTGACTATGTGACCTGGCTGTTCGGAGCGCCGCAGGACGTGGCCTGCATGGCGGGCCGAGTGAGCAAGTTGGAAGTGAACGTGGAGGACTGCGCCACAATCCTTCTGCGCTTTCCAGACGGAACGCGGGCCGATGTGCATCTTGATTTCATTCAACGATCTTATTCCCGTTACTGTAGCCTGATTGGACCGGAGGGCAAGTTGCAATGGGATTTGCTGAACAACTCAGTGCAAATCATACGGCCTGGGGCGCCGGCGGAAATCATAAAGTTCGAATGGCAAATAAACGACGCCTATATGGCCGAACTGAACCACTTCCTGGAATGCGCGCGATCCGGGGCAAGTCCGAAGTTCACGCTAGAGGAAGCTATTCTTACGCTGCGCGTCGCGCTTGCTGCCCGTACTTCCGCCGAGGAGAGAAGGTGGGTATTTCTTGAGTAGCAATGGCAAGCCAGTGGCCATTATTCCCGCTCGCGGAGGTTCAAAACGCCTGCCCGGGAAAAATCTCTCGTCGTTTTTCGGGCACCCCATGATGGCTTATGGAGTTTCCGCAGCAGTGAACAGCGGATTGTTCGAGAAGGTGATTGTATCCTCCGATGATGCGGAAATTGGACGTGTCGCCGAGTGGTATGGAGCCGAATTCATCGAACGCCCGGCAGAATTAGCCACCGACACCGCAAAATCCATTGACGCCGTGACCCACGTGCTGCGAACACTGCGCGATCGCGGCACCCTCCCAGACTCTCTGTGCCAGGTCTTTCCCAATTGTCCTCTGGTGACCAGCGCGGATGTTGCCGACCACGGAAGATTATTCCGCGAGGGGAACCGCTCCTTCCAGATTTCGGTTGTGACCTACCGCTGCGTCTATCCCGAATGGGCGATGGTGGCGGATGAGGAGGGCCGTGGTCATTGGGCATTCAAGGAGTTTCTGGGCCGGAGCCAGGATTGCGCCCGCACATTTTGCCCCACTGGGGCGGTGTGGTGGGCCCGTTGCGCAGATCTGCTTGCCCAGAACACGTTTTACGGATCGCCTTTTCATCTGGCAGAGATGGATGCGAACCGCGGAGTTGACATTGACGATGAGCAAGATTTGCGATTGTCGGAGTTGTTGGTGCTCGGGCTCCAGGCGCGTGACGGGCGCTCACCGCTTGAGATGCCTGTGAAGAAAAGCTATTTTGCCGAGGACGGCTTTGCTCGAGAACATGGTTTGCACAATCCCCGCTAGGGGCGGCAGCAAACGCTTACCGCGCAAGAATGTGCGAAAGCTGGCGGGAAAGCCGCTGATCGCCTACTCGATTGAGGCCGCACTTCGGGTGGGCCTGTTCAGTCACGTCTATGTTTGTACCGAGGATGAGGAGATTGCTCGATTGGCGACCGAGTTTGGCGCAATCGTACCCAGGTTGGTACCAGAAGACCTCTGCGGAGACCTGGTAGCGTCTCATATTCCCTGTCAATACATTGAGGCTCAACTTTCCACCCATGGACAGATCGACTCGCTAGTGTGCCTGCAGCCCAGTTCTCCTTTACGCAGCGCCCAGGACATCCGCGATGCAGTCGAGAGGTTTTCCACCGGCCAGTTCGACTTCATGGTCAGCGTAACGCCAGTGGATCCGCACGATTTCCATTGGGCGGTTGTGCCCGGGGAAGATCATTATTGGAAGATGTTTTTTGGAACCCAGTATCTGAAAGAACGTCCCTTGCTGCCGCCAGTCTATCGGCCGAACGGGTCCATCAAGATTGCCAGGCTGAGCGCTCTGGCGGCGACTGGCCATTTCTTTGGCCCACGATTGGGAGTGATTGAAACGCCGCTGGAGCGGTCCGTGCACGTTGCCGTGGAGTTCGACTTGAAGCTTTGCGAAACGATCTTGCAGGGGTAGGGAGCGCTCATTCCCTCCGCCTTCGTTATGATTTCTAATTGCGTATGAAAGTTCTGCTCCTACATCCCGAGGACGATCCAGAAAAGGGTCCGTGGGCAAGTCTCGCTTGGGACCGCATCGTGGATATTGGATTGGGAGGCGTGAACAGCTACGCGCGCTGGACCCGCCGGTTCCACTGTCCTGTGACAAGTCTCGGTTCTCTGCGGAACGGGTTCGAGGATTTCCGGCGAGTACGCGATGTGCTGGGCCTGGGGTGCGGACGCCTGATCGACAAAGATGGTCTGGACTGGTGGGAGATCATGTCGATTCTGCTGACCGGCGAAGTGGAGACGCTGATCCTGCTGCAGCGCCTGGCGCAGACCGTTGGCTCCGGCGATGAAGTGCATGTGTCGCGGCCCGGTCTTCATGCCAGTCTCCTGCAGTGTCTGCCAGGGGCTCGCGTGAAGATTTTCCCCTTGCGGCCCGCGGCCCAAAGACGCGGACTGGCACACTACATTCGGCTTTCCCGCAAGCTCTCCGCGCCCCAGATGATCGACGTGTTCTGGGACAAATACGATTCGGGATACCAGTTTCGCGGACGATTGGCGGGAAAACGTCAGCCCTCCGCGCGGCCAGTCGTGTTGCTACCCACGGCATATGTCAATGTGTCGCGGACCGGCGTCGCTTATGCGAACACATTTCCTGAAGAAGACTTTCTCCTGGTTACCACGCGACGAAGTGGCTGGATCGCGGACCGGCCGCGGAATGTTGCGGCTGCATGGCTGTCTTCGTATGCCTCGGTGCGCGACCGGAGCGTCGAGAACGCGGATATCGAAAGCCGTTGGCGGTCTGTGCTGCGCGAATTGGGAGGAGTGGCGGAATTCGATATCCTGAACCGGCTGGGATGCCTGGATGTCTTTCCGCGGCGGTTTCGGCATGGCATCGAGGTCCGCGACGCCTGGAGAAACGTTCTCGATAGCGAACCGGTGCGGGGAGTGCTGTGCGCAGATGACAGCAATCCCTACACACGAATTCCTCTGCTTTTGGCGCAGGCGCGCGGGATGCCGAACGTGGCCTGTCATCACGGCGCCCTGGATGGCCGCTATGTGTTTAAGCGCAGCTACGGCGACGTCATCTGGGCGAAGGGGAAGATGGAGGAAGATTATCTGGTGCGCCGGTGCGGAGTACCTCGCGAGAGAATTGAAGTGGCCGCGCCAGCCTTGCCGTCAAGTTGGGGTACATCCCATCCGTCGAGGGATTCTTGTCCATACCTCCTTTTCATCTCCGAAGTCTTTGTTGAGGGTGGCGGCCGGCCGGAGGAGTTCTACCGGGATGTTTTGCCTCCACTCGCCGACCTCGCACGGGCAGCCGGGCGCAAGCTGATCGTGAAGTTGCACCCCGCGGAAAGCGAACACGAACGGGCCGGCATCGTGGATCGAATCCTTTCCGCCGAACAGAAAAAAGTCACGCAGATCGTAAGCGGCGCGCTCACCGAGGAACTTCTATCCCAGGCATGGTTTGGGATCACGATACTTTCAACGGTCGCGGTGGAGTGCGCTATTCGCGGGATTCCATGCTTTTTGTGCAAGTGGCTGGAGGCCTGGCCGTTTGGATACGTGGAGCAATTCATTCGCTTTGGCGTGGGGATTGGGCTGAATGGTCCGAGCGAGATCGGAGAAATTCCGGGGTATTTGCGGCAGCATCAGATGAGCGCAGACGTGAGAGAGAATTGTTGGCGGCCAGCGGCTTCAGGACGCCTGCGGGAGTTATTGACCGCATCGCGCAAAATGTGTACGGCAACCGTGCATTGAGTTGAGGGAACAGTGCGCAGGATAAAGCGATGGGTGAGGGGGCACTTTTAATTCGGGCGGATGCCAGTGTTGCCATGGGAACGGGACATGTGATGCGCTGTCTCGCGCTGGCCCAGGCCTGGCAGGATGCGGGCGGTCGTTGCATTTTCGCGATGGCGGAATCGACCCCTGCGGTGGAGCGGCGTCTGCGCGAGGAAGGAATTGAAGTGGAACGCCTCGCGGAGGGCGGCGGGACGGCCAACGATGCGAGGGCGACTAGGCAGCTGGCCGGCAAGAAAAATGCCACCTGGATCGTAGTGGACGGCTATCAGTTCGGCGCGGCGTACCAGCCGGCGATCAAGGCGGACGGTTTCAACCTGCTGTTGGTGGATGACAATGCCGAGGCAGAGAATTACTGTGCGGACCTGGTTCTGAACCAGAACCTGCGTGCAAACGCGACCCTCTATGGCAGGCGTGACCCGGCCACGCGATCGCTGCTAGGGCCGCGGTACGCCATGCTGCGGCGGGAGTTCCGTGGGTGGCGCAATTGGCAGCGTGAGATTCCAGCCACCGGACAGAAAATTCTGGTGACCCTGGGAGGCAGCGATCCGGATAATCTGACCGCGAAAGTGCTCGAAGCCATCCGGCAACTTACGACCCCGGGCCTGGAAACAGTGGTGCTGGTGGGAGGCAGCAATCCACATTTGCGCTCTCTGGAGGCTGCGATTCAGAAAGAGTCGATGCGCCTTATCACTGACGTGAGCGATGTGGCGAGGTGGATGACTTGGGCGGATGTGACGATATCGGGCGCTGGCACTACTTTTTGGGAAATGTGCTTTCTAGGATTACCCGGCATCCTGCTGGTGGTGGCAGAGAATCAGGAGGGCATTGCCGCGGCGGCTTGCAGAATGGGGATTGCCTGCAGCCTGGGCAAAGGGACCGAGGTGAGCGCATCCGTCCTTGCGAAAAAACTGGCGGAGTTGCTCGCCTCAAGCGACACACGGGCAAACCAGTCTGAACGAGGACGGAAACTGGTTGACGGCCGAGGTGCGGAACGAGTGGTGGCATTTCTTTCAGACCTGCAGTTGCGGCGGACGGTGGAGTCTGATTGCAGGATCTTTTGGGAATGGGCGAACGATCCGGTGGCGCGGGCTGCATCCTTTCGCAACAAAACGATTTCGTGGGAACACCACACGCAATGGTTTCAAGGGAAGCTGGCCGATCCGAAAGCGATCCTCTACACTGCCACGAGCAGGGAAGATTCACCGATGGGCGAGGTGCGTTATCAGATCGATGGGAAGCGGGCGGTGTTGTCGATCGGCCTGGCCGCGCGTTTTCGCGGATGCGGTTGGGGCCAGAAAATTCTTGCTGTCGCCTCTGAAAAGCTTTTTCAGGAATCCGAAGTGGACTTCATCGACGCCTACGTCAAGCCGACCAACCAGGCCTCGTTGAAGTTATTTGCGGGCGCGGGTTTCCTGCGATTGCCGTCGAAGGTAATCGAGGGACAGGAAGCCATCCATTTCGTGCTGGAGAGGAACGCCTTATCGTGACGGAGATCATGCACATCGCAGGCCGCCGGATCGGAAGAGGTCTTCCGGTATACGTGATTGCCGAAGTTTCCGCCAATCACCAGCAGAGCCTCGAGGTGGCGGAAGAGATCATTCGCGCTGCGAAACAAGCGGGCGCCGACGCGGTGAAGCTGCAAACCTACCGGCCCGATACGATTACGATTCATAGCGGCCAAAGTTGTTTTCAGGTAAGCGGCGGAACGCTGTGGGATGGACGCACGCTCTACGATCTTTACGCCGAGGCCTGCATGCCATGGGAATGGCAACCGAAGCTGAAGAAGCTGGCAGAGGATCTCGGAATGGATTTGTTTTCGAGTGCCTTTGATTCCACCGCGGTCGACTTCCTGGAAGACATGGGCGTGCCCGCGCACAAGGTGGCTTCGTTCGAATTGGTAGACATTCCTCTCATCCAGAAAATGGCGCGCACCGGCAAACCGCTGATCATGTCTACGGGCATGGCCACGGTTGAGGAGATTGAAGAGGCTTTGCACAGTGCGCGCGATGCGGGCGCGATGCAGATTGCGTTGCTGAAGTGTACGAGCGCTTATCCTGCGCCGGCCGAGGAGATGAACCTGCGCACGATTCCCGAGATGTCGCGGCGATTCGGAGTACCCGTGGGCCTGTCCGACCATACGATGGGAATCGCGGCGCCGGTCGCCGCGGTTGCGCTGGGTGCGTGCATCATCGAAAAGCATCTGACGCTGTCGCGCGCAACTCCGGGGCCGGACAGCGCATTCTCGCTGGAGCCGCAGGAATTCAAGGCCGTGGTGGATGCGGTGCGGACCGCCGAGAAAGCTTTGGGCGAAGTGAGTTTCGGCGTGAGTGGCAAAGAGGAAGCCAGCCGGGCGTTTCGCCGGTCTTTATTCGTGGTGGAGAACGTGAAAAAGGGCGAGACTTTTACTGCTGAGAATGTGCGTTCCATTCGTCCCGGGCATGGGTTGCATCCGCGGCATCTCGTGGAAGTGTTGGGCAAGCGCGCGGCGCGGGACACCGAGCGCGGCACTCCGCTGAGTTGGGAATTGGTGATCCGTCCATGAGGTTCGTCAGCCCGTTGCTGAAACGAGTTGTGTATCCCTGCCTTGCGGGTACGGGATATCTGCGCGCGCGAGCCAATGGCGGGAACCTGTGCGTGGTCACCTACCACGGAGTCTTGCCTTCCGGATATGAGATTGCTGACCCCGATCAGGATGGCGGTTTGCTGTGCGTTGACGAGTTTCGCCGCCAGCTTCGTCTGCTGAAGTCGCGCTACCACGTGGTGTCTCCCGGGGAAGTTCGGGCGTGGGCAGCGGAAGGCCGGGAGTTGCCAGCGCGATCGGTGCTGCTTACCTGCGACGATGGCTTGCTGAATACGCTCACCGACATGGTGCCGGTCCTGCGCGAAGAACAGCTTTCGTGTCTTTTCTTCGTACTGGGTGCGTCCGCTGAGCAAAATTCTCAGAGGCTGTGGTACGAAGACCTGTATCTGCTCATGCTAGCCGCGCCGAGCGAGACTTATTCATTTGAGTTGCTCGGAATGACGGTTGAGCTAAGAGAGCGAGCCCAGCGAAGGCAGGTTTGGGGCAACTTGTTGAGGAAACTATCGTTGCTCGATGAGCAGGAGAGAGCCAACTTCATCGAAAGTGCCCGAAGTCAATTTGGATTGGGCGAAGATTGGGATACCGGCTTGACGCTGAATGAAGGAAAGCGCAAGCGTTTCAGTTTGCTTAACCTGAACCAGTTGCGGCAACTTGTGGATCAGGGAATGTACGTAGGATCGCACACACTCAGCCACCCCGTACTTTCGCAGCAGAGTTCCGAACTGGCGTGGAAGGAAATCTCGGAAAGCCGGAGCACACTGGAGAAAGCGTTGGGCACACAAGTGTGGGCGCTGGCTTACCCGTTTGGCGACGCGGCCTCGGTGGGCAGCCGGGAATGGCAAATGGCCGAGCGGGCGGGCTTCGCGTGCGCCTTCATGAATGTTGGGGGAGGGTTCGGAGCGGCCTTGCCCAGGTTTGCGTTGCCACGGGTGCACGTGACTTCGGAAATGGGCCTGGCTGAATTCGAAGCGCATGTTTCCGGTTTTCACAACGCGTTGCGGGCGCGCTTATCGAGAGAGACCGCAGCTTGATGGCGGCGAATGTCCCGATGGTCAATACCAAGCCAGATCCGAACGTCCTCACTTACAACGCGCCGGCGGTGGCGGAGTACTACGCGGCACTGAACTATCTCACGCCCTGCGAGCAGTTGTTGTTTGATGCGTACGTCAAGCCGGGCATGGCGATTCTTGATCTAGGGGTGGGCGGAGGGCGCACCACGCCTTATCTTTCGTCGCTTGCGTCGCGCTATGTTGGCGTGGACTACGCGAACGAAATGATTGCAGCTTGCCGCAGGAAGTTTCCACGCCTTGAGTTCGACACAGGGAATGCTGCCGACTTGTCGTTTCTGACATCGGCGGGTTTTGACGCCGTCGTAATGGCTTTCAACGGGATGGATTACGTGATTCCGGATGAGGCGCGCTTCCGCGCCCTGCGAGAAATTGGCCGCGTGCTCAAGCCCGAAGGAATTCTGATTTTTTCCTCGCATAATCCGCGGTCGATCTGGGTGCGGCCCTCATGGAATCCACAGCGCGTCCGCGCACTGGCGCAGACCATCGCCGGGAGCCGTCCGGTTTTCTATCAGCCAGTGCTGCGGCTGTTGGCCGGAATGCGAGTGGGCTTGGCCTTATTGCAGTCCGTATCGAAGTCTATCAACCGGTCTATACACAAGTTGCCGACCCGGACGTTCTGGCGCGGGCGAGGGTTTCTCATGGATTCTGCACACGGTGGGCTCATGACCTATTTCGGAACTCCCAAGAACATAGTGCAGGACTTGCAACCCATCGGGTTTCAATCGATGCGCGTACTCGGAGACGACTATCCGCGTGTGAGCCGCTTGTATACAACGGATTGGTACTACTATGTCTTCTCCAAAGCCGAAGGGATGGGGGAGAGGTGAGTCTCCGTCTGGTCGTGCTCCGGGAGATTCCTGAAGATCCGAGGCTGCAGCGGCAGTGGAATGAACTAGTGCTGCAGATGGAGCGGCCCGAGGTCTTTTATACCTGCGAGTGGGCGCTCGCGGTGCAGTCCGCCTATCGGTCATCCTTTAAAACGCTGCTGTTTCTAGGTTACGAGGGAGACGATCTGGTCGGCGTGGCGTCGCTGGCAACGGATGCGGCGGGGAAAAACGTGAGTTTTCTTGCGGCCAACACCGCAGACTATTGCGAGTTTCTGAGCCATTCCAGCCGGCGTACAGAATTTGTAGACGGAGTTTTTGCGGAACTTGCAAACATCATGATGGGTAAGGTGGTATTGGCAAACCTTCCCGCGGAATCGGGGACGCTCGACGCCGTGCTGGCGGCGGGACGGCGGTACGGAGTGCACACTTTCTCGCGGCCAGCCTACGTTTGTGTTCAGGTGGAGTTAGGGACAGGTGCGTGCCGTCAGGAGTTGAAGAAGGCGGTAGCGCGCAAGAAAATGCTTCATCGAAAACTGCGCGCCCTGAAGAATGCAGGTACGGTCAACTACGTTCATCTCGCGTCATGGGATCGAATTCAACCCGCCCTGCGGGGCTTCGCCGACGCACACGTGGCGCGTTTTCTGGCCACGCGCCGGAACAGCAGCCTGGGCACAACCAACAGGCGTAACTTCCTGGAGGACCTTGCCCGGCGATTTTCTGATTCCGGGGTCGTGACTCTGAGTCTCTTGATGGTCAATGATCAGCCTGTGGCCTGGAACTATGGCTTCCGATTCAGCGGAAGCTGGTTCTGGTACCAACCAACCTTGGACAGCAGTTGGGAAGAGTATTCGCCGGGCTATTGTCTCCTGGCGAGGATTGTGATCGAAGCCTGCGACATGGAGGGAATGAAAGTGGTTGACCTGGGCCTGGGAGCGGAAGGCTATAAAGAGCGATTTGGGAATAGCACGCGCCAGACGCTCTACGTCACCGTGACCAGATCCTGGGGCCGGTACGTGCGGGAAGTTATCCGGTATCGCGCGGCTAGTTTGTTGAAGCGGTCGCCGAAAATCGAGGCTGCCGTGCGCCGGATGCTGGGCCGATAGCAACTGGCGTAAACGTCACACCGGAAACGAAAAAAGCGTTTAGACTAATCCATCGCAATTGCTGCGGCGGTTTTCAGATCACTTGAGGTAAGCGAGCGGTGGAAGGTTGCGCCTGAGTTTGGGGCGCGCCGTAGGAGCAGTTGAGGGAGCTTCTTGATATCGGAACTGCAGGCTGACGCGACACAGTTGAAGGCGAAGACGTGCTCCAGCGACTCACCCATCTTCATTGTGGGTCTCAGCCGGGGCGGGACGAGCCTGCTTTCCCGCATGCTGGACGCGCATTCGAATATCGCCATCCTTCCCGAAACCTGGTGGTACGTCGTGCTGGATCGCTTGGGATGCCTCGAGGAGTTCACCGATCCGTGGCAGACCTCGCTGTTTTTTAATGAAGTCTGGGAGAATTTGAAGTCCTACCACGATCCGGCCGCCCGGGTCTTGGCCGCCGAGGCTGCCAAGCAACCCAGATATGTGGGGCCAACCGCTCACGTTCTGGAAAATCTCGGGCAGGCCTATGCGAGGGAGCGCCGGGCGGAAATATGGGGGGAAAAGACGCCGGGCCATGCTCTGTGGCTGCCGCAAATTCGAGAGCTGTTTCCGCGCGCGCGACTGTTGTTTATGGTGCGGGATCCGCGCGACGTCCTGGTGTCGTACGACGACCGCTGGGATCAGGGACGCCGAGACACCGACTATCTCACTAGTACGGCCGCGCTTCTGAAATTCTATCTGGTCCATCTCCTGTATCACCCGACGTTCCCTCCGGAGCAGGTGCGCTGGGTGAAGTACGAATCGCTCACCGCGCAACCGGCGGAGGAGTTGGAACAGATCTGCCGCTTCCTGAGAGTGGATTTCGAACCGTCGATGCTCGCCTTCTACCAGCGGCACCAGAACGTAGAAGAGGAGGTGGCGGAGGGGCGGCATCACCGGATGCTGAGCAGGCCCGCCACCACCGAGCACGTTGGCCGCTACCAGAGCGTCTTTAGTCCCTCTCAGATAGCTCTTGTGGAACGGCTTCTGGGAGGGGAGATGCAGGCGTTGGGCTATCCAGTTTCTAACGGACGCAGCCAGTCCTTTGCCCCTCACGAGAAGAAAGCTTTCGAAAAGGCTGAGGAGTATTACCGGCAAATGCTGGCCGGCGATATACGAAGGAGATTACGGAGAAGAGGGGCGTTGAAGTTGCGGGCATACAAGATGTTTGGCCGTGCGCTTGATGTTGTGCCGTCCTGGCGTGTTGCCCGAACGCGCCGGGATTGGCGATCGCTGGCCGAGGAGGGAGAAGGAGCAGAGGCTGTTACACCTATCCGGGAGGCGTCCGCCAAGGAGACCGTGGCCGCCGGACTGGAAAGGCTCAACTTCCAGACGGAGATGGGGCGCATTTCACGTCAGTCCGGAATCGCCTTCGCCGGAACGGTTTTTACCGGCGCGCTTGGTTATGTTTTCAAAGTCTACCTGGCGCGCGTGCTGGGAGCGGAAGCGCTCGGCATGTATGCCATGGGGCTGACCATCATTAGTTTCCTCGGCATTCTCAATGGACTGGGTCTTTCGGAATCCGCGGTGCGGTTCGTGGCTCAGTACGCGGCCGCCAGGAGGTTCGAGGCGCTGCGATCGCTGTTGTGGAACGGGTCATGGACACTGCTGGCAGCGAACCTGATTTCTGCCGGAGTCTTGCTGGAAGCCGGTCCCTGGATGGCCACGCGTTTTTATCATTCTCCCCAACTTGCTCGGTACCTACCGCTATTCGCGCTAATCATGATTACGGGTGCGCTCAACACGTTCTACGGTAAAGTCCTCGCGGGCTACAAGGAAGTCGGGCGCCGCACCATGATCACAAGGTTCGTGGCCAGCCCAGTCACGATGGCCCTGGCGGTGTTGCTGACCGCCCTGGGCGGCGGTTTGTGGGGATACCTGGTAGCGCAGATTGTGAGCTCGGCCATCGTGATGGCGCTGCTCGCTTCCCTGGTGTGGCGCCTGACCCCCGTGGCTGCGAGGGCGCCCGATTTCAAGAAACCTTGGATTGGGCCAGAAGTCTGGTCGTTCTCCGCTGCCATGTTCGGGGTCGGTCTGATGGAATTCTTTATGGCGCAGACGGACCGGGTGGCCCTGGGTTTTTACCGCGGAGCCCACACCGTTGGAATCTATGCGGTAGCGGCCGCGCTCGTTGCCTATGAACCGATTATTCTGCAGTCGGTGAATCAAATCTTCGCGCCGGTGATCTCCGATATTCATACGCGGGGAGATCACGCTCTGCTGGGGCGTTTGTTTCAGACTCTCACGAAATGGATGCTGGGGCTCACGTTTCCCCTGGCCCTGGTGATGATCCTTTATGCACAGCCGATCATGCGCATGTTCGGCCACGAGTTCGAGGCGGGCTGGCCCATCCTGGTCATCGGAACTTGCGGCCAATTGGTTAATTGCGGTGTCGGATCCGTGGGCTACCTCCTGCTGATGTCTGGCAATCAGCGCCGTTTGGTTCGTGTGCAGGCGGTGATGGCGGTCGTCATGGTGGTCCTATGCGTCCAACTGGTTCCGCTTTGGGGCGCGCTGGGTGCTGCCGTGGCTGCGGCCGTCACAAATGTCGGCATGAACACATGGAATCTGGCGGAAGTGCACAGGGGACTGAAGCTGTCTCCTTACAATCGCAGCTATCTGAAGTTGCTGCCCTCGGTTGGAAGCGCTCTCGTAATCGCGGTGCTGGTGGGCAAGGTTTCTTGGTTGATGCGGGTGGATTGGCTAGGGATCCTGGTTGCCCTGCTGCTGGCGTATGCGGCATTTTCAGTTGTGACTTTTGCCATGGGGCTGGATGCGGATGACCGCTTGATCGCCAATGCGGTCTGGATGCGAGTGCGGGGAAGTTTCGGACAAGGATGAGGTCAGGGCGGTCATGAGCGAAACGCGAGAGATTCGACTTCCGGCCGAACTGTGTGCGGCTGCAGAAAAGAAATTCGGCGGCAAGTTCCGCAGCGTGGATGAACTCGTAACCTTCCTGCTGCAGGAGTTGATCCGCGGGGACACCATCGACCTGGATCGGGCTGATCAGGCGGTTGTGGAAGAAAGGCTGAGGGACTTGGGATATATCTGAATGGCTGATGCCGTTTGGCATGCGCGCCCGACCGGTTAAGGAATGGATAATCCCCCGACTTTGAATGAAGTGATGAAGCAGGGCCGGGATCGTCTTTACCCCTCGCTCACCAATCCGAACTGGCTTGTTCTGCGGGCACGGCGCAGGATTTTCGAGAGGTGGCTGGCACAGCTTCCGTCGAAGGAACTTGACGTCCTCGATGTGGGGGGGAGGATTCAGCCTTACCGCGCCCTGATTGCAGATCGCGTGCGCCGCTACATCGCCGTGGATATGAAGCGTACTCCGTTGGTGGATGCGGTGGCCCGAGGAGAACAGTTGCCGCTGGGCGATGCTCGATTTGATCTTGTGATTTGCACTCAGGTGCTGGAATACGTTGTCGGGCCATCCTTGGTGCTGAGCGAGATCTACCGCGTGCTGAGGTCCGGTGGCGCGCTGTTGCTGAGCGTACCCAGCGCCTGCCCAATGGACGCCACAGAAGAGTGCTGGCGCTTCCTGCCGGCGGGGCTGCGCCATCTGCTGGCCGGTTTCAGCCGTGTGGAAGTAGTGGCGGAAGGAAACAGCGTGGCCGGATTTTTCCGTACCATAAATGTATGTATCGACATGTTTGTGCGATATCCTGCGGCGCGGTTTGTGTACCGGCACAGTCTGGCGCCTCTGGTGAACCTGAAAGGCGCGCTACTGGAAAAATTGTCTGGCAGCCGGAACCAACAGTTTGCCGTGAACTATAGTGTGCTGGCGGTCAAGTGAGAACCGAGTCCATCTGCGAATCTGCAATTTCGAGCCGGGAATAGAGAAAGCACATGCTGAACATCTTGCGCAGGGCGTGGCAGCGTGGGCGTTCTCTTCTGCCCGTGGAAGGCTTTGCCTTCGGCCGGCCACTGGTCGTGCTGCAAAGTGATGACTGGGGAAGAGTCGGTGTGCGCGACCGGGAGGGCTGGGAGGAATTGCGAGATTTGGGAGTGAGCCTGGGCGAGCGCAGCTACGACTTCTACAGCCTGGAGACGGCTGAGGATGTTGCGGCGGTTACGTCGCTGCTGCTACGCCATCGGGATTCGATAGGAAGGCCTGCCTGCCTGGGGATGAACTTCATCCTGGCGAACGTTGACTTCGCAAAAGTGACTGCGAACAATTTTCGTCAGATCCGTCTTCGCGCGCTGACCGAAGGCCTTCCCGACGGATGGCGGCGTCCCCGCTTGTTCGAGGCGTACCGGGAAGGGATCTCTGCTGGTGTGTTGTCGCCGGCACTGCACGGTACGACACACTTCTGCCGGCCGGCGGTGGAACGGCACCTGGGCGATCCGGGCGAGCGTGGCGTTCTTCTGCGCAACCTGTGGAAGTCTGGTGTTCCGTACATCCACTGGCGCATGCCTTGGATTGGATTTGAATACTGGGACCCGGAACGGCAAGGGAATGAGTTTTTGGGATCAGAAGTTCAAGAGAGTTTTATTGCTTCCACGGTGGAGACCTTCACTCAGTTCTTTTCGAAAGCTCCCCGTTCGGCCTGTGCTCCGGGCTATCGCGCGAATGAAAGTACGCATGAGGCGTGGGCCAGGCGCGGCATTCAAGTGGCGCAGAACGGGCCGGGAAGCGGGAGGCCGCCGCACTTTGACGGAAACGGCATTTTGCATCTCTACCGTTCGATGGATTTCGAGCCGGCTGCCGGCGGGGAATTTTCGGTGGATACCTGCTTGCGAGTGGCTCGAGATTGCTTTGCCCGCGGCCTTCCCGCGATCGTTTCGGTTCATTCCATCAACTTCCACTCCACCCTCAAGGATTTTCGCTGCCGGACGCTCGGCTTGCTCGACGAGTTCTTGACAGCGCTGGAGGCGAAGTACCCGGATCTTCTGTATGTTCGCGACGAGGACATGTACGACTTGGTGGATACAGGAACGCTGAAATCGGCGCCGTCAGGGACGCGAGTTCCAGTGACGAAGCGGAAGTTTGCGGCGGGCGCGGTTGCAGCCGGGTGGAGAGCCTAAGATGATTGCCCGGAAATCGGTGGTCCTGATCACCGTGGATTGCCTGCGCGCGGATCATTGCGGCTTCATGGGCTATCAACGCCCGACCACGCCCTTCCTCGATGGCCTGGCAGGGGAAAGCTTGGTTTTCCCCGCCGCCATGGTGGCGGGAGTTCCTACTTACTACTCATTTCCCGCAATTCTCGCGTCACGTTATCCTCTGGCCCTGGGGCGCGAAGTGCTCGGTCTTGCAGCCGAAGAAACCACTCTGGCTTCGGTGCTCAAGGCGCAGGGATACGCGACGGCCTTCTTCGGCGCCGGCAACCCTTATTTGTCGGCGCGATTTGGCTACGATTTCGGTTTCGATACATTCCGCGATTTTCTGGATGGCGAACTGGCTCCGCTTTCTGCTAGCGAAGGTATTTCACAAAAAGGCGGCGGCTGGGCCGGGAAGTTGAACGGCGTTCTGGAAAGCGTCAGTCACAAGGTCCCGGGGATGGGCGCCGCCTACGATGAACTCTACTTTCAATACTGCCAGCGCTGGGCCGCGCCGCCGGCTAAGTCGTTAGACGTGCTGCGCCGCTTTCCAGCCGCGGATGTGATCGTCGACCAGGCGCGAAGCTGGCTGGCTTCTGTGGGAGACAGTCCTTTCTTTCTTTGGCTCCACTTCATGGACCCACATGCCCCGTACTATCCGACCGAGAAAGGGCTGGAAAGTCTTGGGGAGGACGGGTTGACGCCTGCCCGCGCCCGTTATTTGAACGCCTACTGGAACCGCTTTGAGGTTGGGAGCGACCGCCTGCTCCGTCATCGCGATGAAGTGATCGCCTTGTATGACTCTGGAATTCGCTGGGTGGATGCTCAGCTTTCGCGGCTGGTCGACGCCCTGCGCCGATTTAAGCGCTGGGACAATTGCATTCTTGCTTTCACGGCGGATCACGGGGAGGCATTTCTGGAGCACGACAGCCGTTACCACGCACCTGCTCTTGGAGAAAAACTGATTCACGTGCCGCTTCTGCTCCGTGTGCCGGGAACGGCAAGAAGTGTCGTCGGCAACAATCCATTCAGCCTGCTGCATCTTGCGCCGACGCTGCTGGCGGCAGCCGAGTTGCCGATTCCGGCGGAATTTCAAGGGCAAAGCCATTGGGAACAGATTCAGGAAGGAACGGCGTGGTGTGAACCTGCAATTTCCGAGTGCATTGTGGGTTGCACGAATCCATTTCGGTCCGAGCAGCGCCGGGGAGCGCGGCTGCTGACCGTTCGCGGAGCACGATACAAGCTGCAGTTGAATTTTGATGCTCATGCTGAAGATTTGTTCGATCTTGAAGCCGATCCTGGAGAACGAGATCCTTTGCCGCAAGGTGTCGGAAAGCCGGAGCGGCGCCGTTTGCTCGAAGCCGCGCTTACCCACCTGCAAAAGTCGAACGCGCGGCAGAGTTCAGAGGCATACCTTAGAGCGCGCCTGCGCGAGATTGCTATGAATCTTACCCACGCAGCAGCAACCGCGAGCCCGCATGCTGCCGACCGGGCAAACGCAAGGCAGCTTGCCTGAGAAAACCGAAATGAAGCCGGTGCACATCTTGGTCGATTCTCTGGCAGATAAGGGCCTGACCAACGCCCAAATGATCAACGCGCGGGAGATTGTGCGCCGATTGAATCCGGATCGTTTTGCCGTGACCATGTTTGTGCATGGGCCACCCTCCGCCCAAATCACCTCCAGACCCAATACACGCTTGATCCAACTTCCAGATCACCGGCAGACCATTCCTTTGCTAACCCAGTTTTTGTTCGGCAGGCAAGATATCCTGTTTTACCTGAAGGCCTCGCCGGCTAGCCGATGGTATCTGCGGCTGCGGCCCCTTCGGCGGAGTCGCTGCGTGATCGTGGGTACGATCGAATCGCAAACCGACTGGCGGGATGAGACCATTACTCCGCAGGCCATCCGGCTCATGGAGGAGACCATTCTGCGTTGCGATTATTTATTCAGCAACTCCGCGTTCGTGCAGCGCAGTCTGGAAAAGAATTATCGCCTCAAGAGTGAAGTGGTTCCGACGGGAGTTGACTCTGAATTCTTTACGCCCGATTGGGAGCGGCCAGCGAATGCGAGACCGCGCGTCCTGTTCGTGGGTGCGCTGCGAGTCTTCAAAGGGCCGCAGCTTGTTCTGGAGGCGGCGCAACGCCATCCGCAGGTGGATTTCGTGATTGTAGGAGACGGCGTCATGGCCCGAGAGTTACGCGAGCGTGCGAAAGGGCTGCCGAACGTCGTGCTGCGCGGTTCGCTGGAGCAGACCGCGGTTCGCCAGGAATATCGCGCCGCAGACATTTTCTTGTTCCCCTCCCGGTGGGAGGGGTCGCCCAGAGTTTTGCTGGAGGCGGCGGCCAGCGGCTTGCCGGTGATTGCGCGCAAGGATTACGAACCCGAGTCTGTGATTGACGGTGAGACGGGCTTTCTGGCAGCGACTGATGATGAAATGATGACGCGTTTGGCTGAACTGCTCGCGAATCCGGATTTGCGCCGCACGCTGGGACAGGCGGGACGTGCTCATGTGGCTCGCTTCCGCTGGGACGTGATCACCCGCCAGTGGGAAAGCATTTTCACGCGTCTGGCGCAGGCGCAGAGCCGGGAGTCCGTTGCTTGATCCCCAAGCTTGTAATCATCACAGAGATCATTGCGCCGTACCGGATTCCTGTTTTCAATGCGCTGGCGTTGCGGCAGGAAATCGATTTGCACGTTATTTTTCTTTCGGAAAACGACCCCAGCCTGCGCCAGTGGCGGGTGTATAAAGATGAGATCAAGTTCAGGTATGACGTGCTCCCATTTTGGCGGCAGCGTTTCAGCAGATACCACCTCCTGCTGAATCGCGGGGTGTTTTCGGTCCTCAACAAAGTTAGGCCGGATGCGGTTTTGTGCGGCGGATACAACTATCTGGCCTCTTGGGAGTCGGCGTACTGGGCTAGAGTTCATCGCGTGCCGTTGCTGCTTTGGACGGAAAGCACGGCTTTGGACAGGCGCCGCGGCCTTCGCCTTGTGGAATTCATGAAGGCGCGCTTTCTGAGCCTCTGCCGGGCGTTCGTCGTGCCGGGGAAATCGTCGCTGAAGTATTTGAAAGACCTGGGGATATCCGAAAAACGTATCTTCACAGCGCCCAACGCGGTGGACAATTCGCTATTTGCGGAGTTGGCGGATGACGCGAAACGAGGCGCAAGGGAAGTCCGGGAGCGGCTGGGCTTGCCCTCACGGTACTTCCTCTACGTTGGCCGGTTGGTCGAGGCCAAGGGAGTGTTCGACCTGATGCAGGCTTATGCACAACTGGGCGATGAGACCCGCGCTCAAATTGGTTTAGTATTTGTGGGGGATGGCGCGGACCGTTCCAAACTCATGGAACGAGCTGCACGCATCGCGCCGGGAACGATCCAGTTTCCTGGTTTTGTACATCGTGAGAGTCTGCCGGAGTTTTATGCTCTGGCTGACGCATTGATTTTCCCCACGCATAGCGACACTTGGGGGCTGGCGGTGAACGAAGCGATGTCCTGTGGTTTGCCGGTCATCGCCACACGGGTTGCGGGGTGTGTCGCGGACCTGGTGCAGGACGGCTGGAACGGATTTGTTATTCCGCCCGGCGATCCGTCTCAACTGAGCGCTGCTATGACGCGTCTGGCCGGAGATTCTGAATTGCGAAAAAAAATGGGTAACAGAAGCAGGGAACGAATTACGGCGTACTCCCCGGCGGCTTGGTCTGAAGGGCTGGTAAAGGCGGTGGAATCCGTCTGCGCGAGGCAGGGATGAAGGGCCGGATCAATCTAATTCTTCTTCCTCTCGGAATGCTCGCGTTTCTGGCGCTGTTCTTTCTGGTGGTGCGCCGTCCCGGCATGTTCGCCAACACCACTTACCTCGGCGCGATTCTGGCATTGCAGATCGCCTTCGTTGGTCTCGCTCATCTTGAGGAGGCGTTCTTTCCTCTATTGATGGGAACCTTTCTCTGGGCGGGAACGTCGTTGCCGTTCTTCGGGGCCGGGATGTCGCTGCGCTGGCTTTTCCTGGCGGTGGGTGCGTTAGGTGGTCTCGTCATCTGGATGAAGAGTCCACGGACGCGACATTTCGGACCCTTCCATCTGATGGCCTTGTTTTGCGTGCTTTCCGCCGTCGTCTCCGCCGAAGTCTCTGAGGTGCCCCGGACGGCTTTACTTAAAGTACTGAGCCTGTTTCTGCTGTTCCTGTATGCGTCTTCGGGAGCGCGCTTGGCGATCGCCGGCAGGGAGGAAAAGTTCCTGCGTGGCCTCGTGCTGGCGTGTGAGGTTCTGGTTTACTGCTCGGCAGCGTTTTACTTTGTTTTGGGTTTCGGAGTTTTCGGAAACCCTAACGCACTGGGGGCCATAATCGGGGTTGCTGCAGTTCCGATCTTGCTGTGGGCCGCGCTGGTGACGGAAGACAGACGCCTGCGGCGACGGCGATTTTTCGCCCTGGCTTTGTGTGGCGGCCTGTTGTACCTGGCCAACTCTCGCGCCTCGATCTTGGGTGCGGCGGTGGCCGTACTGGTCTTTACCGTGGCACTGCGTCGTCAGCGGCTGCTCTTGCAAGTTGCCTTCGTCTGTTTCTTCTTCCTTACCGTGATGGCGGTGCTCCGACCGGAACACATGAGTGAAATGGCTTCCTCATTCACGGGAAGGGTTATTTATAAAGAAGGCCGCTCCTCCACTTACGGCGGAGTCTTTGGATCCCGCATGTCGCCCTGGGCGGAGACGCTGTCTGTCGTTAAACGGCGCCCGTGGTTCGGTAGCGGTTTCGGCACCAGCGAATTGGGCGACCTTCGGCCTGACCTGGCTGCATCTTCGGTGTACACAATCGAGGGCACCAATCGGGAACACGGCAACAGCTATTTGGCGCTGGCTGAGTATATGGGATTGCTCGGCGCTGTGCCGTTTGTGATCTTGCTGCTCATGCTGGCTCGAATAGTGATTCGAGTCTGCGGCTGGATGCGAAGAACTGGGAATCCCTACCACCACTCCATTCCGTTCGCCTTGGTTGCGATTGCAGGTCTGGTGCACGCCGGTTTTGAGGATTGGCTGTTTGCAGTAGGCTCCTATCTTTGCTTGTTCTTCTGGGTGTCGGCTTTTTTGCTGATAGACGTCACTCCGGACGCCAAGAATGAACTTAGGGTACCGACCCCCACGCGCTTTCCCGCGGTTGCTCAACGGCAGGCACTACGGCAAACAACGATATAGTCCAGCCGGAATTCCAAGACTCGACGGGCGCGGAGGCGAAGCGCATCAGTCCGATCCGCAAGAGGGAATCGCCAGCGTGTGAAACCAGGCCCGGTTTGTGGGTTGGTGGGGTCTGACTTGTGCTCCGTAGAGTTTGTACTTCGCGCCATGCAGTAGATTTGTAACCTCATCGGAGTTCTCGGTCGAAACCTCGCACCAGATTGCCGGCCTGACTTCTTTCAGTAGCCGTTCGGCTCCCTTCAGAACACTTACCTCGTGGGTCTCCGCGTCGATCTTCAACACGGAGGGAGCGGGAAAATATTCCAGAAGGGAATCCAAAGTCAGCGAGACAGTCGGCTGAACGCATCGCACACCACTCGCCTCGGTTGACCCAGTGGCCTCGATCAAGTAATTCGAGGCCCTAGCCCTCTGAGCGATTGCCAGCTTTGAGATCCGAGTTGAATCTGAAATTGCCGCGCACAGAACTTCAACAGGCGCAGCGGTGTACTTACCTGCGCGCAGTTGCTGCGAAGAACGGTTGATCAGATGTGCGAGCCAAAAATCCGGCTCTATGGCCAACACGAATCCAGATTGTCCGGCGAGGGCGGCAGCGCAAAAACTGAACAGTCCGACGTTGGCGCCCACGTCCCATACCACGGAACCCGGCTTGACCATTTCTTCCGCCATGTTGTACAGCACGGGGTCGACGCGCGACATGGTGGACCAATAGCGCAAGCTTGTTTCAGGTGTTACATATATGGGGAGGCGGCCAAATTTCGATGGGAGGCGACGGCGCAACACGACTCCCCTGCTTAAATGTTCCGCGAATCTGCGAACACTCATGACACTCCGGCTCAATTTTCGACGTATGAAACTGGTAGTATACTGACTCCGATCCATCAACGAACAACCAGAGTGATTGCGGCGCGGGGAGAAGCGGGAGAAGTGGCATGACGGATTCGTCAAAGTCGCAGATGAAGGATGATTTGGCGCCTCCAGAACCATCCGGCCAGCGCGTGGAAATTCTGGAATGCACGCTGCGGGATGGAAGCTACGCCATAGATTTCAAGTTCACTGAAAATGACACTGCAATTCTGGCGGGCGTGCTGGGCCGGCTGGGCTTTCGCTGGATTGAAGTGGGGCACGGAGTGGGTCTGGGAGCCATGAAAGCCGGCAAGGGCAGCATGCCGGCCTCGGACGAACGACTCATCGAAGCGGCGAAACGGGCCGCGCCCAATGCTCAAATCGGTTGCTTCTTTATCCCCGGGATTGGGACGGCGGATCAACTGAAGTCGGCGCGCGATGCGGGGCTGGATTTTGTCCGCATCGGCTATAACGCTCCGGAGATCGAGGATGCGTATCCGTATTTGACCTTGGCCAGGGAACTGGGGCTGACGCCTTGTCTCAACTTCATGAAGACCTATGGCATCTCGCCCGCTACCTTTGGCGAAAAGGCACGGGGCGGAGCAGAGGCTGGGGCGGAGGTGATTTATTGTGTCGACTCCGCCGGCAGCATGTTTCCTGACGACGTGCACAAATATTTGAGCGCCGCGCGCGATCGATCCGACTGCAAATTGGGCTTCCACGGGCATAGCAACCTTCAGTTCGCCGTCGCCAATGCCGTGGAAGCGGTTCGCTGCGGCGCTACCTTCATCGACACCACGCTCTATGGATTAGGGCGCAGCGCCGGAAACGTTCCTACCGAAATCGCGGTGGCTGTCTTCGACAATCTCGGGATCGCAACCGGCATCGATTTGTTCGACGTGATGGATGCCGCGGAAGAGTTCATGGGACCGCTCATGTCGCAGATGCAGCTTTACGACATGATGTCGGTGGCGATGGGATGCAGCCAATTTCATTCCTCCTTCCTGCCCAAAGTCGCGGCGGCGGCGCGCAAGCATGGAGTCGAGTTGCGCAGGCTGGTGGTCGCCATGGGCAAACTCGATCCGGTCAACCTGGATGAGGACAATCTGAACCGCGTCGCGAGCAGTCTTCCGAAAGCGACGGGAGCGAAGACTCGTGAGATGCTGACCTCGTTCGCGGCACCCGGCATTTCGGCGCACAGCATTAGTAGTTCGCTCGCGGCAGTGCAGTCGTTGGTCGACGGAATGATCGTGACCTGCGCCAAGCGCCGGGCCAGGCCTGTACTGGAGCTGGTTGCATCGGAATCGCCTGCTGCAGACCTTGTCCTGGCGGACCTGGTATTGGCCGAAGGCCCGGTCGTGCTGGGCCGTGTGGTCTACGGTTCATTCGATGTGCTCGAGCAAGTGTTGAAAATGACCGGCAACAGCGTGCCGTTATTTCTGAATGACAAGGACGGAGGGTCATGGGCCGCGGAGTGGCCTGTGTCCCTAAAGGAAATCGTGGGTGCGGAGAGAATCTTGCCGGTGCGCTCGAAGCGCCTGTTTGCGGGCTACATGGAAGATGTGGTCACAACCACGGCTCAACGCTACGGCGACTTCTGCCTGATGATCTACGGGAACCCGCACGCGGCACTGTTACAACATTGCTGCGAGACTTTCAGCAACGTTGTGGTACACGGCGAGTTGCCGGCAGAAGCGCCAGAGAATTGCTGGCAGATGGGCGATTTTTCCGACCGCATGCACTTCGACCTGGGCATTGGCGTCGCGCTGCTTCTTTGTCCTCCGGGCGCCGGGGAGTCGGCATCGATTGATCAACTCCTGTTGCCCGAGGGAATTGTGATCACCGCCGGCCACTTTCCCCGTTTTGAAATGGATGTTCCGGGCCGCGCCATTCTTCGTCTCGATCCCAACCAGGCCTATCGCGGACAAATGGATCGATGGGTGGCGATCTCGAATCTCATGAAGTCGGCCCAACCCAGTCCCTTGGCAATACAATGACGATCAAAGAAATCATCATGGATGTGGTGGCGCGCCGCCGGGAGCAGGTCTTTCTGGTGGACGCGGTATCGGGCCGAGAAATTACCTACGGAGAGTTTCACCGGCAAGCTTGTGCCCTGGCCGCGGAACTCCGCCGGCGGGGCGTGCGCAAGGGCGACCGCATCGCGGTGATGGTTCCCAATTGCTGCGAATTGGCGACGCTCTATTTCGCGTGCATTTATCTTGGGGCCGTGATCGTGCCCGTCAATCCCGCGCTCAGCAAGGGCGACGTTCAATTCATCCTGGGGAGTTGCAAGCCTGCGCTGATGGTTGCGAGCACAACCTGCGCCGAAATCGTCAAGAGCATGGGCGCGAATGCGCTCTGGTTGGTTCACGACGCGAGTAGAGAATTCGCCGGGACTCATCACATCAAGATTGATGCCCTCCCGGAGACGCCGGAATTCCTGCCGCTGGAAAGCGCGAACGGCAAAGACTTAGTCGTGATCATGTACACGTCGGGCACTTCGGCGAAGCCCAAGGGGCTGGCGCACCGGCTCGGAAGCATGTTCCGAAATGCCACGGCATTCGCAAGCGCTCAAGGCATTGACCAGGATTCGCGGTTCTATCTGACGCTTTCCATGGCGTACATGGGCGGTTTCTACAATCTTTTGATTCTGCCTTTCCTATGTGGCGCCAGCGTGGTGGTCGATCATGTGTTCGACGCGCGCTCGAGTCTCCGCTTCTGGGAGAAGGCGAAGAACAACCGGGTCAACACCCTGTGGCTTGCGCCCACGGTGTTGTCCATCCTGTTGCGAATGGATCGCGGACGCACGAGCGAAGAGTTTTGCCGCAGCTCGGTGCGTCATGCGTTTGTCGGCTTCGCTCCGCTATCGTTGAAGGTGAAGGATGAATTCGAAAACCGGTATGGCGTGCGACTGATTGAGAACTACGGCCTGTCGGAGACTTTATTTGTCACCGCCCGCTCCCAGGGCGTTCTGAGCGGCCCCGGCTATGTCGGAGAAGCACTGCCAGGAATCACACTCCGGATTGCGAGCGACGAAGAGAATTCGGTTCCGGCAGGCATGGATGGAGAAGTACAGATCCTTACGCCCGATCTGATGGCCGGCTATCTCGACGCCGGCGGTGCCTTGCTGGAAATGGATTCCTCAACCTGGTTCCCAACCGGGGATGTCGGCCGTCTCGATGTCCAAGGCTCACTTTCTATCACTGGGCGCAAGAAAGATCTCATTATTCGTGGTGGCGTGAACATCAGCCCGGCAGCGATCGAAGAATCGCTGATGCAGGTTAGCGGCGTCGCGGACGTGGCCGTGGTGAGCATTCCTCACGAACTCTATGGCGAAGACATTGTGGCCGTACTGAAACTTGAGGCCGGTGTGGAGCTCGAGTCCATGCTGGATCTGGTGGTCGCGCACGCGAAACGCAATCTGGCGCAGCATCAGCAACCGGCGCGATATATTGCCATCGACGAGTTTCCCAGAACGGCGAACGGCAAAGTGCGGAAGGCCCGCATTCGCGAACTGGTGGCGGAGAAGCTGCAGGTAGGTTCGATCCATCGGACACATGCGCCGGAGAGCGCGGGCGTCTCCCGCTGAATGAATCCGTAGTGAACAGTCGCGCTGAAATCGGAAAAATCAAGGCATGAAAATTACCGACCTGTCCTTGCCCATCGAAGAAGGCATGATGACCTTTCCCACCCACTGGCATCCTGTGGTCGAGATTACGATTCTCGGCCGCCACGGGATTGAAGGCCGCGAGACTCGCAAGCTCGTTCTGGGAACGCACATTGGCACTCACGCCGATGCACCGCGTCACTTCATCCCTAACGGCAGGACCATCGATGAGGTTCCGCTCGACGTCCTTATCGGGCCGGCCACAATCGCGGACTTCACCGGCTGCCGGCCTTTGCAGGAGATCGACGTTGCAGACCTCAAACAAAGATTGGGCGACAAGGTGCCGCCGCGCCTGATTCTGCGCACGGGATGGTCGGAATATTTTGGCAACATGAAGTTCTACAACGAATATCCATTTCTGTCGGAAAAGGCAGCGCAGTGGCTGGTGGAAAAGGGTGTGCGGCTCATTGCGATGGACACGCCTTCTCCCGATAATCCTGCACACTCGCGCGGAACTCCCAAAGACTCTCCCAACCATAAAGTGTTGTTGGGAGCCGGCGTGGTGCTGGTGGAATACGTCGCCAACCTCAAGGCATTGACTGCATCAGAAGTGGAACTCATCGTGATGCCGCTGAGGTTAAAGGGATGCGACGGATCCCCAGCGCGCTGCGTGGCGATTGAGAGATAGATAGGGGATGACAGGGGAAGAGTTGAAAGCACAGGTGCAGGAATGGCTTACAGATTGGTTTGCGGCCCGGGCGAAGATCAGCAAGAACGCTCCTGCATCGGCTCGGGAAGCCGTGCGCGACACGGATTACTTCGAAGCCGGATGGCTCACCTCAATGGAGGTGGTGGAGTTCGTTACCGAGATCGAGGAACGATTCGGCATCCAGTTTTCCGATCGCGATTTGCAGGATCAACGTTTTGTGACCATCGCAGGCCTCACTGAGTTGATCCTGCAACGCTCGACCGAGACCGGTGAGAACAGGTAAGCTCAGACATTGCGCATCCAGCCTAATTTCGCGCCTCGAATATAGTGGAGAAAGCCAGACCAGCCCAGTTGCACGTCCTAACACTCACCCCTTTTTATCCGTCGGACGGGAACGAAGTGGGCGGCTGTTTTGTCGCTGAAACCCTCCGAGAGCTGAAGGCTCATGGTGTGGCGTCCTCGGTGATCGCGGTCGACTCGATTTATCATGCCCGCCGAAGGCCGAGCCGGCAGTTTCCCTCTGAATGGATGCGCTATCCGCAACTGCCCGGAAACTTTGGCCTGTCGAGCGCGGGTGTTTTCTTGGGAGCGCGCCTTCTGAGGAGAGTTGGGCAACTTCATCGGCGTTCGCCGATTCATGTGATCCACGCTCATGCCGCGCTGCCGTGCGGACATGCCGCGGCATTTCTTTCGCGGCGTTTGGCCCTCCCATTTGTTGTTACCATTCATGGGCTGGATGTCTTCAACAATTGCTTCCAGCAAGGAATCGCGGCCGGATGGCGTCGTGAGGCGTCGATGAGGGCTTACGAAAGTGCGCACAAGGTGATTTGCATCAGCGACAGGGTGCGGCGACTGCTGGCGGATGGGATGAGAGCTACCGCTGCAGCGGAGGTGGTCTACAACGGAACTGATACCAGCCTGTTTGCTCCGGGCCCCGCACAGGAGCAGGTGCCAACCATTCTGATTGTCGGGAATCTGTTAGCGGGGAAGGGGCACGAGCTTGTGTTGAGGGCCTTCGACAGATTGAAGGATTCGTATCCCAGCCTGCAATGCGAAATGATCGGGGAAGGCGCAGATCGAGGTCGCTTTGCCGCTCTGGCTAGAGAGCTCGGCATCCGCGATCGGGTTCATTTTCTGGGCCGCCGAAGCCGCTCCGAAGTGGCGGAAGCCATGCGGAACTGTACGGTCTTTGCGTTGCCCAGCCGCTACGAGGGGCTGGGCTGCGCTTATCTCGAAGCGATGGCTTGTGGCAAGCCCGTGATCGCATGCCAGGGACAGGGCATCGACGAGATCATTCAACACGGCGGCAATGGATGGCTGATCCCGGTCGATGGCCTAGAAAAACTGGTGCAGGGCCTGCAAGTCTTGCTCGGCGATGCCGCGTTGCGTGAGCGAATCGGCGAGGCGGCGCGAAAGACAATCCTCGATTCGCTAACCCTGTCACATCAGGCTGAAAAGCTGGCGAACATTTACAAGGATGCCGCACAATGAGCACTCCTCAGGCAATCCCGCAGGAGCGAGCACCGCGCACTGAACTGTTCACGCTTTCAGAAAGTGACATTGCCGAGGTGGCGCGCTTCATCGCGATTCAGTCTGGCCGGGGCGCAGAAACCGTAAAGGAGCATCTCCGCTGGTTCTTGCTGGAGAATCCAGCACACCGGACGCAGCACCCGCTGGGCTTCGGACTTCGGTCCGCCGATCAACTCGTGGGATGCATCTTATGCAGCCCGCAAGCGTTTGGTTTCGAGAGCAAAGAATTCCTTCTGATGGGATCGAGTTCATTCTATGTAGACGATCAGCATCGTGGTCACGGAGGCCGCATCTTCTTGCAGTATTCAAGGCTTGGAAGGCAGTGGCCTTTGTTTGGAACATCAGCCAACGCCGAGGCTGCGGCTTTGTGGAAGGCAGCGGGGGCAAGCCCGATTCCAGGCTCGGATGGCGAATTGTTCGGCGTGCTGCGCTGGCCGCCCGTGGCCGAGGAGATCGCACATCGGAAGAGCGGGAGTCACATGCTCTCCCGGTTGGCGGGCAGTCCCATCTCCAACGTCGTCGGACGGATCCGGCCCTTGAACATTGATTGCGGGGCACCGGAGGCGCTGCATCCGCTTACGTCGGCTGAGCAGGTGATGAGTCTTTCTCTCGACGATCCCTCTGCCAAGCTGACTGCGCTGCGGGATGTGCCCTACATCCGATGGCGTTATTTCTCCGGACGAGATGCAACGACTGAGGTGTTCGCGTTTCGCTGCCGCTGGCCCGACCGCGAGATCCTGGTGACCGTGAACCAACGCACTCGGGGATATCGCAGCCAAATCAACACGCTCAGCGTGCTGGATGTTTATCCGGAGGTCGATTCAGAGGAGTGGCTGCGAATCGTCGGAGCGCTGATTGCGCGCTATCGGAAGATTGTCGACACCATTGTGTTGCGCAGTCAGGATCCGGACCGGCAGAAGGTATTTTGTGAAAGAGGTTTTCAGCGGCGAAACTTCGATGCGCCGAACGGCTGGGTTCTTGACAAGTCAAAGCTTTTGCCGACGCGGGAATGGTACCCGGTGCCGGCGGATGGAGACGGACTGATTTGAAGTTGCAGTTACCGTGATGAACTTAAGAACTCGAGCGCGGGGATTTCTGATTCAGGCGGCCACTCTGGTTCGCGCCGACGAACTGGCGCTCCGCCTGCAGAAACGCAACTCGCGTGGCTTGGTGATCGGGATGCACGAGACGCCAGTGTCCATGGGGGCACAGTTCCGCGAGCAACTCGAGTGGGTGGCGCAACATTTTACGATCACCAGTCTGGAGGGCTTTGCGAGACTGTGGGAGCAATGCTCCGGCTCCGAGGCCAGTGCGAAGCCTCCAATCCTGTTTACTTTTGATGATGGCAGGGAGAGTAACTACACCGTAGCGGCGCCCTTGCTGGAATCTTTCGGTGGACGAGGAGTGTTCTTCGTTGTACCTGCTTTTGCCGAGTGCGCCGCCGACCAAGCCCTTGCTTTCTATCGGTCGAAGATTAATCCCGATTCACGACCGGGCGACGAGAGGTGGGAAGACTGGAAGCCGATGAATCCCAGCCAGATTGCGGAATTGGCGGCGCGAGGCCATGCCATCGGCAACCACACCCTCACTCATCAACGCTTGGTAGGACTCTCGTCCAAGGAATTGGAGGAGCAGATTGGCGAAAGCGCGCGCAAACTCGCTTCGTGGACGAAAAAGCCGGTGGCGGCGTTCGCGTGGACATTTGGCTGGGATGCGGTCGACGCGAATGCATGGGCCGTGATCCGGCGTCACCATCGTTTCTGTTTTGCACCTTGCGCGGGAATAATCGACGGCCGCCACGATAGCCCAGACTTGCTCTGGCGCCGGGAGATCGAGGTGAAATACTCTGCTGCGGAATACCGCTTTCTCTATTCGGGGCTGGTGGATCCGTGGTGGAGCACGCGACGCCAGCGCCTGCGCGAGATGCTGCAAGCCTCATCTGCCCGGAATGTCGAGTAACTGCGACAGAAATGATCCACCTCTTCATCAATTCGCTTGCAGCCAGTGCCGGCGGAGGGCTCACCTATGTCCGCAACGTTTTGCCCTGCCTGGCGGCGCGCAATGACGTGCGCACCACCGTTCTTCTCGGTCGACCTCTGCAGAATGAGATCACAGAATCAGATCGCGTGACTGTTCTGCGGGAAGATTGTCCTGCCGGGTCTGCGGGACGATTCTGGTACGAGCAGCGCAAATTGCCGGACATGATTCGCTGCTGCAAAGCTGACGTTCTCTTGTCCACGGGAAATTTTGCGCTCTACCGCTCGCCCGTGCCACAAATCCTTCTGAGCCGGAATGCGCTTTACAGTTCGGTCGACTTTCTGCGTGATCTGCGAGAGCGGGGGGACTATCGCTTGTGGCTAGACACGGAGGTAAAGGGTGCGCTCGCGCGATGGTCGGTGCGCACAGCGGACTGCACCGTCGCTCCCAGCGCTGCCTTTGCCCGCGACCTGCGGCAGTGGACGGGGAAGGATGTGGTCGCCATCCATCATGGTTTTGATCACGATGCTTTCTTCCGCGAAAAAACTCCACTGCCGCAAGAAGCGCAAGCCCGGCTTGCCGCGACGGAAGGTTCGCTCCGTCTGTTGTTTGTCAGCCACTATAACTACTACCGGAACTTTGAGACGTTGATTCGTGCCGTCCCCATTGTGAAGAAGAAGCTGCACCCTCGTCCTGTCCGTCTGCTTCTGACCTGCAAACTCAGTTCAAAAGACAATCCGGGAGACTACCACGCAGATACTGCGGCGGAGCTGGTGCGGCGACTCCAGGTTGGCCAGGAAGTGGTTGAGTTGGGCGAAATTCCTTACTCGTGGCTGCATCATCTCTATCGCGCCTGCGATTTGTATGTGACTCCCGCCTATGCTGAGACGTTCGCTCACCCGCTGGTGGAGGCGATGGCCAGCGGTCTTCCTGTGATCGCTTCGGATTTGCCTGTACACCGGGAGATATGCGGCGAGGCTGCACTGTATTTCCCGCGCTTTGCTCCAGAGGGCTTGGCCGAGGTGATCATTCAGGCCTCGCAGTCGCCGGGACCGGCCGAGACCATGCGCGAAAAGGGCTGGTTGCGGTCCCGAAACTTCAGTTGGAGCAAGCACGTTGAACAACTGCTGAGGTTGGCCCATCGTCTCGCTGAAACCAGAGTTCATGCTGCACGAAGAACGGCGGACTCTGCGTGACGTCCCCGTGATTTTGATGAAGGTCTAAGGCGAAGAGGAAATACAAAGGCTGGAGGTGGTTATGTGGGGAAGAGCTTTCTTGGTGTGTGCAATTCTTTCTGGTCTGGTTTTCGCCCAGAACGCAGGGTTTGACTCAGCAGGCAGTCTCAACAGAAGCGCGTCGAGTAAGCAGGTCTACGCCTCCGACTACAACTGGAGGCAACTTCCCTCGGACAATCTTGGCGCGCCCGGACCCGTCTCGATCACGCTGGCCCCGTGTCCGCTGGGGGTCGACACGGCGAACGAGGGGTTCCAGCCCTATTTTGTATACATCGCGAACCAGGGTATACCGGAGGCCATGCAGGTCACGGGCGGAACGTGCACATCTGGCCCTGCCAGAGGAACGATCCTTGGCATGACAGTCAACTCACATCGCCCCGGCTACACCGTGCAGTCGGCCTCGGGCGGAATTCAGGAAGCATCGAATGCCGCCGGCAAGAATGGTGTCATCTTTCTCACGCCTGCAAATCCCTCGGATCCCGACGCGACTTACGATATTTATGCACCGGTGATCATTCACGGCAACCAGCAGACCATCAACGCCTATGGCGCAGTCCTGAGGTGCCAGACGCGCTCCCGCTGCATCAATTTGGGTCTCATCGCTCCGGGCAGCGTGAACAGATATTTGTCCATCAAGTGGTTTGGCGGGAGATTCCAGGCGGGCACTAATGTGGATGGAGCTCAAATCTCCGGTTGCTCCGCAGCCAACGGCAAGTGGACGTGCACCACGGCCACGGCCCACAACTTTGCGAGGACCGGCCCGCAGGATACCGCCAACGTCCACGTGTTCCTGGGAGCGCCCTGCAATCGGCAGCTTGATGGCGTGTTTCCCGTGACTCCGACGGGAGCTACCACCTTCAGCTTTCTGTGGGGGAAGGCGACGTGCGACAGTTCGTCCGGATATGGATGGACTGCTTTGCTGAACACAGCGATCGACGACAACGCCGATGCGTCGGTGATTCGCGATGCGATCGCCAGTTCTCTCGGAGACCCAAATCGATGGCACTATTTCATCACCGTAGAAAACGATCAGGCGTTGGAAATCGACCACATTTCCAACGAAGGTTCGGGCCGAGTCATGCGCAACGACGCAAATTTCGTAGGGGCGATGATCTACACTCCCGGGAACAATTCAGGGATCTTCTGGGCCCACAATGTTGAGTTGAGCATGCAAGGAGGGGGGAATGGAGTTCTGGCGCTCTCTGGAAATACCTCGAAGGTCAGCGACAGCGTGATTCAAGGCTTCTCGCAGTACGCGATGATCTGCTCGAACAGCTTCAATAACTACAACGGCTGCGAGGTGGACAACATTTACACCGAGGTGGGAGCAAACACCGTGAACCCCTTCACGCCGGGCGGAACCGGCTACGGGCAGGCCGGTTACATCGGGCTGGGAGGCGCCGGGCCGCACATTCTAAGTGGGCAGTTGGAGCCACTCGGCAACCTTCCCCGCTTCGCGAGAACCGGATCGACTCCGATCAACTATTGGGTTGTGGTTCATTCCAGTGCGCTCGGCGCCAGCGTGCCCCTGCTCATCGGTACAGCGGAAACCAACGGATCAGGCATGATCAAAGGATATTTTCCCGAGATCCCGCCGGTGAATGCGGGTACGATTACTTACGACATTCTGGCCAGCACGGGGGTTGGACCACGGCAAGTCGTTCCCTACGGAACGTCAGACCGAGCGGGATTTCTGGGGTCCGTCGCCACGGGAATCTCGGGGAACTGCACGACTGCTGGCTATTGCAGCTTCTCCGATCCCCAGACCAAGTATTCTTCCTACACGGTTCCGGCGTCCACTTTCTATCCCGAACTTGCATTCTGGCCGGGCAATGTTCTTGGGCCAAGCCAGAACACTCGCAACCCGGCACTGACCAGCATGTGGGTGGTGAATTTTCCGCCCGTGAACTCAGCCGCTGGCATTACTTCGGCGGTGGGGGCGTTTGAGCCTACGATTCAGTCGGCTATCTGCGCCTTCCCGGTTAACAGTAACGCGCTTGGGATCAGTTGCGAGCAAGCGCCCGTGCAAAACGGATCCTGGTACGCTCGAATCATCGACTCGCGCAACCCAGGAAATGCAGGGCCTCTCAGCCAGAACCGGAAGGGCGCTCTCAATATTTTTGCGGGCAATCTTCCCTCTGATGTTTTGACTCTGCTCGACGCCAACCCCGCGAAAACGTTTAGCACACCCGCGAATCGCCCAGGCTGGGACGCCAATGACGCGGCCTTCGGCTTTGATGACGCGAGTGGACATCAGCTCTATTCCCGGGCGCAGACCACGATCTCGAATTACATCGGGACGGTTGGTGACAATGCAAGCTACAAAGAGCGGCTCACGGCATCGCTGAAGACCTTCAACGTTCCAATCGCGTTGCGAGAAACATCTGCTCCAAAGGGCGTGCCGGGAGCGGATGTCTGCTACGGCGATTCGACGGCCCATGCCGAGAAGTGCAGCTACGACAATGGGACGTTCTTGAAGACGCCGCAAATTTTCGCGGCGGGACAAACTGCTCTGGGCACGGGCGCGATTGCCTCCGGCGCCTGTGCGGCCTCCGTGACTGTTGCGGCCTCGGGCGCAACCACAAAGAGTGTCGTCCACTGGTCGTTGGCTTCTGATCCGAACGGTGTGACCGGATATGCGGGGAGCACGACCGGAGCCGTCCTACAGATTTATGCATTCCCCACTGCCGGGAATGTGAGCTTTCGCGTGTGCAATAACACTTCCAGCACGATCAAGCCCGGCGCGATGAGCGTCAATTGGGATGTGATTCAGTAGGCGACTGGAATCCTCCAGAGGTCGCGACCACCGCGCCTTCGTATCTTTTCAGGGGACGGGGCGAGTAGACTGATGTCCGTAATCGACGCAACAAGCGAAGGACTTCCCTGGTCTAGAAACCCGAAGGAGTTTCATGACGACCTGGAAGATCACATTAATTGCGAGTTTGATCGGAACGGCGATCGGCTACTGGGCCTGGAAACTTGACTTGACGAAAATGGTCTGGCCCGAACATCCCCAGCTTGCAGGTTTGTTCCTTACCCTCATCACCACTGTTGTGGTGCAAATGGTCTGGCCAAAGGACAAGCCCAATACATAATCCCAGCCCTGAGTAGAATGCACTCTGTAATCTTGCTAGTCCAATATCAAGACCATGCGGGGATAATAGGACCCAGCTTATCTCGAGAGTAGTTCTCGTGCTTTCCTGCCAACTCGCGCCAGGCGCGGGAACCGCTCCCCGACGAAGAGCTTGAGGACTTTTTCTGGAGTGAATTGATCGCGCAGGCCGACGTCGTCGTATTGGCCCGTCAGATCGACAAACGCAAATTGCGTGCCATTGGTTTTTTGGAGGCAGAATTGAGCATAGGGCAGCGCGTAGATCGTCGCGCCTACAGCTTCTGCAAAATACACGGCGAACGGGAACACCAGCGTGGGCTCGAAGCTCGTCTTGTGTTCCCACACGGACCGCGTAAAGTCGTCTCCGCCCACAAAGCCGCCAACCCGCACCTTGGGGTACACACGAATCAAATCAATGGCAATGCCCTTCAAGGTGTGATCGGCGTCGATGTAGGTTAGGTCCAGCTCTCCGTCGGTTATCTGGTCGATCACTTCGGTAGTTTTTCCGCGCAAGATCACTCTTTTGGCGGCGGCGAAGTCGGTCTTCGCCTTGGTTTCCTCGAAGAACTGATTCAACACAGAATCGTCGTGATTTGCCGGCTTGTTCCAGTCGCTCAAGTGTCGCCACGGGTCGATCATGTAATACGTGGCCAAGCCCGTGCACCGCTGCAACACGAAGGCCGCAAAATCCCCACGATAGACGCCTACTTCCGCCAACCGCCGCACCCCGGCGGACAGTATCAATTCGGCCCAGAATTCCAGCCTGGATTGCGATTTGGCAATGCACTGCCGAAGAAGCGGTTCAGGCTGTCCCACAGGAGCGGCGATGGGCGGGTTTCCGTCAACTTGTGATTGATCACGCATGATCGGTCTTTAACTTCGAATCGCGGCTTCCGGTGCCGGAAGAAATCTGCACATGCTCCAGTCTCGAAGTGTACACGGGAACGGCCTATCACGAAAAACTGCCTGGCACGCAAGCGTAAAGGCCGCTTCGCCCGGACGTTCTAAGAAAATCACAGCTACCGTCAGCGCCTCCGAACCTGTGCAGTTACTTTGCCCTTCAGTTGCCGGGAAGTACGATGCGAACATGCAGGTTTTGTCCGATCTGCCATTCTCGGTAGAGAGCGTGCCGTCGGCGGGGTACCCGCCGCCGCGGCTTGAAGAGCAGCCGCTCAACCGCGAATGTACCGGCGATGAAGAGTTTCCAGCAGACTTGCCGGTCAAGTACGACTGGTTCCTGCAGCCAGCCTCGCGCCGCGGTTTTCGACGAGCTGTAAGGATATTGGTCGCCACCGTGACACTGCTCTCCTTTGGACTTCTTCTTTGGGGCGTTTACAAATTTCCGATGTTGACGCTCGTCTTGGGAATCGCTCTTGCTGTCGTCGTTATCGCGGCGGCCATCTGGATGGTGTTTTCCGTGATCGGTGGCTTGAGGTCAGAACCGTCCTGGAGCGATCTGCGTCGTCCCACTTTCCATCTGAAGAGCTGAAATCCCGACACCTGAAGTTACCTCCGCCGCAGCCCCAGCACACTCATGAAAAAACTGGCGAAGATGGTCTGCGCTCCCAAGGTGAGGCAGGTGGCGGCGGGAATCACCAGGCGCATGGTGTGAGAGTAGTCGAGCGCCCCAAAGTGTTTGCTTCCCCACGCGCCCACGGCATAGACGGAGATCGCCAGCCCAGTGATCGTGAACAGCGCCCCAGCCGCCAGACCGACTTCGAGGGTGATGTACCGGAAAAGCCTGTCCAGAGCCGGATCTGGAGGTAACAGACCTTCGGAGATGGCAAAGAACTTGGTGAACACCGCAAACGCAATGGCTTGAAAGCCGAGGAGCACGAACGCTGCGGCGTAAAGCATGGTGTGAACGTCGAAGGTGACGTTGCCGATCGCGCGCGGCGCTGGCAACAGCCACAGACCTAACAGCCCGCCGATCATCATGAGCGCGAGACCCGGATACAGAAAAAGCCAGCGCGGGCTGTAAAGCAGGAAAAAGCGCAGTGTGCGCCAGCCGTCCCGCCAGGTTCGCAGGTGTGGAGCCCGGCTGCGCCCGTCGGGCGAGAGAGTCGTCGGCACCTCGGTGACCTGCAACTTGAGCAGAGTCGCCTTCACAATCATTTCGGTGGCGAACTCCATTCCGGTAGTTCGCAGTCCCATGCGCTCGTAGGCGCTCTTGCGAAAACCGCGCAGCCCGCAATAAAAGTCTCCCACCGGGCTCTGGAAAAACAAGCGCCCCAGCCAGGTCAGCGCGGGATTGCCAAAGTAGCGGTGCATGGGAGGCATGGCATCCTTCTGAATGCCTCCGCGGAAGCGGTTGCCCATCACCAGGTCGGCGCCATCCCGCAACGGCTCCAGGAAGCGCATGATGTGGCCGAAGTCATAGCTGTCGTCGGCGTCGCCCATCACGATGTATTTGCCGGACGCGGCTGCGATTCCTCCCATCAGTGCGTTGCCGTATCCGCGTGCCCTTACATGAATAACCCGGGCGCCCAGCCGCTCCGCGATTTCCGCCGAGCCATCACTGCTGCCGTTATCGGCCACGACGATCTCGCCCGCGATGTTAGCCTCGCGCAGCGCGCGCTGCGCCTTGCGGATGCAGACCTCCAGCGTTTCGGCCTCGTTTAGGCAAGGCATCACCACCGAAAGCTCGATCGCTTCCGCTTCTTTGACCGGCAGCACAACCGGTTGATAATTAGTTTCCGCCCTGAGGGGTGAAGCCACGGTTCAACTCTTCCTTCAGATATCTGGGTTTTCCTGCTTGAGGGTAACGGAATGATAACAGGAACCCCGAAAATTCTGCGCTATCTCGGGAAAAAATAAATATAGTATCGCGTGTCTGAAATTCGTTTCCAGCGAGCGTCCAGTTTGCTCGCCGGCGGATCGGTTGCCACCACCGCTCTCGCTCCAGTGTGTCGAAGGCACTCGTACGCCGCATCCCGCCGTTCCGGGTCGGATGCCCAGAACTCCTGAATCGCCATTTGTCCAGGCGCCGCCTCGGCAACAATCTTGAACCGCGCCAAGCGGGCCCACTGGTTGCTGATGCCCCGGCCGATCACTGCCATCTTGTCTCCAGCTCGCAAACCCATGCCTTCCAACGCGATCGCGGCCTTCACTTCATCCCGTGCTGGCGGGTCTGAACCCACCGTCATATTGGCGTAGACCGCGTCCCCCATGTGACCCACAACTGAGAACAGAATCGTGATCGCAACTGCGGCAGCCACGTATCGCGAGAGCAGCTCCAGCCTTTCATCTTTCGGCAGGCGAATCCCGGCAAAAATGCCGACGCACAACAGTGCCACCGAAGCGCCGATGTACCGCGTAAGAACCAGCACCAGCGCGTAAGCTGCAAGGCCGAGCAATGCCATCGCCAGCAATGGCCAGTTGGACGCGACTGCCTTTCGCGTGGGCGCTCCGCCAAGAAAAAGAAAAATGAATATACCGGCGAGCAATCCCAACTGCCCGAAAAACACCTTCTCATAAGCGAGGCCACTCTGCACCAGCACGCGAAGCTGTGATCTCAAATGAAAAGTCCAACGCAATCCCTCATTCCAATAGGAGGGATCATCCCAGGCAGGGTAGGTTCCGCTGATTGGCTCTCCGAACTCGAAAACTGGAGGATCGTCCAGAAGTTTTCTGGTGGGATGTAACGGAGTTCCACTTCCCGGCTCCACGCCCTGCCAATTTCTCTGCGGAGTGCCGGGACTTACCACCGCCGCGTAGGCCAGCCTTCCCGTATCTCCGTAGGTCAATCTTCCTTTCGATTTCGAGAGTGCATAAATAAAGGGCGTGCACACGATCAGGAAAACCACACCGGACAACAAGACGCCGCCTATTCTGCGCTTCGTAATCTTTCCGGAGACCAGAAGGATCGCGAGGAAGCAAAGCCCCATCGGGAACATGATGGTTTTGCTCAAGTATGCGGCGCCATTCAGAGCGCCGAACATGGCAAGTTTCCCATAGGAGTCGTCAACCCGCAAATCTACCAGGTAACCAGCGATGAGGAAGACGATGCCCGCAACCATGAGATCGGGAGTAACTTCGCTGACGTCGATCAGCACCAGCGAACACCAGAGAAAGACGCCGTACCCCATGGCCAGCAGAGCCCAGTCGGGTAATGGAACGAAGCCATCCGAATCGGTTGTGCGCCGTTTGAGCGCGTGCAAAATTGCATGCATGAGAAAACGAAAACAAAATAGAGCAAAGACGTAAATGATAAGGTTTACGAAGTGGACCGTGATGAATTCCCACCACATGGAAGGCTTAAGCACGTACAGCGCAAGCCCGAGCAACCAGGAATACACGGGGCTCCAATAGGCGTTGAGGGCGGCATGCCAGTCGCCGCGGAAGTACGCATCGCCGATATCCAGATACGCGATTCCATCCGGAATTCGGGAGTATCGGCAAATCCAGGCCTGCACCGCACCAAGCACAATGCAAATAATCAGGAGCGAACGCTCGCTAACAAAAGGCTTTTTCATGTTCACTTCGACTTGCTCCCCGCCGGTTCTTCGGGAATGTGGTAGAGCAAAATAGTTTTCCCCACGCGCGCCACGGGCTGATAGCGGCTGAGCCAGGCAAAGGCGTCAGGGGGGTAGGAGGTGTGAAATAGGTCTCCAAAGCGCAGCGCGCGCAGACTGATCGCGAACCATCCCGCGACCGGCTGGAAGGGCTGGGCAACGTCAAATTCCGGCAACGCCATCTTGCGCAGGTCGGCGCTCGTCCACAACGCGAGGCTGAGGTGGGAAACATGCCTTGCGTGAAGCTCGTCGGCCAAAGCGAAGAGGTCCTGGCCGCAGTCCAGGTCGCAACCGGCTACCAGAACCTTGCTGGGATCGCTGCCCGCGAATTCGTTGAAGTAAGCGATATAGTCCCCGCGGGCGCGCACGGTTGAAACGAATTGCCAGAGCAGCAGAACTACTAAAGCAGTTCGTCCCCACACCCGCTGGCGTTCTTGCAGTTGTGCCCGTGAATCCCAAAGATAAGAGCTGCCGCAGCCGGCCACAATAGCCAACAGAGGAAACACGACGAGCACATGCCGCACTCCGTAGTTTATGGAGACAGGCATGGTTACAAGCAGAATCGCGAGAGCGCAGGCCGCTGGCGCCATCGCGGTCCAGCGTCCCTCTTTGGCCAACGTTCTGAACGAAAGCAAGCCGGCGACAACCAGGATGAGGAAAGGAATTGGCGACTTCACGCCCACGCCCACCAGAAAGAAATACCACCATCCGCCGGATTTGATGTGCCCGAGTAGATAGCCGGCAGGACGGCTTTTTTCCATCACCCAGGCGTTGGCCAATCCTCTCATAAGAGCGGGCATGGGCACTCTCGGATCGGACAGGATGAGTGAGCGTGCGATCTTTCCCACAGGCGCAGGGAAATGCTGAAACGAAGGCATGGACTCTGCCGAGATCTGCATGCTTTCCCGCACGTGCTCCACGGCAAATCCGTAGCCGGCCCAGACGACTGCCAGAGTGATCACGCCGGCCGCTGCAATTTGTTTGATCGCTTGCTTGTAGGCCGCCGGCCGTGACGTTTGCCTGGAGCGCGTAACGGCCCATTTCAGCACCACCATGCTCAAAGCGGCAGCGGGCAGGAAAATGAAAGCCGTGAACTTTGCGAGCAGGGCCAATCCCACCGCGAACCCCAGCCACATCGTCGCTCGCCAGTTTTTCTGGTCAAGCCAGTTGGCGAATGCCCAAAACGACGCCGCCTGCGTCGACGCTGCCACCATATCCGTGTAGGCCAAGCCGGAGTACTCCAACACGATGGGCACGGTCGTGAGCAGCGCAACCGCTGCCACTCCCGCGAAATCTCCATACTCGCGCCGTGCCCAAAAAAATACGATCGCGCAGCCCAGCAGCAGGAAGGGAAGAACTCCCAGACGGGCAAGGCTCAGGTTCCGCAGAAAGTGCGACGAATGATTGAGGATGGCGTTCCCTGTCGCGCAGGCAAGCGGTGCAGCATTGGCCTCGGGCAAAGAAAGAGTTGGATAGCGTTCGCCTGAAATATACAGCGGCAGGCCGATAGCAATGCGCTGCAGTGGCGGATGCAAGGGATCAAGCGTGTACGTATGCTTGTCCCACAGTTCGATGGCCGCGCCGACGTGGTAGGGCTCATCAAATGCCTGTGCGGTATGCGAGTAGCTTGATACCACGCGGACAACGGCAATCAGGGCAAGCAGCGAGGCCACGGCAAAGTAGCCCCAGCGGGGGTTGTCAATCGGATCGGGCATTGAGAAACTGAACAGGCATTCTACACTGATCGGCGAACGCGCGGACCCGGCCTGATGTGTGGAATTGCACCGCGCCGAGACGGCCCACTTTGAAGCATTACTCTGCTCGGTTGTCGCCGCTAAGTCCACTCCGAACGCTCGAACGCTTCGCGTAAGATAATTTGCGAGGACTTCAGGGAACGACAATTCAGATGTGTGGAATTTTCGGCATTATCGGTCGTAACGCGAGTGTGCCCGGCGAGATCCTGGAGCGCGCCACAAAATCCCTCGCTCACCGCGGGCCAGACGACAGCGGCACGGTAATTCTGCGTGACTCCACGCGGGAAGTCGAAATCGGTCTGGGGAACCGCCGGCTTGCCATCCTGGATCTGTCTCCTCTAGGGCATCAGCCCATGAACGACCCCGCCACCGGCAACTGGATCGTCTACAACGGAGAGGTCTACAATTTCCGCGAAGTTCGCACCACGCTGGAGCGCGAAGGAGTGTACTTCGGCAGTCATTCCGATACCGAAGTGATCCTCAAAGCCTACGCGCGCTGGGGTGAAAAGTGCCTGCATGAATTTCGCGGGATGTTTGCCTTCGCTATCTGGGACGCGCAACGGCACTGCCTGTTCGTCGCCCGCGATCCGATGGGAATCAAGCCTCTGTACTGCTTCCAAGCGGATTGCTATTTCATGTTTTCCTCTGAGGTTCGAACTTTGCTGGGTACCGGTCTGGTGCCGCGGCGCATCGATCAGGCCGGCCTCATCAACTATTTGACCTTCGGATCCCTTTACGATCCCAACACCTTGGTGGAGGGAATTACCGCGCTTCCGCCCGGCTGCTATTTGACTTGGGAAGATGGGCAAGTAAAACAGGTCCAGTATTGGGACCTGGTTGATCCCGAGCTTGTCGAATCCGCTGATCGCGCGCGCGAGGCTGGCGCGGTGAGGCGCAGCGAACTCGAAACCCAAGTTGTAGCGATGCTCGACGAGTCGGTGCGCATGCAACTGGTCAGCGATGTGCCGGTGGGAGTTTTCCTTTCTGGCGGCATCGATTCCAGCAGCCTGGTCGGCATCCTGAGCCGCAACGGCGTGCGGCCGAGTACGTTTTCTATCGTATTTAGCGAAGCAGATTACTCTGAGGCGGAATACTCCCACGCCATCGCGCAGCAATTTCGTACCGACCATCACGAGATCACCGTTTCCCAGTCAGACTTGTTTGCCGCGATTGCTCCCGCCATCCATGCGATGGATCTGCCAACTGTAGACGGGATCAATACATATTTTGTCTCGGAGAAGACCAGGGCGGCAGGAGTGAAAGTTGCTCTTTCGGGTCTAGGTGGGGATGAAATGTTTGCCGGCTACTCCACCTTCCGCACCGTGCCGCGGATGGAAAGCTTCGCCAATATCATGCAGCGCATCCCCGGGGCAGTCTGCCGGCCACTCGCAAATATGTTTGCGGCAGTCGCACCGTCCAACGATCAGAATCGAAAACTGACTGCCCTCGGCCGCAACGGCGGACGAATCGTTCATCCCTATTTTCTTTCGCGCATGTTGTTCACACCGGCGCAGCAGAGCGAGTTGCTGCTCAAGATGGAGGCGAATTCCCAGGCTTTCCAGCGTGCGGAAGCGACCTTGGCCAGAAGCCTGAGCCACGCCCAGAGTCTGGACGCCATCAACCGCGTTTCTTATCTGGAGGCGCGGTGTTACATGCTGAACACCCTGCTTCGGGACTCCGACTTCATGAGTATGGCGCACGGCCTCGAAGTGCGTGTGCCGCTGATCGATCATCAGTTGGCGCGACAGCTTCTGGCTTTGCCCGGATCATGGAAGTTGAATGAGGACACGCCCAAGCCCCTGCTGGTTCATGCTCTGCGCGGCGAGCTCCCGGACAAAATCATCCACCGTCCGAAACGAGGCTTCACGCTCCCATTTGAACACTGGCTGCGTGATGCCCTGCGTCCAACGATCGAGGCCGCTTTCGCAGAAATTGACGTTGGTCCTTTGAGCGGGACCATCAGTGCGGCTGCGGTTCGCCGCGTGTGGCAAGATTTCTTGCAAGGCAGGACTTCGTGGTCTCGTCCCTGGGCATTGTATGTGCTGCAGAGCTGGTGCGAGCAGCATTCGCTGGCTGGCTAAAGATGAAGATGGCCGCTTAAGCTTGCTTGGTTGCGGTCAAAAGCAAGAATAGTCCCCACCGCCGTGCCAGCCTCTTCACCAGCCAGCGGGGATACAATTTCCAAACCACTCGGTAGAGTGCCGACTGAAACCGCGCCGAAGGTTGATGCAGAAGCAAATCGCCCGGACTGAAAACCAACCTGGCACTAATGTCGCGGAACCCTTGCATGAGGGAAAGCGCTTCCTCTCGTGTATATGTCTTCGTGCCGGGACTCTCCAGGCGATCGTAAGCAGACTGGCGCAAAGACTTGCCCCGCAAGATGCCATAGCGCAGCCAGAGCATCAGTCCAGTCAGAGACGGATGGTGATAGAGCATGATCCTGGCTTGGCCGCCGGGCTTCAGCACGCGCCACGCTTCACGGATGCAGCGCGGAGTGTCGGGGCTATGGTGCAGCACCCCGTAGGAGTACACCACGTCGAAAGAATTATCGGGGAAGGGGAGATTTTCCGCGTCCGCCACTTGCAAGTCTGTCTTATATCCGGCCAGTTCGCAGCGTAGCCGCGCCTTTTCGAGCGAGCCCGGTGAGAGGTCGACCCCAGTTGCGTTTGCTCCCGCCTTCAGCCACTCCAGGTAATCGGCGCCCATACCTACGCCAATTTCCAGGACTTTCCTTCCCTGTGCCGCTTTGAAGTCTGCGAAATCAGCGATATACGGCTCCAGCGCATATCGCATCCGGGCATGGGCTTCAAAATCCTGCCGCTGCTCCAGATAGCGTGATCCACAGGGATCGGCATCCCAGAACTGCCGCACTTCATTCTTTTGTTCGACCTGCTTTTGTTCGACGATGGAGTCGGTCTGGGCCATAGGAAGGCTTTTCCGGATATTAGCAGTTTGCCCTCGATTTCGTCATGCCATCCGCGGCGAGTCAGGATAATATGTTGAGAGTCATTTGTGCCCTCCATGCAGAAATTAGCCGAGTCCGTGCCGGCGCCGGTTGCGCGTCCGTCTGCGGCGCTTCCTGTGAGCGCCATTGTCGCGGTGCGCAATGAGGCGCGCAACTTGCCACGCTGCCTCGAGTCCCTGCGCGACGTCGGCGAAGTGTATGTTGTCGACTCCCAAAGCACCGACGATACGGTCGAGATTGCTCGTTCTCTCGGGGCTAAGGTCGTGCAATTTCACTACCAGGGAGGCTGGCCTAAAAAGCGCCAGTGGGCGATGGAAACATTGCCCCTGGTCCACGACTGGATTCTTCTGCTGGATGCGGATGAGTCGCTGACGCCAGAACTTGCGGAGGAGATACGGGCCGCGATTCAAAATCCCAGCTACGATGGCTACCACATTGCGCTCCGCATTTATTTCCTCGGGCGGGAACTGCGCCACAGCGGCGCCAGCTTTTACAAGCTATCGCTGTTTCGGCGGGGCAAGGGCCGCTACGAGTGCCGCTTGAAGGAGCAGGACGCTTCGATGGCGGACATGGAAGTTCATGAACACGTGGTAGTGGAAGGACGCACGCGTGAGCTGAAGTTTCCGCTGCTGCATCACAACGTCGCTTCGCTGTCGCACTACATCCGCAAGCACGATGCCTATTCCAATTGGGAAGCGAAGGTCTGGCTCAACGGTAAGGCAGGGGTTGACGAGTTAGCCCCGTCGCTGACGGGAACCCAGGCGCAGCGCCGCCGCTGGCTCCGCCGCAAGTTTTTCGCTCTGCCGGGTTCGCCGCTCGCCTTCTTTCTCTACAAGTACTTTTTTTGTCTGGGATTTCTCGATGGCGTCCCCGGATTGATCTACTGCGTTTTTCAGGGCGTACAGTTTTTTCACATCAAAGCGAAGATTTACGAATTGAAACTGGAATCGGGGGAGTAAGCCGGAAATGTGCGGCCTCAGTGGTCTGGCAAATTGTGGCGACAGGGAAGTGCTCTGCCGGATGACGCGCGTCCAGGCGCACCGGGGCCCCGATGATTTCGGTCTGTGGGAGCGAAGATTTCCTGACGGTTCCTACGTTGGCCTCGGCAGCCGCCGTCTTGCCATCCTTGACCTTTCGGCTGACGGCCACATGCCGATGTGCAACGAAGACCGCACGGTCTGGATCACGTACAACGGCGAGATCTACAACTTCGCCGAACTTCGCCGCGAGTTGCAAAGCAAGGGTCACTACTTCGCGTCCAACACCGACACTGAAGTTGTGATTCACCTGTACGAACAGGAGGGCGCGGATTGCGTTCACCGCCTCAAGGGCATGTTCGCCTTTGCCGTCTGCGATCTCCGTTCGGGCAAGCCAGAGTTGTTTCTGGCGCGTGATCATTTCGGAGTGAAACCGTTCTACTACGCCCAGCACGGGCGAAAGCTGGCGTTTGCTTCTGAAGTGAAGGCACTGCTCCACGTGCCGGAGATCGAGGCGGAAATCGATCTGGAGTCGTTGCATCAGTATCTTACTTTCCTGTGGGTCCCCGATCCGAAGACGATGTTCCGCGGCATCTACAAGCTTCCCGCCGGACATTGCGCGACATTCCGCGACGGCGAATTGAAAATACGGCAGTACTGGGATCTGAGCTTTCCCCGGGCTGATGCGAGCTACTCGCAATCAGAAGCGGATCTTGCTGACGAAGTTCGCGAGCGCTTCCGGCATTCTGTCGAACAGCAGATGGTGAGCGACGTTCCGATCGGCGCGTTCCTCAGCGCCGGGTTGGATTCGTCGAGCATCGTCGCCATGATGTGCCGGGCCACGAAACAACCAGTACGGACCTATACCATTACTTTCCCGGAAAAATATCGTGTCGGCGAAACCACGCTGGATGATCCTACCGTGCCGGCGCGCCTGGCGCGGCAACTGGGCTGCGAGAACCAGCAGATTGTGGTTGAGCCAGATGTGGCCGAGTTGATGCCTCGCCTCACTTGGCACATGGACGAGCCTACCGCCGATCCTGCGATCATCACGGCCTATCTGGTCTGCCGCGAAGCGCGAAAGCAGGCCACGGTGTTACTTTCCGGCGTCGGGGGCGACGAGTTGTTTGCCGGCTATCGCAAACACGCCGCGCACCGCTGGGCGCGAGCCTATCAAAGAATTCCCGGTGTGCTGCGTGCCGGCATCGAGTCCGGCGTGAGCGCCTTGCCCGGTTTCCGGGGGACGGCCATGAAGGGACGCGTGCGACTGGCCAAGAAGATGGCTCGCAGTGCCTCGCTCTCCTCCGAAGACAGCTTCATCCGCAACTGTACTTATTTGGATGGCGACCAGAAGATGAGCTTGTACACCACCCAGGTTCAGGATCAGCTTCGTGCCTCCGACCCAGCGGTGCGTCATCACTCCCGCTTCGACGCGGTGCGCGATGCGGATTTTCTGAACCAGATGCTTTATCTCGATACCAAAATCTTCATGGTCAGCCTGAATCTGAACTACAACGACAAGATGAGTATGGCTTCGTCAGTTGAGGTGCGCGTCCCATTTCTCGATCGTGAGCTCGCCGAGTTTGCCGCCTGGAATATTCCGCCCAACCTCAAGCTCAAGGGACTCTTCCAGCCGACAACAAAGCATATCTTCCGTCGAGCAATGCAAGACGTTCTGCCTGCCGAGGTATTGCGGCAACCGAAAGCCGGGTTCGCTGCTCCCGTGGACTACTGGCTGGCACACGATTTGCGCGAGATGGTGGATGATCTGCTTTCTGAGACAAACATCCGGAAGCGCGGTTTGTTCCGACCGGAGGCGGTGCGCCGTTTCGTGGACGAACATCGCAGTGGAGCCGAGGATTGGTCGATGCAAATCTGGCAGTTCCTGACTCTGGAGAACTGGATGCGAATTTTTCTCGATGCCGGGGCGCGGCAGAGCGCGGAAGAGTTCAGCCACGCACGCGAGGCGGCCACGGCGTGAGGTTGTCGATACTTTGCGACACACTTTCCCGGGACGTACTCTCCCATGACTGACTCCGAGGCCGGCGCATCAAGAGACAGGGGCAGAGAGAACGCCATGACCGGTCAACTTGCCAAAGCGTTGACCGAAGCCACGGGCTTGCTGCGTGCACCGCAGCGCATGCTTCCGTTGGTTCAACGACTTGCGTCTGACAAACTGCGCGTCACTTTCCAGCAGCGCCATCTCTACTCTTACGCGACGACGAAGCGGCCCAGCGCTGAGACCCTGAACTCATTGCTGCGCTGGATCCTCGATGCGCAGCGCCCCGATGGCGGCATAGCGGCCTACTACAGCCTGCTCACGGGATATTCAGAGTCTTATCCGGAGGTCACCGGCTACATCGTTCCCACGCTGTATGATTTTGCGCGCGCAACGGGCGATGACCGCGCCACTGCCGCCGCGGAACGCGCCACCCGGTGGTTGCTTTCTCTGCAAATGCCGACGGGCGCTTTTCCCGGCGGATTGCATGGCCGCGACACGCTCCCCTCGGTGTTCAACACCGGCCAGATTTTGCAAGGATTGGCTCGGGCTCATGCGGAGACGGACCGTCCTGAAGTCTTGCAACCGGCCGTTGCGGCTGGCGACTGGCTGATCAAGATGCAGCAGGCAACCGGCTCGTGGTCAGGGCCGGGCGCCTATCAGAATGTGGCTCACACCTACTACAGTATGGTTGCCTGGGCGCTGGCGGAGTTGTCCGCCAGCACTTCGGATCATCACTACGGACTGGCCGCCGAGAAGAATCTGAACTGGGTGCTGACGCACTTCCGGCCCAACGGGTGGGTCGACGGCATCAACCTGCGCGGTCATCCCAACTACCTTCACTTCATCGCGTACGTGCTCCAGGGTGTTCTGGAATGCGCCATCCTGCGGCGCCGCAGCGATGGCGTTCAAACAGTTGAAAAGTCGGCATGGGTCCTGCTGCGGAAGTTTGAAACCAACAAATATTTGTGCGGAGCGTATGAACCTGATTTCAAGAACGGGCAGCACTTCACCTGCCTGACAGGGAATGCGCAGATGTCGTGCGTCTGGGCGCGCCTGTTTGAGATGACTGGCGACCTGCGTTATCTGAACGCCTCGCTCAAGATGAACGAGATGCTGAAGCAATTGATTCCAGTGCGCGGGCGGCGGGGAGTCGCAGGCGGCGTGAGCGGATCGTATCCGGTCTGGGGCGGCTATCAGCCGCTCCGCTTCATCAGTTGGGGATGCAAGTTCTTCGCCGACGCGTTGCTGCTGGAGCAGCGCCTGACGCGGTCTTTTGAAGCATCCGCATGCGAGGCACTGCCATGCGCATCGTAGTTTTGAGCTCGAGCCTGTACAGCGAAACCGCATGCTCCATAGCTGTGCGTATGGCCGAGTTGGGCCACGCCCCGGTGGGCGCCCTTGCTTTACACACACTGGATCGCGGAACCTTGCTGCGCAAGCTGGGGCAGTGGGGTGTGCGAGGGGTTACGCGATACGCGCGCACGAAACTGGCGCCGCGTCATGGAGATGATCAGCCGCGCGTGAGTAATCCGTATCTCGAGCCTTGGCTGAAGCATGAAGACGGATTTTTTCGCAGCCTGCGGGAAGTGGCGGCTGCTTACGGATTCCCCGTTGCGATCTGCAGCGATCAGAATGCTCCGGATTCGATTGCGCGTCTCAGAGAATGGTCGCCCGACCTGATCGTTTTTACTGGCGGCAACATTTTGCGCCGGCAGTTGCTGGACGTTCCTCGTCTCGGGGTGCTCAACGTGCATCTCGGCTTGCTGCCGGAAATCCGAGGCATGAGCAGCCCGGAGTGGTCGTTGCTGAATGACGTTCCCGTCGGCATCACCATTCATTACATCGATTCGGGAATCGATACCGGCCCGATTCTTCAGAGATGTGAATTTTCCGGCGTCGCCCGGTGCGAGTCGCTCAGCGACCTGCGCAACCGGCTCATCGCCTTTGGCATCGAGAAGCTCGCAGACGTTGTGGTGGGGCTCGATCGCGGCACGATCTCGACGACACCGCAATCCGATCTCGACAGAGATCATCAATTTTTTGTCATGCATGAGTGGCTCCAGGAGCGGGCGGGCGAGCGCCTCAAAAAGAACCGCCTGGCCGTGGCGGAGACCGCGAATGGGTAAGCTCGCAACCATGCTGCAGGTTGGCCGCACCTTCGGGATGCGCGACGGCATGCTGCGCCTGGAGTATGAACTCCAGCGCAGCAGCGGCCTGATGTCGTGGCGGATGCGCTCCGTGCAGGGCTGGGATTCCTGGGACCTGAAACGCATCGCCCCCGGTGCCACCGCAGAAAAGATGCTGTCGGCACGCCGGGGTGGCGCGCGGCGATTCTTCTTCTCCGATGCCCAGGCCTTGGGAACGAGTATCAGAAAAACTTTCGGCACCGACGGGGAACAATCTGTTCTCGCTGAAGCAGAGCGCATTCTTCAAGGCAATCTGCCATTCTTTGGCGGCCTGTCATTCGCCTCCGGCTTCCCACCGCGTTGGTTCGAGAATCCCGTCACAGGCCAGACCGTCTCACCGCAGCAGCCATGGACCCAGATGCGCTTTGCCTCGCCCGACTACGGCGATCTGAAATTCATTCTGGAGCCTTCCCGGTTTTTATTTATCTACCCGCTGGTTCGGGCTTATGCCCTCAACGGCGATGAAAGATTTCCGGAGGCTTTCTGGAATACGGTTGAAGACTGGGCCCGCCACAGCCCGCCCATGTCTAGTCCGCTGTGGATTTGCGGGCAGGAGTGCTCCTTGCGCATCCTGGCCTGGTCGTTCGCGCTGCATGGCTTCATCAATTCGCCGTCAACAACCAACGAGCGCGCCGCCTTGCTCGTCTCCATGATCGCCGCTCACGCCTGGCGCACGGCACAGACCCTCGGGTACGCGCGCTCCCAGCGCAGCAATCACTTGATCAGCGAGGCCGTGGGTCTTTGGACCACCGGTACGCTCTATCCGGAATTGAGAGAGGCGCAAGTTTGGCAGAATCTTGGCGCTCATCTGTTGCGGGAATCGGTTCTCGACCAGATCACACCCGACGGCGTTTCGCAGCAGCATTCCTTCAACTACCAGCGCATGATTCTGCATCTGCTGCTCTGGACGTTGCGTCTGGCGGAAATTCATGGAGCTCCGCTGCATGAGGACATTCGCTTGCGCACGCAAGCCGCGTTCGACTTCATGCGCTGCTGGGTGGATCGTGTGAGCGGGCTGGTTCCAAACTACGGTTCCGACGATGGCAGCCTGATCCTTCCGCTCGCCTCCGGCGCGTATCACGACTTCCGTTCGTTGCTGCAGTTAGGCGCTGCTGTTCTGGATCGCCCCGGGCTGAGGACAGGGCCGTGGGATGAAGCTGCGTTGTGGTTCGGCGTCAAGCCGGCAGTAGAAAGATCTGCTGCGGTTGCGCCTCCATCTGCGGAAACCGGATACTTTCGCCTGGGCGATGAGAATTCCTGGGCGCTGATTCGCGCGGGCCGCTACACTCGCCGGCCTTTTCAGGCCGATCAGTTGCACGTGGATTTGTGGTGGCAGGGCATCAACCTGGCGCGGGATGCTGGAACTTATCTCTACAACGGCCCCCCGCCGTGGAATAATGGACTCGCGGCGACTGCGGTTCATAACACGGTCACAGTCGATCATCGCGATCAGATGCGCCGGGCGGGCCGCTTTCTGTGGGTCGACTGGGCGCAGGCGTCGGGCCGGTCGTTTTCTTCGTCCGACCGCGATTGCCCCGACCGCTTTGAGGGTGAGCATGACGGCTACAAAAGTCTCGGTATCAAGCATCGCCGGCTGGTGCAGTGGCTGGCGGGCTCCGGCTGGGTGATCGTGGACGACATAGAGGGAATCGGAGAGCACCACATCCGCTTGCACTGGCTGGCAGCGGATTTGCCATACGAGATTTCTGATTCACCTTTTGAAGTTGTGTTTACGGCAGGCGCGTCGCGGATTCGCTGGAATATTCGTGCCAGCGATGCGGGAAGTGCAGCGGTCGTCCGGGTAGGGAAAAGTTTGGCCTCCGATGTCGCAGGCGAGAGCACGCAAGTGCTGGGCTGGGAGTCGCCCACGTATGGTGATCTTCGGCCAGCAGTTTCTCTCGTTTACCAAACGCGATCGCGATTGCCGGTTCGCTTCGTGACGGCCGTCCTTACGGACGAACGATGCAAGCTTGAACCCGGGGATGGAAGGCTTGCAATTGTGCGGGATGGATCCGAAGTGTATCGAGCGAGTCTCTCAGCGAAGGCGCAGGGGGCCGCAGAAACGCTGCCACCCGCTGCCAGCGTGTCAAGAACATGAAACAAGTTTTCCAGGACGCCCGCACTGCTGAAATTACTGTGGCGGAGGTCCCCGCCCCGAAACTGTTGGCGGGATGCGTAGTGGTCCGCACCGCCGCTTCTGTGGTTTCTGCGGGCACGGAGCGGGCTTCCTCGGAATTTGCCAGCAAGAATTTGCTGCAGAAAGCGAGAATGCGCCCCGACTTGGTGCGCGAAGTTCTGAGCAAAATCAGCCGGGATGGTCTGGTGGCGACGGTCTCCGCCGTGCGCAACCGGCTCGATCAACCGAGCGCGTTGGGTTATAGCAGCGCCGGGACCATCGTCGCCGTGGGCGAGGGCGTTACCGATATCAACCCAGGAGATCGTGTGGCTTGCGCTGGCGCCGGCCACGCCGTGCACGCCGAGTTTGCTTGCGTGCCGCGCCTGCTGGTGGCGCGGATTCCTTCCGAGACCGTCAGCTTTGACGAAGCCGCCTTCACCACGCTGGGAGCAGTAGCGCTCCACGGGGTGCGAAATGCTGACGTCAAGCTGGGTGATATTGTGGCCGTGATCGGTCTCGGCCTGCTCGGTCAGTTGACCGTGCAGATTCTCAAGGCCGCCGGCTGCTGCGTGCTCGGGATGGATATCTCCCCCGACCGCGCAGATCTGGCTCTCCGCCTGCGTGCCGATGCGGTGAGCACTTCTTTCTCCGGTTTTCAGGATCTGTGCCTGCAGCATTCAGGCGGGCATGGCGCAGACGCGGTTCTAATCACGGCGCAAACTGCCAGCAATGATCCCGTGAATCTCGCGGGCGCGGTAGCGCGCAATCGCGCCGTGGTGGTGGCTGTGGGCACGGTTGCTATGGATATCCCGCGGAGATTTTTCTACGAGAAGGAACTCGACTTTCGCGTTTCCCGCTCCTACGGGCCCGGCCGCTATGACTCAGCCTACGAGCAGAAGGGCATCGACTATCCGATTGGCTATGTGCGCTGGACAGAAACGCGGAACATGGAAGCGTTTCTGAAACTTCTCGCGGATCGCAAACTGGATTTGCATCCGCTGGTGACTCATCGCTTCCCCATCGCTCAGGTGCGCTCCGCCTATGACTTGATCACGGGGAAAACGCCGGAGCCATTTCTGGGAGTCCTGATCACCTATCCGGACGGCGCCGACATTTCCCGCCACGTGGATATGCCGGGCCTTGACCGTCCTGTAGCGAGCCAGAAGTCGGTTCAGATCGGCCTTCTCGGGGCAGGAAGCTTCGCCACCAGCACGTTGCTGCCGGCGATCAAGCGAGTCGGCGGTGTGGAAATGGTCGTGATTGGCGCGGCGAACGGTTCGCACGCGCAGCATGCTGCCCGGAAGTTTGGGTTTCGTTCCTGCACGACGGATGAGCGCGAGATTCTGGACAACCCGGCGATCAACACAGTAGTCATCACCACGCGCCACCATCTGCACGCCAGCCAGGTCATCGCGGCTCTAAATTCCGGCAAGCATGTTTTCTGTGAAAAGCCGCTCTGCCTCAACGAAGACGAGCTCGCCAGAATCGTCGCTGCACACGACGATCAAAATACTCCCGGTCTTCTCATGGTCGGATTCAATCGACGTTTCGCACCGTTCGCAATCGAACTCAAGAACTTTCTGCGCGAGGTGGGTGAGCCGCTTGCGCTTCACTATCGCGTGAACGCGGGCTTCCTTCCGGCCGACCATTGGCTGAACGACCCGCAGCAGGGTGGCGGACGAATCCTCGGAGAGGTCTGCCACTTCGTCGACTTCTTGTGCTTCCTGACGGGAGCATCCCCCGTCGAAGTTGAAACTCGCACCTTGCCGAATCCCGGCCAATACAGCAACGACAACGTCGTATGCTCGTTGCGCTTCCCCGATGGTTCGCAGGGCACCATCAGCTATCTCGCGAACGGAGACAAGTCTTTTTCCAAGGAACGAATTGAAGTCTTCGGTGGGGGTGCCGTCGCGGTGCTGGAAGACTTTCGGCGATTGGAACTCGTTCGGGGCGGAAAGAGGCGCGTGCTGCGCTCGCTCCTGCGCCAGGACAAAGGGCATCGGGACGAGTGGGAAGCTTTCATCACGGCGATTCAAGCCGGCGGCGAGTCGCCCATCCCCTTCGGAGAGGTTGTAAGCACCATGCTGGCCACGTTCGCGCTGGAGCAATCCCGCTGTTTGGGACAACCTGTGGTGCCAGCTGCCGCGAAAGACCTTCGCCGGGACGACAGCGCTCCTGGCGTCGCCGGCTTTGATCGAGCTTGCTGAGATTGAACTTCCGGAATGGTTCGTTCACCGTCTCATGAAGATTCTCTACGTCTCGCAATATTTTCCACCGGAGATGGGCGCGCCGGCCGCGCGCGCGGCCGAGTTGGCGCGGTATTGGGCAAGAGCCGGCCACGAGGTAACCGTGCTGACTGGATTTCCCAACCACCCCACCGGCGTGATGCCGCCCGAGTACCGCGAAAAATTTCGTCGGCTAGTGGTTCGTGAGCAAGCAGACGGCGTCAGTGTGGTCCGCACCTGGCTGCTTCCTTTTCCAAACCGGAAAGCGTACGAGCGTATGTTGAATTACAGCTCGTTCTGCCTATCAGCAGCGACCACCGGACTCTTCCTGCCGCGGCCTGATGTGGTGATCGCAACCTCCCCACAGTTGCTGGTGGGGCTTTCCGGTTGGTGGCTGGCCCGCTGGAAGCGCGTGCCTTACGTTTTCGAAGTGCGCGATCTCTGGCCTGAGTCGCTGGCTGCGGTCGGTATGGGCGACGGGAATTCGTTGTTGCATCGTGCTCTGGCGAAGATTGCAGGCTTCCTGTACCGGCGTTCGGATCGAGTGGTCGTGGTCACGCCAGCGTTTGAAGATTATCTGGTCGAGCACTGGCGCGTGCCTAGAGAGAAAATCTCCGTAATCGAAAATGGAGTCGAGACCGCGGTCTTCGCTCCGGAACCATTTCCCGAAGAACGAGCGAGCGGCTTAAGAAGGGAACTGGGCGCCGAAGGAAAATTTGTCGTCTCATACATCGGTACCATGGGAATGGCGCACGGACTGGAAACCATCCTCGCCGCCGCATCCCGGTTTCGGGACACGAATCCCGAAATTGTTTTTCTGATGCTGGGAGAGGGCGCCGAGAAAGAGCGTATCGTTGCATTGGCGCAGGAGCGCGTCCTGAGTAATCTGAGATTTGTCGATCAGCAGCCCCGCGAGAAAGTTCCCGCCTACATCTGTGCCTCGGATGTATGCCTGGTCCTGCTCAAGAAGACCGACCTGTTCAAAACGGTCATTCCCACCAAGATGCTGGAATTCATGTCGTGTGCGCGCCCGGTCATCCTAGGTGTGGATGGGCAAGCGCGCGCGATTCTCGAAGAAGCTGGCGGCGGGCTGGCGATTGAACCGGAGAATTCTGACGCACTGCAGAATGCCATTCGTTATCTGGCCGCGAATCCGGAGGCGGCGCGTGAAATGGGGCAGAACGGGCGACAGCACATCCTGCGCAAGTTCTCCCGCCAGGAAACCGCGGAGAAATACGTGCATACGCTGGAAGGCCTGTTGCAGCTGCCGGAACCGCCCGGCAAAGACGTTGCTGCGTAACATCTCGCGCCTCGCTGTTTAGGGATGGGCAGAGATAATCGCCAACCCCGTGGCTGCGGAGACCGCTGCGTCAAACCCTTTTCCGGCCGCAACCCGGGCTCCGCTGAGCGGCACGAAAAGGATGTCATCAGCCTGCAGGTTAACGTCAGGAGCCTTCGCTTCCAGCATCTTCTTCAGTGGAACTCGGGTTTCGGTCATTCCGGTCGGACCCTTGCGGATGATGCAGGTCCGGCTCATCTTCGCGGTGTGATTCGGCCCGCCGGCGAGCGCCAGCGCCTGCAACACGGTCAAGGTCCCGTTGTCGATGAGCAATCCCGCCGGATGGCCCACATCCCCCACGACATAAACGACTGGCGCCCTGGGCACCGTGATCGTGTCGCCTGGCATGATCTCAATATTGTCTTGCAGGTCGTCAGCCAGGTTCCGGGGCAGGGTCACCGTGATCGGCCCGGTCGCGCTGCGCTGCCGGATGATGCTGATCTTTCTTCCCGCCGTGGGGTTGAAACCACCCGCGGCCGAGATCATGTCGTATAACTTGCGGTCCCCGAGGGCCGGGTAGATGCCCGGCTTGATTACTTCGCCGATGATGGTCACTCCCTGGGAAGCCGATTCGTCGAGGAAGATCGTCACGTGTGGATTGCGGACAAAGCCCCCGTCTTCCAGTCGCTTCTCAATCAAGGTCTGCGCTTCTTCCACCGTCAGGTCGCCCACGTGTACGTAGTCGATCAGGGGAAGATAGACATCTCCGGAGTTGCCGACTCTGGCCTTGGTCGAGAGCTCGGGCACGTTGTAAACGCTAACTTCAAGCAAATCGCCGGCACCAAGCCGTGGCAGTGAGGACACCCCGTCTGCGGGGGCAACAACCGGGTTTGCGGAAGCATTGTTCTGGGCAGGCTTCGCGGCGTCAGCATTGGAGGGCATATTTCCAGCGGCCGCTTGAGAAATGGGTTGCGCTGGCGGCAGCGCCGGCACGGCGCTCTCGGTGGAAGAAGCTGGTGCTTGCTGCGCCCCAACCTTGATCCCCGAACCGCAAAGCAATACCAGAAAGAACGCGAACAGGCCACGGCTGCGGGCAAACTTAAATCTGCCGAACTCCATTACAAGCCTCGGGTGGAAGTAGGATCGCTGAAAAGTTTAGCACAGCGCGTCTCATGTTGATCCCATCCAGTTGCCGTGGATGTCCTAGTGGGTCGTGTTTTCCACAGATTTTTCACACCAAGGCAATTGAAACCCTCTGCTCGGGCTGCTAGATTCCCAACAACCCTCAAACGCAGACGGTTTTAGACGAACCCATTAACTCACTACCAGCCAGCATCGTGCGGCTGCAATACTCTACTGTCGGATGAGCATGTCGCGCGTTGACGTTCGTGCTTGGGGCCGAGGGGGATAGTTGACCTTAGCTTTTTTTGCGGTTTTCTTTCTGTCGCTGCTGTTCTCGTTTGTCCTCACACGTTATGTGCGGGACTTTGCGTCACGGCGCGGATGGGTAGCCGTCCCTTCTCAAGAGAGGCATCTGCACTCCAGTCCTCTGCCGCGTCTGGGCGGAGTCGCAATTTTCATTTCGTTTTCCTTGAGCATGGTGGCCGCCGCCGTGCTGGCCGCTTACATTCCCCATCTGCACGCGGCGTTTTCGCTGAAGACTCTGCTGACCATTCTGGTGCCTGCGTCCATCGTCTTCCTGCTGGGAGTCTATGACGATATCTACTCCGTAGGCCCTTACGTCAAGTTCGCCGTGCAGGCCCTTGCCGCCACCATGTTGTTCATGGGCGGCCTCCGCATTCTGGATATCCCGGTGCTCTTCGGCCCGCATCAACTGCCCTGGTTCGTGGGACTGCCTTTCACGATTCTTTGGGTTTTGGCGATCACCAACGCCTTCAACCTGATCGACGGCCTCGACGGCCTGGCTGCCGGTTCCGCCTTGTTCTCCACGCTGGTGGCGTTCGCCGTCACGCTGCTGAATGGATACTCCCTAGTCACGGTGATGACCATCGCGCTCGCCGGCGCGATTCTCGGCTTCCTGCGCTACAACTTCAATCCCGCAACCATTTTTCTGGGAGATTCCGGCAGTCTTTTCATCGGCTTCCTGCTGAGCGCACTGGCTCTTGCCGGAGCACAAAAAGCTCCAACCATCGTCGCGGTTGCCATTCCCGTGGTTTCCTTCGGGCTGCCGATTCTGGAAACTTCGCTCTCCATTCTCCGGCGCCTGATCAGCGGACGTCCCGTCTTCACCGCCGACCGCGAGCACATCCATCACAAGCTGCTGCAGCACGGCCTCACCCATCGGCAAGTAGTAATCGTGCTGTACGCAGTGTCGGCCGTGTTCGCCATGCTCAGCCTGTTTCTGCTGTGGCCCACGGGAAGTTCTCTGGGCCTGGTTCTGGCCGTGCTGGGAATCGGCATCTGGGTCGGCGTGCAGCGCCTCGGCTATCTTGAACTGGGAGAGCTTGGCCGCGTAGCCCAGCGCACCTTCGAGCAACGCCAGATCGTCATCAACAACCTCGCCATCCGGCGGGCGACTGAGGAACTCAAAGCGGCTCGCGACTACGCCCAGATTCGCCGCGTGCTCGAGGCCGCCTTCGGCTCCAACGACTTTGACGGCTTCGACGTTCACTTCAAGCTCTTTCCCGGAGAATCCTATCCGCTGGGCCCCGCTGACTCTGGCCCGCCCTTGCGGCGCGGCGAAGTGTCTTTTCACTGGGGCAGAACCAAAGAAACGAAATCTCTGGAAGGTCTGGCAGTTTGGACCTTATCGCTGGACCTGGTGAATTCCTCCAACCGCCGCCGCGGCGCGCTGTCCGTACACCGGCTCTATTCGCGGCGCGATCTGCAACTCGATATCAATCTTCTGACGACGGCTTTCCCCATCGCCCTCGCCGACGCGCTCGACCGCGCCCTGCAGCACACCGTGCAAGTCATTCCGCATACTGGTCAGGATGAGCAGGGATTTGTAGCCGCGCAAGCTGGGTAGAGTCGGCTTAGTCGGCGGATAGGGCAGCTACTCGCGTTCTAAGCTCTGTGGATATCTTCCTCTTGACCGGAACTAATGCTTCGAGTAAGGTTCTCCGCACTTCCCTCAAAACTGTCCGCTAAGGAGAACCTTATGGTACCTAGTTGTGACTCTATACCTCAGCGCCGGAACAACCTCGCGTCCACAATCAAAATCGCCACAAGAGTGCTTCTGATTTCAACGCTGGCCCTAGTTGCGTTCTGTTTGCTTACAGTTCCCACTCATCCGGTCCATGCGAGCTCCGGCGGGTCGCTGCAACTCGGCACGGTCACGGGGAACACAATCATGGTGGCGTGCGGAGGCGGCCAGTGGCTCCACGGAATGACATGCTACTCCGCCACGCTAGGATGTCAGGTTAACAACGTCGACCCGCTTAACTTTATTTACGGCGTGTTGATGCCCTCCGGAACCGCGAAGGGCGTAGTCGTCTACTTCGACGGCGGCGATGGAACCACCGCAGTAAATGAGGAACCGGAATTCGAGACGCTCCAGTACTACGCCACCAAAGGCTACGGGGTTGTAGAGATCGCTTGGAGTTCCGCGCGGGAGCAGACCACTAACGCGAACATTCAGAACGCCGCCTGTCGCCCGGCAACATTCCTGAACTACGTCTACAACTCCATCTACCTTCCTATCGCGGGCAACGGCAACAGCAATGCGGGCATGTGCGCTCAGGGATTCAGCGCCGGCTCCGCTGCGATCGCATACTCGCTGGCCTACTACGGCGCCTGGAGCTACCTGGACAACGTCGAGCTGATCTCCGGACCGGTGTTGAGCGACATCAACCAGGGATGCGAGCAGTCTCCTCCCAACGTCACTGTCTGCGGCGCTGGACAGTACGGGTGTCGGCTTGGCGGCGATGCGCCCTGGATCCTCCCACCGACATACGTGCCGAACGGCGTCAACTATATCAACCAATGGACTAATAGCAACAGCTGCACCACAGGCTCAATGACTTCCTTCTGGCTCAACCAGAGCATCGTTGACCAATCGACCGGGCAGTCGGGGCAAGGAGCAATCCCTACCTTCAGCTACCCGAGCACTGCAATGTCCGCGTGGCTCTGCAGCGGCCTGCAAAATCAGCGGTCCGACTGCAGCGGAAACAACTACAACTACGAGCTCTGTCCCAACAACTCTAGCTCTCAAGGAGAAATCTTCTACAAGCAGTTTACGTCCACGAACGCGCCGCCATTTTACAACGTTTACGCGGTGAACAACTGCATGGGGCCGGAGGGGGCCCCGCAAGGAGACGTGCCCTACCTGAGCAGCCAGCAGCTGGTGATGGCTGGACAATCGGGAATCGAGCAGGACATGGCGGGAGGCGTGAACCTACCGGCACAGTGCTTCCACGGGCCGCACTGATTACGTCGCCACGACACCCACGACTCTCGGGGGCGAACACAAAGGCGGCTCCTTACAACGCGGCCGCCTTTGCCCGCCCCCGCCCATCCGGTTCAGCCTTTAGTCACCGGTACCTGAAAGCGTCATCGGACGTGGGCTGGCTGTGCCTTTGGCCTTGACGCTCAACGTCGCCGATCGCTTACCGGTCCTCGTGGGTGCAAACGTCACGCTGACCTTGCATACGCCATGCGGCGGAATAGACTGGCCCGTGCAAGTGTCGGTTTCCGAGAAATCGCTCTTGTTTGTTCCTCCGATGCTGAGGTTAGTGATGACGATTGAGGCGCTGCCCTGATTACTCACCGTCACAACCTCCGGCGCACTCTTGGTGCCGACCTTCTGCAAGCCGAAGTTCAGAGCGGTCGGCGAGATCTCTATGACCGTCCCGACCCCTGAAAGCTCGACAAATTGTGGTTTCGACGACGCACCGTCGACCACCGTGATGCCGCCGTTCTGCTCGCCCGACGTCGACGGAGTAAACGTCGCGCTGACCGCGCAGCTAGCTCCCGCCGCTACCTCGCTGCCGCACGTGCTCGTTGCCTGGAACGGGCCCGAAGCTTTGACGGAGTGGATCGAAATCGCCTTCGTCCCGGTGTTTGTCAGCTCTACGCTTTTCGGGCTGCTTGTGGTGCCGATAAGCTGCACCGTATATGTCAGCGGCGAACTTGGAGAAAACTTCAACGCGCCCGTGTTCAGCATCGAGGTGACTGAGCTCCCAAAGCGTTGGAAGAGGAGCAAGTCTGGCTTGTGATCTCCATTGAGGTCGCCCGCCGCCGCCGGCACCCAGTCGCTGGAGGCGTAAATCACCGCCGGCTGGAAGGTGCCGTCCCCATTGCCTAGGAACTCGGCAGCTCCGTAGACCGTCGGATCAGCAACCATGTCCAACTTGCCGTCTCCGTTGAAATCGGCGATTAAAACGAGATAACTTCCTCCGAGGTAGGTTTCCCCGGAATTAAAGCTGCCGTCGCCATTGCCCAAAAACACGGTTACGCCGTCGAAAAGGTACCCGCCGATGGCCACGTCGAGGCTCCCGTCGCCGTTGAAATCAGCAGCCGAGATCGTGCCGGGCGGATTGGCGAGCGGGTACGTTAGCGCCGGCTGAAGTGTGCCGTTGCCGTTGCCCAACAAGACTCCGAGATTCGCGCTGCCGCCGAAAGAGCCGATCACCGCGACATCCAGCAAATGGTCGTTGTTGAAGTCACCGAGGGCAAGCCACTGGGGCTCAACAAACGAATCGTTGTCAATTGGGGACTGGAAAGTGCCGTCGCCGTTGCCTAGGAGAACACTTACGTAAGGATGGTCGATGACGGCGATATCCATTTTGTGATCGCCATTGAAATCCCCGACCGCGATGAAGGCGCAGGCCCCAGTGGTAGAGGAGCTCTTGGGCGGCTGGAAAGTGCCGTCGCCATTACCCAGGTACACGCTGACGCTGTTGCTGTCAGGTGCGACCCCCAAATCCGGGATGCCGTCGTTGTTGAAATCGGCCACCGCAACCGAGTAGTACACGCCTGGGTAGCTAACTGGAGGTTGGAAGGTCCCATCCCCGTTCCCCAGTAGTATCAGCAGACTGTCACCAGTAACGGCGACGTCAAGCTTGCCGTCCCCATTAAAATCGCCTACAGCTACGGAAAACGCTCCGGCCGGAAGGGCACGATTGGCCCGTGTTTCAAACTGCGCGCTCGCACGATCAGCATGTGCAGCCAAAAAGGCCAGTGCTACCACTATGCGCAGCGCGTATGCAAGGTGAGGCGGAAAATGGCAAGTCATGGCAAAAAACCTCACGTCTTAATTCCGGTCGAGGGGGGACTACCTGGGCCAAGAGTGTACCACGGCTTTGCGCGCGGGCTGGTGTGCTGAAACCGAGGTGGCCGCAGTCTCGTGCAAACTCACCCTACGCCTGACAGAGCGGCAAGGCGCAGAAACGCGCACCCACACTCATGCGTGGCTCGCGCTTAACGAATCAATAGGGAGGGCTGGTGGTTAGAGTTTCGCGCTGACGTAGGAGTTGATCTCGCAATTCAGGCAAACTTCTTCAAAGGCGGGTGCTGTCCACTGCATATTTTCCCCCCAGTCGTTCAAGGCTTGGTGCTTCGAACGTTTTGTGATTTTAACCCAGCCCTGCCCTCAAATCAATAGCCCACGCGGAGAAATCAACCGACTCAAACCCCTTGCCGGACGGCCATTTAGGGTCAATACAATAGAACATTGCAAGTTCTTGCACACCCGGAAACCGGTCGGATTCTGCCTCGTCGCGTGTTCTCAGTGAACGCGCCGACTTTTCCACATGAGGAACCATTGCGGCTACTGTCTAACCGCTCCATCCCTATTTACCTTGATCTTCTCCATAGTGTTGTGAAGGAAGAGCAATCATGTTTCGCAAGGCGATTTACGGCACTACTTTCAAGGACGTCAATTTCGTTCCCCTTCAGGGCGCGACGTTTTGCGTGCAGTGTGAGCTGATCAGCACCAATAGCCGGCCCTATTGCCTGGCCTGCGGAAATCCCCAACTGCTGAGCCTTTCGCGTGTGCTCGGCGGATCGCTGCGCCAGCAGCAGACGGCCCATCTGATCACCGATTCTGAACTCGACAGCCTGGTCCGCGACTTGCTGCGCACCGTACCTGACCCGACCGTGCAGAACCTGGCCGACTACCACGCGCGCGTGCCTTCGATTGCACTGCGCAGCCAGCTTCGCGTCGCCAATGCCGCGCATCCCGTCTCCGGTTTTCGCGCCGTACAGCCCGGAGCACATGCGGGAGAAGAGGTCGACATTCACGCCGCCGAACTCGATCTTGAGCCGGCCATCAGCGCCATCACCGAGCGCGCCCAGCATCTCACCGGTGCTACCGGAGCCGCCATCGCCCTGCGTGCCGGCGACGAGATCGTCTGCCGCGCCCGCGCCGGCCGCACCGCTCCTGACCTCGGCGTCCGCCTGCAGACCGATGCCGGCATCTCCGCCGAGGCCGTGCGAACCGGAGAAGTCATGCTTTGCCACGACGCCGAGCGCAACCCACGCGTAGATTTGGCCAGTTGCCGCCGCCTGGGAGTCCGCTCCATCCTGGTCTCGCCGCTGCGCTACTATCGCCGCACTCTGGGCGTGTTCGAGGTGCTGTCGTCATCCCCCAGCGCCTTCGACGAGCGCGACGTGGCTACCATGCAATTGCTTTCCAGCATGATGGTCGCCGCCATCTCCCGCATCTCCAGTTTGCACCATGCCAACCTGTCCCGTGTGTCCGCGAAGTAAGCTCGTCTGGTAACTGCGATCCCGGTTAGTACGCCCAGTACGGCCCGGTGCCGCTCGGTGTGGGCGCACTCTCAATCGCGACAAATACGTTGCGGCCGAAAAAGAAGGGAAGCCCCCAGTCAAAATATCCAGGAGCCGGACCGCCCAAATCGCCGTAGACAAAATCACTTTGGTTGGAAAACAACGTTTCAGCATTGGCTATGCTGAATTGGATGGTGCCGCTGGCTGCATTACTTCCTTCATTGGTGACCGTGAAACTCTGCGTGCTGGCAGGGCAATAGAATCCGTTTGCCATCGCGCAGTCCGGCAGTCCCGTGGTGCTGCTATCGAGAAAGAAGTAGCCGTTCGACCCGCTGTCAATGAAGCTCTTGGGGTAAGGCTGGCTGTTGTAAGTGGCCGTGAGATACCCATTCGCGTCCGGCGCATACACGGTAGCTCCGCCCATCCCATTGTTGGACTGCGTTCCGATGCCGAAAACTAGCGATCCGCTGACGCTCGGCTGTCCTCCCGAAACCGCCGGCAGTTCGACGATGACTCCGTTGTTGTCCGAGGAAAATAATGCGACCGGGTTCTGCACCTGCTGTGCCAGGCCCTCGCCCGTCACCACGCAGCCCGTGGATGGGCACTCATAGTACAGCCCTGGATTCGCAGAACCCGGCTGAGCGCAGGCCTCGCCGCAATCTTGCGCAAAAAGACCAATACCGAGAAGGCCATTCGCGCCCAAAGTTTGTAGCGTGTCTGCGAACGGAAATCCGGAACTGGTGCAGCCGCCTGGAACCTTGTAATCGCTGTCACTGAGCACTTGAACCGGCACTGCGCTGGCTTTCTCCCCGGCAATCTGCACGTCTGCCGTTTGTACCGGACCCCAGGTGTAACTGGCCACGAACGGAAGGCACTCCGCCACCGGACTGCCGCTCGCGGCCGTCTGCTGCGGCAATGGAATCGTCAGGACGGAGGACAAGATTCTCAACCCGGAAGATCCGGTGTCGACCAACATCCCGTCAATCGTCTGGCAGGTGGAGGTGCCCGGAACGCAAACTGTTACGCTGGCGAAGGCTCCATTCACGTAGTTGCCGGCTGGCCCAGAGTTCACTGTAATCGGCGCAACGTTTTGCGCAGGTTGCGCGATCGCGTTGACCTTGGTTCCGGTGCCGCCTCCACACCCCACGGAGAGGAAACAGGCCCACCACACGACAGCGCAGACGAGGAGAAGCCTGACATCTTTCATTGGATGTCCTCGGTGCGGACGCCAGCTGGCAACATCTCCGGGACGTATGCTCTCCCGATAAATGACCGGCTATGCCCACCAATCTGCACAATCAACCCGGACGCTTCGATCAGGAGTGGCCTGCGTCCCGCCCGACCAACGTTCTGTGAACTCGCCGCTCGCGCATACTGCTCGAAATAACTTCCCAGGAGTTGCCGCAAGTCGGGCAGCCAGGGTCCGTGCCAGGTCACGGCAAATACCGTTCCTTGGGAAGATACGTATTCCCTTACTACCGTGCCTGTGGCTGCTTGAATCTCGTGCATCGTGTAAGACGGTGCGGCAAGCGTCCGCCGGGTTCCTTGCATATGGATCTGGTCCGCCTGGATGGAAGCGCTATCGCCACCCAAAGAGGCCCAGACCGGGCACGCAACCAGCAGAATCAGCGCCGATCCCCCCGCTAAGAGCCTCGAACGCAGACCACCCGAGCGCTGCTTAGACATAGCTAACCCCTGTCCATTCTTATAGATTCAGCGCAGCACATTAGATTAGGCCTGCCCGCGGCAGGGTTGCCGCCGAATAGCTGCAGGCTCATATACTTCTTCTTGTTACTTTTTCACCATCTCGGGTTAATATGTAGCCAACAAGATCTCGGGTTCCCCATGTCGGCCACTTCGCAGGCTTCTCGACCGGTTTCCCTGAACCGCCGCCGTCGTGTGCGTCAAAAAGTGCATGCGCCCGCCTACGCGAGTTTCAGCGGCGCCTCGAAGAGCGAGATGCTCGATCTCTACGAGGTCCTCGACATCAGCGAGGTCGGCCTTGCCGTGCAGTGCCCCGCGCCCATGAAGGTAGACCAGCCAGTGGAGTTGTGCCTGGATCTCGCCGAGGCCAGCGGACAGATTTCCGCCACTGCCCGCGTGGTCTGGTCAGATTCCACTGGACGTGTCGGTTTGGCTCTTCCAACTTTGCAGAACTCAGCTCAGCAACGCTTGCGGGAGTGGCTGTTCCTGAACGCGATGGCAGGGGCGGCCAACGCCGCGTCTTCTCCCGCGTCCCGGTCTGAAGCGCCGGAGCATGCCGTTCTTCGGCCGAACTATACCGACACGCTCACCGCCGCTTCGGCCGTGCAGAGGGAAGCCGAGGCGCTCGGCGGCGATCTCGAAGCGGTTCTGATTTTGGTGGTTGCGCGGTCTCAGTCTCTGCTGCGGGCTTCTGGCGCGGCGATTGCCCTTGCCGGAAAAGATGCCGGCACCATGATCTGCCGGGCCAGCGCCGGCCCGAGCGCCCCGCCCGTAGGCGCAACTCTGCAAGTGGGCTCCGGCTTCTCCGGCGAATGCGTGCTGACGGGAAAGTTGTTGCGCTGCGACGACACCGAGACCGACGGACGCGTGGATCGCCAAAGTTGCCGCGCTCTCGGTATCCGCTCCATGCTTGCGGCTCCGGTACGCGTGGGCGAAAGCGTGATCGGCCTGCTCGAGGTTTTTTCCGCGCAACCAAACGCCTTTGGCGAAAACCACACCGCTGTCCTGCAGCGCTTTGCCGAGACGATTCTTGCGGCCATCAATCGCGTCGCCCGCAAGCACGATTCTCCTGTTCCACCTCCGCCTGCTCCGAAACCTTTCTCTCCGCCTCCGGGCAGCGTTCTGTTTGCTCACCCACCCGAGGAAAAAACGGAGAAAAAGGATACGGCCAGCGCAGACAAGGTTGGAGGTATTCACCTGCCTCGCATGCACCTCTACCTCCTCATCCTCGCCGCTGCCACCATCGCGCTGGCCCTCGGTTTTATCAGCGCCCCGTGGATTCAGCCCTGGATTCAGGAAAAGCTCCAAGCCCGCGCGCGCAACGGGGAGCAGACCGTGTTGGCTTCATCGCAAGCCCCCGCCGAGGTTTCAAAATCGGCCCCAGCGGGCCCTTCCGTGGACTCTGCTAACCTCGAGCAGCTCCGGGAACTGGCGGGGCGAGGAGATCCCGCCGCCGAAAATGCTCTAGGGCTGGTCTTCGCCGAAGGAGATGAAAAACAAGCCATCAAGCCAGACGAGAAAGAGGCGGTCCGCTGGTTCACCAAAGCCGCTGAAGACGGCAGCGTGACGGCCCAATACAAGGTGGGCCTGCTGTACTGGGGCGGTCATGGCTTGCCCAAGGACGTGAACAAAGCCTACTTCTGGGCGGTGCTGGCGCGCGCCGGCGGACAAGAGGGCAGCCAGGATCTGGTCAAGGTTTTGGCAAACGGCATGACCCGAGCCCAGGCAGCCACCATCGAACAGCAAGCTGACCTGTGGTATCAACAGCACATGTCGCACTCCAAGCCGAATCCCGGCCGCTAGAGAAGCCGGAAGCCGGAAGCCCGAAGCCCGAAGCCCGAAGCCCGAAGCCCGAAGCCCTTCCCCACTCCCCAGCGTTAGAATAGAAGCAGAGGTTCCCGTGCGCACTCTCCGCAGTATTCTCGACGAGCGAGTTCTCGAGGCCGATCCCGGGCTATACGAGAAGCTCGGCAACAACCGCGTGCGCTGCTTCGCCTGCGGACATTGCTGCCCCATCCCCGAAGGCCAGCCCGGCGTGTGCAAAGTCCGGTACAATCGCGGCGGCACGCTCTACGTTCCTTGGGGATACACTGCCGGAACCCAGTGTGATCCCGTCGAGAAGAAACCATTTTTTCATGCGCATCCTGGCGCGCTCGCTTACAGCTTCGGCATGTTGGGCTGCGATCTGCACTGCTCCTACTGTCAGAACTGGGTTACGTCGCAGGCCCTACGCGATCCCACCGCAGTCTCGCCTCCGCTCCACGCTTCACCGGAACTTCTGGTGCAAGACGCCGTCGCCCAGGGCGCAAAAATTCTGGTCAGCACTTACAACGAGCCGCTGATCACCAGCGAATGGGCGGTGGCCGTTTTCAAAGAAGCCAAAGCTGCTGGACTGCTCACCGGCTTCGTTTCCAACGGCAACGCCACCCCTCAGGTTCTCGAATACCTGCGCCCCTGGCTCGATTTGTACAAAGTCGATCTCAAAAGCTTTGACGACCGTCACTACCACGAACTCGGCGGCCGCATCGGTCCTATCCTCGATAGCATCCGCCGCATTCATCAGAGCGGGCTTTGGCTCGAGATCGTCACGCTTCTCATCCCCGGCTTCAACGACGGTACCGACGAATTACGCCGCCTCACCGAATTCCTCGCCGGAATCTCGCCTGACATTCCCTGGCATGTCACCGCCTTTCACGGCGACTACAAGATGCAAAACGACGTCGCGCGCGATACGTCGACTGAAGACCTGTTGCGCGCCGTAGAAATCGGCCGTCAGTCCGGTCTGCGCTACATCTATGCCGGAAACCTTCCCGGCGAGGTCGGCCCCTGGGAAGACACGCGCTGCCCGCAGTGCAATGAAACTGTGATCGAGCGCTACGGCTACCTGATCAAAGACTATCGGATCACCCCCGACGGCCACTGCCCCAAGTGCGCCACCGCGCTTCCCGGCCGCTGGTCCCAGCGCTTCGAAGGCCAGATTGCCTCTCGTCCTTTCTTGCCGCGTAAACGTTCAGTTTTGTTTACAATCCAATGACTTGAGTTCTCTGTTCGTTGATGCAGAAACCGTCCATCCTCGTTCTGTGTATTGGGGGCCTTCTCCTCCTCCCATCCTGCTCTCCCCGTGACTTTCTTACCCGCCGTCTGGCCGCCGATCTGATCGCGGGCTCCAACGCTTTCCGCGCCCAGCAGCCATTTCAATTGCGCACCGGCATTGTCGCCAATAAGGACTACCTCTCGTCCGACTATCTCGTCCTCCAGCATCGCGGCTGGATTTCCGGCACCAACGCGCCTTGCCCTTCAGCCCTCGCCCCGCCTCCTTGCTGGGATGTCATGCTCACACCCTCCGGCGTGGACACGTTTCAAACTCTGATCGCGCCCGGCGATGCGCAAAAACAAATATTCAGCATCCCGGCCGCAAAGCGCGAACTGGTCGCCATCACCGGCATTGCCAAGCAGGGCAACACTGCCGATGTCGAATTTACCTGGCGATGGATTCCATTGAACGAGGTGGGCGCGGTTCTGTACCCAGGCGACGTCCACTACCGGTCCACAGCCAGCTTTCGTTGCTATGACGACGGCTGGCGCCTCGTCGAAGGGTCGACTCGACCCGGCCAGCCTCTTGACGAAGCCCTCAAGAACGCCGAGCCTGCGCAGTAGATTTACTCTGTGTGCCTCTGTGTCCTCTGTGTTAAGGATTTAGGAACCCTCCGACGCACTGACTCCCAGTCACTCCTCTACGGAAGGTTGCTTACGACAAACCTGGCGTTGTATAACCCTACTTCCCACCAAGGGCCTCTATGAGAATCTCTAAACATCTTTTGGTGTTGACCGTGCTTCTGAGTTTCCTATCGCTGTCCTTCGCCGACGCTAAGCCCAAGCTCACCCTCGATGAATTCTTCAACTCGGTGAGCTACTCTTCCGTCGCGATTTCTCCTGACGGTAACTCCGTTGTGATCGCCACCGAGCGCGCCGACTGGGACCAGCAGATCTTCCGCCATGATCTCTGGCTCTACCGCGACGACGCGCATGGCGGCTCGCTGATACAACTTACCCAATCCGGCCACGACACCGGGCCCAAATGGTCCCCTGACGGCCGCTGGATCGCCTTCCTCTCCGACCGCAAGATGTCTTCCGAGAAGGATTCCGACTCCGACGATGACAAAAGTAAAGACAAAGGCGATAAAGAGGAGGCCAGCCAGCTCTCCTTGATTTCTCCCGCGGGCGGCGAGGCCATTCCGCTGACGCAGGGGCAAGAAGAAGTTCACACCTTTTCCTGGTCCGCCGACTCGCGTACTCTCTACTTCGCCACTCGCACTCCTTGGAACAAGACGCAAAAAGACGACTACAAGAAAGAATGGAAAGACGTACTGCAATACCGCACCGCCGAACGTGGCGACACCATCTTCGCCCTCGACGTAGCTGCCGCCCTTGCTTACCACGTTGCTGCTGCCGCAAAAGAGAGCGACACTGAGAAGGAGTCCGACCTCAGCCCCGGTGCTCGTGTCATTGCAACTTCCCTGTTGCGCGTGGAGAACCTGGTGACGTCGCCCGACGGCAGCAAGCTCGCTTTCGTAAGCAACGCCATCAACCAGCGCCAGGAAAAAATCGAAGACGTAGAAATCTACGCGCTAGATCTGAAACGCGTGGCCGCGGGCGACTCGCCCGCGACTGCTGGCAGCGAGACAAAGCCAGCCACCTCCCGGCCCCGCCGGCTAACCCACAACCAGGCAGTCGAGGTAGGTCCGCGCTGGGCCAACGACAATCGTCATGTATTCTTCCGCGTCGAAGGCGGAGACGTAACCGGCCCTTATCGCGACCTCCAACACCACCTCTACTGGGTTGACGGCGAAACCGGCGCGGTCGAGCAGTGGGGCAAAGACTTCCCCGGCTCGACTGAACACTACGCCGTCACCGCCGACAGCGCGCTCGCCGCCGCGCGCCTCGGAACCGAGGTCCCCGTATACTCCGCCGCCCAGCCCAGCCAATCCTCGCGCAAAGTGAGTGGCTGGCAAGGCACCTACGAAACTCTCTCCACCGCCGCGCACTCTCCCCGCATAGCCTTCGTGTATTCCTCATTGCAGAAGCCGACGGAAGTCTATCTCGCCGAAAGCGCCGACAGACTCGATCAGGCCCGCGCCATTACTTCATTCAACACCCTCTTCACCGAACGCGATCTTCCCCAAGGCAAGCCCTACCACTGGAAGGCCGACGACGGCACCACTGTCGAAGGCATGCTGATTTATCCACCTGGCAAATTCGAAGCCAAACATCTGCCCATGTTCACCTTCATCCACGGCGGTCCCGATGACGCCGACGGCAACCACTTCGAGGCCGACTGGTATGTGTGGTCCCAACTCGCCGCCACCAACGGATGGCTGGTCTTCGAGCCCAACTATCGCGGTTCCACCGGATACGGCGACAAATTCTTCATGCAAATCGTTCCTGTCATGCTCTCGCGCCCCGGCAAAGACATTCTCGAAGGCGTTGACGCTCTGGTGAAAGATGGCATCGCCGATCCCGACCACCTCAGCATCGGCGGCTACAGTTATGGCGGCTTCCTGACCAACTGGCTGATCACGCAGACCACGCGCTTCAAGGCCGCCGTCACTGGCGCGGGCGCGGTGGAAAACGTCGGCAACTGGGGCAACGACGACACCACCCTGGACGACGCCTACTTCCTCGGCGGCCGCCCCTGGGAAGCCCAGCAGCGCTATCACGACGAAGCCGCCATCTTCCAGATCGACAAAGTCCGCACGCCCACGCACATGGTGGCTGGCGCCGACGACATCCGCGTCGCCGTGCTCGAAGATTACTTGCTCGAGCACGCGCTGTATTCGCTGGGCATTCCCAACAAGCTCCTGATCTTCCCCGGCGAAGGCCATAGCCTCGACAAGAATCCCTGGCACGGCAAGATCAAAGTGCGGGAAGAACTAAAGTGGCTGCAGAAATATGGCGGCGTACCGGCAGGGAACTGATCCTGAAATCCAGCCGATTCATGTGGGGACAGCCGCCCCTTCCACAAGCGCAGGGCAGGCTCTCGGCTGTTCGACCGGGCGAAGCCCGGTGGTCAACGCGCGAGCGCCTCAGCGGCTAAAGCCATGTTCATTCTGTGTGGCCGAATTGGGACGACTGGAAGTGTTGCGGAAAAACTCTGGTTTGGGGTGGAGCAGCGCTTCCAGCGCTGCGTTAAGGGCTCTGTTTTGAGAGCCGGCTTTAGCCGCTGAGGTACGTTGATGGACTTTTTCCGCAGCCTCTGAAAGTCGCGCCCTTCCCGGTTTTTGCCCGGTACTCGGTACTCGCAACTCGCCACTACTTCACGGCGCTAGCCACCTTCACGCCGCGCGACCCAGCCGCATACCGCGCAATGCCCTTATACAGCGCTTCGGCGATCTGCTCGCGGTAGCCGTCGCTGCGCAGCTTTTGCTCGTCGGTGGGACTGCTGACGAAGGAAACTTCCGCCAGAATTCCCGGCATTGCCGTCTCGGTGAGAACCACGTAGGAAGCCTCTTTCACGCCCCGGTCACGCAGTCCCGGATTTTGCACCGACAAAGTTCCGTAGAGCGAGCGCTGCACGCTAGCCGCCAGCCGCCGCGATTGTTCGATCTTTTCGTGCAGATCCGCTGGCGAGAGCGTCGCCGCCGTCGCATTCCTGGCGCCGGTTCCTTTGTCCCGGGTCTCGAGGTCTTTCGCATTCGGCGCCGAGAAGAAATTCGTGTAGTACGTTTCCACGCCGCGCGCTGAAGGCAGGTCGCTATAGTTGGCGTGGACGGAGATAAACAGATCCGCCTGCGCCTGGTTCGCCATGCCCGCGCGTTCGTCGAGCGGGATGTAATTATCGTCGTTGCGGGTGAGAATGACGTCTGCGCCCAGGCGGCTCTCGAGCAGCTTGCCGAGCCGTTGGGCGATCTCCAACACCAGATCTTTTTCCAGCAAGCCGCGCCGGCCCACGGTGCCCAGGTCCCAGCCGCCGTGGCCCGCATCCACGACGATGCGCATCTTGGGCATGTGCGCCCGCATTTGCAAGTCGTCGCGCGTAGGCGGAGGAATCACGATGGCGAGCTTTTCTTTCTCCTCGGCTCCGGGGAAAAGATTCACTTGCGCCGCGGGATTGGCGCCGAGCTTCCTCACCTGGACGACGAGACGATAGGGATTCGGCTCCAGGCTGACGGAAAAGTTCGAGTTGCCCTTGGTTTCGAGCACTACGCGGGTCAAACCGGAGCTCGGTTGGGCCACGCGAACCCGTGCCAGCAGCGCGTCACCAATGTCGATCGTCTTTCCCTCAAGCTCGGCGGCCAGCGCCGTATCGTGCAGATCAAAGTAGATACGGTCGGGACCAGTCAGGCGATGCGCCTCGTATTGCACCTGATCTTCCAGGTCGAGAACGACCGTGCTGGAATCGGCAGAGGACCAATGCCGGATTCCCGTGACGCGCGGCAGCTTCGACAGTTGTTGCGGAGTGACGCTGGCAGCGCCGGTGTCAGTTGGTGCATTCATATCGGCCGTAGCCGAATTCGCTTGCCCATCCGGACTTGTGCTCGATGGAGTGATTGAAGCGGGAGTGGAGGCTTTCGCCGCCGGCTGCTTGGCCCCAGTCGCTGCCGGTTTCGTGATCTTCGCTTCAGGCCGCACCATTACCTGACTGAGCTGCGCATTGTTCAGCTTCCACCACAGCGCGCCACCCAGCAGCGCGCAGACGACCACCAGCACTAACACCAGGACGCTGCCGGGATGGTGATTGGGAGAAGTTTCAGGTTCCGTAGCTTCGGAGGCAAGTACTTCTACGACTTCCTCCGGTGCCGATCTCAGTTCCGGCAGCGATACCTGTGCCGACACAGGAGCGACAGTCCCTACTGGATTTTCCGCAGCCGATGGCTCAGCTTCGGCCACGACAGGTTGCGCGAGTTCGGCCACCGCTGTGACCTTGTCTGGAGAGACGTCTTCAGTCAGCGGAAATGCCGGAGCCGAAACGGCAGGCGCGGTCAGTTCCGCCTCCGCTACTTCCGCCGATTCTGCGAAGCGGTCTTCATCCTCTGGCTTGAGCGCCCCTAGAATCAGTTCCGCCAACAGTTCCAGGCTGCCCACGTCGCTGTCGTTGAAGCCGAAGGGATCGGCCGAGAATGCTTCCAGCACGCCGATCACGCGCCGACGCCCGCACAAGGGCACGGCAACCATAGATCGCGCGCCCAGTTGCCGGCACGCGGAGAGGTTTACCCGGTCATCGGTCTCGGTATCGTCGCATCGGATAATCTGCGCTGTGCGAAAACATGCTCCGGAGAAAGCAGAGTCGCGCTGAATGCGCTGGCCCACATCCGGCTTGATCGTGCCCGCCGATGCGCGCAGAACAATTTCGTTGTTTTCCGCCAGGGCGATGCCTAGACCGTCGGCTCCGGTGATGGCGATGGCTCGCTCTGCCACGAGTTGCAGCACTTCGTCCAGAACGAATTGCTCGCTCGCTTCGAACTCGGTCGCCCGCGCAACGGTGTCGAATCCATGGTGCCGGGAGGCCAGTGCGCGCCGCTGCCGCACCTGCTGATGCAGCGCAGAAAATGCCAGAAGAGCTTGCAGAGCATCGCCGCCGGATGGCCGCAACTCGCGAACGTCAGGGAAAGCGGATTGCTCTGGCGTATAAGCACTGCGCCCCAGAGGCCACGACGGTACCCGTGACCCGCCCAGCCTGGCGTCAACGTCGATCGTCGGTTTGGTGGGAATCGTTGCCATTGCCCGCTGGACGGCCAGTCTGCCCCATTAGAAGTGTGGGCATCCCCAGATGTCCTGTCAATTAACCACTTGGCTTAGCCTGTTTCCGCCATTCCCAGCACCAGGATGCAGCTCCCTTTTAGCCCGGTTTTTGCTGGGTTTAACAGTAAGTTAACGGGATTTCCCCCCACTTGCAATAATGCGGACATGCCCTGTTGGCCATGGTCTTTAGTAAGTTCCATGCTTCCCGTTTTCCAACTTCCGGACAGTCTGCCGTTTCCCCGCGGGGTTCTCTGAAACCAGCGTAAAATGCTTTGCGTTTCAGCGAGTTCCATCGCAACCGGAGGCCGCTCATGCCTGCACCCCGCTCCCACGGAATGCCAAATCCAACTGTCTGCGCCGGGATCGTCGTTGCCATGCTGGCGATGATCGCGATCCCGGCAGCCCTCACGCTCCACACCGTTGACTCCCCCGTCCCGCCCATGCCGGTCAATCAGAGCGCCACGCCTTACGGCTACACGGTGAGCCTTTTGCTGTTTATCCTACCCATCACGTTCATCGCCGTGTGGTTCCTGCCCAGCGAGGGATTGCACATTCCGCAGCGCGCTTTCTGGTGGACGATCGCCATTCTCGTTCCGTTTGGCTGCCTGCTCGATTTCGTTTTTGCTCAATGGTTCTTCGACTATCCCAACGCGAGAGCGACACTTGGGATATCCGCTCCGGCACTTGGCACGCCGGTTCCCGTCGAAGAGTACGTTTTCTATCTGACGGGTTTTCTCGCGGTTCTTCTCTTGTACGTGTGGCTGGGGGAGTTCTGGCTGGCCGCCTACAACGTGCCCGACTATCCGGGCGAAGCCAGAAACATGCGGCGGCTGTTGCAATTTCATCCCGCGTCTCTGATTCTTGCGTTGGTCTTGATTGGCGCGGCATGGTTCTATAAGAAGCGTTTCGCCCTACCGGAAGACCAGGCAGGTTTCCCCGGCTACTTCACATTTCTCGTTGTCGGGGCTCTGGCTCCAGCCGTCAGTTTTTTCCCGGTGGCGCGGCGCTTCATTAACTGGCGTGCCCTCAGCCTCACTCTTTTCTTTATGGTGCTCGTGAGCCTGCTTTGGGAAGTGACTCTGGCCGTTCCTTACAACTGGTGGAACTTCCAGCACCGCCAGATGATCGGACTTTTTATTGGCGCCTGGTCCGGCCTGCCCATCGAAGAGGTCTGCGTCTGGATCGCCGTCACCTATGCCACGGCTATAGTCTTTGAAGTAGTGAAGGTCTTGCTGGCATCGGAACGCTCCGTACGCGAAATCCTGCTGGGGGCGAGAGAAGACTAATCGTGGCTGATCAGATGAATCGCTGCTTAGGTCGGTAAAATCAGGCCAGGGTTTACAATCGTTGCGGAGCTTCCCGGATGACCAAGCGCATTCGTACCCTGCTTTGTTTAATAGCCGCTTCCTCCATAATGATGGCAGCGCAGAGCGAGCCTGTACTGACCTCAGCAAACATACCGAGGTATCCACCACTGGCGCGCCAAGCACGTATTGAAGGAATCGTGAAGTTGACGTTCACTTTACCGGCGTATGCTCAGGAACCGACGAACGTCGAGGTGGTGTCCGGTCATCCGATGCTCAAGGGCGCAGCGGCGGAGAATGTGAAGACGTGGCGCTTTGAAAACCACTATTTGGGGGTCGAACGCAAGTACGAAACTACATTCGAGTATCAGCTTCCCTTAGTCGCGGGCACGCAAAAAGTAACCTTTGAATCGTTTCACAAGGTGGAAATCGTGACATACCCTCCCCCAGCATCGGAAGTGAATTTCTAAGCGTGAGTCCGCCACTGCTCTTTGCTCAGGTTTGCTTACAAGAGCTCATCCTTCTTGGCACCGCCAGGCCGGCCGCAGACGGCCCTTGACCTTCCAGGGCCTGCTCCCGAACCAACCAAGTTACTGCCAGCCCGTGTCCGCCAGAACCTAGAATCTGAAGAACTGGGCCCCATCCGAGCCATTTCTGGCGGAGAGTATGCAAGCAGTATCTTTTCCCGCGCGGCAGACACGCACCCACTACCGGCATGAACTGCGCACGTTGACTTACGTCACGCTCGACGAAGCCAACGGCGGAATCATCCGCAACCTCAATAGCGAGGGTGCGGCCGTGCAAGCGGTCGCTCCGCTGCGTCCGCAGCAGCGCGTCCGGCTGCGCTTTGAGTTGAGGTTTCCCCGCGTGCGCGTAGAAACCCACGGAGAGGTCACGTGGGCCAGTTCTTCGGGACAGTGCGGCATCCGCTTTGTGGACTTGCCCCCCCGCGCCAGTCATCAAATCGACGAGTGGATCTTTTCCAACCTGTTGGATGCGGTTGCCCGCGACGCTGCCCATCCCCGCTCGATCTTCGGGGCCTCGGTCGTCTCGATTGCGCGGGAGGAGACTCTGTCGCCGGAAAGCGATGGGCTAACACTGTCATCTCCGCCGCGTCCCCCGATCGCCTTGGAGCCGAGCTTTACGCGGCGGGAAGATGTCCTACACCAGCACCCCGAAGAGGATCTTGCCAGCCCTGACTACGACCTGGCCGCGCAGCAGAACTGGTTGTCCCGTCCGATCTCTGGCCGTACCCTCGCCTGGCTGGTCGATAGTCTCGTCGTGACCGCAGGGGTGCTGCTGTTCTCCCTGATTTTTCTCTCCATTGCCCACGAACTTCCGCCCTGGCCGCTCACTCTGGGAACCGTTTCGGGAGCCGCGGGGTTCGTCGTGCTTGCCTATTGGGCTGTGTTTGCGGTGTTCGGAGGGGCAAGCGTGGGCGCTCGCCTGGCGCAGGCAGCTTCGAGTCTGGAAGAGCAAGAAAAGGACGGAGCAGGCCGCTTCCGTTAGCACTCAGGCTCCGGAAACTGGAAACTAGAAACAGAGAACTGAGAACCGAGAACTGCCTTCCCTTAGTTTGCAAAGTACTGCTGCGCCAGCCAAAGCCGCAGAGTGTGTTTCATCTCCGCCGGCATCTTTACAAACCGAATGCCAACATTTCCTCGCTTGTCCGACCAGGCCACTTCCACTTCGGCCTTTACGCCACACTTGATTCCCGGCAGGTCGAACGATACCCGCGACGCTTCCCTGGCATCGAATCCATCCTCGACGCGCACCTGCAGTCCGCCCTGGCTCAGATTGATCAGCTGGGCGCCCGCCCTCTTTTGCTTGCGGGTGCTCAGAGTCACCGGCACTTCCAGCCCGGCCCGGTGATAACGCAAGCGTCCATCAAGAATCATGTTGCGCGCGGCAGAAAGCGTGCGCACCGCCTGTTCCACCGAGATCGGCTTGTCGAAGGCAAACATCGCCCCTGTTCCTTCCATGTCGTGTTTGCCCTGATGCCCGCCCATGATCACCAGAGGCACGGTACTGGCGCGCGGAACTTCCCGCTGCAGCTCGCGAAAGAATTGCCCGGTGCCGTTCAGGTCACAGTCGACAATCAGCGCATCAATCTTGGAGTTGCTGAGCCGGGACAAAGCTCGTTGCGGTTCGCTCTCCACGGCCACATCCATGTGCAAGCCGCCGAGAATGCATTCCAGAACACTGACTTCCTGCCAGTCACGCGAAACTACCATCGACGAGAGTGTCATGCCTTCACTCTAGCTATGTCCGTAATGCTGCCGTAGATAACCAACGTAATGACGGGCTTCGGGCTTCGGCTTTCGGGCTTCGGCTCTTGTGGGGAGTGCAGATGCTGCGCTGGCGTCACATTCGCGAAGCGAACCTTGGGAGGCACTTGATCGTTCAACCAGAGGAATTAGGAGTCTTCGAAGCCCGAAGCCCGAAGCCCGAAGCCCGAAGCCCGAAGCCCGAAGCCCGAAGCCCGAAGCCCGAAGCCCGAAGCCCGAAGCCCGAAGCCCGAAGCCCGAAGCCCGAAGCCCGAAGCCCGAAGCCCGAAGCCCGAAGCCCGAAGCCCGAAGCCGAAGCCGGAAGCTACGAGCGCGAACTGCGATACCACTCCACCGTCCGCCGCAGGCCGTCTTCAAAATTCACTTTAGGCTTATAGCCGAGATGCTGCTCGGCCGCTGAAATGTCGGCCAGCGAATGCTTGATGTCGCCGCTGCGCTCTGTGCCATAGATCGGGGAACCGGAGTAGGACGTGAACGCCTGCAGAAGCTTGAAGGTTTCATTGAGTGTGACCCGCCGGCCAGTCGCCACATTGAACACCCTGCCGGCCACTTGCGCCGCGAGAGCATGGCAGGCCAGCAGGTTGGCCTCGACTGCATTATCGATGTAGGTGAAATCCCTGCTCTGCTCGCCGTCGCCAAAGATCGTGGGCTGCTGGCCATTCAACATCTGCGTGATGAACTTCGCCAGTACACCCGAGTAAGGCGACGAGGGATCCTGCCGTGGACCAAAGATATTGAAGTAGCGCAGGGACACAGTTTCCAGTCCATAACAACGGTAGAACGAGATCATGTAACGCTCGCTGGCCAGCTTGGCCACGGCATAGGGAGAAATCGGGTCCGGAGTCATGCCCTCGTGTTTGGGCAAGGTCGGCGTATCGCCATAGGCCGACGACGACGCCGCATAGATCACCCGCTTCACTTTGGCATCGCGCGCGGCAACCAGCATATTGACCGTGCCATCCACGTTCGCCCGGTTGCTTCCGATCGGGTCCAGCACAGATTTCGGCACCGACGGAATTGCGGCCTGATGCAGAACATAGTCCATTCCGGCGCAAGCCCGCTTCATCGCGTCGAGGTCAAGGATGTCGGCCTCGCGAAAATCGATCTGCCCTAGGATGGGTGCGATATTTTCCCGCTTGCCTGTCGAGAAGTTGTCGACTCCGCGAACTTGCTGGCCACGCCGCAAAAGTTCCCGCGCCAGGGATGATCCAATAAAGCCGCCGATGCCCGTGATGAGGTATTCCGCCATAATGCTTTCATCATAGCAACCAGAGGAATATTCGGGGGCGGGCAGGATGACGCGGCTGGAAAAACCATGAACCGCGAACCATGGACCCGCTACTGGCTTTTTCGCAGAATCCGAAAAAACTCGTCCCGGCTCATCATCTGGCGATCTTCGAAGAAGTCCTTCATCGCCTGCAGTGCGGAGTCCGGACGGGCAACATGGGGCGAGCTGCCGGCTGGCAGAATCGACGGGGTATTCTGTGCAATTTGCGACTTCAGGATGACCGAAGGCCGCGAGGCCGAGCGCACCAGTTCGCGCAATCGCTCGCGATCCTCCTCCGATATTCTGGTGAAGGAGATTCCCATGCCCAGGTTTGGGTAGACCACGCGCACCTCTCCGGTGGCCTCGATGCGGAAGCCGTCGGCCTCGAGCTTCAGGTTGAGCACGATGCCGGTGGGATAGGTGGCCGTCGCCTCCACGTAGCACCCGTGCAGACTGATGTCGGTGAACGTGGCCCAGGTCGCCACGTCGGTGTCGACTTGCCGTAAGTGGGCGCTGCCCTGGCAGCGGTAGCGGGGGCTCCTGCGCTTCTCCACGATGGGGGAGTTCTTGGCAAGCGGGCTCACGCCGTTGGCTCGAGCAGACCGCGGGGCTTCGGACGCGCGCGCCGGCGCGGTACCGGTGGCCTGAGGCGCGGTGGATTGCCTCAAGGCAGCCAGATATGCCGCACCGGCATCGTTTTCATCGGACATAGCACTCGTTTTCGCTTATCCGCATTCCCTCGACGGCAACCTACGCCCGGGCTCCGGTTGCGAATGCACCTCTGTCGTATCTATCGGGGATTTCGCACGGGAAACTTATTGGGACAGCCGGCTGGTTGTTACCAAGGTAAGGGGCAGTCTCTGAAGGAGAAGAGTTCAGGATTGGAAGGGAGGAAATTCCGCCGCCGACTGCCGTATCCTGTTCCATACCTCATCCCGTCCGGTGCCGCTTTTCGCCGAGAAGGGAATCACCGTCGCGGTTGGATATGCATCTGCCAGACTTCTCAGCGCATTGCCCAGTTGATTGTTGGAGAGCCGGTCGCTCTTGGTCGCGACCACGAGAAAATCGCGGCCCGAGGCATTCAGAAAATCCAAGAGCTGGCGGTCGCTCGCCTGCGGTGGCACGTTCACATCCACCAACGCCAGACATAACGCCAGCGTGGGCCGCTCGTTGAGGTAGGGCTCGATGAACTTGGGCCACTCCTGCGAAATCTCGCGGGAGAGCTTGGCGTAACCGTAGCCCGGAAGATCGGCGAAGATGACCTCGGGCCGCGGCTTTCCCGGCCAGCGTACTTCGAAGAAGTTGATGCTGCGGGTGCGCCCCGGCGTGGAACTGGTGCGGGCGATCTTGTCGCCGATCAGCGTATTGATCACGCTGGATTTGCCCACATTCGACCGCCCGAGAAAAGCGACCTCGGGCAGGCCGGGGGCAGGGAAATGGGCGGGCTCGGTGGCCGCCGCCAGAAATCGGGCGAGAACCCTCATGCGGGGTTCTCAGTCCCCAGTTCTCGGTTCCCAGTGCACATGATTCAGTGTGCATTGCGGCGGCGGGAACTGCAAGAGGCTATGCGCGGCGAAACTGCTTGCTCAAGGTAAGCGCCTGGTGTTGATACGATGATCCTATATTCGTGCCATAAATCTTGTCGGGCCGCGACAACAGAGGCATATAGTTCAGGCGCCCCACAAGCTGCCCGTGCTCCATCAGGAACGGAACTTCGTGCGCCCGAACTTCAAGCACCGCGCGCGTTCCCTTGATGTCGCTGGAACCATATCCAAAGCCAGGATCGAAGAATCCTGCGTAGTGAATTCGGAACTCGCCATCCGCGGGATCAAAGGGAACCATCTCCGCCGCGAAGTCAGGAGGAACACGCACTCTTTCCCGTGAGGCGAGAATGTAGAAGTCTCCCGGTTCGAGAATCAGATTCTTGCTCGCATTCTGATGACGGACTTCCCAGAATTCCTCGGGCGCATAATGATTAATCTTGTCCAGTTCAATGGCCGGAGCATAGCGTTTCGCCTTATAGGCGATGATTTCCCCTGGCTCTGCGCCTTCCAGATTGACGGTGATTCTCAGCCCCCGCTGCAGCCGCGCCTTACCCGGACTCTCTTCCTCGTCCATGTAAACGAGTGGTTCTTCTTGATTCAGCTCTCGGATCGTGCGGTCGCCGGCGACCGGATTGCCCTGCACAAAACGCAGCTGGCTCAGCCTCATCCCCGCGCGCAGCGCAACCGTAAATGTGCGGGAAACGACCTCGGCGTACAGCTTGCCTTTATATCCCGGCGGCACGCGGTCGAACTCGGTGCCGTAATCCGTGATCAGGCGCGTGAAAATGTCGAGGCGGCCGGTCGTGCTCTTGGGATTGGCTTTCCCGGAAATGTTTTCCGGCAGGTTCAACTCCTCCACCAGAGGAATGATGTAAACGCAATCTTTTTCGAATACGGGCGCTCCGGTAAGGTCGACCCGCGTCATCCGGAGTTCTTTGATCTTGGCTTCAACCGTGCTGTTCGGTCCCGGCAGAAAACTCGCGCGCACGCGATGCGCCATGTCACCCAGGCGCAAGTCGAGACTCGCCGGTTGGATATGGTCGGGGTTCACCGCGGGGGTGGCGGAGATGTGCCCACGCGCGATCAGGTTGCTGATGTCCTGCGAAGGCAGTATTCCCGTGGTCCGGACTTGAGCTTCGTCCGTAGGCAACTCTGGCCCATTTTCAAATGCAATCTGGCTCTGGTTGGATGTGGACACCATAAGAATTCCCTATTGTAACGCGTCGCGGGAAATAGGGACGATCAGACAGCTCCCACCGAGATGTCATCCTGAGCGGAGCGGAGGGTTCGCGAAGTCGAAGCACCCCTTTCACGCCAGTGCCGAAATCAGCTCAGCAGGGAGTTCTCACGGTGCGGTCCGGGTTCGCGACGGAAACTCCCGGACGAGTCTCTTGTGACATTAAGTTGTAAGGGGTCCTTCGACTACGTTGTCGTCCGCTATCGCGCACGGCAACTCCGCTCAGGATGACAAGGGCTAATGATCGGCACAGCGTAGCAGCTTACTGATGCGCCGCCGGGCTATCCCCCGTGCTCGAGGTCAGAGGCGCGATCGGCTGCGCAGACTCTTCCTCGTGCAGCGAGGGCAGTGGAGACACCAGCGCAATTTGCAGTACCTGGTCCATCGTATCCACGAAGTGCAGTTTCATGGCGGTGCGCAGATTTTCCGGAACCTCAGCCAAATCCTTTTCGTTGTCGCGCGGCAGGATCACTTCGAAGAGTCCAGCGCGGTGCGCAGCAAGCAGCTTCTCTTTGAGCCCGCCGATGGGAAGCACTTTGCCGCGCAGCGTGATTTCGCCGGTCATGGCAAGATCGCGCCGAACGGGAATCTTGCTGAGCGCGCTTGCAATCGCGGTGGCAATCGTAATTCCGGCTGACGGCCCATCCTTCGGGATGGCTCCTTCCGGCACGTGTACATGCAGATCGAGGTTGCGATAGAAATCGCGATTCAGGCCGAGACGGTTGGCGCGTGAGCGGACATATGACAGCGCGGCCTGCGCCGACTCCTGCATCACGTCGCCGAGCTTGCCGGTCAGCGTCAGCTTGCCCTTGCCATCGACCACCGTGGCCTCGGTGCTTAGGATGGAGCCACCCACTTCGGTCCAGGCCAGGCCGGTGACCAATCCCACTTCACTCTTCTCGTGCGCCAGCGTGTCGCGGAACTTGATCACGCCCAGGAAGTCGGTAACATTCTCGCCGGTGACGGCGACCGTATAATTTTCGCCTTCTTTCACTACCTTGCGCGCGACCTTGCGGCAGACATTGCCGATTTCACGCTCCAGATTGCGCACTCCCGCTTCGCGGGTGTAGGCGCGGATGAGCGTGGTGATGGCGTCGTCGGTGAACTTCACATTCTTTTCCGACAGGCCCGCTTGCAGCATCTGCTTCTTCACCAGAAACTGTTTCGCAATCTCCAGCTTTTCCTGCTCGGTGTAGCCATGCAGCCGCAGCACTTCCATGCGGTCCTGCAGCGCCGGAGGGATGGTGTGCATCACGTTGGCGGTCGCTACAAAGAAAACCTGCGACAGGTCATACTCGACGTCGAGGTAGTGGTCGACGAACATATAGTTCTGTTCGGGATCGAGCACTTCGAGCAGCGCCGCCGACGGGTCGCCGCGGAAGTCCATCGACATCTTGTCGACTTCATCCAGCATAAAGACCGGATTCTTGGTGCCGGCCTTCTTCATCATCTGAATAATCTGTCCCGGCAACGCGCCGATGTATGTGCGCCGGTGGCCGCGAATTTCGGCCTCATCGCGCACTCCGCCCAGCGACATGCGCACGAACTTGCGCCCGGTGGCCTTCGCGATCGACATGCCCAGCGAAGTCTTGCCTACACCCGGAGGGCCAACGAAACAAAGTATCGAGCCCTTGGGATTTTTCACCAACTGGCGCACGGCGAGAAATTCGAGGATGCGTTCCTTGATCTTCTCCAAGCCGTAATGATCTTCGTTCAGAACTTTTTCGGCGCGCGAAATATTGCGGATTTCCTTCGAGCGTTTCTTCCACGGCACGGCCAGCAGCCAATCGAGGTAGTTGCGCGAAACCGTGGATTCGGCCGACATGGGCGGCATCGCTTCCAGCTTCTTCAACTCCTGCAGCGCCTTTTCTTTGACTTCCTTCGGCATGCCCGCGGCTTCGACCTTCTTCTTCAGTTCGTCGAATTCGCTTTTCTCGCCGCGGCCCAGTTCCTTCTGAATCGCCTTGATCTTCTCGTTGAGGTAATACTCTTTTTGCGCCTTCTCCATCTGCCGCTTGACCCGCGACTGGATGGTGCGATCCACATTAAGTTTTTCGATCTCCACATCGAGCACGTCGGCAATGCGGTTCAGGCGTTCCGAGGGATCGAAAATTTCCAGCAGTTCCTGCTTTTCTTCGATGGAAAGCTGCAGGTTTGCGGCGATGATGTCGGTGAGCTTGGCCGGATCTTCCATGCGCACGGCCGAGATCATGGTCTCGTAGTTGAGCGCCTGGCAAAGCTTCACATACTGCTCAAACAGCGTGGTCACACGCTGCATGCCGGCTTCGATCTGCGCATTCATCTCGACCGGATAGCGAGCCACGCGAACGTTCGCCTGCATGTAGCCGTCGGCGTCGGTGGCCTGCAGAAGCCGGCCGCGTTCAATGCCCTCGACCAGAACCTTGATGTTGCCGTCGGGAAGCTTCAGGCTCTGCACGATGTTGACGATGGTGCCGACCTGGTAGATCTCGTTGGACTTGGGTTCGTCGATGGAAGCATCGTGCTGGGTGGCCAGGAAAATCTTCTTGTCCGCCGCCAGAGCCTCTTCCAGGGCGCGCACGCTGGACTCGCGGCCCACCACGAAGGGCGTCATCATGAAAGGAAAGATGACCACGTCCCGGATGGGCATCATGGGCAGCTTCTTGCTCTCGAATTTTTCCTTGGATGTGGTCACTCAATCTCCCCGGGTTCGTGTGGAATGACGCGCATGGAATCACTCGTGCCAAACGACAATCGCCGTGCCGTGCTGCCACCAACTGCCATGCTCTAACAGTTTACTACTCTTTTACTACCCGGCCTTCTCCAACGTGGCCACGGAAGCGCTGCGTTTCTCCACCATCTCGCGCGTGACCTCAAACTCTTTCAGCTTTTTCTGGCTGGGCAACTGGAACATCAGGTCGAGCATGAGCTCTTCCAGAATCATGCGCAGGCCGCGGGCGCCCACTTTGCGGGCCATGGCCTGGCGGGCGACGGCGCGCAGGGCCTCGTCGTTGAACTTCAGGCGCACATTCTCGAACTCGAACAGGCGCTGGTACTGCTTGACGATGGCATTCTTGGGGCGAGTGAGGATCTCGATCAGAGCAAACTCGTCCAGATCTTCGAGCATGCCCACCACCGGCAGCCGTCCGACGAATTCCGGAATCAAGCCAAACTTGATCAAATCTTCCGGCTGGATTTCGCTCAACAGTTCGAAGTTGCGCTTGCGCGAGACGGCGAGGTCTTCCTTTTCCGCTTCTTCGCCGGTGCGGAAGCCGAGCGACTTCTTCCCCACGCGCCTTCCAATGATCTTCTCCAGGCCCACAAACGCCCCGCCACAGATAAAGAGGATGTTGGTGGTGTCGACGGGGGTGAATTCCTGGTGAGGATGCTTGCGTCCGCCCTGCGGCGGAACATTGGCAATGGTGCCTTCCAGAATCTTCAGCAGGGCCTGCTGCACGCCCTCGCCGGAAACATCGCGCGTGATCGACGGATTCTCGTCCTTGCGCCCGATCTTGTCGATCTCATCGATATAGATGATGCCAGTCTGGGCGCGGCTTACATCGCCCTCGGCGGCCTGCAGCAGTTTGAGGATGATGTTCTCGACATCCTCGCCCACATAGCCGGCCTCAGTGAGCGTGGTCGCATCGACAATGGCGAAGGGCACGTCGAGCATCCGGGCCAGAGTCTGCGCCAGCAGCGTCTTGCCGGTGCCGGTGGGACCGATGAGCATAATGTTCGACTTGCTCAGTTCGATGCCATCGTTCGTCTTCTGCCGGTTCATGAAGATGCGTTTGTAGTGGTTGTAAACCGCGACCGCCAGCTTCTTCTTGGTCTGCTCCTGCCCGATCACATATTCATCGAGGAAGGTCTTGACTTCCTGCGGCTTGGGCAGTTGGTTGGGCGCGGCGGTCTGAGGGGTGGCCGTGCGGTCGTCTTCCAGGATGGAGTTGCAGACGGCCACGCACTCGTCACAAATATAGGCGCGGGGATAGTCACTGGGCGACGAGATGAGTTTGGCTACGGCATCCTGCGATTTGTGGCAGAACGAACAGCGCAGAATCTCGTCGGAGCCCGACTTGGTTTTCACTCGGCTCTACTCCTTAATTTTAGTACCGAGTACCAGGTACCGAGTTGCGAGTACTGAGTGATTTGCTCGGTACTTGGGACTCGGGACTCGGTACTATGCAACCGCGAAGGCCTATCCTACCGCTTTTACCGGCTTGTAGATGATGTCATCTATGATTCCATATTCCTTTGCCTGCTGCGCGTTCATGATGAAATCGCGCTCCACGTCCTTTTCCACCTTATCGAGCTTTTGCCCGCTGTGCTTGGAGAGTAACTGGTTAGTAATCTCCCGCATGCGGAGAATCTCTCGCGCGTGGATGTCAATGTCGGTGGCCTGACCCGACAACCCTCCCATCGAAGGCTGATGGATAAGGATGCGCGAGTTCGGCAGCGCCAGCCGCTTCTTGGGCTCGCCCGCCGCCAAAAGCAAAGCGGCCATCGAGGCCGCCTGACCCACGCACAGCGTCATGACGTCATTTTTCACGTACTGCATGGTGTCGTAGATGGCCATGCCGGCCGTGATCGAGCCCCCCGGAGAGTTGACATAAAGCTGAATGTCTTTCTCGGGATCTTCCTGGGCCAGAAACAGCATTTGCGCAATCACCAGGTTGGCGATGTTGTCGTCAATCGGCGTGCCTATGAAAATAATGTTATCGCGGAGCAGCCGGGAATAAATGTCGTAGGCGCGTTCGCCCCGCCCGGTCTGTTCGATGACCATCGGTACTAACATTGATTGCGGATCATTTGGTTTCACGTTCACCTGCCACACTCCGCCCCGTACTAGCTCTTACTTTTCTCGGGGAGGGTCGAAAGTGGTCCGCGTCTTTCTTTCGATTTACGCGGACTGGTGATACAGAAAATCGAGGGTCTTCTCGCTGCGGATTCTATTCCGGATTCTATCGAGGCCCCCATCTTGTGTCAAACGAGCTTGTACCGCTTCCGAGGTTTGTTTGGACTGTTTGGCCAGAGCTTCCACCTCCCGGTGCACTTCTTCGTCGCTGACCTCGATTTTCTCGAGATCCGCGATCCGTTCCAGCAGCAGGGAAGACTTCACATCGTGCACCGCCTGCTCCCGCTGTCCGGCCCGCAACCGGGGCAGGTCCATCTTCTTCAAGTCTTCCATCTTCATGCCCTGCGCCGCTAGAGCCCGAAGTCCACGCTCCAGGCGCAGATCAATCTGCCGGTCGACCAAAGACTCCGGCACCTCAAAATCGTTGCGCTTCACCAGTTCGGCCACCAGCTTGTCTTTCGCCGCATGCTCGGCCGTGTGGCGCTTCTCAGCTTCCATATTGTCGCGGATCTGCTTGCGAACCGCGTCCAGGCTGGTGAACTCGCCCAACTCCTTGGCGAAGTCGTCGTTCAGCTCGGGCAGGCTCTTCTGCTTGATGCCATTCACCTTCACCGTGTAGACAAAAGTTTTGCCGGCCAGCCGCTTGTCGGGCGCGTCTGCGGGATAGCTGACGTCGAAGGTGCGCTCATCTCCAGAAGATGCCCCGGTGAGGTGCTGCGTGAATTCCGGCACAGTGTTCTTGCCGCCGATCTCGATCAGCACGTCGTCCATGTGTACGGGATTCGCTTTGGCCTCGGCGACGTCTTGACCATCCTTGGGCTTTCCGTCCATGGAAGCCTGGGCGAAGTCGCCCTCGGCCAGCGGACGTCCTTCCACGGTAGTGTAGGCAGCATGCTGCTCGCGCACGCTGGTGAGCGCCTGCTCGATCTCTTCGTCGGTAACGGCAATCTCCGCCTTGTCGGCGCGCAGATCTTTGTAGCCTTCGACCTGAATCTCCGGCAGCACTTCGAACGAGGCCTTGAACGTGAGCGGCTCCCCGTCATGAATGTGCAGATCGGTAACGCGAGGCTGCGATACCGGAATCAGCCCTAGCTTCTCAGCTTCCCGGCGAAAGTATTTCGGGATCAAAGCCTCGGCCACATCGTTCTTAAGCCCATCGCCAAAGCGCTGCTTGATGATGGAAGCCGGCACATGCCCAGCCCGAAATCCCGGCAGCCGCGCACTCTTCTGATAGCGCTGAATCTGCAACTCGGTCTCGCGGGCAACTTCCGCGGCCGGGATCTCAACCGAGATCTCGCGCTTGATGTCTTTCTTGTTCGTTTCCGTTTTGGCCGCGTCGGTGGTTTCTGTGGGGCTCACGTTTTGCCTTTCACAAGTCGCTGAACTCGGAGGCTCCGTCGAGCAAGCGGAACCCAACCGGATTCATACGGCGTTAACTTTGAGTGTAAAGACAGAAGGAGACAGCGTCAAACGGTGGAGCTGGATAGCCGTTGGGGGCCGGAGACCTTTTTGGAGGCGGCGAATATACTTGAGTGAAAGATTTGTTCGATGCGCAGCAACCGCGTGGGTTGCCACGAGGAGTGCCCATGAGCCAGAAATTTGAGGCGAGATTTGACGAGTTCATCAAGGAACTCGGCGGCGAGCGTATACCTCCCGCCAAAACCGCGGCGAGCAGCGAGCAGACTATCTTTTCCGGCGTTCCGCCGCTCTCTCGATTGACGTGGTCCTTGAACTGAAATCGCTGGACGAGGAGGGCTACGAACCCTACCTTGCCAAACTTCGGGCTATGACCTCTGAATGGCTTCGAACTGGAAAGCTGATTGTCGTGGGACAAGCCGCTGTCAACTACCGCGACCTCTCGCCGGCACTCCGAAGCGACTGGGACGCCATCCTCGACCCATTCGCTCAGAACTTGATTCGGAAGGCTAACAGGCAGATCAAGAAAACAAAAATTGATTTGAACTTGCCGGACGCCAAGGGCGTGATCCTATGTGCCAACGAAGGCAACTACGCGCACTTTCCAACCGATTTCCTGACAGTTGTGAGCAGGCTCTTTAACCCGAAGCGTAGTCAGTACACCAGCACGGACTCCGTTGAATACTTTTCTACGCCGGGAGTGGGGCTAGCGTCTGTCGGAGGTGTCCCAAACGGTGCTGGCTGGTTCATCGGAGCACAGCGTGAACCCAAAGACCCGGCGCTGGAGGCTTTCCGAGAGAATATGCGCAAGCGCTACGGAGAGTGGTTGGCGAGGGAGCAAGGTCTGATCCACCGCGAACATTTGGTCGATCCAGACGCCATTCACAAGGCGCGTCCAAGATTCGGTACTGAGGTGGTCAAGACCATCAAGAAATAGAGCGCCCCCCCAGCAAACGTCGCGGTTTTCGACGGATGGGCGCCACGAGCGCAGGTGCGGCGAGCCTTCGCTGCGATATTGATAAATCAAGATTGACCTTGATTCACCGCGCCGATCAGCTACAATAGAGTTTGAGAGGCGCTGACGATGTCATCCACCACCAAGAAGTTCACCCCCGAGATCGACGCAAAGCTCTACAAAGAGTTCGTCGCCGTCGCCAAGCGCAATGGTCAATCGCAGCGGCACGTTCTGGAGGAAGCGCTGAAGTTCTACTTGAAAAACGTAGTTCCGTCGCAGCACCTGGTCCGCCGCGAGGTGATGGACGCCTTCGAGCAATCGGTGGCCGGCAACCGTGACCTACTTGAGCGTCTCGCCAAGTAAATGTCGGATTACCTGACGGTCGCCGAAGTCTACCAGATGCAGCATCGGCTCATTGACATGTTCGGAGGCCTGCACGGCGTCCGCGACAAGGGCGCGGTTGAGGCCGCCGTTTTTCGTCCGCAAACCGGCTACTACAACTCACTCGAAGAAGAGGCGGCCGCGCTGATGGAGTCGCTCGGCAACAACCACGGCTTCCTCGACGGCAACAAGCGTATAGCCTTCACCGCCGCCGATGTCTTCCTGCGCCGCAACGGCTTCTACATCAAGGTCGAAGGCGCAGCCGGATACGATTTCATCAACGGCTCAATGGTGCGCCACGAATTCCGCTTCCCCCAGATTCTAGATTGGATACGGAAGAACGTTCAGCCGTTAAGATGACAAGCTTTCGCCGCTACGCCTGACGACCGCTGTCTGACGACCGACGACAGATTTCACGCCAGCGACCAAGGCCCACCGTTCCTGGGCGTATTTTTTGCACAATGGCAAGTTTTGCATTCCGAAGCACCGGCCGGAGCATCTAAGTTGAATGCCGAACGCAAAAGCTTACTCCGCCGCCAGCGCAACATCGCGTCTCGTCTTTAGCACGATCCCGAGGCGCGAACCAACCGAACACGACGTGCAGATCGAAATCCTGTTCTGCGGCATTTGCCACTCCGACCTGCACTCGGTGCGTAACGAGTGGAGCGAATTCATGCCCACGGTTTACCCGATTGTTCCGGGCCATGAGATTGTGGGCCGCGTGACCAAGGTCGGCTCCGCCGTTACCAAGTTCAAGCCTGGCGATCTCGCTGCGGTTGGCTGCATGGTCGACTCCGACGGCACGTGTCCCGAGTGCCGGGCCGGTTTTGAACAGTTCTGTCCGAACATGACACTCACCTTCAATTCCCCGGACAAGCACCTCGGAGATGTCACTTACGGTGGCTACTCCGAAGGTATTGTCGTGGACCAGAGGTTCGTGCTGCGAGTGCCCACCAATCTGAATCTCGCCGGAACCGCGCCCTTGCTGTGCGCTGGAATCACAACTTACTCGCCCATGCGCCGCTGGGGTGTTGGCAAAGGCAAGAAAGTGGGCGTGGTCGGGCTCGGCGGACTGGGCCACATGGGGGTGAAGTTTGCCCATGCGCTCGGAGCCCACGTAGTGGTTTTCACCACTTCACCCAAGAAGAAGGAAGATGCGGTGCGTCTCGGAGCCGACGAAATCATCGTCTCCCGTAACTCCGACGAGATGCAAAAGCATGCTGAGACTTTCGATTTCATCCTCGACACCGTTTCCGCCGAGCACGACATCAACGCCTATCTCAACCTGCTCCGCCGCGACGGCAACCTTACGATTGTCGGCGCGCCGCCACAGCCTCTCGCTGTTGCTGCCTTCAGCTTGATCCCGCGACGCCGCAGTCTTTCTGGCTCGAACATCGGCGGTATTGCCGAAACTCAGGAGATGCTCGACTTCTGCGGGAAGCACAACATCACTGCCGATGTCGAAGTCATTCCGATCCAAAAGGTCAATGAAGCCTACGATAGACTGCTCAAGTCGGATGTGAAGTACCGCTTCTCCATCGACATGGCTTCTCTAAAGTCTGAGTAAATAGCCAGCAACTGGAGGATAAATCCGGCGACGATCACCTAAGGAATTGAGGGACCACATGCCAACACAGAGCGACGCTCTAAGAGACCGCCTTTCCCGATATCGTGAGATTAAGATCACAGTGACCGGCAGAAAGTCAGGACGCACCATCTCAATCCCGGTTTGGTTCGTAACGGAGGATGACAAGCTCTACCTCCTGCCGGTGCAGGGGTCGGATACGCAATGGTACAAGAACGTGCTTAAGCATCCGTCGATTCGCGTTGGTGCGAGGGGTCTGGAGGCTGAAGTCAAGGTTGCTTCGCTCACGGACGCCAGACAGGTGTCATCGGTGGTCGAGAAATTCCGGGCCAAGTACGGAGTCAGCGACGTGAAGAAGTATTATTCAAAGTTAGACGTTGCCGTTATCGGTCAGATGATCTGATCGTCACCGGTTGCGCCGCCTGAAAATTCTCTCGCGCAATGGCGGGTGATACCGAATTCTACTTCTTATAAGGAGAAGTGATGCAAAAACGCAAACTTGGAAAAAGCAATCTGGAAGTCTCAGCTCTCGGGCTCGGCTGCATGGGACTGAGTTTCGGCTTGGGGCCTGCCGTGGAAAAGAAGGACGGGATCGCGCTGATTCGAGCGGCCGTGGAACGTGGCGTGACATTCTTCGATACGGCGGAAGCCTACGGCCCGTTTGCCAATGAAGAACTTGTGGGCGAGGCCCTCGCTCCATTTCGCGACCGGGTCGTGATCGCTACCAAGTTCGGGTTCAAATTTGATCCGAAGACGAGCAAGCAGGCCGGGTTAGACAGCCGGCGGAGCACATCAAGGAAGTCGCTGAGGCATCGCTCAAACGCCTCAAGACCGATGTCATCGACTTGTTCTACCAGCACCGCGTGGACCCCGAAGTGCCCATTGAAGACACTGCGGGGGCAGTGAAAGATCTAATTCAGCAAGGCAAGGTGAAGCACTTCGGCATGTCTGAAGCCGCGGCGAAGACGATCCGCCGTGCCCACAAAGTTCAGCCCGTCACCGCACTGCAGAGCGAGTACTCGCTGTGGTGGAGAGAACCTGAAGCCGAAGTGATCCCGGCGCTGGAGGAACTCGGCATCGGATTTGTTCCATTCAGCCCTCTGGGGAAGGGTTTTCTCACGGGCAAGATCAGCGAAGATACGCAGTTTGACAAGAGCGATTTCCGCAACATAGTCCCTCGTTTTACGCCGGAGAACCGGAAAGCGAATCAGGTTGTCGTAGATCTGGTTGGCAGATTTGCGCAACAGAAGAAAACGACACCTGCGCAGATCGCACTCGCCTGGCTGCTGGCGCAGAAACCGTGGATCGTGCCGATCCCGGGCACCACAAAGCTGCATCGACTCGAGGAAAACATTGGAGCAGCTAACGTCGACCTTTCGCCCGATGACCTCGGTCAACTGGATATCGCAACCTCAAAGATCGCGGTACAAGGGGCTCGCTACCCAGAAGAGCTGCAAAAATTGGTGGGCCGCTGAGCAGGGAAATACGTGAACGCTCACCAACCCCACTGGCTCAAAGTTCTCAACCATGAAGTGATCGCCTGTACCCGCTGCCCGCGGCTGGTTGCTTATCGCGAGCAGGTAGCCCGCGAGAAGCGCCGGGCTTACCGCGAGTGCGAGTACTGGGGCAAGCCTGTGCCTGGGTTCGGCGATGCGGAGGCGCGGGTGCTGATCATGGGGCTGGCACCTGGCGCGCACGGCTCCAACCGCACTGGACGCCCGTTTACGGGCGACGCTTCCGGGAAGTTCATGTTCCCGGTGCTGCACGAAACCGGCTTTGCCAGCCAACCCAACGCCACCGATCGCAACGACGGGCTCATGCTGAAAGATATGTACATCACGGCTGCGGTCCGCTGCGCCCCGCCGGCCAACAAGCCCACGCCGCAGGAACTGGCTGAGTGTTCGCATTTTCTCGATCGCGAAATCGCGGGATTAAAGAAGGTAAAGGTAGTGGTCGCGCTGGGCAGGATCGGCTTTGACGCCTATCTGAACTACCTGAAACGTCGAGACTTGATCCCCAAGCGGAGCGGCCTCGTCCAACGCTATCTCTTCAAACATGGCGCCAGTTACCGGTTACCGGACGGTAAGGTGTTACTGGCGTCGTACCATCCTTCGAACCAGAATACGCAGACGGGGAAGCTCACGCGAAAAATGTTTGTGGAGATATTTAAGGACGCGGCAAGACTTGCCGATGAATGAAGTAAGGCGCCACCGGGCGGATCGTTTCACCCTACCCCACTGAGCCGGGGCACAATCGAGAAGCCAGGGTCACGAACCGAGGCGGCGCTGATCGCATGGTGTGGCGCGGGCGCCCGCGCCATACCGGCTACCGCAGCTTGGTCACGGTCACTTCAAGCTGAAATTGCCGCTTGGAGTTGGGATCATCCACGCTGCCCACCACCATCGGCTTGCCCAGCAGCGCCAGAGTGCTGGCGCTGATTTTCAGCTGCCGCAGGACAGGATGGGAATTTTGACCCTGACCCTGTTCTGGGATGGCGAAGTTGCTGATCTCGGCGCGCACGGTCAGCTCCAGTTGGCCTCTGCGTTCCGAAAGTCGGCCAAAGATGTTCGTTCCCACGTCGAGGTACTGGAACTCGCCCTGCTTAGCCTCGACTGGAACTCGCGTGCCAATCTTGACCTCATTGCTGTCATTGCCGTTGAGGTTCATGGAGTACTGCCGCGAGTTAATCCGCTTGCCATCTTCCAGTTCATTGACCGAGAAGTCGAGGCGGTAAGCTTCCACCGGTTTTGGCGCTTCCTGCGCCTCAGCTTTCGCCGGCGGATTGCTGGCCTCTTGCGCCAGCCCGATGGTCGCGCCCTTGCAAAACGTCATTCCTAGAACCAGAATCAGACCCACTACCAGTCTTTTATTCATTGTCGTGCTCCTTTATTTATTCGTCTCGTTTCTCTCTTAATTCCCAGTCTCGTGCTCGAGTGAAGCGTCGTTCGCCTCCTCGATTACTTCCTGCCGCAACGACTCCATCCGAGCCCGCGCCACCAGCGTGGCGTGATCCTGGAAGTTCGCAACGTAGCTCATGAGAATTTGTTCCTGCTCGCTCAGCGGCTGCGGCGAAGGGAACTGCTCCATGTGCGGCGCAGCGGCCACGACCGCTAACGAGCGAGGATCAGTGTGCGTCGTGGTTTTCTTGACGGCTGCTGCGTGCGTGGTCCGCAGCTGATTGCTCCCGCCATGGACTGCCACCTGCGTTCCGTCGTGCGCGTTGTCTTGAATCGCTGGCGAAGGATGATGAGCTTCTTTGTCTAGCCGTGGCTGCCCCGATCTCCACACCAGCGACAAAGCGACAATGAGGACCATTGCTGCGAATGCAACGATCGCAGGCCAGCGCCACCATTCGCGAATAGGAGAATGATGCTCCGGCTCGGCGCGCAGATTTGCCAGGATGCGCTCTTCCAAGCCTGCTCTTGGTTCGGCGGCAGCATACTTCGCCAGCGCTACGTCGAGTTCGTGGTCGAACTTGTCGTGCTCCGAAACCCGCTCCAAGTCCCGATGATTCATTTCCCCACCTCTACTTCCTGTCCACTTGGCCCGCCAGCTTCTCGCGCAGAACCTGCCTTGCTCGAAACACTCGTGACCGTATTGCCGCTTCGTTGGTTCCTAACGTCGCCGCCACTTCGCGCGGCGACATCTCCTCCACTGCCGACAAAATCAGCGGCTCACGCAGCTTCTCGGGCAGCGCCGCAATCAATCGTTCCATCCGCTCTCCGACTTGTGAGCCGTGCATTGCCGCATCTGCCGGTACGTCTGAGGACGGTACTTCTGCAACCGGTTTCTCCGGATCCTCGAGCGGAACCTCCCGTTTGCGGCCACGCTGCTGACTGCGACCAACTGCGACTCGCCAGGCAATACGCGCCAGCCAGGTCTTGTGGTTTTCCACTGTGGCCAGCTTGCGGCCGTAGCGCAGCACCCGGAGAAACGTTTCCTGCGTAGCGTCCTCAGCATCGTGATGTGAACGGAGCGCGGCATAGGCGATGCGGTAGACCAGCCGCGAGTGCTGCCGTACGAGATCTTCGATCACCGCGTCCTGACTGCGGTCTCCACTGCGCGGCACCGTCGCGGCCTCGCTCAGCACTGCCTCTCCCGCCACCAATCGTTCACCCTCATTCATGAAGACCGTCCAGCAGTCTGGTTTGTTCAGGAATATCTTGGGAACGTGCGGAGGGGCGAGGCTTGCGGGATGCGGGTCTTCGGTCTCAGGTCTTAGGGTTTTGCCTAAGACCTAACACCTGCTAGAAGCCAACCATGACGGGTTCCGGTTCCAGGTGGATGCCCCAGATTTCTTCGACGCGCTGCTGGATCTGTTCTTTTAGGGCGAGGACGTCGGCGGCTGTGGCTCCGCCGCGATTGACGATGGCGAGCGCGTGCTTGGCGGAAAGTCCAACGCGCCCGAAGCCGAATCCTTTGGCAAACCCGGAGCGCTCGACCAGCCAGGCTGCGGAAACTTTCTTGCGGGTCTCGAGTGCAGGGTAGCTAGGGACTGTCAATCCGCGCGCGGCAGCCCGCTTCTCAAGATCCGCGTGCTGCTCTTCCGAAAGGACAGGATTCTTGAAGAACGACCCCGCGCTCTGGCAGTCCGCGTCCCCGGGGATAAGGAGCATGCCCTTGATGGCGCGGATGTGACGCACGGCCTCACGGGTTTCGGCGAGATTCGGCGGGGTTTCGCGGCCCTCGAAGTGCCGCTTGAGGTCGGCATAGCTGATGCGGGGGTTGCCGTCGGGTGTAAGCGCAAAGGTGACGCGGAGAACGATGAACCGTCCGCGTTCCGTGGTATTGAAAATACTGGCGCGGTAGGCGAAGCCGCAGGCTTCGGGGCAGAGTTCGCGCACCTGATTGTCTTTCAAGTCGAGAACCTGAACGGACGCTATGGTTTCGGCCACTTCCTGGCCATAGGCGCCGACGTTTTGCACGGGCGTGCCGCCAACGGTGCCAGGAATGCCGCTCAGGCACTCGACGCCAGCGCAGCGAGCCATCACGGTGTGAGAGACGAACCTGTCCCAGGATTCGCCGGCGCCAGCGTCGAAGAGAACTTTGCCGTCCTCATTTTGGCCACTGTGCTGGTCGATGCCTTGCACCGCAATTTTCAACGCCAGGCCCGGCCAACCGGTGTCGGCGACCACCAGGTTGCTGCCGCCACCCAGAGCGAATACCGGAAGATCTCGCGAATGCGCGAAAGCAACCGCCTTCTGCACTTCCTCGACGTTACGGGGCTCGGCGAAATATCTCGCCGGGCCTCCGATTTTGATGGTGGTCAGCGGTGCGAGCGGAATGTTTTCAAGCAGCAGCACGAATCATTTTCAATATACACAGGGTGGGAGCAGGGCGCACCGGCGCATGGGATTACGGAGGTACGCCCATGCTCGGGATTTTGGCAGGCTGCCGCCGGGGCTAGATTGCGCTTGTCTTACCGTTGGACCTCGGCATCGTCAAGGCCGTGCTGATCGTGGCTGTGCTATTCGCCGCTCAACACCCTCCATGCCTCCCGGCCCGTAACTTGTATGTGCTGCAGGCCCTTCACGGCTCGCATGTATTGGGCGCGCTCGAAGGCTCCCGGATCGGGGCAGCGGATCTGGCTCATGCTGCCTTGCAACTGGTGCACAGACTCATATTCGTGATCTTCCATCCATTGCTGAACCCCGTGTTCGATGTGGCGCAGGTGGTTGATTCCATGGCGCAACAGAACGGAGCACAGCATGGTGACGTCGGCGCCGGCCAGCAGCAGCTTGATCACGTCTTCGGGCGTATGCACGCCGCTGGTCGCAGCCAGGCTGGCGCGGACACGGCCGTAGAGGATGCCGATCCAAGTGAGAGGCAGACGTAGCTCTTGTGAAGTGCTGAGAAGTACGTTGGGTCGAATCTCCAGGTTCTCCAGATCGATATCAGGCTGGTAGAAGCGGTTGAACAATACCAGGCCGTCCGCGCCGGTGCCGTCGAGCCGCTTTGCCATGTTGGCGAAGTTGCTGAAAAATGGACTGAGCTTCACCGCCACCGGAATGTGGACCGCAGACTTTACTTCCCGGACAACGTCGAGATAAGTGTTCTCGACATCGACGCCGGAAAGATCCATGTTCGTCGGAATGGAGTAGATGTTGCACTCGATGGCGTCGGCGCCGGCTTGTTCGATCTGTTGGGCGTACTTGGCCCAGCCGCCCAGGGTCGCACCGTTGAGGCTGGCGATGATCGGAATGGCCACAGCATCTTTGGCTTTGCGAATGTGATTCAGGTAGGCCTCGGGCCCGGTGCGGAATTCAAAGGCTTGGGGAAAATAAGTGAGGGACTCGGCAAAGCTCTCGGTGCCGGCGTTGAGGTCGCGTTCCAGTTCAAGGCCTTCCTGGCGCAGTTGTTCTTCAAACAGGGAGTAGAGCACAACGGCCGATGCGCCGGAATCTTCGAGGTGACGGATGCCACTGATCTCCTGCGAAATTGGAGAGGCGGAGGCGATCAGCGGCGTGCCCAACTGCATGCCAAGATATTTCGTGCTCAGGTTCATGATGTTTCCTCGCAGTGTGAACCGCTATTTTTTGTCGCCTGCCGGAACGGGCTGAACGCGGGGCGCCTCCGCGGGAGCCGCAGCTTGGTCGGGTTTGCGCTGCGCCAGATACTCGTACAGGCGGTAGCGCACCTCAGCGTCATGTTGCGCCTCTTGCCACAGCCGCTTGGCGTCCTCAGGCTTACTCTTTTGCAGCATCTTGAAGCGCGTCTGCTGCAGCATGTAGTCTCGCACCTTGCGCGTGGGCGCGCGGGAATCAAGCGCCAGCGGATTCTCGCCCGCTAGAGTTCGCTCGGGATGGTAGCGATAGAGCAGCCACTGGCCGGAGTCAACCGCGACTTTCTGGTCTGACATGGCTGTCGTCATATCGATGCCGTGGGCGATGCAGTGAGAATACGCAATGATGAGGCTGGGGCCGTCGTAGGCTTCTGCTTCAAGGAACGCTTTGAGTGTGTGTTCGTCTTTCGCGCCCATGGCGACGCTGGCGACATAGACGTTGCCGTAGCTCATGGCCATCAGTCCCATGTCCTTCTTCGGACCAGGTTTGCCGCCTGCGGCAAACTTGGCGACGGCTCCGCGCGGCGTAGACTTGGAGGCCTGACCGCCGGTGTTGGAATAAACCTCTGTATCCAGCACCAGCAGGTTCACGTTGCGTCCGCTGGCCAGCAAGTGGTCGAGGCCGCCGTAACCGATGTCGTACGCCCAACCGTCACCGCCCACGATCCAAACGCTCTTTTTCACCAGCATGTCGGCGAGAACGGATAATTGTTTGGCCTCCGGAGAGTTCAAGCCATGCAGCTTTTCCTTCAGCAGATCGACGCGTTGCCGCTGCTCGTAAATGTCGGCCTCGTCTTTCTGTGGGGATGTCAGTAGAGTGGTAGCGAGTTCTTCTCCGATGGAACCTGCCAGACGGCGTACCAACTCACGGGCGAATTCTGTCTGCTTGTCGATCGAGACCCTGAATCCCAGGCCGAACTCGGCGTTGTCTTCGAATAGAGAATTTGACCACGCTGGCCCACGGCCTTCGGCATTTTTCGCCCAAGGCGTGGTCGGCAAGTTTCCGCCGTAGATTGAGGAACAGCCGGTTGCGTTGGCGATCACGGCGCGATCGCCGAAGAGTTGCGAAACCAGTTTGAGATACGGTGTTTCGCCGCATCCGGAACACGCTCCGGAAAATTCAAACAAAGGCTCCTGCACCTGTTGCTGGCGGATGTTCGTGAGTTTGATCTTCCGGCGATCAAGTTCTGGAATCTTGAGGAAAAAGTCCCAGTTGTCGCGCTCCGGGGCGCGCAGTGGAGGCTGCGGCATCATGTTGATGGCCTTCAGGCGAGTCTCGCTCTTGTTCTTGGCGGGACAGATGTCGACACAGATGGCGCATCCGGTGCAATCTTCCGGCGCAACCTGGATGGTGTACTTCATTCCTTGCCATTCCTTGTCACGCACGTCGGTGGACTTGAAGGTTGCGGGCGCGCCTTCCAGTTCCTTCGAGTCGTAAACCTTGATGCGGATCACGGCGTGCGGGCACACCATAGCGCACTTGCCGCACTGAATGCAGGTCTTCGTGTCCCACACCGGAATGTCGAGCGCGAGGTTACGTTTTTCCCACTTGGCGGTTCCAGTGGGGAAGGTTCCATCGGGGGAGAAAGCGCTCACGGGGATGTCGTCCCCGTGGCCAGCGTAGATTACGCCGAGCACATCGCGCTCAAACTTGGGCGCCTGCGCAGAGAATGGATCGGGGATTTCGGTCTGGCTGGTGGCCCTCTCCGGTACGCTGACTTCGAAAAGGTGGGCCAGAGTTTCATCCACGGCGCGCAGGTTTTGCTGTACAACTTCTTCGCCCTTTTTGCCGTAGGTGTCGCGGATCGACTGGCGGATGGCTTCAATCGCCTCTTCACGTGGCAGAACTTTCGAGATGGCAAAGAAGCACGCCTGCATAATGGTGTTCATGCGCGAGCCCATGCCGGTGTCGCGCGCCACCTGATAGGCGTCGATGACGAAGAACCGGGCCTTTTTGGCGATCAATTGGGTCTGCACTTCGCGCGGCAGATGCTCCCAGACTTCGTCCTTGCCAAAAGGACTGTTAAGCAGGAAAACGCCGCCCGGAACAAGAGTGCCAAGCATGTCGTAGCGATCGAGGAAGATCCACTGATGGCAGGCCACAAAGTTGGCTTTGGAAATCAGATAGCTGGAGTGGATGGGCTGAGGGCCGAAGCGCAGGTGCGACACCGTCATCGCGCCCGACTTCTTGGAGTCGTAGACAAAATATCCCTGCCCGTAGTTTTCCGTATTTTCGCCGATGATCTTGATCGAGTTCTTGTTTGCGCCCACCGTGCCGTCGGCGCCCAGGCCGTAGAACATGGCGCGCACCACGCTGTCGGGTTCGACAGAAAAATCGGCATCGTAATCCAGGCTGGTATGGCTCACGTCATCCTGAATGCCGATCGTGAAGTGGTCCTTAGGTTTCACCACCTTCATGTTGTCGTAGACGGCTTTCACCATCGCAGGCGTAAATTCTTTGGATGAGAGGCCATAACGTCCGCCGATGACGTCCGGCGCGGTTTTCAGCTTCCCATAGCCCAGCTTGATGCCTTCCTGAATCGCGCTTACCACGTCCAGATAGAGCGGTTCTCGCCCGGCTCCAGCTTCTTTGGTGCGATCGAGGACGGCAATCTTGCGCACAGTTGCGGGAAGAGCCTCGATGAATCGCTGGACGGAGAACGGCCTGTACAGGCGGACTTTCAGCAAGCCAACTTTTTCGCCGCAGCGGTTCAAGTACTCGACCGCCTCGTGGGCGGCTTCCGCGCCGGAGCCCATCATGACGATGACGCGCTCGGCGTCGGGCGCGCCCATGTAGTCGAACAGGCGATACGAACGCCCGACGACTTGGAAAAACTTGTCCATCACTGCCTGCACCTTGTCCGGGCAGGCCGCGTAGTAAGGACTGCCGGCTTCCCGCGCCTGAAAATAGACATCAGGATTCTGTGCCGTACCGCGTAACACCGGATGGTCGGGAGAAAGCGCGCGCTGGCGATGCTCGAAGATGCGGTCCATGTTGATGAGGGCGGCCATGTCGTCTTCGGTGAGCATCTCGATCTTGTTGACTTCGTGCGAAGTGCGGAAACCGTCAAAGAAATGCAGAAAAGGAATTCGGGATTCGAGCGTGGCGGCATGCGCGATCAGTGCCAGGTCCATTGCCTCTTGCACCGAGTTCGAGCACAGCATCGCGAATCCGGTGGTTCGGCAAGCCATTACATCCGAGTGATCGCCGAAAATCGACAGGGCATGGGCAGCAATGGTTCGCGCCGTGACGTGAAACGCCGTCGCCGTGAGTTCCCCGGCGATCTTATTCATGTTCGGAACCATCAGCAGCAGGCCCTGCGACGCGGTGAAAGTGGTGGCCAACGATCCGGTCTGCAGCGCGCCATGAACTGCTCCGGCGGCGCCGCCTTCACTTTGCATCTCGACGACGTGGGGTACCGTGCCCCAGAGGTTAGGCACTGCTTCCGACGACCATTGGTCCGCCCACTCGCCCATGGGAGACGATGGCGTGATGGGATAAATGGCGATGACCTCGTTGAGGCGGTAGGCGACATACGCGACCGCCTCGTTGGCGTCCATGGTCTTGAACTTGCGCTTCATGAAATCCCCTTCTGCAACTGCGACTGGTAGTTCGCAGCTAACGCTATAAGGAGCATGAAGGAAGCACGGGGTATTGTCGGGAACCCAAGTCACAGCCAGTTGTGATTCAAATCACACAAGAGGAAATGGGAAGACAAGCGAAGAAGCGGAAAGCGGCAGAATCCTCAAACAACCTTTTTTCTCAGGTGTTTAAGCACCTGCCCTAAACTCGGTCGGCGACCCGTTATGGAATCTCCTAGAGGTCCAAAAAGGCCCGGACCGAAGTCATATCGTCGCTGGCGCGAACCCCAAAGCCGATGTGCTTCATGATGATCTGCATGGCCACGTTGTCGGTCAACATTTCGGCGGAAACACGGCCTAATTTTTCGTCCCGGGCAACCTGGACGACCCGACGAAGTAGTTCATTGCCCAGGCCAAGCCCCTGATATTTATCGGAAACCAGCACCGCGACTTCGGCTTCGTTGCCGGAGTGCAGTTTGTTCATGCGGCCCACGCCCAGGATCCGGCGCTCTCCCGTCGCGGGGTCAGCGCGCTCGGCGACCAGCACCATTTCGCGGTCATAGTCGCCAAAACAGATGCGCAACAGGCGTTCATGCGCCACCCTGCGGCTCAGGCTGAGGGAGCAGAAGTAGCGCAGGTAGACGCTGCGATCGGAAAGCGTCTCGTGGAACTTGACCATCAGCGGTTCGTCTTCGGCGCGGATCGGACGAATCGTTACCTGGTTTCCATCTTTCATGGTCCACGGCGCGACATACTTCAGCGGATAGGGACGGATGGCGGGCTTGGGCAGCTGGTCGAGGGTCACGTTGGCGGGGTGCAACACGACTCTGGCGTCGAGGGCCAGCAGGCGCTCCGGGGAAGCCAGCAGGGGATTGATGTCAACTTCCGCAATCCACCGGTGCTCCAGCACGAGCTGGCTGAAGCGGACCAACAACTGTTCCAGGGCAGCCATGTTGACCGGCTTGCGCCCGCGGACTCCCTTGAGGGCGGTGAAGATTCGGGTCTGCTCCATCATTCGCTGCGCCAGCGTGGTGTTCAGCGGCGGAAGCGCCAGAGCACGGTCGCGATACACTTCGACTAACTGTCCGCCAGAGCCGAACAAGATGACCGGACCAAACTGCGAATCTACGCTGCTGCCGAGGATCAATTCATAGCCGTCCGGTTTCACCATCGGCTGCACCGTAACCCCGCAAAACTGATCGGGAGCGGCTTTCTCTGTCACAGAAGACTGGATGGCGCGATACGCGGCGCGGACCGCCGCCTCATCGGGCAAGTTCAGCTTGACTCCACCCACATCGGTTTTGTGCGTGATGGTCTCGGAATGAACCTTCAGCACAACCGGAAAGCCAATGTCCAAAGCCAGCCGGGCCGCCTCATCCTCTTTGGCCGCGAAGTGCGTCTCCACCGTTGGGATACCGTAAAGCGACAACAGCTGCTTCGATTCCAGTTCGGTGAGCAGAGTGCGGCCGCGGCTTCGCGCATTTTGAATGATCTTCCCGGCTTCATTGCGGGACGCGCCCTCCATCTCCGAATGCTCCGTGAGCATAGGCGTTTCGTAGAGTCCGCGCAGGTTGTAGGTGTAACGCCACATGTAGGTGAAGGCCCGCGCTGCGGTATCGGGAAAAGGAAAGGTTGGAATGCCCGCCGAATTCAGGGCAGCCTCGCCAGCAGCAATGGCGTTGCCTCCCATCCAACTGGCGAGCACAGGCTTGCCATATTCCTTGGCGTAGGGCTTCAGACGTTCCGCAATCAGCAAAGGGTCCGTCATCCCCTGCGGGGCCAGGATGACCAGCAGGCCATCACTGTTTGGATCCTGGGACGCAATTTCGAGGGCGCGCGCATAGCGCTCGGGATCGGCATCGCCGAGAATGTCGATCGGATTATTGTGACTCCAGTGCGGGGGGAGGAACTCGTCCAGACGCTTCATGCTTTCTGGGGAAACTTCAGCCAGTTCTCCGCCATTGGCCACCAGCGAGTCGGTGGCCAGCACTCCGGGTCCACCAGCGTTGGTCAGGATAGTGAGCCGCGGGCCCTTGGGCGAGGCTGCCGGCCGAGCACTTCCGCCATGTAGAAAAGGTCGGCGATGCTGTGCACGCGTAAGACTCCAGAACGGCGGAAAGCCGCGTCCAGCACTTCGTCGCTGCCCGTGAGCGCGCCGGTGTGGGAGGCTGCGGCGCGCGAGGCGGCTTCCGAGCGGCCGGCTTTAATCACGATGATCGGCTTGCTGAGCGCGACTTCGCGAGCGGCCGACAAGAACGATCGCGCATCTCCGATCGATTCCATATAAAGCAGGATGCTCTTGGTGTGCGGTTCGTCGCCGAAGTGGTAGATCAAATCGCCCCAAGTCACATCCAGCATCGAACCGGTAGAAACGATCGCGCTAAAGCCCACCGCTTCACGGCGGCTCCAATCCAGGATCGCACTCAACAGCGCTCCACTTTGACTCAGGAAGGCGACGCTGCCGGTCTGCAGCGCATCCTGGGCGAATGTGGCATTCAACCCGATTGTCGGGTTCATAATGCCCAGGCAGTTGGGGCCAATCAGGCGCATGGAGCCGCGCCGCAACTGTTGCCGAATCTGCTGCTCAAGGGCGGCGCCGGCTTCACCCTGCTCCTTGAACCCAGCAGAAATCACAACCGCGCAACGTGCGCCGGCATCCACGCACTCTCCGATGAGCAACGGGACCGTCGCAGCCGGAGTGGCCACTATGGCCAAATCCACCCGCTGAGGAAGGTCGCGAATATTCTTGTAGGCTTTGAGCCCCAGCACCTCGTCGCGCTTGGCGTTGACGGCAAATACTTTTCCCTGATAATTGCCGCGCAGCAGGTTCTCCAAAACCGTTCGGCCCACCGTGCCGGCACGATCGGTTGCGCCGATGACAGCCACCGAACGGGGCGCGAACATTGCATCCAGCCCGTACTTCTCGGGCAATGTCTGTTTCTTTTCGTCAGGTATGTGTTCTACGAAGCCAGCTTCTGTTGAACTCACAAGAAACTCCCCGGCCCTTAACGTTGTCAGCGTCGCAAGCTGCCACACTAAGGATAGACTATCGGCGGCTGTTGAGATGGTCTCTGGCTACAAGAGTTTTGGATTCTTCTGTCCCGTTTATCCGCGAACCGTGAGCACGGGACAACTAGCCAGCGCCACAATGTGTTGGGCCGTGGTGTGGCCCAGATGGGTAACGGTGCTCAGGGCGCCATGGGTTGGGCGCACCCCGAGAACAATCAAGTCGGCCGCCCGATCCCGGGCGACTTCCAGAATCCGCTCCGCCGGCGGCGCAAACTGCCGTCCGAACTCGACCAGGCATTTCACCTGACACCAGGGCTCGGCTGTTGCGGGCACTAATTCCTCGAGACGATGGATCAGGTTCGCTCGCACTATCTCCACATTCTTAATTCCTGCCGCGGGTTGCTCAACCACGTGGACCAAGGCCAGTTGCGCCTGATCTTCTTCTGCCAGCGAAATGGCATACGGTAATGCAGCCAGGGATGCTTCACTGAGATCGGTAGCGAAAAGAATCTGCTGAAATTGAATCTCGCCGCTTGCTCTGCCCGATACATTCGGCCCAATGCTGAGAACAGGGCAGGGAGCCTGGCGGAATATCTTCTCGGCGACGGAGCCCATCAAGAGTTTCTTAGCACCGGTGCGGCCGTGCGTGCCAACCACGAGGAGATCAATGTCGTGTTCCCCGATCAACTGCGAGAGCACGCTCCAGATATCACCGACCCCGGACAATGCCTCGTGTGGTACTCCCCGAATCTGTTTCTCAAGGCGCGCCACCGCCTCGTGTTGCAAATCTTCCTGCAGTTGAAGATGGGCCGGGCGCAGATCCGGCGCCACGAAGAGGTAATCATCCGGAGGCACGACGTGGGCGCCGTATAACTTTGCCCCGTACTGACGGGCGATGGCCAGGGCATAAGGCAATGCCATGTTGGAATGGGGAGAAAAATCCGTGGCGAACAATATGTTGTGCAGCGCGATCCGCTGGCCGGCTTCCAAGGTCTTCATAAAACACCTCCCGCGATCTTCCTCAATATTGCTCGCGGCAAAGGCGGCACTTGAGGTGAATGCCACACCTCGACCGGCCCGGCACATTCCGGCTCCCTGACTTCGCTGGCGGCGCTCATGGAAGCATGCATCCACACTGCTTCCAGAATTCACCTTCGTAATTCATTGTGCGTGGAGAGGTCTCAGCCCACCATGCCTGAAGTCACGGCTTTTTGTGATCCTGATCACGGGGTGGTCGATGATACAATTTGTGCTGAAAGCGTTATCCGATGCGTGCTCCCTACGGGCTCAATATTCTCGACAACTGCCTGACCTGCCCGGTGCGGGAGGAACATCTGTTCTGCAACCTGCCGGCGTCAGCCGTACAAAAGCTGAACGAAATCAAGTCCGCCGCGGTGTACCCGAAATCCGCCATGCTGTTCATTGAAGGCCAGCAGCCCCGCGGTGTGTTTGTGCTGTGCGCGGGCAAAGCGAAACTTTCCACGTCCTCTCCCGAAGGCAAAACCATCATCACGAAGATTTCAGAAGCGGGTGATGTGCTCGGGCTCAACGCCACAATTTCTAATCGGCCTTACGAAGTGACGGCGGAGATGATTGAGCCGGGCCAGGCTAATTTCATTACTCGCGATGCGTTGCTTCACTTCATGCGGGAACATGGAGAAGTAGCCGTCCGAGTCGCGGAGCAGCTCAGCCGCAATTACTACACCGCGTATGAAGAGATCCGCACGCTGGGACTCACCAGCTCTCCTTCGGAAAAATTCGCCAAGCTGCTTTTGGGATGGACGAATACTGGAGGGAATGGTGACCCTCTGCAGGTGAAGCTGACACTCACGCATGAAGAGATTGCCGAGATGATCGGCACCAGCCGGGAAACGGTGAGCCGTTTGTTTTCGGATTTCAAGAAACGGCAACTGCTTCAGCTGAAGGGCGCGACGCTGGTGATCCGCAACAAGGCGGCGCTGGAAAAAATGGTCAACCCCTGACCACGTTGTGTTCCGTCCCGCCTCTTATTCCACAACGTAACTAGCCTGTTTTTCTACGGCTCTTGTGCCTGTTCCGCTTCCAGCCGGCTGATTTCCCGCCGCAACCATACGCAAAGGGTTTCTTCGATCTCTTGCTGAGTTCCAGTGCGGTAGAGCGAATCGACCGTCTGGCCCTTTTCGTTCAACGGGATAAACCGGCATGGCACTTCTTGCTCGCGTTGATCGGGGGGAACAAGCTGCGTCAGCAGGCATTCATCGCAAGGATGCGGCCGGGCAGGATCGCTGAAGTTCAGGCAACTCGGGGAATCTTCAAAAATGTACGGGGCGCGCCACGGCGCGTGTGGCGAGCGACCATATCCGCCGTCTTCCAGGAATTTCAGTTCGAACCGCAACGTTTCGAGAATATCGCGATTTTTCTGTGACATGGCCCTCGACCTCGAAGCTAGCTTGGCAGAGCTTGGGCCTGACCAATATGACGCAAGTCACGAACCTTTGTGATCCGGATCACTCCAGCCACTTTGGGTTGCTAACGGGTTGGAAGCACCAGTGCCGGAAGGAGTTAGCAAGTTCCGTCTTCCGTCCGTCAGCTACTCACTGTCAAAACGGGGCAACGGGCGTGACAAAGAACCTCATGAATCAGAGCCCACGGCATGTGCGCGGCCACCCGTGGAGCGGAGGTCCGGTTCGCGCCCATAACGATCAAGTCGCTTCGGTGCACCGCCGCGATCTCCAGGATCCCTTCCGGCAGGAAATCCATCCCGACTACACATTCTGGCTCGGTTGGCAGCTTCGTCTGGGGTGGGAGCAATGCCCTCAGCTTTCTCGTGCTCTCGTCTTTCATGGTCCGCTGCCACTTGGTAAATTCCTCTGCCGCGTACGATGATGGGCCGTAGGCTGCGGGGCCAAGATCGGGGCTCTGCAGCGGCGGTACCATGTGCACCAGTACAAGCTGCGCCTGATAGTCTTCTGCCAGGGACAGGGCATAGGGGAAGGCCTTGGTGGAAGTTGGGCCGAAGTCGGTGGCAAAAAGGATCCGCTTGAACTCAACCGCGCCCGACGCCGGCGGGACATTTGGACCGATGGTGAGAACAGGGCAGGGAGCCAGTCGCAACACCTCCTCGGCCACCGATCCCAGTGCGAGCTTCTTCAGTCCACCGCGCCCGTGGGTTCCCAGCACCAGAAGATCAACGTTCTCTCGTTGAATCACCCGAGCCAGAACATCCCACACAGGACCCTGTTCCAGGAGCAGGTGATGGTTGAGACCGCCCATCCGCGTGTCCTCGCCGAGGGCCTTCATCTGCTGTTCCGCTTCCAGTCGGGGGCGGTTCAGTTCCCGGGGCAGGGCTTCCAGCGGGATGCGGTCACGCGGTTCCGGTGGAATCGCGTGCACCACGGCTAGCACCGCACTATATCGGCGCGCGATGGCAACGGCATAGGCGAAGGCGCGCTGCGAAGCTTCCGAGAAGTCGGTGGCCAGCAAAACCTGCTTGAAAGCAGTACTCTGTTTCGGATCGTGAATTTCTGCAAGGGTTGACATAAATACCTCCTGCGGGGTCAAGCGCCCCACGGCCGGGCTGCGATTCCGCTTTCTTGAGGCTCCGAGATTTGCTGCAGGGGAACGACCAAGACTCCGGCTGCGCCGGAAACGACGGTCATCCTCTCCGAGCAGGGGCCGCAAAGCCAGAAGCGCTCGCGCGTCGCTCCGTTCTCTGATGTGTTGGATCCGGCTGCTATATGGAATAGTCTGCCTTCACTGAAGTACCGGAAGGTGGCGGAGCAGGAGGGATTCGCACATTTCGACAGCATAGCCGCCTCCAAGGTTGCATGTCCTGGGTCAGGAACAATCTCCTTGGACCATGCAATTGGCGCACGTGCCCAGTAACCACGCTACTATTCGATTCCCCAAGATGAAGTGATCATGGGCACAATCGCAGGTGACTCTCCTCACAAAGTGGGGCAGGAGAGCGGCCGTCGGGATCACAGTGTCAGAGCCTGGAATGAGAGACGTTCTATCCAAGCTCTCGGAGCACACGTTCTACGAGGTTTGGAAGTGCGAGTTCGACGGCTGCAGAAAGGTCAGTTCCGGCCTCGAACCTCTGCCCTTCGATCCCGTAGATGATCAGCTGACCCGGCAATTGATTCAACGTGCGGGCCAGTTCGATCGCCTCAACCACGCTGAAAGCGTGACTTGAATGTTGAAACATGGCTGCGGGCAATGGATGGAGGGTCGCATCGAAGCGAGTCACGGTGCCCGGGGCGGCGCCCGAGCGCACCGCATCAATCACCAGAACGTGGTTGGCTCCCTTCCACAACTCCATCAGGGCCGCACCTTCACCACTGTGCTCGACGATCACGCAGGAGACGGAGGCCTTCTGTTTGACGCGGCGAACTGCAATCAGCCCGGCAGCATCGTCGCTGCGATAGGCATTGCCGATGCCGATCACCAGAACCTTTGGCGGAGTGTTTTGCATCGCTGGTCTAAGGGAACTGCGGAAACTCCAGGCTACGCGCGGTCAATCTCCAGCCGGAGAAAATGGGTGGCGCACGAGATACACGGATCATAATTCCGGATGGCCTGCTCGCATTGCCAGACTACATCTTTATCTGGCAGGCTGAGGAGTTTTGGAACGAACTGCCCTAGATCCTGCTCGATGGTTTTCTGGTTTTGCGAGGTCGGGGGAACGATCTTTGCTTCCTGAATGAGACCCTGCTCGTCCAGGCGGTAGCGATGATAGAGAATGCCGCGCGGCGCTTCGGTGCAGCCATGGCCCGTGGCGGCGCGGGGATGAATGTCGACGGCCGGCTTCTCCGGCGGCTCGTAGTGCTCGATAATCCGCAGCGCTTCATCGCAGGCGTAAACGATTTCCACGCTGCGCACGATGATGCTCTTGAACGGGTTGCGGCACACGGGCCCGAGTCCGGCTTCCCGCGCCGCTTGCTGCGCCAGCGGAGAGAGCCGGTCAAAGTTCAAGCTGTAGCGGGCCAACGGCCCAACAAAATATGCTCCGTGCTGCTTCAGGACGGAGTGCAGGGCGTTGGAGTGTTCTACGTGCTGCTCAGTGAAGTTGTCCTCGTAATCGCTGACCGGAATATCCAGTCCGCCATTCGAAACCAGCCGACCCTCGTTGAAGGGATATTCGCTGGGATGACGCAGCGCGACAAAAATGTAGTCCCGCTCGAAGTCAGGGAAAGACAGACCGGCCACCCAGCGCACGGTTTCCAGAGCTGCATCCCGCGCCCACTTCAGCCGTTCCGCCAGGCCAGCCAACGCGCTTTTTGCCGGCAGTTTGTAGAAACCTCCGACGCGAACATTGATGGGATGGATTTCTCTGCCGCCCAGTACAATACCAACCTCGTTTCCAATCTTTTTCAGTTGCAGGGCGCGCTGGACCACGGCGGGATGGTCCTTCGCCATCTGGATCGCGTCCGGATAGCCAAGAAAATCGGGCGCATGCAGCATGTAAACATGCAGCGTGTGGCTTTCGATCCACTCCCCACAGTAGAGCAGCCGCCGCAATTCACGCAGTTGTCCATCGACTTTTACACCGAGCGCGTCTTCCATCGCGTGTACCGCGCTCATCTGGTAGGCGATCGGACAGATGCCGCAGATTCTGGCGGTGATGTCCGGGGCCTCGGCAAAGTTGCGCCCTCGCAACAAGGCCTCGAAAAACCGGGGAGGCTCGTAAATTCTTAGCTTGACTTCCTGGACCTGATCGCCCTTGAGCTTGACGTAGAGCGCGCCTTCGCCCTCGACGCGGGCCAAGGCGTCCACCTTGATCGTTCTCGTTGCTGGCCTGGTCATGTCCGCTCACTCTCCTCACTCGCCTTGCGGAACTGCCAGGACCAGGCATTGAAGCTGCGGAAGGCGCGTGTGATCTCCGCACCATCCTGGCCCAGAATGCGGAACTGATTGCTGAGCGAGCCAGAATTCGCGCTTTCCATGGGGCCGTAGCAGCCGTAACAACCGCGGTCAAAGCTCGGGCACAGCGCGCCGCAACCCGCCTGGGTAACCGGCCCGAGGCAGGCGACGCCTTGCGCCACCGCAATGCAGACATTGCCTTTGCGTTTGCACTCCAGGCAAACGCTGTAGGTGGGGACGTTCGGTTTGCGCCCAGCCAGCGTGGCCGTGATCAGCTCGATCAGTTGGTGCTTGTTGATGGGGCAGCCGCGCAGTTCGAAATCCACCGGCACATGCTCGGCGATGGGGGTGGAGAGTTTCAGCGTATTGATGAACTTCGGGGTGGCGTAGACCACACGAATAAATTCATCCACATCCTTCCAGTTGCGCAGCGCCTGGATGCCGCCGGCGGTGGCGCAGGCCCCGATGGTGATCAGCTTCTTGCACTGCCGCCGCACTTCCTGGATGCGTTCCGCATCGTGGTGAGTGGTAATCGATCCTTCCACTAATCCGATGTCATAAGGCCCCTTGAGCGAAGCGCTGGAAGCCTCGGGAAAATGCGCGATGTCCAGGGCCCGCGCGATCCCCAGCAGTTCGTCTTCTGCGTTCAACAAGCTCAGCTGGCAGCCGTCGCAGGAAGCGAACTTGAAGACCGCGATCCGGGGCTTGCGCCTGACTTTAGAGCTCATATTTGTCCAATAGCGGCCGCACTCGGTCGTAGGAAAAGATGGGGCCGTCCTTGCAAATGAAGTGCGGACCATACTGACAGTGTCCGCAGAAACCGACCGCGCACTTCATGTTTCGTTCCATGGAAAGATAGATGTTTTCGCGAGCGAAGCCGTGAGTTTCCAGATCGCGGGCGACAAAGCGCATCATGATCTCAGGTCCGCAGGCCATGGCCACCGACCGCGCCGGCTGTAGGCGCGCAAACTTGAATAGAGTCGTAACCACGCCCACATGGCCGCGCCAGTTCAAGCCGCCATAGTCGACGGTTGACAGCACTTGCGTTTCGGGTTGCTTGGCCCACGCGGCCAGTTCCTTGCGATAGAGCAGGTCGTGGGGACTGCGTGCGCCATAGAGAATCACCAGTCGCCCATACTTTTCGCGATTGTGAAGAACGTGGTAGATCACCGGACGCAGTGGAGCCAAGCCGATTCCCCCCGCAATCACAAGCACATCGCTTCCCTCAGCTTGCTGCACCGGCCAGCCATTGCCAAACGGTCCCCGGACACCAACGGCTTCTCCCACGTTGCGGCTCACCAACGTTTGGGTGGCTTGGCCCACGGAGCGCACGGTATATACCAACTGGTGGCGCTCCGCCGGATCGCCGCTGATCGAAATCGGCAACTCGCCTACGCCAAACACCCACAGCATGCTGAACTGTCCCGGCTGGAAGCGATTCCCATCCGCTCCGTTCGAGGCTTCGAGCGTCAGGGTGAAGGTATCGGAAGTCTCCTTGACCACCTGCCGCACGGAATAAGGCCGCGGCAGCATGGGGTCGGTGATGGGATCGATAGTGGTTGCAGTGGCCATCGTCATCGTCCAACCGCGTAAACGTCCAGCAACTGAAGGCGCGTCGCCTCCAACCGTTGCTCCATAATGCTGGCAAAGCGCTTCAATATCTCGTAACCGAGATCGTGGTTCTGCTCACACTTCGTACGCAAACACTTGCCATCCAGGGCTACGGCCCGCGTGGTTTCGAGGGCGTGTGCGTGAAACCTCCATTGGTAGGGAGGCAGCAGCCACGACCAGCCCAGAATCTCGCCCTCGCCCAGGGTTGCCAGCATGACCGGTTTGCGCTGGGGCGCGAAAATCTCGAGGGCAACTTTGCCGGCCCGAATCAGGTAGAACTCGTTGGCTTCCTCGCCTTCTTTGAAGATATAGGTGCCCGCGTCAAACCGCACGTTGGAGGCGCACCCGGTGAGCAGGGTTGTGTAGTAGGACTCGAGGCCGGCGAAGAACGGGTGTTCCGCAATGATGCGCTCAAGGCTTTCCATGACTGCCTTCCTTTGAAGAAACCGGCAAAGAAGAGGCCGGCAATTCCCGGATGGCGCGAACCTCTTCTGTGATGTCAATGCCCACCGGACACCAGGTAATACAGCGGCCGCAGCCGACGCAGCCTGAACTTCCAAACTGGTCGATCCAACTGGCCAGCTTGTGCGTCATCCACTGGCGGTACCGGGCTTTCGGCGTGGCCCGAATGCTCCCCCCGTGGATATAGGAGAAATCCATGGTGAAGCAGGAATCCCACTTCTGCCAGCGTTCGGCATGCTCACCGGTCAAGTCGGTAACATCCTCGACCGTCGTACAGAAGCAAGTGGGACAGACCATGGTGCAGTTCGCACAGGTGAGGCAGCGCGCCGCGACGTTGTCCCATCGCGGGTGCTCGAAGTTCCGGTAGAGCAGGTCCTTGATGTCGACGGTGTCCATCGTGCGGCCCATCTGCTGCGCCGTTGTCGCGATCACTTCCTGTGCTGCTAACAGTTCTGCTTCCTCTGCGGGGGTATGTGGGATCTCGTGAAGTACGTCGCTACCCAGTTCGGAGCCAATCTCCACCAGGAAGTAGTGATGCCCATCGCGCAGCACTTCCGTCAGGGCCAGATCAAATCCGCCGCTGGCTTTGGGCCCGGTGCTCATGGACACGCAAAAACAGGTTCCACCTGCCTGGGCGCAGTTGATGGCGATTGTGAACACACGCTCCCGTTTGGATTTGTATCGCGGGTCGGTGTAGGCGCCGTTCAGGAAGACGCGGTCTTGAATGGCGATGGCATGCAACTCACAGGAGCGCGTGCCGATGAACGCGATTTTTCGTGGTTCGCAGGGTTCTTCTTTGATTTGGAAAGTGTTGGCCTCGCGCGTGGCCTGCCACAGCCGGACTACCGGAGGATGAAGGAACTTTTTCCAGGAATGCGGGCCTACAGCGTAACCGAATAAGGCCTGATCGTTGCGTTTCTTGAGCCGATAAGTGCCCCCATCCTGCTCGTCGGTCCAGCCCACCGGCAGGTCCGCCGCGGAGTTCAGTACGTCATAGACGATGGCGCCATCACGGACTGTCGGCCCTAATATCTGATAACCCCTTCGGGTCAAGGCGTCCAACAGTTGCTGGAAGTCTCTGCTTTGTAGCACGTATTGCTGGACTATTTCGGTCACCAGATCCCGTTCAGTGCGTGAATCGGTATTCAACAAGCCTGCATCAATCATACTCGCCATGATCGCCGGTTCGACACAGCAGCGCGCAAACTAAAGGGCGTGGGGCCAAAATGGGAGGGAGAGGCAGTTCGTGTGGTTTCAGGAGCCATCTTCCGCTCCGCACCTGGCAATCAAACCTGCTCTATTGTGAACTCATTGCCAGCGGCATGCAGTGATGACGATCACCGGGTGCTGCCAGCAGCCGATGTATCAACCTGAGCTACAAACGCATGATCCATGAGAACATCCGCGAATAACATGTGGTCATAAACCCGGTGGACTAGAACCAGACCCGTTCTGCAGCAAATTCACGATCTCTTTTTCAAAGACCGAGATGTCGGTGGCGCCGACATGCTTGGCCGTGATTCGGCCATCCCGCCCGATCAGAAATGCGATCGGCAATCCGAGAATGCTTCCGTAGAGCTCACCTGTTTTCGCATTACCCATTACCACCGGATAGTTCATCTGGAAGTGCTGGTAGAAGTCGCGTACGGGTTCCGGCCCATCGTCCATGGAAATACCGATGATCTGCAGTCCTTGATCGCCGTACTTATTTTGCAGTTCGACGAAATGAGGGATCTCATCCCGGCAGGGATCGCACCAGGTTGCCCAGAAGTCCAGAAGAACGACCTTGCCCCGGTAAGATGAGAGATCGAGTTTTTTCCCCGTGAGATCGGGAAGGGAGAAGTCGGGGGCGAGGGAATGTTTGCCTCTGCGCAGGTCGTCCTTAATGCCGGCGGGCACGCTGCTGTGACGGAACATGAAATAGAATCCCGCCACCACCATCGCCATCAACCCCAGGCTGGTGAGGATTCTTTTGTTCAACGTAGCGATCCCGCAAAGGAAGCTGTCAGTTCCCTAATCCCCCTTGGCAACCGGGTAGCCCTTCTCGACCCAGTCCGCTCCTAAATTGTTGGCAATATACAGAATCTTCACATTGGTAAAGCCCATGCCATGAAGGGCGTCATCCGCGGGCTTGACGTTAGGACAACGGCTCCACGGGCAGCACCCGCAATAGAGGACGATGAACTTGTTTCGCGGCAAGGATTCCACGCGCTTGCGCAACGACTGCAGACCACTTTCACCGGATGCTGGGCCAAGGTATTCGGACCCGGGAATATGTGCCTGCTGGTAAAGAACGTGGGACCCCACCTGGATCATCAGTGGCTTTTCGTTCTTGGAAGACTGAAGAATCTTGACCAGTTCGTCGGGGTTCATCAACCGTGAGGCAGGAATGAAGCTCGCCTGATACGCAAGCGCCAAGGATGCTATCGCAATTGCGGCGGTTCCACAGAGGAAGACAAACATCGTTCGGCGAAATTTGATAGGAAGGCTCATTTAATCTCCCTCCGCATTATCAATTCCCGATGGTACAGTCTGCAAGAAGAGGAACTGAGTTCAAAGGCCCCGGATGTCAGAGCAGCGACTGATGTACGGCAAGCCCCTGGCCGGCGCTTCATCGAGGGCTCTTGCAGAACCCGATCCTAACCGATTGCTCTTCCCGCCACACCGCCGACAATCGCACCGACAAGAATGAGCCAAGTTGAGTTGATTTTGAAACGAATGAGGGCAAGAGCGCTCAGCACAGACAGAGCGATCGTGGTCATGTCCACCAGAGCGGCCCGACCGAGTTGCCAGGTGACCACAACCATCAGCGCCAAAGCTCCGACATTCACTCCGTCAAGGAACGCACTGAAAATGGAAGATCTGCGGAGACGCGGAACCAGGGGGCCGACAATTGCTACGAGAATAAACGATGGAAGAAAGATCCCTACCGTTGCGACAACCGCTCCGGGTACCCGGCCGAGGAGGTAACCGATGAAGGTCGCGGTGGTGAACACCGGTCCCGGCGTCACCTGACCCACAGCGATTGCGTCCAGCAGTTGCTTGTCGCTGAGCCACTTCAGCCGAACCACTAGATCGGTTCGTAGGAAAGCCAGGAGAACATAACCACTTCCGAAAAGAACCGCCCCAACCTTGAAGAAGAAGGTGAACAAAGACGCGAGGCTGAAGGGAACTGAGGTGCCCAGAACTCCAGCGAAATTAGTCGACCAGGTTGCAGGCAGCACCAGCGCAAAAGCTTTCGTCGAAACGGCTTTCCATTCCGAGGCCGCTCGCTTGGCCGCCATCGTGACCAGTCCCGCTCCAAACAGAACCATCAGAATGTTGAGGCCGAGCGCGTTGGCCACGACAGCCAGCGCTCCGACGACGGCCAGCAATCTGTTCTTGACCGCGGTGCGCGAAAGGTTCCAGATCGCCTGCAGCACAACTGCAATCATCACTGCCTTGATTCCGTACAAAACGCCGGAAGCTTGTGGCAGCATTCCGTAGCGCACATAGATCCATGCCAGCGCGAGAGTCAGGAGTGCAGCCGGTAGGATGAAACAGATTCCGCCGATGAGCAGCCCCCGCCAACCTGCTACCCGATAACCGATTTGGATCGCCATCTCGGTGGAGTTGGGGCCGGGAATCAGGTTGACGACGCCCAAGAGATCCAGGAACTCCTCGTGGGTCAGCCAATGGCGGCGTCGAACCACCTCGTCCTCCATCAGCGCGATATGAGCTGCCGGCCCCCCGAACGCGGTGGTCCCCAGGCGCAGGTATAGGAGCGCCACCTCGCGCAGAAGCTTTGCCTCCAGCCGACGGGGCCCTTCACTCATCAGGTCCACCGTGCCGGGCAAGCCTTGCATCAAGAGACCAGCTCCCGCCACCCGCCAAAATGAGAAACACTAAGCAGCAGAACATGGCGAAGTCGGTGCGCGCGTCGCTGACCATGAACCAGAAACCCTGGTTGGCGCGAAACAACTCCGGCACTTTTGTAGTGGCAATCGCGGTCGTGATGATGATGAACAGCGGTATGGAGGCGAGTCTCGTCCCCAGCCCAACCACGAGCAAGAGGCCGCACAGAATCTCAAAGATACCGACAAAATGGGCCGTGAAATACGCATGGGGAAATCCGATTCTCGCGAAGCGTACCACACCCATGTTGGGGTCAATGTACTTCAGAATGCCCTGGGTAAAGAAGATCAGACCCACGGCAATACGAACTAACAGGAAGCTGCGTGGGCCTTCTGCGGGTTGGACGAGGAACTGAACGATGGGCCTCATCGAGTCACCTCAATAAGCTCCACAGTTTACTTCCTTGAGCGATTTATTTGTGAGCCGCCACCAGAGATTGTGCTGGCTGGGTGTGTTGGTAAAAAGTGCCTTAGAGAGGAAACTGCCGGTCGGCGTTCTTCTGTTCTTTTCCGACTACTTCATCTTCAATTCCTTAACCGGTGGTGGAGGTGGCGGGAGTCGAACCTTTCAGCACCATTTAGATTCTGTAACTTACTGATTCTACAAAAGGAAGAAAGTGCCAAAAGGCCCACATTGCACCTGGAGATGGAGGAACGAAAGTGGACCTTTCATTCGCGTCCAAGGGACTGCCGGCGAATATTATCGGAAATCTCTTTTCTAGAATGATTCGCGATTATGTTCCCGCCGAAGCCAAAAGTCTCAAGAAACGCTGCACGCCTAAGCTCACTGACTAATATACAAAAGCCGACCAACCGGACCGTGGATCAGAACATCAAGCTGCCGATCGCTGTCGATGCACGCGCTCTGGATTTTGGCCGTACTTATTGCGGAAACGCGTTGACGCATCACGGGCGATAGGCTCGCCATGACCGAACCCGGCCGCATCGAATGCAAGACTGGCAACCTTTCGCTGGTTTGCTCGGCCTTCCTTCAAACTCTCGAAGCCGACGGGATCACCAAGGCCTATGACGTTCATGCACACGTCGCCCGCGAACAGCATTCGTCCCGGACGCCACAGCAGCGCGACCTGTCCGGCGCAATGGCCCGGAGTGTGAATAACTTCGATGCCGCCGGCAATGGGCAATATTTCCCCTGGGGTTAAAGGCCGGTCGATTGCAACTGGCTCGAGTCGTTCGTCGGGATGGTAGAACAGCCTGCACATCACTTGCCGCAACAGACCGGGTGCCGGCCTCAGAGGCCGAAAAGGACCTCCACTTTCAGCCAGAGCGATATCGAGCGGGTGCATGTAGGTCCTCGCAGCGGTTTCCCGCACGATCGCGGCAGCGCTACCAATATGATCAGGGTGGCCGTGAGTGAAGATCAGGTGCTTGAGTTGGTCTGGGGAACGGCTAAGCCTGCGGATCGCCCCGAAGACCGCTGCCTCCTTATTCGGGAAACCAGCGTCGATCAGTGTCAACCCGTCGTCGCCCTCGATCAGGAAGGCGTTTGAAAACCCCATCGGGATTACGTGCACACCTTTGATAACCGGCTTCACAGCCATATGCAGAACCCCCAGCGATCGAACACCAATGATTTGAGAACGTCAATCGGGCAAACACTGTAAGTTCGACCTCTTTTCTCATGCGGTTAATCTCGACCTTCGCCCCGAGCCGACTGGCGCGCGCGAGCGAGACAGATAAAACACTCCACGGTTCTCTCCACCTGCCTGTTCAGTGTTCGCTGAAGGCTCGCTTAGCTGCTGATAGGACGGAATTTAACGACGGTAGGTAAAACGGCCGCGCCGTTGTCGAGCGCTTCGACGAACTTTTCGACAGATGTCGATTGCTCCGACACTTTCAGAACCCTTCGACAGTGCCCCTGCATCTGATTGGGCATACTCAAGTCTTCTCTACGGATTGAAAGGTGGAGAGAGTAGAAAGCCGCGCCAGTCGAACCAACTCACTATCAGCGAGGACGAGCGAGGCCATGGTTACTTCAACGTCAGCCTATCCAATGGTAGAAGAGCAACGTTATCTCGCGTTGCTGCGTGCAACCAACGCGATCGCCACATCAGGTGACTGCGACTGTGCTTCCAATGCGCTGGTCGAAAGACTGAAGGAAGTCACCGCTTTTGATTTCATACATGTAGCAACATTCGATAAGGAGACCGACCGCACCTGCTGGTCGTTGCTGGAAGCGAACGGCAAAAGAGTAGAGTCGGCATCGCTCGACGAGGTGTCTTCCGAACATTCTCCTATTCCATGGGTTCACGAAACTGGATCGCCGCTGGTCATTAACGAGTGGAACGGGGAGTCGCGGTTTCGGGCCTACGGGTCTTTCCTTGCCAACCACGGTATCGCTTCAACTTGCACGCTACCCTTAGTTCGAGGATCGCGCCGTTTGGGTGTGCTGAGTTTAGGTCGGTCTTATCCGAATGGCTACGACGAGGATGAGGTTCGTTTTCTTGGTCTCGCCTCACAACAGATTGGTTTGGCCATCGATGCGGCCGTGAACCTATACCTATCCCAGCGGGTGCAAGATCGCTTGAAGTTGATCCTCGATCTCTCGAACCAGGTCGTATCGAATCTCGAGTTTCACGATCTGCTCGTGGCTGCCTCTGCGAGTGTCCGCCGTGTCATGCATTGTGACGCCGCGGCGATCATGTTGGCGGAGTCCGAGGGTTCGCAACTGCGCGTGCACGCACTCGACTTTCCCGAGAGCCGCGGGATTTTCACCGAAGGAGGACTCGTCCCCATCGAGGGCTCGATGCCCGGAGATTCGTTCAAGAGCGGCAAGCCGATCGTTGTGAACCGTCTTGACCTCGCGGAGATCTCCCAGGAGATGTATGCCAAGGCCATCGGGGAGGGCTTGCATTCCTTCTGCGACGTACCCTTAATCAGCAAAAGCCGGATGCTTGGGGTGTTGGCAGTCGCGAAACGGGAAGAGAATGCATTCGACAGCGACGAGGTTTCGTTCTTGATTCAAGTGGCCAACCAGGTGGCAATCGCTGTGGAGAATGCGCTGGCCTACGGCAAGATCGCAGAACTGACGGACCGATTGGCTCAGGAGAACCTGTATCTGCAAGACGAGATCCGAGGGGAGATGGACTTTGAAGGGATCGTTGGGATTGTGGGGCAAAGCTCCGCTCTTCGCCACGTGTTGAGTCTGGTAGAGACGGTAGCTCCGAGTGATTCCACGGTATTGCTGTTAGGGGAAACAGGGACGGGAAAGGAATTGATTGCTCGCGCCATCCATGATCGCAGCAAACGCAAAGATAGAACCTTCGTGAAGCTCAACTGTGCGGCCATTCCCACAGGCTTGCTGGAAAGCGAGCTTTTTGGGCACGAACGGGGTGCATTCACCGGAGCGATCTCGCAGAAGGTCGGCCGACTGGAGCTTGCGGATCAAGGTTCGTTGTTTCTAGACGAGGTGGGTGACATTCCAATCGAAATCCAGCCAAAACTGCTGCGTGCTCTGCAGGAGCGGGAATTCGAGCGGCTCGGTAGCACCCGCACGAAGAAAGTGGATGTGCGACTGGTGGCAGCCACCAACCGCGACCTGGAAAAGATGATTGAAGGGCGTGAATTTCGCCAAGACTTGTATTACCGGCTCAATGTTTTTCCCATTCGCATCCCTCCCCTTCGAGAGCGCCCGGAGGACATTCCACTGCTGGTTCGTTATTTCACCCAGAAGTACAGCCGCCGCATGGAAAAACAGATCGATTCCATTCCAACCGCCGCCATGAAGAAGCTCGCCGCCTGGCACTGGCCGGGAAATATTCGTGAGTTGGAGAACTTCATCGAGCGCTCAGTGATCTTGACGCATACTTCTGCCCTGCACTTGCCCCTGGGAGAGATCGGCACTAACGGAAACATTACGCCTATTCCCGGCTCACGGGAGGTCCACGATCGCGATGAGATCACGCGCATCCTTAAGGAGACCAACGGTCGAGTTGCCGGTCCGCAAGGGGCGGCCGTGCGCATGGGCATCAAGCGAACCACGCTCATCTCGCGCATGAAGAAGCTCGGAATCGAACCACGCAGCATCTCCTAGTTAGTCTTCTTTGCAGCTTTCGAAGGAGGAAAAGTTCAAATGAGACGATCCGGGAAATGGTTTCTCATCGCATTGGGTTCGTTGGTAGTCCTGTTGGCTATCGCCATCACGTTGACCATCGGGTGGAGTCCGTTTCTCGGCCCCAAGACGCGTGCTCTCACGAACCGCACATTCGAGCGGACGCCGCAACGCCTTGAGCGAGGCCGCTACATCGCGACGGGCTTGAGCGGCTGCATCTATTGTCACACCCCGCATGACTGGACCGCTCCGGGCGCGCCCATGTTGGCTGGCATGTCGGGCGGCGGAGCTGTGCTGCCGTACGCTGATCTTCCGGGGCGTATTGTGGCACCCAACCTCACGCCCGATCCGGAAACCGGCGCCGGCCATTGGACCGATGATCAACTAGCCCGGGCCATACGCGAAGGCGTCGGCCACGATGGCCGCGCGCTTTTTCCCATCATGCCCTACAAGCATTACCACAACATGTCGGAGGAAGATCTGGCATCCGTTGTGGTCTACCTGCGGTCGCTGTCGCCTGTCCATAATCCGCTTCCCGCCACTGAAATCATTTTTCCCGTGAAGTACCTGATCCGCACCGCGCCCGATCCGGTTACCGCACCGGTCGCTGACGTTGGCTCCTCCGACCAGATCCGATACGGAACCCACCTAGTCGACCTAGCCGGTTGTGTCGACTGCCATACTCCTCAAGTGCGGGGACAAAACGTCCCTGGTATGGACTTCGCCGGAGGCTTCCCCTTCACGGGCCCCTGGGGCACTGTCGCCAGTGCGAATATCACGCCCGATCCATCCGGAATCCGATATTACGACGAGGCTCTTTTCTTGAGCGTACTGCGCACCGGACAGGTTAAAGCCCGCAAGCTGAGCCCGGTCATGCCCGTGATGGTTTACAAGAATCTAACCGATGACGACCTTAAGGCGATCTTCGCCTTCCTTCGTACAACAAAGCCTGTGAAGCATCGCGTGGACAACTCCGAGCCGCCGACCGATTGCAAGGTCTGCAACCAGAAACACGGTGCCGGTAATGAAAACTAGCTGATGTCTTTCCTTCGGGCGGTCTCAGACTGACTGGCTCCCCACCCCCTCGTCAACTGTCGAAGTCAATTGTCGAAGTAGCCATCGACATTTCTCGACACCGGCTGCCCGCAACTCTTGCTCTCACCTATCAATTTCAGTGACTTGCGCGAGTCGTTCACGCGACCTGGCTTTGGCCCGCCTGTTGCAATAACCGAAAGCGTGCGGCGAATGACCAATGTTCAAGATCTCCATCGTTGAAGGGCGTAGGCAGCGAAGGCTGATGCTGGAGGGTAGATTGATTCGCCCGTGGACCGAGGAGGTTCAGAGCGCGTGGAAAACAGCCGGGGAAGAGCTTCAAGGCCGGAAACTTGTCGTTGATCTGACGAACGTGACATACATCAGCACAGACGGCGAAACCACGCTGATCAAGCTGATGAGGGACGGCGCGAAGTTTTCTTGCAGAGGCGTGCTTACGAAGCATGTCTTGAAACAGTTGGCTCGAAGGTGCCGGTGTACTCCCTGACGGAGTTGTCGAAGTTGCGCGGAGTTGAAACGACTATCTCAAGGAAGAGTTGGAGGAAAAATGTTCGGCAGAATAAAAGTCAGAAACCACGAATCTTCCCCGTATGCGATGAGAAACGATTTCTGCCGAATATTCGAGACGAATATGAATAGCCTGTATCTGCTGTCGTTTTTATTGACCGGGGATCGCACCGTAGCCGAACACTGCTTTGTCGGCGGCCTTCATACCGCCCAGCAAGGGAGTCAAGTTTTCAAAGAGTGGGCGGAATCGTGGGCGCGGCGGGTAATCATTCAGAACGCGATTCGACTGATCCGCCCGTGGAAAACCGTCGGCGTCACACCTGCGACCGCAAATCCCAGCAACGCCAATGCCGTAATCGAGCATGACGAAATTGCCAGGATTGTCGAGCTGCCGGTGTTCGAACGGTTCGCATTCGTGATGTCGGTGCTCGAGCACTACTCGGACCAGGAATGCTCGCTTCTTCTCGGCTGCTCCCGCGGCGACGTGGCGGCAACGCGAACTCGGGCGCTCGAACGACTAGGAAAATCCGCCGATCTTCACCGCAAGTTGGTGAGCATCGGCTCGCACCAAAACGCCCGACGAGACAACCCTGAATCTGCGCCGCAGTTGACGGCTGCTCCCAGCCTCGCTGCTTCTGCATAACCACAACACTACTTCAGGAATAAAGGATGGCAACGACCATGCTAAGGACAAGGACTGACGTTTTCTTTCGTAATGCAAAACTGGCCCTCGTGGCGGCTGGGCTGCTGGCAGCAGCGGCCTGCAGCAGAGGCAACGTTCACGCAGCAGCGCCCGCGATGCCGCCGCCCCTGGTAACCGCAGTTCAGGCAACCACGCAGGATGTGCCCCGCTACCTGGACGAGATTGGCAGAAATGCAGCCTTCGAGTCTGTCACGGTGACGCCACAGGTCAGCGGCCGCATCGTCGAGCGGCACTTCCAGGACGGCGAAAACCTCAGGCGTGGGCAGCTGCTGTTTGTCATCGATCCTCGCCCCTACAAGGCTCAGGTCGACTCCGCGCAAGCAGCCCTGGCACAGGCAAAAGCGGCGCTCGATCTGGCCAAAATCCAGTTTGTCCGCGACCAGGAAGTTATCGGTGAAAAGGCCATCTCACAGCAGGACTACGACACGAAAAAGAGCACCGTTGATGTCGATGTAGCGCAGGCCGAAGCTGCCGAAGCTGCTCTCGAGACTGCCAAGATCAACCTCGACTACTGCTACATTCATTCTCCCATCGATGGCCGGGCCGGCGCCCGTTTAGTGGATGTTGGAAACGTCGTGCAGCCGAACGCGACGTCGCTGCTTTCGATTCAGCGCCTCGATCCCATTTACGCGAACTTCACTATCACCGAGGGAGATCTGCCGTCAGTTCAAAGGCAGATGTCGAGCGGCACGTTGAAGGCTGCGGTTCGACTTCCTTCGGATCCCGAAAACGCTGCCCGAAGTGCTCGTGTCGAATTCCTCGATAACGCCGTGCAGAATGGCACGGGCACGGTGAACCTGCGCGCCACCTTGAGCAACTCCGAACATCATTTCTGGCCTGGCCAATTTGTGGATGTGAAACTTGTTCTGTCCACGGAAAAGGGAGCCGTGCTGATTCCGAATCAGGCCGCGCAGATCAGCCAGCGGGGGCCTTTCGTTTACGTTGTGAAATCGGATGACACTGCCGAACTCCGCCCGGTGAAACTCGGGCAGCGCCAGGGCGATCAGGTTGTGGTCACTGAAGGAGTTGCCCCGAATGAGCGCATCGTGCTCGCAGGCCAGATGCTGGTTCGACCAGGTGGTAAGGTTCGCGTCGGCGGCAGCTCCACTTCAGCGCCCGCTTCGAATGCCAGTGGCAAGAACACCCAGAATCCAGGAGGGCAGTCGTGAACCTCTCTGAACTCTTCATTCGTCGCCCGGTCATGACCGTGGCGCTAACGGTGTCCGTGATCCTGTTCGGAGTGGCAGCCTATTTTCGCCTCCCGGTCAGCGATCTACCTGCCATCGACTATCCCGTGATCCAAGTACAGGTCAGTTATCCGGGCGCAACGCCTGAGACGATGGCGAACAACGTCGCTACGCCACTCGAGCGCCAGTTCATGCAGATTCCGGGGCTGGAATTGGTGACCTCGAACAATGGTCAGGGATTTTCCAGCTTCGTGCTGCAATTCGATCTCTCGAAGAGCCTCGACGGTGCTGCCACGGACGTTCAAGCAGCCATCACGCGGGCGCAAGGACAGCTTCCGGTCGATCTGCCGAGCCCTCCCACATTTACGAAAACGAATCCGAACGATCAGCCGATCATGTACATGGCGATGGTGAGCGACACGGCCACCGAAGGCCAGCTCTACGACTACGCCAATACTCAAGTCGGCGAGCGCATCAGCATTCTGCCTGGGGTCAGCCAAGTTGCGATTTACGGCACTCAGTCGGCGGTGAGGATCAAGGCCGATCCTTCGAAGATGGCCGTCCGCAACATCACCCTCGAAGATCTGACCAATGCCATCAAGAACGGCACCGCCTACACGGGCGCCGGCCAGTTTGACGGCCCGCATCGCACTTTCCTGTTGCAGCCTCAGGGGCAACTCACGACCGCCGACCAATACGACGGCCTCATCCTCGGACAAAGCAATGGTGCGCCGGTTCATCTGAAGGATGTCGCGTCATCCCGCGATGGCCTGCAGAACGAACGCATTGACATGCGCTTCTGGGTGCGTGGTTACCCGCAGCCCGGCGCAACCGTCGTGGTCGGCGTATTCCGTCGTGCGGGTGTAAATGCGGTCGAAGTCGCGAAGTCCGTGCGCGACCTGCTACCCACCATTCAGTCTCAGCTTCCCGGCTCTGTTGTGATCGTGCCCGCTTACGACCGCTCGCTAACCATCGTCGGCGGAATCAAAGACGTCCAGATGACGCTTTACATCGCGTTCGTGCTCGTCGTGATGGTGATCTTCATCTTCCTGGGACGGGCGACTGACACGCTGATTCCTGCCGTGGCATTGCCGTTGTCGCTGCTGCTCACGTTCATTGCCATGAAGATTCTGGGCTACAGCCTCGACAACCTCTCGCTGATGGCATTAACGCTGGCCATCGGTTTTCTGGTTGATGATGCCATTGTCTTTCTCGAAAACACGGTTCGATTGATGGAAGAGGGGCAAAACGCCTTCGATGCGTCTCTGGAATCGGCAAAGGAAATCAGCTTCACGATTTTAGCCATGACGCTCTCTCTGGCTGCAGTGTTCATTCCTCTCGTCTTCATGAGCGGTTTGATGGGACGCATCTTCCGTGAATTCTCCATCACCATCGTCATCTCAATTCTCGCCAGCGGAATTGTTTCGCTCACGCTCACACCCTTGATGACTTCCAGATTGCTGAGCAATCGCGGAGAAGGAGCGAAGAAAACCTGGATGGAGCGGGTCTTCGGCGCCTTCGAACAGCGGGTGCTCGACGTTTATGGACGCTATCTCTGGTTCTTTCTGCGCAACCGCTGGATTTCAGCCGTGACCTGGGTGGTCTGCCTCGCAGGGACGGCATACCTGTTTTACGTAGTCCCGAAGGCATTCCTTCCCGTCGGCGACAGTTCGTTCATCCGCGGCGTCCTGGTCGCACAGGAGGGAACCTCGCCCGACCAGATGCGCGCCTATCAAACGCAGGCAGAAAAAATCATGAAGGCAAATCCCGCCGTGCGCAGCACGTTTACGATGAGCGGGAACGCTGGTTTCCTCGGCTCGAATCAGGCGTTCCTGATCGCGTTTCTCAAAGATCCCAAGGAGCGTGCTCCGATCGATCAAGTGGCTGGCCAGTTGATGGGGGGAATCGCCGGCACCATTCCCGGCGTCGTGGCCTTCCTGCAACCGAATCCTGCGCTGGAAATCAGCACTGGCGCAACCGCCAATGCGCAGGGCCAATTTGCCTTCGCCCTTTCCGGCATTGATCCCAATGAAGTGTACGGAACAGCCGGAAAGATGATGGCGAAGATGCACGAGTATCCCGGATTCCTCTTTGTAAATTCCGATCTCTACAACCACACCCCCAACTTGCAGGTCGATATTCTTCGCGATCAGGCGAAGCTTTATGGAGTTTCGGAGACCCGTATTCTGACTCTTCTGCACGACGCCTATTCGCAGAACTACAGCTATCTGATCAAGAAGGCGACGGATCAATACCAGGTAATTCTGGAAGTCGCCGACGACGAACGTACCGCTCCGGAAGATCTGAGCAAGCTCTACATCAAAAGCGACGACGGTCAACGCATGGTTCCCCTCAATGCAGTCACCAGCTCGCATCCAGTCATTGGGCCGCAAGCGGTCAACCACATCAATCAATTCACCAGCGTCACCATGTTTTTTAACTTGAAACCCGGATACGCCATCGGTCCGGCGACTCAGTTCGTGCAACAAACTGCGAAACAAATTCTTCCGCCGGGCATTCAAGGATCGCTGCAAGGTGAGGCCCTGGTTTTTCAGAACACGGTTTCCGATTTGGCGATCCTGATGGTCGTCGCGGTGTTCGTTATGTACGTGATTCTCGCGATTCTTTATGAAAGCTACCTGCACCCAATCACGGTGCTTTCATCTTTGCCGGTGGCGCTGCTCGGCGGATTGCTGACGCTTTGGCTGTTTGGCGCCGAAGCTTCCCTCTACGCCTACATTGGCATGTTCATGCTGATGGGAATCGTCAAGAAGAACGGCATCATGATCGTCGACTTCGCGGAACAACGGGTCCGCCAAGGAATTGCCGACGACCAGGCAATTCACGACGCGAGCCTGGAACGCTTCCGGCCGATCATGATGACGACAGCCGCCGCGTTGCTGGGGGCGCTTCCCATCGCGCTCGGTTACGGGGCTGACGGATCGTCGCGCCGGCCACTGGGGCTGGTGGTGGTGGGCGGCCTGATTGTTTCGCAGTTCATTACTTTGTTCGTGACTCCGGCCATCTATCTGTACCTTGAGGAATTCCAGGAAAAGGTGCTGGATCGCATACCGTTCCTGCGCTCTACGCGGAAGCCCGCTCAGCCGGCGATTCCAGCATTCGCGTCGCAGGAAGGAAGTGGAGATTAATCCGATGAATCTTCTTAAGAATACTTATCTTTCTCTGGGCATTCTGCTCGCTATAACCGGGATGATCGGTTGCGCTGTCGGTCCAAACTACCGGCGTCCGACCGTCGATGTTCCGGTCACGTATCGTGACCCGACGCCTGACTCATCGGCTCACCCGAATGCTCAGCCTGACCAAGCGAAGCCACAACAGCGGCCCGCGGGATCGTCCGTGCAATCCTTGGGTGACGAAAAATGGTGGGACGTCTTTCAGGATCCTGAACTCCAGGCGCTGATTCGTACCGCCCTCAAGAACAACTATGACGTTCGCATCGCCGCGACGCGAGTTCTCCAGGCGCAGGCGCAACTCGGAATCACGCGCGCCGACCAGCTTCCGTCCCTGAGCGCAGGCGGTAATGTCACAAGCGTGCAGAATCCCAAACTTGGACCTATTCCTGCCTACGAGATCACGCAGGGAGAGGTCGCCGGGTCCACAGCCTGGAATCTGGACTTCTGGGGAAAGTATCGCCGCGCAACCGAAGCGGCGCGGGCGAATCTGCTGGCCAACCGGTGGGCGCAAAAGGAAGTGATGGCGACCCTGGTCGCCAACCTGGCAACCTCGTATTTTCAACTTCGCCAACTGGATCTCGAACTGGAAATTTCCAAGCGCACGCTGAGTTCACGCAGCGACTCTCTCCAGTTGACGCAAACTCTGGAGCAGCATGGCATCAACTCGATGTTAGATGTGCGCCAATCCGAGCAACTCGTATACACCGCTGCAACCGAAATACCAGATTTCGAGCGCCAGATTGCTCAGCAGGAAAATGCCATTAGCATACTTCTCGGCAACAACCCCGGCGACGTTCCTCGAGGACTGAGATTGACCGAACAGCCACATGCTCCCGAGGTGCCGCTTGGCGTTCCCTCGTCGTTACTGGAGCGCCGGCCGGACATTCGCGAAGCAGAAGCAAACTTAATTGCGGCCAACGCGCAGATCGGTGTAGCGCGGGCCGCATACTTTCCGCAAATCTCGCTTACCGGAACTGCCGGCTACGAGAGTCCAGCCCTCACAAATCTGTTCACCGGCCCAGACGGTGTCTGGAATCTGGCGGCCTCTTTGACACAGCCCATCTTTGAGGGGGGAAGGCTCAAATCGAACGTTCGCCTTACTGAAGCGCAGCGCGATCAGATGGTCTTGACCTATCAACAGACGATCCAAGGCGCTTTCCGCGATGTCTCGAATGCGCTCGTCGCTTATCGCAAGGATCAAGAGTTCACAGCCCAGCAACAGCGCCTGTTCGAATCGGCACAGGATGCGGCGCGACTGTCAGAGGTGCGCTTCAAAGCAGGGACTACCGATTACCTGGAAGTGTTAACCAACGACACGAACTCGCTTACGGCAGAGCTGGGACTGGCGCAGGCGCGAGGCAACGAACTCATCGCTCTCGTCCAGCTCTATCAGGCTCTTGGTGGCGGTTGGCAATAATGACTGAAAAGGAGAAGCAAAATGACGACTCTAATACACGAACAGAAGGAAGTAACAACCCGAACCATGAGGAAAACGGCGCCGCCCGAGTGGCTGCTCGCTTTCTGGAAGGAAATTGATGACAAAACGTTCGGCAAAGGATTCGACTGCTTTACCGAGGACGCGACTTGCAACCTTGGCATCGCGGATTGGCATGGACGCGAGCAGATTCGGGAGAATCTACGTGCCTTCATCGATACCGGCTTTACCGCCCTGCACGATGTTGTCGAATACTGGGACGGTGGTTCGCTGAAGGTATTCCGCGGTACGGTTACGATGACGCCGGATAATAAAACCAAGCCGGTAGTCAAGCCGGTAATGACGCATTTCTTCTACATGGATGAGAACGACCCGACCAAGGTCCGAAGCTGGGTCGGCGCCGTCGGTCCCATCCAGTTCTGAGGTAATGATGCAAACGCAGGAGAACCTCCAGGAACATGAACTCGGCAATCTGCTCCGCTATTGGAGGCACCAGCCGACCTGGGCCCGTGGGCCGGCAAAGGTAAGGGCGTCAGCGATCGATATTTGGGACTAAAGTTCGTCGTTGGCGGCGAAGTTCACTACGGCTGGGCCAGACTCAGCGTCACGCTTGGGCACCATCGGCAATTCGGCGATGTGAGCGCCACTCTGACTGGATATGCTTACGAGACCGTCCCCGACAAGCCTATCATCGCAGGCCAGATCACTGGCCCAGACGTGAATACGGTGCAGCCCGAAACCTTAGGCGGGTTGGCGCTCGGAAAAAAATAGCCTCTCATCTCAACTGTTGCAAAATCGCCGACGCTCGTAGAACCCTATCAAAACGTGAAATGGTCTGATAACGTCAACAATGATCGCGGGCGAGGTTCGTTTACCTCTCATCATCGTCTTCACTTTCGTCTTGCACAGAGCGACCGATTCCAAGCTGTGTAACATGGCTTCGGCGAAATGCGCGTCGAAAAATTATGGCCAGAGGAAAAAGACAAACTGCGCCGATGAAGCTGTTGGCGAGGACGATCTCAGACGTGCCAGTCAACGTGGTCTTGGTCCTGGCAACGAACGCCGGTTCGAGTAAACCAAACAGGCCTGAGGGATACGCAGGCCTGTCGCCCATGCTTTCCATTAGGGCCATCAGAAATAGGACCCCTATCCAATAAAGCCAGAGTGAAACGAACAGCTCGACGTTGCGGCCAAGAACGCCTCGGCGTGTTATCGCCTCCGCGTCCTCCAATTTCGGAGGCACCACGACTTTCGTAAAGTTCGTAGTGAGCGCGATGCTGAGCAGCCAAAACGGTATCCAAGCCAGAACGATATAAGCTCTGAGCCCAATAAGGTACGGGATCAACCCGCCAAGCGCAAAAGTTATCAGCATAATCAATCGGTGATAGGCAGAGGACACACGAATCGACGCGCCGCATGAGGGGCATTTTGGATACGGTTCGTTTGGCTTTACGAATATCCTTACGTCTTCGAGCTTAATCCTGTCGCCGCAGTGCGGGCACGTCGTGCGTTCCGAGTAGCTTCCCATTAAGGACGAACGCGACATAGGGACCATCAATCGACAGACAGATGGTACAGGCAATCCGCTCACCGTTGACGATAAATCGCCGTTACACTCATCTTTCGCAGCGCCACGGTTCCGGGTGAGGTGTGATGCTTCAGCCCAATCAGAATCGACACCTCCCCACGTCCAATTCCGACCCGTCGTCGACAAGGGCGCGCAGGGGACCCAGCCAGGGTTCGTAGCGTCGCCAGCGCTCGACGGACGTGCGATAGATTCGTTGCCGGGTCTGCCACTTGCTCGGGGTCTTTACAGCCCGCGGATTCGATTCGGGGCGCAGGCAGTCGTCGTGCCACGCCAGGCCGCAGGCAGCGATGATCCTCCGGATGATTGGTTCGGGCGCGCGGGTCAGGTCCTCGTAATCGACTTCGATGAAGCGATCCGCCGGCCGCACGCTCCGCCAATGGTCGATGAGACGCTGATAGCTGCGGAAATACGCGACCAGTTCGGAGCCTCCGGTCGGAAACGGCAGGATCGGATGGAAATGAGTTTGATGGATCGACAGCGCCGTGTCGACGGCATCGCGGCGGCAATGGATGATTGTGGCGCGCGGGAATGCCAGGTGGATCAGCCCCGCCCAGAGGAAGTTGAACGGCATCTTGTCGGTCACTCGCGCCGCCGTCGGAGCGATTGCGCACAGCACGCCGAGATACTCTGCCGCCGCCTTGGCCAAGAACTCCGAAAGAACGAACGGCGTTTCGTTCCCGGCCGCGGTGCTCCCAGCCGAACATGAGTGGTGCCACGCTGCCCCGCGCTGGTTCCAGAAATGCAACTCGCCTGCGGCCCCGACCCCGGGATGCATGGAGACGATCTGCTCGATCAGAGTTGTGCCGGACCGCGGCATGCCGATGATCAGCACCGGCGTCGCATCGCGGCTGCCGAGTTCGGGCGCCCGCGCGATCCATTCGGGTGTGCAGCGGGCAATTAGTCGGTCGATCTCAATGGAGAACGCGGCTGAGTCGAACGACCCAGAGCCCCGGCGCACGGCGTCTGCGGCATCGAAATGGTGCATGGCCAGGCCGTAGTCTCCAAGATCCTCCGCCGCCTTGCCGATGGCGAGGTGAAGCCGCTGACGCTGCCCCGCTTCCAATCCCGGCGTGGACAGGGTGGCTTCCATCTGTTGAAGCAGACCGTCGTCATCGCTCGTGACCGGGCGACACCGGACCAGTTCGTAGTAGCTGCCCGCGAGCAGCGGCGCGATGGCGATGGCGCGTTCGAAACATGCGCGAGCCTCGTCGAAACGGCCGAACTCAGAGAGCAGATTGCCAAGCAATTCGTACGCCATGGCGTTCCTCGGATCGGCCACCAGCGTTTCTCGCAATACCTGTTCGGCTTCCTGATTGCGATCCTCGATCAGCAGCGCCCGCGCCTTGCCAAGGCGGCCGAAGTCGGTCCTGCCTCCGCTCACGGCCGCGCGCCGGAAACACCCGATCGCCTCCTCGCGATGGCCCAGTATGTAGACCAGGGCGCCGGCGCGAAACCACGCCTCGGTCAAGGATGGGAGCAGTTTGGTGGCACGGTCGTACGCAGCGATTGCCCCGCGGATGTTGCCCAGCTTCTCGAAGGCAATTCCTAGGCGGAAATATGCATCGGCGTAGCGCGGGTTGCTGGCGACGGCCCGTTGCAATGCCGCGATGGCATCCGGTACGCGGCCGATCTCGAGGCAGGCGAGGCCGAGATCGTGCTGGATGATGGGATTGGAGGGCTGCAGCAGCGCCGCATCGCGCAACGGCGCGATCGCATCGGCCGGTCGTCCGGCCCGGAGCAACTGAGTGGCCAACGCAAGCAGAGGCGCTACCTGCTGCGGCGCGGCTGGGTTTGGAGACTGGGACATGGCGCGAACCTAGCGTGGAAGCCGTAGCGTGGCCGTCGGAATCGCCAGCGCAATTGTCACCTTATCACGATCTGCCAACCAGGAGAATTTTGCGATTGGCCATTCTGGCGATCGAGCGGGCGGCCGTCTGCGACCCTTCAGCTGATATCCAATTTCGAAGTCGCTTCAGGTGAGCGGATCGTCGGCACACAGGAAGTAGTTCAGTTCCTTCCGGTTTGCCCGTCATCCAGCACCGTAGTCGACGGCATCATTCGAACCTAGAAAGCCGTTTCCCAAACTCATGCGGCTGCGTATAGGATTTGGGTCGTACGATGCCAGTGCAGCGGCCCCTCTTGCAGTAACTCGAAAATCCGCTGCACCGCGATGCCAAACCCTAAGATCATGCGTGGACGCGCGTCGTTCCGAAATCCGTTTCTGGCAACCTTGGCGTTCCTGTTTGCCGGGGTTGCGATCATATACGGTTCCCTCTGGATGTACGCTGTGCGCCGCTCGAGTCCGATCGTGGAACTCGGCTTCAATAACCACCACAACCCTGAGTATGACGAGAAGACGCACTCTCAAGCCGTGGAAGATGTGACGGAAGGGAGCCCTGCCGAACGCGCTGGCCTGCGTCCTGGCGACCGCGTTATTGCCGTAAACGGGCAAGCACTGAACACCGATATTGCTTCCACCGAGGCCTACACTCGTGGCCGGCCGGGCGACCCGGTGGAATTGACCTTGGAGCGGGTCGGTGAGCCCAAGCCGCTGATTCTGCACGGCATCTTTAGGGCTGTCCCATTGGCTGGAGCATCCGAAGGCCTGGCCAGGTCCTCCGCGTTGCAAATCACAGGATCGTTCCCCATTCCATTTCTTCTGGTGGGATTCACCGTTCTGTTTTTGAGGTTGGAGGAAGCGAATGCATGGCTTCTGGCATTGCTGTTCTGCGCGTTTGCCGCGGCCCCAAGTCTTCCTAATCCCGTGACCGTCTCTGCTCCGATGCGCGAATTTATGTTTGCCTTTCGCGCGGTATTTGCGGGAATGCTGGGTCCGCTCTTCTATATTTTTTTCGCAGTGTTCCCGGCGCAATCGCCTCTGGACAGGCGCTTGCCGTGGTTGAAATGGATCGGACTTTTGTACGGAGCGTGCATCGTCTTCCCTGGTTTGCGCACTGGGTCACCGAGTCTTCCCCACGTGGTAGCCCACTTAGTAGGCAGCCGCAACGCGATTTTCATCAACGCCGGTTTGAACTACGACTTACTGATTCTGGGCCTAATCTCGCTGGCGCAGAATTCATTCATGGCCGCCGTTCCGGCAGAAGCCCGGCGCAAGTCGCGAGTGATTTTGTGGGGAACGTTGGCCGGTGTGCTGCCCATCGTACTCGCACGCGCGTTATCGGATTTCACCGGATACCGCCCTTCGTTCTGGCTCGATACCGCGCTGGTGCTGGTGCTGCTGCTCTATCCACTCTCGTTCGCATATGCAGTGGTGAAGCACCGCGTGCTGGAACTTCCCGTGCTGCTGCGACGTAGCGCACGTTACGTTCTGGTGCAGAGGGGCTTTATCGTCTTGATGTTCCTGGTTGCGACTTGCGCCATCATTCTGTTCACCCACGTTTTCTCGCGACTGGCTCGGGCGGATACGAATACGGGAATGGCTCTGAGCGTAGTATTTGGAGTTGTCCTGGCGGGGACGGCAGCACCTTTGGTGAAGCGGGGTACTGTTCGCATCGACCGGGCGTTCTTCCGCAGTGCTTATGACTCTCGTATCATCTTGCACGACCTCGCGGAGAAAACGCGGACGGTAGGCGACCGTCGCCAACTGGCTGCGCTGCTCGAACGCCACGTGAGGGAGGCGCTGCACCCGAAAACCTTCGCGTGTTACTTCGAATCAGGCGATGACCGTCTGGCCGCGATCTCCGGAACGCTCCCTGGAGCGCTCGGAACGCTCTGGGCCAGCGCACCGGCTTTTGTCGAACTTGCACGCGGGGGGAAAGCGTGGGAATTGCAATCCGCCGACGCGGAAGAGTTCGCCGCACTGGCTCCACTCGCGCCGGAATGCCTGGTGCCGATCCTCGGCCGTGAGAACGACCTCATTGGCATGCTCGTTCTTGGCCAGCGGCTTTCGGAAGAACCTTATTCCGGCGAAGACAAGCGTCTGCTCGAATCGGTGGCAGCCCAAGCGGGCATCGCTTTAGAGAACATACGTCTCGCGGAAAAGATGGCGGAGCGAATGGAGGCCGATCGGCGCGTCGCTCAGGAAATGGAATTTGCCCGGCAGGTGCAGGCGAGGCTGTTTCCTCAAAAGCTGCCTGCGATGAAGACCCTCGAATACACCGGCGCCTGCATCCAGGCTCGACAGGTGGGTGGGGACTACTACGACTTCTTGGAGCTTCGCCCGGGGCGCCTGGCTTTGGTGCTGGCCGACATTGCGGGCAAGGGGGTCTCCGGGGCTCTGCTGATGGCTAATCTGCAGGCCAACTTACGCAGCCAATACGCGATGGCCGTCGACGACCTGCCGCGGCTGCTCGCCTCGGTCAACCGCTTGTTCTACGAGAGCACCGACGATGCCAGTTACGCAACCCTATTCTTTGCGGATTACGACGACTCAAGCCGCAAGCTCCGCTACGCGAATTGTGGACATCTTCCCCCACTCCTGCTGCGCGCCAAGGGAAGCTCACAGGAGGTTTCCGAGACGCCGAAGGTGGAGTGGCTGAGCTCCACTTGCACCGTGATGGGATTGTTTGAAGCCTGGCAGTGCGAGATTGCGGAGGTGGAGCTTGCTCCCGGTGACACGCTGGTACTCTACACCGATGGAATCACCGAAGCCTCGAACGCGGAAGGGGAAGAGTTTGGCGAGGCCCATTTACTGGACACTCTTAAGAGTCACGCTGACCTTCCGGCGGGCCCACTCCTCCAGGCTGTCGTTGCAGCGGTCCAGCAATTCAGCGGCGGAAACGACCAACAAGATGACATCACACTGGTGATTACGCGGTCTCTCACCTAATGGGATCAAAGCCGCGCGGACAGTCGGGTCACCACGCGATAACTCCCGCTTTGTCGGCAAACCTTACCTTACAAGATTAGGGAAGAGTTGCCATGATCCGCCCGAAGGAGTCTTGCCGTCCTGTCAAACTCACGCGGCAATCCGCTCCGACAGTAGAAGGCAAGCACGTCTCGGCAGTAGGATGTTCTCTAACCAGCCGCGTCAACCGCGGCGTTATCCTGCCGTCTATTTCCCCAAAGGGCGTGGCAATCCCTGCGAGCCCGCTGATCGCGCGGATCACGCTTCCATCTCGCTTTCCCGCACCGAACACAAAGCCCAGCATGACCCGCCTCTTGCCGAGCACCTCGGTGAATTCATCGGGGCCGGATGGATTGTTGACCATGAAGACGACATTGGGAGACCGGTTGAGGGCCAAGACCGGTAAGAGGTCTGATACCTGATTTTTTCGGATGACAACCAGGATGTACTCGTAGGAATCTTCCGGGTCGAGGCGGTTGATGACCGGGACCTCCGTATGGCTACGCGTATTCTTGAAGGGATCCTCGATGACGACCCCTCCATCTCGAATCTCTTCATAACGCTTGCCGCGGGCGAGGACCGTCACATGGAACCCCGCGGTATGGAGGCTCACGGCACAAATCGAGCCGTTCACGCCGGCGCCTATCACAAGTAGTCTTGCGTTATCCGTAACCATCTCGATCTGCTTGAATAATAACTTCAAAAGAATGTGAACAGGGCAGGTCGGAACGAGCGGAGGGTTCTGGCGCGAACCCGTCGAACCCAAAGCCCTGCCCTCACGACTGGGTAGGCGGGCCGATCGCTCCTGGATGGTCGGCAAACCTTTCCTTATCGGCAAGGGAAGGTTTGCCCGTCATCCGCCCTTAATCGGCGATTCTCCCGCCCTCCTTGAATTGTTGCTTCAGACAGCGGACTCCTGCTTCGGAAAATTTCTCGGCACGTGAAACTGGGGTTTCCTTGCGCCGGAGGAGTCATGCTGCGGGAGGTGCCCTAGTCGGGAACCTCGTGGCGCCACAGGTTCGGCAGATGCCAGGGATGCCGGCGGATATGCTTGACAATCGGCGGACTCGCTGGCGGGTGAGTATTCAGGTTAGTGGCGTTTTCCGGCAGCGCGAAGGGCAAATCGCGAACACAACCCGGCACCGTCATCTCCAGTACGGCAGCCAAGTTCGCCCGCATTACTGCCTGTTGACCGGGCTGGTCACCGGGTAGCCCGACGGGTTGTTCCACGGCTTGGGTGAGCACGCGGAAGCCTCGTTTGCGGTTGACGGACAACCCATCACGGACCAGCAGAGCAAGATTTTTTCCAATCAGATTCCGCTGGACTCGATTCAATCGATGGAGGTGATCGCGGGGGCGCCCCCTGCGAAGTATGGGGACAAGACCAGCGTCGTCATCAATGTGACCACGCGCTCAGGACAGGGTGTGACGACGCCGCACGGCAGCGTCACCGCGTCTTATGGTTCTTTCGGAACTTCCACGGCAGCAGCCGATCTCTCTTACGGCCGCCAGAACTGGGGAAACTTCATCTCGGTAAGCGGTTTAAACAGCGGGCGATTTTTGGATCCACCCGAGTTTGTCGTACTACACGACAAGGGCAACGAAGAGAATCTGTTCGACCGTGTGGACTACCAGATCAGTTCCGCGGATTCAATCCATTTGAACTTCGGCTACACGCGCTCCTGGTTCCAGACGCCGAATACCTTCGATTCCCAGAATGCGACGCCCTGGAATTGTGTCGTAATCTGCAATGGTGGCCTTGACCCCAATGGCAATGTCGTGGGGCAGACGGATCAGCAGCTCACAACTCAAGACCTTCAACATCGCGCCATCCTGGACCCGGCTGCTCAGTTCGACCTCGGTGTTTACGCTGGGTGCCTTTGTTCCCCCGTTGGTGAGGGCTGTAGGGTCGAAAACCTTACTGCCCTTATCTCGGAATGTCCAGATTTAGGGATGCCACGACGGTAGCAGGTTTTTTTGACAACTCGACTGGTTACAGAGTCCGCGCGAGTGTCACACAACCACTCGGTTCATCCCTTGCGCCTTGGTATTAACTATGGTTAACTATAGGATAAAATCTGTGGTTAATACATTATGGGGATGCGCGTATGAAGTTGGCAGTTCTCTGGGGCGTCGCTCTATTTGAAGCGCTAACCCTCTTTTCGGCACAAGCTCATGCGCAAGGAGAGACCACCAGTGCCATCGTGGGGCACGTGTCAGATGCGGCCAATGCCGCGTTGCCAGGCGCGACGGTCACGATTACCAATTCAGAGACGGGTGCAACACGCAGAGCCAAGACCGATGGCGCGGGCCGCTTCGATTTCCCTCAACTAAAGCCCGGCAATTACTCGATTCGAGCCGAGGCGGAAGGCTTCGAGTTGAAGCAAATTGACAGCGTGTTCTCAGGTTTGGGCCAGAAGCGGACCGTCGACTTCCACCTCAAGGTTGCGCAAGCTAGAGAGACTGTTGAGGTGAGTTCAGAGCCTCCACTGATCAACCCGGAAGATGCCAATACTTCCACAAACCTGAACGCTCCGGCCTTGGAGGATCTGCCCAATCCCGGCGGCGACCTGACCTATCCTCTGCAATTTGCCCCCGGCGCGCTCATCAACACTGCCGGGAGTGGCAACGATTTCGTCGGCGGCACCAACGGATATGGCAACGTCGAGTTCAACGGGCTGCCCGCGCTCTCCAACGGCTACATCGTCGACGGGCTCGAAACGAACGACCCGCTCACGAATCTCAATAGCGGCCTCTCCACCAACTTAGTGCTGGGACTAAATTCCATCTCCGAAGTCACCGTCAACACTCTGTCCTACTCGGTGGACCAGGGTCGCTATGGCGCGTCCCAGGTGAACTACGTCACCAAGTCCGGCACCAACCAGTTTCACGGGAATCTCTACGAGCTATGGAATGGCGCGGTACTGAACGCAGCGAATTACTTCACCAACGCGACGCCCGGCAATCACAAGCCGGGAGCGACCGTGAATCACTTCGGAGGGAGTCTGGGCGGCCCGATTCTGCATGACAAACTGTTCTTCTTCTTCGACAGCGAATGGGTTCGTATCGCCTTGCCCATTGTCACCGCGACGACGGTTCCGACTCCGGCATTCCAGCAATACGTCCTGCAGCAGCTTCCGCTCGGTGGCACGGATTCAGTCACCGGATCGATCTACCCTGCGTCTCCGCCGTCGGTCCCGTTCTATCAAAAGATGTTCGCGCTCTACGGAAACACCAGTGGATCGCCGCTCGCAGTCCTCGGTTGTCCGTTCGACGGTGGCGGAGGCCCGCCCGCGATCGCCAACGACGGAAACGGCTGTGCCAATCGCCAAAGCGTCTCCCACTCCAGCGACGATCACGAACAAGTGCAGACCGTCCGCATCGACTACAACAATAACGAGAGGAACACTGCCTGGCTTCGCTTCCAGCTCGACAATGGCGTTCAGGCCGCCTACACCGACCCGATCAATCCTCTGTTCGATTCCGTGTCTCCCCAACCTCTCTACTCTTTCGCCGCCGGATACACCCACGTCTTCTCTCAGCATCTCGTGAACTACTTCAACCCGGCATTTTCGTGGTACGAAAGCCTCTTCGGTCCAGGGGATTTTCAGAAGACGCTTTCCGCATTCCCGATCGTGCTGCAGGGGAGCGGCGCCAATGCGCCTTTCACGCCCGTCGGAGGACTGGACAATACCTGGGTTCAGGGAAGGCGCGCCTCGCGCTTCTTCATCAATGACAACCTGGCTTGGAGCCACGGCGCGCACGAGCTTCGCTTCGGAACCAATACGCGTATCTTCCGCCTCAATGACTACGACTTTGGCGAGGGCTCGGTCCCGACTGTTTCTTACACAACGCTGCCACAATATATTTACGGAGTCGCATCGACAGCGACGAAAACTTTCCCTACATCCGCCAACGAGCCGTTCAACTTCCTCAACCTTGACCTCTACGCGCAAGACACTTGGAAGCTGACGCGCAAGCTGACGTGGACCTTCGGCGTGCGCGATACCTTCAACTCCAATCCGCTGAACCCACATCAGCAAATCGCCCGGCTGCGCGGATCCTTCGCATCCATCGCGCACGACGTGAATCAACCGTTGAATGCAGCGATTCAGACCGGCCTCGACAATGTTTTCGCTTCCACGCCGCTCGCGATTCTGCAACCGCGTATGGCCATCGCATGGCAGCTCGAACCGAAGACCGTGCTGCGCTCCGGTTTCGGCATCTTCAGCGACATTCTGCCCGGCAGTGTCGCCGACTTGGTCGGCGTCAATCCGCCCTACGTCCAGACTTTCCAGGGCGGTCTTCTCGGCACAGTCGGTGGCATGGCCATTCCGCCCGGTGTCCCCAACAGCGCCGTAGACGCTACCATAGCCGCGAATCAAAGATTCGCTGCAGGCTTTCCCACGGGCCAGCTTTCTTGCGCTTCTCCGCTGGCAAACGCCGGCACGTGTCTTCCTCCAGTCGCCATGACAGCCGTCCCCGACGGCACACTCCACGCGCCCTACTTCATGGAATGGAGCCTGGGCGTCGAGCATCAATTTGGAACCAACGCCAGTGTCCAGGCCCAATACGTCGGCACTCGCGCCGTAAACCAGCCCTACCTCACGCAAGTCAATGGCTATCAGACGGTGTGTCCGGGCTGTTTCGCGCCGTTCCCCTATTCGCAGCCCACCGATCCGCAGCCCACCGATCCTCGATTCGGCGCCGTCACCCAGCTCTCCACCGGCGAAAACAGTCACTACAACGGTCTTCAGCTCTCCGCAATGAAGCGTCTCAGTCACGGCCTGCAAGGCCAGGTGAACTACACGTGGAGCCGTTGCATGGATACTGTCTCGAACGGAGGATTCCTGCAATTCTCCGCCGGAGGAATCCTCTCGCCGCTTCCGGGAGAACTGGCCCGCGACTATGGCCCCTGCGACTACGACATCCGGCACAATCTCAACGCGCAGTACGTTTATCAGCTGCCCATCAAAGTGCACAATCGCGCGCTAGGATTCGCGCTTAACGGATGGCAGATTTCCGGCACCGTATTTTGGCACAGCGGGATTCCGTTCTCAGTCCTGAGCACGCCTTATTCTGCATGCATCAAGGCGAAGCCTAACGGGCCTTGTACACCGAGCGGCATCGTGCAGGGGAGCGGTCCGCAGTTCGCCAGCGTCGTTCCCGGTGTTCCGCTCTATCAGCACCAGCCGGTCCCGCAAGTCACCCAACCGGGCACGCTCCAGTGGCTGAATCCCAATGCGTTCGTGTCGACCGTTGATCCCAGTACCGGAAAATGCAATGGCACTAGCGACGGCCCGCAAAATTGCCAATTCGGAAACATCGGCCGCAACGCCTTGCGCGGTCCGGATTTCTTCTGGAATGATTTCTACCTGACAAAGTGGTTTCGGCTGACCGAGCATGTGAAGCTTCGCCTGGAATCGCAGTTCTTCAACCTCTTCAACCATCCAAACTTCGGGCTTCCGAGTATGGTTCTGGCAGGTGTCCCGGGAAAGCCATCCACACAAACCGGATTTGGCGCGCTCACTTACACGACCTCTCCTCCGACCGGCCTTCTCGGAGTTGGCCTAGGCGGCGACAGTAGCCCGCGCATGATTGCCTTCCAGGTGCGCTTAGAGTTTTGAATGTGAAATATCTTCCGGGCAATAACCAACTTCCACGCGAAAATCTTTGAGGCGTGGGGGCATACTGCGATTCTCAGCGCTCGATTGCAACTGTTATCGCCGGTTGTCTGATCGTGGCACTTGTCAGGAGCAGCTTCGTTGCTAATCACAGCCAACCTGTGGATTGCGGCGACCACAATATTCCCCACGGCCCGATGGATTGAATGTCGGTTGAATGACGGATCGTCACAAGCCGAGGATCCCACAGTTTGCCGCCCCAAGAAAGAGAATTGCTGATTCCCTGTGTCGATCCGAAGCACGCCTGGCGAACAACGGGGCTACCCCCAGGCATTGGTAAAACAACACTACAGAGTTGTGCCCTATAGTCCCCTATGCTATGCTTCCCGAATATGAGTCATGCTGCCAAGAACAAGGAAAAGCTAATCGTGCGAGCTCGCCGTATCCGCGGGCAAGTGGAAGCGCTGGAACGGGCCTTGACCGAGGAACAAGACTGTGGCGATATCCTTCGGCTGATCACGTCTGCTCGCGGCGCCATGAACTCGCTAATGGTAGAGTTGCTTGAAGACCAGATCCGATTTCATGTCCTCGATCCCGACCGGAAGCCGAGTTCTCAACAGGCTGAAGCGGCAGATGGCCTCGTTGAAACCATTAAGTCCTACCTGAAGTGAGACCCTCATTCCGCGGGCGCCCCCTGCGTGTCGCCCGCCCCTGCTTGACACTAGTGTTCTGTGAGTTTGCCTCTCGGACCTCCGCTCCCCGCTGCCCTGAAACTTTTCTTCATTTTTTCCTTGCCACAGTATAGTCCCCTATACTATAAGGTTTGGGTCGGGAGCGACGTAACACCATCCACTGGGGAGGCGGTGGGCTTGTAACAGTCCCGTAACCTGCCAGTGCCATCGTTAGAGATTTGCAAGACGGGGCGAAAGGAAGTATCCGACCCAGGCGCGAGACCTTGTGGGGAAAGAGACGTGGAGGATTTCATGCTGCGGAACTTGAGGGTTTTGTTCATCCGGTTGTTGCTTATCGTCGCCTTGGGAGAGATCGGTCTCGCCCAAAAAGCGCTGACGTGGCAGGAAGTTCGCGACAAGTTTGAAGGGGCAAACCCAACTTTACGGGCTGCGCAAATTGGCATCGATGAATCGCGAGCGCAAGAGGTTACGGCAAATCTCCGTCCGAACCCGAATCTAACCATTCTTGCCGACCAGATCGATCCTTTCAACGGCGGTCCTTCTCATGGGCCTTTTGCCTACCTCTTGTCCTCGGGAAGTGTGAGCCAGTTATGGGAACGCCAGCACAAGCGCGGTTTGCGTCTGGAAAGCGCACAAAAAGCGACGGCCATTACGGTGTCCGGACAGGCCGACCTGGAGAGAAATTTGTTATTCAACCTCCGTGGTGCGTTCATACAGACCCTTCAAGAGAAGGCGATCCTGAATCTCGCGAAGGAAAACCTGGCTTACTACGATCATGTTTTGGATGTAAATCGCGAGCGCTACAAAGCTGGCGGAATCGCCCAAGTAGACCTGAAGCGTCTGGAATTGCAAAGAGTTCAGTATCTCTCCGACCTGCAGACTGCTGACGTGAATCTGCGCACTGCAAAAATTCAGCTGCTCATGCTGTTGAATGATCAGACACCGATTGAACAGTTCGACGTCATCGGAGCCTTTGATTTTGCGGATCAGACTCCCCCCCTTGATGATGTCCGCCAGGCAGCACTCGATACACGCCCTGACTTGAGGGCAGCGTTGCAGTCCGTCGATAAGGCAAAGACCGACTACTGGCTCGCCATGGCCAATGGATCGACTGATCCCGTCCTTGGTTTCGATGTCGGGCGAAATCCCCCTATCGATCAATACATTGGTTTCAGCGTGAGCATTCCTCTGCGGATTTTCGATCGCAATCAGGGTGAGAAACGGCGCACGCAGCTCGACATCGATCGCAATGACAAACTCGCAGCCGCAGTACGGGCGCAGGTCTTCAACGATGTTGATTCCGCCTACGCCACAGTCAATAGCGCAGTAATTCTTCTCAAACCGTATAAGGATCAGTACCTGGAAGAGGCATCGAGCGTAAGGGACACAATCTCATTTTCCTATCAGCACGGCGCGGCATCGCTGCTCGATTTTCTCAATGCTCAGGCCGACTACCGGAGCGTGCAGGTCAACTATCTAAATCTGGTCGCCTCTTATCTGAATGCGGCCAGCCAACTGAATGTTGCCGTGGGACGCGAGGTGATCCAATGAACCGCAGGGATTTCGCGATCTTGTCCTTGCCACTGATAGCGGTCCTGTTTTCCGTGGGCTGCAGCGGTGGAAAGAGTGATCCCCAGGCCGAAGCGCCGCCGCCGCTTCGGGTGGAAAAAGTAGAGGACCGAAATGTGTTTCAGGTGGACCATCCGAAACGCTTTGAATTGGCGCAGGCGACAGAACACATTGCCTTGCCTCAGCTACGAGTCACTGGCACCGTGAATCCGGACATTTCCAGAGCTGTTCCTGTCATCTCATTGGCCGTGGGGCGAGTTGTCGAGATACACGCGCGTCTGGGTGACACCGTTAAGAAAGGGCAGTTGTTGCTGAAGGTGCAGAGCGCGGACATCTCCGGCGCTTTCTCCGATTACCAGAAAGCTGTTGCAGATGAACAGTTGGTCCAGACTCAGTTGGAGCGCGCCAAATTGCTTTACGACAAAGGTGCGATCTCCCAGAACGATCTTCAGATCGCACAAAATGCTGAAGACAAAGCCAAGGTAGACGTCGCGAATACTGCCGAGAAACTTCGCGTTCTGGGCAGTCCCGCGCTTGATCGTCCCAGCGGTCTGATAGAGATCCACGCGCCGATTGCCGGGGTCATCACGGACCAACAGGTCACCAACGCAGGAGGTGTGGCGGGGCTTGGTTCGCCGAATCCCTTCACCATCTCTGACCTGAGCTACGTCTGGGTGTTGTGCGATGTCTACGAAAACGATCTGATCAACGTGCGCCTCGGCGAAAAGGCCGATATTCGGCTGAATGCGTACCCCGATCAGGCTTTCACCGGCACGATCAGTAATGTCGGGCCCGTGCTGGACCCGAACATTCGCACCGCGAAGGTCCGCATCGAAATGCGGAATCCTGGCCTTATGCGGCCCGGCATGTTTGTGAGCGCAACTTTCCACGGCCGAGATAAACAGAAAAGAGCCGCTGTCCCGGCCACCGCAGGTCGAGCAGCAAGTCACGATTCCCATCGAGATCCAGATGAACGGTATCCCGCATCTTCAGCATGTGCGGTCGGCTTCGTTGGCTGGACTTTCCGTCGTAAACCTCATCTTCGACGACAACTCCGATAACGACTGGGACCGCCAGAAAGCACTAGAGCGCCTTTCGCAAGTCACGCTACCGCCGGGCGTCGCCGCTGGGATTGGCCCTGATTTCAGCCCCATTGGCTCGGTCTATTGGTACACGCTGAAGAGCACGAATCCCGCTTATGACTTAATGGACCTCAAGTCTTTGCAGGACTGGGTCATCAGCAAGTACATCCGCTCTGTCCCGGACGTAGTCGACGATTCATCGTTCGGCGGCGTAACCCGCGAATATCAGGTTCGCGTCGACCCGGAGAGGTTGATCTCGTACGGCCTCAGCCTAGAGCAGGTCGAGCAACAACTGACAAACGCCAACGCCAACGTGGGTGGCAGTTTCATCGAACAAGGCTCACAACAGATCAACGTGCGCGGCGTAGGTTTGGTCACCGACATTCGCGATATCGAAAAAACAGTCATCAAAGCGCAGAATGGCACTCCCCTGCGGATCAAAGATATCGCTGTGGTCGCGCAAGGCCCGAAGATTCGCTTGGGACAGATTGGCAGAGCGTACCACCGTACGGACGGAGTGGTTGAAGACGACAACGATGTAGTGGAAGGGATCGTGTTTCTCCGCAAAGGTGCGGACACTGCGACCATGTTGGAATCTCTTCACGCCATGGTCAGCAAGCTCAATGATCAGATCTTGCCTTTCGGCGTGAAGATCGTCCCCTATCTCGATCGGGACGATCTGGTGCACTACACGACTCATACCGTCCTGCACAACCTCGCGGAAGGTATGATCCTGGTCGTTATCATTCTCTTCATCTTTCTCGGTAATGTTCGCGGCGCGATCATCGTTTCTCTCACCATTCCTTTTGCCCTGCTCTTTGCCTCGATCTGTCTGGACCTGCGGCACATCTCAGCGAATCTGCTCTCCCTGGGAGCGTTGGACTTTGGCATGGTGGTCGATGGGGCGGTCGTGATGGTCGAAAACATCGTGCGCCATCTAAACCGTCCCGAAGAAGCTCCGCTTTCGCTGGTGGACCGAATCCGCAAGGCTGCACATGAGGTGCAGCGCCCTGTTTTCTATGCCATAGCCATCATTGTTACGGCATATCTTCCGATCTTTACTCTGCAACGCGTCGAAGGAAAACTATTCAAGCCGATGGCGTGGACCGTGGCCTTCGCCTTGCTTGGCGCCCTGATCTTCTCGATGCTGATTGCCCCAGCACTGGCGAGCCTGCTGTTCCAAGGCGATGCCAAGCAATGGCAGAACCCAGTCATGACATTTCTGATCAAGCATTACAGAAGAAGCGTTCACTGGGCGATCCGCCACCGCTGGGTCACGGTTGGGGGTGCCGTTGTAGCGCTTCTGATTTCGGCATTTCTCGCCTTCAGCGGCGTGATCGGATCCGAATTTCTCCCGCACCTGGATGAAGGTTCGATCTGGGTCCGTGGGACGCTGGCTCCGAGCACCGGGCCGACGGAGAGCGCCCGAGTTGCGGAGAGGGCTCGCGAGATCCTGGCCTCGTTTCCGGAAGTCCCTCAAGTCGTCAACCAAATCGGGCGTCCGGACGACGGAACCGACACCACCGGCTTCTTCGATACAGAATTCTTTGTCGATCTCTTGCCGAAGGAGAAATGGCGTCCGGTTTTTCATCAGGACAAAGAGCGCCTGATTGCGGCGATGGACCGCGAACTGGAGAAGATTCCCGGAGTGCTATGGGGATTCTCACAGCCGATCTCCGACAATCTGGAAGAAGCGGTGAGCGGCGTGAAAGGGGCGCTCGCAGTAAAAATCTACGGCGACGATCTCAAGACGCTTGAATCGAAGGCGGATGAGATTGTCGCAGTCATGCGGCCCATCCGCGGTGTGGAGGATCTTGGCGTTTTCCGGATCATCGGCCAACCTAACCTCAATTTCACAGTCGATCGCGATCAGGCTTCGCGCTATGGCATCAACGTTTCCGATGTGCAGGATGCCATTCAGACCGCCGTTGGAGGCAACGCTCTCAGCCAGGTGCTGATCGGAGAGCAGCGATACGACCTCGTCCTCCGTTACTTGCCTCCGTATCGGGACACGAAGGAGGCGATTGAGAAGATTCGTCTGCTTGCGCCATCCGGTGAGAGGGTTTCGCTGGCACAACTGACGAAAGTGAAAGTGCTGGATGGTGGCTCGGAAATCTACCGCGAAGAGAATTCCCGATACGTCGCCGTTAAGTTCAGCGTACGCGGCAGAGACTTGGGCAGTACCGTCGACGAAGCAATCAAGAAGGTCAACGCCTCGGTTAAGCTTCCCACCGGCTACACCTTGGACTGGGCGGGCGAATATGAGAGCGCAAAGCGCTCCCAGCGACGGCTTTTGATCGTGTTGCCGCTGACGATCCTGTTGATCTACATCCTGCTATACACCATGTTCAAGTCCACCAAGTGGGCACTCCTCATCCTTACCAACATAGCCATGGCGCCTATCGGTGGATTGCTCGCGCTCTTGGTCACAGGGACCAACTTTAGCGTGTCGTCCGGAGTCGGCTTTCTCGCGCTGTTTGGCGTGTCCGTGCAAATCGGCGTGATCATGGTGGAATACATCAATCAACTTCGAGCCCGCGGGTACGACATTGAGGAAGCTGCCGTGGAGGGCGCAGTCTTACGCCTCCGACCGATCATGATGACCATGCTGGTCGCAACCCTGGGGCTGTTGCCTGCCGCCACCTCTCATGGTATCGGTTCAGACTCGCAACGGCCGTTTGCCATCGTCATTGTTGGTGGCCTTGTTGCGGACTTGATCATCAGTGTCATTCTGTTGCCAACCTTGTACGCTTGGTTCGCGCGTAGCGACGATCGGCTACCCGAGGCTGACCCGAATGAGGCGGTGTAAAACGATACGTTGTTCGGTACGGCGATGGGCCGAAAATGTTTGGAGGGGTTCTGCAAATGACCAAAGAGGAAGTCTGTTCCCGAATTCGAGAAATCGCCATCATTCCGGCTATTAGGGTCTCGTCTGGCGACGATGCACACTTTGCGGCCGAGGCAGTCACGCGCGGCGGGATACCGATCGTAGAAATCACCATGACCGTACCCGGAGCGGTGGAATTGATGGCCCACCTGATTCGTTCCGACCCGAAGATCATTGTCGGCGCGGGCACCGTGCTCGATACCGACACGGCACGCTTGTGCATAGATGCAGGCGTAGGTTTTGTCACTGCTCCGTCACTGAATCCCGCAATTATGGAATTTGCCGCTAAGCACAATGTCGCAGCCCTACCCGGTGCATTGACACCAACAGAAGTGGTTACGGCATGGAGTGCGGGCGCTGATTTCGTCAAAGTGTTTCCCTGCGGTCCGGTCGGGGGCGATCGGTATATCAAAGCGCTGCACGCATCCTTGCCACAGGTTCCATTGATCGCGGCCGGAGGTGTGAATCAGCAGACTGCGGGCAGCTTCATTTTGTCGGGTGCAACTGCAATCGGCGTAGGCACGGAGTTGATTCCAACCGAGGCAATTCAAAGAAGGCAATCGCAACGCATTCACGAATTGGCCCGCCGGTTCGCAAAACTCGTGAAAGATGCGCGCGAACAGCTCGAAGCCTGGAAACGCAGTCTCGTCGTGAAGGAATTCACAGGAACTGAGAAGTGTGAAAAGTAGCGAGTTCGGCTAGTGCGTTCGAGATTTGCACACGCCCTGACTCAGCCTGAGTACGGGGTCATTGAAGTGAAGGTCACGCCTGTAAAGATTGCAAGAGCATTGTGCTTAGTGGCAGCCGTTTGGATCGGCTTCGGCTACAACCATCAGACAATCGCATATGGCGCACCGCGTGTTGTTGAGCACTCCCCGTCGAATGAAGATGCTCCAGCAGACGGTAGTGGCGGCGCTGTCCAGGTTGGTGACGATTTGGTGCTGGTCCCGGTTACCGTTACGGATCCGAGGGGCCACCTTGTGCTCGGCCTTCAGAAGGACAGCTTCAACGTCTTTGATCAGGGCAAACAAGAGGTCATACGCCACTTGTCAAGCGAGGACGCCCCAATTTCGGTAGGGATAATTTTCGATGCAAGCGGCAGTATGTACGGGAAGATGGAGAGGTCTCGCGAAGCGGTGCTCCAGTTTCTTCGCAGTTCAAACCCAGAGGATGAGTTCTTTCTGGTTGCATTCAATGATCGTCCCGAACTTCTGGTGGACTTCACGGTTTCCGCCGACAAAATTCAGGACGAGATCGTAAAAGTAAAGCCCGACGGCGGAACGGCCTTGCTGGACGCGCTCTATCTCGGTTTGGACCAAATCAAAAAGGCCCGCAACGAACGGAGGGTCCTGTTGGTCGTTTCCGACGGTGGGGACAATCACAGCCGGTACACGGCAAAGGAAGTATGGCCGGTTCTAAGAGAAGCTGACGTCCAGATTTATGCGATGGGAATCTTTGACGAAGCCCCTAGAACCCAAGCAGAACGTTTGGGGCCCGATCTGCTGGCTTTCGCGACCGGCATGACTGGCGGTAGAACGTTCCCCATCCGCGATTCTAAAGAGAGTCGGAGACGCAGCGGCCCAATGATTGGGTTAAGTGACGTCCAGATAGAGCACGACCCCGCAAAACTTATTGTACGAAATTAAAATAGCTCCGTAAAGCATTGAAAGTAAATTAGTTAGTGGTGGAGGCGGCGGGAGTCGAACTAATCACTATGTTGACAACACGTAAGTTATTGATTCCAGGAAGTGCCACAAGGGCGAAAAAGGCCCCATTGCCCGATCCATTGTACGTTTATTGTACGAAAATACCCTCGCTCTGAGTCCGGCAAACCCCACACAGTGCCCACAGTATCCCATAGTTCGCCGGTCTCAATTGGGAAAAAACACTCAGCCCGCAGGCCACCGACCTACCATTTCCTCGCTACGCCTGCTTGCTCTGTCGTAACTTCCGGGTTGCCCGTGATCCGCCCAGAATCGATGCGAGCTGCGGAGATCGCTTCCCACAAGCCGACTTTTGAGGAGTAATATCTCTTCGATCTTCGTCTTCATCGGGCCCGTGCTGTACACCCTGACCGCGCTCGGCCTGTTCCGGCGCGTTCCGCTGGCCGGCTTTCTCATGTGCTTCATCCTCATCGGTCCAGGCGTGGCGGAGTTTACTCACCTTCATTTTCCCAGTGCTCAAGCCAGACGTCCTTCCCACTGTGGCCGCACCGGTTCAGGCCGTCGTCGGGCGCGGCCAACTCATGCAAAACCTCCCCAATTTCTAGGTGCACGTTACAGGGCGCTACTACTTTCCCGGAATGTACACGGCAATTCTGCCCATGATCCCCGGCATCTACGGTATCCGGAAGTTGCTTACCGAAAGTAAAGGAAAAGACTGAAATGAACCCCGTGACAGAAATAAAGACGAATCCAAATTTCGCCTCTTTGCCAAGTAACTCTGGTGCGCCGAGAACGGAGTTGTGGGTATGTCAGAGCCCGGGTCGTTGGCGCATTGTGTGCACGATAATTGCGACGTGAATGGCAATAGCTGCTCCCGCGCCGGTCATGTGCATCAAGAAAGTCCCGCCGCCAGTCTGCTGAATTGCGGCGATACCGTATCCGCCTAGTGGAAGAAACAAGGCGATCGCGGTTCCCAGTCCTGGGTTGTAGCCTCTGGAAATGACTGCCTGGACGACGTGAATGGTGCCATTCACGAGAACTAGATAGATTGCGACAAGTCCGAACCCAGCGCTCACCGTCGCTGCCAACGCCAGAGAGATCCCGATGACGCCCCACACTCCGGGCACGTTAATGACGAAGACAGCCAACAGTGAGAGGCCTACTCTTCGTTTCCCAATCTTCTGATTGACGAACAGTCTAAACCGATCGTTGTCATGCTCCTCGTATTGATGGACCATGTAAACCGGTAGGCAGAGAAACGTAGTCACGAGCGAAACAGGCCAAGAGTGCACGAGGACAGGAGTCAGTAAAAGCAACAATAAACCGGCTAGGAATCCACCATAGACCCAGTTGGCGATTAATCGGGCGAACATTTGTTCCTGCCCCTCGAAGCCCTCGTAACGGATTTCTTGACTGCCCTCGTCTAAAGAGAAGCTTAGTCTATTTTGCTAGCGAGAGCCGATACCGTTTCCCGCGTCGAATCGATCATTGGTTTGGGGTCGCCCTAGGGCAGCTCATAGTCGAACAAATAGGAGTGCCCTCCTTCGCGTCGATGATGATCGTCAACTCCCCACTCAACCCCGCGAGGTCTCCCGTCCCTGAGTCTTTCACCACGACGATCTTCATCACGCCGGACGCGGCATCGCCCTTCTTCATCGTCGCCGTATGCGTCAGATAGAAGCTGCCGCTTCGGCCGCCGAGCGTGCCCGTCACATGGTCCATCGCCACGTACGCCATCGCGCCAGTGCTCTCGATCATGCTGCTCAGCATCTCGCCCTTTGCGGTGCCTTCCATATTGCCGTGGAATGTCTTCTCCAGCGTGTAGCGACCTAAGCCCGCATCCTTGCCCACCGGCGAAACCTCCACCGGTGTCACCTTCACCTCGAACGTTCCCTTTGCCTGCAGGTGCTTCCCTCCTTCGGTGGCATGAAGCGCTGCCCCGAGCATTATCGTTGCCGAAACCGTCGCCGTGCCCAGTACCTTTACAATTAGGTTCATCTGTCTCGTCATGCCTCCCACGAACCAAGCTAAGACGAAGTCCTCCGCTGCGATTGAAAAAACGCGACACGAGCCCGCGACCTTTCCACCGCAGGTAGGGCCACCCCGCGGCGTCCTCCAAGCCGACAAAGCCCGCGGCGGAGCCTTCTTCCATCAACGACTCGCTCCGCCTCCGGAGCTCGCAGCCTGGCTGCAGCACTACTGGTATGTCCAATGGAACCTGCGTAACGCACCGCCCAGCACCGCAGAAACCCTGCCCCACCCAAGCTGCTATCTCGTCTTCGAGCACGACCTCGAGCGTCCCCCGGACGACCCCCTCGTTCTACGGCGCGCGGAGGTCTCCGGCGTCACCACCGGCAAGTTCTCGCGCGTCATGGAAGGCCACGGCCGTGTGTTCGGCCTCAAGTTCAAACCCGGAGGCCTGCACCCCTTTCTGCAAGCCTCGGTCTTCACACTCACCGATCGCGTCGTCCCCGCTGCGCAAGTCTTCGGTCAGAGCATCCTCCCGCTCGCGGCCCAGCTTCGCATCCTCGAAACGCCCGTAGCGATGGCAGCGGCGACAAGCGGTTACTTCGCAGCACATCTGCCCGCACCGGACGCCAATGTCGAGCTCAGCTCGAGGCTCGTCGACACCATCTTCTACGATCCAACCATCCTCACTGTAGAAAGGCTCGCCGAGCGCAGCGGCCTCAGCGTCCGCACGCTGCAGAGGCTCTTCAAGATGTACGTAGGCGTGCCGCCGAAGTGGGTCATACGGCGCTACCGCCTGCATGAACTGCTGGAGCGCTTCCACTCCGGCGAGAACTTCGACGGCGCGCAGTTGGCGCTCGACCTCGGCTACGCCGACCAGGCACACCTGATCAACGACTTCCGCAAGCTCGCCGGCTACACGCCTAACCAATACATTCGGCGAGCAACGAAAGGCAGAACTTCACAAGCTCACGCTGCGAACACTCCGAGAACGAGGTGAATGCATGCGCGATGGCAAAGCCCGAACGAAGTTCTGTCCGACAGCATTGTGCCGGCTGCTTCCCGCAGCTCGTGCGCCTCATCCCAGGAGGCTCGAAGAAAATGCTAACCGACAACTTGAGGAAGCTGGAGTCGGCTCGCATGGTCGTTCGCAAGGACTTGACCGATGTCGTCCTTCACACCGAGTATTCTCGAATGTGTTGCAACTTTCAGGGTTGCTGGCTGTTACAGCAACTGCCTCGAAAAGTGCGATTTTGTCGCCAACAACCCCTAGCTAGCGGGATGCCAGACCACTCTGAAGCAAATCGAACGATAACGAGATAATCGGCAGCAGCTTGGCAATGTGCTCAACTTCGAATCGCAAGTCAGTCCATAGGATGCGGAGTTGGGGTCCCGCGCGTATCCTGCGGAGCTGGCGTACCGTCTGACCAATGGCCAACCCAGACGAGGAAAATAGTCATCCGGTCTTCAGGGTCATCCGCCGCGATAACTGGCGAGCTTGGCGTATTCGCTCCCCAACTCTTGGCCGCGTCGCCCGGAACAAACCACATCAAATGCGGATGCCAGTTCTTAGCGTCGTCGCTTAGGTACTGCTGCTTCGACATCATGTAGCACATCGCTCCGGGCTCCAGCGCTGGCAGTTCCTTCTGGTCCAGTGCCGATTTGACTGCCTGTGCGATCTCGGTCCTTGATTTTCCAGCCAGCACCAGTTTGGCCTTCAGCAGCACGCCGGGCAGATAGGTCCTCGCGGCGGGCGGATTAACGCAGAAGGGGGCCATGATTTTGGGATTCCAGAATTCCGGGAAATCCGTGGCTGCACCCCACGATCGTTCCACCAGACAGACAAACCCATTGCTACCCTTCACTGCAGTCGAATACCCGTCACGTCCTAGCACCAGCACTTCGGCTCCGTCCGAAACAGATCTTGGAGCAGCACTGCGAGCCAGCGCGATTTCAGAAGCCTCGTCCGGCATCATGTACTCCTTGAGAGGAGCCATGGCCGGATAGGAAGTCTTCTCCGCCTGCGCTTCGGCCCGCCATATTGCGCCATGAACGAACATTTGCGCGAAAACGGCCAAAGCAACCACTCTGACGATCTTTCTCCGCATGAGATCCTCCTTAGTGTGTAAGACTCCGGTAGGTTCGAACGTTTATCGCACCTCATTGTGAACGTCAAACGATTGAGAATAAGCGTGCTGGTTCACTTGTCCTTCTCCATCCACCGCGTGCCTTCGTATTCCATGTACTTCGCCTTTTGCAGAGCGACATCGCGACCGTAGTACTTCTCCACAATGTGCAAGGCAAGGTCGATCCCCGAGGTTAGACCACCGGCGGTATAGACAGTGTCATCGCTCTGCACGTAGCGCTGGCTCCTCACCAGCTTCGCTTTCGGAAAGCTCTTCTGAAATTGATCGTAGAACTCATGATGGGTGGTTGCTTGTTTTCCGTCGAGTAGTCCCGCCTTGCCCAGTTGGAATGCGCCGGTGCAGACAGACATGACCACATCACTTGTCATTACCCTCTGGCGCAGCCAATCTGCCAGCTTCGGGTCTCCCGCTTGCGCCGGTATCACCACGATTCGAGCGGCCGGGGCATTGTCAAACGTGTAATCGGGAATCACAGTCATACTTCCAGAAGTATGGATCGGATTCTTCGAATCACTGACAGTAAATAGCTCGAACGGATTCGGTCCTTGTTCGCCCCCGACGTCCTGAAAAACCTCCCAAGGCCCAGCGAAGTCAATCATGGTGGAGCCTTCGGTCAATACAAAAGCCACTGGAATCTTCTTCCCATCCGCTGGTGGCGTGAGATCGTGCGATGCAGCCCCGTTGGAGATTGGCGATGCACTTAGGGAACTCTTTGCTCCGATGAAGATCAGGACCAGAATCAGCCCCAGAACTGGGGCGACCAGGATCCTTGATGCGCTCTGTGCCGTCCGCAGAGGTTTCATTCTCTTTGTCATTTGGTCCTCCTTTGCAACTTCGACTTGCTCATAGGAGCAGAGTAGGTGCAAAATGAAACGTCTCAAAGGACATTGATCCGGCACTTTAAGACATCCTTTGAATATCATCATGTCCCGATCTGTCGGGGCAGTCACGTCGGAGAATCACACCACGGGCTATTCTGGACCGGCACGCGCTATGACACCCAAGAACATCGCTATCGTCGGATACGACAACATCACATCGCTCGACCTGTCCGGTCCGCTGGAAGCGTTCAGCAGTGCTTGCATCGAGGATGCGAAGGGAGAGCGTCAGGCTTGCTACAAGGTAACCATCGCGGCCCTGGGCGCAAAGACGTTCTATTCCGAGTCGGGATTGTGCATGACGGCGACGTGTCTCCTGAACTCGCTGCATCATCTGGACACTCTGCTCATCCCTGGGGGCAGCGGCATTCGGAAATCGGCCACCAGCCAGAAACTGGCGAATTGGATCAGCCGGCACGAGCGCCGTATCCGACGTATAGCGTCAGTTTGCACCGGCGTTTATGGAATGGCGCCCACGGGACTGCTCAACGGGCGGAAGGTTACGACGCACTGGAGATACGCGGCTGACCTGGCTGAGCGCTATCCCGAGTTAAGAGTCGAAGACAACGCGCTGTACGTTCGCGACGGGAAGTTCTACACCTCGGCGGGGGTCACGGCGGGAATCGATCTCTCGCTGGCGCTCATCGAGGAGGATTTCGGTGCACAAGTGGCGCTCTCGGTAGCACGTGAACTGGTGATGTATGTGAAACGTCCGGGAGGGCAGGAGCAGTATTCCGAGCCCTTGAGATTTCAGGTCGAGTCTACCAGCCGTTTTGCCGATCTCGCTGCCTGGATGGTGGGACACCTCGATCGGGATCTTTCTGTCGAAGCGCTGGCCGAGAAGATCAATCTCTGCCCTCGTCAGTTTACCCGCCGGTTCAAGGGCGAATTCAAAACCACACCGGCCGCGTTCGTACAGCGGCTACGGCTTGATGAGGCACGAAAGAGGCTTACCGCGGCCGACTACACAGTTGAAAACATCGCTGATTCCGTGGGCTTTCTCGATCCGGACAGTTTCCGGCGCGCGTTCGTCCATCGGTTCGGCGTCGCTCCAACGGAGTACCGCAACCGCTTCATCTCGGGCAGGCGACCGCGGGCACACGCATCTTTCGCCCTCGGAAGTCCAGTGCGAGCGAGCCGGAAGTAATCCGCATGCTCTCTGGGTCCTTGGGTACTGGTAAACGCGTCAGCATTCTGGAACCGGCAGCGGCTGGAAGCATCCACGATTCCAGTTGCGATGCCGACTTGTCATTACCGATGTTGGCTATTTTCGGACGAACGGGATCACTCAACATCAAAGGCGGCTGTATCTGGGGATTTTGGTTCTGAAGTAGACCCTCCCGAATTTCTAAACACTGCATACTTCCGGTTTCTGAAATAGTCGGCGAGCTTGGCCATAGTATCCATTCCGGCACCGCGGCAAATGAGCTCGGCTGAACAGGCGAGGATTGTTTCCGGAAAGCGCGATTTAAGTTGTCAAGGAGTCCAACATTCGTTCTGCTTCAATGAACGCCGAAGCAATCACCTGTGCGGAAAAGCGATCACTCTAGCGGCTTCATCTCCTGGAGCATAGTAGGGATGAGTTCGGATACGGTCGGATGGATGAACACGGCTTGGGCGATGAGGTCCACGGGCTGCTTGGCGTACATGCACGTCAGCAGACTATGAATAGCTTCATCGCCTCCCACGCCAAGGATGGAAGCTCCCAAGAGCATGCGCGTCTCAGCATCGACGATTGCCTTCATGAAGCCGATCGTTTCTCCTTTTTCAACTGCACGCCCGACTTTTGTCATAGGGCGCTTTGCAAGGAGCACGGGACGTCCTGAAGATCGGGCCTCCTTTTCAGTCATCCCGATATGTGCCATCGGAGGGTCCGTATAAAGCGCATAGACACCGATGCGATCTGCTGTAGAACGCGTTCCATTATTTAGGAGATTATCTGCGACAATCTCGTAATCGTTCCATGCGGTGTGGGTAAAGGCGCCGCGGCCGTTGCAATCGCCCATCGCCCAGATATTGGGGGAACTCGTTTGAAGATGGTCGTCTGTGAGAACGAAACCGCGGTTGTCCACCTTCACGTTCGCGACTGCAAGCCCGAGATCATCGGTGTTCGGCACTCGCCCTGTCGCAAGCAGGATGTGAGAACCTGCGATTCGCGCTGGCTGATCATGGCAATCAAGTGCAACGCTGACCGATGGACCCTCATTCCTCAGTTCGATGCAACTCGCACTCGTGCGAACGGTAATGCCTTCTGCTTCAAACAAGGTTCGAATCGCTTCTGATACATCTTCGTCCTCGTGAGGAAGAAGATGTGCGTTTCGCTCTACGACAGTGACAGTACTGCCGAAACGCCGGAACATCTGAGCGAACTCCAGGCCTATAAAACCGCCCCCCACAATGATCAGGTGCTCAGGGGTGACTTCAAGGTCGAGAATCGTGCTACTTGTCAGATAAGGGGTAGTCTCTGCTCCCTTCACAGCCACCGAAGGTCGAGCACCGACGTTCAAGTAGATTCTCCGAGCGTCCAGCAATCTGTCTCCAACTCGAACGGTCGTTGGGGATTCAAATCTGGCGTGGCCGTGCACAAGCGTACATCCAAGAGTGCCGGTGATCCAGTTGGTGACTTCGGTGCGGGACTTCATGACGATGCCGTTCTTCCGTTCGCGGACCTTCGCCATATCCACATGGACGTTCGCAGCGGTTTCGACCCCGAACTCCGCGCCTCTCCGCGCGACAAAGGCAGCGTGTGCGGAGGCCACCATGGTTTTCGTGGGAGTACATCCCACGTTGACACACGTACCTCCGACGAACTTGCGTTCCACGATGGCGACGGACAGACCACTACTGGCTAGCTTCGTTGCGAGGGCGGGACCGGCCTGACCAGTGCCGATCACAATAGCGTCAAAGTGTTCGATCATAGAAACCTCATATTGAAAGTGTTCGGGAACAGATCGGTCACGCTTTGTGATGATCGTGACTGGATCAAAGGTTGGAAGTCGGCGACCCGCGATTGATTCGCTTCAATCGCAGGTCGCTTCGTCGTCGGGGAACGCATTAGATCACGCTTACCTGAACATCGATGTTGTTTCGTGTCGCGTTGGAATAGGGGCAGATTTGGTGCGCCAGTTCGACGACTTCCTCCGCTTGCTTCTGATCCACCTCAGGCAAATTCACGGCTAGCTCTGCCGTGATTCCGAAGCCACCTTCCGACCGCACTCCAATGCCGATGGTCGCCCTGACAGTAGCATCGGTCGACACTCTGACTTTCAACTTCTGCGCAGCGCCTTTGACGGCGCTCAGAAAGCAAGCGGCGTAACCGGCTGCGAATAGTTGTTCAGGGTTAACACCGTCTCCCCCTGGCCCTCCGAGTTCTTTCGGTATGGCAAGTTGAAAGTCGATGCTGCCGTCTTCGGTGCGGGTTCTTCCATCCCGGCCGCCTGTGGCAATAGCTGCGGTGCGATATTTCACATTTACGGGCATAATAATTACCTTTTCCTTTTCTGAGAGATTGGGGTGCTAGTGACTCTGGTGCGCAAAGCCTCGCCAACATCCTGTTAGCTAGCCGCGACCGTGGCGTTCCTGGAAAGCTTTCGGCTGAGGAGGATTCCACCAATGAGAAAGTAGAGAGCTCCGAAGATGGCATATCCTCCAACGTCCTTGATGTGCTGTTTATCCTGAAGGCCAAGCAGCACGAAGGCGATTCCGGCAAGGGCTGACTGTGCACCGCTGAGGATCATGCTCCACTGGCCGCCACCTACTTCTTTGCGGCGAATGAGGCCGACGACGAGCTGGAGCAGACCTGCGCCGAACGCCCAAACGCCAAAAACTGCGACCGCGTAAATCGGATTCTGGAATACCGTCAGGCCAATGCCGGCAGCAGTCGCAACTCCAAGCGCCGCATTGATGAGTTGCGAAGTCCGTGCCGATCCCGATTTGCTTAAAGTGTTGAGGTCGTAAATCGTGCAGGCTACGTCCCACAGCGGATAAAGAAGAAACAGCACTGCAGCGACTTCGGGCTGTTTGGTGGCGGTCGTGATCACGGATGCCGCCCAAACCACCTGAAAGGCGGTACGAACGAAGTAAAGTTTGAGTAAAGAACGCGTCGAGTCTATCGGGTACGTTTCCATTTTGATGTCCTCATTTCTAGTTGGTAGGTTGTTGAAGTTTTCGTCGGCTTAGAAACTGGCCTCCGCTGTTGTTTTAGAATTTTGCTGAAGATATCCGATTCAGCGCTGCTTGTGCCCCGGCTAAGAACTTCAGGACGGCGTCCGCTATCTCGCCGGGACGCTCCTCTGGTAGCCAATGGGCGCAATTCGCAATACTGCCGCCCGAGACGTCGGTGGCGAACTCCTTCAGCATCGCGACGATCCTTGGGCCGTACCTGTGGTCCCCTCCCAATGCGAGGACGGGGATTGTCAAAGGCTGGCGCTTCCAGGCAATAGCGTTGGTATGGTCGGTCGGAAAGGTGCGATACCACTCGAGGCCGCCGCGCGTGTTGCCGGGCTGAGCCAGGGCACGGGCGTACAATTCCACGTCCTCGACCGCATGCGCCCCATGGTCGAAAGCACGATCGAAGATGAAAGTGGAGACGTAATCGTACTCGCGGCCAGCGAGGAGGCGCTCCGGCAAATCGCGCTTCATGTGGAACGCGAAGTGCCAAACCTTCGGGTCGGTGAAGAGGGCCTCCCACTCGCTCCAACCTGGCATCGGCGCGTCCAGGATTGCAAGGTGCGTCACGGCTTCGCGATGCATGAAGGCAAGAGCAAGGGCGACCATCGCCCCGATGTCATGCCCGCAGACGGCGTAACGATCGAAGCCAAGCGCCTCCATCACACCGTGAACGTCTCCTGCGAGAGTTGCTTTGTCGTAGCCGGTTTGAGGACAGTCGGAATGACCCGCTCCGCGCAGGTCGATGGCGACCACAGTATGCCGGACCGCCAGCGACGGCATGATCTTGTGCCATTCCCACCAGGTCTGGGGAAAGCCGTGGAGAAGAACAAGCGGCGGCCCATCACCGCCGATAACAGCGTGAATATTCACGTCGCCTGAGCGCACCATACGATGTTGAAAGCCGTCCAACGTCATACTCATTGTGTTTCCTTTCGTGAGACTCAATACTGATTTGCCATCTTTCACACCAGCGGCGCTGTCGAATGCGATTTCGCAAGGAAGTCCAGAATCACTCGGGCCAATTCGTCCGGGCGTTCTTCTGGAATGTAATGTCCAGACCGCTCGATCAGCGCCTCCTGCACGTCGCTGGCTACTCGCCGGACCGTTTGCGCCGACGCGCCTCCATATCCCCACTCTGCTCCGACCGCCAGGGTCGGCATAGGCAGAAGGGTCTGTCCCCAAGTGCGGTTATCAACACGGTCGATGGGCAGAGTGCGGTAGTAACTGAAGGAAGATCGGAGGGCTCCGGGACGTGCAAGCGCCCGAGCATAATATTCAATGTCAGCCGTGCTTACCGATTCGGAATCATAGAGGCCTACCTTCTCGCGTCGCATGAAATGGTCGACGAACAGGTATTCCCGTCCACGAACTAACTCTTCGGAAATGTCTCCGGCCATGTTGAAGCCGAAGTGCCAGCTTCCACCCTTCGACACATCCATTGCTTCTTCCTGTCCAAAACTCGGAAGGCTACTCTCGATGAAGATGAAGTGACTGACCTCTTCTGGCCATTGCGCTGCGTACGCATAGGCAACGTGCCCGCCCAGATCATGACCGGCCAAAGCGACCCGCGATAGTCCGAGCGCTTGCACCAAGTCCCTTACGCGGCGAGCGATCGTCTTCTTGTCAAAGCCACTCTCCGGCTTCGAGGTATAGCCGAAGCCTGGCAAGTCCGGCACTACAACATCGCACTGCGAACTTAGAAGTGGCAGCAGCCGACGCCAGGCCCTTGATGTTTGCGGCCAGCCATGCAGCAGAACGATCGGAATTTCACCACTACGTTCCCGGTGATAGGCAAAGCGCATGTCAGCGGTGCGCAGAGATTCGTAGACATCTATTTCAGTATTCACAGAGGTTCTCCTGGGAAAATTTCGGCAACACCGCACGTGGGGCACAGGAAGCGGTCGGTATCCTGCGCTGAACTAAAGATCCACTCTGGGTGACGGCCACCCCGGCGATGCAGACCAGCGTTCCTGTAACGAGCGTCGCAGTCAGTGGCTCATGCAGGAAAATCACACCTGCCGCGACCGCAAAGACAGCCTGAAGGAGCGCGAATGGCGCCAGAAGTGTCATCGAGCAATGCGCAATCAGCCAGAACCACAGACCAAACCCGGCGATGGCACCCAGCAGTACGGTGTAAGCGAAGGCCATCCATGCGACGTGATTGGCAGTGCGAAGTGAGGCCAACTGATTGTGCTCAAGCATGGCGGATACCGCCATCAGCTGCGGAGCGGTGAAGAGTGACATCCACGCCATGAGCTTCAAAGGCTCGAACGGACCGAAACGCTTGGTGAGTACGCTCCCGACAGCGAGTGCGAAACCCGCGCCGATCACCAGCAAGGTGGGCACTAGCTTCACGGATGCGTTCGGTCCAGCCGCCGTGAGCGCGACACCTCCAAATGCAAGGGCCACGCCGAGAATCACACGTATCGAAGGACGCTCACGAAGGATCGGCCAAGCGAGAAGTACCGTGAATGGAGTCGATAGCTGGTTGGCGACAGCTGATACGCTCGCGAGCCCATGCGCGAGTCCGCTAAAGAACAACGCGAAGTTCAGCCCCCCGAAGAAGACCGATATGGCAATGATTCGACCGAGTTCGCGCCGAGTCGGCCTCCCCACGAAGGGAAGAAGAAGCGCTGCGACTGCTGTGAAGCGCAGGCCCACGAAGAATAACGGCGGGAAGGCTGTCAGGCCAAGCTTAATGACGACAAACTGTAGCCCCCACAACAAGGCGACGAGCAGTGCGCAAGCCATTTGAAGCAACGTCATAAAACTCTCCATTCACGACCGTTCAGTCCATTAATAAGCGTGCAAAAGCGCCTCGCCTCTGCGGAGATCTACTTGATGAAACGATCAAGCAATAGGTCCACCGAGGATTGCCATGTAGCTTTATCTAAATCCGTTTTGCCGAGAACGCGAAGTCCTTCAACCGCGCAGACCAACAGACGAGCAATACTTGGGGCCTCAACATGGTCGACCAGCTCTCCAGCGCCTTGCGCACGGGTCACTGCAATGGTCAGTCGCATCTCCATTGCCCTGAAAAACCAACGAATGCGCTTTTGGACATCGGCGTCATGGGCAGCCAGTTCCATTGCCGTTGCCACTACCAGGCAGCCACGTTTGCCGCCGAGTCCGCTTGTGCGGTCGACATATCCAGCCAGGCATGCACGCAAGCCTCCAAGCGCACTTTTCTGCGAATTGAGTTCGACATCGAGTCGCGCCAGAGACTCGTCGATATAACGGTCGAGGGCTCGCAGAAAGAGTCCGTGCTTGTCTCCGAAGGCGGCGTAGAGGCTGCCCCGTGAAAGCCTAGTTGCTCCAAGCAGATCAGGGAGAGAGGTGCCGTGATAGCCGCGCGACCAGAAGACCTGCATGGCGCGTTCGACAGTGACTTCCATGTCGAAACTTCGGGGGCGACCGCGTTGCGATTGAAAACTGGTTGTCTGTGCCATTTCTCCCAATATAGACCAATCAGTCGTGATATGCAAATTAGTTTGCATACATGATAAGACTACCAACTAGTAGGATTAGATGCAGAAAATATTACTTTTTTTCTGAACGCCGAGACTTCGCCGTTTTGGCTGCACAGCGTGAACGGTCCTCACGAGCGTGAGGCTAGGATTGTTGACTCATCACAACAACGGTTTAGTCGCCAGGCGTTAAGTAATGAGAAACGCGCAGATGGTCAGGAGACACAAGAGTGGTTAACGCTGTTGCCACGGCTTGAAGGAGGCCGTCGCGATGGCACGCACTCCCAAATCGAAGCGGAAGCGGGCTCCTAAGACAATCTTGAAGCTTCCGGATCTTGAGCAGTCCAAATCGGCTGTGCTCAACAGCCTCACGTCACCCAGTTCTCAGCGAAGCGTTCGCCGGTCTCCCCGATCCCATCAGAGCCCTTCGAAACCGCATATCAAATCCAGCGCGCGGCTGCCGCGCCGCTGTCGTCAGGGCGTGTGTTGAAGGCGATGGCCGCTTGCGGCGCGGCGCGGTGGATGGCGTTGACCACCGCTTCGAATACGCCCAAGCGGCTGGGTGGCAAGCGCACGCCCGCGCCGATCACCACGCAGTCATAGCGGTGACTGGCCAGGCAGTGCTCTACCGTCGTCGCCGCAGTATCGTCAGGGTTGATGAAGCAGTTTTCCGCAAGCCAGCCCCGCCCGGACATATCGGCGAGCGCGAGCTTGGTTCCAGCGTGGATCTTCTCTGCATTCATACCCAGCGGCAACGCCGGATCCGAAAAGTCCACCGTCGCAGGATCGAAGCCGACCAGCAGAACCCTTCTCATTCATCACCTCCGAAAACACAACCCAGGGATTAGCTTCGAGATGAGCCAGGTCGCCAACAAATCTCAACAACCGAGTTGCTTTGCTTTTCTCGGCACAGGCAGGAACAGCCGTCGAACACGAAGCCACCGTGGGCCACGGCTGTCCCCGACCCCCAAGGGCGCTGACGCAAACCAGACGGCGCACTCCGTTGCGCGTCATCGCCGTGACCAGGGCGCCTGTTGCGACGGTCAGCAGGCTGACCTCGCGGAACGGGCTCAAGCCGCTTTCGCCTTGACGGCCTTGTGAGCAGCCGCAAACACATCGCGTGCGGACGTCGTACCCGCTATGTGCTCCGCACCCGTGATTCCGAGGTCCATCCATCCCGCGTTCACGGCCTCATACATTTCTTCGGCAGGTCCAGTGTGGCCCTTCGGGACGCCGAACTGCTCGAACGCTTCCGCCCACCCTGCACGCGGCACGGCAAACGCTTTTACATCGCGTTTTAGGACTTGACCCAATTGTTCCGCCACTTCATCCGCGCTTACCATCGAACCGAGCTCGACAACGCGATGCCCTGACCACGCCGGCCCGGTCAGAAGCTTTGCTACCTCTGCGCCGATGTCGTTTGTCGCAACCATTGTTGATTTCCGGTTTGTAGGATTGTAGAAGACCGGTAGTGTTCCGCCTTGGGCGGCCTGTAAGCCGAAAAGAAAGTTTTCGAAAAAACCGCCTGCGCGCACAAATGCGACCGGAAATGGCAGGCTGCGAAAACCTTGCTCAAAAAGCGATAAGGACGTGATGATCCCCAACCCGCTTGTTCTATTCGCGCCCATCGACGAAAGCGCTACCACCCGCGGCGGCACTACCTCGGTCAGCGCCTCGACATAGTTCGCAACCACGTCTTTTGCTTCTCTGTAATCAGGCGAGGGTGCCCATACAGTCGGCAACATAACAAACGCACCCTCAACACCTTTGAGCGCCGCCGCGATGGTTGTCGCATCGTTCCAGTCTCCATCCACCAACTCCACGCCTTGGTCTGCCCACTCCGTCGCTTTCTCGCCCTTGCGCACAAGTGCTCGCACCTGTTTGCCTTGCTTCAGGAGATGCCGCGCGGTGGCGCCTCCAACGTGTCCAGTAATGCCCATGACTAAATACATGCTCGTTTCCTCCTTGTTCTTTTGCAGCGATACGGCCAGTAGGCTTTTTTCGACACGCTACGGTAACCGTATCTGCTACGCCGGGAAACCCAGAGGCTTGCACCAATCGTGACTCGCTGGGGTGCCCGGCTTTTTTCCGAGCAAGACCACGGGAAGGGAGGACGTCCCCCCTGCATGCCGCCTCTTAGCAGCACTTCTTCTAGGTGACGGGAGCAGCCTTGGCTGTGGGCGGCAAGAAGAGAAGCTGACTAACGCTACCACATCGCGTGACGTTCGGATGTACAGGGTTCAGTGTATGAGAGGCGGCTTGGTACGAATCAATACCTCTAAACGCGCATTTCTTCAGTGCTTGATTCCCTGAACGGGATGCCGACTTCCCGATACTGATCTGCACGATACCCATCTGGATTACGTCCGGATCGCCGACAAACCTGGCCTTGAGACTCTCACAACGCTTGGTACAGAAACTCGGTCCGGTCAAGGGTATGTGATGCGACTGTGTCGCACGCGCCCAAAAGAAGTCAGTGAATGCACATGGGAACGGTTTTTGCTCATGATGTCCTCAACCCGGATTCCGAGCACAGTTAACGCATCAGCAACGAGGGAACGGTGGCAACGCCAAGGCACCGCTTCCGCGCACATCACTGCGCTCCGTTTTTGCCCAGCTAACTTGATCAGCCTCTGCAACCCTGCGTCGAATTCCGAGGTCTGCATGTAGTCGGCAAATCCACGAAACGAGCTATTACGCCACCCCCTGTTCGAAGAGTCGCGTCGCGCATGGCGCAAGCCTCCGAGCTTTCGCAAGTGCACGTAGCCGATCCTCGCGGCGCGCAGCTTTCTGCGCAAGGTCTCCTGGTTGAACTGCGGATTGTGTCGTGAACGCGGGACACTACGCACATCGATGACACGCTCTACTCGGTGCGCTCGCAGAAGATCGAGAAAGACTTTCCACGTGCGCGTGGAATGCCCAATCGTCAGGACAGTGGAGGTACAAACGTTTTTCGTCAGATCCCCGCCTCCTGGCTGAAATACTGATAATCCTCCCGCCAGCCGCCTTGGCCCTGGCCAATGGTTGTGTAGTCCTCGATAAACTCGATCGCGCGGATGTACTTCACCATGGTGAAACCGAGCTGCGTTTCGACTCGAAGTCGGAGCGGTGCTCCGTGCAAAATCGGCAGTGGCTGGCCATTCATTTCGTAGGCAAGTATCGTCTGCGGATCTTCCGCCAACTCCAAGCGAATCGTGCCATAGAAGTACCCCGGTCCTTGGGCGTGTGGCTCCGATGTGGATTTGTTGTCGAACGCGTAGAAAACGATGTAGCGGGCGGTGGGAAGCGGATGGCAAAGTCCGATGATGCGATGCAGAGATACGCCGCCCCACTCCGCAATGCCTGACCAGCCCTGGATGCAGCAATGCTTTGTGATTTGTGTTTGTTTCGGCATTGCGCGGAGGTCAGCCAATGTTAGAGATAGCGGCCTATGCACCAATCCGCTGACCGTCAGGTTGTAGTTTGCAAATTGGTCGTGGGCCATCGCCAGATAACTGTCCTCTGTTGGCGGCCGACCGTTCACCCAAAAGTACGGCGAGATGTCCTCAGATGCGTAGTGCTGAGCGGAGATTTCATGGCCGACCAGCAGTCTGCGCAGTGGATCGGTGATCGCCTCAGTCGCTCTCTGCACAAAGCGCGGGCGCCGGCGCGAATAAATTGTTACTGCGACATGGATGGCCACTACCCCGGCCAGACCGGCGAGCCAGATCGTCAGAGCCCGACTCAGATCGGGATCGTGCGTTTCCCCCAGGACAATCAGAGCCAAACCTTTTCGGAAGCCGTGAACCGCAACGATCGTGACGTGGCCGATGAAGAACATGATAAACGTGCACAGCGCCAGAAAATGCAGGCTCCGTGCGCCCTGCCGTCCGTGAAAGATCTTGATATACCACGGGAAACGAGCGGCAACGGCTGGCGACATCGCTATTCCCGTCGCAATGCTGAACGGCGCGAGCAGGAATATGATCGCTGCGTAACTTAATTGTTGTAAAGCGTTATAGCCTCCCGGCGTTTCGACAACATGGAAGCTTAGATAGCTAAGCATTGCGTGCCATGCGTCCGGGACAATCTGCCAGGAGGTCGGAATCAGCCGTCGCCATTCTGGCGTGATGAAGAGCATCGCGACGTATATCAAACCTGTCAGCAGCCACGAAAAATCCGCAAGGAAGTGCCAGTGCCGCCCCAGACCAAGGTTCTCGTGGCCGGGCAGGGCAATCCCAGACGGGAACGAGGTTTCCTCGTCGCTCGCCGTCCAGAGCCGGTCGTCAGGCCTCTTCTTCTTCGTGAGCTTGAGCCATTCGCTTCCCGGCGCGCAGTGATCGTTCCAGTAAAGTCTCGGATGTGCGCTCAATATCTCCAAACCGCTCCGGACCAGAAGCGAGAGAAGAAGAAAGTTGAAGAAATGCGTCGCCCGCAGCCACAATGGATAATCAAGAAGCATCTTCCGGAATTGTCGACAATATGCCAGCTAATGACCGGTCAAAAAGACACAGTTCTGCTTCTCAAGTGAGCTGTTTTGACCGGAGGGAATCGAGGCGACCAAGTAGAGTCAGGGAAATGAGGTTGGCTATGACTACGAGGCTGAATATCGCCGACTCGGCATCGGCAAATCCGCCGTGCTGCCAATCGCGAGTCGGGAGAATTACTTCTTCACGCTGAAGAACGCGGGATAGACGAGTGCAGCGAGGCGCAGAGAAGAGAGAGGGCGATGGACAAGACCCTTGCCGACAGCTTTCCGGCGAGCGACCCTCCGAGTTGGCACTCCTGAGTCAGGTTGTCCGATCCGAGTTCTTTGCAGGAAGGAACTATATGGCGACACCATGCATTACGGGCGGGTTTCGATTGTGAAGAATCGCCGAAGACAATAGCAGTTGAAGAAAGTCCGCAGAACTGCTGCATAGTTCCTGAAATAAGAGAGGAACGCATACCCATGGATTACAAGTTCATTGCCGACTTGCTGGCAGACGTCAATGTACCAACTGAGGGGATTCTTAGCCGAGTGCTACAGAAGGACGACCATGTGAATATCACGCTGTTCGGATTCTCGCCAGGACAGGAACTCTCGACACACTCGGCACCCACTCCGGCAGTACTTTACTTTCTGAACGGTGAGGCTGACGTTACGCTCGGAGATGATGTGCATCAGGCCAAAACAGGATCATTTGCGTACATGCCTCCTCTGCTGCCTCATGCCATCGCTGCAAAGTCAGCGACGATGATGCTGCTGGTGCAGGTCAAACTACCGAAGCGGGCGGCTTAAACAATTTGAGGTTGGCGGAGCGATCCTCGGGACGAATGCCCACCAGTCCCTTGAGGCGCTCGCAGAAGACCTTGGCACAAGGTATCGATCGATGTCAGCAGTGTGCGCCACAGAGTTCGAGATGGCGGCTATCGGGGAGCCTTAAGTAATGAAGATTCTCGACGCGGTCTCGATCCGGCTGCCGTGCAATGCTTGCGGTCAGACCTACGAAGTACCGTTGCGCGATGTGTTGTTGTCGCACACCGTAGTCCGTTGCGGGTGTCCGGTGATTCAGGAAACGGAGTGTCCGCCTGTGTTTCAGGTCAGGCTATTCGATCGCGAACCCATCGAGGCTCTGAGTTCGGCTTGGGAACGACTTGCGAGCAGGGCTCATGCCGATGGCGGTGACCTCGTTATTTCGGCCACCGAATCTCAACCAACAGCGAACGACGTCACGGTTACTACAGGAGAACAATTGATGAATCAGCACGAGGAGCATTCGCAAGGCCGCATTCGCCAGCCAGTCCCTACGTCCGGTACGCTACTCAGCTTTGACATAGCTGAGGAAGTCCGTAGGCTCCAATCTGAGCAGCCATGGCAAGCGGAACATACCGCGAACACGATCGTAAAGTACTCCGACCTTCGGATTGTCCTGATTGCGCTCAAAGCCGGAGGAGGTCTTCACGAACATCAAACGGCAGGGCGTATTTCCATTCAGTCACTCTCTGGCGAGATCCAGGTTCACGCTCAAGAACAGGTCATCGAGATGCAAGCCGGAAGGCTGCTTACGCTCGATCACGACGTTCCTCATGATGTCAAAGCCAAGTGCGACAGCGTATTCCTCCTTACCATCGCGTGGCCTAAGTGAGGAACGGAAAGCGGCATGCACTCTGACTGAGTGTTTCTTAGCGCAAAGGTTTTGAGTCAGTGCAGGCCTCGATTGTGACATGAGTTTGTCCGGAAAAGAGGCACGCATCCTTAGCAGACAGTCAATTCCCGAATCACGGGCAATGCGCAGGTAATCCGCAAATCTCCAGGATTAGTACCGATAAACGGGCATCGAGCGACGCATCTGATCTAGCTGATCTTGGAATTGTGGCGCTATGCCGACTTCCCGTTACCTAGCCGTCCAACTTCGCTGCCGAGTAAGGTGGAGGCGCCCGCGATCATTCGAAGAACGAATTCGACGGCCGCGATTCGCTCGCGGCCGCCGATTAGGCATCACTGGATGCCTTCCACTGTGAGACTATCTTTAGCCCGCTTTCTCCTCTTCGTCGCGTCTTCGGGCGGCGGCTCCTTGAGGGTCGGTGAGGATATCGACCCACTTTGGGTGAGGCGAGGCCTCGGCCTTATAGTTGTCGTGCCAGTTCCACCACTTGTACGGAGCGCTCTGGGGGTAACCCTCCGGTGAATCCTCCCATGTCTCCTGACGGCCCAGCGGCGTGATGTCGAGGTAGCTCCAGATAGTCCCCATCGCCTCGTCGGCGCGGTTATTGATGAAGTACGTGCGGAACACCCGCTCGCCATCGCGGAAGAACACATTGTGGCCGTGCCATTCGGCGACGCCGAAGTCCTTGTCGAAGCCGTTGGTGAATGTGTACCAAGGCATCTCCCAGCCCATCCGCGCCTTCAGGCGCGCGATGTCCGCCTGCGGCGCGGGTGACACGTAGGCCAGGGTGGTGTCGCGGGCGTTCAGATGGGCCAGGTGGGAAACCTGATCAGCGCCCAGGGAGCAGCCACGGCAAGCGTGCTCGGGCCAGCCGAATACCCCGGGCTCGAAGAAGGCGCGATAGATGATCAACTGGCGACGGCCCTCGAACAAGTCGAGCAGACTAACCTTGCCATTGGGTCCATCGAACTCGTACTTCTTGTCCACCGCCATCCAAGGCATCCGCCGGCGTTCGGCGGCCAGCGCGTCACGGGAGCGGGTTAAGGCCTTCTCCTTCACGAGGAGTTGCTGCCGTGCAGTCTCCCACTCCTGTTGCGACACGATCGGAGGTGTCTTCATCGCTTTCTCCTTGTTCGTCGACATTATCATTTCTCCTCGTTGATCAGATTCTTATCCAGATTCCCGACGATCTCTTCCGCTCCGTTCTTCTTGCGAGAAACTTTCACAGCCAACGCCGCAATACCGCCGGTGGAAACCACCCCGGCAACGACCAATCCCACGGTTGCAAAACAGAATGGACACATCATGCACCTCTTCGGTGGCCAACTTGACCGTTAAGCCGCCTCTATTGTGATGACGGGCGACGAGAATCGATTTCGACAGAGGAATACAGGAAAAATAAGCTCTGCATGTGGTGCAGCAAGAACCGTCTCACGGCCGGGGCTCCTGCTGTGACTCTTGTTCGATGAACGTGCGTCCGCGACTAATCTTTCAGGGCGGGCTGCCCTTTACCGGTCGTGATCAGGCCGCGCAAACTGTCGTTGATGTAAAAGCCCCATGCGCCTGAACAGTCACCGTAGCATTCGAAAGCTGGAACCAAGCCGACGTGCGTAAAGCGGAGTTCGGTTTTGCCGTCCTTCTTGGTGATCTCAAAGACAACCTCGGTGCCATTCCACTCGGTCTTGTTTTTGACAAAGTTAAGTCGGGCTTCCGACACATGCCATACAACTTTCTTGCCCGGAACGAATTCTGTGATCTTCTGAGTGCTGCGGTGAAGGTCTTTGTGGTGGAACTTAAACTCAGCACCGAGTTTGTCAGTACGACCGTCAATTTCTTCTGACCACCACCCTCGAACGTTGTTAATGGCGTCAAAGACTTCTTCGGGGGACTGATCGACCGAAAAGGTCGTGGTGAAATCCTTCTTCTTCATGATCGGTTCCTCCATCCTCTCTTTCGGTTGCGACATCCGTGATGTTATTAAAGAGCTGCCGCTCTCTCTGGCACGAAACCTGCGTACTGGCGCTCGAACGCCTTGGCTACGCCAGTGCGCCAGCCCTCGGCGATGGACTGTGAAGCTGGATCGGGGAAAATATCCTCTTCACCATTCTCCAATCCATCGAAAATACCCACCGCAACCGATTCGGGCGAGGCCTTCGGTATCTCGAAACCTCGGGTCATGTCGGTGTCAACGGGACCCAGAAAGACGCCGTGGACCGCCACGCCCTGGCCTGCCAGCAGCGCTCTCATCGATTGCGTCATGTTGAACGCGGCCGCCTTCGAAATGGCATAGGCGGGCGTGAGCGGCAAGGGTGCGAGCGCCATCAGGGAAAGGTTGTTGACGATGGCTCCTTTGGAGCGTCGCAGCAGCGGCAGGAAAGTGCGCGTCACGTTGAACGGTCCGAAGAGGTTGACGGCCAGGCTCTGCTCGATAGCGGCGCAATTGCTCAGATCGTCGTAGGGAGCGATGCCGGCGTTGTTGATGAGAATATCGAGGGATTCGACTCTCTCGACAGCTCCCTGAATCTGCGCCGCGTTGGTCACATCCAATGCCAGGGCCGTGACGCGCCCATCGGAATGGAACAAGGGCTGCCGCGTGCCGGCATAGACTCGCTTCGCGCCTCTCTTCAATGCTTCCTCGACCAGCGCCTGCCCTATACCCCGATTGGCCCCGGTCACCAAAACTGCTTTGTCTTTGATTGTCATATGCTCTCCTAATCATTCATCTCTAGCGGGGCAAAGCGTGATCGCTAAGCCGCTTTCATATGGGTGACGGACAAGGAGAGTTGATTTCGACAGAGCGAGTAAAAAATTTAGCCCGACCTTTGGGGCAGGAACTGCGGCAGCACCTCCGGCATGCCCTGTGGTCGCAGACCGACGACACGAATGCCGTGCGGTGCGAGTTCGGCGGAGCACCCTCGGCATGGGAGCGAAATGCGTGTCCAATGAGTGATGTCGCGTTTGAACAAGCCACGAGAAGAAATTAGCCCCGCTTTTGGAGCAGAAACTGTCTCACTGCGGGGTCCTCGGTCAAGCCGATCGCCCGGTCGAAGGCATCCATGGCCTCGGATGTTCTCCCCAGCCGTTGCAACAGGTGAGCGCGAACCGCCCAGTACGGCTGATAGGTGGAGATATCGTCCGGGTCAATCCCGTCTAACGTTGCCAGCCCTGCTTCGGCTCCCTTCGCTTCGGCTACGGCGGCGGCGTATCCAGTTCGCGTGCCGAGCGTCGCCGAAATCCGGATTAGCTGTCCGTAGAACAGCATGATCGCAGTCCACTCAGTCCGACCGCTGCGCGCCCGCTCAGCATGAATCGACTGAATCGCAGCCTCGAGTTGGAACCGGCCGATGGGGCGGCGCTTCGACGCCTCGGCGAGATGGCGTTCCGCCTCCTCGATTAATAGTCGAGACCACTGTTGTGCATCTTGTTCCGAAAGAGGAACGAACTGACCGTCCGGCCCTCGCCGCGCCCCTCTGCGGGCTTCGCAGTGGAGCATGAGCGCCAGCAAACCGTGAACCTCGGCTTCCCTTGGCATCAACTGCAAAAGCACTCGCGCAAGCCAGATTGCCTCCTCGGCCAGATCGCGTCCGCGCTGGTCGACACCGCCCATGTCATCCCAACCGATTCCGAAAGCCGCATAGATAGCCTCAAGGACGGCGTCGAGCCGCTGTGGCAGTTCGCAGTCTTGGGGGACTTCGAATTGAATACCGGCATCGCGGATTTTCGCCTTGGCCCGCACGAGCCGTTGCCCCATCGTGGTGGGTGAAACCAAGAAGGCCTGGGCAATGCGCACGGCGTCCAGGCCTAGAACAGTCTGCAGCATCAGCGGCGTGTGCATCGCCGGATCGATTGCCGGATGAGCGCACACAAACAGCAGTTTCAATCGTTCATCTGGAAATTCTGTTGACAAAGTCATGTTGGGCTCCTTGGACTCCTCTCTGAGGAGCGCGAGCGTGGGTTCGTTGGCCTCGGCTACTTGCCGATGACGCACTAGATCGATAAAAGAGCGGCGCGCCGTGGTCAACAGCCATGCCTCTGGATTTAGTGGCACACCGTCCCGCGGCCAAGTTTCGAGTGCTGCTAACAACGCATTACTAAGGGCATCCTCCGCACTCCCCACGTCGTGCGTATTTGAGGCAAGGTAAGCCACCAGCCGACCGTAGGACTCGCGAGCCACACGTTCGATCGTTCGGTGAGTGCTCTCCGGTTCGCTTCCACTCATCCCGTGACCCGGCGAAGGTATTCAGGCGAAACGGGTCGGACCTCCACAGCACCGATCGAGGCAGCCGGGCATCGCGCTGCCCATTCGAGCGCCGCATCAAGCGAGGGAAGTTCCAGGATTGTGAATCCACCCAACTGCTCCTTGGTATCAGCGAAGGGGCCATCCTGTACACGCCGCTTTCCATCCTTCAGTCGTACCGTGGTTCCGGTCTCCGGGGGTTGCAGTGGGCTGCCACCGACGAAGATGTCGGCCTCGACGAGCGCTTTGTGGTAGGCTCGCCACGCCCCGAGGTAGGGATCGTTTTCGTCCGCATTCCGTGCCGCAAAAGCTTCCGGCGGTTCGAAGATTAGCAAAGCGAATTGCATCACCTTTTCTCCTTGAGAACAATTGTGAGCGCCTGTGCGCTCCTGAATGTATGACGGATGACACGCGGCCCATTCGACAGATTTCAGGAAATTCCGAGAAATTTCGAGCGGGCAGAGACCAATTGTCGCATCTACTTCAGTCGCACCTACTCCAAAGGTTATTACTTTGGGGGGGCCTAGCCGGAATTGAAGGTCCTGGCCAGAAGTCTTCTTCTGGGAAGTTACCGGGATCGATACTGATAAACGCCCTTGTGTTGACTAATCCAATCAACTCCCGGTTTGTCGGCAAACGGGAACTTACCTGAGCCTGTCGTGGACGGGCAGTGCGAAAAACAATCACTCCACTTTTGCCCAGCATTCTTGCCAGGAATAGTCGGTCGTTCGATTGGTCCGCAATCGGCGAGAAGGAAAACCGTGAGAAAAGCCCGGCGGAGAACCCGCCTCCGCAGAATGCTATTGTACGAAATTAAAATGTGTCTGCAAGCTACTGATAATAAACGAGATATTGGTGGAGGCGACGGGAGTCGAACCCGCGTCCGAAAATGTTACTGGTCAAGAGACTACATGCTTATTCCAGTTCATGCCCCAGGCATTACCCTGGGACGTTCGCGGCCCACGCTCAGAACGGACAAGAAACGCTAGCCGCTAGCCTGAGATCTTAGCCTCCCGCCCCAGACGTAGGCGGAAAGAGCAGCCCGCTGTGCGACGTCCTTCGGAGGCCCACGGGCGAAGCCTTCTGGGACGGCTGCCTAAACTAGTTAGGCTGCGTATGCCATTGGTTGATTGGCAATTATCATTTTGCCCACGATTACGGGTGTGTGCACCCCGGCATGCCTCTTGGCCGCAAGCATCTCCGTCGAAGCCGTGACGCCCCCACTGGTGGGTTGGCCATACTCAAAGAGCTACTTCCAGACTAGCAGTAGATTCAGGGAAGTCAATGGATTGGATGCCCAATCCCGGACCGAAGGTTCATGCCGCCGATGGCAGATCCTTCGATCCAGTTTGTCCAGATACGGCACTCCCTGCGTCTTGCCGGCGCTCATCCGGGGCGGGAAGGCCCGTGATTTCGCCTCTGGTTCGAGGCAGACTCTGAGGATATCGTTGCTGCAGAAAGGCGATCAGCTTTTCTCGGACGTAGCAACGCAGGTCCCAGGCGGCAGAACTTCCCGGAGCGCTCATCAGCGCGCGTAACTCCAGCGTGCGTTCCGATGCATTCGTCACCTGCAGACCCCAAACTTTTCCATTCCACATGCCGGACGCCTGCAGGATGCGGTGAAGTTCTTCGCGCACTTCGCTTACTGGAACCGTGTAGTCGGTGTAGATGAATGCCGTGCCCAGCAAATCTGCAGTATTGCGGGTCCAGTTCTGAAATGGCTTTTCAATGAAGTAAGAAAGCGGCACGACCAGGCGGCGCAGATCCCATATACGCACGACGACATAGGTCGTGGTGATCTCCTCGATCCAGCCCCATTCGCCTTCCACGATGACCACATCCTCCAGGCGAATGGGCTGGCTGAAAGCAATCTGCACTCCTGCCAGCAGGCTGGATAACGTGGTACGGGCCGCCAGGCCTGCGATGACGGCGGCCAATCCCGCCGACGCAAACATGCTCTCCCCGAGATGCCGGACGTTGGGAAAGGTCATCACCATGATTGCGATCGTGACCACCACGATGGCAACTACAGCAATATGGCGCAACACCTGCACCTGCGTCCGCACCCGGCGGGCTGCGAGATTGTCACTGAGTTCCAGTGCGTGCCGGTGGGAGATGTAATCCTGCAGCACGTCGAGCATGGCTACTGCCTGCCAGGCAAAGCAGGCAATCAGAGCGAGCCCTGAGGCATGGTTCAAGCGCGACAAAACGCCAGGTGCCAGAGGCAGCCACGGAATCACTGCCAGCAAGGCCAACAGAGGCAGAAGCAAGCGGGTTGGCCCCTCTTCGTGTCTAGCCAACAACGCATAGAACGCGCCTTCTTTTCGATTTGCGATGCGCTTGCCCAGAGCGAATACGATACGGTGCGCCACCAAGGCAAAGAGGATTGCGCCTCCGACCAGGCCGAGGCCCCACAACGCATTGCGCCAATCCACCAGATAATGTTGCATGGGGAATCTCTTTATCGCGAAAGTTTGATGCGGGAATGGTGCGAGGCGTTCAGTAGAGGTTAGGATTTTCTCAGCTCTGACTGCACCATTATCTTGCATCTTGGCTCTGTTTACGGCATCTCAACTACGACGCCACATCTGTAGAATGAAGGGCGTTGACCAACCATGATGTCATCCGTCCAAGACTGTACAAACCGGCGATGTCAGGAGAGCCCACGGTGAAAGCGCAGTGTCTGCCCTTTGGCCAAATCCCGCATACGACTCGCCTGTTCACCGATTTTCTTTCCTACGCCCCGGGCGTTCGGCCGTTCTACCCGCATTCTCCGCACTTTAGCGAATGGTTGAAGGATGACGCCTCAACGCTGCAGTACGACGCGTCTCGACGGGAGCGTGTCAGCACGATCCTCGAGCGTCAGAACAAGTCTTGGGATGCTTCGCCTCAAACCTTCGCCAACCTGACTCGTCTGCGTCGCGGCGCGGCTGCCATCGTGACCGGGCAGCAAGTTGGCCTGTTCGGCGGGCCGATGTTCGCGATCTACAAAGCGCTCACCGCCGTGAAACTCGCAGAAGAAGCCACAGCGGCAGGAATTGATGCAGTTCCTATCTTCTGGCTGGCGACATCAGACCACGATCTCGCCGAGGTGAATCACATCTCGTTGCCCGGTCCTGACGGCCATCTCCGCACGCTCACGACTTCCAGCCACGGGGTTCCAGGCGCGCCGGTAAGCGAAGTGCGCCTGGGCGAGGACGTTCTGCCGCTTGTAGAGGAAGCCGCGTCTCTGCTGGGAGATTCCGAGGCGACGAAGTTTCTGCGCGACTCCTATCGTCCCGGCGAGACGATGGGCACGGCTTTTGCCCGCTTCTATGCGCACCTGTTTCGCGAGTGGGGTGTGATTCTGCTGGATGCCTCCGACGCCGACCTGCATCGCGTAGCCGCTCCCATCTATCGAGCAACCATCGAGCGCGCAGAAGGCCTGGATGCCGCTCTGCTCACCCGAGGTCAGGCCCTGGATCGTGCCGCGTACTTTCAGCAGGTCAAGGTGACGCCGTCGTCGGTATTGCTGTTCGCGATGCACAAGGGCGCGCGCACCGCGATCCATCGCAGGGAAGGATCGAACAAAACAGAGTTTGTTATTGGCGCGGAACCCGGGGCGGAAAAGCTTTCGTCCACCGAACTGCTCGCCCGCATCTCCGCAGCCCCGGAAAGTTTCAGTCCCAACGTGCTGTTGCGCCCGGTGGTGCAAGACTACCTTCTGCCCACGCTGGCTTACACCGGTGGCGCAGCCGAGACAGCATATTTTGCGCAGGCGGGCGCCGTCTACGAAATCATTCTGGGCCGTGTGACGCCCATCCTGCCGCGCTTTTCGGCAACTGTGATCGAACCCAAGGTACAGCGCTGGCTGCGGCAGTATGACATCACGGTGCTGGACACATTCCACGGGCCAGAGACCCTGCGACAGACGCTAGCTGCGCGGACTCTGCCGGCAGGTTTGCAGGCTGCCTTCGACCGAGCGAACAAGTCGGTGGCAGAATCGTTTTCCGGCCTTCAGGAGGCGCTGACCAAGCTCGATCCCACGCTGGTCGAAGCCAGCCAGACCGGCGCTTCAAAAGTGCGCTACCAACTCGACCGCCTCCGGGAACGAGCCATGGCCGCGGAGTTACGCCGCAGCGAAGTGGTGAGCCGCCACGCCGAAGGATTGAGCGAGTCCCTCTATCCGAGTGGGGCTTTGCAGGAGCGAGGCGTGGCGGGCATCTATTTCGTCGCTCGTCACGGAATGGAGCTGCTGCACGGCCTTCATGAAGCTCTGCGCACCGACTGCCATGACCACCAGGTTTTGGAGTTGTAGGAGATCGTCCGCGCTTAGCGGCTTTCGCTGGTCGCCAAATATGTTCCCAATCCAATCATGATGGCGCCGGTCACTGTTTTCTGCCGGCGGCGGAATACAGCCGAAGATCGAATCTTCTTCCCGAGCGGCCCCGCCAGCAGGATCACGATCAGATCCGCGGAGGTATTCAGAATCACCGACACCGTTCCCAGCAGGACAAACTGAAGGAACACGTGGCCCGCGCCACGGTTGACGAACTGCGGGATGAAGGAGAGAAAGAACAGAGCCGTCTTAGGATTGAGCACTTCCGTCGCCACGCCCTGCCAGAGCGGATTGCGAACGGCCACGCCGACCGTTGCAGGGAAGTCATTCGGTCCTTCCGGCTTCCGCGCATCGAGGATCATTCTCACACCCAAAAAGCAGAGATAGGCCGCACCCGCGTATTTCACCGTGGAGAATGCCACCGCCGATCGCGCCAGGATGACGGACACCCCGAGGGCCGCGGCCAACACATGCACCATGCTGCCCAGAAACGTGCCCAGCGCGGAGAGCACGCCTTCGCGCTTTCCTCCCGCGAGACTTCTGGCCAGTACGTACAGCATCCCCGGCCCCGGCGCGACGGCGAGCAATAGCGCCGCTGTGAGGAACAACAACAGCCAAGTCGAATCGAACATAATGCAGAAGATTGTACGACAGGAGATTATTGCTGCAGCCAGGTTTCGAACTGCCCCAGCGACTCGACGCGCGGCACTTCCCGGCCGCGGTAGGCGCCGGACACATCGAGCAAAACCGCCTGCATGCCCGCATTGCGGGCCCCCACATAGTCCACAGAGTACACATCGCCCAGGTACAAGCTCTCGTTGGCACGCGCCTGCATGGCTTCAAGTGCTGCCTCGAAAATCTCTGCGCGCGGCTTCTCGACGCCCACGATACCTGAATCCGTGATGCTTTCGAAGCAGTCGGCAATGCCGCACCGGGAAAGGACGCGCTCGATCCCTCCATCGGCGTTAGAGATCACGGCGATACGAAAATTCTTGCTGATTCGATCGAGGGCGGCGCGCGTGCCGTCGAGAATCTGATCCCAGTTAGCCGAGTTCTGCGTGTTCTCCACCAGCACATCGCGAACGCCCAGCTCCTTGCCGAGGTCCTGCAACAGGTAGGTGTGAAATGTCCACCAGAAGCCGTGATCAACTCGGCCGCTCGTCATGCCGTGGTCGAACTCCTGCTTGGTTCTGCGCTCCAGCGCCTGCCAGTGCTCGAGCGTGGGATGGCGCTCGCTCGGGATTGGGGCCAGCATCCTCGCCCGGTTGGGGAAGAGAAGAGTATTGCCGACATCAAAGAAAATGACGCGCCGTTTTGCCATCTGTCTATCTTACTGAAGAGATCGGTGGAATCGGACTCAGACCTTTTCTCAATCATCTGGAAGGGAACCATTGACAGGGCTGAGTCCTTTATTTGTTCCACGCCGTGACCGATGCAGAGAAAAATTGTAATATCCAATCACTTGGGGGCATTAAGGCGTCTTTTCGCCGTTCGGCGTGTGCTATGGCTCTTTCTTCAACAACCTGGGTGCTGTCGCGCTTTATGCGTACCGCGCTCTCGATTCACAATCTGTGGCGCGCTCAGTCTGTGCTGGCCCTGACCCTCGTGGTACTGGAGCGTCTCTCCAGCCGTCGCAACGACGTGTACAACATTCTGTGGGCCGTCGTTTTTGGGTTTGCCACGCTGAACATTCTGAGCCTGGCCGCCCGGCGTTTCGAGCCCAACCGCCGCGGTCTCACCTTCGGAGAGTTGATGGCGGTCATGGTAGTGTTGCTTTCTATTTTTCTGCTGGGCTGGGAGCTGCTGAGCGTCTTCCACATCTTCCCCATCAAATTGCAGCGCTGAGCCGGTTAGGTTTGAACGTCCTGCCGCTCGAACCTTGTCCATCGGAAGCTGGCCCGTTTCGTCCGCATTTGCGGTATCATTCGCAAAATGGCGAAGAGTCCACCCACAATTGAAGTCACGTGTCCCTGTTGCAGCGCGCTGTTGAAGGTCGATACGGCTACGGCCGCTGTGATCGCCCATACCGCTGCGGTGAAACCCAAAATGTTTGCTGACATGGAGGACGCGGCCCGCGCCATGAAAGAGCAGGACAGCCGCCGCGAATCCATCTTCCGCCAGTCGGTTGAAGCGCAGAAACACGCTTCCGAGCTTCTGGAAAAGAAATTTCAGGAGGCCGTGAAGAAGGCCAAAGAGACTCCGGACACGGGCAAGCCCATCCGCGATTTCGATCTGGATTAGGAGCAGTGGCTAGTGATCAGTGATCAGTGGCCAGAAAAACTCACTGACCCCCGATCCCTGATCCCTGACTACTGCTATGGAAACTCGTCCCCTGCTGCTCGGCCACCGCGGTGCGCGTGCCGAGAAGAAAATTCCCGAAAACACGCTGGCATCATTCGATCTGGCACTCGCCCAGGGCTGCGACGGTTTCGAATTTGACGTTCGGCTCGCGGCCGATGGGCAGGCGGTCATTTGCCACGATGCGACGACCCGCGGTTTCGAGATCGCCCAGTCGTCCGCCCAAGAGTTGAGCCTGCCAGTGTTGCGGGAAGTCCTGACCCGCTATCAGAGCACGGCTTTCCTCGATATCGAATTGAAAGTTCCAGGCCTGGAAACGATCACGGTGGATTTGCTGCGGACGCTGGCCCCGACCCGCGGTTTCGTGGTTTCGTCGTTCCTCCCTGACGTTCTGCAGACCATCCACGGCATAGACGCGTCCATTCCGCTGGGCCTGATCTGCGAGACGGGGGCCGAATTGAACCCCTGGCCCGAGTTACCGGCCGGGCATGTAATCCTGCACTACAAGCTGCTGCGGCAGGATTTATTCACTCAGCTCAAAGCCGCGGGCAAGAAGATCCTGGTGTGGACAGTGAATGTCCCAGCCGACATGAAGCGTTTTTCGAAATGGGGCGTGGATGGCATTATCTCCGACAGTCCCGAACGGCTCGCCCGAACCCTAGGCCAGAAAATCAAAAAACCGTAGCCACGGATACGCACGGATACGCACGGATACTTGTCTTGATCTTAGGTTGTTTTTGTTTTATCCGTGCGAATTCGCGGAGATCCGTGGCATTAATCCGCTGCGGCCTCGAATGTCGCATCAGCACGCGGCGCAGGCCGCAGAAAGGCTGCGCGCTCCATTTCGAAAGCTTCCAGGTTGGCGCCCATGGTGTGTTCGTTCCAGCCGAGAACGGCGCCGATCCGCAACGCGGCTTCGCGGCTGCACGACTCCGACCAGCATGCCCCCAGGGCCACGGGCACGCGTCGCAAAAGCGCGTCTCCCAATGTCACCGCGCACTCTCGGCGATACGCTTCCACGACTTCGGCGATAACGTGAGAAGTGTGCGGACAAATCGGCGCCCGCAACTCGGCGCTCACCAAGGCCATGCGGGCAATGTCGGCAGCGCGTTTGCCGTGCCACTCCAACATGCCGCGCGCCGACTCTTCGCTCACCGCTCCAATCCGCGCAATCTCGAGCACCGCATCGTCGAGCAGGGGATCGAGCGCCGGTCCCTTTCCCACTCCCAGCGTGTTCGGTTCGGTTGCGGTCAAGCCGATCTTCCGCGCGCACTCCCGCGCCAGAGATGCCGCCGTCGTCAACTTGCCGCCAATCACGGAAAGCATGCGCGCCGCCCCGTCGCCTGTGTGGTCGTGCACAATATGCCGCCGCGTTACTGCCGACGGCCGATTGTCCGGAGAATACGGCAGCGGCCGGATTCCCGCGAACGCGTGCTTCGCGCTCTGCGTCGAGATCCTGGCCTTGGGAAACAATTGCCTCAGGGATCGCACCAGATAACTGATTTCATCGGCCGAGGGAGCGGTTTTTCCCGGATCGCCGCTGTCAGCAACTTCGGTGCTCCCCACCAGGATCTGATCGTTCCATGGGAGAACGAAGATGGGACGTCCATCCACTGCTTCGGTGTAAACCGCCGCGCTCGGCGAACCCGGAAACCTCGGCAGAACAATGTGCGAGCCGCGCACGCCGCCCAGCATCGGCTTGGCCATGCGGATCGAAGAGCGCTGGCACACGCGGTCCGCCCACGGACCGCTGCAGTTGATTACCCAGCCGGCGTCGACACGCTGGTCGCGTCCCGTGATCTGGTCACGCAGCAGCGCTCCCTTGACACGGCCATGGGCCACGTCTACAGCCAGCGCTTCGGTGTGGTTGCGGACGATCGCCCCCGCCTCCACCGCTTCCATCAGCCATTCCGCCACCAGCCGTTCCGGAAACTCGCATTGCGCATCTTCGTAGTTGAAGAACGACCAACGATGTCCGGCATCGAGCGTCCGCTCCAATTGCTTCAATTCCATTTCGCTGGAGTCCGCCGCCGGCGATTTTCCTGCGATGCGCTGATAGAGCCACAGCCCGGCACGCACTTTCAAAGCGCTGCGCTGGCTGGTTTCGTTCAACAGAAGCAGGAAGTGCATGGGATGCACCAGGTGGGATCGTTCCCGCAGTAACTTTTGCCGCTCCCGCAGCGATTCCCGCACCAGCCCGAGTTCGCCGTGCTCCAGGTAGCGCAGCCCGCCATGAATGATGCGCGTGGAGCGGCTGGTTACCCCGGAGGCGAAATCGTTCTGCTCGACCAGCAGAGTGTGCTTTCCCGCGCGCGCGCACTCCCGCGCCACGGCCACGCCGTTGATGCCCCCGCCAATCACCACCACATGGAAGTGCTGCCCTTCCAGGGATGCTCGTGGATTTGCCACTAAGACCATGCTTTATCGATTAGATGCAACAGAGCTAAAACGTAATCATAGAGTTCTTAGAATGGGCGCCGACACTATGCCCATTTGAGTGTGCACCCCGTCCAGCAGCCGGAGAAGGTAACCTTGGTACCGCAAACTGGCTGGCCAAAAAGCGCGCCACGCCGGCTAAGGCGTAGTCGGATTGCGAGTTTAGAGCCATACTGGGCCTCGCGCGAAAGCTGGCATTGCCGGTTCCGCAACGCCTCATTTAGAGTGGTTCCCAATGTCCACCACAGGCGAACGTTTCGAACGCGCAGTCGCTATCATGGAGCGCCTGCGGGCTCCGGGGGGCTGCCCCTGGGATCGCGAGCAGACCTTCGACTCCATCAAGCCTTATACGCTGGAGGAGACGTACGAGGTCCTCGAAGCCATCGACAAACGCGACTGGGACGAACTTCCCGGCGAACTCGGCGACCTGCTGCTGCAGGTGCTGTTCTATTCGGAGATGGCCAAAGAACAGGGGAGCTTTTCGATTGATGATGTTCTCGACCGGCTCTCGCGCAAGCTTGTAGACCGGCATCCTCACGTGTTCGGCGACACGAAAGCAGATACCTCAGCCGACGTAAAGCGCAACTGGGAGGCGCTGAAAGTCGAAGAACGAAAGAAACGTGAGAGCGCGAGCGCAGTCAGCCCAGCCGGGGAGAACGCGCCCTCGATTCTGGCGGGGATCTCTTCCTCCATGCCGTCGTTGCTGGAGGCTCACAAGCTCAGTTCGCGCGCGGCGCAGGTTGGTTTCGACTGGTCTAATATGGAAGGTTTGTTTGAGAAACTTGGCGAGGAGACCGCTGAACTACGCCAGCATCTGCGGGAATTTCCCGCTCCCGGTCCGCGCCCCGAAGGCCGCGGCGTGGCTGGCTCCGGACGCCAGACCATCCCCGAAGATCTGCACCGACGGTTGGAAGAAGAGGTTGGTGACCTTTTCTTTGTGCTGGTCAACATTGCCCGCTATCTCACGCTCGATTCCGAATCCGCGCTGCGCAAGACCAATCGCAAATTCCGCCGCCGCTTTCAATGGATGGAAGAGCGTCTGCACGAAAATGGCACGAGTCCCGAGCAGGTTTCGATGGAGAAGCTCGAATCTCTCTGGCAACAGGCCAAGCAGCAGGAGAAACATTCGTGAGCCCGAACTCCATCGTGATTCGTCACTGCCAAGGCCTCGAGGAGTTGCGGGCCTGCGTCGCTTTGCAGAAAGAGGTCTGGAATTTCAGCGACGCGGAACTGGTACCCTTGCGCATGTTCGTCGTGGCGGAAAAAGTTGGCGGGCAGGTGATGGGCGCTTTCGACGGCAGGGAAATGATCGGCTTCGCGCTTTCCGTGCCGGGCACGCGCTCTGGCCACGCCTATCTGCACTCGCACATGCTGGCCGTCCGCAAGGACCACCGCAATGGTGGACTGGGCCGGCGCCTTAAGCTGTTTCAGCGGGAAGATGCGCTCGCCCGCGGCATCGAACTGATCGAATGGACCTTTGATCCCCTTGAGATCAAGAACTCTTACTTGAATATTGAAAAGCTGGGGGCAATCGCCCGCCGCTACAACATCAACCAGTATGGAATCACGTCATCGCCCCTGCAGGGCGGCCTGCCCAGCGACCGGCTCATCGCCGAGTGGTGGCTGAAATCGAAACGTGTGGAAAATTTGCTGGCAACCGGAAAGAATCCAACCTTCAACCAACAGCTTGCCATTGAAGTGCCAGCGCAGATTTACGACTGGAAAGCGGCGGCGGAGACACGCAACCGGGCGCAGCAGTTGCAAGAGCGCAACCGCGAGCAATTTCTTAAGGCGTTCGCGGGCGGTCTCGCAGTATTGGGTTATGAGCGCAACCCTGCTGGCAACGGAAAGTTTCTGCTCGGCAATTGGGATGAGAAGTGGTCCTACGCATCACAAGAGTGATTTCACCACAGAGACACAGAGGCACAGAGAAAATCAAGTCTTTGGGTCTTTGTTGTTAAAGAACCTCTCTGTGACTCTGTGGTGAACTAGTTTTGAAAGTATGAAGATCGAAGCCATCACGTTGCACGAAATTCACATGCCGCTCGTCCATTTCTTTGAGACGAGTTTCGGACGCACCTACAGCCGCCGCATCCTGCTGCTCACCGCGCATTGCGAGGGAGTCGACGGCTGGGGCGAATGCGTGTGCGGCGAAGATCCTTTCTACAGCAGCGAGTGGACTGAGAGCGCATGGCTCACTATTTCTCACCACCTTGCCCCGGCCGTGCTCGGACTCAGCCTCGAATCGGCCCGCGACTGTGCTGCCCTTCTTTCCAAAGTGCGGGGCCATCGCATGGCCAAAGCCGCGCTCGAAAATGCGTTGTGGGATGCCGAGGCCAAACAGAAAAACCAGCCGTTGTGGAAGCTGTTGGGCGGCACGCGGAAGGAAATCGCCTGCGGCGTTTCTATCGGCATCCAGGATTCTGTCGAACAGTTACTCGACAAGATTCAAACCGAGCTGGCGGCCGGCTACCGCCGCATCAAAGTGAAGGTGAAACCCGGCTGGGACGTGGGCGTGCTGGAAAAGATCCGCTCGCGCTGGTCCGACATCACGCTCAGTTGCGACGCCAACTCTGCCTACACCCTCGATCAGGTGGAGCATCTGCGCACCTTCGACCAGTTCAACCTGCTGATGATCGAACAGCCGCTTTGGGACGACGACATTTTCTACCACGCCCGCCTGCAAAAAGAGCTGCGCACCGCGATCTGCCTCGACGAATCCATCGTCAGCGCGCGCGCGGCGGCCATCGCGGTGGAAACCGGTGCATGTCGCATCATCAACATCAAAGTCGGCCGCGTGGGCGGATTCACGGAAGCGAAGAGAATTCATGACATCTGCCACGCGCAGAAGATCCCGGTCTGGTGCGGTGGCATGCTGGAATCCGGCATCGGCCGCGCCCACAACATCGCTCTTTCCACGCTGGAAAATTTCAGCCTGCCCGGCGATGTCTCCGCCTCCAAGCGCTACTGGAAGGAAGACATCATCGAGCCGGAGGTTCAAGTTTCGCCGCAGGGAATGATTGCGATCAGCGACCAGCCTGGTACGGGCTATCGAATCAAGGAAGATCTGATCGAAAAGTTGACAGTAAGGGAGGAAACGCTGCGCGCTCGAATGTAGACGCTGGAAGCCATCTCACGAAGGTGGTGAGTGTGATGGATTTCGTCAACTGACGCCGCAAGATACACTTGACGATATCGAGTGAGTGCAAGGTTGATGTCGGAGCGCGTTCCTCCGGTAGGAACTCCAAATGAGGAAGCTCCATCTGATTGTCCTACTCTTTCTGCTGGCTGTCGCAGCCAAACCGCAAACGCCAAACGAACAACTGGAGTTGCACGCCGAGATCAAGAGCGAACGATATTGCAACGTAGACGATGAAATATCGTCACTGCGCGTCGTATTCGAGACTCGACTGATCAACAACGGCGAGGTGCCTGTCGTGATAGGTCAGCGGGAGTATCCTCTGCTTCTTGTCTCGCGGACGCTACCAAACTTGCAGAAGGGGAAGCACGAATTTGAGCTGCACGCGCCGGACTCCTTCGGTCGGCCCACGACTAAGCCCGAGGGACGTGTCGTCAAGCAAGGCGAAGTGTTCGAATCCGAGACTACGGAAACGACCATACCGACTCCCAAAACCGCAAAATATTCAAAGCTAGAGGCCCTAGCTCCCGGGACGCACTACGTGCAGGTTGTAATAACAGCGCAGCTTGAGGGCACGCTCAAGTTCGCCAGCGCGGTCTCTCAGCCAATCGAGATCAAAATCCTGAAATATCCGAAGACGGAGAACTGCCAGTGAGACCGTTTCTTGGAGGATGGTTGACGTGATATCACTTACACTGATTGGCCGCCCTCGGCTCCTAGTGTGACTTCGGGTCCGTCGCCGCTATCCCCGATTGATGATTCCCAGCCAGCGTCGCCTCTTCCGCCTTCAACATCTCCACACCCTGGGCAAACGTCGTGTCGGCGGGCACGCGCCGGAAATCGCTGAATACTTCGTCCGACTTGATGGCAATACTTTTGAAAAAAAGAATCTTACCCGCAAAACTTAAGGACATCCGCGAAACATCCCAGGAACCATCGCCGACGTCGCGCTGCTCGACCAGAAAATGTCCGCCTTTGTCGAGGTGCCCCAGAATTCCCCAGCCAAAGCTGACCTCCTTGAACAGAGTTCCGTCGATTCTTGCGATCCGGCGCGCGGTGGAATCAATCAGAACAAATCCCTGCATACCCTCGAGCACCTGCTCCACGCGAGACGGCGGTTGGTATGACGAATTGGGCCGGAATTTCAAGCGCACCAGCCGGGCTCCATCTTTGCCCAGATCGGCCGCGCCTTTCTCGTCACCGTCGTAGTCGTACAGAAAAGCGTAGGGCAAGGCCTTGACGATGCGCAGCGTGCGGTCGCCAGTCTCCTGCTCCTGCGAATGCTTGTGCCGGAGTTGCTCGGGATTGCCTACCAGACCCATCAGGCGACCCTCTTCGTCGTGCATTTGCTCTGGCGCGAGCGGCTTGTCGTTGTAGGTAATCGTCATGCCGGCCATGGCGTCCCGCGTTTCCACATAGAGCCGGGTCTGCGATCCCTGCGGCGTTTGCTTGCGGGAGCGAAACATGTGCTTGATCGAATTGTCGTTGGCCGCGGCCACTTCGTTAGCTACAGCAGCGCGCACCAGTTCGATGGGGGAAAGGGAATCTTGAGTCGCGCTCGCTTGGGGACGGGCGCCCTTCGGCGAGTTCAGGGCAGGCTTTCGCCCGCCCAGTGCCTCGGCGTTGAGGGAACTCGCATCCATCGCCGCGAGCATCGCGCCCAGCAGAACCGCGGTGGCGGCGCAAATCAATCTCGCCCGTCTTAGACCCTTCGACACATTGCTAGTGTAACAACTGGGCTCTGCCCACTCCCTACAGTGGACCTGGTACGCCACGGGTGTTTCCGGCGCTTGCCGCACCCTCCGTGCCTTGCGTATAGTCGATGCAGTGAGCGGCCTTCCGGTTTTGCCTCATGAATCGTGATTCAGGAGCAAACCCTTAACGATCTCCGTTGCACTGATTTTGAGAGACCAGATTTCGATGACCCAGATTTTGGTAGATCAGATTTTGATGATTCAGGAGAGCGTCCTATGAGCGCACCCGCCAGTGGGTTGGCACAAATCGGCAAGTCAGTCTTCATCAAGGGCGAACTTTCCGGCAGCGAAGATTTGTATCTGGATGGCCAGGTCGAGGGCAGCATCGCGCTCAAGGGCAACAGCCTCACGGTTGGCCCCAACGGCCAGGTCAAGGCCAGCGTCGATGCCAAAGGCGTGGTTGTGCAGGGCAAGCTGGAGGGCAACATCCAGGCCAGCGATCGCGTCGAATTGCGCAAGTCCGCGATCGTCACCGGGGACATCAGCACCCAGCGCATCTCGATCGAGGAAGGCGCCTACTTAAAGGGCAAAGTGGATATCCACCGCGCCGATGCGAAGTGAGTGGCCCGCTTGATTGGCACAGAGTCTTGGTTCGTAAATAGTTCGGGAAGGGCACGGCTTGCAGCCGTGCCGCTACGGGTAGGGAAGTAATGAGGGCTTTAGCCCCTGGGGGTTGATCCCTTCGTCTAGTCAGGAGTTATGAAGTCAGGATGTCGTCAGTCTCGCAGAATTTCATGAAACTTTTTCGCGGTTCATCCGGCCCGGAGGCGGTTCCGGCGCAAGGTTCGCACAAGCTGAGTCGCCGCTCCAGCGGCCTGGGAGAGCTGTCTCGCACCTGGGAGTCCACCGAGAGTCTCTGTGTTCTCGATTTGGGATCGACTTCGCCCACAAACATTCGCCACTTCACTGAACGCAATCACCGTATCTACAGCGAAGATCTGCTTACAGCCTCGACTGATCCCGAACTTCTCGGCAAAGACGAGCAGGGAAATGTGGCTCTCGACAGCCGTAAGTTTCTCGCCGAGAACCTGGTCTACCCAGCCGCGCACTTCGATATCGTCCTGTGCTGGAATCTGCCCGATTACCTCGATGAGAGCCTGGTGAAGCCGGTGGTGGGGCGGCTGTGGTCGGTGCTGAAACCCGGCGGCATGCTGCTGGCGTTCTTCCACACGCGCGACGCCGGTCCGGACTCGCCTTGTCACCGCTTTCACATCGTCGGCCCCGACACGCTTGAGATGCAGAAAATTGTGCTGCGCCGCGAGGCCCGCCGCGGTCCCACGGGTGCGGTCCACACCGCAATTTCGGATGGTTTCCAGTTGCAGCGCGTCTTCAATAACCGTCACATCGAAAATCTTTTCCGCGATTTCGCCTCCATCAAGTTCTTCCTCGCCCGCGACAACATTAGGGAAGTGCTGGTGGTCCGCTAGCGGTTGCCTCAGCAGAACTGGTCTCATGATTGGGTTCGGGAAGGGCACGGCTTCCAGCCGTGCCGCTATGTGTCAATAAGAACGCTGGCTTTAGCCCCTGAGGTCAGCCGGACCCTTCCACACAATCACTCCCATGCGGAAGAGATAGTTCCGCGTGATCTCCACTCGCGTCTCTGGAGAAACGGCGGACTCAGTCAATCTGCGAATCTCCTCCGGAATGTAAGACCGTCGCACCGATGTCAGCCCGTCCAACCAGGCCACGCGGTTGCGCATGAGGGGATAACTCGCATACACCAAAGCCAGATGCACGGGATGCCGAATGAGATCGTTGATCAGCAGCGCCCGCCGGCTCACCCGCAGGCCCTCCCGCACAAACTGCGCCAGTTGCTGCTCGCTCAAGTGATGCGCGAAGAGGCTGCAACTCACCAGGTCGAAAGCTCCATCTCCAAATGGTAAGGCAAGGGCGTCGGCCACCACGCCCGGGCTTTGCGCGGTGCGATTGTCCGACGGAAGGTGAGTCCGCGCACGGTCCAGCAGCGTCACATCGAGAGTGATTCCGTGCCGCGCCAGTCTCTGCCCGGCCGTCTCCGGGACTTCCCCCAACCCGGCCGCCACTTCCAGCAGGGAGAGGTGCCTCACCCCGGAGACCTGAGCTACGCGTTGCACCATCTTCTGCGTAGTGGCAACTCCGCCGAACCGGCGGTTGACCATGCCCAGAACTTCAAGGGCACGTTGCACGTCGCAAGAAGGGCAGGCGTCGGAATCGAGAATTTCGGGCGCGTCAACTCGCTGCATGGCAACTGGTCCGATCTTTGCGCACAACCCACGGAATCCGCTACACAGTGTTAGCGCGGACTTCGTAGTGCGTTGCCACCGGCTCGATTTTGCATAACAGCTTCTTGGCTTCGGGCTCGAAGACCGGTACGTTGTAACTGGGACCCGCGAACCGCTTCACGGCTTCCAGGGACTCGAACAAATTGACCACCACAAACTCGACTTCCTGGGGACCGTCCTTACGAAAAATGTATCCCCCCTGATAGCCCTCGATCGCCTTCAGTTCGGGAAGTACTCTTTCCTTTAGCAATCGCTCATAGGAGTCCGCATCCTGCAGTGTTGTCCAACCGCGCCAATGACGAGCAACCATGTTCACCTCGAAGGGAAATATATATTCGGGAGCATAGACATGAGCAGCTGGACCTACTCATGAGTATCATTTTTTAAACCTCGGCCAGCTCTTCTTCCAGCAATTGCTTGTTATACAGGTCGCTGTAGTAGCCGTTCAAGGCGAGCAACTCGTCGTGCGTGCCCGATTCGACGATGCGTCCATCGTGCAGCACAGCGATGCGGTCGGCGTTGCGCACCGTAGAAACGCGGTGGGAAATGAAGATGGTCGTGCGCCCCTGCATCACCTCGCGCAGGTGATTGAGGATTTTGTCTTCGGTGTGAGTGTCGACGCTGGAGAGCGCGTCGTCGAGAATGAGAACGCGCGGGTTGCGAATCAAAGCCCGCGCGATTGCAGTTCGCTGTTTCTGGCCTCCAGACAGCGTGATGCCGCGCTCGCCCACCATGGTTTGATATTGCTCGGGGAAGCCCTCGATATCGTGGGCAATATTGGCTGCTTCGGCAGCCTCGTGTATCTCCTGGTCCGTGGCCGATTCCACGCCCAGCGCAATGTTTTCTCGGATGCGGTCGCTGAATAGGAACGTTTCCTGTGGCACAAACCCAATATTCTTGCGCAGCGATGCCAGCGAAAACTCCCGGATGGGCCGGCCATCCACCAGAACCATGCCCGGTGCCGCGTCGTAAATGCGAGGGATCAGATTGACCAAAGTCGTCTTTCCCGAGCCTGTCGGCCCCACAATCGCCATGCTGCTCCCGGCCGGGATCCGCAGGTTCAGGTCGCGCAGCACGGTCTTGCCATCGTAGGCGAAATTCAGTCCGCGAAATTCGATTTCGCCTTCCACCGGCCGATTGTTGGCTTCAACCTCACCCTTGATCTCGGGTTTCTCCTGCAGAATCTCGTTCAAGCGGAGCAGCGACGCCGTGCCCCGCTGGAAAATGTTGACTACCCAGCCCAGCGCGATGATCGGAAATGTGAGCTGCATCATGTAGATGTTGAAGGCAGCGAACCCGCCGATCTCCATGCGGCCGGCTAATACCTCGCGCCCGCCGATCCACAGCACGAGCACGATCGCTAGCCCGAGCATGAACTCCAGCGTGGGCCAGAGCATGCCCATGAGCCGCACCAGTTTCAGGCTGCGCCTGATGTATTCCTGATTGGCGCTTTCGAACGACGCGATCTCCGCCTCTTCCTGCACATAAGCGCGAATTACGCGCGCGCCGGAAAAATTCTCCTGCGCCCGCGCCGAAATGTCGGAGAACATGGCTTGAATTCTTTCGAAGCGCTCGTGAATGCGCCGCCCGAAGTGCTGAATAACAACGCTGACCACGGGCAGCGGCAGGAATGCATAGAACGTCAGCTTGGGACTGATGCGCACCATGAACGACAGGGCGGCGGCGGTGAACACCAGCGTGTTTGCCGAATACATAATCGCCGGGCCCAGCAGCATCCTCACCGCATTCAGATCATTCGTCACCCGGGCCATGATGTCGCCCGTGCGCATGCGCTGGTAGTAAGAGTAAGAGAGTGTTTCCAGGTGCGCGAACAAGTCATTGCGCAGGTCGAACTCGATGTCGCGCGAGATGCCGATCACAATCCAGCGGGTGAGAAACAGGAAGATCCCGCGGACCGCGGCGACCTCCAGCATCTGCCAGGCAAAGTGCGATAACTTTGCGGAGGTGACCCCTGTGTGGAGATCGTCCACCGCGTGGCGGATCACTTGCGGCAGAAGCACCCAGGCCCCGTTGCTTAGGAAAATGCAGAAAACGCCCGCCACAAAGCCCCAGCGGTAACGCTTGAGATAGGGCAGTAGCGGACGCATACTCTTGGGAATCATGCAGGTTGGTAGATGAAATTCTAGCAGGCCGGGGTGCATGTTTTCCGGCGGGTGCGGGCGGGGACCCGAAGCAGTCGCCTAATCACGCTCTTTCTCGGCGCTCGCGCTCTGCGCGGTCGGAAGGATATCCCGCCCGAATGCAACCACGCTGACCGCCACCAGCACCATTCCCCAGACCGTGAAGAACAACCATCCTGCATAAATGACGAATACCTGAACCAGATCCATGGCAATAGCTCCAGGTAGGATGCGTTGACGGAAGCGGCGCGGGATCGGGGAGACGGCCAACCCCGCGCCGCTGTGGCCAACCATGCTTCAAAACGAGAGTGGACGCTTGCCGCTTTACTCCTCGGGAGGACCCGGCGGCCCGTCATGCATATGTTGCTGCATGCGCGCTTCGCGGTTGGCCTCGATCTCCTTCATTTTGGCCTGCTGGTCCGGCGTAAGCAGCTGGAACAGCTCATTGTGAATGCGCGTTTCCTGCACCTTCACTTGCACCATGGTTTGCGCCTGCTGTGCAACCAGAGCCTGCACCTTGGCTTCGTCATAGGTGCCTTCCGAATACTGCCTGAGTTGCTGGTGCATCTGCTCAAGCTGCTGCATCAGCGGCTTCATGGTGGGGCGCTCTTTTTGCATGACAGCTTTTACCTGCGCGCGCTGGGCGTCGCTCAGATCCAGCTCTTTGAACGGGAAGCCCATCATGTGGCCTTGCATGCCCCAGGCATGGTCGTGCATGGGTGGAGGCGGGGGTGCGTCCGCTGCGGTTTGCGACTTGGCGATGGCAGCGCCCAAACCTACAGCCAGCGCTGCTACGAGGAACCGAAAACCAATCGATTTCATAACCTTTTTGACTCCTAACTTTCCTGGTCCTAGACAATGGTTCCTTCCCGGAACCGTGGAACTCTCTTGCGTACACTCATAGGAACACGCTTCACAGGGAAAAGTGGTAAAGAGTCGGTCAATCCGAGTAAAGTTTTGTCAAAGAGTAAACCCTTGTTAAGCGTAGGTTTGACAATTCTTTACCGTTAACCGCGTCGCGTTAGGTGCACAATGAAGGTTACAAAGATGGAACGCATTCTGGTCATAGACGATGACGTTGAACTCTGCACCTTAGTCGCGGAATACCTGCAGGCCGAGGGGTTCACGGTGGAAGCGGTGCATGACGGCGAAAGCGGGCTGCAGCGCGCCACCGACGGCGGCTACCTGCTCGCAGTCCTGGATGTGATGTTGCCCGGCATTAACGGCTTTGAGGTGCTGCGGCGAATCCGCGCGACCTCACGTCTGCCGGTGCTCTTGCTCACCGCGCGTGGGGAAGATGTGGACCGCATTGTCGGCCTCGAGATTGGCGCCGACGACTACTTGCCAAAGCCTTTTAACCCGCGGGAACTGGTGGCGCGCATTCGAGCCATTCTGCGGCGCACCCGCACGGACAAATCGGCCCCGTCGGCGCCCGACATCGTCCGCGTCGGCGAAATCGAGCTCGATCCGGCTACGCGCAGCGTGCGCCGCGATGGCCAGCCCGTCGACCTTACCTCGGTCGAATTCAACCTGCTGGAGGTGCTGCTCCGCGAGGCCGGCCGTGTGGTACCGCGCGAGCGTCTGGTGAACGCCGTACTTAGCCGCAAGTTCTCACCCTTTGATCGCAGCATCGACATGCATGTCAGCAAAGTCCGCAAAAAGCTTGGCGACACGGATGCCGATGAGCATATCAAGACGATCCGAGGCGTAGGATACATCTTTGCCCGGCCGCGGGAAAAATCGAGAGAGAAGGCCGGGGACAAGGTGAAGACCACCTCATGAAGAGCCTGTTCCTCAAGATTTTTCTTTGCTTCTGGTTGGCGCAAGCCCTGTTTCTGGTGCTCGCGATCCTGGTCACGCTGGCGTTTCGTCCGCGGAGTTCCTCGTGGGAAGCTCTTCTTGCGACTGCGATGAACGACTCTGTGACTGCATACGAACAAGGGGGGAATGGCGGGCTTCGGGAATATCTGGAGAATCTGGAGAAAACGCAGCACGTCCGCGCTTTCCTGTTCAACGAGAACATGGAAGAAATCTCTCATCGTGGTGCACCAGACTGGGCGATGCGGGTTGCGAGTGGGGGTCCGCGAGTACCGCGGGAGGGTTTCATTTTCCCCGCTCCTCCGCCCGTGTTGCGCGATTCCCGCGCTTCCTCTGACGGGTTGCACCGTTACACGCTGGTGTTGTCTCCGCCTCCGGGGCCGCGCCTGTTCCTGGGGCCGCGGGGACTGCCCCTTCCCGGCCTGATCATCGCTGTCATCTCCTCGGGGTTGGTTTGCTATCTGCTGGCCTGGTTTCTGACCATGCCAGTGGTTCGCCTGCGTGCCGCTACCCGGCAGTTGGCCGCGGGAGATCTCAGCGCGCGGGCGGGTGCGCCCAACATCCGTAGACGCGACGAAGTTGCCGGCCTGATGCGGGACTTTGACACGATGGCGGAACGGCTGGAAAACCTGGTCAAGGCGCAATCCCGCCTGCTCAACGACATTTCGCACGAACTGCGCTCACCCCTGGCCCGGCTGAACGTGGCGCTGGGCCTGGCTCGACAGCGTTCCGATCCGGAAAACGCGGACATCCTGGACCGCATCGAGATGGAAGCCGCCCGCCTGAACGAGCTTATCGGCCGGTTGCTGACTCTGGCTCGCATGGAAGACGGTGAGCAGCACGTACCCTCCACCCTGGTTTTGCTCGATGAAGTGGTTCTCAACGTGGCTGAAGATGCGGAGTTTGAAGCACAAGCGCGGCATTGCCACGTGCGCAGCGACATTCCCGCGGGAAGCTGGCCGATGCACGGTGATCCGTCCCTGCTGCACAGCGCGATCGAGAATGTGGTGCGCAACGCCATCCGCTATACCCGCGAAGGAACAACGGTTGAGATCCATCTTGAAAAGACGGAAAGTGCGGGCGGCGCCGAGGCAGTGGTACGAGTCAGCGATTGCGGCTCCGGCGTTCCTCCCGATGCGCTGGAAAAACTCTTTCAGCCCTTTTACCGCCTGGACGACGCTCGCGGGCGGCAGACGGGTGGGGTGGGGCTGGGACTGGCCATTGCCGAGCGCGCCGTGCGCTTCCATGGCGGACGCGTCGCGGCCGTGAACCGGGTTGAAGGCGGCCTGATGGTTGAAATTCGGCTGCACCTCATGCCCGTCAGCGCCGGTGCGGACGAGGCTGTCGAACCGATTCCCGCAGGACGGGAATCTTAGTACCAAGTCCCGAGTACCCAGTACCGAGCCAGCCCTCCCTAGGCTCGACTCTGCGCGCTGTCCCCATCGTAATTTTCTCGGTACTGGGTACTCGGTACTGCCTTCCGCCCTCAGGCAACTCGCGACCTTCTCCGCGGTTCTTACAGCCTGGCGGCGGTTTGCTCTTCCCGCGCATTCCTGATACATAAATGGATGGCAATTCACGCCCTCAAACAGTGTTCATGCCCGGTTGATGGCGGCCGGGAAACGCCTGAGCACTCACAGGAGATAAAGCAAAGAATGCGGACAAGGTTTACCTGGGTGGTGGCGATTCTGGCTCTAGTTGCAATCGGCTTCCTGATGGCCTGTAACACCAAGTACAACTCTTCCTACAACGGTTTGGTGGTTGTCCCTAGCCAAGGGGGTGGGGGCTCGGTGATCGCCAACCAAGGTGGGCCGGTGATGGAGACCTTCAGCCTCGATCTGGGCAACGGGAGCGTGGCCCAGATCAACAACGCGGCCGGTCCTCCCACGATTGGACTGCCGACTTCTGTCATTCTTGATCCGGCGGGCACATTCGCGTACGTGATCATCTACGCGAATCCGGAAGTGCCTGTCAGTGTCACCGGGATCCAGGTGTTTCAGATAGCTCCCGACGGCCAATTATCGACGATAAGAACCCAGGTTCTTCAGAACACAAGTATCGTTGTCGGTGGCAGCACGGAGTCGGTGCCCGTGGCTCCGGTGGCCCTAGCGATAGATTCGGCAGGGAAGTTCCTCTTCGTGGCCGACAGCGCGACAGGCGACAGCTCCGGGAACCCAGTGCCGGGTTCAATTTCGGTGCTCGCCATCGGAAGCAACGGCGGCTTGACGGAACTGCCTGCGCCAACTGCCACTACTGTTGGATCCCCTTTTCCTCTGCCGGACGAGCCGGGCGGCTCCAATCCCAGCGCGTCGGCGCTGGCCGTGACCCGAACCGTTTTCCCCCCACAGTATTCGTATTGTTCCCCGAACTCGCCTCCGACCGCGGAGGATCTCTACGTGACGGATTCCGCCAATTATGCGCTTTTGAACTACAAGGTGGATCTGTCCTCCGGAACGCTCACGCTGGTTCCCTACACGGTGCCGATACCGGGAATTCCTACTGGCACCGTACCCTCCGGCGTCGCAATCGATCCCTGCAACCGGTTCGCTTACGTGGCCAACGCGAGTCCAGACAACACCATCAGCGCATATACGATCTGCAGCACGATGAACCTGCTTGTGCAGCCGCCCTGCACGTATGCCGATTTCAGCTTGCACCCGATTAACGGCTCGCCCTATACGATTCCTTCCCCCGCCGATAACCCCGGGCCTATGGCGGTGGACGCGTACGGCAATTTCTTGTACGTGGTGGATACGGGCTCGTCGGTGGCAGGCGAAATCTCCGCATTCAGGATCAGTCCCAGCAATGGCACTTTGATATCGATTGGCAACACGGCCACGGGCTCAGGACCGAACTCGATTGCGATTCGCAGCGACGACAGTTTTCTCTTCGTGGCCAACCTCAACTCCGCGAGCGTTTCGCAATATGCCATCCAGCTCGCGAACGGAGAGTTGACGCCGCAGACCCCGATCACAACCTTCAACTATCCCTCGGGCGTTGCGGTGAAGTAGCGTCACAATCCGCGCGACTACGTGGGAACCTTCAGAATCAGGTAAGCGCCCACCAAAGCGAAGAGCAGGTCGGGCGACCAGGCGGCGAGCGCCGGGGGCAACTGGCTGATATCCCCCATCGCCTCGAATAACCGCGACACCACGGTATAAACCACGCCGATCCCCACTGCAACGGCGACGCCCGTGATCGCTCCCTTCTTCGCCGCTGATATGGAAAACGGCACGGCGAGCACGGCCATGATCAGCGTGATCAGCGGGTAAGAGAGTTTCTTGTTCAACTGTACCCGGAGCTTCACCACGTCGAAGCCGCTTTGCTGCAGGTCGCGGATATAGCGGCGCAGCTCCTCATAGTTCATCTCGGAATACTGTTTCACTTCCTTTTTGAAATACGATGGCGCCTCGCTCACTTCAGGAAAAGTGGAGACATCAAAAGTGTGGAAGCCGGCGATGGTAGGCCCGCGCAGAGAGCGTTGCCAGCCCTGCTCGAAGATCCAGCGGCTCATGCTGTCGGCCCAGTGGGCGCGATCGGCGTGGATGCGCTCGGCAATGGCGAAGCGGCCGGGATCGAGTTGAAAGATCGTCAGGTTGGCGAACTGGTCGCGATCGGCGTCAAAGAACTGGTAGTAGTAAATATCGTTGTGCTGGCCGAAGATCCACCGCCGGTCGGGACGCAGATAAGTCTGCGGCGGCTTACCCTTGATCTGATTGTGCAGCGCTTCCTGGCGCTTGTTGGTGTGGGGCAGGTAGAACTGGGCGGCAAAGAACAGGCCCGCCGCCAGCACCGCGGCCGCGGCCATCACGGGCATCACGATACGGTAAACGCTGGTTCCCGTGGCCTTGATCGCTGTGATCTCGTTGGACCGGTTCATCAGTCCGAAGGTGATCAGCACCGCCAGCAGCATGATCAGCGGCGCCACGCTGTAGAGCAGGTAAGGCGAAACGTTGAGCAAATATTCCGCCACAACAATCGCCGGCGTCTGATTGCGCATGATGTCACCCAGCAACTCGAACAGGGTGAAAACCAGCAGCAGGACGAGGAAGGTAGCGACGATCATCCCCAGGTAAAGGAAGAAATCACGCAGCACGTAGTCGTCGAGCAGGGTAGGAAAGCTGGCGCTGAAAACTCGCCGCCGGGTCGAGGCGCGCTCGAAAGCGTTGGCATCTCTGCGCCTGTGCCGGCGTTCGTGGACGGGGAGGTTGGCCGGAAGCTGGTCGCGCTTCCATGCCAGCCGAATTGCCGACAGCGATAGCGGCCGCCGCTCCACCTGCCACAGCAGGAACAAGGCCGCGGCGAAAAACACCAGATTGGCCAGCCAGGCTCCGAACGCCGGACTGACCCTGCCTTGCTTGGCCAGCGAAACTCCAAGCAGCGAAACAAAGTAGTAGACGAACACCAGCACAATGGTCAGCACGAATCCGCCGGACTTGCCGCTCTTCTTCGACGACAGTCCGAGAGGAATTCCGACCATGGCCAGCACCAGACACGCTGTGGGCAAAGCAAAGCGGTTGTGAAACTCGATCAGGTACCAGCGCGCCGACACGGGATCGGCGTGAGCGGCGCGATCGCGCAGTTCCCATGTGCCGATGGCTTTGACCGGAGTTTGTTCGTCCGCTTTGCTCTCCGAGGAAGCCAGTTCGATGGGGATGTCGGTCTGCTGGAAAGTCGAGATCTGGTAGTGGTCAATTTTTGCGGGATCGGTTTCATGGGTGGAACCGTCGGTCAAATGCAGGTGCAGGCGGTCCTGGCCTTCCGGAACCATAATGCCTTCACGAGCCAGCGTGATGCGCGGATTGGCGGGATCCGTGATGTCAGCGAGAAACACTCCATTCCAAACTGCGCCGCCTTGCGCACCATGTACGTCCTGCACGAAGAGCACAGTCTTCGGGAAACCTTCATAGAATACTCGCGGCTGCACTTCATAAGAGACCTGCGAGCCTTTGAGTTGGTCCTCAAGATGTCCTAGCGACGCCAGTGACCAGGGTGCAATGTAAAGTCCGTTGCCCAGAGCCAGCAGCCAGGCGGCGGCGACAAAAATTGCGAGCACGCGGCCAAAACTCCACACGCCCATGCCGCTGGCGCGCATGGCCGTGATTTCACTGTCGGCAGCAAGCCGGCTCAAGCCAATGAGAATCCCGACCAGCACGCTCATCGGGATGGTGTAAGTGAGCGCGAGTGGCACGGTGTAGAGAAAAATTTCAGCGATGCTGGGCAGCGGCGCGCTGGCCCGGACGACTAGCTCAAGAATGCGTCCCAGATCGCGAGTGAATAGGACAAAGGTAAAGATCGCCGCGCCGATCAGGGCGTGCGACGTCACTTCACGGAGAATATAGCGGGTAAGAATCCGCATGGCGGCGCGTGCTGAGGGCAGGATAGCATGTGAGCCAGTGGTCAGTGGCCAGTGCCTAGTGGTCAGTTACTAACATTCGCGGGTGGGACGACCACCCCAATTCTGGTAGGATTTTGATGTTCCCTTGCATAACCACGTTATGACAGCCAGGAAGAAACCTGAGAAACGGATCACGCCTAGCAAGTCGTCGGGCAGCCGTGCCGACGAAGTGCGCGCTCGCGTGGCCCAAATCGGAATTAGTGAGCAGGACGTTGCGCTCGCTTTGGCCGCCGTCCGGCACCGTATTGTCCCCAGTTCTCCGGAAATCGCAGACCACGATTTATCCAACTTTCAGAAATAACGCCGCCAGCGGCGGCAGCGTGAGTTTTAGCGAGTAAGGCCGCCCGTGCGTCGGCTCCGCTTCGGCATTCACTCCGCCGAGGTTGCCCACTCCGGTGCCTCCGTATTCCAAAGCGTCGCTGTTCAGCAACTCGCGCCAGTAGCCGCCCTCGGGCACGCCCACACGATAGCCGACGCGCGGTACGGGCGTGAAGTTGCAAACCACGAGCACCGTGTCTTTCGCGGATTCACACTTGCGCAGCAGCGAAATCGTGCTGGTCAGATTGTCGTTGCAGTCCACCCACTCGAAGCCCGCGGCATTGTTATCCAGCGCATGCAGCGCCGGCTCGCTGCGATAAAGCCGGTTCAGCTGTCCCACCCAATTCTGCAAACCGCTGTGCACCGGATACTGCAGCACATGCCACTCCAGGCTAGTGTCGTGCGCCCACTCGCGGACCTGCCCGAACTCGTCACCCATGAACAGCAGCTTCTTTCCCGGCTGGGCAAACATGTATGCGTACAACAGCCGCAGGTTGGCAAAGCGGTTCTTTTCGTCGCCCGGCATCTTGCCGATCAGCGATCCCTTGCCGTGCACCACTTCATCGTGCGACAGCGGCAGCACAAAATTTTCGTGGAACGAGTACAGCATCCTGAAGGTGAGCTTGCTGTGATGATACTTGCGGTGGATGGGATCCTGTTTGAAGTACTCGAGGGTGTCGTGCATCCATCCCATGTCCCACTTCATGCCGAAGCCCAGGCCGCCAAGATAAACTGGCCGCGAAACCATGGGGTAAGAAGTCGATTCTTCCGCCGTGGTCTGGATGTCGGGATGCTCTTTGTAGGCTTCCTGATTGAAGCGGCGCAGGAAGTCGATGGCGTCGAGGTTTTCCCGCCCGCCGTATTTGTTGGGAATCCACTCGCCCTGCTTGCGGGAATAGTCGAGGTAAAGCATGGATGCGACCGCGTCCACACGCAGGCCGTCGATGTGGTACTTGTCAAGCCAGAACATCGCGCTCGACATCAGAAAGCTGCGGACCTCTGTGCGTCCATAGTTGAAGATGTGCGTCTTCCAGTCGGGATGGAAACCCTGCCGCGAATCCGCGTGCTCGTACAAATGTGTGCCGTCGAAATAGGCCAAACCGTGGGCGTCGGAAGGGAAGTGCGAAGGCACCCAGTCGAGAATCACTGCAATGCCATGCTGGTGCAGGTAATCCACCAGATACATGAAATCCTGCGGCGTGCCGTAGCGCGAGGTCGGCGCGAAATAACCCGTCGTTTGATATCCCCAGGAACCGTAGAAGGGATGCTCCATCACCGGTAGGAATTCCACGTGCGTGAAGCCCATACGTCCGACATATTCCGCCAGCCGTGGCGCCGTCTCACGATAAGTGAGCGGACGATTGTGTTCCTCGGGAACGCGCATCCATGAGCCCAGGTGAACTTCGTAGATGGAAATCGGAGCGCGCAGGGAGTTGCGCGCGGCGCGCTTCTCCATCCATTCGCGGTCGTCCCACTGGTAGTCGAGGTCCCACACCACCGATGCGGTCCGCGGAGGCTTTTCGTGCAAAAGGCCGATCGGGTCGGCTTTGTCGACGTGGTAGCCGTGACGCCGCGACTCGATATGGAATTTGTAGAGGGCTCCTTTGGTCACACCCGGGACGAACCCTTCCCAGATGCCGGAAGAGCCCCGAGGAGTTAACAGGTTGCTGCGCGCACCCCACGCGTTGAAGCTGCCAATCACGGAAACCAGCCGTGCATTCGGCGCCCATACGCTGAACACCGCGCCGTCGAGTCCATTGTGCGAAACCAAGTGTGCGCCCATGGTTTCGTACATGCGATAGTTGCTGCCCTCGTTGAACAGGTAGAGATCCTGCTCCGAGAGCAAGGTCGCCCGATCAGAAGTGGCGGGGATGGGGGTGTCCGGCATTCTTGGAAGTCTAAGTGTACCGGAAGACCTGTGCCGTAGGCACACTGAGATTAGGCGACGCAAGGTGCGGCCTTCCGTGCCTCGGATCCAGTCGAATCCCCATGCTATCCTGACTTTTCCAGTCATGCCTGCGCTGCGTCTGATTCTTCTCTGGCACCAGCACCAGCCTTTCTACAAGGATCTGGTAACCGGCGAGTATCGCCTGCCCTGGGTGCGCCTGCACGGTCTCAAAGACTATTACGGCATGGTGAAGCTGCTGGACGAGTTTCCCAACGTCCACCAGAACTTCAATCTGGTGCCGTCGCTGATTACGCAAATTCAGGATTACGTCGCAGGCACGGCGCAGGATCCGTTTCTGAATGTGGCCGCCAAGCCGGCCAGGGAACTAACGCTCGCCGAACGCCAGTTTGCCCTGCAGTATCTTTTTCAGGCGAATCCGACGAATGTGGTTGGGCGCTATCCACGCTACTGGGAACTGCGGGAGCGGCTGCGCGAGCACGGATATTCCGCCGAGAAAGCCGAAAAATATTTTGAGCCCCAGCAATTCACCGACTTGCAGGTGCTCTCACAGATCGCTTGGTTCGACGAATTCTTTCTGGAAGACAAAGACGTTGCGGTGCTAGTTAAGAAAGAGCGCAACTACTCGCTCGAGGATCAGAGTTTTGTGATCAAGCGTGAGCGGGAGTTGCTGGGCAAGGTTCTGCCGGCATACGCCGCCGCGGCGAAGAAAGGTTCGATCGAGATTTCGGCAACGCCCTTCTATCATCCAATTCTTCCTTTGGTCTGCGACACCAATGCGGGAGCCGCTTCGTCTCCAGGCCTGCCCCTGCCGCAAAACCGCTTTCATCATCCCGAGGACGCGCGCGAACAACTGACCCGCGCCCTCGACCTGCACCAGCAGGTTTTCGGAGTCCGGCCGCAGGGCGTGTGGCCGTCGGAAGGCAGCGTCTCGGATGAAGCGCTGGCCATTGCTCACGGTGTGGGCATCCAGTGGATGGCCACCGACGAAGGCGTCCTCGGCCGCAGCACCGGTGTGTTCTTTCAGCGCGATGGCAATGGGCGCCTGCCCGCACCCCTGGCGGAGCGCCTTTACAACATCCATCGCTATGAGAATGGCCAGACCACCATGCACATGGTGTTCCGCGACCACACAATTTCTGACCTGATCGGCTTTGTTTACTCCGGAATGGATCCGAAGGATGCCGCCGGACATCTGCTGCATAACATCAAAGAGGCGGCTAAGCCGGTGCTGGCGCAAGGCCGCGACGCAGTATTGTCGGTAATCCTCGATGGCGAGAATGCCTGGGAATATTACCCCAAGTCAGGCCGGGAATTTCTGCGGCGCTTCTACGACGCGCTGCAGCGCGAACCAGGGCTGGAGGTGGCCACGGTTTCCGAAGCGATTGCGCGCCATCGCAACATTTCGCCGCTGAAGTCGCTGGTACCGGGCTCGTGGATCAACGCCAACTTCAATGTCTGGATCGGCGCTCCCGAAGACAACCGCGCCTGGGATTACCTTTACCACGCGCGCGAATTCTATGCGCAGAACGCCGCCCGCGCCACTGAGGCGCAACGCAAGCTGGCCTTTGAAGAAATCCTGATCGCCGAAGGCAGCGACTGGAACTGGTGGTATGGTCCCGAGCATCACTCGGCCAACGATCGCGATTTTGACGAACTCTACCGCAAACACCTTTCCAACATTTATCAGGCGTTGGGGGCGACGCCGCCGGACTATCTCGCTCAGCCGATCACCGCGGGCGAAGTGCGGCCGGCTTTCACGCCGCAGACGGCCTACATTCATCCCCGCATCACCGGCGACAAGATTCGTTACTTCGAATGGCTGGGCGCCGCAATCTTCACCGCCGACCAGCGTGCCGGAGCGATGCATGGCAAGCAGTTCCTGCTGGATTCCGTCTACGCCGGCATCGACAGCACGTTCGTCTACGGGCGCTTGGATTTTGCCGGCCCGGTTCCGGAGATGGAGTTTGACCTGGTAGTGAACCTGGAATCGTGGGCGAACGGTGAATCGCGCGCACGGCGCACGCTGCGACTCGATGCCAAAGTGGAAGATCGCAAGCTGACTAGCTGGAAAGTCGAGGGCCGGGAAGAATCGTCGTCAGCCTCGTCGACCAACCAGGAAGAGATCGCAAAAGCGGCTCTGGTGCGCAACTTTGAGTTCCGCCTGCCTCTGAGTTGGATGCTCGCGGTGCCTGGTTCGCCGGCAACCCCTGGCACCAGCGGCGAGCCTGTTGGCCGAGCCAAGCAGAGCGCTGCGGCGATCGCCCCCACCAGCCGGCTCCGCCTGCGCTTCAGCCTGTGGCACAATCGCCTGCCCGTGGACGCCCTGCCAGTGGAGGGCTGGATCGAACTGCAGTTGCTGAACGAATGGGAACTGGCGGCCGGGATGTAGAGGAACAGCGCCGTTGCCCCTTGGAAAAGCAAAACGCCGGAAGCGTTCACTTCCGGCGTCACTCGATGACTGAGAACTGTCTTACTGTCCCGCGCTGGCCACCGCCGGCGTCATCACCAGCGGACGGTTCAGTTCCAGCGTAAGTTGAGTACCTGCGGGCAGGGTGGCCGAGCGGTGCTTGCTTAGCCAGTGGGCTCCGGTCGACCCAGCGCCAACAATTCCGCCGACGAGGATTCCCGGCGGACCGCCGATAAGGCCGCCGATCAACATGCCCCCAGCCGCGCCCCCGCCAGTCTCCAGTTGGTCGCGCCGGTCATGCCCGGATCCCTTGAATTGTCCTTCCTGGTTGACATCGCTGCCGTTGCCAGCATTCGTGTCGACCAAAGTAGCGTCCAGAAAGAAACGTTCGCCTGTCGGAAGAATCAGGGCCTCGGGCAGAATTCCGATGGTCGGCTTGCCCGAGATCCGGCGAGGCTCAGCCACTTTGGTGACCCGGCCTTCCACCATGGCTCCGGCGGGAATCACCGTCTTGCCGTTGAGCGCCACAGGCTGCGTCAGGCGCGCCTGGAAAGGGTCGCCGGGCTTGTTGCTGAAGGTCGCGAGAGTAGTCTCGAGCTTGACCATCAAAGCCGTGCCGGCTGGAACCGGCGAACTGGTCTGCGCCGCGGCCATAGCCGCCAGCAGCATGATGCAAGGTAGAACTGTCCACTTCTTCATGACTCCTCCTCAGGCCTAAGGTCTTTCAACCCTGAATTCCCCTGATTGTTGCTTTGACTCTAGACCAGCCAGATGGCCGGGACAATATGCGGCCGGAGCGGGGAACCAGCGAAGGCAAGGGTCGGGCGGGTCCTGTTCAGCTTTGGGAATGCAAAGCCCAGGCTGTGAGGGCTGTCACATTGCCATGATCTTCCATCCGCTATAATCGGGGCTTCGTTACTAGTCCATGGGTAAGACTACAGAGGCGTCGGCTATCTGACTGGCCGCCGTCTGAGCTTTAATTCGTCTGGTCCGCGGCACGCCGTGCGGGTGGAGGACGATTCACAGATCGCACATTCGGAGAAAGAGGGTAAGCGCTGTATGACGAATATTGGAGCCATCATCGGGCGCGAAGTGCTGGATTCGCGCGGCAATCCTACGGTAGAAGCGGAAGTGCAACTGGCCAGCGGCGTGGTTGGACGCGCCATCGTCCCCAGCGGTGCGTCGACCGGCGAGCATGAGGCTGTCGAACTACGCGATGGCGACACCGCCCGTTTCCTCGGCAAAGGTGTCCTCAAGCCTGTGGAGAACGTCAACGGCGAGATCGCGGATGCGTTGGGGAACTGGGATGCCGCCGACCAGCGAGGGCTTGACCAGAAAATGATTGAGTTGGACGGCACGGAAAACAAGGGTCGCCTGGGAGCGAATGCGATCCTTTCCGTCTCGATGGCTGCAGCGCGCGCTGCAGCGGCCGAATTCGGCCTGCCGCTCTATCGCTATCTTGGTGGTGCCGGCGCCAACACGCTGCCCACGCCCATGATGAACATCCTCAACGGCGGAGCGCACGCCGACAACAACGTCGACTTCCAGGAATTCATGGTCATGCCGGTGGGCGCTCCTTCGTTCTCCGAGGCCCTGCGCTGGGGCGTGGAAGTCTTTCACACGCTGAAGGGCGTGCTAAAAAAGCGCGGCTACAACACCGCCGTTGGCGACGAAGGCGGCTTCGCGCCTTCGGTAAAGTCCAACGTCGAGGCCATCGAGGTCGTGCTGGAAGCCATTCAGCAGGCCGGCTACAAGCCCGGAGAAGAAATCGCCATCGCTCTCGATCCCGCGGCAAGCGAGTTTTATCAGGACGGCAAATACGTTTTCAAAAAGTCCGACAAATCCGCCAAAAGTTCCGACGACATGGTGAAGTTCTATGCCAAGTGGGTCAAGGATTATCCCATCGTTTCGCTGGAGGACGGACTCTCGGAAAACGACTGGGACGGCTGGCAAAACCTGACAAAGGAACTGGGTGGCAAGATTCAGTTGGTCGGCGACGACATTTTCGTCACCAACATTCAAATCTTCGCCGAGGGCATCGAGAAGGGAATCGCCAACTCCATCCTGATCAAGCTGAACCAGATCGGTACGGTCAGCGAGACTTTGGATGCCATCGACTTGGGGCGGCGTAATGGCTATACGTCAGTGATCTCGCATCGCTCCGGCGAAACCGAAGATACGTTCATCGCCGATTTCGCTGTGGCCACCGGCGCCGGCCAGATCAAGACCGGCTCAGCCTCCCGCACCGACCGCATCTGCAAGTACAACCAGTTGTTGCGGATCGAATCAGAGTTGGGCGCCTCGGCGAGGTTCCTGGGATTGAAGTCGCTGAATTATGGCAAGTAGGTTCGTCGATCGTAATGCCATCAATGATCTGCTCGTGGATGTAGCTCAGGAAGGGCGCGACTTCAGTCACGCCGCCAAGAACCCTTACACTTACAACCCGGTCAATGCGTGAAATGGCGATTTTGCAACAGTTATCGCGTTTATTCGGTCGTTTTCTCTACGCCAGGTGCCTTGAACTCCCATTTTGAACCGTCGGCGAAGTGCACTTCCTCAATGGTCATTGTCTGTTTCCTAATGCCTTCGCAAAAGTCAGCATAAGCCGTAGTATCCCCTTCTTCCGTGAGCCGGCCCTTCGGCGCTATTTCGTATGGTTCTGCCATATCGGTCTCTCCGGTTTCGTCGCCGATCCTCAGGCTGAGCGCGACTACCTTCTTCGACGTTTTATTTCGAAGCATGAATTTTACGTCTCTGAGCGACGGAAACTGCCTGTTCATGTGCACATGCACGTCGGTGATTTCGATGGGGGATGACGGAGGATTTGGAATGTCGATCTCGTCGCGGCGGTCACGAACGAAATCCGCCTTGGTGTAATGAGCTTTTTCCCACTTATCCTGCATCGCCCACTGCGGCGGTATGAAATACCACTGGCCCTGATTGCGATACGCTCTCACTTGCGTCTCTTCCAGCCATGCTTCCGAGGAAGTCTGAAATCTGCCTGTTCCTCTCACATACCATGACAATTGTTCCGCCGTGACTCGGTCGACAGTTCCGGGAGGTAGATCCAATTTTGTCGTGCAGGTGTAGAGGTCCGGAGTCGACAAGTCAAAGCCCACCATGCGAAGTTCCTGCATTCTCGATACGAGGCACCGCCTGTAGGAGCTCTTATAGACAACGTCCTTGCTCCCGAGCAGCTCTTCTACATCGTCCCAATGCCCCTGAGCCTGGGCAGTGAGGAATGCCGCAAGCCGCGCTTCCAGAGTGGATCGAAGATCGTCAGGGAGTGTATGAGGCTCAGGCAGGCAAACGACAACTTGGGCGGCAGCATGATTGCCGAGGCAAAGGACTCCAACCAGCAAAAGCCACGTGATCCGCATACAGGTGCCCAGGGGACATCATCGTACATTCCAATCCGCATGGCGACGTTACTATCGTGAGCAGGCGATTTACACCCACAAGCTCGAAATCGCTGTGGGGATCATAAACTGCCCTACATCCATCTTCCACAGCCCGACAATCGATAAGCATTGACTTAGTCCATGACTTAGTCTAGCCTGTCAACATGGAAGTCAACATCCACGAAGCCAAAACCCACCTCTCCCGCCTGCTGGAACGGGTCGCGATGGGCGAGGAAGTGGTTATCGCCAAGGCCGGAACTCCGGTCGCCAAGTTGGTGCCTGTGAAGAAGGTGCCAAAGAAGAGGGTCTTCGGCTGCGCGAAGGGCGATTTCACAGTTCCGGACGATTTCAATGATCCCGATCCCGACATCGAGGACCTGTTTTATAACGGACCCATTCTACCGAAATGAAGGCCATCCTCGACACGCATGCATTCTTGTGGGCGCTTGCCGGGGATGCGAGGATGTCGCGTCATGCCCGCGACATTTTTGCCGGGCCAACCGATCTTTCGCTGAGCATAGCGAGCATCTGGGAGATTCTTATCAAGGTACAGTCGGGCAAGTTGAATTTCCCTCGGCCTGCCGGTCCATACGTGCTCAGGAAATTGGCGGAGAACAGGATCGAGTGTCTCCCAATCACAATTGACCATTTACTCGCTCTCGAGCGTCTCCCCATGCATCATCGCGATCCCTTCGACCGCATTCTGATTGCGCAGAGCCTCGAGGAGAATCTTCCCGTTGTTACATCCGATCCCTGGTTCTCGCATTATCCTGTGGACGTGATCTGGTGATTGTCCGCTCGGGAGCCGAAGGCGCTAAACTATCCAGGCTGACGCAGGGCCATCTACGAAGTCGGAGTGTCTTATGAAATTGAATTCGTTGCTGTTCGCATGTCTTCTCGCCTTGTCCCTGTGTGCCGGTGCGCAGACCACCGTCTCAATCGCTCCCGGTGCAGCTTCCAAAGAGGACGTTAAGAAACTCTTCGATGTTATGGCGAGCCGCGAGCAGATGAACCAGATGATGCAGCAGGTGTTCGCCCAAATGCGAACTATGAACCGCGAGCAAATGAAGAAACGGCGTTCCGACCTTACAGAAGAGGATCTCGGACGCATGGACCGGGACTCTGAGGAACTCCTCAAGAACTTTCCCATGGACGAAATGCTCAGCGACATGGTCCCGATTTATCAAAAGCATTTCACGAAATCTGACATCGACGCGTTGACGGCGTTTTATTCTTCGCCGGCGGGGCAGAAGTTTCTTCACGAGATGCCCGCAGTGTCCGCCGAAACCATGAAGGCGGTGTATCCGCGCCTGCAGGCGGAGGTCGACGCTGCCCTAAAACGGGCGGAGGAGAAGAGCAACACGCCGAAGAAGTGAATGTGGCGCTCAAGTTTCCTGCCGGATGCCCCGCCTTAACCGCGGGGTATTCGATTCTCAGGCAATAGATTCCTGCAACTCATTATAAACAAGGCTCTTATTGCGTGATGCGCCCGTTAGCCACACGCAATCGCCGAGCCATTGACCACTCGCCCCAATTCATGACACAGTCCGTCTGCTTTTCGCGTTTTGCGCGACACAGGGGAGTTCAATGAACCGTTTCAAAGGGAGCACGAAGGCTTCCACCACGCGACGAATGCTGCCAATAGTGTTGACAGTCACCTTCAATCGACCGATAACAACCGACCGACATCTGTTCTAACCTGGCCTTGGCGCTCAACACCCCTCTGACCCGTATCGCACCGCTTCCTAAAGTCCCCTCGCTGCGTGCCGATGTACCGACCAGCGAATCTCAAGAAGGAAAAGAGCTAGCACCGCCATATGCCCATACGTACTCTCATCGTCGACGATTCCTCGGTTATGCGAAAGATTGTGGAACGCTCACTGGTGCAGGCGGGCATCGCCCTGGCTCAGGTATTGCAAGCCGGAAACGGCGCCGAGGCTCTTGCCGTCCTCAAAGAAAACCAGGTCGATCTCATCCTCTGTGACATCAACATGCCGGTGATGGATGGACTGGAATTCATCAAGCAGCTTCCCGGAGTCGAGCACGCCAAAGACGTGCCTGTGGTGATGATCACAACGGAGGGCAGCGAGTCTCATGTGGTGCAGGCCATTTCCTGCGGCGCACGCGGCTACATTCGCAAGCCTTTCACGCCGGAGCAGGTGAAGGAACATGTGGTCCCTCTACTGGCAGGTAAGTCATGAAATCGGGGAGCGGCTGGCTCGCCGCCGACGGCAGCCATGAAAACTGGATTCCGCTGCTCGAACTGGCGGCTGGGGAGGTTTTCGAACTCATGCTCAACTGCCAACTGACCCTGCCCATAGCCGCGGAGGAGAAAGCGATGGACGTTACCGCCATGGTCGGACTGGCGGGGCAATTGTGCGGGGTGCTTAGCGTCAGCTGTGGGCAGAACGCGGCGGCGCTTATGACATCGAAGATGCTGGGTGTGGAACCAGAGAAGGTCGGCCCTGAGGCGTCGGACGCGCTGGGCGAAATCTGCAATATGGTGGCGGGCAACTTCAAGAACAAGATTGCTGGCCTGGGGGATGGTTGCCTGCTCTCTCCTCCCACCGTAATCACCGGTACAAACTACAATCTGCACTCCCCGGTGGATTCTGCTGTGCTGGAGGTCCGGCTCTTGTTTGAAGATATGCCTGTGGTCATTTCCCTCCGGATCCACAGCTAAAAAAGCCAGCTAAACCTTGGGTGGGATTGTGCCGATATAGATAGAGTGACCGCTCCTTCCTCTGCGCTCAGTCCCGACGAAGGCAAAGAGTTACCCAAGCCCGGAACGCGTTTTGTCGCCCGCCAGCCGATTCTTACGGCGGACGAAAAAGTTTTCGGCTACGAACTGTTGTTTCGGGACGGGGTCGAGGATTTCTTCCGGAGTTCGGATGCCGACGCGGCTTCCCGCAGCGCGTTGAACACTTCCGTCTTGCTTGGCGTTAATGTGTTTTGTGACGGGCGTCGAGCCTTTGTAAACTGCACCCGCGAAGTTCTGCTCAAGGATTACATCACCTTATTGCCGCCGGGACAGACCGTGGTCGAGGTGCTGGAAACCGTCCCCGCCGATGACCTGGTGGTAGCGGCTTGCCGCCGGCTGAAGGAAGCGGGATACATGATCGCCCTGGACGACTTTGCCGTGAACGACCCGCGGGAAGGCTTGACCGATCTGGCCGACATCATCAAAGTAGATCTCCGGGCGACCTCGGCGAGTGACGCTGCGGCCATGGTGGAACGGTACGGGCCCTGGCGCTGCCGTATGCTGGCGGAAAAGGTGGAAACGCGCGAGGAGTTTGTCACCGCCAAGAAAGCCGATTTTCTCTACTTTCAGGGATACTTCTTCCGTCGTCCGGAAGTCCTCACCACGCACGAAATTCCCGCCAACCGGCTCAATTACCTGCGCATGCTCAGAGCGGTTTCGCAGCCCGAGGTGGATGTGCGCGAGATTGAGAATCTGGTCAAGGGAGAGGCCTCGCTGTGTTACCGGCTGCTGCGCTATCTCAACTCCGCCGCGTTTGGATTCGCGGCTGAGATCCACTCCGTGCGGCACGCGCTTTCCATCCTGGGAGAGCGGGAGGTGCGGCGATGGATCAGGCTGATCGCGAGTCTCGGTGCCGGCCAGGATAAAACCAGCGACTTGGTGCTGGCGGCGCTGGTCCGCGCCCGCTTCTGTGAGCTGCTCTCGCCCAAAATCCAGCACGGCGATTCCGACCTGTTCCTGATGGGAATGCTCTCACTCATGGACACCATTCTTGAGATTCCCATGCTCCAGGTTCTCGACAACGTTCCCGTCGATTACGAATGCAAGGCCGTACTGCTGGGCGTGGACAGCCGTCTGCGGCCGTTCTATCAACTCATGCTGGCGCGGGAGTCCGGGGAGTGGAAGGCGGTGAGCGACCTCATCACGCAGCTTCATCTCAACGAAAGCGACGTTGCCGAGTCTTACTGGCAAGCCATGCAATGGGCGCGGCAGGTGAGCGCCGGGGCCTGATCAGGGAGCCATCTGCGCTAGCTCGGCTGTATTCGGGGAGAGACCAGGTGGGATGCCGCTTCGCCGGCCTCCAGAGTCCGCAACCGCTCGCGAATGTCCTGGCAAAGCAAGCTGACTGAAATTCCGCCGAAGGATGCCGGATAGCGATCGAGCCGCCCCAGTGCGGCTTGCAGCAGGAGCACCGCTCCCAGTTGGTTGTTGCGCCGCAGATGGTGGAATGCCGCCGTCACTTGAATGATCCCCTGCAGGAAAGTCTTCTCCGGTTCGGGCGACCCCAGCCACACGGTTTCCCAGGCCTCATGCGCGGTGAAGAACTCGCCCGCCTCGTACAGTCGCAGGCCCTCTGCCAGCGCCCCTTGCGTCCAATCGAAGTTCATGATCTGTGACCCATGGTACAGGCTGGCCGGTTTGCCCAAGGCGAAGACGAGGGCCCTTGATCCGAAGATGCACCGGCTTTTCCTGTCCACAGGAGAAAGTGAGCAGTTCGAGGTGCTGGTCGTCGGAAAGTAGCAGGGAATAACTTCAGGGCGTAAGCTTTAACTATGTTTTCGCAAAAGAGATCGTTCGCGGCTGGGCTGTCGCTGCTGTGCTTCATGGCAGTGCTATCGGGGCTGATGGGTTGCAGCAAGAAGTCGACCGCACAGACGCCCGCGGTGGATTTGCGGCTCAAGGTGAATGTTCCGTTTCGCTTCGTGGCCTACGGCGACACCCGTTTTCACGACCCGAAAGATACGGAGGCTGCCAACCCTCCCGTGCGAGTCGCCCTGGTGCAGGCCATCGCCGAGGTCAATCCCGCGTTCGTGTGCTTCACCGGCGACATCGTTTACAACGGCTATGACGTGAACGATTGGAAAACCTGGGACAGCGAAACCAGCATCTGGCGCGAGAAGAACATCCCGATTTATCCGGCACTCGGCAACCACGATCTGCACGGGGACGAGAAAACTGCGTTGGGCAACTACTTCCAGCGCTTTCCCGATCTGAAGAACAGCCGCTATTACTCGGTACGGGCCGCGAACACGCTGTTGCTGGTGCTGGATAGCTCTCTCGATGAAATCTCTGGCCCGGAAGGCCAATGGCTCACGAACAAGCTGGATAATCTCCCGTCGGATGTGGACTTCGTCTTCCTTATGTTTCACCACCCGCCCTACACCAGTTCCTCCGACGTCAAACTGTTTGGTGGAGGGCACTCGGCGCGTTCCACGGAGCAACATCTGGCGAAGATGCTTGAGGAGCGCCAGGCTCACACCCGCGCCCGTTTCGTGGTTTTCTCCGGACACGTACATAACTACGAGCGTCACGAACATGGGGGCGTCACCTACTTCGTTTCCGGTGGGGGGGCAGCCCATGCCTATCCCATCGAGCGCGCTCCCGGCGATCCCTTCCAGAGCAAGGAAGTGAACTACCACTACCTGCTCGTCGAAGTCGATCACCAGCAGTTGAAAGTCACGATGAACCGGCTGGAATTGAACAACGGGAAGGCGGTATGGACGCAGCCGGATTCGGTAAAGATTGCGACTCCTTCCGCGACGTCCGCTTCCGTGGCCGCGCACTAAATGCCTGGGAGGCTCTGTAGAGACGATCTGGACGCCCGTTTGACGACATCGCCCAGCCCAAACGGGTGTACACTGTTCGCCAGCATTTGAAGTGCTAAGGAATCCCGGATCATGCGATGCGTCGACTGAGGGTACCCTGCTTCCCCCGGCGATTGTGGGAGTTTTATGAGGAGTTCTCCGGAAGCCGGGCGGCTTGTCACCCCCAAAGATGTGACGACGGGCCTCTCCGTCTGCAGGCCGTTCGCTCGTCTTCTGATGTGCTCTATCTGGTTTTTCTCCTGCTCAACCGCCGTGCTTGCGCAGGCTGGTTCTCAGCAGTCTGCCATCCCTAGCCCTGCCCCGCAGTCTGAAAATAAGCAGAGTCCGGCGGAACTCGCGTCCCGCGACGAACCGACCACATTCAAGGTGAACGTGAAGTTGGTGGTGGTGCGCGCAGTGGTCCGCGACTCTCAGGGCCACGCCGTCGGGAATCTTCAGAAAGAGGATTTTCAGATTTTCGACAAAGGCAAGCCACAGGTCATTACGCAGTTCGAAGTCGAACAGCCTGGAGCCTTGGCTGCAAAGGCGCGCCAAAAGTCGGAGGAGAACTCAAGCGAAGTGCTTCCTGGCGAGGCGCCTTCCAATACTGGAAGTGCACCTGCCGTGCCTGAGCGTTTCGTAGCCTACCTGTTCGACGATGTGCATCTGGAATTCGGCGATCTTGCCCACGTGCGGGAGGCTGCGGAACGTCACTTCGCCACTTTGAGGCCCACTGATCGTGCCGCCATCTTTACCATATCAGGCCTTACAACTTTGGACTTCACCGATGACCGCGCCAAGCTGCATGAAGCCTTGCTTCGTTTGCAGCCACACCCCACGTCACGCAGTTTTGCGTTCGACTGCCCGAAGATTAGTTACTACCAGGCAGATCTGATCATCAACAAGAACGATCTTGAGGCTACGCAGGTTGCCATCCAAGAGGCGCTTGCGTGTGAGCCGTTTAGCCTGCCAACTCCAGTTAGTCCGCAAGGCACACCACTCGGAAACCCACAAGCGACTGTGAACTCCATCAGCATGGGGGTATTGAGTACCGGTGAGGATGAAAGCCGTATCTCCCTCGGTTCTTTGAAAGATGTGGTCCACCGCATTTCCCAGATGCCGGGCCAGCGAATTGTGGTCCTCGTGTCTCCCGGGTTTATCGTGCCGCAGCTGCAATATGAATACACAGAGATCATTGATCGCGCAGTGCGTTCGCAAATTGCGATCAACACGCTGGATGCACGCGGGCTGTACGTGGTGATCCCGTTCGGCGACGCTAGTCAGGGGGGGAGATACGCGCCGCCCCCAGGTAAAGCCTTGATCGAGATTGCTGCGGCCAACGCTAACGACGACCTCCTGGCCGCTCTGGCCGATGGTACGGGCGGAGTTTTCTTTCACAACAACAACGACTTCGACGAAGGATTCCGGCGCGTTGCGCAGGCTCCCGAATATTCCTATGTGCTGGCATTCGTTCCGCAGAATCTGAAGCTTGATGGCAGCTTCCACAATCTGAAGGTCACGCTGAAGAACCCGCAAAAATTAACCCTGCAGGCCCGCCGCGGCTATTACGCGCCCAAGAACTTCGCCAACCCCGATGAGCAGGCCAAGCAGGAAATTGAAGACGCCATGTACTCCCAGGAGGAGTTGCACAATCTTCCCGTCAAGCTGCACACGCAGTTTTTCAAAGCCAGCGACGAGGATGCCAAACTCATCGTCCTCGCTCACGTGGACGTGCAGCATCTGCACTTTCGAAAGGTCGAGGGGAGAAACAACAACGTTTTGACCTGTGTGTCGGCCCTATTCAATCGCAACGGCAACTTCATTCAGGGAAGGCAGAAGATCGTCACCATGAATTTGAAAGATGAAACGCTGGAACACAAGCTGGGCTCGGGCATCACGCTCAAGACAAGCTTTGACGTGAAGCCTGGGAGCTATCTGGTTCGGCTGGTGGTAAGGGATGCGGAGGGACAGTTGATGTCCGCGGAAAACGGAACGGTGGAGATTCGTTAAACAGGCGCCACGGGAGGTGAAGTATGCGCGATCGCCGGCTGGTTCTCTTGATTGGCCTGATCTGTCTAGCCAGCTTCTGGATATTCCTGCAAGCTGGCTCTGATCACCGCGTCGCACATGCCCAGCAGCCAACTGCATCGAGCCCGGACGAGCCCGTGGTGATCCGGTCTGAGTCGCGTTTAGTTCTAGTCGATACCGTGGTGACCGACAAGAAAGGCAACTACATTCGCGACCTTGCGCAGAAGGACTTCAAGGTCTGGGAGGATGGCAAAGAGCAGGTTCTCACCAGCTTTTCCTTTGAGGAGAACACTGGTTCCACACCCAATCCCCAGCCCCACTACCTGGTCCTGTTCTTCGACAACTCCACCATGGATTTTGCAGACCAAGCCAAAGCCCGGGATGCGGCCGCGAAGTTTATTGATGCCAACGCCGGCCCCGATCGCTTGATGGCCATAGCAGATTTCGGCGGCAATGTGCGCATCTCGCAAAATTTCACTGCCGATGCACAACGGCTGAAACAAGTGGTGATGGGGATAAAAGGATCCTTCGTTTCGCCGAACGCAGAGCCCTCGGTTATAGTAGCGTCGCTGGCGGCTCCCCCCACGGCACCGGTGCCATCTCTGGGGAATGCAGAAGCCGACTTTGGCATCCACAGCGTGCTGCTGGCTCTGCGCAGTCTGGCCAAGAGCCTGTCCACCGTGCCAGGCCGCAAGACCCTGGTGATGCTGACCTCCGGTTTTCCGCTGAGCGTGGAGTACGAATCAGAAGTGACTGCGGTGATCGATACCTGCAATAAGGCGAATGTTGCCATCTATCCCATCGATGTCCGCGGGTTGACAGTTCCGGAGCTGCCCGGACTGCATAACCGTCTGGTGCCACCCCCGGTGAGTTCTACATCAGGATCTTTCGTCCCGGCCGCGTATCACTATTCTCACCGGCGACTCCTCCGGCTGGCTGCCTTTGCCGAACCCGCTGTGGCGCTTCCCGTGCAGCATGGCGGTGGGGGTGGCGGAGGCGGTGGTCACGGTGGGGGCGGGACAGGGGGTGGTGGCGGTCATGGCGGCGGGACCGGCGGCGGGACCGGCGGTGGCGGGACCGGTGGGGGCGGGACAGGTGGTGGCGGCAAGACCGGTGGCGGCGGTGGTGGGGCTGTAGGCACGAACCCCTACAACAGCCTTTATAACAACCCCTACACTCAGCCCCGGCAGATAGTGCCGCAGATCCCTCCCAGCGCTTCCGACAACCAACAAGTGCTCTATCAACTGGCCGACGGTACTGGCGGGTTCGTCATCCTCAACACCAACGACTTGCTGGGTGGTCTGCAGCGAATCGCTAAAGATCAAAACCAATACTACCTACTCGGTTACAAGCCCGCCGTTTCTGCGGACGGCAGTTGCCATACCTTGAAAGTCAAAGTGGAGCGCGGAGGAACCAACGTCCGCGCCCGCAGTGGCTATTGCAACGTCAGGCCAGTCGATCTTCTAGCCGGAAACCCGATCGAGAAAGACCTGGAGAGCCGTGCGGGCGGCGAGATGCAGGGCAATGTCACCGCTCTGATGCAGGCGCCTTTTTTCTACACCTCGCCCAACACTGCCAAAATCCATCTTGCGGTGGAGATTCCTTCCGCGGCGCTCAAGTTTGAAAAGGTGAAAGGGAAACAGCACTCAGCCCTCAACATATTGGGCATCGCGTACAAGCCGGACGGATCCATCGCCGCCCGCTTCAGCGACACGCTGAATCGAGACTTCGAGGGCAAGAAAGAAGTGGAGGAATTCCAAAAGCAGCCCCTACGCTACGAAAATCAGTTTGGCATCGCCTCTGGCACATACAAGCTGAAAGTGGTGTTCAGTTCCGGCAACGAGAGCTTTGGTAAACTCGAGATGCCACTGCTGATCGACCCGTACCGCGGTCAGGAGTTCAGCATTAGCGGTGTCGCGCTCAGCAACAGTATTCGCCGTGCCGCCGACATCTCTACCGATCTGGACGACCTGCTGCTGGAGGACCGCACTCCTTTGTCAGTACAGGGCTTGGAGATTTTGCCGTCCGCCTCCAACCATTTCAAGAAGACGGACACTGCTGCCATTTACGCAGAAGTGTACGAACCGCTTCTGAAGAATCCGAATCCTCCGGAAGTTGCCTACGAGCTGATCGTTCTCGAACGCAAGAGTGGACAGGAGAAATTCCACGTTGGCGACCGGACTCCCAAGGGAAAAGCGGGGGACCCGGTGATTCCACTGGGACTCATGCTGCCGGTGGCTTCGCTGGGTCCGGGTTCTTACCGGATGCAGTTGCGGGCCGTCGATTCGGTGGGCAACTCCAGCAAGACCCGCACCGCTGATTTTGAAGTGGAATGAATGAGGGATGTGGAGTGATTCGCAGGGCACTGTCTTGAACAGCAGTGCGTCGGGCTGCCGGGGAACTCGGGACCGAGGTCTCACTGCCGCACTCGACCGGCAAGCTCTGCTTCGCATATCATTTGGGAATGATTCCCGCGAGTGCGCATTGCCTTGCATGTGGGCATTTGTCGGATGCAGGTTCTGCTGCCCCTCTCGTTGAGCGTGCGCCCAAGATTGTCGAGTTCTCCTGCTTGAGGTCCGCTCGATGATCATCACCCGAAGTCCGCTGAGAATCTGTCTCGGCGGCGGCGGCACCGACCTTCCATCCTATTACCGCGAGCATACTGGTTTCGTCGTCTCAGCCGCCATTAACCGCTACGTTTACATCACCATCAGCGAAGCGTTTCGTCCGCGGATTATCGTCAAGTACTCCAGGTTCGAGGATGTGGAGCGCGTCGATGAGATCCAGCATCCTATCATCCGCGAGGCCCTGAAGTTGACTGCGGTCACTGGGCCCTACCTCGAAATTGTCAGCCTGGCCGACATCCCGGCCGGTACTGGAATGGGCTCCTCCGGCAGCTTTACCACCGCCCTTTTGTGCGCTCTACACACGCTGAAGAGGGACTTCGTACCGCCTCGAGACCTCGCCGAGCAAGCATGTCACATCGAGTTAAAGCTGCTGAACGAGCCCATCGGCAAACAGGACCAATACATTGCTGCTTTCGGCGGCATTACCTGCTTCCAGTTTCTGCCGGATGATCGAGTCGTCGTTGAACCGTTGAAGCTCTCGGCCGAAACCCTGGCCAACCTCGAAGACAACATCCTCTTGTTCTTTACCGGCAGCTCCCGCAACGCATCCGATATTCTCCGCGACCAAGACTCCCGAACAAAGAACAACAACAGCGAGATGATCGAGAATCTTCACCTCACCAAGCAGTTGGGTGTGGAGAGCCGGGACGCCCTGCTGGCCGGTGACTTGAAAAAGTTCGCCGACCTGATGAATGTGCATTGGGAGCACAAGAAGAAACGCTCTCCGGGTATGAGCAGCGGGGAAATTGACCGGTTGTACGAACTGGCGAGAGCGAACGGCGCGCTCGGTGGGAAACTAATTGGCGCTGGCGGTGGCGGATTTCTCATGTTCTACACCGAAGAGAAGACTCGCCTCCGGGCGGTCATGCGAGGCGCGGGCCTGCGCGAGGTGCGCGCCCAGTTTGACTTTGGCGGTACCGCAGTGGTGGCACATTCCTAGGAGAACCCATTGTTAACCGTCGCGATTCTCGCTGGCGGCCTCGCGACCCGTTTGCGGCCGATGACCGAGGCTGTCCCGAAGTCGCTGCTGGAAGTGAATGGCGAGCCTTTTGCGGTGCATCAGCTGCGCTTGCTGAAGGCCAGCGGCATCCGGTGCGTCGTGCTCTGCGTGGGACATCTTGGGGAGTTGATTCAGCGCGTAATCGGTGACGGCGTTGCCTTGGGCCTTCAGGTAGACTACTCATTTGACGGGCCTGCCCTGCTGGGCACGGCTGGGGCTATCAGGAACGCTTTGCCAAAGTTGGGGGACGCTTTTTTTGTCATGTACGGTGATTCTTATCTTCCATGCGACTATGCTGCCATCGCGAGGAAGTTCGAGTCCGCGGGCGTGCTGGCCATGATGACCGTCCTCCGCAACGAAGGAAAATGGGACACCAGCAACGTCGAGTTCGAGGCAGGGAAGATTCTCGCCTACAGCAAGACCAACCGCACACCACGCATGCGTTACATCGACTACGGGCTCGGAGTCTTTCGCGCCGAGGCGTTTCGGGATTTGCCTGCCGGGAATGCTTGCGATCTTACTGAGCTGTACGCGGATCTCCTGCAACGTGGGCAGCTGGCCGCATTTGAAGTGCGCGAGCGATTTTACGAGATTGGCTCGCCGGCGGGGTTGCGGGAAACGGCGGAGTTCCTGGCTGCAGGACGAGCGAGGCAAGCGTAAATCAATAATGACGAGCGAGAATACATTCGCGCGGCAGTTTCTCGCCGAAGCGCAGGACGTGATCGACCGACTGGACGCGGCTGCCATTGAGAACGCCGCATTATTGCTGGCACAGACGCGCTCCTCCGGCGGACGGTTGTTCATCCTCGGCGTGGGAGGCAGCGCGGCCAACGCTTCCCATGCTGTGAACGACTTCCGCAAAATCGCAGGAATCGAGGCCTACGCTCCCACGGACAATGTGTCAGAGCTCACGGCACGAGTGAACGATGAAGGCTGGGAGACAGTGTTCGAAAGCTGGCTGCGGGTCAGTCGCTTGCGACCGAGCGATCTAGTGCTCGTGTTCTCGGTCGGTGGTGGCGATCTCGAAAAGAATGTCAGCCCCAATTTAGTAGCAGCCCTGCAATATGCCAAGGTTGTAGGAGCAAAAATCCTAGGCATTGTCGGTCGGGATGGAGGCCACACGGCCAAGGTCGCCGATGTCTGCATCTTGATTCCGACGGTCAACCCAGCCCACATCACGCCGCATACCGAAGCTCTTCAGGCCGTGGTGTGGCACCTGCTGGTCTCACACCCCGCGGTAAAACAGCAGGAGACCAAGTGGGAGTCCACCGGGCCCGGCAGCGGGCATCTCCGCCCGGCAGTTTTCCTCGACCGTGATGGCGTCCTCAACCGCGCCGTGGTGCGCGACGGCAAACCGTTTCCACCCTCCAGCCTCGATGAGCTGGAATTGCTCCCTGACGTTGCTTCGTCCTTGCTCGATCTGAAGGCGCACGGATTCGCTCTCTTCGTCATCACCAACCAGCCTGATGTTGCGCGCGGCAATCAGACTCGCGAGACCGTCGAGAGCATCCATCAGGCCCTCGCGTCCTCTCTGCCCATCGACGGTATCTTCGTCTGTTATCATGACGATGCGGATCACTGTGCATGCCGCAAGCCTCTGCCCGGACTCTTGCTCGAGGCCCAACGCAAGCACAATATAGATTTCTCGCGCAGCTTTGTGGTGGGTGATCGCTGGCGCGATGTCGATGCCGGCCACAGTGCCGGGGTCAAGACGGTTTTGATCGACTATGGCTACCGCGAGAGAAAGCCGGCGCAACCTCCGGAAGCTACGGTGCGGTCGTTGCGCGAAGCATCCGACTGGATCATTTCCTCCAGTTTGAAGGGGTCTACATATAAGAATGAAGTCCGTGTCTGAATTACGGGTTCAGGTGTTCGCCGACGGCGCCGACAAGGCCAGCATGCTTGAGCTCTATCGGCAGCCCTACATTAAAGGTTTCACCACAAATCCAACTCTGATGCGGAAGGCGGGCGTGACCGACTATGAGCGCTTCGCCTGGGAAGTTCTGCAAGAGATCCCGGACCGTCCCATCTCCTTCGAAGTGCTGGCCGATGATGAAGCCGAAATGGAGCGCCAGGCTCGCAAGATCGCCCGCTGGGCTGCCAACGTGTACGTCAAAATTCCGGTGACGAATACGCGCCGCGAGCCGATGTACAACTTGATCCGGCGATTGAGTGGCGATGGGATTCAAGTGAACGCGACGGCTGTGCTCGCGCTCGATCAGGTACGGCACATCGCCAAAGCGCTGCGGGGCGGTGCGCCCTCCTACATCTCCGTTTTTGCCGGCCGCGTTGCCGACACCGGCCGCGATCCGGTTCCGCTCATGAAGTCGGCGCTTGAACTGATAGCGCCAGAGCCCAACACCAAGCTCGTATGGGCCAGCCCGCGCGAGCTCCTCAACATCTTCCAGGCCGATGAAATTGGCTGCCATATCATTACCGTCACCTCCGACGTGCTTAAGAAGGTCAGCCTGATAGGCAAGGATTTGCACGAGTACTCGTTGGAGACCGTTTTGATGTTCCGGGAAGACGCACTCCGCTCCGGATTCACGCTGGAACTCACGCCCGACGTCGAATATTCACTGTGAATCGTTGAGTTCTACGTGCGGACTCCCGCTACTGCAGGCTTAGGTTCATCTCGCGGCGTTTATTGAAGTTGATCCGCAGCACTGTTTCTTTCCCACTGGCGAACTCGCCCGCAACCGTGGCGGACTGGTCATAGGAGTCGGCCCCAGACACCACCCGCACCCGGAGACGATGTTTCCCAGATGGGACCTGCACGGCATGGAATTCATGGCCCTGGACTTGGTGGAACACGACCAGATGCTTCTTGTCTGCTCCTTCCAACAGGTGGGTGTAGGTCAAACGATCATCCACCCAGATGGTCAGGTGGGCTTCCGCGAACCTGTGCTCCACCTCGATCTCCAACGTTGCTGGAGAGACCTTGGAGCTTGCACGCGTCGGCGGACTTCCCGCCGCGACCTGGCCGGGTGCGCCCTCGCTTGAGGACGTATTGACTGCCCTCGCTGTAGCCGCACTCTTGGGTGGTGCTTTCCGCGGCCAGACGGTGTCACTCATCCGGATTCCAAAGACAAGAAGTCCCGTCAGGAGCAAGGCGCCGGCTAAGAACTTGTTCCGCATCTTCTCCAGGATGCTGTGACCTACATCGCGCCCTCGGGATAGAGAGCGGGTGGGTATGCGCGGCTTCGCCGCGACGGCGTGTTGTCCTGTCGCCCACGCTTTGGCCCTAAGACTCGCCGTTTGCACCGGATCTGCCCCGGAAAGCGAGCCGGGCTGCTTGGTCTTGCTCCACGGTTCGCGTCCCTCCCGCAACTCTTGGATGTCCAACACCATTTCCATGCCGCGTTGATAACGCTGGGCCGGATCTTTCGCCATGGCTCGCGCAATGATGTAGTCGAGCCCGTGCGGCAACTCGGTGTCGAGGACCGTCGCCGGGACTGGCTCGCGGTTCACTACTTTGAACGATACCGTGACGGCACTGTTGCCTTGAAACGGCCTATAACCGGTCAGCACTGTGTACATGATGACGCCCAGAGAGAACAAGTCTGACCGGCCGTCTACGGTTTCTCCGTTCAGTTGTTCGGGCGACATGTAAGCGGGAGTGCCTAACGCGCGTCCCGCCAACGTGAGATTGGCGAGATTCAGTTTGGCGATCCCGAAGTCCGCGATTTTGGCATGACCGTCTTCCGTGAGCAGGATGTTCGCCGGTTTCAGATCACGGTGCACCACACCTCGACCGTGGGCACAATCCAGCGCCTCCGCCAGTTCGAGCGTCAGTTGCAAGGCTTTTTCCAGCGGCAGCTTACGGCTGTCACCGGAGAGCAGCTTTTCCAGCGAAGGGCCCCGAACGTACTCCATCACAATGTAAGGGAACCTCGTCTCTGGCTCCTCGCCGACATCGTAGATGGTTACGATTCCTGGATGCGAGAGGCGGCCAGCGGCCTCCGCTTCCCGGAAGAATCGCTCGCGATACTCAAGTTCCTCCTCCGGCGGTTGACCGGACAACGAAACGGTTTTTACCGCAACCACGCGGTTGATCTTGGGATCGCGGGCCTTGTAAACCACACCCATGGCTCCCCGGCCCAGTTCGCCCAGGATCTCGTAACGGCCAAAGCGGTCGTTTCTGTGATCATCCATGAATGTGCATTGGACACGCCGACGTGTGCACGCACCTTTTATGCACACCTCTGCTGACGCGCAGGAAGAACGGCGTTGATCGCGCATATATATTGTCCGCTCTCGGGTTAACGAGGAACAGGTTACCGACGTACTGGAGGCTCTTCGGGCGACTGCGAATAGGGGTGGCGCGCAGGTCCGGCCGGACGAGGGAACGACGAAGTTCCACTGGCTTTATCCAGGATATCTTCCCGTGATGTAGCCTTCCAACTGGTGAATCGTCTGCGCCTGGTCGGAGACGATCCACTTCACCAGATCGCCGAGGGAAACGACACCCACCACCCTGTCATTCTCTCCCATCACGGGAAGGTGGCGAAAATGGTGTTTGGTCATGATCGACATGCAGTCATCAACTGTGTGTTGCTGAGTTACGAAGACGACGGGTGAGGTCATGATTTCGCGGACCCGCGTCTCCTTCGAGGAGTGGCCCTTCAGAATAACTTTGCGGGCGTAATCCCGCTCCGACAGGATGCCAACCAGTTTGCCCTCGGAGATCACCAGCAATGCGCCTACACCCTCTGCCGCCATCTTCTCAATCGCCTCGTAGACCGACTGTTCGGGCGTCGCGGATAGAACTCGGCTGTTGTCTTTACTCTTCAACACCAGGGCAATCGTGTCCGTAAGTTTCATGGGAACCCCTCCGCCAGGCCGTCGCTTCCCGAATTCAGATTCTGGAAAGCCCAGACAGTCACAGCCGCAAGATTATACGCCCCGGCTGTTTCCGCGCTGAATACAGGAAAGGCACCCAGTGTTCGGGGTGCCCTCAAGGTCTGCGGAATAGATTCGCGATCGAGCTAGGGATTGATTACGCCGAACTCTCCGGTGCCGTAATTGTTGGTGCCGGCGGCAAAGAATAACTGGTTGGTATTTCCGTTGGTCGCGGTGCTGCCGCCGCCAAACAGCAAAGCCCACAGTCCGGGAATGGCGATTACCTTTCCGGTCGTGTCTTTCAGTTGGCCCACGACCTTTCCAGTCTTCGGATTGATGGCATTGATCTTGCCATTGTTGACGTTGCCCACCAGAAGGTCTCCGCTGAACGTGCCGAAGTTGCTGGGCGCCAGCGCCACTCCCCATGGAGCCAGCACCGGTCCCTTGGATCCGTTTTTGGTGAGCAGCTTGATCAACGTTCCACTGGTGCTGAAAACGTCCACGGCTCCGCTACTGTTGCCTTTAAAGGTCACGTAGATCCTTCCCTTGAGCGCCTGCACGCCGTACACCGTCAACCCAGGCAGGGTGGAATCGCCAAACGTCTTGGTCAGATTGAAGTTGCTATCGTAGATCTCAATCTGGTTGGTGGACTGATTGGCGGCGTACAGAAATGTCTTGCCGGCAACGGTAGCAATGGTCAGGCCGGTGTAGTTGGCGGCCGGATGGTTGTTGACCACGATCACCGCACTGTTAGCGTTCACGGAAGGATTCCAGCCACTGATGGTTCCGTCGCCCGTAGAGAAGATGAAGCTGGCCGCGCCCGATACGCCGTTCTGCGTGATCACGAAACCGGAAGTGGAGTTGGCGACGAGGCCGGTCGGCCTGCCCTTCGCGCCTGAAGCAGCGGGAATCGTCACCACTAGGGGCACGATGCTTCCCGTGGCGTCGTAGACGGTGGACTTGCCAGTTCCGTTGTCTGAAATCCAAAACGGCCCGCCGCTCGCGTAGGCCATGCCCCAGGCGTTAACCAGGTTGGGATCCGCCGATGTTGTGACCAGGCTGGTGAGTGTGTATTGCGCCCGGGCCACACTGCCGCCCGAGAGTACAAAAACTGCTGTCAGCAGAAGCAAAACGCTCCAGCGCGTGATAACGGCGAGTCGAGCCATGGGAGTAGCCTCCTGTCAGGTTCCGCGAGTCCCGCGGATACCGGGCAAAGTTTAACGTTGCTGCCAGTCGGTTTTGTCACAAGGATGTTAATTTTTTCAGAAAGTGTCGGGGAATTTACGATAAAGACGCCCGGAAGGCCCGTCCATCGGATCGTGGATGGTGGCAAATCAGTTAATACCGATCTGCAGATGACTTCAGTAACCTAGTGCCGGACACCGCGAGTCCGCGGGTTAACTCTTTTCCCCGAAGGAACTTACACCTTCGTAATTCGCGGGCGGTAACAGTCCACAACTAAACTTCGATGCGGGGGTTTAAGGCTCACATGATCAACACAATCACGAAGTCGCTTTTGGTCCTGGCAGTGGGTGGTCTGATGGTTGTCGGCGCCGCAGCTCAAACCCAAAACAGCAACACATCCGGCGCTGGACCGGGCGTTGTCGATCCTGGACATCCCCGCGTCAACGAAGTCAATGCCCGCGAGCAGAACCAGCAGGACCGCATCGCGAATGGCGTGAAGAATGGCACCATGACGCCGGGGCAGGCTTCGCGCGTGGAAGGCCGCGAACAGCACATCGAGAACCAGGAAAAGGCCGATATGGCGGCTCACAATGGTCACCTGACCAAGGGCGAGCAGAGACAGCTCAACAAGGAACAGAACCGTACCAGCAAGCGAATCTATAAAGACAAGCACTAGAAGTAGCTTGCCCTTAGGACTTCCCAAGTTCAGGACTAAAGCCGCGAATCAACGCGGCTTTTTTCTTTCTCTCAACCTCCCATCGCCGGACTGACATTACCCGACGGGCTTGCCGGCGCTCGTCGCTCGGCCTGTTACGTTTTGCGGATTCTGCGTTGGGCGTTGCCTTTTTGCGCTCACTCTTGTCTATAATGGCCGGGGCACATCGCGGCTTCGGTCCTCCCGGCAGGAAGTCAGCTTCCCGCTTGTCCTTGCTGGTCGCCTCCGCGCTGCCGGTTGAGGTGGCGAAAAATTGTCCGTTGATTGCATGAATGCGAAACCCGGAGTCGAAGTCGCCGGCCTGACCGACGTGGGCTGCCAGCGCGAGAACAATGAGGACTCCTTCCTCTATTGGGAGCCGGCCAGCGATGAGGACTTCCAGCGCAAGGGACGGTTAGCGGTAATCGCCGACGGTATGGGTGGGCACGAGGGCGGTCTGGAAGCCAGCCGCCTGGCGGTGGAGACGGTTCGCGAAGTCTATGACCGAGTCTTCAACGATGACCCCCAAGCGGCGCTAGCAGAGTCGTTTGCCGCCGCCCACACTCGCATCCAGGACTACGCCGAGCAGCATCCCGCATTCCACGGCATGGGGACCACCTGTACCGCGCTCGTTCTCCGCGGCCGGCAGCTTTATTTCGCGCATGTTGGCGACAGCCGCCTCTACCTGGTGCGGGGCGCGCAGATCTTGCGTCTCACCCGCGATCACTCCTACGTGGGACGCCTGGTGGAGAGCGGTATCGTGCGCGCTGAGGATGCCGAGAAGCACCCTCAGCGCCACATCCTGACCGCCGCTCTGGGCGCGGGAAGAGATGTGGTGGTGGACGGTGCCGAACAAAATGTCGCTTTGCAAGAGGGCGATGATCTGCTGCTCTGCACCGACGGCTTGTGGAGTGTCGTGACCGAGGAAGAACTGGAGATGGCGGTGAGCCACAACTCTCCGGCGGATTCCTGTGCCGCCCTGGTCAAGCTGGCTCGGCAACGGGGCGGACCCGATAACATCACCCTTCAAGTGCTGCGCGTCGGCCACGAATCCTAATCCCACGAACTCAGCCCGAGTCCGTAATTTTCCGCTCCGAAACTGCAACCAAATGCACATCCCAATTCCCGCAGACATCGTCGGGATTTCCGTAAGTTGCTGAATAACGTGACATTAGCGGGAGTGATCATTCACGAAAAAGCGGGCCTTGACTTGCAATGTCCCCCAATGTCCATAAAGTCTACTAATGCAATGGACTTTATGGCATAATTCCTGACCATGAAAATCTCTCAAAAGGGACTCTACGCTCTGCAGGCCATGATGATGCTCGCCCGCCGTCACCACCAGGGTGCCATCAAGATCCGGGAAATCGCCTACGAAGAAGATCTTCCGGAGAAATTTCTGGAGCTCATCCTGCTCGAACTGAAAAACGCTCGCATGGTCGAGAGCGTGCGCGGAGCCAAGGGTGGCTACCAGTTACGCCGCGATCCCGCCGAAATCCGCCTGAGCGAAATCATGCGCTTGATCGATGGCCCGCTGGCGCCGTTTGCAGACGCCGAACAACTGCGAGTGCTCATCGACCGCGACTTGCCGCACCGGGCGCTCTATCAGGTTTTTCTCGACGTGCGCGACGCCGCCGCCCGCATTCTGGAAAACACCACGCTGGCCGACCTGATTGCCGGCACCACGCCTCGTTCCACCAAAAGCAAGCGCGCCGCTAAGAAGAAGGAAAAAGAGAAGGGAAGCGTCCTGCCCATGGTGGTTGGGGGTCAGAAAAGTGAATAGTCGTCCGACCTAGGTTTCCGTTTCGGGAAAACTCCTCGCGCGGTTCCGATTTCAGCAGTTCGGCAAAAAAAGAGATCGCTTTTGTTTCGAATCACTAGTAAGCCAATTATCATAATAGCAACAATTGAGACCAGTTGAAGTACGGATTGGCATGTGCCGGCCGAAAAATGAACGCCGAAACTCATGCGTACAGGTTGCAAGAAGTTTCTATTGCTCCCCCAGGATGCGTTGTTCAAACAAGAACTCAAAAGGAGAGGATTGAAATCCCATGAAACGTACCAAGAACCTGTTTCTCGCGTCTCTGACGCTGGTGGCACTTTCCGGCGGCGCTTGGGCGGAAACTCCGGCGTCTGGTGCGCCGGCTGCCAGCGACGCCGCCCCGGTGGCTGCGCCGCCAACAGTTACGGCTGCCGATGTCCAGGCTTTGAAGGACGCTCTGGCCGCGCAGCAGCTACAGATCGAGCGACTTACACAACAACTACAGCGCCAGCAGGCCTGGCAAACGCAGCAATCCGCGGCAGCATCTCCAGCCAATACCTACGCCACCCAAACTCATGCGTCTCCGCAGCAGTTGGCGGCGCTTAACACTGTTGCCGTTCAGCAAAGTACTGCGCCAAGCTCCGGGCTCAACTTGCAAGACGCACCGGCACAGACTCCGTCGAACCCCATGGAGAGCGCGGTTATCTCCATTCACTTCCGGGGAATCACCATTACGCCGGGAGGATTCGCGGAAGCTGCCTTCGTGCGTCGCTCCAGAGCCCTCGGAGCCGACCTGACCACCCCCTTCAATTCTCTGACCATGCCTGGCGCTTCGCAAAGCTCTCTGTCTGAGTTCTTCGGCTCTGCGCGCCAGTCCCGGCCGACCATTTACGTCGACGGGCGTCTGAAGAACGTGGATTTTTCCAGCTATGTGTCCGGCGACTTCCTTTCGGCTGGCGTTACCTCCACGGCCACTCAGACCAATAGTTACACCTTCCGTCTCCGCCAGGCGTGGGGCCAAGCCAAGTTCGACAACGGGTGGAGTATCCTCGGCGGTCAGACCTGGAGTTTGCTTACCGAGGGCAAGGTGGGAATTGCCCCCAGCGATGACACCGGCAGGGCCAACGATGCGCGGCCGGCGACTATCGACCCTGGTTACAACGTCGGGTTCACTTTCGCGCGCCAGTATGGCCTTCGCGTAACTAAAGCCTTCGGCGACAAGGTGGCCTTTGCCGTAGCTATGGAGAACGCACAGGGCACGCTCACGACCCATGGAAACGCAGACAATTTTCTGCTCGGAGAAGCAGGCGCGAGCAACAGCTACAACTCAACCTCGAATTACACCTTCAATCCTTCACCCGATATCATCGCCAAGGCCGCGTTCGATCCCGGCTTCGGTCACTACGAGATCTTCGGCTTGTTTGACCGATTCCGCGACCGCATATTTCCTTGCGCCGAGGTAGCCAGCAGCAGTACCCCCTGCGGCGGCGGCACGGGTGTCAGCGCGCTTGGAGCCTTTAACGCTTCGAAGGATGGCGGCGGCCTTGGCGCCAACGCCCGCTGGAATTTCTACAACAAACACATCGTTTTCGGTTTGCATGGCTTCGGGGGCAGCGGCGTGGGACGTTACGGCGCCGCTCAACTCTCCGACCTCGCGATTAACGGCAATGGGACCCTCCATCTGATCCGCGGCTACCAGGGCTTGGGTACGCTCGAGTGGCGCGGCAAGAAACTCGACTTTTACCTCTACACCGGAGCGGAATATGCCAGCCGGACGGCGAGTTTCGATCCTCTCGCGGCTAAGGGCGCGGGTGCCCAAGTTGGCTACGGAGCGCCTACCTTCAGCAACTCGACCTGCTATACCGAAACCGTTCCCACCACGACCGGCACTGCTGGCTTCAATCCGGGATCTTTAGGTAGCAGTTGCACCGCCGACACACGCGCAGTCATCGAGGGTACGGCCGGATTCTGGTACCGCTTCTACAACGGTCCCAGAGGCAGGTTCCAGTTCGGCACCCAGTACTCCTACGTGACTCGTCAAACCTGGTCTGGTCTCAGCTCCACGCCGGGAGTCGGAACTGCGCCGGAAGGACTGGACGGAACGGTCTTTACCTCGCTCCGCTATTACTTGCCATAAACCTCAAGTGGTCCCAAATCGACCTGATGCGGGACTCCTAGGTTCTCAACTCCTGAGGGGCGCCTTCCCTTCGGAAACGCCCGCCGCCCGGTTTTGGTTACTCTCCTTTTTCCGGGCCGGTGGTGTTAACTTATTTCACAGCAAGATTCCAGAGTAGAACTATGAACTCCAGACGCGACTTCATCAAGCACATCTCAACCGCGGCGCTGATAGCAGGGGCTGCTCCATCGATGTTGGCCCGGGTTCTCCCGCAGGGACAATCCGTCGAGGTTCCCGGCGAAGAAGGCATGATTCTTCGCTCCTTCCGTTTCGTTGACCTCGAAACTCCGGTCGAGTACTTCAACAGCTGGCTGACTCCGGTCCCTCATTTTTTCGTGCGCAACCACATGCACGAACCGATTGAACTTGATGCCAAGGGTTGGCGTCTCTCACTGGGCGGAGAAGTGGAGAAGCCACTCACCGTGAGCCTGGCTGAACTTTCCAAATTCGAGACCCACGATGTCTTGAATACGCTCGAGTGCGCCGGCAACGGACGCAGCCTGCACCGTCCGCAAGTCCCCGGCATTCAGTGGGGCAAAGGCGCTGTGAGCACCGCGCGGTTTTCTGGGCCGCGTCTGCGCGACATCCTAGCGCGCGCCCGAGTGAAGTCTACGGGCAAGCACGTCATGTTCCGCGGGCTCGACGAAGTTCCCGGCAAGGTGCCTCCGTTCATTCGCAGCATTCCGATCGAGAAGGCTCTCGACGCCGATACTCTGGTCGCCACGCACATGAACGGATCTCCGCTCACCAAGCATCACGGTTTTCCAGCGCGCGGCCTCGTCCCCGGCTGGGTTGGTGCGGCTTCCTGCAAGTGGCTCACTGAAATCAAAGTGCTAGAGAATGAATTCTCCGGCAATTTCATGAATCCGGGCTATCGCTTTCCCAACCAGCCGGGGAAACCGGGTGATCCCGTGAAGCCGGAAGATACGCACCCGCTCACCGCACTGAATGTGAAGTCGGTGATCTCCGGCCCGAGCGACGGCGCCAGCTTGAAAGCCGGCAAAGTGGCCGTGCACGGCGTGGCGTGGGCCGGGGAAGCCGACATCGCAAAGGTGGAGATATCCAACGACGGCGGCGCAACCTGGAGCTATGCCAAGCTAGGCCACGAACAAGCCCACTATGCCTGGCGTCTATGGACTTATGAATGGAAAGCCGGTAAGAGCGGCGACTATACGATCCTGTCACGTGCCACGGACAATCAGGGGCATACGCAGCCTTCCACCGCAGTCTGGAATCCCAGCGGGTATCTTTACAACGCGGTTGATCAGGTGACGATCCATGTTTTGTAAAACGTTTCGGAAAATGTCGCCAAGTCTTGAAAGGGCGCGGCTTCAAGCCGCGCCGCAATGCCCCACAAAATCAACAGCGGCGGTAGCCGCCATCGCCCTGCTCGCTTTGACGGCAGCGTCGCCGTTCTTGGCCGGAGATCAGAAACCCGCAGGCGCAAGCGTGACCGCCGACTTGCCTGCCGGCACGATGCAGGCCAAGGCCACCACTGCCTGTTTGGAGTGCCACGAGGCACGCATCATCCTCCAGCAGCGCTTGAGCAAGGCAGCGTGGACGAAAGAAGTGGACAAGATGACGAAATGGGGCGCAGTGGTCGATCCCGCTGATCGCGATGCTTTGATCGACTATCTCAGCACGAACTTCAGCCCCGACAAGCCTGTCTACGAGCCGCAGAGAACTTCGGGTTCCGGCAAGGCAGCGAAGTAAGAATCCCTTGCCAGAAAAGCAACGCGCTGCCGACCCAATGTCCTCTTGCGGACACTACGGCAGCGCTGCCACTACTGAGCCCAAACTGAATGAGGAAAGTATAGGAACCTAACTGCCCCGTTTCTAGTGCATTATAGGGTACTGGGAAGGTATTACCCTAAAGCTTAAGCCTTGGGCTTTTCCTCCGTGCCCCCTGTGTCCGCTGTGGTTGAGGCTCTTTCCGGCCGCAGCAACGGAAACAAAATTACGTCGCGGATGGTGTGCGAATCGGTCAGCAACATGCACACCCGGTCCACACCCACGCCCACGCCCCCGGCCGGCGGCATCCCATACGACAGAGCGCGGATGTAGTCTTCATCCATCTGGTGCGCTTCTTCATCGCCGCGCTCGCGTTCTTTCAGCTGGCCTTCAAAGCGCCTCCGCTGATCTTCGGGATCGTTGAGTTCGCTGAAGCCATTTGAAATTTCCATCTGTCCGGCAAAGATTTCGAACCGCTCCGTCCAGTCGGGTTCATCCGGTTTCTGTTTCGAGAGCGGCGAAACCGCGGTAGGGAACTCGTAGATGATCGTCGGCTGCACCAAGTGTTCTTCAGCGACTGCCTCAAAAATCGCTGCAATCGTCGCACCTACCGGCTTGGCTGAGTCATAGGGAAGATTGACGCCCGAATTACGGAGATCCCCGACCATAGAGCTAACAATGACGGGCGATCCAAACTCATGGTGCTGTGGTTTGCCTTTGGCTTTTTCAGGCCAGAATTTGATAATCGCCTCGCGCATGGTCAAGCGCTGCCAGTTGGCCCAGTCGATCTCCTGATCACCCCATTTGGTTTTCGTGCCGCCGGTCACGTCCTTCGCGGCCTGCGTGATCAATTCCTGGGTGAGGTCCATCACGCCTTGATAGTTGGTGTAGGCCTGATAAAACTCCAGCATGGTGAACTCAGGATTCCACCGCCAGCCCAGTCCTTCGTTACGGAAGTTGCGGTTGATTTCATACACGCGGTCAAATCCACCCACCACCAGCCGCTTCAAATAAAGTTCCGGCGCGATGCGCAGGTACAAATCCATGTCAAGCGTGTTGTGGTGCGTCACAAACGGCCGCGCCACCGCGCCGCCCGCGATAGGCTGCATCATCGGGGTTTCGACCTCGATGAATCCGTGCGCCTCCATCGTGTGCCGCAATGATTGAATCAGTTTGCTGCGCTTCAGAAAAACTTCCCGCACTTCGGGATTCACCACCAGATCGACATAGCGCTGCCGGTAGCGCAGTTCCACGTCGGTGAGCCCGTGCCATTTCTCGGGCAGCGGCAGCAGATCCTTGCTAAGGAATGTGATCTCCTCTACATGGATGGTCAGTTCGCCGGTGCGCGTGCGAAACAGGTAGCCGCTGACGCCGATGTGGTCGCCCAGATCGAGCAGTTTGTATAGCTCGAAGCCCGCGTCGCCGACCGCATCCTTCTTCACATAAATCTGCAGCCTCTGGCCGCCCTGCTGCAGATGGCAGAATCCGGCCTTGCCCATCAGTCGGATCGCCATGATGCGTCCGGCGACGCGCACGTTGACCCGCGGATTCTCCAGTTGCTCGGCGGTCTTGTCGGAGTAATCCGCCAGAATCTGCGGAATAGTGTGGGTGAACTGGTACTTATTCCGGTACGCGGCTTGACCCAGTGCCTCAATTTGTTTCAGCTTCTCGCGCCGCAGTTCGTAAATGTCCTCGTCGAATGCCAAGAGAGTCCTTTAAACAGGGAATTGCGCCTTTACCGGCGTGGATGACGATGAAAACGCTGAAACGCGATTATAAACAACCCACGCTCAGACGTGCGCCGCGCGCCCGGGCCAGAAAAGAATGCTTGCGAATACCTATGTACTGTGGTACATTGGTACACATGATGGATGATGCAAGACTGCTGGTCGAACGCGTCCAGACGGGCGTTCGCATGGAGAAACGCCTGCTCAAGGTGCTCAAAGCCTTCGCCGAGTATCACGACATGACCCTCGGCGATTTGCTGGAGGGCATCGTGCTTCATGCCTTCGACGGCAAGACGCCGTTCAGTCCAGCCTCTCTCGAACGCATTCAGGAGCTAAAACGGTTCTACGAGTTCGACCTCGACTCCAGCGCCAGCCACAGGCTGAAAGAAATCAAGGCGCGGCCGGCCCGCAAACGAGCCACCGAGAAATAACCAAGGTTTACCCATGACAGAACAGCGAACGAAAACCGCCCTTACGGGACTGCAGTGGACGGTAGGACTCGTGATTCTTATCGAGGCGATCTTGTTTGTATTGCCGAGCGCCCGCCATGACTTCGCCAAAACGCACATGCCAGACGTCGTTCGGTTAGTACTGGGATGGGGCGAGATTATCGGTTCTGTTCTCCTGCTGATCCCGGGGACAGCGATTCGAGGCACCTGGCTCCTGGCTGGCATCTCGCCATCATCGTCCACCTGCTGCACGGAATGTTCAATGTCGGGGATCTCGGAATCTACGCGGCGGCGGCCTGGGCGGTGGCGGCAGGCAAAGAAGGTTAGTTGGCCGGCGTGCATTCGCCGGCCATTGGGAAAAACTTATGATGTCTCTCAAAATAATTCTCGCGAGTCGGTTCATCGCCCTCGCCAATAGCGCTTCTGCGCCAGAAGCAGCGCAGCAAGTCCGCCGTGTTGGCAGCTTCGAACTGCCCTGTGCTGCCGACACGGCCTTTCCGCTATTCAGCCCGGAAGGGGAGCAGAAATGGGTGAAGGGCTGGGCGCCTACGCCCGTATTTCCGGAAAGAATCGAATTTGCCCACGACACGGTCTTTCGAGAAGGAAAAGGCGAACAGGAAGCCGTGTGGACAATCGTTGACGCAGATTGGCAAACTCACCGGGCCGAATACGTTCGCGTTGCTCCTCGGTCTCATGCCGCACGCATCGTAGTGAAGATCGAACCTCTTGGGCCCGAACGCAGCCGGGTCGTCGTGAGTTACACGGTCACCGCATTCGGGAAGGATGCGACGAGTCTCGTGGAGGCGTTTTCCGAGGAGGCATATACCGCAAAAATGCGCGACTGGCAGAAACAGATCAGCGCGACGGTTCAAGCTGGGAAGTCGATCGGATAATCGGCATGGTCCCGTTCAAAGCGCTGCTGGTGGAAGGCACGTCCGGCGTCGGCAAGTCGACTCTGATCGATGCTCTGATTCGTCGCCACGTCAGCTCGGCTGAGCTCAGGAAAATCCGAACTCTGGTTCATCTGGCGCAGTCTCATACCTACGGCCCCTTAGCCCGGCCAGAGGACGACGGAACTCTTACCGTGGATGCGGGCCTCCGGCATCTGGAGCGGATTGTCGGAATGATTGAGTGGCTGCATGAGAGCGTGCAGGAAGACGCGCGCCCCTGGTGTTTTGTGGTCGTCGATACCTTGCACCTGACTCACTGCGTTCGCCCCGGCGTGGTGGGGTGGACCAACGTCGAGCCCTACGATCGGCGGCTCGCGGCCCTTGGATGCAGGCTGCTCTTCTTGCAGGCAACCCCCGCCACAATTTGGGAGCGCGGAATCAAGCCCAGAGCAAATCAGCAGTTCATTCAGCAGTACGCCAGAAAATTCGGCCGAACCGAGGAGGAAATTCACCGCCATTTTGTGCGCGAACAGGAGACGCTCGCGGGGCTGTTCTCGCGTTCGGTCATGCCGAAGCTTCTGGTGCAAAATGATGCGGCCCCCGATAACACGTTGGAGGAAGCTTGGCGGTTCTGGACGGAAAATCCAAGGTCTCTTCTTGAAGTAGCTGTGGATCGGCGGTAAGATGGCGTGCTCGGCAGTTCCGCGAGCGAGTCAACACTATGCCGCAGAACTACGTTCCCATTTTTATCTTCATGGCAGTGGTTGCCGTGTTTCTCCCGCTCACACTGCTGCTGGCCAAACTCGTCCGCCCCGACAATCCGAACAAGACCAAGCTGATGCCCTACGAGTGCGGCATCGACCCCATTGACAACGCCCGCGGCCGTTACACCGTGCGCTATTACATCATCGCCATCCTGTTCGTGGTCTTCGATGTTGAAACCATCTTTCTGTTTCCCTGGGCCGTGAAATTCAAGGCCCTGGGCCTATTTGGTTTTGTGGAGATACTGATTTTCCTGGTTATCCTGATCGCCGGATACATTTGGGTCTGGAAAAAGGGCGCACTGGAATGGGTGTAACCCCGCCCACACCCGCAGCCGAAGGATCGGTTGAGACTTTTACCGCCAGCCGCTGGACCCAGGGCAATTTCCTGTTCCCTACTCGGATTGTAGTAAGCCCGCTACGCGTCAGTCGGGCCAAGTCGCGTTTATTTGGGAGAAACGAAGAGAGCATTCCCATCTCGAAGGTTGCCTCCGTGCATATCTCCACCGGGGTCCTTTGGTCGGAGATTCTCATCGAATCCACCGGCGGCACCGACCCCATCACCAGCCACGGTCATCGCAAGGCCGACGCGCAGCGCATCCGCGACTTGATTGAGTCTTATCAGGCGCAAGCGCGCTGACTCCGCGCAATGCGCGCCAGTTTTCCTCGCCACCCTCGTTGACACCGTATCGTCAAGCTGATAAAAATTAACGTTCTCTCCGTAATCCTCAGAGCCGGAGGTTTGTGCCTTCGCAGCGAATGCCGGACGAACCCAAGTCGCCCTCTTCACCGCCTCCGGAAGGCGAGAAGAAGCCAGCAGCACCAGCACCGGCAGCACCAGCGGCAGCCGCTCCTGCGAAACCCGCTGCGCCTGCGAAACCAGCCGCGCCCATGCCAACTCCCTGGGATTCGCCCATGGTCGCGAAGCTCAGAGGCACCTACGGTTCCGGCATCGAGCCGCTGACCTACGCCGGGCAGAACTACATGGTGGTCGATCGCTCGCTGATTCCGGAGATTCTGCAAGTTCTGCGCAACGAAGAGCAGTTCGATTACTGCGTTGACATCACCGCGGTTCACTACCCCACGCGCGAAAAACAATTCGACGTCGTCTGGGTGCTCTACTCATTCCCGCGCAACGAGCGCATCCGCGTGAAGACGCAAATCCTGGATGGGGCGACCCTCCCGAGTTCCGTTCCCATCTGGCCGACTGCAAACTGGCTGGAGCGCGAAGTCTTCGACATGTTTGGCATCAAGTTCGATGGACATCCCGATCTGAAACGCATTCTGCTGCCCGATGGCTGGAAAGGTTATCCCCTGCGCAAGGACTACGGGATTCTCCAGCAGGATAACGAGTGGGTACAGATCAACCTGGGCATAGAAAGCGGCCAGTAAAAGAATGACCGACTCGAACACCTCGCTCTCGCATCTCGATCTCGAAACCCACGAGAAGCCGTTCCTTGATGCCAATGAGCTCGTCATCAACATGGGCCCGCAGCATCCCGCCACGCACGGCGTGTTGCGCGTGATCCTCCGCCTCGATGGCGAAAAAGTCCTCGGTCTGGAGTGCGTGATCGGCTATCTGCACCGGGGAGTCGAGAAGATCGGCGAGCACCGCACTTATACGATGTTCAACCCTTACGTCGACCGCATGGATTACGTGGCCGCGGTCTCGAACGGGCTGGGGTACTGCGAGGCGGTAGAAAAGCTTCTCAATGTCGAGGCGCCGCCGCGCGCTCAATATGTCCGCGTCATCCTTACCGAACTGAACCGCATCGCCAGCCACCAGCTCTGGCTGGGCACGCACGCCCTCGACATCGGCGCCATTACGCCGCTTTTCTACACCTTCCGTGACCGGGAAGAGATTCTCAAAATCTACGAGAAATATTGCGGTGCGCGGCTCACCACGCACGCCTTCCGCATTGGCGGCCTGCAGTACGAAACCTACACCGGCTTCGAGAAGGAAGTGAAGAACTTCCTCGATTTCTTCCGCCCCAAGATCGACGAGTACGAAGAATTGCTCACGACGAACCGCATCTGGGTCGAGCGCACGAAGAACGTCGGCGTGATCTCCGCGGAGGATTGCATCGCATACGGCGTCACCGGCCCTGTGCTCCGCGCCAGCGGCGTGAAGTGGGATCTGCGCAAGGCCCAGCCTTACGCCAACTACAAGAATTTCGACTTCGAAATCCCCACCGGCCAGAACGGCGACACCTACGATCGATACCTGGTTCGTATGGCCGAGATGCGGCAATCTGTGCGCATCATCGAGCAGGCCGTCGAAGCGATTCCCGAAGGCCCCATCATGGCCAAAGTTCCCAAGGTCATGAAGCCGGCGGTCGGTGAGGTCTATCACTCCATCGAAGCGCCCAAGGGTGAGTTGGGATACTTCATCGTCAGCGACGGTTCTACGCAGCCCTATCGCGTGCGTGTGCGTCCGCCCTCGTTCGTGAACCTGCAGGCCCTCGACTTGATGTGCCGCGGCCAGCTCGTGGCCGACGTGATCGCCGTGATCGGCACGCTCGACATCGTTCTCGGCGAGGTGGACCGCTGATGGGTGCGATCATCCAGTACATCCAGTCCTACCTCGACTCTAAGGTGACGCCCGGCGTCGCCGGCAACATGTTCTGGGTGCTGGTATACATTTTGCTGGTCTTCGCCGGGCTCTCGGTCGCCGTGATCGCGATGAACTGGCTAGAGCGAAAGATCCTCGCCCACATGCAGGTGCGCCTCGGCCCTATGCGCGTCGGCCCACACGGCCTGATGCAGCCTATCGCCGACGCCATCAAGCTGCTGCTCAAAGAAGACATCATGCCCGCCGAGGCCGATGCACTTATTTTCTGGATCGCGCCGTTCGTCGTGGTGCTGGCGGCATTCACCGTTTTCGTGGTGGTCCCGTTTGGCCCCACGCACGCCATCACCGACATGAACATCGGAATCCTCTTCATGCTCGGCGTGTCGTCGCTGAGCGTGCTGGGCATCGTGATGGCGGGCTGGGCGTCGAACTCGCACTATCCCCTAATCGGGGCGCTACGTTCCAGCGCGCAAATGGTGTCCTATGAAGTCGCCATGGGACTGGCCGTGGTTTCGGCCGTTCTGATGACCAGCCTCAACGCCGAGGGAACTGGAACCCTTAGCATGATCGGCATCGTTCAGGCGCAGCAGGCGCAGGGAGAGTGGTTCATCTTCAAGTTTTTCCCGCTTGGCCTGGTCGCCTTCTTCATCTTTGCTGTTGCCATGGTTGCCGAGACCAACCGCGCGCCCTTCGACCTGGCCGAGGCCGAATCCGAATTGACGGCCGGCTTCCACACCGAATACAGCGGCTTCCGCTGGTCATTGTTTTTCCTGGCTGAATACTCAGCCATGATTGCAGTGTCTTCCATCGCAGTCACGCTCTGGCTCGGCGGTTGGCTGCGTCCGTTTCCGAACCTGCTCACCGGGACTGTTTGGAATCAGTGTTTTTCTTTGTTTCCGGGCGTCACTTTTCTTTTCTTCGCCGCGATGTGTTTCTTCAATGCGGTGCGCATGCCCAAGCACCCTTTGTTCCGCATTCAAACCATCGGCCTCGCAGGATTCGGCGTGGTCCTCGGCTTGGTGGGGTTGGTTCTGTTTGTTCCTGCCGTCAGCATGCGCATTCAGGATATTTTCTGGTTCTCGGCGAAAGTTGCTGGATTTATGTACCTCTATATCTGGTATCGTGGCACGTTCCCGCGATATCGCTTTGACCAACTCATGCGGATGGGATGGAAGGTCCTGCTGCCTCTGGGTTTGGGCGTTCTCATACTGACGGCCAGTGTAGCGCTGCTGCAACAAAATATATGGCACCCGTAGCCACACCATTTTTCTTTTACCTGCTCTCCGGGATCATGCTCATTGGGGGCATCCTGGTGATCACGCGCAAGAACCCGGTGCATTCCGCCGTGGCCCTGATTATCACGCTGCTGGCGCAGGCGTCCATATATCTGATGCTCTACGCTCCATTCGTCGCTGGCGTGCAAATCATCCTCTACGCCGGCGGCATCATGGTGCTGTTCTTGTTCGTCATCATGCTGGTGAGCGTCGACCGCTCCATGAGAGAGCGCCAGTTTAATAGCCAATGGGTCGTAGGAGTGATTGCGGCCACAGCGTTGGGCGGATTGTTTATCGCTGTCTACACGAAGGGAACGAGTATTTTCCCCGACCACGTGCTGCCGGTGGTGGAAAACGACAACACGCAGAAGGTAGCCACTCTGTTGTACGGACAATACATGTTCGCCTTCGAGATCGCGTCGCTGCTGCTGCTGGTGGCGATCATCGGAGCGGTAGTGATGGCGAAGAAGAGAATCTAAAAAACAGCGACGAGCTGCGAGCTGCGAGCTACGATCCAAAAGCTCAAAGCTCGAAGCTCGAAGCTCATGGCTCTATGGAATCCATGCTCCACATCACGACGCTGCATTACTTGGTCCTCGGCGCAGCCCTGTTTCTTCTCGGTGTCATCGGCGTGCTGACCCGCCGTAATGTGGTCATCGTGCTGATGTCGATCGAACTGATCCTCAACGCCGTGAACCTGAACCTGGTTGCCTTCTCCCGCCTCTGGGGAGGATTGCACGGCCAGGTCTTCGCCATCTTTGTAATCACCGATGCCGCCGCAGAAGCCGCAGTCGGCCTCGGCATCCTGATTGCCTTCTTCCGTAACAAGGAGACGATCAACATAGACGAAGTGAATTTGCTGAAGTGGTAGGAAGGCAGTACCGAGTACCTGGTACCCAGTACCGAGCAACGCACAAGTGGCCAACGACTAACGACCAACGACTAACGACTAACGACATGTTCTTTCTTTCCCACATCTGGCTGATCCCGCTGCTGCCGGCCTTCGGCGCGGCGATGATGTTCTTCTTCGGCCGCAAGCTGCAGAAGGCCACGGTCAGCGCCGTCTGTGTCGGGACCATCGTGCTGGCATTCCTGATGGCATGTGGCGCGGTCTGGCAATACTCAGCATGGTCGTCTACACCTGAGAATTTTCACAAGCCCTATCAGACCATCCTCTACACCTGGCTTGGCACCGACACCGGCCACCTGACCTACGCGACTCACGACGGGTCTCCGGCCGCATTCCAAGCCGACGCAGGATTCCTGCTCGACCCGCTCTCCAGCATCTGGCTGCTGTTCGTTACCGGCGTCGGCCTGCTGATCCACATCTACTCCACCGGATACATGGCGCATGAGGGCGGCTACTACCGCTTCTTCGGATACCTGAACCTCTTCATGTTCTCCATGCTGACGCTCGTCCTGGCCAACAACTATGTGCTCATGTTTGTCGGTTGGGAGGGCGTGGGTCTGTGCTCATATCTGCTGATCGGTTTCTATTTCCATCGCAAATCCGCCACCGACGCCGGAAACAAGGCCTTTATCGTCAACCGCATCGGCGACGCCGGATTCCTGCTGGGAATGTTCTTCGTCGCCTGGTATTTTGGCTCGCTACGCTTCACCGATGTGACGACCATGGCGCGCAGTGGCCACTTCGCCATTGGCGATCCCATCATCACGGCTGCCACGTTGCTGCTTTTCGTCGGAGCCTGCGGAAAATCGGCGCAACTTCCACTCTATGTCTGGCTGCCCGACGCCATGGAAGGCCCCACGCCGGTTTCTGCACTCATCCATGCCGCCACAATGGTCACTGCGGGCGTCTACATGGTTGCGCGTTCGAACGCGCTGTTCGTCCTCGCGCCCACTTCGATGAAGACGGTCGCCATCGTAGGCGCACTGACCGCGATCTTTGCCGCTTCGATCGGCCTCGTCCAAAACGATATCAAACGCGTCCTCGCCTATTCCACCGTTTCGCAACTCGGATACATGTTTCTTGCGCTTGGCGTGGGAGCCTTCTCCGCCGGCGTCTTCCACGTCTTCACGCACGCGTTTTTCAAGGCCCTGCTGTTCCTTGGCGCCGGCGCGGTGATCCACTCCATGAGCGGCGAGCAAGACCTGCGCAACATGGGTGACCTCGCGCATCGCATTCCCATCACCTATCGCACCATGCTGGTCGCAACGTTGGCGATTGCCGGCATTCCCCCGTTCGCAGGTTTCTTTTCCAAGGACGAAATCCTGTGGCAGACGTGGGCTTCGGAAGGCGGCGCCTATCGCATCTTGTGGTTCGTCGGCTACGCCACCGCGCTGATGACGGCCTTCTACATGTTCCGCCTCATCTACCTGACTTTCTTCGGCAAGCCACGCATGAGCCACGAAGTCGAACACCATATTCATGAGTGTCCGCACTCGATGGCGGTGCCGCTGCTGGTTTTGGCCCTGTTCTCGCTCTCCGCCGGATGGCTGAGTTGGCCGCCGAGTCTCGGTGGTTCTGCGCGGTTCGAGAAATTCCTCGATCCTGTTTTCGCCAAGGAGGCGCAGGTTTTCCAGGAAGAAGGCAAGGCCGCTCAACTCGCCGCTGGAGAGAAGGAAGCCGAGCATACCAGCCCGACGGAATACGTGCTGATGTTCCTTTCCGTCGCGGCCGCGGGTGTCGGCTGGGTCATGGCCAAGCGTTCTTACAGCAATGCCGACAAGGGCTACATCGAGCCCATCGCCGCCATGTCTCCGCCGGTCTACAACACGCTGCTCAACAAGTATTACGTCGACGAAGGTTACGACTACGTCTTCACCGGCCGCCGCAAGATAGGCAACGTCCGCCTCGGCGTGATGGGGCTCGGCGAAGCGTCCGCGTGGTTCGACACAAATGTAGTGGATGGTGCAGTCAATGCCGCCGGCTGGATCACGCGTCTGACCGCAACGCTCTCGAAGTGGTGGGACACATGGATCATCGACGGCATCGGTGTCAACGGTCCCGCCATTCTGGCGCGAATGTTGTCCTATCCCGCGCGCTTGCTGGAATGGGGATTGGTCCAGTGGTACGCCCTGGTGATGACCGCGGGATTGGTAGGGTTCGTGTTTTATTACGTGTACCACTGAGGTGCGAGCCGTGAGCTACTAGCTTCGAGCAATCAGATGCGGTCCGCTCGAAGCTCATAGCTCGAAGCTCGAAGCTAACATGTACAACCACATACTCTCGATCATCCTCTTCACGCCGCTCGTTGGCGCCTTCGTGCTCCTGTTCGTTCCCAAGGAGAACAAGGACGCCATCCGCTGGATCGCGAATCTTTTCGCTCTCGGCGGGTTCCTGGTCTCGCTGCCGCTGGTGCCGTGGTTCTGGGCGCAGATGCAGAGTCCCGACCGCTTCAAGTTCATCGAGGGCACGCCCAACAATTGGATTCCCTCCATCGGCGCAGGCTACGTGATCGGCATCGACGGCATTTCCTTCCTGCTCATCATGCTCACCACGCTGCTGGGTTGGATCTCAATCCTCTCCTCGTGGACAGCCATCGAGAACCGCGTCAAGGAATACTACGTCTGGTTTTTGATTCTTCAGACCGGCATGCTCGGCGTCTTCATGGCGCTCGATTTTTTCCTCTTCTTCGTTTTCTGGGAAGCCATGTTGGTCCCGATGTATCTGCTGATCGGCATCTGGGGCGGCCCGCGCAAACTTTACGCCGCGATCAAGTTTTTCCTCTACACCCTGGCTGGCTCGGTGCTGATGCTGCTGGGCATTCTGTTCCTTTACTTCCATCACCACAGCCTGACCGGCATTTACACCTTCAGCCTCACCGCACTGTACGAAACTGCGCCGAAGATTTATTCCGATCCCGCCTACGGGCCCACCATCGCCACGCTGCTGTTCTTCGCCTTCTTTTTCGCCTTCGCCATCAAGGTGCCGATGTTCCCCTTCCACACCTGGCTGCCTGACGCCCACGTGGAAGCGCCGACGGCCGGCTCCGTTATCCTGGCGGGCGTTCTGCTGAAGATGGGAACGTACGGCTTCATCCGCTTCTCACTGCCGTTCTTCCCCGACGTGCTGATGCACACCAAGGTCCGCGGCTGGATGATCACCCTCTCCATCATCGCGATCATCTATGGCGCTCTCGTCTCGCTGATGCAGAAAGACATGAAGAAGCTGGTGGCCTATTCTTCCGTCAGCCATCTCGGCTTCTGCACGCTAGGCATCTTTGCGTTGAATTCCGCCGGCTTGAGCGGATCGGTCCTGCAGCAGATCAATCACGGCATCTCGACCGGCGCGCTGTTCTTGATTGTCGGCATCCTCTACGAACGCCGCCATACCCGCGAGATCTCCGAATACGGCGGCATCTCCAACGTGATGCCTGTCTATGCCACCATCACCATGATCATGTTCCTCTCCTCGATGGGACTGCCGCTGCTCAACGGCTTCGTCGGCGAGTTCACCATCCTGCAAGGCACGTTCATGGAAAACTGGCGATGGGGCGCTTGGGCCGTCCCTGGCGTGGTTCTCGCCGCCGCGTATCTGCTATGGCTCTACCAGCGAGTCTTCTTCGGCACGGTCACCAACCCGAAGAACGAAAAACTTCAGGACCTCACGCCGCGCGAAGTGTTGACCTTCGTGCCGTTGCTCATCATGGCTTTCTGGATCGGCCTCTATCCCAAACCGTTCTTTCAGATTCTTGAGCAGCCGGTCAATCAGATCGTACAGAACGTGCGCAATCCGCAGGCGGGCGGCGCGGTGAATGCCGCGGTTCGGCCGGAAACGACTCAGGCGCCGCTGATGGCTGCAGTGAAAGGGAAGAACTAGTGGGCGCGCTCTCCCAATTCAACATTAACGACTACATCCTCGTTCTCCCTATTACTCTGCTCACGCTGTTCGCTATCGGTATTCTGCTCATCGATTTGATGATTCCGCCCGAGACCAAGTGGGTCAACGCCGTCACCGCGCTGATCGGTGTGCTGTTCGCGGCCGCGGGCGTTGTAAAAGTCCAGTTCTTTCTGGAGGCGAGTCACATGCGTCCGGGCGCTGGCTGGCCCGCCATGATGGGTGCCGCGCACGTGAATACGATGTACTTCGATCGCTTCGCCATCTATTTCTTCTACCTGTTTCTTGCCGCCACGGCGGTGTCCATCCTTATGTCCGTGCGCTACATGAAAGAGGAGCACGAGAACCACGGCGAGTATTACGCCCTGATGCTGCTCTCGGTGGTCGGCATGATGTGCATGGCTGCCGGTTTTGATATTGTGCTCATCTTCATCGGCCTGGAGTTGATGGCGATTTCCACTTACGTGCTCGTCGGATTTCTGCGCCGCGACCGCCGCTCCAATGAGGCCGCACTGAAGTATTTGTTGCTGGGCGCATTTTCGTCCGGCATTTTTGCCTACGGACTGTCCCTGCTCTACGGCCTTACCGGAAGCACCAACCTGGGCGACATCAACCGTCAATTGGCGCGGCTGCTGGCCCACGACCCGCACAATCCGGTTGCGATTGTTGCCTTGCTGACGACCGCGACTGGGCTGCTGTTCAAGATTGCCGCCATCCCGTTCCACCAGTGGGCGCCCGACGCCTACGAAGGCGCGCCCACCTGCATCACCGGATGGATGTCCGTCGCCGTCAAGGCCGCGGGATGGGCGATGCTCCTGCGCATCCTGCTCTGGGGACTACTCCCGATGCGTTCCGTCTGGGTTCCGTTGCTGGTTTTCGTCTCCATTGCCACCATGACCGGCGCCAACTTCGCCGCCCTCACCCAGACCAACACCAAGCGCCTGCTCGCCTACTCTTCCATCGCGCACGTGGGCTACATGCTGCTCGGGCTGATCGCCGGAACTGTCTCCGAACTCAATCCCGACGGCATCAAGGGCATCCTGATCTATCTGCTTGTCTACACCTTCATGAATCTCGGCGCGTTCGGCGTGATCACTTCGCTGCGCCACCGCAACGTAATCGGGGACGAACTCGACGACCTCAATGGCCTGTACTCGCGTGCTCCCGTGGAGGCCGTGCTCATGCTGATCTTTCTGCTCTCACTCGCCGGGATCCCGCCCCTGGCCGGCTTCTGGGGCAAGTACTTCATCTTCCTAAGCCTGATCGAAACCGGGCACTACGCCTTGGCGTCGCTGGGCGTGCTCTATTCCGTATTCGGCCTGTACTACTATTTGAAGATGGCCAACGCCATGTTCATGGGCCAGCCCGAAGAACAAGGATTGCTACCGGTGAGTTGGACCATGCGCGCCGCACTCGGCGTCACCGCATTCGCCACGCTCTTCATCGGAATCATGCCCAACAGCTTCATCAGGATCGTGAACTGGTCGCTGGGCATAGCGCAGAACCCTGCGGTAGCGAAATTGATGCGCTAGAAATGTTCGCGGCTGGAGGCCAGGAATGCCCATGTGGCGACGGGCGCTTTCGCCCGTCCCGGCCTGGGCGAAGCGCAGCCGGAATCTGCCAATGCTGCCGATGAGCGTAGAATCCACTCTGCCAGCCTGACGCGAAATGCCCCCTGAGACTCCAGATCCCGAACGCAAGAAGTCCACCCAGAAAGAAAACTTCTGGGTCCAGGCTGCTCGCTACAGCCAACTGGCATTCGTCCTTCCCGCCGCCTTAGTCGTAGGATGGCTGGTGGGCGCGGCCCTCGATCGCTGGCTGCACATGACGTGGCTCTACTTAGCTGGCATCCTCCTCGGCATCGCTGCCGGTTTCATCGAACTAATCCGCACGGTGCTGCGAGACTCGAAATAAGTCACCGACCGCGGACGGAAGTTGCTCGTCGCTCACCGCGCCAGATCGCCTGTTCGCGTACCATGGTTGGTAGTTCCTAGCCTCGATGCCAGACCCGTCACAACCTGAACCCAACCCGGCCCAAGCCGCCGCCGCGGAGCACTTCTTTTCTGGCGCTCTCGACCGCATCCGCCGCTTCATGGCCGTGCTCGCGCCCCTGCTCGTTGCGGCCGCCTGGCTTAAGTTTGGCCCGCGTCCCGCCGTTGGATTCGCTTTCGGCTGTGCTATCGCTTATGTCAACTTCCACTGGCTGAAGCGAGTGATCGCGGGCTTCGTTGATCGCGCCACCGGCGCCACGGAATCACAATCGGGGCAGGGAATCGTATCCCGTTTTCTGCTGCGTTATGTTTTGATGGCTCTCGGCGCCTATGTTATATTGACTGTTTCACCCGCGAGCCTGAATGGGCTTCTAGCGGGCTTATTTTTGCCCGTGGCCGCCATCGGCTGCGAAGCGGGGTACGAACTGTACGCGGCGCTGGCTCATGGCGTGTAGCAAGAACGCGAGCACGGAAGAAGCCAGGAGCTAGCAGCTAGAAGCAGCTTTATGCCTGAACAACTCTGGGTCACCGAAATTCTGAACCGCCTGTTCGCGGGCCCCGTCACGTCGTTGCTGCTGGTATTGGGGATTAAGGCGAAGTATCCAGCGGCTCCCATTCCCAACTCCCTCACCATGGAGCTTCTCGTTTTCACATTCCTGCTGGTCCTGTTCGTGATGGTTCGCTCGCGCCTTTCGGTGGACCGTCCCGGCGGCCTGCAGCATTTCTTCGAAGGTGTCGAGGGATTCATCCAGGGCCAGAGTAACGAGATTATCGGCCACCACAGCGAGGGCTACACGCCGTTTCTGGCCACGCTCTGCTTCTTTATTTTGTTCTGCAACCTGATCGGCGTGATTCCCGGCTTCGAGTCGCCGACCGCGGTGCCCATCGTTCCCCTCGGCTGCGCTCTTTGCGCTTTCATGTATTACCAGGCGCAGGGCTTCAAGCACGCCGGGATCGGATACCTGAAGCACTTCCTGGGACCGTCGGATCCGACAATATCAATTTTCATCCGTATCCCCCTAGCCTTATTAATGTTGCCGATCGAAATGATCAGCCACCTAGCACGCGTTCTTTCGCTCACCGTCCGTCTGTTCGCCAACATGTTTGCCGGCGATATGGTCACGTGGGTCTTCTTTTCGCTCGTCCCCATCGGCATCCCCATTGCGTTCCTGGGACTGCACATCGGCGTATCGTTGTTGCAGACGTACATTTTTGTCCTGCTGACCACCGTCTATCTGCAGGGCGCGGTCGCGGAAGAGCACTAAAAGGCAGTGGCTAGTGATCAGTGGTCAGTAAGAACGGGTGGAACGAGAGACTTACGGTTTTACTGGCCACTGATCACTGGCCACTGATTTTCAGCCGTTCAGCGTGAGGGCGTCTGTACGGGATGACGTCAACCACCCACTGGCGGTATTTCATACGAGGAGAAACACAATGAGTAAGCTAAGCAAGTTGTTCATGGTACTTTCCGTACTTTCGTTCGCGGTCCCGGCCTTTGCGCAGGGCCCAGCCGAGAGCGGAGTCAACTGGGTTGCCATCGCTGCAGGGTTCTCCATGGCGTTTGCCTCCGGCATCTGCGCCCTGGCGCAGGGCAAGGCAACCGCCGCCGCGGCTGAGGGTCTGGCCCGCAATCCGGCCGCTCGCCCTGGCATACAGCTGGCTCTGATTCTGGGCCTGGCCCTGATCGAGTCGCTCGCGCTGTACACCCTGGTCATCATCTTCGCCAAGGTGAAGTAAGACAGGTTTCAAAGTTTCAAGGTTTCAATGTTTCATAGCAAAAGCCTCTGCACGCGCAGAGGCTTTTGTTTCGACCTGAAAGCTCGCTGGTTTTACTTTGAAGCTTTGAAACTCTGAAACCTTGAAACTTTCCCCTAGATCTTCCGCTCCCCGCTCCACTGCTGTTCCTTGTTCTGCGGAGCGCGGTTCAGCGCCTCGATCAGGATCCGGCGCAAGCGATAGCGGCTTTCCAGATCCGTATTGACGATCTCGAATCCGACTTCATTGACCCGGGCCCGCCGCAACAGCACATGCGCTCGAATCTTCGACCGCATGCCCAAAGAAATCTCCAGATCGGCCTCGCTGCCGATGCGAAGATTATCTTCTTTCGTGCCCATGCCGCCGCCCAGGCTCAATTCGCGGATCAGAATCTTCGATTTTCCCCATGAGCTTCCGATGGTTGCACTGATCGTGCGAGGCAGCACCATCCGTTCGTAGCGCCGCTGGCGCACCCACGGACATGCCGGGGCCGTGTCCAATGGCGCTATCGCAAGTTCTGCTGGCTCAATGCCGCTGTCGGAAAGAATCTGCGCGCTGTAGCGCGGATCGGTCTTCGATAAAGACTGCGCCGCAGCGATTCGAAGCTCGCGATGATGGACCCAGCCAAACGTCTTCTTGGTCTCCACAATCTCGCGCAGCAGCGTTACGGCTTCCATATCCCGCAGTCTGCCCAGAGACTCAATCGCTTTCAGTTGCACAAAGGGTGAACGGGAAGCGGCCTCGCCCGGCTTGGCCATGGCCAGCAGCGGGTGCGACGCTGTGAGATCGCTGCTCATCCCGATTTCGTCGATAGCCTCCGGCAACACCACCGAATCTAGCACTTCCGCCAATTCCAAAAGGGTGCGGCCACGGTCCGGTGCAGCTCCGTACGCGATCTGTCGAACCACAATGTCGTGATAGAAGCGGTTCCACTCGGGCAAGCGCGCCGGCAACAGTTCCAGCAGCGTGCCCACATCTAGGCGGCTCAACAGTCCCACCACCCCTGACGCCTGCCGCGGCTGCCCGGTACGCACAATCTCCCGCAATTGCACCAGAGCCGGGCTTCCCATCTCTTTGACCAGTTCGACCATGCGGTCGCATTCGTCCCGCCGCATGCAGCGAAAGAACCGATCGGCCAGATGTTCCGCCCCCGCCTGAGAGGTGCGCCGCAGAACCACGAGCAGGTCTGGTGGCGCCGGCTCGTAATGCAGGGCCTCCTCGATAAACTCCGGTATCCGGTTTTCCACGCCCACGCGCGGGCGCAGGTCGTTCACCAGCACCGGACGCTGTTGCAGCAGCAGTTCCATGCCGCTGCACACCGCATTCACTGCCTGATAGTTCTTGGCTTCGCTGGCTTCCTGGCTCAAGCGGACGAAAGCCGCGCTCAGCAGGCTTTGCAGTTCAGGATCTTTTTCCGTGCATAACTGCTCACTGACCCGTTGGATGGCCTTGCCCATGGCGTCCCCACCCAGCCTGGCATAAAGGTCGGCCAGTTGGCTCAATCCGATCGCCGTCTTGCGGCGCGGTTCGGCATCTTTGCTGCCCACGCAGCCCGAGTAGTTGTTCAGAATTTCGGCCGAGGTTTCCTTGTCGTCGCGGTCGAGCAGCACTTCCACGAACTGCCGCAGGTTGCGCGGCGGCACGCACGGAGCTTCATTGGAAAGTAGTACCGTCTTCTTTCCCGACTCCGGTACTTCCGCCCAGAACATCCGGTCCAGGATGTCGGCATGCGACTCCACCAGGATGCCGGCCTTGTTCATCTTCTCTTCTTGCAGTTTCAGAATCTGGCGCAGCGAGTCCATTTGCCGGCTCATGTGCTCCATCATCTGATGCACGGCATTCACCTTCACTTCGCCCTTGGAATAGCGCTCCAAAGCGAAGCGGATCGCCATGTGCTCGGCGGCTTTCATCAACAGCGGCGTGTCCTCTTGCTCGGTAGTTGCCTTCGCCGCCAAGCTGCCCAGCAACTGCTGCAGGTTCAGCCGCGTGTTCGGGTCGGTTTCGCCGACTTCTTTCTGCAAGTCTTCCGGGCTCACACTGGGATCACCCTGCACCTGCCCGAATCGAGTCAGCAAACGGATTGCCTGAATCACTTCGGCTTCCTGCAGCGGTGCCACGCCACCTTCCCATGCAGGGACAGTCCCGGTTCCCGTGCCGGTCCCAGTACCAGTTGCTCGTCCCTTGCCTCCGCCGGGAACGTTGGGAACGCTGCCGAAGGGAACTACTGTTCCTCCGCTTTGGCCTTGAGCTCCGCCGCTTGCGTTGGCGCCCTCGGCTGCCGCAATTAGTTGCAGCAGCTTCTGCGGATCGTTCAGCCATTGCTTGAATTCTGGTCCCAGGGTTTGCGCCGCGATCTGCGCTGCCACGCTGATATCGCCGGTCAGCGGGTCTGCCGCCACAAACTTCACTTCATTGATCTTGATCGTGCTCTGCTTGCTTCCACCGCTTAGAGCTTCTTTGATCTGCTTGGATACGTCCTGCGCCTTGGAACCCGCTAGCGTGAAGGCGCGCACCAGGCGGGTGAAATCTTCCACAGTTACGTCTTTGGAGAAATGCAAGCTGGCTAGACCGGCCGTGCTCAAAAGCTGTCCAAAGCTGCGTTCGACCTGGCCGGTTTCCAGCGGCACTCCATCCAACAACAACTTGTTGTCGGAAACCCCCAGCAGAAATCCGCCCTCTCCCGCCGTGGGCAAACCCTGCTGCAATTCGTTCCAAGTGATTTCGAACTGCGCCTCGGTGCGCTTGTGATCGTAGCCGTACATGCGCGCGTACTTGATCAGGATGTTCAGGCTGTGTACGAAAGCGCGCGCAGAGGCTGCCCGGTTGGCGTGAAATGTCGTCGCGTCCTTGATAAAACACCCCTTACCCGCAGCTCTGGCTGTAGGTAGTAAAAGGTTAAATGCAACAGGTAAGCCCCCGCACATTACGGAGGTAATGGTCTACCCTGTGTTCCTAAGTGTCCTCGGTGGTGAACGGTTTGGCCCATTTCGCTGGCACTGGCATTCCGGGCCGTCTCCGGCGAGAATAGGAGTCGCAACGATCACTTGCTTCCCGGAACCCTCGTGCCTTCCTCTACGACTCGAACAAAGCGGCTGCCAAAAACCACCGGCCTGCGCTACTGGATGTTGCGGGTGTTAGAAGAGTGCGATCATACCGCTGTCGATTTCGGCCCCGACCCGGTTCACGACCTGCGCGTCTCACTGCGCCGCTGCCGCTCGCTGGCCGATGGATTGATGGCCCTCGATCCCGATCCCAACTGGAAGGCCATGAAGAAGGCCGGCCGGCGCCTGTTTCAGCGCCTCGGTGCCTTGCGCGACGTCCATGTAATGGAGGAGTGGGTTCACAAACTCGAGCAGACCCGTGCAGAGCGGGTGCCCACGCCCGCCTTGCCAACATTGGGACCGAATTCCGAGGCCGTCCCAGATTCAGCCGATCCGGCAGCCCAAGCCCTGCTTAAAATCCTCAGCGCACGCGAAGGAGAACAAAAGCTGGACGCTCACGCCGCGCTCGAAGAATTCGACCGCAAACAGTGGCGCCAATGGAGCAAATCACTCCCCGCCCGCGCCGCCCGCGTGCGTCTGGGCAGCGCGCTGTTCAAACATCTCGCCCTTGAGCGCTGGACCGACGCCCGCAACCTCCACAATCGCGCCATGCACAACCGCTCCCAGGTCGCGTACCACTCTCTCCGCATCGGCATCAAGCGCTTCCGCTACATCGTCGAGAATTTCCTCCCGGTCGAGCACAAGGCCTGGAGCAATGACCTCAAAGAAATGCAGGACTTGCTCGGCGAAGTGCATGATCTCGACGTGCTCTGGGGAACCGCCGTCTCCTGCCACGTATTTCCCGACGAGCATTCGCGCCGCCGCTGGCACGAGCGCATTCTATCCGAGCGAAAGAAGCGCATCGAGCGCTACCGCAAGAAGATGATCGGCCCAGATTCTCTGTGGCAAGTCTGGCGCGCCGCGCTGCCGCAAGGCCAACAGATTCAGGCTCTTGCCACCCGCCGCATGAAGCTCTGGGCGAATGGCTTGGATCCCGACTTTCGCCACTCCGAGCACGTGGCTGGCCTGGCTCTCCAGCTCTACGACGGCCTTCTTGCCTCGGGATGGCAGCCCGCGGTCGATGGTAGCTCGGCGCGCTCCAGTCTGCTCGCCGCCGCACTCCTGCACGACGTCGGCAAGTCCAAGGGCGAGAAGGGACATCACAAGACTTCCTTCGACATGATTCGCGCCCACGGCAACCCCCTGGGCTGGAAGCCGGCCGACCTGCAGCGCGCCGCCATCGTCGCCCGCTTTCACCGGGGAGCCCTGCCCACCAGAAAGCACAAGTCGTTACGCGATCTACTCCCCGACGAGCAGAAAGCAACCATCCAGCTAGCCGCCATCCTCCGCTTGGCGAACGCGTTGGACTCAGCCCATGACGGACACATTCGGCGCATTCATATTGAAGGTGTTCAGCTCAGGACTAGAGGGAATGAAGCGTTGATCATCGCCGCCGAAGGCTATTCGCCGCTGGGACCATCCGCCCAAACCATCGCCGCGGAACGGCATCTCTTGGAGACGGTGTTGCGTCGGCCGGTGGTGATCCGATCGATGATGAACACAAGCCGACAGCTTAGATTAACTTCGCGTCGAATCCGCTAAGCAAAGCGGCTTCCCGCAGCCTTTGATCGGCGGCGAGGAAAACTCGATCCTGCGGGGCGTGTTCACACCATTCCAGCGCGGCTGCGAGTCGCATCGCGTCCGCTGCTTTCAGATCGTAACGATCGACCAAATGGGCAGCTTCTATTCGCAAAGCGTTTGACGGTTGTACGATCAGCCAGGATTCGGCCAAATCTTCCGCCAAATGCCGGGAGGTAGACCATTCGTCGGGCGTGAGCTGATTCATCCGCACTAATCGTCTCAAGGCGCTTGCAACCTCGACCGGGGTCGTCCACCACACCACCATGCCATAAGTCCGGTAGAGCGCGACCACCCGGGGTGTGATTCCTTGATGAGCACAAAGAGGGACGAGAGCGCTCGTATCCCAAAAGGCCAGGGGCCGTTCTAACGGCCTTCCCGCTCTTCCTGCCATAATCGTTCCATCACCTCATCGGAGACGTTGCCCGGCGGGTCCGGCCACGAAACAGGCGACCGCTGCTTCTTCTTCGGCGGCACGAGGATGCCGCGCGCGATTAGTCGCCGTTCTCGCTCCGCCTCGTCCTCCACGGAGCAGGGAACAATTCTCGCCACCGGCCTGTTACGATCACATACCAACAACTCTTCCCCGTCCCGTACATACTGGATGTGAGCGCTGAGCCGAGCTTTCAGGTCGCTTATATTCACGGTACGCATGAATTGATTGTAATAAACATGACTATGTTGGTCACGTTGGATTTTTGAGACCTTCGACCGTGCGACAGTGACCTCCAGCTAGTAGCTTCGCAGTTACTTCCGTTCAGCCGCGTCTACAGATACAACTGTCCTTGCTTCTCGCAGCGGCCAGCCGAAGCCCGAAGCCCGAAAGCCGAACCCATGACTCACGCCCAACTGGTTCAGAAAGCCGTCCACTGGCTGCGCCGCTACCGCTGCGGTGTCGTGCTCTCCGAGCAATCCTGCGTGAGCGGCGAGATGCCCGACGCCATTGGCTGGAAGCGCGCCTGCCACTCCGTGCTGATCGAGTGCAAGGTCACGCGCTCTGACTTCCTGGCTGACCGCGCCAAGCCCTTCCGCCTTAAGCCGGAGCAGGGAGTCGGCTGCGAACGCTTCTACCTCGTCCCAGCCGGACTGGTGCGCTGCGAAGAACTTCCCCAAGGCTGGGGACTACTCGAACTCCAGCGCGGCCGGATCGAAACCACACATCCGTCCGCGAGGAATCTCCGCAGCGCCACCGGCTTCCGCTACGAAATGAATTTGCTGCTGGCCAGCCTGCGCCGCGTCGAAGTCCGCGTCGAACCGCAAAGCATCACCGACTTCCTTAAGTGGAAGAACCGCATGGCGGAATACAACCGCGGCACCCTCCCAGAAGGCCTGGCCTCGGCTGAAGAAGAACTTAACGTATTCCTTGAACCAGACCTGACGGCGTAGCGCAGGGGCGCGTCAACCAGAACTGGAAACCAGAAACCGGAAACTAGAAACCAGCAGCTAGAAGCTGTCCGCCGTAGTCGTATGAATCGCCAGCGTTCCCGAATGCGGCGCTTCGTCCTCAACTCCGAAAATCCAAACGTTGCCGGGCGAAGGCACCACTCCCGCAAACAGTAGATCGGACAGGAACCCGCCCTTGCTTGGATTGGGGCTGGGCGCGATCGTCCAACTAGTCCCATCCCAGTGCAAAAGCAGAGTGGCCTGGTGGCCGGATCCATCCGCCGCGAAGACGGAGCCAAACGCCCAAATGTCGGTCGAGGAGTTGGCCGTCAGTCCAAACAACCGGTTCGACTGGTACATGCTGTTCGGGCCGATGTTGGGGCTCGGTACTACAGTCCATTTCGTGCCGTCGAAGTGTTCAATCAACGTCAGCGTAGCCGCCTGCTTGGGCGGTGGGACCGGCGTAGAAAAACCGACAGCCCACACATCGTTCGGCGCCTGCGCCAGCACGCCATTCAACTGGTTCGCGCCCGAGCCCACGCTCGGAGTCGCTACAATCTTCCAGTTCGTGCCGTCCCAGTGCATGGCCAAGGTTCGGCTGCTGTCGTTTTCCGGACCGCTGAATCCTACTGCCCAGGCATCATTCGTGGCGTCGGCGGACGCGCCAAACAAAAACGCATCGCCCGATATCAAACTCGTCGCCGTCCACGCGGTTCCATCCCAATGTTCAAAGAGGAACGAGAGCAGTTGCCCGCCGTCGCTGAGCAGGCTGCCAATCGCCCAAATGTCGTTGGCGGAAGTGTAGGCCATGGCCTTCACACTCGGTTCGTCACCCTTGGCAAACCGGGGACCCTGAAACTCGTTCCACTGCGTTCCATCCCACTGCTCGATTACCTGCCCCGGATTAGCTAAGCCGATGTTCACCGTCCCCGCCGCCCAGTCCAGCGCCGGCGAAATATCCACCACGCCTCCCAGAAAGCTGGTGTTGTCGCCTTTAATCAAAGGCGCGGCAAACGAGGTCCACTTGGTGCCGTCGAAGTGCATGGTGGACTGGCCGACCGCCCAAATATCGGTCGGAGAAGACGCCGACGCCGCCTGCAGGCCATTGTCGAAGTTATGGTTGGGGGTTGGAACCACCTTGAAAATCGATCCCGCGCCGGATTGCCCCTGTACCGGCGCTCCTTGAATCAGCACTGCGGCCAGTCCGAAAAACAGGACTGTGCTAAGCGTAAGTCTCACAATTCCTCCTTAACGAATGCCAGGTTAATAGTTGCCGGGGCGAAGCAGTGTCGAGTGCCGTTCGCCCGGCCAACCGAGACTAACTCTCGCGAGGATGCCCAGTGTCACTTCCATGTCAGAGGATTGTAAATTCTGAATGAATATTGAGTCTGCTGGGAAGCCGATACCCGAACCCGAAGCCCGAGAGCCGAGCAAAAAGAAAACCGGGCTGGTTGGCCCGGTCTCTCATGGCGTCGAGTTGGATGCGGTTACATCGCAGCACGGCGCGACTGGCGCTGAGGCTGCCATCTGGTTGGGTTAGGACCAGTCCGGTTGCCCGGCCCCGTGCCTCCCCAACCCAGTCCACAAATCGTGGATCGCATACTCGGATCGCTAACGAACGATCCGAATGCGAGGAAACAGACAGGGTGCTGTCCGCAAACCGCATGCCATATTTAAGTCTCACCATAAGGATAGCCTGTAAGGTGATGATTTGTAGGAAGTTGGCTGGAGGGGAATGCTCGGTCGCTGATCCATGGCAGCCCAATTCGAAACGGCCGCTGGGGAAAAACTTTGCACAGTTACACACGAAGTTGTGCAGGCAGGTGTTAGCAAAATGGGCTGGCCAATGAAGAGTGATATTCGGATCGACGGAGCCCGGATGCCGGAAGCCGGGAGCCGGCCCTCACAACTCCCGCCGCCCCTCCATCGCCTTCAGCATTGTGATCTCGTCCGTGTACTCGATGTCGCTGCCCACCGGGATGCCCATGGCGATACGCGTTACCTTCACCCCCGCACGCTTGAGTTGCTGCGAGAGATAAGTCGCGGTGGCTTCGCCCTCCACCGTCGGATTGGTGGCGATGATCACTTCGTCCACATTGCCCGCGTCGACCCGGCTGATGAGGTTTGTGATCCGCAGCTGCTCCGGCCCAATCCCGTGCAGCGGAGAAATTGCGCCGTGCAGCACGTGGAAGACGCCGTTGAAGTGCTTGGTCTTTTCGATGGCGGCGATGTTGGTGGGCTCCTCGACTACGCAAACCAGGCGCTGGTTGCGGGTTGCGCTGGTGCAGTAGACGCAGGGGTCAACGTCGGTGATGTTGTTGCAAACCGAGCACAGGCGCAGGTTGGCCTTGACGTCGCGCACAGCGGCCGCCAGCGCCTCGGCGTCTTCGTCGCTGGCGCGCAGAATGTAGAAAGCCAGCCGCTGCGCGCTCTTCGAGCCGACGCCCGGCAGCTTCTTCAACTCGTCAATCAGCCGCGACATCGGCTCGGCAAATTTAGACATAGGAAATTGAGTGATTGTGAGATCGGGTCATCGGGCGATTTGTAAACTGACTTCAGGATTTTGACGCGCGGTCGAGGAAACGGATCAATCGCCCGATAACCCGATCACTCAATCGCCTAATCCTCTACATGCCCAACCCGCCCAGCATGCCGCCCACGGTCGACTGCATCGCTCCATCAACCTGGCGCGCGGCTTCGTTGACGGCGGACAATATCAAGTCCTGCAGCATCTCCACGTCGCCCGACTTCACCGCTTCGGGATCGATGCGCAGGCTGAGCAGTTGCTTGCGGCCATCCATCTTGGCCGTCACCGTGCCCCCGCCCGACGAGGCCTCGACCACCGTCTCCTGCATCTTCTTCTGTAGCGTGTCGTACTGCGCCTTTGCCTTCGACATCAGTTCTTGCAGATTGAATCCACCCATAGAACCTCGGCTTCCGGCTCCCGGCATTCGGCTCGGAGCTACTCCGGAGGCCGGAATCCGGGCGCCGACTTACCTACCGCTTCTCCTTATAGTCAATCACCGTGCGAATCTCCGCACCGAACTTCTCTTGCAGCCGGCGAACGACTGCATCCTGTTCAGCGCGGCCCCGGCCATTGGCTCCCGAATTTGTGTTCCCTGATCTGGCGGCCGCGCCATTGCGTTTCTCCGCCGTCGCCACACTCGCACCGGGAACGATTCTCAACTTGACGGACCGCCCGAGAACGCCACTGGCCGAAGCGATTGCCAGCCTCCGTGCATCCGGGCTCATCGACATGTCGACCACGGTCTGCGACTCCGACACCTTGATCACTACCTCATTTCCTTCCACCGCCCACTCGCCCGCTTCGAGCATCGAGACCAGGATGCGCTGATTGCCATCGGTGAGCGCCTGCAGGACTGCGCTTCGCAGCCTGTCCATTTGCGCCACCGGTGAAGCAGCGGGCTGCGGCTCGGGCGCGCTCTCGTTGAGATTCGCAGGCGCGGCCGCTCCCATGATCACCGGGGAGCTTCCGCTTCCAACCATGCGCGGCCCGTTCCCAGCAGCGGGATCTACAGCCGACTCCTGTCGGGGACCGCCCTTACGCGCAGAATCAGCGGCGAACGGTGAAACAGGATTCGGGCGAGCCGGCGCAACGGCCTCCGTGCGTCGAGCTTCCCCACCGCCCGAGGATGAAGCCACGATCGACGGCCGCGCCGGAGATCTGGGCGGGCCGCCTGTCGAAGAAGCGGCCACGTCGCTGAGCAGTTGCTCGATCGGCAGCAGGCGCTGCGCGTGCGCCATCTTCAGCAGGCCAAGCTCCAGATGGAAGCGCTGCTCTTGCTTGTATCCCAGTTCGCCGTGCGTGCGCAGCATGATCTGCAGATGGCGCGTGAGATCCTCTTCGCCGAACAATTCCGCGACTCGCTCCACGCGCTCGCGTTCTTCACTTGATATCTGCAGCAGGGAAGAGTCCTTACCCGCAATCTTGGCAACCGTGGCATTGCGCAGGAAGCGCACCATCTGGCGCGCGAAGTGCGTCGCGCTGTGGCCTTCGCTGATGAGGTGGTCGACTTGCCGCAGCACTTCCTGGCTTTCGCCCCTGGCCACCGCCCGCATCACTTCTTCGAGAATGTGCGCGGGAGCGGCGCCGACCAAGTTGCGCACGGAATCGGCCGTGAGCTTTCCGCTGGACGACGCAATCGCCTGGTCGAGGATCGAGAGCGCATCGCGCATAGAGCCGTCGCCAGCCTCTGCCAGCAAGGCGAGAGCATCGTTGTCGGCTTCGATGTTCTCCCGTCCGACGAGGTCGCGCAGTTGGCCGACGATGTCGTCGAACTTCACGGCGCGGAAACTGAAATGCTGGCAGCGCGAACGAATCGTCTGCGGAATGTCCTCCGGTTGCGTGGTCGCCAGCATGAAAACGATGTGGTCGGGAGGCTCTTCCAGCGTCTTGAGCAGCGCATTGAAGGCCGCGTCGGTAATCTGGTGGGCTTCGTCGAGGATATAGATCTTGAAGCGATCGCGAGCCGGGCGGTAGCGCGCGGCCTCGCGCAGTTCGCGGATCTCGTCAATGCCGCGATTGGTGGCCGCGTCGATCTCGATCACGTCCACGGCGTTCCCGGCGCGAATTTCGGTGCAGGATTCACAAATGCCGCAAGGCTCCGCGACTGGCTTGTTGGACGAGCGGCAATTCAAGGCCGCAGCCAGAATGCGCGCCACCGTGGTTTTTCCGATGCCGCGATGACCGCTGAAAATGTAGCCGTGGGCGGTGCGTCCCTGTTCGAGGGCATTCTGCAGCGTACGGGTGACGTGCTCTTGTCCGATCACCTCGGAGAATTTCTGCGGACGATATTTGCGCGCCAGGACGGTGTAGCTCATGAGCAGGAAAAGACGATTATACGTGATGAGAGGCAGGACGCGCGGCGCCAGCCCCCGTCACACAACCACCTTCTCCACCGGCCGCCGCGGGCTGGTTCGCGCGGCCAGTGTCGGATAGCCCATGTAGAAAACAAAGGTTGGCTGCCAAGCGGGGTCACCGACGATTTCGCCGAGCATTGCCGCTCGCTTGGCCTGTTTTCCCAACATCTTCTCGTGGTCGATCAGTTCCACTGCCTCATTGCAAGGGCGTCCGGCCAGGCCGCGAGCTGTGGCCAGCAAGTGTGCCCTCTGCCACATGCGCCCTGCGCGCAGACAGTGCTCCTGGTCGTAACGGTCATGCACTGCGATGATGCCAATCAGAGGCGCACTCAGCATCAGGTTCGAATAACCATTCTTTGGCGTTTTCGTCGAAGCCCAGCGCAGCATCCACAACGGCATCATCTTTGCGATTCCGGTCGCGATGGGGGGCAGCCCGGCGGCATCAATCGTAAGGCCATCGCGAAATTTCTGGACATCACTCCAGTGAATCCGAATCCATCGGTCGCTGCCACGCTTCACCTCTGGATCGGAATAGACTTCATCGTTCGCCGCGGAGCTGATTTCCACGATCTTTTTTCGTTCCGCCTCCGCTGTGAAAAGAAAAATCCTGACATCGTTTTCGCCGTCAGCCAGGCGGCTCAGCGCATCGATGAATGCAGGCGGGATCGGTTTCTGCGGGAGGTAGGCGCTGCGATTGGTATGGCGCAGCGGGATCGCGTCGTACAATTCGCTTGCCTCGCGTTTGCCCGGGGCCAGATCAACGCGGGCCACGAGCTTCGGCGTGGGTTCGGTGGGAATCGGCCCCAGTTTTCCCGGAAGTAGCGTGACGGTGGTCTGGTAGCTACTGACGGCAGCAGCCAGCGTCAGGTTCTCCAAAGCGCAGCCCATCCCGATGTGCTCTTCCCGCAAATAAGGATCGAGCGCCCCAACGTTTCTCTGGGTGTCGATGTACAACTCGATCGAAGAATTCGTTACCTTGAAAAGCCAGGGCTGCGTGTTGTGCGGGCTGGCGGCCAGGATTGCGGCCCGCACCAGGGCGAGTGCCCCGTCGTCCGAGTCTTTGCGCCAGTCTTTCCATGGTTCGTAAGCCGGTCCTTCGCCCACACTGAACACGCCCTGGTCGTAGGCGCGCCAGACTCCGCCGCCCACAACTGTGACGGTAACAACTCCCGCGCCCTTTAGAAATGATCGGCGTTGCATAGAACACCTCTTGCCTGTCCCGGTGAAATCACGGTACTGCAACTATACCCTCGCCGGCGAAGCTCGGCAGCTTGCTAAACCCGCCGTGCAAGCGATAGGCTGATGAATCACCTGAGCGCGGAAGCGGGCTGGTCCCAGCGAAATGTGGCTTGGGCCGCCGCAAAAGGAGCGTTATGCAACTGAAACTGGCAACTAAAACGAAAGACGGAATTCTGGTGGTGGATTGCAGCGGCCGAATTGTGTTTGGCGAAGAGTCTTCGCTGCTGCGCGACACGGTCAAGAAGGCCGTGTCGGAGAACAATCGCATCGTGCTGAATCTGGGCGAGATTAATTACATCGATTCCGGCGGACTGGGCACGCTGGTGGCCCTCCGCACTACCGCACAAAACGCGGGCGGCACGATCAAACTGACGAACTTGACCAAACGCGTGGGCGATCTGCTGCAGGTCACCAAGCTGCTCACGGTTTTCGATGTATACAACTCAGAGGCGGAAGCCATCGAATCCTTCCGCAAGGCGGCTTAGCCCGGCCCCAGGCGGTGCTCATGAGAGGCGTGAAATCTGCCCCATGAACGCCGCACCGCGCCGGGCTCTTCTCGAATGCTCCCTCGCATCATCTTTCTTCTGTGCCTGCTGGTGAGTGCCAGCGGCTTCGTGTCTCCGCCGGTGGCGCTGGCGATGGGATTGGTGTTTGGTCTGGCGCTCGCTCATCCCTACGGCCGCGAAGCCAAGAAGTATTCCAAGCTCCTGCTGCAGGCTTCGGTTGTCGGACTCGGTTTCGGAATGAACCTGCACCAGGTTGTGCACGCGGGGCGCAGCGGCTTCGTCTACACCATGCTGGGTATCAGCTTCGCGCTGCTCGTGGGCATGGGATTGGGAACGCTGCTGGGCGTGCAGCGCGTGCCGGCATTTCTGATCTCTACCGGCACGGCGATTTGTGGCGGCAGCGCCATCGCTGCCGTCGGTCCCATCACACAGGCCAGTGATGAAGAGATGGCTGTGGCTTTGGGCACCGTTTTCGTACTGAATTCAGTGGCGCTTCTGATTTTCCCTGCCATTGGCGCGGCGATCAAGCTGACGCAATCGCAGTTTGGACTGTGGGCTGCACTGGCCATTCATGACACCAGTTCGGTGGTGGGCGCTGCGGCGAAATATGGAGCCGAAGCGCTGGCCGTCGCGACCACGGTGAAATTGGCGCGCGCATTGTGGATTGTTCCACTCTCTGTCGGGACCGCCATAGTGCGCGGCGCCAAGGCGAAGATTCAGTGGCCATGGTTCATCGGCTTGTTCTGCCTCGCGGCGGTCTGCAATACATATCTTCCGGCGGGTGCACATGCCTACGCTATCGCGGTGAAGGTTGCGAAGGTTGGATTGACCGCGACTTTGTTCTTAATCGGCAGCGGCATCTCGGTGGCGACCATCAAACGCGTGGGGCATCGCCCGCTATTGCAAGGCATAATATTGTGGCTGCTGGTCTTGGTGGGATCGCTGTGGCTGATTCGCGTGGGCTGGATTAGGTTGTGAAGAAGGGAAGCAAGAAATCAAGAAACCGCGGAGTCAGGGGACGTCCCGATCAATCTTCGAAGGTGCGGTTGCGCATCGAGGCCGCGATTCGGCGCATTCCCCAGGGCAAAGTGTCCACCTACGGAGCGGTCGCCCGAGCTGCTGGACTTCCAGGAGCGGCGCGGCAGGTGGCGAAAGTCCTGCACCGCAGCTTCGGATTGCCCTGGCAGCGCGTGCTAGGCGCGGGCGGAGAGATCAAATTGCGCGGCGACTCAGCCATTGAGCAGCGGCTGCGGTTGGAAGCCGAGGGAGTGCGCTTTCGCGGGCGGAAAGTGGATATGAAGCAGTGTGAACACACGTTTCCGCACGGGAGCGCGGCGAAGAAGAAAGCACCCCGTTGAGCGAACGACTAACGGCCATCGACTAACGACCGTTCTTGAACTGCTCGTCGATCTCTACCTGATACCCGGTGACCATCTTGTTGTTCTCGTTAGCCATGCCCACGACCGCCATCAACTCCTTGAACATGGCGTCGGTCATGCCTTTCTTCTGCGCCGAAACCGTGTGGGCGGCAATGCAATACCCGCACTGGTTGGTCACGCTCACCGCGACATAGATCATTTCCTTGGTTACCGCATCGATCGCTCCGGGAGCCATGATCTGCTTGACATCCTCCCAGGTGCGCTTCAGCGTGGCGGGATCGTGTGCGATCGCCTTCCAGAAATTGTTGATCCAGTCGGTCTTGCGTGTGGCCATGATGTCGTCATAAACGGCGCGAACTTCCGGGCTGGCGTCTTTGTATTCGATGAGTCCCAGCGTTGCCATAGGTTCTCCAATTATGAATTAAATCACCACGGAGACACCGAGCCACGGAGAAAGGGCAAGTCCCCAAAAGGGTTTTCTCTGCGACTCCGTGCCTCCGTGGTGGATACGGTTTGTTACTTCGGCAGTTCTCCGCTCAGCAGTTTTTCCAATTGCGCAGCCGGGCAGCGCACTCCTACATAGAACTGTCCGAACAGCGCGTACACGGCGCTGACGTGATCGAAGCGCATTTCGTAAATCAGCTTCTTGAAGACCAGCGGATCGTCGGCAAACAAATCGACGCCCCACTCCCAATCGTCAAAGCCAATCGAGCCGGTGATGATCTGTTTCACTTCGCCGGCGTAGCGGCGGCCGACGAGGCCGTGCTCGCCCATCTGTCGGGCGCGCTCTTCGATGGGCAGCGTGTACCAGTTCTTGTCTTCGCCGCGCCGCCGGTCCATCGGATAGAAGCAGATGTAGCGGTTGGGCGGAATCTCCGGAAACAGCCGCGGATGCATCGCCTCCCGGTGGCGATTGAGCTTGCATTCGATCTCAGCCTTCCACTGATCGGAGTGCGGCTGAATACCCTGGTCGGTTAGTTCTTTGTAAATTTTCAAGGTTGAATCGTACAGCCCGAGTTCGATGATGGAGAGATAGGACGACGTGGGTTCGAGGTAGTCGCTGAGTCGCAAGCCGGCCAACTTGAGTTCCGCCTGGTTAAGATCGGTGAACGAGTTGCGGAAGTGTACCAGCATCAGGTCGCCTTTGTGGCCGATCAGCGAGAACAACGCCGATTGCCCGCCGGAGTTCTTTTCCATTTCGCCCAGCGCCGCCGCGCCTTCCTGAGCGATCGCCGATCGTGTCGCTTCGGGCAGGGCTCGCCAGGCCGTCCAGCGGAAACGCATCATCTGGTGCAGAACGCTGTAGCCTTCGGTGGTCAGCGGTACGGCGGGAATCTCGGCGGAAGCGGGGTGCGGGCGGACAGCAGGAGTGGATGTAGTTGTCATGGGATTCTCGGGATGTGTGCTCATCTGGATAAGCATCCATTGTACGCAAGAGCCACGGAGCCAGCGAGTCCACCATTTACAATCATGCAGGCATTGTTGTCTAGGATGCTAACTTCATGCGAAGACTGATCTCCATATTCTGCGTCGTGTATCTGCTCACTGTTTCATTGGCCGCGCGGAATAAGCGCCTATGGGTTTTAACCCCACCCGGCGAAGCGGTCGAGTACAATTCCGCAACGTTTGCCACCAGGCAAACGGTAAAGGTTCCGGCGGAGGCCGTGGCCTTCCCGCAGAACTATTCGGTCAATCATCTCGGGCAAATGCTGTATGCCGCACCCGTGGCTTTGCCGCTCGCGGAAGGTGATCTCACGGACGAGCGAAAAGTCTGGTTCTGGGACGGCCGCACGGCTGCCAATCTCACGCGCGAGGTCACTCGCACCACGTCCACCACGGGATCGAATCTGGCCATCGCCGAATCGGCGCCCTTGCCTTTTCTCTCGGCTGATGGGGCGCGCCTCTACTGGTTTTCCAATCAGGCGCGCCGCCTGCAGCGCGACGGCGTCGATCTCTTCACCAAAACAACATGGCAAAGCTGGCGCACCGATCTCACCGGGGCAGCGCGTCAGGACATAGGCTCGATCCCGTTTCCCGATTGTTCATGTCCAACAGGTGGCTGTGAAGAGACCTGTCCTTACGGCGACACGTGGATTCCCGAGGATGGAGTGGACAAGTTTTTTCTGTTGACGCAATTCGTAGCCGGACAAACTCAGCCAATCTACAAGACGACCTCTCTGTACGAGGAAGGCTCCGGCAAATGGACGGCGACGCCACTCGATCCCCCTCTGCGGCGCGTATTGGACGCCGCGAACACCGGCGCCATTCTGGAAGCCGTTCCCGACACTGCTTGCTGCGGATGGGCCAATGAGAGCGATGATCAAGCTCTGCTGCGTCTCCACGGCAAGACATTCCCCCTGTTCGATGAACTGGCCGCGTACAACAACTCCGACTACGACGTAAGTTTCTACACCCAGAACGGCAAGCTGTCCCCGGATCTCAGTTCGGTGGCATTCACCATCGTCGCGACCACTCAGCCCAACAAGCCGATTCAACTGGCCGAGCAAGGCCAGGCCAGCCCCGAAGAGGCCCAGCGCATTCGCAAGGCTCTGCTGGATCTACCGGCGGTCGAAGTGAAGAGTGTTGAGAGCTCTCCGCGACGCATCGCATTTCTGCCCCATGTCACCCTGGTGGGCTGGATCAACGACAAGGAGATCCTCATCGTAGAGGGGCATCAACTGGTCGCCTATAACGTGGCGACTGGCGCGCGGCGCAAATCAAACATTCACGTAGAGGATGCGGCCCACGTGTTTCTGCGCTGAGGGCGGGCACAGGCCTCAGGGCTGCGAGGATTGGGGATAAAGCTTCTGGATGCACTCCGGGCACAAGCCGTGGCTGAAATCGGCGGCAGACCGATTGCGGATGTAAATCTCAAGATGCTCCCAGTGCCCTTGCTCGTCACGGATTTTCTTGCAGGACGCACAGATGGACAACAGGCCGCTCAGCAACTTTACTTTGCCGAGAGCTTCTTGGAGTTCCGCGATCAACCGCTCCCGTTCGGCCTCGGCCTGTTTTCTGCGGCTGATGTCGCGCAGGATCATGCAAGTAAACTGGTTCCCCCTGGCATCGGGAAAGACGACCGAAGACATCTCAATGGGAAATAGTGTTCCGTCAGGGTGCCGCGCCACCAGCTCGCCGTGGGCGTTGCCCGTAAGTTTCCGTTCTTCAATCAGGCGAGGCAGATTGGGATCGGATGTATCGATTAGGCCGTCTCGCCCAGCCGCAATGATCTGCTCCCGCGTCCGACCGAGGATGGAACAGGCGCTGGGGTTGGCGTCGAAAATCCTCCCGTCCGGCGACGTCAGTAGAATCCCGTCCATGCTGTTTTCAAAAAGCAGGCGGTAACGGGCTTCACTGTCGGGAATATATTGCAGGGTTTCGTCCTGAGAAGGCGTATCAATCGGCATGAATGTTGTGCGACACAGGGTTTGTCGCTAGTGTAGCAACGACCTCGAATCCGGCCAAGCAAAACGCCTTCTCGCTGTGAGTTTGTTGTGACCGTCGGTTCTCATTCCGCCACCCCCAGAACTATGTCCTGGATATTGCAGGACTGCCGTAGGCCGGCGATCTCACCAACTGAGAACGGCTACTTCAATCTGCCCCAGCGAAAAGTCGGGCCAACCGAGAGCCGCAAATAGTTTTGCCGGTTGGTCAGCAAATTGGAGAACAGATGAGTATTCACCCAGTCCGCGGCAAACCGCACCGCGACTGGCCGCGACACGTTGATGTCGAAACCGCCGCCCAGACCGAAGAACAGCTGAGTATCTGTCTGGTGAGCGCTGGGGAGCGGAATCTGCAATTCCCCAAACAATGGTGCCAAGTACGCCGGAAAGCTAATGTTCGCTTTCTCGTGGATTCCGCCGAAGCCAGGACGGGCAAAGAAAGTGACCTTCTCCCACTTGCGCAGATAGAACTGTGGACCTACGGCAAAGGTATAAGAGGTCGACGTGAACGGCACGCCGATAGTGCTTGGGTTTCCGCCGGCTGCCGTCACCGCCGGCGCGTACACGGTCTCGCTCCCGTTGATGGTGCCGGCGCCACTGATGACGTCACTGCCGATAGCGCTGAAATCTCCGCCCAGCCCCAGCCATGGCCTCACGGTGACGCCGAAATCGCTTTCGAAGCCGCGCTCCGTAAGATTGCGGGATGGGCTGATCATGTAGTCGAAGCCGGTAAACAAGGTATAGCGGTTGATATCGGTCTGCTGCGCCAAAATCGGCAGACAAAAAGTAAAAATCATAAAGCCGCAAAGCAGCACACGTTTCATACTGTGCACCCTCCTTCGCCCCTCCCATATTGCGATTTGGGCGAAAGGGATGCTGTGATCCCAGACATACGGGCATGTCAGGAATATCACTCGATCGGGCCGCCGGACCTGCGTTACGTCACAGCTTGTTGTGATTGATCCAGATGGCAATTTGGAATGAGAAAACTCAGGTGAGCGCGTGCCGTCTCTTTCGTTGTCCCGCGAGATAGATTGCCCAGCCGAGGAAATTTGCGCCCAGGACAACGCCAGCAATTTTGAACGAATAACCCCACGAGCTTGCGACATCGATGATGGGGAAAATTGAGAGCACCACGTAAAGCAGGGTCATCAGGAATCCCGAGACCGCAGCCATGCGCAGCCACCATCCCGGCCGCAACCCGCGCTCTTTCGGCGACAGAAAGGGAATGGCGAACATGGCAAGATAAGCGATGGCGTAGAACGTGAAGGCCCACGTCAGCAATAGTTCGTACGCTTCCTGCGGGCCGACTCCGATGAGCGCTGCCGCGCTGCCGGCCAGCGTCACCGCTCCCAGGAAAAGAATCGAGTTGACCGGGGTCTTATATTTGGCGTGCAGGCGCGTGAACCAGTCGGGCAGCAAATGGTCCCATCCCGCGACCATAGGGAGCCGCGCACTGGCACTGAAATACACGCTGAATGATGTTGGGTAATTGATGAAGAGCAACACGATGGCCAGTGGAACGATGAAGCCGGCGAATCCGAAAGCACGCGAGCCCAGGCGCAAAGCCTGCGGGATGGGGCCGACCACGTCCACAGCCTCGGGCCCGACGAACGCCAGAATCGAACTGGTGGCGAAGATATAGATGAGCGCGATAAATGGCGCCGTAATGAGGACCGAACGGGCGAGGTTGCGCCCCGGATTGCGGCTCTCGCCGGCAAAGATAGCGACATATTCGAAGCCGCTGAGCGCGCCGAACATCATCTTGGCGAAGACGCTGAGGCTGAAGATGGTGAGCGGCGGCATAACCAGCCGAAGCGGGTGATATTCGGAGAGCGTCCCACGCCACAGGTTCAGAGGCGGAGTCGCAATAAGCACCGCCAGCGTGATCAGCGTCGCAATACTGCCCGCGTTACTCAACCATTTGCCCACACGCAGCCCAAGCGCAGCCAGCAACATCATCGCTGCGATCAACCCGAAAGAGACCGTGAGGATGAGCCACCGGCTGGAAGCGATCCATTCCGCGGCCGGGCCAAGCGCGTAGGCCACAAACGTGGTCGTAACCAGGCCGATCACGGCCACATACAGCATCACGAAAAGCCAAAGATTCCACGCCACCAGGAAGCCGATCTGATCGCCGAACGCCAGACGTGCCCACTCATACAAGCCACCCTCTAGCGGCATGCGGCGATTCAAATGCGCCACCACCATCGCGAGCGGGATGAAAAACAGGACAAAAGCAACCAACCAGAAGACGACATGCGCGGAGCCCGCCTTGGCCGCGGTGCCGAAAAAATCCAGCACGATGACGAGAAGAATCTGCGCCAGCACCAGGTCGAACAATCCAAGTTCCTGGCGTAGTTCGGTGCTGTGGGCCTGGACTTCGGCCTCCGCGGTCCGGTGCGGCGGGATGGAGCCTTCGGCGGTCACCGGCTGCGGTTTTCTCCCCACCGGTTTGAGCAGCAAATCCTGATAGTCGAAACTGAAATCAGCCAGCGGAGAAACGGCGGCCATCTTCGCGCTTTCAATGCTGCCGTCCGGCTTCAGAGTGAACGTGACGAAGGCGTCTTCGATGGTGCGAACGCGCCAGTGTGCTTTGAACGTGTCGTACTGCCAGTGCTGCAAGTCGCCGATCATGGTGGGAGTGTGATCGAAGGTGATGACCAGGCGGCTGTTTTCCGTGCGGATAGTGATGGAACCATACCAGGCGTCGCTGTAGGCACCGGCATATTTCTCGAGGGGCAGGGAAGGCTTGGAATCAGCCGCGCGTCCACCTTCCGCTTTCTTCATAGTTTCTGCGGCTTCTTTTTCCTGCGCATCTTCGACAGATTTGAAAGCGGCAATCCAGTCTGTAGGAGGCAAGCCGAAGTAGTGATCCAGCACGTGATAAAGGATGGCATCGAAGGCCCCGTCTTCCTCGGCGTTGGTGAGCACCACAACTCCCAGATTTTCTTGTGGCACCAGCATCACGCGCGAAACAAAGCCGGCCACGCCGCCGGTGTGTCCGACAAGTTTGCGTCCGTGATAGTCGCGCAAGGCCCAGCCCAAGGCGTAGTCCGCGAAATTTGCTTTCAGTCCCGCCAAAGGCGGCGGAGGGTCGTGGATGGGAAGAATCGTCTGCGGCGACCACATCTCTCTCGATTGCTGCTCGCTGATCAAGCGTCCCTCATGATTGACGAACTTTCCGCGATTAAGCTGCAACTGCACCCATTTCGCCATGTCTGCCGCACACGAATTGATGGCGCCCGCCGGTCCTGCGTTGTCGAGCACTTCAAAATGGATGACTTGCAGTTTCCCATCCAGGCGCGAATGCGGGAACGCGCGGTTATCGCCGGGCTTGAAAGCCGCGTTGCTGACGTTAGAGTTGTTCATGCCCAGCGGCTCGAAGATGTGCTGGCGGATGTAATCATCCCAGGAGACGCCGGTCACGGCGGGAATGATCTGCCCGGCCGTCATGTAGAGCAAGCTGTCGTAAGCATAATGGCTGCGGAAACTGGAGGCCGGCCTCATGAAGCGCAGCTTGTAGATGATCTCCTCGCGCGTATACGTAGACGGCGGCCAGAACAGCAGATCGCCTTCGCCCAGTCCCATGCCGCTGCGGTGGGTGAGCAGATCGCGGATGGTCATCTCGTGAGAAACGTATGGGTCATACATCACGAAGCCGGGAAGCCTCTGGTAGACCGGATCGTCCCAGGAAAGCTTGCCGGCATCCACCAACCCAGCCAGCGCGGCCGTGGTGAATGCCTTGGTATTCGATCCAATGCCAAACATGGTGTGTTCGTCGACCGGCGTGGGGTCGCCCAGTTTGCGCACACCGTAGCCTTTTGCGACCACGATCTTGCCATCTTTCACGATGGCCACCGCCAAGCCCGGCACGTCGAAGGTCTTCATGGAATTGGCAACGTAGGAATCCAGATCAGCCGGCGCAACTTGGGCCTGGAGCGAGACGCCACAGGAGACCATCAGGATTGCGGCGGCGGCAAGAGAACAAGACAGTCTCAGCCTGAGTTTTCTTGGCATGGCATCGGTTTCCTTTGGGATGAGCCGACAGGAATTAGAACACAAGGAGGAGTTCAGCGCCGCGGAGACACTGAATCTTCAAGCCTTGAAGGCCCGCAAGCCCAAAGCTCGGCGGTTCGGGGTTCCCTCAGAATGATCGAGCAGGCGAGCGCATCCGCGCTCGCCTGCCGGACCGAAGCTTGGCGTCTATCTAGTGGTGGTCGTGGTCCCCATGGCCATGCCGCCAGGTCCAGTACTCCTTCTGTTCCTCGGGCGGCAGCTTGCGAAAGTCCCGGTGCTCATCGCGGTGGTTTTCGCGGGCCCACTGTCGGTAAAAGACCACCTCGTTGTCGTTCCAGACATGGTAGTCGCTGTAGTAGGGGTCATAGACGCGGTAGTGGTGCTCGGCGCAAGCCGTGCCCAAAACCGAAGACACCAGGGCGGCGGCCAGAAAGCAGGAACTGAGAAAGCGAGACTTACTGTTCATTTGTGAATGGTCCTCCTCGGGTGCGAGCATTCGTAGAATGCTCACCCATGCCTCCAGGGAATCGAGCCGCCCGTCCGAATTCGTTGCCGGAATTGTAACAGTGAATTGCAGAAAATTGCACACACGAACGCGACGAAGTGCTGCTTACGAGAGTTGCCTGAATCGAAAAATTGAACGGCTGTTCCTGCGCATTTTTCAGCGATGTCCCGAAATGTCCCGAGTTGCCCCGTCTTGTCCCTTGCGTTGCCTGGCCACGCTAGCTTATCAACACATGGTGCTACCGGAAGTGTGGGCGCAGTAGGCCATCGCGGACGGTTAGGACGGTGGCGAAGGCTCGGAGGAGTTAAGACACTCTGGGCCACGGGATCCAAGAGTGGGGTGGAATGGCTGGCAGCGAGGGCTGCAAGATTTTTCATCTTGACAACCGCTGTGCCTCGGCTATCATGCGTTCGCCCTCTCTGCGGGCCCATCCGGGTGCGCACAGTGTTTCGTGGTACTACGCTTCCAGTTGTAGGGAACCAAGAACAAGATCAACGTTTGCCGATGTGCAACTGAATCTGCCCGATGGAGTCTTCCATGCGCCCAGCGTCCTCTCGCGTAGTCACTCTGTGGATTACTGTCCTTTGCCTGCTCGCAGCCCTTCTCAGCCTCAACCCTCTGGCCTCGGCAGAAGCCGCTAAAGGATCGAAGGGCAAGCTCTCGAAGCAGCACCCGCCCGCAGTCGGCAGCGTCGCTGTGGCACGGGCAAAGACTCCGGGCGCGCCGCCGCCTCTGACGACAGATACTTGGCAGGGGGGCACCAGCGGCAGCTGGGACACCTCCGGCAACTGGAGCGCGGGCGTACCCAACAGCGGCGATGCCGTGACTATTGGCCTCAGCTCGGCAACCGTGAGTACCGGCGCCGCCGAATCGGCTGGCACGCTCACCCTGAGTAATTCGGGCGACATCCTGAACATCAACAACAACACCAGTCTGACCATGAGCGGCAACATCACCAACAATGGTCAGATCAACCTGAATTCGTCCAACAACACCACTGAACTTGTCGTCGGCGTCGCCGCGGTCACCCTCAGCGGCACGGGCACGCTGAACATGAGCAACAACGCCAACAACTTGATTACTGGCGCCGCTACTGCCGACACCCTTACCAACTCGAGCACGAGCACGATCCAGGGTTCGGGGAATATTGGCAACGGCACGATGACGCTGATAAACAGCGGTACCATCGATGCGACCCAGCCGAATGTTCTCTACGTCGACGCCAACGGCGGCACTACCAATACCGGAACGCTTGAAGCGACCACCGGCACGCTGATCCTCTACGGAAACGGCGGGACTATCGCCATTAACAATACGAGCGGCACAATAAAGTCGACGGGTTCCGATGTGCAATTGCAGAGCGGCGTGACCATAAACGGCGGCACGCTTACCACCACGGGCACTGGCCTTATCCACAGCATCGGCGGGCAGGCTGCCACCCTGGAAAATCTGACCATCAGCAGTGGCAGCAATTATCAGATGGATAACAATTCAACCACCAACCTGATTGGCACCATCACAAACAACGGCAACATAAACCTTGCCTCTTCCAACAATGAAACCGCGCTCGAGCTCAGTACCGGGAATGGCACACTCGCCGGTACCGGGACTATCACCACTTCCAATAACGCCAACAACTGGGTTTTTGGCGCCGCGGGTACTGACACACTCACCATCGGGAGCGGCCAGAAGTTCTCGGGTTCGGGAGACATCGGCTACGAGCCAGGCGTGGGAGCCAGTTTGACGCTGATCAACAACGGTACCATCGACGCTATCCAGCAGAACCCTCTTTACATTCAGACCAGCGGCGGCACCACCAACACCGGCACTCTCGAAGCGACCACCGGAACCTTGATTCTGTACGGCAGCACGGTCACGCAAACCGGCGCAGGCAACATCTTGTCGAGCGGTTCCGATGTGCAGTTGCAGGGTGGCGTAAACGTCAGTGGCGGCGTCCTGAACACTTCGGGAAGCGGCCTGATTCATACCACGAGCGGACAGACTGCTACGCTGACCACTTTGACCAATGCCGGCAATTATCAGGTGGATAATAACTCCACCACCAACCTGGTTGGCACCATTACCAACAACGGCAACATGAACGTGCAGTCAACCAATAACTTCACGGCACTCGGGATCAACGGCAGTGTCTCTTTGAATGGCACCGGCACGGTGACCATGACCAACAACGCCAACAACTACATTTATGGAGTCGGATCGTCGAACACGCTGACGGTCGGCGGGCAGCAAACCATTTCGGGCGCGGGTATCATCGGTGGCACCTACGGTACAGCGGATATGGGGCTGGTCAACAACGGCGTGATCGACGCAAACCAACCGAACCTGCTCTATATTCAGGCCAGCGGCACCACGAATAATAAGACGCTGGAGGCAACCGCTGGCGGCACCCTGGTTCTGGACGGTAGCACCGTCACAAACACGAACGGGACCATTACCGCCGCTACCGGTTCGGCTGTGGATTTGACGGCGGTTACCATTAACGGCGGTGTTCTCTCAACCTCCGGAACCGGCCTGATCCACACCGAAAGCGGCCAGGTTGCCACCCTCGAAAATCTGACCAACAACGGCAACTACCAGGTAGATAACAATTCCACCACCATCGTGATCGGCACCATCGTCAACAACGGCAACATCAACCTGGCCTCCAGCAACAACACCACGGAGTTGCAGATCAGCGGCAACGTTACACTTAACGGCACCGGCACGCTGACCCTGTCCAACAACACCAATAACTACATCTTGGGAGCCTCCGGCAGCGGCACTGAAGTTCTTACGAATAACATCATCATTTCCGGATCAGGCAATTTCGGCAACGGCCAACTCATCGTCGACAACACCAGCCTGGGCACCATCGATGCGAATCAGCCCAACGCTCTCTCGATGAATCCCTCCATCGGTGGTGTTACCAACACCGGCCTCATGGAAGCCACTGCAGGCGGCACGCTCAACCTGAATAACGGAACCTATACCAATAAAGTCGGCAGCACCAGCGGTCTGATCCTGGCCAACGGCGGCACGGTGAATTTGAATTCCAGCGCCACCATCGTCGGCGGCACGCTCCAGTCGGAAAATGGCGGCGTGATTCAGAACACGGCCACGGCCACCTTGGACGGCTCGACTAGCGTCGGCGCAGTCATCGTGGTTGCCGGATCTAGCCTGAATGTCCTGAACAATACGGCTCTGGATATCAAGAGCTCCATCGTCAACAACGGCACCATTTCACTGCTCTCCAGCAACAGCGCTACCGAACTGGTGGTTGCAGGTGCGGGCGGATCCAGCGCAACCCTGAGCGGAACCGGAACGCTGGTGATGTCAAACAACACCAACAACTACATTTTCGGTGCTGCCGGAACCGACACCTTTATTAATCAGGAAACCATTCAGGGCTCGGGCGTCATCGGCGACAACCAGTTGATTTTGGTGAATAACGGGACGATCCAGGCGAACCAGACAAACTCGTTGACCATCAACCCCAGCGGTGGCACCACCAATACCGGGATCCTGGAAGCGACCTCTACCGGAACGTTGAATCTTTCTGGAAGCACCATCACCAATACCGGCGCAAACATTGAGGCCAACGGCACCACCGGAGCCGGCAATGGCGCAACTGTGAATCTGGAGAACAGCGTCACGATTACGGGCGGTACGCTTAGCTCCAACCAGTTTGGAAGTTTTAACGTATTGAATAACGCAACCTTGAGCGGGCTTACCGTGACCGGCACGGTAAACATCGAGAACAACACGGCTCTCACCGTGGTTGGAACCATCGTGAACAACGGCACAATTTCCGTGGGTTCTAGCAATAACAACACCGAACTGGTTCTGAGCGGCAATGTCGCGCTTAACGGCACCGGCGTCGTTACGATGTCGAACAACATTAACAACTACGTTTTTGGCGGCGCTGGCACTGACGTTCTGACGGTTGCGAATACGCAGACCATTCAGGGCGCAGGCGTTATCGGCGATAACCAAATGGTGCTGGCGAACAATGGCATCATCGATGCCAATGTGGCGAATTCTTTGACGATTAATCCCAGCGGCGGCACCACCAATACCGCAACCATGGAAGCGACGAACGGCGGAACCATGATTTTCAACGGAGACACGGTCACCAATACCGGCGCAGGCACAATCATGGCCGGAACTGGTTCCGGCGTGACTCTGGTGAACGGCGTCACCGTGACCGGTGGATCGCTGACCGGGGCGGGAACATTCTCCGACACCAACACCGCCACGCTGAGCGGCTTGACCAATGCCTCCACCTTCAATGTGAATAACAATTCGACGCTGAACCTGGTAGGAACCATCACCAACAACGGCACGCTCAACGAGAATTCGAGCAACAACACCACGGAAATCTTGCTCAGCGGCAACGTCACCCTCAAGGGCACGGGTACGCTGGTTATGTCGAACAACGCGAACAACTACATCTTTGGTCAGTCCGGAAGCGACGTTCTCACCAATGCCAGCACGATCGAAGGCGCGGGACACCTGGGTGATGACCAGATGAGCCTGGTCAACTCGGGCACTATTCTGGCGAACCAGGCCAACACTCTAGCGATCTTTGTCAGCGGCACCGTCAACAACACTGGCACCTTCGAGGCGACAGGCACTGGCGGCCTGGTTGTGACAGGCCCCGCGAACTCCTTCTTGAATTACAACAGCGGCACCAACACCCTGACCGGTGGCACCTACATCGCCAACGGAGGCAACCTCACTCTGCCTCTCGGCTCTAGCGGCGGAATCACCACCCTGGCCGCGAACGTTACCGAGGAAGGCGGCAGCCAGATCATCAACTCCAACAACGGCAACGCCAACGCCCTGAACGGCCTGACCAGCATAACGTCGGCCGGCGCGCTGACCATCGGCGGTGTGGCCTTCACCGACGCGGGCAGCTTCAGCAACGCTGGCTCACTCACCATCCTCGCGGGTGAGAGCTTTAGCGTAGGTTCGCTGACCCAGATCAATGGCGGCGGAACACTGACGGCGGGAACCTACGTGCTGGATGCCAACCTGAACCTGACCGGCGCCACCAAGAACATCACCACCAACGCGGCCAACCTGACGCTGGCAGGCGGCACCATTGAGAATGCGAATGCCACCAGCGCCCTGGCCCACCTGGCCAACAACCCCGGCAAGCTGACGATCGCGGGGACGGCCAATAATATTGCGACCACAGCGGCCAGCTTCAGCAATACCGGCACGCTGACCATCAACGGCGGGGATAGCTTCACAGCCAAGGCCTTGACTCAGATCAGCAGCGGCACGCTGACGGGCGGAACCTACGTTCTGGCCGGCAATCTGAATCTGACCACCAGCGGCATCACCGTCACCACCAACTCGGCCAACTTGACGCTGGAGGGCGGCACCATCAAGTCTGCCGGCGTCAACGCCCTAAGTGCGCTGGCCGCCAACACCAACAGCCTGACCATCGGAGGCACTGGCAAGAACGTTGTCACCAGCGCGGCCAGCTTCAGCAACACCGGCACACTGACCGTCAATAAGAACGACAGCTTCACGGCTGGCAATCTGACGCAGATCAGCAGCGGCACGCTGTCGGGTGGAACTTACGTTCTGGCCGGCAACCTTGATCTGACCACCAGCGGCATCACCGTTACCACCAACTCAGCCAACCTGACGCTGGAGGGCGGCACCATCAATTCCAACAGTGTGAATGCTCTGAGCGCGCTGGCTTCCAACACCGCCAGCCTGACCATCGCGGGCACGAGCACCGCGGTTTCCACCACTGCCGCCAGTTTCAGCAACACCGGTACTCTGACCATCAATAAGACCGACACCTTCACGGCGCCGGCGCTGACCCAGATCAGCGGAAACACTCTGACTGCGGGCACATATGTTCTGGGCGGCAATCTGGATCTGGCCGCCACCGCCAACATTACGACCAACTCGGCGAACCTCACGCTGGAAGGCGGCACCATCCAGACCGGCTCGACCAACGATCTGGCGAACCTAAATACCAATACCGGCAGCTTGACGCTGGCCAGCAACGCGGGCTTCACCGCCGCGAGCAGCTTCACCAACTCGGGAGCGCTGACCGTTAACAAGGGCAGCACCTTCACCCTGACCGGAACCAACAAGCTCACCAACCTCAGCGCTGGAACGCTGGCCAGCGGCACCTACACCATCGGCGGCACGCTGCAGTTGACTGCCTCGAACGGCGGCATCGTCACCAACGCCGCCAACCTGACCCTGACCGGAACTGCGGCCAGCATCAAGGACGGCGCCAACAACGCGCTCTCCGGCTTCAACACCAACACCGGGACGTTCGCTCTGGCGGGTGGCGCCACGCTGACCACTGCCTCCAGCAACTTCAGCAACTCGGGAACGGTGACGGTCGCCAAGGGCACGACGTTGACGGTGGGCGGAACCGGCCACAGCTACAACCAGACGGCGGGCACGACCACGGTGGATGGAACGCTTTCTGGCGGGACCAGCGGCACGACCAACTTCACCGGCGGCACGCTACAGGGCGCGGGCACGGTCAAGGGGAACACCTCGGTCGGCAATGCGACCGGTGCCGCGGCTACCATCAACGTCGGCGACAGCGGAAAGTCCGGCCTGCTGGCCATCACCGGCACTTACACCCAACTCGCCACGGGCAACATGACGGGCCTGATCAACGGCACGACCGCGGGCACGGGCTTCAGCCAGATCAACATCAGCGGCGCCGCTTCTCTGGGAGGAACGATCAACTTCACGGTGGCGGCGGCATTCCAGTCCAGCCTGACGTTGGGCGAGCAATTCATCGTGCTGAATGCCAGCGGCATTACGGGAGCATTCACCAACAGCACGATTGCCATCAACTCGAACTTCCACTTCACGGTGACCTACACCGGGACGAGCGTGATCCTGACCGTAGCTTCCGGTCCGTCGGCTCCGCCGAATGCTCCGGCCGCGGCCACCGCGACGGCGAGCGCGAAGCCGGCAACGGCCAGCGCAACTACGAAGAGCAAGTCATCGCCGGTGGCAGTCAGCGATCTGCGCCGCGGCGGCGGAAGTGCTACCGGCAAGGCAGTTATGGTCGCGGGCCTGGCGCCGTCGAGTGGACGCTCCAATGCCATCCCAGTTCGCGGATCTGAGTTGAGTGACCTGCGCGCCTGGGACCGCATCCCGGTCGCAGTGAGCACGGCTCGGCCGGTAGCGGTGGCGCCGCGTGTGGTAAGCGAGAGCATGCCGCACAGCAGCACAATGGCCGCTTCCGACCTCCGCATGGGGCAGAGCCAAAAGCTGGGCATCCAGACCCCGCTGGCGGGTTGGATGAGCACTTCGGGCAATCACCGCGTACCGGTGAAAATCCTGCAGCCGATGCAGCCGCGGATCGCACGCTAACGCGGATGACGCGGTGATAAGATCGAGGCGTAGCAGAACGAATATCGAGTAAGGGGATTACTTTTTGAAGAAGCAGATTGTGTTGTGCGTAGCAGCAGTTGTGTTATTGGCAGGACTCACCGCTTGTGAACGGGGCCGTCGGCACAAAGGGCCGGAGATCACCACGCCCTATGCGGCCGTCCTGCTCGACAATGGGCAGCTTTACTATGGCAAGCTGGCGAATGCCGGATCAAGTTTCCCGGAGTTGACCGATGTGTATTACATCCAAAGCTCGGTCAACCAGGAGACCAAGGCGGTCACTAGCGTGCTGGTGCGGCGAGGCAATGAATGGCATGGCCCGGACCGCATGTTCCTCAACCAGCATCATGTGGTCTTGATCGAGCCCGTGGGCACGGGCTCCAAAGTCGCGCAACTGATCGAAGCCGACAAGCAAGGGAAACACTAGTTGGTTCAAACTGCGGTCTGTTAAGGCACCGAGCAGGGGTGGGGGCCCTTCGCCGGTGCCTGTTTTTTGTTTGAGGGGTTGGAAACTGCGTTGCACGTGCCGCGTTCCTTGGGCATTCTAAGTTAGAATCGAGACGGAAGCTCAATCCTACGAGCTGATCCTGGGAATAAAGATGATTCGATCCCGCTGGAGCGTCTTTCCCCCCCGCCACAACGCCGGCATCGTGCTTTTTCTAGCCGCAATGCTCGCACTTCTTCCCGCTTGCCGGAGCAGAGCGCGGGCGCGCGAGCACGTCGAAAAAGGGAACCAATACTTCGCGCAAAAGCAGTTCACCTCGGCGGAGAACGAATACCGGCAGGCCATCCAGATCAATCCTGATTTTGCCGATGCCTATTACCGTCTGGGGCTGCTGCAGATTCAACAGGAGTATCCCACGGCCGCTCGCCAGTCCTTCGCTCACGCCGTCGATCTCGACCCCAAGAACCTGGATGCCCGCTTGCACTTGGGCGACCTGCTGGTCTCTTCGACCCAGTACGCCGAAGCGCGCCAGCAGGCCGAGGCCGTGCTTCAGCAACAGGGAAGGAATGCCGGAGCTCACCGCCTGCTGGGGCAAGTCGCGCTTCACCAGATGCAATACATCGCTGCTGAAAATGAGTTGAAGCAAGCCATTGCCCTCGATCCGCACGACATCCAGACTTATGAAGTCCTGGGTCTGACCCAGTTGCTTGATGCCGAAAACGGCGCGGCTGAGAAGAGCTTTCAGACCGCGGTCGACATCAAGCCGGAGGATCCGCAGACCTATATCAACCTGGCGAACCTCTACAAGGGACAGAACGACACCGGCCGTGCCGAGCAGGTCCTGCAGCAAGGAATTGCGAGGGATCCGAAAGCGGTGGAATTGCCCATTGCACTCGCCGGCCTCTATGTAGAGCGCGGTCGTGCACCAGAAGCAAAACATTTGCTTGATCAGGTCGAGGCGGACGAAAGCAATTATCCGGACGGCCGCCGTGCCGTCGCGACTTTTTACTTGGACAATGGCGATGCGGCCTCCGCTCTGAATCGGTTTCGTGCTCTGGTGAGCAAAAATGACAGCGACCAAGCGGCTGCCCGCAAAGTCGCCGAATGCTACCTGCAATTGGGCCGCTGGCAAGATGCCGAACAATGGCTGGACCAGCGCGACAAAGATCGGAAGGACGCCGAGTTCCGATTGCTGCGTGCCCGTAGTTATCTGGGTGCGTTCCGCCTGCGTGAAGCCGCCACAGAATTGCAAAGCCTGGTCAAAGACTCTCCCGACGTGCCCGCCGTTTATTTCTATCTGTCCCAGGTTTACACGGCGCAGGAGCAGGGCGGGCAGGCGCAACAGGCGCTTACCGAGGCCGTACGCGTGCAGCCGGGATATTTGCCCGCCCTGCTGGGCTTGGGCAACATTAGCTTGCAGCAAAACAATGCCAGTGCAGCTCTCGCCTATGCCAGCCAGGTGATCGCTACCAGCTTTTGGGTGGCGGACGCTCATATCATCGCCGGAAGCTCCTATTTGCTGCAGGGAGATCTAAACCAGGCGCAGCGCGCCTTCGAACTGGCAGCTGGATTGAATCCCCGCAACCCCGCCGCACAGGAGCGATTAGGCCGTGTGCTGAGCATGCGAGGCAATTACGCGGATGCGGAAAAAGCTTATGAGAGTTCGCTGGCGATTGCACCGGACTATTCTCCGGCACTGAGCGGCCTGGCTGAAATTCTCGCCAAAGAAGGGAAGTCTAAGCAGGCGAACGCGCGCATTGATCGCCAGATTGCGGCCCAGCCCAAGTCTTTTCAGTTGTACGTTGCCAAGGCGGAGTTCTGCATTGCCCAGAAAGACTGGCCCTGCGCCGAGCATAGCTACCAGCAAACCTTGGCGCTGAATCCTTATTACGTGAACGGCTACCTCGCTCTGGCCCACATCTATGCCGCGACCAACCGCCCCCAGGGCATGATTCAGGCGTACGAAGCCGCGCGCACCAAGTTTCCTGAATATCTCCCCACCTACCTCCTGCTCGCCCAGGTTTACGAATACGTCGGCAATCTGGACGGCGCGCGCCAAACCTATCAGGACGCCCTGAAGGTCGATCCCAACTCCTACCAGTCGATGAGCAGTCTGGCGCGCCTCTACGCCGATCATGGCGGATCGCTGAGCGACGCGCTCGAACTCGCGCAGAAGGCCAAGACGGAGCAACCGGACGACCCCGCCGTCAACGACACTTTGGGCTGGGTTTACTATAAGCAGGGTCTATACCGCTCAGCGGTGCCAGCACTCGAAGCAGCGGTGGCAAAAAGTCCGCAGGTTGCCAGATTTCAATTTCATTTGGGAATGGCTTATCTTGCCGCGGGACAGCCCGCGCAGGCCCACACCAGCTTGCAGGCAGCGCTGCAATCGGGCTTGAGCGGGGAAGATGCGCGCTCGGCGCAAGAGGCACTGCAGAAGTCCGGTTCTTAGCGCCATTTGTTCTAGCGATGATTCCGCCAGCGATTCTTACCTGACTGTAGCCGCGCTCACCGGCTTGCTGATGATGAAAGCCTTTACCACAATCCCATTGGGCTGCAGTCCCACTGGGATCATGGTGAGCAGGGAATACTCCGTCGGCTCCAGCTTTCGCGGCGCGCGTTTCTGGATCACCGTCACATCGCCCGCCTGCGTGTCCAGCACCAGAAGATAGTTCTGATCCTGCGACAATGCCAGACCATCCGGACGGCTGCCCACGGTCAGGGTTCCAATCCTCCGTCCCATATCAATGTCATAGACGGCAACGCTGTCAGAACCAAAGTTGCTCGCATATAACCTGGAGTTATCGCGTGTGACGACAGCGTGAGTGGGGTGCTGCCCGATCAGGGCGCTGCTGCCGACCTCGTTGTTTCCCGTCTCAATGATCGAAATGCTGTCCGAATCGAAGTCGCACACGATCAGCTCGCCGCCATCGGGTTTCAGCGCCAGACTCACCGGTGTCCGCCCCACATCGAGCAGCGCCAGCACGCGGTCGCTTGTCACATCGTTGTTCTTCGGGCTGCTCTCTAACGCAATCGAAGCCACCTGCGATGATCCCGAACACGTCACAAACGCTTTGCTCGAGTCCGGCAGGATCGCGATGTCCTCCGGCTGCTGGCACACTGGCAAAGTGGCCCGCACCCGCAGCAGCTTCGCGTCAATCAGCGAAACCGTGTTGTCACCCTGATTCGACACCACCACGGTAGCGCCGTCCGGTGAAACCCGCGCCAGCCCCGGCGACGCCCCCACCCGCACATTGCCCAGCACCACGCGCCTCTCCAGATCGATGACCGAAACATTGGCCGACCCCGAGTTCGCCACATAAGCCCGCTTGCCATCTTCGGAAACGTCGATAAAGAAGGGTTTGCCGTGAACGCCGATCGTGGCCACCACAGCGTTCTTCTCGGCATCGATCACGCTGACGTTGTTCGACCCCGAGTTGACCACGTAGATCTCATTCTTCTTGCTGTTGGCCGCGACGCCGGTAGGATCCATGCCTACAGCGATGGTTTTTGCCGGCTCGAAGGTCCGCAGATCGATCACGCTGACGGTATTGCTCTTGCCATTGGTGACGTAGGCATATTCGCGATAAGCCGGCCCGTAGTCCGGCAAAGCCTGCTCGCGCAAATACCACCAGCCCAGTCCGCCCGACAGCCCAATCAGAACAATGAGGATGAGAAGTTTTCTCAAGATGAAGGCGGCTTCCCGGAAGAACTAAGATTACCAGAGAGACGTTCTTCCGGCTGCTGCTAGCGCGATTTGGTTTCCTGAATCGCTTCCCGGGACGCAGATCGTCCCTTCAATTCGCTGATGAATGCCGGGACCTGCTCGTTCGAGACTTGGATCTCTCCCGCCATTACGACCATTAACTTGCCCGAGCCAGTGCCCTGAAATTGCGTACGCTGGAGCGTGGTGTTGCCCTGTGCTGTAGGAGGAAGCACCGCTTTCAAGTCCCCTCCCTGACGCACGGTCGAGAGAACGGCTTCCGCGATTTTGTCGCGCAACGCCTTGCCGCCGGAGTCCGAGCGCAACCAGTCCCCAACCACTCCTGCGGCATCAATACGCTCAATCTCCGGTACCAGCTGAACCTCGCCGTCCTGTCCAACTGCCGGCCGCAGCTTTACTTCGATGGTGCCGTTGCCTTCCGCCATTTCATTCATTGTCCGGCCGAAGCACGTCCAGCGTTCAAAGTGCAGCTGCACAACCACCAGGCTGGCTGGCGCGACTGGCGTGAGTACCGCGTTCTGAATCTCAATCCGCTCCCCGCAGCGGTTGGCTTCGTCGAGTTGGGCGTGCAGCACCTCGGTGATATTGCGTTGCAGGTCCGAAAGGTCCGCGGTCAGTTCGAATTTGAATCGGTTTCGCCCTTCCTCCGCCACTCCCTTGGAAATTACTCCGGACGCAGTGATCGCGATGGATTGATTCGCGAGGTTAATCACATTCCTCACCGGAGGCAGGTTGAAAGTGGAGTCCTGGCCGTTGCCGGGAAGCAGAATACTCATTTCCTCGCCAAGCTCGCCTTGTTGGCTCCGGAAACTCGCGAGCGCGCGCTCCAGGCTCCGGGCCGTGCCCGCCATCGGCGGGCCGGCTGCCTTCGCATCTACAACCTTTTCATTGAGCGCCTTCGCCTGTTCCCCCAGATCGGATTCGGACTTGGCCAACCTCTTGGTGATCTCCTTCAGACCGGATCTCTGTGGATCGGAGAGTCCATCGAGAAACTTCTTGTTTTCTGCACGTGCTTTTTCCAGCGCCTGCTCCAGCGTGACATCGCGACCGGCGAGGCCAGATGCATTGGACAGCTGTGCAAGAAAGCCTTGCAAGGCAGTGCTGGCGGCCTCCGTGCTCTTCAGCATCAAGTTGTACTCGACGATCTGCTGGCTGGTGGCCTGTACGGCCAGGGCCGCGTGAAAGTCCTTCAGGTCGTCCTCTACATCCACGCCGGTCGGTTTGCCCGTTCCGCCGCTCAATCCGCCTCCACCTGCTAGTCCGCCTTCGGTGTCCCCGCTGCCAGCGCCTTGCTGGGCGAGCATACCGCACGGACAAGCCAGAAGTACGGCGGCCAAAACGACAGCCTTTACACGGGAAACAAAACGCCCTATGTGAAACATGAAGCTAAATCTCCGACACAACGCCTTTCACCGCCGCCCGGAGCGAGAAAGCCTTAGCTTGGCGCGAGTCCGGAGAAAAATCCACAGATTTTACAGTTCTTTGCACAACAGGGCGGGTCGGAAATCGATTCTACTTGCTAACCCCCACCGTCTCCCTCACTCCAATCCCCGGCACGGTCCGTCCTACCACCGCCGCGATCTGCCGCACCTGCACCATCAAGTCATCGAACTGATCGGGGAACAGCGACTGCGGCCCATCCGACATGGCTTCATCGGGCTTGTTGTGGACTTCCACCATCAACCCATCCGCGCCCACAGCAACTGCTGCTCGCGACAGCGGAGTAACTTTATTCCGCTTGCCGGTTCCGTGGCTGGGATCGACAAATATCGGCAGATGGCTCAACCGCTGCACCGCCGGCACCAGGCTCAGGTCGAGAGTGTTGCGGGTGTGGTCGGCAAAGGTCCGCACGCCGCGCTCGCACAGCGCTACGTTGTAGTTGCCTTCGCTCAAAATGTATTCCGCCGCCATCAGAAATTCGTCCAGCGTGGCCGACATCCCCCGTTTCAGCAGCACCGGCTTCTTCGCCCGTCCGGCGCGCTTCAGCAACGAAAAATTCTGCATGTTGCGCGCCCCGATCTGGATCATGTCCGCATACTCTTCCACCAGATCGAGCGATTCGTTATCAATGGCTTCCGTAATAATCTTCATTCCATACTGCTGGCGAATCTCGGCCATGATTCGCAGCCCGTCCTCGCCCAATCCCTGAAACGAGTAAGGAGACGTGCGCGGCTTGTAAGCTCCGCCGCGAAAGAACTGCGCTCCCGCGCGATGCACGCGCTCGGCCACGGCAAACGCCTGTTCGCGGCTCTCGATGGCGCACGGTCCGGCCACGATCGCCAGTCCGTTTCCGCCAATAGTCGCCGCGGTTCCCGGGAAACGAATCACCGTGTTGTCTTCTTTAATGTCGCGGCTTACCAGCTTGTAGGGCTTCGAAACCTTGATCACTTCCTGCACGCCCGGCATTTCTTCCAGCGTGCCCTGCTCCACTTCGCCCTTGTTTCCGGTGATGCCAATGGCGGTGCGCTGAGCGCCCGGCATTGCGTGCGCCCGATAGCCGAGCTTCTCGATTTTTTCGCAAACGCCCCGCACCTGTTCTTCGGTAGCGTGCGCCTTCATGACGACTAACATGGGTTCCCTCAACTCTGTCCGTGTCTAATGCATCGTGTGGGGACGGGCACTCCTGCCCGTCTGATCGAGCGAAGCTCGATCGGCAGCGCCACCATTCCGCGCCCATCGAGTTTACCGTTGCCAGGGTATGCACCGCAAACGCAGCACTGCCGCCGGCCGCATCGCCGCTTTACGGGTCGCTTCGACGGAAGACGTACAAATATGCCCGATCTCCCCACCAGGGTTCGGCATCGCCGGCGATCGCTACTTGATCGACCAACTCATAGCCCTGATGAGCGTATTTCCAACCTGCCTCGACGAATCCCCGATTTTCTTCCATCGATGCTTTGGTTCCCCAGGAATGAGCATCGTCAACGTAGACCACGAACCTCGGCCGTGCGCCCCGAATTTGTTGCATCATTTCAGTTTGCATCTGTTGTGCGAACTTTTGCTTCTCCAGCAAGGGATAGACATAGAGATAGCTGCTGGCGCAGTACCGGGCAGAGTAGAAACAAATCTCGGGTTCGGAGCCAAAAATTCCGATCGTATCGGTTTCCGACGAGTGTGCTCTGAGATAGCTGCCGACGACGACTGCCTCAGGAAAGGCCTCACCGTCGAATATCCTTCGACTCAAAGACACCGGGTCGAGGTGAAAGTACCTCCAGTAATGGGTGCGCACGGAAAGCCCAAATCCAACCGCGAAATAAAGCACTGGAAGCCAGACCACCAGCGTGCCCAACCGTTTCTCGCGCAAGCCTTGCAGCACTGCGCACACGCCAATCCCCGTGCACAGCGCCGCCGCCGGCAGCACCAGGATGTAGTAGTGCGGACGAAAGTAAAGACCGGGGCAAACTGCCAGCGCGGAAAACAAGAAAAAGCTCGCCACGAACCCGCCGTGCGCCCGTGCGTAGCGGCTCCACAGCGGCGCCGTGAGGCCGACCGCCGCGATCTCCCAGATCACGAAGGGACGCACAACCCAAGGAAGCGTGGCGCGCAGCCTCGGCCAGGCGTCCGCCAGGGAACTGATGGAACCGTATTCGCGCGCATACGACCAGGTCCAAAACCAGAAGCTGGGGAAAACTCCGGCGCCGTACAGCATTACGCAGGTCAAGCCAAAGGGCGCCACCAGACCGGCAAAGAGCAACGCGCCTCGAACCCAAAGATCTCGCCGGGGGAGCGGCCGCCTCCATTCCCGCCACAGCCAGTAAAATCCCGCGAAAACAGCAAAGAGAATTCCGGGCTGCTTCATGAGGAATGCCAGCCCGAGGCAGAATCCGCTGCCAAAAAGGAGACCAATCCGCCCCTTATCGATGGCATGCAGTAACAGCAGAACCCCAGCCAACGCCGCCAGAACCACGAAGTGGGTCGCGTGTCCGTAAATGCCAAGCACGGCGGGACGGCAGGAAAGGAAACTGTAAGTGATTCCTGAGATCGCGCCCGCCAGCGATCCATAGAGATACTTTGCCAGAAAAAAAACCAGCACAGTCGCCGCAACGTTGACCAACATCAATCCGATTCGAATCCCCGAGGCGGTTTCCCCGAAAGCCGCCATCAGAGCTGCGTAGGCCGCATAGGTCCCCGGCAGCTTCATATTGCACGCGATCTTGTAGGGTGGAATCCCGTGCAACATCAGTTGGCCGACGTAGGCGAACTCCCCCTCGTCGCGTTCCATCGGCAAGTTGCGCAGCCGCATCCGCACGAATGCGAAAAATATGATCACCAGCAACAATGCGGCGAGGCAGCCATATCGGACCCAGCGCGTCTCACCCGTAGGCCTTATCGTCGCGACTTCACTGCCATTGGTGTTTCGATTCGTGAAAACGTTCATGCAAAATCCAGTTGGGACTCCCCGCAAAAGCAATCAATTGTACCGGGATGCAGCGTCCAAGTCGCGAATGGCCCGAGCGCATTCTATTGCAAAGTTTCACTCCGCCGGGCAGCGTGAAACTGCGGGAGCCGGCAAGACCCCTAGCCAGCTACGTGTCTACGACGGTGGGCCAGTCGCTATACTCACCCCATGCCTCGCTCCCTCGCCCGCGAACAGAACATTCTCGGCCGTCCTCCCAAACGCCCGCCCCGCCTGACTGCCCGACGCATCGGCATTCACACCTCCACCGCCGGAGGCGCGCACAACGCCGCCGAACGCGCCTATCGCCTGGGCTGCAACACGCTGCAGATCTTTTCGTCCAGTCCGCGCCAATGGGCTCCGTATCAGCTAAGCGAATTGCAATGCGTGGAGATGTCACGCTTGCGCGCCAAATACGATCTGAAGCCGCTGGTGATCCACACCAACTACCTGGTCAACCTCGCCAGCTCCAATGAACTCTTTCTGAAGAAGTCCGTCGAGGCGTTTCGCGGCGAGGTCGAACGAGCGTTGTCTCTTTGTGCCGAATATCTGGTGCTCCATCCCGGTTCGTTTCGCGGCGCCGATCGCGAACTGGGCCTGCTGCGCACCGCCGCTGCCATCGCAGCCTCCACGCAAGGCCTCGATCTCGCCCTGCATCGATACCTGCCATACTCACGTGGCCGGATATGACATCGTCAGCGCGGAAGGCATCTACCAGACGCTGCAGCATCTCGACGCAACCATCGGCCTCAACCACGTCAAAGTGGTGCACTGCAATGACGCGAAGGCCGCACGCGGCTCCAGACTCGATCGCCATGAGCAAATCGGAAAGGGAACCATCGGCCTCGAGCCCTTCCGGGTCCTGCTCAACGACCTCCGCCTCACCCACGCCGCTTTCATTGCTGAAACTCCCATCGACAAACCGGGCGACGACCGCAGAAACGTTGCGGCTCTGAAAAAGCTCGTGGCTTGATTCATCAACCACAATGGCACTTGATTGTGGTCCGCAAACCTGCTATGTTAAACATGTTAAACGAATGTTGGGCATCCGTCTCGAACCCGAACTCGAAGAAAAGCTGGAGTCTCTTGCCAAAGAGACGGGCCGCAGCAAGAGCTACTACGCCCGCGAAGCTATTCGCCAATACCTTGAAGATCGCGAGGATTACCTGAAGGGCATCGCCGCCTTAGAGCGCCGCGAGCCCACCATTACGCTGGAAGAGTTGGAGCGGCGTCTTGGCCTGGCGGATTGAAATCACCCGCACCGCGACAAAGCAGATCACAAAGCTCGACCGCACCGTGCAGAAGTTGATCCAACGTTTTTTGCGCGAACGTCTGTCGGGTGCCGACAATCCGCGGCAATGGGGAAGGGCCTTGCAGGGCGAGAAGCGCGGCCTGTGGCGATATCGCGTCGGGGACTATCGCCTGATTTGTGACATCCAGGACGATAAGATCACCATTTTGGTACTTGAATTGGGCCATCGCAAAGACGTCTATCGCTGATCTCCGCGCACGCATCCACCCCCTCATTGTAAAATCTTAGGTTTACTCGTTACTCGCGACGAATCCCTATGCCGCAGCAAGACAAAATGCAGGACGAAACCATCACCGCCAGCGCCGGTCAACGGAATGACCAGGCCGATCGCCCGAATGACGAGCGCTACGATCCCCAGCGGGTCGAAACCAAATGGTCCGAGCGCTGGCAAAGCGATCCGCAGCTCTATGCCGCCGAGCCCGACTCCACTAAGAAGAAATATTACGTCCTCGAAATGCTGCCCTATCCCTCGGGCGCGCTGCACATGGGACACGTGCGCAACTACTCCATTGGCGACGCTCTTGCCCGCTATATGTGGATGAACGGGTACAACGTCCTCCACCCCATGGGCTGGGATTCCTTCGGCTTGCCGGCGGAAAACGCGGCCATCCAGAACAACACTCCGCCCCGCCAATGGACGCTCGGCAACATCGCCAAAATGAAGGCGCAGATGAAGCGCCTCGGCTTTGCCTACGATTGGTCCCGCGAAGTCACCACCTGCCTGCCTGATTATTACTGCTGGAACCAGTGGTTCTTTCTCAAGCTCTATGAAAAGGGCCTTGCCTATCGCAAGCGGAGCAAGGTTAACTGGTGTCCGAAGTGCGCGACTGTGCTGGCCAACGAGCAAGTCGTGGATGGCTGCTGCTGGCGCCACGAAGATACCCTCGTCGAACAACGCGAGCTCGAACAGTGGTTCTTGCGCATCACAAAATACGCCGACGAATTGTTGCGCGACCTCAACAAACTCGGGGGCTGGCCCGAAAAAGTCCGAACCATGCAGCGCAACTGGATCGGCCGCAGCGAAGGCACCCTGGTTGACTTCAAGCTCGACTACTCCCAACCCCATAGCGGCTTTGGACCTGCGGGTGCGACCATCAGCGTCTTCACGACCCGTGTCGATACCATCTTCGGAGCGACCTCGGTGCAACTTGCGCCCGAGCATCCCATCGTCGCCGACCTCGCGGCGACTAACCTTGATTTGCGCGCCAAGGTCGATCAACTGATCGCCGAGCAGCGCACAGCCAAAGAAGTCGGCGACATCGGCGAAATCGAAAAGCATGGCGTCGCGACTGGGCGCTACGCTATTAATCCCTTCAACGGCGAGAAGATTCCCGTCTGGGTGGCCAACTATATTCTGATGGACTACGGCACCGGCGCCATCATGAGCGTGCCCGCGCACGACGAGCGCGACTACGAGTTCGCCAAGAAGTACAAGCTCGAAATCCGCCTCGTGATTCTTCCCATTCCCAGCGATCAGGAAGAGACCATGGCCGAGCCGCCTCTTCCGTTCACCGCGCACGAGGGTTCGCTGATCAACTCCGGCCCCTACAGCGGCCTGGAGTGCGCCGATGCAATCAAGAAGATGTCAGCGGAGGCGGAGAAACGCGGCTTCGGCAAAGCCACCATCACTTATCGCCTGAAGGACTGGGGAATCTCCCGCCAGCGCTACTGGGGCACGCCTATCCCCATGCTTTATTGCGCGAGGGACGGCATCGTCCCCGTGCCGGAAAAAGATTTGCCCGTGATTTTGCCGGAGGCCATCGACATCGCGCGTGCTTTGGGATCGCCGCTCGGCGGTGTGCCGGAGTTCGTCAACGCGACTTGCCCCAAGTGTGGCGGCCCGGCGCGCCGCGAAACCGATACCATGGACACGTTCGTCGACTCCTCCTGGTATTTCTACCGCTACACCGACGCGCACAACGATCGCGCTCCGTTCGACTCGAAGACCGCACAATACTGGTTCCCCATCGACCAGTACATCGGCGGTGTCGAGCACGCTATCCTGCACCTTATTTATTCGCGCTTCTGGACGAAGTTCATGCGTGACATTGGCCTTATCACCAACGACGAGCCTGTCGAGCGCCTCTTCACGCAAGGCATGGTGATCAAAGACGGGGCGAAGATGTCTAAGAGCTTGGGCAACGTCGTGAGCCCGGACGAGATGGTCGCCCGCTACGGCGCCGACGCCGCCCGTCTCTACAGCCTGTTCGCCGCCCCGCCCGACCGCGACTTGGATTGGCAGGACTCAGGCATCGAAGGCATTCAACGATTCCTGGGCCGCGTCTATCGCTTCGTCATCCGCAACGCCAAGCCGGACCATCCGGATTGGGGCAAGCCCGTTTCGGCTGACTTACCGCCTGAAGCGCGCAAGATTCAGCGCAAGCTCCACCATACCATCAAGCGCGTGAGCGACGACTTCCAGGGGCGCTGGCACTTCAACACGTGCATCTCGGCCATCATGGAGTTGGTCAATGTGTTGTACAGCGCAGAAGATGCGATAGCGCGGAATGTTATTCCTGCGCCGTTCTTGGCCGAGGTCCAGCGCAACCTCGTCCTCCTGCTCGCGCCCTTCGCTCCTTATCTCTCCCACGAACTATGGGAGATGCTCGGGGAGAAGGGAAACTTGCTCAAAGCGCAATGGCCCAAATACGACGCTGCGCTCGCAAAAGAGGAAGAGCTCGAAATTCCGGTGCAAATCAACGGTAAGTTGCGCAGCCGAGTCATCGTGCCTGCTGACGCCACCGAGGATTTTGTCATCGAGCGTGCGCTAGCTGATGAAAAAGTGCAGTCCGCGATCGCCGGTAAGCAGATCGTGAAGAAGATCTACGTCCCCGGCAAGCTCGTCAACATCGTCGTCCGATGAATCTTCATGCCTCGCGTCTCTCCCACGCTCGAAGGCTTCCGCGCTGCGTTTCGACGCCCTTCGCTGACGTTCGCCGAGATCGCCTGGCGTTGGGCCATCGGCGCGATGGCATGGGCGTTGTTTCTCTTCTCGCTCATCGAATACCTCGACACGCTTCCGGTCAGCAACGGTGATGCGGCCGTTCTCAGAACCGGACAACCTTTTCTTGTGGGGAGAGCGATCGCCCATATCCTTCGGGGCAGCCTGAATCGGGCTGCGCTGGCTGTGTTACTTGCATTCCTGGCGCTTACTTTTCTGTGGGTCGTCCTTGCTTCCATCGGCCGTGCTGCGACCGTCCGCGGGCTCCTCGATTACTTCCGCAGAGACATTGCCAGCAATTCCCCTGAGGAAATGCATGAGGCAACCAAGCCGTCTCCTCTGCGGCCGCTCGTCGGTCTGAATTGCCTGCGCGCAGCTGTTGGACTGGCTGTGGTCCTGGCTTTCGTCGGCGCGGCAATTGTGTCCAGCTTCGCCTCCCGCGGTGCGAACCCGCAGCCTGCACTGGCCTTCCTCCTCTTTCTGCCGCTGGCCGGATTGATTTGTCTGGTGGGTTGGGTGCTGAACTGGTTGCTGTCCCTGGCCTGCATATTCGCTGTCCGCGATTCGGAAGACGCGCTGGGAGCCATCTCCGCAGCCGCCACGTTTTCGCGCGAACGTTCCGGAGGGGTATTCGCGGTAAGCACCTGGACCGGCCTGGCGCACCTGACGGCCTTCGCCGGCGCCTCTGTCCTTGCCTCACTGCCACTCGCTTTTATTCACGTCGTGCCGTCGCGGCTCGTGATCGCCAGCGTCGTTCTCGTAACCTTGGCTTACTTCGCCGTCGCGGATTGGCTCTACATGACGCGCCTCGCGGGTTACGTCTGCATCAGCGTAATGCCGGATGCTCTCGCTCCAGACGAGCCACCTGCTCCTCCGCCCGGCCAGCAGTTCGCACCCGGTGCTCCACCCGAGCCCACAATCGATCGTGACGAGCCAATCCTCAGCGACGTTCCAAGCCCAGTACCCAGCGGCTAGTACGGGTTCCCGTCGTCCGCTGGCAATCGGCAGCCGAAAACTTTACACTTTCTCCCCGAATCTGAGACACTCATCCGTGGAAATCCAATCCATCGTCATCCTCGACTTTGGCGCGCAGTATACTCAGCTCATCGCGCGCCGCATCCGCGAACAGAATGTTTTCTCCGTGGTGCTGCCCTGCACTGCCTCACTCGACGAAGTCAAGGCCTGCGCGCCGGTGGGCATTGTGCTTTCGGGAGCGCCCTGGTCGGTCTACGACAAAGACGCCCCGCCCGCGGACCGTCGCGTCTTCGACTTGGGCGTGCCGGTGCTCGGCATCTGCTACGGACTGCAGTTCATGGTGCACACGCTCGGCGGCAAGGTGCGTCCTGCCGACAAGCGCGAGTACGGCCGCGCGGAAGTCGACATCATTGCCGAGTCGCTGCTGTTCCACGGATTAGCCAAGCGGCAGCCGGTGTGGATGTCGCACGGCGACGAAGCGCTGGAACTGCCTCCCGGCTTTGAGTTGACTGCGAAAACGTCTCATGCGGTGGCTGCAATTCAGAACGTCGAGAAGAAGTGGTTCGCCGTGCAATTTCATCCCGAAGTTCACCACACCCGCAACGGCACCGAGATCCTGCGCAACTTCGTGTTCAAGATCTGTGGCGCGAAACCAACCTGGACGCCGCAGCACTTCATTGACTCGACGATCGAACAGGTGAGGCAGCAGGTCGGCAAAGGCCGGGCGATCTGTGCGCTTTCAGGGGGCGTAGATTCGTCGGTAGCGGCCGCGCTCGTTGATCGGGCCTTGCGGGATGCCAGCGGCAAGCATGCCCCGAGCAGAGCCGAGGGGTCGCGCCTGACCTGCATTTTTGTGAACAACGGCGTGCTGCGCAAGAATGAGTTCGAGAAAGTCCAAAAGACCCTGCACAACAAACTTGGCCTGCATCTCGATGCCGTCGACGCCACCGACCGTTTCCTGGGCAAACTGAAGGGCGTGAGCGATCCCGAGAGGAAACGCAAGATCATCGGCAATGAATTCATCAAGGTGTTCGAGCGTGAAGCCCGCCGCATCGAGAAAGAGGAAGGCAAGGTCAAGTGGCTGGTGCAAGGAACGCTTTATCCCGATGTGATCGAGTCGCGCTCAGTGCGCGGACCGTCGCAGGTGATCAAGTCGCATCACAACGTGGGCGGCCTGCCCGAAAAAATGAAACTCAAGCTGATCGAGCCGCTGAAGGATTTGTTCAAGGACGAAGTCCGCAAGATCGGCCGCGACCTCGGCATGCCAGAAGAGATTCTGCAACGGCAGCCCTTCCCCGGTCCCGGGCTAGCGGTCCGCGTGCTGGGCGAAGTCACCCCCGAGCGCCTGGCGCTGCTGCGCGAATGTGACGACATTGTGGTCAGCGAAGTCAAGAACGCCGGCCTCTATACAAAAATCTGGCAGTCGTTCGCCGTGCTCTTGCCGGTGATGTCGGTGGGCGTGATGGGCGACATGCGCACCTACGCTTATACCTGCGCCATCCGCGCCGTTAGTTCGGAAGATGGCATGACCGCCGACTGGGTCCCGCTGCCCCACGAAGTGCTGAAGACCATCTCCACGCGCATCGTGAACGAGGTGAGAGGCGTGAACCGCGTGGTCTATGACGTCACTTCCAAGCCTCCGGGCACGATTGAATGGGAGTAGAAACGCTTCTCGTATCCGTTAGCTGACGGCTCCCAGCCCCTTCCATTACAATGAAAGATTAGCCTCTGGGGTTTCGAACACCTGTGAATCCATCCAAGCCCATCTCGCTAACATTCCAGGAACTCATCCTGCGATTGCAGTCTTTTTGGGCGGAGCGTGGCTGCGTGCTGCAGCAGCCTTATGACGTGGAAGTGGGCGCGGGCACGATGGCTCCAGAGACGTTTCTGCGCGTGCTGGGGCCAAAGCCTTACAAGGTGGCGTATGTGCAGCCTTCGCGGCGTCCCGCGGACGGACGCTATGGGGAGAATCCCAACCGGCTCTTCAAGCACATGCAGCTGCAGGTGATCCTGAAGCCTCCGCCGGAGAACGTGCAAGAGTTGTACCTGGAGTCGCTGGGCGCGATCGGCATCGACCTGCGCCAGCACGACATCAAGTTCGAAGAAGATAACTGGGAGGCCCCGACGCTCAGCGCCTGGGGTGTGGGCTGGCAAGTGATGCTCGATGGCCTGGAGATCACGCAGTTCACTTATTTCCAGCAGTGCGGCGGCGTGGATCTGAATCCGATTTCCGTCGAGCTGACCTATGGTCTCGAGCGCATCGGCGCGTTTCTGCAGGATGTGGATTCGATTTACGACATCGTATGGGCGCGGGACCCAGAGACGGGCAGCGTAGTGAGGTACGGCGACGTTCGGTTCGCGGATGAACTGCAGTTTTCGGTATACAACTTCGAAGCTGCGGATGTCGAAAAGAGTTGGGAGCATTTCCGGCTGTATGAGGCGGAGTGCAAAAGGCTGTTAGAGGAAATTCGTGTCAATCTCGACTCGCTGACTGCCGGCGGTGGTACGGTATCGCCGTCCGTTGCAATGGCTGACGGGGGACACGCGGACATGGCGCGAGTGCTGCGCGGTCCCATTTTGGCCGCCTACGATCTTTGTTTGAAGTGTTCGCACCTGTTCAACATTCTCGACGCTCGGGGCGCGATTTCCGTCACCGAGCGCGTGGGCGTGATCGCTCGTGTGCGGGCGCTGGCGGTGGGCATCGCGAAAGCTTGGGTGGATCAACAGAAGAGCGAAGCCACGACGGAAAATTCAGACGAACCTGAGCCTGTCCACGAGAAAAAAGTGAGTAGACAGAAATTGTCACCAATGAGTTTGTAGTCGCTGAGCTAGCGCCTAGGTTGAGAGTTGCGCAAGCGAAAGCGACGAGAATGAGCTTGAGAAACTTAGCAGTTTGAAGCCATGCCAGACTTCTTGCTAGAGATCGGGTGCGAAGAGATTCCGGCGCGGATGATTGACGCCGCCTCGCAGGAATTGCGCGAGCGCATCGGAGCCCTGCTCTCCCGCGAACGTCTGGCCACGGGCGAGATTGCTCATTTCGATACGCCGCGGCGATTGGCCGTCATGGCTTCCGGGATTGCCTCGTCGCAACCGGACGTGACCGAACAGATTACCGGGCCCTCGGTGAACGTCGCCTATAAAGATGGTCAGCCCACACCGGCGGCGCATGCCTTCGCCAAGAAGGCTGGAGTCGACGTCGCGCACCTCGAAAAAGTAACCACTCCCAAAGGCGAATATCTGGCCGCAAAAGTGACCAAGAAAGGCCGCGGCGCCGCGGAAATTCTCGCCGAGAATCTGCCTAGGGAACTGTCCTCGATCTACTGGCCGAAAAATATGTACTGGCGCAAGCCGGCCGAACGCTTCGTGCGTCCGGTGCGGTGGCTGGTGGCAATGCTCGATGACGAGACGATCCCGCTGGAGTTTGACGGGATCCGGGCAGGGAAGACTTCACGCGGGCACCGGATGTTGTCCCATGGAGGTGTGCTCATCACGCGCGCGGGCGTGGCTTATGTCGATGCTCTGCGCGCGGCGAAGGTCTTGGGACGCTCCGAGCGTGAGCAGCAGATTCGCAAAGCCCTGGACGCTGCCACGCGTACCATTTCCGGCGCACGCTGGCGGGAAGACAAGTCCCTGCTCGATACGGTGGTGAATCTCACAGAATTTCCTTCGGCGGTTCTGGGCGGGTTCGATCCGCAGTTTCTGGCGTTGCCGGAAGAAGTGCTGGTCACGGTGATGCGCGACCATCAGAAATATTTCGCGCTGGAGGATGCCGGGGGCAAGCTGTTGCCGCATTTTCTGGCCGTGCTCAACACCGATGGCGATCCCCAGGGACTGATCCGGCATGGCAACGAGCGCGTGCTACGAGCGCGCTTCAACGACGCGCGCTTCTTCTGGGAGACGGACCAGAAACGCTCTCTGCTGGAGCGGCTGGAACTGCTGCGGCACGTCACTTTTCAGAAGGATCTCGGCAATTACTACGAAAAGACGCAACGCATGCAGCGGCTGTGCAGTTGGCTCAGCGAAATCGTCAGACAGAGTGGGATGGCAGTACGTCCGGGCGTGATTCACAAAGCGGCTTGCCTGGCCAAGACCGACCTTACCACCGAACTGGTTAAGGAGTTCACCGAACTGCAGGGCATTGTGGGCGGCCTTTACGCGCGGGCGCAGCAATTGGATGAAAGCCTGCCTGAGGGGACCCGATTCGCCATTGCGGACGCGATTTACGACCACTACAAACCGGAGTCCACCGAAGACGATGTGCCGCGCTCGATGGAAGGCGCTGTGCTTTCCATCGGCGATAAAGCGGACACGATTGCCGGGATGTTTTCGCTGGGACTGGTGCCCAGCGGGTCGAAGGATCCGTTTGCCCTTCGGCGGCAGGCGAATGCGATTGTGAAAGTGATAGCGGAAAAGAAGCTGCCCTTCCGGCTGAGCGACATGATGCGCGACGCGCGCGCCGGCTATCAGGGATCGGAAGCGGAGAAGAAGTTTGTCGACGATAAGAAGTTCGACGACACTCTAGGGACCTTCTTCCGCGAGCGTCTGGAATTCTATTTGAAGGATGTTCGCGGATATCCTTATGACGTGGTCAAGGCGGTGCTGGCAGCCGACTCCGAGGACGTGGTGGACGCGCTGGCCCGGGCCGAGGCTGTGAAACAAGTCCTGCACATGCCCGAGTTTCTCGCGATTGGCGCGGCCTGCAAGCGCACACGGAATATTCTGCGGCAGGCCGAGGAGAAGGGAATCAAGCCGGCCACGCATTTCGAATCTCTGCCGAGTTCCGCTGACGAAGAGAAGAACCTGGCAGCTTATGTCGAGGTCAACGCCCCCCGAATCGAATCGCATCGGGGGAAAAAGGAATACGGCGACGCGCTTATGCTGCTCTCGACCTCGCGCGAGCACGTGGACGCGTTCTTCGACAAAGTCATGGTCATGGTTGACGATGCAAAGTTGCGGGCGAACCGGCTGGCGTTGCTGAAGACATTGCTGAAGGAGTTTTCCACGATCGCGGATTTTTCCGAAATCGTGACGGAAGGTAAGGGATGACCAATCGAAACTCAAGTTTAGATGTGTTGATTGCCGGCGGGACGCCGGCGCTACGAAATCGAACTGTAAAGGACTAATCATCATGGCGACTACTACCCTTCCCGAAGCTGGAATCCAGGAAAGCAAGAAAACCACAACCAAGTACGTTTACTTTTTCGGCGGCGGCAAGGCCGACGGTCACGGCAAGATGAAAGATGACCTGGGCGGCAAGGGCGCCGGTCTGGCCGAAATGACCAACGCCGGCCTGCCTGTTCCTCCCGGTTTCACCATTCAGACCGAAGCCTGCCGCGAGTACATGAGGACCGGTGGTGTGTCCAAAGAAGTCGACCGGCAGATGGAAGACGCTCTGGCCAAGCTGGAAGCTCTGCAGGGCCAGAAGCTGGGTGCGGGTGAGAATCCGCTGCTGGTGAGCGTGCGCTCGGGTGCAAAGTTTTCCATGCCCGGCATGATGGATACGATCCTCAATCTCGGCCTGAACGACAAAAGTGTGGAGGCGCTGGCCAAGCGCAGCAACAATCCGCGCTTCGCCGCCGACTCGTACCGGCGTCTGATCCAGATGTTCGGCAACGTGGTGCTGGAGATTCCAAAGCCCGCCTTTGACGAAGTCTTCGACGCGAAGAAGAAGCAGAAGAAGACGCACCTCGACACCGATCTCGACGCCAAAGCTCTGAAGGAAGTCATCGAGGACTACAAGAAGGTCGTTAAGAAGCACGCCAAGCGCGACTTCCCGCAGGATCCGCACGAGCAACTGGTCATGGCGCGCGACGCGGTGTTCCGCTCCTGGCAGAACGACCGCGCCAAACACTACCGCCGCATCAACAACATCGATGACATGCTCGGCACCGCGGTGAACGTGCAAGCTATGGTGTACGGCAACCTGGGTGAGACCAGCGGCACAGGCGTAGGCTTCACGCGCAATCCAGCTACGGGCGCGAAGGAGTTCTACGGCGAATTTCTGATGAACGCGCAGGGCGAAGACGTGGTTTCTGGCGTTCGCACTCCGGTGCCCATCCTCGAACTGCAAAAGATCATGCCTGATGTGTACAACCAGTTGCGCGAGATTACTACGCGGCTGGAGAAGCACTACAAAGACATGCAGGATTTCGAGTTCACCATCCAGGATGGCAAGCTCTACATGCTGCAGACGCGCAACGGCAAGCGCACCGGCCGGGCTGCGGTACGCGTCGCGATTCAGATGGTGGAGGAAGGCCTGATCACCAAGGAGGAAGCGATCTTCCGCGTGGAACCGAATCAGCTCTACGACTTCCTTGTTCCGCGTCTCGATGAAAAGAGCACAAAAGTAGAAGTGCTGGCGACGGGATTGCCAGCCTCCCCGGGTGCGGCGGTCGGGCAGATAGTTTTCACTGCCGAAGAAGCGGTGAAGAAGGCTGGCCACGGCGCCAACAAGAATCCCGTGATTCTCGTGCGCGCCGAAACGACTCCGGAAGACATTCAGGGCATGGAAGTGGCCGCCGGCATTTTGACTTCGCGCGGCGGCATGACCAGCCACGCCGCCGTCGTCACGCGCGGCATGGGCAAGTGCTGCGTGGCGGGCGCGGGCGACATTCAAGTTGACGAGCGGGCCGGAGAAATGCGCGTCAAAGGCCAGGTCTTCAAGGAGGGAGACTGGATCTCGCTTGACGGCACCAGCGGGCGTGTAATCAAGGGCAAGCTAAACACCCTGGAGGCGTCGTCCGACGATGCAGACCTGCAAAAGCTGATGGGCTGGGCCGAACCCTTCCGAAAGATCGGCGTGCGCGCCAATGCGGACATCCCGCGCGATGCGATTCAGGCCAAGGCTTTCGGTGCTGAGGGCATCGGTCTGTGCCGCACCGAGCACATGTTCTTCGCCGCGGACCGCATTCCCCACATGCGCGCCATGATTCTTGCCGACAACGAGAAGGACCGCCGCATCGCACTCAAGAAATTGCTGCCCATGCAGCGGGCCGATTTTATTGGCCTGCTCAAAGCAATGGATGGATTGCCGGTGACGATTCGCCTGCTCGATCCGCCGCTGCACGAATTCCTGCCCAAGCGCGAGAAACTTATGGTCGACATCGCCAGCCTGCCCAGTGCCAACGCGAAGCAGAAGAAGGCTCTGGTGGAGGAATATCGCGAGTACGGCGCGAAGGGAGCGGGCGATCTGAAGAAAATTCTTCCTGGCCTGTTGGCTCGTGTGGAGGAGTTGCATGAGTTCAATCCGATGCTGGGGCATCGCGGCTGCCGTCTAGGAATCACCTATCCGGAGATCACCGAGATGCAGGCGCGCGCTATTTTTGAAGCGGCCGTGGCCGTGGAGAAGGCCGGCATCAAGACTCACGCGGAGGTGATGATCCCTCTGATCGCAACGGTGAAGGAAATGGCGAATCAGGGCGCGATTGTCCGCCGTGTGGCCGACGAAGTCTTCAAGGAAAAAGGAAAGCACGTCCACTACCTGGTGGGCACGATGATCGAGTTGCCCCGCGCCTGTCTCGTCGCCGACGAAATTGCAAAAGAAGCGGAATTCTTCTCCTTCGGCACCAACGACCTGACACAAACCACGTTCGGTTTCTCCCGTGACGACGTCAACAAGGTTCTACCCACGTATCTTGCGGAGGGCATTCTGAAGCAGGATCCGTTCGCCGCGATCGATCGCGACGGTGTTGGTGAACTCGTGCGGATCGGCATCGAACGCGGCCGTAAGACACGACCCAAGTTGGAGGTCGGCATCTGCGGCGAGCACGGCGGCGATCCCTCGTCGGTGGAGTTCTGCCATCAAGTGGGTATGGATTACGTGTCATGCTCCCCGTTCCGCGTGCTCACGGCCCGGTTGGCCGCGGCGCAAGCGGCGGCGACAGAAACGCTGAAGGTCGAAGGCGGACGGACCAAATGAAAACCGCAGGACGTGGAGGACGCTGTGAAACCACAGCGTCCTCTGCGGTTGTGGTCTGATCCTGGTTACTGCACTTTCTGCAGCCGCGCAATCAACTTCTGCGCCAGGCTTTCTTCCGACTCCGACCACAGCAGACGTGAGCTGGCTCCCGCGTTCTTCTCCACCTTCACCGAGAATTCGACCAGCTTCGCCACGTTATCGCGAATTTTGGCGCGAGTCTGCTCGCTGAGCGAAGTCTCGGGCTGCAGAAAATACGAATCCAGACCGAAGTCCACCTGGATGTGCCCGGTCTGCTGGTAGGCTCCCTCGTCGAATTCTTCTCCCTGGACGATGAATTTCACCGTTGCGGGTTCCAGCACCCAGTTTTCGTTCGACGCATCCGCCGTCCACAGATCCCAATGAGCCTCGAAGACGTAAGCGTAGTCGTCGTGGACCAGTTCGGCGGTAATCAGCGTGGCCTGACCAGCATCGATTCCAGCGGGAAAGCGGCGTTCCAGGACAGTGGCCTCGTCCCAGGAAATAGGATGCAGCGCAAAGTACGTGACCCCCGGACGCTGCGCCGAGAAGGGGAACTGCTGCATGACGGCAAAGGCGTGCGGCAACATCTCCGGGCCAGAGAAATCGGAAAACCACAGACTGAGATAAACTGGATCGGACACAGTCCCCTCGAATGCTTTTGGCCGCGCCATAGCGTGCGGTCTCTGATAATTCTAAATGCCTTGGAACCGTGGGAAAAGGAACTCGCGGCCTAGCCGCGTTTTGACACGGCTGCGCAGGGTTGTTACGATCAAATGTTGCCGCGAGCAACCCACCCTACAGCCGTCCCCGTCGTCTAGCCTGGCCTAGGACATCGCCCTTTCACGGCGGTAACACGGGTTCAAATCCCGTCGGGGACGCCAAACTTATCAACCACTTGCAAATCCCCTCCAGAATTTTGTAGGTCCGTTACAGTCCGATAAGCCTCGGTGCTCGGTTTTTCTTCGTTTTTGTCGAGCAGCAAACTCACAACTCGGCTCTGCGCGTCTCGCTTCGTTTGCGTGATTGCTTGCGCATAGACGTTCAGAGTGACCGAGATGTTTGCGTGCCGCATTAGCTCTTGCACAACCTTCACGTCCTCGCCGTTCCCCTTGAGGAGCGTCGCGTACGTGTGCCGGAACGTGTGCCAACCGAAATGGCCCACGATTCCGATTTCTTTCGCCGCTGGCTCCAGGTGCGCCTTGTACAGCGAACCCGGCCAGTAGGGCAGCTTTCCTCCGCTGTGCGGACTAGCGAATACCCAGTCCTCATCGGTTGGGTATGGACTATGCAGGCGCCAGTTCCACAAAACCTTAGACAGTCGCAAATCGAGCGGAACCGGCTTGCGAGAGGCTTCGGTCTTGCAGTCCCCGACGTGTTGCATCACGATCGAGCGGATGACATGGACTTCCATCTTCTGAAAATCGATATCCTTCCACTTGAGGCCTAACAACTCCCCAACCCGAAGGCCCGTGAACACGGCGATGAATACCATCGTGCGCGTGGGCTCCTTCAGGATGCGAAGCAGTGCCGCAATCTGCTCGATGGAAAGCACAATGGGCATCCTGGTCCGCTTGGCACTTTGACGCACCATGCGTATGGGATTCACATCAAGCCATTCCCATCTGACAGCGTGATTGAAAACCGCGCTCATGATGTTTCGAGCTTTGGCTTTGCTTCCGTTCGCATACTTGAGCGAACGAAGCCACTGCTCCACCGCGACTGCTTTGACCTCGGTTACGTGATAGCTTCCCCACCTGGGCAAAATCCACTTTCGGAAATAGCCTACGTAGGTGACCTGCGTCTTCCGCGTTTTGGTACAGTCCGGCCCCAGTTCCTTTTCCCGGTAGTGTTCGACGAGCGTGTGAACACTGATCGGAGTCAGGCTGGTTCGCGGATTCTCAGCGTTGATGTCTGCCCGAAGCGCGGCGACGGCCTTCTGAGCCGCCGTCTCGTTCGGATATTGTTCGAGCGATCCAACCATTAGATTGCGTCGCGTCCGACTGCCATCCGCCTGGAGTTCGTACCACCGGTACTCCCAAGCTCTCCGGCCACCGGCACGCTTCACGATCTGAAGGCTGCCTTGCTGAAATCTCGTCCGTCTCATCACGATCCTCCGTGGTTAGGGACGGTACGGATAGCTGGCTAACTTTAACCTCAAATGTACCCACGCGTCGAGATCCGATGTACGAAAGCGCCACAATTTCCCGATCCGCATGGCGCGTATCTCGCCCTTGCGGGCGAGCCGTTGAAGTGTTTTCGGGTGGATCTGCAGCAAGGCTGCCGCCTCGCGCGAATCGACTAACCTCTCGAAATGAGGGAACGGCTGGCTGACTGGCGTTACTTCGTGCATCTCGCTCATAAAATCTCCTGCAGCGAGAGTCGAGACCGGGCTGAAATCACCGCGTCGTCTGAGGGTCGGCTGCGGCGTCCGACTTCATCCGACAGATTTCGAGCCCATTCACTACTCGGCTGGCGTTAGTCTTCGCGTCATGGGCGGACTAGAACATTATTCGTATAGAAACCGTACAAGACGCATTTGTTGCTTCCTTGCAATAATCTTTTTTCTTTTTAACTTCGAACAAACTTCTCAACAACTGCTTAAAGTGCCTAAAGCGCCTAGAAGTGCTTTTAGGTACGTTTAGGGAATCTACGGGAACAGAAGCAAATGGCGCACTAAACCGCCTGCCTCTTTAGCGAGGTGGCTCCATAGATTCGGGCGAAATTTTGCCCTCTATGTATGTAAGGAACATGTAGCAGGGAAAAGGTATCGAAATATTTTTGGGTCTGCTACCGATACGGACAGCTTCTTGCGAAAGACTTAGCGGAGTTTTCTAGGCTAGTGAGGTAGGTTGGTGACCGCGCGCCATTTGCGATCTGCAACATCAACCGACTGATCATCTGACGCAGTGTCTACCGCACAACTCGGCCCGAGGGCAGCCAACGGCAGTTTGCGTGATCGCCTTGGGATGGAACGTGGCCCAAGCCCGCTACCGTCGAGGAGTATCTGAACCAGATGCTTGATTCCCGGAAGACGTAGACAGGCTCCGGCAAAGGCCCATCCCAGGTTGATGTGCTCAAGACCGCGCGCGAAAGCGCCCACACCCTCGTCGACATCGGTCCCATCCATCGGATCATAAGTGATGCGCTGCAGATCTCGTGTGGGATGATCCTCGGCAGCGACTACGTGCAGCAAGACGGCACCGTGAGACTCGAACCAGCGACGTACTTCTGAGCAAGGACCACACGTCTCGGCAACATACAGTCGCGCTAGCGGACGATCGGGGGCGTGCCACGGCGTCAGTCGCGGTCTCCAAGCTTTGACGTTGTTCCGGTACTCCTCCCAAGGCTTGCCGAAACGAACTCTCATGTCCTCACCTTCATCCCAGGCGGCTAGGCCCAAGCTATAAAGAAAGGACATGATGCCCGCTGCTGCCACCCAGGGGTCTCGAAGCACGCAGCCCCACGCAGTCATCACGAGTGCGCATGAAAGCTGCATCGGGTTCGAGATGTAACGATAGAGCCCGCTAACCACGAGTTGTTTTGGCGGATCGTAAGGGATCGGCGTACCGTTGCCACGTTGCGCGAACTCCTGAACTGCGGAAACTCCGGCAACTCCCAGCAACGCGATGGCCTGCAATTCCAGGCTCCGCAGCCACGCAGGTTCGAAGAGCAACGCGTCCCATTTGTGTCCGGGTCGCACCGCAAAGACAACTTCAGGGATCAAGAAGAGGAACACTCCGCCTGCTGCCAAAACGTGAAGTACCGCGCGCGCTTTCACGTGCGTATCGTTGATAGTCCAGCGCGCGAATAACTGCGCGGGAACCAGGACAAGACCCAGCGCAACAAATTCGCCAATCAGCCACCGGTGGCTGAGAGCGACAACAGGGGAGCACGCCGGCATAAGGATCAGGTCAATCGCAAAGAAAGCCGCTGATACCCAAACTATTCCAGTTTCATCGAAACTTAGGATCGGAAGGATTCCCCAAAGCATCGCCCATCCGAGGTAGAGATCGACAGGCATTCCACGAAACAGCCCGCCCAGCGCGTCGAACCTCCACCAGCCGAAGTGCAGGTTGAGCAATTGAACGGCAAGCAACGATGGCAGAGTCCAGACAAACCCCAGCAGCGCCGCAGGGAATATCCTTTTCCGGCTCGGTCGCAGAAACACAAGGAGGAAAGCAGCAATGACGGGAACGTAGAGTCCCATGAATCGGACGGCGGCGGCGCGTCCCATGTTCTACTCTCCCTGCTTTTGTGGCGCCGGAGTCGCATTGGCCCGGATTAGATATTCGGCGGCCAAGTGAGTCGCATATCGCTCCCATGGACGAAAGTACCATGCCGGATCAAGTCGCCTTTCGAAATGAAGGGTCCAATTCACGCGAGTGTGCTGCGCATCCAGCGCCGTCCAATCGACCTCCGACGACTTCCAGTCCAACCAGTGTGCGACTTTGCTGCTGTCAGACACCGCATCAAATCGAACATATCCGGGGTGCGATTCGCTCACCTTGAGCAATAGGTTACCAGGATGGCCCTCGCCACCGGCGAAGTGAATCGTGCGGGTGGCACCAACTTCCAGGCCGTCCCCCTGCGCTTCAGTTGGACGGGGAAATCCCAATCTTAGGTAAATAGGCAACGGCATATCGGTTCGCGGGCTGTGACTCAGTGCTACCTGCACGTCCCTCTCTGAGGCAGTGACCACCTGTGACGCTTGCACTGTTTCTTCGCGGTTGAATGACAACCTCGGAGAACTGCCCTCAATGCTCATTGGAAGGAGAATCAGCAAAAGGCATGAGAGAGTTGTCTGCCGCTTCTCGCGGTTCCAGTCGACAACGGCACCCACCAAGAGCCCTACGAGATAGAAGATCGGCGAAGCCATCAAGATACAGATGAAGCCTTCGCCAAGGAGAGGGCCCGAGAGAAGCAAAGCGAGAGTGAGACCCTTCATGATTCCACCCTTTACGGTTTTAGCTTTCGGCACCATCGCCAATAAGATCGCCAACACCGCCGGGATACCCACAAATAGCACCGCAGTCTGCTCTAGCCTCCCACGCACGATGAGGCGGTACATGACGCTACCCGCACTCACCGCAAGAATCAGAAAAATGAGCCTCCACTGCGAGCGGCTTATTGATGGTTTCTGTTCTAGATCATCATTCATTTAACCCTCCCTGTCTGATAGCGATCGACCAAGTCTCTTGCTGCGCTCGGCCAGTCGGGGAATTCGAAATTGAAGCCGGATTGCAGGAGACGGCCCGGAATGACCCGGCGGCTTTTTAGAATGAGTTCGGTTTCGGTGCGGAGGAACCACGCGCCCAGTTCGAGCATGAAGCGGGTGGAAGGAAGACCAGTCGCTGCTCCTGCAGCTTGCCGCAAGGCCTGCATGAATTCACGGTTGGGTAATGGGTTCGGTGCTGCGAGATTGATGGGGCCATCCAGTTCTTCGTGGGCAATCAGGTAATCGATGCTGCGAAGAAAGTCCGTGTCGTGAATCCAGGAGACGAATTGCTGTCCGGAGCCGGCTTTACCTCCCAACCCGAACCTCACTAAGCGAAGCAACTGATCGAAGACGCCGCCCGGTTCCGGGCTCATGGTCATGGCGCTGCGAAGAGCGATCCTGCGGGTGTTGGGCGTGTTCGCTGAGAAGAAGGATTGCTCCCAACCCGTCGCTACATCAATGCTGAATCTCCAGGTGCTGGGGACGTCGCGCTCCTTGCCGCCGATTTCCCCGGTGGCCTCGTCCATGGGAAGGTCCAATGAGTGGCGGTAAATGGTGGCAGTGCTGGCATTCATCCAAAGGCGAGGCGGGCGCGCCAATTGACCAAGGGCCAGGCCGAGCAAGTATGTGGTCGCGGTGCGGGATTCCTTAATCTCAGTCCGATTTTTGGTAGTGTAACGGCAATTTACGCTACGACCTGACAGGTTGATAAGAACATCCGCGCCATCCAGCGTGGCTGCCCAATCGCCAAGGCTCGTCCCATCCCACACAACGATTTGCCAAGGCACGGTGTGTTTGTTTCGCGCCAGAACAGTGACATGGTGGCCCTGTGCATGAAGATGCCGAGCCAAAATCGTGCCTACTTGACCGCTCCCTCCTGGAATCACGATATGGAGTTGTCGAATCATTGCGCGCGTTCCCCAGCATCGAGAGCATCTTCCTCGTAAGCGATTTCCAGCAGGCCGGTGGCGAGTTTTCGGACAGGCCGCAGCAAGGGAAAGCTGGAAAGCTTGATCAGTGCGACTACTATAGCGAGACTCTTGTCAAAGAGTTTCATGGTGCGCGCTTGTTTGGGCGAAGAGTCGTACACCCAGAAGAGAATCAGTCCCATTTGATAGAGCCACAGCAAGCGGGGCAGGTGGACTTTCAGGTCTTCAGGGACACGCACCTTCCCGCCCTCAACAGCGCGGGAGAAAAATGCGATGTCTTGATCGCGAATGCTGCGGGTTTCCTTACTGAATGGGGAAAGAGGATGGTTGGGATCGATGTGAGCGGAGAGTGCTCCCAGCAGCTTGCGATCCGCAGCGAAATAATCGAGTTTTACTCGAATAATGGCGCGCAGGCGGTCGTGCAGGCCTTTAGCATCGGCCAACGACTGATCGAGCAGGGGAGCGAGGTGCTCCTGTGCGCGCTCGTAGAAGCCCATCACGATGGCATCTTTCGAGTCGAAATAGTAATACGCCGCTCCAAGTGCAACATTCGCTTGGGTGGCGACATCACGCATCGTTGTAGCCTCAAACCCTTTGTCCCGAAACAATTGAAGGGCACGTTCCAGAATGGTGTAGCGAGTCAGTTCGCCTTTCTCGGTCTGTTTGGCGTTCTTGAACATGTTCAAATGTTCGCTCAGTCGGAGGTGGATGTCAAGGACAATCTTGAACGCGTTCAACTCTGGAGTTAAGACCCTGCTTTCAATGAGTTTCGCTGATATCCCCACATCTCAGCAGCATAGCCGGGGTGCGGCTCGCGTCAAGGCTCACGACCGCTTCGCGGCGCACAGAGCGCGGCCTTGACGCAAGCCTAACCCCGGCACATTTTCTCCGCCATGTGGGGAATGTGCAGGTGTGGCTCTCCGCGAGACCTCAAAGCCCGAGACCAAGACTGGGGCCACCGAGGTCATGTTCCACGCCGACATGGGGAGTCCTTTCCGGTTCCGGTGCGTGAGTTGGAACGGAAGAATGCTGCTCTCCGATCTGCTGGCCAGCTTGCCGGTTCACCCCAGTCATCAGGTCAACACGGTGGCCCTTTTCCGGATCGTGTGCGGACAGCTGTTTTCGAGCTAGTTCAATCGCGGACTGCCGCATCGTAGATACGCCGACGGATTCACGAAGTTGCTCGCGGTCGCTCGTGACAACAGCGATCTCGCTTCGGCCGCGGCTCGCCGCAACATAGAACAGTTCCTTTTTCATGGCGTCCGCCGAGATGATCACGGTGTCTACGGTTTTGCCCTGGCTTCGATGGGCGGTGACCGCATATCCGTGGGTGAATTCGTGATAGTTCGCAGGAAGTGTTCTTCCGTCTTCGAGGCGTATGGCACCACCATCCAGGGAAGTCACTTTGACCAGCTCTCCATTGGTCGTCCTGAGTTCCGGCCCTCGACGGTTTGCTGTCAGCATGAGGCTGTCGCCAGGGGCAACCTCAATGGCCTGACGCTCATAAACGGAAAATGCCCGCGTTTGTTTCGGCGAGATGTTCACCTCTTCACCGGTTTCTTTTCGCGCAACCAGAGATTCAGGCCCAACACGCACGACTTCCAGAGACTCATGGCGTTTTGCTAGTTTTGTGTCTCTGTGGAATTGCAGAACCTGCCCCTCCTGGTAGTTGGACAGTTCTTGTTTCTGCGCTGTCGTCCATTGGAGCGAGACGTACCGATCAAAAGACTGGCTGATTCCCAATTCGCCGCCATCTTTCCGATCTTGGCGAATCGCGTCGGTGAGTTGCGAAATCTCAGCATGAGTGCCCGCAACTACCAGCGTATCGCGCCCTTCGGCTCGAAACTCACGATGCAGCTCCGCCACAACCTGGCCGCGGTCGAAGATTGATACTTCGCGAATGGCTCCGAGCTTTTCCAATTGTGCGAACCCCTCTTCCGGTGAATGTCTCATGGTCATTACGGCCTCGCGATACAAGGAGTTCGTCTGCCGCCGTACTTCAGTGAGGGAAACACTCTTCAGGTCAGACTCCCGCTCCAAGATACGCAACGCATCCGAGGCCTCGACGCTGGGAATTTGCCGCGTATCACCGGAGAAAACAATTCTGGCTCCCTGATCTTCGGCGAGGTGCAGCAGACTTTGCATTTGCCGGCCAGAAACCATGCCCGCTTCATCGACGATCAAGACCCTTCCGCGCAGAGTGCTCTGTGGTTCCTGATCTTCGAGAAGTCGTGAGACAGTCATCGCATCTCGGAAGCCGATCTTTTCCAGTTCGTCCACGGCACTCCTGGTAGGAGCCACCGCAAAAACGTCGTGCCCGGCTTCTCTGAGGCCACGGTCAATTTCACGTAGCGTAGCTGTCTTGCCGGTACCGGCGGCACCTCGAAGATTGATCGCCAGATCGTGAGAGTCGAGCACTGCTTCGACGGCGCGCCTTTGTTCGGGGCGCAGCTTGTCCAAAGGCTCAAAGTCGCAGCCTTTACCGAGGCGGTCGTAGTGGTCTGTCCCTCGGTTAACTACGGCGATCATGTCGCGCTCGCGTTGGAGGGTCGCGTGTGTCGCAATTTCATCCCCAGCTGAGATGAGAATCCCTTTCGCGCGTTCAAGCAAGAGAGAGCCCTGAAGGTCGCTGAGTTCGACGTTGCCGCGCCCGTGACGAAGAGCCTCGGTTAGAACCTCATGCTCTCTGGCGACTGAGAGACGCTCGAAAATGTGCTCCTGAGAGTATGCAAGCGAGGCCTCATGCACACAGCGATTGATTTGAGGCGAATGGGATTGTGTCTGAGCTTCGTTCAAAATCTCACGAAGCATTTGCTTCTCGTCCGGGGTCAGTCGTTCTTGCTGAAGGTTACGGACTTGCTCGGTCGATATCTCCTGAAGCTTGTCAGCCCGCGTTTCCCGGACGAGTACCGCAACCTCGTTGTCTGTTGGCGCACGACCACGTGAATTGGTGAACTCCAGAATGGCCGCATCCCGCTGGGCACTGCGTTGGCTGTACTTGTCGAGGAGGTCCTGGGAGAATCCTGCGATCTCGAATCCTTTGTCACGACCACGAACATCGTGACGGTTTTCAACCTGGTAACCAAGGGCGCGTACTTCGCGAGCCAGGGCATTGCGATAGACCTCGGTCAGGTAGCTGCGACGTTCGTACAGACCGGAAGCCTGTAGCGCCTTCCAACGCCCTTCAGTGCCATCGTAAGTGAGATTGGCAGCGACGGCATGAGTGTGGAGCTGAGGATCTAGCTGACGACTCGTGTCGTGAGTGTAGGAAGCTACGATCCAGTTGCCGGTGGCTCGATTTTCGTTCAGGCCGGCGAGGCGAACTCTAGTGGCCGAGAATTTTTCTGCTTCCTCTAGGGCCTCGTGCACGGCGGTTGCGTGCGATGCGAGCAGTCTGTCATCCCCGCCAACAATGGCCACGACAGAGACGGACTTCGGCGCTGAAAATGTCATGTCATAGAGGGACCGGGCCTTACTCTGTTCCGCGCCATTGCTAGCAATGCGATCCGCGCTGTGGCGCTGCCGGAGGAACTCTCCCGTTTGTGGGTCGAGGCCCTGACGCACTGCCTCGAAATCCTCGGAGGCAACCCCTCCTTTGAGACCCAGCAGTTCAGCGCCGCGTCCGTGCCACCGGCCTTCGACCGTCCGATTCTGGTCGTAGTAGTCGCTCTGTTGGAGATGGCGCTGTGCGTAGCCTTCACCGCCAGTCATGGCACGAATCGTCAGCACGGCTCGACGCTAGCTCTGTTCGAAATGCGGATTCAAGGGAGTTGCTGGATTCTTGAAAATTCAACCCCAAATCGTGCCAGATACTTGCGGAGCCGGTCTGCATCATTTGAGAAGGTCTTGCGCGTTCGCGATGCGCCGAACAATGTACGGCCGGCGTCCGACAGAGAGCGACTCCGCTTGCACACATCCACGACGAAGGCCAGTTGGGCGCGATCGAAGAGGTCCAGTTCTTCCAACTGCCTGTCATCAAGGAATTCTTGAAGAGCGGCTGGAGAAGGCGACTCGCCGTGGGCGCTCCACGATGCCAGCAGCCTTTTAGTCTCTTCTTCTACGATGACGGTAGAAATTCGACCGCCTGGTGCTAGCGTAGCCATCCGAGCGACCGCCGCGTTCAGGTCGCGGAAATTCCCGGACCAATTGGCGGTGGGAGAAAGCGCAAACGCCAGGAATGTGTCCCGAGCTTCTCTGCTGAAAGTGACTCGTCGCCCAGCTTTCTCGGCGAAACGATCTAGTTCGAAATCGAGGTTTGGTTCTATATCTTCGGAACGATTCCTGAGCCCCGGGAGCGAGAATGTCCAGAGGTTGATGCGTGCTAGGAGATCCTCACGGAATCTGCCTTGGCGCACAGCAGCAAGTAGATCCCGATTCGTCCCGGCGATTAGCTGAAAATCGCTGTGAGCTTCATCATCCGAACCTAAAGGAAGAAATGTCTTTTCCTCCAGGGCCCGAAGCAGCATTGCTTGTTCATCAAGACCCAGTTCTCCAACTTCGTCCAGAAATAAGACTCCCTTATCCGCAGCGCGAAGCAAGCCGGGGCGATCCTTCTGAGCGCCTGTGAACGCTCCTTTCACGTGCCCGAACAGCGCAGACATGGCAGCGTCCCCACGTACAGTCGCGCAATTCACTTCGACAAAAGATCCCTCGACGGCTCGGCGGTTCTTCTTCAGTTCGTAGATTCGTTTTGCCAAGAGCGATTTGCCGGCACCCGTCGGACCCATGAGGAGCAGAGGATCGCGGGTCGCGATTGCAACCTGCTCAATTCGATCGATCAGATGGTTGAATGCAATATTCCGGGTATCGATGCCTCCCTTGAGATAAGAAACTGCCTCGCGTTGCTCTTGTCGAAATCGCGAGGCGATCCGGTCATACTTGGACAGATCGAGGTCGATGATCTTGATCGTTCCTGGCGAACTCCGATCTCGTTCTGGCGAACACTGCACCAACCGGCCTGGCATATAGCGCGACTCGGTCAAGAGAAACAAGCAGATCTGCGCGACGTGAGTACCTGTCGTGATGTGGATGAGGTAGTCTTCCGATTCCGTATCGAATGGGTACTGGCGAGAGAACTTGAAAAGAGTCTCGTAGACTTCCTCAAAATCCCAAGGGTCGCTGAACTCCATCTCGTGTTGACGGACTTCCGTTTCCGGCGAAACAGTTCGTATGTCAGCACGCACCGTTTTTGCTAAGGACGAGTCGCGCTTGCCATGCAGCAGTTCAAAGCGACGGACAATAAGGTCTGGCTGTCGACAGAGAGAAACGGAAGGACGCCAGTTCTGCCAGCGATCAGGGTGTTTGCCCATATCGAGGGTGGTGCCTAGCAAGCCGATAACGACGACACTGCGCTGATCCTTATCCATTGGAATATGAACTTATCTTACAATATAAGCACTCGGATATCGAAGCACGAGCCATTTCGTGCAACACTCGACAGTTCAGCAACTTGCAGAAAAGCCCTTTATGGCCCAGCAGTTGCTTTTCTCTAGTGCGGAAGGAGAATCAAAATGTCAGGCGAAACCTACAACGTTATCCACGGCGGGCAGGGTGTTCCGATCAAGGCGTGGACTAAAGGTGTGCAGTTGGAGGATCAGGCGAAAGGACAGTTGCTGAATGTCGCCCAGTTGCCGTTCGTGTTTCGTTGGATCGCCGCGATGCCTGACGTGCACTGGGGAATTGGCGCGACTGTTGGAAGCGTGATTCCAACCAAAGGCGCAATCATTCCGGCAGCGGTGGGTGTGGATATTGGTTGCGGAATGATGGCGGTCCAGACTTCACTGAATGCTCGTGATCTGCCGGATAATCTGCATGGCATTCGCGAAGCGATCGAGCAGGCCGTTCCGCATGGCCGTACCAATCACGGCGGGGTGGGAGATCGAGGTGCGTGGCACGAAATTCCCGCTGACAACCAGGAGGCATGGGGAGGACTGAACCCCCGATACGACGCCATCCTGGCGAAGCACCCTAAGTTGGATCGCGGAAATCATGTGAACCACCTTGGAACGCTGGGAACGGGAAACCACTTTATCGAAGTCTGCCTGGACGAAAGCGAGATGGTTTGGTTCATGCTTCACAGCGGGTCGCGAGGCGTGGGAAACCGCATGGGATCGTACTTTATCGAACTGGCAAAGAAGGATATGGAGAGATTCTTTGTCAATTTGCCGGATCGTGATCTTGCGTACTTCCCCGAGCACACGGAACACTTCGATGACTATGTCGAAGCAGTCGAGTGGGCGCAGGACTTTGCTCGCGCGAACCGTGATCTGATGATGCACCAGATCGTGGATGCGGTTCGCGGTAGCAGACACGTGCCGGAGTTCACAGCCGAACTGAAAAGTATCAATTGCCACCACAACTACGTGGCACGCGAATCGCACTTTGGCCAGAACGTTCTCGTCACGCGTAAGGGCGCGGTACGTGCGCGCGAGGGAGATATGGGAATTATCCCTGGCAGCATGGGTGCACGTTCTTTCATTGTGCGCGGGAAAGGCAACCCGGAGAGCTTCCATAGCTGCAGTCACGGCGCAGGTCGTGCGATGTCTCGCCACGAAGCAAAAAAACGCTTCACGGTGGAGGACCACATCCGCATGACCGAGGGCGTGGAATGCCGCAAGGACGCAGATGTGATCGATGAGACACCAGCGGCTTACAAGCCGATCGATGCAGTTATGGCGGCACAGGCCGACCTGGTGGAAATCGTACACACCCTGCGTCAGGTTGTTTGCGTGAAAGGATGATTCATGCCTAGAACGGAAGTTGTGAAGGCAGAGACGATGGTTCGGATCGATGGGTCTTTCGGTGAAGGCGGCGGGCAGATTCTGCGCAGCTCACTCAGCTTGTCACTTGTAACCGGAAAACCATTCCGAATCGAGAACATTCGCGCAAATCGTCAGAAGCCTGGACTGCTGCGGCAACACCTGACAGCAGTCCAGGCGGCGGCAGAAGTTGGCTCTGCTGAAGTCGAGGGGGCTTCGCTGGGTTCCAAAGCGCTTACGTTTGTGCCAGGCAAGATTCGCGCCGGGGACTTTCGTTTCGCGATTGGTACGGCAGGCAGCGGAACTCTCGTCCTTCAGACGATCTTGCCGGCACTGATCACCGCTGCCGGGCCAAGCCGGGTTGAGATCGAGGGTGGAACACATAATCCGGCTGCTCCGCCCTTCGATTTTCTTCAGCGGAGTTTCATTCCGCTCATTGAGCGTATGGGGCCGAAAGTGAAGCTTGAGCTGGAACGGTACGGTTTTTATCCGGCGGGTGGAGGCCGCATTGTTGTTGAGATTACTCCGACAGATGTCTTGAAACCGATGAATCTGGAGGAGCGGGGCGAGATCACGACGAAACGGGCGACCGCGCTAGTGGCGAACTTGCCATACCACATCGCTAAGCGGGAACTGGATACGGTCGGAAAGCTACTGAACTGGGACGCCGAGTTGCTGCGCTGCGAGGACACAAAGAATTCAGTTAGTCCCGGCAACCTGGTGACGATTGAATTGGCGAGCTCTAATGTGACACAGATCTTCACTGCATTTGGGAAGCTTGGTGTGAGTGCAGAAGACGTTGCGAAAGACGCAGCCGAACAGGCACATGCGTACATGCATTCGACTGCGGTGGTGGATGAGCACCTAGCCGATCAGCTTCTGCTGCCCATCGCATTGGCCGGAGGGGGTTCATTTACCGCGATGAGCCTCAACATGCACGCAAGAACGAACATGGAAGTAATCCGCGCGTTCTTGCCGGTGCGCTTCGAGGTGGTCGAAGCACAAGGGCGCAGTCGCGTTTCAGTTCAGCCCGAGTGAGGGTCAATAGACGTGAGTGCACAAGGCTTTCGATAGGTTTGGTATATGGTCGACGCGAGACTTACTCGACACATGGAGGACGATGCTCACATTAGGCGCTCCAGAAGATGCAACCTGACGAATTTTCCTATTGCAAAAGACGCGAAGTCATGGCATGTTAGGTCATCTTCTTACGAAAGGACGCCCAAATTGGTGGATTTTGAAAACAAATCGCTAAGCGGGCAACATCAGCCGATAACTCGACTGAGTTGCTATAGGGCGTCGCTTCGGTCGCGCTAACCGACCTTCATCGGTTCAACCAGGCGCTCTTTCCGCACAATAGAAAACTTCGCTGGGTGGCGTAGGTCGCGGTTCCTTCGACTGTAAATCGACTATACCGCCTCCGCTCATTCCCCCAGCTTGACTCGTTCGGTCAGTGGTGATTGGTTACGGATACTTCTCTGGTAGAAACAGCCTTCGGGCTGTGAGGTTCGAATCCTCTTGGGCGAAAGCCCTGCCGTGACCGCCTATTCCCTGACCATTTAAATGCGGTGGCCGCACATTGTTGTGCGGACACAGAAGCTCAGGCTATAACCATCGTCGGTTCCCCGGCGAGTTGTTGAAACAAGAAGGATTGGCCGGTGGTGAAGACTACGGTTACTTCGCCTCGAACGCGGGAGATGCAGGTTCGAATCCTGCCGCGGGAATTTGTGCCCGCGTTGTCTAAACGGAAGGACACCTAATGTTCCGTCGTCGCTCGTTCCCCGGCCAATGAGTTTAACGGAACGTATGTCTAAGTTGTCCGACCTTGTGTCGGTTAGAAAGTAAATATGTTGCAAATTCTGAAAAGTATGCTGACGGGCCGGAACGAGTTCGCGTCCGGTGGTCTCCTGCTCATGATCATCGGCGGACTAAGTGTCTGGCTTCGAGCCATCCCGGAACGTGTCTGGGATTGGATCGCCGGCCAAACCACCATGATGATCACGGTGAAGGACGATGATGCGGCATTTACATGGGTAAAGGAGTGGTTTCTCGATCAGAGATTTCTCAGACGAATCCGTCGAGTGGACCTCGATACCACGGTGCGCAACGAGCGTATCGCGATGATTCCGGCTCCGGGGAAGCATTGGTTTTGGTACCGCGGCAGGCCCTTTGAAGTATGGTTTTCGCGCACCGAGAACACGCACGAGCGGAGCGGCAGACGAGTCGAGACACTGACGTTTCGGACGCTCGGAAGAAATCGAGTTTCCCTCGAGAGCTTTGTCGAAGACGTTGTGCGTTGTCATGTCAAACGACAAGGTGTGCTGTCGTACCTGTACATATACGACGACGGGTGGAATTACGTGGAGGGCTACTCGCCTCGTGGATTAGCGTCGGTAGTTCTGCAACCTGGTGAAAAGGAACATTTGCTGCAAGACGTGGAGCAGTTTCGAAGATCGAAGGGACGATATGAGCAACTGGGAATTCCATACCATCGCGGCTATTTGTTCTATGGTCCGCCCGGAACTGGAAAGACCTCGTTGGTCTCGGCGCTAGCTGCACACTTTGCACTCTCAATTTATGTCATCAATCTCGCCGAGTTCAACGATCGCAGCTTGATGAAAGCAGTGAATCAGGTGCCGGCGAATTCTGTTCTGTTGTTTGAGGACATCGATTGCATGCGCGGAAGTCAGTCTCGCGAAGAACCAGATTTGATAAGCGGAAAGAATGGAAGCTCGACGGTGGCAACGAAGGACAATGCAATTACGAATATCGTAACGCTTTCTGGGTTGCTGAATGTACTGGACGGCTTTCAGGCCCCGAGCGGAGTGGTGTTTGCAATGACAACGAATCGCGTCGAAAAGCTGGACACTGCGTTACTGCGTCCAGGACGGATCGACTACAAGCTTTTCTTGGGAAGGGCAAGCGATCAGCAAAAAATGGATCTCTATCGCAGGTTTTTTCCAAGTGCGTCGGAACCGGAAGCGCGAGAGTTCGTCGATGCTTCTCGGTCCGCAGAAACGATGGCTGAGTTTCAAGGCCTGCTCTTGGCTCTGGAGCAGGGAGAAAGTCGCTTGGATCAAGTGGTGGCGAGTCACGGAATCCTGGCGTAGGGCATTTCGCCGGTGGTGATGTGCGACGGTTCCTTCGAAGGGCGCAGGTTCGAGTCCTGCCACAGCCTACGGGCCGTGTAGCTCAGTTGGCAGAGCAAAGCCGTTGCCGACAATTCCCCGGCGGATTTAACGAGAGACAGGCGAGAGGCCTTTCCGCGAATGATTCGGAGAACCGTTATGAAGGACATCATCTTGGACGGTGCACGTTGGTCGACAAAAGACGATGTGTACGATGCATTGTTTCGCGCCGTAGGTGCACCCGAATGGCACGGGCGGAATTTCGATGCATTACGCGACAGCATCGCCGGAGGTTCGATCAATCAGGTGGAAGTTCCGTACTGTCTCGTCATCAAGAACTACGACAAGATCAGTGGCGATGCAAAAGGAATGGCCGACGATTTCATTGACTTAATACACGAACTCGCTGCCGAAGGTTGCCAGGTTGAGGTGCGTGCGGAGGTTGCGGGTGGTGCACGCGAGCGCTCGCGAATCCAACAGAGCCGTCTTGATGAGATGGAAGCTGAGTTTAAGCAATCGCTCATTCAAGTGCTCAAGGAATGTGCAACAGGGCGATGGGGATTGTTCGGACAAAATGATCACTTGGAAGAGGGCAGATATCTTTCTTGGCCCGTAGCAGAAGATCTGAGACGTCGAGCGAAACAGATACATATGTTGCGCTTAGAGTTTGGCCAACCAAACTCCCTGGTAGAACGCTTTCTGCACTACTGCTCGTTGCGTGGTGCGAATGTTCCTGGCGAGCCGAAACTGGCGAAAACATTTCTCGACGAAATTTGAATTTGAAATTGATAAGCGAATTTCGCCGGTGGTGAAGACGAGGGTTACTTCGATAATCCGACGGTCGCAGGTTCGATTCCTGTCATGGCTTCTCGCCGTGTAGCTCAGTGGATAGAGCATCGGAAACTACCGTCGTCGCCAGATTCCCCGGCGAATACTGAAACAAAGGAGGCCACCATGGCCAGACTGAACACACTGAATCTCAACACTGCACCTCGTACGCACGAGGGCACGCCCACACGCCACATCTCTCCGGAGATGCAGCTGCGGCGCTCGGTGCTTGCGTGTCTCCTTTGGGAGAGCCAGTTCTACGAGGACGGGATCGAGATCGCCGGACGCATCGCCGAGCTAGTGCCGAAGGTTGCGGCCGAGAAGGTGGCTGCCCTTGCAATTGAGTCTCGCGATCAGATGAAGCTGCGTCACGCGCCGCTTCTGATCGTCCGCGAAATGGCGCGTCATAAGACGCACCGTGCGCCGGTGTCGGAGACGCTCGCAAGCATCCTCCAGCGTGCCGATGAACTTGCAGAGTTTGTTGCTATCTACTGGAAGGACGGACGTGTGCCGCTCTCGGGACAGGTGAAGAAGGGGCTGGCTGCGGCCTTCCCAAAGTTTGACGAGTATCAGCTTGCCAAGTATGACCGTGGCGGCCCGATCAAGCTGCGGGATGTACTCTTTCTTTGTCATGCTAAGCCCCGTGATGGGGCTCAGGCAGCAATGTGGAAGAAGCTGATCGCTGGAACCATGATCACGCCCGACACGTGGGAAGTTGCCCTCTCGGCCGGAACTGACAAGCGCGAGGCCTGGGAGCGACTGCTTCGCGAACAGAAGCTGGGCGCACTAGCATTGCTCCGTAACCTGCGCAACATGCATGAAGCCGGAGTCAGCGACAAGCTGGTCGCTAGTGCTCTGGGTGATATGAAGACGGACCGCATTCTGCCGTTTCGCTTCATCGCCGCTGCGCGGTACGCTCCGAAGCACGAGGCCGAACTTGAGCAGGCGATGTTCCGTTCGCTCAAGAAGCAGCCTGCGCTGCCGGGAACGACTGCGCTGGTTGTGGACACCAGCCCCTCAATGTGGATGGCGCGACTCAGCAGAAACAGCGACATGGATCGCTTTGAGGCTGCGGCGGGGCTCGCTATTCTGCTCCGCGAAACTGCCGAACGGGTGAACGTTTACGCATTCAACGAGAAGGCGTATGAGGTTCCTCCGCGACGCGGGTTTGCACTGCGGGATGCGCTGGCCACCACGAAGAACAACTGGAGCCGAGGTGGATTCGGTGTCGCCGCCGCAAACCGTGACGGTTATGATCGGATCATCGTCATCACGGACGGCCAGTGGCACTACTCGGATACCACCACTGTGAAGGGCTACGGTGAGGGCGATCCGCAAACTGTCGCGCCGGCGCCACTCACGAAGCAGGCGTACATGATCAATGTGGCCAGCTACAAGAACGGCGTCGGTTACGGCCAGTGGATGAACATCGATGGCTGGAGCGATTCGGTCATCGAATACATCCGTGCGCTAGAGCAGACGAAATGGGTCAACTAAATTCACGGGCCCGGCGTCCCGCCGGGCCTGTGAGTTTCATACAATCTGCAAGAACCCGAAAGCATGCGATACGGGCGTTTCGGTTGCGAAATGACCGTGCTATACTCCATTACGAAGATGACTATAAAGACCAAATCCATTATGAGACGGCGCGTCAATCGCGCTCGGCCCTCGGGATTGGTCTGATTATTCGTTAGATTTCTAAGTTCAGATTCGATTTCCGAGGCTCCGACAAAAGTCGGGGCCTTTTGCTTTTTACGGATGTGTTTTTGGCCGGTAGCCAAGCTGGAAAGGCACGTGACTGTTACTCACGCCATGCGCAGGTTCGAATCCTGCCCGGCCAGCCAGATTCCGAGGGTAGTAACGGCTCGCTAGTTCAGTAGGAAGAACGCGGCTCTCATAAAGCCGTCGCGGATGGTTCGAAGCCATCGCGAGCCACCATGGAGGGGCCTCCGGCGAGGGGCAGTGGCTTATACCCACTTCGGCGCCAGATTAGCGCGGCCAGACAGGTTCGACTCCTGTACCCTCTACCAATTTTTCGCGCCGGTAGTTCAACGGACCAGAATAGTTGGCCTACACCCAACAGATGCGGGTTCAACTCCCGAACGGCGCACCATGCAGGATTAGCTCGAAGGTCGAGCCCGCGGTCGATAACCGCGAGGCGTTGGTTCGATTCCAACATCCTGCACCAAAGTTTTTGTAAGCGTGGGTGACTGGCAGAGATGGCTGATGCACTCGCCTCTTAAGCGAGACCAGGCTGGTTCGATTCCAGCGTCACCCACCAGATTCGCGGGATTGGCAGATATGGATATGCACTCGCCTTTTAAGCGAGACGAAGTGGGTTCGATTCCCACATCCCGCACCAAGAGCAACAACGAGGCGGCATAGCATAAAGGATCAATGCTCCGAGCTTCTACCTCGGACGATGAGAGTTCAAATCTCTCTGCCGCTTCCAGTGTGGGGATGTGGTCCAACGGATGAGGGCGCAAGGCTACGAACCTTGAGATCAGAGTTCAATTCTCTGCATCCCCTCCACATTGATTAGGCTCGCGTGGTCTAAAGCATGATGACGCTTCGGTCCTAACGAAGAGATCCGGGTTGGATTCCCGGCGCGAGTTCCAAATGGGTGGGTAGTGTAACCGAACAACACGGCAGCGTCCGAAGCTGCAAATCCGGGTTTGACTCCCGGCCCGCCCACCAGGTTTCCAAGTAGGCCACGAGCCGAGCGATTCGGTTTTTTGATCTCCGGTTCGCTCGTGATCCAGGGCAGCTAGCGCCATTTGCGGTGGCGTGAAACAAATCGAGGCAAACACGCGGACTCATTCTTCAGCCTCCGTTCGGAGCAAAGACTGGGAACGACGAACGCGCATAGCACCTTTCATAGCGAGCAAATTGGGCGCTTGATGGCAATTGCGTATCTCCCGCGAACGACGCAGCAACTACAGTATTTCACCATAACTCAATTAGTCCGAATCTCTGGATCTCCGCATCTCGAACAGCCGCACCGAAGTTCTCAGCAACCCGGCGCTCGATTGCCCCACTGACGGCGGACTGGAGCGTTGCGATCCCGTCATCTCCAAATTGCGCGAGTCTGACGGCAGCAGCCCGCGCGACTAAACGGTATTCGTGCTGTGAAAGGGCCTGCAGCATCTTGAGGTCATCGATCCCTGCCGATCCGCTGAGTGCATTCGCCACGACTCGGACATAGAGCGCCCGGTTGTCGATGTTCTTGAGGGGAAGCTGGCTGCGTCTTGCATTGAGGCTTTTCGCGCGGGGGTCGCGCCAAAACTCGTTGTGTTCGTAGATCCGAAGCAATTCGGCGGGCGGCGAGGAGCGCAGAGATCGCATCCGCCTTCCAATTGTCCGTCCTACCTCGATCTGAAACCAGTAAGGAATCCGATACTCGGCACTTCCAATTCTGTCGATCAGGCGTATCACGTCTCCCGCGTCACCGAGACGGACAAGAGCCATGGAGATATATTGAGCGGACGACGTTAGAAAGATCTCGCCAAATGCCTCTCTCAGTACGGCAAGATTCTGTTCGGTGGATACTCTCTGGATCGTTTTGGCAAATGCGGTCGCCTTTGCCTCGTACACCTGCGCAACCCGTCTGTTGCTGTTGTCAGTAAGGCCGGCTTCCTTCTGGTTCCACGAGCGGTAATCGGTGAGTAGCGACTGCATGTCCGGTCCTGTGACCGGCGGCGCTATCGAGTTGAGCAGCGACACGTTCTGTTCCACACCGAGATGGCCAAGCCTCTTCAGCGTAGCAGGAATTCCGGCAATCCGATTCCGAGCGATTCCCGAGGCGAATGACTCTGCGCGCGCACTTGGTCTCATCGCCTTCAGTTCGCGTATCAGCGCTCGGACGGCCTCCGGGTCTGGCGCTCTCGCGATTCGTTGGAGAAGGGCGAACTCCCGGATTGGGCGGGCTGCAGCAGAATCCTCAGGGCATAAGGGAAGCGTTTGGTCAATCGCCAATCGTTGATACACCGAGCGGTATGACTTGCTTGAGCTCTTTCCGAGGGTTTCGATCCAGCTTGTCTGCCCTACGGCCACTTTTTTGGTTATGGCTTGGAACGCGGCTTCGCTTACGACGAGGCGTCTGTTGCGCGCGGCCCAAAGCAAGATTCGATCAGGGCACCCAAGAGGAGAAGCGGTAATCATCTCTGCAACTTCCATGCCGAGCCGATAGCTGCGAAATGCTGTCCAGTCTCGTTCTTGGAGGGGCAGGCCACTCACTTTCTGTCGGAGCAGGATGAGCATGGCTTTCGCTTCTGCTTCCAATCGCCCTTTGGGTTCCTGCGAAAGAATCAGCTCCACCAGTCGGGTCGACGGAGCGGTCAAAAGCAACGAAAGGCCTGGACCCTTGCCTTCCGCCCACGACGCCATCGTGAGACCTACCTCTTCATCGGACAGAAGGATTCGTTGCCTGTGCTTGAACATGAGCAGCAACTCTTCAACGCTCAGCAGCGAATAAGTGGTTCCATAACTCGCGGCCTTCGAGGTAAGTAACTCTCGAACTCGCTTGAACTCTCTCTCCTCGGTATCGACCAGTTTCGCTGCGACCTCCCGGGCCAGAAAATCATGCGCGATTTCATAAACCCCGTCTAAATGCCGCACGAGTCTGAGGTCGATCAGCTTTTCGAGAGCGACTTCGCAGTTCTGGTTGGACAACCTAGTATCAGCCGCAATTTCCGCAAGCGACTTTTGCGCCTTGACGCCGTAGCTGCGAACTAAAGACACGAGTACGGCTTTGAGATGTCCCTCAGTATCCTGCGCGTATTCCAGTTGGCGGGACAGATAACCGGCCGTCACGCCCTCCATTCCGCCGACAGCCAGATAGCGATCAAACCGATAGGTACCTGACTGATTCCCAAGCGACCTCCAAACATGATCGATGAACATCTGGAGATACGGCGGGTACACAGCGCCTTCCGGCTCTTGGCGCGCGCTAAAAGTCTGAAGGTCCTTCCGGATCTGAGCGGTTTCTGATTCGGACAAATCCAAGACGGCGCCCAGATCGGTGGCCGCGCTCCGGACGCTCTTCCACGCTTCGTCCGCGCTAATGCCGGACACATATACCCTTGGCAGTCCGGCGGGAGATCCACTGATCGATTGCCAGGACACACCCAGTCGCGCTTCGAGATCCGCTCTGTACGTCAGCAAAACCCGAACGCGAGAATCGTCGATAAAACGGACAACTCGGAGGTCATCAATCAACCGTTCAGCCTCACGATCCTCCCTAGCGGACAAGATGTCCTCGAATTGATCAATGATAAGGAGCACCCTTTTCGGCGCGATCGCTTCGGCAGCATCGTCCAGCGCGCCAAGCAAGCGCATCGCGGTAAGACTGAGGGCCATCAAAAACCGTCGAGACCAGTCCTACAACCACGTCTGTACGTGGAAGCCCCAAGGGTCGGGTGTACACCGGGAACCAATCGGCTTTGATCGCTTCTGGAATCAGGCCAGCGTGGATGAGCGAAGTCTTTCCGGTGCCCGAGTTTCCTAAAAGCAGAGTGATCCTGTTGTTCTCGATTGCCTGAACGAGTTCGTTCAGTTTCGCCTCCCGACCATAAAAGTGCCCTCTGTCGGCGCTGGTCAAAAACTCCATCCCGATGGGCCGATTTAGCCTTCGAGGTTCCGGCAGGGCCAACTGCCTCGTCCGTATCGATGGTGGAGTAAGGCGATGCCGAATCTTCGCCAAAACATCCCGAATCACGAAGTAGGGCAGGTCGCCGGGTTCGCGAAAGGGTGTATAGGTATGTTGCTTCGAGTGTTCTCTGAGCGCTTTGAGTCGCATGATTGCAACGCCATCGGTTTCGCACAGATGCGGAAGCCAACTGGCGTCTTCGTCAAGCCAATAGAGCAGGACATTAGTTAACGTTCCTGCGCTCAGAGATCGCTCAGCTTCCTCAAGTTCGAGTTCCGTGATGGATTTTCCCGTGCCTGGATCAACAGCCCCATACCGACGAGCGTAGATTCCGATGAAAAGGTCGCTCTCCCGAACTCGCCGGATTGCCGAAATAACAGGTGGAGCGGCATCGCTTCCGAAGCTTTCCATCACGAGGAGATGGGCGCCAAAGACGTCGTGAAGCCTCCGTGCGACTTCTTCTCGCAGTTCTTTGAGGTCAACGAACGTCGAACTCAGGAAAATGCGCACATCCGTGCTAAGTTCTGCCATCGCACTTCCAGCTAGTACTAATGTTGGTTACTTCGAGACTCATTCTAGCCTCGTGCGACAGCGCCTGCCCGTAATTCACGTTCTGTCGTGGGTCCCGCACAGCCCGGATCGAGTGTAGGGGGTAGATATCTGTAAACGCTCCTATCGCCACCAACTCGCGAATTGGCAGTAAACCAACGAGCGGCCACCACTTTTAGGTATTGACGGATTTGCGTGGTCATGCCAGAGTGATAACTGAGATCTAGCAATGATGCGCAGGCCCCATACCGATTATTGCCCAACACCGGCCACGTTTACGTGGCAAGGATCGGGGGAAGGTACGTTCATGTAACGGGGGCGATCCATAGCGGGTAGTTTTTCTGAGCCTCCGATACGAATCGGGGGCTTTTGGTTTTTGGGGCACATTTCACCTATTGCGCAGATAGGAGGCGGCGTCGTCTAACGGCCAGGATGCGGCCCTTTCAAGGCTGAGATGGGAGTTCGATTCTCCTCGCTGCTACCAAAGTTATGAGTACACAAACAATTGAACTCGAAGGCTTTGAGATTGAGCTTGCATCGGAGCTTTACTGCGACCGCGGAGGAGATCACCGCGAATTGGTGGATCGTGCGCGTGCGGACCGCAGGAGACTCGGCCACAACGTCGATGAATCGGCCGTTTTGTGTGTGCGGTGCATGAAAGCAATCGCTCTGAAAGCGTGATGCCGGGTCGTCTAGTGGCAGGACCCTGGACTTTGAATCCGGGTACGGGCGTTCGAATCGCTCCCCGGCAGCCAGTTCTTTGACAATTTGGAATTCCCTCTTCGTCCAATGGCAGGACGCTGCGCTCTGAACGCGGAAATCGTGGTTCAAGTCCACGGGAGGGAGCCGGAGCTATGGTCTATCGGCAGGATGGCTGACCGTCTATCAGCAGGGACGGGTTCAATTCCCGTTAGCTCCGCCATAAGTTTGCGGGAGATTCGTCCAGCGGCTAGGACACTGGCCTCCAGATCCAGTTACGAGGGTTCGAGTCCTTCATCTCCCGCCAAACGCGAGCATGGTATAGCGGCTGGTGCCTCGGGCTTCCAACCCGATGACGCGAGTTCAACTCTCGCTGCTCGCTCCAAGCGGAAGTCGTCTAGTGGCCAAGACGCGACGTTGCCAACGTCGAAATCGCGGGTTCGAGTCCCGCCTTCCGCTCCAAGTTAGTGAGTATGTTCGAGGCGGTGTAGCCAAGACAGCAAGGCATCTGCCTGCAAAGCAGACAAGCGGGAGTGCAATTCTCCCCGCCACCTCCAAAGTTTCTCGCTGGCGTAGCTCAGTGGGAAGAGCGCGGGCCTCGTAAGTCCGTGATCGGCGTTCGAATCGCCGCGCCAGCTCCGCTGGTATAGCTCAACGGGAAGAGCAGGCGCATGGTAAGCGCCCGACCGCAGTTCGAGGCTGCGTGCCAGCTCCAAAGGTTTGCTGGTCTAGCACAGTGGGAGTGCAGAGAGCTTGTACCTCTCCGACGAGTGTTCGATTCACTCGACCAGCTCCAGATTTTCGATGGCGGGATTGGCCGAATGGCTTAGGCGCCGGATTGTGGATCCGGTTACGAGAGTTCGATTCTCTCATCTCGCCCCAAATGGGCGGTTCGTATAACGGGATTACTCACGGCCTGCAACCGTGAAATGCGAGTTCAATTCTCGCACCGTCCACCAAAGTTTGGCTCGGGAACTCGACGGCAGAGTGCTGGTCTGAAAAGCCAGTGGATACGGTTCAATTCCGTGCCGAGCCACCAGATCCGGGTGTAGGGTAGCGGCCACCCACATGTCTTGGGCACATGTCCACGCAGGTTCAACTCCTGCCACCCGGACCATTGTTTAACCGAGCTCCTTTGTGACGAGGTGCTGGGGTGAGACACTTGGAAAGAAGCATATGAAATTTTGCTGCGCCAACTGCGGTCGAGAAGAAGAGATTCTTGTTGACCGAAATCCGCGTTGCCGTTTTTGCGACGTCGAGATGATCGCAGCGTCCGATTATTCGGAATTGTGGATGAGCCCCTATATTGCGATCAGGCGTATGGCCACGATCAGCGAAACCTTTGGCATTGTACGGGCACGCAGAGATGGTCGCTTTAAGAAGGAGCGGGAAGCATGGACGACGGGTGTCTTCGCTTTGGCCTTGTCAAAGTTGAATGGTGAACAGTGGTGGATCGAAATCGAAACCAAGGACAACACTCCCGATACAAAATTGCGACAGCTCGATCAAAGTTCGGGAAACAATGTACTCCAGACACGGAATATCGAGGTTGTCGACTGGGAGGAAAATGTCGACGACATCATGGAAGTGATTCGGAAGAAATGCCGGCGCGCCTATCCTGAGCATTATCTTCTGCTGGTTAACGCCCGAAATAGCGGGAAGCTGCTCAACTTCGATCGAGTGATTGAAGAAATGAAAGCGATACGCTCGCCCTTTCTTGAGGTTTGGGTCGTTGCATTTGTCGGGTCAGACGACATAAAAGTCGTTCGGGTATCCCCAGCCAGTCCATCTGTCGATTTGAAAATCGGTGCAGAGCTCATGAAGGCGAAGAGCCAAACCCCATTTATCAAACGAGGGCACCGCGGGACGGGGACAGAACTAAGGGACCTTGGGCCAGCCTATCTGCCCATCCCCAGGCGCGACTAACGCGGTCGGAACTGCGAAGGAGACCATCTGTGTTCAGTTGGCAATGGGAGAGCTTCAAGGAAATCATTGATGCCTATTCACCGATCGTAGATGACCACGGGCCACTCGCCGGTCCTGTGCATCGCTTCACCATACGGCGTGATCCAGAGTTGCGGCTCTGCATGGAAACTGAGGCACCCGGGTCCGCCATAGAACCAAAAGCGCATTACCGGCCAGGCACCGTCCGGATCAATGATGACCGAGTCACATTTCAAACTAGCATGGGCCTGAGCATTGAGGCCATTGGGGTCAACCCAATTCATACGAACAGGCACTTCGAAGGCGTTGCGCCAGGAGTGACAACACAAGAAGTGGAGATTCAGCGACTCGTTGGTAAGTTACCCGGAACTCAAGGGCCGCGCTACGCTATTGATTGGCTCGAGAATGTTCCTACACAATTTCTCTGGCCCGATAACATCGAAAATAGAATCTCAAACACCGTTACAGTGACGCTGGGCGGCTTGCCTGCCACCCGCCCGAAACTGATTATGAGTGGAAGCTCAGCTCCAGGTGGCGGCTCGCGGGCGGCTGCACAACTAGAAGTGGAAGGCATTCATGTCTATCTCTGTGAAGCGCAAAGGATCGGCGCTACAGAGGTGAAGAAGCCAGGCTTCATTGTCTACGATGGCGCGCCCTCGGACGAGTTTCGCGACCGCATCCGTCGCTGCCTTTCTTTTTCATTGGGCACGTACTTGGTCTACTTGGGAGTGTCGCGCTTCGATGAGGAATGGCATCTGGCCGACTTCGAAGCTGTTTCACCGTACACCATGCATGGCCACGCCATCGCACTACCGCCAATGCCTCCATGTCCGCTCGGGCCGCGTTCCTTCTGGGACATTGATGCTGCGAAGCTCACGCACATGGTAAACGCAATGTACGTAAAATATGACGACCTCAACCTGGGAGTAGTGAGTTGGGCGTATTGGCACGCCGTGACCGCGACACCCCATATTGCTGCGGTGCACTTCGGGGCAGCGCTCGAATCGCTGCAACGTGCTTATCTCAGCAGCACAGCAACCCCAGGACCGTCAAAGATCGTCGATGACGAAACTTGGGACAAGATTAGGATCTTGCTCGAATCCTCCCTTGATAGCTCAGATCTTTCCGATGAGACTCGCGAAACATTCAAGAACAAGATAAGAAACCTAAACATCAGATCGCAACATTCTACGGGCAAAGATCTCGTTGACGAGTTGGGACTTGTGCTGAGTAAACGGGAGAAGCAAGCGCACGATGCGAGGCACGCGTCGGCGCATGGGAAGGACGATGAGGTCGACGTCGAATGGATACGCGACATCAAGCTTCTGCGAATCCGGTTTCATCGGATATTACTAGCAATGGCCGGCGCAAACGATGAGTATTATGACTACTTCACACTCGGCAATCCGATCAGGCAGGTAAAAGAACCCGTACCCGACTCGTGATCGGGATCCTGCAATCGAAAAGTTTGGTGCCAGCGGAGAGATTCGAACTCTCAAACACCTGTTTCTAAGACAGGCTGCTATTCCAATTCGCACACGCTGGCACTCTGGTGCACAGGGGAGGATTTGAACCTCCGCGTCCCACTAGGGGAGACCGGGTTACAGCCGGTCCGTTTCGGCCTGGCTCACGCACCTGTGCAAACTTGGCGGAAGGTAGACGAATCGAACGCCCATCGCTCATCACGATGCCCCGGTTTTCAGGACCAGTTGCCGGCCATTCAGCAGTACCTTCCGCATTGGCGGAGAGTACGGGAGTTGAACCCGTTAGCCTCTTGCGAGAGCCCTTGTTTAGCAGACAAGTGCCTTACCGTCCGGCCCACTCTCCGTCGAAATTGTCAAAGAACAAAGGAATTTTGGTAGGCCCGGTGGGAGTTGAACCCACAAAAGGGCTGCTCTTGAGGCAGCTGGGTATGCCAGTTCCGCCACGGGCCTGAAGCTATAAATTGTGCAGGAGTTAATAACTCAGTCGGGATGGACTGAGTCGTAATGACGATCGAAATTGAAGCAGGCGCTTCACAAAATCAATTTAGCATGAAACCGTTGGTAGTGCACGCGTTTTTCGTAGGCCAGCCTGGAACGGCAGGCTATCCACGACTGATGCAGATTTGCGCGGTAGGGGCCGTTCGAGAAGAAACCAATTCGTTTTCCAAAGAGACACCATCCCTAAGCCTTCGGCTTAGGTCGGTGCAGGCCGTCCGGAGACTAGCGAACGCTGCTCGCACGAAGTCGAACAGCATTCGAGTCCGTTCGAATTGCGTCCGATTCTGATTCGAAAGGATATGAGTAATCTGAATTGCCACTTTAGATTACTCAACGCCCGCAACCAACCCTGTTCCTTTTGCGGTTGACACGCTTACGCAATATGCGTAATAATGTACGCAATATGCGTAACTCTTCCGTGCTGACTGCGTTGTTCCCACAGGTACGGCAAGGTGTGCTTGCGGCAACCCTTGGCCAGCCAGACAAGTGGTGGTATCTTTCGGAACTCGCCGGCCGTTTGGGCACGAGCCCGTCGAGCCTTCAGCGGGAGTTATCATCTCTGGTGGCAAGCGGAATATTGGCGCATCGTCGGGAAGGCACGAGGGCTTATTTCAAGGCGGAGACCCAGTCCCCAGTGTTCCGAGACCTGCAGCAGTTGTTCGAAAAAACCGCAGGGCTGGCTCCGATATTGGAGCAGATACTTAAGCCGCTTGGGAGCAATATTCAGAGTGCTTTTATCTATGGTTCCGTGGCACGAGGCCGGGAACATGCGATGAGTGACGTGGATGTGATGGTCATTGGCAGAGCAGGTCTCGCTGACCTGTCTCCAGCGCTCCGGAAGGCGGAGGCGAGGCTAGGAAGAGAGGTCAACGTTACGGCCTATTCCCCAGAGGAGTTTCGGGAGAAAATCAAATCGGGCGACCATTTCCTTGCCGCCGTTTTACGAGGACGGAAACAGTTTGTGAAAGGAGGCCAGAGTGACTTGGACGAGCTTGTTGGCAAATAAGGAAGCCCAGAAGCACGGGACCTCCAAGAAGGAACTGGACAACATGCGGGCGCTCATCGCTCGCGACCTCACAGACGCGGGCATTGCCGGCCTTTCGGCAGATCGGAGATTTGCGACTGCTTACAATGCAGCACTCCAGGCCGCGAACATGGCGATTGCCTGTGCGGGATATCGGATCACGAGCAAGGTTGGACATCACCGGGTGTCGTTAGAGAGCACGAAACTTGTGTTGGGCAAACCCGTTCACAAGTACGCCGATTATTTCGAAACCTGTCGGCGAAAGCGAAATACGATCGACTACACCTTCTCCAACGTTGCGACGGAGACGGAAGCAAAGGAGATCCTCATCCAGGCGTCCCAGTTTTACAGCGAAGTCGAAGGCTGGATTACGAAAAATCACCCTTCACTGAAGAAGTAGAAATAAGTAGAAACGGCCACTGTTTGGACTGGGCGAACCCTCACGCACAGAAGTAAGTCCTCTCCCGTGCTACTATTCGCGTAAATCTTGTGCTCGACGGTTGACATATGCGATCTGCGCAACGCATTCGTTTGCTGGCCATTCTGCTCGTCGCAATCTCGACGCGTCTTCTCGCGAGTTCCGCGCCTCTCCGGGTCAACGAATCGGAGATGAGCGCTGTCATTTCCGAACGGGAAATCGCATTGATCGCGCCTGTTTCGAACGAGTCCGAAACAACCGTCTCCGGCACTCTTTACGTTGATCTGCTCGATCCCAAAGACGCGGTCGTAGCGTCATCCAAAACTACTGAGCACCTCAAACCCGGTCGCAGTTTAATCAAGTTGTCCTTGCCGCGACCCGCAATCCCCGTGGTGGCCGACAATGATCCGGTGCTGTGGTATCGCGTGAAGTACCGGCTTCTATTGGATGACAAGCAAGCGGCCAGTGGCGTCGTTGCCCTCGGAGCTATCGCCCCCGACATGTTCGAACTCCGCATCGCGCACGCTGACAAAGCCCTGCCTGACCAGTCCTATCGCGTGCGAATACACGCAGCCAACCCGGTTACGCGGAAGCCAGTGAGCGGCGTGGAGGTTCGAGGCGAGCTAGAATTCGATTCGGTCGACAAGCGCGCCGTCATAACGCACACTACGAACTCATCTGGCGATGCTGTTCTTCTCTTCCGTGTCCCAGGAGCAGTCACTGACGGTGGCTCAATCAACGTTGAGGCCCGGAAACGCGATCAAACGAGGAAGGAGGATTTCGACTTCGAGCTCGACCCGCGGGCTCGCATCATCATCAATACGGACAAACTGCTTTATCAACCCGGACAATCACTACATGCCCGCGCAATTGTGCTCAGTGTGGACAAGCACGCGGTCGCAAACGAAGACGCTGAGTTCAAGCTCGTCGATCCAGAGTCGAATACCGTGTTTAGCGGCACGGCAAAAACAAACGACTTCGGCATTGCCAGCATCGACTGGGATCTCCCCGACTCAACAGAACTCGGACCTTATGGGCTCCAGGTCTCGCTCTCAAACAGTGATCGGTACGGTAGCGCCCAGGAGATGACGAACGTTCGCGTCAGCCGCTACGATCTCCCTAACTTTACAGTCGCAGCCCAGCCGGATCGGTCTTACTATTTGCCTGGTCAGAACGCATCGATTGCGATATCCGCCAAGTACCTGTTTGGGAAAGAACTGACCCACGGCGTGGTCAAATTGGTTCGTGAGGAGCAGGGCCACTGGGACTCCGCACAACACAAATGGGTAGTTGACGAAGCGGATCGTCAGTCGGGAGAGCTTGACCATTCTGGACGGGCGACGTTCACGCTGGACTTTACGCAGCTGCACGGCGAGCTCGCAGAGGAGACGTACAGACGATTCAAAGACCTCAACTATGCCGCATATGTGACCGATCCCAGCACGGGGAAGACGGAGCAGCGCCGATTCCAGGTCCGTCTCAGTCACCAGCCGATTCACGTCTATGTTTCTGGCATGAATCTCAGTGGAGATCGGGCCTCCTTCTACGTGTCCACCTATTATCCGGACGGCACCCCAGCGGAGTGCCATGTCAATGTCAGCGAAGATCGGAACCACTACAGAAACTACGGCGAGGAGAACCCGTCCGGTATCAGGGATTTTCTTCACGCCATCAAGACCAACCGATTCGGCGTGGCCAAAGTTTCCGATCTACAACTGTTGACTGGGGCCGACGGCGACTCTAACCGCAACCGTGGCTATCAGCTTGTCTTCGATGTTCACGACAAGACCGGGGCTACCGTTTCTTATGACGAGGTGTTTTGGAGCGACTCCGAGAGGCTGATTCAAGTCACAACGGACAAGTCCCTGTATCAGGCAAAAGATCAGATTACAGTCTCTGTTCGCGCTCCCAGCACTCTCTCCGGACACGTTATTGTCGACCTCTCACGCGACGGGGCCGTCCTGTGGACCGGCGGGATAGGTCTGCACAATCATCGAGGGTTCACGGTTATCCCGTACGCCCCCGAGTTCAAAGGCGAACTGACGCTTGCAGCGTATTCGCTGGAAACAGACAGTGAAGAACGCTATGAAATCCCCTCCGGTGCCAGCGCCATTCTGTTTCCGAGCCCGTCAACCCTGACTGTGAAAATCAAGACTGACCGTAGCACCTACAAGCCAGGGGATGACGTATCAGCCGCTCTCAACGTCAGCCTGCCATCTGGCTCGACTTCGGCCAGCGCCCTAGGGGTCGTCGTGGTCGACAAGGCGGTAGAAGAACGTATTCGCACCGACCAGGAGTTTGGGGAAGGGCACTACGGTTTCTGGGACTGGAGTTGGTGGTATCCACCTGAGTCCGTCGGCGGAATCACATTCAGGGACCTCGATGGACTGGACCTTTCTAAGCCACTCCCCGACGGTATGGATCTTGTCGCCGAGATGCTTTTGCAGGGACGCAGTTACTACTCGGTCGGATTGCCAGAAATCGAAGGCAACAACTACGGATATGAAACCCGCGCGCTGTTCTCTGAGAAGATGCGGAGTGAACTTGAACCCTTTCGCAAAGCTCTTCTAAACGAAGACGTGATCGGGTGGAAGTTCGCGACGAACAACGATGAAGTGGCGTCTGTTCTCCGAAAAGCGGGGCTTGACCCTGGAAGTATCGTCGATCCCTGGGGCACGCCTTATCACTACAATTTCGGGATCGATTACCGTAACCGGACGCTGAATGTTGTATCCGCCGGTCCTGACAAGCAGTTGGGAACGGCGGATGACGTTGAGGCGCTTACGCTGAGCTGGCCATATTTCCAGCCGGTCGGTAAGATCGTCGATCGAGTTGTTAAAGAGACTTACGCCTCCTCTGGCGCGTACATCCGCGACTTTGACGCCCTTAGCGCTGCCGTGCTTTCGCGTGGACTCGACCTCAAAACGCTTCGGGATCCCTGGGGTAATCCTTACGCGTTCAGTTTCCAGCCCAGCGGCTCGCTCTATCAGGTCATTGTCCAAAGCACTGGCCACAACATACCGCGTGAATTCTACGCACCGTTTGCGATATGGACCAGCGCAATTGACTATTTTGAGCAAGCTCGCGGGAGGATAGATTCCGCGATTTACAAACTCTCTCGCTCCACAGGGGCATTTCCTCAAGACGATGAAACGCTCGACAAAGCTATGATCGACAGTGGCGTGAACTTCCGTCAGTTGGTTGATCCTTGGGGACATCCGTATTACGTCAAATACAGCGTCGAGTCGGAATACGGAGATGCCACACGGATTACCTATCAGCCGGATGCGAGGGTCCAAACCGGCACTCCCGTAACTCGGAAGCTCGCGTGGATTCGGATCATGAGTCCCGGTCCGGACGGCAAAGCGAACACACCGGATGACTTTCCCGTCGCTAGTTTCTCCCGTGACATTGCCGAGCAAAGCGGTAAAGACCTCATTCCTCAGTCCGTTAATTCTGAACCTCTGAGCGGCAACACAGGTGCTATTAACGGCGTTGTTACAGATCCGACAGGCGCTGTCATTTCAAACGCCAGTGTGATTGCAACGCTCCGCCAGACAGGCCAGAAATTCTCTGGGATCACGGGCTCCGACGGCGCCTACATCATTCGCGACATCCCGCCTGGCACATATGACATGAGCATTTCTGCTCCGGGATTCCGATCGACACAGATACGCACTGTGCCAGTTCACTCAACGAGCATGACGGCTGTGAATGCGATGCTCAATGTTGGCTCGGTGTCGGAGACAGTCGAGGTTTCAGCAGTGGTAGCCAACGTCGAGACAACGAGCTCATCCGTGGCGGTTAGCAAGTCCGCGGAAGGAACTAAGGTTCAGGTTCACGAAGAGACATTTACACCGAGGCTGCGTGACTACTTTCCCGAAACCCTGTTCTGGTCGCCTTCTGTAATCACCGATGCGAACGGTCGCGCGCGGCTGAGATTCAAACTTGCGGATAACATCACAACCTGGAAGATGACTGTGCTGGCGTCGACCAAAACTGGCGAGATCGGTGTCGCAGACCACGAAATCCAAGCCTTCCAGCCGTTTTTTCTCGAGCATGACCCTCCAAAGGTTCTCACTATCGGCGACTTGATCGACCTTCCCGTTGTGGTCCGCAACTATCTTCCACAAGCCCAGCAACTCAGCGTGGAAATGAAGCCTGCGAATTGGTTCGAGCTGGAGCATCCCGGCAAACAGGAGATCTCAGTCGGAGCTGGAGAATCCACGACTGCGATATTCCCGTTCCTCGCAACTGCGATGGTGAAGGCCGGCAAGCAGCAGGTCTACGGCGCCAACCGAACCACTGGCGATGCTGTTGAGAAGACAGTCACCGTTCACCCCAACGGCCGGGACCAAACCTCAACCGTGACAGGCATTCTCCACGGCGACTCTACGCTCTCGCTGAACATACCGGCCGATTTAATTCCGGGCAGCGTGCGGGCGCGGCTGAAGATATATCCCAACCTGTTGGCGCATGTCACGGAGAGCATCGAGGCCGGGCTTGAGCGTCCTTACGGTTGCGGTGAGCAAACTTTATCTTCGACATATCCCAGTGTCATGTTGCTGAAATACTACAAAGCCGCCGGCGTCACGAGTGCTCCGATGCAGGGAAAGGCCAGTCGCTACGTCAGCCTCGGATACCACCGTTTGCTTAACTACCGCGAGCCTGGCGGCGGGTTCAGTTATTGGGGCCACGGCTCGCCGGATGCAGCGCTCACTGCCTATGCCGTGCGCTTCCTGTCGAACGTCTCAGCTTTCACCGATGTTGATCCCGAGCTCATCAACGGTGCCGAGAAATGGCTCGTTGGACAACAGGATAAGGATGGCCACTGGCAGCCGAAGTATGGATACGATGACAGCGGGCTTACCGCATACATCACCGTCACTCTGGCGGAATCGGAAAATAGCACGAACGACCCACTGACGAAGATTCTTCATGAGTCGGTCTCACGCGCTCTTGCTTACTTGTCCGATCCTCATCGTGATCTGAGTGAACCGTATGCGCTCGCAGAGTTTGCCATCGCGGCTTCTAGGTTTGGCGATAAACAACACGCCTCTGACGCAATTTCGAAAATTATCAAACTGGCAACTCCGGAACATGGTGGCGTGTACTGGGTGCTCGAACACAACACTCCGTTCTACGGCTGGGGACATGCAGGCCGCGTCGAGAGTACCGCGATGGCAGTCTTAGCGCTGGCGTCCGTCGACCCAACGAGCGAGACCCGCCGCCTCGTTGATGCCGGTACGCTCTGGTTGCTGCAGCAGAAAGATCGCTACGGAGTGTGGTACTCCGGTCAGGCGACCGTCGATGTTCTATCTGCGCTACTCAAAGGGATCGACACTAACCCTTCCAGAAGCCCCGACGCAAGACTCGCAGCTGTAGTTAATGGCAAGACCGTACCGATAGGTGGGGACTGGTCTCCGACCTCAGACGCTCCGGCAATTATCGACATCTCGGACTTAATCCGTCCAGGCGATAACACCATAGTTGTCCAGAACGGAAGCACGCTCTCGACGGCCAGTACTCAGGCTGTCGCCGAGTACTACATCCCTTGGACCGGTGCCGCCGTCACCGAGGCTACCCGTCCCGGCGATTCTGATGCACTCCGTCTTGCGGTTAGGTTTGACAAGACGGAAGCCCACGCCGGAGAGGAAGTTCGTTGCTCTATCGAGGCCGAACGAATTGGAAGCCGTGGATGGGGCATGATGATTGCCGAAATTGGCCTACCACCCGGTGCCGACCTTGACCGCCGCGTGCTCGACGAAGTAGTCAGCAACTCAGGGTGGACCGTGTCGCACTATGACGTTCTCCCCGACCGTCTTGTGCTTTATCTTTGGCCCAACGCCGGTGGTACCAAGCTGACGTTCAAGTTTCGTCCTCGATACGGGCTGAAAGCTCGAACCGCTCCCTCGGTCCTGTATGACTACTACAATCCCGAGGCACTGGTCGCACTGCCACCATCTGATTTCAACGTCAAACCGATTCCACATTCAGAGCCGGTGAAAACGGTCGCGGAAAAATAGCAACCGGGCCGTGTCCTGTTGACTATTCGACGTCCGGCGAAGCGTTTTGTTCGCTTCGAACCTTTGCTCTCGCTGTCATCAGTCCGCTGATTTCATCATAGTGCCATGGACGGAAGTCATGCGTGTCGACACCAACGTCCATCGATAGCAAAGTCGGCGGTTCCGGTAGTCGCCCATGTGAATGCCCGTACAAATGCCACGATCCGTGATGTGACCGATTCCAGACGCGCATGGCATAGTGGCAGAGCACGATCGGTTGGCCATGTATGGAGATTTCTGCAAGGTTGTTGAGCCAAGAAAACTCTTGAGTCAACTTGCGAGCTTCTTTGTCGTGATTGCCGGCGAGCGCAAAGATCTTCCTGCAACGAATGTGCTTGCGGTGCTCCAGAACCCGCGCCTTGCTTCCGATGCAGAAATCTCCCAGGAAATAGAGAGTGTCATTCGGCTTCACCGAAGCATTCAGACGTTCAAGGATCGTCTGATCCATCTCCTCGACACTTCGAAACGGGCGATTGCAGTAGCGGATTTTGTTATTGTGTCCAAAATGAAAATCTGCTGTGAACCATGTGATCGGCATAACGTCCTTTGAGACCTCTGGCGATGTAATCTCCTCAATGGTGCTTCGCACTTCGCTGCGGAAGGGCTTGGGCCGGTACGTCAGGAGACGCCAGCCCCTGTTGTGACTGGGCCGAGCTTGGTGTCTCTGGTGTTGGTTGCCGTTCGCTGGCAAACCAAGTACCCAAGAAGAAACCCAGTGCGAGGGCAGCACTCGCAACGACAGGTAGCCAAATCGCCCAGACCTGTTTTTCCAGCCTACCAAGTAAATCGTCGATCTGTTGCGCTCTTGTAGTCATGCTCCGGAGAAGCGAGTCATTGGCGCTTCGGACCTTGGCAATCACTCCGATGTCAGGGTGAGCTACTTCCCGGAGCACGTTCACGAGTTGCGTTTGGACGGAGTTCATTTCAGAACAGGACTGGTCAAGCGCTCTTGCGGTATCCGGCAGACCGGACTGCTGGAAACACTGTCGCAGGCTCTCGCCCAGCAGCTTCGCAATTCGAGGCGGGTCCAACCCCGTTTCCAATTCCTTCGGCAACTGAGTAAGGCGTGATTCAAATCGCGATGCGCATTCTTCCATTCGCTTCGCGACTGCATTGGCCGCAAACGCGGAACTTTCCAAAATCTTCCGCAATAACTTGCGTTCTGCGGCGATCTCGGCGGGCGTCTCACGCGTCAGCAGCGCGAGGATGCCCATTGCTTCCAGTATCCGCAGCATCTCATCGTTTGGGCTGAGAGTGCGAGTGTGCGCGATGACCCTGTAGTATTCCGCCTGTCGTTCAGCAGGCACCAGTCCTGCCAGTTCATCGAACAAGGTTTGGCTCTCCGAGTCCGCACCCGCCAGATTTAGGTGTTCCTGATCGGCGCTCATGGGAGGAATATCTCCTTTGCCCGGTCGAACTCGGAGAAGAGTCGTCGCCGATAGCTTTCGGCGCGCATCACAATCGAGGCACGCTTGAGTTCGTTGATCGCATTCTGCCTTGTCGCAACCTGGCCAAGGCGGATGCCGTGTTGCCGGGCGGGGTTCTCAAGTTCCGCCAAGCGAAATTCCATCCGAATCACGATCGGCGACAGTGCTTCGCGGAAACGGATTGCTTGCTCCGCAGAGTCCCAGTAGCTGAAGTCTGACTGGGGACTTGTGGCGTTCTGGACGACAACATACTGTGCCCGCTCTTGCAGTCGGTTCGCCCATGTAAGGACACTCTCAACGCTTGCCGGGTCTGGCGTGACGACACCGACAGCAGTGAAACGTGCGCCAGTTGCCGAAACATCCTCATACATCGCGTCGAACCAGTCGCTCGCTATCTGCCCGGAACCGGCTCCCATGTCGGCGAGGATGATCGCGGCGCCGGATTCAAGATGATCAACGAATGCATCCAGACCGGCAGGCGTGTGAATGTTCACCTTGGCCACTGATCCATTGAAGAAGTGCTTTAGCGATCCGCGAGCTTTGTTCTCGGTATCGAGATCGAGCAGCGTCAACGGAATCTCATTGGCTTCAAACCACTCAGCGAGGGCGACCATCAGGCCAGTTTTGCCAACTCCGCCTTTGCCACCCATGGTGAAAACGACTCGTTTGTTCTTCGTTTCGGTGTTCATCGAGGTCCTCCTTGACCTACGAGCCTCAACGGTTCGCTTTCCTCAAAGTGAAAGTGTTTGGGTTTCGCCTTTTGCTGGACTGGTTTTGCTTTGAGCGCCGCAATTCGTGAGGTAACATCGTCCGGGCTTACGCCGCTACGGGTAGATTCCGGTTCGAGCGGTGGCAGTTCGTACTGCAGCTGCTTTCGGTGTTTTGCGCGAACCTTGATGAAGGAGTGAATCGTGCTGACTGCCACTTCGAGGCCGACACGCTCGTGAAGAATGCGAACGATGTCGCGATATGTGCAGCCTTTGCGTCGCAATTGGCGAATCAGTTCGCGGTGAGTTTCGAGTTTGGATCGAGGTGATTTCTGCGGGATCGAATCCAGCAGGGAAAGAAGCGTTGGGTCCATGACTTTCAGGCTCCTTAGCACCTGGCCATCACAGTCCGTTAACAGTCCGATAACCCGTCTCCACAGTCCGATAAGTGCCCTAGAGCGCTATCCGTACCGTTTAGTTTCAATCGGTTACGAACTCTAGGACGACTTTCACGGCGGTAACACGGGTTCAAATCCCGTCGGGGACGCCATAAAATCAAAGACTTATCGGCGCCCAGACAATTCCTCCCACAACAATCATGCGTGACCAACGGTTCCCGTGCGCATGATCAGATCCGCAAGTTGTTCTTGCGCTTGCCGTTTCGGCTGTTCGAGGGCCTCCGTATACCCATCCATCGTCGTCTTGAACGATGCGTGTCGCAGAAGCTCCTGCACAACTTTCGCGTCCACACCCAACGACTTGATGAGAGTCGAAAATGTGTGTCGAAACATGTGCCAGCCTACATTCTTCTGAATGCCAGCACGTCTTGCAGCTGGCTGAATGTAGTACCGCATGATTGTTAAGAGCCACAAGGGCTGTCCCTCTTTGCGATGCGGCGAAGCCCAAACCCAATCGTGCGGTCCGGTGTACATGCTCTCCTGTCGCCATGCGATTAGCGCTTGCGCAAGGTGTTCATCCATGACGACGGGGCAGGAGCCGCTCTCGATCTCGATGGCGAACAAATAGCGAATATGTTAGCCTCGTTCCCTATGGCCCGGCGTCCCGATTCGCGGAAATCCGAGGTGTTGAGTGTAAAGGATCCTAAGGAGCTACGGCACAACCTCGCACACCTAAGCGTGACTGCAGTTCGAGATTTTTACGAGCGGGCTTACCAGGATTGTCGTCTCGTTTACAACAGCCTCCCGAGCCCTCGACAAATGCAGACCCTGGTACAGGTCTGGAAACAGTTGTGGAAATGGCGCTGATTCTCCGAAATAGACAACCCGATGAACTTCGCTTCTGCCCTTCGTAATGAACTTGCCGAACACGCCCAGAAGTACGCCCAAGCTGAAGGGGTGCCGCATTGTCTCAGCTACGGCGATGCCCCGACCGTGTGCTTTGCGCCATATGAACAGGGCTCCATGCCGACAAAGGCGATCTTCCGGAGGCGTTGGCGATCGCACGGCGCGCCTATGCGACTGGGCCGTGGTTTCCCGACACGATTGGCGTGCTTGCCGCGCTCCTGCGGCGCAATGGAGATGTAGCGGAATCGCAGTCCCTGGCGCAGACGCTCGGTTCCGGCAACGCCCTCGGTGATGCCCGCGCCCATGCGGTGTTTCACCTGCTTTGCGGCGAACTAGACCAGGGAGCCGAATGGGTTGAAAGGGCGATCGAACAGCGTGACCCGTCCATGATGTTCTATCTCCGCTTTGTGGTCTGCAAAGGGCTGCGAGCCAGCCACCGCTGGCCGAAGATCGCGAAGATGGTGAATCTATCGGTTGAATTGTAGACCCAAGCGTCCACCATGCTGAGTTGACTGGTGGAACGGAGCAGAACAGGTACCGCTGCTTCGCATAGAGTCTCGCGCCCAATGGCGTCGCTAGCCAGAAGTCGGCTTCTGGGAAGTTTGCGGCTGGCGAAGTTTCCCCGGCTCACAGCGGACGCAGTTGACTGCGTGCGCCGGGTTGGCACCGCGCACAATGTCGCATAGATCGTCGACCGGTCGCTGCTGAGGATCCGAACGATCTGCCGGTCGCCATGATTTTCCAACAGCACAAACCAATACACCCCGGCGGGCCCCCTTTGCTGACCTCGCAGACTCAGGTAGTTGCAAGACGCCGCACGGAAATCAAGTTTGCAGAGCGGATCCATTCGCAGCCTGAAGCTGTCTTGGATTGGTACTATCCAGGACGCCTGGTGGGGCACGAGTTCTTGTATCCAATGAAAGAAGAGAAGGAACTGACTCGTGACGCCATGCAAGATTTGGTCGTTCGGCCCATGAACGCGACGACGAATACTGCGCCCCCCGGAGCATAATTGCGAAGGCGGAGATCGTAAAGAACGGCGTGCAGAGATAAACCCGGTTCTATCGAAATCGCGGGAGGTGTTGAGGGGGCAGCGCTGATTCAGTTTTTGCCTGCCAGCTGAAAGAGTAGTCCTTCTTCCACCAATCAAGAACCTCATCCAAGCCAATCAAATTATTCATGATTTTCTTTACGGATTCTTTATGCCTAGCTTTCTATCGTGACGGTGGGGCTGGGAAGGGGGCGCGACGCTGAACTTCATTTGTTTCTTGCGGCCCCCTGGGAGACGAGGTGTTTAAGTTCTGGCGCGTTGCGATATGCGAACTGACCCGGTGGGATTTGGAATTGGGTTTCTTGCGCACGTTCCTCGTGGTTGCTCACCACGTGATCGTCGGCAGAAGAATTATCGATTGGGCTGCTATTTCTTTTCCCCTTAATCTTTGTGCTCCACATCAAGATCAACCGCTTAACGCTGCCTTTGCGCCCGGCCATGAAAGGCCTTATGCGCTCTTTATGAACTTTTTACCCGCTTTTTATGAGTTTTCGAATGTGATAGAAGGTTGACCCTCAAGTAAAACGGCAGGCAAACGCCTTTGTCCATTTCGCAAACTTAAACGACCGACATTCACTGAAAAAGAACCGGGTTTCAGACCGGAGAGGATTCTAACTTGAAAATCATGAGAACTCTATTGCGCAAGACTGTAGCGGCTTCACCTTGCCTTCCCATGCTTGTTTTGAGTCTCGCTATTGGCCACGCCCAGCGCAGCTACGCGCAGGCTCAGGCACAATCAGATATTCAGACGAAGGTTGCGGCTCTGCGCGAACCCGTGACGGGTGGGCCAGCCCGCGACGGAGGAGCAGTGAGCAATTCCGCGCCGGGCGCATCAGCGGCTACGCCCGATCCGGAAATTTCGCCAGCGGTCGCGAAGGAACTTGCGGCCATGAAGGCAGAAATTGAGGAGCTCAAAGCGGCATTGAAAGGCCGGAGCGCGGCTGAACCTGCGGCACCATCTGCGGGAGGATCTGGATCGACCTCTGCTCCGGCATCGGCGGCCAAAGCAGCAGAGCCCGGGTCATCGGCGGCAAGTGCCGATCCCGCAACTCGATCACGTACAGGTCTACCCGAAAAGCCGAAGCCTGCAGAACCTTTTGCCTATGCCGACTGGACCTGGCTGAACGGCACTGCGCGCAACAAAGACGTGGTGTGGGATTCGCCGTTCTTCACTCCGGAAGTCAGGTTTGACACGCACTTTGTGGAGAGTTTCAACCACCCGAGGGATGACTCGATGGGTGGATCGAGCGAAATCTTCCGATCCAACGAAGTCCAAGTCGAACAGATTAGCTTTGGCGGCGACTTCCACTGGCAGAACGTTCGCGGTCGAGTATTGACCATGAATGGAATGTTTGCTATCACCACGCCGCGCAATGACTCCAGCCCGGGACGCGGACAATGGGACCTTCGTGGCGCATACAAGTACGTATCAGAGGCCTACGGCGGATATCACTGGGACGTGAACCACGGGCTGAACCTCGATGCCGGGATATTCGTTTCCTACATTGGTCTTTTCAGCTACTACAATTTCGATAATTGGGCTTACCAACCGTCCTACGTGTCATCCAACACCCCGTGGTTTTTCAACGGAATACGAATCCAGTGGTTCCCCACTGACAAACTAAAGATCGAGCCGTGGATCATCAACGGATGGCAGTCGTACGGCAGAATTGGCAGCAAGCCCGGCCTGGGTGGGCAAATCCTGTATCGCCCGAAGCCCTGGCTCTCGCTGGTCTTCAATAATTATGGGATGGGGGAAGATACGCTGGGCAATGGCAATGGCCAATTTGGCCGCTCCCGCATTCACACCGACGACAGCATCGAGGTCAAATACTACGATAGGCCTCAGAAGTTCCTGGACAAGATGGCGTTCTCCGTTACCGGGGACTTGGGATGCGAATATGGTGGCAGCCCAACGCCGAGCGTCGGCGCACAGGGACAGACAGTCATCAACACAGTAAATTGCCATCACAACACCGCCACGAGCCGTAAGCAGAGCTTCGCCGGCTGGATGGCCTACAACCGCTGGTGGTTCAAGAAAGATTTGTATGCCATCACCTTTGGCGGCGGTGCGATGTCCAATCCTGGGCGCTATCTGACGCTGCTTCCACCTATCAATGGAGCCGATGCCATCACCGGCTCGCCGTATTTCACACAGAACCCCGGCGATCCGTTCAAGGCCTGGGATGGTTCGCTCACCTTCGACTGGATGCCCAGACAGTACATCACTTTCCGTACGGAGTATGGCTATCGCCACGCGAATGTACCCTACTGGACCGGTCGTGGCGGGATAACACCGGGCGACAACGTGACTCCCAGCACGATTCCGAACCCAGGTGCCGGGTCGCTGGTGGGGAGCACCACGTTCGTTCCGGGACCATTTCTCTCAGCGACGCCGGGCTTCACGTGCGTGGCTGGAACCACGGGTTTCTGTCCCGATCTGCGGAAAGACGAACCTAGCATGAGGTTCGCCATCATGGTCAAGTTCTAATCCACGCGAGACTCCAGGTTTCTGGCATGGACACAACTATGAGCTCTACACAACAAGCGGGCAGCGTTGCGGATCGGATTCCGATTCGGGCGCTGCTCCGCAGACCCTCCCCCGGGTTAACACAACGACGGCGCGGCCTGCAATCGTTTGGAACGCCTTTCCAGCAGGTTCCTTAGGCGCTCAGACGGAAGGGGAGCTCGATTCACAAAGTGCATGTCATAGCCGCAGGTCGTCCCCTAGGAAGGGGAAACGGTCTGCGAGTTTACGCTGGAGTGTCTCTGGTTGTTGTGACGGATAAGGAGTCTTCATGAAAAGCAGAAACCTGAAAATCGATCTTCTTCTCGTCACCATACTCTTGCCGCTGGCGCTTAGCGGCTGCAACGAGCATGTCGATGCGGCGGCGGAAGCTCCGCCCCCCGCTAAAATCGTGCCCGGCGTCGATCCCGCCCTCTTCACCGTCGACCACCCGGAACAATTCCCGCTCGCGGCCGCCGCCGCGCGTCCCGCAACCTCAGAATTGGTGGTCACCGGAACCGTCACGCCCGATGTCTCGCGCAATGTTCCCGTCGTCTCGCTCGCCTCCGGGCGCGTCGTGGCCATTCACGCGCGGCTCGGGGACACGGTGCAGAAAGGCCAGTTGCTGCTGACCATTCGCAGCGACGATGTGGCCGGCGGTTTCGACGCCTACCGCAAAGCCGTCGCCGACGAACTTCTCGCAAGAAAGCAGTTGAATCGAGCGGTGGACCTTTATGCCCACGGCGCCATTGCCGAGCAAGACCTCGAAGTCGCCCAGGACGCCGCGGATGACGCCAAAGTCACGCTCGAGACCGCGACCGAGCATCTGCGCCTGCTGGGCAACGATCCCAACAAGCCCATGGGCATGGTGGATATCTTCGCGCCCGTTTCCGGAGTGATTACCGATCAGGAAGTGACCAACGCCGCAACTGTGCAGGCCTACTCATCCCCCAACCCGTTTACGATTTCGGATATCTCGTCGGTCTGGATTGTCTGCGACGTTTACGAGAATGATCTGCCCAATGTCCGGATCGGCGATACGGCGGAGATCACACTGAATGCCTATCCCGATCGCACGATCAAGGGAAGCGTGAGCAACATTGGCGCGGTCCTCGACCCGAATATTCGCACGGCCAAAGTTCGAATCGAAGTTCAGAATCCAGGAATCATGCGGCTCGGCATGTTCGCGAGAGCGACCTTCCGCGGTCAAACCCAGGAGATGCACACGGTGGTTCCCGCTTCCGCCATTCTTCACATGCACGATCGTGATTTTGTATTCGTTCCCGCGCCCGACAGTAAGTTTCGCCGGGTGGAAGTCGTGAGTGGATATCCCCTGCCGGACAACACGAATCTGCAGGAGATCAAATCTGGGCTCAAACCCGGACAACAGGTAGTTACGAACGCTTTGGTCCTGGACCACGTGCTGGCTCAGTGATGGATAAGCCACCAGTGAAGCGAAGCCGAAAACGAAACCGGAAACAGGAAACTAGAAACAAGAAACTGAATCAATGATCCGTGCCCTCGTAGATTTTGCCCTGAACAACAAGTTTGTGGTGCTGGCGATTGCAGTCTTGTTGCTCGCCTGGGGCGTCATCTCGTTTCATAACCTACCAGTGGAGGCCTATCCCGATATCGCCGACAACTACGTGACCGTCATCACGCAATGGCCCGGGCGCTCCGCGGAAGAAGTCGAGCAGCAAGTCACGATTCCAATCGAAATCCAAATGTCCGGCATGCCACACATGACCTTTCTGCGCTCCGAGTCGATTTTTGGCCTGTCGTTCGTGATCATGATCTTCGATGACAGTTCGGTGAACGACTGGAACCGCCAGAAGGTGCTGGAAAGGCTCACCCAGGTCAATCTGCCCCCCGGACAAAACCTTTCACCTCAAATTGGCACCGACTGGAGCCTAACCGGACAAATCTATTGGTACACACTGAGAAGCACAAACCCCCGCTACGATCTGATGGAATTGCGGTCGCTCGAAGATTTTGTTTTGCTCAAGCAATTCAAGTCCGTGACCAATGTGGTGGACGTCTCCGACTTTGGGGGCACCGTCCGTGAGTATCAGGTGCGGGTGGACCCAAACAAACTCGTCGCCTACGGATTGAGCATCGGCCAGGTCGAGCAGCAGTTGGCCAACAACAACATCAATGCCGGCGGCAGCTTTGTCGAAGTCGGCCTGCAGCAGATGAACGTTCGCGCTCTCGGCCTCTTCAGTAATGTGCAGGACATCGAGCAGACCGTCCTGAAAACCCAGAGCGGCACCGCGCTTCGGGTAAAGGATATCGCGGAGGTGACCCAGGGGCCAAAGATCCGGCTGGGCCACATGGCGCGAGCCAACCACATGGAGGACGGGCGCATTATCGATGAGCCGGACGTCATTCAGGGTGTGGTGCTGATGCGCAAAGGCGCGGAAGAGCAAGCCACGCTCGACGCCATCCACAAGAAAGTGGACGAGCTCAACAATGGCATCCTGCCTCCCGGCGTGAAGGTCGTTCCCATGCTGGACCGCAGCGATCTGCTTCACTACACAACGAGCACGGTGATGCACAACCTGGCGGAAGGGATGATCCTGGTGACCGTCATCCTCTTTCTGTTTTTGGGCAATGCCCGCGCCGCTTTCATCGTGGCGCTCACCATTCCATTCTCGTTGTTGTTTGCGTCCATATGGCTGGATTTGAGCAAGATTCCTGCCAATCTTCTGTCACTGGGCGCGCTGGATTTCGGAATGGTGGTGGACGGCGCAGTGGTCATGGTCGAAAACATTGTCCGGCACTTGAGCCGCCGGCACAACGGGTCTGGTTCTGGAAAGACTGCCCAGCAGGCGATCCGTGAGGCTTGCCATGAGGTGCAGCGTCCAGTGTTCTATGCCATCGCCATCATCATCACGGCTTACATGCCGATCTTCACCCTGCAGCGAGTCGAGGGCCGGTTGTTCCGCCCCATGGCCTTAACGGTCGCTTTCGCCCTGCTGGGTGCATTGACGTTCTCCATCTTGGTCGCTCCTGTCATATCCAGCTTGCTGTTCCGGGGCGGAGTCAAAGAGCGCCGCAACCCCGTGATGGACTACCTGACGGAGCGCTACCGCCGGCGGGTACGCTGGTGCATCGGTCATCGCACAATCACGGTGGGCGTCGGACTGGTGGCGCTGGGGGTGAGCCTCCTCCTGTGGTTCAGCGGAGTGATTGGGTCGGAGTTCCTGCCTCATCTTGACGAAGGCGCCATCTGGGCGCGGGGCACCCTGGCCAACAGCACGAGTCTTACCGAAGGCGAGAAATTTACCACCAATGAACGCTATGTTTTTGCGTCCTTTCCTGAAGTGACAAAGGTCGTATCGGAAGTTGGCCGGCCGGACGATGGAACTGATACCGGCGGGTTCGGTAACACCGAGTATTTTGTTGACTTGAAGCCGCACGACCAATGGCGACCGGTATTCCACAAGAATAAAGAGGAACTGATCGCCGCCATGGAACGCGCGGTGCAAAAGTATCCGGGCGCGGTCTGGAACTTCTCGCAGCCCATCGAAGACAACGTCGGCGAGACCATGACCGGCACCAAGGGCGCGCTTGCGCTCAAGATTTTCGGGGACGAGCTAAGGATTCTGGAGGAGAAGGGCGAGAACGTCACTGCTGTCTTGTCGGCCATTCCAGGCATGCATGATGTCAAGCTCTTACGCGATTTCGGCCAGCCCAATCTTGACATCACTATCGACCGCAAACAGGCGGCCCGTTTTGGAATCAATGTGGCAGATATCCAAGACGCCGTCCAGACGGCGGTTGGCGGGAACGCTGTCAGTCAAGTGCTGATCGGTGAGCAGCGCTACGACGTGGTGGTGCGCTATCAGGAGCCTTACCGCAAGACCCAGGATGCCATCGCGAGGGTTCGGCTGCTTTCCCCCACGGGGGAGCGGGTGTCACTGGCGCAGTTGGCCACCGTCGAGGTCAAGGACGGCGCCTACGACATCTACCGGGAAGGCAACAGCCGCTACGTAGCAATTACCTTCAACGTGAGAGGCCGGGATCTGGGGAGCACGGTCGAAGACGCGATCAAACAGATTAGCGAGAAGGTGAAGTTGCCGCCGGGCTATCGCGTCGGTTGGTCGGGCGAATATGAGAGCGAAAAACGCGCGGAAGCCCGTTTGTTGCTGGTCGTGCCCCTGACCATCCTCGTGATCTACATCATCCTGTACAGCATGTTCAAGTCGGCGAAGTGGGCGCTTCTCATTCTCACCAACGTGGCCATGGCCCGCATCGGCGGGCTGGTGGCTCTTCTTATTACGGGCACGCACTTCAGCGTGTCTTCGGGGGTGGGTTTTCTGGCGCTGTTCGGCGTTTCGGTGCAGACGGGAGTCATCATGCTCGAATACATTAATCAACTCCGTACGCGTGGCTACACCATCGCGGATGCGGCCGTCGAAGGCGCTGTCCTCCGGCTTCGCCCCATTATGATGACCATGCTGGTGGCAACTCTGGGATTGTTGCCCGCGGCTCTTTCCCATGCCATCGGGTCGGACTCGCAGCGGCCGTTCGCCATTGTCATCGTGGGTGGACTGATTTCTGACCTGGTGATGAGCATCGTCCTGATGCCGACCCTATATGTCTGGTTCGCCAGTGACGGCGACAAGCTGCCGGAACCGGAGGCGTCCCTTGAAACTTAATCGTTGGATTCGGCGTGCTCACCGATGTGCGGCGTTGATCGCTTATGCTGTACTCTCGTGCGTCCTTGCACCGACCTTCGCATTCGGCCAAGCCCGGGGGCTAGTCAGGATCACCCTCGACGAAGCCATTCAGATGGCGACGCAGCATAACCACAACTTGCTCGCCGCTCGAACCACAATTTTGCAAAGCCAGGCCGAGGAGACAACGGCAAACCTGCGTCCCAACCCGTCGCTCTTCGCCGACTGGGAATACTTACCGCTCACGCACTCTGGGCAAAACACCCAGTATCTCCACGACTCGACCGAGGGCGACATCGGTCTCAGTTATTTGCTCGAGCGTGGCAAGAAGCGCCAACACCGCTTGCAGGCGGCGAAGGACATTACCGCGCAAACCCGTTCCCTCGTCGCCGATAATGAGCGCAGCCTCACGTTCAATGCTGCTTCGCTTTTTGTGAACGTGCAGCTTGCGGAATCGACGCTCGAACTGGCCGAGAAGGACCTGAAGAGCTTTCAGCAGACGGTTGACATCAGCGAGCATCAATACAAGGCTGGCGGCCTCAGCGAGAACGACTATCTGATGATCAAGCTGCAGTTGTTGCAATTCGAGAGCGACCTCGAACAGGCGCAGTTGGCCAGAGTCCAGTCGCTATCGGACCTGCGGCAGCTCCTCGGATACGAATCCGTGCCTGCGGATTACGACGTTGTCGGCTCCTTTGAGTACCAACCGGTGAAGGGCAATCTAGAGGACTTGCAGCTGAAAGCTTTGCAGAATCGCCCCGACCTGCGCGCAGCACAGCAAGGGGTAACCGCGGCGAGCAGCCAATATGAGCTGCAGCGATCGATTGGCAAGCAGGACGTCACCGTCCAAGCCAACTACTCGCACGTCAACGGCATCAACGCGGCCAGCTTCTATGGCAGCATCCCGCTCCCCATCTTTAACCGCAACCAGGGCGAAATCGCTCGGACCCGCTTCGCCATTACTCAGGCGCAGGAGCAGGAGAAAGCGACCAACGGTCAGGCCCTCACCGATGTATACGATGCCTATCAGGGAGTGCGAAGCAATGACAAGGTGGTGCAGCTGTATCTTTCCACGTATCTCGATGTGGCCACACGGTCGCGCGATATCAGCGAATACTCGTACCGGCACGGCGGCGCCAGCCTGCTCAATTTTCTAGATGCTGAACGCAGCTATCGAGCTACTCAGCTTGCCTACCGGCAGTCCCTGGCCTCATACTTGCTGGCTCTTGAGCAGCTTCGAGAATCTGTAGGGACGAGGGCGCTGCCGTAACGTGCCCAATCGAGTGGTGGCGCAAAGACGAATCCGTGAATTAGGAACATCATCGCTGAAGGAGCCCGTTCTGTGAACAGGCAAGAGGTGCGAAGCCGGATCGAGGCAATTGGAATCATCCCGGCCATTCGTGTGTCTTCCACCGAGGATGCGCTGTTCGCGGCGGAAGCAGTTGCGCGCGGTGGCATCCCGATTGTCGAGGTTACCTTAACCGTGCCCGAAGCGATCAAAGTGATTGCGCATGTGGTGCAGAATGTGCCCGAGGTGACGGTCGGCGCAGGCAGCGTCCTCGACGCGGAAACTGCTCGCCGCTGCCTCGACGCCGGGGCCAAGTTCCTGACCAGTGACGGACTTGATCCGGAAACCGTGAAGTTTGCCATGCGGGAAGACGTCGTCATGATTCCGGGAACCCTGACCCCGACCGACATCATCGCGGCTTGGAAACTGGGCCCGGATTTTGTCAAAGTTGTCCCCTGCGGGCACGTCGGTGGCGATGGCTACATCCGGGATTTGAAGGCCATGTTCCCCAACGTGCCACTGATCGCTGCGGGGGGCGTGAATCAGCGGACCGCGTTCAACTTCATTCAGGCGGGCGCGGTGGCGCTTGGCATTGGCGGAGAGCTGATCCCCAGAGAAGCGATTCGCCGGCGGCAGCCGGATCGCATTGCCGAATTGGCGCGCAGGTTTATCAGTTCAGTCAGCAATGCTCGCGCCCAATGATTTGGCGGATGGAATAGTGCGCCCGAAGATTCCCCGCAGGGAACGACGCAGCCGGCTAAAACGCGTGCACCCTCATTTTTTCTCTTGCCGCCTGGGATCGTTGCTGGCATCGAAATAACGGGTGTCGGTGGGACCATAGCCTGAGATTTCAACAATCACCGGCTCGGCGCTCGTCTGGGCGAAGTGAGTCCTGCCCGCCGGTTCCGAGTAGACGCTTCCCGGTGGCAGCGTCTTTAGCGACTTTTCGTCGAAGTGGTCGCCGTAGCCGAAGTGCCATTCGCCGGATACCACGGCTGCCATACGATCATCGCGATGCGAGTGAGCCTGGATCGTGGTGCTGGGTGGCACGAACAAGAGGATGGTGTACAAGCCAGCCTGAGCCGGATCCCCATACAGAACTTTGGAACGAACTCCCGCGACTGCGGAGCTCCCAACCTGGCTGCCCTCGAATGTGGTCGCCCGCACCTCCGCTGGCGTCATGCGCATTTCAGAAAGAGAGGGCGCGGTTCCAGCCGAGACCAGTACCGGAACTAAGACGCTTAACCCCAGTTGTCTCCACCTCGTTTTCATAAACACCTCCTGATCGCCAGCCTGGTAGTTGCTCGAATACTCGACGATGAGTGACTATACTTCATTGAGAAGGGCCCGGAGAAATGCCTGCCCGCACCCGCCAGGAAGCGGGCCGGGCGGAAATGGATTCTGGTGGAACTCTACAATTGGTTCCCGTCCGACGTTCTGAAGATTGTCCTGGTCCTGTTCTTGTCTTTCCTGATTGGATTGGAAAGGGAAGAGCACAAGGCCGCGGGAGACGCTTACTCTTTCGGCGGGGTGCGGACATTTCCGCTCATAGGACTCATCGGCTATTCACTCGCCCTGCTTTCCGGCACACAGCTACTTCCGTTAACAGTGGGCTTCCTGGTGGTTGCCGGATTCCTGCTTTTGTCTTATTGGCATAAGCTTTCGTCCCCGAATGCTGCCGGCGTCACCACGGAAATGTCCGGTCTGGCGACTTTCCTGGTGGGAGCGCTGGTTTGTAACGGACACTTCTGGATCGCTACCACATTGGGCGTCGCCAGCCTGCTTTTGCTCGATCTGAAAGAAGGTCTCGAGAAGTTGGCGGTTCGCATCCCACCGCCGGAAATTCTTACGTTCGCCAAGTTTCTGTTGCTGACCGGAGTCATCCTGCCTGTACTGCCCAATCAGGAATTCACGCGCTTCCACATCAACCCATTCAAAACGTGGCTGGTCGTGGTCGCGGTGAGCACCATCTCGTACGGCAGTTACGTTCTGCAAAAGCTGACCAAGGGCCAGGGCGGCATAGTGCTGGCAGCCTTGCTGGGCGGGGCTTATTCCTCGACCGTCACCACCGTGGTGATGGCGCGCCGGGCCGCACGCGAAAATCAGCCTCACGTCTTTGCCGGAGGCATCTTGATCGCCTCTGGCGTGATGTACCTGCGACTAGTCGCGCTCCTGGCTCTCTTCAACCGGCAGTTGATGGTGTCGCTGGCGCTTCCGTTTCTCCTGCTGGCTGCTCTGGCGGTCGGGATCGGCTGGCTGTGGACGCGCCGTGCCGAATCCGGTGCTCCCCCCATCCAGCGCAAGTTTGAGCCCAAGAATCCACTCGAACTCCTGGCCGCGTTTTTCTTCGCCGCGTTGTTTTTGGCAATGCTAGTCGCTACCCAGTTGGCTGTTGCTTATCTCGGCAGAACCGGAGTGAATACCCTGGCTGCCATCATGGGTGTGACCGATGTCGATCCGTTCATCATGGGGATGACGCAAGCCGCGGGCACGCTCACGCCTCTGAAAGTTGCGGGGGCTGCGGTTCTGATCGCCGCCGCCAGCAACAATCTTGTGAAAGGGATTTACGCCTTCAGCCTGGCCGACCGGAAAACCGGCGTGCAGAGCTTATCTCTTATGACGGCTCTCGCCGCACTTGGTTTACTTCCACTGCTATGGCTCGGGTCCTAAGCTCCCGAGGCTGTGCGCGCGCCTTGTCTTTCCCAGTTTTGCGAATCAGCATGCCTCAGCGATTCCGAGTTCGTCCGCGGGACCCGGTCATCTCCTGCGTTGTATGATTCAGCCATCGTGCCGTGTCATTTACCGCCTTCCAAAGACCAGGAACTGATTCAGATCGTGGACTCCGCACTGGCCGAGGCCGCGCGCCGCAGCGGCCCGTGGCTGGTCTGCCGTCCGGGGTGTACGCAGTGCTGCATCGGGGCGTTCTCCATCAATCAGCTTGATGCCCTGCGCTTGCGGCGCGGACTTGCCGATCTTGAAGTGCGCGCGCCCAAGCGCGCTGACCGCGTCCGCGAACGCGCTCGCGAAATGGTGGCCCGCCTGGCACAAGACTTTCCCGGCGATCCCGTTACCGGCATCTTGGACAAGGGCGACGCCGCGGCCAGGCGCTTTGAGGACTTCGCCAACGACGAGCCTTGCCCCGCGCTCGATCCGGAAACAGGGAATTGCGAACTTTACGAGTCACGCCCCATGACCTGTCGCGTCTTTGGACCGCCCGTCCGTTCCGAAGACGGCTTGGGGGTTTGCGAACTCTGCTACCACGGCGCTTCCGATGCGGAAATTGCCGCCTGCGAAATGAAGCCCGACCCGAACGATCTCGAATCCACTTTGTTGAACGAAGTCGAAGACAGCACGCGAATCCGCGGAAACACGATCATCGCTTACTGTCTGGCACGCTGACCCGATAAAAGGAATCGAGACAAGTCCAAGGGAAGGGAAGTTCATTCCTTCTTTTTCTCTAACTCTGCCCAGCGCGCATAAAGCGCGTCCACTTTATTCTGGGCTTCTTCCATCTCCGCATGGGCAGTCATCAGCCGCGGACCGTCGCTGACAATCCCCGGATCTTCCAGTTGTTCGCGTTTGGCTTGCAACACCCGCTCCGCATCTGCGACGCGCTGCTCAATCGTTTCATACTCGCGCGCCTCCAAATAGGACAGCTTCTTTTTCGCTGGCTGACGGCCACTGTCAGAGTTTGCAACGCGCGCCATGGGCCGCGCCTCGTTCCTTGCTGCCTCTTTGCGCTCTTCAATCCATGACTCCCACTGCGAGTAATCGGCAAAAAGTCCCGCACCTCCTTCTCCATCGAGCCCAAGAACCACAGTGGATACGCGGTCCAGCATGTAGCGATCGTGCGTCACCAGAACGAGCGAGCCGCGAAACTCCAGCAGGCTTTCCTCCAGGATGTCGAGCGTCGGAATGTCGAGGTCGTTGGTAGGTTCGTCGAGCAGGAGAACATCGGCGGGCTGCAGCATGAGTTGCGCGATCAACACTCGCGCCCGTTCGCCACCCGAGAGCCGACCCACAGGCTGATTCAGTTGCTCGCCCAGAAATAGGAACTTTGCCGCCCACGATGCCACATGGATCAGGCGGTCCTGATACACCACGGAATCGCCTTCCGGAGCCAGCGCGCGCCGCAACGTTACATCGGGATCCAGTTCGCGGCTCTGGTCGAAGTACACAATGCGCAGCCAGTCGGCGCGGCGAATCTCTCCGCTGGCCGGGGACGTCTCTCCGCGGATGAGTCGCAGCAGACTCGTCTTCCCGCTGCCGTTCGGCCCCACCAATCCCACCCTCGTTCCCGCGGTGATCACACAATTGAGCCCAGTAAACAGAGTTCGATCTCCAACCTTGCAAGCCACGTCTTCCAGTTCGATCAGCCGCTTGGTTTTGCGATCGGTGGCCGAGAAATCAATCTGCGCGGTTCCGCTCCGCCTCCGGGCATTTAAATCCGCGAGTTCGCTCATCAACTCGCCAGCCTTGTCGATGCGCGCCTTGGACTTTCTGGTCCGCGCCTTGGCCCCGCGCCGAAGCCACTCAATCTCCCGATGAACCAGGTTTTCCAGCGCCTCCTGGCGCTTCGACTGCGCATGCAGGAATTCTTCTTTCTTCTCCAGAAACCGGCTGTAGCTTCCCGCCACTCGCAGCAACCCATCCGGATACGTCCGGTTCAACTCTGCCATGTCGGTGGCGACATTCTCCAGAAAGTAGCGATCATGACTGACCACCACGCAGGCGAAGGATGCGGCCTCCAGCAAGTCTTCCAGCCACTCAATCCCCGCCAGGTCCAGATGATTAGTCGGTTCGTCCAGCAGCAGGCTGTCCGGCCCCTGCACCAGTGCCTCCGCAATCGCAAGCCGTTTCTGCCAGCCGCCTGACAACGCGGACGCCTCGGCTTCCAGGTTTTCAAATCCCGCCCGGCCCAGAGTCTCGGCGAAACGCGTGCCCCGCTCCGATTCCGGCACGGTGGCACGCTCCATCGCGCTCTGAGCCACGGACCGGACGGTCGCCCCAGGCTTGAATTTCGAGTCCTGCTCCACGTAGCTGAGGCGTATTCGTTTGCGGACGGCGATCTCCCCGCCGTCGGGCCTCACGTCGCCGGCCAGAATTCGCAGCAGCGTGGATTTCCCTGAGCCATTCGGACCGATCAACCCAATACGGTCGCCCTCAGAAACAGTAAAAGAAACGTTCTGAAAGAGTGGATTGGCTCCGAAGGCCTTCGAAATTCCCTGCGCATTAATGATTGGCGGCAACGACGTGGGTTCTCCCTCGCACCCAAGCTGACTTTATCAGGAAACGCAGATTGCAGATCGAGCCCGAACGACGGACAATACCGGGTACCGCGAAAGCGGACTTCTTCCATCCCAGACTTGGAGAGTTGCGATGCGACAACTGCGCACGACTTTGTCAGTGATGCTGCTAACTTACCTGATGTCGCTCACCGCAGCTCATGCGCAAACCGCTGAAAAGCCCGACCTGAGCCGGCAGCCAACTCTTTACGTGGTCGGCTACGCCCACCTCGACACGGAATGGCGGTGGGAATATCCCCAGGTCATCAGCGAATATCTTCGCAAAACCATGCAGGATAATTTCACCCTGCTCGATAAATATCCGCACTACGTTTTCAATTTTAGCGGCGCCAATCGCTACCGTCTCATGAAGGAATATTTTCCCGCCGATTTTGCCCGGCTGAAGAAGTACGTGGACGAAGGCAGGTGGTTTCCGGCGGGCTCCTCCATGGAAGAAGGCGATGTCAACGCACCCAGCGCCGAAGCCATCATCCGGCAAATCCTCTACGGAAATAACTGGTTTCGCAAAGAGCTGGGCAAAGCCAGTGCCGAATACATGCTGCCTGACTGCTTCGGGTTTCCCTCGTCGCTGCCAACCATCCTTGCCCACTCCGGAGTGAAGGGATTCTCGACACAAAAACTGGTGTGGGGATCTTCCGCTCCCGGCGGAGGTCCGGAATCGCTGGAGAAAACTCCGGAGGGCACGCCTTTTAACGTGGGTGTCTGGGTGGGGCCGGATGGTGAGAGCGTGCTGGCAGGCCTGAATCCGGGTGCTTATGACGCCGGCATCGATACCGATCTGAGCCAGCCGTTGCCTCCGCTACCGCCCGATGCCGCGCTGCAGGATATACAAAAGAAGATGCAGGCGCTGCGCGCGAAGCTGGACCAGGAACAGCGCAGCGGTCATACCTCGGATCCGAATGACATTGCGGAATCCATTCACCTTCGAAGCCAACAGGCGGCGCTTGCCCGAATCGATCAGGATCGCGCACAAGAACAACATCAAAAGGACTGGGCGTCGCGCGTCGAATTGAACGGCAAAGTCACCGGCGCATTTACGGACTACCACTATTACGGCACCGGCGACATCGGTGGCGCTCCCGACGAGGACTACGTGAGGCGATTGGAAGCCATCGTCACCCGAGCAACCGCCAGCTTTCCCCCGGAAGGCGAATCGTTCTCCGCGGGACAGCCGCATCCCGACTGGCCTGCAGTGAAGGTCGGCGATGGTCCGGTCCATGTGATCTCGGCCAACGCGGAACAAATGTTCCTCGACATCACCCCCGCCGAAGCCGCTGGGCTTCCGCGCTACACCGGTGAAATGGAGTTGACCAACCATTCCGCCGGCTCACTGACGTCGCAGGCCTACCAGAAACGTTGGCTGCGGAAAGAAGAACTGCTGGCCGACGCGGCCGAGAAGTCCTCCATCGCCGCGGAGTGGCTGGGTGCCCGGCCTTATCCTCTGCAGCGTCTGAATGATGCCTGGACCCTCGTGATGGGCGGCCACTTTCACGATCTCGCCGCCGGAACCGCTACGCCCAAGTCTTACGAGTTCGCCTGGAACGACGATGTGATTGCCATGAACCAGTTCGCCGGCGTGCTGAGCAACGCTACGAAAGGCGTTACTGCTGCGCTGGATACTAGCGTAAAAGGTGTGGCGGTAGTGGTCTTCAACCCTTTGAACATCGAGCGTGAAGATTTGGTGGAGGCGAGCGTTCGCTTTCCTGAAGGCATGCCGAAAGAAGTGCATGTCGTCGGTCCGGATAACAACGAAGTTGCGGCACAGATCTCGAATGGCAAAGTGATCTTCGCGGCCAAAGTGCCCTCCGTTGGCTACGCAGTTTACGATGTGCAGCCGGGGGCAGGCCCGCCCGACCAGTACCGAATGAAAGTTTCGGAGAACTCTCTCGAGAACCAGTACTACCGGGTGAAATTGAACGCCGATGGCGACGTCACCAGTATTCTTGCCAAGGGGCTGGGCGAACTGCTGGCGGCACCGGTGCGCCTTGCAATCTCCTACGACAACCCCGAGCACTGGCCAGCCTGGAATATGGACTGGCAGCAGGAGAAGGCCGCTCCAAAGGCTTACGTCAGCGGTCCAGCGAAGATTCGGGTCGTGGAGAGCGGTCCGGCGCGCGTAGCTGTAGAAGTCTCGCGTGAGACGGCTGGCTCGCGATTCGTGCAGACCATCCGGCTTTCGGCGGGCGATGCGGGCAGGCGCGTCGAGTTCGCCAACGCCATCGACTGGAATACACGAGAATCAAATCTGAAAGCGACTTTCCCCCTGACGGCCTCGAATCAAATGGCCACCTATAACTGGGACATTGGCACGATCGAGCGGCCCACCGCCGAGCCCAGGAAGTTTGAAGTGCCCTCCCATCAATGGATCGATCTCACCGATATGAGCGGCGAGTTCGGCGCCACCATCCTCACCGATTGCAAGAACGGATCGGATAAGCCCAACGACCACACCATCCGCCTGACCCTGATCCGCACTCCGGGCACCCGCGGTGGCTACGCCGATCAGGGCACGCAGGATATCGGACATCACGAATTCGTGTACGGGATCGCCGGTCACGCTGCCGGCTGGCGCGAGGGCCAGACCGACTGGCAAGCGCAGCGGATGAACGATCCCCTCATTGCCTTTGTAGCTTCGAAACACACGGGCGCGCTGGGCCGGCAGTTTTCCTTGCTGAAGGTCAGCAATCCGCGGATTCGAGTGCTGGCGCTGAAGAAAGCCGAGCAGAGCGATGAGATCATCGTGCGCCTGGTGGAACTCGATGGCAAACCGCAGCGTGACGTCAGATTATCTTTCGCTGCTGCGATCCTTTCTGCCAGGGAAGTGAATGGGCAAGAGCAGCAGGTCGCAAGCACGCCCGTCTTCGGTAGAGCTCTCGTCACCACGTTTTCCGCCTATCAGCCGCGCACATTCGCCGTTAAACTGGCTGCGGCTCCAACCCAAGTTGCGGCAGTTCGTTCGGCGCCGGTGGCACTCCACTATGACCTCGCCACCGCCAGCAATGACGGAGCGAAGTCGCAGGCCGGATTCGATGGCAAGGGTAACTCGCTGCCCGCGGAGATGCTACCCTCGCAGATCACGTTCAACGATGTGCAATTCCAACTCGCTCCCGCAAAGACGGGGTCCCCCAACGCGCTCGCGGCGAAGGGGCAGACCATCGATCTGCCGGCGGGCCGCTATAACCGGGTGTATGTGCTGGCAGCCTCGGCCCATGGCGACCAGAAGGCGGCGCTCGAAGTCGGAAATCAAAAAGTCGAGTTGAACATCCAGGACTGGGGCGGATTCATCGGTCAGTGGGACGACCGGCAGTGGAGCTCGAACGATACCTCGCAAGACGATTACGGCGAGATGTTTGGCCTCAAGCGGGGCTACATCAAGCGCGCCGACGTGGCATGGCACTGCTCCCATCATCACAACGCCGCAGGCGAAAATGTGCCCTACCGCTACTCCTATCTGTTCGCATATCCCATCGATCTTCCGCCCGGCGCCAAAACCATCCATTTGCCGGATAACGACAAAATCCGCATTCTGGCGATTTCGGTGGCCAGTGAAAATCCCGCAGTGAGGCCGGCGCAGCCTCTCTACGATGTGCTCCCTTAGCCGGACGATCTCTTCTTGAGTGCGTCGCGACTGCGCGATATCAGGGGGAACCGGCGTCTGGACCTTTGTGCTCTTCGCTGATCCTTCGCTTCTGTTGAGCCATTCATCAGAAATTCACCAGTTTGTAACCCTCCTGTAACACAGCGCCGATAGAACGAGAACATCTATCCGAAGAGGAGTCCCCCGGCCAAGCCGGATCGCGTTTGCGGCCGGGCGAACCCTCGCACTGAAAATGATAGAGGCCATCAAACAGTCACTGTAACCCTGAGGGCGGAGCGTATCCGCTCGGTTCTGCAGACGCGGAAGCTTTGTACAAATTCAGTCCAAAAAGAGGAGAGTGTAATGAAATCTGCGTGGAAGTTGTGCGCGATCATGTTTCTGGCGACGTCGCTGGTGGCGCAAACCAGCCCGGCGCCCAAACCCAAGAAGGCTAAGCCTGCGGCGGTGACGGCGGCGGATGTGCAGGCCCTGAAGGACGCCCTTGCCTCCCAGCAGGCCGCCCTGGCCCAGCAGCAGCAGCAGATTCAGGAGTTGCGTAACGCACTGCAGCGCAAGGATCAGGCGGTGCAGCAGGTCCAGAGCGTCGCCACCGATGCCGCCGGAAAAGCCGACGCCGCTCAGGCCCAGGCCACGCAGCAGCAGCAAACCGTCGGCCAACTCAAGTCCGACGTTTCCGACCTCAAGACCAACCTGCTCAACACTACCGTCACCTTGCAGGAGACCCAGAAGAGCATTTCGGATTCTCCCGCCGCCATACACTACAAAGGAATCACGATTACACCGGGAGGCTTCCTGGCGGCCGAATTTGTACGTCGCTCCCGGGCTCTCGGCGCAGACATCAACACCCCCTTCAACTCTCTGACCATGCCTGGCGCGTCGCAGAGCAGCGTCTCAGAGTTCTTCGGGTCTGGTCGCCAGTCACGTCTCTCTCTGCTGGCCACCGGGCAGCTCACCAACGTCAAGTTAAGCGGCTATTACGAAGCTGACTTCCTGTCGGCCGCCGTCACCTCCACCGCCACTGAGAGCAACAGCTACTCGTTACGTCAGCGCCAAGCTTGGGGCCAGGCCGCCTTCAACAACGGCTGGACCGTGACCGGAGGCCAGATGTGGAGCCTGGTTACCGAAACGAAGCACGGAGTGGACAACCGTACCGAAGCGACTCCGATGACCATCGACCCACAGTATAACGTCGGCTTCAGTTGGGCTCGTCAGTATGGCCTTCGCCTGTCCAAGAACTTCAACGACAAGGTGTGGGCCGCAGTTTCGATGGAGAACTCGCAGGCTTCTTTGAGCACGCATAGCAACGCCGACAACTTCCTGCTCGGCTCCGCCGGCAACGGCAGCGGTCTTTACAACTCCGCAGTCACCACCTGCTCTACAACCAGCAGCGACGTTACCACCTGTACGCCGGCGGCTACCTATTCCTTCAATCCATCGCCGGATATCGTCGCGAAACTCGTCTTTGAACCCGGTTTCGGACACTACGAGATTTTCGGTGTGTACAGCCGGTTCCGTGATCGCGTATTCCCCTGCGAGGAGGCTTTTGCCACTACCGGCTGCGGTAGCCTAGGAGCCGCAAGCGCTGTGCAGGCCTTCAACAGCTCGAAGAACGGTGGTGGCGTTGGCGCTAACGCCCGCTGGTCGTTCGACAACAAGCACCTCGACTTCGGTTTGCACTTCCTGGGTGGCAGCGGCATCGGCCGCTATGGCAGCGGCACTCTTGCCGATACCTCAATCCACGCCAACGGCACGCTCGATCTGATCAAGAGCTACCAGGGATTAGGAACCCTGGAATGGCACGGGCCGAAGATCGACGTTTACATGAACGCCGGTGTGGAGTATGCCGGTCGGGCCTGGGATTACGATCCAATCGCCAATAAGTACGTCGGCTACGGGTCGCCTCACTTCAGCAATTCGACCTGCTACACCGAAACCCCGCCTATCGTGAACAACGGTTTTATTCCTGGTAGCCTGGGCAGTACCTGCACGGCAGATACGCGCGTGCTGGTGGAAGGCACCTTCGGCATCTGGTTCAAGCCCTATGACGGATCTCGAGAAAAGGTGAACCGCGGCAAAATTCAGTGGGGACCGCAGTTCTCCTATGTTGACCGCAATACCTGGTCCGGTGTGGGCCCCTTCGGGTCTTCAGTACCGGGAGTCACGCCCCACGGACTGGACGGCATGATCTTCACGTCCTTCCGTTACTACCTGCCATAGCAAGACAACCGCGGGGCGCCATTTTCAAAATGCGCGCCTCGCTCTAACACTCGAAGAAACACAACGGCGCCCGGGACTTGAAGTCGCTGCCCCGGGCGCCGTTGCTCGTTACTTCGTCAGATCCGAGGTTGCGTGAAGCCGTCTCGAGCGCGTCGTTCAGATATTCGAACGCACGCTACTGCACCTTCGCCCGTCCGGCCAAAAAGTTGTCCTGACACGCCTTGCCCGCAGCGCGGATTTCGGGGTATTCCGGCTGTGTGCGGATGCTGGCGAACATGGGGTCGGTGTCCATGGCGGGGTAGGCGCAGTAGTTGGCCCTGACTGTGCGTTCCGGCAGATCGAGCGCGGCCGCGGTTTGGCCACAATAGGCGAGATGGGAGGCGGCGAAGTAGTTGGTTTCCGGATCGTCGTCGAGGTCCCGAAGCGGGGCAGACATTCTATACGACCGATCCAGGAAAAGCGCTGATTTCCAGACAATGCAGCGAAATTAGCCGCATCAAGGGGCCAATCTTGCGAGGTCTCGCAGCACGCGCGGCATATTTTCACAATGGGGCGGCGGCGAATCTTTCCCAGCTAGTGAATTTTTTGCAATAAGCGGTTCCAGATCGGACTCACATCCCGGCAAATGCAGGATCTAATCAATTTCCTGCAAACGTTGTGAGGAAAAAATAGGAGACCACCCATTCCGAGCGGACCACGGGCAAGCCGGGAGTAATGCCTCCAGATTGGTCCAGGGAAACGCGACACGGAAACTGAGCTCTCGGGTGTGGGAACCGCAATGGTCTTGGCTCACCGCTCGCGATCTTTGAATCATGAGGGTTATTTCAACTTCAAATGCAGTAGGCACTGTATCGAACGGAGTGGGAAACTCTCGCTAGACTTGGAACATGTTAGTTTCGCGCCTCTTCGCCCACATTCTTGCCAAAACGGTTGCGCGGGGGAACACCGAATGGAAGACCGCGTCGAAGAACTCCGGGCCGAGTTTGTGGGCCTGCTCCAAAAACAAGTCGAGGCCCTGGAACTGGAAGCCTATGTGGGCTTAACGGATGTTGAGCGGCGCGAATACTACAAAAGGCAAGAGCGCATCCGCGACCTGGACGCAGAAATGAGCAAGTTTTCCGATTCTGCGGCTTAGTCAATGATGTTCTTCCGTGGAGGTCAGAAGGGCGGGTTTTGTCCGCGTTTATCGCATCATCACCATTTTCAACAGTTTACGGGTAGTGAGGGATCATCGACCAACTACCATAAGGAAGCTTGGTATTTACTCGAATCGGACGGGCCACGCCCTGACGACTTCGTCCCACAAAAAACCTGCTCTGTTGAAACGTTCTCGTTATAACATTGTTATCTGCTTCGTCATAGAACTCCTGGCATTTTCTGAGTCGGCATGTAGATTTGCCCAAGCGAGGGAAAAACTATGGCGACTAAGGCTTCGCTCCACACCCAAATTTCAAAGGTGACCGGCATGCGTTATGCCGTTGCACTGTTGTCGATGGCAGTGGCCTTGCTGGTGCGTCTGGCGCTAAATCCCGTTCTGGGCGACTACATACCGTATGTCACGCTCTATCCAGCAGTAGCGTTCTGTGCCTGGTACTGCGGAGTCGGACCGTCCATCCTGGGTGTGGTTGTTGCCCTCATCGGGGCGAAGTACTGGTTCATTCCATCGGTACACTCGCTTCACGTCCTCGGCGCGGCACACGTTGTTGGTATTCTGGCGTTCTTGCTAGTTTCCAGTGTCCTGGTGGCGATGGGAGAAGCCCGCCGCCACCGTGAGGAATTACTTTCGGCCGCACAAGGGAAACTGGAAGAAGCGGTAAAGGAACGCACCGTGGAACTCGACAGGACCAATCAAAATCTGCGCGAACTCTCGGCGCGCCTGATGCAACTGCAAGATGATGAGAGACGGCGCATCGCCCGTGAGTTGCATGACAGCGTGGGGCAGATGCTGGCGGCGCTGGGAATGAACCTAGCTGCGGTAGGAACCGACATCGAGCGCCTCGCTAAGACCGCCAATACGGTTAACGACAGTGCGGCGATGGTACAGGAACTCAGTCAAGAGGTTCGCACGATTTCCCACCTGCTCCATCCACCTCTGCTGGACGAGGCTGGACTTGCTTCGGCTCTCCGTTGGTACATAGAGGGATTCGCCCAACGCAGCAAGATTAAAGTGGAGTTGGAGATTCCCGCGGATTTTGAGCGGCTTGAGCGCGAGTCAGAAACCGCAATTTTCCGGACCGTGCAGGAGTGTCTCACGAATATTCATCGCCATTCAGAAAGCCCGACGGCGAGGATTCGCATTGCTGCTTCTGACGGTCAGGTTTGCGTAGAAGTCGAGGATCGAGGTAAGGGCATACCTCCGGAAAAGCAATCTGAGATGGCTTCGACCGGCACTCCCGGCGTCGGAATCCGAGGCATGCGGGAAAGATTTCGGCAACTGGGCGGCAGCCTGGACATCCGTTCAAACGGCAAGGGTACACTCATCGTGGCGCGGCTCCCGGTGGCGGTTGATTCTGCGAGTCCAGCGGTGGCGTGAAGCGTAGGTAGCGAGTACCCCACCGCTCAGCAGACTTGAACCAAGAAAGCGTCACGCGATCAGAATTTATCTCAAAAAAGCCTTGTTCTTCCGAATCGTGAGCGCTATCCCGATGTTTCCCCAATTACCGGAGAGAAGCAAACTGTTGGTACGATATGCAGGGATGCTCGTGAGGTGAATCATGACCGTCGCAACTATCACAACTGCGAACGTTAAGCAGGCAGTCCCGTTTTTCGGCGTCACCAACATGGAATCTTCGTTGCGGTTCTATGTTGATGGGCTTGGCTTCAAAATAAAGCATCAGTGGATTCCGGATCGTGCCGAGGACCATCCCGACGGGAGAATTCGCTGGTGTTGGCTTGAGCTTGGCGATGCCGCTATTATGCTTCAAGAGTTTCGGCCGGGAGGTAGCCCAACTCAAGCGCTTGGCACTGGAGCCTCGGTCTGCTTCATGTGTGAAGACGCTCTCGCCCTTTATCGACTGTTCAAATCACGCGGAATTCAGACACGCACACGTCCCTATGTGGGAAACCGCTTGTGGGTTGTGCCGGTTACCGATCCGGACGGCTATCGGATGGAGTTTGAGAGCCCAACCGATGCGCCAGAAGAAAGCGAACTAGAAGAGTAGTCTTGGCAAAGCCGGACAACTGCAATCCCCGGTCGCAGTTCAACCCACCAACAGCCTCCGCCTGGAGTGAAGAGTTAGGGTAGTGCGAGAGTTTGGGAGGCAGCTTTGCCGGTGGAGGGCGCATCCTAGCCGCTGATGGCGTGGTATTCTCGGGCTAATCTGGTTCCGGCGGGATTTGGAGGTGGGCGATGCGCGTTTTTTTGACATTAGTTCTGGTTTGCGGGATGGCGTTGGGGCAGAACGCTGCACCGGCGGCTGCTACGGCGAGCCCGGCGGCGGAGGATTCCGCGGCTGCGAAACCAGTGGCTGCCAGTCCGGCAGCCACGGCCGATACCAATGTGCTTACGATTCCTGCGGGGACGAAGATTCCTTTGTTGCTGAAGCAGGCGATCTCGACCAAGAATGCGCGCGAGGGCGATGCGGTTTATGCGGAGACGGCGTTTCCGTTTGTGCTGAACGACCGCATCCTGGTGCCCGCCGGAACCTACGTCCAAGGGAAAATCACACATACCGAGCGCGCCGGGCGGTCCAGCGGACGCGCGGAAATCCTGATCCACTTTACGACGTTGATTTATCCGAGTGGGTACACGGTGATGCTGCCGGCGTCGGTGGAGAACACGCCGGGGGCCGACGATAAGGGCGTGAAGGACAAGGAAGGAACCATCCAGCAGGATAAAGACACGGGCAAGCGGGTGGAAGACGCGGCCAAGGGCGCTGCGATCGGGGGCACGGTCGGGAGCATTGGTGGGGTGGCGGCCGGTGGGTTGAACGGAGCCCGGATCGGGGGCGCGGCGGGACTCGCGGCCGGGGTGGCGTGGGCGCTGCTGAAGCATGGTCCGGACGTGAAGCTGGATGTGGGAACATCGATCGAGATGGAAGTGCAGCGGGCGATTCCAGTGGATGCCGCCCGGATTGCGGTGGCGAAGGCTACGCCGTAGGGCTCGGGGCTGAAGCCCGCCGTTCTTGTGCAGGCCTGGAATAGCTGCTTCACCCGCTTGCGCCTGTCGGTGCCTCTGGTTCGGTGATGCTGCAACGCTTCGCTGCGCTTGGCTGGACGGCCGAGGCGGCCATCCCCACATGAAGCCCATGCGGCTGTCCTCACATGAAGCCGAGGCGGCTGTCCCCAAATGATCCTATAAAGGCAAATCCTGGTGAGAAATTGATGACCGACGAGGCAACTTTTCCTCAGGGGCGGGTTAAAGACTTAAACTCGACCTTGGGGATGGCTATGCCAGTTAGCTGGAAAGGCTCGGTGTTCCATCAGGCTGCGATCTGCGGACCCGCGCGGGGCGCTGTGCTTTGGTCTCTGTTGGCCGTTCTTACTTGCACCGTGCTGACCGCCTGTGGAGGTGGTTCCGGCACCGGCACGCCCAAGATCGAAAATATCACGGTCACGGTTGCGCCCATCTCGTTCTCGCTCGGAGTGGGATCGAACTATCAATTTGTGGCGACGGTGACTGGCTCTAGCGACACCGCCGTGAATTGGCAGGTGAATGGAGTTCCCAACGGGAATACGACGGTTGGGATCATCGACCCGACCGGCCTCTACATTGCCCCTGGAACTATCCCCAGCCAGTCGATTCTGGTTACCGCTGTGGCGCAGGCCGATGGGGTGAGCAACGGATCGGCCTCGGTTACGCTGGCCACGACGGACCCAATTGGTAAAGGGGCCGGCACAGCAGCGAGCGACACGATCACCTGTCCGTCGGGCAGCGGGATCACCATCGGCGGGACGTGCTACCAGATTACTCTGTCGTGTCCGGGGATCGCCGACCTCAACGGGTATCTGTGGGTGAACATGCCTTCGGGAGCGCCGGTGGGAACGGTCCTGCTGACGGGCGGGGCGAATTCGGAAGGATTGTACGCGGACCCTACCATCTACACGTATGGCGCGGACGTGGTGAACGGGTTGCTGGCCGCGAACTACATCACCGTGCAAACTTCGTTCGGAGGCTTATTTACCAGCAGTCAGCCCTCGGGATGGCAGACGGGGCCCGGAGGATTGCGCCGCGTGGCTTGCCGCTATATCACGCTGGCGAAGTGGGTGCAGGCCAATATTGCGGCGAGCAAGCCGTTGTGTGCGACCGGGAACAGCTCGGGCGCAGGGCTGATCGGCTATGCCATGGCGCACTACAATGGCAATTCGATTTTCACGATGGTGGAACCAACCAGCGGGCCTCCGTTTTCGCGGCTGGATTATTCCTGCGAGTGCAACCAGCCAGACCTGCCGAACCCGTGCGCGTCAGGTACGCTCACGCAATGCGTGGGTTTGGACAACGCCAAGAATTATATCGACCCGGCATATCCTACGGGAATTTGCTCGCAAGCTGTACAGAACCAGAGCACGGCAAATGAGGCGCAGTTCCTTTCCGACAGCATTCTGAGCCCGGAAGCGACCCTAAGCTATTCCAACACTTACGTGCATTTTGCTTTTGGCGGTCAAGATACCAGCAGCGCACCTGTGATGGGACAGTTGTGGGAAGAGGTCATCACACCGCCTAGTGGCACGGCATTCGCGTGCGTGGCGGATGCTCCGCACGATCTGGCGGATGTGCAGGATGCGGCGGTGCAGATCGTGAGCGATATTGTGGCGGGCTGCAACTAGGGGCGGCGATTTCACAAGGGCTGAAGCCCTCAGTGAGTAGGGATGCTTTACGCGGCGCTGAAGCGCCGCTCTTCCACGGTGTTGCAAGCTTCCATGAATTCCATGAGCGCACCGTGACAGCTGCGCCTCGCTGCGCTCGGCTGGACGGGCGAGGCGCCCGTCCCCACATATTCTGGCTGGACAGCCGAGGCGGCTGTCCCCACATCGACTTGGGCGGCTGTCTCCAATTAAGCAAGAAATCCATCAACTTCGACAATCTTACTTCAGGTTGAATAGCGCGTTGACGTGGGCGGTGACCGTTACCGTTTGCGGAGTGAATTCTTCCGTGGGAGCGGGGGCGGCGTTGGGCATGGCGGCCATTGCGCGCGCCATGCGCGGGACCGGGACGCGCTGGTTTTCAAAAGTATCAACCGAGGCGTAGGAAAGCTCGCCGATGGTGCGGCCGCTGGCGCGGGCGATGGCGTCGGCAGAGTTGCGGGCGCGCCGGTAGGCGTCTTCGACGGCTTTGTTCTTGGCCTCGTCGATATTTTCCAACGCGTAATTCAGGGTTTGAGTCTCGCTGACGTTGGCGTCGGCGAGTTGCTGGGTGATGGGGCCGATTTTGGAAAAATCCTTGAGCTTCAGGGTGACGTCGGTGGCCACGCGATAGCCGATGACTTTTTGTTTGGGATTTTTCCAATCGTATACTGGCTGAACAGAGAGGAATCCGATATTGGCGGCCTTGGGTTCGAGGCCGTTGGCGCGCAAGACCTGGCGAACCTGCTCGGCTTCTTTCGAGGCATGCTCATAGGCGGCTTGCGAAGTGCTCTCCTGCACCGAGATGTTGAACTGGATGACGGCGGTGTCGGGAGCGGATTCAAATTTGCCGTCAGCGCCCACGTAGATAGAGTTCGGCTGGGCGGCGAGGGTAGGATGCTCCTGCGCGAGGGATGGGGCGGCTAGGATGCAAAGCGCTAGAAGAACGAGTGCCGATTTCATGGATTGCCTCCGTAGTAGGTCTGGATTCTCCATTGTAAGGTCCCTCAGGGGCTGAAGCCGTCGGGCCTGGAGTGGCATCTACCGCAGCGCTGAAAGCCTGCCCTGAGCGTAGTCGAAGGGCGCTCCTACCGCAAAATCAAATACCCACTTAAGAGCCTGCTTATAAGAACGCTCTGATGGCGGAATCTTGCGAGCAGTTATTGAAACGCCTTGCCAAGGCAGCGGTGGCGTCGCAAGTTGCATAGGTCGTCGCTCAGGATGACAACGGTTAATCAGGAAAATCGCTAGTTGCCTTTGGCGCTGGCGGAGTAGCTGACGGGGTAGGTTTGGCTGTTGATCTCGCGGCGGACATATTCGAAGACCTCGTCGGGCATCTTCAGAAACACCTCGACGACCTCAGGATCGAACTGGCGGCCGCTCCAGGCTTGAATCTCCTTGCGGGCGTCAGCGAGAGATCTGGCGGCCCGATAGGGGCGGTCGGAGATGATGGCATCGAGGGTATCGGCGACGGAGAATATGCGGGCGCCCAGGGGGATTTCGCTCCCCTTGAGACCGCGGGGATAGCCGGAGCCGTCGAAGTGTTCCTGGTGGGAGTAAACAATCTCGCAAGCTTCAACCAGGAAGGGGATCTTCTTGAGCATCTGGTAGCCGTTGTAACAGTGCTCGCGCATGATCTCTTTTTCTTTCTCGTCGAGCTTTCCGGGTTTGAGCAGGATGCGATCGGGGATGGCGATCTTGCCAATGTCGTGAAGGAACGCGCCGCGGGCGATCACGTCGATTCGCTCCTTCGGCAACCCCATTTCTTTCGCGATGGCCATGGTGAAAGCGGTAACGCGCTTGGAGTGCCCCTGGGTCTCGGCGTCCTTGAAGTCGAGTGCATCGCCCAAAGCCTCCAGAGTGATGTCGTAGGAGCGCTCCAGGTTGCGCACGGCATCTTGCAACTGGTCGGTGCGGGCTTCGACCAGAGACTCCAGATTGGTTTGATAGGTGCGATTCTCCACCTTGAGGCGGCGATTCTCCAGCGCCCGGGCCACGGCGTTCAGCAACTGTTCGCGCTCGAAGGGCTTGAGCAGGTAGTCATACGCGCCGTTGCGGATGGCGGCAAGGGCGACCGAAATGTCGTGGACCGCGGTGACCATCACGACCGGCATGTCGGGAAATTTTTCCTTGGTGCGTTCGAGCAGGCCAATGCCATCGAGATCGGCCATCATCAGGTCGGAAAGCATGAGTTCGAACATCTCGCCGGAATTAAGCAGGGCGAGGGCCTCCATGCCGGAACTGGCCTGCTGGCAGGCATAGCCGGCGGCGGAAAGGATGGCGCAGACAATCTCGCGGATTGCCTCTTCGTCGTCGACTACGAGAATGCGATCGGCCATGGCGCTCAGTCAGTATACTCTCGGCAAATTCTACTCCTTCGGGTAGGTATCGAAAGTAACCATCCAGGTCCGGAAAACGCATGAATAAAGGGCGGCAGCATGGTATTCAAAGAGCAGGGCATTGTTACGTCTGGAATCCAAGCCTGAAATAAGATGAACGTTTCCCTCTGGTCCATTTGGAACATCGCGCAGCCGGCGCTGGCCGGGCTGAAGGCCGGGGAGTGGGCGCTGCTGCTCATGCTGGGAGCGTCGCTTCTAGTGCTCTCCGCGCTGCGGGAGCGCTACTTGCTGGTTTGGACAGTTGGCTGGGCGCTGTTGGTGACGTCGCGGCTGGCGGCGCTGCACGGCGCCGCGCTGCGGATTCCGGAGCGCTATGTTCCCGCGGTGGAGCAGGCGGCGTTCGTGGTGGCGATGGGGTTGTTCGCGGGCGCAGTGCTGGCTTACGTTCGAGCGCGGAATCTGCTGGTGCCGCTGGCTGTAATCACCGTGAGCGAGGCGGGTTTTGCTGTGGCACGTGTGCTGCTGTGGCCCGATTCGCTGCCCTTGCGCTTCGCTCTGGAAATTTCCTACCGAATCATTCTGCTGACTGCGGCCATCGCTTTAGTGCGCGCCCGCCGGGGACGCTGGGAGTTGGGAGCGTGGCTGCTGGCGGCGTGCCTTTTGGTGCAGCATCTGAGTTGGCCGCCCTTCACCAGCCAGATTCCCGCTTCGATTTTTGTTACGGCAGACGTGTTGCTGGGATTGAGTATGCTGCTGGTCGTGTTTGGGGAAGCGCGCGCGCGGGGACGGCGATTGAAAGTGCTGCGGGCCATCACCGAGAGCATCGTGCTGGCGCAGCAGCAGGGCGGCATGATGCAGGTCGCGCTCGCGGAATTACAGAGGCTGACGAAGAGCAAGGCGGCCTGGTTCCGGCTGATTGAGGGCGGACACCTGGTGGCGACGCATGCCGTGGGCGTTTCGCCGGACTTCTTACGGGAGGCGGGGTTTGCGGAGTTGACAGAGGGTGCGTCGCAGTTGATAGAGCGGGGCAAGCCGCTCACGACGCACCGGGCGGGAGCGAGTCCGGAAGATGCGGGGCTGCTCAAGCTAGAAAAAGTGCAATACGTGGTGATGGTTCCGGTGCTGGGGAAGAAGTCGCCGATCGGGCTGCTGGTTCTGGGTAGTGGGCGCGACCGAAAAATGGCCGCCGAGGAAGTAGAGTTTCTGGAAACTTGCGGGCGCCAGTTGGGAATCGCGATCGAGAACTTCCGTCTGCTGGAGCAGGCCTTGCGGTCGCAGCGGCAGTGGCGAAACACATTCGACTCGGTGCACGACATCATTCTGGCGCACGACGCGGATTTCCGCATCATCAAGGCCAACCAAGTCCTGCTGGAGCAACTGGAAATGGCGTCGGCGGACGTGATCGGCAGCACCTGCGAATCGGTCTTGCCGCACCGGCTGGGCGAATGGACGGGATGTCCTTATTGTGCGCGCGGTGGGGAAGAGATCAGCGAGGGCGCCGACCCTTGCTTCGGCGGCTTCTCGATGGTTTCCACGTCGTCCTATGCCGAGCAAGGGAGCAAGCAGAAGGGGACGATCCATATTGTTCGCGACATCACGGAGCGGCGGTCGGCGGAAGAGAAATACCGGCTGCTGTTCGAGCAGGTACAGGAAGGCGTGTATGTGGCGACGCCCCGCGGTCGATTGCTGGACTGCAATGATGCCTTTGTGCACATGCTGGGGTATGAGAACCGCGAAGAGTTGCTGCCGCTGAACCTGGATGAAGACATCCGCGTGGATGCGGGCCAGCGCGACGCTTTCCGCAGGGAAATCGAGGAGCAAAATTACGTCCGCAACTTTGAAGTGACGATGCGGCGCAAGAACGGAACGCTGCTGCTGGCGGCCGAGAGCAGTTTCGCCACCCGCGATGCGACGGGGAAGATCGAACGCTTCCAGGGCTTTGTTCTGGACGTGACCGAGAAGCGGCGCGCCGAAGACGAGATGCGGCGGCGTAACCGCGAACTGAATGCGCTGAACGCGATGGCGGTGGTGGCGACCCAGTCGTTCGATCTGGACGAAATTCTGAACCTAACCCTGCGGCAGGTGGTTTCGTTGTTCGGGGCGGAGAGTGGAGCGGTCTACCTTTCGGATTCGGATGCTCCGACCTACCGGCGCCGGGCGGCGTGGGGACCACGCAGCCGCGATAAATCGCGGCCGGCGGAAATCAATTTTGCCGACGGCTTTGGCGATCTGGTGATGCGGTCGCGCGCCGAAGTCATCACGGCGGAGTATCTGCCGCATCTCACCGGAGTGGTGGCGGAGTTCATCCGCTCCGACAGCGACGGTGCGTGGATCTGGGTGCTGTTCTGGGGCAAGGACAGTCCGATCGGCATGATGGGACTGCGCAGCCACGCGGAGTACGAATACTCCAGCGGGGAAGAGAACCTGATGGTGGCGATCAGCCGGCAATTGGCCACCACGATTGAGAAAGTTCGTTTGTACGAAGAAACCTGCAAAGCTTACGAAGATCTGCGGCGCACTCAGGAACAACTGCTGCAGAGCGAGAAGATGTCGGCGGTGGGGCAGTTGATTGCCGGGGTGGCGCATGAGTTGAACAATCCGCTGACCGCGATTCTGGGATATGCGCAGTTGCTGGAAAGCGAAGGGTTGAACGAGCGTGCGCACGACTACGTAGGCAAGATGTTCAAGCAGGCGCAGCGCACCCATCGCGTGGTGCAGAATCTGCTTTCATTTGCGCGGCAGAGGAAGCCGGAGCGCTCGGAGGTGGACATCCGCAAGGTGATGGAAGAAACCCTGGCCCTGCGCGACTATGACCTGAAAGTCAATAACATCGCGGTGGAAAAGGATCTGGGTCCAGATCCGGCGCTGGTGGTGGCCGATCCTCATCAGATCGAGCAGGTGTTTCTGAACATCATCAACAACGCGGTCGACGCGGTGCTGGAGACGGGACGAGCGGGGAAGCTGAAGATCCGCGTGTATTGCCAGAAGGGCGATGTGTGCGCGCAGTTTGCCGATGATGGCCCGGGCATCAAAGATCCCAAGAGAATTTTCGATCCCTTCTATACCACCAAGAGTGTGGGGAAGGGAACCGGGCTGGGCCTGAGCATTTGCTATGGAATTGTAAAGGAGCACGGCGGCGACATCACGGCGCACAATGCCAGCGAGGGCGGAGCAGTGATCGAGGTGCGGTTGCCCATGGCTGTGTCGGCGGACGCCGTGGTAGAACCCGCGTCGGTAGCGCCGCAGCGGCGCGAAGGGGCGCTGCAGGGGCGCGTGCTGCTGGTGGAGGAAGAAGAAGCCGTGCTGGAGTTTGAGCGCGACGTGCTGGCCGGCGCCGGGGCCAACGTGGTGACGGCTACTAGGAGCGAAGACGTGAAGACGCGGTTGCTCTCCGAGCCGTTCGATGCAGTGATCATGAGTGGCAAGATGCCGGCGGACTGGAATGCGAAAGAAGCCTACCTGTGGCTCAAGCAGAACTGCTCTGAGATGGAGAAGCATGTGCTGTTTACCTTCTCTCATAGCGTGGAGCAGGGCGATGAGCGGGCGTTCCTGCATGAAAATAACGTACCCTTCCTGGTAAAACCCTTCGAAGTGGCGGAGTTGATTTCGCAGGCTCGACGCTTGCTGCAGAAGGCGCAGGCAGCGGCCGCTTCCGCGAGCTAAACATTTCCTGGTTGGATTCCCATCACAGTTGTGCGCGCAGGCTCTTCACCAACCGGCGAAGGGCTTTTTCGTTGCGCCGGTACCAGCGCCACTGGCCTTGCTTCACGGCTTCGACCAAGCCGGCCTTGGTCAGAATGGCCATGTGATGCGAGATGGTCGACTGGGAGAGACGCATGCGTTCCTCAATGTCGCCGGCACAGAGGCCGGCGTGTCCGGCGGGAGGGGCGAGTACGCCGCGTTGTTTGAGGGCGCTGAGGATGCGGCGGCGTGTGGGATCGGCGATGGCGTGGAGCGCATGATCGAGAGGCGTGGGTGAGGTCATGGGGAGTAGGATTAGCTGCTACATCGACGGTTGTCAATATGTTCCTGTGCTGGGACCGAGACGGTGGCAGCACAGTCGAGCTTCCCTCTCGGCTTCGCTCGGGGCTTCGGCAGAACCGGACACCCGCGAGCCTGCCCTGAGCCTGTCGAAGGGGCGGCTGTCCCTACATGGCTCAGAATGACATCAGGGGCGTGGGCGGGCGGCCCGCAGCCATTCGATGCGGGTGAATTCGAGGTAACGCACGTCACTGTCGGGCAGAGAGCAATTGGATTGATCCAGTTGCGGAGCGAGAGTGCCGCCGCGGATCCAGTAGCCGGTTTCGTCCTGCTTGAGGATGGTTGAATCGAGCGGGTCCATGCCGTGCAGCTTGAAGATGACACGGCGATTCAACAGAGGGTCAAGCTTCATAGGGACTTTCAATTTTGCCGCTTACTTTTTCAGGATCGGGTTATATCCGTCGTTGATGAGGCGGGAGCGCATGGCCTCCGCGTCTTTGATATCGCCGAAGGGGCCAACCTGCACGCGAAACAGCTTGTCGGTGGACGACGCGGCGGCCACGAAGGCAGGATATTGTTTTTTCTTGAGAGCGTCGACCAGAGCCTCGGCGTCATCCTGCTTGCTGACCGCAGCCACCTGGACGAAGTAACCGCCCATAGGAATTGGGGCCATGGGATCAGGCGGGTTGGCGGTCTGCGGCGGCTGCGCCTGTCCGGCAGTGGAAGAAGTGCCGGGTGATACGGCCGAAGACGCCGCGGGTGGGGTCGTGGGTCCTGCGTCGGCGGAGGCTGGCGTCAGTTGGGCGTTGGCGTCCTTCTGCTCGACCGCTTTGTAAAAAGTCATCGGGGGAGCGGGTTGCGTCGATGCCGAACCCGCGGGCTTGGAACCGCTGGAGGTGGTTTGCAGCGGCGCCGTCGGTGCGGCTGCGGCGAGCCCAGTGTCGGACTTGCGGCCGAGCGTGTAGCCGAGCGCGAAGAAGACGGCGCAGATAATTACCAGACCGAAGAACAGGCCCAGCAGTTTCGCGGTGCCTAGTGTGATTTCTGTGTCTTGTGAATCCACAACTATGTACCTCAGGGGCTAAAGCCCGCATCGTCCAAGAGCTTTTGTTGCAGAGCGCGCGCGGGAACAGTGTCGTCCCTACGGAGTCTGTGTCGTAGCTTTTCTTTCGCCCCCTCGGGGCTGGCTCTTATTCCACTTTCGACCCACGGCTTACGCCGCGGGCTGCATTCTTGCGCCGCTTCGCGGCTGAACTCCGGCCCCACCGGCCCACTTTTCGGATCGGCATCCAGCTACGACACAGACTCCTACGGGACTCGCTCCACATTTCGCACTCTTGCCGGCACTTCCGTGCCGGGCTTTCACATGCCGCCCTTCGGGCTGGAACGGGATGATTCCGTCCCCACCTTCACCCGATGTTCAGTTCTCACGCCCGCTTGGGCTACCCACATTCTTTGCCAACCAAGATCCGCTATGCGGATTTGGCGGCTGGGGGTGCTTCTTCACCAACCTTGCCCAGCATCTTCTGCAGACCCGAGAAAAAGTCCACGGGGACGGGGAAGATGACCGTCGTATTTTTCTCGACGCCGATTTCCGTCAGCGTCTGCAGGTAGCGGAGTTGCACGCTGACCGGCTCGGTGGCCAGCAGATGGGCAGCGTCCACCAGGCGCTGCGCGGCCGAAAACTCGCCCTCCGCGTGAATGATCTTGGAACGCTTTTCGCGCTCGGCCTCAGCCTGCTTGGCCATGGCGCGCAGCATGGATTCCGGCATGTCCACCTGCTTCACCTCGACGTTGGTCACCTTCACGCCCCAGGGCGAAGTGTGCTGGTCGAGAATGCTTTGCAGGCGCAGGTTGATCTTTTCGCGGTGGGCGAGAAGTTCGTCGAGTTCCTGCTCGCCGAGCACCGAGCGCAGCGTGGTCTGGGCAAACTGCGAGGTCTGGTAGACGTAGTTGGAAACTTCGTTCACAGCTTTGTTGGGATCGATCACGCGCAGAAAGATGACGGCGTTCACCTTGAGGGTGACGTTGTCGCGGGTGATGATGTCCTGCGGCGGAACTTCGAGAGCCTCCTGACGCAGCGACACCCGCACGATGCGGTCGATGGGGACAAACACCAGGGCTACGCCTGGACCCTTAGGAGTGGTCAGGATGCGGCCAAGGCGAAAGATGACGCCACGTTCGTACTCTGCGAGGATCTTGATTGAGCTGAGTAAATAGAGAACCACGATGATGATGACGATTGTGGAGAAGCCAAGACCAAGTTCTGCCATAGCAATTCCTCACTTCCCGAACACACAAGTGCTGCTGAGGCGGATTGTAAACCCAATGGAGGGATGAGGGCGCGGAATTCGGATACAGAGCCGTTGCTTGCGCTGGTGCGCGGGTCAGTCAAAGGGCAACCGGGGCCGCCGCGGGGCGCGTTTCGGCCACGGGTTCGACTTGAAGCACAAGGCCATCCACGCGGCGCACGATCACGGATTGTCCGGCAGACACATCCGCGGAGGAGACGGCATCCCAAAGTTCGCCGTGGACAAAGATCTTGCCGCTCGGGTTGAGTGCACTCTGGGTGATTCCGGTCTCGCCAATCAAACCTTGAGCGCCTGAGACCATCTTGTTGCGGCGAGCTTTCAGGGCGATGCCCATCAGGAATGCGGTGATGAGTCCGAGCGGAATACTGACCGCGAGCGCAGTCAGCAGGTGGACGCGCATTTCCGGGATGGGCGAATCGACGAGCAGCAGACCTCCGAGAGTGAGGAGCGTGATGCCGCCGATGGTGAGCACGCCGTGGGTGGCGAATTTGGCTTCGGCGGCGAAAAGCGCGAATGCGGCCAGAATCAAGCCCAGCGCGGCAAAGCGCGTGGGCAGCAGGTTGAGAGCGAAGGCCGCGATCAGAATGAATACGACGCCGACGGTTCCGGGAACGACCGCGCCAGGATGATTGAATTCGGCATAGAGCGCGAGCGCGCCGATGGCGAGCAGGATGAACGCCATGTTCGGGTCCATCAAATAGTTGAGGATTTGTTCTTTGATCGTCATGCCGAAAGGCACGACTGGCTGGCCGGAGAGTTTCAGCGTGACTTCCTGGCCGTTGAAGCGCTTGAAGCTTTTGCCCTCCATTTGGCGGAAAAGATCGTCCTGGCTGGAGGCGATGTAGTCGATCAGATGCTGGGCGAGGGCCTCCTGGTCGGTGAAGGACTTGGATTCGCGCACGGCGCTTTCGGCGAGCTCAACGTTGCGGCCGCGGCGGGAAACTACAGAACGCATCAGGGCGGCGGCATCGTTCTCGATCTTCTGCTTCATCTCGTCGTCGGGCTTGACTGAGGTTGGACCGAAGAGCAACACGGGATGTGCCGCGCCTGCGTTGGTTCCGGGAGCCATAGCTGCTACGTCGGACGCTTCGAGGATGAAGATTCCGGCCGAACCGGCGCGGCTGCCGCTGGGCGCGACGTAGAGAATCACCGGGACCTGCGAACTCGTGATCCTCTCGATGATGTGGCGGGTGGATTCGACGAGGCCTCCGGGGGTATTGATCTCGATCAATACGGCTTGGTCGCCGCGGCGCTGGGCTTCGTCGATGGCGCGGGCGATGTATTCCTCGGTGATGGGCTGAATGGTGTCGTTGACGACGATCTTGAGAATCTCGGCGGAGGAGACGGAACTGAGGACAAGAATGGCCATGAAGCCGAGAAGAATTCGCCACATTGGAATGCTTTTCATGACTCACCATCCGCCGACAAGAAGATTCTCCCTCTTATTTGTCAGTTGCGATAGACATTTCTTGTGCGGTGTCGTTGGTACAAGAATTCTCGGGGAGCGCGCCGCTCCAGCCCGGAAGATTCGTGCTGCCGGTGATCAGTCGTGCGCCGCGCTCGTAGGTGAAATACGACCACGCCCACTGGATAAAGACGAGCAGGCGGTTGCGGAAGCCAATCAGAAAAAGAATGTGGATGAACAGCCAGGCCAGCCAGGCCATGAATCCGGAGATATGAATCTTGCCGAACTGGGCGACAGCGGCGGCGCGTCCGATGGTGGCGAGACTGCCTTTGTCGTAGTAGTGAAACGGCGGACGATCAAAATTCCCGCCCTTCGACAAGCTCAGAGCCTGCCCTGAGCCTGTCGAAGGGGCAGGCTCCTCCCGCAAAGGACGCGGGAAGGACGGGGCACCCGCTTTCAATTCTCTGGCAATCAGTTTGGCGACGTAGCGGCCTTCCAGAATGGCTACTGGCGCCACGCCCGGAAGCATCTTGCCGGCGGCGTCTTTCAGGGCGGCCAGGTCTCCGATGACGAAGACTTCGGGATGATTGGGAAGGCTGAGATCGGGATTGACCAGCACCCGTCCCGCGCGATCGACGGGCACTCCGAGCTTTTTGCCGAGCGGTGAGGCGGCCACGCCTGCGGCCCAGAGAATGACGGCTGCGTTCATTCGTGTTTCGCCCATGTAAATTAAGCCCGGCTCAATTTTCGTCACAATGGTCGAGGTGAGCACTTCCACCCCCAGGCGCTGCAGTTGCTCGAGGGCGCTGCGCGAGAGATCGTCAGGATAGGCGGGCAGGACATGCGGGCCGCCTTCGATGAGATGGATGCGGGTGAGGCGCGGATCGATGGCGCGAAAGTCGTGGGCCAGGGCGTGACGGCAGATTTCGGCGAGGGTTCCGGCGAGTTCGACTCCGGTAGGCCCGGCGCCGACGACCACGAAGTTCAAGGGATCGCAGGATTCTCCGGCTGCCACGCGGCGTTCGGCGAGTTCGAAAGCCAGCAGAACGCGGCGGCGGATTTCGAGCGCGTCCTCGATGGTCTTGAGGCCGGGCGCGAGCGTTTGCCATTCGTCGTGGCCGAAATAGGCGTGGCTGGCGCCGGCGGCGACAATGAGGGAATCGTAAGGAACGTCCTGAACTTCATTCCGCACGTCGTTCTGGACCGCGGTCTGCACTACACGGCGTTCGAGGTCGAACCCTGTGACCTCGGCTAGGAGCACTTCGACATTTTTGTGGCGGCTCAGAATCGAACGAATGGGCGCGGCGATTTCGCCGGGCGAGAGTCCGGCGGTGGCCACTTGATAGAGCAGCGGCTGAAAGGTGTGATGATTCTTGCGGTCGATGACCGTGATGCTCACAGGCGCGCCAGCCAGCGATTCGGCGGCATTCAGGCCGCCGAAGCCCGCGCCCACGATCACCACGCGATGTTTCGATGGATGCTCCACCTTGCTGTTCATGGTCCCACTCTATAAGATTCAGCGCGATGGCAATGGGCTCCAGAAGTTCGGTTGCGGAATCGAATCCGGCGTGGGTGCGATGGCTCGTACCGTCGGTGGGCGACTTGCTTTTCGTGGCGCTGCTGGGCCTGCTGGCGTTAACGACGCTATCGGTGCGGCTGCTGGGCGATGCCGGAATCGGCTGGCATATTCGCACCGGGCAATTGATTCTGGCGACGCATGCGATTCCCCACGTCGATCCGTTTTCCGCGGGGATGGCTGGCCAGCCTTGGTTTGCCTGGGAGTGGCTCTACGACATGCTCGTCGGATTGCTGGAGAGCGCGATGGGACTGAATGGAGTTGTGCTGCTTACGGCTTTGATCATTGCTGGCTCGTTCGCGTGGACGTTCCGGCTACTGCTGCGGCGGGGCACGAATATCTTCGTGGCTGTGATACTGGTGCTGCTGGCGGCGTCGGCGGCGATGATTCATTTTCAGGCGCGGCCGCACGTGGCGAGCTGGCTGTGTACGGTGGCGTGGTTCTGGGTTTTGGAGTCGTCAGAAAAAGATCATCACACTCGGCTGCTGTGGCTGCTGCCTGCGCTAATGCTGGTGTGGGTGAACGTGCACGGGGGATTTCTGGTTGGGTTCGTGTTGCTGGCGATTTACTGGCTCGGCGGCGTTTGGCAGTGGTGGAGGCTGGGAGAGGATCGGTTTGAAGACGCTTTACGGAAGATCCGGGCAGGCCGGCGTCTCCGGATGTTGACCTTGGTGGGCATCCTGAGCGCGGCGGCGACATTCGTGAATCCCTACGGCTTTCACTTGCACGCGCATATCTACCGGTATCTTTCCAATCGCTTCCTGATGGACCACATCGACGAGTTTCAATCTCCGAATTTCCACTATGTGGCGCAGAAGTGTTTTGCGGGATTGTTGCTGTTTACGCTGGTGGCGCTCGCGGCGAAGAGGCGCGAGATGGGCGTGAGCCAGGGCCTGGTGGTGCTGTTCGCCGTGTATTCGGCGCTGTACGCTTCGCGAAATATTCCCGTGTCGTCGCTGCTGTTGATCCTGGTCATCGGGCCGTGGTTGTCGGAGGCGATCAAGAAATTTGGAGAGCGACAGATTGGCGTGCGATGGCGAGGGTTCGCCTCGGCGCAATTTGTTCAGCGCATGGAAACAATCGACCTGAGCCTGCGGGGCCATCTTTGGCCCATCGCGGCGATTGTTCTGGCATGCTGGATCGCGGCGAACGGCGGCAAACTGGGCTCGATGCTGCTGATGGACGCGCACTTTGACGCAAAACGCTTTCCCGTGGCGGCGGTGGATTACGTCGAGAAACAGAACGTGCAGGGGCCGCTGGTGAGTCGGGATGATTGGGGTGGGTACTTGATCTATCGGCTTTATCCACGAGTGCGGATGGTGGTGGATGACCGGCACGATTTCTACGGTGAGGATTTTCTGAAGTCTTATTTGAAAATGATCCACGTGGAGCCGGGCTGGGACGATTTTCTCCAGCAAAACGCCGCGCACTGCGTGGTCGTGCCCAAAGACTCTGCCTTGGCCAATATTCTGACCGAAACCAGCGGCTGGCAGGCAACCTACAGCGACGATGTGGCAGCCGTGTTCGTGCGAACTCCGGAACCGCGGAAGTTGCAAAATCGTTCACATTGACAGCGCCGGAGATTCCACGATATGTTCAGCGGCACGGCAGCTACTATCGTGCCTCGTTGCATCCCGCGAATGCCCCTGCCATTCAGGGAGTTCTGTGCAAGTCATTCTCCGTGCCTGAGGACAATCCTGATGAATCGCAAGCTGTCTCGTCGCAGTGGAAGTTTACTGTTTGCCTGCCTCATCGTGCTCAGCGTCTGCGTGGCTGCCATTGCCGCGTATGGGCAGAACGCCCCGGCGGTCAGCGTGATGCGAATCAGTTCCGATCCCTTTACTGTGGGTCCGGGCCAGCACGCCACCGAAGTTGAGCCGCATATCCTGGCCAACGGCGCCACGCTGGTGGCGGCGTTTCAGACGGGACGCATCGCTCCCGGCGGTGCCACGGCCATTGGCTGGGCCACCTCCACCGACAGCGGCAATACGTGGACGTTCGGGTTCCTGCCCGGCCTGACCACGGGAAATGGTGGTGGGCCTTACAGCGCGGCCAGCGATCCCGCCGTGGCCTATGACGCCAAGCACGATGTGTGGATGATCGCGTCGCTGCCGATCTCGAACACGGCGCGGACTCCGGCGGTCGTGGTAAGCCGGTCCACTGACGGAGGCTTCACCTGGGACAATGCGGTGAACGTCGGCCCGAAAGTTGCCAGCTCCGACAAGAACTGGATCGTGTGCGACAGCACGTCGACCAGCCCGTTCTACGGAAACTGCTATGTGGAGTGGGACAATCCCGATACTGGGGACGGGATTCTGATGAGCACTTCGACCGACGGCGGCTTGACCTGGGGCGCGGCAAAAGCGACGGCGAACCGCGCTGCCGGAATCGGCGGACAACCGCTGGTGCAGCCCAACGGCACCGTCGTCGTGCCGATTGAAACCTCGGGCATCTCAGCCTTCATGTCGACGGACGGCGGCAACACCTGGACGGCGCCGGTTACAGTGGCGCGCATCCAGGCCCACCTCGACGCCGGCGGCATTCGCAGCGGGCCATTGCCTTCCGCCGCAGTGGATGGCGCAGGCACAGTTTGGGTGGTTTGGGAAGACTGCCGTTTCCGCACCAAGTGCTACACCAACGATCTGGTGTACAGCACTTCGACGGACGGCATCCATTGGTCGAAAGTGACCCGCATTCCGATCGACTCGACCAGCAGCACGGTGGACCATTTCATTCCCGGAATCGGCATCGATCCGGCAACCTCGGGAGCAACTGCGCACGTTGCGCTTCACTACTACTACTATTCGCACAGCCAGTGCACGACTGCGACCTGCCAGCTCTATGTGGGCTATATTTCGTCGCACAACGGCGGGACTACATGGAACCACCCGCTCAGCCTGGCCGGATTCATGCAGCTCAAGTGGCTGCCCAATTCGCAGAACGGCCTGATGGTTGGAGATTACATTGCCACAGCCTTCAGCAACGGCACGCCGCATGGCGTGTTTGCCGTGGCCAATCCCAAGTCGGGGACCACCTTCGACGAGGCTACGGAGACAGCACAAGGACTAACCGTTCCTGAAGGCGGCCCACAGTTGTCGTCGGCGCACGACAAGCCGCTGCACAACATGTCTGACGCGATCGAGAAGGAGCGTCCCGAGAAAGGCGTAACGCCGCCTTCGAAGCGCGCGGCCAAGAAGAGCGCGAAATAAAATCTCCAATTTTGTCATCCTGAGCGTAGGTTGTGCTTCGCGAATGCGAAGCACAACCGCAGTCGAAGGACCCCTTGCCCGCGTGCGCGGATTAGGACACCGCAAGGCACTTCTACGCCGCATCGCGGTCCTCGCTGCCGAGACCTGTTCATCCGTCTTCGCTGTTCGTCTCCGGGGCTTCCCGCCTGCTAAACTTTCTCCGTGCCGCGTCTCACTCATCTGCAATGCACCCGCTGTGGCGAGCATTACCCCGCCGACCGTCCGCAAACCGTTTGCCCAAAGGATGGCGGCATTCTCTACGCGCGTTACGATCTGGCCAGCATCAAGAAGACGTTCTCGCCGGCCTCGCTGCTGCCGCTCGCTCCCACCATGTGGCGATACGACGCCGTCCTTCCTGAAGCCCCGCCCGTTACGCTTGGCGAAGGCTTCACGCCCATGCTGCTCAGCCGCGAGTATCCTAACGTCTTCATCAAAGATGAAGGCCTGAATCCGACCGGCTCGTTCAAAGCTCGCGGACTCTCGGTCGCGGTGACCATGGCGCGCCATTTCGGGCTGAAAAAGCTGGCCATCCCTTCCGCGGGAAATGCTGCCGGAGCGCTCGCCGCCTATGCCGCCGCCGCCAACATCGAAGCCCACATCTTCATGCCCAAAGATGTGCCCATGGCCAACCGCATCGAGTGTAACTACTACGGTGCGCAGGTCACGCTGGTCGACGGCCTCATCTCCGATTGCGCCCGCAAAATCGCCGAACTGAAGGAAGGCGAGGTTTGGAAAAAAGAAGGATGGTTCGACGTTTCCACCACCAAAGAGCCCTACCGCGTGGAAGGCAAGAAGACCATGGGCTACGAAGTGGCCGAGCAACTGGGATGGAAACTCCCGCAGGGAATTATTTATCCCACGGGCGGCGGGGTTGGACTGCTCGGCATGTGGAAGGCCTTCGAGGAAATGGAGCAACTGGGTTTCATCGGCTCCGAGCGGCCGAACATGATCAGCGTGCAAGCCGCGGGATGCGCGCCCATCGTCAAAGCGTGGGATGAAGGCCGCGCCTCGGTAGAGATGTGGACGAATGCCTCGACCCTGGCCTCGGGCCTGCGCGTGCCCAAGCCTTACGGCGACTACTTGATTCTTGACATCCTGAAACAAAGTGGAGGGCTCGCCGTCGACGCCACCGATACAGAAATTCTCGCCGCAACCCGCCATTGGGCCAAAGTCGAAGGCATCTTCGCCGCTCCCGAGGGCGCAGCGTCCCTGGTCGCATATCAGAATCTTCTGGCCAGCGGCTTCTTCAGCGCCGACGATACGGTCGTCCTGTTTAACACTGGCTCGGGCCTGAAATATCTGGACGTGCTGGACACGAAAGACGCTCAAGCAGCGCAGCCGCCTGCAGCGCGCGCCATCGCCGGGATCATCGGGCCCTACTAAATTGAAGGTACGCCAGCAATTCACCGGCGGCAGCCGTTGTAAGGTTGCCTTGTAGTCACCCAGTTCTGAGCGCTAAGGCCTGTCACATCAACCATCGGCCAGATGCAAAAAGAAAATCCTTCCGCAACGGAAAAGCCGCCTCGTGAGCGCGCGGCTTCCTACTCGCGTTGCTGCTACGGCCTGACCCGGAAGGGCACATCACTGGTCAACGTTCCGCCGGGCGTGGTCACTGCCACAAACCCGGTGGTCGCACCGGCCGGGACCGTGGCCTTGATCAAGGTCTTCGAAACCACTTTAAAGACAGCCGCCGTGCCGTTAAAGCTGACGGCCGTCGCGCCAGTCAGATTGGTGCCAAGAATCTTGACGGCCGCTCCCACCTTGCTGGAGGTGGGCTGTGTTTCCACGAACGGCCCCAGCCCTACGGAGAGACTGAAAACCGTGCCGTCGCTGTAGGCGCCTCCGCCGCCGGTTGTCCCGTAGAGCTCCCCGTTGGTGGCCTGCGTCAGCCCGGCCGCACCGTTGCCGTCCGGGCAGCCGCTTTGAGTGCAAAAGCTGTACAGCTTGGTCAGCCTGCCCCTCGGTGTGATTTTGAAAACTGTTCCGCCCTGGCTGTGGATCCCGCGCAACGGGGTTGTTCCGTAGAAGTTTCCATCGGTGGCTTGCATCAGCCCCACGGAGGGCAACCTCCCGTCCGGGCAGCCGCTTTGGGAGCAAAAGCTGTACAGCGTAGTCAGCGTGCCGCGCGGCGTGATTTTGAAGACGGTGCCGTAGTCGTAGGCCCCGCCAAGGTACGTTGTCGAGTAGAAGTTCCCACCGGTCGCTTGTATCAGCGCGTTGGGGACGCTGCCGTCCGCGCAACCATCTTGGGAGCAAAAGCTGTATAGCGTGGTCAGCGTGCCCCTTGGGGTGATTCTGAAGACCGTTCCGCCCCTGCCGTTGGCCCCATCGGCGCCCGTTGTCCCGTACAAGTTCCCGTCGGTGGCCTGGACCAGCGTCCCAGAAGGAACAGTGCCGTCCGTGCAACCGCTTTGGGAGCAAAATCTGTACAGCGTGGTCAGCGTGCCGCTTGAGGTTATTTTGAAAACCGTGCCAGCGGCATTGGCCCCGCCAGACGTTGTCCCGTACAAGTTCCCATCGGTGGCCTGGACCAGCCCGGCGAGGGGCCATTCGCCGTCCGGGCAGTCGCTTTGGGAGCAAAAATTGTACAGCGTCGTCACCGTACCACTAGGAGTGATTTTGAATATCGTGCCACATCCGTAATCGGAGTTGCAGGTGGTGTTAGCCCCGCCTTCCTCCGTTATCCCGTAGAAGTTCCCATCGGTGGCTTGTATCAGCGCGTTGGGACCGGCGCCGTCGGTGAAGTCGAAGCTGTGCAGCGTGGTCAGCGTGCCACTTGGGGTGATTTTGAAGACCGTGCCGCAGCCATTAACCTCCAAAATGATGCAGGAGTTGGCCCCGCCAGTGGCCGTAGTCCCGTACAGGTTCCCATCGGTTGCCTGGACCAGCGCCGCGTTCGGATTAGCGCCATCGGTGCCGTCGAAGTTGTGCAACTGGGTAAAGGTTTGAGCGCTTGCCATGCTAGCCGCAGCCACCAGCGCGACCGTTGCAAGTATGAGTGCCGCTCGCCTGCGAAATGATTGCGATTTCATCTCTCTCTCCCGCCACATCGCATGGCTCGTAGGGATTGATTGCTGTTTGGGTTTCGCGCGACCCCGACAGCGTTGACGAATGCAGGAGTCGGGTCGGGGAACCCCTGAATTTCCAAGTCGCCCTGAGTTGGATCCGAATGGGGCTCGCTTGCGAGTGACGAACGACTCGGAACCTCAAGTGAAAGCTTCCCCGCTCGGGTCACGCCTTGCAATGCCCAGCGTCACAGCTCCGTGTGATGGGTAACGAGCTTGTTCAATCTGTGTGCGCGCTAGGGGAGGTCTGTGCTGGTTTGGGATAGCCAGGTCAGTTGGCGAAACATCGCCATATCGCCCATTGACCCTGTGACCGGGGTTCGCATGCTAAGGCCGTTTTCACCGTGACGCTAAGATCAAAGGAGTCAACAGTTCCTGGGTAACCACCTGATGGTGACCGAGGTGCGTTGCAGCCGCGATAAGTTCAGTTTAATGTCCTCAGATCAGCATGAACCTGAAGCCTACGGAACGCCGCTCCGAATCTCATCATAAAGACCTGGTGGCCCCGGCAACCGTTCATCGCAGTCAAATAGCAAAGCGCCGGAGCAGTCGAATAGCCCTCAACGCCACCGTAGGGCTGTCGGGGGAAGATCGCCAAAAGTGTTCGTTTACGATCCCCGCCAAAGCGACCAACCTTAATAAACACGGAGCTGCCATCCAACTCGATCGTGAGTTGCTGGTTGGCGCTACTGTGAGCGTGCGAAATAAGAGTGGCACTCAAGTCTCTGCTCGCGTCGTCGCGCGGTTGGCTGGCCTCCAGGGGATTCCCACTTACGCAATTGAATTTGCCGAAGCGGACGATAAGGTCAAGACCTTTTGGGGAATCGCGTTCCCATCGGTTGAAAGCCGAGGAGCTGCGGCGCAGGCTGCGGAGCAATCTGGAATCGTGCGCCGCAAGCGGCAGGTTTCATCCCTGCAAGACTGACCGACCTCGACTCGATCACCCGCGTTCAGATACTGGCCGATCGCTGACTGTCAAAATCGCGTTGATGTACTTCCCTGAGCAACCTAACGATGAGGTGCAGCCTGGAGCCACATTCGCCGCACGCGAGGGGCCGCCAATCGTTGGCCACGGTGTCATCTGATCGGGGAATGAGTCCTTCCCATTGCTGCGACAGGATGGTCAATCAACGTAATGGCATGAAAGCGTCAGTTGACAATTTTTTGTGCAAGCAGGTCAGGCATGCTTGAAAGATCGGCACGCTGCTATTGCAGCTTCGTATGCTCCCGTTTGGCTTCTTTCAGGATGGGGATCTCGGGGTCGGCGTCTTTCCAGAGCCCGAGAAAATCCTGGTAAGCAGCGCGGGCACGGGCAGCGTCCGCATCGGTGCCCTGGGGAGTTTTCGACTGCAAAGCGTTTGCTCGCGCCAACCCCAGATGAGCTAATGCTCCGGTCCAACAATTCCAGATCAGACCGCTATGGTCGAGAATCTTCTGGAACTCCGCGGCGGCCGGAGTGCCCTGGCCCATGGCCAGATACGCCTGCCCTCGCACGTAAGCGGCGTACAGACAGGAACCGTTTGCCGTAAACGGAATCAACGCCAACTCCATCGGCTTCGCCGTCTGCAGTAGTGTCACGGCTGCAGGCGCATCCCCTTTGTCGAGCGCCAGTTGCGCCCGGATGACTGGCAGCCAGAGCGCCTGCATCTGGGTATCCAGCGGAAATCTCGCCGAAAGATCCTTGGCCAGGGTTTCGGCCCGGGGCGCGTCGCCGCTGAGCGCGAAAGCCAGGGTCGCTTCGATCTGCGCTCCCGGACTGTTCGATGCTAGCTTGAGGGCTGCCGCAGCAGCATGTCTGGCCTCCGAAGCGTTACCGAAACCGGCTTCGCGCAGGGCAGCGTTGGCCTGCCACATGGCGGCGTTTTCTTTGTTCGCCGCGCGCGTGGAGGCAGTTATGGCTTGTGTGGTCAACTCACGCGCCTTGCCCAATTGCCCGCTGTAACCGGCGGTGTCAGATTCCAGCGAAAGTCCATGGCTGCGGTACTCTGGCTGGCTCTCCAGCCAGGAGTATTCCTTCGTCACGCCAGCCTGGTCACCGACGAGAAAGCTGACGGCATACAAATTCATGTGGATGTTCAGGTCATCCAGTTTTCGCGCTTCGGCCTGTATCAGAATCTGCCGGGCTTCGCCGAAGTTCTGCATCGCCAGCAGCGCGGCCCCCAGGTTGACATAGCCAATTGCATTATCGGGCGAGAGGCGCAGGAATTCCCGATTGGCTTCCAGAGCCTTTTCGTGCAAGCCCTGTTCCGACTCCGCCATCGCCAGGCTGCCATAGGCGATGTAATCCCGGGGATAGCTTTCAACCCACTCCTGATAAATCTGTGTAGCCTTCTCCAGTTCTCGAGTCACACCTAGGTAGTAGTAGCCGGCGATCAGCTGCTTTTCCCGTTCGCTGGCGCGCTCGCGGAACTCGAAGGCTTTGCGATAGTATTCGCGTGCCTGGCCATACTCGGCGATGGCGCCGTAATTGCCGCCTACCGCCCAGTACGCTAAGGCAAATTTCGGGTCCAGTTCGATGGCCCGCAGGCCGTGGGGCAAGGCCGCCGCCGGCCCTTTTTCCCGCATGGCCTTGTATTGCAGGCTGTACTCCTGCAGTGCCGGGAGCGAAGACGTGGTGGCCTGCTCCAGAGGCACGTCAAACTTTTGTACGGTAGCCAGCGATTCGCCCAACTCCCGCCTCAAGTTCGTAGCAGCGCCGCTGAGTGCATCCAGAACCTTTTCTTTGATCGGGACGGTGACTTGCTGCTGGGCGAGAACGACCCCGTTGTGGCAGTTCACGGCTTTGAGGCCAAGTACATAGTCATTGCCCAGGCCGGCGATCGCGCCCGCAATATAGGCTTTACTGCCGGAGCGCTGGCAGATTTCGCGAGCCACACCCGGCGTGAGCGGAGTATCTGGCGGGCGCGTCATTTGTTTCAGAGTGGCGGCTATCTGGTCATCGGAAACAATATTCAGGAAGGGCGACTGCAGCAGCGTCATGCTCAGCGCTTGTTTCAGAGTGTCGTCGAACACCGGATCGCCGGTCGAGTTGGCGAAGTCGGCCAGCACAATCGTGTCTTTCTCGCTCAGAGTCCGGCTTTGGTGCGAACGATAGTAGATCGCGCCCGCGATCATGGCGACCAGGCAGGCGGCAACCACGGCGAGCAGGTAGCGGCCGCGCTTCCACCGCGCCCCGCCGACGGTCACGGTCTCCACACGGTCTGTGCCGGTTTCCCGTGCCTCCGGCAACGGCGCCCGCGGTGGCGGCGATGTCGCTTCCCCGGTGGCCGCCAGCTTTCGTTCATCTTGCAGACTCGACACGCCCTTCCCCACGACTCCGGAGACCGTGTCCCGTCTCACCCGCTGGAGGTCCGCTCTCATCTCCGCCGCGCTCTGGTAGCGCAGGTCACGGTCTTTCTCGAGAGCCTTGTTGACGATGCGCTCAAAGTCGGCTGGCACATTCGGGTTCAAGTGCACCGGGGCGACGGGCGTAGCATGCAGGATGCCATCGAAAATCGCGGCCGACGTGGTACCGGAGAACGCCGCGCGCCCAGTCGCCATCTCGTAAAGCACGAGGCCGAAACTGAACAGATCCGTCCGGGCATCGAGCGACCGGCCCAGCGCCTGTTCCGGAGACATATAGGCGATGGTGCCGACCGCGTTGCCCGCGCCCGTCAGATCACCGCGTTCGTCACTTTGCGTCGGCACGGATTCGCCCGCGCTTTCATTGGTCACCATTTTTGCCAAGCCGAAGTCCAGTATCTTGGCGTGGCCCCGCCGGGTGAGAAAGATATTTCCCGGCTTGATGTCGCGGTGGATGATGCCCGCCACGTGTGCGGCGTCAAGGGCATCGGCAATTTCAACTCCGATGCGCAGCAGTTCGTCGAGATCGAGGGGCAGGCCCCCGATGCGGTGCCGCAGCGCCATGCCGTCCAGAAGTTCCATCACGATGAAGGCCTGTCCCCGGTCTTCGCCAATCTCGTGGATGGTGCAAATATTGGGATGGTTCAGTGCCGACGCAGCTCGCGCCTCGCGACGAAAGCGCTCCAGGGCGACCGCGCTATGGGCCAGACGATCGGAGAGGAACTTCACTGCTACGTGCCGGCCGAGCGTGACATCTTCCGCTTCGTAGACCACACCCATGCCCCCGCCGCCAAGTCTCCCGACGATGCGGTAGTGCGAGATGGTCTGCCCGATCATTGAGCTGAAATCTTAGGGCTAGGGATGGGGCAAGTCAATGAAGGTAAGGAAGTTTGCTGCGTCCCGAAGACTCAGCAGATATTAAATCTCTATATGATTCATTGACAGGGATTTAGTGCAATCGCCTTTTTCGGCAACGATGAGTGCTGCCGGGATTTGGGTTGAACTCTCTCCGGCCGAACAGCTACTGTCAAAAATACAGATCCTCTAGTCTAGCGAGCCGACTTGCCCAACGCGGCTACGGCATGAGCAGGAGCGAGGCGCACCGCAAACTTGTCCTCGTGTCCACAGCTGATTACTGTAGTTTGGTTGGGATATTCTCTGACCCAGACAACCCGTTCGGGGTTCACAAAGACTTCCAGGCCATCCACATCTTCAAACATTACAAACTCCACGTTGCCTCCTTTTGGTAATCCTCAGGCTGCCCTCGTCAGCCTTCTGCCATCGCTATCAACGCGTGTAACCAAGATTGCCATCGACAAGCGGGCGCGAGAGAGCGAAAACAGAGGGCATGAGGAAAGCTGGCCTAGTGTTTTGCCTGCTTCTGGCGGGTTGTGCCGCCAGGAAGCCACCGGTGGCGGCGACTCCGCCTCCCATCCGGAGCCAGGTTCCGCCGGCCACTGCCGAACTTATCCAACACTGTGTCGTGCTCGAACAAGAAAATGCCAACACGGTCACCTGTAGCTGTTTGCCGGGGAAGACCGTGATCGATTCAAAAACAGGACACACCACGCTAATCTGCAAGACAAAAGAAGAAAAATGAGCCGGACGCCGGCCCGTCATTTCTCGTCGGCATCAGGGTAGGTCAGGCTGGGAAACCAGTCCGTGCCCCGGCCTTCCGGGGTGAAATCCAGCAGGTTCCACAGCGGCCACATCATGTCGACGTGGCGCTGGTTCTGCCCCGGATCAGGTGGAGTCAGCACCAGCTCGGAATGCCAGAAGTGGTGAATCTTCCCGCCGCGTCGCGCGAAGACGTTCAACGACGGCTGCTGGCCTCCTTCCGCGTTTTCTCCGTAGTAGTCGCGGTTATAGTTGTTGCTCGCGGACGACAAAAAACGCAGGCGGTTCCAGCCGCGCTCGCGCGCGAAGCTGCGAATCCTCTCCAGCGGAGACTTGGCCACGATCGCAAGATTGATGCGTTGCGAGGCATGGACCACCGTGCCGTTCAGCGTATCGATGATGGAACTGCACATGGGACACGCCGCCTTCATCTTCGGTCCAAACATAAAGCTGTAGATGGCCAGCGTATCTTTGCCGGGCCGAAATAGTTGCGAGAGCCGCACCTGGCGGACGGTTTGTGCGTCGCTGAGATCGGCTGAACCTTCCTCAAAGATGTAGTCTTCCGGGATCTCGCCACCCAATGGAAGTTGGCGCCGCAGAGCGGCAACCTCTTCGACGCGGCGGCGCAAGTCGACTTCCGCTTGCAGCAACTGGTTGCGGGCACGGCGGTACGAATCAGTTTCAGCGGGGAAGCGGAATGAGTGCGAGGCCATGAATTCCTCCAAAGAAGCTTGCCGGGCTTCCAACGAAAATTGATCTTGACGATTGTGCCAGCTTTCGTCCGAGATGGGAATGGCGACGATTACGCCTCTCGCGGGTTCCGCGCGCCGCCCTTCCTTCATTGACTTGGCGCGGCGTCCCCCCTAATATAGTCGCGCACGGGAGCGCCCTCGTTCATTGATCGGCAAGACCATCTCGCATTACCGCATCCTAGAAAAGCTGGGTGGCGGCGGCATGGGCGTCGTCTACCGCGCCGAGGACATCAAACTCGGCCGCTCGGTCGCGCTCAAGTTTCTGCCGGATGAACTCGCCAAAGACCGCCAGGCCCTGGATCGCTTCCAGCGGGAAGCGCGCGCCGCATCGGCGCTGAACCATCCCAACATCTGCACCATTCACGAGGTTGACGAGGAAGACGGCCAGGCCTTCATCGTCATGGAGTTCTTGGAAGGCCAGACCCTGAAGCACCGCATCGACGGGCGTCCCATCGACACGGAGACGCTGCTGAATCTGGCGATTGAGATTGCCGACGCCCTCGACGCCGCGCACTCCAAAGGCATTATTCATCGCGACATCAAGCCCGCAAATATTTTCGTCACCAAGCGCGGTCAGGCCAAGTTACTGGACTTCGGTTTGGCCAAGCTGTCTCCAGGCAGCCGTAACGGAAGCTCGGAATCCGCGCTGCAGACGGCGACCGAGGGCGCGATGATGACCACGCCCGGTTCCACCATTGGCACCGTGGCCTACATGTCGCCCGAGCAGGTTCGCGCCGAGGACCTTGATCCGCGCACCGATCTCTTCGCCTTCGGCTCGGTGCTCTACGAAATGGCGACGGGAGACCTGGCGTTTTCCGGAAGCAGCAGCGGCGTAATCTCCGAAGCTATTCTGAATCGCACACCGCCGGCCCCGTCGATTACGAATCCGGCCATCCCTCCCAAGCTGGAGGAAGTAATTTTCAAGGCCCTGGAGAAGGAGCGCGAGTTCCGCTATCAGACGGCGGCAGAGTTGCGCGGAGACTTGAAGAGAATCAAGCGCGCTCTTGACACCTCGCGCGTGCGGACTGTGAGCCCAGCCGCCGCGTCTGCGGGAAGCGCGGCAACGGCCGAGCCTGCAGCGTCGCGCAGCGGCGTGCTCATCCCGTCATTAATCGCTGCTGCCATCGCGCTGCTCATCGGCCTGGCTGCAGGAAAGTTCTTGTTGCAGCGCTCGGCGGTGCAAGCCGCGCTGCCGATCTACCATCCCCTCACCTTCCGCCGCGGCATGGTTCACGCCGCGCGCTTCGCCCCCGACGGCAAGACCATCATTTATAGCGCGGCGTGGGAGGGCAAATCCCTGCAACTGTTCACCACGCGGCCGGAAAGTCCCGAGTCGCATGAACTGGAGCCGGCGGGAGCTGACGTGCTGGCGGTCTCCGCGTCAGGCGAAATGGCGCTTTCGCTGCACAGCCATCCCATCGCGCAGTTTCTATATTCCGGCACACTGGCGCGCGTGCCTTTGGTCGGCGGCGCGCCCCGCGAGGTAATGGAGAATGTGGAGTGGGCCGACTGGGCTCCGGATGGAAACACTTTGGCCATTGTGCGCCAGGAGCAAGGCCGGCACAGCCTCGAGTTTCCCCCGGGGAAAGTGCTCTATCAGGCTGATGGATGGATTGGTCATCTGCGCATTTCTCCGAAGGCCGACACCATCGCTTTCATTGACCACCCGGAACTGGGTGACGACGGTGGCGCGGTCGCCGTGGTCGATCTGGCAGGGAAAAAGACAACCCTTACGACTGGCTGGGACAGCATTCAGGGAATCGCTTGGTCGCCCAGCGGCGAAGAAATCTGGTTTACTGCCACGCGAACCGGCGGCGACCGCTCGCTTTACGCAGTCACCCTCTCGGGCACGGTTCGATTGCTGGCGCGGGTTCCGGGAGAACTGACTCTGCTCGATGTTGACCGCGAGGGAAACGTACTGCTCACCCGCGGCAACGACCGGGCCGGGATGATCGGCCTCACTCCCGGCGATGCCAAAGAGCGGGACTTATCATGGCTCGATTGGTCCGTTCCCGGCGATCTGTCGGTCGACGGCCGCATCGCACTTTTCTCCGAAACCGGAGAAGGTGGAGGGCCAAAGTATGCCGTCTACATGCGCAAGACCGACGGTTCGCCCGCCATTCGTCTGAGCGAGGGATTCGGCACGGGCTTGTCGCCGGACGGAAAGTGGGCGCTGGCGCGAACCAACGTCACTTCGCCGCCGCTGTTTCAGCTTCCGACCGGAGTCGGCGAAGCCAGGATCCTGACCCACGACGCCATGAATCACCTGTGGGCGCGCTGGCTCCCGGATGGAAAACGAATCATCTTTTCCGGTAACGACGCCGGACACGGAGTTCGTCTTTACGTGGAAACTCCCGAGGAAGCCAAGCCTCGCGCGATCACCGCGGAAGGAGTAAGCCCGTTCTTTGTGATCTCTCCCAAGGGAGACTTTGCTGCCGGCGTCGGCCCGGACCACAAGATCTATCTCTACCCAATCGCTGGCGGCGATCCCGTGCCCGTCTCCGGAACCACGGGAGACGAGGCGCCCACCGGTTGGTCCGCGGATGCCCGCTCCCTTTACGTTTTCCGCTTTGGAGAAATTCCCGCCAAAGTGGTCGAGCTTGAATTGTCCACCGGGAAACGAAAGCTGTGGAAGGAGCTGGTGCCCGCCGATGCAGCTGGAATCGACACCATCCGCGGAATCACCATCACCCCGGATGCCAAGTCTTACGTCTACGGCTACATCCGAACGCTCTCGGACTTGTACGTGGTCGAGGGCTTGAAGTAGCGCCCGCGTAGCGCCGTTGCGAGCGCGCGCACGAGGGCTCAGCGAGTGCAATCGCTTGTTCGCAACACTTGAACACAAGGCGCTGGAACTCATTCCCAAGTCGGCCTAAAGTGTACGGTATGAAAAAGGCATCCGGGCCCGTGCTCAGAAACCATTTTCTGCTTGCCGCTACGATCTTCTTCTCGCTATCCCCGACTTGTCACGGGCAGACTCACAACACCGTGGTCGCAACCATCAACTTTCTGCACGCCGTCTTCGACAGTAATGAAGGCAAGAAAGAGTTGCCTGCGATTGGCACGAAAGTATCCCAAGAGAGGCAGCAAAGGATCAAGCAGACCGTGCAGGCCATCCTCGTCAAGATGGCTCCCGTGGTTGCCAAATTCGCAAAGGATAACGGATTGGGAGTCGTCACTGACACGTCAAAGCAATTGCCCGAGCCCGTACTCTGGTCCAAGCAAACCGGCGGGGATATTTTGCGAAAACAAGTTGACATTACAAAACTAATTATCGATGACTACAATGGAAGTTCAGTCCATCTCCCGCCCGTGCATGGCGATCAGAGTGTAGAACTCATCAACCTTGAACGAGCCACCTTCAACACTGATGAAGGTAAACGTGAGTTGGCAGCCATCGGCGACAAGGCCACACCAGAGCAAAAGCAGGAAATATCGCAGCGCATCCTCGTCAAAATAACTCCCTTGATCGCTAAGTTCGCAGGGGATAGTGGAGCCGACATTGTAATTGATATATCGCGGCAGTGGCCTGAGTGCTCGGTTGTGTGGTTCGATAACCGGCTCGACATTACGGAGCGGGTCGTAAGTGCTTACAATGGGCGGTAACTGAAACGGCCTCGGCGACAGCTTGCTCTTGCTGCCCGCCGCGATCGTTGGCGTTAAATCGCCTTTGCATTCCTTGACCTTCAAAAAGGCGAACCAACGGGCGCATTTGTGCTGTCGCCCGGCACACGTGGGCTAAGGAATGCTCCTCAGAGTTGCCCTGCGATCGCAACGGCCAGCTCGTTTTTCTGTTTGGGTGTTCCCGCCCCATCCAGAAAATAACGGACTTTCCCCTTGCGGACATGCAGTCCACGCTCCTTGTCCAAATAAGCTTCGTCCCCCACGCCGCTCACGATCGTTGATCCGTCTCCAAGGTAACTCTTCAGCTTCGCAAAGAGGTCAGCCGATGCCGCTGGCGAGGGATCGACGTATACACGGAACAACAACAGGCGCAACCCAGATCCATACTTGCAATCGGTTCCTTCATTGGTGTTCCGGAGCGGCCGTGGAGCAATACTCTCTGCCGGAGAACCGTAAGCGTATCCTAATGTCTTGCTTACCATCGCAGAGGGCAGGAGCGAGCACAAGTCGGACGGGGGTTCGGCTGCCATGGCCAGTTCGCCGGAACATGCGACAAGCAGCAGCACGACCATCCACGAGAGTGGTTTCAAGCACGCCATGGAAAACTCTCCTTTCGGACTCAGGCCGCAAAATTATACCGGAGTGCGCTGCTCTGATCAGCCCGATTTCCAGATCCCTCCGTTTAAGGAATCCACGCAGAAATAGTCAACGTTTGGCGTCGAGCGAATGCAGCGAAACGTTGAGTCCTTTGTCGTTGAAGTAACGTCGCCACACCACTCATTGGGGGGAATGTAATCACACTGTCTGATCTCTCCCTGGCCGAAGGTTTGAAGTGGCGCGGTAATCAACGCTTCAAAGAAAAACTTGATTTTTCAAATCGCGCACTGCTTGCACCACATTCTCTGGCCGGCCCAGATCCCGCCAATAATATTCGTCCGCGCGAAAGGCAAGGATGTTTTCTCCCTGGGCCGCGAGCCTCATATAGGAGTTGATGATGGAGAAAACGCCTTCCTCCGTCATCAGCGAAAAAATACGTGGCGAAATAATATGGATGCCCGAAAACGCCCAGGCGTCAGTCTCTTGTGCGGGACGAACTATCTCCGGCTTCTTATTGTCCCCCGCGCGCCGTCCGCAAAGCCGGCTCCGCTCGTCGAACAGAAGATAACGGGAGGTGTCACGGTCTTGGACGGCCAGCGTTGCAAGTGCCTGATTGTCAGAATGAAGTTGCATCATGCGTCCGAGATCGATCGTACTGATCACGTCGACATTATGCAGAATGAAGGGCGCTTTCTCTGCGGGACCCTCGAGGAAAAACCAGGCCGCTTTTTTCAGCCCTCCGCCGGTGTCGAGCAAAACGTTTTCCCGCGAAACTTCAATCCGCATGCCGAAGTTGTGGTGCGCTTGCAGGTAATCCACAACCATGTCGGCGAAGTGATGCACGTTGACGATCGCCTCGCGAACCCCAGAAGCGCGTAGGCGCGTGATCGTGATCTCCAGCAGAGTTCGCCCACTAACTTCCACCAGCGCCTTAGGACGATCATTCGTGAGCGGCCGCAAACGCGTGCCCAGCCCTGCGGCCAGTATCATGGCTTTCATTGCTCTGGCGTCCCCAACGATACTCTTGTCATTCCGAACCGGGCTGAAAGCCCGGTGAGAGCCTGCCCTGAGCTTGCCGAAGGGAACCTGCTGTTGAGCTCGAGGCTAGCACCTTCATTAAATTGCATCGCTTGCCTCCAACTCCCGATGCCGCACCACCACCTCGACGCCATTCCTTCCGCGCAGGCGTTTCGCCAACTGCTCCGCCAAATAGACCGAGCGATGCTGCCCGCCCGTGCAGCCGAACGACACCATCAGACTCTTGAAGCCGCGGCGCTGATACTCGCTCACGCTCGCATCCACCAGCGACATCACGCTCGCCAGAAATTGATGCGCGCTCTCCTGCTGATTGAGATAGTCGATGACCGGCGAATCTCTGCCGGTCAGTGTCTTGAAGCGCTCTTCACGCCCAGGGTTCGGCAGGCTGCGGCCATCGAAAACAAATCCGCCGCCATGCCCACTCTCGTCCTTAGGCATGCCGCGATGAAAAGAGAAGCTCCAGATTCTCACCGTCAGGTTTTCCGCTTCGGATGCAAGGCCCTGCAGTTTCTCCGAAGCCAGCATGCTGTTGAAGGCTTCCATCAGCGTGGGCAACGCGATGGGCAGCTTCACGTTGTGCAGCAGCCAGCGCAGGTTCTTCAGCGCGTAGGGCACGCTCTGCAGAAAGTGGGCCTTGCGTTCGTAGAAGCCGCGAAACCCGTAAGCGCCCAGCGCCTGCAGGATGCGAACATAAACGTAGGAATAATAATGATGCAGGAAGGCTTCGCGCTCGATGCGGGCAAAACTGGAAACTGTTTCGATGTAGAGATCGAGCAACTGCTGGCGCAACTCCGGCGGCAGATCGGCCTTGGCATCGTAGAGCAGGGAAGCGATGTCATACTGCAGGGCGCCTTTGCGTCCGCCCTGATAGTCGAGGAAAAAAGGCTGGCCGTCGACCAGCATGATGTTGCGCGACTGGAAATCGCGGTAGAGAAAATAGTTGCAGTCGGCGGTCAAAAGGAAATTCGTCAGGCTGTCGAAGTCGTCTTCGAGCGCCTGCTCGTTGAAGGGAATGCCCGCCAGCCGCAGAAAGTAGTATTTGAAATAGTTCAGGTCCCAGGAAATCGATTGTCGATCGAAGCTGCCCCGCGGATAGCATGCCTTGTAATTCAAGTCGCGGCCAGCCTCGATCTGAAAGCGGGGCAACACGGCCACAACTTTGCGATATGCGTCGACCGCTTGCGGTGCGATGTTGTCGCCGGCTCGATGCTTGGAGAGAAATTCGAAAAGCGTCGTATCGCCCAGGTCCTGTTCGAGATAAGCGCCGTGGCTTAAGTCCTCCGCATAAATTTCTGGCACGGGCAGGCCGTGCCGCCGAAAATGCCGGGAAAAATCCAGGAAGGCGGCGTTCTCTTCGCGCACGTTATACAAAATCCCAATCGCGCTCTGCTGGCCGGAGGAAAGGCGGATGATATTCCGTCCCGAACCGCCGAGTTGGCCTTGCAGCGGCTGCACGCGCGCGGCCGGCGTGTGGAAATGCTGCTCGAACAGCTTTTGCAGAACGTCCATAAATCAAGACTTACCAGCGCAACGCCTAAAGATAACATCGAACGCTGGATGCCGAAGGCGGGGGCATCAGCGATCACAACGACTTGATAACCGCAGGCTGCATCCCTATGCTTACAGAATTATGACGGATCGCCTGTACTACCAGGATTCCTTCCTCTATAACTTCGACGCCGTGGTGCGCGCGGTGGTCGAAACGCCGCGTCCCGCGCTCATTCTCGACCGCACGGCTTTCTACCCCACCAGTGGTGGCCAGATTCACGACACTGGGTGGTTAGCCTCAGGCGATGAGAAACACCACGTGACCGAAGTTGCCGACACCGAAGATGGTCAAGTCATCCACTACCTGGAAGCTCCACCGACAAATGTTAAGACGGGAGCCCGTGTCTATGGCGAAGTCGACGCCGGGCGCCGCCGCGACCACATGCAACAGCACTCCGCGCAGCACGTGCTCTCTGCCGCATTCGTGCGCCTTTTCAACATGCCCACGGTTTCTTTCCACATGGCGGACGACTATTGCTCTATCGATCTCGACACACCGTCTCTCAACAAGGATCAGATCGAATCCGCAGAGCGTCTGGCCAACCAAATCGCCCTGGAGAATCGCCCCGTCGACATCCGCTTCGTGACTCGCGACGAGGCCGAGAAGCTCGGGCTTCGGAAACTTCCACCCGCCGAGCGCGACCAACTTCGGCTCATCGACATCCGCGACTTCGACGTCACCGCCTGCGGAGGGACTCACGTAAGCCGCACCGGCCAGATCGGCGCAGTTTTGCTGCGCAAAAGCGAGAAAGTTCGCCAGGGATACCGCGTCGAATTCGTGGCCGGCGAGCGTGCTGTCGCTACTGCACGCCGCGATTTCTCCACGCTCACCGAAACCGCCGGGCTGTTTTCCGCGCATATCTACGATGTTCCGCAGCAGGCTCGCAAGTCTCTGGACGAAATCAAATCGCTGCGCAAGCAACGCGAGCAATCGCAGGACGAACTGGCCGCGGCGCAGGCCGCAACTTTATTAGCCGAAACTCCCGAGAGCCATGGCCGCAAGCTGGTCGTGCGCACTTTCTCCGACCGCGACCTCAACTTCCTCAAGCTGCTGGCCCAGAAACTGACGCGGCAATCTCCCGCGGCGATCGCGCTGCTCGCCACCGAATCGCCGCAGCCGGCGCTGGTCTTCGCTCAGTCTGCCGGACAACCGCACGACATGGGCGCGCTGCTGAAAGAAACGATGGCCACGCTCGGCGGACGCGGCGGCGGCAGCAAAGACCTGGCGCAGGGCGGAGCGCCACGTTCTGAAGGACTGGCCGCGGCGCTCGCGGCGACTGCTGAATTGCTCAAATCCTCGCTGTCATCCTGAGCGCGTTCTTTGCGCGAAAGCCTGCCCTGAGCGGAGTCGAAGGGGACCTATACAATTTGCTGAGAGCGCCCAACCCCGGTGCCGTTTAACAATTCATTCAATTACTCCCCCGGCTTGCCAAGCGCCTGAAAAACGAAAGCCTTCGCGGGCTCAATGTCCCGTGAAGGCATCAATATCCTTCTGCTCAGTCCGAGCTACGCGATGCGATTCCGGCGGCCGCCCTTTTCCCACCAGACTGCGGGATCCTCGGGACGGTTGAGCATCTGCGACAACTCCTTCTTGATCTCGAGCAGGCGGTTGGCGCGCATTTCCACCGCCGATTGGTCGATCTGGCTGTCCGTGGTCCGATTGGCCGAACGCGCGTTCATGTTCCGCAAATCCGTGATTTCCTGACGAAGGCTGGTGAGATGTTCCAAAATATAGGGCATGTCTTGATCATACCTTAGATTTTCCGGCCTGCATTTTTATTAATCGGGACTAAAAACCGGGGCGGAGTGGGCCGTCCTGCGCGGGTCGGACGACAGAATCGGCACGAGCAAGCTGATGGACGCGCCTTCTTCTCGCAAAAAGATAAGAAACGAGGATGCGCGCGGTGCGCACGCGCCGGACCTCAATTCACGAGGCCGGCGCGCGTGGATTTCTCGCGCTGTTCATCCAACAGTCGGACGATTTCCGCGGTCAACTCCAGAAGCTTGTTGAAGTCGGTTTCATTGGCGGCCTGTTTGCAGAGTTGGCGCCAGTCGGATCTGTCTTCGCGAACCATGACATTAGCCTCCCGTAATAGCGGTAGCGGGTGCGCTGCCCAGCGGCGAAACGGACTCGGTGACAACTCTGTCAGTGCACGCCGAGTTCCAAGAACTCCGGTCCCAACCAACCCTCGCTTTAGCAATGAGATAGCGTGGAAAGGAGCAGTTTCACGCGAGCCTGTATAACGAGGATTTCTTACACGGATTCAGGCTGGACGGCTGACCCTCAGCGACTTCAGACGCTGGGCTTTTACGGCTGAAAGCTGATAAATCATGGCTTTGCCCGCATCTTCCTCCCCATCATCAGCCACCATGCCTCCTTAATACTTCTCAAACATCGCCCCCTTCTTGCTCCCGTCCGGATAGAACCACAAATTCTTTCGCGGAACAAACGCCTGCACCGGCACCACGTACCAAATGTCCCTCGACACGATGTACCCAACCAGCACGTCAATGTCTTTCTTCGTCAGCCCCACAATCTTTTGTCCCACGTACACCGACGCATGCACCGCATACCCCCGCGCCCCAAAACGTTCCTCCGTCGACCTCACCTGCGCCCGCCACAATTTCCCATTCGTGTCGCACACAAAGTCGTACCGATAGCTGTCTCCCCACGGCTTCGACACAATCATCCCCATCCCCATCGCCTTGCGCAGAAAATCCAGCTCCGAAAGTTCCCCCATCCGCTTAGGCGGAAGCCCCTTCTCTATCCTCAGTGACTTCTTCCTGGGATTCTCCCCCTCCCCACCCGGCCCATACCGCTCATCCGCCACCGCCATCAAATCCCCAATCAACACACTCATCCCCAGCACCCCTGCCCTCTCTAAGTTTTTTTCATTCATCCGTGATTTTGTCATTCCGAACCGGGCGTCCGGCTAAGCCTTGTCATTCCGAACCGGGCGGAAAGCCCGGTGAGGAACCTGCTTTCCGCAGCCGCCGTCCTTGATTTTGCCCAGAACACCAAGAGCCCCGCCAGGACCGGAGGCTCATGCCCTCAGCGATTCAAATTTCTCGTAAGAAACACCCTGTTTCCAGTATCGCAGTTCCAAATGGGGAAGCAAGGTTAGGTGAACATTGGAGGAAATAAAGTTGTGGAAATTGGCCGGGGCTGGATGGTCATCGGGATATTCGTGTTGTGGCGGCTATAGCTTTCTGGTACCCCCACCCCTAGGGCGCTAGTGGAATCATCGGGTTAGCAGGAATTCCCTGCAAAAACGGAAGCCTAAAGGGGTTAGAGTCATATTCGGGAAAACAAAGGAGTTACGGGTTTTGCTTTGCTGGGTAGACGTGCTTCCTCCGGTTTGGCTATCATCTGCGCTTTTTTCGCGGCGGGCAAGGTTGGATGTCACAGGGTAGGGCTGTGGAAAACGGATGTTGGGGCGATAATGAATTATGGACCAAGAACTGGAGTTAGCGAGGGCGATCAAGGGGGGAACTCTCGAGTTGATCTGCCCCGAGATGGAGTTGTTGGTGTGCCCTTCCTATCACGAAACCGCACTGAAGGGGACGGGGGTCATACGGTCGGACGACCTTGGTCGGCTGTACTTCCGAATGATTGCGCCCTTCTCCGGCGGGGGCGCACGGCACAAGGCGCTGTTCGGCTCTAAGCCTGTAGGCGAGCTCTATGCGCCGGAGGACCATGTGATGCTCCGGGCCGTAGACGAGAATGGTGACGAGTGGCGGAGCAATCCGCTCTGCATAAGCATGAGTAACCAGATCCCGGTTTCTGGTTATCACGTCCGGAGCAATGTCGTCTCGATCTTCCGCTCCCGCGAGAGAAAGGAAACCGGCCATAGTTCTGTCCGAATTCTGATCCCGGGCGTTCCCGAACCGCCCTTCGATATGTTCACGCAGAGCCGGCAAACGGTAGACGGACGTGAGATCGGATTCTCGTCCTCACTCGATCGTCATGAGCACACCATCGGTGCCGCGACGGTTATCTTTCGACGCGAGGAAGACGGTTTCCTCTCGGTGTCGGCGTTTCAAGACGAGACTTTCATGCCGACGTGTCCGGGACTCATGTGCCACGCCTTGGGCTTCGCTGTAGCTCAGACGATGCTCCCGGCAGTTATCGCCCGCGAGTTTAAAGACCGGGAGGACCTCTCGCTGCGCTCAGGTCCGTTTTGGCGCTATTCGTCCCTGATGCACCCTCCTGTTCCCTTTACCGATCTGCAGGGACGACGTGACTTCTGGAGACTCGTCGAGCTTTTGTTTGTCTACGCTGAGAAGCAACACATCGAGCCGAATCCGCTGCTCGACGAGTTGGAGGGCATTCGTCGCGGCTCGCAGGCGTCATTGCAAACGGCTTGCCTAACGTTGGCGGTGGGCATTGAATCGATTGCTAAACTGCTTCTTCACGACGAGTTTTCGACGCTGGTCTGCCGGCCCTCGATCGAGCCCTTACTGAAATACCTCGATTCGTGGCTAGGCGACGCCACGATTAAGGACCGAGCGAGAGGAGCGCTGTCGCGCCTAACGAATGTCGGAACCGCAGATCTTATGTATGTATGGGCAGAGAAAACGCGAACGGACAGGGAGTTGGTGGATGCATGGAAGAAGCTTCGTCATCCAAGGGCCCACGGGGAGACGTTGGCCCAGGAATCTGGATGGATTGGTTATTGCAGCGCCGTCGAATTACTAAACCGACTGATCGCATATGCAGTCGGCTACGATGGATCGATCTTGAGGACCTCGCAGCCGGGATGGGGCTTCAGCAGCCGCAGCCTACGGGGCAGTGAAGGGGAGCGACAATGAGTGAGCTAACGGATCGCAATGTCTTTATCTTGGGTGCTGGTTTCTCCGCCAGTGCCGGCGCGCCTGTTATCCGCAACTTTCTTGACGTTTCGCGCGAACTTTTCGATGACCCTAACTCTGGGCTTGACGCTGAAGGGCGGCTTTTATTCCGCGAGGTATTCGATTTCAGGAAGCAATTAGCCCAGGCGCGTGAGAAGTTCGAGATCGACCTAGACAACATTGAGGAACTGTTTGGACTAGTAGAGATCTCGCAACGCTTAAAGCCGGAACTAGCACGCACTCGCGACGCGACCGTATTCCTAATAGCCAAGACATTGGAACTCTCGGTCGCAAGTGATCAACATCGGCCCTTGATAAATTTTGGTATCAACCGGGACTACATGAACACCAACCCACGATGGGTTGCCAGAGTTCCTCGCGGCCAGGGCGGAGCAGATCGGTTTCAGTGGAGCGTCTACCAACACTTCGCCTTTCTGCTCTCAGGAGAGTTTGACGATCCCAGGAAGGCTGAGTTTCGATCGAACACGGTCATCACATTCAATTACGATCTGGTGCTCGATGCCACACTTGCCGAGCTGGGTATCAAGCGTACCTACGGACTTGAGGGAGACACGTCTGACGGGCTGCCCCTTCTCAAATTGCATGGCTCGACAAACTGGGCCCTCTGTCTTGGTTGCGAAAGCGTGATGGTGCTGGCGGAACAGGCGTTTACTCCTCCCTCAAAGTTTCAATCCATCGCCTGCGAGCGCTGCGGGAAGACTGGTGCCCGTCGTCTCCTCGTTCCGCCGTCTTGGGACAAGAGCGAATATCAAAAAGCGCTGAGGCCAGTCTGGAAGAAAGCGATGGAGGCAATACAAAATGCTACAAGAATATGCATTGTTGGTTACTCTATGCCGGAAACAGACTCGTTCTTCAAATATTTGCTCACACTGGGGCTCGCGGAAAATGACCAACTCTATAAATTAATTGTCGTGGACAAGGCCGCGGAGCACGCGCACGGGTGGGACGATCATACAGCGCAGGGTCAGCGGGGTGCCGAAGATGTAGAGACTCGGTATCGCAAGATGCTGACGCGACTTTTTGCTCAGAAGCGATTCCACTTTAGCAACGATGGTTTCTCCCTTTTCCTGCACCGGGGCGCCAACACGTTGCTGAGTCGCGCAGAAACGGTTGGGCCAATGTAGGGGCGTCCCGATCAGTGCTCCACCTTACTAGCGCTGACAAATCTGGGCGTAGACGGGACGCTCCTCTCAGACAGCAGAAGGGGCGGCCTTGGCGGCCGCCCTAAACTCAGCCTAGTCGAAGACGACCAGGTTCGCACCTTACGATTAAATTCTCGCGCTCACTTGCATCGATGTCAAGATGCAAAGCGCTTTACGACAAAACTTAGGTGTGGCCGCGGTTGTTAATGCGGTGGGTGCCCCTTACGGCACGAATGAATTCGGGCCCTTCCCGAACTCTGCTCGAACTTGAGTCCATCCGTGACCTCTTGATAGCGTCCCTAACGCGCGGCGGATGCCCGGCTTTCTCGACCCTTTCCCGAAGCGGCACGCTGCTGCGGAAATAAGGCTCGGGAAGGGCATGACTTCAGTCGTGCCGTATTAGTCTGCGAGGAGAGCGGCTTCAGCCGCTGGGGTACGCCTTTGAAGCCGACTCGTGCGCTCAATCCACACGGAACATATTTTGTGACCTTTTCAACGTGGGAACGACGGAGGCTCTTTGTCGTCGAAGCGTACGTGCGACTCTTTCTCAAGACACTGTACGGTTATCGAAGGCGGGGACGATTTGAGTTGCATGCTTTTGTCGTGATGCCTGAGCATGTCCATCTTTTGATTACCCCTTCGTCCGGCGTGACCTTGGAGAGGGCGATTCAATTCATCAAGGGCGGTTATTCCCATGCGTTGGGCGTGGAGTTGGGCCGTAAGGGCGAAGTGTGGCAACGTGGACTCACAGATCATCGGATTCGGGATGCGGAGGATTATGATGCGCATCGCGGGTACATTCACGAAAACCCGGTGAAGCGCGGGTTGGTGGAGTCGGCCTCGGAGTATCGGTATTGCTCGGCGTTCCCGGGGTTCAGGCTCGACGGCTGGCCCTCAGCGGCTGAAGCCGCGTGACGCTTGACGCTTTACGGCACGACTGAAAGTCGTGCCCTTCCCGAACGTGCCCCCTCCAGAACCTTACACAAAAATGCCCCGCTCTTGCGAGCGGGGCTTCTTGTTTTGCGCCGAAGGCGCGTCTGCCTGGACGGCCAGTCCTTAGTACATGCCTTCCATGCCGCCGCCGCCGTGGCCGCCGCCCATGGGAGCTTCCTTCTTCTCGGGAATCTCCGCGACCAGGGCTTCGGTGGTGAGCATTAACGCGGCGATGGAGCCGGCGTTGGTTAGGGCGGTGCGCACGACCTTGGTGGGATCGAGCACGCCGGCCTTGACCAGATCCTCGTACTCGCCGGTCAGGGCGTTGTAGCCGAAGTTGATGTCCTTTGAGTCGTTGATGCGGCCCAGAACTACCGCGCCTTCTTCGCCGGCGTTTTCGGCGATCTGGCGTAGAGGCTCTTGCAGGGCCTTCTTCACGATGTTGATCCCGATCTGCTCGTCACCCTCAAGCTTGAGTTTGTCGAGAGCCGGGACGCAGCGAGCCAGCGCGACTCCGCCGCCGGGGACAATGCCTTCTTCCACGGCTGCGCGGGTGGCGTGCATGGCATCTTCCACGCGGGCTTTCTTTTCCTTCATTTCGGTTTCGGTTGCGGCGCCGACTTTGATTACGGCTACGCCACCGACCAGCTTGGCCAACCGCTCCTGCAACTTCTCGCGGTCGTAGTCGCTGGTGGTCTTGTCGATCTGGCTGCGAATTTCTTTTACGCGGCCTTCGATCTCGCTGTGCTTGCCCTTGCCTTCGACCAGGGTGGTGTTGTCCTTGTCGATGGTGAGCTTTTTGACCTGGCCGAGATCGCTGACCTGAACGTTCTCGAGCTTGATGCCCAGATCTTCGGTGATGGCCTTGCCGCCGGTGAGGATGGCGATATCCTGCAGCATGGCTTTGCGGCGATCGCCGAAGCCGGGAGCCTTGACGGCCGCGACTTGCAGCGTGCCACGCAGTTTGTTGACGACCAGAGTGGCGAGCGCTTCACCTTCGACGTCTTCGGCGATGATGAGCAGGGGCTTGCCGCTCTTGGCGATCTGCTCGAGCAGCGGGAGAAGATCTTTCATGGAGCTGATCTTCTTCTCGTTGATCAGGATGTAGCAATTCTCGAGAGCGACTTCCATGCGCTCGGGATCAGTGACGAAGTAGGGCGAGAGATAGCCGCGGTCGAACTGCATGCCTTCGACCACTTCGAGCTGGGTCTCAAGCGTCTTGGACTCTTCGACGGTGATGACGCCGTCTTTGCCGACCTTCTTCATCGCTTCGGCAATGATCTTGCCGATGGTTTCATCGTTGTTGGCGCTGATGGTGCCGACCTGGGCGATCATGTCGCCGGAGACGGGCTTGGACATCTTGTCGATCTCGCCCTTCTCGCGGTTGCCTTCTTTGTCGAGGCGGCCGCAGACGGTGATGACGGCCTTCTCGATACCGCGCTTCATGGCCATGGGGTTGGCGCCGGCAGCGACGGTCTTCACGCCTTCGCGATAAATTGCCTGGGCGAGAACGGTGGCGGTGGTGGTGCCGTCGCCGGCTACGTCGCTGGTCTTACTGGCGACTTCGCGAACCATCTGGGCGCCCATGTTTTCGAGGCCGTCCTTGAGTTCGATTTCTTTGGCGACGGTGACGCCGTCTTTGGTGATGGTGGGCGAGCCGAACTTCTTTTCAATAACCACGTTGCGGCCCTTGGGTCCGAGGGTGACCTTTACAGCGTCGGCCAGAAGATTGACGCCGCGCAGGATTGCCTGGCGGGACTCTTCGCCGTGTACGATTTGTTTTGCCATTGTTCTTTTCTCCTAGATGAATTCTGTGTGGCTGATGTTTTGGGCTTCGGGCTTCGGCTATCGGGCTTCGGCTAAACCTTGCCGGCCTGAGACTTGGCGGAAGACGATGCCCTCTATTTCAATGGCTGCGAGCTGTGAGGCTGAAGGGCTCCTGGTGTTGCTGAAGCCCGAAAGCCGAAGCCCGAAGCCTCTTACTTGCGGGAGCCGGCTAGTTCTTTCTTGGCCGAGCTGGTGGCGCCGCTGAGGATGCCGAGGACTTCTTCTTCCTTCATGATGATGAAGTCTTCGCCATCAATCTTGATCTCGGTGCCGGAGTACTTGCCGAACAGGATGCGGTCGCCTTCTTTGACGGCGAGAGCGAAGGTCTTGCCATCTTCGTTGACGCGGCCCTTGCCGACGGAAATGACTTCGCCTTCCTGCGGCTTGTCTTTTGCGGTGTCGGGGATGATGATGCCGCCTCGGGTGGTGGAAGCTTCTTCCACGCGACGAACCAGAATGCGGTCATGGAGCGGGGTAAATTTGGCCATGGGTTGCAACTCCTTTCAAAGTTGTAGAAGGTTGACTTACGTAAACCTATGAAATGTTAGGGTTTGGGCGGGCTGTTAGCAGTCTCGCCTATCGAGTGCTGATTATAAGATGTGAGTGGGAGGTTGTCAAGGGGACTCTCAGGCCACAAGAGAATGCACAGGTCCTTCGTTGGGAGTCGCTCGCTTCGCGTGCGACTCCGCGGCCTCAGGATGACAAGCGAGTAAAGGCAAAGTCAAAGGCGACGGACAGGAGTGTCCGTTCCACTCGAGCAAGGGCTAGCGTCCCGATGAACCTGGGCCGCCGGACAGCCGAGGGCGGCTGTCCCCACATTGGCTATTTCTGATCCGAGTCGGGCTTCGCTTTGGCCAGGGAGCGGACGTAGTTGACGAGGTCCCAGTTTTCATCGGGTTTGACGCGCTCGCCTTCGGGGGGCATGTCCTGATGGCCCTTCTTGATGATGTAGAAGAGTTCGCCGTCAGTGCGATCTTTGAGGGTGGCGGGATTGGTGAAGTCGGCGATATTGAGCTTCATGCTGGCGGCTAGATCGCCTTTGCCGTCGCCGTCCTTGCCATGGCACATGGCGCAGTCGATGGTCCACCACTTTTTTGCGCGGGCGAGAGACTCGGGGGAAGACTTCACAGGATTGGCTTGTTTGGCGGCATCGGCCGGGATCGCCGAGTACGACGGCGGCGTTACCTTCTGTGGAGTTGGCGTTTGTTGGGCGAAGAGTGCTGCCGGGAAAATAAGGGCGGTGGAAAGAAGGAGTGCTAGTCTGGCAAATTGTCTGGACATCGGAGCCTCCGATGCGGGACTACTTTTTGATTGCGAAGGAATTGTAGCACCGGGGGCGGATCGCGGCTGTGTCGTGGATCACCACATGGGCACCCCAGGTCACACGTCAAAATCTTTACCACAGGGTACCCTTCGGCTTCGCTCAGGGCAGGCACAGGGGAGCACAGGGTAAAGCTCCGTCCTTGCAAAATCGGTTAGCGTCGGGCAACCTGTTTAATCATGCGAACGAGATGGTGGGGCGGCGTCGCGCTGAGTTTTTTTCTGGGATTTCTATTTTCTTTCGTGGCGACGTTGGGATTGGCACAGACAGAGCCCGGGCCGGAAGAGGGTGGTCACGAGGTGCAGATTTGGAGTGGGGGCGGGCACTCGGTGGCGGGCGGGACTTCGCGGACGGGAATTTTCGACGCCGGGCTGCGCTATGGGTGGGTGATTACGGGGGCGCATTTGCCGGGATTTTTGCGGGGGAGATTTGAGTATGCGGTGGACGCGGTGCCGGCGTATCTGATTTTTCAGCCGGCGAACACGGCGTATGGAGTGGGATTCAATCCGTTTGGGCTGAAGTGGAATTTTGAGCGGCGCGGGCGGCTGTCTCCTTATTTCGAGTTGAGTGGGGGGACGCTGTTCAGCGATCACAATGTTCCGGCGGGGACGAACACGGTGAACTTTACGTCGGCGGCGGCGTTGGGGACGCATGTGCTGGGTGAGAAATATAACTGGAGCGTGGAAGTGCGGTATCTGCATATTTCGAATGCGGGGCTGGCGACGCCGAATCCGGGGCTGAATACGGTGCAGGTGAGAGTGGGAGTGGGGAGGTTCTGGAGGAAGTAGGGATTCACGGGTGGAGTCCCCACTTCTCGCAAAGGCGCGAGAAATGGGGCACCCGGTACTCGCCTGTTGCTCTACTGCACAATGATTTTTGGGGGAACGTTGTTGGGGCAGAGAGGACTGGGTGTGTAGGTGTACTCCTTACCCGAAATGGCGGCAACGGCGAGTTGGACCGTGGTACTGCCGTTGACTCCACCGCTTGCCTTCGGAACCACTGGGTCAGTTGTTGGCCAGCCCGGCATCGTGTTACCATTGGAGTCCTTGCAACTGGTTATCGTATAGCTGGTGGTGGTGCTGGGGTTGGTAAAGTGGACTGACGTAGCGCCTCCGCTGATTGACCCTCCGTCACAGACGTTCATTTTTTCTTCTCCTGGTGAGATTTTCACTTCACATGCTCGCGGGCCCGATTCCTTTATTGAACAATGATCTTGGGAGGCACATCCCCGCAACAGTCGGAAGTGTATTCGTATGTGCCGGGTTGGGTTTGGCTCCTGAGTTGGACGGTAACCCTGCCGGGGATTCCATTTTGTTCCGCAGGAACCACCGGATTCGGCTGCGGGGGTGACGGCCAGCCGGGAACGCTGCAACTGGTGATGGTGCAGGGTACCAGTCTGCTGTTGACAAATGTGATGGAGGAGGAGTTCCCGCTGAGGCTGCCGTTGTTACATACTTCTATGGGTATGTCTACCATTTGTTTGTTCGGCGTCTTCTGTTTCTTGACTTGCTTTGCTTTCTTGACTTGCTTTGCCTTCTTCGCTGGCTTCGCCCTCTTTACCGGCTTCGCTTTCTTTACCGACTTCACCTTCTTCGCTTTCTTCATTTTCTTCTTCACGGGTCCTCTCCTTGGAGAAATTTTTGACAGAGGGAATTTTGAGACCTGAGACTACTTCGCTGGGTTCGGCCCGGAACTTGCGGACTTCAATAAATCTTCAAAGCGCGGATCTCCATGGAGATTGTCCAAGTCTGGCTCCTGCCGCGCCATTTCCGGAGAATAACCTGCGCGCAAGGCCTTACCCAGCCACTCCAAGGCTGGTCCTTTATCGCCCAAATGGTTATATATCACCGCAGCCGCAAAAAGTGCATCTTTATCGGATTTGCTCCGTTCCACGGACTGGGCGAGATAGGCCAGGGCATTGGTGCGATCATCGATCATGGCGAAATACTTTGCCAGCTCCAGGAGCAGCTCCGGATCGCGATTGTTCACCGCCAACTGTTCCTTAGCGATGACAATTCCTTTTTCGAATGCCGCGCGAGCTTTCGGACGCTCTCCATCAAGGTAGTAAGCCTCGCCCAAATTGCCCCACAGGATGTGATCCTTCTCGTTCGATTGGACGGCCTTTTCGTAGGCCTGGGCGGAGTCGTGAAAGCGGTGCTGATAATAGTAGGCCGTTCCCAGGTTCGAATAGGTGTTAGCAGTAGCGCGAATGGCCAGCGATTGTTCCAGCGGCTTGATTGCGTCTGCGTACTTGGCTTGGTAGAGCAGAGTTGCTCCGAGGTTGGCGTATCCGCGGAAACTCTCGGGCGTTAGGGCCACCACTTTCTGAAACATCTTGGAAGCATCGTCGTACTGGGCCTGGCGAAGGTAGAAGGCGCCCAGAAGGTTATAGCCGCGCCAGTAGTTGGGGCGAAGGGCGACGATCTTCTTATAGATGTTTTCCGCGTCCTGCGTCTTTCCAAGGCCGTCGTAGGCTCCAGCCAGACCGATATAGGCGTCTTCGTTGGAGGCGTCGAGTTCGACGGCACTTTGTAACTGTTTTACCGCGTCTTCATACTTGCCGGTGCCAGTCTCGATGACTCCCAGGCAAACGTGGCCGGCGGCGCCAGCGTTGCCAAGGTCAATTGCCTTCGAACACGCTTGCTGCGATTTTGCGATCAGGTTCTTATCTTTGGTTGCGTTGTATTTCGCCCAGTAGGCGCTGCCCAGGTCGGCTTCGGCTCTGCCGTAGTTGGGATCGGCTTTGAGGGCCTGACCGAGGAGAATGATGGCGCTGTCGACATTGGCGGCTTTGCTGGCGTCCTCGAGATAACCGCGGGCCTGCGTGTAATAGCTGTAGGCGTCGGGCACGGTGGTGCCGTGGAAGGCAAGTTCGCGGGCTTCGTCGGCTTTGAGAGAAAATCCGAGGGCGGCGGCGACGGCTTTGGTGACTTCGTCTTCGATAGCGAATGGATCGGTGACGGGCGAATCGGCGGCTCCCGCTTTGACAACTTTGCCGCTCTTGGCGTCGGTTAGAGAGTAGGTGACGCGGACTAGATCGCCGGAGCGTTGGAGGCCGAGGCGAAGTCCGGTGTCAGCGCCAAACTCCTGGTGGGCCTGAGTGAGGCTGGTTACATTCTTCTGGCGAATCTCACCGGCGGAAACGACTTGCAGGGGATGGTTGCCGCTCAGTTCTGCCAGCTTCGCGGTGAGCGTGTCGACCAGGCCGTTGCCGAAGGCGGTGAGCTTGGCGTCATCCGATACCGCATCGAAGGGGAGGACAACCAGAGTGGCGGAGCGTTGTCCAGAGCTCTGGGCCGAGGGCGATCCAGCCTCGCGGGAAGTGCTCCGCAGCCGGCTTCCGAAGAAAAAAGCCGCGCTCACGATGAGCACGGCGGCGACGATCGCGAGCATGCGGTACCGGTGGAGAGCGACGGTGGATGGAGCACGCTTCGGCTTTCCGCCTTGTTGAACGCGGCGTAGGTCGTCCAAGAGAGCGGCGGCGTTGGCGTAGCGGGCGTCGGGAGTCTTGGCTATGGCGCGCGAGATTACTCCGGCGAGCGGGCCGGGAACATTCGTGAGCGGGGGCGGGTTGGTGTGGACGATGCGGGCGACGGTAGTGGCTAGGCTGTCGCTTTGGAAGGGCTGCTCGCCGCCGAGCATTTCGTAGAAGACGAGGCCGATAGAGAAGATGTCGGAGCGTCCGTCGTCGCGCTGCTGGAGCAGGACTTCGGGGGCCATGTAGGCGGGAGTGCCGCCGGTGGCGGTCATGGTCTCGAGGCTTTTGGTGGCGTCGGAGGGATTGCTGCTCCAGGCGCGGCGGGCGACGCCGAAGTCGAGGATCTTCACCAGGTTGCCGGGGGTGATCATGATGTTTTCGGGCTTGATGTCGCCGTGGATGATGCCTTTCTCGTGGGCGGCCTGCAGGCCTTCGCAGCACTGGGTGGCGATGGCGAAAAATTCGTCGGTGGAAATGGGCTGCTTCAGGCGGTGGCGGAGCGTTTCGCCCTCGACGTACTCCATGACTAGCCAGAGTTCTCCGCCGTATTCGACGACGTCGTAGATGGCGCCGATGTTGGGGTGGTTGAGGGCGGAGGCGCGCTGGGCTTCTTTGAGCAGGCGCTTGCGGTCGGCGTCGGTGGACTGGGCGTGGGGCGCCATGCGCTTGATGGCGACAAAGCGCTTGAGCGTAGTGTCTTCCGCGCCGTAGACCTGTCCCATGCCGCCGGCGCCGAGCCGCCGGTTGATGGCGAAGCGGCCGACAGTGGTGCCGGTCAGGGCATCCTGAGAAGAAGCGGCGACAGGGGGCGTCTTAATCTCGTCTGCCATGAAGTGTGCGCTTGATGCGGCCATTCTAATCTTAAGGGGCGGGAGAAACCAAAGGGAAAGTCTGATTCGGGGGTGGGGAAGTCGAGATGGACTTGGGAGTCGAGGTGGGACTTGCGATATGAAAATTTTTACCACAGGGGACACAGAGGTTACACAGGGTAAATCTCTGGACTCGTTGGTCCTGGTCTGCGCAGGCAGAACTGGGCCGAACTCCCTTTGGAGCCGCGGGTAGTGGGAAGGTGAAAGGGATCCTTCGACTGCGGCACGTGCTCCGCTTCGCGGACCACGTGTCTCCGCTCAGGATGACAGTCTTCATGGGACAGGCACCTTGCTTCCATCCTCAAGCCCCAGCTATTCTTCTTCCTTATGTCAACGCTCGTGGAGTGTGTGCCGAATTTTTCGGAAGGGCGCGACAAGGCGAAGGTTGACGCCATTGTCGACGCCATGAAGGTGGAGGGAGTGTACCTGCTGGACCGCGAGATGGACGCGGACCATAACCGGTGTGTGATCACGCTGGTGGGCGAGCGGGAGGCGATTCAGGAGGCGGCGATTCGTGGGGTGGGGAAGGCCGCGGAGTTGATTGACCTGAATGTGCATAAGGGGGCGCATCCGCGGATGGGGGCGGCCGATGTGGTGCCGTTCATTCCGATCGATGGGGTGACGATTGAAGATTGCGTGGCGATGGCGCGGCATGTGGGGGAGGAGATTTGGAAGAGGTTTCAGATTCCGGTTTATTTGTACGAGGCGGCGGCGGCGACGCCGGAGCGGCAGAATCTGGAGAACATTCGGCGCGGGCAGTTTGAGGGGATACGGGCGGAGATTGCTACGAATGCGGCGCGGAAGCCGGACTTTGGCGAGGCGCGGGTGCATCCGACGGCGGGCGCGACGGTAGTGGGGGCGCGGAAGTTTCTGATCGCTTACAACGTTTTCTTGAACACGCCGGATGTGGAGATCGCGAAAAAGATTGCGAAGGCGGTGCGGTTTTCGAACGGTGGGATGCGGTTCGTGAAGGGCGCGGGATTTCTGGTGCGCGGGCTGGCACAGGTCTCGATGAATCTGACGGACTTTGAGCTGACGCCGGTGCATCGCGTGTTTGAAATGGTGAAGCGCGAGGCCGCACGGTATGGCGTGACTCCGGTGTCGAGCGAGATTGTGGGACTGATTCCGAAGAAGGCGCTGGAAGCGGCGGCGGAGTGGTTTCTGCAGGTGGAGAATTTTGATTCGTCGCTGATTCTGGAAAACCGTCTGGCGGCGGTGATGAGTGGGAAGGTGGCGGTGGGAGGGCTGCGAGCGGGAGTGGAACCGTTTGTCGAGCAGTTGGCTACGCCGACAGCTACGCCGGGTGGAGGAAGCGCAGCAGCGGCGGCGGGGGCGATGGCGGCGGGACTGGCGGTGATGGTGGCGTCGATGTCGCGAGGAAAGAAAGCTTACTTGCAGTATGAGGCGCAGTTGAGTGCGGCGATTGGGCGGTTGGGGCCGTTGCGGGAGGAGTTGAAGGCTGCTGTCGATGCGGATGCGGCGTCTTATGATGCGGTGATGAAGGCTTACAAGCAGGCGAAGAGCGATCCTGCGAATGCCGATGCGGTGATTGATGCCAGCTTGAAGCTGGCGACCGGGGTTCCGCTGGGCGTGGCGGAGAAGGCGCGGGAAGTGGAGCGGATTACTGGGGGCTTGTTTGCGATTAGCAATCCTAATATGAAGTCGGACTTGACCACCGCGCAGGCGCTGGCTGGGGCGGCGATTACCGGGGCGCTGGCCAATGTGGAGATTAATCTGGGATCGATTAAGGATGAGGGGTTTGCGGCGGAGGTGAGAAGAAGAGTTGAGAGGGTTAGGATGTAGTCTTTTTTGGAGGCCGATGTGCCAGGAGAGCAGCCACAGGAATTGCCGCGGGGAGCTCCACCACAGGGCGGGCGATGGGTGACAGTTCTGATCGTTTCAGTCGGAGTGTTGGCACTCGTCAGTTTCTCGTTCCTGAAATTCTCAGTCGGTCCTTCGATGCGGTTGGAGACATGCTTCCAGGATGTAAACGGCCTCCACAGAGGGTCGAAGGTGAAGTTGGCCGGGGTCGATATCGGAGTCGTCCGGGAAGTACGTGCCCAGCCTGATAAGGCTTGCCCGGGCGCGGTTGAGATGGAAATTAGAACTCCTTACGAGTTGAGGATACCGAAAGACAGCGTGGCATCGGCTGATACTGCGGGGCTGCTGGGCGAAGCGTTTTTGGGGATTGACGTTTCGGGAGCATCCGGCCCGCCCATCCAGACGGGCGGGCAGCTACCCAGTAGGGAAAGCGTGAAGTTCGCGGATCAGGCGCTGAGGGCCATCGAGTCCCTGAAAAAACAGCTTGCCGATGCGGAGAAAAATTGCGTCGAGGCAACAAAGCCGCACTCGGGCGCGAGGTCGCCTTCCAAGCTTTCCCCCTCGTCGAGTCCCAAATAATTTGGGCGGCTGCGAGTGGAAAAGTCCACGGTTGGGTTCGTAGTTGAAGGTCTGGAAGAGTGTGCTTTGCAAGGGGGTAACCCGCCATGAGCCGTTGGGCATGGTTCCCGGTTTCGTTCCTGCTGCTTGGCGCCGCCTCGCTTCTCGTGAACCTGAATGGCTGCGGGGGTGGTACTGGAAGCTTCACCGTCCCGCCGCCGGGCTCGAAGATCCAGCACGTGGTGATTATTTTTCAGGAGAACCGCGCGCCCGACAACCTGTTTCAGGGACTGTGCATTCCGCCGTACGGGCAAAGTAGTGCGTGCAGCACCAGTCCGAGCGGTTCGCAGTACAACATCGCCAGCTCGGGGGTGAACTCGCAGCAACAGACGATCCAGTTGAGCCCGATTGATCTGGGCACGGTGGGTGCGAACCCGGACAACTACGATCTGAACCATGCCCACATCTCTTTCACGAAGATGTGTGATCTGAACCCGTCTACAGGCGTATGCAAGATGGATGGCGCCGATCTGATCAAGCCATCGTGCGGCGTGGGGATTACCAATTGTGCGCCCGCAAACCCGCAGTTCATGTATGTAATTCCGAGTGACGTTGTGCCTTACCTGCAGTTGGCGCAGCAGTACACGTTCGCCGATCGCATGTTCCAGACCAACCAGGGGCCAAGTTTTCCGGCGCACCAGTTCATTATTTCAGGGACGTCGGCGCCATTGGCGACCAGCAGTCTGTTTGCCGCCGAGAACGTTGAGAATGGAGGGGCGGCGGGCTGCATCGCGCCGCCGACGGAGACGGTTGAGATGATTGACGCCGCAGGGAGCGAGTCGAGCACGCCGCCGATGTACCCCTGTTTTGAGCATCAAACGCTCACCGATTTGCTGGACGCAGCCAACATCAGCTGGCGTTATTACGCGCCCTCGGCCGGGTCGATCTGGACCGCTCCCGACGCGATCCAGCACATGTGCGGGCCCAACGCGGCGCCGCCGAATGCCACCCAGTGCGTGGGATCGGATTGGACGGGTACCAACCCGAAGGTGGTTCTGGGTCAGACTCAGGCCAATGCCCAGATCCTGACCGATATCGCCAACAATCAACTCGCGCAAGTGAGCTGGGTGATTCCCGAGGGCCGCGACTCCGACCACGCCCTCAGCAACAACGGATGCGGCCCATCGTGGGTAACCTCGATTGTTGATGCCATCGGCAACAGTCCGTACTGGTCCAACACTGCCATCATCCTCACATGGGATGACTGGGGAGGGTGGTACGACCATGTTGCGCCGCAGGTGATCAATGATGGCGTCAGCTGGGGGTCGGGATATGTGTATGGATTCCGCGTACCGCTGATCGTGATGTCGCCGTATGCGAGGGCGGGTTATGTTTCCCACGTAACGCATGACTTTGGAAGCATCCTGAAGTTTGTTGAAAAGACGTTCAATCTGCCGTCGCTGAACTACGCCGACAAGCCGGCCGACAATCTCGCCGATGTTTTCAACTTCAACCAGGCTGCGATTCAGTTTCAGACCATTCCACCGCCGGCGAACAACGCCACGTGCCTGGCGTCGGATACGGGTGCGGCCAGCGATCCGGATGACGATTGAGGGAATGAAAAAGCGTGGGAACGGAATTTTTCCGTGATATGCTTCTGCGGCGCGGATTCCCCCGAAGCCCCCGTGCCGGCCCAGCACCCCCTTCAGGAGGCCTCTATGAGACGCGGGATCGTATTTTTTTCCATTCTCCTGGGCACCTTCGCAGCGACGCTGAGCGCGGACCGCGCCGCGGCCGCGAGTGAAAAAGTGCTGTACGACTTCGTTTCCGTGAGAAACGGGCAGTATCCGGAGAACCTGGTCGCTGATGGGTCGGGGAAATTCTATGGAACCACGCTATATGGCGGCGCTTATAACTCTGGCGTGGTGTACAGGTTCGCACCGAACGGCCATGGCGGCTGGACCCAGACCGTGCTGCATAGTTTCAAAGGCGTCGCGCAGGGAAATAGTCCCGTGGCCTTGGTGCTTGGCGCAGATGGCAACCTGTACGGCACGACGCAATATGGGGGATCAGGGAGCTGTCTGGGCGGGTGCGGTGTAGTTTTCCAACTCGCGCCGAATACACAAGGCGGCTGGACCGAGAGCGTAATCTACAACGTTCAGAGTAGTGACGGAGGAAATCCGGCGGGCGGGCTTGCGTTTGACAGCGCAGGCAATCTTTATGGCGCCACCGAGGGCAATAGTGGCACCGGCATCGTGTTTGAATTGACGCCTTCTGGAAGTGGCACGTGGACTGAAACCGAGTTGCACACGTTTTCTGGAGGGACCGATGGCGCTTTTGTCCGCGGCCTAGTCGTTGATTCAGCGGGCAATGTTTACGGGACAACCGAAAACGGTGGTGTGGCGCAACACGGTACCGTGTTCGAGCTGGTTCCTTCATCGGGAGACATCTGGACGGAAAACGTGCTGTACGCCTTCAGCGGAGGCAGCGACGGCAGCACTCCCAGCGCTTCCTTGCTTCTGCGAGACGGCAATCTCTATGGCACCACGCAGGCGGGCGGCGCCTCGAAATGTGGCTACCTCTCTGGGGGTTGCGGTGTGGTTTTTGAACTGACACCGGGATCGAATGGTTCATGGACGGAGAGTGTGGTCTATACCTTTCATGGCGATTATCTAGATCTGACCTACCCAAGCGTATCCGCTTTCGACAATGCCGGGAGACTTTACGGCTTTCTGTCGGAAGGGGGTGGCGGCAGTTGTAACTATTGCGGAGGGGTGTTTGAACTTACTCGGCAGAGCAGCGGTCAATGGGAGGAGAACGAACTGTGGAACTTCTCCGGATACGCAGATGGCCTGGGACCGGTAGGTCTGGTTTTGGGATCGGCCGGCGAAATTTTCGGCACGACCAGATATAGCGACAGCCCTGGATCGAATGGTGTGCTGTTTGAACTCAGTCTCCACGGCGGTACATGGAACCTGAGCACGCTTTATAACTTTCCCTATAGTGACGGTCAGGATCCGTCCTCGAGCCTGGTGGCAGATGCGGCGGGAAATTTGTATGGGACAACAGCCTACGGGGGTACGAACAATGTTGGCTCTGTATTCAGGATGAGCCGGACCCGCGATGGAGGCTGGAAAGAGGATCCAATCTACAGCTTCGGTCCGGCGTCAAACGCTCTCTATTACACCCAGGAACCCTCGGGTCTAGTTTTTGACACGGTGGGGAATCTGTACGGGACGACTGGCGGTGGAGGGTCGTACTCAGCCGGATCAGTGTTCGCACTGAGTGCGCAGGCGGGCGGTGGCTGGGAGGAAAAGAATCTGGTCAGCTTCAATCCGCAGAGCGGGCCCATGCAGGCTGTGGGCGGGGTGGTGTTCGATAAGGCCGGCCATATTTATGGAGTATCGACGCACGGCGGCACGCACGGATTGGGCACGGTTTTCCAGTTGACCCAGAGCGGTGGCGGGCGGTGGGCGCTGAACGTGATCTACAACTTCAGCGGATACCCGAGCGATGGCGCGTACCCGGGAGCCGGCTTGACGATCGACGCTGCAGGCAATCTTTATGCGACCACGCAGCGCGGCGGTACTAGCGCGGGCTGCCTGGACCACGAACAAAACCCGCAAGGCTGTGGCACTGCTTTTGAGTTGTCCTATACAGCGGGAATGGGATGGACGGAGAAGATTCTGCACTCGTTTCAAGGTACGAGGGGCAACGACGGAGCCACTCCTCAGGCGAGTTTGATCTGGGATGGGGCGGGGAATCTGTATGGAACGACGCTGCAGGGAGGGGTTCGCGGACCTTGCGAAGTTCTCTACAGCGGGAGTGGATGCGGCACCGTTTTTGAATTGACGCCGTCCGGAAGCGGGGAATGGATCGAGACCGTGCTGTACGAGTTCACCGGGAAGCCGGACGGAGAGAATCCATCGGCGGGACTGGTGTGGGACCAACAGGGAAATCTGTATGCCACGGCCGGCGGTGGCGGGACGTATGACTATGGGATGCTATTTGAACTGTCTCCTCTCAGCGGCGGGGGTTGGAGCGAGAGCGTGATCTACAACTTCGGAAAATACAACGGCGACGGGCGATTTCCTGGAAGTGCGCTCATCTGGGACGGCGCGGGGGATCTTTACGGGACAACTCTGGCCGGAGGGATCGATGGTGGCGTTTCAAACCAAGGACAGGGAACGGTGATCGAAATCACGCCGTAGATGACATTCTATATTCCGTGTCCTGCCCGATTTGACAGCTCTAGTCGCCTGCGCTGGTCGCGTGCGCTGGCTCTGGTCTGGTGCGGGATTCCCACCAGGCTTCGACGCCCTGTTTTGCCAGTTTGAAGATGGTCTGACGATTCTCCGAGATTACTTTCCACCAGGCGAAGCGGCCGAGCATGGGGAAGTAGATTCCGCGGAAGCAGAGGCGCGCGATGAGGATGTTGACGCGGTAGCCGAGCGGTTGGTCGTCGAGCGAGTCGACGGCCTGGGCGATGGCTTCCGGGCCGTAGGCGTGGGACCAGCCGTAGTTCACTTCGGCGTGGGCCTCGGCGATGGTCATTTTCAGTGGAGTGTGGGCCATGGCGAAGGGGATGAACTCCTGCCAGTGTTTGGGGCGAGTCAGGCGACCTGCGGCTGCAAGGCGCTTGAGCAGCGGAGTGCCGGGCAAGGGAGTGAGCAGGCCGAAAATGGGCAGGCCCGGCGGCCAGGTGCGAACTTGCGCGAGCGTGCGCTCGGCTGCGCCCACGGTGTCGTTGTCCATGCCGAATATAAATGAAGTGATGGCATAGACGTTGCGCTGAGCGAGGCGCTGCAGGACGGCGGCGTACTCTTCGGGCTTATTGAAGCCTTTGTTGACATCTTTCAAGTTGGCGGGATCGATCGACTCCATGCCGATGAAGACCCACTTGCCACCGGAGGCGGAGATGAGGTCGACGAGTTCCTGATCGCGCAGTAGGTTGGCGCTGATCTGGGCCACCCAGTTCACTTGCGCGCCGGCGGCGATGATGTCGCGCAAGAGCGATTTGGTGCGCTTGATATTGATGGCGAAATTGTCGTCGATGAAGAAGACGGCGATCTGGCCGCGCTCTTTGCGGGCTCGCGCCTTCAGCAGCAGGAGTTCGTTGACCACGCTTTCGTTGGTGCGGAAGCGGATGGAGTCGCCGAAAAATCCAGTGACAGTGCAGAACTCGCAACCGTAGGGGCAGCCGCGGCCAGACTCGACGGGAACGATGCGAAACGTTCCCCAACCTTCGCCGAGCTTCTGCAACCATTTCTTGGCTGACTTGGGGACGAGGTTGAATTGTTGCAGGTCAATGGTGTCCCAGGGAATTACGGGATACGGCTTGAGCGAGGGCTTGCGCTCTTTGCCGAAGGGATCGACGGGAGCGTAGATGTCTTTTAGTTCTCCGCGGGCAGCGTCTTCGACGATGTGGGGCCAGGTTTCATCGGCTTCGCCGAGAGCGACGGCGTCGGCGTGGCGCGGGCCGCCATCGCGGCCGAGAGCCTCGTCCGCCATTTCTGTGACGTGAGGGCCGCCCATTACCACGGGCACGCCGGCGGCGCGAACGGCGTCGGCCATGCGATAGGCTTTGGCGATCATTCTGGTCATGGCGCCGATGCCGACCAGATCAATTTTTTGTTCGAGGACGTAACGGGCAATTCCGGCTTCATCCATGGGTTGAGCGTTACCGTCGATCAGGACAACTTCGTGGCCGGGCGGGGTTAGAGATTGCAGGAGAAACATCCAGAGGTGAGGCATGAAATTGCGCGTAACCCCGTTGTCAGGGTTGTACAGTAGGATTTTCAATCGTTTTCCCTGATTTCTCTGGCGCCAGGAAGGCTTAGGCGTCTAGGTGCGGTAGCGTACAAAATGCCAGAGTGCATCTTACACCAGATGCTCCTGCGGGGACGAAAAAATGCGCGGCGAGGGCCTGCCGTCCCAAACTGGTTACAGGGCTAGCACCTTTGTACGGGCAGAGAACTGGTGGCTGGCTTAGAATAGGGCGAACGGGTAACGGGAAGGGTTGCCTTCGCATCTAAGTCGCAAGATAAAGCGAAAATTCCGTTCTTTGTGTGGGTGGATAAAGGAGTTCGGAGTTCAAGAAGAATTATGAGGACTGAGGCCGTTATGAAAAGTGCCAAGACTGGTTTGACTGCTGTGCTGGTGGTGGTGCTGTTCGCGGGGCTGGCGAACGCCATGCCGCTGAATGGGTCGGCGCGGGCGGTGGTTCCCGCCGAACTGCAGCAGTTGATTTCGGTGGACTACCGGGCGCTGCGGGATTCGTCGACCGCGACCGCGCTGAAGTCGCAACTGATGGACTCGCAGGAGAACTTGAAAGAGTTTGAGGGTGCGCTGAGGGGCGTGGGCATTAATCCCGACAAAGATATCGACACGCTGGCGCTGCCCTCGTTCCGCACGCCCAAGCAAGGGATCAGAACCATTGGCATTGCCAGCGGGCCATTCAATATGAAGGCCGTGCTCAAAAAGCTGACGCTGCAGAAGATCAAGCCCACTAAGTACCGCAATGCGAATCTCTATCCTATGGATGGCGGATTTGTGATGACGTTTTTGGACGACAGCACGCTGCTGTTCGGCGAACCGGGGGCGGTGAAGGCGGGACTGGACACGCGCGACGGAGAAATCCTGAACCTGGACTCGAACCAGACCATGTCCGACATGATGAGCAGCGTGGACGCGTCGCCCTTCTGGAGCATTCTCGACCAGGCGGGTTCGCAGAATATGATGCGGTCGGCGCTGGGCGATGCAGCGAAGATCGCCGACTACGAGACGGTGAAGAAGCGGGTGCTGGGCTCGTACTATACGATGGATTTTTCCAGCGGTGTGAATTTCGATCTGACGGTGGTGACCTCGGACTCGGTGACCGCGGGGACGCTGTCGATGGTGATGAAGGCGGCCATTATGTACAAGAAGAGCAGCGCCACACCCATTGAAAAGGCGGCCATGGACAAGGCTACAGTCGATTCCGACGGCCAGAAATTTATGATGCACTTTAAGGACAGCGACGCGCAGTTTCAGTCGCTGATGCATTCGCCGTTGTTCGCGGCGTTGTCGCACTAAGAAAGAAGAACCTACCACGGAGGCACTGAGACACGGTGGAAACCCGGGTCTTGGTGTTTTTTTTTGGGGGGGGATCCCACAAGCTGTGCCCAGTCCTTGGATGAGCGATCCAGAAATCAGAAGCGTGGTAGGGACGCCTTGCTTGGACAGTGGTGGCACACGCGGGTAAGGGGTCCTTCGACTGCGTGACTGTTTCGCTCCGCGAAGCAGTAACTTCGCTCAGGATGACAGAGTTTGAGAGATTACTTGGGCTTGTGGGCGGCGCGTTTTTCGCGGGCCCAGCCTTCTTTCACGAACTGGTGGGCGCGAGCCACGGCGAGCGCGTCTTCGGGGACGTCGTCGGTGATGCACGAGGCTGCGCCGACGTAGGCGCCTTTGCCCACGCGCACCGGTGCGACCAGGGTGCTGTCGCTGCCGATGAAGACTCCGTCCTCGATCACAGTTTTGTTCTTGTTGACGCCATCGTAGTTGCAGGTGATGGTTCCGGCGCCGATGTTGACGTCGGCGCCGATTTCGGCGTCGCCAAGATAGGTGAGATGGTTGGCCTTGGATCCCTTGCCCAGCTTGATCTTCTTGGTCTCGACAAAATTGCCGACGTGGGCGCCTTCTCCGATGTCGCTTCCGGGACGCAGATGGGAATAGGGGCCGAGGACGGCGTTGCGTTCGACGCGGGCGCGATCGAGAATGCAGCCGTTGCGGATGAGAACGCCGTCGCCGATTTCGGAGTCGCGGATCACGCTGTAGGAGCGAATGCGGCAGGCCGAGCCGATACGCGTCTTCCCCAGAATCTGGACGAAAGGTTCGATGACCGTGTCGGGGGCGATGGCGACGTCGTCGTCGATGACGCAGGTGGCGGGAAAGAAGACGGTGACGCCGTCGGCCATGAGTTGGTGGCACTTGCGCATGCGCATCTGGTAGTCGATGTAGGAGAGTTCGGCGCGGGTGTTGGCGCCCAGGATTTCCACCGGGTTGCCGGTTTTCCAGACTACGACGCGCTGCCGGGCCTGGCGCAGGACCTTAGCCATGTCGGTGAGGTAATACTCGGCATGAGGATTGGCGGTGGAGAGTTGCCGGATGTGCGAGAACAATTGCGGGGCGGCGAAGACGTAGAAGCCGGCGTTGATCTCGCGGATTTTCTTCTGGGCGGGGCTGGCGGATTTTTCTTCGATGATGGCTTGGACCTCGGCGCTGCGGGTGTTCTTGCGAATGACGCGGCCGTAGCCGGTGGGGTGATCGAGGTCGGCGCTGAGCAAGGTCATCGCGGCTTGCTGGTCGAGGTGGTAGTTGAGAAGTTGGGCGATGGTCTGGGGCGTGATCTGGGGGGCATCGCCGGAGAGAACGATGACGTGGTCGTAATTTGAGAGCGCCGGCTCTGCGACCATCAGAGCGTGGCCGGTGCCGCGCTGGTCGGACTGCAGGACGAAATTGACGCCGGTGTGGGCGACCGCCGAGCGGACGCGGCCAGCTTCATGGCCGATGATGGCGAAGACGTCGGCGGGCGGGACGACACGGGTGGCTGCCTCGATGACATGAGCGAGCAGAGGCTTGCCGCCGACTTCGTGCAGCACTTTCGGGAGCTGAGATTTCAGACGGGTGCCCTTGCCGGCGGCCATGATGGCGACGGCGACTCGGGGCGCTGTGGGAGCCTTCGAAGCGGGTGCGTTGGTGGATTTCTTCATTCGCCCCACTATACCTTGAGCATGAATAAGACAGAAAGAGACAGCAGGTAATCGGGCAGGAGCCCCGGGCGCGCGATCAAGAAATGCTCGCTGTGCTCGGCTGGATCCTTCGGCTTCGCTCAGGACAGGCTCACGAGGCGGCTGTCCCCACATGGCTTTGCCTCGGGCTTCACATTCGGTTAAGAGTACCGAATTTCCGGGCACAGGAATAAGGAAAACGCTGTATGGAATCTATTTCCAGTTTGCCGCAGGATTTGGATCGTGCCATTTCGCCGCTTAGATGACCGGATCCGGGAGTTGTGCTCCAGAGTTGTGTCCGCGCGAGGAAGCGGACTGGATCCCGATCTGAAGCCTGCCTTATCCGAACTCAGGTTGGCGCTCCGCCAGCATACCGAACTACTCAGAAAATTGGCCTCAAGGAAACTATCCAGGCCAACGAATGTGCAACCGCTGGAAGGGCGGTGTCGCCGATCTGTGCATCCCGATGGCAGGGTTTACTGGTTGTTTACGTGGTCTGAGGCCGACCCGACCGAGGGAGACTGCAAGCCGGTCCACGAGAGCCGCTACATCCAACAAATGGTGTCGACACAGCAAAATTCCTCCGATCCGCAGGTGCAGTAAAATCCATCCCAGAATCTATTTGGACCTGGCCGGAGCACGAGTCGAGCTTCGCTCGACCGGGCAGCTCCTTCGGCTTCCTTCTCGGCTTCGCTCGGGGCTCAGGCAAAACAGGACAGGCGAGGGCGGCTGTCCCCACATGAGCATCTTGCGGGCGGGTGGCAATTTCCGGCGCCACGGCATAAAATCTTCCGGCCACAACAGTTGATCTAGGAGGAAGAGGAAATGCCGAAATACGTCATCGAGCGCGAAATACCGAATGCGGGAAGCTTGACGCAGGACCAGATTCTCGGAATTTCGCAGAAGTCGTGCAGTGTTTTGAAGAACTTGGGGCCGCAGATTCAGTGGGTGGAGAGCTACGTGACGCAGGACAAGATTTATTGCATCTATATTGCGCCCAATGAGGCGATGGTGCGGGAACATGCGAAGCAGGGCGGGTTTCCGGCGAACCGGGTATCGGAAGTGAAGCGGATGATCGATCCGACATCGGCGGAGGGGTGATTCTGGCAGAGTGTGCGCGGCTAGACCGGCGGCGGATGCTCGTACCTCAGTGGCTAGCCCGTTCTAATAACAAGGCCTTTAACGCAGCGCTGAAAGCGCTGCTCCACCCAAAACCAGAGTTTCTTGTACAGCCAAAGCGTACCTCAGGCGCTAAAGCGCGGACCGGTTTCAACGGCCAACGGCACGACTGAAGTCGTGCCCTTCCCGAGCCTTTGGCTAACGGCACGAACTGAGGTCGTGCCCTTCGCGGGCCTGTCGAGGAGAGGATCTCGGTCGTATCTTTCAGAGGCCCAGACCGCCATCCACCGCGAGGATCTGGCCGGTGATGAACTGGGGCGCGGTGGCGAAGAACAGTACGGCGGCGGCGATCTCATCGCCCGTCCCATTGCGCTGCATGGGAGTTTGTTTGGCCATGCGGCGCATGAAGGCTGCGGCCGACTTCTCTCCGAGATCGATCATGCCGGGCGCGACCGCGTTGACTGCAATTTCCGGGGCCAGAGCCTTAGCCATCACCTTGGTGAGCATGTGCAGGGCGGCTTTGGAGGAGCAGTAGTGCGCATGCGTGGGCCAGGGACGCAGGCCTCCGAGGGAACCCATGTGAATGATTTTGGGCTCGATTTTTTGTGAGCGCGATGCAGGCCGTTTGCGGCGCATCCACTTCAGTGCTTCGCGCGAAACCAGGAATGGGCCACGGGTGTTGGAGGCGAACATGGCATCCCACTGGCGGAGGGTGAGGCGCTCGAAGTCGGCGGTGGCGTAGTTGGCGGCGTTGTTGACCAGGATGTCGATGCGGCCGAGCTCGCGGCCGACCTCTTTCATCATGGACTTGACGCTAGCTTCGTCGGTGATGTCGCAGTGCAGGGCGAAGGCACGCACGCCCAGGCTGGAGAGGTCGACGACCGTGTGCTGGGCGTCGCGGGCGGAATTGCGAAAGGTGATGGCGACATCGGCGCCGGCCTGGGCGAGGGCGAGGGCGGAGGCGCGTCCGAGACGCTTGGCGCCGCCGGTGATGAGGCAGGCTTTGCCGCGCAGAGGTTTGGGATCGGTGGCAGGCATTTTGGGATTTTACTCCTGAAATTTATGGCGTGAGATGCGGGTCGAGTGGTATGACCATTCGAGCAGAGGCACGTTCTCTTTTTTCTTGCCAGAGGGTGATGCTGCACCAGTACAATCGCGACGTGTCAGATTCGCGCCAAGTGGTGGTTTATTCGCGCAAGGGTTGTCACCTCTGCGAAGTGGTGAAGGAGAGCCTGGCGAAGCTGTCGCGCCGCGGCGGGTTTACCTGGCAGGAAGTGGATGTGGATAGCGATAACGAACTGCGGCGGCAGTTCAATGACGAGGTGCCGGTCGTATTCATCGACGGGCGCAAGGCCTTCAAGTACCGCATGGATGAGCAGGAGTTTCTAAGAAGGCTGGCCAGCTAGGATCACCCATTGACCTCATTTCTACATGTCTATCAGCTGACACACCCGTGTCTCGCCTGACACGCTTATGCGGGTCAGGTGACGCTAAGCTGCTTGATCTCAGTGCATCTGCGGCGGCAACCTCCTTGCAATGGAATCAGTGCGATCCATCGCTGGAGGAGGAAATCTTTTGCTGCGACAAATTCTGGCACTGGCGTTCATCTTTGTATGCACCACGATTGCGTGGGTAATTCTGGGTGCGACCATTTTCTCGCGCACGTATGGCAGCAATGAGCAATTGCAAGGCCACGTGGCCTCGACCTGGGGCACGGCGCAACAGCAGTCTCCGCCGACCGCGACTTACACTTTCACTGACGTGGTGAGCTCGACCATAGTGGAGAATGGCAAGGTCGTAGTGCACAGCGAGAACGTGCAGCGACAGGTTCCGCTGCCGATGGAATCGAGCCGGATCCACGTGTTCTTTCGCCTGAATCCACGACAGAAGGGATTGCTGTGGTACAGCACGTATGGGGTTGACTTCGCGGGAGACTATACCTTCCGCAACAACACGGCGCAGGCGCAGGTAATAGACTTCCGGCTGAAATTCCCGGCGCAGAAAGCGATGTATGACGCCTTGCAGATGAAGGTGAACGACCAGGCGGTTGCGATTGCAACTGACGATCAGGGCACGGTGGGGCGGGCAACGGTGGGTCCGGGAGAAACCGCCGGCCTGCACGTTGGATATCGCTCGCAGGGGCTGGATTGCTGGCGCTACCAGTTGGGCGACGGCATCGCACAGGCACGCGATTTCATGCTCACGATGCAGACCAATTTCAGGGACATCGACTTTGCTGACGATACGCTGTCGCCCACGTCGAAACAGCTTATTCCCGGTGGCTGGCAATTAACCTGGCAATACTCGAACCTGGTTTCAGGTTTCCAGATCGGCATGACGATGCCTGCGAAGCTGCAACCGGGGCCGCTGGCGGGGGAAATCAGTTATGCCGCACCGGTGTCGTTGTTCTTTTTCTTTTTTCTGATGTTCATCATTACCACGATGCGCAACATCGACCTGCATCCCATGAACTATTTCTTTCTGGCGACCGCGTTCTTCGCCTTCCACCTGCTGCTGGCTTATCTGGTGGATCACATTTCGATCCATGCAGCCATGGTGTTGGCGTCGGTGGTTTCGGTGGCGCTGGTGGTGAGTTATCTGCGGCTGGTGGTGGGACTGCGGTTTGCTGCGTTGGAAGCGGGGACGGCGCAACTGATCTACATGGTTCTGTTCTCGTATGCGTTCTTCTGGAAGGGATTCACGGGCCTGGCCATCACGATCATCGATATCATCACGCTGTTTGTGGTGATGCAGGCTACCGGGAGGATTCGTTGGTCGGAGCGATTTGCGGCGCGGGCGCGGGTGCCGGTGGCTAGCGCGGGGTGAGGCAAGGCGAGGGGCGGAGGATTGCGGCCGCCCTGCTTCGCGTCCCGGTCTTTCAAGTGCCCGTGGACGAGCGGGAGTTTCTGCGCAAGCTGGCAAGTGGAACCGGCCAATGTGCTTCGCCAACATATCCCCGATGCGGCCGGATGCGTAAAATGGGTGGCAGACGCGGTGTAGATGAGAAGTACAAGGGAGCGAGTAGCCATGGATGCACATAGTAAGCGTGATCCCGAGCAAGATCCAACCCAGGCAGCGGCGCATATTGCAAGTGCTCAACACATTCTGAAGACCCTGCAAGAGAAGGTCGGAAAGAGCCATCCTGAACTCGGCGAGGCCATCACGAAACTGGAGATGGCGTTGAATGTTCTGGCAATAAAGACTGGCGGGATGCTGTAGCGGCGAGCCTGTGATTCGTATCTAGACCGGGACCGGGGCGAGCACAGTTTCGGGCCGACAGATCGCTGGTGGCCGATGACTGATGTCGAGGCTAAGCACGCAGCTGACCGCTGGCCGCAGATGACGCGTCAGTTCAAGCCTCTCGAACAACCGACCTTCGGGCTTATCCGCTACAATCGTTCCCGCCATGTTGCGTACCGAGCTCTACGCCGATCCCCACAACCTGTTTCTGCATGATGCGGTTCTGGCATCGTGCCGCAAGCATCCTGAGAAGACTGCGTTGGTGGATACTTCGTGCGGGCGGCGGCTGAGCTACGCGCAATATGGAGAAACGGTGGAACAGCTGGCCCGCGGGTTGGTTGCGGCGGGATTGAAGCCGGGAGAAGTGGTTGCCATTTTTCTGGCCAATTCGTGGGAGTTCTGCACGGCGTTTCACGCGTCAACTTTGGCTGGAGGGATTCCTACACTGCTGAATCCGACTTATCGCGAGCGCGAGGTGCGGCATCAGTTGGGGAATTCGGGGGCCGTTTTCCTGATCACGGATGGAACGAATATTGAGGGCATTAATCTTGGCGGGTTGCCGAATCTACGACGGGTTTACGCGACACGGCAGCAGGGAAGCGGCGCGGAAGCGTTTTCCAATCTGCTGAAGCCGGTGAGCGCGACGCTGCCGCGGCAAGAGGAATCGTCAGAAAGAACTTTGGCGGCGCTGCCTTATTCCAGCGGCACGACCGGGCTGCCCAAGGGCGTGATGCTTTCGCATTACAACTTGGTCGCCAACGTGTACCAGTTTCTGGGGCCGGGCGCGACCCAGTTGAATTGCAACGACAATATTCTGTGCTTCCTGCCGCTGTATCACATTTATGGACTGAATGTGATGCTCAATCCGGCGCTGATGCTGGGAGCGACGCTGGTTTTGATGCCGCGCTTTGGCGTCCCGCAGGTTACGCAGTTGATCACGGAGGAGGCGATCACCATGATGCCGCTGGTGCCTCCGGCGATGAACGCGCTGTGCCTGGCGGCGGAGGCGGGAGAGTTTCCGCGCGATCACAAAGTGCATTGGGTGAAGTCGGGAGCGGCGCCGCTGGCGCCGGATCTGCCGCGAAGGTTTACGGCGCTGACGGGGATTCTGGTATGCCAGGGATATGGCATGACGGAAGCTTCCCCGGTGACGCATGTAGGATTTCTGAACCCGGAATTGTACCGGCCGGATTCGATTGGGCATCCGCTGGCGCAGACGGAGTGCCGGGTGATTGGGCAGGCGGATGTGGAGAAATCTGCGGCGGACACGGCGGAGGTTCCAACCGGCCAGCCGGGAGAGTTGGTGATGCGCGGGCCGCAGTTCATGCTGGGTTACTGGAAAGAGCCGGAGGCGACTGCGGCGGCGCTGCGCTATGGATGGTATTGGTCGGGGGACATTGTTACGCGCGACGCCGAAGGATTTTATCGGGTGGTCGATCGGCGCAAGGAGATGATCAAGTACAAGGGATTTCCGGTGGCGCCGGCGGAAGTGGAGGCGGTGCTGCTGGAACATCCGGCGGTGCGGGAGTGTGGAGTGGTGGGACGCGCCGACGCGGCGGCGGGTGAGATTCCGGTGGCATTTATTGCATTGCGCGAAGGGTTTGCCACCGGCAAGAAAATGGAAGAGGAGTTGTGCGCGTTTGTGGCGGACCGGTTGACGCGGTATAAGCAGCCGCGGGAGGTGCATTTTGTGGAGGTCGTACCCAAGACGGCTTCGGGGAAAATATTGCGGCGGGAATTAAGACAGTTGATTCGGTGACGGCGGGCGGGATTCGGTGAAGATCGAGGTACCTCGGGGGCTAAAGCCCTCAATCAGAAGGCGGCTCCTACCGCAGCGCTGAAAGCGCTGCGCCACCCAAAGACCACGGCGCTGTTCCACCCAAGAACTGAAGAGCTACGCCGCCAAGGGCGAAATCTGTCAGAACTGAAATCGGCGGCGAACCGCTGCTGACGCCAGAAGTGACAGGGAATTAACAATCCGCTGACAATCTCCTGACAATCTTCTCCTTGCGTCATTCCACACTGCTGGAGTTACGGGTGCGGCCGTTCCCCAGTCTGCGGCACCCGATGTTTGCACTTTCAGGAGGATCCTCATGAAGCTCATTGACAAAGTCAAAACTTGCGTCGTGGTCGTATCGCTCGTTGTTATCTGTGGCCTTTCGGCCTTTGCCCAGGAGAGTCATTCCCACAACCCAGGCAGCATCAGCGTGGTCGCGTCGACCGTTCCCGCGAACGGGGATGTGAACCCGTACGGTCTGGTGCGCGTGCCCGCGAGCACAGGTTCTCTGGTTGAAGGGAACCTTTTGATCAGCAATTTCAACAGCAGCGCGAACCTGCAAGGCACTGGCACAACCATCGTGCAGATTTCGCCGGAGGGCACGAACACTTTGTTTGCCCAGATCGATGCCAACAATTTGCCGGGGGGGTGCCCGGGCGGAGTCGGCCTGACGACGGCTTTGTCGGTGTTGCGGGCGGGATGGGTGATCGTGGGCAGCTTGCCGACGACCGACGGAACGTCGGCAACGGCCCAAGCCGGGTGTCTTCTGGTTCTGGACAGCAACGGCAACGTTGTGGAGACTTTCTATGGCTCGCTGATCAATGGCCCGTGGGACATGACGACTCTGGACCAGGGAAGCAGCGCGGATTTGTTCGTCACCAACGTGTTGAACGGAACGCAGGCGGGCGGCGGGAAAATCGTGCATGGCGGGACAGTGGTGCGGTTGACGTTGAGTGTTTCGCGCGCGACGATGCCCAGCTTGCAATCGATGACAGTGATCGGCTCGAGCTTTGCCGAGCGGACCGATCCTGCTGCGCTGGTGATCGGGCCGACCGGTCTGGGGCTCAACCGGAACGGCAACATGCTCTACGTCGCCGACAGTCTCAACAATCGGGTGGCGGCGATTCCGGATCCAGTATTTCGCGCGACCTCGGCGGGAACCGGCGCGACCGTTACCCAAGGTGGAGGCCTTAACGATCCGCTTGGTCTGACGGTTTCGGCGGGCGGCAACATCCTCACAGTGAACGGGAACAACGGGTATCTGGTTGAGACCACACCCGACGGGAATCAGATCTTCAAGACATTGTTGGATAGCAGCGGGAATCCACCCGGAGCGGGCGCCTTGTTCGGTCTGGTGCAAGTGCCGGGTCAGGGCCTCTACTATGTGGACGATGCCACCAACACTTTGAATTTGTTCCAGTGAAGTGTACGAGCAGGCACCTCAGGGGCTGAAGCCCGCTTCTTTAGGGCAGTGGGACGGCACGGCTGGAAGCCGTGCCCTTTCCGAACTCAGTCGCATGGGGCGTGCTCTTCCCGAACGGACTCATTTGGAGACCAACAGAGTCCCACGTTTCGCACCAGCCGTCCCATCCCCCGCGCAGGTTGCGGAGGATGGGTTTTTCGTTTCTGAGGCAATTCAAGAAAGCGATTTGAGCTATCGGTTTTTGGGGAGGCCTCTCCTTTGCCATGCGGGCGAAGTTGCAGTAGTATCTCTGCCTCATGCTCCGAATCCTGCTGCTGTTCTTGCGCCGCTTATGGCTGCCGCTGGTGATGTTTGCCGGATTCAGTGTGATGTGTGTGCTGGTGTACCGGCGGCTGGAAGGGCTGAGCTGGCAGGATGCGCTGTTCTGGATGATCCATCCGCACGCCATTGAGGCGAAGCGGGTGCATAACGCGACCAAGCTGTTCGCGATCTTCGTATATGCGGGCGTGTTTGGATTTCAGATCTGGGTGGCGGAGCGGGTTGCGGTCACGATTTTTAACCGTCAAGGGATGGAGGCCTGGAGAACCATGGTGAACGATGTGGGCATCGAGAAACTGCGGGATCACTTCATCATCTGCGGCTACGGGCAGGTGGGCCGTACGGTGGTGGACCAGCTTAATCGACTGAAGATTCCTTTTGTGCTGATCGAGACCAACGAGGGTTTGTGCCGCGAACTGCTGAAAGAGAAAGTGTTGACCATTCAGGGCGATGCCAAACGGCACGACGTGCTGAAGTCTGCGGGAATCGAGCACGCGCGCGGCGTCTGCATTGTGATCGACAACGACGCCGACAATCTATACATCACGGTGACGGCGAAGGCGCTGAACCCGAAGGCGCGCATCATTACGCGGGCTGGGCAGTCGCGCTATGCGCAGGCCATGCGCAATTCGGGCGCGGACGAGGTCATCATTCCGGAATACGAAGGCGGGCTGATGACGGGGCGGATGATCGCCAAGTTTTATCCCGATGCGCACTCGAATTTGCAGTGAGAGGAAGCGCTATTTTTCTATGCCGCTGTCGCCGGCGATTTTACGGGTGACCAGGAAACCCCAAATGGTTTCGTTGGCATTGAGGGCATTGCTGGTTTTACCGACCTCTTTTTCGGACGTGTACTGCTCGCCGCCGGGCCAGGTGTGGCCGCCACCCTTCACGCTGTAGAGCGCGACCTGAGCACTGTCCTGGCAGCCGCTGAAAGTGTAGGTTTTCGTTTCCTTCCAATTCTTGTCGGCGGGAGGTAGTTTGTGTTGAGCTGGCTTCTCGGCGCAGCGGTCGAATTTGGCCCACGCCTTGGCGCTGTCGTCAGCAGAGAGCACGTGGAATTGGCCGGGTTTGTACGTCCCGCCATCGTCAGGAACGATGGGATCATTGGTGCCATGAATGAAGAGCGCGGGCACCGGACGCGCCGGCAAACAGATCATGGTTTTGGGCAGGGATGCACCCACTGCGGCAATGGCGGCGACCCGATCGGCCATGGAGCAGCCCATGCGCAGGGCCATGAAGCCACCATCGCCCAAACCGGTGGCGTAGATGCGGCGGGTATCCACCGAGTACTTGAGGGTGAGCTGATCGAGCATCTGGTTGAGAAAGGCAACGTCATCCGCGGGCTCAGGCCGATTCCTGGTTTCGTCGGGAGTTTGTCCGCCGCTTTGTCCGCCGCCGGGATAGCCACCGCCGCCCCATCCTCCGTGGTGCCCGTAGCCTCCGTGGCGCTGCATGCCCATGGATGGCTGATCGGGGCGCACTCCGATATTCCAGTGTCCGTGGGTGGCGTTGGGGAAGACCGCAATGATGCCGTCCTTATCGGCGAACTGGTCGAAGTGGGTGAGCCTTGCCATATCGTCAGCATCCTGGTTGCGGCCGTGGAGAAGAATGACGACTGGATAGCGCCGCTGCGAGTCGTAGCCCCTGGGCAGGTGAACGACGAAGCTGCGGGAGACGTCATTGACGTCGACCTTTTCCCGGTTATCTTGCGCGCACAAAGCAGCCGGGAGCAACAAGCCCGAGAGGCAGACGGCAAGGACGCACTGGCGCGGCAGCCGGGAGCGCCCCGGCGGGTTCGGTTGAGCCGATTTAGACATCATGCAGGTGCATCCTCTGACAATCGCTAAGAACCTTATGGTATGCCCGAGGTTGCTAGCCGGCGCGAGAGTTTTGCAAAATTTTGTAAGTGGATAGTGGCAGAGCAGACCGGAAGCCGGGAACTTTTTTCGCGGGCCTTCGTAACCACCAGTGAGAGGGCGCTAAAGGAGCGCCAGCGGAGCGAAGCTCAGGAGGCTTTTATGGATGGGAACTTTGTGGGACTGGCAGCAGTGATCATGATTTTTGGGATCCCGATGGCGGCGATGTACACATTCTTTCGAGTGCGCAAGCTGCGCAGCGAGGAGCGGATGGCGGCGATTGCGCGCGGAGCCGATGTGCCGATGCAACCGGAACTGTCGGAGGCAGCGCGTTCGCGGCGATCGGGAATTCTGCTGGTGGCCGGGGCGATCGGCTATATCGTGACCTTTGTCCTGATCGGGCGGCAGGAACCGGATGCGATGATCGCGGCCACGTTTGGCGTGATTCCGCTGGCGGTGGGGATTGGATTTTTCGTGGATCACGCGCTGATCCAGCGGGACGCGAAGGCGCACTAAGTTCCTGCGAAAAGAAATCCGCCCATGTCGTATGAGTGCCCCGCCCTCGCTTCCTCTTGTTTCTTGCGAGGGCGGGTTTGGTTTTGCCTACGCAATGGTACCTAGGGTGCAAACCGTATAACGATTTTCCTCTGCTGGTGTCGAAATTCCATTCCCCGGGGGCGTGAGGTTCGCGGGGCGTTTCGCAAGTTCCGCAGCGCAAAGTAGATATCCCGCGGTGCAGTCATTGGCCCCCACGTTGCATTTCCTTCCTCGTGGCCCGAACGGAGGCCGCACTCTTGATTTTGGAGGTTCCCTCAACTATATGAAATGCACAAATTCTTTCATTCGCTACTGCCTGATTTTGGTGGGGTTTGCCATCGTTGTGGTGGCTGCGCCGGTGTGTAAGTCGCAGACCATGACGCCGCAAACGCAACCACCGCAAACGCAAGCGCCCCAAACGCAACCGCCCCAAGCGCAAACCATGACGCCCCCGGACCGGGACGATGCGACGCGGAGGCAACTGGCCAGTTTTGACAGTTTCCTGGACAGCCATCCGGAAATTGCCGAGCAACTGCGCAAGGATCCTTCTTTGGTGAACAACCCGGACTTTGTCGCAAAACATCCGGAGCTGCAGCAGTATTTGCAGCAGCATCCGGAAATCCGCGAAGAGATCAGCCAGCATCCGAACGCGTTTATGCATCGAGAGGACCGATTTGACCGCCGCGAGGATAACGACGTGACGCGCCGTGAATTGGCGAACATGGACCGGTTCATGGACAGCCATCCTGAGATCGCGGAACAGTTGCGCAAGGATCCGTCCCTGGTGGACAACAAGGAGTTTGTTCAGAACCATCCGGCGCTGCAGCAGTTCCTGGCGGAGCACGCGGGAGTTCGCGAGGAATATAAGGAGAATCCGAACGCGTTCATGCACCAGGAGGAACGGTTTGATCGCCGCCAGGATCAAGATAACGACGTGACGCGCCGTGAACTGGCGAACATGGACCGCTTTATGGATAGCCATCCCGAGATCGCGGAACAGTTGCGGAAGGATCCATCGCTGGTGGACAACAAGGAGTTTGTTCAGAACCATCCGGCGCTGCAGCAGTTTCTGGCGGAGCACCCGGGAGTGCGCGAGGAGTACAAGGAAAATCCGAACGCGTTCATGCACCAGGAAGAGAGGTTTGACCGCCGCGAAGACCGGCGGGACCACGATGTCACGGGCGCGGAGCTCTCCAGCTTCCACCAGTTCATGGGAAGCCATGACAGGATCGCCGATGAACTTTCAAAGAACCCTGCACTGGCGAACAACCAGGAATATCTGGAGAACCATTCTGAGCTGCGGGATTATCTGAAGGACCATCCCCAGGTTCACGAGGAACTGAGCGAGAATCCGGCGAGCTTCATAAGGTCGGCGCAACAGTTCGATCCCCACGGCACGCCCAAGATGGTTGGGGAATCCAAGCCCAAGTAACGGTGGGGCGGTTATGAGAGGGGGCTGCCTACGCGCAGCCCTCGCGATTAAGTTCGCCGCCTGCGGACGGGGAAAGGTTAAGGAGGTCTGGCAATGGAGATTGGCATGAATACAAAGACGCTTTTCGTCACCATATTGGCGCTGCTGCTTGTGCTGCCAGCACTTGCGCATGACAAGAAGAAACCAGCCAACCGGGCCATGATCGAGAAGATGGAAGCAGTGCCTTGCGGCGCCAAGGAGCACGGCATGACCGGGTTGGGCAGCGTCTGGGCATCGGTAGGTATCACGTCCGTGAATTCCGATGAAAAACTTTGTCCGCAATATTTGCTGCTTACCGACGACATGGAGTATCACATTCGCCCGCTCGATCATAAGCATCCCGTGATACTTCCGATCGGCAAGGAAGGCGAGTTCAAGGTCTCCAAGGACAAGTTCGACATGCGAATTCCAGACGGCGACCGCAAGATGCGCCACTACCAGGTGGTGGCGATGAAGCCGATCGACCACTCCGAGACGCCCGCGCCCGCAAATTCGAGGTACGACGCGCCGAGCAACTATGGCGATAAGCAGCCAGTAGCCAACAAAAGCTACGTCGACCAGAACGCGCCTAAACCTCCAGACAACCGTCCTCAGTAAGGGTGGTAAGCACAGACCAGACGCGGAACCCGCCGGTGGCGAACCGGCGGGCGTTCTGCTTTTGTCAAGAAAAGTAATTGTTCGGTAGTGGGTCAGTTTGAATTTTTCGGCCAATGGTTCGGGGTCATCCTGAGTGCAGCCGTTTTTCAGGCGAAGCGAATGATCTCTCACTGGCCGTATCTATGGGAGATCCCCTTCGGCAAGCTCAGGGCAGGCTCTCACACGGCTGAAGTACGCCGCGTTTCGGGATGACGCCCTCCTAGGAGAATAGATTCAAACTGAGCACTACTGATTATTCTGTGAGCAGCTTGTATTGTTTCTCGGTCAAGGGAACGACGCTCAGGCGTCCCTGGCGCACCAGGGGAGAATCGGCGAATAGCTTGTTTGCCTTGATCTCGGCCAGCGTCGCGGGCTTGGCCACCGGTTTGCCCGCTTTGATTCTGACTTGCGGATTCTTGGGATCGGTGGCATCGACTGACACTACTGTTGCAGTTCCCACAGCGCTCTTCTCATTTCCAGTGTGGTAGATGATTAATTGTTCGCCGGGCTTCATGGCGCGCAGGTTCTTGAGCGCCACGGGATTGGTGACTCCGTCCCAGATGGTGGTGTCGTCGCGCTGCAGGTTGGCGAAGGAATATACGGTGGGCTCGGTTTTGAGAAGGTAGGGCATGGGCAGATTTTACTCGAAGAAGAGTTTCTAGTTTCCGGTTTCTAGTTTCCAGAGCGGCGCAGACCCGTCTCTCTGGAAACTAGAAACTGGAAACCGGAAACTGCCTGGCATTATTGCGGCTTGGCGTTGGGATCAGGCGGCGGTGCCTTGTCGTCTTTTTTGTCGTCCTTCTTCTCTTCGGGGTGGTCCTGATAGATCGAGTACTGGCCTTGGGGGCGCTTCAGCTTGACGGTGAAATTCATCTTGGCCTGGTTCACGTCGTAGTCCTCGCCGAAGGTCTGGAAGCCGGAGGCCAGCACCTGCACGCGCAGTTTGCCGTAGGGGATGCCGTCAAAGCTGGTTTTGCCGTCGCCATCGGTTTTGAGTTCGAGTCCGCCGCGGCCCTGTTTGCCATGCGGATCTACGGGATGCATGATCACGGCGGCGTTGCGCACCGGCTTGCCGTTGTCTTCTTTCAGGATGAGAAAATTCAGGACTGCGGTGGGCTCCTGATCCTTGTCCTTCTGCGCCGAGGCAAGGCCGGGCAGGGCGAGGATCACTGGCAGGAGCACAAGCAGGCGTAAGGCATTCTTCGCTGATTGCATAAGGATATATTCTAGCGGTTCTGGCAAGGTGCGGGAGCCGGGAACACGGAATAAAGAGGCAGCGGTAAGAACACCCCGCAGAGCGTGTGGCAGTTCGCGCCGGGTATGGGGTCCCCTCGGCGTCGCTCGGGGCAGGCTCTTCGCTCCGCTCAGGATGACACTGCCAGATTGGCAGCTAATCGGACGCCCCCTGCGCGCCGGAGCGGCTCCTGTGATCTGAGCCGGTTGCCGGGGCAAGTTGCATGAGGTCGCTGGCGACGCGGGAGGTGTTGTGACGGGCAACGTCACCCTCGTCCAAGTAGTCGCCCTGAACTGGAATCACGCCCAAAGCTTCGATGGCGTCGAGATCGGCGAGGATCTGGCATGCGCCTTCGAGCGCGTATTTGGCCTTGAGGTTATCGGAAACGGGAGTGCGATTGATGAGCGCGTAATCGAAGATCTGCTGGCGGGCGTGGCGATTGAGGGCGCGGATGTGATCGGCCGCGGTGAGGCCTAGACTCTCGTTGGCCTGGGTCATCAGATTGCAGATGTAAACCTTGGTAGCCGGTGAGTTGACGATGGCGTCGGCGATGCCATGCACCAGCAGGTTGGGAATGAGGCTGGTGAACAGCGAGCCGGGACCGATGCTGATGATATCGGCGCGGGCAATGGCGTCGAGCGTCTGAGGCATCGGTTCGACGTTGGGGGGGACGAGGAACAGTTCCCGGATGCGGCCTTTGCTGGCGGTGATTTTGGTTTCTCCACGGACGCGCGAGCCGTCCTCCATCAGCGCTTCGAGTTCGATGTTGGAAGTGGTGGCGGGATGAATGTGGCCGCGGGTGACCAGAATCTCCGAAGAAAGGCGCACCGCTTCGGAGAAGTCGTGAGTGATGGAGGTCAGAGCCGCCAGAAAAAGATTGCCGAAGCTGTGACCTTCCAGGCCCGAGCCTTTGGCGAAGCGGTGGCGGAAGAGTTGGGAGAGCAGAGCCTCGTCCTCGCTGAGGGCAACGATGCAGTTGCGGATGTCGCCGGGAGGAAGCATGTTGAGTTCTTTGCGCAGGCGTCCGCTGGAGCCGCCGTCGTCGCTGACGGTGACCACGGCACAGAGGTCGCGAATAATGGGCGAACCCGGCGGGGCTAGGGCCATCTCGGGTGGAGTGAGGGCGAAACGCTTGAGTCCTTTGAGCAGAGTAGAGAGGCCGGTGCCACCACCGATGGCGACTACGCGCGAGCCACGCTCACGCGTGGTGCGCTCCAGAGACATCAGATCAGCGATTTTGGTTTCCATCCGAGAATTCCGTTGCCGGCCTAATGCGCGTCTAGAACGATTCATCTTCCCGGAAAGAGCCTTCCGGCGAAGTCAGGTCGGCAGCGGGATCCGGGTACAACAGCTCGGTAAAGCGAGGGTCTTCGGCCAGGTTGTGGAAGTCGGAATCATTCCGCGCCTGATAGCGCAGGCTGGCATTCAGGTGCAGCGCCTCGTCCAGGTGCTTGAGAGAATCTTCCACATGACCGGTGAGGCAGTCGAGCGCCGCTAAACCGTAGATGACGAAATCCGTCTTGGGCGACTGCTTGAGCAATTTTTCGATGTGCTCGCGGGCGGTGACGTAATCGCCTACGTTCATCAGAGAGACGGCGTAGTCGTAGTGCTCTTCGACGCTCTTGAACTGCGTGCTGGTGGTGCGCTCGAGGTGCTGGTTGCAGATGCTGAGATGGACGGCAGCCCGGTCCGTGAGCTCTTTGTTGGCGCCGGCGAGTACTTTCTCAAACAAGGGCTTCGCCTTTTCGAATTTGTGTTCCTGCAGGGCACGCAACCCGGCCTCGTAATTTTGCAAGGCCTGGAGGACGCGCGGGTCGTCCGCGATGGATTGTTTCTTTGGGTTAGCCTTCTGAGCCATGTGAAGAATTTTTCCTGTGCTCGTCGTAATGGGGACTCCTTTGCTCTTGGGTACGAAGAGCCGCCAGTCAAGTATCACTCAAAGGGTGGGTGGAGGGCAATTAGTTGCGAGTTGCGAGTTGTGAGTCGCGAGTGCCGTGCAATCGGGCATGGCGCAGTTTGGTGGCTCGCGGGTCTTGGGAACAGGCGTGTTCAGGGTTTGAGCACGCGACTCAGCCATGACGCCAGGACCATGAAGTACTCCGGCGCCTGAGGAAAGCCCTCACTCAGGCTTTTGGCATCGAAATCCATTTTTTCCTGAGTGCGGAGCATCATTTCGTGACTGGCGTCGGGGACGACTGCGTAGGCGATCTTGGGTCTCTGGTCGGCTAGCGCTCGCAGTTGATCCACCGACTGCGCGACGGGCACCCAGGGGTCCGCTCCACCGTAGAGAAAAAGCAGAGGAGCGCTGATTTTGCGAACGGCCACTACCGGGTCGTTATCCATTTCCCTGCGCCACGAATTGTCATCGTGTTCGGCGGGAAGCTCATCCGCCTTGGGCAGAAAAGCCAGCTCGAACCACGGCTGGGTTTCGACCTGGCGAAGGGCGGCAGCAGCTGCGGCGCGCGAGGCGGTGCCATGCATGTAATCGGCCCAAGCCTTTCGAGCGGTCAGCATGCTCATCACGGCCGACTGCGAGTAGCCACGAACAGTGAGCAGATTGGCGGTGGCAAATTGCATTTGCTTTTCCGGCGTGACGAGTGGAGCCGACACGACGACGGCGAAGGCAGCGTCAGGGCTGCTGCTGGCTGCGAGCAGAGCCAGCCACCCGCCCTGGCTCAGGCCCCAGAAACCGATTCTCCTGGGATCGATGCGTGAGACCGCGGACAACGCGTGCTGGCCGGCGACGGCATCGCTGGCGAGGGCATCGTAGTCGCTGTCTTTGAGGCTGCCGGATGATCCGCCGCTGCCCCGGCGATCGTAGAGCAGGACCGCTATGCCCATGGCGGGCAAGCCTTCGTACAGGTGCCGATAAAGCGCCGCGTCGCGGTTGGGCACCAGGGCGGAGTGCAGGGCCACCACCGCGGGCAAGTGGTCGCCGGTGGCGGGCAAGTATAGCTTGCCAGCCAGGTGCACCTTGCCGTTGTTGAAGGGAAAATCCTGTGCAATGACGGCGGGCGTTCCGGGAACGTGCCAGGTGTCACTCGCGGTCGCCGCATAGAGGAAAGCGAAAATGCAGCAGGTCACGCAGAACAGCCGCTTTAGGGAAGTGGGGAGCATGGATTTCTCTCTGAGTGGAGAGTCTAGCTTAACAACTCGTCCAGTACCCAGTACCTAGTACCGAGTTACCAGTACCGAGCAAACGTGCGCGAACAGCTGATAGGAATGCCTCTGAGACGGATTGTTCTCGGCACCAGGTACTCGGTACTGGGTACTAGAGCCTAGTTGATGGTAACGGCTGCATCCAGGTCGATGAACTTCCAGTCGCCTTTGATGATGCCGGCTCGAATCTGGGCTGCGGTCTTGCCTTTCTGGTGCTGCTGATAGGAGTAGTAGAGTTCCTTCAGGCAGGTGCCACAGCGCGCGCCGTGGGTGTTTTCAAAGCAGCTATGCAGGCTGTTGTGGCCCATGCGGTCGCAATAGCAATAGCAGGGCTGCTGGTGGAGCACGGTCGGAATCTTCGCTGCCAACTCATAAGCGTGAGTCTGGTAGGGATGCTGCGCGTCGGCTCCCCAGAGGTCGGCCTTGGTAAGGATGGCGGGCAGCTTGGTTCCTTTGGGCGGAGGACCGGCGTTGTAGGCGGGGATGCCGGTTCCTTCTTCGTCCTGCGCGGCCCATTGCGCCGACATGGTCAGCGTCACGGCTAAGAGAAAAATCAGGGTCAGGGCGCGGTGGATGTACTTGAGTTGGAGCGGGCGGCTCGGCGTCATGCAGGTCTCCTGGATGGTTTATTTTAACCCAAGATGCGGGACACTGCCCGAGCGCTTAGGCTGCGCCGCTTCAAGCATTTCTGGTGCCCGCCCTTCGCAGCGCGAAGGACGGGGCACCCACCCTGTTGGCCGTATACGCGAGATCAAAAGCCTGGGCCACGCTATTCCATCTCATTGCAACATCTGGAGACTTAGGTTGCTGGTGAGTGTGCCGCTGGGGGCCGTCACTTGGACCGGGCCGCTAGTACTGCCCTGGGGAACGACGGCCCACATGAAAGTATCGGAAACAACCTCGAAGGACGAGGCAGGCACGCCGTTGAAGTTTACACCGGTTGCACCCGTCAGGCCGTTGCCTAGAATCTGCACTCTTAGCCCCGGTTTGCCGAAAGGAACAACGAATGTGATAAAGGGACCGAGCCCCATGTCCAGGCTGAAAACGGTTCCGTAGCTGCCGTAGGCCCCTCTTGATCCCCCTTCATCGGTAGTGCCGTACAGCTTGCCGTTGGTGTGTTGAACCAAACCATAAGGGCCCTGTCCCGTTGTGGTGTCAAAGTTGTAGAGCACGGTGAAGGTGCCGCCGGTCGTGATTGAAAAGAGCGTCCCGGCCAACGACGCGCCACCGATGTATGCTGCGCCATAAAGATTGCCGTCGGTAGCTTGGGTCAGGTTGGCCTGCGGGGCCGCCCCATCACTGTAATCGAAGCTGTGCATCACCGTTACGGCACCAGTCGGGGTGAGCCTGAACACAGTTCCGTTCTCAGATGCACCCCCGCCAAACGCGGTGCCGTAGAAGTTTCCGTCGCTGGCCAAAACGAGAGCCGCATCAGGGCCCCCGCCCTGAGAGCCGTCGAAGCTGTAGATCGTCTTGAAGGTGCCAGACGATGTGATTCTGAAGATAGTTCCGTCGTCTGATGTGCCCCCGGCGAACGTGACGCCGTAGAAAGCGTGGTCTGGTCCGTACACAAGGCCGCCCACCGGCCACTCACCGTCCGCTCCTTTGAAGGTGTGGAGGGTGGTTACTGTTCCATTTGCCGTTAGCTTGAACACAGTCCCGAGGTTCTTGGGTCCGCCCGTCTCGGCTGTTCCGTAATAGCTTCCGTCGGTCCCTAGCACGACGGGTCCTATCGGGTAAGTTCCATCGGAGCCGCCGAGGTTCGAGAGCACAACAAGTTGCCCCCCAGCGCCCGTCCTAAAGACCACGCCGGATCCCGACGTGCCCGCGAGGCGCGTTGTTCCGTATAAGCGGCCATCCGTAGCCAGCAAGAGGCCCGCGTAGGGCGAAGAGCCGTCGGTCCCGTCAAAGTCGTAAAGGGTGCTCAGGGATCCTTGGGGCGTAATGCGAAATACAGTGCCGTTGGAGGACGTCCCGCCATAGCCGGTGGTGCCATAGAGATTGCCATCCCGGCCCTGTGCCAGCGTCTCGAACGCTGGGTAGCTGCCATCACTGCCCCCGTTGAAACTGTGCAGCACTGCAAAGGTCTGGGCGGAGGCCGCCGAAGAAGCCACGACCATGAGCAAGTAGACCAGCCACGTCATCGCGCATTGAGCAATAAAGAGGGCGTTTGAGAAACATGTGCGCTCTGGGCAGTTTGCTAATGAGCTTCTCATGGTAGTCCGTCTCCCTTTTCGAGCTATTGCATGATCTGGAACACCGTGCCACAGCCGACACCATACCCATTGTTGTCCTGGCACAGCCCCGTACCGCCATCCAAGGTCGTACCGTAAACTGTCGTGCCTAAGACGAGAAGCGGGGCTTGAGGATAAGCACCGTCGTTCCCGCCTGCGAAGTTGTGCAATACCTGCTCCGTCCACGCTCCGCCCTGAGTCGGTGCGTTGAGCTCGAACGCGATGCCGCAACCGTTACCGAGATCGCCGCAGGATTCGATGCCTCCATACTGGGTTACTCCGTACAGCGCCCCCGTGTCATCGAACGCCAGGGAGCCGAATGGATTAAAGCCGCCGCCGTCAGCCCCGGAAAAGGAGTAAAGGACGTTCTCTGTCCAAGCTCCGCCCCGCACGATGGGTGGTGAGAGCTTGTAGACCGTACCAGCATAGAATTGGCCGCCCTCCAGCGTGCTTCCGTAGAGCGCGCCGCTGCTGTCGAAGATCAGCGCCCCGGACGGCTGGGCGCCGTCGCCCTGCTGGCCCGCGAAAGCGTAAAGGACTTTCTCCCTCCACGCGCCCTTGCCACCGGACGGCGGGATGAGCTGGAACACCACTCCATCGTTATTCTCGCTGATAGAGCTGGTCGCTCCGTAGAGCGCTCCCGATGCGCCCGCAATGACGCCGACGGGATGCCCCTGGGGGACGGTGTCGCCACTGTTGAAGCTGTAGATAACCTCCTCAGTCCAAGGGCCGCCAGGCTGGGCAGGGGGCGACAGCGAGAAAACGCTCCCCACGCCGTAGGTCCCTCCGAAGGAAGTAGTGCCGTACAACTCACCCTTGGGACCAGCGACCACGCCAGAAGGCATTGGATCGGTCGTAAGGTCGTAGAAGCTGTAAAGTATGGTCTCGGTCCAAGGGCTTCCAGACTGTGTGGGCGGCGACAGCTCATACACTGTCCCAACGCCATATTGCCCGCCGGCCAGCGTGGTGCCGTAGATTTTGCCGCGCTTGGTGAGAACAATGCTGCCGCTTGGGCCCAACCCGTCGCTGCCGCCGTCGTAATTGCTCATGAAGGCGTAGAGAATGTACTGTTTCCATGCGCCACCTTGGACGGCTGGGGGTACCAGCTTATAAACGACCCCCGCACCGTACTTACCACCATAGGCTACGCCGTAGAGCGCCCCGCTGCTGTCGGCGACGACCCCGTTCGTCGGGTCTACGCCGTCGAACACGCTAGTGCTTCGGAAACTGTGAATGACCGACTCGGTCTGCGCGCCCGCGAGAAGCACGCTGGCGACTGAGAATATGGCAAAGCAGAGAGCAGGAAACGAAGTCGATCCGCGAGTCATGAGCGTTTGGCCTTCGGTGAAATGGAAATGCTCTTTCGGAACGGCAACCCTCGGGGAGGATGGGCTGGATGATCCTACAGCGCCGGCGTTCGACACGCAAGATGAAGATTCCTGCAACTTGCCACTCGCTTCAGTGATGTGACGTGATCCGTATACAATAGGAATTCGGCATGCCCGAAACGCCAAGCATGGGATCAGGAGACATTCAGGGGCCGTCGCTTTCGCGGCCGGGAGCGGCGGAGGCAAACGCTGGAGTACGGCTGCGTCCGGCGTTTGGAGTGTGGCTGCGCGACCTGATTCTGTCGCTGGCGATCTCGGCGTTCATCATTGTGTTCATCTACCAGCCGGTGAAGGTGGAGGGCACGAGCATGATGCCGTCGCTCGAAGATCAGGAGCGAATCTTCGTCAACAAGTTTGTCTACCGGCTGGAGCCGATTTCGCGCGGGGACATTGTGGTGTTTCGTTACCCGCGCGATCCTTCGAAGAGCTACATCAAGCGCGTGATCGGCGCGGAGGGAGACCGCATCCGCATCGATGGCGGGCAGGTGTATGTGAACGGCGAGGCGCTGGATGAGGACTACGTTCCGCCCGCCTATGCCGACTCGCGGTCGTATCCGGAGACGTTGGTGCCGGCGCATTGCTACTTTGTGCTGGGGGATCATCGGTCGATGTCGAACGACAGCCGGGATTTTGGGCCGGTGAACCAGAGCTATATCTATGGCAAGGCCGTGTTTGGGTATTGGCCGATGGATAAGCTTGGCAGAGTGCGGTAGTGGCTAGTTGCTAGTACCTAGTACCTAGTACACAGTGCCCGGTGTTTTGCCAGTTTCCTACCTTTTCTGTTTTCCATCCGTCTTAGATCTGGAGGATTTTGCGAATGCGCGCTTCCAGCGTGATCGTCTTCTCTTTGCTGCTTGGCTTTGGGGGGAACATGCCTTTGGTCTGCGCCCAGGCTGGCGGAGTCGCCCCGGAGCACAAGAATGACGGGTGGTCCATAGAGACCGTGGAGTCAGTAGGACTCTCGCCTAAGTCGCTTGCCGACATGGAGAGCGCGATCCGTGGCGGGGATTTCAAGAAGATCGGCAGCGTGTTGATTGCGCGGCACGGGAAGTTGATCTATGAGGGATATTTCGATGGTGACGCCAACACGCTGCGCGACACTCGTTCGGCGACCAAAAGCATCACCGACGTGCTGGTGGGTATTGCGATTGGCGAAAAGAAATTGAGCAACGTCGATGCGCGCGTGCTGCAGTTGCTGCCGGAACATGCGCGCAGGCTGCAGAACCCTGATCCGCGCAAGGACAAGATCACGGTGGAAGACTTCCTCACTATGAGTTCGCCGCTGGAGTGCGATGACTGGAACGATGCCTCGCGAGGCAACGAGGAGCGGATGTACGTGGTGGAAGATTGGGCGCAGTTTATCCTCGACCTGCCGATTCGCGGGCGGATGCATGTGGGAGAACAAGTCGCTCCTCCTTCTTACGGAAGATATTTCAGCTACTGCACTGGGGGGGTGTTTGTTTTGAGCGAAGTGCTGCAGAAGGCCACGGGAGTGCGCACGGATCATTATGCACAGGAGAAACTCTTTGGGCCGCTCGGGATTACGGATGCGCAGTGGGTGTATTCGCCGTTGAACATCCCACAGACCGGAGGCGGACTTCGGCTGACGAGCCGCGATCTGCTGAAGATTGCGCAGCTTTATCTGAACGGTGGGAGCTGGCAGGGAAAGCGAATTGTCGATGAAGCGTGGGTAAGAACGTCGACCCAGCCGCATGCCCACATCGATAACGAAACGGAATATGGCTATCTTTGGTGGCTCAAGTCCTTCAAGTCTGGGGGAAAGAGCTATCCGGCGTTTTACATGAGCGGCAATGGCGGCAACAAAGTCGCGGTGTTTCCGGAACTGGATTTGGCGGTCGTTATCACCAGCACGAATTACAACACGCACGGCATGCACGAGCAGACTGACAAGCTGCTGACCGACTACATTCTGGCGGCGGTGGGGCAGTGATCTGCCGGAGGGTTGCAAATTCTTAGCAACTGAAAATTTTATTACGGAAGCTGCGTTCCGCGCTTGGCCCTGAGGGCAATCCCTGATAAAATCTCTAAAATCCACTCCCCGGAGCGAGAATGCAAGCAATCCTTGCGCTGGAAGACGGGCGAGTCTTCCGAGGCAAAGGCTACGGCGCCAAAGGCGAATGCTACGGCGAAGTCGTTTTTAATACTTCCATCACGGGATACCAGGAAATCTTCACCGATCCTTCTTATTCAGGGCAGATTGTTGTCCTGACCAACCCGCAGATCGGCAACTACGGAACCAACCAGGAAGATAACGAAGCCACGCGTCCGTGGATCGAAGGGCTCATCGTGCGCGAGTTCTCGAAAGTGAGCTCGAACTGGCGCTCGCAGCAGGTGGCTGAGGAGTACCTGGAGCAATTCAAGGTGCCGGTGCTGTCGGATATCGATACGCGGGCGCTAGTGCGGCATCTGCGCGATCACGGGGTGATGCGCGGCGTGGTGTCGACCATCGAGAGCGACGCCGGGAAGCTGGTGGCGAAGGCGAATTCGATTCCGAAGATGGACGGCACCGACCTGGCCAAAGAGGTGAGCACGAAGCGGCCTTATGTGTGGGAAGTTGGCGAGCGCTCGCACGAGCCGGTGGCGCAGGTGGGCGTGAAGGACGAGCCGGCACGCTTTCATGTGGTGGCTTACGATTTCGGTATTAAGCAAAACATTCTACGTAAGTTACGGGGTGAGGGCTGCCGGGTGACCGTGGTCCCGGCGCAGACTCTGGCGGAAGATGTGATGGCGCTGAAACCGAATGGAGTGTTTCTGTCGAATGGGCCGGGCGATCCGGAGCCGTGTACTTATGCGGTGGATTCGATTCGGCGGCTGATGGGACGGATGCCGATCTTTGGGATTTGCCTGGGACATCAACTGACCGGGATCGCGCTCGGCGGGAAAACTTTCAAGCTGAAGTTTGGACACCATGGTGGGAACCATCCGGTGAAGCAGTTGAAGACGGGAAAGATTGAGATCACGGCGCACAACCACAACTTTGCGGTCGATCCGGATTCGCTGCCGCAGAGTGAAGTTGAGCTGACGCACATCGATCTGAACGACTCGACTCTGGAAGGGCTGCGGCATCGGAACTTGCCGCTGTTTAGTGTGCAGTATCACCCGGAGGCTGCGCCGGGGCCGCATGACTCGCATTATCTGTTTAAGGAGTTCACGAAGATGATGGAGGAGTTTAGGCCATGAGGCTCGTACTCATAGCCTCATTCTTAATTGTCTGCTCGGTTGTGGTGCGCGCCCAAGGATGGCATCCGGTTGCATCAAGCTTTTGCTCAGAAATCAAAGCGAAGGGAGCAAAAGTCTCGGGCCGTCCGTTCTCGGTTTTTGCGGTTGCCGATCCGGAGGCAGGATGCTGCGAAGGTTTGAATCTGAAGGCCAAGGGCAGAACTGAGGCCTTCGGACATTTCAGGGTGCTCGATCTTGAACGTGGGCGCTACTTCCTCTCGTTCGATCTCAAGACGAAACAGGTAAATGTACCGATTTTGGTTAATCGTATCGTGGACAAAAGCTACGTCAGGCAAGACTGTGAACCTTTCAGTAGAATCACGGTCGACAAAAACACTAACGAGGTGAAGTGGGAGGAGTGGGTAATCGTTGACTGAAACTGCGCCGATTCTCCTGTCTCAACTTACAGCTGACAACTGACTTCAATGCCCAAACGCACTGATATCTCGAAGATCCTGATTCTCGGTTCCGGGCCCATCGTTATTGGGCAGTCGGCGGAGTTTGATTACTCCGGCACGCAGGCTTGCAAGGCGCTCAAGTCCGAGGGCTTTGAAGTCGTGCTGGCCAACTCTAATCCGGCGACCATCATGACCGACCCGGAGATTGCCGACCGCACTTATATCGAACCGCTCACGCTGGAGTATCTGGAAGAGATTATCCGCATCGAGCGGGAACTGTCGCCGGGCGCGGGTTTTGCCGTGTTGCCTACCGTGGGCGGGCAGACTGCGCTCAACCTGGCGATTGAACTTTCTGACGGCGGCGTGCTGGAAAAGTACAACGTGATCCTGATCGGCGCGAACGTCGAGGCCATCAAGAAAGCCGAAGACCGGCTCTTCTTCAAAGACGCGATGCAGAAGATTGGGCTCGACGTGCCCAAGTCGGCGCTGGTGAACAGCACAAAAGATGGGCTGGAGTTCGCCGGCAAGATTGGATTTCCTGTCATCATTCGGCCGTCGTTCACGCTGGGCGGCACGGGCGGCGGCATCGCTTTCAATCGCGAAGAACTGGTCGAGGTGCTGACCCGCGGTTTGGATATGTCTCCCGTACACGAGGCGCTGATTGAAGAGTCGGTCCTGGGATGGAAGGAATTCGAGCTTGAGGTGATGCGCGACACGAAGGACAACGTCATCATCATCTGCTCGATTGAGAACTTCGATCCCATGGGCGTGCACACCGGCGATTCGATTACCGTGGCCCCGGCGCAGACTTTGACCGACCGCGAGTACCAGGCCATGCGCGATGCTTCGATCGCGGTGATTCGCGAGATTGGCGTGGATACGGGCGGATCGAATATTCAGTTTGGAGTGAATCCTGAAACCGGGCGCATGGTGGTGATTGAGATGAACCCGCGCGTCTCGCGGTCGTCGGCGCTGGCGTCGAAGGCCACAGGTTTCCCGATTGCGAAGATTGCGGCGAAACTTGCCGTCGGCTACACGCTCGACGAGATCCCCAACGACATTACGCGGAAGACTCCGGCGTGTTTCGAGCCGACGCTCGATTACGTGGTGGTGAAGATTCCGAAGTGGCAGTTCGAAAAGTTTCCTGGAGCGGACGAGAACCTTGGGGTGCAAATGAAGTCGGTCGGCGAAGTGATGGCGATCGGGCGCACTTTCAAGGAAGCGCTGATGAAGGGCGTTCGCTCACTCGATACCGGAAAGCGCGTGGGCGGCGGAAAGATTGAGCCGAAGATCCTGACGCAACGGCTGGTGACGCCGCACCCGGAGCGGTTGGCGTATGTGCAGTACGCACTGCGGCAGGGTCACACGGTGAAGCAGGTCGCGAAGATGACCTCGATGGATCCGTGGTTCCTCTATCAGCTCAAGGAAATTAACGACATGCAGCTGGAGCTGGAGAAGCATCCGATCGAGTCGATTCCGACCGAGGTGCTGCGCGAGGCCAAGCGCATGGGCTTCTCCGATGGGCGACTGGCCAATGTTTGGCGGCTCGAGGGTCAGGAGAAGATTCGGCACCTGCGCAAGAAACACGGAGTGATCCCGGTGTACAAGCGCGTGGACACATGCGCGGCGGAATTCGAAAGCTTTACGCCATACTTGTACTCGACTTACGAAGACGAAGACGAAGCCACGCCGACCGAGAAGAAGAAGATCATCATTCTGGGCAGCGGGCCGAACCGCATCGGGCAGGGAATTGAGTTCGACTACTGCTGCTGTCACGCATCGTTTGCGCTGCACGAAGATGGTTACGAGACGATCATGATCAACTGCAATCCTGAGACCGTCTCGACAGACTACGACACCAGCGACCGCCTCTACTTTGAGCCGCTCACGTTTGAAGATGTGTGGGCGATTTATCAGCATGAGGCGTCGAAGGGCGCGCCGGTGGGCGTGATCGTGCAGTTCGGTGGGCAGACGCCGCTGAACCTGGCTTTGCCGCTGAAGGCTGCGGGCGTGAATATTATCGGCACTTCTCCGGAATCGATTGATCTGGCCGAGGACCGCAAGCATTTCAACAAATTGCTGGAAGAGTTGCAGATTCCGCAGGCCGCGGGCGTAATGGCTACTTCGCTCGATGAGGCCATCGAGGGGGCGAAGCAGGTTGGATATCCCGTGGTGGTGCGGCCTTCCTACGTGCTGGGCGGGCGCGCCATGGTGATCGCTTACGACGAGGAATCGGTGGTGCGGTACATGAAGGAGGCGGTCGAGTACTCGCACGACCGTCCGGTGCTGATCGATCACTTTCTCGAAGATGCGATTGAAGTGGATGTGGATGCGCTTTGCGACGGCGAAGACGTGGTGATCGGCGGCATCATGCAGCATATCGAAGAGGCCGGCATTCACTCCGGCGATTCTTCGTGTGTGTTGCCGGCGGTGGATATTCCGCAGCCACTCATGGACCGCATGCGCGACTACACCTTCAAGCTGGCGCGCGCTCTGAAGGTAGTAGGGTTGATGAATATTCAGTTCGCCATCCCGCGCGAGAATGGAAATTCGGGGAATGGCTCGGAGGGTGGAAAAGTCTACGTGCTGGAAGTGAACCCGCGGGCTTCGCGGACCGTGCCGTATGTTTCGAAAGCTACCGGCGTGCCGCTGGCGAAGATTGCAGCCCGGCTGATGACCGGGCGCAAGCTGCGCGAATTCCTGCCAGAGAATATCGACCGGCGTGCCGATCTCGACACGGGAAGTTGCTACTACGTGAAGTCGCCGGTGTTTCCGTGGAACAAGTTTCCCGGCGTCGATACGGTGCTGGGGCCGGAAATGAAATCCACCGGAGAAGTGATGGGCGTTGGCGACAGCTTCGGCGAAGCTTTTGGGAAGGCGCAGTTGGCTGCGGGTCAGAAGTTGCCGATCCAGGGGACGGTGTTCCTCAGTGTGACGGAGCACGACAAGCGGTACGTTGCCGATGTGGCGCGCAAGTTCGTGGAGATGGGCTTCAAACTGGTGGCGACCTCCGGCACGGGTGATGTGATCGAAGCCGCGGGGATGAAAGTTGAGCGCGTCTACAAAGTAAAAGAAGGCCGGCCGAACGTGGTGGACTTGATCAAAGGCCAGCGCATTCATCTGATCGTCAACACGCCCACGGGCCTCGAGCCGTGGTTCGACGAGAAGGCGATCCGGCGCGCGGCGGTGACGGCGCGCATTCCCACCATCACCACGCTTTCTGCGGCACGCGCGGCTGCGGAAGGGATTGCCGCGCTGCAGCGCGGCGAGGTGAATATACGGGCGCTGCAGCAGTTGCACGCGGACCGCGCAGTCAAGAGCCGCTAGAATCGGCATCCCGCCGCGTGTCATACTAGAGGCGCGAGGTTTCCCATGCTACTTCACGGTATCTTTCCTCCTGTCACCACGCCGTTCTATCCCGACGGCAATGTGTACTTCAAGAAGCTCGAGAGCAACGTTGAGCGCTATTCGCGCACGCCCGTCGCCGGGATGGTCGTGCTCGGCTCGACTGGAGAGGCCATCCTGCTCTCCGATCAGGAGCGGCGCGATGTGCTGAAATGCGCGCGCGAGGCGGCTGCCCCGAACAAGGTGCTGATTGCGGGCACGGGGATCGAGTCGGCGATCGAGACATTGCGGCTTACCGAGTATGCCGCCGAACTTGGTTATGACGTGGCCATGGTGCGGACGCCGCATTACTACAAGAAGCAGATGCAGGCGGCCAACATCCTGGCGTTTTATCGCACCGTGGCTGATCGCTCGCCACTGCCGGTCATTATTTACAACTTTCCGCAGGCAACCGGCTACGACATTCCCGCCGAACTGGTGATCGAGCTGGCGGAGCATCCTAATTTGATCGGAATCAAGGAATCGAGCGGGTCGGTGGAAAAAGTGCGCGAGATGGTGGAGCGGACGCGGCATATCCAGCGCTGCGCCACCGTGACCGAGACGTTTGATGCGGTGACGCCGCGCATGCTTGCGGCTGCGGGATCGAGCGACTCGAACGGAGAGGGAGTACTGGTGCCTGTGGGAGCTTTGGCCGGGACCGTGGAGAGTTCCCCACCTTTGCGCCAAGAACGCGCAAAGATGGGACACCCAGAGCCGTTGGTAGGGAAGCCGTCTTCGGCGGCGGTTACGGTTGTCGGCAAGATGAAAACGCGGCAGAAGGAAATTGGATTCCAGGTGCTGGTTGGGGCGGCGCAGAAGCTGCAGCCGTCGCTCGATGTTGGGGTAGTGGGAGCGATCCTGGCTTTCGCTTGTCTCGCGCCCACAGCGTGCTACGAGATTTACGCCGCCTGGAAAGAAGGCGACGCTGAGTTGGCGCGGCTGAAGCAGGAGCGCATTGCTGCGGCCGCGACACGCGTTGTCGGCGAGCTCGGCATCCCGGGTGTGAAGTACGGCATGGACTTCAACGGCTACTTTGGCGGCCCGGCGCGCCTGCCGCTGCTTCCTCTCACCGGCGAGGTGAAGGCCGAAGTGGAGCGGTTGCTGGCGGATGTAAGGAACTAGGTCACCCCCACTTGTGATTTCCGTCACAACTGTCCTATACTACGTTCGAACGAACGTTCGAATTAGCGTCGTTCAGGACTATGGGGAGTCCATCCACCGCAACACGAATTTCTGCGCCACGGCGCCGCCGTGTCGCTGCGGCTCCGGCCACGCGCTTCGACAAGCGACTGGCGGAGATCCTCGTCCATGCCACCGACGTCTTCTGCAAAAAGGGATACGAGGGCGCCTCGATGCGCGATCTTTCGCGGGCGAGCGGCATGTCGCTGGCGGGGCTCTACTACTACTTCGAATCCAAAGAGCGGCTGCTGTTCCTGATCCAGAAGCATACGTTCACTACCATCGTGCAGCGGCTGAAAGAGCGGCTGGAAGGGGTGAGCGATCCGGAGCAGCAAATCCGCATCTTCGTCCTTAATCACCTGGAATATTTCCTGGCCAATCAGGCGGCCATGAAGGTGCTCACACACGAGGCGGAGGTGCTGAAGAATGACTTCGCTTCCGAGCTTGCGGCCATCAAGCGCGAATACTACCGTATCTGCGTGGGATTGCTGGACGACCTGAAGCGCGAGTGGGGACTGCAAATCTCCACACGCATTGCCGTGCTCAGCCTGTTCGGCATGATGAATTGGATTTATACCTGGCACAATCCGCGGGTCGATGGCAACGCGGAGCAAATTGCGCGCGAGATGAGCGACATCTTTCTGCGCGGGGTGATGAACGGAAGTAGGGCGCGGAAAGACGGGCGCTAGTGAGATTCGTTGTGGCTTCCGGCGAAACCTAGGTCCCTCGCTTCGCTCGGAATGACAAACGGGAAATTTAGCAAGAGACATTGATATTCACGAGGACATAAGGAGCTACTGATATGGCAACGACAGTGCAGCCGACGACCGGCGAAACCACCAAGCAGCTTGTTAACTACCGCAAGGATGGCGGCGTAGCGGTGATCGAGATGTGCGATCCGCCGGCTAATACCTATACCTACGAGATGAACCGGCAGCTGGATGAGGCCATCTTGCGCGCGCGCATGGAGAATGATGTCTACGTGATTCTCCTGACTGGAGCGGGCGACAAGTTCTTCTCGGCCGGGGCCAACATCAAAATGCTTTCGAGCGTCGATCCTACATTCAAGTATTACTTCTGCCTGCACGCCAACGAAATGCTGCTGCGGCTGGAGCACACGCCGAAGCTGGTGATTGCGGCGATCAATGGCCACTGCGTGGGCGGCGGGCTCGAAATTGCCATGGCCGCTGATATCCGTATCGCTCGCAAGGATGCTGGCAAGATTGGCCTGCCGGAAGTGAACCTGGGCGTGCTTCCCGGCACCGGTGGTACGCAGCGGCTCTCGCGGCTGGTGGGGAAGAGCAAGGCGATCGAGTTGATGGTCACGGGCAACACCTTCTCGTTTGAGGAAGCGCAGGAGCTCGGCATCATCAACGACATCTATGAGCGCGATGGCTTCATGGAAAACATGATCGAGTACGCCAAGCAGTTCTGTCCTCCAAACAAAGCGGCCAAGGCGGTGGGACGGATCAAGCGCGCGGTGCAGACGGGATGGGAAATCCCGATGGAGTCGGCACTGGCGGTGGAGCGCGAGAACCAGCAACTGCTCTTCCAGAGCGAGGACGCTAAGGAAGGGCTGGCGGCTTATGTGGAGAAGCGGCCGGCGGTGTTTAAGGCTAAGTAGTATCTAGTACCTGGTACCGAGTAAGGCGGGCGGGGACGCCCGCCTGACAGCCGGCGGGACCCTTCGACTTCGCTCAGGGCAGGCTGCCGGCGCTACAAGGACGAATGAATGCTTGCAGCTAAGGTGAAGATTGAACCCGGGCACTTGCTGATCGACGGGCAGTGGGTCGATGGCGCGAAGCGATTCGCCACCATCAATCCGGCGACGGGCGAAGTATTGACGCAGATCGCGGAAGGTTCGTCCGCGGATGTGGATCGGGCGGTCGACGCGGCGCGCCGCGCTCTCGAAGATCGCAACGGGCCGTGGCGGAAGATGTCGGCCAGCGAGCGCGGACGTCTGATCTGGAAGCTCGCCGACCTGCTCGAACAGAATATCGACGAGTTCGCTGAGCTTGAGACCCTCGACAATGGCAAGCCGATCTTTGAATCTCGCTACGTCGACATGCCCATGGTGGTGGATGTTCTGCGGTATTACGCGGGCCTGGCGACCAAGATCCACGGCGAGACGGTCAACACACTTGAAACTGCATTTACGTATACCCTCCGCGAACCGGTGGGGGTGGTGGGGATGATCGTTCCCTGGAATTTCCCGCTTTTGCTGGCTTCGTGGAAGGTTGGTCCGGCGCTGGCCTGCGGCAACACGATCGTGTGGAAGCCGGCCAGCCAGACTTCGTTGACCACGTTGCGGTTTGGGAAGTTGGCGGTGGAAGCGGGCGTGCCCGCTGGCGTCATCAACATTGTTACCGGTCCTGGTGCGGTGGGACGGGCGATGGTGAAACACCCGGGGATCGATAAGATCGCTTTCACCGGTTCCACTGCGGTCGGCCAGGAAATCATGCGCGGCGCAGCCGATACCTTGAAGCGCATCACGCTTGAACTCGGCGGGAAGTCGCCCAACGTTGTGTTTGCCGACTCCGACATCGACAACGCGGTCAAAGGTGCGATCACCGGCATTTTTTACGGGAAGGGCGAAGTCTGCAATGCGGGCTCGCGATTGTTTCTGGAAAGCAAAGTAAAGGATGAGTTCACGGAAAAACTGGTGGCGCGTGCGGCCAAGATGCGCCCCGGAGACCCGCTCGATGGAAAGACGCGGCTGGGAGCGATCGTCAGCCAGGAGCAGATGCAGACGGTGCTGGGCTACATCGAAGCCGGGAAGAAAGATGGCGCAAAGCTGGTGGCGGGCGGGAACCGGGTCTCCGTCGACGGCGGTAAAGGATTCTTCATCGAGCCAACAATCTTCGGCGACGTGAAGAACGATATGAAGATTGCGCAGGAGGAAATTTTTGGTCCCGTGCTTTCGGTGTTGACGTTCGACGACATCGACGAAGTCATCGAGCAGGCCAATAACAATCCTTACGGCCTGGCTGCGGCGGTGTGGACCCGCGACGTGAAGAAAGCTCACAGCGTTTCCCGGAGATTGAAGGCCGGGACGGTGTGGATCAATACCTACGGACTGATGGATGCGTCGCTGCCCTTTGGCGGCTACAAGAGTTCGGGGTTCGGCCGCGAGTTGGGCGCGCATGCGATTGAGCATTACACGGAGTTGAAAACAGTTTGGCTGAGTATGGGGTAAAGCAGCAATTAGCAGCTGGCAGTTGGCATTTTCGGCTCGCGTTGAAGCCAGCGTGTCAAGCGTTGAATGCTAACTGTCAACTGCCAATTGCTAATTGCTCTAATAATCGCTGAGATACAAGGAATGAGCTTATGCCAGGCAAAGTAGCAAAACTCGGAACGTTCAGTGACTGGGTCGGCATGTTCAACGACTGGCGCAAGGAGATTGGCGTCAACACGGCTGACATCGAGGCTTTCCATTTCGACACGCTCTATGGCGCGATTGATACCGAAGAGATTGAGTTCGGGTCGTACAAGGGCCGGCGCAAGTGGGAGAACCTGCGCCAGATTCCGACGCAGCAGATGCGTGACGCCTTGATGAACATGATCGTGTATCAGGGCGACACCGAGTTCGCCAGCGTGGAGCAGCAGCGCAATTTACTGGAGAACGCGCCTACCGACTGGGACCGGCGCGCGATCGCGCGCGTCATGATCGAAGAAATGCGCCATGGCTGGCAGATGTGCGCCCTGCTGATGGATTATTTTGGCTATTCGGGAAAGGTCGAGGCGCAGAAAATGCTGGAACGCCGCGCCTTCCAGAACCAGCGCCTGCTGGGCGCATTCAACGTCGATGTCGACAACTGGATGGATTTTTTCACTTACACCGACTTCGTCGATCGGGACGGAAAATTCCAGTTGCAGATGCTGAAGTATTCCGCCTTCGCGCCGCTGGGACGGTCGATGTCGTACATGCTGCGCGAAGAGGCCTTTCACATGGGCACCGGCAACGACGGCCTGCGCCGCATCGTAGAAGCCGGGGTGATTCCGGGCTGGCTGATTCAGAAGTACCTCAATAAGTGGATTTCCTGCTCCTACGACTTGTTCGGTACCGACCACTCTTCGTCGGCGCACTGGGCCTACGTTTGGGGCGTGAAGGGGAGGTATGACGAACCCAAGAACGAGCGCGCGCCGGACCTCGACGATTTGAATGATTACAACCGGAACCTTTATCGCGACGAGGTGGCGGGACTGATAGAGCGCTTCAACTCCGCGTTGAAGCCCGGCCAGCCCAAGCTGTATGCGCCTCACATCAAGTTCAATCGCGAGATCGGGCGATGGGCGGGGCAGAAGTTCCACGCGCAGACCGGTGAACCGCTTGATGACCGCGCCTATGAGCAGCATGTGAAAGAGTACATGCCCACTGCGGAAGACAAGAAGCTGCTGCTGGACATTATCGGTACCGAGAAGAAATGGATTGGGGAAAAGGTTGGGGCGCGCGATCCGCTGGCGAGCATTGGGGAAGTTCGGAAGTCGGCGATCAATCTGTAAGGCAAGAGGCTTCTCACCACAGAGTCACAGAGACACAGAGAAAAAATGGGCTCAACGTTCGCAGAATCCAGAGTGACGCGGGTTGCGGTCGATATCAGCCCTCCGGTGGCGAGGATTGTTTTGCGCCATCCGCCGCTGAATGTGATCGACGTCCCGATGATGGAAGAGCTGGCGCACGTGCTAGGCGAGATTGAAGGGCGCTCGGATGTTTCTGTCATCGTGCTGAGCGGTGAGGGCAGGGCCTTTTCGGTGGGCGTGGACGTGGCGACGCACACTCCTGACAAAGTGGAGGCGATGCTGCTCAAGTTCCACGCAGTAATCCGTGCCCTGGTTGCGAGCAAGAAGGTAACTGTCGCCGCCGTGCACGGGCATTGCCTGGGCGGCGGTGCGGAACTGGCGATGGTTTGCGACGTGGCGTACACCACGGCGTCGGCGCAGTGGGGATTCCCAGAAATCAAGCTGGGCTGTTATCCGCCGGTGGCGTGCACGGCTCTGGCCGCGTTGGTGGGGCAGAAGCGGGCGGCGGAACTGATTCTGACTGGGCGGACGATCAGTGGCGCCGAAGCAGCGGAGATGGGGCTGGCCAATCGCTCGGTGGGCGATCAGGAATTGCAGGCTGTGGTTGACCGCACCGTGCAGGAGTTAGTCAGGCTTAGTCCAGCGGCTTTGGTAGTCACCAAGAAGGCCGTCTACGCTTGGGACTCGATGCACTTCGACAAGGGCCTGGCGCGGGCCGAGAAGATTTATCTGGAAGAGTTGATGAAGACGGTGGACGCGCAGGAAGGCGTGCGCGCGTTCGTTGAGAAGCGGGAGCCGCGGTGGGCGGGGAAGTAGCTGTCCCGCGGAATTGGTGCGAAGATTTTCGGCAGTTTATGGATTACGAAATCACGCCCGAAGAAGTGAAGATGAAGCTCGACCGGGGCGAGGAGTTCACGCTGCTCGACGTGCGCGAGCCGTGGGAGTTTGAAGCGGCGCACATGGTGGGAGCGAAACTGGTGCCGATGGGAGACGTCCCATCCCGCGCGCATCAGGAACTGGATCCGGAAGATCACATCGTGGTGGTCTGCCACCACGGGGTGCGCTCGATGAATGTGACGGCGTGGTTGCGGCAGCAGGGATTTGAGAAGGCGCAATCCATGCGCGGCGGCATCGATGCCTGGGCCCGGCGCGTGGATGGGAAAGTGCCAACGTATTGAAGGGCTGCGAGCCTCGAGCTATGAGCTGCGAGCCAGCAGTCGTTATCGAGTGGGTTTCTCGAAGCTCGCGGCTCGTAGCTCGCAGCTGTTTCTTATGAAAAAAGAACTCGTCGAACTCAAAATCAACGGGCGCGCCCACGAGCTGGCCATCGAGTCGAGTGCGTTGCTGCTGGACGTGCTGCGGCAGGAACTGGGACTTACCGGGTCTAAGCGGGGCTGCGATGAGTCGTCTTGCGGGGCGTGCACTGTGCTGGTGGATGGCGTTGCCATGATGTCGTGCACGTTGTTGGCAGCGAGTTGCGAGGGGCAGGAGATCACGACCATCGAGGGCGTGAGCGAGCATGGCAGTCTGGCGGCGATTCAAAAGGCGTACGGCGACTGGGGCGGGGCGCAGTGTGGCTACTGCACTCCGGGATTCATCATGACGGTGAAGTCGCTGTTGGCGGAGAACCCAGATCCGTCGGAAGCCGAGGTGCGCGCCGCCTTGAGCAGCAATCTGTGCCGATGTACGGGATACAACCAGATGTATGAGGCGATCCGGTCGGCGATTGCGGCGGAGCAGAACGCAAACACGACCCGAGCGAGATGACTGTTATGCCGATCGAGTTTGTAGATCGCTGGCCACTCGATGACGTCCTTGATCTGAAGAAGTTTGCCAAGGGGTTGATCGAGCGCGCAAAAGAGAATCTCCAACAGGATGGATATCTTCAATCCGGCGTCTTCTTGATCACCGATTCCGAAGTGTACTGCTACAGCGTCAGCTTTTCGGGATATGACCAGAAGGAATTCGCTTATGGTGAAGCGGTTCAGAAGGCCCAGGAATTAGGCGCACTGGCCATTGTTACGTTGAATGATGCGTTTATCGGTGACAAATATGCCCCGGAGAACTACGAATGGGGGCAGGCTGCCGCAGATCCGAAAGGAGAGTGCATTTTCGTGACTCTTTCTGGTCCTGGACTGGAGAACTGGACAATAGAGGTTGAATATCGACGCGAGCCCGGAGGAATCGTCTTCAGCCCGCCCACAGAGGAGGAAAAATCGTTTTATCGGCCTGCTTGGGGACTGGTCGAGGAAAGGTCAGAGAGTTAATTAATGTCTGATTTCTCCATCATCGGAAAGCCTACCGCCATGGTTGATGCGGCGGAAAAGACCACTGGCTCCGGCAAATATACCGACGACCTCAGCGTCGCCGGCATGCTGGTCGGAAAGATTCTGCATTCGCCGTATCCGCATGCGCGGATCAAGCGCATCGATACTCGCCGCGCCGAGGCGCTGGACGGCGTAGTGGCCGTGGTCATCGGCAAAGACGCGCCCAATCCGTACGGAATTCTGCCTGTCGGTCACGATGAACACGCGCTTGCGCTCGACAAGGTGCGGTATGTCGGCGATAACGTTGCGTGCGTGGTTGCGGTTTCTGAGGCCATCGCTGAGAAAGCGCTCGAACTGGTTGATGTCGAGTACGAAGTGCTCCCGGCCTACTTCGATCCCGAAGAGTCGATGAAGGCGCAGGCCGATCTGATCCACGACAACAAGCCCGGCAATCTGGAAAAGGACTATCACCATGCGTTCGGTGATCCGGACAGAGGCTTTGCCGGTGCCGATCACGTGGCGGAGGCGCGCTTCATCGCTAATGAAGTGACGCACGCGGCCATGGAACCGCATTCTACGCTGGCGTCGTTTGAGATCGATCCGCACACTGGCAAACCCGGGCGCTTGACCGTGTGGTCTTCGACGCAGGTTCCTTACTATCTGCAGCACAAGCTCTCGCTGGTGCTGGAAATGCCGATGGCGCAGATCCGGGTGATTAAACCGCTGGTGGGCGGCGGATTCGGCGGCAAGAGTGAAGTGATTCCCCTGGAGATCATTGCCGCGGTGGCGGCGCGCAAGGCGCAAGCTCCCGTGAAGATCACTTATACGCGCGAGGAAGTGTTCTGGGCGCATCGCGGGAGGCCGCGGACCATCATCGATCTCAAGACCGGAATCAAGAATGACGGCAGCATCACCTGTGTGAAGGCGCGAGTGGTGCAAGATGGTGGCGCATACTGCTCCTATGGGGTGGTCACGATTCTTTATTCCGGAGCGCTGCTGGGCGCGCTCTACGATATTCCGAACATTCAATATGACGGATATCGGGTGCTCACCAACAAGCCAGCGTGTGGCGCGATGCGCGGTCACGGGACTGTGAATGTGCGATTTGCCTTCGAATCGCAACTGGACGAGCTGGCGGCGAAGATTGGAATGGATCCGGCGGAGATTCGCCAGCGGAATCTCTTGAAACCGCCGTGCATTACCGTGAATGGGCTGCGGGTGCAGAGTTACGGGCTGCCGGAGTGCATTGAGAAAACGGTGGAACGCTCGGGTTGGAGGGAACGCAAAGGCAAACTGGCAAAGGGGCGCGGCTTGGGCATTGCATGCAGCCACTATGTAAGCGGGGCGGCAAATTCGATTATCCGTTCCGATATGCCGCATTCTACGGTGAACCTCAAGATTGACCGCGACGGCGGAGTGGTTGTGTATACGGGGGCATCGGAGATCGGGCAGGGGTCGGACACGATGACGGCGCAGATCGCGGCCGAAGTGTTGGGATGTTCGCTGGCGCGCGTGAGGGTAATCGCGGCTGACACCGACCTGACGCCGATCGACATCGGATCGTACTCCAGCCGAGTTACGTTTATGGCGGGGAATGCTACGCTGCGGGCGGCGGAAGACGTGATGAAGAGGATCGCGGCGGCAGCGGCGAAGAAGATGAACTGCGCGGCAGAGGACCTGGTTTTCCGCGAAGATGTCGTCTTCAAGAAGGGAAGTGCCCCGCCGATCGTCAAGAAGGATCAGGCTGAAGAAGTGGAAGTCACGCAGACGGGCGCTTCGGTCAGCGGTCGCGTGGAGGGGCAGATACTGCGTGGATCGCTGCAGCAGAAGCGGAAAGAGGAAGGCCCGAAGGAATGGATGACGTTTGAGGAAGCCGTGGTCGCGGCGATTGACTTCCATGGGGCGCTGACAGGAACCGGATCTTATGCTCCGCCTTCGGAGGCGCGCGGAGGCAAGCATAAAGGCGGGGGCGTGGGACCGTCGCCGGCCTATTCGTATTCGGCGCAGGTGGCTGAAGTCAGCGTGGACGAAGATACTGGCGAAGTCACGGTACACAAGGTTTGGGCGGCGCACGATTGCGGGCGCGCGCTGAATCCGGTTTCGGTGGAAGGACAGATCATTGGTTCAGTGTGGATGGGCACGGGGCAGGCGCTCACGGAGGAAATGGTTTGGAAGGACGGCATGTTGATGAATGGCGGGATGCTGGAATACCGCAGTCCGTCGTCGGTGGAGTCGCCTGACGTGGAGCCGATCATCGTGGAGAGCATCGATCCCGAGGGTCCGTTTGGGGCTAAGGAGTGCAGCGAGGGATCGCTGGCGGCAACCATTCCTGCGATTGCGAATGCGATTTACGATGCGGTCGGCGTGCGCCTGCACGAATCCCCGTTTACGCCAGAGCGCGTGCTGGCAGCGCTGCGGGCGAAGAGAAATGACAAGGCTTTGAACTTGACCGAGGGTGTGGATCCGACGGCGCCGGCGCGGTTTCGCGAACATGGCGGATCACTTTGCTTCAAGGGCAAAGGGCCGGCGCGGCATGCGCTTGATCCGGCGCGGCGCGAAGCGCCCGCGTCTGCCGGAGGTGCGGATTGAGCCTTCCGCAATTCAGACTGCTTCGTCCGCGGACGGTCGACGAGGCCATTACCTACCTTGGCAAACATGCGGGTAACATTCGCGTGCTGGCTGGTGGGACGGATCTGATTCCGTCGATGCGGCAGAAGCTGTTTGAGCCGGAGTATGTGCTGGATCTGCGTGGTATCGCCGAGTTGCGCGGGATTCGGACGTGTGTGGACGGCAGGGAAAGCCCACTTCTTGCAAGAGACGCGAGAAGTGGAGCACGCCATGTCGAGATTGGCGCTTTGACCGCGCTTAGCGCGATTGAGAAGTCGAGCTACCTGCGCGAGCATTATCCAGTGCTTACGGAAGCGGCCGCCACTGTGGCTTCGCCGGTGCTGCGTAACATGGGTACGCTTGGCGGCAACATTTGCCTCGACACACGCTGTCTCTGGTACAACCAGTCGCTGACCTGGCGCAAGGGGTGCGGGTTCTGCATTAAGAAGGATGGCAATCTGTGCCACGTAGCACCGGGTGGAGCGAAATGCTGGGCGGCATTTTCAGGAGACACGCCACCTGCGCTGCTGTGTCTGCGTGCGGAGCTTGAAATCGCAAGCGCCAACGGGACGCGGTGTGTTGCTTTGCGGGAGTTCTACACCGGAGACGGGGAAAATTACCGCAAGCTGCTGCCGAACGAGTTGGTCACGCGCGTGTTCCTGCCGGCGGAGTCGGCGGACTATCGCGGTATCTATCGCAAGCTGCGGGTGCGTGGGTCGATCGACTATCCTCTGGCGGGGGTTGCGGTGGTGATGAAGCGCTCGAACGGACACGTGGCCGATGCACGGATCGCGATGACGGCGGTGAATCCCGCGCCGGTGCTGGTGGAGCGGGCGGGGGAGATGCTGATCGGGAAGATGGTCGATGAAGCCCTGGCAGAAGCGGCCGGTGACATTGCGGCGCGTACGGCCAAGCCATTGACTACGTCGGCGCTGACACCGGAGTACCGGCGGGAGATGATTCGGGTCTTTACCAAGCGGGCCGTTCTGGCGGCGGCGAACAATTAAGGCACACAATTAGGGCACACAATGAGCGACATCGGCATGATCACCGACTGCCACATCCACATTCAGCCGATCGAAATGTTCAAGCCGCACGCGCTGGAACTGATGAAAAAGAAGCGGGCAAACTTCGATCAGATAGCCGAGTTTTGCCGCTCGCCGAAAGCGTTCCTCGCGCATCTTGACGCTTGCGGCATTGACCGGGCGGTGCTCATCAACTACGTGGCGCCCGAGGTGATCGGCTTCACCAACGGGGTGAATCAATTCATTGCGGACTACGTCAAGGAAGATCCGAAGCGGTTGCTTTCCTGCGGCAGCCTGCATCCGCGGCACACGACCAACGTGCTGGCCGATATGGAGCAGATTCTGCGGCTGGGAATCCGCATGATCAAGATCCATCCGCCGCACCAGTTGCTGTTTCCCAACGATTATCTGAACGGCGTGAAGGAACTGGAAATCATTTACCGCGCGGCTGAGGCCAACGGCGTGCCGGTGATGTTTCACACGGGAACGTCGATCTTTCCGGGGGCGCGAAACAAGTACGGCGATCCCATGTATGTGGATGACGTGGCCGTGGATTTTCCCAAGCTGAAAATCCTGTTGGCGCATGGCGGCCGGCCGCTGTGGATGCAGACCGCGTTTTTTCTGATCCGGCGGCACCCTAATGTTTATCTCGACATCAGCGGCATTCCGCCCAAGACATTGCTCAGGTATTTTCCGCGCCTCGAGGAGATTGCGCACAAAACCTTGTTCGGCACAGATTGGCCGGGGCCGGGGGTGCCGGACATAAAGCAGAATCTGGATGAATTCCGCGCGTTGCCGCTGGAGGACAAATTCCAACGGCAGATTCTGAGCAGGACGGCGTTGGGCATCTGGCCGGCGTAATCGGGACTACTTCGTCTTCCACAATCCAATCGTATTTCCGCCCGGGTCAGAGAACCACGCGAACGTTCCGGTGGGAATCTCGACCGGGGGCACGAGCGTTTTGCCGCCGAGTGCCTCAGCTTTATCCAGGTAGCCCTGTACGTCATCGACCTGCACGTAGAAGATGGTGTACTGGTGCGGTTCGTGGCCCAGGCTGGTGATGTGGCCGTGAATGCCCGCGCTGGCGCCGGTGTTGATCATGGTGGCCATACCCGCGGCCTGCATCTTCCAGCCAAAGAGCTCGGAGAAAAAAGCTACGGTCTTGGCCTGGTCGCGGCAGCCGATTTCAAAGTGCACAACGGGTTGGCTCATGAGCATTCTCCTGGGTGGTTCCGGGATTCTAGCATGGACGTGAGTCTTGGCGAGAGGCAACAAGGGCCTGCGCGGAAACGCAGGCCCTCGGTCTTGCCGGTCTTCTATTTGCCTGCCTTTGCGGCTTCGCCCTTGGCTCCGTCGAGCTCGTCGGCCAGAGCGGTGGCGCCGTAGATTTTGCGCAGCGCCTCCTGGATTCCACGCGAATCCACGGAGACGGCGCGGGCTTGAACGTCGCTATAGGCGAAGTTGCCGGGCAGCATCTGGATGTTGCCATCGAAAATGATGCCTACCACTTCACCCTGTTTGTTGACGGTGGGAGAGCCGGAGTTGCCGCCGATGATGTCGGCGGTGGAAACGAAGTTCAGAGGGGTTTTCAGGTCGAGCTTCGACTTTGAGGTCATCCAGCTTTCTGCCAAGTTATACGGAGGCTTGTTCTGATGCTCGGCGGCATGTTCGTAGGCGCCGCCCATGGTGGTGAAGTAAGGAATGTCCTTCGCGTTTTCTTTGTAACCTTTCACCGCGCCGTAGCTGAGGCGGAGGGTGAAGGTTGCGTCGGGCGGCTGGCTGAAGCCGCTCTGGGCAAAGCGGGCCTTGGCGATGAACGTGCCATCGCGGCGGACCACCGAGTCAATCTTGTCGTCGAAGGTCTTGCGAGCGGCGAGGGCATCGGGCTCGACGGCTTTCAGAGCGAGGATGAGCGGGTCAGTGCTGGCGTCGATGGCGGCTTGTCCGCCGTCATAGAGTTGCTTGCGGACAGCCACATCATCCAGCTTGGTGCCGGTGATGATGTCTTTCGCGGCGTCGGCTGGGGTCTTGCCGTTCAGGACCTTTTGTACGTCGGCGTTGTCCTTGCCCAGTGCGTTTTGCATCTCACCCAGCGCATCCGCCAGAAGGACGGTCTCCAGACTCTTGTACACCGGGGCGGTCGAGAACAACTGTTGTTCCAGCGAGGGCAACGCGGAATCGCGAAACTCACGCAGGCGATCGCCGTTCGGTTTAGGCTTCTCCTCGGCCGCCCGCACCAGCGTGCGTGCCATCTGCGGCAGTCCGGGGCCCAAAACAAATCCACGCATGCGTTCCAGGTAGGTGAGTTGGGGATAGATATCGTGCTGGACTTTCATGGCCTGGGCAATTTCATCCCAGGGATCGGGTGCGCCCGCGTTCTTGGTGTCGGCCTTATAGAAGGCTTGCAGTTTTGCCTCGTCCGCGGCTTTGACATCCATGAGGGACTTATCGACGAGGCCCGATTCGTAACCGGTAATGGCCTTCTGCGAATTCTGCAGGCCGAAGATATTTTCACCGGCGATGCGGGCGTTTTCTTCCGACTGCTTGCTGAAGTCCTGCAGCAAGGCGATGCGGCGCTTGAGCGTGGCCAGCACCATGGGATAGGCGATGTCCCGCGTAAACGCCAGCTGCGCCATGGTCTGCAGACGGTTGGTTTGTCCAGGGTGGCCGGACACGAAGATCAAGTCGCCATCCTTCACGCCCGTGCGGGACCAGTGCAGATAGTTGTCAAGGTGAGCGGGGTGCCCGTCTTCGTAGACGCGGAAAAAAGTGATATCGAGGTCGTAGCGGGGGTAGGTGAAGTTGTCGGGATCGCCACCGAAGAACGCGGCGTCAAACTCGGGCGCGAAGACCAGGCGCACGTCGGTATATTTCTTGTATTTGTATAGGTTGTAAACCTGACCGGAGTAGAAGGTGACCACATCGCAGCGCAGCCTGGTGGAGGTCGAGCAATCCTTTTCGATCTGCGACATGGCGGCGCGCTGGGCCTGGCCGGCGTCGGCGGCCGACATTTCCGGCTTCACGCCGGCATTTACTTTATCGGTTACGTCTTCGATGCCAACCAGTTGGTTCAGTTCGAGGTTCGGGCACTTGCCTTCGTCGGCCTGCGTCTTGGCATAGAAGCCGGTCTTGATGTAGTCATGGCCTTCGCTGGAGAGTTGCTCGACACACACGCGGCCGACGTGGTGGTTGGTGAAGGTCAAGCCGTCGGCGGAGACAAACGAGCCGGAACCGCCATTATTAAACCGCACCGAAGAGAGCCGGACATGGTCGAGCCACTGTTGGGTCAACTCGAAGCCGTACTTGGCCTTGACCTTGTCCTTGGGGGCCTCGTTGTAGAGCCACATGCCCTCGTCGGCCGAAGCCACCGTGGAAAAGAGAAAGCACAAGGCAAGGCAAACCGAAAAAAAGCGTTTCATGGAGTTCCTCCGGAAGGGATTATGAGGAGCGATTACAGGTTCCTCTGTGAGCTAAGAAGCAACCCTTCAATATACGCTGCGAAAGATGAGGGTGGCAAAGAGCTGGCCACCGCTTTCCATAGGACTTTGGCATAGTTTCTCTTTCGCCCCTCCGGGGCTTGTGCTCATTCCACTCTCTATCCACGGCTTGCGCCGTGGGCTGCATTCTGGCGCCGCTTCGCGGCTAGCGGGGAGCCCTCCGATCCACTTTTGTCCGCCATCCATCTGTGACACAGACTCCCAGCCACGCGAAAAACCGAAGTTACCCGGGCGTCTGGAACGGGAGCGATTTTTCGGGTATAAAAGATAGTTGCGTTCCCCGCGCACCCCCTCGCGCGGTTCCAGCAACGGTAATCAATCCAATTGAGCGAGAGAATATGTCCAGCGTGACCAACACTCAGGCCCCGAAAGGACTGGAAGGCATAGTTGCCACCAACTCCAGCATTTGTTATATCGATGGCGACCGCGGCGTTCTGGCCTATCGCGGCATTGACATTCACGAACTGGCCGACCATTCCAATTTTGAGGAAACCTGTTACCTGCTCTGGTTTGGGCGCTTGCCGAAGCCGAGCGAGTTGAAAGATATGCAGGAGCGCCTGGCGCAGGAGCGTCATCTGGACCCGGCGATCATTCAGCTTCTGCGCAATGCACCCAAGGGCGCGCTGCCCATGAATGTGCTGCGCACTGCAGTTTCGGCGCTGGCTTTTTATGACGTGGACGAGAAGAATAACGATCACGATGCCAACGTTCGGAAGTCGATCCGGTTGACCTCGCAGATCGCGATGATTGTGGCCGCCTATGACCGGATTCGCAAGGGCAAGCCGGTGGTGGAGGCCGACCGGTCGCTCTCGCATGCGGCAAACTTCCTGCTGCAGTTGAATGGGACCAAACCTTCTTCCACGGCCGAGCGAGCGCTCGATATCGCGCTGATCCTGCATGCGGACCACGAGTTGAATGCCTCTACATTTGCGGCGCGCGTGACCGCCGCAACCCTGGCGGACATGCACGCGGCCATCACTTCGGCTATCGGCGCACTCAAAGGACCATTACACGGCGGAGCGAATGAGGCGGTCTATCGGATACTGGCTTCGATTGATGCCAAGAAAGGCGACCCGGTCGAGCATGTACGAGGCATGCTGGCGCAGAAGAAGAAAGTTCCCGGCTTTGGCCATCGCGTGTATAACACGGAAGATCCGCGGGCCACGCACCTGCGTGCGATGTCGCGCGATCTCGGCCGTTCCAGCGGACAACCGCAGTGGTATGAGATGTCGGAAAAGATTGAGCACTTCGTGAAGACGGAAAAGAAGCTAAACGCCAATGTGGATTTTTACTCTGCTTCCACGTACCACGTGCTAGGAATTGATGAGGATCAGTTCACGCCTGTGTTCGCAGTCTCCCGCATCAGCGGCTGGACTGCGCACGTTATCGAACAGTTGGACGACAATCGCCTGATTCGTCCGCGAGCCGAGTATGTTGGACCGGAGTATCCCAACCGGTACGTGGCGACGCAAAAACGCTGATCGCCTCGCAGTTTACAACGTAACGCGAGGTCGCACGCTGCTTTGAAAGCGCGGTAGTGGACTGTGAAGCAGCCCACTACCGAAAGCGCCGGTCGCCTTGAAAGGGCGCGGCTTCCAGCCAAGCCGTAAAATTCAATAAATATCAACCGCAGCTTCAGCCGCTGACGCGAAGCGGATAGAATAGTAGAGATATGCTCCGGATCTACCTCGACAATAACGCCACCACGCCGGTTCTGCCGGAAGTGCTTGAAGCCATGTGTCCGTATTTTGGCGAACACTTTGGGAATGCTTCGTCGATCCACCATCATGGGCAGGAGACGCGGGCTGCGGTGGAGCGGGCGAGAGTTTCAGTGGCGTCACTCCTGGGTTGCCGGGCCGCCGAGGTTATTTTCACCAGCGGCGGGACCGAAGGCGACAATCTGGCCATTGCAGGGCTGACTAACGCCGGGGATCACGTCATTACCTCCAGCATCGAGCACAGTGCCGTGTTGCAGGCCTGCAAGCATCTGGAGGAAAAGGGCTGCGAGGTGACGGTGCTGCCGGTGGATGGCCGTAGCCTGGTCGATCCCGAGGATGTGCGGCGGGCCTTGCGGCCGAATACAAAGCTGATTTCGATCATGATGGCCAACAATGAGACCGGAGTGCTGCAGCCGGTGGAGGAAATTGCAAAGATCGCCACCGAAGCCGACGTCTGTTTTCATACCGATGCGGTGCAGGCCGCGGGCAAGGTTGCGATTGATGTGAAGCGGATCGGCTGTGATGCGCTGACGATTTCCGGCCACAAGATGCATGCGCCGCAAGGCGTGGGCGCGCTTTACGTGCGCGGGGGAACCGATCTTCATCCCCTGTTTTATGGTGGGCAGCATGAACGCTCACGCCGCGCCGGGACCGAGAACGTTCCGGGGATTGTCGCTTTCGGTAAGGCCGCGGAAGTGGCGATGCAGGCCTTCGAGCGGCGCGATGATAAGAAAATGTCCGACTTGCGCGATCGCTTTCAGCGGGGAATTCTTGCCCAGGTCGAGGAAGCCGGGGTGAACGGTGACGGCGCGCCGCGCGTTCCGAACACGGTGAATATTTATTTCGATCACGTTGAAGGCGAGGCGATGGTGATCGCACTCGACCTCAAGGGCCTGGCGGTGTCCACCGGCGCTGCGTGTTCGTCGGGAGCGATTGAGGCATCGCACGTGCTGACTGCCATGGGACTTCGCGGGGGTCGAGCGCATGGCAGCATCCGCTTCAGCCTGGGGAAGCAGAATACGGCGGAGGACATCGACTTCGCGCTGGTGCTGGTGCCGGAGACGGTGGCGCGGTTGCGAGAGTTGTCGCCGGTGTACAGGAAGGCAGCAATTAGCAGTTAGCAGTTGGCCAATCAGCGTTCGCCGGCTAATTGCCAATTGCTAATTGCTCGATTCAAGTCATGCCGAATCTCAATACGATTGCGGTAGCCATGTCGGGTGGAGTCGATTCCTCCACCGTGGCGGCCATGCTCCGCGCCGAGGGGCATAACGTCATTGGTTTGACCATGCAGCTCTGGAACCAGCGGAGGCTGGCCGGACACGAGGGAATGCCCGAACAGGTGACCGGCCGCTGCTGCTCGCTTGACGACGTTTACGATGCGCGCCGCGTAGCTGAGCATATCGGCATTCCTTATTACGTGGTCAATCACGAAGAGCGATTCGAGCGCGATGTGGTGCGTCCGTTTGTCGCCGAGTATCTTTCGGGACGCACGCCGATTCCTTGCAGCCTGTGCAACAATCACTTGAAGTTTGACCAGCTGCTAATCGTGGCGCAGCAGATTGGCGCCGATTGCGTTGCCACCGGCCACTACGCTCGCGTGGAGTATGAGGACGCGGGGGGACGGTGGCTGCTGAAGCGTCCCGCCGATCGCAGCAAGGACCAGACTTATTTCTTATTCGGACTGACGCAAGAACAGCTCAGCCGCACGCTCTTTCCGCTGGGCGGCATGACCAAGCCGGAGGTTCGCGAACTGGCGCGCAAGCGGGGTCTGGCTCTGGCCGAGAAGCCCGACTCGCAGGAGATTTGCTTTGTCCCCGGTGGCGACTACAAGCGCTTCATCGATGCCTATCTTGCCGAGAGTGGCGAGGCGTTGCCCGATACGGCGGGGGAGCTGGTGACCGCTAGCGGGGAAGTGATCGGCGAGCACAGCGGCATTCACAACTTCACCGTGGGGCAGCGCAAGGGACTCGGCGTGGCGACCGGATCGCCGCTATATGTGATCCAGATTAACGGAGCCGACAAGCAGGTGGTGGTTGGCGGCGATGAGCATCTTTATTCTCGGACCCTGCGGGCGCGGCGTGTGAACCTAATCTCGGTCGACGACCTGCGCGAGCCTATGCGTGTGGCCGTGAAGATTCGACACCGGCATGAGCCCGCCCCGGCAGTGCTGAAGAGGACTGGCGGCGATGAGGTTTTGGTCACCTTCGATCAACCGCAGCGGGCTATTACTCCCGGCCAGGCTGCAGTGTTCTACGATGGCGACATCGTCGTCGGCGGCGCCTGGATTGCATAGGAGCGCGCGACTCCTCCGGCTGAAAATCGTAAAGACTCTGGCTTTGATTCCGTAGGAAGGCGCGGAGGGCGGGGCGCCGGCGCTACGCGGATATAATCCGCGCATGGCATCTTCAAACCTCTCTGTGCCACTTCCCGGAACGCCTACGCTTCCCTCCGCTCCATCTTTTTGGAGCGGTCTATCCAGCCCGCTAAAGCAGGGAATCAAGACTGGACTCGCGGGAACCATCACTTACGCCATTTATGCCGGATGGAATCTGCCGCAAGGGTATTGGGCCGTTTTCGCTGCGCTGGTGGTGACGCAGGCCAACGTGGGCGCGTCGTGGAAAGCGGCGCTCTATCGCACTATCGGTTCCACCAGCGGTGCGCTGGCGGCGGCGCTGCTGCTTCCCATGTTAGGTACCGGAGCGATACGCGCGGGGATCGCGCTTTTTATTCTGGCTTCTTTCTTCGCTTACCTCACGGCGCTGCATCCCAGCTTCAGCGCGGCGGGATTCACTGCGGCGCTGATCCTCGTTTTTGGCGGCATCGAGGAGCCCTGGCATTTTGCGTGGCTGCGCGTGCTCTACACGCTTCTGGGAGCGGTAGTGGCCTTTGCGGTGGGCGCGCTCATCTGGCCAGTCCACGCGCGCGAAGGATTGCGCAACAAGATGGCGAATATCCTGCAGGGCGCTAAAGACCTCTACCTTGCAGTCACTGCGGCTGCGCTCGAAGGCGTGAATAACGAAGAGCAAGTTCGGCAGCTTGACCGGCAACTGCACGATTTGCGCCGTGGCATCACCCAGCAAATGGACGAAGCGCGCAGCGAACTGGCGTTCTCGCGCTTCAACGAAGGAGCCTTTCAGTCGTTTGTCGATCAGGCGGACCAGGTTCGGCGGCGCCTGACCGCCATGGCCGAGGACAGCAGCCTGTACGCGCATGCGCAGGTGCATCCCGAACTGTTGCCTTCACTGCCGGCATTGGTGGAGTGCACGGCGCGTGCGTTCTCTGACCTGGCCGGCGCGGTTCGCGCGCAGCACACCGGACTGCAATCCGCTGGTGACTTGGAGCGCGCGGTACGCGACCTGGACCCAGACCTGGCGCGTTTGCGCCAGCGACGGGCGACGGCGCCCTTTGATCTCGATCGCATGTTGCCCTTCTGGTCGTTTGCATTCAATGTGCGGGAAGTGGCGCAGGACTTGCGGCAGCTCGCGTCGAGTGTTGGAGAACTTGCCTGAGAATCTCTCACTGCGCATCAGTCGTCAAATGCACTTCTTTCATCTCCTTGATTTCGCTGATTACGATGGCGTGTGTCCCCATGCGCTCGAAGACGGTGCCATTGTCCCAAACGTATTTGCCCACGAAGGGCATCAGCTTTTCGCGCTGATCGGTATCCGGCATGGAGTCAGAAATCGGAATGTATAGCTCGCCCTTGGCCGTCTGAATGATTAACGGAGAGCCCTTCCTGGCGCATTCCAACGCGCATTGCAAATTGAAGTTCGTAAGCTGGGCCTTCGTATTCTGAATCGGACACGCGATATCACGGACCAGGCCTTCAATCGTGGCTTTCGATTCGTGGGGTGCGGACTCAGTTTGAGGGGCTGTTTTAGCGGGCTGCGGCATCGCCAGGATTAACGCAACACCGCAACCGGCAAGCAAGAGCACAAGCGCTGGGCGGTTCATCGGTCCTCCTTGTTTTGGGAAAGAGAAATATCCCTGTCGTCATTTTGTCTTTTTCCAGACAATGTCTTCGTTGTTGCGGCAGTCGATCAGGGCGTCGACTTTTCCCGTTCGTCCCGCCGGTGAAAACGCGGGAGTTTCGGGATGAAGCCCGAGAGTCCGTCGCCCACGATTTTCAAATTGAGCCACTGCTCCATTCCACCACCTGCAAAATATTCACAGGACTAAAGGAAAAGTCCCCTCATGGGCAGTGCGCTCCACGCGCGGTGCGGACCCCGGCTTCCATAGCTTCACTCTATGAGTCACTCGATAAGCTAAAGGCCCGCCGTCTTCCCGGTCGTTGGTCTCAATTGGTCTCGGGATGCATACGAACTCCACCTCTAATTCATCGGCAGTGGCGCGCACCGTGGAATAGCCGTGTCCGCCGAGGTCGACGAATGAAAGATGAGGGCCGACTTCTGGATCGGACTCCTTCAATGCTTGCTGCACGTCCCCTGTTTTCTGCAGGGCGAGACTGGCCCGCACCCCGTGCATCACCGAGAGATTCGCGGCGTTCTGCACCGGGCCGCCGGAGCGTGGTTCGTGGACAAAGAGCGATCGCAGAGGGTCATCTTTGGGCAGCGCGTATTCGAAGGCTTCAAACAGAGTCGGCGCCGAGATGGATCCTGTGATGAACTCGACACCCGTAGGATCGATTTGTTTGGGTGGCAGCGAGGTGGACAGTAAGCCTGCGGTGAAAGCATGCCGGTCTCCAGCGAGAGTGGCAAAGCCTCCGATGCCTTCCTTGCGAATGAAATCCAGAATCTCTGCGCGTTCGGTGCGATAGGCGGACCAATCGTCGTCCTCGAACAAGGCGTAGCCAGCGGTGGGCCACTTGGGCCCGACTCCCGAGGGCAGCTTGTGATAGTCGGCGCGCCAGTCGATCATGGCTACGGTGTTGCCCCAGAGCTTCCACGGAGCGGTGGAAGTTCGTAAGCGGTCTAGGAACCAGACCTTTTGCTCGGCTCCCAGCATCGATTGAGCGGGCGCGTTCTTGCAGGGATTGGGGAGGGCCGCGCCGTTGAATTCGATGGTGTCCGGTGGATGCCCGTCGGCGTAGGTGCGTCCGGCGTCAAGGATTTCGACAACGTCGGCCGGGACTCCGTAAGGAAATGCGTCGGTCTTGAAAGGAGCGAACTCCGGCCGATCGCTCAGCGGTTGCGAGCGGAACGTGCGGTTGTCAGTGAGGATCAAATCGACGTTGCAGCCCCATTTGACAGTGCGATACAGCTTCAGGCTGTTGAGGAGCGCCAGGTTTCCGGCCTCCAAGCCCAATCCGCTGGCGTCGAAATCGTGGATCGCAGCGTCTTTGACATGGGGCGGCACAAAACGGTTCCCGGGCGAATTGGCTTTGAGAGCACGCGATGGCTGGTACTCGAACCAGGCCTGGGCTGCGGCCGCCTTACGCCTTTGTGCGGGGACAATGCCGGAGCCGAAATTCTGCTGCGTCTGCCAACCCTTCCAGGAAAACTCGTGATTGTCCCACATGTAGACGAAAGGGAAGTGGGCGCGTGCGTCCTGCAGATCGGGATCGAGCAGGTAGGCGCGGTAGAGCGAACGGTAGTCATCTACAGTGGTGGGTACGTGAAAGCTTCTTTGTTTTTCGCCGTTGGCGTAGCGCACGATGTCGCGCAACTTGCGCGCGTACATGCCCTGCGGCCTTTCCTCGGGATACCATACGACTTCATACACGAAATCGCCGAGGTGCAGTACAAAGCCCAGGCGGTCTTCCGGAGACCTGCGCTCGTCCTCCCAAATCATTCGGCGATACGCGGTCTGCGCGCCCTGCTGTACGTTCTGGCAGCACACGAAGGCGAAGCGCACCGGCCTGGTGTCATCCGCTTTCGGGGCGGTGATGGTGCGTCCGATCCTGCTGCCGAAGCCGTGCTCGTCAGTGAAGCGGTACCAATAAACGCGCGCCGGCTTCAGATCGGCGGCCAGCACTCGGCAAGTCCAGTCAGTCTGCTCAGAAACATTGGCTTTCGCGCTGGCCACGACGCGATGGAAAGTCTGATCCTCGGCGATCTCGACCGTTAATTTGCTGGCCTGGCTGCCGGCAATGGGCGGACGGCGGGTCCATAGGATCACGCTGTCGGAATGAGGGTCCCCCGACGCGACGCCGTGGGGATAAAGATCCCTCCGCTCCTTCCACGAGAGGGCAGAGCCGCGCGCATAGGACGCTCTGAACGCAACCGAGGCGCCGTAGGATGCAGCCAAGGCTAGAAATTTCCGTCGAGTTAGCCAGACCATACGATTACCCGAGTGATTGGACGAGCCAGGCACGGCTTTGTATGCCGTCCCGGGTTCGGATCACACATACTGTCGTCGATCTCACAAATCTCCGGGACGGATGTAAGTCTTTCAGGGTCTCTCTTAGGTGTAGCTCTTTGCCGAGCGGCTCACCATATCCACATTCCGGTTGGCAGCATAACCACTAAGCAAAATTGCGCAGGCTTTTGTATCCGGACGCGAATGCAAAGCCTGGCTTGGAGCGACGTGGTTTTATGAGGGAGGCTTTTGTTTCTTGGCGCAGAGCGAATTCAGGAATGGCGCGCCGCTAGCCTTTAACTTCTGTTCCAGTCGCGCGGTGCAATCGCAATCGCCGCAGGCCCAGGGCTCGCTCCCGCTTTCATCACGGCACTTGCGCCGGTCGTGGGCATCCTGCACTTTCGTGAGGTCGAAGTATTCTTCCCAATAAGGACGCTCTTCTTGCAACGGCGTAGGACAGTAGCAGACTTCCACCCAGCGCACGGTCTGATCGTCGCAGAGCCGCGCCTCGCTCATGTTGCGGAGGTATTCGCCTTCGGCGACGGAGCCTTGGCCGAGCGTTTCTTTCTGAATAGCCTCGACCAGATCGCTTTCGCGACCGGGCTTAATTCGGGCTCGAACCAGATAGCGCATGTTATAGAGGACCCATAGAATGGATCCTTTTCCTCCGGGGGCTGAAGCCCCTCTTTTTTTCTTCGCTTAACGCGACGCTGAAGCGCCGCTCTTCCACGGTACTACACGCATTTTCCCGGTCTTTCGCCAAGCTGTTGAAGTCGTGCCGTCCAACCGCGGCCGTGGTCTGCCGTCAGCCACAAAACGCTGCATGGTCTTCGTCTTCTCTACTGCAGTCCCGCCTGCGCCAGCATTTCGAGGAACTGTCCCCGGGTTCGCATGTCGATGGACTGTGCCACCAGCTTGCCGCTGCGATCGTACACGAAGCTCTTGGGGATGCCTTCGATCTGGAACAACTCGTTCACCTTCCGGTCCGGATCGAGCAGGACGGGATACGTGATGTTTCGTTCGGCCAGGAATGGATTTACCTTGGCCGCGTCTTCGTCGGAAATGGCGAGCACCACAAAGCCCTGATCTTTATCCTTGAACTTAAGATAGAGCGCTTCCAGGTCGGGCATTTCCTTGCGGCAGGGCGGACACCAGGTCGCCCAGAAATTTACCAGCACAACCTTGCCTCGCAGATCCTTCAGATTCCAAGATTTGCCATGCAGATCGGTGAGGGTGAAGTCGGCCTGCTGGCGCTTGGCGTCGTCGGCCTCCAGCTTGGCCATGGCAGCGGCAAGCTGCGGAGTATCTAGAGACGCCTGCACATGTTCGTAACGCACTAAGGAAGCTAGCTCTATGTAGAGGAAATCCGGCCCGCCGTTTTTCGCCGGTGGCGGAGGCTGCGCGCGCAAAGCCGCCGCCAGAGTGTTGGCGACCTCCTGCAGAGTGTCATGGCCGAAGTCGCCTTCGGTCGACAAACCCGCCAGACCGCCGGCCAACCTGAGTTTGTTGGGTGTTACCGGAAGCTGACGAATCCGGATTGCGAGATCTTTGGTGGTGTGCGCGCGTATGTCGTCCCGAAGGCTGCGCAGTCCCCGCAACTGATCGACGATGGGTTTCTCCTGATCACTCCAGACCACCTTGTCATCGGCGGAAAGGGAACGGGTGGGAAAGTCGGCAACGCGGGCTAAGAAAATACCTACCAATCCTAGAAGAAAAATAGGGAGGAAGGAACGGCGGCCCATGCAGACCAGCTTACATCACAGCGAAAAACCGTGCCAGCACGGGCGGCAAACTCTGCTGACCAAGAAATCAGATGAACATCTCGTCCTGCGGCACGGCACGGCGTCCCTCGCGGCTGCTGCCGTTTCTGCGGCCGCGGTTGCCGAGCAGGAACTCAATGCCGGCAGTAACGCCTTGAATCAGGCCGGAGAACTGGCGCACGGGCGAGACCACGGTCTTGTGCACCATGTCGGAAGTTTCTTCCACGCGGTCGAGAGTGCGGCTGAGCAAATCGTCGGCGCGGATGACTTGCAGGCGCGCCCGATCCACCGCATCGCTGACCGTGGCATCCATGCGCTGGACTTGGGAGCGCACCGAAGTCGTGGTTTCGGCCAGATTCTCGGCAATGATCTGCAGCTTGGGCCGGAGTTCGGTCAGCATGGCCTGCGCCGTCTCCAGCGTGGGCAGGGCTTTGGTCTTGACTTCGAGGGCGAGCGCTTCCATGCGGGCGCTGCTCTTGCGCATGGCGATGTACATTGCCGCAAGAATGCCGGCCTGCAAAACCACAGCCGCGCCGGTCACCGCGATAAACAGCGTAATGAGGTTTTCCATAGTGACCCTCCTGAGTCCGTGGTCCGACCTGCCCAATCCCAGCTACGGCGAACCCGACTCTAAGAGGTTTACAGGTTCTTGGGAGCTCCGGTCTCCGTGGTCGCTTCCTGATAGGCTTGGCGGCCAGCCTCATAGGCAGCACGGAATTGATCCTTTTGCTGATTCACGACCTCGCGGCCGCGATCGACCCAGCCCGAAGCCTGATCACGGGCTTCGCGGGCTCGGCTGCGCATATAATCGCGTCCCTCTTCCGCCCGGGCGCGGAGAGCGTCCCGCGTCTCACTGCCCGACCGCGGCGCGTAGAGAACTCCCACCAGGGCACCGAGACCCATCCCTGCCAAGAACCACACAAAGCTGTTGCTATCGCGATCCGACATTGCAGATACCTCCCGGCTGTGAGTGCCGATAATCGGATGGTAGCACCCGTATAGGGGAAATACAATTACAGCGAAACCCGCAGGCTGGCGCGCGGAAAACTGCACTGGCGAGGCTTCGGTTTGTGCTACGACCGAGTTGGGAGGGGACTTCTACTTCTTCGTAGGAGGAGTCACGGGGGCCGGCGCTGGCGTCGCCGGCTGCGTCTTGGCGGGCGCCGATTTCACTCCCTGCAACACGGAGCTGGGGCCGCCATGCTTGATGCCGTAGATGGAGAGTGTCACGGAGGTTAGCATGAACAGCACGGCCGAAATCGTTGTCGCTTTGGAGAGCGCCGTGGCTGCGCCGCGCGGGCCGAAGGCGGCCTGGCTGCCCTGTCCGCCGAAGGCGGCCGAGATGTCTCCCGCCTTACCGCTTTGCAGCAGTACGACGATAATCAGGAACAGACAAACGATCACGTGGATGATGGTGACAAGAATGATCATGGAATCCAAAGGTCCTAAATTGTTCAGAATGAGTGCAATGGTGCGGAAGGGGGGATTTGAACTACTCCATCACGTTGATAACACGTAACTTATAGATTTTGCATTCGGCGTAAAGGCCCAAATGCCCCACAATCCCGCTTCCATTGTACGTTTATTGTACGGCGAACGCATCGCAGAAGAGGAAACGGCGCGCCGAAGCGCTTTCTCTCAAACTGCCACAAACAGTTTGACATCCGCCCTTCCCATCGGTCAAGGCCACCGTTCGAGAATACCTGGAATGGTGAGCGTGCTTCGAAACCGGTCCCCGGTACCGGCGACGATCATAATCGGACAACTCCATCAACCGAACTCTATGAACGAAAGGGGCTGATCCTGCATTCATGGAACTCGCGCGGCAGCGTCAACATCTCACCTGCATCCCGACACCCGACGGCCCACTCAAGCAGGCTTCGGTACTGGTCGAACTTAACAATATTCCCCAGCCACTCCGTTCCCAATGAGGTTGTGATCACGACCACGTTGGGCACGTCACAAGGCCCAACACAACCACTGATGGTCAATTGGACTCGCTTCAGCAGTCCTCGCTTCCGCCATTCACTCTTCAGCCATTCCACCGGAACTTCGGGCAGCCCACGCTCGACATTGCCGCAACAGCAGCCCCGACAAATAGTAATTTGTCCGACGACGAGGCGTTTGGTCTTCAGCGGACAATCTCTATCCTCGTTCACAGTGCTCGATCCGTCCTTGCCTCTAAAGCCACTCAATCCAATATGCCGTGGAGTTCGTTTACATCAAACGGTCCTTGAAATTTGCCAGACAACAAAACGAAAGCGGCAAGCGAAATCCCCAGGATAAGGACAAAGAAGATTACCGAAGCCAGCTCTTTCCGATTCTTGACGACATGAGCAAAATGCATACTCACAGCTCACGCTTTTTGCTGCAAACTTCTCGATTTCATTGCCCGGCTTCGGAACTCCGAGGCAACAACCTCGTGGAATTGAGGATGAATGCCAGCTCGGAGGTCACGTGAATAAAGGCGGCCAGCAGCGGATTGAGAAATCCGAACGCTGCCATTCCCACTCCCACGCTGTCCACCACCAACGTGCCCACAAAGTTCTGCATGATGATCCCGCGACAGCGGCGAGCAACCCGCAATGTTTCAACCAATTTCGAGAGGTCACTTCCGATCAAGATGACATCGGCGCTCTCCCGAGCAACATCGGTTCCCGATCCCATGGCGATGCCGACATTCGCCTCAACTAGGGCTGGAGCGTCGTTGATTCCGTCGCCAACCATCGCGACATTACGCCCTTTGCTACGCAATTCAGTCACCCACTTTGCTTTCTGCTCAGGGAGGAGTCCTCCCACCGCTTCGTCCACCCCGAGACCGCGGCCCACAGATGAAGTTGCAACTTTTGTGTCTCCGCTCAAGAGAACAGTCTTCAAACCCATTTGTCGCATTGCCGCAATCGCATTCTTGGCCTCGGGACGCAAAACGTCCGCAATTCGGATACTCCCAAGAACTTCTCCGGCGCGAGCGACGTAGACTTCCGACGCCCCGTCCGCACCATCACTAGGCGTGGGCAAACCCCTTGTCATGCCGTGCTCCGCGAGAAGCGCCAGACTGCCCACAAGGATTTCCTCGCCTCGATAACTCACACGGACTCCTCGTCCGGGCGTATACGAGAATTCATCGGGCTCCACCAGCGGAATCGCGAGCTCGGTCGCCCGCGCGACAACGGCTTTCGCAAGAGGATGTTCGGATTTGCGCTCCGCAATGCTGGCGGCGGCTATAATCTGCTGCTCACTGAAGCCATTGGCGGAGACAACCTCCCGGATCTGCGGAGTACCGAAAGTCAGCGTACCCGTCTTGTCTAAGAGCACTGTATCTACGGCTGAGAGTGCTTCCAGATAGAGGCCCCCTTTAATGATGGCACCGTGATGAGCCGCGCGGCCGATTGCCCCGAGAATTGCAAGAGGCGTTCCGGCCGCAATTCCGCAGGCTCCGGCAACGATCACGACCGAAATGGTTGACCTGACATTGTGAGTGATGATGAAGGTCAGAACCGCCGCCCCCAGGGCAAAGTAGACAAGGTAACCAGCCAGGCGATCAGCAGTCTTCTGGATAGGAGCGCGCGACTTTTCTGCGCGTTCGACGGCCTCAATGATTCTTCCAAACGTAGTATCGCGCCCCAGTCTTTGGGCGTCGACTTCCAGGGCTCCCGATTGATTGATGGTTCCGGCGTAGACCTGATCTCCGGGTGCTTTCTCAACTGGCATGGCCTCGCCGGTGATAGCAGCTTGTTCCACAAATGAGCGGCCACCAAGCACAACGCCGTCGACAGGGATGTGCCCCCCCGGTTTGACGATGACGGTTTCACCGACTTGAACCTGGTCAGACGGTACTTCAATCACCTGACCATTACGGCGGACTGCGACGGTTCTGGGGAGAAAGTCGAGAAGACTCTGGATCGCCCGCCGGCCCCTACCTACTGTGAGCCCCTCCAAAACCTCTGCGGCAAGCACAAAGCCAGTGATGACTAGAGCGGTGAAGAACTCTCCGATCGCCAAAGCGGAGAGCAGCGCGATCGTCATCGAGAGTTCCATCGTCATCTTTCGTTCAACGATGTTCTCGAAGGCTTCCTTGAAGATGGGATATCCCCCGATCAGGGTAGCCGCGATGCCGATTACACTGACGTGGGGAAACGGCTCCCAAAGTCGAAACCAAACCGCAGCCGCAGCCAACGCTACAAAGGCAATGCGAGCCAGTTCAGTCCATTCGAGTCCGTGCTCGTGTTCGGAATGCTCCGAGGCTTCGGACTCCTTCATATCCTGAGAATGCGAGCTCTCGTGAAGCTGAGGACCGTTTGCAGGGTTTCTTTCGATCAAGTGTGGAGCACTCATCTAAATGTCCTTCCCTGACGCAGGAGGCGCTTATTTCAAATACGACTTGACCATGTCGATCACTTCATCTGCTGCTACTAGCTGCTGTGAAGACGGTTTGTGCTTCCCGTTGAGAACATGGCTCCGTATGTGGCCTTCCAGAAGCTCTGCCATCAAGCTGTTCATGGCGCCTCGGGCTGCGCTCATTACTTGCAGAACTTCGGAGCAATCGCGTTCTTCGCTGAGAACGCGCACCAGAGCCTCCACCTGGCCTTGGATACGTTTGGCTCTGAGGAGCAGATTTTGCTTTTCTTTGACTGTGTGACTCATAGTTTTATAGTCGGCTTTCACTATACCATACCTGGTATGGTAGTCGAATTCAGCAAACATGGTTTAGTATGATCATCGTGGTCTACTCTCTAAGGGCGGTCTTCCTGCACCCAGCCGTGGCCACTCTGTTTGCATTTGGAGGAGTAGCGCTGGGCCTCGCTCTTCGCAAGATCGCGTTGCATCGACTCAGCTTGCTTGTGGCGGCCGCAATGGGCACGCTGCTCGCTGTCACGCTGTTTGACGTACTACCGGATGCCAAACAGTTCGTGACTTGGCCAACGCTCCTTCTCGCCGGAGCTAGCGGATATCTTCTTCTTTGGGTCGTCGGCAAGTATGTCTACCACGTCTGTCCGGCGTGCGCAGTGAACGACCTCGAACATGCAAATCCCCAGTTGGCGCAGACAGCAATGATGCTGATGGTCGCACTCGGTCTGCACTGCACTATGGATGGACTTGGCATCGCGTTTGGGGACAATCTGCTTGGCCATCCGGATATTAGTCTTGTGGCCGGAATATCTGTCCACAAGATACCCGAGGGTCTGGCCCTGATACTGCTACTGCTCGGTGCGGGAATTGAGCGGAAGAAAGCAATCACCTGGGCGCTCGGAGTGGAAAGCATGACAATTGCTGGAGGCGCTGTCGGGTCCTACCTAGTGACTTCCACGTCCACGCTGTGGTTGGGCATATTGTTCGCACATGTGGCGGGCGGTTTCTTCTACATGATTGCAAGCGCTGTCAAAGGTGTACTCGGGCACCATACCGAGAAACCGCGATACGCTCAACACGCACTCGTGAGCGGCTTATCTTTCATTTCCAGTACAGTCCTTTTCCGGCTAGTAGCGAGATGATCCAAGTCCGCAGCAGTACGAATTCCAGACGAAGCGGGAAATAGCAGGACTCTGCCATGAATGGTTTGATAGCTCTAAGCTCTGCCTGTAGAAGTTGAGTTCTTCTTCGATCCTAATCGCTTCCGCAGCAGCGACAAAAATGCTTCCATCGCCGGGGACATCCATTTATCTTTGTGCCACACTGCAAAGACCGCCGCGTCCGCTTCGAAACGCATCCACTCCACGCCAAATTCGCTTTTCTCGTGGCTGACGACAAAGAGTTTCAGGTGTTTCAAGTGGGTCTCGCCAGGCTTCGCTTCAGTAGTGGGAATTCCGATGTGATGATACCGGCGCATTGTTTTTTGCTCTCCGGGGAATTGGCACAAATTCTACGCTGTCGTTACCGTGTTTGAAACCGCGCCCTCGATAACGCAGAGGCGTTGGCGGCTGTTCACAAGTTCTTGAGATTCCAAATAACCGAACATCGGACGGGAGATTCACTGGAAGTCACAAACACCGCCGATCAGGGAGAAGGCAGCCGTCTGAACTAGGAGAAAGTCGGACGTTGGCAACCCCGTGCAGCGGTGATAGCCTTTTGTGGCGCGGAGGTTTGCTGAAGTGAAATCCATTTCTCACCGCATTCTTGTCATGCTTTTCCTAGTTACCTTGGCGGGAACTGCTTTCAGCACCGCTCAGTCAACGCATGATGCGGATGTTCGGGAGCTTGGACGACTTGAAACTGTCTGGAATGAAGCCCACGAGCACGGGGATGCAGATGCCTTGGCGGGCTTATGGGCAGACGATATGGAAATTTCCGTTCCCAAAATGCCCGTGCTCACAGAATCCGACGCTCTCAAATTTGCCCGTTCTGGTCGGATGAAATTCCTAAGCTATCGCACTTCGGACATACGCGTCCGTGTATACGGCGATGCTGCGGTCGTGACGGGGCGCTTGCAACGAACTCGCTCCATGAATGGACAAGAAATCTCTGATGACTGGCGCTTCACAAAGACATACATTCGGGAATCACAGAAGTGGCGGGTAGTGGCGTTTCATGCTTCGGAAGCAGCGCAACCATAGCACTTTGAGTAACAAAATCAAAGGACCAAACGGGTTCGAGCCAGCTACCCTCTCTTAAGAGAGGGTAGCCGGGAATTTCCTGAACATCTTATCGATCGCTTTTTCCAGCTTCTTTGCATTTGTATTCGGATTGTCGCTCAACGTGTCATGAGCCATGCCGCGCCACACAAGATGGTGCGTGTCGGTTTCATAGATGTCGACCACAAGGGTGCCGACCGGGACAGTCTCGATCGTAGTTGTGGCGATTCCGCCCCATCCATGCCACCGCCAGCCTGGACCAAGGCCCTCATAGAACGTGTCGTATTCCGCGCGATTCCTCTTCACGGCAATCGCAGTCAGTGTGAGATCGCCTCCAGCCGGCACTTTCTCCCAACCTCGCGCCTGGAGAATGTGATCCACGTCCTCGTGAATCCGAGACTCGGCGAAAGGATCCGATGAATGGACATGGCCCCAGGAATACGTGTGGAACTGTGTGAAATTGACCGAATGATCGTAGTCGGTTTCCACCTTCTGAGCCGCCGCGGGAAGCGAAGCGAAGGCGGCCAGCATTACTGCGATAAACGAAAGCTTTTTCAGAACATTCATGGCAGTTTCCTCCTTCTCTCTTTTCTCATTGAGTGAATTCAAGCTATGTATCAGGCGGTGCCGCCCACGCCGGGCAGTCCGGCGTGGGCACACTCGCGGTCGTTAGCGTCCCGGATGGTGGATCTCGACGCGAGGTCCAGCCGGACGTACCCATGGATGGGCATAGGGGTGAACAAAGCCAGCACGGTTTCCCCAGACCCGCATCCACGGGCGATGATCGATTAGGATGGTATGAGTGGGCCATACGAATCCCGAACCGATCCACCAACCCCACGTCCCAAAGGTCGCGCCGATCGTGATGGCAGGGCCGAAGTGAACGGCCGCTGCTACGACAACGCCAGGCCGCGGCGGAGCAAAAACGACGTATGGGTCATACCAGGGCACGTAAATCACCCACGGATTCAAGGGGAGGACCTGGATATACCCGCCCGAATCGACGACATTCACATATGTGTTTGGCACCAGATAGCCGTAATCTCTGGCCTGACGGCGCATGCGTTGGACGGCATCCATGACGTCGGGCCTCTGGTTCAACACAGCATTGCCAAGCTGTTCAGTCCAGGCCTGGTCCCGCGTCATCATGTCGAGCACCGATGGAAACGGGAGTAACCCAAGCACGCTGGGATCCCACTGCAAATGGTCAGCCTGGATGGCCGACGCAAGCGCGTCGCCTTTGAGATAGCTGTGCTGAGCGGCCCACGCTGCCGCCTCCGGAATCTGGTCCCAATAGGTCGATGCCGTCAGAACCTGAGCCAGGAGCGAATCCGGATACAGCGCAATGCGCGCTACCAGCTTGTCGAACTGCTCCGGCGTGAACGACGGCGCAGCTGTGTCCTGCGCAAAACTAAGAACGGGGACCACTGCTAAAACCACCAGAACTGCCAGCATCAGAATTGCTTTTTTGGTCTTCATACAATCCTCCGAAATTAGGTCGTCAATTAGGCTGACGAAAATTAGGTGCACGAACCTCGATTCATTGATTGGCTACCAGCAGGTGATTCTCGACCGAGAACACCCCGATCACCTCGCGCGCCCGCATCTCCGCAATCTGCTTGTCCATCGCGCTATCCACAACCCCGTACAGCTTTACATTTCCGTTTTCAACCACAATGCGGATGGGAGCCTGTGGATCCAGCGAATATTTCTGGAGCGCGGGATCATGGTAGATCGCCATTGCCGTGCGTACGCGCAACTCGTCATCAAATTCAGAGAGTGGCAGGACGTTAATTTCGTCCCTCACGTCACGCACGCCAGGAGTGTCCTCCACAATGCCGAGGGCGGAAGTCTTGTCCGGGTAGCTCCGGGCCTCGCCGGAGACGGTTACGACGCCATCTCTCACGTCTACTTCGAAATTGTTGAATGTGATCCCGTAGCCAATGCAGTCATAGCGAAGCCGATTGGCAATGGTCTCGCGCAGTTCCTGATCCGAAACCGGGACAATCGGTTGCACCGCGATGAAATCGCGCACGCCCTCAATTCCGTGGTGCTTGCGCGCTAGGTGCTCGGCATCCATCTTTTCGCGATAGGTCTCAACCGAGCCTTGCAACAGCGCGACTCGATCGTCAACCGCGACGGTGACGTTGCGGAACTCCAGGCGGTTGCTGAAATCTTGCTGTAGTTGCTGAGTAAGAACGGCGTCCTTACTCGCCGCAGTTGTAGTTCCTCCATCGCCCCCCAGCGCGGAGCCAGAAATCCCCAGCAAGAGCGCGAGTAGGAAGAACCAGGAGAATCGGTTCAAGCTCGTCATATTCATACCTCCATGCTAAGAAATTCCTTTTTTGAGTTTCCAGGCGGGGTACTCTACCTGGTTTTTTCGATGTGAATAGACGCACGGGCAGCGGAAAAGGTTGCAATATCTTAGTTGTTTGATAGCAGATTTTCTTAGTGTCTTAACATAATATAACTGGGGCGTTCATCACCTTTGCAAGTTATTGATAATACGATAGGTAATCATCTTTCCCCTGCAATTACAGCCCAAATTTCTCCTGCAACTTCGAGCTGATTTCCACAGGCATCGGAACAAGAGGAACACATTCCGCCGCTGGGCCAGGCGCTTGGGATCAAGTGTTGCCTGGGCTAATCCATTGAAGCGATTTGAGATCAGCGTTAGTCTCTGTAAGCCTAAGGATTGGGTCTCTCTGAAGGTGACGGGCGTGAATGAGGTGTTGCAAACTGGTGGTCACTTGACGCTATGATGCCCTCCCGATGGTCGACCGTTCTTCGCAGGGTCACGACCGAAGGCCCCTACATCGATGAGCGGATGAGCGTTCTCGTTCTCACCATTGTGGTGGTGGCGGGGATCTCTGCGGTAGCCTTCGCGGACAAATCCGTGGCTTCGTTTTCCCTCGCTCCTCTGTATTTCCTGCCATTAGCTCTGAGCGCTCTAGTCCATCCGCTTCGCATCAGTCTTGCGCTTTCGATTGTCTGTCTGGTTCTGCATGACTTTGTTGGCCCCATCCGTGATCTTGGAACCCGACACTTAACCAAGGATGCGACCACCCTTCTTGGATATGTCTTCGTTGTCGTCGTCGTGAATCAGCTGGGCACGCAGCGACAACGACTAGCGGATCTGGCTGCAAGAGAACGCGACGAGCTTGCGAGTGAAATTCACTTGGCCGCAGAAGTACAACAAAGCATCTTGCCCCGTTCCGTACCCATGGTACCTGGATTTGACTGCGCGGCGCGAATGTACCCTGCCAAGACAGTGGCGGGGGACTACTATGGATTCATTGAGCTGCCTGCCGGGGAAATTGCGGTGGTGATTGCTGATGTTTCGGGAAAGGGAGTGGCTGCTGGTCTGCTGATGCCTTCCATTGAAGTTGCCCTCCGCCTGGACGCGCCGCGATTCCCGAGGACGAGTGATCTCTTGCACACTTTCAACAACGTCGTCTGCCAGGTCACAGGCGGACACCGATTCATTTCCCTCTTCTATGGGAAACTCTGCGCCCAGTCACGTTCCTTGGAATATACAAACGCGGGACACAATCCCCCGCTCCTGCTTCGTGCTGGTACTGATCCAAACACTTTGGATAAAGGAGGTCCGGTGTTGGGTGTGCTTCCCAATTCGGACTACGAGAGTGACACGGTCGATCTACGCCAAGGAGACGTTCTGGTTCTGTACACTGACGGGGCGGTCGAGGCTGAGAATTCAGCGGGAGAACAATACTCCGCGACACGGCTGGCTAAGATCGTGAGTGCATACCCGGAACAGAGTGCTAACGAACTGGTAGAGACGATTTACCGATCGATCACCAAGTTTCGGGGAACAAGGCTGTTGGCTGACGATCTTACGCTGGTCGTCTTGAAGACGTGCTGATTGTGCGGCGACTGTCGGGCTCTCCCGAACCGGCAGAGGAGATCCTCTGTGATGATCTCTGCAAACACGGCGCTACCTAGCTCATACGACCTTCCGCTGGTCGCTCTCTCGGTTTTGATTGCGACATCCGCGTCGTACGTGGGTCTTCATCTTGCTGGACGGGTAACAGCGACGAGCGGCCGAGCACGCTTGGTCTGGCTGATCGGCGGAAGCACCGCGATGGGCATCGGCATCTGGGCCATGCACTACGTCGGAATGCTCGCCTTCCGCTTGCCGGTGCCCGTGGAGTACGACTGGCCTACTGTTCTGCTTTCGCTCCTAGTGGGCATCCTTTGCTCTGCGTTCGCGCTGGTGGTGGTGAGTCGAAAAAAAATGGGACTCACTTATGCCTTGATCGGCAGCGTCGTGATGGGCTGCGGCATTGCAGGCCTTCACTACATCGCCATGGCTGCAATGCGTTTGCCTGCGAAATGCCGGTTTGACTTTCGCGTGGTAGCCCTTTCCGTGGTACTTGCAGTGGTATTTTCTTTTGCCGTGCTGTGGCTGGAATTTTGCTTTCGGGATGAGCCCAAGAACAGTGTTTGGCGGAAGTTGGGAAGCGCCTTGGTCATGGGCGTGGCCATCTCAGCCATGCACTACACCGGGATGGCTGCGGCGACCTTTATTCCCGCAGCCCGAGCTGTGGCCCAGTCGCATGCAGTGAGCATCTCGTCCCTCGGTACGCTTGGAATCGCTGCCGCTACCTTGCAAGTCCTTGGTTTGGCGGTATTGTCATCCCTCGTGGACCGGCGATTCGACGCTCAGGGCTTGGAACTGGCCCTGACCGAAACCAGACTGGAATTAGCCCATGTGGCGCGAATCGCAACCATGGGTGAACTGACCGCGTCCATCGCCCACGAGATCAACCAACCGCTAACCGCGGTCGTCAACAACGGCAATTTTGCACTGCGCCAAGTCGCAAGTGGGGCGCCGAACCTGGAGGAGTTGAGGGAGGCAATCGCGGAGATTGTGAATGACGGAACCCGGGCCAGCGCCGTTATTTCGCGAATTCGCGCGCTGTTGCAGAAGGGCGCTCCTGATAGGGTTGAACTGGACATCAATGAGGTGATTCAGGAAGTCGCCATTCTTGTGCGCCATGAGGCGACCCGAAGCCGTGTTTCCGTACGGCTCGACCTTGCCGCTGATCTGCCACGCGTGCTCGGCGACCATGTGCAATTGCAGCAGGTCTTGATTAACCTAGTCATCAACAGCATTGAAGCGATGCGTACCCTCACTGACCGGCCACGGGAGCTTCTCATAAAATCGATGAGGAACTCGGATGCTGTGCTGATCCAAGTTCAGGATTCTGGAAAAGGACTCGATCCGGAGCAGGCAGGCCGTATCTTTGAACCATTCTTCACCACCAAGCCGGAGGGTATCGGAATGGGATTGTCGATCAGCCGCTCCATCATCGAGTCCCATGGTGGTCGTTTGTGGGCCGTAACTGGTTCCTCTGGTGCGCTCTTCCAATTCACCCTGCCAATCAATGGGAACGGGGTTGCATGAACGAGCGCGCACCCATCGTTTTCGTAGTCGATGACGATCCCTCGGTTCGTCGTTCGATCAAGCGCCTCATCGGATCGGTCGGTTTGCAAGTCTAGCTGTTCGGGTCCGCACAGGAGTTCCTGTTAAGCAAGCGTCCGGACGCGCCCAGCTGTCTCGTCCTCGACATCAGGTTGCCAGGGATCAGTGGGCTCGACTTCCAGCACGAGTTGGCCGAGGCTAACATTCATATCCCGATCATCTTTATAACTGCGCACGGCGACATTCCTATGACTGTGCGAGCCATGAAGGCGGGGGCCGTAGAGTTTCTCACCAAGCCATTTCGTGAACAGGATCTGCTGGATGCGATTCAGGTGGCACTGGAGCGGGACCGCGCCAGGCGCCAAGGAGATGCTGAAATCGCGGTGTTGCGGGAGCGCTTCGAATCGCTGACACCTCGTGAACGAGAAGTGCTGCCTTGGGTCGTTTCTGGCCTCCTGAGCAAACAGATAGCCGACGCCATCGGAACAAGCGAAGCATCCGTCAAGGTCCATCGCAGCCAACTGATGCGAAAAATGGCTGCGGACTCCGTACCTGACTTGGTCAGGATGGCCGAGAAAATGGGGATTCCGATTCCGAAGCAGCCCTGAACCTGTAACACTCATCCTTACTAATGTCGAGCCCGTCTTTACCCTCTGCGAGCTCATCTTCGCTAAGTCAAGCCCGTCTTTACTAACGAGAAGCGGATCATCACCGTGCGCGGCGCTAACTTCGTTGTATGTCAGATTTTGCTGTGAAGACCAAAATCCTCCAACCATTCCGTGAGTTGCTTGAGGCGGCGCCAGACGCGATGGTCATCGTCAATGAAGCTGGGGAAATCGTCCTCATCAATTCTCAGACAGAAAAATTGTTCGGATACGACCGCGAGGATCTGCTTGGTCATTCGGTCGAGCGACTGATTCCTGCCCGCTTTCAAGATCGACATCTAGACCACAGGGCAGCATATTTGAGTGATCCCCGCGTACGAGCGCTAGGGGTAGGCCCGGAACTCTACGCTATTCGCAAGGATGGCCACGAGTTTCCCGTCGAGATTAGTCTTAGTCCTTTAAAGACTGCTGAGGGCATTCTGGTTACGGCCGCGATTCGCGACATTAGCGAAAGGAAACGCGTAGAGGGCCAGATTCACAAGTTGAATTTGGAACTGCAGGCCAAAGATCAGTTGCAATTGTTGCTCGACTCCACTGCGGAGGCGATCTACTCCATTGATGTTGATGGAGCTTGCACACTCTGCAATGCAGCGTGTCTTCGATTGTTGGGCTACAGTCGCGACTCGGAACTACTTGCAAAGAACATGCATGCGCTGATGCACCACACCCGGCCGGATGGGCGCGCCTATCCCGTGGAGGAATGCAAGATTTTCCAAGCTTTCCGGCAGGGGAAGGGGACGCATGTGACGGACGAAGTTCTTTGGCGCGCCGACGGAACGAGTTTCCCCGCTGAGTACTGGTCTTATCCCGTACGCCACAATGGTCGGGTTGTAGGCAGCGTCGTCACCTTTTTCGATATTACTCAGCGCAAGAAGTCCGAGGAAGCTCTGAGGCGGTCCGAATCGAGGTATCGCTCAATCATTGAGAGTGCACCTTATGGCGTGTATCGCGTTGACGAGAATGGTCGCATCGCCATGGCAAATTCAACCTTCGCAGGTATGCTTGGTTACCAAGCTCCAGACGAGGTGCTGGGCCTCAATACGGGTACGGACGTTTATCCCAATCCGACGGAGCAGCAACTCGCTCGTGATTATGCATCCGAAGATCCCAAGGTTGGTTACGAGACCAAGTGGAAGCGTAAAGACGGGAAGATGATCACAGTGCGACTCGGTGGGCGGCGCCTGCCAGATGATGATGAGCTTCCGGGCGGGTTCGAAGTCTTTGTTGAGGACATTACCGAACATCGATCTCTCCAAAAGCAGTTTGAACACGCCCAAAAGATGGAAGCCGTTGGCCGATTAGCGGGCGGAGTCGCCCACGATTTCAACAACCTGCTCATGATTATCAGCGGGTACGCACAGCTTCTGGACGAATCCTCTGCTGACCCTAAAAAGGTAGTTGAATACGCCACCCGCATCCAAGATGCCAGCTCCAAAGCCGCTACGGTGACTCGCCAACTGTTGGCGTTCAGTCGGAAACAAGTGCTCGAACCGACTGTCCTCGATCTTAGCTACGTAGTGAAGGACCTGGCGAAAATGTTGCCACGTTTGCTGGGAGAAGATGTTGAAACAGTGCTGGAGCTCGATCCTCAGGTCGGTACAGTGCGGGCTGATCGAGGTCAGATTGAGCAGGTCATCATGAACTTGGCGGTGAACGCAAGGGATGCCATGCCACAAGGTGGGCGTCTCACCATCGCGACGAGTAACGTGGCACTGGACGCCTCTTACTACCAAGGCGTCGAGGTCACGCCAGGGCAGTACGTCTTGTTGGCGGTCAGCGATACAGGCACCGGCATGAACGCCGAGACTCAAGTTCATATTTTCGAACCGTTCTATACGACCAAAGAAGCAGGAAAAGGCACGGGGTTGGGTTTGGCGACGGTCTACGGAATCGTGAAGCAGAGCAACGGATTCATCTGGGTTTACAGTGAACCGGACAAAGGCAGCATTTTCAAGATTTATCTTCCCCGTGTCGATGCTGCTGTGGACTCCGACGGGAGCCTCCAACTAGTCCATGCGCCATCCGCAGGGACTGAGACAATTCTCTTGGTGGAGGATGAAGCCGCGCTTCGCAACGTATGCCGAGTGTACTTGGAATCCAAGGGTTACACCGTGCTGGAGGCCGGCAATTCGAAAGAAGCGATGAAGATTTGCCAGAGCCATGATCGCCCGATTCACGTGCTAATCACAGACATCGTGATGCCGGGTATGGGAGGATTGGAACTGGCCAAATCCGCATTGGAGCTGCGGCCAACGCTTTCCGTTGTTCTTGTGTCCGGATACACAGACCGCCCGTTAGACCGCGAAGCGATAGGCTTCGGAAAATTCCTGCAAAAACCATTTAGTTTCGACGCCTTGGCTCGTACCGTCAGATCGCTATTAGATAAGAATCGAGAAATACTTCTTATCGAGGACAGCAAATTCATGCGAGTCGCAGTTCAGAGAGTGCTTACCGGGGCGGGATACACCGTCCACACCGCCAACGAAGGTGAGGCGGGTCTACGTGCAGCGCGCGAGACACTACCTGACTTGATTCTCTTGGACCTCGTGCTACCCACAATCTCAGGCCTCGACGTACTAAAAGCCCTGAAGAGGGATGCCATTACACAGAGCATTCCCGTGATCGTCCTCGCGGCACTTTCAGAACCAACCAAGGAAGAACTATTAAATGAGGGTGCAGCAGCTTGCGTGGAAAAGTCCGACAAACTACTCGAAAACGATTCTGCAGCTTTGATTCACACCGTTACGCAAGTTGTGGGCAAAGCGAAAGCATCGAGGGGATAAAAAACGGGTCTCATCCTGCTCCACCAGAGAAGTTCGCGCGGCGTAGCAGACCAGTGGCAAATGTTTCCAATCGGCGGCGCAAGTTGTTTCAAGTGGAGGTATGCGCGTGCAGAAAATCCTGATCGTGGACGATGATAAGGCGTCGTGCGATCTGCTGCGAGCCTGCTTGTCCGAAGGCTACGAGGTTATCGACACACAAGACCCGGAACAAGCTCTGGGGCTGGCTCTGGAACACAAGCCGGATGCGATTCTTTTGGACCTCATGATGCCGAAGTTCTCCGGATTCGAACTATGCCAGAGCTTTCGCTCCCTGAGCTACACGTCTACGATTCCGATCGTTGTTATCACGGGAGAGACGGGGGCGAAATATAAGGATCACTGCGCAAACCTTGGCGCCGTTGCGTACTTTGAGAAGCCTCTCAAACTCAATGAACTCCGGCGCAGGCTAACCGTGGAACTCCAGAGCAAGCGATCGGAGCAACGTGCCCACGTGCGTGTCCGCATGCGACTTGCCCTCAGATTGCGGGGCACTGACGCTAGTGGAAAAGCATTCGAGGAAATCACTACTACCGAAAACGTGAGCGCAGAAGGATTTATGTGCAACTGCATGTCTTCACTGGTCAAGGATGCGAATGTTGAGGTTATTCTGAGCAGCGGAGGCGAACATTATGCTGGACGAGCTCGGGTGGTGCGAAAGGAATCCTCCGGCACTCCTTGGCAGCGGTATGGCTTCCAGTTCGTGGAGAAGACGCCCGCTTGGCCCTTGCAGGAGAAGAGTGCCATTTCGCTCTCGTGAAACCGATGGCTTCCGCTTGGCCCATCATTCGGAACCGATCAATCAAAGATTCTCTGTTTCACTGCGGACAGGACTCTACCTCTGGAAAGACCCCGACCAGTGTTTGCTGAGAAAATCAGCTTGCGCATGATTGCTCCGTTCAGACCAGCGATGATATCAGGATGAAGATCCATTTGGGCTCGCCGCCAATTGCGGGAGAATCACTGACGAACCGCTAACTGACCAGCGGACCCGTAAAATAGTGAGCCCTTGCTCAGCATCTATCCCGGAGGTCCCACGCCCCCAAAAACACTTCTGGCTTTCTGTGCTATCGTGCGGACCATGAAAAGAGCCTTTGTATTGTTTGCTGCATTGTGGATCGCCTTGCCCTTTGCCGATCCGCAAACGGCCTCACCAAAGCCTGAAGGGCGCGAGCAGATGAGCACCGACGAGGTGGCCATCCGGCAGGTCTCGGACGACTGGATCAGGTTCTATAACGCCGGGGGCGCGGCGAAGGTCGCGGCTTTGTACACCGACGACGGCTATTATCTCTCGGCACACATCCTGGCGCACGGGAGGCAGGCGATCGAGGCTTATTGGGAACGCGGCATCAAGGCGGGTGGGCACATCGATTTCATCAAGCCGCTGACGCTCTACTACACCGGGGACTTCGCCTATTGTGCGGGCACCTACCAAGCGACCAACGCCGGTGTGACGGTCGATGGGCGCATTCTAATAGTGTTGAGAAAAGTGAACGGCAAGTGGCTGATGGCCGCGCATGAGACAGTAGTGCGCGACCAACCGCTATGAGTTTGGATTTCCTTCTTGATTATTGAAACCGGAATGTCGGAACCGACAGGCCTTTGGTCAGAGGCGGAACGTCGCTGATGAATCGGTCGGGTTATTCGTGCCTTTCAAGCTCCGTTAGACGGCGAGCTATGGAAGAGATTCTGCGCGCCGAGCGATACCAAGCAACTGCTTACGCTCCATGATGAAATGCGCCGGCCGAGCAAGCAGTAGGGCAATCCATTGTGGCAGACCGTAGGGATGGTAGTCAGGCGCCACGTGCCCGCGCACAATCAGGCGAGTAGAGTTCGGCTGCAGCCGTTCAAGTACGAACGCCCAGGTCGTCAAATACCTGCCGCTAGGCGAGCGCCATGAGAGAACGAGGCTATGCTCGGGCTCATACAGCACGACCGTAAACACGTCGGTTACTCCCGGGAGCGCGGGGAATACACTGCCCGCCTCGATGTTTTGAAACTCAGGCAAGATGCGATCCGCGCTGCGGTGGCCGCCGTTATCGATGAAGTCGTAAGCGTACCACCCAGCTCGGCCGGATCCCATCTGGACAAGCCAAGGCCAGACGTCATCAGGAGGGCGACGAATGGTGACCGCGTGATTGACCGAGCCGATGGGCTGGGGAATCAGGCCGTCTCCGGGAAGAGTCCGGGCCTGCTCGCTAGGAGTCGCGCGGACCTGCATGCTGCCGTACGTCGTAAGCGCCGCGAGGACTACCAGTGTTCCGGAGAACACAATCAGTACTTTCCTTTTCATAGCCACCCCAACCGTAAGGGTAGCCGAGTGGAGCTTAGTCCATGCGATTGCGGTTGCGCGGGAGTGCTCAGCGAGAACGCTGAAGCCGATTTGCCGGGCCAGACCGCAGGAGTATTGGGCATCATCGTCCGATGCCTTTAACCTTCTTGCAGCTCTCCTCTTCCCACATCGCTGGCTTGCCGTCGGCGCCGGTCACTTCGAGCGCGCTATCGTACACCGCATCGCCTTTCCTGGTGAAGGTGTGCTTGACCGGTAGCTTGTCGTCGCCAATGATCATGTAGCCCGTATAGACGAGCTTGTCGCCATCCCATCCGGGCGAGGTCACGTCCACCCGTGAGCCGCCTATGTTCATGTCCCGGCGAACGTGAACCTTGGCGTTGGCGTCCCAGGTACTCGATCCGATCAGCGTTTGTTTGCCCTTCACTGGCCCGCTCAGCTGATCGATGTGGTAGATGAGCCACGAACCGCGTAGCGCCATCTTAAAGCTGAACCGATCGATGAACTTCACTCCCGGCCCCATCGGCGAGGCGTGCTGTGTCCCCTCGCAGATCCAGTCCCCGACGAACCACTTCTCGAAGGACAGCTGCTCCGGCAGTTTCTGCACCTCTGCGGCCTTGGCGGGCTTGTCCTGGGCCAGAGCGGACGGAGCGAGGAGCGCGAAAGCAAGGATGAGCATCGTCTTCATAATATGAATCCCCAAAGAAATGGGCCATTCGCATCGGTAATTACAGGACTATCGTACCCACACATGATCATAGACTTCTGGACGCGGCAAGACGATGCCGTCGACGCTTGCCGCTGATTGCGGTCGGATGACGGGCAACTCTTACCTAATCCGGGTAAAGGAAGGGGTTGCCGACCACACGGGAGTTGGGCGAGTCGCCCGGTGAGATCGTGGTCGCTCATCCCTTTGCTTCTTCGCTTCTTCCCTACATTCGTGCAGATCGAACTTGTCTAACAGATACAGCTCCGCGCCTACGCGGTCGCGCCGAAGGTCAAATGGGGTAAAGAACTTGTATTGGCATTTGGCGCAAGAAGCCATGGAAGGAACCTGCTCCCCGAACCTCAGGACGATGACGAAGCTGCGCTCTGCCATGGCTCAATCTGCTGCGATCAATCGGCGGTCGCGATGCGGCTCTGTGCGAGGCAGCCCAGTACTAAGCTCACACTTCTCCCCCGGAGCAGCGCCACAAGTCGGACAGCGCACTGCGAGTACCTGTTTTGGGCTGAGGACCCTTTTCATGCTAGACAGATAATGCCCCAAGAACCATGTGCAGGAATGGTCAATCTTGACCACCAGCGCAGATTTCAGACACTACCGAATGATTGTCACAGTAACCATTTCATGACAAAGCAGTGTGGTTGAAAGGTCTGGTGGAGCGAAGCTCTAGTGTGACAAAGTAGAGTTCAGGGGGAATCCTCATTTTCAAGAGCCGAGTTCTCTATGCGGTCTTGCCGGTACTACCTCTTCGTGCGTCACTCTCATTCAACAGTGTGCGGACTTTGCGAGCCAATTCAATTGGAAGAAATGGCTTTTCCAGGTAGCCAGCGTCTTCCGGAAGCTGCGCTGTCCGGCCGATTGTGTCTTCCGCGTAGCCAGAGATGAACAAAAATCGCAGATCTGGCCGCACCAAGATTGCTTTTTCTCTCAACTCCAGTCCATTCAGCTTAGGCATCATGATATCGCTGACCACGAGGTCAATCGCGCCGGGATTGTTTTCCAAAACCCGAATCGCTTCAGCGCCATCCTCCGCCGCAAGTACGGTGTAGCCACGTTTCTCCAGAGACACGGAAATCAATCTGCACAGAGATGGTTCGTCCTCGACCACCAGCACTGTTTCGGTGCCGGTGAGGACTTCGGTTTGTATCGGGGGCGTCTCATCTACTAGCTTCAGTTCCGTTACTGCCGTCGGAGGCAAGTAAATGCGGAACCTGGTGCCCTCTCGCAAGGCGCTTTCAACAGTGATGTGCCCCCCGCTCTGCCGTACGATGCCGTAAACCGTCGACAGCCCTAGCCCTGTCCCCTTTCCCTCTTGTTTGGTGGTAAAGAAAGGCTCGAAGATTCGGGCCTTGGTTTGTTCATCTATGCCAGAGCCGTTGTCGCTCACCCCCAGCATCACGTAGCGTCCGGGCTGCAATTCGATGTGGCGGCCGGCGTATTCCTCATCCAGTTCGACGTTGGCCGTTTCAATCACTACTTTGCCGCCCTGCGGCATGGCGTCCCTAGCGTTCACCACCAGGTTGATGAGGATTTGCTGGATCTGTGCCGGGTCCACTTTGACCGGTTGTAGGTTCGGCTCCAGAACCGGAACCAGGTCGATGTTTCCGGGGATGAGGCGGCGCAGGAGCTTGTGTGTCTCCCACACCACAGCATTGATATCCAGAACTTTTGGCTCAAGCACCTGCCGCCGGCTGAGGGCCAGCAGTTGTCGCGTCAGTGAAGCGGCCCTCTGAGTAGCTGCCTCGATCTCAGCCACGTTCCGGCGCAGGCCTTCAGTAGTGCCAGCTTCTTCTAACAACAATTCGCTGTATCCCAGGACAATTCCAAGATAATTGTTGAACTCGTGGGCCATCCCGCCAGCCAATTGCCCCACCGCTTCGATCTTCTGCGCTTGTCGCAATTGCTCTTCCAGTGCCCGCCGTTCGGTGACGTCCTCGGCAATCACCTCAAGCCCAACGGCCCTCTGGTTCTCCGTGCGTAAGACCCGGCCGCTCAGCCGTACCGTGATCAAACGCTGATCCCGCCGCTTCCACTGCACTTCTTCTTCAATCTCCACGGTCAGCTGCCATTTGTGCAACAGACGCAGCGCTTCTTCCGGTTCGCTGAAAACATCCTGGGAAGCGCTCAACTTCAGAACCTCTTCCGCGGAGCTGTAACCCAAGATGGCCACCAGGGCAGGATTCACATCCAGGAAACGGCCGTCCAGAGTGCCGCGGTAGATGCCGTGGACCGCACCTTCGAAGACCGACCGGTGGTGAGTTTCCGATATCTTCAGCGCTGCTTCCGCCCGTACGCGCTCTGTGATGTCACGGATATTGCACTGAACCACCTGGGTTCCATCAACCGGGTAGACGTTGCTGACGAACTCTACGTTAATTCGCCGCCCGTCTTTGGTTTCAAGCGGCAAATCCTCGTAGCGGATGACCCCCTTCGTTTGGAGCTCACTGAAAGCGGACCGGGAGGCGGAAATGTCCTTAAAAGGGCCGATTTCCCAGAGTTTCTTCCCCACGAACTCACCGTGCGTATAGCCCAACATCTCAATCAAAAATGGGTTCACATCAACGATCTGCCCAGTCTTGAAATCGAGAATCAATATTCCATCCTTGGCGGTTTCAAAGAGCCGCCGATAGCGAGTCTCGGAGTCTTCCAGTGCCCGTTGCGCTTGATTGTGTGCTGCCTCGGCGAACTTCTGCTGCGAGATGTCTACCAGTGTGCCTTCGATCATGGCCGGTGGCCCGTCCTGCCCCTGCACTGGCTCGACGTTCTGCAGCACCCACACCGAACTGCCGTCCTTGCGCCGCAATCGCGAAGCGAAATTGGTCAGGGAGCCGAGACTCCTGCATTGTTCCAGGAAGTCTTGCCGTTCGCTGGGGGAAAAATAGAACTCCAAGGCATGGCAGGCGAGCAACTCCTCCCGTGACGCATAACCCATGATCCTCACAAACGCCGGATTGCAGTCGAGCACTTGGCCGTCCAGGGTAGTACGGTAAAATCCCACTACGCTCGATTCGAAGAATCGCCGGTAGCGCTCATACGACTCCGTTCCGGGATTCGATCCCGACTCGCGCCGCTCTTCCAGATGTGCCATCACCTGCCGTGCCAGCGCCCACAGGATGCGCGTCTGCTCTTGGGTCAGCGCGCGCGGAACATAATCCATCACTGACAGCGTTCCCAGCGCGTATCCCTCGGGCGTCAGCAAGGGGACCCCGGCGTAAAAACGGACTCCGGCCTGCGTGACGAGGTGGCTCCTGGCGAAACGGTTGTCGTTCAGGGTATCAGAAACGATGACTAGATCGGCTTGCAAGAGGGCGTGGGTGCAGAAGGAGACTTCCCGCGGGATCTCGCTCCAATCCCACCCGATCCTTGACTTGAACCATTGTCGGTTGGCGTCGATGAGGCCAACCAGCCCGATGGGAGTACCACAGACGTAGGTGGCCAAACGGGCAAGGTCGTCAAAACGCACCTCGGAACAGGTGTCGAGGATCCGATAACTGTAGAGCGCTCCCAATCTGCTGGCTTCGTTTTCGGGCAGAGGCAACTGCATAAGAAATGCCTCCTTACTAACCCCCCAATGTCCGCCCGACATTTAGTGCGATGAGATAGTTTTGAACATTATAGCTTTGTTTTTTTGGCGCGCCGCTATTAACTACCGAGGTACGGTAGCACTGTTACGAAAGCCGAACAGAGGCGGCCAGGCAAACTCACTCGCCCGAGTCACGGGCAACTCTGACGTAACGCGATTAGGTAAGGGTTGCCGACGATGCGCGCTCAGAATGTGCTCATAGATGGGTCTTGGCCGCGCAAACATGGCCTGCTGTTGGGTCTGCGGGGTTCGGCAGTTTGACAATAGTAGCCCAGAGGACTAGCGTTAAGAGTGAGGTGGTTCCCACCTTCCCCTCTTTCAGGTTCCCTGAACTAAGGCAGCCCATCTGAAGTTCTCCCCTCTTAGCGATAACAACTTTTAGGAGGTTGAAATGTTTGCACGCAACGTCTCCGTTCATCTGAAATCCAACATGCTTTCTGATTACACCCGCACCTTTGAGAATGAGATTCTTCCCTTACTTCGCAAGCAGAACGGGTTCAAGGACGAAATCACATTGTCAAATCCCGGCAGCCTGGATGTGATGGCGATCAGTCTCTGGGAAAGCAAAGCCAATGCAGAAGCCTACAACACCAATACTTACCCAGAGGTGCTGAGGAAATTTGCAAGAATTATCGATGGAACGCCCAAGGTTCAAACGTTCGAGGCCGTCACCTCGACCTTCCATAACGTCGCTGTAGCAGTGTAGACGTTTGTAAGCATGTCGCACGGGAAGGCGCGTAACTCCGCCTTCCCGCCTTAACAAAGCAGCGAGGCACTCATCACCTGGAACCTGGAACGGGAGGTTCCTCTCCTTGAAAACTCTTTTGTTTGCTATTTTCTCTCTGGGGTTTGCCCTAACCGTCGTCGTCGCTCTCTCGCAGGACGCATCCAACCAGGCACCGAGGACTCCGGCGGATATAGGGGCTCGACTGACAACCATCATGGGTACAGTTCAGGAAGATAGCGAGAAATTGAGGTTCGTAACCGAGCAAAGAGCCTGGAAGGTGGACAATCCGGAGATTCTCAAGGGTCACGAAGGACACTACGTGCACGCGGCAGCTTACGTCTACCCGGAAACAAATCTAATTCACATCACCGAAGTGAAGATACCGACCGTACGTGAGACCAGGGAAGCTGACATCAAGTAAGCGCGTGGTGCTCTATCGTGGCGGCCCACGGCGTATCAAGATTCCTCACGCTCTGGAAAGACGCTGACCCTCACAACATTTGGGCGAAAGTCGTTGGGCGTGCGATAGCCCAGACTGACGTCAGATTGAGGGTGGCGCGGTCCTGACCGCCTAAGACACAGGCGTATACTATTTATATACGCACCTCTCCGCCATTCCCAGCGAGGCGACGGTCTTCTGCGTGACTGGAGGCCATCGTGTCCAAGAAGAGTAGAAACCATTCCATTAGTTTAGACATTCCTACGCAACTAAGCAGACGCTTAAGACGATTTTCCGACCGCTTCCACCCAATGATGATGGGAAAGGGCGGGACATCGCGGCAGTGTTCTAAGCCTGCAAGCCTGGCGCCGTTGGCGCCCACATCGACTGGCGACATGAGTGTCGAGAGCGAATCATACTTCATGATCGGGTCGCGTGACCTAGAGAAACGTGTTCGGTTAGAAAGCGCTTGTCGCTCGACAATCTCCCCAACAAGGTGCTCGCCGCGGAGTATAAGACTGTCCTTCCAGACGAAAAACTCATCGCGGAGGAACTTGAGCGCTCCCGCCGAGAACTGGAGAAACGGGTGACTGTCAGCCGGCGCACCCGCGTCTCCGGCGACAGATAACTGAACATCTGACTCTGCTGATGATCTACGCCTCGCATGCTTCCACTGATAACATGAAGGGCCGTGGAAGAGGAGTGCTAATTGGAGTGATCGGTATTTCGGAGCAGGCCATGCGGATCAAATGGTGGCGCCTCGGGGTCATACGGCTTGGTCGGATCGATCCTCTTAAGGTCAATGAGCCATGCTCCTGGCCGCTCATTGTCCACAAGTTTCCGTTTCCATTCGCCTTCCATAAGGACCCAAGTCTCAGCCTGAACGGTAGTCGTTTGGTAGAGGCGCAGCTTGCCTAAACTCATCTGGCGTCTGGTCCACTGCTGCAGGACGGTTGCTTTCAACGTCGCCGGACCGCAGCTTTGCAGGTCCAAGATGGTGTTGCTAATGGAAAGGTTCTCTTTCACTTGATCGAATCCGGCAGTGGAATAAGATGCTGACTGCTTGAATGACCACACCTCGCCGCTGAACTGGTGGGCCTCGAAGTCAGGAGCATAGACGGCAAATAGCTGCTTCGCATTGTTCGCTACCGTGGCCCGTTCTATGCGGGCATACTGGCCATCGAGTTGTTGCCAACGTGCATCCCCCTTCGGCAGCGCAGAGCAGACCCCCGCATGTGCGTGTCCTGAAAGCAGCAAATATGCGAACAAAGCAGCAAAGACCCATGGTTTCACGATAGCCTCCCTGATGGCGAGAGTGTGCGAAGTGGTAGACGGGCCAAACGGGAGAATGTGAGCCTTTCGGACTGAGGTCGCCTTCGGAACCGTTTTTCAGCAGCCTGCTAGAGAACTAATCACCTGCTCAGATAGAGCGTCATTCCGCTGTCCGTACCAGTACCCGGCTATTTCGCACAAGATGGCTATGGCAAAGAACCATATGCCTATCGAATCAAATAGATGTTTCCTCTCCTCTTGCTTGGAGTTGTGGGCCAATGCTTCAGCTACCACAAGCAGCGCGAAGAACACAAGGCCAGCAAGCTCAAGATCGCTGTGGGCCTCTCTAACCGAGTCGAGCGAATTCCAGTTTGGGAGTATCGCGAGAAGCATTATTTTCACTTTCGCACTCCTGTCGGCGTTGGTTGAGCGCAATTACTTACCGTCGGTGGATTCGCGCACGATCCGAAGGGCGTTCTGGCTGCTATCGTCCTTCCACTTGCTCAGTATGGTGACGGGCGTCTTCTAGGTACAAGACCATGTTCTTCTCTCACGCTGCTCTGGCAACCTATCGCGTGAGCAGTCTTGATTTGAGGGATTCAATTGACGCGAGTCGGATATCGGCTCCACTCCGGCCCGAGCTGGCGCAGACCAAGAAAGTACAATCCAGGACTAACATTGCGAATGTCAATGTCGGCACGGAGAATGACGATGTGATCCTCTAATATCGCTGTCCCCGTTGCACGCGAAACTTCATCTCCAGCCTCATTCAGCAGTGCCAGATCGTAGCTTCCCTCTTTGCTCCCAATCGGCAAGTCCATAATCAGGTGCCTGGCGGTTCGCGGTATTTCCAGAGCAAGCTGCTTGGTTTCTGCCGAGTTTTCCCCACGAGAGACTGAGCGCTCACGAAGGTCCAGTACAACAGTTGCGGAGGTTTGCAGAGACGGCCGAGTGCGCAGCCAGAGAAATCCCCCAACTGCGAAAAGGAGGACCGCCGCCGCAGCTAGCCAAAGTTGCGCACGGCGGCGCCCATCAACTGCCTGCTTTCGAAATTGCGTGAACTCTTGAAAGCAAGGACTGCAGGAGCTGAAATGGTCTAGCCAAGGGTCCGCTTCTGCGAGTGGCACCTTGTGAAGGGCGATGCCTTTGAGCATTGCCGAATCGGGGCACCCGACACGCTGCGGATTTGGAAAATCTTGAGATAAACCTCTACTGAGCAGATCCAATATCCGCTTTTCTTCTACGTTGAATTCTTCCTGCTGTTTCAGAACTCGCCTGCTCTCAGTTGAAATCGGCACAAATACACGCCAAGTTTACCGCGATCGATGCAAACCAACTTCCGCAATGCAGCAGTCACGCAACGCGGCCCAGCCGAGCACGCAGCCTGCCTATTGCATAACGAAATCGAAGTTTGGCCTGAGGTTCCGTCAAGCCCAGATGTACCGCGATTTCCCTCCATGAGTATCCGTACTGCCGAGCCGCCCATACCTTGCGGGTCCAATCATCCATCCTCCGCACGGCCTCGTTGACCTGGATCAATTGCTCCAGATCGTGCACCACTTTTGAATCGTGGGCCTGTCGTAAGGACTCCAGATCACCGCTCGAAGGGAGATGCTGTATTAACTCTCGTCGGCGGCGCTCCTTTTTTAGAGCACGGTTGAACCTGTGGTGGAACGCACCGAAAAGATAGGCTTCTGTGTTCCGTATTCGCCAGTTTTTCCGGTTGGATCTCTGGACTGTTTTCGCGACAGACTGCAACACGCCCTCCCAGACCTCGGTGGCCAAAACCAGGACCTCGTCGGAGTTTTTCTCCGGCTGCTCTTTGCGCGCATGCTTCTGAATGCGCGGCCAAAGGCGCCGCGCGACGATAACCAATTCATTGATCTCGTCTTGGGCATCTCCGACGGGAGAGATAAACCTTGAAAGAACCCATTCTGGGCCCAACGGGCGGCTGGACATCTGGGAGGGGCCTCAACCCCAACTCATAAACAGGTGGCCAGATGACAAGAAGCGTGCCATCCGAAACCCACGGCTGTCAAGCGTTCTGGTCGACCGACAAGGCAACCCCGCCGCTAACAATTCTTTTTAATACTTTTTCTTGTCTGCCGGCTCCTTGACTAGATGTAGGGCATTAACCAGGGTCAAGAGATCGGAAGCCTCTGTTCTATGCCCGGAAGAGGATGAGCCATGTTATCCGTGATTGAAGTGCGGCACTTGCATGCAGTAATCGTTTTGGCAGAAGAACTTAACTTCACGCGCGCCGCGGACAGATTGCGTATCACCCAATCCGCGCTCAGCAGACAGATTACTGAGATCGAAAAAGAGCATAGATTCCGCCTGTTCACTCGCGACAATCGACGGGTCGTCCGTGTGGAGCTAACCGAGGCAGGGCGGATCTTTGTCGAAGAGGCTCGCTCTTCGCTCTTGCATATGGAGCGCGCTGTTCATCTTGCTCGCACCTCCCATGAGGGTGCAGACAACGTTTTGACAATCGGGCACTCGCCCAATGCTGATGAAGCCTGGGTGTCCACCATTCTTGCCGTTCGTCTCCCGCTGTTTCCCAAGCTCGCTATTCGACTGACCAGTCAGTTCTCAATCGAGTTGGTGCGAAGTGTTCTAGCAGGCGAACTAAATCTGGCCCTGGTGACGGCACCGCCGGAAGACTCTCAGATCGAGGCCGCACCGTTCGCGCTGACGCCGCTCTATGCGGCTCTTCCAGAGGGCCACGCCGCTGCCCAAAAAGAACACCTCGTGCTCCAAGATCTGGCCAAAGATGAATGGATTCTGTTCGCGCGCCGAGTTCACCCAGTCGTTCATGATGCAATCATGGCCGCGGCACGAGGTGAGGGAATTGCGCCGAAACGCGCGCACGACATTATTACGCCACGAGAGGCGATTCACTTGGTATCTGAGCACGTCGGCGTGGCCATCCTCACCAAACCTACGGCCCTTGGCTGTCGCGATGAAGGTATAGTGGTAAAGCCTCTCTCTGATGAGTCATTGTGTTTCAATACGTGTGTGATTATGAGAAAGGAAGACGATTCACGATTGGCGAACGAGTTCGTCCGCTCCTTCCTCCGAAGATATGCTTACCAACGCCGTCCACCAAAACCAACTGAATTCTCGCTGCCCGCCCGAGTTGTCAGCATGAAGAAGGCAAACCTGGAGCCGCGCCGTTAACAGGACACGTCGCTGTACACTCGGGACAAGCAAAAGTGTCTATAGCAGGAATTTCGTGAATTTCATGTCGAATGCCAGTGGGTTCGCTTTCCAATATGAGTGTCCCAACTGGCGTAATTGTCATCTTGCGAATCGGAAGAGTACCCGGCAGGCCAGTTACGCTAGCGAGTCCAGTCATCGGCTATCGCGCTCCAATCAATAATCCGTTCCTCTGTGCCGGTCCATACATCCCAGAAGCGAGGATCGGACGACTTCGGCTGATGTTCCAATGGCAGTTCTCTCATTTCCACAAGTATAGGCACGGCTGTTGCGCCGCCCAGCAGAATCGCTTGGCGCGAAGGCAAACTTGGCAGTTCCCGCAGAAGCCCCGCAAGGTTATCGGGAACCAGCTTTTTTATGAGTTCTTGGTCGCGATCATTCACAATTCTATGCAGGAGGAACGTGTTGCATTGAGCGAGGACCGTTGGCGACAGTTCGGACGGTCGCTGGGAGGATAACACCAAGCCAAGACCAAACTTCCGGCCTTCGCGTGCGATCTTCTCAAACACGGATCGGCACATGTGCACTGGGGTTACTATTGCCTCTTCGGTTTGGGGCGCGTGCTGCTGGATAAAGTTGTGCGCCTCCTCTAGCACCAGAATCGTTGGGAGTTCGACCCCGTTTATCTTTCTATATCTATGCGTAGCTTCGAAGACCAGCCGTGCCAACACAGCTATAACAATGTGCACGATCTCAGCTGGCACGAGTGACAAATCCAGAATCGCAATCTGTCCGTTGCCGGCCTCGTTGGCGCCAACGTACATCTCCAGCCAGTTAACAAAGGATTGTTCTTGTACATCTTTCCCGATCAGCGGACGCAACCGATTATCGGACAGCATCATTTTTATTCGCATCACCAGCATTGAGATGAATTGGACCAGCTGACCAGACGTGCCAGCCGCAAGCTGCTCTAGGTGTTCAGGCAGGTCACCGATTCTAAAAGGAAGGGGGGCGTCCTCGCTTACGTTTGTAGGTGGCAGGGCGGGGAGTGCTTGGAGCAGCGTTTCCAAACTGCCGACGATACTGGTAATGTCTTGCTCACTAAAGTCATTCCAACCTTCATTCCCACGGCTGGCCCAATGCCGACGGGCTTCGACACCTGAAACTACACCAATAGTTGCCTCAAGAGCCTGGCGAAGGCCGCCTTGGGTCTGAGGGACGTAGCTTGCGAGATCTTCGGAATGACTGTTCTTGAGGTAGTAGCCGGTGTTCTTGTTGCCTGGGAATCCCGTGTAGGCGGCGTAGCCCTCCTGCAACATTCTCTCTAACTTCGCCTTCATTGTCGAAGCTGCGTTCCTCAGCCGAATCTCTACTGGTGAACCGGCGCGAGTTCCAGAACGTAGGTTTCGCAGCGCTTGCAGCAGTACGGGCCTCTGAGTTGCCGCCGTGGCCATTCCGAATGCGCTCCATTCGTGGCTGTTCCACATCCACCCTGGCACTGACAGAGGAAGGTCGGGAGGCGTCACTGGCGGCACCTTGAACACACGCACTCTGGGCTCCAGATCGGAGAAAGTCGTCGTGTACTCCCCGTTCGGGTCCAGTATTATGAAGCGAGCATTTGCCACCCGGTCTTTTCGTGCAGAGAGACGTGCCTGCACGGCGGCATCCAGCGACCAGCGGATCAATCCCGCCACCGAACATGACTTTCCGCTTCCAGTATTTCCAATCACCGCGAGGTGACGACCGAACAATTTATCCGGATCGATCGAGACCCTTGCGTTCCCCGCCAAGGTGGACCTTCCGATAGAGACCCGTCGGTCTTTTCCTTCGGATTCGATGATCGACCTCAGTTGCTCGGATGTGGGTAGCAGGACGGGATCACCAACCGAAGGAAAGATACTTACGCCCCTCCGGAGGACATATTTCTGTCGAATGCCAGTGGGTTCGCTTTCCAATATGAGTGTCCCAACTGGCGTAATTGTCATCTTGCGAATCGGAAAAGGAAGATCTATGAGACCGAAATCTTTCAAACCAATCCGCTTGGGAAAGGCCGATCTCTCTATACCAAGCCACACCACCAGCCCAACAACCGCACCGGCCTCGTTCGGCAGTAGGACGTAGCTATTTAGGCGAGGAAATCCGGTTGGAACTCCGCTGTTCAGGGCTGTCGTCTGAGGAGCATCAATGTCAAGCACTGCATGGATTTCGGCTGGCGCAACAGATTCGACACTCCCGATCGTCAGCGCCGATATTTCTTCGAGGACAGTACTCTCGTAGGAATTTTCCCTCCCCGCAACATCCTTAGACATTTTGCACCTCCGGTGCCGCGGAATTCGCAGGAGGCCCTTGCCCACGGTTCTTGAGCAACTCTGCGCGCCTGTGTGAGATGAGGTCAATGGCCGGCTTCGGCAAATAGTTTCGCACCAGGGTGGAGATATGGCCGAAATGGCTTCCAATTAGCAACGATGTTTGTGCCGTCCGCCCAGTCTTTGATATGAAATCCGGTATTCTCCCGTCCGCGTCCGAGTACGAGATTATGACCAAGTGTGTTGACGGGATGGTCAGCATGTCTCTAATAACGCGATTGATATGGTCGTCACCGAAGCCGTACCCATAGCAGACCAGAACCGAATTTGGCCTACACAAGCCTGCAGAAAAATCGCGAAAAAGCTCAGCGTACGGGTACTCAGAAGTTTCCAAGTCTTTCGCCGGGTTGGGATATACCATCACCGTCTCGAAAGGCTCCTTAGGCAGTTCGGGATGTCCCTTCGCTGCTCCAAAACTGATGGGTGCCCGAGTTAGCAGGCCCTGATCGAATCGCCAATCTAGCGAGCCATGAAGCTTCGTGAACTTGAGCACCCCTTCCAGATAGCGTGGCTCGCCCCGAATTCCGGGAGGATTGTAATGGAGGTCAATGTCAACGCGAGAAGCCCTGAACACAGGATGCAGCTGACCAACGAACCTATCGACTATGCGCAAACCAACAAGGTCGCACCCGTATTCAATCGTAAACGTCTGACTAACCCACCTGTTCGGCGCCTGGCTTTTGTGTTGAAGTTCTCGGATGACCGGAGAACAGACAAATCTGAAAACCAAGAGACGTTCGCGGGCAGAGGTGCAGAAATTGGTCGAAGAATTCCGCCGGAGCGACACGCGACGAGTGGACTTTTGCAGAGACAAACGCCTAAGTCTTAGCACGCTGGCGCGGCATTTGCGGAAGTCGAAGAGACAAGAGCGTAGCCACAAGAACCGGACCGCAGCGGCAAACAGGATGCTTCGAGTGGAGATCGCAGCAACGAGCCATCCACCGCGCACAGCTAATTCTGGAGTGGTCGTTGTACTGTCGGGGGGACGCCGAGTAGAAGTGCAAGCCGATTTTGACGTGCTCACGCTGCACAGGTTGATTACCGCGCTGGAGCCCGCATAAACCGTGTTTGGAATTGGCACGGCGACGCGCATCTATCTGGCTGCCGGAGCGACCGATATGCGTAAGGGGTTTGAGGGACTTTACGGCCTCGTCCGCGGCCGTTTGCTATGCGAACCGCTCAGCGGCCATCTTTTCGTGTTCTGTAACTCGCAACGCAATCGTCTGAAGGTCCTAGTCTGGGACGGAACTGGCCTTTGGGTTTGTGCTAAGAGATTGGAAAAGGGACGCTTTAGTTGGCCGAAATCCGGCGATGGGCAAGGTAAAGTTACTTTGACCCAGGAAGAGTTAGCGCTTCTCTTAGGCGGAATCGATCTGGCGGAGACGAGAAGGAAACGCTGGTACCGAAAAATTCCGCCAGCTGGAAATCCGGCCCAACAGACTGCTTGTGGACGCGGCAGCGATTCTGTTAATCAGTAGTGCACGGTGTCTGGTTACCCAATTCCATCCTCGCCAGCCGACCTGGAGCTGATCGAAAAATTAAAGCGACAGCTTCAGTACGCACAGCTCAAGATTCAACTCTTAGAGGAGCGCCTGCGTTTGATGCGGCTGGAAAAGTACGGGGCCAGCGGCGAAAGACTTTCCGACGCACAACTGGAGTTGTTCAAGGCGGATCTCAGCGAGCCTGAAACCGCGCCGGCAGACGATGCTCCCGAGACACCCAGACTTTATAAGAAGCCTTCTCGCACACATCCGGGTCGACAGCAGTTGCCAGAATATCTGCCGCGAGTGGAACGAGTCTTGGTTTGCTCGCCAGATCAGCGTAAGTGCAAGAAGTGCGGGAAAGAAATGATCGTCATCGGTTATGAGGAAAGCTGCCAACTCGACGTTTTGCCAGCCAAATACTTCGTGGTGGTGACAAAGCGTGAGAAGCGAGCTTGCAAGGCTTGTGAAGAACAAGGAGTGGTTGAGGCTGCACTGCCGGCGCGGATTATTGAAAAGAGCCTGGCCGCTGACACCGTCGTCATCGACACGATTGTCCGCAAATATTGCGATCACCTTCCGCTGCATCGGCAGAGTTCAATGTTGCAGCGCGAAGCGGGTCTGAGAATCAGCCGCGCCACATTGAATGGATGGACACTTAGGGTCGGTGAATTGCTGATACCTGTGGTGACAGAGATGAGGCGCGAGTTGCTTGGAGCAGATTATATTCAGGCTGATGAAACGCCGGTGGATGTCCAGTTACACGAGGTGCGAGGGAAGAACCACCAATCTTATCTGTGGCTATACGGCCGCCCGGAAGGAACGGTCGTATTCGACTTTCGCATGGGTCGCGGACGCGAAGGACCAAAGCAGTTTCTGGGGCAGTTCGAAGGTATTCTACAAACAGATGGCTATGCGGCATACAAACAAATCGGTGGACCGAAGATAATTCATGCTGCTTGCTGGGCGCATGCAAGGAGGCTGTTTTTCGAGGCGGTGCAGTTGTATCCGAAGGATCCGATCGCAACCGGAATCGTCGCCCACATGGACGATCTGTTTGATATCGACGCGGAAGCGCGTCGTCGAAGGCTAAATAGCATGGAGCGTGACCTCATGCGCCAGCAAAGAGCCGCGCCATTGCTGGAGGCGATCCGAGAGAAAATTGAAACGGCACAATCTGCTGCATTGCCAGCCAGTGCGCTCGGCAAAGCCTGCCGCTACGCTCTTGGTTTGTGGAATGAGCTGACGCAGTTTTTGAGGCACCCGATCGTTGAGCTGAGCAATAATATGGCTGAGAACTCAATCCGCCCGGTGGCGTTGGGGCGGAAGAATTGGCTGCACATAGGCAGTCCGCAGGCCGGACCGAAGATCGCCGCGATTCTTTCCGTAGTCGAGAGCTGTCGAAGGCTCAGAATTCATGCACGAACCTACCTGTCCAAAATCTTGCCAGGCCTATCTAATACATCAATCCACCGGCTCTCTGCTCTTACCCCGTCTGGCTGGGCTGCTTCAACGTCGAGCCTAAGCGGATCGTAGGTCTCTGCGCATAATAGATCAGTTGGAGTCGGCGGGAAAAAACTTCACTTACCCTTCATCGTCGTCAAAGCATTTGTGATCGTCGTCACGTCTCGGCGGTTAACCGCTTTAAGAGGCGGGATGCCGAACAGTTTTACGATTGTTCTTCTTACTAAGCCTTGCTATAGTTCTGCTTCCATCTCACCCGTAGGTGGTAGATGAACGTGAAAAAGCTCTTTCTCGTTGCTGCGTTGTTGGCAATGTGTTCCGTATCGGGCGCATTCGGTCAGTCCTCCCCGCTCAGCGTTGTCGGCCAGTGGAACGAAACCTTCGGGGGCCTCTGGACGCTCTATCAGGAACAGTCCGGCACCATCACCGGCAATCTTACGACCGCCGGTGCCTTCCAAAACCTTCCCATTAGCTGCTCTGTGCCCGTTTGGCCCGTTACGGGCGCAATCCTGAGCAGCACGCAATTTGTGGTTACGGCTACGAATCCCGCCGGCGGCGGCAATTGCGTTGCCTGGATTCAGGAATATGTAACATTGACTTCGTCCACCGCCGGGAGCGCCCTCATCTACACGCCCGCTTCGGAACCGAACCCCCTCGGCGGCAGCTCATGGTTCCTTGACTCGGGGAGGATAATTCCCATTGACCCGGTCGTAGCCCAGATAGTCGGGACAAATGGAGTGACGCAGAATATCAGCGCCATTGCCACGGCAACGGCGGGTACACAATGCCAGATCGGCATCTGCCCGCTCGTGACGGGTGCCGTGGCCGACGGCGTTACGCAGGTAGTTAGGCGGATGTAGTTGGCCACAGCATGGGAGGCGGGTAATGCCAAACGCGACGACTGCGACAGGAGAACCGCTCTTTGCGACTCAAAACAACTATGGCCTAGGCCCGATTCATAAACTGATCACAATCGGCACGCCTCACTATGGAAGCCCGCTGGCTGTGGATCTACTGCCGAGCAGCGGGCTGGGGGATCCCAATTCCTGCGTGAGAGACCTGTTAGCGGCTGCGCACAACCCGTCCTTCCAGACGGTAACGCTGGCCACGGGTGTGGTCGCCAATGGCGGGGTTGGGGATCTCGCCGCGGCGCCAGCCAATCTGCCCGCCACGGAGCCATTCCCGATGGCCTATCTTGCGGGGACCACGAACAGTGCGAGTCTGCGAAACGTCGACTCGATTGGTTCAACGTCGTTTTGGATAAGACTGGCATGCGTCGGTTTTGGAGGAAGCGGCCTAGCTTACGATCTGACCCCGACACTGTGGAACAATGTGTTCGGCGAGGCTAACGATGGGGTCGTGCCGCTGAGCAGTCAGCTGAACGCCACGGGTAGCGTGTTAACCTCCATCCCCGGCGGCGTGAGCGCCAACACGTTCCAAGGGGCTATACATTCGCCAGGCTTCGAAGCTCTGGATTTTTCACCTCCTACGGAAGTCAGCACTGCAAGCGGAGTTCCGGACGCGGTCGTCAACCTACTGAATGAGGCCACGAATGGGCCCGACTTCCACTGAGAAAGGATACTTCGTGAGGCGCTGGCGTTATGTCGCAGCGATTGGGGGATTCCTGATCGCGTTAGCGCTGGCCGCCGGGCGTCTGTTGAAGGCGAGAACATGGTGGACGGATTTGCGCGAATTCTCGGGATTTTTGGCGGACTTCGGGCTGGGCGTTCTAATAATAGCGGCGATACTCCTCGGAATTTTTGGTTTTGGATACACACTGTGGAGGATGGCACGGCCGAATCCGGAGAAAAGCAGCGGCTCCACGCAGCGCCCGACTACGAGGTACTGGCGGCTCGTCGTGGGGTTTGCCGGACTTTCAGCGGTTCTGGGAATTGCGGCCGCAGGAGCAACGGCTTCTGGGCGCTCAAACATCGGCGCACTAGGGTGGCGGGTCGCCCGCGCGATGGGCGCTTTCGGCCCTAATCTGGGGTTGGGAATTATGCTGGCCATGGCGGTTAACGGGGCCATATGCTTTGCGATTCTGTGGGGCGGATATTTGCTGTGGACGCGCATCAGGCGCAGTGGCGCGAAAGGATCAGCACAATAAACGGAGGGAACATGACAAAAGATGTATTTAAGAGATGGGCGATCTTCCGCCTCTCTCTGGCAACGGCCCTCCTGGCGTGCCTTGCCCATGCCCAGCAGCCTTTGCTACAGATTACTTCGCCTGCAAACGGTGCCTTCGCTGCGGAGGGGCAAACCGTCAGTATTACAGTTTCGGCAGACGCCTCCGTGCGGAACATTCATGTGATGACACAATCTCCCTTGCCGCCGGTGCAGCCGACTTCGAGCCCTACCCAATTCACGTTGAGGTTGTCGACGAACATAAACCCCGGCGTATATCAAATTGGCGCTGTGGGATCGAACTCAAATGGAGACGTGGAATCACCTCCGGTGCTCATTGATGTCGAAAGAGAAGACGCCCCGATTTCAATCACAGCTGCGCCGGCAAACGCACAGCTTTTCGGGTGGGCAGCCAGCAACCCCTCCAAATCTTTGGCACGTACGCTGATGGCGCGCACCTATTTCTTTCAAACTCCGCGTTGACGCAGTTGGTATCGAGCGATACGGCTGTCGCTACCGTGAGAGGGGCGAGCTCGTCCGGCCCCAATATTGCGACCATCACCGCCGCTGGTCTTGGACAGGCCACCACCACCGTTAGCACTTACTCTCGTGGCGCGACAACACCTTCAGCGTCGGCGACAATACGGGTCACGGTGGTGGCCAGAAGATAGGAGGAAATATTGATCAAAGATACGGGTAAATTTGGGATATCGGCAATATTTCGCTTCGTTCAGGCCATAGCTCTCTTAGCATGTTCCGCCCATGCCCAGCAGCCTCTGCTGCAGATTACATCGCCGGCCGCCGGAGCGTTCGTGGCCGAGGGGCAGACCCTCACCATTACCGTTTCGGCGAATCCCACCGTCCAAAACATTTTTGTGATGACGCAATCTCCTCTGCCGGAAGTGCAACCAACCTCCAGTGCGACTCAGTTCACTTTGACGCTGCCCACGAACCTAACTCCCGGCGTATACCAGATCGGCGCGATTGGCTCCAATTCGAGCGGCGATGTAGAATCGGCTCCAGTTCTGATCGATGTCGAAAGACAGGACGCGCCGGTCTCGATCACAGTTAGTCCCACGACTGCGAAATTGTTCGGGGTTGGCAGCCAGCAACCTCTGCAAATCTTTGGCACGTACGCTGATGGCACGAACCTGTTCCTTTCAAACTCCACACTGACTCAGTTAGTTTCGAGCAATACTCCTGTCGCCACAGTCACCGGGGCCACTCCGTCGAGTCCAAACATTGCAACCATCATTGCCGTCGGCACCGGACAATCGACCACCGGGCAATCCACCATTACCGTCAGCACTTATGCGTATGGGGCGACGACACCCTCCGCATCGGCAACGGTCACGGCGACTGTGGTCTTGCCGCCCCCCGGTCCCGCGCCCATGATTACAAGCGTCGCGCCGACCACCGGCGTGCCCGGAGTAACGCAGGTGACCGTCAATGGCTCGAATTTCGGTGACGGTGAATACCAGGGCTATGTGGAGTTGGGAAGCTTAAGCGCCACAACCATCACCAGTTGGACTCCGAATCAGATTGTTGCCACCGTGCCGGCCGGTTCGATGTCCGGTGTAGTAGAGGTCAAACAGAACGGCATAGCAAGCAACGACATCCCGTTCACGACAGTTACGCCAACCATCACGGGGGTTTCTCCCACGAGCGGCTCGACGGGTGCGCTCGTCACCATCAGCGGATCGAACTTCGGCGCGAGCCAGGGCACCAACAGTATGGTGCTGTTCAATCATACGGAGGCGACGCCGAGAAGTTGGTCGGCGAGCTCGATTGTTGCCCCAGTTCCCGCGGGTGCCACCACCGGCAATATCCTCGTGAACGTGAATGGAACCCCCAGCAATGCGGTGAGTTTCACCACAACCCCGGCCATCACAAGCGTTCAACCGACAACCGCAGAAGCAAACGAACCAATCACAATTAACGGAAGCAACTTCGGCTATCAGGACGCGAACACGGTAGCACTGAATGGCACGTCGGTGATTCCGAACAGTTGGGGAGCCAGCGCCATTACTCTGAACGTTCCCAGCGGAATTGCGAACGGCTCTGTGGCCACGGTCGTTACCGTTAACGGATTCCCGAGCAACAGCTTTAATTTCACTGTCACAAGCCCGGCCCCTCCGGCAAACTTAACAGCCACCGCTGCCAGCAGTACACAGGTCAACCTCAGTTGGACTCCAAGCACCGCCGGCGGCCTGCAATACTATGTCATCTCTCGCGGCACATCGAGCGGATCGCTGACTCCGCTGGTGAATACGGGGCCGACGACGACCTCCTACCTTGATACTACGGCGAGCCCAACCACAACCTACTACTACGTCGTTCAGGCGGTCGACGCTTACACTGCTTCCGCCCCGTCGAATGAGGCAAGCGCAACCACATACGCCACAACTCCCCCGTATTGCCCGACGCAGGCGAGCACCATTGCAGCGAACTTCAACGGCACGGCGATCGGCAGCGGTGATTATCTTTGGTTTACGAGCGTTTTGAAACCCTCCGGGTTGGGAAGCAATCCGGTCACGATTTTCGTTCGCAACTCTGCCATCACATTTACTGCGAACGGGACTAACTACAGCGTGCCAGTGCCCGACGCCAATATTGTATTCAGCCCGAGCACAACGACTGCCACAACGAGCTTCAACGCAAGCAGCGATCTGTGGCAGACGACCGTTCCGTCAAGTGGGCTGGCTGGAAACACAGTACTTGACCCCACTGAGTTCCTGCCTTCAGGCGGATTGCCGGGCGGCATCAAGAACGTAACTTGGACGGCTGGTTTTGCCACCGACACATCCGGCGTAACTTTGAACTGGCAGTGGTCAGCCGCGGTATACACATCCTTCAGTAACAACTACAGCTCACTGGGCGTGAAGCCAGTGGACGACAATAAAGCCAGCCAATACCAGAATTCCGATCACGCCGGCACTCCTGAGAGCTACAAAAGCTACGTTACAGGCGGCGCTATGGGAGGTGGAGGCTCGAACTACACGGGGAGTAACAGCGGCACTGCATCGGTGACGCCAAACGTCGTGAGCGGATGCCAGAGTAGCGGAGGTGGTGGGACCGGCTCGTCCTAGGATCGCGGGCGAGTGTACCTCGCTGTTACCCAGTTAACTCGTTCCCACCTTTGGCGAAAGGATGGCCGGGGACTTTAGGAAACGGCGTGACCCTCAAGTGTCGCTATGAAGCGCCTGTACTTCCTAGACGGCTCCCAGTTTGAAGGTAGATGCCATTAGGCCCGGCGTATGAATCCATCCCACGATCGAGTCCCTCAAATCAGCTAACTATGTACTTCTAGAAGAGCCGCTACCGATTAGCCGAAGAACAATGCCACTCCGTTGCGAAGTTTGAATTGCTGAATGTCAATCGTGGTATTGCTCTGACGCTTACGTTCAATCAGGCGCTCGTAATTTGTTGTGAAAACGTGGAGGCGTTCCCTCGATGGCACCCTGCTAGCGAAGCTCAGCAGAAATGAGGTGAGCATGTGTCTAGCGCTGAGGCCATCATTGGAGTCGCTAAGCAGAGCCGTCCTCAGTTCATATTCCGTGTTAAGGATGGAGTTCAGAAAGCTGGCTAGCGCTGTATTGAGTGCCTTGTCCCATTCCTTTGCACGGGGATCTCCCGCTACCCTAAGACCCTGATGAAGCTCAATCGCAGCTCGTAACTGATCCTCTATGTTGGCAGCACCTCGCCCACATTTCTTGGCGGTCAACTTCGCGTGTTCGTTGACCTTATCCTCTAACGGGCACGCAAACTTCACGGTCCCCATCCCAGCTGCAGTCACCTTTGCGACAGAAGAGATGCCCGTCGTGAAGCCGCTCCCTAGTAGTAACGCGAGATGTTCTGCTTGGAATACTGCTGCCAACCACGGCTCAATCTCCGCTCGCAACTTCGGTATGAGATCTGTGGATGGGGGGTCGTCAAAGGAATCGGAATTGGACCCTACACTGTAAAGGTGAGGCTTCGAGCCTGCTGAAGTCATATTGCACTCTCGGGGTGTTGACAGCTGTGACCGAAGGGAACCCTTAGGCGAACATGAGATCGTACTCCACAAAAAAGACATTGCGCAATGAATCGGGCCGACACTGGCCATACAGACAGCTAGAATCTACCGCCACTCGAAAAGTCCTTGGGCCTTGGGGCGGGGGAGGGTCCACCAGGAATGGATAGGTTGCTCTTAACCTAGCTATTCCTGTTGGGAATAGGTCTCTCCCGAGAATTCATTGGACAATTTAGGCACGTGGAATCAAGTTAGTTAATATCCAGCCGCGGTTGGGGTTTGTACCATGTCTGACTCCGCTAGAAGACCAATAGAGCCATCTGATGGCTTCCGTCCCGTTTCCGTCGGATCACCCTTCGGCCCTGTCGATTTGGCTAATGAGAAGCACTACTCGGTGATCGAGATCGCCAAACTTTGGGCGCTCAGTGAGAAGACAGTTCGAAGGATTTTTGAACGAGAACCGGGCGTGATCCGCTGGAGCAGGGAAGAGACATTGCACAAGCGCGGATATCGTACGTTGCGAGTGCCAGAAACCGTTCTTCATCGCGTGCATCGTAGGCTCCGCAAAGCAAGCTGACGGTTTCGACGGTTGCTGCAAAGCGCCGAGAGTTGCTAAGCGCGCCTCTTCACGAGGCGCACTCCCTGGAGCCGCCAGCTCTTTTCCACGGACGAAACTAATTGCTCCTGGCGGGCCTTGACGAAAGGAGCGTAATGCCGCTCGGTGGTCTTCACGCTGGAGTGCCCCAGCAGAATAGACACTTGATCAATCGGGACGCTTGCCAACAGGAGTTCTACGGCAAAGGTGTCCCGGAGCATGTGGGGGTGCGCCCTTTTTTCGAGTTTTGCCCACTTGAACAGGCGCTGCAAACTGGCGTGCCAGCAATTGCTGGCGCGATAATGCAGCCCATTCCCAGTCCAGAAGAAGTACCGCGAATTGCTGTTCGGCAGCGTGCCCAAAAGCTCGACTACGTGAGGCGGCAGCGGTACGTATACTGGCAGTCCTGTTTTCTGCTGGTACAGAAATAGCCGATTTTCCGTTAGGCGCGCCCGCTCCAGTGTTACCGCATCATTCAGGCGCAGTCCGCTGTAGCGCATGAGCAGCAACAGAGCCCGCACCCGGTCCCGGTGTCCTGGGTTCGTGCTCCAATGAGACAGATCGTGAGTTACGCTCACCAACTTCTGAAACTCTTCTTGTGAAAAGTAATCAGTGGGCACCGGTCTAACCTTGATTGCACCCAATTCTTCGACCGGGTTCAGTTTTAGCCAGCGTTTACGCACGCAGTAGGAGAAAAACGAGTGCCAACGTTCCTGCCGCTTCTGGGCTGTGATGGGTGCGACCTTCCAGGATCGACTGAGCAGGCCAAGTTCGTCGTCCGTGAATTCGTCAATATAGGTCAGACCTCGACCCTGCGCAAAGCTAACGAGCTCACGCTGCATCAGCGTGAACTTGTAGAGCCAGCTGTGCGATAACCGCTGTCCCTGCTTTCTTGCTATGAATGCGTCGAGCGCGTCCGCTACGGTCACGCGTGCCGGCGAGGGGTCGGCCGCCTCCGCGTCCATCAGCCGCGCCTTCTTTTCCGCCTTCTCCCAGGCGCGGGTCCGGGCGCTCAAGCGCACGAATGCGCCTGTCGTTTCGACAGTGCCCATGATCCATTTCGGGCAGTGGCAACGTCTGTAATAGGGATCTGACTGCGCGCAAGGAGGGTAGTGACGAGTGTAGACGCTCAACATAAATGCCTCCGGGAGAAGGTGAGCCCGACGGAAGCATTGTACGATAATTGTACGAAACTAGGTAGTTGCCTGTAACCTATTCAATATACAGCGTTAAAATTGGTGCGGAAGGGGGGATTTGAACCCCCACGCCTTTCGGCGCCACCCCCTCAAGATGGTGTGTCTGCCAGTTCCACCACTTCCGCACAGATGTGAACCCACACCACAAGGGCGCTTTTGATTATAGCAGAAGGAATCTGGTCGGCTCTGGCAGCGCTTAGGCAAAGCAACGGGGCCAATGTCTTGGCCCCGTTGTTGGCAGAGGATGGATCGACCCTAGTCCCCAGACGGCAACAACATCTCTTCGGTTCCATGCTCGATCTGGACTGGCACGTGCGGGCAGTCGCCGAGGATCGGTTGGCACGCCGCATCTGGACCGTGTTCCGGGTGGACGAGAGGCTTGAGTCCGCTGAACTGCTCGGCTTCGGTGGATCCGGTCAGCGCCGTCGTGGAAGCCAAGCCGCCGCTGATCACCTGCTGCACCTGATCGAAGTAGCCGGTCCCGACGAATCTCTGGTGCTTAACTGCTTCGTAGCCGAACTGAGTCTCGCGGCTGAACTCTTTTTCCTGCAGACGAGAATAGGCGGTCATGCCGGCGAGCTTGTAGCCGCGCGCCAGTTCGAACATGCTGAGGTTCAGAGCATGGAAGCCAGCCAGGGTTACAAACTGAAACTTATATCCCATGCGGGCCAGTTCCGGCTGGAAGCGCGCAATGGTTTCCTCATCGAGCTTCTGGCGCCAGTTGAAACTGGGCGAGCAGTTGTAGGCCAGCATCTTTTCCGGATACCTGGCGTGAATGGCCGCGGCGAACTGGCGGGCTTCTTCGAGATCGGGATGTGAAGTCTCGCACCAAATCAAGTCGGCATAGGGCGCATAGGCCAAGCCGCGCGCGATGGCCGAGTCGATGCCGCCGCGGATGCGGTAGAAACCCTCCGAGGTGCGTTCGCCGGTGCAGAACTTGCGGTCGCGCATATCGATGTCGCTGGTCAGCAGGTGAGCGCTGTCGGCGTCGGTGCGGGCCATCACCAGCGTCGGGACGCCCATTACGTCGGCGGCCAGTCGAGCCGCCACCAGCTTCTGCACCGCTTCGAGAGTTGGAACCAGGACCTTGCCACCGAGGTGTCCGCACTTTTTCGCGGAGGAAAGCTGGTCCTCGAAGTGGACGCAGGCTGCGCCCGCCTCGATCATCCCTTTCATCAGTTCGAATGCGTTGAGGGTGCCACCGAAGCCGGCTTCCGCGTCGGCCACCAGCGGCGCAAACCAGGTCTGCCCCGGTGCAACTTTGCCCTCGGCATGATGAACTTGGTCGGCGCGCTGCAGGGCGCTGTTGATGCGGCGGCAAAGGTTGGGAACGCTGTCCGCCGGATACAGGCTCTGGTCGGGATACATCTGTCCCGAATTGTTGGCGTCGGCCGCGACTTGCCAGCCACTAACATAGATCGCGTTCAGACCCGCCTGAACCTGCTGCACCGCCTGGTTGCCGGTCACCGCGCCCAGCGCCTTCACGTAAGGCTCGGTTTTCAGTTGTTCCCACAGACGCTCCGCCCCCAGGCGAGCCAGGGTGTGCTCAATGTGAACGGAGCCCCGCAGCCGCAGCACATCTTCTGCTGTGTACGGACGCTCCACGCCCTTCCAGCGCGGGTTGGTCGCCCAATCATTGGTGATGCATTCCTGCGCCAGCGCGTACTGCGCAGTCTTCTCTTCTTTGTTCATGATTGGGGAATGGGAGTGGGTGGCGTGGCGGTTTCCGTTTTCCTTGGCGGGCATTCTGATCTGGCTCCTGAGGTACAGATTGTGTGTTCAATATGATGAACATACATTCACCATACTGGCGAAGCGTATGTCAGGGTCCGGATGACGTCAAGGCTGTTGTTCAATATAATGAACATACATTCATTTTATTGATCAACTACGGTTTTGCTACCATAAGACTCTAACTATGCCGGCTTCATCCGATTCTCCATCCGCCGCTGTAGAACGCGCTCTGGCCATGCTGGAGGCGGTCGCCCACGATTCGGACGGCTTGAGCAATGCGGAGATCAGCCGTAAGCTCAACATTCCAAAGAGCTCCGCCAGTTACATCCTGCGGACGCTGGAAAATTGTGGCTATCTGATTCGGGATGCGGAGTCGGGGAAGTACCGGGTGGGGCTGAAGATCCTGAGCCTGAGCCGGGGAGCGTTGGGCGGGATGGATGTGCGCGGCGTGGCCTTGCCCATCATGCGCCACCTGATGCACCAGACCGGCCTGACCTGCCATCTGGCCGTTCTGGATGGGGCCGAAGCCGTTTATATCGAGAAGGTCGAGCCGGAAGGCTTTATCCGCATGGATACCTGGGTAGGACGCCGCATGCGCGTGCACGCCACCAGCGTGGGCAAGGCGATGGTCGCCTATATACCGCAAGACCAACTGGAGGAGATCCTGCGCAAGAGCGGCATGGAGAGGCGTACACCCAAGACGATCACAACCTTGCCGCGTTTGCTTAAGGAGTTGGACAAGGTTCGGGCGCAGGGTTACGCGGTTGACGACGAAGAGAATAATCTGGGCGCGCGCTGCGTGGGCGCGCCGATTTTCGACGAGCGGGGCGGCATCGAGGCCAGCCTGGGATTAAGCGGCACCACGCAGCAGGTCAGTCCGCACACCATGCCACGCATTCTCGAAGCGCTCAAGGACGCAGCCCGGCACATCTCGATGGGCATGGGATACCGTCCGCCGCAACGGCGAACGAGCGGCGACTAGAGGAACTGCGCGAGCCCATTCTGGGAATTGATAGTGCCCTTACGCAGTTTTTCGTTGCGACTGCCCCATCGCCACCCTTGCGGTCGCCGGCGGCCGTGGCAATGGAACCAGCACAATGCCTTCGCTGCGGTCGTGGACCAACGTCCAAACCGCCGCGCATTCATCACAGAGCCAGTAGCGTTCGATCAGGCGGGGTTGCGGTCGGCCAACAGCGGAGGACGAGGCCGCCGACTCACCCGATTTAGCTGCTTTGTCGGTTTCCACCAGGAACAGCTTGCCTTGGCGCAGTCGAAGGAACGGTCTTGAGCATCGCGAATTTGCGCAGTGGCTGAGCATAGGGGACCTCCGCCTGACTGCTCTTCCATCTCAGACTCACACCTATCACGCTTGATTCCTGAGACACCGAAGAGCGGCCAGATTCCACACTTCAAGCACTTCAGATGCCAGACGGGATGAGAGCCTTCTCGCTTGAATTGCTCCCATTGGACGCCTGTGTCGGGATCTCATGCCGTGCCCGAATGCCGACCTACCGGCACTGTGCCGAACTTTCGTCTTCGGTGCCTTGCCTCGACTCCCATCCCTCGCTACCATTTCAGCAAATGGCCAAGCATGTCCTGTTATGTCCTCCGACCTATTTTGACGTCGTCGACCAGAAGAACCACTACATGGCGGAGAACGCTGCGGTGGATCGCGAGAAGGCGGAGCGGCAATGGCAGGCCTTGCGCTCGGCCCTGGAGCAGACGGGATGCCAGGTCGAAACCATCGCTCCCGCGCCCGGCCTGGAAGACATGGTCTTTGCCGCCAACCAGGCGTTCGTGGGGTTTCATGAAGGGATGGGCAAATTCATCGTGCCCAGCCGCATGGTGCATGCCTCACGACAGCGCGAGGTGCCTTTTTATGTGGATTGGTACCGCCAGCGCGGGTTCAAGATTATCGAAATCAATCTCGGCGCCGACCACCTGGAAGGGCATGGAGACCTACTTTGGCATCCTGACTGGTCGCGCATCTATGCGGGCTACGGTTTCCGTTCGACGCAGGCGGGTGTCGAAAAATTTCGCGCCGCCATGTCCAGGTTGGACATCACGGTCGTTCCGCTACATTTGGTCGACCCTTACTGCTACCACCTCGATACCTGCTTCTGTCCCTTGAACAACGAAGCGGTGTTGATCTATCCCGGGGCCTACGCTGCCGATTCTCTGGCCACGCTGCGCGGGTTCTGGGAGCGGGTTCACGGACTCACTGCCGAGGAAGCCCACAAATTCATGGGCAACGGCATCGTGGCCAACGGACGCTACCTCACTCCTTACATCACGCCGCACCTTGAGGCCATCCTTCGTGAGGAAGCCCTGTCGCCAGTTGTTATTGATACATCAGAGTTCGAGAAGTCCGGGGGAAGCCTGTTTTGCATGAAGACGTTTCTGCCTTAGGGTGAGGCTGGATTTTGTCTTGAAAAAGCGCAACCTGGCTTGCGGAGAAAGTCAATTCTGATACCTCAGTGGCTAGAGCTGTTGATAAAGGAGCGTAATGGCGCGGTTTCAACAGTTACCGTCGTAAGCCGCAAGTTTGGCGCGGAAGTGCTCTAATTTCAAGCAGGAACCTGCGAGTGCTCTATGTCTCGGTGCCCAGATTGCGGATGTTATCTCCCCGACTCTGAAACGCTCTGCAAAGGGTGCTATGACGCGAGATACGCCGAGGTGGGCCGCCCAATACGGTCGAAATCCTTTCGAGAAAGACTCACGCGGCCCAACGTACTCCTCTTTCTGGGTACGTTTACGTTTGGCTTTCTCGAATTCCGATTCGACACTGTGGATTACTTCCCCTTCAACCTCTTCTTGCGCTATCGCTATCATCTGATGCCAACGAACACCGCCGCCCTGACTGCGTTCGTGCTTGCATCGATTGCCTTCTACGTGGAGAGTAGCCGGCGAAGATGACCTTGCCGAGTTTGCTTGTTGAAACATCGCCATATCACTCTTTGAGACGGTGATCTGCCAGAACGTGCCGGCGGAAGCGATTCCAAGCGAATGAAAAGGCTTTGGGATGGCTTAATGAGACTTCTCACCGCGACCACGGGGGCTGAAAGCCCGGACTGATCTTGAAGCCTTTACGCGGCGCTGAAAGCGCCGCTCTTCCACGTCACTGGATGCATTCGCGAGTTTTTCCGCAACCTCTTTAACCGTGCCTTCGCCTCAGCGCATCATGTGCACCATCGCCGCCATCACCGCCACGACCACGCCCACCACGGTCAGCACGATCCCCACGTACCAGAAAATGCGCCTCCCTGAAAGTAGCGTGATCGAAGTAATCACCAAGCCAATCTCCAGAAACACTTCGGCCAGGTCGTAGCGGTCAGCGCGGGCTCTTTCGATGCCAACCTCGCGCTCCAACTCGCGCGCTTCTTGTTGAATCTCGTCTTTCTCTTTCTTGTAGCGTTCGGCTTCCTGGGCATATTTTTCGCGGACCTCGGCCGCCACACCGGGGCTGTTGTTGGCCACAAACAGGTCGTCCTCATGCTCGCGGATATTCTTGGCCTGGTAATACGACCATTGATCGGAAGACAACGCTTGCAACACCACTTCTTCGGTGTGCGCCCGGTGGCCCAGCAGCGACACGACCGCTACCAACACGGCCAGCACCGCCATGGTCAGCGAGACGGCCGCCAAGGAGCGGTCTTCCCGGGCCTTCTCGGCGTTTTCCCGCAACTCCTTAGCTTCATCGGCACTCATGAATCCTCCTGAAGCAGTGGCCAGTGGTCAGGGGTCAGTGGCCAGTTCTAATGCCAGCGTTAGTTTCTCATTAAAGGTCGAGTTGCGCTCGGCGTGGGCCAAGTCCGACCTGAACACTGAACACTGATCACTGGCCACTGGCCACTGCTTCTACTCTCCCATAACCTTCACAATCACCCGCTTATCGCGCTGCCCATCGAATTCGGCGTAGAAGATGCGCTGCCACGTTCCCAAGTCAAGTCTGCCGGCAGTGATGGGCACGATGACCTCAAGGTGGATGAGCAACGCTTTCAGGTGCGAGTCGCCGTTGTCCTCGCCGGTTTCGTGATGCTTGTAGTTCTTGCGAAACGGGGCGAGGTGCTCCAGCCACTGATCGATATCCTCAATAAGGCCGCTCTCGTTGTCGTTCACATACACGCCCGCCGTGATGTGCATGGCGGAAACCAGCACCATGCCCTCTTTCACTCCGCTCTGGCGGACGATTTCTTCGACCTGGGGCGTTATATGCACGTAGGCCCGATGGGTTTTGGTATGAAACTTCAAGTATTCGGTGAGAACTTTCATGGCCTGACTCCTGAGTACAGGGATTCATGGAAATTCTACCCGAGGGTCGCCGGAACTTTGGGGCGATGACTTCCGTTACCCCCAACTCCACTCACGATCACAGAAAACGCGCCGACGTTGTTGCATACTCGAATTTTCGGGGAGGCTTGCGGTGCTGTTTCGGCTTGATTATTTATCGTGTGTACTTACGATCGTATCGACCATTCTGATAGGGAAACGCTGCTGGGAAGGCTGGATTCTGGCGGCCATCAATAGCGTGGTAGTTTGCCTGATCGGGTTCCGAACTGCACAGTTCGGTTTCATCCCGGCGAACGTGTTCTGCATCGCCATCTACGCGGTGAACGTTCGTTCCTGGCGGAGACCTGAGAATCACTCGGTGCTGGCTGAGAAGAGATCAGGCAACTGAAGTATCGCTGCCATCTGCCTTGCATTGGTGTCGCGCGAATTGGAGCTTGAGGTGCTCCGCTGCGCCGCCCACGCGCTTTAACACTTCGAGAGGAACCCTGAACTCGCGATTGCAGACAGTGCAGACGGCGATTGCCGGGGTAGTTCCTAGCCACTTCAATACGCGTAGATTGCGCTTCGGCATGAGGCGGGGCGGCTAGCGCATGGTCTCTTCAATCTCTGAAATCCAATCAGGCCGCTTCAACACTTCGCGTGGTTTGGGACCATCGGCCGCGCCTACGATCCCATCCTGTTCCATCAAGTCGATCAAGTGCGCGGCGCGGCCGTAGCCGATCCGCAGGCGACGTTGCAACAGGGAAGTGGAGGCTTTTCCAAACTCGACCACCAGCTTGACCGCATCCTGATACAGAGGATCGTCTTCGCCGCCGCTCTCGGATCCCTCGACCCCGTCGCTGCCGCTCCCGGGTTCGCGCTCGTCCTTTGGCGGGTCGAGGAATTGCTGCTGGTATTCTGCCGAGCCTTGCGCCTTCCAGAATTCAACCACGGCCGCGATTTCTTTCTCGGTGACAAGCGGCGCGTGCAGGCGATGCACCCGCGCCGACCCCGAGGGCAGGTAAAGCATGTCGCCCTTGCCCAGCAGCGCTTCCGCTCCGTTGGCGTCGAGAATGGTTCGCGAATCCACTTTGGTCGCCACGCGGAAGGAAATGCGGGCAGGGAAGTTGGCCTTGATCAATCCCGTGATTACATCCACTGACGGACGTTGCGTCGCCAACACCAGGTGAATGCCCACTGCGCGCGCCATTTGCGCCAGGCGAGTGATCGACTCTTCGACGTTCGAGGAATCTAACATCATCAGGTCGGCCAACTCGTCGATGATGATCACGATGTAGGGAATCGGCTTGTCGTCGGAATCTTCCTCAAATAGGCTCGGCGTGCCGCCGTTGTCGAACAGCCGGTTGTATTGATCGATGTTGCGCACACCCTTCGCCGCCAGCAGCTTAAGCCGCCGTTCCATTTCGCGCACGGCATTGCGCAAAGCGTTCGCTGCCAGCTTCGGTTCGGTGATGATCGGCGTGTACAAGTGCGGCACGCCCTCGTAGTTGCCCAGTTCCAGCCGCTTGGGGTCCACGAGAATCAGCCGAACCTGGTCGGGCGTCGCCTTGTACAGAATCGACATGATGAAAGCATTGATGGCCACGCTCTTGCCCGACCCGGTAGACCCGGCAATCAGCAGGTGCGGCATGCCGTTCAGGTCGGCGGTGACGATGCGCCCGTTGATGTCCTTGCCCATCGCCATCGTCAGCTTCGATTTCGAGCCCATGAATTCCTGCGACTCGATGTTTTCCCGCAGCCAGATGATCTCGCGCTCGCGGTTCGGCACCTGAATGCCCACGGTCGATTTCCCAGCCATGCGCTCGATCAGAATGCTCTCGGCCTTCAAGGCCAGGCAAAGATCATCGGTGAGGTTGGTGATGCGGCTGTACTTGATTCCGGCGTCGGGTTTGAACTCGAACGTGGTGACGACGGGGCCGGGATTGATTTGCGTGATCTGCCCGTGGACATCGAACTCGGCGTACTTTTCCGTGAGCACTTGCGCCAGCAACTTCAGTTCGTCGGCGTCCACGGACCCTTGTTCGTCGGGACGCTGCAGCAGGCTGCTCGAGGGCAGCTTGTAGCCGCCGGCGATGCGCGGCATCGTGGTCTTCGGTTTGTGAGCGCTGTCGGCACGCTGGGTCACTTCCGGGTCCACCGCGGATGCGGCGCCAGCTAGTGACTCGGCCAGAATTCCCCCCGTAGCCGGCGATGTGGCTTCTTCAGGCGGTTCAGGCTCCAACATGCGCTCGATGCCCGTGCGGCGAGGTTCGGCAGAAGGTCTTGCTGGTTCCATCGGTTCGGCCACTTGCCGCGATGGAATCAACTGCGTCTTCACCACGGGCTTCGAAATCCGCCGCTTCTCCAGTTCTTTCTGTTGCTGCCTCTTGGCGCGTTCTTCCTGCCAATCCTGGTAGCGGTTCCATAGCGCCGTCACAAAAGCAAAGCGCGTTGGCGCCCACAGTTGGATGGACGAGAACGAGAACGCCGTCGAAAGATACAGTGCCACCGCCAGCACGCTGGCACACACGATATATGCGCCCGCCAGGTTCAAGTAATGGATCAGCACATCACCCACAACTCGTCCCAGCAAACCCTCAATGGGAATCACCCCCAGCCAGCGCAAATGGCCGGGCAGCAGCGCCAGCATGGCGGGGACGAACATCACCAGCCAGATTGCGCCTAGGCTTTTCGCCATCGGCGATTGGATCTTGCGGGAAGCAAACCAGCGAATTCCTAAGACGCCAAAAAAGACCGGAAGCAGAAAGGCTCCGATGCCGAAGAACTGCAGGGTCAGGTCTGAGATGAGCGCGCCGACCACGCCGATCCAGTTGCGTGCGGCGTGGGTTCCGGTCAGCACCGAGGCGCTGTTCAGCGAAGGGTCGAGCGGCGAATACGAAGCCAGCGCGAGGAAGAGGAGGAGCGCAGAGACGCACAACAGGAACCCGATCAGCTCATTCAGCCGCCGGTTGCCCGTGGGGACAAAGATGCTTGCCAGAAAACGCATGTGGGCCGTTCTTCACACCGGACGAAAATGTCCCGTGGCGCAAATCGGCCAGAGCGAAATTATTATGTCAGGAACGTGGACGAGGGGCAATGGGTACGGGGTGTTGACTTAGCTTCCCTGAAAGAAGCAAAGATTTTGCGCGTCTGTGGTAGTATGTTGGTAGTATGAAAGAGAAGACATCCATCACACTCTCTAAGGAAATACTGGCGGGCGTCGATCGCATGGCAGGATCGAAGCAATCGCGTTCGGCATTTATCGAAGCGGTGCTGGCCCGGTATCTACGCCAACAGGCGCGGGCGCGGATCGAAGCTCGCGACCTCGAACTCATCAATCAGGCTGCGGATGAACTGAAAGAGGAAGTGGAGGACGTCCTTCGCTATCAGCAGATATAGGCGGAGTCAGGGGGGCCGATGAGACGGGGCGAAATCTATCGAGTTCATCATCCCAGCGACGACCCCAAACTCTACCGCTGCTTCGTGCTCGTGAGCCGCCAGACCCTCATCGATTCCAAATTTCCCACCGTCATCTGCGCACCAATCCTGACCCACGGCCATGGATTCTCCACTCAGGTCTCGGTTGGCATCGACGAAGGCTTGAAGCACGAAAGCTGGATCCTTTGCGACAACCTCGTAAGTCTCCGCAAAGTGCAACTGACCCGCTTCATCGGTTCCTTGGCGCGCCCCAAGCGGGAGGAATTGGACCGAGCCCTCAGAATGGCTCTCGCCCTGGAATAGGCTGGCGAGCTATCCCGCTAATCTCGCCGCGAACACCAGCACCAGCACTCCCACGATGAGGCGGTAGACGGCGAAGGGCACGAATCCGTGCTTGCGCACGTAGGCCATGAACCATGCCACCGAGGCGTAGGCAACAATGTAGGAAACCACGAAGCCGATGGTCAGCACGATCCATCCATGGGCATCAATCTGCGAGACGCCAATCGGATTCTCGCTTTTGCCCATGACCGACTTGAACAGCGTGTATCCTGTGGCCGCAACCATGGTCGGGATCGACACGAAGAAAGAAAATTCGAGGGCTGAGGCCCGCGACATCCCCGCGATCTGACCGCCGGCGATGGTGGACATGGAGCGCGATGTGCCGGGAAATACTCCCGAGAAAATCTGGCAGAAGCCAATCCAGATGGCTTGGCCCAGGCTCATGTTCTCCATCTTCCAGGTGTGGATGCGGCCACCGCCGGCCGACGGTCCCGCGGCTTCCGACTTGGCGTGCACCGCGTCGACGATCCACATGATGATGCCGCCGATCACTAGTGACCAGCCGATGATGTATATGTTCTCCAGATGCTTGCCGATTACCTTGGTCAGCAGAAACGAAGGAATGGCGGTCACCACAAAGGCGACCATGACCAGTCCCAGAGGGTGCGTGAGCGGCGTGCGGTCGCCGCGTTCGCCACGTGGAAAAGTGGAGAGAAACGTTGCGATACGGCTGCGGAAATATACCGGCAGGCAAAGGATTGCGCCCAATTGAATGACGATGGAATACATCTTCCAGTAGCCGTTGTCGAGAGTGAGATTCGGCGCCAAACCAGAGATGTGCAACAGCGCTTCAGAAAGCCTCAAGTGCGCGGTAGAGCTGACCGGGAGAAACTCGGTAAGGCCTTCCACAATCCCTAATATCAGTGACAGCAGGTAGTCGTTCAATCGCCCTCCAGAAGTAAGGGAACAGTATCGCAGAAAAACTTTACGAGGAGGTTACTGGAGTGAGTTGGTACTGGCCTAATTTCTTAGGACACTACCAGTGAGTTCCATAGTGGTGGAGTTCGCGTTTGGGGGATCTCTTACAAAGGCGTTATCCCGAAACCTGGCGCAGTTCAGCCGGGTGAGGGATCTCGAGCGGGAGTTTCTTCCGCGCGCGGCCACGCTGCGCACGAGATCCTTCGCTCCGCCTGAAAAACGGCTGCGCTCAGGATGACGCCAGCAGCAATAGAGATCGCATAGCTTCGCAAGATGGCAGATTAATCGTTCGTGTTCCCATACGTCGGAATGCCCTGCTGGATGTAGAAAACCAGCCGACGGGCGCGCCATGCCCAATCGCTTTGCAAATACTGGCTGACGATTTGCTGGGCCAGCGCCAGGGCGTGGTCTTTGGATTCGGCGGACTTCTTTCGATTGGGCTCCGTCTTGTAGATCTCAATCAGTGCCGAACGGCGCCAGGCGGCGTTGTACAAGGCCTCAGGCACGGCCGGAGACTGGGGATGGTCTTTGACATAGTTCTCGTAGATGTCGGCCTCTTTGTCCGGACACTTGGAAAGGCCCTCCCACTCGCCGCAGACCTTGTTGTCGATCATGCGAAAGGCGGCCAGGTCGGCCCACTTCGTGCCGGGATACTTCTTGATCACCAGCTTCATCCACTCCTCGTTGATGTCGGCGCGCAGGTAGGATTGGCGTTCGCGTGCGGAAGGGCGCGTCATCACGTCAGCGCGATCGATTTGCCAGCGGATGTCGGCGGCACGAAAAAGCGCTTCGGCGGCCAGCGGCGAAGTAGGCATCAGATCGTAGACGCGGTAGTAAAGCCGCATTGCGTCCTGGGCCGCGTCGCGCCGCCCGCGGCGGCGGCTGGCTTGGTCTTCTGAATCGGCTGCTTCGCCAAAGATGATGCGGTCGCCGTCCTGGGTCGTCGTGGTCACCAGCGCTTTGGCCAGCACCCAGCCGGTGATAGTTTTGCCCTCTTCTTCCTCTTCGGTGGCGCCCTCTTCGTGGCTCGGCGCACGAAGAATCGCCTGCACGTTCACCCAGTCGCGGCTGGTCTCGATGATGATCAACTCATGTCCGCGGCCTGCCATGCCCAGCTTGGCGGCGTCCGCACTGGGAGAGACGCGGATGGTTTCCTCACTCACCAGCGTGCCGCGCTGGATGTCCGCGAAGGCGACCGTGGCGAAAAGAACAGTTGCAGCAAGGGTGAACGAGGCAATCGTTACCGCGACAGTCGTTGCGAATCGTGATTTCATGGCATTCAGGAAGCTTGGTGTATGTTAGCCCAGAACCCCGTTCTCCGGCACTACGTAGGATGCGTCCCGGTGAGATTTATGTTTGACCAGACTCCACTGTAAGGAGTAGCTTTTCAGCCGATAATCGGGGATCGATCAACTTATATCTTCCAGTGAGGAGAAACATGTGGCAGTGGACTCGCTTCGGCCTAGCTCTTCTGGTGTGGCTGCAGCCTGCGGCATTCGGGCAAGCGGCTGAGAATTCAGTCTTGCCCCACGTTGCGGCGAATGACAATCGCACGCCCGCCGGACTGCTCAAGAACGGTGTCCTGGAGTTGAGGCTCGAACTGCGCGCCGCCGTCTGGTATCCAGAGGATGAGAGCGGCGGCCATCGCGATATCTACGCATTCGCGGAGGAGGGTCACGCACCCCAGATTTCCGGCCCGTTGATCCGCGTGCCCCAAGGTACACAGATCCACGTGAGTATCCGGAATACGCTATCCGTGGCGGCCCAAACTTACGGCCTGCATCGCCATCCGGGCGACGCGAACGAGGCGCTCAACCTGGCACCGGGCGAGGCGCGCGCGGTGCAATTTCTGGCCGGTGAACCCGGCACCTACATGTACTGGGGCACGACCACCGGCAAGTCCCTCGAGGATCGTGTGGGTGGTGAAACCATGCTTTCCGGTGCCTTCATTGTCGACGCACCCGGGGCGCAACCGGATGACCGTATTTTTGTGATCGGTATCTGGTCGAAAGCTATAGTGGTGGGCCTGCAAAAGCAAATTGCGTCGATCAATGGAAAGAGCTGGCCCTACACGGAACGCTTCACCTACAAAATCGGCGAGACCGCTCACTGGCGCGTGCTCAATCCGACCGGAGACGACCATGCCATGCACCTCCACGGTTTCTATTTCACGGTGGACGGGGAAGGTGACGGAGAGCGCTACGAAACCTATCCCCAAGAACAACGGCGCCGGGCGGTCACCCAGCGAGTTGACCCCGGGCATGCATTCGAAATGACCTGGACGCCGGAGCGTGCCGGAAACTGGCTTTTCCACTGCCACATGCTGGCTCATATGACGCCATCGGTGGAACTCGTTCCAAAGGAAGCTCAGCCGGCAGGTTATCCATCTTCGTCCGTACACGATCACCGGATGGGGATGGGCGGTTTGGTCATTGGCATCACCGTAGTTCCGGGTGCGGCCACTGTACCGGCTCCGGTCTCCGCGACGACGGCGCGCAAACTGCAACTGGTGATTTCGGATCATCCCGGGAAGATCCCACAGTACAACCTGGAGGTTCACGATCCCACAGAGCCCGCCCCGCCCGACCAGGACAAGCCGCCCAGTTTGCTGGGGCCGCCGATCTTCATGACCCGGGGCGAGAGTACAGAGATCGAGGTCAAGAACCAGAGCAGCAATCCGACGGTAATCCACTGGCACGGGATCGAGCTGGAAAGCTACTACGACGGCGTTGCTGGCTGGACTGGCTCCGGCCAGCAGACGACTCCGCCCGTGGGTCCGGGAGCGTCGTTTGTTGCACGCATGACTCCGCCGCGCGCTGGAACTTTTATCTATCACACCCACTGGCACGATGATGTGCAGTTGCTGAATGGGCTGTACGGCCCGCTGATCGTGCTGGAGCCGGGACAGAAGTATGACGCGGAGCATGACCGGACATTTGTATTCAGCATGGGGAAGTATGATCCGTGGGGCTTTTTGCTGCTGATCAACGGACATCCTCAGCCGGATCCTGTCGAATTGCATACCGCGACCCGATACCGGCTCCGATTCATTAACATCACCGATGACGGAGCGGACTTGCGCGTGCGCCTTATGAACAAAGGTGTGCCGGTGCAATGGAAGATCGTCGCGAAAGATGGCGCAGACCTGCCGCCGGTTCAGTTGAAATCGTCGACTGCAGATATGGGAGTTGCGGTGGGGGAGACTTACGATGTGGAGTATCGGGCGGACGCCCCGGGGCTCACCGATCTGGAGATTCGGCAGCCGAGTTTCCCGACACAGGTCACATTGCCGTTGACGTTTGTGGATGCCAAGTAGAGCGCGCCGCCGAATCGGAATGCTCAACAAACTGGTAGGATGGCAAACCAGTATGGCCCGGATGTTCCGATGACACCCTTAACCATCTTCGGCCTGTTTGCGGTAACGGCGATGCTCGTCTGTTACGCCCTCGAGGCGCGGAGCCGATGGTTCATCCTGGCGTTCGCCGCAGCTTGTGCGCTCGGCTCGGTCTACGGTTTTCTGCAGGGAGCCTGGCCGTTTGGACTGGTCGAGGCGGTTTGGTCGGTGGTCGCGGTGAGGCGCTGGGCAGTCGCGGCACGCGCAAAGTAACCTGTGGCGCCAAGCCAGCAATTAGCAATTGGCAATTAGCTGTTCTGGGGTTTTCAGGGTCCGGTCCAGGCTGCCGATTGGCCAACTGCTAATTGCTAGTTGCCAATTGCTTTACGCGCGGCGAAGTTCTTCCAGCACTTTAGGATCGATGTTGCCGCCGCTGATGATGGCGACGTTCATCCTCGTCTTCGGCAGTTGGTCACCGTGGAACAGGAAGCCGGCCGCGGCGACGGCGCCGCTGGGCTCTGCGACGGTTTGCGGATTTGCCGCCAGCAGCCTCACTGCCTCGCGAATCTCATCTTCGGTCACGGTCACAATATCGTCTACGTAGCGGCGGATGTGCGCGAAGTTGACGGGGCCGATGCTCTGCGTACGCAGGCCATCGGCGATCGTGCGCACGACTTGCTCAGCAGGGAACTGAACGATTCTTCCGGCGCGCAAGCTGGCCTGCGCATCGGCCGCCAACTCCGGCTCCACGCCGATTACCTTTATCGTTGGCTTGCTCAGTTTGATGGCTGCACCGACGCCGCTGATCATTCCTCCGCCACCGACTGGCGCTAGAACCGTTTCCACCCCGGGCAGGTCTTCAAGAATCTCCAGGCCCATCGTGCCCTGACCGGCGATGATCTGTTCGTCGTTGTAGGGAGGCACGATCACGTAGCCGTGTTGCGCGGCGAGTTCTTCGGCTTTGAGCTGGCGCTCGGTACTGCCCGGGCCTACGAAGACGATCTCCGCGCCGAGCGCCGCTGTGGCCTCGCGCTTGATCGTGGGGGCATTGTCAGGCATGACGATGACAGCTTTCACGCCCAGCGCCCGCGCCGCATAGGCCACGCCTTGCGCGTGGTTGCCGCTGGAGTAGGTAATCACTCCGCGCTTGCGGTCGGCTTCCGAGAGCGAAGCGATCTTGTTGTAAGCTCCGCGCAGTTTGAATGCGCCGATGGGTTGCTGGTTTTCGGGTTTGAGGAATAGGTGGCGAGTGGCGGATTCGGGATGATCGAATTCGATCAGGCGAGTGCGGACAGTTATCCCGAGCAGGCGGCGTTGGGCTTCGTGGATGTCTTCCAGGCTGACCATCAGACACCAATCTACCGATTGTGGGCAGGGACAGCAACTTGACATCATGATGACTTAAGGTGTAGCATCATGATGTGAGAACAACCATTACTCTCGATGACGACGTGGCCACCCTGCTGAACAAGGAAGCCCGCAAGTCTGGGGAACCCTTCAAGCAGGTGGTGAATCGATTTCTCAGATTGGGGTTGACGGCAGCAAAGCAACCGGCACCAAAGCCATTTGTGGTTAAGCCTTGGAATCTGCGTCCCCCTCCAGGACTTAACTTCGATAACGTTGAAGAAGTGATTGAGGCTCTGGAAGGGCCTTACCACCGGTGATCGTTCTGGACGTAAACATTCTGCTTTACGCGTACGGGACAGCTTCGCCTCAGCACACGAAGGCCCGGGCCTGCGTCGAGGAGCTTTTCTCAGGGTCTGAGCCGGTCGGCCTGCCGTGGCAGACGATTGCAGGATTTCTTCGCATCAGCACCAACCCGAGGCTGGCTGGAGCGCGCCCCGTGACCGAGGCGGCAAATGAAGTCGAGGCTTGGCTGAAGCGACCGAGTGTCCGGGTTCTCGTGCCCGGCGACGATCACTGGCCAGTACTGCGCCGGATGGTGATTGAGGGGCAAGCCTCGGGGCCGCTGGTGAGCGATGCTGAAATTGCGGCGCTGACCATCGAGTACGGCGGCGTGCTGTATACGGCGGATCGGGACTTCGCGCGGTTTCCGGGGCTGCGGTGGAAGAACCCGCTGGAGTAGGATTGGCCGCGACAGCCAGAACGGAATCGTGAACAGGTGGTTCGTCCAATCCGCAGCGTCGGAGGCCGACCATACCAAGAGCAGTGCGTCGATTGCAGTGAGGAGATCTCTCTTTTGGGACACGATCAGAAGGCCCGGGCTCACGTTCGAACTAACATATCCTGCGAATGCCCGTGGCATGGTCCGGCGATCATGGGAGACCAGAACACGACCTTCGCGGGCTGCCAAAGTGAGAACATCCAAGTCAGAGAGAAGGCGGAGGCCTGCCGCGGTTGCGGTCTGAAAATCAACCAGAGGCTCGCGACGCAGGAGGCCGGTAACAATATCTTCGTTGAGGTCGGCGTCTGCCTGGAAGCGTACCTTCACGGGTTTAGACGCTGGCTGACTTCTTCGATTTTCTTGGATTCTTCCAGCTTCCTATGCAGGCTAGGATTTGCCCGCTGCGCCTGGGCGCGCAACGCCTCGAATTCCCGGTCATGCTCTCGCAGATAGGAGTTCACTTCCACCCGGTTGCTGAGGTAATAGCTTATGGCACCGTAGACTTCTTCCAGCTTCAGAATAGGGAAGGACTGGGCAACGCTTTCGGGAGCCGCTCCGCGGAGAAAGGCATACACAATGGAATCCAAAGAAACGCGCGTGCCGGTAATCCAGTAGCCGCCGTCGCGCCGCTCTACGTACTCCCTTGCCATGTGCAGTTGCCCTCCTCAATAATAACACCGCACAAACCCCACAAGGCCCACCTAGATCTCCAAAATCACTTGGTGGAAGAGAAGGAAAAGAGCGAAGGTTGCTATGGTGCGACAAGATCAAACGTGAATCTTGCTTTCCCGTCATCTGTACACGCAAAATGAGTAAAACCAAGATTCCGCAGATTCGCTGCGAACCCCTCGGTTATGAGAGACTCGCGGCATGTAGCGTAGGTGACCCCAACTCCGTGCATCACATCGACGGTCGCATCGGGACCGTCAGCTGTGACATTGAGCCCGGCAATAAGAGTGCCGCTGTGGCTCTTGACGAAAGATTCAAGGACCGTTTCAGCAAACTTTCTTCTCAAGGCAGCGTCTTGCGCGACAACACCGTTCCCCGGGTGTGACCCGGCTGCGGCGGGCAAAGGACCGGATACTCCCAAATCCGCGTGGGGCCCCTGCCGTAACGCTCCTGGAACCGACGGCGTTTGAGGGGAAGGCGCCGAGTAAGAGCCGCTACCAACATCCTTAATGGTTATTTGCTGAACCCCGTTTCGCAGCTTGCCGAGACGATACAGGAATGTGACGGGTTTGCTTTCGCAGCCGCCGCATACCGGCGAGGGGCCAACAGACTCAACTACGAAATTTGGCGTGTCGTTCAGTTTAAGAGACAAACGTTTGAAGATCGTGCATTCGTAGTCACGCGAAACATAACCGAGACGGCTGTACACCCCTAACCTGCAACTTACATCGTCGTCAACGGTAAGGCTCGGACTGTAGACCAGACCAGCTTGCGTGTAGTCAGGGACGATAAACTGTGCTCCGTCAGCCAGCGTGACTGCGGCGTATCCAGGTTTCACCACAATCAGGCTATGCTCGTCGGATATGCAAACCGGCGCGTTATCCGCGTCTCCGTCCATGCAGGTATAGCCGAGTTGGGATTCGCGGTAGAGGTGCCCTTTGTAGTCCGCGAACATGTCCTTCACAACGGTGGGATGGGTCTCTATTTTTCCTGTTTGCCAATCCTTGGCGTGGGCGAAAGTCGACAAAGATAGCATGGCAGCGACCGATACCAGCCCGATTGACGGTCTCATGTGCATGGTAGCTTCTACCCACGGAATTCACGCCGAGAATTCCGGCGTAAAATCACCCTCCTCCGTCTCTACAAGCCTTTGGCGCTTGATAGCCATTCCTCCGTCGGGCTGGCAAGAGTCAATCTCGATCCCGAAGTTGATCGCAACGCGGACATTCCCCACCAGGGTAGTAATGATGGTTTGCTGCATCTCGGATCGCGTCGGTCATTTCCCGGCGACTCGAAAAGCCCCGGGGAAGTCGCCCAGAAGGGAACCTAGCGTTGGCCAACTTGTACGCACTCTGAACGTCGCTATCGGTAACCTTGAAATAGTCAACGTGATCTTCGCACGGCTTCAACACGCCAGCTTCGACTAAGATATCGGTTGCGAAATCCCGCTTGTCCGAACCATCCTTCATACTGCCCTCCTGCCTTGCATTCTACTAAATCTCCAAGATCACCGGCATGATCAACGGCCGTTTCTGCGTCTGCTTGGAAATGTAGCGCTTCAAATCGGCGCGAATCTTTTCCTTGATCACGCCGTAATCGGCCTTCTCTTCTTCGCTGGAGTGCGCCAAGGTGTCTTCGACGATCCGCCGGGCTCCGTCCATTAAGCCATCGTCGCCGGGATTGAAGCCTCGCGTAACGATCTCGGGCGCAGTTTCTACCCGCCCCGAGAGTTTGTTAATGGCGATGATGGGCAGAACGATTCCGTCCTCGCTCAGGTGACGCCGGTCTTTGATGATTAAATCTTCAACTACATCGGTGCGCGAACCGGAATCAATGCAGACACGGCCCACGTTGACTTTTCCCGCCTTGCGGGCGTTGTGTTCGTCGAACTCAAGAATCTCGCCACTCTCGATCAAAATCACTTTGCCCACCGAACTGTGCATGGCGCCGGCCATCTCGGCGTGCAGTTTCAGTTGCCGGTACTCGCCGTGGATTGGAATGAAGTATTTCGGTTTCACCAGATTGATGATCAGCTTCAATTCCTCCTGGCTGGCGTGTCCGCTGACATGCACCGGAGGAGAAGTGCCGTCTTCGTAGATCACGTACGCCTCGCGGCGGAACAGGTGATCGATCATGCGGTAAATCGTTTTCTCGTTGCCGGGGATGATGCGCGACGAGAGCACGACCGTGTCGCCCTTCTCAATTTTGGCGTGCTTGTGGTTGTCTACGGCGGCGCGCGACAGCGCCGACATGGGCTCGCCCTGAGTTCCGCTGATCATCACGCAGACTTTTTCCGGCGGAAAATTCTTCATCTCGCCGGGATTGATCACGAGGCCCTCGGGAATTTCCAGATAGCCCAGATCTTCGGCGATTTCGGCAGAGTTGTTCATGGAGCGCCCGATGAAGGCGACCTTGCGCCCGTGCTGGTGGGCCAGCTCCACCGCCAGCCGGATGCGGTGAATGGAGGAAGAGAAGCACGAGATGAACAGACGCCGCTGGGTGCGTGCGAAAACCTCGTCAAACTTGCGCCGCACGGCGCGCTCACTGGGCGTGTATCCCTTGCGCTCAACGTTGGTGGAATCCTGAAACAGTGCCAGAACGCCATGCGTGCCGTATTCGGCGAAGGCATGCAGGTCGAAGAGATGGTTGTCGGTGGGTGTGGGATCGACCTTGAAATCGCCGGTATGCATGACCACGCCCAGCGGAGTGTGAATGGCGAGCGCAACACAATCCACCAGACTGTGGGTCACGCGAATGGGATGAATGGTGAACGCGCCGACCTTGAAGCGCTCACCGGCGCGAATCTCGCGCAGGTCGGCGTCGTCGAGCAGTCCATGCTCGTCGAGTTTGTCCTCCACGTAGGCGAGGGTGAATTCCGTGCCCCACACCGGCACGTTGAGTTCCGAAAGAATCCAGGGAAGCGCACCGATGTGGTCTTCGTGGCCGTGGGTGAGGATGATGCCGCGCACCCGCTGACGGTTCTCGATGAGGTAGGAAATATCCGGGACCACGATGTCCACGCCGAGCAATTCGGCTTCGGGGAACATGAGTCCCGCATCGATCACAATAATGTCGTCACCCCAGCGCACGGCCATGCAGTTCATACCGAACTCGCCGAGGCCTCCCAGGGGGACGATCTGCAGTTTTCCAGTTGGCATTAGATACTGATGATGCTAGCACAGCAGTGGCCAGTGATCAGTGGCCAGTGATGGAGATCTGCACTGAGCACTGCTTTCTTCCCGCTGGCCTTTCGCAGTAAGCTGCGTTAACGTTGAGAGAATGGTGGATGCTCACTCCAAATCCTGGCTTCGCGGGCGCGTCGAGAAGACGCTGATCAAGGCGCTGACCCGTGCGTACTCCACGGTTCAGGTCGATCCGGACAAGTTTCTGGTGCAACTGCGCACCGCCTACCGCCTGCCCATTAGCGGCTATCACGGCGTCTATTCGTTGGAGATGGGCGAACTCGACATCGTGGCTGACGAATTGATTCACAGCGGCATGAAACTTGCCGCGGTCGAGGGCGCTGGTTTTGGTCTGGGCGGGCTGATCACGATCTTTCCTGACCTTGGGATCCTCTCGGCCATCACCATGCGCACCATCCAGAAGCTGAGCCTGCTCTATGGTTTTCAGTTCAACACCGATCATGAAATCGCCGAGCTTTGGATTGCCGCTGCCAGCGCGGCCGGGGTCGACATCAGCCGCGAACTGCTGGAGAAAGAAGTGGTGAACAAGTTCGTTCCGCGCGTGATCCAGCGCATCGCCGCCACCGCCAGCGCCGAGGTTGTCGAGAAGTGGGCGGGACGCATGATTCCTCTTCTCAGTTCCGCCATCGGCGCCGGCCTGAACTACTGGTTCGTGCGCGCGTGGGGTGAGCGCGCGAAAGCGCACTTCCGCCAACGGCATTTGCAACTGCGCCGGCAAGCCCATGAAGCGGCTCTGGCACAATCCACGCCGCAGATTCTGCCCGCGCCCACCGGCTAGCGCTCACTGTGTTAGAAAAAAGAATGACCACGTTTCGCTGCTCCGCTATTCTCTTCGATCTCGACGGGGTTCTCCTTGATTCCACCGGCTCCGTGGAGCGGCAATGGCGCATTTGGGCCCGCGAGCAGGGAATTGATGTGGAGAAAACGATGGCCGTCGCCCACGGGGTCCGCGCCATCGAAGTGATTCGCGCGGTCGCTCCTCATCTCGACGCCGAAGCGGAAGTGCGGAAGCTGGAAAGCCGCGAGGCGGCGGACCGCGATGGGGTCGCCGTGATGCCCGGGGCTGCTGAGTTGGTTCGTGCGATTCCTGCGGGCTTGTGGTGCGTGGTTACGTCCGGTACTCGCCATTTGGCAAGCACACGGCTGCGGCTCGCCGGAATACCCGTACCCGATGTGATGATCACAGCCGACGACGTCACCAATGGAAAACCGCATCCGGAGCCGTATCTGAAAGGTGCGGAGCTGTTGGGGGTGAACCCGGCGGAGTGTCTGGTGATTGAAGATGCGCCCGCCGGAATCCAGTCGGCGCACGGGTGTGGGATGAAGGTGATTGCGCTGACCAGCACGTATCCCGCGTCGGCACTGAGTGAGGCTGATGCGGTGATACCGAGGTTGGAGCGGATTCAGGTTGCTGTGGACGGCGCACGGAAGTTGGCAGTCAACATTGCTTGAGCACGCGCCGACGAGTCACCGCAGCCAATCCTCCAACTCAATCCCGCGGTCCGTCTTCTCATCGCGGTATTTCACGATCACTGGGGTGTACAGAGAAATTCCCAACTCGGCCGCTGCGCCTTTTTTCACCGCGCGCGATCCCGGCACAACCACAGCGCCTTCGGGAACTTCGAGCGGCGCGTCCTGCGTAGCGCGGTAAACTTCGCCGCGCACCAGGTCGTAGAGCGGCGTCGATCGCGTCAGAATCGTTCCCGCGCCCAGAACGGCGCGCGCGCGCACCAGCGTGCCTTCGTACACTCCACAGTTGCCGCCGATGAGCACGTCGTCTTCGATGATCACGGGCGCAGCGTTCACCGGTTCGAGCACGCCGCCGATCTGTGCCGCCGCGCTCAGATGCACACGCTTGCCGACTTGCGCGCACGAACCGACCAGCGCGTGGGAATCGATCATGGTGCCTTCGTCCACGTAGGCGCCGACGTTGATGAACATCGGCGGCATGCAGATCACCGACGGCGCAACGTACGCTCCCATGCGCACTGACGATCCGCCAGGCACGATGCGAACGCGGTCAGCAATGGAAAACCTCCGCGCAGGGAAGGTGCCTTTATCCACGAAAGTCAGGCCATGCGAGCTCATCTCCACCAGTTCGCCCAGCCGGAACCCCAGCAGAATGCCATGTTTCACCCAGGGGTTGACCACCCAGCGGCCGTCAATCTTTTCGGCGGCGCGGATCTTGCCCTGCGTGAGCGCGTCGCGGAATTCGAGAAATACCGGCCGCGCCTCGGGATTGTGTTCGACCTCACCCTGCGCGGACAGGCGTTCGATGGAAGCTTTCAAGGATTGCATAGGAATTGTTGATTTTTGATTGTTGATTGCTGATTAAGAACCATAGTCCACCCGGGATTTCAATCATCAATCATCAATCGACAATCAGCAATTTGAAGGTCTCACACGCACTTGCACTCGCTGCGAATCAACACACCGGTCATGCCATGGGCAGCGTCGCGTCCCAGCGCCAGCGTCGCGAAGGGCCCATGCCAGCGCGCGTGGTTGGCGTCGTGACCAGCGGGACGGCCTTTACCCTGGTTGCACTGGCCGCACGATCCGCGGTGCAGCACGATCTTGTGCGGGCCGGCGGCCCAGTTTTCGTAAATATAGAATTCTGCGGCTTCGGGGGCGGGCGCTGCCGGTTTAGCGATCAGTCCAACTTCCGTCACAATCTTCTGCAGCTTCGAGCGCGTATCGCGGCGCATGGGCAAAAGGGGCAGACGGTAGTTTTCTTCGATCTTGCCCATCATCGCCAGCACCGCCTTCACCGGCAGCGGGCTAGATTCGATAAAGTTCGCCTGCATCAAAGCCAGATACTTGCGATGAATGCTGCGGGCCGTGGTCCAATCGTTGTTGAGCGCAGCCCGCGTCAGGTTCGCCATCTCGTGTGGAATTTCGTTCGACGCGACCGAGACAACTCCCACGCCGCCGAGTGCAATCACAGGCAAGGTCACCGAATCGTCTCCGGAAAAAACCAAAAACGTCTCGGGCACCAGGTTGATGGCTTCTGCGATCTGTGTCATGTTGCCGCTGGCTTCTTTGACGCCGACAATGTTCGGAACCTCGGCCAGCCGCGCTAGCGTTGCCGGCTCGAGGTTCGCTGCGGTGCGGCCGGGCACGTTGTAAAGAATGATGGGCTTGTCGCCCACGGCCTCGGCGATCGCCTTGAAGTGCCGGTACTGGCCCTCCTGCGTGGGCTTGTTGTAATACGGAGACGCGGTGAGGATGGCGTCGACCCCGAGCCGCGCGGCAATTTCTTTGGCCTTTTCCACGGCATCGTGCGTGGAGTTTGACGTTGCGCCCGCCATGATGGGCACGCGCCCTGCCACCACCTCGATGGTGGTATCGATCACGTGCAGCCATTCGTCGTGGTTGAGCGTGGGCGTTTCGCCGGTGGTTCCGCAGGGGACGAGAAAATCTATACCGGACTCGACCTGCCATGCCACCAGGTTGCGCAGGGCGGCGTCATCAATCGAGCCGTCCTGATGAAAAGGAGTGACCAGTGCTGTACCGCAGCCACGGAGTTGCATACTAATAAGATAGCGCGAATGGGGTTCGGAGGGAACGGGTGGTCGAGCTACAGCTCCCGCCAAACGTCCTTGAACTCGTAGAAACCCTTCTTGCCGGCGAGCCACTCCGCGCCGCGCACTGCGCCATCGGCGAAGCCCTGGCGAGACTTGGCGTCGTGGCAGAGATAGATTCGGTCGGCAGCGGATTCGAGCACTACCTCGTGCATACCGACGACATCACCTTCGCGAAAGGACGTAATTTCGAGATCATCCGGCTTGCCGCTGGCGTCGCGAATCACGCGCTGGAGGGCGATGGCCGTGCCCGACGGCGCATCTTTCTTGTGGACGTGGTGGCGCTCGAAGATTTGTCCCGAGTATTCGTGCTTCAGGGCTGCAGCCGCGGCGCGAGCCACATCGAGAAATAGATTGACCCCTACGGAGAAGTTTGGTGCATAGATGAATCCTGTGCCGTGACGCTCGACCAGCTTCCGGATGCGATCCACTTCTCCGTACCAGCCAGTCGTGCCGACGACCATGTTCTTGCCGGCAGTGACGCAGGCCTCGATGTGGACACCGACGCAGGAAGGGGTGGTGAAATCGATCACGACATCAATGTTGCGCAACTTGTCCGGGGTTAGGGCTGCGCCACTCACATTGTCGGCGGCACCTACGACACGAACGTTGTGTCCGCGCTGGCGCGCTGCTTCTGCCACCAACGATCCGGTCTTTCCTCGGCCGAGAAGAAGAATGTTCATGAAAGCCTTAAGCGCGGAGATCACGGAGAAATACCGCGGAGTTTCGCTGAGAAAATCAGGATTGTAACGTCCACTTCGTGCCTCCGCGGCTTTTTTCTCAGCGGTCTCCGCGATAGAGTTCTTAAGCGTACACTTCCGGATCCAGCTCGGCAAAGAATGTTCTATGCAGGCGCTGGATCACTTCCGGCACTTCATCTTCCTCGATCACAAAGGTCAGGTTGATCTCCGACGCGCCCTGCGAGATCATGCGAATCTTCTTGTCGGCCAACTCGCCGAACACCAGCGCGGCCACGCCCGGCTTGTCGCGCAGGCTCTCGCCCACCAGGCAGACGATGGCTTTGCGGCCTTCATACTTCACATCGGCTAGCTTGGCGAGATCAGCGGCCAGGGCTGGGATAGCATTGTTCGAATCCACCGTGAGCGAAACGCTTACCTCAGAGGTCGAGACCACATCGACTGCGACCTTGTGCCGGTCAAAGGCCTCGAAGATCGCGCGCAGAAAGCCATGGGCCAGCAACATGCGCGGGGCGGCCACGTCCACGATGGTGATGCGTTTCTTCACCGCAATCGCTTTGAAGATATTCTTTCCCTGCGGCGCGCGGGTTGTGATCTTCGTGCCTTCGCAGGACGGGTTGCGCGAGTTCAACACGTACACGGGAATATTTTTCTGGATGGCAGGCAGCACCGTCGCCGGATGCAGCACCTTGGCGCCGAAGTAGGCCAGCTCCGCCGCTTCATCGAAGCTGATCACCTTGATGCGGTGCGCGTCTGGACAGATACGCGGATCAGTGGTCAGAATGCCGTCCACATCGGTCCAGATTTCAATGCGCTCGGCACCCAGAGCAGCGCCAAATATTGCCGCGGAATAGTCAGAGCCACCGCGTCCGATCGTCGTGGTGATGCCCGCGCGGTTGGCGCCGATGAACCCGCCCATCACGGGAACCTGGCCGGCGTCGAGCAGGGGCCTCACTTTGCTTTGCAGACGCTGGTTAGTTTCTTCGTGCTGCGGCACGGCAGCCATGAAGCTGCTGTCGGTTAGCAGAATTTCGCGCGAATCCACGTGCGCGCCCTTCAGGCCGTGCGCCGTAAAGGCGGCCGCAACAATCTTGCTGGAAAGCATTTCACCGAACGCGGCGACATGATCGGTGGTGCGCGGGGTGATCTCGCCGACCGCGGAAATGCCGCGCAGCAGTTCGTCGAGCCCTTCGAAATCGCTTCCGAGTTCCGAATGAAATTCGGTGAACAGCGCCGTGCCCAGTAGTTCGCTGGCGGTGTTGTAGTGCCGCTCCTGGAGAGAGCGGCAGAGTTTGAGCGCGGTTTTGCGCTCGCCGGCGCCCGCCGCCCGTGCCATCGTGAGCAGCGTGTCCGTGACTTTGGCCATGGCGCTGACCACGACCACCGGCTGTTGCTGCAGCCGCCCTTTGACGATGGCGGCCACGCGCTCGATAGCTCGGGCATCTTCCACCGAAGTGCCGCCGAATTTCATCACGATCATCGGCGTGAGATCCTTCGTAGGAAGGTGGCAGACATGGATGCATCGCGTGCGCCGGCGAGACGCCCTCGCAGCCTGCCCTGAGCTTGCCGAAGGGACAGCCGCCGGGACGGCGGCGCTACGTTGGCACGGCTCGTCATCCCAAATATCCCTTGGCCTTGAGCAGTTCGGCGTTCAACACGGCCGCGCCGGCGGCTCCGCGGATGGTGTTGTGCGAAAGCACGGTGAACTTCCAATCCAGCACGCCGCAGGGACGCAGACGCCCCACCACCGTGGTCATGCCGGCTCCCATGTCCACATCAAACCGGGGTTGCGGACGGTCGCTCGCCTCCAGATACACCACCGGACGCTCGGGCGCGCTGGGCAACTTCAATTCCTGCGGCTCGCTGCGGTAGGCGTTCCACGCGGCGATGATCTCCTCCGGCTTAGCTTTCTTTTTCAGGCGTACCGAAACCGATTCCGTGTGGCCGTCCTCCACCGCAACCCGGTTGCATTGCGCGCTCATGGCGAAACCTGCCGGAACAATTTTCGTTCCATTCAGCTGTCCCAACAGCTTGAGCGTTTCCTCTTCCATTTTTTCTTCTTCGTTGCGGATGTAGGGAATCACATTGCCGAGGATGTCGAGTGACGCTACGCCCGGATAACCCGCGCCGCTGATTGCCTGCATCGTCACGGCCAACACGGTCTCGAGGCCAAAGCGCTGGTGGAGCGGCGCCAAAGCCAGCACCAGCCCGATGGCCGAGCAGTTGGGATTGGTCACTACAAAGCCGCCGGATTTCTTTCGCCAAGCCTGGCCGTCGATCAGCTTGATATGCCCGGAATTTACCTCGGGGATCACCAGCGGCACGTCGGATTGCATGCGCAGCGCGCTGGAGTTTGAAACCACGGCACAGCCCGCCTGGGCAAAGCGCGGCTCCAGTTCGGCGGCAATCGAGGCATCGAGCGCCGCAAAAATGATTTTCGGAGCGCCTTCGGGTGTGGCCGTGGAAACTTTCATCGCGGCCACGTTGGCCGGAATCTGCGTCTTCAGACGCCAGCGCACAGCTTCGGAGTAGCTTTTGCCCTCAGAACGATCGGAAGCGGCCAGCCAGGCCACTTCGAACCACGGATGGCGCTCCAGCATTTGAATGAACCTCTGCCCAACCACGCCGGTGGCGCCCAGAATGCCGATAGGAAGTTTCTTGCTCATAAGAGGATTGCTTCGATTCTACAACAGCGTTTGTTAACAGAAGGTAGCGGTGCTGGGTCCGAATGGGTGTCTTTAGTCACTGCAGAGCGGCCCGCTTCCTGCCGATAGAAGCAGTTGGAGGATTACCATGCCGGAGCTGCGACAGAATTTCTTTACCAAGGAATGGGTGATCATTGCGACGGAACGCGCCAAACGTCCCGAGGAACTGGCCACGCACCGGCCGGCGCAAACCGTGCCCTCATTCGTCGAGACATGCCCATTCTGTCCTGGAAACGAAAACAAGACTCCGCCCGAAGTGATGCGCTTGCCCGCGAATGGCAGCGGTCCTTGGGCGGTACGCGTGATCCCCAACAAGTTTGCCGCGCTGTCCAGCGAGGTCCAGCCCACGCGGAACCTGCAACACCTGCGGCGTCGCATCGATGGCTTTGGCTTTCACGAAGTCATCATCGATTCCCCCGACCACGCCTCCTGTATGGCGCTGCTCCCGGATGCCCAGGTGGCCAGCATCCTTAGCGTTTACAAAGAGCGCTATAACGCGCTGGCCGTCGACCATCGCATCAACCACGTCACCATCTTCAAGAACCACGGTGCCGACGCTGGCGCCAGCTTGCAACATCCCCACTCCCAGATCATCGCAACGCCGGTGATCCCAAGCCAGGTCCGGCATCGTCTTCACGAGGCCTTACGCCACTTTGACGACGCTGGCGAATGCATGTTTTGCCACATGGTGGAACGGGAAGTCGAGGACCAGACGCGCGTCGTTCTCAAGAGCGAATTTTTCGTGGCCATGGAAGTATTTGCCTCGCCCACTCCGTTCGCGACGCACATCTTTCCGCTGCGCCACATGGCGAGTTTCGGCGAGATTACCGCCGCGGAGATCTCGGACCTTGCCCGCGTTCTACGAACATTGCTGGCCAAGGTTTATGTGGGGCTGGAGAATCCCGATCTCAACTTCACTGTCCGCAGCGGCCCATCCGACTACGTTGGGGCCCGGCATTTCCACTGGTATGTAAGCGTAATACCGCGGCTCACGCGGGTTGCGGGCTTCGAACTAGGTTCGGGCATGTTCATCAACACCGTGCTGCCCGAAGCCGCCGCGGAGTTTCTGCGCAACATAAAGGCAGAGAAAAAAGCGGGAGCCGGGGCCAGCTAAGCGGGTGATCGTTGGAAAAAGCTCTGCAAGATGTAAGGGGGAAGCTGAGAACTGCCCTACTTTGGCCGCCCGACCTGGTTACCCAAGACATACTCATTCAGCGGACCGAATTTCCGCTTCTCCGCATAGAGCCGCCAGCGCCGGAACACGATTCGCAAACTCGCCATCACGGGGATGGAAAGAAAAATACCCAGAATGCCCGCCACTTCACCGCCCGCCATCACGCCAAAGATTGCGGCCAGAGGATGCAGTTCCATGCTCTGTCCCATGATGCGCGGCGAAGAGACGTAGTCCTGAATGAGCCGCCAGATGCCGAGGAAGATGATCAGCACGAGCCAGTGCTTGAAACCCACCAGCAAGGCCACGCCCACGATAATGACCGCTGCCACCAGGGGCCCTAACACCGGAATAAATTCCAGCAGACCGCCCATGGTTCCGAGCACAAGTGCGTAGGGCATTCGCATCATGGCGAGGGCCGCCGAATACATGACGAACGTCAGCGCCGCCAGCGTGAGTTGCGCCCGGATGAAATGGGCGAGCATCTGATTCAAGTCGCTGAGCACGCCCTGCAGCAGCTCGCGCTGTGGCCGCGACTGCACCGAGTTCAGTAGGACCTCGCTGAAGGCGCGGCCATCTTTCAGAAAGAAAATCGACAGTAGTGGAACGACCACCAACAGCCATGCCTGCTTCGCCACATCGGCCACGCGCAGTCCTACGTTCTGCGCCAGCTTCGTGATTTCGTCGCTGTTTCGGGCGAGATAGTCGCGCAGCAAATCGACCAGACGGGAGTTCCAGCCTTGCTCTTGTCCCAGTTGTTCGGCGATCTGCCCCGAACTCAACTGGGCCAAAGCCGGAAGAGATTGGCTCAAGCGCGCGCTTTCCCGGCCGATCCGCGGCCCCATCGCGACGAAGAACAAAATCAGCAGACCCAGCAGCAATAGATAAATAACTGCGATGGCGCGCCCGCGCCCGTGCAGCAGTCTTTCCAGTTGCGACACCAGAGGGCTCATCAGGTAGGCAAAGAAGATGGCGAACAGGAAGGCAATCAGGGTTTGCCGGGCGACGTAGAGAAACCCGAGCCCCAGCGCAAACAACAGCACTGTGATGATAACCCGCGCCGTACGTCCGTCTGCCAGCGGCAAATCATTGCTCCATCAATCTCGAATCGAATCTCGCGCGCAGCGACCGCGTCTCGCTAGTCTCGCACTACTTCCGTATTATCGTCCGCAATCAGCACGCGGATCAGCTTGAACTGGTCTTTGTCATCCACCCAAAGGGCCCAGGAGAATGACTCGCCTTTCAGGTTCAAGCGTAACAGCTCGCGTTCCGTTCCCCGAATATTAACTTTCTCTCGTCCCACCAGCTCCATGCGCACGGGCATCGAAGTTCGATCTTGCGGAACCAGCACGCCGAATTCCACCGGCCCCTGCTGGCACTTCCAACCGCCGTTCTCCGTGTGACAGTCGGTTGCCAGGTAATGCCAGGCCAGAACTTCGCGGTGGATAAAGAAGTTGTTGTCGAGGATGGGAGACAGACTGGGCATGAGAAACGGCTGCTCGGCTGGTTTTGACGATGCCGCGGTGGTGATCTTTTCCAGCAGGAATTCATTGTTGGGTATGACCGTCAGCGAACCGCTGGCATCGCTCCACTGGTAACGAACCAGTTCCCCGCTGCTGGTCATCTGCAGTTCGGACGTTTGGCCCGCCGAGGCCGGAGCGCCCGTTTCCTGCAAGTGAGACTTGACCAGGCTGATGCCATTGTCCTGCTGCACGCTGAAGGTCTCGGTGACCACGCGCTGGCCTTTGACGAAAACTCCGAACGAGCCGGAATCGACCGTTTGCACGGCCGCAGCCTTGGGCTTGTCTTTCTTATCTCCCGCGGACAATACCGCCGTGCACGCCAGAATCGCCACCACTGCCCATCGCATCCGTGCCATCACAGTCACCGCTTTTCTCCTCGACTCCTAAGTCTTCGATCCAAGCCGAGAGTTTCAATCAACTCTGCCGCAATTTTCTCGACGGTCTTGCCTCCGGTCTCCTGCCGGAACGGCGACTTCAAATAAAAAGGCCGCCTGGCCTGGTAGAGCTCGCGAAAGCTTTCTGCGCTGCCCAGCAAAGGACGCTCCAAGCCCTGCTCTTCCGTCTGCTCCCGGCAACGCCGCCACAACTCCTCGACACTCGCATCCAGGAACACTGTGGGAACGCCCTCAGCCTCGATCAGTTTAGCGTTCCGCCGGTGCACAAACGCCCCGCCCCCGAGAGCTACGACTTTTTCCGCGCCAGTTCGTAACTCCGTCAACAATTCCTTCAGAGCAGCATGTTCCGCCCGGCGAAAGCCCGCTTCACCCGAATCGCGGAAGATCTCAGCCACCCGCCGCTTTTCGCGTCGTTCGATCCGCTCGTCCAGATCCTCGAACGTCCAGCCCAGTTGTTTACCTAGAGCCCTGCCCACGCTGCTCTTGCCAGCACCCATGAAGCCGATCAGGACTACGGCCCGGGCCCCGCGACCGCTGTGGGCAGGCGTGCCACTCCGCGCAGCAAACCCAGCCGCCGGCCCTTTAGGACGCCGTTTCCGCCCATCCGGTTTGCTTTTCGCTTTGGTTATTGTTTTTCGGAGCGTTTTCTGAGGTGAATTTTACCACTGAAGCTGCGCAGGACTACGGTGGAGGACAAAGCCATCCTGCCCATGGTACCTGCGAAGGCACGTCCCTTTTCGAGAGAGAACCAGATGTGGTCTTTGGGTTGGAGTGGAATGTCGTCTGTCACCTCTCCCCGTACCGAGCGCGCGCTCACGTCGGCGGAGGTCCACTCCGGGATGGTGGCTTCGATATCGCCGCTGTGGCTGGTGAGCCGGTACTCGCCGCTGTTGCCGAAGTCGCCGATGTAGTTGATTTTGCCGCTGGTCGAAACCACCTGCACCAGCGGCCCATTCACGCTCTTCAGAGTAACGTCTCCGCTCACCGAGTCAACTTCCACGTGACCGTTCTTGATGTTGTTCAGGTTCACGGTGCCGTTCATGGTCTTCACGTGCACATGGGCGTCGGAGACGTCGCGAACATCCACGTCCGCCCCCGGACCCTCCAGGCTGACGTCACCGTGCAGTTTCTCCGCGTGCATTGATCCGGTGCTGGAATGCAGGGTGATGCTGGCATCGGCGGGAACCAGGACTTCATAATCCACGCGTCCCGAGTCGGAGTCGGCGCCGGCCAAAAGGTGCGATTGAATGTTCACGCGGTTGCCGGTCTGGTTGTTATCGACCTCGACTTTGTCGGAGTGCAAAACCGCGTTCACCACCACGGTATTGTTCAATGAAGGCTTCACTGAAATCGAGCCATAGGGATTCATCACCGAGACGCCGGCTTTCGGTCCCACCGCGAAGTGGAACTCTTTCTTGCTCTCCGCCACCAGCGTGCCCGCCACGATCACGCCAATCGCAACGAGTTTTGCCGCGCGCTTGCTTTCCATATGCGACTCCCTCAAGCTTACTGATCCGCCCTCACCGAAGACCTTTTGCACGAAAAGCTCCACCATTTTATGGCAGAGGATGGTCCATCGCCATCTCAAAAAGCATGGACTTCTGGTGGTAGGCATCCATCAGCGACCGCATGGCTTCCTGGTCGTTCGGACTTTCGTCCACCACCCCCTGTGCCTCGCGGATGGAATCATTTACCCGGCGCAGGTTCTCCTCAAATTGCGACTTCATCGCCGGGGTGTTCTCGGCAATCTCCTGCATCAGATCCTCGTCATTGAGGTCAGACAAGTTGGCTACCTTTACCGCTACTGGGGTCTGTTGCGCCAACTGGTTGGGCGACGACTCGTGCCGCAAGTAAAGTCCTACGGCGAGCAACAGCATCGCCGCCGCGGGAACCAGCCATCTTGCCATGCCCCATCGGGTGCTGAACGATGGCACCAGCGGCCGGTTGGCACGCGGCGGACGGATTAGTCCCTCTTCCCGCAATGCAATTTCAATGGAATTCCAAACTCTGGGACTGGGTTCGTCCGCCGCCCGTAGTTGGCTGGCCGCTACCGCGATCAGATTCAATTCCTGCACCAATGCTGTGCACGCTGCGCATGTCCTGAGATGGGCACGCTGTTCCGCGCTACTGCCGTCTTCCACTTCCGCCAAGCTCTGCTGCAGCTCAACGCAATTCATACCAACCTCTCCCCAAGTCTGCTGCGGTGCGATTCTCGCCGCAACTTCTTGCGCCCCTGCCAAGGTTCCTGTTTCTTAGTCAGATGCTGCCTAGCCTGCCCGAGATTTCCCGGCCTTTTCGGCTCTATTCATCTTGAGCAGGTCCCGTAACTTCATGCGGGCCTTGTGTAACTGCGACTTGCTGTTGCCGATCGAGCATCCCGCGATCTTTGCGATTTCATTATGCTCGTAACCTTCCACGTCGTGCAGGACAAATATCGTGCGGTAGCCGGGGGGGAGACTGTCCACTGCCTTCTGCAACTGCAACCGGTCAATGGATCCGGTTAACGCCACATCGTCCGCTCCGAAATCCTTCTTCGGAGAATCTTCTTCCGTCCCCTGCGTGGTTTCTTCCAGAGAAACCACGGGAAGACTTTTCTTTCTTAGATGCATCAGCACGACGTTGACCGAAAGCCGGTGCAACCAGGTCGAAAACGCCGACTCCCCGCGAAACGTCGCGATCTTGCGGTAGAGCTGCAGGAAAGCTTCCTGCGCCAGATCTTCGGCCTCCGCCGTGTTCGCCGTCATGCGCAGACACAGGGAATAGACCCGCCGCTTATGCTTGTCGTACAGGGCCTGGAACGCTTCCGCGTCCCCCTGCTGGGCCCGTTCGATTAAGTCGGCCTCGCTCGATTCGTTGCTCTGTGGCTGTCGTGGCTCGGTCAAATCGCCCTGTTCCGGCCGCAATCATTGGGATGCGGCATAAGTAGTTTCTGTTGTATCGTTTGCGCGGACTTCGTGTTACCGCAGTGACCCCGGCAGTTCCAGAATATCAGAGTATTTCTACCGATCTACGGAGGCGCGTTCCCAGCTTATTTTCTGCCGCAGCCCAGGCTGGAAAGCCTTTGCCTTCGTAGGCTTGGACGGGTCCATGACCCCAATACTTAAACCCCAGCCGGACCGAAGAGTCGCAATCTTCGGAAATCGGTAGTTTCGCGGTTTACCCCGTGTTCCTCTGTGGTAGAGATCTTTGATTCTTAAGCCGCACCTTTGGCCGTGGTAATCGTCTCCAGCCCATGCCCATGCGGACCCAATTCCCGCTGCCGCAGCAGGAAGGCGAAGGTCAATCCTAGAAAGCCCAAGGTGGAAAAGATCCACATCCCCAGGTTATAGCCGCTGGGATTGCTTGCCCCGGCGTGGCTGTGGTCGTTGGCCCACCCCACCATCAGATTGAAACCCGCCAGCCCGATGTTCTGGATCATGGTCATCAGCCCGTAGGCCGTGCCCAACTTCGACTGCTCGACCAGGTAGGCCACCGACGGCCACATCACCGCCGGAATCAGCGAGAAGGCGATGCCCATCATAGCCATCGTCAGCAGCAGAATTGGAGGCAAGTGGTGGGCCACAAAAGCGAAATGCCCGTCCGCCGAGGACGGCAGGTATACCGTGACATAGCTCGCAGACCGCATATAGGCCATCATCAGATACACCGGGATGAGCAGCAACGATCCCAGCATCATCAGCAGCGCCCGTTTGCCCAGTTTGTCGACGAACAAGCCGAATAAGGGCGTCCCGAACATGGTGAACAAGGTCAGCATCCCCACCAGATCGCCGCCGGCCTCGCGGGTCACGTGGTGAGCGTCCATGAAGAACTGGTAGGCGAAGGTCTCAAAGGGAAAGATGGCCGAATAGAACGTGATGCACAGGGCCACGATGTACCAGTACGACAGCCCGAAGGCCTTGACGTCGCTGAACACAACTTTGTCGGTAGCGCCGGCGGGGCCGACCTGGTATCGCTTCTCGGCATAAACCTCGAGCGCCCAATACACAATCGCGCCCACGATGCAGAGGGAGCCGAATCCAACGGAAATCAGCAGCGGATTGCGCCAGAAGTTGTAGGCAAATCCGGCCCACGACGGCGATTGCTGCGCCAGAAGCGATCCAGCCCGGGAGATCATCAGGTTAATCCCGAAGGCGAAGCTCAGCTCTTTTCCGCGGAACCACTTGGCGATCGCGGTAGTGACGGCCACGATCAGAGATTCGGCGCCCAAGCCGAAAACTAATCGCCCGGTTGCCATCACGCCCAACGCGGACGACAAGCAGGTAACGCCAGCCCCGAGAAAGCACAAGGTCCCGAAGATGAAAATCGCCTTGCGGGTGCCGATGCGATCCACAATATAACCGCCGACCAGCACCATGATCACGTTCGGGATGCTGTAGATCGCCTGCAGTAGCCCGATGTTCGACTCGGAGAATCCGAGTTGCTTGGCCAGCAAGTCGGCGATGGGTGCGATGCAGTCGTAGACGTAGTAGTTCCCGAACATGGTCAGGCTGATGAAGATCAGCACGATCCAGCGAAACGGCCGGCTCGGTTCAGGACGCACAGTTTCCGTCATCCACGCTCTCGATCTTTGGAGCAGATTGAACTCACGGGAGGCAAGTAAAGAAGATTAGCAGATCGCAAGAGGAATTAGCATGAGGCTTGGATGCTCATGTGGGGACAGCCGCCCCTTCGGCTGCGCTCAGGGCAGGCTCTCGGCTGTCCGACCGGGCGAAGCCCGGCAGCATTGAGAGTTTCGATGTTCCTGACCGAGGTCTTGATCGCCGTTTGCGCGACCGTGGAAGAGCGGCCCTTTCAGGGCCGCGTCAAGTTGAACAAGGATTGTGGGCTTTTAGCCCCCGAGGTCGTCTTCATGTGGGCTACGAAAACCTTCCCACCGGGGCTGAAGTCCGGTTCCTTTGGGGCGCGTGACGCGGCGCTGAAGCGCCGCTCTTCCACGTCATTGCGCGGGCCTGTTATGCAGATTGAGACCTTTGCGGGTGCCGTTGGAGAATTACCCGGGCCACGTGGCGAAGCCCGGCGGCACTGCGTACAGTCGGAGGATGTACGGGATCAAAGTGGTCTAGTACTTCACGATCCCCGCAAACGATTTCGCATCGAGCGATGCCCCGCCCACCAGCGCGCCATCGATTTCCTCCTGCGCCATCAGAGCGGCGGCGTTGTCCGGCTTCACCGACCCTCCGTAGAGAATGCGCAACTGGGCAGCGAATTCCTCGCCAAACACCTCGGCAGCTTCACGTCGGATGACGGCATGCGCCTGGCTGGCGATTTCCGGCGTAGCGTTCTTGCCGGTGCCGATGGCCCACACCGGCTCGTAAGCCACCACCAGCTTCGCGGCTTTCCGGGCGGAGATGGCATGAAAGGCACGGACACACTGGCGGCGAAGAACGTCGTCGCAGAGTCCGGCTTCACGTTCTTCGAGAACTTCCCCCACGCAGCAGATGGGCGTGAGACCGGCTTCCAGCGCGGTCTTCAGCCGCAGGTTTACAGTGTCGTCGGTCTCGCCAAAATACTGGCGGCGCTCCGAGTGCCCAACGATCACGTGGGTCACGCCCAAGGCGAGCAGCATCCCCGCCGAAATCTCCCCGGTATAGGCGCCTTCCGCCTTCCAGTGCACGTTCTGCACGCCGATGGCGATGTTAGAACCCTGCGCCGCTTCAATCGCGGCATCCACGTCAGTGTAGGGCGGACATACCACAATCTCGTCGCGGCTGTGACCGGCGACCAGCGGCAGGAAATCGCGGAAGAAGTCGCGAGTCTCATCCGGGGTTTTATTCATCTTCCAGTTGGCGGCAATGAGCTTTTTTCTAGTCATTCATTATTCCTATCGCGACTTTATAGGGGTTCCCCGAAGCGGGTTGACGCTGAGCAGTGGCAGCCGATGCGAAAGCATCGAGCGTTGCTTTGTCGAATAGCACAATAGATACGAATACCAGGTGTTTAGCAGATCGCAGGCTCTCCACCACGGTCGGAATCGCCACCCATGCGGCCTGCTCGACCGGATATCCAAAAATGCCGGTGGAGATTGCGGGGAAGGCGATGCTGTGCAGTTTAAGCTCATCAGCAATACGCATGGACTCTCGGTAACAGCTCGAAAGCGCCTCCGCTTCACCGTGATCCCCGCCTTGCCAGACAGGGCCGACCGCATGGATCACGTACTTAGCCTCAAGCCGACCAGCCGTGGTCGCGACTGCCTGACCGGGTGAGAGCGATCCGCGTTCTGACCTGACACGGCGGCATTCCTCGGCGATCGCCGGACCGCCAGCATGGTGAATCGCACCACACACGCCACCACCGGGCAGCAATTCAGAGTTAGCTGCGTTCACAATCGCATCTGCGGGATATTGTGTGAGGTCGCCACGCACCAAACGAACTTCTTCGGGATCTCCCAGCCGCAGCATGACTACATAGTCTTTGTCGCGTGGCAGTTCCATTGGATAAGCCGACATCACTTCTTATCCGTCAGCGCCTCGACCCCCGGCAGTTTCTTTCCTTCCAGAAACTCGAGAGACGCGCCGCCGCCGGTGGAGATGTGCGTGATCTTGTCGGCAACGTCGGCGCCGTGTACGGCAGAGACGGTATCGCCGCCGCCCACAATCGAAATCGCCCCCACATTTTCCGCAACCGCATGGGCGACCTTGAAGGTCCCGCGCGAGAATCCCGGAATCTCAAATACTCCCATCGGCCCGTTCCAGACGATGGTGCGGGCGCGCGAAATTTCCTCCGAAAACAGTTCGATGGTTTTCGGCCCAATATCGAGCGCCATGCGGTCGGCCGGAATGGGCTGGCCTTCGCCAATCTGCTGCACCACCGCGTTGGCCTCCGGCTTCATCGCTACCACGTGATCGATAGGCAGCAGGAACTTTACCTTTCGTTGCTTGGCCTCCTCCAGCAGTTGCCGCGCCAGATCTACTTTGTCGGCTTCGAGCAGCGACTTGCCGATTTCGTACCCTTGCGCCTTCAGGAAGGTGTAGGCCATGCCGCCGCCGATGATGAGCGAATCGACCTTAGTCATCAGATTCCGGATCACGCCGATCTTGTCGCTGACCTTGGCGCCGCCGAGGATCGCCACAAACGGCGGCTCCGGATGTTCCAGCGCCTTGCCCAGATATTGCAGTTCCTTCTCCATGAGCAGGCCGGCTGCCGATTTGGAAACGAACTTCGTCATTCCCACAGTTGATGCGTGCGCCCGATGCGCCGTGCCAAACGCGTCGTTGACATAGAAATCCGCGAGGTTTGCCAGTTGCTTGGAGAATTTCTCGTCGTTGGCTTCCTCCTCGGCATGAAACCGCAAATTCTCCAGCAGCAGGGTCTGGCCTTTCTCCAGTTGCGTGGCCACTTCCTCCGCCTCGGGACCAACACAGTCCGGGCAGAAGCCGACGTTTTCGCCGCGCGCCAGCTCTTTGTCCAGCACCATGCGCAGCCGTTCGGCCACCGGCTTCAGGCTCATCTTCAGATTGGGCTTGCCTTTGGGACGTCCCAGATGCGAGGCCAGAATCAGCCTGGCCCCATGGCGCAGGGCGTACTCGATCGAGGGCAAGGTTTCGCGGATGCGCGTATCGTCCATCACGCGGCCGTCTTCCAGGGGAACATTGAAGTCGACGCGCATGAAGATACGGTTGCCGTTGAGAGGAAGATCACGGATAGACAGCTTGGACATTGGCTGGTCGTCCTTATAGAGGTCTTGATAGTAGCGCCGCCGTCCCGGCGGCTGTCGGGCGGGCGTCCCGCCCGCCTTGACGAAGCCGGCAAAAATTCCGGCAGTAATCTACAACCCTTTTCCAGCGATGTAGTGAATCAGATCCCGCACGCGGCAGGAGTATCCCCATTCATTGTCATACCAGGAGATCACCTTGACGCAATTGCCGCCCACCACCAGGGTCATGGGCGCGTCGACGATGGAAGAGCGCGAATCGCCCTTGAAATCCGACGATACCAGTTCGCCCTCTTCAAAGCCCAGATAACCCTTCAGCGGTCCGGCCTCGGACGCCTGCTTCAGCGCCGCATTCACTTCTTCCTTGGTCGTCTTCTTTTCCACCCACACTACCAGGTCGACCACCGAAACGTTCGGCGTAGGCACGCGCATGGCAAAACCATCCAGCTTTCCCGCCAGCTCAGGTATGACAAGCTTCAGCGCTTTAGCCGCGCCGGTGGACGTAGGAATCATGTTGATCGCCGCGGCTCGCGCCCGCCGCAAGTCTTTGTGCGGGAAGTCGAGAATCACCTGATCGTTGGTGTAGGAGTGAATGGTGGTCATCGTCCCGCTGACAATCTTGAAGGTGTCATTCACAACCTTGGCGATGGGCGCCAGGCAGTTCGTGGTGCAGGAAGCATTGGAGATGATGTGATGCTTGGCGGCATCGTACTTCTCGTGATTCACGCCTAGCACCAGCGTTATGTCTTCATTCTTGGCCGGGGCTGAGATGATCACCTTCTTCACCGCGCCGCGCAAGTGCTTCTTGGCGTCGTTGGCGTCGGTGAAGCGGCCGGTCGATTCAATCACGACCTGGGCGCCCACCGATTCCCAGGGCAGGGCAGCGGGGTCTTTCTCTTTGAAAACCTTAATTACTTTCCCGTCCACCGAGATGCTGTCGGGCCCGGCCGTGATCTTGTTGTGCAGGTTGCCTAATATGGAATCGTATTTCAGCAGGTGAGCCAGCGTCTTGGGATCGGTGAGATCGTTGACCGCCACAAATTCGAGATTGGGATCGTTGAGAGAAGTCCGCAGAACGTTGCGGCCGATGCGCCCGAAACCGTTGATACCAACTTTGATTGCCATCTTTCCTCCGCGCTTATGAATGCGACATCAGAATTCGTTCTGAGCCGGTATACAGACAGATGATGTTAGCAGGACAAGGATGCGGCGTAAATGATCCACAGGGGATAACGGAAGGCTCTCCATTCCCATCACGGGATTCTGCGCGCCTGGTCCTTGAAAGTCGGCTACGGGAAGGTCAGCTCCATGTACGTGTCCGTCCTGCTCCAGATGAGCGGCAGGCGGGCCATCCAATATTTCCGGTTGAGGGTCTGCCGCGCGTGGGCATGCTCTTCCGGCGGCAGAATGCGCGCCATCGCCGCAACCTCAGGCCCGGTCACTTTCCCGCGAATCGTGCAGGGAGCGACCGTGACCTGGGGGTTATTGCGAATGCGTTTGGTCTTGCCCATGTCGCTGCGCGTCATGACGTAAAGCTTGTCGCCGTCTTCTCCGAACCATACCGGCGTGCCAACCTTGACCCCGGTCTTGCGGAACGTAGCCAGCGAAATGTACTTCTGGCCGCGGATGGTGGAAGGGATTGTCGCCGGCATGTGGACATTGTAGCGGCTGTCGCGGGTGGTTCGTCCAGACCTTCGCCGATTGATCCCGCCCTCTCTTCTGTGTTAAAAGCCGTACATGCGTAAATGGATGCGCGAGCGCTTGCAGCGCCGCAAAAAGACTCCCGCAGAACCCTCCGAGCAGCCTGCTCCTCCGCCCTTGCAGCCCGCCTATTTTGATGCCGAGCAGACCCCTGGCCCGGCTCCCGACGCCGGGAATGTAGAAGCGCAAGTAGCATCTGCTCCACCGGAGCCTCGACCTGCCCGCGCAGAGCGATCTGACTCCGACGACCAGCCGTCTGAAACACAGGCCACAATTCAGCCTGTTCCCGGCGGGTCCGGACAGCCGGGCCGCAGCCGTCGTCGTCGTGGCGGGCGGGGACGCGGTGGCCGCGGCCGCGAGCAGGCGGTCGCGCAAGCCTTTGCTCCCGCTGCAGCGAAGGGATCGATTCCATCAGTGCCGGCCGAGATCGCTGAGGAATTACAGCCCGAGGCAGAAGGCGATGTTCCAGCCACGATAGAAGGTCAGGCTCCGCCTTCGCTTCCCGTCGCAGCGGCCCCCAAGGTTCCAGCGGCTCCGGTAGCGGCGCAACGTCCTCCTAAGGGCGTGGTCGTGCTGGCCATCGGGCTGCCCGGTTCGGGCAAGAGTTCGTGGTTCAAGCGTCACAACGTGGTTCCACTTTCGAGCGACATGGTGCGCTCGTTGCTGTTCGACGATGTACGCGAGCAGCGTTTCCAGGATCTGGTGTTTTCCAACCTGCGCTCCATGCTGAAGGCGAGGCTCATCGCCAAGCGTCCCATGAATTATGTGGACGCCACCAACCTCACACCGCAGGAGCGTCAGCACTGGATCAAGCTGGCCAAGGATTATCAGTACGAAGTGCACGCCGTATTCTTCGACGTGCCCCTGGAGGTTTGCATTGAGCGCCACCAGCGCCGGGACCGGGTCGTGCCGGAGGACGTGATGCGCCGCATGGCCGCCAAGCTGAAGCCGCCCGCGTTTGAAGAGGGCTTCGCGAAGATCACCGTGGTGCGGGTGAAAAAGAAAGACTGAATCTCATTGTCCGGCAGCCGCCCCCTTGACCCGAGCTTGGGATCGCCCAGGTTCGGGATCTGAGATTCCGCAGCTCTCGCCACGGACCGGAGTTGAATCCAGGCGAAAGCGTCCCACCAGCCGTTCCAGATCCAGTGCCAGGTGTGAGATCTCTTCGGCGCCGTGTCGAGAGCCGTCCGCTCCCTTAGCCGTCACCTCCGTGATCCGCGCGATCTCGCTGACAATGCTGTTGATCGACTTGGAACTCGCGGCTTGCTCGAGGGCAGCGGTTGCGATGCGCGAGACCATGTCCTCGACTTTCTGGGAGGTCTCAATCATCTGGCGCAAGGACCCGCCCGCCTTCTCTGTAGCCTGCACACTTTGTTCGAACTGCGCGGTGCCGCCCTGCATAGCCGCCACAGCACTGCCGATCTGCTCCTGGATGCTGTGGATCAGGGCTGCGATTTCTTTGGTCGACGATGCCGTGCGCTCCGCCAGCTTGCGCACTTCGTCAGCGACCACGGCGAAACCGCGTCCCAGATTTCCGGCACGCGCCGCTTCGATCGCAGCATTGAGGGCGAGGAGATTGGTTTGATCGGCGATGTCGTCGATGGTTTCCACGATCCTGCCGACCTGGTCAGACCGTTTCCCCAGGTCTTCGACCAGGCGCGCCGCGTCCCCCAGGGTCACACCCGCCGAACGGACCTGCTCCTGGGTTTCCTTCAGGATGGTTCCTCCGGCGTGAGCGATTTCAGTGGCTTGACGGGCCGCAGTCGCCGCATCCGATGAGTTTTGCGAAACCTGTTCGACCGCCTCATCCATTTCTCGCATCGCGATCGCCACCTGTTGCGTCTGGTCGCGCTGGTTCTGGCTCTCCTGCGCCTGCTCGGTGGCGGATTGTGACATGGTTCCACTGGCCGCAGCCAGTTGCTCGGTGTTGCCCGCAACCTCGGCGATCATGTCATGCAGTTTTTGCAGGAAGGTGTTGAAGGCGCGGCCCAGGTCTCCGAGCTCATCCTGGTTGTCCGCAGAAACCCTCTTCGTGAGGTCGCCTTGGCCTTCCGCAATATCGCGCACTCGTTCCTGCATCTGTTCCAGGGCGGTCAGGACAAAACGCGACAGTCGGTGCGTCAGAACCAGCAGGGAGATCAGGCACACCAAGGTGATTCCTGCCGCCATTGCCGCATCCCGGTGCCACACCGCCGTCACATCGTCGACGTAGACGCCGGCGCCCACAACCCATCCCCAGGGCTCGAAGCCTTTTACAAAAGACACCTTGGGTTGCGGCGCACCGTTCGCCTGCCCGGGCTTAGGCCACATGTAGTAGACGAATCCGGAGCCGTGGCCGCGCACCACCTCGCTCATTTCCACGAATAGCGCTTTGCCGGTCGGATCTTTGAAGCTGGTCAGGTCCTGGCCGTTCAACTCGGGCTTGATGGGATGCATCACCATGGTGGGATGCATGTCATTTATCCAGAAATAGTTGCTGCCCTCGAAGCGCATGGCGTTGATGATTTCGAGGGCGCGTTGTTGCGCCTGCTTGTGGCTCAGTTTGCCGGCAGCTTCCAATTGTTGCTGCTGCACCAGGACGGAGTAGGGCACGTCCACCAGTTGCTGTACTTTTTCCTTTTTGTCGGCGAGGATGCGGGCATACTCGCTTTGGACCCAGAAGCCGGCCAGCACCAGCAGGCCCGCCGCCGCCACCCCCTCCATGATCCAGAACTTCTTTTTGAGGGACATATCAAAACGCGAAGCCTCATGTCCTCTATCGGCATTGACAGAGAAAACATGAGACCGGCAGGGTTGCCGGATGTGGTCTTTCGCGTTGGCTCTATCAGCCCTTGAGGTAGGGCAGCATCTCTTTGAACGCCGGTGAAGATGAGGAGCGCATCAGTTCGTAGATCGCCATCTCGGTGGAAGAAATCACGGCGCCGGCGGCTCGCATTCTTTCCAGGCCAATCTTCCAGTTCCATTCCGTGCGCGAGCTAACTGCATCAGAAGCGACATGGACGAGGTAACCCTCGCGCAATGCCGCCAGTGCCGTCTGCGTCACGCAGATGTGGCTTTCCATGCCGCATAGCAGCAAGGTGTTGCGCTGTCCCGGCAACCGCTTGAGCAGCGTGCAAAATGCGTCGCTGCCGAAACAGGAGAATCGGTCCTTGTCGATGGCCTCGGTTTCCGGCAGCAGGGAAGCGATCTCGGGCACCGTCTTGCCCAGTCCCTTGGCGTATTGCGTGGTCGCCAGCGCGGGAATCTTAAGCACACCCGCGGCGCGGATCAGCAGCTGCGAGTTGCGCACCAATTGTTCTTTCTGAAAAATCGGCGGAAGAAGTTTTTCCTGAATATCCACCACGAGGAGGGCGCATTGCTCGGCCTCCAACGGCTGGCGGGCGCCTTCGGCATAATCGGCAGCAAGCGCGGAAATATTGCCCAAAACGGATGACATGGATTCCTCCTCACGGGAAAGTCTTCAAAGATAGATTCTACAGCGGCGAGAGGGTGAACGATGAACGTCGGCAGTAACCACGCCCGATGTTGACCGCGCTTTGCCCTCAACCTTAGAATCAGGAAGAGCCAGCAATCCATCGGCTCCAACCAACACTGCCCCCTCGTTCAACGGCAGGACAGCTGACTCTGGATCAGCATATCGGGGTTCGAATCCCTGGGGGGCAGCCAGTATTTTCAATCACTTTCTTCCGCTCCCAGCTCATTTCCTGTTTGGTGCGCCTCAGGTGCGGATTGTCCCTAGTTGTTTTCGAAATCCAGCTGATCGACCCAAGCAACCACCGGCAAACGCGGTGTGCATCCAGCGTTGCTTGCACCGAGCAGCCGACTTGCAGTTACCGATCCGCAGAGCCCCCTGGATTACTCCAGGATCGCCGACTATCCGGGAGTTGGCCATGATGCTTGTGAGTCGCCCCGAGCGCGAGCCCGCCACCGCTTGATCTTGTTCATGATCGAGCCGGACAAAGCAATTGGTGAAGCCAAGCGCCAGAGTGCTACATTCAACACCATGCGCTCTGAGATAGAACAAGCCCTGCAACTACTGCAGCGGGGTGACGATGCGGCGCTGGAGCAGGCTCTGGCTTTACTTCAAAACACAGTATTCTCTTTCAGCATGCGCGTCTGCGGTCAGCGTGAAGACGCGGAAGATACCATGCAGGAAGTGCTGCTCAAGTCGGTTCCGTACCTGCCCAAATTCGACAGTCCCAAAGCCCTCGTAGTGTGGCTGTATAAGGTCGCAAAGAACCGCTGCCTGATGAGCCGTCGCCGCAGCAAGTTTGCTCCCAAGCCGGATCTCTCCCTGGAAGAACTCATGCCGGATCGAAAGGAACTTGAGCAACTGGGGAACGAGGGCAGCATCAATCCCGAAGCATTCGCCATTCGGAGTCAGGAAGCGGGTCGTTTGCGCGAAGCCATTCAGCGGCTGCCGCCACAATACCGCATTGTTTTGGTGCTGCGCGATATGGAAGGGCTTACCGACGAAGAAGTGGCCGAGATCGCAGGCCTGCGTTCTGGAACGGTACGAGTTCGTCTACACCGTGCGAGGTTGTTTGTCCGGAAGGAATTGATGAAAGGGTTGAAACCACGCTCCGGGAGAGCAGCCGTTTCGCGGGCGTCTTCCCGAGAACACCCAGGCAACGAACAGCCCAGGCCTGCCCGCTGCAAGGCCATGTTTGCGGAGCTCTCGAACTATCTCGACGAACAGTTGGATGATTCGCTTTGCGAAGAACTGGAGCGGCACCTCGGCGGTTGCGAACCGTGCAAAGCCTTCCTCTCCAGTCTCGAAGCAACGATTGATCAGTGCCGAAACTCCTCCGCGGAGTGCCCTTCAAGTAAGAAGGCAATCCAGCTCCGCAAGGAACTGCTGAAGAATTACGAACAAGCCCTCGCGGTGGTCAGACCGAAGTTCTAGCCCTGCTTACGGCCACCACCTTCCCCAGCCAATTTTCTTTGTAACAAAATCCAACTTCCTGCATTTATTCGTGTGCTTTGTCGATAGAACCAAGCGGGAGGCAATCATGATCACAGCCAAAGTCGAACTGACTCAACCACTTAAGCAGCAGCGACAATTTGTGGCCCAGACCGGGAGCGGCCATCACATGCTGTTGGACGATGCCGCCGGAGGCACCGGCCCGAAGCCGATCGAACTGGTCGCCGCCGGATTGGCCGGATGCTCGGCCTTCGACGTCGTGACCATCCTCCGCCAGAAGTACCACCAAAAAGTTACCGGCTACGAAGTGCGGGTCGAGGCCGATCAAGCGGAACGGCCGCCGCAGGTGTTTACGGCAGTGCGAATCCACCATGTGGTGACCGGCTTTCAACTCGACGTGGCGGCGCTGGAGGAGGCCATCCGTCTCTCCGAAGAAAAGTATTGCTCGGTGGGAGCCATGCTTCAGAAGACCGCGAGTTTTCATACAACCTACGAAATCGTAGAAGACAAGACGGACTGGATGAAGCCGGCTCAGGCCGCGGGAGTGCAAGGTTGAAAACCTTGTTCAAAGTGGTTTTGAGCCTCGCGGTTGCGTGGCTGCCTTTGGGGGCAGCCTCAGCTCAGCAAGAGGCGCAGCCTTCGTCTCTTACTCTGCAGCAGGCAGTGACCATCGCGCTGGAGAAGAATCCTCTGCGCAAGGCGGCGGCCGCAGACGCAAAAGCTGCCTCGGCCGGAGTTCGTGAGGCCCGCTCATTCCTCATGCCTCACTTGAGTTTTTCTGAAACGGCGACTCGCGGCAATGATCCGGTTTACGTGTTCGGCAGCGAGCTGCGGCAGCAGCGTTTCACCACTGCAGACTTCGCACTGAACAAACTGAATGCGCCTCTGCCCTTCGGCAACTTCAGCACGCGGTTTGGGGGGACCTGGAACCTGTTTGATTCGTTCGCAACTTGGCATGGGGTAAAGCTGGCCAAACAGATGAACGAGGCTACGGGACACCAGTTGGAGCGTACGGATCAGGAGATTGTCTTCCGCGTGATCAGCTCCTACTACGACGTTCTGCTGGCGGCCAAGGAACTTGACGTTGTCGAGCAGTCGACCAAGACTGCGCAGTCGATCGCGGAGCGTAGCCAGGCGAGATTCGATAGCGGGCTGACAGTAGAATCCGACCTGCTGACCGCGAAGGTTCACATGGCGGCGCGACAGCAGGAAGTAATCCCGGCCAGGAACACTCTGGAAGTGGCGCGGGCCCAGCTGAACACGGCAATGGGCGTGCCGCTTGATTCTCCATTCCAGCTCACCGGAGCGTTGGCTGAGCGCACGCTTCCCGCCGCCCCTGTGCTTGAGGAGGTCGAGAAGCAGGCACTTGCCAATCGCCCTGACTTGAAGCGCATTGCCTCCGAGGAAGCGGCCCAGCGGCAGAGCGTGTCGGTAGCCAAGTCGTCGTTCGGTCCGCGGGTGAACGCATTTGCAGGCTGGGAACTGGATAACCCTACCTTCGTCGCCGGGGGCGGGGGCAATAACTGGCTAGGCGGGATCGAAGCGCAATTCGACATCTTTCAAGGCGGCGCAAAGCGGGCGGAACTCTCCCGGCAACGAGCCCTCGAAGAGAAGGTTGTGGCCATGAAGCAGGCAGCTAGCGATGCCGTTCGCCTCGAAGTGAGGCGGGCTTATTACGAGACGGATGCCAACCGGCAGCAGATCGAAGTGGCCCGAGCGGCAATTGCCCAGGCACAGGAGAGTCTGCGCATCAATCAGGACCGCTACGACAGCGGACTGACCACGATTACCGATTTGTTGGGCGCTGAAGATGCAGCGCGCCGCAGCCAGACCGACTACTGGGAGGCCGTTTATCACTTCCAGACCAGCTACGCCAACCTGGAGTTGGCGAGCGGAAGCCTGACTCCGCAATCTCCCGTGGTGATGCCATGAACGTGAATAGAGGATTGAATCTCTTGATCATGCTGCTCCTCGCAGCCTTTGGCCTTGCTGGCTGTTCTAGCGAACAAACCCGCACCGCTCCGGCGCCGGAAACCGTGCGAAACATTCCCGTACTCGCGGTGCAGCAGGCTGACGTGCCCGACTTGCTGGAAGCGGTAGGCACCGTACGTGCGGCTCAGAGCAGCGAGGTTGCCAGCCAGATGATGGGAAACATCGTCGAGATCCGGGCTCACGAAGGAGATCACGTGCAGCGCGGTCAAGTGCTCGCCGTAATCGACGACTCCCAGCTGCGAGCCGCGGTAGACCGCGCGACCGCAGCCGACCTTGCCGCCCAACAGCAACTGGTCGGAGCTGATTCCGACCTCGCCCTGGCGGAATCAACGCTGAAGCGTTACCAGAACCTCTACGAAAAGAAATCGGTAAGTCCGCAGGAGTTCGACGAGGTGAAAGCCCGTCAACAAGCGGCTCTCGCGCGTCGCGACATGGCAAAGGCAGGGCAGGCCCAGGCGCAGGCAGCATTGAGCCAGGCACGCACGTCTCTGGATTACACGCGGATTCGAGCGCCATTCGACGGCGTGGTGACGGAGAAGAAAGCTGATGTCGGCACGCTGGCTTCACCGGGCATGCCGATCTTCACCGTCGAGGACGTGCGCCGCTATCGACTGGAAGCCACGGTCAACGAGAACGATCTCCGGTATGTACGAACAGGAGAGCAAGTTTCGGTTGTCATCGATGCCCTCGACAACGCTGGTCTGAAAGGTAGGGTTGTGCAAATCGTCCCAGCCGCGGACGCCGCGAGTCGCACGTTTTTGGTGAAGGTCGATTTGCCCACAGATACACATCTGCGTTCGGGGCTGTTCGGGCGGGCCCAGTTTTCTCGTGGCCAGCGGCAGGCGCTGTTGATTCCACGCTCGGCGGTAGTCGAACGCGGCCAATTGCAGGGCATCTATGTGCTGGACCAAAACAAGGTTGCCAGCCTGCGCTACATCACTCTGGGGAAGCCTTCGGGAGAAGATGTCGAAGTCCTGGCGGGCCTCCAGAACGGCGAGCGGCTTGTGGCCAAACCGGGTGCCGTCGACCTGAATGGCAAACGCATTGAGGTCCAGTAATGGATGACGAGCCCAAACCGCCCGCGAAGGGCTTGCGCCTGGCCGGTCGCATTGCCCACAGTTTCATTGATTCGAAACTGACACCGCTGGTGATCGTCGCTGCGCTGCTTCTGGGTGCGTTCAGCATTCTCAAGACCCCACGGGAAGAAGAGCCCCAGATCGTTGTGCCCATGCTCGACGTTTTTGTGCAGATGCCGGGTGCATCAGCTAACGAGGTGGCACAGCGCGTCAGCCTTCCAATGGAGAAGTTACTGCGCGAAGTACCGGGCGTTGAGTACATCTACTCAATCAGCCATCCCGGCGTGAGCATGCTGGTTGTGCGTTTCTACGTTGGCGCCAAAGAAGAAGACGCCATCGTTCAGACCTACAACAAGCTCTATTCCAACTTTGACCGCATTCCGCCCGGCGTCTCACAACCAATCATCAAGGTCCGCTCGATCGACGACGTGCCGATCATGGCCCTGACGTTGTGGGGGGACGGCTATGACTCTTATCGCTTGCGGCGAATCGCGGGTGAGCTGGAGAATTCACTGAAGCCGCTGAATGACGTTTCTGAGACCAAGATCATCGGCGGGCAGCCCAGGCAAATACGAGTAGTGCTCGACACACAACGGCTCGCCGCATACGGGCTTACGCCGGGCGCGATCGTGGAGCAACTCCAGAGCGCAAACAGCCGCGGGCAAGCCGGCAGTTTTGCGCGTGACAATCGCGAGTTTCAGGTCGAAGCAGGCACCTTCTTCACGAGTCTTGAAGACCTGCGTCAGGTCGTTGTCGGGGTTCACGCCGGACGCCCTGTCTACTTGCGTGACGTGGCGGAGAAGCTTGAGGACGGCCCCGCCGAAGCAAACACCTACGTGTTGTTTGCAGACGGTGCCGGTGTGGAGGCGGGTCTTCGACCCGCCCGGTCGGGTTCCTTCGACTTGGCTCAGGACAAGCTCCGACCCGACCCCACACAAGAATATCCCGCCGTAACCATCACGCTTTCGAAGCGCAGAGGTACGAACGCCGCCGACATTTCCGAACGTGTGCTGGACAAAGTCAATGCGCTGCGCGGCTATGTGCTTCCAAATGACCTGAACATCACGATCACGCGCAACTATGGCGAAACCGCGAAGGACAAGTCCGACGAACTTCTCAAACACCTACTGATCGCAACATTGTCGGTCACATTGCTGATTGCACTGGCCCTGGGCTGGCGGGAATCAGGCGTCGTACTTCTGGCAGTGCCGGTTACTCTGGCGCTGACGCTCACCGTCTTCTATCTGTATGGCTACACCCTGAACCGGGTGACCTTGTTCGCGTTGATTTTTTCCATCGGCATCCTGGTCGACGACGCCATCGTTGTGGTCGAGAACATCGTGCGCCATTTCCGGTTGCCGGAGAGCCGGGGACGATCCTTAGCTGAAGTCGCGGTCGAGGCGGTCGACGAAGTTGGCAATCCTACGATCCTTGCCACCTTCGCAGTGATCGGGGCGATCCTTCCCATGGCCTTTGTGCGCGGCCTAATGGGTCCCTACATGCGCCCGATTCCAGTGGGCGCGTCGGCGGCCATGTTGTTTTCGCTCATTGTCGCTTTCGTGGTTTCTCCGTGGGCGGCATTGAGGCTGCTGCGGAAACATGCGGGCGGTAGCGAGCATTCCGGGCACGAGACTGAAGGCTGGACGACACGCCTGTACCGTCGAATGATGAACCCACTCATCCGCGATGCGCGCCGCCGCTGGATGTTTCTTGGTGGTGTCGTGTTGTTGCTGCTCGCCGCGGTCGCGTTCGTCCCGTTGAAGTGGGTTCGCGTAAAAATGCTCCCCTTCGACAACAAGAGTGAGTTCCAGGTCATCATAGACATGCCCAATGGCATGCCACTGGAACAAACGACCCGTGTGGCGCAGGCACTGGGACAATATCTAGGGAATCAGCCCGAGGTTATCAATTATCAGATCTATGCGGGGACCTCCGGCCCTTACAACTTCAACGGTCTTGTGCGTCATTACTTCTTGCGCAATCAGCCCAATCAGGCTGATATCCAGGTAAATCTGCTCTCGCGACACGATCGCAGTGCGCAGAGCCACGAGATCGCACGGCGACTACGGCCGGAGTTGGACAAGATTGCCGCTCCTTTCGGTGCGCGCATCAAGGTCGCGGAAGTCCCGCCTGGCCCGCCCGTGCTTCAAACTCTGGTGGCTGAAATTTATGGGCCAGACTACAAAGGGCAGATTGAACTGGCTGCTCAAGTCAAGAAGGTCTTTCAGCAAACGCCCGGTGTCGTGGATGTGGACTGGTACGTCGAAGACCCGCAAATCAAGTACGACATGAAAGTGGATCTGGACAAGGCAGCTCTCCATGGCATTTCACCCGCCGATGTGACGCGCACTCTGCAGGTGGGGCTCGGCGGAGCCAACGCAGGCTTGCTCCACGATCCCCATTCGCGCGAGGACATCCCCATCGAAGTGCGGCTGGCGCGCCCGGATCGCTCTGGGATCGAAGACCTTGGCAACCTGAAGCTGCCGACATCCTCCGGTGGCCAAATAGCCTTACAGGAAGTGACGACCCTTCAACAAACGACAATCGATACCAGTGTGTATCGCAAGAATCTGCAGCCGGTCGTCTACGTGACGGGAGATGTTGCGGGCGGAGAAGAAAGCCCTGTGTACGCCATCATGAAGATGAGCGAAGCCATCGACAGAATCAAATTGCCCGATGGCTATGGCGTAAAGCAATACAAGGGCACAACCATGCCTGAGCGCACCGATCGCTTCTCCATGAAGTGGGACGGCGAGTGGCACATCACGGTGGAAGTCTTCCGCGACCTGGGACTCGCCTTTGCGGCTGTCCTGGTCTTGATCTATGTGCTGGTCGTGGGCTGGTTCCGATCGTTCGTCACGCCCCTCGTTATCATGGCGCCGATTCCGCTCACGCTTGTCGGCATTCTGCCCGCGCATGCACTTATGGGAGCATTCTTCACTGCGACCTCGATGATCGGCTTCATCGCTGGAGCGGGCATCATTGTTCGCAATTCCATCATTCTTGTCGACTTCATCGAACTGCGCCGCTCCCAGGGAATGTCGCTGGAGGATGCCGTGGTCGATGCGGGCGCGGTGCGCTTCCGCCCAATGTTGCTGACCGCAGCTGCGGTCGTGGTGGGAGCGAGCGTGATCCTGTTTGACCCGATCTTCCAGGGCCTGGCTCTGTCATTGATGGCAGGAGAAGGCGCATCTACGGTTCTGTCTCGAATGGCGGTGCCGGTTCTTTATTACCTGTCGCAGAGGGGAGAGTAGCGACTGATGCATTCGCATTGCCCCGGAAACGTCGCTGAATGCGAAACACCGCCGTACCAAATTGCGCAGAACAGCGTGTAGCTTCGAAGGAGAACTTATGACCGTAGAACGTGCACTTCGTTTGATCGCCGGCAGCTTCATTCTATTGTCCCTGGCACTCGGGCACTACTGGAGCCCATACTGGTACCTTTTCACGGCTTTTGTTGGCCTGAATCTGTTTCAATCTGGATTTACCAACTGGTGCCCGATGATGACGTTTCTGCGTAAACTTGGAGTCGGCAGATAGGGAGAGTGTGAACATGCCCAATTGGGTTTGGGGAGTGGCATTTCTTGTAGCCTACATAATTTTGACTCAATGGCTTCTGCCAAAACTTGGCGTTCCCACCTGAGGGAGTCAAGGTTGCGCCGAGTCTCGGCGCAAGGTTGTTTCGAGGCCAGAGGCTCCGGAGAACAATGACAACGATAGCGCAAGTTGAATTTCGCCCGAGCTTATTGCCAAATCGTGACGAAATCCTCCAAACACTCGGACGTGCTCTGGTTTCTGTCCTCGCTTGGTCTGGCCATCACCGGTGGACCAAAGGCGCTCATTTCGCTTGCAGCGACCTGACGTAGTGTGCAAGGTTGTAAATCCTCTGATGGATGATCGCTTCGCGTTCTTCGGGCAGCGAGGCAAACAAGTGCCCCCAGACGGGCATGTCTTTGGAACCATGCCCCGCAATATTCGTGCCGAAGCGCATTACCAAATTAAACTCGTCATAAGGGAACTTTCCGCGATTGCGCTGGGCCAGGGTTGTCAGTCCGCGGGAGGGACCCTAAACGCGGATGCTGCTGCCCCATGCCCATTGCCTTTGTGCCCATGACAAACCGAGCAATACTCCCGGCACATCCCCCGCCCGGATGCCCATGAAGTATTCTGAATCGGAGTTTGGTAGATCGTGATTTGTTGGGCATGAATCGTACCGGTGAGCAGCAGCGCCAGGAAGATAATCAATGTGCGCCGCAGTGCGGGCTGACATGCATCTCTCCACAAAGTCCCTTTAGGTGTCAATGCGCGAGAGGACGCGAACACAGCCGCGTCCCACGTTGTTCTCCTGCACCACACTGTCCAGGCTGGATTTGATGCTCGTCAAGGAGTGGGCGAGGTTGTTTTCGGCTCGGGGCCGCGCCGGATCCAGAGCCTGCGCAATCGTTTCCAGCGCAGCCACCAGCCGTTGCGTCAATTTTAATTCTTCCGCGTTGAGCATTCTTCCTCTTCCTTTGCGCTACTCGATCGTATGAGGTGACCTGACCGCTGAATTAATGTATCGCTTTTTGGTGGCGGAGAGGGTGCTCATCAAGCCCGCGCGCGTGGCTGGATCAGAAAATTCCGGTTGTCGAAGGAGTTTGCCGCAGGACCGTCGCGAGCGACTTGCACCGGCTCAGTTGCAGTTCGCCATGTTCTGTCCCACGCCCTGCAGGCTCATGATGGAGTTTGCCACCAGGGGCAGGCTCCACAATTTGCTGTGGTGCTTGCGCAGGTAATAGGCGGCAAACAAGGACCCCGCACTCTTCACCGAAGCTACCGCATAGGTGCGTCCAACCGTGGGGTGTGTTCCATACAGGTAGGCCGATTCAGTTTCCATGTTGCAGACGCCCTGTTTGCCGGCCAGCCAGTTCTGCCGGGCAAACAATGTGGTGTAGGAATCTGCGAAGGTGCTGCCGGTCGAGACCACGGCCAGGCTCAGAAATTTCTTGTCTACCACCGGCGCTTCAACCTTCGGGGCTGCAATCGTCGTCGAGGCCACGACCATCGATACGGGAACAGGTTCGCCCAGGGTGGGCGCACCGCTCGTACGTAATGAACTGCTGGGGGCTTCGGGAAGTTCCTTGGCGGCTGAGACCGCCACCAGGATTAGAAGAGCAAATCCACAACGTAGAGCGAACCGCATATTAACCTCTCTCTTGAGTTCGCCTCCACAAGTTGGGGAGAATCCACTGCCTTGCCAAAACCGAGCTTGCCAAGCCGCTGTGCCTTAGGGTCAAGCACTTCAGTTCCTACTCTGAAGACTACGTGGGGCCAAACGGACGCACAATTGCTAGACCGTAATAGGACTGTTAGTAACACGTAGTAACCACCCGTTTGGGCCATTGCGGTTCGGAAACCTGGCGGACGCGATTCGGAACAGAGAGCAAGGTTCAGAAAGGGAATGATTAGAGGAAGGAAATAGCTCCGTAACATCGAACAAAGCGGCGACTAACCGTTGAATCCGCGCCTTTGGGGGAACGGCCGCTCAGCTCCCGACATAGCGAGCGTAGAGACTGCGAGCCACGCCAGTGTCGGTCGTCCCTTTGATGATCGCCCGCCCGTCGGGGAACAGCGTCATCTCGTAGGGCTCACGCCAGAACTTGAGCACGAACTCGTTGTGCCGCACCACGCCGAGCGACTCCAGCCGCCGCTGCATCTCGGCAAAATCAATGGGCCGGGCGCGCTCGTGAATCTGCACTGAATTCCGTCCGCACATCGTGATATGCGGACGCCCCTCGCCCGCGAGATGCACAAAATCCTGCTCACCGCACGCCCGGCAACCCGGCCGAGGATTGCCGGCTGCAATCTCCGCATTCTCGTTCCTCCAGACATCAAACGACCACAGCGTCTGTCGCAGGTGCTCGGCAGCGGCTCCTCCAATGAGCAATTTCATCGCCTCCGTAGCCGCGATTGAGGCCACCAGATTTACTGCCGTGTTCAAGATGCCCGAGGTTTCGCAAGTTTCCACCATGCCTCGCGGCGTATCAGGAAAGATGCAGGACAGGCAGGCAGTCTTGCCGGGCAGCACATTCAGCGTGACCCCGTAGCTGCCCACCGCGGCGGCATAGATCCACGGCAGCGATTTGCTTACGGCATAATCATTCACCAGGTAGCGGGTCTCGAAATTATCAGTGCCATCGAGGATTACATCCATTCCTTCAAGTAGTGCATGAATATTGCCCGGGACCACATCCTCGACCTTTGCCTCGATGAGAATCTCCGAATTAAAGGCCGCGATTTTGCGCGCGGCGGCAATCGCCTTGGGCAGCGATTCGGCCGCATCTTTCTCTTCAAACAGCGACTGCCGCTGGAGATTGCTGGCCTCGACGTAATCGCGATCGATAATACGCAACGTGCCCACGCCAGCGCGCGCCAGCAATGACGCCAGGGCCGATCCGGTCGCCCCGCAACCCACAATCGCGGCCCGTCCCGCAGCCAGGCGGCGCTGGCCGTCGGCTCCGATTCCGCCAAACAGAATCTGCCGCGAGTAGCGTTCTTCGAACTTCTCTTTTTCCGCGTCCGTGCTATGTCCCAAGGAGATCACCAGTTTTCATCGGCAAAACCTTTATTATAAGTCTGGATTATAAGTGTCTGGACTCCACAGGATCCAGACAACGCCGGCCTTCCGCGCTTCATCGAATGTAGGCAACGGGCCCAAGGATATTATTTGCTGAGACGGTACGCGTCGTTCGTCATCCTGATCGTGGTATCACTCGGCCCAGCCGCCCGTGCCGGGTCGCCCCCATCCGCTTCCGCTCCATCCTCGCAGCAACCGCAAACCTCGCAACCTTCTACTGCTCTTTCCTCGATGGCAGCTTATGCCGGACGCACCGTCGAATCCATCGACCTGCCGGGCGTGTCGGAGCGTGACCATTTGCTCGAAATGCTGCCGCAGAAATCCGGCCAGCCGCTGGACCGCGACCGGGTTCGCGAAAGCATTCGTGTGCTGTTCGCCACGGGTCGCTTTGCCGATATCCAGGCTGAGGTTACTCCTTCGGGTGAGGGGGTGCGGCTGGCATTCACGACTTCGCTTAATTTTTTTGTCGGCGCCGTGGACGTGGAGGGCGCTGCGAATCGACCCAACCACAATCAGGTCGTCAACGCATCCAAATTTCAGCTCGGAGAGCTTCATACCCTCGATAAGCTCGACCGTGCCTTGCGGAATATCCAGCAACTCATGCAGGAGAACGGCTATTACCGCGCACGCGTCACCGCCGAAAGCACGTCCAATCCCGCGACCCAGCAGGTGAACATACTTTTCCACCTTACGCCGGGCGAGCCTGCCCATGTGGGCGAGGTCAAAGTCACTGGCCACTCGGCCTTTTCCCAGGGCCAGGTTCAGGACATCGCTAGTATGCACCCCGGCGATCGCATCACCGCCGCGCGTATCACCAATTCTCTTCAACGCTTGCGCAAGAAGCTGCAGAAACAGCAGCGCGTTCTGGCGCAGGTTTCTATTGCCGAGCAGACATATCGCCCTGAATCGAACGCCGTCGACTACACCTATCTCATCGACCCCGGGCCGGTGGTCGTCGTCTATGCTCAGGGTTTTCACATCAGCCGCGGCGTTTTGAAGAAAGAGGTCCCGGTCTATGAGGAGAACGCTCTCGACGACGACCTGCTGAACGAGGGCAAGCGCAATCTCCTCGACTATCTCCAGAGCCGAGGCCACTTCGACGCCACCGTCGAGGTCCAGAAGGAAAGCGCTCCCGACACGCAGCGCGTCATCTACCGCATCGATCCCGGCCCCCTGCACAGGTTCGACCTCATCGAGATCACCGGGAACAAGTATTTCTCGCGGCCAATGCTCCGGCAGCGCCTGCAGATTCAGCCCTCCGGCAGGTTTCTTTCTCACGGACGTTACAGCGGTGCGCTGCTCAAGAGCGATGTCGCAGGCCTCGAAGCCCTGTACGTCTCCAACGGATTCCGCCAGGCCAAGGTTCAGACCAAGGTCGACGACAACTACCACGGTTCCGAGAACCACATCGCGGTCCACATTCAAATTGAAGAAGGGCCGCAGACTCTGGTCGGCGCATTCCATATCACTGGCACCCAAAAGATCGACGCCAAGGCGTTTCCCGAACTCAGTACTGTCGAAGGTCAGCCCTATTCGGAACAGAATCTTGCCAATGACCGCGAGGCCATTCTCAGCTATTACTTCAATCACGGTTTTTCCAACGCCACACTCGACATCAATACCCAACCTTCAGCGGGCCAGCCCAACCGCGAAGACGTCACATACAACATCCGGGAGGGTGAGCAGTTCTTCGTCAACCAGGTGATGGTTGCCGGTCTTGAGAACACTCGCGACTACGTGGTGCAGCGCGAGATTCAGGTGGTGGCGGGCGAGCCCCTCAGCCAGCAGGACATGCTGGATACGCAGACCAAGCTCTATGACCTCGGCATCTTCAGCCAGGTCGATACGGCGGTGCAGAATCCTGAGGGCTCCGATCCCCAGAAAAATGTTCTCGTCCAGATGCAGGAGGCCAAGCGCTACACCTTCACCTATGGCTTCGGGTTGGAATTCGAAACTGGCCTGCCCGCAGGGACCAGCGCTCCGGCAGGTTCGACCGGCGTGAGCCCGCGCGTGGGATTCGATATCACTCGCCTCAACATGGGCGGCCGCGATCAGACGCTGACCTTCCAGTCCCACGTCGGACGCCTGCAGCAGCGCGGCCTCATCAGTTACGAGATCCCCAAGCTCTTCAATGAGGACCGCTTCAAGATTTTCTACACCATCTTTTACGACAACAGTCTCGACGTTGCCACCTTCACCTCGCAGCGCGAGGAAGGCAAAATCGATCTCCGACAGCAAATCGGTCAGCTGTTACCCAATTACTCCACCTCCATCACCTACCGCTTCGATTACCGCTACGTGAAGGCCAGCCACTTGGCTTCAGACTTTTCGCCCGCCGAATTCAGTTTGTTTTCTCTGCCCGCCCGCGTAGGTGGTCCCGGCTTCACCTTTATCCGCGACAAACGCGACAACCCTCTCGAAAGCACCAAAGGCCAATACTTCACCCTCGATGCTTTCACCGCCTCTAGTTACGTTGGTTCTCAGGCCGATTACGGCCGCGCCCTCGCCCAGGATTCCACCTACTATGCCTTCGGGCGTCCCAATCACAAGTTCGTTTTTGCTCGCTCCACCACCTTGGGATTAGAGCAGGTTTATCGCGGCACCAAAGTTCTGCCACCGGGGGCCTGTCAAATCACCAACTTGACCACGTCTTGCGCCGGTGAAACCGTCATTCCGTTGCCCGAGGTATTTTTTGCCGGTGGCGGCAACTCCCACCGCGGTTTTGGGTTAAATCAGGCAGGACCACGCGATCCCGATTCCGGTTTTCCCGTCGGCGGCACGGCGCTGTTCATTAATAGTGAGGAGTTGCGCTTCCCCCCGGTCAGCCTGCCCTATCTTGGAGAGGGCTTCGGTTTCGCCATTTTTCACGATATGGGAAATGTCTTCACCGCCGGGCACGATATGCTTAAGGCCCTTATGCGCTGGCACCAGCCCGATCCCGCGCAGTGTCTGCCAACCAACCCCGGCGTCATCAATCAAGCGTGCGAGACGTATTTCGACAACAGTGGTTACGACTTTACCTCGCATGCTTTGGGGGTAGGCCTGCGTTATAAAACCCCGATTGGACCTCTGCGCTTCGATTTCGGGTACAATTTAAATCCAACAGCCTATTTTCAGAACATCGTCGACCCGATAACCGGGAAGCTGACGAGCAACTTCGAGACGCAGCGCCTGCGTCATTTCAACGTCTTTTTTAGCATAGGGCAGCCATTTTGATGAGAGTTCGAATTCAGAAGACGATTATCGCGTTGGCGCTTGCGTTTGCAATCTCGCCACTGTTCCTCAGTTCCGCGCACGCCTCCGCCGACGTCATCGACCGCATTATCGCCACCGTCAACGGCCACGTCATTTTGCAGTCCGACTGGGACGAGGCGCTGTGTCTTGAAGCTATGCTCACCAACCGCACCCTGGCCCAGTTCACCGAGGACGAACGCCGGGCCGTACTCGACCGTCTCATCGATCAGGAACTTCTGCGCGAGCAGATGAAATCGGCGGACTTCACCCACGCTACTGACGCAGAAGTCACCGCGCGCGTTGCCGATGCCCGCAAACAATATCCTCAGGCCGCGTCCCCCGAGTCCTGGCAGTCCCTTCTCGCCCAGTACCAGCTTACCGAAGAGGCTCTCTTCGCCCACGTCCGGGAGCAGATCGATGTGATGCGCCTGGTCGACGCCCGCCTTCGTCCTGCGGTGCAGATCGATTCCAAATCTATTGAAGCCTACTACCGCGATCAGTTTGTTCCTAAGCTCAAGCAGGCCGGGGCCTCTGAGGTTCCGCTGGCCGAGGTATCTTCCAAGATTCGTGAGTTGCTGACCCAGGAGAAAGTCAGCGAGTTGCTGGTGTCCTGGTTGCAGACCTTGCGCTCCGAGGGGCAGGTCCATATTCCCGGGGTCACGCCCTCTGCCAACGACCCGGGAGTGCAGTCGCAGTGACCGAAGCGTCCACCCCGCCTGCCCGCCGCCGTTGGTGGAAGTATCTGCTCTTCGTCGGCGCTGTCGGCCTCGTTGCAGCTATCGGGCTGCTCGTCTACATCAATACCGATTCATTCCAGGCACTGGTGCGCAACCGCCTCATCGCTGAACTGGAGCGGGTTACGGGGGGCCGCGTCGAAATCGCCAGCATTCATACCACACCTTTTCGGCTGCAGGCTGACGTGCGCGGCATCACCGTACATGGCCAGGAATCCGCCACCGATGTTCCTCTCGCCCATGTGGACCGCATCGTCGCCCGCGTGAAGATCAGCTCGCTCCTCCGCTCCGAGTTCGGCTTCCACGAAGTCATCCTCGCGCAACCTGTGGTGCACGTGGCGTTTTATCCCGACGGAACGACAAATTTCCCTCCGCGACAAGCCGGCGCTGCTACCGGCAAGACTCCCGTGGAGCGCCTCTTTGCCCTTTCCATCAGTCATTTCGAGATCCGCAATGGCCAGATCCTCTGGGACGACCAGACCATCCCGGTTGATTTTGCGGCCCGCGACACTTCGCTCCAGATGAATTATTCCTTCCTTCGCGGCCAGTACGATGGACGACTCCTGGTCGGCCTCGTCGACACCAAAATGCTGGAGTGCCGGCCTTTCGCATGGATGACCGAACTCGAGTTCAGCCTCGGCTCCAACTTTGCCGTGGTTCCATCCCTCAAGTGGAATTCAGGCCACTCCCATTTCTCGGCCAGCGGGCAAGTCACAGACTTTCGCCGTCCGCATCTGCAGGCTTCCTACGACGCGCAGCTCGACCTTACTGAGGTAGCGTCGGTGACCCGCCGCCACGATCTTAAAGCGGGTGTGCTCGAACTCAAGGGGCACGGCGACTGGTCCCTCGATGAGTTCGCCTCCAATGGCCTGCTTACCCTCCACGACCTGGCCTGGCAAGACGATCAGGTTTCCTTTTCCAAGGCCTCCGTCAGCACGGACTACTCGGTCAGCGATCAGCAACTCAAACTCTCCAGACTGCAAGGCAGGATTTTCGGCGGAAGCTTCATCGGCGATGTGGATTTCAATCAGTGGCTCGCGCCCGCACAACACCTTTCGCCCGCCGCCAGAAAAAGCCTTGAGACTGCTGTCATCTCCGCTGCTCCGCCTCTGAAGGCCGGGCAGAAGATCCCAAAACCAAAGCCGCCAGCCATACAAAACGCACTGATCGTCCTTCGGGTGCGCGATCTTTCCGCCGAAGATGTCGCGACTGCGCTCAATGCCCCGGCTCACCCGTTTCCACGCTTCCGTCCGGTCGCGATTGCTTCCGGCACTTTCGAAACGCGCTGGAAGGGATCTCCCCGCGACGCGGAGGTGAATTTCGCCCTCGACCTCACGCCGCCTGAGCGCCCTGTCCCCGGGCACCTGCGAGTCAGCGGCCACGCTAACGGCGTCTACCATGTTGCCAACGACACGTTGGATCTTCCGCAGTTCACCCTGACCACGCCCACAAGCCGCGTCCAAGCCTCGGGCACACTGTCCTCCAGTTCCGCGGTGCACCTGTCGGTTTCCACCTCCAGCATGGCAGACTGGCTGCCCTTTATCGCCGTCGTTCGCGGACCCGCGCTGTTTCCCGTCACTTTGAATGGCAGCGCCACTTTCAACGGCAACATGAGCGGTTCTTTCTCCTCGCCACAACTGAGCGGTGCCGTGCAGGTCAATGATTTTGACATCGCATTGCCCGCCACGGCCAAAACCAAGCCAGTACAAACTCACTGGGATTCTCTCTCCACCTCAATCCAGCTCTCCTTCCAAGCCCTGGCTATGCACAACGGCACTCTACGACGCGGCGACACTTCCGCCGAGTTCGACGCCTCCGCCACGCTGCAACACGGGCATCTTACCGGCGACAGCACGTTTACCCTCCGCGCCAACCTGCACAATACGGAGCTCGCTGACATCCAGGCCCTGGCCGGATATACCTATCCCATTTCTGGCCAGGCGGATCTTTTCGTGCAAGCCGCTGGCACGCTCTCCGATCCTCACGGCGAAGGGCGAGTCCATCTCAACGATGCTTCCGCTTATGGCGAGAAGATTCAGCAATTCGATTCCGCCTTCCATATCGCGGGGGGCGAAATCGCTTTCGATGACATTCATCTTCTGCACGACGATTCCGTCATCACCGGAAGTGCTGCCTACAAGCCCTCTACCCGCGCCTTCCGCCTCGACCTTGCCGGAAACAATTTCGATCTTGCCCGCATCCCTCAAATCCATTCCAATCGTTTATCCGTGGAAGGCCGCGCCGACTTCGTCCTCAAAGGCTCCGGCACTCCCGACGTGCCTTCGATCAATGCGGAATTGCACGTCCGAGGCCTTACACTCGATGACGACCTCGCGGGGGATATGGACCTGCAAGCCGTTACTCAGGGGAGTGAGCTTCATGTCACCGGTAATTCGCGCTTCCAGCGCGGCTCGTTAACGATCAGCGGCAATGTGCAGTTGCGCGATGACTATCCCGCGAACATCTCTTTTCACATGGACCAGCTTGATCTCGACGCGCTCTGGCGCTCCTATCTCCGGGGCCAGCTTACCGGCCACTCTGCCATTGCCGGCTCTCTCGACCTGCGTGGGCCGCTCCGCCACCCCGACCGATGGACTCTCGACGGCACCCTGACCTCCGCCTCCCTCGATGTCGAACACGTTAAGCTGCATAATCAGGATCCCATTCGCTTCTCCGCCGCCAACCAGTCAGTCAATATCCAGCAACTCCATTTGCTGGGAGAGGGAACTGACCTGACTGCGCAAGGCTCGATAGAACTTTCCGGCAAGCGGTCGCTCGATCTCACTGCCGATGGCCGCCTCGATCTCAAACTGCTCTCCAGCTTCGACCCTGACTTCACCGCTTCCGGCCTCGTCACCATGGACCTGAAGGTGGGTGGCACTCTATCCGATCCTTTTCCGCATGGCCACTTGCAGGTAGCCAACGGTGCGGTTTCCTACGCCGGGCTGCCCAGCGGCCTGAGCGAACTCAATGGTTCACTGTTTTTCACTCGTGACCGCGCGCTCATCGAGACGCTTACGGCTCGCACTGGCGGCGGCACGCTCGACCTCAAAGGTGACGCTACTTACTATAAGCAGCAGCTCAACTTCAATCTCACCGCCCTCGGTAAGGATGTACGCTTGCGTTATCCGCCGGGTGTCAGCTCCACCGCTGACGCTGAATTGCACTGGGTCGGGACGCGTTCCAATTCCACTGTGTCCGGCGACATCCGGATCAACAAGATTGCCGTAACGCCGGGGTTCGACTTCAGCGCCTATCTGGAGCGCAGCCGCCAGTTCTCCACGGTTACGGTCGCGAATTCTCCGCTCAATAATGTCAAACTCGACATCCACGTGGTAACCGCGCCGGAACTTCAAATGCGGACCGCAATCGCCCGCCTCTCCGGCGATGCCGACCTGCGCATCCGTGGTTCGGTGGCGCGGCCCGCCGTCCTCGGGCGCGTCGATGTTCTCGAAGGTCAGGCCACTTTCCACGGTACCCGCTTCACGCTGGAGCGCGGCGATATCACGTTCGCCAATCCGGTGGCCATCGAGCCTCAACTCAATCTGCAGGCTTCCACGCACGTGCGCAGCTACGACCTCAATATTACGGTTACCGGCACAGCCGACCGCCTCGCTCTCAACTATCGTTCCGAACCTCCGCTGCCGAAGTCCGACATCATTGCTCTGCTCGCCCTCGGCCGCGCCAGCGGAGAGTCGGCGCAACTGCAGGAGCAGTCCGGCCAGAGCGCTTTTTCCGATCAGGCTACCGCCGTCATCCTCAGCCAGGCCTTGAACACGACGGTCAGCAGCCGGCTGCAGCGCCTGTTCGGCGCCAGCAACATTAAAATCGATCCTCAGGGACTCACCACTGAAACCAACCCTGTGAGTAACGGGCCCCAGATCAGCATCGAGCAGCAATTCGCCAACAACCTGTCGCTCATCTACTCCACCAATGTCTCCCAGAGTTCGCAGCAGATCATTCAGGGGGAGTACTATGTGAACCGCAACCTTTCCGTCGTCGGCACGCGCGACCAGAACGGCGTTGTCAGCTTCGACGTGCGCGTCCGCCGCCGCAAGAAATGAAGTGCAGTGGCCAGTGGGAAGTGATTAGTCGTCAGCAAAGAGCAAAAGCATATGTTCTTCGCTGACCCCTGCCCCCTGACCACTGACCACTGGCCACTGCTCATGCCTGACCCGACCACCGCCCGCCAACACATGGTCGACTCCCAACTCCGGGCCCGCGGCATTTCTGACCCGCGTGTGCTGGACGCCATGCTGCGCGTTCCCCGCCACCAATTCGTGCCCGGATCCTTTTCCATCGAGGCCTACGAAGACCATCCTCTGCCCATCGGCGACGGCCAGACCATCTCTCAGCCCTACGTCGTTGCCCTCATGCTCGAGTCCCTGCAAATTACCCCCACTGACAAAGTTCTCGAAGTCGGTACGGGTTCGGGCTATGTCACCGCTCTGCTTGCGGAACTTGCTGCACAGGTTTTCTCCATCGAACGTCACCCCGCGCTCGCCGACAGCGCCCGCGAGGTTCTCGCCGCGCTCGGCTACACCAACGTCCGGATCTTTACTGGAGACGGCACGCTCGGCCTTCCCGCCTGCGCGCCCTTTGACGCTATCCTCGTCTCTGCCGCTGCTCCCGATCTGCCTCCTGCACTGCTCGCGCAACTCAGCGCCGCCGGCCGGATGATCGTCCCTGTCGGATCGGCCGACTCTCAGCAGCTCCAATTCGTTCGCATGGTGAACGGGCGCCCCGTGGTCTCGCTGCGTGAACTTGTACGCTTCGTTCCCCTGGTCTCTGATCGCGATTGAATCACCTTCCCAACCAATTTGGATCGGTTTGCACTGACGCTCGAACGTTTGAAGAGGGCAACGAATGTTGCTGAGGTGAGGACTCTGAGAGTGGACTGCCAGTCTACTGGGGCCTGCGGCAGAGCATCTGAAACTGGCCGCCAAAGGGGAACCCTATGAGAGCGGGTTCTAGACGGCGCAACCAACCTAACAACGCCGGGAAAAAGAAGAGGTGGTCAACTCGCAGTATCTCGAAGCCAGCGTCCCGGGCGAGACGACGCGCTTCGCGGGGAGAAATCATGACCGCATCGTCGTCGAAGGCGCAGCGCGACATGACGTACCGAGTTCCGAGGTTCCAGGGATTGTTCTCCCAGAAGCCAAAGACCCCTCCCGGTCGCAAGGATTCCAGAATCAGGCGGAGACACGAGACGCGGTCCCGTGGCGCGATGTGATGGAACACCCCATTGCAGTAAGCGGCGTCAAGATCGCCCATGCGTTTGTACTGTGCGAGGGGCAGGAACGAGATTCGGTCCGATCCGTGCAATCGCTGCGCCTCGGTGACGCTGTCCTCGGACGGATCAGTGCCAACGACCGACCCGCAATCTAGCGCTTGAAGAAGAAGCGGCGCCGTGGCTCCCGTTCCGCATCCGTAATCCAGAACGCGCGCCGGTCGAACGTGTAACTCGCGAAGGCACCGACCAAACCAGTTTACCCGGCCACTGGCGAAGTATTCTTTGTCTTCACCGGTCGCGGACAAAGCGCCGTTGAGAACTGCGTCGTAGTTGCGCGCATACCGGTCAAATTGCGTGTCCATCTTTACTCAGCCGGAATTTCCTGTTTGGCTTCGTGAAGCGGCGGCACAAGCGTCTCAAAGCGCAGGTTCTGGCTTGAAGGGACTTCAGGCGGCGCATGCTGAACCAGTTGCTGCGCGGAGTCTTGCGCATACTGCAGCACAGAGCCAGGAAACAATCCAAGATAGAGCGTGGCCGCAATACAAACTGCGATCGCCAGACTGAGCGGCACTGGAACCGGAGTCACCGGAACTTCCTTGCGCGATTCGCGCATGTACATCACCACAATGATGCGGAGGTAGTAATACGCGCCAATGCCGCTGTTGAGCACGCCGATGATCGTCAGCCAGATCAAGTTGGCTTTTACGGCCGCGCTGAACACATAGAACTTGGCAAAGAAGCCGCCGGTCATTGGAATCCCGATCAGCGAGAGCAAGAAGACGGTCAGCGTTGCCGCCAGCAGCGGGGAACTACGGCCCAGGCCTTCGTAGTCCTCGAGGGTCACATAGCGTTCACCCGCATTCGCAAAATGGCTGACCACGGCGAACGCGCCCAAATTCATGGCGGCGTATGCAGCGGTATAGAACATGACAGCCGAAGTCCCCAGGCTGGGCGCGGCTGCGAAGGCCACCAGTATGTAGCCGGCGTGGGCGATCGAGGAATACGCCAGCAAGCGCTTCACGTTGTTCTGCACCAACGCGCCCACGTTCCCCAAAGTCATGGAGAGCGCGGCTGCAACCCAAATCAGCCAGATCCTGCCCGGTACGTTGATGACAAACATGACGCGCAACAGAACCGCAAATGCCGCGGCTTTGGGCGCCGTCGACATGAATCCCACAATCGGCGCCGGGGCCCCTTCGTACACGTCGGGGGTCCAGATGTGGAACGGCGCAGCCGCCACTTTGAAGCCCAGGCCCACGAACATGAACGCCACGGCCACGAATGCCAGCAGCGGAATCGGACCCGCCTGCAAGGCTCTGCCGATCTGATCAATATTCGTCGAGCCCGTGGCGCCGAACATCAACGCCACTCCATACAGGAAGAATGCCGTGGCGAATGATCCCAACAGAAAATACTTCAGCGAGGATTCGGCGCTGGCAGCCTCATGCCGCCGGAAACCTGCCAGCACATAGGAGGAGATCGAGGAAATCTCAAGCGCGATGAAAATCAAAACCAGTTCAATCGCCGACGACATCAGCGCCATGCCGACCACGCCGAAAAGAATCAGAGCATAGTATTCTCCGGCGCGGATTTTCTGCACGGTCATGTATTCGTACGAACTAAGAATCACGACGGCGGCGATGGCGATCACCAGAACATGGAAGAAGACGCTGAATTGATCCACCTGTACCATGTTCCAGAAGGCTAGTCCCGGGGCCTGCGCCATGAACCAGGTCGCTCCAATGCCTGCCAGCGTGCCCACTAATGCGATCAGTCCCAGGATCCTCTGGCTTTTCTCCTCGTCGATCAGCGGCTCGAGCACCATCACGATCATGCCGAAGATAGAGAGAACAATCTCGGGCAGGATGCGGACATAATCGGCGCCTTGGGGAAGCATTTGCGAGTAGGCCGGGAGGAAGTTCGCGATCGTTGTTTGGACGATCATCATTCCGGTGATCATGGCCCGACCACCTTGCTCGCGAGTTGTGCGATGGGAGTGAGTGCGGCGTGAACCGCGGGGTCAATCGCTCCCAGCCACAGAATCGGAGCTACGCCCATCACCAGCGCCGCGGCGGCGCACGGCCAAATCGCCATCTTCTCGAAGCCTGAAAGATCGCTCAGAGAATTGTTCACCGGATGCGTGACCTTGCCGTAGAAGACGCGCTGGTACATCCAGAGCAGGTAGACCGCGCTCCAGATGATGCCGGTGGCGCCGAGTATTCCGTATACCGCTTTGTCCTGGAACGCGCCGCTCAACACCAGAAATTCGCCGATGAAGCCGTTTAGCAGCGGCAGACCCGCCGAAGCCAGCACGATCACCAGATACGACGCGGCATAGACCGGCATGGGCGAGGCCAGTCCGCCGAACTCGCTGATCTCGTAGGTGTGGCGGCGTTCGTGCATGATGCCCGCCAGCATGAACAGCGCGCCGGTAGAAATCCCGTGAGCCAGCATCACAAACATCGCGCCGTTCAATCCGGCTTGCGTGAAGCTGAAGATTCCCAGCACTACGAATCCCAGATGGCTGACGGAGGAGTACGCGATCAACTTCTTCATGTTCGGCTGCACCATGGCCACCAGCGCACCGTAGATGATGCCGATCAGGGCGAGCGTCATGACCCACGGCGCGTTCGCCCGCGATTGCTCGGGGAACAGCCCCAGGTTGAAGCGCAGCATTCCGTAGGTGCCCATCTTGAGCAGTACTCCGGCCAGCAGCACGGACCCTGCCGTCGGAGCTTCCACGTGAGCGTCGGGCAGCCACGTGTGGAACGGAAACAAAGGAACCTTGACGGCAAACGCCAGGAAGAATCCGAGGAACAGCCACTGCGCCGCAGCCGGAAACTTCGGTACAGCGCCGCTCATGATTTGCTCGCGAATGACGACAAAATCAAAGCTGCCGGTATGAGCGTAGAGCCACAGGATGGCCGCCAGCATGAACACCGAAGCAATCATGGTGTACATGAAAAACTTCACCGCGGCGTAGACTTTGCGCTCATGGCCGAAAATGCCGATCAGCAACGCCATCGGAATCAGCGTGGCTTCCCAGAAGAAATAGAAGAGGAACAGGTCAAGCGAGGTGAAGACACCGATCAGCGCCGTCTCCAGGATCAGCAGCAGGATGAAGAATTCCTTCACCCGATCATGAATCGACTTCCAGGAAATCAGCACGCACAGAGGCGTGAGAAACGTGGTGAGCACCACCAGCCACATCGAGATGCCATCAATGCCCATGTGGTAGTGGATATTGGGAGTGGAAACCCACTGCCGGTCAACCTGATACTGAAAACCGGTTTGCGCGCGATGGAAATAGACCGGGAGATGCAGAGACAGAACAAACGTCAGCAGCGAGATGACCAGGGTGAAGATGCGGATGTCGCGATCGCGGCGCGGCAGCAGCATCAGCAGCAGCGCGCCCACCAGGGGTGTGAACGTCACCAGCGTGAGAATGACGGAGCTGAGACTATCGGTGCTCATCGGGTCCCCGTCCACATCCAGATCATGAACGCAATCACCACCGCCGAACCGGCTGCAATCCATCCCGCATACGAGCGAATGTTGCCGGATTGCATGTGGCGCGCTTCGTCGGAAACATGGCGCGCGCCGTCGCCGGCGTCATTCACCGCCGCATCGATAATCTTTCGGTCCACGCCTTGCCAGAGAATTCGAGTCGATCCGTCGACCAGCGGCTTGACGAACACCGCAGCATACAGCTCGTCGATGTAGTACTTGTGCACCACAGCCTCGTAGAATCCCCCGAGCGAATCGGCGATCTTCTGCGGAAGTTCCGGGCGCGCGTAATACAGCACGTAGGCCAGCCACCACCCCGAAAGCGCCACAACAACGGACGCGCCCATGAGCAGCAATTCGGTGGCGCGACTTGCAGCCTCGCCGGCCTCGGCCGCGCCAAATACAGGCTCCAGGAAATGTTCGAAGTGATTGCCCCAACCCACCAATCCGCCGACCAGCGAAAGCAGCGCCAGGATCATCAGCGGCGCCAGCATGACCATCGGGCTCTCGTGCGGTTCGCCGTGTCCGTGGGCGTCGTGAGCGTGAGAGCTGTGCCCGTGCGCGTCCAGCTGCGCTCCCCGGTAGTCGCCGAAGAACGTCATGTACAGCAAGCGGAACATGTAAAAAGAAGTGATGAAAGTGGTCACCAAGCCGATTGCCCAGTACACTTTGCTGACCTGGTACGCCTTCCAGAGGATTTCATCCTTGCTCCAGAAGCCCGCCAGGGGCGGGATTCCGGCGATTGCCAGCGTAGCAATGCCCATCGTGAGGAACGTCCACGGGATATACGACTTCAGCCCGCCCATCTTGCGCATATCCTGTTCGCCGCCGACCGCATGAATCACTGATCCCGCCGCCAGGAACAGAAGGCCTTTGAAGAAGGCGTGGGTCATCAGGTGGAAGATTCCAGCCGAGAACGCGCCCACGCCGCAAGCCATGAACATGTAGCCGAGTTGCGAAACGGTGGAGTAGGCCAAGACTTTCTTGATGTCGGTCTGCGCGATGCCGATGGTCGCCGCGAAGAACGCGGTCAGTGTGCCGATGATCGCCACAACCATCAGCGCGGTCGGCGCGCGTTCAAAAATCATGTGCGAGCGCGAGACCATGTAGACGCCCGCCGTCACCATGGTCGCGGCATGGATCAGCGCGGAAACCGGCGTAGGGCCTTCCATCGCATCGGGAAGCCAGACATACAGAGGAATCTGCGCCGACTTGCCGCACGCTCCCACCATCAGCACAATCCCAACCGCAGTCAAAAGCCCCGCCCCGGCCGTTTCCGGACTCATCGGCGTGACGGCGCTAAACACCTGATCAAAATTTAACGACTTAAAGTGCTTGATCAGCAGAAACAGTGCGATCATGAAACCGAAGTCGCCAATGCGGTTGACGATAAACGCTTTCTTGCCCGCCGAGGCGGCCGAATCTTTCGTGAACCAGAACCCAATCAGCAGATAGGACGCCAGTCCCACGCCTTCCCAGCCGATGAACATCAGCAGGTAGTTGTTGGCCAGCACCAGCGTCAGCATGAAGAACATAAACAGGTTGAGATAGCTGAAGAAGCGGTAGTAGCTGGGGTCGTCCCACATGTAGCCGACGGCGTAGATGTGGATCAGGAAGCCGACTCCGGTGACCACCAGCAGCATGACCAGCGAGAGTTGATCGAGATAGAAGGCGAAGTCCGCGCTGAAGCCGGTAATGCGAATCCAGTGCGCCAGATACTCCTCGTGCGGAAGCGGCAGGGACGAGAAGCGCAGAGCGACCCACAAAGCCATCGCGAACGCGGCGCCGCTGAAGAATAACGCGACCGTGGTCACGGCCTGGCGCGAAGACTTCTTGCCCAGAAAGCCGTTGATCGCAGCCCCAGCGAGCGGCAGAACCGGGATCAGCCAGAGATTGAGGGTCGAGTTCATAGTTTGAGCAGGTTGACCTGGTCCACGTTCAAAGTCTCGCGCGTGCGGTACACCGCGATGATGATGGCCAGTCCAACCGCCGCTTCCGCCGCAGCCACTACCATCACAAAGAAAACGAAAACCTGGCCGGCCAATGCGTGCCAGTGCGCCGCAAACGCCACGAACGAAAGATTCACGCCGTTCAACATCAGCTCAATCGACATGAAGATGGTGATGATGTTGCGCTTGATCAGAAATCCGACCACGCCACAGGCAAACAGAAATCCGCCGAGCACCAGGTAATACGATAGAGGAACCATCAGTCGTTCCTCCCCGCCTGCGATTCCGGCTTGCTGGCCAGAACCACGGCACCCATGATGGCGATCAGGATCAACACGGAAGTGACTTCAAACGGCAACAGAAAGTCGTGAAACAGAAGCTGCGCAATCTCGTTCGGAGGCCCGGGTAAAGCGCCGATCGCCACCGATTCAGTACCCGAGTGCCGCAGAACCACCCACGCCATGAGCACGGAGCCGGTGAGCATCCCAGGCAGGCCAAACAGAAGAGCGATGCGGCTTCCAGTCGTGTGTTCTTCCTCGCCCGCATTCAACAGCATGATGACGAAGATAAACAGCACCATGACGGCGCCGGCGTAAACGATAACCTGCACTGCGGCGACGAACTCCGCACCCAGCAGCAAGTATTCGCCGGCAAGCGCAGCCATGACTGCGATCAGCGACAGCGCGCTGTTGATGGGATGCCGCTGCGCCAGCAGGTTGACCGCCCCGCCCACGCAAACCACCCCGAAAGCCAGAAATAAGATGAGATGAAAACTCATGAAATCAGTACCTAGTTGCTAGTACCTAGTTGCGAGTAAAGCCCCAAGCCCAGTGTTCTTACTGGCAACTGGGTACTAGGTACTGTCAACTGTTCTTACCAGGCCACGGCAATTGCCGTCGCCACGAGATTCGCAATCGCCAGCGGCAGCAAGAACTTCCAGCCAAAAGCCATCAGTTGGTCGTAGCGGAAGCGCGGCAACGTCCCGCGCACCCATATATAAAGAAAGAGAAAACAGAAAATCTTCGCGCCAAACCAGAACAGCGGCAGCAACGCCTGCAGCAATCGAGGCCCGAACAGCGGCCCGTGCCATCCTCCGAAAAACAACAGCGTGGCCACGCAAGCCACCGTGATCATGTTGGCGTACTCCGCCATGAAGTAGCAGGCAAACTTCATGGCGCTGTACTCAGTGTGATATCCCGCGACCAGTTCGGTTTCCGCTTCGGGCAGGTCAAACGGAATGCGGTTGGTTTCCGCATACGCGGCCATCAAGTAGATGAAGAAGCCGATGAACTGCCCGTGGAAAATATTCCATCGCGGGATGAATCCCCAGAAATGTCCGCCCTGCGCATCGACGATCGTACGCAGGCTGAAGCTGCCGGACTGAATCAGAATCCCGACCAGCGAAAGTCCCAGCGCAATTTCGTAACTGACCATCTGCGCGCTGGCGCGGAGTCCGCCGAGCAAAGAGTATTTGTTGTTCGACGACCACCCTGCCAGCGCAACTCCGTAGACGCCCAGCGAGGTAACACCGAGAATGATGAGCAGCCCGATGTTCACGTCGGTCACTTGCATCGGAATGCTGTAGCCCAAAATCTCGATCGAATTGCCGAACGGGATCACCGAAATCGACGTCAGAGCGAAAATCAGGGCCATCATCGGCGCCGCCAGAAACAGCGGCTTATACACGTGCGGCGGGGTGAGATCTTCCTTAAACAGCAACTTCACCCCGTCGGCCAGAGGTTGCAGCAGTCCAAACGGCCCAACCCGCGTGGGTCCCCAGCGATTCTGTATGTGGCCCACAACTTTGCGCTCCAGCCACACCGTGTACGCGACCGCGGTGAGCAGCGCGATCAGGACGATCACCGACTTGATCACCGACACGAGTATGAAGACGCCAACGGACAATGCCTCTGCTTCCTCTCTAACTGCCAGATCAGTCTGCCGCGACTTCCGCGGGCTTGACTTCGTGACTCTCGACCACCGACTTCAGCGCGCGTGAATAACGCCCCAGAGTTCCAGAACTGAAAAGATCGTCGTTCGCCGGAGCGATCGACTCCGATTTTTGCGCCACCCCCGGCCCAACGTTGGCCAACGGTGTGTGCTGGCTGTTGCCCGCGAGCAGATTCATCCGCGACACGTCATAGCCGGGAACCAGCCGCTGGATTTCGTCCAGAATGGCCGTAGGATCGAATGGGCTCAGCTTCGGTTCGAGTCCGTGGGCCTCGAGCCACACCGCATGGCGGTCGGCTTCGCCCGACTGCACTCCGCGCGACTGTCCCATGTCGGCATATGTGCCGCCGCCAAATGGCACCAGCTTGCGAACGTCGAACCCCATCGCGTCGGCGATGCGCACGATCATCTCGAAGTCAGCTTTTGTGCCCGTGACCTCGCCCGCCTTCTTTACTAACTGCAAGTCCCCGCAGGTATTGGTGAACGTGCCCGATTTCTCGTATGCATTCGCAGCCGGCAGCACCACATCGGCCATGACGGCGGTCTCAGTCAAAAACATGTCCTGCACCACGACGAAGCTTTTCGAGAACGCGAAGGGATCGAGGCCTAATCGGCCAACCGGATTTGAGCCCACAACATAGAGAGCCTTCAGCTTTCCAGCTTTTCCAGCTTCGACCATCGCCCACAGATCGAGACCCGCAGCCTTTGGCACATCTCCCCATTCGTCGTGGAAGTGGCTGCTTCCGGCGGCCGGGTGATATCCCGGCAGTAAATCGGGATATAGGCCCATGTCGGCGGCCCCGCGGGAATTGGCATAGTCCGCCAGACAAACAAACGCTGCACCGGGGATTGCTGAACCAAACTTCATGAGGCTGCCCAGGTCATTGCCGCGGATCTCCGACCCAAAAATGATGGCGAGATTCTGCTCGCCGCGCAGTTTGTCGCGCAGCGCGATCCACGCATCTTTGTTCGCGGATGAACTGACGAGCGCATCGGCAGCGGCATCGCTTCCGGAGAGGAACGCGGCAACTTGCCCTTCCGCTCCGGTGGGGATCTGCATGAAGCTCGCCGCCTGCCGCCGCAATTTGATCGGCTTGGAGTTGATCACATAGAGCCGCGCGCGGTGCAGACGAACGTTGTTGCGAATCTGCCAGGCCAGCAGCGGATGTTGCTCGGTCGGATCATTGCCAATCAGCAAAATGGCCGGAGCCGTGAAGACGTCCGCCATACTAGCCGTAGCATCAGCCTTGCCGCGCAGCGCGGCCGCGAGAGCAGGGAAGTCCGCAGTGCGGTGGTGGTCCACATTGTTTGTCTTCAAGACCACGCGGGCGAACTTGGAAAGCAGGTAGGCTTCTTCGTTAGTAGTGCGGGTCGAGCCTACGACGCCAATCGACTGGCCGCCTTCCGTATCACGAAGTCCCGCAAACGTTTTCCCGATTAGCGCAAAAGCTTCCTCCCACGTGGCCGGAGTCAGCTTGCCGTTTTGTCGTATCAGCGGTCGCGTGAGACGTTCTTCGTGATTCGCAAAATCAAACGCGTAGCGACCCTTGATGCAGAGAAAGTCACCGTTCGTGCCGCTCTTGTCGCGGTTGTCGCCGCGAACGATCTCCATGCCGGTATCGGCGCGGCGCACGCCCAGCGTGGTCTTGCAGCCATCGCCACAGTGAGTGCAAATCGTGCCCACGTGTTTCATCTCCCACGGACGCGTCTTGTACCGATACGCGCCCGAGGTGAGCGCGCCCACCGGGCAGATGTCGATGCACATGCCGCACTCTTCGCACTCCAGGTGATCTTCCTTATTGGGTGCGATGATCGAGTTGACCCCGCGGTTCTGCACGCCCAAGGCCCAAACATCCATGCCCTCGCCGCAGACGCGCACGCAGCGGTAGCAGAGAATGCAGCGCGGCCGGTCGAAGAACACTACCGGCGACCACTGCTGCTCCTCTTTGTGGTTTTTCGCCTCCATGAACTTCGATTCGGCGGCGCCGTAGGAAAACGTCATGTCCTGCAGTTCGCACTCGCCCCCCGCGTCGCAGACCGGACAATCCAGAGGATGGTTTCCCAGCAGCAATTCCAGCATCGACTTGCGCGCCTGCTTTATCTCATCACTATCTGACGTGACGATCATGCCTTCGCTGATCACGGTGGTACACGCGGTCTGCAGCTTGGGCATTTTCTCAATCTTCACCAGGCACATGCGGCAAGCGCCCTGCAGCGACAGATTGGGGTAGTAGCAAAACGAAGGCACTTCGATGCTCACGCTCTTGCAGGCTTCGATCAGCAGCGTCCCCGCGGGAGCCGTGACCTTCTTGCCGTCGACTGTTAGATTTACATCAGCCATCTAATTTGTCCGCTCAGTTGTTGTGAGTTTGCCCGCGGATTGAAGGCAAATGCCTTGTGCATAACCCTTCTTAAACACCGTGGTTGGGCACGCATCGAAGTTTCCCCAGTAGGAGTGGTCCCAGTCCAGACTCCCTTCGCTGATGGTCGCAGGAAGCTCTCCTTCCACCCAGTACCTGTGGTTCGTTCCTACCTGCCAAATCCAGTATGTATGGCCACCGTTATACAATCCCAAACGTCCGCGAAAACGGAAGCACTTTCCAACCACAGGGAACGTGGTCCCCGTACAGCTCGGAGGAGTATCCTCAGCCGTGCTCGTCGCTACGAGCACCAAAAGAACGCAAATGCGAGGCAATACACGCTTCATCTAACGCCTCAGTGCTGCAATACCGGAAGTTGCTCGATCGCTCCTTCTTTTTCGTAAGGGCACGGCCGGCCTTCCAGGTGGTCTTCAAACTCTTTGCGAAACTTTTTCACGAAGGCGATGGTCGGCATCGCCGCCGCATCGCCTAGCGGACAAAACGTCCGCCCCAGCATGTTTTCCGCCAGGTACTGCATGTTGTCGATGTCCTTCCTAACTCCGCCGCCAGCGTGAAAACGCACCAACGTCTTCTTCAGCCAGTCTGTGCCTTCACGGCAGGGAATGCACCAGCCGCAACTCTCGTGCTGATAAAACTTCATGGTCCGCAAGGCAAACTTCACGATGCACTGGGCGTCATCGATCACGACCACGCCGCCCGAGCCCAGCATCGAACCGGCCTTCGCGACTGAATCAAAATCCATGTTGATGTCGATCTCGTCGGCGGTGAGGCACGGCGTGGAAGATCCCCCTGGGACAACGGCCTTCAACTGACGGCCGTTCGGTATGCCGCCACCCACGTCGTAGATCATCTTCTTCAGGCTATAGCCCATGGGCAGTTCGTAGACGCCGGGCTTGGCCAAATTGCCACTGAGGCAGAAAAGCCGCGTGCCGCCATTTTTCGGTGGCCCAAGTTTGGCATACCACTCCGCGCCGCCCAGCATGATGTGAGGCACGCTGGCCAAAGTCTCCGCATTATTGATGACCGTAGGACCACCCCACAGACCGACGACAGCCGGGAAAGGAGGCCGAATGCGTGGAATCCCGCGCTTGCCCTCGAGAGATTCCATCAGCGCCGACTCTTCACCCACTTCATAAGCGCCCGCGCCGCCATGCCAGTAAATATCGAAGTCGCGCCCGCTGCCGAAAATGTTCTTGCCGAGAAAGCCTTTGGCATACGCATCGCGGATGGCCTTCTGCATGATGATCGAGAGATAGCGGTATTCGCCGCGGATGTAGATGTACCCGCTGCGCGCGCCCACCGCCAAGCCGCCAATCATCACGCCCTCAATCACGGCGTGCGGATCGTGCTCAAAGATCAGCCGATCTTTGCACGTCCCAGGTTCGCTCTCGTCGCCATTGCACAGCACATACTTCGGCTTCGCCGATTGCTTGGGCACGAACGACCACTTCATCCCCGTCGAGAAACCGGCGCCGCCGCGCCCGCGCAGCCCCGAATTCTTTACCTCATTAATAATGGCATCCGGTTCCATCGCGAGCGCCTTCTGCACGGCCTTGTAGCCGTCGAGTTCGAGATAGCGGTCGATATTGGCTGCACCCAGGCCAAAACGCTTGGTGACGACCTTTACCTCGTCGGAATGGGAAACCAAGTCAGCCATAAGAATTGAGCGATTGTGTGATCGGGCCATCGAGCGATTGCAAACCGAACGCGATTTTCAATCGCCCGATCACCCGATCGCAAAATCGCTAAATTACCTTCTTCCGGTACTCGTCCAGCACCTTGTCGATCTTCTCCGCCGTCAGGTTCTCATGAAAGTCGTAATTCACCTGCGCTGCCGGAGCCCAACTGCACGCTCCGATGCACTCCACCTCTTCCAGCGAGAACATGCCGTCTGGAGTCGTTCCTTTGTGACCGATGCCCAGCTTCTTCGCGCAGTGATGCAGAATGTCTTCCCCGCCGCGCACCAGGCAGCTTATATTCGTGCAAACCTGCACGTTGAACTTGCCGCGCGGCTTGGTGGTCAGCATCGAGTAGTAGCTGATCACGTTGCGCACTTCGAGTTCCGTCAAATCAAGTCGTCCAGCAAGTTCTGCGATGACTTCGTCCGACAAAAATCCAACTTCATCCTGCGCATAAAGAAGCGTAGGAACCAGCGCCGACCGCTTCGTTGGATAATGCGGGACCATCTCGGCAAACCGTGCCTCGAACTCGTCGGAAAACTTCATAAGAATTGAGTGACTGAGTGATCGGGCCATTGTGCGATTGAAAATCTCACGCTGCATTCCTCGCAGTTCTCTGCGAGGCAGCGAAAATCGCCGTTAGCTCGTTCGCTTCCTTCAACAGCGCTTCCGTTTTTGTCAATGAGATAACTCCCGACTCCGTCATCAACTCCAGCCACAGAATCGCCTCATCCGCTTCTTCAACTACGACACCCATTCGAGCCACAAACTCCGCCTTCGACCTCGCCCGGCATACCGCGCGATAATTGGCGGCCACCGATGTTCCACAACGCAATAACTGCTTACCTAGAACCTGAGTGTCTGTCTTGTAAGGCAGTGAGCGGTAAAGCCGAATCACGCGCAATGCGAATGCCTTCGTCCTATCACGAAGCTGCTCCGGCTGACTGCTCACAACCATTTCCTCTAAACGATTTTCAATCACCCGATGACCCGATCGCCAAATCGCTCAATTCCTCACCGATCTATTTCTCCCAGCACAATGTCGATACTCCCGATCGCCGCCACAACATCCGCAATCAACCCGCCCTCGCACATTGTAGGCAACGTTTGCAGATTCGCCAGGCACGCGGCCCGCATGTGGACGCGGTACGGCTTGGCCGTGCCGTCGCTCACGATGTAATAGCCCATCTCGCCGCGCGGCGACTCGACTGCCTGATACACTTCACCCGCCGGCACCGCGAAGCCTTCGGTAATGATCTTGAAGTGGTAGATGAGCGCTTCCATCTGCGTCTTCATCTTCTCCCGGTCCGGCAACACAATGCCTGGAGCATCGGCTTTGATTGGTCCTTCGGGCATGCCCTCCAGCGCCTGGTGCACAATCTTGTTGGACTCCCGCAGTTCCAGCACACGGCACATGTAACGGGCGAATACATCTCCCTCCTGCGCCACCGGAACGTTGAACTTGAAATTCTCGTAGCCCGAGTAGGGCATATCGCGGCGCAGGTCGATATCTACTCCGCTGCCGCGCAGCGTAGGTCCACTTGCCCCCAGCGCGATGGCGTCTTCTGCCGACATCCTGGCGACGCCCTTGGTGCGCATCACCCAGATCGGATTCCCCGTAAGCAGGTTCTCGTACTCATCCACTTTCTCGTTAAAACGTCCGGCGAATTCGCGAACCCGCTCGAAGAATCCCAAAGGCGGTTCCAGCGAAACTCCGCCCACGCGAAAGTACGAGGTCATCATGCGCTGTCCGCTGATCGCCTCGAACATCTTCAGCACTTCTTCGCGCTCGCGGAAGCAATACAGGAACACGGTCAGCGCGCCAATATCCATGGCGTGCGTGCCCAGCCAGACCAAATGAGAGTTGATGCGCGTCAACTCGTTCAACAGCACGCGCAGCCACTGCGCCTTCGGCGGAATCTCCAGCCCCAGCAACTTTTCCACCGCCAGCACGTAGCACAGATTGTTGGTCATGGGGCAGAGATAGTCGATGCGGTCAGTAAGGGGCACAACTTGCTGATAGAACTTGGCCTCGCAGGTCTTTTCGATTCCGGTGTGCAGGAAGCCGATATCCGGCATGATCCGCACCACGGTCTCGCCGTCGATCTCCAGCAGCACGCGCAGCACGCCGTGCGTAGAGGGATGCTGCGGCCCCATGTTCAGGATCATGGTGCGATCCTGGCCGGGCTCCAAAACTGGGGTCGGTGCGAGGTGCGCCATACTAGCGGTAGCCCTCCACCGGATAGTCTTTGCGCAGCGGGTGACCTGCCCAGTCCTCGGGCATCAGCAGCCGGCGCAGATAAGGATGCCCTGTAAATCGGATGCCAAACAGATCAAAAACCTCGCGCTCAAAGTAGTTGGCGCCGGGCCACAGCGAGGTCAGCGACTCCACCGCCGGGCTGGCGCTGTCGAGCCGGACCTTCAGCCGTACCCGCTCCTTCTTGGGAATCGAAAGCAGGTGGTAGATCACTTCAAAGCGAGGTTCGGCCGGATACCAGTCCACACACGTGACGTCAGATAGGAAATTGAAGGCGCACTCCGAATCGTCGCGCAGAATGGCGCAAGCTTCGCGCAGGTTCGCGCGATCCACGTAGATCGTCATCTCGTCGCGGTCGAACTTCACTCCCGTGACCGACGCCGGATTCCAGGCCAGCAGCCGCGCGACCGCCGGATGAGCCTTCAGTTCTTCGAGATCGGTGATGGCGGGGGAGAGGGGCACTAGATTTCTCCTCGCCGGACATCGCTTCGGACACCGGATTGCACATCGGATCGAACACCGGATGGCCCCCAGTCCAGCACGCCCTTCTTCCAGACATAGAAGAAGCCGACCAGAACAATGCCGATGTACACGAACATTTCCCACAACCCGAAATGCTTGAGATCGCGCAGAATCACGGCCCAGGGATAGAGGAAAACCGCTTCTACGTCGAACAGAATGAACAGCATGGCTACCAGGTAGAACTTCACGGAGAAGCGTCCGCGCGCGTCGCCCACCGGCGCCATGCCCGATTCGTACGGGGAAAGCTTGGCCCGAGTTGGTTTACGCTCCCCGATCAGCCAGGAAAGGGAGATAATGGCAGTCGCAATTCCGCCCGCCAGCAGAATATGAATCAAGAACGGCAGGTAGCCAGCGAAATAATTGTCCGGCATAGGAAAGGCTATATATAATTCGCGCCAAGGTTCGCTTAAACATTCTAGATTAGGTGTACGTGCGCGAGAGTGTCAAGGGAACGGGGAACAATTTAGCCATTGTGCGATCGGGTCATCGGGCGATTGAAAGTCAAACCGGTTTTCAATCACCCAATCACCCGATCGCCCGATCACAAAATTCTTTATGATCTTCGGCTTCAATACGGACGTTAAACACGGCGACACCATCTACCACGTGCAGAGCGAGGCGCGCGAGGGCGAAAAACTGCTGCAGACCCAGGTGTTCGTGCGCGGCAGGTGCGTGGGCAAGAAAGCCGTCTCGTATGCGAACTCGGCCGCACAGTCTGGCTTTGGCGACCCCCAAAAAGAGCAGCAACTCCGCGATCAGCATCGCCTCGTGCTGGAAGCGATTCGGGAAGGGAAGTTGGAGAGCGTCCTCGACCGTGCCGAGACCGAGACCTTGGCCGCCATCAAGCAACTCGATGTGCAATGGGAGAACGCAGCCTCGGTGCACGCCGATCGTAATCTGACCATGCAACTGCGCGTCACCGAAGACGGCGCGGCCGTGCCCAGCGCCCGTCTCACCTTCCGCTTCGCCCGTCCCGACGCCGCGCCGTTCTATACCCAGGCCGTCACCGATTCCTCAGGCAGCGCGGCGATCTCGGTTGAGGTCGAGGAATCCGCGTTGTCGGAAGCGTCTGTAATGGTGCAAGCCAACCACGAAGGCCGGACGGTGACCCGCAAATTCGTTTTGCGCAAGACCGACTAGCGATGCTGTTTGTCGGGGGGATTTCAAGCCCCGTGGGGACAGCCGCCTCGACTGTCCCGCCGAGCGCAGCGAGGCGTCCATCCCGCACCGTGAGACAATACCGTTTTCAAAGCATGCACAGATCTCTTGTCTTTGTCGGAATGCAATGAACCTTCACATCAATGGAGAAGCCCGCACCTTTGCGGATCCCGTGTCCGCTCACTTCACGCTCACATACTTGGTTGAAGCTCTGAACATGAAGTCCGACCGCGTGGCCGTGGAACTCAACCGCGACATCGTGCCCCGCGACCGCTGGCCCGAGACCCAACTCAAAGACGGCGACCGCCTGGAAATCGTCCACTTCGTCGGCGGCGGAAGTTTCTGCCGATTCCCCCTGTGATCCCCTGTGGCGAACGTCTTTGCCTTTCGCCTCAGGGCAGGTCTTTCAATTACCCAATTACTAAATTACCCAATTACTAAATTCTCCCCGCACTCTTCTAGTTAACCCTTTTCCTCCGAATCTCTTGTTGACACCCGCCAACTCGTGTCTAAAATGTTTGAAACATTCAGCTCGCAGATTGTTTCAAACATGAACGGGGACGAATGCCAGACCGCTTTTCATCGCAAGAGGTGATCGCTCTGACCGGAATCACAGCCCGCCAGCTCCAGTGGTGGGACGAGCGGGGAGTGGTCAAGCCCGAGCGCGTCGGCCATCGCCGCCTGTATTCGATGCAGAATGTCATGGCCATGGCAGTCATCTGCGAACTGCGGCGCAAGGGCTTCTCCCTGCAGGGAGTACGAAAGGTCCTGCGTTTCCTCGAGCGCGAGTTCGGCAAAGGCCTCGCCGAGATCGTCGGCCGCAACTCTGACGTTCACCTGCTCACCGACGGTACGCATCTTTATCTGGAAACCTCGGCGCGGCAGATCGTCGACATCCTGAAGAATTCCAGCCAGCCCATTCTGGGCATCTGCCTCAGCGACGCGGTCAGGCAAGTGCGCGCTGATGTCATCGCCAGGAAGGCGAGTACTTCCGTAATACCGTCGGCCGAGCGTCGGCGTGCTAGAAAGGTTTCGTAGGCAGCAAGTTTCGGTTTAAGTAAGGGTCTACAGGAGGAGTGCATGGTCGGCGAACTGGACATTCTGAATGAATGGATTCCCGAACAGATGCAGCCCGGAACGATTTTTGTTCTGGAAAACGCCGGCGAAGTCGGCGAGAAGGAAGATCCCTACTGGGCCGTGCTCGCTTGCCCGTCCTGTGGCATGCTGGGCCTGATTACGCGCCGCCAAATTAATGGACTGGTTCCCGTCATCTGTGGCTCCGAACACTGCTCGGCACAATTTTTTATTCGCGAGAGCGAAGTCATCGTGCGCAAACCGTTCTAGATTGCAGTACTTGATTTACCCCGTGCCCCTCCGTGTCCCCCGTGGTTAAAGGGTTTTGCTTTTCTGCAGTTTCGCCGCGCCATCGTTCAATTCCACCGGAACCTGGTCTACGATCTCAATCCCAAACCCTTCCAGCGCGGCCACTTTCTTGGGACGATTCGTCAGTAGCCGGATCCGCCGCAAATTCAGGTCGGAAAGAATCTGCGCGCCGATTCCGATTTCGCGCTGCGTTTGTTTTTCGTTGTCGTAGAGCGAAGGCAGCGACCGTCCGCGATGGAAGCTGAGCGCGCTTCGGTCGCCAACTTTTTCCACAGAAAAGCCTTGCGAGGTCTGATGCAGGTAGATCAGCGCGCCGCGCCCTTCCTGCGCGATCCGGCGCAGCGCGCCTTGCAGCGTGGCGTGACACTCGCAGCCGGTCGCGCCAAACACGTCGCCCATCAGGCAGTGGGCGTGCATGCGCACCAGCACGGGCGTGTCGCTGTTCTCAATATCGCCGCGAATTAGGGCCACGTGCGACTCTCCGCCATCCACCTCGCTCTCGTAGGCGATGAGGCGGAACTCGCCGAAGCGCGTATCCACCATGGCTTCGCCAACGCGATGCACGTAGCGCTCGTGGGCCATGCGGTAGCGGATCAATTCGGCGACGGTCAGCATCTTCATCTCATGCTGTTTGCAGAACTCGATCAAGTCTGGGACGCGGGCCATGGTTCCGTCGTCCTTCATGATTTCGCAGATGATGCCGGCGGGAACCATTCCCGCCAGCCGCGCCAGATCAACCGAGGCTTCAGTTTGTCCGGCGCGGACGAGCACTCCACCTTTGCGGCCGCGAAGCGGGAAGACGTGGCCGGGCCGCGCCAGGTCCGTCGCTTTGGTCGCAGGATCGATGGCCACCTGAATGGTCCGCGCGCGATCGTAGGCGGAGATGCCGGTGGTCACGCCCACGCGCGCGTCGATCGCCTCGCAGAATGCAGTGCCATACTGCGAAGTGTTCTCGGCGGTCATGGGACCGATGCGCAGGTGTTCGAGGCGCTCCTCGGTCATGGTGAGGCAGACCAGGCCGCGTCCATGCTTGGCCATGAAGTTGATGGCTTCGGGCGTAACCTTCTCGGCGGCGAGGGTGATGTCGCCCTCGTTCTCGCGGTCTTCGTCGTCGACGATCACGATCATCCTGCCGGCGCGGATCTCCTCGATGGCGGTGGGAACGTCGACAAAGGCTTGGGGGCTCATGGCGTCATTGTAGCAATTCAGTGCCGAGTATCTAGTACCGAGTACCGAGTTGCGAGTACTCAGCGCGGCTGGATCAAACAGCGCACTGTCATCCTGAAGCCCGCTTCCTTTGCGAGAATGCCTGCCCCGAGCGAACCCGAAGGGTGGGGATTCCACAGAACGCATGCGCAACCGTGGAAGAGCGGCCGCTTCAGCGCCGCGTAAGCCGTCTAAAATGGTTCCGGGCTTCAGCCCCCGCGCGGCCTTCGGGAATCCCACCTTTCGCAAAGGACGCGAAAGATGGGGCACCCGGCGCTTATACGATTGGGATACAAGCCGCCGCTGCAGATTTCGACAACCCTAAGAGCTATGCGTACAAGCGCACAGTGGCCCGCTGCCCCAAGGCATTCAAGGATTACTTTGCCGGGGTCATCTCCCTCGATGAAAGCGCTACCCTCGCCAGTGTCCTTATCGGTATTGAAGAGGAAACTAATCCAAGTAATGTCGGAGGTGACGTTCTGGCTTTTGAGATTGACCCCAGCGGGAGGGCACGCGAGTTTAAGCACGTGACTCCCCCCAAAAGCGGAACCGGAGCACGAAAAAAGACGCCCAAGTAAAAGTCGCTCGGGGGCTGAAGCCCGGAGTCATTCAAACGCCTTACGCGGCGCTGAAGCGCCCTCTTCCACGGTGGTGCCGGCCTCGTTGCGGTCCCAATCAAACAGCAGGTCCCTCCACTCCGCGTCGCCTTCCTTCGGAAGGCGACGCTCCGGTCGGGATGACAGAGTGTCGATGCGAGCTCAAGGGTCAACAGCAGGTTCCCTTCGGCTTCGCTCAGGGCAGGCTCTCACCGGGCTTGGCGCCCGGTTCGGAATGACAGGGAGTGGCTTTGGGGTCGAGTTCGGAATGACAGGGATTTGGAATTGGGCTAGCGTGTTTGGGCGGTTGACAGTGCGGGCTTATAAGACTAGGGTCGTAGATGAGGTGGTTACCACCTTCTCCTCATTTCAGGTTCCCTGAACTAAGTCAGCCCATCTGAAGCTGTCTCCCTTAGCAACCCCAACCCCAAGGAGGTTGCCTATGTTTGCACGTAATGTCTCTTTCCATCTGAAAGCGAATAACCTGTCCGATTACACGAGAACCTTTGAGAAAGACGTCCTGCCTATGCTGCGTAAGCAGAATGGCTTCAAGGACGAGATCACTTTCTGCGCCCAGGGCGGAGTTGATGTGATTGCGATCAGTCTGTGGGAGAACAAGAAAGATGCCGACAACTACAACACCAATACCTATCCGCAGGTGTTGAAGACGCTGGCAAGATTTATCGAGGGAACGCCGCAGGTTCATACCTATGACGTGGTCACCTCGACCCTGAAGCAGCACGAACTTGTAACCGCGTAACAGACGGGTGGCCCATCCTTGCGCGCTCTTTGCGCAAGGGTGGGATACCACGAACGTGAATCCCTTGAGGCGGTCTTGGCTCCTTGTGCGGAGACAGAACCCGCCCGGGCCAACCCGAGGCGCGCCGTCTTAACCGCTGCAGGTTTTGCACAGCCCCACTGTGACATCTAACCTTGTGCCTCACTTCAAATTCCTTCATCATTGTCCCAGCAGAGGAAGTACCGCTCACAGAACAGAGCGGGAACAAAATCCGGTTGCAACTCTTTTGTTTCACGGATTTTGCCTCTAAGTTCTTTAGACCATCGGATCTGGAAGGAATTTCCTGCTAGCGTGATGATTCCAATAGGGGAGGGGGGTGGGGGGGTATACCCCGTTTTCCCGCATCAGAGCCCACCCGGCCAGCCCAAGCAAGCAGCCGCAAGCGCACCACCGAAAGAATATTTTCAGCCGAAATCCACAGGGATCGAGAGCAGTGACAGCGAGTCGAGCTTCGCTCGACCGGACGGGTCAGAGACCCGTCCCCACACCAGCAACTTATCCCGCCAGTTCCTTCTCGGCTCCTCGAAACAGCGCTTTCAGGGCTCGGATGACTGCGCGGGCCAGCAACACGATGACTGCTACAAGGCAGAGTGCGATGGTGGCTGCGGTGTAGGGATGGCGCGTGGCTAGCCAGGTTAGGAACAGGGCCAAAGCGTCCTCGGCCAAGCTTAGGGCGATATTGGAGAAGGGCTCTGGGGACGGAGTTACGGCGGCGCGGAGGGCGGTTTTGCCTCCGTGGGCGGCGAGGGCGATGGCGGCTCCGAGGGCGGCGGCCAGCAGTTGCTCAGCAGGGGTCAGTTGCGCGGTGGCTCCGTAGGCCAGCAGCGCGGCTGCGGGGACGCGGACGAAGGTGTGGAGGGCGCTCCAGATCAGATCGAAGGCAGGAATCTTGTCGGCGAAGAATTCGATGGCGAACAGGGTTGTGCTGGCGGCGATGATGGGCCAGGTTTCTAAGAGTTGGAGAGCGGGCGGGAGCGGGACGTGTCCGAAGCGGGCCAGCAGGCCGAGGGCGGCTACTGTGGCGTAGACGTTCAGGCCGGCTGCGAAGGCTATGGCCGCGAGGACCGCGAAGAGTTCCGGGAGCGGGAGGTGGAGGAAGTTGAGCATGGTCGGGCTTCGGGCTTCGGGCTTCGGCTTTCGGGCTTCGAGGTCCCTCAGGGGCTAAAGCCCTTGATCATGATAGGCCGCTTATCGCAGCGCTGGAAGCGCTGCGCTGCCAGGCGTACGGGTCACCGTCGTGGAAGTTTCTTGGATCAAGGGAAGGGAGATTCGAAGTCAAAGGCAGCGGACAGGAGTGTCCGCTCCACACGAAGGGTGGCGCCTTCAAGGCCAAAGCAAAAGGGTCGCTTGCAGCGACCCTTGGAAAGCTGTTGCGTCTGCGTTACAGAGTGGATTCGATTTCGAAGCCCCAGGCTTCCAGAAGCGGCTCGGGGATGTACTTGGAGTTCTTGTTGCGGCGGGCCCACTCCCGCAGGCGGGTGGAGCGCAGATACTGGTCCGGAGAGAGCTTGTACTCGCGCACAACCTGCTCGAATTCGGTGATGGTGGGGACAATCGGGCCGATCGGCTCGGGCTTGCCCCAGTTCGGATTTCCGCGTCGCTTGGCCATGAACAATGCCTTTCCTACAAAAGGGGATGAACTGAATAAAGAGCGTATCTATATGATTCTCCGTAGACTTTCTGGATTCATGGAAAACACAGCACTCCATTGGACAACTAGATCATGCTAGCTATCCCAACGACCCAGAACGTAATCGGAGACTCAGTATGTTAGGGCAATGTCCTGAGAAAGTCAATCATCAATTTGCGCTGCATCACTTGAGTTAATTATTTCTAAGTAGTTGCATTCATGGTTCTTATCGTGCATCGGTGAGTGTCTCCGCGAAGTCGCGCTTCCGGTTTTGGCACGTCTTGAGTGCGTAAGCCCTTGAGAATATGCTGTGTAGTTTTTCAACAGTCTGGGCGACTCCCGCCCGCGAAGTCCCACAGGTTACAGCCGTAACCTCCCGGCGCAAGTGCTTCATTGAATGGGTCTTTGCGGGAGCTTAGAGTGAGGTAGGGCGTGCTCCATTCCCTCATCGTGGTTCGGTCTGGGAAGGGACTTCATTGTTGACCGCCCAGGAAGCGACTGAGCTGGAAGGATTTGAGACGGCATCATGAATCTGAAGTCATTGTTGCTGTGTTCGGATGAGAAGATCGTGAGAGTCCTGCGCCGGACGCTGGGTGATCTGGACATCGGTGTGGAGCACTGCGCGAGTTCGGAGATCGCACTGCGCAAGCTGACCCGCGACCGGTTCGAGGCGATCATTGTGGATTGCGCCGGGCCCGGTGCGGCGGCCGTGTTGCGTAGTGCGCGGACGGCGCCTTGTAACAAGCGGGCGGTGGCGGTGGCGATTCTGGATCCGGATATTGGGCTGCGATCCGCGTTTGAGATTGGGGCACATTTCATCCTCTATAAGCCGGTTTCGGTGGAGCGGGCGAAGTCGAGTTTCCGGGCGGCGCGAGCCTTGATGAAGAAAGAGCGGCGGCGGAATAACCGGGTCAGCGTGCGCATTCCTGTGGAAATGTCGAGCCGGGAATCGGGCGCGCGCTTTAACGTCAATACGACCGATCTGGGCGAGGGTGGGCTGGCAGTGAGCCTGCCGCGGCGCAGCAAGGCGCACGGTCGCTGGCAGTTGTCGTTCACGCTGCCGGGGTCGGCTACAGTTTTGAGAGTGGATGCGGAGTTTGCCTGGGAAGGGGCGGGGAACCAGGTGGGGCTGCGCTTCCAGGACCAGGCGCCGGAAGTGGCGCGACAGTTGCGGGAATGGCTGGGCCGCAACTTCCTGGATGGAGAAAAAGATGACCCGCCGGTGCGCTGCCAGCTTACCGACTTAAGTCTGGGCGGCTGCTACCTGGATGTGCCTGCGCCTTTTCCCGTGTCTACGCGGGTGACGCTGCTGATGCGAGCCAACGACGTGGAGCTGAGGGCGGAGGGCATTGTTCGCGTCATGCATCCGGAGAAGGGAATGGGCGTGGAGTTTACCCAGAGCACTCAAGAACATCGCGCCTTGCTGGAAAAATTTCTGAGCCTGTTGACGGAGAACCGCGGCGTATTGCCCGAGTTGCTGGTGGAGCCTGAAGGTCTGGAAACTGAGACCGGGCAGAATTCAGGAATTGCCGCAACCCCTGGAGACACGGAAGACGCGCTCCTGGAGCTGTTTCGCAATCACACCGCGCATTCCGCCGATTCATTCCTGGCCGAGTTGCGCAAACAACGGGGAGTTGCCGCGGCTTCCGCCGGCGCCTCTGCCTGACCGGACGCTCCATAAAATGTCCCCCGATCATTGGCAGCCGTCACTGAGGCAGTGGAGTTCCTTCGGCCGGACCACCCGTTACCATTTCAGTTTTGATTGTGGATTTCTGATTGGCCACCAAGTCGATATCGGTTTCGAAGGTCTGATATCCGGGCAAAGTGATTTTGATTTTGCGTTTTCCGGGAGCGACCAGCAAAGCCTTGCCGACGCCTTCGAATTCCGCGACGTGACCGACGAAGATGCCGTCCACAAACACCGCCGCGCGACTTGGCTTCACATCCAGCTTGATTTCTGCGGTGACTTGGGGAAACTGAACTCGCAGGTCTTTCTCCATCTTCACGTTGATGGTCTGTTTTTCTCCAGCGCGCACAGAAACCCTTTGCACGAAGTCCAGGTAGCCACCCTGGCGCACGGTGACCTCGTGCTCGCCGGGAAGGAGCAGGAGTTTTTTCGATCCCTTCAGCTCGTTGAGGTAGCCGACGTATTGTCCATCGATCCAGACGCCGGAGGTGTTTTCAACTTTCGAAGCGCCTACGAGTTCGACTTCTCCCAGCACGCCGTTCTCAGCCGGCAAGGCGGCGATTAATATGGGGGAGCTGAGAAGAACAAGCCAGCAAAATGACACAACAATTTTAGAAATAGAATTCACGGCAACCTCCTTGGATGTGTTTTGAGATGACACTTCCGGCAAAAAGGTAGCTGGTGGCGTGGTTGTCGCGGCAGTCGCGCATCGACCAGAGAGCCGCGCGGACGGTTGCTACTTCCGGCCGAAAACTTCTTTGAGCAGCGCCGTGGTTTGAGCGGCGGGATTCTTGCGGATTTTCTTTTCTTCTTCTCCCAGCATGTAGAACAGGCCATCGAGAGTCTTGCCGACAACATAGCTGTCGAGGTCGAACTCCTTGGCGATGGTACTGCCGCCCGGCGCGCTCTTGATGACGCGATCGTATTGCTGGACGACGCCGACGTGCTCCAGGGATTCATGCACGATGGGAGAAAACGCCGTGGTGAGGTCGGCGGAGCTGGTGCGCTTGAAATAATCGGTGGCCGCGGTGTCTCCGCCGGTGAGGATGTGGCGGGCATCGGTGAACGACATTTTTCTTAAAGCGGTCAGGAAGATTTGCTTGGCTTGCGGAGTGGACTGCTCGGCGGCGCGGTTCATGCCGACTTCGAGCTGATCGACTTCGGCGCCCATTCCGAGCATGCGCATGCCTTTGCCGATGGTCTCCAGCTTGGGCGGGAGGAGGATCTTGATGGCCTCATTCTTGAGGAAGCCGTCGGGTTTGCCGGTGAGGGCGACGGCCTTTCCGGTGCTGAGCTGAAGGGCTTGCTTGAGGCCGGAAGTGATCTTGTCGTCGCTGAGGCCGGAGGTGTCGCGCTGGGAGAGGGATTCATCGGCTTTCTTGAGAATGTCGTCCAGTTGGGCGGAAGAGATGGCGGCGGAAGAAAGAAGGAGCAGCAAAAGGACAATGGCAGCAGATTTCATGATGACCTCACAAGGAATTCAAACGAGCTAAGAACTCATTTCCTGGGAACAGCTGGCGACTGGGAATTGTATCGCGGAGTTGGAGGTATTGTTTACAATAGAAGATTCGTCCACCCGGACACAGGGAAACCTGTGGCTGTGGCGAAGAAATACTTTGGAACAGCCTAACCACAACCCTAGCGCATCCCCCAGCGTGCCGGCCGGCGTGTCGGCGGTGGCCTCTCCCACCGTGTACTGGCGGGTGGAAGGTAGCTTGCTCGATCTGACCGTGGTGCAGCCGGTGGCGTTCTTCACCTGGAACGCGCAGACCTTCGCGGAGCGATGGTGGCGGCGGGGGCTGATCTTCGTGATGGCGGCGCTGCGACCGTTTCTTTACTCGACGAATCGCAAATTTGCCACGCGCGTGGTGCACACCGCCTTGCGGGGCGTGAGCCGCGATCGTCTGGATCTGCTGGGCGAAGAATACTTCCAATACAAATTGAAGCCGCAATTGAAGGCGCATGGGGTGGAGCGGGTGCAGGAACTGGTGCGCGCCCGGGCCGACGTGGTGCTGGTGAGCCAGGGGCTGGAACACGTGATGAAGCCGCTGGCGCAGCATCTGGGGGTGAAGCGGATCGTGGCCAACCGGCTGGAGTTTCGCGATGGCGTGGCCACGGGAAGGCTACTGGAGCCGGTGATCCGGCCGCGCGGAGCGTTCGCGCGAATCCGGGAGCAGAGTCCGGATGGGCGGCGGGCGCCGAAGACGCTGGCGCGACACCTGGACATTACGCTCGAGGAATTGCGGGCGGCGGCGATCAGTTCGGGGCGGGAAGCAGTGACGCAGGAACGTCCGGTGGTGCATTTCGAGGGACCACGGCAAGCGGCAGATTTTTCCGTGCGACGAGCCTTGGCGGGCAAGCACCTGATGCTGATCGGCGTGACTGGATTTATTGGCAAGGTTTGGCTAGCAAACACGCTGTTGGAGTTGCCGAAGATTGGTCGGATTTATCTGCTGATCCGGCGGCAGAAATCAAATCCGGCCGAGCGGCGTTTCGAAAAGATCGTCGAAGAATCGCCGGTGTTCGATCCGGTATTCGAGAAGTACGGTGCGAGCTTTGGCGAGTATCTGCGGGAGAAAGTTGAGGTGGTGGAGGGAGACGTCACGCAGGCCGGGTTGGGGCTGGATGCGGAAGTGGCGCGGCGGCTGCAGAAGAATCTCGATCTGATTGTGAATAGTTCGGGATTGACCGACTTCAATCCGGATTTGCGGGATGCGCTGGCCACCAACACCGATGCGGCGATGAACGTCCTGGAGTTTGTGCGGGGGACGGAGCACGGCGGATTGCTACATTTGTCGACCTGTTATGTGGCGGGTGAGCGCGACGGACGGGTGACAGAGAAGCTGATTCCGAATTACACCCCGCGCCATGTGACGAATTTTGATGCCGAGCAGGAGTGGCGGGCGCTGCACGAGGTGATCGCACAGGCGGAGGTGCAGGCCGAGGGCGCGGAAGTCACAGCCGGGTTGAAGATGCAGTCGCTGGCCAAAGAGCACGCGGCGAAAGGCTTGCAGGGCGCGGCGCTGGAAAACCAGATCCGCAAGAACCGGATCCGGTGGTTGAAGACGTATTTGACCGAAGCCGGAACGCGGCGCGCGAAAGAGCTGGGCTGGCCGAATACCTACACGCTGACGAAGAGCCTGGCGGAATCGCTCATGGTGAAGTACGGCGCGGGGCTTCCGATTGCGGTGGTGCGTCCGGCGATTGTCGAAACTTCCGTGGCGAAGCCGTTTTTGGGATGGAATGAAGGGATCAATACGTCGGCGTCACTGTCTTATTTATTAGGGACCTACTTCCGGCAGTTGCCTTCGAATGAGAGCAAGCGGCTGGACATTATTCCTGTGGACGCGGTGTGTGCCGGAATGACGCTGATTGCGGCGGCGATTGTGGAGCGGCGGCACGACCAGTTGTATCAGTTGGCGACTTCGGCGACGAATCCTTGCGACATGGGGCGGTCGATTGAGCTGACGTCGCTGGCGCACCGCAAACACTACCGGGCGCAGGAAGGATTGGAGTCGTGGCTGCGGCTGCGGTTCGATGCGATTCCGGTATCGAAGACGCGGTACCAGCGGATGTCGGCGCCGGCGCAGAGGGCGATTGTGAAGTCGATTCAGCGGATCATGTCGCCGCTGCCGTTGAAGAAGACTCCCTTGGTGAAGGCAGAGAGAAATCTGGAGCGGGTGGAGAAACTGATCGAGTTGTTCGAGCCGTTCATCCTGTTCAATGAGCACGATTTCGCGGCAGATAACGTTGAGAAGCTGTCGCACGCTCTGGTGGAAGACGAGCGGGAGGAGTTTGGATACAAGGCGCGGCTGCTCGACTGGTGGGATTACTGGATCAATGTGCATATTCCGGCGCTGCGGCGCTGGACTTATCCTTTGATCGAGGGCAGACCGTTGGAGGTGCGTCCGGCGCGGAAGTTGCAGAATGGAGAGACGGTGAAGACGGGAACATGAGCCCTCAGGGGCTAAAGCCCGAATTTCTAAGTGAAGCATTGATCGCAGCGCTGAAGCGCTGCGCCACCCAAAAGCCTGCGAGGCAGCCCGGACCGGAACGTAACGCAACGGAAAGGCTTTGACCGGCAGGGGGCAGCGGACGAGAAGAAACGGAATTGGTGAATGGCGATATTTCTGACAGGATCGACGGGATACATTGGGGCGCATGTGGCGGCGAATCTGCTGCGGGACCACGGTGCGGCGCTGAACGTGCTGGTGCGGGCGCGGGATGTGAGCGAGGCGGAAGGGCGGCTGTGGCAGGCGCTGCAACTGCATTTGGAGTTTCCGCAGTTTTATGAGTTTCTGCAGACGCGCGTTCGCGTGTTCCGCGGTGACTTGACTGAGCCGGGGTTCGGGTTGGAACGCGATGAATACGACCGACTGGTTCACACCACGGATTCGGTGATTCACTGCGCGGCGTCGCTCAACCGGAAGTCGGAGAAGAGCTGCCTGAATGTGAATCTGCGGGGCACCTTGGAAGTACTAACCCTGGCGCGGCAGGCCGAGCATTACCACGGACTACGGCGCTTCAGCCAGGTGAGCACAGTGGCCGTGGCTGGGAAGCGGCAGAACGAAGTGGTGAGCGAAGACCGGTCAATTGATTGGGAGCGGTCGGATTATGATCCGTATGCGCGGACAAAGAAGTTCTGCGAGCACATGATGCGGGTGCTGCTGCCGGAGACGCCGAAGACAATCTTCCGGCCGAGCATCGTGCTGGGCGACAGCCGCTATGCCGAAACCACGCAATTCGACATGGTGAAGGCGTTTGTGTTTCTGGCCGGGCTGCCGGTGCTGCCTTTTCGTCCGACGGACAAGATCGACATCGTGAACGTAGATTTTGTGGCGGAGGCGATTGCCACGCTGCACCAGAAGGATCGTCCGGCGTACGACACGTATCATCTTTCGTCGGGCGTCGGGTCGCAGACGTTTCGGGAGATTACCAAGGCACTGGCGGCGGCACAGAATAAGCGGGCTCCGGTGTTTGTTCCAGTGGCGGAGCGTCCGTTTGCCGGGTCGGTGAATTTTCTGGCGAATCGCAAGGGCGCGGTGGGCAAAGGCGCGTCGCTGATGAAGGTGTTCATGCCGTATCTGGTGTGGAACACGGTGTTCGATAACCGGCGCGTGACGGCGGAACTCGGCAAGAAGCCGGTGCCGTTCTCTGAGTATTGCTACCCGCTGCTGAAGTTCAGCAGCGAAAATCATTTCGCGTACAAATACCAGCCCTGGCCGGCGGCAGCAGGAGGGACAGCGGCATGATGGACTTCATTCTGGAAGCATGGGTGAGCAGTTTGATCGAGCGCGCCAAAGCGGGATGGATGCTGGGCGAGGGCAAGCGCTGGCAGCCGGGCCAGAAGTTGAAGCTGTTGTTTGCGGGCTACAACGGCACGCGCAACATGGGATCGGACGTGCGGGTGGAAGAGATGCTGCGGCAGATCCGGCATATTCTGGGCGCGGAGCGGGTGGAGTTCAGCGTGATGAGCCAGAACTTCGATTTCTCGCGCGGATATTTCGAAGGCACAAAGCAAGTGCACCTGCCGGATATTTTTCCGCCGTTCTTGGCGAATGAAGTTCCGCGGCATGATGGAGTGGTGGCGTGCGAAGGTTCGATGTTCAAGAGCAAGTTCGCCAACGCGCTGACCACGATGATGATCGGGTCGCTGGGAATCGCCGCGGCGCAGAATAAATTGTCCGTGGGATATGGGGCGGAAGCGGGGCACATGGATCCACTGGTGGCGAAGATGTGCGGACGGTACTGCCGCAATTCTTTCGTCATTACGCGCAATGAAGAATCGCGAGGCATTTTGCGCAAGCTGGGAGTGCCCACGGAATTGGGAACCGATACGGCGTGGACGTTTGAGCCGCGCCCGCCGGAGTATGGGCAGAGCGTGCTGCGCAAAGTGGGCTGGGACGGGCGCACGCCGGTGCTGGTGGTCTGCCCGATCAATCCGTTCGAATGGCCGGTGAAGGCTTCGGTGGCGAAGCTGGCCTTGCACAGCGTGGCCGGGGCTTACAAGGACAGCCACTACCGCGGACCATATTTTCATACCGCGGGGCCGGCGGCGGAGCAGGCATATCGAAAATATTGGACGGCGATTGCTAATGCGGTGGATGCATTCCGCAAGAAGAAGAACGTATTTGTGATCCTGGCGGCGACGGAACGGCTGGATGCTCGTCCCGCGAACAAGATTGCGGAGAAGCTGGGCGGCGTGCCGGTTCTGACTTCGGATGAATACAACATGTATGAACTGGTGAGCGTACTGCGGGCTTGCCACATGATGGCGTCATCCCGCTATCACGGGATTGTGACCTCGATGCCGGCGCTGGTGCCATCGGCGGGAATCACGATGGATGAGCGCATCCGGAACCTGATGCGGGAGCGAGGCCATCAGGATTTGCTGATGACGGTGGATGACCCCGAGCTTGAAGGCAAGCTGCTGGCGGCCTTGGAGAAGCTGAGCTGTGAGGGCGAGGCGATTGCGACCGGGATCGCGCAAACCGTGGTGAAGAACTTGAAAGTGATGGCACGCATGGGTGTGTATTTTGAAGAGGAAGTGCAGAGGAGGTATCCGGAATTTCCCACGCGCCGCGGAGAGTGGAGTTGGGAAGATTACCTGCCGCCGATGAGCAGCGGCCTGCGGGAGTTGGTGGCGGCACACGACTCGCCGGCTCGAGCCGCGGCATAGGTGAGAAAAAGCTCTTAACCGCAATGGACGCAAAGTCCGTGCAAAGATCGCGAACAAAATCCGCGAGTTTCTAGCAACTCAGAATCCATAGTTTGAGCACACTCATTCCATTCATCGGAGAAATCTTCTCGCAACTGCGGGAGGCTGGGGACACGCAGATTCTTGCCGAAATTCGCGATGGCCAAATCACGGGAGTTACCGGCAACGAACTGCTGGAACTGGTTCGGAAGGCGAGGACGTTTATCGCGTCAAAGCATCTGCAGAAGGGCGACCGCTGCGGGTTGCTGGCGGCGAACAGCATTCGATGGGTGGCAATGGACTTGGCGCTGATGGCCGAAGGGCTGATCGTGGTGCCGCTGTATTCGCGGCAAGCGCCGGCGGAATTGGTCGCGATGATGAAGGACTGCACGCCTTCGCTGGTGTGCTGTGGAGCTTCGGGGTTGCGCGAATGGATTACCCAAAGTTGGGCCGAGGCGCCGCAGCAGTTCTTGTTCGACGAGATCTTTGCCGGCGTAGAGGGAGTACAACTGGATCGGCCGCAGGTGGGGAAAGACAGCCCGGTAACCATTATTTATACGTCCGGAACTTCGGGCGAGGCCAAGGGCGTTGTGCTGACTGCAGCGAACGTGGGATTCATGCTGGAGCGGACGTCCGAGCGACTGACCCAGCTGATGTCAGGTGGGTCTCCCGGACCAAACGGGCAGGATCGCATCTTTCATTATTTGCCGTTTACATTTGCGGCCTCGTGGATTGCACTGCTGACGTTTCTGATGCGGCGGAGCTTAGTCACCATCAACATGGATCTGGGGAAAATCGCGAATGACATGCGGACAGTGGCCCCAGATTATTTTCTGAATGTGCCGCAGTTGCTGGAGCGCATGCGGCGCGCGGTGGACGAACAACTGTGGCAGACCGGCGGAGTGGCGCAGGCGATTTATGCGCGGGCGAAGGGTGCGTGGGCGCGCAGGCAGGATGGGCAACCGAAAGCAGGAGATGCGATGTGGCTGGGGCTGGCGAACCGGCTGGTGTTTCCGGCGATCCGAAAGAAGATGATCGGGAGGAATCTGAAGGCGCTGATTTGTGGATCGGCGCCGCTAAGCGCCGAGACGCAGCTCTATTTCATGATGCTGGGAATTCGCCTGCTGCAGGTTTACGGCCTGACGGAGACTACGGCGATTTGCACGATGGATGATCCAAACCAGGTTGAGGTCGGGCGCGTGGGGCCAGCGATTCCGGGCATGGAGATGCGGCTGGGGGAGAATGACGAGATCGTGGCGCGTGGGCCGAATGTTTTTCCAGGCTATTGGAACCGGCCGGAGCAAACGGCGGAGGCCCTGCGCGACGGGTGGTTTCACACCGGCGATCAGGGCGAAGTGAATGCGGCGGGGAACTGGAGGATTGCGGGGCGGATCAAGAACCTGATTGTGCTGGGGTCAGGGCACAAGATTTCGCCGGAGCCGATGGAGAGCGCGATTGCGAAGAACTTGCCGGAGGCGCAGCAAGTGGTGGTGGTGGGGAACGGGCGCGGATATTTGACCGCGATTGTGACTGGGGGCGTGACGCCGGAGCGTGTGCAATCCGCGTTGGATGCGGTGAATCCGGAGTTGCCGCATTACAAACAGGTACGGGCGTTTGTTGTGCGCGCGGAAGCGTTCTCGATTGAAAGCGGCATGTTGACGGTGAATGGAAAGCTGAAGCGCGACGCGATTGCCGCGCGGATGAAAAGTGAGATCGAAGAGATGTACCGGGTGAAGCAGGCTGTATAGTTGGCACGAGCCGATGCTGGAAACCACGAAGGACTCCAAGGTGCACGAAGAAAACCGCGAGCGTCAGTTTGCCGGTCAGTGGGCGGGTAATGCTTTGTCGTGGACCTTTGCCGCGGGCGTGGTCGAACTGGCGCTGCATCGCGAGCCTTGTAATGAACTGGGATCGGTGTCCTTGGAGGAGTTGGAGAAATTTGCGACAGCTCTGCAGCTTATGCAGGGCGAGGCGCACGCGCTCATTATTTATAGCGAGTTGAAGCCGGGGTTTTGCGCGGGGGCGGATTTGCGCGAGCTGTACGAGCGTTCACAGGCGATGGGGAAAGCTGAGGCGGCAAAGGGTGTGCGAGATTTTCTGGAGCGCATCCATCGCGTGTTGAATCTGATCGATGCTTCGCCGTTGACTACGATTGCGGCTGTGCATGGCGTGACGTTTGGCGGAGGATTCGAGTTGGCGCTGGCTTGCGATTTGATCATCGCGGACAAGATGGCGCGGTTTTGTTTTCCGGAACTGAGGCTGGGACTGATTCCCGGGTTCGGTGGAATTCCGCGGCTGAAGCGGGATTTGGGCAATGCGGTGGTGCGGGATCTGTTGCTGACCGGGCGCAGCTTCAATGCCACCAAGGCACAGCAGATCGGCCTGGTGAGCCAGGTGGTGGGTGAAGGTGAGGCGTTGCGGGCGGCACGAGCGACGGCACTGCAACTTGGGAAGTTTGACCGCGCTACCGCGGCGGCCGCAAAGAAGTTTATCAAGCCGATTCCGCAGGAGGAGTTGCGGCGGGAGATCGATATTTTTTGTGAGCTGTTTGCGCGCCCGGCGGTGCAGGCGGGGTTGAAGAAATTTGTGGAGAGTACGGATGCGCAGCCGTATTTGCCGTAAGAGTACCGAGTCGCGAGTACCTAGTACCTGGTGGCGGGTACCGAGTAGGCGGAGATCCTTCGCTTCGCTCAGGATGACAAAGTGTTTATGAATACTGCCAAACAGACGCTGGATGAAATCTTGAATCTTGCGGCGGCGCACTTCAAGGTGCCGCGGGCAAGACTTGCTCCCGACGACGACTTCTTCAAGACTCTTGGGATTGATAGCCTGCAGACGCTTGATCTGCTGACCAAGCTGGAGAATCATTTTCGCGTCGAACTGCCGGACTATGAGCTTCAGGGAGTTTCTGACTTCCGCACGCTGGCGGTGAAGATTCAGGCGAGGCTCTGACCAAGGTCCGCAATTGTTGATTGCTGGTTGTTGATTGCTGATTGTAGTCCGCGCCGAGAGCGCGGGTTGTTAATCAACAATCACCAATCTACAATCAGCAATTCTCTTATGCTCGATCTCCGAAAATACAGCTGCCTGGGCGCAGCGTTGCGCGATGCGCTGGAACGATTTTCCGGCGAGACTTGCCTGATTGAGGCCGACCGCGAGCGCGAGAAAGTGCGTCTGACTTACTCCGATTTCAAGGAAATCAGTTTGCCCCTGGCGCGGGCGCTCGAAGATGCGGACTTCGACGCGGGCGACCGCGCGGCCATCCTCATGACGAATCAGTCGAAGTGGCTGATCTCGGCGTACGCGATTTTCTACAGCGGCGGGGTGCTGGTCCCTCTGGATTACAAGCTGACGGCGGCCGAGCAGTTGCAATTGCTGGCGCACTCGCAGGCCAAAGTGCTGGTGGTGGAATATCACCTGTGGCGGACGATCATGCAATCGCCGGAGTTTCACAACATCAAGACGAAGCTGGTGCTGGTGGCGGAAGCGCCGCTGGGCGCGGACCTGGCGGGGGGATTCCGCTGGGAAGATTTCAGACGCAAGGGCGCGCCGGATTTTGTGATGCGGCAGCGCGAGGACGTGGCGTGCATTGTGTATTCGTCCGGCACGGGCGGACGCCCAAAGGGGTGCGTCCTGACGCATGAGAATTATCTGGAGCAGTGCCGGGCGCTGACGGCGTGGTATCCCTTCTGGCCCGGAGTGCGGTATTTGAGCATTCTGCCGACCAACCACGCCATCGATTTCATGGTGGGATTCATTGGGCCGTTCGTGTGCGGGGCGTGCGTGGTGCATTTGCGGACGCTGCGTCCGGAGTTTGTGCGGGACGCGTTTGTGCGCTACCGGATCACTTATGTGTCGCTGGTTCCGATGATCGTGAAGAACCTGGAGCGCGGGCTGCGGGCGAAGTTTGACGAACTGCCGGGGTGGAAGCGCGCGATTCTGAATCGCATGATCGCGCTGAATAAGATGCTGACGCGAAGCCGGCCGCGGGTGAAAATAAGCCGCGCGCTGCTGCCGCAAGTGCATCGGGCGTTTGGCGGAGAACTGCTGGCGCTGATTACCGGCGGCGCCTTCATGGAACCTTCCACTATGCAGTTCTTCTACGACCTGGGAATTCCGGTGGTGAATGGTTACGGGCTGACGGAGGCGGGGACGGCGCTCACTTTGAACGATCTGAAACCGTTTCGCGCGGATACCGTGGGCAAACCCTTGCCGGGCGTGGAACTGCGGGTACTGAATCCGAATGAGGAAGGCATCGGAGAAATTGCGGTGCGGAGCAAGACGGTGATGTCGCACTATCTCGACGATGCGGAGTTGACCCTGGAAACGATTGTCGACGGCTGGCTGCTGACAGGCGATTTGGGACGGTTCGAGCAGAACGGGCATCTGCAGCTGTTCGGGCGCAAGAAGAACATGATCGTCACCGAGGGCGGGAAGAATATTTATCCCGAGGACATTGAAACGGTTTTTGATGGACTGCCGGTCAAAGAGTATTGCGTGTTCGCGGCAAACTATGTGTGGCCGCAAAAGAGTCTGGGGCGGGAAATGCTGGTGATGGCGCTACGGCTGGAGCAGAACCAGCGCTTCTACAGTACGCTGCTGCAGGAGATCGTTACGCGCAACCGGCGGCTGCCGGATTTCAAGCGGGTGGGCGGGTATGTGATCTGGGAGAAAGATTTTCCGCGGACGGCATCGATGAAGATCAAGCGGCAGGTGCTGGCGGAAGAGATAGGAAAAACGCTGGAGCGTGGAGCGGTGGTGGCGCTGTGAGTGGGCGGGTGGTCACTTCGAGCTTGAGGGCAAACAAAAGCTCAATTGCGGAGTTGGCGGAGAACTGCCGCGGAGCGCGCGGAGAAGATGTTGCCGAGGCAGATCGAAAAGCGTGAGCGAGTCCTATTTAGCCATTGTGAATCCTGCGGCGGGAGGCGGGCGCAGCCGCAAGCTGCTGGGGCCGGCATTGGAGCGGCTACGAGCAGGCGGGGTTGCAATTGACATTGCAGAAACGCGAGGGGCTGCGGACGCTACGCGGATGGCGCGCGAGGAATATTTGCGCGGACGGCGAAGATTCATTGCGGTGGGCGGGGATGGGACCTCCTATGAAGTGGTGAACGGACTTTTTCCGGAGGCTGGCCGCGTCGGCGCATCTGGCGAGGCGGGCGATTGCGTCCGCCCCACGCTGGGGTTTCTGCCGCTGGGGACGGGGAATTCTTTTCTGCGAGACTTCAGCGATCGCGGTGTGGAACACGCGATTGAGTCGCTGATTGCCGGGCGAGTGCAGAGCTGCGATGTGCTGCGCTTGCGGCATCGGGGCGGAGTGATCCACTACATCAATCTGCTGAGCGTGGGGTTTGCAGCGGATGTGGCCACACTGCGGGCGCGGCGTTTCAGCGGGCACGGACAGTTGGGCTACGTCCTCTCGATTTTTCTGGGGCTGGCGCGGTTGCACAGGCGGCCGTTTCCGGTGCGCGTGGATGGGGAAACAGAATTCGACCGGCGGCGCTGTCTGTTTCTGACGTTCAACAACAGCAAGTTTACCGGCGGCACCATGATGATCGCCCCCAAGGCCGAGGTGCACAGCGGCCTGATTGAATATGTCCGCTGGGGTGCGATCGGGCGGCTGGGGCTGCTGCGGAACTTGCCAAGGCTTTATGATGGCACGCACATCGAGCATCCCCTGGCGGAGCGAAAAGCGGTGAAACGCGTGGAATTCGATTTGGACGCGCCGGTGGATGTGATGGTGGATGGCGAGGTGCTGACTCTGCATTGCGAAGAATTGGATGTGCTGCCCGGAGCGTTGAACGTGGTGGCGTAGCAACTGGAGCCGATGGGCGAGGGATATTTGCTGTGAGTGTGAATTCCAAACTCGCGAACTGGGCGCCTAAGCTGATACAGACAACCGGAGTTCTGCTGGTCGTACTGGGCGTCGTTCATCTGATCGCTACGCCATTTTTGGTGGGCTGGGTGAGCCGGCAATTTCGTTCTGAGGACGTAGTCCTGGCGACAGCGCCATACGGCTCAACCATATTCTGTTGGGAATTCTGCTGATTCCCCTGGGGCTCTCGACCCTCTGGGCCGGGAAATCGCTCGGGCAATTCTGGGCCCTGCGCCTGGCGGCGGTGAATGCAGCCACGCTTCTTTGTTTTCCAGTGCTGCTGATCACGACGATGCCCCTGGAGTCCCTGGACGCGCCATTGTTTCGGCTGGCGATCTTAGTTGTGATCGCAGCATGCTTGGTGCAGATACTGGCTCTGGCGGGAGTCTGGCTATCCGGGCAGAAAGATTCGTGAGTTATTCCGGTGTCAGGGCCGTGATATAAAAAAGATCATGTCTGAAGAGCGGCGAAAGCGGCAGCAGGGGCGGGTGGGCGCGCCGGAGGCTAATCCGCAGGCACAGAAGAAGATGCTGATGTGGGGCGGCATTGTGGTCTTGTTTGTGGCGGCTTATGCCGCGGGCTGGGAGTACAGGAATCACCGCTACGATGGCTTCGCGAAGTGTCTGGCATCGAAGCACACAAAGATGTATGGGCTTTATTGGTGTCCACACTGCGCCGAACAGAAGGAAATGTTCGGCAAAGCTTTTCAGTACGTAACCTACGTGGAATGCGGGATCAAGGGCTCGCGTGAAATGGCGCCGGAGTGCACGGCGGCCGGAGTGAAGTTGTTTCCGAGTTGGCAGTTTGGGGTTAGTAAGCCGATAGAAGGGGTTTTCCCGCTGCAAGAGTTGAGCGACAAGACTGGGTGCAGTTTGCCGTGAAGGACAACCGGATATTGTTCCTGGTGATTGCGGTGCTGTCGCTGGCGGGGATTGTGGTTTCGGCGGTTTCGCTGGAGCGGCACTATGCGAAGTCAAAGACGGACTTCTGCGATCTTGGAGAGAGATTTGATTGCGACATCGTGAACCGGAGTGAGCAATCGTCGCTGATGGGAATTCCAGTCGCGGGGATTGGAGTTGTTGGATATGGGGTGCTATTGGCGCTGGCCACGGCTTACCGCTCGCGGGCGGAGACGCCGCTGCGCCTGCTGGTGGCGGCCTTGGCGGGATTAGGGTTCGCGCTGTACTTGACGTATATCGAAGCGTACGTACTGGAGACGTGGTGCATTCTGTGTTTGAGTTCGCTGGGGCTGATTGTGGGGATTACGGTGTTGGCGGGAGTGGTGAAGGTGAAGGCTTCCCTCAGTGGCTAAAGCCCATTTTCTAGCAACACTCTTCCGGCGCGGCTGAAGCCGCGCCCTTTCAAATCGTCTGCAGCCATGCCCGGACCTTGCGCACTCGGTGGATTCAGTGAAAACAGTCTGGCGATGGGGAAAATCCAGAAAATTAGAAGTGGAAGAGCGGTGGTTTCTGAGGGTGTACGCGCGCCCGGGGCGGCGGGACATTTGCGTCTGCATGAGTTTCGCAGCCGCATCTTCCGCAACACACGTCTTCTGCGAGTGTGGCTGCCTCGGGGCTACGACGGTGCGGAGAACGCCGAGCGGCATTATCCGGTGCTCTATTTGAATGACGGGCAGAACCTGTTCGAGGCGGAGACTTCCTACACCGGCGTGGAGTGGCAGGTGGATGAGACCGCGGATCGCCTGATCCGCGAGGGCGCTGTACCGCCGATGATTGTTGTCGGTATCGATAATGCGACCAAGGACCGGATTCGTGAGTACCTGCCGCACCGGTCGATGCATCCCATGATGCTGCGGGTGCATGGGCGGTATTATCCGGATTTTCTGATGAAGGAAGTGATGCCGTTTGTGGAGCAGCATTACCGGGTGGCGACGGGGCCGGAGCATACAGGGCTGGGAGGATCGTCTCTGGGTGCATTGATTGCGCTGTACACAGCGACGGCGCGGCCGGGGTTGATTGGGCGGTTGCTGTTGGAGAGTCCGTCGCTGTGGGCGTCGCACCGGCAGGCGATTAAAGAGAGCCGTACTGTGAGAATTTGGCCGGAGCGAATCTTTCTGGCGGTTGGAACTGCCGAGGCGGGAAATGAGGAGCGCAGCCGGACGGTGGTGGACGACGTGCGCGAACTGGCGGCCATCCTGCGGCGCGCGGTGCTGAGTGAGAAACGGTTGCGGCTGGTGATCAAGGAGGGAGCCGGGCATAGCGAGGGGGCGTGGGCGGAGCGGTTTCCCGAGGCGCTGCAGTTTTTGTATGGGGAGTAGGCGGCGAGTTGAGAAGTTCAGAGAATGAAGATGGACCACGGGGGCTAAGGCCCGCATCGTTTCTGGAGGCTTGACGCGGGGCTGATAGCGCCGCTTCTCCACGGTGCTGCATGCGGCCGTGGAAGCTGTTCAGTCCAGAACAAAAGCAAAGTCAAAGGCAGCGGACAGGAGTGTCTGCTCCACACGAGCCGTCCACTACAAACATTCCCGAGTCTTCCGCAGTTCGTCAAGCCGTTGTAGCATCTCGTACCAATCTCTCCCCGAGCTGCCCAACCGCATACAAGATAACCAGCAGCACGGGAACGGAGAGTTGCAGGTGTGTCCAGCGTGCGAGCGGGCCGAGCAGCGGGAGTGCGAAGGTGAGATAGAGCAGGAGTTTGAGACGGGGCGTAATCGCGTTGCCGGGTTGAGTGGCGATCCAGTCGGAAAGCAACAGGAACGCGGGCGCGAGGATGACGAGATCGTAGACCGTGAGGTGCGGGGCGACGAGCACCGTCGCCAGCAGCAGCGCGGAATAACGGACGGCCGGGGGAAGTTTGCTTTGCCAGCAGCGGGCGGCGAGCGCGAGCGTCAGGAGTGCAGTGACGATGTAGAGCGCAATCGCTAGATGGGACCACGGGACGAGCATCATCCAGAAGGTGCGCAGGGAGTGGGTTTGGTAGAGTCTGGGCTCGAATTGCGGAAGCAGGCTCGGCACTCTCAGGAGCACGCGTATCCACTGGCGAAGCGGGTCGGAACCGTAGTACATGCATGCGGCGGCCAGTTGCGCCGTCGCCGAGAGCAGCGCGCCGGCGATCACTCTCCATCGGCGTGTGGCAACGAAAGTGACTGCGGCGGCAACCCCGAGTTGGGGTTTGAAGATAAGGCATCCCAGGGCCAGGCCGGCGAGGAATTCACGCTGCGCACGCAGGGCGAAGAAGGCCAGCGTGAAACACGCGAGGGCGAGTGCGGAAGTTTGTCCCCAGGCGATGAGGTGCCAGAAGGCGGGGAAGGCTAGAGCAAGGATCAGAACTGTGAGTTTGTGGTTGCGCAGGTTCGGGCAGGCGCGCCAGACGGCATAGCAGCACAGGCCGTAGATGAGCGAACTCAAGCTGAGCCAGAGAATCAGGGCGGCGGGATAAGACACGCTCGCGAATGGAGCAAAGAAGATTGAAACCTGCGGCGGATAAAGCGGTAGATAGCGAATGCCGGCGGCGGCCGGAACGCGTTGCGCCGAGAGTGCGGATTGTGCTTCCAAATTGTAAAGGTCGACGCCGCGGTGAGCGAGGGCAAGCGAACCGAGCGTGTAGAAGTGCAAGAAGTCAGTGCCCTTGAGATTGTGGGCGCGATCGAACAGGCCGGGCGTGGCCATGTTCCATAGATAGACAGTCCACAGGCAAAGCGCGAGGATCAGCCCGTGAGCGCGCAGGCGCTTGGCGGTGAGCAGCGAGGCGACTTTCGCTAACGTCATGAGACCGCCCATGATACCGAATTCATGAACTCATGGGACGGCTGTGGCCGGGAGCGGCAGCCGGGGTGCCGATTTTTTTCTTGTCATCAGCAGCAGCGGCAGGAAGAGCGGCGTAAAAGACACCAGGAAAGAAGGCAGGAAGGGGAGTTGGCTCGAAGAATGGATCGGAGGCGGAAACAGTAACAGCGCCAGAGCAGCGATCCACGGCCAACTCACGCTGACCATGAAAACAATCCTCGATAGGCGCGGGAAGGCTTTCCAGTCGCGCACAATGAGCATCGCGGGCAGAATCAGCATGACCTGATTGAAGGGGGTAAACAGTGGGAAGGCAAGGATTGCACCGATGAAAAACGCCGCGAGGATCGAAAAAAAACGCGGCGAGTTTCCGGCTTGCTTGCGATTTCGCCACGCTACCGCCAGGAGCGCGAGCACGATGAGGCCTCCCACAATTTCTCCCAGGGTGTCGCCAAGAGCCAGCCGGAGCAGGGAGGAAGTGGGAAAGTATCTGCGATAAGCATTGACGCTGGCAAAAAAGTAGGTCAGCCATCCGGGAAGAATCAGTTCGCCGGCCCCGACCAGAACAGCCAGCGTAGCCGCAAACGCGGCCGGAAGGCGCCATCGTTTGGCCCTGTCGCCCATTGACCAGATAAGAAACCAGCATAGAGGCAGGAGCGCCATCTGAGGCTTGATGGTGGACAAAGCGAGCAGCGCACCCGCGGATGCGAGGCGATTTTTGGCGACGCACCATGCGGCCGCGGGGAGCAGGCATCCCACAACCAATGCCAGTTGCTGGTGACGCAGGCCCTGCACAATCTGCGGACTGCTGAGCGTAAACAAGACGATGGCCGCTGCCGCTTCCCACCCCAGACGCCAACGCAGCAAATCCAGATAGAGCAGCACACTCAGGATGGTCAGCAAGGCCAGGGGCAACGGGGCCCATGTTCGCACTGTGGGAAAATCCGTGTACACCGTGGGCGCCATCAGAAATACGACATAGACGGGATAGGCAAAGCGTTGTTCGTCAACGATAGAATCTCCAGGCTTTCCGTTGGTCAGTTCAACGGTATGGCCATAGAGAGCCAACTGAATCTCGTGACTGACTTCCGGGCCGTACGGGTTGCGTCCGTATAGCAGAAGGTCCCGGGTTCCGACCCAGCGGGGATACAGATCGCCCATTTGAAAGATCATGCTGTTGCCGTCGGGGTCGGAGGTTTCCTGCGGACCGAGGATCCGATGCACATAGAGCCATGTGATTGAGATTGCGAAGAGACTGAGCAGAAACCAGACTCGACCCTTCATCTGCCCGGATCTCGGAGAGAGGTTAAGGGAGATGTTGCCGCGGTGTGTGGATCCGCAAGAATCAATTTGGTTTTCCACTGGCCTCACCCGCCCGGAGCGGACGCGAACAGACATCCCGCAAGTCTGAGCCGCAGAGATAAACGAGTTGCAGCGGGAGGTCCCGAGGCTGCACCACGTAGCTGCCACCGGCTACCGCATCCACGTCGACGTAATCGGATAACACAACTCCGTTGCCTGGCTGTGCGTGGATGCGAAACTGGCGCGAAGAGGGCTCATAGTTCGCGTAGCTGAAGCAATGGCCGATGCAGGCGCGATCGAGGTCGTGCTGGATGCAAAGCGAACGCAAAGACTGGGAGGGCAGCGTACTGATGACGCGTTGTGCCGGAGGCAGTTGGCGGACGACGAGGTCGAGCCGGTCTTCGAGTCGATTGAGATCACGGTTATCAGCGTAGAGATACGCGAAAAACAACGCTGCCACCGAAACCAGCACAACTTTTTCAAACCTGGTGAGGGGCACTGCAGCCAAGACCGCGCACATCATCACAGCAGCCCCAAATGAGAGACGATCAGTGATGAATCCAAATGGCAGCGCGAATTGGGGAAACATCACCCGCTCGGGAACCAGCAACACGGCGGCTGCGTTCAATAGCCAGAGTTGAAATGGAATGGTCAGGAGTAAATGCGCCATGCCGAGTTTCTTAACCAGGCGCCGCAGTAACAGCAGCCATAAGAACAAAAGGCCGACGAACGGTAGCATGTACTTCGCGCCGAAAAGCTCGATCTGATTTGCGCCCGTGGTGAAGAAAAGTTGCCGCGGCGACCAGGAGTACAGATATCGATGCGTGAGCAGGAAGCGAGCGGCCACTAGTCCGGCCAGCCCGAGCGTCAAGAGCAGGAGCCGTCGCCAGGGCTGAGCCTTGGCAGCAATTGCGATGTAGGCGGCTGTGCCGACCGCCCACACGACTGGGAAGGGATGAGCTACCCAGGCCAGGATCAGGAGCGGCGCAGCCAGGGCGCGAATGCTCCAGCTTGCGCTCCAGAAAATCGCTAGATACCAGAGGCACAGACCCATCGACAAATAGAAGTTGAAGAATCCCATGTGAAAGATGAAGCCGTAGGCGAGCATGGCGACGCATGGTGCTGCGAACCACCAATTCCGGCCGGCCACACGAAAGATGAACTGGATGGCGCCCCATCCAAAGACGAGAACTGAAACTGCCAGCGCGAGCCGTTGCGCCAGGTTCGGACCTACGTGCACAAACAGCCACTCCAGCATGAGATCGAAGAGAAAGTTGTTGGATTGCGACGAGATCCATAGCCCGGGCGCCGAGCCTTGCCGGATCTGAGTAGCCAGCCACGCGTTGTAGATGTGGCTGGAGAGATCAGCGGCCTGAATCCGCGATTGCCAGAAACACGGGATCAGGAGCGCTGCGGAGAATAGTGGGATGGCGATCCAGCTTGAGAGCGAATTGTGATTCTCGTGGCTGACGCGGTTGTTCGTCACAGGGGAAAGGATAGATTGTTGGACAGGGACATCGTGCCCGTGCGGATCCGCGCTCCTGAGATTCATCGCGGGAGCATTTTACTTCCCCGCAGCCTCCCGATCGGCAGCTTTTTCGAAGAGACCGTCGACGATCAGGATCATTTCGTCGTCCACAGTGCGGTTGCGGGAAATAGCTTCGGCTAAAGGAATCGACACGATTCGGTTGGCGCGCAGGGCGGCCATGCATCCGAACTCGCCACGATGCACCATGTCGATGGCGCCCAGGCCGTAACGCGTTGCCAAAACGCGGTCGAAGGCGCTGGGGGAACCGCCGCGCTGGATGTGTCCGAGGACCACGGCCCGGGTTTCGAAGCCGGTGCGTTTTTCGATTTCGCGGGCGAGGATGTTGGCGATGCCGCCGAGCTTGGCGTGGCCAAACTCGTCCTTGCCCATGTCTTGCAGAATGGGAGATCCCTGGCCGGGCTCGGAGGAGAATTTCGCGCCTTCGGCCACTACGATGATCGAAAAATATCGGCCGCGCTCGTGGCGCTGGCGGATGGAGTCCGCGACTTTATCAACATCGAAGGGGCGCTCGGGGATAAGGATGACGTCGGCGCCGCCGGCGATGCCGCTGTAAAGAGCAATCCAGCCCGCGTCGCGGCCCATCACCTCCACCACCATCACGCGGTTGTGAGCTTCGGCGGTGGTGTGGACGCGGTCGAGGGCTTCGCAGACGATGTTGCAGGCGGTGTCAAATCCAAAAGTGTAATCGGTGCCGCCGAGATCGTTGTCGATCGTCTTGGGAACGCCGACGACTTTGGCTCCGCGCTCGTGGAGTTTCTGGGCGACCGAAAGCGTGTCGTCTCCGCCGATGGCGACGAGACCTTCGATGTGATTTTTCTCCAGCGTGGCCAGGCAGCGATCGATGCCGTCGTGGCGCTTCGAGGGATTGGTGCGCGAAGTGCGCAGGATGGTGCCGCCACGGGGCAGAATGCCGCTGACCGCGTCGAGATCGAGGCGCGTATTCGTGTCTTCAATCAGGCCGCGCCAGCCTTCCATGAAGCCCACGAACTCGTCGCCATAGGTGAAGACGCCTTTGCGCACCACGGCGCGAATGACGGCATTCAGGCCGGGACAGTCGCCTCCGCCGGTCAGCATACCAATCTTCATGGTCTCCACTCCCTGCGCGAATTCTGACGGAAATCCCCTGATGGACCCCGGCTATGACGGCGTTCAGCGGCAGTCCTGGCGCGGGATCAACGGTCGCCGGGAAGAATCAGATTATCATTAAACGCAGGCTGATTCTTCAGGGGAAAGCGTGTCATATATGATTCAGGTATTGGATCGCGGAGAAGCGCGATGTCCGCGAGCATAAGGTGGCCAATGTGAAAACAGGAAAAGGTGTGATCGGAATCCTCACTGGCGGCGGCGATGTGCCCGGCCTGAATCCCGCCATCCGTGCCGTAACTTTCCGCGCGCTGCGCGAGGGCTGCCAGGTCATTGGCATCCGGCGAGGGTGGGCCGGGCTGGTCGATCTCGTCCGCGAGAAAGATTACAACAACAGCGAGAACGTCCAGATGCTGTCGGAGGACTTGGTCAACCGCACCGGCCGTACCGGCGGAACGTTTCTGCATTCCTCGCGCACCAATCCCAGCAAAGTGAAAAAGTCCAGCGTTCCGCCTCACCTGCAATCCACTTATAACGCCGAGACGAACGACCTTACGCCTGAGGTTTTGAAAAACCTGGACTGGCTTGGCATCGACTACCTCATCCCCATTGGCGGGGACGACACGCTGAGCTACGGCGTGCGCCTTTATCAGGAAGGCGTGAAGGTGGTCGCCATTCCGAAGACCATGGACAATGATGTCCCCGGCACCGACTACTGCATCGGCTTCAGCACCTGCGTGACGCGGACAATTTCCATGACCAACAGCCTGCGCACCAGCGCAGGCTCCCACGAACGTTTCATGGTCCTCGAAGTGTTTGGGCGCTACGCCGGATTTACGGCCATGCTGCCCACCATGGCGGGAGCCGCGAACCGCTGCGTGATCCCGGAGCACAAATTCGATATTGAGCGGCTTACCGAGTTATTGGTGCATGATCGCCAGAGAAATCCCAGCCACTATTCGGTGGTGCTGGTTTCGGAAGGAGCGATGTTTCAAGGCGGAGAAATGGTCTTCGAAAAGGAGACTGCAGACGCCTTCGGCCACAAGAAACTGGGCGGCATCGGGGACCTGGTGTCGGAGAAGCTGAAGGAGCTTTCGCCCAAGTACAACAAAGGCAAATCGATCGACGTGATTAACCAGAAACTCGGCTACCTGGTGCGATGTGGCGATCCGGATGCGATTGACTCGATCGTCCCGATGGCTTATGGGAACCTCGCGCTGGACTTGCTCCTGGGCAGGATTCACGGACGGCTGGTTGTACTCAGGAATGGCCGTTACGACAACATGCCCATCGACACAGTTATTGCCTCGAAGAAAGTTGTTAACGTGAAAGAGCAGTACGACGTCGACCGCCTGCGGCCGCAGTACAAGAGCTTCGAAATGAAGCCGCTGTTCATCATGACCAGCGAGTAGCGGGGCCTGTCGGCGCAGATTCTCGCGTTGGCCTTTACTCGCGCAGGAAACCGTGGTTTACGCCGCTCGAATCCACGTAGTTGCCGGTGATCCATCCTGTCGCGTTGCTTTCGTTGGCCGATGTGCCTTGACCGCTGCTAGTGCCGGCGCCCGGGACGCTGAACTCCGTGAAGTTGCCGTTGGGAGATCGCACATAGCCGTGCATCACAAAGTTTGAGTCATAGTAAGCGCCCGAGACCGCCCCCCCTGAGTTGATGTTATTCGCCGCCGTGGCGGTGGCGTTCGGGGCATCATATGGGATAGCCGGCGCACCCTTAAGGCTCGTGAAACCGTGAAAGTAACCGGTCGAGTCGACGTATAATCCTGCGACCGTCTCATTGGAGCTGAGGCCTATCACGTTGGTCTGGACGGTGCCCGACGGGTCGATCGTGGTGAAAGCGCCAGCGGGAGTGCGCAGGAAGCCGTGATACACACCGCTTGAGTCGATGTAGGATCCAGCAATCGCTCCTGTATTGGTTAGGCCACACAAACCGGCCGGAAGTGTGCCTTGGCCGGAACCTGTGCCTGCCAAGGGATCATCGAATGTGACGTACTTAGGCCTTGGGGTGCGCAGGTAGCCGTGAGATATACCGTTCGAGTCGCTATACAAACCCACGATCTCGCCCTTTGTGTTAATGTCCCCGGCCTCAGTGCCTTGTCCGGAAGCTGTGCCCGCCCCCGGAGCATCGAGCGTGGTGTATGTACTACCGTCCGCCGAGCGCAGAAAGCCGTGGTACACACCGCTTGTGTCCACATAGGTTCCGACGATTACCAGGGCCGAGTTTATGCCGCCCGGGAACGTGTTCTGGCTGCCCGGGGGATCGAACGTGGTGATTGTGCCGGCAGAGGAGCGCAGAAAGCCGTGATACACATTGCTTGAGTCAACATACTCGCCCAGGATCGTCCCGTCGGCCAGGATGCCAAAGGGGATGGTTCCCTGGCCGGAGCTTGTGCCCGCGCCTGGAACATTGATCTTAATGAGCTTGTGCGCAGGCACTTGCGCCTCAGGAAAAGAAGAGGCAGCGATTACAAACGAGAGAGTCGCAAACACAGAAAGCACAAAAATAAGGGAACGCGTCATGGGCCAGTTGCTCCTGAGGCAAGGGCTGGATGCCCTTTGCCATCCTCAAAACTCGCGAAAGAGTATAACCCGGTCCGGCCGCCCGTATGAAAAATATTCTCGAGAGCCTTCTTACTCTGGAAATACGACTCCAAAATCTTAGCTCTTGAGTCCGATGGCGGCGGCTTCCAGTCGATCGTGGACTTCTTCGGCGCGGCGGAGCGCGGTCTGTACGTTGTCGCAAATATTTTCCGCTCCCACCACTTCTTCAAACTCGGCCTGATGAATCAGGCTGGCGGGTTGCTGGCGCGCTCCGCAGAGAATCAGAGTGCGGTTGGTCGCATGCAGTTGGCGAGCGACTTCCTCGATGGCGAATAGGCCGGTGGCATCGAGTGCGGTCATGTTGCGCAGGCGGAGGATAATCACGGGCGGCAGCGTGTGCAGGTTCTCGGTGACCGCGTTGATCTTGTCGGTGGCGCCGAACAGGAACGGTCCGTGGATGCGGAAGATGGTGGCGTAGTACGGGATGTCTTTGTCCTGCAGGATGTGCATGCGGCCGTCCTCGACATACTCGTCGGTGACCTGGGAAACCGTGGTGGTGGCGGCGACGCGGCTGATGAAAAGCAGCGCGGCGAGGATCATGCCGGCTTCGACGGCGACGGTGAGGTCAGCAAATACGGTGAGAGCAAACGTCACCAGCCAGACGCTGATGTCCGTTTTCGTGAGCTTCAGCAATTGCGGAATCTCAAGCCATTCGCCCATGTTGTAGGCGACCACCATGAGAATTCCTGCGAGCACGGCCAGCGGCACGTGGCGCACCAGGGGCGCGGCGAAGAGCAGGATGCAGAGCAGCGTGAGGGAGTGAATCATGCCCGCGACTGGCGACTGCGCGCCGGCGCGGATATTGGTAGCGGTGCGGGCGATGGCGCCGGTGGCCGGGAGTCCTCCAAACATGGGAGAAACAATATTGGCTACGCCCTGGCCGATGAGTTCGACGTTAGGATTGTGGCGGTCGTTGCTCATGCGATCGGAGACGACCGCCGACATCAGAGATTCGATTGCGCCCAGCATGGCGACGGTGAGGGCGGGGCCGAGCAGGCCGTGGATGAGGTCGGCGCGGAACCGGGGGATCACAAAATGGGGCAGTCCGGCGGGGATTCCGCCGAAACGCGAGCCGATCGTTTCCACCGGCAACTTAAAGATGATGACGGCGGCGGTGCCGAGCAGGAAAGCGACGATTGCGCCCGGAATGCGATTCGAGAGGGCGCGGCAGAGGATCATCACCAACACCGTGCCTGCAGCCAGCGCGGTCGCGGTGTAAGAAAGCGTGTGAAAACTTCCGGCTAGAGCTTCCATGCGCAGCCAGAAGACGCCGGGAACTTTGGCGAGCTGCAGGCCGAAGAAATCCTTCACCTGAGTGCTGGCGATCAGAATGGCGATGCCGTTGGTGAAGCCGATGACGACGGGGCGGGGAATGAATTTGACTGCCGTACCCATGCCCGCAATGCCCATGATCATCAGCAGGACGCCCGCCATCACGGTGCACATGAAGAGGCCATCGACGCCGTGAAGGGCGACGATGCCGGAGATGACCACGACGAAAGCGCCGGTGGGCCCGCCAATTTGCGTTTTGGAGCCGCCGAGCGCGGAGATCAGGAAGCCGGTGACGATGGCGCAGTAAATCCCCGCCTGCGGAGTCAGCCCGGAGGCGATGGAAAAGGCCATGGCCAGAGGCAACGCGACCAGGCCCACAGTGATGCCAGCCACTAGATCGTGGAGAAATTTGTTGATGCTGTAGTCGCGCAAACAAAGGACGGACTTCGGAAGCCAACGCTCATCAAGGAAAGCAACATCCATTTTCCTATTATGCAGCAAGCATCTGTGGAAGAAGGAGAATTATCGGAAGATGAACACACCAAGGAACATGTATTTCTGGCGCACGCGCATAAAGGCAAAGCCAGGACGCGAATAAGCAGCAAGCCTCGCTGCGCTCGGCTGGACAGCCGAGAGCCTGCCCTGAGCGAAGTCGAAGGGCGGCTGTCCCCACACAGGCGCTATTGCTTGGACGCCTTATCCTCCCGCCACCTTTCATGACACCAGTTCGGCTCTAGGAGGCGGGCCCGTTCCGCGATAAACTGCACTCACATGCGAGTTCTGGGTATTGACTGCGGCGGAGAGTACACCGGGTACGGCGTAGTCGAGATGCATTCCGGCGGACAGTTGGTGTGCCTGGCCTGCGGAGCGATCAAGCTCTCGCCGCGGGAGCCGCTGGCGCGGCGGCTGGCGCGCATTTATGACGAATTGGGTGTGCTCATCGCGGAGCACCATCCGGACCAGGTGGCGATTGAAGGCATTTTCTATGCGCTGAATGTGAAGTCGGCATTGAAGCTCGGGCAGGTGCGAGGAGTGGCTATGCTGGCCGCTGCGACTGCAGGGCTTGAGGTTGCGGAGTATTCGCCGCTGACCATCAAGTCGTCGGTAGTGGGATATGGGCGGGCGGAGAAGCAGCAGGTGCAGCACATGGTGACGCGGCTGCTGGGATTGGCTGAGGTTCCCGAGCCGATGGATGCGTCGGACGCGCTGGCCATCGCGATCTGCCATTTGCACACCTCGGGCACTCTGGAAAGGCAGAAGGCGGCGACGCGCTGATGATGCGGTTTGGAGGCATGGGTCAGTTTCGCAATATGAATCGCTGGTCGGCAATTTGGGTGGGAGTGCTGGCATTGGCCACAACCTCTGCGCCGCTGATGGCACAGCAGGTGGCTGGCGGCGGCTCGGCTTCAACCGCGACCGTTACCTTCACGCTCGATTTTCCTGAGTCCAATCCTCAGCACTACTCGATCGCCGTCGACGCCACTGGGCACGCTCGCTATGAGTGCGCCGGTAAGGTCGTGGAGGAATCGAACGAAGAAAGCTACCAGACGCAATTCGAGGTTTCGGCAGGCAGTCGCGGACGGATCTTCGAGTGGGCAAAACAGGCGCGGTATTTTGCGGGGAAGGTTGACTCGGGCAATGACAAGCTGGCTGATACCGGGACCAAACTGCTCAGCTATCAGGACGGCCAAGTGTCAAACCTGGCGCGTTACAACTACTCGAGCCTGGCGCCGGTGCAGCAGTTGACCGCTCTTTTCCAGAACATCTCGGCTACGCTGGAGTACGGACGACGGCTGGCGTACTACCACCGCTATCAAAAGCTGGCATTGGATGACGAATTGAAGCGCATGGAAGCCCAGGCCAGGAACAACGAACTCAGCGAGATCCAGGCAGTAGCGCCGATTCTGCGGGAGATTGTTGAGGACACATCGGTGATCAATGGGGTGCGGGCGCGGGCGAAGGAATTGATGCAGATGGGAAGTAACGGCGGGACGAACGGGCATTGACCGAGTGATACAACCACCGGCTACGAGACCGTGTTCTAATAGAAGTAGTTCTCGGTGGCCAGATAGGCCGGGCGGTTGCAGAAATGCCTTGCCAGGCCAGCGGTGGGACAGGCGGGCAAGGGGTCCTTCGCTCCGCTCAGGATGACAGAGTTAATTAGCCGGAGGTTCTTTCGGGGGCGATTATGTACAAGCCACGACTTCACGCGATCCTAGGAACCGCTTTGGCCTGCGCGCTTTGGGCGTTGCCCGCCGCGGCCGATTCGCAGGCCCGCATCGTTCGCCTGAGCGACGTCCAGGGTAGGGTACAGATCGACAAGAATTCCGGGATGGGGTTCGAGAACGCCTTCATGAATCTGCCCATCACCCAGGGGGTAGAACTGCGCACTCGGGAGAACGGGCGCGCCGAGATTGAATTCGAAGACGGCAGCACGATGCGCCTCACTCCCAACACCACGGTCGATTTCAGCACCCTGGGATTGAGTGACGCGGGCAAGCGCATCTCCACGGTAGATCTTGTAGAAGGCAAGGCGTACGTCAACTGGCTGGGAAAAGGTGGCGACGAGTTTACGCTTAACTTCGCCCACGAGAAAGTGGAGCTGCGACAGGCGGCGCACTTCCGCGTGGCAAGCTCTTCCAGCATGGCGGAGATTGCCAGCTTCAAGAACGAGGTGGACGTGGTGAGTCCGTCGGGCACGGCGAAGGTGGAGAAAAGAAAGATGGTCACCTTCGATGCCAACGACGATAAGCCGGCGCTGGCAAAGAATTTCGAAGAGGATCCCTACGACGAGTGGGACAAGCAGTCGCTCGAGTATCACGATCAGTACGCGAAGAATAATTCCACGCCGTACGGCTACGGCAACAGCGACCTGGGCTACTACGGCGGCTACAGCAACGTTCCGGGCTACGGCATGATGTGGCAGCCATATTTCACGGGTGTGGGCTGGGATCCGTTCATGGATGGCGCGTGGTCGTGGTATCCGGGCATGGGATTCATGTGGGCGTCGGCATATCCGTGGGGCTGGATGCCTTACTACTACGGAAACTGGGCATTTGCGCCGGGCTTCGGTTGGGGATGGCAGCCCGGAGGGTGGAATGGGTGGCACGGTGGATTCCACTATGTGGGTGCTGCGGCTGGCTTTCATCCGCCGGCAGTGCCTACGGGCACAGTCAGCACGGTTGCCGTAGGCAAGGGAGGACCGGTGCTGACGAATATTCCTGCGATGCGCACGGTGGTGAGGAGCGGGTCGGCGGGGATGGGCATTCCGCGAGGATCATATGGCAACCTGCGGCATCTGAACACGCAGGTGGCGAAGACAGGCTCGGTGGCACTGCATCCAGCTCCACAGTTCTCGGCGAGTTCTTCGCGCGGAGGATATGGCGTGGGGGCTTTATCCGGCGGACACATGAGCGGTGGATCGTCGGGACATAGCTCGGGCGGCGGTGGGGGTGGGCACAGCGGTGGACATCGTTAGGCAGGTTCTTTGGAGAAATGAAACGGGCGGACGCCATGCCGCCCGTTTTCTTATTGGAGCGGCTTCCGCGCGTCAGCGGACGATAACCCCGGCGTAGCCGACGACCAAGTCACGGTCGCCGGAGACGTCGCCGGAAGTCGCATACTTCACAAGCTCAGCTGACGTCGCGCCCAGCTCCTTGGCGGCCGTCAGCATAACCACGGCTGGGCCGAAGCCGCACATGCTGATGTTCTGCTGGGTGACCACGTCGTACAGGGCGCGGGCGTCGAGGCGGAGAATCGGCTCAATTGCACTCTGGTCCTTCACCCGCGTGATGGCGTCGGACTCGTAATGATTCATGTCGCTTGAGGCGACGATCAGGACGGTAGCGCTCTGTGCCGCGATCACGTCCGCAATCGCCTCCCCGAGTTGTTCGAGGATTTCGAAGCGTCCCGTGCCCAGTGCGATGGGAACGAATGCGAGCTGGGGCTGGCGCATTTGCAGAAAAGGCAACTCGACTTCCGCGGCATGTTCGCTGCGGTGCGCGGCTGAATCTTCCTGCAGAAGCGGGCAGCGTTGCTTGAGGGCGGCGGCGAATGCGCCGTCGATGGGGACATCGCCCAACGGAGTCTCCCAGGCGCCTTCACTGACGATGGCCAACGCGCGTCCCATGCCGGTGTGGTTGGGACACAGCACGAGGCACAGCTGTGGAATCTGCAATGCGGCGAACACAGCGCCCGCGACGTGGCCGGAGTACATATAGCCCGCGTGCGGAACGATGCAGCCTAGAGCGCGAACCGGTTTCTGCTTCGTAATAGGGGAGAGGTAGGTGCGGACCTCTTCCCGCAGCGAGTCTTGCTCGCGGGAATAGAATCGTCCGGCGACCGCGGGATGGCGAACGGAGGTCACGGTCATAGGCCCTCCTGTCTGGAAGCAATCCTACGAGCGGCCGTGGTGGTCGCGCAAGGCAAGAAACAAGGCAGCGCTTTCTTCCAGACTCAAAGTCTCAGCGCGGGCGGCGGGCTTCACTCGGGCCTGGGCCAGGGCGGCGCGCAGACGAGGCTCCGGATACGCGGACTTGAGATTATTCCACAGAGTCTTGCGCTTCTGTCCGAAGGAAAGCTTGAGAAAGTCGATGAAGCCAGCCTGCATGCGGCCATCGCTGTCGAGGCCCAGATCCTTTTGTCGCGGTGCTAGGGTGAGCCGCAGCGCGGTGGAGTGCACCTTGGGCGGTGGGGAAAACGCTCCCGGCGGCAAGGTGAAGAGTTTCTCGACGCGGGCATAGAGCTGGGCGGTGGCGGAGAGCAGTCCGTAATCGCGGTTGCCAGGCCGGGCGGCAATGCGATCGGCCACCTCGCGCTGCACCAGGATGACGATGGTCTCAAAGTATTTCGCGTAGTCGAGCAGGCGCAACAGAATGTCAGAGGTGATGTAGTAAGGAAGGTTGCCGACGACCTTCACGGGATCGGGACGGAACTCGATGCCGGGGCGGCGCAGGCCGGGCTTGGGGCCAAACAGGGAATCGAAGTCGATGGCGAGAATGTCAGCTTCGATGACCTCAACATTGGAGAACATGCCGAAACGCAGGCGGAGTTGCGCGGCCAGCACGCGGTCGAGTTCCACGGCGATCAGGCGGCGAGTGCGCTTGGGCAGCAGGGAAGTGAGGACGCCGCGTCCGGGGCCGATCTCGAGCACGGTGTTTTGCGTGGTGTCGCCGAGGGCGTCGACGATCTGCGCGGCGTAGCTGTCGCTGGCGAGGAAATGCTGTCCCAATTTGGGTTTATGTTGGGGACGGCGAGCAGATGCGACCTTCGGCACGTTGACCCTCTTTTCCTCGGGCATATAGACTGAGTGTTTAGCCCGTGTGCATTGCGCGCGGGAGGGTTGGGTCCCGCAACAGATATCCATCATAACGTGTACCCGCGAAAAGCGGCTTTACTCGGGAGGGTTCATGCATATTGCATTCGTGGCTTCGGAAGGTGTTCCGTTTTCAAAGACTGGCGGATTGGCCGACGTAGTGGGCGCATTACCCCGAGCGCTGGCCGCGCTGGGGCATCAGGTGAGCGTGTATTTGCCGCGTTACAAGCAGACAAAACTGCCGGATGCGGCGACCGCAGTGCGCAGCATTACTGTTCCTTTCGATGACAAGTACCGCTTCGCGGCGGTGGTGACGGGCGGAAGCCAGTCTGGGGTGCGCTTTTATTTTATTGATTATCCGGAATTCTTCGAGCGCGATGCGCTGTACGGCACGCCTGCCGGAGACTATCCCGATAACGCCGAACGCTTCGCGCTGTTCTCGCGCGCCGTGTTGGAAGCTTCGAAAATTCTGGGCGTGCCGCAAGTTTTCCATTGTCATGACTGGCAGTCGGCGCTGGTGCCAGTGCTGCTGCGCACCGTGTATGCGGAGGATCCGGCGTTCAAGGATGTGGGCACCGTGTTCACCATCCACAACATTGGCTACCAGGGCCTGTTCCCGCCGGAGGTTCTGCCGCTGCTCATGCTGCCCTGGGACCTGTTCACCATGTCGAAGATGGAATTCTTTGGGCAGGTAAATTTCCTGAAGGGCGCGCTCACCTTTTCCGACTATGTGACCACGGTGAGCCGGAAATACAGCCAGGAGATTCAGACTGCGGAATATGGCTTTGGACTGGAAGGCGTGCTGCGCGATCGCGCGGCCACCGTCACCGGCATTCTGAATGGCGTGGATTACGACGAGTGGAGCCCGCAGGCCGACAAGTTTATCGCGGCAAAATATTCGCCGCAGGATCTTGCAGGAAAAGCCCAGTGCAAGCAGGACCTGCTGGCGGCGTTCGGCGTGAAGAATGCCGACGCGAAGGTGCCGGTGATCGGCATTGTGTCGCGCTTTGCCGCGCAGAAAGGTTTTGACCTGATCGCGCAGATCATGGACCGTCTGGCCCGCGAGGAGATGATTGTCGTCGCCCTGGGCGCGGGCGACAAGCAGTATGAAGAAATGTTTGTCCGGCTCAACAAGCAGTTCCCCAACAAGATTGCGGTCAAGGTGGCTTACGATAATGCCATCGCGCACAAGATTGAGGCCGGATCTGACATGTTCTTAATGCCTTCAAAATATGAGCCTTGCGGGCTGAACCAAATCTATAGCTTGAAGTATGGAACGGTGCCGATCGTGCGCGCCACCGGCGGCCTCGACGATACCATCGAGCCCTGGGATGCGCGTACCGGCAAAGGCACGGGCTTCAAATTCACGGAGTACAACGGCGAGTCGCTGTTGCTGACCATCAAGCACGCGTTGCAGGCTTTTCGCGATCAGACGTCGTGGCAGGTGCTGATGCGCAACGGCATGAACAAGGATTTTTCGTGGAACGCTTCTGCGCGGGAGTATGGGAAGATTTACGAGCGGGTAAAGCAGATGCGGGCCATGGCGCCGGTGCAGGAGAAGGTACTGGTGTAGAGCCTTTGTGTGGTGTGAATCCGAAAGGGCCGGTCGTTAAGTGAAATGTCGATGTTACGCCAACTGTCTGGAGTCTTCTTCCGTGATGCCCTATTATTAGCAGCATGGCGCGGTATTGGAGAGAAAAGGGTAAAGGCGGCTGCGGAGATCGGCACCCCGCTCCGTTGCCAGCGTATGCGCGAAATCTCGTTCCGCGAAACGCCATTGCTGTGAGAGTCTGCTCTTTCACTTTCTACTTTGACAGCAAAGAAGAGATTAACGAATACATTCAATTCTTCCAAAAGAAAACCCATCCGTCCAGCCGTGTACCTGCAACCATGCTTCCGAATTGCGTCTACCGCCATTGGCACTCACAAAGATGGTACGAACGCCTGCCACTCTTTTTACAGGAAGAGGCAAAGCGGGAGAAGGTCTTGAAGGCGCTGCGACAGGCTGTCGAGATGGTCGAAGCAGGAAAGCTATGATTCGCTGTCGCTAACACGCCATTGCGCTCAATGAGTTCGGATTAGCGGCGAATGCAAAGCCTCCGCCGGGTGCCTGTAGCCTCGCGCCTGTTCCCATGCGCGCTCCCCCGGCTGCTAGAATTCGTTCAGCATGGCCGCGCCGTCGCAGATCCCGGCTTTCGCCCGCACCATCTTCCACGTCGACATGGATGCGTTCTTCGTCTCGGTGGAGGAGTTGTACGATCCCTCGCTGAAGGGCAAAGCCGTGGTGGTCGGAGGCCAGCGCCATGAGCGCGGGGTGGTTTCGGCGGCATCCTACGAGGCGCGAAAGTTCGGAGTGCACTCGGCCCTGCCGCTGCGAACTGCGGCGAAGCTTTGCCCGCACGCCATCTTTGTCGATGGACACCCCGAGCGCTACCGCGAATGCTCGGAAAAAGTATTCAAGGTGCTGACGGCATTCTCTCCGCAGGTGGAGATGGCTTCAATCGACGAGGCCTACCTCGACATGACGGGCACGGCGCGGTTGCACGGACCGGCGCTCAAGGCCGCGGACAAACTGCACCGGCGGATGAAGGACGAAACGCAGTTGAATTGCTCGATCGGCATCGGCTCGTCGCGGCTGATTGCCAAGGTCTCGTCCGCGCAAGCCAAGCCCAACGGCGTGTTGTGGGTTGTCCCGGGAGAAGAATCGAAGTTCCTTGCGCCTTTGGATGTGCGGGCGATTCCCGGCGTCGGCAAGGTGATGGAGAGCCATCTGCACGAGTTGGGCATCCAGAAAGTGGGAGACCTGGCGCGGCTGGAAGAAGCTGAACTGGAAGAACGCTTCGGCAAATGGGGGCTGGCGCTGGCCGGCAAAGCGCGCGGAGAAGATGCGGGCGGATGGTTCGATGCCGAGGTCGGCGCCGACATCGCGGCCAAATCCATCAGCCACGAGCATACCTACAACGAAGACACGGCGGATGCGAGCCAACTCGAAGCCACGCTGATGCGGCTCTCAGAGATGGTAGGGCGGCGCCTGCGGGAAGCGAACTTCCACGCGCGCACCATTCAGCTCAAGCTGCGCTACAAAGACTTCACCACGATCACACGGGCGCATACGCTGCCAGCGCCCACGCAGCTTGACGGCGAAATCTTTGCGCAGGTGCGCGCGCTGTTTCGCAAGAACTGGAAGTCGGGCAGGGAAGTGCGGCTGCTGGGAGTGCAGGCGTCGTCACTGGAGGCGCAGGCGGAGCAGATCAATCTATTAGAGGGTGGCCGCCAGCAGCGGTGGAAAGATGCGCTTACAGTGGCCGACCGGCTGCGCGATAAGTTCGGCGAGTCGAGCGTCAAGCTGGCGGCGGGCATGCGTGGAACGTATCGCGAGCGCACGCATGAGAATCCGGCGGGGCTGCCGGGGAAGAACAAAGGCAAGTAGTACCTAGTACCTTAGTCAAACCGCATTTCTGGGTACTAGGTACTAGGTACTGTTTAACTGTCGTTAGAAAAACGAAGGCCGGGTATCCCGGAAGTTGATTCCGGATCCCGGCCCTCGCCTTATTGCACCTTGGAGTGTAGCGCCGCCCCTTCGACTGCGCTCAGGGCAGGCTCTCGGCGGCCGAAGGCCGGCCAGAGGCCGGCGCTACAGTTAGAACTTGATTTAGTTGCCTGAGTTTGAGTTGGCGGCGGTGGTCGGCGCGGCGCTCGGTGTGGTCTGAGTGCCGTAGCGTGCCAACCGCGGATAGAAGGGCGTGACTTCAAACGGCATTTTGTCACGCGCCGAAGTGATCGCGACCGGAGCCGTCTTCACCATCTCCGCCTTGTCGTCCCAGGGATTGACCTTGACGCGTCCTCCCAACGGGAGAGCCGCGACCTGATCCAGTTTGTTGTTGTCGAGGGCCGGACCTTTGCTTTCCAGCGCGCTCAGCCGGTTCACGGTTCCGTTCTCCGCCAGCGGATTGCCCAGGTGTGTGGTCAGCAGGGCGTTGAGCTGAGGAGCGCGAGCTTGCAGCGCCTTCAGGAACAGGCCCACATTGTCGAGTTTCTGCGCGTAAGGCGAGTTGTTCAGTAAGTCCAGTGCCTTCTTGTCGGCCGCAGCTTCTTCTTCCGGAATGTGCTTGAAGCCGAGGTTCGCGTAAGTGGAATCGTCGGAGAACAGCATGCGGTCGTTGAACGCATACTTGCTGCCGAGATTGTGGCCAAGCACGATGTGCGCCAGTTCATGCGACAGCACAGCCGCGAGGCTGGCCTCGTCGGGAAGCACGTCGATCAACCCGCGGCTGATCACGATGGTGTTGCCCACGCTGAAAGTTTCCAGCGGAGCGGTGAGCAGCACGCGCGTGCGTACCGGGCGCGGCAGATCGATGTTGTTGGTGACTTCCAGGTTGTTGACCACGGTCTGGAGAATGTGGTCTACGTCGCCTTCGGGCGCCAGCAAGCCAGCGCGGGTGAGGCGTTCAATAACGTTGTCTTCGGCCTGCTGCTGCCATTCCCGCTCGGCCTGCAGCGGTGACGCATCCTGCGCCGTGGGGCTCTCATCCTTCACGCTGTCCACACGAATCTGCGTGAGTTCGTCGTCTTTGTCGCCCTTCTTCAGGTCATAGCCCCAGATGCGGGTCTGCGCCTTGAAGGCCATCTTGTTCTTCACGCCAGCGCTGAAGTCGCCTTCTTCGCTGTAGATGTAAGCCGGTACCCAGTAGCCCGGAATCAGGTTGAGGCGCCAGCTATCCATGTGGAAGAAGTAAGAATTGCGCGGTGCGGGAGCGTAGGTGCCGTTCAGTCGGACGATGTTGTATTCCTGATCTTCGACCCAGACGCGGCCGAGGAATCGTCCTCTGCCGGAGTTTTTCTTGGGCGTGACGTCGAACACCAGGCAGCGCACGTCGCCCAGAAATTCGCGGCGAATGTAATGAAACTCATAGTGCGTGCGGTCGAAGTCGGTGCGGTCGGCGTAGACCATCCAGGAGAAGCCCATGGGCTGGTATTGCACCTTGAAGAGCTTGTTGAAGCCGCCCATCAGGCGCGTCTCCATGCCCTTGTCCTGCTCCTTCAGATAGTCTTTGCGATCGACCGAGACACCCATATCCATGCGGCCAAGGAAATAGTGGTCCCCGCTGGGCACGGGGCCGAGTTGCGGATCGGCGCTCAGGTCCTGCAGATAAGTCTCGACCACCGGAGTGCGGTTGGCGAGCGCCTTCATGAGCCCGTGTTCGCGCTCGATGAAGCGGTCCACAACCTGATCCATGGTGGTGGGCTGAGCCATCGCCGACGGCGTTGGCGCCGGGGCCGTGGCTTGCTGGCCCTGCGACTGAGGCGCTGCCGGTTGCGACGCGGGCGACGATTGAGCCGTCTGGGCCGCTGGCGCCTGCGCCGACGCAGTGGTATCCGCGATCGGCGGGACGGTGCCAACGCTCAGAGGTTGAGACTCCGTGGGCAGCGGCCCGTTCGCCGCAGCGCTCAAGGGTTGAGACTCCGCCGGTTGCTGTGCGGCGGCGCTCACCGAGACCAGCAGTGCGGCTGTTAACATCCAATTCGAAGTGCGCATGACTCTTCTCTCCAGTAAAACCAGTTCTCTGTATCCAGTACCTAGTACCTAGTACCCAGTTCTCAGCCCCCCAGTAGCGTGTGATTTAACTGGGTACTAGGTACTGTCTACAAGGTACTGTCTTCAGTACGCCATCTGAAACAGCACGTGCACGATGGCCGTCGAATCTACCGGCTGCCCCATACGCAGCGCGGGCTTGAAACGCATCTTGTTGGCGGCCGCGATGGCAGCCTCGTCCAAGCCGTGACCCAGGCCCTTGACCACGCGATTCACATGCAGCGTGCCGCTGGCGCTGAACATCACTTCCAGCAAAACTTCGCCTTCCAGCTTCAGGCTGCGGGCCTCGTCGGTGTAGACGGGCTGCGGCTTGAAGGTGATTTCCACCTGACTGGTGGCGGGTCCGGAATCGGCCTGCGCGATTTTCGGCCCGGCATGAACCACCTGCTCGGAGCCGAATCCGCCGGTGGCAACGCCACTGCCGCGTCCGCTGCTGCGACCGTCGCCATTGCCTCCGGTGGCGATGCCGTTGCCGAAATCGGCGCTGGCTACCGTTCCCTTGATGCCTTTCGCTCCGCCCGATCCGTTGCCTTGTCCCGGACCTGCGGGCATGTCAAAGCCACCGGCCTGCGCAGCGTAGAGTTTGGCGCCTGTCTTACCAGTACCTTTCAAACCATTGGGATCGCCGAAGCCCCCGGTCTGCACCTTCTCCACCGTGGCATTGACGGTGGGCGCGACCGAGCTGCCCTGGAAATCTCCGGTATGCAAGAGCTGTGGACGCGCACCCCCGGCGGCCGCCATCTTGATCTGGGGAGCGGCGAACTGGTTCATCACCACCTTGGGCGCTTCGACCGGCTGGGGAGCGGGCGTGCGATGAATTTCGCGCGGCACGATCAACTTGGGCTGCTCGAACACCGGCGCAGGTGGAAGCAGCTTCGGTTTCACCGCCGGTTTGACTTCTTTGATCGGCTCCGGCTCTGGCTTCATGGCGGGAAGCGGAATCAACGACGTCACGCGGTACTGCTTAAGCTGGATCCTGTCCGGAAACAGAAGGCCAACGTTAATCAGGAGCAACGTGGCTAGCACCATCAAGGCGTAGCTGGTGGCCAGCGCACGCTTGTCAATCTTGCGCTCCGGGAGAATGCCGAGCTGGAATCCGCGTTGGTACGTAGCCATGCCTTAACTCCAAGGGAATCCCGGCCGAGGGAGCGAACCGGGACTGGAGTTTTCACGATAGGGGAAAAAGGACAGGGGGTAAACGTGTCCACGGCTCTTGACCGAAAGTAACCAGTACGGAGTGATTACGGGACTTGGCCCAAAGTGGGCCCAGGGCAAGGGTTAGGACCGCATCTCCGCCTGACGCTGCCTGCGAAACCAGGCGAAAACCGGTACGCCAGCCAGTATTACCAGCAAGCCATAAAAAGAGTTCGGCCAGTCTCCGCGGAAGGTGTAATAGAGAAGAACGGCGGCCACGACAATGAACACGGCGGGGACGAAAGGGTAGCCGAGCACGCGATAGGGCCGTACAGCCTCCGGATTGCGCCAGCGAAAGACGAACACGGTGCTCCCCGCGATCATGTAGAAGAGCCATTCGGCGAAGATAGCGAGGGAAAAAAGCTGCCGGAAATTTCCTCCCAGCAGCAGCAAAATAATCGACAGCAGCGCCTGCATCACGATCGCAGCCGACGGAGTGTGAAAGCGTGGATGCACCTCGGCCAGAGCGGAGAAAAAATATCCGTCGCGGGCCACGGCGAAAGGTACGCGCGCGCCGCTCATGATGGTGCCATTCAGCGTGACCAGCATCGAGATGGCCATGCCCGCGGAAACGATGCTCGCGCCCATGCGTCCCATGACCAGGGCGACCGCGTCGGAGGCAGGCCGCGGCGATGCCGCAATCGCACTCGCCGGCAGCACATACTGCACCCCGGCATTCACCAGCACATACAGCACTCCGACGGTGGCCACGCCCGCAATCAGCGCAATCGGAATATTTCGCTCCGGGTTCTTCACTTCGCCGGCCACCATGTTCAGGTCGTTCCATCCGTCATAGGCCCACAGCGCCGCTACCAGCGCCGCCATGAAGCCGGCGATGCCGCCCTTGGCTCCGGTGAACGTGCTGGCAAAATTGCTCCAGCCGCGTCCGGTGGCAGCCCCGAAGCCACTGAAGCAGACGGCCACGATGCCGAGAATGATCGCCACTTTCAGGACCGTGAATACCAGTTGGAATTCACCGGCCTTCTTCACTCCCAGATAGTTCAGAAGCGAAATGAGAATGGCCGCGGCGATAGCCACAAGCTGCCCCCAGGTGATGGAGAAGGGAACGGTGACAACGTTGGCAGGGAAGAATGAAAAGATGGAGAATGTGCCCAGGATGCGCACCAGCCCGGTGGCGATCGTGGCCACCGACGCAGGTTTCGCAATGACGAACCACGTCCAGGCATAGAGAAAGCCTCCCAACGGCCCGTAGGCGTCGCGTACGTAAACATATTCGCCACCCGCCTGCGGCTTCATCGCTCCCAGTTCGGCGTAGGTGAGCGCTCCGAAGAAAGACAGCAGTCCACCTACGAGCCACGCCAGATACACCAGTTTGGCCGAGCCGACGGCCTGCATCATTTCGGCGGGGACCAGAAAAATCCCGCTGCCGATGATCGTGCCCACTACGACCGCGGATGCGTGGCTGACGCCTAGATCGCGGGCGAGCTCGGGGCGGGAGGTGGTTAGATCCGGCATGGTTGGAGTGTGCCAGTATACGTCAGGGAGCGCAGGCCTTTACGGCAAAGACAAATGCTCTTAACGCAGAGTTCGCGAAGAAAGGCCGCGAAGGACGCAGAGAAAGACTACTCGGGCGCCACAGAGCTTGCTATATATCCAACTGCGAAGGTCACTATTGTGCCAATCATTACCCACCACGTCCAGGGCACGGTCGTCCATTTCCACAGATACAATTCGATGCTGAACCCGAATAGCATTCCTATCATCGCCCCCGGCTGGTTAGCCCGCCGCGTCAGCACGCCGAGGAGGAAGACTCCGAGCAGCGCGCCGTATGCCACGGAGGCGATCTGCAATCCGACTTCGACTACGCGCCCGGCTTTGTGCAACGAAAAGACAGCGAGGGCAAACAGCACGATGGCGAAAAAGAATGTGGCCATGCGCGACATGCGCATCTTTTTGCGCTCATCGGCTTGCGGACGGAAGCGCACGTAGAAATCCATGATGGAGCTGGAAGAGAGTGCGTTCAGGGCCGCGCTCAGGTTCGACATGGCGGCGGCCAGAATCGCGGCGATCAGCAGACCGGAAATTCCATGCGGCATTCGGGTGACGATGAACGTGGGATAGATGCGGTCCGGCTTTCCGAAGGCGGCCGAGGGCACGCGATAATAGGCCCACAACATCACTCCCACCATGAGGAAGAGCGCAAACTGAAACAGGATTGCGAGGCCGCTGGAGATCAGCGCGGTTACCGACTGCTTCTGATTTCTCGCCGCCAGCAGTCGCTGCACGATCAGCTGATCGGTGCCATGGCTGGCGGTGGTGAAGAACGCACCGCCGATGACGCCCGCCCAAAAGGTGTAGGGAATCCAGACGCTCGGGGTGAAGTCAAACACCTGCAGTTTGCTTGCGCCGGCGGCCGCGAGGTGGATCGCACTCCATCCTCCAGGCACCAGATGCAGAATCGTCCACAGTCCCACGAGCGTTCCGCCGACATAAATCGCGGTCTGCACTACGTCGGTCCAGATCACTGCCGCCAGGCCGCCCTCAAACGTATAGATGAGCGTCAACGCAGTGATGATGGCGATGGAGGTTACTTCGCCGGTGCCCAGAGCGATTGCGACGACGATGGATACCGCATAGACGCGCACGCCCTCGGCTGCCGTTCGAGTCAACAAGAACAGTCCGGCCGTCAGCGAGCGCAAGCCGCGTCCAAAGCGCCGTTCGATCAGCTCGTAAGCAGTGTAAAGATCGCCGCGAAAATAATGCGGCAACAGGACAAAGCTGATCACCACGCGCCCCACTATGTAGCCCAAGATTACCTGCAGGAAGGTGAGGTTGGTGTCATAGGCGAGTCCCGGAATGCTGATGATGGTGAGGGTGCTGGTTTCGGCGGCCACGATGGAAAGCGCGATCGCCCACCAGGGAATATCGCGTCCCGCAAGAAAGTAATCGCGGAGCGTGCGGTGGTGCTTGCGGAAGCGCAGGCCGAACAGGGTGATACCGACCAGGTACAGTGCGATGATCGCGAGATCGAGTTTGTCGAGACCCATGGGTTCTGCGGGAAATTCCGCTACACCACCCTCCGCGCTACCGTTTCCTTGGGATCGTGGGACTCGGACGAACAGGCCACCAGCCACAGCGGCGTGGTACCGTCGTTGCGCACCGCATGCGAACTGCCCGGCGAAACCAGCACCAGCACCGCGCGGCTGCCGTTGAAGCAGCGATGCTCGGCGGGCGTGTCCTCGCCTTCGTCCCAGTGAAGTGACCAGGGAGTACCCGGCAGGATGACGATGGCCTCGCGCCGCCGCAAGTGGTAGTGATTTCCGCGCACTGCGCCGGGAGCAGTGGAAGCAAGATGCATGTCCGCAATCCGCCCCACGAAGTCGAGCGCTTGGGATGGGGTGGTAAAGCTGAAACCGCGCGTGTCACCGGTATTGCCGAGTTCCGATGTCTGAATTTTCATGTCGATCCGCCTTCAATTATGGCGGCAATCCGTAACCGGCGCGAGTGAGTCTTTATGGGCGGGCTGCCGAGGTTTGCGACGCACCTTTTCACAGGGGACTGAGAACCGAGAACTGAGAACTGCCTGTGATAGAACTAACCCGTGGCTTACTATCTGGGCATTGATGGCGGCGGGAGCAAGACGACCTGCGCTGTGGGGGATGAATCTTCGCTGCTAGCGACGGCCACCGCTGGCCCCAGCAACATCACTCGCGTGGGCGAAGGTCGCGCTCGGGAATCACTGCATCAGGCGATACGGGAGGCGTGCGCCGCTGCGAACATCGCTCCGCGGCAGGTGCAGCGTTCGTGTGCTGGCGTGGCGGGCACTGGGCGCGACGAAGTCGCCAGCGTTGTGCGCAAGATTGTTGGAGAGATGATTCCCGGCGAAATCGAGATCGTGGGCGACATGGAGATCGCATTGGCGGCGGCCTTTGGCTCCGGGCCGGGCGTCATCGTGATCGCGGGGACGGGCTCGATTGCCTACGGCCGCGACGCGCAGGGAAGAACCGCTCGCGCCGGGGGCTGGGGCTTCGCCATTTCCGATGAAGGCTCGGCCCACTGGATTGGCCGGACAGCTGTCACCGCTTTGTTGAGGACAATCGACCAGGAGAGCGACCCTGAAGCGGCGGAAGCCTTGCCGCTTTTTCGCGAAGTGAACTCGGTCTGGAATCTACGCTCTCTCGACGAGCTTGTGCGCACGGCGAACTCCGGCCCAGACTTCGCAGCGTTGCTTCCCGCGATTCTGGCCGCCGCCCATGCCGGAGACGATCTGGCCAAACAGGTGCTGGCGCTAGCCGGAGCCGAACTTGCGCAACTTGCGAGGATCGTCGCGCGCCGTCTTTTCACGGACGACAAAGTGAGCCCGAAGGACGTTCCACAAGCCATGGTCGGCGGCGTGTTTCGTCACTCGGCGCAGATGCGCGAAGGTTTCCAAAATGCGTTGCGCAACCTGGATTCGCGGCTGAAACTGGCTCCGCAAGTCGTCGAGCCGGTATTCGGCGCACTGCAGATGGCCCGCAGGGGACGGACAGCTGTCTAGAAATGACTTAGAAGTCACGATAAACGCCGGTGCCGCGTAGTTTCTACCCTCACGTTCGTAACCTGCTTCATCCCACTCTCTAGTCCTAGAATCTCTATGACACATGCGCGAATACGTGCAATGTTTTTGCGATGAACTTGGGTTTAACGAGCCCTGGAAGCCGGTCTCGCATCCGGTGCTGGCTGCGTGGCTCGTCTTTTATGTGGCGTTCCTTGGTTATGCGTTCTCCGCGCACGGAGGGTTTTTGTTCATCGACATGGCCAACCTCATCGTGCACGAAGGCGGCCACAACCTGTTCGGATGGTTCGGCCCCACGCTTTGCCTGTGGGGAGGCACGCTGCTGCAGTGGCTGGTCCCATTTCTTCTGGCGGCTTATTTCTTCACGCAACGTGAGACCACGGGTTTTGTCTTCTGCCTGTTTTTCTTCTTCGAGAACTGGCTCTACACTGCCACCCACATGGCTGACGCGCGTGCCATGGTGCTGCCCCTGGTCACAACCGGCGACCCGGAGTTCGCCAGACACGACTTCAACGCCATCTTCTCGAGTCTCGGCGTTCTGGATTACGACACAAGGATCGCGGCCTTGGTGCGCGCTCTGGGCTGGTTCGGAATGCTGGGAGTGGTTGGATGGTATACAGTGAGTGCGCTGAAGAACCAGCAACGAGAGTCAAGCATGACCCCCACAGCGCACGATCCCAAAGATGTTCCTAAGCGTGCGGCGCGGCTCTAATCTCCGTTTTCCGAATCATTGTTGCAGTGGAGGAGCGAATCAGCGTCCGCCGCCGACTTCCAGAATGGCTCCCGTCGTGTAGGATGCAGCGGGGGAGAGCAGCCAAAGCACCGGCTCGGCCACCTCGAGCGCTGTGCCGGGCCGGTGCATGGGGATGGTCGACGCCAGCCGCTGTAGCCGGTCAGGCGCGCCGTTGGCCGCATGCAGCCCGGTCTCGATCAACCCGGGAGCAACTGCATTTACGCGGATGCCCTCAGCCGCAACTTCACGCGCCAACCCAATCGTGAAACTGTCAATCGCACCCTTGGACGCAGCGTAATGCACCCACTCTCCCGCGGAGCCTGTGTGTGCGGCACGGGAGGAAACATTCACGATAGCGCCGCCCGTTCCGCCGTGGCGGGTCGACATGCGGCGTATCGCCTCACGCGCGCACAAAATCGCTCCCGTGACGTTTACCGCCATGACTTGTTCCAGGGTTCTTGCGCTCACCGATTCCACTCTGGAAAACCCGCCGGTGATGGCGGCGTTATTGACCAGACCCTTGACCGGTCCCAGTTCGCGCTCGGCGGTCGCAAAGAGGCGAACCACATCTTCTTCACGAGAGACATCTGCTTGAATCGCACGAGCATGCCCGCCAGCAGAAATGATTTGCTCAGCAACGGTCTCGGCTTCGGACATTCCGGTCGCAAAATTAACCGCTATGGAAAACCCGCGCTCACCCGCCAGTTTGGCGATGGCCGCGCCGATGCCGCGACTGGCGCCGGTCACGATCAGAGTGCCGCATTCGTCTCGGATTGGCATAGATTGCGCTGGAGTGTCGGCAGAAACGGTCAGTTTGAGGAGTACACACTACTGTTTTACTTCCTCCCGCTTGCCATGCATCAGCTCCACGACCGCCTCATACAGCTTCTTGCGGGTTTCGTGGCGTTCGTAGGCTCGCGTGATATAGCGCACGCGCACCTCCACGCCCGACCCGGTGGGCCGCACATTGATGGCTGGAGTCGCCGAGAAGGCCTGCACATGGTAGCGCGTGGTCGAGTGTTGCCACTCTTCTTCGGCTTTGCGCGCGTTCTCTGCCGTTTCCTTGGCTACCAGCTTTTGCAACCCGTCGATTACGGCGTAGGGATCCTGGTCGGAGGGAAGCGTAAGTTGCAGTTCGTCCCACATCCACTGCCCGGAGGTCGAGAAATTGAAGAAGTGCCCTTCAATGGCGAAGCTGTTGACGAAGGAAACCCGGCGGCCGGTGGGGTGACCGGAGTCTGTCCAGTTTCCGGTCTCGAGCAAAACCGTCTTCAGCAGGCCGATCTCGATCACTTCGCCACCGACGCCGTTAATTTCCACCCAATCGCCCACGCGGATGCCATTGCGCCCCATGAGCACAAACCAGCCGAAGAATGCCACAATGAAATCTTTCATGGCCACGGTGAGACCCGCTCCGGCCAGCCCGAGGATGGTGGTGGTCTGGCTGGGCATGCCGAATACGATAAACACGATGACGATCGCGCCCAGCGCCTCCGCTGCGAACTTGACCACGGAGCGCAAAGTGTCGATGCGTTTGTTCTCCGCAGTCAGGCCGATGAATAGCCGGTCAATCAGCCGGTTCGCCACATATACCAGCAGCAGAACAACGAGAATCCACAGCACACCTTCGATCAGGTTGTGCAGCGCCGCCCGTTCGCGGGTTTCGACCAGGCCAATCCAGCTGGTGTAAATGTCGTTCAGGTCTCTTTCGTCCTGAATGCGCTTACCCAGGTCCGCAAGATTCTTCTGATCGCGCGTGTACTGCTTCAACGAGTCCAGCGCCGCCTGCGCTCCGGATTTCGACTCCTCTCGGCTGGCCGCTTTGTTGGCCTTGGCAAAGGTTCTCGCCTGCTGCTTGGCAGCGTCCCGGTTTTCCTTGTCCTGCTCGACCTGCGCGGCCAGCCCATTATGACGCTGGCCAAGGCGCTGGGCCTTGGCGGCGGTCTCGTCCCGCGCCTCTTCGAGCTTGGCCTTCTTTTGTCGCAACGCCTTCCACGCGCGGAACACGGTCAACATGGTGTGTGCCTGGTAGTCCTGCTCGTACGGGTTGACCGCCGAGGCCGGCTGAGTGCCGTGGTCGCTGGCATCGTGTTCGGCTTTAAGCCGTTTGATTTTGGACTGCGGATCTCCGCCAGCCTGCTCCAGGTCAGCCGCCGCATCGTCTACTTCGTCCTGATCGAGATCTGCCTGGGCTTTGGCGACGTCGATCTGGTCCTGCAGGTTATCCTTTTGCGACTCCGGAGCGGTGGCCAGTCGGTGCGTCAACTGCGCAACATTGTCCTGATCTTCCTTGAGCGCCAGCTCGGCCTTGTTTTTCCGGTCCTCGATCTGCTTGGCTTCGGGGCTGAGCTTCGGCGGATTTTCTTCAGCAGTGCGCAAAGAATCGAAGAAAGCCAGGTCCACTTCGTGATCGCCGATCTTTTCCGCCTGATGCGCCAGGGCTAGTTCTTCGGGGGTCGAGGCCGTGGCCGCCAGTTGGCGCGCTGTTTGCAGGGGACGCTGGTCCACCAGCGGATGCTGGGCCGCCGGCGCGCTGCGCGCGAGGAAACGCGCGGCGGGAGCCTTGCCGGGCTCTTCATTTTCGGCAGGCTGCGGCTGCTCGCGTGTGCGTAACAAGCCCACGACGGCTACAGCCATCAGCAGGAGCAGCACGATCGTGGTAATCCACTGGCGAAGCTTCATACGAGTCGAATCAACAATGCAATACTGCTATCAACAAACAATTGCCCTACGGCACCCAATCCGCAATGAAAATATTAGTCTCGTGCGGCGCCTTGGCGTTGCGGTTGGAGGCCCAGACCAGCTTCTTGCCATCCAGACTGAACATGGGGAAGCCATCGAAGCCGTCGCTGTAAGTGATGCGCTCCAGCCCGCTGCCGTCCGGATTGATCGCCCACAGCTCAAAATTTCCCATGCCGCCGGTGGCATGAGTGTCGGGATCATAATTCGAGGAGAAGATGATGCGCTTACCGTCGGCGAAGAATGCCGGGCCAAAACTGGCCGCGCCCAGGTTGGTGATTTGCCGCTTGTGGCTCCCGTCGGCTTTCATGATCCAGATCTCCAGTGACGTCGGCCGAATCAGATTCCGCTTCAGCAGTTCCTTGTAGTCTTTGATTTCCTGCTCGCCCTGGGGATGGTAGGCCCGGTACACAATCGTCTTGCGGTCGGGAGAAAAGGTTGGCCCGCCGTCATAGCCCAACTCGTGCGTGAGTTGCTTGACGTGAGTGCCATCGGCGTCCATGGAATAGATGTCGAGATCACCGTTGCGCAGAGAAGTGAAGACGATCTTCTTGCCATCCTGCGAAATCGTGGCTTCCGCGTCATAGCCCGCCTTATTGGTGAGTTGCTTCAGGTTGGATCCATCGGGGTTTGCGGTGAAGATGTCGTATCCCTCGTACACCGCCCATACGTAGCCTTTGGAGAAATCGGGACGCGGGGGACACTCTGAGCTGGCCAGGTGCGTGGAGGCATAGAGAATTTTCTTGCCATCGGGGTAGAAAAAACTGCACGTGGTGCGTCCCTTGCCGGTGGAGACCATGTGCTGGTCGCTGCCGTCGATGTTCATGATGAAAATCTGATCGCACTTCACATCGCCGTGTGAGGACTGGAAGATCAGCTTGGTGCCGTCGGCGGAGAAATAGGCTTCGGCATTCTGTCCTCCGAAAGTCAACTGGCGCACGTTGCGCAGGTGTTTTTCCTGGGGGGTGGCCAAGTCGGGAGGATTCGACGTCTGCGCGGAAGCAAGCGACGCAAGGGCCACAAGGGCAAAAAGAGCTGCAAAAATCGGCTTCATGGGATGCCCGCTAGTGTAACAAAAAGTTGAACCAGGCCTTCAGGGCTGCATTAAGCCAGCTGGCTCTATTGGGCCGGGAATTTATGCTTGCATCGTGTGCCTACAATGCCTACAATAGATGCATGCAATACACCATCCGCAAGGTGCCCAACAGTTTGGACGAGGCCCTCCGCAGGACAGCCCGGGAGCGGGGCAAGAGCCTGAACGAGGTAGCGATCGAAGCCCTGGCCCGGGGTGCCGGCGTTACCGGGGAGCGCGACCGGCAGCGCGATCTCGCCGACATCGCGGGTACCTGGCGCAAAGATCCCGCTTTCGACAGCGCCTTGGCCGCGCAGGACACCATCGAGGAAGAGATGTGGCGGTGAGGCTGGCGCTCGACACGAACCGCTATACCGACCTTTGCCGGGGCAATGTGTCGGTTGTCGAAACGGTCGAACTCGCCGATGAAGTCTGGCTGCCCTTCATCGTGCTGGGAGAATTGCGCGCCGGATTCGCTGTAGGCAGTCAGGGACTGCGCAACGAGGTGGTCCTGCGCCGTTTTCTGCTGAAGTCCGGCGTCGGTGTGCTCTACGCCGATGAACAGACCACGCATCATTACGGCGCTGTTTATCGGCAACTGCGGAAGCAGGGCACTCCCATCCCGACCAACGATATGTGGATCGCGGCCCTCGTCCTGCAACATTCGCTTGTTCTGTGTGCCCGCGACGTGCATTTTGACGTGCTGCCACAGCTCCCGCGTGTGTAGAGAGTTCGAAATGACCCGTCCGTCCCAGCCTTTCGGCTTCTCAGTGGTGAATGGGTTTTGCGGCGTAGAATGGGCCCGCCGTAGTAAGGAGGCTGTATGAAATCGTTTCTGCCGATTCTTGTCATCGCCCTTCTGGTTGCCATGATCGCGCTGCCGGTCACACGTCCCACCGTTTCGGCCTCACCGAAGGCGACTGCCGAGATGTTGAAAGAACTCGAGGGCGAATTTATGAAAGCCGCCGCAGAGAAAGGTTCGAAGGGATATATGTCGTACTACGCCGATGACGCCGTTGAATTGCCCAACAACAACCCGGCTATTCACGGCAAGACGCAAATTGCGGAGACCATGAGCTTTCTCGACGACAAGAACAATCGCCTCACGTGGACACCCGTAGGTGCCGACATCTCCGCATCGGCTGATCTTGGCTATACCTATGGCACCTACGAGTTTGAATCGCCCGGGCAAGATGGAGCCAAGATTGAATACGGCAAGTACACCAGCATTTGGAAGAAGCAGAAGGATGGAAGCTGGAAAGTAGTTCTCGACATAGGAAACGCCAGTCCCGTGCCGAAATAGCCGTCACACCGTGGACTTAGCTACTTTCGAAAGTGGCTGCTGATCGCTTCCGCCTGCACGCGGGTTACGACCGCCGACAACGCTGCTGGGTCAGCCTGCTTCACTGCCTGCACACTGCCAAAGTGTTCGAGGAGACGCCGGGTCGTGCTTTCGCCCACGCCGGGAATCTCCAACAACTCCGTTGAGCGGTCGCGCATCTGCCGGCGTTTGCGATGGAAGGTCACGGCGAAGCGGTGGGCTTCGTCGCGAATGAGTTGAATTAGGTGTAACACCGGCGAGTGATGGTCAAGCGCGATGGGATCTTTCTCCTGACCGTAGACGTAAAGAATTTCCTCGCGCTTGGCAATCGCCGCGAGCGGCTGGTTGATGATCTCCAGCGATTCCAGAGCCTCGGCTGCGGCGTGAAGTTGTCCGAGACCGCCGTCGATCAGTACCAGGCTGGGCATCTTGCTTTCTTCCTGCTGCAGGCGTTTGTAGCGGCGCGTGACTACTTCCCGCATGGAAGCGAAATCGTCGACGCCCTCGACCGTGCGGATGATGAACTTGCGGTAATCGGATTTCTTCATCTTGCCGTCTTCCCACACCACCATCGAAGCTACGGTTTCCGCGCCTTGAATGTGGGAGATGTCGAAGCACTCGATGCGCTTGGGCAATTCGGGCAGGCTGAGGGCGTCCTGGAGTTCTTCCTGGATGGCCCTGGCGTTCGGTTTGAGCACACGAAAACGCTGATCGTAGGATTGCTTGGCGTTGGTGCCGGCCAGATCGATGAGGGCACGCTTGTCGCCGCGTTGGGGAACTTGAATGTGAATGCGGGCGCCGCGAGCAGCCTCGCCCGCGACTTGTTCGGAGAGCAGGTCTTCTAGAGCTTCACGGTCTTCGAAATCCACCGGGACGTACAGGTTCCGCGGCACATAAGGCTGGCCGATGTAGAGCTGTTTGAGAAGGGCGGAGAAAAACTCACCGGGGTGGAAGGCGTCGTCGCCTGCAAACGTAGGGGCGCTCGAACTTGTGTGGGGACGGGTCTTTGACCCGTCCAGGACTGGCGCAGCGGGGCTGCTTTCAAAGCCGTCGGTGGCTTCGGAAGCAGCAGGGGCGGGTCTGCGACCCGCGTCCGGGTCAGAGACCCGGACCCACACATCTTCCGGGAGATCTTCCCAGAAGAATTCGCGGCGGTCCACGACTCGGCCGCCGCGCATGTGAAACAAATTCACCGCCAGCATCCCGTTTTCATAGTGATAGCCGAAGACGTCGGCGTCGTCGCCTTCGGCGGCGGCGATGCGCTGCCGCTCCTGCAGTTGCTCGACCGTCGAAATCAGGTCGCGATATCTCGCCGCACGCTCAAACTCCTCGGCCGCGGCCGCCTGCTCCATGCGCTGGTGCAGAGATTTGCTGAGATCCGTGGGGCGGCCTTCCAGAAACAGCTTCACGTCCCGTACCGCTTCCTGATAAGCATCTGGAGTGGTCAGATCTTTCACGCACGGGCCCAGGCAGCGCTTGATGTAGTACTGCAAACACGGTCGCGGGTGAAAGCGCGTGAGGTCGACTTTGCACGACGGAATCAGAAAATTGCGGTGGATGAGATCGACGATGCGGTACGCGAGATTGGCAGGGAAGTAAGGGCCGTAGTAGGCGCTGCCATCCTTGCGCAGGCGACGCGTGACGTAAACCCGCGGCCAGCGCTCGCCGAGGGTGAGCTTCACGTAGGGGTAAGTCTTGTCGTCGCGCAGCAGGATGTTGAAGCGTGGCTTGCGTTGTTTGATCAGGTTGTTTTCGAGCGCCAGAGCCTCTTTATTGTTGGCGACCACGATGTAGTCGACGTCCACGGCCTCGCGCACCAGCGTGCCGGTCTTCGAGTCCTCCCAGCGGCCTTCGTGGAAGTAGCTGGCCACGCGGCTGCGCAAGTTCTTGGCCTTGCCCACGTAGATGACTTCGTCCTCGGCGTTTTTGTAGAGATACACGCCGGGTTCGGTGGGGATGGTGCGGATTTTGGCGAGGAGATCCATGCGGAACGAATCTGTATTTTACGGTCTCTCGCCGTTTCGGTGGCGACTGCTCAAGCAAGAACCTCTAACCGCAAAGATCGCAAAAGAGTGCCAAGAGGGGCGCGAAGAAGAGCCGAAGGGGAGCATCGAGGTCCGAGGCCTATCTGAGCCTCACTGTATAAAATTTCCATTCCCCATGTGGGGTTTGCGTTGCCGGGGAGCGTCATGTCTATTGGGTGTTCCCACTTTGGCACCCGCAAGCTGTTGAAAACGTATATACTTATCTCGGGAGTTTCCTGTATGGGAAACTGGCCCGTCCCGTGCAAAAGTAGTCGCGGGATGTGTAAGCATTAACGATTTCCCAGGGCCTGCAAGACAAGAATTCCGCGCGCGGGAGAACCCGATCGCGCCGAGACACGAAATCCAAGGAGCCTCATTTATGACCCGCACTTCGTTAGCGATTTTCCTGGCAGTCAGCATGGCGGCCACCGTTGGCTGCACCAGCAAGAACTACGTGAAACAACAGACCACTCCGCTGATCAACAAGACCAACGAACTGGATGACCTGACCGCGAAGAACAGCAAGGACATCAAGGACGTCGATACCCGGGCGCAGGCCGGCATCCAGGCCGTGAATGCCAAGACGGCCGATGTGGAACAGAAGGCGCAGGCCGCTGGCCAGAGTGCGACTTCCGCTCAGCAGATGGCGGACGCCGCCAACAACCGCGTGGGCGTGCTCACCAATACCGTGGCGAACCTGGACAACTATCGCCCGGTGGCGGAGACGTCAGTGAAGTTTGGCTTCAACAAAGACAATCTGACGCCCAAGGCCAAAGAAGCGCTTGACCAGTTAGCCGGCAGTATTTCGAGCACCAAGGGCTACATCATCGCGCTCGAGGGCAGCACGGATTCCGTGGGGTCGGCCGAGTACAACTACGATCTTAGCCAGCGCCGTGCCAACGCCGTGATTCAGTATCTGGCGTCGAAGTACAACGTGCCGGCGCACAAGATTTATGTGATCGGGTTGGGCAAGGACAAGCCAGTGGAGTCGAACAAGACCAGTCAGGGCCGTGCCGACAACCGCCGCGTCGATGTCCGCTTGATGACCAACACGGTTGGCGACACGACAGCGCCGACGACGACCGGGCAGAATAATCCGTCATCGATGTAGTTGGAAGAGTTTTCCCTCCTCCCCGGAGGACTTCGCCAAACAGGCCGCTCAAAGCCTCCCCCTGAGCGGCCTGTATTTTTTTGCTGATGGCGAGTCGCTTCTGGCCACGAAAGGGCGTGGTTTCCACGGAGCCAGTGACGACGGTAAAATACAGCCTATGCGACGTTGTTTGTGGTTGTGCGTGTTGCTGGTATTCAGTGCCGTGTTGTGGGCTCAGCAGGATTCGCCCAAGCCATCTCCGCCCGCATCTTCTACTCCTAATAGCAAGGAGCCGTCCGCGGCTGAGCGCAATCCTTTTCCGGAGGATGACGCTAATAGCACGGACTCAGTGCCGAAAGCCCGCACCCCGAGCATGGAGCCACCGCGCTCCGATCGCGTACAGGTGGACGATCTGGGATCGGGTGTCGGCGAGAGTTCCAGTAAGGAGACCCAGATGGATTTGAGCCCTCCCGCCGACGATGCCAAGACGCATCCGCAGAGTTCGGCAGCCGTGGCGAATGCGGAGGCGGCATCTCTGGGTAGCGGCGGAATCACCGAGTTCCGCACCTGGGATCCGCATAAGGCCGCGAAGGATGTGGAAGTGGGCGACTTTTATTTCAAGCGTAAGAACTACCGGGCCGCCGAGGAACGCTACCGCGATGCTCTACGCTATAAAGACAACGATGCGGTGGCGACGATCCGGCTGGCGGGGTGTCTGGAAAAATTGGGGATATTGGACGATGCCCGCGCCGAGTACGAGAGCTATCTCAGAATTCTGCCGCACGGCCCCCAAGCCCTGGAAGCGCAGAAAGCAATTGACCGGCTGAAAGCCCAGACCGCGGACCCGAAACCGCCGCAGTAGCCGAGACCGAAATTCAACCCAGATGACGGAGGGCGCGGAGCCGCGCTGCGGGCTTGCGCGTCGAATAATTGACTCGCCGCGCGAGGGCAGGCTTCGCCCTGGTGTCCTCCTCGCCGTCGGTTACCTTGCTTTGGGCCGCTTCTCCCAGGATCAGGTTAGCTGGCCATTTGGGCCCGGAGTATGCCTTGTCCTTGGTGCGGGCGGCGTGTGCAATGACAGCCTCGACGGCATCCAGACAGGAGTGAACCATTTGTGTGCGCAGTGAACCGGATGCCCCTCCACGAATCAGCAGCATCGCGGTGCCGTGCATCAGGGACCACACCGAGAGCATCAGCCGAGTGTGCCGGCGGGAAGTTCCGCCCAGGCGCTGGGTCAGGCGCAGGCGCATGAGGTTGAAGGAGGGCCAAGGTTCGTGCAGGGAAGGAGGCTGGGCGAATCCGTCAAAGAGCACTTCGTAGGCGTGTCGATGCTCGAGAGCAAACTGGAGATAGCGTTCGCAGGCTTGGGTGATGGAGCGGGTGCGGCTGAGGCTGGCAAAGAGTTCCTGGCGGGTTTGCAGCCGCAGAGCGCGGAGAATGTCGGCGCGGTCGTGGTAGCGCTCGTAGAGCGTGGGCGTGGTGGTGCCAGCTGCCTTGGCCACGGCGCGCATGGTGAGGGCTTCTTCGCCGCCCCGGGCCCACAGCCGGCAGGCAGCCTCAAGAATGCGCTGTTCAAGTTGCGGATCTGCTTGTCTGGGCAACGGCCCGCCTCCGTACTGCCGGTGTCACTGCAGGGGTCCAAATACTTTGACTATGTCTAACTAACATCGTACAATTTATTCACACTCGCAAAAGCATAATCCGCAGGCTGGGTTCCGCCGGAGCCACCTGGGTTGTTGGTTGACAGCCCTCCCTCGCAATTCCGTGGCTCCGGCGGGCGCAGCGCGGGAAACCAAGCGAAAGAGGAGTAGTAGATGTTCAACGATGAATCCAGCCGGCAAACAGAAATTGCGCGCTTAATGTCCGACCTCCGTGCGGCCAAGGTAGAACTGCTGAGCGCGCAGTGCGCGGCCGACCGTCTTCGCCTTCAATATTCCGTAGCCGACATCGTTTCCTTTGGGGAACGCCAGATACTCAAAGGGGCCATCGCCTCGGCCGGCGCGCTGTGCCGTTTTTTTGGCTCCATCGAGGACCAGATCGAACAGGCCGAGCGGTGCAAGTAAGGCCCAACGCAGTTTTGCTGATCTTCCCGCAAATATTCCAAACATCCGAGCGCGCAAGCCTATTTCTCCACGCGGATAAACGCGCCGGTTGAGGCGTTGACCGCAACCGTCAGCTTGGCAGTTTCGCGGGACGAGCCATAGATGACGTGCCAGACTAACTCGTTGGTGTTGTGGTTCCAGTCACAAACATACAGCACAGGGGTTGTGGGATCCTTCTCCAGGACTTTGTCGCCGCCATGTTTTTGAGCCTCGGTAAACGCTTGGTCCGAGTCGATTTTGAGGAAGGCCGGATCAAAAACCTGCGTAGACGCGTTGTTGGGGTTGTAGACGTCTTCATTGCCGGGTGAAACGCCACGCGAGGGAGCGTCGGGGGCGTTGCTGCCCGACCAGAAAAAAGGTTTCACGCCCTTCTGGGTGGCTGAGGCAAAACTGGAGCGCCAGATGGCCGACTTGCCATCCAGGCCATTGCCATCAGGCGAAGGAGTGGACTCGATGCGGAATGGTTTTACATCCGCGGCATAATTGCGCGCCGAGATAAAGACCTTATAAAAGGCCGCACGTCCCGTTAGCAACTCCGGAGCCTTGGTTTCCGGCTTGGCCGGGGGAGTTTGCGGACTGTTGGAGCTACAGCCCGCCAGCAGCGCGAGAATCATAAGAAGTGCGGCCGCGAAAGCCGCTGCCAGGGCGCGTCCACCGAGCGAGCTCCGCAGCTTGTCTTTCTTCCCGTATTCAACCACTGCTGTGACGACCGCCGTGCCGGGCTGAACGAAGTCCCGCATCTTCATGACGACCTTCCTGTTATAACGGTAAGTGTTTTGTTTGTTGCGCAACATTCTACCTGAAGCGCGCGGAAACAGGAGAGTACTGCGATGGATTCCCGCCTGGAGACGTTGAAGCACGCGCTGGAGTCAGCCGTAGGAGGCATGTCCCGCGAGCAATTGAGTTGGCATCCGGCGGGGAAATGGTGTGCGGCCGAGGTGCTGGAGCATTTGTACCTGACCTATGTCGGAACCGTCAAAGGATTCGACCGAGTGATGGAGGCCGGAAAGCCGCTGGCTACCCCAGCCTCCTTGAGGCATCGCGTGCGGACTTTTGTGGTGGTGGGGCTCGGTCACATGCCGGAGGGACGCAAAGCGCCTGCCATGACGCGGCCCCGAGGACTGCCGCTGGAGATGGTCCTTGGCGAGGTGGGAGCGAAGATTGCAACGATGGACGCGATCATCGCAGACTGTGAGGCCCGCTTCGGGCACGGCATCCCGTTGCTGGACCACCCCATCCTCGGACCGTTAACCGCGACCCAGTGGAGAGCGTTTCACCTGGTGCATGGGCGGCATCATGCGAAACAACTTCTCGGGCTCCGGGAGTGCGCACGGCACATCGCCTGAACCGCGGACTACTTGCAGGTGGAAACCTTGAAGTGCGCGATCCGCGTGTACCAGTCGATGGTCGTTCCTGTCTGGTTCTTGGGGAAATATTCGTTGGTATACCAGAAGGTGCAGTCGTTGACCGGATCGACCGTCATGCTGGTGTAGGATCCCCACTTCCAATCGCTTTCGTCATCGGCGACGCCCTTAACGATTCCCAACTCGTTCGGTTTGGTGACCGACTGCAAGTTCCAGGTTGCGGCGCGAATGCCGGGATGAACCGTGGTGCTGGAGACGCTATAACCCACCATGGCATTGGCGCTGTGGTCCTGTGCGATGCTGGGAACGAAGCGGAACGTGGTGGAGTCGAAGCTGATGTTGCCGTCCTGATACAGCGATGGTGTACCGCTGCCGCGGAGTTCGTACCAGCGGACGCCTGTCTGCTGGCTGGAGCCGGTCCCGACCTGTACGGTGTGGCTCACCAGGAACGATTCGTGGGTGCCAAAGTTGCGATAGGCAAAGCGGGGCATGAAGCGGTCCCCGACGGAGTCAATGTGCTGCCCGGTAGTGCCCGTAGAAGGCTCGGGCACGCAGACGGTTTGGGTAACTTGGAGCGCATTGTAGCAACCGGGCTCGTAGGGCGCTTCTGGCAACGTGGTCTGGGTGAAGGTGGAGTTGGTGGGAACGTTCCAGTCCACGTGAAATGCCCAAAGGTTGAAATAGTTAGAAGTGGTGGTCTTGCCGTCGTTCGGCGGATTTTGAATGCTGACCAGATATTCTTCGCGTCCCGCAGGCGGAGCCGTAGTGCCGTCAATATCGGCTGGGATCAGGCTGTGCGAGAGGTAGAGCGCGCCAGTGACCGGGTTGGGATTGGTGAAACACTGCTGCGTGCGGGGAGTGCCTCCGGTGAGCATGTTGGTGCGATCGAGCGCACACACCACCACGCCAACCTCCTGGTATTTGTTGTTGATGTCGTTGAGATCGATCGTGAGATAGTAGGCGTCCGCCCACGTGCCTAGTTTTGGCCAATCCGGGAACCAGAAGTTTCCCTCGGAGTTCTTGCCCAGGATGGAATCAAGCGCGATTTCGTAGGCGTACCAGGTGAGTGTGGGAGAAGACAGGTCATCCGTGCTGGAGACGGCGAGGCAGTAGTAGTACTTGTTGGGGATGGAAGTGTGCGCTCCGATTACCCAGCGAGAGGCCAGGTGATCGAACAAGATCACGCCATCTCCCGTGATCTCGGAGCAGTTCGAAAGTCCGGCATCGGTAAACGGAGCCGTAAACAATTGCGGCGTGGACCAGACCGCGGTATAAGGCGAGGTCTTGCTATAGGCCTGGTAATAGGTGTTCACATACTCCATGAACTGCTTGGTGCCAACTGCGCCGGAGGGGTCAACGTCATAACCTGCGCTGGGGAGTTGCGCGGCGTATATGCCGTTGAAGGATGCACCGGAAACGGTTGGGGGCGCCTTTTGAGCGTGAGCCAGGCCGACAATGAGACAAAAGGCAAGCGTACCGATGCGGAACTTCATGGTTTTGGAACCCCTAGGATCTCAAGGCCAACGGCGGCGCGAACGCGTCGGGAGAGAAGTGCAGTTTAGCATTGCCCGTCGGCCGAGCGTTAGAGACAAAAGGCTCCGAGCGAAGTGAAGCTTCATCTCCTCGTGCCTGACTTTGAGCTGAATCCGCAGCGTGATGCATGTTGCCGCGAGATGTGTATCTAGTCGATCATTGAGGACGGAACGCCGGCCTTGCGGGCTTCCTCCTGCATATCCTCAAGTTTCTGCTTGGCGTCGTCGACCGCTTTCTGCTTGTCGGCGATCTTCTGTTTGTACTCCGCTTCCTGTTTGTCCCAGGGAAGTTCGTTGCGCAGGCGGTTGCCCGCGTCGGCGTACATGGCGGCGGCGCGCAGTTGGTATTCACGCTGCAGCACATCGAGCTCGCGCGATGCCAGATCAATCGAGTCCTTCTGCGAGGTCAGCTTGTCTTTCCAGGATTTCCAAACAGATTGTTTCTTTGCCTGCTCATCTTCGGGCTTGGCTTCGGCGGCTGCCTTGTCGGCATCGGCAGGCGCGGCATTGGCCGGCGGCTGCGCTCCCACGATCGAGAGCTTGTCGTCCGTGGGAAGGTTGTCGTTGTCATAGATCTTTGGCTTGGGCTTCGCGGCCGCCGCTGAATTCTTTTGGACTTTCCGGGCATAGTCGCCGAGCGGCGTTTGATCCGGGGCCGCGGTTGGGGCCTGTGCCCCAGCCGAAGAACCCAGCAGGATCGTGGACAATGCGAATACCAACCCGAAGTAGGTGATGCTCTTCATAAGTTCATCCTCATTTAGTTGCATCTGCGTTACGTGCCCGCAGCGGTGCGTTTTGCGGCCAGAAATCCTCCGATATTGCGGTCGAGACGAGCCGCCTCACTGGCGATATCGGCGGCCAATTGCGATGCCAGTTCCGGATCGCGGTTTTGCGCCAACTGCTGCGCGTAGCCGGCGATTGTAGTTAGAGAAGTGCGCAGCTCCAGCGCCATCTCTGCGGAAATCTCGCCATGCAGCTGTTGCTGATGGCGGATCTGTTCAAATTCGCTGCGATCACTGATCAGGCAAGCGGCCCCGAGCAGGCTGCCATCCACCGAGGGCACGGGCGAAACCGTGACTGCGATGCGGCGCTTCTGGCCCGCGGGGGTGGTGTAGTCGGCCTCGATTTGCCGGCACTTGCTGCCCTCACGCAGCACGGCATGGATTTCTTCGCTGAGCCGCCCCGGCAAATCTCCCAGGCCGTCGGGATAGACGGTGGAAGAATTTGCGGAGCAGACCGCGGCGCTGCGAAAGATGTCTTCCGCGCTCATGCCCGAGGGGGAATTGAAGCCAAGAATTTCCTTGGCGGCGGGATTGGCCTGCTTCACCAGCCCGTTTAGACCAAACACCAGCACGCCGGACGACAAATTGGAGAGCACGGCCTGACTGAAATTTTCCGTGGTGCGGGCGCGGCGTTGTTCAGCCAGCGTCTGCACCTGCAACTCGTGCTTCTGCTGCTTCAGTTGCTGGATGACGGTGTTATACAGATGGAAGGGCAGAGCTTCCAGCTTGGACGAGGCAGCAGAATCGAGATCCGCCTCGGCGGCAATGTTTTGCCGCACGCGGCGCATTAGCCAGATGGCTACTACGAACGCGGCACCCGCCGCGAACAACACCAGCGTGGCCTTCAACACCAGCGGATTAGTCAGCAGCCTTACCACCAGAACCTCCCATACCAACTCAAGAACTGGTTGCCCACGAACAACGCCAGCAGCGCCATGCTGCCCAGGAAAACCCCGAAGGGAATCTGATAATGGCGATAGACCATCTGCGCCGACTGCCATCCCCGGCGGCGCGCGGCCTGCAGGTTGGCCAGCCTGCGGGTGAAGCGGTGAGTGCGCTTGATCCAAACCACGAGCACGGTCGTCAGGCCAAACAGCGATCCCGCCAGCGACGCGGCGAAGATCGTGAAAATCGTGAGCTTGATGCCGAGAAAAGCGCCCACCATCGCCATCAGTTTTACGTCGCCGAAGCCCATCCCTTCGGCGCCGCGCCAGCGCAAGTAGGCCGCTCCCGCGCCGTAAATGAACGAAGCACCCAGGGCCGCACCCAGCAGGGAATCGAGCAGCGAGAGCAGATGAGCTGCGAGGTCCGCGCTGAAGGGCAGGTTCAGCATTCCCGGCAGGAATTGCGAAGCCAGGTCGTGCACGGGAACCAACAAGCTGATCACGAGGCCAAAAGCGAGGCCGGGAAGCGTCAGCTTATCCGGCAGCAGTTTGGTTTCAGCGTCGGTGAAGATGAGGCCGAGCAGGAGAAATCCGAAAACGCAGTATTTCAGCGTAGCCAGAGTGAATCCGAAATAGGCGTAACAGCCAAGAAAGAGAATGGCGGTGATGAGCTCTACGACAAGGTAGCGCGGAGAAATTCTGGCCTGGCAATGGCGGCAGCGGCCCCGCAGAAGCAGCCAGCTTACGACCGGCAAGTTGTCATAAAAGGCGATCGGCTGTTTGCAGCGCGGACACGCCGAACGGGGCGTTACCACCGACAGATCGAGTGGAAGGCGGTAGATACACACGTTCAGAAAGCTGCCAAAGGACAGCCCGAGGACAAAAATCGCCGATGCGTAAACTGGGTCCACTCAGTCTCTTGGCGCTCTGTGGAGGATGCGAATGCGCTTGCGCGCACACCTCTCTGAGAACGCAGAACTTTCTGATTCTTGAGTGGATTATAAGGCGGCGGGGGTAGGGAGGACTAAGTACTGAAGTCACTGTCCAAACGGACAATAGGGAGAATGCTGTCCCGGGCGCTAGATTACGCCCGGAACCGTAGCATCCATCGAACCTTCTGGTTATTTCGCCTTACTTCGCCTGCAGGGTCTCGATATAGCCTACCAGGTTGGTGACTCGCTGCTGTACTTCGCTCTCGTGGCCCTGGCTGATGCTGGAGAAGAGTGGACCCCAAACCGGCATGTCCTCGCTGCCGTGAGACGGCGTTTGAGCCTGGCCGCGGATCACCGCCGCAACGTGAGCGGCATCGAACTTGCCATTTTTCTTGGGCAGCTTGGTTAGATCTGTGGGGGACGCCTTGAGAGCGGGCGCCGCCGGGCCGTTGCCTTTACCGTCCTTGCCATGGCAGCTGGCGCAGTAGTTGTTGAACATGTCCTTGCCGGAAGTGGCCGAAGTTGGGGTGATGGGTACGTGCTTCACGGTTACGGTTGGCTTCTGATCCTGAGCAGCGGCGAAAGAAACAACCGCCAGCAGAATCGCAGCCACAAAGCAAATCTTCATGGTGCGCATAATTCCTCCATCGGGAAGTCGCAATTGTACAACAGACTAGTCTAGACCCCGCACTGCAGCCCCACTGTGACCTGAATCACCGGAACCTGTGGCAGTTAACCTTCGCGATTCTCACGGCAAAGCAAAGCGCAACAACTCGCCCTCGAGCGCGATCGCGGAGGGTTCTGGCGCGGGGAGTTGTCCCTGCCACCGGGTCCAGTCACGCGGAACGAGGCGCGTTTCTGGAGCCGGCAACTCCAGCCAATTCTCCCCCGTCTGCTCCCGTACGAACACCGAAAAAGCGGTCCCGCGGGCAGGGGCCGCCAACGCACTCCATTCGAACAGGCTTGCCTGCAGACTTTCGGTGATGGACTCCGCGGGCTCCATACAGAGGATCCAGTCGGAGCCAGCCAGATCGAGATAATGATTCGCCCCAGTCTGGCTGTCTGCAGTCACGATGCGCGCTCCGTATTCGCGGGCGACGCGCAGCGTGGCATCGGTGGAGTGATGGTCCACAATCAGAAGGTCGTGGCAGGGAAGCAACATTTCGAGCGTCCGCCCCAGGCGTAAGGCATCGTTCTCGGTGTGCAACAACGCCGTGATGGGAGGCATGGGGAGCGATCATCGTGCCTCCAAAGTGTACGACGAAGCGACCACGGCCGCGAATTGACACGAGAGTGCGGAAAGCCTGCGCCCTACTGTAGGCGAAGCGCACTCGATGAATCACTCGGTCGCGCTGTCCTCGGATCGGTGCGCCATCGGATATGTCACTTGCCCAAACATGAGGCCGGTTTCCACTTCAACCGGCTTCCCGTCCCGCAGGCACCGCTTGAACTTCCATTTTCCGAGTGCGTCGGTGATGGCTTTCGCCTGATCGGGGAAGGCGCTGAGAAAGTGAATGTGTTTTACTTTGCCTTCTTTATCGATGATGATTCGCACCGGAACCGGGTTAAACCTGTGTTCGGTAAGGACCGGGTCAACCCGAGTAATCGTGTTTTCGTCCGTTGCATAGTCTTTGATGCACACCGGATTTGCGCCTCCGCCTGTTCCTGCTGTGGGACTGGCTTCCGCCGGTAATTTCATCTTGTCTATGTTGAGGACCAGGTTCTCGAGCAGTTTGGGTCACGGCTGGTCATAACGAATTCCACGGCGTGGCAGCGGATTTCAGTGGCCAGAACATACCAATGCAGCTCCGCGATCGGAGACCAATATGCAAAGAAGGTAAAAGGGCGATCGGCGATCTTGGTGGGCGTGGGCGGCATTTCCACTTTATAGTCGGCCTGCAAATGGTTCTTCGAGTAATTCACCAGATCCAGAGCGTTGGCTGTCGGGAACGGCGTGAAAAACATGTCCTGGGCGGTGACCAGGATACTTCCGCGAGCAGGTCCCTTGAATGTGTCGGCAGGCCGGAGTTGCATCAGCACGTAGCGACCGCTGTCCGACGGAGGAGGCCCTTTGTATTTCTCTTCCCAGTCGGGAGGTACCGCGTAGCTCATTCCAAAATACTGGTTAGTGAAAATGTTGTTGGCCACGTTCCCGCCTTCCGGTATGGGAGTCACGGAATCGCTGGCACTCGACCATGCGCCTTTCACCAGGATGACTCCGGTGGGCACTTTCGTGACGGCTTGCGCGTTATTGGAAAAGTCGCCGCCGTTTCTAGGTGGAGCTTGCGGCTTGGCGCCTTGGCCCCCCGCCAGCAACGAAATGGACAATGTGAGAAGGACCCAGGAACACAAAAATCGATAGCCCATATGTCTCCTTCAACCCCTAGAAATTGTTGACAGATGGCCCGCATCAGCCAGCGGGATCATTCTGTAACCAGGAAAAATCTGGCGAGACACTTTCGTATCTCGCCAGACAGGCTGTTAAAGCGACTACAGCGAGCGCAGGAAATCCAGTATTTCCTGTTGCTGCGTGGAGTTCAGGTTAAAGAACTGTTCCTCCACAAAGGTGGCTTCACTGCCGTGGCTCGCATGGTCCTGGATGGCGGTGATCAGGTTCGTGGTACGGCCATCGTGCAGCAGGAAGATACGCTGTCCCAGGCCCCACAAAGGCGCGGTACGGAACTGGTTGCCGCCCGCGCCTCCCTGCGAGACGTTGTCGGCCAAGCCCGTGCCCATGTTATGGATCTCAATATCAGAGAACGCATTCACCGGCTGTTGGCTCAACGACGAGGTGAAGTTCGACACTTGCGTGTTGCCGGGCGACGAATTGTGACAGACCGAGCAGCCAATCGACACAAACAAGGAACTGCCGGCGGAAATTGAGCTCGAGCTGACCTGCTGTCCATTCAGCACAACCCCGCCGGTTGGCGGAGGAGCCAGGAAGCGCATGAAGTTGGCAAACGCCGAGACGTCATCGAGAACCGCCGCGTTCGGCGACGCCGCCGGATTGGACGTGTCCTCCGGGTAGCCGCTTCCGCTAAGGTTCAGGCAGGTCGAGGGCAGTCCGGTCTGAAGCTGGTCTTCTCCGGGCAGCGGACGATCTTGCGGGAACAATTCGTTGCTGATGCCCATCTCCACGTTGTAAGCCTCGCCGGCGAAGATGTGTAGCGACTTGTTCTGCGCCTTCCAACCGAAGCGGCTGATGGTGCCGTCGTTGCCGTTGTGATTGAAAGTGCCGGAAATGCCAAGGTTGTTGTTGAGGTTCTTCAACTGGTTGTTCAACAGGGTTGAGTCATCCAGGTTCTCGATCAGGCCCGCGCCGAAGACCGGCGTGGGAATCCGAAAGATGACATCGTTCTCCTGCACCGCAATCGCGAAGCTGGGCTGCGGCAGCGTGGTGCTGTTGTTGCAGGCGCCGGCATCGGAGCGGCCAGTGACGGTGAACAGGTCCTCCACTCCGCCATTGGGCTCGCTGGTGTTGACGGTGCCGTTGCTGTTAAAGAAGAACGGGAACCGGGCTTCACGGGTGGGCCCATTGGCCGTAATGAAAGACGGCATGGTGTTGCCCGGCGCGACCCCGTTGCTGGTGAACTGGAATTGGGGGTTGACGGCGGGACCAGCACCGCCGAAGGCAGGTTGCGCGTGGCAGGAACTGCAGCTGTTCGAGTTAAACCGCGGTCCCAGGCCATTGTTGCCGTTCGGGCTGCCGGAAACGGACTCCACATCCTGGAAGCGGTTTTGACCGTCGGTGAAAAACGACAGGATCCCATTGGGGCTGTTTGCCATCACCGAAGAAAGTGCCGCACCGGTGCCACGGTTAGCACTCTGCACTCCGGGGTCGGTCTGAGCGAGCGCCATTCCAACGAGGAACAGCACCGCCAAGGTCAAAACTGATGCGAACTTACTTGTCTTGATCACGAGTCCTCCTTGTGGACGTGTCTTCCCTGACTCGCCTCCGGAGACAGATTTCCTGGGGGACAAGCGGAGGGAATGGGTGGTTGCTTTCCCCGCGCAGAGCAGGGATATCCGTTGGGCGGAGCAAGGCTCCTCCTTAGCGCTCTTGGGTTATGGCCAGGGACCGCAATGGCGCGGTACGTACAACTGAGTCCGGACAGCGCGGGCGCAGGGGTGCCGAAATCAGTGTCGGGGTTTGTAGCGCAAATTCTTTCCAGCGGAACAAAAAAATGTTGGATGTTACAGAGTCAGAACAGACCGCGCGAGACAGACCTCGGGATGGCTAGATTTTTCTTACAAATACGACGTGATTCCTAGCGCGTGGGATTGACACCGCACGAGAACGAAGAAGTGGCTCGCGTGTTCGGAAAAACGGAACTGCAATGACAGATTCTCCTACTGCGAGTCGCTTAACCTCTGACGGCCGGCATTTGGGTCTGGTGACTTCACCACCGTGACCGGGGCCTGCAAGGTAAAGTTCAGCACGGTTTCCGAAGGCAGCTTGATCTGCTGGCTCTTGCTGGCGGCCTGTGCTCCGCCGCCCACGCCGGCGCCCGCTGCGCTGCCGATGGCGGCTCCCTTCCCACCGCCTGCGATTGCGCCAATGAGGCCGCCAATGATTGCGCCGCCACCCACCTTCTCGGCTGTGTTCTTGCCGCGCGAGCTGCCTTCTTTCCGGTACTGGTCAGTCTCCAGGTTGTAGCTCTTACCGTTCGCCGTGATGCTGTCGAGTTGCAGCACCACCAACGACTGCCCTGCGAATTTGCCCGCTCTCTTGACCTCGACAACGTGTCCGCTGACGTCGGTGCCCGCCGAAATGGCTTCAATCCCCTCGGCCGAGAGGGGAGCGTTCAGCGTGGCGTGAAAAGTGTCCCCGACCTGATTCTTCTCGCTATCGATGCTGTCGATCAGGCGGATCGTAATCTGTGTGCCCTGTTCAATCGTCACCTTCTGAGGCGGTCGGGGAGGGGGTGGAGTCGATGGCGCCACGTCGGCGGGAGGAGTGTCCTGCGGCGCTGGCGGCGGGGAATTTTCAGCCATCGCGTCGCCACCGGAAGCAGCGGGCGAACCATTGTTCATCGCCGTGTCTGCAGAGGCGTTCGACTGACGCGACTTCTTGCCGGCCGCTGGCTTGTCGTTCTGCTTCAGTGATGGCGGAGATATGGTTTCAGCGGTCTTGGCTGCGGGCGCCGGCGTGGACTTCGCAGTACCCACTTGCAGATTATTGACGACTTCCTTCACGCCCTCCACTGAGGCCGCTTGCCGGGCTGCGGCCTCACGCTGCGCGTCGTTATCGACGTAGCCGGCTAGCGTCACCACTCCATTGTTGGCTTGCACGGTGAGCTGTTTGGACGACAGGCCAGAGTCCTGGCTGAACTTGCCTTGGATGTCGCTGGAAATCTTTGCATCGTCCGGCTTCCTGTCGCAGCCCACACTCGAGGTCAGGATTGCCGCGAAAAAAAACACAAGGACCAGGGAAACTCTGTTCATGACCGGACTCCTGAGACTTAGCTGGGGTGAAGGGCCGCGATGCCCGCCTACAGTTTAGATGCTCGGAAGTATTCGTGCACGAGTGATTTCAGCGGGAAGACGTACCGAGTCTTGAACGGGTCACGGGCAAACCAGCAGGTGTTCCGCTAGGGGAGCCGGCCGCATGGCTGATGTTCTAGTGGATGAATTTGTAGTCGACGATAGAGGCGGCCAAAAGGCCGGCTCCGGCTTCCGCGTCCTTCTCCGGCTCCGGGGCTTCCTTTCCTTGGCTGTCCTTCTCGTGGAAATCCTTGGAGCGGATCACGCGGCCCTGGCACAGCACGTTGCGGTTTTTCTGGCCGGAGATTTCTTCTGGCATCTCAAAGACCAGCTCGATCAGGGCATTCACGGGCAGCTGTTGCGGTCCCTGAAACAACAGTCCAGTCTGGCTCAGATTTGCGATGGTGCCCTCGTACCAGGTGCTGGTGTTATTGACACGATAACGAAGTGCCAGGTCGAGCTTCAGGCGGCGGGCGCGCGGCGTCCAGGACGGCCGCTTCTCCCGCGTATGACTGCGCCGGACGATGGTTTCGGGCTTGGCATGCTCCACGCGCTGAGTCCGGCGCATGGTGGTCCAGTCATACTTGTACTCAGCGGCGCACAAAAGACAAACCTGATAGTAGTCTCCGTCAGCGCCGCGCCGTGGCCAGGAGAACTCGTGAGAACAACGCCCGAGCATAAGAACATCCATGATTTTCTGCGGCATGATGGTTACTTCCGGACCCAAAGGGCGCCCGAACCCTGATCATCTCCCGAAGTGGGGTTCTTGGGTAGGTTACTTTCGTGCACTGTTGACGAGGTTGGAGATGTAAGACCAGACAGTGCAATCGGTTACGCTGTGAATTTCCAAGATGCTGAAGTTGGTGTGGTGTTACGGTCGCAGCGCATGACGGAGTGCCCGTACGAATCTTCTTAACCGATTCTGGGGCGGGACTAACGTAAGGGAGGGCGGTGTCTGCCTGACCGAGAGACAACTGCAATCGCCTCGGATTCCTACCTAATCACCGTCCGCTCCTTACCCCGTGTGACTCTGTGTCCTCCGTATTAAGGAATTTAGGACACAAGCCGACTCCGTGTATCATCGCCCCATGTACGGTTCGGCTGACGTGGCTGTATTCATCCTGGCCGGCGGCGAGAGCACGCGCATGGGCACGGACAAAGCGTTTGTGGACTACGAAGGCCGCACCCTGCTGGCGCGGGCGCTCGACCTGGCTCGCTCGGTCACCGCCGACGTGCGCATCGTGGGAAGTCGCGAGAAGTTCGCGCCGTTTGCCCCGGTGGTGGAAGATGTGTTCCGCGACTGCGGGCCGCTGGGCGGAATCCATGCCGCACTGCGGGCTTCCGGGTCGGAGCTCAACGTGATACTCGCCGTGGATACGCCATTTGTTTCATGGGCTCTATTGCAATATTTGGTCGGCCAAGCGCGAAGCTTACCCGAGGCCACCGTGGTTGTTCCGCGCGGCGACGGGGGCTGGCAACCGCTATGCGCCATCTACCGCCGGGAATTCGCCGAAGCCGCCGAGAAGGCCTTGCGCGCCGGACAAAGCCGCATTGACTGCTTGTTTGATGAAGTTCGCATCCGTGTGATCAATCTGGAAGAATTGGAGGCTGCCGGATTCTCGCCGGCGATCTTTCGCAACCTGAATACGCCTGAGGAATTGGAGGCAGAACAGCGTCGGGCCTGACCGCCCTTCATCGTTGTTGTTATGAGTATCGAGAACCAACCCGCGCCCGCCGCAGCCCCGCAGCCTTACATCGAATTCCGCGAGGTGTCCAAGGCTTTCGGCGAAAAGGTCGTTCTCGATCGGGTTAGCTTCAACGTCATGCCCGGCGAGACCGTGTGCATCCTCGGGCGTAGCGGCGTAGGCAAGTCGGTTTCGCTGCAACTGCTGATGGGCTTTCTCAAGGCCGACTCTGGCCGCGTGATCGTCGCAGGCGAGGATGTTACCGACTTTTCGGAAGCCCAGATGGAAGCGCTTCACAAGAAAGTCACCATGGTTTTTCAGAACGGAGCGCTGTTTGATTCCCTCACCGTCGGCGAGAATGTGGCGTTTCCTCTGCGCGAGAGCAGAGATCTGAGCGAAGAGCAGATCTACGAGATCGTGGACGGATTGCTGAAGATGGTGGGCGTGCAGGAGATGCGCGACCTGTTGCCTTCGGATTTGTCGACTGGAATGAAACGCTCGGTGGCCATTGCGCGGGCGCTGGCGGCGCGGCCGGAATGCGTGCTCTACGATGAGCCCACCACCATGGTCGATCCGCTGATGGCGCAACTGCTCGGCGACCTCATCAAGCGGCTCAAGATTCAGCTGAACCTGACCAGCATCGTAGTCACCCACGACATGCGCCTCGCCAAGAAGCTGGCCGACCGCGTGGTCTTTCTGTATGAGGGCAAGGCGATTTTTTTTGGCACCTCGGCGGAGATGGAAAAATCCACCGAGCCAATCGTGCAGGAGTTCCTGGAATTGGATGAACTGAAGCTGGAAGCCTGAGGCAGTGACCAGTGTTCAGTGGCCAGTGGTCAGTAAAACAATCAGACAGTGGTTCCAGTCACAGTCCTCGTTGCCTGGCATAGCCGCTGCAAGACAGAACCGGCAGCCGCGGATATTTCTCAAAACGGTGATCGGTGAACGATAGCTGGCACTGCAGAAAACTCGAAGCGCGGTCGGATATGATTTGCCGGGCGTGGGCGCAGTCGCCGCAAAGGCCGGCATTGCTTGCCGAGACCGGTTGCGGAGACGGCACCACTCTGCCGTCCTGCACAGTCATGAAGTCACGTCCTGACGATGAGGGTCGAATCACTGACCACTAGCCACTGACCACTGCTTTCAAAACCCTTGCTCCACCAACTCTTCCAAGCTGAGAGAACCCTCCGCCCTCTCGTTGCTCATCATCTTCTCGACATACTTCGCGATCAGATCCGCTTCCAGGTTGACCGGGTCGCCCGGCCGGAGGGAGTTGAGGTTGGTCATCTCGACCGTGTGCGGAATGATGGCAATGGTGCAGCTTTCGCCTTCGAGCTTCGCCACCGTGAGGCTTATGCCCTCAATCGAGATCGAGCCCTTATAGACGGTGTATTTCTCGACGTCATGGGGCAACTCGATGCGCAGCCAAAAGTTTTCCGAGTCCGCGATGCGCTCCAGGGCGATGAACTTGCCCACGCCATCCACATGGCCTTGCACAACGTGCCCGCCGAAGCGGCCGTCGGCTTTCATGGGCAACTCCAGGTTGACCAGCGCGCCCTCGTGCATGCGCGAAAATGACGTGCGCACCCAGGTCTCGGGAGCCAGATCGGCGCAGAACGATCCCGGCTTGATGTCGAGGGCGGTGAGGCAAACTCCACTAACCGCGACGCTGTTGCCGGGTTTTAGTTCCTTTGGAGCATTCTCGGCGGTGATGGTGATGCGGCGGTTTTCGCCGCGCTGTTCGATGCGGGTGACGCGTCCTACTTCTTCAACGATTCCAGTGAACATGAGGACCTCTCGGCAATGGACAAAACATCATAAACCTACCACGGAGGCACGGAGACACAGAGTGAAACATTTCCTGGCAACTCCTCTGCGAGCCTATGCTTCCGAAGGTAGAACGGGTATCTTGGTTTGTAGAAAATCGATTGCGTACGGGAGGAACCGCCATGCACTATACGAGCCGCCGCCAGTTCACCACCCAAGTGTTCGCTCTTACAGGGGTGACATTGTTGGGCAACAGGATTCTTCGGGACACAGACTCCTCTGACGAGGCATCGTTGGGTGAGGAACTGCTCCGCCGCATGAAATGGCTGAATGAGCCCGCGTCGTCGGCCATCTCAGGGAATAAGCTAACGGTGCAGGCGCGGCCGAAGACAGATTTCTGGCGGAAGACTTTTTATGGATACATCACCGACAGCGGCCACTTCCTTCATCTGCCAGTCAGCGGAGATTTTATTTTCGAGGCTCGGGTCGCCGGCCAATACGCTGCGCTGTACGACCAGGCTGGGCTGATGGTGCGGATCGACGCCCAGAACTGGGTGAAGTGTGGAACGGAATTCTTCGACAACGCGCGCCATGCCAGCGTGGTCTTCACCCGCGAATTCTCCGACTGGTCGACCATGAACGATCTCGCAACCAGCGGGCCGGTCTGGTGGAGGGTGGTTCGCAAACCGGATTCTCTCGAGACTCTCTGCTCGTCAGACGGAAAGAACTTCACTTCCGTGCGCATGGGGTACCTGGTTCCCGCAGCCACGGCCGAGGTTGGCATCATGTGCGCCGCACCGGATGGCGCAGGATTTCAGTGTGTCTTCGACAACCTCAAGCTGACTACGGGCGGGAAGTAAAACGGAACTGCGAAATGCAAGCGAAGGTTGTCTCCATACGAAGAATTCATTCCTCGTAGGGATCGCGCAAATACCCTTCCACCGCGAAATCTTCCCCGAAGCGATGGAGGTGGAGATGCTTTAACTGCAAAGCCTGATCCATTGGGCGGTGGATCGCTCCGGCGGCGAATGGAATCGATCTCTCAGCAGTCATGATCTTCGGAGCGTAATACAAGAAGACCTTATCGACTATTCCGGAAGCTAGCGCCATCCCGTTTATTGTCGATCCGCCTTCGATCATCACGCTGGTGATTTCAAGCTGCCCCAGGCAACGCAGGACCGCGTGAATGTCTGGCCGTCCGTCCGCGCCGGCTGGAAGTTGCTCGACCCGAATGCCGCGCGCCTCCAGTTCACTCTTTTTCTTTTCGTCGCCCGAGGAGCAGAAGACCAGCGCATCACTGGCGAAGTCGCCCTCATTCGTGATCCGCTGGGCGCTGCGCACGAGGCGCGACTCCAAAGGCAAGCGCAGGCTCGAGTCCAGACTCACGCGCAACAGCGGACGCCGCCGCGCATTCCCACTGCGATCGGTCAGCAACGGGTCGTCAGCCACGATGGTGCCGACGCCCACCAGAATGGCGTCGCTCTGATGCCTCTGTTGCTGCACATGGGCTCGCGCCGCTTCGCCTGTGATCCATCCGCCAGCGGGAGTTCCTGTCGAGCGGCCCAGCCCTGCCGCAGGTGGCGGAGCAATCTTGCCGTCAAGCGTCATGGCGGATTTCAGCGTCACCAGCGGAATGCCGTGACGAATGTGGCGGGCGAAGGCTTCGTTCAGGCGGCGGGCTTCGGCTTCCAGTCGCCCGACTTCCACGTGGACTCCCGCCCCGCGCAGCTTCTCAAAGCCGCGTCCGCTTACCTTCGGATTCGGATCGGCCATCGAAGCAACCACGCGATGAATCCCGGCGGCAATCAAAGCGTCGGTGCAGGGCGGCGTGCGGCCCTGGTGCGAGTGGGGCTCGAGATTGATGTAGAGCGTACCGCCGCGGGCCTTCTCGCCGGCGTGCTCGAGGGCGCGCACTTCGGCATGCTTAACGCCGTCGTAGGTGTAAACCCCGGTGCCCACGATGTTACCGTGAGGATCGACGATCACCGCACCGACGTGAGGATTCGGTGAAGCCAGTCCGATGCCCTGGCGCGCCAGGTCAAGCGCGCGGTGCAGGAACTGCTCGTCAGTGGAGTGGTCCGGCATAGAATCCTGCATTCACCACGGAGACGCGGAGGCACGGAGAAAGATATTCAGGACATGCTTTTCTCCGTGCCTCTGTGTCTCTGTGGTGAAAAACAGCCTTCATTCGAACAGTGAATCCACAAACTCCTTGGGGTCAAACGGCAACAGATCGCCTACTTTCTCGCCCACCCCGACAAAGCGCACGGGCAGTCCCAACTCGCGCGAGATGGCGACCACGACGCCGCCCTTGGCGGTGCCATCGAGCTTGGTGAGCACGATTCCGGTGACGCCCGCCGACTCCGTAAACAGGCGCGCCTGCTGTAGACCATTTTGACCCGTGGTCGCATCCATCACCAGCAGTGTCTCGTGCGGCGCGCCCGGAACAATGCGCTGGGCCGTGCGGCGCATTTTCTCCAGTTCGGACATTAGGCTGGTCTTGGTGTGCAGGCGGCCAGCGGTGTCGACGATCACGTAGTCAGTCTTCCGCGCTGTTGCAGCCTGCAACGCGTCGAACAATACCGCTGCCGGATCGCCGCCAGGCTTGGTCTTGATCACTTCCGTGCCCGTACGCTGTCCCCAGATTTCCAGTTGCTCGATGGCGGCCGCACGAAAGGTGTCCGCCGCGCACAGCAGCACGTTCTTGCCTTGCGATCGAAACACCTGCGACAGCTTGCCGATGGTCGTCGTCTTGCCAGTACCGTTCACGCCGACAACGAGAATCACTTCCGGTGCTCCGTCTACTCGCTGAACCGGCCGTGTGTTCGCCGTATTCAGAATGGCGAGCAGCTCTTCCTTCAGCAGGCGCTTCAGTTCCTGCACATCCTTGATCTGCTTGCGGTCGGTCTTGTCGCGGAGCTTGCCCAGGACTTCCTGCGTGGTCGTGTTGCCCAGATCAGCGCCGATCAGCGTGGCCTCGAGATCGTCGAGCGTGTTGCGGTCGATCTCCTTGCCGAAGGCAACGACCTCTTCGATGCGCTCGGCGAGATTTTCCCGCGTGCGCGTGACCGCCTGCTTCATGCGCTCGAACAGCCCTGTCTTCTTTTCTTCGGTACTGCCGAACAAAGTTTGAATCATGAGGAATCCTAGGCTTGATTATAGCGGTGGGGGATGATAGCGTCGGCATTTGCCAGGTCGTAGAGCGGGAGCGAGGACGCTCCCGCGACAGCCGCCGAGGACGGCGGCGCTACACAGGGCGGTCGCGGGTAAGCGGCCGACGACCCAGCCGAATGACTTAGACGCGGGCTCTTTCGAGGTTGGCAGCTTCCGGAGCGGGCAGCGCCGGGGCAGGTGCCGCTGGCAGGACGCTAGGGGCCGCATCCGCGGCCACCGCCCGCTTGATCGCGAGACGCTGGATGCGGATCTCGCCACGTCCGTAAACCGCCATCAGCGCCGCCACCGGCTCGGGATCAAGCCGCTTGCCCGCAAGATTCTGAATGATCTTCAACGCCTCTTCCGGAGTGTGCGCGCCCTGGTATGGACGGTTAGTGGTCAAGGCATCGAACGTGTCAGCTACGGCGATCACGCGTGCCAGCAGTGGAATCTGCTCTCCTTTGAGTCCATAAGGATAGCCACGGCCATCGAGAGCTTCGTGATGCAGTTCAATGCCGGGGAGCATCTCGGCGAGCTGCGTCACCGGACGCAGTATGTTGGCGCCCTTGGTCGTATGGGTCTTCATGACCTCAAATTCTTCCGCGGTCAGCGCACCCGGCTTCTTGAGGATGCGGTCTTCGATGCCGATTTTGCCCACGTCATGCAGCTGCGCGGAAATCTGCAGCGTCTCCATGAACGGTGCAGGCAGTTTCATTTCCTTGGCAATCATCAGCGAGTAGCGCGTCACGCGGTCGGAGTGGCCGCGAGTGTAAGGGTCTTTTTCGTCGACCGCGCCTGCCAGCATCTGGATCGATCCGAGGAATAGCGCGCGGTTCTCTTCCGCCGCCCGCTTCAGATCTTCGACGAACTGTTCGAGTTCTTGCGACATGGTGTTGAAAGTCTCGGCCAGTTCGCCGATTTCGGTGCGGCTCCACAAATGCACGCGTTGCGAGAAATCACCGCGCGCCAGGGCGCGGCTGGATTGCGTCAGGACTTGCAGGGGATTCGTAATCCTGCGGGCCGCGAAAATGCTTACGCCGATGCTCAACAGCACGGCCAGGAGCGCCAGCAGGCGCGCCGTACGTTGCATCTCATAAACGCCACGGTAGGCCTCCAGTTGCGGTTTCTGCACCACCACCGCCCAATCCAGTGCCGTGACCGGGCTGTAGGTGCCGAGCATTTCAATGTTATTCTTGCCCTCGCGGACGGCGAATTCTTTGGTGGCGGCCAACTGTGCCTTGTTGCCCTCGTCCACAAAATTGCGCACGATCTCCAAGTTTTTCATGTCCTGGCCGGTCACATACTGCGCAGTTCCGGCAGCCACCAGCCGCCCCTGAGCATCCACGACGTAAGGAATCAGGCCGCCGCCGCTGACTTCCTGCAGGCGGCGAATCAGGAATTGCAGGTCGACCACGGCGCCCACCATACCCAGAAAACGTCCGCCATAGCTGACCGGACTGCTCACCAGCACAACGGTGCGCGAGGATTTGCCGTCCTCCACCTGCAGCGCCTGCCCGTTGTAGGCGCGGCCATCGCGGGCGGCGTCATAAGCATGTTGCAACTCGCGCTGCAGGAAAGCGTCCGGCGCTATGCGTCCGGCGGAAATTCCTTTCGCCTCGGAGTTGAGCAGCGTGGCATAGGCCAGTTCATCGGACGAAGAAACAAAGTTTTCCAGCAGCGCGCGCAACTCGGGCGCTTCAATGTTCTTGCTGCCGATATCGCCTCCGCTCGCCACTTGAATGGCCGATGAAAGATTGGCCAGCATCATTCGCAGCGAGCGTTCGTGCTGCGAAAGATCGTCGGCCAGCGAGCGCGTCACCGTATTCTGCAGCAGCATCTCGTTGGTCTTGAGCCGGTCGCGGTTAATGGCCTCCACTTGTGCGGAATAGAAATACATGGGGACGATGCTGATCACCAGAAGCACGCCGAGGATCACATACAGAATGGGGATGCGCGCCGGATTGGTGGAGGTAGAAGGCGAGTCGCTCCCGGGGCTCAGCTCGCGAGTGCCGTCGGTCGAAGTAGCGGCGGGTTTCACGGGTATCTATAGAATTTTAATGTGGAAGGTGCGCGGGAAGGCGAAAACCGTAGGTTTCGTCATTACCAAAGTACCAGTCAAAACCGGCGTCTGGCGCGGGTTTGGCAAGAAAACTCTGTGTGAACCGGAAGCCGGGAGCCGCTTTTGCCGTTAGTTCCTTAGCGTCTCGCTCTTGCCGCTGCGGCTCATCAACTCGACAATGGCGGCGCGCGGATCTTTGCCTTCGTGCAGGATGGCGTACATTTGCTCGGTAATGGGCATCTCAACCCCGCGTGCCCGCGCCAGCCCTACCGCGGCTGTCGTCGTAAATACGCCCTCGGCAACCATGCCATGCATCCCGGCGAGGATCTCCGGTAACTTTCGCCCGCGGCCAAGTTCGACGCCCACGCTGCGATTGCGGGAAAGGCCTCCCGTGCAAGTCAGCACCAGGTCGCCCAAACCCGCGAGTCCCGCCATGGTTTCCGCCTTGCCGCCACAGGCCACCACCAGCCGCGTCATCTCGGCCAGACCTCGCGTCATGAGGGCGGCCGCGGAATTGTGTCCCAGGCCAAGCCCCGCACTGACGCCGGCCGCGATCGCGATCGTATTTTTCAGCGCTCCACCGAGTTCCACGCCAATTGGATCTTCGTTGGTATAAACGCGAAAGCTGGCATGACTGAACTCCAGCTGGATAGAGCGTGTGAGTTCCGCATCCTGCGAAGCGATGGTGATCGCGGTTGGGTCTCCTCGCGCCGCTTCCAGTGCGAACGATGGACCGCTGAGCGCGCCGATCCGTGGCGTAGGCCGGCCGCCGCTCACGACGACCTGGGCGATCACCTCGGTCATGCGCAGCAGGGAAGTTTCTTCCAGTCCTTTGGTCGCGCTTACGATCATGGTTTCCGGGCGCAGGTGCGGCCGCATTCGTTCAAACAGACCGCGGCAATGCTGCGAAGGCATCACGCTCACCACGCTGGCGGCGCCGGCAAGTGTTTCCGCGAGATCGTTGCAAGGCGTTACGCAGGCCGGAATGGTTTGGCCGGGCAGGAATCTCTCGTTCACACGCCGTTGTGCAATGCTCTCGCAAACTTCCTTTTCGTGGGCCCAGAGCCGGACCCGGTGAGTCTCCTTGCGCCCCAAAACAATCGCCAGCGCCGTGCCCCACGCGCCCGCGCCGATGATTGCGATCTCGCTCATGCCCGCTTGGCTCCCATGCGATTTTCTGTTCCTGTGAGCAATCGCCGGATGTTGGCATGATGCCGTGCGATGATGAGCAGGGAAGTGGCGGCCATGAAGGCGAGCGCCAGGGGCGCATTCCCATAGGAGTGCATGCCGTATACCAACAGCGGAAAGGCCGCGACCGCAAGAATCGATCCCAGCGAGACGTAGCGAAACAGGGCCACCACCACAACGAAGATGCCCGCAGCCACGAGAACCGCCTTAGGCGCGATTATCAGGAATGAGCCTAAGCCGGTGGCCACTCCTTTTCCGCCGCGAAACTTCAGCCACACCGGAAAGATGTGGCCCACGACCGAGCAGAGCGCGGCCAACGACATCGCCCGATAAGGCAGGGCACCGCCAGACATGCGGCCCGAAAGCGAATATGCCAGCCCAACCGTGGCGGTCCCTTTCAGAGCGTCAAGCAACAAAGTGACGATTCCCAGCGCCGGCGACTTGCGGGACACATTCGTCGCCCCAATATTTCCGCTGCCGCTTTGTCGCACATCCTCGCCGCGGAAGATGCGCACAAGAAGATATCCGAAGGGAATCGATCCCAGCAGGTAGCTCGCGGCGGCGATGACAAGGAACGTGGGCATGAAGTAAGTTGCGCTAGGGCAGAGCGAATCCCGCCAGCTTCGTGTACTTTGAGCCCGCGGGCGAAAGCTGGCTCTGGTACAGGAAAAACTCGTGGGCTGTCATCGTACCAAAGTCGGGCGCAGGCAGGGCCGCCAGTTTTTCCTGCAAGTACTGAAAGTTGCGGTTCGGATGGTCGCCTTTCTGCCGGCGCGGCGAGCCCGACCCTCCCGCACCACGCGCCAGCGTGAGGTGCGCGTTATAAGCGTGCTCCTCTTTCGGAATGTCCAGTGCCACCAGCTTTTCATCCACGGTTGCCGCTAGCGAAGTAAGTTTCGGACCGTCCTCAATTCCAACCCAGAATACTCGGGGCGCGCGCGCTCCCGGGAAGAATCCGTAGCCGCGAAAGATCAGTTCCACGGCGGAGGACTCAATCGTTTTCAGCACGACTTTGATCTTCTCGACCTCTTCCTCGGATTTCTCTCCAATGAATTTGAGCGTGACGTGCAGCGATTCCGGCCGCACCCAGCGCGCGTCCGGAGCAAATCCACGCACTCCGTCGAGAAAGCGGGCGATGCGGTTGCGGATGCCGTCGTCGATATCGAGAGCGACAAAAAGGCGCATAAGTGAGTTCGAGTTGCGAGCTACGAGCCACTAGCTTATCTCTCCTGATTCGAAGCTCGAAGCTCGCGGCCCGAAGCTCCTATTCCATCAACTTCCTTCGCACCATGTCCAGCGCCAGCGTCGTGGCGAACCAACGGATGCGCTTGCGATCACCGGGAAAGTTCCGTTCGATCACTTCCGTCCCGCCGTCGCTCGCCAAAGCATGGAAGACCAATCCCACGGGCTTCTCTGGTGTTCCTCCGGCAGGCCCGGCCACTCCGGTGATCCCGATCCCGAGCGTGGCCTCGCATCGATAGCGGATACCTTCCGCCAGCGCTGCCGCCACTTCGCGGCTCACCGCTCCATGACGTTCAATCATGTCGGCAGGCACGCCTGCCAGGTCCGTCTTGACCGCGTTCGCATAGACGATCGCGCCGCCCGCGAAGTACCGCGAACTGCCCGGGACCGACGTGATGCGCTCTCCCAGCAGACCGCCGGTGCACGATTCTGCGACGGCCAGCGTGGCGTTGCGCATCTGCAGCCAGTAGCCGACGATCTGTTCGAGCGACTCGCCGTTCCGCGAGTACACTGCATCATCGAGCTCCTCCTCAACCGCATCAGACGCTTCGTCTACCTGCGCTTGCGCCGCTTCCATAGTTCCGGCGCGCGCCTTGAAATGCAGTTGGATCTCACCCGCGCCCGCCAAAATGGTGGTCTGCACGTCGGTGTAGCGTTTGTAGATGGGCGCCACGCGCGCATCCACATGAGATTCGCCCAGCATCGCCACCTTCAATACGCGAGTCGCCAAGAATGCTGTTGGCAATTTCGCCCGCAATCGCTCGCGACACTCTGCCTCGAACAAAGCCTTCAGTTCGTGCGGAGGCCCTGGCAACAGGATGACGATTCGCTCGCGCCCGTCAAACTTGCCGCTCAGCCATTGTCCCGGTGCAGTGCCGTTGGCGTTCGGTAGCACCACAGCCCCGTCGAGAACGTCCGCCTGCTTGGCATTGTTCGGGGACATTTTCCAGCCTCGCGCCGCGAAGCGCCGCTCGATGCCGGCAAGAATTTCCTCATCCCGCCGCAAGGAAACTCCCAGCGCTTCCGCCACTGCTTCGCGAGTGAGGTCATCTTCGGTGGGGCCGAGGCCGCCACTGAACAGCACGATCTCGGAGCGAAACAGCGCATGCTGCGCGGCTGCGACCAGGCGCTTGAAATCATCACCCACCACGCTCTTGAAAACGACGTCGACGCCCAACTGATTGATCTGCTCGGTGAGATAGAGCGAGTTGGTGTCCGTGCGGAAGGGCGTCAGTAGCTCAGAGCCAACCGCAATGATCTCGGCGTTCACGGCTAGAAGTGTAAATGAAAATACCAGCTCTCAGTTCTTAGTAACACCGGTCGCGATTTTTCTGAGAACGGAGTGCTGTCAGAACTGAAAACTGCTCTTGGCTACTCCGGCAGCAGTGGCAGCCCCGGAATGTTCCACGAAAGATGATGCACTGCGTCCGTGGTCGCCAGAATCACGCTTCGCCCCGGTGCAAAGGCCAGTCCTACCAGCCCATGGCCCGCGACTTCCAGGTTGGCTTTTCCGTCGGGCGTGATCCTCACGATGCCGCGTTTGCCAGAGAGTGAAGCCGCCACATACAAATTGCCCGTCGCATCGAAAGCCAGGCCCTGCGGGCGTCCCAGTCCGCGGTAAAACGTGTGCACCGTCCCCTGCGGATCAATTTTGTGCACGCAATCAAAACTCGACGTGGTCGGCCCGGTCACGAATAAATCGCCCTGCGGACCGAAAGCGAGGTGATACGCGGAGACGCTCGGCTCCAGCGTGGCGAAGACGAACACCTGTTGGTCGCGACCAATCTTGAAAACTGTCCCGCTGCGGTCGCCGACGTAGAGATTCTGATTCCGATCAAACGCAATGCCCGTGGCGATTCCCATACCCTCGGCATACGTGGTCATGGTTCCGTTCGGTGCCACGCGATAGACTGCGCCGTCGTGGCGCGAAGAAACGTACATCTGTCCTTCTCGATCGAAGGCAATCGCGGTCGCGTTCATCATCTCCGCGACAAACGGCTTGACGGCATAGTTAGTATCAATCTTGAAAATTGCAACCGGAACCTTTTGCCCGCGGGAACCGGAGAACGTCGCGTAGATATTGCCCTGCGCATCGAGTGCGGGGTTGGTCACGGGATGCAGATTCTCCGCGATGGGGACGGCCACCTTGACGGTGTGCGCGTTGCTGACGTGGCCATCGGCGGCCACGACCACCGGGCCTGAAGTCGCTCCCTCGGGAACGCGGGCGACCAGAAACGAATCCGAACTGATCACGATCCCGCCTTCGACTTCGCCGAATTGCACGCGCGGCCGCTGCCATTGCTGCGGACGCAATCCTGAGCCTGCAATGCGCACTTCGCCCCCCGCCAGCGCCAGCACCGGCGATACGGACTCGATGTGCGGTCCACCGTTCACGTTTTTCTTGCCCAGGATGCGATCGGAAAATCCCATGAGGAAAATACTCGTACTGCTGTAGAAGACACTATCTTAGAAGACCAAAGTGCAGCAAGAGATGCATAACTCCGAGCGCGTAAAGACCGGCGGCCACGTCGTCGAGCACAATCCCGAGGCCTTCCGGAAGCGCTTCCAATTGTCTTACCGGCGGCGGCTTGACGATATCGAAGGCACGAAAAAGTATAAATCCCGCGAGAAAAGATTTCCACGCGAGCGGCACGGCAATCAGTGTCACCAGTTGACCCGCAACCTCATCGATCACCACAAACTGCGGATCTTTGATGCCGGAGCCGCGCGCGACCTGGGTCGCCGCGGGAATGCCGATCAGCGTGACCAGCACGGCCAATGCCGTGGCAATCGGCGTCCGCAACGAGAGCGCGAGGGCGTGAGCCAATGCCGCCCACAACAAAACGGTGGCCGCCGATCCCCAGCTTCCGGGCCCGGGCCGAAGTCGGCCGATGCCGCAAAACGTAGCAACCAGTGAGGCCCATCGCGGCGTCGAATCGAGCACAGGGGATTTCGTCATCAGGCTGTCTTTGTAGCGCCAGGCTCTGTAGCGCCGCCGTCCTCGGCGGCTGTCGCGCGGGCGTCCCGCCCGCGCACCCAATCGCTGTCTCCACGCGTCCGCTTCATCATTCTTCCTCCGCGTCTTCGGGAGCGCTCTCGGGGAGCTGCTCGGCTGCATCCGTGACCGGTGACGGAATCACATAAGCTCCGCTGGCCCACTTGCCCAGATCGATCTGGCGGCAGCGGTCACTGCAGAAGGGAAAGTCCGCGCCGTCGCTCTTGACGGTCTTCTTGCAGATGGGGCAACGGAGTTTGAGAGTGCGCTTGCGCGGCATGGTTAGGAAATGTTTCGGTTAGTAGCTGAGTCACACGAAGAATTTCTAGAGACCTCTACAGAATCTTCGCCACCAAATCATAGTCGTGCGCTTCGGTGATCTGACAGCGATAAAATTCGCTGGGCTGCGGCTCCGTCTCTTCCGGAAAGTCGTTCACGAAAACTTTGCCGTCAATTTCCGGCGCATGCATCGCAGTGCGGCCTTCCATGAGCAGATCAGTCTCTTCCGAAGCTCCCTCGAGCAGCAGGTCGAATTCCTGCCCCACCAGCGCCTTCTTTTTCTTCTTGCTGATCTTCCGCTGGATTTCCATTAAGTGTTTGCGCCGGCGCTCGATTTCACTGACTGACACCTTCTTGTCCAAGCCGTAGGCGTCGGCGCCCTCCTGGTCGGAGTAGGCGAAGGTTCCCATCCAGTCAAACTGCGCCTCGCGTACAAATTCGCACAGCTCCTCAAATTCCTTCGCGGTTTCACCGGGAAACCCGACAATGAAGGACGTGCGCAAAACGAGATCAGGAATTTCGCGCCGCATTTTGGCAATCGAGCGCAAAAACAAGTCCGCTCCGCCACCACGCTTCATGCGCTTCAGCACGCTCGCCGACGCATGCTGCAATGGCACATCCATGTAGGAGCAGATCTTTTCCTGCGCCCCAATCGTCTCCAGCAGCTTGCCGGTGATCTTGTTGGGGTAGGCATAGAGGAAGCGGATCCATCGCAGGTCTTCGATCTTTGCCAGTTTTTCCAGCAACAACGCCAGCCCGTCTTTCAGGCCGAAATCTTCTCCGTAGCAGGTCGTGTCCTGTCCGATCAGCGTCACTTCCCGCACTCCGCTCTGAGCCAACCGCTCCGCTTCGGCTACCACCGACTCGAAGCGCCGCGAACGAAACTGCCCGCGTAACTGCGGAATGATACAGAACGTGCAAGGATGATCGCAGCCTTCCGCAATCTTGATGTAGGCCGTGGATTTCGGAGTGGCCAGAACGCGCGGGGTCTCGTCATCATACAAATAGTTGGGCAAGTCGGCGATCGCGCCGTCCCATTGCCCGCGCGAGAATCGTCCCTGCGCCGCACGCGCGTCACCCTCGGCGCGCGAAGGTAGCACTACAAATGGGGAATCACTCTGCGCCGGAGCCGGGACGATGCCTGTCGCCGCTAGAATGTTCTGCAACTCTCCGGTCCCGACCACGGCATCCACTTCCGGAATGCTCTTGCGGATCTGGTCGCGGAAGCGCTCGACGAGACATCCTGCGACCACCAGTTTTTTCGCCCGTCCCGCGGTCTTGTGCCCCGCCATCTCCAGAATCGTATTCACCGATTCCTGCTGTGCGCTCTCGATGAAGGAACAGGTATTGACCACGATCACATCTGCGTCCTCGGCCCGGGGCGAGAGTTCGGCGCCGGCTCGCGCCAGAAGGCCCATCATCACTTCGCTGTCGACCAGGTTCTTGGGGCATCCCAGACTGACGAAGCCCACTTTCTGGGGACGAGCGTCCGGCGCGTGATCTTTCGATCCGGTGCCAGTAGTTTTTTCGCGGGGATGCGAGATAGTGGGGCTTTTAGAGGGCATGGAATCTGCTTATTTTAACATTTTCCGGCGATGATCCTTGCGGCCAGCATGGTGGCCGACCATCCTCCGCCCCGCCCATCCGGCCTCCCATCGATCGCGAGCACCACAAAAGACAGTAACCTGTGGATTAAAATTTCACGCTTCATGCTAGGCTAGGCATTACCGAAGAAAACTGTAAGTCCCGCATCCTGGAGGGGAAATGTCTGGGAAACAGGCCGTAATCGCAGTCCTGGCAGTGACGATGTTTATTCTGGGCGCTGGCGCAGCGGCCCAGGACACGAAAAACGAGGTGACCGGCATTGTCGGCCGCACCATCATCAGCGATCAGGGCATTCCGGGAGCGACGTACTTCAATCCCTTTGTCCGCTCCGGCAAAGGCCTCAGCTTCGAAGTTAACTATGCCCGGCGGCTTTTCGGAACTCCCATCTATGCCGTGTCGGGAGAGGTGCCCGCGGTATTCAACTTCGATGAGGACCTCAACTCGGGCGCCAACGTCGTTCCCATCGACTACAGTTCGTTCTTCATCACTCCCGCGGCGCGCGTGAATCTCTTTCCCGAGACGGCGGTTTCGCCCTGGGTCAGCCTTGGCGGCGGTGTCGGCCGCTTCAACGAGAACAAGACCCTGCTCTACGGCGGCCCCAACCCCGCCAGTTCTTCGACCACGGGTGTGCTGCAGGTGGGATTGGGACTAGATGTCAAGCTTTGGCGTCGTTTCAGTATTCGCGGCCAGGTCCGCGACTTCTGGTCGGGCACGCCGGATCTGCCGCTGGCGGCCACCGGCAAGAGCCGGCAGCATAACTTTTTTGTCGGCGGCGGCCTGGTCTGGCACTTCTAGCTCTCTGCCACCGTTGGCGGGATGGATCCCTTCTAGAGTGCCGTGGAATATCCCCTCGTGGCCTATCGCCAATCTACTGCGTTGCCCGAGAAGTCCCGCTTCTGGCCAGCGATCAAATAGGAATGTGGTCCAAGAGAGATCCTTTCCGGCTGGTTACCTAGAGGGAGCACGCCATGGCAATTCCGTATTACCACGTGGATGCATTCACCGGTGAGCTGTTTGCAGGGAATCCGGCGGGGGTCTGCATCCTTTCCGCTCCTCTCGCGGATAGCATCATGCAGAAAATTGCGGCTGAGAACAGGCACAGCGAGACCGCTTTTGTTGTGCCTCGCGCGGATGGTGATTTCGACTTGCGCTGGTTTACCCCCAACGTCGAGGACGTCCTGTGCGGGCACGCGACATTGGCATCCGCCTATGTGCTTGGGCTGCGGAAGCACAACGTGTGGCCCGTTCGTTTTCACACCCGCAGCGGCAGGTTGACCGTCGCTAAAGAACAAGACGGCTTTGAAATGGACTTTCCCGCCATGCCACCCCAACCCTGTGAGACGCCCGCCGGCCTATTACCAGCTCTGGGTTTGAAAGCGGCGCTGGTAATGAAATCGCGCGATTACCTCGTGGTAGTGGACCGGGCTGAGCAAGTGCGAGCGCTCGCGCCCGATCTTGCCGCTCTTGCCAAACTGGACGCCGGGATGGGAACGATCGTTACCGCTCCCGGCGAGGGTGACGTGGATTACGTGTGCCGAATGTTTCTACCGTCGGCCGGCATCGATGAGGACCCCGCAACCGGATCGATCCACTGCACACTGGCTCCCTATTGGGCGGGGCGGCTGGGTAAGAACACGTTTCGTGCCCAACAACTCAGCGCCCGCGGTGGATCCCTGCGGTGCGAAATCAGCGGCGATCGCGTGAAGATCGTGGGCAGGGCTCGCTTGTACCTTCAGGGTACGCTTGAGCTTTAGAACAAGAATCCCAATGCGATTTTAGTGGTGCGGCGGCCTATTTCCTCGTCACTGCTTCTACTTCCTCCAGCAACTGCGGCAGCCGCCGCGCGTCGTCTGCCGAATTTCCGAACCGCGCGGATTCGTATGCGTCTGTGAATCGCTCCACCCGCGCCCGCAACTGCGCATCCTCGATGACGTGTGCAAATTCCTGCGCGGTCTGCGTCGTGGATTTCCGCACTCCGCGCCGCGCCAGATGGTGAGCCATCTTTTCGTACCACATCGCGGCAGCCTGGTCCGGCGCTCGCTCGGGATGCGCCTGCAGCCGTCTGGTACGGATCATCCCGGCAATTCGCCCTGCGTTGGCCAGCAGCAACAACAGGAGCGCAACCGCAACGCTTCCCCCCAGCCAGCGTCCGGGCGCATGCGCCGCTTCCTGGTGGCTCTTCCGGGCCAGGTTCAACAGGCGAAGATAATACAGCCGCGCCCACAACCGCATCCGCTCCAGAGATCCGCGCGTCCCGCTCAGCACCGACTGGCCCAGAACATACTGATGAGAAGAGTCATAACTGATCACCCACTCCCGCCAGAAAGAAGCCGCCGCGTCCAGGTAGAGCATCGCCCGTCCCCAGCCTTGCGGTGATCCGATCGCGCCACCCGGCGTGGGGTCGAACGTGACCCAGCCGTAGCCCGGGAAGTACGCTTCCACCCAGGCGTGAGCATCTTTTGCCCTGACCACGTAATTGCCGGTGACGTCGTTGAATTCATCACTGCGGAAGCCATTGACCACGCGCGAAGGAATGCGCAGCGTCCGCAGCATCACCGCCATCGATGAGGCAAAGTACTCACAGTGACCCTGCTTGCGCTCGAAAAGGAAGTTGGCCAGGGGATCGGCCACGGGCGTGCGCAGCAACTGCAAGGTATATCCGTAGTGCCCCTGCAGATATCTTTCCAGCGCAACTGCTTTGTCGTAGCTGTTAGAAGCGGAACCCGTGATCTGCGTCGCTAACTGCGGAATGCGCGGATCAAGCCTGGGTAATTGGAGATAATTCAAGGCGGCAGGTGGAAGAGAATTTCCGGCCAGCCGAAGTTGCTGCGGGGAAGGCGTGGAGATATCCGAGTCCGCCTCGTAGAGGCTCACGGCGCGCTGGCTATCGAGATCGGAGATTGCTCCACCCGCGTCGATCTGCAGTGCGCGATAGGCCCCAGTCACCCGGCGCGCCCAGGGAGCAAGAAAGAATACGTTGGTGCCGATGGGCTCCATCAGCACACGGTAGTGGATGATGCGATTCAGTCTTCCTGGCGTGGTCTGGCTCCGCAACAAGGATGCTTGCGCCACGCCTTGACTGAAAGAGGGAATGTCAAACCAGCCGTCTGCCTCGCGAGGCACCACGTACTGCTCCCGGGGGTTGGACCAGTTCTTGCCGTCAAAGTCGGCCAGCGCAACCCCACGCCAGTGCAGCGCATACTGCCCGCGCTGGTCCCCGTCAATCTGGATGTGCATCACCACGGCATTTGACTGCTGAATCTGCCCTATCTGGCCGAGTTGCACGTGGTCGCTGAAGCCGGTGGAAAAGTCTGTGCCGAAGGAGTAGCCGCCCAGGTAGCCGGCCGACATGCGGGGCAGAAGAAAGAACACCGCCGCTCCGCCCACCAGGATCATCACCATCAGGGCCGGCGTCACCCGCGCCAGCGAGAAGGCCAAATGCCGGTGCTCCTGCATATCGTGGGAGTGTCGCGCCGGAAATTTCGCGGCCCGCCCCGAGCGGCGCATTTCCATCAGAATGAAAGTGGCCACCGCCATGAGCATGAATCCGGCAAAGAAGAGAAGGAAAACACTGTCCACGGTAAGCACGGCCGAGGCCAGCACCATCAGAAAAGCGAGTGTTGCCAGCATGGTGTAGTCGCGGTCGCGCCGCAGGGAAAACGTGCGCACTACCACCGCGAACAGCACCAGGTGTACCGTCGCCGCCAGAAAGCTGCGGGAGAGCAGGAAATAATCCGCGCCATAGAAAACGAAATAGGCGATGGTGAGGGGTGTGGTCCAGCGCTCCGAAATCACGACCCGCCGCCCCTCCGCCAGCAGATAGCCGCGCAGGGCCAGCGCCGCGCCTACCAGCAAGATGGTCGGCAAATCGAGGCCACCAGTGCTAGCCAGCGTGCCAAACCCCATCAGAACAAGCAGATAGATCGAAAGCTCGAAGTATTTGTTGATCGCCTGAGGCAGGGGGATCACTTCGAGTTGGGACGGGGCGTTCGGCATCTAGCTATGTTGATTCCGTTTTGAAAGGGCGCGGCTTCTAGCCGCCCCGTACCGGCCGAAAACAAATCGCGGCTTTAGCCGCCGAGGGGCATGTCGTCTCTATTGTTCGACAAGCCCATCCAGAAGGGAAGGCTTTCCTGGATATTTCTTGCACCAAAAGTCACTCGCCCTTCGCGCTCCTGAACGCCACGCGGAGTCGGCCCGGGGAATCGGCGCTCACGTTTGTTAGAATGATTCAGGTCAGGCATCGGTCTCACGCGACGTACTCTCGCCAACCCCGCCAGGTCCGGAAGGAAGCAACGGTAACGGGCTCTTGCGTGTGCAGTGGGTCCCCGGTGCCTGGCTTATTTCTTGCCTGAGCCATGGTCGCTGCGATCATGCCCGACGATTTCAAGACTCGCGTTCGCCTCCGGCTTTACCAAGTATTCCTGGAACTGGGCCGGTGTCCCAGCAAGGCGGAAGTGGCAAGTGATCTTCGCTGTGGCGCGGCGGAAGTGGCCGCGGCCTTCCGACAACTCACTGACGCTCACATGCTCGTGCTACAACCCGGAACTGGAGAGGTCCTCATGGCCAATCCGCTTTCGGCAGTGCCGACGCCATTCGTAGTGGAAACTCAGGCGGACACCGGACCCCGAAGCTGGTATGGCAACTGCATTTGGGATGCGCTCGGCGTGATCGCCATGCTGCAGCATGACGGTCGCGTCCTTACGTCCTGCGGGTGTTGCGGCGAGAGCATGGCGGTGACTGTTCGCAACTCCCAGGTGGAATCCAAGCCGCCGGGCGTGGTGCACTTCGCCATTCCAGCGAGGCGCTGGTGGGATGACATCGTCTTCAATTGAAAAACCATGCTGATCTTCCGGTCGGAAGAACACATCGACAAATGGTGTCAGGCCTGGAAGTTGCCCCGCGGCGCAACCTTGAGTGTGGAACAGGCCTGGAAATTGGCGGACGCTTGGTATCGCGACCGTATGTCACCCGAATGGCGCCGCCGCACTGTCGACGAAGCTCACGAATTGTTCCGCTCGCTGGGGCTCACTTCCGAGTTCTGGCGCCTCGCCTGAGCGGGTACGGTTAGACATTCTGCGTTCAATCCTGCAAAATACTGAGTTTCATACTCAACAAGCCTCTCAGGAGCCCTCATTGACCAAAGCGATTCGCGCCAAAATCAGCGCCCTCGGCACCTATGTGCCGCCCAAACTCCTTACCAACGCCGACCTCGAAAAAATGGTCGACACCACCAATGACTGGATCATGACTCGCGTGGGCATTCGCGAGCGCCACATCGTCGAGAAAGGCGTGGCCACTAGCGATCTCGCGGTAGAGGCCGCCAAGAAGGCGCTCGCCCAGCGCGGCCTGACCCCCAATGACGTCGATGCCATCATCGTCGGCACCGTCACGCCCGACATGTTCTTCCCCTCCACTGCCTGCCTGGTCCAGCACAAGCTCGGCGCTCAGGGCGTCTGGGGATTCGATCTTTCCGGAGCCTGCTCTGCCTTCGTCTACGCTGTGCAGACGGGAGCGCAATTCATCGCCTCGGGTGCGCATAAGCGGGTATTAGTGATCGGAGCCGACGTGATGTCTTCCATCATCGATTACACCGACCGCGCCACCTGCGTGATTTTTGGCGACGGCGCAGGCGCCGTCATTCTCGAGCCCGCCGAAGACGATTCCGAAGGCTTGATCGACTTCATCCACGAAATCGATGGTTCCGGCGGCTGCTTTCTTTATATGCCCGGCGGCGGAAGTCTCAATCCATCCTCTCGCGAAACTGTGGACAAGAAGATGCACTACGTCCACCAGGATGGCCAGCAGGTCTTCAAGTTTGCCGTACGCAAACAGACGGAAGCCTGTCTGAAGCTGCTGGAGCGCAATGGTCTCAAGGGTTCCGATATCGACGCCTTCATTCCGCATCAAGCCAACCTGCGAATTATCAACGCGACGGCCGACCGGCTCGGTCTGCGCCCGGAAAGCGTGATCGTCAACATCGAGCGCTACGGCAACACCACCGCAGGAACTATCCCGTTGGCCATGGGTACAGCCATTGAAGATGGCAAGCTCAAGAAGGGAAGCCTGGTGCTGATGGCTTCGGTAGGCGCGGGCTTCACGGTAGGCGCCGCTCTGCTGCGCTGGGCGTTCTAGGAGCATCAACCGTCTCAATGGTTCTCGACGACGGCGCGCGATATCATGTCTGTGTTGGTCGCAGGAATGCGCTGGAGTTGGCGGCATGGAGCGCTCGTTGATTTGGATAGAGGGTGATGCGAATGGCTGGGCCTGCTCGCATTGTCAATGGAGATTCCCCGTCCCCACGCTGCTGAGCGAGGACGAGGCCATGGCCGCTTACGACCGCCTCGCCGGGGCAAAGTTTCGCGAGCACAAGTGCGCAGCCGCAACCAGCCCTCCGGCGAAACCGGCAAGCAAACGGGATGACACCGTTTTCGAAGAGCGCTGTCGGGCGCTCATCAAGCGAGGATACAAACCGAAGGTTGCCGTGGAGCTGGTGCTTCAAGAAGCAGAAATCGAACACGGCCACGATCCAAAGTTCATGGAGAAAGCCCGCGCCGCCACTGCGGATTTCCTTCTAAAGGTCGGCAAGGGGATCATCTAGCTTCCGGAAGGCGCTGTTCCGTACTGGGACACCCTTCCGTCCATGACGTTCGTAACGCTCTCCTGCGTATTTCAATAGCGCGGGCCTGTGCCGCACTGCTATGTTTTCGCAGCGTCCGCCTCACGTGGGGATGAGCGGCCGCGTAAGACTATGTTTCGTGCCACATGCTGCTGCCTCCTGCTGGCTCTCGCTTCCGTGGGGCAGGCGGCTGCCCAGAAATCGAAAGACGATTCGCAAGAAACCAAGCTGATCGTGATGGAGCACCTGTGGAACGAAGCCCAGGTGAATCGCGACGCCCGCGCCCTCGACGCGATGATCGGCGGCAACTTCGTCAACACCGAGTACGATGGCGAGGTCAGCGACAAGGCCAAGTTTCTGGCCGACATCAGAGACCCGCACTTCAACCTCAGCACGCTGACGATTCAAGACCTCAAGGTCAGCATGTACGCCGACTCCGCGGTGGTGGTCGGCGTCTACCACACCAAGGGTACCTACCAGAACAAGCCCTACGAACACTTCGGCCGCTTCACCGATACCTGGGTTTTCACCGAAGGCCGCTGGCAATGCGTCGCCAGCCACACCAGCCTGCTGAAGAAGTAACGGTCCTCACTCGAAGGCCGGCCCTTCCCGGAGATCGTTCGGTCCCATAAAAACTTTTGATAGCGGAAGTTGCGTCCTCAGCTTCCCACCGCTGATCTAAGCAAGAGCGGGCGTTCACCCTGGACCGCCCGCCAGGATGATCCCGATGGAAGCGACGCGCCGCCAGCACCGATGGCAGACCCTGTTGGCCTTCGCCATTATCTATTTCGTGTGGGGATCCACGTACCTGGCGATTCGCGTGGGGGTGCGCGAGGTCCCGCCGTTCCTGCTGGCCGCCGTGCGGTTCATCGTTGCCGGGATCGTCATGTACCTCTGGATGCGCGCCCGCGGGACGCCCTCGCCCACCCGCCGCGAGTGGGCCGCGGCGTCGTTAGTGGCCGTGCTGATTTTCGTGTTGGATTACGGATTGGTCTTCTGGGCCGAACAGCGCGTGCCTTCCGGAATCGCTGCGGTCATGATGGCAACCATCCCGGTCTTCATGGCGCTGTCGGAAATTCTTTTCCTCCACACGCAGAGACTCACGCTCCGGCTGGGATTGGCGCTCCTGGTAGGGATTGGCGGCGTAGCAGTCTTGGTCAGCCGCTCCACCAGCTTTGGCGAAGGCCCTGTCGACACTTCCGGGGCCATCGCCCTGGTGGTGGCCGCAATCAGTTGGTCCGTGGCCTCCGCCCTCACCCGCAAACTGCCGCTGCCAGCCTCGAAACCCATGAGTTCGGGTGCGCAGATGCTTGCCGGAGGATTTCTGCTTACCCTGACGGCACTAATGCTAGGAGAGTTCCGAGGCTTCCACGTGCAGGCAGTCTCTCTCGGCGTGTGGCTCGCGCTGGTCTATCTCATCATTGCGGGTTCCATCATCGCTTTCACCGCCTACGTCTGGCTCATCCACCACGAGTCGCCAACCAAGGTGGGAACGTACGCCTACGTGAATCCAGTGGTGGCAGTTTTCTTAGGATATTTTCTGGGAGGCGAAGGGCTGGGCGCGCGGACCGTCGTGGGCACAGCCTTGGTTCTGGTGAGTGTGATCGTGATTACGACCGCGCCGAAGAAAAATGAAGCTGAGTCGTTCGCTCAGCAGCCAGTGTCGGAGACCGAGCCAGCCTGACGCTCCCGCGAGATTCCTATTCCGAGGCGTCATCCCGAAACCCCGCGCTTTCACCAGCGGGGCGAGGTATCTCGCGCGGCAGAGGTCTTACGGCCGCGTCATCCTCTCCGGCTTCACCAGCTGATCAAATTCTTCGCCCGTGAGATGCCCCAGCTTCACCGCCGCCTCGCGCAGGCTGCTGTGCTCCACGTGCGCGGTGTGAGCGATCTTCGCGGCATTGTCGTAGCCCACCTTCGGAGCCAGCGCCGTCACCAGCATCAGCGAGTTCTTGACGTACCAGTCCACCTTGGCGCGATCTACTTCGATGCCTTTGATCATGTACTCAACGTATCCGTGGCAGGCGTCGGCGATCAGCGTAACCGAATGCAGGAAGTTGTAAATGATGACCGGCTTGTACACGTTGAGCTCGAAGTTTCCCTGTGAGCCGGCGAATCCCACCGCGGCGGTCGCGCCGTGCACCTGCACACAGACCATGGTCATGGCTTCGCACTGCGTCGGATTGACCTTGCCCGGCATGATTGAAGACCCCGGCTCGTTCTCCGGGATCGAAAGCTCGCCCAGCCCACAACGCGGCCCGGAAGCCAGCCAGCGGATGTCGTTCGAAATCTTCATCAGCGAGGCGGCCAGCGTTTCCATCGCGCCCTGCGCGAACACGATCTCGTCATGCGCCGATAGTGCGGCAAACTTGTTGCCATGCGAGCGGAAGGGAAGGCCAGTCAGTTCGGCAATCTCTTTCGCCGCCCGCTCCGCGAACTCGGGATGCGTGTTCAATCCCGTGCCCACGGCCGTTCCGCCGATGGCGAGGTCGTAGAGTCCATCCAAAGCTTGTTCCAGGCGCTTGATGTCGCGCGCCAACAGGCTGGCCCAGCCGCCAAACTCCTGCCCAAAAGTCAGCGGCACGGCATCCTGCAGGTGGGTGCGGCCGATCTTCACCACGCTATCGAATTCCTTCGCCTTGGCCGTGATCGCGTCATGCACGCTCCGGATCGCCGGAATAAGCACGTTCTTCAACCGCTCCGCCGCCGCAATGTGCATCGCCGCTGGAAACGTGTCGTTCGATGACTGCGACATGTTCACGTGGTCATTGGGATGCACCGGTTTCTTCGTCCCCATCTCGCCGCCCGCAATCTCGATGGCGCGGTTTGAGATCACCTCATTCACGTTCATGTTGGTCTGCGTGCCGCTGCCCGTCTGCCAGATGCGCAGCGGGAACTGGTCGTTCAGCTTGCCTGCAATTACCTCGTCCGCGGCCTCCACGATCAGCTTGGCTTTGTCCGCCGGCAGCTTGCCCAAGTCCTGGTTCACCAGCGCGCACGCCTTCTTGAGCGTGCCAAACGCCCGAATCAACTCCGGCGGCATGGTGTCGCGCCCAATGTTGAAGTGCAGCAGCGAGCGCTGCGTCTGCGCCCCCCAGTAAACGTTGGCCGGGACTTCGATCTTTCCCATGCTGTCGGATTCAATGCGGGTCGTGGTGGAGGGTTCGGTAAGGGTAGACATGATGATCTCCTGTCCGTCGGACCGGAGCGGAAGCAGCAGGGTCCTTCGGCATATGAGGAACCGATCATTATACGGCGGAGTGAGAGGCGAAGCCCATGGTGCGCCGCTTTCAATAAGTGATGAAGATTGACTACTTGCCGCTGTCTTTGAACCAGCCCTCGATCTGGATCTTCACCATGACTGGATTGCCGTTTTTCATTGCAGGCGAGAACTTCCATGAATTCACGGTTTCCTTTGCAATCTGGTCAAGTTGCGGGTCCAACTTCTTGACAACCGTCACCGTGCGGGTACACCCGTCTTCACCAATGACTGCCTCCAGTAACACCGTTCCCTGAATGCCACTCCCTTTGAGCGAGTCAGGGTAGGCCATTTCGTGGTTCTCACCTTTTACAGAGCAGTGAAGTGGTTTAGCAGAAGGGGCATTCGATTGGGCCAAAGTAGGCAGCGAGGCAAGAAGAGCAACTAGAATTGCTACCCTGTGCTTCCTTTGTTGGTTCATGCCACCAGTGTGCCACCAATTCGTTCCGGCTCCAAGTATGTGGCAGACTATAAGAGAGTACCCATGCGTAAACCAAAGAAGCTTCTCCCACCCATCCATCCCGGCGAGATTCTCCGCACTGAGTTCATGGAACCGCTTCATCTCAGCATGAACCGCCTGGCGCTCGATCTTCGCGTCCCGGTGACCCGAGTAGCCGAGATCGTTCACGAGCGCCGTGGCATTACCCCAGACACGGCTCTACGCTTGGCCCGATACTTCAACACCAGCGCCGGGTTCTGGCTGAATCTTCAATCCGCCTACGATCTCGAAGTTGCGCAAGACAAACTCTCCCGCACGATTGAACGGGAAGTCCGCCCCGCCTCGTTTGCGGCTGTGAACGCGCCTTCTTAGTCCATCGCGTCACCGCTTCAGGTCTCCGCTCCAGCCCCCATGCTAGAATCATCGGTTTCTGGACCTGTGCCCGTTCCTTTAAGGTCGGGTGCAACCGTCACCGAATTTCATGCCCGATTTTCTCACCGCCGAAGATGTGGAAACTCTGCCCAAGGCCAAGGTCCGTGTGCAACCCGAGATGCGCACCGACGTCCTGGTGATCGGAGCAGGGCCTACCGGCCTGGCCTGCGCCATTGAAGCGCAGAAACTCGGGCTGCGCGTCATTGTCCTCGACAAGGGCTGCCTGGTGAATTCGCTGTTCCACTATCCCGCCAACATGGTGTTCTTCACCACTCCCGAGCTGCTGGAAATTGGCGACATCCCATTCACTACCGCCCAGCAGAAACCCACCCGCGAGGAGGCTCTCGAGTATTACCGAAAAGTAGCCGAGCACTACCATCTCGATGTTCGCCAGTACGAATGGGTCAAGACCGTCATGGGTGAGGACGGAAACTTCAGCGTCACGGCCACCGACCGCGCCGGCCGGCCCCACGACTACCACACCCGCAAGGTGATTGCCTCCACCGGCTATTACGATCTGGCCAATCAACTTTGCCTGCCCGGCGAAGACCTGCCCAAGGTCTCGCACTACTACGGCGAGCCTCATCCTTACTACGACAGCGAAGTGCTGGTGATCGGCGGCAAGAATTCCGCCGCTATTGCCGCGCTCGATCTGTGGCGCCACGGCGCCCGCGTCACTCTGGTGCATCGCGAATCGCGCCTGCACCACCACGTCAAATACTGGATCAAGCCCGACCTGGAGAATCGCATCAAGAACGGCGACATTGAAGCTTACTTCGACAGCAGCGTGCAGGAAATCGGCGTGGACCACGTCGTCATCAACACGCCGCGCGGCCCCATCCGCCTGAAGAACGACTTCGTGCTGGCCCTGATTGGCTACCACCCCGACTACGATTTTCTGCGCAGCATGGGCATCGAACTCTCCGAGGAGCAGTGCCGTCCGATCTGCGATCCGGTTTCGCTGGAGAGCAACGTGCCCGGAATTTATGTTGCCGGGGTGATCGTCGCCGGATCACAGACAAACGAAATCTTCATCGAGAACGGCCGCTTCCACGGCAAGCAAATTGCCGCGGATCTGAAGCTCAAGCTACGTCCGGAGTCGTAAGAAACGTCGGGCTACTTCAACAAATACTCCTTCACAAACATCACGGTCGCATAGAACTGGTAGTCGCGGTTCTTCTTCTCGGCGAAGCCGTGGCCTTCGTCTTTGCCGAGCAGCCACCAGACCGGCGTCCCGTTCTTCCGCACCACGGCGACCATCTGCGCCGATTCGCTGGCCGGTACTCGCGGATCGTTCTGCCCCGCAATCACGAACAGAGGCTTGGTGATGTTCTTCGCGTTGTTGGCGGGCGCGATTCGCTCCAGGAATTCGCGCATCTTGGGATCCCGCTCGTCCCCATACTCCACGCGCCGCAAGTCCTGGCGATAACCGGACGTGTGTTCCAGGAACGTCACCAGATTCGACGGCCCCACGACGTCCAACGAGCAGCAAATGCGGTCGTTGTAGTTGGTCGCGACGGCGAGCGTCATAAATCCGCCGTAGCTGCCGCCCGTGATCATGACCTTGCCCGCATCCAGATCGGGCTGGGTCTGAATCCAGTCCAGCAGGGAATGGATGTCCTTGTACGAGCCCTCGCGCAGAAAGCCATTATCGAGCTTCTGAAATGCCTTGCCGTAGCCGGTTGAACCGCGCACGTTGGGATAGATCATAACGACGCCCAACTCATTGATGTAGTAGTTGTCCCGTCCAAGAAAGTCAGGACGCACCTGGCCCTCCGGCCCACCGTGGATATCAATAATCACCGGCCGTTTGCCCGCAAACTTCGCGGGAGGTTTGTACAGGAAGCCGGAGATGGAACGGTTATCCCATGACTTCCAGTGGATCAACCGCGGTTCCGCGAATCCCGAAGTATTCAGACCGCCGCTTTCGCTGAACGTCCAACGCTCCAGCTTGCCCGTCGCCATGTCGAGCGAGTAGGCGTCGTAGTCCTGGCTGGCGGTGCTGAGGGAGAACGCCAGCTCCCGGCTGTTGTTGCGCCACTGGATGCCATACATCACGCCCACCGGAAGCTTGGGTACTGGGACTTCCTTGTTGGTCTTCGTATCCAGCACGTGCAGTTCGCTGATCCCGTCCTCATTAGCTTCGAATGCAATCCAGCGTCCGTCTTTCGATAGATCGAACTCGTCTACATCCCAGCTGAGCGCGGGAGTCAGCACCGTAACCTTACGGCTGCCCAGATCCATGTAGACTAGACGCTGAAATTCCGCATCCTGATCGCTGGTCATGTACAGGCCTCTGCCATCCTTGGCAAAGCGCGCGTTGCTGTACGCTACGGTCTCGGCCGCCTTTGGAGTCAACAGCTCCTTCTTGCCCGAAGCCACGTCCACCAGCCACACGTAACTCTCTGCTGCTGATACGTAATTCGTTACCAGCAACTGCTTGCCGTCGGGCGACCAGTCGGCAACCTCCCAACCTCCGCCGTCGTTTTGCGTGACCAGCCGCGCGCTGGCCGCCTCGGCCACCCGCACCACCCAGATGTCCACATCATTTCCCGTGCGCTGAGTCGAGCCGTAGGCCACGCGGTCTCCCTGATAGGACCAGCGCGGGCTGGTGTTGCGCGACTTGCCGTCGGTCAGCAGCGTGATGTCGCCGGTGGCGAAATCATAGCGATAAAACTGGAAGAACTCGCCTCCGCCGACATCCTTTACGAACAGGAATGAGTCGCCCTTTACCGGCTCGTAGAGCGCGCCCGCGATCCTATCGGGAAAGAATGTGAGCTGGAAACGCGCGCCACCGGGAAGCTTTACCTGGTGAACCTGGGCCGTGTCGGCGAAGCGGGTCTCAATCAGCATCTCGCGGCGCGTTGGGTGCCAGCTCATGAAGTCCGCGGAGCGGAACTCACTGTAGCGTCCCACGGACTCGGCGAGGGAGATGGGAATCTTGGGAATCCCTTCGACCACCAGATTCTCATTGGGAACAACTTCATCGCCCTGCGCGAAGGCGAGCGTAGCGAACAGAATGAAGGCGACGACACGCAAGCATCGTTTCATCGATTGGCTCCTCTAAGCGTCGGACGGATGTGGATTGCTTCGGTTAGCGGAATCGCACCGTGCATCTTAGGCGGGTGATGAAAGCAGAGTCAACCGAAGAAACTTTCGACGCCCGACTCCGAAGCCCGAAGCCCGCAGCCCGCCTTTTGCTACCCTAGCCATTCGCATGGAACCCCAACCGGAACAATCGGCTCCGCAGATCTCGCTGGCGTCTTACCTGCGGCTGGTGCGCGGCAACCGCAACTTCCGGCGGCTCTGGCTGGCGCAGATTGTCAGCGAGATTGGCGACTGGTTCTACACACTTTCTATTTACACCCTCCTGCTGCAGTTGACTGGCCGCGCCAGCTCCGTCGCGCTGGCGTTAGTTCCGCAGGTATTGCCGCAGACCTTCGTCGGCCCCACCGCCGGAGTAGTAAACGACCGCTTGCGCCGCAAGCACGTGATGATTGCCGCCGACCTGGTGCGCGTTGCGGTGGTGCTGGCCATGCTGCTGGTGCGTTCGCGGTCGATGGTGTGGCTGGTTTATCCGCTGCTGCTGGCGGAAACCATCATGGCCGCGTTCTTCGAGCCGGCCCGCAGCGCGGTGATCCCCAACATCGCAGCCAGGGGAGAAGTGCTCATCGCGAACACACTCTCCTCGGCCACCTGGTCGATGAATCTGTTGATTGGCGCCTCGGTAGGCGGAGTGGTCGCGGCCTTCTTCGGACGCGACGCCGTATTCATTCTCAACGCGCTTTCGTTCCTGGCCTCGGCTATGCTCATCGGCGGCATGCGCTTTGCCGAGCCGCGCGCCGAATCCGCGGCGCAGTTGCGTATGCGTGATCTGGTGGACTACTCGCCTGTGCTGGAAGGCATTCGGTACATACGCAATCACCGCACGCTGCTGCCTACAGTCTTCGCGAAAGCCGGTGAACTGATGATTGGCCCCAGCTGGGTGATCTTTACCGTGATGGGCACGCATGAGTTCGCGGTGCACTGGCACAATGTGGATCCCGCGCGCGGAGCGATGCTCGGCAGACGCGGCCTGGGAGCGCTGGTTGGCCCACTTGTTTCGGCGCGCTGGGCGGGCCGCAGCGACCGCCGGCTGCAACTCGGCATTCTCTTCGGCTATCTCACTATCGCGGTGGGATATGGAACTCTCGGCAGCAGCCGCACCGTGTGGATGGCCGCGGCGTGCGCCATGGTCGCGCACATCGGTGGATCAACCGTCTGGGTTTTCTCCACCACGCTGCTGCAGCTTCACACCGACGACCGCTTCCGTGGCCGCGTCTTCTCCGCCGACCTGGGCTTCTCGATGCTAACTATCGCCGCCGGCGCTTACTTGTGTGGACGCCTGCTGGATTCAGGCGTCGCCGCGCGCACGGTCGCCACTTACACGGGACTGATCATGCTGATTCCTGCAGCATTGTGGGCGCTGGCGATGCGGGTGGCGAAAGAGAAGGCTGCAAGCGTGCGGTGACGGAGTCGGGCAGTAGCGTGAGCGTGCGTTAACGTGAGCATGCCGTGACGTAAGCGTGCGGTGACGTGGAAGAGCGGCGCTTCAGCGCCGCGTCAAGGCTCGCAGGGGATGCGGGCTTTAGCCCCTGAGGCTCTATCCAACCAGCCGGTCAATCTTCGCGGCCATGATGAAGTCGCTCTCGGTGAGGCCGTCGATCTTGTGCGTCCACAGCGTGACTTCTGCTTTGCCCCAGGCCAGCAGAATGTCAGGATGGTGACCTTGCTCCTCGGCCAGTGCGCCCACGCGATTCACGAACTCGAGCGCCTGCTTAAAATCGGGGAAGGTGAAGGCGTGAGTGATGTGGTGCTTCTTGACCACGCTCCACTTGGGGACGATCTTGTGCAGCGCCTTGAGTTCCTTGCCCTTGAGCGGAGGCACCCCTCCACGGCAGGGAACGCATTTCTTGTCGGCTAGTTGTTCGGTCATGGTGTGACTTTCACCTTAGATTCGGATGGGATAGTGTGGCCGTACTCGTCTATTTTGTTAAGGAAATCCTTGAGTTGCTCGTCGGAGACTTCCTGGCCCTGACGGGGCGGTGGGATCCATCCTCTCGCTTGCTGCAGGGCATGATGTTCGGCGTCTTCGTTGCCAGCCTGCTCCTCGACCATGGCAAGTCTGATGTACGCCAATCCGAGTCCACTGTCTACCGTGGACTCGTGCGCCACGGTTCTCAATTGCTCGCGGACGCTGATCTCCAATAGCGCAGCCTGGCGCGCGTGTTCTGTATCTGCATGGTGGAACTGCCGGGCGGCAAAGTCGGAGACCGCAAAACCCGCGCCAATCGGCTCGATAGACCGCATCGATTCGCCCAGTTCAGAACCCTGGTAGTAACCGAAGGCACCGCCCGCCGCGAGGCCAAGCACTGCACTCAGAAGGAAGCTGACTTTCATGACTCGGCTCACTGCTTGTTCTCCGAAACTCGCATGGGCTGGATTTCCTGAACAGCCAAGCTATTCAGAGCATCGGGAGAAACATCCTTCCAACCAAGTGAACTTAGAAGTCCTTGCGCAGCCTGCCTTGCCTTGCTCGCTTCCTCCAAACGACTTGCTTCTTGATCGAAATGAGCCATTTCCGCGTAGTCCACCCCCAGTTGGAGATCAATGAGTGGGCGCAGCCGCTCTGGCGCCTGATCGCGGAGCTTTTGCAAAGCAGGTATGTTCCGCTCGAGCGCCGAGTGGTACTCCCCAGCCGACGGTTCAAGCTTGGTTACGAGGTGAGACTGATTCAGGAAAGTCAACGTCCGCAGCATCGCCTGAAGTTCGCTCGCCTGCTGTTTCCCGAGCGAATTGAAGGCCACGGACTCGCTGTGGCGATAGCCGATGCGGAGGGCCGCCCGGTCGGCGACATAGGCAGACGCCGCGAAGATCGCGCTCGCAATACAGAACGAGGTAACAAGAGGAAATTTCACTGCGTCCCGCCCTAGAACGGAATGTCCTCATCCGTGATCGGCCCGGATGCCGCTCCCGCATGTTCCGGCTCTGGCGTGCGCTGGTCGAAGTTGTTGCCGCCGCCGGCTGCCGCGCTGGCGCCGAGCGAGCTGCCGCTGAAGTCTCCGCTACCTTCGCCACGGCCGCCGAGCAGGATTAGTTCGTTGACGACAATCTCGGTCATGTACTTCTTTTGGCCGCTGGTCTTGTCGTCCCAGGAATGGGTCCGTAAGCTGCCTTCGATGTAGACTTGGCTGCCCTTTTTCAAATACTCGCCGACGATCTCAGCCGTGCGCTGCCACGCGGTCACGTTATGCCACTCGGTGCGGTCCTGCCAGTTGCCTTCCTTGTCTTTGAAGCGCTCGTTGGTGGCTAGGGTGAACTTGGCCACGGGCGTGCCTTGCGGAGTGTACTTAACTTCTGGATCCTTGCCGAGACGACCAAGAAGGACGACTTTGTTGACGCTTCTTCCTGCCATGGGATGCTCCTTTGCAGGGGTTCACTATAGCAGAGTTGGACCCGTGGAAACGGTGCGGGCTGTCACAAACTGAGCCTGGAAATCCGTTCTGGGACAGACAGGGGCTGAAGCCCAATGGTTTCGAATTGGCGGACGCGGCGCTGAAGCGCCGCTCTTCCGCGGCTCTATCCGCGGCATTTTCGATTCCACGAAAACCACGCTATAATCTCGCCTATGCCTCCTGCACCCGGCGCCACCAAAGCCGTCGGCATGGTTCCCGACGAGATGAAGTCTGAACCCAGGTCCAAGGGCCTGACCACCCCCCGTAAGAAGAAGCCGAAGGAACTGGCGGTCATCACCGAGTGCTGCACCGGATGCGCCGGCTCGCCGGCGTGCGTGGAATATTGTCCGGTGGAAGACTGCATGTTCTGGGTGGACGACGAAGACAACGCGCCCTTCGGCCGCATCGCAGTCGATCCTATTCTCTGCATCGGCTGCAAAAAGTGCCTCAGCAAAGGCCCCGACGGCTGCTTCCTCGACGGCTGTCCCTGGGACGCCATCGTCATGGTCGAGACCACCGAAGTGGAAAAAGAAGTCGGGCCGATGGCAATTTAGAAGCAGTGGTCAGTGGCTAGTGATCAGTGGCCAGTCACAACCCCACCAGAGCAGAATCTCTGACCACTGGCCACTAACCACTGATCACTCACTTCCCGCTGGAGTGTTCCGGACTTCCTCCGGGTTCGGGAAAATCCGAGTCCGCGTCTTTGAGACGGGGGTCCTGGTCGCGGTGTCCAAGTTGGCCGGAGAGGCCGAGGTTGCCGTCGTGGTGATGCTCTTCTACTTCAACCGCACCCTTGGCGCGGTCTTGATCGTTATCGGAGATTTTATTCACGATGAGTACTCCTGACTACTAAGAAAACTTATTTGCCGGGCCGAGCCGCGGGTGCAACCCCGAGTTTCTTTAGCCGCTCGCGGGCCTGCAGGGCTTCGTTGGACTTAGGATAGCGCTGGATGAGATGGCGGAGTTCGGTTACCCCGTCGTCCTGCTTGCCCAGTTCGATCAGCGAAAATCCTTTCTTCAACTGAGCGGAAGCAGCCTTGTTTCCCGTGGGGAAGTTCTGCAGGACCTGATCGTAGCTCTGCGCGGCCTGCTGGAATTGCCCCTGCCGGAATTGAATTTCGCCGAGATAGAAGTAGCAATTCCCGGCAAGATCGGTGTTGGGATAAAACTTGACGTAATCGGAAAATTCCTGGGTGGCGAGATCGTTCTTGTTGCCGTTGTAATCGCGCAGCGCGTTGTTATAGAGCACGTCCGGCGGCGGAGCCTGCGCCTGGGCCTGCTGTTGCGCCTGGGCTTGAGCCTGCTGTGCTGCCAGGCTTTGCTGCGATGACTGCATGTCGTCGAGTTGCTTGCTGACTTTGGCGAGGCGCGCCTTTAGTTCGTCGAGCGTGTCGTTGAGCGCCTGGACCTGGCCAGAGACCTGGTCCACGCGCGCCGACGAGTCTCCCTGCTGCTTCTGCAGCGTGGCCTGCAGCGTGGTGAGCGCGGCCGTAACCTTGTTGATCGCGTCCGTATCCTGCTCGACCAGGTTCTTCATCACGCCCATGCGCTCGTCGAAGCTGCGCTGCATGGCCGTCATCTGCTCCTGCAGTTGCTGGACCTGGGTTTGCAGTTGGATCATTTCTTTGCTGGCGCCCCAAGCCGGGGTGATGGCCAGCCAAAGCATGGAGAACAGAGCGACAAGAGTGGTAGAGCGTCGTAGTGTCATAAGCGGGGTTCCTTGCGATCATTTTAGACGGATTGCGGCCATTGTGGGTTGTGAAGATTCGTGGCCGCGAACAAGAAAGGTCAGGGGCGAAGACTTCCTCCGCCCCTGGCCGGGAATCACCCATTTACTTCTGATAGACGAAGTGGCCGCGGCGGTTCTGCTGCCAACAGGCTTCGTTGGATTGCATGCAGAACGGCTTCTCCTTGCCGTAGCTGATCGTCTTGATGCGGCTGGCGCTGACTCCGGCCGCAACCAGGGCGTTTTTCACGGAAGACGCGCGCTGGTCGCCCAGGGCCAGGTTGTATTCCGTGGAACCCCGCTCATCGCAATGTCCCTCAATCGTGAAGTTGATGTTGGCGTGCTGACTGAGGAACTGCGCGTCGGCCTGCACCGCAGCCTGCTGGTCGGCGCGGATGTCGGACTTGTCGTAGTCAAAGTAAACATCCTTGACGGTCTGCCCGAACAAGTCTTCGTCCGATGGCCCCGGAGTCGGCGGCGGAGGTGGCGGCGGCTGGGTGACGGTCAGGCGCGTGCTCGCGTCCTGGCTTCCACCGGCGCCTTTCGCCACGAGGTGATACGTCATGGAAGCAGTGGGGCTGACGGATTGCGATCCTGTGGCTTGCACCGCGCCGATTCCGTCGATGGAAACGTCGGTGGCGTTGGAGGTTTGCCAGCTCAGGGTAGCAGACTGCCCCTTCTGAATCGTATCTGGGCTGACAGAAATCGCGGCCGTGGGTGACGCCGGCGGCGGTGGCGGTGGGGGTGGCGGCGGAGCCGCTTTCTTCTTGCATGCGCCGAGCATGAGAATGGCGGCCAGAGCGATGGCGGTGGCGACTAACTTCAAGGTTTGACGGTTCATGTTCTTCCTCTTCACGTTTGATCCTCCTGCGGACCGGAAAATCGATTTCGAGTTGCGACGAAGTGCCTGGTCTATTTCCAACTCCAGTTTGGTTGCGAGTTACGTCCCGTAAAAGTTAACTGATGGAGCTTGGTGCCGTCGGCCAACATCATCCAAAGTTCATCCTTGCCGGAACGATCGGCCTGAAACACGATGTGGCGCCCGTCCGGCGACCAGGATGGAGAATCGTGGCTTCCGCCATCGTGGGTGAGCTGTACCCATTGCTTGCTGGCAATATCCATCAGATAGATGTCACGCGCCCCGGGCTCGCCGGGGCCATAGTTGCGCTTCCATGCCAGCGCCAGGAATTGGCCGTTGGGTGACCAGTTCGGGTCGACGGCATAGCCCTGATCGGTCATGCGCTGCTGGTTGGTGCCGTCGGACTCCATGGTGTAGACCTGCGGCAGGCGCGTGCTGTCGTCGACGAAGGCAATTTGTGCGCCCGTCTTGCGATTCCACGCCGGAGAAACACCCAGCGCTCGCCCCGTCGTCATCGCATGCAGGTTGGCACCCGAAGCGTCGCAAACATAGATTTCCGAATGACCGCCGCGCGAAGAAGAAAACGCCAGATGAGACCCATCCGGAGACCATGCGGGCGAGAGATTGGTGCCGCCGAAATGCGGGAAGCTGACCAGTCGGTTGAGATCGATCGAGTACATCAGGATCTCCCACCCGGTCCTAGTCAACGAACTAAAGGCCACCCGTGAGCCATCCGGCGAAATCCGCGGCGACAGCGAGATCGATCCTTGGTGCGTGAGTTGACGCTGGTTGGAGCCGTCGTAATCCATCACCCAGATTTCCTTGTGTCCGGAGCGATCGCTGACGAAATAGATCTTACTCTCGGCGATGCCGGGAATTCCTCCACCCAGACGGAAGATGATCTCATCGGCGAATTTGTGCGCAATCAGGCGAGCCTCGGCGTCGGTGGCATCGCCCACATATTGCTTGCCCAACACCTGGGCCGAGGCGGTGTTCTTCACGTCATAGAGCCAGCCCTGCACCGTAACCTTGCCCCCGGCTACGCCAAGATTGCCGAACGCCAGCATGGCGGCGTTGGGCGGCGGAGCGTTCCAGGAAGGAAAAATCACCTCCGTCGGCTGAGCGGGCACTTGCAAGGGATAGAAGCTCTTCGAGACCAACTCGACGACCCCGGAATTGTCCAGATCGTTCCAGAACGTGTCGTTGAAGGTCTTGAGCAGAGCATCGTTCTGGGGATCGCTGTTGGCGGGTTTGAAGTCGGGAACGGCCAGGCGCACTTTCTCGACGCCCAGGCCGGAACCGGTGCGAACCCAATCCTGTGCGAAGGCCGCAGCCGCCAGAAGGGAAGAGAGCAGGATCAGGCAAGCGAAGGCGCTCAGCAGCCGTGCGCCCATCGGGCCGGAGTAGAAGTCTCGGCTGTGTCTGTCGTTCATCCGATTGGAGGCGCTGCGTGCACCCGGACAAAAGGATACCTCATACGACCATATCGTACTCCGATACGTTTTTCCCGGCAAGTCGCCTGTCCTATCCATCAATCCGCGCCCTCTGACGATAAGAAAATTATGAGACCGAAATTCCACCGCCATTTTTATGGATACCATCACCGGCCTTTAAGGTCACAAGTTTATTTTTTGCTGTAATCGAACCAGTACTCCACGGAAATCTTGCTGCCGTTGTACTCCGGCGGCAGCGGGCCAAATGTGTCGATGCGCTCCAGGGCGCGCTTGGCCGAGATATCGAGCGAGGGCACGCCGCTCGATTGTTCGATCTGTATGTTGTAGGGATGACCGTCGCGGGCCACGTCGAAGGTGATGTAGACCCGCTCGGCGGTCTTAATGCCGGGATCGACCTCGTACTTCAGCCAGTTCTCTGAAACCTTCTGCTGGATGATCTGGACGTACCAGCCGAACTTCGTGCCAAAATCGCCCCCGCCCCCGTTGATGCCGAAACCGCCCTTGGCGCCGCCAGCGGCAAAACTTCCGTAAGGACCGCTGACCGGCCCGCCTTCGCCGAACGCAACCTGGTTCGTCTGTGGCTCGGGCGCTGTCTCAGGCTTCGCTTTGGTCGGCGTGGGAGTCTTCTTCTTGATCTTGGCATTCTTGCCCTGAATCTCGATGGCGTCCGGTTCTTTTTCTTCCACCTTCGGCTGAGATTGCGTGAGGCCCTTGGATTCGTTGGCCAGCACGTTCTGCGTTGGTGCCGGGGTGGCCGGTAAGGGAACGGAACTCACCAGCGTGACGCCGATCGCCGAACCGGTCCCGCCCGAGCCCCAGCCCTCCCCGGTCGTTCCCATGAAAACGGCCGAGTACATCAGGATGAGCCCCGTGAGCCCGAGGTGAAAGCCCGCAGACCAGGCGAGGGCGCGTCCCCAGCTATCGTGTTCGAAAAATATCTCAGCGTTTTGCGCCATTTTGTTCTATAGGCTGAGTGACGATGCTGACGTTGGTGATGCCCGACTGTTTTACCGCGTCCATGACGGTGGCGAAGGCGCCGAAGGGTACGTTCTCATCGGCGCGCACGAAAATGAATTGATTGCGCGGATCGCGAATCTTCTGCCGCAGGCTGGCGGCGATCTGGTTGATGTTGATGGCGTCGTTGCCCAAAAAGACGCGCTGGTCCTTGTTGATAGTGATCACGATCCGCTCTTCGGTAATCTGCTTGACGGTGCGGGTCTTGGGCACGCTCACTTCAATGCCTGATTGCAGCACAGGCGCGGTCACCATGAAGATAATGAGCAACACCAGCACAACATCCACCAGCGGAGTGATGTTGATGTCAGCGAGGGCGCTCTGCGTACGGCCGTTGGAAGTAGTGAATGCCATCAGCGCCTCACTTCTGGCGCAGCCTGCGGCTGCATGCTTTCGATCGCGTTCAGGACTTCCAGGCTGAAATCGTCGCCCCGGGCCGCAAACACGCGGATCGAGTTGCCGATCAGGTTATAGGCAATCACGGCAGGGATGGCGGCGGCCAGTCCCGCCGCGGTTGTGATAAGCGCTTCGGAGATGCCCGGAGCGACGGCGCGCAGTGTCGCGGCACCGGCAGTGCCTAGTCCGTGGAAGGCGTCAATTATGCCCCACACCGTGCCGAACAGGCCGATGAACGGCGTGACCGCGGCGGTGATGGCCAGCCATGGCATATTGCGCTCCAAGCGTGTGATTTCTTCCGAGGCCCCGATCTGCATGCCGCGCTGCACCGCCGTGAGACTGCGCAGCGACGCACCGGAAGAGGCCAGTTGGCGCTTATATTCCTGAAACCCGCCGTCGAAAACACCCACGAGCGGGCTGGGACGGAACTGGTCGGCCACGGTCGCGATGTCCTGCAGCCGCTGCGCTTTACGAAAGGCGCGCAGAAATCGTCCGCTCTGCAGCCGCGCCCGCCGCAGCAAGCTCCACTTGGTCAGGATGATGGCCCAGGAGATCAGGCTGAACGCCAGCAAAGTGAGAAGAACGAACTTGGCGACGGCGCCCGTACTGGAAACGAGGTCAAGAATTTCGCCGCCGATAATCAGTGCAGAGTATGGAAGAAGTTGCATCGTGGTTTTGGGGATACCTTGAGGCGATTATAGATGATGAAGGTCATGCTCTTTGCAGCACGTATCGCATCCGTAAACGTTCTTAATGCTCCAGCGCAAACTGGCCACTGACAACTGGGTACTGGCAACTGCTTTTCATGCTATGCTGCGCAAAACTTCGACATCGCCACCTGAGGACGACCTGTGCTGGTTGAATTGCGGCTGGAGAACTATGCGGTCATCGACAACGCGGCGGTGGAGTTCGCCTCCGGCCTGAATTTGCTCACGGGAGAAACCGGCGCAGGCAAATCCATCCTGATCGACGCCCTGGCGCTGCTTTTGGGCGAAAAAGCGTCCAGCGAAATCATTCGTACGGGCGCCGAGCGCGCGGTCGTGGCGGCAGTGTTCGAGTGCGAAGGCGCCGCCGAAAAAGCGGTCGAGAAAATCCTCGAGACCAATGGCTTGGACGAATCGGAAGACGGCTCGCTAATTGTGCGCCGCGAAATCGCCACCGGAGGCAAGGGCCGCGTGTTCGTCAACAATCAGCCGGCCACGGTTGCAGTTCTGCGGCAGCTTGCGCCGCATCTGGCCACCATCCACGCGCAAAACGAATCGCTGCTCTCCTTCGATGCTCCGGCGCGGCTCGAACTGTTAGATGGCTTTGCAGGAAATCACCTCGATCCGGTGGCCGCGGCTTATGAAGCATGGAAAGGAATCCGCGAACGCATCGCAGACTTGGAACGCGGCGAGCAGGACAAGTTGCGTCTGGTCGACCTGTGGCTATTTCAGAAGCGGGAGATTGAAGACGCCAAGCTGCAAGCCGGCGAAGACGAGCGACTGGAGACCGAGAAGCGCGTGCTCGCCAATGCCGAGAGAATTTACAGCGCAGCCATGCAGGCCTTCGATCTGCTGTATGAGGGCGACGCTTCCACCTCGGCGTCGATGCGCGCAGCGCAGAAGCAGATTGAAGAACTGGCGCGCTACGAGCCCAAGTTTCACGAAGCGCTGGCTGCTCTCGAAACCGCCCGCATCAGCGTGGAAGACGTCGGCGCCACAGTGCGCGACTACGCGGGTGGAATCCACGCCTCGCCCGAACATCTGGCCGAGGTCGAAGACCGGTTGGCTCTGCTGGATCGCCTGAAGCGTAAGTACGGCCCGGCCCTGGATGATGTGATCGCCTTCGGCGCTGACGTGGCCCGGAAGCTTTCTGAAGTCGAGAACAAGGACGAGATTCTGCGCCAACTGCGCTCGGAGCAAGCCAAGGCTGGCGTTGAATATCTGCGGGCGGGGCGCGCGCTATCGAAAAAGCGCGAAGACGCCGCGCGCAAATTGGAAAAGCTGGTTGAATCCGAGATCAACGATCTGGCCATGAAGTCCACGTTCCGCATTGAGATGACCACGACCGACCAAGAAGGGAACTGGACGGCCACGGGAATCGATCAGGTGGTCTACTTGATTGCGACAAATCCAGGCGAGCCTATGCGGCAACTGGAGCACATCGCCTCAGGCGGCGAACTGTCCCGCGTGATGCTAGCCCTGAAGGTAAGCGTGGAAGCGGGCAGTCCAAGTGCAAGTGGAAGAGCGGCCCTTCAGGGCCGCGTTAGCGGGGCAAAATCGTCTGGGGCTTCAGGCCAGGCGAAGCAACGCACGTTGGTGTTCGACGAAATCGATACCGGCATCGGAGGCCGGGCCGCCGAGGCCGTCGGCAAGAAACTGAAGTCGCTGGCGCGATCCAACCAGGTGCTCTGCGTCACCCACCTGCCCCAAATCGCCACCTTTGCCGACCATCACTATGTGATCGAAAAAAAGGCGTGGGGCGGACGAACCCGCACCAGCATCCGCGTCGTAATCGGCGAGGAGCGCACTGAAGAGGTAGCCCGCATGTTAAGCGGAGCCAAGTTGACCGATACCTCCCGCAAGCACGCCGAGCAGATGATCAAGGCCAATGGGTAGCGCCGGCGTCCCGCCCGGCTTCTCCACCAGCAGAAGGCTTGACGCCAACAAAAGAGATTAGCTAAACTAGGTTAGCTAACAACGAGGCGACATGGAAACCATCACCATCCACAAGGCGAAAACGCAACTTTCCCGGCTGATTGAGAAGGCCTGTCGCGGCGAGGAGATCGTGATCGCGCGGGGGAAAGAGCCAGTAGTGCGCCTGGTTGCGATTGAGAGCAAGAATGGCAATCGCAAGCCCGGTGCGTGGAAGGGAAAGATCAAGATTGGCCCTGAGTTTTTTGAGCCGCTGCCCCCGGAGGAACTGGAAGGCTGGGAGTGATCGACATTGCGCTGCCTGCTGGATACACATACCTTGATTTGGTGGATGACCGCTGACCGGCACCTGTCTAAGTCTGCCTATGCGCTGATCAAAAATAAGAAGAACATTTCGCTGGTTAGCGCGGCTTCGGCTTGGGAGATCGCTACTAAGGTTCGATTGGGAAAGCTCCCTGCGGCGGCCGGGCTGGTGCAGGATTTCGTCGCCGATTTGGAGCGAGAACAGATAGAGATTCTGACGGTAACCGCCGAGCACGGCATCCGCGCGGGCCTACTCCCCGGCCCGCACAAAGATCCTTTCGACCGAATGCTGATCGCTCAGGCCCTCGCCGAGAACATTCCGATTGTCAGCAACGATCGGGCGCTGGATGGATACGGCGTGCGGAGATTGTGGTAGTTAGACTGTTGGCCGCCTGACCACCGCTTCAAACTTTTCAAACGCCTACGGCGCGGTCTTCAGCTTCCGGTAATCCGCCCCAGGCTGCGCCGGAGAATTCACAACCTGGTTCAGCCCGTTGATCCAGTGGGACCCACCGGTCCCCATCCAAACCTCGCGCTGCTTGCCGTCCACCGGGTCCGTGGTCAGGTCGACGCCGCGAAGCACGCGGTCAAAACTCTCTTCCTGCTGTTGCATCTGCGCCGTCCGACGCTCGTACGTGGCATGGATCTGCGCCATGTCTTGCTGGAATGATTTCATCGCCACTTCTGTCGCCTGACCGTCGATCTGCAACTGCTTGTATTCCCACTGCGGGTTTGTCTCAAACGTGCTCAGCACGTGCAGCGCGGTCTTCATAGCGTCCTCGGCCTGATTCTGCGGGGTAATCAGACTATAGAGCCAGGTCACCAGCCAGTTGCCAATGCCCTGCATTTGGAAGAGCTGTGTTTCCGCGAAGACGTAAGCCACCTTGGGTCCGCCGTCGGTGTCGCAGGCGTAAACCACCTCGCCCGCAGTGGTGGTCATATTCGCACCACTCTTGTGCACGGGCGTCGACTTCTTCATCGACTTCAGGCTGAGATGCCGGCAGAGTGAAGCGAAACGAGCCTGGCCATAGAGGTCGGCATACACCCAGCCCGGGCGATAGTTGGCGATTACGCTTTGCGACATGTTGTTCGGGCTGTAGGGATGTCCCTCCCGCCAGCCCAACTTGATCATCAATGGCGTCAAGTTGGAATAGGGGGGCACGTGCGAATCGCCGAAGCGAATGCTGGTTTTTCCGTCGGGTGAAACCATATCCACCATGGCGCGAATATCGAGCGGGCCATAGCGGTAAACCCCGCCGGTTGTCTTCCAGCCTTTCGGTACTTGCGCCTTGAAGGCCGCTTCGGCCGGATCCTCGAATGGCACCCACGCCGTGGCCAGCGCAGGCGTGCCCGTAGAACCCGCAGCTTGTGCGATGCGTCCAGGTTCGGAACTGCAGGCGGCCAGCAGCAGGAGTGCGGGAGCGAACCAAATCGCTGACTTCATGTGCCATTGCCCCAAAACCTCGGGAAGATATCCCGGGTTCACGACATAGTACAGCCCCAGCAGAACGCTCTCAAGCCAAAGCGCGGGAGGATAAAGTATGGCGGCCAGGCATGGAGCTCAGCCGGTCGACCCCGAATTTTCCCCATCCACTGCTAATCCCCACTGTTTCTGCGGCTTACGTTGACCAGAGAGGTACTTTCCGGTAGCTTATTGCTATCGCCACAATGGGGTTCGTGTACCCTAAACGTACCGGTTGCAGGCCTGTTATTGCATCCTTGCAGGCTTGGGGAAGATCATTAAGGTCAGGAGTTGCGATTGCCAAATAGCCAGGGAAAGACCGTGCTTTTGTTGAAGCCGCGAGGGTTTTGCGCGGGGGTGGTGCGCGCCATTGACGTCGTCCGCATCGCGCTGGAGGCTTTCGGCCCTCCCATTTATGTCCGCAAGGAGATCGTCCACAACAGTTTTGTGGTGGACGAATTGCGCGGCAAGGGCGCGATCTTTGTCGATAGCGAGGACGAAGTCCCCAACGGCGAGCGCGTCATCTACAGCGCCCACGGGGTTTCGCCCGAGGTCCGCGAGCACAGCGCCCGCAGGGGTTTGCGAGTGATCGATGCCACCTGTCCCCTGGTCACCAAGGTCCACGTCGAAGCGGTGAAGTTCGCCAAGGAAGGCTATTCGCTTATCCTCATCGGCCACCACGACCACGACGAGGTCATCGGAACCCTCGGCGAAGCGCCGCTAGTCACCCAGGTTGTGGGGAATCCCGAGCAAGTGAAGTCGCTGACCGTGCCCGATCCCGATCACGTCGCTTATCTGACCCAGACCACGCTCAGCCTCGACGAAACCAAGGACATCATCGCCGCTCTCAAGAAGAAGTTTCCCAACATCAAAGGCCCTGCGGCGCAGGACATCTGCTACGCCACGGAAAACCGGCAAGTCGCGGTGAAGCAGGTCGCTTCGGAATCGGATCTGCTGCTGGTGGTGGGATCGGAAAATAGTTCCAATTCCAATCGTCTGGTCGAGGTCGCGCGCAACCTGGGCACCAACGCTCATCTCATTGACAGCTATAAAGACATCGAGTCCGCATGGCTGGTTGATGTGAAGACCATCGCACTCACCGCCGGTGCTTCCGCGCCGGAGTGTCTGGTGGAGGAAACCATGAAGTTTCTGGCCACCAAGGGTTTCGACAACGTACAGGAACTCGAAGTGATGCCGGAGAACGTCCGCTTCGGGCTGCCGCCGGAGATTGTCGAGGCCATCGCCGCCGCTCCGGCAGCTGTCAGCGCGGATTAACGGAGCCGCATATTGATGGACAACAACTCCCCTGACGCAAACTTAACCTCCGAACCACAACTTCGCTTTGGCAAGATTGACGGCCTGGCCAGCCGTGTGTCCGCCGCCGTGGGCGCCGCCCGCAAACTTTTGTTTTCGGCGCAGCATGAAGATGGCTACTGGTGCGGCGAGCTCGAAGCCGACACCACCCTCGAGTCCGATTACATCCTGCTGCACACCCTTCTGGGCACGGGCGATCCCGAGCGCTTCCAGAAAGCCGCCAACTGGATCATTCGCCATCAAAACGAAGACGGTGGCTGGAGCATCTATGCCGCTGGGCCCTCGAACATCAGCGCGTCGGTGAAAGCCTATTTTGGACTCAAGCTCGCCGGGTACAAAGCCGATCATCCCGTGCTGCAGCGCGCTCGCAAGAAGATTCTCGAACTCGGCGGCGTCACCGAGGTCAATACCTTTACCAAGATCTATCTTTGCTTTTTCGGGCAATATGATTACGACGCCGTGCCCGCGATTCCGCCGGAGATAGTTCTGTTTCCCAACTGGTTCTGGTTCAACATCTACGAGATTTCCTCGTGGTCCCGCGCCATCCTGGTACCGCTTTCCATCTGCTACGCCAAGAAACCCTTCAAGAAAATTCCGCGCGAGATGGGAGTCGAAGAATTGTTCGTTGGCGGCATGCTGAAGTCACGCATGCACTTGCATTGGGCGAAGAAGCTGGTTTCGTGGCGGAATTTCTTCCTCTGCCTGGACCGCTTGACTCACTGGCTCGAGCGTGTCCACATCCGTCCGCTGCGCTCCATCGCGCTAAAACAGGCGGAGAAATGGATGCTGGAACGCTTTGAGATGAGCGATGGCCTCGGCGCGATTTATCCCTCGATGATGAATGCCATCATCGCTCTCCGCTGCCAGGGATATTCCCTCGACGACCCCCAGGTCATCCGCGCCCTCGATGAGTTCGAAAAGCTCGGTATCGAACAAGGCGATACCTTCCGCATGCAGCCTTGCATGTCTCCGGTGTGGGATACCGCCTATGCCATGTTCGCGCTTGGCGAAGCCGGAGTGCCGGCCAACGATCCGCGTATGGTTAAGTGCGCCGACTGGATTCTCCAAAAGCAAGTGCGTAATCCCGGCGACTGGCAAGTCAAGAACACGAAGGGCAAGCCGGGCGGATGGTACTTCGAGTTCAACAACGAGTTCTACCCTGACGTTGATGACAGCGCCATGGTCTGCCTGGCTCTGAGCCGCGTTGAGCATCCGAATGGCCGCTACCAGCGTGAGTCGGTGCAGCGCGCCATCGATTGGATCTTGTCCATGCAATGCAAGAACGGCGGCTGGGCCTCGTTCGACAAAGATAACGACAAGATGGTTTTCCAATACATCCCCTTCGCCGATCACAACGCCATGCTCGACCCGCCGACGGTCGACATAACCGGACGCATCCTCGAGATGATGGCGACTTACGGATACGATAAGAACCATCCCGCAGTGAAGCGCGCCATTCAATTTATCCGCAACGAGCAGGAGCCGGACGGAAGCTGGTTCGGTCGCTGGGGCGTGAACTACATCTATGGCACGGCGCTGGTGCTGCGTGGCCTCGAAGCTATTGGCATGGACAATCACGAGCCTTGCATCCAGCAGGCGGCCGAGTGGCTGCGCATGGTGCAAAATCCTGACGGTGGTTGGGGCGAAAGCGTCGGATCATACGATGACCCCACGTTGCGCGGCGTCGGCGAGAGCACGCCTTCGCAAACCGCGTGGGCGATTCTGGGACTGCTCGCCGTCGGCGACACCCGTAGCGACTCCGTGGCTCGCGGCATTGCCTACCTGCTGCGCACGCAGAAAGAAGATGGATCGTGGGACGAGCCTTTCTTTACCGGCACAGGATTCCCCCGTGTCTTCTATCTGAAGTATCACCTTTACCGGCAGTATTTTCCGCTGCTCGCGTTGACCACATACGCGAAGGTGATGGAGAAAGAAAGCGGTAGCGACTCGGCGATAACCGTCTAGTTTGGAGGCTTGAGTTCCACGGTTGTCTGCACCTCAAAGACAGTGCCATTCAGCTCATACGGTCGATATTTCCATTTCTTGACCGCATTGAAGGCGGAAGGGGCGAGTGCATCCGGTCCGCTGGTCTTTTCCACACTCGATACGTTTCCCTCTTTGTCGATGTTGAGTTTTAGGACGAGTACGCCAGTCTGCTCAATTCCTGCGGGATAGCTTGGTTCGATGCGCTCTAGAAGACGAGATTCCATGACTCCCGGCGAAACTCTTACCCTACCAACGTAAATACAACCTGACACACCGCCTGGCATCGCCTGTCGAATCTCAGGTGCTCCACCCATGTCCTTGGGGAAAGTCACTTCTACCATGATCTCGTTTGAGAAGGGCCAGGCTTTGATAGCGTCTTTGTATTTCCGGTGCTTTGCGGCGTGAACTGCTAGCTCCCTCAGATCTGTCGGGCCCTGTAGCACCTTCGCATCCCGCACAGTTCCAGACTTGCGAAGTACCAAAGTCAGGAGGACGGTCCGATCTTGCTCTTCACCTTGTGCCTTGACCGCCGGGACCGAACCCAAGCTCAGAGCAGCGCCCGAACTCTGCGCGTCGAAGGAAGCGTTGTGACACTGTCCGAAGATACTAGACGTAAATAAACCGCAGCCAAGCAGCAGAACAAGCCAGCGGAGTTTCAGCGTCCTCATATTCCGAAATCTACGCCCAAAAGCTGGAGAAATAAAGAACCCAAAGGATCAAGCCGCATGGCGTTCAGTCACAAGCAAGGGGTTGACCGCCTAGGGTAAGCTGTTGTTGAAAGTCCCTGCTCGACGAGCTAATTGCTAAATGCTAGCTTTCCTCACAGGCGCCACCGGATTCCTGGGCTCTCACGTGGCCCGCGTCTTATCCGACCAAGGAGCCGATCTCCGCCTCCTCGTCCGCCCCACCAGCAACTTAAAAAATCTCGAAGGACTGAATGCCGAAACTGCAACCGGCGACCTCCGCGACTTAGCCTCCCTCGAAAAAGCGATGTCCGGCTGCGAAGTAGTTTTTCACGTCGCCGCCGACTACCGGCTCTGGGTGCGGGATCCTCAAGAAATGTACCGCTCCAACGTCGAAGGCACTCGCGCTATCCTCGAAGCCGCACGCAAAAATAATATCCACGCCGTCGTCTATACATCAAGCGTAGCCACCATGGGATTCACCGGCAACGGTCGTCCCGCCGGCGAAGATTCTCCTGTGTCGCTCGCCGACATGATCGGCCACTACAAGCGCTCCAAGTTCATGGCCGAACAGGTGGCGATGGAAGCTGGGCGCAAAGGAATGCGCGTCGTAACCGTGAATCCCACCACCCCCGTGGGCGAGCAGGATATCAAGCCGACTCCTACCGGGCGAATCGTCGTCGACTTCCTGAAGGGCAAATTTCCCGCCTACGTGGAGACCGGATTGAACTTGGTGGACGTTCGCCAGTGCGCCCTCGGGCACCTTGCCGCCATGGAAAAAGGCAAGAGCGGCGAGCGCTATATCCTGGGCGGCGAAAACCTCACACTGAAACAGATTCTCGATAAACTCGGGGCCATTTCTGGCTTGCCGTCGCCCAGAGTTAAACTCCCGTACTTTGTTGCCTATGCGGCCGGCTTGATCGATGAAACTGTCTCCGGCCGCCTGCTCGGTCGCGAGCCTCGCGCCACCGTTGAAACCGTGCGCATGGGAAGGAAAAAAATGTGGGCCAGTTCCGATAAAGCCGAGCGTGAACTAGGATGGAAGACCGTGCCAGCCGACAACGCTTTGCGCCGTGCCGTAGACTGGTTCCGAGCCCATGCCTATGCCTAGACGGCTGCGGCAAATCGCTCCGCAACTCCGTTTTGAAAAGGTGCGGCTTCAACTGGCTGCGAAAAACGAGACGTGCGACTCTGTTTTGAAAGGGCGCGGATTCTGGCCGTTCGTAGGAAAATTCGGTCGGCGAAATGAATTCTTCAACACCTTGTAAACTCGCCATCGTGGCCGCACTGGAGCGCGAAATCGGCCCGCTGATCAAGCACTGGACCCGCACCCGGCGCGAGCACGCAGGCCGCCAGTTCACCTTCCTCGAGCGCGACACCACGGTCGCGGTCTGTGGCGGCATCGGCCTGGAAGCCGCCCGCCGCGCCGCCGAGGCGGTGATCGCCTTATACCATCCCGCCCGGCTGTACTCGGTGGGCTTTGCTGGGGCTTTACATGCAGAAATGCGCGTAGGTGATATTTTTTCGCCCGCCGTGGTGCTCGACGCCCGCGACGGAAGCCGTACCTCAGTCGAAGCGACGCAACACGGAGGCGATCAAGGAAAGCTGGTGACTTTTATGGCAGTCTCAGATGCCGAGCAGAAAGCCAGGCTGGCCACCGCCTACGGAGCCCGCGCCGTGGATATGGAAGCTGCTGCCGTAGCCGTCGCCGCGCGCGCCCACGGTGTTGTTTTCGGCGCCACCAAGGTGATCTCGGATGAGTTAGATTTTGAAATGCCCGACCTGGCCCGCTTTATCGACTCCGAAGGCCAATTTAAGACCGCAAGTTTTGCCATGTTCGCGGCCCTGCGCCCTTGGCTATGGCGGCGTGTCGTCACCCTGGCTGGCCATAGCCGGAAAGCAGCTCGCGCCTTGAGCTTTCATCTTGAACGTTTTCGGAAGGATATGGCCGCCGCAGATGTGGTCGCCGCCGTAGATCCGAGGCCCGCGTCCTCCGGCGACGCAGCCGCAGCGGCCGCCCTGCGCCTAGGAGACTCCGAATGAAATTCCGACTCCTGATTTCGCTGGCACTGTGGATACCGCCTCTGTTCGCGCAGTCCACGCCCGCTCCGGTTTACGCGGAAAGTTTTCGCCAGGGTTCAACCCGTATCGTAGAAAACCGTTTTGAGGTCAATCTAACCCCCAAGGATTCCATTTTCCGCGATCGAATCAAAGACTCCCGCGGGGCCGACCACTATGTCTTCTCGATCATTCCCCAGGGACCGGAGGGCGACACCGAGATCACGTCCTGGCAAGTAAAATTGGCCGATCTGCGTCATACTATTTATGACAACATTCTCCTGAGCACCCAGGAGCCGTCGTCGGATCCCAAAAACACTCTGTGGCGGCTGGAGCCTTCAAGCTTTGCCCGTGTTCCCATAACCGCCCAGCGCATCATCAAGGTGGACAGTTTTTATGTCGTGCTGCAGGTCAAGGCCTATCACTTCACGCCGCGGGATTCTCCTTATTTGGACTCGATGACGGTTGCCGTGGAGTTGACCAATACCGATCCTAGGACCGTCGAAGGCACGCAGAAATAGGGTCCGGCTGACGTACACTGCTATTGAAGCGAAAAGACCGTTAACTTCATCTAAAGAATGGACTTCATTTAAACCACGCCGATGGCCATTGCCGGACAATTCACAATCGATGACCAAACGCAATCGATCCCAGCTACCATGTTGGCCGCGGTCTACCGCGGCATAAACGACGTCCGCCTGGAAACCGTCCCCGTACCCAACATAGGCGCTGGAGAGTTACTGGTGCGGGTTCACACCTGCGGCGTCTGTGGCACCGACCTCAAGAAGATTGCCACGGGATCGCATTCCGCCCCGCGCATCTTCGGCCACGAGACTTCCGGCGTGGTTGCCGCAGTGGGCGCGGGAGTGCGCAACTTCGAGCCGGGCGATCGGGTCGTGGTTTTTCATCACATCCCCTGCCGCCAATGTTACTACTGCCAGCACAAGACCTTCGCCCAGTGCCCCACCTACAAGAAAGTCGGATGCACCGCCGGCTTCGAGCCATCCGGTGGAGGTTTCGCCGAATACGTCCGGGTCATGGATTGGATTGTCGAGCAGGGCACAGTAAAAATTCCGGTGGGCGTTTCGTTTGAGCAGGCCTGCTTTGTCGAACCAGTCAATACCTGCCTGAAGGGAATCGAGGCGCTGCGCTTGCAGCCGGGCGAGACCGTGCTGGCTATCGGCCAGGGTCCCATCGGCATCATACTCAGTGTGCTGGCCCGGCGGGCAGGGGTCACGGTTATTACTTCCGATTTGTATCCCGAGAGGCTTAGAATAAACAAAAGCCTTGGATTTGAACGTACCATCGACGCGTCGAAGTACGACGCGGTTAGCTCCGTGCGGGAGCAGACTGAAGGCCGAGGTGCCGACGCTGTAATCTTGGCGGTCGGCAGCAACGCCTTGATTCGTCCGGCGATGGATGCGGCCCGTCCCGGAGGCCGGGTGTTGTTGTTTGCCCAGACTCAGCGCGGCGAGGCGGTGGTGGATCCGGCCGCGATTTGCGTGGATGAGAAGGCGCTGGTGGGGTCCTATAGCGCGTCTGTGGATTTGCAGGAAGAGTCGGTTCGTTTTGTGATGAACCGCGAGATGGACTTGGAAAAGCTGATTAGCCACCGGTTCCCGCTGCAAGAGAGTACGCGGGCGCTGGAGCTTGCAGCTCACCCGCAGCCTGCGTCGATGAAAATTGTGATTCAGCCCGGGATGTCCTGGGAAGGAAGCCAGCAGTGAATGGAAAAATGACCGCCGCCGTCCTGTACGGCAAAGAAGATCTCAAGATTGAAAGAGTGCCCATCCCTCGGGTGGAAAAGGGAGAGGTACTGGTCAAGGTGCAGGTGGCGCTTACCTGCGGAACCGACCTCAAGGTGTACCAGCGCGGATACCACGCCCGCATGATCGTACCTCCTGCTCTGTTTGGCCACGAACTAGCCGGAGTGATCGAAGAAGTGGGCGAGGGCGTACTCAGCTTCAAGAAGGGCATGCGCGTGGTCGCGCTCAATTCCGCCCCCTGCCAGATGTGCTTCTACTGCTCCAAGCACCAGGAAAATCTCTGCGAAGATTTGCTCTTCAACAACGGAGCCTACGCTGAGTACATCCGCGTGCCGCGGCGCATCGTGGAAGCCAATATGCTCGTCATCCCGCCCAACGTGAGTTTCGAGGATGCGGCTATGACCGAGCCTCTGGCCTGCGTCTTGCGCGGCTTGCACGAAACGGGAGTCGAGATCGGCGACACTGTTACGATCATTGGCGGTGGCCCCATCGGGTTGATGTTTGTGCAGGTGGCGCGCGCCATCGGTTGCAACGTCGTTTCGGTGGTCAAGCGTGACGAGCAAGTCCTCGCCGCCAAGCAAATGGGTGCCCACGAAATTGTGCAGACCACGAAAGTGCAGAACGTGGTGGAGGCCGTGCGCGCGCTCACTCCGCAAAAACGCGGTTGCGATGTGGTGATTGAGGCCGTGGGCCGTCCTGAAGCCTGGGAGTGGACGGTGGAGATGGTACGCAAAGGCGGCACCGTGAATTTCTTCGGCGGCTGCGCCAGTGGCAGCAAGGTGCAACTCGATACCAACCGCCTCCACTATTCCGAGATCACGCTGAAGGCCACGTTCCATCACACGCCGGAGACGGTGCGCCGGGCCTTTGGCCTGATTGCCGCCAAGAAAATCCGCCCCACCGACTACATCACCGGCGAGGCCCCGCTGTCGCGCCTGCAGCAGGTCCTGCGCCACATGCTGAACCGCGGGGGCGACATCAAAACGGCCATTATCCCCGGCCACTGATGGTTTTTGGGTGGCGCAGCGCTTCAGCGCTGCGATAAAAGGACTACTTCTCGGCCGGCTTTAGCCGCTGAGGTACTTGGCCTATGACTCTCCCCAGCATGCTGGAGCGGCCTGACCCGACTGAATGACATCTGCAACCAGCACCGATTCTCGTATGTCTATCACCTCCGCCGCTGCGCTCGGCTGGAGCCGCCTGCCCGCTGAATATGCGATCCCGCCCTCCCCGCCGTCCGTCGAAGAAGCCCGCGAATACTGCCGCCGCGTCGCCCGTACCCACTACGAAAATTTTTCTGTAGCCACCTGGTTCCTCCCCAAGAAACTCCGCCAGGATTTCCTGAACGTCTATGCCTACTGCCGCATCTCCGACGATCTGGGCGACGAAGTCGGCGACCCGAGCGCGGCGCTGGCCCTGCTCGACGAGTGGCAAACAGAGCTGGACGCCTGCTACGCCGGCAATCCGCGCCATCCCGTCTTTGTCGCCCTCGCAGAAACGGTTCGCAACTTCGAAATTCCCAAACACGAGTTCTCCGACCTCCTGATCGCCTTCCGTCAGGATCAGACTGTCACCCGTTTCGAAACCTTCGCCGACGTGCTCGCCTACTGCCGCTATTCGGCCAATCCCGTAGGACATCTCGTCCTCTACCTCTGCGGCTATCACGACGCCGAACGCCAGCAGCTTTCCGACTACACCTGCACCGCGCTGCAATTGGCGAACTTCTGGCAGGACGTCAGCGTCGACTATGCCAAGGGTCGAATCTATCTGCCTCTGGAAGATTTGCGGCATTATTCCGTGAGTGAGCAAGACCTGGCGCAGAACATCAATACGCCTGCGTTCTGCGAGATGATGAGTTTTGAGGTGGAGCGCGCCCGCCAATGGTTTGATCGCGGCCTCCCGCTGGTGTCCAAAGTCGACAAAGCGTTGGCCATCGATATAGAACTCTTCACCCGTGGCGGCCAGGAAATTCTGAATGCGACCGAGCGCCAGAACTTCGCTGTCCTGGGGCGCCGCCCCGTAATCTCCAAGCCGCGCAAGCTCGCTCTGGTGGCCCGGGCCGCGTTGGGAAAGCTCTTATGAGCGCGGGAGCGCAACAAGTGCTGGTACCCTGGACTCCGGCTCCGGCGCAGCTCCACATGGCCTACTCGGTGTGCCGCGGTATCACCCGTGCCAACGCCAAGAATTTCTACTACGCATTTCTGGTGCTGCCCAAGCGCAAGCGCCAGGCCCTGTGCGCCGTGTACGCCTTCATGCGGCGCTGCGACGACATTGCCGACGACTCCGGCCTCAGCCTTGAAGAACGCCGCTCCAAGCTCGATACCTGGCTCGACGCGCTACACCGCGTACAGCAAGGCCAACCTAGCGACGATCCCATTCTGCTCGCGCTCAGCGATGCCCAGCGTCGCTACACCATCCCCGCAGGTCTGCTCGACGAACTCGCGATGGGCACGGCAATGGACGTCGGGGATTCCGCAGCCGGCGCGCCGGTTGGTGCCTCGACTACCGCTCCCAGCCTCACGATTCAGTATCAATCCTTTGAAGATCTCAAACTCTATTGCTACCGCGTGGCATCGGTGGTGGGCCTAGTCTGCATCCACATCTTCGGATATCGCGATCCAGCGGCCGAGCCTCTCGCCGAGCAGTGCGGCTTGGCCTTTCAACTCACCAACATCATCCGCGATGTCAAAGAAGACGCCTCGATGGGCCGCGTATATTTGCCCGCGGAAGATCTGGCGCAGTTCGGTCTCTCCGCCGCCGAGTTGCTTTCCGCGCCCGACGCCGCACGCTTCCGCCCCTTGCTGGCCATGGAGGCCTCCCGCGCCCGCGAGTTCTACAAGGCTGGCGACGACCTGAGCGCCTACATCTCGGAGGACAGCCAGCCTGCGCTGTGGGTGCTGGTCAATATCTATCGCAAGCTGCTGGAGAAAATTGCCGAGCGCCAGTACGACGTATTCAGCGGCAAGGTGAGCCTCACCGTCAGCGAAAAGCTGCGCATTCTGGGAAAAGGTTTCCTGCAGCGCATCACCTGATACCATCGAAGGAATTGTTGATTGCTGATTGTTGATTGAAGATTGAAAACTCACCACGCTGTGTTTTCAATCAACAATCAAAAATCAACAATCATCAATTTACTTTCTAAGTCTGATCCCGCATGACTGACTCTCCCAGTATAGCCATCGCCGGCGGCGGCCTCGCCGGACTCGCCGCGGCCTGCGCCTTGGCCGACTCCGGCTTTCGCGTCACGCTCTTCGAGCGGCGCCCCTACCTCGGAGGACGCGCTTCCTCTTATGAGCATCCCGGCACCGGCGAAGTCGTCGACAACTGCCAGCACGTACTCTTTCGCGTCTGCACCAATCTGGTCGAGTTCTACCGGCGCATCGGCGTGGCCGACAAAATCCGCTGGTTCGACGAGATGACGTTCATCGAGCCGGGCGGCCGCGCCAGCGTGATGCACGCTTCTCCGCTACCCGCGCCGCTGCACACCGCACCGTCGTTCCTGAAGTTTCCGTTTCTAACCGCAAGAGATAAACTCGTAATCTCTCGCGCTATCGCGGTCCTCACTCTGACCGAGCAGCACGACACTGGCCGATCATTTCTCGACTGGTGTCGGAGTCACGGCCAAACCGAGAACGCAATCCAAAGATTCTGGAAGCCGATTCTGGTCAGCGCCCTCAGCGAAGACCTGGACCTGATTTCGATTTCCTACGCGGCGCAAGTGGTACGCGAGTCCATGAAGTCGCCGGAGGCGCGCCACATGGGCATTCCCAGCATTCCCCTGACCGACCTCTACAACGCTGCCGGCGATTACATTCGCGCCCGCGGAGGCGAGATTCGCTTCCGCAACTCGCTCGAAAGTTTTTCTCCTGAGCCTTCACCCGTGCGGATTCGCGTCGGCGAAGGGGAAGCGAGTTTTGATTATCTCGTGCTTGCTTTGCCGTTTGACGGTTGTGAGCGCGTGCTCCCGGAAAGTCCAGAGGCCGCGCCTTTGCGCGATCAGCTCAGCCACTTCGAGTCGGCTCCCATCACCGGCATTCATCTCTGGTTCGACCGACAGATCAGCGATCTCGATCACGCCGTCCTGCTCGACCGCACGATTCAGTGGATGTTCCACAAGTCGCGGCTGCTGGCGGCGCGCGCCGGAACCGCCAATGCCGAATCGAGCGGCAGCTACATCGAGCTGGTCGTGAGCGCCTCGAAGAGCCTGATCGACAAGTCGCGCACCGAAATTGTTGACGTCGCCCTGAAAGAGGTCCGCGAATTTTTCCCCGTAGCTCGTGCCGCGAACCTGGTGAAGTCCACGGTGATCAAAGAAGTCCACGCCACCTACTCGCCGCGGCCCGGGATTGACGCCTACCGACCGCCGCAATCCACCGCGTGGCCGCGCGTCTTCCTCGCCGGCGACTGGACCGCTACTGGCTGGCCCGCCACCATGGAAGGCGCAGTGCGCAGCGGCTACCTGGCGGCCGAAGCTCTAACCCAGGCTGCCGGAATAAGAGCCGCCCACTTCCTCGTGGCCGATCTCCCAGCCTCCGGGTTCATGCGCCTGTTCGGATAGGTCAGCGCCAGGACTACTTTAGAATGATGACGTCCGTCACCAAGCGCCGTGCTCCCGAGCACAGACAAAACCACCATAGGCTGGGAACATACACACTGGGTCAGTCTGCTGTGACCCCTTGGAGGTATCCCATGCGTTCACGGTTGATACTTCTTCTGTTCCTGTTCCCGCTGATTTGCCTGGCCCAAAGCCAGAAAGTCGCTGGCGGTTTCTTCTCCAATCCGGATCGCGATCGGCCGGCGCGGCTCCCCATTGAGGGAGCAAAGATTTTTCAGAACCACTGCGCCACCTGTCACGGAGCCGATGGACGCGGCAATGGCCCCTCCTCGGCCGCCCTGAAACATGCTCCTCCGGACCTGACCCTCATTTCGCAACGAAATGGCGGAAAGTTTCCCCGCCAGCATATCCGGGACGTCATCGAAGGCACCCAACCCGCCCCACTCGCGCACGGCGACCGCGAGATGCCCATCTGGGGACCAGTCTTCCATCAGGTCGAAGCCGACCAGGACTGGGGAGAAGTAAGGCTCGACGCCGTCACTAAGCAGGTGGAGGCAATTCAGCAGAAGTAGGTGGCGGCGCAAGCGGGGTCCTCACCGGGTCTTCGGCCCGATTCGGAATGACAAAAGGTGGGTTGAGCTGTGTTAAGTTTTTCGATAGGAATTGGGTTGCTGGTTATGAAAGGCAACCTATGCTCCCGGACTCCCCCACCGCGGTGAAGGAAAAATATTCCCGTGAAAAGTCCCTGCGCCCTCGTCCCGCTGCTCGTCACCATTCTGGCCATCACCGCGGGAGCCCAGAATCGTCCATGGTGCGACAGCGGCCTGAGCCGGGCCGCCGCACCAACTGCGACCGCCGCAGAACTTAAAGACAAACTGCGCCAAGCCGCCAACACGCCAGATCCCATGGGCGACCGCCTTCTGCCCATCGCTGTCTCCATCACACTGTCGGGAACGGTTCAGCTCAACTCCGTCCACGAGGAACACGACGAAGACATAACTTTCTGTCTCAAGCTGGACCAGGGTTCGCAGCAGCTGCTGCAGCACGAACTTGGGGCCGACGCGCGGGGTCTACCCACAGAGATTCACGTGGAAATTGTGCCCTACGCGCTCGACCGGAGCGGCAACGCCATATTCCCCGGATGGCAAGATGGAAGGAAGGAGAAAGTGCGGTTCGACGGCGAGCCCATTCAGATCAATGCCGGGGGCGCGTTGCCCTTGTTTGAGAACCTGCCCGGGAAAGACAAGCACCTCGACGGCAAGCATATCCGGGTCAGCGGAAGTCTGGTGGTAGACCCGCATGAAGGCCAACGCCTGCGTCGCGAAGGTTCACGTTGCGGTCCGCAAGGCTGTCTGGAGCTGCATCCTGTATCGACGATTGTTCTGCTCGACGAACGGCAAAGTGAATAGGGCGTTGTCGATAAAGTTTGGGGGGAAAGGGAAGCGGCGATCCACCGACGGGGGCCTACCTTGACGATCGCCTGGTCAGGGTTAGTGGTGGGTAATGCGATCTTCGATCCTGGCCACGAAGTTCGGCGCGTGGCTTTTCATCAGATGCTGGATGCCGGGCCCAAACTCGTGCCACAGGTTCATCCCGGTGTCACTGCCGATGGTTGAGCCGAAATCGCTGAACGGCTCCCCCAAAGACCGCTTCCAATAGGGACGCGAGGCCGTGTCGGCGGCCACCGAGGTCAGGGTCCGCAGCAGATATGAGGTGTTCAGCCGGCCCTTTCCGGACCCATCCCGCGTGACGAAAATGCGCGAAGTCGCATAGGTGGCTCGGCCCATCACGGTCCCAGGGCTGGAAGAGTGATAAGCCGATTGCGGCTTCAGCAATGACGGATACAGGTACCTGCCAAATATAGTGTTTGACTCTTTTTGACCAAATACCAACTTGCCGGGAGCGGCGAATCCGCCCGGGCGCGTCATGCCCGGGAAGCCGCCCATCGCGCCAAATTTCACAGGAGAGCGTGCTTCCTGGATGAGCACACTAACATTCCGTTCCGGAGTTACAGCCTGCACCGAAGGAGCATCGGGAAGGGACTGACTTATGTCCTGGCATACTGCGCCGCAAGCAGCCAACAACACAACAGAAATGACAGGTGCAATTTGCTTCCCCATACGCCAGTCCTGCAAGCGCCAGGCGCCTAGCCGGCCTGGCCGCTCGCCCCAAGCCCTACCTCGACGTTAGCACTCGACGTGCCATTAGTCTGAGCAAGAACGCTCATCTTGCGGGCATTGGATTCGTTGAAGGAAAGGTGCTCGGACTGCGGTCCAAACCAGGCTTCCATTGCCGGTTTGCGCGTCCCACAACTTAGTGGAATTTTATGTAGGAGTTACAAGCTTGCTACAGGGGAACAGGGACCCAAATGTAGCGTTTCATTCTGGGCTGCGGCGGCAGTCTTAGGTGGACTTGGCGTGCGCCCGGGCCCAGTTCTCACGTGATATGCAAATTGTTGAACTAGTGTGAGCAAAGTGTTTCATTCGAAACGGTCTTAGAGACCCGACGGGAGCCTCACCCCGCCAGCAGCGCCACTCCCGCCGCCACAAGACTGGCAGCAATCCACCGCCGCCGATCCACTTTCTCATGCAAAAAGATTTTCGCGGCAATGGCGTTGCCGATGAAAGTTAGGGAAGCGGCGGCGGGGGCGACCAGGCTTACGTCTCCCCAGGAGAGCGCGAACAGCAGGCTGAAGAAGGCCACGGCCATAGCCACGACGCCGAGAAGAAAGTTGGGATTGCCCAGTGTGCGTGCGATCACGACGCCAAGGCCGGCGCGGCGGCGCAGGGCGCCGACGTCCCCGACCTGCTTCATGGCGCGGGCCAGAAGCACGTCGCCAACTACCGAGGCGAGGACGATGGCGAGGATGGCGCTCCAGGTGTAGAGGGCTTTCATGATTCAACTCCGGATGCGGGTGCCCCATTTCTCCCGTCCTTTGCGAGAAGTGGGGCTTTTGCTGAAGTCGCCCGCGGTTCGTCCAAAGAACCGGCGGCATGCGGATGCACCGTCAGGCTCGGCCCGCCGGCCACGAATCCAACGCCTCCGGTGATCAACGCGATCCCCAGCCAGCGCAGCGGACTGACCTGCTCGTGCAGGACAAATCTCGCCACCAGCGCGAGCAGCACGTAGCCAAGCGACGTTGCCGGCAGCACATAAGTAAGATCGGCCCAGGAAAGTGCCTGCATGTAAGTAGCGAAGAACGCCAGCAGCAGCAGAATTCCGACGGCGACCCAGGGATTGAGAATCGCAAAGATAACGCCTTGCAGGTGATGGATCGAGATGCTGCCGGTTTGCTTCATCCCGTGCGAGAGCATGGAGTCTCCGGCCGCGGCGAAGACCGTGACTCCAGCCAGCACAAGATACTTGCGAAAGTTCACGAGAAGTTTAGGTGATTACTTCTAAGGGCTTTTCACCACAGAGACACAGAGGCACAGAGAAAAGAAAGGAAAAAAAGACCATTAAAGGTTTTCTCCGTGCCTCTGTGTCTCGGTGGTGAAGAGCCTTTGTTCTTTCCGCTTACGCCTTGACGGGCTCGGCTGCGGCCTCGTGGCTGTGCTGCTTGACCAGCTTGTTGCGCGCCGAGCGCAGCTTCAGGAAGGTCTTAGCTTCCCGGTACAAGCGCTTGCGGTCGTTGCTGTCGAACGCAGCCTTCTTCAGGATGCGGAACACCGCCTTGGGCCGGAAATAATACTCATCGTAGAAACGGTGGACGGCGGAAAGAATGTCATCCGCCGGCAGTCCAGGATATTGGATGTGCGCCAGTTGATGGCCGCCTTCATCCACCATCTTGTTATCGCCGACCATGAACCCGTTCTTCACGGCGTAGTCATAGAGTTCCGTGCCGGGATAGGCGTGGGCCACAGAAACCTGAATGGTTTCCACGTCCAACTCTTTGGCGAACTTGATGGTGTTGTTGATGGTCTCGTGGGTCTCGCCGGGCAGTCCCATGATGAAGTCGCCGTGGACGACCAGGCCGAGCTTGTGACAGTCTTTGGTGAACTGGCGGGCGCGCTCGACGGTTGCGCCCTTCTTGATGTTTTTCAGGATCTGCGGATCGCCAGATTCATAGCCTACGATGAGCAGGCGGCATCCACTTTCCTTCATGGCCTTCAGGGTTTCGAAATCGGTAGTAACGCGCGAGGTGCAGGACCACGTCAGTCCGAGCGGCTTCAGCTTGGCGCACAATTCGATGGTGCGCGCCTTCTGAATGTTGAAGGTATCGTCGTCGAAAAAGAATTCTTTCACTTCCGGCCAGTACTGCTTGACCTTCGCCATTTCCGCCGCAACATCGTCAGTGGAGCGTTTGCGCCAGGGATGTCCGCTCAAGGTCTGTGGCCACAAACAGAACGTGCACTGCGCCGGGCAGCCGCGCGTGGTGTAAAGAGAAACGTAGGGGTTTAGCAAGAACGGCACGTTGTAACGCGTGACGTCGAGATCGCGCTTGTAGACGTCGGTGACGTGGGGCAGGGCATCGAGATCCTGAATCTGCGGCGCGTCGGGGTTGTGCACCGCTTTGCCGTCCTTCAAGTACGAGATGCCGGGAATCTCAGCCAGCGGCTTGCCTTTGGCGTAGTCGACGACGGCGTAGTCAAACTCTTTGCGGGCCACGAAATCGATCGCGGGACAATCCCGCAGAGACTTTTCCGGCAGGACGCTAACGTGCGGGCCGACAAAAGCAATCTTGATCTTCGGATTCGCAGCTTTGATGGCTTTCGCCAGACCGATATCGCCGGGGAAGCCGGGCGTCGAGGTGAACAGCACGAGAAACTCGTAGTCCTTGGCGATCTCGATGGTCTGCTCTGCCGAAATATAATGCGGCGGCGCATCGAGAAGGCGAGCGCCTTCCAGCATTCCAGCCGGATAAGCCAGCCACACCGGGTACCAATAACTTTCGATCTCGCGGGTGGCGGGCCAACGGGAGCCTGCGCCGCCGTCGAAGTTTTCGAAAGAAGGCGGGTTCAGAAACAATGTTTTCAGAGGCATATTGGGTAAGTAACTATTTTATCATCCAGATGCGGTTGAGGTCGTGGCAAAGCCAGTGTTTACGCAGGTTCGTCCTGCCTGAGAAATCTCCCTTGATACCCCAACCCCATGGAATGACTTGCATTCAGTTTAGCAAGTTGCGGCGGAGAATAGAACCTACCTGAGCTGAACATAGGGTTTGATGCAGTGAACAGGGAAAAAGAGGCGTTGGGGGGACTGGCGAGGAGGAAGATCACGCCCGCAGGCCGGGGCGGGAGCGCCTAGATTACCTGGGACCGAAGCGGAGTTCGATCTGTTCGGTGGTGGTACGTGGCGCGGGGGCAAACTTCCAATTGCGCACCGCGTCCACGGCGGACTGCGCCAGCACAGGGTTGCCGCCCGCTACGATCGTGGAACTCACTTTGCCGTCGGCAGCCACTGTTACGTAAAGGCGCACGTCGCCACGAAGGTTGCAGCGGCGCGCCAGATCGGGGTAGACAGGAGCCGTCCTGTAAAGCACCTCGCGTTTGGCGGGGGCTGCTTCGGTTTGCGCACCGGCGCGAAGGGGATATAGCGCAACTGCAGCCATCAGGGCGGCAAGGCAGACCGATTTTTTCGCCCTAACCATCGCTAGAGAACCCCCAGCCAGAATGATTCCAGACGTGATTTAGCATTGTGTCCCGGAGTTGCTGCCTGCGCACGTTACCTCCGTTCCGGACAGGGCTGAACTTTCGGCGGCGAGGACCGGCGCAGCACCCCCCGCATGGGGCGAGCTAGTTTGCGTTCAGCGCCCACTTTTCCAGATCGCCGGTGGCGCGCAGCAGTGCGACCTGACTGCGCTGCAGCTCGAATGTGACATCCTGCAGAGCGATGAAACGCTCACGGGCTTGCGTCTCGGCAAGGTCGAGGTCATGCAGGTTGGCGCTGGAGGACTCCATGCGAGTGTGAACAGCGGTAATGCTTTGCTGGGCGATCTGATACTCGAGTTCGGCGACATCGCGGGCGGCTTGCAACTGGGTGACGGAGCGCTGCAGGCGCAGGGTTTCTTCGGAGACCTGGTTGCGCGCGGCTTCCGCCTGTTTCTTGGCCTTGAGCGCATCGGCGTCGGCGGCCTCGGCGCGGGAACGTTGGGAGGCGTTGAAGATGGGGAAACGAATGCTGACTCCGACCGTGGCATTGTTCTGCTGGTAGCCGTTGGTCACGCACAAGAATTCTCCCAGGGACGTGACGCAGGGTTTTGCCGGGATGTAGTAGTTCTGGTAGTTATTGAACTTGGAGAGCAGAGCGTACTGCGCGGCGAAATCGACGGTGGGCCGCAGAGACTTGTGTTCGCCCTCGGCGCGCAGGTATTGGGCGCGGGCATGTTCCACAGCGGACTGAACCGCGGGGCTGGCGTCGGCGGCTTTCGTCGGCGCGTCGGTGTCTGAAGCGGCGGCGGGCAGGGCGGGGATGGAGTCAGTTTCAGTCTGAATGTCGGCGGCGGTAAGTCCGGTAAGCTTCGAGAGACGTTCGCGAAGCACGTCGGCTGCACCCTGGGCTTCTGCGATGCGCAGACGCAGGCGCGCCGCCGACAGCCGGGCTTTGCTTCCGTCCATCTCGCTATCAATCCCTTCCTTCACCCGATCGGCGACGGCAGCCAGAAGTTTCTGTGCCTCGGGTTCGGCTTCATGAAGGTGGGTCAGGCGCTGCTCCCATTTTTCCAACTCGGCGTAGGTGAGCACGGTGTCCTGGATAATCTGGTTGCGCTGGTCCTTGCTGCGGAAGGAAGCAGATGCGGACTCGCTCTGCGCGGCGTGTAGGAAGTCACGCAGTTCGGGATGAAGCAGGGCCGACTGCGTGTTGATGTTGAACAACGCAGGCGCGGAGCCTTCGAGGCTGAGGGGAAGTCCGTAGGAATATCCTAAGCCGGCGCCGATGGTAACCTGCGGGATGTAGTTGTTGCGCAACTCACGGTATCCGGCGGAGGCATGCTGTTCGTCAGCGGCAGCGATTCCGGCGCCGGTGGCGTGCTTCAGCGCGAGTTCGACGGCGTGGTGGAGCGTGACGGGTTCGGCCAGGAGAGAAGCGGGGAAGAGAACCAGTGCCAGCAGCAGTTTATGAGCGCGCGCGCGGCGCGTTGATTTCCTTTTCATCATTCTCACCCTTTAGAGTCGCTGCAAAGATTCTACGGATAATCGAGATGCGAGAGAAATGATAAGGATGGGTCCGAGCGGATGGCGAACCTCGGCGAGCCCACGAGCGCGCGCCCCCGGCGTAGACCGATCCCGCGATTTGCGCCTATTATGGTGGCGCAGTTTTGGAGGGAATTATGCGTCTGCTGAAAAAAGCTGTCGTGGTCGTGGTGGTTTGGGTATGGGTTGTGGGGGCGTTGGCCGCGCAGGAAAAGTTCACGACTCCGTTGATTCCGCGTGAGGTGTTGTTCGGGAATCCGGAGAAAGCCGATCCGCAGATTTCGCCGGATGGCACGCAGATTGGGTATCTTGCCCCTGTCGATGGGGTGCTGAACGTGTGGATTCGCACGCTTGGCAAAACGGATGACCGGGCGGTGACCAGCGACAAACTTCGGGGCATTCGCAATTTTCTGTGGCAATACGACAATCAGCACATTCTCTACACCCAGGACGTGGGCGGGGACGAGAACTGGCGGCTCTACCAGACCGACATTGCTTCGAGACAGACGAAGGACTTGACGCCCTTCGAAAAAGTGCGCGTGGATATCGTGGCCTATGAGTGGAACGCGCCCGATACCATCCTGGTGCAAATGAACCAGCGCGATCCCAAGGTGTTTGATGTTCATCGCATCAATCTGAAGACGGGGAAGGTTGAACTCGATACCGAGAACCCAGGGGACGTGGCAAGCTGGCAGGCCGACAACGCGTTGCAGGTCCGCGCGGCGCAAGTGCAGACCGACGATGGGGGAACGATTATTCGGGTGCGCAATGACAGCAAGGCGCCGTGGCGCGAGTTGATCAAGTGGGGGCCGGATGAGACTTTTGGCGGGGTCAACGGATTTACGCCGGACAACCAATCCCTGTGGGTGACGACGAGTCTCGACGTGAACGCAGCCCGCTTGCTGCAGATTGACATAGCCAGCGGGAAACAGAAAGTGATCACTGAAGATCCGCAGTTCGACGTCAACAGCACGATTAATAATCCCAAGACCAACGCGCTGGAAGCCGTCAGCTATACAAAGCAACGCACGGAGTATGTGTTTATCGATCCCAAGGTGAAAAGCGATTTTGAAGTCCTGCAGAAGGTGCGCCGGGGGGACATCGCCGGAATCTCGCAGAGCCTGGATGACAATAAATGGATTGTCAGCTTCGTGAGCGACGACGCGCCGGAGTACTGGTACTTGTATGACCGGTCGAAACAGCAGGCGACGCTGCTGTTCAGCAACCGGCCGCAATTGGAGAAGTACAAGCTGTCGGCGATGAAGCCGATTGAGTTTACGGCTCGCGACGGCATGAAGCTGTATGGATATCTGACCACGCCGGCGGGCATGGAAGCCAAAAAGTTGCCCATGGTGGAGTTTGTGCATGGCGGTCCGTGGGGGCGTGACGAGTGGGGTTACAACCGTTACGCGCAGTGGCTGGCGAATCGTGGATACGTGGTGCTGCAAGTTAATTTCCGCGGATCGACGGGCTACGGCAAGAAGTATGTGAATGCCGGAGACCGCCAGTGGGCGGGCACGATGCATACCGATTTGCTGGATGGCAAAGACTGGGTGGCGAAACAAGGCATCGTGGATCCCGCCAAGGTTTGCATCATGGGCGGCAGCTATGGAGGCTATGCCACGCTGGCGGGTGTGACGTTCTCGCCGGATGCATTTGCTTGCGGAGTGGACATTGTTGGGCCATCGAATCTGAACACGCTGCTGAAGACGATTCCGCCGTATTGGTCCACGCTGCTGGCGACCTTCCACAAGCGCATGGGCGATTCGGAGGCGGTGCTCAAAGAGCAGTCGCCGCTGTTCAAGGCCGATCAGATCAAGGCGCCACTGCTGATTGGCCAGGGAGCCAACGATCCGCGGGTGAACAAAGCGGAGAGCGACCAAATCGTGGCGGCCATGCGGAAGAACAGCAAGCCGGTCGAGTATTACGTCTTCCCCGACGAAGGACACGGCTTTGCGCGGCCCACCAACAACATGGCCTTCAATGCGGCCTCGGAGGAATTCCTGGCGAAATATCTGGGAGGAAGATTCGAGCCGGCTACCGGAGACGAAAGCAAGTTGCTGGCGAGCATTAAGCAGTAAGCGGCGGCCAAAAGGTAACGGGCCTGCGGTCATTCTGCGGGAGAGGCTCGCTTGCGGCTTGGCTGCAAGCCCGCTTCGGTACAATAGCGACCGTGGCGGAAACCAAGGTCGACCACGTCCAGACACTAGCCAAGGTCCAGATTTTTTCTGGGCTCACGGAGTCAGAACTCGCTTTCCTGGCCCAACATGCGGTGCCACGCCATTTTTCTGCGGGTGAAACCGTTTTCGGCGAGGGCGAGCCGTGCGCGGGACTGTATGTTGTCGAGTCCGGACACGTTCGCATCTTCAAAAGTTCGGTCGGTGGACGCGAGCAGGTTCTCAGCATCGAGGGGCCGGGCAGCTCGGTCGCGGAGCTTCCGGTCTTCGATGGAGGGAGTTACCCGGCCTCGGTGACTGCAGTGGACGACGCCATGCTGCTGTATGTCAGCAAGCAGGATTTTCAGGCGCTGTGCCTGGCGCATCCTCAAGTTGCGCTCAAGGTGCTGCGGGTGGTGGGCGCGCGGCTGCGACGGCTGGTGGGGATCATCGAGGAGCTATCGTTCACGACCGTGCGGCACCGGCTGGCGTCTTTCCTTTTGCGCCTGGCCCGCACCGAAGGCAGGCGCAAGGCTGAGGGAGTGGAAGTGACTTTGCCGGTCAACAATCAGGAATTGGCGTCGCAGATCGGAACCGTGCGCGAGCTGATCTCCCGGAACCTTTCCCGCTTCCAATCCCAAGGATTGATAAAGATCGACGGACGCAATGTGATCATCCCTGACCTGAAGACCCTGGAAGCCGAACTACAATCTGCCGAATAACCCTCCTTCGATACCTTCTACTGAAATCAGGCTGCAAACTGCGGTTGGTGTGACAAAAGTCATCGGCAGGGCGCGCTGGTTCCACTAACCTCAGAACATCGAACGCGCCCCTAGGAATGGAGGCGCGTATCTGCGGAGGATGTGATGAGCGTCACCACCGAGAAAACTGTGCGGGAATTGGCCCTGGGAAACTCCGCGGCAACCCGGGTATTTGAGAAGCTGGGCATCGACTATTGCTGTGGCGGAAATCAGTCTTTGGGACAAGCGTGCCGCACGGCCAATCTGGCCGTGGATCAGGTGCTGGATTCGCTCGAAATGGCGGAAGAGGCTACGCGGACAGCGCAGAAGATCCATGACTGGCAAAAAGAGCCGCTGGCCGATCTGATCACGCACATCAAGAACACTCATCACAAATACACGCGCGAAGAGATTGCCCGCCTCGGTCCATTGTTCGAAAAAGTGTGCAAAGTGCACGGCAAGAATCATCCCGAACTGCTGCACGTTCGGGCCAGCTTCGCAGGACTGGCACAGGAACTGACCATGCACATGATGAAGGAAGAGATGGTACTGTTTCCTTACATCGTCAGGATGGAGGAAGCCGTCATTCAGCATGAGCATGTGTTGCCGCCGCCCTTTGGCAGCGTGAAGAACCCGGTTTCGATGATGGAACACGAACACGAAAGCGCGGGCCAGGCGTTGCGCGCGATGCGCCAAGCCAGCTGTAGTTACACTCCCCCCGGCGATGCCTGCGTGAGCTACCAGACGCTCTACAAAGCGCTGGCGGAGTTCGAAGCGGACCTGCACCAGCACATTCACCTGGAAAATAACATCCTGTTCCCGCGCGCGATTGCGATGGAAGTGGCGCAGTAACTCAGCCCCTGCCGCGGAACTGGATGATATGGCGGCGGTCGCGTTTGGAGGGGCGGCCCGCAGGTAGCTGCTCGAATTGCCTCATGGCCTTGCGCTCGGCGGCGACTTTCTGGCGCAGCTCGCGGCTGGCGTCAGTCTCGCGGTAGAGGGTTTGGGCGACGGAGGCCGGGCCGCGCACATCGCTGAGCAGCAGCACTTCCACCTCGAAGTCGCCGCCATCGTTGGTCACTCGCAACATGTTTCCAATACGGACTTCGCGCGCGGGCTTGGCCGGCTGGCCGTTGGACTGAATTCTGCCGAGTTCACAGGCGCGTGCGGCCAGGGAACGAGTCTTGAAGAATCTGGCGGCCCAAAGCCATTTATCCGTGCGCACGGAGGTCATGGTGTATTTTCCTGTCCTTGCTTGATCGTATAACATCCCTTGCAGAGCGCTGACGGGAGCCGCATGGACGTGCACCTGATTGACGGGACGTATGAATTATTCCGGTACTTTTTCGCCGTGCCCGCGGCGAATGATGTGAACGGTCAAGAGATCGGAGCAGTGCGGGGAGTGCTGGGTTCCGTGCTGTCGATGATCGAAAGCGGCGTCACCCACCTTGGCGTTGCCACCGATCATGTCGTGGAATCATTTCGCAACGATCTGTATCCCGGATACAAAACCAGCGAAGGCGTCGATCCGGAACTGCTCTCGCAATTTCCCATTCTCGAAGAAATGCTGGAGGCGATGGGAGTGGTGGTTTGGCCGATGGTCGAGTTCGAGGCGGACGATGCCTTGGCGTCGGCCGCCGCTAAGGCGGCGAAGGACGAGCGAGTGAGGCAGGTGTTTATTTGTACGCCGGATAAAGATCTTAGTCAGTGCGTGGTGGGCACGCGAGTCGTCCAACTGGACCGCCGGCAAAATATTTTGCGCGATGAAGCGGGGGTGGTGGCCAAGTTCGGGGTGCAGCCCGAATCGATTCCAGACTATCTGGCGGTCGTGGGCGACAGTGCGGATGGTTTCCCGGGCGTGGTGGGCTGGGGCGCCAAGGCTGCGGCACTTGTGTTATCGCAGTATCTGCACCTGGAGACTATTCCGAAGGATTGGCGGGAGTGGCATCCATCGATTCGGAGGGCGCGCGTATTGTCGGAATCGCTGTTCAGCGCGTGGAATGATGCGTTGTTGTTTCGCACGCTGGCGACTTTGCGATTGGACGCGCCGGTGTTTGATACGGTCGAGGATCTGCGGTGGAAGGGAGCGCGTCCCGAGTTTGAAGAATGTTGCCGGAGGATGAGGGCAGCTGGCTTGGTTGGGCGTGCGAAGGCAGCAAATGTGAAGAAATCCCAGGGCGTATGAGCGACAAGCGTGCTTACAGGCTGTGCTCGGGACCTGAGTGGTCCGGCTCAGATGATTGGAGGCTGTTCGCGCCGTTTCAGTCGTGCCTGCGGCACGAAACGTATTACGGCTGCATCCCCGCCACTGAGGTGGCGGGCTATTATCAATGGCCCCTTCGGGATCCGTCTACCGGGTCACGCGTTTCAATCCTTCCTGGGCTTGACGGTAGGTGTGGGCCAAGGATAACGCCGCGCGATATTCTTCGGCGGCGGCGGTGCGGTCGCCTTGCTTCTCCAGCAATTCGCCCAGCATGCAGTGTGCTTTGAAGACGGGCGCTTCTTCAACCGTGTTGGAGGAAGCGATATAGCGGCGTAACAGGCGGATGGCCATGGGAAAATCGCGGCCGGTGTGCAGCAGCGTGCCGGCTCCATCGACCAACGCGCCGGGCCGATCGAGGGGACTGGACTCCATGGTGTGCAAGGCCTGGTCCATATCGGCGAAGCGGTTGACGTGGCGATAGAAGCCGGCCAGAGTCTGCCAGGCAAATGCGCTACCGTGGCTAACATCGATGGCGGCGCGAAATTCCTGTTCGGCCACGGCGTTGTCGTTGGTTCGCTCGGCGATGCGTCCTCTCACCCAGTGGGCCATGACCGGGTTCAGAGGCATGAGAGAATCAGCCTGGGCGCGCGCTTTGTCTTTGCCGCCGCCGACGATTCCGGGAGCTTCCAGATAAAATTCGGCGAGATCGGTGCGGGCTTGCCAACTGGTGGGAGAAAACTCGACAGCACGTTCGAACTCCGTGCGAACTTTCCGGGCAAGTCCGGCGGCGCTGAGGAAGCCAGAACGATCCGCTTTCTCTCCGTAGATGCGGCCCAGCCAGAGATGATAGAGACCGTTGTTGGGAGCGAGCGCGACGGCCTTTTCGCAGGCGGGGATACCGGCGTCCCAGGCGCCGAGTTCGAAATGAGCGCGGCAGAGCAGGTTGTAGTTTTCCGCCGTGGGAGAGTTTTGGATCTGTTGTTCGAGGGTTTGCAGGGCCTGGTCGACACGGCCGGTGGCCAGGAGTTCCTCGGGAGTCTGCGCGGCGAGAGGGAGGGAGAGGAACGAAAGCCCAATTAGGAAGCGAGCCAAACGCGCGATTATTGTGTCGCAAAGGACGCGACCCTTCGGCGCGCTGCGCTTGCTCAGGGCAGGCCACATCGCGCGGCTCACCCAGATTCCCTCGGCAAGCTCGGGACAGGCTCTTCGCTGCGCAAAGAACGCTTGCTCAGGATGACAGTTGCTTCTGCAAGCGAACCGCATCGGCTAGGGCACCACTTTTACGCGGGCGCCATCGATCCAGGGTTTGGCATCGGCCGAAGACAGGGCCACTACGCAGTGTTCGGGAAGCCCTGAGGTGATCTCGACGCGCGTCAGGTTTTGGAGAGAGACTTCGACGTCGTGGCGTTTGAGTTCGCCATTCTCCACGGCAAAGACATAAGGCTTGGTGTCGTCCATGCGCACGGCTTCGCGGGCCAGTGTGAGCACGTTGCTATGTTCGGCGGTGATGATGGTCACGCCGACATTCACGTTAGGCAATAAGCGCAGATCATGGTTGTCGACCGTGCAGGTAACGTCGCCCACGTTGCGCGATCCGCGAAGTTTCACGGTGGAGGGAACGGTGCTAACGGCGCCTTTCCAGATGCGGCCGGGAACAGCGTCCCAGGTGACTTCAATTTTCTGGCCGGTGGCAAGGCGGCCAATCTCAGGCTCGTCGACGAACGTGCGCACCAGCATCTGCGAAAGATCGCCTTCCTGCAGCAGCAGGTCTCCGGTTTGCACATAAGCGCCTTGCTTCACGGGTAGGGCGTAGACGATGCCGTCGAAAGGCGCGCGCACGCTGGATTTCGCGAGAGCATCTTCGGCGGCATCATAGGCGGCCTGGGCCTCTGCGCCTTGCGCTTGAACCTTGGCGACTTCGGGCTGCGAGTAGCGGTCTTTCTTTTTCTGCTCGAGCAAAGTGACATCGGCCTGGGCACGCTGGAGAGCGTCCTCCGCCTGTTTGACTTCGCCAGCGGCGGCTGCGCCCTGCTGCTGCAGGCGGCGGAGCGCGTCCAGATTGAGCTGGGCGGTATCGCGCGCGCTGCGCGCTTTGGTGAATTGGGCATCGAGGGTGAGAATCTCCTCGCGCGTGCCCCCGGTGTGAACGTCGGATTCGTCGGCTTGCGCAGCCTTCATCTGGGCCTGGGCACGTGCGGCCTGGCTGCGCAAGTCGGCATCGTCGAGTTGCAACAGCAGTTGTCCCTTGCGAACGTGGTCGCCTTCTTTGACGAGCAGACGCTTCACCGTGGTGGCGACGGGAGCGTGCGCCTCGAAATTCTGGATCGGCTCGATTTTTCCGTTGGTAGAAATCAAGCTGCGGATGGGACCGCGCTCCACGGTGGTGGTGTGAATCCGCAGAGGCGACTGGCGCATGGAAATTGGGATCACCGCGAGTGCGGCGAGCACTCCCAGCGCCAGCCAGGTGCGGCCCTTGCGGGGCGGGCGTCCGTTCGAATTGTGATTGGTTGTTGCCAACCGGTTATCTTTCAGGGTGCGGCGGGGACAACTGCAAGTATTAATTTACCACTCGGACGGCTACGAAAGGATGCAGTCTGCCCCAGCCGTTGCTAGGTTAGATGCGGCGGGAGGGGGGCGGATGCTGGGGAGGGGACAGCGAGACGCTGCCCCGTGCGGCGACTCACGCGGACGTGCCGGTATCCCAAGGGCATGTGCCAGACGCAAACGCTACAATATCTCCATGCCAAAACCACCGCGCTACACACCCGAGCACGCCGCCGCCGGGTTGGACGCCAAGTTTCCCGAGATCGAAACCTGGCCGAACCAGTTTCCCGGATACGAGATCGTGATTGACGATCCGGAATTCACTTCGGTGTGTCCGAAAACGGGCCTGCCGGATTTTGGCGTGATCACGCTGCGTTACCAGCCCGATAAAGTTTGCCTGGAATTGAAATCGTACAAAGAATATCTGCACGCTTACCGCAACCTGGGGATTTTTCAGGAGAACGTGGTGAACCGCGTGCTGGAAGATGTGGTGCGGTGGGCGAAGCCGGTGTGGGCCGAGGTGAAGGGCGAGTTCCGTCCGCGGGGAGGGATTTCGACAACTGTTGTGGCGCGATGGCCGCGGCCGCAAAAGTAGAAGCGTTTGTGATTCGATCCGCTTGAGCACCGTGCTATATTCGCTCGACCTGTGACTTCCACGAAACTTTATCCCCGCACGGCGCTGGCTCTGCTCACGGCGCTGAACCTGCTGAACTACATCGACCGCTCGGTGCTGTTTGCGGTGCAGGATCTGGTGAAAGCGGAATTTCACCGCAGCGATGCCGCCTTCGGCCTGCTCACCAGCGTCTTCTTCATTTTCTACATGTGCGCCGCGCCTTTCATGGGGCCGCTGGCGGAGCGATTCTCGCGAAGGTCCGTCATCATTGTGGGAGCGCTGATCTGGAGCGGCGCGACGCTGTTGACTGCGTTCACCCACGATTTCACCGGTTTGCTTATCCGGCACACGCTGGTGGGGATCGGCGAGGCAAGTTTTGTCATTCTGTCTCCGACATTTGTGGCCGACATGTTCCCGGAGAACCAGCGGGGGCGCGTGATGGGAGTCTTCTATCTGGCGATTCCCGTGGGAACCGCGATGGGTTATGTCCTTGGCGGGCTGATGGGGCCGGCGTATGGATGGCGGACGCCGTTCTATGTGGGAGCAGCGCCCGGCGCCCTGCTGGCGTTGTTGCTGATTCTCATTCCTGAACCGGGCTATGGACAGTTTGACCATCTGGAAAAAACGCCAAGCCGGGACACGGTGAAGGGGTTGGCAAAAAACCCTGCATTCCTGACGGCCACCCTGGGCATGGCCATGATGACTTTCGCTTTGGGTGGACTCCAGGTGTGGATGCCGACCTTCCTGCATCGCGTGCACGGATACACCCTGGGACAGGCCAACAATCTGTTTGGTCTAAGCATCGCCGTCAATGGCCTGGTGGCATCACTGGCTGGAGGCTGGTTGTCGGATGCCTTGCTGCGCAAGACTCGCTCGGCGCACTATTTGGTTTCTGCCGTGAGCCTGGCCCTGGGAATCCCCGCGATGTGGATCGCGATTCATGCGGACGGAAATCGGATGGTTGTGGCGATCTTCGTGGCGGAGTTTCTGCTCTTGCTGAACACGGGGCCGCTCAACGCCGCCGTCATTAACTCGGTGGGAGCGCACATTCGTGCTGCAGCGCTGGCGGTAAATATTTTTGTGTTCCACTTGCTGGGAGACGTGCCTTCTGCATCCTTGATCGGCTACGTGTCCGACCGGTATTCGCTGCGGCTTGCGTTTGTGGCACCGGTGGTGGCGACCGCGCTCTCCTCTGCCATACTGTTTTATGGGATGAGATTTGCGCCGCCGGTGCAATTCGACGGCGCAGCGCTTGAGGCAGGGAAGACCTAGGCGGGATGCATTACTTTCACTGGATTGCAGGCACGATGCTGGCGCTGGCCTGGTTCTCTCGCATCGTTGATGCCGCGATTGGCATGCCCAGCGTGGCCGACATCTCAACGCCCGAGTGGGACCGCAATCCGGTCACGCCCGCGGGCAATCCGCGGGTGTCCATCATTGTGCCGGCGCGGAATGAAGAAGAGGACATCGAGCAGTCGCTGACCCGCCTGCTGGAACTCGACTACGACAATTATGAAGTGATCGCGGTGAACGACCGGTCGACGGACCGAACCGGGGAGATCATGGAACGGGTGGCAGGAAATCCCCACCCTTCGGCTCGCTCAGGGCAGGCTTTCTCGCAAAAGACGCGAGAAATGGGGCACCGCGCCCGTGAACTGGGGCACCCGCTTCTGCGTGTAATTCATCACCGCGAATTGCCTGCGGGATGGCTGGGCAAGACCCATGCCATGTGGACAGCGACCAATGCCGCGACCGGAGACTGGCTGCTGTTTACTGATGCGGACGTGTTGTTCAAGCCAGACGCAGTGCGGCGCGCTTTGGCCTATGCCGAGGCGGAACGCGCGGACCATGTCGTGCTGTTTCCGCAGATGATCATGAAGCGGCCGGGCGAATATATGATGATCGCTTTCTTCCAGACCATGTTCGTGTTCGGGCACCGGCCGTGGAAGGTGGCCGATCCGAAATCGCGCGATCACATGGGCGTGGGCGCCTTCAACCTGATTCGGCGCAAGGTGTATGAAGCGGTGGGAACTTACGAGGCGCTGCGCATGGAAGTTCTCGATGACATGAAGCTGGGCAAGGTGGTGAAGAACGCCGGCTTCGCGCAACGCAATGTGTTTGGCGGTGATTTGATTTCGATCCGGTGGGCGCGCGGGGCGCGGGGAGTGGTCGACAATCTTACGAAGAATTTTTTTGCCGTGTTGTCGTTCCAGTGGCCGCGAACGCTCATCTCCGCGTGTGGGCTGGCTTTCTTGAATCTCCTGCCGTTTCTGGGCGTTTGGCTGGCGCACGGATGGGAGCGGCTGCCTTATGCCGTTGCCCTGGCTTCCATGTTTTCGATCTATGTGGGCATGTCGTGGCGGTCGCGGGTCCCGGCATATTACTTCCTGCTGCATCCCGTGAGCACGGCGCTGTTTATTTACACCTTGCTGCTGTCGATGTGCCACACGCTGTGGAATGACGGGATTATCTGGCGGGGGACGAAGTATCCGCTGGAGGAGCTACGGAAGGGGATGGTGTAAGCGGATTTTGTAGTTTGGGAATCGGGTAATTTTGCAATTTCGTTATGCATTTGATCGGGTGGTTCTGCGCGATGCCGTGAAGATGGCGGTCAGTTCGTGGGCCTCAGCAAGTAGTGGCTCGATTTTCGAAAGCGGCACGATTTCGCACTCGGAAAGCATCTTCAGCCAGAACAGTGTCTCGTCTGCCTCTTCTACAACAATTCCGATCTTAGCGACCCATTCAGGTCTCGACCTTGCTCGACATGCGGCCCGGTAGTTCGCAGCTATCGACGTCCCGCAACGTATTAATTGCTTTCCCAGCAGGTGCGCGTCGGTCCGGTAAGGCAACGAACTGGTACAACCGCACAATCCGTACTGCAAATGCTTTCGTTCGATCTCGCAATTCTTGCTGTTGAGACGGCATGAGTTGTTCGAATTACAAAATTACCCGATTACGAAATTATAAAATCGTTTGCCAGGAGTTTACTGCGGCGGTTCCTCGCTGGCATCTGCTTCGTTGCCGTAGGTTGCGGTGGAGTGCGGGGTGGCCTTGGTTTTCTTTGGCTTCTTGGTGGGGCGCATTCGGCCGGCGCTGTAGTGGCCTTGCTTCTCCACGTCATAATTCTTCGGCATCGGCGGGATCAGGGTTGAGCCGCCGGTCAGCTGGCTGACGCGGTTCAGGATGATTTCGGCGCGTCCATCGTAGAGCTTGACAGGACCATGAATTTCGATGACCTGTCCGGTGAGGCGGCGGACGTCTCCCACATCTTTCAGGTCAGAAGGGAAGACCACGACGGTGAACGGGCAGGCCATTTGATCCTCGCAGAAGTCGACGAAGTGCACGCCCCTGGCGCCGACTTTCACATGCAGGACTTTTCCGGTGACGCACTTGGTTTCTCCGATGTGCTGGCTGGCTTCCCGGATGGGAAGGCAGTCGGAGGCGAGGAGCGGTGTGGAAAGGAATAGGGCCAGTGCCGCGAGATAAAGAGCCGGGCTTCGCCCGGTCGGACAGCCGAGGGCCTGCCCTGAGCTTGCCGAAGGGGCGGCTGTTCCCACATGAGCTGTGACGGGCTCCCGCATACTACGATCTTACGAGTGGAAAATCCGAAGAGCGGACGCTGGAACGAGAAAAAGACTGCAGTTTCCCGGAATGAAACTGCCCTGGCAAGAGACGAAGAGGGCGGGATGGGACTCCAGCCCTCGCAGATCTCGCTGCCCGACGATCCGGCGGAAGCTTTACTTGAAGCCCTTGACCGCGGCGGCTTCATCCTCTTTCACATCGAAGACGGTGTAGAGCTTGGTGATCTGGAGCAGGTCGTGCACCTTCTTGGTGAGATGGAGCAGTTTGAGTTCGCCGCCCTGGTTCTTAGTGGTGGTGAAGGCGCTCACCAGTTCGCCGATGCCGGAGCTGTCGATGTAGTTGACTTCGCCGAGGTTCAAGACAATTTTCTTTTGCCCTTTGGCGAGCAGGTCGCGAACGGTGTCGCGCATCATGACGCTGCCTTCGCCGAGGGTAATACGTCCGCTGCAATCCACAATGGTGACTCCGTCCACCTGCCGAGTGCTAAGTTTCATGCTCACTGAGACCCCTCCTTGCCGGCCGCGGATGAGCCGCGGACGTGCTTGATCAGTTTGATTTCCGTGCCTGTCTGGGACGGGCGGATCTCCACCACGTCCATGAATGATCGCATAAGAAAAATGCCGCGTCCGGAAGTCTTGAGCAGATTTTCCGGCGCCAGCGGATTCGGAATGTTGCCCAGGTCAATGCCACGGCCCTGATCGCGAATGGTGATGACCAAGTCTTCCGGAGTGCGTTCGAAAGCCAGGACTACTTTCTTGTCGGGGGCATAGGCGTTGCCGTGCAGCACGGCGTTCACGGCGCCCTCGCGCACGGCCATCGAGATCTGCATCACTTCGTCTTCCGCGAAGCCCAATTCTGTGGCGATGCGGGTGGCTTTTTCTTCCGCATGGTCCACGGTTTCCAGAGTGGAGTCGAGCGTGTAGGAGACGGTTTGCTCCATGGCCGATGAATCCGTGCGAAACCTGCTCCCCCTGTCCTTGAATTGCCCGTAGGCGCTCGCCGCAGCCCGTATTTGGCGGACGTGGTAGTTTGCCTGTGGAGCCGGGGAGTTGTCAACGAGGGCGAGGCAAGGGAGCTGTCTTAAATAACAAGACACTACCGAGGCAAGCCTCAGGAAAAGTGTACGCCCGGGCCAGCGGCCGGTTGCCGGAAGCCAGCGGGTATAATGCACGCCGTGAGCGCAGCGCTGAGACCCAGCATCAAACAATTCCTGAAGCGAGCAATCGCGATCGGACTATCGTCCGTGGTAGGGGTGGCGCTGCTGGCGTACGGCGTGGACTACGCTGTGTTCCGCTACCGCGTTGCGTCGAACCGCCAGCCCTACGGGCAGATCACGGTCACCAGCTACGACGCCGTGCTGCAGAAGAATGGCAAGACGGAATTTATATTCAATCCTCCGCAGGCGCAAACCTGCGTCCACGCGCTGTTTCCGCACGCGGGATATGTGCCTTGCTGGTATTTGCAGCGGCACACGGAGCAGCGCACGAACATCTGAAGAAGACCCCTAGAAGCTACTGAAAAACTACTTTTGTGGCTGCCCTCTGACCGCAGCGGCTAAAGCCGCTTCTGAAAATAAGGACTTATCGCAGCGCTGAAGCGCTGCGCCACCCAAAATCGAGTCCGGGGCCGAGTTTTTCAGCAGCCCGCTACGGAGTCGGCGGAACGGTGAGCAGGCCGGCCTTTTGCGAGGGAGTCGCCGTGTTCACAAGATAGATCGCTGGAGTGCTGGGAAGAACTTCGAAGTAGCCATAATAGGAAATTGTCGTCCCCTGGAAAGTTCCTGCGACAGAAAATGAGTTGCCGGTGACCGGGCCGGTCAGAGTTAGGGAAGTGTTGTCGGCGCCGGTCAGCACCAGATTCATGGTAAGAGTGCCGCTGGAGCTCTCTCTCAAGGTGGCGGTCGCGCTGTCGGTGTTGTCATTGACTAGCAGGTGGCCAGTGTAGGTTCCGGAGATTCTGGGCACGATGTTTCCGGTAACGATCGTGCCACTGTCGACGCAACCGCTGCCCGACTGCGCGGTGTAGGTGCCGCTGTCCACAAGTTGACCGCTGGCGTCCAGAACGGCGCTCACCGTGAATACGTTGCCATTCTCCGTGAAGGTGAAGTCCACGGAGCCGCCCAGTCCGGAGATGCTGCCGGTCAGATTGTTGCCGGTATTGTCTGCCGCGGGCGCGCAATTCCCACCAAAAACAATGCCGCCCGTGGGCGTGAAGCCTACGAAATTCAATTGCGAGCCGGAGGCGGAAATCTGGCCGGTGTAGACGTAGGTACCGGAGCCGCCGCCGCTGGTGTCAAGTGCTTGCCCTTCTTTGAGCGCGGCCTCGAGGCCGGTCGAATAGCCCGGCTGGGTGGAAGAGGCGAGGATGAACTCCCAGGAACCGGCAATGTTCGGCATGACCGCGGGGGCCATCTTGGAGCCGCTGGAGCAACTTATCAGAGCCGTGGCCAGCGCCAGCAGCAGAACCGAGGCAACAATCTTTTTCATGAGCGCAGGGTACCTTGGGTGATCGCGTCAAAGCCGAAGGGACACCGGGGACGAAGGTCCCGTGGGAATCCGTCTGGGGCTCGACTGGAATGCAAGCGGGAAATTATGGCATCCGGCATAGCACTGGTCTGTTAATGGAGCGTTAAAATTTGATGAATAAGAAGAACGCCCGGCCGCAGCAGAAATCACAGTCGTGCGCTAACCAATTTGTCCTCAGCAGGATACCTGGGGCATCGCCGTCCAGCCTCAGACCATCTAATGAAGTAACGAAGGAAGTGGGTTTGGAGGGGATTATGAAGCTGTTACAGGTGCAAGGGTTGGGGCTCTTGTTCCTGGCAGCGGTTCTATCTGTGCCCGCATGGGGAAGCGACGCGAGCTCAAATTCAGCTGTGCCGGGAACTTTGAATTGTGTGGAAGGCGAGGTCCGCATTGCCGAACAGCGAGTGGACCACAATGCGGTAGGCAAGACTACGCTTGAAGTCGGCCAGACGCTGACTACGGGAACTGGTAAAGCAGAGGTTTTATTGACACCGGGTGTGTTCCTGCGAGTGGGGAACGACAGTTCGGTGAAGTTGCTGGCCGCCAGTCTGACCAACACCGAGTTGAAGCTGATGCAGGGCCACGTCATGGTGGAAGTGGACGACATTTATCCGCAGAACAACCTGCGCATTGAGGAAGGCGATTCCACTGCCAAGATCCTGAAGCCCGGACTGTACGACTTCAATTTGCGGCAGGATGAGACTCGCGTATTCGATGGCCAAGCCGTGGTGCAGGACGGCGACAAAGAAATCAAACTGAAAGGCGGACATCAGCTGACGCTGGCCGCCAGTGTGCCTCCAAAGGCGCAGAAGTTTGACAAGAAGGCCGTGGAGAACGGCGATCTGTACAACTGGAGCAGCCTGCGCTCGTCTTATCTGGCCGAGGCCAACGTGGATGCGGCCAACACTCTGGCGACTGAGGGCTGGGGCGCCGGATGGTGGTGGGGCGATCCCTTCTGGGGTCCGGGCTGGGGCGGCTGGGGCTGGGGTTGGGGATGGGGCTGGGACCCATGGTTTTCGGCCTACACGTTCGTACCGTTGGGAGGAATCTGCTACAGCCCGTTCGGCTGGGGATTCTACTCACCGCGTATGGTCTACCGGGCTCCGTTCTACGGTGGACACTATTCCCACACCTTTAACGCGGCGAACGTTCACGCTTGGGGGCCGGGGCAGCATTACGCCGCCAGCCGAGGTTATTCGCACGGCGTCTACAGGGGGGCGGGTGCGTCGCGTGGCGCATTTCACTCGGGACCGGCGATGGCACGCGGAGGCATGCGCGGAGCCTTCGGAGGTGGTGGGTTCCACGGCGGAGGCGGGTTTCACGGCGGTGGTGGTGGCGGGTTCCATGGTGGCGGAGGTGGTTCGCACGGCCGGTGAAACCTAATCCACTGGCTAGCTGCAGATCGGGGCGCGAGATGCGCCCCGCTTTTCTTGCATTTGGATTCGGCTACAATGGCGTTCACTGAGAATAGAGGGACGCCAATGTCTAGCAAGCATTTCCTTTCTTCGCTGCGATACTTGACACTCGTGCTCGTGGCCTTCGCTGGAGCGGCTGCCCAGCCCGCTTGCGCTTTATCGGAGAGGACGGCCGCGGCTTCACCTTCCGATCCGCGGCTGCAAAAGGCTTATCGCTTCCAGCAAGGAGGTTGGACCTATGTTCATGTCGAAGGCCCACCCTCCGACATTGGATTTCAGCATGGCTATCTGCTGGCCCCGGAGATTGCCGATGCGCTGGAGGCGATCAAGCTTTTCGACACGCACGAAACTCAGCGCGATTGGGAGTTCTTTCGCCAGACGGCGCGCGAGATGCTCTGGCCACACATCGATGCCGAATATCAGCAGGAACTACAAGGCATCGCCGATGGCGTGAAGGCGCACGGCGTCGACCTTGATGTGTATGACATCGTGGCGCTGAATGCGTTTGAAGAGGTTCCCGACTACTACGTGCCGTGGCTGAACAAGCGGGAGAAGTCGGCGAAGGCGCCGAAGCTGGCGGCTCCGGGCAATTGCAGCGCGTTTATCGCCACCGGCGCTTACACCAAGGACCACCAGATCGTCATCGCACACAACAACTGGACGAGCTACCTGGCGGGCGAGCGCTGGGTGGTCATCTTCGACATCGTCCCGCAGCACGGACAGCGCATGCTGATGGACGGCTTTCCCGGCGTGATCACCAGCGACGATGATTTCGGCGTGAACGCGGCGGGGATCATGATCACGGAAACCACGATCACGCAATTCGAGGGATGGGACCCGAACGGCAAGCCGGAGTTCGTGCGTTCGCGTAAAGCGCTGCAGTATGCCCAGAGCATCGACGACTACGTGCGCATCATCGAAGAAGGGAACAACGGCGGCTACGCCAACGACTGGATGATCGGCGACCGGAAGACGGGAGAGATCGCTTATCTCGAACTTGGCTTGAAGAACACGCCGTTGTGGAGAACGAAGGATGGATACTTTGTCAGCTCGAACTTTGCGCGCGATCCCAAGCTGATTCACGAGGAGACCAGCGGATTCGATCCGAACGATGCGTCGTCATCGGCGAACGCGCGTCACAAGCGCTGGGAAGAGTTGATGAAGCAAGAGAAAGGGAAGATTGACGTCACGATGGCCGAACAGTTTTTGTCGGACCACGGGGACAGCCTTGAGTCAGACAAGCCGCAGCCGAACGAACGGTCTCTGTGCGGGCATGTGGATGTTTCTTCCCGGGGCGTGAAGGAATGGGGTTGGGAAGCCTACAACCCGGGAGGCGCGGTCCAAGGCAAAGCCACCGACAGCAAGATGGCGGCGAACATGAGTTTCGTGGCGCGGGCCGGGCATCCTTGCGGAGCGGATTTTGTGGCGGCGGATTTCCTTGAGCATCATCCGGAATTCTCGTGGCAGAAATCGCTGCTGCGCGACATGAAGGCCGGGCCGTGGACTACGTTTCAAGCGGGGCAGAAGGGTGGGCAGTAGGGTGCCGCTGGGCTCAAGCTCCGGGGGGGATGTCTTCACATGAGTTGAATTTGGAGAGGAATGCAATGAAAGAAACCATCGAGCAATACATGCAGCGCATTAGCGGCTACATGGAAGGAAAGCAGCCGCTGGTGGTGCAGGCCGCTACCGCGAAGAAACTCGAGCGCCTGATCAAGGGTGTACCCACCAGCAAATTACGCAAGCGTCCGGCTCCTGATAAGTGGTCGGTCAGCGAGATATTGGCGCACCTCGCCGATGCGGAAATCGTCGGCGGCTTCCGCATGCGGCTGATTCTGGGCGCGCCCGGAACTCCCATAGCGGCCTTCGATCAGGACTCCTGGGTGACGAGCGGACATTACGAGAAACGCGACCCACGCAAATCCATCGAGCAGTTTCGCGTGGTGCGCGAGGCCAATCTCGCGCTGCTCAAGTCGTTAACGCCCGAGCAGTGGAAGCATTACGGAATGCACGCCGAGCGCGGTCAGGAAACCATCGAGCGCGTCGTCCTCATGTTTGCCGGCCACGACCTGAACCACCTGCAGCAGATCGAGAAGATTCTCACCGGTAGGTGACGGCTTGTGATCTGAGTCACTCAGACTGATGCCTACGGTCACTTCGGGCAAAAGCCGTTGGCTGTAGTTGTGTCAGATGGGCAATGCACCGCTTGATTCCATCGCAGGTGGGTTCTGCGAACTGTTCCGCCAACAAATGGAAGCCGTCGTCGGCCGAAAATTCAAAGATTTCGCAAAGGACGAACTGGAAGATTACCAGAGCCGAGCGCGCCAGATCCGAGGATTACGCTCCGAGTTGGAAAAGCTTGTGAGATCGACCCAGGCCACGGTGCGCTAGGTTAATGTTTGCGACCCTTGCGTGAGGGGCGCGATGGCATCTCTTGCTCCACGGCGGCTTTTTCGTGCTCCGTGAGCAACTGGTTCAACTGATCGATGAGCGCGGCGAGCTTTTCCGGGTCCCTTTCCCGTTGTGCCCTTTCCCATAGGCACCTCCAACCCAAGGGCTCATCCAACACCATAGATTCGACCCAGCCAAAGCCAACTATACGCCCGGCATCTTGCAGTAAGGGCGAAATCTCCTAGAGGGAAAGTTTGCCGGGGCTGCCGATTCCCGAGTTGGGAAACCGCAACCCGACCACATCCCGAATTGTGTGGCTTCCCGCCAGTGCAGCAAAAAACCCGATGGGCTGGTGCGGAAGATTGGTGTCTGCGCCGACACGCATTGTGCTACTTTCACGACTACTTCTTTCGCCTGCGTCTGAATTTGCAGCTGAACGGGCAGAAGCGAGTCGAAATGACCACAAAAGTTTGCCTGAACAGCAAGTGTCCGGCCTACGCGCACTTTGTGTACACTGTGGCCATGCGCTGTCTCTTGTGCCGATGCGACCTGACCACGGCGCACAGAAACGTGCAAGCCGCGAGCACTCGGCCGGTCAGCCCGCGGCCTTCATCAACTCGCTGAGCTTGTCGAGATCCTGCGCGCTCGCGTCTCCGATGACGAAATAGCGGAGGCCGTTGCGGCCCCAGCTACGCAGGTTGAAGGAAAGTGCACTCCGCACGGCATCCTCAGCGGGCATGTTCCCCAAGACTCGCTCCTGGAAAATGAAAACTGAAATCTGGTGCTGGCGCACGCGGAAAATCAGTTCCGCCCCCGGCGATTGGTTGAGATAACTCACCTTGCCGCCCACCAGGACGAACGGGGAATCCTGCAGTTCGGGCAGGTTGAAGGTGAAGGGAATCTTCCCCGCAAACCAGGGCTTGACGGTATGGCGGTCGGAGGAAATTACATCGACTGGATTGGCACTGGCCAGAGTTGCCACGTGCAGGTCGGCCAGTTCGCTCATCAGCCGTTGCTCGCCTCGCTTGTCGCGATTGAGGGTGAGAGGAAGCAGGGCGACAATTAGCAGGACGATCACGCCAGCCAGAGCGGGGAACCAGAGACGATTCCAACGGGGGCGTCGTGCCACGATGGTTTGCTGGATGCGGGCGCGAAAGGCGGGGTCGGGGGTAAACCTTTTGCCGGCCGCCTTTAACACAAGCTTCTGCTGAACCCTACTCAAGCTCTCGGCGGCGCAAGCGGGGCAGCCTCGAAGATGCTCAGCGAGCGCCCGCGCTTCTGCAGCCGGGAGTTCGCCGTCGAGATAAGCATCGAGATTTTCCTTCCAAGTTTCGCAAGCCATGATTTAACCCCGGGGCTCCGCTACTGGCATCTTCTGCCGCTTTTGAAATTCTGTCCGTAAAACCCGCCGCGCGCGGGATAGACGCGACATCACCGTGCCCATCGGAATGGCGAGCGTGGCAGCGATTTCCTGATAGGACATCTCTTCGACCTCGCAGAGCAGCAGCACCTCACGATAAACGACGGGTAATTGTTCGAGCGCCTGCTGCACGAGTTGCCAATCGGAACGTTGCAGCAAGATGCTCTCCGGCGTTTGCTGGACGGTGGGGAGGGCTTCGTCTTCGCTTTCAAGATCGAGCGGCACGGTCGCGGCTGCCTTTAGCCCGGTGCGCGAGGTCAGGAAGGCGTTGCGCAGGATTTTGTAGATCCAGGCGCGGAAATTCGTGCCCGGCTGGAACGAAGGAAAACCTTTCAGCGCCTTGGCATAGGTTTCCTGTACCAGGTCTTCAGCTTCTTGCCGGTCTTCGGTGAGCCAGCAGGCAAAATTGTACAGCCGGTCGAACAGGGGCATGGCCAGCTGCTCGAACGATCCCGATGGCAAGCTCTCTTGCGACACGCACACAAGAGTAAACCAACGAGGGTGAATTTTATTCCTGGAATTTTACAAACAAGTTAGTGGTCAGTGGTCAGTGGACAGGGGCCAGTAAATTCCGGATCAGCCACTTTCTTTGGGAATAAATTCCACAGTTTCCGGTTCTGCACAGTGAATCCCGAACGCACAGCACCGGAGGACACAATGAGCCTGAACCCGAGCAACGAACTTTTGTTCGACCACAACCACGACGGAATCAACCGGCGCGGATTCCTGAAGTGCATGGCGTGGGCGGGCACCGGAGCTTTGTGTGTGCTGCAGGGCGGCGTGCTCAAGTCTTTCAGCCTGAGCGACGCTTCGCATCAGCATGCCAAAGGCGAGTTGAGCTTCGTCCAGATCAGCGACAGCCACATGGGATTCAACAAGCCAGCGAATCCAGACGTGGTTTCTACGCTGAAGGCCGCCGTGGCCAAGATCAATGCGCTGCCGGCGACGCCCGAGTTCATGCTGCACACCGGCGACATCACCCATCTATCGAAGCCGGCGGAGTTCGACCAGGTGCAGCAGATTCTGCAATCGGCGCGGCCGAAAGAAGTGTTCTTCGTTCCCGGCGAACACGACGTGCTGGTAGACGACGGCCAGCAATACCGTGAGCGCTTCGGCAAGAACACCAAGGGCGCCGGTTGGTACAGCTTCGAGAAGAAGGGCGTTCACTTCGTGGGCCTGGTTAACGTGATGAACCTGAAGGCGGGCGGCATGGGCTCGCTGGGTGCCGAACAACTGGAGTGGTTGGAAGACGACGTCAGCCATCTCTCGAAGAGCACGCCGGTGGTGGTGTTCGCGCACATGCCGCTGTGGAACATCTATCCCGAGTGGGGATGGGGTACCGATGACAGCGCGCAGGCTCTTTCCTACCTGAAGCGTTTCGGTTCAGTGACCGTGCTGAACGGCCACATTCACCAGACCATGCAGAAGGTGGAGGGCAACGTCACATTCCACACCGCGGCTTCGACGGCGTTTCCACAACCGAGTCCGGGAGCGGCGGCGTCCGCGGGGCCAATGAAAGTTCCTGCCGAGCAGTTGCGCGCTGTGTTAGGTGTGACCGACGTGAACTACACCCGCGGCAAGCATGCACTGGCGGTGATCGATTCCACGCTGGAGTAGTTTTGAAAGGAGCAGCCTTGTGAAAACGAGAAGGTGGATTTTATGGGCGGCAGCGGCTCTCGTGCTCGCGACGGTAGCGTTTGTCGGAGTGCACAGGATTATGGCCGCCCGTCCGGTGGACGCTTCCAGCGTTGAGGTGAAGATCGATAACTTCAGCTTCGCTCCGACGACGCTTACTGTAAGGGTGGGGACGCAAATCACATGGACCAATAGAGATGACATCCCGCACACTGTGGTGGAAGAGGACAAGACGTTCAAGTCCAAGGTGCTCGATACCGACGAGAAGTTCACCTTTACGCCGACCAAGCGCGGCACTTACAAGTACTATTGCTCGATTCATCCCAAGATGACGGCGAAGGTGGTGGTGGAGTAGGCGAAACAATGCTCAGGTGACGGCGCGTGATTTTGGTCACTGTGGGTAATGTCCACAGACATGGTGACCACCAAGCGTTTTGTGTTAGTTGTGTGCCATGGACGCAGCAGGGCTCGACGCCGTTGCGCGTGAGCTTTGCGAACTCCTCCAGCAACAAGTGGAATCCGTCGTAGGCCGAAAGTTTAACGATTTTACCGAGGGGGAACTGGAAGCCTACCAGAGGCGAAAGCGCCGTATTCTCGAATTACGCTCCGAACTGGATAAGTTTGTGAGACCCACGTAGTAAGGGCGCACAAAAGACTATTGCTTAGGACGCTGGTGAGCAGGGGGAGAAGCCGGCTTTTTCTCCTGCGCGGCGGCCTTCTCGTGCTCGGTCAGCAACTGGTTCATGCGATCGATGAGCGCGGCGAGCTTTTTCGGGTCTCTCTCCCGCTGTGCCTTTTCCCATAGCTTCCGCCAACCCTTGGGCTCGTCCGGCAGCGTGGAATCATTCGACATGAGGTGAACTCGACGTGACGCTAGCTATACGCCCGGCAGCTTCCACCAAAAGTGAAGGTTGCAGGGAGGAATGTGGATTATCTGACCGCGCGTTGAACAAGACACCGCGGCGGCAAAGAACGGCAAGAAAGATATGGCGGAGAGGGTGGGCTTTGAACCCACAATACCCGTTAAGGTAAGTCCGCTTTCGAGGCGGCCCTCAATCCGCATGTAAGCGATATTCTACGTCACTGGCTTAGAGTTTTGAAGGGTGCAGTATGGGTGCAAATACGAAACTCGTCGCCTGATTGCCTGTTTCTACGCCCTGCGGCCGAGCGACCTCGGCGCTCTGACGTGGGGATAAACGGGCAATCTGTTCGCCATTGTGAATACCCCCATGGCGTAGCCGGCTGCGCACGAAGGCCGGTGAGCCAGGCTCAGTTCCGTGAGAGGGGCGTGCAAAACTTCGAGCTAACGGCTTCCCTGATAAAATGAAATGAAATTAACGGCGCGGAGAGATGGCCGAGTGGCTGAAGGCGCGCGCCTCGAAAGCGTGTATACCTTTACGGGTATCGGGGGTTCGAATCCCTCTCTCTCCGCCAGTATTTAAGCCAGGACTGATCTCGAAGCCATATGGAACCCAATCCGCGCCAGGGGCCTCCGCAGCGCCAGTAACGCGCAAGCAGGGAGGTGCGTTTATTCTACGGGACCACGATTCTTGCTATCGTAATTGCTTATGAGCGACGGGACGCGGGGATCTTGGCTTAGTGCTCGTAAACGAAGCCGCGGGAACTTTCGGATTCGCTGCCTCTCCGCGGTGCTGGTTGCGATACTCTCCGGCGCAGTCTTGGGGCAAGCGCGGCCCGACCGCCTTGCCGGTGACCCGAGCCTAAAGGAAGTTCTCGCCTACATCCATACGGCGTGGGATTCTCTGACTCGCTCGACGAGTTCTTGCGGCGCAGTTTCGGACCCTAAACTCTCGGCTGCACCGGTGGTTTATCTTCCTGCTGATTTTGAACCGCCTCGGAACCTCGACGAGATGCAGCGCGTCTGTAAGGTCACGATTGCGCATTTGCCGCAGGTCATTCATCAACTGGGGACGACGGACGCCGATTCGATTCAGCCGCCGGGTCTGCTTTACCTCAAGAACAAGTACGTGGTGCCCGGCGGCCGTTTCAATGAGATGTATGGATGGGACAGCTATTTCATTATTCGCGGTTTGTTGCGGGACGGACGGCTGGAACTCGCGCGCGGAATGGTGGAGAACCTTTTCTTTGAGATTGAACATTACGGCGCCGTGCTCAACGCCAATCGTACTTATTATTTGACGCGCTCCCAGCCGCCATTTCTCAGTTCGATGGTCATGGCAGTCCACGAGGCTCAGAGAGCGGCTGGGCAAGACGACCGGGATTGGCTGGAGACTGCCTACTCGTATGTGAAGTGGGACCACGCCATGTGGACGCGCGAGCCGCATCTAGCCGGCAACACCGGTCTTGCTCGTTATTACGATTTCGGCGAAGGTCCTGCATTGGAGGCCTTGCAAGACGAGGCCGACATCTATCGGCAAGTAGCGACGTATTTTCTCTTCCACAACGGAATTCCCACCTACGAGGGCGCGGCAGAGGATGTTCCGGCGGGGCGAGCCTCCGGCTCGGCCTACTCGGTGCGAGTCTGCGGCACGGCACAATCGCAATCGTCGTGTGAGCCTGAGCGTCTCATAAAACTGAAGCCGGATTACTACAAGGGTGATCGGTCCATGCGCGAGTCTGGCTTCGATATCTCATTCCGCTTCGGGCCTTACGGCGCAGCTACTCACCACTACGCTCCTGTCTGCCTGAACAGTCTTCTCTTCAAAACCGAGCGAGACCTGGAAGAAATGAGCCGGCTGCTGGGCAAAACTTCTGAGGCCGCGCTGTGGCAAAAACTCGCGGAGGCGCGCAAGCTGGCGATGCAGCAATATTTGTGGGATGAGGGGCGAGGGCTTTTTTTGGATTACAACTTCGACGATCAGCGGAGATCGACTTACCTCTATGCCACCACGTTCTATCCGCTGTGGGCCGGATTGGCTACGGCTGCGCAAGCCCGCGCCGTGGTGAAGAATTTAAGTGTATTTGAACGAGCGGGCGGCATCGCAATGAGCGTCGAGGAGACCCGAGCCCAATGGGATTATCCTTTTGGTTGGGCGCCGATCCAGTTGCTCGCCGTAGAGGGCATGCGCCGCTACGGATACAATGCGGACGCGGACCGTGTGTCGATAGAGTTCCTTTCAACCGTACTGGAAAACTTCATGCGGGACGGAACGATTCGAGAGAAGTACAACGTCGTGACCCGGTCTGCAGAGACCACCGTGAAGACCGGATATGCGGTCAACGTGATTGGATTTGGTTGGACGAATGCCGCTTTTGTTGAGCTGCTGCATGCGCTCCCACCGGAGAAGGTTGCCCAGGTGGCGCGTCGACGCGAGCCGATTGGTACAGCTGGAGAGCAAAGCGAGCAAGCCGTTAACTCGAAGTAAGGACCCGTTGTATCGTCAAACGATTCGAACCAGTTGCCAGCCGGTGACGCTTGAAGGTGAAAAACCGTGATTCACGGCGTTCCAGACAAATCCGGATGGCGGGGAGCCCCGCTTAACCGAAAAACGGCGGGGCTGGTAATTTGATTCCTAGTCGGGCTAACTAGCGGCTGACGACCGACAACTAACGACGGCTTTTGAAGAACGTTTGCAGCAGCTCGGCGCAACGGCCTGCCAGAACACCGCCGCGGACTTCCGTGCGGTGGTTGAGCTGAGGGTGATTCAGCACCTGCATCACTGATTGCACGGCGCCTGCCTTGGGATCATCGGCGCCGTAGACCAGGCGTCTGATCCGGGCATGCACCAGCGCTCCCGCGCACATGGGGCACGGTTCAATTGTAGCAAACAGGTCGCAGTCTGCCAGACGGTGGTTACCAACGGCGGCACCTGCTTCGCGCAGCGCCATGATCTCGGCATGGGCCGTGGGATCGGAGTCCGTGATGTTGCGGTTCCATCCCCGGCCGACGATTTTTCCCTCGCACACCACCACCGCGCCGACCGGAACTTCCCCGGCTTCTAGGGCGCGCTGGGCGGCGCGGAGAGCCTCTTCCATCCAGAGTTCGTCTGGACCGGTCGTTGGTCGTTGGCCATTGGTCGCTGGCAATTCGCCTTGCCTCAGGCGGTATTCTATCGGTTTCGGGGTGCAGGGAAGGCGAAACAATTACTGAATGCCAGGGTTACAACGGAATTATGTGGCCAAAATCCACGGCGTCGCTATGGCCAGCGAGCCACTCGCGGCTGGCCATCGTGCTGTCTTTCTTTTTCCTGCTGTCCTGCTGGCAGGCCTTTGCTCAGTCTCAGCAGCCCTCGGCTGGGGACGATACCCTCGTAATCCGTGTGTCCTCGGAATTTGTTGTCCTCGATGCACTGGTAGAGAATAAAAAGACAGGCGCACTGATCGGCTCGTTGGGAGCGAAGGATTTCCAGCTTTCCGAAGATGACGTTCCGCAGACCATCACCTATTTCAGTCATGATCAACTGCCTTTGTCTGTTGTCTTCCTCTTTGACCTGACCCAGACTGTACGTCCAGTTCTCAAGCCGCTTGCCGAAGGGGCGCGAGATACTCGGCCATCTGAAGCCACACGACGAGGCCGCGATCATGGTTTTCTCTTCGCATACCGAGCTTTTGCAGGACTTTACTACCGACCGTTCGCTGGCTGCCTCCGCCGTCGAAAAAGCCTCGCAGATGAAGAGTGACGACGGCACATTCATTCACGAGGACATGTACGAAGCGGTTGAGCAAGCCACGAAGTCGACCGTCCCGGGAAGCCGCCGCGTGTTGGTCTGGCTTACCGACGGAACGTCGAACCTGGAGAATTCGCTCACGCAAAAGCTGATAGGGAAACAGGCTCCAGCTCACCTGCACACGAAAGCGGAGGCGACCGACAAACTCCTTCGTTCCGGGGTCGCGGTTTCCGCGCTGATTGAAAAGTCTGCGGAGACCGATGCCTTTGTCATAGCCCTGGACGCGAGTCCTCTTGCTTTTATCGGCGGAGCGCGCCTCGGCGACGTCAAAAGGTATGCCGAAGCGACTGGTGGTCCAGTGCTGGATACAAGTAAGAAGGAGGTCGCCGCTAAGCTCGCTTTGTTGATCGACCAGCTGCGCAACCGCTACACGCTGGGATATAAGCCGGCAACTTCAAAGCCCCAAGGGACGTTCTGCAAGGTGCAGTTGGGACTTCGGCCTGAGGTTTATCGAGATCATCCCGAGTTCAAGAAACGGGACATCCTGGTGCGCACCAAGCGCGGCTATTATCGCTAGGAGAGGTTTTTTCAGGCGAGGCCGCTACAGGTGTGACCTGCGAGGAGAGGGCGTGACATCTTACAGAAGGTGCAGCACGGTGCGCACTACGTCCGGGACGACGGCCCGAATCACCGCCGGAACCACGATCGTCACCAGGGGATAGGCGATCGCCACCACGGGCACGGCCAACAGCATCAGGCTCTTGGGCTTCAGATTGGCGAGATAGGCTCGCATAGCATTCTCTTGACATAAAATACGAGCGAAAGGCCGAAAAAGTTCCCGAGGGTTGGCCTGGCGGCGCCGGAAAGGGTGGTGCAGGGAGCGGCAGAAACCCTTTCAAGCTGCGCTCGAATGGACAGCCGAGGGCGGCTGTCCCCACATCGCCATCTCTGGCGAGGCGCCTGCGCCACTGGCCACTGACCACTGCGAACTGGTATGCTAACCCCGTCATGGGGATGCCAAGCCTGCTCCGCAAAATCTTTCTGATCGACCTTCTGCAGGGATTGAAGGTCACGTTCCGCTATCAGGATCCCAAGGAGATCTATACCGAGCAATATCCCATGCAGCGGCCGCAGGTGGCCGAGCGCTACCGCGGCGCGCCCCGGCTGAATGTGAATCCCGACACGGACGAGACCATGTGCATTGCCTGCGATCTGTGTGCGCTGGCCTGCCCCGAGCATCTCATTGTGGTCTCGAGCGCGCGCAACGAGAACACCCGCCGCAAGGAACTTACCAACTTCACCTACGACCTGAGCCGCTGCATGTTCTGCGGCTTGTGCGAGGACGCATGCCCCGTCGACGCTCTCGAACTCACGCAAGACTTTGAGTTGGCCAGCTACACCCGCGAAGGCTGGATCTGGGATCGCGAGACGCTGGAAAAAGGTCCGCAACCTACGGAGTACAAGAAGTAGCCGCGTTTTCCCATTGCCCGGGAATTAAGATTACGACCACTAAAATCAAGGCCGCCGAACCGCATGGGACTTTTCGATTCTTTCCGCAAAGAAGAAGTGACCGGATCGAAGGTGCTGGTCTGCCAGCTGGGCAGCGGGCAGGGAACTAGTGTCCAAAGCAAGTTTGACGACGAAGTGAAGTCCGACCTGCGCGTCTACAAGCGCTTCTATCCGTCGGCGGCCAGCGCCGCTTTTTTTTCGGTGGCCGAACTGCGGGGCGCGGTCGACCACAAGTATGACATTCTCCATGTCTTCTGCGATGTGGGCGCGGGCGGCGTGATTACCGATCCATCCGGCGCGCGCATCACCGGCACCGAACTCCTGAAAGCTGCGGCCGATGCCGGAGTGAAGCTGCTGTGGATCGGCAACGACAATCCGCAGGAGGCCTACGACGCTGGTTTCAAGACCAAGGGCCTGAAGATCAACGTGGTGCTGACACTACGCCGCCTGGGAAACAACACCTCGCTGTTCCTAGACAATCTGCTCACGAAGATGGCGGCCGGCGAGACTTTGGCGAAGGCGTGGAGTGTGGCGTCGCAGCCTGAAGGCAAATCAGTGCAGCCTGATGTGCCGCATACGATCTCTTCGCTCGGCAGGGGCTCGGTAGTTTTGCGGTAGTCAAGCTCTTAGCTGTTAGCTCTTAGCCTTTAGCTCAACCCTCCATAAAGCACTCTTCTGGTGTGGATCCGGGTCTCTGACCCGGACAGGTCGAGCTCTGCTCGACTGGCTTGCCGTCGGTGCTCCGCTTTCATCGGCGCTTACTATCCTTCCAGAGTGGGAACGAGAGCTAGCCGGGCGTTGCCCGGCCTGTCCGGGTCAGAGACCCGGACCCACACGAGCATGAATCCTACGATCCTCAGGCTCTTACAGAGGGCTGATAGCTTGCGGCTGTTGCTGCGTCATGCAGTGCATCGTCCCAAGTCCCCAGATCAGGTCGCCGGAATAGATCGGGACGACTTCGCGCGTGGGGAACAACTCCGCCAGCGTGTTCAGGACGATGCGGTCGTTGGGATGGTTGAAGACGGGCGCGAGCACGATGCCGTTGGCGATGTAGAAATTAGCGTAGCTGGCGGGCAGGCGCCGCTGCTCGAAGACGACCGCGCCGGGCATGGGAAGTTCGACGATATTCAGGGGCTTGCCGGCCTGATCGCGGGCGGCTTGCAGGCGGCGAAGATTGTCGCGCAGGGGCTGGTGATTTACGTCTTTCGGATTGCTCTCGACCATGGTGACGACGGTGTCGGGAGCGACGAAGCGGGTGAGGTCGTCAACGTGGCCGTGAGTGTCGTCGCCGAAGATGCCGCGACCGAGCCAGATCACGTGCGGCGCGCCGAAGTAGTCGGCGAAAAGCTTTTCATAGTGAGCGCGGGTCATGCCGGGATTGCGTTGCTGGACTTTGCTGAGCAGGCATTCTTCGGTGGTGAGGAGGGTGCCGCGTCCGTTGACGTCGATGGAGCCGCCCTCGAGGACTACACGGGTGTTGCGGTGGTGTGGGCGGATTTCCTGGGCGCTGGCGGCGTTGGCCATGAGGGTGCCGATTCTTTCGTCGTGGCGCCAGTTGGAGTATTTGGCCCAGGCGTTGAAGCGAAACTTGAGGGCTAGCATGGCGCCCTCAGGGGCTAAAGCCCGAGTCTTTTTTGGTAGTTTATCGGCACGACTGAAGTCGTGCCCTTCCCGATCTTCCCGGGACATAGAGTTCCGGTGTGGGGACAGCCGCCCTCGGCTGTCCGGCCGGGCGAAGCCCGGCTGTGCCGTCACGAAGATACAGCCGGAGTCGCGCATCCAGCCGCGGTTGGTGGGCCAGCGGTGGAAGCGGACGTTCGCCACAGGTGCGTGGGCTCGCTCCAGCAGCTTGCGGGCTTGCCTCTGCGCAGCGGCATCGTTCACGATCAGCTCGACCCGCTCGTGGCGTGCTAGGTTGCGGATGATCTCGGTATAGACCCACGGGATCGGTTCGAACTTGCCCGGCCAATCGCCGTGATGGTGGGGCCAGGCGAGCCAGGTGGCGGCGTGGGGCTCCCACTCGGCGGGCATACGGTAGTGGAGGGTTGCCGGGGAAACACTTAAAGTATTACTTGAATGCTTGGATCGGGGCATGGACGTAGTTTATTGCACGGGATGATAAATCGTGCATTGAATCCTGAGCCTGACATTGATCTTGACGAACGGATTCCTGCTAATGAGTGTGGATTCGATACAGCGTTCGTGGCGTCCTCCTCAGGGTTTGGAGACCTGCTTTGCGATTGCAGTTTGCAACTGGGAAAACTTGAGTTCGGTCGGTGAACCGTGGGCCTGCCAGAGCACGTGTCCACCGGCGTCCGCAACGAGTAAGTAAGCATCCTCGGAGGCAACGTAGCCCACCAATTTCTTCCACTCCGCTTCGTTGGAATATAAGGGGACAAAGTGCGAGTGTTCATCCTTGGGAATCTTTCGTCGCAGACCGTGTAGGATCAGCCCCATCACGAACGAGGGCACCCCCTGAAAGTCCGCCAGTTCGTAGTAAGTAACGCGTGATTCACTCAGGTAGGCAGGTTTGAGTCGCTCATTCCAGCTATCGCATTGCTTTTCGCTTTTATGCGAAAACCCAATCAGAAGAAGGAGGGGCTCTCCGCTGTCACCTTGCGGGAAGGTCACCACGGACTTGTCAAGCGCCGTGCTGTGAGTGAGGGGCACCTGCTGGGCCCCACAAAGCCCTACGAAACATGCGAATGTCATTGTCGCGAGATACTTCAGGGTGTTCGTCACCGCAACTCCTCCCCGGATAGGCGTGTTCGGTCATCCAATGTTACGTTCGAGCTTGGCGGAGAGTTCACGCCGACTGGATGAATATTCTGACACGGGGCCGGGAATAAATGTTGCTATCAGGCCTTAAGCACTCATTGATCCTATTTTATCGGTCCATCCAACAAGCGGTTGGAGATCGGAGTGTAGGCATCAATGCGGCGGTCGCGCAGGAAGGGCCAGTTGCGGCGGATGTCTTCAAGGGCCTTCAGGTCAACGTCGCCCATGAGGATTTCCTCGCGGTCGTGCGAGGCCTCGGCCAGCACGCGGCCAAAGGGATCGCAGAAAAACGATGCGCCCCAGAACTCGAGTCCCTGGCCGGGGGAAGACTTGCCGCGGACGTTGCCGGTCTCGAAGCCGACGCGATTGACCACCGCTACGTAAACGCCGTTGGCGATGGCATGAGCGCGCTGGATGGTGCGCCAGGCATCGTGCTGCGCGACTCCGAACTCGGCCTTCTCCGCCGGATGCCAGCCAATCGCGGTGGGATAAAAGAGCACGGGCGCGCCCTGCAGCGCGGTCAGGCGTGCGCCCTCGGGAAACCATTGGTCCCAGCAGACCAGCGTGCCCACGCGTCCGACGCTGGTGTCGAGCGCGCGGAATCCAAGATCGCCGGGGGTGAAGTAAAACTTCTCGTAGTAGAGGGGATCGTCGGGAATGTGCATCTTGCGGTACAGGCCGGCGAGCGAGCCGTTGGAATCGAAGATGGCGGCGGTGTTGTGATAAATGCCTGGGGCGCGCTTCTCAAACAGCGACGCGATCAGCACGACGCCATGCTGGCGGGCGGCGGCGGCCAGTTTCTCGCTGGTTGGCCCAGGAATCGGCTCGGCCAGATCGAACAATGAATGATCTTCACGCTGGCAGAAGTATTGCGTCTGGAAAAGCTCGGGCAGGCAGACGACCTGGGCGCCGCGTCCGGCGGCGTCGGCCACGCGCTCGAGAGCTTTGGCAAGATTCTGTTCCGGCTCCGGGCCGCAGGACATCTGCACCAGAGCCACACGAAATTTCTCAGGGGGCACGCGGGGGTTCCTCTGGGGATCAAATATAGCATTTGGTGCAGGTCGTTAGTCGTTGGTCGTTGGTTGTTGGCAAAACACTCTTGCTAGCGGGTTCTTGGCGCAGATTGTGGGCGGTGGGTTGCGAAGGCGCGAGCCAGGCGTTGGTTTCCGGCGCACAACGCTTCCAGGCGCTTCGTGACTTCTTCCGAGGGTAGGGCGCGGAGAATGGCTTCAATCGCGGCCTCGGCTTGCAGGGATTCGCTTCGCACCAGATCGAACAGGAATTCCAGGGCTGCATCTTGGCGGGTGAGAGCGATGGCCGACAGAAGCACGGAGCGAAACCACGGGTCGGCTTCTTCGGAGAAACGCTGTCGCAACGCCTCGAAGCCTTGAATAGAATGCGTGCCGGCGATGGCCAGGGCGGCCTCGGCTGCGGAATCATCGGCTGGCGCGAGGAAGCGGCTGACCCACGAAATCGCACTCTCGCCTTCGAGGCGAAGGATGCCGCTGTAGCACGCGCCCAGGACTTCCGGTTCGTCAGAGTTAGGATCTGAGCCGAGAACGGCCCGCAGACGAAGCAGCAGCGCGGACGAAGATGCGCCCACCTGCTCAATGGCGCGAAGGGCCTCGGTGCGCACAAACTTCTCTTTGTCCCCCACGAGTTCGATCAGGTGCCTCAGCAAGTCGGCATCGACCAGGCTGCGGCACTGCACCAGAGCGAGAGCGCAAGTGGCGCGCAGAGTTCCGGCGGTATCGGAACTGCCTCCCCAGGCCGGTTCGTGCTGGATGTGGCGCATTCCGCGAAGAAAGAGTTCGGCGTCCTGATGCTCGAAGGCAGACAGAGCGCGGCTGATCGAGTTCTTGGCCCAGCATTGCGGATCAGTTTTCACGGGATCAGTGAAGAAGCGATCGAAAGCCGTTAGCAGCTCTGGAGTGAGTTGGGTCAGTTGAGATTCGCGGATGAGATCCGCAGCTCTCGCGACGACGAAATTGTTCTTATGCTGAAGTGCTTTGCGCAGCGGTTCGACGCGGGCGTCGGGCGCTTGCTGCTTGAGCGCGTCCAGGGCGGCTAGTTGTTCCTCGAACTTGCGCTTGCCGGGCATAGGGGAAGTGTAACGCCGAGAGTGCAGCGGGGATGAAGGCTGCTGTTGCGATAAATTAACAATCGACGGCCCCGAACCGGGCTACAATGGTCGCGTTCAGAGGAGGACTTCATGAAACGCTCTCTTCGGGCCTCTGAGACATCCTTCGTCCTCTCCCAGTCATTGCAACGGCGGCTGAACATGTATGCCCTTGCGGCCAGCGCTGCGGGCGTAAGCGTGCTGGCCCTGGCGCCACTTTCCGAGGCCAAGGTTGTCTTTACCAAGACCCACCAGGTGATTGGAAATAACGGGGTTTACAACCTCGACGTCAACAACGACGGAACCGTCGATTTTCTGATCCAGGAGTGGAATCTTGGAGGATGGTCGTCCGACAATGCGCTGCTCGCCGACCCTGCGCTGGGCAACGACGTTCTCGGGTACAAGCATGTCTTTGCGGCGGCCCTGCCGCTGGGGGCGCCAATTGGGCCGCGACAGCCATTCGTGGCTGGCGGAGCCAACGGCGAGGTGATGGTTTCAATCACGCACTTTACGACCGGCGGCACCAGCTATGTCCACGGGTACTGGGCTAACGTAAAAAACCGCTATCTGGGACTGAAGTTCCAGATTGATGGCCAGACCCACTACGGCTGGGCTCGGCTGAGCGTTCAGCGGCGGGAATTTCATCTTACCGCCGTGCTGACCGGCTACGCCTATGAAACCACTCCGAACAAGGAGATCAAGGCGGGCCAAACCGGCGGCGCGGACGATTCCTCCTTCGCTCCAAGCTCGCCGACCTCGGCAACTCGGCAATCCTCATCGCTGGGCGCTTTGGCGCTCGGGGCAGGGAGGTAGCCATGAGCATGAGCAAAGCTCTACACCTGAGCCTGATTCCGGAGATGCGCCGGCGAGCGACGGGCGGAGCCCTCCTTTCATTTGTGCTGATCCTATCCCTGATCGCAATCCCATCGGCCCACGCCCAGTCGTTCACTGTGCTTCACGAATTTGCTGGTGGCCGCGACGGATCTGAACCCATGGGCGTGATTCGGGACGCGGCGGGTAACCTCGACGGCGTGACTCAACTGGGCGGATCTTTCAATTACGGAACCGTCTTCGAAATGAATTCGGCGGGCAAGAAAACAATCCTGCACAGCTTCCTGGGCAGCGATGGTTTGTTTCCTGCTGGCACATTGATGCAGGATGCAGCGGGCAACCTCTACGGAACGACAGCCGACGGCGGCGCTGCCGAAGGGGGAGGATGCGAGCATGGCTGCGGTACGGTTTTCAAAAGAGACACGACGGGCAAGCAGACCGTGCTCTACGTGTTCAGGGGCAAGGCCGACGGAAGCGGCCCCTTTGCAAATCTGGTCCAGGATCCGGCCGGCAATCTCTACGGCACTACCGGATATGGTGGAAATCCGTCGTGCTTTGTTGGGTTGGGCTGTGGAGTGATTTTCAAACTGGACACGACCGGCAAAGAGACCGTCCTGTATAGCTTCACGGACAAGACCGACGGCAAGAGTCCGCAAGGCATAACCCGGGACGGGTTGGGCAATCTCTACGGTGTTACCTACGACGGTGGGACGCAGGGCGATGGAGCTGTATTCAAGCTGGACAAGACCGGCAAACTGACGATCCTCTACAGCTTCACCGGAGGCTCCGACAGCGGCGATCCCAAGGGCCCGATCATCATCGATAAGTCGGGCAACCTCTACGGAACGACCTACGGGGTTGGGATTAATCTGCAAGGCTTCGGAATCGTGTACAAGCTGGATAGTGCCGGCAATTTCACCATCCTGTACACATTCAACGGCACCAGCGACGGTCAATATCCCGGCAATCTGGTCTTTGATGCGGCGGGGAACCTCTACGGCGTTGCCCTAGGGGGCGGCACCGGCACCGGATGCTATTACGGTGGCTGCGGAACCTTGTTCAAGATCGACACGGGCGGAAACTTCTCGGTGGTGCACAGTTTCACAGGAGCCGATGGCCAACTGCCGAACGACCTTATCATCGCCCACGCCGGGATCCTCTATGGCACGACGCTGGGCGGCGGCGGGGGCGGCGGATGCTCCTACTACAAGGGCTGCGGCACCGTGTTCATGCTGACGCCATAAGTTAACCTGCGCGATACAAAACGCGATGATCCCGAGAACGGGTCCGAGTCCCGTCCCTCTGGCGTGGCACGCGCCCTCGTCCTTCCTGTAAAGTAATTTCGCGGGAGAATTACGGGTCGAGTTGGGAGGCGTCATCTTGAAACAGGGCAATCATAGCGGCGGGCATCCTGCGGGAAAGCCCCAGAATCATGCCGGACACGTCGGCGACGGCGTCGAGCGGAAGCTGCACAATCCCATCGAAGACCGGCTGGTTCCGCTGGAGCCGCTCGATCTGGCGAAGGTGAAGTCGATCGACGATCTGGTGCGCGCCATGTCGAAGACGGCTTTTACCGGACGCCAGCTGGGCGAAGCCGCCGACGTTCTAGAAGCGATGGCGCGCGACGAAGAATGTTTCGTCGTGATGACGCTGTCGGGCGCGATGACCGTGGCCAAGCAAGGGCTGATCGTGACCGAGTTGATCGACCGCGGCATCGTCAATGCCGTGGTTTCGACCGGGGCGCTGATGGCGCATGGGCTGGTGGAGGCGACGGGGCGCGCCCATTTCCGGCACAATCCCGAGGTTTCCGACGAAGAACTCTACGAGCAGGGCTACAACCGCGTCTACGACACGCTGGAGCCCGAGCAGAACCTGGACGACGTGGAAGAAGTGATGTCGGCGGTGCTGGAGGGCTGGGACCACAACGAGACGATGTGCTCCTACAAGCTGAACCACGCCATTGGCGCATACTTGGCGAAGCACTCCGGGGACCAGCGGGGGATTCTGAAGTCGGCTCATGAAATGGGCGTCCCGGTATTTGTGCCGGCATTCAGCGATTCGGAGATGGGGTTGGATACGGCGCTCAACAATCGTCTGCGGGAATCGACTGGCAGGCACAAGATACGTTTCGATCCGTTCCTCGATCTGGAGCACTTTGCCACGACATTGCTGCGGCAGAAGAAGCTGGGAATTGTAACCATCGGCGGCGGCGTGCCGCGGAACTGGTCGCAGCAGTTTGGTCCGTTCTGCGAGTTGCGCCACCGGCGCCTGGGTGAAAATGTTCCTCTGAAGCGGTATCACTACGGGTTGCGCATTTGCCCCGAGCCGGTTTACTGGGGCGGATTGTCAGGCAGTCCCTATAGCGAGGCCGTGTCGTGGGGCAAGTTCGTGCCTCCGGCAGAAGGCGGGAGATTTGGGGAAGTGTTTGTGGACGCCACCGTGGGGCTGCCCCTGATTGTGGCTGCGGTGTTTGAGCGGCTAGATAAGAAGGGAAGCAAGGCGAATAAGGCGAAAACCGTCTCCGCTAAGAAGTAGGGATTTTGCTGCACGGCTGGAAAGATCCTAAAAGAACTCTATGGAAGAAGTTTTGAAAGGGTGCGACTTCCAGTCGCGCCGTTAAAGCCAATAAACATCAACCGCGGCTTTAGCCACCGAGACCGCAGCAGACTCTACGCGCCAGCCTCCGAGGCCGATGAATCCGTCGGGGCGAACTGTGGGTTTGTAGCGTCCTCGACTTCGTCTGACGACCCCTCCGCCCGGCTTCTACGGTAGAGCGGCGCCAGGATGCTCTTTTCCAGCACCTGAGATTCTGCTTCCACCCAATCTTGCAAGGCTAATCCTTCGGCCTGGCCACGCTGGTCGTAGAGGCGCTGCGCGTGCAGCCGGATCTTCCTTTCCAACAATTCGGTCATGAGTGCTAGTTGCTTTTGTCTGCGGGTATCGTTATCCAAAACTACTCCTCTTGCCTAAACAGGCATCTTCTACAGTTTCTATGATAAGGGAAGGCTGTTAACGGAAGGTTACATTTGGGAGGGCTTAGGGGTTACCGAAGTATTATTATAGCACGCCTCGATTGAGCGCCCTGATTCAACAGCGAAGCCGGGTGACTGCCGTCACTGCACAGTGATGGCTTTGCGGAGACAATCACTGAGGGTCGGAGGCTACTCGAACGGCGGGAGCGTGATCAGATGAGCCTCAAATCAAAGCTGGCTCTTCGTCTCTTGCTTGGGTTAGTCCTGTTCGGCGCTGTGCTGTTCATTCCCGCTGGTTCCTTGAGGTTTTGGCAGGGCTGGGCGTATCTACTGGTTTGGTTTGTCCCAATGCTATTCGTTTTTGGTTATTTCTGTAAGCACGATCCACAATTGATCGAGCGCAGGCTGCAGAGGAAAGAGAAAGTGCACGAACAGAAGCTGATCATAAGGTTCGGCTTCGTGACTTGGTTGATCGGCTATCTGCTCCCCGGTCTCGACCACCGATTTGGCTGGTCTCACTTGCCCTTGTGGTTGACGATTCTTTCGCAGGCATTCGTTCTTGGCGGTTGCCTGATGATGTTTTGGGTTTTGAAGGAGAACAGTTTCGCGGGCGCCACCATTCGAGTCGAGCCCGGACAAACAGTGATTTCGAGCGGGCCTTATGGCATCGTCCGTCATCCTATGTATTTGGGTGCGGGCGTGATGTTTTTGTTCGCGCCGTTGGCGCTCGGTTCGTACTTCGCCTTACCTGTCTTTGCCCTCTTCATCCCCATCATCGTTTTCCGCTTGCTCAATGAGGAAAAGGTGCTGCGCCAGGAACTGCCCGGCTATACCGAATACTGCCTCCACACCCGCTTCCGGCTGGTTCCCCACTGCTGGTGAGACCGCCGCTAGGGGGACCCGCGTGCGGCGAATCTCGAACCTGTTCAACCCGAATGAGAGACCTGACCTGTTCAGGGGGGCATCGTCGGGTTAGCCGCGGCGCATTGCCGGAACTGAGGTTCGCGGTGTCTGCGGTTCTGCACGGTGGCTCCCGACCCCGTGGTATAGTATATATATCTTTTCTATTCTATACTGCTGGTTTCGGCTTTGTGTGCGTATGCGTTTCGAGTACGATCGCGCTAAGAGCGATGAGAACAAGCGGAAGCACGGTATCGATTTTGAAGAGGCGAAGGCGCTTTGGGACGATCCTGCACTGGTGGAGATTCCGGCGCATGCCAGCGACGAGCCGAGATGGTTGCTTATCGGCAAGATCAATCTGGGCACGACCGGAGAGAAGCTCCGGTCCGCTTTCATTACCCGGCGGGGCGAGAATGTGCGGCTTATCTCGGTGAGGCGGTCGCGCGATAAGGAGGCGGCGTTTTATGAAGGCCAAGACACTTGATCGGATGTTTGAAGCTGGTGAGGACATCATGGAACATCTCGATCTGAGCAAGGCGCGACGGGTTGGTAACGAGGCCAAGCGGGTGAATGTTGACTTCCCGTCTTGGATGGTGAAGTCCCTGGACCGGGAAGCACAGCGGTTGGGGGTAACACGCCAGTCGCTGATCAAGCTGTGGCTGGCCGACCGGCTGGAGCAGGCGGTTCCCACCGGGAAACGCTAGCGGTGTCTCTGCGTAGCGAACTAGACGAAGGAGCGAGCCCTAACCTCTCGAATATAGCCTGGAAGAATGGGTTAGAGTTTCGTCTGGCCTTCCTGCTGACAAGCTTGCATCGATTCAGGACCTCATCAACGCAGACATCGATCAGGCACAGCTCTAATCGAAAATCAGCACCGCCGAAGCAATCACGGTCGTCCACAAGCCGCGCTTGTCGCCGACCGCGGACTGCGTCACGTTCGCCGTACGCACGATCTTGTTCGACAGGCGGTAGATCTGCTTTTTCTCGTCCCAGGAGCGGTCGGGATCGAACTCCACGTTCAGCGTAGTAGCGAGCATCTCGGCGGCTAATTCTTCGGCGTATTCTCCTGCGGCGTCTTCGGTCTCACCGAAGGAGTGGTGCTCGCTGAGGTATCCGTAGGTGTTTTTGTCGGCGGGAATTGCTACGCCGATGGAGGAGGCGAGCAGGCGGTGGGCCTCGTGGGTGGAGTTTTCTGCGACCACGGCAAACACGACTTCGCCGGGACTGAGATACTTCACGCCCTCTTTGCGGGCCAGCATCTTGCAATTGGGAGGGAAGATGGAAGAGACGCGCACCAGGTTCTGAGCCGCGATGCCGGCGTCGCGCAGCGCCAACTCGAAGGATGTTAACCGCTCGCGGTGTTTTCCGACTCCCTTGGTGAAGAACATCCGCTTGGGAACCATGTCTTTGCCCAACGCTGTAGCCTCCGGCACGCGAATTTATGAGAGGGAGAATGCACAATTTAACACAATGGTTTGTAAAGAAAGTGTGAATTTAACGCGAGGAGAGAAAAAATGGCGGGAAACCGCGGGCGCGGGTTCCCGCCACCATGCCCGGACCATTCGGGGGAGGGCGCCGGGCAAAACCGATTCAATGTACCACAACCCCAGCCGCGCACAAGAAAAAAAGCACCGCTGTTCGCTTTCGCGAACAGGCGCGACTCCTGGTCACTTCGCAGAGACGGAACTGACCGTAATTGTGTCGCCGTCCAAAGTGCCGGTTACGGTGGCCTTCTTGCCGGCTTGCTGGTCCAGCGTCGCCAGGGCTGCTTTGTCTGAGGTATCCAGAATGTAAATCTTCTCGCCCACGACGAGCGCGAACTTGGAGCCATGGGCCACGCAGGAGCGTGTGCACTCGGCCGCAGGCTGGTCTTCCATGTGTTTACGGCCGCACATGGCGTCGCCCACTTCGCCGGTAAAGGCCCGTTTGTGGCCATCGGCCGCATAAAGATTGGAAAACACACTCGCTGACAAGACGACCACTGCCAACGCTGCTAACCACCGGGAACTACGGATCATTCCATATTCTCCTTTAACGGCACGGCTGAAAAAAGCTGCGGAAACGTCCGGAGACGTATCCCAGCGGCTGAAGCTGGCCCTGAAACATCGTCTTAAACGCAGCGCTAAAAGCGCTGCTCCACCCAAAAACCGACTTTTTCCGCAAGCTCTGAAAGCCGTGGCTTTCCCAAACCCACTCACAGGATGGTTTCTAGTCTATCTCGATAGACTATGGAAGCGGCTGGAAGTGACAAAATATTACGCGTGGCTCCTTCTCATTGCGGCGCCTTCGCCGTGTATTGCAGGTCAACGTCGACGGTCTTATCGCGGGCTATGGCCGTCACGTGCGGGGTCACCTCCCAATCGAGCGTGGCAGGGAGGAGTTTATTGGCCTCGGGCAGGAATTCCTTGAGATAGGTGGCGTCGTAGACGTCGCCCGGGCGGAGCTTCCAGACGGCCCGTAGCTTGGCCGTCAGACTGTTGTCGAGGCCGCGAAACTCGAGTTCGCCCATGTGGTACGCGGGACCCTCGCTGACCATAAGGTGGTAAACCACAGTTCCGGCAGTGTCGTCGAATTCAGCGTCTGCCTTGATGGTGGCTGTAACCAGGCCGCGTGAGCTGTAGAGCACCTGGACGGCCCGCAGATCGCTGTCCAGTTGAACCGTGTTGGCGGTTTGTCCCGCCTTGATATGGAGAAGCGGCTGCAGCAGCTCAGTGGCGATTTCCTCGTTTCCAGACCAATTCCACCCCGTGAGCTTATACGCGATCCCGGGAGTGATGGGGAAGGTGACTTCCACAAAAGTTGGCGGCTGTTGATGGGAGTCGGTGGCTTCCGGTACCTTCAGCACTTTTGGCTGCGGCGTGGCGCACGAGGCCTTGAGGTATCCGTGTTCGTGGAAGATGGGGAGCACTGCGTGCTCGACGAAATTCACCATGTACGCGCGGGAGTATTCGCGATCCGTCAGTTTTTCCGCGGCCGCCTGCAGCAAGGGCAGCTCGCCCGCTCCCGCACCCGGGAACTTGGCCTGGCGGATGCGGATGCTTACGCCCGCCACGTTGTAGTCAATTGACTCGAGTTGCCCATCCTTGCTGTTGCGCAGGTAATCGACATGGCCGGGGACGCCGTTTTCGACCAGCAGCGCCTGCAGAACGTCGGAGACCTCGTCGGGCAAACGCCCGGTAGCCGGCAATTCTCCGTTGTAAAGCGGGACGCGCTCATGCACCTTGTTCAACAGTTCTTCGTCGGTGAACCAGACGAAATCCGTAAAGCGGGCGGGAACAAACTTGTCGGCATCGGTGACTTGGAACTCGAGTTTGGTTCCGGTCGACGAGTAGGAGTAGGTGAAGGAGATTGCGCTGAATGCGCCTGTATCGCCGAGTTGGCGGGCTGCCTTTTTGAAATCATCTTCGTGGGCGACCGTCCCAACCGGCAGTCCGCTGGCGGCGGTGACTTCCTGCTGCGTAAAGCGCTTGCTGCCGGTCACTTTGACGGCGATCAGCTTGTAGGAGGAGGGAGGCATAGGCTTGGTTCCCGACGGGGCTTGCGTCTGAGCGGCAGCGCAAAGGCAGAGCAGCAGGGAAAAGAGCAGCCGCCACAAGAGAAAGCCTGGGAGGACTATCTTCATCGACTTCGAGTTGGCCGTCCGTTGCTGGATTTATGATTCTTGGCAATCTCGATGAAGGCGAGTGCAGCGCGGCTCAGGGCCTTGTCTTTGCGGAACACCAGGGCCAGATCGCGCCGCAGTTGGGCGTCGGCCATGGGGACCGCCACCAGAACTCCCGCCTGAACGTCTTCCTGAACGTTGGAGCGCGCGATGAAGCCCACTCCGACGCCGGCGGCCACGAAGCGTTTCAGCAGTTCGCTGGAGTCAAGTTCCATACTGTAGTTAGGCTTTAGCCGGCGCTCGCGAAACAGCTCATCCAGCGCGTCGCGGGTGTGGCCGGCCTTGGGGAGCACCAGCGGATATTTGGCCAGGTCTCCCACGGGCGCTGTCTTCATCTTACCCAGCGGGTGTTGCGGTGGGGCAATGATCACGAGTTCATCCTGATGGATGAGGACCACAGTCAGCCGGTTGTCCTTCACAGGCAGGGAAACCACACCGAAATCCACGGAGTTGTCGGTCACGGATTCGAGAATCTTGGCATAGTCGGCGCGCTTGATGTTGACCGAAACATCGGGATACTGCTTCTTGAAATCGGCAAAAACTTCGGGAAGGATGTGAAGACAAGTGCCTTCATTGGCGCCCACGGTGATGGCGCCTCGGGGGACGTGTTCCATCTCGGCAAGAGAGGTGAGCATGGCCGTGCGGGCGTCGAGCGTATCTTGCGTGTATTTCTGGAAAGCCTTGCCGGCCGCGGTGAGCGAGACTTTGCCGCCGGAGCGATCAAACAGCTTGGCGCCGACTTCGTCCTCCAGGGCGCGAATCTGCGAGGAGATGGCGGGCTGGGTACGGAAACGCTTCTCCGCGGCCCGGGAGAACGAGGCATGGCGCGCTACTTCGAGAAACGTTTGCAGTTGGTCGAAGTCCATGGGGCAGTGAAGCAGTTGCCAGTGACCGTTTGCCAGTAAAACCGGGGCGCAATCTGAAAACGCCGCAGCACTCGTCCTTGGCTGTCTTGCGAACCGAATTGTAGCAGGGCGGGTGCCTGTTCACGCGCGCCGCCTTTCCAGCCTGCTCGGCATCCGGTTGTCAAAACGTGAAATGGCCTGTTTACAGCAGTTGTGTCGAGCACTCCGCACTCAATCGGGGAGTGGAAATACGAAAAGCCCCCGATACGCTTTTCCGTTAATCCAAAGGTCTTCCCCCTTAAGAGTGTTGGGGTCAAAGTAGATGGCACAGAACGGCTCAAGGTCCCGAGCTTCAATGAAGTGCCCCTTAAAGGGCCAAGACTCCCAAAAACCCCTGCGCGGAATCGTCCGTCCATAGATCAGGACGCCACCTTGCCACGGAATGGCTTCGTACAGGTCGAAAACGTCGACCTTGCCCAAATCCACCTTCTTGCCATCCCAGTAGAGATCATGGTGTTGTGTTGTGAGCCGTGAGAGGAGGGAATGTGACCGAATCCAGTCTGCGGATGACTTCTCGTCGGCCTCAGTGACGGCAAACACTTGTCCGTCCCACGCTACTTCCGCGCTCTTCTTTCGGCCATCTGCGCTCGTTTGGCAGACCTCCTCGATGGAAAGGTGACCATTCCGAACCATGACCGCGTCGCAGTGTGAAGAGTCACCCATCAACACGCGAGGCTGCATGCCTTTGGGTGCGTCGAGCGCCAAAGCAAAGACTACTGCTGTTGCAAACAGCATGTTCATAAGGGAACGTCACTCGCTAAGGATTATACGAGCGACGGCGTTGTTGACGTAATATCGCTACAGCACTCACTGATACGGGCGAGTTGCTGCAACGCGGGAGCCATGAAGGACGGGCGTCCGCGAAGTTGGCGGACGGATTTACTTCTACTGCTTTAACTGCTTCTCAATCGCCGCGATCACTTCTTTCGAATCCGGAGTGACCTCCGGCTCGAAACGCTGCACGACGTTGCCGTTGCGGTCGATCAGAAACTTGGTGAAGTTCCACTTGATCTCGCCGCGGACGCCCGCCACGGTGTCCTTGGTCAGGTAGGAGTAGAGCGGAGCCTGGTCCGCGCCTTTCACCGAAATCTTCGCGTACATGGGGAAGGTCACGCTGTACTTGCGGGTGCAGAAGGTCTTGATCTCTTCGTTGGTGCCAGGCTCCTGCGCGCCGAAATTGTTGGCCGGGAAGCCCAGGATGACGAACCCCTGATCCTTGTACTTCTCGTAAGTCGCCTCCAGCGCGCTGTATTGCGGCGTGAAGCCACACTGGCTGGCCACGTTGACCACCAGCACCACTTTGCCCTTGTAGTTGGCCAGCGGCGCGGGTTGGCCGTCGATGGAGTCGAGCGTGAAGGTGTAGATTCCCGACGCCGCAAATAACGTTCCTGCCATAATCAGCAACGCTCCGGATAGAAGATAACCGCGAACTTTGAACAAGAACTGAAGGGATGAGGATCTCATGAATTGCTCCTGAGTGGCTTTGGCCGCAAGGACTTGCTGTGATCGGCTTCGCCCTGCTGGTTTCGATGCAGTCGAGGATACCGGGCCGTAGCGGGGCGTGCAACCGCCCAATTGTAAAATCTCGGGCTCAACGTGGCGGGTTTAGATCGAAGTACTCAGGGTCGCCTGCTTGACCACTCGGCCCACAATCTTGAGGGCCTTGGCGGCCTCGGAAGGGCGGGGCGCGGTGGGGTGAGTTACGTCCACCAAGCCTTCTTCGATGGCGTCGAGAGCCACGCAGGAGCGTTCCAGCACGATGAGTAGATACTTTTGGGCGATGGGCCGGTCGGCAGGGTGGATGAGGTCCCACCAGCGGCGTATGGATTCCTGTACCTCGGCCTCCGTCTTTTCACCGACAACTAGGGCATCGATCAGCCGATAGACCTTGCTCTTAACGGCCTGATACGAGACAGAAACTTCCTGGGGCATGGGGGATTTCCAGACTTTGCTGGCCCATGAACCAGCAATCCGCCCGCCAAACCGTAGATGGTTGCACCGTAAGTCCTTTTGGCTGAAAAGCCTCGTCAGTAATTCTATGAATGGAATAAATCAGAATTCGGAATATGGATTCTGGAAGGCGATGGGAGGGAATCTGGCATTCCGTAGGACCCTCTGATCCCCCTTAAGATTTTCCGTCTGAGTGCTTCTCAGAGGGAACCCCTCCTGCGGTCTGCGCTGCCACGGCCAGCGGGTTACAATGTTCCGCTCAACCGCACTCGTTGCCTGTTATCTTCCATGCGTGGCTTGGGAGACGGGAAGCTTGTGCTTGCAGTACCAATCCTCGAGTCTTGATGCAGCGCATAAACCTTTGGAGGCCGGATGAAAAAGTTGGCGTGGATTCTTGCGTTTCCTGTATTGATTTCGGCTCTGGGCCAGGCCCAGGGTGCACCGCCTGCCAGCACGTCGCAGGATACGCAAACCGAGCAAAAAATGTTTTTCCCCCGCGACATGTTTTGGGGATGGGCGCAACTTGATCTGGCGCCCCCGCACAACGAAATCGATCCCAACCTTTGCGCCGGCAACGCGGGACAGTACGGCGGTGTAAACGCACCCTGCAGCTTGTTTGCGCGCTACATGATTTCAGGAATGCTCGAGGTGCGTCCATTTGGCCGTGGGCAGCTGCGCCGCTTCATGGTCTTTGGCGCGCCCTCATTCTTGTTCGGCAAAACCATCCCGCACACGCTCTACACCTGGTCGCCCGATGCGATTGGCATCGAGCACTCGTGGGGAGTAGGTATCTTTATCGCGAAAGGATTCGAGTTTCGCGTAACTCAGCACTTTCTCTTCGATCGTCTCGGCGCGCGCGACACGAACCTCGGTCTGGCAGATCTCGGCAATAACGGGCCGTGGGGGCGTTACATGACGGTGGGCGTGCGCAAGTCGTTCGGGACGAGAAGGTGGTGAGCCACGTTCCGCTCAGTCGTGCGCCGAGATTCGATGCTGCGAGTGCGTGACTACTTTTCCGGGCGCCACGCCGGAATCGCAGACGCTCCTGCCGCCAGATGGCCGAGGCTGACTGGTGCCGGCGCGATTACATCCGGCGTCTTGCTCTGGCCCGCGAGGATGGGCTTGTTCGGGACGGTTTCGTAGGCGTAGCCAGTCAGAAGAGCGTAGATTTTGGATTCCGGCTGGCGAAAAATCCGGACGTTGAACCGCGCCCACCCATAGTGGGTTTCTCCGTTGACGACGATCTTGACTCCCACGTAATGAGCATTGACGGTCTTACCTGAGTCGGCCCACGGGCCAGAATAATGTAGTCCGAACGCGCTCTGCCGGACATCGCCCATGGTGCCCCTATAACTCAAGTTGAAGGGCTGCCTGGGTCCAATGCGAGCTCCACCGGCCAGGGCAGAAACATAGGGCGGTTGTCCAACCACTGCGTTCCCTGTAGCTAGGGGAAAGAGCCACAATTCAGCCCCGTCCACGATCCAACACGACTTCGCCTGCCCCAAGCGGCAATCTTCATCGTAGGTAGAAACTCGGAATTTGAAGTCGCTAATGCCGTCGTTGTTGAGATCGAGAAAGAAGTCTTGATTCGTAGGAAGTCTCACATGTGCTGGCGTAAAGACAATCTGGGCTTCGGCTGGCTGCGAGAGTGCCAGCAATCCCACTCCCGCGGCACTGGCCGCGAGCGCATACAAGTTGAGCTGGTGATGAACTGAGTTGGAAAGCTTGGAAGACGTTCGAGGCCGCAGCGACGACGGTTTCATAGATTCCTCCCGCCGAACCGCCCATTGTATCCCCGGCAGAAAATCTGTATGTGACGAAGCTCACTTCACTTCAACCGTCTGGGCGTGCGCAGATCGTTCGGGACGAGGTCTTGGTGACGGCCGTCACACAAGCCTGTGACGCAGGAATTAGCCAGGGCGTTTCAGCGAGGGTATCGTCTATGGGGTATTCTTTTACTGGGGTGGTTCTCTCCCTGCTTGAAATTTCATACGGAGGCTGACGAATGGCGAGTTCTTATAACGGTGTGGCTGTGCCGGCCGACGGCAAGAAAATCGGCTATGCGAACGGAAAGTACGACGTGCCGAACAATCCCATCGTTCCGTTTATCGAAGGCGACGGAACCGGACGCGATATCTGGAAGGCATCGCTGCGCGTGTTTGACGCCGCGGTTGAGAAGGCCTACCACGGCAAACGTCGGGTCGCATGGTACGAGGTGTTCGCTGGGGAATTGGCCAAGTCCAAGTTCGATAACTGGCTGCCCGATGACACCGTGGACGCCATTCGCGAGTTTCGGGTCGCCATCAAAGGCCCGCTGACCACGCCGGTCGGCGGCGGCATTCGTTCCCTCAACGTGGCCCTGCGCCAGGTTCTCGACCTCTATTGCTGTGTGCGTCCGGTGAAGTACTACAAGGGTGTGCCCTCGCCGGTGAAGCATCCCGAGCGTATGGACGTGGTCATCTACCGCGAAAACACTGAGGACGTCTACGCCGGCATCGAGTGGGAAGAGGGAACTGCCGAGTGCAAGAAGCTGATCGAGTTCCTCAACAAAGACATGCTGAAGGGCGGCAAGAAGCAGATCCGGCTGGATTCCGGTGTGGGCATCAAGCCGATCTCGGTGACCGGAACCAAGCGCCTGGTGCGCATGGCGATCCGTTATGCGCTCGACAGCGGCCGCAAGAGCGTCACGCTGGTGCACAAGGGCAACATCCAGAAATTTACTGAAGGCGCTTTCCGCAAGTGGGGATACGACCTGGCCACCGAGGAATTCCGCGATCAAATAATCACTGAGCGCGAGAGCTGGATCGTCGGCAACAAAGACAAGAATCCCAGTCTAACGGTCGCGCAGAATGCCGAGCTGGTTGAGCCGGGGATGGAATTCGCTCCGCCCGCCTTCCGCCGGGCGGTAGAACAGGAAGTGAAAGAGGTGCTCGACCGCATCTACGCCACCCACGGCAACGGCCAGTGGAAAAAGAAAATCATGGTCAACGACCGCATCGCCGACTCAATCTTCCAGCAGGTGGTGACGCGGGCGGACGAGTATTCCGTGCTGGCCACGCCCAACCTCAACGGCGACTACATTTCCGACGCGTGCGCGGCGCAGGTGGGCGGGCTGGGCATCGCTCCCGGCGCAAACATTGGCGATGGCTATGCCATCTTTGAGGCGACGCACGGCACCGCCCCGAAGTACGCCGACAAAGATGTGATCAATCCAGGCTCGGTGATGCTCTCGGGCGCGATGATGTTCCGTTTCATGGGCTGGAACGAAGCCGCCGATCTGATTGAAGGCGGCATGGAGCGTACGATTCTCCAGAAGAAAGTCACCTATGATTTCGAGCGCCTGATGGAAGGCGCGACCAAGGTGAGGACCAGCCAGTTCGCGGACTGCATCATCGAGAACATGGGCGCCGCGGTGCTGGTGTAGAGCCATTTTGCGATTTGGCGATCGGGTCATCGGGCGATTGTTAATGTAGTCACCCATTGTGCGGTTTTGATTTTCAATCGCAAGATCACCAGATCGCCCGATCACTCAATTCTTCTTGAAAGGACTCATCCATGCACAAAGTAACGATCGTAGGTTCAGGCAACGTGGGTGCCACGGCCGCTCACTGGATCGCCTCGAAAGAATTGGCCGATGTGGTGCTCATCGACATCATTGAAGGCGTGCCGCAGGGCAAGGGCCTGGATCTGCTCGAGGCCATGCCCATCGAAAAGCGCGATTCTTACATCATCGGCACGAATGATTACAAAGACACCGCGAATTCCGACATCGTGGTCATCACCGCGGGCATTCCGCGCAAACCGGGCATGAGCCGCGACGATCTGCTCAACACCAATTTCAACATTATGAAGGCGGTGGTGGGCGAAGTGGTGAAGCATTCGCCGAACTGCATCCTGATTATCGTTTCGAATCCGCTGGATGCCATGGCCCAGGCCGCGTACAAGCTTAGCGGATTCCCCCGCGAGCGTGTAGTCGGCATGGCCGGCGTGCTGGATTCGGCACGCTTCCGCGCCTTCATCGCCGACGAATTGAAGGTCAGTGTGGAGAACGTCACGGCCTTCGTGCTCGGCGGCCACGGCGACACCATGGTTCCGCTGCCGCGATACTCCACGGTAGCGGGCATTCCGATCACGGAGTTGATCGAGAAATCCCGGCTCGACGCCCTGGTGCAACGCACCCGCGACGGCGGCGCCGAGATCGTGAAATATCTGAAAACGGGTTCGGCTTACTATGCGCCATCGGCAGCGGCAACGGAGATGGTCGAGGCCATCCTGAAAGACAAGAAGAAGATCCTGCCGTGCGCCGCGTACCTGCAGGGCGAGTACGGCATCAACGGGCTCTACGTCGGCGTGCCGGTGAAGTTGGGCGCGAAAGGGATCGAGCAGATCATCGAGATCAAACTCACTGCGGAAGAGAAGGCTGGGTTAGATAAGAGCGCCGCGGCGGTGAAGGAGTTGGTGGGAGTGATCGGGGTCTGAGGATGCAGGACGCTCGCCTATGATGCCACAACAGAAAGAACTTGATGTACCGCTGCTCAAGGCGGTGGTGTCCCTAGGTGGCAAGGCCAAGGCGCAAGATGTCTACGACGAGGTTGGGAAATTCTTCCCTCAGCTTACAGATGCAGATCGCACGGAGTCCCTGCCGAGCGGCGGTTCGCGATGGAAAAATCGCATCCAATGGGCTCGGCAGGGTTTGGTGGATCGAGGCGAACTAACGAATGGCGGCTGGGGAATCTGGGCAATAACTGATAAGGGCAGGGAGCGTCTTGAGCGCGAAGCGACTTCGTCTGTGGAAAGCCACACACCGCAAGTCCCGCAAGACCCCGCCTCGAAAATATCGGCAGCCTCTGCCGAAACGATAGAAAGTGCGTTACCAGTCAATCTGGAGGAGTTGGCGGAAAACTATGCCGCCGCGTTTGAGCGAAAAGTCCTCCAGGAGCTAATGGATCGCGAGCCAAGTGAGTTCGAAGCGTTTGCAAGCAGGCTCTTGGCAGCCTATGGCTTCCAAAGGATGAAAGTTACAAACGTTCACACAGCGCCGGACGGTGGAATCGACGGAAATGGTGAACTCAAGCTCGGTCTTGCAACGATGCGGGCTGCATTCCAATGCAAGAAATGGCGAGGCTCCGTGGGGCGACCCGAAATCGACAAATTTCGTGGCGCGATCCAAGGACGATTCGAACATGGGTACTTCTTCACCACCTCGACTTTTTCAGATGAGGCGCGACAGGCTTCTATCAGGGACGGAGCGGTGCCCATCTTTTTGTTCGACGGCCATGAGATCTTTCAAATCATGGTTGAAAAGGGACTCGGAATAGGCCATCGCCCGATAGAGATTTACGAGGACCGTTTAGCCAGTTTATTCGAGAAAGAATAGACTCTGGTCCTTAAACCCTGCGCAGCTTCTTTCCGATCATAAGAATATAGCCTCGATGAAAGAAATCGGTATTTCCCAGTTTAGGGTCAAGTGCTGCGCAATCCTAGAGCAGGTGCGGAAGACGCGCCAACCGATTCGAGTGACCCGCTACGGACGACCTCTGGCTGAAATCGTGCCACCATCGCCGGCGAAGCGTAGGCGGCTGGGAGGCATGGCGGGAACTGCCCGCATCATCGGAGACATCGTCGGCCCGACGGGCAGCCTGGACGATTGGGAAGCTTGGCGTGACTGAAGCCTCACACCTTCTCGATAGTCACCTTCTTCAACACCACATCTTTCGCCGGCCGGTCCTGCCGGTTGCGCGGGACTTCGGAAATCTTCACCACCACATCCTGCCCCTCGACCACTTCGCCAAAAATTGTGTGCTTGCCCGTCAGCCAGGTCGTGGGCGCGACGGTGATGAAGAACTGCGACCCGTTGGTGTTGGGGCCGGCATTGGCCATCGCCAACTTCCCCGGCTTGTCGAGTTTGTGAGGCGAATTCCTGGTTTCGTCTTCGAACTGATAGCCCGGGCCTCCCGTGCCGGTGCCTTGCGGGTCGCCGCCCTGGATCATGAAGTCGGGGATCACGCGATGAAAAATCGTCCCGTCATAAAGGCGGTCTTTGGACTTCTTGCGCGTTGAGGGATGCGTCCACTCGCGCTTGCCTTCGGCAAGTTCCACAAAATTGGCTACGGTTTTGGGCGCGTCTTTCTCGAAGAGGCGGCAGACGATGTTGCCTTCGCTGGTTTCAAACGTGGCGTAGAGTCCGGGTTGACGGGTCATGGGATCCTTTCGGGAATCGTCGTTGGTCGTTGGTCGATAGTCGTTGGTCGTTCGTCGTTTTGTGATGCCTGCTCGCCTGGCTTTGCCACGGCGGACAGCCGAGCCTGCCCTGAGCTTGCCGAAGGGGCGGCTGTCTTCACATGAGTTGGGCGTCAGTTCGAAGCCGGAGCCGGTTTCTTTGCCGGCGTTGCTGGCTTGGCCGGTGCCGCGGCCGTCGAACCGTGCGTGATGGTGATGTGAACAATCTTCACTGGACGAAATGGCTTGTCGTTGCTGGGGTCGGTGGCCATGTGTGCGATCTTTGTCACCAGCTCCACGGTGGCTGCGTCGCATTGGCCGAAGATGGTGTAGTTCCCGTTGAGGTGTGGCACGGCTACCTCGGTGATGAAAAACTGGGACCCGTTCGTGTCGGGACCGGAGTTGGCGTACGCCAGGCGTCCGGGCTTGTCGAACAAGAGGTCGGAATGCACTTCATTCTTGAATTTGTATCCCGGATCACCCGAGCCGTTGCCCGCGGGATCGCCACCCTGAATCATGAAGCCCGCAATGACGCGGTGAAAAATTGTGCCATCGTAGAGCGGCACGCCGTGTTTGGTGGCGCCGCTAACCGGATTCTTCCAGTCTTTGGTTCCGGTGGCGAGGCCGATGAAGTTCTCGACTCCGATCGGAGCTTTGTCGGGGAACAGAGTACAGGTCATCTTTCCCGCCGTGGTTTCGATGATCGCCGTGGGTGTGCCCGTTGCCGCATGATGGACCGGGGGTTTAGCCGCAGTCGCCGGTTCAGTGGGTGCAGCCTGGGTGTACGACTGCACCAAATGGCGAGCGCAGCCATGACAAACAGAACAGAACCTAAGAAAGCATTACGCATGATAGCTCCTTGCGCGCGTATCTCGCGCCTATGGTTTTTCCGCAACGTTGCATTGTACGACAGAGAAGCCAGACAGCGCTGGCGTCAATGGGCCTGCGTCTGCATCTCGCGGCTGACCGCCTCGACCCGATGGAAAACCCGCAGCAGATTGCCGCCGAGAATTTTCTTGATATCGTCCGCGTCGTATCCGCGATCAACCAGCGCCTGCGTGATGTTCGGCAAGTCGGCGGCGGAATCCATACCCTGAGGCGTAGCGCCGCTGACGCCGTCGAAATCAGAGCCCAGGCCTACATGATCCACGCCCGCAACTTTGGCGATATGATCGATGTGGTCAATCAGGACTTTGAACGGCGGACGCGGGATCTTCGCCATCCACTCGCGATCCATGCGGTTAATCTCAATGTAGTTGACCGGCTTGCCCTCAGCCCTCAACGAGTCGATGTATTTCTGGATCGCGGCCGCCTGGTCTTTGCTCTGTGCCTCTGAAGCCTTGCGGTAGTCTTCGTCCAGGAAGCCGGAATAGAAGTTGACCTGCACGACTCCGCCGTTCTTGGCCACGGCCTGCAGCATCTCGTCGGTCATGTTGCGCGGCGCATTCACCAGAGCGCGGGCCGATGAGTGAGAGGCGATCACCGGTGCCTTGGTTACGGCGATCGTGTCCCAGAAAGTTTTGTCAGCAACGTGTGAGATGTCGACCATCATGCCCAGGCGGTTCATCTCGAGCACAACCTGCCTGCCGAAATCGGTAAGTCCGTTGTGGTGCTGCACCTTGGGATCGTTGATGTCGCCCGAGGAGTCAGCCCATTCGTTGGTATTCGACCAGGAAAGAGTCATGTAGCGAACGCCGAGACGGTAATAATCGCGCAGCAGATGCATATCGTTTTCGATCGAGTGGCCGCCTTCGATGCCCATCAGCGCCGCGAGCTTGTGCTCTTTGTGCGCGCGCTCGATGTCGGCGACGGAAAATGCCATCATCATGCGGTCGGGATGCCGCGCGGCCTGCTCGTAGACGGAGTCGATCAGATCGAACGTATGCTGCGCGAGGTGGCCTTGATTGGTTTCGGGATCGACCCAGATGGAAAAAAACTCCGCGCCAAGATTGCCGCGCCGCGCTTTATCGAGGCTGAGGTGGCCGACGTCGTTGGGGTCAGTCGAGCCAATGTCGAAGCCTTCGTCGAGAAAGCGCTGCGGAGTGTCGGCGTGGGTGTCGACGACGATGGCGGAGTCGTGAATGGCCCGCGCCTGGGCGCTGATCGGTGTATCGGGCGAGGTGGTGGATTGAGCGGTCAACCATGAAGCTGCCAGAACCAGGCAGGGGAGGAAAAGAAGTCTGAGTCGATTCATAGGTTTTGGTCGATCAACGATTGTATAGGCCAGAGCGTCGGGAAAGAAAGCGACGAGCAATTAGCAGTTGGCAATTGGCACTCAGGCTAATCGCGAATTGCGGCCAACCCTCGCTCGATGCTGACATCCAGCGGTCCGCTGGTGTCGATCACGGTTTTCGGCAGCGTGATCGCTTCGAACCGCGCTTTCACTTCAAGATAGAGTTGGAAGTTCCGGTTGCCGGCGGGATGGCCTCCACCGGCAGCATGCTCCTCGAGACGTCTTCTGACAATTTCTTCCGGGCAAACGCACTCGAGAATGCGCCAGTTCTGGTGCAGGGAAGCGGCCGCATTCACCACGTTCTCGATTTGATAGCGCAGCGAGAACGGGCGGCCATCGAGAAAGATAGTCCGCGAGCCATCCTTCTGCAGCAGGAAGCCGGCTGTCTCCAGCATGACCTGCAGGCAGAAGTCATCTTGCCGCGAAGAGTATGCGATCTCGGCGGGCGCAAATAGCGCGTGGCGAACGTCGTCTTTGCTCACCACCCGGCCGGAAGTACGCGCGGCCAGTTCGCGCGCGAGTGTAGTTTTGCCGGTGCCGGGAAGCCCTGCCATTAGGACGATCATCGATCCATTAAAACATTACCCGTCCATGAATCGCACGGCGGAACTTGCTCATCCATTCGAAAGAGCTTAAGAGCAATGCAACGTCTACATTATGGGAGGCCCTCATGCCGCTGGTTCGAATTTCGTTGCGCGAAGGCAAGTCCGCTGAATATAGAAAGGCGCTGGCTGATGGAGTGCACCGGGCGCTGGTGGAAGCCATCGAGATTCCGCCGCAGGATCGTTTTCAGGTGGTAACAGAACATTCCCCGGGCGGCCTGATTTACGATCCCTCTTACCTGGGCATTGAACGCAGCGATGACATTGTTCTAGTGCAGATTACTCTTTCCACCGGAAGAAAGCCGGGGCAGAAGCGGAAACTCTATGAGCGCATGAGCAAAATTCTTGCGGAGAATCCCGGCCTGCGGCCGCAGGATCTGATGATCAATCTCGTGGAAGTGACGTGGGAGAACTGGTCATTCGGCAACGGCGAGGCGCAATACACGGTCTGACGAATTATTCGGCGCGGCTATCGGCGGTGGCGGTTGCGGGCTCGGGACGCTCCATGGGAATAATGTCCTGGGTCTCGCGCCAGTCGGCGTAGCGGCCCGAAACCATGATGTGGAAGACCCACTGGCGCCGCTCTTCCTCGGGTTCAACCAGGCCGAGGGCCTTCATGTAGAAGAGGTAGTGCTCCATCCAGTGAATCTGTTCCTGGGTCATGCCGCGGCGCTGCAAGTCCACGGTTAGGCCGGCGAGATGGGACGATGCCGTGTCGCCCTCAGCCGGGGCCGCGTTGCGATTGTGCCGGCGGAGTTTTTTCTGGATCTTCACCGTACGCACCGCGGAGTTCACCTGAATCTGCTGATGGAAGCGGTTGTAGTAAGCCTGCGAAATGTCTTGCACAAAGTCGCGAGTCCACGGACGGCAATAGCGCCGCGAAGGATCAAGGCGCGGATCGAAGCGCAGCGTTCCCCCCGCAATGATCGGTTGCAGCGCTCCACTCGCCTTCAGGGCCTCCAATTCATCGTCATCCTGAATACGCGGCAATTCCAGCCGGTCAATCTCCGCGTTCTGCACCAAAAGCGATTCGTGCGACGGACGAAACATGGGATGCCATAACGTCCAATGCAAGCGGGGGAAGCGGTGATGCCGGGCGGCCTTATGCGTGGCGGTTGCAGTCACCGCAAAGAGCGGCGAGCACACACACACCAGCAGGGAGGCCAGAAGGACGCGGCGCTGTAGTTCGAATCTCAATGAGTTCCGTAATCTTCCGTACGGCTCAATTCACAACCGTCCGGACATTGTAAGCCATGCTGTCAAGCGGTCCAACCATTCATTGCAGAGTCGTCGTTACGGGCGTACTTCGCGGGCAGTACCCAAGTCTGGTTACCACTGGTTACTTACCCATCCCGCGGCAGACTCCGCTAAGAATAAGGAGCACGCGAAAGGCCCTATTGGGCGCGGGATTGCGGCCAACTCATGTGCTCCCGCAGCAATCATTTAGCGCTGATTCGATACAGAACGGGCGTGTTCTGTTGCTCCGAAGTGACAAAAATCAGCGCCAGAAAAGGGCAATCCCACAGATCCCCCTGTGAAATCCCGTGTCCCCTGTGTTTAAGGTTTTCTTCAGCGCCGGAAAAGGTCCCCAATGGCCTGCTTCATCACGGCCCCGCCCACCTCGGAAATAGACTTGGTCAGCGGAATGTCCTTGGGGCAAACCTCCACGCAGTTCTGCGCGTAGCCGCATTCCTGGATGCCGCCATCGCCCATCAGCGCCGCGAGACGCTCGCGCTGCAGCGCTTTGCCCGTGGGATGCGTGTTGAACAGCCGCACTTGTGCAATGGTGGCCGCGCCCACGAAACCGGTTTCTTCATTGAATTGCGGGCAGGCCTCCATACAGCAGGTGCAGGAAATGCAGCGGGAAATGGGATAGGCGACTTCCTGCTCTTCCGCGGTCATGCGCGGACCCGGGCCAAGGTCGTAAGTGCCGTCGATCGGAACCCACGCCTTAACGGCTTTTAGGTTCTCGAAGATCACGCTGCGGTCAGTCGCCAGGTCGCGCACGATCGGGAACTTGGAAAACGGTTCGAGCTTGACCGGCTGTTCAAGCTGGTCGATCAAGGCCGAGCAAGCCATGCGTGCGCGTCCGTTGATCAGCATGGCGCAGGAGCCGCAGACTTCCTCCAGGCAATTCGAGTCGTACGTGATGGGAGTGGTCGCCTTGCCCTCGCGGGTGACGGGGTTCGCAGCGATCTCCATCAGACAGGAGATCACGTTCATGTTCGGCTTGTATTCGAGTTCGAACTCTTCCCAGTACGACTTGGAAGTCGGTGTGTTCTGGCGCTTGATTCGGATGATGACGGATTTATTAGGCATGAGTCAGTTTTCCCAAAACGAAAACTCTCGCACGAAAAATAACCGGGAAGGGCACGAGTTCCACTCGTGCCAGCTTAGAGTTCTCCACTCGCATCAATACTTCCTCGCCCGCGGAGGAATCAGCGACGTATCCACCGGCTCGAACTCGAACTTTGGCTCATCCGCATCGGGCGCAAAATATGCTTTCGTCGTCTTCAGGAAATTCTTGTCGTCGCGCTCGGGGAAGTCCGGCTTGTAGTGCGCGCCGCGCGATTCATCGCGCATGCGGGCGCCCTGGGCAATCACCCGCGCCAACTGCAGCATGTTGTAAAGCTGCCGGGTGAAGACCACGCTGGTGTTGGCCCACTGCGTGCGATCGCTCAGGTTGACCTTGCGGTAGCGCTCCAGCAGTTCCACCAGCTTCGCATCCGTCTGCACCAAGTTTTTGTTGTAGCGGATGACGGTACAGTCCTTGGTCATCAGCTCGCCCAGTTCCTGCCATAGCCGGAAGGGATTCTCCGTGCCCTGATTGTTCATGAGCAGGGCATTGCTCGCTTCCTGCTTCTTCTTCTCCGCTTCGAAGCAGCCATTGCCGTCAGAGGACGCCTGCAGCCCGCGCGCATATTTCACCGCATTCGGCCCGGCGATTTGCCCGCCGTAAATGCACGATACCAGCGAGTTCGCCCCCAGCCGATTTGCGCCGTGATATTGATATTCGCATTCGCCCGCGGCGTAGATGCCGGGGATATTCGTCGCCTGCTTGAAGTCGATCCACAGCCCGCCCATGGTGTAGTGCATGCCGGGGAAAATCTTCATGGGCGTGTCGCGCGGGTCGTCGCCCACAAACTTCTCGTAGATTTCCAGAATGCCTTCCAGCTTGCGGTCGAGAATCTTGCGGTCGATGTGCGTGAGGTCGAGATAGACCATCGGTTTGCCGTCGATGCCGAGGTTGTACTCGTACACCACTTTGAAAATCGCTCGCGTGGCCACATCGCGCGGCACCAGGTTGCCGTACTTGGGATACCACTCTTCGAGGAAGTACCAGCGCTCACTCTGCGGAATCGACTTCGGATCGCGCTTGTCCCCGGCAGTCTTCGGAACCCAGACGCGCCCGCCCTCCCCGCGCGCCGATTCCGACATGAGCCGCAGCTTGTCATTGCCCGGAATCGATGTGGGATGCACCTGAATAAATTCGCCGTTGGCGTAATAGCAGCCCTGCTGGTAGAGCGCAGACTGCGCCGAACCCGTGCATACAACCGAGTTGGTGGATTTGCCGAAGATCGCCCCAATGCCGCCGGTGCAGATCAGGATGGCATCGGCCGGGAAGGTGCGGACTTCCATGCTGCGCAGATCCATGGCGCAGATGCCGCGGCAGACGCGGTTTCCGTCGAGCACGGCGGAGAGAAATTCCCAGTGCTCGTACTTCTTCACCTTGCCTTCGGATTCGTAGCGGCGCACCTGCTCGTCGAGCGCGTAGAGCAGTTGCTGGCCGGTGGTAGCTCCGGCAAAAGCGGTGCGGTTGTATAAAGTACCGCCGAAGCGGCGAAAGTCGAGCAAGCCTTCGGGCGTGCGGTTGAAGGGAACGCCCATGCGGTCGAGCAGATCGATGATGCCGGGCGCGGCCTCGCACATATCCTTGACCGGCGGCTGGTTCGCCAGAAAATCGCCACCGTAGACGCTGTCGTCAAAGTGTATCCAGGTCGAATCGCCTTCGCCCTTCAGGTTCTTGGCCGCGTTGATGCCGCCCTGCGCGCACACCGAGTGCGAACGCTTCACCGGAACAATCGAGAACAGATCGACGTTCGCGCCCATCTCGGCAATCTTGATGACGGCGGAGAGTCCGGCCAGCCCGCCGCCGATGACGATAATTTTGGGAGTCGCCATTTCACCGCACCGGCTTTCCGTAAGTTGCTGTTACGTGCGCTGCCACCGCCCCAGGTTCAGTAGGCTGCTGCGGGCGGGAGCGCAACGAGGTCAGGCTGGCGAGTCCCGCGACCGCCAGTACTACAAAGAAGGCCAGGCAGACTGCCAGAAGCCGCTTTTGCGCCTTGTCCCCGGTCACGATGCCCCACTTTGCCGAGAACAGCCAGATGCCGTAGGCAAAGTGCCACGAAGCCGCGATCAGGCCCACCACGTAGAACAAGAAAAACCAGGTCTGAAATACTTCATGCTGCACCTTGCCGAACGAGGCCATCGGATAGTCGTGCAGATCGATCCCGGTGAAGCGCATCGTCCACGTGTGCCAGACGATATAGGTGAATGCGATCGCGCCCGTCCAGCGCTGCGCCAGGTACATCCAGTTGCCGGTCCAGGGATAATCGCCAACATTGCCCTCACCGCGGTACCAGATGTAGAAACCAAACAGCGCGTGGAAGGCGATCGGGATCCAGATGCCGAACAATTCGAGGAAGAACACCAGCGGCAGGTTCGCCAGAAAGCTGACCTGCCGGGCGTAAGCTTCAGGGCCGCTGATGGTCGTCGAGTTCGAAATCAGGATGTGTTCGAACAGGAATGCGCCCACCGGGATGATGCCGGTCAGTGAGTGCAGCCGGCGGAAGACGAATGAGTAACCCTGGCCCGCGCGCAAAGGCGCAACACCTTGTACTTTACCTTTTGCCACAACCGGAGCAGTAGAACTGGCTGACGCCACGAAAGCTCCCTATAAGTTCCAGTATGAAAAAATAACCTCACATTATCGTGCCCCGAGAGAAGTGAAGTCAAGAAGCAGTTGCCGGTAGCCGGCGGTCAGTCGCCAGCTGAGGAAACATCCGGGGGATCTGGAGCGTCGCACCAATCCAGGAACGCACGAAACGCCGCTCCGCGATGGCTGTACTTGGATTTCTCTTCCGCGGTCAGTTCCGCGAATGTTTTCCCAATCTGCGGAAAATAAAACAGCGGATCGTAGCCGAAGCCATTCGTGCCGCGGGGAGCATCGAGAATGATTCCTTCGGCCGTGCCGCGAAAAGTCGCCAGCGTCCGGCCATCGCGCGCGGCCGCCAGCACGCATACAAATCTTGCAGTGCGTCGTGCCGGTGAAATATTCGTCAGTTCGCGGAGCACGCGCGCGTTGTTGGCTTCATCGTCCGTATTCGCGTCCGCTTCGTGTGGTTCCTTGTTGTGAAGATCGGGCGCGGCGTAGCGGGCCGAGTGCACGCCGGGAGCTCCGCTCAGGGCGTCAATTTCCAGCCCGGAGTCATCGGCCAACACGATTTCTCCAGGAACATATCGGCTGTAGGCTTCGGCTTTCTTGCGAGCGTTCGCCTCGAAGGTCAGTCCATCTTCGACGACTGTGGGCAGGGAGGAGAAGTCAGGGACGCCGGCGACTGCGACTCCGTGCCGCAGGGCGGCGCCAGAGAAGTCGCGGAGTTTGCCGGGATTAGAAGTAGCAATCAGGATCCTTCGCATGTTTGAAAGGGCGCGGCTTCTAGCCGCGCCGTGAAACCGATAACAGCGGCTTTAGCCGCAGGTGGACTCAGACCTCGTTCGGCAGTCCGCCAGTTTTTCGCACAGATGCTAAGACCGAAACCAGGGCAAGCACCGAGATCCATCCACCTGCCGTGCGATCCCACGTGCGAATAAGACTAATCTGCACGCGATTCGTGCCCGCATCCACCGGAACCAGCATCTGCCCCGTATCCTCGCGTCTGCCAGCCTGCACCTGCAGCCCATTGACTTCCACGCGCCACGCTGGATAGTTGAACAAACGTAACACCAGATGATCCGGCGCCGACATCTCCGCCGTGAGGAGTTTGAGTTCCGGACTCCACTCAGAAACCCGGATCGCAGCACGAGCGGGCCCTTCCACAGTCACGCGGCGGGCGCCTTTGTCGATGGCCGAAGGATCGGCTCCCACAGGAGTGTATTCGTCGGTGCCCTCGTAACCCGCGCCGGTCGCCACGTTGTCCCGCATCTCGCGCAGGTCGGCGGCGGTGTCCCACCATGGCGGTTGGAAATGGTGGCCAAAGAAAGCGATCACGCACAGCATCGCCACATAAGTCGCCAGACGTGCAGTCCATCTCCGCACGCCCAGCGCGGTGAACAAAGTGAATGGAATGCCCAGACAGAGCATCCATCGCCAGGGAAACTGCATGAAGCGCATCTGCGGCAGGATGTTCCACAACGGGCCGGTGATCGAGAGCATCACCACCGCACAAGCCCCGGCCCAGACCACGAGCGTGTACCAAAGCTCGCGATTGCGGCCGCCCCAGCCGCGTGCCGCCCACGCAGCCGCAAAAGTCAGCGCAATCTCGGAGATCGCGATCCATGAGATGACGCGGTTGAAGGCATCGTGGTCGGCGAACGCGGTGTGGGCAAAGAGAAAATTATCGGATGGCATCGATCCGGCCGAGACGGCCTCGGCAATGTTCACCCACTTCTGTTCGTAGACCGCAGGCAGCAAATAGAAAGCGGCGAGAGCGGCTCCCAGAACCACCGCGGCAATTCCCGTCACCAAAACGCGCAGCGAGCGCCGCCTCCAGGCAATCACCAGCATCAGCAAAACCAGCGAATAATGAATCATCACCGCCGCGGGCGCATTGATCAACCATGCGAAGCCCAGCAGCAGCGCCAGAGAAATCGTTACGCGGCGGCCTTCTTCATCCGCCCGCAACAACAGCAAAAGCAGCAGGGGCAGCAGGGAACTGGCCAGCAACTCGGCAAAGGCGCTTCGCCAGTACACGATCACCAGATGATAGGGATTAACGGCGAAGAAAACGGCGGCGAAGGTTGCTTCGCGACGGTCGAGCCACTGCCGCGCCAGCAGAAACATGGACACTCCCGCTGCCACCAGGACGAGCCAGATATAGATGCTCGATACTAGCGTCCAGGGAAAGATCGCGGCCAGCACCGCACCCAAAGTCCACGATGCCGGGGGGTAGAAGATGAAGCGCGGCTCCCCATACGCAAAATGTGCCAGGGCCGCCCACCGCGGGTAGATGATGCCCTGCTTCCATTGCGAGAGAACTTCCAGCCAGGAATACAAATGGAATTCGATATCGTGTCCGGAGGGCGTGCCGCAAAATAAGAAGGGAATCTCAACCGCCGCCGCTGCTGCCGCGATCGCCAGGAGCGGCCGCCAGATCAGACTGCACGCTGCACCGTGTGCCACACCGGGCGTACTTCTGGGCGACAATGACCTGTCAGCCGGACCCGATTTTGGAGGTGCCGCCAGCTTCGCTCCCGCCCGCCTCTGCGCCGAGACTTGTGGTTCGCGTCCATGTTCGCACAAGGGCGAAAACCGTGCACGGCGCGGCCGCAGTCATTTTCCACGGGCAAAATGCCGGCTGTGCATAATCCCCGTGCATTTAACCCACATTTAACATTGCTGAAACGACGATGCAACAGGGATCGTCTACCGTACTCGCATTGGGGTGGAACAGACCACGGAGAGTGGAAGGCCCGAGCCAGAGACGGGGCTCGGGTTCTCCGCCCTCCGGGAACCGGCCACCGCAGGCCTCTCGCTCAATCGACTGCTCTCGCTGCCTATCTCTTTCCTGCCCGCGCTAGTTCCCGAAAGTCCGCCAGCCACACTGCCCGCGAGGGGCTTTTATTGCCTGCGGGAAATCGAGAAGGAAAATTCACGGAAGATAAAAACAGGAGGATTAGAACAAAGAGAACGGCTGCTGGAAACGCAACTTAGGTCGTGACACTCTCGCCTGATCGTTGACGGCGTAGTTCCTCAAGAAATTCATCCTGCTGGAAACCGGAGCCTTGCCGCAGCAGTTCGAGTAGAGGATCGTCCAGGTCTTCCACGATGTCGTCCGCTGCTTCGTCGTGCTCGAACTGAGTCAAGTCCGCCCGCAGGGCGCGCGGCGAAACGCTCAGTTCCAGCATGGATTCCGGACAACTGCGGAGAAAGCTGATCAGATTGCCGACCTGGGCTCGCTGTTCCGGCGTGCGGGAAGGGAACTCGATGCCCATACCGTGACCCGGGTGCGTGACCCGCACCATGCCCTCGGTGTGAACTGCCATTTCTTCAGTCCGCAGGCAAAGATCGATCAACGCCTGTTCCGGAAAGGGCGAGTCGGTCTCAAGATAACAACCGCCCAGGCTCAAATCGGTGAGCTTGCAGTGAGGAACGGTTTCCTCCGGCCCGGCATTCTGAATTGCGGCAGCGGCCTGCAGCCAGGCCTGAAGCTGAACTCTGGTCGGCTCGTCCACGTCCAGAAAGCGGACTCCGGTTTGACCATTCGGGCTCGCCCACGCCACTTGCCCGTGGGCCTGCACTTCCAGACTCCCGTCGGGCAACTGGAAACGGAAATTCAGCAGAGCTCCTGGAGCCTGCGGTTCGGCGGTAAGCACGTCCATTCCAGTTTCGCTAAGGTCCAGCAGAATTCCCTCGGCTTGGCGGGTGTCGGGCAGGGTAAGCTCCACTGGAGCCTGCACCGGGACGCGGTAGGCGCGGCGGCGCTCGCGATTGAGCATCGCGGCCACGGCGCGCAGGCCGGCCCGGGTGCTGTCATCGGAGAGAGGCTTGTACAGGACGAAATGGGCGCCACCGCTGAGAATTTCTCGCGCCTTGGCCCGCTCCGCCACCAAAGCCACGGTGACGGGAGCGTTCCCTGAATTCAGCCGGTCGGCTCCTTCCAGCACCTCGGCCGCAGCCTTCGGATCCTGGAAATCAACGATGAGGGTATCGAACCTTTGCTGATGAAGGCGGTCCATCGCAGCCGCGAGGTCGCTGAAGCGCTCCACCGCGATCCCGCAGGCGGGCAGAATGCGGCCCAGGACCTCGGATGCGGAATCGTCAGTGGAAACCAGCAATGCCAGAAGGGTCATAACTAGATTCCCCGCCTAAACCACGGCGAGATTACGGCCAGCGTGGCGCCGTGGGGCGAGCTGCCTTGGACGCACTCGCGCCCGAACCAGCTGCCGCGGCCTTCGCCGCCGTTGTGTCGGAAAGAGGCGAGGCCTCGTCGACTTCCATCAAAACCGCATTGTCTTCGTCATCGTTCTCGGCGAGCAGGGGAGCCACTTCGCGCAGCTTCTCCGCCGCTTGCTGGAGCATCTCAATCTGCTTTCCCAGTGCCGCGTACTTGGTCTGCTTCTGCCGCAACACCTCATGGATATCCTTCATACGACCCCCTGTGGAGAATGTAAGGACGGGGAGCGGTGAGGGTCAACGGTAATCCCGGCGGGAGGGTTACTGCGGTAATCGTGGGCGATTCCGGAAATGTGCGTGCCGGGCTTCGGCTTTCGGGCGTCGGCAAACCCTAATCCGGCTTGAACCACCCGGTCTCGGGAGGGCTGCAGCTTGCGGGTTTGCCGAAGCCCGATGCAAAACAAAAGCCCCGCGTGCAGCGGGGCTTTCGAGAGGCGGATAGAACGAACCTTATGCTTTCAGCTTCTTGCGAAGAATCCCAGCCAGACCGACCAAGCCAGTTCCCAGCAATCCGAGGGTGCCGGGCTCGGGGACGGTGGTGAGGACTGTGTCGCCGCTACCCAGGGCAATCTGTCCCATAAACCCGAGGCTGCTGGTCTTGAAAGTAAGTTGCACCGTCGCGCCATTCACGGTCTGCGTGGTTAGGCCGCCGTTGGTCGAGTAGGTGCCGGAGATCGAACCCAGCAAGGTGTAGCAGACCGAACCGTTGGGCCCGCAATTGGTGTCTTCAACCCAGGTAATCGTGCCCGTGAACGCGCCGTTAAAGATCACGCCATTGGGAACGCCATTCGTGCCGTTGCCGGTGATCACGAAGCTGCTGCCGGAGCTGCTAAAAGTGGCGCCGGTGGTCAGGTTTCCTCCCGTCATCGCGCCTGTCGTAAAAGTCAAGGTGCCGAGACCGCCCTGGATGCAGCCGCCCCCACCGATGCCGCAGGCTTCCGTCAGCTCAGAGCCAGTAAGTGTAAGGCCAGCCGAACTTCCCGAAAGCGTTCCGGAGTGATTGGTGAAATCCACATTGTTCGCAAAAGCCGCAATTGGCAGAGCCAGAGCCAGAACCGCCATCAAAAGTATCCGCTTCATGATCACTTCCTCCTGAACCTATGCTGGGGACCCCACTGAAAAACCCTTAGAGGCTTCAGGCCTCTCCTGGCGGATTACACGTACCAGCCGCACGGCTCCAAGTGCATCCCGCGTGCCAAACCGGTACAAAATGTAACCCACTGACTCATATAGTAGTTAGCTTACGTGTTCGGATGCATTGCCCGGGTGAAACTGCAAAGCGATGCACACTAGTAACATTCCTTTTGCGTCCCCCGGCCGTAGATCACGATCCTCAACCAGGTCCTGCTGATCCCAAAACGTCAGCACTTGCACCAAGGGAACACCCGCGCTAATCGCTTAAAATCCCCCAGCTGTTGGGCCACAGCATGGCCTCAGAGTCTAATCCCCAAAGCCGCCAAACTGCAAGTAATTTGAGCAGTTGGTAGTGGTACAGTTTGAAATTCAAACTGCACAACTACCGTTTCTGCACAGCGGCAGCCATTACGGAACCCGCTCCGATCAGCTCGCGCAGGCGGCGCGACAGATTCGTCGCCAACGACCGGTAAAAGCGCGATGCCAGGTGCGGGAACAGCTCAAACAAGCTGTCCAGGGTAGGAAGATCGAGATGATAGGTCTCGACGTCGCCATCGGCAATCACGCTGGCGCTGGCGGGTGCGCCTTCCAGAAAGGACATCTCTCCACAGATCTCACCCGGCCCGATCGTCCGCGCAGCTGGCTGCGAAGGGATGTGCACTCGTGCCGTTCCTTTGAGCAACAGATATATGCCATTCGTGCGCTTGCCTCTTTGGACAAGCACGTCGCCCTTCTTGAACTGCAGGCGGGTGGCTTTGTCGGCGACCAGCGTCCAGTCGTTGGCCGTGAGATAAACCAACCCAAGTTTTGCGGAGGACAGTACGGAAACTTCCTGCTCGATCACTTTCGACATGGCGCGCGACCCGATTTCCGGAGAGTGTCTCCGGTCAATGACAGAAACAAAATGAAATAACGTGAAACAAAACAACAGGGCAACCCCAGACTAGCAGAAAAACGATCCTGTGGGGATGGCCGTCGGCTGCCCGCCCCGAGTTTCGAAGGTCCCGTCGAGCGGAGCTTGACTACTTCTAGCCGGCGGGAAGCAAACTGAGACAATGGAGCACTTCACGCACATTGACGCGGCTATGCCATTCATTCAAATACTTAACTGCCGTTGGCGAAAACGCCATAGCGATCATTGACCAGTCGTCAAAACGTGTAATCGCCTGTTCTCGTCAACGGTGTGGGCGTGAGGGAATGGAGAACCAAGTGTCCACACGGATAATTAACGTGCTGCTGCCTGCGATTCGGCGCATGGCCTTTTCGGCCACGTAATGATGATCACTTTATCGCCGGCCGCATCTTTCGGCCGGAGGATTCCATACACTCGGAAAAGTACATTTTCGTAGGTGAAGTTGGTCGTGATGAAATCACCGTCGACGGCTTCGTTGAGCGCCCGCGTCAGATTTCGTCCGCGCTCGTTTTCTGGAACTAGATCATCCATAAGACTTCGCGCTTCCGTATCGGAGAAGCTGCTGTCTCCAAACACGATGCGGGTATCGGTCCGTTGCCGCTTCTCCAGCGTCATATCGCATACCTGGCCGTCAGCGGCGAATCTGGCCGTCATTAGAACGTCAGGGCGAACTTTGTAAGCGGTGACGTGCGAGTATTTGGCGTCCAGATCGGCGGATGTCTGTCCCAAAGCGGCAACTCCGAGGGTCAGAACCAGAATGCAAATCTTAGCCATGCTGACTTCACCTCCTGACCAGCCATTCTAGACTGATGGCTGGCGATAAATCGCCGTTGCACTCATCATGGGGGTCAATGAGCGCTCCTCGGCGGTTACGGGCGGTAGAATTTCAGATCATGGGAATACTCACAGTTCTAAAGACACCGTTTCGAGCGGTGTGTTGTTGCTTGGTATTGTCTTCTTCGTTTTGCCTTGCAGGTGACAAGACGCCTGCACATCCGAAGTCGTACGCACTCTCGACGTGGAACAATCTGACGTGCCGCGCCAAAGGCAGGTTCCAAGACCGCGATTACTGCTCCTCCGCCGTAATGGATCAAATAGTTGCGGACGGAAAATCAGCGATTCCTATCCTGATTTCACAGATCACGGATACTCGCTGGATTGCAGAACCGGTGTTCGACTTCTGGCCCCGCATTCGTACCGGAGAACTCGCGCACTTGATTCTCGCGAGTCTTTTCGTCGACGACACCTGGCAGAAAAGCACTATGCCACCCTTGTTCCCCGAAAAGCCGTGCCATGAATCAGGGTGGGATTGCTGGGCGAAATTCAGGGAAGCGCACAGCCTGAAAGATATTCAATCCCACTGGGAGGCATTCTGGGAACTCAACAAGGAACGAATCTACTGGGACGATAAGGCCCGCTGCTTCCGGCTTGTTGATCGAAAGCCAAAGAAATAGTCCCGTTTCATGGACCTCACAGTTGTTGCAAAATCGCCATATCACTCACTGATTCGGGTTTTGCGTCTTCGTTGTCCATGGGGTTGCCTGTAATTCCCGGTTCGAGTAGGATGACCTTCGCTTTTGTGGCTGACATGCGACACGCCATTCAGATTGCGATTCCTCCAGCAATGGTTGTCCCGCTGGCTTCCACGGGCTGCGAACGACCAACGACAAACGACCAACGACGGCTCATAATATCCGCATGTCTACGGATAAAGATAAAACCATCCGCCGCCTGAAGACTTACGCCGGCACTCAGGGATACGTCTACCAGTACTATTTTGTCGGCCAGCGTGCCGCCCTGGCGACCGATCCGGAGGCTCCGGCGACGGAGTTCGTCTTCGACGTCACCTCCGACAGAAAGGTCACCTATGCCATCAGCGTGTTCCTGCCTGAGACCGCGGTGACGGCTTGGGCGACAACCCACGGCCGTCCGTTGAACGAGGCTGAACAGTATGCCGCCGCCAAACTACGGCTGTTTCGCGCGTTCGATGAACTGGAGGACGTAAAGGCCCACGGCCGCCGGCTGGTGATCGATCCAGCTTTGCTCGAGGAAGTGCTGGCAAGTCTCGGAGTTGGGTAGGCCGTTGTGACCTATATCACAAGCACACGTGATGCTTGCCGTTTTCCCGTTGCCCCACCCCTGTGCAGAATATAATGCGTGGAAGGGAAAAGGGGTTCTGGGGAATCCGGGATTCAATCGACTTGCATTAAACCCCGCGGACTCTGATACTTACCAAGCCTATGGCATTACTTTGGTTGCGCTTTGCGCTGGGGTGTTACTTCATCGGGCTGATCTACGCCTTCTTTGCGCTCACCCGTACCAGCGACCTTTTCAGCCGCATCGCGCTGCACGCGGCCAGCCTGGGCATGGTGTTCCATTTTGTCTCGCTGGTCGAGCTTTTCCTCTCCGGCCACGTGGTGTGGATCTCGGTGCATAACGGGGAGTCGCTGCTGGCTTTCTTTTCGATGACGTTTTTCATGATCATCTATGCCATTTACCAGACCACTTCTCCTGGCGTAGTCGTCTTCCCCATCGTGTTCTTCCTGACTTTTGTTGCGGCGGTGGACCAGCAACCCGTGCTGCTGACTTCGTTCGTGCAGCACAAGGGATGGCTGATCGCACACATCATCCTGATCTTTACGGGATACGCCGCGCTGGTGCTCAGCTTCGGGGCCAGCCTGCTGTATCTGTTGCAGGAGCGCCGCCTCAAGGCCAAAAAGCCCAGCAGCCTGATTTCTTTTTTGCCCGCGCTGGAGGTGATTGACCAGATCGGCTACCGCTCCTTGCTGCTCGGGTTTCCGTTCATGACGCTGGGACTGATTACCGGCTCGGTCGTGGCCATGTCGGCATACGGCCACATTGATTTTGAAGATCCAAAAATTCTGTTGTCGGTGCTGATGTGGGCCGTGTACATGGTCATGGTGTTCACGCGCTGGAATTCGGGATGGCGCGGCCGCCGCGCCGCCGTGCTGGCCACATTTGCCTTTGTGGCTGCCGTTGTGGCTTGGGCCGCAAACTATTTCTCCGCCATTCATAGGTTCTCCGCCTCATGAGATATCAACTCATTGGCGTGAATCACAAGAGCGCGCCGCTTGAAGTGCGCGAGCGCCTGGCGATCCCTGAGTCGAAGCTGCCGGATTGCTGCCGCGACTTAACCGCCCATCCCGGAATCGAAGAGGGCATGATCATCTCCACCTGCAACCGCGTGGAACTGGTTACTCACACGACCAACGGCTCGGCCGACCTGCGTGGATTTCTGCACGACCACTTTCATTTGACAGCGGAGGAGTTGGACGCACACTTGTACGAGTTCCGCGAAAAAGATGCGGTGCGGCACATCTTCCGCGTGGCTTCCAGTCTGGATTCGATGGTGGTCGGCGAAGCTCAGATATTGGGCCAGGTGAAAGAGGCTTACGCCACGGCCCGTGCCGTGGGCTCAGTGCGCGGACAACTCGACCAGCTCTTCACCCGCGCCTTTGCGGTCGCCAAGCGCGTGCGCACCGAGACCGCCGTGGGAACGTCTTCGGTTTCCATCGCCTCGGTTGCGGTAGAACTGGCCAAAAAGATTTTCGGGACACTGCAGGGGAAGAATGTCTTTATCGTTGGCGCCGGAAAGATGAGTGAACTCGCTGCCCGTCACCTGATGGCGCACGGCTGCGCGTCAATCTTCGTTGCCAACCGTACCTACGACCGCGCCATCGGCCTGGCGCAGAAGTTCAACGGGCAGGCCATCAAGTTCGAAGACCTCTACAATTCCTGCGACAAAGCCGATATCGTCATCACTTCGACGGGTGCGCCCCACGCCATCTTCCGCCGCGAACACGGCGAACAGTTCCTTGCCCGCCGCAAGAACCGGCCCATGTTCTTCATCGACATTGCCGTGCCCCGCGACGTTTCGCCGGAGATGGCCAAACTCGATGGCATCTTCGCCTACGATATCGATGACCTGCAGCAGGCAGTTTCGAGCCACGTCGCCGACCGCCGCAAGGAAGCTGAACTGGCCGAAGCCATCATCGCCAGCGAAGTGGAAAAATTCGAGGCCCGGGCGCATACCCTCGACGTCGTACCGACGATCGTGTCGTTGCAGGACCATCTGGAGACCATTCGCCAGGCGGAAATCGATCGCGTTCGGGGGCGGATGGGGGAGTTGACGCCGGAACAGGAAATGGCGGTCGAAGCCCTGACTCGCGGCATCATTAACAAGGTCATGCACACCCCGATCACGACGCTGAAGACTGCGGCGCGGGAAGCGGAAGCAACCACGGTGATCGATGTGGTGCGGAGGTTGTTCAATTTGCGGGACAAAGAAAAAGGGCCCACGTCGAACACCGCGCTTTGACAACCCGACCCATGCCAACGAACCGGCCATTCTACGAAGAACTCCCGTTCCTGCTATTTCATGTCGCGGTCGCTTTGTTGGGGAGCGCAGTGGCAGCAATCCCACTCGGTTGGCTAGTCAGCGTAATTCTTTCTGAAGTGAGAATCTTGCCACCAACCCTTGCTGTCGCGTATAACCCCCTCGTTTGGGTCACACCCTTTTTTGTGGGACTTTTCGTAAACCGCTTCACCCGGCACAAGTCGGCCGCAGTCGTATGGGTAGTTGGACTGTTGTTCCTCTTGGGCATGATGCTGTGGGACATGTCGATTCTGAAGCGTGGTGGGCATAACCAAAATCTTACGCCCGGTGGTTATTGGGGATATGAGTTTCGCCAGCTATTTTCAACCAGCGAGAAAATGTGCGGAGATAGCGAGTGCCTCGGTCAACTTCTGGTAACTACACCATTCATAGTCACAGTCACATATTCACTCGGAGCCCTTATGGCGCTTCGATTCGGTAAGAACGATCGCGCCTCGCAACGACAAGAAAGGCTTGACACTACCACTCATGGCTAAACTCCGCATCGGCTCCCGCGGCTCACAGCTTGCCCTTTGGCAGGCCAACCACATCTCCGCGCTGCTTCGTGCCCGCGGGCATGAAGTCGAGATCGAAATCATCCACACCACGGGCGACAAGATCACGGACGTCGCCCTCGCCATGGTCGGCACCAAAGGCATGTTCACCAAGGAGATCGAAGAAGCGCTGGCTGCTGGGCGCGTCGATCTTGCGGTGCATTCGTTGAAGGACTTGCCTACCGAACTTCCTCCGGGATTTGAAATCGCCGCGATCACGGAGCGGCAAGATCCGCGCGACGCCTTCTGCTCGCGCAACTATGCGAAGGTTGAGGACCTGCCGCAGGGCGCTCTTGTGGGCACTTCCAGCCTGCGTCGTCAGGCGCAACTCAAGGCAATCCGCCCCGATCTCGACATTCATCCGTTGCGCGGCAATGTCGATACGCGCCTGCGCAAGCTCGAACAAGGCGAATACGACGCCATCATCCTAGCCTCGGCCGGGCTGAAGCGGCTGGACAAGACGGATCTGATTAAGCAAATCATCCCTGCCGAAATCATGTGCCCGGCAGCCGGGCAGGGGGCGCTCGGTATCGAAATTCGCGTGGGCGACGCGGCCACACGCCAGCACCTTGAATTCCTGAACGACGCTGCGGCCCGCGCCGCCACCACCTGCGAGCGTGCGCTGCTCAACCGCCTCGGCGGAGGCTGCCAGGTCCCCATCGGTGCGTTCGCAGAAATGCGAGGCGGGAAGTTGCATCTCGAGGCCATCGTCGCCGATCCCGACGGTTCGAAGCTCCTGCGCGAATCTCGAGACGGAGATGTCAACGATCCTGAACAACTGGGCAATGCCGTCGGCAAAACTCTGCTTGACCGTGGCGGCGACGAAATCCTCGAAGCCGTCTATGGCCGCGGCTTGGCCGTCCCTCCGCAACCGTGATCCCGTATCATGATCTAGCATGAAGAGCGGCAGCGTTCTCCTGGGAATTCTCGGCGGCAAGCGTGCCCTGCGCCGCTGGATCAATTTCTGGCCGCCATTTCTGGGCATGGGCATTCGCATCCAGCACATTGCGCTAGACATGAAAGCGATCGACGTCGAGATGAAGCTGCGGTTCTGGAACGCGAACTATGTGGGCACGCAATTTGGCGGATCACTGTTTGCCATGACCGACCCGTTCTATATGCTCATGCTGATCTCGAATCTGGGCGGCGAGTACATCGTATGGGACAAAGCCGCGACCATCCGCTACCGGAAGCCGGGCAGGGGAACGGTGCGCGCGGAATTTCGTCTGTCCGATAGCCAGATTGACGACATTCGCGAGAAACTGAAGACGTTGCCGAAATACGAGCCGGTCTTTGGCGTTGAGGTGAAAGATGAAGGCGGAGTTGTGATCGCGGAAGTCGAAAAAGTTATCCACGTGAGAAAGAAGGAAGCAGCCGGGCTGTCAGGAAAATAACGGAAAGAACGCATGTATATCCCCGAACATTTTCGTGTGCGCCACGATGCTGACGCCATTGCGTTTATGCGCGCCAATCCCTTTGCCATCCTGATCTCATCTACAGACGAAGGGCCGTTCGCTACGCATCTGCCGCTGTTCGTGCGCGAGGCGGAAGAGAAGATTGTCCTGCACGGACATGTGTCGAAGGCGAATCCGCACTGGCGCTATCTGGAACAGCAGCCGCAGTGTTTGACCATTTTTCACGGACCGCACTCCTACATTTCGCCCAGCAACTATACGGCGCGTGAAAGCGTTCCCACCTGGAATTATGCGGCGGTGCACCTGTATGGAGATGCGCGCCTGTTTTCGTCCGGGCAGGATGTGCAGGGGATGCTGCATGAGTTGATGGAAACCTTCGAACCCGCATACCGGCTGCAATGGGAAGAATTGAGCGAGAAGTATCGCGAGAACATGCTGCGGCAGATCGTAGGGTTTGAAATCACGGCGACGAAGCTCGAAGGCAAGTTCAAACTCAGCCAGAACCGAACGCGGGAAGATCAGGCGAACGTGATCGCATCTCTGGGAAAAGCCGAGGACACCGTGGTTTCGGACGTCGCCCGGATGATGCGGGAGCAGGGGCTGGGGGTGAGCCCGCCAAAGAAGGATCGCGCTTAGAATGGTGTGGGGCGGGCACTCTTGCCCGCCAACTCTCACCATGAGCAAGAAACGGAAACCATCGAAGAATGCGCTGAGCGGCGTTCGGGTGCTGGTGGGCCGCGCGCGGCATCAGGCGGGCGCGCTCTCTGGTGAATTGCGCAAGTTGGGCGCGACAGTCCTGGAAATTCCGTTCATTGAGATCCGCGGGCCGCGCAGCTTTAGGCCGTTGGATTCGGCGTTGAAGAATCTTGCTGCTTACGATTGGCTCATCCTCACTAGCGCAAACGGAGTCGAAGCCATGTGGGAACGGATGGCCAAGCTACGGCTAGCGAAAGCGAATCTCAAACACCTGCACATCGCGGCGATCGGCCCGGCTACGAAGAAAGCCATCGAGAAGCGGGGCTTGAGAGTGGATGTCGTTCCCAAAGAGTACGTTGCCGAATCGGTCGTGCGCAGCCTGCGGCGGCGGGTGAAAGGGAAGCGAGTGCTGCTGGTGCGCGCCAAAGTTGCCCGCGATGTGATTCCGCGCGAGCTTCGAAAAGCCGGGGCTCAGGTCGATGTAGTGGAAGCTTACGAAACGGTAGTACCGAAGTCGTCGCGTACGCGTCTGCGCCAGGCGCTGGCGAATCCGCAAAAGCGGCCGCATGTGGTCACGTTTACCAGCTCCTCGACAGTGCGCAACTTTGTGGAGCTCCTGGGCTCACGCAAGCGGAGCCTTCAGGGAGTACGGTTCGCTTCCATCGGGCCAGTTACATCTGCAACGTTGCGCGAGGTTGGCCTGGGAGTGGACATTGCGGCCAAGGAATTCACCATCGCCGGCTTAGTGAAGACCATCGTTTCGGCGGTGTCTTCCGACCGAAAACAGCTACTCCGTCAGCGAGCAACTGCAATCCGCCGGCGGCACGTGTGCTAAGAGAAAATCGGCAACACGCTTGTAGGCGTCGACCTGATTTTCGACGCGCGAGAACCCGTGGCCTTCATTTTCGTAGATTTTGTATTCCACCGTCCCGCCGCGCTTCTTGATGGCATCGACCACCTGCTGCGTCTCCTCCTTGGGGCAACGAGGATCGTGGCTTCCGGCCAGCAGCAGCAATGGCGCTTTGATCTGGTCAATGAAGTTGATCGGGGAACGGTCTTCGTACAGCGCCTTGTTTTTCACCACATCGCCCATGGTGGCGAGATCGGACTGCTGCAGCACCGGATCTTCGTTTTCGATTTCGGTGAACCAGTTCACAAAAGGCACGATGGGCACGCCCGCAGCCCAGACCTCAGGCGCTTTCGTCACCGACATCATGCTGAGATAGCCGCCGTAGCTGCCGCCCATCACGGCAATCTTTTTGGGATCAAGATGTCCGGTCTGCTTGATCCAGTCGACGCCGGCGAGCACGTCCTGCAAATCGCCGCCACCCATGTCGAATAAATTCGTCTGCTGGAATTTCATTCCGTATCCCGTCGAGCCGCGGTAGTTGGGCGCGAGCACCATGTAACCCTGATTGGCGGCGTATTGGACGAAGCGGTTGAAGGAATTCATGGTCTGCGAAGTCGGCCCGCCATGAATGTAGACAATGGCGGCGTTCTGCCCGTTGCGCGCCATGTTGAAGGGGACGTAGAGAAATGCGGAGATGGTCCATTTGCCGTCGCGGCTGGGATAGTGCACCAGATACGGCTCGACCATGTTTTCCGAACGCACTCCGGCGACGAGAGAATGCGTGACTTGATGCGACTTGCCGGTCGCCAGCGTGTACACCCAAAGATCGCCTGGCGCGGTGGGCCCGTTGTGGTTGTAGAGCAGGCGCGATCCGTCTTTGGTGAAGGCGGAGTGGCCGCCGGCAGGCTGGTTTACGCCTTTCGGGATGGGCAACATTGTGGATTTGCCGGTTGCGAGATCGTACAGGTAGATGTCCTCGTTGCCGTCGACGTTGGCGGTGAAGGTGATGTGTTTGCCGTCGGGCGAGAATTCGCCGCCGCGGATTTCCCATTTGTCTTTGGTCAGCCACTTGATTGTGCCCGGATGAGGATCGCCCCTCGTGCCGATCAAGAGGAGGCCAACATTGTCGTAACCGTTCTCTGCGTTGGAGGTGAGCAGCACGGTCTGGGCGTCAAACATGCCGAGTGTGGAGATATCATTCGCGAAATAGAGTTGCTCACCCTCATGCGGCGTGAGCAGCGTGCTTTTGCCCGTGGCAACTTGGGCGATAAAGATGTTGGAGTCTGTGCCTTTCGCCTGCTCCTGGGTGTAGACGATATATGCCCCGTCTCTCGACCAGATGGGATTCGAGTTGCCTTTGTCCTGTGGCGTGCCGGTGGTGAGGTGCTTCACCTCGCGCATCAGCGTGTCGTAGATGTCGATCTCGTGTGCGGCAGACGTTTTAGGTTTCACGAGGTACGCCAGATAGCGGCCGTCGGGCGACCAGGTTGGATCAGTTTCTGCGATCTCGCGTGTGCTGGTGAGGTTGACCACTTTACCGGTCTTGGGCGAGACGAGGAAAATGTCCCAGAGTTCGTCGCCGTCGTAGTCCGATTGATAGGCGATCCATTTACCGTCTGGCGACCACGCGGGCGAGGACTGGCGCTGGTCGCTGACCGTGAGCTGCACTGGCCAACCGCCCTCGGCGGGGACGAGCCACAGATTGTTGCGTCCGCTCATGTTGGAGATGAAGGCGATGCTTTTGCCGTCAGGCGACCACGTGGAGCGGCCGATCTGGCGCGTCATGTAAAGCTTCTCGATAGTCACGCCGCGCGGCTCGACCTGCGCGTTGGGCTTGGATGCAATCTGCTTGGGATCGGTAACGGCCTGGGGTGAGGATAGAGTCTGCGCGGTGCTTTCAGCGACGATAATGCTCATGAGTATGACGATAGCAAACGGGAGGAAAGTGCGCATGTGCGTAGGGAGCCTCGGTGCGGGTCGAAGAAAAGTGTAGCAGAGGGCGGCGTGTGTCATCTGAGCGGAGAGAGAAGTGCGCCAAGCGCACTTCTTTTGGAGTGACGGATCCTTACCCGCCGGTATTTTTTCCGAACCTTGAGAGGAGTTTCTCAAGCGGCAGCATCTGAGCGCGTAATTAGAAATCCCTTGATGAGCCAGTGGTGCTGCACAAAGTAATGGGGTCCTTCGACTACGCATTTGGGCGAGGCTTCGCCAGCCCAAATGCTCCGCTCAGGATGACAGCACCGTTGAGAGGTATGAAAATTCTACGCTTTCGCATTCTTGTGCAGCTCCACCGTACTCCAGGTTTTGTCGGCGGCGTGGCAGAGATTCTCGAGCGGGCAGTCGACGCACTTGGGCTTGCGGGCGATGCAAAGCTTGCGCCCGTGCCAGATGATCTGGTGGGAAAAGAGAATCCACTTCTCGCGCGGGATGATGCGCATCAGATCCTGTTCGATTTTTTGCGGGTCATCGTTAGTGGTGAGTTCGAGGCGGCGCGAAATGCGGTGGACGTGGGTGTCGACGACTACGCCTTCGGCTTTCTTGAACCATGAGCCCAGCACGACGTTGGCGGTCTTTCGGGCCACGCCGGGGAGGGTGAGCAGCTTTTCCATGTCGTCGGGGACCTGGCCGCCGAAGTCGGCGACGACTTTTTTCGCGGCTCCCACCACCGACTTGGATTTGTTGCGGAAGAAGCCCGTGGAGCGGACATCGGGCTCGAGTTGCTCGGGCGTGAGTGCGGCAAAGGCTTCCACCGTGGGATATTTGCGGAAGAGTTCGGGCGTCACGCGGTTGACGTTCACATCGGTGGATTGCGCGGAGAGGATGGTCGCGACCAGGAGTTCCCAGGCGCTGGAATGAGTTAGGGCGCAAGTGACTTCGGGGTAGAGTTGGTCGAGGCGCTTCAGGATTTCTGCGATGCGTTCCGGCGCCAGGGGATTGTAGGTGGATGCGGCACTTCGGCCTTTGGGCGCTGCCGCCGCGGCTGCACCCCGGGGACGGGCGAATGCGCCCGTCCCCACACGAGCATCTTTGCTCACACGATCGATCTTGCTTCTGTGCGACTGTTTGGGCGGTGCTTTCGCGGGCGAGAGCTTGCCCTGAGCTTGTCGAAGGGGCGCCCGCGCCACACGGTCCTGGCGGCCGGTGCGGGCAGGCTGACGGGGCGTTTGTCCGCGGGGCATGAGGGCAACATCTTAGCAGAGACCTCGGTAACCACGCCGCTAATTGACTCCCACCATCCACCCCGGTAGTCTGGAGTTAATCTCAGGATTCAGGAAAGCTACCGTGGCCGTAAGTTCCATTCAGCTCGGGCAGGTCTGGCGCAGCGATGCCGATGGCCAGGATTATCTGGTCACCAAGGTGTACAGCGAAGTGTTCACGCAGTATGCCATGCTGCGGCCGGCGGGAATTACCGCTCCCGACGCCCCGACCGTACGTATCAAAGTGGCCAAAAGTCCCGAAGGCGCGGCGCTGCCCGGCTACACTTTCACGCAGGAAGGTTCGTTCTAGCCGCGGCATTTCGCGCGCGAATTTCCGATAAACTAGGAAGTCAGTTCTCAGTTCTCGGTTCTCAGTTTGCGGAGGGTTTCGCCTGCGAACTGGCAACCGTCGACCGGCAACTGGCAACTGCTTTTCCCATGACTGAAAAACTTCTCGCTGTCATTTTTGTGTTCATCAAGTCGGTGATAGGCGTCACCGGCTACGGCGGCATCGTGTTACTGATGGCGATTGAGTCGGCGTGCATTCCGCTGCCTTCGGAGTTAATCATGCCGTTTGCCGGATACCTGGTCTTCACGGGGACATTCAAGCTGCTGTGGGTGGCGACGGCGGGGGCGCTGGGCTGCAACCTGGGATCGCTGGTGGCCTACGAGATCGGGTGTTATGGCGGGCGTCCGCTGGTGGAACGCTACGGGCGCTGGATTCTGATGGGGCGGCGCGAGCTCGACTGGGCCGACCGTTTCTTTGCGCGCTGGGGATACCTGGCGGTGTTCATCGGGCGATTGCTGCCGGTGATTCGGACCTTCATTGCACTGCCGGCGGGAGTGGCGCGCATGCCGCGCGGACGGTTTCATGTGTATACATTCTTGGGATCGTGGCCATGGTGCCTGGGACTGGCGTATCTCGGGATGAAACTGGGAGAGAACTGGCGCGAGCTGGGGAAATATTTTCACAAGTTCGACGCGGTGATTGGCGTGGTGCTGGTGGCGGGGGTGGCGTGGTTTGTTTGGAGTCACTGGCAGAATCGGATGAGAACCGCGGAGTGAGGAATGCCAAGGACGAGGGAGGAAATACTCGAGGCGCGACGCCGAGCCAGAGAAAACTATGGCGAATTGTTCGATGCCACGGCGGCGCTGCTCTATCGTCACGACCCGATCCGCATCGCTTTCGATAACCTGAATACCGACGAGTATGCGCCCGAAGCTGAAACTATCCTGCCGCGGCTAGGCAATTGCAGCTCTTCGGACGAGGTACTTAAGGTGGTTCATGAAGAGTTCGTCCGCTGGTTTGGGGCTGCCACTGCTGGTCCGCGCGAGAGCTACGCGAAAATCGCTTCAGAGTTGTGGACGCTCTGGCGGAGCCATTTAGACAGGGCATCTTTATGAATATTCGGGCAGTCTGACCAACTGCGATCCCACAATCTGCCACTTGCCTTTGCGCTTCACAACCACATCCATGTAGATGTAGCTGACGGGGAAGCGTCTTCCAGCTTGCTCGACATCATCTTCTTCTGAGCCGTGAACTACAGCTACATCCTCGCCCAGCAGGCGGATGCGGCGGCCGGTGGAAATCATCGAGAGGTAGCGGATCGCGCCCGTCTTAAGATTGTTGATCACCTCTTGCTTCGTGAAAGAGTCGCCGGACTCATCGTATTGGATGTAGTCGTCTGCGAGAATGCGCGAGAGTTCCCCGATGTCGGCAGCCATCAAGGCGCGATCTCCGTCTTCGAAGAGCTTCAGGATCTGCTGCTCATCAGTTTCCACCTGCATCTGCCTCCTTCCAACGGTGCTTTTCTTTGCGGCCCTGTTAGTGTACAAGCTGGTATTCACCAGGAGGCCCCCCGTGATTCGAATGTCCCGCGTTCTCGCGCTGCTGCTGTTTTTCGCCGTTACTCTGCCTGTCGCCGCTTATGCCCAGGCTGCATCCGCAACCTCCGAAAGGCCGTTTGTCGTCGAGTATTACTACAAAGCCAAGTGGGGACATGCGGATGAGTTTCTGAAGCTGTTCAAGAAGAATCATTATCCGGTGCTGAAGAAGGAAATGGAGATGGGGCGGATCGCGAAGGTTTGGATGGATCAGCCGCGCTATCACACGACCGAAGACGGGCGCTGGGACTTCCGCGTGACCATCGTTTTCAAGAATGCGACCGTGGCCAACGAGTCCTTCGATGAAGCGGCGCTGCAGAAGCAGATGTATCCCGATCAGGAGACGTTCCAGCGGGAAGAGCAGCGGCGCTTCGAGATTCTTGACGGGCATTGGGATTTGCCGGTGAAATTGGTGGAACTGGAAAGATAGTACCGAGTACCTAGTACCCAGTAGCATGTTGCGCACACATCTGCGCTCCCCACGCTCAAACTCTGAGTCTTGACTTTGCTCGGTACTCGGTACTAGGTACTCGGTACTGATTCAATCGATCTTCAGGAAATTTGCGACTATCTTTTCGTGCCACTTCCAGGGCAGGATCCGCTTCATGGCGAGCTGCATTCTGGCATCGCGGCCAACCAGGTAGCGCAACTTCGGATTCGGATCTTGCGCGATGGCTGCGATCTGGCGCGCCACTTCAATGGGGTCCCGTTTAGGTAACGCCTGCACGCGATCACGCATACGCAGGCTGCGCTGGATGTTTGGGGAAGTTTCTCTGGTCGCGTTCGCGCCCATGACCGCCCCGCGCGTCCAGATGTCGGTTTGAAAGGCTCCAGGCTCGACCAGCACGACCTTGATGCCGAGCGAGTTGATTTCCAGGCGCAAAGATTCGCTCCAGCCTTCGAGGGCGTGCTTCGACGCGGAATAGCTGCTGACCGTGACTGACCCGTGGAGTCCAGCGATGGAAGAAACCTGGATGATGTGTCCGGAACGTTGCCGGCGCATGGTGGGCAGGGCGGCTTTGGTCATGGCGACGGCGCCGAAGAAGTTGGGTTCGAACTGGTGGCGAAGTTCCTCGAGCTTGATGTCTTCGGCGAATCCCGCGACGGCGAACCCCGCGTTGTTGACGAGGACGTCGAGGCGGTCATGGTCGCGGGCAACGGCGTCCACAAAGGCGGGGATGGCATCGAAGTTGGTCACGTCGAGTGTGCGGATGTCGAGTTGCGCCGCGACACCTGCGGCTGCTGCGGCTTGGTCTAAGCGCTCGCGGCGTCCGAGGTCGCGCATGGTGGCGACCACGCGGAATCCGGCCTTGGCCAGTTCGATGGATGTAAGTAATCCGAAGCCGCTGGAGGCGCCGGTGATGAGAGCGATCTTGTCGGGCATGGGAAGAGTCCGCAAAGGTTGTAACACAGGCGTGTGATGTGAGGCGAGCGTGAACGTCTTACGGCGGGCGATCCCTTGATGTGGAAAAACCGACGCCATGCCAGCCCAACGGTGAGAGAATAAGAGGAGACAAGTAGCTCGGTTGGGACGCGAATCGCGCGCGTAGGAGGTTTTATGCTGGCGATGAGGAACCGGCTGGCGCGGAATCCGTACTTTCACTTTCATCCGCTGCACACGCTGTACTCCCTGGTTGCGGCCGTGATCCTGTTTGGCTTGATGATTTGGTTGCTGGCCGTTCCGGCGAGATGAGGCTTGTACGGATGTTGGATGCACGACATCAGTCAAAGGGATGTCGCGGCATCGTCCAACCAATGCTTGCTCTGCCCCATTGAACCTATTTTCTGCACGTTTGGCCGCTCGCGTTTGCCAAAATCCCGCCCGGTGCGAGAACATACAAGGTTTGCACATCCATACAGATTCTTACTGAGGAAGCGGCCAAAATATGGCGACACGGAACAAGTCCGCAAAGACAGCACAGAAGACATCCCGCGTAGAAGTTAAGAGCGACGTGAAGTCTGAAGGGAAGGCGCACAGCAGCTCCAAGAACAACGGCACGATCCAGCCGGCAAAAGGGAAGTTGGGGGTAATGATCCCGGGCATGGGCGCGGTGGCGACCACGTTCGTCGCAGGTGTGGAGGCGATTCGCAAGGGGTTGGCAAAACCGATTGGGTCACTCACGCAGATGGGCACGGTGCGGCTGGGCAAGCGCACCGACGGGCGTTCTCCAAAGATTAAAGAGTTTGTGCCGCTGGCCGGCCTCGACGACCTGGTCTTTACTGGCTGGGACATTTTCGAAGACAACATGTACGAGGCGGCCTCGAATGCGGGCGTGCTCGATCAGCGGTTGCTCGACCAGTTGAAACCCTTCCTTTCATCGGTGACGCCGCGCGCGGCAGTCTTCGATCACAACTACGTTAAGAAGATTGACGGACCGAACGTGAAGAAGGGCAAGACCAAGATGGATCTCGCCGAGCAGTTGCGCGACGACATCCGCGACTTCAAGAAAACCAGCGGGGCCAGTCGGCTGATCACCATGTGGTGCGGCTCGACGGAGTCTTATATTGCACCGACCGAAGCACACCAGTCCGTGAAATCGTTTGAAAAAGCGCTGCGCGAGAACGACGAGATGATTGCGCCCTCGATGATTTATGCCTACGCGTCGTTGATGGAGGGCGTGCCGTTCGCTAACGGTGCGCCGAATCTGACGGTGGATTTGCCGGTGATGCTCGAACTCTCGCGGCAGAACGAAGCGCCGATCTGCGGCAAGGATTTCAAGACCGGGCAGACGCTGATGAAGACGATCCTCGCGCCCGGCTTCAAGGCCCGCATGCTGGGGCTGAACGGATGGTTCTCGACCAACATTCTTGGCAACCGCGACGGCGAGGTGCTGGACGATCCGGGATCGTTCAAGACCAAGGAAGAGTCGAAACTTTCGGTGTTGGAGCACATTCTGCAGCCGGAACTTTATCCCGAACTGTACGGCAATATGTGCCACAAGGTTCGCATCAACTATTATCCGCCACGCGGTGATAACAAAGAGGGATGGGATAACATCGATATCTTCGGATGGCTCGGCTATCCGATGCAGATCAAGGTGGATTTCTTGTGCCGTGATTCGATTCTGGCGGCGCCGATCGTACTCGACCTGGTGCTGCTGATGGATCTGGCGAAGCGGTGTAAAGATCTGCGCGGGCTGGGCATTCAGGAGTGGCTAAGCTTCTACTTTAAGTCTCCGATGACGGTGCCGGGACTGTATCCCGAGCATGATCTGTTCATTCAGTTGATGAAGCTGAAGAACACGCTGCGGCACTTAAAGGGCGAGGAACTGATCACGCACCTGGGACTGGAGTACTACGACTAGCTTGTGTGGGGCGGACACTCTTGTCCGCCGCTTTTGACCTTAGATTCTTCAACCGGGCACTTATGATAGTGCCCGGAAAACCCGCCTCGACCGGCGTCACCCCATCTTCTTCTCCCGCCTGTACTCGTCAAACTTATCCAAGAAACGGTCAATGTCTTTCTTCTGCAAATAATAAGGCGTCGACAACCGCAGCTTGTTCGGTTCCGCGCCGCGGATGCGGATCTTGTGCGTCTTCCACATCCAGTTTTCCAAATCCATGCGCGGAACCGGCGGCACATTTACCGTCACAATCGCGCAGCGCAGGGCCGGGTCGGGCGACGTCCACGATTCCGCTCCGCGCTTCTTCATCTCTCCGAGAACCTAATCCGCCAAAGCGCGATGCCGCCGTTCTATGCGGTCCATCCCAATATCGTTGGCCAACTTGATCGAGGCGCGCAGTCCCCACAGCGCCGGGACGTTCGAGCTGCCGATGCGCTGGAAGCGTTCGGCGCGCAGCTTGGGGTCGTCCCAGCCTTCGGTGGCGATGGTGTTCCACAGCCGGTCGATGACCTCGTCGCGCACGTAGAGAAAGCCCGAGCCCTTGGGCGCCTGCAGCCATTTGTGCGGACTCGATGAGTACATGTCGCAGCCGATATCGTGAACATTCAACCGCATCATGCCGGGCACGTGGGCACCGTCGACGGCAGATAGTATTCCCTTCGACCGGGCAAGCGCGCAGAGTTCTTTCGCCAGCAGCACCACTCCGGAGAACGTGGTGATGTGGCTGAAGAAGAGCACGCGGGTGCGGGGCGTGATGGCGTCGTTGAAGAGATTGAGGACTTGTGCGGCGTCCTTCACCGGGCGCGGCAGCGTGACTTTTTTCACCACGATGCCGTAGCGCTTGGCCTTCAGGTTCCAGGGATGCTCGCCGCCGGGATGCTCCTGGTCGGTCATGAGCACTTCGTCGCCGGGTTTCATGTCGATGCCGTTGGCGATGTAGCTGTTGGCCTCCGTCGCGTTGCGCAGCAGGGCGAGTTCGTCGCGATGGCAGCCGACGAAAGCCGCTAGCGGATCGCGAAACTCGTTCCACGAGGCGTATCCCCAGATGGGATAGTCTTCGGGATCCTGCTGGTCGAGTTTCTCGGTGCTCGCGTAGCCGTCGAAGATGGCGCGCAGCACGGGCGCGGGGCTGGAGCCGACGGTGCCGTTGTTGAGGTAAATCTCGTCCTCGGGGATAAGGAACTGCTTGCGCAGTTCGGCCCAGTAGGCGTCTTCATTCTTGTCGTTCTTTGTTTCAAGCAGCGAGTGGTCGGGGAGCGGCGGGATCTTTTCGAGCTGGGCGAGCAGGTTGCCGCGCAACGCCCCCGAGGACGAAGACCAGGCGGCGAGTCCCGCTGTAGCAGCGGTGGTGAGGAAGTGACGGCGGTCCAGCATGGGCGCCTCCCGTGGAGCAGAAGATGGAACGCGCTATGGTACGTCTCGGGCAGGGAATCCTCAAGCGGGGTGGCCGGTAGGGCCGCGACGGTTCGCCAAGATCGGCGGGCGCTCGCGCCTGCGTGGGGGTTCGCCCTCTGGCGGTGGTTCCGTAGGGACGCCTAGGCGCCGCAGTAACGTTTCGGCGAGCCTGTAGCCGGGGGGTGATTTGTCGTCTTCCGGTCGGGGTTTTTTGCGCATGGTCGCGCGATCGACGGCTTGCGGGTCTTCATTCTTATTCTTGTCTTCTTCTTCTTCTTCTTTGGTGGCGGGTTTCGCGACGACCAAGGCTTCTGTTTTCTCCCCGCTGGCCGTTTCTGCGCTTGTCTTTGGTGCGGCTTTCGTTTCGCCGCTTGTCGTTTCTGCGGTTTCATGGAAGTCGCGGTCAAACCACTGCGGCCCGTTGATGCAGGTCAGGTCCAGCGCATCCTGATCGATGACGATGTCGGTCACCTTTTCGGCTTCGAAGTTCACGCGTTTCAGGTTGATGGCGGCCGTTTGAAGGGCGTAGAGGGTCAGGCCCGCAACCTTGACATCCATTTTTCCTGAAGCCAGGAGGTGAATCACCTGCATGACTGCTACCTGTACCGAATTGGCATCTTCGAGCAGCGGAAGGTTGCCGAGCAGGACCATTGATTCACCCTCCAAGAGCCTGGCCTGGGTCTGGCGGTAGTTGTCGTGGAAATAGCAAAACCGCTTGCGCCGCAGCGCGGGAGACCCGCACTGGGTGCCGTTCACTTTGACGTGCTGACATCGTGGAACATCGTTCATGGTCATACTTCTCTTTCATCCTCCATCCCTGTGATCGTCTGGCTTGCGCCCTTTTGCTGATTTTACTTTTTGGTAACCCCACCCCCACCCCCTCGGTGTATTGGAATCTTCGGGTTAGCAAGAAATTCCCGCCAGATCCGATGGTCTAAAGGGGTTAGAGGTTAAATCTCTGGAATCAACGACCTGGAGCCGGGATTTTATTGTCATCATGTATTGCTTCTTGCAAATGATTGTTAATCAAGTATAGCAATGGTGTTGAGGTTTCCCGGGGTGGGAGTGGCTGGATGGGATTCAGGGGGAAGGGTTTAGATAATTGGCTTGACAGAAGATTTGCACCGGGAAAAGGTGGTTGGATGTCACAGCCCTCGGGTAGGAAAAAAAATGGTGAACATCCTATGACGCCCGCGCGCGGTTAGCCGCGCACTGCGTAATTTCCGGGACTCCTGAACTCGATCAGGCCCAGGTCCCGAAGCACCTGGAGCTGCTGTCGTATTTTCGGTCGCACATTTCGATTGCGCGGATGAACGTCCTGCAGGTAGGACTCAAGTTCATACAACTCTTGAAGTGAGAAACGGGGTTTTGCCAACTTGCGTACGGCGGTAAGGACATCGAGCGTCCAGCCCCTTACAGTGGGCGGAACCTCTGCTAGTTTCCGGATACGAGAGAATTCCTCTCGAACGTGCCCCTCCGCGACAGCTAAGCCGTTCGCGACCAGGGGAATCTTCCCGTCCCGAGGGATTCGATCCAGCAGGATATTGCACCCTATCCAGCCGGCGCGCCGCGCCTTGGGGCCTAAAGGAGGGCGCTTCTCGATCACTGTCTCTGTAAAGAAAACCCTCGGGACCAACATGAGGTTCTTGACGAGCCAGTCGGCCGAGTACTGCAAGATGAGTAGGTTTGGAACCCTGTCCGACCGTATCGCCCGAAGCATCGAATCGTAGGCAGCATCGGGAATCTTCTTCTGGCCCCAGGTTTTGAGGCTTTTCAGCTGGAAGCACTGGTCACACGCGGGACAGACAAAGTCAATCGCGGGGGTGTTAGCCCTTGACGGCGACAGCCGGTCGGAGACGCAAGCCGCGCAGTAGAGCTCGCGCGTGCACCAATCCTCGCTGATCACACGGGCGATCTGTGGACCGGCCTTGTAGCTCAGGCCGAGTTCGGCCCTGCATTGGAGATTCATCGCTGCGATGGTCGCGGAGTCTCATATAGATCGTGTTCAGTGCAGTATGCGAGGGCTTCCACTGATGGAAAGCTGTCCCCAGCCTCGATGTTGTCGAAGTCGATGACCTCGACCGCGAAGCCCTGAGGCACGGTGTCCTCCATCACATAGGCACAGCCGCCGGATACGGTAACGAATATCTTTTTCATTCGCGGGTTTCCTCGCTGTTCCGATCTTATCTGCAGAAGGATACCACGCCGAAATTGCGTGCTCCGCCCCCTGCCGATCGCGAATTGTCGCAGAAAAGTCACATCTTTACCTCTGGTGCCCTAACGCCCTGCTCTCGTGGGGACTCCAAACCATGAAGGCTTGGGGTTTCGAGTACAAGACGAACATCGTTTGGCTCAAGGTGCGCAAAGATGGCGGACCCGACGGGCGAGGTGTGGGGTTCTATTATCGCAACGTTACGGAGCTGGTTCTCTTCGGCACACGGGGGCACTTAAGAACCGCTCAGGCTGGCCGCCGGATGGTGAACGTCATTGCGACCATGAAACAGCGCCATTCGCAAAAGCCGGACGAGCTCTACGACATGATTGAACACTGCAGCCCCGCTCCTTTTCTGGAACTGTTTGCCCGCAGCACGCGCAGAGGATGGACCCAGTGGGGTGACGAGATTCCGCCGTGGCAAGCGCATGTAGCAAAAGAAAAAGTAACCCCTCGGCCGATGGAGGATGGCATGATCCGTCCTTATCGAATGCCGCAGCTTCCCCTTCTAGCAGCCCGTGGCAGAAGTGATTTGCTCACCCCGCAACGGACAGCAGCAAAATTGTGACTTGCACCGGGTACTCAGGCGTCCTCAGGTTCGGAAGGGCGATCCTTTCTTCGGCTTGCGCCAGCAGTGCCATCCACAGCCGCAAACAAGCCAGCATCGCCTCGGCCGAGTAACCCTGCCAGCCGCGCGGTGTGCCTTTCCCCAATAACTGCCGCATCACCAGCGAGAGATTCAGCGCACCCACATGAATCAGCACCCGCTTGCGAACATTTTCCCGTCCCCGGAGGTACACGCGCCGCATCCCGCCAGTCTCATAGGCGTGTGCGAAGCTGCGTTCCAGCAACTCTCCGCGACGGCGGAGCAATTGTTTTCCGTGCTCGCCGTGAATGCGCCGCCGATTGCTGTACACCGCCTGCTGCGCTTCCGGCTTGTCTTGCCATCGCCGTCGTCCCCGATCCGGTTCCGAGATATACGTTCGTACTTCCGCTTCCCCGAGCGCCACCAGCGTGTCGTTGCTGTGATACCCCTTGTCCGCCACCGCTTCCACCGGCCCTTCCGCCTGCACGCGCTCGCCGACTTCTTCGTTGTTGGTCGCACACGCGACCTCCGCGAGATGTTCGCCCGCTTGCGGCAATGTCTCCAAAATCGTTTCCGTGTCGCCAGCGTCGCCCGTAGCCACCGTCACCGCCACCACCGCTCCCGTCTCCAGATCCACCGCATGCTCAGCCTTGTAAGCAAGGTGCGTGCGCCCATCTTTCATCTTGGTGATTCCCGCCTCCGGATCGTGCGGATTCACCCAATCGTCGTTCGATCCCTTCTTCGCCCGCTTGCGGTCCAGCTTCGCCAACTGCTCCCTGGTCGGCGTCGCGATCCCCGACTCCTCGGCCAGCCGCCGCAGAAACTCCTCGTAACCTTCGCCCGTGTCGCGCCGCATAATCGACCGCATGGCCGCGTTCGCCTCCAGCGTCGTGGCGTCGACACCAATCGTCTTGCCCTTCAACAATCCTTTCTCCGCCAGCAACTCCAGCACCCAGCCGAACACCGCCTCATGCGTCTCCACGTCGATCAACCGCCGCGTCCGCGAAATCGTCGAATGATCCGGCGGTTGCTCGCTCAACTCCAACTCCAGAAACCGCCGCAGCGCCAGCGAATCCGCCGCCCGCCACGCAATCCCACGCTCCCCGTCGATGCCTTCGAAATAGCCGATCAGCAGCAGGCGAAAGTACCGCCCCGGCGTCAACGACGGCCGACCCATCGTCTCCGCATAGAATCGCGCACACTCGCCTTCGACGAACTCGTCGAACCCCCGCTCGGCCAACAACTGGTTCAGACGCTCATAAAACGGATGCCCCGCAGTTCGTGGCAACTCCGTGTGCGCCACCCAGAACTCAGTCTGCTCTCGCCGCTGCTTGATTCTTTTCCCCATTGCCATGACCGCAGTGTACGAACCAACGCTGTGGATTCGTTCAACTTTCTTCCACCCGCGCATCCAGACTTTCACCACGGACTGCTAGGGCACGTGCAACGGGGGTGGGGAGGGATAACCAGAAAGCCATCATGCTCACCCCCCTGCTTAGCGAACCGCAGCGGCATACGTCCAGCGGCTGAACTGTCCCCAGTCAAGCCTGGGTTTGGCTTGAGTGGGGATGTTCACATGTCACAGACTTAGCCCGGCGAACAAACCTAGATTGTCCTCATGCCATGGGGACTAAAGCGTTTCCACCACAGCGGGCAGAGTCATTTCGTCACTTTCTGCTGTTACCACAGGCGTCCTTTGCTTACTGCCGACGAAGCCCGACGGATCTTCGAGTCCGCTTTGGAGCGGGTGCGGCGCAGTTTCAGGCTTCAGGTTTACGGGTACGTGGTCATGCCGGAGCATGTGCACCTCCTGATAAGTGAACCGCAGCGGGGTAGGTCCAGCGGGACTGTCCCACTCAAGCCAAAGGACGGCTTGAATGGGCCACCCGTCTGCTTGAATGGGCTGCCCTGCTTGAATGGGCCGCCCGTGCTTAGTGAACCGCAACGGGGCACGCTGGCCGATGCGCTGAAGTCGTTGAAGCAGGGAGTATCGCGGCGCTTGATTGGCGGTGCGGAACACTTCTGGCAAAAGCGATACTACGATCTCAACATTCGAGATTACCCGCAGTTTGTGGAGAAGCTGCGCTACATTCATCGGAATCCGGTGAAGGGTGGGTTGTGCGAACGTCCGGAGGACTGGGAGTGGAGCAGTTTTCGCCACTACGCGACTGGCTGTGAGGGACGGGTGGAGATCGAGTCGGAATGGACGGCACGAAAACGGGAACGAGCTGCGGGGAAATTGTGTCCAGCGGTGGAACTGCCCCACTCAAGCCAAAAGACGGCTTGAATGGGCCACCCGCGGGACTGTCCCACTCAAGCCAAAGGACGGCTTGAATGGGCCACCCGTCTGCTTGAATGGGCCACCCGTCTGCTTGAGTGGGCTGCCCTGCTTGAATGGGCCGCCCGTGCTCAGCGAACCGCAACGGGGCACGCTGGCCGATGCGCTGAAGTCGTTGAAGCAGGGCGTATCGCGGCGTTTGATTGGCGGTGCGGAACACTTCTGGCAAAAGCGATACTACGATTTCAAAGTTCGAGATTACCCGCAGTTTGTGGAGAAGCTGCGCTACATTCATCGCAATCCGGTGAAGGCTGGGTTGTGCGAACGTCCGGAGGACTGGGAGTGGAGCAGTTTTCGCCACTACGCGACTGGCTGTGAGGGACGGATGGAGATCGAGTCGGAATGGACGGCACGAAAACGGGAACGAGCTGCGGGGAAATTGTGTCCAGCGGTCGAACTGCCCCACTCAAGCCAAAAGACGGCTTGAATGGGCCACCCGCGGTTATCTAATCAGTCTGGAGCTGTGATCATCTCAGCCACTGAACTTTGATTTCCTTTTCGAGAGGCTTGAATTCCGGGTCGCCGGTGACGAGTTCCGCCTTTCTTTCCTTGGCCAGGGCGGCGGCAAAGGCGTCGGCCAAACTCAATTTGAAACGCGCCTTGAAATCGGCGGCGGCATCGGCCAACGCGCGGGTTGTGGGATGAAAATCAATGGGCAGGCCCGGAAGGACCTTCGCGGCTTCTGCCCAGGCCTCCGCGCCGTCTTTCTTCACAATGGAGTACTTCACCTCGGCGTAGTTCACATCGGTCATGAGGAGCGGGCTGTCCTTCTTGCCGGCGGAGACGAGCAGAGCTTCCATGGTCTCCGCGCCCGGCTCGTCGCGGAAGTAGGCGATCAGTGCGAAGCTGTCGAGCACCTTAGCCGGCATGGCGCTCCTCGAGTGCCCGTTCCTGCTTCTTATGCTCGGCCCAGTCCTCGGTCAGGGGCTTGCTTCCGGGGGTGCGCTTGAGGATGCCACGCCCGCGCCTGATGAGCGCCGCAGTCATGGGTTTGAGAAGGATTCCATCGGGCGTGGCCTGGACCACGGCCTTGGTCCCGTCCTCGATGTCGAATTGTTTGCGTAGGCGAAGTGGGATGACGACCTGCCCCTTCGTCGTGAACCACACGGTTTCGGGTTTCTCAGTTGTGCTCATGTGTGGGAGTATGACATAGCTTGAAAAGTCCGTCAAGACATTGGAAGTAGGATTACAATAGATAAGAAGGAGTATGGTAGTAATATCAAGCGCGTGTTGTAAAGGCGGAGTGTCACGCGCGGCTCAGACGCCGCGCGTTTTTAAGGCAAACTCCCGGATACGTTCCAGCGGTCGCGCTGCCCCACTCAAGCCAAAGTACGGCTTGAATGGGCCACCGTCAGAGTCAACGGCAACGGCAAAAGCAAGGTCAAAGGCAGCGGACAGGAGTGTCCGCTCCACATGGTTCGGCTCGGAAGCCCTGTCGGTGGGCAAGAAGCCGTGATCCTCCCGGATAACCCGGGCGGACAACGGAGCGTCTAACCCATAGGGAAAAGTCCGCGAGTGGGGTTATTGGAGCGGGCGTATAATCCTCGCAAGAGTACGTAGTAGGCCGCAGAAGGAGTTCCCAATGAAATTGCGTGGCTTGGCAATCGCGGTGGCATTGTTGGCGTTCGGCGCAGGGCCCTGGACGCTGGCACAAACGCAGACACAGGATCCAAATCAAACCCCAACTCAGCCACAGCCTCGTCCGCAGGTACAAACCCAGACGCAGGGGCAGACGCCACAGCCTCCGGCGCATGATCCGGACCAGGACCAGCCCAAGGCGGCCGACGTGCAGAATGCTCCGGCGGTTCCTCCGGCGGCGCTGCCCACGCAGGACGACAGCGCGATCAAGCACGATGGCACCAAGACCGACGTGGATGCGGTGGGGAACCGCAATGTCGGTTGCGGGCGTGGCGTGGGCAACTGGTACACCGTGGAAGGACAGGTCGCCATGGGACGGCGCTATGCCCAGCAGATCGAATCGCAGATCAAGCTGGTGAACGATCCCGTGGTCACGGAGTACGTGAACCGGATCGGCCAGAACCTGGTGCGGAATTCGGACGCGCAGGTGCCGTTCACCATCAAGGTGATCGACTCCGACGTGGTGAATGCCATGGCGCTGCCGGGCGGATTCTTTTATGTGAACTCAGGGTTGATCCTGGCGGCGGATGAAGAGGCCGAAATGGCGGGCGTGATGGCGCACGAAATCGCGCACGTGGCGGCATGCCACGCGGCCCGCGGACAGACCCGCGCCACCATGATGCAGCTGGCGTCGATCCCTTTCATTTTTATGGGTGGGGCAATTGGCTACGCTGGATACGAACTTGCCGGGCCGGCGGCGTTGATGGGAATTCTGAAATTCTCGCGCGGCTTTGAGGCGGAGGCCGACTACCTGGGCGTGGAGTATATGTACCGGGCGGGCTATGATCCGTCGGCATTCGTGTCGTTCTTCGAAAAGGTTCAGGCCATGGAAAAGAAGAAGCCGGGAACCTTGGCCAAGACGTTCGATACGCATCCCCAGACCCCGGATCGCATCGAGAAGACCCAGGAAGAGATTCGCACGATTTTGCCGGCCAAGGCGCAGTATGTTGTGACCACGTCGGAATTCGACGACGTCAAGGCGCGGCTGGCGTCGATCGAGAACCGGCACAAACTGCTCGATCAGAAAGATGCCAACAAGCCCAGCTTGCGGCGGACCTCGGCGGGCAGCAGCACCGACGGCAACTCGGGCGATACGAAGAGCGATGATGACCGTCCAACCTTGAAGCGCCGGGACGATTCGTCGAATTAGCAGGAGACGAACGAGGAATCAGCGAACCGGCGGCCGCGGCCGCCGGTCTTTTTCGTCTGCAAGAAAGAGGGGTTCACACGAGGCATTAACCTGTGTTCCCCAGGTGCGGACGTCACGGGACGTTGTGACCGCAATCACAGCAGAGGGTTGTCCAGCGGGTTAGCGTAGGTTACGCTAGGCTTATAGGGCACGAAAAAGGAGCAGGTTTCCATGCCAGAGAACACACTCACCATCACGGATAATCGCACTGCTAAGACGTATAGCGTCCCGATCGAGAATGGCACGATCCGGGCCATGAATCTGCGGCAGATCAAGACGGATGCGGAAGATTTTGGGCTGATGACGTACGATCCTGCATTCATGAACACGGCGTCTTGCCGCAGCAGCATTACCTACATTGACGGAGACAAGGGAATTCTGCGCTATCGCGGATATCCCATCGAAGTGCTGGCGGAGCGTTGCACCTTCCTGGAAGTTGCCTACCTGCTCATGTTTGGGGAGCTGCCCACCGAGACCGAACTGAAGAGCTGGGTACACGACATCACGCACCACACCATGCTGCACGAATCGACGAAAAAGTTCATGGAAGGCTTCCGCTACGACGGGCATCCCATGGGAATGTTTGTGAGTACGGTGGCCGCGCTTTCCACGGTGTATCCGGAGGCGCGGAATGTGCACGATGCCAATAACCGCATGCTGCAGATCAAGCGCCTGATTGGCAAAGTGCCGTCGATCGCGGCCATGTCTTACCGGCACAACGTGGGATTTCCCTACGTGTATCCGGACAACGATTTGAGCTACGCTGAGAATTTTATGAATATGTTGTGGAAGATGGTGGAGCCAAAGTATGTGGCCAATCCGGCGATTGCGCGGGCGCTCGACATCCTGTTCATCTTGCACGCGGACCACGAACAGAACTGCGGCACCAACGCCATGCGCTCGGTGAGCAGCTCCCAGGCCGATCCTTACCTGTCCACGGCGGCAGCGGCGTCGGCCCTGGCGGGACCGTTGCACGGCGGAGCCAATGAAGAAGTGCTGAAGATGCTGGATGAGATCGGCTCGAAGGACAACGTGCCGGCTTACATGAAGAGAGTGAAGGAAGGTCATGGCAAGCTGATGGGATTCGGCCATCGCGTTTATAAGAACTACGATCCGCGGGCGAAGATCATCAAGTGGACGGCGGAGCAGGTGTTCGAGGTTACGGGACGCAATCCGAAGCTGGAGATCGCTCTGGAGCTGGAGCGGATCGCGCTGGAAGACGACTATTTTGTGAAGCGCAAACTCTATCCCAATGTCGATTTCTATTCCGGGATCATGTACCAGGCGATGGGCTTCCGGCCGGAGATGTTCACGGTGCTGTTTGCGATTCCGCGGACGGCGGGCTGGCTGGCGCAGTGGCAGGAGCTGATCAACGATCCGGAACAGAAGATCGCGCGGCCACGGCAGGTCTACACCGGATATGAAGAGCGGCCATTTGTGACGATGGAGAAGAGAGGCGCAAGCGCGCTGCACGCGCGCTAGGTTATTCGGACAAAAGGTGCCTCACTGTTACTTGTCATCCCGAGCTTGCCTCGGGATGACGCTTTTTGGCGGGATGCTTGTCCGATCATGCGGCTTGTTTCGTGGCGAGCGAGGCCACGTACTCGCGCCGCTCCGCGGGTGAGGTAATGATCCTCATCTCCTGCCAGTCGTAGGGAAACTCTTTCCCGCACTCCAGGCAGACGACATACGTACCGGTCAAGGCGCCGGCTTGAGGGCGGCGTTTCGCTCCCCGAATGGTGACCGGAAAGCTGTAACGCGCGTGCCGGCAACCGAAAAACGCATTTATAAGTTTTGTCATCATTGGAGCACCTTCCACACCCTGGGTTCTTCCCTGGGTCTTCTAAGTGTGCGGCCCCCTTGCGCACTTACTATTTCAAACACGCAACCACTCATAAAGTTATGATTCATCCCCGTGGAGAATGGTTTCGTGTTTCTCGTTGTGACATGTGAACATTGAGGTACGGGCACTGCAAGTGATTGTCGAGGGGCTAGTTAGGTGTGGAGCGCGCAAAGATTTGCACGGCTGAGTAAAGGCAGAACGCAGGAGGATGCACAGGCTGGCGCGATCAGGCGAGGCGCGCAATCTGTCTGCGATGAAGTTTAGGAGAGGTTCAGCGCCTTCTTGATGGTCCCGCGCTCTTGCTGAATTTTCTCCTGGAGCAGGGTGATGGCGTAGATGAGTTGCTCGGGGCGAGGCGGGCAGCCGGGAACATAGATGTCAACGGGGATGACCTGGTTGACGCTCTGCACCAGGGCGTAGTTATTGAAGACGCCACCGGAAGTGGCGCAGGCGCCCATGGAAATTACCCACTTCGGCTCCGGCATCTGCTCCCACAATTGGCGGATCACCGGGGCCATCTTGTTCGACACGCGGCCAGCGATGATCATGAGATCGCTTTGCCGTGGGGAGGGGCGAAATACTTCCGCTCCGAAGCGCGCGATATCGAAGCGCGCCGCCCCCATCGACATCATCTCGATGGCGCAGCAGGCCAGGCCAAACGTCATAGGCCAGATGGAACCTTTGCGCATCCAGTTGACCGCGGAACCGAGCGTGGTCAACACGACGCCCTCCGGCGTGGGATTGCCGAAGGTGAGATCCTTGACGACTTTTTTGCCGTTCTCGGTGTCGATGTAGGGGCCGAAATTCAGTTCGGGCATACAAACATTCTAAACCACCACGGAGGCCAGCGTCAGCGGCCTCCGTTCGTCGCGCGCAGCAGAGCTTTTTCTGCAGATTGCGGCAGGCGAACGGGAATGAAGAAGTCTTGAGGATACAGGTAGTCTTCGCCAGACTCATCGATGACGCGAACCTGATGTAACTTAGCGGCGATCTTGTCCGCCAATGCAGGATAGACCTTGCGGAGCTCGAGCGAGGCAGAATATCCCTTGTTCTTAACGCAGACTACGAATCTCGATTGGGTTCTCTTCATTGGACTTCAAGAAAGCGCTTGATCTTGAACTCTCGTTCGCCTACCCCGTGCGCCTCATACCAATGCACTTCGGCATAGCGTATCGTACCATCTTCCAGTTTCACTGCCGCAGTTCCCTTCAGCTTTCTCCAGCGCCGTCCGCCATAGAGCTTTCGGAGGCGTCGTGCCTCGCGGACACCTCTGCCTGAAGCGATCACCTCAGCATCGTGGATCGGGCCGAGTATCTTAAAAAACACGCGCCAGTCCTAGTTTTTTCGGACCGGATCCGAAGAATCGCTCTGCGCCATCTGCATCTCCGTTTTCCGAATCATTTTCGGCCACAGGGCATCCGGATCGGGATTGAAAACTGTGGTGGCCTCGGCCGGGAAGACGAACCAGGCGCCCAATTCTACTTCCTGCCGCAGTTGATCTTGACTCCATCCGGCGTAGCCCAGATAAACATGAAAAGCGTCAGGCTTGGGTTGAGCCGATATGGTTTGTTCGAACAGGGGCTTGGAGTTAATCAGGTAGACGCCACCGAAGATGTGCTCAGCGCCTTCGGGCTTGGCTGACGACCGGTACAGCGCAAACACGGCTGCCGTTTCGAGTGGACCTCCCAGATAGACCGGGTCAGAGCGGTCTTTCGCCGCCTTCAGGCTGTCGAGCACCCGCGAGAGCGGGACATCGGTGCGGTGGTTGAGAACGAGTCCGAGGACGCCTTGGGCGTCGTATTGAACCAGCAGGATCACGGTCTTGGCGAAGTGCGGATCGCCGAGATTCCGGCTCGCCACCAGCACCTTTCCGGCTCGCAGACTCGTGGCATTCCTGGACTGGACGGGAAGAAAAGCGGCCGGCGGCGCTTGCCTTTCGACGGGGAAGTGGGTGGTGAGGGTTGAAGCGCTCGGCCGGGTCTTCGTTTCCGGCACACCAGTCTCCGGAACAGCAGTCTCCGGCACACCAGATTTGGTAATGTAACGGCTTAATCTTCCGGCTGCGGCGAAGGCCAGAACCGTGGCCAGCATCGCGTAGAAGGATAGTTTGCGTAGAGACATGACCGCTCCGCTTGCATCCGTGTGCGAAAGTTTAACCGATTCGGTAACGGGTGCAAAATCGGAGTCGAGCTTATCGCGGGCTAAGAGTGTCCTCCTGCAATCTGCGTTCAAAATAAAAGCGAGTAGCTACTAGACGAGTGTTGTCGGCACTGTCAAAATCAACGACCGTCCAATGGGTGCGACCCGAAAGACTCGTATACTCGCACTGCAGGCTGTTGCCATTGAGGGCATTAGCGCCAGGGCCCTGAGTTCGAATATGCGTCTCGGCACTCCTATCAACTTCAACGAACCCGATGTCTTCGATCAGGTCGAGGCCGCGCTTGCCAGCTGAGCCCCTCTCAGTTATGGACAACTTGATGTGAAGTGCGGGGCCCTTGCCGACGTTGAAAAGCATGAGCCCACCACTCATAACAGCGCCATGACGGACCACGATTGCGGGTCGAATCTGACCTTCGAGCTGGTCTTGGGCGACGGCAGTCTGTTCCCGAACCGCCGCGAGTTGCTCGTAGGCCGCAGTCACTTGGTGCTGGCTTACTTCCACCTGCTCCTGTGCTGCCCCCTCAGTCGCTCGGTCTCCAGCAGGTATCGCCACACAAAACAGGCGGTGACAATCAGTACCACCACCTGCGCCCAGGCCGCCAACATTGTCCAGAAAAGAATAGACGAACCCCCGCTCATCGCTTGCAGTTTAAGGCGTTGCCTAGCACAACTGCAAACCCCGGGGCTCCCATTTGCCCCCAGGCGTAGAATCGGTGGCGAAAAGTGGAGGCCTACCGTGGACGAACACACCGCGCTCGATATTCTGGCCAGGCTACGACGAGTCGAGAATGAAAACCGGAGGCTAAAGCAGATGGGGCTAGGTCTTTTGGTCCTTGCGGGAGTAGTGCTTCTAATTGGTCAGAGCCGCCCCAGCCGAACAATCGAAGGGGAGAAATTTATTCTGCTGGACGCGAACGGAAGACCACGCGCCAGATTGGAGATGGAAATGACGAACGTTCCAACCCTCGTCCTGCTCGACGAGAAGGGTTTCCCATCAGTCTCGCTTGGAGCGGGCGAGGACCCTACCTTGACTCTCTGCAAAGGAAATTGCGAAAAACAGGCACAGCTCTCTGCGTCGAAGTACGTCCTTGGATTGGCGCTCTACGAAGGAGGGGGAAATCCCATGATGGTGGATCAGGGAAAACAAAAGGGGCTTAGGGCGGGCTTCGGCGTGATTAACGGTGTTCCGGGAGTTAATCTCTTCGGCAAAGGGCCGAACGAGCAAGCCTCTCTTGACCTCGAGGCGCCGGGACCAAGACTCTATCTTTCCGATCAAAGTGGGTCTGTTGACCTCGAAAAGGCAAGTCTTGAGGTTTCCGACGAACAAGGGTTCAGTACAAGAATTGGAAGAACCGAGCTAGAAACGCCGCGAACCGGCGAGACGCACAAGACTTCCGCTGCTTCTATCGTACTCTTCGACAAAGATAGCAAGAGGTTGTGGTCTGCTCCTTGAGGACGCATCCCTTTCTCAACCTCTGAGCATCTGGCCGTTCCGATCATGGGTGGCCTTCCCTTTTTTTGTCCCTTTAACTTGGGCGTCCAACAAGGAATGAGCCCTACGGGTTCACCACGATCTTCCCGAACATCTGGCTTTTCTCCAAATACTCATGCGCGGCGCGTAATTCGCTGAGCGGGAAGGTGCGGTCGACCACTGGCTTCAGACGTCCGGCAAACACGTGCCGCAGCACTTCGTGCAATTCGCCCATGGTACCCATGTAAGAGCCCAGCAGCGTTAATTGTCGCGCGAACAGGTGGCGCAGATCGATACTGACATTCGGGCCTGTGGTGGCGCCGCAGGTGACCAGTGTGCCACTGCTCTTGAGGGATTTCACACTCTCGTCCCAGGTGGCGGCGCCCACGTGCTCGACCACGATGTCGACGCCTTCTTTGTTCGTGATCTTCCGCACTTCTTCGGAAATCTTCTGCTGGTAGTGGTTGATGCCGTAATCCGCGCCGAGTTCGCGTCCCTTGGACAGTTTCGTTTCGTCGCCGGCGGTGGTGATTACGCGGCAGTGAAATAGTTTGGCAATCTGAATGGCGGCGATGCCGACGCCAGAACTCGCGCCCAGTACGAGCACGGTCTGTCCCGGACGAATGCCGGCTCGTCCGACCAGCATGTGCCATGCCGTCACAAACACCAGCGGCACGCTTGCCGCCTGGTTGAAGTCGAGCGAGTCGGGGATCGGAATTACGTTCGCTGCCGGCGCTGCGAGCAATTCGCAGTTGCCTCCGTCGACGGCATTGCCCAGGACGGTAAATTCGCGGCACTGGTTCTGCAGGCCCGCAACGCACTTGGCGCAATGCCCGCAGTAATGCATTGGCGCTAAGAGCACGCGTTGGCCAGTTTTGAATCGGGCGACGTATTCGCCGACTTCAACGATTTCGCCGGCAACGTCGCTGCCGAGGATGTGCGGCAGCTTTACCCCCGGCAGGCCCTTGCGCACCCAGACATCGAGGTGATTCAGCGAGCATGCGCGCACGCGGACCAGGACTTGATCCTTGCGCGGCGGGGGATCGGGGACATCTTCGTAGGTTAGGACTTCGGGGCCCCCAAATTGATGAATGCGGACGGCTTTCATAAAATCGCTCCTTGAAACCCTGAAACTAACACAAAACAGGCCGCGTTTGACTCCTCCTGTTAACCGACTGATAATCAAACCTGCAGGGCCGCGACCGGACTATGGATATCTACGAACAGATCGTGCAGCTTCGCCGGGAAGGGCGGCGCGGGGCCGTGGCCACGATTGTGAATGTACGCGGCTCGATCCCTTCGTTTAAGACGGCGAAGATGCTGGTACGCGACGACGGCTCGATTGTCGGCACGATCGGCGGCGGCTGCGTCGAGGCTGACGTGTGGCAGGCGGCCCGTGAGGTCATGGAATCGGAGAAGCCGCGGACGCTTACGTTTGACCTGAACCAGGATCCGAAATACGACACCGGGCTGGTTTGCGGCGGCACATTGGAAGTTTTCATTGAGCCTGTACTACCTCCAGCATTACTTTATGTATTTGGCGCAGGTCACGTCGCCGCAAATCTTTGTAGTGTCGCCAGCGGCGCGGGTTTCGATGTCATCGTCACCGACGACCGCACTTCCTACGCCACCAAGGAACGCTTTCCGGCGGCTCAGGAAGTTTACGCACTCGATCTTGATCAGGCCATGCAGAAGCTCGAGCCCAACGAGACTTCCTACATTGTCATCGTCACGCGTGGGCACCGGGATGACATGCGTATCCTGCGCTGGGCGGTGCAGACTCGTGCGCGCTACGTCGGCATGATCGGCTCCAAGCGCAAGGTGATCAAGATTTTTGAGACGCTGCAGAAGGAAGGCGTGCCCGCCCATCTGTTCGAGCGCGTGCACGCCCCTATTGGACTCGACATCGGCGCCGTTACGCCGGAGGAGATTGCGGTTTCGATCACGGCTGAGTTGATCGCGATTAGGCGGCACGCTAGTGCCGGGCTTCCGCACATGAGTTGGTTCCGCACGCAGAACCTGCTGCCCGAAGCGAACATCGCGGCAGACACGGCACTCGAGGAACACGAATAAATTGCTGATTGCTGATTGTTGATTGAAAACCGCACTTCAATCAGCAATCGACAATCAAAACTCAGCAATTTCCCCCAGTCCCTGTTATCTTCGCAGCATGAGCCGTGCTCCCAGCTTTGCCGGAGTGATCCTCGCCGCCGGAGATTCGACGCGCATGGGGCGCGACAAAGCTCTGCTGCAGTGGCCGCCACCAGCCGCCGGGCAGGCGCCTTCGAGCGACACATTCCTGTCGGCCGCGATTCGGTCGCTTTCGTCGGCCACTGAGTTCGTTGTGGTTGTCGTAGGAAAGAATGAGGCGACGCTGGCGCCGATTATTTATGGGCAAGGGGCATCTCTCGTGGTCAACCCCGATCAAGATCGCGGCCAGTTCAGTTCGCTGCAAGTCGGTCTGCATGAAGTGCTCAATCATGGCCGCGACGCCGCCATGGTGACTTTGGTTGATCGCCCTCCGGTGAGCGCCGCGACCATCCAGACGCTGCGGGACGCCTTCACGGAGGCTAATCAGAATATCTGGGCGGTGGTTCCGGAGTTTTCCGAGAAACATGGGCATCCCTACCTGGTGGGCCGCGAGATGATCGAAGCTTTTCTCCGGGTTCCGGCCACGTCGAGCGCCCGCGACATCGAGCACCAGCATCAGGAACACATCCAGTACGTTCGCGTCGACGATCCTCTGGTGGCGTTGAATGTCAACACGCCGGAGGATTATGCGGCGCTCCGCGAGCATTGTTGATTGATGATTTTTTATTGTTGATTGGAGCCCGTTAATTCAGGTTTTTAATCAGAAATCAACAATCAGCAATCATCAATGGTTCTTTGGCCGTTGCGCGCTCTTGGCGAAGCACGTTATCGTCGATAGATGAACGCTGAGGCAGAGGCATTTCTTCCCGTTACCAACGAATTCCTCGACTCGATCCTTCGGCTGCAACCACGCGTAGCGGCATTTGATTGCGACGGCACGCTGTGGGCCGGCGATGCCGGGGAGCGTTTTTTCGATTGGGAGCTGAGAGAGAGGGATGTTTTCTCTGACGATATTGGCCGCAGCATCCTTAGCCAATCGTGGCGAGAGCGTTACGCCGCCTACAAGCGCGGCGAAGTCGAGGAAACTACGATGTGCGGCGAAATGGTGACGATGCACAGGGGCATTGCGGAGGGTACGATGGTCGCCGCCGCCAATCGCTTCTTTGACCAATTCTTCGTCGTCCAAATATTCCCGGATATGCGCGAACTCGTCCGCCGCTTGCAGGAGAACGGTTGCGAGGTCTGGGCCGTGTCTTCGTCGAACGAATGGGTAATCCGGGCGGGGATGAAGCACTTCGGCATACCTGAAAGCCGGATTCTTGCGGCCAAGGTCGAAGTTGATGGGGGAGTCGTCACGGATCGCCTGATTCGAGTGCCTTCAGGTCCCGGCAAGCCGCACGCGCTGGGTGAAGCCGTGAAGAAGAAGATAGAGGCGGCCTTCGGAAACTCACGCTGGGATAGGGAAATGCTGGCGATGGCGAAGCATGCGTTCGCAGTCAACCCGAATCCAGACCTCGAGTCCGCTGCCCGAGAACACGGTTGGCGGATTTATTTTCCCGAGGGGACGCGCTCGCAGAGCTGAGTTTGCCAGCGATTGACTCCATTTACAATTGGGCTGCCAATGTATTCTGCGCAGTTACTCGATCACTTTCAGAATCCGCGTAACGCGGGAGAAATCGCCGGCGCAGACGCCGTAGCGGAGATTGAGAATCCGGCATGTGGAGATGTGTTACGGCTCACCCTGAAGGTGAGCGCGGGCCGAATTACCGAAGCCCGTTTCAAGGCCAAGGGATGTGTGGCGGCGATGGCATGCGGGTCGGCCTTGACGGAACTCGTGGCAGGAAAGGCGCTGCCCGAAGCTCAGGAGTTGCGGTGCGAAGATGTGACTGCCGCAGTCGGCGGCCTGCCGCAAGCCTCAACCCACGCCGCGCAGTTGGCTCTGGATGTGCTTGCAGCGGCGCTGAGCCGCCTCAAGCAATAGTTTAAGTTGATGCCATCTTCCCACACGCCGCGCCGCATCGTCAGCCTGCAACCCAGCGCGACGGTGATTCTTGCGGCGATTGGGGAACTCGAACGCGTGGTCGCCTGTACGAAGTACTGCGCGGATGTGGTTCCCGAGGTTGCGTCGAAACCGCGCACCGTCCTTGCCGACTCCTGGACGGCGAACGCCGTCGAGATCATCGCAGCGGATCCCGATCTCGTGATCGCTGCCGTGCCTTACCAGGAAAAGGCGGTTGTGGAGATATTGAAGTGCGGGGGGCGATTCCTTGGCCTGGCGCCCAAGACTCTTGCCGATATTTATGCCGACATTTCCATCATCGCGGGTGCGGTCGGAGCAAGTGATCGTGGCGGGGCGGTGATTGCTCAGATGCAAGCGCGAATTGAACAAGTCCGGGCTGGCACTGTGGGATTACCCCGTCCAAGAGTTTTCTGCGAGGAATGGGGCAAGCCGCTGATCGCGTCGCAAGGCTGGGTTGCGGAACTGGTTGAAGCGGCCGGGGGTGAGTTCCTGAGCATACCGGGACGGCAGATTTCCGCTGAAGAAGTGGCCCGCATGGATCCGGATATCCTAATCGCGGCCTGGTGCGGAGCGGGTGATCGGGTGCCTTTGGAGAAGGTCGTGGGCGACCGCAACTGGCAGGGAACTCGTGCCGCTCGTACCGCCCGGGTGTACTGCATTCGGGACGAGTACTTGAATACTCCGGCTCCTACACTGCTTCGCGGCCTCAACGCGCTGGCATTCGCAATTCATCCCGAGCTTTTTGCCGGTACGGAAGGAATCCGGCAGATTACCGGTGGCGAGTCTTCCACACCCGCCACTGCCACTCTGAGTTAAGATTCTGATCATGCCTGTCACTAGTAGAGTCGAAGAGGTTCGCAACGAAATCACTGCGCTAGTGCAAGCGGCGCCCACGGCCAAAGATCTGATGCAAGACGTTTGCAAGCTTTTGCACGAGCGCATGCTTAAGTACAGCTGGATTGGTTTTTACATGCTTGAACCCGGCGCTCAACCGCCTGTGCTGATACTGGGAGCTTTCGTCGGCGCAATGACCCCGCACACGCGAATTCCGCTGAACCAGGGCATCTGCGGCGCAGCTGCCTCCAGCGGGAAGACGGTGGTGGTCGACGACGTCAGCAAGGATCCCCGCTACCTGGCCTGTTCTCTGGAGACCAAGTCAGAAATCGTGGTGCCGATCTTCGTAGAGGGGCAAGTTGCCGGTGAACTCGACATCGATAGCCATTTCCCAGCCGCGTTTGGAGCCGAGGACCAAAAACTGGTTCAGTACTGCGCCGAGGTTGTGGGGAAGAAACTGGAGAAGGTGTGAGGGTTGAGAAGGGTAAGGTCCGGGCGCCTGAGATTGGACGGGTGTGGCTGAATTCTCCGCCGCTCAGTTTCCGCCAGTTGAGAGGGCGTGTCGTCCTGGTCGACTTCTGGGACTATACCTGCGTCAACTGCATTCGCACGCTCCCCTACGTTCACGCCTGGCACGAGCGCTATCAAGGGAAGGGATTGACGGTGATTGGAGTGCACACACCCGAGTTCACGTTCGCGCAATACGAGTCGAACGTGGAGCGCGGTATTCGCGAGTTTGGCCTGACGTATCCGATTGTCGTGGATAGCAATCGCGAAATCTGGAAGGCATTCGCCAACCGCTACTGGCCGACGAAGTATTTGCTCGATCAAGACGGATACCTGCGCTTCGGGCACTTTGGAGAGGGCGGCTATGGCGAGTGTGAGAGAGCGATTCAGGAACTGATCCACGAGATCGATCCAACCCTGGAGCTTCCCGAACTCATGGAACCGCTGCGCGAAGAGGACCATCCCTGGGCGGTGTGCTACCGTCCGTCGGGCGAGCTCTATTTGGGCCATCGCCGGGGGCGGATCGGCAACGAAGGCGGCTTCAAAGAGGACCAGGTTGCCAATTATGAGTTTTCTGGCAAGCCGGAAGAGAATTTCTTTTATGCCAACGGCGGTTGGGCCTCAACCGCAGAATACTTCGAAGCTGCCGGAGACGGCCCGCATTCTTTGAAGCTTAAATACGAAGCCTCAGCGGTGAACTTGGTCATGGCCTCGCCGCGCGGGGTGCCGGCGGAAGTCAGTTTAGTACAGGACGGAAAACCGATCACACCGACCCAGGGCACAAAGGATACTCGCTTCCGCAGCGAGGAGAGTTATGTGGTGATTGACTCGGCCCGAATGTATTCCCTGGTGGACAACCATGAATTCGGGGAGCACGAGCTTGAACTTTTGTGCTCTCCGGGAATTGCGGCGTTCGCATTTACTTTTACGGGTTGTGTGGATCCGGTCGCGAGCGCGCTGCACGCCACCACTGCGGCGAACTTATGAAACGGGTCGTAGCTGCAGTCATCGAGAAGGATGGCAAGGTGCTGGTCTGTCAACGTACGCGCCACCAGACCATGCCGCTCAAGTGGGAATTTCCGGGGGGGAAAATTGAAGAAGGCGAGCAGCCTCGCGACGCCCTGCGCCGGGAGTTGGAAGAGGAGTTGGGAATCCACGCGAAGATCGGCGACGAGATCGCCCGCCTGCAGCACACCTACCCGAACGGCGCCATGGTGGAACTGAGGTTTTTCGTAGTCCGCGAATATCGCGGTGAACTGGAGAACCGCATCTTCCGCGATCTGCAGTGGTCGATCCCCAAGGATCTGGGTGCGTACGATTTCTTAGAAGCGGATGCGTCTTTGGTCAAGGATTTGGTGGCGGGACGACTCATTTGAGCTGTTCGCTCGAGCAAGAACAAAGCTCTTAACTGCAAAGTCCGCCAAGAGAAGTCCGCAAAGCACGCTAAGAAAAACCCCCACTAAGGCATGTGCGAGATCGCTAGCCGCCGCCCCTCAGCGTCCAGAACCACGCAACTGTCAATCCGATCATTACGACAGTCGTTACCCAAGCGACGGCGTTGAACAGGCGGGTGTTTACGTACTCGCCCATGAGTTCTTTCTTGTTGATCAGCAGCAGCATGAAAATCAGGACAAAGGGCAGAACGACACCGTTGACCACTTGCGACAATACAGCAATCTTGACCAGCGGAAGGCCGGGTATGAGAAGAACGGCCCCGCCTGCCACAATCAATAGCGTGTAGAGCCAATAGAAGAACGGGGCTTCGCTGAACTTCTTGTCAACGCCGGATTCGAAGCCCATTCCTTCGCACACCGTGTAAGCGGTGGAGATTGGCAAAATCGAGGCGGCAAACAGCGAGGCGTTGAACAGTCCCACGGCAAACAGGATATAGGCGTACTGCCCAGCCAGCGGCTTCAGGGCCTGGGCCGCATCGGCGGCATACTTGATGTCGCGGTATCCGTGGATATAGAGCGTGGCGGCGCAGGCCACGATGATGAACCAGGCCACGACGTCCGTGAAAATGCAACCTGCAATCACATCCCAGCGCGACGCCAGGAGCCCGCGCCGGGTCACACCCTTCTCCACAATCGAAGACTGAAGATAGAACTGCATCCACGGGGCGATCGTGGTCCCAACCACGCCGATGACCATGTACAGGTAGGCCTGCTCCCGAAACTTACCCCACTCCGGCGGCTTGAAGGTCGCTATGGTTGCGAGTTTCCACGCCGGATGCGCCAGGGCCCCAGCAAAAATGTAGGTGATATAGAAAAACGAGGCCGCGAGGAAGACCTTCTCCACGCTCTTGTACTGGCCTTTCACGACGATCAGCCAAACGATGATGGCGCAGACGGGCACCGAGTAGTTTCGCGGGATGCCGAACAATTCCAGGCTGGTAGCGATGCCAATAAATTCCGTTACCACGTTACCGAAGTTGGTGATCAGAATGCCGAGCATCATGAGAAACGTGATGCGGAGGCCGAACTCTTCGCGGATGAGATCGCTCAGTCCCTTACCGGTGACCGCACCCATGCGGGCGCTCATCTCCTGCACCACAATCAGCGCCAGGGTGATGGGGATCATGGTCCACAGCAAGAGCAGTCCGTATTGCGCTCCGGCCTGGGAATAGGTGAGGATGCCGCCGGCGTCGTTGTCGACGTTCGCGGTGATAATCCCCGGTCCCACGACCGCCAGGAACAGCAGGGTCCGGCCTTTCCAGCGTTTCAGGAGCCTCATGCGCGCATTTCGCAAACATATGGATGGAACACGACTGCCAAGGCAGGCGACGCCACAGGATAAATGCATTCCACGAATCTGAACAAACGAAAAGTAAGGAATCGAGGAAAAAGATTCGCCCGTGAGAGGCCGTGGGCGCGGGAACCGAGTTCTTTTATTTGCGCTGCTCCAGCTTCACTGAGGCGGTCACTGGCTGCCCGTCCCGCAAGACTTTTACCTCAACCACGTCTCCAATTTTGCTGCGCCGGAGTGCGTCGGTGAAGTCGTAGAGATTCTTGATGGGTTTGTCTCCGAATTGGATCAAGACGTCTCCCGCCTTTAGTCCGGACTTAGCGGCTGGTGAGCCGGGCTTTACATCGGCAAACTTCATGCCGTTGGCGGTTTCTCCGAAGTCGGGGATCGATCCGAAGTATGGTCCATATCCGCCGCTGTGTTCACCGCTCGGCGGTTTGTCTTCGACAACGGTCTGGAAGGTTGGGCGCTCGGTGGAGCTTGCCAGTTGCAGCGTCACATTTCCGACTAAGTCCAGCAGTTTGGCAGCGGAAGGGGCGTTGATTTTGTCCCAGGTATCGGAGGGCTTGTGATAGTCGGAGTGCAGGCCGGAGAAAAAGAAGAGCACCGGAATCTTCCTGGATACAAACGACGTGTGATCGCTGGAGGAGTAGCCGCCGGCGGAGTATTCGATTTTGAACGCGGAACCTTTGTCAGCCTGTTCCTTTTGCGCCTGTTCCAGAATCGGTTTGAACGTCGAGCCCGTGCCCACGCCTCCTATGTAGACCTTGTCGTCCTTGATGCGGCCGATCATGTCCATGTTGATCATGGCGACGGCTTTGTCGAGCGGGAGTGTCGGCTCTTTGACCCACTCAGCGGAGCCGAGCAGGCCGAGTTCTTCTCCGGCGAAGTCCATGAAGAGAATTCCGCGCTTCAGTTGCCCGCGCTCGGGCGCCAACAGCCGGGCCAGTTCCAGCACGCCTGCCGTGCCGGAGGCATTGTCGTCGGCGCCGGGATGAATTTGTCCGATCTGCGAGGGCGCTAGCGAGTCGACATTTCCTCGTCCGAGGTGGTCGTAGTGCGCACCCACGATGACGTACTCGTCGGTCTGCCCGGGCAGGTAGGCCAGGACGTTGTTCACGGTGGCTCGCGTGGTTTCGATGTCAACGTTTAATGCGAGGTGCAAACTGTCTGGGAGGGCAAACGACGCTGGTTTGGTGGCGGCGTTGATCTGGTCTTGCACGTCCTTCAGCGATTTTCCGGCGGATCGCAGCCAGTTCTCCGCGATGGCATTCTTCACCTGCACAAATACGATTCCAACATTCTCTGGCCCGCTGACGCTGCCGAAGCGAGTAAGCAAATCCTCTTCACCATCGCCTAGTTTGCCGTTGACCAGCACCACTGTGCGGGCTCCGTGATTGCGCGCGTTGATCGCCTTGGTGATGGTTTGCGAATGATGAGTCAGGCCCTGGTTGCCGCTCTTGGTGGCGAAGGTGGTGGGCTCGTAGCGGAGGACGAGCACGATCTTGTCTTTCACATCGAGGTTGGCGTAGTCGTCGTATTGATACTCGTCGGCCGTGATTCCATAGCCGGCGAAGACCACCGGTCCGGCGACCTGCCCGGAGGAGGAAAAGCTGAAGGGGACGAAATCCTGATTTGTTTTCAGATCAGTCTTGGCCTCGACGTTGGAAACCACAAGGCGGTTGTCGGACTTCAGTGTGGCTCCGGTAATCAGCGTGAAGGGCTGCAGATAGCCGTGGCTTCCCGCCGGCGGGATCTTGAGTTCTTTGTAGCGCTTGACGATCAGGTCCGCGGCGCGCGCCAGCCCTTTTGTGCCGGCGCCACGTCCTTCCATCTCGGGAGCGGAGAGCGCCTTGATGTCGTTGAGAACGCGTGCGGGATCGGCTTGGCCGACGGGCGCGGTCGCTGCCGTACTCAGCAATGCGAGAACGACTAGGGCCAGGAATGTTTTCGGCAGGCGCAGATTGATGCGATTCGCGAGATTCAGCATGGCTGAGTTCCTTTGGACGAAGAATCGTAGGGGTTGCGGCGGGGCGTGTCAATGAGGCCGCCTCTCTGCGCCTCTGCGGCAAGTCAGCGGTCTCCGCGTTATAGATTTTGATTGGAGTTCGGCGGCTGCAAAGCCTTGATCGCGGAGGTCGCCGAGGACGGCCGCGAAGGTCGCGGAGAAAACACCCGAACACCGGCAGAAAGCAAGCTGGACGTTAGCTTGAGGCGAGCGTACTGCTGCCCCGGCGGTTTAAGATGTTTTCAGGCCCAGACCTGCTAGGCTAAATTTACGAATGACCAAGAATTCCGCACGCGTCTTCTACCTGCTGATTGCTTTCGTTGTCCTCGTGCTCGATCGCTGGACGAAGCACCTTGTGGCGCAACGCATTCGGCTTTACTCGCACATCCAGATCATCCCGGGCTTTTTTCGGCTCACCCATACCGAGAATACCGGCGCAGCTTTCAGCCTGTTTGCCGACTCGACCGCGCCCTGGAAGACGGGCTTGCTGATTGCATTCTCTGTGATCGCGCTGCTGGTGGTTTCGGTGTTGCTCTGGAAAAACCACCACACTCACCTGGCCACCGGCATTGGCTTGTCGCTGATTATGGGAGGAGCATTAGGAAATCTCTGGGACCGGCTGGCGCGCGGGCGCGTGGTCGACTTCTTGCTGTTTTATGTGAAGCGGTATCAGTGGCCGGTGTTTAATTTGGCCGACAGCGCGATTGTGGTGGGCGCGGGATTATTGGTGCTGGAGATTCTGTTTCACAAATCGATCCCCACCGAAGATTCTCAGCCGAATTGAACTCGAAGCTGAGCAAGGAACCGCTCGGCCTCGGCGAACGGCTCCCCTAACGCTCAGCTTCCGGTCTTGTCTTTGTGTTTATTTCGTCAGTCTGTGATCGTGAACGTATCAAACTGAGAGGAGCTCGTGTTCTCGACCGACGTAGCCGTGATGGTCACAGAGTTCGGGTTGGGGACGGTGGCGGGAGCGGTGTAGGTGATGGTGGTCGTATCGCCGTTACCGGGGCTGCCCGTGTTTGTATAGTTGCTGAGGCTTCCGCAGGTGGGGCTGCAATTGGTTCCATTGCTGGTTAAGGTCCAGTTGGCGCCCTCGAAGTTACCGTTATTGTGGCTGATCGACGCCGAAAAAACATAGGTTGTCCCGGCAGGGATAGACGCGGGCATTGTGTCCAGCGAAAGTACGGTCGTCTTTTGGCCGATATTGCATGCGAGAATCGAACCTACTGAGACAACCAACAGGAACAAACGGGCACACTTCAGATACTTCACTTAATCCTCCACTTGAATTTGAGATGGGTCTACAGGGCGCCCCGATGGGGCGTTTGCTTGACCGCATAATCTCGGAAACATAGCTGTGTTGTAAATAGCACGCTCGTGCCACGGCAAAGAAGGGCGTCAAGTTAGGCCATGGCTAGAGACGATCATGAAGGATGTGGCAGCGCCTGAATTTAGCGGAGTGCTCCGCCGACTACGGTGTCCCGTAGATCTGCTTGTACACGCTGGCATTCCGCAGGATGGCCTGCACGTATTCGCGGGTCTCGGTGAAGGGAATCGACTCTACGAACTCCTGGGGATCGCGATACTTGCCTTGACCCAGCCACTCCTCGACGCGGTCTGATCCCGCGTTGTAGGCGGCGAGCGCGTACTCGAACGATCCCCCGAACTTGTCGACCATGCCGCGGAAATAGCGTGTGCCCAATTGGAGGTTTACCGCGGGGGTGTACAGTTGGCTCGCGGTATAGCGCTTCAGTTTTGCTTGGTGAGCCACGAGTTTGCCGGTCTTGGGAAGCAGCTGCATCAGGCCAACGGCATTGGCCCGGGAAACCGCGTTGGGATTGAACTCCGACTCCTGCCGGATGAGCGAGGCCACGAGATAGGGATCGAGTCCGTTAGCGGCGGCGTTGCGCTTCAGGTCGCTCCAGTAGGCTTTGGGGAAAAGTGCTTCCCAATATTTCCGCGGGAGATCGGGAATATCGAGTGCGAAATAGTTTGGCGCCGAGTGCTTCATCACTTCGATGGCTTGATCGTAGTGTCCGGTCTCGTCGTAGAGGTGCGCGGTTTCTGCCGGACCCCAACTGCCTCCGTCGGCGGCAGCGGCGGCCTGCAACTCGCGCACGGCAAAATCGACGAGCCCGCCATTGCCGAGAAGCTGCGCTTTTTGCACGTGCAATTCATCGGACGGTGGTTCCGAGTCCGTCACTTTGCCGGCGCTGTCGAGAGGCGGGATGTGATCGAGCAGAGCATATTGTGTCGTCGCATCTGCTGAGGCAGGCAGACGCTTCAGCCGCTGGCGCCCCAGTTCCGCGTAATAGAAATTGCGATAGCGGTCCGAAAGCTTCTGATAAAACGCGCGGGCCATCTGGGGCTCGTTATCTTCCTCGGCCAGCCGGGCTCGCCAATAGAGCGCTGCAGGAGTTTCTGCGCCGGAGGGATACAACGCAATCTGCTCTTCGAATGCTTTCTTGGCGTCGTCGTTGCGTCCCTGGCGCAAGGTGAGCCAGGCCGCCTTCCAATGGACGTAGGAAGCGCGCGCGCCGCTGGGAAAGCGTTGTTGGGCCTCGCGAAATGAGTCGAGCGCCTGATCGTACTCGTGATGGACCAGGTGCAGGTTGGCGGCGGAGAGCAGCGCCTGCTCCAGCCATGGGCTTGCCGGCGCCGCCTGGCGCAGCTCATTGACCGTGCGGTAGAAGGTGTCGTTGTCGTTGGCCGCCCAGTCGACCTGACCCAGCAGGTACAAGCGATGCGCATTTGTCTCACCGCCAATACCAGCGAGCAGAGCTAGGACCGGTTTCACTTCGTGGTTCTTGCCGGCGCGATGAAGCGCGTCCGCCAGGGCGAGTTGCATGGCGGGACGGTCGTCAGTGCTGGCCTGGCTTGCCAGGCTGCGATATTCGTCCGCAGCTTCTGCATAACGGTGTTTGCTCATCAATGCGTCGGCCCGCGTTTTCAGTTGAACGGGAGTTGGAGGCGGCACGGACGGCAGCTTTTTCAACTCGGCATACGCGGCATCAGCCTCGGTGGCGGCTGGCATGGTGTAGTAAATGTTGGCAAGCGTTTCGGCTGCCTTCGCGGTTTGGCCGGACGCTGCGTAGGCTCGTCCTAGCGCAAACTCCAGGTCCGAGCGCACCGGCAGCCGGGCCTGCTCCAACAAGTTGTCTGCATCCACAGCCTGACCCTCCAGCAGCAGCGCGTCGGCATAGCGGACCTCGGCGTCCCGTACCAGCAGCGAGTCCGGATGTGTCCTGGCAAAGTCTGCCAAGGTGGCGAGAGCCTCTGCCGTGCGGCCCGTTTGCAGATAAGAGGTTCCAAGATAATAGGCAACGTAATCGCCGAGATCACCGGCGTGGGCTTTGGCACGGCTCAGCGGATCAATGGCTTTGGCATAGTCTCGATCCAGCACATGCGCGTAGCCTACGACTAGCCAGGCTAGGGCTCCCGCGTCGTCCTTGGAATGAGCCCGCGCGTAGGCTTCAACGCCGGAATAGGCTGGCAGGGAACGATCCTGCAGAAGCTGTTGTGCCATGGGACGCAGGCTGGTCGAAGCCACGAATGCTTGCCGCATGCGCCGGACCCGCGGCGAGATCGTCCGCGGTTTGTGGGCGGTGGCGGAATGACGCTTCGGCGCGCTGGCGGCGGGCTTCTTGGCGGCGGGTGCTTTACTGGTCGGAGCTTGGTCTGTATCGCTGGTTTTGCTGGTTGGAGTTTCTTGGGCAGTTGGTTTCTGCGGAGTGGTATCTGTCTGGCTGGGAGGCGAACTGGGCGCAGATTGCAGCAACGCCTCTGCCGGAAGGAGCAGAACGCCAAAGAAGCCGCAGAGAACGGCTGCGAGCACCCACCACCACTTCGAACCTGATTGCACTACGTTTCTTTTTCGCGGAGACACGCTTACTGCCAGAACTCTGCCGCCCAGACTAGCGGCGGAAATTCGAACCCATGATGGAGATATCGTCTTCGGCCAGGCTGCGCAGCAACTCCTGCTGGAAATAGTCCACGCTCGCGGCTGCCGTGTTGCCATAGCGTTTCTGAAAGGTGCCACGGCTTTTATCGATATCTTCCTTCAAGCGGTCGTACAAATCCTTATGACGGCGGCCCTCTGCAACTTTCGCCTGGTTGTAGAGCTTGATTTCATCCACCAGCAGGCGGGCGAAACGTTGTGCCTTGCGATGAACGTCGGCATCCTCCGGCGAGAGTCCAGCCAAGGGATCGGTAGCAGCGGCTGGTGCTGCCGCAGTGGCGGCATGGGCTGAAGCCACCTCGACTACCTCTGCCGCCGGTTCTGGCTCGGCCGGAACGTGGGCTGGTTGATGCATGGGCGCATGGGCCGCGAATGGATCGGAATACGAAGAAACCGTCTGTATGGGCGGAGCGGTCCGTCCAACACTGCCTGCCGCGTCACCGTCTTCCTTAGGAGGGGTGTGCTTGCGCAGCGATATGACTTCGAGCCATGCGCTGGTTGCCATTACCAGCAATCCTAGGGCATTCGGATCCAGCTTGCCGGTGTCGCCTCCGTCGGCGTAAACCAGCGCCGCCACTTTGTCCTTGAGTGCCAGCGGCAACACCAGCACCTGCTCGTTGGCCGGGCTGCCGAACTGTTCCGCGAAGCGCCCGCCCATTTCCGCGATGTTGCCTGGCGTTGCAACTCGATTCTGGTAGGTGTGCGCCACCGGCCCGGCAGACAGATCGAGGGGAAAATCCTTGACCGCTTCGTCTTCGCCGAAACCGCGGGATTGCCATCCTGACGCGGTTCCCGCCTTCACCACGAACAGTGCGATGCGTGAGCAGTAATCGCTGCCCGAGTCCAGAAACGCCCGCAAGATTTCCTTCTGGGTGGAACCCGCATGGATATTGGAAACCGCGCGAACCAGAGAGCTGGAGTCCTCGGCCGCCGGAGCGGCAGCTGCGTTTTCTTGCGGCGGTAAAGCTTCCAGAACTTGCTGCACAATCTGCGACTGCAGTCGCGGCATTTGCGCCTGCAGAGCTTGCGCCACGGCACGCTCGACGGCTTGCTGCACCTCGTTCTGCTTCTCGCTCTGTTCCGCCATGCTAGAGAACCGTATCCTCTGAAATCGCGCGCTTCGGTAACATCCGGCAAAAGCCGAGCCCTAAGTGCTGATTATACGGCACTTGTAGGAGCGCCCCAGAGTACGCAAGGACGTGTTCGACTGCGTACCTGCCGCCCCCTCGACTCTACCGCAAATCCCGTCCGGCTAGAAACGTGAAAGCGATTGGGCAAAGACTCGGGTTACCAAGTAGAATAACAGTTTGCTTTTGGGTCCCGCAGTTCGTGGCCCGCAAAATACTGCATCTCCAAGAGAATGGGAGCCATCCAAAACAAACTAGAGGGGCCTGTCAGTGATGAGCTAACACTGGTACAGGCCGCCAAGCGTGGCGACGACTCAGCCTTCGAAGAGCTGGTTCGCCGTTACGACCGCAACGTCTTTCGGATTGCGCAGCACATCACGCAGAACCGCGAGGATGCGGAAGATGTGGTGCAGGAAGCATTCCTGAAGGCATACAGCAACCTCACGAAGTTCCAGGAGCAGTCGAAGTTTTATACCTGGCTGGTCCGCATTGCCGTCAACGAAGCGTTGATGAAGTTGCGCCGCAAGAAGCCCGAGCGCACCGTTTCGCTGGACGAGGACATAAAGACCGAAGATGATTCGCTGCCGCGTGAGATCGCGGATTGGAGCCCCAATCCCGAGCAGCAATACACGCAGGCGGAGTTGCGGGAGATTTTGAGTAAGACGATCCAGGGCCTTCCCCCAGGCTTCCGGACCGTGTTTGTACTAAGGGACGTGGAAGGACTTTCCACCGAGGAAACCGCGGCGGCTCTGGAATTGAGCGTGCCCGCGGTGAAGTCGCGGCTGTTGCGGGCACGCCTGCAGCTTCGCGAGCGCCTGGGACGGTTCTTCCAGAAACGCGAGAATGGACGTGGAGATGGCAACCAGTGAAATGCTCTGAGTTTTTGACCGAGCTGACCAACTATTTGGACGGCGTGCTCGACGAAGGTACGAAAGTCGAATTGGAGAACCATCTTTCCTGGTGCCACAACTGCTACGTGGTTTGTGACACGACGAAGAAGACCATCGAGATTTATCGCGACTCCCAGCTCTACGAACTGCCCGAAGATCTGCGCTCGCGTCTGCGCTCCGCCATCATGACCAAGTGCCAGCAGCATAAGAAGCGTGGGCCGGAGAGCGTCTGATTCTTGAATGGGAGCAACCCTTGCTCCCTTCACTCCATCGCATATAATGAAGGTCGCGCTCTGGGGTGTTGAATGCTCTGCTTGAAGAGTATTACTCTATCCGTTTCTGCCCTCCTGTTCGCCCCGTTCCTCGCTTACGGTCAAGCCGCATCCCCCGCCCAAATACAAAGTGGAACAGCCGCTGCGTCTCCTCAGCCATCGAGCGATGAGCCGCCGGCGCCGGTGGCTCCCGCGCTTCCTCCGGATGCGCCGCACATGTTGCGGGATACGCGGTTCCAAATCATCCGTGATTTTGAAGCTCAGCTGGTGTATGCGCGCAGCATGTTTCCCATGGGTGCGAAGGGGCTGCAGTTGAAGGAGGGCGTGATCACGCCCAATGGCGAACAAATGCGCCAGGCGCTGGCTATTTGGGGGCCGGCCATAAAACCCGGGGATCCCGTGCACATCTCCCGGGTTCAGATCAAGAGTGACCACATTCATTTCGAGATCAATGGCGGCCCGATACGCCGGAAGAAGTGGTATCAGCGGGTGGAGATTTCCGGGGCCAACGGTCCGGGGATAACGCCAGGATCGGGCGATCCAGAGGCAAATGCACACGGATCGTTTGTGGACCTCTATTTCGGCAAGTATGTTCCGGAGATGACCGATCAGCAATTGCGGGCCCTGCTGTATCCGGTACTCAACTTCAATGCCCGGAGCAAGGAGCTCGCGTATCTGGACACCGTGCCACCCAAGGTCAAGGAGGCCATCCAGGCGCATCACGTGCTGGTGGGGATGAATCAGGAAATGGTGGTTCATGCCAAAGGCCGGCCGCCCAAGAAAGTGCGGGAACGGGAAGGAGAGACGGAATACGAAGAATGGATTTACGGTGAACCTCCGGCGGATGTGGACTTCGTGCGCATTGTGGGAGATGAAGTAGTGCGAGTGGAGACCATGAAGGTGGACGGCGAAAAGATTGTGCGCACGGAGAAGGAAGTGGTGCTACAACAGCCGGAGCGAGAGGCCAAAAAGGAGCCGGTTGAACGTCCGGCGAAGGCTCCAAGTCTGCGACGCCCGGGAGAAGATTCGGTAGACGTGCCCGGTCCGGCGAATGGTCCTTTACCGCTGCCGCCCCCGCCGCCACCGGATTCGCCCCAGCCCGGGAGTGGACCCGGGGAGATCATAGCGGGCCGCTGGTCGTAAGGGATTGTTAGCAGTGCTGAATTATTTTGTGGCCACGGCTGATTCGGCGTCGGCGAACGAGAAGGCCAACTCTACATTCGGAAATTCCCGCCCATCGATCTCCACGTAAGGGTAGACGAAATAGTTTAGCGGCTTACCCTCTTGCGGCGGATTCAATCGCAGATCGCGGCCCATGCTGAATTGAATCCGGTTCACGTCGTGCGAACCGAAGAAGTAGTCGCGCTTCTCGGGATGCTTCCAGGCTTCGGAGATGTCGACGGGAATCCATCCTTTGCCGTTAATCCAGAAATCGGACCAGCAGTGGTAGCCGGCGATCTGGGCGGAATGCTTGTCGGCTGGCAGAGGAAATCCAATCTCAAAGCGGGCGGGGATGCCTTGGGATCGAGCCATGGCGATGAAGAGGGAATGGAAGTCGGTGCAATTGCCTTTCTTGGCATCACAAGCATAGAGAACGTCCCCGTGTCCCCAGCCGGTTCCCGTCTTGTCATAGCGCATGGTGCTGAAAACGTAGTCGTAGATAGCGCGCGCTCTGTCTAGCGGCTCAGTTTTGTCCTGAGTGACCCTGGCCGCGAGATCGGCGGGCAAACCGGTGACGGGGACCAGGGCGTCGGGTTGCAGGTCTTGCTGCTTTTCTGTGGCTGAAAGCGAAACCGACGACACGTGCGACGCGGTGTGCCCCAACGCGACACGCTCATGGCGGATCACGTCATATTCCAGGTCGAAGTGCAGTTCGGGCTGCGGGGAACTGGTGTCGGCATAATAGGTCTGGTTGCCGTATTTGGACTCGGTTGTCTTCTTCAATGGCAGGTCGCCTTGAGTTGAGACGATCTTTACCTCTTGATAGGCGTCGGAGTGGGCTGCGGGGATCCAGATTCGCACCTTCTTCCCAGCGGGAAGATTCCTAACGGTGAAGGCGTAGTGAAACGTGAAGTGTCGAGACTCCTGGGCGAAGGCGGACAGAGAGAAAAGGAGGAACAGAGACGACAAAACGCAAAGCTTGCGCAGCATAGCCGACTTCCTTTCATGCTCTCAAGAGAGTACCGAGAACGGGGACTTGGTTGGAAACGACGCACGGGCGTCTTAGAGGGAATGCCGTCAAGTGAAGCCGCGCTTGAGGGTGCGCATGGGAATCAAGATGCCGGCAGCAAAGCCGGCGATGCGGTATTTTAACAGAGCGACGTAGCCTCGGGACGCGCCCCACACGGTTCCGATAAAATCGACAAACATGTCGGTAGCCATCCAATGCCGCGATCTCCGCAAAACCTATGACGGCAAAGTTGAGGCCGTGCGCGGGCTGAACCTCGAGATTCAAACCGGCGAATGCTTCGGCCTGCTGGGCCCCAATGGAGCCGGGAAGACGACGACCATTGAGATCCTGGAGGGGCTGCTGGAGCCGACTTCGGGTGAGGTGTCGATTCTCGGCCACTCCTGGCGCGAGAATGCGCGCGAGATGCGGGAGTGGCTGGGTATTTCGCTACAGGAGACGCGGCTTTCCGAGAAACTTTCTGTGCGCGAAACCGTCGAACTATTTGCCAGCTTCTATCGCGAGCCGCGGTCGTCCGATGAAGTGCTGGAGCAGTTGCAGCTTACGGAGAAGGCCGACGCCTGGGTGGGCAAGCTCTCCGGCGGGCAGAGGCAGCGCTTGGCGGTGGCGACGGCGCTGGTGTGTAATCCGAAGATTCTGTTCCTGGATGAGCCGACGACCGGCCTCGACCCCCAAAGCCGACGGCAGTTGTGGGACATCGTGCGCGAGTTTCAGCGCGCCGGCGGTACGGTGCTACTGACTACGCACTACATGGACGAGGCCGAGCGGCTGTGCGACCGGCTGGCGATTGTCGACCACGGGCAGATCATCGCCGAGGGTTCGCCGCCAGATTTGATTGAGCGTCTGGGCGGGCATCACGTGGTGGAGTTCGCTGTCAGTGGAAATTCCGATGGGGCGGCGCTTGCGGGCTGGCGCGCACTGCCCAGCGTCGAGTCCGTGCGCGAGGATGACGGCATGGTAGCCCTGAGTGTCAGGGAGCCGCATCTAACCATTCCAGCGCTGCTGGATGCGGTCGGCAAGCAGGGAAGTGCGTTGCAGCATCTGACCACGCGGCAGGCCAGTTTGGAAGATGTGTTCGTGCGGCTGACCGGGCGGCATCTGCGAGAAGAGTGAGGCCTAGTGAAAGGATGGACACAACTGTGAGGGTACATTTTCACTGCGTCATCGTTGTGTTCTTAACTGCGGCTGTGATGCTTGGCGGGCTACATGCCTTTGCTCAGACTGCGGTGGCTGACGAGTCGACCGGTTTTCCTCCGCTGGATCAGTGGAAGACGGCGGTCATCGCCGGCGACGCTGCCGCTTTGAAATCGTTCTACAGCACCGATCCGGCAGCGGAGATTGAGGCCAACGGCCATACGGCAGGAGCCGATGCGGACGTAAGTTTCTGGCTGGCGCTCAAGGCGCGAAGCATGAAAATGGAAATCGTGCGGATGAAGGAACGGCCGGGCGCTGAGAGTGTCATCTTCAAAGCCGAAGTGCAAACAGGGCTGCCCAATGGCCAGACGATGAGCGTGACCGACGCCCAAGGCTGGCAAAAGCAGGGAGGGCAGTGGCGAATTATGGGCGCCGAAAGAACGGATGCGCCTCACCTGAAGCAGCCGTCAGACATGAAGAAGGACCTCTACCCAGCGGATGCCGATGCGCGCGCGGAGATCAGAGAAGCAGAGGAAAAGGCTACAAAAGAACATAAGCGCATTCTGCTCGTGTTTGGCGCGAACTGGTGCTACGACTGCCACGTCCTCGATCTGGCGTTCCATCAACTCGATTTCGCGTCGGTCATGACGGGTTATGAAGTCGTGCATGTGGATATTGGAGACGACGGGAAAAAGAATGCCGACGTGGCCAAAGAGTTTCAAACGCCGCTGGATAAGGGCGTGCCGGTGCTGGCGGTGATCGAAAGTGACGGCAAGGTGGTCGTCAGCCAGAAGAATGGGGAATTCGAGGACGCACGATCGCTTACCCCGGAGGCGCTGCTAGAGTTTTTGAATAAGTGGAAACCGGAGGCGCGATAGCAATTTCGCGCTACTTTTGTAATCCCGAGCGGAGCTAGGGACCATGGTGTTTGCCAGGTGACGGCAAAACTGGTGGTGCCGGCAGGAACCAAGGTCCCTCGCTTCGCTCGGGATGACACGTTGTTTGGGATTCGCTTTATGAGTGTGGCAGAGCCATCTCCCATGGTAGAAGCAACGGTTCCGCGGAAGCGGCCGCCCAAGAAAAACGGCCGCTGGGCGGGATACCTTCACCTGCTGATGGCGCGCATGCTGGAGTTGCAGCGCGAGCCGGAGGTCGTGTTCTGGGTATTTGTGTTTCCGCTGTTGTTGGCGGTGGGCCTCGGGATTGCCTTTCGCAACAAGCCTGGGGATGCGTCTTCGGTTGCGATTGTGACAGGAACTGGGGCGCAGGAGACGGACGCTCTGCTGCAGCGTTCTCCGCGGCACGCGGCTTTTAAGGTCGATGTGCTGGATGGTGAAACCGCGCGCAAGGGCTTCCGGCTGGGGAAATATGATCTCGTCATCGAACCGGACGCCGCAGGAGGACTGCGCTATCGCTACGATCCGGCGCGGCCCGAGAGCGTACTGGCCCGCGCTGAAGTGGACGATGCGCTGCAGAAGGCAGCTGGGCGCAAAGATGTGGTCGCAACCACGCTGGTGACTTCTTCCGAGCCAGGTTCGCGCTACATCGATTTTCTAATTCCCGGATTGCTGGGGATGAATCTGATGAACTCCGGCATGTGGGGCATTGGATTTGCCCTGGTGGATATGCGCCAGCGCAAACTGCTCAAGCGCTTCGTGGGTACGCCCATGCGGCGGGGGGACTTCCTGCTGGCCCTGCTGTCGAGCCGTCTGGTGCTGATGATTATTGAAATTGGGTTGCTGCTCACACTCGGGGTCCTCGTGTTCCATATGCGAGTGCTGGGATCGATCCTGGCAATTGTGTTTCTGGGGGCTGTAGGTGCGATCTGTTTTGGCGGAGTAGGATTGCTGACCGCCAGCCGGGCTCAGAAGATTGAAAGTGTAAGCGGGATCATGAATCTTGTCATGATGCCGATGTGGATTTTTTCCGGCGTGTTCTTCTCCTACGAGCGCTTTCCCGCGGTGATCCAGCCGCTGATCAAGGCGCTGCCGCTGACCGCTCTGAACGACGGGCTGAGAGCCAGCATTCTCGAGGGCACACCGCTGATCCATCAATGGCCGAGGCTGCTGGTGATGTTTCTGTGGGGTGGTATCTCGTTTGTGCTGGCGCTAAGGTGGTTTCGCTGGACTTAGTCAGGTTCCGGACCTGCTTTATCGAGGTTCATTTCCGAAGCTTAGGCCTCGTCCGCAAGTTTTGGGAGAAGTTACGAACGAGGCCGGCTGCGGTGCTTGCGAAAGCATGGCTCAACCTACGACTTGACTAGCTTGGCGGCTTCCTTGCGGACTTTCGCCCAGCGTAGTTTTTGCGCTTCGGCAATGCGCCTGCGGGCGTCTTTGCTCAAGGTACGGCCTGTGGTCTTGAGCTTCTTCCCGCCGGCATGGCCGAGAGCGTCGAGCGCTTTCCCTACTTGTCCCATCTCTTTTTCAAGGCGGGAGTACTCTTTTCGCAGGGAAAGAACTACTTTGTTCATCATCATTGATACCCCCTTGCAGGTAAGGCTAACACGGGAATGCATTTCATTGGGATTCATTAGAAGGGTTTATTAGGAATGACTGTAAGTCAGAGGAATGTGGCGAGGAGGGGATACTGGAGAACCGGGCAGATGCAGAAACGGAGATAGGCGGCGGTTAGTTATCCTGCGCCGATAGTAGACAAGAAGCGCGGAGCTTGACGAGCCTTTGTAGTTTGCTCGAAAGCGAACGCCATCCGGATAAGAGTCGGTTCGCTCCAGGCGCGCCCGAAGAATGAGATTCCAACTGGCAGACCCGAGATGAATCCGGCAGTCACGTTGATATTGGGATAGCCCGCGACGGCGGCGGCATTGGAGCTGCCGCCGGCTACGTGGTCGCCGTTGACGAGATCCGTGAGCCAAGCTGGGCCGCCGGTGGGGGCGACAATGGCATCGAGGTGATACTTATCCATGGTGGCGTCGATGCCTTCTGTGCGGGCGAGTTGGTGGTTCTTGTCGAGCGCCTCGAGATAGGCCTTCTCAGTCAACGGGCCTTTAGCCTCAGCTTTCAGAAATAAGTCCTGGCCGAAGTAAGGCATCTCTTTCTGCCGGTTGCGATCGTTGAAGTCGATGATGTCTTTCAAGGTGCGGACTGGGGCGTTGGGGCCAAGGCGCGAGAGGTAGGCATTCAGGTCGACCTTAAGTTCATACATGAAGACCAACAACTCGGTGTCGTCGAACTTACCCAGAGTTTCAATGTCCGCGGGATCGACCAGCGTCGCTCCTTGTTTCTTCAGGACGTCGAGCGCTTGCTCCATCAGGGCATCGACGGGATCGCTGAAGCCGAAGTATTTTCTGGCCACGCCGATGCGGGCGCCTTTGAGGCCGTTGGAGTCGCAGAACTGGGTGTAGTCGGTATAGGACTTGCCGGCGCTGGCAGCGGTCGCCGAATCGTCGGCGTCCAGTCCAGTGAGCGCACCCAGCAGAATCGCGGCGTCGCGCACGGTGCGGCACATGGGGCCGGCACCGTCCTGACTGTGAGAGATGGGAATGATGCCGCTGCGGCTGACAAGGCCGACCGTGGGCTTGATTCCAGCCAGTCCATTCGAGGACGACGGGCAGACGATCGAGCCGTCCGTCTCGGTGCCGATCCCAACTGCACATAAGTTGGCGGAGATGCCCGCGCCGGTGCCTGAGCTGGAGCCACAGGGATTGCGATCGAGGGCGTAGGGATTCCTTGTTAGACCACCGCGGCCGCTCCATCCGCTGGTGGAGTGGCTGGAGCGAATGTTCGCCCATTCGCTGAGATTGGTCTTGCCCAGGATGACAGCCCCGGCGCTGCGCAGCTTCTGGGCCACGTACGAGTCTCGCGTGGGCTTCGATCCGACAAGAGCGAGCGAGCCGGCGGTGGTCATCATTTTATCTGCGGTATCGATGTTGTCTTTGATCAGCACGGGGACGCCGTGCAGAGGGCCGCGTGGGCCTTTCGCCTTCCGTTCCTGGTCGAGGGCGCTGGCGATGGAGACTGCGTCGGGATTCAGTTCGATAATGCTATTGATTGCTGGGCCACGTTTATCAACTTCTTCGATGCGAGCGGAGTACCTTTCAACCAGAGAACGTGCCGTGAACCTGCCGGACTGCATTCCCTCCTGCAGGTCGGCGATGGTGATTTCGTCGAGTTCGAAAGATTTGATCTCAGGAGTCGGGACGCTCGAGGCCGTCTCACGCGCAGCGCCGAGCGCGGGATAAAGCGGGATCAAGGTCGCGGCCGCACTGCCGACAATCGTGGTCTTGAGGAACGAGCGACGGTTGGGGGTAAGCTTCAAAGGTTTCCCTGGCATGAGTGAAGGTGATCCTTATAGTACGCGACTGAGCAAACTGCAAGCGAACATAGTAATCCATTCGGCAAAATCGCTGGGGGCGTATTTGGGGGCCGGCGGGGGCGCAATATTTCCTGCACTTTTCTGGGTTGGGTGTGTATAATGTGAATGGCTAAGTTTGACTCACACGCAATTGCAGGTCGGTATCGCGAACCAGCGTCACCCCCTCTCTAGCAGCGAATCTTCTCAGCACAATCCAAAAGAAACAAGAATAGGACTATCGACAATGGCAGAACAAGGAACAGTGAAGTGGTTTAACGACGCCAAGGGCTATGGCTTTATCAGCCGTCAAAATGGCGAAGACGTTTTCGTGCATTTCTCCGCGATTCAAGCAGGCGGCTTCCGCAGCTTGCAAGAAGGCCAAACCGTGCAGTTTGACGTGACCAAGGGCCCCAAGGGCTGGCAGGCGGAGAACGTCCAGGCTGTCTAAGCGACCACTCTCTGAGTGACAACAAGGTGCCCGCGATTCGAAAGGATCGCGGGCATTTTCATTTGCGGGAAACCTGGCCGGAAACAACCCTGCGTCAATGCGGTTGCCGCGCCTGATGCACCATCTCCACCAGAACTTTTCTGACTTCCCCTGGGTTGTTGACTTCCCGCAGGAACGCGATGCGTGCACCCTTCATGCCTTCCGCGGTTTTCAGTCGCACATGAAAGCCGAGCCGGTCGACGGACGTCATTGCGGCTTCCTGAGCCACGATCCCGGCGCACGCTTTGACCAGCAGGATGAGCGCATCTTTGTGGTCGGTATTCATGTGTTCGATGATGCCTACCGCGGAATCGGCCAGCGGGTCGGGTTGTGCCTGGCCGTAATCCGATGCCTGCACCCAGCCCATTACGCCGAAGCCACCCACGTAGTAAACGTCCAGCACATCCATCCGGTAGAAGGAAAAATCTTCAAAATCCACCCAGTACTTGCTGTTGGCGTAGTGCTCCAGGTAGAGGGTGCGCGCGTCCGGCACCTCGGGCTTGGGAATGGTTAGAACATTTCCTATGACTGTGACTCTCGATGCGCCCAGCGGATCGCCGCTGGCATCAGGCTGCGTTACCAGCAGGCTGGCGCGGGGATCCGCTTGCAGATTCTGCGTGTGCATGGCCATGCTGCTGATAAGGAAGATGGGACGCCGGTTTGCGTCGAGCGCGTAGGGCATCACCGAGCCGAAAGGGAAGCCGGGCTGTTTGCGCGAAACCGTGGAAAGGCTGCCAATGCGGCCCAAGTACATCAGGGTGCGCGCCCGCTCCGAGAAGGAAGGCTCGGGGATTGCGGGCTGATCGCTGGGGACGCCGGACGCGTGTTTTCTGGGGGATGACATTGTTATTCTCTAGAGGCAGTCTACCAGCCAACGACTCGATTCGAGTTTGCCCCGGCGGTTTCGAAGCGATTGTCTCGGGCGTGCTGCAGTGCTAGACTTTGGTTGGCTTACGCGGAGATGGCCGTCCATCGTGCCCGTGAGCGGGAGTAGTTCAGCGGTAGAACGCCAGCTTCCCAAGCTGGATGTCGCCGGTTCGATCCCGGTCTCCCGCTCCATCTTTCTGACCATCGACGCCAGAATCTTGCTGGCGCCTTAACTCTCCAGTACCATGGCTTGCCAAACTTTTTCTAATCATTCCAGTCCAAGGTGAATATGCGCCTACATTCGTTATGCCTGTCGCTGTTTCTGGTGGTGACTCTATCTCTGGCCAACGCTCAAACGCCGTCTGCCTCACCAGCTTTGCCTTACAGTCCCAGTCTCGACCTTTCGTCGATGGACAAGTCGGTCGATCCTTGCGTGGATCTCTACCACTACTCCTGCGGGGGCTGGCAGAAGAAGAATCCCATCCCGCCGGATCAGACTTCGTGGTCGGTCTACGGCAAGCTCTACCAGGACAACCTGGTCTTCCTGCGCGGCATGCTGGAGCAGGCGGCCCAGCCCGATCACCCGGGGAAAGCCCAGCGGAATGCCGTGACCCAGAAGATTGGCGACTTTTACGCCGCTTGCATGGACGAGGGAGCGGTAGAAAAGCGCGGTCTCTCGGCGATTCAGCCCGAACTTGAGGCCATCGCGCGGATCAAGTCGGCGAAAGATCTCACGCCCGTGGTGGCGCATTTGCAGTTGACTTACTCCCGGTATTCCTACAGCAGTTCCATGTTGTTTGCCGCCGGCTCAAACCAGGATCCAGACAACTCTGAGAACGTGATCGCTGATGTCGATCAGGGCGGCCTGGGCATGCCCGATCGCGACTACTACACCAAGGAAGATGCCAAGTCGAAAGAAACGCGCGAGCACTACCTGCTGCACGTGCAGAAGGTTTTCGAGCTACTTGGCGACAGCCCAGCCGATGCGAAGAAGAACGCCGAGACCGTCATGCGGTTGGAAACCGCCATGGCCAAGGCTTCGCTCACGCGGGTCGAGCGCCGCGATCCGCACAAGCTGGTTCACAAGATGAAGCTGGCCGATCTCAGCCAGCTTGCTCCCAACTTTGATTGGGTCGCCTACTACCACGAGATGCGGTATCCGGAATTTCCCATTCTCAACGTGGACGCTCCCGAATTCATCAAGGAACTGAGCACGCTGCTGGCTTCCGAACCCGTCGACAGCTGGAAGACCTATCTGCGCTTCCACGTGGCCGACATTTCTTCTCCGTATCTTTCCTCCAAGTTCGTCGAAGAAAACTTCGAGTTCTACCGCAAGTACTTGCGCGGCGCCAAAGAGCTGCACCCGCGCTGGAAACGCTGCGTGCAGTATGTCGACTACGATCTGGGCGAGGCGCTGGGCCAGGTTTATGTGGCCAAAGTGTTCTCTCCGGAACTCAAGGCGAGCACGCTCGACATGGTGAAACGCATCGAGGACGCCATGGGGCAGCGCATCCGCGCACTCGACTGGATGAGCCCGGAGACCAAGCAGCAGGCGCTGGTGAAGCTGGCGGGAATCCGCAACAAGATTGGCTATCCGGACAAGTGGCGCGACTACAGCTCGGTCACAATCGTGCGCGATGATTTTGCGGGCAACGTGGAGCGCGCCCATGAATTCGAGACTCGCCGCGACATCAACAAGATCGGCAAGCCTGTCGATCACGGCGAATGGGACATCTCCGCCCCCACCGTGGACGCCTACTACAACCCGCAGATGAACGACATCAACTTTCCCGCCGGCGTGCTGCAGCCACCGCTCTACGATCCGAAAATGGATGACGCACCGAACTACGGCAACACGGGCGGGACCATTGGCCACGAACTTACCCATGGCTTCGACCATGAGGGCAGCCAGTTTGACGCCAAGGGAAATCTGAAAGATTGGTGGACCAAGGAGGACCGCGAGAAGTTCGACGCCCGCACCAAGTGCGTGGACGATCAGTATTCCGGGTACATTTCGGTGGAAGATGTCCACATCAACGGCAAGCTGGCGCTGGGTGAAAACGTTGCTGATCTAGGTGGCGAGATTCTGGCTTACATGGCCTGGAAAGATGCCACCAAAGATAAGAACCTGCAGCCTATGGACGGCCTCACTCCGGAGCAGCGATTCTTCATTGGATTCGCGCAGTGGGACTGCGCCAATGAGCGTCCCGAGGACATGCGTATGCGCGCCATGACCGATCCACATTCGCCCGCGCGCTACCGCATTAACGGGGTGGTGGTGAACATGCCCAATTTTGCGGAGGCCTTCTCCTGCAAACCCGGACAACCAATGGTGAAGCCGGCAGCGGAAGTGTGCAAGGTCTGGTAACGGGCTAAGCCATTGATTCGACTACGAGAATCAGTCATTGCAGCTCAGTTGAATCGCTTTAGTGACTTCAGAATCCTGCCCTAGTACAGGTTCGGGCGGAGGACTATAATCGGGCTATCATGACCAGTCGCAATCTTGAATCCCCTTCTGTTTCGGAAATCTGCGCTCACGTCAAACATCTAGGATATGCGGCTTCCGGGCGGGTTCGTCTTTACGGCGAGGAATTTGAAGTCGTTTCAGACCCGTTTCCGGAGGCAGATGGGATCGCGGTTCACGTCACCACCAAGAAGGACTCGAAGATCCGGGTGCTGCAGCTTCCGGCGACGGTTCTTCAGGGTGTGAAAGGACGACGTAAGAGCGCCGCGTGACCGACTAGACGATTGAGGAAGAGTCTACGGGTGCGCCGAGGCATCCGTTTTCTTGAGATGGTCTGAGAGCTGCCGGACCACACTGACAAAGGTCTTGGTGGCGACGGAAAGCGTGCGGTCGCGGCGGTAGGCCAATCCGAGTTCCCGCCAGAGTTCAGCGCCTTCCAGTTCGATCAGTTTGACGCGGCCCGCCGCCACTTCATCGCGGGCAAAAGACGCGCTGATCAGCGAGATGCCAAGATCGGCCGCCACAAAGCTTTTGATCATCCCAATGCTGGGCAGCTCCATTCTGACCTTGAGCTCGGTGTTGTACTCGCGGAAAATCTTATCCAGCAGCCGGCGCGTGTGACCAGTCTTGGGGAGAAGCAGAGGATACTTCACCACCTCACTGATGTGCGCGGCCTTTAACTTTGCGAGTGGATTCTTGGGGCTCACCATGAGCATCAACCGGTCGCGGTAGATCGCCTGAACCTTCAAGCTGGGAGACTGGACAGGCAGGCTAAGTACGCCTACGTCGAGAGAGCCGTTCTCCAATTTCTCCACGATCTTGTAGGTGAAGTTGCGATAGATGCTGATCTGCACATCGGGATATCGGCGGCAGTACTCTCCGAAAACCTCGGGCAAAACATAAAGGCAGGTGGCCTCGTTGGCGCCCACCAGGAGTGTGCCGCGCGGCGTGTGGCCGTGGTCGGCGACAGCCACCAGCGATTCGTCGCGCAGCTTCTTCATGCGCAGGGCGTATTCGTGGAAGACCTGACCGGCAGGAGTCAATTTGACGGTCTTGCCCGAGCGGTCCAGAAGGCGGTCGCCGTACTCCTGTTCGAGTTGGCGAATCTGCGCGCTGACCGCGGACTGGGAACGGAACACTTTTTCCCCGGCGCGGGAGAAGCTGCCTTGCCGGGCGACTTCCAGAAATGTAATGAGCTGGTCGAAATCCATTGGTTAGTAGGAGAGTACAGCGAACTTGGCATCTGTGCAATTACGGTGGGTGTAGTCGGAGCCCTCGATCGTCTCACTGCACAACTGATCTCTCGGAAGTGACGGGCTTGCCGCGACCGAAGCTGCGCGCTTCCTGAGCCGCGAGCCGCGAAAGAATCGAAGCCCAAGTATCGTCGGTCGAGCACGGTGGCAAAAGGGGCTCAACCCGAAGCAGCGGTAGAGCGGAGTGGGACAGAACTTCGGCGGCTCGGGGGCTGCCGGTGAGTTGTAAGTGCCGGTGCAGAATGCGGCGCACCCATTTTTCTTCTTCGGGTTCGAGCGTAGCGAGGCGCACAGAGTCGCGATTCATGCGATCGTGGCTTGCGCTGTCATCAGCTTCCGCCCGCAACAGATAGGCTAGGCCGCCGGTCATCCCCGCTCCCAGGTTGGCGCCCGCGGAACCAAGAATCACCACCACGCCGGCGGTCATATATTCGCATCCGTGGCGGCCCACACCCTCAACCACGGCAAGTGCGCCGCTGTTGCGCACTGCGAAGCGTTCTCCCGCCCGGCCAGCGACAAACAGCTCGCCGGACGTGGCGCCGTAGAGCACGGTATTTCCTACGAGAACGTCGCCACGTTCTGACGCTTCCGCTTGCGCGGTGATGGCGATGCTGCCGCCGCACAGACCCTTGCCCACGTAATCGTTCGCCTCACCCGTCAGCCGGAAATTCGCGCCCGAAATGAGAAACGCGCCAAAGCTCTGGCCAGCGATACCGCTGAACTCGCAATCGACGCCACTCATCTCCAGAGCCGAAGGTCCCATGCGGCGCAGGACTTCGCCGCTGAAGTGCGCGCCCACGGCCCGGTCCTCGCTGGTGATGGAAAAACGATAGGGACGCGTGGAAAGCGACTCCAGGTGGTCCACTACTCGATTCAGTTCAACGTGGAGCGCGCTGCTGTCTTCATGCGGACAGGGAAATTGCGCGGGTGGATCGAGCACAGGTTGCAACAGCGAGGTCACGCTGTGCTCGGCTTCTGGCGAGCGCGGCCGCAACCGGTCAACCGCACCCAGGATTTCATCGATCGACCCTGCCCCCATTCCCGCGAGCAGTTGGCGGACATCCCCGGCCAGTGCGCGGAAGAACGTTTCCACCATCTCCGGGTTTCCGGTAAAGCGGGCTCGGAGGTTTTCATCCTGGGTCGCGATGCCGACCGGGCACGTGTTGAGGTGACACTGCCGCGCCATAACGCAGCCGATGGCCAGCAGAGCTGACGTCCCGAAGCCAAACTCCTCTGCGCCCAGCAGCGCGGCGACGACCACATCGCGGGCAAATTTGAGGCCACCATCCACACGCAATCTCACGCGCGCGCGCAGGCCCGCTCGCACCAGCGCGGCATGCGCATCGCGCAAACCAATTTCCCACGGCAGGCCAGTGTTCTTGATGGAGGTGAGCGGTGATGCGCCTGTGCCGCCATCGTGACCTGCGATCGTGATCACATCGGCGCCCGCCTTGGCCACTCCGGTTGCGATCACGCCGACTCCGGAACTGGAAACCAGCTTGACCCCGATGCGCGCGTTCGGATTGACGGCGCGCAGATCGTAGATCAGTTGCGCCAGGTCTTCGATGCTGTAAATGTCATGGTGCGGCGGCGGCGAGATGAGGGCGGTCCCTGGTACGGCGTGCCGCAGACGTGCGATGTACGGCGTAACTTTCGTGGATGGCAGTTGGCCGCCCTCGCCGGGCTTGGAGCCTTGCGCCATCTTGATTTCGATTTCGTCGGCGTGCACCAGATATTCCGCAGTCACGCCAAATCGCGCTGAAGCCACCTGCTTCACACGGTTGTTGGCCTCTGGGCGATCGTAATAAATACTCGGATCTTCACCGCCCTCGCCGGTGTTGCTGCGTCCACCCAGGCGGTTCATGGCAATGGCCAGAGTCTGGTGGGCCTCCGGTGAAATTGCACCCAGCGACATGGCCTGCGTGCTGAAGCGGCTGAGCAGGGAAGCCTCGTTCTCGACCTCGTCCAGGGACAGGGGCTGGGTGGGGCGCACCTCGAGCAAGTCCCGCACCGCAACGTTCTTTCTGTCATCCGAGAGCACGGCCAAGGCCGCCTGATTCTGCGGGGTCGGAGACTTGATGAAGCGATGCATTCGCCTTACAAGGTCAGGAGAACTGGCGTGTTGCTCGCCGTTGCGACGAAAGCGATATAACCCGGCATCACGGAACTCTGCGGCAGAAGACCCGAAGCCTGCGGCGTGGCAAGAGAGGCAATCCCGCAGTAAGTCAGTCAGTTTTTTGCCGTCGAGCGTATGCCCCGCATCTTCGAAAAATTCTTGGCAGACCGATGCGTCGAGGCCAATGGTCTCGAAGATCTGGCTGTTGCGGTAGCTGTTCATGGTGGAGATGCCCATGCGCGCCAACACCTTGCGCAGACCTTTCTCCACGGCGGCGCGATAGCGAGCGGGGCCGTTGACGTCGACCCGCGCGGCCATGCTCAAGGCCAGATGAGGATGCACCGCGCTCGCTCCAGCGGCCATCAGCAGAGCAACGTGATGGGTATCGACGACCTGGCCAGTTTCCACAATCAGGGGCACACTCCACGCGCCAGCTTCGGTCATGACCCGCCACACCGCAGAAGTGGCCAACAGCGCGGGCAGAGCGGCCCGTTTGTCAGTCAGTCCATCGTCGGTCAGCAGGATGGCAGCGGCGCTCGCTGCCGCGGTTTGTGCCTCTTCACGGATTCTGGCCAGTGCCTGAAGGCCGGCTTCAGTGCCTCCCGCTGCGTCGAAAGTGAAGTCGATGCAGTGGATCGGCGACAGCGCTTCCACGATCCCGTCCATCTGTCCCACATCGAGCACCGGAGAACTCAGCTTTGTGTTCTTGCCGAGGTACACGTCGAGCGACATGACGTGGCTCTCGCGCAGGGGATCGATGGGCGGATTAGTAACCTGGGCAAAGCGCTGCTTGCAGTAATCCCAAAGCGGGCGCGGCAGGGTGGAAAGGAAAGCCGGAGGCGCGTCGTCGCCCATGCTCCACAGGGGCTCCTGACCGTGTTCCACGAGGGGGTGGAAAAGCATGCGGAACTGGTCTTCGGTCCAGCCGAAGGCCGCCATCAAGCGGTTGGCATCAAGGATGGTCGGCTCGGCTTGATGCTTTGGCGGAATCGTAGTCGTGACCCGACCGTCATCTGCCAGCACGGACACGAGCCGGGCAATATCCTTTGGCCGGAAAAAGGTTCCGGTGGCCGGATCGGCAATCAGCATTTCGCCGGGGCCAAGGCGCTGGCGTTCGACAACTTGCTTGTCGGTGAGATCTGCGATGCCAACCTCGGAGCCGACGATCAGCAACCCATCCGCGGTCAGCGTATAGCGCAGGGGCCGCAGGCCGTTGCGGTCGAGCTTGGCGCCGACAACCTGGCCGTCCGTGAAGATCAGAGCCGCGGGACCGTCCCAAGGCTCTTGCTCAGGCGCGCTGCTGGCGAGGAATTGGCGCAAGCTGGCGTTGAGATGCTCGTCGTGTTCCCATGCCGGGGGAACCAAGCGCAACGCAGACTCAGCGACGCTGGAACCGCTGCGCACCAGGGCTTCCAGCGCGTTGTCAAAACTTGCGGAGTCGCTCATGCGCGGCTGCAGCAGTCTTGCGTTATCTCGCAGGCCAAGCCGGCGGCGTAATGCCGCTCCGCGTGCCTGGAACCATCGCCGATTGCTGGTGATGGTGTTGATCTCGCCGTTGTGCGCCACGAAGCGAAAGGGTTGGGCCAGCGACCAGCTAGGCTGCGTGTTGGTGGAATAGCGCTGGTGGAAAACGACAAACGTGCTGGCGAACTCGGGATCGCTCAGGTCGGGATAGAAAGCAGCTAACTGCTCAGGCGTGAGCAGCCCTTTGTAGACGATGGTTCGGGACGACAGCGAGCAGTAATAGGCCGACGGGGAAACGCTTTCGAGTTCCTGCCGCAACCGGAAGAGCTGCAACTCGAAGTTGGAGGTTTTGCGGCGCGGCGCAACGAAACATTGCCGGACAACTGGCAGCGACTCGAACGAGCGCGGTCCTAAGATGGAGGGATCGGTGGGGACGGGGCGCCAGCCGAGCAAGGAGAGGCCGAATTTCGCGGCTGCGGTGCGAACGTCATCCTCCGCCTGCTTTTCGTGGCCACGCTGAAGAAACACCATGCCGACGCCGAACTCGTGGGGCAGATCAAGCCCGTCGGCGCCACCCGCTTTGCGGAAGAAAGCCTTGGGGAGCGAAACCAGCAGGCCAGCGCCGTCGCCACTGCGGCCATCGGCGTCGACGCCGCCGCGATGAGCCAGGCGCGTCAGGGCCTCGATGCCTCGTTCGACCATGGTATGAGACGCGGCTCCGCCCAACTGGGCGATGAAACCCACGCCGCAGGCATCATGATCGGTCGAGAATGTGAGGCGACTCTCCTCCATACTACTTGTTTAGCGTGAAAGGCCTGTCCAAGTACAATCGTCATTTTCGATGCGGTGTATGCGTTTTTCTGCAGCAGTCCAAAGCCGATTGTCAGAGGACATTTTCGACCGTCCTGTATCGTGAAGGGAGGAAGACGTTACTCAGTAAAATGGCGACTCCCGCTCCGGCTAACGCTCAAATGGTCACTCTCTCCGACATCCAGGCGGCCCTCGTCCGGGTTCGAGAATCGATCCAGGTTTCCCCTTGCACGCGGTCCGAAACCTTCTCTGAACTCACCGGGAACTCGATTTACCTTAAGCTGGAGAACCGGCAGCGTACGGGCGCCTACAAGGAGCGGGGAGCGCTGAACAAACTTCTGAGTCTTACGCCCGAGGAGCGTTCCCAGGGAGTGATTGCAGCCTCGGCCGGCAACCATGCGCAGGCCGTGGCCTACCATGCTTCCAATCTGGGTATTCGCGCAAGAATCGTCATGCCGCTGGCGACTCCGTTAATCAAGGTATCGGCCACGCGCGGCTACGGTGGGGACGTCGTACTCCACGGGGCGAATTACGACGAAGCCTACGAGGAAGCGATGCGCCTCAGCGCACAGGATCACCTTACGTTCGTCCACGCTTTCGACGATGAGGCAGTGATTGCCGGACAGGGAACACTGGGACTGGAGCTGCTCGAGCAACATCCTGACCTTGAGGCGGTGGTGGTGCCGATCGGCGGCGGAGGGCTGATTGGCGGCATGGGCTGCGCCCTGAAAGAAACTAATCCTCGTATCCAGGTGATTGGAGTGCAACCGGCGCGGCTGCCCTCGCTGAAGGTTGCGTTGTCTGAGGGGAAGCCGGTGACCTTACCCTCCGCGGTGACGATCGCGGACGGGATCGCAGTGCGACGAGCAGGTGAGCGCACCCTGCCCTTAGTCCAGAAATATGTGGATGACATCGTCACCGTTGAAGAAGAGGAGATTGCCAACGCTGTGCTGCTCTTGCTGGAAAGAGAGAAGATCCTGGCCGAGGGAGCGGGAGCGGCGGCGCTGGCTGCCCTGGTCAATCGCCGGATCCCGATCATGCGTGACAAGGCAGGGAAGAAAGTGATCGTGGTGGTGAGTGGCGGCAACATTGACGTGACGTTGCTGGCGCGCATCATCGAGCGCGGCTTGGTCAAAGATGGACGATTGGTGCGCCTGCGCGTGCATCTTCCGGATTACCCCGGAGCTTTGCATCGGCTCACAGGCATTCTCGCCCAGCACCGTGCCAATATTGTCGAGACGTCCTACGACCGGGCCTACCACAATGTGAATCTGGGAGACACAGCCATCGACATCACGATGGAGACGCGCGGTCCCGACCACATTGCCCAGCTGATTTCGGCTCTCGGGGCGAACGGCTACACGCACGAAAGAATCCTGTAGCTCAGCTTATGGTCACTGTGGGGACAGCCGCCTCGGCTGTCCAGCCAAGCGCAGCGAGGCGTTCCAGCGCAGCCCTAACTTCGCCGCACGGCATCGCGATAGCGCCGCGAGATTTCTTCCAGAAAAGCCTCGTCTGATGGCCGCTGGTCGCGCGGAATATGCAGACGTTCTCCCATGCGATCGGCGATGACTTGTGCCGAAGGCAGGCGCTGCAGGTCGGGGATATCGAGCCGGCGCGACAGAAAAGTCTCGACCAGTTGGAACTCCTGATCGGTCAACGCACTCACTTCATGACTCACCGAAGGGACCGAGGCTGATTTTTCCTGTCCATACCAATAGAAGACGCCCTGCTCCTCGACCTCGTGTACCACTACCGTTCCCGCTACCATGTCGCCCAGGCGGCGATTCTGCTTGTCGATCGCACAACAGACGCTTCCGACCAGATAGAGACCAAGGGAATCGACGGCGCGCATGAAATTACGCCCGATGCCTTCGAACACGGTGATGGGCCGACCGGTCGCGCTGATCACCCTGATTTTCGCCTGCCGCTTACCAGGAGTCTGGCCATTCCAGAGAATCTCGAAGATCGCAAAATAACCCCAGTAGAGGCAGAAAAGCAGAAATAACGCGATCGCCATTTCCCAGTTTCGAGCGAGCACCCACGAGCGTTCGAGATCTGGAGCCGTGAACCGGACAATCAGGATAACCACAAGCGCGGCGATAAACTGAATGAGCGTATCGATGCAGAGGGCATAGCCGCGACTGCCCACTCCCGCCAAGGGAAACTCCAGGGAGATCTGTTCCGGGGTTTCGATGGTAAGCTTTTCCGTCGGGTCCGAACGTGCGTCCAAAACTATGATCTCCGTTTCCTGGCTGAACAAACGCCGAACCTACTGGTCGGGGTTAGAGTCTCTGCTCGCGCGGGTGAAAGAGCAAGGCCTGCACGGACTGAGCCGCAGCGAACTGCGCGAACTGGGATTGCTCTACCGCCAGACCGCGACCGACCTGTCGGCAGTCCGGGGCGACCCCAGCAGTGTGCAGCAAGCCCGCTATCTGAATCAACTGCTGGGCCGCGCCCACAACGCAATCTACTCGGGGCAGAAGAAAACGGTGGGCGGGGTTTGGCAGTTTTACCGACGCGACTATCCCCAGATCTTCCGGCGATTCCTGCCCTATACCGCGGTGGCAACTGCCATCTTTTTGGTTGGCGCGCTTGCCGGAACGTTCTTCGTACTCTCTGACCCGGATTACATGCACGAATTTCTGCCTTCGCAACTGGTGGCCAGTATCGAACGGCATGAGATGTGGACGCACTCTATCGTCTCCGTCAAGCCCCAGGCTTCAAGTGCCATCATGACCAACAATCTCTCGGTGTCGTTCATGGCGTTTGCTGCGGGCATCACGGCGGGCCTGGGGACGCTCTATTTGCTCTTCTTCAATGGAATGATGATCGGGGTGATTGGCACAGCCTGCGCCACTTACGGCATGAGCGTGGCGCTGTGGAGCTTCGTGTCGCCGCACGGAGTGCTGGAGTTGCCCGCAATTTTCATTGCCGGAGGCGCCGGGTTGCGGCTTGCCCGCGCGCTGATGTTTCCCGAAATGTTGTCGCGGCGGGATTCGCTGGCGGTAGGCGGCACGGAGGCAGTCCGTCTGCTGGTCGGAGTGATCCCCATGCTGATCGTGGCGGGAACGATTGAAGCTTTCTTTTCGCCTTCGTCGACGCCCGCATCCTTGAAATTCGCGGCGGCAGCGGCGCTGTTCACGCTGCTGATTGCTTATCTGTGGAGCGGTTCGCGGGCGAAACGTATCGCTCCGGTGCCAGAGCTGCGATGAGCATCACTTGGCCGCCGCCTCGACGATCTCCAAGCGGTGCCCGCTTGGTGGTATCCAAAACGTGAAGAAACGGTCAGGATCGGGAAGGTAACACGCTATGGGGCCAGACGCCTCTTTCTGGGCTTGGTAGTCGGCGAGTTTCTGGCCGGTCGTGGCATCGACCACGGTGTAAACCGCGCCTTCACAGCCATGATCGAGGATGCCGTCGCATCGGCCGTAGAACTTAACAGCCAGTTTGTTCCTGACCACTCGAATTCCGAATGCCGGCAATCCCGCGCCAGTCGGTGAAGTCACCACAATCTTGCGGATCACCTCACCGGCAGCCGAAATCACATATACGGTCGCTGGAGACGTCGCTCTCATCAGATACACGAAACCATCATCTCCGGTAATCGCCACAGAGCGCGAAACCGGTTCGCTACCACCCCCCGGAGCGCGTGTATATCTGGCATCGCCGGCCCCGATCGCACGCTCGATATCCGCATCTCCATCCAGCGTGAACTGCTTCACAAGGTGACCAGTTGGACTGTAGATTGCAGTCGATGCCTTGTAGCCAGGATGATACTGCACGCCGGCGATGAGAATCTCCCCCGATCGAAACACCGCGATTTGCGAGGGGAAGAAGGGTGTCGGTGGACTCTCGAGCCGGACCGCAGATTCACGCTTGCCATCAGGACCGAAATTCTCGACGACCTTAATGGCTCCATCCATGTGCAGCATGACGACACCGCCATTGGGCCGCTCGGCGTAAAGGTTGACCAGAGCTCCAGCGGTATCAAACTCGGCTTCGAGCACGCCCTTGCCCGACAGCCGGAGCAGAGAGCCATCCATTCCCGGACCTATCTTGACCAGCTTCACATAGGAGCGTCCCTGCTCATCACAAAGAGTCGGCAGTGCAAAATTGCGGGAATCTTCGAACGTGACGCTGGAAGGTACTCGGTTCTTGGCCACCAGGACGCTGGTCTGTGCAGCCGTGGGCAGCGCGATCGTGCAGAGAAAGGCAACCGCAGCGAGCTTATTCATGTGCCAGCCCCCGTCGAATGATATCGCATAACTGGGCAGCTAGCGCACCCTTGGGAACTGACGCAAAGCCGGCGGGACGCCGGCGCTACGAAATCGCTACACCAGATTCCGCTCCTTCACAGTCAAGTACTGGTTAAGCACCGCCGCGGAGATGCGCGAGGGCTCAACCTCCATACAGAGAGCGCCGCGCTCGCGCAAACGTCCCAGCAGCAGTTCGCGCGGTAGACCATCTCCTGCGCCGCGACCACTTCGTACATGGCCGTTGCGGACGCCGGGCTCTGCCTGGCTCGCACCTTCAGTTCGGGCTGGGCGATTGCCACGAACAACAGGAGATGCCGCGAAAGCATTTGCCCGGCAGCTTCGATGACCTCAGGAGTCATCGCGCTTTCGGCCAGATCGGAAATCCAGATGATGAGCCCGCGCTGTTTCTGCAGAGTTAGCAAGCGGGCAGCGGCGCGCACATGGTCGGCTTCCGGCACTTCCTCGCGGACCACTGCAAGTTGTTCTACGATGTGGCGCATCTGAGCGGCGCCGCGTCCCGGGATGACCCGCTGATTCACCGCCCGGCCATAGGCCAGAAGGCCGACTCGGTCTCCCGAATAGATCGCGAGTTGGGCGAGGCAGAGCGCGGCATCGACGGCGCGGTCGAGTTTGCTGTAACCGTCGGTGCGGGCACGCATCAGGCGGCCGCAATCGAGCACGATCCAGACCGCCTGGCTGCGCTCCACGCGAAACGTTTTCGAAACCAGCTTGCCGCGGCGCGCGGTTGCCGTCCAGCAGACGTTGCGCAGTTCGTCGCCTTCCCTATGTTCGCGGAGGCTCTCGAAGTCGGAGCCCATTCCGCGCAGGCGCATCATCCGCATCTGCAACTCGATCTGGCGGCTGCGCGCGAGATACACGGAATGCTTGCGGGCATGTTCAAAGTTGGGATAGACACGTACCGTCTGCCGCAGATCGGCCACGGTCCAGCGCTCCGCCATCAGGAACAGTGAGCGGTAACGGAGAAAGACTCTTCCGGTAAGTAGATCGCCCCGCGTGCCCGGAGTGTATTCGTAGGTACTGGATCGGCTGGCGCGCGCGGGTACGTTCAATATGATCGCTTTGCCCGTGTACCAGTTCGATGGCGGCAGCTCATCGTGGGCGCTGACCCAAAGAGCGATGGAGGATTGATTTGCCACTGTGAGGTTCACCACAGAGACATATCCAATGGAAAGTGGACTGCGCCATTCGCGGCGAACGGTAAGTTGTTTGGGGCGGGGCAGCCGGAGCCAGTCACCAAGAAAGGCCAATAGCAGGAGCCCATCCCAGAGCAGCATGGCGTAGAGGAACGTGCGATTCCAGAGCGCGGGAATGATCCACGCCAGGCCGACGCCGGCGAGCAGCAACAGCCGCGGCCCCGCGCCGCCGCCGAAGCGGCCGTGAGGTTGGGCCAGCATCTCGATCGGCGATGGCTCGAGTGGGCGGGGAATACTCACTTCGGGACCTCAACCGCGGCCAGCACGTCGGTCAGCACGCGATCCGTGTCGAGACCTTCAAGCTCCGCTTCCGGGCGCAACACGATGCGATGGCGGAGCGCGGGAAGTACGGCGGCTTTTACGTCATCGGGAATCACGTAGTCGCGGTCGGCGAGCGCCGCCAACGCCTTGGCTACCAGCATCAGACTGATCCCGGCTCGCGGGCTGGCGCCGAGAGATACCGAAGGCCAACTCCGCGTCCGGCGCGCAATTTCCGAGATGTAGCCGAGCAGCGACTGCTCCACCGTGAGTTGACGCAATTCCAGGCGCGCCTGCTGCAACACGTCCGGCTCAATGGGCGCGATTTCTGTGGGTTCGTTCGCGGCGGGCATTTGATTATTGTGTTTCGCGAGGATCTCCAGTTCTTCTTGCGCCGAGGGATATCCGATCTTGATCTTTAACAGGAAGCGATCCAGCTGAGCCTCGGGCAAGGGGTAGGTGCCTTCGAATTCCACCGGATTCTGCGTGGCCAGCACGGTGAATAACGGCGAGAGTGAATGGCGGATGCCGTCGATGGTGACCTGGCGCTCCTCCATCGACTCCAGCAGCGATGCTTGCGTCCGCGGTGGCATACGGTTGACTTCATCGACCAGCAGAAGGTCGGTGAACATGGGGCCGTGGTGCAGGGAAAAAGTCCCGTTCTGCAGGTTGAGGATGTTGCTGCCCAGCAAATCGGCGGGCATCAGGTCTGACGTACACTGGCGCGCTGAAAAGTAACGTTTAGGGCGCGAGCGAGGACTTTCACGCTGAGCGTCTTGCCAAATCCGGGCACGCCTTCGATTAAGGCGTGGCCCCCACAAAGCAGCGCGGCCAGTGTGCCATCGATAAGTTCACTTTGGCCGACGATGACTTTTGCCAGTTCAGTGCGGCCGTGGGTTACTAGTTTTGTGATTGCCTGCATGAAGCCTCTATGCCTCTTTTTCTTGCCGCTGACAAATCCGGCTCGAGCAGCCGGGTGGCCTGGTTGAGAGCCTGTACGTGTTCGAGTGCCTGCTTTTCCGACAATTCTGTATCTCCGGCGGCGTCTTGGCTGCGGCCTACCAGAGCCGCAACTCCCGGCGGAATCTTGATCCCGCGTTGTGCCATGCCCAGAAGAATATCGTTTGCACTGGCGGTTCCGCGAATTCCCAGGCGGCGGGCCGCGATCTGCTGGAAGCGGCTGAACGCGATTTCCACGGCAACCTGGGTGCCGCGCGCGCGATGAAATACGCTGCCCAGGGTTTCCACGAATTCCAGGGGAGATAGGCGCGATTCCCGGGCCAGCGGCACCATCGGTCCGCTGCGGCGGGAGAACGTTAGGATCACCAGTAGCCCGAGAAATCCCGCCTGAGCCAGAGCCCACATCTGGGCCGGGTTCGAGGGATGCGCCGCAGCCACCGCGTGCTCTTCGTGGTAATACTCGTCCCAAAGGATGCGCCGGCTGTCGCCCAGCGAATTCAACAGCAGATCGAGATTGTTCCGGTCGCGGATGCCAACGTTGGTTAGAGGCAAAGCGCTGGCCCACCAGATCACCCGGCCCCGGCCCAGAGCGTAGGAGACGACGACCGGTTTTTCGCCCTTGTCGTCTTCCGAGTGAGCGACGAAGTGAACCACTGCCGCGTTCTTGCCGGAGTCCCAGACCAGATCGCCATCCTGCGAGATCAGCCCGCCGCGCGTCAGGCTTGTAGGCGCGACCGGCTTGCATTCGGCGAAGCCGACACGTTGTTCGCCGGTCTTGGCGGAGGCTTGAGGAAGGAAAGCATTCGGGCGCACGCCGGCGATGAGCACGCTGCCGCCGCGCAGCAGGAAGCGAATGATGCCGCTGACCTCTTCTGAGCGCGGAGAGGAGTCAGGCCCAGCCAGCACCAGCAGCACACCGGACGCCTCCGCCGGAAGCTGCGCCGGGGGCTGCTTCCAGCGTTCCACTGGATAGCCGCTTTTCTGCAGGAGAAGATAGGCAGCTTTCGCGCCGCGGCGCTGCACGCTATAGCTCGATGGCGAGCCCTCACCCTGGTCGCTCTGGTTGGAGTCCAGCCAGGCCACGAGCGTCATCACCAGCAGCAGGGCGATGCCGAAGGCGATGAATCCACGCTGCTCGCGAGCGCTTACCGGCATCCCAGCCTTTCCAGATGAGCGACGAATTGCGCAAAATCAGATTCTGTTGTGGGACGGCTGCCGTACCAGCTGGCCTCGAACTTGCGTGTCATCGCCGCGAAGGGTTCCCGCGACAAGTTGGATCCTGGAATGGCGTTGAGATATTCACGCGGGGTGCGCGTCTTGTTCGGCGGCCACACGCCCTCCGACTCCAGGCGCGAGACCGCTGCCCAAAAGCCCAGGTGGATCGCGTCCCTCCATTCGCCTCTGGCGGCGCGCACCCGGGCTTCCGCTAGCCACTCCCGCCAGTCCCGGGCGGAGGGCAGGAAAGGAAGAATCTCGCGCTCTCCAGTCCCCAAGTTCTGCTGCGAAACCCGATACAGCCAGACCCCGGCCACGGCGGCGGCCAGGGCAATCATCCCCCAGACGAACCACTGTCCCAAATCCTGTACGTCAGGGATTTTGGGGTTGATCCTTCTAAGCAGCTTCGCAATCCATGCCAGAACGCGCTGCTTCAATAGTTCGAGCGCGGTGGGACCGCGAACCCGGTAGAATTCGCGGCCGCTCAGGATTTCATCAAGGCACTTGCGAGTGGCTTCGTCGGCGCGGCCCGGCTGATCGTAGAGTGCGGCCTCGGTGCGCATCGTCCTGAGGCGGCTGACTGTAGTGGCGAGAATGCTAGTTTTCACCGCGGGTTCGGCAGTCAGAAAACGATTCAGAGCCTCGCGCAAGAATCCTATGTCGACGTCGATATTTCCCTTGCCGGTCTGAACCATGAGCGCCTCGGGAAGGGAATCACGAAATGCGACCGCTTTCTGGGGCGCCGAAGAAAGTTCTGCGACCTGGTTCTCGTAACTTTGCAGTTGTTCGACATACTGCGTTGAAGTGAGCGCAGGCAGGCCGAAAGCCTGCCCCAGGCTTGCCAGCAGGAACAGGGAAGCGAGGCCACAGCGGAGTCCAAGCGCGATCATATTTACGCCGGAGCTACGAGCGGTACTGCGGGAACATCGAGACTCGACAGCATCAGCTGCAGATCGAAGGCTTCCTTGCGAACGCGCTCGTCGTAGTAAAGAAGCGAGAGGCCAATGGTGGCCAGCGGGCCGGTGATCGAGCCGGCGATAAAACCTGCCAGATAAATCAGCACGGTGGCGGCGATCTTGTTATGCAGCAAACCTCCCACGCCACCCGCCAACGCCCCTAGTCCGAACCCTAGGATCAAACTCAGCAACACAAAGACAACATAGATGGCCACCACCCGCCACCGGCTTCCTTTGGAAAGAAAGACGCTGCGCCGCAGCGACGCGCGCGGCCCCAAACCCTCCACCACGCACGCCTGGATCGCCAGCGCGTAGCGGACATACACTGCGATCATTGCAGCGCAGACCAAAACTACGATGACAATTGCGACAAGGGCTCCGACGATGGCTCCGGCGGCGACGCCCTGAGCGCCTCTTCCGAGCAATGCGAAGCCCGTGAAGATCGGGATGGATACGATGCTTATCCCTATGACGGCTGCCGCGACTAGCAGCACAATCAGGGCAAACGTTCCGAACAGGCTCCAGATGCGACCGCGCAGAGCTTTGTAGGCGCCGCCAATCGAAGTCTCGCGCCCAAGGTGAACCGCAGCCACGGCTTTGACGGTAGCCGCGTGCGAAAGCGCCATCCCTGCCAGCATTAAGATATAGCCGATTAATACGCTAAAGACCGCGGCGATGCCAGTTCCTATGCCCAGCGACGGCCCAGTCGCCATACGGGTGCCGAACGGAAAACCCACATTGGTCCCGACCGTGAGCAACTGGAAAATCACATTGGCTGCCGGGCCCACTGTCGCGATGCCTACAAAAAGAAGAAAGTGCCGGCGGTAGAGGGCGAAGGTGTGGTCCAGCAGTTGGCCGGTGGACATCGGGCGCAAAGGTTCGGTCATGGCGAGCCCCCGAGTTGCGAGTGGGACAATATACCACGTTTTGTAAACCCCAAATGGGGACGGGGTCGCGAGTTGGCGGTACCGATTGGGTTAGCACTGAGCTTTCCAGTCCATCAAATTTGGTTGCTTGCCGGCACAAGAGGCGTATCCTTATGGATGGCGGGCAACTCATGCCCTATGGGCAACCTCTTGCCCCGCGTAACTCCATGATTCCAAACCTTGTCACCCTCGTGACAACCATCACCCCGCAAGGTGTTTCAAGTCCTTGCGGCCCCCTGCAGGAAGCGCACAATGTAAGCGGTTTAATAACAGATACACCTACGGAGGTAGGACTATGACTTCTGGCACTCTGACGTCGCCCGGAATCAAGGCTCCGGGCGATTACCTTGAAGACGTGATGATTTCTGTGAAGGCGAAGAACCCCGCCGAGCCTGAATTCCATCAGGCGGTACGGGAGGTGTTCGATTCTCTGCGATTAGTGCTGGCGAAGCATCCTGAATATCAATCCAACCGCATCCTTGACAGGATCGTGGAACCGGAGCGCGTGCTGATGTTCCGCGTGCCGTGGACAGATGATCAAGGAAATGTCCAAGTAAACCGTGGTTTCCGCATCGAGATGAACAGCGCCATCGGCCCCTACAAGGGCGGCCTGCGCTTCCATCCCTCGGTGAACCTCGGCATTCTGAAGTTTCTGGCATTCGAGCAGGTGTTCAAGAATTCGCTCACCACGCTGCCTATGGGCGGCGGCAAGGGCGGTTCGGATTTCGATCCGAAAGGCAAGAGCGACAACGAAGTGATGCGGTTCTGCCAGAGCTTCATGACCGAACTGGCACGCCACATCGGTCCCGACACGGACGTTCCCGCCGGCGACATCGGCGTGGGCGGGCGCGAAATCGGCTACCTGTTTGGCCAGTACAAGCGGCTGCGCAACGAGTTCACCGGCGTGCTTACGGGCAAGGGCCTGAATTGGGGTGGGTCTTTAATTCGCCCAGAGGCGACCGGCTATGGCTGCGTGTATTTCGCCGACGAAATGCTGAAGAGCCGCAAGGACAAGCTGGAAGGCAAGCTCTGCCTGGTTTCGGGCAGCGGAAATGTCTCCCAGTACACCATCGAGAAGTTGCTTGATTTCGGCGCGAAGCCGTTGACCGTGTCGGATTCGAACGGAGTGATTTACGATCCGGACGGAATCGATCGCGAGAAGCTGGCTTATGTTCTGGAGTTGAAGAACGTGAAGCGTGGCCGCATCCGTGATTATTCCGATCGCTACAAGAAGGCGATCTTCATGCCTACGGACGTGAAGCTGGAGCACAACCCGCTGTGGAACATTAAAGCGGATTGCGCGTTCCCCAGCGCCACGCAGAATGAGATCACCGCGAAGGATGCGGCGAATCTGCTGAAGAACGGAATCAAGGTCGTGGCCGAAGGCGCCAACATGCCGAGCACGCTGGAGGCAACCAAGCTGTTCCTGGATGCCAAGATCCTGTACGGTCCGGCGAAGGCGGCGAATGCGGGCGGCGTGGCCACCTCTGGCCTGGAAATGTCGCAGAACAGCGCGCGCATTTCCTGGACGCGCGAGGAAGTGGATGACAGACTGCACAAGATCATGATCTCCATCCACCGCAATTGCTATGAGACGGCCGAGAAGTACGGCACGCCCGGCAACCTCGTCAACGGCGCCAACATCGCTGGCTTCCTCAAGGTAGCCGATGCGATGCTGGATCAGGGCCTGGTATAGCGATCGACGTTGTAGGAATGAAGTGGGTGCCCCACCCTTGTCCCTGCGCTTTTTGCAGGGACAGGGTGGGGATTTTGACTTTCGGGTTGAGTTTTGCGGAATGTACCACCTATGGTACAATACCCAAGTGACGAAAACGCCGAGCCTCCTGCGAATCGAGATGCGGATTCTGTCGACAAACAGGGTAAGCGAGTTCCTGCCATTTTCTTCCGCACCGAGGCAGGCGGGGAACCGGTACGCGAAGGGCTAAGATCGCTCTCTCCAGGTGACCGAAAGCGAATCGGAGAGGACATCAAGAGCGTGGAGTACGGTTGGCCGATAGGGATGCCGGTTTGCAGGCCTTTAGGGAACGGCATCTTCGAGGTGCGAACAGCCGTCTCTCAGGGGCGCATTGCGCGGGTCTTTTCTACATCGACAAGAGAGGCCGGATGGTTCTGCTGCACGGTTTCATCAAGAAGACTCAGAAAACGTCGAATGATGACCTGACGCTGGCAAGGAGCAACAAGAGTAAGCATCAAAGGGGAATGGCATGAGCGCGAACAGGAGTCGTAAGCGGTTTGATCACAGCGGATCGAGCTTCGACAGCTTTTTGGATGAAGAAGGCATCCGCGAAGAGGTCGAGGCGGTTGCAATCAAGCGAGTATTGGCCTGGCAACTGGAACAAGAGATGAAACGGCAGCAGAAAACCAAACATGCCATGGCCAAGCAACTCCGCACCAGCCGATCACAATTGGATCGCCTTCTCGATCCTCGGAACGCTTCAGTGACGCTCGATACGATGAGTCGAGCGGCAAGGGCGCTTGGAAAGCGCCTGATCGTCCGGGTCGCGGACGTGAAGCCGAAGACGGCCTAGGGGAAGTGGGTGCCCGCCCTTGTCCGAGCGCTTTTGCAGGGACAGGGTTGGGATCTTGATCTACGGGCTTCAATTCTGGAGGAAGGTCAAGTCTTCCTGCCTTCGATTGCGGAAAAAGCATACCCTGTCACTCGTAGCCATGAATGTCTCGACACATCGAAATAAATTCTTTCTCCTAGTGGTCGGGGTGCTTGTGATCGCCATTTCGTGTGTCTTGTACGCCAGGCGTTCAGATCGATGCGTGCTTTACTACTACGGGGCATCGCCCGGTGAGGTCCCGCAAGGCACCGCCCTTGCAGTTTTGAATCCGTTTCGTGACAGAAGAGATGAAGTAAACGCGGAATGGCTGATTCGAGATCTCAGGACGTCGAAGTGCGAGCAAATCGTCCATGAAAGGCTTCGGGCAGACGCGATGCGAGTTTGTCCTGTGATGCGCGACAACACCAAGGCTTCGCTAATTTGGCTCGATCAGGAAAGCGATAGCAGGAGAGGAGGCATACGCAAGCTCATATATGACTTGCCCGAGAGCAAGGCAAGGCTTGTAGTTTATTTCGGAACCGATGAGGCCGGGTGGGGAGTGTCTACGGTGTCCGTCATCCGCTAACTTGTGACCCTCCATTGGACTCTGGCGAGCTGCACTCGACCAGGAAGCCCCAATGCTTCTGTCCCCACCCGAGTATGATTAGTTGTTAAACGATCTTCATGGCCGTCCGCCCCATCATCGAGCCCCTCCTCGACGCCGAAGCCCGCCTCGAAGGGTTCGACAACCTGATGCCGTTCAAGGTGCAGAACATCCTTCTGGTCTCGAGCCTCTATGATTCATTCATTCTTCGCGAAGACGGTCGCCTCAACGAGCTGTTGATCGACGAATCCCTCGAACTGAATCTGCAGCAGATTCCCGGCATCACCCATGTTTCGAGCTGTGCTGAGGCGCTCGATCTGGCGCGATCCGAGCCGCGCTTCAACCTGATTGTCACCAACCTCACGGTCGGCGATACCAATGCCGCGCAGCTGGCCCGCGACGTGAAGGCTGCCGGCCTGGATGTCCCCGTGGTCGTGCTGGCCTACGACTACCGCGAAGTCAAGAACTTCATCAGGAATAATCCGGTCACTGATATTGAGCGCATTTTTCTCTGGCAGGGGAACGCGCGCATTCTGATCGCCATCGTCAAGTACATCGAGGACAAGCGCAACGTCCTGCACGACACGCGGGCCATGGGAGTGCCGGTGTTGCTGGTGGTGGAAGACAATATTCGTTATTACTCGTCGTTCTTGCCGGTAATTTATACCGAGCTGATCAAGCAGTCGCGGCGGGTCATTCAGGAAGGGATCAACGTTGCGCACAAGCTGGTGCGGATGCAGGCGCGGCCAAAGATTCTACTGAGTTCGAACTTTGAAGATGCGGCCCAGTTGGTGCAGGAGTATCGCGATTACCTGATCGGCCTGGTGTCGGACGTGGAGTTTCCCTGGAACGGCAAACTGAGTCCCGAGGCCGGCTTTGAGCTGGCCCTTCTGATGAAAGCGCTGGTGCCCGATGTGCCCGTGGTTCTCCAAACCAGCCGCACCGAATTTCGTCCGCGCGCCCTGGCGGCGGGATACTCTTTTCTGCGCAAACGTTCGCCCACCTTGCTCAAGGATCTGCGCCGCATCCTCACCGAGCAATTCGGTTTCGGCGATTTCGTATTCCGTCTGCCCGATCTGCGGGAGGTTGGCCGGGCTAAAGATTTGAACGAGCTGGAAGAACAGTTGCAAACGGTTCCGCCCGAAAGCCTCACTTACCATGCGCAGAGCAACCATTTTTCCCATTGGCTGATGGCGCGGACTGAGTTCGCCCTGGCCGCCAAGTTGCGCCCGCGCAAGGTTTCGGATTTTTCTGGTCCGGAACACCTGCGCCGCGACTTGATCGAATCGATCAGTGACTATCGCCGCGAACAAAGTGAGTTGCTGATCGGCGACTTCAACGCCGAGACCTTCAAGCCGTCGGAATCAGGCTTTTTGCGGATTGGCGCAGGGTCGCTGGGAGGCAAGGCCCGCGGCCTCGCATTCGTGCGCCATCTCCTGCGCAAGAGCCGCATCACGCGGCGCTTTCCCGGCATCCGCATCGCGGTGCCGCCCGCTCTGGTGCTGGCCACCGACGCCTTCGATCAATTCATGGCCGAGAACAACCTCCTGGATTTCGCCCTGCAGTGCGAGGACGATGCCGAGATTCTGCAGAAGTTCCAGTCCGCGCCCCTCTCCGCGGAGTTGCAGGAAAACCTGAAGGTATTCCTGTCGGAGGTCACTTATCCACTGGCAGTGCGCTCCTCGAGCCTGCTCGAAGACTCGCAATACCAGCCGTTCACCGGCGTGTATGAGACCTTCATGCTGGGCAATCAACAAGCTGACCCCGCGGCGCGTCTCGTAGAGTTGATCGACGCCATCAAGCGCGTCTATGCCTCCACCTTCAGTCGCCACGCCAAAGCCTACGTGCGCGCAACACCCTACCGCCTGGAAGAAGAAAAAATGGCGGTGATTGTCCAGCAACTGGTGGGCACGGTGCACGGGCAACGCTTCTATCCCGATTTCTCGGGAGTCGTGCGCTCGCACAATTTCTATCCGGTGCCGCCGATGACGTTCGCCGATGGGATTGCCGCCGTGGCTTTGGGACTGGGACGGGCTGTAGTCGACGGGGGAAAGTGTTTGACCTTCTGCCCGCGCTATCCGCAAAGTCTGGTGCAGTTTTCGTCGGTGGAGGACATCCTGGCCAATTCGCAGACAGAGTTTTGGGCACTTACGCTAAACGGCGTTCCCCAGGGCCGGCCGGGGCATCTGCACGAAATGCGCTTCAGTCTGGATGCAGCTGAGGCAGACGGCACCCTGCCCGCCGTCGGTTCCACTTATTCCGACGACAACCAGGCGGTCTATGACGGCGTAAGCCGGCCCGGGGTTCGCATTGTGAGCTTCGCGCCGATGCTGAAGCATGGATTGTTCCCGCTGGCAACGATTCTTGAGACGCTGGTGAAGGCGGGGGAAGATGCTCTGGGCATTCCCGTGGAAATCGAATTTGCAGTTCGCCTGCCCCGCAAGTCCGGCGAAGCGGCGGAGTTTGGCTTCCTGCAAATTCGCCCGCTGACCCTTTCCCGCGATCACCAGGACCTGTCGGTAGGCCATGTGGACCCACTCCTGTTGGTCTGCCAAAGCAGCAAGGTTCTAGGGAACGGGCGCATCGACAACCTGCGCGACGTGGTGGTCGTCGATTCGCACCGCTTCGAGCGCAGCCGCAGCCAGGAAGTGGCCAAGGCGGTCGCGCACTTCAATGGCCTGCTCAGCGCCGAAAACCGGCCCTACGTGCTCATTGGAGTCGGCCGCTGGGGATCGAACGACCACTGGCTTGGCATTCCGGTCGAGTGGGACGAAATCTCCGGGGCTCGCGTCATCGTCGAGGCCGGGTTCCACGACTTTCGCGTGATGCCGTCGCAGGGCAGTCACTTCTTCCAGAATCTCACGGCATTCCAGATTGGCTATTTCACGGTGAATCCCGACGCCGGGGAAGGTTCGGTGGATTGGGAGTGGTTGAGCCAGCAACCTTCTGTGGGAGAAGACGGCTGCGTCCGCCACTTGCGTTTCGAGGAGCCCCTGCGGGTCATCATGAACAGCCGAACCAGCCAGGGCATTATTTTCAAGCCGGAGGGCCCGATCGCTTCATAGGTGTCGGCCCTGCAAGGGTATTTTTTGTCGAGGTAGCCAGGGGCTTGCGGTGACGGAAAATCTTGTCGTGAATGTCGGGCCAGAATTCGTCGAAAACGCCGCCAGCCATGCCATACGCCAATGCGATGGCGGAACGGCTTAGCGTAAGGCCGACTCCACGATCGTTTTCATAATTTGGAATGGCCGGAGAAGTGGAAGTCGCGGGCGTAATCGAGATGAGAGTTTTCCCGGGATAGTACAGGTTGGAGACTGCCCCGCTGGTGAACGAGCCCAGGATACTGCTCCAGTTGACGACGTGTTTGCCTTTGTCGTCATGGCACCAGAACTCTTGTCGCGCCCCGAAGAACAGGCGGTATCCGATGCTGTGGCCTTCTCCCGCGCGAAAGTAGCGCGGGTCCTGCTTGAGCAGGACGGGGTAGAAATAATTGCTAAAAAATCCGCTGGAGACGCTGTCTGTCAGCGAAGCGCCGTAACGCTTGCCGTAACCCGCCGCTCCCTGGCCGTAGGCAGGGAATTCGTCTTCCGCCTGGCTCAGACCGGCTTGCAGGCCAATGATGCTCAGAGTAACTGGGTCGACCGCTTCCTTGGCAAATAGGTGAAACTTTTCCCCGGAGGAGAGGGGCGAAGCATTCTGGCGGCTGGTAACCGCGAATTGCGGTAACACACCCAGGACTCGCTGGGACTGCTCCTTCTTCTCGATCTCCTTTTCTGCTTCCGATTTGGTTTCTGGCTTCGTCTGCACTTGAGTTGGCGATGAAGAAGGGTTGGTCTCCGATGGCGGCGAACTCTGCTGGGCCGCGGATGGAAAACAAGAAGAGGTTGCAACTACAACAAGAAGCAACGGTTGGGCTGTGAACCGTAATCGCAAGCAGTTCTCCTTATCCGGAAATGCAGTGATACCTCACTCCGGCCCTAAGGATGCCGGTGCAGCACGTGCGTAGCGATATCTGGCCAGAACTCGCGGAACACATTGGTCAACGCGTCCCGCCCGAGGGCATAAGCGTATTTCGTGGCGAGCGCGCTAGCCGTCCGGCTCCCACTGGGGTAATAGGTCACCGAGATGCCCTGCGCAATCCCCCTGCCCAGCAATTCGGAAACATTAAAGCTGTTGTGCCCGTGGTAGTCCGGAGTGATGAAGATACGCGATCCGGCGTACACGCCACGTTTCACAATGCTGCCCTTGCCTCTCGCGTAATACCGCTCGTCCTGGTGGAATACGGTCGGCAGCGCAAAGATAACCCAATAATTGCCGTCTGTCTTATCGACAAACCCTCGCCAATAGTATCTGCCGTAGCCCGGAAATCCCTGTCCGAGCTGCGAGTGGGCGTTGCTCCACTCAGCCATGGCGGAGGTTATGCCAACGAAGATAAACGATGAATAGTCGAAACTGTTCTGGGTCGCGAGAATGAAACTCTGCTTCGGTGTGGGAGGTGGTGGGAGTGCGCCGGCGCTGACCGCCCGGAAATTGGGCATCACGCCCATGATTCGCTTCGGCTGCTGCTGCCCAGGTGGAACGCCTGGGTTTGCAGGAGCCGTGCCCTGACCGGCAGTCTTATCACCGGACTGCTTCGGGTTAGTACCAGAGGTTTCAGTTTGCTGAGTTTCGGTTTGCGGAGTTGAAGACGCAGGGTCCGATGGCGGCGGAGTCTGCTGCGCCGCGGACGGAAGAGAAAGAAAGGATGCAAGTACAAGCGCAATAAGCGGGCGAGCGGCGAACTGGATCGACAAGCATTTTCTCCTCAAAAGCATTCTCACAACGGAATGGCGATGTCGTGATTCTAACAGTCAGGCTCCGTTCGTTCCGAACTTCGCCACGGTTTTACATTGCTTTACAAACGGGCCTTTCCGCGCAGGAAACTCTAAAGGAAAAAAGAAAGGCGGCCAGACGAGGGCCGCCCTCCCGTTAAACAGACCCCGGCTCAGAAGTGGAACCCGATCTGAGCGCTTAGCGAACGCGGCGTGACGTAGTGTGTGCCGCTGAAGGTTGAGAGGAAGTTGTAGAGCGCGTAATTGTTGGTGATGTTGATGGCGGTCAGTTGGAGGCTGACTTTGTATTTGTCGCCGCGGAAAAGGTTGTCATGTCCGATGGAAACGTCGAAAAGGCTTCGCGCCGCGATGCGTGGCGGATTCTTGTCGTCGTTCTCTGTGTTCGGCTTCGGCACTTGCAGAAGCGTCGACCCGAATTGCGAGACGGGACAAACAAGCGCCGCACTGCCGGGAGGACCGAGAACTCCGATCTGCGTTGTTGGTGTCGCACGTTGCGACCCGCAAAACAGCCCAGATTCGAATTCCTGATCGGCTGTCAGCGGGGCTCCAAACGAGTCCGTCAGCGCGATTGCCGGCGCCCCGGTGGAATCGACAGTGGTCTGTGCGCAGTTGCCGCCATAGCAAGGCGTCTGGCCGGCCACCAGACCGCTGTCATAACGCCAGTTGAAGCCGAACCAAGGCCCGGTCTTCCACGGCTGATATTGCAAGTGGGTAGTCAGATTGAATTTCTCGTCGTGATCAATCCGAAACGGAGTCGATCCACCCGCCAGTGCTACGGAAGGAACTGCCCCGGCTCCGCCAATCTGGGGCGTAAAGAATCGTGCCGCCACACTGGAGAAGACCGCCAGTGCCGAGAATCCATGGAAAATTGGTACGCTGACACGGCCGGCATATCCGGGTATCTTCGCCCGCTCCCATTCCACCGGAAACGTGATCGGAGTATTCCCTAGGATGCTGAAGTCGTAACCGTTGTGCGTGTACTTCCAGATGTACTCGCCGGAGAAGACGAGATAACGTCCGAAAGCTTGTTGAATTCCAGCGTGGAACTCATTCCGAAAGCCCGGATTGAACGGCGTTAGACCTGGCACGGTACAGCCCAGAAGCGGATTCAACACCGCATTGGCGCACCCAGTGCTGGAGAGCACCAGATTTTCGTTAAACGGAGTCTCCAGCAGCCGCGCGTAAGAGATGCGAATCACGGTATTCGTTTTCTTGACGTTATAGGCGACTCCAACGCGAGGCTCGCCTTCCTTGTGGGCCACGAGTCCATTGTAGAAATCTCCGCGCAGTCCCAGATTCAAAGACCAGTTTCCCTTGGTGATGTTGTCGCGCACGTACACGGACAATTCCTTCACGTCGGTGTGGCCGTTGAAGCTGTAGAGACTGCCTCCGCCCGGCTGCGTGAGATCGTAGGGGAACAAATCGGTACACGGTGAATCGATGGCCTGGTGCGTTGTGCTGTTGTAGCAAGGGGCTCCATTTGCATCTGTGAGGGAGGGAAGGAACGTCGGATCGACGATGCTGAGACGGTCTTGCTCATCCAGGAACGTCTGCTGATAGACCGCGCCGACTTTTACGTCGTGAATCCCTTTTACATACGACAGATCCGACCGCAGTCCGGCGTTGGTCAGCTTCCGATTCTGTCCAATACTCTCTCGCTGAAGGTTGATGGGGCCGAGGTCAGCGAAGGGATTCCCGCTGGGGTAGTAGTTGAATTGATCCCGGCGAACGAAGGCGCCCAAGGTAAAGACGGCGGTAGAGCTGAGCAGCCGCGTCCAGGATGGCGCGATGTTGAAGGTCTTGATTTGGGAACGCTGATCCGCCGGCCCCACGACATTGCCATTAGGGTCCAAGCCTCCGTTGCAGACTACGACACAATTCCACGGCGTCGCGTTCTGGGAATCGAAGGTATTCGGCGTCTGGAACCAGGAGCGGGTGTAGCCGAAGTTCAAATGGATTGAATCGCTGGGAGTGAACTGGTAGTCCACCCGGTCGAACACATTCTCTTCATTCCCCTTGTCGTGCAGAACGACAAACTCAGGTGGATCTAGGAACCGCCCGCTGTTCAAACCGCCTGCCGAGATGAAGTTTCCCCAGTTCTGGCCGCCGTACGAGAGATCGAATGCGCCGGTGGAAGTTCCGAAGGAACCATAAGACGCGGTGACGCTGCCGTGCGGCGTCGTCACACCCTGCCCTGAGCGCGTGGTCACGTTGATGACGACGCTGGTCTTATCTCCATACTCTGCAGGGGGCGCCCCCGCGATCACCTCCATTGACTGGATCGAATCCAACGGAATCTGATTGGAAAAAATCTTGCTCTGCTGGTCCGTGATGGGCTGACCGTCAACCGAAAACGAGGCCTCCGCGTGCTCACCCAAGCCGTGGAACAATCCATTCGAGTCCGCCGAGATTCCAGGCGTGGCGAGGGTCACCAACGAACTGAGTGACGACGATTGACTCTCCAGCGGAAGCTTGTCGAAAAGACTCTTGTCCACGTCCGTGTGGAAGGTTGGATCGTTCTCAACCAGGTCTCCACCTTCCGCCTCGACCGATACCTGTGTGGTTGACCCCGACACTTTCAGTTTGATGGCAACGCTGACCGGCACGGCCGACCGAGGCTCCACGTCCTGCACGGCGGCGGCAAAGCCTTCCGCCGTGACCACCAGGTGGTATGGATTGAAGGGAATATTTGTGAACGAGAACTTCCCAGAAGCGTCTGTGGTGGTAGAGCGATCAAATCCGCTCACAGGGTTGTGGATTTCAACCGTAGCTTTGGCGACGACCGCACCCGTAGGATCTACCACAGTGCCGTTGATGGATGCGGAGCTGGATTGCCCGTAGGCGGGACTGACGGCTAAACAGATCGAAACGGCGAGAATGACGACGAGCAGATTGAATGGTGAATTAAGCACAAATCCTCCTGGGATGAATTGTGAGAATAGGGAATCGCCGGCGAGCGAACGCCGGAACTGCCAGTTGCGGGAATCCCTAAACGGCAGGAGGGCCACGAATGCCCAGGTCGAAAACACCGAGCCAGGCCTTCGCAATGACTTCTTTTTCTTGCAGCAATCCGACCGCAGCGAAGATAGGCCGGGCCTGATGAGAAACGGCTGTGGGGCTGGCGCTATGCGCCACGGCGCAGATGGAGCAGGAAGCGGATTCGGTCTGGCTGGGATGGTTATGGGTAGACTCCGCCACCGCCGTCCACAACATCAGGGACAGGCAGAGCCACGCCAACCATCGCGAAGAAATCCCCATTCGTTCCTGCATTGGGCTAGATTCTTTTTAGCTTATATCGGTTGTATGGCGCAAGGCAATGCCGGGCAAGTTACTATGGGTACGGACTGTTATGTTGACCCCCGGGTTAGGCAGCCATCAAATTTCACAGCCAGGAGAGTGCGATGTCAGAACCAAGTTACGAAGAACTCAAAGCCCGGTTGTCCCAGTTGGAAAAAGAGGTCGAGACCAAGAAGCGCAGCGGCGACCTGATTTTCAAGGTCGGCGAAAAAGGCGGCGTCAGCGTGTACGGACTGGGCCGTTTCCCGGTCACGCTCTACTACGAGCAATGGAACCGCCTGCTCGGAGCGGCCGAGGAGATCAAGAAGTTCATGGACGAGAACAAGTCCAGGCTGAAGCTCAAGGAGCAGGGCTGACAAACGAGTCTTCAGCTCGCAGTGCTCAGTCTCAGGTAAACGCCTAAGGTAACCAATTGAGAACTGAGAACCGCGAACTGAGAACTGGTTTTCCGGATATAATACGAAGACCGTGCCCAAATACTCCATCGTCGTCCCTCTGCACAACGAGCAGGAGAACGTCACCGATCTCTACGACCGCCTGAAGGCGGTGATGGAGGCCGCGGGCGAGACCTTCGAGATTGTGCTGGTGGATGACGGCTCCAACGACCACACGTTCCCCATGCTGCGCGAGATCGCGGCCGTCGATAGCCGCGTGACGGTGGTCAAGCTCCGCCGCAACTTCGGGCAGACTGCTGGACTGGCCGCTGGTTTCGACCATGCCCGTGGCGAATACATCATCGCGATGGACGGTGATCTGCAACACGATCCCGCCGACATTCCGTTGTTTCTGGAAAAGATTGCGGCCGGTTACGACATCGTGAGCGGCTGGCGCAAGGTCCGCATCGACAACTTCTGGATGCGCCGTGTGCCCTCTCGTGTAGCGAACTGGCTGATGGCCAAACTGAGCGGCGTCGATATTCACGACTTCGGCACCACGTTCAAGGCTTACCGCCGCGAAATCCTGGAGCAGGTGCCGCTCTATGGCGAGTTGCATCGCTTCATCCCGGCGCTGGCTTCGTGGTACGGTGCGTCGATTTGCGAAGTGCCCATCCGCAATGTGAACCGCGAGCGCGGGGCTTCGCATTACGGCATCTCACGTACCTTCCGCGTCTTCTTCGATCTGATCACCATTCGCTTCCTGCTGCGCTATCTTTCTCGTCCGCTGCATTTCTTCGGAACCTTTGGCCTGCTCAGCATGTTCGGCGGCAGCGCCGTCGTGGCCTGGTTGGGAGTGGAGAAGTTCCTGCGCCACGTTCCCGTCATGGCCTCGCACGGGCCATTGATGATGCTGGCCCTGGGCCTGCTGCTCGGCGGATTGAACCTGCTCGCCATCGGCTTGCTCGGCGAAATGCAGGTGCGCCACTACCACGAACCCCGCCACCGCGCTCCGTACTCCGTCGACCGCGTACTGCGTTCGCAGAACGAAGAACACAGCGTCTCGGAGTAAGACCTCGTATCGCAGTCCGTTCGACTTCGACATCAATCCCGTAGTCCCGTTTTCCGCCCGGCCGTCGGGACGCTACCATCGCCGGCTGGGCGTTTTGATACGCAGGAATCAAGAAGGGTCTCGTGACAAAGCTTAATACTCAAACTCGTGAAGCTGCGCGCCTCCGCCGACGTGGAGAGCACCAGGCCGATAAGGGAGCTAACTCGAAGGCATTCCAGTCGTTTTTGGATGCTGCGAGGCTGGGCGACGAAGAGGCTCAGGTCTCAGTCGGGTACGCCTACGCCTATGGGATTTTTCGCAAGGCAAACGTGGATGAGGCATTTCGCTGGTGGAAACGCGCCTACAGACAGGGTTCCTGGGCTGCTGCATTCAATCTTGGGATGTTCTTTCGCGACGCAAAACAGTGGGCAAAGGCTCTGAAGTGGTTCGAGCGCGCCATACGGGCTGGCGACGAGGATGGGCTGATCGAGATCTCCAAGATCCACCTGCGCTATGCGGGCGACCGGGCCGCGGGCTTGCGCTATTTAAAGCGCTCAGTTGCCGCGCAGGCTAGACTCACAGAACAGGCGCGTCTGGAGACAGAACGGCTGCTCAAAGAGCAGAAAGCTCTGTCCTCCGGCGATCTCCTGTACATGGAGGCAGATTTGCTCGATGAGCGCAGGCGACAAACCGAAGCCCTGCCGCTGCTGTTGAAGGGGGCGAAAGCCGGCGATACTAGCTGCCAGATCCTTCTCGGGAACTATCTTTCTGATGGTCGAAAAGGCATCCCGGTCGATCAGAGGCGCGCTATCTACTGGTATAAGCAGGCTTACAGGCAGGGATCCAGTACTGGGGCTTCGAATCTGGCGATGCATTATCGAAAGCAGGGAGATGTGGATGGGGCGTACCGATGGTATGAGCTTGCAGTGAAATCAGGAGACAATGAATCCCACCTCGCGCTTGCGAAGATTTGGCTTCATGATCGCGAGAACAGGGCAAAGGCGATCAAGCATCTCAAAGCGGTGTTCCGGGGTAATCCCAACGACGTGAGCGAGCTTGGCCGTGATGAAGCGAGGACAATGCTCAGACGTCTACGGATGTCGGGGAAGAAAAGTTGAGCGGGTCGACAAACATGGACCGCTGGACCTCCGGCTCTGAGTACGAACAATGGATGGGCCGTTGGAGCCGCCTGCTCGCCCAAGAGTTTCTGAAATGGCTAAACCTACCCGCTGGTATGCGGTGGATCGACATATGCTGCGGCAGCGGCGTCGTCACCCAAGCCATTGTCGAAGCGAACGCGCCCGCCAGAATCGTGGGAGTGGACGCTTCTCCGCAGCAGATCAGTTTCGCCCGCGAGCATCGCGTGCAAGCCAATGTCACGTTTGAAACCGCGGACGCGATGTTCCTGCCGTTCCCCGATGCCAGTTTCGACGTTGCTGTGTGCGGCCTGGGGTTGAACTTCATTCCGCAGCCAGATCGTGGGCTGGAGGAATTTCGTCGCGTCACGCGCCCCGGCGGCACCGTCGCGGTCTATGTTTGGGACTACATCCAGGGCGCGAGGTTCGTACGTGAGTTCTGGGATGCGGCCACAGCAATTGACGCGGAAGCGTCCGCCTACGACCAGGCCCGCCGTTTCCCCATGTGTACGCCGGAGGGACTGCGGAGCCTCTTTGAGCTGGCGAAGCTGGAAGATATCGAGGTGCGCGCGCTCGATATTGTCACTCGGTTTGCCAGCTTTGAGGAATACTGGGAGCCATTCCTCAGCGGGCAGGGCTCAGCGCCGACATATCTTGCCACGCGGGATCAACCAACGCAAACGGCAATTCGCGAGCGACTGCGAACAGCGCTTCCGGCCAGCCCCCAGGGAGTGATTGAGTTGCCCGCCCGCGCCTGGGCTATACGCGCACGAAGACCGTGAAATCTCTGCACCACGGAGTCACGGAGAAAACTTCAATTGGAAAACGCGTTCTCCCACCATTTTCCGACAGACTGCCGTAACCGACGCGACTTACTCCCAGCACGCCGCGGGCTGCCCCTGGCGCAGCCATTCAATGAAGTCCGTGCCTGGAGGCACGCCGCCCAGCTCGCGCCGCCGCGTTGCATTCTGTCCGCGATGGTAGTGGCTGTGCATCGCCGCCTGCGTCAGGGCGTGGCGCACACTGATCTTTAGCGGCGGCTGGAACCACGGGACCTCGACTGTCTCGGCTAGGCGCGCCTCGTCCATCCCGCTGAGCATCGCGGCCATTTCGGAGTGATACTTCCGCGCAAGACTTTCAGATCGGCCATGTTCGGATAGTCTTCGATCTTGGTGATCACAAACTGTGCCGTCCGCGGCTCCACCACCCACAGGAATGCTGATTGGACTAAATGAATGTGATGCAGCCGCTCGCGAAGGGCGGGATCGGCCAGGGCGGCAGGATGAGCCTCGAACGCGCGCCAATGCTCGGCGTCCGCCCATTCCTGATGCGCATAGAGTTCGTCGACGTAGGAAGGCATAGATTCTCCTTGATACACTTGGGGCCGACCCGCGGATTTCGCCGGCCCGCAACCGTCATTATAGGCACCTGGTAGACACCTTCACCGGGTTGGATCAGGCCGTACTGAGCCGCCGAATGCATGATCCCAGCGTATAATGTGGCGTTTGGCGTATTAGGAGCGACTGTCATCATGGCACAAACTACACAATACGAATTGCAACTTGCCCAACGGATGTCCCGGCTGGGCACGGAAACCGCTTTCGAAGTTCTGAACAAGGCGCGAGCGCTGGAGCGTCAGGGCAAGAGCATCATTCACCTGGAGATCGGCGAGCCTGATTTCGACACTCCCGCCAACGTCATCGAGGCAGCCGTGGACGCGTTGCACAAGGGCTGGACGCACTACGGTCCTTCCGCGGGCTTGCCTGAACTGCGCCAGACCATCGCCGACTACGTGAGCCGCACCCGCGCCGTGAAAGTAGCCGCCGAAGAGGTGGTGGTTGTGCCGGGCGGTAAGCCAATCATTTTCTTCACGATTCTGGCCTTAATTGATGAAGGAGATGAGGTCATCTATCCCAACCCGGGCTTCCCGATTTATGAGTCGATGATCAATTACGTCGGCGGCAAGGCGGTGCCCATCCAATTGCGCGAGGACCACGACTTCTCCCTCGACGTGAACGAACTCGCCGCTCTCATCACCGACCGCACCCGGCTGATCATTCTGAATTCGCCGCAAAACCCTACCGGCGGCGTCATGCAGCGCAGGGACGTCGAGCAGGTGGCGAAGGTGATCGGCGATCGCAACATCCTGGTGTTGTCGGACGAAATCTACAGCCGGCTGCTTTTTGAGGGCGAGCATTTCTCCATCATGTCGGTGCCTGGGATGCAGGAGCGCACCATCTTGCTCGATGGTTTCTCAAAGACCTACGCCATGACGGGCTGGCGCATGGGCTACGGCGTGATGCGGCCGGACCTGGCGGCGCACATCACCCGGCTGATGACGAATTCCAGTTCCTGCACCGCCAGCTTCACGCAAATCGCAGGGATCGAGGCGCTGCGCGGCGACCAGAGTTCGGTGGATCACATGTGTGGCAAATTCAAACGCCGGCGTGATGTGTTTGTAGCCGGGCTGAATAAGATCAAGGGCTTCTCCTGCCGCATGCCCAAAGGCGCTTTCTACGTGTTTCCCAACATCACGAAGACGGGGTGGAAGTCAAAGCCTCTGGCGGACGCATTGCTAGAGCAGGCGGGCGTGGCGGCGCTTTCCGGCACCGCATTCGGCGCGTTCGGCGAAGGCTACCTGCGCTTCAGCGTGGCCAATTCGCTGGAGAACCTGCAGCAGGCACTGGACCGCATCGACCAGTGGACCAAGAAGAATCTGTGAGCTATTCGCTCAGCCGACGTTGGATTTTGGTACTTCTCATCTCCGCCGCTTCGTTGAGGGCGGCGGCTACCGACGGCGGTGCAGTCGCAGGCACTCCTTTTCATCGATATTCCACGCAGGATCAGCTTGGCAGGACCATCACCTTCTATTTGTCGGATAGCGTGACCGATCACTCCTTGCCGCTGGCCGTGTTTGTACAGGGTTCAGGCTGTGCATCGCTCTTCCACCGCCAGGGCGAACGGATCATGCAGGGTGCATTCGTGCTGCTGCTCGACGCCGCGAGAGGCCGGGCGCGAGTTCTCGTGGTGGAGAAACCCGGAGTGCAATTCCTGGACAAGCAGGCCGACCCTGGAGATGCGAGGACCTGTCGCCCGGAGTTTCTGGCGGAGCATACTCTCGACCGATGGACGGAGGCGATCGTCGCTTCCATCAAGGCAGCCCATAAAATGCCCGGCATCGATGGATCCAAGACTCTGGTGATCGGTGGTTCAGAGGGTGGTGTGGTCGCCGTTCACGTGAGCAATGTGATGCCGTCCGTTACTCATGTGGCCTCCATTGCGGGTGGAGGGCCGAACCATCTCTTCGTTCTGGCAGATTTCATGCGACGCAACAGCCTTGATCCGGAGGTCGAAGTCTATGGCTGTTGGGCCAGGATTCTCCGCGACCCAGATAGTACTGCGGAATTCTGTTGGGGGCAGCCTTATCGGCTGTGGTCGAGCCTGCTCAGGACATCTCTCACTCAGGAGTGTCTCGAGTCCCGCGCAGCTTTGTATCTGATTCATGGTACCGCGGATGAGCAGAGTTCGATTACCGCCTTCGACGTGATGCGCGCCGAACTGGCAGCCGGGCAACGGAAGGCGGTGTTTGAACGAATCGAGGGCGCGAATCATTCGCTTAGTCGCCCTAACGAGAGCCCGGAAGCCGGGCTTACAGCTGCGTTCGGTCGGGTCATCGATTGGTTTGTGGGGTCTGCCCATTAAGCCCGATGAAACTCATGCCGCATCGGAAAAGGCCAGCGACGCCAGAGTCTCCCAAACCTAGCCGTCCGCACATGCCGGGCTACGGCCTGTTTAAGGGCAGCAAAGGCCTGCTGCCCTGGAGTTGGGCCGAGCAGCGCCTGAAGAAATCGCACAACTACTGGATCACCACGGTCAAGGCCAACGGTTCACCTCACACCATGGTGGTCTGGGGGTTGTGGCAAGGCGGCCGCTTCTTATTCAGCACCGGCCGCAAGTCTCGTAAGGCGCGAAATCTGGCGCAGAACGCAAACTGCGTGGTTTGTACGGAACACGCCCACGAAGCGATCATCGTTGAAGGCATCGCTGAAATCGCCGATCTGCCTGCGCGCCGCAGGTTCCTGCCTGTCTATGAGCGCAAGTACAAGTTCGACATGTCGGGAATGAAGCAGGACATCCTCTCCATGAAAGAGCCAGTCTTCGCCGTGCGCCCGCGTGTCGTGTTTGGCCTGTGGGAGAAGGAATTCATAGAAAAGTCTACCCGCTGGAAGTTTGAATAGTTGGTTCTTCCCGGTTTCCCGTCACTCCCCCTCGTGATTTCCGTCACAGCCCGGCCCGCCTCTTCCGCTTAATCTCGGGGTAAGCACCGTGTGGGTTTTCTTCCGGCGCAAAAAGGGGGGAGGCCATGGCCCTCACCGATTCCACTTCCGGCAATATCATCCGGGACTATTCCATCGAACAGCTCAAGGATGCCGCCAATCTGATGCGCGGCTATGACCTAGTCGCGCTGTGCGCAGCGGGTTCGGGACATGCCGGCGGAACGCTTTCCATCATGGACATTGCCGCCGCGCTCTACCTCAAGGTCGCCAACCATGATCCTCAGCATCCGCTTTGGTACGGCCGCGACCGCATCATTTGGTCGACAGGACACAAAGCGCCCAGCCTTTATCTCGGGCTTGCCGTGGCTGGCTTCTGTCCGGTGGAGGGCGTTATGACGCTGCGCAAGCTGGGATCCCCGTATCAGGGCCATCCGCATTGGCTCAAGCTGCCCGGTGTCGAGGTCTCGACCGGTTCTCTGGGCCAGGGTTTGAGCATCGCCGTGGGCATGGCGCTGGCCGCCAAGCTTGACGACCAGAAGCACAAAATCTTCTGCCTCATGGGCGATGGCGAACAGCAGGAGGGCCAGATTTGGGAGGCGGCCATGGAGGCTGGAAATTTCCACCTCGACAACCTGATTGGCATCATCGACTGCAATCGTCTGCAGATTGATGGCTGGGTGAAAGACGTCATGGATGTTGAGCCACTGTGCGCCAAGTACGGCAGCTTCGGCTGGGATGTTATGCGCATCGACGGGCACGACATGAATCAGGTGGTGGACGCGCTCGAGCAGGCAAAGGCGTCAGAAGGGAAGCCGGTCGTTATCCTAGCCAACACGGTCAAGGGCAAAGGTGTCAGCTTCATGGAGGATCTGGCTGGCTGGCACGGCAGAGCGCCGAACTACGAAGAGCTCACCAAGGCGCTGAAAGAACTTGGTCTCAGCGAACGCATCCCCGTGCAGCAGTTGCTCGACACCGCGAAAGCTTACCAGGTGCAGGTTGAGCGACATCTCGATTCCAAGATGCCCAAGTTCACGCGCGACTACTGGTGGAATGCTGGTGACACCATGAAGGTCAAGATGGAGCCCACACGCAAGGGCTTCGGCCAGTCGCTGGCGCAGAATGGGGATGATGAGCGCGTGGTCTGCCTGGGGTTGGACATTTCCGGATCGATCACGATCAGCGATTTCTACTCCAACAAGCCCGAGCGCAAGAAGCGCTGGCTCAGTATGGGTATCGCCGAGCAATCGGCGACATCAGCAGCCGCAGGGCTCGCCAAGGAAGGGAAGCTGCCCGTGCTTGGAACCTACGCCACGTTTGCCGCGGCCCGCAACCTGGATCAGATCCGCACCTCGGTGTGCTACGGAAATTTCAACGTCATGATCGCCGGAGCCCACGGTGGAGTCTCGGTCGGCCCCGACGGCGCCACGCATCAGGCGCTGGAAGACCTGTTCGCCATGGAAGGTCTGCCCAACATGTCGGTGGTCGTGCCCTGTGATGTGGTCGAGACTCGCAAAGCCACGAATTATCTGCTGCTGCAGCACGTGGGTCCGAAGTACATCCGCTTTGCCCGCGAGGCCACGCCCGTGGTTACGAACGACAAGACGCCGTTTGTGTTTGGACAAGCCAACGTGATTCGGCTGCGCGGCGAGAATGCTAACTTCGCCGACGCCTTTGAGACGGTGCTGGCCGCGGACTGCAAGAATGAGGACGAAGACCTGAGCATCGTCGCCTGTGGGCCCATGGTTCCAGAAGCCATGCGCGCAGCCTACATCCTGAAGCGGGACTATGGTTATGAAACCCGCGTTCTGAACCTGCACACGCTGAAGCCGGTGGATGCGGAAGCCATCATCCGCGCCGCCGAGGATACGGGCGTCGTGGTCACCGCCGAGGAGCACCAGATCGGTGCCCTGGCATGGAGGGTGAGCGCCATCCTCACCGAAAGTCCACGACTCTACGGCCTGCCAGTAATCACTGGAGCTATCGGAGTGAAAGACCGTTTTGGTGATTCCGGAGCGCCCTGGGAGTTGATCAAGGAATTCGAAGTGAGCGGCGAGCACATCGCCTTCAAAGCCGCAGAGTTAATGGCCTTCAAAAAGAAGCGCGCGGAAGAGAAAAGAGAAGAGCGCGAGCATCTCTTCTACGCGGGCATGCGGTAGCGCAGCAGTTGAACTCGGATATCAGCCCCTTCCCCGGGCGTGGAATTGGACAAGGCAGGTGCGTGCATGGATGCGGACCTTGTCGGCCGGTACCTGGAGATCCTGGTTGTCCCGAGACAGCCCCCAAGCTTACAGGCGCTAACAGAACTGGTCGCCGCACACCTTACCCGAATTCCGTTCGAAAATATTTCCAAACTTTACTACAAGAAGCGGATGGGTTTGACAGACCTGCCCACGATCCATATGTATCTTGACGGCATCGAGCGGTGCCACTTTGGCGGCACGTGCTACTCCAACAATTTCTATTTCTACTCACTGCTGGTCGGCCTTGGATACCAGGTGAAGCTGTGCGCGGCCGACATGGCCACGCCGGACGTCCACGCGGTAAGCATAGTAACCGTGGATGGCCGACACTATCTTGTGGACACTGGGTACGCCGCGCCGTTTCTTTCGCCGCTGCCGCGCGACTTGAGAACGAATCACGAGGTGGCACTGGGCCGGGACCGTTACATTCTCCGGCCGCAGGATGCGAATGGCTGCTCGCGCCTGGAGTTGCATCGCGATGGCATGTTGAAGCACGGCTACCTAGCCAAGCCGCATGCGAAGAAGATTGAAGACTTCAGCGCAGTGATCGCGGATTCCTTTCGGCCGGATGCGACCTTCCTCAATTCGATACTGCTGGCTCGCTTCTATCCCGGACGTTCGATCGTGATCCACAATCGCACGCTTATTGAATCTTGCGGAGACAAATCTGTTCTACATCCGTTGCCGGACCCCGGCGCCGTGATTGCCGCGATCCACGAACATTTTGAGGTGCCGCGGGATGTTGTTGCTGAGGCCATTGCAGGCTTGCGGGAGTTGCAGGATGCGTGGGGCGATCCCTTCCTAGGTGGGCGCGAGGGCGCGTGACAGTCGCCCTCTGGCGCCCGGGTGATATTATCTCCAATTGCAATCGCGCTTGGGGCCAGGACACCGAATCGCGCTGCAAGCCAGCCACCAGAGAGAACAATGACCAAGAAATTCCGTGTTTTTGCCACCTGCGACATTGGAGAAGCCATTGAACTGCTGCGCCACCGCGGCTACGAGGTAGAGGTCTATCCGCAGCCGGAAGCTCCACCGAAGAGTCTGATCCTCGCCAAAGTGGCATCGGGCATCGACGGCCTGATAACGACTCTGCGCGATCCGATCGACGCCGAGGTCTTCGAGGCGGGCAAGAATACGCTGAAAGTTGTCGCGCAGATTGCCGTCGGTTTTGACAACATCAATCGCGCCGATGCCAACCGCTACAAGATTCCCTTCACTCACACTCCCGACGTCCTGACGGAGGCCACGGCGGAGTTCGCCTTCTTCATGCTCGGCATCCTGGCGCGCAAGATGTGGTCTGCCGAGCACCTCACCCGCGACAACCAGTGGGGATACTGGCATCCCTATCTGCCGTTTCTGGGCGACGAGGTTACCGGCAAGACCATCGCGGTCATCGGTACTGGACGTATTGGATTGGCGCTCATCAAGAAGTGCGCCGGTTTCGACATGAACATGCTGTGCTATGACCCGGCCTACGAGAACCACAACTACGTTAAGGCCATCCAGGAAACCATGGATTTGCGCCATGCGCGAGGCATCTCGAAGGAAAGAAACTGGATCAAGTATGTGCCCTTTGAAGAGGCGCTGAGACACGCCGACTTTGTCAGCGTGCATGTGCCGCTGTTGCGTCCTGGTGAAAGCGCGACGCCCACCTATCATCTGTTCAACGAGCAGACCTTGCGTCTGATGAAGCCGACCGCGTTTCTGGTGAACGACTCGCGTGGGCCCGTGGTCGATGAACTTGCCCTGGTCAAGGCGCTGCGGGAAAACTGGATCGCCGGCGCAGCCCTGGATGTGTACGAGAAGGAACCGCTGCCCGCCGATTCGCCGCTGCGGGACCCCGCAATTGCAGACCGTTGCCGCCTAATGCCGCACTTTGCCAGCGCCGCCCGCATCACGCGCCTCTCCACCGATCCCAACCTGGGCATGGCGGGCCGGTGCGTGCAAGGATTGATCGATGTACTCGAATCCAACTATGGCGGCGACATTACGAAGATGCCCTACGTTGTGAACAAGGAAGCGTTTGGGAAGTAACCGCGCAGCAAACAGCCACCCAAGATGTTCTCCGATCGTACGAACTGGAAGTTGACGCGCAATCGCCTGACTGAAGCGCTGGATGAGGCGCGATCGAGCGGCGCGCGCGTGTTCGATCTGACGATTTCCAATCCAACGCGTGCCGGGCTGCGCTACGATGAGGCCCTGATTCTTCCATCGCTCGCCTCGCCGCACGCCATGGATTACGATCCACAACCCAAAGGCCTGCCCGGCGCACGTGCAGCAGTAGCGGCCTATTACAAATCCGCGCATGGCACTCACATCGATCCCGAGCGGCTCATCCTGACCACCAGCACCAGTGAAGGTTATTCTTTCGTCTTCCGGCTGCTCTGCAATCCCGGCGACGAGTTGCTGGTGCCGAAGCCGAGCTATCCGTTGTTTGAGTTTCTCGCTGACTTGCAAGATGTCAAGCTCGTGCCTTATCCCTTGCTTTACGATCACGGCTGGCAGATGGATTTTCCGTCCCTGCAAAAAGTGGTAACGCAGCGCACGCGGGGCGTGGTCGTGGTCCATCCCAATAATCCGACGGGTTCGTACGTCCATCCGCAGGAGCGGGAATTGCTGAATCGCTTTTGCGGGGAACATGCGCTCGCGCTGATTGCTGATGAAGTTTTTCTCGACTACCCTCACGACCGAGCTCCGCATCAGAGTTTTGTTGCCAACCAGGATATGCTCACCTTTACGCTGAGTGGAATTTCAAAAATCTCAGCCTTGCCGCAGATGAAGGTGGCGTGGATCGTCGCTAAAGGCCCCGTGGCGGATGTTGATGCAGCCCTGGCGCGGCTGGAGGTAATCGCTGACACTTATCTTTCGATGAATGCACCCATCCAGTGGGCGGTTCCGGCATTGCTGGAGGAGCGGAAAAGCATTCAACAGCAGTTGCTCAATCGTGTGCTCGGCAATCTGGCCGAACTTGATCGGCAGCTGGCTGGGCAGAAGACCTGCCAGCGCCTGCGGGTGGAAGGCGGTTGGTACGCTGCGTTGCGCGTCCCAGCAACGCAGACCGACGAGGAGTTGGCGGTTGATCTTTTACACCGGAAATCAGTGCTGGTGCATCCCGGGCACTTTTACGATTTTCCGAGCGACGGATATCTGGTGCTGAGTTTGATCACGCCAGAGGCGGAGTTCGGGGAAGGGATTCGACGCCTCTTGGAATTGATGACTGCTGATTTTTAATTGTTGATTGAAAAGCCAGGGATAGGTTCAAATCAACAATCATCCATTCCTACGGCTTCACCAGGAACGGATTGCTCTCCCGCTCTTCTCCGATGGTAGTCAGCGGGCCATGGCCAGGCACCACAACGGTTTCGTCAGGCAAAGCCAGCACGGTGGCGTGCAGCGACTCGATGATCTTCTTCATCGATCCGCCGGGCAGATCGGTGCGGCCGATCGATCCCGCGAAAAGGGTGTCGCCGGCAATCAGAAGTTTTTCGGCAGGGAAGTAGAGGCAGATGCTGCCTTCGGTATGACCCGGCGTGTGCAGGACGCCCGCGATGTGCACGCCGGCCTTAACCGTATCGCCGGCGGTCAGGCTTTGGTCGATCTCGACTGTGCCCGGCGATGCCATGCCGACCCAGGCGGCCTGCACGTCGAGCATCTTGAGCAGGGCATAGTCATTCTGGTTGAGCAGGATCGGCGCTCCCGTGGCCGCGCGCAACTTCATCGCGCCGCCCACGTGATCGATGTGGGCATGCGTAATCACGATCTGCTTGACTTGCAGGTTATGCTTGCGGAGGAGCGCGAGGACGTCCTCGATATCGTCGCCCGGGTCGATGACCATTGCCTCACACGTGGTCTCGTCGCCAACGATCGAGCAGTTACACTGCAGCGGCCCGACGGGAAAGATTTCGTGAATCATGCTTCCATTGTAGCGAGTACCTAGTACCTGGTAGCTAGTATCGAGTGAGACTGGAAAGAAGCGCATTCAGACTTGTCTTGGGGCGCGGCTGGCGAGACAATACGCAGCGTGCTTGGGGAGGTTCCTGTGGCAGCCAAATACCGTCAGCATGGATATCAGGACCGCGACCGCGAGAAAGCCCCGCGCAAAGAGTCAGTAGAAAAGCCGAAGCCGGCCTCGGTTCCTCTTGCCAGGCGCGATTACAGCATGGGACCGAAGCCGGTGAATATGCCCGGAACCCGTGCCGTCTCCCGCTGCGCCCAGTGCGGCACGGTGCTGCAGGATATTCCGGCGACGGGCCTTTGTCCCAAGTGCGGTTTCGAACTGCATTCCTGCAAGCAGTGCATGTATTTCGATCCCGGAAGCCGCTTCGAGTGCATGCAGCCGGTGAAGGAACGCGTGGCCAAGAAAGATGCGCGCAACGAGTGCACGTTCTACGAAATCCGCGTCACCCGCGAGAAGGAAACCTCCACGCCCGCAAGCCTGAAACCCAACGACGCCCGGCAGGCGTTCGAGAATTTGTTCAAGAAGTAGATGAGATCGGACTTCGGACCTCGGACGTCAGACCTCACCCCCGCGCCGTTCGGCCTCCTGCTCTTGTCTGAAGTCGGCGGTCTGTCGTCTGAGGTCGAGGAATCTGTGTCTGAAGCCGCCCTACGGCTTCTGCGTAGGCCGCAACAGAATTTCGCTGACGAACGACTGCGGACTCTGCGTCACCAGCATGGCGACGGTGTGCGCGACGTCGTCCGGTTGCAGCATCTTTGAGTGGTCCTTGCCGGCGTGCGGGCTCAAGTCAGTATTGGTTGAGCCGGGGCAGACCACGGCCACGCGGATGTTGTGGCCACGCAGTTCCTCCGCTAGAGAGTAGCTCAATCCGTTCAATCCCCATTTTGAAGCGGCATAGGCAGCGCCGTTGGGCAGCGCATTCTTCCCGGCGAGGGACGAAATGTTGATGATGTGGCCGGAGCGGGCGCGAATCATCAGCGGAGCAAACGCACGCACAGCGTAGTAGACGCCGCGCAGGTTTGTGTTCAGGATCTGATCCCAGGAATCAGGGGTGGGTTGATGCAACGGGCCGCCGAATCCGCCAATGCCAGCGTTGTTGACCAAGATGTCCACGCGGCCGAAAGAAGCTTCGACCTGCCGGGCAGCCGCCTCGACGGACTGAAGATCAATCACATCACAGGGCAGAGCCTCGGCCTTTCCTCCAGCATGGGAGATCGCTTGCGCCGTTGATTCAAGTGTGGCGCTCGTGCGCCCGCAGAGTACGGCGGTTGCACCCAGCTGCGACAACTCTTGGGCGATGGCAGCACCAATACCCCGGCCCGCGCCAGTAACGACCGCCACCTGCCCCGCCAATGGCCGAACCGCGTCCTCTCGAAGCTTATGCATAAGAAAACCAACTCTGCCCCGTAAAGCTGCGTTTCTACGCCGTGCCCACGTACTCCTGTCCCACGCCAGACGACTTACGAGGATTCGAGTCGAGGCCGTCTGAGCTGCAACATTTACATCTTATACAATAGCGCAGAGGGGGAAACTGGGAAGTTGCTTGCCTTCGGAAGAAGACGTACTTATAATCCGGCAAACCCCCAAATGAAGGGTTCAGTCGCCTTGTGTCTCCCAGGTCGCCCTTCTGTTGCGGGTCCACCGGACAAGCGACGGTGTTTCGCGGCAAAGGCGGAACGGCGTTAGCGGTCCGAGTGGAATGCAGCCACAAAATACAAGGAATTGTGTTTCCTGAAATTTCGATTCCCAAAGGCCAAGGAGCCATACTGATGAAAAAGATTCTGGTCACGGTTGTGCTTGGGGTTGCTGCTCTGGCGGCGGCCCGGGACGCTGCTCAGCCGGCACAAGGACAACCTCCCGCGTCATCCACGCAAGCGCCGGTCATCAAGGACCCTGCCGAGTACAACGCCTACGTGGGCGCCATCAACCAGAAGGATCCCGCGGCCCAGATCAGCGGCCTCGAAGCGTTTCTGACGCAATATCCCAGCAGCATCATGAAAGTTGCTGCCCTGCAGACTCTCATGCAGGATTACCAGCAGACCAACAACCAGCAGAAAACCATCGATACAGCCACGAAGCTGGTTGCGGCCGACCCCACCAACGAGCGCGCCATGGCCTTGCTCGCCTTCTTCGATCGTCTCAAGGCCCAGGGCGGGGATCCCAATGCCAAGCAGGATCTGGTTGATGCCAAGAAGTACGGGCAGATGGGCTTGGATGGTCTGCCAAAATTCGCCAAGCCCGACGGCACTTCGGACGCGGACTTTCAGAAGATGAAAGATCAGATGGCCGGCATTTTCAGCGCCGCTATCGGTATCGCCGCCCTCACCGACAAGGACTATGACACTGCGCGCAAGGACCTGCGCATCGCCGTAGACAGCAGTCCGGACTCGCAGAAGGATTTCAGCGTTGTGTATCCTCTGGCGCTAGCGTACGCTGGCCCCACCCCGCCGGACCCAAAACTGACTCCCGACCCGATCAATGCGATCTGGTTTGCCATTCGTGCTTCGACGGTGGCGCCGAATACGCAGTATCAGCAGCAGATTGAGAAGTACGCCAAGAACCAATACATGAAATACCACGGCGGGGACGACGGCTGGACCGATGTTCTGGCGCAGGCCAAAGCCAACGCGGCACAACCCGCTGGCTTCACCATCAAACCCGCTCCCACACCGCCCGAACAAGCGCACAACATGGTGGTGGCGACGCCGCCAGATAAGATGGACTTTGCCACCTGGGAGTTCGTACTCTCCAACGGGAAACAGGAAGATCAGGATGCCGTCTGGAATGCCATCAAAGGCAAGCCCGTGTATATGAACGGCACGGTCATCAAAGCCACGGCGACCGAGTTCGATATCGCCGCCAGTCAGGACGACATTGACGCGAAGAAAGCCGACATCACTCTTACCTTTGAGGAGAAGGTTCCGTTGCGGCTTATCCCGAAGGAGGGAGCAAGTCTGGACTTCCAGGGCAACCCCGCCTCCTACACTCCAAACCCATTCATGATGACTATGGAAAAGGGGCAACTGCCGAAGCCGAAAGTTGCGCCCAAGCCTCCGGTTCACCACAAACCAGCCTCGAACTAATTCAAGTCCGAGTCGAGCAAAAGGCAGCCTGTGAGGGCTGCCTTAGTTTTTTGGGCGCGGACAAAGAAGAATGGCGAGCGCGGCGAAGTTGGGTGCTACCGCATGGCCTTCTTGTCCAACGGCATGGGCCGTGCGCTCCGGGGTGGACGCTTCGCCCCATCGCGCAACTGCCGGACGTCGATCTTGAGCTCGTCGATGGTCCGGCTGAGCGTGTTGCGGTGCATCCCCAGCTCGCGGGCGGCACGGCACTGGTTGCCCTTGTTTTCCTGGAGGACGGTGAGGATGAAGCGCTTCTTGAATTCGCGCACCCCCTCGGAGTAGAGGATGTTGCTTTTGTACATCTGCAGGATGAGTGCTTCCAGTTGATCTTTCACGGTAGGTCTCTCTCTTCGTTCAATGTCTTTGTTAACTGCCTGCACCGCGTTTATTTCGACCTGGAAGGCGGAGTACCATTCAAATCTTTCGGGGCGCGGTGCAGGAAGTCCAGTCCTTCATAGAACCGCGCCCGCATCTCCGACGGCGCCACCCAGATGGCGGCCCTGCCGACGACCAGAAAATACGGCGCCAGTACCGACTTCTCCAGCATCTGCGAGGTAGGCGCGAACGCGGTCAGTCCCATCAGGACCACGGCCACCACCAACCCGCCCTTCACCAGGCCCAGCAAGGCGCCCAGAAAACGATCAAATCCGCTCAGGCCAGCCGCCTTCATCAACTTGCGCGCGATCCTGCCGGCAATGCTGAACAGGATCAACACCGCAAAAAAGATGATGAGGAAGCCGAAAATATCGGCCAACAACTCCGACTTCAAAAACGACAGCAACCAAGCCGCCAGACGCTCATATTGCCAGGCGGCAATGATATACCCGATCACCAATCCGGCCATGCTTAGAGCTTCCGCGAAGAAGCCATGAATGGCCGCCGAAACTACACTCAGCAGCACCACCACGACAATTAACCAATCCGCCGCGGTCATGCTACTCTCCTGCCCGCTTTTTACACATCCAGCTTCTGTCCTGTGAGCTGGAAATAAGCCTCAAGATACTTTTCGCTGGTCCGGGCGGCCACCTCGGCCGGCAAAGCGGGCGCGGGTGGCTGTTTGTTCCAGCGAATTTCTTCCAGATAATCGCGAACGTATTGCTTGTCGTAGGACTCTTGCGCGCGGCCGGGGGCATACTTGTCCGCGGGCCAGAAGCGGGAAGAATCCGGCGTGAGCACCTCGTCCGCGAGCGTGATGCCAAGCGCGGTGCGCCCAAATTCAAACTTCGTGTCGGCGATGATGATACCGCGTTGGCGTGCGTACGCGGCAGCTTTCTTGTAGATCCGCAAGGTGAGATCGCGCAGGTGGCTGGCGGTCTCCGTCCCGACGATTTCGCACATTTTTGCGAATGAAATGTTCTCGTCATGGCCGCTCGTGGCCTTGGTCGACGGAGTGAAGATGGGCTTTGGGAAGGCTTCGGACTCACGGAGGCCCACCGGCAATGCGATGCCGCAGACTTTGCCCGTGGCCTTATATTCCTTCCAGGCCGAGCCGGAAATGTAGCCGCGCACCACACACTCTACAGGAAACATTTCGGCGCGCTGCACCACCATCGACCGGCCGCGCAGTTGATCGGCATACTTCTGCAAGGTCTGCGGATACTTCTCTACGTCTGCGGTAATGACGTGGTTGGGAACGATGTCGGAAAGGTAGTCGAACCAGAACAGCGAAATCTGGCTCAGGACGCGGCCTTTGTGCGGGATGCCGGTGGCGAGCACATAGTCGAAGGCGGAAATGCGGTCGGTGGCGACAAACAGCAGGCGCTCCGCGTCGAGCTGGTACACGTCGCGTACCTTGCCGCTGGCATGAAGTTGAAGGTCGGGGAAATCAGTTTGTAAAACTACGGGATCAAGAAGTTTGGGGCTCATGGTGAAATTTTACAGGGAACAAGCGAGGCCGTATTTTAGACCGTCAGAATATTTTGTCAACGGCATAGATCACCGCGTCGCGGTCGGGTCCGTATCCTGTTGAGAAGGAAACCGTTGGCTGCCGGGACTGACGCGGGTTACGAGGGCAGCGCGCATTTTTCGCCGGCGCCTTGTGGAAAAGCTGAGGATGAGCGTGGATATCGTGGGTCGGGACAGCTCTGGGCGATGGGCGTGCTTATGCCGAAGTCGCGGTCGCAGGGTGTGCCATTCGTCACACTGGCGTGAACAATGTAGCTGTCGAAATCTTAGCCTCCAAAGCCTTCACGATTTCCTCGAGTTCTACGCGAGCCTCAGCCTGCAGGCCAAGGCATTGTGCGATTCCCTCGGCCCCGGTGCTCAGTCGGGATTGCAACGTGAGTCGATAGGAATGATCCGGCTGCGCAGCCATACCATAGGCGTGAAAATGCATCGAGTCGCCTAAAGCAGGGGGACTGGTTAGATGGCCGAAGCTAAACTCTTTAGTCATATAGGCTAGGAGCCTATCCTGCGTGACGAGGACCAGTTTCTTGTTGACGTGTTCGAAGGTCTGAATTTTGTGATGCATCTGAACCAGTATCGTTTTCGCCGTCATTTTCCAGTTCATGCCGTAGGTCTTCTTCGAACCTTCGGCCTTATCGCCTCGCCGGACACCGAGCTTCTTAAGGAGACGCTGGCGCTCCGGCCAAACGGTGCCCGTCGTGTCTAGCGTTTGAAGCTCAACGCCGACGAAATCTCTAACCCGCTTGTCCCTGGCTGACACAAGAAAATAATCGACACTGCCGCCGGGGACAGACACTTCACCAACGATGTGTAGCTCGTTGCCGGGTTCATGGGTTGTGAGCAGGTGCAGGCAGTCAATAAATATCTGACGGCGCTCGATTAGTCGTGTCGGGCAGATGATTATCGGCTCGGCCGTTCGGCCGTATAGAACTGTACAGGTACCGATGGAGATGCCCGGATCGCTCTTTCGAACCTTATAGCACCGTTTCCCCAGGAACGGGCATTGCTGTTGCCGGATAATCGTTTTCCAAGTCTGGTCCGGCTGCTCCGCCGAGCGCCCAAACAGCTCGACAATGCCGCTCATGGTAGATCCGCACACCTTTCCGCAGCGAGTTCGAGATAGTGCCGGGAGATATCGATTCCAACAGACTTGCGGCCAAGGCTGAACGCCGCGAGTTGGGTAGTCCCCGTACCGCAGAATGGATCAAGCACGATTCCGCCCTCCGGGCACGTGGCAAGGATCGGAATCCGGCAGAGATCCATAGGGTACGGCGCGAAGTGCGATGCTCGCTTCTGGGTGTCCTCGGGAATGATATCCCAGACGTCAGTAGGTTTACTCCCGTTCGGGTGGTAGCGCAGAAAATAGAATCCCTTCTCACGAAGCTCCTTGGCGCGACCAGAGAGCTTCTCGCTATCCGAATGGGTAGCCCGTTGTTGGGCGCGAATGATCATCCTGAAATCTGAAACCTTGCCAATAGAGATGTCTGCAAGCATACTCTCAAGCTTTTGGAGAGCGGCTGCCTTTTGGGAGGGGGTGAGGTCGGTAGAGAGCTCAATCTGACGCCTGTAGCGGACGCCCGAAACACCAGTTGCGGAAATCACCGCGCCCTTGACAACCTTCGCCCCGCGCGGCTTTGACCGTATTGCGTCTGCGTTGTAGTAATAACCCTTCGCTTGCTTCACGAAGTGAAAAACATTCTCGTGAACGTTGCCCAGCCGGTCTTTGGTATTGTCCATCCCGCTCTTCACCTTATTCCAGATCACGCTATTCCTGAGCAGCCATCCCTGGCGATCCGTAAGCTCAAAAGCTAGCCGCCACGGCACTCCCACTAGGCCCTTGTTTTCGTAGCTATCCCCTATGTTGAGCCAGAACGAACCTTCGGGCTTAAGCACGCGTCTTACTTCAAATGAAATTGCGGCGAGGTGTTTAACGAAGTCCCGGTAGTCTTGCTCTAGGCCGATCCCGCCACTATCGTATTCCCGTTTGCCCCAGTACGGCGGAGATGTCATAACGCAGTGGATCGACTCGGCAGGAATGTCTCTCAGGACCGTAAGGGCATCGCCCTCGAAAAAGAGGGGCGAAAGAGAGTTCTCCTGCGTGTAGTTGATGAACGGTCGATGATATGGGGCACTGGCAATTGGAATGCTCCGCCTGTTACTGAAGTCCAAGCGCATTGGGCGTTGGTCAATCGCTTCCGCTTGTGTAATCCGGGGCGTGACGTCGCTCGATCCTCCGGAGTCGAGTCCTTGATAGATCGGGTTGACGGCTAAGGAGTCGGCCATGGTGGGAAACACCCCTTGTACATTCTCGTTGTTCATGGTGGCAACTGTGAATCGCTTGCAAAACAGGTGCCATCTGTGGATTCGCCAAGACCTTAAGTGTAGGTCGCGGTGTGCATATTTTGTTCCGCTATGCGGTTCCGAACCTCACCGAAACCAGCTTCGACACCCCCGGCTCCTGCATGGTCACGCCGTAGAGCACAGGCGCGATGCTCATCGTCTTCTTGCTGTGCGTGATGAGCACGAACTGCGTCCTGATGCTCATTTCCTTCACCAACTCGGTGAAGCGGCCGATGTTGGCCTCGTCAAGGGGGGCATCGACCTCGTCGAGGATGCAGAACGGGCTGGGCGTGTACTGGAAGATGCCGACCAGCAACGCCAGTGCAGTCAACGCCTTTTCGCCCCCGGAGAGCAGCAACACGCTCTGCAGGCGCTTGCCGGGAGGCGATGCCACTACGTCGATGCCGCTCTCGGCGCTGTTTTCCTCGTCGGTGAGCTTCATGAAGGCGTGGCCGCCGCCGAAAAGCTTTTTGAACGTGGCCTGGAAGTTCTCGTTGATCTTGGCGAAGGCTTCCTGGAATTTCTGGCGCGAGATTTCGTCAATCTCGCGGATGGTCGCGATAGTGTTCTCGATGGAGGAGATCAGGTCCTTGCGCTGGGCATCGAGGAATGTGTGGCGCTCGGCAGTCTCGCGGTACTCTTCGAGCGCCATCATGTTCACCGGACCCATAGCTTCGAGCTTGGTGCGCATCTCGCGATAGGACTGATCGCAGGACGCAAGTTCATCGCCGGTGACAAGGGCAAGCGTGGTGTCAGCCAACAGGGCGGCGCGTTCGATGCCTAATTCGTTCAGGCAGGTCTCCGCCATGTACATGCCATCGGCTTGCAGCTTGGCTGCTGCTGCTTGTAGCTCGCCGCGGCGGTCGCGTGCCTGGTCAAGGAGCTGTCGGGCGCTGCGCAGCAGTTCGTCAATTTCGGCGAGCCTGGCGCGGAGTTGGTCTTTCTCGAATTGCAGCAAGCCTTCGCGGGCCTGACCTGCATTGCGTTCAGCCTCAAAATCAGCGGCCTGCTGCTCGAGTTGAAGATTCTCGGCCTCTCGCTGCAGTTTTTCCGCGGCGGCCGCCTCAATCTGCGAGGCGAGAGCCTGCAGGCGCTCGCTCATTTCAAGGAACAGGGATTCAATGCGTCCGAGGACGGCGGTTGCCGAGCGATGGCGCTCTTCCAGCGCCGCCACCCGCGCCACCCGCTGCGAACTGGTCTGGGCAGCGTCTTCGCGACGCTGGCGGAGCGTGCCCAGTGATTCCTGCGCGGCTGCGATCTGCTGCTCGAGTTGGGCGCGCGTCTGTTCGAGAGCTGCGATCTCCGCCTGCCGCGCCGCGATGATCGATTCCTGCTCGGCGCGTTCTGCCGCAAGTCGTTGCAACTCAGCCTGCGAAATGCCCTTTCGCTCAGCGACGCGGGCCATCTCTGAATCGAGCTGCTGCAACATGTGGCCGGAAGTCATCGACTGATGCTCGGCCTCACGCTTTTCGCCGTCGAGACGTTCCAGCAGGGAAGTGAGATCCTTGATCTCGCGACCAAGAGTGAGCACGCGCATCTCTTCATCACGCAGGGCGCGCTCCAGGTCTTCGAGCTGCCGGAGAACATCACGCAGCTCGCGCTTCATCGAAAGCGGGCCTTCGGCGCGCTGCTTGCCGCCGGTGACGGTCACGTTGTGGAAGCATTCTCCGGACTGCGAGAGGAAGAAGGCATCGGGGTTCTCCAGCGCGAGACCACGCGCAATATCGGAGCCGGGAACGATGTAGCCGTCCCGCAGCTTAGGGAGAATCACTTCCAGCGACTTACCGAAGCCATCGAGAACTCGAATCGTGTTTTTCAATGGCACGATCGAAGCCGTCGGCGGGGCGCAGTGCGCGGCTTCGTCGAGAATGAAAGAGAACTTTGCCTGCGCGTCTTCGGGATGAACCAGGAAGGTGGCTCGTCCGTCGACATCGCTGCGCAGCAGACGGAGGCCTTCGTCGGCAGCGTCCCAAGACTTGACCACTACATAGTTCAATTCGTCACGCAGAAAGTCCTCGACGACGCGCTCAAAACGCGGTTCGACTTCAAGGAAGTCCGCAAGTACGCCGACCGGCGCGAGGCCGCTCTGCATGACTCCGGACTGAAAAAGGCGGCGGACTGATTCTGTGGAATAGCCATGCTCGGCGATGACCGCCTCCAGCGAGCCTCTCTTGCCGAGAGCCGTAGCGAATTCGGCGCGGAGCACGTCGAGATTAGTCTTGGCTCGGGTCTCTTCGAGGCGCTTGGTCTCGATCAGGCGGCGAAGCTGGCTGATCTCTTCGGTGATTCCAGCCACACGCTGCGTCACCGTTTCGAATTCGAGCGCAAGTTGCCCGCGCTGGCCGCCGAAGGCTTCCACCTGAAGATTGGCAGTGGTGATTTCAGTTTCCAGACGGCGAGCTTCGCGATCCGCGCCGGCGAGGCGCTCTTCGGCTTGCGCCAATTGGTTGCGCAGGCGCGAGGTCGACGATACCGTGTCAAAGATGGCAACGCGATATTCTTCCTGCTGGCGCTCAAGTTCCGCGAGTGCGACCGTTGCCGCTGTGGCTTCCTGCTGGGACAAAGCCAGCTCATGCCGGGCGGCAGCCAGGTCGGCGGCGGCCGATTCCAGCACCTGACGGTTGGAATCGCGCTCGGCCTCGAGCGAGGTCAGGCGGTGACGGGCCTGGGCGAGTTCCGCTTCCGCGGATGCAGTGCGCACCACCAGTTCGGCGCAGCGTTCGTCGTTGTGGCGGCGGCGCGCGCGGGCGCGGTCGATTTCCAAATCGATCTGGCTCAAGCGCTCGCGGTTCTCGCGCAACTCCGTCTCGATGGCATAGCCGCGCTCGGTAGCTTCGCCGTGTTCGGCTTCGAGTTGCTGGACCGCTTCGGTGCGGTGCTGCATGTCCTCGGCAAGCGTATTGAGTTGGGCATCGAGTTCGGTGCTCTCCCGCTCGATTGCTGCAAACTTGCTGGCCAAAACTACACGCAGTTGGGCCCGCATCTCTTCGCGCAGTTTGGCGTAGCGCTCGGCCTTCGAGGCCTGGCGCTTCAGCGAGTTCATCTGGCGCGTGACTTCGTCGAAGATGTCGTTCACGCGGGCGAGGTTGAGTTTGGCATCTTCCAGGCGGGCTTCGGCGAGGCGCTTCTTGGTTTTGAACTTCGTGATTCCGGCGGCTTCTTCCAGGATGGCGCGCCGGTCGGTGGGACGGCTGCTGAGGATCTGGCCGATGCGTCCTTGCTCGATAAGGGCGTAGGTTTCTGGGCCGAGGCCGGTGCCCATGAACAGCTCCTGAATGTCGCGCAGACGGCAGAGCTTGCCATTCAGCAAGTATTCGCTGTCGCCGGAGCGGAACAGGCGGCGCGTGACTACGATTTCGCCGGCGTGGAATTGTTGCTGATTGAACTTGCGGCGTCGAATCTTGAGCACGACTTGGGGGGCGGCGCTGACTGCGGCCGAAGACGCGATCGGCGCGACGGTATGAACGGGCAAGGCGAACACCGGTTCGTCGTCGGGGAAGGCGACCGCCAGCGTGTTCACTTTCAAGCGCGGAATTTCTACCTCTTCGGTTTTCCCCGGCTGCGCGTCTTCGACAGCGCGTTCGGTTTCTTCGGCGGCACAGGCGCGGATAGCCGCTTCGTCCCAGTCATCGGCTGGACGTTTTGCTAATTCAGCGTTGACTGGCAGTTCGTCCTGGATGTCGATCTCGGTGGGCGCGTTCGCGTCCGCGCCGGGATATTCCTCGGGATCGATCAGTGTGAGGGAGACCTCGGCCATGCCCGTGGGCTTGCGGTCGCGCGTGCCGGCGAAGATGACGTCCTCCATGCGCGAGCCACGCAGCGTTTTGGCCGACTGCTCGCCCAGAACCCAGGAGATGGCGTCGGCAATGTTCGACTTGCCGCAGCCATTGGGGCCGATGATCGCCGCGATGCCTTCCCCGTGAAACTTGAGGTCGGTGCGGTCGCAAAACGATTTGAAGCCGAGAATCTGAAGCCGCTTCAGTTTAAGCAACGTGGACTCCTTGGGAAAAACAGTGGCCAGTTTTCAGTGGCCAGTTGCCAGCTATGCCGCCTTGCGAGCTGTTTACCAGACGGATTCCTCCGCCGCCGAAACGGTGCATGCTCAAACCAGTTCCGTCCTTAGCTGGACAGGGCGGGCACAAATTAGAGCTACTGTAACGGTGAAATCGGGGCGGGGTCAAGCAATATAACACTATATATTGTATGGCCTTGCACCCGAGCGCGTTGGGTTGCACACACATTGCAGCAGATCGACGATTTACGGGTGAGGGAAGGACGAGGTGGGAGAACCGCGAGAGCAGAACAATGCTAGCCCAGACATAGTTCAAAAACAAGCGGTGAGCTTAGGATTGGCGCCATTCGCGAACGCCCAGGCGAGACTGCAGTTCCTTACTGTACCGGCGGCTCATGCGGAGGGTCTTTCCCTGATCCAGCCGAACGCCGTACTCGCCGTCCTCGCCGATTTCGATTTTTTGCACCCGGGCGAGGTTTACGATGGTCGACCGGTGGATGCGGCAAAAGACCGCGGGATCGAGCTCTTGTTCCAAGTCCGCCATGCTGCGGCGCAACAGGTGAGTGCGTGGCCCGACGTGGAGGCAGGCGTAGTAGTCGGCGGCCTCGATCCAGTCAATCTCGGAGATTCTCACGAACGAGATTTGGCCGACGCTCTTGATCGCGAGGCGCTCCAGCTTTCTAGGTAGGTCTTTATTGCGTGCGATGGTTTGCTTGGCGCGGTCGAGAGCGCGATCGAAACGGGCGTTATCAAACGGTTTCAGAAGATAATCGAGCGCGCCCGCTTCGAAGGCGCGGAGGGCGTATTGATCGTGAGCGGTGACGAAGACGATAGCCCGAGGCTGGTCGCCGCCCAGCATCTCAAGCACGTCGAAGCCGTCACATTCCGGCATCTGCACATCGAGAAAGAGCAGATCGGGCTGGGCGGAGCGGATCTTGGCCAGAGCCTCGACTCCGGAGCCGCATTCGCCCACGATTTCGATCTCCGGATCAGGCCGCAACAGGACGGCAATATTGCTGCGGGCGAGAGGCTCATCGTCCACAATGAGCGTGCGAATCTTGGCTGACGAATCTCCCGTTCGCAAGAGTCACTCCCTGGCGGGCGCGGAAGAAAAGGGGATCGAAACCGAGGCTTTTACGCCCCCGCCATCCTCATTGCTCAAGCTCAAGTCGAACTGGTTGCCGTACAAGCTTTGCAACCGTGTTCGAACGTTCGAGATACCAACGCCGATGCGAGTCTGTTCCCAACCCGCGGGCAGGGCAGGGCCATCGTTAGAAACGGTAAGCATGATTCTGCCGTTGCAGCGACGCGCGGCAATCCGGATGGCTCCGCCCTGCACGCGCTTGGCGATGCCATGCTTGACCGCATTCTCAACCATAGGCTGCAGAATCAGGCTGGGCACCTGCGCGGGAAACAGATCGTCGGGGACGTCCACGCTGACTTGCAGTCGATCGGCAAACCGTGCCTTCTCGATGTCCAGATATTTCTGCGTGAACTCCAATTCCTCCGCCAGAGGCACCTGTTGCCGGTCGGAATCTTCCACCGCGCGGCGCAGAAAGTCGCTGAGGCCGGCAATCATGTTCACGGCCGCATCGTTTCGCTTCTCGCGTACCAGTCCGGCGACGGCATTCAGCGCATTGAACAGAAAGTGGGGCTCGATCTGTCTGCGAAGGGCATTCAGTTGGGCCTTCAAGAGTTGCTCATTGAGCCGGGCAGTTTCAGTTTGCTGCCTCGCCAGCCTCTCCTGGGACTGCAGCATGTAACTGACCAGCACGAGGACGCCATAAAGGATCAGGTAGGAAAGCAGTCCACTGTAGAACTTCCACCACCACAAATGCATGAACGATCCCGGCCCCGCAGGGTTAGCCCACGGATTTAGCGTTTTTTCCAGGGCGGCTACCCAGGCCGCGTACACCATGCCTATCGTGGCGCAGAAGCCAGCGTGCGCGCCCCATGTGTTTCGGTTTCTCCACTGTGCGTATCGGCGGCCGAGGCGCAACACAAGTGGTGTAGCCAAGGCCCAGGGCAGCCACGAAAGCAGGGAGGTTATGAATAGCTGGGTCCAGGCGTGGTGCATGCCTGCCGCCCGCATGCTGAAAACGGTCTGGGTTGCGTCGAACAGGGCGAAACCGCACCAGATGGCTGCAATCCAAAGCCATCGCGGCGGTTCGGACCGTGTGAGCGGGCTGGGCATCTGAAGAATCCTACCCTAGGACGCGGCCGGAGGGGGCAACAATGCAGCGAACCCTCAGTCCGGTGCAGCGACTGGTCTGGCGGTTTTGGAATCGCCACGCGATACTACGCCGCATGATCTCCAAAACGAAAAGCCTATTGTTTGTTGTTGCTGTGTTAGTTATTTCGGCTGCTTTCTTCCAGTATCCCGCCCCATCGAGTTCGGGCCCGGAATACACCAGCGACGGCCAAATGAAATTGCCTGAACACTATCGCGACTGGGTGTACCTGACCACGGGGTTTGACATGAGTTATAACCCTGCGATGCGGATGGGCCACCACATGTTCGACAACGTGTTTGTGAACCCGGAGGCGTATAAGGCATTCGTGGAGACGGGAACCTGGCCGGACAAGACGACCCTTGTGCTGGAAGGGCGCGGTGCAGAGGACAAGGGTTCAATCAATCAGCAAGGCAACTACCAGGGGACGAATGTGATGGCTGTTGAAGTTCATGTGAAGGACGAGGGGCGTTTTCCGGGGAAGTGGGCCTTCTTTGGCTTTGATGACGCCAAGACCGCGAAGATGTTCCCAACCTCGATGGACTGCTATAGCTGCCACGCGGAACATGCGGCAGTAGACACTACGTTCGTTCAGTTCTACCCAACCCTGCTCCCCATCGCTCAGAGAAAAGGTACGCTAAGCGCCGCATATCAGAAGGAGACTGCGGCGGCAGCGAAGAAGTAGTGGGTCGCGCCTCGCTGCGCTCGGCGGGACGGGCGAGGCGCCCGTCCCCACCTAAGCATTTTTTAGCACAAGCATTGCCGATTTCTACTTTCCTCCCAGCTTCTCGAAGAACAAACAGATCGTCTCGATCCCGTGGTGGAAGTTCGGGATGTGGAACTTCTCGTTGGGAGCGTGCAGATTGTCGTCGGGCAGGCCGAATCCCATCATGACGCTCGGAATTTTCAAGCCAACCTCGAAGTCGTTGACGATGGGGATCGATCCTCCGCTGCGAATGAAGACCGTTTCTTTTTTGAAAGTCTCGTGCAGCGCTTCAGTGGCAGCCTTGATGTAAGGATTGTCGGTTCCCACGACGCTCGCTGGACCTTTGCTGTGCACCTTGATCTTGGTCTCGATGCCCTTGGGTGTGAGTTTCTTCACGAAGGCTGTGTACCGCTTCAAAATGTCGTCGGGATCCTGGTTAGGTACCATGCGCATAGAAACTTTGGCCGAGGCTTTGGCTGGAATCACGGTCTTGGCGCCGGCAGCGATGAATCCTCCGGGCATGCCGTGGACTTCCAGCGTGGGCCGCGCCCACGTGCGATAGAGGACTGAATAGCCGGGCTCGCCGGTGAGAACCTTCGAGCCAACTTCGGTCTTGCGATAGTGCTCCTCGTTGAAAGGCAGGCGCTTCCAGGCTTTGAGTTCATCTTTGCTGGGTGCTTTCACGTTTTTGTAAAAGCCGGGGATCAGGATCTTGCCTTTCGAATCCTTCAGCTTGCTGATGATCTCGATTAGCGCGAAGAACGGATTGGGGGCTGCACCACCGTAGACTCCGGAATGCAGATCGGTCATGGCGCCAACCGCTTCGATCTCGGTATAAACCAGGCCGCGCAAGCCTACGCACAGGGTGGGAAGGTTGGGCGCGAAAAGCTCGGTGTCGCAGACCAGGGCAAAATCCGCTTTCAGCTTGGCCTTCTGCTTACGGACATACTCGGCGATGGATTCGCCACCGACTTCCTCTTCACCTTCAAATATAACTTTCACGTTGATCGGCAGCTTGCCATTGCCGGACTTCATGAGCGACTCGAGGGCCTTCACTTCCATCCAGAGCTGACCCTTATCGTCGACGGCGCCACGGGCGTAAATGTTGTTGTTGCGCTCGGTGGGCTCAAAGGGCGGCGTGTGCCATTCATCGAGTGGGTCAGGCGGCTGCACGTCAAAGTGCGCGTAGCACAGCACCGTGGGCTTGCCGGGTGCGTGCAGCCAGTCGGCGTAGAGGAGGGGATGGCCCTTGGTGGGGATGACTTCGACGTTTTCCATGCCGATGCGGCGCAGTTCATTGGCCACGAACTCGGCCGCTTTCTGAACGTCCGGCTTGTGCTCTTCGAGCGTGCTGACGCTGGGGATGCGAAGGAGGTCTTTCAATTCGCCGAGGAAACGCTGCTGATTATTGCGGGCAAAATCCACTGCCGGGGAAGCCATAGATTGATCCTTTCTGGTGCGAGAACGCAACTCTGCGGAATGATATGGTTGCGGAAACGCTCCAGTATACCCGAACGAGCGGGTTGCCTGTGTTGGGCAGCCGCCCTTCGACTGGCTTGCGGCGGCGGGCCAAGCGAAGCGAGGCGTCCGGTCCAACAGCAAGTTCAGCGATTCGCTAGTCCGGAAATCTGTCCGGAGAAAACGGCGTGAGATCGTACTTACAGTCGTTTCCCGTGATGACTTCCGCCATGACCTGCGCCGTGATCGGGGCGAGGAGAATACCGTCGCGGAAATGGCCGGTCGCAACGTAGTAGCCGGGAGTCGCCGTGGCTCCGAGAATCGGCAAGGCATCGGGGGTTCCCGGACGCAGCCCTGCCCAGTCTTCCAGAATCTTCGCATTCCTCAGATCCGGGACCAGGGCAACCGCAGCGTGGTGCAGGCGCTGAATCGTCACCACATCGGTGCGTTTGTCGAAACCAGCTTCTTCCACCGTGGTTCCAACCACGATCCTGCCGTCGCTGCGCGGGATCAGATAAATCTCGGGCGAACGGAGGACATGTTTCAGCAAACCGCGAACTGGCGGAACCAGGCAGAGCATCTGGCCTTTGACCGGGCGGGTCGGGAAGGCGTGCGGCGCAATCTGGCCGGACCAGGCACCGGCGCAGTTGACGACTTTCGGTGCCAGGAACCTGGTCTTGGTCGTTATCACGCCCGCGACGCGGCCAGCGGCGAGATTCACGCCGGTGACTGGGTCGCCGGAAGAAAAATCCACGCCGCGATGTTTGGCGGCCTTGAGTGCTCCGGCGGTGAGACCACGCGGTTCGACGCTGCGTTCCTTTAGGAAAAAAGCGGGCCGCTTGAGGTCAGCGAGTGCGGGCTCCATGTCAGCCAGCGACGCAGGAAGCGCCTTCGCCGAGGCTGATTCTGACCACTCGTGCACATGCTCGGGCGGGGGAAATATGATCGCTCCGTGATCACGCAGGTCAATGGGAAGCCCTGACTCGACCTGCAGCTCATGAACGAACTCTGGGTACAGGCGTGCGCTGGCCGTAGCCAGGGACTGCAAGGCAGGGGCTGTTTCTAGGGGGCAATCCACCAGCATGCCACCGGCGGCATGGGAGGCCTCGCGGCCGGGTTCGCCGCGTTCAACGACTAAAACGCTTGCGTCCTTCTTACGCAGTTCAATCGCCAGCGAGAGTCCGATGATCCCGCCACCGACGACGATCACGTCCCAATTCTTCACTTCCGCATTGTAAAAGAACGCCAACGCATCCCCAGAGCTAATTGACACTATCGGGCTTGTGCTAAACAATTGAAGGACCAGCAGCTACCAGCAGCTATGTGTGGTCAATTCTGGGAGGAACCATGTCGGACGAAGGTGAACAGATACACGTTGAACATCTTGAACAACAGTCGACTGCAGGGAAGTGGATCCTGGTAGTCTTGGCGATCGTTTTTGTCGCCGCGTCGGTGTACGGATATGTGACCACGCAGCAGCACGTCGACAAACTGACGAAAGATTTGGGCGCGAGTCAGGCCCAGGTCGGCGAACTGCAAAAACGCATGCAATCCGCGGAGGCTCAGGAAGAGACCTTGGGCGAAAAGCTGGGCATGACCAAGAAAGAACTGGCCCAGCGCGCTGCCGAACTGCAGGCGCAACAGAGGGCCGCCGAATCCCGCCTGGAGAGTGAGGAGAATAAGCAAAAGGAACAGCTTGGCCAGGTGACTGGCGAAGTGGCAGGGGTGAAGACCGACGTGGGTGGGGTCAAGACGGATGTGGCCTCAACCAAGGCTGATCTAGAAGCCACCAAGGCCAGGCTGCAGAGCACAGTGGGTGACCTGGGAGTGCAGAGCGGCTTGATCGCCACCACGCGCAGCGACTTGGAGGTCCTCAAGCATAAAGGCGACCGCAATTACTACGAATTCACTCTGCTCCGGGGCGCGAAGCCCCAACCGGTCGCGACCGTGAGTCTTCAGCTAAAGAAGGCAGACGCCAAGCGCGGCAAGTTCACCATGAACGTGACCTCCGACGACAGGACGATCGAGAAAAAGGACCGCAACGTCGCGGAGCCCATTCAGTTCTATTCCGGACGCGATCACTTGCTGTTTGAGTTGGTGGTCTGGACCGTGGACAAGAAAAAAGCCACGGGATATTTGAGCACGCCCAAGAGCGCGCCCACTCCGGTGACGGCCAATTGAACGGAGTGCTTTTCCCGGCAGGGGCGCACGTCGCGTTGCAGATCGCACTGCGCACGGGCGTGATCTACCTGGTCGTGCTGATCGGAGTGCGCCTGAGCGGCAAACGCGAGGTCGGGCAGATGACGCCCTTCGACCTCACGCTCCTGCTGCTTCTTTCCAATTCCGTGCAGAACGCGATGACCGGGCCGGACACCTCGCTGATCGGCGGCGTGGTCGCGGCCTCGACCTTGCTGTTGCTGAACTATCTAGTCGGTACTTTCTCCGGCGCCAGCCGCGGCTTCCGGCGCGTGGTTGAGGGCCAACCGAGCCTTCTGATTCACGATGGAAAAGTCATTGACTCGCACTTGGCCAAAGAGCACGTCAGCATGGACGAACTGCAGCGCGCTCTGCGCGAGCACGGCATCGCCACCTGCCACGATGTAGCGCTGGCCGTGCTGGAGGTCGACGGATCGATCAGTTGTCTGAAATACGACGAGATCAAGCCAGACGCCAACACCCACCTTGTCCGGCGGAGATTCATTCAGAAAAAGCAATAGAGTTGCTACTTGCTCAGAACAATCGCCACTGGCTGATCGTAGGGTTGGATAACCACGCTTGCGGAGCGACGCTGATTGAATGCATCAAGTGTCACCGGGAAGCTGACAATCACGGTTCGCTTGGTTTCCAGACCGGACTGCAGTTTGTCCTCGGGCGAAAGGGCAGGCTGGGCGTTCGCCTTCAACGCGGGAAAAGCCTGATAGTAACGATCGAAATCGACGGCGGAGACGGCATCGCTACTCAGTTCTCCACTGGACGTCACGACCGTTCCTTGAATGCTCCGGACCCAGAGTTGCTTTTCAGCCGAGCTGCGGAGGGTAAAGGTGAACGCGACCAGGCAGGCACTTTGTCCTGGGATAGCAACTGCGATCACATTGTCGAGCGATCCAGCTGCCTGCGGCTTGGCGCGCTGCAGAAACGCTGCGATCCCCACAATGACCAGCACTCCGGCCGTAGCCAGCAGCAGTATCTTGATCGGTGGCAGGTTGCGCTTAGCTGTACCGAATTCGTCGGCGATATTGATCGTCGGTCCACGTTGTGAGGTTGGCTTAGTAGGTGCGGCGGGCGCGCCCGGAGTTGGCTGAGGGACGTTGGTTTCGTCAGACATAAGCTTCTTTCATGAGTGCCAGTTCGCTGCTACTAGCCGTTGCAGGTGACGCTCTTACGCGTTCTGATCGGGCAAGTCCTGCGTTGCAAACTCAGGCACGACTTCCAGTTCCGTGTCGCCGCTGCTCCATACCTGCTCCCGGGCAGTGCGGGGCATGATGATGCAGCCCTTGGAGGCGGTCCCAGGCGCGTTGATCGCGTCGCCGTGCATCAGGAAGCCGCTGCGGCCGAAGGTATTGGTACCCGGCGCGGGCGTCAAAGTCAGCACGAACGGCCCGTGCTCGGCGGTGTTAACGGGTGGTCCTCCGATCGTCCAGTCACCTTGCGGGATGGGACCGACGTCCGGAACTGCCTGCATCGCGGGATTGTTCTTGCCCACTTCAAATCCGGAATAGCCCGTGGCGACGAGCTGGCCACTGTGCAGCAGAGCGCCCGTTTTTTGCGCGTACGTCCACATAGCAACCTCGGCCGTCTGCCGGGAGCCGGCCAAGTCATTCTCCGCACGATGCTGGCGCTGGATACTCCACGCTGGGAAATGCTGACTTATAGACCTGTGCTCGGGATGATATCGGGTCTACGCCGGAGTGGCAAACCTGGGCAGGGCAAAGGCAATCCGTGTCGGGAATATGGCGGCTACCAGGCATGCTTCATCGCCGGCGTGAATTTTTGCGCGGGAAGGGTATTGAGCACATCCTCCTTCGTCAACCAGGCGCGTCGTGCCTGCAGGATGCCGTAGCGGATTTTGTCCAGGTGAGAGGTGTGATGGGAGTCGGTGTTGATTACGATCTTCACGCCCCTCTGCTTGGCCTGGCGCAGATGGATGTCGTTCAGATCGAGCCGGTCGGGATAGGAATTGAGCTCCATGGCGACCTTGCGTTTGGCCGCCGCCGTGAGCACAGCATCCATGTCGAAGTGGTAAGCGTCGCGGCGAAGCTGCAGGCGGCCCGTGGGATGGCCAATGATTGAAGTGTTCGGATTCTCGACAGCTTTGAGCAAGCGCTCGGTCATCTTCGCCGGCTCCTGATTGAAAACGGAGTGCACGCTGGCGATGACCACATCCATCTGGGCCAGCACATCGTCGGACAGATCTAGATCGCCATCGGCCAGGATGTCCACTTCGATCCCGGCGAAAATCGTGATGCCCTCGATCTTTTCGTTTGCCTCGCGAATTTTCTGGATGTGGGCCACTGCGCGCTTGTCATCCAGTCCGTTGGCGAAGGCCAGATTCTTGGAGTGGTCGGTGATGGCAATGTATTTGTAGCCGCGCGCCTTGGCCGCTTCGGCCATTTCTTCGATGGTGTTTTTGCCATCGGTTTCGACGGTGTGCATGTGCACGTCACCCTGCAGATCGTCCAGCGTGATTAGCGTGGGCAACGTGTGCTTTTCAGCGGCATCGATCTCGCCCAGATTTTCCCGCAGTTCCGGAGGGATATAGTCGAGCTTGAGCTTGGCGTAGATTTCTTCTTCGGTCCTGCCGGCGACAGGCTTCTCCGTTTTGAGATCGGCCAGGCTGTACTCGTTCAGGGTGTAGCCCATCTTGAGGGCGCGCTGGCGCAGGGCGACGTTGTGGGCCTTCGATCCGGTGAAATACTGCATGGCCGCGCCGAAGGACTCCGGGGGCAGCAGGCGAACGTCCACTTGCAGGTCGCTGCGCAAGCGGAAGCTGATCTTGTTATCGCCGCGCGCAATCACGTCCATAAGTGGTGGATACTTCGCGACGTATTCGACGGCCTGTGCGCGTTCGGTATCGCTGCAGCAGGCCTTGCCCGTCACGAGAATGTCCAGATCGCCAACGGTTTCGCGGCCGCGGCGCAAAGAACCTGCTGGCGTAATCCGATCGATGCCAGGAAACTTCGCGAGATATTCGGTGAGCTTGTTGGCCTCGGCCTCGGCCACGTCGATGAGAAATCGCCCTGAAATTCGGCGGTAGTCTTCAATCGCCTTCAGCAGCTTTTGTTCGTGCTTCTCGCCCATGCGAGGCAGTTCGCGGATTTTACCTTCGCGTGCCAGCTTCTCCACGCCATCGACGTCGCAGACTTTGTAGGCGCTCCAGATCAGCGCAATCGTCTTCGGTCCCAGCCCCTGGATCTTCAGCAACTGCAGCATCGACGGGTGATATTTCTTGAGCAGGTCGGCTTGCACGCTGAGGGTGCCGTCTTTGAACAGCTCCTGCAGGTTCACCAGCATCCCCTTGCCGATGCCGGGAATGGCCAGCACTTTCTTGGGTTCGCCGATGATGTCTTTGATCTGCTCGGTCAGATTTTCGATGGCCTGGGCGGCATTGCGATAGGAGCGGATGCGGAACGAATCCTGGCCGTCGATTTCCAGCAGGTCGGCGGTTTCATAGAGAACCGTGGCGATGGATTTGTTGTCCACGGCTTAAAGATTAAACAAGATTGCAGCGCAGTGCCAGCGGAAGGTCTCGTGAGAGGACTATGTCATGCAGAACAGAAAACCCCTCACTCCGCCACACCGTTCACAGCGCGCCTGTGTCGTATTCGAGGATCGAACCGAACTTTGATGTCACGCGCTCTTCGTCACGTTGGCGGCCTGTGGTCCCTTCTGGCCGTCGGTGATTTCGAACTCCACCGTATCGCCTTCCTGTAGGCTTTTATAGCCCTCAGAAGTGATCGCGCTGTAATGCACAAAAACGTCGGGACCATCCGCGCGCCCGATAAACCCGTAGCCCTTGGCGTTATTGAACCACTTGACGGTGCCTTTCAGACGTTCCACGTTAAACCCCCACTTTCCGCACGTCTTTCAGTCGGGGGGCCCCAGACGTGCCCGCATAGGATGCATTTTGGAGCGATTAGGATGGAGTGTCAAGATGAAACGGTAGCTGGCCTGGGTCGGAGGTGGCGCCGCGCCTCGCTGCGCTCGGCTGGACAGCCGAGGCGGCTGTCCCCACACAGGCAATCGCCTCCCGTCGATATTGCCGGGGCTTACGCTCCCCGAACCTGGTGATCGAGCCACAGGATCGAGGAGATGGTCTTGGCGTCGCGAATCGTGCCTCTCATGACCATGCGAACGGCGGTGCGGAGCGGGACCATGCGCTTGTGAATTACCTCGTCGGCCTCGGGCTGCGCCGGGCCGGCGCAAAGTCCGGTGGCCAAATAGACAGACATGGTTTCAGCCACGAAGCCGGGGCTGGCATAGAAGTTGAAGATGCGCCGCCAGTGCGAGGCGGTGTATCCGGTTTCCTCGAGCAGTTCCCGCTTGGCCGCGGGCAGCGGCTTTTCGCCAGGGTCGATGCGCCCGGCCGGCAGTTCCCACAGATAGCCGTTGGCGGCATGGCGATACTGGCGCTCCAGCAGCACCCGCGCAGTCGAACCCGATTCATCGACGGCCAGCACTACCACCGACCCGGTGTGATGAATGATATCGCGGCGGGCGCGGACGCCTCCGGGTTCCTGCACATCGTCCGTGGTCACCCAAAAGACCGGCCCTCGATACACAGTGTGCGAAGAAATCAACCGGGCCTTGAGGTTTGAACTGGTTTTCGGCTTAGCACGTTTTGATTGTGAGCGCGGCGGCTTGGACATGAGAACAATATAAAGCACATGCGGAAGCGACATGTCTTAACTTCTGCCTTCTGACCTTTAACTTCTGACTTCATGAATCAATGCAGAAGTAAGAAGTCAGAATGCAGAATTAGCGATTCTGCTATGCTGCCGGGCATGGCTGTGAAGCCGCCGTCAAAACCGCGCATCGCCATCGTCGGGGCAGGGAACCTGGCCGGCGCGCTCGCCACATCGTTGCGCAGCGCGGGATACAAGATCGACCAGATTATCTCCCGCGGGCGATCAGGATCTTTGCGGCGCGCTCAGCGGCTGGCGCGCGAGGTTGGTGCATCTGCCATGGCCACGGCGCAAGCGCAGATTCAAGCCGAGATCATTTGGTTTTGCGTTCCTGATGGAGCAATTTCCCGCGCGGCAGATTCCCTGACCGCAGCGGCGTCCTGGAAAGGCGAAGTGGCGCTGCATTCCAGCGGCGCTCTCACCAGCGACGAGCTTGCCGTGCTGCGGGAGCGAGGGGCGGCGGTTGCATCGGTGCATCCCCTGATGACGTTTGTGCGCGGATCGCGCCCGCCGCTGGCAGGAGTTCCATTCGCGATCGAAGGAGATCGGAAAGCGGTGCAGGCCGCACGCGCCGTCGTTCTGAATTTGGGAGGCGTTCCGTTCGCAATCCGCAAGAAGCATAAGGAGGCCTACCACGCTTGGGGAATGTTCGCGTCCCCGCTGCTGACTGCCTTGCTGGCAGCAACGGAGCACGTGGCTGTTGCGGCTGGAGTCAGCCGAAAGGCCGCAAGAGACAGAATGCTACCGATTCTCCGGCAAACGCTTGCGAACTACGCGCGGCTGGGCGCGCCGAGGTCTTTCAGCGGCCCCATCGCTCGCGGGGACGGGGCCACAGTAAGGAAGCATCTCAAAGTATTGCGAGGAGTTCCGGGAGCTAGAGAAGCCTACGTTGCTTTGGCCCGCTTTGCGTTGCGCGATCTGCCGGCGAAAAATCGCGCCGCGTTGGAAAAGATTCTTAAGGCGTAGATAAAACCGGACGAAGGCACTTCACGAGCTAAAAAGATGGCCGAGCTTTTCCTTCTTGGTCTTAAGGTACTCTTCGGCGTGCGGGCTGGGCGTGACTTCGCACGGCACTCGCTCCACCACTTCGACCCCAGCTTGCTGTAGAGCCTCGACCTTTTCGGGATTATTGGAAAGCAGCCGCACCCGAGTTACACCCAGTGCTTTCAGCATCTGGCCAGGAAGCGCAAAGTCGCGCTGGTCGGCCTTGAAGCCCAGCCGCTCGTTGGCCTCCACGGTATCGAGACCCGCATCCTGCAATTCATAGGCCTGTAATTTTGCCATCAGGCCAATGCCCCGGCCTTCCTGCTGCTCGTAAATTAAGATCCCTGCGCCGAGGTCCCGAATCATGGAGAGAGCCATCTCCAGCTGCTGCCGGCAATCACAGCGCAGAGAATGAAAAACATCGCCGGTGAGGCATTGCGAGTGGACGCGCACCAGGGGAGGACTGGAGTGAACATCGCCCATGACAAGGGCGACCGCCTCCTCGACCCGGCGGTCTCCATCCGAGCCAGATTCGGCGCGAAAGCCGAAGATCCGGAACTTGCCCCAGCGGGTAGGGAAATCCGCCGACGCCACGGGTTGAAGTGCGCTTTCGGTCACCTACTGATTATAGCGGCTGCCGCGTGAGGTAAGGGCGATCCAGTCTGGCTAACCGCGCGCCTTGAAGGGGAAAATGGCATCTTGCTTCGAAGGGATGGGAGTTCCATTGCGAGTGGCCGGCTGAAAGTGCCAGTTCTCCAGCGCCGCCAGACACTGCTTGTCGATCGCTGGGCCGAGGCTCTGCAGCACCGTCTTGCGGACGATTTCTCCTCTTTCATCGATCGTAATTTCGATGATGACTTTGCCCTCCGACTCCGGCCGTTGCCAGGGGTATACCACGGGATCGGAAGTTGTGACCGGCAGCGCCGGACGAATCTCGTCGCCGTACACCGGCCCGCCCGGCACCGTTCCATAAGGATGCCCCGCCGGTGCGCCGCGGCCCAGCTTGGAAAGAGTCGCTGTCTGTGCGTCGTCCTGGGCCTCGGCGCGGGCAAGTGGTAACTGTGGCAGAGGTAGCTTGGTCTGCGCCGGATTCTGCCTCAAGATCAGTTTCTCGTGACCCAGCCGTTGGTGACGGTACACCTGACTTGCACTGTCGGATGAACTGGTGTCGCTGTCATCGGATATCTGGGTCGGGAAATAGAGGCGAGCGAGAACTCGCCCATTGTGTCCAATCGCAACAGAATTGAGGTTGAGCAGTTGCGGTTCCGGCGAATGCAGCAGCCAGGCGAACAGAAGGGCGTGCAGCGCGAGCGATCCTCCCACCAGCCGGCGCTGATCGCGCGATGCCTCAAGTTTCAGTTGCGCAAACATTCCTGAACGAACCCCTAACCCACTGCGCTATCTGTTAGGTTAGACGCGTACCTGGGGCTTTCGTCAAGGCTCTTTTTCCGATTGTGTTCAACGCTGGTAACTTCCGTTTTGGATCGGCAGATCACTCTCCGGCAGGATGATGGCGGTTGCGATCATACTTTGATAACGGCACCCATCGTGGTGCGGAAGAAAGAACGCTGGTAAAATGAGGTGGTCAACCAGCGATCCTTTCTTGTTTGTGGGGCTGTAGCTCAGCTGGGAGAGCGCATCGTTCGCAACGATGAGGTCGCCGGTTCGATCCCGGCCAGCTCCACCATGTTTCCCAGCTCCAAACCTGCGGTCTTCCTAGTCACATTTCCAACGTTTACGTTCTAGATTTCAATTTGATCTTTGTGATGGGCGCCTGCAAAGTGGTCGTGTCGCCCTTGACATGTGTTTGTTCCAGCTCACCGCAGGGTGACTCAGATCACCTAGAAATATGACTGCACGCACTGCATTCTGATCCGTTAAGCAGTAATTTGGGGAACGGTTAAGGAGCACCAGAATGAAACCCCGTCTCTCATACCTCCTCGCCCTACTGATCGGTTTCGTTTGCCTCTCCGCTAGCTCTTTAAGCTTCGGACAAGTCGCGCCGGCAGGCCGATCGCATGCGAGCGTCCTGAGTCAACTCGCCAAGCTGACCGCTTCGGACGGGATAAGTTACGATTTCTTCGGGAACTGGGTTGCCATGAGTGGGAATACCGTCGTGGTAGGCAATGTTCCCAATGTTTTTCCAACTGATCGCAGTTGGGTCTACGTGTTCGTCAGGCCAGAGACCGGCTGGGGGGACATTACCCAGACCGCGAAGCTGACTGCTTCCGACGGGGCCGAGATCGGCGGATGCGTTGCCATCAGCGGCGGCACCGTGGTAGCAGCCGGCGATTCGGGCGCAGCGTACGTGTTCGTTAAACCGAACGGTGGGTGGACGGACATGACCGAAACCGCCAGGCTGACAACCTCGAACGGCGATAATCTCTATCGGGTTGCGATCAATGGCAACACCATGGTGGCGACCTCGCCGCATGCTCCCGCAGGAGTTGCTTATGTATTCTTGCGTCCGGCGGGCGGCTGGACCAACATGACGGAAACCGCCAAGCTGACGGCATCCGATGGAAACCCGTCCCTGGGCTCGAGCGTGGCCCTTGGCGGCAATACCGTGGTGGTTGGTGACGAGGGAGCAAATGTGGGCTCCGGCACGAACCAAGGAGCAGCCTACGTGTTCGTTAAACCGGCCAGCGGGTGGGCGGACGCGACGGAGACGGCGAAATTGAGCGCGTCGGACGGAAAGACAGGGGATTGGTTCGGCTGGTCCTCTGCCGTTTCTGCTGATGGAACGACCGTGGCGGTCGGAGTGCCCTACACGGAGACGTCCGGTTACCTGTACTACGGCACGGCGTATGTCTTCGTGAAGCCTGCCGGGGGCTGGGTCAGCGCAACTGAAAACGCCAAGCTGGGCGCTGCCGGTGGACCTAAGTTTATGGGCTTCGGCTGGTCCGTGGCTGTCGACGCCCACGGAAACGCGTTGGTTGTGGGCGCGCCTGCAATTGCACAGTATCCCACGATTCGGGGGCATGCCTATTTGTTCACCCGGCCGCCTAGCGGTTGGAAGACAACCAGTAAGCCGAATGCCAGGTTCGTGCCCGCCGATGGCGGAGCAAACGATGGGTTCGGCATTTCCGTTGCGGTAAACTCCGGCGCCGTGGTGATAGGGTCCAGTTATATCAACAGTGCCCAGGGCGCTGCATACGTGTTTGGAACTCCGTAGAAGGATCTCACCCATGAAGACAGCCCGCGCGTTCCGCCTTGAATGACGCGCATCACGTGGGCTTCTGATTAGGACACCACTCCGCGCATCATTCGCTGGAATAATGTCCCCAAGTGCGAGAGAATACTAGGCGGTGTCTAGCGGACAGGACACTATCCCTGCGGCATCACAAACCGCCGAGCGGATAGGCCGGCACCGACCGTCCGGTTGCTTGCGACGGTCTGAAGCAGGCACGACGGCGTCTCGGGTTCGCTCGCGGCGCAACCCTTGCCGGCTTCAACTATGTTCAGCGACAGGCACTGCAATCGCAGTTCGTTCCACGGAGAGACATTACGACATGGCCACCACCACGATAGAAGTCGGCTCAGCCACCAGTAATCCCAAGCTCGGTCGTTGGGTCGCAGAAGTCGCCCAGCTCTGCAAACCTGATCGGGTCCACTGGTGTGATGGCTCACCCGAGGAATACCGGGAACTTCTCCGGCTGCTGGTTCTTACCGGAACAGCGATCCCGCTGGATGCGGCCAAGCGGCCGAACAGCTTTCTGGTCCGATCCGACCCCGCGGACGTGGCCCGGGTTGAAGATCAGACCTTCATCTGCTCCCGAACCAAGGAAGAGGCTGGCCCCACCAACAACTGGGAGGATCCGGCGAAGATGAAGCAGCGGCTGGGGGAATTGTTCGCCGGCTCGATGGTAGGCCGCACCATGTTCGTAGTTCCTTACAGCTTGGGGCCAATCGGCTCTCCCATCGCCAAGATCGGAGTGGAGATCACCGACTCGGCCTACGTCGTCACCAGCATGCACATCATGTCCCGCGTGGGAAGCCACGTGTTGGATGTCCTCGGGGAAGATGGCGCGTTCGTGCGCGGGCTGCACTCGGTCGGCGCGCCCCTTGGTCCCAATCAGCCGGACGCGACCTGGCGCTGCAATAAGGAACATAAGTACATCTGCCATTTTCCGGAGACCCGTGAGGTTTGGTCTTACGGCTCCGGTTACGGTGGCAATGCGCTGTTGGCGAAGAAGTGCCACGCGTTGCGCATCGCCTCGGTGCAGGCGCGCGATGAGGGTTGGATGGCCGAGCACATGCTGATCCTGAAACTGATCAACCCCTCAGGTCAGGTGAAGTACATGACCGGAGCTTTTCCCTCCGCGTGCGGCAAGACCAACTTGTCAATGATGATTCCGACGATTCCGGGATGGAAAGTGGAAGCCATCGGCGACGACATTGCCTGGATGAAATTCGGCGCGGATGGCCGGTTGTATGCCATCAATCCGGAATACGGATTCTTTGGCGTCGCGCCCGGCACCAGCATGAAGTCGAACGCAAACGCCATGCTCAGCGTTACCAGGAACTCCATCTTTACCAATTGCGCGATGACGCTCGACGGTGACGTGTGGTGGGAAGGGATGACCGAGCAGAAACCCTCCAAGTTGATCGACTGGCTGCGTCGGCCGTGGACGCCGGAATCCGGACGGAAGGCGGCGCATCCCAATGCCCGGTTCACCTGCGCGGCGTCGCAGTGCCCGGTGATCGCGCCCGAATGGGAGGATCCCAAGGGCGTGCCGATCGATGCCATTCTGTTCGGCGGAAGGCGGGCGGGCATCGTTCCTTTGGTCACGGAGGCGTTCAATTGGCAGCATGGCACCTTCATGGGCGCCACCGCCAGCAGCGAGACGACCGCCGCAATCACAGGCAAGGTTGGCCAATTGCGTCGTGATCCCATGGCCATGCTGGCCTTTTGCGGCTATCACATGGGCGACTACTTTGCCCACTGGCTCAAGATGGGAGCGCACTCGAACGCGGCCAAGCTGCCGAAGATTTACTACGTCAACTGGTTTCGCCAGGACAAAACGGGCAACTTCCTGTGGCCGGGCTTTGGGGAGAATAGCCGCGTGTTGAAATGGATTTTCGAGCGTTGCGACGGGAAAGTGCACGCCAAAGAGACACCGATCGGACGCATCCCCGAGGTGGCCGATCTCGACACCACCGGGTTGGACATCGACGGGGCTCACGTGCAGGAACTACTCAACGTCGATGTGGAGGGCTGGCTGGCAGAGATAGCGTCCATCAAAGAGCATTTCGCCCATTTCGGCAGCCATCTTCCCGAAGGCCTGAATGCCGAGGTGAAGGCTCTGGAAGCGCGTCTGCAGGCGGCCAAGCGGTAGGATTACCCGGGTTTGGGCCCCAGATCTTGAGGTATCAGGCAAAACATTAAGATCGAACGCCTAAAACCAAGTGGAGAAAGAAGTTTCACTATTTTCTCCCAATACTGGGGATGTTTTGATATAGTTCCCCACAGCCAGTTATGGCACGTTCCGCGACGAACGAAGTAAGTCTTCCGGGTCCTGTGCCCGTCCCGCCTCCAAGCCTTTCTTCGTCGCTCACTCGCAATCAAATTCGCGGCTTCTGGGCCTCTTGGGGCGGGTGGACGCTCGATGGCATGGATTCGGTGGTTTACGCGCTGGTGCTGGTTCCGGCGATGACGGACTTGCTTCCTCGCTCGGGCATCGCGGCCACCAAAGTCAACGTCGGCTACTACGGAGCATTGTCCTTCGCCCTGTTTCTGATCGGCTGGGGACTGGCGTTTCTTTGGGGCCCGGTGGGCGACAAATTCGGCCGCGTGCGCACGCTCATGCTGACCATCGTGTGGTATTCCGTGTTTACGTTCCTGAGCGCGTTCGTCACCAGCGTCTGGCAACTCGCGATTCTGCGCCTGCTAGCCGGAATTGGCATTGGAGGAGAATGGGCCATGGGCGGCACATTTGTCGCCGAAGAGTGGCCCGAGCATCGCCGTCGCATGGGCGCGGGATTGATGCACACCGGCTACTACGTTGGATTTTTTCTGGCGTCGCTGGCCAACTACGGCATCGGCAGCCACTATGGATGGCGCGCCATGTTCATCGTGGGCGGACTGCCCGCGCTGTTGCTGGCCTGGCTGCGGCATGGAGTCACGGAGCCGGCAACCTGGAAGAAGAAGGAGAGTGTGGTGCGCTCCTGGGCGATCTGGCGTCCGTTCGCGGCGCTGTTTGCGCAACAATGGCGACGCCGCACCATTCTGAATGCGTTGTTCATGCTGGCATCGATTTGCGGTTTGTGGGCGGGCACGGTATATGTTCCAACCGCGCTCACGACCTTGGCCCAGGCCGGAGGCCACGTCGGTCCGGCGGCAGCGAAGATAGCGTCTTACGGGATGATGTTGATCTCCTTCTCAACCATTCTCGGCTGTCTTGTCATGCCCTGGCTGGCTGAGCGCCTCGGCCGCCGCGGCGCACTCGCTTTGTTCTTCACGCTGATGATGGCTTTCATCGCGCTTACCTTCGGCAAGGTCTTCTACCTCGGCCACAACGCTCTGCCGTGGTTTTTCGTGTGCCTGTTCTTCCTGGGGCTGGGAGGCGCCAACTTCGCTGTCTACACCCTCTGGCTACCCGAGCAATATCCCACGGAGTGCCGGGCCAGCGCTTTCGCCTTTTCCACTTCATTCGCGCGCTTCGGCGGTGCGGGAATCACCTTCCTGGTCGGAGCTGGCGTCCGCCATTACGGATCGCTGGGAATTCCGGTTGCGCTGACCTCCATTGCCTTCGCCCTCGGACTGCTGCTGATTCCATTCGGGGCGGAAACCCGCGGCCAGCACCTGCCGTCTTAGTTGGACCCCTACCCTGATAATCCCTGACCTTTAGTGTGTGCCCCAGGCCCTGTCGACCATTCTCTTCAGCTTCTAACGTTTCCCTCGGATTCTGCCGATGAACATTTCGTCAGGAACATCCTCGTGCCGCCCGTGGAAGGGGCCGAGGCGGAGCAGCGTTGGGCCATCTCTTAGTTGATCAGCGCCGCTCGATCGAAGGAGAATTGATGATCACGATATGCAAGAACGCACTCGGTTTGACCTTCCTCATCTGCATCTGTTGTATCTGCGTGGCCGTGAGCTTTGGACAAGCTCCGCCAGAGATCAAAGACAAGCTGGATGCCAAAATCAAACAATTGACGCCGCTCAGCACTGACGCCGAGATTTTGAACGCGGTGAAAGCCCACAATGCGATGCCCGCCAGCGCTGAAGCCTCGGCCATGACCAACGAAAAGTGGCACAACCTTTCCGTGCTCGATCCGTTTGTCCGCGCCGTAGCCAAGACTCCGCTCTCCGAGTATCTGAAGGACAAGAAAAAATCGGACGACACTATCGCGAAAATCTTTGTCTCGGGAGCAGATGGTTTCAAAGTTGGATTCGACGCCAAGACCGAACACTGGACCCACAAGGGCATGCCAAAACACGAGGTGCCGATGAGCGGAGAGACTTGGATTGGCACCGTCAAAGTGGATGATTCCACGGGTCAGCAATTGATCCAGGTGGGTCTGCCGGTGCTCGATGCAGGAAAGCCCATCGGATCGATCGTGGTGGGTTTGAGGGTCGACAAGCTGCATTAGGGCATGCGCCTATATGGGAGGGATTGACGTGAAACATCAGGGCATAGCTCGCCGCATGGCCTTCGTGGTAGCGGCATCGGTGGCCATCACCGTGGCCGCCGTTCTCGGGTTGTCGTATCTGCTCCAGGTTTCTGCCGGTTCCGCCCAGAGCATCGCGGCATCCGGACGGGAACAGACGGAACGCTCCTTCGAACTGCTGGACATGGCGGTGAAGGTCCAGGGAATCACCCAGAAGCTGGTACAGGAGACAGACCCTGACGTGATGGAATCTCTGATCCAGCAGAATAAGATGCTGGTGAAGGATGCGTCGGCGAAAGTTGAGCAGGTGGCCGCCGCTGATGGCAGCGTGAAGGCCGCGTTTCAGGCCTTAGTTCAGGCCAACCAGCAGGTCACCAAACTGGTACTGCATGCTCGTAACGCCGAATCGCATCAGGCCATCATCGAAAAATCGAACCCTGCGTTTGAAGCCCTGCTTGGGTCCATCAATAAGTATCAGAACCAGGTAGCCAAGAAGTTGGGGGATGATGCTGCGGCCGTCAGTGTGCGCACGGCGCGGCTTGCGCGCACCATCTATGCTCTGGTGATCGTGGGTATCCTCTTGCTCGTGGTCTGGGGTTTGGCGCTGGTTCGGAGCGTTTCCAAAGGCTTGAAGAGCATGCTCAGCATGGTAAAGGACCTCGCCGAAGGCGAGGGGGACTTAACCAAACGCCTGGAGATTCTCACCCAGGACGAACTGGGCGACTTGGCCCACGGATTCAACACCTTTCTGGACAAGATCCACGAAATTATCTCGCAAGTGGCGGGCACGGCCGAGCAGGTGGCCAGTGCCAGCGAAGAACTTTCGGCTTCGGCTACCCTGCAGGCGCAGGGAGCCGATACTCAGACCGACCAGGCCACCCAAGTTGCCACCGCCATGCAGGAGATGTCTTCCACCGTGCAACAGGTTTCGGAGAATTGCGCCCGCGCTGCGGAAGCTTCGCGCCGAGCCGCCGAAACCGCCCGTGAGGGGGGCGTGGTTGTGGAACAGGCGCTGACGCAGATGCGTTCCATCGCCGAAGCCGTGGGTGGAACCACGAAGAAGATGGGGGAATTGGGCTACAGCTCTGATCAGATCGGCCGCATTGCCGCGGTCATCGACGACATTGCCGACCAAACCAACCTGCTGGCTCTCAATGCCGCGATTGAGGCAGCACGGGCCGGAGAACAAGGCCGAGGCTTTGCCGTAGTGGCCGACGAGGTTCGCAAACTGGCCGAGCGAACTACCACCGCGACGAAGGAAATCGCCGGGATGATCCAAACCATCCAGGAGGGAACCCGGGGAGCGGTCAAAGCCATGGAAGCGGGCAGCCAGCGGGTGGAGGAGGGTGTCGCTTCAACCGCCCGGGCCGGCGAATCGCTGCAGCAGATCATCTCCATGTCGGAAGAAGTAGGATCGATGATCACGCACATTGCGACCGCGGCCACCGAGCAATCGGGTGCCACGGGAGACATCAATCGCAGCATGGACGAGATTGCGCAGTTGGTGAAGGGATCGGCGGAGGCGGCACAGCAGTCCGCCAAGGCCTGCCAGGACTTATCAGAGCTGGCATTGGCCCTGCAAAACATGGTCCGCAGTTTCAAGTTGGGGGCGCATGAGAATAAATCTCTTGCTGCCGGTCCTTCGAGCGGGTCGCGGGCGACAGAGACAGCCCTGCACCAAAGAACCTTTGCCGCCGCCGCCCGCTAAAAGCAAGTCACGGATCAGGGCCAAAGCAAAGAGGCTCTCCTCCGGGAAGAGAGCCTCTCGTTTCTTGCTGCCGGCTGTTTCTCCTAAGCAGCTCCGCGCGTACTTACGGGCACAGTTGCCATGTTGACCGCATGCAACCCGCTGTTCGATTGCTCGATGGTGCGGGCCGCCACCGGCTTCAGCCAGAACAGAGCTAGGCACGCTGCGATGAGGTCGCAGGCGATCATTGCCCAGAAGACCTTGGTCCACGAGCCAGTCTTTTCAAACAGCCAGGCAGCGCCGAAACCGGCAAAGATAGCGCCGGTGCCTTTGGCTGTGTAGACGATGCCGTAGTTAGTGGTCGCCCAACTCTTCCCGAAGAGATCTCCGGTGATGGAAGGGAAGAGCGAGAAGATCTCGCCCCAGGCGAAGAAGCACAAGCCCGAAAGCGCGATGAACCAGACCGGGCGGCTGATCAATTGCAGCAGGGCAAACACAGCGATCGCTTCCAGGGTGAAAGCGATGAACATGGTGTTTTCGCGGCCGATGTGGTCCGAAACCCATCCCCAGAACGGACGGGTTAGCCCGTTGAGATAGCGATCCACCGAGATCGCCATCACCATAGCGCTCATTCCCCACAGGACGATGACCTTGTCGACGTGGAAAGAGACAGCCATGGGTTTAAGCTGAGCTGTGACTACCAACCCTCCGAAAGACAACATAGTCATCATCAGGTAGATGACATAGAACGAGGGCTGCTTCAGCATCTGCAACGGAGTCATGTCCACGTTCGAACTGCGGACGCTCTTCTTGATCTTGACTTCCTTTTCCGCCCAGTTGGGAGGTGTCCAGCCCAAAGGGGGCTTGGCCAGGAACAAGGCTGCGGCCAGCACGACAAACCCTTGAATAGTTCCCCAATAGACCAGAGTGTGCTGGTAGCCAGAGAGTCTAATCATTTTGTCGATAGGAGCGACTGTGAGTGCGGTTCCGATGCCGTAGGCGCCGGCCGTGAGACCTACACAGAGGCCGCGATGATCCGGAAACCATTTCAGAGCGTTGCCGATGGTTCCACCGTAAACGATGCCGGCTCCAACGCCACCCAGGCAGTACCAGAAATAAAGGCCGAACAGAGTTTCGGCTTGACCCGAGAAAATCCAACTCAGGCCCACCAGGATGCCGCCAACGCCGAGCATCAAACGTGGGCCGATGCGATCGATCAAAGCCCCTTCAAAGGGGACCAGCCAGGTCTCGACCAGAATGAAGAGACTGAAAATGCCTTGGATGGCGGTGAGCGAGACATGCAGGTGAGCCTGCATGGGTTTGGTGAAAAGGGTCCAGGCGTACTGCAGATTCGCGATCGCCATCATCGCGATGATGCCGGCGATCAACTGGGCCCAGCGGTTGAGAATACGGGACGGGTGAATAAGGGGGGCTGCGGCTTCGGCCATAGGTACACCTCCGGGGTGTCTCGTCAGACTTTAAGGACCACTTCTACCCACATTGCTAGTCCCCGATTTGCCTGCAATCCATTCCAACAGAAGTGTTCGACCTTAGGTTTGCCCCAGCGTTCTCTACGCGGGCGGGGCGTCGGCCTCCACGTCTGCCCGGAAGGGAATCACACCGGGAACCAGCCACTTTTCCCACATCTCATCGATCTTACTTTGGAAGTAATCGATATCATCGTTGGTAAAGTGCGCGAACCTACCCTGCTTTAGTAAGTAATCTCGTACCGGCTGCCGCTGGATCTTCTTGGCGGCGATCTGCTGCGTCCTGCCCGTAAGCTTCAGCACGCCGTTTTCCACTTCATACAGGGGCCAAATCCCAGTGTTGACCGCCAGCTCCCCCAGCTCATGGGAGATGTAAGGGTCGTAATCCCAACCCTTTGGACAGGGATCGAGCGAGTGAATGAAGGTTGGACCGCCAATAGCCAGAGCTTTTCGCATGGAATTCATAGCCGCCAAACCGTACGACATGCAAACAGTTGCAACATATTTACATTCGGGATGGCCCGCCGCCATCATCCCCGCCATATTCTTCTTCCAGCGGCGATGCATGATCCTTTTCACCTTGCCGGGGGTGCTGAACGTCGTGTTGGCGCCCCACGGCGTACTACCTGAAAGCTGTATGTCGGTATTGGCGTATGACTCGTTGTCATACATCAAAATCAGGCAGTTGTAGTCGGGATGAGTCAGGGTCGCCGAGATTGCGCCCACGCCCATATCCGCCCCACCGCCATCGCCGCAGAATGCTATCACATTGATGGGCTCGCGCTTCATTTTTCCTTTGCGCATCAGCACTTTCAGCGCCGCGGAGGTGCCCAGCGCCGCCGATCCGCTGCTCCCCAGTTGCGTGTGCATCCAGGGAAGCACCCATGAGGTGCTGTAATACGTGGTGTTGGCCACGTACATGCACCCGGTGCTGCCCAGCACGATGGTTCTGGGGCCGGCGGCCTTGGCCATCATCTTCATGACCAGCGCCGACTCACAGCCTTGGCAGGTGCGGTGGCCGGAGGTGAAATACTCCTCCAGCGGAATCTTCTTGACCGCTTTGAACGGATCTAATTTCTGGGTCGGATCGATCTGTACGTAGGTAGCCATAATTCTTCATCCTCTCTGAGGTCTAGAACCCATCCGCAAGAAACGGATTACTCGCGCAATCCGATCCACTGAGTTAAGGGCTGCGCTTTGCCATCCGCAGCCTTGTAAACGGCGTCGGCCATCTTCTCCACATCGGGCAACGTGACTTCGCGCCCGCCGAGGCCGCAAATGAAACCCACCACCGGCGGTTTCTTGCCCGGTCCCGGATACAGTGCGTGGCGAACTTCGCCGGCCAGCACGCCTCCGAGATAAGGCGAGCCGAAGGAGTAATCGCGATCAATAACGCCGACCGCGGCAAAACGCTGCAGCGACTTTGCCAGTTCCTCCGCCGCAAACGGCCGGAACCAACGCATGCGCACAAAACCCACCCGCTTTCCTTCTTTGCGCATCTGCCGGATGGCCACTTTCACCGAAATCGAAAGAGTGCCCATGCCCATCAGAACAACGTCCGCATCTTCGGTCATGTACTCTTCGAAGAACGGATTGCCGTAGGAACGTCCAAAGATGCGCTCGAAATCGGCATAAGCTTCTTTGAGCACGATAGGAGACCGCTCCATGGCCGCGAAATTCTGGCGGCGAATTTCCATGACCCAGTCTTCGTTGCCCTGCGGCGCCACGGTGATGGGATTATCGGGATGGAGCAGCAGATCGCCCCGGTTGTAAGGCGGCAAGAACTCGTTCACCTGCTCTTGCGATGGGATCTTGACCAGTGCTTGCGAGTGCGTCAGAAACGCACCGTCACAACTGATCGCGCACGGCAGGAACACACGCCGGTCTTCCGCCACGCGGTAGGCAATGAGGGCCGTGTCCAGCGCCTCTTGCGCGTTGTCAACCCAAACCAGTTGCCAGCCCAGGTCGCGCACGGCCAGCGCGTCGTTATGTTCCACGCCGAAGGCGCCAGGGTCATCCAACGCCCGGTTTCCAACCATGGCGATCATAGGAATGCGCAGCGCGGGAGTGACGGTCAGCGCTTCCATGGCATACATCCAGCCGACGCCGCTGGAGCCGCAGAACACGCGAGCTCCGCAGGCGGAGGCGTGCTTCACGATTTCAAACTGCGAGTGCTCGCCTTCAGCGACGATATACTCGCAGTCCATCTCGCCGTTCGCCACCAGCTTGCAAACGTACTGCATGACGGTGTCGTAGGGTCGGATGGGATAGGCTGTGATTACGTCAACGTCCGCCAGCTTGCAAGCCACCGCAATGGCTTCGCTGCCGGTGATTAGCGCTGTTTCTTCAATTCGCTTTTTCTGTTCTTCAATTACTGTGGCCACTGCCATGACGGAATCTCCTCGTAGGGTCGCTTGAACCGATGGTTATTTCTCGCGCGCGATCTCCAGCATTTCCGGAATCTGCTCTTCGTATTGCCCACGATAGCGGAAGCCGTGGGACCGCTCCGGGTGCGACTTGATCTTCTCTTCCAGCCACACCTTGTAACCATCTTTGTCTTTGCGCCAGTCTTCCCACTGGCTGCTGTTGTCCTTGAATTCGGTTTCGTTGACCATGGTCACGCACTCTTTGACCGGGCAGACTGCTTCGCAAACGCCGCAACCACAGCAGGCTTTCATGTTTGCGTCGTACAAACCTTCCGGCGTCACATCGAAGCAGGAATCGGGACACTGCAGCCAACACAGCGTGCATTTGATGCAGGTATCGAAGTTCACCACCGGCCGCATGGTTCGTGTGCTGAACTTCAGGAACGTTCGATTGCGATCAGGCTGGAATCCACCCTCTGCGTGCGACGTGGGATCGTCCATTTTGTGGCCGGCGGGAATGCTGGGGATGGCAATGCCTTCGCCCATTTCATGCCACTTGGGTAGGTCGAACTTGTAAGGCACTTCCGGATTGCCCTGGTCCGGCCGCACGGTGATGCTGGTAGTGCGCTCGTAGGACTTGGCCGCAGAGGTGGCCTTCAGTTCATCTTTCCACTCGTCGACAATGGCTTTCTGGACAGACTCGAGGCTGAACAGTTCGGGCAAGACCTTGGCAACCGCGCCCAGAATGCGGACGTCGGTGTGATCGTCCTTGTAGACCCAGAGGCCCGAGAAACTAACCGTTCCTTTGAGGATGGACAACTGGTAGGGGCTCTCCTTGCGGTGGGCCATGGCAATGATGGCCTCGGGACCTTCGCGGGAGGTCACGATCAGCGTGCCTCCTGGCTTCAGAAGCTTATTGACGGGCTGCAGGCCGTACCAGGCCCACGACTCCACTCCTTTGCACAGCGTGTCGTCAACGCAGATGGTGACATCGACTTCCTTGGGCTCGTACTTTGCCATACCGTCCTGGAGGGTTTGTTCGTCGGTGGCCACGATGGCGAATCCCTTCGCGGGAATGCCGTTGCGCTCAGGACTGTCCCCGTAGCGGCCGAAAGAAATGCCGGGCTTGCCTTCGTGATGGGCAGCCAGCACGATCGCGCGGCTCAGTCTGCCAGCCATAGTTTTCTGAAAAATTCCCCGATAGATAATCTCGATTGCGAATAGCCGACCCATAGCGAAAACCCTCCGTTGGTTAAAACTCGTTCAATACGATCTCTTCCACGTCTTCAATGTGCCGCCGCATGGCAGCCTTCGCGCCTTCGCCATCGTGGCGCTTGATCGCCGCCAGAATCCGGCGGTGACCAGCCAGCGATTTTTGCGGGCGCCCCTCCAACTGCAAAGAGCGCTCCCGCGTGTCGCGCAGCAGGTCCATAAGAATGTCGAGCACTTTCAGAACGACACTGTTATCCGAAGCCAGGGCGACGCTGTAGTGAAATTCCGTGTCCTCGGCTACAGCCGCGTCTCCCTGAGCCTGCCTCTCCTCTTGCCGCTGCAGAATTTCTTCCATCTCGGCAATATCGTCGGCGGAAGCATGCGTGGCCGCGCGCGCCGCCAGCGGCGGCTCCAGCATCTTGCGAAAATCCAGAAGCTCACTTACCAACTCCCGCCGGTGTTTCAGCGCGCTGGTAAAAGGGTTGATCAGCGTTTCGGCGGAAGTTTCGCGTACGATCGTGCCCGCACCCTGCCGGGGCTCAACCAGTCCCATCAACTCCAAGCCTCGAATCGCATCCCGAATGGAACTGCGGCTCACCTTCAGCGTCTCGGCCAGTTCGCGCTCGGAAGGCAGCTTGTCACCGGGATTCAGCTTCTTCAGGATGAGACGTTCGATTTGCTTGGCGACTTCTTCGTAGACCTTGTTCTTGCGAACAACTTCGAAGTCGGATTTGATAGCGATGGGCAACTTGATTTCCAAGTGGTCCGATAAGTGGACCAGCCGACCAAGGGAGTATAACCCCGTTGTCAAGCGCCGGAGCAAATATTTTTGTTAGTCCGATGAAAAAAGGCGATGGCCCGGCGGGAAGTCCAATAAAGTCAATGCGGAGAACTACTTCGGCGAATGTCGCGCAGCGTACTGAGCCAGCAGTTTGGTGCAGTTATACACAGTTCGGGTGCAGGTCATGGGCAATCCCACACGCTCTCCCAACTCCACGACCGAGCCTACCAGGGCTTCCACTTCCATCGGCCGGCCCGCCTCAAGATCCTGCAACATCGAGGTTTTGTGCTCGCCTACTTTTTCTGCGCCCGCGATTCGCTGGTCGATGGAAACCGGCAGCTCCATGCCCAACCTTTGCGAGACCGCTTCCACTTCCTGCATGATGCCACGGATTACCGAGGAAACCCCTGGATCGCGAGCCATCTGCACCAGCGTGGCGCGAGTCAGCGCGCTGACCGGGTTGAACGAAGCATTGCCCAGGACCTTGACCCAAATCTCATGGCGGATGCGGGTGGTCACGGGGCAGCGTAGGCCGGACGCGATGAGCGCCTCCGCAATCCGGCGCGAGCGCTCGGAGCGCGAACCGTCGGGTTCGCCCAGCGAAATGCGATTCCCCTCGATGTGTTGAATTACGCCAGGCGAAGGAATTTCAGTTGAAAAATAAACGATGGACCCGACCACCCGTTGCGCCTCAATGGCGGCGGCAATCACGCCGCCGGGGTCGACTCGTTCCAGGCACAGGCCTTCCCAATCGCCACCGAAACCCTGGAAGTACCACCAGGGAATTCCGTTCTGCGTGCTGACGACTGTGGTCTCCGGCCCCAGAACTGGCTTCAATTGGGGCGCGAGTTGTGGCAGGCCATGCGCCTTGACTCCCAGGAAAACAACGTCGACCGGCCCAACTTCCTCCAGGGAACTGGCGATGGCAGGGCGCGCCACGAAGCCGCCCTCGCTGCTTTTCACCTGCACGCCGTGCTCCTGCATGGCGCGCAGATGCGGCCCGCGCGCGAAGAGCACGACATCGAATCCGGCGTGCGCCATGCGCGCACCAATGTAGGCTCCGATTGCGCCCGCTCCGGCGATCAGGAATCTCATCTTCGCTTACCTTTGGTCGTCCACGAGGGCGGCGGCAACGGCCCTCCGGCGAATCTTTCCCGTCGCGGTGGTTGGAATGCTGTCCAACAGGTAGATTTTCTTGGGGCATTTAAACTCTGCCAGAGACTCGCGGCAGTGCTTGATCAGCACCGATTCTGTCGCGCCATGGCGATCGTGCAAGACCACGGCCGCGGCTACTTCTTCACCCAGCGTGGGATGGGCGTAGCCGAACGTGACTGCGGCTGCCACAGCGGGATGTTTCAGTAAAATCTCATCCACTTCGTGCGGCGCAATGTTCTCGCCTCCGCGGATGATGATGTCTTTGATCCTGCCCGTCAGGTGCAGATAGCAATCTTCGTCGAGATAACCCTGATCTCCGGTGCGAAACCATCCGTTCACGAAGGCCTTGGCGTTGGCTTCCGGATTATTTTCGTATCCTCGAAACACATTCGCGCCCTGGATTGCGATTTCGCCGCATTGATTGTTTTCGAGAGAGTGGCCGTCTTTGTCCATGATCCGGACGCGGAGACCGGTGCCCACCCCCACCGATCCCGCCTTGCGATGGCGCGGGGGCAGCGGATTCGATGTCATCTGGTGGGAAGCTTCGGTCATTCCGTAGGCTTCGACGAACGGAACTCCGAATACTTCCTCGATCTTCTGAATCAGTTCTTCCGACAACGGCGCACTGCAGGAGCGGATGAAGCGCAGAGACGCTGCCTCCTCGGGCTTGTGACGGGTTCGGGCCATCAGGACTTGATGCATCGTGGGCACTCCTGAATACCAACTCACGTGATGCTCCCGCACCGTCCGCCAGAAAGACAGCGCGTTGAACTTGGTCGGAACCACCACGGTGCCCCCGGTGAGCAAAGTCGACATGGTGGAACCAATCAAACCGTGAATGTGAAACAAGGGCATGACGCAGAGCGAAGTATCTTCCTCGGTCAGAGCGTAGGTGTTCGCAATGTTTGCCGAGGAAACAGCCAGGTTGAAATGCCGTAACGGCACGCGCTTTGGACGCCCCGTGCTACCACTCGTGTGCAGGACCAGGGCAATATCATCCGCCTTGGGCTCGGTTGCCTTGGTTCCCGTGGGAGCATCGATCACGTGAACATTACCGGCCTCGTTCATTTCCACCGAGAAGACCCGGATGTTGCGGTCCTTGGCCGCGGTGCGCACGAATTCCGCCCCCACGCGGGGACAAAGCAAAACGCGAGCATTGGTGTCGCCGAGGAAGAAATGGAACTCTTCATAGGGATAGGCCGGGTTCAAAGGCGCCGCGGTTCCAGCGACGGAAGCGGCCAGAAAGCTCACAATCGCGGGCAACCCATTGGGCAATGCAATCGCAACAGCATCGCCGCGGCGGATGCCCGCGGAAGCCAGGGCGTTCGCCATTTCGAAAACCTGCTGCCGGAGCGAATCGTAGGTAACTTTGATTCCAAGCTCGGGGACGACAACGGCGGTGTGACTGTCAGCAAAATGTAAAACGTCAAGAAGAGTGTGTACGGCCTTCAGGGTCATTCGTTCGTGCCTCTGCTCCCGGCTCCAATTGCTTACTTCGCGTAGCCCTCTGCGTTCAGGGTCTTTTTGAACTCCTTCAGAAAGAACTGCACATTATCTTCCGTAGCCAACGGGCCCATCACGCCAATGCGGAAGACTTTGCCCGCCAGCGGACCAAAGCCGCCGGCGATTTCGATGCCGGGTTCGTCCAAAAGGTGTTTTCGAACTTTGGCTTCATCTACGCCTTCGGGCACACACACCGTGTTCAGAGTCGCAATTCGATGCTCCGCGGGAACATGCATGCGCAGACCCATCGCTTCGATGCCCTTCACAAAGGACTTATGGCTGCGGCGATGCCGCTCCCAGCGGTTCTCAATTCCTTCCTCGGCGATGACCATCAGCGCTTCGCGCAAGGCGTAAAACATGGAGATTGGCGCGGTGTGATGGTAGCGGTGCGAAACCGTGGAGTAGTCATGAATCAGCTTGAGATCGAGATACCAGCTGCGCGACGGCGTAGTGCGGGCGCGCAGATATTCCATGGCCCGCGGCGACATGGCCATTGGAGACAGCCCCGGGGGACAGCTCAGCCCTTTCTGCGTGCAGCTGTAGGCGACGTCGATGCCGGTCTCATCGAGATTCACGGGCACTCCACCGAGTGAGGTGACGCAATCGCCGATCACCAAAGCGCCGGCATCGTGAGCGGCGGCGCAAATCGCCTTGCCTGACTGCAGCGCTCCCGTTGATGTCTCGGCGTGAACAAAACCCACAACCTTGGGCTTCTCGCGCTGGATGAACTCTCTGGCCTCATCGTCGGGGAAAATCTCACCCCACTTCTTTTCAAAGCGAACGACGTTCGCCCCTTGGCGCTTGGCCATCTCCGTAAGCCGGTCGGAAAAATATCCGTTGGCGAACACTGCGAACTTGGTTCCGGGTTCGACGAAGTTGGCAACAGCCGCTTCCATGCCGGCGCTGCCCGTACCGGAAATCACCAGCGTGGCGCCGTCGGTCGTTCCGTAGGTCATCTTGAGCAGTTGCTGAACGTCGCCCATGACCTGGATGAAGTAGGGATCGAGGTGCCCGACAATCGGCTTCGACAGCGCCTCGTAGACTCGCGGGTGAACCATGCTGGGCCCGGGCCCAAACAGGTAGCGTCGTGGTGGTTGCAGGGCGGGGAGATGAACTGCAGGAGTTGCCTGTTCGATGGCGCTCATAAGTCCTCGATTCTCTTTGGAGCTACTTAGATTTTACGGCACGGAGCGGACAATCTCCAGATCTCAGCCTGATAGGTGACGTTCGACGCGATGCAGTTTGATAGTGAGCATCGGTCGCGCAAGTTCCGTCAAACCAATTCTATTGATTGGTTCGATCAGTTTTTTTTCTCGCTCGTGCTGCAGCCACACCTCTGCCGACTCAACTCCGCCTAAATCGGCGAGTGGTGACCCTGCACAATCATCATTTCCGCAATGCGGCGCGCCTCCTCGAGCGTGGCCGATGCTTTGCGATCAATCTCCGCTGGCAGGTGCTTCTTAATCCTCGCCAGTTCCTCGTCAAACACCCGAGTCATCAGATCGAGAGAATGTGCAACCGGCTTGCCATCGTCGCTCGGCACTGTGACTTTATGCTTTACCCGCTGTGCAATCATCAAGCGATAGATGCGATCGGTGGCCAAATCTTCCATGTAGCCATCGAGCAGGCTGGCGCCCTTTCCGTTGAGCACGCCATTGCGGTACCGAATCACGGTACGCACGGCTGCGCGCGTCCCGGCTAGGGTGGTCGCGCCAACGCCCTTCGGAACTGGCCGCAGATCCGGGTGTGTACTGGGCAGCTTCGGTCGTTTTGCTATCTGATTAGGAAAAGGGAACTGAGCCACGGCGATCTCGTTCTGGTCTGGGTGGCCGGTCCAGGCGCCATCCATCAGGCAATCGGCCTCGTTCTTCTTGTCCTGCTTCAAGACTTTCAGAGCACGCTCGTTCAACTCCGCGTCCGTCCGGCTGGGATAAAGCGCGGTCATGCCTCCGATGGCGTGCGCTCCGTGCTTGTGGCATATCTCCGGCATCAGCGTGCGGAAGTTCTGGAAGAACGCCACGTCGTGCGGGATGGTGTTGCGGTCCGGCAGAATCCAGTTCGGATCCTCCAACATAAAGTCGATCAGCGATGCCATGTAATCCCAGCGTCCGAGGTTCAATCCCAGGCAGTGTTCGCGCAGGTTGAACAGGAATTCCTCCATCTGATAGGCCAGCGGATGGGCTTCCACCAGCGCCATGCATTTGATGTAATCCTTCGACAAGCCCTTCTGCTTCGCGAAAGTCTGAAAGAGGTCGCGCCACCAGAAAGCCTCCTCGGCTGATTCGCTCTTGGGGATATACACGGAGAAGTTGTGCGGCAACGACGCCGGATCGATCTGGTACCAGATCAGGGCCAGATCGAACAGCGAAGCGGACATGATTTCGTTCTTGAATATGCCGCCCTGGCTGAGGTGCAACCCGCGAGGGCGCACCCAAGTCACGGTTTTCGAACGCTGCACCGTGACTCGCTTGTGCCGCTTCTTGTCGTCGTAGCTCAGCTCATACCTGTACGCGGCGAGAGTGTTTTTGATCGCCAGCATGACGTTCTCCCAGGTATTCGCCGTGGAATCTTCCACGTCGACCATGACTGCAGGAGAACCAGAGTTCAGCAACTTCACCGTCAACTCGGCGTCGTCGGCTGGGCCGGTCATCTGGTTGCGCTGGTCGGCGCACCAGTCCGGCACCTCGATGCGCCAGTCGGATGTTGTTGCTTCCGAGGCAGGCAAATAGTTTGGCGGATGTCCGCGATGCGACGCCCGCAACACCTCCGCACGTTGGGCAACGAGCTTTTGTTGCCAGGGGGTGAATTGTTTGTGAAGCGGCGTCAGAAAATCCATGAATCCCTTTGGTAGATCCTTGTGGGGATTCAGATTCGCGGGGGCATAATTCATGTATTGCGAAGTCGGGCTTTCCGTATGCAATGCCATGGGATGAGATCCTTCCACCTGCGCCGTTAGCGATTGAGGGTGGGCCCAGCCGGCGGCGCTTATCTATATTGTGTTTCTGGGATTATCCTACCGCAAAAGGCAGGGTGAAGTTTGGTTGCGACCTTATTCGTGGGCGCTGGGAAATCCGGGAGTGGTCTACTTAGCGGATGTGTTCGAGCGCATCATTGACCGCGCCCTCTTCGGGCTTGCACACATGTTGGTCGAAGTCAGATTGCAGTTGCTCTTTGGCTTTTTCAGCATCGATCAGAAATTCCCGGCGCGTTCGGAAAGCTAACTTGCAGACGTCGCAATACGCGGTGCTGGGCGTGCTCCCGATGAATCTGACAATCTTGAGCTTGCGGTCCGGCATGGGCGACATCATGGCAGGGCGCGAACGCGGAGTCAAATACAACCACCCCCCGCGGTGTGCCTGACTTAGCGTGTGGTGACGAAGAAATACGCGCTCATCGCAAGGCCCACCCCAATCACAAGATTCCGCATTTTTCTGGGATCGGCCCTCTGTGCATAGTGCGCGCCAAACCATCCTCCGCTGAGGGCGCCCGCGACCATCACCGCAAACTGAGGCCATAGCACGGCGCCGGCTAGAAGGAACGTCACGACTGCGGCAGCGTTAATCGTGGCGGCAAGCAGGGTTCGGATCGCGCTCATGGCGTGAATGTCGCGCATTCCCAGCGCCGTAAGCATTCCCAGCGTGATGAATCCGATCCCGGCGCCGAAGTATCCCCCGTAGATTGCGACCAGCAACTCCGCGAACGAGGTGACTGCGATGGCCCTCCAGGACGTGGCCCGCAGATCGTCAATGGCAGCGGTCGTTCCCGCGATGGTGCGGATCGTATTGCCGAAGGCGAACAACAAAGTGCCTCCCAGAAGCAGCCAGGGAACCAGGTGCAGGAAAGTGTGTTGCGGGGTTTTCAGCAGCAGCAGCGCGCCAATCCAGCCTCCAGCCACGCTGGTCACGAGCAGAGGGATCAGAAGGCGCAGGGGCGCATCGAGCCGCTTTAAATAGGCGACAGTACTCGCTGCCAGGCCGGGCCAGAGTGCGACCGTATTGGTGGCGTTGGCCTCCACTGGCGGCACCCGCAGGAACAGGAGGGCCGGGAAGGAGATGAAGCTACCGCCGCCGGCCACTGCGTTCAGAGCCCCGGCAATGACGGCGGCGAAAAACAGAAAGATGGCTTGAAGGAAGTGCAAGCCATCCAGATGTATCAGAAAAGCGCAGATGCGGGAACACCCGGCCGCGTCTAGCCGTATTGTCCGCTTCGAACCCTATCGCAGGTCTTTGATTCTCTTTCGCACTGCTGCGAGCAGAGGCGTGGGCAGTTCGGCGTAGCCTTCCTGAGCCGCGTGTTGCTGGCCATCGCCGTAGATCCAGCTCAGAAGATCGCCTAACGCGGCCGCACGGGCGGAATCAGACGATGGGGTTCGCAGGTAAATCCAGGTGAAACTGGTAATGGGATAAGAATCGGCCCCGGCTGTGTTGGTCAACGAGGCCGAGAAATTGGTCCACCGAGGCGATTCTGCTGCCTGGCACGCCGCAGCAATTGTATCGAGGGAAGCTCGCACAAACTTGCCCGCGGGATTCAGCACCGCTGCCTGGGAAATACTGCCCTTCACCGCATACTGATACTCCACGTAGCCAATGGATCCGGGTTTGGCCTTCACCTTGTCCGCCATGTCGGAGCTGCGTTCCGCGGGCTCGCCAACCGGCCACTTCGGCGAAGGCGAAATTCCCACTTGAGCGCGAAACCTGGAACTCGTCTTGGAGAGAAACTCGGTGAAGACGTAGTTGGATCCCTTTCCTGCAGGTCGGTTGAATACTTGGATGGGCATGTTCGGCAAAGTAACGTCGGGGTTCAACTTTGCGATTTGCGACGCGTTCCACATTTTTATTTCGCCAAGGTAGATTCCGGCCAGAACTTCTCCGGAGAGGCGAAGCTCCTGTTGAACGTCGGGAAGGTTGTAGATGGGAACGATCCCGATCAGCACCACCGGCAGTTCGATCAGGCTGCCCTCTTTCCGCTCCTTCTCGGTAAGCTGGGCTTCTCCGGCGGCAAAGTCGCCTGCGCTGTGAGAGATCTGTTTGATCCCTTCGCTGGTTCCAACTGTAAGGTAGCGCATCTGAATACTGGCGTTGCGTCGGCCGTACTCCTGTGTCCAGCGGTTGTATAGCGGCGCCGGAACGCTCGACCCGGACCCGACCAGGACAACTGCGGTTTGGGCTGTGGCTGGGGAGCTGTGCAGCCCGAGAACAACCAGAGTGAACAGACAGAGATAAACCGCAAAGCTGACGTGGCCTTGCATCGTGGTGCGCTGCGAAAGTCGTGCTGCCTTCATCGTTCCCCCCGTCACCGCCAGGTTAACTTCTTTCTAATTTATTCCTCGGCCGCACGAAGGGAAGGTAACCAAGGTAATTGCCTTCATTTGCAGCCAAACCGATGAGGGTAGGGCGAGGGTTTTCACCTCGGCGCGACGCTTCGTGGCTGACCGCCTCTCGCGGTGAGGGTGTAAGATTCTGCGTCGGGCCCGTGCGCTGGTGCTCCGGCAAATAACGGGAAAGACGGGTCCAAACCTATGTCGCAAACGGAGGTCGATACCTTAGCGAGTGAGCTGTTTTCGGCGTATGAATCCGGCCAGTTGGTCACAGTCCCCCTCTCGTTACGCCCCGGCTTTGACCTCAACATGGCCTACGAGGTGGAGGCGAAACTCAGGCAATTCCGTGAGGAGCAGGGCCACAAAGCGGTGGGCCGCAAAGTCGGCTATGCCAATAAGGCCATGTGGCGCGTGCTCAAACTTGAGACTCTGGTCTGGGCCCACATGTACGAAGACACGGTGCACTACGGTGACAACAATCTGGCCACATTGTCGGTCGCCCATCCACGTTCGCTCAAGATCGAACCGGAGATTGTGTTCGGCTTGAAACAGCCGGTTACGGGCGAAGGCTCTGATGCCGCGGCGGCGCTGGCCTGCGTGGATTGGCTGGCTCTGGGATTTGAAATCATTGATTGCCCCTTTCCGGAATGGAAATTTCAGCCCAGCGATTTTGTGGCATCTTTTGGACTTCATGCCGCCCTCGTGATCGGCGAGAAAATGCCAGTCCGGACGGAACTCATCCCCAGCCTGGTGGATCAGTTACAACGGTTCAAAGTGCGGATGTCGAAGGGCGGAGAATTTGTCGAAGAAGGCTCAGGCAGAAACTCTCTGAAGAGTCCAGCTTTGTGTCTGGCGGAACTCGGGGCAGCTATAGCACGCCGGTTCCCAAGCCACCCGTTGAGCGCCGGAGAACTCGTCAGCTCGGGCACGCTCACGGCCGGACATCCCACCGTCGGGGGCGATCGCTGGACGGCGGAGCTCGAGGGACTCTCGCTGCCGTCATTGACGCTGCAGCTTACCTAAACGATGAAGGAAGCTCGCTACTCCCGGCGCCACGATTCCCGTGCAAAGAAGAAAGAAAAAACCGCGCTGCCTTGAGCAGCGCGGTCCGAAGGTCACTGCGTCGAGAAGGATGAAGCGACGCGGTTTGCATCACATGACTTAGACTTTGGCGAACTTGCGGCGAACCGCTCCCGCCAGACCGATCAATCCCGTTCCCATCAGCAACAGGCTGCTGGGCTCCGGAACCGCGCTGTAACCGATGAACTCCTGAGGCCCCACACCGGGCTGCGCATTGAGCGGAGTATACAGAATCAATCCGGCGTAGGCGCTGGAGGGGTCAGTCTGCGCCAGTGCGAGATAGGTGGCCTCGATGCCAGCCGCGCCCGAGGAAGCGAACTGCGACTGGGCTTGTGCGTTCGATGAGAACAGGCCCCAGATGGCCCACTGCGCGGCGCCCGCGCCGATGTTGCCGGCGAGCATGTTCTTGAAGATTAATCCAGCCGCTTTGTAATCCAAGGTCATCGATGCGCCGAACATGCTGCTTGCGATGCCCTGCAGGAAAGGCGAAGCGGTCGCTTGCCAGGTTTCACCGAGACCCACGTTGTTGTCGTAGCTGTCACAGATCAGCGCCGTATAGTTGCTGCTGCCGTTGATCGAGAAAAGGTAGGGATATCCCTGGTGGTTCGGTACTCCATGGCCTTCATAGGTCATGGTGACCGAGTTGGCGAAGGCCGGGCTCGCCAGAAGCAACGCGAAAACCAGAACCGAGAGTACGAGATGAGAACGGCTAAAGCGCATGAGTTTGCCTCCCAGCAAACGAGGATGGCTGTCCAACAGCGGCGCGACAGCGTGTCCTGCTTTCCTTCGATAGGGGAGATCGGCCAGCAAATCTAAGGGAGAGATACGGCCTTTGTTGAAAGCTGGCTGCGCCGCGAAGGGCGGCATTTCTTGTCCACGGAATAAACTGACTTCCGTAACGTGCAGTGAGAGTACCAGCGTGTGCGACCTCTGAAAATGGCCCGACTGTGGCGTTACCAAGGTCACCCTCAGATAGAACGCGGAGCAATCCCAGAGGGGGCCCCGAAATCTCAGGCTGCGCCTGCAGTCCCGGCTCCTGTTGAAGAAATCCACAGCATATTTCTGTGCAAATGATTTCGCTCTCTGCTACCATGATCGCCACGAGAAGGCGGATCTCCTTTTGTTGCGTGGAGTTCGTCATTGCGGTATGGCACTCAACCTGCACCAATGTTGGGCGGTGGAGTGCCTCTAGTCCGGAGCCCAGGACGGCCGCCGCATTTAGGAGTGGTTTGTGCCCGATCCCCAGAACGGGAACGTCCACGTGGTAGTGCGACGCCGACGAACCCGTCGTCACCGACGGAATCGCGTCGTTCGCTGGTTTGCGGTCGTGGCTATGGCTGCTCTTGCGATCAGTGTTTCCGCCGTGGCGTTGAAGTATTTCACTCCATCCTTGTTTCGCGCCAAACAATCCCTGCCTGTCACTTTCGAGCAGACTGAGCTGACCCGGAACCGCGCGCTTCCTTTCAGTCAGAGTTTCTCGCCGGCTCGCCTGTCACGCCCGGTCTATCCGTATTCGGTCGTGCCCGGCGGAGTTGAGGATGCAAAGGAGCTGAAGTGGGTAGCCGAACACGATCCCGTCGTGGCAGCTCACTACGCCGGCTTTGATTACGCTCGCGCGCAGGTAGTGCGCCTCACCCTGGCCCGGACGGTTTATGTCTCCTACCGCATCGGCAACCGCATCTACTGGACGCGTCGCAGAGTGACGCTTCACAAAGGCGAAAAGCTGATCACGGATGGAAGAATGACAGCGCGCAGCCGCTGCGCCAACCGCGTCGAAGAGACAGCGCAGCAAGAGGCATCGCCGGTCGAACCTCCGGTGCAGAAGTTCGACGAACCCGTGCGAACCGGCGATGGCACGGCAGTGCAAAGTCCTCCCGTGGTGTTCCAATCGGCGCTGCTGAATCGGCCACAAATGCCGGGCCTGGGGCCTGCCGGGCCGCTGAGTTTGTACGATCCGTTTGTCGGGGGAAGCTGGATCTCACTCGCCCCTCCACCACTGCCGGTGCCGGAGGGCCTTTGCGGACCGCTGAAAAAGAAGGGCACTACGGGGACCGAAGGGGGAGAAGGTGGTAAGGGGAAAAAGAAGGTCGGTCCTTGTGGTGGTACTACGGAAACCGTGCCCGAACCCGGCACGTGGTTGCTGTTCGCCTCCGGCTTGACCGCCATCTACTGGGTAGCCCGCCGCAAACTTTCCCGCGCTTGAACTTCTTCGGAAAGGGCTAAGCGTTGCCGGTTCTACGTTTTCCTCTGACGTGAGGTGCCGCTTCAGGTACGACCCAAGGTTGTAATCCCTCCGTAACCGGTGGTGCTCAAAATCGCTGCTAGAATCGGCCTTAGCGCAACACCAACATTCAAAACGCATTCATGAACCGCTCTGTCAGAGCCGCTGCCGCCGTGCTGTTGTGGGCAGCAGTATGTTTTCCCTCGCCAACTGTCGCCCAATCCCAAGGCTTGCCCTCCATTCGCCGGGTGCAAGTGCTCCCCTCGCGAAATCAGGTCGAGATTGAGATCGAGGCCAGCGACCGCATTGTTCCCCACGTCAATGTGTTGACCGGCCCCGACCGTCTGGTGGTGGATTACGTCAACGCAGTTCCTGGCGCCCAGTTGCGCAGCCTGGCGGTAAATCGCGGCGAAGTGAAGAGCCTGCGAGTGGGTTTATTTTCGGCGAATCCGCCTGTCACCCGGGTGGTATTCGATTTGAATGGTCCACAACCGTACCGGGTTTTTCCTGCGGGAAGAACCGTGATCGTAAAGGTTGGAGGGAACGATGCCGCGGAAACCGCTGGCGTCCGTCCCGCCTCCGGACCCGTCCTGGTGAATACGAACTATCCCACTCAGGGGGCGCATCTCTCGGTGCCCGTGGAACCGGCCCGGCCGCCGCTTGAGGTTTCGTTTCAGAATGGCCTGCTCTCGATCAGTTCCAACAAGGCCAGCCTGTCTGAGGTTCTTTTCGCGGTGCACCAGCGTACGGGGGCGGAGATCGCCATCCCCGCCGGATCGGAACAGGAACAGGTCGTGGTCGAACTCGGCCCGGCGCCCGCTCCCGAAGTTCTGTCCCACCTGCTGAACGGTTCGAAATTTAATTTTCTGATCCTGAGTTCGTCCACCGACCCTCGGTCTCTGGACCGCGTCATTCTCAGTTCGCGCCCCGAAGGCCCGATGCCGCCACCCCGGCCGCAGCTTCGCTCCGTGGACGACGACGATGCTGAAGCTCAACCCAGGGACGTTCAGTCCAGAGTAGCGCCTCCTCCGGCCCGGCCCGTGCCGCCCCCGGTGGAGAACTCGCCCACCGATCACCCCGCTCCACCAGCCAGTGCTCCGGAAACCAAGCCTCCGGATAACGAAGTTCCGGACTAACCGCCCGACCTGGATTCCATTCTCTTGAATTGCTTGCTGTAATGTAGAGGTGTTCCGAACTGCGCGCAGACTCACGGCCTGATCAGGCTTACGGCGGCGTGATCAGCCGCACCGGCACGGGAGAGGTTCCGGCTACAGTGGGATTTGCGGCGGCATTGTTGCTGCACCCGGAGATGTTCACCACGGTTACGTTGAGGCCGCCGTCTAAGTTGATCTGGTTGATGAAGACCTGCAGGAATCCAATGATGGTGACTTGTGGTGGTAGAGGCACGCCTGGGGTGCTGTCGTAGATGGGTATCGTAACGATCGAATTGCTGGTGGTAATGACGTCGTTGTTCTTTACGCCCGTTGTTCCTCCCGCTTGAACCAGCGGATTGCCGAATCCGGCTTGTATCTGAAATGGGAATGTTGCTGGGCCAGGGTAACCAGCAAGCGTGTCTCTCCCAATAGAATTATTGATTAGACACGCCACTGCCGTGGGAGTGTCGCCGCCGCTACCAGCCGGATTTACGGGGTTTTCGGTCAGATCATACTGTGCCCCGGCCGGAGTTCCGCATGCGTAAACCGTGCTCTGATCGCATCCCCCGCTGGCCTCCTGGAAGAGGTTGGCGGTTGAGCAGGACGGGACTGCCCCAGGTGCACCTGAAATTAATGCCGGGATGTACTCCAGGAATGGTGGCGTGGAAGTCGAATTCCACTGAGGCGGATTGTTCGTCAGGGTACAGCTGCCCGGACTCCCAGGGGAGTTACAGTCAGCGTTTACATTAAAACTCTCGCCGATCACACCCGGTCCCAGCTGACTGATCCCTGTTGTAGTGATTGCCCCACTGATGGCACTGACAAATGTCGTTGCGTTGATCGGGTCGTAGTTTGGGATGATCCAGGGCTTGACGCAACGCGGCTGCACCGGAACCATGCCGGAAGATAGAGAAGCGGAGCCGGAAGGATTGAATACTTCCGCGGTGGCGCTTGCGCGCACGGTTGTCCCAGAGAAGTTGCTGCCAAGCAACGAAAACACCCGAGCGAAGAAGATCGGGAGCTTTCCACTGGTCACGTTCACGGCGACCACCGGGTTCACGGCGAAGGCTGTTCCCGCACTGGTGCAATCCGCGTTGGCCGCGCCAGCGCTCCCCGCTCCGTAATTCACCGTGACATTCGTGCTCAGGACGGCAACACCGCTGATCAGGTTCTGTTGAGCCACGTTGATTGCGGCGAGCGTAGCGGGACTCTTGGTGGCGCCGCCGCAGATGTCCGCCCAGCTTCCGTCGCTTGATCCGGTGGTTGGATCGCCCGTGATGCCAGAAATCGAAATCATCCGCGCCGCCGTCAGGGCCGCCGCATCCGCCGCGCGTTGAGCCTCCGCCTTAGCCTGGTAAAGCGTGCCAATGTCGATGGACAGCGCGGCCATGGCGATGATGGCGACTAACGATGCCGCGACCAGCGCCATGGTGAAACCGCTCTCCTGCTGGCGTGCCTCCGCTCTTCTTCTTGGGCGCCGGATTAGCGGTGGCAGCATGCGCGGATCCTCAATTCTCGTTAAACGCTGTAGCTGTCGCGCTAAGGCTAGTCGGGGAGATAAACCGCCCGCCCACCAGACCCGCAAACTTGCCGTATTGCCAGTTGTATGGGTATTGCAGGGTGACGCGTGTGCAGACCACATTCACCGGGGCGCCGTTTATGGTCTGTTGCGTCACCCATCCCCGATTGATCGTGAGGATGAGCGCGCCAGTCGCTCCGCAGGGAGAAGCTGTTGCGATTGACTCCCAGGTAAGAGTACCGCCAGTTTGCACGGGGTTGTCAAGGTTCAGTCCGCAATCGGCGATCTTTTCAGATAAAAGATAGTTGTCCACGACATAGAAGGCGTCTTCCACCGAGGCCGGAACTCCCGAAGGCGGAATAGAACCTAAGTCGTTGGCTGGATCGGCCGCGGCCACACGGGCGCCTTCTCGCGCCGCATTGGTCAGTTTTTGCTTGAGAGAGACAGCTTCGCTGAAGTCAAAAATCCCCACCACGAATACCACCAGCAAGGGCAGCGAAAGTGCAAACTCGACAATCTGCGAGGCACCATCGTCCCACCATGCTCGCTTGAACAGTGCCAGCAGTCGAGACCGGGGACTTGCCGCCGGCATCATTGCGTCTCTGCTCTCATCTGCGCCTGTCCAGGAAGCAGCATGTTATTCAGGTCCAGGGTACTGAAAGGAATCCGAAAGCTGTACGGATACTTATACCGCGCGCTCACCGATATGCCGCACGTGCCCATTCCGCCCAGGCTTGGGTACGACAACTGGACGTTCGTCTGAACACAAACGTCGGCCACAGTGTTGTCGCACGATACCGAGGTTGATGCGCAGGAAGAGGTTGGGTTATTGGGTATGCAGACGCACAGATTGGGTCGCGTCCAAGCGGATGTTGAGACGAGATTATTCTTATCCAAATGCGCGGCCGCGAGCGCGCTATACATGGCGGCTTGGGCATTCGTGGCAGGGGTAGCCGCACCAGCACTGCAGGTCGTGCACACCGGAGCCACGGCGGCTTCTGCCCCGGCTCGCGCCCCGTGGGTGAGGGTGCTGTAAATGCGAAAGGCTTGCCCAAACCAAAAAATGGCCATGAATATTATGAACAACAAGGGCAGGATCATGGCAGTCTCCGCGATCTCCGCGCCGCGCGCATCGCACGCTAAGCGCTGCCACGTTTTCCCTCGCGGATTCTTCATTACAATCCCTCTCCCCACATCTTCCCAATGCCAAAAAGCAAAGTAGTCAGGGCCAATGCTACGCCATAGGGCACCTTGAGCGACTGCGGATTATCCAACGAAACCTCGGGCCCCGGCATGCGAAGCGTCACCATCGATCCCAGCAGCCTCACAATATTACGCAACGTTTCCTTGAATCTCCGCTTGTAAATCACTAATCCCAGAGCCATTATGCCAGCCACCAGCACGGAGCCCATCAGCAAATCCGCCAGCGCTTGCCAGCCTACGAACGCTCCCAAGGCCCCCGCCAGCTTCCAGTCGCCCGCCCCCAGGCTGCGCAGGAAAACGAACGGCAACAGTACCAGCAGCCCCAGCCCGGCGCCCAGCAGGGAACTCTTCAGCCCAACCCATCCTCCGGCCAACACATTCAGCGAAACGCCGATCAGCAGTCCCGGCGCTGTGAGCCAGTTCGGTATCCGCCGCCACCGCCAATCCGTCCACCCGGCAATCAGCGCCAGCGCGACCGCCAGCCCCAGCACGACCGCCTTCAAACCGGCTCCGACTTGGCGCGGAAATCCATCCTACGTGCCCTGCTGCCGCGGATTTTCACACAGCCCGACAGCGAAGTCAATGAACCAGCAAGGTTCCAAAAGTTTCAAGGTTTCAGAGTTTCAGAGTTTCAAAGTTCACAGCCCCATCCCTCGAGACTTTGAAACCTTGAAACTCTGCACCTTGGGATTCCTGCTCCCAACAACAAAGGCCCGGAACCGATCCGGACCTGTCGTCTTTTGTCTTTGAAACCTTGAAACGCTGAAACTTTGAAACCTTACCCCTACCGGTTGAACGCTCCCGCCCCGTTGTGCTCAGCCACGATGCGCTTGGCGTTGTCGGCCAGCGCCTTGGCTTGCGGCAAAAGGTCCAGCCCCTTCAACACTTCCGGATCCGTTTCCGCCCGCACCTTCAAGCCTTCATCCTGGCCGAAAGCATCCACAAAAACCTCAGCCTTGATGTTCGACTTGATCCAGTCGTTGTTGTCCACCAGATCCGCCTGGGTATAGGGAATATTCGCCTCGTCGAGCGACTTGCGAAAATCCTGCAGGATCGCGTCGTCCACTTCGAAGCTCTTCGTGGGGTGGTGATTCACCACGTAGCGCTTGGCGAAGTTGAAGAACGCATAATGCTGCAGCAGCGTGTCTTGAAAGTGGTTGCTCTTCACCGGAGGGATGACCACATCGGGCGTGATGCCGCCGCCGCCATAAACCGTCCGTCCGCTATCAGTAAGTTTCACTTCGCGATTGGCATTGCTGCCGGACTCCGCCTCGCGGTTGTAGTAATAATCGTAAAGAGAAATGTTGCTGTAATCGCGCTGGATCAGCCGCCCACTGGGCGTGTAGTAGTGTGCCGTGGTCAGCGCCAGTCCGGTGTTTTCCGACAGCGGATACACGGTCTGCACCAATCCCTTGCCAAAGGTAACTTCGCCCACGATCAGCCCGCGGTCGTGATCCTGAATCGCTCCGGAGACAATTTCCGCCGCCGAGGCAGTCAAGCGATTTACCAGCACCACCAGCGGATAATCCTTGTTCCCGTTGCCATGCTGGGCTACGTAACGTTTCTCCGCGGAAGCGCGGCCATGATGCGAAACGATCAGTTGCCCCTTCTTCAGGAACTTGTCGGCCACGCCCACGCCTTCGCTCAGCAGCCCGCCGGGATTTCCTCGCAGATCAAGAATCAAACCCTTGAGATCGCCAAACTCATCCAGCGCTTTCGAGACCTCTTCTTCCGTGGTCTCGTTGAAGCCGGTCACGTGCAGGTAGCCAATTCCCGGCCGGATGAGGAAGTGCACGTCCACGCTGTAGCGCGGAATCTCGTCGCGAATCAAGGTGAACTCCATTGGCTTGTCCACGCCTTCGCGCGAGATGCTGATGTGTACCGTCGTTCCTTTGGGCCCCTTGAGCAGGTCGGCCACATCGCCCGTGCTCATGTTTTCCGTGGACTTGCCATCCACCGCGATGATCACGTCGCCCGGATGAAGGCCCGCCTTATAAGCCGGCGTGCCCGTGAAAGGGAAGATCACAATGACTTTGTTGTTGCGTGGTCCTACTGTCATGCCCACGCCGTAGTACTTGCCGCGCTGGTCCTCGCGCATCAACGCGTACGATTTGGGATCGAAGAAATTCGAGTGCGGATCGAGCGCGTGCAGCATGCCCGGGATCGCGCCGTTGTAGATGGCCTTGTCCGGATTGACGGGTTCGGCATAGTTGTCCTCGACAATCGCATAGACGTCAGTGAACTGTTTCAGGCTGTCTTTGACGTCGGAGTCGCCGCTGAGCGACGACTGCTGGCCTGTGCGCTGGGCGAAAAGGATCCCCAGAAAGCCGCAGGCAAGGAGAAAAAAAACTACCAGGAAGAGTGATCGGCGAGAACTACGTGCCATCTTGAATTTTCCTTCGTTGAGGGTTGTCGAACCACCCAGCTACCGCGCTTACACGCAGTATATCACCACATTAGACTGCCCCGGACCGGGATAGTCACCATTGGTAACCACCCCGGAACCGTCCTTCTGTTGGATGCAGTCAGGGAGGGCTGAGGCTCTGCGTTACCGAGTCTCTGAGCGGCTCTCCTCGGGGCCGATCCGTCCTCCAAAACCGCTATTGACGCGGAGGCCGGATCGCTATATTGTGACCAGTCACCGGACGGCGGGGGCCCCGTTCTGGTCAAATGCGGTTGCTCGGGGAGTTGTAACGTGCCGATTCGTCGTGTAGTCACCATTGCCTGCTGTGCCGTATTCCTGGTCCTCATCGCCGCCGAATTTCTTCCTGTTACTGTTCGCGCGGGTGAAGGCTTTCAGCCCGTTTCACCCGAAGAATTGAAGATGACGAGCGAACCGCTCGCCCCTGGCGCGCCTGCCATCATCCTCTACCGCCAAGTCGACCGAGACGACAACGGTCAGACTTCGCATGAGAATAACTATTTCCGGATCAAGATTCTTACCGAAGAAGGCCGCAAGTACGCCAATGTCGAGATTCCCTTCGTTAGGGGATGGTATGACTTCTCGAAGGTGCGCGCCCGTACTATCCGGCCCGACGGATCCATTGCCGAATTCGACGGGAAAGTCTTCGAGCAGTCCTTAGTTAAGTCGCGCGGATTGAAAGTTCTGGCCAAGACCTTCACCCTTCCGGACGTTCAGGTCGGCAGCATCCTCGAATATATCTACACGTTCGACTACAAAGAAAATTTGTATTTTGAATCGAATTGGATCCTCAGCGAGGAACTCTTTACCAAGCACGCCAAGTTTTCGCTGATCCCCTACCGCAACGGTAAATTCGGCGTCCGCTGGAGCTGGCAGAACCTGCCGCCCGGAACCTCCCCACCAGAAGAAGATCCCGAGCGCATTGTCCGGATGGAGGCAAGAAACGTCCCCGCCCTCCTGAAAGAAGATTTCATGCCTCCTGAGGACGAACTGAGGGCGCGTGTCGACTTTAACTACGAGGAACTGATTTTCCAGCGAGACGCAGCTGAGTACTGGAAGAATGTAGGGAAGGAGCGGAACAGCCAGTTGGAAAGTTTTGTGGGGAAGCGCAAGGCGATGCAAGAGGCGGTGTCGCAAATCGTTTCGCCGAACGATCCACCGGAAGTAAAACTGCGGAAGCTCTATGACCGAGTCCAGCACCTCCGGAATACTTCGTACGAGCTGCGGAAAACGGAGCAGGAAACAAAGCGCGAAAAGGAAAAAGTCGCCGAGAACGTGGAAGAAGTGTGGAAGTGGGGTTACGGTAACGGCCAGCAACTGACCTGGCTTTATCTTGGGTTGGTCCGGGCCGCCGGGTTTGAGGCTTACGGGTGCTGGGTTGCCGACCGCAGACAGTATTTCTTTAACCGCGAAGTCACGCAAAAGAAAAAGTTGGACGCCAACGTCGTACTCGTCAAGCTGAACGGCAAGGATCTTTATTTCGATCCCGGAGCAGAGTTCACACCCTTTGGCCTGCTGACGTGGTCCGAAACGGGGGTGGATGGTTTGCAACTCAACAAAGACGGGGGCAATTGGATCGTCACCACACTTCCGCCAAGCTCGGAATCTCGCACCGAACGTCAGGCCAAGTTGAAGCTTTCTGACACAGGCGACTTGGATGGAAGGCTTACTCTTACCTATACCGGCCTGGACGCCATGTACTATCGCCTCGAACTCCGCCATTCTGACGAGGGCGAGCGCAAGAAGTTCCTGGAAGATCGAGTGAAAGCCCAGGTGCCCGGCGCCGCCGAAGCGGAGCTCACCAACACGCCGGACTGGAGCGGTTCGGCAACACCCTTGGTAGCGGAGTTTGACCTGAAGATTACAGGCTGGTCGTCGAACGCAGGGAAGCGCGTGTTGATTCCTGCCGCCGTCTTTACCGCGGCCGAGAAACACGTTTTTGAACATGCCGAGCGGGTTCATCCCATCTACTTTGAATATCCGCACGAAAAGCTGGATGACGTGACCATCGCGCTTCCTCCGGGCTGGCAAGTAAACAGCGCGCCGCCTGTTCAGGACCTGGATAAGGGCGGAGTCGCTTACGGCCTTAAAGTGGAGACCGACAAGGACACCGTGCATCTGACCCGCAAACTCAAGGTGGATTTCATGACCTTGGAGCAGAAGTACTATCCCTCGCTTCGAGGCTTTTTTCAATTTGTAAGGACTGGCGATGAGGAACAAATCGTATTGCAACCCGGGGCCGCGACCGCCAGCAACTGAGCGGCGGGTACTCCTTGTCGGTTTCATCCTGGCCTGCACTTTGGCTTGGGTGCCGCGGGCGGCAGCAGATGGGAATGCCCCACAATGGATGCATGCCCTGGTCAATGCCCCCCTGCCTTCCTATGACGAGAAGACCGACGCCGTGTTGCTGTATTCCGAGATCAACGTCACGGTTATTTCGACCGACAAGATCAGAACGCAAGTACGCGAGGCTTACAAGATCCTGCGGCCCGGCGGGCGCAACCGCGGCGTAGTGGGAGTTGACTTCAGTCCGCAGAAGAAAATCAGGAGCCTTCACGGTTGGTGCATTCCTGCTCAAGGTAGGGACTACGAGCTTAAGGAAAAAGACGCGATCGAGGTTTCTCCGAATACCGACGGTGGGGAACTGATCTCTGACACGAAATACAAGGTGCTACACATTCCTGCGTCAGATCCAGGAAATATTGTAGGGTACGAGTACGAGGTAGAGGAGCAACCTTTCTTCCTGCAGGACGCTTGGGAGTTTCAGGAAACGGATCCGGTGCGGGAGAGCCACTATTCTCTTCAGCTTCCGCTCGGATGGGAATACAAGGTCTCCTGGCTCAACCATCCGGAAGTCAAGCCAACCCAGGCTGGCAACAATTCCTGGCAGTGGACTTTAAACGACGTGAAGGGCATCAGAAAAGAGCCCCTCATGCCACCCATGAGTGGGGTCAAGGGCCAGATGATCGTGTCCTTCTTTACCTCTTCCGGAGGTCCAGCCCTAAATACGAACGCTGATTGGGAGACGATGGGCAAGTGGTACTTCGGGCTAGTGGGCGAAAGAGTGGATGCATCTGCGGCCATCAAACAACAGGTCGCCACGTTGACTGCATCGAAAGCCACTTCTCTCCAAAAGATGCAGGCCATCGGCCAATTCGTACAACATGACATCCGCTATGTGTCGATCGATCTGGGTATCGGTGGTTGGCAGCCCCATCCCGCACCGGAGGTGTTCTCGCACCGTTACGGAGACTGCAAGGACAAAGCGACTTTGGTGCGATCCATGCTGCACGAGATCGGCGTGGAGTCCTACCATGTGGTGATTAACGCCGAGCGTGGTTCGGTGACCCGTGAAATGCCCGCCCACAACGGATTTAACCACGTGATTACTGCCATCAAGTTGCCCGACGGCATGAACGATCCCTCTTTGATCGCCACCGTGCAGCATCCCAAGCTTGGCCGGATCCTCTTCTTCGATCCTACGAACGAGTTGATCCCCTTCGGCCAGATCGGCGGCTATCTGCAGGGAAACTACGGCTTGCTGGTAACGCCCGATGGCGGCGAACTGGTCGAACTGCCCCAGCAGCCCTCAGCCATGAACAGCATCCAGCGTACCGCCAAGCTCACCCTTGACCCATCCGGCACACTGAAAGGCGAAGTGAAAGAGATACGGCTGGGAGAGCGCGCATCCTCAGAGCGGGGACGGTTGCGCACCGTAACCAGAGACACCGACCAAATCAAGCCCATCGAAGAACTCCTCTCCAACTCGCTTTCAAGTTTCCATATCACCCACGCGAGCGTCGTCAACCTCCTACAAACCGACCGTCCTTTCGGTTTCAACTACTCTTTTGAGTCGGAGAACTACGCCAAGAATGCCGGCAACCTGCTTCTGGTGCGTCCGCGCGTGATCGGGAATAAGGGGATGGGATTCCTGGAGACCAAAGAGCCTCGGAAGTTCGCCATCGAATTCGAGGGACCGGCTCGCGATACCGATACATTCGAAATCACGATACCGGCCGGCTACATCGTGGATGACTTGCCACCCGCGGTCGACGCCGACTTCAGCTTCGCCAGTTACCACGCGAAGACCGTGGTGAATGGCAATGTGGTCGACTACACTCGTACCTTCGAGCAAAAGGAATTGAGCGTACCCGTCGATAAGGCCGAGGATCTCAGAAAGTTCTACCGCATCATCGCCGGCGACGAGCGAAACACAGTGGTCCTCAAGCGCGCTCCTTAGCAGGTGACAACTGAGCCGGCGTGCGGAAAGGCGTCGAAACCACCGCCCGCGGCAAGCCGCATTGCCGCCTTTGCCCTCCCGCATTATGATGAGGCCATGAGTTTTTCCGAGACGATCTTCCTGTTCGTCCTGGCCCTCATTGTGTTTGGGCCCAAGAAGTTGCCGGAGATCGCCCGTCAAGCCGGACGCATTCTCGCCGAACTCCGGCGCGCTTCGAACGAATTTCGCTCGCAGATCGAAACGGAAATCGCTCATCTGGAGGTTGAGAAGAAGACGCCGGTTCTCCCCCCGAGCCAGCCCCCTCCAGGCGCCGTGGCCAGCCTGAACCCAAGCCCCGCTGCGGCCGTTCCTGCCCCGCTGCAGCTTGAATCGGTCGCGGCTCCAGCGACTCAAGCGGCTGCAAGTCCGTCAGCCGCTTCGGATCCGGTCGCACCAGCCTCAACTTCCACGGCCGAGAGCGTCCCCGATACCAGCGTCCCAACCTCGCAGGAATCGCATGTCTGAGACCGCGACCGAGGTTTCCAGCGAAGAGCGCAAGCGCGAAGCCATGCCTACCATGGGCTTTCTCGATCACCTCGAGGAGCTTCGCCGCCGCCTGGTGTACTCCATTGGCGCAGTGGTGGTTGGTTTTTTCGCCTGCTGGGGTTATCGCGAGAAAATCTACGCCATCATGCAAAAGCCCATCATGGACGCACTCAAAGCCCACGGCATGACGGAAAAGTTGGTCTACCTGAACCCCACCGAACCCTTCAACCTTTACTTGAAGATTGCCGCCCTCGCCGGACTCTTTCTCACTTCGCCGTTTGTCCTCTACCAGGTTTGGATGTTCATCTCGCCGGGCCTGTACCGCAACGAGAAGCGCTACGTCGTACCGTTCATGGTCTCGACCATCGCCCTGTTCACCACCGGCGGATACTTCGGCTACAGAATCGCCTACCCCCGGGCCTTGGACTTCCTCATCGGTTTCGGCCAGCAGTTTCAACCCATGATTACGATCGGGGAATATACGTCGCTATTCCTGAGCATCATCCTGGGCATGGGCTTGATCTTCGAGATGCCGATCCTGATTTTCTTTCTGTCGCTGATGGGCATTGTCAGCGCCGGATTCATGTGGCGGAATTTTCGTTATGCCATCCTGATCATTTTCATCATTGCGGCCATCGTTACACCCACTCCCGACGTTACAAACATGTGCATCTTTGCCGCTCCCATGATCGCGCTCTATGTTTTGAGCATCAGCATCGCTTGGCTCGTCCATCCCAAGCAACGTCGGGCCCGGAAAGAAAAACAGGCAATATCGTGAAGTTTCAACTCGGTTTCATTCGGTGAGGTTCATGTGGTGATAGGCAAGATAATCTTTCTCCCGACCCTGTTGCTCTCGTTCGCAGTCACGTTCACTTCCTGCGACCACGACAAGGACGCCAACCCGGCGGCCGCGCAACACCCGACTCCAACTGCCGCCGCCGAAGCCACTGACCCCAAGCTTTCCCTCCCGCCCGACAGCGGCCCGCCGCCCACCATCAATGCCAACCGCGCCATGCAATACGTAAAAGAGATCGTCGCCTACGGCCCGCGGCCCATCGGCAGCGCCAATCACAAGAAGGTTGAGGACTACATCCTCGGCCATCTCAAAGGCGATGAGGTTGTGGCCGACGTTTTCACCGCGGACACAGTGGAAGGCAAATTTCCCGTGCGAAACATCATCGCCAAGTTTCCCGGCACGAAAGACGGCATCATCGTGATCGCCGGCCACTACGACACCAACTATCCTCTGCGTGATACCGCCTACGTGGGCGCCAATGATGGCGGTTCCACATCCGCTCTTCTGCTGGAATTTGCCAACATACTTCGCGGTAAGAAGCGTGACGGCTACAGCGTCTGGCTGCTCTGGACCGACGCCGAGGAAGCCGTGAAACAGTGGTCAGACGATGTCGACAGCGATTACGGAACTCGCCATCTGGCGGCCCAGTGGCAGCAGGATGGTACCGCCAAAAAGATCAAGGCATTTATTCTGACCGACATGATCGGCGACGCCGACCTCGACATCGATCACGACAGCAACTCCACGCCATGGCTGGAGAGCGTGGTGTACGAAGCGGCGACGCGCCTCGGCTACCAGTCGCACTTCTTCGCTCGCAATAACACCATCTCGGACGATCATTTGCCCTTCATGCGCATCGGAGTCCCTTCGGTCGACATCATCGACATTGATTACGGCTATAACAACGTGTTCCACCACACCGCGCAAGATACGGTCGACAAGCTCAGCCCCAAGAGCCTGGAAATCTCGGGCACGGTCGTCTTGGAAACGGTGCGCATCCTGGACAACATGGATCCGCTGCCGCCGAAGTAAGCTGATTTCAGGTTCTCTCTGCGGCCACCGCGGCAGTTCTCCGCGCCCTATGCGACGAGCTTTTGCTCTTTTCCGGAATTTCATTTCTAATTCAGCCCGTATGCGAAAACTCAAAAGCCTGTGGGCCTGTCTGCCCATCTGCCTCGTCTGCCTCGCGGCCACGCCCGCCCGGGACTTTAACGACGACGCCAACCAGATCATCCAGGAGGCCCTCAAGCCCTCGCCTCTCGAAAGCAACCTGCGCCAGTTAACCGACGAGATCGGCGGCCGCGTGCCCGGCACGCCCGCCATGCAGCGCGCCGTCGACTGGGGTGTGCAGATGTTCAAGGCTGCGGGCGCGGACAGCGTCCACACCGAGGAATTCACCATCCCGCATTCCTGGGCGGAAGGCGCGACCGAGATGACCGTCAGCGCCACGGGCACTGCGCTCGATCCCAAGCTCACCCAGATACCCAAAGTCGAGTTCCGCGTGCGCTGCGTTTCCATCGCGTGGGCGCCTGCACTCGCTCCGGTCAAACATGTGCCGGTGGTTGACGTAGGCAGCGGCGGTCCTGCGGACTTCGCCAAAGCCGGAGACATTTCCGGCAAGATCGTGCTGGTGCATTCGGTGGTGCTCAAAACCTGGGACGACCTCTTCGCCGAATATGCAAATGCCCCGCCGGTGATCACCGCCGCGGTCAAGGGGAAAGCCCGAGCGGTGGCTTTCATCGCCACCCGCGAGCACGACATCCTCTACCGGCACACCAATTCTTCCGAGGGGGAAATCGACCGTATTCCCCAGGTGCTGGTGGCGCGGGAGGATGGCGGGCGCGTCGGCCGCCTGCTGGCCTCCGGGCATCCCGTATGGGCCGATCTGAGTATCCCCAACGAGCTTGGCGGACCGATCAAGGCGGCAAACGTGATTGCGGAAATCAAAGGCACCGAGAAGCCCGCTGAGTTCGTCATCGTTGGCGCCCATCTGGACTCCTGGGAACTCGGCACCGGCGCGCTGGACAACGGCTGCAACGCGGCGCTGGTGGTGGACGCGCTGCGTGCCATCAAAGCCTCGGGATTGAAGCCTCGCCGCTCCATCCGCTTCATTCTTTTTTCTGGGGAAGAAGAAGGCTTGCTTGGCTCCAGAGCCTACGCCATCGCGCACCGGCCGGAACTCGACAACGCTGCCGGGGTGATCATCTACGATGCCGGCACCGGCAAGACGACAGGCTTCTCAGCCGGCGGCCACAAGGACGTGCTGGACACAGCCAAGCGTCTCATCTCCCCGCTGCAACAATTTGGCGTAACCGAATTAAAACCCGATATGGAGTGGGGTACCGACCATTTTGATTTCATGCTGGAGGGCGTGCCCACATTTGTCGCCGATCAGGAGGAAGCGAATTATCTGGAGAATTACCACGCCGTCTCCGATACTTACGACAAGGTGGATTTCTCTCAACTCAAAAAGCACGTAGCCGAAGCCGCTGAGTTCAGCTTCGCGCTGGCCAATCTTCCGGATAAGATCGGACCGCGCTACACTCGCGCCCAGATCGCACAGTCCATGCGCGAAACCCATAGCGACGAGATGCTGAAGTCCTCCGGCCTATGGGAGGCGTGGGAGAGCGGGCGCTTGGGCCGGCAGAAGTAGGACAATTGTTGATTTTTGATTGTTGATTGCTGATTGAAAACCTTCAACCCCGAAGTCTTTTCAATCAGCAATCAACAATCATCAATCATAAATTCGCAATTCCTTCAGGAAAGCCCCTTGCTCTATTTCTGGATTCTCTTCAACCTGTTCGCGCTGGGCATGCTGGCTCTGGATCTCTTCGTCTTCCACCGCGCCGGCCGCGTCCTGCGCTCGCGCGAGGCGCTGGCCTGGAGCGCCCTCTGGATTGGCCTCGCCGCAGCCTTCGCTGGCCTGATCTTTTTCTGGCAAGGCCGCCAGGTCGCGCTGGAGTTCGTGACCGGTTACGTGCTCGAAGTCTCCCTCAGCGTGGACAATCTCTTCCTCTTCCTCGTGATCTTCCGCTATTTTGCCGTCCCCGAGCAGCACCAGCGCAGCGTGCTGTTCTGGGGAATCCTCGGTGCGCTCGTGATGCGCGGCTTCTTCATTCTTGCGGGCGTTGGCCTGATCAACCGCTTCCACTGGATCCTCTACATACTTGGAGCGCTGCTGATGTATAGCGGCATCCGGCTGGGACTCGCGGGCGAACATCAAATCGATCCCGCGACGAACCCGGCAGTGAAGGCTCTGCGCCGCCTTATCCCGGTGACGGACGGCTATCAGGGTGGGAGTTTTTTCGCCCGGAGCTGGAAAGGGAATCCGGGGCTCTATGCCACGCCCTTGCTGGTGGTCCTGGCCGTGATCGAAACCACGGATGTGCTTTTCGCCGTCGACTCTATCCCAGCAGTTCTCTCGGTCACGCGCAATGCCTTCATCGTCTACACCTCGAACGTGTTCGCCATTCTAGGCCTGCGTTCGATGTATTTTGCAGTTTCCGGGCTGATGAAAGGCTTCCGCTTCCTTCACCACGGGCTGGCGTTGGTGCTGGTCCTGGTGGGCCTGAAGATGATTGCCGAGGATTATTTTCCGGTCCCGACGCTGGTGACGCTGGGCGTGGTCGCAGGAGTACTGGCAGTCTCGATTATGGCGTCAGTCCTGTTTCCGGGAAAGAAAAAGGAATGAATGGCCAGATAAATAGGTTCGGGAAGGGCACGACTTTAGAAGTTGCGGAAAGACTCACAAATGCGCGCGGTGACGTGGAAGAGCGGCGCTTTAAGCGCCGCGTAAGGGCTTCGAAATTAGTTCGGGCTTCAGCCCCTGGGGTGGCACCATGCATTTGCCGCGAGTTTTTCCGCCACCTGGTTAATTGCGTGTAACGGCGATGTTACGTCACCTATGGAACAGAGCGCCTGTCTCTCTTCTGAATTTCTATTTGTATTGCGAACCGCACCCCGAAACAGAAGGATCGAGCTTAAGGTCAGTAGCAGCGACAAATCTCTCCACGGTATTCTGATCGGGACCGGAAAACACAATTGTCAGAGCTAGAGCGTCGCAGGCCTTCACGAAGACTGCCTCGTAAACGGGACCTTCCCTCAAGAAATCAGAGCGCGCAAATGTGTTCCCACTTAACTCACCTTGTGAACTGCCCCGCACAGCTTTGAACCCGCTCTTCTGTTGTGTCTCGACAATCCGTCGCATGCACGACTCGGTTGAGCGCTGGTCTTCTGGGTAATAGGCCAAGGCGACGGCCCCAATAAACGTTCCCTCTCTGGCCGATCCTGACCTGAGTTTGCCCAATGCGGCGACCATTAGCGCCTCGCGTTTAGTCCCATTCTCCTTTAGCTCAGGGTTCTGGAAAGTGAGACTAGGATCTGGTGTCAATTCGAGTCCGAGGGACGAGTTCTTGTAAGTCTTGCCTTGAATTGAACCCTTATCCAAGCGAGGGACACTCAAAAGAGGCTCTGATGGCGGGGCTGGGTTTTGGGGCCATCCGAAAAACGCGAGCATTAAGAACCCGAGCAATGATTTGTACATCCCAATATCCTTGGGGAAGGTGTAAAAAGCCATCGGAGAGCAGTTTACGCCGTGTCGGCACTTCCAACCACTTTAGCCGTCCATTGGTTGACGAAACCAGCCGTTACACTCAAAAACCCCTCAGCGCTTGCATTTGTCCGAATCTCATTGGAGAAAACGCTCTATACAAACCGCACGCTCTCCCCCTTAACCACCGAGTGCTTCAGAAACTTCTTGTCGTCGTGGCCGGGATAGTCAGTACGATAATGCGCCCCGCGGCTTTCCTCGCGCGCCAGCGCTGAACGCGTCACCAGCAGTCCGGCCAGATGCAGGTTTGCCGCCTCCTGTGTCCGCCGCGTGCGGGGATGCGCTACTCTCGGCGCCAACTCCTCCAGCCTGCGAATCGTTTCCAGCATTCCTGTTCGCGTGCGCACCAGGCCGGAGCCCTTCCACATGATGTCTTGAATCTGGCCAATCAGGTCTTCAATTCCAGCATCCACAGGTCCATTCTGCGACGCCGCTTTCTTCGGCCTGCTGGCGGGCTTGCGATCCTGCTGCAGTTCCTCTCGCATGGCCTTTCCGGCGCGCGCTCCATACACCAGGGCCTCAAGCAGTGCATTGCTGGGGAAGCGATTTGCGCCATGGACGCCAGTCGCGGCCGCTTCGCCTGCTGCATAGAGCCCAGACAAGCTAGTTCTTCCTTCTAAGTCGGTGCGCACTCCTCCCATGGCGAAATGTGCTGCCGGGCGAACCGGAATCACGTCCTCCGTGATGTCGATGTTGTGCTTCATGCAGGTCGCGTAGATGCGCGGAAAGCGCTTCTGTACTCTGGCGGCGTTCAGATGGGTCAGGTCGAGGTACACGAACGGATCTTTGGCCCGGCTCACTTCCATTTCATGCATGATGGCCCGCGCTACCACGTCGCCCGGCGCCTGTTCCGCCAAAGGATGGTATTTGTGCATGAAGCGATCCATCTCGATATTCCGCAGATAAGCGCCCTCGCTACGCAAAGCTTCCGCGAGCAGAAACCGTGGCGTTTTCTTCACGTAGAGCACCGTGGGATGGAACTGAACGAACTCCATGTCGCTGACCTCCGCACCCGCGCGGAAGGCCATCGACACGCCGTCTCCCGTGGCCGTCTCAGAATTGGTCGTGTCTCGATAGATCTGCCCCAACCCTCCGGTTGCCAGCAATACCGCCGAACACGTTATTTCCTCCGGCAATCCCTTCTCGCTGATCAGCGAAACGCCCATCACCCGCTGATCTTCGGTGAGCAGTTCCGTGGCAAACTCGAATTCATGCACGGAAATATTTTTGTGTGCATGGACTTTGACCCGAAGAGCGTGCAAAATTTCGCTCCCCGCCGACTCCCCCGTCGCTCGAAGAACGTGGCTGTGGCTGTAGGAGGCTTCGGTTTCAAATGTCAGTTTGGTTCCGTGCCGGTCCCGCTTGTTCCAGGCGATCAACTCCCCGATGCGCTCAACCCCCTCCTCGACCAGAATCTTCACCGCTTCCGGACGGCATAAGCCGTCGCCGGCAATCAGCGTGTCCTGCAGGTGCAGGATTACCTCCTCTTCGTCGCTCAGCGGAGCCGTACTCGTACCTGGCGCAGACTGCGTACGGGACGGCATGGCCTCTCGCTTCGCCAGCACCAACACGTGTCCCGCGTCCGCCAGTTCGATTGCGGCCCGCAGACCCGCAACCCCGGCGCCGATCACGATGAAATCGGTCTCGGCTGGAAGACCTTTCATAAACGGCAAATGGTACCACTTCCGGGGCACGTGCGATCAAGCTACGCGATCCAATACGCTATGATGGATTTCCATGGCGCAGGTCACCATCCATGTCCCGCCCCGGCCCTACCAGGCCCGCATTGAGAACGGCTTGCTGGCGCGGGCGGGCGCTTTGCTGGCCGAGTTGTTGCCGCAAGCGAGCAGAGTTTTTGTGATCACGGTTCCGCCCGTGCGCCGGCGCTGGGGTACAAAGCTGGTTCGTTCTTTGACCTCCGCCGGCATCAAGCCCCAGATCCTCCAGATGCCCGACGGCGAGCCGTCCAAGAAGTTGCGCACGATTGAAGTGCTGGCCGAGAGGTTGACCCGTCTGGGCGCCGACCGCAAAGCTGTTCTGATCGCCCTGGGTGGCGGCGTGGTCGGCGATGTCACTGGACTGCTGGCCTCCCTCTACATGCGCGGCGTGGAGTTGGTGCAGATTCCTACCACGGTTCTGGCCCAGGTCGATGCCTCGGTCGGCGGCAAGACGGGCGTCAACCTTGGGGCAGGGAAGAACCTGCTGGGAACGTTCCATCATCCGCGCACCGTCCTGATTGATCCGGAGGTTTTGCGAACTCTGCCCGACCGCGAGTATCGCGCCGGCCTGTACGAAGCGCTCAAGTGCGGCATCATTGGGGACCGCGATCTTTTCCTGCGTTTTGAGCAGAAACGTGCCCAGATTCTGAAGCGCGATCCGGTGGAGCTGGAAGGGCTCATCTCCCAGTCTGTGAAGTTGAAGGCGGAAGTCGTCTCGGCCGATGAGCGCGAAGGCGGCTTGCGCCGCGTGCTCAACCTCGGCCACACTATCGGACACGCGCTGGAGGCGGAGACTGGCTACCGCAGCCTGCTTCACGGCGAAGCGGTTGCCTGGGGCCTGATCGCCGCCACCAACATTTCCCTCACCGTGGGGCGCACCGACAGCGTGACCGCCGGCCGCATCGCCGATGCCGTGCTCAGCCTGGGCCGGCTGCCGGAACTCAAAGTGAGCGCGCGCAAGATTCTCGCGCGCCTCCAGGCAGACAAGAAGACGCAAGGCGGCGTAGTACATTTCGTGCTGCCTCGGGAAATCGGGAAAGTTGAAATCGCCGCTGATGTGCCGGACAGCGTGGTGATCGGTGCCGTCGAAGAATTGCGCCGCCTGTCGCGAGGCGGATGGGGAAAGTAAAATTGTTGATTGTTGATTTATTGATTGCTGATTGAAAACCAAGTCTAAGTTGCCTCCTCGGATTTTCAATCAACAATCAGCAATCAGCAATTTGTTCCTGAATGTCCGAGACCCGCAAACTCGTAGTCGGCGCCGCGCCGGAGGGCGCACGCGGTCCCGACGCAGCGGCGCGCGCCGTCCGCGAGATGTTTACCTCGATCGCCGCGCGCTACGATCTGCTCAACCACGTATTGTCGTGCAACGTAGATCGCCTGTGGTGGCGCCGCACTGCCCGCACTTTTTCGCACATCCTCGTCCAGCCCGATTCCCGCGTGCTCGATCTCTGCTGTGGAACCGGCGACATGACTTTCGCTCTGCGCAAGCAGGCGGGGAACTGCAGTCCCCAAATCTTGGGCGCCGACTTCTCCCACGCCATGCTGCAGCGCGCGCGGTCAAAATCTCTTGCCGGGTGCCCGCAAAACGGCAACTCCGCGATCCCGCGCTGGATTGAAGCCGACGCCCTCTGCCTCCCATTTCCCGACCAGCACTTCAGCCTGGTGACCTCGGCCTTCGGCTTCCGCAATCTCGCCGACTATGATGCCGGCCTGCGCGAGATCGCCCGCGTGCTGCGCCCGGGAGGAGAGTGCGGCATCCTTGACTTCAGCGAGCCCAAGGGACTGATAGGCCAACTGTATCGGTTCTACTTCAAGCAGGTTCTGCCCCGCGTGGGTACATTGATTTCCGGCGTGCGCGGCCCCTATGCCTATCTTCCGAATTCGGTCGAACGTTTTCCCGAAGCTCAGGAGATGCTGGCCCGCATGCGCCGCTCTGGGTTCAGCGAGGCGAGTTGGACGCCCTACACCTTCGGCATCGCCGGGCTATATCGTGGAAGGAAGTGAGAACGACCTTGGCAGGGAGGTCTATGTCGAATTCTGAGCTGTTGCTGGAGCGGCCTTGAAGCTGTCCGCGAAGGCATCGGCAATCGTGTAGCGCATCACGTTCTCATACTCCCCGCCCAGGAAGCTGCGCAGCCGATCCGTGTTCATGATGTATTCCCCGGTCATGTAGGGCAGCGCCTCCGGGGGAATCGCCGAAATCTGCCGCTTCCACATAAACTGCAGCACCAGCCGCATCGCCCACTTTCCCGGAACGCGCACCACTTTCGCCTGCGCCATCTCAATGCAGCGGGCAAAGGTGAGAGGCTCGCCACGCCCGGCGACATTCAGAACGGTCAGCCGCTGCGCCTCCGGATCGCGATGCAGAATGTGTGCGATCAATCGCGCCATGTCGTCCACGTGCACAAACTGGATCTTGTTGTCCAGATACTGTTGCCCGCGCGGCAGCATGCAGGGCAGCCGTTTGCCCTCGCTCCGCATCTTTTCCGCCCGCGGGCCCTTACCGTTGGGTGTGCCCCGAAACGCTCCCAGGAGATAGTTCTGCACGCTGGCGCCGGCAAAAATGTGCGGACGCAATATATAGACGCTGCAGCCGCGCAACGCCGGCGCGCGCTGCTGCACCACTTCGTCGGACTGCTTCTTATGAATGGCGTAGGGCAGCGTATGCGCCGCCATGGGCGAGTCTTCCGTTGCCGGCCCCGGCAGGCTGGGCCCATAGGCGGAAACGCTGCTAGGAAAGATGAATTGCTTGATCCCGGAATCCGCCGTGCGGTTCGCCTCCGTGACCGCCTCCATCACGCGGGCAGTGCCAGCCACGTTGATCTGCCACATGCGCTCGGTGTCGAGCACACCCGTGCGTACGGGATCGATCACAAAGGCAAGATGCACCACAGAAACTGGCCGGGTGTCGCGCAGCAATTCGTAAAGCGCGCGGGTGGAGGACTCCTCGCCCAGATCCATGCGCTCGAATTGCAGCGGAGAATCGGTTCGGTGTGGACTCATGTCCACCCCAATCACCGAAAAATCACCCAGCAGCGGGAGCAACCGGGATCCCAGGTTTCCCGCAATGCCGGTGACCACGACAACAGGTTTGGCGCTCTCCATCAGTTCGGCTTCGACGGTGGAACTTGTCCCGCCGGTGGCGCAGCCTGAGGCTGGGCCGCAGGCGGAGCCGTCTGCATTCGCGGCATGTGCGGCGGCCCAGGACGGCCCGGCATACTGGCAGCTCCGGCCGGTCCAAAATACGCCTCGTTCGGTACCGCCTGGAACGAGTTGGTGTACTCGTCCATGATCTTCTTCGTTTTCTCGCTCTTCAGCTTGTTATGGATCTCATCCTTCACCTGATCCAGCGGCAGAACTTCTTTGGTCACCACTTTGTAAATATAGTGGCCGCCATTGTCGCTGATGACGGTCGACACCTCGCCCACTTTCAGATCGAACACAGCCGCGTGCGCCGGGGGCAGTCCCGTGCGCCGCACCTTGGACAGGTTCACCGTTGGGTTATCAACTTTTGTTCCAGCGGCTGCGAATGCTTCCTTCTGCAGCGTGATGAAATCGTCGCCCTTCGCTGCCCGTTCCCGCAGGCTGTCGGCCAGCTTGTTCAACTCCTGCTCGCCCTGCTCCTGCTTGGCCTTCTCCGCGGCCTCTTTCGCCTTCTGCTGCTCTTCGGTCAGCTTCTCCGGCTCTTTGGCTTCGTCCTTGTCCTCGGCCTCGGCCTGTTTGTAGCGCGGGATGAACAGCCGGTCGAGCGAATACTGCTCGTACGCTTCCGGATTCTCCTTGTAATATGCCTCGACCTCCGTCGGCGAAATCTTATCCGCCTCTTCCTGCACCTGGCGCTGCAGTTGCGTGGTCAGGATTTGCATCGTGGCAATTTTCAGGGTCTGCTTGAAATTGTCAGTCTTGTCCAGCCCCTTCTTTTTTGCGATCTCCGACATCGCCATGAAGCGCGGAAGCGCCCCTTCCAGTTGCCGCTTCAACTGGGGCGTAACGTTCGGCGAAAGCCCGCTGGCAATCTTCTCGAACTCCGCCCGCGTGATCTCGGTCTTGCAGTCGGCCGGTTTCTTTGCGGGAGCTGCAGGCGTTTTGGCCGCGCCGGCTTTGGACGCCGCAGCCGTCTTCGGCACGGCTGGGCATACACCCTTGATCGTGAGCACAACCGCAGTCATAGGCACTTCCGCCGGCGGTTTAGCCTCCGCGGCAGGAGCCGGGCGCGGCGTCGCCGGTGCGGCCGCCGGCTGCGCCTGTCCCCAGGCCAACGTACTCAGAAGCACACACAGCAACCAACTCTTACGCATACAAGATTCCTCCAGGATTGGTACATCAGGAAGTTGGACAACCCGAACCAAGCATCCTAGCATATAGGCCGTTTCCCGCAGAAGTCGCGCCTTCCAATAACCAAGGCGGAAGCAAGAGAAAACCCTCATGGATTTACCCTGTGAGCCTCTGTGTCCCCTGTGGTAAATGATTTTGGGCCCCTTCAATTGGAACCATTACCTCCCACTGATTCTCTTGGCGCAATTACGCCTTAGCGGCGATAATCCCATCATGTCCGGGACGCCAGCCCTTTACTCGCCCAGTGCCATGCGCGCCGAAAAACGCGCCGTCGCCGGAAATTCCGTGCTCGCCGCCCTCCTCATCACCGGCGGAAAGATCGTAGTCGGCCTCAGCACCGGAAGCCTCGGAATTCTCTCGGAGGCTGCCCACTCCGCGCTGGATCTGATCGCATCTCTACTCACGTACTTCTCCGTCGGAGTCTCCGACAAGCCCGCCGACGCCGACCACCAATACGGTCATGGCAAAATCGAAAGCTTCTCCGCCTTCGTGGAAACTGGCCTGCTTCTCGTGACCTGCGTCTGGGTGATCTACGAAGCCATCGTGCGCTTGTTCTATCGCCGGGTTGAAGTCGAGCCCTCCATCTGGGCCTTCGCCGTGATGCTGGTTTCCATGGCCGTGGACGTGTGGCGCTCCCGCGCTCTGGGCCGCATCGCCACCAAGTACGACAGCCAGGCTCTCGAGGCCGACGCCCTGCACTTTTCCACCGACGTCTGGTCCGCGGGTGTGGTCGTCCTCGGTCTGGTGCTCATCCTCCTGGGCCGCGCTTATCGTCTGGATTGGCTTCGCGACGCCGATCCCATCGCCGCTCTGTTCGTCGCCGGCGTGATCGTTTCGGTGAGTTGGCGTCTGGCGCGCCGCACCATCGACGCCTTGCTCGATGCCGCTCCCACCGGAGTCCGCGTCCAGATCACCGATGCCGTCTCCCGCGTGGATGGCGTACTCGAAATCGGACGGGTGCGCATCCGCCGTGCCGGCAACCACTATTTCGCCGATCTCGCCGTAGGCCTGGCCCGCACCGTCACCTTCCAACGCTCCGAGCAGTTGGTGGCTGCGGTGACCGCCGCCGTCCACGACATCCTGCCCGACGCTGACGTTACCGTCCAACCGCTTCCTCGCGCCCAGCATTCGGAAAATATCTTCGATCGCATTCGCGCCGTCGCCACCCGTCACAACCTCAATGTCCACGACATCAGCGTCCAGGACCTCGCTGGCCGGCTCCACGTCGAGCAGCACGTCGAACTCGACGAGCGCCTAACCCTTAAGAGTGCGCACGACCAAGTCACCGAACTCGAAGCCGCCATGCGCCATGAAGTGCCCGAGATCGCCGATATCCTCACCCACATCGAAAGCGAGCCCGCCACCATCGAAACCGGCGACGAACTGGTGCGCGATGCCGACCTCGAACGCCGACTGAAGAAGGCTGCCGAGCCGTTTCCCGAGATCCTCGATGTGCACGAGTTCATCATCAAGCGGGTCCGCGGACGCCTTTACGTTTCCTGCCACTGCACGCTCTCCGACGAACTTTCGCTCGCCCGCGTTCACGACATCCAGACCGAACTCGAAATCCGGTTCAAGCAGGACGCGCCGGAACTGTTTCGCGTCCTCATTCATCCGGAACCGAGCACCGACAACCGCAGGTAGAACTGTCATGCTGTGACATCGGTCACAGACGGTCACAGGCCGTGCGGCGGAGATTGTTGATTGCTGACTGTTGACTGATGATTAGAGTTCGCCATGGATCATAAAGCCGAGTTGCTCAAGGATCGAACAAAGAAGTTCGCCTTGCGGATTATCCGCGTGATCCGATCCTTGCCGCCGGGTCAAGAGGGGCGGATTATCGGCCATCAACTGCTCCGGTCGGGCATATCCGTCGCCGCCAACTATCGTGCCGTTTGCCGTGCTCGTTCCCGGCCAGAATTCCTGGCGAAGATGTCAAGTGTTATCGAAGAGGCTGACGAATCCGCCTTCTGGTTGGAGTTGCTGGTTGATGCGGGCTTAATCTCGGAGGTCAAGCTAAGAGAGCTGAAATCCGAGGCAAATCAACTGGTGGCAATCTTCAATGCGTCACGAATGACGGCAAGGAAAGGCTCTCAATCGACAATCAGCAATCAAAAATCAACAATTCCCCGTAAGATAGCGTCATGACTGAAGCCAAAGCCACGTGGAAAGAAAAGCAACGCTTCGAAGGCATCGCCAGCAGCGGCCACTCCGTCGCGATGGACGGCGACAAAATCACAGCCAGTACGCCCATGGAACTCGTTCTCGTCGCTCTCTGCGGCTGCACCGGTTATGACGTCGTTTCGATTTTGCAGAAGAAACGCGAGCCCTTTACCAGCCTGGAAGTTCGCGCCCAAGCCGAGCGCGCGTCCGACCCGCCTTCTGTCTACACAGAAATCAAACTGACTTACCGCGTGGGTGGTAAAGTGTCTCGTAAGGCGGTGGAGGACGCGGTTCGCCTCTCGAAAGAAAAATACTGTTCGGTCTCCGCCATGCTACAGAAGACTGCGAAAATCACTGCTGAGATCGAATACCTGGATGCTTAGAACTGGGACATCGTTATGCCGAACAGGATTCTCCTCTTCACCCAATCCGGCTGCCTCAACTGCGAGGTGATGAAGATTTTCCTCGACGTCAAGGAAATCCCCTTTGAAGAACGGGACATGAGCAGTGACCCCGCCGCCCGCAGCGAATTGCTCGAAACCTATCACAGCCACACCGCGCCCACCCTCGTGATTTTCACCGCCGCTGGCGCCGAAGTGATCGAAGGCTTCGACCCCGACCGCCTTGACCACTTCCTTTCCGCTGCCTGATCATCGAAGCTCGCGAGGCTCATCATCCCAGACACGACTCCACGAAACACGCCGCATCCCTTACGCGGCTATCTCTTCATCGCCGCCGCTGCTTTTCTCTGGGGAGTTTCCGCCGCTCTGGGCCGCGCCGTTTTCACTGGCAGGTTGCCGTTGAGCAGCACAGCGCTCCATCCCATTGATCCGTTAATTCTGTCGCAGACCCGCACCACATTCTCGCTGCTAGTGCTTCTGCCTCTTCTCGTTGCCTCCCAGGGATGGCAGCGCATCAAACTCCCCGCGCGCGATCTTGCTTACTGCTTTCTGCTCGGCACGCTGGGCGTGGCTGTCTCGAACTATTTCTATTACGTTGCGATCCAGAGAACGAACGTCGCCACCGCCATCATCGTGCAATACACCGCACCGGTTTGGGTTCTGTTCTATGTGGTGGCCCGCGGCCAGCAAAAGCTCACCGCGCAAAAAGTTGCCGCCGTCGCCCTGGCCGTCACCGGAATTGCCCTCGTTATCGATCTCCTCGGCGCACGCTCTGGCTCCGGCTTTCGCCTCGACTCCTACGGCCTCTTTGCTGCGCTGCTGGCCTCGTTCTCCTTCGCCTTCTACAACGTTGCTGGACACGGCATTCTCGCCCGCCACGACCGCTGGCGCGTCCTCGTCTGGACGCTCGCCGCCGCCGCCCTCTTCTGGCTCGTCGTCAATCCCCCGTGGAAACTCGCCGCGGCCCACTACGCGCCCGCGCAATGGTTGTTCTTGTTCGTCTTCTCCATGATCTCGGTACTGGGAGCGTTTTCCCTCTACTTCCTCGGGCTGCAGCACTTGGAGCCCACTCGCGCCATCATCGCCAGTTGTCTGGAGCCCGTGTTCTCGATCCTCCTCGCCGCCCTTCTCTTAGGTGAGGTGCTGCGCCCCATCCAGGCCATGGGAATTGCCTTTGTGCTCGCCGCCATCGTGATCGTGCAACGCCCCGGTCGCAGCGTTGTTGTGGATTCCGTCGTGGTCGAACCCATCGAGTAGGATTCCCGGAGTTGCGTAGCTTTCCATTTCGAGACGAAGCGTATAAATATCAGGACAGGCATCCAGGAGCCCGGAAGCCGCATCCCACTCTCCACATTCCCTGGGGCGTCGTTCCAGTTTGAGTTTGATGATTAGATCTGCTGGCCCTGCTCGGAGGTCTGGAATCATCGTGAAAATGATTCGCTCAAGAACGATCCCACTGATTGCCTTATGGCTGTTGGTCGCTTCTTCCCTGTCTTTCGCGCAAACCGCCGATACGCCGCCGTCCAGGTCTCAGGACGCTCAAGAACCAGCGGCAGCCCAAGATCAGAAGTCACCGCCTCCATCGCAGGACAAGGCGCAGCCCGGAGCACAGCCGCCTTCTGGCGAGTTGCCGAACGCACCCTCCAGCAGCAAGACCGAACCTTCCTTGGAAGACCTCGGCTTTTCTCCATCTCAAGCGCAAGGTGACGCGCAACGGCAGGCCCTGCTCGACAAGCGCACCCACATGCTCAAGATCCACCAACGGCTTGGGTTGATTGCTGCGATTCCGATCACCGCCACAGTGATCACGTCTCTGGGCGCGGGAGGCAAGGACACCAGCAAGACGTCGCGCGATCTACACGCCGCTCTCGGTGGCCTCGCCGGAGACCTATATTTTATGAGTGCCTACTATGCCATCCGTGCTCCCAGAATTCCTGGAACCGAAACCCGCGGCCCCATCCGCTTTCACAAGGCGATGGCTTGGATACATGGTCCGGGAATGGTGCTAACGCCGATTCTCGGAATCATGGCCTTCGATCAGAAGAGTAAAGGCGAGAAAGTCCACGGCATCGCCCAGGCGCACGGGCCGGTGGCCATCGTTACGGCTGGCGCATTCGGCGCCGCTCTATTATCTGTTTCCGTTAAGTTCTGACCGCTTATGAGGACGACAAACCTCGCTGCCTGCCTACTCCTGATACTCGCACCGCTTGTCCACGCCGCCGACAGCCAATGGATTCTGCAACAAGGCACTCTCACCTACCACGTCTCTCATCCGCTCCACCAGTCCGAGGGAATAAGCCACGAAGTGCGTGGCAAAGGGATTTGCCACTCCGGACAGTGCGATTTCCTGATCGCCGTACCCGTCAAATCATTCGACTCGGGCGACAGCAACCGCGATCTCCACATGATCCAGGTCACACGCGGGGCACAGTTTCCCATGGTCACGGTACGAACGCGATTGCCGGAATCCGCATCCGACTCCGCCACTATCCAGGCCGATCTGGAAATTCAGTTTGCCGGCCAGACCGCCCAATACAAACAGGTTTCATTCCAATTGGTGACACAGGGCAACCAGATCCGTATCACTGGAACGATTCCAGCGACCCTCTCCGACTTCAAGATCGATCCCCCGAGCCTCCTGACGCTGCCGGTGAAAAACGAAATTCCGGTGCGCGTGGATCTGACCTGGCGCCCGCAGTGATGTGGAGTGCCCAGCTATCGCGATGTTTCCTTCCTTGGTACCCCGTAACGTTTGACAATGTTTTTACTTCCACGGCCGCAATTCTGGGTTAGCCTCGTCGTATTACTTTAGGAACCAACGTCTGAACCGGAAGTGATTATGAGATTTCAGCGCCTCGCCGTGCCTCTGTTCCTCGTGACGTTCCTCACTCCTTGCTTTGCCCACCACATGGCGGTCGTGGTCAACAAGGAGAACAGCGTGGAAAACGTCAGCGCCGTCCACCTCGCCAAGATTGTCCGCGAAGAGGTCAAAAAGTGGCCCGACGGCAAAACCGTCATCGTAGTGCTGCATAAAGATTCCGCTGGCGAAGCGGAAACTTTGGAGCGCCTGATCAAGATGAGCGCGAGCGAACTGAAAGCGCTGATCGCCGCTCACAAAGACATCCTGGTAGTGGACTCCGACGCTGAGGTGTTGAAGATTGTGCAGACCACACCCGGCGCCATCGGCCTGGTGGATGTCCGCTCCGTCGACGGCTCCATCAACGTAGTGCGCGTGGACGGTAAACTGCCCATGGAATCAGGCTATTTGCCGCATTAGAAGTACAGGTCAGTCCCGGAGCAGAATTAGCTGCAGATTCATATGAGCCGCAGCAGATGAAAGTATCTTCTCGCCTTCTTCACATCCCGCGCGATCTGCTCGCGCAACGCCTCGACGGACGGAAACTTGATCTCATCGCGCACTCGGTCGAGGAAGCAGACCTCGACTTCGCTCTCCGGCGTCAGTTCAATGGGATGAAAGTTCAGCAGGTGCGTCTCGATAGCAAACGAATCCGCCCCAAACGTAGGACGGTTGCCCACGTTTGTAACCGAATCAAAGCTCTCGCTTCCCACGCGCGTGCATGTGATATAAACCCCGTCCTTGGGCACAAGCTCTTCATAGCGGGCCAGATTGATGGTCGGCACGGTGTACTTCGATCCCAGTCCGCGCCCACGTCCCGGTGCCCCCAAGATGGCGAACGGCCGCGCCAGCAAATGCCGTGCCCGGCTCACCCGTCCGCCTCCGATCAATTTTCGGATGTGACTGCTCGAAACCGGTTCCCCGCGCAGCCTCAGTTCCGGATAGACTTTCACTTCAAAGCCCATTTCCTGCCCGAACTGCGCCAACACATGCACGTCGCCTGCGGCCTTGTGTCCAAAACGGAAGTTGTAGCCTTCATGGACCTCGCGGACGTGCAGCTTCTTTTTTAGGATGCGCTCGGCAAACTGACGCGGCGTCATCAGCGAAAGATCGCGCCCAAAAGGCAAGATCAGCACCGCGTCAATTCCGGTGGCTTCGAGCAGGCGCAATTTTTCCGCAGTCGGCGTCAGTAGCTTCAGCCCGGAGTCTGGCCGCAGAATGCGCGCGGGGTGTGGCTCAAACGTCACCGCCACGGCCTGGGCCCCGTCCTGTCGCGCACGCCGCACAATTTCACGCAGCACGTGCGCGTGCGCCCGGTGTACGCCGTCAAAATTCCCCACGCTCACCAGCGACGGCCCAAATCCCGCGGGAACATCTTCGAGTTTGTGGAAGACTTGCATGGGTGACGTCAATTGCTGATTGTCGATTGCTGATTGTTGATTGAAATCAGGCCAAGCCGCTTGGTTTCAATCATCAATCAGCAATCATCAATCAACAATTCCTAACTCGGGCTCAAAGCTGAAAATCGAGCCTCAGTCCGTCATAAGCCAGCCGCACCTGCGGCGGCAGGGTCGCGTTGGTCGCCTCATGCGCCAGATCGTGGCAGATGTGCGTAAAGAACGCCCGCTTCGGCTTTACCCGGTCCACAATGCGCAGCGAATTTTCCACCGTCGAGTGCGTGGGATGCGGCTTGTGCCGCAGCGCATCCAGAAAGAGAATGTCCAGCCCTTCCAACTGATGAAACGACGCCTGCGGAATTTCGCTGTGGTCGGTGAGATACGCGGCCGTTCCAAAGCGAAAGCCGTAGATTTCCGCCTCGCCATGAATCAGCCGCACCGGCTCGAAGCGCGCCCCGAAAAGATCGATAGGTCCGTCAATGGGCCGCAACTCAAGTTGCGGCAAGCTGCCATATTTGTAATCGGCGTCGAAGATATAGGTAAACATTTTGCGCAGAAAGGCCGCCGCATCCGGACGCGCATACAGCGGCAACTTCTCCGGCTTGTGACGGTAACTGAGAGGCCGCAGATCGTCGATGCCCAGGATGTGGTCGGCGTGTGTGTGGGTGTATAGCACGGCATCTACGCGGGTGATCCCCTCGCGAATGGCCTGCCCGTAAAAATCGGGCGAGGTGTCGATGAGCACCACTTTGTCCGCATACTCGACCATCACCGAGGGTCGCGTGCGGCGGTCGTGAAGATCGCGGGAGTGGCAGACGGCGCAGTCGCAGCCCAGCGTGGGCACGCCCATGGACGTGCCGCTGCCCAGCACCGTGAGCGTGGCCTTCATGCTCGAACCTTCATGCCTTGTTGTTTACGCGGGACCGTCATCGTCCACTGGTTCCGGTGGCAGTTCCGGGCTGCGGCGGGCGCGCTAGAGCGTTGGTCACCTCCACGTAGGCCATGCGCACCTCGTAGAGGCTGTTCTGCAGAAAATTCTCTTCCGTAGAAGTCAGGTTGTTTTTTGTTTTCTCCGCCAGCAGCGCCAGCGTGTCGATGGTTTGGCGCGCCCCGATGATGTCAATCCGCGGTTGCTCGCCCTGTTGGTGCATCAATCCCAGCTGCAGCATCGCCGTCATGTACAACGACGCCAGAAAGCGCTCGAAGGTCATCTCAAACTCTTTCGCGGAGCGGCCGCTGAGTTCCACGCGCGAGTCCAGTTCCTTCGACGACTCCCGGTAGGCATCGGCCTGAGCCCTCTGCTCGGCCGCGGTCGGAGCTGTCGGCATGCCTTGCCCCGCAGTGTCTCCCTCGGCGGGGAATGCCGCCGTAGAGTTGGCGGGCGCTGCAGTCTCCTGGGCCGTAGTTTGAGCTGAAGCCGCGCCTGCAGGTGCCGCAGCCTTTAGCGCCTCCACTTCCTCGGAAACGTCTTTGCGCAACTCCCCGTCCTCGGTGAACAAGCGACGGTCGGTTACGGTGAAGCCTGATTCCTGTTTCTTCTCAGCCATAGAATTGTGTCCTTACAAATCTCTTTGCCGGAAGCTTGGCGAGTTCTTCTTCGCGTCCTCCGCGTCTTCCTCTGAGACCTCCGCGATTAAAGGCTTTGTGTCTAGACCTTCTGCAGTACGGCATCATCCGCTTTTCGCAGCGCGACGTCTTGCGATGGCAACTGAGTCACGACGGCTTTGATCCCGCCGATCGTAACCTCACGCCCCGACACGCCGATCTCGCTCCGGATGTATCCCAAGGCAACGGTCCGCTCGCCGGACTGAGTAGGCAAAACGCAGACGCTGGTAACTTCCCCAATTTCCTTTTCGTCCGAGGTAATTTTGGCTCCCGCTTCGATTGTGACCGCGCCTTCCGCGACGAAGCCGGTGAATTTACGATGCACGTTGCCTCGCGACCGGATGCGCTCTACGATCTCCTGCCCCACATAACAGCCCTTGTTGAAATTGAGCGCCCGCATCTGCTCAGTTTCCTGCGGCAGGTCGCGCTCGCGGACATCCACACCGTAGAGCGGAATGCCGGCCGCGATGCGCAGCATTTCCAGCGCCTCACTGCCCACTGGCGTCGCTCCGGTTGCGACTAGCGCCTGCCACGTTTTGTAAACGTCCTTGGGCGCGAGCCAGATCTCATACGATTCCTGCGGTGCATCTTCGCCGCGGGTCACTGTACACCGGACGCAACCGCAATCGCAGTTGCATTTCGGAGTAATCATCTGCAGCGCTTGCAGATTTAGAACTTCGATTCCGGCCTTATTCAGAATGGCGCGAGACCTAGGTCCGGCCAGGCCCACCGCAGTCTGCTGTTCGCTAATGTCTTTGACTTCCACGTCGTCCATGATGATGTAATGGTCGAACGTCGCGACGATCTTCTCCAGTTGGCTGCGATCGCTCTCCACCTCGAGAGCCTCTCCCTGGTTGTAGACGTACATATCGCCCAGGATGCGGCCCTGTGGATTGAGCAGGAAGGCATAGACGCCGTGTCCGGCGGCAAGATCGCGAATGTTGTTCGTGACCATGCCATTCATCCAGCGCACACGGTCGCCGCCGGTCAGGGAAAGCCGGGCGCGGAAGCCCAGATCGTAGACTCCGCAACCATTAAGCAGGGCAGAGAACTCCAGTTGAGGGTCAGCAAAGCGCGCCCCCGTCGTGGCTCCCCGGTAGTCGCTCTCGGGTACCGGCTGCCCGTCCTTCTGCGTGCGGAGCGCCTCTTGGAGTGGGGTGCGGAACATGGAAGTATTGATTATAGCGAAGGCCCGCGTGATTCATCGCCCATTCCCGCCTGCCGGTTCGGCAATTGGAAATTGGCAATTGAAAATCTCCCTCCGGCCCTATCTACCCTGAACCAACACGCTCTGCCCCGCTTGTGTTAGCTTTTCTGCCGTGGACTCGCAAACTCCCTCTAAGAAACGTATCGCCGTAATCCCCGGCGATGGCATTGGCCAGGAAGTGATCCCCCAAGCCCTCAAGGTAATTCGGGCCTCGGCAGCCGATGTCGAACTAACCGAATTCGACTGGGGCGCTGACCGCTATCTCCGCGATGGCATGACCGTTCCTCCCGACGGCTTCGCCATGCTCGGCCGCGACTTTGATGCCATTCTCGCCGGTGCTTTCGGCGATCCCCGCGTCGCCACTAACATTCATGCCAAAGAGATTCTCCTCGGCATGCGCTTCAAAATGGACCTCTACGCCAACGTGCGCCCGGTGCGGTTGCTCGACGCAGCGCTGTGTCCGCTAAAGGGCGTCGAGCCCAAAGACGTGGATTTTGTCGTCATCCGCGAAAACACCGAGGGTGTCTACACCGATGCCGGCGGAGTCTTCAAGCAGGGCACCCCGGATGAGATCGCCATCCAGGAGGACATCAACACCCGCAAGGGCGTCGAGCGCATCATCCGCTACGCCTTCGAGTACTGCGAACGTAACCCCAAGCTCGACGGCTCCCCGCGTCGCCGCGTCCTCATGGTCGACAAGTCCAATGCCATGACCCACGCCGGCGGCTTGTGGCAGCGCGTGTTCAAGGAAGTAAGCGGCGAGCATCCCCAAATCGCGGCGCAGCACATGTACGTGGACGCGCTGTGCATGCAGATGGTGCGCGATCCGCGCCCATTCGACGTGATAGTCACCAACAACATGTTTGGCGACATCATCACCGACCTCGCCGCCGGACTGCAGGGCGGCCTGGGCATGGCGGCCAGCGGCAATATTCATCCCGGCAAGACCTCGATGTTCGAGCCGGTCCACGGCTCCGCTCCCCCAATCGCAGGAAACAATCTGGCGAATCCCTTCGGCGCGATCCTTACCGCGGCCATGATGCTGGGGCATCTCGGATTCACGAGGGAGTCCGAGAAGATCGAAGCCGCCGTACTCGAAGCCGTACGCCAGAAGAAGACTACGCAGGACATCGGCGGAAAGCTTGGGACGCGAGAAGCAGGAGAGTGGGTCGCTGATCTCGTCGGTCGCGGATAAATATTAGTTCTGTCATCCTGAGCGGAGCGAGCCGAGTCGCGAACGCGGTTCGGCTCGCGCAGTCGAAGGACCCCTGCCTCCATCCGGCCTTCGCTTCGGGCAAGTCCTGTGTTGTGCCCGATCGCCCCTCCCCAATTTCGTCCCTTTTTCGTGCACGAGCGGGTGGAAAGTATAAACTCTCAAACAATGACTCCGGGACGCGCAGTTGCCAAGAAGTGGCTGTTGCTTGCCGCGACAGTTTTGCTGGGGATCTGCGGGGCCACGCCTGCACCGGCTCAGGCCACGCAAAATCAAACGCAAGATCAAACTCAAACTCAGCCGGAGAATAGCGCCCGCCCCGCTCAGGCGCCCTCAACCCAACCGCCCTCCACTCAAACCCCGGCCACAGAAAAGCCGGAAGTCAAGATCACGCCGCGGGAGGCGGAGGAACTGTTTCACTCCGTCGATGAGATCCTTGCCTTCGACAGCAAAAAGTCGGGGCTGCCGGTCAAGAAGCAGGTCAAGCGCCGGCTGACCAGTCGCGACGAAGTCGTCGCCTATCTGACCAAGCACATGAAGGACGAGGACGTAAAGCGCTTGCAGCGCTCGGAACTCGTCTTGAAAAAGTTTGGCCTGCTGCCTCGCGATTTCGATATGGAAAAACTGCTGGTCGCGCTGCTGCGCGAAGAAGTGGCGGGCTATTACGATCCCAAAACAAAAACAGTCAACCTGCTCGACTGGGTTCCGCTGGAAGAGCAGGAGCCGGTGCTGGCGCACGAATTGACCCACGCCCTGCAGGATCAGTCGATTGGCCTCGACAAGTGGATGAAGAAGGGCGACAAAGACCTGGGTGAGATCAAGAAAGATCCCACGCCTGAGGATATCGAGAACGACGAAATGGACGACGCGCGCGAAGCCGTGGTCGAGGGCCAGGCGCAGGCCATGATGTTTGAGTACGCCTTGGCCCCGGCCGGACGCTCCATCGAAGACTCACCGGACCTAGTGGAGGCGATGGAAGCAGACACGATGACCGGCACGCCGAGCACCAAGGTGTTCAATGACGCTCCTATTTTCATGAAGGAGTCGCTCACGTTTCCCTACACCTACGGCATGGAGTTCGTAGTAAAGCTCATGCAGAAGGGCGGCAAAGAAAAGGCATTCGCCGCGGTGCTGGCGAATCCTCCGCACACCACGCGGCAAATTATGCAACCGGAAACCTACATGTCCGGCGAAAAGATCGAGCCCATACAAGTGCCGGAATTCTCGCGCGACTTCAGGAATTATCAGAAGTTCGATATCGGAGCGATGGGCGAGTTCGATGTCGCGGTGCTGGTCGAACAATATGCCGGAAAGGAATTGTCGAAGCGCCTCTACCCGGAGTGGCGCGGAGGCTACTATTACGCGGCGCGCCCGAAGAGCGACTCCACGGCGCCTCTCGCCCTGCTCTATGTGTCGCGCTGGGCCAGCGCCGAGAAGGCGGCTGAGTTCGCCGGAATTTATTCGCGCTCGTTAGGGAAGCGATATCAGAAAGCGGCAGAGATAAGAGCTGCATCGCCCGGCGAAGCGGCTGATGACGGCCAGGAGCGTAAGGTTCCTCTGCTGCTGGGGCGGCATGCGTGGAACACCGAGGAAGGCACGGTGGTGATCGAAGAGCATGGCGATACCGTGCTGATAAGCGAGAGCCTGGACGCAGCCACAACCGAGGCACTGGAAAAGGAAGTGTTCGCGGCGGCGAAGTGACTGCGGGGGAATGGAACCCTACAGCCAACGGACGCTCGATTAGTTCCCTCGTGACTTCTCTTTCGGCATCTCGCCTTCCGTTTTTTCTCCCAGAAAGTGCCGCACCACTGTGACAACGTTGAACTGCCTGCCCCCGCGCTCCATGGTCAACGAGCGTTCCTTGCCGGGCGAGCCACCGAGCAGAGACCAGACTTGACCCATCGTCGAGCCGGCCACCGGGATGCCATCTACGGCGACGAGGTGATCGCCCGCCTGTACGCCGTCCTGCCCCTGAGGCAGGGATGGTTTGCCCTCGTAGTCAGCAATGCCGAGCACAGTGAAGCGGCCATCATCTTCCGGCCGAAGGATGAGTCCGATGACATCAAAGTCCGGGAAGCTGAACAAGCGGCCGATGTCGAAGTAAACGGTAGAGTGCGCGTAGTCCAAGCCCACACGGTAATTCATCAACGCATTGGCGCCGAGCAGCCCGACCGTTGGAATCCCGGCCCGCTTTTCAAAGAAAGCCGTCCAGTCTTTCGGGAGTTCCACCACTGCCACTTTTGTAAGGAAGAGCGGGCCGTATTGCAAGCGATCCATGCGCATGAGCTTCCACTGCGGCTCGTCGGGCAGTCCCCACATGTTGGCGGATCCGACGGCGCCCGTCATGTGCGGCCAGTCGGCGTGAGCGGCTGCAATCTTGTCGAACAATTCTGCGGTGAGAAAGCTGATGGATGAGCCCACGTCCAGCGCGAGGTTGTATTTCTTGTTCTCAATCTGGCTGGGGACCTGAATCAGCCCGTTTTCGGCATTTACGATCACCTTCGCCGTCACGCCATTCAACTTCAGGCTGCCGGGTTTCCCGATGCTGAGCTGATGATCGGGAAAACCGATCAGCACGTCGTAATTGCGCAGAATGGTGGAGGGGATGTTGATCTCGGCGTTCATGCCGGGCGCCAGGACGGCAGCAGCGGTAACGGGCTTGAGCGGAATCTTCGCTTCCTTCACCGCTGCTAGAGAGATTTTCATCCCGCCAATCGCAATTTCGCGCGGCGGCGGCGCAGAGCATTCGTGCTCGCCGCAGGTCACACTCAAGCCCAGCAGCGTCGCTACGCGGCGGGAAAGATACAGGTCGGGGTCGCCATTGTCCACCCATCCCCGGATTCGCTTGGTCGAACCATCAGAGAGTTGGATGTCGACATCGATAACAATGCGGTTGTGATCGAGCGCGATGGGCACCGTAACGGACTTCACCTCCGGCTGCGGCGCGACCTTGGAGGCATTCTGTGCCAACGCAACTACAGCAAGGATAAGAACGAGGCCAGGCACAAATTGCATAAGGAGATTGTAACGGTTCACAAACCCTCGAACCGCAGTGTCACGGCGAGCTCGCAGTGTCTTGTATAATCACGAGTTTGCTTCCACGCGCTGAAGATGTCTGTAGGCGCGAACACCGGAGGACGGGTGGCACAGGCAGAAATCGGAATTATCGGCGGCAGCGGGTTGTATGCCATGCCGGGGCTGAGCAGGGTGAAAGAAGTGCGCGTGAAGACGCCGTTCGGCGCGCCCTCCGATGCCTACGTATGTGGAACGTTGGAGGGCCGCAAAGTGGCGTTTCTGGCGCGTCACGGGCGCGGGCACCGCATTCTGCCCAGCGAACTCAATTTCCGCGCCAACATTCATGGCTTCAAGCAGCTCGGGGTCGAGCGGATCGTTTCGGTTTCCGCCGTGGGGTCGCTTAAGGAAGAACGCAAGCCGCTGGATTTCGTGATCCCGGATCAGTTCTTCGACCGCACCCGGCATCGCGTGGATACCTTCTTCGGCGCCGGAGTCGTGGCGCACGTGAGCTTCGCCGATCCGGTGTGCGGAGAACTTTCTGCCGTAGTCGAGGCTGCCTGCAAGACAACCGGTGTAACCGGCAAGCGCGGCGGCACTTACCTGTGCATGGAAGGCCCGCAGTTCTCAACCAAGGCGGAGTCGAACGTGTATCGCGGGTTGGGCATGGACGTAATCGGCATGACCAATCTGCAGGAGGCAAAACTGGCGCGCGAGGCCGAGCTTTGCTACGTCACCGTGGCCATGGTCACGGATTACGATTGCTGGCACCCGCATCACGATTCAGTAACCGTCGACCAGATTGTGGCAGTTCTGGTGAAGAACGCCGAGAACGCTGCCAAGGTGGTGCGCCAGACCGTGGCGGCCATGCCTCGCGAGCGCTCATGCAAATGCGGATCCGCCCTGGCGCACGCGATCTTAACCGACCACAAAAAGATTCCAACAGCGACCAGGAAGAAGCTGAAGCTGATCATTGGAAAATACGTGAAGACGAAGTAAGTTCGGGAAGGGAACTCAGGTACGAATGAGCATTGTCGTTGTCGGTTCGGTTGCGTTTGATGACATCGCGTCGCCTTCGGGCAGCGTGCAGGGCATCTTGGGCGGGGCAGCTACTTACTTTTCTCTGGCCGCCAGTTATTTCACCCAGGTACGAGTGGTCGCCGTGGTGGGGGAAGACTTCGGCCCAGAGCACGAGAGCGTCCTGAAGAAACGCGGTGTAGATACTCGGGGCATCGAGCGCGCTGCGGGCAAGACATTTCGCTGGGGCGGCACTTATGCCGAGAACCTCAACGAGGCCAAGACGACTTTCACCGATCTGAATGTCTTTGAAAAGTTCCAGCCGCGCATCCCTAAGGAGTACGAAGACACAGAATTCCTCTTCCTCGCCAACATCCAGCCGACCTTGCAGGCCAACGTGCGCCGCAAAATGAATGGCGTGCGCCTGACCGGTTGCGACACGATGAACTATTGGATCAACGGCGCGCGTAAGGAACTGGCGGAAACTCTCAAACTGGTGAACGTGCTGCTGATCAACGATACTGAGACCAAGATGCTGGCGCACGAAACCAATCTGCCGCGCGCCGCGCAGAAGGTGCTGGCCATGGGGCCGCAGGCGCTGGTGATCAAGCACGGCGAATATGGAGCGACAATTTTCTTTCGTGAAGGTGCCTTCGGCATCGGGCATCATCCCTTTCGCGCCCCAACCTTGCCGCTCGATGAAGTGAAAGACCCCACTGGCGCTGGCGATTCCTTTGCCGGCGGGTTCATGGGCTACGTGGCGTCGCAGGAGGAACTGAATCGCGAAGTGCTGAAGCGGGCCCTGTTCTACGGTGGAGTCATGGGATCCTTCGCCGTGGAAAGGTTCGGCACGGAGCGGCTGCAGACGCTGACCCGCGAGGAAGTCGACGCTCGCTTCCAGATTTTTCGTGAACTTACCCACCTCGAATGAAGCCGCAAAGGCCGCCCAAGCCATATTCCGACCATGAGATTGTGCGCCTGGTGTGGCTGGCGATCTTTGTCTCGGTATTCTCTTTCCTTTTCTACTACCGCAATCATGATGTGCTGCTCTACGGCGATGCCGTGGCCCACATCAACATCGCGCGCCGCGTCTTCGACTCGAAAACCCCCGGGCTGCTGCAGTTGGGGACGGTGTGGCTGCCCCTGCCGCACCTGCTGATCATGCCCTTCATTGTATCGAAGCAGATGTGGCAGACAGGTGCGGGTGGCTCGATCCCGTCGATGGCGGCCTTCGTGCTCGGTGTGCTGGGAATATTTCGGCTGGTACGCGCGGTGCTTGCCCGCAACGGAGAAGGGAATGCTGCCGCGAAATTGGGGGCATGGGCTGCAGCCATCGTTTACTGCGCCAATCCCAACCTGATTTACGTGCAGTCCACAGCGCTGGGTGAGTCGCTCTACCTGGCATTGTTCCTTTGGGCCGTGGCGTATTTTGCTGAGTTTGCGCAGGGCGAGGCAAAGGCGCTTACCAAGTGCGGGTTGTGCCTGGCCGCGGCCTGTCTCACTCGTTATGACGGATGGTTTCTGGCAGCATTGCTCGTGGTTGTGCTCCTGGTCCGATTCCGCCTTTCCAAGGTTGGCGCGGAAGCGTCGCGAACATCCGTGGTTTCATCCTCGCGAAGCGCGCTGGTGAAGTTCGTTTTGCTGGCAGCGGCTGCACCGATCTTCTGGATGGCCTACAACGCCGTCGTCTACCGCAATCCCTTGGAGTTCGCGAACGGTCCTTATTCCGCCAAAGCAATCGAGCAGAAGACTGCAACCGTCAACCCGGCGAAAGGAAATCTGTTGGCGGCCGGCTCGTATTTCTTGAAGGCGGCGGAACTGAATGTCGCCGAGCCAAATTGGCCAGGACGCCTGTGGCTGGCACTGGCCCTGCTGGGCAGTCTGGTGGCGGCTTTCAGCGGCCGCGGACGGCTTGCCTTGGTGCTGTGGGCTCCGCTGCCGTTTTACGCGTTGTCAGTGGCGTATGGGAGCATTCCGATTTTCGTTCCGCAGTGGTGGCCGTTCTCAAACTACAACCTGCGCTACGGACTGCAACTGCTACCGGCATTCGCCGTGTTCGTGCCGCTGGGGATCGCCTTTCTGATCCAATCCGCAGCGAAAATCCCAAGCATTGAAGTGCGCTGGCTCCGCTGGAAGGATGCGGCGGCGCTTTTGCTCGTCCTCGCGCTCGTTGCTGCAAGTTATGCCGCAATCTGGCGCGCGGACCCAATCTGTTATCGGGAGGCCGCGATCAACATGCGCGGGCGCGTTGAACTCGATGGACAGCTGGCGAGCTGGATCAAGTCGTTTTCCGAAGATTCCACCCTTCTGATGTATCTGGGCCAGCACGCGGGCGCGCTGGAAGAGGCGGGCATTCCGTTGCGGCGGACCGTCAACGAAGGCAATCATCGCGTGTGGAAACAGCCCCTCGATCCCGAAGGATTGTGGGAGCGCGCCCTGGCCGATCCGGCAACGTATGCCGATTACGTTGTGGGCTTCGAGGGCGATCCCGTGTGGAGGGCGGCGAAAGCCCACCAACTAACGGCGTTGGTCGAGATTCATACAACCGGCCAGCCGCGGGCGGTGATCTTCCAAGGCCGAACCCAGCACCGTGCGCCCGCGCCCACCCCAGCAAACGCGGTAATCAGCCGGGTAAACGCGGAACCCGCCTGGAGTTGCGTGTTCCGGTGATAAAATCCGGCCATCTGAAGGCGTTCCGACATTGAGCTCCACGAATGAACTGGCAACACATATTCGACTTGCTGCACGGAGAGATGGCGAGTGGCTTGGTCGCCACTTCTCTCACCCGTCTGGTGTTGGCAGCAATCCTCGGCGGGCTCATCGGACTGGAGCGGGAACTGAAACACCGTCCCGCAGGCTTGCGCACCAATATGTTCATCTGCTTCGGGGCCGCGCTCTTTACGGTATTGTCGAGAGCGTTGGCTGCTGAGCCCTCGGATTACACACGCATCGCGGCGCAGATTATCCCTGGCATCGGGTTCATCGGTGCCGGTTCAATCTTGCACACGCGCGGCCTGACCACCGGCCTGACCACGGCAGCCACGCTGTTCGTCGTGGCATCGGTGGGTATGGCCGCGGGAGGCGGACTCTACGTGACGGCAGCTTTCGCCACCGGCGTGGTTCTGATCGTGCTGTTTGCCTTGGGCCACCTGGAGCAAACTTTTAACCTGAAGACGCTGCTGACGAGTTACGAGGTTACCGGCCCCAGCGTGGAAGAGATCAGCCAGGAGGTCAACCGAATTCTGGAGCGTGGGCATCGCATGATGCAAAACGTTGTGAGTGGGAACACCGGCCAGCACGTGCGCTTGCAATTTGATGTGAGTGGTTGCCATCGCGACCAGCAGGAGTTGCTGCAGCGGCTGAAGGCATCGGCGGTGCTGGGCGGTGTAGCGTCATTGGGCCCGGTGGAAGCGGAGTGAGCGCGCCGTCGGTGGTGATGCCCTTTGTGAAAGCCAGCGCGTGCGGCAACGATTTTCTGCTGATCGAAGGCGCGCAAATCGAAGGGACGGTTGCGCCATCTGACGCCGCCAACGTGACGCAGCGCATTTGCGACCGGCACGAGGGGGTCGGAGCAGACGGAGTGGAGTGGATGTATCCCCACGCGACGGCAGACGTGGAGATCCGCCTGATCAATGCCGATGGTTCCGAGGCGGAGATTTCTGGCAACGGTACGCGCTGCGTGGCGGCGTATCTCTGCGCCGAGCGTGGCAAAGAGAAAATTACAATTCAAACCGCTGCGGGTTTGAAGACTTGCATCCTGACCGAACGAAGCGACTCGGAATATGAGTTTGAGGTCGAGATGGGCGAGGCCGCCGTGGAAGCGGAGTTGGCGGTGAGGGTAGGCGAGAGTGAGGTGCGCGGCATCCCGGTTTCGATGGGGAATCCACATTACGTAGTATTTGTGCCGCAGTTTTCCGGGAGCTGGCAGGACGATGCGGCAAACCTTCAGCGTAGCGCCAGGTTCAAGCACGGCGTGAATGTCGAACTGGTAGCGATCGATGGAAGGCACGATGTGCGGGCTCGTTTCTTCGAACGGGGCGTGGGTGAGACGCAATCTTCTGGAACGGGTTCTTGCGCAGCGGCCGCGGCGGCCATGGCTACGGGCCGGGCAGAATCCCCGGTTCGGGTTCATGCTCCGGGGGGAACGCAGACCGTTCGCAAGGAAGGGAATACAGTCTTTCTTCGCGGTGCAGCGCGGTTGGTGTGCCGGGGAGACTTTTTTCTGAGTTAAGCGGCTGAAGCTTCTTACGGACGCGAATCCTGTTTTTGCACTTTAGCTGCACGGGCGACTTTTTCATTTTCAATCAGGCCTCTAACTGCATGTCTTCCTCGACAACTCCCCGCGTGAAACCCACCGCTCTCAGGCTGGGCGATACCGTGGGCATCGTCGCCCCAGCCAGCGACATCAAGCGCGACGATCTTGAAGTGGGGTGCGAGGCTCTGCGGCGCGCAGGCTACCGTCCCTTCTATTTTGATTCCATCCTTGAGCAGGATCTTTATTTCGCCGGGTCTCCGCAGCGCCGTGCACATGAGCTTGAAGAAATGTTCATGCGTGACGACCTACAGGCGATCATTTGCGCGCGCGGCGGCTACGGAGCCAACTATCTGCTCCCAGCCATAGATTTGGAAAAGATCAAGGCACACCCCAAAATCTTTGTAGGCTATAGCGATCTCACCGCGCTCCTCACTTACTTCGCGGATGCCGGCGGCTTCGTGACCTTCCACGGCCCCATGGTGGCCAAAGATTGGGCGCATGAAGGTGGTGTGGACATAGCCTCCTGGCACGCGGCGCTGACAGGCACGAAGGCCTGGGAACTCAATCTGGATGCGGCTTCCGTAGCCACCGGGTTGGTGGACGGCTCAGCTCAAGGAATCCTTTACGGCGGCTGCTTGTCGATCCTGGTCGCTTCGCTCGGAACACCCTACGAGATCCGCACCGAAGGAACGATTTTGTTCGTCGAGGACGTGGCCGCCAAACCCTACCAGATCGACCGCATGTTGATGCAGTTGCAGCTGGCAGGAAAGCTCAAGGGTGTGCGGGGCATTGTTTTTGGCGAGATGCGCGACTGCATGCAAGCAGCAAATCAGGAATATACGCTGCAAGAAGTTGTGCTGCGAATTGTGGGTAAACTGGGAGTGCCCGTGGCCTACGGCGTGCGCTCGGGACACGTAACCGCAGGGAACATCACGCTGCCGTTCGGAGTCGAGGCTGGCTTGACCGTGCGCGATGGACACGTGAACTTGAGGATTCTTGAAGGGGCGGTGACGGCGCCCGGGAAGAAGTAAGCCACGAACAATATGGACGACAAGAAGCACATTCATCTGATCGGCATCTGCGGAACGGCAATGGCGTCCCTCGCCGGGATGCTGAAGCAGCGCGGGTTTCGCGTCACCGGCTCGGACGCCGCTGCTTATCCCCCTATGTCCGACTTTCTCGCAGAACTGGGAATCCCAGTGGCCCAGCCCTTCGACCCGCGAAATCTGGAACCTCAGCCTGACCTGGTGGTCGTCGGCAACGCCATGTCGCGCGGGAATAGCGAGCTAGAGCACGTCCTCGACCAGCGCATTCCGTTTTGCTCTTTGCCTCAATTGCTGCATGACGAATTCCTGCGCGGCAAGGAAGTCCTGGTCGTCGCCGGGACGCATGGCAAGACCACGACCACATCGATGTTGGCGTGGATTTTTCACACCGCCGGGATGCAGCCCTCATTCCTGATCGGCGGCATCGCCGAAAACTTTGGCTCCAGCTTTCATCTGAGACAAGGGAAGCATTTCATCCTGGAAGGCGATGAGTACGATACGGCCTTTTTCGACAAGGGACCGAAATTTCTCCACTACTTCCCCGATGCCGTGATTCTCACCTCCGTGGAGTTCGACCACGCCGACATCTACAAAGATCTGGACGCCGTCGAAACCGCCTTCAAGCGCCTGGTAAATCTGATTCCCCGCCGCGGCCGCATCATCGCTTTCGACGGACTGGCGGGCGAAGCCACCGAGAGCCCCAGCCTCGAACGCTGCTTGAGCAAGGCCTTCTGCCCCGTGGAACGCTATGGCGCCAGCGCGCGTGCGGATTGGCGAATTACCGACTTGAAGTTGGAGGCAGGCCGAACGTCATGGTCGGTGTTGCGTGAAGGCCAACCTTGGGCGGATTTCGAGTTTCCGCTGGCCGGGGAATACAACGTGTGGAACGCGACTGCGGCAACAGCCATGGCCGCCGCCTACGGCATCTCGAAAAGCGAGATTGCAGCGGCGTTCAAGACCTTCAAGAGCGTGAAGCGACGTTTAGAAGTCAAGGCGCAGGTGAATGGCATCACCATCATCGACGACTTCGCACATCATCCCACGGCCATTGCCGGCACGCTGAAAGCGTTGCGCGCGCGTTATGCGGGCGCGCGGTTGTGGGCGATTCTTGAGCCGCGCTCCAACACCCTGCGCCGTCGCGTGCTGCAGGCTGATCTGGCGCGGGCTCTGGCTCTCGCCGACGAAGTCATTGTGGCGGGCGTATTCCGCTCGGAAGCGGTTCCGGCGAACGAGCGCCTGGAGTTGCCGGAACTAGCGTCCGGCATTCAAAAACACGGCCGCCGTGCCCGGTTGTTTGCGGACGCCGACGAAATCGTGCGCGCGATCGCCCCCGAGATGCGTAACGGCGATGTGGTGGCGATTCTTTCCAACGGCGGTTTTGGTGGCATCTACGAGAAACTTCCGGCGCGGCTGCGTGCGCTAGCGGGTGAAACTGCAACCGCCAATTCCGCGAATGCGGCAGGGAAGCAATGACGCTCCCGCTGGCGGCGAGACCTTCGGCATCCCCCATCCTTCGCCTCGCGTTGCTTTTGTTGATGGCCGTGACGTATTGCCCCGCTGCCACCAACTACACAGTTTCTCTGGCCAACCCCGACCAGCATCTCGTGGAAGTACAAATCATGCTGCCCGAAGGCTCGGCCCAGCGCGAGTTGCAGCTTCCGGTGTGGAATGCCTTATATCAGGTCCGCGACTTCGCCCAATATGTAAACTGGGTGCGCGCCAAAGACCGTGCCGGCCGGCCGCTCGCCGTACACGCACTGGACAAGAGCCGGTGGCAGATTACGGGCACTGAGGCCGGTGCCGTCGTCGAGTATCAAGTCTTTGTCGATTCTCCTGGCCCGTTCGGCGCGCAATTCAATTTGCATCACGCCTTCTTCAACCTGGCACAGCTTCTCATGTATCCCGTAGACTTGCGCAGCCAGCCGATGGTCGTGCGTTTCAATCAAATTCCCGAGGGATGGCAAGTGGCCACGCCGCTGACATCGACCCCCGAAGGCAGCTTCAGCGCGGACAACTATGATCGCCTGGTCGATTCTCCGGTCGAGATCGGGACCTTTCGTGAATCTGATTTCGACGAAGGCGGCGCACACTATCGCGTCGTGGTTGACGCCGATCCCGCCGACTACGACATGGCGAAACTTACCACCATGCTGCACACCATTGTCGCGGCTGCGACCAGTTGGATGGACGACCGCCCCTTCGATACTTACATGTTTCTGTATCACTTTCCCCATGGGCCGGCAGGCGGCGGCATGGAGCACGCCTACTCCACCGCGATCGCGCTGAATGCCGACGTTCCGGCGCGCGCTCCCGAGGTACTTGCTTCTGTAACTGCGCACGAGTTTTTTCATCTGTGGAACGTGAAGCGTATCCGTCCGCAAACCCTCGAGCCGGTGGATTACACGCGCGAGAATTTTACGCGGGCGCTGTGGTTTAGCGAGGGGTGCACAAGCACGGCCGCAGACATCATCCGTTTGCGCGCCGGACTGCTCGACGAGCGCCACTTCGAACAAGAGGTGGCATCGGGAATTGCCGAACTGCAGGGCCGCCCCGCGCACCTCACCCAATCGGTGGAAGAGTCCAGCCTGGATGCCTGGCTGGAGGGCGATTCCTACTACCGCCGTCCCGAGCGCAGCATTTCTTATTACAACAAAGGCGAGCTTCTGTGCGTCGCGCTCGACCTGGCGGTCCGCGAGGCCAGCCACGGACAGGCTTCCCTGCGCGAGGCCTTTCAATGGCTGAATCAGAACTACGCGAAGAAGGGACGGTTCTTCCCCGATTCAGACGGCGTGCGCCAGGCAGCCGAGGCGGTCAGCCACGCCGACCTGAGATGGTTTTTCGCCAAATACGTCGCAGGCACCGACGAAGTCCTCTGGAATGATTTCTTTCGCAGCGTGGGACTTCGGCTGCTGGAAGGAACAAACACCAAGCCCGACGCCGGTTTTGTCGCTTCGCGCAATTTTGACGGCCCCATGACCGTGGCCACGGTGACTGCGGGAAGTGACGCCGACCGAGCCGGCCTGCAAGCGGGCGACACCATACTCGAGATCAACAGCGCTCCCCCCGGGCAAGACTCTTCGCAGGAGATCAGCGGGCTCACCCCCGGCGGCACGGTCACTGTGAAGATCCGTCCCCGGCGCGGCGCAGAGCGCGAGTTGAAATGGAAGGTGGGCAGTCGTGAAGAAGTCACCTACGCATTCCAGGACGTGGACAAGGTTACCGGGGAGGAGCGAGCCCGCCGCATGGCGTGGCTGAAGGGCGAGGCGGAGCTTCCGCAAGCGGCGCACTCACCCTAGAGGTTCTAAGGTCACATCATATGATCCGCACCATCGTGATGCTCGCTTTCTGGGGATTAGCCGCACCCTTCGCGGCCCTGATCGGCTTTCCCTGGACGTTCATCACCGGCGACATTCGCCTGCTGTATGGCATGTTCATGTTTGGCGCGTTCAACGGAGTGCGGCTGACTGGAGTGCGTGTACAAACCGTCGGCCTCGACAAGCTGGATCCGGCGCGCACTTACATCTTCATGTCCAATCACGTCTCGAACCTCGACCCGCCGATCACGATTCCGCTAATCCCCCGCCGCACTTCCGTAATGGTGAAGAAGGAATTGTTCGGCTATCCCATTCTCGGCCCCGCCATGCGCATGGGGTCGCTCGTCCCGGTCGATCGCGGCAATCGCGACGCTGGCATTGAGTCGGTGCGCATCGCCAAGCAGGTCGTGCAGCAGCAGGGGCTCAACATGACAATCTACGTGGAAGGGAAGCGCTCGTTCGATGGCAAGCTGCTGCCGTTCAAGAAGGGCCCGTTTTATCTGGCCATGGAGTGCGGAGTCCCAGTGGTCCCAATCACGATCATAGGTACCCACGCTCTGATGCCGAAGGCCAGGTTCGCGATCAAGCCGGGAGTGGCTACGGTGATTTTTCATCCGCCAATTGAGCCGCAGGATTTCGGCAGCCGCGATTGTTTGATGGAGAAGGTCCGTGCTGCGATCGACGGCGGCCTGCCTGAAGAGTTCCGCCAAGGAACCACTGCAACCCCAGAGGTCACAAGAGCGCACCGGGAGAATTCGGAGAATTGAATCCGCAAGCAGCGAAGCCCACCCTCACTCTTTTGGAATCTTCGCCCGCAGCGCCCGCGCCATTTCCGGCAGCTTCGACAGTAGCGCCGAATACTTCAGCCACAACTTGTGATCGACCGCAGGCGCCCCGCTCACCAAAGCTCCCGCAGGGATATCATTCGCTACACCACTTTGCGGTGTAACAATGGCGTTGTCGCCCACTTTGCAGTGGCCCACCACCCCAACCTGCCCCGTCAAAATCACACGGTTCCCAATCTCCGTAGATCCGGCCAGCCCCACCTGCGAGCACAGCAGCGCATCTTCGCCGATCTGCGATCCGTGGCCGACCTGCACCAGGTTGTCGATCTTAACCCCGCGCCGGATGCGGGTTTCGCCCACGCTGGCGCGGTCGATGCACGAATTCGCCTGGATCTCGACATCGTCCTCAATCACCACCGGCGCCGGTTGCGGAATCTTGTGCCAGCGTGCCTCGGGAGTCTTGGCAAAGCCAAAGCCGTCGGAGCCAATCACCACACCATTGTGCAGCAGCACGTGGTTGCCGATGCGGCAATTTTCCCGCACCACCGCATGCGCGTGAGCAAAGAAATGATCGCCGATCTTTACCCCGCGATAGATCACCACATGCGCCAGCAGCACAGCATGGTCGCCGATCTCGACATCCTCGTCGACCACGACATAAGGGCCGATGTGCGCGCCGCGCCCAAGCCTCGCCGTAGGATGGACAACCGCCATAGGATGCACTCCCGGGGCATAGCGTTGCGGTTGATGAAACAGGTCGAGAGCCCGCGCGAAACTCAGGTAAGGATCCTTCACGCGCAAAGTCGCCGCCGGGATCACGGGGAAGTTCTCAGCAACGATTACGGCTGCAGCCCTGGTAAGCCGCGCCGCGGCGGCATACTTCGGGTTAGCGACGAAGGTAATTTCTCCGGGCCCGGCCTGCTCAATGCCGTTAAGGCCGGTGATCTCGGCATCGGCAGGGCCGTTTTCAAGGCGCGCGTTTAGGGCGGATGCGATCTGAGAGAGTTTCATGGGGGATGGATATGGCGCGAGTAAATCCTACACCAAGGGAACGGAGTGTCTTCGCGGGATGCCCTCATTCAAGGGGATCCCACGAATGCCGTGGCGTGATATTTACTGCACGGTAAGCGTGAAGGTGCCTTTTTGGGTGAGCGATCCGGCGGTAGCGGTTACGGTAACAGTGTAGCTACCTGTTGGTGTGCCGGAATCTTGCTGACTCCCGCCCCCACCGCCGCCGCCCCCACCGCAGGCGAGGAGCGTCACGAGCAACGCCAGCGTCATCAGTCCGAGCAGGGCGCTCCAGCGCCGCTTTCTCGGCCCGACCAACACCAAGACGCCGCCGAATGGGAGCCCGGCAACGCCGATCAGTGCGTAGTAAAAGCGGCGCTGGTTGGGTTGAAGCATGGTGGTGTGAGGAGCGGTAGTGGACACCGTAATCGTGCCGGTAACGACATTGTTTGGCCCATTTCCCGTGATCGAGGTCGGGCTGCAAGTGGTCTCCGCCGGCAAGCCGCTGCAAGTAGCAGTGACCGCAGCAGTAAAGCCCGTCGAGGCCACAATGCCGACGGTGGTCGTCCCGGACCCGCCAGGGCTGGCGATATTGACGTTCGCTAAACCGGAGACCGCAGTGAATCCGGGCTCAATCGTGAAGGTTACTGGAGCCGTGCTAGTACTAGGATTGAAGCTGTTGTCTCCCTGGTAACTGGCTGAGATGCTGTGATTGCCAGCATCAAAGTTGATCGCCCCAGGACCGATTGATGTACTGCCTTGACTGTTCAGCGGGGAGGGGTTTAGGACGGGGTTTGAGAAGATCTGTCCGGGAAAAGCGCAGGGTGCTCCGTTGCATGTGCCGCTGTCAGTGAAGCTAACCTGTCCCGTGGGCACTCCTTGGCCCGAGAGACCGGCTACGTCGGCACGCACAAACAAAAAAGTGCCGAACGGAAACGTGCCGCCCGAGATGGGATTTCTATTCCCGTCGACACCGGAGGCGGTCGTAGTGCTGTTTTCCGGCGTAACGATGACGAGAACTCCGGGCGAGGAATCACTGGGTGCCAAAACCCCGGTGGTGGCACTAGTTGAGTTACCCGCGTAGTGCGCAGTAACGAAATAGCCGTTACTCGTTCGACCGCTTCCGGGGAGTTCGTTGGTGGTTCCGGACGCCGTGCCGCTAGCGTTCAGCGAGAAGCTTGCTACGGCGACCTGGCCAGAGATTAGGATATCGCTTGGGTTCGTCGCGGCAAGCAGAGAGACGTCTCCGGAAGGAGCTCCGGTTCCGCTGTTTGGCGTGACTGCGATACCTACAGTCACTGGTGTGCCGTGAGCGATTGTTATCGGGGTAGTCCCTCCGTTGAGCGTTAGAGTGGTGGTGGTCGGTCGGAAGGAGACGCTGGTCCAAGCATTGACGAGGTTCGTGACATTTACCGAGCCCAGGCCCGAGGCTAGATCATAGCCCACGCTAGCGGAATACTGGCCGCTGGGATAGCCGGCCTCTCCGGGAACCGAATTGTTGCCGACGGTTACGTCGTTGAAGACGCAGGCGCTGTTCGGCAAGGGAGTGGTAGACGCGTTGCAAGCGGTTCCCGCGTTTTGTTGGATCGAAGCCAAAGGGTACAGCACATAGTTAGCCAGACCTGACGCGGGCTGTTATCCGGAGGCGCAAGCTGGCCCATCTTCTCGTCGACCAGTGCCACAATTCCGGCGAAGGATGGCGCGGACGCCGATGTTCCCCCAACTCCGGCGAAAGATATATTGCCCTGTGCATCGGGAACGCAGGAGCCCTCAAGGCACAGCAGGTAGGGATCGTGGCCTGCAGCCGTCAGCGACACGTCGGGAATGTCTCTCGCGTTATCGTTGGGGATGCCGCTCACCCCTGACTGCCACGAGGGCTTTGCGAAAAACCCGCTGGCGACAGCGCTGGCGCCACCGCCGCCGGCGGCCAAGGGCGGCTGACCCTGCGCGCATTGCGTGGTGCAGGTTTCATTCCAGACATCCTCTGGAATGTAGGACAAAGCCGATCCCAAAGAGCCGTCGTTGGTCGTGCTCCAGTAGGCGGCGTCGTTGCCGTTTTCGCTGAACATGGTGCCGCCAACGGCTACTGCGAACGGCGTGGACGCCAGAACACTCACGGAAACCGGACCCTGCGCTACGGTCTCGCCGAGGTTGTCGCAGCCCGCAGCCCCAGTGTCTCCCGTGGAAACCATGTAGGTGATGCCTTGTGCGGCAGCCTGCTCCGCGAGAAGTGTGATGGCTTGACCATCAGCCGAGGTGGCATCGGCCTCACATATGCCGAAGCTTTCGGTCATCACATTGCCTAGATCGTTTTCGATGATGAAGAGCTCAGAGAGGTCGATGCCGTCAGTGGTGTTGGTTGTTGCTGAGACTACGAAATCGATTTGGGCTCCCGTTGCGAGCGCACCAGACCAGGAGGCATCGAGCGTGGCTTCCAATTCGTCATCCCCGCCCAGATCTCCAGGATCGGGGCCATTGAGGACAATGTTGAGGCCCCCGCCCAAGGCGGAGGCAGAGGGGGGCAAGCCAAACACGCTGCGAAATTCCGCAACATCGCTTCCAGGGCCCGTTCCGTCGTTGAACAAGTTGCTTCGCCCGATGACCGCGATGGTGATTCCGGTTCCATCGATCCCGCCCTGCAGCACGGTCTTAGCACCATAAATCGTGGCGTAATCTTCTGGGCCGAGTGCGTGCAGCCCGTTCCCGGCTGTGAACAGTGGTAGGGACTTCGGAACGAACTTCGCGGGAATCGACTTCTCCGCTACATGAATCATTGGTTTCTTCAGGAAATTGTGCAGCGTTTTCACCCCTGCCACCGCCGGCGTCAACGCCGTCGGAATCGCCGGGTCACCCGCATTCGCCCAGTGCTGCTCGCCATTCACGACATACTTATGAATCGTGGTGTGAAACGCTTCCTGCACCTGGCTGGCCGAGCCGGAGAACTCCAGCACTGTCCGCCCCTTCGTCGCTCCAACTTGAAATCCGTGCGACTGCAGCCACGAAGTAATCGTCTGGATATCACCGTCGGTGGGCCCAAACTGCTTGCCAAACTGATCCGGGGTCAGCCACTTGTGATAGTTCGGTGAAGCCTTGTCCTGCTGGTCATCAAGCAACTTCCGCAGCGCCGATTCCTGCTCCGCACTCCGCTTCAGCACCAGCAACATGCGCTGCATCGGCAATGTGGCCGGCGCCGTCCCCAGGTCGAACTCCGGACGTGCCAAGAGATGCGTGTTGCCCTTGAGAACGGTAAGTTGTGCTTCGTTGATCGGCTGTGTGATTAGCGGCTGCCGCCCTGCCAGCAAAGCCGGCTGCGGAGCGCTTGCTTCCTGCGCAAATGCTGGGCTGCCGAAAATCACGACGAGGAAACAGACTGCGAGGAGTGGGTTGAGAATAGACGAAGAGGGGGCCGTCATAACATCGACACCTTTACCTGGAGATGTGGCTAGCCTGTCGAGACCAGCGGGCCAGGAGGAAGGGTTGTGCCCGACCGCTCTCCCGGCGCAGGAGATTAAACCTGCGCCATGGAACAGCCTTTGTACCCCAAGTTTCAGCGGTTTGCAATAACAGAAATAACGGCGAAGGGCCGTCGGCAGATCAAAACCGGGTGAGTTCTCCCTCGCTCTTGCCGGTGATGGTGACGAAGCGGATCACACCCTGGCTGTCCTCGAAGATCAGGCCAGTGCCCTCAGAGTTCACCACCGCCGTGACCAGACGGCCGTAGGACTTTGGAATTCCGCCATGCGTCGGCGTCTGGTCATAGCGCGCCAGTTCGCCTTCTTTCATGCCGGTCATGCTGACGAAGCGAATCACGCCCTCACTGTCTTCGAAGATCACGCCGGTACCGATCTGATCGGGAATCGCGGCCACCAGCCGGCCATACGACTTCGGCACGCTGCCTTGGGTCGGGGCTCGGTACGATTTCTCGCCGCGGTCCTGCGCTTGCGCGCCGGCATAGGCCACGGCCGTCTTCCGGCTTCCATACAAATATCCAGCAGTCGCCAGCAAAGCTCCGCCCAGAACCAGCAAAATCTTATTTCGCATCGGTCACACCTTTCAATTTATTTGCAATGATCCGCTAGGGCTCGACGAGGATCTTGTGCATCATGCCCAGGTCCTCATGCAGCAGGATGTGGCAGTGGAACACAAACACTCCCGCCGTAGTCGGGTCGCGAAAATCCATGCGCACCTTCACGCTGTGATAAGGACCAGTCCCGCTCCAATAAGGAATTTCGATGGTGTCGCGCAGGTCCTGGTCCGGCACCGGCTTTCCATCCACCTCCAGCACCTTGAAGTGAATCTGGTGGATGTGAAACGCATGGGTTTCAAGCGCACGGTTTTCGATGGTCCAGTCTTCTACCGCTCCCACCTTGGTGGTGATCACCGGCTGTTCATTAGCTTCAAAGACCTTCTGCTTTTGTCCGTCAACGGTGACATAGAACTGGATCGGTCCATTGGTTCCACCAAATTCCTCGGAGAAGTAAAGCTTCCGTATTGTGGTGGGAGTTACGTCCTTCAAGCCCGCGAACTTCAGGTGGTCCATCGATATCGGCTGTGCAGGAGCATGGGACACCGGTTCTTCGGTCGCGCTGTCACTGTTCAATTGGATCGATGCGAGGGGCGTTTCCACGTCCGGGTTGCCGGTTGGCCCGGTGGCGTAATTCAGCGTCATGAATAGCGCCTTCGCTCCCGCGGGAGGAGCCTGCACAATGAATTCCGCCCGGCCCGCCGGTGGCACCAGGATCGTAGTCTCCGTTCGCGGCTGGGCCAGAGGATATCCATCCAGCGCGATCACTTGCAGCGGCTGTGGCACGTCGTTAAACCAGACCTGCAGTGGCATGAAATTCTGCAGGCTTGCGTTCAGCACGCGCCAGAACTGCTTCTCCCCGGGCTTCATTTGAATGATGGGGGAAGGTCCCTGGATGATCCCCGCAGTCTCATAGTTCACGGTCAATTCGTAGGGGCCGGGAACCCAGGGAACCAGGAATTGCTGGCGAATGGTGAAGACGCGCTCCCTGAGCCCCGCCACTTCCGGACGAACTTTGTCCATGCCCTCGATCACAATGGCGCCAGCGGCGCCGCCGTTCACCTGAAACTCCGTGAAGCCGTGAATATGCGGATGGTACCAATACAGCCCGGGCGGCTCGTTGGTCGGAATCTTGGTGTTAAATTGAAAGCCCGGCGTGCCCGGCTGGATCAAGGTGGTGAGTACGTCGTCCTGATGGCAACTCGGCGGAATATTCAGCCCATGGAAGTGAACGTTGGTCGAGTTGAGCGTCGCCGTGCCGGTATCGCCGCAGACCGTGCCGGGCACGCCTGACATGTCCATCCCGCTCATACTCTGCACGCCGTCGCTCGTGATGTCGTCTTTCACGTGCAGCAGCAGTTGGTCTCCAGGATTGAGGCGCAACGTCGGAGCTTCCACAATCCCCGTTGCGGTTTGGTACTTGTAGCAGTAATGGGTATAGCCCTGGGCATCCACCGAATGTCCCAGGACGAAGTCCGCCTTCAACACACCATTCGTCGAAGTGAGGCTCAAGGCATCGTGGACCACGGTGTCCGGGTTCGGCCGCGGCGGACACTGCGCCACGGCTGCTGAAACAGTTAATCCACATACCAGGATGGCAAGCAAATATTTGGACACGATGCGCATGTATCACTCCTGAATCTGGAAAGCCAAAACTCTGGACGATATTTCTTCTAAAAAGATCGCGGTGGGAAAGTCCCAATCGACAACAAACCCGTGCTGAACGGATCAGAGACCGGCGAATTGGCCGCTTCCTTCAGCGTGCATTTTCCGCCCGACGAACTCACCTGAATCATCCCAATGCCGGACGCCGCGCCAAATTCGGCCACGTACAACACTCCACCCGTCCCCGTGCTCCCTGCCGTCGCCAAAGACGCCAGGTACGACCAGTTCGAGACGTAGCCCTTGAGCGAGCCCGAAGCGCAACTGCCTGACAATCTCCCCGTAGTCTTGTTGAAGAACGCCGCCGTGACCACATCTCCCTGAGTGTTGCTGATGTAGAGCAACGACTCATCCGGACTCAGCATAACGTTGCTGGAGCTGATCGCTTTGCCCAGATTGTAGTAAACCGTCTTCGTCAGCTTGCCCGAAGAAATGTCCGAGATTTCCACCACCGTCGACGTGGAGGTGTCGCCAAACACCGCGAACCGCCCATCCTTGGTAATGTCTGCGCTCGTGGGATAGGTCGAACCCACTGACTTCACATAGCCCGTGGAGTTCTGCTTGTCTCCATTCGATACCGGCGTGCCCCCCGAGATGTCGAACGACTCAATCGAGCCATCGCCGTAAGTGGCGATCATCATGTTCCCGTGGATCGCCATGGCCTCGATGACTCCGCCCTGCAGGCCGCCAACCGAAACGTCATTCACAAAGCTGAGAGTGCAGCCCGGCAGAACCTGGAACGTTCCAATCGTGTTCGAGTCGGAGAAGCTGGCATACAGATATTGCGAGTTCATCGCCAGCCCGATGCCGTTGGAAAGCCCCGTATCGGTCGCGGACCCAGTAGCACTGCCGCCGACCTGCAGAGTGCTGACCACGATTCCTACGATGTCTCCGGCCGAAGCTTCAGAGGCAAAGACGCACCCGGTGCTTCCACTGTCCAGCACGGCCACCCGGTTCGACCCAAAAAACCCGCCGTTTATGCCCGAGTTCCCGGTAAGCACTTGCTGCTTCAGAGTTAGCGAACCGCCCGTTCCTACCGTGAAGAAGGTGACGCTGGTCGGGAAAAATGCCGGCACGTCATCGTTGGTCACCAAGTAGTGAGGCCCACCCGCGGCCGCCGCCAAACCACTCGCGAGGCAAATCCAAACCAGCAAGGCCGCGCCGCGCACTATCCAGGACTTAGGCAAGCAGGACTTAGGCAAGATCCACATAAATTTTCCTTGGTTGTAGCTCTCTAGGAAGGGCCAACCGCACTGTTGCAGTTAACCACAGCTCACCCACGCGTTCAATCACAATTGCTTGATTCCACTAGGGAATAAAGGCTCCGGATGAACCTTCTTGCACCCGGTGCCAGTCTTGGAAGCGAGCGGAAGCCGTGGTAAGCTAGGCGGCAGTCTTTAGTTCCCCCGCCCGTAGTCAAGATGGAAGTGAGGTTTGTCATGGCCCGCCTAAGCCTGTTCTGCATTCATCGCGCGCCGAGCATCGTTCTTGCGTTGCTTTGTTTCATGGGGATTGCCGCGCCCGCTTGGGCGCAGTTTGAAACCCGAGCCACGCATCCGCTCCCGTCCGGTGCCTGGTCCGTGGCCACAGGTGACTTCAACGGCGACGGGAACCTCGACATCGTTGTTCTAGACGACGGCGGCTTCTCGGTGTCCCTGGGCAATGGTGACGGAACATTTCAGAAGGCTGTTTTTTACTCGACGCAACTGGCCTACTCGCTTGCGGTTGCGGATTTCAACAACGACGGCAAGCTGGACATCGTTGTCGCTAACGAGAACCTGAATCCCAGCACGGTGAGCGTCTACCTGGGCAACGGCGATGGGACCTTTCAGTCTCCGATCAGCTCCAATACGACGAACTACAGCAGCTTCGTTGTGGTTGGGGATTTTAACGGCGATCACAAGATGGACATCGCCATTATCGATACGCCATATATCAGCGTGCTCTTAGGCAATGGGGACGGGACATTCCAGGCGCCGAGTGACAATGACTCTTTCATCGGGCCTCAATGGCTGGCAGTGGGCGATTTCAACAACGACCACAAGCTCGACGTCGTGGTTGTGGGATTCTTCGGTGGCAGCTACAACATCGGCGTTCTCCTTGGTAATGGCGATGGCACACTGCAAGATTCGCTTACCTACCCGCAGACCTATGTTCCGTGGGCGGTAGCTACAGGAGACTTCAACCGGGACGGCAATCTGGATGCGGTCATAGCGAACGACGGCAGTGATGTCACGGTTCTCCTCGGCAATGGGGACGGCAGCTTTCAGCCAGGCGTAACTTACTTTACTACCGGCTTTTCAGGCCCAGTGATAGTTAGCGATCTGAACCTGGACGGCAAACTGGACTTGGCGCTGGGGAATGATAGCGAGCGAGTATTCGGTGTGGATGTTTTTTGGGGCAATGGCGACGGTACATTTCAACCGGCGCAGTTCTTTGCTGCTGGAGGATCCGGGCTGCCCGCTGTAGGCGATCTGAATGGGGACCACCTACCCGACTTTGTGTTAGCGAATGAGACCTACGGGGCGATCACACTGCTGAACACGGGGGCAGTAAGTTTTTCTCCAACCGCTCCACTGGTTTTTCCGGCACAGCTCATCAACACGAAGAGCGCAGCCGAAACTGTGACCCTCACCAACAGCGGAACAGCCGCCCTCTCGATCAGCTTCATCAAGGTCTCTGGGGAGTTTCAAGCCAGCAACACGTGCGGCAGCACAGTGCCGGCCGGGGAAAGCTGCACGATCACCGCGGTTTTTCGGCCGAAGTCCGCGGGCTCGCACACAGGATTGATCACCCTTATCGATAGCGCATCCACGAAGCCGCAGGTGGTCGAACTCACGGGCAGCGGGACGGCCATAAAGGTTTCGCCGTCCAGCCTGAACTTCGGCAGTCAAGAAGTTGGCACCAAAAGCCCAGCGCAAACTGTGACCGCCGTCAACAAAGGCAGCCAGGAGATCCTCTACAACAGCATCACCATTGGGGGCAGCGATAAGAAAGATTTCTCCGAGACCGACAACTGCACCGGCCGTTTTATTCCCCCGGGCGGGGCCTGTAAGGTGAGCGTGACGTTTGCCCCCACAAAGAAGGGTGCGCGATCCGGAGCGCTTTATATTGTTCCTCAGGGCACGGCCAGTCCGCAGCCGGCGAAGCTGACCGGGACCGGCGCGTGAAGAAGCCGACTGGCGGTCTGACACGAATCAGACCGCCATATTGTTTGCCTTAGTGGGGTCGGTGGAAGCACCGTGCCGGGAGGTACTGGCCGCCGGCCATATCTTGCTCGATTGCAATCTGTCCACCCAGCGGCTGCGGTACCCCGTTTATGGTCTCGACGAGCGCGGCGACGGTTCCTTGAGGTGCGCCCTCCGGGTTAATGCATCCGTCGACGGAGTAGATGTTCAAGGGTACGCTTCCGGTTGTGACCTGGCTGTAGAAGATTTGTCCCTGCGGGCTCGAGTTGTTTGGGCAGTGCAAGTAGTCGTTGGGGTTGGGGCAGTCCGAACCCAGATTTCCCAGATGCGGGGTGCAGAGCCACCCGCTCATCGCGGTGCTTGGGTAGCTGAAGGTGGGAACCGCTCCCTGTCCCTGGCCGGGCGTTTGGTCGACGATGCTCTGGTTGAGCCAATTCTGGTTCGAAGCGGTAGTGGTTGAGTTCGGGTAGGTGTTCTGGCAGCTGTTGTCGTTGGTCCACGCCTTGACATAGTTGGCGTCGGCGGTCACGTAGGACGGGGAGAGCTTCCAGGGCTTGTCGGTGCCCAGTTGGCATCCCGTATCGCAGATGTCGATGCTGCCGATTTGGGGCACCTCGCACCCCTGTTCGATGTCGCTGAGAACAGGCCCGGAGATCAGTTCGACGGCGTCCAGTTGATTCAATGCGCCGTAGTAGGCCAGGGAATAGGTGATCGCCGTGGAGCCGGCGCTGAATCCCTGAGCACACATCCCGGCGTTGGGGTTGCCGTTGTTGCCCGTCGTAATGGGCAGATAGATGTTGTTGTAAACGTAGTTCAGGAAAGTAGCCGGACGGCAGGCGGCGTTCTGGATATTCGCGTTCGTCGTGTGCTCCCATGCGGTGCCCCAGGCAATTTCGACGACTCCGTAGTTCTGACCCGCATAGTAGGACAGCATATCTTTCAAAGGCTCCGCTGTAACGGCGGAGGTGCCGTCGCCTCCATCGAAGTAAGTGATGACGCCCTGCGGCGGAGCTCCAGACGGGGGCAGATAGCCGTAGATAAAGTTGATGTTGTCGACATTTGCACATCCTGTGATTGTGGCGGAATAGCAGGTCATGCCTGACAGCCACTGGCCGCCCCCGCACGCCACCATGAACGTATTCCCCGTGACCGTGCCCAGCGACAGCGACCCGCCGGAGCTGGCGTGGACCGGATGAATGGGAACTGTAAGCAAACAGAACGCAGCGAGCGCTAGCGTGGAAATGAGAAGCACCCTTGTGGCGATTTTGATTGTGGATGTGAGGTTGTTCCGGCGTTCAGGCTCGGAAGAGCTACTAGATAACATGGGATTCTCCTTAAGCGGACAGTTTTGGAGGGAAGTGCGGAGAACCTTAGTCGAAGGATTGGAGGCGGTCAAGCGGAAGATATCCACAGGGCGCGGTTAGCGCGAGTCTGGCACCGCCGTCGAACTCACTCCTCGAACAACGTTACCTGCCGCTGATCGTCGGTCGGCCCGCGTCGCGGACGTCGGGTGGCTCCGATGACGGCTAGCACCGTCAGCGATTCCAGCGCTGTCCGCGGCACGAAGATGCGCTGCGTGTTCGAGCGCTGGTCGGGAGGATTTACCAGATAGCCTTCCGGTAAGTTCTGCGTGAGATCGGAGGGCATGAGGCCCTCGAGAACCTCGTTGTCTTTGAAACGCAGCCGCACCCACAAACCCTCCGACCGGGGACGGGAAGTGAAGGTCTTGCGGGTTAGCGACTCGGAGTCGCCGAACTCGCGCACAAAGTAAACGCCCTTGATCTCGCGCAGGTCCATCGCGACCACGTTGCCGGCGGTGTTCAGCAATTCTAGCTTGCCTTCGTTAACAAATTGCGCCGGCGAAACGTAGCCCGAGACCGAATCCCGGTCCATCTTGCGGACAATCACTTTCTTATGGGTCGAAGGCATGGTCGGGCTTCGGGCTTCAGCCATCGGGCTTCGGCTAAGAAATACGAAAGCTATTCTTTTGCAAGGAAGGCGTTGCGGTTCAGCCGAAGCCCGATGGCTGAAGCCCGAAGCCCGATCCGAAGCCCGCCTCATTCTCGCACTATTTCGCTGAAATTCGCGCGAATCCACGTTGGCAGTAGCCAAATTGTTAACCTTGTGTTATTCCTTTAAGTTGCCTTGGCGCGACTAAACTCCGTATAAGTGTCTTGTATTGAATGGCTTGTCTGGAGTTTGCAGCCCAATCGCCGGGGCAGGGCCGAGCTATCCTGTGGAAATCATGTGGAAAACACCCTGGCTGACGGGGATCCGTCGCCGAGATGTGCAAGAACCTGCAACCTGCGGGACTGCTTGAAGTTCGTTGTCTGAAGACGAATGGCTGATTACATTTACACCATGGAAATCCGGTTGACGCCGGATCAGTTGAAGGGCGTCAATCTGGTGCAGGACATAGCCCGCGCCGCGGGCATCACCCTCTATCTCACCGGTGGCGCGATTCGCGACATCATTAGCGGCTTCACCATCCGCGACCTCGATTTCACCGTCCAGGGCAATCCCCTCAAGCTGCAAAAGGATTTCGAAAAGGCAGGCGCTCAAATCGCCGGTCACGAAGAAGACCTGCGCACCCTTTTTCTGGTACTGCCGGGCAACGTCCGAGCCGAGATCGGCATGGCCCGCACCGAAACCTACGAGAAGGTCGGGAAACCGCCGGCTATTGCTCCCGCCAGCATTCAGGAAGATCTGCGCCGCCGCGACTTCACCGTCAACGCCATGGCCCTGTCGCTCAATGAAGGCTCCCGCGGACTTCTGCTCGATCCCTTCAACGGCGTGGCCGATATCGAGGCCAAGCTTCTGCGCATCCTGCACAACTATTCATTCGTGGAAGATCCTTCGCGCCTGATTCGCGCCACGCGTTTTGCGGCGCGCTTTCACTGGCCGCTTGAGGAACGCACTCAGCAGCGTTACAACGCCGCCAAGGAAAACAACTACATCGAGCACATCTCGCGCAGCGCTGTGGGACACGAAATCGCCCAACTCGCGCATGAAGATGATCCGCTGAACGTAGTGCGTGCCCTCGAAAAAGAAGACTGGCTGAAAGTCCTCCACCCGCACTGGTCGTCGGCCAAAGTGGATACCAACGGCCTCGCTCTGTTGATGAAGACCCGCCAACAGATGGTGGATCTCGGCTATACCGTGGATCCCTCGGCGGCGGTGATGCATTTCCTGACGGCGCGACTTTCCGACAAAGATATCTCCGACTTGCGCCGCCAGATTCCGCGCAAGGATTTGGTCGAGTCCTGGCGCGACATCGAAGATCACGCCAAGGAACTGGCCAAGAAGTTGACCGGCAAGGAAGCGGCAACGCCCTCGCGTACCTGGAACCTGCTGTCGGCGGCGCGCCCGGAGATGATCCTGTTTCTGGCCGTGACTGCGCGGCACCAGACCGTAGCGCAAAAGATCAAAAACTTCCTCACCAAGTGGCGGCAAGTGCAGCAGCGCATCCCACTGCCCGAGATGACGGAACTGCTGATCACGCCCGCGCTGCCCGAATATCCCAAGATTGCCCGCGACGTGTTCATGCTGCTGCTCGACGGCAAACTGCGCTCGCGCACGGAAACTCTGAAATTCCTCAAGCCATTCGCGCCGCCCCCACCACCTCCGCCTCCACCGCCTAGGCGCGGGCGTGGCCCAAAGGCAGCGGCAGCCGCTGCACCCGCCGCCGTGCCGGGGAAAAAGGGCGAAGCGGCAAAAGGCAAGGGGAAAGCTGCGGCTGCGGTCGCACCCGCAGTGGTTGCTGCTCCGTCAGACAAGCCGGAGGTCAAGGCAAAACCAGAAGCCAAGGCCAGGCCAGCCAAGTCAGTACCCAAGACTGCGAAGCGTCCCGCGAAACCGGCCGCGAAGCATCCTGGAAAACCGAAGAAGGCGGCGCACAAGAAGGCAAAAGCCAAAAAGAGGTAGGGCCCGGCAGGCGCATTTTTTTGCACACTGTCCGAATTCCTCCGGGAGCAGGGTGCTAAATTCCTGGATTTCCCAACCGCAATCGGGCATATAATGTCCCTATGCATCGCCCGCTTTTCATTGCGGCGCTCGTGCTCATGACATCGGTTGCGCTTTCGGCGCAGCACGGCGGAGGCCACGCGTCGGGAGGCGGGCATAGCTTCGGCGGCGGACACGCTGGAGGCTTCGCTTCGCACGGCGGGTTTTCCGGCCATGTCGGCGGCGGTCGCGCTTTCAGCGGGACCCATTCCGGTTCCGGTTTCTCGGGACGTTCATTCAGACAGGGTTCATCGTTCCATGGGCCGCTATCTTCCCGCGGCTTCAATCGCGGCTTCCGCCATTTCGACCATAACGGCGTGCGCTTCCGCTCCTACGGCTACGGTAACAACTGCTCCTGGTATGGCTGCGGCTGGGGCTGGGGATATCCCTATCTCGGCGGCGGAATCGATCCCGACTGGTGGTGGGACAACGATTCATCCTTCGACTACGACCAGCAATATCAGACTGGCCTCGCCAACGAGATGAACCAGCAGAGCCTTGAAGAGCAGAGAATGCGCCAGCAGGGCGATCAGGATCTGTATGCGCGCTCAGCGCCTCCGCCGCCGCGCCAGGCAGAGCCGACCGAAGCCGTGCCGGCCACGGTGCTGGTTTTCCGCGATGAGCACAAACAGGAAATACACAATTACGCCATCGTCGGGCAAACTCTGTGGAATTTCAACCCGCAGCACACGCAGAAAATTCCGCTCTCTGACCTTGACCTTCCAGCCACCACCAAGGCCAACGAAGACCGCGGCGTGGATTTCCGCTTGCCCGGCGCCCATGAGGGTCAGTAAATCGAGCTGATGTACCCCGTGATCCTCCGTGACCCCTGTGGTAAAGGCTTGTGTTTCCCCTACCCAGCTTTGTGGATAACTTGCTCGTTCAACAGTCGCCTTTCCCGTTAGAATGACCCCAACGTAAAATCAAACTGAGCCCTATGTCCCAATTCGTCCACCTGCACCTGCATACCGATTACTCCCTGTTAGACGGCGCCTGCGATGTCGAAAAACTTTGCCACCGCGTGAAAGAGCTGGGCATGCCCGCCGTGGCCATGACCGACCACGGCAACATTTTCGGCGCTGTGCATTTCGTGAACGCCGCCAATCATGCGGGCGTCAAGCCCATCGTGGGCTGCGAACTCTACATCTGCAAAAAGGACGATCACAACATCGAACGCACCCCGCCCGACGGCGATACCTACAACCATCTCCTCGTGCTGGCAGAAAACGAAGAGGGCTACCGCAATCTGGTGAAGATCACCTCGGAGGCCTCGTTGCACGGCTTCTACTACAAGCCGCGAGTGAGCAAGAAGTTTCTGGCGGAGCATTCCCGCGGCCTCATCGGACTTTCGGGATGCCTGAAAGGCGAGGTCGCCGAGCGCTTGATGGAAGGGAACTACGATGCCGCCCGCGCCGCCGCCGGCACGTTCACCGATATTTTCGGCAAGGAAAATTTCTATCTCGAGATTCAGAATCAAGGGCTCGCTATGGAGAGCAAGATCAATCCGAGCCTATTCCAGTTGGAAAAAGATCTCGGCCTTCCGCTGGTGGCAACCAACGATAGCCACTATCTATGCGAGGACGATGCCCCCGCGCAGGACGTAATGCTTTGCATTCAGACCGGCAAGTCCATCCACGACACGGCGCGGATGAAATTTGAGGGCAATCAGTTCTTCGTCAAGAGTCACGATGAAATGTATCGCGTCTTCAAGGACTCGCCCGAGGTTTTGACCCGCACTCTCGATATCGCCGAACGCTGCAGCCTGCGCCTCGAAAAAGTGGCTACTCCGTTTCCACAATTTGACGTCCCCCCCGGCTACACCATCGACAGCTATTTTGTGCACGTTACGCGCGAAGGTTTCGCTCGACGAATGGCGGCGCTGCGCCCTCTCCACGAGCAGGGCAAACTGAAGCACCCAATCTCCGACTACGAGCAGCGCCTCGAGCGCGAGCTGGCCATCATCCAGCAGATGAAGTTTCCCGGATATTTCCTGATTGTCTGGGACTTCATCCGCTACGCCAAAGAGCGCGACATTCCCGTAGGCCCGGGCCGCGGATCGGCCGCCGGTTCGCTCGTCTCCTACGCCCTCGGCATCACCGATCTCGACCCGCTGCAGCACGAATTGCTCTTTGAGCGCTTCCTCAACCCCGAACGCGTGTCCATGCCGGATATTGACATCGATTTCTGCATGAACCGCCGCGGCGAGGTGATCAACTACGTCACCCAGAAATATGGCCGCGACAACGTGGCGCAGATCATCACGTTCGGCACGATGGCTGCGAAGGCCGCGATTAAAGATGTTGGCCGCGCCATGGACATCCCCTACAGCGATGTCGATCGCATCGCCAAAATGATCCCGACACAGCTCAACATCACTCTCGACCAAGCCATCGAAGACTCTGCCCAGCTGCGCGAGGCGATGGAGAAAGATGGGCAGATTCGCGAGCTGATCCAGACCGCGAAAAAGCTGGAAGGCATGGTGCGCAACTCCGGCGTCCACGCGGCCGGCGTCGTGATTTCACCCAAGCCCCTGACCGACCTTGTCCCGCTGCACAAGACAAAGAACGACGAAATTGTAACCGCCTTCGACATGGTCGCCATCGAAAAGATGGGCCTGCTGAAAATGGATTTTCTCGGCCTCACCACCCTCACGATTCTCACCGACACGTTAAAGCTGATCCTGCAGACGCGAGGCACTCCGATCACGCTGGAAAATATCCCGCTCGAAGATGCGGAGACATATCAAAAGATTTTTCACAAAGGCCTGACCTCCGGCGTCTTCCAGTTTGAATCGCACGGCATGCGCGACGTGCTGCGCAAGTACCAGCCCAATTCCATTGAAGATCTCACCGCGCTCAATGCGCTCTACCGGCCCGGCCCGATCCAGGGCGGAATGATCGACGATTTCGTCGACCGCAAACACGGCCGCAAGCGCGTCGAGTACGAATTGCCGGAGCTGAAAGAGATTCTCGAGGAAACCCTCGGCGTGATCGTGTATCAGGAGCAGGTGATGCAGATCGCCAACCGCCTCGCCGGTTACTCCCTCGGTGAGGCCGATCTGCTGCGTCGCGCCATGGGCAAGAAAAAAGCCGAAGAGATGGCGCAGCAGCGCGAGCGCTTCGTCGAAGGTGCTGCTCAGCGCAAGTTCCCACCGAAGAAGATTGAGAAGATTTTCGATCTCATGGCCCAGTTCGCCGGATACGGTTTCAATAAGTCGCATTCCGCCGCCTACGCGCTGCTCGCCTATCACACCGCGTACTTGAAGACGCACTATCCCGTCGAGTTCATGGCGGCCCTGCTCACCTCCGTCACCGGAAGCACCGACGACGTGGTGAAGTACATCAACGAATGCCGCGAGATGGGTATCGCGGTCGAAGCTCCCGACATCAACGTCTCCGATGCAAACTTCACTCCCCATGGCGACGCCATCCGCTTTGGCCTGGCTGCGGTGAAGAACGTAGGCGGCAACGCGATCGAATCGATCGTAGCCGCGCGCAAGAAGTTGGGTCGCTTCAAATCGATTTACGAGTTCTGCGAGAACGTCGATCTCCGCCTGCTCAACAAACGCGTGCTTGAATCCTTGATCAAGAGCGGCGCCATGGACTCCCTTGGCCGTCGCGCGCAATTGATGACCGTCCTTGACCGCGCCATGGACCGCGCCCAGAAAACCCAGCGCGACGCCGAGTCTGGTCAGCACGGGCTGTTCGGCGTCTTCCAGCAAGAGGAGTCCGAGGCCAACAACGACAAGCTTCCCAACATTCCTGACTGGGACGAGCAGGCGCGACTCGCGGCGGAGAAAGAGATCCTCGGCTTCTTCATCAGCGGCCATCCCCTCGAAAAATACAAAGACAAACTCCAAGATCTCCAGGCGTTGCGCGTCGACGAAATCGCTGCCATGACCAAGTCCACGGGCAAGGACGAAACCATCGCCACCGCCGGCATCATCGGCAACGTGCGCATCCAGAAGTCCAAGCGCGGCGAGTTCTATGCCCAAGCCACGCTCGAAGACATGTCCGGCTCCATCGATATGATCGTTTTCCCCGAGGCCTACAGGCGCCTCGGCGACAAAGTGAAACTCGAAGTCCCCGTGCTGGTGCGGGCCGGCGTGCGAATCGAAGAAGGCGCCAATCCCAAGATCACGGCCGCTGAGATCATGCCGCTGGAAGATGCCAAAGTTCCGCTGCCGCGCGCCATCCGCATCCGCGTGCCGCTCGAAACCTCCGGCGAGGCCACGGTCGACGATCTCCACGCGCTCTTCAGGGAGCGCAAAGGCGAGGCCCGGGTGTTGTTTGACGTGGAACGTGCCGGGGATTTCATGGTGGTGATGGAGGCGGAGGGTTATAATGTGCTGCCAGATCGCACCTTCATCGCCCGGGTCGAACAGTTGTGCGGGCGCGGCAGTGTCCGCGTGATCAGTTGAAACCTGACTGACTAATTCGCCATCAGCGAAACCATGGAAGCCGCCCACAAAGCGCAGCAGGAACTGGAGCAGATCGAACGCCAGGTGGCCCTGATCGAGGCAACCGCCGGGCAGGACGAGGAAACTCACCGTCAGCTCGCGAAACTTCATGAGCGCGTCCACATCCTCCGGGAGGAGATGAAGTCGTTGCAGACTGCCTGGCAGAAAACGGAACTGGCGCGGCATCCCCAACGTCCGCAGACCCTCGATTACATCGAGCGCCTGTTCACCGACTGGAGCGAGATTCACGGCGACCGCGGTTTCGGCGACGATCCCGCGATCATTTGCGGCATGGCTCGCTTTCACGGCGAGGAAATTCTGGTCGTCGGCACCCAGAAGGGCCGCGACATGAAGCAGCGCGTGTACCGCAATTTTGGCACGCCGCACCCGGAGGGTTACCGCAAAGCGCTGCGCGTGATGCGGGTCGCGGAAAAATTTCGCCGCCCGATCTTCACCCTGGTCGATACCGACGGCGCCTACCCGGGAATCCACGCGGAAGAGCGCGGCCAAGCCGAGGCCATTGCTTACAACTTGCGCGAAATGGCGCGCCTTGAAGTCCCCATAATCGCTACGGTGATTGGCGTCGGCGGCAGCGGTGGGGCATTGGCCATTGCCGTGGCCGACCGCGTTCTCATGATGGAGAACTCGATCTACTCCGTGATTTCCCCCGAAGGCTGTGCGGCGATCATGTGGCGCGATGCCACCAAGAAAGAGTTGGCCGCCGAGGCCATGCGCATCACTGCGACCGATCTCGCCGAACTGGGCTGCATCGACGATATCGTTCCTGAACCCGAAGGCGGAGCACACCGCGACCACGAAGCCGCAGCTAATTTGCTCGATGTCAGCCTGCAGAAGCACTTGTCCGAGCTCAAGAAAATCCCCCCTGCAGATTTGCTCGTGTCACGATATAATAAGTTTCGCACCATCGCTCAGTTCTTCAAAACCGAGTAGTGAGTCCCGAGTGGCGAGTCCCGAGTGATAGTAACCTCCCGTTCCCAACTGGATTCCTCCCGGCTTTCGGCGGGCGATTAGGCGTGCCGAGGGAACGCTGGCCGCCGTATAATTATCTGTTCCCCTCAAGTCGAATTCGGGCGGATCACTTCGCCCTTAATTGAAGGAAGGTGTAGGGATGCCCACTACGGATGTTGCGCCGCAAGGTACGGGCGGGCAATTGGGGCGCAAGCGCGTCGTCAATGACATGAGCATTCAGGTTGCCACGGTGAATGGCTCAGGGTCGCAAAGTTCCAACACAGTCTTATTGCGCGCCATTTTTCAGATGGGCGTGCCGATTTCCGGCAAGAATCTTTTCCCCTCGAACATCGCCGGCCTGCCCACGTGGTACACGATCCGCGCCAACAAGGACGGCTACATCGGCCGCAAGAAGGAAATCGATTTCCTGGTGGCCATGAACGCCGAAACCGCCCAGGACGACGTCATGTCCCTGGACCCGGGCGCGTCCGTTCTCTATGATGAACCCCTCGCGCTCGACAAACTCCGCAACGACCTGATTTTTTATTCCGTCCCTTACGACAAGATCGTCGCGGCGGTCTGCCCGGAAGCCAAGCTGCGCAAGCTGGTCAAGAACATGGTGTACGTGGGCGTGGTCGCGCAACTCCTCGAAATCGATATGGGCGAGGTGGAGAAGGCCATCCGCAAGCAGTTTGCCAAGAAAGTAAAAGCGGCCAACCTGAACATGGCCGCCGCCCAAGCTGGATTCGACTACGCCAAGGCGAGTCTGCAGAAACGTGGAGCGTTCTACATCGAGCGCATGAACAAGACTGCGGGCAAGATCATCATCGACGGCAACTCCGCCGCGGCCCTGGGCAGCATGTTTGCCGGATGCACCGTGGTCACCTGGTATCCCATCACGCCCTCGTCATCGCTGGTCGAGACCATGATCGACTACATGAAGGAGTACCGCATCGGCCCCGACGGCAAGGCGACTTTCGCCATTGTTCAGGCAGAAGATGAGTTGGCCGCCGTCGGCATGGTGATCGGTGCCGGCTGGGCAGGCGCGCGCAGCATGACCGCAACCGCAGGTCCGGGCATCTCTTTGATGTCGGAGTTTTCCGGCCTGGCCTACTACGCCGAAATTCCTGGCGTGATCTGGAACATCCAGCGCGTCGGTCCCTCGACCGGCCTGCCCACGCGCACTTCGCAGGGCGACATTCTTTCCACCGCTTTTCTTTCCCACGGCGATACCAAACATATCATGCTGATTCCGAACTCCGTGGCTGAGTGTTTCAGCATGGCGTCGGAAGCCTTCAACTTGGCCGAGCAGTTCCAGACGCTGGTTTTCGTCATGTCCGATCTCGATCTCGGCATGAACAACTGGATGTCCGATCCCTTCGAATATCCGACTACGCCAATCAAGCGCGGCAAAGTGCTCTCCAAGGAAGATCTGGATAAGCTCGGCGGCTTTGCCCGCTACAAAGATTTGGATGGCGATGGCGTGGGCTACCGCACTCTGCCCGGAACCAACCACCCCGCGGCCGCCTACTTCACCCGCGGCAGCGGCCACAACGATCACTCCAGTTACAGCGAGCGCCCCGACGATTACGAAAACAACATGGAGCGCCTCAACCGCAAGTTTGAAACAGCGCGCTCCTTCGTGCCGCGGCCTGAGATTCTCAAGGGTGCGAACGCGAAAATCGGCATCATTGCCTACGGCACCTCGCATTGGGGCATCATCGAAAGCCGCGACCAGTTGCGCAATGAGTACGCGATTGAGACCGACTACCTGCGCTTGCGGGCCTATCCCTTCACGCGGGAAGTCCACGACTTCATCGAGCAGCACGATCGCATCTATGTCGTCGAGCAGAACCGCGACGCGCAAATGCTCAGCCTGCTCAAGCTCGACCTGAAGCCCGAACTAACCACGCGCCTGCGCAGCGTCGCCCATCTCGACGGCTTGCCGCTCGATGCGCGCTCCGTCACCGACGAATTAAGCACCATGGAGGGCAAGTAATGGCGACCACGCCAACTGCTGAACCGAAAAATAACCGCATCGGCCTGAGCGTTCTCGATTACAAGGGCGGCAAGACCACCCTGTGCGCCGGCTGCGGTCACAACGCCATTTCCGAGCGCATCATCGAAGCCATGTATGACATGGGGGTGCAACCGGAGCGCGTCGTGAAGATGAGCGGAATCGGCTGCTCCTCGAAGAGTCCCGCTTACTTCATGAACCGCTCGCACAGCTTCAACTCCGTGCACGGACGCATGCCCTCGGTAGCGACTGGCGCCATGCTGGCCAACCGAAATCTGATTGCGCTCGGCGTCAGCGGCGATGGCGACACCGCCTCCATCGGCATCGGTCAGTTCGTTCACCTCATGCGCCGCAATCTTCCTCTCATCTACATCATCGAGGACAACGGCGTCTACGGCCTCACCAAGGGCCAGTTCTCAGCCACCGCCGATCTCGGATCGAAGCTGAAGTCAGGCGTGATCAACGATCTCCCACCGATCGATACCTGCGGCCTGGCCATCGAGTTGGGCGCAACCTTTGTCGGCCGCTCCTTCTCCGGCGACAAGCGCCAGTTGAGCACCATGCTGAAGGCCGCCATCGCGCACCAAGGCACCGTGATGCTCGATGTAGTTTCGCCCTGCGTCACCTTCAACGATCATGAGGGCTCAACCAAATCCTACAAATACGTAAAAGATCACGAAGAGATTCTTCAGGAGATCAGCTTCGTCCCCGCCTTCGAAGAAATTGATGTCGAATACGATCCCGGAACCACAGCTAACGTCACCATGCACGACGGCTCCAGCCTGCGCCTGCGCAAGCTGGAGGAAGACTATGACCCGACCGACCGCATCCGGGCCATGACCCGCCTGACCGAAGCCCACGACAAAGGCGAGGTTTTGACGGGAGTGTTCTACGTCAACACCAAGGCCCCCACGTTCCTCGATATGCTGAACATGGTCGACCAGCCCCTAGCCACGCTACCCGAGTCGTTGACCCGCCCCGGCAGGGAAGCGCTGGAAGCGGCGATGGAAGAATTGCGGTAACGCTGACCTTCACGTTTGCAAGAAAGACCCTCCAAACGGAGGATCTTCTTCTTAACGAGCTTGTCGGCAAGGGCTTCAATTCGTCCCGGCGATAGTGCTCCGCAAAGTGCCCACACAACAACCCACATTTGTGGTAGACTTTGCCCTCAGTTTTCACGAGCACGGTTATATCTAGCTTCCAGGAGCCCAGACCATGGCCAGCGCATTCGCTCGTCTCGGGGTGGTTTCGTTATGCCTATTGTGCGCCTCCGCATTTGGTGGGGACTCGAAACCCTCAGTTCCAGCGCCTCAGGGCAAAGTTCACGCCTACTACGTCGCCGCCGATGAAGTGGATTGGAACTACGCGCCGGACGGTGTGAACAAGATGATGGGCATGAAGTTCGAGGGCTATGCCAAGGTCTTCACCGAACAGGGTCCCCATCGCATCGGCACCACCTATCGCAAGGCCATCTACCGCGAATATACCGACGAGACCTTCGCCAGGCTGAAGCCCCGCGCTCCGGAGTGGGAACATGCCGGAATTCTCGGACCGATCCTGCGCGCCGAAGTGGGCGACACCATCCGCGTGGTCTTCAAAAACAACGCTACTCATCCCGCCAGCATGCATTCTCACGGCGTCTTCTATAACAAAGATTCCGAGGGAGCCAACTACGACGATGGTACCTCAGGCAACGATAAGGCCGACGATGACGTGCCGCCGGGAAACACTCACACCTACGTTTGGCAAGTGCCCGAGCGCGCGGGCCCAGGCCCGGGCGACCCCAGCTCTCTGGTCTGGCTTTATCACTCGCACGGGAATGCGGCGCTGGAGAGCGGTTTGGTTGGCGCCATCATCATTACTGCGCGCGGCATGGCCGGGCCCGATGGCAAGCCAAAAGATGTGGATCGCGAGTTCGTCAATCTCTACATGATTTTCGACGAGAACACCAGTTGGTATCTCGATCACAATATCCAGACCTACACTACCGATCCCAAGGGAGTGAACAAACTGGAATTTGTTCCTGCCGACGCCGAAGGGAATTTTGCCGGTGCGGGAAGTGGTTTCTCGGCCGCCAACTTCAAGGGCACGATCAACGGATACATTTACGCCAACGGGCCGAGGATGACGATGAAGAATGGCGAACGCGTGCGCTGGTACCTGTTGACCATGGGAGAAGGCGCCAACTTCCACACGCCGCACTGGCACGGCAACGTGGTCCTCGACCATGGCAAGCGCACCGATGTGCTGTTTCTGGGGCCGGCGCAGATGGAGACCGTGGACATGGTTCCCGACGATCCCGGAACCTGGCTGTATCACTGCCACGTCGAGGAACACATGGATATGGGAATGATGACGCTGTATACGGTCAAGCCATAAACGATGGGTCGCAATCCTTGAACTACTTCGGCCCGGTTGCGCTCCCCGGCTGCAGCCCCAACCCCGCCCCGTAGTACTCCGCCAACGCCCGCCGTTCGTCCTCGCTCAGCAGACCCGCAATAGTTCTCATGGGCATGTTGATGTCGTTAGCGCGACCCCGGCTCGCGAACGCTTCCAACTGGTTCAGAACATACTCCGCATTCTGCGTCGCCAACGACGGAACTCCCGGACGATAAGCCACCGGCCCATGACAAGCCTGGCACGGCGGAATCCCCCGCTCTCCATCTCCAAATGAAACCAGACGCGACGCGACTCCCGCATGACCCGCATCAGGCCGCGCCTGCGGAAAAACCCGGTTGTCCTGAAGATCGGAAAAGACGGGCAGCTTCGCGTAGTAAGCAACCACGTCTGCCAAGTCCCGGGAAGAAAGCGACTCCGCGATCGGCACCATCGCCCGCGACAGCCGTTTGTGCGCTCGAAAATCCTGGAGTTGTTTCCAGATTGCAAGCTTGTCCATCCCCGCCAGGTTCGGAGTCGAGGCCACAGCGCTGAAGCCTTCCGCCCCATGGCAGTGATCGCAGCGCTTCGCCAGCAGCATCCCCCGAAAAGCATCGCCCGAAGATGCAGCCGCAATGGTCTCCGGCGTCCACGCCACGTAGGAGGGAATGCCGTCGGATGCGTCGCCGGCAAAGAGAAAGAGGGAACTCGCCGTAAGCGTAATCGCAGTGAGCCACGCAATCCAACCAGAGGGGAACTGCCGATTATTGCGCCGCACAGTTCCCCCTCTCTTCCGGCCGCAAGACAGGAAACTGCTCCCGCGGTACGACCTTCAACTCCGACCGCATGGCGTAGTGTCCCGCCCCGCAGAATTCGCGGCACACCGTCTTGTATTCTCCCGGACGAGGAAACTCCAGTTGCGCCTCGCGCACTGTCCCCGGCAACACCTCTACGGCATAGTTTGTGCCGTTGAAGGTAAGCGTGTGAACGGCGTCGGCGCTGGTGATGCGCAGATGAACTGGAACTCCCGCGGGCACCAGAATGCAATGTGGGATGAACAGATATTGCTGCGCGATCATGCGCACGGTCACCGAACCATCCGGATCAAGTTGAGTTCCAAGATTGCTCTCGACAAACTCGCCGGCGAGATGAAGCGACAACGGATCAACGTGCGCGCCTCTCAGAAAACGGATCAGCGGAACATCGATCTGGTAATACCGGGTGGCGGGGATCAGGCACAGAACCAGCACCGTAATCAGAAACGTTCGCAGCTTTCGCCAGTTCACAGTTCTCTTGATCTCAGATCAGATGCGGGTGCCCCACCCTTGCGCGTTCTTCGCGCAGGGTGGGGATTTTGAAGTCCTGTAAAGTGTCTCACTCTGGCAAGGATCCCAAGACGTCTTGGCTATCCGATCTCCTTCAGCACCGCACTGCACCGCTCGCAAATCGTGGGATACACCTTGTCTTCTCCGACACGAGTCGAGTAATTCCAGCAGCGCTCACACTTCGCCCCATCTGCCTTCTTCACCTCGACGCGGACGCCTCCCGTTCCATTGCCCGAGCCTTGCACCAAGCTGACCGCGGAAACAATGAACAGATAACGCAACTGCTCTCGATAACGCGCCAGCACCGAATATGCGGGATCCGCCGCCGTAACTGTTAATTGCGCCTCCAGGCTCTTGCCAATTCGCTTGCTGTTCCGCTCCTCTTCCAGCGCCTTCAGAGCTTGCTCCCGTACCAGCAGAAGCGTAGCCCAGTCTTGTTCCTGCTGAGCGTCCTGTTCTGTTACAGAAGCGTCCCCGAGCACGTCAGCCGCTTTGGGAAACAGCGCCAGATGCACGCTTTCAGCGCGGCCAGCCACCTTCGGCAAATGCCCCCAGACCTCTTCGCTGGTAAAACTGAGAATCGGCGCCATCAGCCGCGTCATCGCCTCGCAGATGCGCCACACCGCTGTCTGCGCCGAGCGCCGGCCCGCGGAGTTGGGAGCATAGGTGTAAAACCGGTCTTTGATCACGTCAAAATAAAACGCGCTCAGATCGACCACGCAGAAATGATTCACGCGATGGTAGATTTTGTGAAACGCAAATTCTCCATACCAGTTGCGGATGTCCCGCGCCAACGCCCAGGCCTGCCGCAGCATGTACCGGTCGAGCGCCTCCATCTTCTCGAATGGAACCGCGTTGCTTTGAGGGTCGAAATCGTACAGATTCCCCAGCGCATTCTTGAAAAGATTGTTTCGGATCGAGCGATAATTTTCCGCGACCCGCTGCATCAGCTTCTCGGACCCAACCACGTCCTCGCGGAAGTCCACCGACGCAACCCACAGCCGCACCACTTCTCCGCCCAGCCGGTTGGCGATATCCACCGGATCCACGTCGTTCCCCCGCGACTTCGACAGGGCCTGACCTTTTTCGTCCAGCGTCCACCCCGGCGTGACTACGCCTTTGTAGGGCGGCGTAGCGTGGGTCCCCATGGCGCACAGCAGAGACGACTGGAACCACCCCCGGTATTGGTCCCCACCTTCCAGATAAAGATCAGACGGCCAGGGATACGACGGCTCATCCCCAATCAGCGCCAGGTAGCTCGCACCCGATTCCAACCACACATCGAAGATATCGGTTTCCTTCTCAAACTTCGTCCCGCCACAATGCGGGCACTTCGCGCTGGCCGGAAGAATCGAATCGGACTCCGAAGTGAACCACGCGTCGGCGCCCGAACGCGCAAACAGCTCAACCACCTTGCGATTGATGGCCTTGTCGTTGAGCGGCTTTCCGCAGCTCTCGCAAAGAAAAACTGCGATCGGCACGCCCCATACCCGTTGCCGCGAGATGCACCAGTCAGGCCGAGTGGCGATCATGTTCGACAACCGCTCTTCGCCCCACGCCGGGTCCCATTTCACGCCCTTGATATCTTCCAGCGTGCGGGCGCGCAGCGTATCGTCTTTTTCCTTCGCGCCCGGCATCGGCGTCTCCATCGAGATAAACCACTGCTCGGTCGCCCGAAAGATCACCGGATTATGACAACGCCAGCAATGCGGATAAGAATGCTCCAGCTCCCCGGAGTGAAGCAATGCTCCGCGTTTCCGCAGCAGCTCAATAATGATTGGATTCGCCTTAAAAACATACTGGCCGTTGTACTCTGCCAGCCCATTGCGCAGGATGCCCTTCTCGTCGACGTGGCTCGTCGCGTCCAGACCATACTTCACGCCGGTGGCAAAGTCCTCCGCGCCGTGCGACGGCGCCGTGTGAACCACGCCCGTCCCAGTGTCCATGGTGACATAGTCAGCCAACACGCCGAGAATCTTGCGATCGAGAAATGGATGCTGAAAGTTCAGCCGCTCCAGCTTGCGTCCGGGGAACTGCGCCAACTCTCGCGGATCGACAAGCCCGCATTTCTCCGCGACATCTTTCGCCAGCTTCGCCGCAACAATGTAAACATCCCCTCCGGATTCCAAAGCGACGTACTCTTCATCCGGATGAAACGCCACCGCCATCGAAGCCGGCAAAGTCCACGGAGTGGTCGTCCAGATAATCGTAGAAACTTTCTTCCCCGCCAGCGCCGCGCCGATCTCCGAAGAAAAGACCTTCGCCGGATCGTCCAGCAACCCATACTTCACCCACACGGTAGGGCTAGTGTGGTTCTCGTACTCGACCTCCGCCTCGGCCAGCGCGGTCTCGTCGTGCATGCACCAATAGACGGCGCGCAGCCCCTTGTAGACAAAGTCGTTTTCGTAGAACGAGAAGAACGTCGAGAGCACCACCGACTCATACTGCGGATTCATCGTGGCGTAAGGCCGGTCGAAGCGCCCGAAGACGCCGATCCGCTTGAACTGCTGCCGCTGCAAATCAAGAAACTTCTGGGCATACTTGCGGCACTCCGCGCGCACGTCCGTCGGACGCATCTGCAGCTTCTTCCCGCCAAGTTCCTTATCGACTTTGATCTCAATGGGCAGCCCGTGACAATCCCATCCCGGCACATAAGGCGCGTCAAATCCAGACATAGTCTTCGACTTGACGATAAAATCCTTGAGGCACTTGTTGAACGCCGTGCCCAGGTGAATCGGGCCGCTGGTATAGGGCGGGCCATCGTGCAGGATATATGTGGGCGAGCCTTTCCGGGCCTCCCGGATGCGCTCGTAGATCCGCGTCTCCTCCCATCGCGCCAGCATTTTCGGCTCGTTCTGGGGCAGGTTCGCCTTCATGGGGAAGGCGGTCTTAGGCAAATTGATGGTGGCTTTCAGTTCGAGCGGCACCCGGTAAGGTTCTCCCAAATGTTTGAATCTTTTCATTATAGGGAGCAGCGCTGCGAACGTCCATGCGACGTGTGCAAACTCACCGATCTCATTTCCCTTGACGTCATCCCGAAGGCCCCCGTTTTCTCCAGCGGGACGAGAGCCTGCCCTGAGCGAAGTCGAAGGGGATCTCCCGTGCGCACACCGCCGCCCGAGTCGAATTTGAGACAATACCAGAAGTCACTAGGAAGTACACGTTCCTAAGGAACTCGGAAATACACTTCGTAAACCACAGACAGAAGAGGTACAATTTTAGCAGCAGCCAAGGTTCGAGCTTGATCCCACCCGTGGGGGTGGCCCAGGTCCGACCCTGAGAAACTACCGAGAAACCAGAGAAGAATTTAAACAGGCAACTTGTTGGAAAGACGGCTCATCTGTGTATGAGGGACGTCGCCCAAAAGCTAGCCCGTGCATTGCCCAGTAGGGAGAATCGAACCCGGGAACATGGCATCTACCGAAGTGAATCCGAACGTCAGTTCGAGCCCAAGCGCCGAGCCGGAACTGCACCTCCTGCTGGCTCCCGACACCTTTGAGCCCCTGTGGAAGTCACTGTTCCGCGGCCTGGACGAGTTCTTCTTTCCCAAGAAACTTCCGCCGCTAAAGCTGGAATCGAAGCCCATCCCGGTCAAAGACATCTGGGGCTTCTACAACTACAAAAAGAACGGCGCCCTGGGCTCGACCGTCGCCCACGTAATCGTGATCGGATTGATCATCGGCGGCACCATTCTCGGCCGACGCATTGTCACCAAGGTCGAGGCCAAGAACCAAGTCTCCACCCAGTTGATCGATCCCGGTGACTTTATCCCGATGAAACCCGCCAAGACTCAAGCTGGCGGTGGCGGCGGTGGTGGCGATCGCGATGTGCTGCAGCCCTCGAAGGGAAAATTGCCGAAGTTCTCCATGCAGGCGCAGATCACTCCGCCCGCAGCGGTTATCCGGAATCTCAACCCGAAGCTGGCGGTTGAACCCACCGTGATGGTGCCGCCCGACATCCAGGTTGCCAAAATAAATATGCCGAATTTTGGCGATCCCAAATCCTCCGCCGTCATTCCCTCAAACGGCACCGGATCGGGCAGCGGTATCGGTTCTGGCTCCGGCGGTGGCGTCGGCTCGGGAACCGGACGCGGAGTTGGCCCCGGCGAGGGCATGGGCATGGGCGCCGGTGTATATCGCCCTGGCAAGGGAGTAGCTCCGCCGCGAGCGATTTACTCTCCTGATCCGGAATTTTCTGAAGAGGCGCGCAAAGCCAAGTACCAGGGAACCTGCACACTCCTGGTAGTAGTTTCAGCCGATGGCCGTCCCACCAACATTCGCGTGGCGAACTCCCTCGGCATGGGCCTCGACGAAAAAGCCATCGAGACCGTCAAGACCTGGCGCTTCGAGCCCGGCCAGAAAGACGGTCACCCGGTAGCGGTCGAGATCGCCGTCGAAGTCGACTTCCACTTGTACTGAGACTCACAGTTCTCCCCCAGAAGCTATCTCATAAATCGTTTTGGGAAGGGCACGGCTTCAGCCGTGCAGCCCAGAGCCAATAAAGACGCGGGCTTTAGCCCCTGAGGCATGCTCGCCTCCGACTGTTGAGGATTTATGAGATGGTTTCTAGTTAAGCTGCAGCCTTGCGAAGCACCGCAAAGTGCAGCAGCACTCTCTGGCTAAATCCCAACCGCTGATACAGTTTAATCGCCCGCACATTATCTCCCCGAACGTGCAGAAACGGAGTCTCGCCGCGACCGCGGATGCGCCTCACCACCTCCATAGTCAAAATGCGGGCGTAGCCGTGTCCGGTGTGCTCCGGGTGCGTGCACACAGCGCTCACTTCGGTATAACCAGAAACCTTCAACCGCTCACCAGCCATGGCAACAAGTTTTCCGTCGCGGCGAATTCCCAGGTACGTGCCCAGTTCATGAGTGCGTTTGCCGAACGGCCCCGGCTTGGTCAGCGCCGTCAGTTCCATCATCTCGGGCACATCCGCAACGCCGAGTTCGACGATCTCGGGCTCTGGCTCATGTGGGGATAGCCGCCCACGCCTGCCCTGAGCGGGGTCGAAGGGGCTGTCCGCCGCGCGCAGCCCGGCAGCCGGTGCCCATGCGACGCCGTCGTCCTCGCAAACCATTTCCGGCATCGGTGCGCCGGCGACGAAACTCCATCCGGCCTGCGGCTGATAAGCGGCTTCCAGGAAAAGCCCAATCGTCGTCCGCGCGTCCACCAGTCCCGCCAGCGACTCGTAGCCTTCTAGCGTGCACTCGCGAAATGCGGCGAGCGGTGAGACCTCCGGCGTAAACCGGTGCGCCTGGCCGGATCCCTCCGCAAACTCAACCTGCCGCGTGGTCAGCGCTTGCCAAATAACATTGTCGAGCGGATGCATAGTCTCTCTTAACTTTTGGCTTTCTGATTTGACTGACCAGCCAGCCTGTGGGACACAGTAATTGTGGGATGTCGGAATGGCTATCCGAATCTTGCGCGCAAAACTAATCGCCGGAGGGTTCATCCTCAGGTTTTTGGGAGAGTGCTCTCCAAGTCTTGCAGAAGTCCTACCAATGCCGGTAATACCGTGGAAGAGCGGCGCTTTTAGCGCTGCGTAAAGCGCACATGATCAATTGGGGGCTTCAGCCCCCGGGGGGCTACTCCTTCAAATCCACATGCTGCACATCCTCGATAGGATGCCCCAGGAACCTCTCCCCCAACCGTCGGAATTTCTCCACCGAATCCGTGGCGAAAAACTTCAGCCGGGGCACCGCCCGCCGTTCCTCGCGACCAACGGACGAAGCCGGCAAGAGTTTTTGCAAATGCTCCGCGACCGCCCGCGCCGTGGACTCCGCCGAATCCACCACGCTCACATGCTCCGGCGCCACCCGATGCAGCAACGGCTTCAACAGCGGATAATGCGTGCAACCAAGCACCAAAGCGTCTGCGTCATGGAAGCCGTCCCCAAAAGCCTCACCCAGATAAATCCGGGCGACCTGCTCGGTGACCGGATGCTCCACCCATCCCTCCTCCACCAGCGGCACCAGCAACGGACAAGCCTTCTCCCGCGCCGCCAGCCCCCGCGCCTCCAGCGCCTTCCGATAAGCGTGGCTGCTGACCGTAGCCTCGGTCCCGATTACAACGACTTTCTTATTCTGGCTGACAGAAGCCGCCGCTTCAGCCCCGGGCTCGACGACGCCCACAACCGGCACGTGAGCCGCCGCCGTGATGCGGTCAAGCGCAAGCGCTGTCGCCGTGTTGCAGGCAATCACCAGCAACTCGGCGCCATGGGACTCGAGGAAGTGCGCCGCCTCCACCGCATACCGCGCCACCGTTTCCACCGACTTGGAGCCATAAGGCAGCCGCGCCGTATCCCCAAAATAGAGGTAGTCCGCGTCCGGGATAAGTTCAAGTAAAGCTTTAAGGACGGTCAGCCCCCCAAAACCAGAGTCGAATACGCCGATGATGGGACGACGCGTGGTCACCTAGGCTGGTCGCAACCGTCTTAGATCCCGGGGGCGCAATTGCACATTGGGAATCGAGGCTGTTTTTCCTGCGGACAACTCTTCGACGGCTGATTCTACGATGTCGTGGCTCAAGCGGAAGCGCTTCAACAGCAACTCTCTTAGGTCATCGAGGCCAGGAGCAATCCAATTCTTTCCGTACACGTACGCGTCCTCAACAAATCTATCGCCGACGGGTTCGTTAAGAGCTCTAAAAGTCTCGCTAGGGTACGGATCATAAGTAACGTAGTATGCGCTCGGATCTCCCCTCGGAATTGTCTCGAATTTTGTGATGCTAATCGACCCGTCGGGAATCTCGGTTTGTTTCTCCAGAGACCTCAAGACCGGATCTTTCGGACTGCGGAGAAAAATCCGCCGCCACGGAAGCTGCGGATCCATTCCTGCATCGTGTAGAGTCCGCAAAACTCGCTCATAAGCTGCTTTAGGTCCCCTCGAATCGACCAGCGGGGTGGCAATAAGAAATTGCCATTCGTCGATCTGGGGGACATAAGCCCACAAGGCGACGCTGATCGGAATATTCGCTTGTGCGAGTGCAACGATGATCTTCCGACCGATATCAAGATCTACCAATGTTGTCGTAGCCATCCAAGAACTCCATTTCGGGGCGCGATACAGCTCCCTGCCATTTAAGCCGCCCAGCAGATATCTGCTTTCAGGTTTCCAGTCTTTTGCCAGCGCCCAACTGGTCTTCAGGGCTGCATTGCTGGTGACCGCTGTGTTCAATGTCGATTCTAAACCAGCAGCCGCGAGTAGTTTGTTCAAATCGTGAACGTAGACACTCTCCCGGACAAACTTCGGTTCTGGCGGAAAATCGTGGCGACGGGTTCTTCGCGCGATTGCGGACTTTAAGGCGCACTCAACGGCAAGGCCGGTCAAGTAGTAGGCACCTTCGTTATTGCCGCTTGCCAGGAGAGTCTTTGCGTCGCGCAACCGCAATCGTGCCAGGCGTTGAAAGTCTGTGCGTGTCATCACCGTTCATTTCATCTGATCTCGGAAATACCGGGCTCTCGACTAAATTCCTGCGAGCGCTTCATGACATTGTCGTATTCCCCGCTTATCCCGCAGCATACCCCCGGTGGAATCGGCGCTCCATGCGGGCAAGTCCGCGGATGTCCAAGGAAGGCACAGATCTTGTCGGTTGCCTCCGGCGAGAGAATGTGCTCAAACTTGCAGGCCTGTTGCTCGATTTCCGACTCACTGTCCATCGCCAGGCTGTCGGTAAAGAGTCGCTCTGCCAACCGGTGCCGCCGGATGATACTTCCGGCCCGTTCGCGCCCTCGTGGCGTCAGTTCCACAATCAACGTGCCATCGCCCACCGAAGCTGCCACCGGCTTGAGCGCATCGTGGCACGGATTCACAAACGGCTTGTGATCATGCGCCAGGGGCGGATGCGGCGCCGAAACCACCAGCCCCATTTGCATCATCTTCTCAATCGCTAGACTCACCGGCAGCGCCCCGTGCACTTCCATGCGCTCGACTTCGGCGATCTCCCCATGCTCAGCCAGCACCCAAAGCTCTTCCAGCACCTCGTCAAACTGCTCTTCGTCGGCCATGGCAAAAACTTCCTGCGACTCGATCTTGCCATGATGAAACTCGATCCGCCGGTCCGCCAGACGCGCCACCACCGGATCGTGCGTCACCATCACAATCGTCCGCCCCTGCTGGTGAAACTCCCGCAGCAGCCGCAGCACAAGCTCTTCGTTGTGTGCATCCAGGTTGCCCGTAGGCTCGTCGGCCAGAATAATCTTCGGATCGTTGATCAGCGCCCGCGCAATGCAGACCCGCTGCTGCTCGCCTCCAGAAAGTTGCGACGGCAGGTGATTCGCCCGGTCGCCCAACCCCACGCGGGTCAGGGCTTCAGTCGCTTCTTTCTCATCCGTCATGCTGTGGAAATATTGCGCCAGCATTACGTTCTCGACCGCAGTAAGAAACGGAATCAGGTGAAACTGCTGGAAGATGAATCCAATCTTCTCCGCCCGCACGCGATTCAAGTCGTTGGAGCCAATCCCCGCCACATTCTGGCCGTCGAGCCAGATTTCTCCCGACGTCGGCCGGTCCAGGCACCCAATCAGATTCACCAGCGTCGATTTACCCGATCCCGACGGCCCCATGATCGAAAGCCATTCCCCTTTGGCCACGTGCAGCGAAATGTGATCCAGCGCATGAATCGCGCCGTTTTCTTTACCGCTGAGGGTGCGCCACTTCTCCCCGTCTTTGGGAGAAGTGGGATTTCCCGAGGCCTTAGCCGGGTAGAGCTTGGTCACGTCTTTGATCTGGATCATTTCACTCTCCCCTCAGAATGACCGCCGGCTGCACCCGCCGCAACAGCGCAATTGGCAGAATCGCCGATAGCAGCGTCACCACCATGCTACCAGCCAGCACAAACGGCAGAACGCTGAAACGCGGCACCACGGGAGCATGAAAGTTAACCCGCCCAATCCAGGCCGCAATGCCGATGCCCAGCACAAATCCGATCACGGCCCCGGTCGCGCCCAGCCCGGCGGCTTCGGCGGCGAAAAATCCATTCAGCAGACGGTCGGAAGCGCCCAGCGCCTTCATGATGGCAAAATCGCGCCGCCGGTCGAACACCCATCCCATCAGAGTGGAGAGAACGCAGAGCGCCGCCGTCAGAATAATGAGCGCCGCAGCAGCCAGCAGCGTAGCCCGAGTCTTGCCCAGCACCCGTGCCTCGCCTTCCATGATCTGCCGCACCGGACGCACCTCGGCGGTGGGGATCGCCTGCTCCAGTTGCTGCATGATCGCCATGATCTCTTCCGGCGACCCAGTAGCCGCAACTTCGATGGTGGAAGGCTGCACTCCGGTCCAGGAAACAAAATCTGTCAGCGAAAGATAAACCCGGCTGTCTTCGGCCGCGCCCGTCTGCACCGTTCCCGCGGGCGTGAGGTGGATGGTGTGTCCCTGAAAGCTAAGATCGAAGGGCTGGTTCTTCGGCGAGATGACAGAAGCTGCCCGCACGCCGACCAGCGCCTGTTGACCTGTCGACCGGGGGTGCCCCATTTCTCGCGCGTCGCTTGCGCGAGAAGTGGGAAGGGAGGTCGCCGGTACCACAGACGGCCAATGGCTCACCGACCACCAGCGATCCAGTTGCCGCACGCGTTCAAAATCCGTGCCTGCAACCACAATCGCCTGACCATCGCTGGTCCGTGCCACCACCAGTGCGAACGGCGCAACCACCCCGCGTCCAGCGAGTACAGACTCCGCATGCGCCAGCGCATCAGGGGGGAGGGAAGCCGCTTCTTTTCCGACGACGATAATATTTGCTCCGTAGTTGCGGAACTCGCGCCGCAGCTTGGCCTGCACATCAACATACAGATTCAGCATTGCAGTAGCCACGGCAGCGGCCACCACCATCGCAAACAGCGCGGAGGCGGCGCGCCCTCGACGCAGCACGGCGGCCCGTACCAGCATCCGCACAAACATTGACGTATGCGGCGACTGCGCCCGGCTGGCTGCAACGCCCTGCGCGGAATGGAACGCACTCCCGTTCACAGCTCACCTCGCAGCGCGAACACTGGATCCAACCCCACCGCCTTGCGGATGGCGGCTGCGCTCCCCGCAAAAGTAACGATCACCGCAATCGTCAGAATCACCGGCAACAGCACGGGCGGAATCGATATCTCCGAATTGAAAATGGAACGGCCAATCTGGCGTGCCAGCAGCCCGCCGGCAACGAAGCCCACTAGCCCTCCAAACAAAGCCAGCAGCGTCGCTTCCGCAAAAAACACAGACGCAACCGCAAACTTTCCCGCACCCAAGGCTTTCATCAGGCCCACTTCTGCCCGCCGCTCAAAGATAGCCGTAGCCATCGCCGCAGAGACTGCCAATGCGGAGGCAAACAACGCCGCCAGCGTAACCAGAAAAATCAGCCCCTCAATGCGAGTCAGAACCGCGCCTTCGTTCTGCGCTACCTGCCGAATCTGTTCGGCGTGGGAGTGCGGAATCGCCTCCTGTAACTGAAAGGCGATCGACTGCGGATACGGCGAGCAATACCAACGGTCGTAAACCGGCCCAGACATGCTCTTTGGATCGCGCCGCGCGAGCGCGTCTTCAGGCTTGGTGAGCGCGCTGACGTAAACGCGCCGCACAGCACCCGGCTTGCCCAGAATCTCCTGGGCCAGCGCGATCGGTGCCACTATCTGATCGTCTTCGCTGCCGCCGGTCGAGAGAATTCCGCTGACCTGCAACTGCCGGCCGGAAACTGAAACGACATCCCCAGCCTTGGCCGAAAGCCGCGCCGCCAGCCGCTCTCCCAACAAGACATCGCGGGAAGAATCATCCGGCCACGCCCCAGCAACCTTCCACCACGGATGCGTAGTTCGCACCCCGGTATTGAATTCTTCCTTGCCAAACGAAACTTGCTTGGCGAAATATGTCCCTAGCAGAGTGAGATTTTCCGTCTTACCAGCGCGCTCCAGCTCCACATTCACCGGCAGCATCGGCGCAAACCCAGTAATGTTGTTATGCCAGAAAGTCCCCTTGATCTTGGGCAGCTCGGCTTCGTTCAGAAAGGCGCCATCGCTCGGCGGCTTAAGATTCACGCCGCCAATTTCCACATCCAGCGTATCTTCTTGGGGGGTAACTAGAAGGTTGGCGCCGATGGTGCGCAGCTCTCGATTAATCTTGTCGCCAATGTCGGTAGCGACCGCAATCATCGCCGTGGCCACCGTGACGCCCAGGGTGATAGCCGCGCCCGCCAGCAATTTGCGCCGCTTCTGGCGCCGAAACGATTCGTAGACGAGCCGGGCGAACATCCCCTACTGTTTCTCGAACATGTGGCTATCGGCCGCGATGTCCGCCTCCTGAATAATCACGGCATCCGCGGTCTGCGTCGCCTTCAGCGGAATCGGGTTGCAGCCCCCCGCCGTCCCCACCGACTGCGGATTGATCGGCGCCGCGCAGTTCTTGCAAATCACTCCGTTGCCCGATTTGTAGAAGCCGACCGCCCCGCAGATTTCGCAGGCATCCAGAACGGTGGAGATCTTGCCATCCGGCTTTTGATACAGCCAGAAGCGCACGGCAACGCCATTCTCCTGCGCCTGAAAGCGGTGCAAGTCTCCATCGGAAACCTGCGCCAGCGGGATCGTCACCTGCCCATTCGTGAAGGTGACCTCGGTGGCCGGCGACAGCGCGCTCACGCTCTTGGTGTAGATAAATTCCGCCGTGACCAGCGCGATGAACACGAACGAGAAGCCATAGACCGAAGACATCCACAGCCGTTCCTTGCGCGCCGTCCACGCCGCCTTGCGCCGCTCCGCCGCCGACGCCGGCTCAGCCACCGGCTCGCGCCGTTTGGCATCAAACAACACCATCAACGCCGCCAAAGCGAAAATCGTGACGAAGAAGAAAAGATCGTTGCGCACAATCGGCCCGATCACGGCCATCTCGGTCTTCGAAGAGGGAATCACGCCGCTCTCCGAAAGCTCGTGCAGCCCGGCCACTACCAACTGCAACGCCACCAGAAACAGGATCGCCGTCGTCACCTTGAAGAATTTCTGCAGGTTAATCCGCACGCTGCCCTTCACAAACATCACGCCAAAAGCAATGGCGCACAGCACGCCCAGCAGCGTCCCCAGAAAGCTCATCAGTTCCGTGGAGTTCAGCGAGACGGCCGACAGGATCAGCACCGTTTCCGCGCCCTCGCGCAGCACCATCAGGAAGACAAAGAAGAACAGGCCAATCCATGCATCCTCGCCCGCCAGCAGCCCGACCTTGCCCTCGATCTGGCCCTTCAGCTTGCGCCCCGTCTTCATCATGAAAACCACCATGGTGATGACGAAGAAGGCCGCGACCAGCATGATCCAGCCTTCGAACACGTCTTCGTTCCACTTGAGCCGCGAAATCACAACCGCTACCCCGATGCTGCCCACAAAGGCGGCGGCCAGCGCGGCATAAACCGCCTTGCGCAGATCATTGCGGCCAATCTTGGCCAGATAGGCCAGCGTGATTCCGACGATCAGGGCGGCCTCAACCCCTTCGCGCAGCGTGATGATGAAGGCTTGTAGCATTTATGAGTGTCCCGGTTTCCTAGAGATGATTCCTGAAAATGTCCCTGAAAATGATCTTGAAAATGAATTTCAATTTCAACTTCTAAGGATATGCCCCGACCGCCGGACCCGTCAATCCGCTGTGTCACAAACCTGCGTGATCCGCATCACACGGGGAAATCCGGGATTAAATGGTCGGGACCGAGCACGAGCGAGTGCGATAATCAGGGCCGGCAGCTATCCGTTTCTTATGGATAGCGTCTAACCTGCAGTCCTTGTCATCGACGACATTCCCGGGAGCACTTTCATGAAAACAACACACCGTAGCTCATCCCTGGCGCTTGCTTTTACTTGCGCAGTAATCCTGTTTCCACTGTTCGCCGCCCGTGCCGCAGATCCGGCCAAAGAAGAGCCTCCCAAGCCCGCTCTGCCCACAGGGCCCACCGTGAACCTGTCCTACATGAACAGCACCGTCCGCCCAGGCGACGACTTTTATCAATACGCCAACGGTGAGTGGCTCAAGCACACCGAAATTCCCCCCGACCGCGCAGGAACTGCGCTCGCCCTGCCGGTTGCCGATGAAACCGACAAACGCGTCGCCGACCTGATCACCGAGGCCGCCAAAGGTGGAGCAACCGCCACCGAGAAGTCCCGCAAGATCGCCGATCTCTACAACTCTTTCATGGACGAAGCCGGCGTTGAGGCCAAGGGCCTGAAGCCGCTGCAGCCTCATCTGGCGGCCATTGCCGCGATTCACGACAAGCGCGAACTGGCGCACGCCATCGGAGAGACTCTCCGCGCCGACGTCGACGCGCTCAACAACACCAACTTCCACACTCCCAATCTTTTCGGACTTTGGGTTGCCCCCGGCTTCAACGAAGTCGAACACTATACTGCCTACCTGATGCAGGGCGGTCTCCGCCTGCCAGACCGCGAATACTATCTCTCCGACAGCGCCGCCATGAAAGATATCCGCAGCAAGTATCAGACCCACATCGCGACCATGTTGAAGCTCGCCGGATTCAATGACACGGATGCTCGCGCCGCCCGCATCGTCGAACTGGAACACGCCATCGCCGAAAAGCACATCAGCCTGGCTGAGAACGACGACATCCACAAGGCCAATAACATGTGGTCTCAAGCCGACTTCGCCGCCAAGGCCCCCGGCCTCGATTGGGCCGAGTATTTCCGCGGTGCCGGGCTCACCAAGCAAAAGACTTTTATGGTCTGGCAGCCCACCGCCTTCGCCGGTGAATCGGCCCTGGTCGCCTCCACGCCGCTCGAAACCTGGAAGGATTGGCTGGCCTATCACCTCATTGAATCCCAGGCCATTGCCTTGCCCAAAGCCTTCAGTGACGAACATTTCGCTTTCTATGGAAGAGTCCTCGCCGGCGTTCCCGAGGAACAGGCACGCTGGAAGCGGGCTGTCGCCGTGGTAAGTGGCTTTCTCGGCGACGACATTGGCCAACTCTACGCCCAGCGCTACTTCCCGCCTGCATCCAAGGCGGAAGTCGAGGCCATGGTGGTCAACATCAAAGCAGCCTTCCGCAAGCGCATCGACGCATTAACCTGGATGAATCCCGCCACCAAGGCCGAGGCCCAGGCCAAGCTCGACACTCTTTATGTGGGCGTCGGCTATGGAGAAACCTGGCACGACTACTCGAACTTTGAAGTGAAAGCCGACGACCTCTTCGGAAATCTCTGGCGTGGCCGCCTCGCTGACTATCACCGCGAGGTCGCACGCCTTGGCGCGCCCATTGACCGCAAGGAATGGTCCATGACGCCGCAAACTATCAACGCGGTGAATCTCCCACTGCAAAACGCCTTGAACTTTCCTGCGGGAATTCTGCAGCCACTGTTCTTCGATCCCCAAGCTCCCGCCGCGGCTAATTACGGTTCCATCGGCGCCATCATCGGCCACGAGATCAGCCACACCTTCGACAACGAAGGCAGCGCCTTCGACTCCAAGGGCCGCGTGCGCAATTGGTGGACCCCGGAAGACCTCGCCCACTTTGAAGCGGCCACCGCAAAACTAGCCGCGCAATACGACACTTACAAACCCTTCCCCGACCTCGCCCTCAACGGCAAGCAGACCCTGGGCGAAAACATTGCCGATCTCGGTGGGCTTGCCGCCTCCTACGATGCCTTCAAGTTCTCGCTCAAGGGCCAGCCTGCGCCCGCGCACGACGGCCTATCTGGCGACCAGCAATTCTTCCTAGCCTTCGCTCAAGCCTGGGCAGAGAAAAATCGCGACGCAGCCCTCCGCCAGCAGGTCTTGACCGACGGACACTCCCCCGGCGAATACCGCGCTCTCGAAGTCCGCAACCTCGACCCTTGGTACGCCGCCTTCGACGTTCAGCCCGGAGAGAAGGAATTTCTAGCGCCCGCCGACCGCGTCCGCATCTGGTGACAGAAGACCGGGGTGGTGCGTCTCATGTGGGGACAGCCGTCCTCGGCCGTCCGGCGGCCCGGGTTCATCGGGCCGCTGTCTCGCCGCATCTTGGAGACGGGGCGGGGAACTGACTGCAGTCTTCTCACACTCACAGCCGCTTCAAAAACGCCTCCGCCCGCTCCAACTCCGGAAACAATTTCTCCTCAGCCTGAAACTCCGCCGAATGCACACACCGCCGGCTCCCGCGCAGCTTCACCGGATGCTTCAAGTGCAGCATCTCGTGGTACACGATGTATTCCACCGCGTAGCGTGGCACCAGGAACTGATCAAAAATGCGGCTGATGACAATCGCATTGTGCGCCGGATCGTAATGCCCGAGAATGCGCCGCGTCTTCGTAGGACTCCAACTCATGCGCGGGCGCCCCAGCAGTCCGTGAAAGAACCTCCGGTTCAAATCCTCGAAAACCGCGTCAAGATCGTAGACGTGCCCCTTGGGAGAATGCAGCCGCTTACGTCCGCGTATCTGCCGCACCAGGTGGGCCTTGCTCACCACTTCATGGCTGGCCACATATTTTCGATAACGCGCCGCGTGGCCGCGATCAATCGGCTTGCGGTACATCTTGGCCAGCAGGATATGCGCGATCGCGCGAACCACCCCGTCCGGCGCGCCTTCGAGTAGATCGGAAAGCCGCACCAGCAGCCTGCCCTCGCGCAACCGAATCGTGTTATTGACGTTGGCGAAGGCAAAAAACTCAATCTTCAACTCAGGCGGCGCAGCCCCAGGACGCAACTGCCGGTGTTCATCGTGGAAAATGTCGACGAGTCCCTCACGCACAGTGAGCCTAGATTAGCACGGCCTGATTAGGGAGAACGGGGTTGGAACAGGGGGCGATGTCTTAGCCCGCTGAGGCGCTCATGTGGGGACAGCCGCCCTCGGCTGTCCATTCGAGCGAAGCTCGAAAGGTTTTCCTCGCCACTGTCAACGAACTACCCACTTCTTGGCAACTCTCACTCCGATTTGCTTCCCCCTTGCTTCGCATCCGATTTCTTCCGATGCTTCGCCGCCTCGATCTGCTGGTCCAGCAGCTTGCGGTGATCCTCCGTCGAAGTATCCACTGTTTCGAGCGCGGTGGTCAGCGTGAATTCGTACTCCTTGCTTTCTTCCGCGGGTACGCCGGCCGCATCCTTTAACGCGCGCAGCTTGGAATCGAATTCGGTATCGGCGTCGATGATCGTCTTCAGCGGCTTGCGGATGTCATTCTTGCGATCAATGTAAGTGTCGATGTTGTCGTTCAACTCGTCATAGATCAGAAGAAAGTCATCCAGCTTATCATGGGTTTGCCGCGCCCGGTCCTTCGTCTTGGGATCGCTGCGCATCTGCTCCATAGCAACCAGCCGGGCCCGCGCAAACTGCACGTACAGCGCGAGCCGCTGCTCCGGCACCCAACTCGCGTCCCGGATCTGGCCAATCTCCGACTGGGTAAATGGATCCCGGCGACGCTGGCCCACGGCCGCCGCGGCCATCAGCAAAACCAGACTCAAGCCACCGCATATTCGAAGCAAGCGAGAGCTCATTTCTTACCTGCTTTCGGAAACATGGCCAGCAGCAGATCATCGCGCACACGCTGTAGGTGGTCGATCGTGTCTTGCACCTGCCCCTGATCGTCATGCGAGACTGTGTGCTTGAGATCGCCCAGCTTGCGGACCATCTTACGAACGGAGATCTCACTCTGCTTTTCGTGCTTGTGCGACTGAATCGCATAATCGCGGGCCAACTCGGAAAATGCGATCACGTCGGCCAGCGCGGCCTGCGCTTTGTCTATGTCGCCGGCAACATAGAACCTGTCAGCGGCAGCCAGTTGCCCCTCCGATATCCGAATGCACAAGGGCGGACGATCGACCAGGCTGGTGTTCGCCAGACGCCCCTTCAATTCGTCGACCGTATCTCCGTCAATGCCTCTCAGCGCGTAAGGCACGACCAGCACCGACAGCAGCAGGCATGCCACCGAAACTCGCCAGCTTCGTGAATGTGCCATCCCGAACATAATTGCGTCGATTCGCGACTATTTCTTCGGCTCAATAGCAATCAACCGATGTTTCGCCTGCCACTCCTCATCAGGATACTTCCCGTTGGCGGTGTTGAGAAAGAAGTGATAATTCGCCGCGGCGTTCTTCAAGTCGCGCAGATGATCGTAAGCCGACGCCCGCATGAAGTATGTGATGGCAGTCTCCGGCAGCAGTTTGGCCCGGGCATCCAGGGCGCGAATCGTCAGTGAGTAATCTTTATTCTCACCCGCGGCGAAAGCCAGGTCACCGTACGCCTCTCCCAGGTCAGGCTTGAGTTTTACCGCTGCGATAAACTCCTGCTGCGCCTCCGGAAATTTCTTCTGCCGCAGCAGTGCCTGCCCAAGTCTGCGATGAAGCTCCGCCTCATTCGGATGTGCCGCCAGCAGCCCGCGGTACGCCGCCTCGGCCAGGTCATTCTTTCCAGCGGTGCCATACAAGTCCGCCAGATCGCGTTGCGCCGCATCATCCCCCGGCGTCAGCTTGATTCCCGCCTGCAGTTCGGCAATGGCCGCATCATTCTTGCCCTCGGCCGCCAGCACTCGTCCCAACTGAATGTGGACCGGAGCCGAGTCCGCATGGTCTGCCAGCAACTTTCGCAAATAATCTTCTGCCTCGGGAAAGCGCCGCCCATGCATGTAGATGTTGGCTAAACCGATGGTTGCGTCGGTAGAGTGCGGATCCAGCACCAGGGCCTGCTTATATTCTTTTTGAGCGTCGGCAAATCTATTTTCTTGTTGAAGGAGTTGTCCGGCAGCAAGATGCGGCTCATCCTCATTCGGCTGAAGGGTCGCGGCCTGCCGGTAAGCAGCCAGGGCTTCTTCCGGCTTCGATTTTTCCATCACCTGACCCAATGACAGCCAGGCTCGGTAGTGACCTTCGGCGGCGTTGCTGGTAGGTTTCAGCTGGGTCGCGGCCCGCAGAAAGGTCTCCGCATCGGGCTGGCCGCTCTTCGCCAGTTGCAGCCCAAGATTCAGGTTCGCCTCGAATACGTCCGGCTTCGACGCCACTGACTTGCGATAGGCTGCAATCGAGTCGTCGAGCTTGCCCAGTGCATTCTCGACAAACCCCAGATCAAACCACCCCACATAGCTCTTAGGATCTTGGGCGACCAACTTCCGTAGCAGAGGTTCCGCCGCGGCATAGTCCGCCCTTTCAATGTCCGCTTCCGCCTGCATAAGTTCCGGCGGCTGATCCTCTTCCACCGGAACCTGAATGTGATGAGCCGCCCGGTGCCCCGGCGCCTTGGAAGAAGACGAAGATGAAGACGACGCCTGTCCCGCCGGCGGACCCGCATCCTGCGCAACGCAGCACGCCGCCGTCAACCCCAGCAGGCAACCCGCGAGAATCTTACTTGCTCCCATTGGACGCTGCCGTTCCGTTGCTACTGCCCTTGCCATTCAACAGCCGGGCCAGATATTTCCCGGTATAAGAGCCGGGCAGCTTGGCAATCGCCTCCGGCGGACCCATGCCGACGATCTTTCCGCCTCGCGCTCCGCCCTCCGGCCCCAAATCGATCACCCAGTCGGCAGTCTTGATCACTTCCAGATTGTGTTCGATCACCAGGATCGATCCCCCTGCTTCAATCAGACGGCGAAAGGCCGCCAAAAGTTTGCTGACATCGTCAAAATGCAGCCCCGTCGTGGGCTCGTCAAAAATGTAGAGTAGCCGTCTCCGCCGTCGACTTTCTTCCGTCCTCCCCGCGCTCGGACGCCCAATCTCACGCCCGGCCGGCTGCAGATGCGCCGCCAGCTTCATACGCTGCGCCTCTCCTCCAGACAGCGTTGTCGCCGATTGCCCCAGCCGCAAGTATCCCAGCCCAACTTCTTCCAGCACCCGCAGTTTCTCCGTCACCTTGGGCGCTTCCGCGAAAAACTTGAGCGCCTCCTTCACGGTCAGGTTCAACACTTCGTGAATGTTCTTGCCGCGATAGCGGACCTCCAGCACCTGAGCCTTGTACCGCGTACCCTTGCACTCTTCGCAGATGAGTTCCACGTCGGCCAGGAACTGCATCTCCACCGTCACCGTGCCGTCGCCCTGGCAAGTCTCGCACCGTCCACCGGGAATGTTGAACGAAAAATGCCCAGAGGCGAATCCACGCTTCTTCGCCTCAGGCAGCGATGCAAATAACTCGCGGATCGCATCAAACGCCTTAATGTAAGTCACGGGATTCGACCGCGGCGTCCGTCCGATCGGCGATTGATCCACCAGCACCACTTCATCAATAAACTGATCACCCTCCAGACTCTCCCACGTTGCCGCCCCCAGCGCCGCTCCCACAGTCTGCTTCTTAGCCTCTCCCAGTGCCTGATAAAGCACCTGATGCAGCAACGTAGATTTCCCCGAACCCGACACTCCCGTGATCGCCACCAGCATCCCCAGCGGAATACAGAAGTCGACGCCGCGAAGATTATTGGCCCGCACGCCTTTGATCCTGATCTGCTGCGCACCGGGCTGCCGCCGCACCGCCGGTATCTGGATGCGCAAATCTTCCGCCAGATACCGCCCCGTAAGCGAAGCCGGATTCCGCACAATCTCGTCGTACGTTCCCGCCGCCACCAACTTCCCACCGTTCTCTCCCGCCCCGGGTCCAAGGTCGAGAATCCGGTCGGCCGTGCGCATGATGTCAGGATCGTGTTCCACCACCAGAATCGTATTCCCCAAATCGCGCAGATCCTGCAGGATCTTGATCAGCCGGTGCGTATCGCGGCTGTGCAACCCGATCGACGGCTCGTCCAGCACATACAGCGTGCCCACCAGCCGCGATCCCAGCGAGGTCGCCAGTTGAATGCGTTGCGCCTCGCCTCCCGACAGCGTCGACGACAGCCGGTCGAGCGTCAGATATTCCAGGCCCACATCATTCAGAAAGCGCAGCCGCTCTCGAATCTCCTGCAGCAACCGGTCCGCAATGTCGGCTTCCTCCGCGCTCAACTCAACCCCGGCGAAGAACTTCGCCGCGTCCTCCACCGTCATCGCGCAAACTTCGCAAATGTTCTTCCCGTTGATCTTGACCTGCCGCGCTTCCAGCCGCAGCCGCGTCCCCCGGCACTCCGGACAGGTCGAATACCCGCGATAGCGGCTCAGAAACACGCGGATGTGCAGCTTGTACTTCTTCCGCTCCAGGTACTGGAAGAACCCGCGCACCCCAAGAAACTTGCCATCGCCATCCAGAATAAGTTCATGGTTTTCCGCGCCAAGCTCTGCCCATGGCACGTCGAGTGGGATGTCAGCCTGCTTGGCAAAGCGCTTCATATCCGCGAACAACGGCCGGTACTTGGGCTTGTTCCACGGATCAATCGCGCCCTCTCCAAGCGATTTCGTCTGGTCCGGAATCACCAGGTCGAGATCGAAGTCAATCGTGTTGCCGAAACCCTGGCATCGCGCGCACGCCCCGTACGGATTGTTGAAAGAAAAAAGCCGGGGCTCCGGCTCTTCATACCGCAGATTGCAGTTCTTGCACTCGAAGCGCTGCGCAAAGCGTAGAACTCGTGTGGCGCGGACGCCTTCGTCCGCGGAAGCTAGGGAATCAACTCTAGCGGGGAGCTCAAACATCACTTCGCCAGCTTCCCGGTACGCAGTCTCCACCGCATCCACAATCCGCGATCGCGATTCCGCCGAAATCGTAAGCCGGTCCACCAGCATATACACCGGCTGATCGAAACGAATGTCCAACAGCGACTCCGGAGTGGAAAACTCAAACACCTGGCCCGCCTGGTACAAGCGGTTGAATCCCGCCTTGCGCAGATCGAACAGCCGCGCCTTAAGCTGATCGGTCAGTCCCGGGTCCGGCGCAGCACCTTTCTTGGACTTCCGCCCGCGCCCCGCCTTCTTCTCGGCTTCCGCTGCACCAGCAACCGCTGGCTGCAAAGGGAACACAACTTGCGCCCGCGTCTCCGGATCCAGCGCCAGCACCGCGTCCGCAATTTCGTCCACCGTGTCCTTTTTCACCTCGGAGCCGCACTTCACGCAATAAGTGCGTCCGACCCGCGCAAACAGCAACCGCAGGTAGTCGTAAATTTCGGTAGCCGTCGCCACCGTCGACCGCGGATTCCTCGTCGTATTCTTCTGCCGGATCGCCACCGCCGGCGCAATGCCATCGATCGAGTCCACGTCCGGCTTCTCGATACGCTCCAAAAACTGCCGCGCATACGCCGACAGCGATTCCACATACCGCCGCTGCCCCTCCGCATAAATCGTGTCGAAGGCAAGGGAAGACTTGCCCGATCCAGACACTCCCGTGACCACGGTCAGCGTATTGTGCGCCACCTCAAAGTCAATGTTCTTGAGGTTATGCACACGCGCCCCGCGAACAACTATGCTTTCCGTGGGTAGTGGGTCAGACATCGGGTAAGGGGACCGGGCAGCACCCAGATCACGCGCCGGGACTACTCCCAGCACCCTCAGAGCACGCTGCCGAATCTTCTATTATAAAGCAGAGCTTTTGTTAGGATGCGGCGGCTGGGCGTGAGGTGTGTAGAAGGATTGATGTAGTGGAAGATGCACGCTGGACTTCCGGGCTCTAGCCCCGAAGAGCCTGCCCTGAGCGAAGTCGAAGGGGGCGGAATGAGAAAGCCCGGCACGGCAGTGCCGGGTGGGAGTGAGGAGGAGGGAACGAGTCTCGTAGGGACGACACAATCCTGCCAAGCGCTAATCCGGTTCCTGATCCCGCCTCTTCCCGTACCGGATGGCCCATCCGAAACCGAAAATCATGATCCCTACCGGCGGAATAAGCAGCACCAGAACCGCCCGGTTCAGCGCCTGCTGCCCCTCTTTCGGCGTCGCCCTGGCATTCGCATTGCACATGGCGCAGCCCTGCCCAAAGCTGGGCATTGCGCAAAGGCCAATCACCGCGAGCAGCACAAGCGCACGAATTTTGCCGTAAAGAATCGCCATTCCTACTTCACGCCCAATCGCAAAATCCGGCCCGCGTCCGGAAAAAAGAAGAAGTACATAATCACAAAGCAGGCCGTTACCGAGATCACAATCAACCACCGCATTAGCGCCGTTTCAAACTTCAAATGCATGAAGTAGCCGATGATCAACGCCGACTTGATCACCGACAGGAACAGCAACACCTCCAGCATCGCCACCGGTTGAAACACCTGCCTGTAGGCGAGCACCACCTCCGCCGCGGTCAGTACCAGCAGCGCGCCCCACACCCAGAAATATTGCCCCTTGCGGTCGTCATGCGTTGCTGCATCGTGCATCGTATTTCCCCTCGTCCTTACTTTGTCATCCTTGCTTTGTCATTCTGAGCGAAGCGAAGAACCCCATACCCGCCTGCGCCACCACCAACTCCGCGAGGAGTTTCTACCACTGTCTCCCCGCCGCCGGCACGCTGCCTCAAATCCTCGTCGACATCAAATAAACCAGCGGAAAGATGAACATCCACACCAGGTCGACGAAGTGCCAGTACAAACCCGAGACTTCCACGTCGTGCGAGTCGTAATCTTTCGGCTTCAAGAACAAAATCACCGCCGAGACGATCAATCCGATCCCCAGCACGTGAATACCATAGTGGAAGACGCTATCGCTCGGGATCAGAAAATATCCTCCGATCCAAAGCACGCCTAGAATCGGCAGAAACGCTTTGCGTAGCGCCACTACGCCCAAATAGATCACGCCAATCGTCACGTGTAGCATGTGCATTCCCGTCAGCGTGAAAAACGTGCCGCCGAACTGTGGCACGCTCGCCGCCCACGGATTGCCCGACGGCGTCATGCCGCCCGCAATCAGCTTGCTCCATTCCATCCCGTGCAACACAATGAATGCCGTCCCGAATCCCATGGTGGCCAGCAGCCAGTTCCGCGTCCAACTCTTGTCGCCGCGCTGCGCCGCGAATACCGCCATCACCATGGTCAGCGAACTGGAGAGCAGGCACGCCGTCATGATCGTGGCGTTCGCAATGCTTTCTTTTCCAAATGGCGTCGGCCACGCCGGATTCGAAATGCGGTTGTAGCTAAAGGCCACCAGCAAAGCTCCGAAGGTCAGCGAGTCCGAAGCCAGGAACAGCCACATCCCAATTTTCTTCGAATACGCCCCCAGCAGCGGAGCTTCGTACTCGCCCGCCATTCCGTGCCCTGCAGCGGCGTTATGTTGCAACGCGACGTCAGCCATTCCTTAATTTTCCCCTTTCCTTGTCATCCTGAGGCGCGCGCTTTTTGCCCGCCGAAGGACCTATGGAACCTGCGCCAACTCCTCGGAGCCTGCCCTGAGAGAGCGAAGTGACCGAAGGGCGCGTTTGGCTCGCTTCCTTATTTCACAAACGCTAGCAGAGCAAAAACATAAATCCACAGCACCGCCATGAAGTGCCAGTACCACGCGGTAACGTCCACCACGATCCGCCGCCCCTCGATGGGCCGGTGCAGCAGGGAAGTGGCCCCTGCCCACAGCAAGGCAATAATCCCGCCCGTGAGATGCACGGCATGCGCCGCCGTCAGCAGATAAATGAACGAACTGTCGGGATTCGTATTGACCAGGAACCCCCGGCCCTTCAATTCGCCCCACGCCATCCATTGTCCAACCAAGAATCCCAAGCCAAGCACCACGGTCACGCCCAGCCACGGAAAGTTTCTCTCCTCTCCCAGAGAAACCCCCGGAATCGAACTCACCGGAGCCAGCGCCGCCTTGCGCGCAATCGAGCGGCGAGCACCTTCCATGGTCAAACTGCTAACTAGCAGTAACACCGTATTAACGGCCAGCAGCAGCCAGGGCAACTGCACTGCGCCCCAGTCTCGAAAGTAAGTGCGCGTGAGTTCGTCAAAGGTCGGCAACCCGCGTCGCACCACATACGCGCTGGTCAGCGAAACAAACACCATGCTGACGGTGGCGATGGTGCAGATCATCCCCAGCCGTGCCCGCCGCAGCCGCGCAACATAATTCGGCAACCCCGAATCCGGAAAGCGCCCATCATCCCCGCCGCCTCCGTTTGGAGGCGCAGGCCGGTCGCCACCGCGGCCCAACATCGGAGTGCTTGGACTATAAGTCGCCATAAATATTCAGACGCTCAGTGCCCCGAAACAACCGCCGGGTCCGTCTGCATCACATAATCTTTAGCCGCCCCCGGCACTCCGTACTCATAAGGCCCGTTGTGCACCACTGGCGTCACCCCGCCAAAGTTGTCATGCGGCGGCGGAGTCGCCGTAGTCCACTCTAGCGTCGTAGCTTCCCACGGATTGTCGCTCGCCTTCGGCCCTTTGAACATGCTCCAGAAAAGGTTGATCACAAAAATGAACTGCGCCGCAATCGTAATGATCGCCGCGTAAGTCATGAACCCGTGAATCGGCATCAGCTTTTGCAGGTACGCCACTTCCGTGTATTGCGAGTACCGCCGCGTGCCTCCGGCCAGGCCCAGGTAGTGCATCGGCATGAAAATCGCGTAGGTTCCAGCAAGCGTGATGAAGAAGTGGATCCTTCCCCAGGTTTCATTCATCATGCGCCCGAACATCTTCGGCACCCAGTAATACGTCGCCGCAAACATTCCGAAGATCGCCGCCACGCCCATGATCAGGTGGAAGTGCCCCACCACGAAGTAGGTGTCGTGCAGTTGAATGTCGAGCACCGGCTGCGCCAGAAACGGTCCACTCAATCCGCCCGACACGAAAAGGGAGACGAAGCCGATGGCATACAGCATCGGCGTGTGGAAGCGGATGCGCCCTTTGAGCATCGTGCCCAGCCAGTTAAACGTCTTGATAGCCGAAGGCACTCCAATGCACATGGTCAGCAGCGAGAACGCAAACGCCGAATACGGGCTCATCCCGCTCATGAACATGTGATGGCCCCACACCATGAATCCGAAAAATCCAATGGCAAGCATGGCGTAGACCATGGCCTTGTATCCGAAGATGGGTTTCCGCGAGAACGTCGACAGAATCTGCGACGTCACGCCCATGCCCGGCAGAATCGCGATGTAAACCTCGGGATGCCCGAAGAACCAGAACAGGTGCTGCCAGAGCAGCGGCGAGCCGCCCTTGTGCCCCATGATCTGTCCATTCACCACTACCAGCGGCACATAAAAACTCGTGCCCAGGTTGCGGTCCATCAGCAAGAGGATTCCCGCCGAGAGCAGCACGCCGAACGCCAGCAGTCCCAGAATCGCCGTGATGAACCACGACCACACGGTCAACGGCATGCGCATCATGGTCATGCCCTTCGCTCGCATGTCGAGCGTGGTTGTAAGAAAATTCAACGCGCCCATCAGCGACGCGATGCAGAAAATCGCAATGCTGGTGATCCACAAGTCGGCGCCGAGACCCTCCCCCGGCCCAGCCTGTGGAATCGCACTCAGCGGCGCATATCCCGTCCACCCGTGCAGCGGCGCTCCGCCTGTAACGAAGAATGCCGCCAGCATCACCATGAACGCCACAAACGTCGTCCAGAACGAAAGCATGTTCAGGACCGGGAACGCCATATCCGGCGCCCCAATCTGAATGGGCAGGAAGTAGTTTCCAAATCCTCCCTGCGGCGCCGTAGTCAGCACGAAGAACACCATGATGGTGCCATGCATGGTGAGCAGGCTCAGATATTGCTCCGGCTTGATCTCCCCTACCAGCGGCAGCACGGCCGAGGGCCAATACAAGTGGAGTCGCATCAGCAGCGACAGAGCCATCCCCACCCACACCGCCGTGAGCGCCAGAAAGAAATACTGAATGCCAATGACCTTGTGATCGAGGCTGAAAATGTACTTTCGAATGAACCCCTGAGGAGCGTGCGCGTGTACCGTTGCCGCCGTCGCCATGTTATTGTTTCTCCGCCTCCCGTGCCGCCAGCCACTTGTCGAAATCCTCCGGGCTGACCACTTTGACCATGCCGTGCATCTTGTAGTGACCTAATCCGCAAAGTTCGGCGCACGCAATTTCGTAATCGCCGACCGCCGTCGGGGTGAGGTGCATGTGAATATTGAGTCCGGGCACCGCATCCTGCTTGAAGCGCAGGTTGGGCACAAAGAAACTATGAATGACATCCACCGAGCGCAGGCTCAGGTCGACTTCGCGGTTTACCGGCAGAACCATCGTGCCCGTGACCACATCATCCTTCGCCGCCGGATCGGATGTGTTCAGTCCCACCGCGGCTTCGCCGCCCGCCGAAGGATCCATCAGCTTCACGCTAGTCCCGCCGAATTTTCCGTCCGGCCCCGGATACCGGAAGTACCACGCAAACTGCATGCCCGTGACCTCAACCTGCACCGCGCCCGGCCCCGCCTGATCGAAGCGCTGCGCGGCCCACACGCTGCTGCCCATCAGGTTCAGACCGATGAACAGAACCGTCGTCAGCACCGTCCACACGACTTCCAGCTTTATATTGCCGTGCGAATAATCCACCGGCGGCGAGGAAGGCTGCTCCCGGTATCTCCACGCGATGTAGCCCAGCGAGAGCTGTGCTGCCAGGAAAACCACCCCCATCAGCACAAACGTGAGCGCGAATTGTCGGTCAATAAAGCCCGTGGCCGCGGAAGCTCCCACCGGCAACCACCAGGTTTTTGCGACAAAGAAGTATGTACTGGCGAGAGTGATTACCCAGATAACGACCAGTAACGCAAGCCCCATTCCCCAGTCCCCCCGATTTTCCCACAGCGAGTTGCCGCGCCCCACAGCGCAAAGCAACAGTCGGCGGCGAGTTTACCACAGCCGCTTGCGGATATTGCAAGCGAGTTATTCAATCAGTAAAAAAATCGCCACGGATTTCACGGATCTCCGCCGATCAACGAAGGAATTGTCATCCCGAGCAGAGCGAGGGATCCGGGTTTCGGCGTGCAGCGCCGTGAACGCGCGATAAGCTCGAAAGCCCTCCCTAGGTTTATCTGTGTAAATCCGCGCAAATCCGTGGCCAACTTTTTATTTCTCCCTCCACTCGGGCACTCTACCAGGAGTCCAAGGCGCTCCGGCAGCCTCCATACCTTTCTTGAGCTTAGCCATGTCACTCTCAACCAAAGCATGAAGCTTGCTCAACTGCTCCGCAAACTCCCCCGCTGCAATGTTGTAATCCTCAACATGACTCTGCGTCGGCTTTGCGAGTGAGAATCGTTCGCCCTCCAGAATCGCACTCACCCGGTCATTGATCGACGAAGGCACCGCCTCATTCCGTTTCTGCATCTCGGCATCTCCCCGCACCGCGCGGAGAATCCCACGATTCGTCTGCTCGATCGCATCCGCCGCCGCGCTCAGCTGCTTCTCCGCCCCCGGCGTCTCCCGCAAAGCCGCGCGAATCGCCTTCAGCCGCGTCTCCACCTCCTCGGCCGTGTGGACTGCCCCAGACACCGCCCGATATAGCCGAACCACCTTGCGCTGGAACTCCTCCTGCGCCGCCCGGTCCACCACGCTCATCCCGGATGCGCCCTCGGCGACAACTTTGAAATTCTGCGCCCCAGCCAGCTCGGTAACCGCTCCACCCACCTTCTCGAACATCTGCACCGAATAGTTTCCTGAGATCACCAGCGGTCCCTGCGCTCCAGCCGGAGGAAAGTCTTCGCCTTCCTCGGTCTGCTCGCGAAGCGACACCGCTGGATACCGCAAGTCCCAAGCCGCCCGCTGGAAGCCCGCTTCAATGCTGCCCTCCACTCGCCGGATCGGCGCCCCCGATTCGTCATACACGACGAAGTACACTTCCGGTTTCGCCTCTTGCGCCTCGGCCCGCAGTTCGTCGTGCGTCGGATAGGGAAGCGTCTGGTTCTTCTTTGCCGCGTCTTTCTCCGCCTCCTGACGCCTTTCCTTCTTCGTCTTCAGCTTCTCTTTCAAATAAGCCGTGAACACCGCGCCATACGGAGGATTGTCCGCCGTGTAAAATGCGTCTCCCTGATACGCTTTCTTCGGCCCGCCCAGCGGATGCCGCTCGATATAAAGCAACGAATCCTTCACGGGAAACAACGCCGGCTTCTCCAAAGATTCCGGCTTGACCTGCCGCAACGCCGAAATATCGTCGAGCACATAAAACCCGCGCCCAAACGTAGCGATCACCAGATCGCCTTCCCGCGCCTGCAGCACCATGTCGCGCACCGCAATCGTTGGCAACCCGCCCTTCAGTTGCACCCAATGCGAACCGCCATCGACGGTGAAAAACGCGCCAAACTCCGTCCCGGCAAACAGCAGGTTCGCATTCACCGGGTCTTCCGCAAAAGCCAGCACCGTCCCGTTTTCCGGCAGGTTCCCCGCAATCGAAGTCCAGGTCTTGCCCGCGTCGGTAGACTTCAGCAGGTACGGCTTGAAATCTTCATTTTTGTGATTGTCAAACGTCGCATAAACCGTGTTGACCTCAAACTGCGAAGCCGCCAGCCGGCCCACATAAGTCGTGTCGGGAATCCCCGGAAACGTTTCGTATTTCGTCCAGCTCTGCCCGCCATCGGCCGTCACTTGTATCAGTCCATCGTCGGTGCCCACATAAATCAGCCCTTCTTTTTTCGGCGACTCCGCCAGCGCCACAATATTTCCGTAGAACGACGTCGACACGTTCTTCGCCACCGCATCCGGATCCCACACTTTCCCCATCACCGGCAACTTGTTGCGGTCGATCTGCCGCGTCAGGTCGCCGCTGATCGCCTTCCACGTATCGCCCCGGTCATCGCTGCGAAACAGTTCGTTGGCCGCAAAATAAAGCCGCGTATGCGAATGCGGTGAGATGATCACCGGCGAATCCCAATTCCAGCGCAGCGGAGGCTCTCCCTTGCCCTCCAGCGGCTGCAGCACTAACTCCTGCCCCGTCGGCTTGTCGTGCCGCACCAGCACGCCATATTGCGATTCCGAATAAATTGTGTTCGGGTCCACCGGATCCACCGCCGATCGAAAACCGTCTCCGCCGGTGGTAACAAACCAGTCCGAATTCACAATGCCATTGATGTTGCGCGTGCGCTCCGGCCCGCACCACGAAAAGTTATCCTGCGTCCCGCCGCACACGTTGTAGAAGGGAAGTGCGTTGTCCACCGCCACGTCGTAAAATTGCACGGTTGGCAGGTTCGCCTTAAATTGCCAGTTCTTGGCATCGTCCCACGTTTCATACATGCCGCCATCCGAGCCGAACAGCCAGTGCTTGGTATTGTCGGGATCAATCCACATCGCGTGATTGTCTCCGTGATGATTCGTCTCCTCAACTTTGTGCAAAGTCTTCCCGCCGTCCAGCGATTCCCGCAGGCTCACATTCATCACGAAGATGCGGTCCACGTTCTTGGGGTCGGTGAAAATCCTCGCGTAATACTGCGCCTGCGCATCGAATTCATTCTTTCGCTCCCAGGTCGCGCCCCCATCTTCCGACTGGAAAATGCCACCTTTGCCGTCTGCCGCCTCGATCGTGGCATACACCACGCTCGGATCAGCCGCAGAAACCGCCAGCCCAATCCGTCCCATATCCACCGTAGGCAAGCCGGACTTCAACTTGTTCCACGTAGCCCCGGCGTCGGTAGATTTATAAATCGCGCTCTCCGGCCCGCCGTCAATCAAAGTGAACACATGCCGCCGCTGGTAAGTCGCCGCATAAATAATGTCCGGATTCGACGGATCAATCACCACATCCGCTACACCGGTGTTCTCGCTGATGGTCAGCACCGCCTTCCACGTCTTTCCTCCGTCCGCCGACTTATAAAGCCCGCGATCCCCGCCCGGCCCCCACAGCGGCCCTTCCGCCGCCACGTACACCACCTTCGAATCCCGTGGATCGATCACCACCCGCCCAATATGCTCCGATTTCTTCAATCCCAGATTCTGCCAATTCTTCCCGCCATCATCCGACCGGTAAATTCCATCTCCATAAGCCACGCTGCGCTGCGAATTGCTCTCACCCGCTCCCACCCACACTACCGCCGGATCATTCGGATCCAGCGTCACCCATCCAATGGAATACGATCCCTCCTTATCGAACACGGGAGTCCAAGTCGTGCCATCGTTCACCGTCTTCCAAACTCCGCCCGAGGCCACGCCCACGTAATACTCAAACTTGTTTCGAGGGTTCACCGCAATGGACATCACCCGCCCCGAAGCCACCGCCGGCCCAATCGAGCGAAACTTCAGCCCGGAAAAAGTGTCGGCATTCATGCCGGGCTTCTTCTCTTCTTTGTCTTTGTCCGTGGACTCGTCCTTCTGCTCGACCTTCTTTTGATCCTTCTTCTGATCTTTTTTCGCGGCGGGTCGGAGCGCTGCATCCGAACTCTTATCCTGATCCTGCGAAGTTGCGCTCAAAGACGAGAGAGCGAAAAACACTGCGGCCAGAACGAAGAAACGTATCTTCACAAAGCGCTCCAATCCAAAGATTTCCAAAACCGATATGTATACAGGATTCCAGCCCGACTTAGAAGGAAGATTTCCGCCCTACCACAAATCTGTCATCTTGAGCGTAGGTTGTGCTTCGCGAATGCGAAACACAGTTAGGCTGCCTGGATATTCTTCGCGTCCTCCGCGGCTTTTCTTCGCGATCTCGGCGGTTAAAGCTCTTGATCTTGCCCCTCACTCCCCACGCGCAGGTTAAAATCCCTCCATGCCTTCAAAGCCCCACGGCCACGACACCCGCTTCATGAAGCTGCAAAAAAACAACTGCTTCGTCTGCGGCATGAACAATCCCGACGGTATGCGCCTCAAGTTCACGCTCGATGAAGAACGCCAAACCTTCGTCTGCCGCTTCCGCCTCAGCAAGCGTTACACCGGACCGCCCGGCCATTGCCACGGCGGCATCATCGCCTGCATCCTCGACGACGCCATGGGCAAGGTAAACAAGCTGCACCAAGTGGTAGCGCTCACCCGGGAAATGACCGTCGAATACCTAAAGCCCGTCCCGCTACACACGCCATTGCGTGTGGAAGGACGCGAAGTCGAGAAGCGCGGACGCACCCACGTCAACGTAGCCGAAATCTTCAACGAAAAAAATGACGTCCTGGCTCGCAGCCGTGGCATCTTCATCGCCATCGACCCCGCAAAAATGTTCGCCAAGTTCGTAGAAAATTAATAGAACTAGATCTACCCTGTGTTCCCCCGTGCCCCCAGCGGTAGAGGTTTTGCTGACAACTGGCAGCTGGCACTGCTCCCAGGGATACCGCGAATCCCAAACCCACTGTAAAATAATTATGGGTTAGCTGATAGCTGAGAGCGATTCCAGAAAAGGTTCCCCATGTCCCAAAACAACGGTAGCAACACCAGTCTCCGCCTGAAAACCGGCCTAGCCGAGATGCTAAAGGGCGGTGTAATCATGGATGTGACGAACGCCGAGCAGGCCGCCATCGCGGAAAAAGCCGGCGCCGTCGCCGTCATGGCCCTCGAGCGTGTCCCTGCGCAGATCCGCGCGGAAGGCGGCGTTGCGCGCATGGCTTCGCCTAAGAAGATTCGCGAGATCATGGCCACCGTGTCGATCCCGGTGATGGCTAAGTGCCGCATTGGGCATTTTGCTGAGGCGCAGATTCTGCAGGAACTCGGCGTCGACTACATCGACGAATCCGAAGTGCTCACTCCCGCCGATGAAGCTCACCATGTCGACAAGCACGCCTTCACCGTCCCATTCGTGTGCGGCGCGCGCAATCTCGGAGAAGCGCTGCGCCGCATCGCTGAAGGCGCGGCCATGATACGCACCAAGGGCGAGGCCGGCACCGGCGACGTAGTCCACGCGGTCAAGCACATCCGCCAGATCGTGCAGGAGATGAAAATCCTCACAGTGCTCGGCGAAGAAGAACTCTACGCCAAAGCCAAAGAGCACGGCGCGCCCTACGAACTGGTAAGGATGGTCGCCAAAACCGGCAAGCTCCCCGTCCCCAATTTCAGCGCGGGAGGCATCGCCACCCCCGCCGACGCGAGCCTGGTCATGCAGCTCGGCGCCGAAGCCGTCTTCGTAGGCAGCGGCATCTTCATGAAAGACAGCACCACCTTCGCCGACCCCGCCGAAGCCGGAAAGCGCGCCCGCGCCATCGTCAAAGCCGCCACCCACTTCAACGACCCTAAAGTATTACTTGAAGTCAGCGAAGACCTGGCGGGAGCGATGAAGGGACTGGCTGTCGCTGGATTGGACGAAGCGCAGATGTTGCAGACTAGGGGATGGTAGGTCTTCTGGTCCGGGCGGCCTTTTGTTCGCGTGGATCCGCTCCGCCGAAATTGACATAGCCCATAGGATGTGACATCCTATGGGATGTGCTGCGGATCGTGCTCGACACTTCGGTCGTGGTTGCTGGGCTTCGCACACGGCTGGGAGCCGGAAACGTGGTGCTGCAGTTGGTCGCCTTGCGACGGGTGGTTGCGTTGGCGACACCGCCTTTGTTCCTGGAATACGAGGAGGTATTGAAGCGTCCCGAACATCGTCTCGCCCATGGCTTGACGCCGGAAGGCGTCGACGAATTTCTGGCAGAGTTGGCGGCGGTGATCGAGCCGGTCGAAGTCCATTTCCAATGGCGGCCGCAGTCTCGCGATCCCAGTGACGAAATGGTGCTGGAGGCCGCAATCAATGGCCGCGCGGACGCGCTGGTAACCTACAACACGGCAGACTTCGCGAGTGCAGCGGGGAGCTTCAAAATTGCCGTGCTCCGACCTCCGGAGTTTCTGAAGAAGGTGAAACGATGAGCAAAGCAACCTACCCGTTGAAGCTTCCGCTCTCCATCAAGAAAGCCGCGCAGCGGCTGGCGAAGGAGGACGGCGTGTCGCTCAACCAGTGGATCGCCGTGGCCGTTGCAGAAAAGGTTGGCGTGGTAGAAACGGCCTCCGATTTTTTCAAAAGGAGAGCGGGAGAGGCGACGGGCAAAGGTCTGATGAGGTTTCTGCGCTCCGCCCCCAGGGTTGCGCCAGAGGCAGAAGACAGGCTGTGACAAACACCGTGGCGCTCCGGTCATGTAGTTCATGGCTGAGGCAGTAATCGTGGGCAGCGGCATCTTCATGAAAGACAGCACCACCTTCGCCGACCCCGCCGAAGCCGAAAAGCGAGCCCGCGCCATCGTCAAAGCCGCCACGCACTTCAACGATCCTAAAGTATTACTTGAAGTCGCGAAGACCTGGCTGGAGCGATGAAAGGCTTGGCCGTGGCGGGACTGGATGAAGCGCAGATGCTGCAGACTCGGGGCTGGTGAGATTGGGGAAATGGGGAATGGCTTTTACCGCCGTGCATCACGACCAAGGCGCTGACGTTCACGTTGATGCGGCCACCTTTCAGAAGCCGCTGATACAGCTCGCTGAAGTTCTAGCGCAAAAGGTCAAGCGAGAGGCACCACGCATCCTGCGCGCACCACCGTTTGTTTCAGTCGACCTCCATGTGTTGATGCGGCAGGCAATGCATAACGTACGATCTTCTCTTTTATTTGAACGCTGACGAACGTCGTGAAGTGGATTGTTACTGGAGAAATGCGTACGGAGTCGTAACCCTGCCCTTAATTCGCAATATGATCGACAGCCTTTACAACATCACAACGATTCTGGAAAGCCCTCGTGTGAACGGCACTTGGTTCCGTCTGAGCGGGTTCAAGAAAGACCCTACTCGCCTTCGACGAGGACGAGGCAAGATACATGAGCCAGCAGTCGCTTACGCCCCCAGAAAAATTGCGCGACGATCACGATCTTTCCCTGTTTGAGTGCGGCGAGCCGCCCTTGGATGACTGGCTGCGCCGCCGTGCCTGGCAGAATGAGGAGAACGGCGCATCCCGCACCTACGTAGTGTGCATAGGCCTGAGAGTGGTCGCCTATTATGCGTTGGCCGTTGGCGCGGTCGCGCATGGCAGCGCTCCGGGCCGTGTCCGGCGCAACATGCCCGATCCCGTCCCAGTAATGATCATCGGCCGGCTCGCGGTGGATCAGGAATTTCATGGCCGCGGCCTTGGCCAGGGGCTTCTGCGCGATGCCGTGTTGCGGACTCTCCAGGCGGCGGATATTGCCGGCATTCTGGCGATCCTGGTCCACGCCATCTCTAGCGATGCGCAACGGTTCTATGAGAGGCACGGCTTCGTGCGATGTCCGATCGATCCCCTGATGCTGATGATTACACTGGCGGATGTGGCAAGAGAACTCTCAAGCCTGAAGGGAAAATAATGGACTCTGGCGGGCGGGTCTACGCGGCGCTGAAAGCGCCGGGCTATTATCAGACGCCCCCTTCGGCTGCGCTCAGGGCAGGCTCTACGGGGCTTGGATCGGAGAAAATGCGGTTTCTTTCCCGTTTCGGGAAAATCTTGTCAAGAGGCTGGAGCGTGTGTTTTGGGATCAAGTTGTTGATTCGATGGGCGAAATAAAGTTGGCTAATATGTCCCATTTACCCTATGCAATATGATATACTGGTTATATAGAGTCGAAACAGGAGCGCAGGCCTTCCGGTCTGCGCTTTTCTTTTTGGCGAAGGAGATTCCAGCGTGGATGGTGTTCAGGACACCAAGCCGCGCTTTTTTTATGTCTGAAAAACCGGATTCGGAGAGAAAACGCGGGATCCCTGGACTATTTAGGCTGGATGCGCCTCCGCGCAAGCGGTTGGGAGAGGCGGTGGAAGCTGCGTTTCTGGCAAAGGCCACGATGCTGGGTTTTCCTGTGCTGAAGCCTTGGGGAGACAGCCGTCCTTATGACTTTGCGGTGGAGAGTGGGCGACGGCTGTGGCGGGTGCAGGTGAAGTGCGCGACCAGCTATCGAGGTACGCGATGCGATGCGAGGGCGGCGGGCAGCGGAAGACTCTATACGCTGGATGACATCGATTTTCTGGCGGCGTATGTGATCCGAAAGAATTTGTGGTATGTGGTTCCGGCGGATGCGTTTGTGCCGCGGGCGACGGTTCACTTTAACTATGGTCCGCACAGCCAGGGGATGTTTGAAATCTATCGCGAGACCTGGTGCCTGATGGCTTGTTCGGCGAGGGCGCGGGGCAGGGGAGATATTCCCAAGCGCTGCCGGTGCGAGGAAATGCCCGTGCGGTGCGTAGTGTGTCCGAGGAGGTGAAGAGGGAACCGGGCCATCTCTGCTGTCCAAACCGCCGCCTTCTCACTAACTATTCCTTCCCCTCATACGCCCGCTTCAATCCCTCCACATCAATCTTGATCATCTTCATCATGGCCTTCATCACCCTTTGCGACTTTTGCGGATCTTTGTCGCCCATCAACTCGCCCAAAGCCTTCGGGATGATCTGCCATGACACTCCAAATTTGTCTTTCAGCCAGCCGCACTGCATGGTCTCTCCGCCGGCCGAGAGCTTCTCCCACAATTCATCCACCTCTGCCTGCGTTTCGCAATCCACAAAGAACGAGATCGCCGGCGTGAACTTGAACATCGGACCTCCGTTCAGAGCCATAAATTCCTGGCCTTCGATCTGAAAGGTCCCGGTCATCACCGAACCCTTCGGCCCCGGCCCCGCATCCCCATACCGTCGAACGCTGCCAATCTTCGAATTCTTGAAAATGGAGGTATAGAACTTCATCGCCTCTTCGGCATTGCCATCGAACCACAAGAACGGTCTGATCTTTTGCATTTTCGTTCTCCTTAATTGTTCTCCTTACGCGCCGGGTGCCCCATCCTTTGTCGCGTTCTGTACGACAGAGCCTGCCTCTTCGGCAGGCTCAGGGCAAGCTCTGAGCTGTCGAGGAGGTGGGGAATTTGACTTCACTGATGACACACCTGATTTAAGCGCTCAACGCCTCGCGCCCCACCGCAGGCAGAACTTTCTCCAGGCGGTCGTAGCTTGCGGCCATGCCCGTCTTCATTGGCGACTTCAGCACCGCATCGCGGGTTTCGCGGGAGTTATACAGAATCGTCTGCGTCAGCGTAGTCTTGCCGTCCCGCTCGGTGAGGACGATCGTGTCCACGGCCTCGCCGGGGTACCACGCTTCATCGAAGACCTCGGTGGCAACAATCCGCTCCGGCGCCACGACCTCGCGATAGACGCCGCCCATCCCCATTTCGCGTCCGTCGCTGTCGCTTCTCCACACGTAGCGATACTTGCCGCCTGCCCGTAGATCGATCTCGCACACCGGCATCGACCAACCGTCCGGCCCCAACAACCACTGCTTGAGCAATTCCGGCTTGGTGTACGCGTCGAATACAAGATGCCGCGGCGCATCGAAGACCCGCGTTACCACGATCTCGCGGTCGCCATGTGCTGTGATGTTGAACGTTCCACTATTTGTCATTGCCGTCTCCTGAGTGTTTTACTTGTCCTTCGGAACACCAGGCTTGTCACCGAACTGGGCTGAAAGCCCGGTGAGAGCCTGCCCTGAGCTTGCCGAAGGGAACCTGCTTTGTCCCCGGCCGTTTGGCTCGCTTCTTTCCTCCGCGGCTTTGCATTTCCTGCAGAAGGAAGTCGAGGCGCTGGAACTGAGCCTCCCAGAACTGCCGGTAGTTCTCCAGCCATCGCGTAGCTTCGCGAAGTGGACGTGCTTCCAGACGCCGCGGACGCCGCTGCGCATCGCGTCCCCGCGAAATCAACCCCGCCCGTTCGAGTACTTTCAGGTGCTTGGAAATGGCCGGCTGGCTCATCGCGAAGGGCTCCGCAAGGTCCGTCACCGAGGCCTCACCCTTCGCCAGCCGGGCCAGGATGGCCCGCCGCGTAGGATCGGCCAGCGCCGCGAAGGTCGCGTCCAGCTGAGCCAGAGATTGTATATAACCAATGGGTTCCATAACCGATAAGGAATATATTGTCCCCGCCGCTTCCTGTCAACTGGAATTTTCGCGCCGTTCGGGAAGACGTGCAGTAACGTGGAAGAGCGGCGCTTCAGCGCCGCGTGTGCGTCTACAATCAGTACAGGCTTTAGCCTCTGTGGTCGCGTTTCGCGTCAGCAGGGGGATTTCCCGGCAGTCCGCCGGGTCAGCCAACAACCAACGATCGCCATGACCATCGGAGTGCTAGCCCTGCAGGGCGATTTCGACGCCCACCGCCGCCGGCTCGAAGAGCTGGGCGCCGAAGTTGTGCTGGTCAAAAAGCCCGAACAACTCGACGCCATCGATGGGCTCGTGATCCCCGGCGGCGAGAGCGGCACGTTCCTGAAATTGCTAGGAGAAGAAGGGTTCGAGAAGCTGAAACAATTCGTGCGCCTGAAGCCCACCTTCGGCACCTGTGCCGGTGCCATCCTGTTAGCGCGTGAAGTCGAGAACCCGAAGCAGGCCGGCCTGGGCGCCATCGACATCCGCATCCGCCGCAACGCCTATGGACGCCAGATCGACAGCTCCATCCGCGAAGGCCGGTTCATCGCAGAGAAGTCGAGCACCACACCGCTGGAGATGGTCTTCATCCGAGCTCCCAAAATCGAGCGCGTCGGCAAAGGTGTTGAAGTCATAGCGACAGAAGGGAGCGACCCGGTCGCTGTCCGGCAGGGAAGAGCCATGGCCGCGACTTTCCATCCGGAACTGTCGGAAGACACGCGCGTGCACCAAGCGTTCCTGGATCTCGTGGGCAACGGCCTTCAAAAATAGATAAGAGGCGCTTCATAAAACTTCTTGACACCGCCGTCATGTAACGGTACGGTTACGTATTATGCGAAACCGTTCGGTTACATATTCGCCGGAAGCGACATTCCAGGCCGTCGCCGATCCCACCCGCCGGGCCGTTCTTGACTTGTTGCGCCGCGGCGGCCAGCCTGCCGGGCAAATTGCCGGAGCTTTTCCGGTATCCCGTCCCGCCATCTCCAAACATCTGCGCCTGCTGCGGCGCGCCCATCTGGTAAGAGAACAGCGCCAGGGCCGTCATCGCGTCTACCATCTGAATCCCGAGCCGCTCCGCGCCGTCGATTCCTGGCTCGACCAGTACCGCGCTTTCTGGAACATGAGCCTGGGCAACCTGAAAAACTTTGTCGAATCCGAATACGCCAAGGAAATCAAGAATCACCCTGCATCAAAATCGACCTCAAGAAATTCAAAAGGAGAAATCTAGCCATGAAAACACTTCGCATCGCTGTGCCATTTTTCCTGTTGCTGGCAGCAACCTGCGCGCTCTCCCAGACCGCCGCCCAGAAATCCTTCGACGAACTCAAATCTCTTTCCGGCTCCTGGGAAGGGAAGAACTCCGAGGGCAAACTCCTGCAGGTAACGTTTCGGGACACAGCCGGAGGTTCTGCCTTGATGAGCGAAATCATGGGCCAGGGTCACGAGAACATGATCTCCATGATCCACCTCGGCCTCTTCGGCGTTGGCATGGTCTACGCGCAGGCCGCTTCGCCTCAGAAGGGAACTGCCATGCCCGCTCATGCCACCGGACCATTCGACGTGAAGCTCACCCCGCAAGACGACAAAATCGACCCCACCCTCGGTAGGATGACGATCGACAAACAGTTTCACGGCGATCTCGAAGCCACCAGCAATGGCCAGATGCTGACGGCATCCACTGACGTGAAGGGCTCGGCAGGCTATGTCGCGATCGAGCGCGTCACTGGAACCCTGCGCACGCCCACCGGAACGCGCAGCGGCAGTTTTGCTCTCCAGCACATCGGCACCCTGAGCCGCGGCGCCCCGCAATTAAGCGTGACGGTCGTGCCAGATTCCGGGACGGGTCAACTCGTCGGCCTCACCGGCAAGATGACGATCAACATCGTCGAAGGCAAGCATTCCTACGATTTTGAGTACACGCTTCCCGATGGCCCTTAGATGTCAGAGATTGCCGGCGACTTGCTGCCCTAAGGAACGCCTAGGGATATTTCCTATTGCCCAAACCATGGGGTCGGTCTACACTGCTGCGTTCGGCTCACTGAAGCATTTCTCTTTGCGATTTCGTTCTGTCGGGGGCACAGAACCATGATCAATCCAGCGTCGCTTCGGGGTTTTCTGTTTCTACTTCTCTCCTCTATCTCTTCTGCTCAGATATTGAGTCTTCCGTCGCCCGGTGGAGGCGTAAACACCGTGACCTCGATCGGTATGGTCGAGGAGACGATAATTGACAGGAATCTGTGGCTGATCAACGGGCAAAACCGCAGCCCGCTGGAAAGTCCCAGTGGTTCTCTCTCCAAGCTCGATCTCAAAGCTCCCGGCAAGGCGCGGCGGGAGTTTGACAAGGGCTATCAGCTACTGCTGCGCAAGGACCACCAGGGCGCCGTGGCCCACCTAACGACGGCGACGTCCGTGTATCCCAGCTTCGTGTCCGCGCACAATGCGTTGGGCACTGCCTACCTTGGGTTGGGTCAGAACGATCAGGCCCGCGCCGAGTTCTCCCAGGCCATTTCGCTCGATGACCATCTGCCCAATTCTTATTTGAATCTGGGTTGCGCCGAACTCGCCCTCAAGCACTATTCGGCTGCGGAAGAATCTATTCAGAAAGCGTCCTCAATCGCTCCCCTCGATCTTTCCTTGCTCACCGCGCTGGTCTACGGACAGTTCATGAACCAGCACTACGAAGCCGCGGTCGCCACCGCCCGCCAGGTCCATACCCGCAAGCACGAAGGCGCCGCCATGGTTCATTTCTACGCGGCCGCCGCCTGGGAAGCGCAGGAAAAATTCCCGCAGGCACGACAGGAGCTCATAACCTTTCTGCGCGAAGATCCCAAGTCGCCTGCCGCCCCGCAGGCGGTTCAAATGATCGAGCAACTCAAGGACGAGGAGACGCTTCCCCCGCCGCCGGTTCCGGGCTTGAAGGTCTCCTATACCACGGTCCGCAGCGAGGCCCCCTCCGGGCCGGTGCAGTTGCCGGAACGCATTCGACAGCTCCTGCAGGAGGCCAAAGAAAATAAGCAGATCGCAGAGGCCGAAGAAGAGGAGGGGTGTTCCACCTGCACCCCCGCGGCTTCTCCCGTTCCCACCGAGCCCGATGTCGCCTTCGGCCCCAGTTCGCACTCCCAGGCTCCGCGATCTACCCACGCTGGCTTCACCTTGCGATCGTCGACTGACGAGGTCGCGGTCTTTTTCGCCGCCACCGATCACGGAAAGTCGGTGACCAACCTTACAGGCAGCGACATCGGCATCCGTGACGACCACAAGGCTCCCACCGCCATCACCGGATTCCGCAACGTATCTCAGTTGCCCCTGCGCCTGGGTTTGATCATCGACACCAGCGAATCCATTTCCGGCCGCTTTAAGTTTGAGCGGGACGCTGCCACCAGCTTCCTGCAGAAAGTCGTGACCGGGCCCGATGATCTTGCCTTCGTGGTCGGTTTCGCCAATTCCGTCCTCCTGGTCCAGGACTTTACCGGCGACCAGAAACTAATCGCCCATGCCGTCGGCCAGCTCGTCCCCGCTGGCGGCACCGCCCTCTGGGACGCCGTATCCTTCGCGGCCGACAAACTCGCCAGCCACCCTGAAGATCATCCCGTCGCGAGAGTTCTCGTGGTCATCAGCGACGGCGAAGACAACTCCAGCATCGAAACCCTCAAGCAGGCCATCAATCGGGCGCAACACGGAGAAATCGCTGTCTATACCGTCAGCACTCGGGAGAACGTTCCCGATTCATTTGTAGACACTCCCTCGGTGGAGTCATTGGTCGGCGAACACGCCCTGGTGACCTTGGCCGAACTCACCGGCGGCGCCGCCTTTACTCCAGGCTCGGTCCACCGTCTCAACGGCAGTTTCACTGACTTGCAGCAGGTCATTCGCAGCCGCTATCTGATTTCTTACAAACCAGCTCTCTTCCAGCGCGACGGCCAGTATCGCCCCATCGAAATTACCGCCGGAAAAGATGGCCACAAGTTGCGAGTCTACGCACGCAAAGGCTACTTCGCTTCCGTGAGCGCAGCCAGCGCTAGACATAATTAGGCCGCAGGGTGGGGGCACCCAACTTCTCGCTTCCATTGCGAGAAAGCCTGCCCTGAGCGCAACCCGGTTTGGATTTCCCTCGATACCCCTCGTTGACTTCCCCCGCGCCTCACTCCTACCATGTCCACCAGAGTTCCTGCGCGCCACTCATGATCAACCAGATCATTTCTCACTACCGCGTCATCGAAAAACTCGGTGGCGGCGGCATGGGCGTGGTCTACAAGGCCGAAGACCTCAAACTCGGCCGCTTCGTCGCTCTCAAATTCCTGCCCGACGAGTTCGCCAACGATCCCATGCGTCTGGAGCGCTTTCAGCGCGAGGCCCGCACCGCCTCGGCCCTCGACCATCCGAACATCTGCACCACCTATGAAATCGGAGAGCATGAGGGACGCCCCTTCATCGCCATGCAGTATCTGGAGGGCGTCACGCTGGCCCATCGCATCGCCGGGCGCGCGCTCGAAGTGGAGATGGTCATTGAACTCGGCATCCAGCTGGCCGACGCTCTCGATGCTGCGCACGCCAAAGGAATCATCCATCGCGACATTAAGCCGGGAAATATTTTCGTGACCGAGCGCGGCCAGGCCAAGATCCTCGACTTCGGTCTGGCCAAAATGTCTGCCCGGCTGGCCGGTGGCTCGGGGGCGTCGGTCACTTCAGGACTCACGGCCACTCAGGAAAACTTGACCAACCCCGGCTCTGCCCTGGGGACGGTCGCCTTCATGTCGCCAGAACAGGCTCTGGGCAGGGAACTGGACGCCCGCACCGACCTTTTCTCTTTCGGCGCCGTACTCTATGAAATGGTCACCGGCTCACCGCCGTTCCGCGGCGACACGACTGCGGCCATTTTTGACTCCATCCTGCACCGCGCGCCGGTCGCGCCCGTGCGCCTCAGTCCCGAGGTTCCCGCCGAACTCGAGCGCATCATCAACAAGGCTCTCGAGAAAGACCGCAACCTGCGCTATCAGCACGCCGCCGACATCCGCACCGACCTGCAGCGCCTGAAACGCGACAGCAGCGACTCGAAGCGCGTGAGCATCATCCCCGATCAGCCGGAGATCGCAACGCAGCAGGGAAGTTCCGGCCGTGTGGCGACCGCCTCTGGCGCCGTCAGCCGCCCGGCCAGCGCCCCGCACGCGCCGATCGCTTCGGCAACGTCAAGTCCCTCGCTCCCGAGACTGCGCCGGGTCCCGCTAGCGTTAAGGCTGCTTACACCGGCAGTAATCCTCGGCCTGATCGCCGCCGCTTTTTATTTCCATTGGCGCAAGCCCCAGCAACTCACCGACAAGGACGTCATTGTGATTGCCGACTTCGCCAACACCACCGGCGATCCCGTCTTCGACAGCACGTTGAAAGAAGCCCTGGCCGTCGATCTCGAACAGTCGCCCTTCCTCAACGTCCTCTCCGACCGCAAGCTCAGCGAGACACTGAAACTCATGGGCCGCACTTCCGACCAGCGCGTCACGCAAGACGTAGGCCGCGAAGTCTGCATGCGCACTGGAAGCAAGGCTCTGCTGGCCGGTTCGATCGCCAGCCTCGGAAATCATTACGCGATTGTGTTGAAGGCAGTGAACTGTAATACCGGCGACGTGATTGGAGCCGCTCAAGCCGAAGCCGACAGTCGCGAGAAAATTCTGCAGGCCCTCGGCGAGGCCGCTGCCTCGTTGCGCGGCAAGCTCGGCGAATCCCTCGCCTCGGTGCAGAAGTTTGACAAGCCCCTCGACGAAGCCACCACTCCATCGCTCGAAGCCCTTCAGGCCTATACGGAAGGCGACCGCCTCGCCCGCGAAAAAGGCGACACGGACGCTCTTCCGTTCCTCAAGCGCGCCGTCGAACTCGATCCCAATTTCGCCCGCGCCTACGTCTCTCTCGGCATTCGCTACAACAATCTCGGCCAGGCCACGCTCGCCATCGACAACGTGCGCAAAGCCTACGAATTGCGCGACCGCGTCAGTGAGCGCGAAAAATATTACATCGCCTGCACCTATTTCACGCTGGTCACCGGCGAGCTGGAGAAAGCCATCCAGCAATACGAACTCTGGATCCGCGACTACCCGCGCGATTACGTCGCCGCCACCAACCTCGGCGTGAACTACTTCACCATCGGACAATTCGAGCGCGCCGCCGCCGTCACTCGCGAAGCCCTGGCTTTGGAGCCCTCGTCCATCCTCGGCTACAACAATCTCGGCGTCGCCTATTTCTCGATGAATCGACTCGACGAGGCGAAGTCCACCTTCGACGACGCCCTCGCCCGCAAGCTCGACGGCCCTTACCTCCGCCAATCCATTTATTATCTCGATTTCCTCCGCAAAGATTCCGCCGGCATGCAGCAGCAACTCGCCTGGGCAGTGGGCAAGCCCGGTGCCGAGGACATCTTTTTCTCCGCCGAGTCCGACACCCAGGCCAATGCCGGACGCCTGCAGAAATCCCGCCAGCTCTCCGCCCAAGCCGAAGATTCCGCCAAGCGCAACGACTCCAAAGAAACCGCCGCCTTCTGGCAGGGAAATGAAGCGTTACGCGAGGCTGAGTTCGGCAACAATGCTGAGGCCCTCAAGCAGGCGCGCGAAGCTCTGGCGCTGGCTCCCGGCCGCGACGTCAAAGTTGAAGCCGCCCTGGCCCTGGCCCGCGCCGGCGACATCACCGCCGCGCAAAAAATCGCCGACTCCCTCAACCAGGAATTCCCTCTCGACACCCTCATCCAGAATTACTGGGTTCCCACCGTGGAGGCCGCGATCGAGCTGCAGCGCCACGAACCCGTCAAGGCCATCGGCATTCTGCACCCGTCGGTCCCCTACGAACTAGCCGACCCGCCCCCGTTCTCAGCCGGAACCATGTACCCGGTCTACCTGCGCGGCCAAGCCTACCTCGCCGCCGGAAACTCCGCTGGAAATGCCGCTGCCAACGGCGCGCAAGCCGCCGCCGAATTCCAGAAGATCCTCGACCACCCCGGCGTGCTCGTAAACTTTCCCTTGCTCTCTCTCTCCCATCTAGGACTCGCACGTGCCCGTGCTCTCTCCGGCGACCAAGCCGCCGCTCGCACGGCATACCAGGATTTCTTCGCCCTCTGGAAAGATGCCGACCCCGACATCCCCATCCTGAAGCAAGCGAAGGCGGAGTACGAAAAGCTGAAGTAGCCGGACGACTGCACCGTGAAGTGATTTGCAACGCCCCACCACTGTCATCCTGAGGCAGCGGAGTTCCACGCCCTTAGGCGGGGAACTCCCAACGAAGGACCTATGCATTTGCCGGCATCATTGGCGCCGCCGTCGAAATGCATAGGTCCTTCGGCCCGCAAAGAACGCGGGCCTCAGGATGACAGCCTTGGTGGGGATGCTTGCGGCTGTCTCAAATCCCACGGGTTATACTATCGACATGTCTGGGGACGCACAGAAGACCTTCTACCTCGAAACCTTCGGCTGCCAGATGAATGTGCACGACTCGGAGAAGGTCATTGGCACGCTGGTACACGAGGGCTACCGGCAGGTGGAAACGGTCGAGCAGGCCGACTTGATTCTCTACAACACCTGCTCCATCCGGGACAAGGCGGAGCAGAAGGTCTTCCACCGTCTGGCCGACTACAAGAAGCTGCTGTCGCAGGGCAAGAAGTTTGGCGTGCTGGGCTGCGTGGCCCAGCAGGAAGGCGAAAAGATTTTCGAGCGCGCCCCACACGTCTCCCTAGTATGCGGATCGGCCAGCTACAACGGCCTGCCCCAAATGCTGTCGCAACTGGAAGCCGGAAACCGGAAGCCGGAAGCCGCATTCCAAAAGCCGGAGCCCGAAAGCCGGAAGCCCGAAGCCGGGAGCCTGGTTCGCATCACCGGACTCGACGATCGCGAAACCGACAAGTGTTTCGAGACCGAATTCACCGCCCGCACCAATCCGCATCGCGGATACATCACCATCATCGAAGGCTGCGACAAGTTCTGCGCCTACTGCGTGGTGCCGTTCACGCGCGGCAAAGAGCGCAGCCGCACTTCGGAGTCGGTGCTCGCCGAGGCCCGCCAGATGGCCGATCACGGCTATACGGAAATTCAACTGCTGGGCCAGAACGTGAATTCCTATAAGGATCCAGAAGGGAAGCGAAGCTTCGCCGAATTGCTGGCGGCAGTGGGCGAAGTGCGCGGCATCCGCCGAGTGCGCTTCACCACCTCGCATCCGCGCGATTTTGGACGCGACATCGTCGAGGCCATCGACGCCGTCCCTACACTCTGCGACCACGTACACCTGCCGGTGCAGAGCGGCTCGGACCGCGTGCTGAATGCCATGCAGCGCCTCTACACTCGCGAGCAATATCTCGAACGCATCGCGTGGATGAAGGCAGCGAAGCGCGAGATCAGCATTACCAGCGACGTGATCGTGGGCTTCCCCGGAGAAACCGAAGAAGATTTTGCCATGACGTTATCGTTGTTAGACGAAGTAGGCTACGATGCGATCTTCACTTTCAAATACTCTCCGCGACCGAACACGCCGTCGCTGGCATTGGATGACGCGATTCCAGATCAGGAGAAAGCCCGCCGCCTCGAAGTGCTGATGGCCAGACAAAAAGAAATACAGATCACCCGCTACAAGAAATATATAGGGACAACGTTGGAAGTGATGGTTGAAGGAAAGAACGAAGCCCGCGGCCAGTGGATCGGCCGCACCAGCCAAAACAAAACCCTGAACTTCACCGCGACAGAGCATGCGACTCCCAAGATAGGAAGCTACGTCCCGGTAAAGGCAACAACAAGTTTTCCCAACAGCCTTCTAGGCGAATTAGTGGTATAAGAAGCGGAGAGCGCTCGCGGCACGCGGCTCGGAGTACACGAAGAAGGCAGGCAGCACAAGGAGTCCCCTATGGAAGTAGAGATGACGATCCGTGGCCTTTTGATGGATCCCGTGTCGAATATGCCGATTGTGATCCTGAAGGATGTGGCGGGGGAAAGTGTGCTGCCGATCTGGGTGGGGGTTTACGAGGCGAATGCGATTGCGTTGGAGATGGAGAAGGTGAGCACGCCGCGGCCGATGACGCATGACTTGATCAAGAACGTGCTGACGGGCCTGGAGACGCAGGTGCACAAGGTTGTGGTGACGGAGCTGCGCGAGGACACGTTTTATGCGGTGATCTGGCTGGAGCGCAGCGGCGAAGTGATCAGCGTGGACTCGCGACCGTCGGATGCGCTGGCGCTGGCGCTGCGGGTGGATTGTCCGATCTTTGTGGATGAGATTGTGTTGAAAAATTCCAAGCAGGCGGCGAACATGTCAGACCGCGTGACCGCCGAAGAGCTGCGCAAATACCTGGAAGGCCTGAACGACGAGGATCTGGGGAAGTACAAGATGTAAGACAGCCTTCAGCCGCCAGCCATCAGCCGTCAGTAAAGGCAACACCAAACCCCGCCCGGGAACGCCCTCGTCACAGCCACCTCGCTTGCTTAACATAATACCTGTTATCGGACATTATCCGCAGAGCCGCCTCTATTGGCTCGCGGGCAAAACTTCTACGACGCTCCAGTTATATCGGTCCCCCGTGGGCTGGCCGGAACGGTCGTGACCATTAGCGGAAGCAATTTTGGGCAATAAATTACTTGACTCATCCACGGTCGTAGGCCGATGATGGGATCGGGTAGTTCTATTGTCGATGAACTCAATCTGTAAAAGGAGATCATCGTGCAATTGCCCTGCAAAACATTACAGGTAGAAGCGCCCCGCACTTTGGAGTTTCTGCTTCAGAGAACTGTGCTGCCCCTGTGGGAGGACTGGCCTAGGGACATGAAGCTGTCGAGTTTCGATAACAATGGGTTCGTTGTAAACGGAGAATGTCCGCACTGCCGAAAGCAAGCGGCTTTTGTCTCTGTCACCCCACCCTATGAAGAACGTGATGGTAACTGGCCGACGCGAATGATCGGGGCGGCCCGTTGCATCGCGGGCAACGAATACATTTTGGCCATTCTTGAGTTTGAACTTGCGCTGACTCGTAGCAGCGGCACTTGGAAATACCAGACCCACTATCCCATCGGTTGGCCAGATGACCGCGTGGCGGAAGACATCCCGGATTCTATCAAGCCAGATTTTCGGGAGGCACTACGCTGTCGATGGGTGAACGCTTACAACGCGACAGTAGAAATGTGCAGGAGGGCTTTGGAAGCAAGTTGCTTAGAGCAGGGAGCGCCAGCGAAGCTAGTCCTCAACGATATGATTGACTGGGTTCACGCTCAAGGAAAGATTACAACGCCGTTAAAGGACATGGCCCACAAGATCAAGCTCGGAGGAAATCGCGGAGCGCACCCGTCTGACAAGACAATTTCTGAAACTGATGCGGATGCGGTGATCGAATTTACGCGAGAATACTTCCAGCATGTCTACGTGATGCCCGCAAGAATGGAAAAGTTTGACTTCAGTAAAGCCAAGCCCAAGAAGCCCTAGCCGGAGGCTCAGAAATGCCAGAAGAGACGCCAGTATCGGCGGAAACCGATTTTTGGATGCTTCGCGTCATTGCCCACGTAGAGCGCGGCATCGGCGCGCTGCTTGTGATCGCCGGACTTTTCTTGGTTGTGATGACGCTCCAAAACAGTTGGGATATCCAAGAGGCTTGGGCAAAGGCGCTGGGGACATTGGGTCTTGGCATTGCAACGTTAGCCTTCGGTGAACTGATTCTGCTGTTCTTGAAGATCGAAAAGAACACCCGACGTTAGGAGATGCTTGTGACTTTTGAACACAAAATCGTAGTGGGATTGGATGACATCAGGGCCGTGTCTTTCGAGTGCAGTCAGTGCCACACAAGAGTTACCATGCTGCCCGACGATCTCCAGGTGCCGCGTCGGTGTCAGAAGTGCGACAGTGTTTGGATAGTTGGCGACCCCTCGAACTATCAGTCCGTGACTTCGCCGCACCTAAATTTCGTCAATGCAATCGGGGAGATAAGGAAGCAGCTAGCAAAGGGCTCACCGTTCAAGGTTCTGCTAGAGTTCAACGACGCAGAAAGGGATTATGGCCAACCCAGAGTTTGAAAAGTTCGACGGCGTGATGAAGAAAGTTCTCTCAGTGTCGCATGACGAATTGCAGCGGCGTGAGCGGGCATGGCAGCGAAAACGAGCACGAAAAAAGCGGGCTAAGACTTCGCCCGCTTCTTCTTCCCGCGCTTCCAGCGGTAAGGATTAGTTAATCGCGGCGGAACCCACCTTGCCAGTCAGTTGAGCGAAGGTGAGGCGTTTGCCGACGATCTGAGAGACAGCGAGATCGAAGCGGCCCGCGTCATCAAGGTCTTTGCGGTTGTTGTAACGGAACATCTGTTCGTCTAGCAGGCTGCTGAAAAACGGTTCCGAAGGCGACCTCAGTCCGAAAGGCTCACATTCTCCCGTTTGGCCCGTCTACCACTTCGCACACTCTCGCCATCAGGGAGGCTATCGTGAAACCATGGGTCTTTGCTGCTTTGTTCGCATATTTGCTGCTTTCAGGACACGCACATGCGGGGGTCTGCTCTGCGCTGCCGAAGGGGGATGCACGTTGGCAACAACTCGATGGCCAGTATGCCCGCATAGAACGGGCCACGGTAGCGAACAATGCGAAGCAGCTATTTGCCGTCTATGCTCCTGACTTCGAGGCCCACCAGTTCAGCGGCGAGGTGTGGTCATTCAAGCAGTCAGCATCTTATTCCACTGCCGGATTCGATCAGGTGAAAGAGAACCTTTCCATTAGCAACACCATCTTGGACCTGCAAAGCTGCGGTCCGGCGACGTTGAAAGCAACCGTCCTGCAGCAGTGGACCAGACGCCAGATGAGTTTAGGCAAGCTGCGCCTCTACCAAACGACTACCGTTCAGGCTGAGACTTGGGTCCTTATGGAAGGCGAATGGAAACGGAAACTTGTGGACAATGAGCGGCCAGGAGCATGGCTCATTGACCTTAAGAGGATCGATCCGACCAAGCCGTATGACCCCGAGGCGCCACCATTTGATCCGCATGGCCTGCTCCGAAATACCGATCACTCCAATTAGCACTCCTCTTCCACGGCCCTTCATGTTATCAGTGGAAGCATGCGAGGCGTAGATCATCAGCAGAGTCAGATGTTCAGTTATCTGTCGCCGGAGACGCGGGTGCGGAAGGATCATCCGCTGCGCGAAATCCGGTCCATGGTGGACGAAGTGCTTGCCCAGTTGTCGCGACGGTTCGACAGCATGTACGCGAGCGCGGGCCGGCCGTCGATTCCTCCCGAGAAGCTGTTGCGGGCGCAGTTGTTGCAGATGCTGTACTCGATTCGCAGCGAGCGACTGCTGATGGAAGAGATCGACTACAGCATGCTGTTCCGCTGGTTTGTGGGGTTGAACTTGGACGAAGAAGTTTGGGACGCGACCACGTTCACCAAGAACCGGGATCGGTTGCTGGAGGCCGAAGTGGCAAAAGAGTTCCTGGCGCAAGTGGTGGCGCGAGCGCGGATCACAGGCCTGACGTCGGACGAGCACTTCACGGTGGATGGGACGTTGCTGGAAGCCTGGGCGGGGGCGAAAAGTTTTCAGCGGAAGGACGGAAAGACCCTGCCTCCGCCGGACGATCCTGGCAACCCCACGGTGAACTTTCACGGGGAGAAGCGGTCCAATCAGACCCACGCTTCGAAGACCGATCCCGATGCCAAGCTGGCGCGCAAGGGTGCGGGCAAGGAGGCCAAGTTGAGTTACAGTGGGAATCTGCTGGTGGAGAACCGGAATGGGCTGATCGTGAATGCGGAAGTGTTCGAGGCCAATGGGACCGCGGAACGCGATGCGGCGCTGATCATGCTGGAGCGGATTCCTGGTACGAAGGCGGTGACCGCAGGCGGCGACAAGGGATATGACACGGCGGATTTCGTGACCGAGTGCCGCCATCTGGGAGTCACACCCCACGTGGCGCAAAACGATCAGCGCAGAGGCGGGAGCGCCATCGATGCGCGGACCACGCGACACGCTGGTTATGCCATCAGCCAACGAAAGAGGAAGCGCATCGAAGAATGTTTCGGGTGGCTGAAGACGATCGCGCTGTTGCGGAAAGTGCGTCATCGCGGGATTTTCAAGGTGGACTGGGTATTCACGTTCGCCTGTGCCGCTTACAACCTGGTGCGTATGCGGAACCTGAGCCGAGCGGGGGTTCAACCTGGGTGAGTCGCGGGAAACAAGCTTCCCGACATACCTTGAAGACTCAAACACATAAACAGGTACCTGAAAGAAACAAGAAATACATCATGAACATCAATTTTTCAGCAGCCTGCTAGGTAACGGAACAAATGAAACCGCTCCACGCTTACATAGGTTCCCGACACGCCGCGCTTCAGCAGCGACCAGAAGTTCTCAAGGCCGTTGGTGTGTACGCGGCCATCTACGTACTTGGAAGCATGATCCACGACCTGATGCGCGTAATCGGTTGCCAGCCCTTCATACGAGAGCAGAGCGTCAGTGTAGAGAGCCGCGCCAGCTTCGACATGCTTCTTAACTTCCGCTTGCAGTGCGGCCTTGCGGCGATTTGGGACTACAGCCGTGCGAATCTTCCCGCCACGCTCCAAGATGCCCATGACAGCAGTCTTGTCTGCGCCGCCAGTTCCGGTGATGCGGCGCTGCCGCTTGCTCAGGTGCATGTTCCTCGCCTTGCCGCCGATGAACGTTTCGTCTACTTCGACTTCGCCGCCATCCGTTCCGAGTTTTGTTCCGAAGAACTCATCCTGCAAGGCCAGTCTGATGCGATGGAGCATGAACCATCCGGTTTTCTGGGTTACGTCCAGATCGCGTGCGACTTCGTAACTGCTGATCCCGTTCTTGCAGTTGGAGAGCATCCATGTTGCGGCGAGCCACTTGTCCAGTGGAATCGGCGAATCCTCATAGATCGTGCCGACCTTGACGGAGAATTGGCGCTTCGGATGATGGGTGCTGCACTGCCACACCCGCCGCGCCGGATTGAACTTTACTTTGTCGCTGCCACAAGTCGGACAGGTGACGCCTTCGGGCCAGCGGCGCACGGCAAGGTAGTCAATGCAGTTGTCGGGATTCGAGAAGTAGACGATTGCTTCTTGAAGGCTCTTAGGTTCTTTGTTCATGGCCCTCTCCATGAATAAATCTTAGCCTAAAAGAGTGGATGAGTCAAGTAATTTATTGCCCAATTTTGGCCAGGGTCAGGGCGTGCCGCTGGCCGGGGAGACAGAGGTAATGATGGGCGCGGATCCGCTTGGTGGCGGCGGGGGAACGGTCACCTGGAAGGTCGTAGCAACCCAGCCGGGCTGGCCGATCACGCCGTACTGGACCCTGATGGTTGCGTAGCCTGGTCCCACGGCGGTCATTACGCCGTTTGGAGCAATGGTGACGACGGACGGTAAGTCCGAGTGATAACTGATTAGGGAAGAGTTCTTAAGGGAGAGAGTTGAGCCGTCTGCGAACGTGCCGAGCACATTGCTTGGCTGTGTGGTCTCAATCGTGCTAATCGTGACGAAGGTTGGCTTGGCGATCAAGGATACAGGTGCGTCTTGACGCTCCACATCGATCTGGATGGGAGCGGACTCAACGTCGCTACCGGAGTTCGAGCCGATGGCCCCGATCTGGTAGAGTCCCGGGTGAATGTTTGTGGGGAGCGTCAGAGTAAACTGGGTGGGGCTGGAGGTTGGCTGAACGGCGGGCAGCGGAGACTGAGTTAGAACGTAGACATTTTGTACCGAGGGATCTGCTGCGACCACGATGGTAACCGTTTGCCCCTCTTGAACCCTTGATTGGTCCGTGGGGGAAGTGATCTGCAGCAGTGGCTGCTGCTGCGCATACGAAATGGAAATTGCGAGGGTACCGGACAGAACCAGTTGGGAAATCAGCAAGCAATTAAGTCTGTTTCGGATCATTTTTTCCTCCTGCTCTTGGTAAGCAGCGCATACGCCAGGGAGAGCGCCGCAAAGCAGCAGATCGAATTGGTGCCAATGTACGTAAAAAGGACAGGCCCTGCGTCATAGGCCGGGCCGGGTGCCCCTGGGGGGTAGATCCAATGGACCACATAAACCCCAGGAGTCGGCCATCCCGAGCCAAGGGACAGCGCACCCACCAGGATCGAAGCTGCGATCCCGCAGATAAGTAATGCCATCTTCTTGAAAGCGCTTCCCATAAACATCTCGCGAAAAACCGATTCCATCGGGCGCCTTGCGCGCGTGTCGAGCTAACTGCCCGAACCACCTCCGCCACCGCTTTGCGGGAAGAAATCGCTGCCTTTGATCTGCTCGTTTAGCAGGTTGATGACCTCGTCGGGGATGCCGCTGGCGGGGTCAAGTTCGGTGGGAGGGTTAAAGTTTAGAGTTTCAATACCGGGGGAATGAATAACGCCAGGGAAAGTCAGCGTGCTCGATGTGGCGTTGTGCTGGCTGATCAAGGTTACTATTCCATCGTTCGCAACGCCTCCGAACTCCTGATTCCAGAGTGTAGGGGTGAGCCGCAGGGCAAGGGGATCATTGGAGACCGCTCCGCATGTGTTGTAGAGTGAGGAGGATACAGAGAAGTAAGCATCCAGCTGACTTAGATTGGCGGACGTTGTGCTTCCCGCGATGTGAGCAGTTGGAAGCGACTGGGTGCCGGACACGCCTAGTTGGAGATCCCCAACGGCCCCGTCCCACGGGCTTCCGTTCACCGTTGCTGATTGAAGAGAAACGTCTTTAAACAGCCACAGCGCGTTTCTGACGCACTTGTTGGGGTCTGAACTTCCAAAGGGTAGAAGATCCACAGCAAGTTGGGTTCCCAAATGAGGCGTACCGATGGTGATCAGCTTGTGGATGAAGCCAAGATTGTAATTGCTGCTTCCATTCAGGAAGTTGGTGAGTGTGGGCATGGTTCGAGCGATATCACCCCCCATGCTGTGGGCCACAACATCCGCCTGCACCACTGCTGCGTTCCAATAAATGCCATAGTTGTGGATGGCGGCTTGCAACTGCAGCAGGGCATTAGGAGCGTTGTACGCGAACCCCAGCGCGTTGGCGCTTACCTGACTTAGGCTGGTGGGATATGACGGATTAGCGGATGTGATGCTGACCGAGTTGCTATAGTCGACTGCGTTTCCAGGATAGGGCTGCATCTCTCCCCAAAGTGTCGTGTTTTGTGGGCTAATTAATGGCCCAAAGCCGCTCCAGGCCTCCGCTGCGCTGCTCCAGAGCCCGTGTATCAGCACCACCGGAGGCCTCACGAGAAAGGATGTGGTGGACGCAGTCTGGCCATTTCCTCCGGCGCAGCTTACTTGAAACGTGATAGTCCGCTGGATGTTGCTTGCATCCTGCGTGCCGCGGTAGAAGTTCGTGGGGGCGATGTATGCCGCGAAGGACATCGGTGGAGATATGTCTGAGGCGGCGCTGACGGTGAGGGTGTTGGCCGCATTGCCCGAGACGTCGCCGATTGCAAACAAGCCACCATCCGCGGCCGTGGTGTCGGTTTGGTTATTCTCGTTCAGAACTTGGACGGTGAAGGTGTCTCCTGGATTGTTCGCGGGAATCTGCAAAAGTAGTTGCGTCACGCCGTCTGCCGCAGCCCCTTGCACCGGCGTCGAGGCGGCAGCAAGCTGCGGGTGGTTGTTTACGATAGCCCCGCCGGTCACCAGACTCGCGGCCACGGGATCAATCAGGACGGCTTGACTTGCGGTACAGGGATTGGGGGACGGGGGAGTCGGCGGCTGCGGCGGAGGCGCCGTCACGGTCACGATTCCCCGCCCACGAACCCAGGGACGTGCCGGCTCCAGGTCCGAGATTGCCAGGGATACAGGAATAAACACTGACCGTTACGCTCCTCGTACCGGGTGTGCCGTAAACGATTCCCCCGGCTAGAAGAGGAAAGGAGTTACCGGTTACATAGGGGAGTTGTTCCTGGCATGGGCCCGGCGCGGGGCTATTTCCACCTTGCCCGAAGTCTCCCTGGTATACGGCTTGAACGTAAGTTGTGTAGCAGTTTTGCACGCTGACAAAGTTGTCGCAGGCCGACAGAGTCTCGTCCGCGCTGACCGAGTAAGTCACATTCACGAGCCAGGGCTGGCCGACATAGACTGGCGTGGGAGTTACAGTCGCCGTAATGGTCGCATGTGCCGACCTAAGTCCGATGAACAATACCAGGAGAACGACCGCGATTGACGCTTTTTTCATGTTAGTGGCACCAATGTCGGAGATGTGGCAAATGGATGACGGAGATATGGCAAACGGAGGGATGCTGCGCCGAGAATCAGAGACGGCACGAGTGTGAGCAAGATAAATCTCCCAGCTGAAATTAGCTGGAGCACCTGTACGCACAGATCGCCCCCTCAGATGAACTGTGCGGCGTCAAGTTGTGGAAGCGAGAATGTAAACCATCTTTAAGGATGTAGCAAGAAGAAACTACAGCGGACTAATCGCATGGGAAGACGATTCTGGGATGGAAGAGCGTTCCGGCTACGCGAGTGGCGATGGCGATGAGTTCGCTTTGTCCGGAGAAGACTTTGACCTGGCGGGCGCGGGAAAGTTCGGGAAGGTTGACGGGGCGTCCGGTGCGGATGCGGGCGGCGGTGGCGTCGTCGGCGGTGACGGAGGGAAATTGGGGAAGGAGTTGGCGGGGGTGGACGAAGAGGGCGGGTATGCCTTGCAGGCGGGAGACAGCAGGTTCCCCTCGGCTTCGCTCAGGGCAGACCTCACCGGGCTTTCCGCCCGGTTCGGAATGACAAGCTTTTACTCGTCCTTCAATTTCAGAATGACTGTCCTTTGTTTGACCTTCAACTTCTGAATGACAATCCTCTGTTTCCTCCTCAGTTGATCTCCCTTCATTTATTTGTCCTTCGATTTGCTCCAGGGTGTGGGCCTGGGTGATTTCGAATTCGGCTACGGCGGTGCGGCGCAGAGATTCGAGATGCGCGCCGGAGCCGACACGCTGGCCCATTTCGTGGGCGACAGAGCGCATGTAGGTTCCCGAGGCCACCCGAGCGCGGAAGTTGGCGCGGTCGCCTTCAACTCCGGTGATGACGAACTCCTTGATTTCGACTTGCACCGGCCTCAGGGCTACCTCTTTTTGTTTGCGCGCCAGTTTGTAGGCCGGGACGCCGTGGATTTTCTTGGCCGAGAACGGTGGCGGCACCTGCTCGATGAGGCCTTGGAATCCGGCGGCGAGTTTCTGGAGATGATCCAGGGTGGGAGTGACGGTGGAAACCTCACCAACCGGGTCGCCGTCGGCGTCATAGGTATTGGTGGCGAAGCCGAAGCGGATCACGCCTTCGTAAGTCTTCTCGGATGTGGTGTAGAACTGCGCCAGGCGCGTGAGGCTGCCGGTGACCAGCGGGAGCACGCCGGTGGCGAGCGGATCGAGCGTGCCGAGATGTCCGACGGAGCGCTGCTGTAGAATGCGGCGCATGCGGTTGACCACGTCGTGGGAGGTCCAACCGGCGGGCTTATCGATGATGATGACGCCATTCATGGGGAGGATTGAGAAATTGAGCGATTTAGCGATTGGGCGATTGAAAATCACTGGCGAATGCAAGGTTCAGGTTTTCAACGGCTCAATTGCCCGATTGTTCAACCACTAAACTAACAGATCGGGTAAATTTAGCCATTGGGCAATTGAACACATTCGTGGCGGGCACGGCCCAGGTTTGCAATGGCTCAAATGACCCGATCACTCGATCACTAAATTCTCATGCTTCCTCTTCGCGACGATCAGGCTCGCTACAGTACGCCGTGGGTAAACAGCTTCTTGATCGGGCTGAACCTGCTGATTTTCCTCTTCGAGGCCACGCTGGACCGGCGAAGTCTGAATATCTTGATTAGTCAGTTTGGCGTGGTGCCGTCGCACTTGGCGGCATTTCTTGCAGGCTCACCGCGGTATCCGTTGCCGGCGGTCGTGCTTCCCTTCTTCACTTCGCTCTTTTTGCACGGATCGTGGCTGCACGTTCTGGGCAACATGTTGTACCTCTACATTTTCGGCGATAACGTGGAGGACTACCTGGGACATTTCAAGTACCTGGTCTTTTACATTCTCACCGGCGTGCTGGCAATGGGCACACAGGCGGCAGTGAACTTGCATTCGACAGTGCCTGCGGTGGGAGCGAGCGGGGCGATTGCCGGAGTGCTCGGAGCCTACTTCGTTTTGTATCCGAGGGCACGGGTGCTGACGTGGTTTTTTGAACTTATATTTCTGTTTCTTTGGATACCCGCCTGGGTCGTGCTGGGATACTGGTTCGTGCTGAATTTCTTGAGTGGAACGGAGACGGCACTTGCCGTCCACAAGCAGAACATGGGCGGGATCGCCTTCTGGGCGCACGTGGGTGGATTCATTTCTGGAGCGCTGCTGGTGAAGGTATTCGGCGAGCGGTCGCAGCGCACCCCGTATGCGTTCCAGTAAGTCCGACAGAACAAATCAAAGTCAAAAGCGGCGGACAAGAGTGTCCGCCCCACACAATCAGACCCTCCGCTGCATGCCTCGCGGATTCCCACTTCTCGCAAAGGACGCGAGAAGTGGGGCACCCCCAAGTGTGGTCGTCCTCGGCCGAACCCGCACTACACTGTCTTATTTCTTGGGGCGCGACTCCGGTGGTACCAGGCCGGCTACGCGATAGTAGACGGCAAGTTGGCCGTAGTGTTCGCCGCTGTGCTCGATGAAACCATAGGCCATGTCGAGGACGCGGACCTGCTGGTGGGCGAAAGGGTCGACGAGCAGGTCGGACATTCCCTTGTCGCCTTTCGCTTTGATGGCGGCGGCGCCGTCGGCGAACGCTTTCTTCACGAAGGCCACGATGTCAGCCTTGGTTTTGAAGTCCGCACGCTTGGGGTCCTCTTCCTTGGGCATGGGCTTGCCCATGGCGGGATCGGTGAAAAAATAATTCGCGTTGGCGGCGTGGAGCAGTTGCTCGGCAAAGCTGCGCTGGGCGGGCGTGGGCTTGAAGTCGTATTTGTCCTCGGGAAAATCCTCGGCCATGGCAATGAGCTTGCGGCCAATATCGTTCCAGGAATCGAGGACCACCTTCATCTGACTGTCAGGCGGCTTTACTGCGGCGTCCTTCTTCGCTTCTTGCGCGTGGGCGGGAAAAGTGAAAATCGCTGTTGCCAGCATTGCGGCGGCGAGAAACGGTACCTTGCTCATGGATAGTTCCTCCGAGTATGTCTGATTGGGCGAGCGTAATCTTAGTCGGAATTTCTTTTCCTGTAAACGGCGAGCCGCGCCGCTAGGTCAAGCAAATTCTTAAACACGGGGGAGCCTTCGGCTCCGCTCAGGGCAGGCACAGGGTCACACAGAGGAATTGTCTTGTTATGTTTTAGAGAGTGCCGACAGTAGGGAGGATTTCCAGAGTCTCGACCGTGCTGTTCGTCGGAAGCAGAATCGCGTGAACGACTGCTGCTGCGACGGTAGCTGGCGACATCATTTTTTTCCGCGGGGCCTGTGGCCACAGTGTGCTCCAGATGTCGGTGTCGGTGGCTCCGGGCAGCAGGCCGATGACGCGGATTCCCTTAGGCCGCAGTTCTTCGCGCAGCGCGTTGGCGAGGCCGAGTGCACCGTGCTTTGAGGCGTTGTAGGCGGCCGATCCCGGGAAAACTCGGTTGGCGGCGATCGAGAGATTGTTCACGATAGTGCCGCCACGTTTCATGATCGCCAGCGCGGCCTGCGTGACCAGGAACATGCCGGTCAGGTTCGTATCGATGACGTCCTGCCAGAGCGGTAGAGGCAGCTTGTCGACGGTTAGGCTGGCCTGGGCGATGCCAGCGTTGTTGACGAGAATGTCGAGGCGTCTGAATTGGCGGCGGATCAAGCGAAACAGGTCGTCGACGGACTGCGGGTCGCGAACGTCACAAGGCTGGGCGAGGACTTGAATTCTTGTCGCGGCCAGTTCCCTGCTGATGCGGCGCAAGGCTTGGTCGTCACGGCCCGTTAGAACCAGATTGCATCCTTCGGCGGCGAGGGCGCGGGCGATGGCCAGTCCGATGCCGCGGGTGGCGCCGGTGACGAGGGCGACGTGGTTACGGAGCGAGCGTGACTTGGTGCTAGAAGCAGATCGCGGCAAGGTCTGGGGCTCCGGTGCGAGTTGTCATCTTATCGCATGGAAATCCCCACTTCTCGCAAAAAACGCGAGAAATGGGGCACCCACAATCGTTAAAGAGTCCGAAGCAATCAAACCCCACACGATCAGATTCCATTCGGGCGCTGACGAATCAGTGACAGAAACTCCGAGCGCGTTTCTTCCTCGTTGCGGAAGCAGCCCAGCATCGACGAGGTAACGGCGGCGGAATGCTGCTTCTCGACGCCGCGCATCATCATGCACAGATGGCGGGCCTCGATGACCACGCCGACGCCTTGCGGTTCGATGACGTTCTGAATGGTTTCGGCGATCTGCGTGGTAAGGCGCTCCTGGATTTGAAGGCGGCGCGAGAAAAGTTCGACCAGCCGCGGGACTTTGCTCAGCCCGATCACCTTGCCGTTGGGGATGTAAGCCACGTGCACTTTACCGAAGAAGGGCAGCATGTGGTGTTCGCAGAGGCTGAACATCTCGATGTCCTTGACGATGACCATCTCGTCGTAGGAAACGGTGAAGAGCGCGCCTTTGAGTAGGGCCTCGGGGTCTTCCGTGTAGCCGCGCGTGAGGTATTGCAGGGACTTGCGAACACGTTGAGGCGTCAGCTGAAGGCCTTCGCGTTGCGGATCTTCGCCGAGGCGGACAAGCATCTCCTGGACCAGGTCTTCGAAGCTGGCGCTGGTGAGAGTCGAGGGTTCTGTCTGTGGTTTCATAAGGTCACTGTCATTGAGTGATCGGGCGATCGGGTCATTTTGCGATTGAAAATCAAACCCGCTTTTCTTAGCCCGCGTATTCAAACGAGTTCATCATAGTTTCTTCCAGTCTTACTCTCTCAAGATGCGCCAAGTGGAAGCCGCGCTGCACTATTTCGTAGATCTGCATGCAGAGATTTTCGGTGGTGGGCACTTCCTGGGCGAATTCTTTCAGCATATTCAAATTTTCGTGATCGTAGCGGGAGAGCACTTCCCCTTCGATAAAACCATCGAGATCGGTGAGGTTGCAGACCATGCCGGTTTTTTCGTCGACCGGACCGCTGACCGTGACTTCGACGGTGTAGTTGTGTCCGTGGCCGAAGGGGTTGTTGCATTTGCCGTAGGTGGACTGGTTCTCTTCCTGCGACATCGCGTCGCTGTGAAGGCGGTGCGATGCGGAGAAGAGATAGCGGCGTGAGAGATGGGCCTTCATCTAGTTGCGCTTCTCATTATCTTCCTCGTGCGATTCAACCCAAAACCTTCAACCACAGGGGACACGGGGTCACACAGGGTAAACCTTTTTCCCCGCGTCATGCTTCTCCATAGAAATCTACGAACAAATCTGGAGTCTCGTAGACCCGCACGCGGTGCAGCTTGGCGCGTTCCAGTTTCGTGGCCAGGCGCTGCCAGATGGCGATGGCAATGTTTTCCGTCGTCGGGATGCGATGCAGGAATTCCGGAACCTCTTTGTTGAGGAAGCGATGGTCCATGGCGTCGAGCACTTCGCGGTGCATGACCTCTTTGAGTTGCTTGAGGTCGACGACGAAGCCGGAGCGGGGATCAACTTCTCCTTTGACCGTGACTTCCAGTGTGTAGTTGTGGCCGTGACCGTTGGGGTTATTGCACTTGCCGAAGATGCGGCGGTTTTCTTCCGGAGTGAATTCCGGGTTGTGGTAGTAGTGCGATGCGGAGAATTCAGCTTTGCGCGTGAGATAGACCATAGGAGCAGTTGCCAGTTGTCAGTGTCCAGTTGCCAGTATGCGTCGTGGCGCTCTTGAACTGGATTGGTCGCAGCCCTGCGCCGAATCCTTTATTATAACTGGGTGCGACGCTTCTTTCGTTCCCCCGCCGCGATTGTTCCTTTCTTCATTGGGCTGGCGATTCTGCTGGCGCTCTCCGGTTGCTACAGCGGGACGCGGCCGCTGCGGATCGGCACGGCCGCTCCGGATTTCACGGTGCACGACTCCGACCGCACGGTGACGCTGAGCCAGTTCAAAGGACAGGTGGTGGTGCTGAATTTCTGGGCGACGTGGTGTCCGCCCTGCATCGAAGAAATGCCGTCTCTGGTGCAGATGCAGCAGCGCATGAAGGCAAAGGGCGTGACCGTGCTGGCGGTCAGCGTGGACGTCGACGAAAACAACTACCGGCGATTTCTGAAAGACCACAATGTGAATCTGCTCTCGGTGCGCGACGCCGACCAGAAAAGTAATGGCCTGTATGGGACATTCAAGTTTCCCGAGACCTATGTGATCGATCGCAATGGGATCATGCGGCGCAAGTTCATTGGCGCGGTGGACTGGACGGAGCCGGACATCATTGAGTATTTGGGGAAGCTGTAAGGCATTGATGATTGTTGATTGCTGATTGTTGATTGAAACCCTGAGCCTCTCAATCAGCAATCAACAATCATCAATCAACAATCTCACGCAGCGTCACAATTCCACTTTCCTCAGACGCAGCGCGTTTGTGATTACTGAGACGGAGCTGAAGCTCATGGCCGCGGCGGCGAAGATGGGGCTGAGCAGCAGGCCGAAGAATGGATACAGCACGCCCGCTGCGATGGGCACGCCGATGGCGTTGTAGAGGAAGGCGAAGAAAAGATTCTGGCGGATGTTGCGCATGGTGGCCTGGCTCAATTTGCGGGCGCGCAGGATTCCGGTGAGGTCGCCTTTCACCAACGTGATGCCGCCGCTTTCCATAGCTACGTCGGTGCCGGTGCCCATGGCGATGCCGACGTCGGCCTGGGCCAAGGCCGGGGCGTCGTTGATGCCGTCGCCGGCCATGGCGACCACTCTTCCCTGCCCTTGCAGTTTGCGGATAATTTCTAACTTTCCTTCGGGTAAGACTTCGGCTTCGAAGTCATCGATGCCGAGGCGCTTGGCGATTGACGCTGCCACGATGCGGTTGTCGCCGGTGAGCATCACGATGCGAATGCCGTTAGTTTTCAATTCGCGCACGGCGTCGGGAGTCGAGTTCTTTAGTCGATCGGCTACGCCAATATTTCCGACATACTTGCCGTCGATTGCTACGCAGAGAGTCGTGCCACCTGGCTGGGACAGTGCAGAGACGATGGGTTTTTCCAGCGCGCCAACCTCCACCATCAGAATGGCGCTGCCGACCGCAACTTTTTTCCCCTCGACGGTGCCTAGAATGCCCTTGCCGGTAACAGATGTAATCTCCTGCGGCTGAGAAAGCTCCAGACCTGTCCTGGCTGCGGCGGCTACGACCGCCGCTCCCAGAGGATGTTCGCTGGCCCGTTCGAGACTAGCGGCGAGTCGCAGCATTTCGGGGTCATCGGCCAGCACCCCGGAATAGCTCACGACTTCCGGCTTGCCTTCAGTCAGTGTTCCGGTTTTGTCCACGACCAGCGTGTCGACTTTTTCCAGAATCTCCAGCGCCTCGGCATTCTTGATGAGAACGCCCGCGCGCGCGCCACGGCCGACACCAACCATAATCGCCATCGGGGTGGCAAGACCTAACGCGCAGGGGCAGGCGATGATCAGAACTGCGACCGCGTTCACCAGCGCATGAGCGAGGCGCGGTTGGGGACCTAATAACCACCACGCGAAGAATGTGATCACTGCGACGGCTACCACGATGGGCACGAACCACTTCGCCACGCGATCCGCGAGACGCTGGATGGGGGCGCGGCTGCGCTGGGCCTGGCCCACAAGTTGCACGATTCGGGCCAGCAAAGTTTCTGCGCCTACGCGCTCGGCGCGCATCACGAACGAGCCGGTGCCGTTGATTGTCGCGCCGATCACTTTGCTGTCCGGCGATTTCTCTACCGGCATGGATTCGCCGGTGATCATGGATTCGTCGATGGCGCTGCGGCCTTCGAGCAGCACGCCATCTACCGGAATTTTCTCTCCGGGACGAACGCGCAGACGATCCCCGGGATGCACTTGCTCGAGCGGGATGTCGTTCTCGGTACCGTCGGCATGCAGCAGGCGCGCGGTCTTGGGACTGAGATCGAGCAAGGCGCGAATGGCGGCGCTGGTGCGGCTGCGGGCGCGCAGTTCCATCACCTGCCCGAGCAGGACCAACGTGGTGATCGCCGCCGCGGCTTCGAAGTAAACGTCGGGATACCCGCCCATATTGCCAGACCCAGCGCGCAGCGATTCCGGAAAAATTTCCGGCGCAAGGGTGGCGATGACGCTGTATCCGTAGGCCACGCCCGTGCCCATGCCGATCAGGGTGAACATGTTGGGGCTGCGGTTGACGAGCGAGGTCCAGAAGCGCTGGAAAAAGGGCAGGCCGCCCCAGAGCACGACCGGCGTGGCGAGGGCGAGTTCCAGCCAAGGAAGAATTGAACTCCAAGGCTTGAACAAGTATCGGTCACGTATTTGGATATCGAGTCCGCCCATGAACCAGTGCGGCCATAACATGCTGACCATCGCGATGGCCAGCAGCGGTGCGGTGAGTACCAGGCTGATCCAGAAACGCCGCGTCATGTCGTGCAGTTCGGGATTCCCCTCGATCGCAGACGCGACTGTTCGGGGCTCCAAAGCCATCCCGCAGATCGGGCACGAACCCGGCCCGGGGCGGACGATTTCCGGGTGCATCGGGCAGGTGTACTCGGTGCGGGTGGACGCGATGGGGACGTCCGGTTCGAGCGCCATGCCGCAGGACGGGCAAGCGCCGGCTTTGCTCTCCCGGACTTCCGGGCACATCGGGCAGACGTAGGCAACTTTTTCGGCAGTTGGAGGCGACGGGGCGTGGGGCTTGATCTGCGCCAGAGGTTGCGGATGGACCATGGCTGGCGCGGCGCCCAGCGTCACCAATCCTGATGGGCGCGCAGGAGCGGCCAGGTATTTTGTCGGGTCAGCTTTGAATTTCTCCACGCACGGTGCGCAACAGAAGTAATAGTTCTTTCCGCCGTGGCTGTAGATATGTTTGGCGGTCGCGGGATTCACATTCATCCCGCAGACGGGATCGCGTTCGACTGTAGGCGGCGGGCTTGATGGTTTTGTGGACATGAGCGCGGGGCTGACAATGAGGATACAACGCCCCTACGTGCTTCGATGGACAATGCTTTATATTGGATTCAGCCCGGCGGTCAGCGCGGGCCTCGGCTTGATTGGCAGCAAAGGACGATCTCATGACTTATCTGGACGTGGTTTTTCGCTACGGCGCGGCGCCCGGCGAGAACGAGTTGCGGGCCATCGACGGCATGCGTGAAGTTTACGGAGTGCGGCGAGTGCAGTTCAACGACCAGGAACACACGGTGCGGGTAGAGTTTGACGCTTCTCGACTGAAGGCGGAGGCTGTGGCTCGACTCTTGCGTCAGGCGGGAGTAGATGTGCGGGAGCGATTGACGCTGGCGTAGGATCCCCGTGAGCAAAACACGTTTCCTTCGACAAACTCAGGGGAGGATTGCACCGGGCCTGCGGCCCGATTCGAGATAAGTAGGTTGGGGGGAGGGCCGGGCGACTTGGCTGTTAAATGCAAGGGGCGTCCCAAGAAAACCTCTGGCCGAAGTCATCCTTGGAGCGCCCCGTTGCGCGCCACTTCGTCTGGGCTTTGTATAAGCACATGGCGTGCCGTCTCTAACCCACTCAAAATACAGGCTCCATTTTTCGAGCGTATTGTAGGAATTGCTCTGGGCCGGGAAAGATTTACTTCGAGCCTTGGGCGCGTGCAACGAAGTGGCCGAAAGGCTTGTGGAAAGGCCCAAGTGGCGGCATTATCTTTGAGCTGGCAACATAGTAAGTAGAAGACCTTACGCATACGAATGAACGAGACACAGGGCCGCGGCCGTCGCAATGCGCGGAGGAATGTTCTCTGCAGCGTACCCAGCAAGCGGCGACTTCCGTTATAATTCTGGAGCGAGTTCACCCGCCAAGCAAACCCTGCGCCCTTAGCTCAGCTGGATAGAGCGTCTGGCTACGAACCCCTCTTGAGCATCCACCCCATACCAAACCAGCCGGTAAGACACTGAAAACATTGGAAGGCAATTCCCGAAGTCTAGGCTCGTTTGGGCTGGAATTGGACCCAGAACCCGCATAGTTTGCGCATAGGCGGTACTCTGGCATCGAATTTTCACGGTCCGACTATGCGGTGAAGAAGCAACCAGTCCTTTGTCTTCGACCACACAACTTCGTCAGAGAACTGTGTTTCCAGGTAGTTCTCTATATCTGTCGCCCACTTCTTGTAATCTGGCATGTCTGGATTTCCGGCAAGAAGCGGGTTGAAGGTTGCCGTGACCTGAACAACGTACTGATCGGATTTCATAGCTTCCTGCGCTTGTTCCTGAGACATTCCGAAAAGCAGCCGGTACGATCCTGCCCCGGCCATCGACATCCCACCGCGCGTGTCAATTATGATTTTGCAGAAGCGGTTGTGTAGCTCAATACTTGAAATCTCCCCTTGCGCTACGTCCGTGTGGGGTGCCAAGACGGTTAATTCAGTTCCTTTGGGAACGGCTAATCCGAATTTGTCGCCACCAGCAAAGACGCCCCTAATGTCGGCAAACTTGTTGCCGGACAGCTTGGCCTTCAGTTCGCTTGGTAGATACAGCCGTGTTGCTACTTTCTTGCTTTGGAACCCGTATCCCGACATTTCACCAAGAGTCATCGGGAACACATCCGTTTGCCAAGTGGCGGGATACTTCTGCTCTAGCCAATAAATTATGGCGCGCTGCAAAGCATGGTGGTAGGTGCTTTGCGCAAAGGAATCTTCCTTCGGTTCTCCAAGAAGGTCAGGATGGGAAGTCAATTCATCTCTGGCACTGATAGCAAATCCCATCGGAAGGACAGGGTATGGAAGCCCCTCAAGCGGGAGCCTTGTATCCGCGTGAATGAGTATCGGCACCGAAAATACCTTGTGAATAGGGCGCTCGGAACTATACCAAACGACCGCCACCGTAGACCCGATTAGAGCTATCACACCAAGCCAAAGAGTTGTAACGATCTTCTCGGAATCTCGATTGAAAAAAGCAAAGATTATAGCCGCCACGTACAGTACTGTTGCGGCTGCGAACGCTCCGTCTTTCATCTATTGTCCCCCGCGATTTACTGATGACTCCCTTTGCGACCTCGGAACAAAACGCTCTCCGCACTTGGGAGATTCGACATGGGTTGCGAATAATCCTATTTCTTCTCCTCGCCCGCCCGCGCCGATACAGGACAGCCCCATCAGAATTTCGGTTCCTGCTTCTCGAATCGGTGGCGGTGGACCGGGTAGGACTCGGTCTCAAACACGACGCCGCGTACGTGGCGCACCTCAAGGCTCGACACGTCCAACTTGAGCGTTGGTGCTCGTTGATCATAATCAGGCACAAACTCGTTGAGCGGTTCTGAGAGAAAGGGGAAGTCGTCGGTTTCCACGGTCGTCGGACGTGATGGCGGCGGCGCGTCCTCCGACACCCAGTAGTTGACCTCCAGACCGTCTTCGGTGTGGTCGTAGAGGGAAGCAGAGATTGTGGTGCCTTTAGGAAGGTCCAATGGCTGCACGCGCGCGGCTTTGTGGAACAGAACTACATTCAGCTTGCCTTCGCTGCCTTGTACCGACGGATAGAGAATGCCGTGCAGAAGGGGGTTAGGATTTGAGGCGAGGAAGTCAGCGACGGCTTGGGTGGCGAGATAGTCGAAGGGCTCGTCGTCAGGCATCACCGGCCTTGTGATGCGGCGACTTAGCCATTTGAGGAACTGCGCTCGTTCGAGGCGCTGAATGTAGGTCCTGTCGAAGATGCTACCTTCGACGTTGAGGGAGCGCAACGCTTCAACGTCCAGCAATCGCACGGGGCTGATCAGATCAAAACGACCAACGACAACCCTGCTGTGAACTGGCGGGCGGACCTCGGCGAGCGCGATACTCGGGTCGGTCGCGCCGTAGAACACTGATACGCCATGTGGGTTCATCCGCCCAGCTGATGCGACCTTCCATGGCGGCGAATCGACTTCCCTATCCGGTCTCTTCAAAGTCTCTTCGAGTTTCTCATCTGACTGAAATACCCGGGCACGGTAGAGCGCTGCGATGGGCAGGCCGGGTCCCGCATCGACAACAATTGGGCGACCGTCGTGCGTCCTGTGATCGGCGATCCCTCCGAAGATGTCTGACAACTTCCACTCCGCTGTCCGGCTAAAATATCGGGCTTCGGTTTTCAAGCTTCGCTCGAAACTCAACCAACCCGCCTGCGATTCAGCGTCTTCCACACCGGCTTCGCCGTAGTGCGCATCTGGATCAAAGGGTCCTTCCTCGCCCATCTGTGCCAACTCGCTGTCGAAATGCCGGTCCTCCAGCACCTTCCGAATGTCCTCTGCGGGAGCAGGCTCGACCTCCGCACGCTCTTCGATAACGTAGGCAACCGGATCACCTTTGCGCTCCCAGTCGATTTCGTTGCTCAAAAAAATCTCTGTGCCGGAAGGCTCAGTCGGAGTGCGGTAGAAATGCTGATCGAACGCAGTCTCGATGCGGCTGGCCATTTCACCAATTGAAAACGTCTTTCCGTCGGCTCCGCAATAGAAACAAACGTCACTGCAACCATGGGTTTCGATTTCCGCCCGAAGAAAAGCCTACCCAACGCACGCGGAGCATAGGCGTCGGTCCTCGTCATTGATCTCCCTTGGTTCACTCGTGGCCAAGGCTTTGCAACTCCTCTCTCCACGCACCAGAATGCCATCTTTGGGCAAGAAATTCCATGGAGGGAACGAAGTAAGACGCGCAGGGAGGGAGAAGAATCGACCGCGCACCGGCTGAAGCCGCGCGGGCTGGACGCTAGGCACGCCCGCGCCCGATTTTCCTGCATCCCGGAAGCTCTTCTGGCATCCATCGCATTGTACGCGGCGTTCGGCCAGCTTTCCCTTTCCGGTGCCCAGTCGTTCCGCGTAGGTCCGGGAAACCCAACACAATTCAGGAGAAAAACAGCTATGGGAGAAATCCTTGCTATGAAGCCACGCGCGAACAAATCCGGAACCGGCGCGAAACCCAGCAAGATCACGCCGATGTTCGCCAACTATCAATACTCCTTGACCGGGGAACAGCAGTCCGCGATTCAAAGTTGGCTACGTTGTGTCATCTCCGAGGAAGGGCAGCAATCTCCTGAATGGAAGCTGCTGCACGATATGACTTACACGGAGAATTGGACACCCAACGAGCCCGTGTTCGAGATGGTTGGTGAGCGCAAAATCCGGGAATTCTTAGCCGAAACGAAAACAACCGGAGGTGAGGAATGACCGTCAAAGAATGGAGAGCACTACTGAAGAAAGCTGCCTTGTCATCAAAGAGAATGGCCCAGCCAGTTGACTTCGCGAACTTGGAAAAACGAGGAATTATCACAAAAGCGGGCGCTCGGTACATCGTGCACGATATGCACGCTCTTCCACCACACGCGACCGAGAAAATATATGAGTTCGGATCGCACAAGAAGGGTCTCATCGTGAAGTTCCGAAAGGCGTCCAAGAAAAAGCTGACGCAGCATTTTGAGAAAGCACTCAAGGAGCTGGACGCCCAACACCTGAGTCCTGGCGACCAGATACGACTGGTGTTCAGATAACCACTTGGCCGGAAGTTAGAGGGCCATGCCGCTGCGCGCGGTGTGGCCTTTTTCCTTGCCCGCAAGTTGAGCGCAGGTTGAACGCATTTCAGCACCGGCACAATTGAAAATCCTGCAACTTTTCCAGATTGGTAATGCGGCTAAGTGATTGATTGTAATTGGTTTACTAGCTATTGATCTGTTAGTATTTCTCGCGGAGGAAACCACAACCGGGCGCATCGTCGGAAATTCGGCTTCAGTCTGCCGCGCAGCGTGAGCGAGGAACCACTGCGCAAGGGTGGAGGATCGCAACGAGCTGACGGGCAAGCGCGGAAGTAGGGGAACCGCGAATGCGGTGTTAGATCGCGCACCCCTAGGGCTGCGCAGTGGATCGCCCTGCCTCCACTAATCCCCAATGCTACGGCATTCCCAGCCCCGTACAGCGGTAATCACGTATGGGGTGGCTGGACTACCCCCAAATCGTTCTGCTGGCTTCTAGATGCAAAGTACACTGCATCCTAGGAGCTTCACGTCGTCCAGATGCCGGAAAGCACGGTGGGTTGACAACCAAATGGTCCAACGCAAACCCACACGAGCCAACGCTTTGCCCGCGCCTATGCGCTGGAACACAGAATGCCTCAAGCGAGCCTTTTCAGGTGAACTATGCTGAACGCTACCCGAACATCGAGCGGCGCTTTCTTGTCTGGCTTGAGGAATCGTTGGTAAACGCCCTTACCCTGTGGAGAAGGAGCTTGTAGGGCGCTGCACAAAGCCTCTCAAGACTCTTGGGCGGCATTTTGTCCACGCACCGGCGGATAGAAAGTTTGCCGCACTGCCGGTGAAGACGTTACAATGATTTTCCGGATTGTCATGAATCTCACGCATAGTTCGCGCATAGTTGGACCAATTTGAGCGGGGTGGACGGACGCCTGTTTGTTCCATCTCCTTGCTTCTGTTGTAGTTAAAGACCTGCGCCCTTAGCTCAGCTGGATAGAGCGTCTGGCTACGAACCAGAAGGTCGGGAGTTCGAATCTCTCAGGGCGCACCATCTTTCAGATCCTTCGCAAAAACGCTCAGGATTTCGGCTGCGGGCTCCCGCTCCGCTCACGCCCGCAAAACGCCTCAAGTTCGAATCTCTCAGGGCGCACCATCTTTTCAATGTCTTGCAGCCGGGTCGCTTTTCTCTCGAAAAGCACTGTAGTGGAAAACTGTAGTGGGTCGAGGGCTTCCCTCCCCTTGCCGGGCGCAGGCCATTCCAAACATAAAGCCATGATCATTCGACATGCAGAACAGAACGACAAAGAAGGGGCACGTATTGTGCGCGCAAGCGTGCTCTCTCAGGACCATCCCTATCGGTACGAGGATAATATCGGATTTCGCGAGACGCTAAACCTCGTCGCCGAGGAAGACTCCGTGATTCTCGGCTTCGTGTCGGTGTTGCTCGCCAGGGTCAACCCGAAAGGACAGTACCTCTGGCAAAGGCTCGCACCTTACATAGGTTTCATCGGCGTCATGCCAAGGCAACAAAGGAAAGGTATCGGCAGTTCGCTCTTGCGATGCGCAATCGAGGGAGCCGCAGATCGGTGCCCAAACGAGCCTTTCTTATATCTAGAGCATGAGGTTGAGAGCAACGCTCGGCGGTTCTATGAGCGAATCGGGTTTAGAGCTATGTCGGGTGAAGAGACTCTTAGTTCAGTAGGAATGTACCCAAAAGCCTGCCTCATGCGTTTCGATCTGCGCTAGCAGTTCATCGTAGCGCCAAGGCAGCCCCGCTCAACGAGCGTAATGGCGATGTTTCGCCAACTATCGAGGACTGCTGACCGCCTTATCCCCGTTTGCCGCCAAAGCGATGTGGATGAAGCTCGACCAGCCGGTAGATGAAAGGCCCCAAGTTTCCCCCGCATTTTGGACACACTACACCGTTGGTGCCGGAAACCTCCTGCATCTGAACGCCGCATCCGGGACAGTACCAGGTTCCACCCCACCGGAAACCCGTTCGAATCGGATCCTTTGGTGGAACGGACCGGGCGACAAAAGACTCGTACAGGCCCTTGCCCATACTCAGAGACAGCGGCATATCACCTCGGCGACATTCGTACGCTGCACCTTTCTTCGCAAAGTATGTCACCACACCTTGGGCAGTACATGGAGGGACACGACTCCCGTGATGCATTCTAATCCCGTTATGACGGGAAGGAACTGGTCAACGAGTGAACTGGCGATTTATCAACAACTGACAGTTCTGTGTTGCGCTGCCGCCTTGCCATCACCGCACATCAGATGTGACCCAAATCACTGACATGCCGCGCTCAATCGTGTGGCATTGATACGTCTGCTCGCCTCTCCGAAGAGGAGTTTCCGCCGTTGAGACCGGCATCCCCCAGGTGAGGGGGACTCTCTATGGCCAGCCGAGCGTTAGGCCAGGATTTGCTCGTTCGCAGCGAACTGGGCCACTACCGCATTGTCGAGAAGATCGGCACCGGTGGTATGGGAGAGGTCTATCGCGCCCGCGACGAGCACCTCGCCCGTGATGTTGCCATCAAGGTCCTCCCGCCCGGAACGCTAACCGACGAATCCGCCCGCAAGCATTTCCACAAAGAAGCATTGATTCTCTCGCAACTCAATCATCCCAACGTAGCCACCATTCACGACTTCGACACACAGCAGGGCGTGGACTTCCTCGTAATGGAGTACATCCCCGGGATCACACTCAGCGAGAAAGTGGCTGCCGGACCGCTGCCGGAGAAGGAAATGCTCCGTTTGGGCGTGCAACTCGCGGAAGGGCTGGTCGCAGCCCACGATCGCGGGGTGATTCACCGCGACCTCAAGCCCGGCAACTTGCGGCTGACTGGCGATGGACGACTGAAGATTCTCGACTTCGGGCTGGCGAAGCTGTGGCATCCCGCCACGGCGAGTGCGGTGACGGAGAGTTTTAGCGAGACGCAAGGCATGGCTGGGACTCTGCCCTACATGGCGCCGGAGCAATTGCTGGGGGAAGAGATCGACGCTCGCACCGACCTTCATGCCGCCGGGTTGGTCCTGTACGAAATGGCCACGGGGCGTTATCCGTTTGCTGACGTTGAACGCTCGCAACTGATCGGTGCCATTCTGCACAGGCCGCCACGACCACCGACTGCCCTCAATGCCAGGTTGTCTCCAGAGCTGGAGAGGATCATCGGGAAATGTCTGGAGAAGGAACCCGAGAACCGTTATCAGTCGGCGAAGGAGCTGGCGATTGATCTGCGACGGCTGCTCACACCGAGCGCCGTAAAAGTGGCCGGCGTTCCCGTCGCGGGCAAGAAACCCTGGAAGGTTCTGGTTCCCGCTGCCCTGATAGTGGTCGCTGCTGCCATCGGGGCAACGTTGTACTTCAGCTCGCAGCGCGCCCATGCTCTGACCGACAAGGACACCATTGTCTTGTCTGATTTCGACAACAAGACGGGCGATCCAGTATTCGACGACACGCTGAAGCAGGGACTTTCGGTGCAGCTTGAGCAATCGCCTTTTCTCGCTTTGATCTCCGATCGCAAGGTCAATGAGACCTTGAAACTGATGGGGCGTTCACCCGATGACCGCCTAACGGCGAACGTCACGCGCGAGGTCTGCCAGCGCACGGGCAGCAAGGCGATGCTGACGGGCTCGATTGCGGAGTTGGGCAGCCAGTACGTGATTGGCCTGAAGGCGTTGGACTGCAACACGGGCGATGTACTGGCTGAAGGGCAGGAGCAGGCGGCGGGAAAGGAAGCGGTGCTGAAGGCTCTGGATGCTGCGGCGATCAGCTTGCGCGGCAAGCTGGGCGAGTCGCTCAGCTCAGTGCAGAAATACGCGACGCCCCTGGAGGAGGCAACCACGCCATCCCTGGAGGCGCTGAAAGCCCACAGTCTGGGAGTGAAGACTTCCGAAGTGACAGAGAGCACAGCCGCGCTGCCATTCTTCAAACGGGCCGTGGAACTTGATCCGAATTTTGCCATGTCCTACCTCGTGATGGGGGTGATTTACTCCAGCAACAACCAAGCGGGGCGCGGGGCTGAATATGTCCGCAAGGCTTACGACCTGCGCAAGAAAGTGAGCGAACGGGAGCGGCTCGTCATTGAGGGGATCTATTACGTAAACGTGACGGGAGAGTTGGAAAAGTCGTCACAGACTTTCGAATTGTATAAGCAGACCTACGCAAGAGACTACACCGCTTACGTACAGCTGAGTTTTAATTCCGCCGCGTTGGGCAACTGGGAAAAGGCTTTGGAGGAGAGTCGAGAGGCACTGCGCCTGGAGCCAAATGATGTGGGCAACTATGTGAACCTCGGCATCGGCTACACGGGCCTCGACCGGCTGGATGAAGCTGAGGCGGTGTACAAGCAGGCGGAGGAGCGCAAGCAGGAGAACGAGTTGCTGCTCCAGTGCCGCTATTGGTTGGCGTTTCTGAAGAACGACACGGCGCAAATGGCGCAGTTGGTCTCAGCCGCCCTGGGCAAGCCGGGCGCGGAAGGTCTGTTGCTCGCCGCGCAAGCGGACACGGAAGGTTGGTATGGCAAATTGAAGAACGCGCATGAGCTGACCATGCGAGCGATGGATTCAGCACAGCGCCACGACGCCAAAGAAGCGGCTGCAGCATATCAGGCAGCGGCAGCACTGCGAGAGGTGGAATCGGGAAACAGGGAGAAGGCGCGGGCCGAGGGCAATGCGGCAGTAAAGCTGACCCCGAACCGCGATGTGCGGGCGATGGCGGCACTGGCTCTGGCGCGGGCAGGTGATATGGCGGGGGCGGAGAAGCTGGCCACTGAACTCGACAAGACCTTCCCGCTGGACACGCTGGTTCAGGTGTATTGGCTGCCCACCATTCGAGCCGCGGTCGCGCTAGAACGCAAGGATCCGAATCGGGCAATCGAATTACTAAAGGTGGCGAACACGGTCGAACTTGGCGAAATAACGCAAGTCACTGTATTCCTGTGCCCGGTTTATTTGCGTGGAGAAGCCTATCTCATGCTCCACGACGGCAACCGAGCGACAGCGGAATTTCAGAAATTCATTGACCACCGAGGAGTGGCGATGAACTTTCCTTGGGGCGCGCTCGCGCATCTCGGCCTCGGCCGCGCCTACGCAATGTCGGGCGACACTGCCAAGGCGAAAACTGCATACCAGGATTTCCTCACGCTGTGGAAAGATGCTGACCCCGACATCCCCATCCTGAAAGAAGCCAAAGCAGAGTACGCGAAGCTGCAGTAGCAGGAGAAAGTCCTGTCTCGTCCTTTCCTGTTTTCCGATGGTTTACGTAACCAGGCGATAGCACTCAAAACCCCTTCAAGGGTCAATGAGCGACGTGGGGATTCATCGACAACGATCAGCCATCGATCTGCAACCGCGTCATGCCCTCCCCGCAAACTCCCGGTTCTCCGTGGACACTTTCACCTTTTCCCCCTCTTTGATGAAGAGGGGAACACGGATTTCCAGGCCCGTCTCCAGGCGGGCTGTCTTGGTCCCGCCGCCCGACGAGTCGCCCCGCACTGCGGGTTCGGTGTAGGCAACGGCCAGCTCCACGAACATGGGCAGCTCTAAGCCAATCGGATTGCCGTTGTACCTTCGCAGCTCAATCAATGCGCCTTCGATCAGAAAGTTCAATGCATCCCCGACCATCGGACCGCTAAGGGTGACGGTCTCGTAGCTTTCCTGGTCCAGAAAGTGAGAACCATCCCCGTCGCTATAGAGATATGAAGCCTGTGCCGACTGCAGGTCCGGCTCCTTGAATTTGTCGCTCGCCTTGAAGGTCTTCTCAAAGACCGCGTTGGTAAGGAGGTTGCGCATCTTCAGGCGCACCAGGGTCTGGCCGCCACGAGCGGTAGGCGTGTTCACTTCTGCTTCCAGGCAGCAGAAAGGAGTGTTTTCAAGCTCAAACAAAGTCTTACGTTTGACATTAATAGCATCAATTAGCGCGGCCATGAAGTCCTTTGAAAGGAGGCCGGGACACAAGCGAACGCCTCCCTGATCCCAATTTCTTTCCAGTATAGGGTGAAATACTCCTCGGATGGGAAGGCTTTAGCGTGGTTGTCCGGTGATGGGGAGTGGTGTGGCGATGTTACAACACCTGTCGGATAATGCTAATGTTTCGCCGAGGATGGCCCATGTTTGAGCGGTATGCGTCCGACGCAAAAAAGGCAATTTTTCTCGCGCACATCGAGGCAGTCCACCGAAGAGAGCCATCAATCTCGGTTGGCGATCTCTTGGTGGGGATCACATGGGACGCCGAATCGCGGGCGTGCAAAATCGCAGCCCTGAAAGATAATGCAGTAATGCTACGGTCGTCGGTTGGCATTCCGCACTTACCTGTCACTTCACTGCCGTATGAGCGCGGAGCAGACATTCCACTCGACGATGACGCGAAAAAGGTAGTGGCCTATGCGGCAAAAGAGGCGGATCTAGACCGGCAATACTGGGTCGAGTCAGATCATCTGCTACGGGGGTTGCTCAGATTTCCCAACAACGCCGCAGAAGCATTGTTGAAAGGCCAAATCCATCTCGATGCGTTACGCTCTGCGTCAGTTCAACACAGAAAGGAATTTCCACCCGCACCCACTCCGAGGTGGGCTGGCGTGATGAAGGTCGTTAGAAAATATTGGGTTTGGGGGCTCGTTGCCGCGATCCTGCTGATGATCTTTGCCTACATCAAATCGCAGGGTCAGCGCTAAGGGAATCACTTGTTGCACCCAGGGCGATAGCGCTCGTTGACTCGGTCGAAGACAAAGACGCCCGGCACCAAGGTTCGCTGCCAGCTCTTAGGAGGCTAAGTTTCCCGCAGAACTGCCGATATCTTTCTTGGATGCCGCCCTGGAATTGGATCGTTGTCGGCGCGCTGGCCGCCCTCGTGGTCTACCAGCAGTTCCGCGTTTACCGCATTCGCCGCGACTCGCAGAAGCGGGAAGAGTTGTTTCAGATTGTCACCGAAAATGCGGCCGACATGATTGCCCTGGTGGACGTGAAGGGGCGGCGGCTGTACAACAGTCCCGCCTACAAGAGAGTTTTGGGCTACTCCGCCGCGGAGCTGGGGGAAACTTCGGCGTTCGAACAAATTCACCCCGACGACCGCTTCAAAATACTGGAAGCTGCCCGCGAAGCCCGCACCACCGGAATCGGGAAGAAGCTCGAATACCGCATCCGCCACAAAGACGGCACCTGGCGCGTGTTGGAGTCTATCGCCAGCACCATCCGGGACGAAAAGGGCGACGTCGCCAAACTGGTCATCGTGAATCGCGATGTTACCGAGCGCAAACGGGCGCAAGAGCAGCTCGAGCACAACTCTTTTCACGATGCCCTGACCGGACTGCCCAACCGCCGTCTCTTTCTGGAGCGCCTGCAGCACCTGTTTGAGCGCGCGCAACGCACACCTGAGCGCCAGTACGCAGTCTTGTTTGTGGATCTGGATGGCTTCAAGGTGTTCAACGACACCATGGGTCCGGCAGTTGGCGATCAGGTGCTGATCGAGATCGGCCGGCGTCTGGGTGAATGTTTGCGGCGCGACGATACGGTTTCGCGCCCGCAGAACGAACTTCCCACGCTGGACGCGGTCTTATCAAGAGTGGGTGGAGACGAGTTCACCATCCTGCTCGAAGAGGTGCGCGATCCCAGCGACGCGATGCGCGCGGCCAAGCGAATCCTCACCGCGGTGGCCGAGCCTTTCCTGGTGGAACGACGCGAGGTGCGCACATCAGCGAGTGTGGGAATTGCCCTGAGCCAGTCCGCGCACGAACACGCAGAAGACCTGCTGCAGGATGCCGACGTCGCCATGCGCCGCGCCAAAGCGCTGGGCGGGTCCCGCTGCGAGGTGTTTGACCAGGCCATGCACACCCGCGCCGTCAACCGGCTTAAGCTGGAGGTCGAACTGCGCGACGCCATTGCGCATCGCCAGTTTCGCGTCTTTTACCAGCCCATCGTTCAACTCGATACCAGGCAGATCACGGGTCTCGAGGCGCTACTACGCTGGCAGCACCCAGAGCAAGGTCTAATCTCGCCTTTCAAATTCCTTGCCGCAGCGGAAGATACTGGGCTGCTAGTCTCGACCGGCCAGTGGGTGATACGGCAGGCTTGCCAGCAGTTGCACAACTGGATCGTTGCGATCCCCACCATGGAAGCCGTGAGCGTCAGCGTGAACGTCTCGATCAAACAGTTGGCCGATGCCCGCTTCGTCACCGACCTCGAGGCTACGCTCCGTGAGGCCCGCATCGACCCCGCGCGGTTGCGGTTGGAGATTACCGAGAACGTGGCGGCTGCCGACCCCAAGCTGACGGCAACCGTCCTCTCTCACCTGAAGCAACTGGGGGTGGGCGTGGTTCTTGACGATTTTGGCACGGGCAATTCGTCCTTGAGCGGGCTGCGGCAATTTCCCGTGGAGGGATTAAAGATCGACCGCTCGCTGATTAGCGGAATGCTCGCCGACCGCGGCACCTGTGACACGGTGGAGTTGATCATCCTGCTGGCCCACAAGTTGAAGTTGAAGGTGATTGCGGAAGGCATCGAATCCACGAAGCAACTCGATCACCTGCGCCAATTGGGCTGCGACCTGGGCCAAGGATACTTCTTCTCGCCGCCCGTGGAAGCCGGGGCAACAGAGCGGCTACTGCGTCAGCGGGGCCCGGTTTCGCATGCAAAGGTGGCCGGAGCGCAATAGGGGTTCCTGTTTACGCAAGTTCGCTTCCTCATCTTAATTCCCCCATTCTCGCCCAGTGTCTATACTCATCTGTCCGGTAGACCTCGATGCTCAATCCAACCGCCAGACACATCCGTCGAACTAGCTGGGCAGTGACCGGTATCGAGGCCGGGATACTACTCTTTGCCGGAGGAATGGTGGTCCTCTATCTCAATCCATTCTGGCATTCGGATGACGGCGGCCTTCTGGATTGGCGCCTGCACTGGTGGAACACCACTGGTCACATACTGGCCGCGGCTGGCCTGCTCATTGAGGCGTTGTCCCTGGTTGGGATAGTGGCGCTGATTGTCTCTCGCTGTTTTGGCCGCCGATCCTGGCCTTACCTGGTGGCGGCTACAGTGGTGGTTTGCGTCGTCGTATGGGCTGTCCCGGCGGGCTTCACCCGCAACCTGGATGTGCATTTTGAGTGGAACGCAGTCGACGGCTTCGACGCGTTCCGCGTGCAGTCGTGGGACGAAGCGGCCGGAACCTGGCGTCCGGCCGGGGATTCGGTATGGCAATTGATCGTCGAAGCCCAGCTTCACCCGTTGTTACGAGGCTATTTCAAGCTCAACGATTGGCAGAAGATGAATGGAGATGTCGAGGTCAAAGTGGTCCGCATCCTTCCCATCGCCTGGCCAGTCGCACTGGGAAGCGGTGGCGAAAGCCTTGAGGATCCCGACCAAACTGCGCTGATGCGCGCCGCGGCGCAGGAAGACTTGAAGACGGTGCAGCAGTTACTGTCTTCGGCAACCCGGGCCGACGTGAACGCCCTGGACCAAGGTGGGCAGACGGCCCTGATCCTGGCCTGCCAAAACCCCAAGGCAAACCCGGATGTGGTTAAAGCACTCCTCGCCGCAGGCGCAGATGTAAACCTGCGCAGCCGGAACGGCTATACGGCGCTAACCTGGGCGCTCGCTCGGAACAATGTCGAAATCACAACACTTCTGCGCCGGACCGGAGCCAGGCCCTAGCCGCCCTCATCCATCAATCTTGGCCTCGCGCAATTGCTTGACGGCGGTTTCGGAGCTCACCGGCGAGTAGTAAACCTCCTTGAAAGTATAGGAGCGTGCCTTCGCCGCGAGCACCGGCATAATCTCGATGTGCCAGTGATAGTCCTCGTCAATGGTTTTCCAATAGCCAAGGGTCTTGGAAGGATGCAAGCTGTTGGGCGAGGTATGCAATACCAAATGAAATCCTTCCGTCACCGATCGGATCCGCTGCAGCGTGCGGCGCAGGAGAGCGGCAAGATTCACGCGCAGCCCCGGCTTGGACAATCCCGTGCGCTCGAAGGAAGCTTCGTGATGGCGCGGCAGAATCCAGGTCTCGTACGGCACGCGCGGAGCGTAGGGTCCGAGCGCGACATAATCGCCGCGGGCTTCGATGACGCGCGCCGCCTGCCGCTCCTCCTGCCCGAGAATGTCACAAAAGACGCAACGTTCTTTCTGCACAAAATATTCGCGTCCTGCCCGCAACTCGTAAAGCACGCGTCGCGGCACGAACATGGTGGCCGTGAGTTGCGAGGTCGGATGGTTGAACTCCTGGCCGGAATTCGGCCCAAAGTCCTTAAAGAGGCTGACGTACTTCACGCGCGGGTCGCGCTTCAGATCCAGGATGCGCTCGGCCGCCAGGCGCAGGAACATCCCGATCTCATCGTCGCTGGCGTGCCAGAGATGGCGGTCATGCTTGGGATTCTCCACCAGCACTTCATGCGCGCCCACCGAACTCATGCGGTCGTAAATTCCGTCGCCCCGCCGTCCAGGCTCGCCTTCAATGTGGTAGAGCGGAGCGGGATGCACCATCGAGCGCGCTGACCAGCCGCCCGTGTCGGGTAGGGCAGCAATGACCTGCGTGGCGCTGGGGGAATCCGGACAAAAACGGCAGGCAGTTTCAGGACGCGATGCCCCGTCGGCCGGGTCGTCGCCGGTCATGACCCAGGAGCGTGTGATGGGATCTTTGCGGAGTTCCATGTATTAGGTAAACACTGCGGGAGAAGATGCGTCAAGCACGGTTTTGAAGAGTGTCCGGGTTTCACGGTTTCAAAGTGTCAAGGTTTCAAAGACAGAGTGCACCAAAGCCGCGATCTGGGGACTACTGACACTCGTGAAACTTTGAAACCTTGAAACGTTGAAACCTCGAACTTGTTATAATCCGCGCCAAGCCCCCGCTGCCCCGACTGAAGCGATGACCGAGCCGTCCACTCCGCTGATGCGGCAATATGCCGCCGTCAAGAAAGAACATCCCACCGCGCTGCTGTTCTTTCGTCTGGGAGATTTCTACGAGCTCTTCTTTGATGACGCAATTCTGGCGGCCAAGGAATTACAGATCACGCTCACCTCGCGCAACAAAGAGAAAGGCATCGCCGTCCCCATGTGCGGGGTGCCCTACCACGCGGCCGAAGGCTACATTGGCAAGCTCATCCGCAAAGGCTTCAAAGTCGCCATCTGCGAGCAAATGGAAGACGCGCGGCTGGCCAAGAAACAGATTGGCACGAAGCTCGTGCGGCGCGAAGTGACCCGCGTGGTCACTCCCGGGACGGCGGCCGATTCGTCACTCGGATCCGAAGAAAACAATTTCTTGGCGGCGCTCGCGCAAGTTGGAGAGCGTGTGGGTTTCGCGGCACTGGACCTTTCCACCGGAGAATTTCGCGCCACTGAATTTTCCGGAGAGAGTGCTCTGCGGCGGGTTCAGGAGGAACTGGAGCAACTCCGGCCTAAGGAATTGTTGTACGGATCGGCAGCGCCGCTATTTGACGTAAAGGGCAGCGTTCCGCAAACGTTGCCAACGCCAACCGCGCCGGCACACCTGCCGCAGCCGCGCACGGCCGGGGCGGCCTGGGCTGAGACTCCGCTCGATGATTGGATCTTCGCGCCCGACCATGCCATTCCGTTGCTGGAAAATCATTTCGGAGTGTTGTCACTGGAGGGATTTGGCCTGGCCGGCCGGCCAGCCGCGGCGGCCGCAGCGGGGGCCATTCTCTACTACGTGCGCTCCACCCAGCGCGGGTCGCTCGACCATGTCGACCGCATCGGCTGGTACGAGCGGCAGAATTGCCTGGTGCTGGACGCGGTCACGGTCCGCAATCTGGAGCTGATCGAGCCGCTGTTCGCCGGTACCGACGCGGGCGTAACTCTATTCCGCTCGATCGACGCCGCGGTTACGCCCATGGGCAAGCGGCTGCTGCGCGCGTGGTTGCTGCGGCCATCACTCGATCTCGCCGAGATCAACGCCCGCCTCGACGCTGTCGAAGCTGGCGTGAAAGACACGATTGCGCGCGAAGAGTTGCGCCGCGCACTCGATGGCGTCCTCGACCTGGAACGGCTTCTGAGCCGCGTGACACTTGAAACCGCCAATCCACGCGACGTGCTGGCCCTGGCGGCATCGCTCGCAAAGATCCCGGCAATCAAGACCGCGGTTGGACGATTAGCCGCAGAGCGACTGAAGACCCTACATTCATCGCTAGACGAACTAGGAGATCTTCGCGTCCGCATCGAAAAGACAATTGTGCCCGAGCCGCCTCTGACCTTCTCCGACGGTGGCGTAATCGCCCCGGCCGTGGACCGCGATCTCGACGAATTGCGCGAACTCTCCCGCAACAGCAAGCAGGTGCTGGCCCAAATCGAGCAGCGTGAACGCGGGCGAACTGGCATCACTTCGCTCAAGGTCAAGTTCAACTCCATCTTCGGCTACTACATCGAGGTCTCGAAGCCAAATCTTCATCTGGTCCCGCAGGACTATGAACGCAAACAAACTCTGGTGGGCGCCGAGCGCTTTACCACGCCTGAATTGAAAGAGTACGAGGCCAAAATTCTCGACGCGCAGGAAAAGATAGTCGAAATCGAGCGCCGCCTGTTCACCGAGTTGCGTACCGCAATCGCCGCCGAAGCAAAGCGCATCCGCCAGACCGCGCTGGCCTTGGCTGAAGTGGACGTGCTGGCGTCGCTGGCGCACATCGCGGCGCTGAGGAATTATTGTCGGCCGCAGTTGATCGCTTCGCAGGATGGCAGCGCCGGCGACCTCGAAATCGTTGAGGGCCGCCATCCGGTCATCGAGCAGCAGGAACTGGCGGGCGGCAGCGAGCGCTTCGTCCCCAACGATCTTTACCTGAATGCGACCACGCACACGATTCTCCTACTGACCGGACCGAACATGGGCGGCAAGTCCACTTACCTGCGGCAGACGGCGTTGATCGTTATCCTAGCGCAGATGGGTTCGTTCGTTCCGGCGCGCTCGGCGCGGCTCAGCGTGGTCGACCGCGTCTTCACCCGCATCGGCGCCAGCGACAATCTGGCCCGCGGCCGCTCCACCTTCATGGTCGAGATGACGGAGACGGCGGCAATCTTGCATACCGCGACTGCGCGCTCACTCATCCTGCTGGATGAAGTCGGCCGCGGCACTTCCACGTACGACGGCCTCGCGATCGCGTGGGCCGCCATCGAATATTTGCACGCCCGCGTGCGCGCCAAAACTCTTTTCGCCACGCACTATTTCGAGCTGACGGAACTGGCAGAACAGCTTCAGGGAGTGAAGAACTACCACGTCTCGATCAAGGAAACCGGGGGCGGAATCGTCTTCCTGCGCAAGGTTGAGCCGGGAGCGGCGGACCGCAGCTACGGCATCGAAGTCGCCAAGCTGGCTGGCTTGCCGAACGAAGTGATTACAAGGGCACGCGAAGTGCTGACCGAGCATGAGTCCGTCGAACGGCTGGCAACGGATCATCTCTCGCCGGGGGCCACGCCCCCGCCGACGCAGCTAACCATCTTCACGGCGCTCTCACAGCCAGTGCTGGAGAAGTTGCGCGAGGTAGACTTGAATCGGCTCACGCCGCTGGAGGCGTTGAATCTGCTGGCGGAGTTGAAGAAGCAAATCGACTAGCGCTGACCCATGAGGCCCATAGAAAAGCTTGTGTCGATCAGCTCCGAGCCGTTAGCGCCCAAGCCCAACGGGTTGCCGGCATTTCTTGCCTCTTACGCGCTTGGCCCCGAACTTTTTCGTAAGTTACAACGCAAGAATGGCTTTTATGCTTTCGAGTCTGCACTTCATGTCTTTCCCCTCAGGTCCGCGTTCGGGATGAGTCTGGAGGAATGGAACGCTGACGCCCTTTGGCGCAACGGCTACGAAGATCTTGCGGAGGGATTGCTGTTTTTTGCTGAGGACATTTTTCAGGATCAGTACTGCATCTCATCGGACGGCGTACTGCGTTTCTTCGCGGAGACAGGCGCGACTGTTTTGCTGGCTGATACGATCGAAAATTGGGCAGAGAAACTACTCTCGGACTACAAGCGCGAAACAGCTTGGCCACTAGCCAGCCAATGGCAGGATGAGAACGGGCCACTGCCGGAGGGTAAGAGACTAATGCCGAAGATTCCGTTCTTTCTGGGGGGCGAGTATGCGATCGAGAATTTTTGGGCGGGTGATTCAGTTGAGGGAATGCGATTCAAGGCTAACCTCGCCATACAAACGAGAAACTTGCCGAGTGGATCACAGGTAACAATAAACTTCACAAGAAAACCAACCGAACAATGATCACGGCCTCATGGTGAAGCACCAAGCGAGCACGAACGTCCGGCAAGCCGTCGGCCAACTCCTAATCGTCGGCTTCGACGGCACAGAGATCACGCCGCGTCTCAACTCCCTGCTGAAGCGGTTGCAACCGGCAGGTGTCATTCTGTTCGCACGCAACATAAAGACCCCCGAGCAGACCTCGCGCCTGCTGCGCGACTGCCAGAAGTGCGTTTCGACGCCACTGTTTACCTGCGTCGATCTCGAAGGCGGCAACGTTGACCGATTCCGCGACGTGTTCGGCCCAGCGCCCACCGCGGCGGATGTGTTCGCCACCGGTGACCGCAAGCTCTTCCGCAAGCACGGGCAGATACTCGGAGAGAACTGCCGCGCCCTGGGGTTCAACGTAGACTTCGCTCCCGTGCTCGATCTCGCGTTTGAAGCCTCGCGCAGCGTGATGAGTTCGCGCACGGTCTCGGCGAATCCGCGCGATACCGTTACCTACGCCCGCGAGTTTCTAGCCGGACTGCGCGCAGCGGGCGTGCTGGGATGCGGCAAGCACTTCCCCGGACTCGGCGAAGGCAAGCTCGACAGCCATCACGCGCTGCCGGTAATTGACAAGCCGCTGAAAAGGCTCTGGGCCGAAGATCTGCTCCCTTACCGCGTGCTCCGCGCCCAGATGCCGATGGTGATGATTGCGCACGCGGCATATCCGCAGGTCACGAAAGATCAGACTCCGGCATCGCTCTCGAAGGTTTGGATTACCGATATTCTGCGCAAGCGCATCGGCTACCGCAATCTGATCGTGTCCGACGATCTGGAGATGGGCGGAGTCTTGTCAGCCGCTCCCGTGGGACAAGCCGTGGTCGAACACATTCGTGCGGGCGGAAACCTATGCTTGGTCTGCCACCGCGAAGACTACATCATCGAAGCCTACGACGAGCTACTAAAAACAGCGGAGTGCGACTCCAAGTTCGCCAGGCGCGCCACCGAATGCATGCGACGAGTTCTGGCTTTCAAAAAGAAGTCGGCGAAGATGTTGCGCGGACCGAAGCCACCCTCGTCGGCAACGGTTGAGAAGTCCTCCCGGAATCTATGGGAATTCGGCGAGCAAGTGCGGCTGGAGGTTATGAACCGCGTAGAGAGTCTGCGCGAGGAAAAAGAACGCGGGGAGAAATCCCGGCGGCGGACATGACCGAGAAAGACATGATCGTGGCCGGGATAATGAGCGGCACTTCCGCGGACGGCATCAATGTCGCGCTGGTGCAAATCAGCGGGCGTTCCACCAGCTTCAAATTACTCGGCCACGCTGAATATTCCTACCCCAAACGGGTTCGCACTGCGGTACTCGCCGCGATGAATGCTCCGCGAGCCAGCGTGGCGGACCTGGCACGGCTGAACTTCCTGCTGGGCGAACTGTATGCCGATGCCGTGCTCGCCACCGAGCAGCAGCTCCGGGTGAAAGCGGATCTGGTCGGCTGCCACGGACAAACGCTCTACCACCAAGGCGAGCCGCAGCGCTTTCTCGGCCGCAAGCTGGCAGCGACGTGGCAAACCGGCGAAGGGGCGATCGTCGCAGCAAGAGTAGGTGCGCCGGTGGTCTCGGATTTTCGGCCGGCGGATATCGCCGCTGGCGGCAAAGGCGCACCTCTGGCTCCCTTCCTCGACTACATGCTCTTCCGCGATCCGCACCTGGGCAGAATCGTGCAAAACATCGGCGGCATCGCCAACCTTACCGCCATCCCCGCCGGCGCAGCTGCAAGCGACGTGATTGCCTTTGACACCGGTCCGGGCAACATGGTGATCGACGCCGTGACCGGAAAGTACTTTGGCAAAGCATTCGATCGCGGCGGAAGGATTGCGGCTTCGGGAAAGGTACTCGATAAAATCATCAACCCCATATTGCAGCGCGACTTTTTCCGCAAACAGCCTCCCAAGACGGCGGGGCGCGAAGAATTTGGCCGCGAGTTCGTGCGCGACTTCCTGCGCAGCTGCCGTCGGTGCCGCAAGCAGGATGTTGTAGCCACCGCTACGGCCCTGACCGCGAAGTCGATTGCCAACGCGCTGCGGCTGACTGCGCCGAACTCAAGGTCCACACGCCAATTGGCGTTTCAGGAAATGATTCTTTCCGGAGGCGGGGCGAAAAACTCCACGCTAGTGGCCATGCTGACCAGCGAACTCGCGCCACTCAACCTGCGGCTTCGGTTCTCCGACGAATTCGGCCTGCCCTCGGCCGCCAAAGAGGCCGTGGCCTTCGCCGTTCTGGCGTATGAAACCTGGCACCGGCGGGCGTCCAACGTTCCCTCCGCAACCGGGGCGAAACGCGCGGCTGTGCTTGGTAAAATTTCGTATCCCTAACTCGTAAGCAAACTTTTCACCCTATGCCGATCTATATCTCCTTGCTTCGCGGAATCAACGTTGGCGGACACAAGCTGATCAAGATGGACCAGCTTCGAAAATCATTCGAAGCGCTGGGGTTCGACCAGGTCAAGACCTACATCCAAAGCGGAAACGTGGTTTTCAAAGCTGGGAAATCTTCTACGTCAAAGTTGTCGAAGAGAATCGAGGAAAGGATTCTAAGCGACTTCGGTTTTGCGGTCTCAGTCGTTTCACGAACCGCCGAAGAAGTACACCAGGCGATTGCGGACAATCCGTTGCTACAGCGGCCCGGGATCGATCCGGAAAAACTCCATGTCATGTTCCTGTCCGAGGCTCCCCAGCCGGCCGCGCTGAAGATGTTGACCGGCCTGACCGCATCACCGGACCTGTGTCATTGGCTTGATCGGGAGATTTACTTCTACCTCCCGAACGGCGTTTCCCAAAGCGTCCTGATGAAGAGTCCTGTCGACCGCATCTTGGCGGTGGTCACCACCACCCGCAACTGGAGAACCGTCAACCAACTCCACCAGATGTGTCAGGATTGCCGCTGATGCGCCGCCCTTTGTCCGCTCTCGCGTTTCTGGCCTTGATGGCCTCCCTGTTCTCCTGCTCCAGCAAGCCCGATCCCAATACGCTGGTGATGGTGATCGAATCGAGTCCCACGAATCTTGACCCGCGCGTCGGAGTCGAAGCTCAATCGGAACGCATTGACAGCCTGATCTTTGATTATCTTGTCGTGCGCGGCCCCGACCTGAACGCCGCACCCGGCCTGGCCGAGCGCTGGGAGGTCCCCGACCCTCTAACTTACATTTTTCACTTGCACCGCGGCGTGAAGTTTCACGACGGGCGCCCGCTCACCTCGCGCGATGTGAAATGGACTTTCGATTCCCTGCTGAGCGGCAAGATTCGCAGCACCAGAGCGTCGACGTATCGCTTTGTCGATCACATCGATACCCCGGACGATTTCACGGTCGTCTTTCACATGAAGGAACCGGACGCCGCCCTGCTGTGGAATCTAACCGATGGTGCGGTCGGCATTGTGCCCGCAGGCAGCGGAGATGAACTCGCGCGACGCCCCATCGGCTCCGGACCGTTCAAGTTCGTCAGCGCCGAAACCGATAAAGAAGTCGTCATCGAACGTAACGACGGCTACTGGGGCGAAAAGGTGAAATTGGCCCGCGTGCGGTTCTCGGTGGTGCCCGACGCGACCACGGAGGCTCTCGAACTGCGCAAAGGGACTGGCGATATCGCCAGCAACTCGCTCACCCCCGATACTGTGCTCACGCTCGAGCGCGAGCCCTTCCTCGCCGTCGAACATGCCCCGGGCACCGAGGTGCAGTATATGGGTTTCAACCTGCGCGATCCCATTCTGAAAGATGTGCGGGTACGCCAGGCAATCGCCTACGCTCTCGACCGCCGTCCGCTGATCGATTATCTATGGCGCGGTGAGGCGCGGCCGGCGCGCAGCGTTCTTCCTCCGCAGAGCTGGGCCTACAACGGTAATGTGCCTACTTACGATCACAATCCCGAGAAGGCGCGGTCTCTTCTCGACGCCGCCGGATACCCCTTGATCGATGGCGTGCGCTTTCACCTCACCATGAAAACCTCAACCACCGAAAGCACACGTCTCATGGTCGCCGTGATGCAGCAGCAGTTGCGCGACGTGGGAATTGCTCTCGACATACGCAGCTTCGAGCCGGCTACTTTTTTCGCCGACGTCACACACGGAGCGTTCCAGCTCTACAGCCTGCGCTGGGTCGGAGGCAATCAAGATCCGGACATTTTCTACGTATTCCATTCTTCCCGCTTCCCGCCGAATGGCGCCAATCGCGGCTACTATTCGAATCCGAAAGTGGACGCCCTCATTGACCAGGCTCGCCGCGAAGTCGATCCCAACGTGCGCAAGCCGATCTACGCCGAACTGCAGCGCATCCTCGCCGAGGAACTGCCCTACATCGATCTGTGGTATCTGGACAATGTTCTAGTCCACAACAAGCGCGTCGTGAACCTGAAATTGAATCCGGCGGGAAACTACGACTTCCTGCGCACCGCGGAGCTAGTGCGCTGAACGCACGCGGGAATGATTAACCAACGGCGGCGGATCAGCCCGTCCCACCATCGTCAGCAATTCGGGGCGGTCGCGTAGTTGACGCACTGCGAGTTTTGAGAGCCCACATACCATAAAGCTGACATGTTGGTCTGGTCGCGAAAGTCAGTGAACCAGAAGGTGTATCCAAAACCACCAAAGTTCAGCAGCTGCCCAAAACCAAATTGATCGGCAAAGTCATTGGGATTGCAGGTTGCGCCCCGGTAGAGGATGGCGTTGAAAGGATACGTACCCGGATTGCCCACAGAAATATCGACCGCCTGATAGCGCTGGCCCTTCTGCCTGTACCAGCAGCCTTTGAACTTCGCATCGGGATTGGTGGTACCGCTGATCACGTTCAAAGTCGTCTTCGCGGCAGCAGAAGCGGTTCCCTCGCTCGCCGTTACGGTGAGGGGATAGCTGCCGGTCTGCACGCTGCTGGCAACACTGATCCTCATTGCGGAGGTTCCGGCTCCCGGTGCCGGTATCACTTGAGGATTCAAACTCACGGACACGCCTGAGGGCTCCCCGGACGCCGACATTTGCAGCGAATGATTGAACCCCGCACTTATTTTGGTTGTCGCCGTGGCCGAACCGGATTTCCCCTGCTGCACGGTCACCGTGGCTGGCTGCACAGTCACGCTAAAAGGCACGGAGGCGGGCGGAAGCACTGACAGGGTGGCGCCTACGATCGAGTTCTCCGCTTGGGCGCTCACGGTGACAGAGACCGCAGCCGTTACCGCAGAAGTGGAGATCGCTAAGTCAACGTTGCTTTGGCCACTTTCAATTTCAAGACTAGACGGAGTTTTCACCACCGCTGGTTCGGAACTGGTCAGCAGAATTTTGGTGCCACCGGCGGGCGCTGGGTACGCCAGCGTCACAGTGATTGTGGTCGGGGCGCCGCCGACCGCACTGCTTTCCGCGAGCTTCAGTTCAGCCAAGGCAGGAGCAGATTCTGGACCGGCAGCGCTCGCCGATGGTGTGGAAGCCAGCATGCCAAAGCCGCCCGGGCTGCTCGAAACGCCCTGTGGCGAACCGCAGCCAGAGGACGCCAGAAGGCCTGCCAGCACGGCAATTGCTCCAAGTCTATTTCTAACGGTTAGGTTTCGGAGGATTCGCGCCACTGAAGCAAGGTTGTTGGTGGGCATGCTTGACATATCTCATCCCGCCGAAACCGGCGAAAGAGCCTATAAGTTTAGAAACCAGTCATTTACTCAAGGGGCCTACACCCTGTGACCGGTTTTCAGCGTTGGAGTCGCGCGCGATTCGCTGCGTTTGCTCGGGAACTGATGGTGTTAGGATGAAATTTTCACCGCGAATCCGGCGGGAAATTACGACTTTCTGCGCACGGCGGAGCTGGCGAAGTGAGCGGGATCGCAATTGATGAGTGGCTTCCCGAGTATCAGGTAAGCGCGACCTATTCGCTTCTCGTGCGCGCCTCCGCTGAGAAGACGTATGGCGCTCTGACGCATGCCAGCTTCTCGGAGCTCGCTATTGTTCGGGGTCTGATGTGGCTACGCGGTTATCGTCTCGGGCGCAAGAATCCCGAGACCGAGCGGCAAGGCGGCCACGGATCCTTTATCGAACTCGCAGCGGTCCCGCCGCGGGAGGTCGTGCTGGGCATTGTCGGCCGCTTTTGGAGACCCGATGGCGGCGTTGTCCGCGGCCTCACCCCGGCCGAATTCACTGATTTTCACCGCGAAGGCTACGCCAAGGCGGTTTGGAACTTCTCCCTCACACCCGCGGATGACGGGACAAATCTCAAGACCGAAACCCGCGTGCAAACGTTCGGCCGCTCGGCAACTTTGAAATTCCGCGCCTATTGGCTCCTGGTCGGTCCCTTTTCCGGTCTGATCCGCAACGCCATGTTGCGCGAGGTGAAGCGAACCGCCGAGCAGCCCACTGCCTGAATTCGCGTGTTACCATCGAATTTTGCCTCTAGAGCATGCGCATTCTCTTCATCGGCGATATTTTCGGACGGCCTGGACGCACCATCGTTCAGGACCGCCTGCCGGGCATCGTCCGCGATCAGGCCATCGACCTCGTCATCGCCAACGGTGAAAATTCGGCCGCTGGTTTCGGCATCACTCCCGCGCTCGCCGAGGAACTCTTTGAACTGAACATCGACGTTATCACCACCGGCAACCACGTCTGGGACAAGCGCGAGATCGTCGATTACTTCCAGATGGTCGAGGGCAACGGCCACGGTCCACAGCGCCGCGTGCTGCGCCCGGCAAATTATCCTGCGGACATGCCCGGCTGGGGCGTGTATCAGGGTCACAAGGCCAAAATTCCCTACGCCGTCATCAACCTGCAGGGACGCGTGTTCATGGCCTCGAACGACGATCCGTTCCGCATCGCCGACCAGCTTCTAAAGAAAATTGACGCCAAGGTAATCTTCGTGGACTTCCACGCCGAGGCCACTTCCGAAAAGATTTCGCTCGGCTGGTATCTCGACGGCCGCGTCACGGCGGTCGTCGGCACGCACACCCACGTCCCCACGGCGGATGAGCGGGTCCTACCCAACGGAACCGCCTACGTCACTGATGTCGGCATGACCGGCCCCTATGATGGCGTCATCGGAGTGAAGAAGGAACTTGTGGTCAACAAGTTTCTCAACGGCATGCCGGTGCGCTTTGAGCCGGCCACGGGCGACGTCCGGCTGTGCGCTGTGGTGATTGACTGCGATGAGAAGACCGGCAAGGCGCGGGACATCGAACGCCTAATGTTGAGCTGATCTCCTCGCTGCAAGAAAGCTTCAACTCCCCGTTCTTATCTGCTGTGAGCCCCAGCCCCCAGTTACAACCGAAGGTACGGGGACTATTAGCTCTCGGCGGCGAGCAGGCGGCAGGTTAAAATCAAAGCCAATGCGGAGTGTGTGGTTCATCCTGACGGTTTGTCTTCTGGCGGCAATGCCGGGCATTCCGGCGTTTGCCGGGAGCGACCCGTCCGTCGCCCCGCCCATCTCCTGCGGCAACGGCGTGCCCGGCGGAGTCAATTGCATCCCCACCAGGAAAGATCTCAAAGATGCCCGCAACGCCTACGCCCACGGCCTGAAATTGCAGGAACACCGCCGCATGGAACAGGCTTTTGCCCAGTTCGACGAGGCCTCGCGCCTGGTTCCCCGAGACATATTGTTTCTATCGGCACGGGAAACGACCAAAGCTCAGCTGGTTTTTCAGCACACCGAGCGTGGCGACGCGCTTCTCGCCGACACCCGTCCAGAACAGGCTGCGGCGGAGTTTCGCGCCGCGCTGGAGCTCGATTCGGACAATGACTACGCCCAGCAACGCCTCGTAGAAGCGCTCCGCGATCCCACTCACCCCACGCTAACCAGCATACCGGCTCTGCTGGCCGACAACGCTGAGATCCATTTGCAACCCAAAGCGGAGCGCGCCACCTTTCACTACCGCGGCGATGTTCGCGGCCTGTTCACCGAGCTGGCATCCGCTTTCGGCGTGACTCCTGAATTTGACGATTCCGTCCAGACGAAGACGGTGCGTTTCTACGTGGACGATGTGGACTTCTTCACCGCCCTCACCCTGGCATGCCGCATCAGCAAGACCATGTGGACGCCTATGGCCGCTCACCAGGTGCTGATCGCCGCCGATAACACAGAAAATCACAAGCAGTTTGACCGCATGTCGCTCGCTTCCTTTACCGTCCCCGGAGCTACCACGACCCAGGAAGCCACCGAGATGGTCACCTCGCTGCGCAACATTTGCGACTTTCAAAAGATCAATTCAGGACGGGATGGAACCGTAGAAATACGAGCGCCACGGGCCACGCTGGCGGCCTGCACCAAGCTGCTTCAACAGCTGACCACCGATCGTCCCCAAGTCGCGATCGACATTGAGGTCTACGAAATCAACCATAACTTTACGCGCGAGATCGGCATGCACACTCCGGACACGTTCACCTTGTACAACATCCCGGCAGCGGCGGTCGCAGCCGCAGCGGCTGCACTGGGTGGACAGAACCTCCAATCGCTGGCCAACCAGCTGATCTCCTCCGGCGGCATCAACCAGGCCGGCAGTTCCGCGCTTTCCGGACTGCTGGCGCAACTGCAAGGCCAAGGGAACAACATTTTCAGCCAGCCATTGGCTACCTTCGGCGGCGGCCTCACGATGTCCGGCGTCACTCTTGATCACATCACCACCGCGCTTTCCCTCAACGAGTCGTGGTCCCGCAGCCTGAGCCGCGTCACCATGCACACGGCGCAGGGCAAAGACGCGACCTTCCATCTGGGAGAGCGTTATCCCATCATGAATGCTTCCTACGCCCCCATCTACAACTCGCCGGCGATCGCCGGGGTGCTCGGCAACCAGAGCTATGTTCCGCCCTTTCCATCGGTCAGTTATGAGGATCTGGGACTAAGCCTGAAGGCAAAGCCGATGGTCCAGGGCAACAACGACGTGAGCATGACGCTCGAACTGCAGGTCCGCTCGCTGACCGGCAACAGCTCGAACGGTGTGCCAGTGATTGCCAACCAGGAATACAAAGGCAGCATCCGGCTACGCGATGGTGAGCCGGCCGTGGTGGCAGGAGAGATCACCACCAACGATCAGCGCTCAATGACCGGAATTCCCGGCATCGCCGCCCTTCCCGGATTTAACCAGGTCTTCACCGACAATACCCGGATGAAAGAGTACGACGAATTGCTCATCGTGATCACCCCCCACGTGGTGGCCAAGCGGGACCCAGCCACTAACGAGATCTGGGTGACAGAGAAGTAGGGCTTCGGCTGCCGGGCTTCGGCCTACCGCGATTGCTTCCCCGTAGAGGCTGGCCGCTTACACTGACAATTCAGATTGAAAGGCCGAAGCCCGAAAGCCGAAGCCCGAAGCCCGTTTACTTTCCTTGCTTGGCCGCGAACTCCACCAACCCCTTCAGCGCGTCGGGGGAAACCTGGCTTACGTTTCCGATACTGCGGCCGTTGATGAAAAGCGTAGGCGTACCCGTCACGTTCACCGCCTTGCCCAGAGCCAACGACGCCTCTACATGGGCCTGGGTCACCGGCGTCGCGGCGCAAGTGGCTATGTCGGCGCCCTTTACGCCGGCGCCGTCGGCCAATGCCGTCAGCTTTTCATCGGCATTGGCCGCCGTGATATCCGACTGGGTCTCGTAGGTCTTGGCGACGAACTTCCAAAATGCCTCATTCGACGCATGCCCCACGCAGTCGGCGTAAGCGGCCCCTTTGGCTGCCCAGTTGTGCATCTCCAGGGGAAAGTTCTGAAAGACGAAGCGCGCATTGGGCTCCGCCGCCACCAGGGCCACGATGGCTGGTTGCGCCGCCTTGCACGCCGGACATTGCAGATCGCCGAACTCCACAATCGTGACCGGCGCATCCTTCGGTCCGCGTGACGGGCCGGTCATTCCTTTTTCCAGCGTCTTCCGCGCCGCCTCGAAGGGCTTGGCGCCAAACGGAATGATCTCGCCCACCACGGCATGTTCGCCGTCCGCCGTCACATAGAAACGGCTGAGTTGCTGGCCTTGCGGCGTGGCCAGAATCACATCCACCTGCGCCAGACCCGGCACCTGCGCGGGCTTGATGCTGGAAATCTTCCAGCTTACCTGCGACTCATAGCCAAAAGTCTGCTGCATGAAGGAGTCCACAGTCGCTTCCGAAGGCAGATTCACTGCCGCTGAGGCTGGCTTCTCCGCAGGCTTCGCGGCACTCGAGGTTTGCGCTGCGGTCAGACTGCACGCCAGCAGGAGGACGAGAATCAGATTGAGAGAACTGCGCATGGTTTCCTTTCAAGTCAGCAATTATTTTGCAACGGGACACACCGGGACTCTCTACGAATCCCCTTCAAACTTCGTTCTTCGCAGCGATGGGAAAACGGCGGCCGTAGCCGAAGGCCTTGGGAGAAATCTTGATGCCCGGCGCTGCTTGCTGGCGTTTGTATTCGGCGCGATCCACCATCCGGACGACGCGCCGCACCACCTCAATGTCGAATCCCCGATCGGCAGCGATCCGGTCGACCGAGTGCGCCTCCTCCACGTAATCCTCGAGCACCGCATCAAGAATCTCGTAAGGCGGCAGCGAGTCACTGTCTTTCTGATCGGGCCGCAATTCGGCCGAGGGTGGCTTCTCCAGCGTGGCCTGCGGAATCACCGGCTGGCGCGAATTTACGTAGCGGCTTAGCCGGTATACCAGTGTTTTCGGCACATCCGAGATGACCGCCAGCCCCCCCACCATGTCCCCGTAGAGTGTACAGTAGCCCACGCCGAGCTCGCTCTTGTTGCCTGTGGAAAGCACGATAGCGCCGAATTTGTTGGAGAGTGCCATCAGCAGCGTGCCCCGCGCACGCGACTGGATGTTCTCCTCCGTCACGTCTTCTTTTTGTCCGATGAAAACCTTCTCCAACGTTTTCCGGTACGCCGCAACCGTGCAGTTGATGGAGAGCAACTCGAACCGGATGCCGAGATTGTCGGCCAGCGCACGGGCATCGTCGATCGATCCCGCCGAAGAGTACGGACCGGGCATCCCCACGCCGATCACATTCTCTGGCCCAACCGCGTCGGCGGCGATGACCGCGGTGAGCGCCGAATCAATTCCACCGCTCAGTCCGATGATGGCCTTGTGAAATCCGCACTTCCGCATGTAGTCGCGCGTTCCGAGCACCAGCGCCGCATACACGCTGGCTTCTTCGCCTTCGATCTGTGGGTGCAGCTCGCCGGTGAGCTTCTTATCCTGAAACCCAGAATCGAAGTAGATGAGATCTTCTTCGAAGGAACGTCCCTGCGCGATGATGTTCCCTGCCGTATTGAGAACGATGCTGGAACCGTCGAAGACCAGGCTGTCATTGCCTCCGACCTGATTGACCATGGCGACCGGAACTTTGTGTTGACGAGCAATCGAGGCCAGCATGTCGCGGCGTAGTTCGCGCTTGCCGATCCAGAAAGGCGAACCGGAAATGTTCAGCACCAGGTTTCCGCCAGCTCGGATGAGCGTCTCAATAGGATCGACCGTGTACAGTCGCTTGGGCCAGAACAGCTTGTCGTTCCAGGCGTCCTCGCAGATGGTAAGCGCCACGCGGTTACCGCAGAAGGAAAACAATTCCTGGCTCTTGGCCGGCGCGAAGTTGCGCATATCGTCGAAGACGTCGTAAGTGGGCAACAGCATCTTCGACTGCAGGAAGGCGACCTTGCCGTCCTGCAAGAGCGCGGCGGAGTTCATCACCGACTTGCCGGTTTCGGATTCGGCGGGAGTGACTAAACCGCAGATGACGGCGATGCCGCGAGTCGCGGCGGCAATCTGCTCGACGCTCTCGCGATTGCGCGCCACAAACGATGGCCGCTCCACCAGATCGCGCGGGGGATATCCGCACACCGACAACTCGGGAAACAGAATCATCCCGGCCCCGCTCGCTTGAGCGCGGCGGGAAAACTCGATGATCTTGGCGGCATTGCCGGAGAAATCTCCGACCGTGGGATTGATTTGGCCGAGAGCAATCTTCACGTATTTAGTGTAAAGCCAGTTGTGAAGCGGGCCAAGTTGCGAAGTCGATCCTGCAGTTTGGCGTCCGGATCGACTCTAATCTTCCCCCGCCGGAAAGACCGCATGCCTGGCCGTTGGTACGGGCTCATCGCCTTTCTGGTCGAGCCAGAGAACTTCATTCAGACGCGCCGCTCCGGCGGCGTCGGGCCGCGAGAAATCCATCTTCGTCGACTCATTTGCTCCCCGAGCGTCGCGCTTGTTGGTCTCGTAGATCAGGCCGTTCTTGAGGTTGCGATAGTCCGCTTCGAATGCGGGCTGATTGCCAGCGCCAGAGAACATCGGTCCCATGACTGGCGCGTACGCGTCGTTCTGATTCATGGGAGGCAGGCCCAGCAGCATCTCCATGGTGTGAATCAGGTTGACCGTGGTGTAGAAGCGGTGATCGACGTAAGGCTCGGCCGCCGTTCCCGGCGAATATTTGCTCACGACGAAGGCGATGGATCGATGGGCATCGATGTGATCGGCGCCATTTTGCGCGTCGTCTTCGAGAATAAATATCGCGGTGTCATCCCAGTAGGGGCTATGGGAGACGGCGTCGACGACGCGACCTAGAGCCAGATCGTTGTCGGCCACCGAAGCCACCGGGCGCGGGCGCTCCGGACGCGTGCCCCCGGTGTGGTCGTCGGGAAGATACAGCAGAACGAACGCCGGCAGCAGGAACTCCCGGGCCTCCTTCGCCTCACGCGCCCGCACATAAGCGGTGAATTCGTTCAGGAACTCATCGGCGCGGAGCTGGTCGGGATAGTCGGTATTGAAATCGGGATAGAGCGGATCAAAGTGATCGCGCAGCACGGCCTTCGTGGGCTTCACGCCCTTGAACAGCGGGACGGCCCACGGCCACGGGCTCGCGCTGGCATGGGGATCGCCCACATTCGGCGCCAGCATATCTCCCTTGTGAACTTCGGTGCGCTCGCAAGGAACTTCCTGTACAGACGGAGTTCCTTGCTTTGGAGACGCGACCTTGCGCGTTTTGTTACACCACTCGGCATTCACGAACTCGCCGTAATCGCGGTAGGTCAATCCATGGTGCGCGACGTTGTCCCAGAGAAATCCGGTCGAGGGATCGTCGATGTCTGGCTGATTGTGATCCAGCGGATATTCATCGGCGACCGTGCCCTGAAAATCGTACGTCCGCTCCTTGCCGCGGTAAGCGATCTGCCAGGTTTTCTCGTTGTAATCGGTGGTGATGGCCGCAGTCGACCACAGGTGGCCGTCGCCGGAAACCTCGCCGCTGTCGTAGAAATTGTCGAGCACGCCGAACTGCAATGTCAGCTTGTGCTCGTTGGGCGTGATGTCGGCGCCATACATGGTGAGTGAAGGGTCGCCGTCTCCCACTTTCAGATCGCCGAGAATCTGGTCGTAGGTTCGATTCTCCTTGATGACGTAGATTACGTGCTTGATCGGATTCTTGCCGTTCGCGAACTGGATCGTTCCCGGAGGGTTGTGCAGCAGGTTGTCCTGTTCCACGGTGCGGGTGAGTTCTTCAAGCCTGCCGAGAATCGCAGAAATGTTCAGCCGCGCGATCGAGCCGCGCAGCAGCGTCGGAATGTAAGGATGGTCGTGGTGTTTGAGCTCCCATGAAGTCTTGCCCATGCCCTTGTTTGGGCCCGTGCTCTGGCCCTTGGCGGTGGCGATAAGAAGGTCGTCGCCCTGCACCGCAAGGGCGCTGGGATACCAGTCGGTGGGGATGAAGCCCAGGGCGAGTGAAGGAGCATCAGTAGCGGAGGAATTCGCACTCAGGTTCGACGTGTCAAAAACCGCCACTGCGTTGGCCGAGGAGTCAGCCACAAACAAGCGCTTGCCGTCCGCCGACTGAGCCAGCGCGCTCGGACAGTCACCGGCAAAATGCTGATTACGAACTGCCGTGTTCAGGAGTGCAGTGATCTGGGCGTTCGCAGTAGAAAGCACCGCGACTCCATCGGCATTCGACAAAGCCACGTACAGCCACTTCTCATCTGGACTCAAGAGCAGAGCCGTGGGATGTGAGCCGGGCGCGACCGGATCGTCGGGCTGCTGCAGCTTGATCCAACGCACGAGTTGGCCGCCGGCCAGATCGAGTCCGGCCACTTGGGAAGCATTCCATAGACTGCACCAAGCGCGGCGGCCATCGCGTGTGACCACGCATGTATACGGAAACGAAGACGGCACCAGATCATTTGTGCTGAGGTCAAAGCGTTGCAGCACCTTGCCGCTCGCCACATCGAGCAGCACGGCATTGTCGGAAAGATTGTCGGCCACCAGCAGCCGGTCGCCGTCTTTATCGCGGCCGGGGGTGGAAACCAGCGCCAGTCCCGCGGGATAAGGAATCGCCGTCCCCGGTGGCGTTGTCTGCAAAGCAATTGCGACTTTCTTTCCTGCGGCGAGTGCCTGCGGTTCGATCGCAATGAACCGTTCGGGCACAATCTTGCCTTCTACAGAGCTATAAACGGCGATTCCGTTGCCCGTATCTCCCGGCTTCTGTCCCGTCGGATCGGTCACAGAACCAACGGAAGCATAGAGATGTTTTCCGTCCGATCCAAAGACCAGCCCGAGAAAGTAGCTCTGATGTGCCTCTTCGCCAAAGCGCTTGTCGGGATAGTCAGAGATCTGGTTCGTCTTAAGGTCGAGCACCGCGATCGACTGGGTGGCCACGGTCTCCTGCGTGCCGTAGCCATCGTTCAACAGCGCGGCATAACGGCCGTCCGGACTGATCGCGATAGTGGCGGGAAAGCTGTTGGTGCTGCCGATTCGGCCAGGCGCGGGAATGGTCAAAGTCTTGCTGGTGGGCAGAGAAATCGATGAACCGGGTGGACGATCCTGCGCCAGCGGATGCGCAATCTGAAACGCGAGAAATATAGCCAGGAGAACGATGCGGGAAAGTCGAATCACGGGGCCTCCGCGGGAATTAGTCTGCAACGGCTGTGAACGAAGAAGCGTAATTCAGTGGGGAACCTGTGGTCAAAGGCGTTGCAAGGAGCATATGATGGAAACGCCTTGCGAGGCCGAGGACAGCGAAAAGGTGCAAGGGATCCCCTTCGGCTTCGCTCAGGGCAGGCTTTCGACTCCGCGAACTGATTCGCTTCGCGAAGCCAGTTCGCTCCGCTCAGGATGACAGGCCAGCAAGAAGATCGCTTATGCGCCGGAAGCCCGGCTTGGCGTCTCGTGGCTGGACGAGTGCTCGGGATGTTCCTCCGTGCCCACATTGTGGCGGACGTCGGCGCCCTGCACCCAGAAGATCACGTCCTCGGCAATGTTGGTGGCGTGGTCGGCGACGCGCTCCAGATTGCGCGCCACCAGCAGCGCATCAAGCGCCTGCCGCACCACGTCGGGACGCTGGTTCATCGTCTTCACCAGCTGAATGAAGGCCTCGTCGCGCATGCGGTCGATCACATTGTCCATCTCCAGCACGGCCTGGGCGAGCTCCACTTTGCCTTCAATGAACGATTCCAGCGACCGGCGCACCATGGCGCTCACCGCCGATCCCATGCGCGCAATGTCCACCGGCAACTCGGCCGCGGGAAGCTCCACCATGTCCATCACACGCTCGGCGATATTCACGGCCTGGTCGCCCACGCGCTCCAGGTCGGAATTAATCTTGGTGACCGCGAGAATAAAGCGAAGGTCCACGGCCATAGGCTGCTGCATGGCCAGCAGATCGAACGCGGCTTCGTCGATCTCGCGCTCCGAGGTGTTGATCAGGCTCTCGCCTTCCAGAACCATCTGGCACCGCGTAAGATCGCGATCCACGTAAGCCTGGCGGGCGCGATCCACCGCCTGTTCCGCCAGCCCACCCATGCGGAGCAACTTCTGGCGCAGATCATCGAGCCCTTGTTGAAAGCGCGTGCGCATTCTCCGAACCTTTCTTGTCTAACCTGCCTTGTTTAAGCTGCCTTATCCAAACCGGCCGGTGATGTAGTCTTCCGTCTTTTTGTCCGACGGTTTGGTGAAAATTTTTTCCGTCTTGTCGAACTCAATCATCTTGCCCAGCAGGAAGAATCCAGTGAACTCCGCCACGCGGGCCGCCTGCTGCATGTTGTGGGTTACGATTACGATGGTATACCGCTCTTTGAGCTGAAAGATCAACTCCTCAATTTTTCCGGTCGAGATAGGATCAAGCGCCGAGCAGGGCTCATCCATCAGCAAAACCTCGGGTTCCACGGCCAGGGCCCGGGCAATGCACAGCCGCTGCTGCTGCCCGCCGGACAGGCTGGCGCCCGATTTCTTGTGAATGTGGTCCTTGACCTCGTCCCAGAGGGCGGCGGAATCCAGCGACCGGTGCACGATCTCATCCAGCTTGCGGCGGTCCCGAAAACCGTTCAGCTTCAGCCCAGAGGCCACATTGTCGTAGATCGACATGGTGGGGAACGGATTCGCCTTCTGGAAAACCATTCCCACGCGGCGGCGTAGCTGGGTGGCCGACGTGCCGTTGTAGGCGTTGATATCGCCGATGCGGACGCTGCCCGTGACGCGCGCGTCTGGGATGGTCTCATGCATGCGGTTCAGGCAGCGAATAAACGTAGACTTGCCGCAGCCCGAGGGCCCAATCAGCGCCGTGGCATGGTTGGCCGCCACCGTTATCTGAATGTCGTACAACGCCTGGGTCTTGCCGTACCAGGCATTCAGGTTTTCGACCTGGATTCCAACGCCCATAGACTATGCCGCTCCGAAGGTACCACGGCGCACCGCGAAGCGCACGGCCGCCACCGCTGTAACAATGAGAATGATGAGCACGAGGGCTCCGGCCCACGCCTGCCGGTGCCATTCGTCGTAGGGAGAAATGGCATAGGTGAAAATCTGCAGCGGCAGCGCGGCCGTCGGCTCGTTGACTTTCAGGTTCCAGAACTGGTTGCCGAATGCTGTAAACAGCAGAGGGGCGGTCTCGCCCGCCACGCGGGCAAAGGCCAGCATGATCCCCGTAATCACTCCGGAGGTTGCGGTGCGCAAAGTGATGGAAAGTGTCGTCCGCCAGCGCGGAACTCCCAAGCCATACGCCGCTTCGCGCAACGCCTGCGGCACCAGCAACAGCATCTCTTCCGTGGTACGCGTGATCGTGGGAATCATCATGATGGCAAGTGCCACCCCGCCAGCCAGCGCCGAAAAATGCTTTTGCGAGAGAACCACGATTGCGTAGGCGACGATGCCGATTACGATCGAGGGCACTCCGTTCAGCACATCGGCGGTGAAGCGAATGATATCGCCGAAGCGGTTGCGCCCGAACTCCGCCAAGTAAATGCCGGCGCCCACTCCCACGGGAACACCCAGGATGCTGGCCAGGGCGAGAATGAATGCCGAGCCCACAATTGCGTTCGCCATTCCGCCACCCGCTTCGCCCACCGGCTTCGGCGTTTGCGTGAGAAAGGCCCAGTTGATCGAGCCGATCCCCCGGTAGACCAGATAGGCAAAGATCGCGAACAGCGGCACCAACACGAGAATCACTGTAAGCACGGCCACGCCCGTCATCACGTGATTCGTGACCCTCCGCCGCAAAGAGATGGGAGGCACGGTGTGCAGCGCGGATGCTTGGTGAGTCTCAGGCATGGGTGCTCGCAGGCAGGCCGCGGGTGACTGTCCAGACCAGCAATCGTGCCAGGGCGTTGACCACAATCGTTACCAGGAAAAGCGCCAATCCAATTTCGATCAGCGCCGAAAGGTAGACATCGCCCGTGGCTTCGCTGAATTCGTTGGCCAGCACGCTTGCCATGGTATACCCCGGCGCAAACAAAGACTTCGCGATCTCCGGACGGTTTCCAATCACCATGGTCACGGCCATGGTTTCTCCCAGCGCGCGGCCCAGGCCCAGAATGATGCCGCCCGTGATTCCAACCCGCGCATTGCGCAGCACGCCGACACGAATCATTTCCCAGCGGGTAGCGCCCAGCGCGAGTGCGGCTTCCCGCTGGTGCTGGGGCACAACCATCAGCACTTCCCGCGTGATGGAAGAAATAATCGGGATGATCATCACCGCCAGGATGATTCCCGCCGCCAGCATGCTGATGCCGTAAGGCGGACCGACAAACAATCCCGTCCAGCCCAGCGTGCTGGAGAGAAAAGGCTGGACGTAGCTGCTCAGGATGGGAACCAGCACAAAGATCGCCCACAGCCCGTACACCACGCTCGGAATCGCTGCCAGCAATTCCACGAAAAACGAAAGCGGGCCGCGGAGCATCGGCGGGCACATTTCCGTGGTGAACACGGCCACACCGATTGACAGCGGCACCGCGATAATCAAGGCGAGAAGCGAGGAGACCAGGGTTCCGTAAATGAATGGCAGCGCGCCAAATTGTTCGTTCACCGGGTCCCAATCGCGCCCGGCGAAGAACTTGAATCCAAACGCGTGCCAGGAGGGACCGGAGCGCAACACCAGTTCGTAGACAATCAACCCCAGCATGGCCAGAACTGCCAGCCCGCACAGCAGCATGGCAAATTTGAAGACCCGATCGCCGGTTTCGCCGGTTGTCCCGCGCAGAAAGGGCGCGGTCTGCCTCCCTGCTGGAGGGAGGCTACTAACCTTCGTCACTTCAACAGGTTGCGGGGCAGGCATATCAGGCCGAGGTCTGGCGGGTATGGCCATTCGCCATCACCCTATCAGAATCCTGTTAACAGGATGTTAAAATTACAGAGCTTTCGGGTTGCCTTTTCAACCGCAAGCTTGTATTTTCATCTCCCGGTTCGATTCTGCTTTTTTTATGTCGATCACGCCCAAGCGCAGCCGCGTGGTTTTTCAGAGGCTTGAACAGGACTTGGTCAAGCTTTCCACGAAACCGCGCGCGGAAAATGTGCACCGCTTCCGCACCGGCACGCGCCGCCTGCAAATCCTGCTGGGCGAGCTTTCTGCGAAGCCGGACCGCAGTCAGAAAAAACTTCTCAAGCTGCTGGGCAAAATCCGCAAGCGCGCTGGAAAGGTGCGCGACCTCGACGTGCAGTTGGCGGCGCTCCGCAGCCTGAAAATCCCCCAGGAACCTCGCCGCAAGACGCAGGTCGTGAACCATCTTATCGAACTGCGCCGACTGCAGGAAAAGAAACTGCGTAAATCGGTGGACAAAGACACGGTCCGTGAGATTCGCAAACGTCTGAAGCGCGCCAGCAAGAACTTCAAGCCAGAAGCCAGCCGCGATCCCCTGGCGGTGGCCAAAACAATGTTGGAAGCGGCTGACCGCGGCGGCGAACCCGTCACCGAGCCCTTACTCCACAAGTACCGCATCCTGAGCAAGCGGGCCCGCTACGCCGCAGAGTTCGCCGGGCAATCTGCCGAAGGCGCGCAGTTCATCGCCGGAATGAAACGCATACAGGATGCCTTGGGCGACTGGCACGACTGGCTCACTCTGACGCAAACCGCCCGCGAACATCTGGGTGAGGTACGCGAATCATCTCTGGTGGCGGAACTTCACAACGTAACCGGAGCCAAATTTCGCCATGCGGTCGCCGTGCTCTCGCATATGCGCGACTTACGCGGGCCCACCAAACCGACAGTTGCCCAGGTCGCTTCGGATGCTGCGAGCACAAAGAGTCGCCTCTCCACCTCTGCCGCCTGAACTTTCGTCTGGCTTATCCGCGCACTCCGCGGCCGTTCTCCGTGACCTCTGCGATTTGAGCTTTGTGGTCAGCGAGTCCAAACCTTTAAACGCGGAGATCACGGAGAACACCCGCGGAGCGCCCGGAGATCGCCAGTGGAATCTTCCGGTTGATATGCGGATGACCGCGCACCCCGTCGCATGTAAACTGTTGGCCTTGCCCCCATGCCGACCTTTGCCGCGGTTGATATCGGTTCCAACTCCGTCCGATTGAAGATCGCACGCCTCACGCGTGGCCGCCTCCGCGCCATACACGAAGACCGCGAAGTCACGCGCCTCGGCGAAGGCGTGTTTCGTTCCGGCTTTCTCACCCCCGAGTCGATGGCCGAAACCGTCAAGGTCTTACGCCGCTTTCATCGCGCCACGCAACAAGTCGTCACCGACCCGGTCCGCGTCGTCGCCACTAGCGCCCTGCGCGATGCCCGCAACTCGCAGGCTTTTATGGAGTGGGTGCGTTCTGCCACCGGATGGAAAGTCGAAATTATTTCCGGCCTGGAAGAGGCCCGTCTGATCCACCTCGGACTCGTCTCCAATCTCCGCGTCGACAGTGCGCCCGCGCTGATGATGGACCTGGGCGGCGGAAGCTGTGAACTGACGGTCTCCGGGCGCGGCCACATTCGCGACCTCGTCAGCCTGCCTCTGGGCGCGGTGCGGCTTACGGATGAATTTCTGCGCCATGATCCGCCGCGCAAGGGCGAACTCAAACGGTTGCAGGGCTTCGTCGCCCGCGAAGTGAATCGCATCGCCTCTCGCGTGGTCGCGGCCAAAGTGAAGAATGTGATTGCAACCTCGGGAACGGCGGCGGCGCTCGCGGCCGCAGCCAGCCATCTGCGCAAGAACGGGAGCCGGCAGCGCATGGTCGTCACCCGCGCGGAGATGACCCAAATTGCCAAGAAGCTGGCGCGCCTGCCCATGGACGAGCGCCGCCAGATCGAAGGCATCGGCCCGCGGCGCGCCGAGATCATCGTCGCCGGGGCATTCGTTTATCACGAACTGCTGGACCGCTGCCATCTCAAGGGATTTCGCTATTCCGCGCTGGGCCTGCGCGACGGCCTGCTGGCGCAGATGGCCGCCGAACACGATCGCAGCACGCGGTCGGGAAAACAGATTGAATCGGAACGCTGGGAGTCCATCACCCGCGCAGTGGCTCACTATCGCGTGGACATGAAGCACGCCCTCGATGTGCGCGAGTCCGCCATGTTCCTGTTCTCTGCCCTGCGATCGGTTCACGGGCTGACCCCGGAATTCCGCGAGTGGCTCTCCGCGGCCGCCATGCTCTACGAGGTGGGAGACTACGTCAACCGCAACGGCCATCACCGGCACACGTACTACATCATCGCCAACTCGGAAATTCTGGGTTACACGCCGCAGCAGCGCCGCATCATCGCCGCCATCGCCCGCTATCTGGGAAAATCGCGGCCCGCCCCCGAAGAAGCTCCCATGAAAGTCCTCGATCCCGCGGATCGCCCTGGCGTGCAGAAGGCGATTCTGCTTCTGCGCCTGGCGCGCGCCCTGAATCTGGGCCGAAGCCGTGCCGTGCAAAAAGTGCGCGTCAGCCACCACGCCGCCGAGGTACACCTGACCCTGGTGCCCCGCCGCCGCATGGGAGTGGATTTGGAATTGTGGGCGATCGAAAAGGATGCCGCTTACTTCCGTGAAGTTTTCGGGCGGGAGCTTTCCACTGCGGCGGCGTAGAGCGTACGCAGCGCCTTCGGCGTCAGACACCACTGCAGCGTGCCCGAACTCCGGCGCATGTCGACACGGGCCACGGCTCCCTTCTTCAGGTCGACCGAAGCTTCGCATCCCGACTCGCTGATCACCGTACCCAGAAACTGGCTCAGGTTGGGATTGTGTCCTACTACCATCACCGACTCCAGCCGCGCATATTTCTCCAGCAGTCGCCGGAAATCGGCAAAGTTCGCTTGGGGACGAAGCGCGGCTTCGATCTGCAGTTTGCCCTCATAGCCCATTTCGTTTCCGACCAGGGAAGCCGTCTGCGTGGCACGCTTCAGCGGGCTCGACAGAATCACGTCCACCTGCGCGTCCATCGCGGCCAGCGCGCGGCCCACGTATCCGCACTGCTCGATGCCTTCCCTGTCGAGCGCGCGCTTCTCGTCTTTCTTCGGGTTAGCGAAGGGTTCGCCGGCACTTGCGTGGCGCAAAAAATAAATGATCATTGCGGATTATCGTACTCTTCCGGCAGGAGCTTTGCGCTTCCCCACCGCGACCGGAGGCGGGGCCGAGTTCAACTGCTTGCCCTCGGCCACACTGATCAGAAAATCCTGCGAGCTGAAAGCCGCCGCGCCCGTAGGCGGCTTGCGATTCCGTTTGCCCTGCACCGGCTGCCAGGCCCGGATGTAGGTGGCATCCCGCAGCAGGATGCGGGCCTTGCGATTATCGGCCAGGTAAGCATCGAGAATCTCGCGGCGCACTCGCTCGCGCAGGAACTCGTCGCGCAGCGGCACCAGCACCTCGACCCGCTCATAAAGATTGCGCGGCATCCAGTCCGCGCTGCCAATGTAGATTTCTTCCTCGCCGCCATTGCCGAAATAATAAATCCGGCTGTGCTCCAGGAAGCGTCCGACAATGCTGCGCACCCGGATGCGGTCACTCAAACCGCGCACCCCCGGCCGCAAGGCGCATATGCCGCGCACGATCAAATCAATCTCCACCCCCGCTTGCGAAGCCCGATATAACGCATGCACCACGTTCTTGTCGAGCAGCGCGTTCATTTTGGCGATGATCCGTCCCGGCTGTCCCTGGCGCGCGTGGTCGGCCTCTCGGTCAATCAGTGCGATCACTTTTTCCGCGAGATCCAGCGGAGCAACCAGCAGCGGTTCGTAGCTGGGATTCTCCGCATAAGCCGTGAGAAAACTGAAGACATCATGCACCGCGCGGGTGATTTCCGGATTCGCCGTGAACAAGCTGAGGTCCGTATAAATGCGCGCCGTGGTCGCGTTGTAGTTGCCGGTTCCGATATGAGCGTAGCTGCGAACGCCATCGGGATCGCGGCGCACCAGCAACGAAAGCTTGCAATGCGTCTTCAGCCCAACCAGCCCGTGAAAGACCTGCACTCCCGCATCTTCCAGATCGCGCGCCCAGCGAATATTGGAAGCTTCATCGAAGCGCGCCTTCAACTCCACCACCGCCGTGACTTCCTTTCGCGAAGCCGCATCCATCAGCGACGGAACGATCAAAGAATGTTCACTGGTGCGGTACAGCGTTTGCTTGATCGAAAGCACGTGATCATCTTGCGCCGCCGACTCGATGAACGACACCACCGCGTCGTAAGAATCATAGGGATGGTGCAGCAGAACGTCGTGCCGCCGCAGTTCCTCGAACAGATTTTGCGACTTGGCCGTGAGCCGCAACTCGCGTGGGGCAAAGCTGCGGTACTTGAGGTCCGGGCGCTGCGTCTGCTCGTAGATGTTAAACAGCCGCGAAAGGTTGACCGGACCATTCACCGGAAAAACCTGCCAGGGATCGATCTCGAACACGGTGCGCAGGCGGTCGATAATCTCGGGATCGGCGTCGGCCTCAATCTCCATGCGCACGGCATCGCCCTTGCGGCGGTTGTGCAACTCCGCCCGCACCGATTCGAGAAGATTGCGCGCTTCTTCTTCCTGCAAATAAAGATTGCTGTTCCGGGTCACGCGAAAAGGCGCCGAGGAAACAATGTCGTAGCCGTGATACATTTTCTGCGCGTGGTGCGCCACCAGGTCGGCGAGAAAGATGAAGTCCGTAGTATTCTCCGACGGCAACCGGACCAAACGGGGCAACGCCCGCGGCACGGAAACCACCCCCGTGTAGGTAAGTGCGGAGCGCCGCCGCCGCCGCAACAGCAGTCCCAGACACAGCGCCTTATTAATCACGCGTGGAAAAGGATGGGTGGGATCCACGGTGACCGGCGTGAGCAGTGGATCCAATTCCTTTTCGCAGTATTCATCGACAAAACGGCGCGCGTCCGCGTCCAACTCCGGCAAGCTCAGCACGCGAATTCCTCGGTCTGCCAGCGCCGGGCGCAGCGTATTCCAGCACTCGTACTGTTCATCCACGAACTTGTGGGTAAGGCGCGCCAGAACGTCGCGCTTGGCGGCCAGCGTCAATCCGTCGGGTCCGGCCTCGTTGTAGCCGTCTTCGATCTGCTGCATCATGGCCGCCACCCGAATCTCGAAAAACTCATCAAGGTTGCTGGCGGTGATGGCCAGAAACTTCAGCCGCTCCAGCAGCGGGTTGCCCTCATCCTCGGCTTCCTCGAGCACACGGCCGTTGAACGCCAGCCATGAGGTGTCGCGGTTGAGATAATACTCTGGATTTTCCAGCGAAATACGAGCCATGTGCGAGGGTATGCTCTGCGGAGCCTGACCGACAGCCTAGTATAAAACATCCGCCCAACCGGCACAGAAAAGTGAATCAAGACAGATAAGTAACGCCCGTCACCGCATGATGGAATGCCGCGCCACAAAAAAGCTCCGGCGCATCGGAGGTGGCCTTTTCGCCGTCCGATACGCCGATTTGAAAAGCCGTGTTGCCGCCCGCGCGGCGGGCCTACCTGACTTGCTTAATCGCCTCTTTCTCTTTCTGCACAACAACTTCCGGTAGAGGCGCGTAAGAAAGTGCTGCCGTCATCTTCTGTCCGTCGGTGACCATCCAGTTCAGGAAGTCGGCCAGGATCTTGCCTTTGGCCGCATCCTGCGATTGCTGCGGGACCAACAACCAGGTGAAGCTGGAAATCGGGTAGGCGTCTTTGCCGGGAGCGTTGGTGATGGAGACGCGAAAATCCGGCGGCATTTTGGGCGCCGACGCCGCCGCTGCCGTCACGCTCTCCAGAGAAGCCTTCACAAAGCTCCCCGCGGAATTCCGAACGCTGCCATAGGAAATATTATTTTGCACGGCATAAATCAACTCGACGTAGCCGATCGCTCCGGGCAACTGTCGAATCGAACCCGCAACCCCTTCGTTGCCCTTGCCGCCCAGCCCGATCGGCCACTGGACGGAAGTGTTCCTGCCCACTCTGCTCTGCCACTCCGGGCTGACCTTCGATAAATAGTCGGTCCAGATGAAAGTCGTCCCGCTGCCGTCGGAGCGGTGCACCACAATGATGTCCCGGTCAGGAAAATTCACGCCCGGATTTACGCTGGTGAGGGCTTTGTCATTCCATTTGGTAATACTGCCCAAAAAGATTCCCGCCAGAGCCTCGGGGGTAAACTTCACCTCCCCGCTGACTCCCGGGATGTTGTAAGCGGGCACGTCCGCGCCCAGCACGGTGGGAAGGTTAAGGATCTTGGTCTTCCGCTTGCCTTGCGCTTCCGTGAGCTGGCTGTCCGTCATCGGCATGTCGCTGGCGCCGAAATCCACCGTGCCTTCCGTCACCTGGCGGATGCCCCCACCGCTGCCGATGGATTGATAGTTGACCTGAATGTCAGAGTGCAGCTTGTGGTATTCACTGAACCACTTCGAATACATGGGATAGGGGAACGTGGCCCCCGCTCCGCTCAGCGTGGTCTGCCCTACGGCCGGCAGGGCCAGCAAAGCGCACAATAAAAGCAATGGGATTCGGCGCATACTCGATAATTCCTCCTTTGAATAGATATCCCTCTTCTATCGGCGCTATGTTACAAGACAGTTACAAACTAATGAATTTCTGATGAATGGCCCGGGGGAAGGATGGAACGAGCCACCGGGATCCTCTCTACTTCGTGACGACGGGCTGCAAACGCGCGATCTCGCGAGGAAACAAAGTATTGCCGGGAAATTGATGGCGCAGCGCAGTAAGCAATTCCAGCGCGCGCGCTTTGTCTTTATCGCGCACATAAGCGATCGCCAGCAGGATGCGGGCGAATGGCGCCAGATAATGACCATGTTGCGCCGTCATCTGCAGGTCTGCGATACCGCCCTGCTTGTCCCCCGGCAATCCGCCCATGCGCAGCAGCCAGCGTACCGGCGCCGTCATGCTGCCGATAATGTATTTGCTGAATCCGGTGGCAAGTTGTGCGTCGTAACAGTTATCGCAAATCGCGAGAAGCTGCTGCGCCCACGTGGAAGCCTCTTTGGTGTAATGCAACGAGGCCAGATTCCGCTTTTCAATCAGTGCTGCATAATCTGCCTGCAACCCTGACGCCAGAGTTAGAGCGAATAATGCATCCCGGTCCTTCGCATCTTTGTTGAGGCGGGCGTGCGCGAGTTCCTGGGCGTGATCGAGAGCGTTCTCAAAATTGTTGTGCACCACCGGATCCGGGCTGAGTTTCGAGCGCGCCGTAAAGGTCTCGTCGTTCTCGTAGAACTGTCCTTCCAGCACACCCAGGCGGTTGAACTCCGAAAAAAGAAATCCGGCCGCCTGGCTGACCGGCCCCACCGGGTCGTCGGGATGCAAGGTTTCCCATGCGGAAAAATCCTTCTGCGCCCCGGCGAAATCCAGGTTGTAGAGCCCTAGAAATCCCTGATCCAGAGACGTAGCTGGAGCGGAATCGGCCGGCGCGGCCCCGCTCGCCCCAGCCGGCAACCCCAGGGCAAGCCATAAGGCTGCTACCATACCGAAAATTAAGGCCTTGCGAAATTGGACGGCGCCTGGCATGGGTTTCAGACGAATCTTCTCATTATGCAGCGTTTCCACAGCAACGCAACATTTACTTTCCTTATGATGCAACTAACTCGCCCTGCGTCCATCTCATGCTGGTGACCCCGATGCCCCTGGCGCGACTTTATTCCCCCGGATGCATCTCAACCCAGTGAGAGCCTTTAGGATGAAGACTGCATGAGCGATTCCCCTATCCGCTACGCCCCTGGCTGGCCCGGCATTCCAGCCCGCTGGACTTCAAGCGCCAAAACTGGCGCCGGTACAGCGCTGAACCAGCATAGCAAGGTTTGGTTCACGCTAAGTCATGGAATTGTCAACGAAGTGTATTTTCCACGGGTCGATCAGGCCTGCACCCGCGATCTAGGTTTTATCGTCACCGATGGCCGGTCGTTCTTTTCCGAGGAGAAGCGCCACTGCACCTTTGAAAACAAGCCATTCGAGCCCGGCGTTCCCGTTTTTGAAATGGCCAACACCGACATGAGCGGCCGCTATCGCATCAACAAAGAAGTTCTCACCGATCCTTACCGCAACGTTCTGTTGCAGAAAGTCCGCTTCGAACCGCTGCAGGGACAGCTTTCCGACTATCACCTCTACGCGCTGCTCTCGCCGCACCTGGCCAACTGTGGCATGGGCAACACCGCCTGGATCGGCGATTACAAAGGCCTTTCCATGTTCCTGGCCAAGCACGACGGCACCGCTCTGGCCCTGGCCTCTTCAGTTCCGTGGAAAAAAATGTCGGTCGGCTTCGTGGGCGCTTCCGATGGCTGGCAAGATCTGTCCGCGCATTTTCAGATGGAGTGGGAGTACACGCGCGCCGAAAACGGCAACCTCGCCTGCACCGGCGAGATCGACCTCGCAGCCTGCGCCGGAGAGTTCCTGCTGGCCCTCGGGTTCGGCGGCATCTGGACCGAGGCCGGACAGCAAGTCCGCTCCAGCCTGTTCGAGGATTACAGCGAACTTCGCCAGCATTATGTATTCCACTGGAGGAACTGGCAAAACACGCTGCTCAAACTGGATGAACCATCGCGACACTCAGGCCTCTACCGCGCTTCCACTGCGGTATTGCGCACGCACGAATCCAAAGATTTTCTTGGCGGTATCATCGCCAGCCTCTCCATTCCGTGGGGCTTCAGCAAAGGCGACGAAGATCTCGGCGGCTATCACCTGGTCTGGCCGCGCGATCTGGTGGAGACAGCCGGAGCTCTGCTGGCCGCCGGCGCGGCAGGCGACGCCGTCCGAGTGATGCGCTATCTGGAATCCACGCAAGAGGCGGCCGGCAACTGGGCGCAGAATCTCTGGCTCGACGGCCGCTCCTACTGGAGCGGCATCCAGATGGATGAAACAGCGTTCCCCATCCTGTTGCTGGACATGCTGCGCCGCGAAGCCGCGCCCGGCCTGGGCAAAATGGAGCGCTGGTGGCCGATGGTGCGTAAAGCCGCGGGCTTTATCGTGCGCGACGGCCCGGTCACGCAGCAGGATCGCTGGGAGGAAGACGGCGGCTACTCTCCCTTCACATTGTCGGCGGAAATCTCTGCTCTCCTGGCCGCAGCCGATATCGCCGAACTGACGGGCCACAGCGATATTGCCTCGACCCTTCGCGATCACGCCGATGCCTGGAACGACAATATCGAGCGCTGGATCTATGCCATGGGCGGCGACCTCGCCCAGCAGATCGGCGTGGAAGGGTATTATGTGCGCATTGCTCCGCCGGACAGCGATGGCGCAGCGTCCCCGACGCAAGGTTTCGTTCCCATCAAGAATCGCCCGCCCGGTGAAAATGCGGACCGCGCGGCTCACATCGTGAGTCCCGATTCCCTGGCGCTGGTGCGCTTCGGATTGCGCGCGCCCGACGATCCCCGCATCCTCAATACAGTTCGAGTCATCGACGCGCTGCTAAAGGTGCAACTCCCGCAAGGCCCGTGCTGGTACCGCTACAACGGCGACGGCTACGGCGAGCACAAGGACGGTTCGCCCTTTGATGGCACCGGCATCGGCCGTCCCTGGCCTCTGCTCGCCGGGGAACGCGCTCACTATGAACTCGCAGCCGGCCGGCCCAAGCAAGCCGAGGCTTTGCTGTCGGTGATGGAGGGTAGTACCAGCGGCCACGGCCGCCTGCTCCCCGAACAGGTCTGGGATGCCGATGACATCCCCGCAATCGAGCTGTTCCGCGGCAAGCCCACCGGCTCCGCCTGTCCGCTGGTTTGGGCCCATTCGGAGTATGTAAAGCTGCGTCGTTCCCTGCGCGACGGCAAGATTTTCGATCAGCCACCGCAAACCGTGCAGCGCTATCTGGTGGAGAAACCCTCACGGCAAATCTTTGGCTGGAGGTTTAACAACAAGTGCCGCTCCCTGCCGCGTAATAAAAAGCTGCGCCTCGTGCTGCTCAATCCCGCCCTGGTGCACTGGAGCATCGACGGCTGGAAAAGTTCTCAGGACACCAACACCCGCGACACTGGCCTGGGCACCTACATACTCGACCTGCCGACCGCTTCGCTGCCCGTAGGAGGCCAGGTCGTCTTCACGTTCTACTGGCCGCAGGAAAATCGCTGGGAGGGCAAGGACTACACAGTCACAGTGACGTAAAGGGCGAGCTGATTCAAAACTTGGGGGGAGCAGCGACCGACTATTGCGACACAGCCTTCAGCACCAACAGGCCCTGCACTTTTCCCCAATCGTCGGTCGCCCGATCGAAAGCAACTTCGCGGCGCTGGCCGGAGAATCGCGGGTCTAGCAGGAAGATCTTGAGGACCGAGTCTACTCTGGCGCCTTCCTCGGTATAGGTCGTGCTGTAGCTCATTCCGCAGACAACATACAAGCGCGAATTCCACTCCATGAGCAGGGGCCGCTTGTCGGAGAGCGCACCGATCAAAGTACCGACAACGAGCGAAGTCGCCGGCACGTATTCCGCCGTGACCATGATCGGGCGGCCATCGCTCAACAGATGTCTTCCCCGCAGCTTGTCGCCGACATCTTTCAAGGACTTGGGATCCGCCCGCTGCACGCTGTCTTCAAGAGCGGAATCCCTCCCGCAGCAAACTTCTTTGTCTCGAAGAATGATCTCCACTGACGCCGCCAGCACATCGGAAGCGTCTCTGGACTTCGCCGTCAGCGCCGGCAAATCGCTGATGTGCACTTCTTGAATGGGATAGTAAATCTGCCCGTAGGCGACGCAACCAACCGCGAGGCTGGCAGCCAAGACGCAGCTGGCCATGATGGCAAGCGCACACCGGCAAAAAAGCGCACCGCTCACGCACTACTCCTTGAAGCTAAGTCGGAATTGTCCCGATGGGCGGCGGTCGCCGCTAAGAACTCAGCGGAAGAGGACGTGATTCGCTGGGGCAAGCGAAGCAGAATCTCACGCAATTGTTTCGCGGATGTCACGATCCGGTTGAGGCTTTGATTGAGGCCACCGACGAGTCTGCAATTCTACGGAATGACATTACGACATTCAGCAGCCGTGAGCGGCTAGTTAGGCGCCGAAGTTCGCCTTAAGCATGTTGCAGAACAGTCGTCCTTGCTCGATGGCATCGTCGAGCGCCACATGCGTATGAGGCACGGGATCGAACCACTCCGGAGGCATCGACTGCTTGCCGCACGCTCGATACGGTTTGCGCAGCAACGCCATCGCGTAGGTCTTGATATCAATTGCCGAATAGCCGAATGGGTTCTCGCCCGCGAACTCGGCGAGATACCAATGGACGAAAGAAAAATCAAAAGCGGCCGGGTAGCCGACAAACACAGGCCGTCCGCCAAACGCCTTGAGCCAGGCAACGTAGCGCTTCAGGGCAACAGCTGGCGCTTCGAGATTTTGCCGGCAGGCCGACCATGCCTCCGGCTGTGTGGCCCACCATGCGGCGGTCTTGGGATCCGGGGCCGATGCGGGCAGCGTTTCCAAGTTGGCGGAGAACGTCCCCAGCAGCTCTTTGTCGGCCAGATAGGCTGCCGATCCAATGCTCAGGAGGGAATGTTTTCCCGCGACCGGTCCGTCGGTTTCTATATCCGTGCTGACGTAGATCTCATGCAATGGTGATTCGCTCATGGTTTGCGGTGACAGATTCGGGCCGACAATCATGCCTTTCAATCACTCCAAAATGTTAAGCTAAGACCTAGACCGTGCACCTTACGCCTCAGCGGCGGCGTTCGAGTAAACGATCTCCACTACAGTGCAGTCATCGCTCAGCGGATTGCCTGCGCAGAACTCCGAGACCGCGGTAAAAATACCTTCCAGGGTGGGAGTCTTGGCCGCGGCCGCTTCCAGGCGAAAGTCTTCGAAGAAATCCCCCATCGCATTCTCCGCTTCGGTCACGCCGTCCGTCACCAGAATGAAGCGGTCGCCGGAATTGAGCTGGCAGCGGGCGCTTTCAAACGTCGCATCAGCCAGCAGACCCACCGGCACATTGCCGTGCGGCGGTCTCATCACTTCCCCGCCACACACAAGCAGCGGCTGCACGTGGCCACAATTTACGTATTCCAGATCGCCGTCGCGCCGCAGCCGCGCCAGCAACACGGTCGCATATTTTTCTCCTACCAGTTTCTCGGTGAAGAAGTGGTTGACCGCGGTAACTACATCCAGCAGCGGCATGCCCGAACTCAGATGCGAATAAATCATTCCCTGCAGGGTGGAAGCCAGCAGCGCCGCGGAGACTCCCTTGCCGCTCACGTCCGCCAGCACCACCGCCAGGCCTTCCTTGGTATTGACCGCGTCGAAGAAGTCGCCGCCGATTTCTTTACAAGACAGGTTCTTTCCCCGCAGCTTGGCGAACGGCACGTCTGGAATCTTAACCTGCATCAACCGTTGCTGGATGCTGGCCGCAATTGTCAGTTCCTGCTGGTAACGCCGCGATTCCTCCTCGGCCTGCACCAGCCGTGCATTTTCGATCAGAGAACTGGCTTCTGTCGCGATCGCCCGCAGAATGTCGTGGCCCACTCCGGAAAACTCCCGTGAAGCGAACCGCGAGTCCACGTACAGAACTCCCGCCACATCGGCGGAAGCATCAACTGCCGGGGTCTGCTGGTCGCGCGAGGCTTGCACCTGCCGCTTGCGTAGCGGGATGCAAATCACGGTACGCAAGTCATAGGCGACAATGCTTTGCCGGGCAGCAAGATCCATCGAACTGCCGGTATCAGTGAGCAGAAACTCCGAATTCGAACGCAGCGATTCGTCCAGCGCGGAGTGCGAGATCGTTTTGTCATCCAACAGAGGCTCGTTCTTGCTGTTGCGTCCCGCGGCCAGCCGCAGTTTGCCGTCGTCGTCTTTGAGAAAGACGTAGCCGCGTTCGGCTCGCGTCAGCCGCAGCGTCACCTCCAGCATGGTCATCAGGATTTCATCGAGCACCCCGGCGGTGTTCAACTTGCGCGCAGCTTCCAAAAACAGCGTCAGCTTCTCCAGGTCGGAGGCTTCCTGAGAGATCTGGATCCCGGAAATCTGGCTTAGGAAATCACGGGCTGTATTCGACGTGCCGTGCGCCGGATTGAAGATGGCATACGTCGAATCCCGTGCGCCAAATTCCAGGCGGTCGTTGCGCTCCAGCTTTTGGCGCTGAATGCGCTCGCCGTTGACGTACGTTCCGTGCTTGCTGCCCTGATCGACGAGAAAAAAACCGCCTTCCTCCAGCACAATCAGGGCGTGATCGCGCGAGACCCGGGGATCGGCGATCACCAAGTCTTTATCAACTTTGCGCCCCACGCTGAAAGGAGTTCGGTTGAGGACGATATTTTTCTGCTCGTTGCCTTGCACCAGCACCAGCGCGGGAAACACGCCGGAACCGGAAGACGAACGAGGTATCGCGTTCAGGGCCATAGGATGTGGCGCTACTTCCGCCCTGCGCATAGGCAGGGCACAGGAGAATAATGACAGGAATCAGGCCTCGGCGGGAAGAGGCTTCGTGGAGTCAGCCCATAGCGCTTCCGCCGCGCCTTCGATAGACTGCGGCGGCGTGCTCCCCAGCGACCCAACTCGCAGGCAAGCCATGGTTCCCCGGACGAAGACTCTGATTCTTCTGGTCTTCGTCTGCCTTCTAGCCGCCTACCTCGTCCCGCACCTCGCAGACTCACTGCAAGGCACTGATTTCCCTGACTTTTATTGTGCCGCGCACATGCTGGCCGAGGGCCATGGACACCAACTCTACGATGCCGAACTTCAGCGCCAATATCAGGCCCGCTACGCCGGAAGAGTCGGCACGCTCTACATTCATCCGCCGTTTGAAGCCGCGCTCTATCTCGCTGCCGCCTGGCTCCCGCTAAAACGCGCCTATTTGCTGTGGACTCTTCTGAACCTAGGATTCCTTGCCGTCACGGCGCGCCGCCTGGCAACCGGGTCGCTCATGCCCTGGGATTGGCGCATGCTTCTAGCCGCCTCGCTTACTTTTGTTCCGCTGTTGCTCTGTCTGGTGCAGGGTCAGGATTCGATCCTCTTGTTGTTGCTGGTGCTTCTCGCCTTCACCTCCCTCCGGCGCGGCCACGCCTTCGCCGCCGGCTGCTGGCTCGCCCTCGGCCTCTTCAAATTTCAGCTCGTACTGCCGCTGTTCGTGGTGCTGCTCTTGACGCAAGTCCGAAGCAGGAATGCTCTTGCAAAAGGATTCACATCGGTTGCGCTGTTCCTTGCAGGATTGTCCGTTGCTATCTCAGGATGGTCCGTCTTCACCGCCTATCCACAATTTCTGCTGCATCTGCAGGCCCAACCCTTCGCCGGGATTATCCCCGGCGCCATGGCTAACATCCGCGGATTAACTTACTTCTTCCTTCACAACGACCATTCCCCATGGACCGCTCCGGCTGTAGCGATCTTCTCCGCCGCCGCGCTGATCAAGACAGTGACCGTCTGGAAACGTGTGCGGCCCCTGTCGCAGCCAACCACGGCGTCTCATACCCACGAGCAATTCGACCTCGCCTTCGCCAATACCATTGTCTTCGCCTTGCTGGTCAGCTATCACCTGAACCCGCACGACCTCAGTTTGCTGTTGCTTCCGGTTTCTCTGCTGCTGCATCGTATCCTGACGCGAACTCCGCGCCCGCAGGGGCTTGGAACCTGGATCAGCTTAGGCTTACTTGCAATCTTGTTTCTGCCTCCACTGCACCTGTGGGCGCTGAGAGCTGGCGTCTACGATCTCGTCGCTGTCCCTTTGCTTCTGTTGTTCCTCGCGACCGGCACGAGGCCAAGCCAAACCGCTCGGATCAGTTGAGCACATATCGTTATCCCTAGGCTTGCGCCTGGCGTCGTGGCCCCTGAACATCCAGAAGCATCAGCGCGAAAACCAGTACCGGAAGCACAAACGTCGCCAAGCCAGGCCACCACCAACCTTTAAGAGCCCACGCCTGCGCTCCCAACAGATATGCGGCGCTCAAGACCAGGGTCGCGATCCACTGCCACGCCAAAGCGCAAGCTCCCGTCAGATATCCGAAGCGCAACACGCGCGACCGCGAAGTGAAAAATGTTCGATCCCTCAGCAGCACCAGAATTGCCGGCAGCAGCGGCACCTGGTTATACGGCGCGCACATGGGAACGACCAGCACGGTCAACGCCATCACCATCGCGATCACCCGGCCGAACTGCACTGCATCGGCAGCCTCTCCACGAAACTTCCCGAGAAGCAAAGCGCAAGCGAACACTGCAATCGCCGCCAGCACTTTCCCCCAAGCCCCCCACGGAACTAGCACATCGAGTACCGACTCATTCTGGGTGTAGCGATGGTATTGCCGCATCGCCTCCGCAAACATTCGCCACCAGCCCGGCAGAACGATTTCCGCGCCCACCAGCAGCAGCACCATGACCAGGGCAAATCCGAATACGAACCTCTTCCGGTTGCGCCAGTCGCTCGCCGCCCACAGCAGCAGCCAGGTCGCCAAAGGCCACGCCAGTTGCGGCTTGATGGTCGCCAGCGCCAGTAGTGCTCCGCCGCAAAACAGGAAGCCGCTGGCCACGCACGCCGCAGCCGCCGCCAACAGTGGCGCCACCAGCAAAGTAAGTTGCCGCAATTTAATTCCCTGCACCACAGGAAAGCATCCCAGTGTGAGCGCGACAGCGATGGCAATCCCCACAAACGGCAGCCGCCAGCGCAGAGCGCGCAGCCACAATCCAACGCTTGCCGCGGTTAGGGTAATGAACAGCCAGTAGAAAAATATTTGCACCTCTTGAAACGGGAGACCGACCAGCGGCGCCAGCAGGAACACGACATAAACGGGATAAGCAAATCTCTGTTCATCCTTGGGATCGTCGGGCCGGGCTGGATCCAGCACGCGGCCGTAGTATCCCTTCTGGATTTCGATCGCGATGTCGTCGCCGTAGGGATTGCGGTGGTGTAACAGCAACTCGCGCGCTCCCAGCCAACGCGGATAAAGATCCGACAGATTGCCCCGCGGACGCTGGTGCGCCGCAGCGTCAGTCTTCTCATAAGGAATCAGCACGCGCTGCACGTAGAACCACATGCTCGCGGCCACCAGCGCCGCAACAAAAAGCAAAATCCAGGATGGCCTGCGCGAAGTAGAGAGGTCGACCGTCATTTTTGTTTACTTGCCAGTGGGTTGGGTTCCACGTCACACCACCAGCTCACGCGCCGGTTCGCTAGACCGCTCCTTGCCGATCTTCCACGTCCACCACACCAGCGGAATCGCGATGAGATTCACTTTCTCAATCACCAGCCAGAGCACCATCCACAACGGGCTGATCAGGAGCGGCAAAACCGGAAGCAACAGAGCGAATCGGTTGGCCGTCGACGGCGTCGTCGCCCGCAGACAGTAATCCGCAATAAAGACCAACGGCAGAACCAGCAGGCTATGGTCATGCGAATTCGTATGCCACGCGATCAACACTGCTACCAGAATCGCCAGTGAAAACTGTAGCTCTAACTTTTCCGGGTGCGCCCACCCCTTCCAGGCTGCGAACGCAAACACCGTAACCGAGCTCAGCGCGGCTAATGCGCCGCCCATCGTTCCAGAGAGCGGGCCGCGCCAACCCATCGCCAATCCATGCAGGTTGGGCAGGAATTCTGGCGGCACTCCACCTATACCCGGAGCGTCCACAATCCGTAATACATATCCCGGATACTGCAGCACGGACTCCACGCCCACCAGCCCGACCGAAATCAACGTGAGCACTGCCCCAACTGCCGCGAACCCAAGCGCCACCCGTCTTCGCTTCCACACGATGAGCAGCAGGACGATCGGAATAATAAACTGCAATTTGAATGCAGCCAGAGCCAGCCAACAACCACCAGCCACGTCGGTCTTTTTCTTCAGCGCCTGAAACGCCAGAGTGCAAAGCAGCAACATCAGAATCGAGTCCTGGCCTTCCAGCAGGCAGGCGAACACCGGAAAGAAGGCAAGCGCACACAACACAAACTTCCACGGCGCAAGCGCGTGAAGTGTGGCGACACATCTTCGCAACAACAAGGCGACACCGAGCAACTCCACCACACTCAATAGATCCCACACGGCAAACGCCTGCGGATAAGGCAACAGGGTCAAAGGCACGAACAGCGGAGCTTCAAACGGCGGGTGGTTATAAGGCAAAGGTCCCTTGCGAAAAGAGATGTGCCCGGTAAAGCTTTCCTGCACTTCATACTGCAGTTTTCTGCTGTAGAGCTGATGTCCCAATCCCTGGCGCAGGATTTTCCCCGCCGAGTAGAAAATGGTGAAATCCGGATATCCCTTTTTTATGCCCGGCTGAAGATCGAGGAAAAACAGCAGGTTCAGCCACAACATACCCACGACGAAGACACTGGCAAGGCGTCGCCACTTCGGCCCAATCGCCGGCGCGGATTGTATGTCGTTAGCGGGCAATGGTGGATCGCAATTGTACCCTGTGCCTCAGTCCTCCGCTATGATTAAGCCCGATGAATCGGTCGCAGCGCTCGACACGCGTCTTTCTGGCCGTGCTGTTCCTCGGCCTGTTCGCCATGGCCGCCCGCAATGTCATCGATCCCGACGTCTGGTGGCACCTCAAGGCCGGCCAGTTCATCGCTCAGCATAGAAGCGTTCCGCACACGGATCCCTTTTCCTTCACCCGCGCGGGACAGCCCTGGGTCGCGCACGAGTGGCTCACCGAACTCCTGCTCTTCGAGATTCAATGCACCGCCGGATGGGGAGGGTTAATCGTCCTCTTTGCCGCCATGGTGAGTGCCACGTTTTTTCTGCTGTACCTGCGCTGTGGACCCGCTCCCTACGTTGCGGGCGTAGCCACGCTCACGGCAGCCTGGGCCACCATGCCGGTCTGGGGAGTCCGTCCGCAAGTTCTTTCGTTGCTGCTGACCAGCTTGTGGCTTCTGATTCTCGAACGCTCCGAGCGTGATCCCAAAATTCTTTGGTGGACTCTCCCGCTCACGCTTCTCTGGGTGAATCTGCACGCCGGGTTCGCATTGGGACTCGCTCTGTCGGCCTTGCTTCTCGCCGGTGATTGGCTGGAACTCGCACTGGGACGTTCCTCCCAGCAAACCGCGCCGCACCTGCGAACCGCGGTATTCGTGCTCCTGCTCGATCTCGCACTCGTTCCCCTGAATCCCAACGGCTTGCGCCTTTACTCATATCCCATCGAAACCTTGCGTTCGGCCGCCATGCAGAGCTACATCGTGGAATGGGCTTCTCCAAACTTCCACCGTCCTGAGTATTGGCCCTTCCTCCTGATTGTGCTCGGCACGTTCGCAACTCTGGGTTGGTCTAGCTTTCAAGTACGCCCGCGCAACCTGCTTCTATTGGTCGTCAGCCTGTATGCCGGGCTCTGTTCGATCCGCCTGATGCCGTTGTTCGTTCTCATTGCGGTTCCGCTGATCTGCCAGCGCTTCCGAAATTGGCCGAGAAGCAAATCCCGGCCGAGTTCGCAAGCGCCAGCCCGCGCCCTGCTCAACGGCGTGATCGTGCTGGCGATGGCAGTCTTTGCCGGCGCCCATACCTTCCAGACGATCCAGCGCCAGCCCGCGTCTGAAGCGCAGCACTTCCCTGCCCGCGCCGTTGCATTTCTTCAGTCCCACGCGCCTGCCGGCCGAATCTTCAACCACTATGACTGGGGGGGCTACTTGATATGGAAGCTGTATCCTTCCACTCGCGTCTTCATCGACGGCCGAGCCGATCTCTACGGTGAACCACTGCTAGATCAGTTCGCCAACGCCTACCAGTTCAAGGGCGCTTGGCGGCAGACCCTCCAGAGTTGGAACATCGATACCGTGCTGGTTCCCCAGAGTTCGGCCCTGGCCGCGGGTCTGCGTGCGTCCCCGGGATGGTCTGTCGCCTACGAAGACTCCCAGGCGGTGGTTCTGACCGCATATCCTCACGCCAGCCCGCGGCCGGCACCAACGCCGGCCGAGCCAAGTCTGTGAGGTTAGTTCACGGCAAGAACCACCAAGGTGGCGTCGTCCTGAAATTGCGCGCCGCAAAAGTCCGACACCTGCGCGAGCAGTTGCCGGTTCAACTCGGTGGCGGAACTAGCCGCGTGCGCCTTGCCGAATGCGGCAACCCTCTCCACTCCAAACTCCTCGCCTTGCGCCTCCTCGGCCTCGGTTATGCCGTCCGTAAATAAAAGCAGCCGGTCTCCGGATTTCAGAGTGACGCTGCAGTCCTGGTAATTCCACGAAGGGAAAACGCCGAGCACCGCGCCGCCCTGATCCAGAGTCTGCACAGCGCCTCCCGAAACCAGAATCGGGTACGGATGGCCAGCGTTGCAGTAACGAAACATGCGCGTATTGCCGTCGAGAACGCCGCAGAAAAAGGTCACGAACTTGTTTGCAGCGATGCTTTCGCACAACATGCCGTTCACGATTCCGCAGACCCGCGCCGGACTTTCCAGGTCGCGCACCGACGCCCGCAGGCTGGCCTGGACATTCGCCATCAGCAAAGCGGCAGGAATCCCCTTGCCCGAGACATCGGCGATGCAGATGGCCAGCCGGTTGCCGTCGAGCCGCAGCACATCGAAATAATCTCCGCCGACGGCGCGCGCCGGCCGCCAGGCGGTGGCCACGGCGATTCCCGGAAGCTGCGGAATCTCCTTGGGCAAAAGCGACTGCTGGATCTCGCGGGCGCGTTGCAATTCCTGCTCGTGGATTTCCAGGCGCGCTTCTCCCGATTGGACCATGCTCTGCAACTCGACGTTGCGGCGTTCCAGGCGCGCCTTCGTCCGGGCGTAGAGAAAATTGATCACCCCGTAGACGAACGTGATCAGGAAGGGCATCTTCCAGCCGGTGGTCAGCAAGTGTCTAAGCGTTTGCGGACTGGGCGGGGCTATCCACCAGACAATCACGGTGCTCAGCCCGTAAACCGGAAACATCACCACGCCTAGCACAGCTAGGAAGATCAGCCAATCATAGGGAGGCGGTTTTTCGTAAAGCACCTGCAGCCATTGCACCGGAGGCGAAACGAAATTGCCGATGCACAGCGAGTACAAGATGATGGTGAAAGGATTTATGGGTTGGCCGATGGCCCAGAAGATTGCGCCCACAACCAGAGCAAGGAACAGGTAAATCCCTTGATCGCGGAAAAAAACGCCCAACCATTTGGCGTCAACCGACATGTGGGCCGGAATCTCTCATTTGGAATCTCAGGATTGCGCAGCGTGCGCTTCCCCCTTCGACACAACCAATTGGCCACCTGTTCCGGCCCCGCAAGATCAGCGCCGCCGGGCTGCCCCCCTTTTGCCCTTGATCGCATCCCAACGTAGTCTATGCTCGTTGGCTCAATCAGGTTCTCAAGGACGCCTGACGCTAACCCCTTAGTTACCATGGTATGCAAGAAATTACACCTCAGGAAGCATTTTGCAGGTTATTATGTTTCCGGGACAAACCTACCCGCAGCACAGAGTGAACAAACGGGACGTAAGTCCCTCAAGGCCATAGGCCTTTGATCTGCTTTGGCTGTTTCGGCAGTGGATGCCTTAGGAGGCTCGAAACTATGGATCATCTTCGTAGATTCTGGCGCGAGGAAGAGGGACAGGATATCGCGGAATATGCCGTGATGCTTGCCGTCATCCTTGTGATCGTCGTGGGCACGATTCGCTTGATCGGCTCCAACGCGAACAATGTTTTCTCCAACGTTGCCAGTTCGATTCAGTAACAATCGGCATGGCGCAGCACCACAGCGGCTATTCTCGCCGGACGACGGTGGGATCATTAGTCTTTAGTCTTTGCTCGTCCTGACGGAACATTATGAACCGCACTCGCTTGTTGATAATCGGGGCTCTGGCCTTGGCCCTGGGTTTTTTTGTCAGCGTCTTCGTGTATAAGAACCTGCAAGGGAGGGTTCCGTCGAGCAGCGAGGCCGGCGCAGACGTGATTGTGGCCGCCGACGACATTCAAGTTGGAGCCCGCGTCGAAGACCATGATGCCCGCATCGCCAAGTTCCCCGCTTCGGGCCTGCCCGCCGGGGCTTACAGCAAGAAGTCTCAAGTGCTGGGCCGGGGCGTGATCATTCCCATCGCCAAAGGCGAATTCATTTTGCCCAGCAAGCTGGCTCCTGAAAATGCCGGATCCGGTTTGCCTTCTCTGATTCCGCCTGGCATGCGCGCCGTCTCGGTACGAGTGAATGAGGTGGTATCCGTCGCCGGCTTCGTCGGTCCGGGAACCCGCGTCGACGTGCTTCTCACCGGAACTCCTAACGGCAGCACCGAGCCTCAAACCACCACGGTTTTGCAGAACGTGGCCGTCATTGCCTCCGGCCACACGCTGGAGCGCAATGCCTCCGGCGAAGCTCAAAATACTCCGGTGATCACTCTGCTGGCTTCCCCCGAAGACGCCGAACGTCTGACTCTGGCCAGTTCCGAAGGGAAAATTCAACTTTCCCTGCGCAACCCGCTCGACACGCATCAGGACCCCGTCGACGCAGCCAATGCCAAGGGTCTGTACAAGGGCGGCACCGTGGTTGTGGCTCCGCCGCATGCGCCCATTCGTCACGTAGAGCAGCATAAGACTGAGCAACCGCCTCCCTCTCCTTCGGTCCTCAGTGTTGAGGTCTATCAAGGTGACAAGAAGCCGGATGTCGTCAAGTTCCCGGAACAAAGCGGGGATGAACCCAAGTAGCCGGAGAGCCGTTTTGGCCGGTGTGTTCCATGCGCTGGATTGCACGTTTCCTCAAGTGGAGAGGAACCACAAGATGAAGGTTCGCACGACATTTTTCGCCGCGGTCGCACTGTCGTTTCTGCTTCCCGTGCTCGCCTGGGGCGAAGCACAACAACCTGCGACTCAGGCGCCGCAGGAACCAACCCCACCCGCCTCCGCCCAGACCACGCTGCCGGCGCAGTCCGCCCAACCCCAAGGTTCGGCCCCGCTGCGCGTCATGGTCGACAAGTCTCTGCTCATCAACACCACGGAGCGCCTCAAGCGCATCTCCGTCACCGATCCCAGCGTCGCCTATGCCACCGTCATCACCCCCACCCAGATACTCGTGCACGGGCGCGCACCCGGCGAAGTCTCCCTGCTGATCTGGGACGAATTGGAACGCTCGCGCAGCTTCGATTTGCGCGTCGATGTCGATGTCAGCGCCGCCGCCGAAGAAGAGCATCGCGTCTTCCCCGAAGAGCAGATTTCAGTCACGCCTTCGCGTGCCGCCATCGTCCTGTCCGGCCACGTCACCACCGAGGATGTCGCCAAGCGCGCCGGAGAACTGGCCGCCGCCTACTCCAAGAACGTGGTCAACGTGCTCACCTTTGGCCCTGTGGGCGCTCAGGAAGTCCTGCTGGAAGTAAAGTTCGCTGAGGTCGACCGCTCCGCCCTTACCCAGATGGGCGCTAACTTCTTCTCCACCGGCGCCGGCAATTTTCAGGGAACCACCAGCACCGGCCAATATGGCGGCTTCCCCTCGCAAACCATCACCCAGACGCAGGGACAAACCGGGCCGTTTCAAGCCACCCAAACCGTCAACAATGTCTTGAACCTGTTCTTGTTCCGCCCCGACATTCACTTCGGCACGGTCATCGAGGCCCTGCAGTCCAAAAACCTGCTCCAGATTCTGGCCGAGCCCAATCTCATCGCCGTCAACGGCAAGAAAGCCAGCTTCCTCGCCGGCGGCCAGTTCCCGTTCCCCATCGTGCAGCCGGGACAGGGTTTCACCGCCGTTACCATCTCCTTCAAGGAATTTGGCGTGAAGCTCGAGTTCACTCCTGTGATCATGCCCAACGGCAACATTCACCTCACCGTGGCGCCCGAGGTCAGCACCCTCGATTTCGCCGACGCCCTCACCATTTCTGGATTTACCATCCCGGCCTTGAGTACGCGCAAGGCGGAGACTGAATTCGAGTTGCGGGATGGGCAAAGTTTCGTCATTGCCGGATTGATCGACAATCGCGTCACCGATATTTGGAACAAAGTTCCCGGCCTGGGCGACATTCCGATCCTGGGTGCTTTTTTCAAAAGTAAGAGCCTGCAGAAGAGCAATTCGGAGTTGATGGTTCTGTGCACGGTGCACCGGGTTTCGCCCAATACCGAACCCCCGCCCGCACCGAAGAATCCGCAGCCTTTCATCGAGAACGGAAAGTTCGATGGCAAGCCGTCGGGAAAGTAGCCTATGAATAGGCTGGCAACTGGATACTGGATACTGGACACTGGATTTTATGCCTGAGCTTTCAGTCGTGATCGTAGCCACGGACAATGAGCAGCGCACCGTGCTACAAGTGTTGGTGGACGGCACCAGCGTGGCTCGTACGGTGCATACCTGCGCCAGTTTTCCGGTTGCCGGCTCCGATCCCGTCACCCGGCGTGTGCAGGCCGCCAACCCCGATGTCCTGCTGGTCGATATTCCCCCCGACAGCTCTGCCATGGCCATGCGCGCCATTGAGCTACTCCACCAGGAACTCCCCGACTCGGCGGTATTCGCCATTGGAAGTCTCAACCAGCCCCAGGTGATCGTGAGTGCCATGCGCGCCGGGGCGCGCGAGTTCATCGAGCGTCCCACCACCACCACCGACCTTCTCGAAGCTTTTGTGCGCCTGACCACCGCCCAGCGGCGGGTTCAGAAGGAAGGTCCGCGCGGCAAGGTGTTCAGCGTGGTCAACGCCAAAGGTGGAAGCGGCGCCACAACCGTTGCCGTGAACCTCGCGCTCGCATTACAGTCCGCCCATGGCCAGACGGCCCTGGTGGATCTCGCCCCCCTCGGACACACCGCGCTGCATCTGAATCTCAAACCCTTGTTTACCGTGGCCGACGCCACCCGCAACCTCCACCGCATGGATAGTTCCCTGCTGGAGAGCTTCATGACCCGCCATGGCGGCGGTCTGCAGTTGCTGGCCGGAACCAATGCCCCCGCAGCCCTCGAGCCTTCCACCGCGGAGTTTGTCCGCCTGTTCGATATGCTGGTCTCGCATTATCGCTACGTGGTCGTGGATAACTCCTCGCGCCTCGACGCCGCCAGCCGCCTGGTTGCCAATTTGTCGGAGTACGTCTTGCTCGTCGCCTGCACCGACGTGGCCTCGCTCTGGAGTGCTGCCCGCGTGCAGCAATATCTCGGGGAAACCGGCAACCGCGAACGCTTGCGCCTGGTTCTGAACCGCTTCCGCAAAGTGCCCGGTTTCAGTGAGTCCGATGCGGAAAACGCTGCAGGCGTGAAATTGTTGTGGCGCGTCCCCAATCAATATTTCGCCATCTCCTCCGCCATTGATCGTGGCGCACCCGTAATGGAGCAAAGTCACACCGACATTGCGCGCTGTTTTTCCGGGCTGGCGCAGGAGCTGACCCGCAATGACGTTGACGTGAAACGCGCCGCCTGGTCGCTGTTTAAGACGGTATAGGACTGATAAGCATTTATGGCCAATCTGCAGACCTTCGAGCACAGCGAGTACCAGCAGGTAAAAGCCGACCTGCACCGCAAGATCCTCGACCGTCTCGACCTCGAGAAACTGGGAAAGAGCACTGGCGACTCCGCCCGCGAAGAAGTTCTCGTCCTCATCCGCAACTCGGTCAACAGCGAGGTCATCCCCCTCAGCTTTGCCGAGCGCGAGCGCCTCTCGCGCGAAATTCTCGACGAAATCTTCGGCCTCGGCCCCCTCGAGCCCCTGCTCAAAGACCACACCATCTCCGATATTCTGGTCAACCGTTTCGACAAGGTTTACATCGAGCGCGCCGGCAAACTTGAGCTGACTGGCCTGTCCTTCAAAGACAACGGCCACCTCATGCAAATCATCGAGCGCATCGTTTCCCGTGTGGGCCGCCGGGTCGATGAATCTTCTCCCATGGTCGACGCCCGCCTCCCCGATGGCTCCCGTGTGAACGCCATCATTCCTCCTCTTGCCCTGGACGGCGCTTGCCTTTCCATCCGGCGTTTCGGACGCGACCCCGTCACCGCCCGCAACATGATCGAGAATCACACCCTCACGGAAGCCATGCTGGAACTGCTCTCCACCATGGTGAAGGGTAAGTTGAATCTATTGATCTCCGGCGGTACCGGCGCCGGCAAAACCACGTTGCTCAACGTCCTCTCCGGCTACATCCCCAATGTGGAACGCATCGTCACCATCGAAGACGCCGCCGAACTGCAGCTCAAGCAGGAGCACGTGGTCCGCCTCGAGACTCGCGCTCCCAATATCGAAGGCAAGGGCGCAGTCCGCCAGCGGCAGTTGGTCATCAACAGTTTGCGTATGCGCCCCGATCGCATTGTGGTCGGCGAGGTCCGCGGCGAAGAAGCATTCGATATGTTGCAGGCCATGAATACCGGCCACGAGGGTTCGCTCACCACGGTCCACGCCAACTCTGTCCGCGACGCTCTGGCCCGCGTCGAGAACATGGTTTCCATGGCCAATCTCAACATTCCGGAGCGCGCCGTGCGCCATCAGATCGCCTCCGCCATTCACGCCGTCGTGCAAGTCGCGCGCCTGTCCGACGGCACACGCAAAGTGATTTCCGTTTCCGAGGTCACCGGCATGGATGCCGAATCCATCACCATGCAGGATATTTTCGTGTTTGAACGCCGCGGCATCGACGAGAGCGGGAAAGTTCGCGGGACTTTCCGAGCCACCGGAATCCGCCCTGTATTTGCGGATCGGCTGGCCACTTCGGGTGCGCGACTGCGCCCGGCATTATTTGAATCGAAGACTGAGATTTAACAAATAAGGATTACAGTTGAGAGTGGGGGTTTTCGGGGGAAGCGCGTAGCCGCTACACAATGCCGGTTCTGATTGCCATACTCGTTTTCCTGGTGGTCGCGCTGGGAGCCTTCGCCATCGGCTCTTTGCTGGACCAGCGCAGCGCCCAGGCCCGCCTGATCAAAGATCGTCTGGCCACCGTGCAAAAGGCGCCAGAGCGCGAGCCCGACGAAGAACTTGCCCTGCTCCGTGACGAGCAACTCAGCCAGATTCCCGCCCTCGACACTTTCCTGCGCCGCTCTGCGCGGGTTTCGGCCATGCAGGACGCGCTCCTGCAAGCCGGCATGAAATTCCGCGCCGGCAACTTTCTCGCCCTGTGTGTGATGGTTGGCGTTGTCGCCGGAGTTGCGGCCCTGATCTACAGCCGGAATCCCGCCATCGCCTGGGCCGCCCTCATCATCGGCGCATTTCTTCCCTATGCCTTCGTCTCCTACCGCCGCCAGAAGCGTTTTGAAAAGATCGAAGAACTTTTCCCCGAAGCCATCGACACTCTGGCCCGCGCCGTCCGTGCCGGACACGCCTTCACCACGGCCCTGGAAATGATCTCCAACGAAGTCGCTGAGCCTCTGGCCAGCGAATTCCGCAAACTCTATGAAGAGCAGAAGTTCGGCATGCCCGTTCGCGATGCTCTCATGAATCTCACCGAGCGCGTGCCCCTGGTCGACGTCAAGTTCTTCGTCACCGCCGTCATGCTGCAGCGCGAGACCGGCGGCAACCTCGCCGAGATCCTCGACAACTTGTCCTACGTCATCCGCGAGCGTTTCAAGATTCAGCGTCAGGTGCGCGTTCACACCGCGCAGGGCCGCCTCACCATGGCCTTGCTGATGGGTATGCCTCCCGCGGTCGTGGCCATTCTTCTGGTGTTCAGCCCGGATTTCGTCTGGCCGCTTTTTCATGATCCCATCGGCCATACTCTGCTGGTGGTCAGCATCGCCCTGCAGACCATTGGCTATTTCGTGATCCGGAAGATTATTAAGATTCAGGTATAACGATGCCGTTGATGATCCTGACCATCGTGGTGTTCGTGACCGTCGTGCTGGTGGTGTTCGCCTTCGGCGCGGCCGTCGTGACCCCCAGCTCTGTGCTGGGAGCCCGTCTGCGCGCCCTCGGCGGTCAGGCCACTCAGCAGTTGCCGGAGAAGCCTGCGCTCAAGGTCAAAGAACGTCTGGAGCAGGCTCTCGATCCCCTCAGCAAAGCCATCCCGCTCTCCCCGTCCGACGTTACCCGCACCCGCGCCTGGCTGATCCAGGCCGGACTGCGCGAGTCCCGTCACACCAGCTACTACTTCGGATCTCGTCTCCTGCTGGCTGCTCTCGGCTTGGCCGGTGTTGTGGTCTTTTCCGGATTTAACAGTCCGCCCCTGCTGGTCTGCGTGCCCGCGCTCGGTTTCTTCGTCCCGCGCTTCATCCTGAAGCGCATGATTAAAGACCGCCAGCAGCGCATCCGCATCGCCCTGCCCGACGCGCTCGATCTCACCGTGATTTGCGTGGAAGCTGGCCTGGCTCTTGACCAGGCCCTGATGCGCGTCGGCAAGGATTTGCATCACGCCCATCCCGACCTCAGCGACGAATTTCATCTGGTCAACCTGGAGATGCGCGCCGGCAAGCCCCGTGCCGAAGCCCTGCGCAATCTCGTCGACCGCACCGGCGTGGACGATATTCGCTCTCTGGTTGGCACTCTGATCCAGACCGACCGCTTCGGCACCAGCGTGGCCCAGGCCTTGCGCGTTCACTCCGACTCTTTGCGTACTGCCCGCCGCCAGCGCGCCGAAGAACAGGCGGCCAAGACCACGATTAAGATGGTCCCTCCCCTCGTTTTATTTATTCTCGTGCCCTTCCTCTTCGTCACCATTGGTCCCGCTCTCATTCAGGCTTATCACTCGCTCACTTCAAAATGATGAGCGCGCAGTGCGAAGCGACTGGAGAGCATCCAACAGAGAAACTCAGGAGCATTCATGCCGGGATTGATCCCGCAGGGCCAGGCTTTCAATCAAACCCGCCAGCTCTTTCTCGCCACCGACCTAGCTGTGGCCCAGACGCACTGGACTCGCCTGCGCGGCTTGCTGGGGACTTCCGCGGATGACTTCCGTAACGGATGGGGCCTCTGGATTCGTCCCTGCCGGGGCGTTCATACTCTTGCTATGGGGTTCCCCATTGACGTAGTCTATCTAGACCGCGCCGGGAAGGTGGTGCACCTCGAGCACAATCTCCAGCCTTGGCGCTTTTCCCCCATCCGAATGCAGGCAGCCTCAGTCCTGGAGTTACCCAGCCACACGGTGGCCAGAACCGGAACTGCATTGGGCGACAATATTGAAATCAAGATGAAGGAGACGAGCTAGGTCTCAAATTGACCGAGACTCTCCAACTCGACAAGATCACCATCATCGAGCTTCATGACGCACCTAAGCTCCTGGTCGAGTGGTCTCCGCGCTGGCAGGACTTCGTCACCTCCATCGGCCCGGCCTTCGCCCGCTCCGGTCCACGCCTGGCCGGGGAAGCTCCGCATGGAGTTTTTCCATACCGGGGGATGCTGACTTCGTTGGTGCTGGAAGCCTTCTTGCTGTTCGTCGTCATGGTTCTTCCCCGGCAGATCGCGCGGCTCCGTCCCTACGCCATACCGAAAGTGCGCCCCTATGAAGTGATCTACTATTCCGGCGACGAACTGCCCCGCACCGAAGACCTCGGCGGATCCCAGTCCGGCGCCACCGGCCGCGCCGGCGGCCACGAAGCCCATCACCGTACCCAAACCATTCATGTATCCCGCGGCAGTTCGCTGGCGCCAAAAATCGTCGACGCTCCCGACCTCAAACTTCCGTCCTCCACCGACGCAGTCGCCAACCTGCTCGCCTTCAAGACCAATAGTCCCCGCCCGATCGGCCCAGCTCCGACGGAAGGCTTGCACTCTTCTCTGAAGTCACCCAGCCTCCCCGCCAACGTGATTGCTCCCGCGCCGGTCAATGTCACCCGCGATCAAGGTCGTGGCTCGCTAACCCTCAATGCCGTCATACCTCCCGCTCCCAATGTCTCTGCTGATAAAGCTCGCACCGCTCCTGCTTTGAATGCACAAGTCGTGCCTCCCGCGCCCAGCGTCCAATCGGAGCACACACTGTTCGCGCCGCGTCTGGAGTCAACCATCATCGCCCCGGCTCCGAATGTCTCCCGGGATCGTGCCCGGGCAACACCTGCGTTGAACGCCAACGTGATTGGGCCGGCGTCGTCGAGCGTATCCCGCGACCATGCGCGCTCGGCTCCGGCGCTCAACGGCAGCGTGATCCCTCCCGCGCCTGCAGCCGTCGGCCACGAAGTCTCTCCATCGCGGGTGCAGATGAACAATGTCGCCGTCGTGCCTCCGCCAGTTTCCGCACCCGAGCGCGACTCTTCCCGCAACGCGAAACTCAACATGCCGGCGCCTTCGGTCGTCGCCCCGCCACCATCCGCTGAATCCGCGCGCGACCTGCGCCGCCTCGAAAGCGGCGGCGCCGTTGATCCCTCGAGAACCGTAATCCCTCCACCCCCATCGCCAGCGGGCGGCTCATTCGTGAGCAGCATCATCGGCAAACTCTTCGGCACGCAGGATGTCGTGCCGCCTCCGCCCACGGTTGGATCAGGAAGCGCATCAGTAGCCACACGCAACGCCGCCGGCGGATCGGGAGGCTCACTCGCCACGAATGTCGTTCCCCCGCCCCCCGCAGTCAGCTCAGCAACCAGCCGCAACGGACGCGGTGGCACTGGCAGTTCGCTGACAAGCAACGTCATTCCACCGCCGCCCTCAGCCGGAGGCTCTTCGACTGGAAGAGCTCAGAGTCCAGCCCTTGGCGCAGCCAACGTCATTCCTCCGCCACCATCGCTCGCTGGCTCGGGTACCAGCCAAGGCTCCTCACCGGGGACCGGAAATTCCGGCGGCTCCGGCGGCGGTCTCCTTGCCAGCAACATTGTTCCGCCACCGCCCTCCATCGGCTCCGGCCCCGGACTTTCTGGCTCGGGCAGAAAAGGCTCTGGCCTCGGCGGTCCCGGCGATGTCGGCTCCGTTCTCGCTCCTCCTAAAACTGAAGGTGGAACCGCAAACGGCTCAGGGATCGTGGTCTCATCGCAGCCTGGTTCCAAGGTCGGAATGCCGGGCACTGGCGGCAAAGGTTCGCTCGCCATGTCGCCTTCCGGTGCAGACAAGCCCGGCCTCGGCGGCTCCGGTGGAGGCGCAGGCATCGGGCACGGCGACGGCCCCGGCAGCGGCATGACCGGAGAAAATCCCGGCGCCGGCAAGACTGGAACTGGCCACGGCTCCGATGTAAATGCCCGCGGCGGAATCTCTCCCACGCCTGGCCCCGGCGGCGCTGGCAGCGCTCCTACCGGCACTCCCGCCGTGCCCGGCGTGGACGTGCGCGGCGGCAGCACTAGCGTCGTCAATCTGCCCAGCTTCGGATCCGAGGTCAGCAGCGATCCCAATCTTCCCGGACGCTCCCCGGTGAAACCTAAGGAAGGACCAGCCATCACCATCGTCGCCACCTCGCGCTCCGGCGGCGCGTTCGATTTCTACGGCAAGCTCCCCGGCGACAACTACACCGTCTATGTGGATACTGCGATCGGCATGGTCGTAATGCAGTTCGCCGAAGTCAACTCCGCCGCGCACGCTCAAGCTGGAGCTATTACCGGCCCGCAAGGCCTGCGTACCGATTTGCCCGCTGACCTTCCCCACGCCCGCGTCGTGATCAAGTGCCAGCTCGATACCTCTGGCAACCTGAAGAGTATTCAGGTCCTCGAACCCGGCCCCGCCGCCATGACTGCCAAGATCATGGCCGCCCTGCCCAGTTGGAAGTTCCGCCCCGCTATGCGCGGCGCGCAGCCCGTCGAAGTCAACGCCATCCTGGGCTTCAACATCGACACCAACGACCGTTACTGAGTGGGACGATCGCCAGTCCTGCTTAGCGGGAGCGAAAAGCCAGGAAGGTGCGCAGCGACGTGAACGCATGCAATGACGTGGAAGAGCGGCGCTTCAGCGCCGCGTAAATCGTCCTCAATTCATGCGGTCTTCAGCCCCTGATGTACCTAGCCGACGCTCCTACTTGTTTTGCAACCGCAGCCGTGCCAACAACCCATAAGCCTTCCGAAACCAAGGACGCTCCCGCCGCCGCAAATACCCCGGCATCGTCGGCTTCTTGTCGAGAATCTTCTGCGCCCACTCCCGCGCCTCCTCAACACGCCCCTGCGCCTGCAAAAACAGCGCATAGTTGTAGTAAGTCTCAGAGCTGGTGGAAATCTTCGTAGCCTGCTGAAACAGGGACTCAGCCTTTTCCGCCTGTCCGGTTTGCGCGTAAGCGTGGGCCAGCAGCCCCTTAGCCCGTTGGAAGTCGTAATTGGGATCGGCCGCGACCGCGCGCTCCAGATCCGGCACAGCCGCAGCAAAATCTCCGAGCATGACCTCCGCCACCCCGCGCCGGTAGAACGGATCGGCGGAATCGGTGCGCGCCGAGATGGCCTTGTCGTAGCAGGTGCGGGCGCGGGCAAAGTCGCCATCGTCGAGATAGAGCAGGCCCAGTTCTTCATAGTTGCCGGCTGAAGGATTATCGAGAATCGCCCGCTCCAGCTCACGAATCCGCCGGTGGCGCGGGAAAGCTTGAAATGAAGTGCTGAGCAGACCAGCGTCGGGAATTACTTCGGCGACGATGTAAATCAGTGCGCCGACCCATCCCAGGAACAGGATAATGAAGATCCAGTATGTGTCGGGCCGGCGGCGGATGAAGTGCACAATGGCTATGGCCTGCAGTACAAATCCCCAGCCGTGTAGGAAAAAGAAGAGTGATCCCATGGAAAGCGAAATATAACATGGCTTTCGGGCTTCGGCTTTCGGGTCTCGGCTTTCGGGTCTCGGCTGTGCGCGCAATTTCCACAGGGTCTTGTGACTCATATCACCGCCGCAGGTCTTACCACGCAGGTAGTGTTGTGTAAAGCCTCTACACGCGGATTTGGGTGGGGCCGGTAAGCCGAAGACCGAAGCCGGAAAGCCCGAAAGCCAAAGCCCAACATGGGTGGAACCTACAAAGATCTCGAAGCTTGGCAAGTGTCCATGGCGCTGGTGGTTGAGGTTTATCGCGTCACAGCCAACTTTCCCAAACAAGAAGTGTTTGGCCTGACCAGCCAAATGCGCCGGGCCGCGGTCTCGGTCGCTAGCAACATAGCTGAAGGCAAAGGTCGTTTCTCCGACCGTGAGCTGGGGCAGTTTCTCGGAGTAGCGCGCGGCTCAGTGTTCGAGATCGAAACTCAAGCCGCTATTGCGATGGAGTTGGGATTCCTGTCAGAGAGCCAAGCATTGGAACTGGCGGAGCGATGTGCCGAAGTAGGCCGCCTGCTAAACGGTCTTATCAAAGTAGTAAGAAAGCCAGCGGCCTAAGCGTTTCGCCGAAGCCCGAAAGCTAAAGCCCGAACCCGGACTCTTGTGTGTCACAATAAGACAGAGTGAACAACACGAATGTTATGGGCGGAAGCCCGAAAGCCGGAGCCCGAAGCCCGCTCTTGCCGAAGCCCGAAAGCCGAAGCCCGAGGCCCGATTCCATCCGCCTCATCGCCTCCGACATCGACGGTACCCTGCTAAATCCGCAATTTCAAGTTGCCGAAGAAGACCTGACCGCCCTGCGTCGCGCCCATGATTCCGGCATCGAAATCGTCCTGGTCACCGGACGCCGCCACACCTTCGCTCTCCCCATCGCCCAGCAACTCGGCTTCGACCTGTGGCTGATCAGCTCGAACGGCGCGGTAACCCGCTCCCTCTCCGGAGAGACTTTCCACCGCGACCTCATGCCCTGCGAGACCTGCCGTGAACTATGCGGCGCCATGCAAGACTTCCGCGGCAACACCGTTCTTACCTTTGACCAGGAAACCAAGGGCGCAATCGTGCTGGAGCACCTCGACAATTTGAACGCAAGCATCCGGCGTTGGCTCGAGAAAAATATGGCTTACATCGAATTCGTCGTGCCCATCGAGGATTCCCTGACGCACGATCCGGTGCAGACCATGTTCTGCGGCTCCATGGCGCGTATGGCCGACGCCCTGCGCGCCCTCGAATCCATCGGCATGGCCAACCGAATCACCATCCTTCGCACCGAATATCCTAACCGCGATCTCTCTATGATCGACATTCTCAACGCCGGCTGTTCCAAGGGACACGCGCTCGAGCGCTGGGCCGCCCATCGCGGCTACCGGCGCGAGCAGGTCATGGCCATCGGTGACAACCACAACGATGTAGAAATGCTTGAGTTCGCCGGCCATCCGGTTATCATGGGGAATGCGAGCGAGGAGCTGCGCGCCCGCGGCTGGAACGTAACCCTGGGCAACGACCGCTGTGGCGTAGCCGCCGCGGTAGCAGAAGTGGTTGCCGGCTAGAGTCTTTGCAGGACTTGGGTGGGCAGGATTTGGGTGGAGCAGGCCTTCCAGGCCTGCATTGGCAAGCAGGCGTCTTGATTGGGCTTTAGCCCCTGAGGTACCTAGAATTACTTTGTGCAATTAGAATCTCTGCCATGAAGGCAATCCACATCGCCGGATGGGCTGCAATCTTTACCTTGCTGGCCCTTCCCTGTCCAGCCGACGACACCGCCGTCCTCCGCAATGGATTCGCCATCCGCCACGAGCGCCGCCAAGTCATCGGCACCATCACCCGCTTATTTGTGGATGGCGACAACTCCAGCTTCGTGGATGTCCCCACCGCCGAGATCGATCACTTCGAAGCGGCCCCGATTGAAGCTGCGCCTGAACCGGCAAGGAAAGACCCCGCGCCCCAACCCAAGCCGCAACCTTCCGCGGAGAACATTGGACGTCCCGTGGATCTGAATGAGGTGGTGCAAGCCGCGAGCGGAACCTATCGCCTCGATCCCGATCTGGTGAACAGCGTGATCCGTGCCGAGAGCGGCTTCAACGTGCGCGCGGTTTCGCCGAAGGGCGCGCAGGGATTGATGCAGCTCATGCCCCAAACCGCATCACAACTCGGCGTCCACAATGCCTTCGACCCGCAAGCCAACGTCGAGGGCGGCGCGCGCTATCTCCGCGAACTGCTGGAGCGCTACGACTTCGATCTGATCAAAGCCCTGGCCGCTTACAACGCCGGCCCGCAGCGCGTCGAGCAATATGGCGGCGTGCCTCCGTACTACGAAACCAAGGCCTACGTAGCCCGCATCGTACGCGACTTCAACAAAAAGAAACTGGCCGCCAAGACCGCGACCCAGCCCGCTCAGAAGGCTTCCGCAAGCAAATCAGCCGCAACCCACGCTCAGGCTGCAAAGCCCCACAGCTCCAGCGCGCAGGCCCAGGCCAAGGCAATTTCAGCCCAATCCAGCGAGTAATCCCGATTTTGACTGTCATCCCAGCGCAGCGAGGGACCTTGGTGTCTGCCCGCGGCACTTGCATCGGTGGTACAGGCAAGAACCTAGATCCCTCGCTTCGCTCGGGATGACAAAGTTGTTCTAGAACACACTATGCTCAAGGGCTCCCGGTTTGACCCTCCACTCCCACTCATTTACCTTGGAACTGCCGTTTCCGCTTCGCCCTGCGAAGGTCGCGGCGCGAGGCTTCTCCCCTTCATGGATAAAAAGCGCATCGCGGCCACCCTGGTGGTCTTCCTGATCCTGGCCGTTCTGGTTTATCTGCAATACCGCCATTGGCAGACCTTTGACTGGGGCACGTTCTGGGCCCAGACCCACCGCATCAACAAGGTAAAAGTATTGCGCGGGATCGGTTGGATCTACATCGGGTATGTGCTGCGGGCGCTGCGCTGGAAGATTTTTCTGAAGCCAGTGCGACCGAAAGTGAAGACCCTGGAACTGGTATCTCCTACTCTGATTGGATTCACCGGCCTGGCTCTACTCGGGCGCGCGGGCGAATTTATCCGTCCCTATCTGATCGCGCGCCGCACCGATCTTCCCTTTTCTTCGCAACTGGCGGTGTGGGCGGTGGAGCGCATCTTCGACGTTGGCGCCTTCACCGTGCTGATGGTGCTGGCAATTTTCCTGCCCAGCGCCTTGCCCGCCATCCCGCATCCCGAATATTACGTGCGCTTCCGCGAAGGCGGTTTTTTCCTGATCGGCCTGGTCGTGGTGATGGCGGTGGGCGCGATCATCATCCGGCGCAGCGGCGAAGCCGTGGCGCGCTGGGTGGAAGATCGATTCGGGCATCTCTCCGCGAATTTTGGACACAAGCTGGCCCAGAAAGTGCGCGAGTTTGGCGCCGGCCTGGACACGATTCATGGCCCGGTCTCGATGCTCTGCCTGACCCTGGTTTCGGTGGGGATGTGGTACATCATCGCGCTGGCGTACAAGGAAGTAACGCACTCCTACGGCGTGGACGCGCTGGAAATCCCCGTGTCGCAGATTCTGATTCTGATGGGGTCGAGCATGGTGGGCTCCATGCTGCAGTTGCCGGCCGTCGGTGGCGGCTCGCAGATGGCCACCATTGCGGCGCTCTCCAGCGTGTTCGACGTGCCTCCCGAGATGGCCGCCAGTTGCGGCATTCTGCTCTGGCTCGTCACCTTCGCCGCCGTCGTGCCCCTGGGTTTGGCCTTAGCGCATCACGAGAGACTCTCGTTGCGAAAATTGTCCGAAGAGAGCCATCGCGCAGAAGAAGCGGAGATCGGCGGCCCGCAGTAAAATATCCCTAGAGATATCCGGAGGTGCTTATGAGCGAACCTGCTGTTTCGCTGACCCTCAGCGAGGAAGAAAGAGAATTATTGATCGAGATGCTTGAAGATCGCCATCGCGCGCTGCTGCATGAGATATGGCACACCGATCATCGCGATTTCAAAGCTTCCCTGCAGAAAAAAGAGAAGGTCCTGGAGTCGCTGTTGAGCCGGTTCATGGTCCACGCCTAGCCCGCGAGGATCCCATGCCTTGAACGTCCGACCCGGGCCGAAGGAAATGCCTAGGTCAACAGGATCGGGAAGGGCACGAGTTCCGCTCGTGCCGTAAGTCCTCGCAAATCAATGCGGCTTCCAGCCGCTGAGGTTTAGCTTTTGTTCGTACGTGACTTTTTCTGCAACCTCTTCCAGGCATGCCGTTGAGACTCGCCAAATCGACGGGCTTCAGCCCCTGAGGCGAACGCCCCCGCCTGCAGAATCCAGCTCTTCCTGTCTATCACCTGGGTACGCTCACCCAGCCCGCCCTCACTCCCCTGTTACAATTTCCCTATCAACCCGAATTGAACCGGCAAATTTTCGATCAACACCAGCGCCATGAAATGTCCCTTTTGCGGATTTGCCAACGATAAGGTAGTTGACTCACGCGAGAGCAAAGAGGCGGAGTCGATCCGCCGCCGCCGCGAGTGCCTCAAGTGCGGCAAGCGCTTCACCACCTATGAGCGCATCGACGAAATTCCCTACATGGTGGTCAAGAAAGACGGTCGCCGCGAAAAGTTCGACCGCCAGAAAGTTCTCAACGGTTTGCTCCGCGCCTGCGAAAAACGCCCGGTGCCCATCAGCAAGCTGGAACAGATTGTGAACGAGGCAGAGTCGTTCGTCATCGAGTCCCAGGAGCGCGAGCGCAAGACCAGCGAACTCGGCGAACTCATCATGAACCGTCTGCGCCGCTACGACAAAGTCGCCTACGTCCGCTTCGCCTCCGTTTACCTGGATTTCAAAGACGTCAAAGAGTTCATGAACGAGTTGAGGGATTTAGTGAAAACGAAGGAAGGAATGGAAGTTCTAAGCAAGAAGAGTGGCCACTAGAAACGTAAGGTGTTTTTCTGGCCCCTGACCTCTAACCCCTGGTTATTAAACTCATGGCTCACAAAGTAACCCTCATCCCCGGCGACGGCATCGGCCCGGAAGTCACCCAGGCCACCGTCCGCATTCTCGAAGCTACCGGCGTGAAGTTTGAGTGGGAGTCCTTCGCCGTGGGCGCCGATGCCTTTGAAAAGTTTGGCGAATATATCCCCAAAGAGATGATCGAATCGATCGAGCGCACCTCCGTCGGGCTGAAGGGCCCGGTCACCACGCCGGTGGGCGGCGGCTTTTCCAGCATCAATGTGGCCCTGCGCCGCAAGTTTGAGCTCTATGCCAACTTCCGCCCCATCCGCAATTTGCCCCACATTCCCACGCGCTATCCCGACGTCGATCTCATCATCGTGCGCGAAAACACGGAAAGCCTCTACTCCGGCCTGGAGCACGAAGTGGTGCCCGGCGTGGTCGAAAGCCTGAAGATCATCACCGAGAAAGCCTCCACCCGCATCGCCCGCTTTGCCTTTGCCTATGCCCGCAAGAATCAGCGGAAGAAGATCCACGCCGTCCACAAAGCCAACATCATGAAGCTCTCCGACGGCCTGTTCCTGCGCTGCTGCCGCAGTGTGGCCAAGGAGTATCCCGAAATCATCTACGGCGAGCACATCGTCGACAACACCTGCATGCAGCTCGTCATGAATCCCTACCAGTACGACATGCTGGTCATGGAAAATTTGTACGGCGATATTCTCTCGGATCTCTGCGCGGCTTTCGTCGGCGGCCTGGGATTCGTGCCCAGCGCCAATCTCGGCGACCACTGTGCCATTTTTGAGGCCGTCCACGGCTCCGCCCCCGACATCGCCGGAAAAAACCTCGCCAATCCCACTGCGCTGCTGCGCTCCGGGCTCCTGATGCTGCGCCATCTGGGCGAATACGACGCTTCCATGCAGATCCGCAACGCGTTGGAAAAGGTCTACCGTCATCCCGAGAAGCTGACCAAGGACATCGGCGGCCAGGCCGGCACCTCCGAATTCGCCGACAACGTCATCGAAGAAATGGACAAGGCCAAGGCCTCGCCCGCCGCTGTACACTAGATAGCACTTCTCACTTTTTGCTTGGAGCCTCTCCACGAGGCGAAAGGGGCGTTATGAAACGGAAATTATTCGCAGGTGTGGTCAGCGGTGTGTTCATGTTGCTTGCCGCAGCTTCGGCGGCGGCGCAGGGCGGTGAGTTGGTGGCAGCCGAGTATGGTGCCGGCAACCGTCGTGTGGACGTAACTCCACAGGTACGCTCGTATATGCACGACGGCATTCTCCGCTTCGACGTCAACGATCAGACTTTCGGCACCGATCCCGCGCACAACCACGTCAAGGAACTGTTCATCCGCATCCGCCATTGGGACGGCAATGTCGAGGAGTTTCGCTTCCCCGAGTATGCGCACGTGAATCTGATCCTCGACCCCGACCGCGGATATGATTGGCACGACCGGGAGTTGCACATCATGCGTGCGTTCTACGGCGGCGCCGGCCACTTCGTCGACGTCACCGAAACGCTACGCGGTTACAAGCACGACGGCAGAGTGTTCCTTGTCGTCGATAATCGCAGCATGGGCGGCGACCCCGACCCGGACGTCCGTAAGGTCCTGCGCGTGCTCTTCTTTATGGACGGCCAGCGCCGCCAAGTCGTCGTCCCCGAGGGCGGCGAACTGCGCCTGCCATAGTTCGGACTTCAGCTTTCGGGCTTCGACGAACCTGTTTGCCGAAGCCCGGAGCCCGAGAGCCGGAGACCTTTTACAACTGCGCCATTGACTCTCGTCGCAGATGAGTGTAATTTCGTCCGTTCTGGGGATTCTGGGGGATGACGCGCACAACACGGCGTGTGGGAGTAGTTCTGTTTCAGCTCGGCGGGCCTGACACGCTGGCTGCGATAGAGCCTTTCCTTTATAACCTCTTCTGCGATCCCGACATCATCGACTTTCCCTTCGCCCGCATCGGACGCAAACCCCTAGCCAAACTGATCTCGACCACGCGCGCCCGCAAAGTGCAGCATCACTATGCCACCATCGGCGGAGGTTCGCCAATCCGCCGCTTCACCGAGCGTCAGGCCCACGCTCTCGATGCCGAACTGAACCGTCAAGGTCTCGATGCCCGCTGCTTTGTAGCCATGCGTTACTGGCATCCCTTCACCAGCGAGGCTATCGCCCAGCTTCAGGCCGCGCAATGTGACGAAGTTGTTCTTCTGCCCTTGTATCCGCAGTACTCGTCGACCACCACGGGCAGCAGCCTGAACGAGTGGCAGCGCCACTTCCACGCCGATCTCCCGGTACACAACGTCGGAGCCTTCTATCGGCATCCGATGTATTTAGACGCAGTCATCGAAAAGATCGAGCAGGCGCTGGCGCGCTTTCCAGTGCCTGAGCGCGCCGAGGTTGTCTTCAGCGCCCATAGTGTTCCTATGTCTGTAATCGCCAAGGGCGATCCGTACCAGCGTCAGATCGAGGAAACGGTGCGCCTTCTGACGGAGCGCGGCGGTTGGTCGAACCACTACCGCCTCTGCTACCAAAGCAAGGTTGGGGCCAGCAAATGGCTGCAGCCTTCTCTGCATCGCACGTTGCATGATCTCGCCGCCGAGAAAGTTCGAGAAGTCTGCATCGTCCCGGTGGCCTTCGTTTCCGATCACGTAGAAACGCTGGGCGAGATCGATCACGAAGCACGCGAGGAAGCCCATCGCCTGGGCATCACGCAGTTCGAGATGAGCGCCGGCCTCAACGATTCTCCAAAATTTATCTCGGCGCTGGCGCAGTTGGTGTTGCAATCGCTGGGAGAAACCGTTCAGCACAGCATTCCGGTTCATGAAGCGGGAAAGCAAATCGCCACCGCAGCATTGATGGCGGCAGACTAGCCGCGAAGCGGCGCAAGAATGCAGCCCACAGCTTGCCCTGAGCTTGTCGAAGGGGCGCAAGCCGTGGGTCGAAGGCGGAACAGAACAAGCCCCAAAGGGGCGAAAGAAAAGCTGCGACACTGACTCGTGAGGCGTCACGCGTTCTCACGACGGACTGGAACAGGAGGAAGACATGGCGGAACCGGAGGGCGCGAAGCCCACCCCGAATCCCGAGGCAACAAAGCCCGACGCCACGAAATACGTCGGCACCCCAGCGGTGGGCACCTCAAAGGCCGCCGCGGCTGGCGGACTATCCTCGTCCGGCCCCTCGAACACCGACATCGACCGCCGTCGCCGCCGCTTCGTCTGGACCGGCGTGACCGCGTTCCTGATGGCCTGGTTCCTCGCCTTCTTCCGCTTCTTTCTTCCGCGCACTCTGTTCGAACCGAACACGGTTTTCAAAATTGGTTATCCCTCGGAATTCAGTTTGGGGGTCGACACGAAGTTTCAGCAGAAGTACCGCATCTGGGTCGACCGGACGCCGGACCGCCTGTTCGTGATTTATGCCCGCTGCACTCACCTCGGTTGCACTCCCGACTGGAAACCCGCCGAGAACAAGTTCAAGTGTCCCTGCCACGGCAGCGGCTATGACAGCGAAGGCATCAATTTTGAGGGACCGGCGCCGCGTCCTATGGACCGGGCCAATGTGACGCTCGCACCGGACGGGCAGATCATCGTCGACACCTCCCGGCTCTATCAGTGGCCCAAGGGACAGCCGACTCATTTCAACGATCCGGGAGCATTCTTGACGGGAGTGTAGTGTGGAGCGGGCGCCCGCGCCCGCTTGCAGTAGGCACCACGAACAATCAGGACTTATTTATGGCTGACGAAAACAACGGCAAGAACGGCAAGGTAGGCCTGGTCGACCGCGTCAAAGATGACATCCAGGCGATGAAGGTCGACATCCCCACTAAAGCGAAAGAACAGATCGAAGGCCTGAAAGATCCCACCAAGACCCAGGTCTACACTTCGATCTTCCGCCACAAGCACGACGACACCCCGCGCAACCGCGCTCTGGGCGTGCTTTCCAACGTGTTCCTGCATTTGCATCCCGCGAAAATCAATCGCGATGCCGTGCGCTACAGCTACACCTGGGGCATGGGCGGAATCACGTTTTTCCTGTTCATCATCCTCACCTACACCGGCGTGCTGCTTATGTTTTACTACCACCCCACCAAGGTGCAGGCGTTTCGCGATGTGCTCTATCTCGAGCACGATGTCCCCTTCGGAAAAATTCTGCGCAACATGCACCGCTGGGCGGCCCACCTGATGGTGATCGGCGTGTGGCTGCACATGTTCCGCGTTTTTCTGACCGGCTCCTACAAGAAGCCGCGCGAATTTAACTGGAATATCGGCGTGCTGCTGCTGGTATTCACCCTGTTGTTATCGTTCACCGGATATCTTCTACCCGACGATCAACTCGGATTCTGGGCCGTAACGGTCGGCACCAACATGGCGCGGGCCACGCCGCTGCTCGGCCACGAAGGTCCGTTCGGTTCCATGCTGGGCATGACGCCCTACAACGACGTCCGCTTCGGACTGCTAGGCGGCTCCATCGTCGATGCAAACGCGTTGCTGCGCTCCTACATCTGGCACTGCATCGGAATTCCCATCGTTGCGTCGATCCTGATGATCGTCCACTTCTGGCGCGTGCGGAAGGACGGCGGTATCTCCGGCCCGGCGCCCGTGATGCTGCAAGAGGAAGCCGACAAGCCCAGAAGAGGGCCGAAGGCGGCCGGAGAGTAAGTAACGAAGTCAGAATGAAGAAGTAAGAATGCAGAAGTAAGGCGAACACACTTCTTCATTCCGATTTCTGACTTCTGCATTATCGAATTTAGCCACAGTAATCGAGAAGAACCTATGGACTGGCGACAACTTTGGGAAATTTGCTCGGCTCCAGACAACGTCCCGATCGTGGGCCTCATCCCGCTGCTGGCCTTCTATATTTATCTGGCCTGGAAGCAGGCGCGCGCCAACGACGTGCTCATCGAGCAACTGGAAGGCGACGCCGCCCTTGCCAAGACCCACCACCGCAAGACCTGGCCCTTCAAGCCCGGCTGGCAGAAGGAAGTTCACGTCTGGCCGTTCCTGCTGCGCATCGAATTTCTCGCCGCCATCATCGTCACCATCATTCTGATGGTCTGGTCCATCACGCTCAACGCCCCGCTGGAAGAGCCCGCCAATCCCAACTTAACGATGAACCCAGCGAAAGCTCCGTGGTATTTCCTCGGACTGCAGGAGATGCTCGTCTATTTCGATCCCTGGATCGCCGGAGTAGTCATGCCCACGATGATCATCATCGGCTTGATGGTTATTCCCTATATCGACACCAACCCGCTGGGCAGCGGCTACTACACCTGGAAGCAGCGCAAGTTTTCCATCGGAACATTTCTTTTCGGCTTCATCATTCTCTGGGTCGCGATGATCATCATCGGCACCTTCATAAGAGGCCCTGGCTGGCAGTGGTTCTGGCCCGGGCAGACCTGGGACCACAACCGACTCATCTATGAAGTGAACCGCGATCTACCGGATATTTTCGGGATCACGTCGAACATGGCGAAAGCCCTGTTCGGCGCGGTCGTAGTGGGCGGCTACTACGTGCTCGGAGGCTTTCTGGTCTATTCGCTCTTCCGCCGCTACATGGGCAAAGACTTCAAGCGCATGAGCCTGCTGCAATTTGGCATCACGCAATTTCTGTTGCTGACCATGGTGGCCCTGCCCTTAAAGATGGGCCTGCGCCTACTGTGGCACATCAAGTACGTATGGATAACGCCCTGGTTCAATATTTGAAGAACGTCGTCGGTCGTTCGTCGTTAGTCGTTGGCCAAGACCACGACTGCCAGCAGCATCGATGAATAGCGAACGACTAACGACCAACGACTAACGACGGTTTCTAACGACTGGTTTTCGGAGGAAGCTTTGCCTGAACAACCCAACCCCGAGCAGGACCCGATCACAAGCAAGTCGTACGCCGCGTATTACCTGATCGCGACCGTGATTCTCATGGCGACGTTGTTCTGGGCTTTGTGGGACGAGGCATGGGGCCAGCGCCCGTGGAAGGCTTTCCAGGAGCAGTGGAAGACACGCTACAGCGCCTTCCTCAACACCGCCAAATCGAAATCGGCCGCCTCGGAAACCGGCGTCGAGAAGAATCCCGATTATGCCGCGCTCAAGCAAGCCTACGAAAAGGCCTATCAGGATTCCAAAGCCCAGGCCGAAGAAGCCCGCAAGAAGCTCGACGACGCCAGCGCCCGCCTGCTTGCGATTCAAAGTGTCTTCACCGATCGCCGCGCCTACGTCAACGCGCTCACCTACGAACTCGAAACCAGCACCAGCGATTCCGCCAAGGCCAGCAAGCGCAAGGAGATTGATTCCTACAAGAGCGAAGAGGCGACGGTCGAATATCCCAACGGCAGCAGGCAGAAATACACCTTCCCGCAACTCGAAGAGAAGTACAACGAGATTCGCGACGAGCGTACGAAACTCAGCCTGGAACTGGGTGATGTGTTGAAGCCCGTGACCGCGGCCAAGGCGAAGATGGATGAATACATCTCCGACCACATGGTCGACCTCACGCCCCACCAAATCGATGGATTGAAAAAACGCGCCACCGAATGGGACCCGGCCATCGTCCAGATCAACGTCGCCGAGGCCAACATCGTCGACCGTTGCGAGTCCTGCCACATGAACGCACGCGAGCCACTGCGAATCACTCCCGCGTCCATGATGGCAAAAGGCGAGAAGAAGCCCGACGAGTACGCCGAGGCCTTCGGCAGCCACCCCGAGCGCGAACTCTTAAACATTCACGATTCCGAAAAGTTCGGTTGCTCGCCCTGTCACCAGGGCAATGGCCGCGCCACCACTAGCATCGAGAAGGCCCACGGCAACTACGAGCACTGGCTCTGGCCCCTGTTCCCCATGGAAAACTCTCAAGCCGGTTGCCAGAACTGCCACGCCGCCGACATGGTGCTGGTCAGCGGCGACATGCAATTTGAAACCATTAACGCTGGCAAGGATTTATTCCGCCAGCGCGGCTGCATGGGCTGCCATCGCTACGAGGGTTACGACAAAGAGCCCGAAGACCTGAACGCGATCAGCCAGCAGATCAAACAGCTCGAGACCCAGAAAATAGACAATATAAAACAGACTGCCTATCTGATGAAGCAGGCCGACGCCGCCGAGTCCAATGAAGAAGCCAACAAGCTAAACACTCAGGCAGTCGACCTGCGGGTAGCAAACAGCAAGCTGGACGGCCGTCTCCAGCAGCTCGATTACCAGTCCCACAGCCTGATGCAAGACCAGAAGAAGGTCGGCCCCAACCTCAAAGATGTCCGCTTGAAGCTTAACAAGAATTGGATTCCAGTCTGGTTGAAGAAGCCGTCCGACTTCCGACCCACGACGAAGATGCCGAACTTCCGCCTGAACGATCATCAGATCCAGGCGATCTCGGCCTACATTTGGCAGTCGGGATTCACCGACGCGCTTCCCCACCACAAGCCCGGCAACGCCGCGCACGGAAAAGAGCTGTTTGAAACCCGCGGCTGCCTCGCCTGCCACTCCATCGGCGAAGGCGATCAGATGCAGGGCGGCACGTTCGCGGCAAACCTGACCCGCGTCGGCGAGAAAGCGAATTACGATTATCTCGTGCGCTGGATTCACAACGCTCGCGAGCGCACGCGTCCCTACTGCCCCTACGAGAAAAAAGACATCGGCCCCGAAGATTACGCCAAGAAAGGCCTTCCCTATAAGTTCGATCTCGATCACAGCAGGTGTCCCAACGACGGCCACGAACTGCAAGTCCAGAACATGACCGTGATGCCCAGCCTGCGCCTGTCTCCCGAGGATGCGGAAGATATCGCCACCTATTTGATGACGCAGAAAAAGCAGGAGCCGTCCTCCTACACCGACGCCGCGTTCATGGACGATCCCAAGCTGAAAGACGAAGGTAAAAAGTGGGTCCGTCACTTCGGCTGCTCCGGCTGTCACGAAATTGCCGGCTTCGAGGACGAAGGCCGCATCGGCACCGAACTCACCTACGAAGGCAGCAAGCCCATCGAGCGCCTCGACTTCGCCCTGTTCACCGAGGTCGCGCAGCGCGGCGGCAAAGACGCCGAGCCCGTCAAAGACAAAGACGATCTAGCCCGCCTGCCCGACGGTCCCGCCAAAGAGCCGTGGTACGACCACAAAGGATTCTTCGAACACAAGCTCGCCGAGCCCAACATTTACGATCAGGGCAAGGTCAAGGGCGAAACCGAAGCCCTGCGCATGCCCAACCTGCACCTCACCAAAGATCAGGTGCTCGCCCTCACCACGTTCCTGATGGGAAGCGAAGAGACTTCCCTGCCCCAGAGTTATCAATACAAGCCCGGCGACGCCCGCCACGACATTCAAGAAGGATGGTGGATCGTCAAGAAATACAACTGCATGGGCTGCCACCAGTTCATCCCCGGCCAGCGCACCATCCTGATGGGCCTCAAGCAATATCAGGACGCGCAGGAGCAACTGCCTCCCAAACTCTTGACCGAAGGCGCCCGCGTCGATCCCGAATGGCTGCGCAAGTTTCTCGAGAATCCCGCGCTCGGCACCACTGACACCAACCGTAACGGCGTGCGCCCGTATTTGAAAGTTCGCATGCCTACGTTCTCGTTCTCCGACAACGAACTGCGCAAACTGGTGCGCTTCTTCCAGGCGCTGTCGCAGCAGCCGTTGCCGTACATTCCGGAGCAGGTTCCGGTGCTGACGACGAAAGAAACCGACATGGCGCGCAGCCTGTTCTCCAGTTCGGCCGCGCCGTGTCTGAAGTGCCATGCCACCGGCGATCCCTCGCACGACAAGATTGCCACCGCGCCCAACTTCCTGCTCGCAAAAGAACGCCTGAAACCCGACTGGGTCGAGCGCTGGATCACCGACCCGCAAGCCGTAAGCCCGGGAACGTCCATGCCGTCAGGCTTGTTCCGGCAACAAAATAGTCAGTGGGTGTTCGCCGGCCCAACGCCGCCGTCGTTCCAGGGATACCAGGGAGATCATCGTAAGCTCCTGACCGATTACATCTTCCAGTTGACGCCGGAAGAACAACGGAAAGTAGCCGCGTCCATGCCGCGCGCGAAAGCCGCGCTGCAACCAAGGAGTGATCACCGCCAGGCGGCAGCCGAATCGCATCAAGCAGTCAGCGGCGGTTCGCGGTAAAATGGCCGGTTCAGTGAAGAAACTTAGGAACTGTCATCCCGAGCGTGCCGCACCATCACGCGCATTTACCCTTTTCGGGTTGTCATCCCGAGCAAAGCGAGGGATCTTGGTGTTCCCGTGCAGTGGCAACACCGCAAGAGATCAACTACTACAGAAAGAAGGACATCATGAATAAGAAAACAATGATCACCCTCAGCATCCTGGCCCTGTGCGCCGTGCTGCTGACGACAGCTTGCAGCAAGAAAGAAGAACAGCCGGCCAACACCATGTCTCAGCCCGCGGCCGCCCCGGCAGCCACGCCCATCGATCCCGCTACCGTAGCCACGGTCAGCGGCACCGTGAAGTTTGATGGCACCGCGCCGAAGCCTTCCAAGATCGACATGAGCCAGGATCCCGCCTGCAAAGGCGCGAACGAAGCCGAAAACATCGTCGTCGACGGCGGCCACCTCGCCAACGTCTTCGTCTACGTGAAAGATGGACTCGGCAGCCGCACCTTCGACGTCCCCGCTACCCCGGTCGTCCTCGACCAGCAGGGCTGCAAGTACCATCCCCACGTGCTGGGCGTGATGGCCGGCCAGACCGTGCAGATCAAGAACGACGACATGACCACCCACAACATCCATCCCACTCCGAAAGATAACCGCGAGTGGAACGAGTCGCAGCCGCCGTCCTCACCGGCCATCGAAAAGAATTTCGCCCGCGAAGAAATCATGCTTCCGGTCAAGTGCAACCAGCACCCCTGGATGAAGATGTACATCAACGTCGTGAAGAGCCCGTTCTACGCGGTCACCGACAAGTCCGGCAAATACACCATCACGGGACTGCCCCCCGGCGATTACACCATCGCCTTTGTGCAGGAGAAACTAGGCGAGCAGGACCAAAAGGTCACGGTAGCCGCCAAAGAAGCGAAGACCGTAGACCAGAGCTTCAAGCCCGCCGCCGACTAAGTCGGGACGAGATTAAGACGGATATGCTCCTTAGGGACAGCCGCACGCGGCTGTCCCGTCGAGCAAAGCGACCGCTTGCCCTCCCCGCCTCGTCTGCTAAAATTACCTGTTTCGCACGAAGGGGAATGACTCTGAAAGCCATCCCGGCCACCTACAACCGCGCCCATCACGCCTTCGCCGTATTCACCGCGTGTGCGGCGCTGGTCGTGATCACCGCCGGCGCCCTGGTCACCAGCAACGACGCCGGCCTCTCCGTCCCCGACTGGCCCACGTCATTCGGTTATCTCGTCAAGGTCCCGCACTTCGTCGGCGGCGTGCGCTATGAATGGAGCCACCGCATGGTGGCCGGCACGCTGGTCACGCTAACCTTGGCGATCGCCCTCTGGACCCTGCTGGTCGAGCGCCGCCGCTGGATGCGCTGGCTCGCCATCGGCGCGTTCTGCACCGTCATCTGTCAGGCCATTCTCGGCGGCCTCACCGTTCTGCTTTTCCAGCCGCCCTGGATTTCCACCGCCCACGCCACCGTCGCGCAAACTTTCTTCTGCATCGCCGTATCCATCGCGCTCTTCACCGGACGCCGCTTTGTCGAAGAGCAACCGCGCGTCGAGTTCGACCAGCGCCGCCCCAGCCTGTTCACGCTCACGCTGCTCTCCATCTTCGTCCTCTACGTGCAACTCATCCTCGGCGGAATGTTCCGTCACCACGGCATGAGCTGGTGGCCGCACGTCACCCACGCGGCGATAGTGTCGTTCGTTCTCGCCTGGACCGCAATTCGCGCCCTCTCGGTGTATTCGAATATTGAAGCAGTCCGGCGCCCAGCGATCATCATGCTGTCGCTTCTGATCACCCAGCTTTGCCTCGGCTTCACCGCATTCCTGACCCGCGTAGCCTGGGGCACGAGCGCCGTGCAACCTGAGCTGCCCATGGTCGCGGCCACCGTGGCCCATGTGGCCGTAGGCGCTCTGCTCTTGGCGACCACTGTAGTTCTGTCGATCCAGGTGTGGCGGCACGTCCCAGTCGCATTCGAAGAGCGCGTCCCCGACGCACAACGGGATGCTTCCGCCGCATGATCGTCCTCATCTGTCATCCTGAACAAGCGTTCTTTGCGCCGTGAAGGATCTGGGCGAGCTGCGCGAATCGCCCGCGGTTTTGCGGGTGACAAAATCGCGCGTTTGGCTCGCTTCCCTAGCAAACTGTCGTAAACTGGTATTGGATCACTTAGGACGCCCTTGCCATCGAAAGTTTCCGCCTTCGCCGACGCCGCTCCGGAAGTTACGCCTGCTTCCGCCCTGCCGGTTATTTCCGTAGAAAACCTGGTCCATCGCTATGAGGACCGCACCGCCCTGAATGGCGTCTCCTTCGACGTGCGCTCCGCGGAATTGTTTGGCCTCCTAGGCCCCAACGGCAGCGGCAAGACCACGCTCTTTCGGATTCTTTCCACCCTGATGATTCCCAGCGCCGGACGCGCCGCCATCCTCGGCTGCGATGCCGCGCAGGAACCCGCGCGTGTGCGGCGGCAAATCGGAGTCGTCTTCCAGGCCCAAAGCATCGACATCAAGCTCACGGCCTACGAGAATCTCTGGCATCAGGGACACCTCTACGGCCTCCGCGGCTCTGCCCTGAAAAAGCGCATTCAAGAAATTCTTTCCCGCGTCGGCTTGGCTGATCGCGCCCAGGAACTCGTCGAGACTTTCTCCGGCGGCATGCAACGCCGCATCGAGTTGGCTAAAGGATTGTTGCATCACCCCGGCGTCCTGTTGCTCGACGAACCCACTACCGGCCTCGATCCCGGCGCCCGCCGCGACCTTTGGCAGTACCTCCAGATGTTGCGCGACCAGGAGCACGTTTCCGTCCTCGTCACCACACACCTCATGGAAGAAGCCGAGCGCTGTGACCGCCTCGCCATCATGAATGAAGGCAACCTGGTGGCCCTGGGCACGCCCGCCGAATTGAAGAGCGAGATCGGCGGAGACGTTGTCCTGTTCGACGCCGCCCACGACGCAACCGTGCTCGCCGAGCGCATCCGCGACCGCTTCCACGTCGAAACCACTGTTATGGAAAATCAGGTGCGCATCGAACGCGAAGGCGCTCACCGCTTCGTCACCGATGTAGTCGAAGCTTTTCCCGGCGAGATCGAGGCGATTTCTATCAGCAAGCCCGCTCTCGAAGACGTTTTCATTCGCCGCACCGGACACAAGTTCTGGAGCGAGAAGGCTGAGGAATGAGAATCTGCCCTGCTCAACCACGTCTGTCATTCCGATCCCGAGCGAAGCGAAGAGGGAGGAATCTGGTGTTACTAGGTACTAGGTACTAGGTACTAGCGACTGCTTTCAGGAGGTCACGTGCTTTCTATGATGCTTGCTATTTCTCTCGTGCTCGGCATTCTCCCCTTGCTGGGAGTGGTGTGGACCCTGCTCAACGGCATGATCACCACCGTCGACGGCCTCTTCATGAGCCTGATCCTGCTCACGCTCTCAGGAATCTTCATGCTGAACGCGTACTGGGAAATGCGTGACCAGGGCATGCTCGGCCAAAAAACGACCGGCAAGAAAACTGCCGCGGCTCCGCCAACTAAAACTCCCGCTCCGAAAGTGAGCTAGCGTGGCCACTCAAACCGCCGCAATACGAAGACCGCTGGCCCCCGCATCCGCCGGCGTCTTGCTGCCCGCGTTCACCCTCTGGTGGCGCGAGATTGTCCGCTTCTACCGCCAGAAGTCGCGCGTGGTCGGCGTGCTGGCATCACCACTCGTCTTCTGGGTCGTACTTGGCTCAGGATTCGGTAACTCCTTCCGTTCTGCCGCTGGCTCGACCCAACACTATCTGGATTACTCCTATCCCGGCACCCTGATCCTGATCGTCCTGTTTACCTCGATTTTCGCCATGATGTCGCTCATCGAAGACCGCAAAGAAGGCTTCCTGCTGTCGGTCATGGTCGCCCCCGTGCCGCGCTCCGCCATCGTGCTGGGCAAGGTCTTAGGCGGCACAACCCTCTCGGCGATCCAGGGAATGATCTTCCTGGTCTTCGCACCCTTTGCTGGTATCCACCTCAATCCGCTGCAAGTGTTGTTGGTGACCGTGGTGGTCTTCCTGGTTTCGTTTGCGCTGACCGCGCTGGGCTTTGCTATCGCATGGCCGATGGATTCCACCTCAGCCTTTCATGGCATCATCAATCTGTTTCTGATTCCGCTGTGGCTCCTATCTGGTGCGTTGTTTCCTCTGTACGGTGCCTCCAGCTGGATTCGCGCCCTCATGTACATGAATCCCCTAACCTATGGCGTCGAGGCGTTGCGTGACCTGCTCTATCCCGGAATGGATACCAAGTTCCCTCTACCCTCCTCGATGGCGACCTTGCTCCTGTTTTCCCTGGTGATGTTTGGATTAGCATTCCTGATGGCCAACCGCCGCTCTACGAGGCCCGCCGCCTGATCGTCAAAATATGATCCCCAAAATATGATCGCCGAACAATACGCCTACTTCCCTCCCCTAATAGCTGCTCTGAACGGAACCAGCGCCGCGCTTCTCGTCACTGGACGCTACATGATCGCCCGCGGCCGCATGGCCGCCCATCGCGCCTGCATGATCGGCGCCGTAGCCGCCTCCGCATTATTCCTGGCGTGCTACTTGTATTTTCACTATCACGTTGGGGACATCCGTTTTCTGGGCGACCACTTCTGGCACGTTATTTATCTAATCGTCCTCATCCCCCATGTGACGCTAGCCATCGTGATCGTCCCCATGGTGATCGTCACCTTGAGCCGCGGCCTGCGCGCCCGTTATGATCGTCATCGCGCCATCGCCCGCTGGACTTTTCCGCTCTGGATGTACGTAAGCGTAACCGGCGTGCTCGTCTACTTCATGCTCTACCAATGGTTCCCCCATAGCTGAACTAACCACGGAGGCACGGAGTCACACGGGAAGAAAAAAGAAGGACCGAGAACAATAAGGATTTGCCCAGTGGACCCCGTGCCCTCTGTGGTGAAAGATTTTGATCTATGTCGACAGTGAGACTAAAAATTGACGTCTCCGGCACAGTAGCCAACGAAGCCTGGCAAGATATCACCCAGTTCGATCAGATCCAATCCGCCGCCTTCGGCCCTCAATTCGGCAGCGGCGGACTCTCGCCCGGTGACGCAAGCCGGAAGCCCTACCCCAAAGGCGCCTGGATCGGAGCCGAAATCCGTCTCCAGACCCCGCTCCTGGCCCAATACGCCGTCTCGCATTATCTGGAGCAGGAGCGCGTGCTCGACGCCGATGTCGTAGAATGAACTCGCGCTCATCGTGTTCAGCGTTTCTGCTATATTGCTCAACCTGTGTCGGAATCAGTGCCTATCTCGCCTCTCGCTCCACTGGTTGATCCGGTCCCACCAACGAGACCGCCTAGGGAAATTAAGCGCCATTTGTTGGCTGCTTTGATGTCCGCTATCGTGCCTGGAGCTGGACAACTCTTTCTTGGACAGCGGCGCAAAGGGGTCATCTTGCTGCTGATCTTTGCCGCTCTCTTGGTTGGTTTCTGGCCGCTGCGCCTTTTGCGTTTCTATGCTGGTTTGGTCCTTCTGTCCTGTGGCTGGATTGTCCTCTACTTCTACGCTGCTTGCAGCGCACAACTGGCCCGGAGTGATCAAACCGGCCTCCGACCTTCGAGGTCGTGGCTGGTTGCCGTGCTGCCCGTAACCGCACTGACACTTGGCTTGCTCGGTCGAGGTGCCACGCTCGCCTCGGGATTCCGTAGCTTCATCATGCCTTCGACTTCGATGGAGAAGACAATCCTGCGAGGCGACCAGCTTCTCGCCGACATGCGTTACTACCATTCGAGACGCCCTAGTCGTCGTGAGGTTATTATCTTTCTCAGAGAGGATGGTACCTTCTACGTCAAGCGCACCATTGCTTTGGGTGGAGACTCCATTCAAGGAAAAGACAATGCGATCTTTGTAAATGGTCAGGAGCAGGACGAGCCCTACGTGGAGCACATCGGGCAGCAAAACCCGGACTGGTTCAATAATTTCGGCCCAGTTACCATTCCAAAGGGCAAGTACTTTGTCCTAGGCGACAACCGCGACGTCAGCTTCGATAGTCGCGCAACCGAATTTGGGCTGGTTGACGAGGGCTCGATTGTCGGCAAGCCTTTGTATATGTACGCGTCCCATCGCCCCGGCAAGAGCATCCGCTAGCTGGCAGCAAACACAATATGGAAACTGAAACTACTCAGCAAGCGGCTCCCAAGCCCGGCATGTCCCGCACCCAAAAACTCCTCTTCTTCCTCACCGCTTGGCTGATCTGCCTGATGCCATTCCTCTTCTGGTGGAACACCTGGTTCGGACGCAAGCTTTCCGACCATCAACTCACCGAATACCTGCACGACGCCAAGAAGCCGCGCCACATTCAGCAAGCCTTAGTCCAGGTAGGCGAACGCATCACGCGCCAGGATGCCACCGCCAAACAATGGTATCCAGACCTGGTGCGTCTGGCCGCCGATCCCGTCGAAGAAGTCCGCAACACCGACGCCTGGGTCATGGGCCAAGACCCGTCCGGCTCAGGCTTTCACGAAACCCTGCTGAAGATGCTCACCGACCCCTCGCACATGGTCCGCGGCAATGCCGCGCTATCGCTAGTCCGCTTCGGCGACGCCACCGGCCGCCCGCAGATTCTCGCACTCCTTCAGCCCGCCCAAATCACCGCCCCCGACTCCGGCCGCATCCTCGACGCCGACCGCCCCGGCACCGCCATCCACCAAGGCGGCCTAATCGCAAAGCTCGAATTCGGAAACAAACAGATTGCCGAAATCCGCTCCCCAATTCCCGGCCGCATTCGCTCCGTAGCCGGTACCGGCGCCAACCTCGCCGCAGGTGCGGAGGTAGCGGTAGTCGATCCCGCCAACCAGCAAGTCTGGGAAGCGTTGCGCGCCCTCTATCTGGTAGGCCAGCCCGAAGACCTGGCCGCCATTCGCCCCTACCAGCGCGACCTCCCGGATATTTCCAACGACGTCCGCCAGCAGGCAGTCGAGACCGAACAGGCAATCCGAAAGAGATCCGGCTCCTGAGACACACCTGCCCCGCGCTTTTCCTATGCTAAACTCCTGCAACCAAGTAGGAGGGAAAACATGATCGTCAGACCGGATCAGGCACGCATCTATAGTATGGGCCGCGGAGAGGCACGGATCCTGGTAGATGCAGAGCGCTCCGGTGGAACTTGGTGGCTAGGCCAGTTCCGCGAAGATCCCGGCTACACGACTGGACTGCACTTCCACCATCAGACCGACGAGCAGTTCTTCGTCCTCGATGGCGTTCTCTCGATCTATGTCGACGGCAACTGGCACGACCTGGAGCCTGGTACCGTCGCAGTCGTGCCCCACGGTATACCCCACGCGCAAGCCAACGCAGGCAAGCAACCAGTAAATTTCCTCGGCTCAGGAAATCCCTGCGGTTTCGAGCGCTTCTTTCCTGAGTTGCACCAGCTGGCCACGCGTCTCTCGCCTCAGGACCCGCAGTTTGGTGCCGAGGTTTCCAAGATCGTGAGCCGCCACGACACGCAGATTATCGGCCCGCCGCCTCCGAGAACCCAGCCAGCCTAGATCGCATGCTGTTCTGACTTAAATCGCCGCTCCGGTTTACCCCGTAGCCTGCCCTGAGCGCAGTCGAAGGGTGTCCCCTATGGTTAAGGTCTTGCTTCTCCCACCGCCTCCACCACCACTCTCTCCACGTCCTTCCAAGCTCCCGACCGCGGATCTATTACCTCAAAATGTCCCGCCCCCGCAATCTCCACCAGCCGGACATCCTCTTTGATCTTCTGTTTCGCGCCAACATAATCGCGACTGAATCCCACCGGCACTACATCATCCGCGGTGCCATGCACCAGCCACTGTCGCGCCCCCACCGCCAGCTTCATCGGATCCGCTTCCTTATAGTGATCCCCAACCTCCGCCGGAGTCCCTCCCAAAAATTCCACCACCGCATCGTTACTCAAATGCAGCGCGTACGCCCGCTGCAAATCCACCACCCCCGCCAGCGAAATCACTGACTTCACTCCCGCCTCATGCGCCGCCAGGCACAGCGCAAGCTGCCCTCCAGCCGAATGCCCCATCACCACCACGCGCCGCGCATCAAACTCCTTCCGCAAATTATTATTCGAGGGCTGCACCAGAAACTGATACGCCGCCCGCACGTCCGCAAACGTCCCCGGCCATCCGCCGCCCGCATTTCCCACCCGCCGGTACTCCACATTCGCGGTCGCGATTCCCTTCGCCGTCAGCGCCGCACACAAATGCCCGGCATGTTCCAGATCGTACTTCGCCCTCCAGAACCCGCCATGGATGTTGATCGCCAGCGCATGCGGACCTTTCCCCTGCGGCAGCCGCAAATCCACAAACTGATTCGCATCGCTGCCATAAGCCAGCCGCGCATCCGCTTTAGGCGCCACCAAACTTAGAATGTCATCGCCTGATATCATGCTTCTCCAAAACGCACGCCCGTATTATACGGGCCACGAATCAAAGCCGAGTCTGCAAGGTACTCATGTGGGGATAGGAAGATGCTCATGTGGGGACAGCCGCCCTCGGCTGTCCGGTCGAGCGAAGCTCGACAGGCTCTCCCGTCAAACCGCCACACCAATGCGCTTCCCTCAATTTGATATACTTCTCCGGCCACTGCATGGACTCACCACCGCGCACTCAACCAATGAATCCCGATCAACACGCTAGAAGGCACTGCGGCAGCCTTCTACCCCACCCGTTCCGCCTCCTGCTGTCTCTTTCGCTCGCGCTAAGCTCCCTAGCCGCGCAGACCGCTCCCGCACCGTCCCCGCAACCCACCCGAGATTACCTCGTTTACGTAGTCTGCGAATCCGCCGACAAAATTGTCCTGATCCGCTTCGGCCCTACCGGCGCGCACATCGAGACCCAAGTTCGCACCGGCCTCATGCCCATGGACGTCAACGGTCCCCACGGCATCGCCGTCTCTCCCGACAAACAATTTTTGTACGTTTCCGTGGGCCATGGCCGCCCCGAGGGCTCGGTCTGGAAATATCGCGCCGGCAGCAATGAGGTCATCAAGTACACCAGTCTCGGCCTGTTCCCCGCCACCACCGACATCACTCCTGACGGCAACTTCATCTACGTAGCCAACGCCAATTTCCACGGCGACATGGTTCCCTCATCTATCTCGGTGGTCGCCACCGACCAGTTGATCGAGGTCAAACGCATTCCCACCTGCACCATGCCTCACGGCTCGCGCCTCAACCACGCTGGCACCAAGCATTACTCGGTTTGCATGATGGACGACATGCTGGTCGAGATCGACACCAGAAAGTTCGCGGTCGACCGCTATTTCATGCTGGCCGCAGGCAAGGAAATGGGCATGATGGGTGCGCCCGCTGCGCACTCGATGTCGGATCACAAAACCGCCTGCACCCCCACCTGGGCGCAACCGTCCAACGATGGATCGACAGTCTACGTCGCCTGCAATCAATCGAACGAAATCGTTGCCATCAAGACGGACACTTGGACCCTGGCCCGCCGTTTCCCCGCCGGAACCGGCGTCTACAACCTTGCGATGACCCACGACGGACAGCTGATCGCCACCAATAAGCGCGGACAGTCGGTTTCAATTTTCGATCCGGTCACCGGACATGAACTGGCCAGAATTCCTACGCAAAGAAAGGTTGTGCACGGCGCGGTAGTCTCGCCCGACGACCGTTACGCCTTCATCTCCGTCGAAGGCGTAGGCTCCGAGCCCGGCACTGTAGAAGTAATTGACCTCGGCACGTTGAAAACCGTGGCCACGGTAGACGTTCCGCCGCAGGCGGCCGGAATTGATTTTTGGAAGATGGAACCAAGCAAGCAGTGAAGCGTCGTTAGTCGTTAGTCGTTCGCCGATTTTGCCAACGACCGACAGTGATAGAGCGGTGGGGGCTCGTGACTACGGAAAAGCCGGACCCGAGCAAGCCCGGGAAGGGCACGAGTTCCACTCGTGCCGTAAGAGTGCGAAAAATTAGTGAGGCTTTAGCCGCTGAGGTTTCGCTCTTCCCGGGAGGCAGATCGGCTACGCTTTTGGGTGGCGCAGCGCTTCCAGCGCCGCGATGGGGACTCGATTTTCAGCAACGGCTTTAGCCGCTGAGGTACGTTCGGTCTGATGTGTAAATGATCTTTAGAAATCCAGCGTCAAGGCCCGGAGGGCGAATGTTCAAGCACTGTGCATTTGGATTGGCCGTCGCGATAATGACTCTCTCAGCAGGAACCATACTGTGGGCGCAGGATGCTGCCGCCCCCAAACAAGACGAAGCGAAGCAAGAACCTCCCTCCACCTCGGTAGCTCCCGCCAGCGTCGAAATCACTCCCGCCACCATCGACGCTCACGTCGGAGAAAAAATAAAGTTCAGCGCCTCCGCCAAAGACGCGGCTGGCAATGCCATCGACGAAAAGCCTTCCGTCTGGTTTGCCGCTCCCTTCGATCTCGCCGGCGCCGATGAATCCGGCGAAGTCACTTTCCATGCGCCCGGCCTGGTCACGGTCGGCGCGGTAATCGCCGGCAAGACCGGCTATGCCACAGTCAACGTGGGCAACCCGAAAATCACCAGCCTCTCCATCGATCCGCCCGATCCGATCGTCGCCGGCAGCGCGGAAAAGCTTACCGCCATCGCCCGCACATCCAGCGGCAATCCCCGCACCGATGTCACCATCAAGTGGACATCCGACAAGCCCTCCATCGCCACCGTAGACCCTGCCGGCCTGGTCACAGGAATAGCTCCCGGCAGCGCCACAATCAAGGCAACTGCCGAGGCGGTGAGCAGCACGGTAACGCTGAAGGTAGCTCGCGATGCAGTACGCAAGCTAACGGTCAAGCCCGCTTCCACCGAAGCCCGCACCGGCGACGTAGTCCACTTCACCGCCAGCGCCGTCGATGCCAGCGGAGCCAGCGTGAAAGATCCCCCGGTGCGCTGGTCGATCAGTGGCAACGGCGCCGCCATCTACCCTGACGGAGCCTTCGTCGCCGAAAAAGCTGGCACCTACGTAGTCATGGCCGGCAGCGGCCAGCACAGCGCCGCCGCCTCCGTCGTGGTTCGCCCGCGAAACGTCGAGCGCGAGGTCGAAGTCGTCGCCCACGTCCCCATGCCCGATTTGCAAATGTCTGAAGAATGGATCGTCGGCCACCACGCCTACCTCTCCACCGTCGCCGACAAAGTTTTCGTCTACGACATCGCCGATCCCGCCAGCCCCAAGCTTCTCGACACGCTCAAAGTGGACGCCCGCATCATCAACGACATCAGCACCACCCCCGACGAACACATCGGAGTCTTCACCCGCGAAGGCGCTTCCAACCGCAAGAACGGCATCGTCTTCCTCGACACCACCGATGCCGCGCACCTGAAAGTTCTATCCGAATACACCGCCACCGTCACCGGCGGCGTGCACAGCGCCTACATCGACGGTCACTACGTCTACATCACCGACGACGCCACCGGCTCTCTGCGCGTCATCGACTTTCAGGACGTGAAGCATCCCAAGGAAGTCGCGCGCTGGGAAGCCGACAATCCCTACGTAGCCACCATCAGCACCAAGCACGGCTCCATCACCAGCGGACGTTATCTGCACGATCTGCAAGTGAAAGATGGCCTGGCCTATCTCGCCTACTGGCGCGATGGATTAATCATCCTCGATGTCGGCAATGGCATGGCGGGAGGCAGCCCCGAAAATCCCAAGCTGGTCAGCCAATACCACTTCAACCACTACGAACTCTATGGAGACGGCTGGTTGGCTGGCACCCACAGCGTCTTCCGCTACAAGAACTATCTCTTTGTCGGCGACGAAGTTTTCCCCGCCATCTTCGATCTCGACGATAAAGATCGCATCCCGGTCCGCGCCATCTGCCACGTCATGGATGTTTCCGACATCAAGCATCCCCGCGAAGTGGCGCAATACGAAGTCCCGGAGGGAGGCTCGCATAATTTCTGGGCCGCCAACGACATGCTCTATGAGGGCTATTACAGCGGAGGCGCACGCGTCCTCGACATCTCCGGCGAACTGCGCGGCGATCTCTACCGCCAGGGCCGCGAAATTGCCCGCTTCTGGACCGGCGACGTCAAGGGCTTCCGCGCGAATTTGCCCTTCACCTGGGGAGGACAACCGTGCTCGCTGCCATGCGACACTCCCCTGCTCAACAGCTTGATTTATTTCAACGACATCCACTCCGGCCTCTGGATCACAAAACTAGGCGAGCCCAAATTCCAGGGCTCGACAACGGCTCCCCCAGTAAGAAAGACAGAGCGAACCATCCATTAGCTAACGGAGGGACAGCCGCCTCGGCTGTCCAGGTTCGCGAGATGCTCATGTGGGGACAGCCGCCCTCGGCTTCGCTCAGGGGAGGCTCTCGGCTGTCCCGCCTTGCCGCAGCCCCGAGCGGAGCCGAGGGGGAAGCTCGACAGCCTCTCTGCGGCCGGGAATCCAGATCACATCTTGCAGCCCCTCCACTGTGCTACCATCTCCTGCTCCGCTACACACACTCTGCAAGGAGTCCTCATGCGGAAAACCGCCAACTCACTCACCATCGCCCTCATCCTGCTGACATCGCTCTCCACTCTAGATGCCGCCACTCTGGCCGGCGTAACCCTGCCCGACACGGCCCAGGTCGGCAGCACCGCGCTACTGCTGAACGGCGTGGGACTCCGCACCAAGTTTTTCGTGAAAGTCTACGTCGCCGGACTCTACCTCGATCACAAGTCGTCGGATCCCAACGCCATCCTCAAATCCGACGCGCCCAAACGCATCGTCATGCACTTTGTGCACAGTGCCAGCAAGAGCCAGATGTCAAGTGCATTCGACGAGTCCTTCACCGACAACACGCCGGATGCCAGGAAGAGCCAGCAGTCCGACATCGAACGACTCTTCGCCGCCCTCGATCCCGTCAAAGATGGGGACGAGATGGTCTTCACCTACGTCCCCGGCACAGGCACCATGTTCGCCATCAACGGCACCGAGAAGCTGACCATCGCCGGTCCAGCCTTCGCACAAGTGCTCTTCTCAGTATGGCTAGGCCCGAAGCCCCCCAACGCCGATCTGAAAAAAGGCTTACTCGGCCAATAAACTCGGAAATGCTCATGTAGGGACAGTCGCCTCGGCTGTCTGCTTTTGGAGAGGCTCGTGTGGAGACAGCCGCCCTCGGCTGTCCGGTCGAGCGAAGCTCGACAGCTACCTCGGTCGGAGGCCACGCTCCGTCAAACGCCTCACCCTGTGATCCAGTATGCCCTCTGTGCTTAAGGCTTTGCGTTCCTAATCCGCGTCAATCCGTGCAAATCCGTGGCGAAAGATTTTCTTCCGCCGCCCACAATTTCCTTTCTCTTGCTCTCAAAACTCCGCTATCCTCTAGCCGGGATGACCACGCTGCCTCTTACCGAGCTTCTCGGCGCCACGGTCTATGACCCGTCTGGCGCGGTAACCGGACGCGTGCGCGAGGTCACTCTCGCTCCTCAGGAAGACCGCAGCCGCATCGCATCGCTCATCGTTAAAACCAAATCCGGCAACCGCGTACTTCCCTTCTCCGCCGTCTCCGCCATCGACGCCAGTATCCACACCTCCACCAATCCCGCGGACTGGCCCGCCGCCAACGGCGCCGAAGGCCTCTTCCTTCTCGAGCGCGACCTCCTCGATCAGCAGGTCATCGACGTTCACGGGCGCAAAGTCGTCCGCGTCAACGACGTCGAACTCCAGATCGACTCCCTCACCGAGGCCGGACGCCCTCATGCCATCCTGCGCGTTCATTCCGTCGATATCGGCGCCCGCGGCGCCATCCGCCGTCTGCTGAGCGGCCTCGCACCCCGCGCCGCTCTCCACGTCCTGCTCCAGAGAATTCCTCCCCGCTCCATCCCCTGGAGTTTTGTCGATCTCATCGAGACCGATCCCGCGCGCCGCATCAAGCTCAAAATCTCTCACGAAGGCCTGGCCACGCTCCACCCCGCCGACATCGCCGACATCGTCGAAGACCTCGCTCCCGACGAGCGCGAAGCCGTCTTCCGCACCCTCGACGAAGATGTCGCCGCCGAAACTCTCGAGGAAGTCGATCCCAAGGTCCAGAAGTCCATCGTCGAATCCCTCGACTCCGAGCGCGCCGCCGACATCGTCGAGGAAATGGATCCCGACGCCGCCGCCGACCTCCTCGCCGACCTCCCGCAGGATCGCACCGAACAAATCCTCGTCGAGATGGAGCCTGAAGCCAGCCAGGAAGTCGTCGAACTCCTCGAACACAAAGAAGAAACCGCCGCCGGACGCATGACCACCGAGTTCCTCGCGCTCCCCGTCTCCGCCACCGTCGAGAATGCCGTCGGCGTCATGCGCGAGTTCGAGGGCGGCATCGAATCCGTCAGCACCATCTATCTGGTCGACTCCCACGGCACCCTGGTCGGCGCCGTCCCCCTGGTGAAACTAGTCCTGGCCCCGCCCAGCACCCCGCTCCTCTCCCTAATTCAAGAACCTCTCGTGCAAACCCACGAAACAGCCGGCGACAACGAAGTAGCCGAACTCTTCGACAAGTACAACCTAATCACTCTGCCGGTAATCGACGAACACAACAAGCTGGTAGGCGTAATCACCTCCGACGATGTAATCACCATGCTCCGCGGCAAACTCTAAGAGGTTTACCCCGTGACCCCCGTGTCCCCCGTGGTAAAAGATTTTGATTTTGACTTTGATTTTGATGTTGGTTTTTCTGGGTACTGATCTGATCAGATCAGTGCCTTTTTCTGGCCACTGCCCACTGCCCACTGGCCACTGTTTATAATCATCAGTTCTTAGGAGACCCCCTTGCCCTTCGACGACCTCCGCCAATGGATCGCCGCCCTCGACCGCGCCGGCGAACTAAAACGCATTCAAACCGAAGCAGACCCAATCCTGGAAATCGCAGAAATCACCGACCGCGTCAGCAAGATGCACATGTGGGGACAGCCGCCCTCGGCTGTCCGGTCGAGCGAAGCTCGACTGCCCGGCGGCCCAGCCCTACTCTTCCAACACCTCAAAGGTCACCCGGGTTCTCAAGTCCTGATCAACCAGTTCGGCTCCGAAGCCCGTATGAAATTAGCCCTCGGCGTAACCTCCTTCGACGAATTCGGCGAGCGCATGCGCGTCTTCATGGATCTCAAATCCCCCCAAGGATTCCTCGATAAACTGAAGATGCTCCCGCTGCTCGCCGAAGCCGGAAAGTTTTTCCCCAAGACGGTCCCCACCGGCCCCTGCAAAGAAGTAATCAAGCGCGACAATTTTTCTCTGCTGGATTTCCCCATCCTGCAATGCTGGCCGCAAGACGCCGGCCGCTTCATCACTCTCCCCTGCGTAATCACCCGCGATCCCAAATCCGGCAAACGCAACGTAGGCATGTACCGCCTCCAGGTCTACGACGCCAAAACAACTGGGGCGCATTGGCAAAGACAGAAGGTCGCCGCCGAACACGCCCGCCAGCGCATGCGAGCCGCCGTCAGCGCGGACCACGTGGGAACGAGCGCCAGCACGGATCATGTGGGGACGGGCGCCTCGCCCGTCTCGTCGAGCACAGCGAGGCGCGCCGCCGTCGACCTCATGGCCCGAACTTCCGGCGGCCAAGTCCTCTCCGACAATCCCTCCGGCAAAATGGAAGTCGCCGTAGCCATCGGCACCGACCCCGCCGTCACCTTCTCCGCCATCGTCCCTGCGCCCCCCGACGTCGAAGAATACTTAATCGCCGGCTTCTTGCGCGGAGCCCCGGTCGAACTAGTCAAGTGCGAAACCGTCGACCTCGAAGTTCCCGCCTCCAGCGAGATCGTCCTCGAAGGCTACGTCAACCTCGACGAACTCCGCACCGAAGGCCCTTTCGGCGACCACACCGGCTTCTATTCGCTCGCCGACCTCTACCCTGTCTTCCACGTCCAATGCATCACCCACCGCAAAGATCCCATCTACTCCACCACCATCGTCGGCAAACCTCCGCAAGAGGACGCCTACATGGGCAAGGCCGTCGAACGTGTTTTTCTCCCGATGATGCGCCTCGCCATCCCTGAATTGATCGACATCAATCTACCGATCGAAGGCGTCTTCCACAACCTGATGATCGTCTCCATCCGCAAGTCCTATCCCGGCCAGGCCCGCAAAGTGATGAACGCCATCTGGTCGCTCGGCCAGGCCATGTTCACCAAAGTCATCGTCGTCGTCGACGAAGACGTCGACGTTCAAGATCTCGCCGACGTGACTCTAAAAGTTCTCAACCACATCGACCCCGAACGCGATATTCAATTCACTCTAGGCCCCGTCGATTCGCTTGACCACGCGTCGCGCCTGGCCAACTACGGCTCCAAGATGGGCATCGACGCCACCCGCAAGTGGCCCACCGAGGGCTTCACCCGCCCCTGGCCCGACGAAATTGTCATGGATGCGAAGACGAAAGCGTTGGTAGACAGCAAGTGGAGGGCTCTGGCCAAAGAATTGGGGATCGACTAATTCCCTCATCGGCGAACAGGGATGTCATTCCGAACCGGGCTGAAAGCTCGGTGAGGAACCTGCTGGTCCGCCGCCCGCATAACACCTCACCCACTCCCCCACCTCATCGTCATCAAACCCCAAGCCTCCCAATACTTCCCCAGCTTCCCGCTCCTCGGATTCCCCCGCAAACACATCTTCGCCGTCTTCCGCCCGTAAATCGCCTCCACTGGAATCACAAACCACGCCTCGCATGGCATCACCAGAGCCACCACAAAATCAATTTCCGAGGCGTCATAAAACACCACTTCCCCATTCAGGTTCCTCTGCAAGTTCACCATGTACGACCCATACTGCTTCGCGCTCGACGACTTTACCTGCACTCGCCACAACCGCTGCCCCACGTCCACAATGAAGTCATAGCGCCGGCTGTCCCCATAAGGCTTCGCCGTGGCAAATCCCTTCCGCGCCGCCTTCACCATAAACATCATCTCCGCCAGCTCCCCGCGCTCCTTGCTGGTCATGATGATTGCACGTGTAGGGCGGACGCCCTCGTCCGCCGCCCTTGACCTTGATCTTGATCTCGCCCCCAACTCCCCCGACCGCTCCTCAGCACTCCCACCCAAACTCATAGTCACCTTCCCCCTTGTTCAGCCTGTTCGTGTGGAGCGGGCACTCCTGCCCGCTGCCTTTGACTTTGTAGCGCCGCCGTCCCGGCGGCTGTCAGCATGCCCTGAGCGCAGCCGAAGGGGCGGGCGTCCTCGCTCGCCGCCCGGAGACCAACACAATCTCCCCGCATCGCCCGCCTGGCGGCAGCAGTCGCCCACAAACACGAACGGCGCAGACCGAAAGGCCTGCGCCGTTGCTTTCTTGACTCTATATATTCAGTATATCACACGGCAAAGGGTAATTGGGACATGTTAGCCGCATTTATTTCTCCCAGCGAATCAGCGACTTAACCCAAAATCCTCGCGCTTGGGGTCTTGACAAGATTTTCCGCACATGTGGGACGGACACTCCTGTCCGTCCCTTTTGACCTTGACTTTGACGTTGCCGTTGATTTTGACCTGCTCAGGGAACCCGAATGAGCTGCGCCGGCTAAGAACGGGTGTACAATCCGTTCCGTTCTTGGAGTTTAAGAAAAATCTCGCTCAAAACGATGGGAGGATGCTCATGAAGAAGCTTTCTCTGATTGCGTTGCTGATGTTACTACTCACGCCCGTCTTGTTGCTGGCCCAAAGTGCCTTCGACGGAACGTGGAAGGTCGATATGAACAAGGTGGAATTTCCGAAGAAGCCTGACGTGTACCTGCTGCAAGATGGCATGTACGAATGCAAGACGTGTGCTCCGCCAGTCAAGATCAAGGCTGACGGACAGGACCAGACAGTCGCGGGACACCCGTATTACGACACCGCGGCGATCAAGGTCATAAGCGACCATGCGATCGAGGAAACCGACAAGAAGAACGGCAAGACGGTCGCAACTTCGAAGACGGCGGTTTCGCCGGATGGCAACATGCTGATGTTCGAATTTAGCGACAGTAGTAACACCAATGCCGCGCCAGTTACCGGCAAGGGCGAGGAGGCCCGCGTGGCCAAAGGTCCTGTTGGATCGCACGCTATTTCCGGTTCTTGGCGAATGTCGAAATTCGAGACCATTTCCGACAACGCGATTACCTGGACGTACAAGGTCAGCGGCGACGAGTTGACCATGACCAGTCCGACGGGCCAATCCTACACTGCGAAACTGGACGGCACGGCGGCACCATACAAAGGTGACCCCGGAACCGACGGCGTCTCGGTGAAGATGATGGGCAAAAACACTCTTGAGGAAACCGACAAACGCGGCGACAAAGTGATTAGTGTCTCGAAAATGACGCTGGAGCCCGATGGCAAAACCGCAAAAATCTCGGTCGAAGACAAACTGCACGGAACCACCAGCCAGTTCGTAGCGGTGAAACAGTAGGTTCCCTTTCGTTCCCACGCTCCCAGCGCGGGTGGATAGTCAGCATAGAACGCCCGGCACCCTCGAATTGGGGGTGTCGGCGCTTCTTCTGTCTCTGAGCGGCAGAACGCAACGCCGTCGGCCAGCATTCGACTCCAACCCGTTGGACTGGCGAGGGGTGACCGAAGTGGGAATGGATCGTTGATGTAACCAGGCGATTACACTCAGGTGCCCAGCAGGCCATGATGAGTGCTATGGCGATTTATCGCCAACCACCCTTTCGGGATAAGGCCAACTCCACGGCTTTCGTTGACTTGCCTGTCTCACCCACGTAAGATTTGCCCCTGATGATCGGTCAAACCATCTCGCACTATCGCGTGATCGAGAAGCTCGGCGGGGGCGGGATGGGCGTTGTCTACAAGGCCGAAGATTTGAAACTTGGCCGTTTCGTCGCCCTCAAGTTTCTGCCCGATGATGTGGCGAAAGACCCGCAGGCGCTGGCCCGTTTCCAGCGCGAAGCCAAAGCCGCCTCTGCTCTGAATCACCCCAACATCTGCACCATCTACGAGATTGACGATCAGAGCGGGCAGGCCTTCATCGCCATGGCGTATCTGGAAGGCGTCACCCTGAAACACAAAATTGCTGGCAAGCCATTGGAAATCGAAACCTTGCTGGATTTTGGCATCCAGATCGCCGACGCACTGGACGCGGCTCACTCCAAAGGAATCATTCATCGCGACATCAAGCCGGCCAATATCTTTGTCACCGCCCGCGGGCAGGCGAAAATTCTCGACTTCGGTCTGGCCAAGGTCACGGCCAAGCCGGAGAGTGGCGGCTTGAGCGCCGCGACCCTCGACGTGGAAGATCATCTCACCAGCCCGGGCAGCGCGGTGGGCACGGTCGCGTACATGTCGCCGGAACAGGCGCGCGGGCAAGAGTTAGACCCACGCACCGACCTGTTCTCATTTGGCCTGGTTTTGTACGAGATGGCAACCGCGCGTCCAGCGTTCTCCGGCGGAACTTCGGCCGTTATTTTCGATGCCATTCTGCACAAAGCCCCGGTCTCACCTCTGCGCCTCAACCCTGAACTCCCCCCGGAGCTCGATCGCATCATCAATAAAGCGCTGGAAAAAGATCCCGAACTGCGCTACCAGTCCGGCGCCGAATTGCGTGGCGACCTGAAACGCTCGAAACGCGATTCAGGCTCCGGGCGGTCCAGCGCCGCTTGGCCGAGCGCGGCTGAGTTGCCTGCGAGCTCCTCTGCAAGCGGTACGGCGAAAATAACGACGCAGCCCACCATACCCTCGCGCAACAAATACATCGCCGCCGCGGCAATCGTCACGCTCATCGTTGCGGGCGCGGTGGCCGCGTACTACTTCCACAACTTATCCATCGGCCCCGCCACCATGCGGTCCTGTCGCCCGATGGCCACACCGTCGCCTTCACCTCGCCGGTCGCGGGTTTCGACCAGGTCTTCGTAATGCTGGCTTCTGGCGGCGACCCGCTGCAACTCACCAACGACTCCGTCGACAAGTTTGTGGAGGCTTTTTCGCCCGACGGCACCCAGATCTACTACTCCAACGACTTCACAGGAGAAGAGAGCTTCAGTGTGCCCACACTGGGCGGCGCCTCCAGCCTGGTCGCCTCTGGATTCGGCCTGTCGATTTCTCCCGACGGAAATTCTTTCTATTTCATAAAGAGCCGCCGCGAAAATGCTGTCTTCCGCAAGTCCAAAGTTGGCCTGTCGGAGGAAATGATTTTTAAAGCCGCTGAGGGCTCGAGCCCGATAAAAATTCTGCCCTTTCCAGACGGCAAGGATCTGCTGATCAGCACGGGAAACGACCAGGTACTGGGTTCTACAACTTTGACGCTTTACCGGGTCAACTTGGCCACTCACGCTTCCCAGAAAATCGGCGAACTTTCGGGCAGCCCAACCAGCCTGGTCTGGAGTGATCCGGGCAAGACCTTCCTGTGTAGCCGTACCATCAACGACGTCACCAATATTTGGCAATACGGTGTGGCCGACGGCAGCCTGAAACAGGTGACAACCGGCGCCGGACCTGACCTTTCACCCATGCCCGCACCCTCCGCCAAAGAAGTTTACTTCGTGAACGGCAGGCGGTCGGGCTTCCTCACGGTTTACCACCCGCAGACCAAGCAATCGTTCGACTTAACCAATGAAGAAGCCACTCAGCCCGCCCTGGCCTGGGATGGCCGCCACGTCATGTACATCACCCTTTCGGGCAACGCACAGCAGGGAGAACTCTGGGTTTCCGATATAGCCGGCAACAACCGTGTCAAAATCACATCCGGAACAGAGCTTATAACCGTGGCATTTACGTCGGATGCTTCCAAGCTGGTGTTTGCAGCCGTTGAGGGTGGCAAGACAAGAATCTACATCGTTAAAACCGATGGCACCGGCCTGCGCCAAATCCCCTGGTCGGGAGCGTCCGGCGGTTATGGATCCTCGAGTTTAGATCCCAACTTTTTCTACCTGGGTGGTCAGGAGAGCGATCTGGCCAAGCTCACGATCTGGAAAGTACCCACCGACGGCTCCAGTATCGAGAAGCTGGTAGATAACTGCGGCGCTGTCTGGGATTCCTCTCCGGATGGCAAATACCTCCTGACCTCGCAAAGCTCAACCAACCAATTAATGGGCGTCAGCGAATTCTCCCTGGCCGACCGCAAGTGCACCCCATTGCTGCCCGAGCTTAGGACCCTTATCGTCCATTTCTCCTCCGATGGAAAATCGATCCTTTACTTGGGCGCTTCGCGCGGAGAGACCACGATCTATCGTCAGCCCTGGCATGACGGAAAGTTAACCGGGCCCGCCCAAGCGGCCCTCAAGCTCCCCTTTGCATTTCGCCAGGCCTACTCCGGCAATGCGTACGAATTTTCCAAAGATCTTTCCTCGGTTGTTTACGCCCGCCCCGCCGGCCACGCCGACCTCTATCTTCTGGGCCAGAAATGAATCTTCTCCGGGCATATGAGTACGCGACGCTGCAATGACTAGGAAGAATTCTGGCCTCGGTCGCCTGCGGTTTGCTGATAACTGTTGTAACCAGGCCTTAGCACGTTTTGACCGCTGGTCAGTGAGTGTAACGGCGATTTTTCGCCAATTTGACCAGCTCCCTCAATCTCCGACTGCCGACGATCCGACCAGTGTGCGGCGAAACAGCCGAGACTTGGGTTGGTAAGCTGTTCTTAATCGATCAGATCGATTTCCTTCAGCAGGCAGATTCCCTCGTCCTCGCCAACTATGAATCCGATCAGGACATCGCCGGTGTCCCCGATCTCAGCCTGCAAAATCTCAATCTCAGTGCCGATGGGAAACCCAGTTGTTTCCTCAGTGCCGACAACACGCGCACGTAACGGCAAGTCGCGTTCAAACCGATACGGAACACTACGGCCATCTGGAATGTAGAAGATTACCTCTTCCGCATCTTGGTCTGCTTGAGTAGCAACTCGACCGTTCAAAGCGCGGCGCTTGGACATAACCGCTTGAGTATGGCATGAGCGGCATCACGAGCAAACCGGAGGTTAAGTGTTGTTAACAGGCGATAGCACTCAGAACCCCCGTCGATGAGTGATAACGATTTAACGCCAACTACGAAATCAGGACCTCGGTTCCGAGTTCCTGCGGGTAATCGCCATAACATGCATTTCGTCCAGGTCAAAGGCGGGTCTGAGGAATGTTTGCGTGTGAGCAGCGATGCCAGGGCGAGGCGCTGTTTGTCGTACCGCTCAGTGCCTAGTGCTTCATTCCCTCCATCACCATTTTCGTGGAGTCCAGGTCGAGCGCATAGGAGTATCCCGTGCACTTCACCGCCGGATTGGTCGGCGCGAACATTCCCTCAGGATTGTTCTTGAACAACCAGACATGGAGATCGTAATGTGCCAACTCGGCCGGCATCACTGGCTCATGGCCTTCCATCGGCCCCACAAAATCCTGGTTGAAAAGCTTGGGCCGCTCCTTCGCGATGGCCAGCGGAACAAACCATTCCGCGCCCGCCAAGCGCAGCTTACCGCTGGCGTCCGGTTCATAAAGCAGAATCGGGGGCTTCATGGGATCAAGCACCGGGCTGACCAGTTGCATATTGATGAAGTGCACGCCCATGGCGCCCTTGGGATACTGCTCATGTCCGGGCAGGGGTGCATTCGGGAAATTGATGCAAGCCAGAGTCGAAAGATATCCGTCGTGTATTGCCACCACCGGGTCCCGGTATTTCTCCAGTGCGGCATGAACTCTCTGTAACTCAAGCGGCATCGTTGACGCCCCTGGCTTGGTCTCTGGTGTTGCTTGTGCCGATGTCGTCACAACCGCCAGCACGGCGAAGATCACCACGAGTAAGCTCCTGCAAACCGTGTTCAGAGTTGAATTGGGAACCATCCTCATATCCTCCACGGGGACAGAGTACCCGCATCCCACCACTTTGACAACGTAGTGCACAACTTGCATCCAGGACTCTGAGGGTCCTCGACGTCAAGGTCGCGTAGATGTCGGACCGGACCGTCTTGAGGGCCGCGTTTTGCCGAATTGATCGGGACACACACCCCTGCTGCGGCGCGCACTAGTCGCGGCATGGGTTTGATACAGATCCTGCTCACCTCTACCACGCTGCGCGGAGCCAACTCCTCCGCGCAGGTGGGAAGGCGAAATCACCGGCTTGCCGGCGGCACGATCCCATTGCTTCGCAGGTACACCACTATTTGCCCGTAGTGATCGAAGCCATGCGAGGTAACGATGCCCGCCATCGCCAGGCGGGTCATCGAGCCTTCGCCAAACGGACTCTTGACGGGCTCGAGAAAGTTTTTCTCATTGATGGTTCCAATCGCCTTGTGCGCGTACTCAAACGAGGCTTTCAGGTATTTCACAATATCCGCTTTTGCGCTGATTGATTCCGGCCCCGACTCTCCGCCGATTTCCACGGGAGGTTTTTCCTGAAGAATGGCCGCGCCCAGCATGTAGTTCACAGCGGCGACATGTCTGACCTGCTGCGCGAACGTGCGCACTCCCTTGAATGCGCCGGATGTCGGGGCGAACCCGTACTTATCCTCCGGCATGGCCTCCGCGGCGGAGACAAACTCCCGTTCCATGTTGCCGGCGGCGGCATCCAGAACCTGCACCATGCTGGGATGTTCGTCTTTTGGTTTGGCCGCCTGCGCGGCAGCGGCAACGGCAACGGTCAACAGCAGTAAACAGCACACACCGACACTCAGCAACTGTTTCATCAATTCCTCCCGATTGTCTTCTAATGTTGGATTTGCCCCAGATAAAGCCAGATCAAACGGCGTTTCGATTCCTTCCACCGCGAACCATATTTTAGCTTACCTTTCCGGGAGGCTAACTGTTGCAATCAGGCGATTACACGTTTTGACCCCGGAACCGGGAGCCCCGGTCAATGAGCGCTACGTCAACGTCGCACTGTGTCCCTTCTCCACAATGGGATGCCTTCGGCTCCGAGGGCCAGCATCCCAAGAGAGCCTGATTCAGATGGAGGTGGAGCCTGGGGACCGAGCGAAGACATGGGAACGGACTCGTCAGGCGTTCCGTCTTGCGGCTCACGGGTCAAGTCGTCATTATCTCTCCGGTAGCCCGCCCTGATTGGCTTTCCCGGGATCGTCTCGTAAGCGTACCCAGTCAGCGTTGCTCCATTTTGCGAGGAGTTGACCAGCCGCATCCATCCATAGTGCGTTTTACCCTCGATCTGGAATACGACCCCCAGGTACCGCGCGCCGCTCTCAAACCAAAAACCGCGGTGGGTGGGGAATGTGGCGGCCATGAGTTGGCTTTCGTGGGGAAGAAACGGCGACTCGGGACCGATCGTCACGCCACCCTTAAGAGCTAGTGCATAGCCATAGCTATCCCGGCTTTCGGCCAGTATTGAATTGCCCACTTTGTTCGTAAAGGCAAAGAGCGAGCACCCATCGACACTACACCTCTGATAGAAGCCCATGTCGTTTGATCCATCGGGGTTGAAATGGAAGGAGAAATAGCCGTCGTGGATTCGCACATCGGCGGGCGTGTAGATGATCCTGGCCTCGGCGGGCTGAGTGAGGGCCAGCGCTCCCACAGCCGCGCCGATGAGCCAGGGCCAAGGTAGCGAGCTGTGATGACATTGGCCCCTATGCATCCCACAGGCCGCTGTGAGCTCGTCCACCGTTGCAGCCGACAGCGCGTATGCGTTCAGGTGGTGTGAGACTGACTCGGATAGTTTAGCTACAGGTTTCCGGCGTGAACTCATAATCCCCTTCTGTTCTTGCGGAATCACGGGTGCGCGGCCCGTAAACACACCATCTCAGTGTGCGGCTGGATTTTATGTCGGGCGCAGACACCTGTCAACGGCCTAAGTATAGGGCTGTTCGAAACTCTCCCGCGCCCCCTGCTGGAAAATAAATCGTGGCTGTAAACAGGCCATAGAACTCATTGAGCTCGCTATGAGCGTACGGGCGTCTCACCGGCACCGCCGCAGGACTTGGCGGCCCGCCCAGCTTTACTGTCCCTCCGTTCTTTGGAGGACGGGTGGGATTTTTAACTTACCTTCGCCATATCCTTGTAACCTTCCCCTCTCTCGCACCGTAAGCGTATACAGAAGGGTGAGAAATGCTCGTGCTCGAACAGCCATCACTGCCAGGCTTGTCGCTGCCACAACCGGACGTGCTTCGCCAGTTCGCGCGCGGCGATCTCGACGCCTTCGAGACTTTATTTCGCCAGCATCAGGCTGAGGTCTATCGCTGGATCATGGCCATCGTGGGCGATCCCTCGCTCGCCGAAGATCTCACCGTCGAAACCTTTTGGCGCATACACCGCGCCCATGCCACCCGATCCCAGTTTGCTGAGAATTTTGTAATGCAAGAAGGACTGGCCGATGAGGGGATCCTGATCCATAGGGACGGTTGATAGTATCGGCAACAGGAAGCGCCGTCAAGGAAGCCGATGCGGCCCGCTCTCCAGAAGCACTCCTGTGCGGCTGAACCTGTCAAATCCCATTTCACTCATGGACCAGCGTCGGCCAATCTCGATGAGTGTAAAGGCCTGTGGCTGTTGAAAAACTCCCCTTTTGTCAAAATAGCCGGAATTTGGGAGATAGAAAATGTCTACCAAAACGGAGATTGTCATTTATAGGACTTCCTATTGCAAAGTTTTTTCGATCATTTTCCGGTGAATGAGTTTTTCAACAGCCACGCCTGGTTTCGACAGTTAACTTCCGGTTTGCCCGTCACACGGGAGGAATCCCCGCCGGCAACAAACCCCGAGGCAGAAAGCCCCGCTCGTGAGAGCGGGGCCTTCGATTCGGCTGGAACGGTGACGACTATACGGACACTTAGCGCTTGCCGCCGTGTCCGCCGCCACTGTGACCTCCACCGCCGCTGGCATGTCCACCGCTAGAGCGTCCGCCACCGGGCGAACCGCCGGAGCCTCCGTGCGAAGAGGATCCGCGCGACTCACCGCCGCGGCTTCCGCTGGAACCACCAGCGCGCGGCGCGCTCGATTCGCGTCCAGCGAAACCTCGTTCGCCACCGGAGAATCCCCGGTTGCCTGCGTAGGCTCGGTTACCTTCAGCGGCCCGGTTAACGGCTGCGCCGCGATTACTGCCGGCGAAGCCGTGGGACGCCCCCGCGTAGCCTCGAGATGCGCCCGCATATCCGTGGCCTGCGGCTGAGCCAAACCCGCGCGCACCGCGATCCGCAGATGGGTGCGCTCCGAATGCGCCACGCGCGGAAGAGAAGCCTCCATAATTTCCGTGCACAAACGCGGCGTGGTTATAAAACGCTCCGCTGCGGAAGGCATATGGATGGCCGCCGAAGAAGATTCCACCGTGGAAGCCCCAGCCGATACCCCATCCATGCCATCCCCAGCCGAAGCCGAAGAACGGCGAGATCGGGAAGCCAAAGCCGAACGAAATGTACGGACCGCCGAATCCCCACCACGGATAGAACCCTGGCCACAGGCCTACGGGATATCCGTACACATACGCCGGGTTGTAAGCGGGCACATACACCACATCCGGATCAGCCGGCTGGATGTCTACATTTGGCCCCTGCTCGTACACGCGCTCTTGAGGCGTACTCCGCAGATTGCCCGCGTTGTAGGCCTTGTGACGCATGTACTGGACCGCCTGCATCACGTCATCCGGCTGGTTCTGATAGGCTGCGCCCAGCTCAGAGGTCCACGACAAATCCCTGTCCAAGTTCGCCAGCACTGTGGGAAACTCCACTAGAGACTTCACGCTCGGATCCCAATCCTGCCGGTCCACTTCCTCGGCCAGATCGCGTCCCTTCAGCCGCGGGTTCTCGCGCGCCATCCGGTCGGCCACTACAATCTGCGTTGGGTAGGCCGACGCGGCCAGTATCTGCGCCACGAGGGCATCGGGATACAACGCAATCGGAGCTACCAGCTTATTCAACTGCTCCGGAGGCAACGATGTGTACTGCCGTTGATCCAGCCCCGTTGGAGGCGGAGGCGCCTGCGCCCGGTCTTGGTATGTATCTTGATCTTGCGGCGATGGAGGTGCGACATCCTGAGGCGCGCTCTGGTCCGGCGCATTGTATTGCGGCGCGGTCTGCTCTGGCGGAGGTCCTTGATCCACCTGAGCGCTCACACCCGCTGAGGGCTTGTCCATCGACTGGTCCTGCGCCCCCAAGGAAGTGCCAGTCCCGAGCGCCATTGCGCTCGTCAACATCGCGGTAAGAAGCGTTCTAGATAATTTGTTTTTCATAATGTCCCCCAGAATTCCTGTTACTAGATTGAACACTGGGAATGGTGAAGAGTTCCGTTCTTTTGATTGACTTACACCGGTTGATTTCGGCCAGGCAGTGGTGAATTTCGGCCAAAACTGCGCTTGCGACGGGAGGATAAACTGTAGTTTTTCTGACTTACGGTAGCTGCCAGAAGAATATTTTTGCTAAAGTCAGGTTCTCACTTTCCCCGGGTGTTGTGTACGCATTGATCTCGTATAACACGCAGCGTGTGGGTTTCGGCCGTGTGCCAAACCGCGTTCGCGTTGGTGCCTGCGTGTGGCGAACACGGGTACCAAGCGGACTTTCTGGGCGGTTGGTCGGCAAACCTTACCTTGGGATTACTTCCGACTTGGCCGTTTGTCGGTACCAATCCGACGGAGTCTAGCATTCGCACTGCCGCGCGGGCATTGTCTGAAGCAAAATTCCGCCTTTCGTGTCGATGTCGCTATGTCAGCACTACGATCTTTCCGCCGGCTTTGTTTTCCTCCATACAACGATGCGCCTCGACGATTTGGTCGAGGTGGAAAGTCTTGCCAATCTGGACGTGCAGTGTGCCAGCTGAGATTTGATCGACCAGTTCCTGAAGGGCATCCACATGAAATCTTCCGATTCTCCGGCATATGTGGTCAGGCTGACCGCAGTCGGGATCGCTTCCATGGGAGCGAAATTCTCGAACGATGAGGTACAAATCTCTAACGTAAGGCGCTCACCTTTGTGGGCGTCGAGCCGGCGTCCTCAAATGAAAACGCAATCGCGACATTGGGATATTCCTTTCCGCCAATCTCCACGTACGGATAGACAAAATAGTTCAGTGGTGGGTCCTCCTGAGCGGGGGCGAGTCTCAGGTCACGCCCTTGCGTGAACTGCACCCGGTTCACGTCGTGGGCGCCAAAAAAGTAATCGTGTTTCTCCTGGTGCTTCCACGCCTCCGAAATATCGACCGGTACCCATCCCACTGACTCAAGATAGAACTCGGCCCAGCAGTGGTATCCGGGAATCTCGGCGGAGTGCTTGTCGGCTGGAAGCGGGAAGCCGATCTGAAAGCGCGCTGGAATCTTCTCCGCCCGCGCCATCGAAATAAAAACCGAGTGGAAGTCGGTGCAGTTGCCATGCTTCGAATCGCACGCCCAGAGCGTGTCGCCGTGCCCCCAGCCCTCGCCGCTCTTGTCGTATTTCATTGTGCGAAAAACGTATTCGTAGATGTCCTTCGCCTTTTCGAGGGGAGTGGTCGCGCCTTTTGTTTCCTGTTCGGCTAGTCGCGCAGGAACGCCGGTGACGGGCACTAGCCGGTCCGGCTTCAGAAACCGCGCCAACTCGACGTGAGACGCCTTCGCGGATGGTGCGGCGCCAGCAGGCTTCCCGTTGACCAGCACGACATGCTCCTTGCGAACGACGTCATAGTCCACCGAGAACTTGTAGTCGTCCTTATCGGCCTTCGAAGCTTCGGCGTATAGCACCTCGTTCCCGTATTCCGGCTGCTGAACCTGCTTTAGCGGCAAGTCTCCACCCTTGGAAGTAACTGTCACCTCCTGGAAGGCATCGGAGTGGGCCAGCGGAATCCAGACACGCATGCGCTCGCCGGGGCTGACGTTCTTCACCGTGAATGCGTAGTGAAAAGTGAAATGACGCTCGTTCTGAGCGAGAGTCGGCAGAGACGAGAATACGAGGAGCAGGGAGAGCAGAGGTCGACGCAGCATGGCGCATCCTTTCGATGAGGGATCGCTTTCGTCTAAGCGCTAGGTGACAAAAAATGGTCGGCGGACGTTTTGTGCGGGACTATCGTCAAGTGAAACCGCGGCCGGCGAGTCGGGGTGTGCACCGCATAATTCGAAACATAGTTTCGCAGTCTGCCTGCTGGGGCAGCGTCGTGTCAAATCCTCAACCCTATTGAGTCCTCAACCCTATTGAAAGCCGAGCGCCAAAAGCATGACCCCATAATTGAAAGCCGAGCGCCAAAAGCATGACCCCATAGATTCGGCGAATTCAGTAGCAGGAACAGGCGGAACCGTTTTAAAATACCCAATCCTTTCTATTCCCGTCGCAAAACTGGCGCATCCATGGGTACGAGTGGCTACGAGGTTCACGATGATGACGAATGCAAACCCAGCGCAAAATGTTGCCAACCAACTGCCCGCGGCATATGGGCTGGCAATACTTCGAGTCACGATCGGCGCCATGCTTGTGTGGGTCTTCTTCGAAAATCTGGGGAAGGGTCTCTACACTCCAGCAGGCTACGCCAGCCTGATCAACTACTACATAAAGGCGAGTCACTCGCCGGCCGCGTGGAAGGCGGTGATGGGTTTGGCGGCGAGTCACGCCGCGATGGCGGCTCCTATGCAGGCGATCACCGAGATCTCTCTCGGAATCCTGCTGGTCGTCGGTCTACTCACGCGCCCGGCCGCCTTTGTGGCTTTTCTGTATCTTGGCAGCCTTTGGATTTCGGAGTGGGGCACCGCGTGGATCTGGGAACTGCTGGTTCCGGTGCTCGCATCGCTCGGGCTTGTGGTAGGTCGAGCCGGTCGAGCGTGGGGCGTCGACGCCTTGCTGGCGCGGCGCTGGCCGTCATCTCCATGGTGGTGATTGGGTCCGAATCACTTGAATCACGATCACGTGCGAGTGTCCGTCATCATCCCTACCCATAATGAAGCCGGGGCGATTGAGCGCGTCTTAGCGGATCTCCCGTCCGATCTAACGACCGAGGTCATTGTTGTCGACAGCAACTCGAATGACGGGACGCCCGAGATCGCCGCAAGAATGGGAGCCCGCGTCGTTCAGGAACCGCGCCGCGGCTATGGGCGAGCCTGCCTCACAGGCTTGGCGACGGCAGATTCCCCGGACGTGGTTGTGTTCCTGGATGGCGACTATAGCGACCGGCCCTCTGAACTGCCGATTCTATTAGCGCCAATCATTGACGGACCTGCGGAGGGGCGTGCGGACATCACGCTCGGTTCCCGCCTGCGTGGGCGGCGTTCTGCTGGGGCGCTGCCTTGGCATCAGGCGTTTGGGAATCGTCTCGCCGCCGGCCTGATCAGGCTTCTATATGGAGTAGAAATCAGTGATCTCGGCCCGTTCCGCGCTGGCCGCGCCGATGTACTACGCGCGCTCGCACTCGAAGAGATCACCTATGGCTGGGCGGTTGAGATGATCCTCAAAGGCGCCCTGGCCGGATACCGCGTGGTTGAAGTTCCGGTGAGTTACTATCCGCGTATCGGAAAGTCGAAAATCAGCGGTACGCTGAAGGGCACAGCTGGCGCCGGTTGGTTCATTCTCAGCTTGATCGTGCGCTATTATTTTCGGCATCGAAGACCGCGGGCGCCAAACTCGGCGTAAGTCTAGGCCCGGCACGTCACCGCATAATTAAGACATCGTATCGCGGGGAACCAAGGGGGATCCTGCTATAAAATCCATCCGGAGGAAAGCTACATGGATACTAAGGGCATTAAGGAATTCTTGGGAGTTGCGAGGAAGCACCCCATAACAGCAGCCCTGCTTCTATTACTGTGGGTCGTTACAACAATCGGATGGGAGATTATTCACCCGAAGCTCTTGGCCCTCTTTCAACCGGCTCCGCCGTTCGCAAATATAGCAGGCGAATACACGGGAGAGATACAGGATAGCGGTCGGTTCAACTTCTGCCTTGAAACACACGAGGCAGATCGGACAACGCACGAATATGACGTGCGTGGGACAATGACATTTCCTACCGGAACCTACGTTGACTATTGGGGAAGTAGCAGTGGCAACCGGCTAAAGCTGTCATATTCTCGTGCGAATTCTGCTACCCCAGATACGGGGAATGCGATTTTCTATGCACCAGATTCGAAAGGCGGTCCGCTAAATGGATATTACGTAAGCAGTGTAGATCCATTGAATCGCCAGAATCTGGCGCTGATGCGTAGCGGACACAGTTGTCAACTTAACCAATGGAACCGCGGTCGGTAGCGGGTTGAAAATTCTGACCGCCTCCTAAAAGCGATATGCTATGAAATCCTCCAGCCAGAATAAATCGCATTCGTCCAAGGAGAGCCGCACGCTGGTAATCATGGCGAAAGCCCCAAGGCCAGGTGCGGTCAAGACCCGCCTCGCTCCCAGCCTTTCGCCTGCGGCTGTCACTGCTTTCTATCGCTGTCTCTTGGACGACACGCTGGCGCTGGCCCGGTCATTGAGCGATGTGGAAGTGGCCATAATGTGTCCGGGCTCGGACGTAAGCGAGCTGACACAGTTGGCAGGCAGTGAAACGAGCGTAGTTGCCCAGAAAGGTGAGGGTCTAGCCGCAGGCCTCACTTCTGTATTTGCACACTTCGCAGAAGATCATCGACGACGCATTATTGCGTTCAACAGCGACAGCCCACACTTGCCGCGTGCTGTTCTCGAAGACGCGTTCAAAACGCTGGCCGCACATGATGTAGTCGTGGGACCAACGCACGACGGAGGCTACTATCTCGTAGGGGCAAAGGCTTCTCATCCTACGCTTTTCGCCGGCGATGGAATGGGCACCAGCAGCGCGCTGGAGAGACTCCTATCGGGCGCACGTGCTCTTGAGCTATCCGTCGGTCTTGCAGATCCTTTTTACGATATCGATGTCATGGACGACCTGAGTCGCCTCGCAGCGGAGTTGCGTCTGGCTCCTGCAAGGGCTCCGCGCACGGCGGCGTGGCTTAAAGAGTGGGAGAGATTGTGTGGAGCCGGCACTCCCTTCGACAAGCTCAGGGCAGACTCTGCCCGCTAGCTCTTGCCGCCGCAAGCAAAGCGGGCAGGAATGCCCGCTCCACACGGGAGAATTGTGAAGCTCACCTCAGAGTGGAGAGTGTACGTCCTCGGCGCCACGTTGTGCGGGGCGCTGACGATCTGCTCACGCAACTTCGGCGATCGAGGCGGACCGTACTTCATGGCCTCTTTGACGCTTGCGGGCGTCGCGTACCTCTTGGCGATCCGTGAGTTTTTCGCCACACCCAAATTTGAACGCATTTCCCGACGCGTGGTCGTCATTGGGCTCGTCCTGGCTGCTGTGTGGCACGTTGCATTCCTTCGGATGCCCGCGGGCGCCGATGATGATATCCATCGCTATGTTTGGGATGGCCGCGTGCAGCGGCTCGGCTATAACCCTTATATTGTCGTTCCCAACGATCCTGCGCTCGCGGCGCTGCACACTTCCGAGACCCGCACGCTGAACAACCCGGATCTACCAACCCCATATCCAGCAGGCGCTGAGCTTTTCTTCCGCGCCGTAACAGCGATTCATGAATCTGCCTTTGCGCTGAAAGTCGCATTTGTAGTTTGCGACTTGGCGATCGTTCTCGTTTTGCTCGATATCCTGCGTCGCAGTGGGCAAGGAGCCTACTGGGTTTTGGCTTACGCGTGGAACCCGCTGCTGGCGATCGAAGTGGCGGGCAGCGGTCACATCGATATCGTCGGCGTGCTGCTGCTGTTGGTGTCTTTTGCCGCGCTGGGACGGCGCTGGCGCCTGGTCGCAGCCCTGGCTTTTGGGCTGGCTGTTGCAGTGAAATTTCTCCCGATCGTACTTCTACCACTCTACTGGAAGCGGCTTCGCATACGCGATGTCGCACTGGCCGCAGTCGCCGTCGGACTTCTATACGTACCATTTTTCAGCCACGGGCGGATTCCGACCGGCTCACTCGGCACTTTTTTGCGGAGTTTCCGCTTTAACGATCCGGTGTTTGCAACGCTCGAGCGAGTGGCGGCTCCGCATTTTGTAGCTGTCGTGGCAGTGCTTGCCGGCTTTCTTACCGCACTCTGGTTGAGACGCAAAGCCCCGGGGTCTCCGGACGCCTTCGCATGGCCCATGGCAGCATCGCTTCTATGTGCGCCAGTCGTTTATCCATGGTATCTGCTCTGGCTGCTGCCGTTCGTGCGGTCGGACTCGACCGTGCCGATCATCATCTGGACAGTGAGCATCATCCCAACTTACTACGTTTGGCATTTGCGCACGCTTGGCCGTCCGTGGATAGTTCCTGGCTGGATTATGCTGCTGGAATTCGGAACCGTGGCACTCGCAAGTGCAATCATCTGGTTCCGCCGGACCCGGCCGGCAGTGTCCGGATCACCAACGGCCTAGGTGCTCGTTTGCGAATGCGGCTTCCAGACCCGGTCGCGTTCGAGAACTTCGGCCCACACGCAATTCCTGCATCCCGAAGCCTTTGAGCGTCATCCTAGACACCGTCCGTTAAATCCACCGAGGAGCGAACTCCATGTCAAATACGAGCCGTACAAAGATGATCCGTCTTCTGGCCGTCGGGGTCCTGATCCTTTCTGCAACTTCCTGGGCGGAGAATCGTCCGCCAATTCTCGAACAGATTGCCAAGACGTATGGTCTCGATTCGTATGGGCAAATTGAGGCCATCCGCTACACCTTCAATCTACAGATTCCCGGACTGAATCTTTCTCGTTCGTGGGAATGGGAACCCAAGACCGGCAAGGTGTCCTACGAGGCGAAGGATAAGGATGGCAAGCCGGTGAAGGTTACCTATATGCGCTCCGAGCTCAGCAGCCAGTCCGAGGCCGTGAAAAAAGAAATCGAGCCGGGCTTCGTTAATGATAACTATTGGCTTCTGTTCCCCTTCCATGCTTACTGGGACACCAGCGCCACTGCGACCGATCAAGGTGTGCATAAACTGCCGGTGGGCAGTGGCTCGGCCGAGCTGGTCACGGTGAAGTATCCCGCGGAAGCCGGCGGTTACACGCCCGGCGACACCTGGGACCTCTATGTCGGCAAAGACAAGCGCGTCGAGTATCTTGTCTTCCACCACGGCGGGGCTGCGAAGCCGAGCCTCGTCAGCGCAACCTGGGCAGGCTACAAAAAGGCAAGTCCTCTGCTGATCTCGACCGAGCACCGCGGCACCGCCGATGGCAAGCCCCTGCACCTCTGGCTTTCGAATGTGTCGGTCAAGCTGACGGGCTCCGACAAGTGGATGGACTCACAATAAGCGGCGGGTCTCTATCGGGCAATCACGACGGTAGTGCAGGAACTGCTCAGCTTGGGTAGATCGCGAGTGGCCGCCATGCGGACCTGAAGGCTGAGGTGCTCTCCGCGAACGATCGGACAGTAGTAGTCGGGCTCTAGCAGCGCGCCTTGGAGGCGTCGACGTCCCGCACATCCACCGTGGCATGAGTCCCGGAACTCGCAGGGCTGGCACGCGGCGGGAAGCGTGCGGGCCTGACCGAACGGCGCGGAGTCGAGAATGTCGAGCCCCATCGAGATCAAATCCGACAGCGGCTCCCCCGCTCCTGGCCAATAAACGCAGGGCTGCGTCGTGGCACGTGGCGTGACCCTCACGGTGCTTACGCCACATCCTCCTCGGAGTGGGGGCAGGCCCGCCATCGCGCGGACCAGCGGCTCGCCAATGGCGATCACGTCCGTCTCCGCAAAGAGACGCCGGAACCCTTCCCAGTACTCTTCATAGGACAACGCATAGATGTCGGATCGCACCGCCTGGTACACGTTCACACGCAGGGGAGCGTCAAACTGTTTGGCTACTCGCGCGACCTCCGCCAGTCGCAAGTAGTTCGCCTTCATCATGACCGCGATGATGGTCACGGGCACACCCAACCTCACACAACGTTCTGCCTGCCGGTGAATCAACTCCCAATTGCCGTTTCCGCGCTGTGCATCCTGTTCCGCCTGCGTTGGGTAATCGAGAGAAAACTCAATATCGTGAAAGGCGCGCAACTCGTCGTCTTCCAATACCGCAACACTATGGCCGTTGGAAGTGATCGTAAGCTTGATGGGTTTTGTGCGCAGGTACGCCAGAATCGCTTTAAACTCCGGATGCATGCCGTTCTCACCGGTGCCCAGATTCACGGAACGGATCGGCAGTCGTTCCACGACGCACTTCACCTGATCCAGAGAGAGGCGATCCGTGCGGGTTGGATCTCGGTAGCAGAAGGCGCAGGCGAGGTTGCACTCGTTGGTGAGCCCGAGCCCAAGCGCAATACCGGCGTCAGGCGTCTTCGCGCGGGTCGGGGGGGATGAAGATTCCGCTCTGACGTCGTTCACTCGCGATCCTCCATCACCGGATCCAGTCGACGAGCCAGATAGTGGGTATAGCGCGCGACTGCAGCAAACTCTGGCCGGATACCCAGCTTGCGTTCCAGCTCCAGAATCCGCTCATACTCGGCGCTGCGAGATACCGCGGGCGGCAAATAATCCGCAACGACGCGTACACCCCGCTCCGCAATCATTGATAGCGACGCCGCCTTCAGCATGGGTTGCAGGGTGTCGCACTTGAAGAGTCGCACCCTCCCTCCGTAAAGAGACTCTTGTCCCCACTCAGCCGTAAGACTATTTTCCGCCGCACCCAGATCGCCCGCTTGGATAGCGGCCTTTAATACCTCGCCTGCCTGGCTGCGCACGAGGACCGAAAGTATCGCTGATGAATCTCGCAAGGCGCGAGCCGCACCGCGCAACACGACTCCCGGATCATCGATGTATTCCAAAATGTTGTGGCAGAGAATTACATCGAACGATCGAGCGGGAAATAAGCTGGCCAGCTGTGTTGCCTCACCGTGTTTCAGCACGATCTTCTCCGAGATCCCTGCTTCGCGGGCGGCGCGCTGCGCAATATCCAGCATCGCCGTAGAATAATCCAGCACCGTGACATGAATGCCAAGTCGCGCCAGGCGAACCGCCGTCGCTCCCGTGCCACACCCGAGATCCAATGCGCGCAACGACTCTTGGGCCCGCAAGGGAAGAAAGTCGTGCAGGTTGGCAAAGGCCAAGTCAGAGCGCAACCGACCCTCGGGCGTCTCGAGGTAGGCAGCATATTTGTTCGCGTTGCTCTGGAAGCGTTCGCTATCGGCACTGGCAGACATGTTCATGCGATCTCCAAGCGAAATCGTTTCAACCATCGATTCAATACATCGCCAATGCCTTCTACGTTAATCATGAAATTGACTGAAGCGCTTCCGGAATCGTCGACACCGGGCAGTTTGGGGTAGCGTCGATTTTCAATAGATTTTAACTCTGATTTGGATGCGTCAGAGTTCGGCGCAAATTAGTACCGACAAGTCGGCATCGCAACTGGAATATCCCGGCCGAGTCGGGGGTTAAAGATGGACGGCGCAATGGGCGTTTGTCGATACTTATCCCGAAAATGGAACCAACCTCTGTATTACCCGTCGCGCGGGAGGAATCTCAGCGATTGGTAATCCCGGAGCACGCACGCTGCTCAAGCATCTGTCTGCTCCGCGCTCAACGATTAACTGAAACCTCCACCTGTGATTTGACGGGAGAGCGTGCTCCCGAAGATGCCATTCGTCAGTGTTTGTAGATCTTAGGGATTCAGAAATGCAAGAACGTGCCGGATCACGACAGCAGGCCGTGCTCGCGCAGTTTCCGGTACAAATTCCGCTCGCTGATTCCGAGAATCCTGGCCGCGTTTCCGCGGTGACCCTTGCTGGCTTCGATCGCCAATCGGATGTGCGTGATCTCCGCTTCTTCGAGCGTAGGCAACGCAGCGTCCTGGGCTAACGGACCGGCCAGCGGAACGGATTTCGAATCCCGCAAGGAGGCGGGCAGGTGCTCCGGGAGAACGTGCGATCCCTCAGAGAGGACCAGGGCGGCTTCGACCACGTGCAGGAGTTCGCGCACGTTCCCAGGCCAGTTATGCCGTCGCAGGAGTTGCAGGGCCGCTTCGCTGATCTGTTTACTGGAGCCAAATCGCTCGTTGAGCACGGTCACGAAATGTTGTGCCAGCAGTTCTACGTCGGCCCCTCGCGCGCGCAGGGGCGGCACCTCCACCGTGATCGTGCTCAGGCGGTAAAACAAGTCCTCGCGGAAAAGGCCCTGCCGCACCATGGACGACACATCGCGATTGGTCGCGGTCAGAATCCGGACGTCCACTCGAATTTCCCGGGTACCGCCGACATGCCGGAACGTGGAGGCATCGAGGACGCGCAACAGCTTGGTCTGGGTCGCTGGGCTCACCTCCCCAATCTCGTCGAGGAAAATCGTTCCGCCATGGGCGACTTCGAACAATCCAGGTTTGGCGCGGTCTGCTCCAGTGAATGCGCCACGCTCGTGGCCGAACAGTTCGCTCTGCAGCAGGCTTTCCTGCAGTGCAGCGCACTCGACAACCACGAACGGCCGCGACCGTCGCGAACTGCGCGCGTGAATCAGCTTGGCCACCCATTCCTTTCCCGCGCCGGTCTCGCCCGTGATGAGCACGGTTGAATCGCTGGGGGCCACTCGATCAATCAGGCTAAGCAGGCGGCGGAATTCCGGGCTGTCGCCGATGAAGGAGTTGCCCAGATCTGGAGGAGTCAGACCACGCTCGAGAATATTCGCCCGCTGGCGTAGTGACCGCCGTTCCAGCGCCCTTTGAATGCGAATGTTGAGTTCGTCCAGCGGGCAAGGTTTCACCACGTAATCGAAGGCGCCGACCCGGATTGACTCGATTGCAGTATCGATGGAACCATGTCCAGTCAACATGATGACCTCGGTTGCCGGCGCCGCGGTTTGGATAGCCTTCAGCGTCTCGAGGCCACCCATACCGGGCAGGCGGAGGTCGAGCAGGACGACTTCAGGTTCCGCCGCCGCCACTCGCTGGATTGCCTCCTCGCCCGTGCCCACCGCGTCAACTTCGTCAGCCGAAACGGCTCAGCTCGCCCGCCATCACCTGCCGGAAAGCTGTATCGTCATCGACCAGAAGGAGGGAGGGGGGCTTCATAGTCCGTCTTTCGGTTGCGGGCCGGGATGGATTGCCAGGCTCACGATTGCCGGGATCACGACTTCGAATGTAGACCCCTTTCCAGGAGTACTCTCGACGATGATGTTGCCCCCCCAGCTTCGGACAGCGTTCAGCGACAAGAACAGACCAAGGCCAGTGCCGCCCGGGCGGAGGCTGAAAAAGGGCTCAAAAATCTTTTGACGGTATTCCGGGGCAATCCCGCATCCTTCATCGGTGACGCGAATGTGCACAGCATCTCCGCCTTGGGTGGCGACGACGACCTTGCCTCCCGGCTTCGATGCCTGAATGGCGTTGAGCAGAAGATTGACCAGCAGGTCCTGCAACTCGGCCTCGTCGGCCCGGACGTGCAGGGTCGCTGCCGACGGCCGCACCGCGACCTCCACGGAGTTAGCGCGGGCCGTCGGATCGACAAGCCTCCGGGCCGCCGCGATGGCCGCGCCCAGGTCCACGACATCCCCTGCGTGGCGTTGTCCACGCGACAGGCGCAGGAAGTGCTGGGTGATGCCGCGGCACCGCAGTATCTGTTCGCGGGCGATTGTCGCATTCTCACGGATTCTAGCTTCGTCCATTTGCCCGCTCTGCCCGGGAGGAGTCTCGCGGAGGATTCCCTCCACGCACATCAGGGTTGTCGCCAGAGGAGTGTTCATCTCGTGCGAAAACCCGGAGGCCAGGACTCCGACCGACGCCAGGCGGTAGGACTCCGCCAATTTTGCCTCGGCTGCTCGCCGCTCGGAGATGTCGCGCCAGACCTCCACTACTTGAATCAGCCGGCCCGAGGCGTCCAGAATCGGTGAAGCGTGAATTTCTTCCCAAGCCACCGTCTCGTTGCCTGTTTTGCGCTCGTGGATCCGCACTTGGCGCGCACCCGACCGCAGGCAGGCGAGGGTGGGGCAGTCCGAAAGGTCGCACGCCCCTGGCTCAAGTTGGTAACAGCAGCAGCCCAGAGCCTGCTCGCGAGAGTTGCCGGCTCGCTGCAGAAAGGCGTCGTTGGCCGCTATAATCTTTCGTTCCGCGTCGAGGACTACGATTCCGTCATCGATACTGTTGATCACCGTTTCCAGCCGCTCCCGCTCCGTGCGTACTTCGCCAACCAGGCCTGACACCGAGTCGGCCATGGCATTGAACTCTTTCGCCATCCACGCCAGCGTGTCCGAGCCTTCCGCGGGCACGCGCCGTTCCAGGTCGCCCTGGGAAATCAGGCGCGCTGTGGTTTCAAAACGCTTCAAGCGGCGCACAACCGACAGCCGAATCACCAGGGCAATGGCTCCCACGATAACGAAGGTCAAGGCACCGGTGCCGGCTACCATCCAGCGGAGATCCCGCGTCATCGCACTGCGAACCTCTCCGGCGTTGTAGTCCAGAATCAGGATTCCATTGATTTTCTGGTGGGCATCGTGGCAGTGGTAGCACTCCTCGCGGTTATGAATGGGCACGACGGTTCTCAGAATCGTGCCACCACGGGTCTCGATCACGCGGCTGGACCCCCGGCGTTCCGGCGGATCGCGATGACAGGCCTGGCAAGTGGGAGAGTCGATCCGAAAATCATTTCCCGCGGTTCCCGGCTTACTGGAATAACGTTCCACGCCATTGCGGTCCAATACTACTAGTTGTTCGACCCGCGACTGTTTACCGAAGCTCTCGACCATTTGCGCTATCAGGGTGCGGTCATTGCCCACCATCTGGTGCTCGAGCGCGGTTCGGATCAATTCGCCTTCGGCAAGCGCACTACTGTGTTCGGTTGCGAGGAGGCTTTGAAAGTGACGGACCGAAAAGATGTAGGCGGCGACTGTGCAGGCTACAACCACCGCCGCGGTGACACCCAGCGCCAGGCCGACCGTCATGCTGGCAAAACGCAGCTTCATCATGATGGCACAGAGATGGCGGGATGATGGCACACATGCTGTCAGCCGTCAACGACTGACGAATAGTCAGGCCCCAGCATGACATTCTGGCAGCCCGGTTGTTTCGGCACATCCCTCCTCGTCTGAAGGAAAGGAGTTAGGCCAAGGCCAACGCTGGCATACTACGTGCGATAAGAAGGTGCAGTAGGAGGGTTTCTACCATGGATATGCTTTTGATCGGCTTGTGCCTGGGCGTGTTTGGGGTAGTGTTCGTAGCTCTCGCGTTTGGAGCGGCGATGCGTTCGGAGTCATGGAATTCAGCGGTGCAGCCCGAGCTTCCGTTGGTCAAAGCGACAGCCTCAGCCCGCTTTTTCTCCGACCGTGTTGTTATACCGCCAGCTGTCCCGCACTTGCAGGTGCCGATTGAGGTCCTGTTGCTGCAAATTGAAAACCACGTCCGCATGGAACAGGCTGCCGCGGAGTCGTTCCTGGCATTTCCCAACAACGCCCTGCTACACAGCAAGACGACTTCGCCGTTTGTGAACTGAGGGAGTGGCTCATGACGCATGAACTACTGAATGGTCTCTTGCCCACTGAGGCCGAGAAGGTTCTGGAACTCGGCACCAGGCTGACTGTTCCCACTGGAACCTCACTGTTCCGGCTGGGAGACCCAGCCGATCGTCTGTTCCTGGTCGAACGCGGCCGAATCAGGCTCACTCTGCCAATGCAAGTCCGGGGTCGGGAAGAGGAGATCTTCGTCGAAGAAAGATCTCCCGGTCAGGCCGTGGGGTGGTCGGCCCTGATCCCGCCCTACCGGTTCACCCTCACCGCCACCGCGCCGCTGTTTGAAGCGGAAGTTACCGCCCTGCCGCGCGAGGCATTGCGCCAGTATTTTGCCGCTAATCCGGCGGCTGGACACAAAATCGGTCTGAATCTGGCAGTCGTCATCGGACATCGCCTGCAACTTTTCCAGACGATGTGGCTGCGCGAGATGCAGCGCACCGTGGAAGTGCGGTCTGCTTGACCCCGGGGAATCGCCTGTGAGATCGGCAATCGGGGTCCCGGAGTGGTTCCTGCGGCAGGAGGCGCAATGAATGACCGCTGACCAACTTTCCAAGCCCAAACCTACGCGCCGCCGCGTGATTGAAGTGTTCCTCGGTGGCGGACTGCTCGCCTCTTTTGCTTCTTTTATCTATCCCGTGCTGCGCTATCTTGTCCCTCCGGCCGTGGCAGATCTCGGCGGGGACGAGATCGTCGCCGCCAAACTCACGGAGCTGAAGCCGAACAGCGGAAAGATTTTCCGCTTTGGTAATCGCCCTGGTCTGCTGATCCGCACTGCCAGCGGAGAGTACCGCGCCATGTCGGCGACCTGCACACATCTATCCTGCACGGTGCAGTATCGCGACGATCTGCGTGAGGTCTGGTGCGCCTGCCACAACGGCAAGTACGACCTCAACGGCCGAAATATTTCGGGTCCACCGCCGCGGCCGCTGGAGGGCTTTGAGGTGCACGTGCGCGGTGACGAGATATTCGTGAGGCGCCGGCGGGAAGCTTAACATGACTCCCTTACACAACGTGCGCGACTGGCTGGACCAGCGGTTGGGCTGGGATGACTTGATCGCCCCGTTGCGGAAGAAAACTGTTCCTCTCCACAAGCTTTCCTACTGGTACTTCCTCGGAGGCATCACCCTTTTCCTGTTCATCATCCAGGTGCTGACCGGAATCCTCCTGCTTCTGTATTACCGCCCCGGAGCCAACGAAGCCTTCGAGAGCGTGCAATACATCATGACCCGGGTGCAGTTTGGCTGGCTGATTCGGTCCATCCACTCCTGGTCGGCCAATCTGATGATCTTCACCGCGTTCGCGCACATGTTCAGCGTGCTGTTCCTTAAGGCTTACCGCAAACCGCGCGAGCTCACCTGGGTCAGTGGAATGATTCTTCTGTTTCTCGTCATGGGCTTCGGCTTCAGCGGCTACTTGCTGCCTTGGAACACTCTGGCTTTCTTCGCCACCAAGGTTGGCACCGAGATTACAGGGCAGGTTCCGACTATCGGCAAGCCCCTGATGATCTTTCTCCGCGGTGGTGAAGAGGTAACTGGAGCCACGCTGACCAGGTTTTTTGGATTCCATGTCGCCGTTCTACCCGGATTGGCAACCGTGCTGATCCTGCTGCACGTGTTACTGGTTCAACGCCTGGGCATGAGCATTCCACCGAAACTGGAAGTGCAGTTGACCGCGAATCCGTCCGCGAAGCGCGAAATGAAATTCTTCCCCAACTTCTTGCTGCGGGAATTGATGGCCTGGTACGTGGCCTTGGGAGTGCTGGGCGCGTTGGCAGCAGTCTTCCCCTGGAACCTCGGTGTCAAGGCGGATCCTTTTGTGTCTGCCCCGGCGGGAATCAAGCCCGAGTGGTACTTCCTCTTTATGTTCCAGACGCTCAAGCTCATCCCGCCCAAAGTGTGGCTCATCGACGGGGAGATTGTGGGTGTACTTGCTTTCGGCCTGATCGGGTTGTTCTGGCTTCTGCTGCCTTTTTTTGAGAGTGACGAACCCTCACGCATGAAGAAGTGGATCACTGGGCTTTCCGTCTTTGCTCTTGCGTACGTAGCAGGTATGAGTGTTTATGGCTATCTTGCGAAATAAGTTCCGTCCGTTGAGCGCAGCCCATGTCGGCCTGGCGGGATTCGTCGTGCTCGCAGCGTGCCTGGGTTGCGGGCAAAGTTATGGGCAAGCCAAAAACTCCTGCCTGGATTGTCACGCCGCCTTGCCTGATCCCTTGGGAGTAACCCAGGAGAAGTTCAGCCAGGACATACACGCACAAAAGGGTTTGACTTGCGCCAGCTGCCACGGAGGCGACCCAACCAGCGACGATCCAGACAAAGCCATGAGCCCAAAGGCCGGGTGGAAGGGCAAGATTGATCGCAAGCAAATTCCGCAGTTGTGCGGAAGTTGCCATTCGGATCCGGCATATATTCGGCAGTTCAACCCCAGCTTGCGCACCGACCAGTTGGACCAGTACCGCACCAGTGTGCACGGCAAGCGCTTCGCGGCTGGAGACACCAAGGTTGCAGTATGCACGGATTGTCACAGTGTCCACGATCTGAGGCTGCCCGGCGATCCCCGTTCCACCGTCAACCCGGTTAACGTGGCGAACACCTGCGCCCGCTGCCATTCTGACGCGGAGTACATGAAGGGATATTCCATTCCCACGGATCAGTTCGCAAAGTACAGCACAAGCGTTCACCACCAGGCACTGGCGGTGCGAGGCGATCTGAGTGCGCCAACCTGTTCCACCTGCCATGGAAATCATGGCGCGGCGCCGCCAGGAGTAGACAGGGTTCAGAATGTGTGCTCGAACTGTCACGCTTTCCAGGCCCAGATGTACGAAAAAAGTTCGCATAAAAAGGCCTTTGAAACCGCTTCGCTTCCGGGATGCGTCGTGTGTCACAGCAATCATGGCATCAGACATCCAACGGACGCGATGCTTGGCACTGGTCCTGACGCCGTCTGCATGCGGTGTCATACTCCGGGTGACAAATGTGATCAAGCCAGGGCAGGATTGCAAACTTCCTTGAGCCAATTGGACGCGTCAATCAAGAGCGCAGACCAAGTTCTCGGTGTCGCCGAGTCTTCTGGCATGGAGGTGAGCGAGGCTCGGCTGGGACAGGATCAGGCGCGGGATTGGCTGACCAAGGCCCGAGTCACGATCCACAGCTTTCGGACGGAGTTGGTGGATCAGGATATTCAAGCCGGCATGAAAATCACCGCCAAAGATCTGCAAGCAGGTAAGGAAGCGATGGTTGAACGCAACCATCGCCGCGCCGGGCTCGGAATTTCACTCATCGCCATTGGGATGGTGTTGGCTGGGCTTTGGCTGTGCATCAAGAAGATAGAGAGTTAGACCTCAAAGGTTAAGGCCCAATGTTCGGTTTTGTGCCTATCGTTGGCTACTCAGAAGTTGGCAAGAAACGGGCTTCGAAGCAGTTGGCCGGATTGGTACCTATAAGTCGGCTTGTAGGAAGTTTCACCAGAACCTTCGCGCCCCTTTAAGTCCCGGATAGGTATGCAAAGAGGAAGGTCGCCCGGCTTTTTCATGTGCGCTTAGTCTTTTTCGACCATCTCCTCTTCCCAATGCTTCCCGCCTTCTCACGGCGCACGAACGAAAGCCCGCGCTGCAGTTCGGCCGTTCGGCATGACGATCTCACGCAAACAACTGACCCTGCGGAGCCGGTTCCAATTCGACCGGCTTGGTGCATTCCCCGTCGTCGTTCTGCACTTGATTGACGCGAGTGCTCACGGGGTAGCGACGCATAGAACCGCCATAGCAGCCCGTGGCAGAAGTGATTTGCTCACCCCGCAACGGACAGCAGCAAAATTGTGACTTGCACCGGGTACTCAGGCGTCCTCAGGTTCGGAAGGGCGATCCTTTCTTCGGCTTGCGCCAGCAGTGCCATCCACAGCCGCAAACAAGCCAGCATCGCCTCGGCCGAGTAACCCTGCCAGCCGCGCGGTGTGCCTTTCCCCAATAACTGCCGCATCACCAGCGAGAGATTCAGCGCACCCACATGAATCAGCACCCGCTTGCGAACATTTTCCCGTCCCCGGAGGTACACGCGCCGCATCCCGCCAGTCTCATAGGCGTGTGCGAAGCTGCGTTCCAGCAACTCTCCGCGACGGCGGAGCAATTGTTTTCCGTGCTCGCCGTGAATGCGCCGCCGATTGCTGTACACCGCCTGCTGCGCTTCCGGCTTGTCTTGCCATCGCCGTCGTCCCCGATCCGGTTCCGAGATATACGTTCGTACTTCCGCTTCCCCGAGCGCCACCAGCGTGTCGTTGCTGTGATACCCCTTGTCCGCCACCGCTTCCACCGGCCCTTCCGCCTGCACGCGCTCGCCGACTTCTTCGTTGTTGGTCGCACACGCGACCTCCGCGAGATGTTCGCCCGCTTGCGGCAATGTCTCCAAAATCGTTTCCGTGTCGCCAGCGTCGCCCGTAGCCACCGTCACCGCCACCACCGCTCCCGTCTCCAGATCCACCGCATGCTCAGCCTTGTAAGCAAGGTGCGTGCGCCCATCTTTCATCTTGGTGATTCCCGCCTCCGGATCGTGCGGATTCACCCAATCGTCGTTCGATCCCTTCTTCGCCCGCTTGCGGTCCAGCTTCGCCAACTGCTCCCTGGTCGGCGTCGCGATCCCCGACTCCTCGGCCAGCCGCCGCAGAAACTCCTCGTAACCTTCGCCCGTGTCGCGCCGCATAATCGACCGCATGGCCGCGTTCGCCTCCAGCGTCGTGGCGTCGACACCAATCGTCTTGCCCTTCAACAATCCTTTCTCCGCCAGCAACTCCAGCACCCAGCCGAACACCGCCTCATGCGTCTCCACGTCGATCAACCGCCGCGTCCGCGAAATCGTCGAATGATCCGGCGGTTGCTCGCTCAACTCCAACTCCAGAAACCGCCGCAGCGCCAGCGAATCCGCCGCCCGCCACGCAATCCCACGCTCCCCGTCGATGCCTTCGAAATAGCCGATCAGCAGCAGGCGAAAGTACCGCCCCGGCGTCAACGACGGCCGACCCATCGTCTCCGCATAGAATCGCGCACACTCGCCTTCGACGAACTCGTCGAACCCCCGCTCGGCCAACAACTGGTTCAGACGCTCATAAAACGGATGCCCCGCAGTTCGTGGCAACTCCGTGTGCGCCACCCAGAACTCAGTCTGCTCTCGCCGCTGCTTGATTCTTTTCCCCATTGCCATGACCGCAGTGTACGAACCAACGCTGTGGATTCGTTCAACTTTCTTCCACCCGCGCATCCAGACTTTCACCACGGACTGATAGGGGACGAGCAGTCGCAATGTGGCGTCGGTGTCACAAGCGACGGGATTCAGCCACGCTGAGTAATCGGCAGGACGAAGAATCACCGGCATCCGGTCGTGGATGTCCGAGAGGTGGGCGTTTGCAGTGGTGGTGAGAATCGTGCAAGTCTCGATCACTTCACCGCGCGGATGAATCCATCTATCCCATAGGCCAGCAAACGCGAAAGGCTCGCCCTCGCCCACCTCGAAGCAGTAGGGCTGCTTGCTCTTGCCATTCCGTTGCCATTCATAGAATCCGTCCGCTGGAATCACACAACGTTGTGATCGGAACGGTTCGCGGAACGACGCCGTGGTCGTCACTGTTTCCGATCTAGCATTGATCGTCTTGAATCCGATGCTCGGGTCCGTGGCCCAGGATGGAATCAGACCCCAGCGGCTCTCCTGATCGCATCGCTTGTTCCTCGATCCGACCAATCACGAATCCCAGAGCCGCGCCTAAATCCTCCGTCCGGTCCATTTGGCCTCATGGACTATCGTATTGTTATCTGACCCGTGGCACAACTGTTGTAACCAGGCCATAGAACTCATTGAGCTCGCTATGAGCGTACGGGCGTCTCACCGGCACCGCCGCAGGACTTGGCGGCCCGCCCAGCTTTACTGTCCCTCCGTTCTTTGGAGGACGGGTGGGATTTTTAACTTACCTTCGCCATATCCTTGTAACCTTCCCCTCTCTCGCACCGTAAGCGTATACAGAAGGGTGAGAAATGCTCGTGCTCGAACAGCCATTACTGCCAGGCTTGTCGCCGGCACAACCAGACGTGCTCCGCCAGTTCGCGCGCGGCGATCTGGATGCCTTCGAGACTTTGTTTCGCCAGCATCAGGCTGAGGTCTACCGCTGGATCGTGGCCATCGTGCGCGATCCCTCGCTCGCCGAAGATCTCACCGTCGAAACCTTTTGGCGCATACACCGCGCCCATGCCCGATTCGATCCCGGTCGCAGCTTCGAAGCCTGGGCCCGCCGCATCGCCACCAACGCCGCCCTCGATCACTTCAAGAGTGCGTCCCACACTTTCGCAAAGAATACGGAGGCCTGGGACACTTCCGATCCGCTGCAGGATTTGCCGCAGCCGCCGCTGCCCGATCCCGGAATCACCCAGGAGATCCGGGCGAAGACGGCGCAGGCCTTTCGCCAGCTTCCGCCCAAGCTGCAGGTCGCGGCCACGCTGGCGCTGATCGAAGAGCAACCGTACAAAGACATTGCCGCGGCCCTGGACATCTCCATGGGAGCCGTCAAGCTGCGCGTCTTCCGCGCCCTGCGCCTGCTGCGAGATCAACTCAAACAACAAGGAATCGAACCATGAATGAATCGGAACAAGCACGAATCGCAAAGTTGCTAAAGCAGTCCATTCCCCCAGTCGCAGACGACGGCGCGCAACTCGGCCGCGACTTGTGGCCCGCCATGCTGCAGCGCTTGCAGCAGCCCGCCGCTCCCCTGCCCTGGTTTCAACAGGCATGGTTTGACTGGGCTTTGGGCGGAGCGGTCGTCGTATGGCTGGCATTTTTTCCGTCGGCGATTCCCGTGCTGCTTTATCACTTGTAACCGGAGGACATCATGAACAAACATCCTTATCTTCGCGCCTACATGGCGGGCATCTTCACGCCCTGCCTGGTTTTGCTGATCGTGTTGAGCGGCTTCATTGTGACGCGACTGGTCCTGCAGTTGCCGATACCCATCGAACGAGTCCTCGTGTTTCCCATGGCGCTGGTGCCCACTCTGTTCGGCCTCTGGAACATTCTGTATCTATGGTCCGGACACCGCCTGCCCATCGGATTTCACGGCGCACTATTGCCGCTGATCATGGCCCCGTTGGGAGCCTTGCTCGGCAGATGTCTCGGAGTCTTTTCCATCGGCCCGCAAGGCATCACCTGGTTCCAGCAGATCACGATTCCCTACGCCCTGATCGTTCCCGGCTTCTGTGCAGCTCTGATCATCTACTACCTGGTCTGGAAATACATAGTGGGCTCGCTCAACAGGGTGCTGGAGATCTCGTGAATTTGATCCACGTGAATCCGCGGCGAGAAGTTTCTTGGCGCCCGGTACCACGTACTAGGTACTAGCTACCGGGTACTAGGTACTCGCCCTACGGTATACTAGAAGGGCATGCCGGTCCTGAAAAACATCGCCGCCATCGCCAAGGGCATGAGCATCACCTTCATGGAGATGTTCCAGCCCACGACGGTGGAAAATTATCCCGACGGCAAGGGACCGTTGAAGGGAGCGCAGTTCGAAGCCCGCTTCCGCGGCGCCCACGTCCTGCAGCGCGACGAAAACGGACTCGAAAAATGCGTAGCCTGTTTCTTGTGCGCCGCCAACTGCCCTTCGAATTGCATCTACATCGAAGCCGCCGACAACACCGCCGAACACCGCGTAAGCGGCGCCGAGCGCTACGCCAAAATCTACAACATCGACTATAACCGTTGTATCTTCTGTGGATACTGCGTGGAAGCTTGTCCGACGGATGCGATTACGCATGGGCATGGGTTTGAATTGGCGACATTTAACGCGAGCAATCTGGTATACCGCAAAGAGCAGATGCTGGCGCCCCGGCCAGCGCATATGGGTGAGAACGTGATCTTCAATCAGGCGGACGTGGATGGCGGGGCTCCGGCGCAGATGGTGGCGGGGAGTTAGAGTTCGAGATTGGTTTTAGTTCGAGCAGAAGACACGCCGGTCCTCGGGGCCGGCGTTTGTGCTTGGAAACCGTCGTTGGTCGTCAGTCGTTGGGCGTTGGCAGACCCAGAAGCCAGCAGCAACAACGAATGGCGAACAACTAACGATCAACGACTAATGACCGATGAATAATTTCTTACAGACTGTTCGGGAGCGCGTGGTGGTTTATGACGGCGCTATGGGGACTAACATCCAGGCGCGAAATCCTACTCTGGATGATTACTGGGGCAAGGAGAATTGCAGCGAAGTTTTGGTATTGAGCCGTCCCGACATCATCCGGGAGATCCACGCGGACTTCTTCAATGTTGGATGCGACATTGTGGAGACCAACACGTTTGGTGGATCGCGGATTGTGCTCGGCGAGTTTGAGCTCGCCGATCGGGTGCGCGAGATCAACGTGAAGGCGGCGCAACTGGCGCGGGAAGTGGCGGAACAGTTCTCGACGAAAGAGCGGCCGCGGTTTGTCGCGGGATCGATGGGGCCGACGACCAAGTTGCCCTCGCTGGGGCATATTGGGTTCGATGCGATGGCGGCAGCGTACGAAGAACAGGCAGCAGCACTGATCGAAGGCGGGGTGGACGTTCTTCTGATCGAGACTTGCCAGGACTTGTTGCAGGCGAAGATTGCGACGATCGGGGTGCTCGAGGCTTTGCGGAAAGCGGGCAAGCGGCTGCCAGTCACGGTGCAGGTGACACTGCAAGAAACGGGACTGATGCTGCTGGGCACGGAGATTGGCGCGGCGCTGACGGCGCTGGAGCCGTTTGACGTCGATATTCTCGGGCTGAACTGCGCTACCGGGCCGAAGGAGATGAACGACGCGGTCCGCTATCTGGCTGTGAATTCCACGAAGGATGTTTCGGTGCTGCCGAATGCTGGGCTGCCTTATAACGAGGGCGGGCACCCGGTTTACAAGCTGACGCCGCGGGAAATGGCTGACTATCACACGCATTTTGTGAAGGATTACGGAGTGCGGATTGTGGGCGGATGTTGCGGGACGCGGCCGGAGCATTTGAAAGCTGTGGTGGACGCGGTTTCCGGGCTGCAGCCCGCGAAGCGCGAGGTGAAGAGGGTGGGAGCGGCCTCGAGCGCTTACACTTCCGTTCCACTGGATCTGGAACCAAAGCCCTTGATCGTCGCCGAGGAAATGAACACGACTACCCGCGTGGAGCATTTCCGGAACCTAGTGCGGGGGAAGAAGTACGACGACATTCTGGCGCTGGCGAAGAAGCTGGTGAACGACGGGTCGCACATGCTGGATTTGTGCTGCGCGATTGTGGGCGAGGACGAGAAGGGATACATCACGTCGATTCTGGAGAAGATTGCTACGCGGGTTCCGGCGCCGATCCTGGTGGATTCGACCGAGGCGGATGTGGTGGAAGAGGCGTTGAAGAGGATTCCGGGGCGGGCAATCATCAACTCGATCAATCTGGAGGATGGGGAGAAGCGGACGTCGCTGGTGCTGCCGATGGCGAAGCGATACGGGGCGGCGGTGATTGCGCTGACCATTGATGAAGACGGGATGGCGCTGACTGCGGAGAAGAAGACGGCAATCGCGCACCGGATTTTCGAGCTGGCTACCAAGAAATATGGGTTGGACGGGACGGACCTGATCTTTGATGCGCTGACCTTGCCGATTTCTACCGGGCAGGAGGAATACCGAAGCGCGGGGATTGAGACTCTGAAGGCTGTCGAGCGAATCAAGAGAGAACTGCCCAATGTGAAGACGATTCTGGGCGTGAGCAATATTTCGTTTGGGCTGGATGCTTATCCGCGGCGGGTGCTGAATTCGGTGTTCATGCATGAGGCCGTCGATCACGGGCTGGATATGGCCATCGTGAACTACACGAAGATTTATCCGCTGTACAAGATTCCGCAGGAAGAAGTGGATCTGGCGCGGAAGCTGATTTTCCGGGACGAGTCGGATGGCGATCCGCTGCAGAAGTACATGAATCACTTTGCCGGGCTGAAGGGCAAGCCGGCGGCATCGACGACCGCGCATGTGGACACGCTGTCGGTGGAGGACAAGCTGAAGTTTGCCATCATCAATGGCGAGAAGTCGGTGGGTGAGGGCGCGCATAAGAAATCATTGGAGGAGTTGCTGGAAACGGCGCTCGACTCTTACTCGGCGTTGGAGTTGATCAACACCGTCCTGCTGGATGGAATGAAGACGGTGGGTGATTTGTTTGGTGCGCGCAAGATGCAGTTGCCTTCGGTGCTGGATTCGGCGGGAGTGATGAAGCAGGCTGTCGCGTATCTGGAGCCGAAGATGGAGAAGAAGGCCGGCGGCTCCCAGAAAGGCACGATCGTGCTGGCTACCGTGAAGGGCGATGTTCACGATATTGGAAAAAATCTGGTGGACATCATTCTGTCGAATAACGGATTCAAGGTCGTGAACCTGGGAATCAAGCAGCCGGGGGACACGATCATCAAGGCGGCGCAGGAGCATGGGGCCGATGCGATTGGGCTGAGCGGGCTGCTGGTGAAGTCGACTTTGGAGATGAAGTATGTAATCCAGGATTTGCAGCGGCAGGAGCTGGAGTTCCCTGTGATTTGCGGCGGCGCGGCTCTAACGCGGAAATATGTGGAAGACGATTTGCGGCGGGAGTATGCGAATGCGGTGTTTTATGCGGAGGACGCGTTTGCGGGGTTGCACGTGATGGAAGACCTGGTCACGGAGGATGGGGCGCGGGAAGCGCGGCTACGCGACGGGCGGACGGTGAAGGAGTATGCGAAGGCAGCGGCAGTGGATGAGGAAACTGGTCCGGTGTTTGCGGAGCGGAGCGCTGTGGTGGGAGATGCGCCGAATATTCCGGAGCCTCCGTTCTGGGGAGTGCGCGTGAAGCATTACGATGTGCGGGATGTGTTTCCTTATATCAATGAGACGGCGTTGTTCAAGAATCAGTGGCAGCTGAAGACGGCTTCGCAGGCGGATTATGTGCGGCTGGTGGAGGAGAAGTTCCGTCCGATCAAAAAGAAGTTGGAAGAGGAAGTGGCGGGGTCGGGGTTGTTTGAGCCTAAGGTCGTTTACGGGTATTTTCCTTGTCAGAGTGAGGGGAATGATGTGGTGGTGTATGAAGTACCTGGTACCGAGTACCTAGTACCGAGTGCCGGCACTGCCGAGCTTCGCTCGGCCGGACAGCCGAGGGCGGCTGTCCCCACTCGTGAATTGCTGCGGTTTACATTTCCGCGGCAGCGCGAAGGTCGACGGCTTTGTGTTTCGGATTTCTTTGCGAGCAGGGCTTCCGGGAAGATGGATGTGATTGGATTCTCGCTGGTGACGATTGGGGCTAAGGCGTCGGTGGAGACGCAGCGGTTGTTTGAGGCGGGGGAGTATACGAAGTATTTGTATCTGCACGGGCTAAGTGTGGAGACGGCGGAGGCGCTGGCGGAATTGCATCACAAGAAGATGCGGAAAGAGCTGGGGATTGCGGGCGAGGATGCGGCGGAGATTCGCGATTTGTTTCATCAAAAGTATCGTGGGTCGAGGTATTCGTTTGGGTATCCGGCGTGCCCGAATCTGGAGGACCAGACGAAGTTGTTTGTGCTGCTGCGGCCGGAAGAGAATGTGGGCGTGCGGCTGACTTCGGGTTTTCTTCTGGAGCCGGAGCAATCGACTTCGGCGTTGGTGGTACATCATCCGGGGGCTAAGTATTTTGTGGTGTGAGTGGAGCAAACACCCACCACGGAGGCACAGAGCCACGGAGAAATACGTCTAGTTGGAAATTCCCTGTGCGGGGCCTATCGGTATCTTCGTAAGAGGGATGCTTCGCTCAAGATGACAGGGCTGAGCAAGACGCCTCGCTGCACTCGACTGGACAGCCGAGGCGGCTGTCCCTACGTGTACCTTGCCGTTTAGAAGGTGGCGGCGAGGCGGAGGAAATAACTTCGAGGAGGGCCGATGGCGTTGCCCGAGAAGAGTCCGCCAAAATCGATTACGTTTAAACGATTGTTCAGGTTTTCTCCGTCGGCTTGAAAGTTGAGGACAGTTTTTTCTTTCTTATAGAGTTGAGCGCCGAAAGAGGCATCGACCGCAAGCGTGGGCTTAATACGCCCGTCACTGAGATTGATGCGGTCCACGACTTGCTGGCCGTATTCGGCCAGCGCCTGATCGTAGGTTCCAGTGAAGTCGAAGGGCAGGCCACTGCCATATTCGGATCCGGACGCAAACCACAAGCGCGAAGTTAGCTGATAGCGAATGCGGACGCGCAGTGTGTTGCGCTGGTCCTGCGAGTCCGGGAAATGTCCGGTCAGCTGGGTGCCAGCGTTGAGGGCATCGTCACCAACGAAAAGACCTCCGGTCACCGGGAACCATGCATTTCCCACGATGTAGGAGTAGCTGAGAAAGCCGGAGAAACGTCTCCAATGCGGAAATTCGAGCTTGGCTTCAGCGCCGTAGATGATAGCTTTGCGAAAAGCTATGGGGAAGCTGACGGCAGTGCTGAGAATCTGATCGTCGTCGGCAAAGTTGTCTACGTATCGGCGAAAATAATTTGCGTCAAGGCGGAACTGGTTTAGGAAGCTCTTGGTGGCGCCGAATTCAAAGTAGTTGCCGTGGGAAGGTTGGATGGGGAGACGCAAGACATTGGGGTTGAGCACCGTCACATCAGGCGAACTGGCGAGAAGAATGTTTTCAAAGGATGGGGTTTGAAATACGCGGTCGTACGAGGCGTGAACGATCAGGTTGGCCGTGGGGAAATATCGGGCGACGGAAAAGCGCGGGCTGACGGCGTTTTGATTTACGACTAACTGGTAGTGATCACAGCGAAGACCAGCGTTGATGGTCCATTGGCCGAGGTGGATTAGATCCTGAACGAAGGCGGATTGTTCGAGATCGGGGCGGCTGCCGATGAAGGCGAAAGTGGCGGGAGTACCGGGATCGAAGGGATAGTAGGGATCAATCGTTAGATTCGGATTTGCGGTGATGATGTCGCTGAAGTGTTCGTGGAGGAAGAGACTGTCGGACTCGAGGCCAGCCTTCCATTCGTGGCGGCCGTGATGGATGGAGATGTCGGCGTTAAAGTATCCCTCTTTGAAATCGTTGTGGAGGAAGGCGGCGATCGGCCAAGCGCCAGTGTTGGAATTGAGATCGTCGGAGTTGTCGCGAACCATGCCGCGGAGATTGGCGAGGACATTGGGCGAAAAGATGTGCTGGTAGGAAGCGATGCCCATGGTTTCGAAGTTGCCGGCGGTCTGGAGCTGAGGTACCGTGCCCGGCGGGCCCTGGAGTTGCGGAAACTGCTGGAGTTGCTCGTTGGGAATTTCGAAGCGGGCAAGTTCGTGGCGAACGTTCAGGGTCAGGCGGTCCTTCGGGGTGAAGTCACGATCATAGCTTAAAGAGAAGTCTCCGGTCGTGCCGCGATTGGTGTAGTTCTCCGGAACTACTGGGTTGAGGTAGCGGGCGGTCATGTTGCCGGAGACGCTGGCGCCGAGGGTGTTGTGTCCCCAGGAATCCTGGGCGCTGGCAAAGGCACCGGCGGTGTCGAAGCTGCCGCCGGACAGAACCATCTGGCCGTGAAGGCCAGGCTGGGCGTCGCGAAGCGTGTTGACCTCGACGACGCCACCCATCTTGCGGCCGTACTCGGCGGGGATTCCGGCGGTGTAAATGGTGAGGGAGTCGACATCGTCGGCTTCGATTTCGGGGCCGAAGCTGGGAGAGCGATTGTCGGTGAGGGGGATGCCGTCGACGACGAATTGAGTTTGATACTCGGAGCCGCGGGGATGGAGGACAGCGTTGCCTTCATAGAGCCAGCCGGGCTGAGAGTTGATGAGATCGACGACGGAACGGCCGGGGAGCGAGGCGGGACGGTCGGAGATCGCTTTGGAGTCGAGATGGTTGATGGTGGTGGTGCGTTCGGGATCGAGGAGCGTGGTTTCGGCGGTGACGTTGACAGCGGTGCTGAGGGCGGCGATGCTTAGCTTTACGATATAGTCGGCGGGAAGAGTGGAATGGATTTCGATGAGGCCGTTGTAGGAAGAAAAAGATTCGCGGTCGACCTGGAGACGGTGGCGGCCGAAGGGGAGATTGCGGGCGGTGAGCTGGCCAGAGTCATCGGTGGAGAAGGAGCGGTGGAACTGGATGGCGTCATTGGAGAGATTGACGGAGGCCTTTAGCGGAAGACCGTCTGGCCCAGTGACTTTGAGGCGGAGTTCTCCGGCATTGCTCTGGGCATCCACGCGGAGAGCGAGGAGCGGGAGAGCGAGCAAGAGCATGGCGAGGTGGAGCAGTTTGCGCACGGTTTCGAGTGGAGGAATCTTTATGCTACCAGTTTCATGGGGCGGAATTGAGTTACGAAGGGAATGCGGGAGGTTGCCAACTCCTTTTTACAAACTGTTTACATGGGTCTGACAAATTGAGGGCTGGGGTGGGTGAAGATGGGCGCGAGATCAGAAACAACAGATTCTGATCGGAGCTCTTCACGCCCTCCGTCACCGGGAGGGAATGGGGAAACTGGCGTTCCCACCGCAGGGGGTGGGGACGCCAGTTTTTGGTTTGGAAAAGCGGAACCTCAGGGCTAAAGCCCGCATTGATTGCATTTTCTACGCGGCGCTGAAGCGCCGCTCTTCCACGGTATTCCACGCATTTGTGATGCGTCACCCACCTTTGATACTTCACGCATTTGTGGTATCTCCACCTTTTGTGGGCGGGCTTCCCAGCCGTCGCGCTGAGCGGCGATTCCCTGCCGCAGTGGCGGGGCGTCTCGCTGGCGCTCGACGGGACAGCCGAGGCGGCTGTCCCCACATGAAGTCAGGAGCTTTGCCGTTCACCAGACGCGGCAGGCGTTGACCGGCATCATGGGCTGGCCGGGCTTGCAGCCGAAAGCCTGGCCGAACTCGGGCATATTTTGCACAACGCCGTTGGCGCGGAAGCGCTCGGTCGAATGAGGATCGGTCTGCACCTGGAGGCGGAGCTGTTCGGGGCGTGTGCTGCCGCACCAGTTCTGGCCGAAGCCGATGAAGAACTGTTGCAGGGGGGTGTAGCCGTTCTGTTTGCTGGTGAGGTCGATGTTCTTGCGTTTGGCGTCGGCGAGGAAGGCGATGTAGGCGAGCCGCAGGCCACCGTTATCGGCGGTGTTCTCGCCCAGGGTGAGCTTGCCGTTCAACTTGACGTCGTCTACGGCGACGAAGTTGCCGTACTCCTTCACTTCGCAGTCGGTTTTCTCTTCAAACTTCTTAGCATCTTCCGGGGTCCACCAGTCGGAGAGGTTGCCATTGGCGTCGAACTGGCGTCCCTCATCGTCAAACCCGTGGGTGAGCTCATGGCCGACAATGCCGCCAATGTGGCCGTAGTTCTCGGCATCGGTGGCGTGGGTATCATAAAACGGAGCCTGCAGGATGCCCGCGGGAAAATTGATGTCGTTCATGCTGGGGTTGTAGTAGGCATTGATGGTGGGAGGACTCATGCCCCACTCGCCGCGATCGACGGGCTGTCCGATCTTGGCGAGCTGGCGGCGGTTCTCAAACTCGACGGCGCGCTGGGCGTTACCGAATGCGTCGCCGCGGACGACGGTGAGCTTGGAGTAATCGCGCCAATGGTCGGGGTAACCGATTTTATCGGCGACAGCGTGAAGTTTCGCTTTGGCTTTTGCTTTGGTGGCCGGGCTCATCCAGTCAAGAGTGTCGAGGTCCTGGTCCATCGCGGCCTCGATGTCGTGCACCATCTGAACCGTGGCCTGCTTGCTGGTGGGGGGAAATTCCTGGGCGACATAGACCTGGCCGAGGGCTTCGCCCAAGGCGCCATCGGTGGCCTGGACGCAACGCTTCCAGCGGGCGCGCTGTTCAGGTTGTCCGGCCAGCTTGCGGACGTAGAAATCAAAGATTTCATCATCGAAGGCCTTGGGCAAAACGTATCTGTCGGTGGCGTGGATCAACTGCCAGAGCAGATAGGCCTTCATGGTCTCGAGGTCAGTGGAGACGAGCAGAGCATTCATGGCCTTGAAGAAATCCGGATTGGCGACGTTCAACTCGGAGACCGGCGGAGTGCCGCTGGCCTTGAGGAAGCGGTCCCAGGCGATGGCCGGGGCGAGAGTGACCAACTGGGAGACGGGCATGAGGTGGTAGATGTTTTTGGGATCGCGCCGCGAGGTGATATCCATGGAAGCCCTGGCGAGAGTAGTTTCCAACTGCATGATTTTGTGGGCATCGGCGGCGGCTTTGGATTCGGGCTCGCCCATGAGTTTGAAGATGTTGGTGATGTGCTGGACATACTGGGTGCGGGTCTTTTCGGCGACGTCTCCGGTGCGGAGGTAATAGTCGCGCTCGGGCAGGCCCAAGCCGCCTTGGTCTACGATTGCAATCTGTTTGCGGGCGTCGGCGAAGTCCTGTTGTTCGCCGTAGTTGAACCATGCAGTGTCATTGATCAACTGATAGTGGCCGAACAGTTCGGGTAATTCATCTTTGCTTTTCAAGGCGGCAATGCGGTCGAGCTCCGGTTGCAGGGGCTTCAACCCATTCCGGTCGATGGCGTCTGTATCGGTGCAGGAAGCGTAGAAGTCGCCAATTTTCTGTTCATTGGAGGTGCGTTTGGCGCCACCGGCGGCAGCGGTTTCGAGCATGGTGTGGAGGACATTCTCGCTGTAGTCGAACATGATGGAGAAGGCGTCATAGTCGGAACGATCGTTGGGAATGGGATAAATCCTGGTGAAATTGCCGCAGGCGTACTGGAAGAAATCGACGCAGGGGTCGGCGGTAGTGTCCATGAAGCGCGCATCGAGGCCGGGGGGGAGCGAGTGAATATCGGCGGAGGCAGCGGGAGTTTGAGCTGGTAATGGTGCGCATAACGCCGAGAGAAGGATGAGGATCATTGCCAGGAAGGCGGGGGTTCGTCCGGTCATTTTTCTTCCTTTATGTTTGTTTGGCGCTGCATTGCGTGCGCGGGGAATAGTTTACTCCTCGGAGCCTCTGACGAAATTCTTGGTTTTGCATGTTGATTCCTCCTGTGTCAGCCTTCATTGGAGCTGCTGTATTCCGGTACGCAGTAAGCACGTCTCTTCCAGCCCTTGAAGCACATTGGCGAATCAGGCGTTAGCGCACATTGACGTGTCGATGAGTGTAACCGCGATATGACGCCAATTAACCTCTCCCCGCACGACAGGGCATGGTGGGCAAGCCTACCCATGTGAAGGTCGTGGCATATTGACTCTCCCGAGGAGATGTCCCATAATCGCCGCATCGCCACGCCCTGTATCTAACAATACGCGAACCAGCCCGCATCGTCTGCTTGCGGAATCATCGGTCGAGATTTTTCGAGAGAGGTCTGGCTTGTGCTTCCCGAAACTAAGAGAAGGAGCGGAATGCGATTTACGAACTTCAGGCAAGCTTTAGGTAAAGTCGGCGCGTTTAGCAGGGGGGCCTGGCGATACTGGCGTCTTGGCGAGCCGGAGCCAGAGAGCAATTGGTTCGTACAAAAGCTCTATGCCTATACCGACGGCAAGTCGAACGACATCCTCTTCCGGATTCTCGAATCCAGGAGAAAAGAAGCGGACTTAAGAGTCGGCTGGGATGGGGCGTGTATCTTAAGTGATGATGGCACTCTCGACCCGAGTATCGCGGAAATTGTTCGTACCCTCAGAGAAGATGGCGTGGTTGTCATTCCGCGCCGACTCAAAGAGGAAGCAGTTCAAAATCTGCGTGAACTCGCCCTGTCATGCTCACTCGATACGACCACATATGGCGGTCTCGCGAGTGCTGATGTCCCAGGGAACTACTCGACAATGCCGATCGCGGGCACCGGCACAAGCCATGGAATCGACCCGTCCCAGCCCCGCCATGCAATGTATTTGGTCCCTCGATCCTTATTGCTAGAAAACCGTTATGTTCAGTGTCTCTTGTGCGATCCCTATCTTCTGGCGGTTGCAGCGCGCTATCTCGGGGTCTTCCCGGTTGTTACAAAACCTGACATGTGGTGGGATACCGATTTTCTGCCGAGCGGGCTCCGGCCACGACCCTTTCACACGGATTCAGGGTGCTTGCGGTGGTTAAAGGTCGGCGTGAATCTGACAGACACCACCATGGAATCCCCGCATTTCGTCTATGTCAAAGGTTCACACAATCCAAATAGAAACACGAGACCTTTGACCAGACGATTGACGAGTCGAATGAATCTAAGTGACAAAGAAGTCCAGGAAGTATGTCCGGAAAAGATTGTTCATGTCACGGCGCCAGCAGGATCGATAACGTTGGCCGACACCCGAGGTATCCACAAGGGCGAGCTTTCTCTGCGAGGACACAGATTGATCCTATACTTTGGTCTCGAGGGAAGTGCTTTCAATAATATCGACAAGCCTATTCTGCTGAATAAGGTCGGAAGTGAACTCCGTCAAGCAATGAATGCAAGTGACCTGCTCCCCGTTTTCCGAACAAGTCCGAGTATGATTTCGGACGAAGGAAAGGGGAAGAGGCATGTCAAAGAGCAGGCACACCGAGGCGCAGATGATTGGAGCGCTCAAACAACTGGAAGCAGGGCGCAAGGCAGAAGACGTGGCCAGAGAAGTGGGAGTGTCGAAGCATACGATCTACGCCTGGAAGGCGAAGTACGGTGGGATGGATGTGAGCGAGGCGCAGGAAGCGAAGCAGTTGCGGGATGAGAACACGAAGTTGAAAAAGCTGGTGGTGGATCTGAGCCTGGACAAAGAGATGCTGAAGGCGCTGATCGCAAAAAACGGATGGAGCTCGTAGACCAGCGGGCGGACGCGGACTGGCTGCGGGGCAAGTACGCAGCGAGCCAGCGCCGGGTTTGCGGGCTGATGGGGATGGCGGTAGCGAGTTACTGCTACCGGTCGCAGCGAACCGATGAGCCGCTGCGGACGCGGCTGGTGGAGTTGGCGCGAAAGAAGCCGCGCTTTGGGTATCGGCGGCTGCATGTGTTGTTGGGCCGTTCGGGTGACCATGTGAACCATAAGCGGGTGCATCGGGTGTATCGGGAGGCCGGACTGATGATTCGGCGGAAGAAACGGAAGCATTGCGTGCGCGAGGGAAAGCCGCTGGTGGCGCGGACCTCGGCCAACCAGGAGTGGGCGTTGGATTTTGTACACGATGCGGTGGAGTGCGGACGGGCGATCCGGGTGCTGAGTGTGGTGGATGCGTATACGCGGGAGTGTTTGGCTTTGGAAGTAGATACGAGTTTTGCCAGCCGGAGAGTGACACGCGCGCTGGAAGCGATCGTGGCCGAGCGTGGAGTGCCGCAGGCGATCCGCTGCGACAACGGGCCGGAACTGACGAGTCGGCATTTTCTGGCCTGGTGTGTGGAACGAAAGATCGAGTTAGTGCACATTCAGCCGGGCAAGCCAACGCAGAACGCGCGCGTGGAAAGTTTTCACGGGCGGCTCCGAGATGAGTGTTTGACGGTGAGCTGGTTTCAGAACCTGTTCGACGCGCGGCGGAAGATCGCGGAGTGGCGGACGGAGTACAACGAAGAGCGTCCGCACAGCAGTCTGGGATACCGCACGCCGAAAGAATTTGCGGCGGCGCAGGCGGCGAGCTTCTACACAGCTGAGCGAGAGGCAAGGGACTCAAACGCCGTCCCTTGCCCCTCGCGCTCCCCCATCCCGGCTCAAACCGGAGATGGAGCAGCTGAAAGTTGTCGTATTCTTACGTGAACGAAAATTGGGGGCAGGTCAGTCCCACTCAGTTGTTGTTAACACATTGTGCTCAAAACGCCTCCCGGCGTCGATGAGTGCTGTGGCGATGCGAGAACGGCGATCAGAGCTGTTGTCTGCACATGGCTTATTCTGCGCCCTACTTTCGCAGGAGGAGGTCTGCGGCTACGAATGCGGCGAAGACTACGGAGATTACGCCGTTCATGGTGAAGAAGGCGGCGTTTAGTTTGGAAAGGTCGGTGGGCTTGATTAGGGAATGTTCGTAGAGCAGTAATAGCAGTACCGCGATTACTCCGGCCAGCGCGAGTTTTCCAAGGGCGAAGGTGGGGAGCAGAGTGATCAGCAGTAGGAGCATGATTACGTGGAAGGTGCGGGCGATCCAGAGGGCGCGGGGGATACCTATGTGGCGGGGGATGGAGTGGAGTCCGGTGTTGCGGTCGAAGTCGAAATCCTGACAGGCGTAGAGGATGTCGAAGCCGGCGACCCAGAAGGTGACGGCGGCGGTAAGAATAAGGATGCGAGGGTCGAGGGAGCCGCGAACGGCGATCCAGGCGGCAGCGGGCGCGATGCCGAGGGCAAATCCGAGCACGAGATGCGACCAGCGAGTAAAGCGCTTGGTGTAGGAATAAAGCAGGAGTACGGCGAGAGCGACCGGGGAGAGCCAGAGGGTGAGGCGATTGAGTTGGGCGGCGGCGAGAATGAAGATGGCGCAGGAGACGATGACGAAGGTGGCGACAAAGGCTGGGGAGAGATGTCCGGCAGGGAGGGCGCGGGTGCGGGTGCGGGGGTTGGCAGCGTCGATGGTGGCGTCGGCGAGGCGATTGAAGGCCATGGCGGCGGAGCGGGCGGAGATCATGGCGACGACGATCCAGAGAAGCTGATGGGCGGTGGGAAGGCCGGAGGCGGCCAGCATGGCTCCGCAGAGAGCGAAGGGGAGCGCGAAGATGGAGTGCTCCCATTTGATCATTTCGAGGGTGATGCGGAGGTCGTGGAGGACGGGCACGGGAAGATTGTAGAACAGTTCTCAATACTCAGTTTCTAGTTTCTGGTTTCTAGTTTCCGGTTCTCGGTTTTCTGGTTCTGCGCGGCTTACCTTTTGCACGGAATTGCGGCGGGTTCCTGTTATCATTTCTGTACTTTTTGCAGGTCCGATCTTTGTTGGCCCATCATGCCCGAATCCTCCATGGAACCCCATCAGTTGGCGGAGAAGCGAGTGGTGGCTCGCGTGCGAGAAAGCCATCCAATTAAAGAGATCCTTTACCGGTTGCGCGATCCTGAACTGGTGACCGATACGGTGATGCGGTCGGCGGCGGAGGCTTGGCAGCTCGTTTCTCCCTCTGAGTTTTCAGGTTTATACCGGCAGGTTCGAAGCCATACCATGTGCAGCGTAGCGCGGTTGCGCGCGCTCTATGAGGGCGTGCGGTATGTGGTGCGGACCCATATCGAAGGCGATGTGGTGGAGTGCGGGTGCGCGCGAGGCGGAAGCGCGGCGCTGATGGCGCTGACTCTGCGGCAGCTTGGAGAGCGGCGTCATCTATGGCTATTCGACACGTTTGAAGGCTTGCCGGCGCCGACCGCGGACGATCCGGACTACGAGATTGCAGAACTGTTTACGGGAAGCTGCCGGGGACAGCTCGATGAGGTACGAGATCTTTTCGCGCGCAATCAAGTGGCAGATGGAGCGGAATTTGTGAAGGGGATGTTTCAGGAAACGCTGCCGCGCAGTCCTATCGAATGCATTGCGCTGCTTCACATTGATGGGGACTGGTATGAAAGCGTGCGGGTTTGTCTGGAGCAGCTGTATGACAAAGTTGCTCCCGGCGGGATCATTCAGTTTGACGATTATGGATATTGGAAGGGAGCGCGCAAGGCGGTGGATGAATTTTTGGCGCGGAGAGGAATCACGGAAGCGATGAGGCGAGTGGATTATTCGGGACGGCTGCTGGTGAAGGCGCGGGATTGAAGTGAGAACTCGTAGCGTCCCTGGAGATCAGGTATTTGCCTTATAGTGGGTGGACCATCTCCAGCGATGTTTTTGCACGGTATCCACATTTGACAAGCACTGGATGGTGCGGCATTATGGGTGCGACGATTGCAGGTCTTTCCTCTTTACCGGGGACAGACCTAGGAATTGGAGGGAGAGCATGTCCGAATTCATCCGCAGGATTTGGGTGGAAGATGAAGGGCAAGATATTGCCGAATACGCGGTAATGCTGGCTGTGATCCTGGTACTGGTGGTGGGTACAATCCGCCTGATCGGATCCAACGCAAATAATGCGTTCTCCAATGTGGCCAGTGCGATCCAGTAGCCGGGCGGATCGTCCTGCAGAGCGCCACAGTGCGTAATGAGGGGCAAAGGTTTTTCATGACGCGATTTACCTCGTTTACCGGGCAGTTTCGCTACTGGGTTAGTAGCGGCTGCGGCGGGGCGTGCGGGGAGATCGAGTCAGAGATGATCGACTAGATTTCAAGCAAGTTTCAGCCAAAGGCCGCGATCCTGGATCGCGGCTTTTGATTTTTGGAGCAGGCAGGAGAGCGCCGGGTCGATGAGGAAGCGAGCCGAACGCGCGATTATTGCATCGCAAAGAACGCGATGGATCGCGCGGCTCGCCCAGATCCTTCGCCCAAGCAAAAAACGCTTGGCTCAGGATGACAATCAAACAGGAGAGAATCGATGATCGTCAACATGTCGGAGAAAGCGACGGAGCAGGAGATTGCGCACATTATCGAGCGCATTCGCGAGGCGGGCTACCAGCCGCATGTGACGCGGGGAGTGGAGCGGACTATTGTGGCGGCGGTGGGAAGCGGACGCCGCCACGAAATCGAGGCGCTGCAGGTGGCGCCGGGCGTGGAGAATGTGGTTGCCATCGCGCAGCCGTTCAAACTGGTTAGCCGGCAGGTGAAGCCGGAGCGAAGCGTGGTGAACGTGGGCGGGGTTGCGATCGGCGGACCGGGAGTTGTGGTGATTGCCGGACCTTGCTCGGTGGAGTCGCGGGAGCAGTTGATCAGCACAGCGCACGCGGTGAAGCGGGCTGGGGCGACGATGCTGCGGGGCGGGGCGTACAAGCCGCGGACTTCACCTTACGACTTTCAGGGGCTGGGGCTGGAGGCGTTGAAGATCTTGCGCGAAGCGCGGGATGAAACCGGGCTACCGGTGGTGACGGAGGTGATGAGCACGGAAGACGTGGAAGTCATCTGTGAGCATGTGGACATGCTGCAGGTGGGAGCGCGCAACATGCAGAACTTCGCGCTACTGCGGCGGCTCGCGACCGTGAGCAAGCCGGTGCTGTTGAAGCGGGGGCCGTCGGCGACGGTGAAGGAGTGGCTGCTGGCGGCGGAATATTTGCTTTCGGGAGGTAACAGCCAGGTGGTGCTGTGTGAGCGCGGTATCAAGACTTTTGAGACGGAGATGCGGAATACGTTCGATCTGGCGGCGGTGGCACTGGCGCGGGATTTGTCTCATCTGCCGGTGATTGCGGATCCTTCGCACGGGACGGGGAAACAAAGTCTGATCGCGGCGGTGTCGAGGGCGGCGGTGGCGGTGGGAGCGGATGGGCTGATTATTGAAGTGCATCCATGTCCGGAGCGGGCGTTGTCGGATGGAGCGCAATCGCTGGATTTCGCGGGGTTTGAGAGGGTGATGAAGGCTATTGCGGAACCGCTGCGGAGGGCGGCGGTATTGGCGGGAGTTTGAGGGATGGACGCTCGAGAGCTGAGAACAAACCTTTACCACGGAGGTCACGGGGTAGATTCGTAGGGATTTACAGAGGCCGTGCTCCACTCAGCTGACCGGGCTTCGCCCGGCGGACGGCCGAGGGCGGCTGTCCCCACATGATTAGCGGAGCCGCCCCTCAGCGGCTGAAGCCGAAGTTAATTCTGCCGGCTCGTATGGCACGACTGAAAGTCGTGCCCTTCCCGATCTGCGGAACTTCGGAGTTTCTATAAAGACCGTCATTGAATTGAACTCTTGGCTGGGGGTTTGATTTGCATGGCGGGGTCACCTAGCAGGTTGAAGGTTTTGCGGACGCCTACGTCGGTGATGCCGGACTTGGCCTGGAGAATTGCGTCGCCCAGAGCTGGGAAGGGCTGGTGCATAGCGTTTTTCACGATCAGTTTGTCTAAGGTAGTTTGGGGCGCGGGCTGGTTTAGGCCGCTGGATGCCAGGACGGCCACGGCGCCGCCGTTGGGAGCGAGCATCAGAGTTACCGCCAGCGGTTCTTCGTATACATCCTGGAAGAAGCCATTCAGACAATCCATGATCAGAAATACCGGCAGGGACGAGCCGTTCGTCAACGCAGTCGCGGCGGTGTTGTCGAAGAGATCTTCGCCGGACCATATCTCTTCGGAGCCATGGCCGGCGTAGTTAACCAGCAACTGGCCGGAGTTGATGGCGGTAATGATGTCCTGGCGGGCGGTGGCTCCGCTCATGGTGCTGGCGAAGACGTCTGTGACTTGCAGCGACTTAGGCAACTGCGCCTGCACGATCTCACTATCCTGGGTAAAGTTCTCGGTGTCGTTCACGTCGGCGACCATCAGGGCCTGCGAGGTCCAGGGGCCGTTGGTGGATTGGCCTTCATAAGTGGCCACCTTGTGGACCACGAAGGCGGATTCTTCCGCGGTGCTGACGGGGAGACGTCCGGTGGCGATAGTGGGCATGCCGGTGTCGTTGAAGTCGGAGAACCAGTCGTCAGAAGCCGTCATCAGGCCGGTGGTCGGCACGATCTTTGTGGGGACGAAATCCAAGTGGCCAAAGCCGAGATAGTTGCGGGGGTCGAGCGAGGCCCGGCCGTTGAGCAATAGATAATGCGGCTTCGTGGTCCAGGCGTTGGTAGCGGTGTAGAGGAAGTCGCGGATGGCGCGGGGATTGTGCTCGCCGAAAGTGAACTCATCGTAGAGGTCATCGATCAGCACGACTGCGGCTGACTTCCCTTCCGCCTCGTGCGCGCGAACCAGCGGACGGAGGGCTTCGGCGAAGGTGCCGTGAGAGATCATGACAATCTCGCTGCCTTGCTGAGCACGGTGCCAATGAGAGGGATGATTAGGACGAATTCCGGCGACCGAGGCGATGCGGTCGGTGGCCACGGCGAGCAGCGTGTGGCGTGTGGGCGCGGATGAGTTGGTGGTGGAGAACGGAACTTGGACTTCCAGCGCGTGCTGAGTTGGAGTCGAAGTCGTGTCGGACGCGACTTGCGGAGTGAGTTCCACCGGTTTGTCGGGATCGGTAATGTCGAGCACCACTGCCGGGGCGCTAGTGAAGCCAGTGACTTTCAGTTCTTCGCCGGGCCGGCCGGTGAAGGTGAGGCGGTCAGAGTCCGCGATGTAAGAGTGGGGATAGGCGATACGGATGGACTGCAGGACGCTGGTATCGTATTCCCCGCCCTGAGCGGTGAGGGCGACGGTGTTGGATCCCTCCTGCAAGATGCCCGGGGGCAGGTTCATGAGGAACGTGCCTTTGGCCTGACCGGTGAAGGTGACATTGCCGAGCGCAGAGCCGTTGAGAGAGATTGCGACGTCGTGGGGGAATCCGAGGATTACGCCTTGCAGGATGACTTCGAGACGCGCGGGAGCAGTTGAGGTTTTGTCGAGATGCGGTACCTGCATCGTCTGGTCAAGCTCTGTGGAGGAGACCAGCGGGCCGAAGAAATTGTTTCCGTCCGAGGTGATGAGCGCGGCGAAATAGGTGGTGCGTGGGGCGTACTCGACCATGTACGGGAAGCTGGCCGGAGGCTGGTTGGAGCCGGTAGAGGGCGGAAGTTGGTGAATACGCTGGCCCGGACCATCGCCGACGGCCAGCCAGTACACGCGGGTACCTGAATACGGAGTGTCGACTCCCGTGCCGTAGAACTGGATGGTGGCCTGGGGGCCGAAGCCTCCGGGGCCAGCCGTGGCGCCGGTGATCTGGATGGGCTGCTCGATGGCCTCGGCATAAAGGTGGAGGAGCGCGGGATCGACGTTCGGATCGAGTCCAGCGTTCAGCAGTTCGGGCTGTGTGACAACGTGCCAGCCTTCGTGCTTTACAAGGATCTTTACGGCAGGATGAGCCGCCAGTTCGAATTGCTTTTGTCTTTGAGCTGAGGTGGGATCGAACTCCTGCAACGTGTTCTCGACGGGATGGCTGGCCTGATGGAAAGTTGCAGCGGGCAGCGCCTGATTGAGTTGGTTCAACAGCAAGGTGGTCGCGGGAAGTGCTTCGGAATTCGACGATGAACTGCCGGCGGATTCCGCCGTTACTGGGCCGTGCATGGTGTGGGTGCCGTTGACGTCCACGTCTTCGAGCCAGTAAGCACCGGTACCGGCGGCAGAGGAGGAATCGATCCAGGAATACGTCTTGCCGGAATGCTTGGGCAGGGCGCCGGTCATGAGGAGGGCTGAGCCTGCGATCAAGGAAGGATTCACGCGAACGCGCTGGCCACTCTGGTCGCGGTAGACATTGAATCCGAGATTGTGGGATTCCCCGCCTGTCTTCCAGAACAGGATGGCGCGGTTGGCGCCGGTGGAGTCCTGGCTGAGACGCGCCGTGAAGGACTGGAGCTGGACCTGAGTGGGAGCGGTGATGGTTTCGGTCTGAGTGGAAGTGTTGTTGGCGAGATTGGGGTCGGTCTGGTCGGCGCTAACGGTCGCGGTATTGGGAGCCACACCCTCGGCTCCCGCGAGCGTGACGATGGTAACCGTGGCGTTGGCCGCATTGGCCATGGTGCCCAGCAAGCAGGTGACAGTGCCGTTCGCTTCCGAGCAAGTGCCGGCGGTGGTAGTCGCCGACAGATAAATGACGTTGGAAGGCAAGGGATCGACGACGGTCACGTTAGTAGCCGAGGCCGGACCGTTGTTGGTGACCGCGAGACTGTAAGTAAGAGTGTCGCCCTGAGGCACGGTGGGGCTGGGAGAGGCAGTCTTGGTGATGGCCATGTCCGCGCTGTTGGCGTTGGCGACGACGACGGTCGCGGTGGCGCTGTTCGTGGTGAGGTTGGGAACGATGTTGAAGGCGCTGGCGGTGACGGTTTCTGAGATGTTCGTGCCCGACGGCGTACTGGCATTCACTTGCAGCACGAGAGTGAAATTGGCCGGGGTATTGACGGCGAGCGTACCGATTAGGGTGCAGGTGATGGTGCCGGCAGCGCCGACGGCCGGCTTGACGCAGGTCCAGCCCGGGGGAGCCGCGATGGACTGAAAGTTGGTATTGGGCGGAGTGGTTTGGGTGAACGTAACTGGAGACGTGGCCGCCGCGGGTCCATTGTTGTTTACGGATTGGGAATACGTTACGTTGCTGCCAGCTGCGACGGAGGTAGGCGCAGCGGTGTTGGTGGTGACCAGGTCGGCCTGGGTGTTGGTGGCGACGACGTCCAAAGCGGTTGCGGTGTTGTTGGCGAGGTTGGGATCGGACACGGAAGAACTGACAGTCGCAGTGTCGTTGATCGCGGTGCCAGAGGCCGTTCCGGCATTTACGGCCACTTTTATGCTGAAGTTTGCAGTTCCCGGGGAAAAGGTGGGGTTGGTGCAGGTGATGAGTCCAGTGCCGCCGACAGCAGGCGTGGTACAACCCCATCCTGCGGGGAAAGTGACGGATTGGAATGTCGTGTTGGGCGGTGTGCTCTCGGTGAGGCTGGCTGCGGTGGCGACACTTGGGCCGGCGTTGGTGACGACTTGGGTGTAGGTGATGTTGGCGGCCGCGAGTACCGGAACTGGACTGGCGGAATTGGTCAACGACAAGTCGGCGGAGTCAGCCACTTGCACGCTGGCGGATGCGTGGTTGTTGTTGGGATTGGGATCGCCGGTGGTCGACGTGACTGAGTCGGTTTGGGTGATGGTGGATCCTGCGGCGACGTTGTTGTTCACCGTCACCACGAAAGTGAAGGACGCGGTAGTGTTGGCCGCCATAGCGCCCGGTGCAGTGCAAGTGAGGCTGGCCAGAGGAGTGCACGACCATCCGGACGAACTGGTGAGCGAGACGGCGGTGGTATTTGCGGGGAGGGTTTCAGTGAGCACGGGAGCATTGGCGGGGCCCGGACCGTTGTTGGTCACGGTCTGGGTGTAAGTGATGTTGCTGCCTGCGTTGACCGGATTGGGGCTGGCCGAGTTGGTCGCGCTCAAGTCAGCTTGCCCAGCGGAGGCAACCCCGATGGCGACTGTAGCGGTGTTGTTGGCCAGATTGGTGTCGTGACTGGTGGTCGCGACCGTGACGGTGTCGTTGATTACTGTCCCCGCGCCGGTACCTGCAGGTACGTTATAGATGGCGGTGATGGTTCCGGTGGAACCGGGGGGAACACTTGGATTCGTGCAGGCGACCGGAGAAGCATTGGGACAAGTCCACGTGCCGCCGCCGGTGGTGACAACCGACACGGAGCCAAAGGTTGTGTTGTTGGGCAACGCCTCGCTGAAGGTGCCGGCGCTGCAATTGCTGGGCCCGGAGTTAGTGATGACTTGGGTATAAGTGATGGTGCCGCCAGCAGCGACTGGGCTTGGAGTTCCCCTGTCGGTCACCGCCAAGTCGCAGGCTACGGCGACGTTGGTGGTGATGGTCGTGTTGTTGTTGGTGGGGTTGGGATCGGTAGTGACGGAAGAAGAAACGGAGGAGTTCGCAGTAATAGAGGCGACTGTAATCGAGGGAGCGACATTGACGACCACGATGATGTCGGCCGACGTGCCGGAAGCTAAGGTCGGGTCGGTGCAGGTTACTGAGGTGGTGGTGGTGCAAGTCCAGCCTACCGGGGCGGAGACGGAAACGAATGTGGTGTTAGCGGGAATCGCTTCGGTGAAACTGACGGTGGAAGCGGCAGAGGGGCCGTTGTTAGTTACGGCCTGAGTGTAGGTGATGTTATTGCCAGAGAGAACGGTGAGCGGGGTAGCGGTGGTGCTGAGGGCAAGATCGGCTTGGCCTGCAGTGGCGACGATGTCGGTGGCAGTGGCGGAGTTGGCGCCAAAGGCCTGGTTGCCGGCATTGACGGTGGCGATGTCGGTGATGGTGGTGCCACTGGCGGTGGCAGCGTTCACGGTGTAGACGGCGGTGAATGTTCCCGAGCTACCCGCGGCCACGCTGGGGTTCGTGCAATTTACAGGGGGTGACGTGCAGGTCCAACCCGCTGGCGCGGCAATCGACACGAACACGGTGTTGGTGGGAGTCCCCTCGGAGAAGGATGCGGGTCCGGTGGCGGCGGCTGTTCCGGTATTGGTTACGACTTGCGTATAAGTGATGTTGTTACCGGCCACGACGGGATTGGGCGCGGCAACGTTGGTCACGGTCAACTCAGCTCCAGCCGTTGCGCCGACGACGGTGGAAGCGGTGGCAGAATTGTTGGCCGAATTGGGATCGCTCACTGACGAACTGGCTGTAGCAGTGTCGGCGATAACCGTGCCGCTGGCGACGCCGGTGTTCACCTTCACGACCAGCGAGAACGTAGCTGCGGTGTTTCCGCTCATGCTTAACGTGGAGCAGACCACGTTGCCGGAGGCGGCTGGGGCCGGAGTGGTGCAAGTCCAGCCGGCAGGGGCGGCGATGGATACGAATGTGGTGTTAGCTGGAGTTGCCTGCACCAGGGTGGCGCTGTCGGCGGCACTGGGACCGTTATTGGTGACTACTTGCGTGTAGGTGATGTTGCCGCCGGCAGCGACTGGGTCGGGCGAGGCCACGTTGGTGACGGCCAGGTCAGCGCTGGAGACGACTGTCGCAACGTCGGTCGCGGTGTCGTTGGAGAGGTTGATCTCGCCTCCGCCGCTCACGACCGCGGTGTTGGTGACGATGGAGGGAGCGGTCGGCGCCACGTTGGCGATGATGGTGATGGGATAGGTGGTGTTCGCCGGAATGACACTCGAATCGACGCAGCTCACGGTCTGGGAGACGATGGAACAGGAAAAGGGAGCACCGCTGGCGCTGATTGGGACCACACCCAGAGGCAACGTGTCGTTGACGGTGACGGTGGCGCTCGAGGGTCCGTAGGGGCTGAGGTTGGAAACCGGGATGGTGTAGGTGGCGGTCAAGCCGCGAGTGAAATTTCCGACGTGAGTCTTGGCGAGGGTCATGTCGGGAGTGCATTGCGCACCCGACAGGGTTCCGGAAGTTTGCGCGAGAGTAGCGTTGGTCACGCTGAAACCGGCAGCGCCGGGAGTGGCGCCGTAGGGAACGCCGGGAGTTTCCGTCAGGCCATTCGCTCCGCCGGCGACGCTTAGGCTCGCGGGAGCGCCCGACACCAGAACGACACCGCCGCCGCCACCACCACCGGGGCCGTGACGATTTCCCCAGGTGAAGGGTTCAATTTGCCATGCGTTGCCGCCGGTGCCGCCGCTGGCTTGCAGGGTAAGACCACTCTCGCCGCCGTTGGCGGAGAGAACGACGATGCTGCCGCCCGCGCCAGCGCCGCCGCCCGCGTCATTCAAAGTTCCGTTGTAGGCGTTGGCTCCATTCGCGGTGAGAGTGGCCGTGCCACTCAGGCCGTAGGTACGGATGATGATGATTCCACCGCCCGCTGATCCGCCGCTGGCCTGATTGTCTCCATTGGAGTTGTTGCGGGTGCCGGCGCCACCGCCGCCGCCCATGGCGATGCGATTGATGGTGGCAGGAAACACCGGGCCACCTTCGCCGCCGGTGCTCAAATTACTGTTCCAGGAGTCGCCGCCGAAGCCACCGGCACCGCCGTTGCCGCCGCCACCGCCGCCGGCATTTTCATCGTTGCCGCCGGGAGATGCAGTTTGGGGATCGGCGTCGGTACCGCCACCGCCAGCATTGCCGGGTGCGCCCCGGGCCATGCTGCCGTCTGTGCCCGCGGTGCCGCTAGGATAGCCGGTGCCGGTCGCCAGGAAAGTACCGCCAGATTCAACCCAAGACGGAGTGCCCGCGACTCCTTCGCCCTTGGGAGCATCCCAACCGGCCACCGGAGCTCCGGTATAACCCGCGGTGGGCGCGGGCTGCCGATAGTCCGTGTTGGCGCCGCCGCCGCCTTGCAGTTGCATACCGGCGCCGCCGCGGAAACCCTGGCCGCTTACAGAGACGGTTGCACCGTTGAGAGTGAGGGTAGCGGAAGTATCCAAGGCGAGTACGCCACCGGTGGATCCATTCCAGGAAAGAGCAGTTGGGGGAGTGGTCGCATTGAATGAGGCGGTGGTGTACTGCGGAACCACAATTACCTGGTAGGTGCTCTGCCCGGCGGTCGCCGAGGCTGCGGCGGAGTGATAGGCGAAGACCAATCCCCCGCCTACCCCGGCTCCTGCAATCGGAACTGAGCCGGTGTTGATGGGTCCGGTGGCGGTGACGAATTCGTAATCACCCGCGCTATTCAGCGCGGTGAACCCCTGGCCTGTGCTGCCGTTGCCGTAGACGACACTGTTCGTATCGTTGATACTGGCGTCCTGCACCTGGATCACAAGCAAGAGAGTTCCGGCTGCGATTGCAGTTCCGGCTCCCGTGGGTGTGCCCACGGGAATGGAAGTTGCGCCGGCGGCGACGTTGGCGGTTCCGGGATAGTAAGTGTTGAGCACTCCCGTCAGATTGGTTCCCGGCGCGGCCTGGGAAACGGTTCCACAGGCGAGAGCCTGGACGGTGGCGACGGATGTGTATGAATTGTTGCCGGTGTTGGGATCGGGCGGCGCGCCGGAATCGGTAACCGTGGCGGTTTCAGGGTAGGCGCCGGACGCGCTCGCAGTTACGACGACGGTGACGGTCGCGGTCATGGCGCTGGTAAACGGAGTCGGCAGCGTGCAGGTAATGGGAGGAGGTGCAGCAGTGCAACTCGTTCCCGAGTTGGGCGTGATGGACACCACAGCCATGCTCGCCGGCCAAGTGAGCGTAACAGACGGGGTGTTCGCGGGCGAGGGACCATTGTCGAAGACAGTCGTGGTGTAAGTGGTATTCTGGCCCAGAAAAACAGCGCTGGCAACGGCGGTGGTGACTCCGATATCGGCAGTGCTGGGATTTACCGAAACCGCCCCTTCCGCCCAGTTGAAGGTGCCGTTGGTGGCGGCGGTTCCGGCGTGTGTTTCCGCGATGCCGGCGGTGTTGGCGCACGTCAGTGTGGTGGTTGTAGATGCGGTACAGGTGAAAGTGCCGTTGTTGACGCCATTGGTAAATCCGGCGATGATGAAACTGTCGCCGGCAAAGCCGTTGTTGATGCCTCCGGTAATCGTTCCCGTATAAACGGTGCTGGTGCCGGTGGAGATAGTTGCGGTTCCGGGATTCGTCTCGGCAACTCCAGCCACGTTCTTGAGAGTGAGCGTGGTGGCCGAGGAAGCGGTCGCGGTGAATGTTCCGTTGTTGCCGGCATTGGTGAACCCGGTCACTACGACAGTGGCGCCCGCGTAGGCATTGCCGGCGCCGCCGGTGATGGTGCCCGTGTAGACCGCGCTGGTGGTGACGTTAGCGGTGGCAGCGTGGGTCTGCGCGACGCCATTCGGATTGTTGAGCGTCAGCGTGGTGTTACTGGATGCGGTGCATGTAAATGTTCCGTTGTCGTTTGCGTTGGTGAACCCGGCGACAACGACGGTAGCGCCGACGTAGGCATTGCCAGCGCCGCCGGTGATGGTTCCGGTGTAGACGGTACGGCCTCCAAACGCGTTGGCAACCTTGGTAAGAGTAAAGGCGGTAGTAGCGGGCGCAATGGAGCTGAGGTTCAGTCCGATGGCGCCGGGGGTAACGGAGGTGAGATTCAGAACTTCGTTGAAGTTTTCTGCGAGGGGCACGCTGGGTGCGCCCGCCCTGGTGCTGCCGGTTCCGGTGATCTCCTGACTCGCGTTGGGTCTGGCTCCGCCGGTGGCTAGGTTCCATTGCGACACCTGGGGACTATTGACGGCGATCGTCCCCAGGCCCACGGCCAGCGTGTCGAAGACCATCCCATTGACCACGCTCGTGGCATTGACCTGCGAGTTGCACTGTGAGTTGCCGGCGGCGGTGCTGGCGATGCAACCAGTGGACTCGCCGTCAGAGGAAGCGAAGCTACCGAGTGGAATGGTCTGATCGGCATCGGTGAAAACAGTCGCTCCGGCGACTACGCCAACGGTCGCTGCCGCGGAGACGTTGACGGAAACGACGATGGGCAGGTTGGTTCCGGATGCTGGATTGAGCAGATACCATTGTTCTATGCGGCGTGTGTTGGCCGCATCGTTCTGGGCGCCCACGAAATTCAGGGCCGTGCCGTTGTAGGTGACGCTGACCACTCCGGTGGTCGGCGCGTTGGCAATGTTCATGGAAACGCCGACGAGCAAGATGCGGTTGGCAGTGGTCGATGTGGTGTGATTGAAGCTGAGCGTCTGGGTGCCCGGTCCGATAAGATCGGCGGCGGCGCTAGTGCTGGGGTTGGTATCGATTACGACTTGGGCGCGAGCATAGGGCACGGCCATTAAGGCCAGCAGGCAGGCTAGGGCGCTGAGGACGTTGGGCGCGCTTTGGCGCGCGGGGCGCGGTGAGGCGCGAAGCGGCTTTGGGCGCGAGGGCCAGCGCAACCCCGCCAGTTTCGCGAGTTTCATGGGTATGAATTGACTGCGGGCTGCGACTCGCAAGAAGCGTCCGGCTGGTCCGCGGAATTTCGCGCGCATCACTCTTGTTCCGACGCACACATCTTTGGCTACCGCTACGCCAAGAATTTGATCGCGGTGCACAGCGGGATCATCTTGCAGGCCGCAGTCGCCGCGGGTGATGAAGACATCGCGGCGAGGGTCGGCATGGATGAGGCGGTGCAGGCGGAAACCGAAGCCGTTTTTGACAAGCACAATGTCTCCGCGGCGCAGGTGCGACTCGGACGCGGGCCTTACGTAAACCATCTCTCCGTCACGAATGGTCGGGGACATGCTAGCGCCGCGGGCTTGAAAGCGTACGCGAAGTCCGGCCTGCAGTAAGTCCATGCTGAAGGATTCGAACTGCCGGGATTGCGGGCGGTCTTCATGTGTACTGGTGCGAGCTACTTCTGCGCAATCGGTAGAGGCACAATCCGTGCTCACGCGATCTTTATTAGAGCGATCGGTATCAGTGCGGTCTTCATTAGTGCGATCTTGGTTCGGGCTATCAGTCACGGAAGTTGAGAATCCTCTCCACGGCGCGTTCGTCTGGCTCGAAAGAGTAGCGATAGCACGGGACGGTGTCGGCGACTCGCTCCAGAAAGCTCAGGGCGGAGTCGACGTACTCGTGGCTGTGAAATGGGACGAAGCTGCGGGCAAACAATTCGGCAACCATCTGGCTGCGGGTCAGCCGCGTGAGCGCGTTGCCTTGACCATGTTCGAGAACGAAAATGCGTTGCAGCGGGGCGCGTTGAGGCAGGGCAAAATGGGCTTCGCCGTGCCACGGGGTGCCGTACATGAAGATATGTGTCGCATCTTCACGAACTTTGTCTCCACGAACCTTGTCTTCGCGGACAATGATGCGGTCGTCGCTGAGGATTTCTACCGGGTGAAGTGAGGTCCAGAGCTGCGCGGTTGTGCTCTTCCCTGCTCCGGAGTGGCCGATGAACAGGTTGCTTGCGCCGTCGGGGCCGACGATGCCGACTCCGTGGAGTTCGATGGCTTGCTCCTGGGTGAGGCGGTGCATGATCAGGAGTTCGTCGAGGGGGTATTCAAGCGGATCCGCAGCACCGTTGATGCTCACGAAAGATTCTTCATTCATTTGCAATGTGGCCTGGCGGAATTGATTATCGACAAGCAATCTCTTGTAAGGTTGCTCTCCATAAATGGGCGCGGTGAAGTCGAACTGGAATCCGGCTTCGTCCTTGTACAATCGCCAGACGGACCCGGAGTCGAAAAGCTCCAGCCCGGACTTAAAGGGAATTTTCTCGATCCATCCCACTTGGATATTTATGTCGGCTGCCCTTGCGTCGACGCGGAAGGGCTCCAGCGACGGGATTAACGCAACGTCTGCGCTGCAAGCACCCGCGAGGCGCACTGACACGCCACCCACGTGGAACCAACTCGAGTGGGCTGCATCCCGCTCGGTGCAGCGCGAAGGCTCCGACGCGAGACCTTCGACCATTACCGCCCTAGTCGCTAGAGTCACAATCATTTCCTATGATCCCTGGCTCGGACAAAGTCCGATTATCTGGCAGCCGCCGCCAGCGCCTGTGGCCCCGGAGATTTTGCAATGCCCCAGGACTGCCTCTTCCGGACGTAGACTGATAGCTACAAGCTGCGGCGGTTCATACGGTTTCTTGCCGTCGATTTGTTTCGATTCGTGATCCATTCAGCACCCCAATGGCTGTCGTACGGTCAATGATTCCCGCAACTCCCGCAACCGCCCGTCGCATGGGAATTGTTCAGTATTGGGAGGATTTGCTGCGGCCCTACCCAACTCGCCACGTCGATCTCCTTGCTCGTGATTCGGCGCGCCGACTCCGACAGAGCCTCATGCTCACTTCCACCGCTACAGAATTCACACTGTCCGTGCTTTGGGACATCGATTGCCAGAGCCATCGCTCGGAGGTGCGCTGCATTGCATAGAAACTCGACAGGACTCTCCTGGTTGCCGCTTTCCATCTCGCCGTTGGCAGGGCACATCCCGCAGAGCGACTGAATCCGGCACTCTACGCACTTCGTGACCCGCGTGCGTTTGCGTGTTCGCACTTTGTGCAGTGAATCCTCCCACGCCTGCTTGAGGCCCACCCGGCGGATGTCGAACGTCTCCTGTTGTGAGATCAGACAGATGCTCATCTCGCCGAGGGCATTGATTGCGAAACCATTCACACCACCGCCGCAGAAATAAACAGTGCTGTCTTGCGCCAGGGGGGGCGGGCCTTCCAAATCATGCTGCATCAGCTTGCGGTATTCGGTTACTCTTTTCGGACTGTGGAGATCGAGAGCAACGAGATCCTCCGGTGTGAGCCGTACCGCCAGCGGGCTCTGCGAGCAGTCAATGCGCGGATTAATCTGGCCGTCGAACTTGAACTCAACACCGAGATCTTCCTCGGCAAATTGCTTCATGGCGAAGATTTCGTGTTTGTTGATGCTGGTGGCGACCGTCTTCAGCTTGAGCGGGAGGCCTCTTCCCTTCAGCAGCTTGATGCCGCGCAGACATCTTTCGTAGGAGCCTGGTATCTGCGTCAGCGCCTCGTAGGTTTCTTTGGTACGGCCGTACAGAGTGATCTCGATGGCGAAGGGCGGCCACTCCACCAGGTAGTCGGCAATTTTTTCGTTGATGAGGGTGCCGTTGGTGAAGAGGGTGATCAGAAATCCTTTCTGCTTGGCGTAAGTGTAGATTTCGAGAAAATCCTTGCGGGCAAAAATTTCGCCGCCGGTGTAGAGCAGCCAGAAGCAGCCCATGTCGACGAGTTCGTCGAGCACGCGGAAGTGCTCTTCCGTGGTCATTTCGCGGCTGCGGGCGGCTTGATCGCCCATGGGTAGGTTGTTGTAGCAGTGCTGGCACTCGAGCGGACAGCGCCGCGTCACTTCGATGGAAACCTGCAGCGGCATGCGCTCGCCGGACTCACGCTGGTGCAAATCTGCGCTGAACGTTCCGTAACTTAGTTGATCCAAGTTCCCCCTCTGGCTGGGTGCGGCGCGAACGCTGTCACCGCGAGCCTGTTGCTTCCAACACTGCCTGGCCGTTTGGTTCTGGTGCGGTCATGACTGCCGCGGGCATCTCTGTTGTAGCTGCGAGTCTTGGGCTGACGTCTAACAGTCCCACCGAGAACATGTCGTCCAGAAATTTGTTTACATCTTTCTGCGCTTGCTCCGGCTTAACTTCGTAGTCCCGTTCCACGGCTTCGACTAATTCCGCGAGCGAGTGGGGTTTGTCCAGCAACTGCCAGATCAAAGAGCCGGTGCCGTTGAAGCTGAAGATGGAGGCCAGATCTCCGACTTTGCCGCGCACCGGGACGACGAGAGTTTCGCCGGCAACGACGCGGGAAACTACGCTGCGAGAGCGGGTAAAAAGTTGCTCGTCGGACTGGGTCAGCATGTCGGCATCTCCCTTGTTCGGCTTTCGTAACAATCGCCACGCATCGAAAGCAAACTGTCTATGTGTTCAGATTGAGATTACGGTAGAAGTTCGGGGGTAAACAATCGTTCATGGGTGGCAGGTACTTGGTTGGTTATCATCGCGTTTGGTTCCCAACTGGTGACAAGAAAAGGATTTACGGGGATCAATTTCATTGAGGTCGGCGCACGAACCAGTTGCGACGGAAGCTTGCACACCGCGGACCCAGCGCGCGGGCGGCGAAATCTTTCCAGTGGACAAACGAAAGCAAACGCTATAAAAAGAAATCCGAAACAAAAGCTGCTGGCCGCGCTTTATTGGCTCTGGTCTGCTTGGCTGAAAAAGGTTGCGATACCAGCGCCGCGAGAGGAGGAGCTAAACCTCAGCGGCTGGAAGCCGCATTGATTTTGGACGGGGTACGGCACGAGTGGAACTCGTGCCCTTCCCGATTCGGTGAAGGAACCACAGTTTTTCCGCGATCTCCGAAAGCTGTGCTCTTTCAAAACGATTTGTGAGATGTGTTCTAGAAAGTGGATTCGAGTGCTGAACGAAGAAAGACGCCGCGCCATTTTGGACATCATGAACCGGCAGGGCCGCGTGCTGGTCACGGAACTCTCGCGGCACTTCCAGACTTCCCAAGTCACGATCCGAAAAGACCTGGAGATTCTGCACGCGCATGGCCAGGTGCACCGCACGCATGGAGGAGCGCTGCCGGCGCGCGAGAGCGTATTGGAAGATCCGACCCTGCGCGAAAAAGAGAAACTGCACCGGCAGGAGAAACTGAAGATTGCGGAAGCCGCCGCCGGAAAAGTCAGCGAAGGCCAAGTTGTGATTTTGGACTCGGGCACTACCACTACCGCGATCGCGCGGGCGCTGCGGGAGTTCCGGAATCTCACCATCGTTACGAATGCCGTGAACATTGCGGCGGAACTGGCCGGGACCGCGGTGGAAGTGATTCTGACCGGCGGCACGTTACGGAAGAATTCATTTTCGCTGGTCGGGCCGATTGCCGAGGAGACGTTGCGGCGATTGAGTGCTGACCTGTTGTTCCTGGGAGTGGATGGTTTCGACGTGCACTACGGATTGAGCACGCCCAATCTGCTGGAAGCGAAGGTGAACCGGGTGATGGTGGAGGTGGCGAAGCGGACGATTGCGGTTTGCGACTCGAGCAAGTTCGGGCGGCGCAGCCTATCACTGATCGCGCCGCCATCGGCGCTGCAGGAAGTGATTACCGATCGCGGCATTCCGAAGTCCGATCTGCGGGTGTTGAAGCAGGCGGGGACTGAGATCACTTTGGTTTGAGGGTCAGCGGGAGAATCCACCACGGAGTCACTGAGTCACGGAGAAACACAATCCATTAGAAATCATTTTGACTTGGTTTTCCTATGCCACGTTTTGACGTCACCATCGCCGGCGAACTGAATCTTGACCTGATTATGTACGGGCTTCCGGACGAATTGCCGCCGGAGCGCGAACTGCTGGCCGATCGCATGATGTTGACTTTGGGTGGATCATCGGCGATTCTGGCGCACAATCTTGCGGCTTTAGGCAGCCGGGTGGGATTTCAGTCACGCATCGGAGATGACGAACTGGGTCAAACTGCTTTGCAACCGCTGCAGCAAGGCGGCGTGGATGTTTCGCTGGTGCGCCGCGTGCCGGGCGCGATCAAGACGGGGCTCACCGTTATTTTGCAGCGCGCGGCGTGGCGCAATATGGTGACGTATTCGGGAACGATTGCGGAGCTCGCGTGGGAGGACCTCGACCTCGACTACCTGGGTGACTCGCGGCACTTCCATCTTTCTTCTTTTTATTTGCAGCGCGGGCTACGGCCGCGAGTACCGGAGTTGTTTCGGAGAATGAAGGAGGCAGGACTCACCACCTCACTTGATACCAACGACGATCCGGACGACGGCTGGGAGGGCGGGTTGCGTGAGGCGCTGCGCTATGTCGACGTCTTTTTGCCGAATGAACGGGAGGTGCAGAAGGCGACGGGAGCCGGCGACGTGGAAACGGCGGTGACAAAACTGGCGGCGATGGTGCCGCTGGTGGTGGTGAAACTGGGCCGCGAAGGCGCGCTGGCGCAACGCGGAGGCGAGCGCTTCGTAAGTCCTGCGCTTAAGGTCGAGGCTGTGGACGCGGTGGGGGCGGGAGATAGTTTTGATGCCGGCTTCCTGCACGAATTTGTGCGGGGCGCCGAGTTGCCGGCGTGCCTGGCGGCAGGCAACCTGGCGGGCGCGTTTTCGACTACGCGTTCCGGAGGCACGGAGGCCTTTCGCGACGCGAAATATCGCGGGCAGTTCTTCAAGAAACATCAATCCCGAAAGACTTGAGTCTTTTCCTGGAGCGCATGGTTACTCTGGTTACTCCTGGCCCGCGCCGTTGTTGACTATGATCGAGACTGGGTACCGTGATGAAGAAGCTCAGTTTTCTAGTCTCGCTCACGAACGACGACAACGACTACCAGCAAGAGCAAGCAGCGGCGGCGGAAAAAGTGGCGCGCCGTCTGGGAGTCGAACTCACCATCGTTCATGCCAACAATGACGCGGTGACGCAAAGCCAGCAGTTGCTGCGCGTCATTCAGGGTGCTGCGGTTTCGCGTCCGGATGCGATCGTGTTCGAGCCCGCGGGGGGAACCGGATTCCCGCAAGTGGCCCGCGCCGCAGTGGGCGCGGGGATTGGGTGGGTCGTGCTGAACCACGACGCGGACTACCTGCAGCAATTGCGGCAGGGGTGCAAGGTCCCGGTTTTCTCCCTCAGCTCCGACCACCTGGAGGTGGGCAAGATTCAAGGGAGGCAATTTGCGGCGCTGCTACCGCAGGGCGGATCGATTCTTTACGTCGAGGGGCCGGCGGGAAGTTCGGCCGCGCAAGAAAGGACCGCCGGCATGAACCTGACGAAGCCGACAAACATTCAAGTGAAGACGATGCGGGGCAATTGGACCGAGGAGAGCGCACACCGCGCCGTTAGTTCCTGGCTGCGGCTGCGGACCTCGCAGGAAACGTCCATCGATCTGGTCGGAGCCCAGGATGACAGTATGGCGGCGGGCGCGAGAAAAGCATTCGCGGAACTGGCAGAAGGTGAGCGCGAACGTTGGTTAAAGATACCGTTCACGGGCTGCGACGGTTTACCGAAGACAGGCCAGTCTTGGGTGCGCAGCGGCCTGCTGGCGGCCACAATTTATATTCGTCCCAACACCGACCTCGCGCTGGAAATGCTCTGTGAGGCGATTCGAACGGGATCTCAATTGCCTGAGCGCAAGTTAACCATTCCTGAATCCGTGCCTTTGATTGGAGAACTCGCCGCACGAACTCTGAAGGCACCCGCCGGGAAACAGCAGCGCTCGGCCAAGGCCTGAAGAGTGGTTGACCGCATCAAAGAAAAGACAAACATGGTGAGCGCGGCAGGATTCGAACCTGCGACCCATGCCTTAAAAGGGTCGCCAACCCAATTACAAACAACAACTTGCACGTCCAGCTTACTCCATGCACGACACAACAAAATCAATGAGATGCCAACAAGACATCGGTCTGGGTGCCCGGAGGGTGCCCGGAATCCGGCCTTTCGAACAATGTCACTGCGAAGCAATCTGGTCTGGTATTGAAGAGGAGCGAGTTAGCGCACATGGGCGTAGAGCGTACGACACACTTATGGCAGACCGTACTGAAGGCGAAATGATTCTGCGCTGGACGAGTGATCCAGTGAGGAATCGGCAAGACTGTCGCGTGTTGTCTCCAATCTGTCACTGAAGTTTGACCGTTGCGAAAAACCCTGCCCCGCCTCCGCCTCCGGAGTTGCCTCCCGTTCCTGCTCCGCCCCCACCCGCTTGGAGCGTGCCATTCTGATTTACGAAGACCCCTTGCAAAAGTGCGGTCCCTCCTCCCCCACCGCCGCCTCCAGAAGCCGAGCCTCCAGAACCGTTGACGCCCCTTTGCCCTCCAGCAGTAACGGTTGATGCGGAATCTATCAAGATCGAGGGGGCGCGAATGATGATCACCCCTCCTCCAGATCCTCCCGCTCCCCCGTTATGCATACTGTCACCCGCTCCTGCCCCTCCTCCGGCACCTATGCAGGCCAGTGGCATAACTTCTCTGGTGTCTGGCGACCCCTGAATGGTTGCGTTTTGGCCTTTCGTGCCAGTTGGCGTGCCGCTAGTGCCGCCCACACCAGCGCCGATAAAGGATCCTTCCGCAGCCCATGAACTTCTTCCTCCTCCGTTCCCTCCAGGAGTGCCAGTACCGGCTGAATCAAATCCGCCGCCCCCACCCGCTCCTGCGCACCCGCCCGATTGTCCCACGCCACCCGCGCCTGCTCCACCAGTGCCTCCAGGTGCACCCTTCGTGTTGGCGTTCATCGATGCGCTTGCGACAATTAGAACTGGATTCTGCGAGAAAATGATAAGCCCCGTGGTCGGTGCTGCTGCGGTCCATGCGGGAGGCTGCACAACGGTCCCGGAACCGTATGCTTCAAACACAGAATACTGTTGCCATCCGTCGGTCGCCGTGACCATCCCTGCATTCACATATTTTTGAGCGCCATTGACGGCCGTGCCGAAAAGTTCGACTCTCCGGTACGGATTTAACCTATAAGGCTCGCACAAAATCGCATCGATTGATGGTGCCGTCGTCACATCAATCACACCAAGAAAAATTGCAGGGGTTGGCACAAACGCCGATCCGTTCCAGGATTTCATGAGGTTCGTCGACAGATCGAACCAAAACTGTCCAGTAGTGGCACCCGTGGGTGCTATGTACGAGTAAATGGGCGCTAACGTGGTCGTAGCGAAGTCGGTGCTCAATAACGTTGGGTTCGCGATATCTTGCGATGCGTAAACGAATTGAAGTTGCGGGGCACCTGAACCGTTCGTCACTGCGAGTCCCGGAGACGTTATCAGTTTCTGGTACACACCGGCGATCATCAAAACTAAAGGCGTTGTCGTACCATTGATGGTTAGGGTCGATGTTCCGCTGCCTGTAAGAAAAAGTGGGTTGCCGTTTGAATCCACGAGGCTTGTAATGATCGTGTTGTCGTAGCCAGCCTGCGCGGAAATGTTAAAGTTCAAGTTCTGAGCCTCGGACAGGATGCTGGTGGTGATCGCAAGCGACAGCAAGGCCAACGAGGCACATCGGTTCGCCCCCATAGTTGATTCTCCTGTGTTTTTGCTGAAGTTTCCGCTGTCTGGATTGTCACCTCCTCAGTGGTTGACCGGAAGTGCTTAGCATGATGCCCTGCCGCGTGACTACGCCGTAGAGACCAAAGGCCCCATGTGTGCCCTCTGACGAGCGTGGTAGGCTTGATGTTGGTGAGGTGTGTGATGTCGCTCCCTAAGATCTCTATTCACCGAGCGTTTTTTCTATTGGTGCTCGCCGCCCTGTGCAGTATGGCATTTGCCAGTTCAGGCAACAACGCCGTCCCGTACATCGATTCGCCTCTGGTTCCAACGAGTATCAAATCCGGCGGCTCGGGATTCACATTAACCGTGAATGGCGCGGGTTTTGTCTCCGGTTCCGTGGTGAATTGGAACGGCAGTCCGCGAGCTACGACCTTCGTAAGCAACGCGCAGTTGACGGCAAGTATCCTCGCGACCGACATAGCAGTCAAGGGGACGGCCTCCATCACAGTATCGAGCCCGGCTCCAGGCGGCGGCTCTTCGAACGTAGTTTTTCTTCCCGTCCTTAACCAGGTGCAGACGATCGTGATGGCCGGGCAATCGGTCAGCGCTTCAGAGACGGCGGAGGCTGTGGGGGATTTTAATGGCGACGGTCGTCTAGATCTTGCGACCATGGTCCTAGGTGGTTCTGGAATTGAAGTCTTTCTCGGCAACGGAAACGGCACTTTCCAAACGCCAATCCTTGTTTCCACGGATGGCTCATGCGGCGCGGGCAATCTTGTTGCAGCGGATTTCAACGGTGACGGAATTGTGGATCTCGCACAGGGATGCGGTGGGGCGTTTCTATTATTGGGTAACGGAGACGGCACGTTTCAGAGTCCCATAAGCATTCCCTTGCCTGGAGTCACAAATGTTTTTGCCGTAGCGGCCGGCGATTTCAATCACGACGGCAACCTGGATTTGGCAGTCGCGGACGCCAATAGTCTAGGCACTTACTCAGGGCAAATCTCAATCGTGTTTGGAAATGGAGACGGAACATTTCAATCGGCCACCAGTTACCCTCTCGGAACGGTAGGTGACCTGGGTATGTTTCTGACGGTGGGTGATTTCAATAACGACGGTCAGCTCGACTTGGCAGTAGCTAGTACGGCATCCAATGCTGTTGCGATTCTGCTTAACAATGGCGTCGGTACGTTTGAGGTCTTGCCGGCTATTACTGTCGAGGCTCCTGAGTCGTTGGCTGCTGCTGCTCTTCAACCTAGCGGGAAATTGGATTTGGTGGTAGGGGGCCGGTCTTCCAATGTTTACGTGCTTCCCGGTAATGGCGATGGTACGTTTGGATCTCCGGTGGGGTACGGATTGCCAACCCAGTCGATGGGCGGACTCGCGCTTGGCGATTTCAATGGAGATGGGGCTCTCGATGTCGCCGTGCCGACCTACAACAGCACTACTCAGGCAAATACGATCTCGATTCTCCTGGGCAATGCTAGAGGAGGTTTTAGGTCGGTCATAAATCTACACACATCAGTTTTGGAGTCCGACACGCTGGTTGCTGGCGACTTTAACGGTGACGGATGGCTTGATTTAGCGGTGGGTTCAGCATTTGGGTCAACCAGTCTCTACTTGCAGACTCCTCTCGCTGCTCAGGCCAGTCCTGTCAGCCTGAATTTCGCCGCGCAAGTAGTGGGGACGACGAGTTCTCCGCAACAGGTACAATTGACCAATACCGGGGAGATGCCGTTGAGAATTTCGGGTATCCACACCAAAGGGGATTTCTCTCAGACCAATAACTGCGGCTCGTCTTTGGCTGTGCGGGCGAGTTGTACCGTTAGTGTGGTATTCGCTCCGACGAAAGTGGGTTTGAGAAAGGGACAATTGACATTCGGTGACAACGCGAGCAACAGCCCCCAATTGGTTGCACTGAGTGGAACGGGGACTAACTAGCCATGAAGTATCGGCGTTGCGGCGAGGTCAAAATCGTATAAGGATTACCGGTGCAGGAGAGCTGGTTGAAACCGCAGCCGTCGCAATCCCCACCGCCAAGTTGGCGGTGCAATTCGTGGTCGTGGTATCTTTCGCTTGTCCGGACGACTGTTGGCAAATGAAATCCCCAGGCGTGGTTGTTATAGGTGGGCTGTTGGTCATGGCCACATTAGCGATGCCGTGGATTGCCACAAAGACGGTAGGTCCATTAATTGAGTTGGCGACGCCAACGAAGTTTCCTGCACTCGTACAATCCGACACAGTATTGCTGCCGCTGAAACATTCGAGATTTCCTACCGTCACTGTGCTCCCTTTTGTGAAGGGTTGTAGAACCTGCAGTTGACCGTTTGCTCCGGTACCGCCGGTCACTACTCCTCCAGCTTGAATCGTAATGTTTCCGCCGTTTCCAGTGCCTACGCCCGTTCCTCCGCTGACTGAAACGCCACCACCAGAGCCGTTTACTGCGGTAGCTGTTGCTCCGCCGATCAGATTGGACGCATTCGGGCTGCTTGTTAGACGAGTTCTGGTCGTGCCGGTCCCTATCCCGAGCACATAGAACGAGAGGGACTGGTCGGATAAAAGAGTCGACATGATTTCGTCGTTCAGCACATATGGTGCACCACCGGTATTGATACCGAAAAGCGCCACCTCGTTGTTGTTCGCGTATGAGGAATTATTGGCGATGGTGACGACGGAGCTCCACGCGCCGGTAGGGATTCAAGCGGTAAGGCTCGCACAGGACTTGATCGATGACCATACTGCTGTTCACATCAGCCACGCCGATAACGATAAGCGGCTGCGCCGCAAAAGTGATGCTGGGCGACTCGCAGGTCTTCATTAGGTTGGCCGAAAGGTCAAACCAGATTTGTAGGTTCGTGGTAGAAGTAGAACAGGCTGGAGCCGTGTATTGGTAAACCGGAGCGAGGTTCGTCGAGCCAAAATCGGTGCTCATGAGGTTGGAGTTGACCAGATCTTGCTTCGCGTAAATGAAATATTCCCCAGCAGTCATCGGAAGCGTGATCGTCACAGCAGAATTCAGTACTTGGTATTGACCAGCAATCATCAGAGCTAAAGGGCACGGTTGGGAAGGCATGCCACAACTGCTCCCGCCGTTTATCTGCAGACTCACCCCGCTCAACGGCACCAGAAAGCTCGGGTTGCCATTGGAGTCAGACAAGCTTGTAATGATCGTGTTATCGTAGCCCGCCTGCGCGGAAATGTTCAGGTTCAGGTTCTGAGCATTGGAAAGCATGCTGGTTGCAATTGCAAGGGACAGCAAGGCCAACGAGGCATATCGGTTCGCCCCCATAGTTGATTCTCCTGAATTTATGCTGAAGTTTCCTCTGTCGGGATTGTCACTTTTTTTAGTGCTTAAGCGGGAGTGCTTAGCATGATGCCTCGCCCAGACCGCCTGTTCTAGAGACCAAAGTCCTCATGTGTACCCAGGCGCAAGCGTGGTAGGCTTTTACTCTGACGAGGTGTGTGATGTTCCTGACCAAGATGTCTTTTCGCCCAGCGTTTTTTCTCTTGATGCTGGCCGCCTTTCTCTGCGGGGTAGCCTTCGCGGGTTCGGGTAACAATGCGGTCCCTCACATCGATGCGCCCCTTGTTCCAACCAGTATCAAACCCGGCGGCTCGGGATTCACATTGACGGTCAATGGCGTGGGCTTCGTCTCCGGCTCCGTGGTGAACTGGAACGGTAGTGCGCGAGTTACAACATTCGTGAGCAAGACGCAGTTGACTGCGTCAATCCTAGCGACCGACGTGGCGGCTAAAGGAACGGCGTCGGTCACAGTGTCGAGCCCCGCCGCAGGTGGGGGCACTTCCAACGTGCTTTTCCTTTCTGTTGTCAATCAAGAGCCGGCTGTGGGATTGGCAGTAAAGGGCACTTGCGCTGGAACGCCCGGAGTCGTAGCTGATTTCAACTCCGACGGCAAACTGGATGTTGGGATGCTCGATCTTGCTTTCTTCGACAGCGTCGGTATCATGCTGGGGCGGGGAGACGGGACATTTAAGACAAAAGCAAGTTACGCCACTGCCGCCGTCCCGTGGGCAGCCGCAACAGGGGATTTCAACTCTGACGGAAAGCTGGATCTAGTCATTACGGATGTCGGAAACAACTTTATAACAGTCTTGTTGGGAAAAGGCGACGGCACGTTCACGCGTGGTACGCCAATCAGTACGGGTAAAACTCCGGCTGGGCTGGCAGTCGGTGATTTTAACGAGGACGGCACGCTCGATTTGGTTGTCGCGAACGAAGCGAGTGGAACGGTCTCCTTTATGTCCGGAAATGGTGACGGCACCTTTAAGCCGAGTGTTGACATTCAACTTGCAAACGCCGGGTCGCTTGTTGCCGGTGACTTCAACGGTGACGGGCATCTTGACTTGGCAGTAGCTGAACCTACCGGTGCCATTGGGGTCTTGCTGGGAAACGGTGATGGAACCTTCCAGCAACCGCTGACCTCCATACCGGCACCCGCATATGCCACAGGGTTGGCGGCTGCAGACTTCAACGGTGATGGGAAACTTGACTTGGCATTGGCACTGCAAGGGACATCGGTTGCGGTCTTTATTGGCAACGGCGATGGCACATTTGGATTCCCAGTAACTTACTCTGTTCCGGGCTCTGCATTGGCGGTGGTCGCAGCTGACTTCAACGGCGACGGCAGGCTGGATTTGGCAGTTAATCAAATCGGTGGGGGTGCGCCTCTGAATAGCATGTCAATCCTAACAGGCAGAGGCGACGGAACTTTCCAACTCATATCGACCTTTGCCTCCAAGGGCGGGTACCAGGGGTTTGCCGTCGGAGATTTCAATGGGGACGGGCGGCTTGACCTCGAAGACGGTTGTGCGGTTCTACGGGTGCCTAAGGCCGTTCAACTGACACCGCCTAGTTCTGTGTCATTTGGCGGACAATCCGTGGGAACGACGAGCCCGCCGAAGCAGGTAAAGCTCACCAGCGTAGGTCCGCAAACGGTTACTATCTCAAGCATTGGGGCCACCGGGGATTTCGCTCAAACGAACAGTTGCCCCGCGACCCTCGCTCCTAACAGGGGTTGTTTCATTTCCGTGACGTTTACCCCGACGGCAACCGGGACGAGGACTGGCCAACTGATCATCACCGATGACGCGGCTGGGAGTCCTCAGGTGTTGACACTGTCAGGGAAGGGAGTGGCGCCACGTTAGGGTTTGGGGCCTGGACAGTTAGTTCGGCCAAGATTCGCATGGCACTCGATGGCTAGAAATAGCGTAAATGTACGAGAATTACAGTCGGGTTGCCGCTGGCAGCTTGCGCGGCGATACCTACCCCGCTCCCGTAAGGACAGCTGGTGGGTATGGTATTCCCAACGTCAACCGCCTTCCCTGCTGTTCCGCTGACGCAGATAAAATCCCCAACCGCGACAGTAGCTCTCGTTCCGTCAAGAGTTACCATGGCATCCCCTGCCGTTTGAACTAACGCTAGCGAGCCAGAGGAAGGCAGATTGACGCCCACGAACTGGTTGTTGGGGAGTGGACAGTCTGACACTGTACTGCCCGCAGAAAAACAACCCAAGTTTTGAGCAGTAAATGTGCTGCCTTTGGTGTACGCTTGCGCTATCGAGGGCATCACGTTTGGCGCGTTCGAAGAATTGGGGCTGCTCGTCAAGCGCACGCGCCCCCCGCCAGCATTTAAGACCCTGCCAAGCACGTAAAACGCGAGAGATTTCTCGGTTGAAAAGGGAACAATCGTGCCCATTATATGGTCGTTTAGTAGGTTTGTTATGGAGGTACTGGCAGGGGCGGCCAAGCCGAAAACATTAATATCCGTGCTTCCGCCTACCGACGGGTCATTCAAGATGTCGACCAGTGTGAGGATCGACCCCGTGCCGCTGCTGCTCCCACCGCTTAGATTAATAATGTTCAGCCCGTTCGACCGGTTTGCGTTGCCGGAGTGGGATCCAACTTCGACGCAAATTGTGTAGCCCTCGAAGTGCGCGTCTTCTAGGGTCGCCGAGGGTGTGTTGAGGTCAACTCCAACCGCCGGAATGCCGGTCGATGTGCAAGTGAGACCATGGATACCACGCAGGTCGCCGGTATTGAACAGTTCTGCGCACAGCGTTTGTGCGACTGGAGCACCAACGCCGACGCCGCCGCTCTGCCCGACCGCGATATTCACATATGGCCCGGAGTTCTGAGCACTGGTTGTTTCCACATCCAACGCGATTCCGACGCAATTAGATAAATTCACGTCCTGTGCGTATGAGAGTTCTTCAGCCCACCAATTCTGAACTCCAATCCCGTGTGCGAGGCTGCCGCAGTCGACCTGCAGATTGGAGATCGAGATGCCAAAGGAGGTGGAGCCGGAAGCGGTCGCGTTGAACTGGACAACTGCGGGGGTGATGCTGAAGGAGGAGGTCGTCGTTAGCGCCGTGCTCCCAATCGCCATACTTAAGGTGATGTGCGTTGAATCTGTAAAGAAAAGTATGGTCGACTGAACCGTTGTAGTTCCGTCCGTAGCGAAGAACAGTGCTCCGACCATAGATGAGGTGAAGGGGGTCCCCGTGGTTGCGGTTACGGAGGCGGAATTGGCGGGAATCGACACACTTCCAGTCGTGGAGAATGGCGAGAACGTGGCTTGGAGCGATGTACCAGGATTCGGAGTCGACGTGTCGCTGCCGCGTCCGCTGCCATAAACCCTGACCTCGGGTGGGATCGTCCAGGGGACAGCAACCGAGTAGGTCGCATTCCCCAGCAGGAGAATGCCGGACTGGGTGACGCCATTGAACGGATTGATAGAGCAAGCCTGGGTACCTGTAAACCCTCGTGCGTCTATCGTTCCTCCGGTCGTGGGAAGCGCGCTCCAAGCCGCGTTAATCCTCTGGCAGGCATCACCTATGGTCGCAGGAAAGGCGTCAGCATGAATGACCGCAGGAGTGCTCCCAAGATTACCGGGTGCGGTCCACATGGCACCCTGGCCTTCTCCCGGAAAGCTTTGACCGAGCGCCGATCCGAACAAAGCAAGAAACAGCGGGACCAAGACTGAACCTGTCCCAAGTTGGCTAGGCCTCATGATTGCCTCTCTTCTGCAAAGTCCGCCTTTGCTTCTCAGTGTTGGATGCTTGTGAGCAACCGTAGCAGCTTGGGATAAGGCCATCAATGGGTTAGTGGGATTGGTCACTCACTGATAACTATCCACGATCCATGCGACGCTCCTGATCTCGCGGTGGACCGAGCGCAGTAGCCGCCGGCGTCGGCGGGCTGCGCACCGAACTGACTTCCGTTTCCGAGTGGAATGTGGGCCGTAACTCTAAACGAGCCTACAGAACCTGCCGTATCGAGGACGCCGAGATCGGAGAGACAGGAAGATTTTGTGCACAACCTGACATGCCCCGGATAGCTGAATAATAAGCCGAGGCGCAAAGGCCAGTGTCAAGGCTCTCGACCGCGAACGCGGCGCGCGAAGCGCGGCCTTGACACTGGCCGGGCCTCGGCTATGCTCTGGCTATCCGGGGCATGTCATTCGTGAATCCCGCATCATAGACCTAGACCGAAACCCTGATTGGTCTGAATCGTGTGCGTGGTTTGTGGTTCTATCTTGTGCGCTACTGGCTCTTGCTGAATCGCGGGCGAATGCGACACGTCTCGGCTGAGTTCTTGCCCGAGCGTCTGTGCGTTGTTCGTATAAATCTGCGCGTCATAGCGTCCACGCGAGACAGAAACGTATGCCATGCGGCTGTTGAGCAGATCCTTAGCCCCCAACTCGGTGTCCACGTGAATGAGGACACGATCGGCAGTCTGTCCCTGGCTAGAGTGACTGGTCATCGCATAGCCATGATCGAGATGCGGATGCTTGCGCGGGTCGAGTTCGACTGTGCGGCCACCGCCCATCTTCAAGTGCAGCCGCTCGTCTTCATCGATGCTCTCGATTGTCCCCAACTCTCGGTTGGCAACTTTTAGCTCGTTGGCGGGCGCGGTGAATTGGATGCGGTCGCCCACTGAAAAACTCCGCGTCTCCTCCCGGAAGACCGAGACTCCCTGTTGTCTCCGCGGATCGTAAATTCGCCCAGTGCCATCCTGCAGTTCGACTGTGAGCCGGTTTCTCGGCGCGTCGATGCTCTTCACCTGTGCGTACGCGCCTTTCTCGATGCCGGTCTCCTTCGAGGCGCGCGAATAGCGCAGCACATCGCCGACTTCATAGCGCTCGGCCCATGTGCGGTCCGCGCCGGTGAGGGCTTGGCGCGGCACTAGCGTCCTGATGCGGTGCTCCTCGTTGCCGACGAGGCCACTCCGCTGCAATTCCGCATGGACGCGCTCGTTGATCTCCATGCGAGAGCGATTATCGGGAGAAATCACCAGCGTATTCTCCGGCGCTTTTGCGCAGTCCTTCGCGATAGCGGCGATGCGCTCATCGTGGCCTTGAATCTCATGGACTCGCCCCTGCCGGTCAAGATTCTGTATCGCCTCGCGCACTTCGCCCCGTGCAAGCTGCTCGACTACCTTTTTCAGTTCTGGGTCTTTCTGGCGCACGATCTCTTCGAGCCTCACCGTTTTCATACCGGCATCCTGGAGCTGCGCGAAGGGCCGCCCGGCTTCAACCGCCTCATGTTGCCGACGGTCGCCGACGAGCAACACGCGGTCATTCGCATGGAGCCGGTTCACAAACTCATGCACCTGCCTGGTCGATGCCAGCGAGGATTCGTCGAGTAGATAGAGCCGTTTTTCCCCGGTATCCGGCTGCTGTCCACGTACCAGATGCTTCTGTAGTGTGGATGTCTCCATGCCTGCTTCCCCGAGCTTCTGCGCCGCGCGGGACGTTGGCGCGAAACCTTCCACTCGGTAGCCCTCGGCCTCCGCGCCTTCGCGGATCACGGACAGAGTTGTTGTCTTGCCCGCGCCTGCTATGCCATCTAAACCGACGACCATCTCCCGCGAAAGAAAGATTTCGTCTACTGCTTGGCGCTGCGACGCATTCAACTCCGGGTGGCGGTCCTCCGTGGCGATGCGCACTTGCGGCGAGACCAGCATGGGATCGTTGTAGTCGCGCCGATTGCCTTCCTGCATCCGGCCAACGATCTCACGCTCCATGCGTACCATCACGGCGGTCGTGTATTGTTGGCCAGCGCCCATGCGCGAGACTTCGCGGAACTCCCCGGCCTCGATCCGGCGCTCGAATTCTTGCCGGACCTGGGCATAAGTGGTTGCTCCCATGCCGCGCACCAGCGCTGTTTCAAGGATCGCGCGACGGTCCTGCACAGCCGATCTCTCGAAGACATGATCGCGCGCCCATGTCACGGCCTGCTTCGCCTGAACCTCTGGCTCCGACATCTGGTATAGCCCATGTTGTCGCGCCTGTGCGACGACGCGGTCCGCCTGATGCCCGTACTGTGCAGCCAACTCGCGGTGCCGCTGTAGGACTTCTCCAGGCGAGAGTAGTTCCTTGCGGTCGCGAGTATGGTGGGCCGCGATCTGTGCCGCCGCGGCTCCGTCGATTCCCTGTTCCCGGAGATGGTCTTTGATCTGTTCACGCCTCGGACTGGAAGCCTCCAGATATTCCTTCGTGTAGCCTTTTATTTCCGGCTGTCCATGCTTGCCGCGTTCCAGTTCGTAGCCCAGCTTTTCCAGACGCAGAGCCAACTCGGATCGGTAAACGGCCGTGGCGTAGCGCTGTGACACGAACATCTCGTGTGGCTGCAAAGCTCGCATCTGTTTCCCATTGTCGAGACCCTTCTCGCGCTCGGTCATGTTGAAGATCACGGCATGAGTATGAAGCTGGGGCGCAGCATAGCCATCGACGGGCCGTGCGGTGTCGTGCTCGAAAGTGGCGGCGATGAATTTTCCGGTCGTCTCCGGGACATGGACATTGCCGATCCGCGCCTGCGTGTATCGTTCAAGCTCCTGAAGTGCCGCGCGTACACTCTCTCGATGGGCTTCCCGCATCCGATCATCGCCGCCCACAAGAGCCGTGAGGGATACCGACTTCGGCGCAGAGAATGTGGCGTCCCACCCGGCGCGATGCTCGACGCTAGTCACCTCTCTGCCAAATTTGCCTGCATAGGTTCTCGAAACTTGATGCCGTACGAGTTGCTCTTCGGTGTGCGGATGTTGGCCTTCACTCAGTCGTGCAAAGTGTTCGGAACCAACGCCGCCTTGCAACCCCCACTGCTCGGCGAGTCTGCCCTGCCACTCACTGTGACCCTGCTGATCGTGGCTCCAGTAGTTCTGTTCCTGCGAGGCAAACTCCCGCACATGGTAGGTCTGCGCTTGGCTGGCTGACAGCGGTTTCGAGATCGTGAGCATACCGAGCGTTCCTCAAGCATGAAGCCGTGTTCTGGGCAATTTGCCTCTCATTCGATTCCCTTCGTTTTCTCCCAGGCGAATGCCTCTTTGGGTTTGGTCTCGGGCGCACCGATGGTCGAACCAAAGAGCGCGAGCATCGGCTGGGTCGGGTTCTTCAGCGGATCGGCGGGAGCGTTCGCGGGCACTGATGCCGCTGGTTTCGGCGCGATCTCTGGCATCTGCTGCTCCGAAAATCTCGGCAGTCTGAATGGGATTCTGCCCATCTTTATCCTCCATCTCTGGATCAAATTTGGCCGAGGTCGGCACCATTCGATCGTCTCCCTATCGCGCCATTTACGTGTGGACCGGTTTTGCAACACACTCCGCACAGCCAGTAGCAAAAGGAACATCGCGGCTACCCAAAGCAACGGCGTCGAGAGCGAGAAGCTTCCGGGAAAAGGGATGGCACTCATGGCATACGAGCTCTTTCCTTGCCCTCACGCGCGAAGAAGTCATCAAGCAGTTTGCGCGCCTGCTGAAGCTTCCGTGCGTCTGCCTGGTCGCGAATGTTGAGGACGGAATCAGGCGACAATTGTCTGCCTTCCGATGCCGCTTGAGAGGCTGCATGGAAGAGATTCAAGAGCGCGTAACGCAATGCCCAGACTTCGGCCAACACCAGTTCGGCGGGATCAGCGGGCCGTTGTCGCGCAGCGCACAGAGCGGTCCCGCGCAGCCACTCGGAGAGAGCCTGTCCCGCGCTTTCGGCGGCAGCTTCTATCTCTCCTAGTTCTTCGGGAGTCAGTCGCGTGGCCGCGGTCTTGGTGCGGAAGCCGGGCTTCGCCTCTTCTCCGAACGGCAAACTGGACTGGGGATTAGCTTCAATGCGGGGACTACTCATTGGGGGAACCACCTCGTCGTTCATGTCGCGCCCGGCCCCGATGCAGTTCAGCAGCGCAAGCGCTCGTTCACAAGAAGTTCTTGCTCTTCAACACGTTTACGCGATCGACGCTCACGAACATTTTTGTCGCAAACAAGCGTTATCGGTGCTACCGTGCTCATTCAGCGAACAACTGACTTTGTTGATGCAACGAAAGTTAACTTGCGTAAACATCGAAACGTCGTCTGGCGCTTCGCAGTTCCCAACTTGGGGGTGACGTGTCCACCCTTCTTCCGGTGCGAAGCACCGCGCTTCTACATCTCGCCATATTCCAGCGCCAACGTTTCCCATGAGCTGACCACGTCTGGCGACTGCCACGCGCGCTGAAACAAAGTGCGAATTGCCTTCCAGTGCTCTATAGGAAAGCTGAAGCTAATCCCGTTCTCGCGCGCACAAAACGACACATTCAACTCCTCGTTCTCCATGATCATGTTGATTGCCGAGAAATAAGACCCCTTCCACTGTGCGAATGGGCGTGTCATGTCATGCCCTTCGAGCATCCTTCGGAACTCGGCAATCCGTGCGTATCCGCCCACGGGAAAGCGAGGTGCCAGCGGCCCAGGAAACTGCAAGATCGGGGAGAATTCGTTGCCTTTCTCCCGCACGAGATCGAGACGGTATCCGGCCTCTTCCTGTGCGGGCAATCCTCGCTGCACGGGGAGTTCAAAATCGTCGTCATCCCCTTCTGTCGGCCGTCGGCGCAAAGGCTTGCGATGAGCCGCATAATGCCCTCTCGCGCACACCCGCCAAAGAGCAGCCCAATGGGACAACAGAGCATCGTTCAGCTTCTCGACATTCGAGAACTTTTCCTCATCCAACAGAGTGTAGAGGTTACGAATGGCAAGCAATGGCCTGCGCCGCTTCTGAGTCGAATTATTCAGCATTTGAATCGTATGCTTAACGACTCGGTGAACGTCGTCGCTTCCGACCGCAACTGGCTCCTTTGTTGCAGCCTGTTTGTCCTCGGGAAGCGTCATCAAATAAAAGAAGTCGCGGGGCGATTTCTTTTGTCGGCGTACCAGAGCGTAAGCAGCGAGAAATGCCTCTAGAATCTCGGCCAAAGATTCATAAGAAAGCTGGCCTTGTTCGGTGCTCGTAAACGACTCTGCACCCTTCGCGCAATAGTAGGCAACCAAGGTCCATTCGGCCAGGGATAGGGGCAGCTTTGCTTCTGCTTTCCCGCGAATCTTGAGCAGAGAATCCGTTGGCTCGGTGAGCAGCTTTGCTAACTCAAGACGGTCGTCTCTCGCTGACTCAAGCAACTGCTTTGCGGCCTCCGATGTAGAGACCGTTTGGCCCGTCTTGATGGCGATAACTTCCTTCAATGTCTCTAGCCTTGAACGGAGTTCTTCGGAAATGCGAATGGAAATCACCGGTTGGTGCAGCGTCACTGCCTTCTCCGCCATCGGCCCTCCCAATCAGAATATGTAACGTTATGTATTGACTGTATTGGTACCACTGCGTTATTGTCAAGCGCAATACCAGCCAGGAGTTGATCAACCATGCCCCAGCCAAATCGGACAAGAAAACCTTCTTCCCTTCATTTCGCAGATACCGCAGGTTGGAACACAAGCAGCCGAAAACCTAGCGTTAGAGCTATTCCGCATCTGAGTGCACAATCAACCGAGCCTTTTGTAGAGGCAAATGCAGCTGGGGAATTTCTGAATTATTCCTCTCGAACGATAAAACAGATGGCCCGAGAGGGGCGGATTCCCGCTCATCCTTTCGGATCAGGTGCTCGCAAGAGATGGTATTTCCTCATCTCAGAGCTTGCGGAACATCTTCGCGGTCAGGTAAATTCCGTTCATGGAGAAGCTGGTCGTGACAAGACACAAAGGAGGGTCATTTGAGTCACGATCACTGCAAGCCTGTCCGCTACAACCGCGGCATGGTTCGCAAGGAAAAGAGAGCAGTCGGAACGGTGTGGGTGTTCCGCTGGAGCGAGGAAGTGAACGGACAGCGGCGCCAGCACAAAGATGTGATTGGCACGACGAAAGAATTCCCTACCGAAGCGGCAGCGAACAAAGAGGCCGATCGGCGACGATGCCAGCTCAACGAAAACAAAAAGTACTTGAGCCTAAAGGCGATTACGTTTGGGGAACTCATCAACCACTACGTCAACCACGAACTACAACGCTTATCGAGATCGGCTCGCAAAGCAAACAAGTCGTACATCAAAAACTGGATCGAACCGAATTGGCACGGTCATCTTGCCGGCGGCATGAAGACCATGCAAATTCAAGAATGGTTGGACAAAATCCAGCGCCCGGATGGAACCAAACTGAAGATCAAGAATGTGCTGTCGGCGATCTTCTCGCACGGGGTCCGCTGGGAGTTGGTAGAACGCAATCCAGTCTGCGGCCAAGGAGGGAGTCCCGGCCATCGCGGTGCTTCAACGGGGGTTCGCCAAAGCAGCAGGGTCTCAATTCAGCGTCTGACTCTTGCCCCAGATGTCGTTCGTCAAACGCTGGAGCAGTTGCCTTTACGAGAGGCGACGATGGCAGTCGTAGATGCAGTCACGGCTCTCCGTGCGTCGGAGTTAGTCGCCCTGAAGTGGAAGCATGTCGGCTGGGAGACAGGAATCCTTCAGTCCGAGTTTGCAATGGTCGAAGGCGAACTGAAAGAGACCAAAAGCAGGAACAACCCACTGCCACTGGCGGAGTGTGTGCTACAAGTGCTTCGTCTTTGGCGCGAAAACACGCCCTATCGATCGGACGAGGATTGGATCTTTGCCAGTCCGCATTATCATGGCAAGACTCCTTACACCTATCAAATTCTCTTCCGTCGCCACATCCGTCCCGTGATCGAGAGAATCTCCGGAATCAAGAGCAGCAAAGAAGCGCCGATCGGATGGCACACGCTACGCCGGTCGCTAGCGACATTGTTGATCTCGAACGGGGAGAATGTGAAGGTCGCACAGTCACAGCTTCGGCACACAACCCCGAAAATTACGCTGGAGCTTTACGCACAAGCGGTTTCAGCCGATCAGCAGGAAGCCCACAAGAAGGTCGTGCAAATGGTGCTTCCGGCGGAATTCTCAGAGAAACTGAAGGCGCGGAGCGTTACCGCAACAGCGTAGAAACCAGAGTCTCTTTTGCTCTGGGTGTCCGGGGGTGCCCGAAATCGGCCCTGCCGAAATTCACTAACTACTTTGAAATCTTGGTGAGCGCGGCAGGATTCGAACCTGCGACCCATGCCTTAAAAGGGCATTGCTCTACCACCTGAGCTACGCGCCCTCACCTTCTTTCCAATCTAACATATTACAAAGCCGCTGAAGGCACGGCCTGTGCCAAGACACCATCGTCTCAGATCACAGCTGAGGCTTTATCGTTACTTCAACGCGTTCACGGCGGGCTCAAGCCAGGAAAATACGGCGTTGTTCAGTGTGGGAAATTGCGAGATCAAAAGGCTTAGCAGCGGCAGGGCGACGAAGGTGCCCATGCGCAGCCAGAACTCAATGCCGAGTTCTCCGGGTTTGGTCTGCGTCACCAGACTGAGAATCGAGTCGCGATGCACCTGCGCAGAGACGTAACCCACCACGCCGACAACCAACACCAGCATAAGAATGGCGGAGGAGCGCAGGGCAATCCTGGGTTCGAAGGGGTAGGAGTTCACCGAAAGCAAGAGAAAAATGTAAAGGCCGCCCGCAGTTAGCGCTACCGTGCGCATGCGCAGCACGACGGTAAGAATGAAGTTGAGGTAAACCAGAGCGACAAAGCGCTCGGCCAAACGAGTGGACAGAGAGAGTTCGGGATTGTCCTGGTCGTTGTCCTTCTTTGCATCCTCACTGCTGCCGATTTCAGAAAGGATGAGCCCTTCCTCGCTCCACCATTTGATCTGCAGGTAGGCGAGCGCGGCGGAGCAGGTGCGTGCGAGGGTCTCCTGCAGGCGCTGGTATCTGTCGATCAGATAATCGGAAAGAATGGGCTCTTGCGCCTTGGCATGCCGATTGCCGTGAGCCAACACGGCCGCGAACTCGTGGCTGAGGTCATCTTGCTCCTGGGCGGTCGCCTCAATGCTATGCATCAGCACTTCAGCCTGCACGCCATCTTCATCCTGGACCTCGGTTTTCAAATGCTCCAGAGCTTCGAGTTGGCGTGAAATCAAACGATAGAGGTCCTGCCAGCGGCTGCCGCCCGGCCGCCAGATCGGGTCCCAAGTGAAGTGAAGGCCGGCGAAGGCACGGCGCAGCGGAAGGCGATCGAGGGCGGCCAGAATCTTGCGGCACTCCAGCCAGATCACCAGTAAACGAGAAAGCGTACAGAACAAGGTGAACGTGACCGCAGCCAGTGCAATGGCATAGATCCACTCAAAATGCCGAGTCTCGAGGCTAAGCAAGGGATGATAACGGTCGAGGGCAAGGATCGTGACAAGCAACAGAGCGAGTGTCGGAACGTACACCCTGAGATCGGGCGCACCTGGTTGCATCACATGCACCAGCTTGCCCACGGACTTTTCAGAGAGTGGAGTCAAATGCGTGATCGCAGCAGCATGGCCGGGCGGTGCAACGGTGGGAAGGTCTTCGTCGCAGGGAAGCTGGGGACGGCGTTTATCGACGAGAGCGAGTCCAGACAGCGAGAACCACGCCCACCAGAGGCCCCCTGCCAGCAGGCAAAGAAAAGGCAGAAGCGGAGATACCCCCGAGGTGAGATGAATGTAGCGATAGAGGAAGGAAGTTTGGGAGTGGCCGGCCCCGTAGAGAAGCACAAAAAAACCGATTAACACCGCTGCCGCCGGAGCAAAGCAGTCGCTGGCGGGAGTCGCTCCCCTTTGTTCGAGTGCATGGGTACAAATTCCGCAGAGAAACACTGCGAGGGCGGCCCCTGCGATTACAGACAAGACCGGCATCGATCCCAAGCCTGCCCAGTCCGCCCAAGGCCAAAGCAGGAACAACAAGGTTATCAAGAGCAACCATCCGATAATGGCGATCAGGGCCGACCGGAAAGGATCTTTGACTGGCGCCAGGAGCGTCATGGCCGACGAGGAAGCGAGGATCGACCCCTTACAAAGAAGCACGGAAAAAGCCACGATCAGCGTCAGCAGAGTACCACAAACGATCCCCCAGAAGACCGGCCACGGCGGCGAAAACTTAGGGCCCGAAGGGTTTACGGAGTGGATGGGCCACGGTGAAGCGGAGACGTTGCCTGCCTGGTTATCAGCGGCGTCGAGAATGGCCAAGGGCCAAAAGCCACCGCGGCCCAGCACGGTTAGCCACACGACTGGAGAGAGAGGCTTGCCCGGATTGCGCGGCCAGCCCAGCGAGGGCCAGCCGTATTCTGTGTAGCGGGCCACCGGAAGATCGCCGGAAGATTTTTGAAGGTCACAGCCGGGGGTGTGTGGCTGGGAGTCGATACAGGTGATCTGTGCAACGGCCGCGTTATAAGTGCCGGCGGCATAGGCGTTGGGGAAAACATGGTCTGCGCGCTTGAGTTCCTTCACGGCCGGCACCGTTATCGCCTCGTCGATGTCGGGCAACAAAGAATAGGTGGTGAGCGCCATAACGCCATGCAGCAGTGAAATATCGTCCGCATCGCGGCTCAGCAGCAGATCGGCCGGCATGATCACCACTCGCGCTTCGGAATATCCTTTCTTCAGGAAGGCGCTTAGAAAGAGCGTGTCCATGGGGTTGGTGGCTTGCAGCACCACGAACTGAACGTGCCGCTCGCGAATGGCGGCGATGATTCCCAGCAGAATCGACTCCTGCGATAAAGGAGTTTGCGAGTGGGCATATTGAGGCACGGAATCATCATCACTCCCGGAATCCTGCAGGTTCAATGGCAGGGTGGAGCGAACCTGATAACCGTCGCCGGACGACGATGCCTGTTGCTCAAATCCCTGCTGATAAGCGCTGCGAAGCCGGGAGATATCCCGGGGGAAAAACAGGTGCAGGACACGTCCTTCGTCGGCGGTGAGTGTGTCCTCGGTCTCCGGAACTTTCGCGCTGGTGCTTTTTTCGGGACCAGGGGCTGTCTTCGAGTCCTGCAGATTGAAGGAGTTGCCGTAGGCGGTCTCATCCTCGGTGAGGACAGCGATTCTGTCGGCGTCGTAGCCTCTTTTCTTTTCGAACTCCAAAAACCGGCGCAGCATGTAGCGATCGCTCTGCTGAAAGGTGGCGAAATCGACGGCCACGCCGCCATCGGAGTCCTTCTGCCCCACGAACCAGTGCGCTGTTTCCCAACTGCTGACCGTGCCACTGCGGATCACGACGCTTTTGAAACCGTCTTCCGGCAGATGGGAGATCAACTGCGCGAGTGAGTAGAGCGATCCGGAAAACGTGGGCCCGATGATGCGCAGAGGATCCTTTCCCTGGCCCGCCTGCTTGATAATCTTCACCGCAGTTCCGAACTCGGTTCTGTTGATGCCTCCGGTTGGAGTCTCTGCCACCACGAAGACAAACAACCTGGTGTCGAGTTTCTGCTCTTTTGGATTCGACTGGCGGAAGATCATTAACCCGGGCCAGTCTTCCTGATCCTGCTGATCGTCTTTCTGCATGGCGCGGATGCGGAAGTCAGTGGACTCGGGATGTTCCTGGCTGTCCCAGGGCATGGTGGCGCGGTCGAAGATCCATCCTGCTTGTTGGGCGCCCTGCTGAAGCGCGTCGACCGTGCGATCAAAAAACAAGCTGAGGTGGGTATGAACGGGGTCGGGGACAATCGCGATGGCAAATTTGTTGTTGCCATGCTCAAGGGCTTTGAATTTTGCCAACGCCTTATCGTCAGGCGGTTTGGCTTCGCTGGAAGAATCGTCTATGGCTTGAATCAGGTCCTGCTCCGGACAGCCGGACTTGCCACATTTCTGAGAAATCTTGCCCTCACGAGTGAGTTCCTGGACGACTTGCTGGGTGGCTTTCGGCTTGGGCGCAGGTGACCCGCCGCCGGGACTTCGCAACATACCCAGCCCCAGACCCAAGACCAACAGGGTTCCGAAACCGCCAAGACTTTTTCGCATGTTCGAGAACTAGTCTTTCGCCCCTTCGGGGCTGGTTCCCTTCCCACTTCCTACCCACGGCTTGCGCCGTGGGCTGCATTCTGACGCCGCTTCGCGGCTGACTGAAAAAACTTGGCTAAGCAAGCTGACTAAGATCCGTGGCGAAATTCTTAACAGCTAGTTCCGGCACCCACCTTTTAATCCAGCAACGGACGAGACGAGCCGCCGAGCAACGACGTATTCATGTTGAAAATGTTGTGGTGCCCCTCTGGCCCGCCCCAGGCAAACATCAGCGAGACCATCGGGAAACCGCCGGCGCGCAACGTGAGCCCGGCGGCAAAGCTGTGCTTCAGATGATCGAAGCCGAGATCACCACGCGCAAGCGCCACCCTGCCCTCGTCCCTCATAAACTTGAAACCGAATGGACCCCAGATCGAGTGCTCGAAACTTTCCTGCAACAGCAGGAGGTTGGGAGCGCGAAAGCGGTAGTCCTGATAGCTACCGAGGGACATGGAACCATCAATGTCGGAGCCACCCAAGGTCTGTTGGAAATAGAACGGAACTGCGCTGGTCGCCGAATTGATGGATTCCGAAAGCAGCAGGCGCACACCGATGGAACCATTCAGATTCACCGAGTGTGAGACCTTCGGGCATGTCGCACCATTTGGTGCGCACTCATCCGGCCCGCTCGCATCCGTGTTCTTGGGCGCTGACTGCGTGTAACCGTACAAATAGAAAGTGTGGTTCAGGTCAGCCGTCCAGCGCAGAAAAGAATTCGTTGAACTCGATGGCGCGAAGAACTGCTGAAAGGTCGCCAGGTAATTCAATTCCAGGTGGTCTCCGAACACCGGCTTGATGCGGAAGCCTTCCCCGAGCTGGACAAATGCGGGCTGGTTGGTCAGGCCGGGCGCACCGGCGTTGGTGTAAACCGTCTCGATGGAGGGAACGGATTGCCCGTGATCGCCGCGAAGGTTGACGAAGCGTCCGTTCACTTCACCGAGCAGCGCGAGATTCAACTTTGTGATTGCGGACCACTCGTAAACCGGCTTGATGACGCTGGCGCCCACGATGGTCTGCGTCATGCCGAACAGGGACGCACCGGGGAGGGTCGTATCGTTGCCCAAGCCAAAGAAATTCAATTTGTTCAAAGAGATGGATTGCGCGTAGAGGTTGAAGACCGTGTAGGGGTGCACCAGATTGATTTCCGGCTTTTTGGCGGGCGTTGCGGGCGGAGGCGTTTCGCCGGGCTGCGGAATCACCGGCTTGATCACATGCACCGGCTCACTGGGGGTGTGGATGAGCTTCATATATCCACCCACGCGCCAAGACTCGTTGGTGGAAGCAACCGCGTCCACGTCCCAGCTTAGGCGCCAGTTGGTTGTGTTCTTGTCGGCGACGAAGGCCGCGCCCAGCGAGAATCCGTTCTGCGCCGGCATACTGCCGGCCGCGATGTGCAGGGGATGGTCGGTGAAAAGCTCGATGGCACATCCCGACACGCCCGCAAGATTGAAACCCTTGCAGGAGTCGCTGACACGTTCGCTCTCGCGGCGGAACTCGGCCTGCAACATGCTCTCCTGGGCTGCAGCGAACGCGCCGGCAAGCCATAGAACCAACAACAAACTCCAACGCATATGCCTCCTGCAAACAAACCCGCGCCTACCTCACCTGCGCTTACGAGCGGGCTTCCCTTTGCTTTTCTTCTTGGCTGTGCTCAAACTTTTCCGCGCAGGCCGGTCATCCGCGACGGCCGCTATATCGATGCCGCGCCTGCGCGTGACCATGGGCCTGGACCGGTTCGCGGCCGCGTTCTCATGCGCACCGTGGATCGCCTCTGTTACCTGGCGGATGTAATTGGCGGCTTCGCCTTCCGTCTTGATCGCGTTGATGTAAATATTCGCTTGCTGCGCGACGGGCAGCTTCAACTCCGCGTCGTGCAGGTGAAGCATCTGCGCCTTGAGCAGCGCGTTGACTGGCCGGTCTGGATTGTATGCATTCTGCGGTCTGGGTACGTGTATGAGAGCCATCTTGTCTCTCCTTTGCGCAGCGCGATCGCCGCGAGGTTACTAAACATCGAAGCCGGGGCAATCCGCCCGCATGGCACCGAGCGACAGCAAATTGCGAGCCGGATCGACCGGCGCTGCGTTGGGCTCGATGAAAACATCGGCGCTGGTCTCGCGCGGAGACCGCGGCGAGTAGTCGTCCAGAAAGAACTTCGTTATCGTCGCCGGAATTGAGGCGTGATCGAAGACGCGGTTGACCACCGTCCCCCTCGGAATCCACGGCGAAATCAGGATCGCGGGCACGCGCACGCCCAGCCGGTTAAACGTGAACGGCATGCCAGTCTGCGTGTCATTCGCCGAGGCCGTAAATTGGTCGGGAGCACACGCGGGCGGCACGACATGGTCGTAGATTCCACCGTGCTCGTCGTAGACGACCAACAACGCCGTGTTCGGCCACAGCGGTGAGTTCTTGATGGCGTTGTACACGGACGCAATAAACAATTCTCCCGCCTGAACGTTGTGATCGGGATGCTGATCGCTGGCTACTTCCTCTCCGCTGTCGCTGTCGTGATCGTTATAGTTGGGCTCGACGAAGGAATAATCCGGCAGGTTGCCGCCGCTGCAGTCGCTTAGAAACTGCTGGTAGGTGCCGAACAACTCGGGCTGATTCTGCAGCAGGTTCGTGATCTCCATGGTCGAGCTGGTCGTGTCGTAGTAATACAGCTTGGGGTGTGCTTGGGAGTGGCGTTGATGAGCCGGCTGTAGATGCTCTGGAAGGGTTCGTTGACGTACAGCAGATTCATGTCGACCCGGCCGAACGATGTGCCATAGTGCGCAAAGGCGCGATTGCAGATGGTGGGGCCGGGAATGGAGGCGAACCAGCGATTGAAGACGGCGAACTCGGTCGCCAATGTGGTCAGCACCGGCAACTGGTTCTGAGCGAAGTAATACATGATTTTCTGGGAGTGCCCCACGTCCCGCTGCTGATTGAAATAACTTTTCACGAAGCCTTGCATGTTTGGCACGCGATTCGGGCTGGTATCCCCGCCAAAGATCTGCAGGTCCACCGCGGGAAAGTGATGATCGGGATCAGGGTCAAGCTGGCCCTGAAACTGTGCCAGCGGCTGCGGAGCTACCAGAGCGCCCGTCGTGTCGGGATTGCCGAGCCCGGCTTTGATGCCGTCGATCTGTGGATTCACCGCCGTCAGAGATCCCAACATGTGATCGAACGAGCGGTTCTCCATCATGAGAACCACGATGTGTCTAAGATTGTCCAGTCCGGGGGGCATAGAAGTCTCCACTTTCGTCAGATCATTGCGTTTTTTGCTCCGGGAATTTGAAGCCTAGATAGGTTCCGCCACTGATTCCCATCAATCCCAGCAACCCATTGCCAAAGGTGGGCATGCCGAGGGTCTGAAATGCAGAAATCACAAAGATGACTCCTAGGACAAGAGCCCAGGCAAAGATCTGGAAGCGGTGAAAGCTCACTCCATCTTCATCATTGAGAATGTCGGATAGGAAGCTCACGTGGTAATCGGCCAGGGTGCGATCGGTGAGCTGGACCACGGCTTGCTGTTGCGATGCCGCCGCCTGGGTGGCCACCTGGGCAACCGCTGCCTGGCTAGCGGCGAGGGCTGCCGGGGCGGTGGAGCTTGTGGCTGCGGTGGCGGCAGCGGCGGTAGTGACGACGGCGACGGTCTGAGTTTGAGTCAGCGCTCCGACGGCGGCCGGGAGCTGGGACTGGGCCTGAGACTTCTTGCTGGCATCAATGGTGGCGGAGCCTAGGAGCGTCCCTGCACTGATCCCCATCAACGCCAGGACGTCGCTGTTAATGGTGTCACGCTCGCCAGTGAGCAACCAGATCACGACGTAGCAGACCAGGATGATGCCAAACCAATAAAACGTCTGCACGCGCGATAGGCTGTAGGATGCCTTGGCACCCGGAGTGCCCGGGTCCTTGAAAGGGCCATCGTCGCGCAGCATATCCTTGAGGCGATCGTTGGTCAGCAGGACAATTGCCAGCACGACAATAATCGCCAGCACGATCCATGTGTACCACGCGAACTTTACCACCTGAAGATCGATGCGGGCGAGGCTGTCCAGTGGTTTCTTGCTGCCGTCGGCAAGGGTAACCGGAACGGAGTGCTTGCCCAACTTTTGCGCGATCAGTTGGTTCCACGCGGCCTTGGACAAATCTGTGCGCTGCAGCTGGGTGCTCAAGATGGCGGTGTTGCCATCGCCTCCCTCCCAAAACGGCGTGGCATCGTCGATTTGAACGCCGTTTATCATCAGCTTCAGGACTTCGGGCTTGATCTCCGTCTTGTCGGCGGATATCAACTTACCGTTACTGGTCGATACCGCGAGAAACAGCTTATCTTTGAGACCGGCGGTTGGATTCTGCCCGGAGTTCTCGTCGGTGCTGTTCTTGCAAGTGTCTGCCAGCTTCAGCCACTCTGCGGTGGATCCGGGCTGGTGCTGCGGGTCGGGGAGCTTGATCGCGCACAGGACGGAGGATGCAACTGCCGCCTGGCCCGGAGTGCCGGGTTGGTTGCCCGGCTGCGAAACCTGGACAGGTGTGACGGGCGCGCCCGGGGTTGCACTGCCCTGAGGAACAGGCGCGGTTGCTGGCGTTTGTGCCTGGAGGGCATTTACCGCGAATAAGCAAATGACAAGGCGCAGTTCTTTCATGGACCTCCCACGACTCTAGAGATAGTGATCCTGCGGTGAAATCCGTTTCAGCCAATCCAAGACTTTCCGTGCTAGCGGTGAGATTAGGAACTTGCTACGGGGCAGCGGGACCAACTGCTTGGCGCGGCCTTCGGAGCAGGACAGCAAAGCACGGGCCAAACTGGAGCGGGGAGCGTTTGCCTGCCCGCGCGCTGCAACGACATACAGTTCCGCGAAATCGCTGGGCTGGACTGCCTGTTGAGGTTCGACTGAGGGAGCTATCCAGAGGGATATTGGAACTATCCATTCGGTTAGCAGCGTGGCAAGCCGGTGACGGTATAATTTTGCTTGGCCTCGAACGTAGCAATATCGCTGCCGCGTATGACCGTACGCGCAACTAATCAAGGTTCCTGTCCGTGCCTGGCGCGCGCTGTCATGGATGCTCCACTCGTCTTTCCGCCCGCCGGAGGGTTGCATGCGCGACCGTGATCGGAAGCCCAAAGGTCCCAAAGGCAAGGCGGACGATTCCGGAGTTTCCCGGCGCGACTTCCTAAGAATTTCAGGAATCTCGGCGGCTATCCCTCTGGTCGCCGGACCTAAGGTGGTGATGGCCGCCGGGCAAGAGATTCCGGTGCATGGGCCGGGGAAGGTCCCCATGGACTTCACTATCAATGGGGAGAAGTACAAGGCGAATCTCGAACCTCGCGTGACGTTGTTGGAGGCGCTGCGCGATCAATTCGATCTCACCGGGGCCAAGCGGGTTTGCGATCGCGGGGAATGCGGCGCTTGCACGGTGCTGATGGAAAACAAAGCGGTCTATGCCTGCTCAGTGCTGGCGATTGAAGCGCAACGCAAGTCCATCGTCACGGTGGAATCGCTGATGCAGGAGGGGAAGCTGCATCCGATCCAGCAAGCGTTTGTAGACAACGACGCCTCGCAGTGTGGCTTTTGCACGCCGGGATTTGTGGTTGCCTGCAAAGCATTTCTCGACCGACACCCGTACCCCACGGCAGAAGACATCCGGCACGGGTTGAGCGGCAATCTGTGCCGCTGCGGAACCTATGACGGAATTCGCAAGGCGATTGCGCAGGTTAGGCGAGAGACAGAGGCCTGATGCGAGCTTTTGAATATGTCAGTCCGAGCGGAACGGCGCAGGCGGTCAGCTTGCTGGCCGGGAGCTGGGGAACAACTGAGATTCTTGCGGGCGGGACCGACTTGCTGGCGCTGATGAAGGATGACGTCGTCTCGCCGCGGCGGTTGGTCAACATAAAAGATATTAAGAGCCTTCACGGAGTTTCTCTTGGCGCACAGGGACTGCGGATTGGCGCGCTGACTACGCTAGGAGATTTGGCCGACGATGTGGTCGTGAAAAAGAATTATCCGGCGCTGACGGAGGCAGTGATCGAAGTTGCCAGCCCGCAGATTCGCAACCAGGCCACAATGGGAGGTAATCTGTGCCAGCGTCCGCGCTGCTGGTACTTCCGCAACGGGTTCGGGCTTCTGCCGAAAGATGAGAACGGAAAAGAATTGGTCGTGGGTGGCGAGAACCGGTATCACGCCATTCTCGGCAACGATGGTCCAGCCAAGTTTGTCAGCCCTTCCACGATTGTGCCGATTCTGATTGCTTATCGAGCGAGGCTCCGGCTGGAGGGCCCCAAGGGCAGGCGTGAGTTGGCGCTGGAAAAGTTTTTCGTAACGCCGAAGGCCGAGGGCGAACGGGAACATAGCCTGGGTCCGAACGAGATCGTGACGGAGGTGCTGTTGCCGCCCGCGGAGGGCGTGCGGGCGGCGCATTATGAAATCCGGCAAAAGGAGGCGTTCGACTGGCCGCTGGCCGTGGCTGCCGTTGTGCTCAGAATGAGCGGATCGAAGGTGCAGTCAGCGCGGGTGGTGATGGGATACGTGGCCCCGGTGCCCTGGCCGTCATCCGAAGCGGAGGACGTTTTGACCGGGCACGTGATCGGCGAAGATCTGGCGCAGAAGGCCGCGACCGCCGCGCTGAGGGGCGCGACACCGCTCAGCCACAATGGCTACAAGGTGCAACTGGCGCGGGTCGCGGTGAAACGAGCGATCTTGCAAGCCGCGGCGGGAGGCGCTGCATGACTTGGGACGCGGAACGGTTCAACGTCAACCATCCGAACCTCTGCCCGGCCTTGCGTTGGAAGGGCCAGTTCATCGCGGCTGAACCCGACGCCACCGTGCCTGCCAGCAATGATGGATTGTTCTGGTGCCTGCACAGCCAGACCTGCATCGGTCCGGACGGCAAACTGGCCGAACCGGGCAACTGCAGTTCGAAGAGCCGCGCCTGCCATGGGACGGGAAAATGTAGGTAGTTTTATTTCAGAGCGCGCGGAAGCGGTGCTGGACTAGAATAGCGCTTCGCCAATTCTTGGCCTATGAGCACTGCAACGGAGCTCTGGAAAAAGTGGGAAGGCCGGGTCGTTGAGGGAAAGTTCCCCCTGCGGCAGTGGCTGGGAGGCACGGATCATAGCGCCGTATTTCTCACGGAGCGCGCAGGCAAGGAATCGCAGAAGGCCGCCATCAAGCTGATTCCGTCTGACAACCTGGAGGACGCTCGACTTTCTCGTTGGGCTGACGCTGCGAAACTTTCCCATCCACATTTAATTCAGCTGTTTGAGTGCGGACGCTGCGAGATTGACGGCATTCGGCTGGTTTATGTCGTCATGGAATACGCCGAGGAGAATTTGGCGGAGATCCTGCCGCTGCGACCGCTGTCTGCGGGTGAGACGAGCGAGATGTTGCGGCCGGCGGTTGAGGCTCTGGCGTACCTGCATCAGGCTGGGCTGGTCCATGGAAGCATTAAGCCTTCGAATGTCCTAGCGCGGGACAACCAGTTAAAGATTTCTGCGGACGGAGTAGGCAAGGCCGGGGAGTGCAGTACGCGCGCGCCCACCGCGTACGACGCACCCGAGGTCGCGAGCGGGAGATTTTCCGCGGAGAGCGATCTGTGGTCGCTGGGAGCGATGTTGGTTGCCGTGTTGACCCAGAAGGAACCAAAGCTGGATGGTAGTCGGGAGCGGGTGGCCGTGCCCGAAGCAATTCCGCAACCTTTGCGCGAGATTGCGCGGCAATGTTTGATGGCCGATCCGAAGCAGCGCGGCACGGCTGGAGATATCGTCAGGCGGCTCCAAGCCCCTGTCCGTCAAACCCAGGCACCTCTGAGTGCGGAGACAGTCGCAGCGCGGGCAGCGACGCGGCGTCCGAAGCGGTGGGCGGTGCTGATTGTCGCTGTGGCGCTCCTGCTCATTGGATGGATTATCAGCAAGTTTATTATGCAGCGGCCACCGGTTCCGGCGGCGGAGACACGCGCGGCAAATCCAACTCCGGCTGAGGTTCCGGCGACGAAATCGCCAGCGCCGTTTGCCGAAAAAGCGAAGTCTGCGTCGAGCGGTGTAACGCGGGGTAGCGTGCTGCAGCAGGTTTTGCCGGATATATCGCGGAGCGCGCAGAATACGATCACGGGCAGAGTGAAAGTCAGCGTCCAAGTTTCGGTGGACGCTTCGGGGAACGTCGCGCAGGCCAAATTGGTTTCGGCCGGCCCGAGCCAGTATTTTGCGAGTCACGCGTTGGCGGCGGCGCGGAGATGGAAATTCAATCCGCCGCAGGTGGATGGACAGGCGGCAGCCAGCGAGTGGGTTCTGCGGTTTCAGTTTGGACGGGGGTCGATCAATGTGCTTCCCTCGGAGACGAAGCCGTGAATGGAGGATCTGACGAATCACCGGTGTTTGAAACACCATCTCACCACAGGGGCTGAAGAGTGTGCGTGAGAACTATTCTTTCGCCCCTCCGGGGCTTATTCCTTTCCCACTTCCTACCCACGGCTTGCGCCGTGGGCTGCATTCTGACGCCGCTTCGCGGCTAAAATCCGGAGTGGAACTCCACCGGGATTGCGAGAAGCGAGTTCTCACGCACTCTCTGAAGCCCGCATTGATTCTGGAGCCATACGCGGCGCTGAAGCGCCGCTCTTCCACGGTACTTCGGGCGTTCGGTGAGTTTCCTGGAGACTTGAGTTTGCCGGAGACGGTGGATGCTGAGGGCATCCCAGTGTCCGATTTACAAGTATCTACTCTTTCTTCTCTAACTTCCAAACCATTTGGCGCAACATGCCGAGGAGGAATTCGGCGTCGCCCTGGTGCAGGCGGAGGCGCCATATCATCCGGCGGACCGCGGCTTGAAAAGTCTCGGAGGAATTGAGCTTGGGGTAACCGCTATCGCGGAGCGCGATGAGCAAGGTTTCATGGATGCGCTCCAATTCAGCGGACGAGGCGGGAGTTCCCTGCTCTGACTCTGGCACAGCGGCAGGATCGCGCATCAACTCGTACAAGCAAATGGCGACGGCCTGTCCCAAATTCATGGAGAAGTGCTCTTCGCGCGTGGGAATGGTCAGGAGCCAGTGGCAGTGGCTCATGTCACTATTGGAGAGGCCGAATTTTTCTGATCCGAAGAGGAGCGCACAGGGACCTGAGGCAAGGTGGGTGCGAATGATTGGGGCAGCCACCTCCAGACGTTGGAGGGAATGTTGCAGGTCGCGATGGCCGACGGCGGTGGTTCCGACGACCAGCGAGCAGTCGGCAACTGCTGCGGCTACGGTTTCGTATTTTTCAGCGCTGGCCAGCACGGCTGCGGCGCCGACGGCGGAGCGAGCATTGTCAAAAGCCACGTCGTAGGGATTCACGACCCGCAGGTGGCGAAATCCGAAATTGCTCATAGCTCGAGCGGCCGCGCCGATGTTGAGGGGATTACGAGCGTCCACCAGGACCACGCGGAGATTGTCGAATTCGGGAGGAACGGGCAAGGCATCTTTATTGTAAGGCAGCGTGGAGGGGCGGAACCCGAGCGACAGAGGTGGGCGCGGCCTGTAGCAAGCCTTTTGCCGTAGAGCCTTTTTACCCGGGCGTGCAAATGTAAAAAATTTGTCAAACGTCGGCAGCCAGGCTGAAAACGGGCGGAAACGTTGTAAGCTTCAGGGACTGGGGGCGGCTCTTGGGGCAATCCGAGAGCTTGGAATACGGGGCCGAATCCAATGAGGATGGTGATATGGGTCAAATCGCAACACCGATGAGCACCGCTAAAATGGCAGATCCGATGAACTCCGCGCGGCCTATGGGGAGAATTCTGGTGGTAGAGGATGATCCCGCGGTCCAGAAGGCGCTGAAGCGGCTGTTTGAGTCTGAGGGCTATGCGGTTGAGGTTCAGGGCAATGGGAAGTCAGCGCTGGAGAGTTTCCAGGCGGCGCCGCCGGCAGTGATCATTCTCGACCTGCGGCTGCCCAAACTTTCCGGCAGCGACCTGTGCAAGGAGGTCAAGGCGCAGGCGCCCTCACTGCCGATTGTGGTGCTGAGCGCGACCAGCGACGTGTCGGACAAAGTGCTGTTGCTGGAGTTGGGCGCGGATGACTATGTAACCAAGCCTTTCAGTCCCCGGGAACTGTTGGCGCGGGTGCGCGCGGCCCTGCGGCATACCTCAAGAACGGCGAATGTGAGCCGGGTGAGTTTCGATGGCATCTCGATTGACTTCAAGAAGATGGAAGTGCAGCGCGACGATAAAGTTGTGGTCTTGACCGCGCAAGAATTCAAGACCCTGCAGTTTCTGGTGCAGAATGCGGACCGCGTAATCAGCCGGGACGAATTGCTGAACGAAGTTTGGGGATACCAGAACTATCCCTCGACCCGCACGGTCGACAATCATATTCTGAAGCTTCGCCAAAAACTGGAACGCGACCCGGCGAGTCCTGTACACTTCCGCACCGTACACGGCATGGGCTATAAGTTCGTGCGCTGAGGGCCCTTGGAACCATCATCAGAACCCGCCTCGCAAATATCCCCAGGACAGTCCGCAAGCGCAGTGGTGCCGCGAACGCGGCTGCGGACGCGATTTCTGCTCTCGATGGTGCTGATCACCGCCGGGCTCACGGCGTTGAGCCTGCTGGTCGTGCGGCACAGCGTGCAAGAGCACGTGCGGGAGGGGATCGCACAGGACCTGCGGAACTCGGTCACGACCTTTCAGAATTTTCAGCACGATCGCGAACTCATGTTGACGCACTCGGCGGAACTGGTGGCCGATCTGCCTATCACCCGGGCCATCATGACGGCGCACGACCCGGCCACGATCCAGGATGCGTCGAGGGATGTGTGGCAGTTGACGGGCAGCGATCTGCTGGTGCTGGCCAACCGCAACGGCGCGATCGTCGCACTGCACACCAAGTCGGCGGGATTCACGCGCGAGGCCGCGCAACAATATTTCGAGCGATCCTTGAAGGAAGAGGACTCCAGTCACTGGTGGTTCGGAGCGCACCATCTCTACCAGACTTTCGTGCAGCCGGTTTATTTCGGATCGAAGACAGAAGGTCCGTTGCTCGGATTTTTGATCATCGGCTACGAGATCGATGACCGGCTGGCGCGCGAGATCAGCAAGGTATCCGCCAGTCAGGTCGCATTTTCTTACGGGGACGAAATCGTAGCCACGACCTTGACGCCGCTGCAGGCGCAAGGCCCCGGCGTGCACGCGCTGAGCGCCGGGTCCCTGCAAAGCGGCCCGCAGGATGTAGAGGTGGGCAAGGAAAATTTCGTAGCGACTTCGCTTGACCTGTCCGGACAGCAGCCGACTCCAGTGCGTTTGACAGTGCTGGGATCCTACGACCAGGCTGCGAAATTTCTCGGCAATCTGAACCGGTTGCTGTTGCTGCTAGGCCTCACTGCCGTGCTGCTGGGGAGCGCGATGGTGTACGTGATCTCGTACACGTTCACGCGTCCGCTGGCCAGCCTGGTGGAGGGCGTGCGGGCCCTGGAGCACGGAGATTATTACCATCCGCTGGATCCGCGGGGCAGCGACGAAGTGGCGGAACTGACCTCGGCCTTCGACAGGATGCGGGCGAGTCTCCTGAAAACGCAACAGGCACTGCTCGAGTCCGAGCAGTTGGCGACGATCGGGCGCATGGCCAGTTCGATTTCTCACGACCTTCGGCACGCGCTAGCGGCGGTGGTGGCGAATTCCGAGTTTCTTTGTGATGGGCGGCTGACTTCGGCGCAGCGCGAGGAACTGTATCAGGAGGTCCGGACCGGCGTGAATCAGATGACGGACCTCATCGATTCTCTGCTCGAGTTTGCCCGGACGCGAGAGTCATTGAGCCCAACTTATGCCAGCGTGGTTGAAACGGTGCAGCGGGCCATGCAGGCGGTCCGGTTGCACCCGCGCCATCAGGGCACTCTGATCGAGGTGCACAGCAACGGGCAGAATCTGGCCTGGTTCGATCCTCGGAAGCTGGAGCGCGCCCTGTACAATCTTTTGCTGAATGCGTGTGAAGCCGCGCCCAGCAGCGAAGGCCGAGTATTAGTCACGATCGGCCGGAGTGGATCGTCGGTCACGATTGAGGTTGCGGACAACGGGCCGGGCATCGCGGAGCCGATTCGCGACAAGTTGTTTCATCCCTTTGTGAGCTTCGGCAAAGAGAACGGCACGGGGCTGGGACTGACGGTGGTGCAGAAGATAGTGCAGGACCACGGCGGCAAAGTTTTGATGGAGCGCACCGCAGACGCTCGAACGGTTTTTCGGATCACGATACCTGGACGCGCTCCCCAAAGCTCCACGGACAGCGGAGAGGATGAGCCGACGGCCTGTCCTTATGTGCCCGTGGAGAACGATCGAGCGACTGAAAACTCAATTCGACATTCGGATACGTAAATTCCGTTATCACTTTCCCGATTTTCACGACGATCCGCATGTCGCGCAGGAGGATGTGTGAAGAACCCTGGAACCCATGCGCTTCGTAGAAGGGCCATGACGGCAGCCACTTTTCTCCTTTTGAGCGCCTGCAGCCTGGCGCAGGAAGGCGCGCCTGCGGCGGCGTCTCAGGCCGGCGAAGCAACGGTGCGCGACCTGGCGGCGCAGGTGCAGGAATTGCGCACGGAGATCGAGCAGATGCGAAGCGAGAATGCGCAATCGCGCGCCGAAATGCGGGAACTCCGCCAGGAATTGCAGGACACACGCAAGCTGCTGGCGCCGCTGGCGGCTTCGGCGACTGGGGGACCATCTGCATCCGGCGCGGCGGGGGCAACTTCGGCAGAGGCAGCGCCGACCGACCTGGGGAGCCGGGTGCAGAAGTTGGAGGAATCCACGCAGTTGCTGGGCTCGAAGATTGACGAGCAATACCAGACCAAGGTGGAGACGGCCGGGAAATATCGCGCGCGGCTTTCTGGAATTGTGCTAATGAATGCGTTTCACAACGTCGGGGGGTCGGACAATCTGGACCTGCCGGACTACGCGCAACCGGTTGCAATGGGCACCAACCAAGGCAGTTTTGGAGCCACGTTACGGCAAACTGAGATTGGACTCGAAATTTTTGGACCCACGGTGGCGGGCGCCAAGAGTTCCGCCAATGTGCAATTCGATTTTGCGGGAGGATTTGCGGCAACCAACAATGGCGTCAGTTTTGGTATCGCACGCATGCAGACTGCAAGCGTGCGGCTCGACTGGAAGCAGACCTCGGTGATTGCAGGACAGGATTCGCTTTTTTTCTCGCCGCTTTCTCCGACGTCGTTTGCGTCCCTGGCGACTCCGGCCTTCGCGTATGCGGGAAATCTGTGGGGCTGGACGCCGCAGGTTCGCGTCGAGCACCGTTTCGATCTTCCAAACCAACAGACGGTGACGTTGCAGGGCGGGATTCTGGATAACCTGGATTGGGAACCTCCCAGCAACCCGTACACGCGTTCAGCGCAAGCGGGCGAACAGTCCGGCCAGCCGGCCTATGCCATGCGCACGGCATGGTCACGGCCCGTGTTTGGTCATCCGCTGAGTTTTGCCGCGGCGGGCTACTATGGACGGCAGAACTGGCCGTGGAACCGCTACGTGGATGCGTGGGCGGGAATGACGGATTGGCAGATTCCGATTCTTCGCCGACTGACTCTTTCCGGAGAATTCTACCGTGGGCGTGGAGTGGGAGGGCTGGGCGCTGCGATCGGCCAGGCGATTCTGTTCGGCGGGGATTCATCCCAGCCGTACACCAGAATTCGCGGGGTTGATTCGGCCGGAGGATGGAGCCAACTCAAGCTGCAACTGACGCCCAAACTGGAATTGAACGGGGTGTATGCGGAGGATGACGCGTTTGCCAGCGACATCCGGGGCTTTGCTACCGATGCCAACAATTTCGGCCCGATCCTGGGACGTAATCGGGGTACGCTGGGCAATCTGGTTTACCGGCCGCGGTCTGACTTGCTGCTGTCGGCGGAATTCAGACGTTTGCATACCTTCACCGTCTATGACAGTGCAAACACTACCAACCAGGTAAATCTGGCCATGGGGATATTGTTCTGAGGATGCTTCGCTTGGCTCACTGCCGGATGGTCTGGTGGCTGCTGCTGCCGTGCGTATTGGCGGCGGGGCAAAATGCGGAACTCAAGGGCAAGGTGCAGCTCACCAGAAATGGGCGTCACGTAAGCGACGCTTCGAAGGTGGTGGTCTGGCTTACGCCTCTAGGAAACACACCGGTACCCGCGCAGCCGCCGCAGACCGCGCCCATCCCTCAACTGGTGCAGCGGGACAAGAGCTTCCATCCCTCTCTGCTGGTGATTCCTGCGGGTGGGCGGGTGGAGTTTCCCAACCACGATCCGTTTTTTCACAATGTGTTTTCGCTGTTCGATGGGAAGCGCTTCGATCTTGGGTTGTATGAGAGCGGCTCGACGCAGTTTGTGAAATTCGACCAGCCGGGTGTTTCTTACATCTTCTGCAACATCCACCCGCAGATGAGCGCCGTTGTGATCGCGCTGAATACTCCGTACTACGGGATTTCGAACTGGCGCGGCGAGATCAGCATTGGAGATGTGGTGCCGGGGCGGTATCAGATGCATGTTTTTCATCCCTCGGTCACGCCGGACGCGCTGCACGCGGTGGAACGGGAAATCACGGTGACGGCCGGGGATGGTTTTTTGGGGAACTTCAGCCTGGCTGAGTCGAATCTGGAGATGGCGCACAAGAATAAATACGGACGCGACTATGATCGGCCAGACCCGGATAGCCCGGCGTATGCACGACCGTAGGGCGAGAAAAGTGTTCCCTGACCTGCGACCACAGGGGGCTGAAGCCCTCCTTCATTTCTCACACGGTACGCGGCGCTGAAAGCGCCGCTCTTCCACGTTACTGCATGCCTTGATAACTCGAGAACAAGGATGCACGACTTCCAGGCATAAGAAGGGCGTGCCGTTTGGCGCGCCCTTCTTGCCTCTGACCTTCACTTTGTTTACATCAGCTTCGTCCTACACCTGTTGGCAAAGTCTGCCGATTTAGTGATGGCCTCCTCCGCCACCGGAATGTCCGCCCCCGCCGGAGGAGTGACTGCCGGAACTGGGCGCACTGTGGGAACCGCCGCTATAGCCACCGTGGCTGCCGCCGTAGCTCGGTGAACCGTGATAGCCACCGTAGCCTCCGGACGATCGCGGCTGGGCGATAGGCTGCCTCATATTGAGTTGCGGACGCGAATAGCTGCCGCCGCGCTCGTAGCTGCTCGATCCGGATCCGCGCGAGTAGCTGGAGCTGGGCGCGGTGCGATTCCAGTAGCTTCCCGTCTCGCCGCGACTGGCCGATCCCGTGCCACCGGCACTGCGCCCAGCGGAGGAATCGCTGGTGTGCGACGGCGGCGTGAACGTCTTCCACTCGCTGCGATTCGGCTCGCCACGGTTTGCGGATGCCGACTCGGTGCGGTTCGCGGAAGATGCTGGCGACGACGACCGCTCCAGCTGCGCAGTCTCCGAGCGCGTGTTGCTGTTGCCCGGTGGTGTGAAGGTATGCGAGACTCCGCGATTTGCGTTTTCATTCGCAGACGTCCCCTGCCTTCCTGGGACCGATGAGCCACGCGATTCCGTAGCGCCTGGGCCAGTCGAACGTGCGCCAGCCGCAACGGGCGAGAAGTGGTTCTGCTGCATGGACTGCTGCAGATGCGCCGTCTGCTGCTGGAACGATTCCGGATGCGACGTGCTCTGCGTGCCGAAGAAGTGCTGCGATCCGGTGTTATGGATCGTGGAAGCCGCGGCAGCGCGTCCACTGGCCGACAAGCTGGCACGTGAAGGCACGACGGGCATGTTGCCGGTCATCATGTGGGCGCTGCTTAATTGTGCATGAGTGGCGGCTACGGCGGTGGTCCGGCCGGCTCCGAACCTCCCTGCCCCGACCGTCGAGACTGCACCGCCGATGTGGGCATCGTTGATGTGTGCGATGTTCGAGAAGCGCGTGCCGCCATGCAGTGGCGCGATCCCGCCAAAGCGGTTGAGTTCGCCAAAGCGATTGAAGCCTACAACACCGAAGCGGCCGCCATATCCGCCCCACCAGGGGAAGAAGCGGTCACACGGTCCGATAGGCAACCAGCCGAAGCCGCCCCATCCTCCCCAGCCAAAACCAAGGCCGAGGCCCCAGCCACCTCCGAATCCGAAGAACGAAACGTAAGCCGGCGCCCAGAACGGGCGATAGAAGCCGCCCCACACCGGTCCCGGCCACCAGGCCCATGCGCCGCCGTACCACATCCAGCGGCCGTAGTGATAAGGAGCCCAGCCCCAGGGTTCGTCGCCAACCCACGTCCAACCGTAGTCAGGCTCCCACACCCAGCTGCCATCGCGGTAGGGGGCCCAGTCATCCGGCTCGTTCGGTACCCAGACATCACCGTAGTCAGGCGCGTTCTCCCAGCTTCCGTTGGCGTCGAGATCCTCCGATCCAACGTAGTACTTGTTGGTGTGCTTCCACGCATCCGAACTGTGAATCATGCGATCGCGGTCGCTGTTCCAGCGATCCCAGTCGTCGCGCTCGGGAGCGGGGCCGATCTTGTACTTGGCATCGGCGCCAGAGCCGCGCACCGTCGCCATTTCACCTTGCTTCACGTTGGCAATGCCCTTCGGAGTAGAGATCTGCGCTTCACCCTTGCGCACGATGACGATCGAATCGCCATCGGGGCGCACTTCGATGCGGAACACGCCGTCCTGATGCGCGGGGTGGACGGCGACGTTGGGCGTGTCGATCTCAGGTTCAGCCTCGCTCTCGCCAAAGACGGAGTAGTTGGCCAGGCCCTGTCCGACCTGAATCTGGATGAATTGTTGGGTGAAGGCTGCGAGGTTGGCTTGGGCACTCGATCCGAGGCGGAGAATGTTGGCGTAATCGAGCTGCACTTCGGCGCGTCCGCCCGCGCCGGTGGAAACTTTGTCGCCATGGACCACAGGCTGATTCAACACAGCCGCAGACCAGTCACCGGAATCTCCGCGCTGCGTCGACACTTCACCATGAATCATGCTGATGCGGCCCACACCCTGGTCGGTTTTTGCGGGACCTTCTCCTGAGGGACCACCGGGCTGCGCTTCCTCGCCCTGAGGCGGTGGGCCGGCCTGCGGTTGTCCAGGCTGAGGTGGATATCCAGGCCGGGGCGGCGGTCCCGCTTGAGGCGGTTGCGTGGCCTGCGGCCGTCCTATTTCCATCGGCGCGCTGGGCTGCTCCGATGGACCCGTGCCCTCCTCGGTAGTTTGCGCATGCATGGGGATCGAGAGCGTGCCCACCAGCGCCAGAGTTAAGATTGCGAAACTTGATAAGAATCTATTCTTCATAACCGGCCTCTTGCCAAACTCGTTCATCTACTTAAACCCTCAATTTGATGGAGTGATGCGTTATGGTGAGGAGCAAGTGCCATGCCAAAATCGGCATGGCGCGGTGAGACGGAACCCTTTTGTTTTCATAGTGAAAGATGGTTGGATTCAAGAGGGCTAACGAGTGAGTCTTACGGTCGGTGGCCGCGCTGAGCCAAGGTGGTGGTTTTGGGCCAGTGGGTGCGATTTATGTGCGGCTCCCGCCTTTCCGTCTCCGCAGTTGTCTGGACTGCGCTCCATGCCAAACGGTGTTGATCGTAACCCGGGCACCCCGCACCCGGTAGAAAATCAAATACGGAGTGCCGCCCACCACCAACTCTCGGACTCCCGGGTCGCTTCCGGCGCGTCCGAGGTGGGGATGCTCTTTGAGAGCTTCGGCTAGCGCGACGACCCGCGTCGCCAGTCTCTCTGCGGCATCGGGCTTATCCCTGGCAACATAGGCTCGTATCTCCCGCAGCCGCTTTCGCGCCAGCTGAGACCAGACAATCTCTACTGGCACAGAGCCTCGTCATCGTGCTCTCGGCCGCAGGCGCACTTGGGCGGCGGCTGTTCACGGTCGGTCCCCCAGGAGAGCAACCAGGCCTTCATGTCCTCGTGTCTGACGTAGTGACCGGATTTGACCTGGCGGTCCGCCTGGCGGATCTCTCCGAGCAATCGCTCCTGGTCCGCGACGTAAGATTCGACCGCGTCAGAGATGAGGAAGTTCGAACTGCGTCCAGAGACTTTGGCCAGCTTGGCCAGCCGCTTCTTGGTCTCCGGTTTCAGGCGGATGCTGAGGGTTGCGCTGCGTGTGTTCGCCATGAACACATATTATCACGCTGGTTTAATCCACCCAAGAACAGGAAAGCCGAGTGCTCCAAGGTTCGCTGCTAAGGCTGCAAAGGCCCGATGGAAGAAAGCCAAACGAAACGCCTAGCTCGCTTTGGCCGCCGACCACGTTCCATAATCGCCGTTTGTGCAGCCGCCGGACGGCGCGGTATAGTTCCCCGATGCCGAATTGCCAGCCGAATTAAGCGTGCCTGTAAAGTTGACAGCCTCATTGCCTTCCTCAAGTTGAAACGTGAACGCTGTCCCTGAGAGCCTCCCTGAGACCGTTGCCGTAGTGGCGCATGGCGTCCCGCTCAACGTCACTGTCCCGGTAACAGAATTCCCGTTCTGTTGAAGTACCGCGCTGCCCGTGTCCGTGGAATCGAACAAAGTTGAATGGCCAGTATACTGCCAATCGCCGCTGACGTTTATATTCAAGGATGAACCGCTGTTGCTGCTACTCCCACAGCCTGCGATACAAGCGCATAGAAGCATAATTCCCAGTATGTTTTTCATAAAACTATTCTCCGCTGTCCGCTGGCAACACTTCCCAGACGATATCTCACAATGATTGTAGAGGCCACACGAGATGCGGATGGAGGTATTTCTCATTTCCGAAGCGGGACGGTTCTGTTTCGGGACGTCGGTCTACGCCTCTTTCTCTCCCTCATCCGCAATCCCAATCTTCGACAGCCGATAGCGCAGCGCGTTTCGCGACAATCCCAGCAGCCGCGCTGCTTGACTTTTATTTCCATTGGCGCGGCGCAGCGCCTCCTGGATCATTTCGTCTTCCCAGTGCTCGAGGGTCATACCTTCTGGAAGGAATCCGGCCGCGCCGTTGGCTGCCTTAGCGGGACGCAAGTCCAGATGAATGTCGGACGCCTGAAGCACCGTGCCCTTGGCCAGGGCGCAGGCGCGCTCGATGATGTTTTGCAGCTCGCGCACATTGCCGGGCCAGTGATAGTTGACCAGAATCTGCATCGCTTCTGGCGTGATACTCTCCACCGGCTTGCCGGAGTCGCCGGCGAAGCGCGTGATGAAAAGATTGACCAGATCCGGGATGTCTTCTTTGCGCTGGCGCAAGGGCGCGATGTCGATGGGGACGACGTTCAAGCGATAGTAGAGATCTTCGCGGAAGGTTCCCTGCTCCAGCGCTTCGCGGAGATCGCGGTTGGTGGCCGCGATCAGGCGGACGTCCACTTTCACCGTCCGCGTGCCGCCCAACCGCTCGAACTCGCGCTCCTGCAGCACGCGCAGCAGCTTGACCTGGATGGCCGGCGGCACATCGCCGATCTCGTCGAGGAATAACGTCCCCTTGTCGGCCAACTCGAACTTGCCGGGCTTGCTAGCGGCTGCGCCCGTGAATGCGCCTTTCTCGTAGCCGAACAATTCGCTTTCCAGAAGGTTTTCTGGAATCGCGGTGCTGTTGATTTTGATGAATGGTCCCGCGGCGCGGCGTGATTTTTCGTGAATGGCGCGGGCTATCAGATCCTTGCCAACGCCGCTTTCTCCGCCGAGCAGAACCGTCGAATTGGTGGGTGCCACGCGATCGACCGTGGCCAGCACTTCCTGCATCTTCACGCTGCGCGCGACGACGTTGGGATGGGAATAGCGCTTGCCCAATGCCTCGCGCAGGGAGCGGTTTTCTTCGCGCAGGGCGTGGACGTCCAGCTCCTTGCGGATCACCATGCGCATTTCGTTCAGCGAAAACGGTTTCAGAACGTAGTCGCTGGCGCCGGCCTTCATGGCTTCGACCGCGGTCTCGACCGTACCGAAGGCAGTCATCACCACCACCGGCAACGCCGCGTTCTGGCGTTTGATCGCCTGCAGGAATTCCAGGCCGTTCATGCCGGGGAGCTTGAGATCGGTGACCACCAAGTCGATGGTATTCTCGCGGAGGAGCTTTATGCCGGCCTCGGCGTCTCCAGCAGAGAGTGTGGTGAAGCCGTCTTCGCCAAGATTCAGTTCGAGCAGGCGGCGCATTTTAGCTTCGTCTTCGACAATCAGTATGGTTGGCATATGGTTGGCGGTTGCTGGACCGGATCTCCCAGCGACCTTCTCTAAGATGCGGGATAGGCCTCCTCTGCGCTCGCGGGAAAAAACATCACGAAGCAGGCGCCGGACTGCGCACTGGCTTCCGCGCCAGTTTCCACGCGAATGGTTCCATGATGGCCATCGATAATCCTGGAAACAATCGACAGTCCCAGTCCCACACCGGTTTTCTTGGTGGTCACAAACGGATTGAATATCTGCTCCCGCAGTTCCGGCGCGATTCCCGGTCCGGTGTCTTCGATGCGCACCTCCACTCCATCGCGGTCGGCGGAGTTTGCTCTCGCAGCCTTCACGCGCAAGGTCCCGCCGCTGCTGCCCATGGCATCATAGGCATTCTGAATCAGATTGACGAAGGCCTGCTCGGACAGGCTCTCATCTAACGGAACCAGCGGCAAGTTCGGCTGGTATTGGCGTTCTACTCGAACCGATTCATCTTTTTGCGTTAACGAGACGGAATGCAGGGCACGATCGAGGACGGCGGTAATGTCCTGCGCAACCAACTCAGCTTGCAGGGGGCGGGCGAAGTCAAGAAAGCGCGTTACCAGGGCGCTCAAGCGGTTGGTCTCAGCCGAGATGTACCCCGCCAACTCACTGGCCAGGGGATTCGATTCCCCTAACTTTTGATGAAGCATTTCCGCCGAGCCCTTGATCACGCCCAGAGGATTGCGAATCTCGTGCGCCAGTCCGGCGGACATCTGGCCCAGGGCCGCCAGGCGTTCGGAACGGCGCGCCTGCTCTTGCGCCTGCTCCAATCTGCGGTTGGTTTCGGCGAGAGTCTCGGCTAACTCCTGGTAGCGTTTGATCTGGTGCCGATTCTCGACTACAAAGCGGTTGACCACCATGGCAGCCAGAAAAAAGAAAAGAATGCGGATGGCGAGGAGGCCGTAGCTCTCCGCTGTGATTTCATATTCTTGCAGAGCGGGATAAAGATACGAACAGTAGGCAGTCGACGCCAGTGCCGTCCATAACAGTGTTCCCCAGGGGCTGAAATATTCAGCGGCGGTGACTACTGGGATAAAGAAGATGGGATAGTAGCTGCTGTTGATTCCGATCTCGCCGGTGTGATCGATGAGCAGGGTCGCGAGGGCGATCTTGAGCAGGACAACATAGTAGGCGCCGCGGCGCGGAGTACGCGACACCAGCCAGCCCTCGCTGAGTTGCACGATGCCGATGGCCAGCAGCGTGAGCTGTTTGTGGATCTCAGCGATCGGCGGCAACACCGCGAGCCCGGCCAGAAAAAGCAGCCAGAGAACATCCATCCAGTTCATCGCGGGACGTTTCTGTTCGCTCATGGCAGGTTCGGAGAAAATACTTGCGCCGGGAGCAGGCGGGTGGCCCGGCTTCCCGGCGCTAGAGTTGTCTCGTCGCCTCGGTAAGTTCGATCCGCTTGCAAGTGGAATCGCATGCGAACCTATCAGACCGCAGGCAGCGGGTTGGCGTCAATGTCACTTTTTGGGCGCGCTCTCCTTCTTGGGTGCTGGCTGCTGTTGCTTAGGCGGAGGCGGAGACGCGGGCTTCTGCTGTTGCCAGGTGTTGAACTTCTGTTCCTGCTCCTTCTGCTGCTGCTCGTTTCGCTCCTGCACGGGAGGAGCCGGCTTAGCGAGGGGATGCGACCAGTCCTGGGTGGGCTGGCGTTCGTCTCGCCGCGGCTGCGGCGGACGGTAGGCGTTTGCTGGCTGGACGTTACGATTCCCGGGCTGCGGCTGCGCAGGTTTTTCAGGCTCCGGAGTTCCCTGTTCCTCCCAGACGCGCGGCTGCGCCTTCGGCTGGGCGCTGGTGGTCGAAGGATTGGCCGGTCCGAGCGGCTGCGGCTTCGGTTGGACGTTGTTGTTAGCCGGGTTGGTCTGTCCAAAGGGACGGAAGCCCTCCTGGGTCTGCGGCTGAGACTGAGTTTGTGGTTGCCGCGCAGCCTGAGGCGCGGGCGCGGGCTTGCCCGGCGGCTCCTGGCGAACCAACGGTGGCTGGTTCAGGTGTCCACCGGCCTGCGCCTGTCTTTGCTCGAAAGATCGCGGCATGGGAGCGGGAGTCCGCTGCGCCACTACCTGACGATTGATCACGGCTGCCGGCGGCTTGGCCGCCACGGGCTTGCCGGTACCGATCACGCTGGTTCGGGCGGGCTCAACGGCAACCATGTGCGTCACCGGAGCGGCTTCTATTTCACGCGGGGGAACCGACATGACGTTCCTCGCCACCGGGCGCGCATTCACGAACGTGTCGTGCGAAACCACGGTGACGCCGCCGTTCACATGCTGATTTACATACGTGATGTTGTTCACAGTCGTCCGGTTGATCACGACCGTGTTTTACACGTTGGTGACGCGGGTGATATTCACATTGGTGTTGGTGATGTTCACACGATTCACGTAAGTGCGGCTTACGCGGTAGCCGGGAACAAACACTTCTCCAGGGCCGAGCGGGGAACCATCCGACACCCGCGCCAACGGAGAAGTGGAATCCTGGTCCGCCGCCGACCCAAGCCACCAGAGCGGGCGCGTACACTGGGCGCACGACCACCGGCCCGGGAACCCAGAACCAACCGTTCCCTGCGAAAGCCCAGCGGCCATAGTGGAAGGGGGCAAAGCCCCAGGGTTCATCTTCGACCCAAGTCCAGCCCCACGGGCCCACCCAAACCCAGTGGCCAAAGCGATAGGGCGCCCATCCCGCAACCACGGCGCGCGGACGCCAGCAGGTGCCGTAGCCAGCGACGTAGCTCCAGTCGCCGTTCGCATCAAGGTCTTCGTATCCGGTCATTTCGCGCGAAACGTAGTTGGCGGAATCGGAGCGATCTTCGCGCTGATCGCGGTCGAAGGCCCAGCCATCAAAATCATCGCGACCGGGAATCTGGCCAAGATCGTAATCCAGATGATCGGTACCGGTGAAGGCGGCGCGCTGCCCGGCGACGACGGTGTAGGAGAAACCGCCGCCCGTAACCTGGCCGCGTCCGTGCCATACGGTCAATTCAGTTCGATTGCCATCGGGATCCACATCGATGCGGAACTCGCCGGGCTGGAGCACGGTGAAGGCGATGTTGGGCGTGTCGATCTCATAAGTATCTTCGTCGTCTACATGCAGGACGCGGACGATCAGAGAACCCTGCGCCAGGCGAATCTGAGCGGCGTTGTCACTGACCTCAAGCAATGTGATCCCAGTCTGGGGACCCAGGCGGAATGCAGTTGATCCGATATGTATTTCAGCGCGCGAGTTATCGTCGGCCCAAAGATTGTCGCCGGTCACGAGCGGGCGATTGGGCACGGCGTCAACCCAGTCGTTTTCTCCGCCGGGCTGAAATGAGACCGAGCCTTGCGAGAAATTCAATCGGGCAACGCGACCGGGAGGATCCTGGTCTGGAGTTTGATCTTGGGAATCTTGCGGGCCTTGATAATCTTGGCCGCCCGGCGCATCCTGCGCTGCGACTTGGGCTGGCGAGTGCAGCAGGAGCGCCAAGCTCGCTACTACAGCCCACGTCCACCACTGCTTATGTGTCTTCATAAACTGTCTCCTGACAAATACGGTAGGGTGAGATTGAGAAACAAATGCGTCTGCTTCAATCATCTTATCCACGCCCGTGTAAACACACTAGAGGCAGTTTAGTTTCCTTGTGCTGGAGTGGTGGATTTCAGCCAGGGTGGCTGAAAGCGGACAGGCAACTTCTGTTTTGCGTTGAGATGCAGCGTGAGCGAAATCAGTGAGCCGTTGGCTTGGGCGAGATCTCATCGAGCGTGAGATTCAATTCCAGCACGTTAACTCGCGGCTCGCCGAGAAATCCGAACTGGCGCGACTCGGTATGCTGACGAATGGCTTCGCGAATGACATCTTCGCTGAGGTGGCGTTCTTTGGCAATGCGCGGCACCTGGAACTCCGCCGCCTCGGGAGAGATGTGGGGATCGAGACCCGAGCCCGAGGTTGTCAGCAGGTCCATGGGGATGGCTGCATTGGGATTCTCCGCTTGTAAGCGGTCGGCATCTCCCTGCACGCGCGCGATGAGTGATTGATTGGTTGGCCCCAGATTGGAGCCGCTGGAATTGGCGGCATCGTAGCCGGTTCCGGCGGCAGACGGGCGTGAGTAGAAATAGCCGCGCGAGGAAAATTGCTGGCCGATCAGCCGCGACCCTACGACCTTGCCATTGCGTGAAATCAGTCCACCGTTGGCCTGCCTGGGAAACAAGATCTGTGCCACTCCTGTGATCACCAGAGGAAACAGCAGACCACACAATACCGTAGTCACCAACGTCATAAGCACAGCGATGATCAGATTTCTTTTCATAGTCGTCTCTACGCCAAGCCTGCTTTCACGATGAGCATGTCGATCAACTTGATTCCGATAAATGGCACGATGACGCCGCCGACACCGTATACGAGCAGATTGCGGCGCAGTAAGATGGCCGCTCCCTGAGGAACATATTTCACGCCACGCAGGGCCAGCGGAATCAGCGCGACGATGATCAACGCATTAAAGATGACGGCCGACAAGATGGCCGATTGCGGCGTCGCCAGCCGCATCACGTTGAGCGCCTGCAAAACGGGGAAGGTCCCGGCAAACATGGCGGGGATGATGGCGAAATACTTGGCGACATCATTGGCGATGGAGAACGTGGTGAGCGCGCCTCGCGTCATCAGAAGCTGCTTGCCGATTTCGACGATCTCGATCAGCTTGGTGGGATTGGAATCGAGGTCCACCATGTTGCCGGCTTCCTTTGCCGCCTGCGTGCCGGTGTTCATGGCGACACCCACATCGGCCTGCGCGAGCGCGGGTGCGTCGTTGGTGCCGTCGCCGGTCATGGCGACCAGCTTTCCCTGGCCTTGTTCGCGGCGGATCAGATCCAGTTTGTCTTTGGGCGTGGCCTGGGCCAGGAAGTCGTCGACGCCGGCCTCGCGCGCGATGGCGGCTGCGGTCAGCGGATTGTCGCCGGTGATCATTACCGTCGTGATGCCCATGGCGCGCAATTGATCGAAGCGCTGCCGCATGCCGCCCTTCACGATGTCCTTCAGGTGAATCACTCCCAGAGCGCGGCCGTTTTCGGCGACCACGAGCGGAGTTCCGCCGGAGCGCGAAATTGCGTCTACGGCGTCGCGAACCTGGGGAGGAAGCGAGCTGCCTTGATCCTCGAGATACTTGGCGATGGCGTCGGTCGCGCCTTTGCGGATAGCGCGCCCGTCCAGATTGACTCCCGACATGCGAGTCGTAGCGCTGAAAGGGATAAACTCGGCGCCGTGCGAACTCATCTCGCGCCCGCGCAGTCCGTACTTTTCCTTCGCCAGCACCACAATCGAGCGACCCTCGGGAGTTTCGTCGGCCAGCGAGGAGAGCTGCGCCGAATCGGCCAGCATGGCCTCGGTCACGCCCGGCGCGGTCACGAACTCCGTGGCCTGCCGGTTGCCCAAGGTGATGGTTCCGGTCTTGTCGAGCAGCAGCGTGTTCACATCGCCGGCAGCTTCAACGGCGCGTCCCGACATGGCCAGGACATTGTGCTGCACCAGGCGGTCCATGCCAGCGATGCCGATCGCCGAAAGCAATCCGCCAATCGTGGTCGGGATCAGGCACACCAACAACGACACCAGCACGAACACGGTCTGGGGCGCGTTGGCATAGATGGCAAAAGGCTGCAACGTGACTACGGCCAGCAGAAACACAATGGTCAGGCCGGCCAGCAGGATGTTCAGCGCAATCTCGTTGGGAGTCTTCTGGCGCTCCGCGCCTTCGACGAGAGCGATCATGCGATCCAGAAAAGTTTCGCCGGGGTTGGACGTGATCTTCACTTTGACCCAGTCGGAGAGCACCCGGGTGCCGCCGGTTACTGCGGAACGATCGCCGCCCGCTTCGCGAATGACGGGCGCCGACTCGCCGGTAATTGCCGACTCGTCGACTGAGGCTACGCCTTCCACTATTTCGCCGTCGCCGGGAACAAATTCGCCCGCTTCCACCAGACACATATCTCCGCAGCGCAGTTTGGACCCGGGCACGGTTTCGGTTTTTCCGTCGGGAAGCAGCCGGTTGGCCATGGTCTCGGCTTTGGCGCGGCGCAAGGCATCGGCCTGCGCTTTGCCGCGCCCCTCGGCCATAGCCTCGGCGAAGTTGGCAAACAACACCGTGAACCACAGCCAGAGCGTGATCTGCAGGTTGAATCCGAAGCCGGGCTGGCCGTGCATGCGCTCCAGAATAAGCAGAACGCTCGTGACAACGCTGCCCACTTCCACCACGAACATCACGGGATTGCGCATCATGGTCACGGGATGCAGTTTTACGAGCGAATCCCACGCCGCACGGCGCACAATCTTCATGTCCCACAAGCTGCGTTTTGATTTCTTGCTTGCCATATTTTCCTAAGAGAGCTTGGCTAAAAAGTTTTGCCCGCTGCCATCAGCAGGTGTTCGAGAATTGGCCCCAGACTGAGGGCGGGGAAAAATGTGAGCGCGCCCACGATCACGACCACGCCGATCAGCAGCGTGGTGAACAGCGGTCCGGTCACGGGGAAAGTGCCCAGTGTTGCCGGAGTTTGTTTCTTGCCCGCCAGATTGCCGGCAATCGCCAGCATGGGCAGGATCATCATGAAACGGCCCAGCAGCATAGCGATGCCTAGCGAAGTGTCGTACCAGGGGGTGTTTCCGTTGATCCCCGCGAAACCTGAGCCGTTGTTAGCGACCGCGGAGGTGAAGGCATAGAGCACTTGGGTGAATCCGTGCGGCCCCGCGTTCGTCATGGAAGAAGTCCCGAAGCTGTACAAGACCGAAATCGACGTGAAACTGAGGATCACCAGTGGGAAAATCAGGATCACGAGCATCGCCATTTTCACGTCGTAGGCTTCGACCTTTTTTCCCAGATATTCTGGTGTGCGTCCGACCATGAGTCCGGCAATAAAGACGGAGAGAATGACGAAGACGAGCATTCCGTACATGCCCGCGCCCACGCCGCCAAAGATCACTTCACTCAGCATGAGATTGATCAAGGGGACCATTCCGCCGAGCGGGGTGTACGAATCGTGCATGGAGTTGACGGCGCCGCAACTGGTGTCGGTGGTCACAGTGGCGAACAGGACGGAGTCAGCTAAACCGAACCTGACTTCTTTGCCTTCTAGGTTGCCGACGGCTTGCTGAACCGAGGACGCGTGCTGCGGGCTATGCTGTGCTGCAGACGCGACTAAAGGATTGCCCCGTGCTTCCGCCCGATACGCCGTGCTGACTCCCGCCAGGAACAGCACGGCCATCGCTGCCCACACGGCCCATCCATGGCGATGGGAACCCGTCATCTTCCCTAGCGTGTAAGTAAAGGCGGAAGGAATCGCCAGAATGGCGAACATCTCCAGAAAATTGCTGAATGGCGTGGGATTCTCGAAGGGATGCGCGCTGTTGGCATTGAAGAACCCGCCACCGTTGGTGCCTAACTCTTTGATGATTTCCTGCGAGGCCGTGGGCCCCTGCGCGATCACTTGCTGGCTAACCGTCTGCATCAGCCGCTTGCCGTCAGGGCCGTTTACGGGTTTGCCGTCAGAGCCGAGTTGCGGCGTCTGATAGGGATCGAGCAGTTGCACGGTGTCATAGGGCTTGAGGTTCTGTACCACGCCCTGCGATACCAGCAGCAGCGCGCCCACCAGACACAGGGGGGCAAGAACCCACAACGTGCCGCGGACCAGATCGACCCAGAAGTTGCCGATGGTTTTCTGCTCGCGCCGGGCGATGCCGCGAATGAATGCCATTGCCAGCGCCATGCCCGCGGCCGCCGAAACCCAGTTGTGATACGCCAGACCGACCATCTGGGTGAGATAGCTCATGGTGGTCTCAGGCACGTAATTCTGCCAGTTGGTGTTGGTGGTGAAGGACGCCGCGGTGTTGAAGGCCAGCGCCGGAGGCACTCCGGGCAGCTTTTGCGGATTCCACGGCAGCCATGCAATTTGCTGGATCCGCTGCAGCGCATAGAGCAGGACCATAGAAACACCGCTGAACAGCAGCAGAGCCAGCGCGTATTCCTTCCAATCCATCTCGTGGTCTTCATCCACGCCCGTAAGCTTGTAGAGGATCCGCTCCACCGGCCGCATGACGGGATCGAGCCAGGTGCGCTCACGGCTGAACACACGGGCCATGAAAGTGCCCAGCGGCTTGGTGATAAGGAACACCACCAGCAACAGGAACAGGATTTGCAGCCACCCATTCGCCGTCATCAGAATTTCTCCGGCCGCAACATGGCGTACACGAGGTACACCAGCAGCCCCGCGCAAATGACCAGCATGATGATCGATTGAGAACTCATATCGGCCTCAGCGTACTCGCTCGCAGAAAACTACGTAGGCGACTGACACCGCAAAGAAAAGAACCGTGACAGCCAGGAAGATTACGTCTTGCATGGTTTTGCTCCAAAAGCTCCGCTAAGAACTCTATCAGGATTGCGATGGCGGCTCGATCCTTAATCTGACGAAGATCGGATTGCCGGCAGCCCCTAACTTACGTCGCGGCCGGACGGCAGCAAAGTTGGCCGGCGGCAGGACCTCTGCAGCCGGCTCAGACAGCACCCAGCGACCGTCGTCTATGTTGCTGCTGAGGACCTCGATCATCTCTCCCTTTGGTTCCCGACGCACCGGGACCACCCAGTAGCAGACCGACGGCGCACCCTCCAGCAGCAAGGCGATCAGGAACCTGAGCATGAACGCGACCGCTGTCAACGCGACGGCTGCGACTCCCCACGTTGCCCACATGCCTGCCTCCTGCCTGATTGCGCGGAAGTCCCACGGAAACACTCCAGTGAACCACTTCATATGTAAGGGTGGTTTAAGAAATTCCTAAAGAAGTCATAAAGGTGAAGAGGAGATTGAGCAGTTTCCCGGCACTGCCGTGCCGGGCTTTCACATGGCGCCCCCTTCGACTTCGCTCAGGGCAGGCTCTTCGGGGCTGGGATGTGATGATTCCATTCTGTCTCTTTGCCCAACAATTCAGGCCAACCCGCGACCTAGCAGCCCCATTCGGCTTCGCCGGGCTGGGCAAAATACTGCCTCGACTGGGCGCGGTCGCGAGTCATCGACTCCAGTTCGAGGAGCGCCAGACGGGCCGCCGCCACCAGGCGGCTCTTTTCCTGTTGCGGAACTTCCTGCCACGCACCGCGTTCGCTCCCCTTACCCGACATCTCCGGCGTCAGTGCCTGATGATAGTGGTGGAAAATCTCTGCCAACCGCTCCGGCGCTACTTCGTGAATCCACATACGGATGGTCTCCCTGAACCCGCGTTGTTTGTCTGGGCTGTTTTTCCGCCCACAAGCATTGGACACGGAAGTGTAGAAAATCTGAATAAAGGCTCCATAAAATGTTCGTAAAGATGAGGAGACCGAATGGAAGCGAGCCAAACGCGCGATTAGTGCGTCGCAAAGAGCGCGACGCTTCGCGCGGCTCGCCCAGATCCCCTTCGGCTTCGCTCAGGGCAGGCTCTCGCTGCGCAAAGAACGCTTGCTCGGGATGACAGCTCCAACGATTACGTGCCTGGTTCGAAGCGGTAGCCGACCCAGGGCTCGGTGAGGAGGTATCTGGGTGCGGAAGGATCGGTCTCGATTTTTTTGCGCAGTTGGCCAATGAAGACGCGCAGGTACTCGGGCTGCTCGGTGCTATTCGGGCCCCAGATGGCGGCAAGCAGAGTGCGGTGAGTCACTACTTTGCCGGGACGCCGTGCCAGATAAACCAACAAGTCGAATTCTTTGGGCGTGAGATGAACTTCGTGCCCGGCCACCTTGACGGAGCGGGCGTCCAGATCGATGGCGAAGTCTCCGGCAGTTATGGCGCTGGGCTGTTCCTCGACGGCGGGACTGCGCCGCAATTGCGCCCGGATGCGAGCCAGCAGTTCGTTCATGCTGAACGGCTTGGTGACATAGTCGTCGGCGCCGGCGTCGAGGGCCTCCACCTTGGAGCGATCTTGTCCTCTCACCGAGAGCACGATAATCGGAACTTGCGAGACTTTCCGGACTTGGCGGCAGAGGCCGACACCATCGAGATTGGGCATCGCCAGGTCGGTGATGACAACGTGCGGCGTCCAGTTCTTCATCAACTCAAGAGCCATCTCGCCGTCGTTGGCGACGCGAATGTCGTAGCCTTGGGATGACAACGTGGTGCGCAGCACGCGCGTGATCTGCGCTTCGTCATCCACCACCAGGATTCGCTTGTGGTCACTGTTCATAGGTCAAGGCATTTACCGCATTTCCTGAGTCACGATGTGGACATCGACCGCGGGCGCCTCCCGCAGAAACTTGTGAATGGCGGAAAGATAGAAATATCTCTTCCAGCCCTTGGTTGCCGAGCGGCCAAAAACGACTTGCGTGATGTGATTCTCGCGCACGAATTCGGCAACTTTTTCTGCGACGACCTTACCCTCAGTCTTCACCACCTTCGCACCTACACTTTCGGCGAAGCGCACATTGTCGGCCAGGGTTCGCTGGTTCTCGTCGCTCTCATCGGCGCCCGTGTCCACGTAAAGGACAAACAGGTCTCCATCCATGGCCTGGGCCATGCGGGCGCCACGCGCGATCAAATACTGCGCCGCCGGATTCGAACTGAAGCACACCGCAATGCGCTCACGAACCTGAAGCAACTGGCCATCTTCCGTTTTCAGTTCCGACAGGGTGCGATCGACCGCCTGCGTTACCTGGCGCAGGGCCAACTCGCGCAGGGCAACCAGGTTGGTATTGCGGAAGAAATTCGCCAGCGCGCGCTCCACCCGCTCCAGAGGGTAGATGTCTCCACGCTTCATGCGGGTTTGCAGGGCCTGGGGCGTGAGGTCCGCCATCACGATCTCGCCCGCGCGTCGGATCACCCAGTCGGGAACGGTCTCGCGCACCTGCACGCCAGTGAGGCCGCGGATCGTAGGCGCGAGGCTCTCGATATGCTGCACGTTCAGCGTGGAAAGAACATCGATCCCCGCGTCCAGCAGCTCAAACACATCCTCGTAACGTTTGGCATGCTTGCTGCCTTCGATGTTGGTGTGGGCCAGTTCATCCACGAGGACAACGTGGGGCTTGCGGGCGAGAATGGCGTCCACATCCATCTCTTCGAAGATGGTCGCCTTATATTCGAGCTTCTTGCGGGGTACGGTTTCGAGGCGAGAAGAGAGTTCCATGATCGGCTTGCGCCCATGGTTCTCGACTACGCCGATCACCACTTCTTCACCGCGGCTGGCCCGCCGCACGCCTTCACTCAGCATGGCATAGGTCTTGCCGACGCCGGGGGCGTAGCCTAGAAACAGCTTGAACACCGCCGGCCGCTGGGCGGTATCGACTTCCTTGAGCCATTCTTCGGGAGTCTTGGGCATCGCCGCTATTCTCCACGGTGGAGCGGAAATTGTCGAATCTGTTCACCACGGAGAACGGAGAAAACAAATGAAAGATATGGACCAAGAACAATTAGAGATATTCTCCGTGTCTCCGCGACTCCGTGGTGAAAAGCCTTCCTTCGGTTACAATCGTGGCCGTGAAAGGCCGCTGGCCACAGCACGTGTTCCGATATGCCACCTGCCTGATAGTCGCCGAAGGTGTGGCCCAGGCGTACCGGCGCGTCGTTCACGTCAACCCCACCACCGTGGCCTTGACGTATCTCCTGATGGTGTTGTGGGTAGCGGCGTATTGGGGCTTTCGCTTTTCCGTCTTTCTGGCAGTGCTGGCCACGCTGGCGTTCAATTATTACTTTCTTCCGCCCGTCGGGACCTTCACCGTGGCCGACCCGCAGAACTGGGTGGCGCTGTTCGCCTTTCTGGTAACGGCAGGCATCGCCAGCGAACTGGCGGACCGCGCCCGCCGGCAAACAGCCGACGCTCACCAGCGCCGCCGCGACGTGGAGCGGCTTTACAGTTTCAGCCAGCGCCTGCTGGCCACCGACAACGTGGCCGAGTTGTTGAATTCGATTCCCGCTTACGTGTGTGAGGGATTCAGCGCGAAGGCTGCCGCGATTTACCTGCTGAGTTCGCAACAGGTCTACCGCACCGACCCCAAAGCCACCTGGCTCTCACTTCAGGATATGCAAATGGTTAGTTCGCGGGGCGAGCCGGTGATCGATTCGCAGCGCGGAATTTCTCTCACACCCTTGCACCTGGGCACGCGCACCACGGGGGCGGTGGGTATTGCCGGACCCACGCTGTCGCGCGCCACGCTGGAGGCCCTGGGCAGCATGATCGGGATCGCGATCGAGCGCGCCGGGGCCATGGAGAAACTCTCGCAGACGGAAGCGGCGCATCAGAGCGAGAACCTGCGTGCGGTGCTGCTCGATTCTGTGACTCACGAACTGCGCACGCCGCTCACCGGCATCAAGGCCGCGGTCACGGGTCTGCTCTCCGATTACAACCTCGACGAAGCGCAGCGCAAGGAGTTGCTGACCGTCATCAACGAAGAAACCGATCGCCTTGACCGCCTGGTTGGCGAGGCCACGGAAATGGCGCAGCTCGACGCCCACAAGGTCGAGTTGCACATGGCTCCCGTGGACATGGCTACGGTGATCGAGTCTGCGGTAGAAGAATCGAGAACGTTTCTGGGTCAGCACCCGCTGGACGTGCGGGTAACGCCGTCGCTACCCAAGGTGCGAGTAGATTCCGACCGGGTTGCAGAAGTGCTCAAGCAGTTGCTGGAAAATGCGGCGAAATACTCTCCACCCACCGCGCCGATTACCATCACCGCGGAACGCAAGGGAGACCGCATCGTCACCAGCGTCACCGATCATGGCCCCGGCATCGATGATTTCGAGCAATCGCTGGTCTTCGACAAGTTCTACCGGGGCCGCGACCAGCGCTACAGCGTGCAAGGCACGGGCATGGGATTGGCGATTGCCAAGGCCATCGTGGAAGCCCACAACGGGGTGGTCGGCGTCACCAGCCAGTTGGGGCGCGGATCGGTGTTTTCTTTCGAACTGCCTACTGCCTGATCGGGCGCGTCAGTTCTTCAGTTTCGGACGCTCGCAGGTGTCCACAATCTTTGTCGGATCGATCGCGTCCTTATCCACCTGCTCTTCCAGAATCTTGCCGTCTTTGCCGATCAGGAAGTTCACGCGGCGAGCAGCTTTGTACTTGTCCAGGTAGATGCCGTATTGATGAGTAACGTCTCCGCCCCAATCGCTGAGCAGGGGGAAGGTGACTCCAATTTGGTCGGCGAAGGCTTTGTTGGCGAAGGCGCTATCCATGCTCACACCCAGGACCTGGGTGTCGGTCGCTTCCAGCCGTTTCAAATCCTGCTGGAGAGCTTGCATTTGCTTGGTTCAACCACCGGTGAAGGCAAAGATGAAAAAACCCAGCACTACATTTTTCTTACCGCGGTACTGGTTCAAGGAGACTTCTTTCGAATCGTTACCGTCGAAATACTTCAGGGTGAAATCCGGCGCCATGTCGCCCACCTTGGGCATGGAAACAGCCTGCGGCTGCTTGGTCTGCGCCATAGCCGGATTGGCAGAGGCGAGCGCGAAAGCGCCCGCAAGCACGGCCTTTCCCAGGATGTTGGGGAGTTTCTTCTGCATCACGAGTCCTCCTGCACGAAGATGATAGCCCACAAGGCCAGGGAGACATTGTAAATTTCCGTGACCGAAGGCTCAGTCGGGACGCCAGTCGGAACCGGCACAACACGTTTCGCATTGCAGAAACCAGCCATAAACCAGTAAATTCAATGTGAACAGCAATTCCGGGCCCCGATGAGCCTTGCCACGCTGAACGACATTTTCTTCGCTGCGGTCGAGCGTAATCTCGACCGTGTGATGCTGTACCGCGAGGGGGGACAATGGAGGCCCATTTCGTCCGCTGATCTCCGGCGCAATGTCGCCGGCACGGCCCTCGCGCTGCAAGAATGGGGAATCCGCAAGGGCGACCGCGTCGCCATTCTCAGCGAGAACCGGCCAGAGTGGTCCACCGCCGACTTTGCCATCCTGCTGCTCGGCGCCATCTCAGTTCCCGTCTACGCCACATTAACTGCTGAGCAGACCGCCTACACCCTGCGCGACTCTGGCGCCAGCGTGGTATTTGTCTCTACCGAACATCAGCTGCGCAAGGTCCAGTCGATTCTCGCGCAGACGCAGGTCAAGAAGATCGTGGTCATGGATCAAGTCCAGTTTCCCGAAGAACTGGCGGCGAGTTGTGCTCACATGGGTCAGATGATGAGCCGCGGCCCAGATGCGCTCGATCCGCGAACCGAATCTCTGGCGCGATCCATTCAGCACGACGACCTGGCATCGATCATCTACACTTCGGGCACGACCGGAACCTCCAAAGGCGCAATGCTGACGCACGGCAATCTAGCGTCGAATATCAACTGCTCCATGCTCGGCTTCGATATGAAGCCGGGGCTGGTTAGCGTTTCGTTTCTTCCGCTCTCGCACGTCACGGCGCGCCACGTAGATTTCGCCATGCTGTACCACGGCGTGACTCTGGCCTACTGCCCCTACATGGAGCATCTCCCCGAAACCCTGCTGGAAATCCGTCCCACCCTATGCGTGGCAGTGCCCAGGGTCTACGAAAAAATCTATGCCAAGACAGAGATGAAGATCGACGGCATGGCCAAGCGCGCGATCTACCGCTGGGCGCTTTCGGTTGGCCGCACCCACAAGCCGGTCATTCTCGCCGGGCGGACTCCGACCGCGGCTAGCTGGAAACTGGCTAACAAGCTCGTATTCAATAAGATCCGGGAAGGCCTTGGAGGCTTGGTTGAGACCTTCATTTCAGGAGGCGCGCCCCTGGGCCGCGAGCTGGCGGAGTGGTTCGCCACCGTAGGCATTCGCATTCACGAGGGCTATGGCTTGACCGAGACTTCTCCGGTGATCGCGGTGAACACGCCCATCCACCACCGCATTGGCACGGTGGGCAAGATCCTTCCCAACCTCGAGGTTCGCATTGCCGAGGACGGCGAAATTCTGGTGCGCGGCCCTTCCGTTTTCAAGGGCTACTGGAACCGTCCGGAGGAAACTCAGAACGCTTTCCTTGAAGACTGGTTCAAAACCGGAGACATCGGCCAGGTCGACTCCGATGGATATCTGTCGGTCACCGACCGTAAGAAGGAGCTGATCAAGACTTCTGGTGGCAAGTTCATTGCGCCGCAACCCATCGAGAATTCTTTGAAGTTAAATCCGCTGATCGGGACGGCGGCGATCCTGGGCGACAAGCGCAAATTCCCCCTGGTTATCATCTCGCCCAACTTTGTGCTGCTGGAAGACTGGGCCCGCACGAACCATATTGCGTTTTCCTCGCGCGCGGAACTGGTCGCTCACGCGAAGGTGAAGGCGCTTTATCAGGAAATTGTGGAGGGCGTAAACCAGCATCTGGCGCGCTTCGAAAAGCTGAAGCGGGTGTTGCTGGTGGCCGATGAATTCTCCGCCGACAACGGAGCGCTCACGCCTACGCTGAAGCTGCGGCGGCGGGTGATCGAGGAGCGGTATCGGCGGCAAATTGATGAACTGTATGCGCAGGCGGAAGCCACCACCGTCCCTTGAGCCGGGAAGTCCAATTGCCGGTTTGACCAAGAGGCGGTCGAGGGGCGCTGTCCCACATGAGCATTTTCACGAACTGGGACAACACCTTTGGTCGGCACTGATCTTAGATCAGTACCCTCTGTTCGGTAGTGTCCTTGCGCTGAAGGTCTTATAATGGAAACTCCACGAGGAGGTGATGTCAATTGAAAGCACTTTTGATGTCGCCCCAAAACCCCAGACCATGGGGATAACCACAGGCCGGGTGCTAGAACGAGCTAGCTGGCGACCTGTCCGCTAAGGCCGTTGATGATGTGGAAATGTGGCAAGGCAAAATAAGGGAGCGCCGCGACAGGAGTAACGCTCCCTTTCACTTCTCTAAGTTTTCCCGCACCTTTTATTGGGACAGTTTGGAGCGAGAGCATTGTGCCGATATTCATCGAACGGTTTTTGCTTGTCGTATGTGCGGCAGCCTTTTTTGGCTTGGTGATAAATAACAGCATGAAGCTAGATGTTCAGCAGCGGGTAACCCTTGGTATTGCAATTGTTGCAATGGCTTATTTCTTAGGCCACACTGTACACAAGTCGAATCGAGCGCCGAAAGCTGAAATAGCTGCTCCCCAGCCAGCACCCCCATCATCACAACAAAACACTACAACCGGGCCACAAAGCCCGATCATGCCCAACAACAGCGGCAACGTGTCGATCAGTAACGACAATCCTAAACCTAAGCAGCCCCCGCCGAAGGACAAGTCAAAATGAAATTGGCAGTTCCGCTGTTTTTCTCCGCCTTAGCCTTAGCTCAACAATCCGCCACAACCTCAGCCCCATGTAGCCCTATCGCCCCAGAGAATACTGGCACCATAACGATCAACTGTCCCGGTATGTCCAAGGAACAAGGACAGAAGATGCTCGCTATCCTTAACAAGATAGTCGCCAATCAGCTTGAGCCGAGTCTGGTCATGGCGAAGCTGGATGAAATCCAAAGCGGCCTTCATCGCATCGAGCGGCACCAAGGCTGGCTAGAACTAACGGATGAACAAATCACATCGGTGAAAGACAGCCTCAGCCCGTTTCCTCGCCAGACGATTATGATCATTCTAACTAACGCGGACTCAAACAAATCATTCTTGCAGGCTCAATTGGAGGAGGCTATCCGGGGTGCGAGATGGAACTTCAAGGAAGGCGGAAATGGCTTTATGGGGCCAACTGTCAGGGGACTTTCCATAACAGCGAAAGACGATACTCCTGCTGCGCGGAGTCTGCTCAAAGCCTTGGCCCGAATATTTGGAGAAACCGTGGTCGCTTACTCAATCAAACACGATCTGGCGGACGAGGATATTGCGATAGGGATATACGACCCTCCCTTGCCATCAACGCACTATTAGGACACTATCCTCTGGTCCGCTCTGCTCGACATTTTCCCAACTCGGATTACAATGAAGGGTCATGACAGACCCACTCGTAATTGCCGGACGTTCCTTCCGCTCCCGCCTGATCGTCGGCACGGGAAAATATAAATCCTTCCAGGAAACCGCGCGCGCGCTGGAGGCCAGCGGGGCCGAGATGGTGACGGTTGCCGTGCGCCGCGTCAACCTTGACCGCAGCAAGGAATCGCTGCTCGACTACATCGATCCCAAGAAATATTTTCTGCTGCCCAACACCGCGGGCTGTTACACCGCGGATGAGGCGATTCGCGCGGCGCGACTAGGGCGCGAGGTCGGCCTCTCGGATTGGGTGAAGCTCGAAGTGATCGGCGACCAGGCTACGCTTTATCCCGACGTGCAAGCCACGCTCGAGGCCACGCGGGTTCTGGTGAACGAAGGCTTCACCGTACTGCCGTACACCTCGGATGACATTGTCTTCGCCAAGCGTCTGGTCGACGCCGGCGCGGCCGCCGTGATGCCCCTGGGCGCGCCCATCGGCAGCGGTATGGGCATTCAGAACGAGGCTCACATCCGCATCCTGCGGGAAATGATTACCGGCGTGGCCCTGATTGTGGACGCGGGCGTGGGCACAGCATCCGATGCGGCGATCGCCATGGAACTGGGCGCGGATGCGGTGCTCATGAATACGGGCATCGCTAACGCGCAAGATCCCGTGCTGATGGCTGAGGCCATGCACCATGGCGTGCTGGCTGGACGCCAAGCCTATTTGTCAGGGCGCATGGCGAAAAAGCTGTATGCCACGGCTAGTTCTCCGCTGGAAGGCGTGGTGCGGTAGGTTAGCGGGGCCTGGCGGCGAGGACGCCGCCGGGACAGCCGGCAGGATGCCGGCGCTACGGGATGTCGGCGCTGCACAGAGAAAAGGGCGGCCGCAGCCGCCCTGATCATGGTCAAACCGTCAGAGCATTTTCACGCTGCCCACATGAATGGAATCGCCTTTGGTGGTTCCAGTCACGGCCACGTGATGTCCCTCATGCCCCTTCAGAGCGTCCTGGTTGTCCACAGCAAGAACTTTCTGGTCGCCGTCGGTGACGATCACCAGTTTCTCACCCGCGGCCTCGCACTTTTTCGCGCAAGCCGCATGACTCGCGTTGGCGCCCTTCGCCCCACACTTGCTGTCACTCACGTAACCGTTGACGGTGGTGGTCTTCCCCATATCGTCGAACGCTAAAGCGGTGAGGGCAAACACAAAGCAGATCGCAAGACAAATCACAAAAACTTTTCTCATGGCCGGTTTTTCTCCTTTTTTGGTTGTTCCGGATCGCGGCCCCACGCCGCAGGTCGTAGAAGGAAATTCTAATCGCACGCCCGGCAACAACTCAACCCGCCGATTGCCGATTAACGTCCCGAACTATACCACAGAGGACTTCTGGCGATGTCACACACTTGTACAGTTTCTGGGAGTGGCTGCGGCCTACTTTTTCGCCGAGTTATTGGCAGGCGGAAGCGTATTCGCGGGAGCGGGCGGGACGTATACATACTCCCCGGGACGGGCGTAGCGCAACTGTTCGCGAGCTTCTTTCTCAATGGCTTTCTCGTCCGTCTTCAATCCCTGAATTCTCTGCGTGTAAAGGTCGTTTTCCTTCTGTTCCTGGATGATTCGCCGCTGCAGAGATTCGTATTCCGCCTTCTTCTGTTTGTAGACGATCATGCCGTTCGCGCCAAACATCACATGCACAAACAGCAGGCCAGCGAGCATGGTGACCGTGATGGTTGCGATGCGGCGGCGCAAGGCATAGACCCGCATGGCCAAGGGACGCACAGGCACCATCCAGGAGACAGCCAGGGCCTCAGCCTGGGGAGCTTTTTCAGCCATGACGCGAAGCCCCTCTTGGGGGCTGGGGAAGCGCCGGATTCTGGAAACAGCTCTTACTCGAAAATCCATTTATTGGCCGCTGTGCTCAACTTTTCCAAGCCTCGCTCGCTTCGAGCTTCCGAATACACCCGTACCACGGGCTCGGTTCCGGAAAGCCGGTAACACACCCACGAGCCGTCCTCGAAAATCAGCTTCAATCCGTCGGTGCGAACAACCTCACTGACCTTGTGTCCACAGAACTCTCGGGGATCAAACCTTAACTTCTCAGTGAACTTCTCCTTCACCTCGGGCGTCAAGCGGAAGTTCTCGCGCTGGGGGTAATAGGAACCAACTTGGTTACACAGCGCCTTCAATTGCTCGCCCAGGGACTTGCCGCGGCGGGCCACCATCTCGCAACATAGAAGGCCGGCCAACACACCGTCCTTCTCGGGCACGTGATGGCGGATCGACAGTCCCGCGCTCTCTTCGCCGCCGATCGCGATCTTGTCCTGCATGATGAGTTCGCCAATGTATTTGAAGCCCACCGGCGTCTCGAAGAGCTGCACAGCACGCGCCTTGGCGATGGCGTTGATCAGGTTGGTGGTGGCGACCGACTTGGCCACCCCGTTCTTCCATCCCCGGCTCTCGACCAGATAGTCGAACAGCAGCGCGATCACGTAGTTGGGCTGAAGGAACGTTCCGTCGGCATCGACAATGCCGAAGCGATCAGCGTCGCCATCGGTGGCAATGCCGATGTGCGCCCCCGTGGCCCGCATCTTTTCTCGCAGGGGCTGCAGCAGGTGATCGTCGGGTTCCGGTGCGTGGCCGCCAAACAGGACGTCGCGATAGTCGTGGACGGTGGCCACCTTCACGCCCGCGTCGCGCAAGATGTCGTCGGAATATCCGCGCGCCGAGCCCCACATGGGATCGAAGCAAACTTGCAGGTTGGCTTTGCGGATCGCGTCCAGGTCTACGATTTCCCGCAGCCGCTTCAAGTATGCCGGCTTTACATCGAGGGACTGCCCAGTGGCTGCTCCGTTACCCTGGCCCGTCGGGCCTGGGGTGGAAGCTGCGCGGTCGCCAGCTTCGATCTGGGCCTCGATCTTCTTGGTGACTTCAGGCAGAGCTGGGCAGCCATCCTCCGTTGAGAACTTGATCCCGTTATATTCTGGAGGATTGTGCGAGGCGGTGAAGTTAATGACGCCGTCGGCCTTGGTTTGCGCGACTGCATAGGCAAAAGCCGGAGTGGGCGCTGGTTCCGAGACTACCAGCGGAGTAATGGCGTGGGCCGCCAGAATCTCGGCCGCCATGGAACAGAACGTTTCGCCCAGGAACCGGGGATCGCGGCCCACGATCACGCTAGCGCCCTGCGGTTTCTGCGCCGTTACATAACGGGCAATTCCACTCACCGCGCGCCGCACGTTGGCAAAGGTGAACTCCTCCGCCATCACCGCGCGCCAACCTGACGTGCCAAACTTGATTTGCGTTAGCATGTTTCCGCTCTCTGGCGTTAGGTGCTACCCTCAGCGTCGGTGGTTGTCATGGCTGACGACTGACCGCCGATGGCTGATTTGCTGAAAACCGATTCTATATGACCGACAAACGAATCGTCCTCACCACCGCCAGTTCGGAAGAAGAGGCCCGCAAAATCGCTCACGCTCTAGTGGAGCGGCACGTTGCTGCCTGCGTCAATGTTGTCCCGCAAATCACGTCGATCTACCGCTGGCAAGGGAAAGTGGAAGAATCTCGCGAATGGCTTTTGATCGTCAAGACCACGGCCGCGGCCTTCGACGAGGTCCGCCAGGCGATCGCAGACCTGCACTCTTATGAACTGCCGGAGTGCATCTGCCTGGCGATTGAGGATGGATCGCCCAGCTATTTGGAATGGCTCGGTGAATCGGTCACCACCGGGGAATTCGGAGAATAACTCCGCCAGCCGCTCACGCCACGTTGCCGCTGAGGTTCAATCGCCAATAATCCAGAGAGTATGGCGGATCGTCCGTCGCAGCCTGCTCCGTCAGTTCTGCCACAAACTTCGAGCGAAGGTCTGCGGAAGAAATCTGCCGCAGGTGCGTGTGCAGAATTATGTTGCTGACGAACTCTTCATACTGCTGCGCGCTATCCAGAACCGTGGGCGCAGCTTCAACGCTGGTCGCAACGTTCACAAATCCCGCGCGCCGCAGAATTTTGGCCGCTTGTTCCGCATCTGCGTAGAACCACGGCTCCGCAAACTGCGCCAGATAGGGCGCATACCGTGGAGTTTGCGCCAGCTCTCCTACCCGTTGCCGCAATCGCGCCAGGTTCGGACCGCCGCCGCATTGGGCATGCAGCCAGCCTCCGCTGCGTAGCACCCTCCGCAAACTCGCAAAAAGTTGTGCATGGTCCAGCACCCAATGAAAGGCGGCCGTACTAACGATGCCGTCAAAGACATGTTCAAACGGCAGGCGGACCAAGTCTGCCTGCACCAAACTCACGCCCCCGCCAAAATCTCTACGCAAATGCTCCCGCGCCGAACTCAGCATGTTCCTGGAGAGATCAACGCCCACCACTTGGCCGCGGGGCAGAGCCTCGATCAACTCCGCCGTCAACCGGCCGGTTCCACAACCAGCGTCGAGCACCCGTTCATCCCCTCGCAGGCGCAAGCGCGACAAGACTCTCTTGCCCCAGCTGACTTGTGGATGCGAGAGGCGGTGGTATACAGAAGAATTCCACTCGCGAGATTGAACTTGATCACCCAAGCAAGGCGTCCACCTGAAAACAATAATCCGGGTCTTGTCCGCGCCGATTTACGCAAATCCGTGGCCAAAAAGTTCTATATCGCAGCCAGCCCTGATTCCAGATCGTCGAGAATGTCCTCGATGTTCTCGATGCCCACTGAGATGCGCACCATGCCGTCGGTGATGCCGATCGCCTTCCGGCCCTTCTCGCCGAGGCCCGCATGCGTCATCGTGGCGGGATGCGAGATCAACGTCTCGACTCCGCCCAGCGACTCGCCCAGGGAGCACACGCGCAGTCTCTTCAGCATCTTGTTGGCGTTCTTCAGCGATCCGGTCTCAAAGGTAATCATCGAGCCGAAGCCGCTCATCTGCCGTTTTGCGAGTTCGTGCTGCGGGTGATCAGGGAGTCCGGGATAGAAGACCTTGCTTATCTTCTTGTGCTTCGCGAGAAAACAGGCTACCACGCGGCCGTTGCGGTCGTGGATTTCCATGCGCGCGGCCAAAGTTTTCACACCGCGCAGCACCAGCCAACATTCGAAAGGAGAAAGGATCGCTCCGGCGGCCTTCTGCAGAAAGGCCAGCATCTCAGCCTGCTGCTGCTTGCTGCACACCACCACGCCGCCGAGACCATCGCTGTGGCCGTTGAGAAATTTTGTGGTCGAGTGCACCACCATGTCGGCGCCCAAGGCAAGCGGTTGCTGAAAGTAGGGAGACATGAAGGTGTTGTCCACCACCAACTCAATCTTCCCGCGCCGGCAAATCTGGCTGATGGCGGCCAGATCGCTCAAGCGCATCAGAGGGTTGGTCGGCGTCTCCACGTAGACCATGCGCGTGTTCTTGCGGAGGGCGCGCTCGACGTTTTCCGCGTCCGAGGTATCCACGTAGGAAAATTCGAGCCCGAAGCCAGCCAGTACCTGATTGAACAAGCGGGGCGTGCCGCCGTACAGATCATTTCCGCAAACCACGTGGTCGCCCGATTTCAACATGCTGGCGACCGCGTTGATGGCTGCCATGCCGCTGGCAAATACCGGCGCTGCGACACCGCCTTCGAGCGATGCCAGATTCTCTTCGAGGCGCGCTCGCGTGGGGTTTGAGACCCGCGAATACTCGTAACCTTTGTGCTCGCCGATTCCCTGCTGCACGTAGGTGGATGTGGGATAGATGGGGACGGTGACCGCGCCCGTCAAGGGATCTGGCTGCTGCCCGTCGTGGATGGCACGCGTGGCGAAACCTGGTTGCCTATTTTTCTTCATGGCTTTTTGACACGGAACAGCCCTTATCGCGGAAAGCGCGAAGAAAAGCCGCGGAGAACGCGGAGGTGCACGCCTAGACCCCACCCTCAAAAATCTTTTTCGACAGATAGCGCTCCGCCGAATCCGGAATGATCGTCGCTACTCGTTTCCCCGCGCCCAGCCGCCGGGCGACTTGCAAAGCCGCGAACACCGCCGCTCCCGCGCTTGATCCCGCCAGCACGCCTTCCTGCGCCGCCAGCCGCTTCACCGTCGCGAACGCATCCTCGTCCGTCACCATGATCACTTGGTCGCAGACGGAGCGGTCGAAGGTCTGGGGGATGAAGCTGGCTCCGATCCCTTCCACTTTGTGAGGGCCGGCTTGTCCGCCGCCCAGCACCGAACCCTGCGTTTCCACGACGCAGGCCAGCACTCCCGGCACATGCTCCTTCATATAGCGGGCGACGCCGGTAAAAGTTCCGCAAGTGCCGCAGCCCAAAACCACGGCATCCAGTTTCCCGCCCAACTGTTCGAACATTTCCACCGCGGTGGTCTCGTAGTGATAATCGGGATTGGCCATGTTCTCAAACTGGCCGGCCATGAATGCGCTGCTATCGCCGGCAACAAGCTCTTTGGCGCGGCGGATGGCTCCTTGCATGCCTTCCGCGTCCGGAGTACGTTCGACCTCGGCGCCCAAGGCGCGCATGATGATCACTTTTTCCTGCGAGAAATTTTCCGGCACAAACAACTTTACTTTGTAGCCGCGATTCACTCCAATCAGGGCCAGGCCGATTCCGGTGTTGCCGGCCGTGGCCTCGACAATCGTCCCTCCGGGCGCAAGCTTTCCTTCCTGCTCGGCGCGGCGAATGATGCCGATGGCGGCGCGGTCTTTCACGCTGCCCCCCGGATTCAAGTATTCAAGTTTGGCGAAGATGTCGGCGGAGCCCGCGGGAACCAGGCGGGTCAGCCGAAGCATGGGAGTGCCACCGACCAGGTCTGTAATGTCGTCGGCGACGCTCAGATGGGAAAGTTCAGAGGTTTTCAGGTGCACGTTACAGGGTAAGGGGAGAGTTCGGGAATCGTCAATCACACCGGCCCTTGGATTGGTGCTCAGACCATTACCATCGTCATACTTGCTAGCTTTTCGTCGCCGTCGTGGTGGTTTGGTTGGCTCCTCGTACGCGGTCAAGTTTCTCGAAAATTTACCGATCTAGTAATGCTGAGGACTGTTTCAGGGGGCCGCATGCATCGGAGAATCATCGAGGCGATCTTTGTTGGTCTTTGTCTAGAGGCCGGACAAACCACCCTCCAGGCGCAGGAATTCAAGCTCTTTGACCGCACGGTTCAGGTCCATGGTTTTGCCTCGCAGGGATTCGCATACACCAACGAAAACAACTGGCTGACCATGAGCAGCAGCCAAGGCAGCGCGGCCTTCACCGATTTCGGGCTGAATGTGTCCGTTCCAGTGACCGATAAGCTCCGGGTGGGTGCGCAAGTGTACGATCGCAACCTCGGACAACTCGGCCAATACCATCCATCTCTGGACTGGGCCGTTGCCGACTACCGCTTCAAGAGCTGGTTCGGGCTGCGCGGCGGTAAAGTGAAAACTACGCTGGGTCTGTATAACGACACGCAGGATCTAGACTTCCTCCACCCCTTTGCCCTGCTTCCGCAGAGCATCTATCCCATCGACCTCCGGGACTCCACCATCGCTCATATGGGCGGGGATGTTTACGGCAGCATCCCTCTCGGGAAGAAACTTGGTGCCCTCTCTTACACCGGGTATGCAGGTCAGCGCGAGGATAGCCACCATGGCGGCTACCCTTATCTCCTGAAAGGGCCACCGGCGTCAATCAACTTCTCCAGCTATGGCGGACTCCAATACGGCGGCGATCTGCGCTGGACTATGCCTGTCAAAGGGCTGCTGGCAGGCCTGTCGCGCATGAATGAAGACATTGACGGCTATGGCACGACCACCGCATTCGGTCCCATGACACCTTATCACGAGTGGTCCAGGGCCGACTGGACGAACCAATACTACGGGCAGTACGTCCACAACAAACTGCAGATCGAGTCCGAGTACCGCCGCTACTGGCGTGACCAGGAGATCTTCAGCGGCTTCCTTCGCGTCCAAACCAACGTGCAAGGCTGGTATGCGGCCGGAGCCTACCGGGTCGCAAAGCGGCTTCAACTCGGTTCGTACTACTCCCGCTATTGGTTGTATGTGCCTCCTTGGTTCGGTCTCGGCAGCGAGCAATCTGGTCACATTCACGACAAAGTCATCACAGGGCGGGTCGACCTGAACCGGCTCATGAACGTCAAGGTGGAGGGCCACTTCCTGGATGGCTACGGTGTTCCCGGTTACTATCCCGACGGCTTCTACAACGTGGACAATCCACAAGGCCTGAAACCCAACACCAATGCGCTGGTCCTTAAGACCAGCTTGAATTTCTAGGGCAAGGAAGAGGCGGAGATTGGAGAACGCGATGATAACGAGCCAAAGATTGCTTCTCCTCGTTGCCGTCGTCCTAATGTTCGGGGCAGCTCGCGGCTGGGCGGGCGAGGTTAAGATCATTGCCAACAAGAGCGTCCCCGCAGATGTGATTTCCCCTGGCGAACTCAAAGGCGTCTTCCTGGAAGAGAAGAACTCGCTGGGGGATGGGACGCACGTCGAACCGGTACTCCAGAAGGGTGGGCGGGTCCACGAAGCGTTCTTGCGAGAATACCTGGGCAGAACCGACGACGATCTGCGAACCTACTATCGCACTCTGGTCTTCACCGGCAGAGGCTCCATGCCAAAGGAACTCGGCTCCGATGCGGAAGTGGTGGCCTACGTGGCTGGAAGTAGGGGCGCTATCGGATACGTGAGTGCCGAGACCAGTACGTCCGGTGTGAAAACTCTGACTATCGCGGATGCCATGGGCGGCAGCGAAAGGAAGCTGATCCTCCGGGTCGAACCGGTATATCCAGAGACCCTGAAACGGCTCAACATTGGCGGGACTGTGCGTTTGCGGGTGACGATTGCGCCCAAGGGGAACGTCGAGAACGTGGAACTGCTGGGAGGCAATCCAATCCTGGGAGAGTCGGCGATTGCGGCGGTGAAGCAGTGGATCTATGCCACCGGCCACTCGCGAACCGCTGCGGAGCTTAGCGTCCCGTTCGATCCGCGGCGCTGAACTTGAGGACTGTTTCGCTGAAGGTCTCTGTAGATCAGGTTTCAATGTTTCAAGGTTTCAACGTTCCGCTGGACACGAAATTCGCGTCCTGAGGGCGAACTCCTGACATTGGAACCTCACAGCCCGGTGGCTAGACGCTGACTAGCTCTCACTTCGTGCCCGACGCTGCTCCCTGTAACCCCGCATAGTAGCCACTTTTGGTGCGGACCATGAGTTTGCCGTGCCCTTTCGCCTTGGCCTCCACGCGAATCTGACGGAAACCGCCACTGGCCCGGGGATTGGTGGGCTTGTAACCGATGGTGTACTGATTGCGGATGTCGTGGGCCACTTGCCGGCTAATCTCATCCACTTCGTCCAGGGTCTTGGGAAAAAATGCCAGGCCACCGGTGCGTTGCGCGATGATCTCCAGCGCCCGCTTGGCGCGCTTGGGATGCTCTTCGTCCCCCAAAATCCCGATGGCGTACACCGAGGGCCCGCTTTCCTCCTGCAACCGCTTCACTGCCTGTTCCAGGGTTTCCGAGCTGGCGTTATCTTCTCCGTCGGTCACCACGAACAGCACTTTTCGCTCCAGACGGGCGAATCTGAAATTTCCCGCCGAGGCCACCACCGCTTCGTATAGAGCGGTTCCACCCTTGGCGTCGATCTTCTCCAGCGCATCTTTCAATTTCAGCAAATCGTTGGTGAAATCCTGGTCGAGGTAGTATTCGTCGTTGAAATTGACCACGAATACTTCGTCCTGCGGATTGCTGGACCGTACCAGGTTCAATGCCGCCTGGTTCACCTTGGCACGCTTATCCTTCATGGAACCGGAGTTGTCAATCACAATTCCCATGGCCACGGGGATGTCTTCATGGTGGAACGAAATAATGGTCTGCGGCTTGCCATCCTCGAATACAGTAAATGCGCCCTTGTCGAGGTTGGTGACGATGTGCTGCTTATCGTCCACCACAGTGGCATGGAGCAGGACCTCATCCACATCTTTGCGGATGACGAAGGTTCCGTTGTCGTTAGAAGGTTGCTGCGGGCTGGAAGTGGCGGGAAGCGTTGAAGGCGCGGCCGATGGAGACTGGGAGGGCTGTGGCGGAGCCTGCTGGGACTGGGCCGATTCAGGCTGGAAGTGCGAAGGCTTCCATGCCGCATGCCCGGCAAAAGGTTGGGCCAGAAGCACGACCGCGGCGCCGGCCCAGATCGCGAGCCTCAGTAGGAAGAAGAAAGTCGCAGCCCGGTTATTCTTCGGGCGCGTAATATCCGGTCCTGGCATACACTCGCAGCGGCGGCAATCCTTTCGGAGGCAGTAACTTCACCTTGATCTTACGCCATTTGCCGTCGCGCACCACTTTGGTGGGACGATATCCCAGGACATATTGGTTGCGCAGTTCGATCCCGATCTTGGTGGCAACGTCGGCCAGGTCGTTGGGATTTTCCACGGTGAACGCCCGCCCGCCGGTCAGTTCCGAGATCTCGCCCAGCAGTTCCGGGCCCAGGCGTTCCTCCTGGGTGGGAAAGTAATGGTCGTAGATGCCTATGGCGTATACCATCACGTCCGCTTCTTTGACCAGAGCCTTGATTTCGCCCTCGGTGTAGCGGCTGTGGTTATCGCCGCCATCGGAAATGATCAGCAGGGCCTTCTTGGGGTACCTGGCCTCCCTCATTTTGCTGACGCCCATGTAGATGGCATCAAGCAGCGCCGTGCGCTTGCGGGGTACGGCGTAGATGAGCTTGCCTTGGATCTCGTCCACCGAACTGGTGAAGTCGTTGACCACTTCAGGTTCGTCGGAGAAGGTGATCATGAAAAACTCATCTTGCGGGTTGGCCGTCTTGAAAAACTCCCCCACCGCATCTTTTGCGCGGTCCATCTTGCTGCTCATGCTGCCGCTGGAATCGAAGATGACCCCCAGTGAAACTGGAGCGTCCTCGCTGGAGAACGACTTGATTTCCTCCTTCGAACTGCCTTCGAAAAGCTGGAAGTTTTCTTTTTCCAACCCCGTAACCAGCCGATTCATGGGATCGGTGATGGTCACCTGCACCAGAACCAAGTCCACGGAAGATTTCAGGGGCCGGACATGTGTATTGAGGGACGGGGGAGCCATGGTCTGGTCGGCAACTTCTTCCGTCTTGGCTTTCGGCGCTTCGCGGGGCGCCACATGGACGTCGTTGACGTCCGTCTGCGCCAGCAAAGGCATCGGCAAGCAAACCCCACACAGGGCGGCGAGCAGCATCCAGAGGAAAAGGGCCGGGCACAGCCGGACATGAATCGGGTTGCAGCGTTGAAGGGGGAAAGAGTTCCGACCTAGGGCCTTGGGGCGAGAGAACCGGCGCCCATCCAGGAGGGACATAAGCACCTCGATTGGCCGCGATAATATCACAGCTTTGCTCAACCGACCGCGATTTTTTTGTCAAATGTTGGTGACAAACCGGAATGGCCGGACCATTTCGGTCGTTTTCTGCAAAGCGGCGGGCGCTCAGACTGAGAGCCCTACCGCTAACTTGCTACAATCAAGGGTTTCCATGGCTGACGTTCATCCCTTTCGCGCGTTTCGTTATGATCCCCGGCTAGTGTCCCTGACTCAGGTGGTCACTCAACCCTATGACAAGATCAACCCCGCGCTGCAGGATCGCTACTACGCGGCCAGCCCGTACAACCTCGTCCGCATTATTCTTGGCCGCCGGGAAGAAACGGACAATCCCGTAAACAATGTATATTCCCGTTCTGCCGGCCACTTCCGCGATTGGCGCCAGCAGGGCATCCTGCGCCAGGATTCGCTTCCTTCGCTCTACGTCTATTCTCAGCGCTTCACCCTTCCAGGTTCAACGAGGGGTCGGGCAACCGCCGAACTGGAGCGCCGGGGCTTTATCGCGCTGGGCCGCATTGAGGATTACTCCGCCGGCATCGTCCACCGGCACGAGCAAACCCTGGCCAAGCCCAAGGCCGACCGCCTCGACCTGCTGCGCTCTACCCGCGCCCATTTCGGCCAGATCTTCATGCTCTATGAAGACTCGGGCCAGGTTGATTCCCTGCTTGCAACCCCTGCCGATCCCGACGTTGAGGTCACCGACGAATATGGAGTGGTGCATCGAGTGTGGCAGATTTCCGATCCGCGCTTGATCGATTCAGTCGGGGCCGCGATGAGTGACAAGAAACTCATCATCGCCGACGGCCACCACCGCTACGAGACAGCCCTTAACTATCGCAACGAGCGTCGTGCCGCCGATTCGGCCTCGGGTCCAAACGATTCACCTTACGAGTCCGTCATGATGACGTTCGTCAACATGAACAGCCCGGGTCTGCTGATCCTGCCGACGCATCGGCTGGTGCACAGCCTGCCGTCGTTCTCAGAAACGGAGTTCCGCAATTCTGCGCGCGTTTTTTTTGACGTAGAGGACATTGATGGGTCTATCGACGCGCCGCGCGCCACGGCGATGCTGCGCGAGTGCGGGCGGGCTGGGACGACCCTCCTCGCAGTCACGGCCAACCGGGCTTTCCTGCTGCATCATCCCAACCCGAACGCCCCGCAGGTGTTTGCCGGCTTATCGATACGCCAGCAAGCGCTCGACGTGGTGCAGTTGCATAAATGCCTGCTGGAGAAGGCACTAAACCTCTCGGAAGAATCGATCCGCAACCAGCAGAACATTTCATACATCCGCGACGCTGAAGAGGCGCTATCGCAAGTGCGCGGAGCAAGCGGCGCTCGCGCGGACATTGCGTTCCTGATGAATCCCTGCCGCATGGCGCAGGTTCGCGACATCGCGTTTGCCGGCGAAGTCATGCCGCAAAAATCTACCGACTTCTATCCCAAGCTTCTCAGCGGATTGACGGTGTATGCCCTCGATTAGCAGAGGTTCCATGCGCGGATCTGGAAGGGTCGGAGTCTGGATCGGCATCCTCTTGTTTCTAGCCGTGCTGCTGGTGTTCGGTGCAGCTCCGGAGAAGCGCCTTGCCATCTACTCCACCGCCGCGAATTATTCGCTGCCGCTGGTGCAGCGCCAAGGGCACGATTACGTCGGCCTGCTGGAATTGCTGGATCCGCTGGGCACGGTCAGCGCAAAATCGGACCCTCCGCGCTGGCGCCTCCACTACAACAACGTTCTGGGAGAATTTACCGCAGGCAAGAACCACGCCCGCATCCAGGGACGCGACACCGACCTTTCAGGAAAATTCCTCATGGAAAACGGACGGGGCCTGGTCCCGGTGGCCTCTCTGAGTTCCCTGCTGCCCCGCTTTCTGGGAGGTCCCGCAACTTTGCACGAGGAGTCTGGGCGCCTGTTCATCGGCAGCGTGGCCACCCACTTTACCGCCACCGTGGCGCCAGACGACGCTTCGCAACTGGTTTTTCACTTTACCGCACCGGTCAATCCGTCGGTTGCCAGCGAACCCGGCAAGCTGCACATGACCTTCAGCCGCGAACCGATCACGGCGCCGGCGTCTCCTACGCTCACGTTTGACAGCAAGGTCATTCCCTCGGCCACTTATTCTGAGAACAATGGCGCCGCTGAAATCGCCGTGACCACCACCATTCCGCTGATGGTGAACTTCAGCCCGGATGGTCGAACCATCACGCTGACTCCCGCGAAATCACAAGCAGCACCGGGGGCAGCCAGCGCGCCTGCACCGGCTACCCCACAAAGCAATCCGGCGACTCAACCGGCGGCGGCCAACGTGTCGCCTTCGGTCGCGCGCCGATACTTCGCCATCGTGGACGCCAGCCACGGCGGCTATGACCGCGGGGAGACACTGAGCACCACGCTCGCGGAGAAAGACATCACCGTTGCCTTCGCGCGCCGTCTACGCCAGGAACTGGAGAATCGTGGAATCCCCACACTTGTCCTGCGCGACTCTGACGCCAACCTCTCGCTCGACGATCGCGCCTATTACGCCAACACCACGCATGCTGCCGTGTATGTCGCGCTGCATGCAGCCTCTAACGGCCACGGTGTGCGCCTCTACACCGCGCTGCTTCCGTACGGTGGCGAGGACGATCGCGGCCCGTTCCGCTCCTGGATCACTGCGCAACAGCCATCTATCCCACTGAGTCAAGCCGCCGCCGCCAGTGTGGCTGCGGAGTTGAAGAAGCAACAAGTGTCGGTCCGCACGCTCACTGCGCCCCTGCGCCCATTGAATAACATCGTCACGGCGGCCATTGCAGTGGAGGTTGCTCCATCGGGATCCGATCTCGCGCAACTGACTTCGCCGGACTACCAGCAGCTCATCGCTGGCGCCGTGGCCAATGGAATCCTCGCCATTCGCGGCCAGCTCGGAGCGGCTCCATGAAATTGAGCAATTTCGCGATCGGGTCATTGGGCGATTTAAATGCTCTGGTCTTCTTGAAGCTCTTCAATCACTCAATGACCCGATCGCAAAATCACTCAATCAGGACTTTATGATTCCACGCTCCTTTTATATTGCGGCCTCGGTGCTCGTGCTGGCGGTGCTTGGGATGGGCATTTACGCTTGGCACATGCGCGGACGCGCCGCAGCCACTCCTGCGGCCCTGGACACCCGCCCGGTGGTAGCTCCGGTGGCCGGGCCGACGGAACGAGTCGCGCTGTTTGTGGCTTATGACGACATCGGTATACTGCGCGCCCAGTCCGCCCAAATTCCCATGCCTTCCGTCCGCCAGCAACGGGCCGAAGAATTGCTGCGCTCCCTGCTTGCCCTATACCTGGACAAGTCATCACCGCACCCGCTGCCGGCGGGGTCCGACATTCGCAGCGTCTACCTGGTCGACCCCGGACTAGCCGTCATCGACGTGAATGCCGCGTTCGCCGACGGTCACCGCTCCGGCGTGCTGTCCGAAGAACTCACGGTCGCGTCTTTAATCCAGACCCTCTCTGCCAACATTCCAGGGATTTTGAAAGTGAAGATTCTGGTGGAAGGTAAACAGCGGGACACCCTGGCGGGCCACGCCGATTTATCGCAGTTCTTTGATGTCTCCGCCGTCAACCAGTTGACGTCGCAACTGCAGTCAAGCCAGTGAACATAGTCTCTCCGCAATGACCTGGGATTGACTTCGAGGGCGGCGTTCTTGCATCTCTTGAAAAGACTCGACAAGCCGACGGTCGCCACCATGCTGGCCGGCATGTGCACGTTCCTTAACGTCTACTGCACCCAGCCGCTGCTGCCGCTGTTGCGGGAGATCTTTCATGCCTCGGAGCTGGAAGTCAGTCTCACCGTGAGTGCGACCATTTTTGCCACCGCTCTCACCGCGCCCATCATCGGGATGATTGCGGAGCGCCGCGGACGCAAGAAAGTCATCGTGCCTTCGCTGTTTCTGCTGGCCATACCGACGGCGTTGGCCGCGACTTCCACCAGCCTGCGAGCACTCATTTTGTGGCGTTTCGCGCAGGGGCTTTTTGTGCCGGGAATCATCGCGGTCATGCTCGCTTATGTGAACGAGGAATGGGCCGGTCGCGGGGTGGGACGGGCGATGTCGTCGTATGTGACGGGAACCGTGATCGGCGGATTTCTCGGGCGATTCATTTCTGGCGTGATCGCCACTCACTGGCACTGGCGTGCCACGTTCCTGGTGCTGGCTGCTCTCGACTTAATCGGCGCTTTTGTGGTTCGCGCCTGGCGTCCTCTGGCCAGGAATTTTGTGCGGGCTGAACATTTGCAGCAGGTTCTGGATCATGCCCGGCAACATCTACGCAATCCGCGCCTGCTGGCCAACTTCGGCATGGGGGCAACCGCTCTGTTCGCCTTGGTAGGATGCTTCACCTACACGAACTTCTATCTTGCCGCCGCGCCCTTTCGTTTGAACTCGGCGCAACTGGGCAGCGTCTTCTTTGTGTATTTACTTGGAGCCGTCATCACACCGCAATCCGGACGGTTTCTGGATCGCTTTGGCTTTCGCCATACCACGGTGCTCTATTGTGTGATGATGATTGCGGGACTGCTGCTGAGTCTGGTGAAATCGCTGCCCATGGTCATTGTCGGGCTGGCCATCTTTTCTTCCGGAGTTTTCGTGGCGCAGGCGGCAGCCACGGTGCAGACCGGTGCGATTGCCGGGCGGGCGCGCTCCTCCGCCGCCGGTCTTTATGTGACGTTTTACTATCTCGGAGGCGCCGCGGGTGCGACCCTGACCGGCTGGTTCTGGCGTTGGGCAGCGTGGCCGGGCTGCGTGGCCATATTAGGGGGAGCTTCGCTGGTGAGCGTGTGGCTGGCCCGGGTCAGCAGCCGGCCGCTTGACCAACTTGACTCCGCGGAAATCGAACTGGTTGGCGATTGAAGCTTTCTATTGCACCTTCTCCGCTACCCACCGCGATAACGCCGTCACAAATTTTCGTGGAGCAAACCGCACCGACTCCGCCACCAGCCAATTCTTTGCGCCAGAGATGACCACGGTTCGCCCAGCCATCAGCCCGTTGTAGCCGTCGCGGGCGACCGCTTCGGCGTTCATGGCGCCGATCTTCTTGAAAAGGCGCGAATCCTCCGTGCCGGCGCGTTTGGCGAAGCCGGTGTCTGTCGCTCCGGGACAAAAACAGCTCACCACCACACCCGACCCGGCCACTTCATTCGCCAGCGCTTCCGAGAAGGAAAGTACATACGCTTTGGTCGCGTAGTACACCGCCATCAGCGGCCCCGGCTGAAATGCCGCCGTGGAAGCCACGTTCATGATCTTGCCGCTGCGGCGCGCGAGCATGGGCGGAAGGAACAGCCGGGTCAGATGAGTGAGGGCTGTGATGTTGAGGTGAACCTGGCCCAGGATTTCTTCCTCCGGCATCGCGGAAAACTCGCCAAACGCGCCGAAACCGGCGTTGTTCACGAGAACGTCGACAGCGATGCCCTCGCGCTGGATTTGATCGAACAGAAATTTTGAAGCGGGCGGCGTTGCGAGATCGAGCGCAACCGTTTTCACCGTGACCCCAAACTGGCTCTGCAACTCTTTGGCAACCTGATTGAGTTTGTCAGCGCTGCGGGCGACCAGCACGAGGTCATAGTGGTCGTGCGCGAACAGTTTGGCCAGTTCATATCCAATGCCGCCGGAGGCGCCGGTGATGAGGACGGTCTGAAGTTTCATGGTCATGACTCACCTGAAAAAATCCTACAGCCAAATCATAGATGCGGAGCTTGGCACTTCTTACAGAAAAGAAAAAGCGCGGGCGAGGACGCCCGCGCCACACAATACGTTTGAAGCTTACGCGCCCGCCAGGACCGGCTCGACTCCGTAGATCGAGTGCCAGGAGGTTGCGGCTTTCAGCTTGCCGTTCACGTTGTTGATGTTCTTCACGCCCTCGGTCTCCAGCCACTTGCGGAAAGCCGCTGCGCCCTGCTTGGCGTAGATCGGAATGCCATCTTTCCAGGTCGCGCGCCCGCACAGCACGCCGTTGAACTTCACCCCGGATTCTCCGGCCAACTCCAGGGTCTCGCTGAACTCCGCGTTGCTCACGCCCGCCGAAAGATAGATGAAGGGCTTGGTGGCGACGTTCGCCGCCTTGTGGAACAGGTCGATGGCTTCTTTCTTGGTGTACGCCTTCTGGCCGCCAAACGACTTCGTGCCCTCGACGAACTTCATATTCACCGGCACTTCGACCTTCAGCACGTCGACGCCATAACGGTCTTTGCTGAATTCGCGCATGCTCTCGGTAACGATGTGCGGCTTCTTCTTGGCGTATTCCAGCCCCTTCTCGTCGGCGCCTTCTTCATAACCGACGAACTCGAGGAAGTATGGGATGTCGTTGGCGCGGCATTCGTCGCCAATGCGCTCCACCCACGCGTGCTTCTTGTCGTTAACGTCCTTGGGATCGAAGGGCGTGTAATAAAGCAGAATCTTCACGCAATCCGCGCCCGCCTCTTTCAGCCGCCGCGCTGACCAGTGGTCGAGCAGATCGCCCAGGCGGCCCGGGCCGGTCTTGTCGTATCCGGTTTTCTCATAGGCGAGCAGCAGCCCGGCATTCTTGGCGCGGCGCTTGGAGGCCGGCAGTCCCCATTCAGGATCCAGCAGAATCGCGCTGGCATGGGGTGTCAGAACCTCGGTGACCAGCGTTTTGAATTCTTCCATCATGGCGTCGCCGACTTCGCCGCCTTTTTCTTTGCCCAGGGATTTCTGCAGCGAACCGCGTTGATCCATGGCCGCGGCCGCGATCACGCCATGTTCGTTCGAGACTTTTCTGAGACCGGAAAGTTTGCCAGGGGTGAGCTTCATAGATTCCTCCGAATCAGTGCTGAGAAGATGGGGCGCTTGAAGACAGATAATTGTAAACCAAGCCGGAGGACCCGGTTGTCGGAGGCGGCGGGGAATGTCCCAAATTGGAACGTGTCGACGGTGCGCTATTGAACTCTTCCCCGCAACCCTCCGCATCGGTACGAGGCGCTAGAGGCGCCGAGCGCCAGCGCGCCCGGGGCCGAATGCCTCGCTGCGTCCAAGTCCTGCGGGAGTGACATCTGATTCGCGGGATCAGCGTGGGGATCATTCTTCCCCGTATCCCCAGCCCGAATGCCTGCATTCGGCTGCGTTTCGTAGGCGTAGCCGGTCAACAGCGCAACAATATCCTTCCTCTGATAGCTGTACATGGCATTCAGCCGTGCCCAGCCGTAGTGCGTTTCTCCGTTGATCGTAAAGCGAATCCCGAGATAAAGACTTTTAGCCGACACCCACGAACCGAAATAGTAGGCTCCATCGTTCGTCCAGTTGGCCATTACGGCGAAGTTGGCGACAAAGGGATCAACGCCTCCGATCTTCGCGCGGGGCGACAAGGCAGCCGCAAACCCGAGGTACCCGCCCATCCTGATTCCGCCTCCCGACCCGCGAGGCACAGCTTGTAGCGAGTTCGCGTTGTAAAACGAAGTGCCTTCACTACACGGGACCTCGCGGATCATGAGATCCGTAACGCCGTCGTGATTGAGATCGACGAGCATCTGTCCATTACTGCCAATGATCTCGTGGGCCGGTGTGTAAACAATCTGCGCCTCCGATGGAGAAGCCAGCGCCAGCGCGCTGACACCCGCTGCACCGGCGGCGAGCGCGTAGGCAGCGATATCACGATGCAGGCGCTTGGACAAGGTGGCGGCCTTTCGAGCCGACGTGGCGGATCGCGGCATGGAGAAACCCTCCTCGTCTGGGGCAGCAATTATGCTTTTGGCGGAAAGCGGTGTCAATCGGGCGATGGTATAGTGGTATGACCGCTCGCTTTCCAACAGCGCCGTCGCAGGCACACGATAAGCGAGTGCTCTCGCAAGACTTCTTAGACTCCAACATCGAAGGAACCGTTCATCATGGCCATTGCCACCATTAATCCCGCTACCGGCGAAGTCGTCCAAACTTTTCAACCGCTCTCTGAGGCGCAGATCGAGCAGAAACTGCAGCTGGCGGTGAAAGCCTTTCGCGCCGAGCGCAAGACTCCTTTTGCCGAGCGCGCTCGGCGGATGGTGAAGGCCGCTGAGATTCTGGAGCGCGACAAAGAGAAGTTCGCCCACCTGATGACGCTGGAAATGGGCAAACCCTACAAGGCTGCGGTGGCCGAGGCCATGAAGTCCGCCGGCGGTTGCCGCTACTACGCGGAGAATGCCGAGCGCCTCCTTACCGATGAAATCATCGAGACCGGAGCGAAGAAGAGTTTTGTGCGTTACTTGCCGATCGGACCGATTCTCGCGGTGATGCCGTGGAACTTCCCTTTCTGGCAGGTGTTTCGCTTTGCCGCTCCAGCCTTGATGGCGGGCAATGTTGGACTGTTGAAGCATGCCTCGAACGTTCCGCAGTGCGCGCTGGCGATTGAGAAGATCTTTCTCGAGGCCGGATTTCCCGCAGGAGTGTTTCAGACGCTGCTCGTCGGATCGCAGCAAGTGGACGCGATTCTGAACGACCCGCGCGTCGTCGCAGCCACGCTCACCGGAAGTGAGCAGGCCGGCATTCAGGTCGGAATGGCGGCGGCGAAGCGCATCAAGAAAGTCGTGCTGGAGTTGGGTGGCAGCGATCCTTTTATCGTGATGCCCACCGCCGATCTGGACGCCGCGGTCGCTACTGCCGTCGAGGCGCGCGTTCTCAACAATGGCCAGTCGTGCATTGCCGCCAAGCGTTTCATTGTCGCCGAGCCGATCGCCGCCGAGTTCGAGCGCAAGTTCGTCGAGCGCATGAAGAATCTGCGCGTGGGCGATCCCTTCGACGAGAAGACAGAACTGGGTCCGCTGGCTACTGCAGACGCGGTGACCTCGCTCGATGCCGATGTGCAGAAAACCGTCAAAGCCGGAGCGAAAGTGTTGACCGGCGGCCATCCGCTGAAGCAGCCGGGCAACTATTATGCGCCGACCGTCTTGACCAACATTCCGAAAGAATCGCCGGCGTATCGCGAGGAATTTTTCGGGCCCGTGGCCTCGCTATTCCGGGTCAAAGACATCGACGAAGCGATCCGGCTTGCCAACGACAGCCGCTTTGGCCTGGGCGCCAGCGCCTGGACAAAAGACGACCGCGAGCGCGAACGATTCATCAATGAACTTGAGTCCGGCATGGTCTTCATCAACAAGATGGTAGCTTCCGATCCCCGCATTCCGTTCGGCGGAGTCAAGCAGTCCGGGCACGGCCGCGAGCTGGCCGCGAACGGCATCCGCGAGTTTATGAACATCAAGACGGTCTCGATTGCGTAGGCACACAGCGGAAACATCGCGCCACTCCATGATCTGTCTCAGAGACGTGGTTTGCGACGCTTCTGCCGACGCCCAAAGCGTCCTAGTGTAGAATCAGCACCGCCGCAACGACCTTCTGACGAATGCTCCGTCTAACCAAAATATCAAAAGGAGTGCTAATGCGATCCCTCGTCTTCTCTGCCGTGCTCATGTCCCTGCTATCCTCCGTTGTTTTCGCGGCGACGTCACAGTCCGACCTGGAAGGCCGCAGAAAAGCCCTGAACGATCTGCTGGCCGAGCGCTGGGAGTACACGCTTCGCACCAACCCGGTCTTCGCTTCCATGCTGGGAGACAAGCGCTGGAACGACCGCCTCGACGACTTTTCTCAGAAGGCGATTGACGATGACCTGGAACAGAGCAGGAAGGACCTCGTTCGCTTCGAGGCGATCGACACCACCGGCTTTCCGGAGCAGGAATCGTTAAACAAGACCTTGATGGTTCGCGACCTGCGCATGGCTCTCGATGGCGCCCGGTTCAAGTCATGGGAAATGCCGGTCTCGCAATTCGGCGGCGTACACATTGATCTTCCTCAACTCGTCACCGTGCTCTCATTCCAAAGCGTCAAAGACTACGACGACTACATTTCGCGCTTGCGCCAGATTCCCCGGCTCATGGATGAGAACACCATCCAGATGCGCAAGGGCATGGCCGAGGGATTGATGCCGCCGCGCATCCTGTTGGAAAAAGTAGTCGAGCAGGCCAATGGCCTCGCCAACAAGCCGCCCGATGCCTCGCCTTTCGCGCAGCCTTTCGCCAAGTTTCCCGATTCCATTTCCGCCGCTGACCAGAAACGGCTGCGGGAGCAGGGGTTGGCCGCGATCCAGGAATCGGTTCTTCCAGCCTACGTTAAATTCACAAAATTCGTGCGCGAGGAGTACGCACCCAAAGGCCGCGTAGATCCCGGCGTCTGGTCGCTTCCCGAAGGAAACGAGCGCTATGCCTTTCGCGTGAAGGAAAGCACCACCACAGACCTGTCACCGGAAGAGATTCATCAGCTCGGTCTCGCCCAGGTCAAAGAGATCGAAGCGCGGATGGTAGGAGTCGCCAATCAACTCGGCTTCAAAGATCTCAAGAGTTTCAGCGCTTCCCTGCCGTCCAATCCCAAAGTGCACGTGCATTCGCGCCAGGAAATTCTCGATCTTTACCAGAAATACACCGACCAGATGTACTTGAAGCTTCCCGGGCTGTTCGGACGACTGCCTAAAGCAAGACTGCAGATCCTGCCCGTCGAGGAGTTCCGCGAAAAGGAAGCCTCCACATCGTACGTGCAGGGAGCGCAGGATGGATCGCGCCCCGGCCACATCATGGTCAACACCGGCAACTTTGAGAAGGGCACGACGCTCGACATCGAAACTACGACGTACCACGAGGGCGTGCCCGGCCACCACCTGCAGATCGCGATTGCGCAGGAACTGCCGCAGCTCCCACCCTTCCGCCAGAACGAGTATTACACCGCATATACAGAGGGTTGGGCGCTCTATTCGGAGCGCTTAGGCAAAGAGGTTGGATTTTTCCAGGACCCCTACAGCTATTACGGCCATTTGCAGGACGATATGCTGCGCGCCATCCGCCTGGTGGTTGATACCGGCTTCCATTACAAACACTGGACACGGCAACAGGTCGTCGACTTCTTTCACGATCACTCCACCATCGACGAAGCCGAGGTACAGAGCGAGACCAATCGATACATGGCTTGGCCTGCCCAGGCGCTGGGCTACAAGATCGGTCAACTCGAGATCCTGAAGCTGCGCCAGTATGCCAAGGACCAGTTAGGCGACAAGTTCAGCCTGAGTGATTTTCACGACGAGGTATTGGGCGCAGGCGCTCTGCCCATGGACGTGTTATCGGCCCGGATTCACGAGTGGGTGGCAGCCCGCAAGTAACGGGTGTTACGCACACAACGAGCACCGGACTTCTCCGGCGCACTCCGAAACAAACCGAGTTCGAAGTGTCAATGTGCTGTGCGCTGCAAGTCCATCCACGGCCACTTTCTGCTTTAGAAAAGCCGCTAACCATTGCCTTCGTCGCCAGTCGAACTGTGTAGCGTTGGGGGGACGATCCGCGAAGTTGCACTCTCCATTTCCTCCCGCCACCGGAGGCTACGTATGCGCATGCTCTTCGACACCTTCGGGCAGACTTTGCGCACCCTGTGGGCGCACAAGCTGCGCTCGTTCCTCACCATGTTTGGCATCGCCTGGGGTGTGGGATCGCTTTTGCTGCTGGCCGGCGTGGGAGAAGGCTTCCGCACCGGCAACCGCAAACAGCTCGAAACCTTCGGCAAGAACATCATCTTCTTCTGGGGCGGACGTGCGCCGGCGGTCGAGGGCAGCTTCAATTCCATGAAGTGGTTCAACCTCACCTATGACGACTACCTCGCGATCAAGAATGAGTCGAAGCTCGCCCTACACGTTTCGCCGGTGATCGCGCGCGATGATATCCGCGCCGTCAGCGACTACACCAGCACCAACGGCCAGGTCTCCGGCGTTCCCCCCGTCTACAGCCAGGTGCGGACGATTCCGTTGGAGGTAGGACGCTGGATCAATGATGAGGATAACGACCAGCGCCGGCGGGTGTGCCTGCTAGGGCGGGAGATGACGCGCAATCTGTTTCCCGGGCGGCCTGCGGTGGGCAATTCCATCCTGCTCAACGGAGTCCGCTTTCAGGTAATCGGCATGCTCTCCATGATCGGCAACGAAGAGCAGAACTCGACCAACATTCGCATCTTCATCCCATTCAATACCATGCGCGAACTTTTTCCGCTTAAAGGGGACAACTCGAAAGACGGCAATGCGATTTCGTTCCTCAACTATCAGCCGCGGACGTTCGATGAAAACGAAGTAACCAAGGACGAACTTCACGCCATCGTAGCTCGCAACCATGGCGGCTTCGATCCCAAAGAAAAAGATGTTTGGGAGGAGTGGGACACGGTGAAGAACCAGAAAACCATGGGCAAGATCTTCACCGCGATGGATTGGTTCCTGGGCGGAGTTGGCCTGGTCACCCTGGCGCTGGGCGCGATCGGGATCATCAACATCATGCTGGTGGCGGTGACCGAGCGTACGCGCGAAATCGGCTTGCGCAAGGCGTTGGGCGCGACCAACCGCAACATCCTATTTCAATTTTTTCTGGAAGGCGCGTGCCTCACTCTACTAAGCGGCGCGTTCGGAGTGGCTGGCGCGATGCTTCTCATTCATCTGCTCTCGGGAGTGAATCTGCCGCAGGGATTCGATACGCCGCAGATCGTGCCGCTGTCCGCCGTCGGCGCGGTGCTGTCGTTGGCGTTGGCCGGCATCACAGCCGGCCTGTACCCAGCCCGCAAGGCCGCGATACTCGAACCCGTTGAAGCCTTACGGCAGGAGTAAGTCGCAGGAGTGATTTATGACGCGTGATCTGTTGAGGGAAGCTTTCGGTGCGATGCAACACAACCGCCGCCGCACGGCGCTCACCATGCTCGGCATGGCGTGGGGGATTGCCACCGTCGTCATCCTGCTGGCTTTCGGATCGGGCTTCGAGCGCGCGATCGGCATCATCTTCAGTTCGTGGGGCACGGATGTGATCGGAGCCTTCCCGGGGCGAACCTCTCTGCAAGCTGGAGGAGCCAAGGCCGGCAGCGAAGTCCGGCTGCAGCTCGCCGATGTCGACTACGTTCGCAACGAAGTGCCCATGGTCAAGGGCGTCACTCCCATCTTCGACAAGCGAGGCGTGACCATTCAGCATGACGCGCGCACCTTCACCAATCTGTTTCTCACAGGGGTGTTTCCGGTCTACGAGCGCATCCGCGGGTTCTCGGTCGCGACGGGGCGAGGGCTCAGCGAGGAGGACCAACTGCAACGGGCCCGGGTGGTGGTGATCGGCGACGAGGCCCGGCGCAGGCTTTTCTCCGGCGAACCGCCGCTGGGGCAAACCATCCGCATCAACGGCCTGAGCTTCGAGGTGGTCGGCGTCTACCAGAGAAAGGTTCAGGACGGCGACGATAACGACAACACGCTCCTCGCCATTCCCTTCAGCACCATGGGCGACCTGTATGACACCAAATACATCTCCGGCATCTTTATGGACTACGAGGGCGAGAATCACCAGCAACTGGCTCGCGTAGTTCGCGCGGTGCTGGCCGGGCATCACAACTTCCGTCCCGACGATCGCCGGGCAGTTTTCATCGCTGACTTCAAGCAGGACTTTGACGAGTTCACGGTCGTAACCACCGCGCTCAAGATCTTGCTCGCGTTTATCGGCGCACTCACTTTGGGGATCGGCGGTATTGGCCTGATGAACATCATGCTGGTTTCGGTGCAGCAGCGAACCCGCGAAATCGGCATCGAAAAAGCCCTGGGCGCGCACAAGGGTCACATCCTCTTTCAGTTTCTCGCCGAAGCCCTCGCCATTACTCTTGCTGGAGGCCTAGGCGGGATCGCAATTGCTTACATCATTTCCTGGGTGGTGGGAGCGCTGCCGCTGATGAGCGCCTTCGGCGACAACCTGCAGGCTGGAGACATCCACCTCAGCATCAACGTCAGCAGCCTGGTAGTGGCGACGATCATTTTGAGTCTGGTCGGCATTGTCAGCGGCATGGTACCGGCCATCCACGCCGCGCGCCTCGATCCAATCGAGAGCCTGCGCTACGAATGACGGATGAACAAAGAGGAACTCCCCCCAGATGATCCTGTGTCTTTCCGCTCGACGTACAATGCCAGCGGAGGACACATGTCGAAATCGCGCAGAGAATTCCTTGCTTTGACATCTCTTGGGGTGCTAGGCGCCGCGACCGGGCTGCGTGGTCAGGCACAGAATCCCGCCGATCTGCCGCCGGGAGCGCCCGTCGCGTTCGGGACCGGGCCAGCAACTGGACCGGAAGTAACACCCACCACATTTGCCGAGGCCGAGAAACTGGTGCAGGTGGGGTTGACCGACGCAGACCGCGCGCAGGCAGCCAGCAGTTGGCGCAAGACCATGGCGTCGCTTTACGAACGGCGCACCGGGCCACGCAAGTTGGCGTTGGAGTCGACGCTGGCTCCAGCATCGCGCTGGGATCCCGTCTTGCCGGGGTTGAAGGCAGGTCCACAGAGCGACCGGTTTATCCGAAGCAAATTGGATACCGGCCCTCTGCCTGCGAAGGATGAAGACATTGCCTTCGCGTCGGTGACTCAACTCTCGCGCTGGATTGAATCACGAAAACTCACGTCGGAACGGCTGACCCGCATTTACCTGAATCGTCTGGAGCGCTTCGATCCGAAGCTGCACTGCGTCATCACGCTCACGCGCGATCTCGCTCTGGCGCAGGCCAAGAAAGCCGATGAGGAGATCGCCGCGGGCAAGTACCGGGGACCGCTGCACGGCGTCCCTTGGGGCGGGAAGGATTTGCTCGACACGGCCGGAATCCCTACCACGTACGGCGCCGAGCCGTTTCGTAACCGCGTTCCTAAGGACGACGCCGTTGTGGTGAAGCGTCTGCACGAAGCGGGCGCGGTGCTGGTGGCCAAGCTTAGCCTGGGTGCGCTGGCGCTCAACGACATCTGGTTCGGCGGACAGACGATGAACCCGTGGCTGCTGGAAGAAGCTTCGTCGGGCTCGAGCGCGGGACCGGGCGCTGCCACGGCGGCTGGGCTGGTCGGCTTTGCGATCGGAAGCGAGACGGGTGGCAGCATTGTGAGCCCCGCGATGCGGTGCGGGGTCACCGGGCTGCGCCCCACGTACGGGCGCGTGGCCCGCACTGGCGCTATGACGTTGTGTTGGTCGCTCGACAAACTCGGCCCCATGACGCGCACCGTGGAAGACGCCATGCTGGTTCTGCGGGCGATCTCGGGTCCTGACGCAGGCGACCGGGCCAGCGTGCCGAGCCGGCTTGCTTTTGATGCGGGCGCAAGCGCGCAGGGGCTGCGCGTGGGCTACTTTCCGAACTGGATGAATCAGAATCCGGCGACTGCTGTGGACCGTGCCGCGCTTGAGACCATGAAGAAGGTGGGGATGGTTCCAGTGGAGATGACCATTCCTGACTGGCCCTATGACTGCCTTGACCTGATTCTGTTTGCCGAGGGCGCGGCGGCGTTCGAAGAACTCACGCTCAGCGGCGGCATGAATCAGCTCAAGGCCCAGGTGCCGGATGCCTGGCCCAACATTTTTCGCGAAGCCCGGTTTCTTTCCGCCGTGGACTTCGTGCAGGCAGACCGCTTCCGGCGCAAAGTGGCGGAGGAGATGGCGCGCGTGTTCTCCGAGGTTGATGTGCTGCTGGTGCCTTCGCTGCGCGACGAAATGCTGACCATCACCAACTTTACCGGGCATCCTTCGCTGACGTTGCGGGCGGGCTTCGTCGAGGTGGGAAAGGCGCGCAGCGATTGGGCGCCCGATCCAAACCACCCCCTGCCCACGTTCTCGCCGCCGCGCCGCGTGCCTCACGGCGTCACCTTGATTGGGCGGCTTTTCGACGAGGGGACAATTGCGAGCGCCGGGCTGGCGCTGGAGCAGGCTTTTGGCGTGGTGGGCGAAAGGCCGCCTGGGTTCTAGGTTCCGGGGCGAGCGCTAGCTGCGACTGGAAGCTTACTGCCTTAGCGTCAGCCCGCTCAGCACCGCTTGCTGCTTGGCGATCAGCGACTGCGCGCCCTGGCGGGCGAAGTCCAGCATCTTGGCGAACTGCGATTCGTCGAAGGCCTGCCGTTCGGCAGTCGCCTGCACTTCGACCATCTTGCGCCCGGCGGTCATCACAAAATTCATGTCCACTTCGGCGCGGGAGTCTTCTTCATAGCAGAGGTCGAGCAGAATTTCTCCATCCACCATCCCCACACTCACCGCAGCCACAAAATCTTTCAGCGGAACCGAGGTCAGGGTTCCGGCCTCGACCAATTTTTCCAGCGCCAGCCCCAGCGCCACGAACGCACCGGTAATCGAAGCGGTGCGCGTGCCGCCATCGGCTTGGATCACGTCGCAATCGATCCAGATGGTGCGCTCGCCGAGGCGCGCGAGATCGGTGACGCTGCGCAGCGAACGGCCGATCAGACGCTGGATTTCGTGGGTGCGTCCGCTGGGACGACCCTTAGCCACTTCTCGCGGCGTGCGGGTCAGCGTGGCACGCGGAATCATCGCGTACTCGCTCGAGATCCATCCCTTGCCGCTGTTGCGCATAAACTGCGGCACAGTTTCTTCAATGGACGCGGTACAAATCACGCGCGTGTTTCCCACCTCGATGAGCACAGAGCCTTCGGCGGTGGTGATGAAATCGGGAATGATCGAAACCGGGCGCAGCTGGTCGGTAGCACGATTGTCTGAGCGATAGAACATAACGGAGGATTGTAACTGATGCGCTGAGTGCGGCGTGTGGCGGCGTCAGGAAGTGTGATTGCAATCACTCCGCCGGACACGGCTTTACAAAACTTCTCTTTCCTTTTCAATTCTTCACCAATCTCTATGCAACTTCTGAACAGGGGACAGGTTTAATCGACCAGAGAGCGGATTGAGGCTCCCACATCGCCACTCGAAGGCAAGGCTTCAGCCTTCAACAGGGGGTACCAGATGTCTGCCAACGATCGCTGTGATCGCAGGCTTTCGACCACGCCCACGCTACCATCTCCAGCCCATATCAAAACAGGTTTTGCTCTATTTGCGGCGCTGCTCGTAACCACGTCCGGCTTGGCGCAGTCCACCCAGAGCGCACCTCAACCCGACCCGAATGCAGCCCCGCAGAACCCGGTGGCATCCGCTGCAGCTCCCGACACCACCACCCTAACCGTTCCTGCGGGGACGCGGATCGCGCTGGTGCTGACGCAGCCGATCCAGACCCGGTACATCCATCGCGGAGATGACATCTACGCGCAAATCGTTTCTCCCGTCACCTCAGGCAATGACGTGGCGATTCCCCCAGGCACGTTTGTGCAAGGGAAAGTGGACAAACTCGAACGCAGAGGCGGCCGCGCGGAATTGCGTTTGCAATCCATGGCGATCACTTTCCCTGACGGATACACCATGCCTATTCCCGGGCCCATGACCTTGGAAAGCGATGACGGCTACGCCTTCAAAGACCCGGGCAGCGGCCGCATGGTGGGCGCATTCGCGCTGCCGGCAGCCGGTGTGGGCATTGGTGCGTTGATTGGCCATTCCACCGCCAATTCGCAACCCACCACGATCACCAGCACTCTGCCGCCCAACTGTGGTGTTCCGACGCCGGGGTGCACGAACGGTACTTCCCAGAGCTTAACTACCCCCGGCAGCACCGCGAAAGGCACCATCATTGGCGCGGGGATCGGCGGAGCCATTGGCATGGTCGCATCGCTCGCGCTGCTCTTCAATACGCACAATTTCTTCCTCGACGTTGGCTCACCGGTTGAGATGGTGCTGCAGCAGCCTCTGTCTCTGAAGCAGGACGAGGTCGAAGCCGCCATCCGCGATGCCATGCGCGAGACTGAGCAACACCCCGGGACGGAACAGGCCATCGCTGAGCGCCCGCAGGCAACAACACCTCCAGTTCAAGATAATGGTCCAACATTCTGCGAGACACCGGGCACACCTGGGACGCCAGACATTGATATCCCGGGAACTCCCGCAGTTGGCGACTCGCCTGGCACGCCGCCCATTCACATTCCGGGCATCCCGGCAACGCCGCCGACAACGCACCTCTGTCCGTAAGAAACGGCTGACCGACTGCTTGCCATCGGCGGAGAGAGTTTCCTCGACCTCTCCGCCGGGTTACACTCGTACGAAATGATCCGGAACGTGAAAGCCAAAAAACGGAAGCCGATAGCCGAAAGCCAGAAGCCGATCCTGATCCAGCAACCCACGCGCATTCAATCCGCCGGCAACAAGCCCAAGCTCATCGACGAATACGTTGGACGCGTTAACTCTCAAACCTCAGCCACCAGCGTCGCCCACATGCGCAGCCCCGCGGGATGGATGGAGCCCGGGCAGACTCCTGCCTTCGACGAGTTCACCGTCGTGCTGAAAGGGACGTTGCGTGTCGAACACAGGAATGGATGGTTCGACGTGGGCGCCGGACAAGCAGTTATCGCCCATGCGGGCGAGTGGATCCGCTACTCCACTCCGCAGGCAGGTGGGGCTGAATATATTGCCGTCTGTCTGCCTGCATTTTCGATGGAGACGGTCCACCGCGACGAAACTTGAGACTAGAAGCTTCCCTTCTCCAGCATCCCCGCCGTGACCAACTTCTTCTCAATGTGCCGCTGCAAGGTTTGGATCAGGAACTTCCTCAGGTCGGCGGCCTGCGCCTTGGGCCACGGCGTTCCGGAAAAGCTATCCACCGGAGCGCGAAACATTTGTGCGGCCATGGCCCGGGATTCAGCGGAAATTTCCGACGACGCCAGACGCTTGTCCTCCTGGCACATCAGGCCGTCGGCCAGCGCATGAAAATAAGAGCGGCTGCCGTTCAGATTTCTCCCGCAGACAATGCACTCCGTCAACTCGGGCAGGAACCCCACAAGCCGCGTCAGCCACAGTTCGAAGTAGGTGACCGGCATCCACACATCCGGGCCTTGCAAGGCATGGAGCACGGAAAGAGTCAGGCGGAAGATGGCATCGTTGGCTTCGCGGTCGGGGAGCAACTCGTCAAGTAACTCAGCCACGTGCGCCAGCGCCACGGCCCGCGCATAGCTGACTTCGGTGGCCAGTGGAGATTCCAGCACCTCGCAGGAGTCCAAGCGCGCCAACTCCTGGCGCTCGCGCACGTCATAAAACGCCCGCACATGAGTAAGCGGCTCGAGGGCTCCGCCAAAGCGCCGCTTCGACTTCTTCGCCGCCCGCGCCACGCCGCGCACTTTGCCCTCCGCGCGCGTAAACAGCGTGACCAGCAAGTCGGCCTCGCGCAGCGGATAGCTGCGCAACACGATCGCTTCCGACTCCATCAGTGCCATGGATGTCCAGCCGGTTCAGGGTACGCACGATTGTAAATGGAAGGGGTCGGGATGTACGAAGATACAGAAACTGGAGAACACTGCGGCGAGAACCGCTACAAAATGAACGGGGGCGATCGTGAGGGTCACAAACGTCGCGCTCTCAACGCGACGCTAACCCATGATCGCCCCGAGCCCGCAGAACCCATGAAAATGTCTGCACGACTTATAAGGAAACCGTACCTGAGGCGCGGGAGTTGAGCAATACAGCGAATCCCGTAGCCAGGTAAGCGACCTCGAACCGACAGGCTTAAGACCCGGGGATAGCCTTCAAGAGCAGCACCCCCGCCGCCGCAAAACAGTCCGCGAAGCAAAAGGCGCATGCCCACAGTTGGGCACGCGCCTCAAGACCATCAAGCCAAGCTCCAAACCAAAAGCTGCGTTAGCGGCCGTAGTAGGCTGCATTCTTCGCGGTGAACTCGTTCCACTTCTCCGGCAAATCGTCGAGCGCGAAGATGGCCGATACCGGGCACACGGGCACGCACGCGCCGCAGTCGATGCACTCTACGGGATCGATATAGAGCAACGGTTCGGTCGCATACTTGGGGTCATCCTTCTTGGGATGAATGCAATCCACCGGACACGCATCCACGCACGCAGTGTCTTTGGTGTTGATGCAAGGCTCTGCAATCACATAGGCCATATGGGTGTCACTCTCCTGAATTGATGCAGATATTTTACTACCACAGCAACCGCGGCGTCTCCGCGAATCGCACATTCTAGCAAGAAATGCGGGCCGGGGTACAGGGTTATTGGGTGAGGCCACAACGAGGTGCGTCTGCAGAAAAAGAAAACGGCCGGCAGCGTTTGCTGCCAGCCGTTCAGCGTCGTTTTCGTCTACTGATTAGAGTTCGGATCCGTTCGTCTTACCGGTGTCCGCCACCGCCATGTCCACCACCACCTCCATGGAAGCCACCACCGCCGCCACCGTGGAACCCTCCACCACCATGGAAGCCGCCACCGCCATGAAATCCTCCACCACCGTGGAAACCGCCAGCCGCGCCATGGGCAAATCCGCGTCCGCCGTTAAAGCCGCGTCCGCCGGCGAACCCGCGACCACCCCAGCCGCGTCCACCCCAGCCGCGTCCACCCCAGCCGCGTCCACCCCAGCCGCGTCCACCCCAGCCGCGTCCACCCCAACCCCAGCCGCGCCCCCAGCCACCACCCCAACCCCAACCGCCTCCCCAGCCATACCACGGGCCGGCGCCGATGAACGCTCCGCCCATGAACCAGTCAGGCCCGTAGTAGCCGTAAGGCGCGCAGGCGTAAGGATAGTATCCGTAGTAACCGTAGTCACATACAGGTGGTCCACCAATTCCCACGCCGATGCCCACTTGCGCTTGCGAATAGGTCAGCGGCAGCATCAGAACACCCAGCAAAGCCAAATATTTTAGGTAACGCATGGTGATCCCCCTTGTCTCAGATCCGCCGCTCTACTACAAACCCACCGGATCTGCCAAGTCTTCCAGATCTTACCTCAATCTGAAACGCCTATCTATTGGAACTCAGCTCCCGGAAAAAAGTTGCAAGTTCCGGGGTGGCTGATTTCAGCCACCCTGCCTGAATTCAGCCACTTGCAAGGATCTTGGGTGGTTGTGCCCGGCGCTAGGGCATCCGGGTGGATTTCATGGCCGGTAGATCCAAGCCTGGGCAGTCGCCTGATCGTTGTTGGCGTAGCCCCCAGCCATCAGCACGCTGCCATCCCGCAACTTCGTCTCGGTGATGAAATGCCAGGGCTGACTCAGCTGCCCTGCGGCCACCAGAAACTTACCACTGACGGGATCGAACACCTCCACGTCCTTGCTTCCGCCGGCAATCAACAATCTTCCGGACGGCAACTGCACCGCTTCATCGGGCAGCTTGAAACGACTGTCATTCATCGGGGATGCGGCCGTGAACTTGCCCGTGCGCGGATTATAGATCTCGGAACTGCTCAGGTTCCCGTTCCATCCCCGCGAATCGGAGCCCCCCGCGATCAGCACTCTCCCATCGGGCAACAGCCCAGCCGTATGCTTACAGCGCGCGACGCCCAAACTGCCGGTCTCCGTAAAGGTACGGCTCTTGGGATCGTAAGATTCGGCGCTCGGCGTAACGCTGCCGGCGTAGCCGCCCACGATTAGGACGCGCCCGTCATTGAGCAATGTTGCCGTGTGAGAGACGCGGGCATGGTGCATGGAACCAATCGGCTGGAACGAGAGTGTCTTGGCGTGGAAGATCTCGGCTGAGGCCAGGGAATCGTTGTCGCGCTCTTCCCCACCCGTGATTAAAACGTCGCCGTCGGCCAGCAACGTGGCGCTGGGCCGTCCGCGCCGCGTGGTCATCTTGGCGATCACCGTAAACTTGCCGGCGGCCGGGTCATACAACTCCGCTGAATCGGTACCACCCATGCCGACCCAACCTCCGGCAATCGGCACTTTCCCCGAATGCAGCAGGACGGCGATGTGCCCCACACGGCGCTGGTTCATCTCTCCGGTAGTCTGAAACTTGCCGGTCGCAGGATCGTAAAGCTCGGCGGACTTGTAGAAATCCTGGTTCCGGCGCATGCCTCCGGCGATAAGAACCTTGCCATCGGGCAAAAGAGTCGCAGTCTGTCCCGAACGTGGCTCGAGCATGGGCGTGGCAGGCACGACCGATCCGACTCGCGAAGCCGGAGATGCCACACCACGAAACGCGGTAGCGGCGAAGGTGATTGTGATAAAAGCAACGAGAAACAGGCGGGAACGATTCATGGCTTCCTCCTGAGGAATGAGACGGTCCCGACCGGTGCAGGTTAGCCGACACCCGACCACGTTGCCCAGAAAGGTGGAGGCGTCCATGCTTGGTGGGAGGATGTGACAGCGTAGAATACCAATTCCAGGGGGTTTTATGGCAACAACGCAGGTTAACCAATCCGAGCATTCGGCATCGCATGCCAAGGAACTCGTCAGCTTCGAGGAGGCCATGGAGAAACTCTCACGCGAAGAACGATTTCGTGCCACAGTTTATTCCATGAATACCCTGCTGGTGCAAAAGGGAATCTACTCGCCGGAGGAGTTCGAGTTTCAGTTCCGGCAGTTTGCTCAGAAGAACCTGCGTTGACGGCCGCGCGTCGGTGGTTTGCCTTTCACGTCCTTCCACTTGGGCATGTGGCATTTGGGGAGAATCGCAGCGCTCGTGGGCTCCAATCTCGCAGTTGGCACACTCGCACTCGCACCATAGCTGACCCTCTTTGGTCTCAGGCTTCTTGCCTGACTTCGTCATCGCCGTCCGCCTCCGCCTAAAAGTATCTGCGGTCTATTAGAACGGCTAGAAGGCGTAAAGCCTCTCCAAGGAAGCCGCCCGAGGCCTATGCACCCACTAATGCCGTTTTCTCGCTCGGCTCATACTCCACGATGTACCCCGCCACCGCGCTGGCGGCGACCGTCAACGGCGAAGCCAGATACATCTGTCCCGGACCGCTGCGGCCGGGGAAGTTGCGGTTTTGGGCGCTGATCACCACCTGATCGGGACGCGTCGAGACTCCCGGCCCGGCGTTGATGCAGGCGCCGCAACTGGGCTCGATCACGTGTGCGCCGGCTTTCTGAAAAACATCCAGATAGCCCTTGCGCAAGCAGTACTCGCGCGTTTCCTGCGATCCAAACTGGATGTAGAACTTCACTGAGTCAGCTACGCGCTTGCCGTGCTTGAGCGCATCGGCCAGCACGGCGGCGTACATGTCCATGTCTTCGTTCTTGCCGGCGGTGCAGGTGCCGCCGTAGGCGATCTCGACCGGCACGGGCGTGTTCAGGTCGCGCACATATTTTCCGTTGCCCGGGTCACCCGGCGTGGCGACCATCGGCGTGATGCCTGCCGCGTCGAGTTCGATCACGTGCGCATACTGGGCATCGGGATCGCTGTATAAGCCTGCGATCATGGCTTCGGCTTTCTTGCGATCCACACCCCGGCGCTCGACCAGGAAATCGACGGCCTTCTTGTCCGGTGCAACGATGCCGGTGAAGCCGCCGATCTCGGCCGCCATGTTGGTCATGGTGGCGCGCTCGTCCACACTAAGGTCTTCGATGGCCTCGCCGGCATACTCCATCACTTTGGCCAGAGCCTTGCCGCTGCGCACGTAGTCGAGACTCAGGATCTTCAGGATGAAATCTTTGGCGGTGACGTTCGGATGTTTCTTGCCACGGATTACGATCCGCACCGATTCCGGCACTTTGACCCGCACATCCTTCGTGATCCAGGAGTTGAAGACATCGGTGGTGCCGATGCCGAATGCGACGCAGCCAATCGCACCCACGTGGGGGGTGTGCGAGTCCGAGCCAATGTTCAACTGCCCAGGCAGCGCGTAGGTTTCCAGCACGATCGAGTGGCAGATGCCCTCCGACCCTTTGCGGTCCTTCAGTTCGCCATGCAGTTTGATTCCCTGCCTGGCAGCGAAATCTTGCTGCTTCATCTTGAGTTGCGTGGCCAGATCAAGAAGGCCGAGCTTTTTCTTCTCTTCGGAGATGACTTCATCGAGGAAGGTCAGGTGGTCTCGGAAGAAGATGACGCTCGAGGCGTCGTTGACCTTCGCGTCCTTGCCGACGTAGCGCTCAAAGAAGATGGCCGCCATGGGCGTGACGTACTCATGGCTGAAGCGCAGGTCGGCGCGGGCAAAACCGGTGTCGCCCGGCTTGACAGCCGGAACGCCCACTTCTCCTTTTTCATTCATCATGTGGCGGGCGAAGATCTTTTCGGCGAGCGTCATCGGCCGTGTGGCGCGGACCTGCCCTGAGCGAGAGTCGAAGGGGCCCTCCCCCGCGTTCTTGATCGGCGGCAAGATAACCTTGCCCTGCATGCGCGCCACGTTGAACGGGAACAGACCGCCGTACTCAATTACCTGCCGCGTGATTTCATCTTCTCCAGCGGTGAATTCGGAGAGCGCAATCTCTTCCCCGCCGCGGACTCTGTCGATGAGGGAAAAGTCGGTTGAAGTGAGAACGCCAAGGTTCTGGCAATTTTGCTTGTAGATGCGCTCAATGTTTTCCGCGATGACGACCTTGATGCCGGCGCACATCTCAGCGTAAGGCGACTGCTCACGGCTCGATCCTTTGCCACGCCGCTTGCCGCTCACCGCGCACACAAAGCCGCCGCGCTTCACTTCGCCGCGCCCAATGGGTGTCACGCTGCCGCACTTCAGGCCAAGATAAGGAATCTCGCCCAGGGTCTCGTCAAAGTAGAAACAGTAATGCGCGGGAGTGATCTCGTCGGTCGAGATGTCGTCGCGCAGTTTGGGATTGTTCGCAGGATTCTTCGTATCCCAGGGCAGGTCTTCGCCGGCGAGTTGCCGCTTGATGAGTTCCGGATCTTCGGTGAGGAAAAGAATGCGCCCTTGCAGCCGGACCCGGTCGGGGCGTTTGTCAATTTTGCGTTCCAGAAGAGAGTTGATCACGTTGAACCTGTTAGGAATTGAGAGTTTAGTGGACAGGCATGAGCGGATTACCGCCGATCCCCAATTATTGTAACGCGGCTGAGGAAGCTTGCTCTGGCGATTGACAGGGCAGATGGGGCCTCAGTGGTGCCCGTGCGCAGCCTTGTCAAATTTCTCCCCTGCCGGGATCGCCACTGCCAGCCGGTTTTCCTTCGGAGCCAGCGGGCACGTGGCGTAAGGAGTTACGGCGCAGGGAGGGTTGTAGGCGCGGTTGAAGTCCAGAATCACCGCGCCGTTCACCACCGCGTCTGTATCGAGGAAGCGTCCGCCGGGATAGGTATCGATCTTCGCCGTAAGATCGTTGAAAACGAACGATAGGCCCTTTGCCGGATCTCCGCCCAGGGCAGTCAGGTGCTGTTCCTGGCCATTGATTTTGAACACCACCGTCCCGGCCACTGGCACCGGAGTCACGTCTCCGAGAACATTCGGTACATCGATCGTCTTCTTGCCATCAGACGGCTCCCACGTGGCGGTCACGCGATAATTCAGGTCGAGCGGATAGAAGATCAGCCCCTTGAAGTTCGCCACTGCAACGCTTTCCAAGTCTTTCACGCGAATGCCGACGCGATCGCCGCGCACGATGACATGAAAGCGCAGGCTGCCCATTTCGACCACGGTGCGATGTCCGGAAATGTCGGAATCCAATTTCGCGGTGGTCAACGCCTTGCCAGCGACGGTGGCTTGCGCCTCCGGCAGCAGCTTCACAGTTACCTCTTTGCCCTCGAGATCGAACTCTCCCGCGTGAGCTGGGCCCTTGGGAAAGACGACGGAATTCTCGGTTGCCGTACCGAAACTGTTTACTCCCGGCCTGAGCCAGTACAGCCCGGCGAGCGGCAGCCAGTTCTGCTTCAGGTCGTCAATTTGTTCGCCCTTCCACTTCTCGAATGCCTGCACGTACGCTGCGTCGGGAGCGGAGACTGGGGACGGCGCAGCGTTGACTGCCCCGAGCCAAAGTGGGGGCATCAATCCGGCGAAAAGAGTCACAACTGCAATCTGCCTCATGGGATTCACGCGGAAATCTCTCCCGCCTCTGCCACTCCGGTGATTCAAAACCCTCAACCACAGAGGAACACAGGGTAATTCTTATTTTTTATACTCCCGCGGGTTGGGCAGTGCCTCGAGTCCCCGCCCGGCAAAGATGTCGTTAAACTCCCGCAGCAGCGCTTCGTGAATCAGCCCGTTCGAGGCTAAGGTTTCTCGGCTGTTGAGTTCAAAGGCCGAGCCGTCGAAGCGCGTCACTTTGCCGCCCGCTTCTTCTACAATCAGCACGCCCGCCGCTGTGTCCCAGGGATTGAGATTGAATTCCCAGAAGCCATCAAAGCGGCCCGCGGCCACGTTGCATAAATCGAGCGCTGCAGACCCGGCCCGGCGCACTCCGTGCGAATGCAACGTGATCTGATGATAGAAGTAAATATTCGGATTCTTGTGGCGCTTGTGGCTGGGAAAGCCTGTGGCTAAAAGAGATTCTTTCAACGTCGGCGTATTTGAGACCTGGATCTTTTCACCGTTGAGCTGCGCGCCCCTTCCCTGCTCCGCGGTAAACAGTTCATCGCGTGTGGGATCGTAAATCACGGCGGCGATCCGCCGCCCCGGTTTTCCGGAGGACCGGTGTTCGAGCCCCTGGTGTTCTAGAGCAATCGACACGCAGAAAACAGGAAATCCGTGAGCGAAGTTGGTGGTGCCGTCGAGCGGATCGACGTACCAGCGATACTCACTGCCCTGATCGCTGAGTCCCTGCTCCTCGCCCAGAACGTCGTGCGCGGGCCACTGCTGGTGGATGCGCTCGCGGATGAGCACCTCGGCGGCGCGGTCCGCCGCTGTCACCAGGTCGGCGTCGCCCTTGTATTCGATTTTCAAATGCTGATGAAAGTGATGCATCAGCAGAGCGCCCGCCTCGCGAGCGATGGCGGACATGGTGGGGAGAAAACTATCGTGGCTGGCTGAATTTGAGGACATTGCAATTCAGGCGTCCGGCTCCGGTGTCCGGCGTCCGAAGTCTTTCATTATAGTCTTTACCACTGAACATCCACGCGGGAGTGGGGCGTCAGCCTTCCTCCGCACTCCGGAAGCCGGATGCCGAGCGCCGGCAGCCGAGTTACTTCTTCTTCCCGCCGTCTTCGGCGATGTACATGATCTCGTGCTTAAAAATGAAAAGATTCGGGGCGCCGTCGCGCGTCAGCCGCACCATGTGTTTGTCGTAATACTCGATCCAGCCGCTCACCGTCTGTCCATCCATCAGCTTGACGCTGACTGGCCTCTGCTTCTCGCCTAGAGCTTTGAGAAAGCTGGCTTCCTCGAAAGTCTCTTCGGGGGGCGGGGTCCGGCCGTGCTTGGCGGCGTTGGGGTTTCCCTGCGCACGGAAAGGCATGCACGCATTGTACACGGTAGAGCTTTCGCGTTGGCCCATCCCAAAAAACCGGCAGCGCCAGCGGGCACGGCCGGCGCGGGATAGAGAAGTCTAGAAACTGATTCGCAGTCCGAATTCGAACAGGCGCGGAGCCCCGAGGGCGAAGCTTCCCGACTGGAAACCTGCCCGGAAAGGCGTGAGGCTTGATCCTGGGGTCACACCGCCCACTACACCGCTGGCCAAGTTCCCGTTCTGCCCTGGGAGCAGCGAGGCACTCGGCAGGTTTCCAGGCAGAAACGCGTTGGTGATGTTGAATACGTTAAAGACGCTGGCGCTGGGCTCGATGGTCACGCGGTCTCTGAACCTGATGGGCCACGATGCCCTCAAATCCATTGACTTGAGCCAGGGGATGCCCACCGCTGGGTGGGCAATCGTATCCAACTGGGGCATGACCCAGCCGAGTTCAGACATGTCAGTGGGGGTCATAACAGGAGGGCCTGATATTTGCCCCGGGCACGCGAAAGGATTGTTGCTGGCAGTATTGGCAACCAGGCACTGACCCGCAGGTGTGAGCTTGTCGCTATAGGTATGGTTGTAGCTACTGATTACGCTCTGCAGATTGCCGATGTTGGTGCCGCGCTCAAACTGGCCGATTTGAGTTCCCGGCACCGGCTCAGGAGCGCCAGAAGCACCCAACCCTGCGCCCAGCCAGTCTGTGGCGAAGATTTCGCCTCCGTTGGTCAGTTCCGGAAGTTCCAAGTTCTGGGCAAGCGGGCTGTAGAAGTGCCCCACCACGCTAATCTTCGTATACCACGGCAGATCGAAGGTGCCGGCAAACGAGAACTGATGCTTCCGATCCATGGCGTTCGGGCCTGTGAACCGGGTGGGATTGTCGTTGTCGGTGGCCAGGTTGATGGAGTCCTGATCCTGCATCGGGCTAATAAACTTGGAATAGGAATAGGAAACCTGGAAGTTTGCCGACTTCACACCCTGAACCGGCTTGACGATCCGCTGCACCAGTCGCACCTGCACCCCACTGTAGACTGAGCGCCCGTCGGGAAACAGCATATCGACTCCACCCAGCGCTCCGATGTTACCCGTAATTGGGTTCGTACCCGGAAATGCGCAATAGGAACAAGGTGAGCCGCCAGTCGTCTGGAGGTTGGAATCCAAACCCGCGGCGGAGTAGGCAGCCTGGGCTCCTGCCTGGCCCAATTTTCCGATCATGCACGTGACCTGGCCAAAGCCGGTGGGACAGCCATTCGCCGTCTGCGCCTTGTCACGGGCGACAACGGCGTTGGCTTGATTGAAACTGCGCGCCGCGCCGGTATGGTTGATGTCTTGGCCAATCAGGAAGTGCTCACCGATGTTGCGGACATAATCCATGCTCAGGACAGTCCCCGGACGAAGTTCCTTCTGGAAGCCCAAGCTGGCCTGCCACGAGCGCGGCGTGCGGTAACCGGGAAAGAGGAGGTCGGAGCTTGGATTCAGCGCCGATAGCGCGGTCCCGACGAAGTTCGGATTCGGCTGGCTTCCCGTCACCGTCCCAGCCGCCGCCTGGAAAGCGCTGCTCAGCGCCAGAATCTGCGGCGCAACAGCGGAGATGGCCCCACCGCAGAAATTTGGCTGCGCCAGCGAACCGGTTGAGGTATCGACGATCGTTGCCGCACCTCCCGCCACAGAAGTTCCATTCGCGAGATTGACGGGCCAGACAAACGGTGAGGCCACGACTCCCACGCATGCTTCCGGCGTGTTGGCGAAAATTCCTTTACCCAGACGTGCCGGAGAGTCGAACATTACGCTGTTCCAAAGGGAGTTCTCAAAGAACAATCCGCCGCCGCCACGGATCACGGTTTTGCCGTTGCCGCCCGCATCCCAGGCGAAACCGATTTGCGGCGCAAAATTCATGTTCGGGTTACGAACCCGGTTGCCGTATCCCGGCCCCCATTGATTCAGGAGGGGCAAACCGCCCAGGTTGCTGTCGCTGCGGCCGGTGTCACGCACGTAATGCATGCCATAGGTCAAGGTCAACTTCGGCCCGATCTTCCATCCATCTGCGACGTACAGTTCCAAACGGTTGTCCGGGCCCAGCCCTCCACCGGGAAAGCCGAACGATGCCTTGGCAGTGGTGAATCCAATGCCGTTGCCCAACCCCACAAAATCCGCAGGGTAGGACGTGGGATCGGAGGATGTTAATCCGGATAACGAAGTCGTACCCACCTGCGGAAACATCGAGAACGCTGCCTGGCGCGCGGCGTCGATGCGATTGAACGTCGCTCCGTAGCGGATAATGTGATTGCCCATGACCCTGGTGCCATCGTATTTCGCCAGTTTGTCCGATTGAACGTCTTGCTGCCGGCCCAGCCAACTCGGCCCGCCACAATAGTTGCCGCCGTTGCTGAGAATGCAATTTCCCGAGGTACCTGCGCCAATGTTGATGCCCAACCCCGGTATGGGATTGTCTACTCCGCTGAGACTGCTCGTGGCATCCCCAATCGCGCTGCGCAGCTTGAGATATTCAAAGCGGAGGCTGTGCGCGTACACGCCCGTGTTGAAGTCGACACCCAAGGCATTCGTGAACGTATTGTTGGTGTTGCGGAAATCCTGTGTGGAACTGGCTGAGCCGTAGGGACGCAGATCGTTGTTCTCGAAGAAATTAAAGCGATAGAACGCCCGTGTGCTGCCCCGCATGTTCCAGTCGAAACGTCCATCGGTATCAAACTCCCGATAGGGCTCGGCAAGAGTGGCGTTCAGTCCGTCAAAGGGAAAAGCAAAAGGTTCGGCGGCTGTGAGATCCTGCTTCGTGCGCTCGGCGTCGAGGAACCAGAAAACCTTGTCCTTGATCACCGCTCCCCCTGCATCTGCCCCGAATTGCTCCCGCTGAAACGAAGGCTTTGGGGAACCAGGCAGGGCCGCCGCAGCCTGATCGCCGCGGAATACTCCAAACGCCTCTCCGTGTACCTGGTCGCTGCCGGAGCGGGTGATCACATTCACCGCACCCGAGGAAGCCGGTCCCGTCGAAAGGTCGAGCAACGACTGGGCAAGCTGAAATTCCTGGATAGCACTGGCCGGGATGTTCTGTGTCGTGCTGCCCACGACTTCGTCACTGACGTCGACTCCATCGATCGCGATGCTTTGCGCACGGCCGAAGCGGCCTTCAAAGGAGATCGAAGAGAGGCCATTCTTGGTTTCAAAGTTGCTGGCGTCCTGGATCTGGACTCCCGGCCTAAGCTGGGCCAGGTCAAGAAAATCTCGCCCGTTGATGGGAAGGCTCTCAACCTGCTCCCCGCTGAGGACACTTTGCACGGTGGCTTGTTCGGTGTTGAGAATGACCCCATTTTGAACTTCCACCACCTCACTCTCCGGTCCGGCTTGCATCCGAACATCGCCGCTCGCGGTATTGCCAACCTGGACCAGCAAGGACAAAGCTGCCGCTTTGAAGCCTTTGACTTTGACGCGCACCAGGTAGTTTCCCGGCTGAATCGGTCCTGACGAATACAAACCCTCGGTCGAGGTCGTCACGTGAATCACGGCAGCCGTGGACTTATTCGTGATCCGCACATTGGCGTCGACGAGCGCCTTGCCTTGCGGATCGGTGACAACGCCCACAATACTGCCCGTACCTATCGTCTGGCCCCCGAGCGGGAGCGTACCCAGCAGGATTGTGGTCAGACCAAACCAAATGAATCGCACGGAAAAATGGCGAACGGAGTTCAAGTTCAGGATCGTAAACCTCGAAGTCGGAATATTCACAGAACCTTTCTTAATCCAGTCACTCAGGTTGGTCGGTAATGGGCGTTTCGTTGGAATCTCCGAGGATATCAAACCTGTGCACTATGTTTCTTGCTTACGGCCTCAGAAGTCCGACTTCACGGTGTAGTAACCCGCCCGATGTCGGACGCGATAAGACGAACTGTCCGCCCGGCCTGTGACTCCAACCTGAATGCGTCGGAACTGCGAATTCGAGGTGCGTTGGGACGGATAGTAGGCCAGCAGGTACTGCGTACGGAGTTCGTCGCTGATCTGGCGGAATGCGTCATCGAGTTGCGCCATGGAGGTCGCGTAGTAGTACTTGCCTCCCGTGTCTTCCGAGAGCTGGATGAGAGCGTGTTCGCCGCCGGTTTCGCGTCCGGCGCTGTTTTCGATGGGCACCACGATGATGCTGTAGACGAGCGCCTCAGCTTCTTCGGCGGCGCGCACCGCCTCTTTGTAGTCGACTTTGCTGATGGTGTCTCCGCCGTCAGTAATCAACACCATCACTTTGCGTCCCTGACGGCGGTCGAGCGAGCGCGAGGCTAGATAGACAGCGTCAAACAGCGCCGTGGCCGCGCCCAGGCGGATGTGGTCAATGCCCTCTTCGATGCGCCTGAGGTCTGCGGTGTAAGAAGTGGACTGCAGCACGGTCTCACTGAAGCCAAACACGGACAACGCGTCGACCGGCCGCAGAATGGCGCGGGCAAACCGTTTCGCGGACGCCTGTTCCAGGGGCAGATCATGGCGCGTGCTCAGGCTGGTATCGATGGCCAGCGCAATCGAAAGCGGCAGCGCGGATTCTTTATCGAACACCGAGATCTTCTGCTCGCGGCCGTCTTCCTGTACCACAAAATTGTCTTTGGTGAGCCCGCCGACCGGCGCGCCATGAGGGTCGGTCACGGTCACGTAGACATTGACCAGTTTGACGTCAACCTTGAGCGTGGTCTCCGGCTCGGTTTGCGATGGAGCCTGCTGCGCGTGCGCCACAGCGCAGGCCAGCAGCAGCAGAATCAGAGTGGCGGGTTTTCTCATTCGGTAGAAGTCGGTAGAAGAAAGTATACCGTGGGGACAGCCGCCTCGGCTGTCCAGCCGAGCGAAGCGAGGCGCTCTGGCACGCCAGTATGCGAACCACGCCCGCCCGCTCACTTAGATGCGCGGTCCCCACCGGGGCTGCCTTGCATGGGGGAAATTTCCGCAGGAAAAGGTTCGCCGTCAGCCCACACGGCGCCATCCTCGAAATACTCTTTCTTCCAGATGGGGACGGTGCGCTTGAGCGTATCAATCAGCCAGCGGCAAGCGTCGAAGGCGGCGGCGCGATGGGCTGAGGTGACCACAATCATCACGCTGGTTTCGCCAATCTCCAAACGCCCGAGCCGGTGAACCAGCGCGACGTCGCGGACTTGAAATTGTTTAAGCGCCTGCTCGGCCAGGCCCTCCATCTGGCGCAGCGCCATCTCCTCATAGGCTTCATAGTCGAGATAGAGCGTCTTGCGCCCGCGCGTCTGGTTGCGTACCACGCCTTCGAACACAACCGCAGCGCCATCCTCGCCACGCTTCATGCAATTGAGAACTGTTTGCGTCTCGATTGGATCGCGGATAATCAAAGCGTAGCGCCGGCGTCCCGCCGGCTGTCCGGAGAGCTTGCCCTGAGCTTGCCGAAGGGGCGTCTCGCCCTCCGATCCTCCGCTCACCGGAGGCAGCAGCGCCACTTCATCGTTGGATCCCAACTTGGTCTCCGGTCCGGAGTATTCCTGATTCACCGCCACGGCGAGCGAAGACAACAACTCCTTCAGCCGCGGCACCTGCAACGCGTAGTGCTCCAGCAAGTCGCGCACCGACGCTCCGTCGCGCAGCTCCAGCACGTCGCTGGATTTGCCTGCGAGATCTTTCAACCTGCCGAAAAATAGAACGCGTACGCGCATGAGAACAGTTGCCAGTAGTCAGTTGCCAGCTGTCAGTTTAACGCGGGCGTGGTCCGAGCAAGAAGTTGTTGCATCTAAATCCCGGCCAAACAATCGAAATAAACCAGTTCCCGATCACAAAGGGCTGACCAACCATGAACTCTCCCCTGATGATTCTCGGCATTGCCGGAAGTTTGCGGAAAGGATCGTACAATCGTATGGCCCTCGCGGCGGCGCAGAAACTCGCTCCCGCAGACGCGAAGATCGAGACCTTCGATTTGCACGGGATTCCACCATTCAACCAGGACGAGGAAGCAACTCCGCCCGCCGTCATCACCGAATTCAAGAAGCGCATCCGCGCCGCGGACGCCATCCTGATCGTGACGCCAGAGTACAACTACAGCGTCCCCGGCGTTCTGAAAAACGCCATTGACTGGGCTTCGCGTCCTTATGGCGACAGCGCGTGGAATCACAAGCCGGTAGCCGTAATGAGCGCGTCCGGCGGAGTGCTGGGTGGAGCGCGGGCTCAATATCATCTGCGCCAGAGCTTCATTTTTCTCAACATGCATCCCCTGAACCAGCCTGAAGTCATGATCGCAAAGGCGCAGGAGAAGTTCGACGCGAATGGCAATCTCACGGATGAAACCGCGAAGAAGCTGATTCAACAGCAACTGCAAGGGCTGGTGGACTGGACGCGGCAGCTGGGAAAATGAGCAGTCACCAGGCGGCGGCAAGACTATCCCTGATGCGTAACTTGCAGCCGGCCAGTGCTCTCAGGAGTGCCAAGTGAAGACTTTGTCGTGAACCACCGCAGGCTCCTGGATGGGCCGAATGGGTGGAGTTTCTGGTTTGGAATCCTTCGCCGGCGGCGGGCCCACCTTCCCTGCAGCGGACTCCGCCACGGCAGGCAGCGAGACGCGCAACGCCTCGCCGATGGTCTTGACGTAGTGCACGGTGAGGTTCGCGAGTTGTTCCGGGGTGAGGTCCTCCTCCACGTTCATCTTGTTTTCCGCGGGCAGAATCACATCAGTAACTCCGGCGCGCTTGGCCGCGAGCACTTTTTCCTTGATGCCTCCCACCGGAAGCACGTTACCGCTAAGCGTGATTTCGCCGGTCATCGCCAAAAGTGGACGGATGCGGTGCCCCGTCAGCAGCGAAACCAGCGTAGTCGCCATGGTCACGCCCGCCGAAGGACCGTCCTTGGGAATCGCGCCCGCCGGCACGTGCATGTGAATGTCGTGGTCGGCGAAAAATTCCTCTCCGATGCCAAGTTGCGCGGCGTTGGAGCGTACCCAGGTCAGCGCCGCCTGCATAGACTCCTGCATGACCTGGCCGATCTGCCCGGTCATGGTGAATCCACCTTTGCCCTTCATGGCATTGGCTTCGACAAAGAGCACGTCGCCGCCCGACGGCGTCCAGGCCAGGCCGACAGCCACGCCGGGGCGCTCGGTCCGCTCCTCGATTTCGCCTTCGGTGCGGATCTTGATGCCGCCAAGAAACTCCTGAATGACTTCTTGCGTGACCACGAGCTTATCGTTCTTGCCTTCGGCCAACCGCCGCGCCTGTTTGCGGCAGATGGTGCCGATGGTGCGCTCCAGGCTGCGAACTCCAGCCTCGCGCGTGTAGTGCCGGATGATGTAGCGCAGGGCCTGCTCGGGGAACTCGATCTGCTCGGCGGTGATTCCGTTCTCTTCCACTTGCCGGGGAACGAGATACCGGAAAGCGATGTGCAGCTTCTCTTCCTCGCTGTAGCCTTGCAGCTCGATAATCTCCATACGGTCGCGCAAAGGCTCGGCGATGGGGTCGAGCATGTTCGCGGTCGTAATGAAAAGAACCTTCGACAGATCGAACGTGACGTCCAGATAGTTGTCGCGGAAGCTCGAGTTCTGCTCGGGATCGAGCGCCTCCAGCAGCGCCGAAGCAGGGTCGCCGCGGAAGTCGCGGCCGACCTTGTCGATTTCGTCGAGCATGAAAACCGGATCCTTGGTTTCGGCGCGGCGAATGCCCTGGATAATTTGTCCCGGTAGTGCGCCGATGTAGGTACGGCGATGGCCGCGGATTTCCGCTTCATCGTGCACGCCGCCGAGCGAGAGCCGCACGAACTTGCGGCCCAACGCTCGCGCGATCGACTTGCCCAGCGAAGTCTTGCCCACGCCGGGAGGTCCGACGAAGCACAGGATCGGACCTTTCATATTCGGCTTGAGGCGGCGAACGGAAAGGTAGTCGAGGATGCGGTCCTTGACCTTCTCCAGGTCATAGTGGTCCGTATCCAAGATTTCTTTGGCCTTCGGAATTTCGATCTCCACTCCGGAAGTCTTGGCCCAAGGCAACACCGCCAGCCACTCAACGTAGTTGCGCGTGAGCGAATAGTCGGCGGCCATGGGAGACATACGCGAGAGGCGGCCCAATTCCTTGAGCGCTTCCTTCTTCACTTCCTCGGGCATGCCGGCGTCGTCGATTTTCTTTTTCAAGTCGTCGACGTCGCGCTGGCCTTCATCCTGCTCGCCCAGTTCTTTCTGGATGGCCTTCATCTGCTCGCGCAGGTAGTACTCACGCTGGGTCTGCTGCACGCGGTCCTGCACTTCGCTCTGGATCTTGTTGCGCAGCTGCTGGACTTCCAGTTCCTTGGCGAGATGCTGATTGATTTTTTCCAGGCGCACGCGGGTGTCGAGAGTTTCCAGCGTGTCCTGCTTGTCGGGTGTGGAGAGCGACGGCAGAGACGAGGCGATGAAGTCCACCAGGCGGCCGGGTTCATCGATGTTCAGGGCCACCGTGGAAAGCTCGTCGGAAAGTGTGGGCGACCCGGCGACGATCTGCTGGAAGAGCGTGAGCACGTTGCGCTGCAACGCTTCGATTTCAGAGCTGTCGGGCGGAGCGGCTTCCGGGATGGGCGAAACCTTCGCCCGCATGAATGGCGCCAACTGGGTGAACTCGCCCAGACGCACCCGCTCCAGACCTTCGGCAAATACGAACAGGCTCTGGTTGGGCATCTTGACGACCTTGTGGACGACGGCAGATGTACCGACGGTATAAAGATCGCTGGCCTGGGGGCTATCGACTCGGGCCTCACGCTGCGCCACGACCACGATCGTCTTGTCCTCCCCCAACGAGTTAATCAGCTGGACGGAGCTCTCCCGGCCGACGGTAAGAGGCAGGACGGCGTGCGGAAATAGGACGGTATCCCGCACAGGAAGCACAGGCAAAGCCCGTACGTCGTTTGTTTCTCTATGCTTAGGAACCTGCTCGGAAAGCGGTTGCTGGGCCATTGGCTCTCCTTGAGTGTAACTCACTCAAGCTTAGATGATACTCCTCCGGAAAAGGTTCAAGGTTCCCGGCGTTTGATTGCAGACTGAATCCTATTCCCCTTCGGGACCGTTCGCACTGTATCAAAGGTGCAGCAGCTAACGCGGATGATACTCCAGTGTCATGCCCGGAAGAAATGGAGCTAACGCGGGACCGGAATTCAGCCGATCTGGATACTAGTGAAGTCCGCGAGACAAAGCCCCGAATGTGGACGCATATGCGACGAGCATGAACGAGAAGCGAAACTGATTCAGTCGTCGTTGCTGCCTGCGCAAGGACTACACCACGAGTCGGTTGAGATCGCGTTTCGCTTCATGCCTCTCTCTGAAGTCGGGGGCGATTTTCTCGATTTCTTCCGTTTACCGGACGGTCTTATCGGCATTTATTTAGGGGATGTGGTCGGAAAGGGATTGCCGGCGGCGATGTACGCCGCGCTGGTTACGGGAACCTTGCGTGGGATTCACAAGTGCGGCACCGACACCGACGTCGTTCTTACCCGGCTGAACGAGCGACTGCTGCAGCGGCCTCTCCCGGGCCGCTTCTGCTCGACTCTGTACGCTCTCTTCAACTCCGCTACGCGGGAACTGATCTTTTCCAATGCCGGGATGCCATTGCCATTGCTGGTCTCCGGGACCCGGTGCCGGCAGTTGGGTGAGGGCGGATTGCCCTCGGGAATGTTCCCGGGCGCCACCTACGGACGGCACGTTGTGCAGCTTGTGCCGGGAGACTGCGCGCTGTTCGCCACCGACGGTCTTCATGAACTCCGTAACCGGGCGGGAGTCGAGTTCTGTACCGCACAACTGGAACAGGTTTGGGCACAATGTGGCCACAAATCGGCAACCGAATCGGCGGATTTCGTCTTCGACCGCCAAGTCGCATTCTCTAACGGCAGCGCACCCGACGACGACATTACTGCGGTCGTGCTGAAAGTACTGAGCTAGATCTGATTCGGCGTGAATTGAGCCAGATCGTAGATTCCCAGCTTCTTTTCCAGTTCGGCCACTTGGTCGACAACTTTGAAGAAGCCTTCGTCGCCGAAGAGTTCGTCCTCTTTCTTTTCGAAATCATCGCCGAGCGCGGCGTACTCGTGCGCGGAAACGAGGGAGCGGAAAGCGGGAAACAGAACCGTATCTTCTCGGGCCTCATGCGGGCGATACATGCGAAGGAAAGCGCGAAGCGCGTCGGCCAGTTTGTCGGCGTCGGAGACATATTTGAGAGTGGGAAGAGAGGCCAGTTCGCGGATCTGCGCGGTCAACTCCCGGCCGGCCTTATGTTGCGCCAGAAGAGTATCCACGAGATTGACCAGCTTGCCGGCCTTGCGAAAGCGTGGGAAAAGGAAGTCTTCTTCGAGCTTCTCGTGGTAGTCCTCGACGAAATGGCGAATGATGTCGGCGGCACTGGCCAGCACCGAGCCATCAAAAGTCTGCTTGGCACCGAGCAGATGAAGATGATGGTCGTAGATCAGGAGCACGCGGTTCAGCACTCCGTGCTCGCGCATGAGATCCTCGGCGGGAGAAATATCTTCGGCCTCCTTCGGCTTCTTGGCCGGTGACGGCTGCTGCGGACTGGCGAGGGTGAGAACAGGCAGCAGCAATCCTGCGCTTGCGATGGAGGTTTGGTGGAGAAAATGGCGGCGGCTGGAAAGTGGGTGCGGCATGATCGGCTCCTCGGTTTCTTCGATCTTCTTCGCTGCGATCTTTAGTTGTTGCAGTCCTGTCTCTTCAAGGGTTTGACGCATGCACCCTATTGAAGGTTTGCCTGGCTCACGCGGCCGGGTAGATTCCCAGAACCTTGACGAACTCCGCAACCTCACCCAGATGGCGGAGGGCATTGCGGGCGGGTTCGTCGTCGCCGCGGAGGAAATCCACGTAGAAGACATACTCCCAGGGGCGGCCGCGCATGGGGCGCGACTCGATCTTGCTCAAGCTGATATCGCGCAGGGCGAAGACGCTGAGCGATTTGAACAGCGCGCCTGGCAGGTTCTTGACCTTGAACGCGATGGAAGTCTTGTTGGCGCCATGCGGGATGAGCCGCTGGTAGCGGGGCGCGGAAGCAGCGCTTCCCTTCTGCCGCGCGGCACCCGCTTTGCCCGTCGACCTGCGAATTAGGAAAAAGCGCGTGAAATTCCGTTTATCGTCTTCGATGCTGGCCTGAAGAATTGTCCCGGAATATTCCCGGGCGGCGTGGCGTCCGGCGATGCCGGCCGCGTCAGGGAGGCACTCGGCGACAACGTGCTTCACACTGCCCGCGGTGTCGTAGAACGGTACCGGCTCGATCTCGGGATGGTGGCGGAAGAAGTCGCGACACTGGTCGAGTGCCACCGGATGCGAGAACACGCGGCGCAGCGCGCTCAGTTTCACGCCGGGAGCGGCTATCACGTTGTGCACGATGCGCAGCAGGAATTCGCCCTGAATAAAAACATCCCGCGCGACGAGAAGATCGGCATGCTCAGCCACCGTGCCGGCCAGTGAGTTCTCGATGGGAATGACGGCGGCGGCGACCGATCCGCGCTCGACACGCTCGAATACTTCGGCAGAGCGGACACACGGAACAACCGTGCAGCGCGGCAGCATGCGCTCCGCCGCTTCGTGGCTGAAGGAACCGAGTTCACCTTGGATGGCGACTTTGAGGGAGCCAGCTTTCATCACAAGGCAAGGTAGCTGGAAGAAGCAGGACAACGCAAATGGTTTCTTCCCCTGCGCAGTCCTAATCGTTCCAGCTACCTTGCCTTGCCCTGATCTACTTCGATCCGGAGCCCACTAGCGCGACCTTTTCCGTGCCTTCGTTCACCTGCCTCGTAAGATAAGGAAAGAACGGTGTGATCTCGAATGGCATCTTCTCGCGGGCCAACGCCAGAGTCACGGGGCGGGCCTTGGCGAGTTCGACCTGATCGCTCCACGGATCCAGCTTGATTCGACCGCCGAGGGGAAGCGCGGCGATCTGATCGATGCGGCCCTCATCGAGTGCCGGGGCGGTGGCGAGCAGAGCGGACATGCGAATGCTTTGGCCCGCGGCCAAGCCATTTCCGAGATGGGGGCGGATCAAGTTGGGCAATTCCTGCGCCCGTTGCTGCAGCGCTTTCAGGAACAATCCCGCCGTTCCCAGCTTCTCTTTGTAGGGCGAGTTTTTCAGCAACTCGAGAGCTCTGTCATCCGCAGCCTCTTCATCCGCGGGGCGGCGTTTGAAGTCCAAGCGCTGAAACGATTGTTCATCGGGAAAAAACATGCGGTCGTTGAAGGCGAGCTTGGCATCGAAGTGGTGCCCGAGCACGATGTGGCTGAGTTCGTGGGCCAACACCATGGCCAGCGAGGCCTCATCCGGCAGTACGTCCAGCAGGCCGCGGCTGAGCACGATGGTGTGGCCGATGGTAAACGATTCCAACGGAGCGGTGATGAGAACCCGGCAATGCACATCGGACTGCAGATCGATATTGTTAGTAAGTAACAGGTTGTTCACGACCGTCTGCAGCACTTTGTCGACGTCGCCCGGCGGGGCCAGAAGGCCGACCTTTTGCAGGCGCTCGACCACATTGTCCTCCGCCTGCCGTTCCCACATTCGTTCAGCTAAGACCGGAGTCGGGTCGGCAGCGGCGTCGCTCTGATCCTTTACCGGCTGTCGCGCATCCACCAGAATCTGAGTGAACTCTTCGTTGCGGTTCTTCCCCAGGTTTTTCAAGTCGTAACCCCACAGGCGGGTCTGGGCCTTAAGGTGTATGTGGCCGGCGCTGGTCTCCAGGTCGGATTCCTCGCTGTAGACGTAGGCGGGCAGCCACATGCCCGGCTTCATATTTAACCGCCAGCTGTCAAAATGGAGATAGAACTTGTTCTGGGGGGCTCGCGAATACGTGCCGTTGAAGCGGACGATGTTGTAGTCGCGGTCTTCCACCCAGATTCGACCTTCAAACCGGCCCGGGGGAGCGTCCGGCTTGGGCTGGACATCCATCACGATGCAGCGCACTTCTCCCAGAAACTCGCGGCGGACAAAGCTGAAGTTGTAGTACTTCTTGTAGAGATCGGTATCGGGCACAACCATCTGCGCAAAACCCAGTGGCTGGAAATGCGGCGAAAAGATTCCCGTCAGTTTGTTGAACCGGCCGCGGCCGAATCCCGGCTGCCCCACGAAAGAAACATCCTCGGGACCATCGCTCATATCGAGGCGGCCGAGAAGATACTGGTCGTTTACCGGGGAGGGATTTCCGCTGGCATCGGATTTCAGATTCTGCAGGTAGGTCTCAACCATCGGCCGCAGGTTGCGCATTTGGGCCAGAAGCAGGTGCTCTTGCTCGACTACGCGGTCAATCACTTCATCGAATGAGCCCGGGGCGGAAGCGTGCGCCGCCGGAGCGGGAATGGTTGCAGCATCGGAGTCAGGTGACAGCGACGTGGAGATATGGGCATCCTGCGCTGCAGCAGGAAGGATCAAAGCCAAAAGCAAGAACATTAACAGCCGTCCGTAGGTGAACATGCGCATACGACTTCCTTTCGAGAATGGAGAGTGGACTGGCTAGACACGAGCATGCAGGTCACCACTTGCGGATTAGAACGCTCTGAAAATCACTCGCGGCCACGCTATTGGTCGTAGCTTTCGCTCACCGGCTGATGGCTTACAACTGGCGCGAGGAATTGTTGGAAATGTCTGAGGGTGGTTCCTTACGGAGTAGCCGCCAGTTCTTTCTGCAGTACCAGCGCGTCCACGCCGTTCGAATAGTAACGGGGGAAGGTGCGGATTACGTTGTAGCCGTGGCGCTTGTAGAACGATAGCGCGGAAAGGTTGTCCACAGCGGTTTCCAGCTCGACCGCGCTGCAGCCGGCCGAACGCAAGCGATCCTCGACAGCACGTAGCAGCAGCGATCCCACGCCGGAGCGGCGGGCGGCGGCGATCACGTCAATCGTAATGATATGACCGGAGCGGCGGCCGGCTTCCGCCACGATAAAACCAGCGACGGACGAATCGGCAGCGGACGTCGGGGAATGTTTCACGCCCCTCCCAGATGCTGGATCGGCCTCACCTCGACTATTGACGGCCACCAGCGTGAACGATCCTCGGCGGCGCATGTAAACCTTCAGTTCTGTTCGGGAATACGAAATGCCGAGAGGGAAACAATCCTGATCGATGCGCCATAGCGTGTCGAAATCGGCGGGCTGGAAGTCGCGAATCGCGAAGGGCACGCCTCCATTGTAGCGGAGCGGGGCTGCAGCATCAGATTTGGCGAGCCTGCAATATGCCTCCGGGCCATTGAGCACAGGTTTTCCACAGTTAATGCAGCCGAAGCCGCCGGGAGGAGCGTATTGGGGGCGATTGGCCCCTTGCGCCGCTGCAACCTCGGACGTACCATAAACATCAGAGGAAGCGTTGTGGGGCGCCTTCTGCTGATTGACGTGGCCAGTTCGGTCGCCGTTCTGGGACTGTGGTACTTCGTGTTTTCCACCTACAATCGAAAGAAGGGAGCGGCGGCCTTGCACTGGGTGCAGACTGCGTGCGCCGGCAAAGGACGCGTCCTGGAATCGCACTGGGTGGGAAGTTCGCGGCTTCAGGCCCGGTTGCATTTTCCTTCCCGCTGGTTCGAGAATGCGCGCGTAACGGTGAAGTTCCGGCCCCGAGCACTCCCCGTGCAGTGGCTGGTAAGCTGCTGGCACCATCAGAAAGAAACTCTCACCTTCGAAGCCGATCTGGGTGGCTCGCCGAGCTTCCATCTGGAAGTGGTGAGGCATCGCTGGACCGCCCACAACCGTGGGGTCTCAACCCGTAAGCACGACGAGCGCGAGTGGGATCTCTACCAGCCCGGCCCCATCATCCTGACCACGCGCTCACACTGGAAGCAGGATCCGACCGCGGAGCTGAACGCGCTCATGTCGGCGCGGCGGCAGGACATTCTGCAGGTGCACTTCCGCCCCGAGTCGCCACAGTTCTCAGCTACGCTCCATTTGGAGGCGTTGGCCGATCCAGAGGCCGCTGCCGGATTTGTCAGCGCCTTGCGCGAGATTGCCGCGGGCGCTTCGGCGCACCGGCAGTAAAGCGCGCCCTCGGTGCCCCGTTTCTGGAGCCCCTTGCGAAAAGCCGGATCGTTGCTTAACCAAGCCATCCGCAGACCGACGTTCCCAGACGCCCGTCCCGATTATGCAGTAGACTGCGCACATGCCGAGCGCTCGCCAAGGGTCAGTCCGCCTGTTTCGATTCTCGGGAATTGATGTATTTCTCCATTGGTCCTGGTTTCTGGTGGCGGCTTTTGAAATCCAGAACCGCAAGGGGAGTTATTCCTCTGTCACCTGGAACGTGCTGGAGTATCTGGCCCTGTTTCTGATCGTGATGCTGCATGAGTTCGGGCACGCACTAGCCTGCCGGCAAGTTGGTGGAATAGCGAACCAGATCGTGCTTTGGCCGCTCGGCGGGGTCGCGTACGTGGCACCCCCACCACGGCCCGGCGCTACTCTCTGGAGCATCGCGGCAGGACCATTGGTGAACGTGGTGCTTTTGCCGGTCTTGTCCGTGGCCGTCACCATGAGCCGATCGGCCGGAATGGCGGCGACTGCGCCGGATCTCTACGCGCTTCTGCTAGCGGTCCGGTTGATGAACCTGTACCTGCTGATCTTTAATATCCTGCCAATTTATCCCCTGGATGGCGGCCAGATTCTTCGCTCTCTGCTCTGGTTTGTGTTCGGACGAGCCCGCAGCTTGATGGTGGCTACGATCCTGGGCTTTGTGGGCGTGGCCGGGGTTATCGCCCTCGCCGTCTGGATGAAATCCATCTGGTTCGGAGCGATCGCCGCCTTCATGTTGATGAATTGCTGGGGTGGCCTGCAACACGCGCGGGCCCTGTTGCGTTTCGCAAAGCTGCCGCGCCGGGACGGGTTTTCCTGCCCAACCTGCAAGACCGCGCCCCCGGTGGGAGACTTCTGGAAGTGCGGAAAGTGCGGACTGCCCTTCGACACCTTTCAAAACCACGCCATCTGTCCTCACTGCTCGACTCAATTCGCCCAGACAAAGTGCCTCGATTGCGGAGGACTCAGTCCCATAAATGACTGGATGGTTGACTCTTTTGTCTCTTCAAGACCGTAGTTCCGGCGCGTTCTTTTGCATGCTGCCCCTTTGACGTACAGGAAATCCTCACAGCCAACTCGGCGTAATCATCCGGCTCATGCGGGCCAGGGCCTGGGCATGAATTGAAATGAGGATTCGGTGTAGGATATCGGCGACTGAAGCGAGGAGTTGCCCGATGAGTATTCGCCGTGGACGGGTTCATTCGACCCTCCTTTATTTGCTAGCGCTCTTCCTGGTTGTCACTTTCTGCGGCGCGACAGTTGCTCTCGCTGGGGAACCGCAATGGCTGGAGGTGCATTCACCAAATTTCTCGGTGGTCACCGATGCGGGCGAGAAACGCGGCCGCGAAGTCGCCATGCGCTTTGAGCAAATGCGCGCGGTTTTCGGCACCTTGATGACGCGGGTGAACGTGAACATTCCGATCCCGCTGCAGATCGTAGCTTTCCGGAACACTAAAGAAATGCGGCAGGTTGCTCCGTTATTCAACGGCAAGCCGACGCAACTGGCCGGACTCTTTCAGGGAAGCAGCGACCGCAGCTTCATCATGCTCGACATGTCGGTGGAGGACCCTTGGGTTGTGGTGTTCCACGAATATGCCCATCAACTCATGAATGGCACCCTGCAAGGGGTATCCGCTCCCTGGTTTGAAGAGGGTTTTGCGGTGTATTTTTCCAGCATCGAAGTGGATAGCAAGGAAGCCCGAGTAGGGAAGATTCCCCACGACGATTACCTGACCATGCGACAACTAGGGATGATGAAGATCGCGGATCTGTTCCGGGTCCGGCAAGATTCCTCGATTTACAACGAAAGCGGCGACCATCGCACCACGTTTTACGTCCAGTCGGGAATGCTGATGCATTACATCTACGATCACCAACTCTTGCCCAAGGTGGCGACTTATTTTGACCTGGAAGAGAACAAACACCTGCCGGTCGAGGAGGCCATTCAACAAGCTTTCGGGATGAGTTCGGGGCAATTCGACAGGACTTTGAGCAGCTACATCAGCAGCGGCCAGTACAAGTATTACGCGATTCGTACTCCGGCCAACATCTCGTCGAATAACTATACGGTTACGCCGATGAGCGCAGCGGCCAGCAATGTGGAGCTGGCCGATATCCATCTGCATTCCCCCGACTATCAGCAGCGGGCGCTGAATGAATTTCAGGATATCCTGAAGTCCGACCCGAACAATGCCGCAGCGTACCGCGGACTGGGCTACGCCTACCTGCAGAAGGGGAATCTCAGTCAGGCCGCGGAATACTTTAAACGGGCCTCAGAACTGGATTCGAAGGACCCACGGGTTCACTATTACAACGCGCTGCTGATGGCCCGCCAGGACGGCTTCGGCGGCGGGGCTGATCTGCCCGCCATGATCAAGGAGTTGGAATCGTCGATCAGCCTGGATCCGAATTTTGCCGATTCTTATGCGACTCTGGCATTCGCTCAATCCGCCTCCGGCGATCCGGCCAAAGCTCTGGCTACGATGCGCAAGGCGCTGGCAATCAGCCCGCGCAACGAGACTTACCTTTTTAATCTGGCAACTCTCTACTTGGTAAACCAGCAGCCCGATCAGGCTATCGCACTGCTGCAGTCGCTTCAGGCCAGCGGCAATCGCGAAGTTGCATCGCACGCGGCTGCGGCTCTAGAGCAGGCGCAGCAGTTCCGGGAGATGGTCAAGGGTGGAACGGCGGTATACCGTCCAGGGAAAGTGGTGCAGCGCGAGGAAAAATTGGAAAGCGGGGTCGATGAGGAGAATGCGACCGCAGTATCCCCCGAGCCAGCGGCCAAGGCGCCAAATTTGGGCGCGACAAAGTACGTGCGCGGTGTGTTGACCAATGTGGATTGCTCGTCGCCACCGTTTGCTAAATTGACGGTGGTCTCAGGACCGAAGACCTGGAAGATGAAAGTGGCAAGCACGGGCCACGTCATCCTGATCGGGGCCGACGAGTTCTCCTGCGCCTGGAGGAACAAGAAGGTCGCGCTGAACTATCGCGCAACGTCGGAGGCAGAGGGAGATGTCATTTCCCTGGAAATTCAATAGGGTCGCTTCGATTTTACGATGCGGGGCAAGCTCTTGCTAGCCAGCCGAATCATTTCCCTTCTTCTGCTTTCTGCCTTCGCGTTGGGCGAAGACTCGTGGAAAGCAACCGAAGAAGCGGCGGCCCGCGCTGGGAAAGCGGCGCACTTTGGCGAGGCTGAAAAGTTGCTGTCCACGAATCTGAAGTTCGCCGAGACGCTTCCGGCCAAGGATCCACGCCGGCCGCGAACTTTATTTGACTTGGCGGAGGTCTATCGGGCGGAAGGAAAGTATTCCGGGGCCTTGCCTCTGTATGAGCGCACGCTCCAGATCTACACCAAAATCTATGGGCCCGACTCTACCGAGGTTGCAGACACGCTCGACGGAGAGGCCGAACTCTACAAAAGCTCGAACGACTACGCGCACGCGGAGCCTCTGTTGCTTCGGGCCCTAAGCATTCGGCAGAAACTGCTGCATCCGGGCGATCCTGATATAGCGCAAGCGCAGAACGATCTGGGCGAGATCTACACGGCGACGGGGGCATTCGACAAGGCTGAGCCATTACTCACAGAATCCTTGGCGAGCCGCAAGAAGAATCCGGGACCGGAGAGTGCGGACGTGGCTCAAAGTCTTGAGGCGCTCGGAACGCTCTATCAAAAGAGCGGCCGAGCGCCACAGGCAGAAGATTCGTTCCGGCAGGCGGTGAGTATCTTCGGCAAAACCGTCGGAGGCAATCATCCTGATTATGCAAACGCCCTGGAGAACCTTGCCTTGTGCTACGGCGCACGCCGGGATTTTGCAGATGCGGAGCCTTTATTGCAGCGCGTGCTGGAAATCCGCCAGTCGGTTTTCGGGCCCGAGCATCGCGATGTGGCTGCGAGCCTGGACAATCTCGCGGCCCTGAGGAGGTCCGAGCGCAAGTCCAGCGAAGCTGCCGCCCTCTATGAACGGGCGATCGCGATCTGGGAGAATGTGCTGGGACCAGATAGCCCAGACTTGGCAGCCGATTTGAATAACCTGGGCGCGATCTATGAACTCAGCAAGGAGATGCAGCGGGCGGAGCCCTTATTCCTGCGGGCCGCTGGCTTGGATGAGAAAGCGCTGGGCCCCGACAGCCCGGAACTGGGTACCGATTTGAATAATCTGGGGATGCTTTACTTCTTCATGAAGAGGTACGACGAGGCGGCGAAGGTCTACCAGCGCGCTTTGGGAATCAGGATGAAGGCATTGGGCGACCACGATCCCGCCGTCGCCGAAACCATGAGCAGTTACGCGGCTGTGCTGCGAGCACTTCATCGCGAGGCCGAGGCGCGGCAGGTGGAGGCCAAGGCACAAGCCATTCTGGACGGACAGAAGCCGCAGTAAGCGTTTCATCCCGTCTACCGCCGAATAAATCTCTTTTATGGCGCGCATCAGCTTTTTCGATTGCGGCCTCCCCGCGCTCGCGTTATCCTTCTCTGTTGAAACCCCCAACCATTTCAACTGCCTGTGTCCATGCGGTTAATTGCCGACATCATTCTTAGAACGAATAGGAGACGGAAGGATATCCATGCCCAACGAACTGCGTAATTTTCTGGCCCTGACCTACGACGAACTGGAAGACCTGAATCTGGAAGCGAAGGAGCAGCGCCGGAACCGCGTCGCCATCGACAAAATCCAGGAGAAGCGACTGAAGTATCTGACCGACGAAAAGCGAATCAAGGCCGTGACCGTGCTCTTCAGCGATCTGGAAGGCCGGCTGCACATGCTCGACTACGACAAGAAGTTCCTGATCAAGAGTTGGGACAATCTCACCTTCGACGGCTCCTCGATTCGCGGCTTCACGGCTCAGCGGGAGAGCGATCTGCGGCTCGGCATCGACTGGGCGGCGTTCTACTGGGCGCCCGCCGATGTATTCGGCTCCGGCAAGGTGCTGGTATTCGGCGAGGTCATCGACAAGGGCGGAACGTCGTACTCGGCTGACATTCGCGGCGTGCTGAAGAACTATGCAGCCGATCTGCACAAGAAAAAAGGCTACACGCTCAACGCCGCCAACGAAATTGAAGGCTTCCTTTTCAAAGGCGCCGACGCCGAGCGCCGCTACCACGAAACCGGCAAATTCGAATACGTCAACACCGGTGGCTATTATCACTCACTGCCCGGCGACGCGCTGCGCACGTTCATCGATACTACTGCGGAAGTGCAACGCTCGATGGGCTTCCAGAATGAAAAAGACCATCCTGAAGTTGCGCCTTCGCAGTTTGAAATCAACTACGGCTACGGCGAAGTTGTGGCTGCAGCCGATCAGATTCAGCTCTACAAGCTGATCTGCCGGCAAGTGGCGACCAACATGGGACTGACCGCATCGTTTCTGCCCAAGCCCGTTGTGGGCGTGAACGGCAGTGGCATGCACACCAACGTTTCCATCAGCGAGAATGGCAAGAACCTGTTCTGGGACGCGAAAGGCGAAGAGAAGCTCAGCAAGATGGGCTGGGCGTTCCTGGACCGCATCCTCACTCACGGCAACGATATTTGCCTGCTGCTGAATGCGAGTGTAAATGCCTATCGCCGCCTCGATCCGCACTTCGAGGCGCCGAACCAGATCAAGGCCTCGCCGGTGGACCGAGGTTCCATGATCCGCATTCCCATCGGCAACGAGAAGAGCATGCGGGTGGAAGTGCGCTCGGTCGCTCCGGATGCCAATCCCTATCTGGTAATGCTCTCGATCTTCAAGACAGGGATTGACGGCGAGACGGCGAAGATCAAGAACCTGCGCCAGGCCGAGCGCTATCTGCCGGACAACATCTACACAGCGCTGGCCGACTTCCGGAAGGCGGAGTGGACCACCACGCTGCTTGGCGAAGACGTGAAGGGCCGCTACGCCGACTTGAAGCAGGCCGCCGCCGACCGCTGCCCGCGCCTGCTGGGAACTTTCGTGAAGGCGCCCGAAGTGCAGTATCACCACGACGTCTACAACCAATTCCTGTGGAATTTGTTCTAAAACGCTGCAGTTCTGCCACGAAAACGCCCCGGCCTTAGGCTGGGGCGTTTTTGCTTGGCGTGGCGCCGGCGTCACGCCGGCTGTCGGCCTGGTGCACTCTGGCTTCGTTTTCGTTAACTGCCCAGCTTTCCCCCGTCGGTTTTCGGTTCGCGAGAAATCTACCGCTCCTTGGAATACAATCTCGATCAAAGGAGACGTCATGAAACGCGTTTTCGCCGCTCTCTGTTTCGTCGTGTTGATTTCTGGAACCGTCCGCCTCGCAGCCCAGGTAAGTCCCTACACGGAGGGAACACCCGGCGTCACCGGTTATCGCTCGGAAGTGATGGCCGAAGTGATGATTCAGGAAGACAAGTTCACGCGCCTCGCAGAAGCCATTCCCGCGGAGAAGTTCGCGTGGCGGCCCTCGCCCGACGTGCGCTCCTTCGCTGAAGTGTTCCTGCATGTCAGCGCGGCGAACTTCAACCTCTACAAGCTTGTCGGTACTCCTCCGCCGGCGGGTTTCGATGTTAAAGGATTCGAAAAGTCGACCACCGACAAGGCGAAGGTCATCGCCATCCTGAAAGATTCCTTCGCTCACGCCAAGAAAGCGATCAAGGCCATGCCGGATGACGATCTCGACAAGAGCCTCGACTGGTTCGGCGGCAAGAATACGGAGCGTGGCATTCTGCTTTTCATTGTCCGGCACGCCGCAGAGCACCTGGGCCAGTCGATCGCCTATGCGCGGTTCATCGGTATAACTCCGCCCTGGACGGAAGACATGCAAAAGAAGTCGGCAGAGAAGAAAGACACGCCGAAAGAAAAACAGTAGCGGATTGGCGCGTGATACCAAGAAACAGCGGTTCCTTCCACCACTACGGGGAAGGAACCGCTGGTTGTCTTTCAGCCAAGGATGCTAACGCGGCGGCAAACCCGCGTTCAGGTTGAATATCGTGCCCCCGCCGAAATGGTCAGCTTGGTTGATGACTCCGCTGCCTACTCCCCACAGCGTCCCGTCGGTGGCTTCAATAATCGAGGCCGGATTAGAAACCGACTGGCTGAAGGGTGTGAGCGTCTGAATCACCGTCCCGGTGGAAGGTGAAACTGTAACGATGTCCCCTAAGCTGCTGCCGTTCGCAGTGCTTTGAGGAAACCAAAAGTTGCCATCGCTGGCCAGCAGCAATTCAGGGCCGATGCCGTTAGCAAGAGGGGGAAAGAGCTGGAAGCTGCTGCCATCGGTCTTCACTTCGTAGAGTCCGGTATCGGGCGATCCATATACGGTATAGAAGCCATGCAAGTTACCGTCTGAGCCGAAACTGAGCACCGTCGTGCCGAAGCATGCGAAGGCCGGACATCCCTTGGGGAACGGAAACGGCAAAGTCGTCGTCTGCAGGGTTCCCGCGCTTGGAGTGTAGTGATAGACGCTCCCGCCTTCACTGGTAACGCCGTAGAAGGTGCCGTCGGAAGCAGGCGTCAGACCGCTGGGAAATCCTCCACCATTCGAAGAACTGAAGCTGAAAACGACCTCGTACACCCCGGAGGACGGAGTGACGCGAAAGATCGCGCCGCAGGCCGGCTCAGAGTTGCAGCTCCCGGTTCCTCCCTGGGAGGCTGCGCCGTAAATATTGCCATCTAATCCCACGACCAACGGTCCGATGGTGTTAATAACCGTCGTTGCAATAGGGTGTGATGGAGCAAAAGCGATGGAGAACCTGGAAGCCGGACCCGGTCTTATTGATTCGGAACAAAACCCCATAGCCTAAGAATTGGCTCCCAAAGTTGTTTCCGCCCTCCACGGTTAGGCCGTAGAGCTTGCCGTCCGGGCCTTCTGTAAGGGAAACCGGGCCTGCACCGTTGGCGAATTTGTTATTCACTCCGGGAACGAAGGCGTGCAGCAGCGTGAACTTGCCGGCAGGCGTGAGCGAGAATACTGTGCCGCCGAAACGGGTGAGTCCTCCGACTTTGTCACCAGAATTCACGGCGGTGCCGTAGAAGTTGCCGTCGGATGCCTGGATGAGTGAATTGGGACTGGCGCCCTCGGGACAGGGGCCTCTCTTCCTACCGTTGCACACAAAGTCGAACGCGACGACCGCCTGCTGGCCGACTGCAACGGCAGAACTGGCGAGCAAAGCGCAAAGAGCGACGAATAGCAGTTTCCCTCTCATGTGACTACCTTCCTGGAAGCGGAGAATTTTGTGCAGGGGGCAGCGGGCCCCAAACTTATATTTCAGAGTGGGACTGCAGTTGTCATGACGATGTAAAACAATCAGGAAATTTACAGAAGGGTAACAATCCACGACTTTCGCGCCCGCGCATCCGCGGACGCCCGTCGGCTGTGCTAGATTCAGATGTTTCATGGACGCCGCTCCCACCATCTCCACCCAGGGCCTGACGCGCCGCTTCGGCGAGTTGCTCGCGGTCGACAACGTCGACTTGCGCGTGGCTCCCGGGCAATTCTTCGGCTTCCTCGGCCCCAACGGCGCGGGGAAATCCACGACCATCAAGATGCTCACCGGGCTGCTGGCGCCCAGTTCAGGGCGGATCGAAATTCTTGGGCTGGATCTGGAGAAAAATCCCGTGGACGTGAAGCGGCAAATTGGCGTCGTCCCGGAAGGCATGGCGCTGTTCGGGCGGCTGACGGGATCAGAGTTTCTGAACTTCGCCGGCCGCATGTACGGACTCGACCGCGAGACTGCGGCCAAGCGTACCGCGGAGCTGCTCGACTTCATGCAGCTCGCCGATCAGCCGAAGAAGCTGGTCACCGACTACTCGCACGGCATGCAGAAGAAGCTGGCGATGGCTGCGGCTGTGATTCATGGGCCGAAGGTGTTGTTCCTCGACGAACCGTTCGAAGGCGTGGACGCCATTGCCGCCGGAACGCTGAAGGCGATGCTGCAAGGCATGATCGCGCGCGGGGCCACGATTTTTCTCACCTCGCACGTGCTCGAGATCGTGGAACGGCTGTGCAGCCACGTAGCGATCATTCATCAAGGACGGTTGGTGGCGCATGGGTCGCTGGAGGAACTGCGCGCCGGTGTCGAGGCGCAGACGCCCGCCGGCTCAGGCGACGGCTCAAAGCCATCCGGCGAGAAGATGACGCTGGAGCAGATTTTCCTGCGCACCGTGGGCGGCTCGCGCAGCGCGGAGCAGGAGCTTTCGTGGCTGGGGTAGTGTCGCGCGGATCTTCCTTCAGGCATGGCGGGCGTGCAAGCGCCGGAGAGCACGCAGGCGCCGGAAGCCAGGTAGCGTTCTATGGCGATGTACGATTGACATGGTTCGAAGGGAATAGTCGAAAGTAGCTCCGCAGTCACAGCAAACCTTATAGGTTCGGCCCCTGAGGGTAAACACGCGGCTCAAGTTTTCATGGTGACAACCCAGAGCAAACTCCAGCGCGTTTGCCAAAGGATGAGTAATTCTTTCCCACAAGGGAGCGTCTTCGATCGCCGTCACTTCTGCATACCTCCTACCACATCATCATTGTCGCATGGGGGACGGCAGGCGGCCTGTGAGGTGTGCCATGCGTGCCTGTGATTTAAGACACAGTATGTCCCATTCCGGAATGGTCCAGGATGGGACACCTCGATGCACTGGTGGTTTATCATCCAATCCATCGTAAGAAAGTGAATAGGCGCACGAATGAGATCGACTGACAATGTGTTTGCTCAATTGGCAATCATCGCCTGGCTGCGCTGGCGAATGTTCGTCCATTCAATGCGCACCACGCGGGGCAAGCTGGAGGTTGCCTCACACATCGTCATAGCCTTTGCATTCGCCATCGGCGGACTCGGCGGCGCCTTCGGCATGGGCATCTCGGCATCTTTGGCGATCTCGGCAGGCAAACCAGAATTGCTCGCACTGCTCTTTTGGTTCGTGTTTATCTTCTGGCAAGTCTTCCCTATCATGGCGACCGCCTTCACCAACAACCCCGACTCCTCCGACCTGCTGCGCTTTCCGCTCGGCTACCGCTCATATTTTCTGGTGCGGCTGGCGTATGGCGCGTGCGATCCGGCAACCGCTCTGGGCAGCCTGTGGTCGTTCGGAATTCTGGTGGGCGTCGGGTACGCCAAACCGGGGTTGCTGCCTTGGAGTCTGCTGGTGTTGTTGGCCTTCGCCGCCTTCAATCTTTTGTTCATGCAGATGATTTTCGCCTGGGTGGAGCGCTGGCTAGCCCAGCGCCGCACCCGCGAACTTCTGGGGATTCTGTTTGTTCTGCTGATGCTGAGCTTTCAGTTGATCGGGCCGGTCATGAACCATTTCGAGAAGCGGGCCCGGCCGGACGTGCGGCGCTACGTCGAAATCCTTGCTCCCGTGCAGGGCATTCTTCCACCGGGCCTTGCCGCCGACGCCATCGCGCAGGCGGTGTACTCGAAATTCATGGTGGGTGTCAGTTCGTTTGTGATGTTGTGCGCTTTTCTGCTGGCCATTGGCTACTGCCTCCACGTGCGGCTGCTGGCACAGTATCGCGGCGAGAATTTGAGCGAGGTGGCCGCCACATCCGCTCTGCCGCGGGACCGATCGCTTCGGCTAGGCTGGGATCTGCCTGGATTCGCCACCCCGGTCGCGGCGGTCTTCGAAAAGGAGATCCGCTATCTGCTCCGCAGCGGTCCGATGCTACTCACACTGATCATGCCGATTTTCGTGCTGATTATTTTCCGGTTTGGGGCCATGAACGCGGCCCGGCAATCCGGGCTCCCTTTTGCGCGCACGCCCGATATGGCATTTCCCGCGGCTGCCGGATACACGCTGCTGATGCTGACCAATCTGGTTTACAACAACTTTGGCGGCGATGCCGGCGGCATCCAGTTCTTTTACGCTTCTCCGGTGAACTTCCGCGAAATCGTGCTGGCCAAGAACCTTACCCACGCCGCCATTCTGGCCGTGGAAACGGCGATCGCTTGGATGGCGGTCAGCTTTCTCTATGGCCCGCCGGCATTCGATGTCACCATCGCATCTCTGGCCGGTCTGTTGTTTGCGGCGCCGGTAAACTTTTCCGCCGGGAACCTGCTCTCGCTCTATTCGCCGAAAAAATTGGACTTCTCCAGATTCGGCCGCCAACGCGCTGCCCAGGTGACCGTGCTGATCAGCCTGGGCGTGCAACTTTTCGTAGTAGGCGTGGGAGTCACAGCGTTCTGGATAGCGCGGCATTACGGCAGCTTCTGGATCGCGACCCTGATCCTGCTATTGCTCGCTGGAATTTCACTTTCGGCTTATCGAATGATTCTCAACCGTATCGATGGTCTGGCGCTCGAGCGGCGGGAAACGCTGGTCGCTGAGCTTTGCCGAGCATAGCAGCTCACAACTCTCCACAACTCACGGTCACTCTGAGAGTTGCGCAGAAGGCCACGCGCGACCTAGAATGCGTTGCTCGCTAGCGAGCCATCCGTTTCTCACCCTGGAGGCAAACATGAAAGCAAGAACCGTCGTATTGACGTTCGTAATGCTGGTTGTCAGTCTTACCGTTTGCTTCGCCTCAAACCCCAACCTGGGGACATGGAAGCTCAATGAAGCCAAGTCGAAGTTAGTTCCCGGGACGCCGAAAAATCTTACGGTGGTGTATGCGCCCGCCGGCGACAGCATAAAATGCACGATCGATGGTGTCGATGGTCAAGGGAAGCCTACCCATAACGAGTGGACGGGCAAGTTCGACGGCAAGGATTACCCGGTCACCGGCGATCCGAATTCGGACACGCGGGCGCTCAAGCAGACCGATGATCGTACCCTGGAATTAACCGTGAAGAAAGGCGGCAAAGTTACGGCAACGGGCCGAACAGTCGTCTCTGCTGACGGCAAGACCCGCACGCTCACGATTAGTGGAACAGATGCAACCGGCAAGAAGATCGAAGGCACTGCCGTCTACGACAAACAGTAAGTCATTTCCTGATCACAACCCTGGTGCCCTTCCGCCGGAATTCTCTGGCGGAAGGGCTTTTCAATCGCAGCTCCGCACCGGCGGCATTCACTTCTTTTCCGGATTCGCCAGGAAGCGGTAGCCCACGCCGCGCACCGTGAGCAAATGACGGGGTTGTGCGGGATCATCTTCGATGTAGCGCCGCAGCCGCACCATAAAGTTGTCGATGGCGCGGGTGTCTGTGTCTTCGTGCAGTCCCCACACTTCTTCGAGAATCTGCTTGCGGGATACGACGCGACCGTCGCTGCGCACCAGGTGGCGCAATAGTTCCGATTCCATCAGGGTGAGGCGTGTTACGTTGCCCTCGGTGCGCAGTTCGAGATTGCCGAAATCGATGGTCTTGCCGTTGAAAGAAAACGTTCCGAAGTCGCTGACGCTACCGGGATCGGTTGCGCTTTGAGCGGAATCGCGGCCGGAGTTCAGAGTTGAGTTCGCGTTCCCTGCCGAATGGCTGGCTCGCATCCACTGGCTGCGCCGCAGCAATCCCTGCAGCCGCGCCAGCAGGATCGACAGGTCGAAGGGCTTGGGCAAGTAGTCGTCCGCTCCCGCGGCGAAGCCCTTCAGCACGTCCTCGGGGCTGCTGCGGGCGGTCAGCATGAGCACCGGCACGTAATTCCGCGCCGCACGCAATTCTGAGACCACGCTGAAACCATCCTTGCCCGGCAGCATAATGTCGAGCACTATGGCGTCGAAGTTTTCCTTCTTGGCGAGCAGGCGATCCGTGGCCGCTTCTCCATCGCCGACGATCTCGGCGGAGTAGCCCTCGGCCTCCAGATTGAAGCGCAACCCCTGCGCCAGATGGGCCTCATCTTCGACCACTAGAACCCGGCTCATAGGCTCGCCCTCGGCAGTTCCATCGTAATGGTAGTGCCCTGGCCCTCGCCGGCGCTTTCGGCGAACACTTTGCCGCCGTGTTTTTGTGCAATCGATTTCACGATGAACAGGCCCAGCCCGGTTCCCTTCACGTGCCCCAGAGAGCGGTGGCTGACGCGGTAGAAGCGCTTGAAGATGCTTTTCACATCATCAGGGGGAATGCCGACGCCATGGTCCTGCACGCTGAGCACGATGCGCTTTTCGTCAGGTATGTTCAGGCGCACATGCACATCGACACGCTCACCGGAATATTTGATGGCATTGTCGAGAACGTTGAACACGGCGGTGCGGAGGTCTTCCCCGCTGCCTAACACGCCGATCCCTGCGCCATTCGTCGCCGTCTCCTCGTAATGCAGGGCTTCCTCCGGCAAATGATGGCGAACCCGGGCAGCGTCCATGCACTCGCGGACGAGTTGCCGGAAATCAACGGTGGATTTCTCCCGACCGGCCTTCTTGTCTCCGGCACGGCCGGCGCGCAGCACCTGCTCCACCGTCTCGGTGAGGCGATCGGTGTCATTGAGCATCAGGCGATAAAACTCCTGCTTCTGGGCTTCCGGCAGGTCGCGGCGTTGCAGGGTTTCCAGATGCAGGCGAATGGAGGCGACCGGAGTTTTCAATTCGTGGGTAACCGCATTGATGAAGCTGTCGTGTTGCTCGCTGCGCCGAATCTCACGCAGCAGGAACGTCGTATTCACGATCATGCCGGCGATGATCAGGGCAAAAAAGATGATGCCAAAGAACAGCAGAACTCCTTGACGCCAGTTGAGGATGATCCATCCGACATTGAGGGCAACCGCCAGCGCCACCAGGCCAACGCCCAGGCAAAGGAAAAAGACGATAGTTCCGCGGCGGCTCGTGATGCGCATGGAAGCTCAGCCCGATTTTACCGCGTTCGCGGCCAGCATCGGAGCAGTTAAGATATTGCAATGCCCATTACGTCCGCCCAGGCGCAAGAAGCGCGGCGAAATATCGCATCCGTCGCTCTGCGCACTCCGCTAATCCGATGCAATGCAGAGACGCCAGCGAACTTGTTTCTGAAGTTGGAAAACTTGCAACCGATCGGCTCGTTCAAGATCCGCGGAGCAGCTAACGTCATGGCCCGGACCCCGCGCGAGCGGCTCACTCGCGGACTTCTGACAGCCTCCGCCGGAAACATGGCGCAAGGCGTCGCATTCTGCGCCCAGCGAATCGGGGTTAGCGCAACGATTATCGCTCCTGACACCGCCCCCGCCACCAAGATTCGCGCCGTGGAACGTATGGGCGGACGGGTCATCAAGGTTCCATTTGCCGAGTGGTGGCGAACCTTCGAGACTCGTTCTTACCCGGGTATCGACGCCACATTTATCCACGCCTTCGATGATCCCGACGTCATGGCGGGCAACGGCACAATCGCGCTGGAGTTCTTGGAGGACCTGCCCGACTTAGATGCTGTAGTGATTCCCTGGGGCGGCGGAGGACTGTCGTGCGGCATCGCTGCAGTATTGCGGGAGCTCGCTCCCAAGGTACGCATCTACGCCGCCGAGATTGAAACTGCAGCCCCGCTGGCTGCATCACTGGCCGCCGGTGAACGTCGAGCGGTCGAATACCAGCCATCGTTCGTGGACGGCATCGGCAGCAAGGTGGTATTTCCCAATATGTTCGAGTTCGCCCGCAAACTACTGGATGGATCGTTGGTGGTCACTCTGACGGAGGCGGCGCACGCCATGAGAGTGGTGGCAGAGCGGAATCGGGTGATCATCGAAGGTGCTGCAGCTTGTGCGGTTGCGGCCGCTCTCTCGGGCCGTGCTGGCAGCGGCAAGATCGTGGCCATCGTGTCTGGCGGCAACATCGACCTGGACAAGTTCGCTCAACTTGTCAGCTAGCGTTTGCCCTTGATCATTTCTTGGGACTGGAAACGCTTAGCGGAAAGGTGGCGATCGAATACCTGCCTTGATCGCTGTCAATGGGATCGAGCTCTAACAACTCGATAGTTCGCGACATAACGAGTCGCGTGCGGTAGTAATAGATCTTATCTGCCTCTGCCGTGAAATGCGCGAGTTCCACGCGCTGTAGGACCAGCGAGGATTGCAACATTACGCACACATGATGCTCTCCCGGTTCGACGGGGACGGAGAAATAGGAGTTGCCGTGGTTTGCGCCCACCCAGGCTCCGTCCAGCGCGAGCTTCATGGTTGGATATCCGAAGGTGAAGGGGGTACCGGCATCCTGGATGAAGTAAACCCGCGCCTTCCCCGGATCGGGCTGCGCCAGCATGTGTTGGGAGTCGTCTAGTTTTACCTTGAAGCTGACGTTGTCGTGGCCGCAGGCTGCGGTGGAAGCGGGCGGAATCTGGGCGAATGCGGATGCTGTAAGAAGCAGTGTGATAAGAACGATTTTCATAACGTCCTTTCGGAGGAACGCCCTGCCCGTACGGAGCATGCCTTCGCGCTGGTTGAGGATAATCCATCCGACATTGAGCGCGACGGCAAAGGCGGCGAGTGCCTACGCGGACAGAGAATAACGACAGTTCCGAAGCGGCCCGTGATGCGCATGGAAGCTCAGCCCCGATTTTACCGCGTTCATGGCCGAGGGCTACAAAAACACCGAAGGGGAACGAGGTACGGGGACGCTGGAGGCACCTGGAAAACGAACCGCGCTTGACCCCACCGACGCAAAGGCGATTTTGCAATAGTCGCGGGACTGGTAATCACCGAACTGGTAGAGATGTGACTCACATCACTGACATGACGCGTTCAATCGTGTCGCATTGACATGTGTGCTCGCGTCTCCGAAAGAGCAGTTTGCACCCCCTGAGGTGGGGGACTTTCAATGGCCAGCCGAACCTTGGGCGAGGATTTACGCGTCGGCCTCCAACTGGGCCACTACCGCATCGTCGAGAAGATCGGCGCTGGCGGCATGGGAGAAGTCTATCGTGCCCGCGATGAGCACCTCGCCCGCGATGTTGCCATCAAAGTCCTTCCTCCTGGTACGCTCGTCGACGAATCAGCCCGCAAGCATCTCCACAAAGAAGCTCTGATTCTCTCGCAACTGAATCATCCCAACGTCACCACCATCCACGACTTCGACATGCAGCAGGGTGTGGACTTCTTGGTGATGGAGTACATCCCCGGAATCACCCTCAGCGAGAAAGTGGCTGCTGGACCGCTGCCGGAGAAGGAAGTCCTCGGTCTGGGCGTCCAACTTGCGGAAGGTTTGGCCGCAGCCCATGCCCACGGGGTGGTTCATCGTGATCTCAAGCCCGGCAACTTACGGGTGACGAGCGACGAACGGGTGAAGATTTTGGACTTTGGTCTGGCCAGGCTGCGGCTTCCGGTCATGGCGAGTGCCACGACGGAGAGTCTTAGCGAGACGCAAGCAATCGCTGGAACGCTGCAGTACATGGCACCGGAGCAGTTGCTGGGCGGAGAAATCGACGCTCGGACTGACCTTCATGCAGCCGGGTTGGTCCTGTACGAGATGGCCACGGGGCGTTATCCGTTTGCTGACGTGGAAAACTCGCAACTGATCGGTGCCATTCTGCACAGGCCGCCACGACCAACGACTACCCTCAATTCCAAGCTCTCTCCAGAACTGGAACGGATCATCGGGAAGTGTCTGGAGAAGGAACCAGAGAACCGTTACCAGTCGGCCATAGAGTTGGCGGTTGATCTGCGACGACTGCTCGTACCAAGCGCGGTGAAAGTGTTCGACGTTCCTGTAGCGGGCAGGAAACTCTGGAACCTTCTTGTTCCCGTCGCCGTGATGCTTGTTGCTGCTGTCATTGGCGGAGTATTGTACTTTGGCATTCATCGCGCCCACGCCCTGACGGATCGTGACACCATTGTTCTTTCTGATTTCGACAACAAGACTGGCGATGCGGTCTTCGATGACACGCTGAAGCAGGGACTCTCGGTACAGCTTGAGCAATCGCCTTTTCTCGCTTTGATCTCCGATCGCAAGGTCAATGAGACCTTGAAACTGATGGGGCGTTCACCCGATGACCGCCTAACGGCGAACGTCACGCGCGAGGTCTGCCAGCGCACGGGCAGCAAGGCGATGCTGACGGGCTCGATTGCGGAGTTGGGCAGCCAGTATGTGATCGGCCTGAAGGCAGTGAACTGCAACACGGGCGATGTGCTGGCGGAAGCGCAGGAGCAGGCGCCGGGCAAGGAGGCAGTGCTGAAGGCTCTGGATGCTGCGGCGATCAGCTTGCGCGGCAAGCTGGGCGAGTCGCTCAGCTCAGTGCAGAAATACGACACGCCGGTGGAGGAAGCGACCACGCCATCGCTGGAGGCGCTGAAAGCCTATAGCCTGGGGGTTAAGACGGAATATGCGAAAGGGATCGCGCCCGCGCTGCCCTTCTACAAACGGGCGGCGGACCTGGACCCAAATTTTGCCATGGCCTACTCCTGGATGTCGTCTGTCTACAGGGACCTAAACGAAGTCGGGAGGGCGGCCGAAAATGCACGCAAGGCTTACGGCCTGCGGGAGAAGGTCAGCGAAAGGGAGCGGTTCACCATCGAGGGACGCTACTACGTGAATGCGACGGGAGAGCTGGAGAAGGCGGCGCAGACCTTTGAACTGTGGAAGCAGACCTTCCCAAGAGACGACTTTCCTCACAGATGGCTGGGAATAATTCTCTTCCTCTTGGGAACCCCGGAAGAGGGATTAGAGGAACTTCGGGAGGCGCTGCGTCTGGACCCAAATAATGGCATGAACTATGTCAACCTCGGCACCGCCTACACGGCGCTCAACCGACTGGATGAAGCGGAGGCGGTGTACAAGCAGGCAGAGGGGCGCAAGGTGGAGCACGTGCTTCTGTTCTCGGGCCGCTATCATCTGGCTTTTCTGAAAGGCGATGCAGCACAGATGGCGCAGTGGGTCTCAGGCGCCATGGGAAAGCCGGGCGCGGAAGACCTGCTCCTGTCCATGCAAGCCAACACCGAAGGTTGGTACGGCAAGCTGAAGAACGCGCAGGAGCTGACGCGGCGGGCGATGGATTCAGCCCAGCACAACGACGCCAAGGAGACGGCCGCGGCCTATCAGGCAGCGGCAGCGCTGCGCGACGTGGAAGCGGGAAACCGGCAGCAGGCGCGTGCCGGGGCCAACGCGGCAGTGAAGCTGGCCCCCAACCGCGATGTAGATTCGACGTCAGCGCTGGCTCTGGCGCTGGCAGGCGATACGGCAGGGGCCGAGAAGCTGGCGGGCGAACTCGACAAAACATTCCCGCTGGACACGCTGGTCCAGAGATATTGGTTGCCCACGATCCGGGCGGGGGTAGCCCTGGAACGTAAGGACCCGAACCGGGCAATCGAACCATTGAAGCCGGCGGGCACGGTCGAACTTAGCATAACGCACCTGAAGATATTCCTGTGCCCAGTTTATTTGCGGGGAGAAGCCTATCTCATGCTCCACGACGGCAACCGAGCAGCAGTGGAATTTCAGAAGTTCATTGACCACCGAGGAGTGGTGATGAACTTTCCATGGGGCGCACTTGCCCGCCTCGGACTGGCTCGCGCATATGCCATGCGGGGCGACACGGCCAAAGCCCGTACCGCCTATCAGGATTTCCTGACAATCTGGAAAGACGCCGACCCCGACATTCCGACATTCCGACCCTGAAGCAGGCCAGGGCAGAGTACGCCAAGTTGCAATAACTGGGTAAACATCTTTCTCGTCGCTTTTGTTCGCTGATCGTTCCCGCAGGAGCGACAACACCAACCGCCGTTCATGCCCCATTGCGGGACTCTTCCCGCGTAGGCTGAAACGAAAAACCCGCCGGAAAGGCGGGTTCATATTCAAAAGCGACGAGTGCGCTTCGCCCTAGTCACCTGCCGCAGCACCTTCCGGCAGAGCCACTGTAATCATCTGCCCGTTGGGCGTGGGCACCAGCCCTTTCTCCAGATCCGCCAGCTTTACGCGCCGGATATCCCAAGCCAAGCCAAGCTGCTTCAGGGCCCAGATGCCGTACCAGTTCATGTCGACTTCATACCAGGTGAAGCCGTGTTGGGCGGCGGTGGGATGCGCGTGGTGATTGTTATGCCAGCCTTCGCCGAAGGTCAGCAGAGCGACCCACCAGCTGTTGGTGGAGAGATCGCGGGTGGCAAAACGGCGCGTGCCCCAGGAGTGCGTTGCCGAATTCACCAGCCAGGTGGCGTGCAGGCCGACCACTGTCCGCATGAAGATGCCCCACATCAATAATGGCATCCCGCCGATGGCGTACAGGATCACGCCCAGCACGATCATCGGTACGTAGTGATATTTCGTAATCCAGACGTGGAATTTGTCTTTGGCGAGGTCGGGAACGTAGCGGGCCAGCGTGGTTGTGTCATGGTGCATCGACCGGCCCATGAGAATCCATCCCATGTGCGCCCACCATTTGCCGTCAATGGGCGAATGCGGATCGCCATCCTGGTCCGAATATTGGTGATGAATGCGGTGCGTGGCCACCCAGAAAATCGGTCCGCCCTCGAGAGCGAGTGTGGCGCAAACCGTGAGGAAATACTCCACCCACTTCGGCGTCTTGTAGCCGCGGTGCGTGAGCAGGCGGTGATAGCTCATGCCGATGCCCAGGCTGCCCGAAACCCACCACAAGAACATGGCGACAAACAACGCCTTCCATGTGAAGAAGAAAAGCGCCGCGATGGCGCCCAGGTGAAACAGCATCATGAAGATCGCCGTCACCCAGTTGATTTCGTTGTTGGCCGCTTGTCGTTTTTCCAGGCTTTCCAGTTGCATGTCCACGTAGCTTCCCCGTTGGCTGGTCTTGAATCCGCTACCGCCTTATCTAACGTATCAAGGGAACGTGGCAAACCACTGTAATACTTGTGTAATAGCGGTTTTAGGCTATTACGGAGGTACCAGGCCCGAGGTAAGAACGAGGGCGCGGCACCGACCGCGCCCTCGACGAACACTACAGAACTCCGAGTCACTTCTGCTTCATCGTGCGTCAGGCGCTCTTCGGCATCTGCTTGGCAAACTCCTTCATCGCGTTTTCCATTTCCTCCATCGTCACATCGCGCTTGTGGGTTCCGATCGACCACTTATGGCCAAAGGGATCGGCCAGCTTGCCGTAGCGATCGCCCCAGAACATGTCGGCGACGGGCATCTCGACGGTTGCTCCCGCCTTCACGGCGCGATCAAAGGCCGAGTCGACATCGTCGATATAGATGTGCAGCCCCATGCCGGTGCCTCCGGTGGTCTGTGGTGACAGAGACCCAAATTGGGGAAATTCGTCGGCCAGCATGATGATGGAGTCGCCGATGCGCAGCTCGGCGTGCATGATCTTGCCATCCGGTCCTTTGCTGACGCCTTTTTCCACCGCGCCAAATGCCTGCTTGTAGAACTCGATGGCGCGAGCGGCGTCGCGCACGGTCATGTAGGGAGTAATTGTGTGGTAACCCTTTGGAACAGCCTCAACGGTCATGGTGCCCTCCTAGTGGGAAAGTCTCGCGCCCAAGAGGTTACACCAAAATGCAGCGACTGATTGTCAAAGGAGTGTTACAGATAGGACCTGGGGGCGAGAGCGAATCTACATTCAGTGAGCCAGCTCAGAAGAACCTGGTAACGCCCTCTTCCAGCACGACCACACGGTCTTCGATCCCGGCTGCGCGGGCTTCTTGCTCCAGTAGTTGCAGCGGTTCGTCGACGGGCTCGTGCGACAGCCGGAAGGTTCCATAGTGCATGGGCACCATCCAGCGCGCGTTCAGATCGAGGAAGGCACGGGTAGCATCGGCCGGATTAGTATGCACGTTGCGGAAAGTTGGCGGATTGTAAGCGCCGATGGGAAGCAGCGCCAGTTCTGGCGACAAACGCCGGCCAATCTCGCGGAAGCCCGCAAAATAAGCCGTGTCGCCGGCGTGATAGACAGAGTGCTTTCCCGCCTGCAACACGTAGCCGCCGTAGCCGCGGTGCGAATCCTTGAGAATGCGCGCGCCCCAATGCCGCGAAGGAACGTGCGTCACTTCGAGGTTGCCGTGGCGGGAACTCTTCCACCAATCGAGTTCGATGATCTCGGAGAAGCCGAGATCGGAGATCAGGTCCGTCACGTGGCTGGGAATAATGATGGCGGGGGCAATTCCGCGGATGCGCAGATTGTTCTGCACAATGGCTCGCAAGGACGGCCGGTGCAGGTGATCGAAGTGAGCATGCGTCACCAACACCTGATCAATGGCCGGCAGATCGCGCACGCGAAGTCCGGGACGCCGCAGGCGCTTCAGCACAAATAGCCAGCGCGCGAAGTTGGGGTCGATCATCACGCTCTGACCGCCCATCTGCACGAAGAAGCTGGAGTGCCCGATGAAAGTAATCCCCAGCTCGCCGTTGGAAGCGAGGCGCGGTGTGTGGGTCTCTCCGCACAGTGGAGTCACGGCAGAGTGGCGCACCAGACGTCCGAACTGAGACGCGCGCTTGCGGAGGGCCCGATTGCGGAGAGTCTGTTTGATCATCCTAAGATGGCCTATTGGTTGGATGAATATTGCTGGCCGCTCGCTCTATTTTAGTTCAGTTCAGGTCTGTAGGCGCGTAATTCCGGCGGTTCCCCCCGGGCCGGGGTCGACCGTGTGCAGAATCAAGGCACAACAAAACAAAAGCCGCCAGCATCAAATGCCGGCGGCCGGGATCAACGCGGACTACTGGCCTGAGCTGTTTGTAATCCAGCGCGAGCGCGGGATTTCCCTCTTCCCTTCATCGTCGTAGTAGAAGTGCATCTCGTGATCGGACTTCGCACCCGCCACGGCCTTGTCCGCGAGACCGCTGAAGCGCGGAGCGCTGCCTGCCGCCGGCAGGGGCGCCTTCGTCGTGAACATGGATTCATGCAGCGTTTTGCCGCTCGGGGCGGTGGCTACAGCAAAAATGCCGAAAGGATTGCCGTTCACGTAGGTGACGCCAATGTAGTCGGCCACCATCGGTCCGTCGTCGGAGACGGGCAGCCACGCCAGCTTCATCGGGCCAGCGAGTTTCGCTCCGGCTGTCCAGGTTGCTCCGCCGTCACTCGAGGTCACAAAACCCACCTCCAACCGGCAGGTGCTCGCGCTGCAATTCGAGACTGGGTAATAGTAATAAACAATCGTGATGTGTGCGCTGCTGCCCGAGGTTGCCGGATCAATGCCGATTCCCGGGAGGAAGTGATCCACCGTGCTGGACGTCGCATCGATCGGAATGCGGGTGACCGCACTCCAGGTTTTGCCGTCGGCCGACGAACTCATCACGATATCGTTCGAAGTGCAGTTTTTGCGGAAGCGGCAATCTGACCACACGACGAATACATTGCCCGCTCCATCGATTCCTGCAGATGGAAGATTGGGATTCCGGATCTCGCCGGCATCGAGGTGGCTGTTGATGTTGGCAATGACCTGGCTCCTGCCCCAGCTCGTGCCGCCGTTGGTGGAGCTAAATACGTCAATGCCACCGCCTTCGAAGGGCACAATCACGGTGCCATTCGGTTGCACCACCGGCTCACCGCCCAACCCGCCAGCGTGATCCGAGGAGGCCTTGCCGGCACCCCAGGTTTGTCCACCGTCGCTCGATACGCTCATCAGCACGTCACCGCTGCCGTAAGCCTGGTCCCACTCCGTATAGCAGTTGCCGTAATAAGGACTGCTTGCCGTGTTGTCGCACACCGTCCAGTTCTTGTCGTCGAGGTGAGTTTTATCGATGTTGATCGGATTTCCCCAGGTCAGTCCGTCCGGCGAACGGCTCACGGCCACGTCTCCGATATATTGGGAACCTCCGTTGAGCCCAACCAGGGGCAGCGTCGAGATCAGCCACTCTCCATGTTTGGCGTCGTAGGCGACTGACGGATCGGCCGCCGCTCCGTAGGTCCCGCCCTGATAGTTGCTGGTCAGCCCGGGAAGAAGTCCATGCTTCCAGGAGACGCCGCCGTTCGTTGAGGTGGCGAAGCCCACATCGCCGCTGCCCCAGCCGATCGACCCTGGCCGGCGCGCCACGTGGAACGTACCCACTATCGTGTTGCCCCAGGCGAAGAAGTCAGGCTCAACTTCCGTCTTATGAGTGCTGTCGGAATTCGTGAGGGTATCGACGCTGATTTGTGCCAGTTGGGCGTGTGCCGGCAAAGCCAGGGCTAAGGAAAGTGCCAGCACCATGATGGTCATTAGTAAAGGAAGGGAGCCGCTTCTGCCGCTAGAAACAGGGAGTGTCGTCTTCATCTCAGTTTTCCTTGATTTTGTTGCACGTGGAGATTCAAACGTCGCAGGGGATGGCGCGAACCAACCCATGTAGGTCGCACCTCGGAAACTATACCCCGATACCGGGCAGGTGTCGATGTGAAGGTTTTTGCACACAGGTTGACTGGCCCAGTCGGTTCCTCTGTGTGACTCCGCGCCTCGGTGTTTCAAGATTTTGAAGACAATTGCCTCGCCATTTGCTTGACCTTGATCCTGTCGCTCATATCTAATCCGAAATTGTTACCTCGATACGAACAGGAGATGTTCTGAAATGCGTGTCGCTTTCTTAGGTTTGGGAATTATGGGGCACGCCATGGCCACGAATCTGGTCAAGGCCGGCCATGAAATCACCGTTTGGAACCGCACCCCGGGCAAACTCGTGGAGGGCGCGGGAATGGCTCCCACTCCGGCCGCTGCGGCGCAGGGCGCCGAAGTGGTTTGGTTGTGTGTTTCCGACACTGCCGCGGTTGAGAAGATATTGTTCGGTCCCGAGGGTGTGGAGCAGTCGCTGGCCGAAGGCATGGTCATCGCGGACTCAAGCACCATTTCGCCTTCGGCCACATTGAAGTTTGCCGAGCGCGTTCGCGGCAAGGGCGTGGCCTACGTCGACGCTCCCATGACGGGATCGAAGATTGGCGCCGCCAATGGATCGCTGATTTTCATGGTCGGTGGAGACGAAGCCACCCTTGAGCGCCTGAAGCCCTTGTTTGCGGCCATGGGGAAGAAGATTTTCCGCATGGGCGAAACCGGCAAAGGGCAGGCTACCAAGCTGGCCATGAACCTGCAGATTGCCCTGATTTTCGAGGGCTTCGCCGAAGCGATCACCCTCGCCACCAAACTCGGCGTCGACCCGCGACAACTGGTCTCGCTGATCGAAGCCACCATGGTTCGCTCCGGCGTCGTCGAGTACAAAGCGCCCTTCGTCCTGCAGCGTGACTTCACCCCGAATTTTCCCCTGCGGCTCATGCACAAGGACATCCTGCTCACGCTGGAAGCCGCGAAGGAGGCCCGCGTGAAGTTGCCTGGTCTTGAAACCGTGGAAGAGATCTACGAAATGGCCACCGAAGATGGCCACCGCGATCTCGACTACGCCGCGACCCTCACGCTGCTGGAAAAGTGGGCGGGAATACAGGTGAAGGGCGAAGCGGCGTAACCGCGCAGGAGATTCGTGATGCCCGGCAAGAAGGCCCTTCACAAACCCGCAAAATCCCACACTCCTTCGAAGAAGTCGAAAACGGCCGCGAAGCCGAACTTGAACAAGGCTCTCCCATCGGCCACCGGTGAAGATTTCGCTCCCGTGTTCTCAGCTTTGAAAGAAGTGATGACTGCCCACGCCAGCGAATTGCGTGTGGTGTCGGATGAGCCGAGCAAGTACTACCTGGTCACCAAGTCTTTAAGCTGGAAAGGTGGTCCCATGTTTTTCGGCGCGGTGATGCAGGGCAAGGCCTACGTGAGTTATCACCTGATGCCGCTCTATGCCTGCCCCGATCTGGTGAAACAGGTTTCGCCCGGCCTCAAGCGGCGCATGCAGGGCAAGTCGTGCTTCAATTTCCGCCAGCGCGATGAAACGTTGCTGTCGGAACTGAGTGCCCTGACAAAATCTGGGCTGGAGCGTTATCGGGCGAAGAAGTTCCTTTAGATTTTCTGGAGGCCTCCGCGTCGCAACTCATGTGGCGACAGCCGCTTCGGCTGTCCCGCCTGAGCCTGCCCTGAGCTTGCCGAAGGGGCGAAGCCCGGCGGATTCATCACTGCTACCTTAGTACGCCAGCAAAATCCGCAAATCGCGCAGATTGTTACCCGTAGGCCCGGTCTCGATAGCATCGCCTAAAACACTGAAGAACGGATACGCGTCGAATTCCTCAAGCGCTTTCTGCGGATCAAGGCTTTGCGACTGCGCGCTCGCAATCGTACTTCCATCTACCACCGCCCCGGCTGCCGGACTGTTTCCATCCACGCCGTCTGTTCCGGCACTGAGCACGGTGATATTCTCCCTCGCAATCCTCGCAGCACAGGCCAGCGCGAATTGCTGATTGCGTCCACCGACGCCGCCGTTCGTGACCTTCACCGTCACTTCCCCGCCGGAAATCACGCACACTCGTTCCGATTCTTTCCTAAGCTCGCGCACGCGCTTCAGCAAATACTCCGCCGCCCTCGCATAGTTCCAGTCATCGCAAGAATTGTCCACGTACACCGGGAACCCGGCGCGCTCGGCTGCGGCCTTCGCCTGCTCGACTGCGGTTGCGTTGGAGAGAAGCGTCCACCAGCGCGACCGGTAGAAAGCCTGATCGTCGGACTTCGGCGTCTCCTCCAGTGCATGGCGTTCAAAAAGCTCGCGCGTGGAATGCGGCAACTGCGGCACCAAGCCGTGCTTGTCTGCGATCCGATAACAATCCTCCACACTGGTTGAGTCGGCCATTGTCGGACCGGAGGCCAAAGCGTCGGGTGTATTGTCAGGCACATCGGAAACCAGCAGTGAAACCTGCTGCGCCGGAAACGCCGCCTGCGCCAACCGTCCGCCCTTGACCGCGGAAAGATGTTTGCGGATGGCGTTGATTTCGGCAATGGGCGCCCCCGAATGTACAAGAGCGCGATAGGTCGCGATCAGATCGTCCAGGGAGATTTCGTCGTCGATGGCGTTTTCGACGATCGAGGAGCCTCCCCCGCTCAGCATAAAGATCACCAGCGAAGCCGCGGTTTGCGCCTCCAGCGCCTTACAAATGGCCTGCGCGGCGCGGATGGATTCGGCATTGGGCGTAGGATGTCCGCCGCGAAAATAGCGGAAGCCGCGTATTTGAGCCGCAGGCTCGACCGAATTCGCGACAAGCCCTTCCAGCGCGGACTCGCCGACTTGCTGCGAAAGCGCTTCGGCCATGGTGTGTCCGGCCTTGCCGATGGAGATCACCAGCACGCGCGAATAGGAGTGCAGGTCGTAAAGATCTTCGCAGACGCGCAACACGCCGCGCTCACAATGGACGTGCCTCGCAAATCCCCTGGCAATCGAAGCTTCATCCAGTGCGTGGCGAAAGATCTCGCGCGCGGCGTCGCGCATCTGGCGAAACTGTGATTCGCGATTGGCTTCGGGCATGGTGAGGATTATAAAGACCTTCGCAGCGCCGTAGCGCCGGCGTCCCGCCGGCTGTCCGGAGGGCGTCTCGCCCTCCGCCCACTGTGCCAATCCACTAGGGGCTGGGGTTCTGCACGATTTCTTGCCGCGTCCACCCCTCAATCGCTTCCCGAAGCTCGCGCAAGCGTCCTTCGAAGAAATGATCCGCGCCCTCGATCACAACCAACTTCTTCGAGTCCGCCGCCGACGTGACAAGAGCCTCAAGTTTGGCCCGCGGACCAAACTGATCGCGGGCCCCACTGACAAACAACTTCGGCTTGGCGCAGTCGCGCAGGAAATCAAAGGTGTACACGCGCGGCGCCTCCGTGTCGGCGGCTACCGGAATCGCGGGAACGCCCACGCCAATCATCGCCTTCACCCGCTCATCGGCGCACGCCGCCCGCAGACCCACCGCAGCGCCAAACGAAAATCCTGCAAACACCAAGGGCAGATGAAACTCCCGGTCCAGCCAGTCAAGGGCAGTCCCCACATCCTCGACTTCCCTAATGCCGTGATCGTGCTCGCCGTGGCTGAGTCCGGTGCCGCGAAAGTTGAAGCGCAGCACCGGAAAACCAAAACTGTTCAACGCCTTCATGGTGTGGAACACAACCTTATTGTGGAGCGTCCCGCCAAACAACGGATGGGGATGACAAACCACCGCCGCATGCGTCGCGTTCGCGGCGCCCGCGTTGAGCAGCGCTTCCAGACGGCCGGCTGGGCCTTCGAGGAAAAGAGACCTGATGGTTGAATTCTGGACGATCACAGCATTCAGATTACATGAAGCGAAGTCAGAAGTGAGAAGTCAGAATGCAGAAGCAAAAGCGCTTCTTCGCGAACTTCGCGGCCTTTCTTTGCCTCCTTCTGACCGCAAAGATCGCGAAGAAACGCCGCAAAGGACGCGGAGAACACGATCTTACTTCTGCCTTCCGATTTCTTCCTTCTGCCTTCTGCGCTGCTTTGCGTCTGCTATTCTCTTCCCCAATGGACGCTATCACGCTCACCCGCCAACTCGTCGACATCGAGTCGATCTCCGGAAACGAAGCTGCGGTTGGAAACTATCTTTACGGAGAACTTTGCCGTGTCGGATATCAGACCAGGCGCATCCCGGTGGAAGGCGACCGCTTCAACGTCTACGCCACATCCCCGGAGCAGCTCCGTCCGGCGGTGGTTTTCTCCACGCACATGGATACGGTTCCTCCCTTCATGCCTTCTTCCGAGGATGCAACGCGCATCTACGGGCGGGGCTCCTGCGATGCCAAGGGCATCATCGCCGCACAGATCGCCGCTGCGGAACGATTGCGCCAGCAAGGAATCTACGTTGGCTTGCTATTTCTGGTGGGGGAAGAGCGCGACAGCCTGGGCGCGAAAGTGGCCAACGAATACGCCGCTCAGCATGCACTGGGCTGCAAATACTTGGTCAACGGGGAGCCAACCGAGAACCATATTGCCTTGGCATCGAAGGGAACGCTGCGCGTCGAAGTCACCGCTTCCGGGCGCATGGCACATTCGGCCTATCCTGAACTCGGCGAATCTGCCATCGATAAGCTGATCGCAGCGCTCACGCGCCTGCGCGCCATGCCGTTGCCCTCCGATCCGGAAATTGGTCCGTGCACCCTGAACATTGGATTAATCGAAGGCGGGCGCGCTCCCAATGTGATTCCCGACTATGCCCACGCGGACTTGCTCTATCGCCTGGTTGGCTCAACCGAGGATCTGCGACGGCAGATTCTGGAGACGGCGGGCAACGAGGTCAAGGTTGAATTCCCGCTCGAGCTTCCCTTCCTGCGCTTTCGCACGGTTGATGGATTGCCTACGATGATCGCCGCATTCACCACCGACATTCCGAGGCTGACGAACTGGGGTGAACCGCTGTTGATTGGTCCAGGATCGATTCACGTCGCGCATACCGAAGGCGAGTTCATCGAAAAAAAGCAACTGGCGGACGCGATCGATCTTTACTGCACGATTGCGAAGAAGCTTTCCTAACTTGCGCATCCCAGCGTTTTCAGAGGCCGAATTCGAACTCTTATGGCCGGGGCTTGTATTCGAAATCGACTAGGCCGTCACGGTAGTCGATCTTGATATCCAACAAGCGCAGCATGGCGAAGCCGAGGGTCCCCGATATCTCAGTGCCCGTGTCATCACTGATAGAGCTCAGGTCAAAGGCCATCAGATCCTGATTTTCCTGGCGCAGATGTCCGAACTGCAGGACTGCTTTATCGGCGCTGTACACGTTCTTCACCGAACCGCTGATCCCTTTCACGATCATGTCAGGATCTCCGTGCACCTTTGTGACTTCGCGCGCGGCCGCGGGCGTAATCTGGTTCATTAGCGCCCCGGTATCGAGCATGAAGAACTTGAGCGGCGATTGTCCCACCTTAGTGGGCACCAGCAGAAAGTGTCCGAAGCGGTAGACCCGCGTGTAGGACTTCATCTCGGGTGCGATGTAGAGGTCGTGGAACCTGGAGATGTCGGGAGGAGCAGGCTTGGCCGAGCCATCGGGCGGAGGAGTGCTGGCGCCTTCATCTGGCGACGAGCCGGAATCCTCTTCCTCGCTGCGCAGGGCAACCGGCGCGGACGGCCCGGCCGCATCGTCGGGTCGCTTGGGCAGCGCGCTCAGCCGCAGTTTTTCGTTGGGAAAATCGATATCTACCAGGAAGTCTTCGAGAACGTCGGCCCCGATCAGTCCCTCCTCACCGACCACCGAGCGATTCTCGATAACGGAGACGGGACAGTCCTGAAACTCCAACTCGCCGATCTTGATGGAATTGGCGAGCCCCACGTATCCGCTCTTGGTCCCCTTGTCTCCGATGCCGCCGATGCGGTTTTCCATGAGCCTGGTGATCCCAGCCTTTTCCGCGATGCCACGGTCGATCAGAATGCCTCCGGCTCCGGTGTCGAGCATCAATCTCGATTTGTGCCCGTTCACGCTGACGGTCAAACCGTAGCCGCGCAGGTGGCTTGGATCCAAGAGCAGGCGGATCAGCGGGGTCTCCGTGGAACTCACATTGTTCACCAGACGGCAGCTCTTTCGCGGCTCCTTGGCCCGCTGCTTCAAGTAGTCGAGGTACCGCTGGGTGTCGGCGCGATCTTCGGCGCCGCCATTGTTGGCATCGGCAAGATAGCTCTCCATCGATCGAATGCGTTCAGAGACGCGTAGCGTCCTCAACCAATAACTTTCGATGTCGGGGTCGCTGGGATCGAGTTCGTGCGCCTTGTCGATCATCGCCTTGCCCTTCCGGTACATAGAAAGAGCATCTCTGACCCGCGCCAGGCCAAGGTAGGCACGGGCCTCAAGGCGGCCGGAGTTGATTACGTTGACCCACTCCTGTTCCGCTTCCGGTATCTTGCCCTGCCGGAAGTAGACCTCACCCAGCGCCACGTGCAGGCGTGGAGAGTCGGAAAGAGCCAGACCCTTAGTCGCAGTTTCCGACGCCAGATTGACGTTCCCCTGCTTGAGGTAGACACGCGTGAGTCCGGCGAAGGCGTCGGGCGAGGTCGGCTTGTCCTTCAAAACCTGCTGATACTTCTCAATCGCAGCGGTGAAGTTGCCCCTGCGGTAGAAGGACAGAGCATCCGCCAGAGGGTGCGGGGCAACGGCAGCGGCATCGGGTTTGACAGTTACGGACACTGCAACCGGTGCGCTTGCCGCGGCATTCGGAGGAGGAGTTGTCGCTGGTGGTGCAGCGCCCTTAGGGGAGGGTGCGACCGGAGCGCCTGCTGGAGGCTTATTGTCAGAGGACTGGCCCACACAGAAACCAACCGTACCCAGCGCGAGGAGCAGGGCCCAGCGCGAAAGCCAAAACATGGGTGTACCTTCTGCCCGCGCCGGGAATCCTGGGGAAGTCCGGCGCTCGGACTTTGCAGTTTGCCACAAGGCTGGCAGCGTGTCGATAATCGCTTCTTTGGCGCGGCGCGCCAGATTTTGTCCCGACTCCAATCAAGCCAGGGCGTCACTGCGCCATGAACGCCTGGCCGCACTGACAAGATAGAATCTAAAGCGATGATCAGGATTGCCGCCGCAGCATTGCTGCTTGCCACCGTGGCGTCGGCAAACGCCGTCGCAGAGGACGTCCACGCAATTGCCGTAGCCGTCGATGAGCACTACAACCGCCTGCGCACCCTGCAGGCGGAGTTCACCGAGGTGTATCGCGGCTCGGGGATAGAGCGAACCGAGTCTGGCACGCTTTGGCTGGCGAAGGGCGGGCTGAAAAAACCTGGCAAGATGCGCTGGGAGTACCGTTCTCCCAAGGAGAAGCTCTTTGTGAGCGACGGGAAAGATGCGTGGTTTTACGTCCCCGGCGACCGGCAGGCGCGCAAGACCGAGGCCCGAAAGCTGGACGACATTCGCTCTCCGCTTGCATTCTTGCTGGGCAAGAGCAAGCTGGAAAAGGAGTTAGGCGGGCTCTCGCTGGCCCCTGACGTTGTTCCCGAGGCAGCCGGGGATGTTGTGTTGCGGGGGGTGCCCGAGGCCTTGGCCGAGCGGGTCAGCGAGATTTTGTTGGAGGTCACGCCGGAGCACAGGATTGCTCGGATTGTGATCAACGAGGTGGATGGTTCAGTGACCGAATACCGGTTCCGTGACCAGAAGGAGAATGAGCCGATCCCGGAGGGACGGTTTCGGTTCAGTCCGCCGCCAGGAACGGAGACCGTCGAGAGCGAAATGGGACCGTAAGGTGATGGCTGCGATAAGCAGCGAATCGCGCTGATATGCATAGACTTACGATATGAAAGCTGGATCCCGCCGGGGGCTAAAACCCGGTTTTGTTTTGGCTTGTAGCGGCGCGGCTGGAAGCCGCCCTTTCAAAGCGTATATGTGAGATCCAGTTGCCGAAGCCTCTGGAAGGCGTGCCCGTCTCGAAACCACTTGGGTTCAGGTTACTTGCGATACTGGGAATGGGTTGAGTTACTGCGATCGGTGCTCGGGATCGAAAGCGGGAATGTTAGACTGAGCCGATAGGGTTGCGCGCCGGGTAGAAAGCAAAAAGAACAGAAGCATGGCGGAATTTGTCGTAAAAGTCGCGGACGAACGGGGCCACACTCACCAGCAGGTGGAGCAGGGCTACTCCGTGGCGGAAGTGCGCGAACGCTTCGCCTCCCAAGGCTATCTGGTGCACTGGGTAAAGCCCCAGGGACTGTTCTCCGGCGGCTTCTCAATGGGCCGCGGACGCAAACTCAAGCAGAGTTCGTTCCTGGTCTTCAACCAACAGTTCCTGACCTTGATCAAGGCTGGTCTGCCGATTCTGAACTCGCTCGATCTGCTGATCAAGCGGCAAAGAGATGGGAATCTGCGCCAGGTCCTGGAGAACGTGCGGGAGCGCGTGAAAGGTGGAGAGCTGCTCTCCGACGCTTTCGCCACACACGCCATGGTGCCGAAGATCTATACCACTACGCTGATGGCCGGAGAAAAGAGCGGCAACATCGATGAGGTGCTGACTCGCTATATCAACTTCCAGCGCCTGGCGATGACCTTCCGCAAGAAGTTGTTCGTATCGTTGATCTATCCCGCGCTGCTGGTCAGCGTGGTGACGGTGATGGTGATGTTCCTGTTCACCTATGTGGTGCCTAAGTTCGCGGAGCTGTTCAACAGCCTGGACGCGAAGTTGCCGGCGATCACATTGTTCATGCTCGGCGTAGGCGAGACCACGCAGAAATACTTTCCGTTTATCGCGATCGGAGGCGTCCTGGCTGGCTTTCTGTTCTGGCAATGGAAGAAGACGGACACTGGCGCCGACCAGATCGACCGCGTAATTCTGAGCATGCCGTTGCTGGGAGACATCCGGCTGAAGCACCAGGTGGCAACTTTTTCGCGAATGCTCTCGACTCTGCTGCAAGGCGGCCTGCCGCTCGTGCCTTCGATGGAAACCGCCGGCAGTTCGATGACCAGCCGCCGCATCCTGAAGGGCATCATGCGGGCGTGCACCCGGGTGCGTGAAGGACAAGGGCTGGCCAGCAGTCTCGAAGAGCAAAAGATTTTCCCCGACCTGGCTGTGGAAATGCTTGAAGTGGGCGAATCCACCGGAGCATTGCCGGCTATGCTGAATTCGGTGGCCGAGTTTTATGAAGAAGACGTGCAGACGGCATTGTCCGCTTCCATGGCGTTGATCGAACCGCTGATTTTGATCGTCATGGCGGTTTTCGTGGGCGGTGTGATGATCTCGCTCTACCTGCCGATCTTCAGCTTAGGAATGCAGGGGGCTAACTGATCGGTAGCGCCGGATGAACGCGGGGATTTAAGAATGGCAATGGCAGAAAAGAAATCACTTTTCGTAAACGGCGAGAACGGCGGGCAGGTGATCACGACGGGCAATCCCATCACCGACCTGGAACGTGCGCAGGACGTGGCGCGCCGCTATCGCTGCGAGTTTGTGGACCTCGCCGATTTTCAGCTGCACCACGAGCTGTTCAAGAAGTTTTCTCCGGAGCTGATGTTCCGCTACAACTTCGTGCCGCTGGAAGAAACGGCCGACGGCAAGCTGGCCATTGCCATCGCCGATCCCAGCCAGCTGATGATGATCGACGAGATCAGTCTGCTGCTGCAGAAACGGATCCTCACCAAAGTTGCGACGCTCAAGCAGATCAGCGACATCCTCAAGAAGACGGAGCAGTCGCAGCGCGTTCTGGAAGAGGCCAGCGAAGGCTTCCAGATTATCCGCGAGGACGAGAACACTGGCGCCGAAGAAACCCTCACCATCGACAAGCTGACAGCGGCGGGCGATACGAGCCCAATCATCCGGCTCGTCGATACCACGATCTTCACCGCATTGCAGCGGCGCGCTTCCGACATTCATATCGAGACCCGTGACGACTCGGTGGTGATCAAGTTCCGCATCGACGGTGTGCTGACGCAGGCCATGCCACCCATCGGCAAAGAACACCATTCCACCGTGATTTCGCGCATCAAGGTCATGAGCGAGTTGGATATCTCCGAGCGCCGCGTGCCGCAGGACGGCCGCTTCCGGGTGAAATACAACGGGCGCGCCATCGACTTCCGCGTTTCGATCATGCCCTCGATTCACGGGGAAGACGCCGTGCTCCGCGTGCTGGATAAAGAGTCGATGAGCGAGAAGTTCAAGTCGCTCACACTTGACGTAGTTGGTTTCGATGAGGATGACCTGCGCAAGTTCCGCCGCTACATCAAAGAACCGTATGGCATGGTGCTGGTCACCGGACCGACGGGCAGCGGCAAGACGACGACCCTCTACGCCGCGGTTAACGAAATCAAGACCGACGAAGACAAGATCATCACGATTGAAGACCCGGTCGAGTATCAACTGCGCGGCATCACGCAGATTCCGGTCAACGAAAAAAAGGGACTGACCTTCGCCCGCGGCTTGCGTTCGATCCTGCGCCATGACCCGGACAAAATCATGGTCGGCGAAATCCGCGACACCGAGACGGCGCAAATCGCCATTCAGTCCGCCCTCACCGGCCACCTGGTTTTCACCACGGTCCACGCCAACAACGTGGTCGACGTAATCGGCCGCTTCCTGAACATGGGCGTCGAACCGTACAACTTCGTGTCGGCGTTGAACTGCATTCTGGCGCAGCGGCTGGTGCGGTTGATCTGCGAATCCTGCCGCACCCAGGTGAACTATCCGCCGGACGTGCTGGAGGCCAGCGGACTGGATCCCGTGCAGTGGTCGAAGGTGGCTTTGTATGAAGGGCCGGGATGCATCGAGTGCGCGGGCACGGGCTTCCGCGGCCGAACCGCGATTCACGAATTGCTGGATTTAAGCGACCGCATCCGGGAGATGATTCTGGCCAAGAAGCCGACGTCGGAAATCCGGCGCGCCGCCCGCGAAGAAGGCATGCGTTTTCTGCGCGAGTCGGCCTTGGATAAGGTCCGGCACGGCCTGACCACGCTGAAAGAGATCAACAAGGTGACGTTCATCGAGGCCATGCGGTAAGAGCAGTGGTCAGTGATCAGTGGCCAGTCTTGAATTTTCTGACCCACGGGACACTGACCACCGGCCCCTGCCTGAAGTGCCCTGTCAGGTATTGCAATTAACAGGCGACGGCGTTTGAATTATGGAGAGGCGTAAGGAAGTGTCCGGCGTCCAGTTAGGGCTACGATTTTGCTGACCACTGGCCACTGACCACTAGCCACTGCAATGAGCTCAAGCAACAATACGGCAAAACCCAGGCTGGCGTGTGAGATCGCCGCCGACCGCGTGCTGGTCGGGCGGCTGGCCGAGGATGGCCAGAGCCTGGAAGCCTGCGCCGCCCGCGAACTGGCGCCGGGCAGCGTGGTCCCCGACCTGGTCGAGGGCAACTTGCGCCAGCGCGACGCAGTCAAAGTCGCCGTCGAGTCGACCCTGGACAGCGTGGCCGGGCGGACCCACGATGTGATCGCCGTGGTTCCTGACGCCGCGGTGCGCGTGGTGCTCTTGGAATTCGATACCCTACCCGCCGACACCGACGAAGCCCTTAGCGTGGTGCGCTTTCGTCTGAAGAAATCTCTGCCCTTCGACGTGGACAAGGCCAGAGTTTCCTACCACGCGCAGAAAACCAAGGATGGGGTCCGAGTGGTGGCCGCAGTCGCCCTGTCTACGGTCGTGGAGGAGTACGAAGCGGCCTTCCGCGACGCCGGCTACAGTCCTGGAGTCGTGTTGCCTTCCATGCTGGCAGCCCTCGGCGCCGCAGAAGCACAACGTCCGACTCTGGTGGTGAAGGTGGATGCCCGCACCACCAGTATCGCGATCCTGAACGGAGAACAACTCCAACTCTTCCGCACTCTCGAAAATACTCGCGGGGTGACGATTACAGGAGATCAATTGGCCGAGGAAGTCTACCCCTCGGTGGTGTTTTTCCAGGACACGTATCACCTGAACATCGAGAAGATATTTGTGGCGGGAATCTCCGACACGGGTAGTGCAGCCCCCGCGCTTCGGGCACAAACCGGAGCGGAGGTGCAGGAACTCGTGAGTTCTTCGCAGCTAGGAGTGAGTACGGGAGGTTCAGTACCGCGCTGGAGAATGGCCGGCGTAGTGGGAGCTTTGATTTCTTAACTGCAGTGGTCAGTGGCTAGTGCTCAGTGATCAGAAAGATCTACTGACCACTGATCACTGAACACTGGCCACTGAATTTTATGCGTCTTGACATCAATCTCGCCAGTCATCCCTATGAAGACGCGCGGCAGTTCTGGCTGCGCTGGGGAACGGCTCTGGGTGTGGCGTCGATTCTGACGCTGGTCCTGGTGACCATCACCATTACGGGCTGGTTCAACGCCCGGCGCGACCATGCCAAGATCGCCGACTTCCGGGCCCAGATCGCGCAGCGCGACCGTACCCGCCAGCAGGCTGAGGATTTTCTCAACCGCCCGGAGAATCGCACGACTCGGGACCAATCGCAGTTTCTCAACCAGTTGATCGAGCGCAAGTCGCTTTCCTGGACGTATGTGCTGGAAGATCTCGAGAAAGTGATGCCGGCGCGGGTCCACCTGGTTTCGATTCATCCCGAACTGGACGAAGAAAACCAGCTCACGCTAAAGATGCAAGTTGGCGGCGACTCCCGCGATCGGGCGCTCGATCTGGTCCGCCGCATGGAAGAATCGCGGCACTTTGCGCAGACCTATATCGCGACGGAACATACGGCGCAGCCGGGGAGTGGAGATACGATTGAATTCAACATCGATGGAGTTTACGTTCCTGACATAACACCGGTAGCTGCACCGGCGCCAACCCCGAAGACCGCGACGCCCACAAAGACCGTGACGCCGACTGCGAAGACCGTTACTTCGAAGGGGAGCAAGCCCTGATGCCAGACCTGCGACAGACCCGGAAAAGTATCAAGACCGCCCTCGCGGTCCTGGTGGGCATTGATGTTGTCGGGGTCGCGGTGCTGTTTTCGCCGCTGGTGGGCTCGACCGAATCGCGGCGCCAGCAACTGAACCAGTTGTGGGCGGAACTTCAGACAAAAACCCGCCAGGTTGAGCCTCTGTCCAACCTGCCCGACAAGGTGCGCACCGCGAACAAGCAGATCGCCGACTTCTACAAGGTACGGTTTCCTGCGCAGGACTCGCAGATCGCCAGCCAGTTCGGCAAGCTGGCCGCCGCCAATGGGGTCACCATCGAGCAGGCCAAGTATAAAGTCCTGGATGCGGACACAGGCCGCTTGCATCCGGTGGAGATGGAAGCCGACCTTTCGGGAAACTACGTTTCACTGGCAAAGTTTATCAACGCGCTGGAACGCGATGATATGTTTTTTCTGATCAGCAGCATCCAATTGGGCGGCGAGCAAAAGGGACCCATCAAGCTGCAAATGAAACTTGAGACCTATCTGAAGGCAGGCGCGTAGTGAAGCTGGGACTCGAAAATCGGAATCAGACGATCGCGGCAATTGCGCTGGGAGTGTTGCTCCTCATCGTGGTGGCCTACGAGTTCATGCCTTCCTCCTCGACCATCGCTTCGACCGCGCCGACTGCGAGCGCCACGGGATCTCCGGCGAGCACGGCCCGTCCGGCGCCACGCCGCAGTTCCACTCCGGGGAAAAAGGAGCCGCCTCCACAAAGCCTCGATCCAACACTGCACCTGCAGCAACTCGCGGCTACCGAGGCGATCCAGTACCAGGGTTCAGGGAGAAACATTTTCGTGGCGCAGGCGGAGGAGGTTGTAATCCCTAAGGTGATCGGCAAGGCAAATACCGACAACCCAGGCGAAAAACAGTGGCCGGGCCCGCCGCCGCTGACGCCGCCTCCGCCAATTCCCCTGAAGTTCTTCGGCTTCGCCAGCAAGCCTGGAGAACCCAAAAAGGTTTTCCTCATCAAGGGCGACGATACTTTCATTGCGGGCGAAGGCGAGATCGTCGACCGCCGCTACAAGGTGGTGAAGATTTCTCCCACGTCGGTAGAAATTCAGGACGTGGTGGGCAGCGGTCCGCCGCAAAGCATCCCGCTGACCCAGGGGTAAGGACATTTTGTAATTGGGTAATTTTGTAATTGGGTAATTTTCAAGAAACCGTTCAGGACGATTCCAATTACACAATTACCCGATTGCACAATTACTAAATTCAATGGCTTTCGTTTCAATCTCACGTCCAAAACCAAACCGGATTCGCCGGAAAGAAGACGGCTACGTCCTGCTCGTGCTGCTTCTCGTGGTTAGTCTGATGGCCATCGCCATGCTCGCGGTCATTATCCCAATCAAGTTTGAGATTCAGCGGGAGCAGGAAACGGAAATGATCCACCGCGGTGTGCAATACACGCGCGCCATCCGCGGCTATTACAAGAAGTGGGGACGCTATCCGACCCGGCTCGAAGATCTGGAAAACACCAACAATCTGCGCTACCTGCGCAAGCGCTACAAAGACCCGCTCAACAAGAATAAGGACTTCCGGCTACTGCATTATGGCGAACAAGGAGTAACGTTGGGCGGCGCCATTGGCGGGGGACCGATTAACGGCGCAGTCCCTGCCGGATCTGCGGGACTGGGCGGGTCCCCAAGTTCCGCATTTGGCGGTCCAGGAAACGGCTCAGCATTCGGCAGTTCCGGACCTGGTAACTCAGGGTTCGGCAGCTCTGGAGCGAATCCCTCCGGTGTGTTCTCGCAGTCCTCAGGATTGGGCGGTAACTCGAGCACCGGGTTCGGATCAAACTCCAATTCTCAAACGTCATCCTCTCAGCCCGGAACAAATCCTCCTTCAGGATCAGACACCTCGGGCACCGGACAACAGGGAGATGCGAGTTCCGGCGGACAACAACCGGTCGCCGCCGGGCCCATCGTGGGCGTCGCCAGTCTCAATAAAGGTTCGACCATCCGCGAGTTTAATAAGAAGAAGAAGTACAACGAGTGGCAGTTTATCTACGATCCTTCCGCCGATCAAGGCGGCCTAATCACGACGCCCTATCAGCCCGCGCTACCGGGATTCGGCCAGCCTGGCCAGAATATGCAGTCGGCGGGCACCAACAGCAGTTCGTTCGGCAACTCTAATGGCAGTTCGTTCGGCAATTCCAATGGCAGTTCGTTCGGGCAGTCAAGTTTCGGCAACAATCCAAACCCGGGCGGAGGTGCATCGCTACCCCAGCCGCCCGCCAATCCGCCCCAGCAGTAGCGCCTGCTTCATCCGCTTCCCGCAAAAAGAAACGCCTCATCCCAGGATGAGGCGTTTCCATAATCTTTTCGCGGGAAGTGGAGAGCTTACACGCTGAACGACGATCCGCAACCGCAGGTGCTCTTCACATTCGGATTCTCGAACTTGAATCCGGCGCCTTCCAAAGTCTCGACGTAATCCACGATGCAGCCATTCAGATACATCACGGAAGTAGCATCGACGAACACCTTCAGTCCGTCCATGTCGAAGGTCTTGTCCATCATTCCGGCGGCGTTTTCAAACTGCATGGAATACGAAAACCCGGAACAGCCGCCACCCACCACGCCGATGCGGAGCCCGGCGGGCACGGGATTCTGCTGGCCCATAATCTCTTTAACCTTCGAAACCGCGTTCGCGGTAAGAGTAACCGGCGCGGGCTTCTTCACTTCCGGGGCATTCTTTACTTCGGGGACGCTCGTCGTGGCCATTCCTATTCTCCTTGGCTCTAAAGTCTCCTGATTATAGCAGAGGGCGGCAAGCCGGCGGTAAGCGTAAAGCACTGCCGGCGCTACCACGCACCTATCCAGTTAGATGCCGGGCGCCCGACTACGATTCCTTCCCGCCTCTTGCCAACGGGTCTATAATGTTCTCGTTGGGCCCTTCCTCAGGGTTCCTGGATGCTGGCAGTGGCCGCATCTGGAGTTCGAGGGAGTTGCCTAGCAGGCTTGCAAACTGTCGAGGTGGCCTATGGCATGGACGTGGACTCCTTTAATGATTGGCCTTGCGATCGTGTGGGGTATCTTCACCATCGGTCTGATCATCCTCCTCATCTACCGCAGCACGCTCACCATGCACGAGGATGAGCAGTTGTATCTCGACGACGCCAGTGCGCACATGCAACAGGAGCAGACCGAACTGCTCGTGAAAGTCGACCGGCTCACCGTGCCGGTCTGGGTTTTCGGCGCTGGGTCTGGCGTGCTGTTGCTGGTGCTGGCCGGCATGTTCATCTACCAGGGATTGAACGCCGTACAGTAGCGCGGCGCCGGATGGCGGCGCGCCATCGTGGCTCGGCGTTGTCCCCTTACGGCCTCCGCCTGCATGCAGGGCCTATATTCAACCTGCAACGCATATCCGCCAGACAGTTCGAAGCAGAAGTTGTGTGCTGCTGCCGAAGAAAATACCAATCACCGCCTCGCGGCCGGTGGTGGAACGATCTCCGCCAGTCCTGGGTTATTCCGCAGTTGGCTGAATTCTTCGTCCTTGTAGACACTGGCTAGATTGCGATAGCCGGCTTCCTTCGCTTTCCTCAAGCATGACAGGACCGCTGGCACGTCGCCTCGTTTAGCCTCAATCCTGGCGAGCAGATAGTAAAATTTCCCCCGCTCCTCAGGGCTTGAGACCTGAGCTGTAACGCCAACTCTGGCGTTCTCCTCCAGCGCCTCTGGATCCAGTTTCAATGCGATCGAGTATTCGTTCATCGCCGGATCCAGTTTGTTCTCACTGAACCACGCTGCTCCCAAGTTGAGATGGAAAGGAGCGCGGGTCGCATCGAGCGCCGCTGCCTTGCCGAAATACTTTGCCGCCCGGCTGAAGCTGTTCTGGACGAAGAAGACCGCTCCAAGGTTGTTGAATGCGTCGGCGTACTTCTTGTCCGTCTTAACCGCCTTTGCAAACTCGAGGCGGGCGCTCTGCACATCGCCGCTCAACAACTCAGCCATCCCCAGTTTGTTGTAGAGCACCGCATTCTTTTTGTCCTTATGTAACGCCTCGTTAAAATACTGGATGGCCCCCTGCTCGTCCTTCCGCGCCCGGCAGGCGTCGCCGGCTTTCTCCAAATCGGCGGCACTCATCGATTTGGTATCCTCCGTAGGTCGGTCGGCATCGATAGCGCCAAGGCCGCACTGGGAAAGTGCGGTAACTACAGCTACCACGATCGTTCCGCGCATCAATCCCCACATATTGACCTCCTCGAGTCGGATTTCACAGTTCCCTCCTTCGAGCCCGAGGAAAGCAGGAGCGCCCGGTCGCTTGCCGGGATCGGCAACAGGCTCAGGCGAGCCATCGAGCCGAACTTGAAGGAATCTTCTCTCGTAGGTTGGATTCTCTTCGCGGTTGCGGGGTTGGCCGTGCGATGCCGGTGGGAACCCGCAGGCGGCCCTGATCGTGCAGGGCACAGCTCGCCGGAATGTTCATTTACCAGGGACTGAACGCAGTACAGTATTCCCGGTTTGCTGGAGCGCGGCTTCCGCCATCTCGACGCGCCCGAGCCTGCAATCTGTCTTGTTTCTCCCTCTGCAGGCAGGGAAGGCCTTGTGTCCAGTTCAGGGGCGCAGATCTTCCAATTCGTCCAAGCGAACTCCGGCCAGTTTGTATAATTAGAAGCGTTGCGAAAGTGGCGGAATTGGCAGACGCACCAGACTTAGGATCTGGCGGGTAAAACCGTGGGGGTTCGAGTCCCCCCTTTCGCACCAGTCTCTCCTCATCGTCAACCCGGAACGCATTACTTCTGTTTCACCGCGAGTACGCATGCGAGCGACTGCCTAAACGCTCGCTGATCCCTAATTCGCCTGCATCACGGGCGAAGCGGCCAGCACACCGGCCGCGAGTTCCAGATCGTGCAGGTCTTCGCGGCTGAAGTCCTGAGTAAAGCGCGGGTCCAATCCCTTCCGTGAAATCTGGATGACGCCCAGCACCGTGGAATGCTGGTCGAGGATCGGCACCGACATCAACTTCTGGATGGGCGCGGGCGGCGCCGGTTGCTCGGTTTCGGTACCGACCGGCTTGATCGTTTCGAAGATGCTGGCGTGTTTTACCCGTGCAAAATTATTGAAAATCTCGGCCTTTTTGCTCAAGGCGGTATGGGCCGCTACTGCTTTGCTGGAAATCGGAATCGCTCCGGTAGTGCGCAGGTGTTCCGGAAAAACGAACTTGAGCAGGCCGCCTTCCAGCCGCAGCAGCGCGACTTCGGCATACTGCACGCGAAACACCTTGGCCAGCACCATGCTGACGTCCAGCGGCGTGACACCTTCACTCAACACAGATCCGAGGGGAAGAAGGTTTTCCGGGAGAATGACTTCTTCAATGGCCGCGTCTTCAGGCTTATGGGTCATAGCTTACTCGCAGAATTCAATTTAAGAACCGCCTTCAAGTCTCGCACTTTGAACGCCAGACGACACTCGTAAAGTCATCCTACAACCCCTTTGGTTTCAGCAAAGTAGCTTACGTCCATGACCTTTTGCGGCACGGCTTTCCGTCACAAATCCGCAGCCGGACTGACACTTTTTGTCAGTCCAACGCTATCGGCCGTGCCGTGCAGTTGTGAGGTTTCTGCCCTCATTCCAAAGGGATTTCCACTGCCTCGCCTTCCCTTCCTGCCCCTAAGTCATTACACTGCCCTTCATGAGCCTTCCTGCACAACCTAACGTCAAGTTGATCAATGCTCCCGACTACCGCGAAGCCTACGCCAACAGCGTGCAGATGCGAGTGAATGTATGGGACTTCTTCATGGTTTTCGGCACCCTGCAACAGCAAACCGAGACCCAAGTCGAGATTCGCAACTTCCAGGGCATCTATCTCAGCCCACAGCAAGCCAAAGCGTTGCTCGGACTTCTGCAGCAAAACGTCTCCGGTTACGAGAGCGCCTTCGGCGAGATCAAACTGGACCCGCGCCTGACTCCTACGGGGCCGGTGCACTAGGCACGCCTGCCGAGAACTGGCGCCGATAACCAGGAGGAATATCCTGAGCGATTACCGGTCTGACCGCAGCCGTCCCGTGCAATGGTCAGACAGTTACCCAGCCCTGGTGTTCGCGGTCATCTTTGCATTCATCTTTCTGCTGCACATGCCGCTGCTGCAGTTGCCTTACTTCTGGGACGAAGCTGGCTACTACGTTCCAGTAGCACGCGATCTGCTGCTGACGGGAAGTCTGATTCCTCACTCCACGGTTTCAAACGCGCACCCGCCGCTGGTGATGGCCTGGCTGGCCCTGTGGTGGAAAGTGGTGGGCTACGCTCCTTTGGTGACTCGGACGGCGATGCTGGTCGTCGCTGCATTCTCTCTCCTGGGCGTGTTCCGTCTGGCCGAGCGCGTCTCCAATACAAGAGTTGCGATCGCGTCCACGCTGTGCACGGCGCTGTATCCTGTGTTCTTTGCGCAAAGCTCGCTCGCGCATGTGGACCTGGCCGCCACGGGGCTTACCTTCTGGGCGCTCTCGGCCTACCTAGAAGGGCAGGTCGTGGCGACTGTGGCCTGGTTCACCCTCGCAGCATTGACGAAGGAAACCGCAATTCTCGCTCCCGTGGCGCTCGCAGGGTGGGAGATCCTCGGCCTTATCGCGCGCAAGAGTTCCTTGCGAAGGCTGTGGCTGGATCGCGAGACGAGCCCTCAGGGGCTAAAGCCCATGTCTTTCTTCGGCGTTATCGGCACGACTGGAAGTCGTGCGCTTCCCAACCCTCAACGGCGAATCGCCTCGCTGCTAATCCCGGTCTTGCCCCTAGCTCTCTGGTATGTCTATCACTACGCGCATACCGGCTACGTTTTCGGCAATCCCGAATTCTTCCGCTACAACGTGGCCGCAACCCTGAGCCCCACGCGGTTTCTTCTCGCGCTCGCTATGCGACTGTGGCAGGTTGGCGGCTATCTCCACTTGTGGGTACTGACGCTGGCGATGCTCGCCGCCATGTGGATGCTGCCGCCACAGCGTGATTCCGCTGGCGAGCGCCCTCGGATCGGCATCCCGGTACAGATGGTTTTCTACCTGGTAGTGCTCACTTATGTAGTGGCGATGGCGTTGATCGGCGGCGCGGTGCTGGCTCGTTATATGCTCCCGGCAGTCCCCCTGGTCATTATTCTTTCGGTCTCGACGCTATGGCGCAGGCTGCGTTATTGGCACGCAGGAGTTGCGTTGGTCGCACTGGCCTTCGTTGCGGCCTGGTTCTGGAATCCTCGCTACGGATTCTCGCCCGAAGACAATCTTGCCTACCGCGATTACGTCGTGCTACACGAGGATGGCGAGCGCTTCCTCGAAGCCGGTTATCCCATGGCGCGGGTGCTGACGGCGTGGCCGGCATCCGATGAAATAACCCGTCCCTGGCTCGGCTACATCACGCGGCCGATGCGAGTGGTTCGCATCGAGAACTTCTCGATGGATGAGGTCCTTTCGGCAGCCGAGATTCGCTCGAAGTATGAGGTCGCACTGATTTTCTCGACGAAATACGAGCCGGGACCGGCGATGTGGGATCATTGGCGTACCTGGACAGAACTGAAGTCGCGATTTTTCGGCTTTCACCGCGACCTGCCGCCCGCCGCCGTGGCCCAGATTCTCGGCGGCCGCATCGTATTCTCCGAACAGCGCCAGGGCCAATGGATCGCTGTGATTGAGATGGAGAAAAGCGAAATGCAGGATGCCGAGGTTAGAATGCAGAAATGACAACGAACGCGGAGCTTCTTCGCGAACTTTGCGGCCTTTCTCCGCGTCCTTCGCGGTTAAGAGCTTTTGACCGCAAAGAGCTCGAAGAACGGCCGCAAAGGACGCAAAGTGGAACGCCAATTCTGACCGCTATTTCTGCATCAAATGACACGAGTACGTTTTGATCACCAGCCAGACCTCGCGGCCAGCCTCAAGCTGCAGGGCGTCGCGCGCCGCCAGCGTCAGGTGAACTTCCATCCCCACCCCGCAATCCACGCGCGAAAGAATCATCATGTCACGCCTTTCCAGGGAAACCAACCGCCCGGCGATCACATTGCGGGCACTCAGTCCTTCTGGTTTTGCGATTGCCAGCAGAATGTCGCCGGCGCGAATTCCGACGCGCAGCGGTGTACCGGCCTGGGCGCGAATCAGCGGCGTCTCGAGGAGGACGCTGCCGGCAGCATCATTTCCCTGCGCGGCACAAGTCGTTAGTCGGCAGGTCATCGTGCCGCGATCTTCGTGTACCGACTCGACCCTGCAATCGAAAATGTTTTCAAAACCCGCCAACTGCGCCACTGTTTCCTGAAGCGGAGCGCGCAGCACCTCATGCGGCGTGCCCTGCGCGATGATGCGGCCCTGTTCCAGCACGAGCACACGCTCACCCAGCGCAATCACTTCCTCGCGGCTGTGCGTGACATACAGAATCGGGATACCGTGCGCCTGATTCCAGCGTCGCAGATCGTCGAGGATCTTCGCCTTGGTCGCCGCGTCGAGGGCGGCCAGAGGCTCATCCAGCAGAAGCACACATGGATCGGTCACCAGCGCTCGCGCCAGGGCCACGCGCTGCCGCTCTCCGCCTGAGATTACTCCCGGACGCCGCGAGCGCAAGTGTTCGATGCGAAACTCCTGCAGCATCGCTGCAGACCGCGCCTTGCGGGCAGAACGCGGGAGGCCCATGAGCCCATACTCGACATTCTCTTCAACGCTCAAGTGCGGGAACAGAGCAAGATCCTGCAAGACATATCCCACACCTCGTTTGGCCACCGGAACATCAACGTGCGACGCAGCGTCGGATAAAACACGCTGCCCTACGGCAATTCGCCCCGCATCCAGAGTAGCCAACCCGGCCACGCAATCGAGCAGCGTGGTTTTCCCCGATCCCGACGGACCGAACAATATGGCGAATCCCGGTGCGGCTTTGAAATCCACCTCCAGAGAGAACTCGCGCTCCCCATTCGCAAAGCTCTTGCGGATGCATGCGCTCAAAGTTTGGCTCGGGAGGTTTGGTTCCGCTGGCGTGGGCATCGAGTCTCGCTTATTTCACCGGACCGACCATCCACGATCTCTGGTTCAACGATCTCTCGTTCAGCGATCTCCGGTTCAACCCGTAGACCGCCGTCAGAACGATGAAGCAGAAGACCAGCAGCAGCAATGCGGTGGCATTGGCCGCCCCGTAGTTCGAGGCTTGCACTTGATCGTAGATGTCTATGGAGACGGTGCGCGTCACTCCAGGGATGTTGCCGCCGATCATCAGCACCACGCCGAACTCGCCCATGGTGTGGGCAAATGACAGGGCGACGCCTGTAATCAGACCGGGGGCGGAAAGCGGAACCACCACGCGGAAGAAAGTGCGTAGCGGTGAAGCTCCCAGCGTGGCCGAGGCTGCCAGCAGTTTGCGGTCGACTGAGGAGAATGACGCCGCAAAGGGCTGCACCGCGAACGGCAGGCTATATAGAATCGAACCAATCACCAATCCAGTGAACGTGAAGGCCAAAGTGTGTCCGGTCAAAGACTGCCACCAGCGTCCCAGCGGGCTCTGGGAGCCGAGAGCGACCAGCAGATAAAATCCCAGCACCGTCGGGGGCAGCACAATCGGCAGCGCAACCACAGCCTCGACGAGAAATTTCCACCGCCAGCGCGAGAAGGCGATCCACCAGGCCAGCGGCAGGCCGATTGCAAAAAGAATCGCCGACACTACCACCGCCAGTTCTATCGTGAGCCGGAATGATTGCCAATCGATGAACATTTTTCCCTAGTTCCAGTGCACCTTCTGCCCGGGCAAGCTGAAACCATAGCGCCGCAGCACCGCCGCTGCATCCGCGCTCTTCACATATTCGAGGAAGGCTGCCGCATCCTGCTTGTGCTCCGAACGCGAAATCAGCACCACTCCCTGATTGAGCGGCGGATATGCATCGGCCGGCACCACCCAGTACTTTCCCTTGCCCTGCATCGCGGGCGCCCTGGCGTGCGCCAAAGCAACAAACCCAGCCTGGGCATTGCCAGACTCGACAAATTGCGCCGCCTGCGAAACATTCTCTCCCAGCACCAGCCGGTCGCTCACCTTTTCATACAGCCCATAATGCTTCAGAGCGGCGACCGCGGCGCGCCCGTAAGGTGCATGCTGCGGATTCGCGATTGCAATCTTCCTCACCGAAGGATCGAACAACACATCCATACCCTTGTGTTCGACCACCAGCGGCGAATCCTTCGGGACCCACAGCACCAATTGCCCCACAGCATAACGATACAACGTAGCGCTCTCGGCCTGACCGCCGGCGATCAACTGCCTGGGATAATCCATGTCTGCCGAGAAGAACACGTCAAACGGCGCGCCATTCTGAATCTGCTGAGTCAGTGCGCCAGATGCGCCGAACGAAAGCTTCACCACGACGCCGGTGCGTTTTTCGTAACTGGCGGCAAGCTCCTGCAGGGCTGCACTCAAATCCGCCGCCGCCGCTACGTTGATCTCGCGCTCCGCGGATTCGGCCTGCGGCGTTGCAGCGCCGAACATCAGCGCCAGCAACCCAATCAAGCTCAGTGACACAATACGCCGCACCAGCATCCAAGCCTCCACATCCGTCTTGGATTAGATACAGGAATCCGTTGGAGATTGTACAGGTACGACGCGACATGACGCTCCGCACAGCGCAATCTGTGCGGATCCGCGGAACCTCTCAATCATCGCCTGCACTTTCCACTTCCCGAAATGGTCGGCGGCGCGTTTTTCTGTGCGTTTTGTTTTGACCCCGTCCTTGGGCACTCCGATACTGGCCACATGGTTGCGCATCCATGACTCGCCTTAGGTTCTGCTGCTTCGTTCGCGCTTCCCTGCTCGCCGTTTTGACATTTTCATCGCTATCCCTCGCGTCCGCTCAGGGTGCCAAAAAAACTGTACCCGAATCACCCGTCGCCGCAGGGGATGCGGACCATGTAAAAGAACGCTCAGAATGGTTCCTGCGCGGTCGTGCAGTCCCCGGAAAGTCAGCCGCCGAACTGCGCCATCGCGCTTACCAAACGAAAATGCAAGCGCGCGCGTCTCGCCAGGCTAGCGCTCGCAGCGCACAACCAAACACGCAGCCGCCGCAGTCGCCTGCCGGATGGATCCCCCTGGGGCCGGTGCCGCTTGCCTCCGACGCCACGGGCGACGGATTTCAGGACTACCACCAGGTTTCCGGACGGGCCACGGCGGTCGCAATAGATCCCGCGGACCCCAGCGGAAACACGGTCTATATCGGCGGCGCGCAGGGGGGAGTCTGGAAGTCCACGAATGCCGCTACGAGCACTGCCAACAACGTAACTTGGGCGGCTGTCACCGATGATCAGGCCACGCTTTCGATCGGCTCCATCGTGATTCAGCCCGGAAATTCCAATCCCGCTCAGAGTGTAATTCTGGTAGGCACGGGCGAGGCTGACAACTCTGCCGACTCCTATTTCGGCCTCGGCATTCTTCGCTCCGCCGACGCCGGCAACACCTGGGCTCTGATCTCTGCCGCAAACCGCGGCACAATCTCCTTCGCCGGCCTAGGCGCTACCCGCATGGCTTTCAGCACCGCCAGCGGACAGATCAATACAGTAGTCGCGGCCATGGCGGCAACGGCGGAAGGCGTAACCGATGGCGCGTTGACCAGCAACACCTACCGCGGCCTTTACACCTCTACCGACGCCGGCCAGACCTGGGCCTACAACGCTCTCTTCTCCGGAGCGAGCGAGGCCACCTCGGCAACTTCGGTAGTGTACAACTCTTCCGCCGGGCTGTTTTTTGCGGCGCTGCGTTATCACGGTTTCTATTCCTCTCCTGACGGTTTGACCTGGACGCGCCTAGCCAATCAGCCGGGTGCTTCCGGAATTCTCAGCACAACCGCATGTCCGCAGAACTACAGCACAAGCTGCCCGATTTATCGTAGCGAAATCACCGTCGTGCCCGGACGCAATGAGATGTACGTGTGGTTTATTTCTCTTGATTCGAGCAATAACCCTGTGGATCAAGGCGTCTGGCAGAGTATGAACGGCGGTGCTTCCTGGACACCGATCAGCGACAGCGGCATCACCAACTGCGGCGATTCCGACGGCTGCGGGGTGCAGCAGGGATTCTACAATCTGGAACTGCTGGCCGTTCCCAACTGCCCCAACGGCGCCCAAACCTGCACTGGCAATCCAACTGACCTTTATGCCGGGGCCATCAATCTGTACAAATGCTCGATCATTTCGATCAACCCAACCTGCGCGAACCTTCCGTTCCTGAACCTGACGCACGTCTACGGTTGCGATCCGTTAGGGGCGCTCGCACATGTGCATCCCGATCAGCACGCGCTGGCTTTTTCCATTCTGAATGCAGGATCAAGTTCCGCTACCGGCCTGATGTATTTCGCCAGCGACGGCGGCATTTACCGCGCGTTGGACGGATTCACCGGCCTCACCACAGGTTCGTGTTCCGGCACCAATCAATTCGACGACCTCAATCAGAACCTGGGGTCGATGACCCAGTTCGTCACTTTCTCGCAACATGACACCGATCCCAACACACTTCTGGGAGGCACGCAGGATAACGGCTCTCCCGCAACCGCAACGGCGACGACAAGCTCAAGTTGGGGCAATGTGCTGAGCGGCGACGGCGGCTACAACGCCATCGATCCCAACAGCGGCGACTGGTTCGCCTCGAATCCGGATACCGGATCGGGCACACTGGCGATCCAGGAATGTTCCTCCGGAGTGAACTGCAATGTTGGCCTGTTCAATGCAGTCGTCAGCAGTAGCAACGTCGGAGGAGACGACGGAGCTTTTTACTTCCCCTACATTCTCGATCCGCAATCGGCGACTGCATTGCTGGTGGGAACCTGCCGCGTGTGGAGCGGGCCGCGATCGGGCGGCGCATTCACGCCGTTGAGCCTCAATTTCGATACCCTCGGCACCGGCACCTGTGCGGGCACGGAGATTAACGTGGTTCGCGCGCTGGCTGCCGGCGGTCCTATCGGCGCAAGCGGTTCGCAAGTGATTTACGCCACTACCGACGGCCCCGGCCCAAACAATCTGACTCTCCCCGTCGGAGGAAATGTCTGGGTCACCCCGAACGCGACTGCGGTTGTGGGTACGGTTTCCACCTTCGCGAATGTCACCATGAACGGCCTCGGTGGGGTGAGCATCAATCCGAATCAATTCCCAATTTCCGGCGTCGCGATCGACGCGTCTGACCCCTCAGGCAAAACCGCCTACGTCACCGTGATGGGCTTCACAGGCGGTCCCGGCCACGTGTGGCAGACTACGAATGCCGGGGCAAGTTGGACCGATTTCACCGGGACCGCCGCCAATGCTCTTCCGGATTCCCCAGTGAACGCAGTGGTGGTTGATCCCATCAACCACATGGTTTTTGTGGGCACGGATGTCGGCGTCTTCCAGAGCACAATCTCTAGCGCCGCGTGGACCGAGGTAGGCCCGGTCCACAGTGCATCGTCAACTGGATTTCTGCCCAACGTGGCTGTGACCGCGCTTGCGCTCTTCAATTTCGGCGGTCTGAAATTGCTGCGGGCTTCCACTTACGGCCGCGGCGTATGGCAGTACAATCTTGTGCCGGACTTCCAGATCGCCGTCTCGAACACGCCCCTGACTGTCTTTTCCGGGAACGCGGCCACCTTCAACGGCACGTTAACGGCGCTGAACGGTTACAACTACTCGGTTGCTCTGAGCTGCACCGCAGGCACTACGAGCCCCCCATCCCGTGTACTCCGAACCCGGTGAATCTCACACCCACCTCGGCCGGCGCGGCATTCACGCTGACCGCGGGCTCCAGCACCATCGGCGACTACAACTTCGACGTGCAAGGCGCAGGCTCCGATCCAAATAGCACTACGCACCTCACCAACCTCAACTTGCATATAGTGAACTTTGGTTTGACGACACCTTCGCCGAGTACTGTGAGTGTGCCTCCCGGCGCAACTTCCCCACCGGTAAGTTTCCAGGTCACCGCTCAGGGATCGTTCAATCAAAGTGTGACCGTTAGCTGCAGCCTCAGCCCCAGCATTTTCGGTGCGACTTGCGCATTCACTCCCGGCACGGTGGTCGATCCAACATCCGCCGCGCCGGTGAACATGAGTGCAACTGTGACCGTTCCTGCGGGAACCACTGCCGGCAACTACTCCGTCACATTGCAAGCCACGACAATGGGAGCCTCTCCCCTCACGACTTCATTCACGCTGACCGTCACGGCAATCCAGGACTTCACCATCAACTCCTCTACCGCGAGCCAGAGCGTCACCGCCGGACAAACCACCGGCCCTTACAACCTCACCATCGCACCGGTTGGAGCTCTGTTCTCTGGCGCCGTAACAGTTTCCTGCAGCGGAATCCCTGCCGGAGCGCAGTGCAATTTCACTCCCAATCCGGTGACCCCGGGAAGTAATCCCGTGAGTGTGGTGATGACCATAGCCACCGGCGGCGCCACCAACGCAAACACCTACAACGTTGTTGTCACCGGAACATCAGGCTCTCTCTCGCATTCGACCACGGTGTCTCTCATCGTATTGGATAGCTTGCAACTTGCGGTCAGCCAGCCGTTTCCCGCCGCAGTGGACGCAGGATCGCAGACGTCGGCCAAAGTGTCAGTGACTTCGAACTACAACGGCGCGGTCAATGCCACCTGCGATGCCAGCGCGCTCTCCGGCCAGTGCGCGGTCACGCCCGGAAATCCGTTGCAGATCAGCACGGGAATCCCAGTTATGCTGACGCTCACCGTGAACATCCCAAACGGTACTGCGCCCAAGTCCTACAACATCAACCTAACCGTGGCCGCCGCCTCCGGACAGCCAAGCCAGACCCTGACCTTGCCGCTGGTGATCCAGGATTTCGCGCTGAGCACGCTCACTCCCGCCAGCCAGACCATCGCCGCCGGACAGTCAGCGTCTTACAATTTCACCGTGTCGCCGCTGGGCGCAGCGTTCGCCAATGCTGTAGCGCTTACTTGCAGCGGAATCCCTTCCGGGGCGCAGTGCAATTTCACTCCCAATCCCGTTACGCCGGGAAACGCCTCGACTGCGGTCGTGATGACCATCTCCACCAGCACCACCACTGGTTCCGGCACCTACACCGTGACGGTCCTGGGAACGTCAGGCCCACTGTCGCATTCGAGCACGGCATCCCTCACCGTGGCGCAGGGCAGTTTTCAGCTTGCCATCACCCAGCCATTTCCCGCCGGTGCGGATGCAGGATCGCAGCAATCCGCCAAGGTATCACTAACCCCGAACTATGCTGGCTCGGTTAAAGCTAGTTGCGACGCCAGTGCATTTTCCGGTCAATGCTCCGTCACGCCCGTGAATCCAGTCCTGATTGTTGCGGGAACTGTGGTCACTCTGACTCTCACAGTCAATATTCCAAGCAGCGCGGCGCCCCAGCCCTCAAATCCCTACAACCTTAATCTGACCGTGACCGACTCGTCGGGACAGGCCAGCCAGACCCTGCCAATTCCGCTCACGGTCATCCAGGATTTCACCGTTGGCACGCTCACCCCTTCCACCCAGACCATCACCCCAGGACAATCGGCCAGCTACAATTTCAGCGTGCTGCCGGTGGGCGCGTCGTTCGCCAATGCAACGACTTTGTCCTGCTCTGGCGGGCCTACGATTTCCTTGTGCAAGTTCACCCCGAACCCGGTGACTCCCGGCAGTAGCTCAGCGGCAGTCGTCTTGAAAATCACCACCACGGCCAGTTCGGCAAACCTTGTTTCGCCTGGATCGGGCCACGCTGCGCTCTTCTACGCTCTGTGGCTGACGCTGCCCGGGCTTGCTCTGCTACGAACTCAAAGCCATGGGAGGAAGCGCGCCAATCTGGCGCTGCCGGCATCTCTTATCGGACTCTTTCTGCTGGCGCTGTTGCTCACTTCCTGCGGCGGCGGCACAGGCAATGGCGGTGGCGGAGGTGGCGGCCAGCAGCAGGGCACCCAGCCCGGCACTTATAGCATCACCGTGACTGGCGCCTCCGGCGCGCTCGTTCATCAAGCCTCCGCGATCACCCTGGTGGTAAACCCGTAGCTTCGTGAACCAGCGAAGATGCCCGGGGCGAACGGAGTGGCGCTGTATGATCACTACTAATGACTGATTCCCGCTACGACGTTGTCATCGTCGGTGGAGGCATCGTCGGCCTCGCCGTCGCGTTGGAGATCACCAAGCGTTTCCCCCGTCTTCGCCTGCTGCTGCTCGAAAAAGAGGCTCGTGTCGGCCAGCACCAGAGCGGTCATAACAGCGGCGTCATTCATTCTGGCATTTACTACAAACCCGGATCGTTAAAGGCAAGGCTGTGCGTCGAAGGCGCGCGCGCCATGGTTGAATTCTGCCGCGCGCATGCCATTCCCCACCAGATCTGCGGCAAAGTCATCGTGGCCACGCACGAGGAGGAATTTCCCCGCCTGGAGGAACTGCGGCGCCGCGGCGAGGCCAACGGGCTCACCGGAGTGCAAGCGATCGGACGCGAACAGTTGCGCGAGATCGAACCCCACGCCAGCGGATTGCGCGCCCTGGTCGTGCCCTCCACCGGCATCACGGATTACGCCGCCGTGTGCGCCAAATACGCCGATCTTATTCGGACCCAGGGTGGAACCATCCTCACCTCCATAGGAGTGACCGGCCTGCGTCAGTCCGCCGGTGAAGTTGTGGTTGAGACCAGCGGCCCAGCCTTCTCCACCACTCATCTCATCAACTGCGCCGGACTGTTCAGCGACCGCATCAGCCGCATGTCCGGCGCGAAACCAGATGTCATTATTGTTCCCTTCCGCGGCGAGTACTACGACCTCATTCCAGAGCGTTCGTCGCTGGTGCGGGCCCTCATCTATCCCGTGCCCGATCCGCAGTTCCCCTTCCTGGGGGTTCACTTCACGCGCCGTATCAGCGGCAGCGTGGACGCTGGCCCCAACGCCGTCCTCGCCTTTCGCCGTGAAGGCTACCGGCGAACCGACTTCAACCTGCGCGATCTGGCTTCTTCGCTCGCTTTTCCCGGGTTCTGGCGGATGGCCGCGAAGCAGTGGCGGAGCGGGCTGGATGAATTCCACCGGTCTTTTTCCAAGCCGGCGTTCGTTCGTGCTTTGCAACGGTTGTTGCCCGAGGTGCGCGAGCAAGATTTGGTTCCGGGGGGTTCCGGCGTGCGCGCCCAGGCACTCCGGCGCGATGGAGCTTTGGTCGATGACTTCCAGTTTGTGCCCTCAGGCAAGACGTTGCACGTTCTCAACGTCCCGTCTCCCGCCGCGACGGCATCGCTCCCCATCGGACGCGCCATCGGCGACATGGCTGCCCAAAACTTCGGCTGGCAGTAAGCCACTTTAGGCTTGCTTTTTCATGTATATCGTAATACGATGCTTTGCAGTTCAGTTTTACCCCCCAAATCCTGCTGTGAAAAAGTCTTGAGCAGCAATTGCACCATGAGAAAGCCAAATGCCTGGACCAGGCAAAAATGCAGGCCTTTGCCAGCCGGTCACAGTACGATTCAGAAAGGCAAAGATGTCAGTAAACAGGCGTGGATTACCTAAGTTCCGGAGCCGCCGCGAAGGCCGATAGAGACGAACTTCTCTTGACAGATTTCGGCAGCCGGGTTCATAGTGAGGTAACCCAGTGAGCGCTGGTCTACCCCCAAACGACCGACTTTTCGCGCTAAACCTGTACTTCTAAGCCATCGGAGAGGGACAAGCACCTTGGCTGTCGCTGGACCGGATTTCGACATTGCCGCTATGGTGGTTCGGCATACCAATTTAACGAAGCAATCAAAGAATTGAGGAGGAAGCGTTGGTTATCACGAAACCTGATTTTGATGTCGCAATTATTGGCGGAGGACCGGCCGGCTCGTCCATGGGCGCCTACCTGGCCAAGGCTGGCGTAAGTTGTGTGGTGTTTGAGCGCGAACTGTTTCCGCGTCCGCACGTGGGCGAGTCCTTAGTACCTTCTTCGACCCGCGTGTTCAAGGACCTCGATTTTCTTCCTCAGATGGAAGAGGCAAAGTTTCCCCACAAGTTTGGCGCGGTCTGGACCGCCGACGACAAGCAGAAGATTCCCTACCAGCACGGCTGGGAGGGTCTGGATGCCGATTGCCATGCTGACATCTCCTTTGCGGAACGCAAGCAGGAGGGCATCGACAGTAACTACACCTACCACGTGGACCGCGGCAAGTTCGACCTGATGCTCCTGCAGCACGCCAACAAGTTGGGCGCCAGTGTCTATGAGGGCGTTAAGGTGAGCTCCGTCGATTTTGGCCCCAAAGAGCCTCTGGTGTGGTTCAACATGGGACGCAACGGCAAGGAAATGAACGTTAGTGCCAAGATGGTCGTGGACGCCAGCGGCCGCAACACTTTCCTGGGCAACCAGCTCAAACTCAAGGTGCAGGACCCGGTGTTCGACCAGTACGCTATTCACAGCTGGTTCGACAACTACGATCGCAAGGTCTTCTCCCAAAAAGGCGATCACCGCGACTTCATCTTTATCCACTTCCTGCCCGTTTCCAACACCTGGATCTGGCAGATTCCGATTACCGAGACCGTGACCAGCCTGGGCGTGGTCACGCAGAAAAAGAACTTTGCCAAGTCGAAAACCGACCGGGAAAAATTCTTCTGGCAATCGGTGGCCTCGCGGCCGCAGCTCGAAGAAACTCTGCGCAAAGCCGACCGCATCCGTCCCTTCAAGGACGAGGGCGATTACAGCTACGCCATGAAACAGCTCTGCGGCGACAGATTCTTGATGGTTGGCGATGCCGGCCGCTTCGTGGATCCCATCTTTTCCACCGGCGTCAGCATTGCGCTCAACAGTTCCCGCTTCGCGCACCATGACGTCATCGCCGCCTTGGAGAAAAACGAATTCTCGCGCCAGAGCTTCTCTACCTACGAGAATACACTGCGCCTGGGAACCAAGAACTGGTACGACTTCATCACCGTCTACTACCGGCTCAATGTGCTGTTCACCTACTTCATCAACGACCCCATGTACCGCCTGGACGTGCTAAAGCTGTTGCAGGGTGATGTGTACGACGACGCGACTCCGCCAGTGCTGGAGAAGATGCGCAGCATGGTCGCCGAGGTCGAGCAGAACGAGAAGCATCCCTGGCACAAGCTGCTGGGTGATCTGACTTCAAACGCGTTCCGTCCGGAGTTTTAAGGACAGGCCGCTGCGCGAATCGATGATTGGGTAAGAAATGTCTTGCAGGGAATCCCCCGATGAAGGAAGGGGATTCCCTGTATTGTTATTCGCCACCGTGCGGCTTGATTGGCCACGGAGACGCTTCCCGGATAGGTGAAAGCGAATGTCGCACACCAACCGAAATTTCGTTTTCGCCTACACCTTCCTGGTAGTTCTGCCTCTGTTAGGGCTGGTGGGAATACTCAAGAGTGGGCGTCATCTGGCGGCGCCGGTTTCGATCGATGGCGTTTGGAACTTACGGATTGACTCCGCGCAGCTCGGTTCCCTGACCTGCGGGAAGAACCTCACCGCAATCTCGGGCCAGACCATGACAATCTCACAGTCGGGCGCCAGTTTCGCGCTTAGCTTCCCCAGCGCACCCAAGCTCACAGGGTGGGGCACCATCGACGGAACCACACTACGAGCTTCGCTCAATCCACCATTGGAATCTTCTTCCGAGACTGGCTGCGGCGAGCAATCGCTGCTCGCTACCGTTGATCGGAATGCAAATCCCAGGGCGCTGGCGGGCACGCTCACAGCGACGGACTGTTCAGCTTGTCCTTCCATCGCATTCCAGGCTGAGCGCCAGGCTCCCGCCGCGTCCGAGGGAGGCGATTGATGCCGAACCTGTTCACCCTGGTTCTGCAGATCACGGTCATCCTGGCGGTGTGTCGCCTGACGGGCAGCCTGTTTCGCAAATTTCATCAGCCCCGCGTGGTGGGAGAAATGTTTGCCGGCATCCTTCTCGGCCCTTCCCTGCTGGGATGGATCGCTCCGCAATTCTCTGCCTACTTATTTCCGCCGGCGAGCCTGGGTTTTCTTAACGCGCTGAGGCAGGTCGGCGTAGTAATCTTCATGTTCCTCGTGGGCCTTGGGATCGATCCCAAGGAACTCAAGCACCAAAGCCACGCTGCCGTCCTGGTCAGCCACGTCAGTATCACCGCGCCCTTTGTGCTGGCTTCCCTGTTCGCGCTGTATCTTTACCCGAGACTTTCCGACGATAGCGTGTCATTCACCAACTTCGCCTTGTTCATGGGCGCCGCCATGAGCGTGACTGCGTTCCCGGTGCTGGCGCGCATTCTCATCGAGCGCGACATGATAAGGAGCAAACTGGGAACCGTGGCCATCGCCTGTGCCGCAGTCGATGACGTTACCGGATGGTGCATTCTTGCTTACATTGTGGTGCTCATCCGCGCCGCTCACCAGAGCACCCCCATTTGGGTGACACTGGGCGGCATCCTGCTGTTCGCAGCCGTCATGATTTATGGAGTGCGTTTTCTGCTTCGCGGTTTATTGCGTACCTTTTACAAGTACGGTGAGATCAATGAGAACCGCATGGCATTTCTGGTGCTGCTGGCGCTGGCTTCCGCGCTGTGCACCGAACGGCTGGGAATCCATTTGCTGTTCGGCTCTTTCCTGATGGGCGCGATCATGCCCAAGGAACCAAAGTTCGTCCGCTACATTCTCGACCGCTTCGAAACCGTCACCATCACTCTCCTGTTGCCTCTGTTCTTCGCCTTTACCGGGCTGCGCACCAACATCGGATTACTGAGAGCGCCGGCGACGTGGTTCTACTGTGGTCTGATCATTCTGGTAGCGGCAGCAGGCAAGCTGGGCGGCTCCATGGCGGCCGCACGCTTGAGCGGCATGCCCTGGCAGGAAGCTGCTGGACTCGGCACGCTGATGAATACCCGCGGTCTGATGGGACTGGTCATCCTGGACATCGGACTCGACATTAAAGTCATCTCGCCCGCGCTGTTCTCGATGATGGTAGTCATGGCTCTGGTCACTACGTTTATGGCTGTGCCGTTGCTTGACGTGATCTGCCCCACCCGTGCCCAGCGTACCGCGCCGCAGAAGGCCACAGCGCCGGATGTGTCCCTTCAAGAAATAGCCTAGGTTCGAGGAATGCCGTGCGTTGGGCACACTCCGCCCAGAGGCCTGCGTGAGGCCAAGCGAAGTGAGGAAAGACCCAGAACCCCGCCAGAAAGGTCTTCCTGGTCGCGGGGCAATTGCGACTACACGCGAGCCCGGCGCGCCAACTCCTGGGCAGAGTCCATTGCCCTCTTCGCAGCCAGAGGCGTAGCAACTCGCGGGGTCACCTTGACGGCTTGTGCACCAGCGTAGGCTTTGGAGCATTGCACGCATGTGCTTTCGGCTACACGCTCCCCAACTAGATCCTTGCGAAAGCGGAAGGCATAGAGCACGACCTCAACCCGGCTGGAGACACCCAGCTTGTCGAAGATGCGGAACAGATAGTTCTTCACCGTGTGTTCGGTCAGTCCCAAACGGCTCGCGATCTCGCGGTTCGACAACCCTTCCGTCACGCAGCGCACCACATCCTGCTCCCGCTTCGAGAGCATCGTCTCGCCACCCGCATCCACCACGTGCACCGGCTCCGATTCACAAAGTGCTTCAAGCAGGAAACGCAACTCCGAGCTGTTGGCCCAGATCTGCCCTTGATGCACGCTGCAAATGCACTTCGCCAGCGCTTTTGGAGATTCCGTGCGCGAGAAAACTCCTTGCGCGCCCGACCGGAAAGCCTCAACCACAGCCGAGCGTTTGGAGGTGTCCATCAGCATCACCACGCGAGTGTTGGGGTGAGCGGCAGAAACTTGACGGATTAGGTCAAACCCCGTAGCGGACTCGTCCAATGCAGAACTCATCAGCACTACATGGGGCTTTTCGTCGGCCACCGCGGCCAGGATCGAAGCCGGTTTTGGCTCTATGCCGGTAACCCGGAACTGGGTGTCCTGCGCCAGCGCCTGGGCAAGCAGCTGGCTGCTCATCCGCGTGCTGTCAGCGGCAAGGACACGGATCCGCTCAGAATTTTCCGGTAACGGAGTCACATTCTGCGCCATCTTTGTTTTCTCCTATAAGGACGGGTAGTTAACCAAGACATCAATCGAGGACGCCGCCATTCTCGACGCCCGCTTCGGGAAAAAGCCTTTCGCGTTGGCACTCACAATCAGGGGATCCTTACGTTCACGAACGGTATGGAGTGGGGTGCTCGGACTCGTTCGGGACGGGTACATCCAAAAAACTTTCCCGGCCAGAGCACATCGTTTGAGAGACTTTAGTCCTAACCGTCAGGGGCAGTAAATGGCACTTGAGTGCCATATGAAGGAGTGCACCTAAGGCTGTGCAAACAGCTTCATCCAGGGAAAAAATAAGCACATTTCCCCACCCGGCAAAACCGGTCGTTTATGCCTTAACAGTGCTTGACTTCCCTAGGGGCCGGTGTCATCATTCCTACTTGTTTTTTCCTCCCCGCTTGCTCATTCGGTTGACATTTTTTGGCATAAATCTGTTCGCGGCAGCCAATTGCCGCAGTTCGTCCCTCGGCTTGGTTCGATTTGCCCAGGAAATGGGCTTGTCTATTACCGGATCGTGGCGATCGTCGACTCGTTGATTCCATGGAGAATCCTGCATGAAGATAAATCGCCTGTTATTGCTGGTCAGTGGGTGGATGCTCCTCGCGCCTTCTACGATTGCCCAACAGCCGGCAGCCATCCCTGCCTCAGCAGCGCTGGCCGCCAACTCCGGCCCAAAGACAACGCCCGCTCAAGAGCCCGGCGGTAAGAGCAAACTAGGCGCCCCCTCAAGACTCCCTTCTGGCATGAGCTCGATTCAGCACGTTGTATTCATCGTCAAAGAGAATCGAACCTTCGACAACTACTTCGGCACGTACCCTGGCGCCAACGGCGCGACCACCGGGACGATGTCGACGGGCCAGGTAGTTCCCCTGGGCCACCAGCCGGATGTCACTTTTCCCTGGGACATCAACCATGGTTGGAATGCGGCGGTATCCGGGATGGATGGCGGGAAGATGGATCGTTTCGACCTGAATGATGGCGCCAACGTCAATGGCAATAACATGGCGTACACGCAACTCACCCAGGCCGACATTCCGAACTACTTCACCTATGCGCAGAACTTCGTCCTGGCCGACAACATGTTCTCCTCCATCGAATCCAGCAGTTTTGCCAATCATCTCTACATGGTCGCTGCGCAGGGCAATGGCTCGATTGACATGAGTCTTCCCGGCAACGGGGGCGGCAGCAATCCGGCTTGGGGGTGCGATTCACCGGCGGGATTTTTCGCGATCCTGATCGATGGGCAGGGCAATATCAGCCTGCAACCGCCGTGCTGGGATTTCCAGACCCTGGCAGACAGCCTGCAAAATGCCGGAGTCTCCTGGGGATTCTATGCTCCTCCCGCAGGAGTGTGGGGACACAATTTCTCCACTTTGGATGCGATCAGCCACATCCGCTACAGCCCGCTTTGGAACAATGTCTTCCCCGCAACACAATTCGTCACCGATGCGCAGAACGGCACTTTGCCAGCGGTGAGTTGGTTGGCGACGGGACTGGAATCGGAACATCCCAACCTCTGTTCGATATGTGTCGGCGAGAACTGGACGGTCAACCAGATCAACGCCATCATGCAGGGACCTGACTGGAACACCACCGCCATCTTCCTCGTTTGGGACGATTTCGGTGGTTTCTACGACCATGTCACTCCGCCGGTGGTGGATTCTTTTGGGCTGGGTCCGCGAGTGCCGATGCTGGTGATTTCACCCTACGCCAAGGCCGGCTACATCTCGCATACACAGTACGAATTTTCGTCGGTCCTCAAGTTTATCGAGGAACTCTTTGGGCTGCCGCCATTGACGGCCCGGGATGCCAACGCCAACGATATTACCGACAGTTTCGACTTCACGCAGGCGCCGCTCTCCCCGCTGATCTTACAGACTCACAGCTGCCCGATCCCATCGACCAGCGTGATTGCTTTCGGCGGCCAGGCGGTTGGTTCTACCACCCCTGCCTACACGTTTACCCTCTCCAACTATGGCACCACCGGTCTGATCATCAAGAGCATTACCACGACCGGCGACTTTGCTTACACCGGACCGTGCCCGAAAGTGGGTCCAGGCGGCCAATGCCGCCTCAAGGTCACGTTCACTCCCACCGCGACGGGACCGAGAACCGGAACCTTGACCATCACCGATACCGACCCGAGCAGCCCGCAAGTCGTGACTCTCACCGGCACTGGCTCGAACGTTTCGCTCCCGGTGTACTACCCAGGCTTGATTTTTAGCAAACGTGTTTTCGGCACATCTGCGAGTCAATCGGTGACCTTGACCAATCAAGGCAGCACGCCGCTGAACATCACGAACGTAAAGATGGTCGGGTCATCTTTTTCCCAGACCAACACCTGTGGGCAGAGCGTGGCGCCGGGAGCCAACTGCGTCTTCAAAATAACGTTTGCGCCGACGTTCGCCACTTCGCTGCCCGCGTCGCCCAACTTCTGGGGCAACCTGGTTATCTCCGACGACGATCCTGCAAGCCCGCAGACGGTCAGGGTTTCCGGCCTTGCAACCGGCGTCAGCTTCTCTCCCGGCAGCCTCAGTTTTGGCTCCCAAGCGGTGGGCACCTCCAGCCCGCCCAAGCCGGTGACTCTGGCCAACCACAGCACGGCAAGCTTGACTTTCGCCAACATCGTGGTCAGCGGCGATTTCAGCGAGACCGATAACTGTGTGGGGGGAGTGCCGGGCAGAGGAACTTGCACGATCAACGTTGTCTTCTCGCCGACAGTTACCGGCACACGCAAGGGCACGCTGACTCTGAACAACAACGATATCAGCAGCCCGGAAACCTACAATCTGATAGGGACTGGACAGTAACGCACAAGCCTTGCCGCGCCGGTTACCGATGATGCAGTTTTGCCACTTGCCACCTGCCGCGCCGCGAGGAAAAATAGTATTTAGAACTGCAAACCAAGAAGAATCCAAGAATCCTACTTAGAAAAGGGCCCCAAGTCTTTCAAATGACGAAGAAACTGTTTCTGACTTTCCTAAGTGCAATCCTTCTCCTTCCCCTTGTCCTGGCTCAGGGACAGGTCAAGAACAGGGACAAAGATGACGACGATGATGATGACCGGCCCGCGATGCGCCCGCCTACCCTCAGGCCCGGCGAAAAGCCGGCCGATGCCGACTTTACCTGTCCCTACGTCAAGGGCTACCAACTGCATCCCGAGCGCTTTACCGGATTTACTCTGCGCCTGCGTCCCGGCACGAAGACGCCGACCGACCGTTGCCGCGCCACCATCACTTCAGCAAAAGGAACGGTGACGACCGCGGCGAGAGATTGGGCGCTCACGGTCGACAAGATCTCCGGCGCCGATATCAATGGAGATGGCAAGCCGGATCTGGTCATCGACGGCTTTTCCGGCAATTTGCGCTGCTGCTTCACCTACACCATCGTCAGCCTGGGCGGCACGGCACGGGTGTTGCGCAAGATTGAAAGCAAGTCGCCGCTCACCTTTGAAAAGCAGGCGGATGGAACCGTGCTCATCCGCGGCTCGGAGATCAGTCTCGATTACTTCCTGGTGCCGCACCCCATGGCGGTGATCCCGCAAGTCATTCTGCGACTGCAAGGCGACAGCCTGGTGGATGTGAGCGGGCAGTTCCAGCCGGAGTATGACAAATTGATCGACGACGCACGCGGCCAGCTTACCAGCGCCGACCTCGAGAAGTTTCGCCACTCGCGCTATAACGATAAGCTATTCACCGATCAACTGCCGACGGTGCGCCGCGTTCTCACCATCGTGCTGAACTACCTTTACAGCGGCCGCGAAGAGCAAGCCTGGAAGGCGCTGGAGGAACTCTGGCCCGCCTCGGACCAGGGCCGCGTGAAGGGCCTGATCCTGGAACGCCGCGGGCGTGGCCTGCTGGCGCAGGTCAAGGGGCCGAGTGCTGGCATGTAGATTGGTGAAGCACCGTCTGGGGCAGATCCGGATGAGAAACAAGCAGGTTTCTGAACCGCCAACCTTTGCCCTCATTTTTTACTTTTACGTGCTTTCGATCGAGTACCCGCAAATGCTGTTCTCTTCAATTTGATCTGATTGTAATCAACCGCGCCACGGACAAGATTTTTTAGAGCACGCTCATTGATCTTATCGCCCTCAAACAAATCGATCGCTCGCCACGCGTTGCCTCCGAGGCCCGCGTTGAAGATCTTGTCAGGATCTGGGATGTTCGCCCCATGGGCAAAAGTAAGCTTCACTTTATCTTTGAGCACGGTCGCGACCGCGATGATTCCGTCATGCGACCACACTGGGCTTCCCATCCACTTCCACTCCTCGATGATCTCCCGGTCGGCCGCAAGGACGCCCTTGCGGACGCTGGCCAACGTTTTGCCACGCCAGTCTGTAAGTTTTGCGATCAGTTGGTCAATTAATGCAGAGGCAGATTCCGCCGGGATGGATTTTTTCATGCTCAGCTCCAACTTCGCATCTAATTTAGCTGCGCTCAGCGTAACCTGCAACCTCCGCAGGTGGAAGCCTCTTCTGGTTCGATGGCAGCCGGAAAGATGGTGGCAGCCTGCGTGCGAACTTAATAGGGATGATTGGAATCATGTTGGATGCATGACTACCGCAAATTCAAGGTCAGCGTCAACAGGAGGATAGGTCGGGTGGGGAGTCAGTTTCCGATTAGCCGACAAACCGCACAGAACACGCCTTTTTCATTCGGGTCAGGCTGTACCCGGCTGCGCTCGATCCTATTCCTTGCCGGCATCAGCCATCCCAGATGGCCGCAATCCCCTGATAAGAAGCCAAAATCCCATCGTTAGCTCGAAAATCGCGATGGGTATGTAGCAGGCGGGGTCAGCTAGATCGTCGAAACGGGGAAAATGATGAAAGCAACAGTACAGGTTGCCAACAACAGCGACGAAAACACTCCCCAGGCAGCCAACGCCCTGGGAATAAATCTCGACTTAAACCACAAATAGGCGAATACCGTGGATCCCAATCCCAAGAACATCTCGGCAACGTTGTACCCGTCGCCATGCGCCCCAAGATATATCGTTGCCAAGGCGTGCAATCGGTCTGCTTCAAATACCTGCAGGGACTCAGCACCGCTCAGCACCCGGAGAACGTCGAAGCTGCTCAGGGTCATGACCACGCAGATCACCGCCTCCATAAGTCTCCAAAAGACCCCGAGCAAGGCGAGGTTCTGGTTTACTGTTTTGAGGGTCACGTATAGGGCTGTAGCCAGCACTACAAGGGCGGCCATCTCAACCAGATCCACGGCAATGCCGAGGCGAAATAGCCATTCATGCGCGATGATGTTTTGTGCCGTTTCGGCAGCATTGTTGTCGACAATGAGACGCTTGCGAACATAGAACTGATCAAAGACTGCAACAAAGTCGAATAGGTACACAACTCCCACCACTCTTGCAGCCTTGCGTTGTGACTCTCCAACGGTGTAGGTCGCCATTTCACGCCCTCCTTGACGCTTGCCGCCGAGATCGCCGGGAATCCCAAGTGAGCGAGTAGCAACCCGCGAGCATTGAATGGGCGCTGCAAAGTATATCAGTCTAGCGGCGCCATTGAACCGACCTCACATCCCGTAACACCTAAGAGTCCATGTCCAAGGCCGCTGAACGAGTGACGCAAATCACTGGGCTGCTCTCTTCGAAATCAGTCGTCGAACGACATGGCCTTTCCACATCCACAATCCCGAAAGGACCATTACAGGAAGGAAGACAAACCGAGTTGGAGGGGCGTAGTCCGGAAGTTTTTCAAACGGACTATAGATATATCCGAGTATCGGAATGGCAACGACGATGTGAATCCAGCGAAGAATCGAGCGTAGGGTGGCTTCTTTCATGATTAGTTCGTCCTCCATTGATCGGTGTGTTCGAGGCCCCACTCAAAGCCGAGACCGGCCACCGGCCGTGTAGACATGAGATTTTTTGCGTTAGACCCTTAGCCAGCCACGGAATGCCCTGGCAGCGTAGTAAGATTCCGCACCGTTGTGATACACGAAAACCGTGTCGAAGCGGCGATCACAAAAGAGTGCGCCACCGAGTTTTCTGATAGCAGAAGGTGTTTTCACCCAGCTCGACGTTTTGGTATCGAAATTTCCCAGTTTCTGCAGCTCTCGATATTGTTCTTCGGTTAAAAGCTCAATGCCCATGGCAGCTGCCATATCCATCGCGTTATCTTTTGGTTTATTTTCTTTCCTTGAATCCAGTGCTTCCCGGTCATAGCAAAGACTTCTGCGGCCCTTAGGACTTTCCTCTGAACAATCATAAAAAATGTAGTCGCCCGTCTTTTTGTCATGACCAACAACATCCGGTTCACCGCCAGTTCGTTCCATTTCACTGAGTGACCACAGTTTCTCAGCATTCGCTTCCAGCTTTGCTTGTGCCGCAGCCCATTCAAGACCTTTATGGCGGTTCATATTTTTCTCAAAACGGGCCTTCAATGCTGCGAGCAGTTCTTTACGTTGTTCGGGCGACACTTTTTTATTCCCCTTAAGCGGTTGGTGCATTGTTTTGCGATCCTCCCCATCTCACGCCTTTTGAGCCGCCTGTGGCGGCCAGTTGGGCGCTTCAATACCGAACTGCCTGGCGTACTCCGTGTTGAGGCGCTGCCAGCCGGACTTCATCGCCTCGCCACCCACGATGCGGCCGATGGGTGTTCCGCTGAGAAGTCGATCCAGAACATCGAAACAAATGTGCCACCCCGCGGCACCCATGGAAATGAAGCGGCGATCGATGTTGTGCCATAGCGTGAGACGCGTGCCGCCACCAAGGGCTTCGAGTTCCCACCTCATATCGTGGTTACCCCAGTTGTACTCAAGCAACCTGGGAGCGTCGGCTCGCTTCACGGTTGTTTCGGAAACCTGCAGCCTGGGCGCTGCTACCGTGGTGAGGTTCACCGTGGCCCCAATCGTACCCAGGCTCCCATCGGCGTCGAAAGGAGCCCACTCGCGCAAATGCGCCGGGTCGGTGAGCGCCTGCCAGACTTTTTCCGGCGAGTGGCGCAGTTCCCGGACCAGAATGAGCGTCCACTTCTCTTCACCGTTTTGTCCCCGGTCCTTTTGTACCCGCGCCCCGCTGGCCGGCCCCGGTGTGTACTGCAGGTGATCGGTCATCTATCTTCTCCTTAAATCAGCCTGCTGAACGTCCGCCCTACCAGCGCATCAGCTGGGTGAGCTGAATGAGGTTGCCGCAGGTGTCATTCAGCATCGCAATGGTCGAGCCGGTCACGTCGGTGGGCGGCATGGTGAACTCAGCGCCGCGGGCCTTGATCCGCTCGTAGTCGCTCTTGACGTCGTCGGTAATGAAGTTGGCCGCAGGCTGGTGCTGTTGAAAGATCGCCTGCTGATACGCTTTGGCTGCGGGGTTGCTGTTCAGCGCCAGCTGCAGCTCAGCGCCAGCTGCAGCTCAGTGCCTTCCGGCTCCTCGGGCGAGGCCACGGTCAGCCAGCGATATGGGCCTTGACTGAAATCGGCCTTCTTGGCAAAGCCCAGTACCTCCGTATAGAAGCGCAGGGCCTTGTCCTGGCTGTCCACGTACACGCTGGTCAGTTTGATTTTCATTTCGTTCCTCCTTTTTCACGTTCGCGGTTGGGGCCGCGTCGTCTTCTCCTTTGTCTTCCCTTTCGTCTGTGTTAATTGATCCATGCGGTCCTGATCCATGCGATCAAGGTGGCGTTCGAGGGCATCTACGTGGGTGGACCAGAACCGGCGGAACCGGGCGAGCCAGTCATCCAGTTCCTCAAATGGTTCGGGTTTCAGCCGGTACAGACGGCGCTGTGCGTCCACCGTCGATTCCACGAAGCCCGCGTCGCGGAGCACGCGCAGGTGCTTGGACACGGTCGGCTGCGGCATACGAAGCTGGCGCTCGATCTCTCCCACCGACTGTTGGGACGAGACCAAGAGGCTCAATATCGCGCGGCGGTTCGGCTCCGCAATGATTTCAAAAACGGATTCCACGCTCTTTATATACTCTATAACGCATATACGTGTCAAGGTATATTTAAGAAAATACTCGGAGATAACTTCCCAAAGACATGGGCCGCACCGCTGGCCGGCCGCGGATCAGAAGGGCCTTGCAACGCCAGGGGAGCCGTTTAGATTTCAGGGATGCTTCGAGTGCGGTGTGGCCTGCGCTTTTCTTAGGCCACACCTTCGCTCAGGATGACAAATTCTGTGGTTCAGCGATGAGCCGTCTTAGTCCACCTTTGTCGAGTTGTTCACCGCGTTGTTGCCGCGCTTGGGATCGAAGGTGGTGGCGTTCACGCTGGCTTTGTCCTGGATCACGCTGCCCGAGCCCGCGGTCACGTTGACGACCAGGGAGATGGTCAGCTTCGATCCGTTAGGCATCGAGGCCACGGTGCAGTCGACCGTGCCGGTGCCGCCTACAGTGGGCGTGGTGCAACTTCCCGCACTCGGGTTGACGCTGAAGAACGTGGTACCGGTGGGAGTGACGTCTTTCATCGAAATGTTTACCGCCGTGTCGGGACCGTTGTTCTTGACCACAATCGTGTAAGTGAGGTTGGCTCCGCTCATCACCGGATTGGGTGTGCCGGAGTTGTTGATGGAGAGGTCGGCAGACGCGACCAGCTTGGCCGTCCAGGAGTCCATCAGCCCGCCGTTGCAAGTGCCGTCGGTGCCGCAGATCGTTTGGAAATCTCCAGCTTTGACCGGGAAGTTCGTCGAGAGCGTTCCCCCGGTGACGTAAATATCTCCGGCCGGGTCGAGTGCGGTGCGGTAGCCGAAGTCCTGACCGTTGCCGCCAAGATAACTCGAGGAAGTGAACGCGGTGCCCGTAGAGTTTACGACGGTGACGAAGGCATCGCTCGCGCCACCGCCATAGGTGGGCTGGAAGGGTTTGACCAAAGGAAAGTTGGTGGAATCGGTTTGGCCGGTGATGTAGGCGTTCCCGCTGGCATCGACCGCCATCGACATTCCGGGATACTCATCGAGGCTGCCGCCGAGATACGTGGAATAGGCCAGAGTCGCGCCGCCGGGATTGAGTTTGGTCACAGTCACGTCGCCGCAAATCGCGCCGGTGGTGGGAGAACATCCTACAGACATGCCGCCGAATGTGGTCTGGGCCGCGCCAGCGGTTGTGGGGAAATCGGTGGAGATGGTGTTGCCGGAAACGTAGATCCCTCCCACGCTGTCTACCGCAATTCCAGCGGTGTAGTCGTAGCTGCTTCCACCCAGGAAGGTGGAGAACACCAAGCCGGTTCCGGCGAACGTAAGTTCGCTGACGAAACCGTCATAACTTCCGTTGCATAAGCCATCGGATCCGCACGTAGTCTTGTAAGCGCCGGAGGTGGTTGGGAAGTTGGGCGAGCCGGTAATGCCGGAGATGTATGCGTTCTCGTTGACGTCGACCGCAATTCCGTAGGCGGCATCACCCAGGCCGCCCGATCCACCCAGGTACGTGGAGTAGACCAGCATCGAGCCCTTGGAGTTCGCTTTCGTTACAAAGCCGTTGGAGCAAGTTCCCTGCTGGTTCAATCCGCAGGTCCTCTGAAAGGCGCCCGTGGTGGTCGGGAAATTCGTCGAAGTGGTGGAACCAACCATGTAGACATTAGGAGTGGCGCTGGGAACACCGTCCACCGCCATGCCGTAGGCCATATCCTCGCCGCTGCCGCCGAGATAGGAGGCGAATTCGAGGCCGATGCCTTTCGACGCCAGTTCGAAAAAGAACGCATCGCCGGTGACGGTGCCGCCACCGAAAGTTTTCTGGAAGGCCCTCGAAGTTACTGGAAAATCGGCGGACAACGTGTATCCGGCGACAAACATGTCGCCCGCCATGTCGAGAACAAGTTGTGTCGCGACATCGTCATTGCTGCCGCCGATGTAGGTGGAATACTGCAGCTTGGTTCCGGTGGGGTTGAACTTGCTGACGAAAACGTCGCGGCACGGCAAGCCTGCGCAAGTTCCGCCATGGTAGGTCTCGAGCGGAGTGAACAGCGGGAAATCGGCGGAGCGTGTGCTGCCAGCGATGACCACGTCCGTGAATTTGTCGACGCCGATCCCGATTGCGAGATCTTCGTTGCTTCCGCCGAGGTAGGTCGCGAAAGAGATAATCGGATCGATCACGAGCTGCTTGCTGTGATCGTAGGGACCGAGTTCAAATCCCGCCTGACCATCAGCCTTTAGCATGTAGTGGCCGTCAACCGGCTGTTTGGTCTGGTCGCGTCCGCTGCCGGTGGTCTGATAGACGACGGGCTTGTGGAAACTGACGTCACCGCCGGAGAGATGCACGACCAGATCGCCGTCAGCGCTGATGCGCAGCGGAAGATCCTTGTTGGCGGCGTTGGGCTGGGCAAATCCCAGAGTGATGACGCGCGGATCAGTTCCGGGTGCAACTACAAAGTCGTATTCCAACTGGCGCTGGTTGCCGTAGTAAACCAGATCCACACCGGGATAGACCGCGGCGTAGTGAACCTTGGCGAAGTTGCTGACATTCACCCGCCACTTACTGGGATCATTACCGATGTAGTAGTTGCTTTTCGCCGACGTCTCATCCGCACCTGAGACTTGCGGGGCGGAGTTCGCACCCACCAACCGCATCTGCAGAACATCTTCCCGTGCAGCCGGGCGCGGCCCAACTGCAGCCGTGGATGGCTGCGGCGTGCGGTCAAGATTTCCCACGGACAAGGGATTGCCGGGATTCGATCCGAAACCCGAGGTCTGTCCCTGCGGGGCTACGCGGGTGTTCGCCGAACTCAAAGCGAGAACCGCCTCGGACGAGGTGAGAAACAACGTGTAGCCGGTTCCGCGCGAGAGGAACTTCACGTGGCTATCCGACTGACCCTGATTCGCTTCGAAGCTCATGGGAGCTTGCAGGATATTCCGAGCAAGGCGTGCCTTCGGGGAATCGTCCGCAGGAGCAGATTGCGCCCGATCTGAGTTGATCCCGGCAAGCGTGGTTGCATCCGTGGAATGTTCCGAAGCTTGACTCCCGCTTGCCTGCCAGGAACCAGCCAAAACCAGAATGCCCGCCAACATCACGGCGCCGAACGCCAACCACTTACCTGTTCCCATTGTTGCAACCCTCTCCCATGCTCAGTCGTAAGAATTGTTTAGAAACCTTGTCTACGGACGGCCTAATTCCCAGTACCAGTCAATCTGATGACCTGGGGGCTTGTGCCATCGTTGTCGTTCAGGACTACTGTCCCAGTTCTCGTCCCCGATTGACTGGGCGTGAAGGTGATGTTGATGGCGCACATGCTTTTCGGAGCGACTCCACCCAGGCAATTATCAGTTTCGGCAAAGTCTCCAGTGGACTGGATGCTTCCGAAGGTGAGCGTGTTGGTGCCGCTATTGCTCACTTTCACTGGCACCGGCGCACTGGTTGTGCCCACCGCTTGAGCAGCGAAGGTGACCTTGGTCGGGGCCATTGTGACCGCCGTGCCCGTTCCACCGAGCAAAACGGTCTGCGGGCTCGCAGGGTCGCTATCGTTAATGATCAGATTGCCGAAGAACGTCGGCCACCCAGGCACCGCGGTGGCTGTACTGGGTTTGAAACTCACGTTGAAGGTGCAGAATGCCCCCGCCGCCAGGCTGCTGCCGCAATTGTTGGTCTGGCTAAATCCGCCGACGACCTGCACGCTTGAGATTGTGAGCGGGGTACTGCCCACATTGGTAAGAGTCACCGGCTTTGGGGCAGAGGCATGCCCGAAGGCAACTTGAGAGAATGTTAACCCCGGATAGTACACCGAGAGTTCTCCCTGGCTTCCGGTGCCCACCAGATTCACCACCTGCGGGCTCGACGAATCGGTATCGGTGACGGTCAGCGTTCCGGTTCTGGTCCCTTGAGCGGTGGGCGTGAACGTTACTGTGGAAAAACAGAAATGTCCGGGTGTAAGTGTCTTGCCGGTGCAAGTGTTTTTCTGGGAAAAATCCCCGGTCGTCGTGATGCTACTGACCTTGATATTGCTGGTTCCCCAATCGTAGACGGTCAGATTGTAGGAAGGACTGGTTGTGCCCACGGCCTGACCGCCAAAGGGAATAATCGTGGTGGAAATGATGGGGCAATGGCGCGGCGTCAGGATCAGCGGCGATCGCGGCGACTGCGTGAAGTCGAAGCTGTCGGTCGTATCGTTGGCGTTGGCATCGCGCTCCGTGAGCGGCGGCAGACCGTAGAGTTCCTCGACGAACTTAAGGATCGAGGAGAATTCATATTGTGTGTGCGTGATGTAGCCCGGCCCGGGCGAGCCCATTTTGGCGTACGGGGAAATGATGATCAAAGGGACGCGCGGTCCCAGCCCGAACTGGTCCAACGTCGGCGGCGGAACGTGATCGTAGAAGCCGCCAAAGTCGTCCCAAGTCATGAAGATGACCGTCGAATCCCAATCCGGCCCCTGCATGATGGCGTTGATCTGATTCACCGCCCAGTTTTCACTGTTACAGGTTCCGGTGCCAAAGGGATGATCATTCTCAGTGCCGTTGACCAGCCAGCTAAAAGCCGGCAAGTTTCCAGCGGCCGCGTCGGTGGGAAACTGGGTGTAGTTCGCAATGTTGGTGGTCCATAGCGGGCCATTGCGGATGTGATTAATGGCATCGAGGGTGGAGAAGTTATAACCCACCTGGCCTGCCGGCGGAGCGTAGAACTTCCAGGAGACGCCAGCGTTTTGTAAGCTGTCGGCCAAGGTCTGAAAATCCCAGCACGGGAACTCCAGGCTCAGATTGCCCTGGGCGTCCATCAGCGGAGCAAGGTTGTTCGGCGAATCGTCGCAGCCCCAGCCCGGATTGCCGGTGGGGTGTGGCTGTTTCAGTCCGATCGCCCCGTTGTCCTGGGCGGCGACGGTATAAAGGTGATTGGTAAAACTGTCCCCCTTGATGGAGGAAAACATGTTGTCGGCCAGAACAAAGTTCTGCGCGTAGGCGTAGTAGTTGGGAATGTCGGCCTGCTGCATCTGCGTGTACGCCAGAAAATTGCCGTTGACGTTGCCATCCCCGATCAGATCAAAGTGGTCCATCTTCCCGCCATCCGTCCCCACCTGGGCACTGCCGAAATCGTGCTCCGGGTCTTGCGGATAGGTGAAGTCCGGCGAATGGCCGAGCGGGATCACTTGGCCGGTCGAAATGGGCCCGCTGGTGGCGCCGTTGGCGCCAGGGAAAGCTCCAAAATAATTGTCGAAGGTGCGATTCTCCTTGATGATGAACACGACGTGCTGGATGACGCTCATGCCGCTGTTCTTGGAGTTGGGCTTGGCTGGCGCCGCGTTCGCCGCAACCGGTGGATGGGGAGTTCCACTGCCAGCCGTTTTTGCGCCTTCACTGGGCGACTGGGCCAGGGCGAACGACGCCGCCAGAATGACGGCACAACTGAACAGCACCGGGCGACACCAATTGCGAACCACCATCACAGGAATGCCTCCGCAGGCAAAATATGAACTACAAAATAGGACATCCGTCTGGTTTTTCGGGGAGGGACCGACTGACCTACTGAGATCGAGTTAGCTTACTATCGAACCTGCTGGTTGGCAATGGAGACCTTTGTCTAGAGCCGAAACTACAGTTCAAGAGCTAGTCTTCAGCCGGAGACTTTAGTCTCTATCCAAACCTAACCGAAAGTTTTTGCTGTCCCGGATTGACACCCCAGTACTCCCAAGGCACAATGTTCAAACAATAACAGGTGGGAAAAAGCCTCCTGAGTGACCTTGGTGCTGTTTTCTTGGCGAGTACAGTCCTTTGTCCATCCCCCATTTGATCGCTGGCTAGGTTCTGCCCGCACGGCAAAAACCTGATCAGTTTCCTGCTTGAAGATATCGACGAGAATGAGGATCCCATTGCGCACCTCTTTCGGCAAGTCTAGGTTGTACCACTTCAGTGGCCTGCTGGCGTTGGCCTTGTGCTTTGTGATACTCCCCCTCGATGCGTTTGCCGGTACGTACGTCGGCCTCGCGGCTGGGCCCACTTATGTCGTTGGCAAGCGAGCGCGACAGGTAGCAGTGGCGGATTTCAACGGCGACGGTCTCAACGACATAGCGGTGGCGGGATTTGGCAGCGGCGAGATTAATGTGCTCCTCGGCTGCACCAGCGGAACCGCACACTGTGTGAATGGACTGCTTCCTCCCGCAAACTACTTGATCGGCTCTCCTATTGCGGTGGCCACGGCGGACGTGAACGGCGACGGGAAATTGGATCTGGTTGCGGTAAGCGCATCTGGAAACTCAATTTCTTTATTCCTGGGGCACGGAGACGGAACCTTCGCGACTTCGAGATGCAATGGGGCCCGCGGCGGCTCTCTATGTGCCGCCGGCAAGGGGGCAGCAGCACTCGCGTTGGGTAACTTCATGGGCAAGCCCAAAGAAGTGGACATGGTGGTCGTGAACTCCGTCGATAACACTGTGAGCGTTTTTCTGGGCAACGGCGTGAACTTCAATGCTCCGAAGACCTACAGCATAGGACACGGTCCCAATTCCGTCGCGATTGCGGATATTAACGGCGACGGATTTCCCGACATCGTCATCACCAACGGCGCGGACAACACGGTGAGCGTTCTGGTTGGGAATGGCAAGGGCAACTTCACTGCCCTGACATCTCCGTCCACCGGCGCGAGCCCGGTTTCGGTCGCCGTTGCAGACCTCAACGGCGACGGGATTCCAGATCTCGCTGTGGCCAACTCGGTGGGAAACAGCGTTAACATTCTGCTCGGCATCGGAAACGGAACGTTTCAGCCAGCCACCACGATCAACGCCGGAGCCTATCCTCAAACCGTTGCCGTGGGAAACTTCACCAGCAGCGGCCACTTCGATCTGGTCGTAGCGGACGGTTCGGGCAACGATGTCACCATCTTGCTGGGCAACGGTGACGGCACCTTCCAGCCTGGCGTGCAGTATGCCACCGGGCCCAAGACAGTGGCGGCAGTGGCCGCGAACATGAACGGCGATGCGAACCAGGATCTGGTCATCGCTAACGCCGATCTTCTGCCCGGGCAAGTCACCGTGCTTTATGGCAACGGCGATGGAACTTTCCAAACCGCATTGAACTATGGAGGCGTGCCCGGGAGCCAAGTGACCTTGCAGAATCCTCAGGCAATCACCAGCGCAGACTTCAGTTGCAACGGCACAGCGGATCTCGCCGTCGCCAATGCAGGCTCCAATACCGTCAGCTTGCTGTTGGGCAACGGGAATGGCACGTTTCTGCCCGGACTGAGTGCAAGTACCGACAATCATCCGGTGGGCATTGTTACGGCAGATTTCAATAAAGATGGCATTCCGGACGTGGCAGTCGTGAACTCGCTCAGCGGCGACGTGACCGTGCTGCTTGGCAACTCCACGTGTACCGGCTTCAACCTTGGTGTGAATTACAGCCTGGGTGCGATAGCCGCGGTCTCCATCGCGTCCGCGGATTTTAACGGAGATGGGTATTCGGACATCGTAGTGGCCGACGCGGGCAATTCGACAAACCCGGGTGGCGTCATCGTTCTTCTGAACAATCAGGACGGCACATTCGGATCTCCCATCAGTTCCGCAGCGGGCACGAATCCCAACGCCGTCGTTGCGGCAGACTTCAATGGAGATCTCAAGCAGGATGTCGCGGTGACCAACCAGGTCGGAGCCACGGTGTCTGTGCTGCTAGGAAATGGCGACGGAACCTTCACCCTGAAATCGAGCAGCTGCATTGGGAGCACTTTGTGCAAGGGAGTTCCAACCTCCGTGGCAGCGGCGGACTTGAACGGCGACGGCAAGATCGATCTCGCGGTCGCCAACTACAACGATGCCAGCGTGAGCGTGCTGCTGGGCAATGGCGACGGAACTTTTCGTGCGGCGAGGGCTGCGGGGGTGTGCGCCAATCCGCTGTCTGTCGTCGCGGCCCCGCTGCAGGGCAACAGCACGCAACAGGATCTCATTGTCGCGAATTCAGAAGCTGACTCGGTTGGTGTCCTGCCGAATCAACTGAACAAGTCAGGCCAGTTCAAGGAAAAGGTATGCTACGCGGCAGGAGAAGCACCGGCAGCGGTGACTGCGGCGGACTTCAACGGCGACGGGAAGCTGGACGTGGCGTCGGCCAACCAGGCCAGTAACAACGTGACCGTGTTGCTGCAGCAATAATCGGGGACGAGACAACTCCTTCCCCAGCAATCGAAAACTTGTGCAGTCAGAGAGTGCAAAGGTGAATGAATTTATGGAGAGAATGACTTTCGAGCGCACGACAGAAAAGCGGACCGGCGACTCGAGGCTTCATCCGGTTGTGTCGGCGCTGGATCGGACCTACGGAGCGGGAATCGTCACGGTTTGCGTGATGCTCGTGCTGGCCGCTCTCACCATGGCAGCGGCTCCGGCGCACGCCCAAACCGCAGATCCGATCAATGGCGGGGTCACCTTGATCGGAACTACAAAATGCGCTGCCGGCGGCGTGGGCAACAGCACCTGCTATTCCCTCAGCATTCAGTGCTCGGGAATTGACGGCTCAGGCGTGGCGGCAACTCCGGCCACGATAAAGGTCACGAATCCAGGAAGCTCGAAAGGCGCCATCATCTTCATTGAGACCGGGGGGGCGACCACGGCCTACGATCAGAGCTTCGCGTATGGGGAGCTGGTGGTTGGCTCGACGGTGCAGGCTGGGTTTACCGCTGTCCAGCCATACTTCACCGGCGGAAACAACGGCTGGCTGCAGGGACCGGCCCCAAATGGTCCCAGAGCCGTGTCCTGCCGCTATGCGGCCCTCGCCAATTGGGTTTATAGCAGCACCTCACCGCTGATCCACCCGAGTGGCACGGCCATGTGCGCGACCGGCGTGAGCGCAGGTTCCAGCGTGGTTGCGTATAGCTTGGCACACTACGGCCTGGGAAGCGGGAGCACGCGCGTCTTTGACATGGTGGAAGTGGCCAGCGGCCCCATGTTCGGACGCCTCGATCATGGCTGTATTTGTGACCAGCCACCCTACCAAACCACTACCGGGCAAGGACCTCTGGGCGAGTGTTACCTCACGGCCGGTTCGCTGGTGGACAGCACCTATTCCGGCCCTTACTGTTCGGCTGGAATGAAAACCCACAGCCCTACTTATGCGACCTTGCTCCATCACGACAGCGTCATGTCAGACGATTCGCCGATCCTGAATTACACGGCGGTGGTGCGGGTGGTGTTCGGTGCGCAGAATGACCTGGGCGGAGCGATCCCACAGGGACTGGACTGGGCGAACTCGATCACCTCGCCGGTAACGGTGCTCACGGTCGGCGATGCCGCCCATCTGGTTCCGGACACGTTCGACGGTGCGATGCAAATCGCCAACGATATGAACGCGTACTGCACATTGCAAACGCCGCGCAAATAGTTGTCGACTCGAGAGCCGCGTCTTAATCTTCCAGGGCTAAAACTCGGACGGATCGAACGACTGTGTGGGGAACGTCGCCGGCACCGTGAGCACCGGGATGGTGTTGCCGGTTGTGCCAGCCTCGCCGGGATCGAAGGGAACAAAACCAACCCCCGGCGAAACGCTCAGCGAATAGTCGTTATTCGAAGAGCTCGAACTGCTGAACGGGTTCTTCAGCACGCTGGTCTTATCCTCTCCGATGTCCTGCCATGCACTCAGGTTGGAATAGGTGGTCGTCCGGGCGCAATTAGCGGCCTGGTTCGGAGGGTCATCGCTGCTATAGAAAGCCGCGCGATTGGTGGGGAGAGTGCAGCTATTCCCGCTGGGCGTGAAGCAATACATGTTGCTTTCGAAGTGCACGGTGGCGGGCAGGACTGAGGCGCAATCCCCGTTCAGACAGGAATAGCATCCGCCCTGGATGTTCCCCTTGTCGAAGATGATCAGGTTGTTGGTCATGTCAAACAGTTTGTTTGACGCCGAGGATGGAGTACAGCCCTCCTGTTTTATGGACTGAATGCTGAAAGCAAGAATATTGTTCTCAATGGTATTCTGCGCCCCGTCAACCCCCTGGGGCCCGCATGTCTGCGCGACCGTCGAACCCGAGACCCGATAGACCAGGTTGTTCTTCACCAGGACGCTGCCGGAGTTATTGTCGATATACATGCCTTGTCCGCCATATCCGCTATCGTACGGATAGATGGACGAGTCGGTTACATCGTGGCAAACATTGTTGAGGGCCTGATTGCCCGGGGGCGGCACAACGCCGACCGGGCTCGTGTTGAAATAAACGCAGCCGAAATCGTTATTCACGCCCTGCCCAAGGTTGTAGATATTGTTGAAGGAAGCAACGTTGTTGCTGGTGTAGCTCGTGTTGTTCACGGGACAGTTCAGGGCCCCAATGTTGATGCCGCCGCTGTAGCCGTCGTAAATGTCATTGTGGGTGTATGTGTTGTCGTGGTTGCAGCCTTGTGCAATGCCAAAACCCTTGGCGAACACGCGCCCGTAGCCTTCGATCACCGTGTTCTGGATAAGCGTCTTCTGCGGTAAGTTGCTTGGAGTGTCTGAGTACTGCGCCAGCAAGCCGATGCGAATTCCGTTGGCCGCGATATCGAAAACGGCTCCGTTCTGGAATGTGTTGTGCGCGGTAGTTGCGGTGGTAGAGGTGGTGGTGAAGTCGATTCCGGTGCCCGCGGTTTGAGTAATCGTGACGCCGTCGAACATTACGTTCTGGCAGTTCTGGCAGGACACCGCGCTGGTGACGGTCTGGTCCATCCGCATATACGGGTACCCTGCGGCGGGCACGGTGAAGTTGTCATGCGCGAAAGTTAAGCCTTGAAAGGTCACGTACTGCAACCCCGTGGCGACCAGCACCTGCGTGGCCTGCGGAATGATGATGGTGTCGGTCGAAGGATTCTCGCCGCTCTGGGCGATATAGTTCAACTTCCAGGTTGCATTCGAGCGGTCCAGGAACCACTGCCCCGGCTGCGTGAACTCGTCCTTGACGTTCTCTACGATATAGCGGTGGCCGGCAACGAAACCGGTGGTGGTGTCGGTGAAGTCCAACGGCTGGCGGATGGAGCCGGTGAGATAAATGATCTGGTTCGTGGTGTCGATGCAACTGATGAGCATCTTGGACGTGCCCATCTGTTCGAAGCTATACAGTGCGATGTCGCCGGGAGGAAATGGGCCGGCGAGCGCGTTGCAGGGATTGCCTGACGGCGGACTGAGGTTGATCCAGTTGTCCTTAATGGGATCCGTGGAGGTGTACTGGAAGCGATCGAAGCACTGATACGGGCCGCTAGTCTGACCGGGAAGGTCCGGGCAATTCGTCTCGGGCGAAGGAACGAACACCGGCCCCGCGACCTGGTAATACGTGCCCACCAGCGGAGGGCTTCCTACGCGCGGACGCAGACGGCGCTGGCCGTTGTAGAACAGTTGCTCAAAGTAATGCGTGCTGGAAGGCAGTGTTGCCGTCCACTGGCTGCCGTTCTGTTTCAGTGAGACTTGCAGTCCCCCACTGATCACGGGCGTCTCGCCAGGATAGTTCTGCCAGGAAATCTCAACTGACTTCGTTCCGGAATCTGCCGTGGTGAAAGACAACGGTTCGGTCTGGAAGTATGTCCCGGCTCGAAGCATGACGACGACGGAACTATTACTGTTGCCCACTATCCCCCGCACCGCTGCCTGCGCCTTTGCGATGGTGGCAAATGGAGCGGCGAGCGTTCCGGGGTTTGAGTCGCTGCCCGTGGGAGCCACGAAAAAGTTCGCGCTTGGAGTCCCGGTGACGGTGATTTGAGCCATCGCTGATTTGGTGGAGTCGCTCACCGAGGTGGCGGTTACGGTCACCGTATTGCCGCTCGGAACCGTGGGCGGCGCAGTGTAGGTGGTGGTGGCGCCGCTGGCCGTTTCGGTCGGATTGAACGAGCCGCAATTGGCGTTACCGCAGGTAGCGGTCCAATTCACCATCGGAGGATTCGCCGAGTCGTTGATCACGGTCGCGCCAACGTGTGCGGTCGCGTTAACTGCCATAGTCGCCGGAGGGGCAGGCTGTAGGGAAACCGAAATCTCGGCCGGCGTTCTTACTTGAGGCGCCGCGCCGGTACCCCCGCCGCAGCCAGCCAGTGTGAACAGATATCCCAGTAAGAAGAGTCCGCAAATTCCCAGTAAGAAGGTTCTTGTGCCCCAAGGGTGCAACGTGAGTCTCCCGAGCCAGAGATTCCGCTATGTTTCCAATTAGCTTAACACTGGCAATTCGGGAAGGTTGCGGGCAAAACAAGCCCATTTAAACCCGAAAGGGCATGGAACTTCTGAGCTTTAGGGTGATTGGCGGAGAGTTTCGAGCCCAACCGGCAGCCAGGAAGTAGCGCACAAAAAAGCAGGCCAGGACATGTGTGTCCTGGCCCGGGACCTCATCCTCAAACTAGTTCACGGTCTGCGTAAGGGTGTTGGAACTGGGCTCGTTATTCACACTCCCTTGGTACGCCGCCTTCAGGCCGAACGAGCCCTTCGTCGGGAACCTGTATTGCAGCGTCGCCACGCCACTGCTCAACGCCACGGTTCCCAGGATGGTGCTGCCGTTCTTGAACACCACGTTGCCCGTGGGCGTGCCCACGGTTGCGGTAACTGTCGCCGTCAGCGTAACCAACTGGCCCACGGTCGAAGGATTCGGCGACGAGGTGAACCCGGTGCTGCTGGCCTCGTGATTCACCGTCTGGGCGAATGGGGTAGACGTGCTCTTGGCGTGGTTTGTGTCCGGGTTGTAAACCGCCGTGATCTTATCGACGCCGCCGGTAAGCTGAGTCGGCGTTGTTGTGTAGGTAGCCACGCCGGAACTGTTTACTGTTCCGCTGCCTAAAGTGACACCACCCTTCTGAAAGGTGATGGTGCCGGTGGGCACTCCCGCGCCCGCAGAAGAAGTCACGGTGGCGGTGAACGTCACCGCCTGCCCGTAGGTGGAGGGATTCAACGAAGACGAGTTGATCACCGTCGTTGTCGGAGCCTTGTTCACCGAGAAAGTCAGCGGGGTGGCCACGCTCACGGCAAAGCCGCCCGTGCCGTCGTAGGTGCCGTTATAGGTGTGCGAACCCACGCTCAGGCCGTTAATCTGGATGCTCGCCTTGCCACCAACGAGCGCAGCGACTCCGGTCAGATTGAAACCATCCTTCAGGTAAAAATTGGCGTTACCCTGGGGTGTGCCGCCGCTCGACGTCACCGTAGCAGTGAGCGTCACCGGTGAACCGTAAACCGGGTTGGGGTTCGTGGAAAGAACTGTCGTCGTGGCTGCTTGTCCCGCCAGCAAGCCGTAGACATCGAGTTCCGCCAAAGTCGCCAAATACACTTTGCCGTTTGCAATCATGGGCGTAACAAACTTAGTGGCCGCCCCAGCCTGATCGCGGCTTCCCATCTGTGAGCTGTCGTAAAATTCAGTGGCGACGTTGGTCGCATCGTAGGCGTACAGGATTGAGGGCTTGATGTTGGCGGTGGAGCTCAGGAAGTCTTGGCGCTTCTGCGCCCACACAATGCCATTCGTGGTGCCGTTGGAAGAGACTGAGGGCGTAGCGCCAATTACGTAGCCGCCGGTTTGGGCGACAAATGTTGTCGATAGCAAGCCGTTGGTCAACGCGTACTGATCCAGCGGTTCTCCTGCCTGTGCCTCCGAAATCAGGCCGGAAAGGTAAATCCAAGATCCGGTAGCTCCCTTAAAGTAAGCGGGACTGCTGTGATAGCCGTACTCCGCACCTTCGATGGTTTGAATGTCCAAATCGGGACCAATGGTTCCGTTGTACCCGCCCAAGTTGTCTTTATCGACCAGATAGATAGGCGAGTGAAAACCATCGGAGTATTTGTCGCACGGGTCGCCACCTTTGCCGGAAACCACGATCTCGTTGGGATAGGGTTGGGGCTGGCCGGTGATAAGCATGGGGCCGCCAGAACCCAGGTCCATGTCGTTCGTCTTGCGGCAGATCTCATCCATCGGCGCAAAGTAATCCAGCATAGCCAGGGTGTTGGGATCCAGTTTCACAATGGCATCGCCAAAATCCTTACCGCCGGCGTTGAGGTCAAAGGTCCCGTCGCCAGCCTCCACAAATACGTCAGTTCCGTCCGACAGGATGCCTCCACCGCTCGCCCACAACCCACCGAGGTTGCCGTTCGGAGTGCTGGAGATAATGGCAAGTTGCTGGAGCGTGGTGGCGTCGTAGGCCATCATCCAGCCATGCGTGCTTCCGGCCCAGGCGATGTACACAATATTGTTCAGCAATAGCAAGCCGGGCCGCGGCAGATTGTGGAGCGTGTCAAATACCAGATTTCCTCTGCTGTTATGAACGGAGCCCTGGATCACGGTCGGACCGCCGAACTTCTCCGCACCCGTGGTTATGTCCAGAGCGTGCAGGCGCTGGAAATACGAACCATTCTCAGCGGTCTGAGCAACGAAATAGATTGTCTGGCTAACGGGATCGATGACCGGTGTTGCGGTAATGCCATCGATCGGAAATACGTTGCAACTGGCCGCCATTAGGGCGCACGGCACAGCCGTTATGCCGAGAGACGGGTTGACCAGACTGACGTACCACAAAGGCGAAGAGCTGAGTCCATCCGCGTCGAAAGCATAGACGCCGTCGTTCTCGGTAACGACATAAATGACGTTGTGCGTACCCTGTCCGGGAATGGTCACATTCGGTACATATAACGGCTCCGCGAAAATGGCCCCATCCACGGGGTAAGCAAACACTTTGCCGAAATTGCTGGCGTTGACGTTCTTGGGGGTAAGAATCGTCTCGTTGGGATTCCAGCCAGTGCGACCGATATCATTATGGTAGGTAAGCACGCCGGTGAAACTCTGCGCGTAACCCATTGGAACCAATACACAACCAAGAATGGCGGCCGCCATCGCTGTCAGGCAGATTATGGCCAAGCGACGTGGCAAACTAGCAAAACGCATACACCCCTCCCCCAGCTTAATAGCTCACTAGCTTATATTTCAGGTGGATGGGCTTGGCAAGTGGACTAACTTCCCTAGCACCCCGGTGCCAGCAAGGCTCCCAAAGCAAACCGATCGCCGGACGAGGTTTGCCGTCCGTGGGCTGCCGTGATCCCGGCTAGTTTCGCCGTTTCTTCGTAGAGACAAAGGCCTCCTCACTTTCCGCCTCTTGTTGCCCGGTTGCGACTCAACTATCCTCAACCCCAGCTAAGTACGCTTTGCGAAAAGACTGCGGAATTGGGTGATTGCGGAGCCAGTACCCGGTTCTGAAGCCTTCGACGAAGGGTGTCAACGCAAGGCGTATCCCCCCAGCAACAAACTTAACCTAACGAACTGCGTAAGCGCGAAACCGCATCGCTTAAGGTTTTCCGGACGACGAAGATATGCAAACCGGACGAATTCAAAGACAGATATTAGAGGGCTTGCCTGTGAACTGTTCAAAGAAGCATTCGTGGACTTCGAAGCTAACTGCAACGATCTCTGGAATCCTGGCGCTGTTCTGCATGGCGATTGTCCCGGCATTTGCCGCGGACCCACCAGCCCCGGCCAGCGGTAATAAACCGGGCGCTAATCCCGCGGGGAATATCAATGTCATCCAGCACGTGATCTACATCGTGAAGGAGAACCGCAGCTTCGACCACGTGTTCGGACTTTTCCCCGGGGCCAACGGAGCAACTCACGCGACGATTTCCACGGGAGCGGTGATCCCGCTCGGGATAACGCAGGATACGATGGACCGCGACGTCGATCATTTGTGGTACAGCGCGATGACCGGCATCGATGGCGGCAAGATGGACCGCTTCGACCTGATTCCCGACGCGAATATGAATGGGGACTATCTTGGGGAAACGCAGTTCAACCAATCGATGATCCCCAACTACTGGTCCTATGCCGGTTACTACGTGCTGGCCGACAACATGTTTTCGTCGCTAACCGGCCCCAGCCTCCCGAACCACTTGTACACCATCGCGGCGCAGTCCGGCGGCGTATACAACCTGCCGTCGCGCGGGCCCAATGTGCAGAACTGGCAGGTTTCGTGGGGATGCGATGCGCCGGCCAATGAGACGGTACCCGTTATGGACAGCCGCGGCGTCGTAACTCAGCCGTTTCCCTGCTTCGACTTCGAAACGCTGGGCGACGAACTCACCAGCGCGGGCGTGAGCTGGCTGTATTACGCGCCGGTTTACGACACCCTGGGATACAACTTCAATACGTACGACACCATCAACCACATCCGCAACACATCGATGTGGACGAAGTACGACGTACCGACCTCGCAGTTTCTTACTGACGTGGCGGCCGGAACGCTGCCCTCAGTGAGCTGGCTGATTCCCGGAGGAGTAGACAGCGAGCATCCGCCAAACAGCATGTGCGAAGGCGAAAACTGGACGGTGCAGCAGGTCAACGCCATCCTGCAGTCACCCCTATATAAGAACAACACCGCGATTTTCATTACGTGGGACGACTTCGGCGGCTTCTACGACCATGTGGACCCTCCGAATCTGGACGAGTATGGCTTGGGTCCAAGGGTTCCCATGATCATCATCTCGCCCTACACGAAGATGGCATCCCCACCCACTCCAGGACTCATCTCCCACACCCAATACGAATTCTCTTCGGTGCTCAAGTTCATCGAAGAAGATTTCGGAGTACCCGCGCTGACTACACGCGATGCGAATGCCAACGACACCACGGATGCATTCGACTTCACGCAGGCGCCGCGGACGCCGCTCATCCTGACCCCGAGGACTTGCCCGATTGCCTCACAAACCTGGGAGGCGTTTGGACAGCAGCCGGTAAATACCACCTCCGTGACCCAGCCCGTCTACCTCACGAACCTGAGTGCGTCGACGGTGAAGCTGACGGGAAAAACCACGAACAATCCCGACTTCATCGTGAGCAGCAGCAACTGCGGCGGATCGATTCCAGCGGGCGCGAAGTGCCAAGTCAACGTGGCGTTCAAGCCCTCTGTAATTGGGGAGGAAACTGCAACACTCACGCTTACCGACACCTACCCGGGCAGCCCGCAACTGGTCTCTTTGACGGGAACCGGCTCGGCCCTGAACCTTTCGGCCCGGGCAGGCATTACTTTCACGGGAAACATTTCGATTGGAAAAACTTCCACGATGAAAATGACCGTGAAGAACGTCAGCACCTCCGCAGTCAGCTTCTCCAACATTTCCGTGGTGGGAAGCTACTCGCAAACCAACACTTGTCAACCATCCCTCGCCGCCGGCGCAACCTGTGATGTGAACGTAACCTTTGCTCCGGTCGGGTCCACCACGGGCTTCGAGTATGGCAATCTCATGCTGACCGACAGCGACCCCTCGAGTCCTCAGACCGTTTGGCTCAAAGGAACTGCCACCCAGGTATCGATGGCGCCGAATGGCTTGGTCTTCGGAACGCAAAAGGTAGGGACGACGAGCGCTCCGCTCAAGATGAATCTCAACAACAACGGCACCGCTGCGTTGCAGATTGGCACAATCACAGCCACTGGACCATTCGCCATTTCGAGCACCACCTGCGGTACATCCGTTCACTCCGTGAGCCATTGCACGATCTATGTGACGTTTACGCCGACGCAAACCGGTACCAACACAGGCAATGTCATTATTACCGATAGCGACAACCTCAGCCCGCAGATGCCGAAACTGTCGGGTACAGGAGACTAGGCAGGAGAACTTTCAAGTCAACTTGCAATTCGGCCGGCATGGACCACAATCCTCCCCACGGATGAGCTGCCCTTTCCCCCTCGACAGCTTCTCAGCCTGACGGTTGAGCAGGAGTTTTATGAACACAGAAGGCAGATCCTCCCAGTTGATGGGCAGTCCAAATTGCCCTGCTCGCCGGTGGCGCAGAGCCGCGTGGTTCTTGCCTTGCGTCCGCAGCGTGTTTGCAGCCGCTGCCATGACTTTGCTGGGGGCATCGTTGCTCTGGGCGAATGAGGGACAGTACACCCAGCGTGGAGGAATCAACCGCGCAGGCCAATACGATAATGAAGTTTTCCTGACGCCGGAAAACGTCAACTCCACTCTTTTCGGAAGCGTATTCTCCTACACCGTGGATGGGGCCGTCGCTGCCCAGCCGCTCTACGTCCCCAGCGTAAATATCTCTGGCGCGGGGACAGTCAATGCAATTTACGTCGCGACCCAACACGACAGCGTATATGCCTTCAATGCCGATACTCCAGGCTCGGGACAACCGCTTTGGCAAGTCAGCTTCTTGAATACGACCAACGGTGTGAATGCAGTTCCGATCTCAGCGCAGGGTTGTTCGGGGGTCACGGGCTATACCGAAGTAGGCATCATGGGAACGCCGGTCATCGATCCCAACACCAATACCATGTACCTGGTGGCCAAGACGCAGGAACAATCAGGGTCGACCTTCAACTACGTGTTTCGCCTGCATGCGCTGGACATTACAACGGGGGCGGAGAAATTTGGCGGTCCGACCGTCATCACAGCTTCGGTACAAAACGGCAGCACGCAGGTTACGTTGAATACCCAGAATGATCAGCAGCGGCCGGGACTGCTGGAGGTGAACGGATCCATCTTCGTCGCTTTTGGTTCCAATGGATGCGACAAAAACGCGCATGGCTGGCTGCTCGCCTACAGCGCTTCGACCCTGCAGCAGCAGGCGGTGTTTAACACCTCTCCGGCGGTGACCTACGGTTCGTCGCTGTGGATGTCGGGCGTGGGTCCGGCGGCCGACACGGAAAACAATATCTATCTCATTACGGCCAACGGATTGTTCGACATCAACAAGGGGGGATCGGATTGGGGCGACACCATGTTGAAGATGACCTTCAACGGCTCCAGCTTCACCATGGCGGATTCCTTCACGCCATTTAATCAGGGCACGATGTATTCGGGAGATTTGGATTTGGGTTCGGGTGGGGCGGTCCTGCTTCCGACACAAACCTCCGGCCCTCCGAATCTGCTGGTGGCTGCGGGGAAGACGGGCACCATCTACCTGGTGAATCGCGACAGCATGGGCGGCTACAACTCCGCAAAAGACAGCATCGTACAGGAGTTGCCCGGGGCGGTGACGTCTCTTTATGGCGCCCCCATCTACTGGAATAACGCGCTTTACTTTGCCGGACGCAATGACAACATCAAGGCGTTCCCCTTCACCAATGGGATCATCACTACCACGCCGGTGGAGAGTGCCAATTCCTACACTCTGACCGGAGTTCCGGAAATTTCGGCCAACGGCAATAGCAACGGCATCCTGTGGCTGGTGCGCAATCTGACGCCGACCAACAGCACCACCATGCTGTCGGCTTTTAATGCCAGCACCCTGCAGACTAATCTGGTTGAGATCTACGACACGCAGAAGAACAGCACGCGAGACGCCCTGGGCATGGCGCCACACTTTGCCACGCCGCTGGTGGCCAACGGCAGGGTGTACGTGGGCACCAACACGCAGGTGAAAGTTTACGGTTTGTTTCCCGAGCTGAATCCTTCCGCGGGCAACTTCCAGTCAGGCACGGTGAACACGCCGCTCGCGCTGACGGCGCAGGCGGTCAGTCCCTACACCGGTGCGGGAATTGCCGGTGTGCCCGTCACTTTCTCCGATGGGGGACGCGGCGGCGTCTTCAATCCCGCGACAGTGAATACAGATTCCAACGGAAATGCCGCGACCTCTTACACCCTGCCGAAGACGTCAGGAGGAGTAACGATCTCAGCGGCCAGCGGCGGCTACACGACTGCAACTTTTACGGAAACAGCGCTGGCCGGTGCACCCGCGTCAATCGTGACTGTATCCGGATTCTCGCAGTCAGGGATCGTCGGAACCACGCTGCCGGCACCTCTGGTCGCGAAGGTCAAGGACACTTACGGCAACATCGTCCCCAACGCGTCGGTAAGCTTTGCCGATGCCGGACTGAACGGGACCTTCTCGCCGAATCCGGCAACTACTGGTACTAATGGTGAAGCCAGCACGAACTTTACCCTGCCCACGACAGCCAAGAACAACTTTTCGGCGACCGCTTCTTCGGGCAGCGCCACCCCCGCGACCTTCCACGAAACTGCAGTGGCAGGGGCACCCGCCAGCCTGATCATTATTGCCGGAAACAAGCAGACCGGGACCCACGGCACGCAATTGCCCAGAGCCCTGGAGGTCACTGTGAAAGATCAATACGGCAACGGAGTGCCGAACGTGACCGTGAACTTCACAGACAACCGATCGGGAGGCAGTTTCTCGAACTCTGCTCCCGCCACCAACAGCCAGGGCGCCGCCAGCACTCTGTACACTTTGCCGAACACTCCCGGCACCTGGACGATCACCGCCTCAGTGCGCAGCCTGAGCGTGAACTTCACAGAGATGGGGAAGTAGAAGTTCAATTCCATAGGGGACCTGACACTCGTGCCAATGACGAACCAAAGGGTGCTAACAGTCATCGCGTTGTTCCTCGGATTTCTGGCGCAGCCGTTGACGGCGCAGACGGTGACCACCTTCGAAGGCATCGATGCATCGCAGTTGCGCCATCCCGAGTTCGACGTCGATCCCAATGGCGCCGTCGGCACCAAGCAGTTCATGGAGTGGACCAACGTTTATTTTCAGGCCTACGATAAGGTCACGTTCGCTCCGGTTTGGTCAACGCCGCAATCGGGCATCACTCCCTGGACGAGCAACGGCATCACGGCTTGCAACTCCATCACCGGAGACGGCGTGATCATTTTCGATCGGCTGGCGCTGCGCTGGGTCATTGCCGCGCATTCCTACCAGGCCAATAACTACAACTACTGCGTGGCCGTCTCCAATACGGACGACCTTACCTCTAAGTCTCTGGCTTGGTACACCTATGTCTTTTCGCTGAATTCCGCGCTGGGCACCAACGCGGAAGGCAATGTCTATTTCCCGGACTGGCCGAAAATCGCCACTTGGCCGGATGCCTACTACGTCGCCATGGACTTGAATGACGTCAATCACGGCTACGAGGAAGTGGGCTTTCTGGTGTGCGCTCTGGATCGCACTAACATGCTGGTGAATGGCACCGCGAAAACGCCCATCTGCTTCGAGCAACCGACTCCTGTGACCACGAGTGTGTACCTGGGACACAGCTTGGTTCCCGCGGACGTGGAAGGAACAACTGCACCGCCGGCAGGTCGCGATGAGTTCTTCGCTAGCATCGAGAATCCCGTCAACGATGGCAAGACGACGACCTCGACCTCGTTCAACCTGTGGGACTTTCACGTGGATTGGGCCAACCCATCGGATTCGACGTTCACACAAACATCGATCCACGAGGCAGCTTATCGCCCCGGCTGCTACGGGCCAGGTAGTCCGGGGAACACGATTTGTGTTCCCGAGCCTACGACCAGCTCGACCAGCAACTACATCGACTCGGTGGGCGATCGTTTCATGCCACGGATGTCTTACCGGAACTTCGGATCTTACGAATCATTCTTAGTCAGTCATACCGTGCAGGTAGGGACAAGCCCCAGCAAGCAAACCGGAATCCGCTGGTACGAATTGCGCGCCAACGGCAGTGGCACGCCCTCGGTCTACCAGGACGGAAACATCAGCCCCGATCAGTCTCTTTACCGGTTCATGCCCAGCATCGCGGAAGACGCGAACGGCAATGCCGCCGTGGGTTACAGCGTATCCAGTTCAACGGTTCATCCGGGGATGAACGCCTCCTATTTCAGTCTGACCAACTCGGGTGCGCCCACCGAGATCACGCTCTATGCCGGCGCCGGTGACGAGGAAAACAGCTACCACATGGGCGACTACTCCAGCATGACCGTCGACCCGCAGGATGGCTGCACCTTCTGGTATGTGAACCAATACTTTCCTACGAATCAAACCGGCTCCCAGATCGCGTGGGGAACGCGGATCGCCAACTTTGCGGTTCCCGGGTGCGGTAGTCCCGGGCTTTCTCCGGGCAGCCTGACTTTCGGCGGGCAAGCAGTGAGTACGTCGAGCCCTCCACAAAACGTAACCCTCACCAACAGTCAGAATGTCACGCTGAACATCACCAGCATCACCTTCACCGGAACCAATAGCGGCGATTTCTCGCAAACTAACAACTGTGGCAGCAGCGTGGGCCCGAACGGAACCTGCACCATCAGCGTGACCTTCACGCCCAGCGCCCTGGGTACGCGGACCGCCGTACTCAACGTGAACGATGATGGGCCCAATAGCCCGCAAACCGCCAGTCTGACGGGAACCGGTATTACCCCCGTCACGCTGTCGGCCAGCACCCTAAACTTTGGCAACATACTCATAGGCAGCAAAAGCTCGAAGGCGGTCACTCTTACCAACAATCAAAGCGTGCCTTTGACCAACATCAATGTTTCCATCAGCGGGTCCGCGGCCTACAGCCAGGTCAACACCTGCGGTACCAGCATTCCCGCCAACGGCCAGTGCACCATCACGGTGACCTTCGCGCCGACCAGCAGCGGATCGCAGACTGGAACCGTGAACATCACCGACAGCGCCAGCAACAGCCCGCAAAGCGTCAGTCTCACGGGCTCCGGGTTGCAGCCGATCAGCCTCAATCCCAACGCGCTGAGCTTTGGGCAGGTAACCGTGGGCACAACCAGCGCGCCCAGGAAAATCGTGATCACGAATCATGAGAAGATGCTGGTGAATTTCACCAACATAACCATCAACGGAACTAACGCTTCCGATTTCGCCCAGACCAACAACTGCACCAGTCTACCGGCGGGTGCAACCTGCTCCGTGAACGTGACGTTCACACCCGCGGCCAAGGGATCGCGCACGGGCACGCTGACGCTCACCGATAGCGCGACCAACAGCCCGCAGACGGCCAAGCTTTCCGGGACGGGGATCAACTAGAGTTGAGTGGATGCCGGGAGAGCCGGGCACGAAACGGACTGAGGCACATGGAGCCCCACCTGACCCGCAGGGTTTTCAACCCGGGAAGCCGGATGGCTCTTGACGTTTCCATTCTCCTCCAGAAAGACTATCGTTACCTCAGATAATAAGCATCATCGTGCCGCAGGGCACACGCGGTTTCGCACCCTGCTGAAAGGTTGAATCTTGTCAGGACGGCAATCTTCCGTACTAGTGGTCGGCGGAGCAGGCTACATCGGCTGCCACGCCGCGCATGCGTTGCGCCGCCACGGCTACAACGTGCTCATCTACGATAACCTTTCACGGGGACATCGCTTCCTGGCGGAGGGCTTCGAACTCATCGAGGCTGACATCGCGGACCGCGCGCAACTCACGCGCGCCCTCGAACGCGTAGGTGGTGTCATGCACTTCGCCGCGGACTCGCAAGTCGGCGAAAGCGTGGAAAATCCCCGCAAATATTTCAGCAACAATGTCGAAGGCGGGCTTACGCTGCTCAACACCACGCTTGACGCGGGCGTGCGCCAATTTATTTTCTCTTCCACCTGCGCCGTCTATGGCATTCCGGCAAAAGTTCCGATCACCGAGGATACGCCGCGCCAGCCCGTGAATCCTTATGGAATGTCGAAGCTTTTTTTCGAGAACGCGCTCGATTCCTATGGCCGCGCCTACGGCTTACGCTCCGTGAGCCTGCGCTATTTCAACGCCGCCGGCGCGGACGAGGGCGGAACGATCGGCGAACTTCACGACCCTGAAACCCACCTGATTCCTTCCGCCATGAAGGCCATCACCGGGGAACGCGGGCCGCTGGAACTGTTCGGCAACGACTATCCCACCTCCGATGGCACCTGCGTCCGCGACTACATTCACGTCAACGATCTCGCCGAAGCGCACGTGCTCGCCCTCAAGCAGCTCGAGGCCGGCGCGGCCTCGGCGCAATACAATCTGGGAACCGGCGATGGCGCATCCGTGCAAGAGGTCATCGCAACCATCGAAGAAATCACGGGCGCTACCGTGCCCCGCCAAATGGGGCCGCGCCGGGCCGGTGATCCTCCTGAACTGGTGGCCGACCCTTCCCGTGCCCAGTCTGTCCTCGGCTGGAAGGCCACACGTTCCTTGCGCGACATTGTTCGCACTGCATGGCAGTGGGAACAGAAACTGCGGCAGCATGGGCCAGTCGCGGTTCGAATGACGCCAGTCTAAGATAGACACTGAACGAAATTGAGAAAGAAGAATCCAACGACGAGAACTAGCTTGAGCAAGAACATCATGGCAACCACTCTTTCCGGAAAAAAAGTCGCCGTGCTGGGCGCCGGCAAAATGGGAGGAATCCTCCTGCAGGCTCTGCTGAAAAATGGCCTGCTTTCGCCCAAGCACACCACCGCCACCGTGGCCCACGAAGACCGCGCCAAGGCGCTGGGCAGGAAGCTGGGCATCAGCGTCGGCACCGACAACATCAAGGCCGCCGAAGGCGCGGACATCATCCTGATCGGGGTCAAGCCTCAGGTTGTGGAAGACGTGGCATCCCAGCTTCGCGGGCATCTTTCACCTCGCCAGTTGGTCATCTCGGTAGCCGCATCGGTGCCCAACAGTTTGATCGAGAAGGCGCTCGGCGCTGACATTCCGGTCATTCGCGCTATGCCGAATACCCCCTGCTTTGTCGGTTGTGGAATGACCGCCATCGCCAAGGGCGCACATGCCAGCGCGAAACATGTGGAACTAGCGACAACCATGTTCAATGTGGTCGGACGCACCGTAGTGGTGGATGAGAAACACATGGATGCCGTCACCGGACTCTCCGCCAGTGGGCCGGCCTACATTTACATCATTCTGGAATCTCTGGCCGAGGCTGGAGTCAAAGTTGGCCTGCCTCGCGACATCGCCACGCTGCTCGCGGCCCAGACCACCATGGGCGCGGCTCGAGTCGTGCTCGACACTGGAGACCATCCTGCCCTGCTCAAGGATTCCGTCACCACTCCTGCGGGATGCACCGTGGATGGGTTGATGGAACTCGAGGAAGGCAAGCTGCGGGTCACGCTTATCAAGGCCGTTGTGAAGGCCACGCAGCGGGCCAAGGAACTGGCTTATACCTCTTAGGTAGCTGGTTCGTCCCCGTAAACGGCTCATTCTGAAGACTTTTCGGACCCAGTTCATGGCACCACGGTGCTATTGGCCGGCAGCCCGATTGAGACTAGTATCTTTAGTAAGGTTACTTTGATCGGTAGGCCCGATCACCCCCCAAAAATCGCAGGAGTGGGACTCGATTTTTTCAAGGCAAATGACCCCAACGTTTGCCTGATTCAAGAAAACACACAAATGGCTCATCAGATCTCTTTGCCGGAAAGCTTGCAGTGTATCCGTGTCCTGGCGGCCGACAGTACGCGCATGAACAGCCAGTTGCTGGTCAATGCCCTCGCTCGCGACAAACGATTCCTTCTGCTGGAGTGCGAGCCCACGGCAGCCACGATTCTGGCAGCCACGAACGCAGAGAATCCCGATGTAGTTCTTCTGAGCCCCAAGCTGGAAAACAATTCCAAGCTGGGATTTCAGGTGGCGCGGCAGTTGGTGGCGGCACGTCCGCAGATTCACATTGTCATATTGCTCGATGTCGCCGAGCGCGGCTCCGTGGTCGAGGCCTTTCGCGCCGGCGCCCGCGGAGTGTTCTGCCGCACGGAATCTCTGAAGTCGCTCTCTAAGTGCATTCGATGCGTGCACAGGGGGCAAGTCTGGGCCAACAGCAGCGAACTGCGCTATTTGCTGGACGCCCTTTCGCAAGGAATGTCTACGCGCATGGTGGGTGCCTCCGGCGTGTCGCTCTCCAAGCGCGAACAGGATGTGGTACGCTGCGTCGCCGAAGGTCTCACCAACCGGGAAACCGCCCACCGTCTGAATCTCACCGAGCACACGGTGAAGAACTATCTTTTCCGTATCTTTGACAAGCTCGGTGTCTCAAGCCGGGTTGAAGTCGTGCTTTACGCTTTCAACCTGGGGCGACCTCTTTCGCCTGCAGCTACGCCTGTCGCGCCTGTTCCGGTCATCGGCAAGGATCGCACGCTCTCGCCACAGCCCGTTCGCAGGCCCGGTCCGCAGGAGATCCCTCGATCGGAAGCCGGGCTAGGATAAAGGCGGCTCGCGCTAAGCAGACTCGCTGAGCGGCCGCGTCCGTTCTCATCTTCCATCCTTATTTATGTTCGGGTAGTGGGCTACTTTCAAAGTAGCCCACTGCCATGTTCCGTCGCGATTCGCCAATCTCGCATCCGGTTTGTTAGAATCGAAGCAATCCACGTCGTCGTTCAACACCCAGAATCTGATCCATTCGAAAACTAGCATTCCTCTGTCAAGAGGACGAGGGGCAAAGCCGTGTCCCCTTCCGGGACATGGCCTGCCTGGCTTGTCGGGCATGCACTTGTGTGACCTGTCAAAGGGTCCTACCCCTGTAGTCTCCTAGATGGGCAAGGACGCGATGTCTCGGGTCCGATTTTTCGGGTGCATTTCCAAGAGGTGTATATGTTTCCCTTGTCCTCCCCCAAGAGGCAGTCGTTGGTATGGAGCGCCTACGCGGTCGCCTTAACCGTCTTCAGTCTTTTTGTCTCTCTGTCTTCCTACGCTCAAAACACACTTGTTCTGGCAGCTTATCCCCCGGAGGGATCAGTCGGCACTGCTTACACGACTGAACTCAGTGCCAGGAGTGGGACGCCTCCTTATACGTTCGCGGCCAGTGGACTGCCACAAGGCCTGTCATTGAATGCAAGCACAGGAATCATAAGCGGGACACCCGTGAACACGGGCACATCCTCGATAAATGCTACGGTAACTGACGCCAACTCGGACCATGCGTACGTAACGACCTCAATCACGGTTTATAAGTCGGGCGCCGTGAGCTTAGAAGTTTCGCCGGAAAAGGCGCCGGCATTGCTTACTGGCCAGACCGCGCAGTTCAGTGCGAAGGTGTACAACTCGTCGAATCAAAGCGTGACCTGGAGTTGCTCGGCCGGAACGATCACCAGCAGTGGTTTGTACACCGCACCTTCCGTGCCCGGCGGAACGTGGACTTACCGCGTATGGGCCACCAGCGCGGCGGATTCGTCGAAGACCGCCGGGACTCTGGTGCTGGTCAGTCCTTACATCCCCCCCCTGCAGATCACGACCACTTCCCTTCCCGAATTTATGACGGGAACTTCCTATTCGCAGATGGTGAACGTTACGGGCGGCAAGACGCCTTACCACTGGAAGTTGATCAGCGGCACGATGCCGGTGGGCATCGCTCTGACCAACACCACGGGAGCGATTGCAGGCATGAGTTCGCAGACCGGACCATTTCCCTTCACGATGCAGGTCACCGATTCTTCGTGGCCCACAAACCTGGTGACCACGCAAGCCTATACGCTGCTGGGGTCGAGCCTGCTGGAAGTAACCACTCCGCTTTTGCCCGAAATCACAGCGGGCGAAAACTATGATGCGTCGGTGGCCGTGTTGGGCGGCATTACGCCGTATCACTGGAGCCTGGCCAGCGGCAGCCTGCCGCAGGGCGTCTCCTTGAATACGGGCACGGGCGTGATCTCGGGAACCACACAGCAGACGGGCAAATACACACTCACGGTGAAAGTCACCGACTCGTCTTCGCCACAGCAGAGCGTAAGTCAGGCCTACACGGTTCAGTCCGTGCAAGCACAAAGCGCCAGCGCTGATTTCTTTGTGGCAACCGACGGCAAAGACACCTGGAGCGGCACGCTGGCTGCTCCCAATTCCAACAACACGGATGGTCCTTTTGCCAGCATCGCGCGGGCACAAACTGCCGTCCAAGCCATCCTGCAGAATCCCAAGGGACGCACCAAAACAATCCAGGTGCTGGTGCGCGCCGGCACCTACTATCTGACGCAGCCCCTGAGCTTCACTTCCGCCGACTCGGGAACCGCGAGCCTGCAAGTCAATTGGGCAAATTATCCCAACGAGGCGCCAGTACTCAGCGGGGGCATGAGGATTACAAACTGGACGAAGAACGGCACCCAGTGGACGGCCACGCTGCCCTCCAGCACGCAGTATTTTGAACAGCTGTTCTACAACGGCCAGAGAAGGCTGCGGCCGCGGCTGGGCGGTCCGCTGGGCACCTACTACCGGATCGCCTCCACCGTGTACTTGTCGTCGAACTCAGATCCGAACTGCAGCGTGAATGTGCCAGGCAAGGGTTGGGAATGTTTCGACCGCTTCGTGTACACCGCTACCGACCCGATCAGCAAGACATGGCAGAACCTGAACTCGCCCTACCCGCAGGGGGACATCGAAGTCGACCTCTTCGAAAAGTGGGACGCATCGAAACTCCGGATCAAATCCATCGACACTGCCGCTCACATCATTTACTTTACCGGTCCCACCGCCCAGATTGACTTCTATTACGGCATGATCCCCGGGCACCGCTATATCGTCGAGAACGTCAAAGACGACCTGACGCTGCCGGGCCAGTGGTTCCTCGATCGCTCCAAATCACCCTGGACTCTCACCTATCTGTCGAATTCGGGCGAGAATCCGCCGACCGATACGGTCATCATTCCGCAGTCCACGCAAGTGTTGGCCGGCAACGGACTGCAGTATGTGACCTTCCAGGGTCTGACTTTCGAACACGACAACTGGACGGTGCCTGCGACCGGATATCCATTCTCTCCGGGGGACCCCGGGGTTTCCGGCGCGGTAGGCTGCTACAACTGCTCGTACGTAACCCTGGACGGCGTGACCGTGACACAAACTTCTGGCGGGGGCGTGGAGTTCTATACCTCCAACTACTCCTCCACCACGGCGCACAACACGGTCGAGAATTCAGCGCTCTATGACCTGGGAGGCTACGGCATTCGCTATGGCCTGATGGCATATTACAAAGACACCGACGCCAACGTCGCTCAGTTCGGGACGTTCGAAAACAATGTGATCGCCGGCATGGGGCGGGTGATCCCCAGCGGCGAGGGCATCGTGCAGGGCGACGGGCACGATAACCTCTACACGCATAACGAAATCTATGACGGATTTCACGACGGCATTCATGTGTGCGACTTGAATTGTCCCCCGGGGAGCTTCACTTCGCATGGCGCATACAATAACGTGTCTTCCTTCAACCTCATCTACAACCTGGGGCAAGGCATTCTCGATGACCTCGGCGCGATCTATTACAACACCGATCCCGCGGCCACTGGGAACCAGGTCCTGAACAACAAGATCCACGACGTCAGCGACGCGTCGACCCTTGATACCGATGGCTACGGAGGCCAGGGCATCTACATCGACAACGACACCGCGAACATGCTGGTACAGAACAATCTGGTGTACCGCATTTCCTCGGCGACGGTGGCCGAGACTTGCGGGCCGCAGACGGCGGGGACCACGAACACCATCGTCAACAACATCCTCGCCTTTGGCCGGCTCGGAACCAAGCAGGAGGGTTGCGCTCAGCCCGCCCCGGGCATCGTGCAATTCAACTTCACCAACAATCTGGTGTACTTCGACCGCGGCAGGCCGCAGAACGGCTTTCTGCTTTGCACCGGTTCCAACGGCATGAACTGTCCGCCGATCCAGCTGTATGAAAACAACATGTACTGCTACGTCCCCGGCGCGTTGTGCGCTCCGCCGGCCAATATTTTCTACACCACCAGCTCGGAGGGAAGGTACGGTTCGGGCCAGACGTTCCCCACGTTTTCCGCATGGCAGAGTTCCACAGGGGAAGACAAGGGCAGCCTGGTCCAGGATCCGGGCTTCGCCCATCCGGCGTATCCGGACGACGACTACACGCTGAAGTCATCTCCTGGAGTCGGGTTTGTGGTCTTCGATCCGAACCAGGCGGGAAGGTCCAATCCGGTGATTCCGTCGCCTACGGTGGAGGGAACCTTCCCGATCGCGCCGTACAATCCTGCCACGGACTTCTAAAGAAAGGTTGAAAATCTGCCGAGAGCGGCGATTCCCAGAAGAGAATCGCCGCTCATTTTTATTTCCAGAAGCGATCAGTCATCTCATATATCGTTTTGAAGGCCACGGCTTTCAGTGGTTGCGGAAAAACTGCGGTTGCTTCACCGATCGGGAAGGGCACGAGTTCCACTCGTGCCGTAAACTGTGCAAGATCAATGCGGCTTCCAGCCGCTGAGGTTTAGCTCCTCTTCCACGTCACTCTGATCTTTACTTGCCGTGAGCGCCGCTGCTCTCCAGCAACAAGGGTTTGGTGCCGATCGCCACCGATCCTCCGCTGATCGCCGACTGATTTCCACCCAAGTCGTGAACCTCGGTGAACGGAGCGCCCACGCTGTATTTCCACGTCGCGCGCGCATCGTAAGATCGCGAAGCATTCCATACGATTCTTCCCTGCCTGCCGCCGGGCAGTGCCAGCTCACAAGTCCAAACGTCGTGATCGCCGGAGCAGGGTTTAGTAAACGTCGCACCGATTAGCCAGTTGTAGACCTGCCCATAGGCGACGCCACCTTTGAAGATGCCAGTCGAGTCGTCCCACAAGCCGCCCCAGCCTTGGGCATTCGTGCCGGTGTCCCACATGTACCAGTACGCGCGTTGCACTCCGGCCGAGGCCTGCAGAATAAGCCACCGCGCCACATAGGCCGCCTGCGCGTCAGGATCGGTCATTTCGCCGTTCGTGCCCCATCCGCCTTCCGTGGCCCAGAGCGGCCGGCCCGCCATGCCATTCTCATTCATGATCGAGCGCAGCGTGTCGATCTTTCCCAACAACGTGTCCGGACACACGGGCGAACGTTTCTCACCGGGACATCCGCTGCCCGCGAAAGTGTCAGGAAACGGCGCGGGATTGATCCCATGCGTGCGCGCCGCATAAGGATGAAAGGCTCCCGCGTCGGGATAGTTGCCGTACTGCTTGTAAGCGGCGAGAAAATTCTTGAACCACTCGTCGTAAGAGCGGCTGTCGCCATTGTCCTTGGTATCGCCCGACGTTGCCGCGGAGATGTCGGGCGTGAGCGTGACGCAATCCTTGCACTGGTCCTTCACAGTCTTCACCATGTCGGAACACATGCGCGCGCTCTCGGCGTAGGTGCCGATCCAGAAGCCGTCGAGGTTCGGCTCATTCCAGCAGGTAAAGGCCACGATGCGGCAACTCTTGTTCGGAGCCTTCCCGGTGCAGACGTGATCGAGCAGGCTGGTGACATATTCTTTGAAGAAACAATCGGTGGTAGTCGTGCCCTGCAGCGGTCCCTGGCAGGGCGCCGAAGTCGTCAAGTCAGCAGGAGGAGAGCAGTCCGCCTCATCGCGATTCGGGCCGCAATTGGAGTGCGGATTGCGCGCGGCCCACGCAGGCGTGCGGCTGAAGGTGTACAGCACATCCACATTGTGCGCGCGGGCGGCATCGAGCCAGCGGTCGAGCGTGCGCCAGTCGTAACGGTTGCGGCCTTCCCGCTCCAGGTGAAACCAGGTCGTCAGATTGCCCAGCATCCGCAGGCTGCCAAACGGCACTTGCGGCCACGGCGTCGTGAGCCGGTTAATGTGCATCCCAAAGAACGTGGGCGGGATGGGGCCGGGGGCGCTCGATGACGCCGGGCTCGTGGGGCCGCTTGTCCACGCAGAGGAAAATAGCATGAGCAGAAAAGCAAGAAGAAGAATGCAGGAATTTTTCATGGCCAACTTTCCCGCCAGTATCTTACCGCGCCCTGGTCGGATCGCGCTCTTAGGTGTTGCAAAATTCAGCAAGCTATCCGAGGCTCCCCGCTGAGTGGGTCACTTGCGAGAATTCCATTGCTGAGGAGGGCAAAGAACGTGAAAATCGCTCCGTTTTTCGTTGCGAATCTTGGGAAATGTCGGTTAAGATTTTGAACCATTGTCGCAAGCTGATTCTTGCTCGGAGGAGTCACACCATGCTGAAAGTCAGGATTGTCGCGGTTCTCGGCGCTCTAATCATGCTGTGTTCGCCAGCGCTCGCTGGCACATGGTATGTGAACGGGGTCAACGGCGACAACGGCAATAACTGCAAGACGCAGGCCACGGCTTGCGCCACCATCGGACGTGCGATCTCGCTTGCGGTGCCCGGCGACACCATTCTGATCGCCGCGGCCACCTACCAGGAAAATCTAAGCATCCCGTTTAACCTGACGCTAAGAGGCGCCAAGGCGGCGACCACCATCATCGACGGCACAGACACCGCGAATGTTTTCACGGTCGGCACCGGTATCAGTCTTACGCTATCGAATCTAACCGTCGAAAACGGTGTCGGCTATTCGGGCGGCGGAGGCGTAAACAACTCCGGCACGCTTACTGTCAACAACAGCGTTTTCTACTTGAATACGGCGCTCAGCGGCGGCGCCATCCTTAATACCGGGACAGCGACCATCAGCAAGACCACCTTCAGTGGGAACAGCCCCTACTTTTTTGGACACAGCGCCAGCTGCGGCGCCATCGACAACCGCAGCGCGATGACCATCACGGCCTCGACCTTCGACACCAATTTTGCTAACAATAATTCCACTGCCGGTGGCGCCATCTGCAACGGCGGCACACTGACGATCAAGGCCAGCACGTTCAGCAACAATTCGTCGAGCGGGAACAATGGGGGCTACGGTGGAGCGATTTTCCACTATGCGGGGACCCTCTCCGTTACGAACAGTACCTTCAGCGCGAACAGCGCCACGACCAGCGGAGGAGCCATCTACAGCCAGGGGGGAACCGTCCAGATCGGCAATTCGACTTTTGGCACCAACCCCGAGAATATCGGCGGCGGCGGGGCTCTCAGCAACGCGGGAAGCTCGGTTCTTATCCAAAACAGCATTGTCGCCAACAGCGGGAACGGCGGGAACTGTGCCGGCACGATAACCTCCGACGGCTACAACCTGAGCAGCGACAGTACATGCAATTTCAGCAGTACAGGAGATCTCAACAGCAAGAATCCCAGGCTCGGCGCGCTGCACAAGAACGGAGGCCCCACGGAAACATTGGCGCTGCCGTCAGGCAGCCCGGCGCTTGACGCCGCTAATCCCGCCGGCTGCCGTGACTTCTCTGGCAACCTTCTGAAGACCGACCAGCGCGGCCTGCCGCGTCCCGGGGGAGGGGAGACCACCGGCTGCGACATGGGCGCCTACGAAAGCCAAACGTATTGACTTACGCTCATTCCCCTGAAAGACCAATCTCTCTCTAACAGGCTGCTGAAAAAGTGATCGGCAGCGAGTTTTTCTTTCTGTTTCTCATTTTGGTCGGTGTTGATGTGGATTTCTGAACCGTTTTTCGTTTACTTCATGCCCTGTGAGACACACGTCGGCTCCGACTTACGCCAGGGGAACTGCGGCGGCCAGGTTACGCATGCGCACCAGATTGTAGGCGGCGCAGGCCAGAGTAAATATCCAGTGCACTTTGCTCACCCCGCGATGCCGCACCTTCCGCATCAGCGCGACGGTCTTCAGCCAGCCGAAACATTCTTCGATCCGCTTCCTCTTCTTCTGGCTGATGGCGTAACCCGAGTGCCGCGTCGTGCGGCCGTCAATCGCGCTGCCTCCGCGTCGTCCCAGGTTCTGCGCCACGTGCGGCGTTACGCGCAGGTTGCGGCACTCCTCCACGAACCCGAACGTGTCGAAACCTTTGTCGCCGCCTACCGTCAGCGGTTGAGTGCCGGGAAGTCTCTCCATCATGACCAGCGCTGCATCGCGTTCGGCCGTCCCGTTCGCCTGGAAAACTTCCGCGTCCACGATCAGGCCATTGCGATTCTCCACCAACAGATTCCCGTTGTAACTCAACTTCGATTCCTTGCCCTGGCTTTTGCGCGCCAGCAGAGCATCCGGATCGGTCTTGGATGCATGAGTTTCGTTCGAGCGCTTCTGCCCGTGAAAGTTCACCGTGGGATTGCCAGGATCGTCCGGCGGTGGTGTCGGCTTGCCCTCTTTGGGTTGAAAACTCTTCAGACTCGCCCAGGCTTCCAGCAGCGTACCGTCCACCGTGAAATGTTCGTCCGAAGTCAGACCTTTCCCCCGCGCTTGCTCGACCACCCGCGACAAAAACTCTTTGGCCACGTCCGCCTCCAACAAACGGTCGCGGTTCTTGGTGAAGCTGGTCGCGTCCCAGACTTCGTCGTCCGCATTCAACCCCACAAACCAGCGGAACAGCAGGTTGTAATCCATTTCTTCCATCAACAATCGCTCGCTGCGGATCGAGTACAGCATCTGCAGCAACTGCGCCCGCAACAGCTTCTCCGGCGCAATCGACGGCCGGCCGACCTTGGCGTACATGCTGTCGAACCGCCGCGAAAGTTGCACAAGTACTTCGTCCACCATGCCCCGGATCGCACGCAGCGGATGATCCTTCCGCACTCGCGCTTCCGGCGACAAATAACTGAACATATGATTCTGCTGCTGATCCTCTCCTCGCATGTCTTCTCGTATCACAAGAGGCTGTGCATTGGGAGTAGTTTTTCAGCAGCCTGCTAAACCTTCGTACTGCCTGTTTATACGGGCGGGGCGCACTGCCCGCCAAAACAAAAGGCGTGACAACCATAAAGGTCGCCACGCCTGATAATTCTGAATCTGTGCGCCGAGGCTGCTACGCAGTAATTCTGGAGAGCGATGCCGGCTTCGAGTTCGTCTCGCGCGCCGGAACGTGCGCCGAGGCTATCGGGGCCTTGGTGAGCAGAAAAGTATCCATCAGCAAGGCATCGACGCCCGAGCAGGCATAGCTGCGGATGGCGTCAAGCGGGCTGACCACCAGCGGCTCGCCAAAAAGATTGAACGACGTATTGATCAGCATGGGCGCGGGAGCCTGCAGGCCGAAGCGCTTCAGCAGGTCCCACAGTGCGGGATTCGCCTCTTTGCTGACCGTGTGCAGGCGCACCAGGCCTCCGGGAAGCACGAAGCCTTCCGGCAGACCTTCGACGCCGGGGCGAACGCGGGCCAGTGTGTTCATGCTCTCGCACAGCGAAGAGCATTCGAAGTATCGTGGCGCATCTTCAATGGGCACCGACACCGCGAACGGACGGAACCACTCGCGGTGCTTGATGAAGTCGTTGAGGTTCTCCTTGACGTAGGGCGCCCAGGGCGAAGCCAGCACGCTGCGGTTGCCGAGAGCGCGCGGGCCAAACTCCGCCGCGCCCTGGAACCAGCCAATGATTTTGCCGCCGAGCAGAAGTTGCACCGCCTGATCGGCCTGCCGGTCGCGCATCACCTGGAACGAGAAGCGCGCCTTGCAATTGTCAAGCACGTCCTTGATTTCGTGGCGCGAGTAGCCCGGCCCCCAGTACGGATTGCACCGGTACTGCTTTCGCGGTGCCTGCTGTTCGTGATGTTGCAGGTAGAGCGCGGCGCCGAGCGATGTTCCAGAATTTCCTGGAGCAGGCGGCACGAACACGTGATCGAGTCCGAGATTCTGTTCCAGAGAAGCCACCAGCAGACTGTTGTTGAACAAACCTCCGCCGAGGCAAACGTCGTGGATATTGTGCTGGCGGCGAAGTGAGGCAATGATCTCTCCGACCTTCTCGGCGCAAGCCTGCTGCACCGAGGCGGCGAGAGCGCGCCGCTGGTCTTCGGTCAGTTCGGCGGGATTCCGCGGCAGGCCCGTCTTCTGCCAGAACTTGGAAGAAAGAACGAAGTGGTCGCCCACACCGTGATCGAGGTAGCTGTAGTCCAGGCGCAAAGAGCTGTCAGAAGACTGGCGTAGTATGTCGCGAAACACTTCGCGGTATTCAGGCTCGCCGCCGAGACTCAACCACTGGGTCTTATGTTCTTCGGCATGCGGAACGAAGCCAAGGGCCTCGGTGATCCGCGAGTAGAGCCAGGCCAGCGAGTGCGGATAGTGGATGTCGCGCAATTTGCGGAGGCGCGTGCCTTCGCCGATGGCGATCATCCCGGAGCGGCCGTCGCCCTCCTCGTCCATGGTGATGACCAAGGCGCGCTCGTACGGAGAAAGGAAGAAAGCGCTGGCGGCGTGGCTGAGATGGTGCTCGACGTTGATGATCTTCTTGTTGAGGCGCGCACCGGCTTGATGCCGAAGCAGGCGCAGGTAGCCGAGTTCGCGGGCCAGGCGTCCAACTTCGCGAACCTGGGCGTGGCCAGCGCCGACGGGATCGAGCGGAGAAATTCTTGCACCGGCAGCCGAACGCCGCATCCACCCGCGCAGCGGAGTCGCAGTGAGTGCGACGCAGTCCACGCTCTCCCAGCCTGCTCCCGCTTTCGACAGGCAGAACTTCATGGCAGCGGCGGGCAGGCCGCGGGCGTCTTTCTGGCGAGAGAGCTTGCTCTCTTCGATGACGGCGCGAATTACGCCATCGTCGAGCAGGGCAGCCGACGTGTCGTGACCGAAAGATGAGAGTCCGAGAATACGCATGGTAGTTTTCTACGTTAGGCTGGTGGAACTGGGGGCGTCACGGCTTGGGCCGGCTATGTACGCACGGGAGATCCCTCGTCCCTCTGGTGAGAACGCGGGACTTCGGGACGACGCCGGCGGGCGAAGCCACCACTAAATCTTCAGATCGCTTGACAGAATCAGTCGCCATCGCCGACGGCCACTGGGTTCGCTTTCAAGCGTTGCAGCAGCGGGCTGTTCTGCGACAGGAATTCCAGATGGCCGCACTTGGGGCACTCGAGCATGACGTTGCCGCCCTGCGCGCCGTAAGGAAGAAAAGACAGCTTGGTGAATACGTAGCTATCCAGTTCGCGCTTGCAGCGCAAACACTGAACCCCGCTGGCGGCGCGGGCCACAGGCTTCCTCTCCGTTTGAGAAAAGTTAGATCGGCTGGTTTTTTCGTCACTCATGCGAATTGCCCTTCCAGAGACTCTACCGCAGAATAGCCCAGTCTGGCCATCAGGTTCCCGGCGTACTGTTGCACAAGTTGAGCCTGCCGGTCGGTGAAGGTGGAGCGCCAGCCTCCCGCCGAACCGCTGCGGATGAAGCGCCCTTTGGCTGAGGTGCGCTGCGGAGTGGCCTTTTCTTTTTCTTTCATCCGCGCCAGCGAATTGTTTTCGATCGCCGCCGGGATACGGGTTTTGACCTCGGGCATTCCCAGAAAGTCCACGATGCGGCTTAGTTCGGGCTGCGGCAAGCGCTTGAGTTGTTCGAAGTTCACATGCAGAATTTCGGCGCGGCCGGAATCAGCCGCATCGAGCCAGGAACTGGTATGGCTGCTCCACGCTCCGAAAGGATTGACCGTTCCGCGTAGAAAAGTTTCGAGGTAAGAATCGAAATCGTCGCCCGCCAGGCCCAGCGCGCGGTGAAACGCGAATTCGGAAAGAGCCACATCGCGCGGATCGCGCACCAGGAAGATCGCCTTCCGGTATTCGGCGCGAAAGGGTTCGTGGGTCTTGATCAGGCGTCCGTTGCCGGGGAGAACCGGAGCGCCACTCTGGTGCTTGCCCACGTCGGGAAGCATTTCGTTGGTGTTCGAGAATCCAGAAGCTTGGCCCGCGAGAATTTCCAGCAGCATGAAGCGCAGCCAGGTGCTGCCCGAGCGGGGATAGGAACCGACGAAGGCGTCAGACGGACGGAAGCTGCGATGGCGCACCCACACCAGCGGCTGGCGCACAGCGGTTTTGGAAAAGGCGTAGCGAACTTTGCGAAGGGTAGTCATGGTCCTGATTTCTGGGGGTGAATCAATTTCGGTTGGAGGCCTGCGATAGCGCAGCGCTCTCGGCCGTCACCGCGGGTGGCTGGACTTTGGCGCCGCGATAGCGGCGCAGCACCGCGATGGGAGCGTAACAATAAACAAACGCTGTGAAACGATCGAACGCCCGCAATGCGCGGAAGTAAACTTCGTCGCCAGTTCGCTCAAAAAAGCCTGCCGGCACGGCGTCTCCGGCGCTTTGCGGATACTTCGGCCAGGAGCCACCCGATTCTTTCTTCCAGTAAGCGACGTAGCGCGCGATCTTCCCGCTCAACTCCGGGGACAGAACCGCTTTGGGCTTCTCTTCCACGCCGATCTTCTCGCTCTTTACTCCGGCGTGCTGTGGGGCCTCATAGATGGCCGATCGGTCGGCGCCTGCGAGCGAAGCCATGCGCGGGTCAAAAGGAATGTCGAGAAACCAGCAGATACCCTGCATGACGGTTTCGGGCGATTGCACCATTTCTTCGTACTCGATCTGGTGCAGTGGGACACCCCGGCGAACCAAAGCGTCGCACTCGCGCTTCATCTTGCGATAACCGATTAGCGCGCGATGGGTGATGCCCCGCTTGGCAAAGAATGAAGAATCCTTGCTAGCGCGGACGATGCTGCGGCAGGTATCCCCCAGATCGCGCCAGATCACAATGAAGCGGGCGTTGGGAAATTCCGACGCCAGACGCTGCATCGCGTCGAAGTAATTCGGAGATTTGTCGCCGTAAAGCGCGTCGTTGGCCTTGGTGCCAGCATACTGCTTCCAGACTTCGGTGGCAGCAGCCGAGTAACTGGGCATGCGAGCCGGCAGCTTGCCGGTCTCAATGTGGTGGCGACTGAGGGCGTTATTCCAGAACTCCCAGCGCTCGAGCCAGTCCTGCTTGCTGCCGCCGCCCTGAAACATCGATTTCAGCAAAAACAGATCGCTCTCGTAGGTGAGAGCGATCTGTGGATGCTGATTCAGGAGTGTGTAGAGCAGCGATGTCCCGGAACGCCAAATGCCTACCACGAAGATGGGTCCCGGGGTTTGTTCGTTCGTCATTGCTTTCCTTGGGTTCAGTCGCGAACGCTGCGCGCGCGGCTGAAGCCGCTGTTGAGTGATCGAAATTTTATGGCGCGGCTGAAAGCCGCGCCCCTTCAGAACAGATTAGTCTCCGTCAACGCCGGCCAGTTCCATAGCGTCCGACGTAACCACCTGCGACCTGATCCAGGGATAGGTCTTCTTCAGGCCTTCGGCGAGCAGGATGGAAGGCTCCCATCCCAGCACTTCCCGCAGACGTGTGTTGTCGCTGTTGCGGCCACGCACGCCTTGAGGGCCAGTCAGGTTATGACGCTTGTTGATCTTCTTGCCGGCAATGCGGGCAATCAGATCGACCAAGCCATTGATGGTGATGAGTTCGTCGGTGCCCAGGTTCAGAGCATCGCGGTGATTGGAAGCCATCAGGCGAATCAAACCTTCGACGCAATCATCCACATACATAAAGGAGCGCGTCTGCTCGCCATCGCCCCAGACTTCGATCACGCCGCCGTCTTCGGCCAGCGCGACTTTGCGGGAGATAGCAGCGGGAGCCTTTTCTTTTCCGCCGTCGTAGGTGCCGAGCGGCCCGTACACGTTGTGGAAGCGAACGATGCGGGTCTCGAAACCATAATCCTTGTAGTAGTAGCGGCAGAGTTCTTCGGCGAAGAGCTTCTCCCATCCATAGCCCGGCTCGGGATCGGCGGGGTAGGCGTCCTCTTCTTTCAGCGCCGTCACATTGGGATCCTTTTGCTTGGCCTGGTTGTAGACGCAGGCGGAGGAGGAGAACAGGAAGCGCTGGACGCCGTTCTGGCGGCTGGCTTCGAGCATGTGGGCGTTGATGAGAATGTTGTTACGGCTGATGTCGGCGTGATTGGCGGTGATGTAGCCGATGCCGCCCATGTCGGCCGCGAGGTTGTAAACTTCGTCAATGCCGCCGCGCGTGGCCAGCAGGCAATTTTCAATCTTGCGCAGGTCGAGAACTTCCATCTCGTCGGCGGCGCTGGTTTCGTATTCCGGAAGTTTGAGGTCGGCGCCGCGCACCCAGTGGCCGTCCCGCTTCAGACGTTTAACCAGGTGGTGGCCGATGAAACCTCCCGCGCCGGTTACGAGTATCCGCTTTTGCTTGGTCATAATTAACTGGTCTCCTGAATTTTGTACTGAGTTCTGCAACCTGCCGTTGTGGCGAGCAAACTTGAGGGAGGGCTGTCCGGCGTTCTGGGGTAAGTCTAGAAAATCCGGGGAAGCAAGTGTTCGAGGCAAACCGCCCAGGCAAATTTTGAACCGTTCACGATGTAGCGCTGCCAAAGACGCCGCGGCTCAGCCCACAGGCGAAACAGCCATTCCAGGCCGTTTTCCCGCATCCAGGCCGGAGCCTGCTTCAGGCGGCCTGTGTTCAGATCGAAGGCCGCGCCTACGCCCAGCATGACCGGAACCGCCAGCGTGTTGCGGTGCTCGAACATCCACCGTTCCTGCTTGGGGGTGCTCAAGCCCACCCAGAGCACATCGGGGCGAGTCTCTTCAACCAGGCGCTGCACTTCCTTTTCTTCTTTTTCGGTCAGTGGTCGGAAAGGCGGACAGTAAGTTCCGGCGATCTGGATGCCATAGCGCTCACGCTCGGCCTGGGCGAGGGCATCGGCGACTCCCGGCGCTCCGCCATAAAAAAAATGGCGATAGCTGGAGCCAGTCTCGCGGCAAAATGTTTCCATCAGTTCCGGACCATAGACGCGCCGCTTCATGTGCTTGAAGCCCTGCCAGCGCCCCAGCCACACCAGCGGCATGCCATCTGGGACCACCAGGCCGGCTTCGCCAAGGATGCGGCCGAACTCCGCATCTTCCCTCGATACCGAAACTCCGTGCATTCCGGTCACCGCTACGTATCGGGCTGGTCCGCGTTCCTCGATCCACGACTCTAATATCTTGATGGCATCGGGAATCTGGACCGCGTCTACGCGAACGTCAAGCACGCGGTAGTTTGGGATGGTCAACTGCTGATCGGTTATGGCAAGGGTCGACAAGTTTTTCTTCCTGCCTTCTTGAGATAACGCTAGTTCTTCTCGATGATGAAGTTCTCCAGCACCAGCGCGTCCATCTCACTCTTGGAGAAAGTGTTGAACGCGTTCGCCGGAGTGTTTACGATCGGCTCGCCCTTCAGGTTGAACGAAGTGTTCATGACCACCGGAACGCCGGTTGCCTGGCCGAATCTTTCGATCATCTTGTAGTAGCGCGGGCTCTGGTCCTTGAACACCGTCTGCATGCGTCCGGTGCCGTCCACATGGGTGATGGCGGGCAGGATCGACTGCGCTTCGGGCTTCACCGGAACCACATATTGCATGTAGCGCGCCGGCGAATGTTTAGCCGCGTTCGGAAGATCGAAATACTTTTCCGCGCTCTCCGCCAGCACCGACGGCGCAAACGGACGATACGGCTCGCGGAACTTGATCTTGGTGTTGACGATGTCCTTCATGTTGGGATTGCGCGGGTCGGCCAGAATCGAGCGGCTGCCCAAAGCGCGCGGGCCCCACTCGAAGCGGCCTTGCGCCCATCCGATCACGCTGGCGTTGGTGAGGTGATTGACGACCGCGTCGATCATCTTGTCTTCATCGTCGTAACGAGTGTGCTTGATGTTGTTCTGGCGCAGGAAATCGCCGATCTCCGCATCCGAGTTCGCCCGGCCCCAGAAGGCATGCTGCATCTGGAAGTTGCGCGGCTTGCCCAGCAGAGTGTTGTAGGCCCACAGCGCGGCGCCAAGCGCGCCTCCGCCATCGCCGGCCGCCGGCTGAACGTACAACTGCTCAAAGCCAGACTCGTGCAGGATGCGAGTGTTCGCCACGCAGTTCAGGGCCACGCCGCCGGCCATGCACAGATTCTTCATGCCGGTGGTCTTATGCAGATGCTTCGCCATGTTGACCAGCACATCCTCGGTCACCTTCTGGATGCTGGCCGCGATGTCTGCATAATGCTTGTTCATCTTCGACAGCTCAGCCATGTTTCCCGGAGGCGCACCGAAATACTTGGGGAAGCCGGTCTCTTCGGTAAAGAACAACATTTTTTCCGGGCGTGGCGTGCCAAACAAATCGGCAAACTTCTGGTTGTAGGTCCGCTCGGTCGAGTGATGGAAGCTGAAGTAGTCCATGTTCAGCGAGAACGAACCGTCGCTGTTCTGGTTGATCGTCTTCCACACTTTGTCCACGTACTTAGGCTCCCCGTAAGGAGCCATGCCCATGACCTTGTATTCGCCCTCGTTCACTTCGAAACCGAGGAAAGCGGTGAACGCTGAATACAGCAGGCCGAGCGAATGCGGGAAGTGAATTTCCTTCTGGATCTTGATTTCGTTGCCCTTGCCGACGCCATAGGTGGAAGTTACCCATTCGCCGACACCGTCGACCGTGAGAATGGCCGACTCTTCAAACGGCGAGCAGAAATAGGCGCTGGCGGCGTGCGAGAGGTGATGCTCGCTGAACAGGATCTTCTCTTTGGGGACGCCGATCTCGGTTTCGATCTTGGTGCCGACCCAGAGCTTGTCGACCATCCAGGTGATCATCGACTCGCGGAATACCTTGTACGACTGCGGATAGGTCTGCAGCGTCATCATCAGAATGCGGTCGAGTTTGCGGAACGGCTTCTCGAAGAAGACAACGTAGTCGAGATCGTTTCCCGTGATGCCGGCCTGGTCGAGACAGAACTGAATGGCCTGCTTGGGAAAGTCGAAGTCGTGCTTCTTGCGGGTAAAGCGCTCTTCTTCCGCCGCCGCCACCAGGGCGCCGTCATTCAGCAGCACTGCGGCTGCGTCGTGGTAGTAACAGCTGATTCCTAGTATGTACATAATCTCCTATTGTCTCTTCGCCCATTCCATGTCGTAGGCCTCATCGGGATGGTCCAGCCACTGCTCTGGTTTTTTCTTGATGCGCAATGGATCGCTGAACCACCGGGCAGCCAGACCGAAGGGCAACACCAGAACCGCGTAAAAAATCGAAAGGATTACGCGCGCCTGGAAGTTGCCGATTTTGTGGGCGAGGGCTTTCCACGCCTCCCATGCCTTTTTGTAGGAGGTCCACGCCCCGCTCACCCCTTGGAATACGGCAAGGACAGCAAAGATCACAGCCGCTCCGGCCGCGAGCATGGCCAGTAGCTCCAACACATGCTTGAAGAAATTCAACAAATGCGCCATTTTTCTCCGTTGCTTCTGTTTAGTTTTGCGGCTTCAACGCCCTATGAACGGCCACGCCGTCAGTGGGCAGGCACTGAAGAGAGCTGCCACGACGGCATCTCCCTCACCTCAGCTTTCTTACGGGCCGCCGTCAGCAACCGGTCGCTGACAAAGACCAGCGAGAACAGCACCATAAAAGTCGCGTCCGGACGGCTGCCAAAGGTGCGGCTTACCAGGCCGTTGATCAAAATATCGAGATAGACGGCAAAGCAGCCGACTGCCAACTGATGCAGCGGATGATCATGATCCACCGCCCGCATGACGTTGACCAGATTACGAACGATCCAGCCATGCAGCATCAAGATGACTCCCAGCCCGATCAGCCCGTTGTTGTACATCACTTCAAGAAACCCGTTATGCAAGTGCCCGGGTTGCCAGGCAACGTTGATCTTGTAGGCCAGAAAGCGGGAGGACATGAAACCGCGGCCCAGGATTATTTTCGCCTTGATGAGCTGCCAGCCCGCCACCCAGACATCGGCGCGGCCGGTAACCGTGCCCGCCTGGCCGCTGCTCACGTAATACTTCAGGTAAGAACCCAGAGGCGTGAAGGCTAGCGTGAATCCGCCCACTACCAACAAAACCAGCAGGAAGCGGGCCGCCGCTTTGAACTTGCCTTGCAGCATGAAGAACACGATAGACCCGAAGATGCAGCCCAAGATGCCGGTCTTGCCCGCCGCCAGCAGCATCACGATCAGTCCGAAGAACATGAAGATGTTGCGCGAGACATTCTTTCCCGGTTGCGCCAGCATCAGGGAGAAGAGCACCAGCAGACCGGCATCCACCGACAGCATGGTAGGCGCGGTGCCCACGTCGAACAGGCGTCCGGTCGCGATGGCCTCAGGGTTCCCCAGCAACCGCACAATGGGAAGGAAGACCAGGAAGGCGAATCCCCACTGGCTGACGGTAAGAAACGCTCGCAAGTCGTCGCGGTTCTTGATCTCGTAATTGCAGGCCGCCAAGAGCAGGATCGCGAGAAACAGTTTGATGATCCAGGCCAGCGAGAACCCGGGCTTCTCGGCGTAGGCGCAGGAAAGCAAACACATCACACCAAACCACGAAACCCACTTGTACGGTCCGACAAAAAGCGTCTTCAGGTACTCGCTATGGCGGTAGGTGTAGAGCAGGAAAATCAGGATCACGAAGACCCACATCATGGCTTCGGAGTACGCGCCCGAAGAAATCTGCCCGCTCTCGGCATCTTCCGTCACATACGAGAAGACTTCTTCCGATCCCAGCAATACCCACCACAACGCGAACACCATATTCCGGCTGCGCAGTTCGGCGCTGGGCGCCGATGACATGACGAACCACATCAGCAGGAAGAAGATCGCTCCCACCACCATGATGGAAATCGCCTGGTCGGAAGCCAGTTCGTAAAACACGGCAAGGGCCGCCGCCGTAAATCCCGCCAGACCGACCACCCAGAGCACGGAGCGCAAGCGTCCTGGCTGCGTCGGCAAGCTCGATTGTCCGGCTGGATTCAGGAAAACAGACATGGTGCTCTAGCGCGCCTCCGCGCTGGCAGGCGCCGGCGTCGTACTCACCACGCTGGCTGGGGGCACGCAGGCCTGCGTGTAGGCCGGAAGTTCCCGGATAAGTCCGGATAGCTGTGTGGCGATTACCTGATGTCCCGCGGCTGTGGGGTGAACTGGATCCATGTAGAAATTCGGCGTGGGATGTTGATTCAGGAAATCGATCATGTTGATCACAGGAACATGATTGGCCTGGGCGAAATCGAGCATCGCCTTCTGGAAAGGATGTAGATCCTTGTCCGTCTGATCTTTACTGGCGAGCACCAGCAATACCATTTGCGTATGGTGGGCACGGGTAACATCCAGGCTGTCCTGCAGGCTGGCATTGAGCGCGTTCACGTCCAGATTGTCCATGCCGCCGAGCGCATCCAGCGTTCCGGCCATCAGGAGGTGGCGCATCTTGTAGTAGGCGACGCGGCGGAGCAGATCCTCGATAACGAAGTTGTAGATCGCGCTGCGGCGGATGATCGACTTGAACGCCACCTGCCGCAGAAACTTTTCCCGGGCTGCGCCCTGCAGCTTCGGCAGCTTTTCGAAGTTGCTGTTAAAGCTGTAAGCGCGAACCACGATATCGGGCTGGAAGATATTGTCTTCGACGACCTGCTTCAGCTTCTCGCCGACCAGCGCGTTCGGATAAGCGTTGACACCAGCGGAGACCACCTCAAAGCGTTCTCCCGGACAATGTCCCTGGTTCAGCATTTTCTCCAGCACGGCGGCGTAGTGAGAGTTGTCGTCCACGCCCCAGCCCTGGGTCGCGGAATCGCCAAAGGCAATGATCCGGAATTCGCCTTTCTGCTTGATGGTGAGGTCCGTGGCATAGCGCAGTCCCTGTTGGTTGATGGTAATGGGCAGGTGATTGTCCACGGTCACAGTACGACCCGGTTCCGGAACCCAAAGCAGCCTCTCATCGGGACGGTAGATGGTGTAGTTGCCATAGCCGAAAAGGCGCAACACCAGTTCAAAGGCCACACAAAAGACGATGAACCAACCCAGTCCCCGCCAGAACCTGCTCTTCTTCTTCACTTGCTCACTCGCCATGAACGTTTCTATCCTCGCGCTAAAGTTAAGAGTCTGCCCGGCATCCTAGAACATGGTGTAGATGAACGGTGCGAGCGACGAACTCTGAGCTACCACGATCAGCGCGCCCAGCAGAAACAGGCTGATAACAATCGGGAATATCCACCAGCGCTTCTGCTTACCGAAAAAGCCGAATAGTTCGCCGGCCGTCTGGATATTTCTCTTGGTCGTCCGAATCCACTTCATTGTTGTCTCCTGGAAAGTTGACAGTAACTCGTTGAGATTCGCCGCGCGGGCTTCATGCGGCGGCAGGGTCACGACATGCAAATTGTTTAGGCGGCTCCCGAACCTTTCAGCACCGCGGGAATGGTCTTGAGCAGGATCTTGAGGTCCAGCATCAGCGACCATTTGTCGATGTACTGAAGATCGAGTTCCATCCACTGCTCGAACGAAATCGAGCTGCGTCCGCCAATCTGCCACAGGCAGGTGACGCCGGGACGAACGCTGAAACGGCGGCGTTGCCAGTCCTCGTTGAAGCCCTCGTAATCGCGCAAGGGCAGGGGACGCGGTCCCACCAGGCTCATATCGCCCTTTAGCACGTTGAACAGTTGTGGCAGTTCGTCGATGCTGGTCTTGCGCAGGAACTTTCCGATGGGCGTAATGCGCGGATCGTTCTTGATCTTGAAGACCGGGCCGCTGACTTCGTTCAGGTGCTCGATCTCCTTCATCCGCTTTTCCGCGTCCACGACCATGGTGCGGAACTTATAAATGCCGAAGTGCCGCTTGTTGAGGCCGAGGCGCTTCTGCACGAAAAAGACCGGCCCGGGCGAAGTAAGCTTAATCAGCAGGGCCGTCAACAGAAAGACCGGCAGAAGCAAAAGGCTCATGGTCAGCGAGACCACAATGTCAACCGCCCGCTTGATGACAACCGGCCAGCCATCCAACGTTACGCTGTGATGGGTAATGAGAGAGTCGCCTTCCATTACCTCCACCTGCGGACGCGACATTTTTCCGTCGAACAGGTTGGAAATGAAGCGGACCAGGATGCCCTGTTCTTCGCAGATGGCGGCCACTTCCGAGGCCCGCGAGTGCAGCGTACGCATGGGCAGGGCCACCACCACTTCATCCACCACGGTGGAACGCAGGTAAGCGAGCAAGCCGTCAAAATTGCAGGCCAGATTGAATCCCGACTGGGAAAACTCGCCCATTCCCGCCCATTCCTGATCCACGAAACCGATCACCCGATAGCCGAGCATGTGGTTGTCGCGCATCTTGCGGGCAAACTGCACGGCCCGTGGATTCGTGCCCACGATGAGCATGTCGCGCAGGTTACGGCCGCGCAGCCGCGCATTCCGCAGTGCGACGCGCATAAGCAGCCGGCCCGCCGTCGTGATGCCAGTGACAGTGAGCCAGAACACGCCGAGAAACTCAGGCGTTACCAAGTCAATATGCACCAGAAGGTGGGTGAAGAAAATGAGGACGGTGCCTAGGGTTGCGGCCCGGATAACGTCGCGGGTCTCATCCCACCGCCCGGCCAAACGGCGCGAGGCATACATCCCGAACAAAACAAATATTTGGTGCCAGATGAGCAGTAAGACGGCAAACAGGATGAAGTTCTGGATCTTCACCCGCATGGCAAAAAACTCGGTCAGCGACACCGTAGACTTTTGGGAAACCGCGACCGCCGCCAGGCCGAAGGCAAACATCACCGCAGCCAAGTCGAACAGCTTCATCGAATTCAACAGAACCTGCCGCCTAAAATGACCCACGTTGGCGACTCCTCTTGGGAATTCCGACTGCTGGATGGAAACGCGAGAACCAGGGGGACGGACCTAAGTAAATACGCTACCGATTCGACGAACCCTTCAAGACCACTTTAACTTTCGATGCCGTTGCCCGGCGCCTTGCGCCCCGCGGCTACGTCACTGACCACGCGACTGAAACCCTGCAACTGCGCGGCGATCTGCTGCATATAGGCCTTGGCCTCAGCCGGGCTGAGGACGGGATCTTTGGTGTGGCCATTTCCACGGAGATTGCCTGAACGGGTCGCACTGGGTGCATATCCCAAGCCGTCGTTCAGCGGAGCGGCAACAGCGATAGGATCATCGGCAAAAATCTGCGCGGACCCGGGCCCATAACCCAACGACCTGGGCGCGGCTTGTGAGGTATGCTGCGTAATATCGAGATCGCTGGTGACTTCGTCCACGATTTCGCTATCGATGACCTTCTTCTGCAGGGCGCATCCCAAAGAGAGGCAATTAAAGCAGAGATTGTTGATATTGCGTGGGATGCCGGAGGTAAAGTCCGAGACCCGCAGCAGAGCATCCGGGGTGAACATTGGACCACCCTGGTAGCCCACCGCGCGCAGGCGATGCTGAATGTATTTGTTGGTCTCTTCGAAGGAGAGCGGCTTCAGGCCGGTCATCAGCGAAACCCGCTGCCGAAGCTGGATCATGCCCGGCCGGGCCAGTTTGTCAGCCAGTTCGGGCTGGCCGGCAAGAATAATCTGCATCAGTTTCGCGCGTGGCGTTTCAAAGTCGGATAACAAACGCACAGTCTCAAGCACCGAGGGTTCCAGATTCTGGGCTTCGTCAATGACCACGATGAAGCGGTTTCCGGCGCGCGCCTCCTGCAACAGGCGCTTGTTGAACTCCTCGTGCATCTTCACGAAGTCGTGATCGTCGCATTCGTAACCCAGTTCGGCCAGCAGGAAACGCATGAATTCCCGCGAGTTGCATTGGGTCTGGAATAAGAAAGCGGTGCGGGCAGACGAGCGGAATTTTTCCAGCAGGTGGAACAGCAGGGTGGTCTTGCCCATCCCCGGAGGCGCAATCAGGCCGATGAAGCCGCGGCCGGCTTCGATGCCGTACACCATTGAGGCCAGTGCTTCCCGGTGGGCCGGGCTGAGATATAAAAAGCGAGGGTCGGGAGTCACACCAAACGGCTGCTCCCGCAATCCGTAGTAGCTTAGAAACATCCCCGAAACCTCTTTCCCCTTAGCTCGGTCTTAGCGCCGATAGTCGACGTTGCCCGTTTCGAAACCAGCACCGGATTGGCTCGCAGCCGACACGGCCATCGTGTCTGCTCCATTCCCATTCCCGTTGCTGACGTGGTTCCCGTTCCCATTGCCATTCCCATACAGAGGGACCGAAGCCAGAACCGGGATCTTAAGTTCCGACAATACTTCTGCCGGTGTGCGGAATGAAGAATCCAGATACTCCTGGGCAAATATCAGGCCGGTACTCACGGCCATTGCCAGGAGCAATCCAACCAGACTGAAAACCGCAGCGGAGCGCACGGGCGAAACCGGAATGGTTGGCTGTTCCACCATACCGACGTTCAGAATGCCGGTGCGATCGAGCGCTTCTTCGATGCGGGCCTCTTCGCGCTTGTGCAAGTACAGCAGGTAGTTGTCCTCGTTGGCCTTGGCTTCGCGCAGCAGATCCTGCTGCACCAGGCCGTTCTCTTCCAGCTTTTGCGCCTTGGACTGATAGACGGAGACGATGGCCTGAGTGGCAGCGGCCCGCGCCTGCAGAGCGCTGTAGTCAGACTTGGCCTTGGCCAGTTCTTCGTTGATCCAGGCGTAAGTCGGGTTGCGGTCGGTGGTTGCCTCGCGGAGCGGCTTGGCGTCTTCAGCGGCAATTGCGGCCCGCGTGTCGGAAATCTGCTTGTCCACTTCCTGCACCAGACGGTAGCTCGGCTGATACTTGGTCAGCAACTCGGTGCGCTTCAGTTCCAGGGTCAGCAGAGTGCTCTTCAACTGCTGCTGCACGGCGCCATCATCGGCTTCCCGAACCGAAGTGGTCAGTCGGTCGGGAGTCGAACCTGCCTGCTGTTCAAGATTGGCGATTTTCTTTTCCAGACCCGCCATTTCCGCCCGAATGGATTCGAGGGTGGCAGCGAATTCATTGAGCTTCTGCAGCGTTATGTCACGCGATACCTGGGGAGCTACTCCGCCCTGCTCCTGCGCGAAATTCTTCAACTGCCCTTCGGCCTGGTCCAGTTCGTGTTTATAGCGGGTGGTTTCTTCGTCAAAGAAGGCCAACTGCCCGGCGGGACGGTGAATCGAGACGTGCTTCTCGACGTACGCGTTCACCAAGTCGTTCAATACCAAGGCCGCGAGCTTAGGATCGTGAGCCGAATAGGTCAACTGGATAACGTTGGTCTTCTTGATCGCCTCGACCACGAGGTGCGAGCGCAGCTTGTCGATCGCCTTGGCAACTTTAGCGTCCGGACTTGCCCCATAGGAAAGGAACCAAAGCGTAGTCTTTCTTTTGTCCAAGCCGGAATCGGTGACGGCCTTGCGCAGCACATCTTCACTGGTAATCAGTTCGGCTTCCGAGTTGATCTCTTCTTCGGTAACGTCTTCCTTCATCTGCACGGGATTGTTCTTCTCCGCGCTGACTACCGGATCCACGCGTTCACGCTTGACCAGGATTTGAGCCTTCGACTCGTACGTCGACGGGACCAGGAACATGGCGACGATGCTTCCCGCGAAGATTCCGCAGAAACACAGCAGGAACGATTTCTTGTGCCGGAACCCGATGGCGAGCAAATCGCGCAGCGTGAAGCTGAACCCGCTCGCGGTCGCCGTCGCAAATTCTTGTTCTCTCATCTCAATCTCCTGTCGTCTGCGTCACAACCCAGGGGAGTCAATCGGTCTGGTCCGCCGCCAAGGTTCTAGTGTATTTGCGTGTACGCGCCCATCCCGGAATTCGGAATGAAGGGCTTGATCTTGGAAAGTGCATTCTTGGGTACGACTACCATGTCCCCCGGATGAAGCGTGGGATCCTCGTGAAGATCGCGCCGCTTCTCCATGTCCTTGATGTTGAAGATCTTTGCCGAAAGCCACTGATCGTTCACCCGCCGGAACAACAGCACCTGCGAGTGTTTGGCGTTCTCGGTGAAACCACCCGCGATCGCGACCGCCTGGGTCAACGTCACCGTGCCCCGCATGTCGTACTTGCCGGGTTTGGCAACCTGGCCATCGGCAATGAAATAGGGCTTCTCAAAGTCTTTGAGGTTGACCACGATCAAGGGATCGTTCAGCATTTTGCCGTAGGCCGTGCGCAGAGTCTGGGTCAACTCGGGAACCGTCTCGCCGGCTACTCTCATTTCGCCGACGGCCTTCAGCGTTACATATCCGTCCGGCTGGACCGTGACCGTCTGGTTAAATTCGGGGCTCAGTTCAAAGGAAACATCAAAGGAATCCCCCGCCGCCAGGTGATAGCGCGAATCGCGCTGCTGCAGTTGCGGAGTGGCAGGCTGGGACGGATTGTCGGGAACCGGCTCGGAGCTCGCCAGCTTCGTGGCGACAGGTTGGACGTTCCCTTCCTGGGCCGACAGCAAGGGCACTGCCGCCAGCAACAAAAGTCCCACCGCGAAAGCAAAACCTGTCTTCATGCCGCTGGCCTCCGAAAATCGTGCCTTCCTCGATCGCAATGCAGTTAACAATTGTAGTCCTGGATTCAAGTTAGAGAGGAAAACGTTTGCGTTTCTGGATTTGAATTCCCCGTCACCCATGTCGCCGGCTCTGATTACAGCTCCGCCCTCTCAGTCACATTTTGTGACCACGGGATGCGAGCCGCTGAAACACCAATCCGACCAATGAGCAACCGGTCAAGTTCTCTGCTAGTGCTTGATTTATCGGGGGGATAGCTTCCAATGCGTTCTCAGCGACGGGACGGCTTTGTGCCGCCCCAATTGCATCAAGAGTATCTACGCTTGCATATTCTTGCAAGTGGTCAAAAGCCCTAGGGACTAAGGACCCTAGCGCCTTCGCAGCGACTGGAGGAAATACTCGTATTCCATTGATCTATAAAGACTTGCGCTTCGCGCCAACTTAGCGATCTGGGCCCTGCCTGTGGAATTTTTCGCGAAACTCGCGTCAGGCTCCTTGACGAATTTGATTCGTACTGTGAATGAGGAATTTCCTCACCTCCAGGTTCGTGGATTTTCCTCGTTTTTCCGCGGGTAAACTCGGGGTCGGACGAACGTTCTTACGGAAGTCAGGGGACGCGTGAATTTTCCAGGTAGACATCCAACGTCTGTGCCACTGCCTCAACGTTCGGCTCATCGAACATGTAAGCGTGATCTCCTGCAATGCGATAAAAATCAATTCCGCCGGCGAGATCTTCCCATCCCAGCTTGAAATCAAAGTAGGGACTCTTCGGCCATTCGCTGGATTGCAGAAGCACAATCTTTCCCGGATAGGGTTGGGGCTCGTATTGGCTGAATGCGGGATGAACGATGGAATCGGTGTTACGAAAATCGTCGGTGTGTCCTTTGCGGTCGGCAGTCAAACGCCAAGTGATGCGCTCAATCTTGCGCCGGGCTTCGTCCAGCCGGTCTCGCAGGTAAACCGACGTCTCGCGCGAGTCCATGCGCAGAAGATTGGCGAAATGGTACTTGATGCGCGCGGTGTAGCGGCCATCCTTGAAAGGGTTCTTGTAGTAAGCGTGATTGTGCGCATCGAGCATGGCCAGCAGCCCAACCGTCTCTCCCTGGCGCACCAATTGCTGCGCCATCTCATAGGCAATCACCGCATTCACACAGAGGCCGGCGATGTAGTAAGGCCCGCTCGGCTGCACTTCGCGCATCGCGTTTACGAGATAAGCAGCGATGTCTTCCAGACGATGGGGCATGGGCAGCTTGATGCCATCGGCGTAGGGCAAATCAACCCCCAGGAAAGGCCGCTTCAGTCCCAGCTTTTGCGCCAGCAACCGGAAGCGCGGCCCGCCCCGCACCCAGAATAGCGGCGGCAGCGATCCCTTCTGCTGGATGGACACGATGGCGCGGTCGCGCAGGCTCTGCCGGGCTACGCGAAGCGCCTCGGCCATTTGCGCGATGGTTGGCGACTGGAAAATAAACGCCAGCGACAGGGTGGTACGAAATTCCTTCTCGATGCGCACCAGCAGTTTCGCCGCCAACAGGGAATGCCCGCCCAGTTCGAAGAAGTCCTGAGTAACATCGTCGCTGGCCGTCTTCAGAACATCTTTCCAGATCGCCAGCAGGCGGCGCTCCATGTCGTTACGAGGCCCACTGGTTCCCGCAGCCGGTTCCTGCACCACGATTTCCAGTGCGGCCAGCTTTTCCCGGTCAATTTTTCCATTCGAGGTTCGCGGCAATGTGTCGAAAAACTGAAATGTCGAAGGCACCATGTAACCCGGAAGACGGGCCCGGAGGAATGCGCGCAATTCTGACGTGGAACTGGACTCCTGAGAGTGAGCCACTAGAAACGCCGCCAGTGTCGCATCCCCCGAGGCCTGATTCCTCGGAACCACGGCTGCTTCCCGCACTGCGGGATGCTGACTCAAAACAGTTTCGATCTCATCCAACTCGACCCGCAGCCCGCGAATCTTGACCTGCAGATCGCAGCGCCCGAGGAATTCAAGATCGCCAGTGGGCAGGTACCGGGCCAGATCGCCCGTGCGATAGAGTATGGCTTCATTCGACGAAAAGACGTCCCGCACAAAACTCTTTTCGGTTAGAGCTTTCTGATTGAGGTACCCGCGCGCCACGCCCTCGCCGCCGATGTACAGTTCCCCGGGAACTCCCGCGGGCACAGGTTGCAAGCGGCGGTCGAGCACGTAGACGCTAGCGTTTGCAATGGGACGGCCGATGGGCACGCCGCCCTCCCCCACACCTGGTTCACATTCGAAAACCGTGCTCCAGACCGTGGCCTCGGTCGGGCCGTATTCGTTGAACAGCGATGCTTGCGGCAAGATCTCGTAGTGCAGATTTACCAACTGCCGTGGACATGCCTCACCCGCCACGATTACCGTCCGCAATGAAGCTAGCCGCTTTGCTCCAACGGCCGCACCATCCAAGATTTCGCTGTAGAGGCTGGGAAAAGTAAGCGTGTGCGTAATCTTGTTTTCAAAGATCAGACCGGTGAGCTGCGACATCTCCCAGCGAAACTCGGCAGGTGGAATGATGAGCGTTCCTCCTGTGGTCAGCGTGTGGAAAATTCCGGCCACCGAACTATCGAACGCGTACGAGGAGAGCAGCAGGAATCTTTCGGGGGAGTCCTTGTAGTAGCTCAGGCGCGCGTGCGTGGAAGAACAGAGGTTGCGATGCCTGACCTGCACGCCCTTGGGCGCGCCCGTGGAACCTGAGGTGTAGAGGATGTAAGCGAGGTCCGCGGGACCAACACCCGGCGCGCTCAGACCCTCGTTCGTTTCGGCTAAGGCGGCATCCACAAAAATGGTGGGGACCTTCCCCGGCATCGCCGCCCCGAGAGAATTTTGCTGGGTGAGCAACACTTTGGGCTGGCAATCGTTGAGGATCAACCCGAGCCGCTGCCGTGGATTGGTAGGATCGAGCGGCACATACGCGCCTCCCGCCTTAAGAACAGCGAGAATGCCAACCACCATGTCCACGGAACGATCCAGGAACAGTGCAACAGGAACGTTGGGACCGACTCCCATCGTCCGCAAAACGTGGGCTAGCCGGGTGGTTCGCTGATCCAGTTCGCCATAAGTCAATTCCTGGCTTCCGCAACGCACCGCCGTCGTGTGCGGTTTCTTGTGGGCTGCGGCGTGGAATAGTTCATGCACCGGCACGGGCGCGTATGGTGACGCCGTGTCGTTCCATTCCACCAGAATCTGCCCGCGCTCGGCTGGCGTCAGCAGCGGGAATTCGCCGATGCGCCGTCCGGGATTGGCCGCGATGGATTCCAGGAGGGTCTGCCAATGTCCCGCCATGCACTGGATCACGCCCGCGTCAAACAGTGCGGTGTTGTAAATCAGGCGGCAGAGCAGGCCTTCGGCCCGGTCGTCCAGCACCATGCAAAGTTCGAACTTGGTGGCGCCGGTTTCGACTTCGATGCAAGTCAGGTCCCACTCGGGCGAAACCGGAGAGAGTGGCGGCTCCAGAGAAAATAGAATTTGAAACAGCGGATTGCGCTTCGGGTCGCGCTCAGGTTGCAACTCGGCAACCAGGCGATCGAGTGGAACTTCGTCGTGCGAGAGAGCGTCCAGCGTGACGCCACGCACCCGATCGAGCAATTCCCGGAAAGTTGGATCGCCCGAAAGATCGGTGCGCAGCGGAACTGTATTGAGAAAATATCCCAGCAGATTTTCGCTGCCCGGGTGGCGGCGGCCGGCAGTGTTGCTTCCAACCAGAATGTCTTCTTGCCCACTATAGCGAGAGAGGAGAACCTGGAAAGCGGCCAGCAACGCCATAAACAGCGTTACGCCCTCTTGCCGGCACAGCTCGCGCAAGGACTCGCTCAACGCCAGCGGCAGCGTGACCGAGTGCATCGCGCCGCCGAAGGTCTGGATCGCGGGCGCCGCACCGGAAAGCGGCAGGTGTAACGAGGGCAACGGCCCACTCAGTTGCTTGCGCCAGTAATGCATGTGCCCTTCGACCGCCGGGCCCTGCATCTGCTCCCGTTGCCAGAGCGCATAGTCGCCGAATTGGAAAGGAAGATCGGGCAATGGCGAGGATTGCCCTTGCGAGAATGCATCATAAAGAGCAACGAGCTCGGGCAGGAAAACACGATAGCCGCTGAAGCCATCGAAGATGAGGTGATGGAGCGTGACGTAAAGGCGATGCTCTTCCTCATCCAGCCGCACAAGCTTCGCACGAAACAAAGGGCCGCGAGCCAGGTCGAATGGAAGGCGGGCATCGGCAGCAGCCAGGCGCACAGCCTCCTGTTCGCGCTCGGCCGAAGAGAGCGTGCGCAGATCGATTTCTGGAAGTTCTACAGGAAAAGGTGGGAGCACGCGCTGTGCGGGTTCGCCCTCCACCACGGGGAAGATCGTGCGCCAAGCCTCATGGCGGCGGACGATTTCACTAAAAGCGCGCTCCAGCACACGCACATTGAGTGGCCCACGATGCCGGACGGTGAGTGGTTCGTTGTAAAGCGCGGTGTTGGGTGCGAGTTGCGCGTGCAGCCAGAGCTGCTGCTGCGCGAAGGTGAGAGGAAGTGAGGCCCCAGGCGCACGCGGCGTTACCTGGGATGGCTGCTCGGAGGCAGTCTCCAAGTGCGTCCGGAAATAAGCTTCCAGAAGTTGCTTGCGTCGAGCCTGGGTGAGGACTTCAGACATGGCTTCCCGGTGATCGCGCCTTTCGATACCAGACGCCAACCGCTTCGTTAGACGGTCACTCTTTCCGGTTCCGCAACCGTCACCTGTTTGCCGCGGGAGGCCATGGCAAATTCATAAGCCTCTTCCAGCATCAGGATGTTTTGTTCAGCCGTATATTTCTGTTCGAATTCTTTTCGCGCGCGCCGGCCCATTTCCCGCATCTGGTCGGGATGTTCCCAGGCCCACTGCATCTTCCGCCGGAAGTCCTGCACGTCACCGGTCTGGAAATGCAGACCAGTTTCACCGTCGGCGATAATTTCCTGCATCGCTCCCAGCCGCGAACCGGCAACGGGAACGCCGCAGGCAAAGGCTTCCGCGATGGTAACGGGAAACCCTTCATACCACTCGCTGGGAAAAACCAGAAAACGCGCGTTCTTCATCGCAGCCAGCGTTTCGGCGCGGGGCAACCTTCCATGATAAGTCACAGACGGCAACTTGCCGGCCTGCTGCTCGGCTTCGATCTGCTCCCGGCAAGGGCCATCGCCCACAATGTGAAGCGGAATCGTGGACAATTCCTTCCATGCCTCCAGCATCGCGGGCACTCCCTTGGATTTCACCAGGCGTCCCACGAACAGCGCGTAGTCCCCCGTTCCAGTCTTTGGCCCGGGATCGGGCAGAACAAAATTCGGCTTCACTCGAATGCGATCTGCTGGAAGGCCTCCGGCAATCAGTTTGCTACGCGAGAATCCCGTCAGCGCGATGTAGCAATCCACCATGTTCGACCAGGTGCGCGCGCGCCGGTGCACATCCACCATCAGCGTAAGAACCGCGGTGCCCAGTTTCGATCCTTGGTAGCAGCCATAGCGAACGCCGCGCAGCACGCCATGATCGAGGCATTCCTCGCACACTTTTCCGTCGCGGTACAACTCGGCGCCGGCGCAAAGCAGGCGGTAGTTGTGCAGCGTCTGCACCACCGGCACGCCCTCACGGCGGCAGGCATAGTAAATCGATGGCGAAATGCGCGGGAAGAAATTGTGGATGTGCACCACATCCGGACGGGATTTCTGCAGCAAAGCCCGAAACTCGCGATTCCAGCGGCGCGACCACACGCAATCCACCGCCATGCCGATCTTTTTCGAAACGCTGTCGGGATAGGAATTTTGCTCTTCGACCTGCGTGACCTGATGCCCGCGCTCGCGCAGCAACCGGGCTTCAGACTCGAACACCTGGTCTTCCCCACCTGCCATCAGGTAGTGGTTGTGCACCGAGATGATGTTCAAAGGACGCATGGCAAGAATTCACCCAGCGAAAATCAGGTTAGAACGCGCCCTCTTCCGCCTGGCAGGAAACGGGCATCTCTCTTTCCACCACCTTGAGCGTGGCGAGCTTGCGCTCCAGCATGATGAAGGCAACCACAACATATAAAACGTTGGCGACAACCATGCTCCAAACCACACCATGCAGACCAAAATAGCGAGTCGCAGGGATGCCGAAGACGATGGCCACAACGCTGGCAGCGGCGTTGGCAAAAAACAATGATCGCGGATACTCCATGGCGCGCAGCACAATGGCCGGACCCAGCGCCGCGCTCCAGATCACAGTCTCGGCGGCAAACAACGGCAACAGGGAACTTGCATCCATATACTTGCCGGCATAAAGCAACTGGAACAGCGGACGGCGCAGCGGAATCAGGACGATCCAGTAGGCGATTGCTCCCACAACAAACAACGCGGTGAGTTTGCGCGTCAGCGCGCTCGAACCCTGACGTCCCTCGGTTCCCTGCACGCGTGCGGCAAACGGCAGGAACAGCATGGAGAGCGCGGCGTAAGTCTGCAGCACCGGACCGCCCAGGTTCATCAGCGCGCGCAACTCCGCAGCCACGGCCAATCCGGAAAATTTGCTGACCAGCGGAATGTATACATAGGTTGGAATCCAGCCCACAATGCAGGTGCCCAGCGCCCACTTCCCGTAATCCCAGTGCTTCTTCCAGGTTTCGGTCAGGTGCATTTCCGTCGTTGCGGGCTCCAGCTTGGCGTTCAGCTGGAACACCATGATGACGCCGCCCACCAGCGCCGCGAAGCCCATCACTAGGAACGCACTGAATGCCGAGAGCCATCCCAGCTTGTAAACCAGAAACGAACCGGACACGACCAGAATGCAGTAGAACGAAGAACCAAACGCAGCTGGCCCCGGAGATAGTTTGAGATAAAAGCTGCGGCGGCCCAGGGCGTGGATCAGGATGAACGGAGTCGCCGCGGTCATGCCAGCAAATGCCATCGCGGATGCGGGCGAGTGCCACCAGACTCTGGCCGCAATCGCCGTCGCGCCCATGAGAACGCAAATCACGGCGGAGACTCCCCAATGCAGCCAGAAGTTGGACTTGAGGTAGCCGCGCAGATTCTTGCTGTAGGTGGTGCCGGAGAAGACTGACAGCGGCTCCAGCAGCAAAGCCTGATACAGGAACGTGACTAAGATGAAAATGCTGAAGACCAGCGCGTAGGCGCCATACTGCTCCGGCGCCATCCACCGGGCCAGCAGAATTCCTAGGAGAAAATTCGATCCCGAGTAGAGTCCGAAATCGAGCAGGGCCAGCCCCCCCTTGGCGACCCAAGGAAGAAATTTCTCGGTGATGAACCGTCGGCTGAGTAGGGGAACGCGTTCCGATTCCACACTCTTCCCTTCCGCCGCGGCTCGCGTTTCGTCTTGCAAACTTACCGGCACCACAAACTCTCCTCAATCATTGCGTACTCGAAACCAAATCCAACTCTGCCCTAACTAGCGGAACTTAACGAACCGGCTCGTGCATCGTCGGTACGCTCCGCCCGTGCCTGATCCAGCCGGGAACGCAAAGCGGCAGCGAGTTGCCGGACGTTGGGCTCGTTCAAAATATTGCCATGGTCGCCATCGATTTCATGGATCTCGAGTCCGCCGGCCGCGTACTGCTGCCATCCGTTCTGGGCGTTGTCGAGACCGCGCAGGGCTTTCTCGCTGGCGCGGAACAGCGTAACCGCGCCTGGAAATACCGTGGGACGATATTTCTGTTCCGCCGCCGCACACGCTTCGCGAACGGCTTTCACCGGACGAGGCAGGGACAGTGCATCAATGCGCCGCTTGATGCCTCGGCGGTAGCGGGTTGCGCGCTTTTTCAAATACGCCAGCTTCTGCTCCGTTGACAGCAAGAAAAACCGGCTGAGCAAAGATGAATTCCCATTCTGGCCGACGAAGTAAGTGTCCACCAGCGCCAGTAGCGCGATTTCCTGGCCTGCTTCGATCAGGCGGCGCGCCACTTCCACAGCGACCAGTCCTCCGAAAGAATAACCTCCGAGATAGTAAGGCCCTTCGGGCTGCGCCTTCCGCAAGGCTTCCAGATAAAGCTCGGCCATGTCATGGACCTGATCGAGCACGGGCAATTTGCCGTCCATGCCTTGCGCCTGAAAACAAAGAAACGGCTGATCGGGCGCCATGTGGCGTGCGAGCTCGTGAAAGCGCATGACCGTTCCGCCCAAGCCGTGTACAAAGAAAAACGGCGGCTTCGTGCCCGTCGATTGCAGAGCGACCAGCGGTGACCATGCTGCGTCATCTGCCCGAACCAGCCACACCATCTCTTCCACCGTGGGCGCCTGAATCAACGCGGTGAGCGTGAGTTTCTTGCCGAACTCTTTTTCGATTCGGCTGGTCAGACGCAACGCCAACAGAGAATGTCCGCCCAGATCGAAGAAGTCGTCGCGAATGCCGACCGATTCCCTGCCCAGCACTTGCGCCCAGAGACGCGCCATCCTCGACTCGAACTCGTCGCGCGGTGCGACAAAACTACCGGCTAAGGTTGACTCGTTTTCCCGAGGCTCAGGCAGGGCGCGGCGATCAACCTTGCCATTGGGCGTGAGCGGAAAACCTTCCATGAACACAAAATCCGCTGGCACCATGTACTCGGGAAGTTGTCTCTTCAAGTAGTCACGCAGTTCGGCCGCGGCCACGCCTCCCGCTGCGATCACGTAGGCCACAAGCTGCTTTCCGCCGCTCGCCTCGCGCGCAATTACCACCGCCTGCGCCACTGCGGGATGCTTCTCCAGCACGCTCTCGATCTCACCCAGTTCGACGCGGAAGCCACGGATCTTTACTTGAAAGTCAATCCGGCCGACGAACTCCAGATTCCCGTCGGGCAGACGCCGAACCATATCGCCCGTCTTGTACAACCGTGCACCGGGCTCGCCGGAAAACGGGTCGCGGATAAACTTGGACGCCGTAAGCTCCGGTTGATTCAGGTATCCCCGCGCGAGTCCAACTCCACCAATGTGCAACTCGCCGGCTGTGCCCACAGGCACAGGTTGCAAATCCGTATCCAGCACGTACAGGCGGACGTTCGCAATCGGGCGTCCGATGGGAAGATTGTCCGGGAAAGGCTTTTTCGGATCGGGCTCGTACGCCGTGGCGATCACGCTGGCTTCCGTCGGGCCGTACGTGTTCACCCAGCGGACGCGCGCGCCACCAGCTTTCAGCCACGCCGAATACGCGGACGACGACGCCTTCTCGCCGCCTACAATCACCAGCCGCAGACTTTCTGGTAGCGGCTGTTCGCTCTCGGCAAGCTCGTGCACCAACTCGTGCCAGTAAGCCGTGGGCAAGTCGAGCGCGGTGATCTTGTGCGCGTCAATCCATCGTATGAATTCTGCGGCGGTGAGAGGAACATGGTCCCCGCGAGGAATCACGCAGCCTCCGGCAAACCAGGTGGGAAGAATTTCTTCGATCGCGATGTCAAAGCTGATCGAAGCAAACTGCAGCATTCGCTCCGATGACGTCAGCCCGTACAGATCAATCGATGCTACGCCGTGGTTGACCAGCCCACCATGCGTAAGTTGCACGCCCCGCGGCTTGCCGGTTGAGCCCGAAGTGTAGATCACGTAAGCCAGACTCTTCGGAGTCGTCTCCACCGGCAGGTTTTCGCCACTCTCTCCGGCCAGCAGTTTCTCGACAGATTTCAGAGTAACAATTTCCGCTTTGGTTTCGCCGACCGTCGAGAGCAACTCAGGCTGCGTAATGACAATTGGAGCGCCGGAATCCTGCAGAATGTGAGAAAGCCTTTCGCTGGGATAATCGGGATCCAGCGGAACGCACGCCCCACCAGCCTTGAGCACGCCCAACAAGGCAATCAACAATTCGGGAGAGCGCTTCAGGCAAACCGCAACCGGCACTTCTGGCCCCACGTTTTTCTTCCGCAGAAAGTGCGCCAGTTGATTAGCCCGCTGGTTGAGTTCGGTGTAGGTAAGCCGCCGCGATCCATCTTCGATGGCGATTGCCTGTGGAGTCTTCGCAACGCGGGCCTCGATAAGGTCGTGAATACATTTGTCTGCCGGGTAAGGCTTGGCGGTATCGTTCCACTCGTTCGCCATCCGAGGGCGTGCATCACTCGGGGAAAACCCGGTTGTGTTCTCGTCATTCAATCTCTCTCGACTGTTCTGCCGCTCGTCATCCCGTCCCGGCACAGACTTTGTCGACGGCCCGGGGCGCTCCAAGCCAATCTTCAACGAGGTAAGACCGCGCAACCCAAGATTGGTGCGCCACACCAGCTCTTGCGGCTTCAGGTGAAATTTCGGAAAACGCCGCAACAGTGACTCGAAAACAACTTGCCCTTCCAGCCGCGCCAGGGGCGCGCCGAAACAGAAATGAGCCGCATAGCCGAACGCCAGGTGACGGTTGTCCTCGCGGGCGATATCGAAGCGATCGGGATCAGGGAAACGCTCGGGATCGCGATTCGCCGCGGCCATCACCGCGATCACCGCTTGCCGCTTGCGAATCTGCTTGCCACTAAGTTCGCAATCGTCGGGAGCCAGGCGGGCCGTATGCTGGCTGGGGCTTTCAAAGCGCAGCATCTCTTCAACCGCCGAAGGAATCTGCGACAAATTACCGCGCAGCTTCTCCATCTGGTCGGGGTAGCGAAGCAAGGTGAGCACGCCATTTCCGATCAGGTTCGTCGTGGTCTCCTGGCCGCCGACCATCGTGATGATGACATTGGCCACGATCTCTTCTTCGTTCAACCGGTCGCCGCCAATCTCGGCGGTGAGCAGCGAGTGGATCAGGCCTTCGCGCGGATGCCGCCGGGTCTCTCGGACGGCTTCGCGGAAATACGCCGTCATGTCTTCGACGGTACGCAGCACTGTCAGCGCGTGCTCAGGATTGTGCTGGAAGTTGCCCAGCATCTCGGCGAAGTTCGCCGACCATTTCTTGAGCTGGTGGCGGTCTCCCACGGGAACGCCCAGCATTTCCGCCGTAATGATTGCCGGCAGAGGCTCGCCCAGATCGGCGATCGCATCCATCGAACCGCGCTTCTCAAAATCGTCGAGCAACCGGTCCACGATCTCGACAATGTGCGAACGCAGCACTTCGATGCGGGCCGGCGTGAAAGCTCGGGAAGCCAGGCCGCGCAGCCGCGTATGCTGTGCGGCATCCATGAAAAGCATCTGCTGCACCATGAGCCCGGCAATCGGGCTCAGGTGCGCCAGTCCCATGGAGGCAAGCTGTTCGGGCGTGGGTGTGCGGTCCGCCGAATAGGAGTGCAACACTTCCATCACATCGGCGTAACGGGTGACAATCCAGGCGTGCAGGAAAGGGTCCCAATGGACGGGATCTTCCTCGCGTAAACGGCGGAAGAGTGGGTAAGGGTTGGCGAGAACTTTAGGGTCGAGCAGATGGTACAGACTGAGAGCGGAGTCGGTGCCCTCCATGCGGGATTGCGGCTGGGCGCCCGATGGCACTACTGATTCTCCTGCACCGTGGAGCGTGAGTTGGCGGTTCCGTTGCCATTGCTGGCCCCGATTTTCACCAGAATCAGGTTCTCCACTTCCACGGACATCTCCTCGAGTGTGGGATGGTCGAAGAGGCTGAGCAGACTAAGCTCCACATCGAAAGCTTCCTTGATCTTGGTGATCAACTGCGTGCCCAGCAGCGAATGCCCGCCGAGCAGGAAGAAATTATCTTTCGCGCTGACCCGCTCCACATGCAGCAAGGGCGCGAGAATCGTCGCCAGCCGCTTTTCGACAAGTGTCTGCGGCGCGACGAACTCGGTTTCCGGCAGCGTATTCGATTCGGTCAAAGCCGGCAAAGCGCTGTAATCCACCTTGCCGTTCCGAGTCAAGGGCAGCGACTGCACCTTCCCGAACACCGATGGAACCATGTAGTCGGGCAAGCGCCGCGAAAGGGCCTGCCGCAAACTTGAAACGGTCACTTGCGCATCTGGCGCGAGCACAAGATAAGCGGCGATCCGCTTCTCTCCATTCTCCAGCAGGGAAACCGCACTGGCTTGGATTCCGGGATAGGAGTTTAGCGCGCTTACGATCTCACCCGGCTCTACGCGAAATCCGCGGATCTTGATCTGCTCATCCACCCGGCCCAAAAACTCGACTTCCCCGTTGAGCAGGAAACGTGCCAGGTCGCCGGTGCGATACAGCCGGCCGCCGTTTCCAGTTCCGTTGCTGGCGGCGAAAGGACTGCGCACGAAGCGCTCTGCGGTGAGCGCGGAATTATTGCGATAGCCGCGGGCCACACCCGCACCGCCAATGTAGATTTCTCCCGTGTCTCCATTCGCGACTGGACGCATCTCCGGGTCGAGGATATGAATCACGGTGTTGTCTATGGCACGGCCGATCGAAGGCAGACCTGTTGAAGGCTCAGCCAGCACTAGACCGGAAGTTGCCACCACGGTGCACTCGGTGGGGCCATAGTTGTTGATCAGCATAAACGGCGTGTTTGCGACGGGACGCCGGCGCAGAGCATCCGCGCCCGTCAGCAGGATGCGCAACGAAGTTCTTGCCGGCCACTGCAGCAGAAGCATCCGCTCGGCCATGGCGGTCGGCAGGAAGGTTATGGTAATGTCGTTCGCCACCAGCCAGTCACGCAGACCATCGGGATGATTCCGCACCACTTCTTCTGGAATCGCCACACTGGCACCGGACGCGAGGTAAGGCCAGAGTTCCCACACCGCGGCGTCGAATCCTACGGCCGCTTGCAGTGCGGCGCGATCGGCGGCAGTGACATTGAAAGCTCGCACGTGCCAGGCGACCAGGTTCATCAGGCCCCCATGCGTGATCTCTACGCCCTTGGGTTGTCCCGTGGAGCCCGAGGTGTAAATCACATAAGCCAGGTTGTCGGGCGAGATATCGACTTGCGGCCCGAGAGACACCGGGGCGGGCAACGCCGAGTTCAGGTCGTCAGTGTTCACCACAGCCCACGGGCCTTCCGGCAACCGCGGACTTAACGCGCCATTGGAAACAACCGCAGTCACCTTCGCGTCGGCCAGCATAAACGCCAGCCGCTCCTCAGGAAGGGACGGATCGAGAGGCAGGTAAGCTCCGCCTGCTTTGAAAGCAGCCAGCGCGGCGATCACCGAGGCGGGCGAACGCTCCATGTACACGCCAACCAGACGCTCTGATCCCACGCCAAACTTCCGCAGATGATGCGCCAGCCGGTTGGCTTGGCGATCCAATTCACCATACGTGAGGGGTGCAGCGCTGCCGGTGATGACGGCGGCGGCTTCCGGATTCGCTTGCGATCGTTGCTCCACCAACTGAAGAACGGAGGCTGGGCGCGCGCCCGGCGGAGGAGTCTTCAGTTGCTGGTCATCGACCAGTTGCGTTTCGGGTTTCACGTGAATCCTTTCAGCCCAGCCACCTGGCAAGGCCTGGTCACGCGTCAGTTGGGGAGAACAGACGCTACCTAATCTTTTCCGGCTACCCGGTGAACGGATTTCCGAAGCGAAAAACTGTGGCGGAAACAATTCCGCCGCAGGGGACGGCAAGGCGTTGGCCTTACTTTCGCTTCCGGAGTACGAGTTCTTCAATCGTGTTAACGCTCTTCAAGGTATCCGCGTTGATTTCATCATCGCTGACCCGGACCCTCAACTCTTCTTCGAGAAACGAGACGAGACGAAAAATTCCGAGTGAATCGATGACTCCGGTCTCCATAAGAGATTCGTCGTCGGTAAATGATGTAATGCCCTTGGGCTCGGCCAGCTGCACCTGGATGAACTCGCGGATCTGATCCTTGAGAGCGGGTTGGGTTGCGGGTGTTTGATTAGTGGCAGACATTGTGAAGCGCTCCTCCTGAGAACTTGGTAAATTTCAAAACTCAAAAATGTGCGCGCCGCGTGCGCCTAAGCCACTGGCGTCATGGCCGATCGTACACTTTCCTGCGTCAGTTGCACCCGATCCACTTTGCCTGTGGAAGTCTTGGGCAGCTGCTCGCGAAATTCGATAACTTCCGGAATCATGTACCTCGGGATCCGCGTACCGCAGTATTGTTGCAATTCGGGAGCAGTAAGCGTGGTCCCGTTGTGAAAAGCGACGACGGCCTGGATGCGGCTGCCCACGATCTCATCGGGAATGGCGATGGCCACCGCTTCTTTCACCGCGGCGTGGCTCAGCAGCGCGCTTTCGATCTCACCCAGCTCGATGCGGTAGCCACGGCTCTTGATCATGCTGTCGCGCCGTCCCAGAAAATAGTAATTGCCGTCTTCCGCCAACTGCACCAGATCGCCGGTGCGGTACATCTTCTCTTCGAAGTTCGGCTGAAAGGTGTTGGGCAGCACCATCTTCCTGGTCTTTTCCACGTCCGCCCAATAGCCGTAGGTGACCGCCGGCCCGCGCACGTAAAGCTCGCCAGTTCCGCCCGGCCCGGTGACGATCTCATTCCTGTCGTTTACCGCGAAGACTTCCGTGTTCTCGCAGGCGATGCCGATAGGCAGTTTGTCCATGCTCGCCAGTCGCTCGCGTTCCACTTTGTAATACGTGCAAACGTTGGTTTCCGTTGGACCGTAAAGATTAAAGAGATCGACGTGGGGCAGCAACTGGGCAAGCTGCTGCAAGTACTTCATGGGGAAAACTTCCCCAGCGAAAAGGATGATGCGCAAACGATGCAGCTTCTCCGCGCTCAAGTTTGCATGCAGGAGCAGCAGCGTGAGCGCCGAAGGTACCGAGTACCAGATCGTGATGCCCTGAGTCTCGATAAAACTGGCCAGCTTGGAGGGAAACAGCGCCAGATCCTCTGTGATCATGTACACCGAGGCGCCAGCTTCCAGCGCGTTGTACACGTCGAACACGGAGAGATCGAAGTGCAGCGGCGCGTGGTTGGAGAGGCGATCTTCGCTGGTAACCTTGAAAATATCGGCGCACCATTCGATAAACGTCAGCGCGTTCTGATGCGTGAGCATCACACCCTTGGGACGCCCTGTGGATCCCGACGTATAAAGAATGTAGGCGAGATCGGTCTCCGTCAGCACTACTTGCGGCGCGTGCGTAGCGGGATATTCCGCCAGCATCGTCCACGGAACGATTCCGCCGCCATTGGCAGACTTCGGCGCGTCGGCGATCAGTACGGTGAATGTCAGCGATCCGAGAGTTGCGCTGTCGAGCCCGCGGCGCTTGTCCTCGCGTGTGATCAGAACCCGGATGCCGCAGTTTCCGATAATGTAGCCAACGCGATCAGCCGGCGCTGAAGGGTCGAGCGGAACATAGACCGCTCCCGCCTTCACCACGCCCAGCATGGCGATCACCGACTCCACGCATTTGGGAAAATAGATTCCGACCCGGTCGCCCTTGCGCACGCCACGCTCGCGCAACAGGTGGGCCAGTTGGTTGGAACGCTCGTCCAGTTCGCGGTAGGTGAGACTGCGTCCGCGGGCCCACACGGCCAGTTTTCCCGGATAGCGTGCCGCGCTCTTTTGCAAAAGTTGTTGCAGGATGTAAGCCATGTTCTAAGTTTGTCCGTTCTGCTTCTTCTCGTATTCGGGGAGTGAAATCAGAGTCCTTGAAACCCGGCAATAATCACGCGCTGAATCTCGGATGTTCCCGAATAAATCTTTCCGGAAACCGCGTCGCGCAGGTCGCGTTCCATCTCATACTCGGACATATAACCGTAGCCGCCGTGAATCTGAATCGCATCCAGGCAAGTCTGCACCGTCGCCTCGCTGACATAAAGCTTGGCCATGGCGGCCTCGCGCAGCGCGCTCTTACCTTGACTCTTCATCCAGGCGGCCTTGTACAGCAGCAGGCGCCCCGTTTCCAGGCGGACATCCATGTCGGCAATCATGTTCGAAATCGCCGAATATTTTCCAATCGGCTGGCCGAACTGCTGGCGCTCCCGGGCATACTTCACGCAGGTTTCGATCAGCCGTTGCATCATTCCCAAATGGCTGGCCATGATGCAGGTCCGCTCCCACACCATCGAGTGGGTGAAAATCGCCTGCCCGCTGCCTTCCTTGCCCAGAATATTTTCCGCCGGAACTTCGCAATCCTCCAGCGATACTTCTGACATGGGCGAAGTTCGCAAGCCCATCTTGTGCAGCTTCTTTCCCAGCACCAGTCCGGGCGTTCCCTTCTCGACCAGAAACCCGGTTACGCCATTCGCCCCTTTCGACGGATCGACATTGGCGAACACGACGAACAAATCTCCATGCGTCGTGTTGGTGATAAAAGTCTTCGAGCCGTTGAGCACATAGCGGTCGCCTTTGCGTTCAGCCCGCGTGCGGAGGCTGTAGGCATCGGACCCCGACATGGGCTCGGTCATGCAATGCAGCCCAATCCACTCCCCGCTGATCAGCTTGGGCAAATAGCGGCGCTTCTGTTCTTCCGTGCCGAACGCCATCAGCGGCAGCTCGCTGGTCCACATGTGAGCGTTCAGCGAGAACAGAAAACCGTTGTCTTTGCATCCGTAACCGAGAGCTTCAAGGGCGCAAGCTGTGGTCAGCGTATCGGCCCCGCCTCCGCCATACTCCTGCGGAACCGGCAAGCCCTGAATGCCGAACTCGGCGCACTTGATCCAAAACTCGCGGTTGAACTCCTCATCGCGATCCCGGCGCGCGACATCATCGTTCAATTCCTGCTTGGCAAATCGGATCACTTCCTTGCGAAATGCCGCTTGCTCTTCAGTCCACGAAAAGTCCAAGATCTTTCCCTTCCGTCTATCTATTTCCGAGCTTGCTCGTTGCCGGCAGTTTGGGGAGTCACGATCGGCTGTGAACCGTTGGAGCTTCCGTTGCTTCCCGGCGCCGCGTTTTCTGTCGCTTTGCCGTTGGCGCCCTTCGGCTTCGCCTCCGAATCCACGGTGCGCCATGCGAACCGCTTCGGACGGCCTCCCGGCAGCTTGATGCGAGCTGGGACTCCCATGATGGTCACGTTGTCGGGAACATCGATGAGCACCACACTGTTGGCCACAATCACAACGTTGTTGCCGATTTTGCAATCGCCAACAATCTTGCAGCCCGCGCCAAAATAAACGTTGTCGCCAATGCTTCTGCAACCGGAACCGATCAGGGTCCCGCTGCCCACCGTGCAGTTGGCCCCAATCTTTGCCGGCCCAACTTGGATCCCATAGGGTGTGTGGATGACGAAACCCGGACCAATCTCCGCATCCGGCGAGATGAAAATCCCAAAAAACATCTGGTTAAATCGCTGCCAGAACAGCGCCACCACCATAAGCAACTGCCGCACGACGGGAACGCGAAGCTTAAGAACCCAGCTTGAGAAGCGGTAGCAAACTACAGCCGGAGTTTCCAGCCGCATCAGGATGCGGAGCATCCCTTTTTCCATGGTCCGGTCCCCGGCTGCCGCTGCGAAATCCGCCCGTAGATTGTCGAACATACTAACCTTTGCCTCGTGCCTTCTCGACGGTGACCGCTGGGGAATCGGGCTTGCCGCTTAGAGTTTCTTGTAGATGGATTCAGGAATCGGGAAGGTCCGCTGATTGAGCACCGCGCCCAAAACCTTCGCCTTGGCGGCTTGCAGCTCGTGCGTGGCCTTGCGCGCGCTTTCCCGCCGCGAAGTGTTTGCCTTGAGCACCAGGACGACGCCATCAGCTCCGCACCCCAGCAGCACCGCATCGTTGGCGTCACTGAGCGCGGCGACGTCCACCAGGATGTAATCAAACTCCGCCCGCAGTTCCGACATGCGCAGGCGCATGCGGTCGGTGGAGAGCAGGCTCTGCGCTTCTTCGCTATTCGATCCGCAGCTCACCATCCAAAGATTGGTGCGCCCCAGATTGCGGGCGAAGCTGCGCACCGGATCGGGCCGCAACAGGGCGTCAGACAGACCGTTTTGATTTTCGGCGGAGAACTGCGCATGCAAGCCCGGGCGGCGCAGGTTGGCGTCGACCAGGCAAACCGATCCGGAAACCTGGCTGGCCAGAACGTCGGCCACACGCGCGCACACCCAACTGCAGCCATTCCCGCGCTCGGTAGCCGCAAAGACGACACTGCGCGGAGAATCGTTGCCCGGCATGATGAACAAACGCTGCACCAGCTTGGTGAATTCCTCAAGCTCGCCGCTGGAGATCGCCAACTGCGACGCCACGGGCCCGGAGAACACCACCGGCTGTTCTGCGAACGGTTCGGGCTCCGGCACTGGAGAAGTCGTGTAGAGAGCTTGCTCGCGCCCGATTCTTTGCAATAGTTCGAAATTACGGCTCATGAATTAGTTTCTCCATTGTCGTCCGGCCCCAGGGTCGGCCCAACGACCATCCCAACCGCAGCCCCAGACAAAACAAGTGTGCTGCTACTAGACTCCGGGAAGACCGACGCGCTGTCAATGCCACAGTGGTACCTCGACAGCTTCGCCGCCCTGCCCTCGATCAATTCTCCGCCCGCGGAGCCGGGGCCAGAGGGCCTCGGGCAGCCGGAGTGATGTTGTACTGGCGGATCTTGTAGAGCAGCCCGCGGTAGCTGATGCTCAGCAATTTTGCGGCCCGCTTCCGGTTCCAGCCGGATTCTTCGAGAGCCCGGCTGATAGCATGGATCTCGGTCTCGGCCCGCAGCGATCGCAAAGCGGCCCATGGGGCCGGAGGCGCATCGGGCCGCGCCACTGCAACCGGCCCGTCAGAAGCCTGCGTCCTCGGTTGAGTTTGGTCTTCCGTTTCGATGATCTGTTTCAATTGTGCTTCGTTCATAACTTGACCTCGCGCCTTCGGTTCTGCCAGAAGATCTTTTCTCGTGAATTATGCAAACCGGGAGAGAAAACTGATCTCGCCGCGCACTCCGTCGGAGAGTGTATTGTTGCCAACCCCACTAAATCGGTTCCACTTCATAACCCTGCAGTCGGATGGACACAGAACGTTGAATGAGTTCCACCGAGATCACCAGCATGCGGTCGCTGGCTTGTTCCACCAGAATGCCCTCAGTCCCATTCAGCGAACCGCTGCGAATTCTCACCCGCTGCCCCACCTTGAGAAACGGATAGCTTTCCATCGGCACTTTGTTCGCCAGCAGCGTTTGTATGTGCTCAATCTGCCGGTCGGGAATCGGCATTCCCTGCCCGTGGATACCGACAAAGCTCACAATCCCTTCGGTGCCCAGCACGCGCAATCGCTGCTCGGGTTGATAAACCATCCGGAGGAAGGCGTATCCCGGAAATAAGGGAAGGTCGACCAGCTTGCGGCGATCGCTCCATTGCCGCAATTGGCTGGTGAGCGGGAGAAAGGTCGAGAAGCCCTGCCGCTCCAGTTGCCGAACCACCATCTTCTCGTGCCGGGAGCGGGTCTGCACCGCGTACCAGTTCATGGCGGCCGTTGCCTGCTCCGTCATCGGCCCAACACTCTCGGAATCTGCGTTTGCCAATCGTGGCTCCGCCCTCTCAGTCACATTCCGTGACCAGGAAGTACTTGTAATGCAGCCCAAAATGTGACTCCTCTGCGCTGCCCTGAACACCTGGAGGGAAGCGAGCTAACCGCCCGTCGTGAAATCTTTAATTTGGGGGGAGATGCACTTGCGACCCACGAATCGGCGCGCTTGAGTGCCATCTTGCTAAGGCGACCCACGCCACCGAAGTTAGGAGTAAGCCTACGGAAGATTGCAAATTACTGCAAGTGGCCGAAAGCCTTGGTGACCAAAGTCTCCAAGGCGAATCTCGATCTCAAGTATTTGCCGTAACGTTTTGATAAATAAACACTTACTCGCTATTCCGTAGCTCTCACTGCCCCCGTTTCGCCGGCGGCGACCCGAAATAGGCCTCATTCGTCTCGGTCGTGTAAGAGTTCTGAATCTTGTCCAGGGCTTGCTTCATGCGCTCATTCTTCAGCGTGTCGCGAATCTCGCCCTTGACCTGCTCCAATGGCAGGCGATCCTTGACCTCGAGTTTGTAGATATAGTGCCCACCGGTATCGCTAACCACCTGCGAAACTTCGCCCACCTTCAATTCAAAGATTGCCCCCTGGGTCGCAGGAAGCGCCGTGCGCCGCACCTTGCTCATGCTGGTCGTGGGAGACGCCACCTTGACTCTGGCCGCCTCAAACGCCTCTTGCTGCAGCTTCAGAAAATCCTCTCCGGCGGCGGCCCGCGCCCGCAGCTTCTCCGCGAGTTCGGTCAGCTCCTGCTCCGACGCGGCCTGTTGGGCAGCTTGCTCTGCCGCAGTCAGTTTGGGCTGAGCGTCCGCTGGATTCTTTTCTTTGTCGTCGCCTTTCGACACTGCCGGCTGTTTTCGCAATGCTACCACCAGCCGCTGCAGCGTGTACTCCTCAAAGACTTCCGGATGCTTCTGGTAATAGTCGGCCATCTCCGCATCCGAGACGTTGCCCGAGTCGTCCTGCAGCTTGTGGGTGAGCCCCTGAGTCAGAATCTGCATGCGCGAGAACGCGATCATCTCGTCGTACGGCGCTTGCTTGTCCAGACCCGCGTCCTCGGCCGCCTGCGACATCACCAACAGGCGCGAATACAAACTAGCCAGTTGCTGCTTCACTGCCGTGGTCATGTTGGGACGAATCGCCGTCGCCATCTTCTCGAACTGCGCCCGCGTGATCACAGTCTGACATGAGGCTACGGAAGCAGGCGTGGAAGGAGTCCTTCGCTCGGGACAAAAACCTTTCAGCGTAAGCACGGCAGCATCCATCGCAACGGTGGGGATGGGTGAGGATTTCTGTTCGTCGTCCTCGGGCGGCTTTGACGCAGATGCAGGATTGGCCTGCCCCCATGCCAGACTGCCACCCAACACGCACAGCCACCAGATCCTGCGATTCATGCCCGTCCTCCGTTTGCGGTTGGAAGAAATGTAGCACAGGAGAAATTCCCGCCGATGGCGGAGGATTCCAAAAGCCTTGGATTCCGAAATCCAGTTCTCCTGAACAAAAAAGGGCTGATCCACTTTCTGGATCAGCCCCACAATGCTGCTCTGCCGTTGTTCTACTGAACGGTGACAGTAACCGTGGTTAAGTGTGACAGCGGGCTGAATACTCCCGTTGTGGTCACGGTGTAAGTGCCGACCGGCGTGGTCGACGAAGTCTGCACCGTGAAGGTCGAGGTTTGCGCGCTGCCTCCGTAGAGTTGCACCGACGTAGGATTGAAGCTGCACGTCGCATTCGGCGGACATCCAGTGTCGCTGAGTCCGACGAGTTGGGCGAACTTCGCCTGCGGCGTCAGCGTCACAGTGAAGCTTGCAGCCGAGCCAGCAGTCACGGTCTGCGAAGAGGGCGAGTCCCCAATGGTGAAGTCGGGGCCGTAGCCGCTCAAGCTGACCTGTTGCGGGCTGCTCACACCGTTGTCCGTCAGGACCATGGTCGCCGTCTCCTGGCCGTACTGGCTGGGAGTCATCACCACCGATATGGTGCAGTTGACTTCCGGCGAGAGCAATCCCGTGCAACCATTGTCGCCGCTCGGGACCGAGAAGTCCGCCGCATTCGGGCCGGTGAAGCTGATCACCGGGGCCGTCAGATCGGCGCCACCCGCGCCGGTCAAGGTCAATGGAATAGGATTGCCGGCTACCCCGATCGGCCACTGGCCCAGCTTGAGCTGAGGCGTACTCAAGGTGACATCCGCCTTCAGCGGAACATACCGGATGCGATTGTTGCCTCCGTCCGCAATGTAAAGATTGTCGTCGCCGTCCACAAACGAACCCAGGTTCGCCATGCGAGCGTTGATGGCAGGGCCACCGTCGCCCGAAAATGCGGCTTGATAAGACCGGGTCGGAGCGCCCGCCACCGTGCTGAAAATGTTAGTGGCCTCACTGCAGCGCTGCACCAGGTTGTCATTACCGCCGGAGATGTAGACATCGCCCACCGGACTGACGTTGAGCGCCAGCGGATTGAACATCGAGGCTTTAGGACACGGCCCGCCGTCGCCGGTGAACTTGGCCAGCGTGTTCAGTGCGTAGATGTTGAGGATGTCCGTGGAAAGAACCACGTCCTGCACAATATCGTCCCACTGATCGGCGAAATAAAGCACACCGTTGAATACGCCGATGCCCGCCGGGTGGTTGGTTTTCGCCTTATTCCCCAGGCCACCGGGAGCCGTATACCCTTGCGCCCCAGTACCTGCTGGGTTGGTTACAAAGTTCTTCGAAACATTCCACTCTCGTATCCGGCTAGCCTGGTAATCGCTCACGAAGACATTGTTCGAGGAATCCAGAGCGATAAATAAAGGAAACGCGAAGGTCGCGCCCAGCGCCGGCCCGTCGTCGCCGCAAGATGCGGTAGTGGGAGTACAGGACAGGCCCGGAGTTCCAAACACCGTGGCGATATCGCTCGGCGGAATCGTGACGGTGCCAAGTGTCAGATTGCCCGTCCCCATGTTGACCACCCGCACCACCAGGTTGTTGGAGTCGGTGATGTACAAATTGCCGCTCGAATCCAGCGCAATGCCGCTCGGACCATTCAGTTCGGCGGCGGTGGCGGGGCCATTATCTCCGCTGAATCCAGCAAAACCATTCCCGGCCACGGTGGTAATTAACCCGCTCGACTTGACGATTTCGCGGATGCGGTTGTTGCCCTGATCCACAATAAAGATGTTGCCGTTGCCGTCCTCAGCCACGTCCCAGGGATTAGCCAGCGTCGCGGCCGTAGGCGATAGGCCATCTCCGCCCATGCCTCCGCCCGCGATGGTGTTGATGAACCCAGTCGTGAACGGCACCTGCCGAATCCGTTGGTTGCCCGTATCGGCGATCAGAAGATCGCCGGATGCATTGGCGAAAATGCTGGTAGGACCGTTGGTTTCTGCCAAAGTTGCAGCCGCGCCGTCACCCGAAAAACCTGTTATGCCCTTGTTGTCGACCACCGTGGTGATGACTGGGTTGCTGACGTTAGCGATATAACGGATCCGGCCCGCGTTCGTATCGGCGATGTAGAGGTCACCGGCAGCATCGGTGAATACGCCCTTGGGCGCCCACAGCAGAGCTGAAGTTGGCGCTCCACCGTCCCCGCAACCGCCCTTCTGATTAAAGCAGGAAAGGCCATTGCCGGCCACGGTGGCGATATCGCCCGCGTTGACCGTGACTCCCAGGATCGTGGTCGCAGCCGTGCCGGGATTGACGGCGCGAATCTCCTGGTCCCGTGTGTCCGCGATGTAAATGTTGCCATTGCTATCCACTGCCACGCCGTAGGGCATGGTCAGTTGGGCCAGGTGAGCGGGGCCGCCATCACCGCACGTCGGCGGTGTTCCTTGGGAATTGGTGCAGGCTGCGCTGTCGCCCGCGACGGTGTTGATGTAGCCCGCCGGAATGGTGACTCCTGCAATCTTGATCGCTGTGGCGCCCACATTGACCACGCGGATTCGATTGTCCGTCATGTCGGCGATATAAATGTTGCCCGCGCTGTCCAGCGCCACCGACTCCGGCAGGTTCAGGTTCGCCTTCAGAGTCGGGCCACCATCGCCGCAGACTCCCGCCTTGTCGCACTTCGTGCCGTTTCCCGCCACCGTCGCAATGTTGCCCGCCTTAATTACAACTCCAGCAATCGTGATCGTAGTGGTCTGCATATTGACCACGCGAATTCGCGAACCGAGCGCATCGGCAAAATAGATGTTGCCCTTCGAATCGAAGGCCAAACCAGTAACCCCGCCGATCAAAGCTTTCGACGGCGGCCCACCGTCGCCGCCGTAGCCGCCGTAGCCCTTACCCGCGAAAACGACCAGCTGACCCGTCGATTTAAGTAGTTCGAACACGTAGGCCGTGTCCGGCGCGGTAAAGTAGATGTTGCCGCTGGCATCCTGTATGGCTGCGGTAGGCCCTGGGAGATCGAGGCTCAACGGAGCGGACGGAACAGCCCCTCCGCCCGCGATGGTGTAGATGTAATTCGGAGTGTATTTCTGTGCCTGCGCTCCCAGAGAACACACCAGGCAAAACGCGATTGCGCAGATCCCAAGCAATGTGATGTAGCTGACGCCACGATTAGAATTCACGAACCCTCCCGCAGATTTTGACAATCAGTGATTCGCCATGGATGGCAAATCGTTATTTCCTTGAAACGGCGACGATCACCCGTCTCAGCCGGCAGTTTAAGTTTCAGGCACGCCCCACTTGCACCCGCAGCCGGCGTGCTCGCTCGAGCCATTTACACTAGGATTTCTTCCATTCAGGGTTATCGAATCGGGGGAGACCGGACTATCCGTTGGAGCCTACACAGGATTCTGTCCCACGGTTTTGTCTAAACTACCCGGCAGCGCAACTGCCTGCAAGTGGTAAAAAGCCTTGGTGTCGAAAGTCTCTATTGCAGCAGGCCGTATACGTCCAGTTCGGTCTCTGTCGGCACATACACCTTTCCGTTCGCCACCGTGGGTATGTCGAACCTCACAGCATTGCCGGCCTGATCCCGGGTGGCATTCTGGGTGCTGTTATAAAGTTCTGTCGCGGTTTGCGCGTCCAGGGCATGCAGCACAGCCGGTCCGTTGACCATCGATTTGCTGGTATCCAGGGCCCAAACGATGCCGTCGGCAGCGCCGTTGGATGAAACTACAGGCGTTGCACCAGGCGAAGCCAGTGAATAGGTGGAAGTAGCGATCGGCGCGGTCGTGATCAGCCCACCGTTCATTTGGAAGACTCGGAGATAATCGTAGGTCGCCCAGTAATAGAGGTTCCCCTGCCAAAAGGCCGGGGTGCTATATACGCTGTGTCCGGCAAAGGCACCCGGAATCTCCTGCACAATCTGCGAATTGCCCTTGGAGCTAAATCCACCCATATCTTGGCGGTTGACCAGGTAGAGGTTCCCGTCTTTCCCCGCTCCCACCGCCAAATAAGGATAAGTCGCACCATTCTGATACGGGAAGAGCAGTGGCCCTCCCGATCCCAAATCCAAGTCTGCGGAACTCTCCTTCACCGCGTTGTACGGCGTAAAGTAGTCTTCCACGGTGAGTCCGCCGCTGGACGATAACCTTACATAACTCTGGCCGTAGTCGCCGCCGCCTTTGTTCGCGTCAAACGTTCCGTTACCAACCATAAAGAAGATGTTGCCCAAGGTGTCGGCCGCCAGTCCGTTTCCGTCCTGCCAAATCCCTCCTTGATCGCCATTGGGTGTGACGCAGAAAGCTCCCACTTGGACCAGGGTGTTTTCGTCATAACCGATGACCCAGCCGTGGTAAGGAAACTCCGTCTCCAACCCGAAAGCCGCCCACGCAATGTACACCACACCATTCACCAGCAACAAAGCGGGCCGCTGGTTGGAGCGAAATGGATCGAAGGAAACATATCCGTTCACAGAATGCGATCCGCTGCCTTTGACGCTGGCCGAAATCACCACCGGCCCGCCAAATTTCTCCGCCCCGGTGGAGATGTCGAGGGCGTGCAGCCTCTGGTAGTACGCGCCGTTCTCTTTGGTGGCCGCCACAACATAAAGAGTTTCGTTGTTGACGTCGATGACCGGAGTGCCCGTGATGCCAATCTGCGGAGTGATTGAGATGACTCCCAGGTCGGACGATGGAACGGTCGTGATTCCCTTCGCCGGATTAATGAAGCTCGCGTGCCAGAGCGGACTCGAGTTACTACCCGCGTTGTTGTTGCCGTCGAAGGCGTAAACGCTGTCGTTCTCCGTGGCCACGTAAACCACGGTATGCGTGCCCTTGCCGATAATTCGCAGGTTGTACACCACGAGCGGTTCACCGTAGATCTGGCCATCCACCGGCTGGCCGAAAAGCTTGCCGAATGAATTGACGTCGACCAGCGCTGGAGTCAGGACGGTTTCGTGGAGATTCTGTCCCGACCGCAGAGTGTCATAGTGATAGGTCGTTACATTGGTCTGGGAAAATCCGGGGATCACCTGTAACACAAGCGCCAGCAAAGAGAGAACTACCAACCTGGGCTTCCCGCCCCTGCACCCTGCGAACAAAGATTTCACGCTTTCCCCTCGGCACCTGAAATGTAAATGTATTTGAGACGTCCGAGACGGTTGTTTTGCTGGGAACACCGGCACGCCCTGAGAGTCAACCCACACCCGCAAATTTAGTTGCGCGGCGGCATGACTTTCAGACTAAATTGCTCGACGCCGGTGAGAGGGCCAGATTCCCCGAGCTTGGAACCAACTTACCCCGACCGCGTCCATTGCCGCAACGGGCCAAAGGATTGGAGTCGAAAGTCCTCGCGTAAATTTCGACTGCCCGGTATACAATTCCGCCAAGGTTTTAGTGCGGACGACCGAAGAAGTTGACCGATCCCGTTTTCAATCCCCCCGAACGGGCACGCCAATTCGCCAATCCTTGCGGAGGAAACATCTATGTCTCGGACTGCTCTGCTGCGGGCATTCTGTACTTTTGTCCTGTTCACGCTGCCCGTTTGCGGGCAGGTCAACGTGCTCACCTACCACAACGACAATTCCCGCACCGGACAAAACCTCCTCGAAGTAACGCTGACCCCTTCCAACGTCGCCACCAATTTTGGCAAGCTCTACACCATTCCCGTGGATGATTGGGTCGTCGCGCAACCTCTTTATGCGGCCAACGTCAACATCGGCGGCGGCACGCACAACGTAATTTATGTGGCTACGCTGAACAACACCGTTTACGCCTTCGATGCCGATACTCCGACGACAACTTACTGGTCGGTGAACTACGGCGTCCCGACTCCATGGGCCGGCCTTTGCCAGGATACAAAGTTCCAGACTGCAGCACACCAGGGCGCCGGGATCGTCTCGACTCCCGTCATCGACACGACTCTTGGCTACATCTACTTTCTGGCCAAGACTGGAGACGGCAACACCACTCCCTACGCGCTGACTTTCAACCTAGTGAACATGACGACCGGAGGTGTGGTAGCGACCACGACAGTGAATCCCGGAACGGCCGATTGGAATCCGCGCTACCAGATGTCGCGTCCCGGCCTGGCTGAGGATCCAACCAGTACTTACATTTATGTCGGGCTGGGCGCCACCGGCTGCCAGAACGATAAATATGAACACGGCTTTGTGATGGCCTACAGCACCACCACCGGGAATCTGGCAGCCACTTTTGCCACCACCAGAGGCAAGAGCAACAACGGGGGGATATGGCAAGGCGGAGGCGGCCTGGCCCTCGATGCAAGCGGAGATATCTATTTCGAAACCGCCGACGCCAACTACTCGCCGGCAAACTCTTCTTACGGCGACAGCATTCTCCAGATCAACACTGGCGCAAACAATCTGACGCTGCGCGATTGGTTTACACCCTCCAATCAGTCCTACCTGCAGAAGTACGACCTCGATCTGTCTTCCGTGGGGCCGGTGCTTTTGCCCGACCAGCAGGGGTCTTATCCGCACATCCTGGTTGGCTCGGGCAAGACTGAAGAAATCTACGTAATCAACCGGGACAGCATGGGACATTTCAACTCCAGCGGAAACACCAACATCTTGCAGGACATTCCAACGTCAACCTCTCAGACGGGCTGCTTGAGCACGACTATCGGCAGTTCCACCGGCTCCACCTGCCGCAACGGTCCGCCCAGCTATTTCAGCAACGGCACCAACAGCTATGTCTACATGATCGACGACGGCAACAGTTCTCCGGCCAGCCTCAGCTTTCCCTGCGATCTCCTGCAGTACACCATCAATCCCAGCAACACGCTCAACAACGTTCTCTCGACCGCGCCCACTGCAGAGGCAACCTTTGGCACGAATTGCCTGGTGGGCGGCCCGTCGATTTCAGCCGATGGCACCAGCAACGGTATCGTCTGGTTCGTTGTGCTCAAGGGCACCGCAACCTCTCTCCATGCGGCGGACCCGGTTACCCTGGCCCAGATTTACAGCAGCCAGCAGCATCGAACCCGCGATGCACTCGGGCTCACGCCCCGGTTCGTCACTCCCACCATTGCCAACGGAAAAGTTTATGTCGGAGGGAAGACCACGACCGGCGGCGAACTCATGGTGTACGGTTTGTTATCCGGGAAGGCTGCGGCGCACCCGGTACGCAATTTCCGCTAGCGGCGAAACAGATCCAGGTTCGTGCGCAAGTTTTTCTGTTTTCTGAAGGGTGCCGTTCAGTGCGGCAATCTGAAGTTGAGGGTGATTCGGCGCTGCATGGGAACCGGTTGTCCGTTCCCACTGTGCGGCTGGAAGACCCACTGCTTAACTGCATCCAGGACGGGCTGAGTGAGCAGAGGCGGCCCACTCACTATCTTCGCTTCCCGCACTCTTCCGTCCACGCCAATGTCCAAGTCGACAACCACGGGCCCCTGGACCCCTTGCTGACGGGCTTCTTCCGGATACTCCGGTTCAACCCGGTGGAGTATCCCATCCTCGGCAGAGTCGGCAGGCACTCCAAGAGAGTGATCCGGTTCCACCGCAGATGCCTTCTCCATCTCCGGCGCCTGCGACGACGCCGACGCATGCTGTCCTCCTGAAGACGGCATACGAAAAACTTCTTTTCCGTTTTCATACACCAGCAAGCTACCTGTCGGCGGTGGCGAATCAGCCGCGTGGGCCGTGCTCGAGACGGCAGATCCACTCGCAGGCCGGGAAGGCTGTGGGCTGGGAGATTCACTTTCGGCGGCTTGGTTTCCAAACGCGCTGGAGGCCGTTGTCCCAACACTCCCTTGGCTCGCCGTTGTGGACTGATTCTTCGCCCGGGCTGCCGGAGCCGTGACCCCGGCCGAAGCATGCGCGTGCGCTTTGGCCGTTCCTCCGACCAGACGCTGGCCCACGCGCACAACCAGCAACAAGGCGATTGCCACAACTGCCGCGCCCAGTGCCCAGGTGATGAGATTGATGGCTCGATCAAACGTGCTTTCGCCCGCGGGTGGCGGCGGCTCTGGATCCAGAACGCCATGATCTGCGCCAGAAGTCGCGTCCATGTTCTCCGCGAGAATGCAGTCCGCAACAAACTTCCCAGGGACTGGATGCTCCACCGGTTTCGCCGCAGCCAGCAATGGCTCCGATGCCCACGCCAGATTCTTGAGAACACGCTGCGAGAGCGCTTCCAGCGTGCGCTCCTCGCGTTCTGCGAACGCCGAAGGCGTTGATGAAAACAACTCGAAGACGCCCGCCAGCCGCTCGTTCTGCAATAGTGGAAGAATGATCACCGAGCGCACGCCCAGACTCCGGCAAGCCTCGATGTCGGCGTGCGGGTCGGCTTGGGCATCGTCACAGCGCTGCACACTCTTCGTCTTCACGCATGCGCCCGACAGTCCCGCCTCGGTGTCCAGCCTCGCTCCCAGATCTGGAGCGGTGCTGCCCGAACTGGCCCGGCAAATCCACTCGCCGCCGCGTTCCAGAACGATCGCCGAACCCGTGGCTCCGGTCGCCAGGCACGCCTCCTCGACAATTTCGTTCAACACAACTTCCAGCGCAAGATCGGCTGAGAGTTCCGGGGACACTCGCCCACCCCCGTGCGCGGCAAATTTTGCCGCCAATACCCGCAGATCCAATTCCTCCCCGGTCTCCGCCCCCGGCGAAACTGTCCCATCCTCCGGCTGCGCTTCCGCCGCCGACAAAGTGGGCCTTGCGGGATCAGATTCGAACATAGGACGAGGTGGCATGCCTTTGAACAGTTCGACGAAAAATCTGCTTCTTTAGCGGAGTTTCGCCCCAAATCCGGGGGTTGTCAATATGAATGGATGGGGACGGCTCCTAGCGGGGTATGGACTCTTTCGGAGATCCCTGCCCTGGTCACTCTTTGTCCCAAAACGGCAGAAAAGAAACAATAGGACATCCGTGCTAGAGTCTTTTGTTTCCTCCCCTTCGCGCAGAAAAATGTTAGAATCAGTCAATCTTGGGGCCGGTTTGAGTGCTCCCCCAAGTTGATTTCTGTGGCTTCCTCCCCGTGGCTTCTCTTTGGAAACACCTGAAAACAGAGCCATTTGAAGATCGAACTATCCAGGGAGTTTGAACATGCGGATCGCTGTCGTTGGTTCCGGATATGTAGGACTAGTCGCAGGCGCCTGCTTTGCCGACCTTGGTCATGACGTCATTCTCGTCGACAACGACGAGCGCAAGCTGACCGCTCTCAAGAACGGGCAGGTTCCCATCCACGAGAACTTCCTGCCCGAATTGTTGAGCCGTCACCGCGGCCAGCGTCTCACTTTCTCCGACGATCTGCAGGAAGCCGTGCGTGCCAGTTCCGTCATTTTCGTGGCTGTGGGCACTCCGCCTACAGAACGTGGCGATGCCGACCTGTCTTACGTCGAGTCGGTCGCCCGCGAAATTTCCGGCGGCATCAACGGATACAAAGTCATTGTTGAGAAGAGCACAGTCCCCGTGTACACCAGCGAATGGGTTCGCAAGATTATTTTGCGCAACGGCACCGATCCTGAGTTGTTCGACGTCGCTTCCAACCCTGAGTTTCTGCGCGAAGGCACTGCTGTCACCGACTTTCTTTTTCCCGACCGCATCGTGATCGGCTGCGACAGCGCGCGCTCGGCCGAGGTTCTCCGCCAGGTCTACGAGCCGCTCACCAGCGGCAGGTATTACGAGCGCGCCGACGCCATCCCGCAACCCGACCGCACTTCCATTCCCGCGCCCATCATCGTCACTAGTTCCAAGAGCGCGGAACTCATCAAGCACGCCTCCAACGCATTTCTGGCGATGAAGATTTCCTTCATCAACGCGGTCGCTTCTATTTGCGAATCTGTGGGCGCCAACGTGAATCAGGTCTGCCAGGGCATCGGTACCGACTCGCGCATTGGCCCGCGCTTCCTGAATCCCGGCATCGGCTACGGCGGCTCCTGCTTTCCCAAAGACGTGATGGCCTTCCGCGCCGTCGCCCGCGAATGTGGCTATGATTTCCGCCTGCTCGACGAAGTCATGCGCATCAACGAAGACCAGCGCGACCGCTTCCTCAAGAAAGTCCGCAGCGCCCTTTGGACGCTCCGCGGCAAGCATCTCGGAGTGCTCGGCCTAGCCTTCAAGGGAGGCACCGACGACATTCGCGAATCGCCCGCGCTTTTCCTGGTGCAGGCTCTGTTGCAGGAAGGCTGCAAAGTCACCGCCTACGATCCGGCGGCCATGGAACGCACCCAGGAAGCGATGAATTCCAATCTCAAATACGCCAGCTCCGCCTATGAGGCGGCCAGCGGCGCCGACGCCCTGCTCATCCTCACCGAGTGGGAGGAGTTTGCGAACCTCGATCTCGCGCGCCTCAACCAGGAACTCAAATATCCCATCGTGATCGACGGCCGCAACCTGTATGATCCCGAAGTGATGGCGGCGCAAGGCTTCACCTATTACAGCGTGGGACGCGCGGCCTCGCATCCCGACGGCGTGCCCACCGCCGTGTTGCGCAACGGCAGCAAGGAAGCATGAGCCCACAACGTGCCCTGGTGACCGGCGGCGCCGGTTTCCTGGGATCCCATCTCTGCGATGCCCTGCTTGGCGAGGGCTGGAGCGTGGTTGTCGTCGACAACCTGCTGACCGGCCGCCGCGCCAATTTCGCTCATCTCGCGAACGATTCTCGCTTTGAATTTATAGAAAAAGATATTTGCGAGCCCTTCGACGTGGGCAAGGTGGATTACGTCTTCCACTTCGCCAGCCCTGCCAGCCCGGTGGATTACACCATCCACGGCATTCCGACTCTGAAGGTCGGATCGCTTGGAACTTTTCACGCCCTCGAGGTCGCGCTCAAACACGGGGCGAAGTATCTGGTGTCGTCCACTTCGGAGTGCTACGGCGATCCGCTCGAACACCCGCAAAAAGAAACTTACTGGGGCAACGTGAATTCCATCGGCCCGCGTTCGGTCTACGACGAAGCCAAGCGCTTCACCGAAGCCGTCACCATGGCCTATCACCGCTATCACAAAGTGGACACGCGCATCGTCCGCATCTTCAACACCTACGGCCCGCGCATGCAGCTCAACGACGGACGTGTAGTCCCCAACTTCATGAAGCAGGCTCTGCGCGGCGAGCCGCTCACCGTCTACGGCGACGGCAGCCAGACTCGCAGCTTCTGCTACGTCAGCGACGAAATCGACGGCTTCATTCGTCTAGCCAAATCTTCGGAACATCAGCCGGTCAACATCGGCAATCCGAATGAGTTCACCATTCTCGAATGCGCCCAGCACGTAATAAAGGTGACAGGGTCGAAGAGCAAGATCGCTTACGAAGCATTGCCGCAGGATGATCCCAAGCAGCGCCGCCCCGACATCACCAAAGCCCGCCAACTGCTGGGGTGGGAGCCGAAGATTCAACTCGAAGCGGGATTGCGGATGTCGCTGGATTACTTCCGGAAGGCCGTAGCGGAGGAAGCCGCCACCGCGCGGTAGCTACTCGCTGCTCTGGGCTGCGGCTGCCACGAAGTCGATCAACTGCTGCACCCCGTGGCGTTCGTCCTTGGTGTTGAGTTTGAAAGATACGCCCATCCCGTAGCCAGGATGCGACGCCTTCACTTCACCGCTCAAGCGCAACTTGATTTCGTAGGTGCGCACGACGATCTCAACCGGCGTGCCCGGCGCGAAGGCCAGCGGCATTTCGAGGTAGCATCCGCCGGGACTCAGGTCGCTCAGATGGCAGTAGTTCCGCACCGAGCTTCCCTGCTGATAAACCTCGGCCCCCAGACGGCAGGAATAGCGGGTTTGTCCGCGGCGGTTGCTGGGCTCCGAACGCAGCCGAGCCGAAGCTTCCGCGTTGCCGCCCTTTTCTGCCGGTTTCTCGGTGTACTGGTTTCCGGTATGATGCCGGTCCGCCTCGACCGAACTTTCCCTCGGCCTCGAAGTCGGCCGGAGGGAGTGCACCACTTCCACCTTCTCCTCCGCCAGCTCCCGCTTCGTGGCTTCGGCCAGATTCATCTGCAACCATTGTTGCAGCACGCGCCGCGAAGATTGCGGCACATCCACAAACTGGATTCCCGCACGCCCGTTCCAATCCTGCCAAACCACTTGTCCAGAGAGCCGCACGCTCGCCGTTTGCCCCGGCAATTGAAACTGAAAATAAACTTTGCAAGTTGGCGGCAATTTCTTGCCGAAGTTCACGGCCATACCGTCTTCGGCCAGATCGACCAGCGTCGCCCGCGCCTGTTCGACTCCGGCGTAATCGATGGTCGCGTGGGTATGAACGGCAGCGCGCGCCTTGCGGCGCTTGTCCCGGTGCAACACAGTGCGAGCCGCGCGCAGGCTGCTCAGTGCGCGCTCATAAGACACGGGCTTGTACAGCACGAAGTTGACGCCAAGGGAGAACATCTCGCGGATGCTCTCCTGCCCCGCCACCACGGCCACCGCCAGGGTCTGGTCGTTCAGCCGGGACGAACGGCTCTCGTGCAACAAGGACATCACGTCCTTCTGCGTTTCGCAATCGAGGATGATCAGGTCAAAATGTTCTTGTGCCAGCCGCACGGCTGCGCGCACGGCATCGGGGCACAACTCGACCTGAATGTCGAGTTCTTCCAGGACGCGCTTCAGCACTTGCACCGAAGCTTCGTCGCCGCAGACAAGGAGCGATGAGAGAGTCATACCTGCTAGCATCCTAGGATCACGGCAGTTCGTCTCACAAGTTACCGGAGTCATCCTCAGGGCCCCTTCCATCGGTTCAGAAGCTGCTAACCCCACTGCATTCAATCCAGTGACCTCAGTCACCACTACGATTACAAAAGACCAATAGTCTCGCGTTGCACCGTGGTGCTTTGACGCTACCTTCCCACCTCCCTACGATGAACAATGACGGCACTGAAGTATGTGCCAGCCTGCCCTATTGTCCGTGCACAGCGCGGGTTTTGGGCTGAGTGGATTGGATAGCCGGAACTTCCGAATAGCGACTGACGCTTTACGAGATCGACTTCCCCGACAAGGATCTATGGCATCGCGAAAACAACTCGGCTTCTCAATGCTGGAAATGCTGATCGCCGTCTCCATCTCGCTCTTGCTGGCGGCGGTCGCCGACGTGAGCTTGCAGCCCGTACTAAAGGCGCAGCGTGTCAACGATGCTTACAACACCACGTTGATGGCATTGCGCCGGGCGCGTGATTCGGCAGCGGCGGATATGCGCGTGTATGTCGTCACCTTCGGGCCTCCGGTCCTCGGACCGAACCCGAACGGAGGCACCATCTCGGTGAATCAAATCACTCCGGGGGGAACGCTCTTGTTTAGCGCCACTCTGCCCCCGGATGTGACTTATCACATCGAGCCGGGAATTCCCACCTCGCCCACGGTGGCGCCGGCCACACCGGACGGCTTTGGCACCGGCGCCAACATGTTCGATTTCGACCAGCCGCCCGGCGGTATAGGCGGCGGCAACGTCATCTATTTTCAGCCCGACGGCAGCGCGCAGGACGCCGCCGGCAACGTGAACAACGGCGTGGTCTATCTGGGAGTGCCGGGGCAATTGCCAACCTGCCGCGCGGTTACGTTGTGGGGGTACACCGGCCGCATGCGGGGATGGCAGCTCTACCAGATCGCCGGTCAGTGGACTTGGAGGCAACAGTGAACACCAATCATTCTGCGTCCCTGCGGCAAAGCGATCAGTCCGGCTTCTCGCTGATCGAAGTCATGATCTCGATGGTGATTCTTACCATTGGCCTGCTGGCCGCGCTGGCCGCGCTGGGCGTGACCATGGCCGCTAACCAGACATCGCAGGAAGACCTGATTGCCCGGCAACAGGCCACCGAGGCGATGGAGAGCATCTTCAACGCGCGCAACACTTCGCAGATAGGCTTCACCGCCATCGCCAACACCACGGCGATTCCTCCGGGCATCTTCGTCTCAGGATCTCAGCCGATCAAGTGCGCCGGACCGGATGGCATTCTCGGCACCGCGGATGACACCAACTGTCTGACGGCTTCGGGAGCGGTTTGCCCCAACGGTGGGGTCGCTTGCCTCACCGAACCCGGACCTGATGGCATTGTGGGCACCGCCGATGACGTGATTCTGTCGCTGAGCAACTACACGCGCACGATCGCGATCGCGCCCCTGTTGGATGGCAGCGGCAACCCCATCCCAACCCTGAGTTCGGTCACCATCACCATCCAATATACCGTGGGCAATATAGGCCATCTCAAAACCTATGTGCTTAACGAATACATTTCGTCGTACCACTAGAGAGGAACCCATGCGGCAGGCATCCAACTCGAGTCGTGGCTACAGTTTGCTGGAGCTTTTGATCTCGGCGGCCATCGGTATGATCCTGGTGGGCGCTGCGACCCAGGTGTACAGCCGTGGCTTGAAGGCCGCCTGGGTGACTTCGCAGAAGGCGGAACTGCAACAGGACTTTCGCTCTGCCAGCAACCTGCTGCAGCGTGACATCAGCATGGCCGGCGCGGGCGCTCTGGGCCAGCAAGGGATGTCGACCAGCGCCATCGGCTTGCCGGCGGGCACGGGCATCAACTCGGTATATCCTTGCACCGGTCTTACCACCTGCAACTACATCAACGGCGCGCCCGTCGCTTATCCCCTTTCGGGCGGCACTCGGTATATTTATTCCATCATTCCCGGCTCCAACCTGGGGATCACGATCAACGCCGGACAGGGCCCCACCGACATTATTACCGTCAATTATGCGGATGCCGGCCTTCCTTTGAACTGTTACGTGGGAAGCATGAATGCGGCGGGCACGCTGGTGACGTTCCAGTTGCCCAGCCCCTTACCCGGGACGTGCGTCCTGCCTCCAGGTCTCCCGGCGCCCCAACCTTTGAACGCAGCGGTCGTCGGACTGCAAGCCGGCGACATCATCCAGTTTGGTACCAAGGCGATTGGAGTTGTAACCGGCGCGGTAGGCCTTTGCGCGCCTACTCCTCCGAATTCGGCCTGTTATACGGTGCCCTTCGCGGCCACCGATCCCGGTCACGTCAATCAGCCCGCTGCGGCCAGTGGCAGCCTGTTCCAATTTGCCAACGCGGCCACCCCATCGGCCGTGCGCCTGGTATCGGTCACATACTATCTCGACATTTCTCCTTCCGATGGCGTCACCCCACGCTTGATGCGCCTGCAGAGCGGCCAGATTCCCGCTCCGGTTGCGGAGAACGTCGTCTACCTCAAGTTCACCTATGACGTCTACAACGGCGGAGTGGTGCAGGCGAATCAAGCTACGCTCCCCGCCGGCACGACCCCCAGCATGATCACCAAGGTCAACATCGCCCATATGAGCATGCGCAGCCAGCAGAATACCTACAACGGCTATCAGGGTCTTGATCTGCAGACCTCGATCTCGGCTCGCAACATGACTTCGCAGCAGGAGTACCCGATTAACGGCACAGCTTATTGATATCGACATGGATCTCATGCCGGTGGATGGCAAAAAGGAACGGTTTAGGAAAATGAGGAGAAACACGATGCGTAGCAACAAATCTGGCTCACGAGGATTCACGCTGATCGCGTCCCTCTTGTTGATGTTGCTGTTGTCGGGAGTCGCGGTCGCGCTGCTCATGATGGTCAACACTGAGCAGAGGTCGGGCGCCACCGATCTCAGCAACAACTACGTCTATCGGGCTACCGAAGGCGCCATCGAGAAGCAGACTTCCGATCTGGCCAATACCTTCAAGAGCATTCAGGCGCCCACCTCCGGTCAAATCTGCGCGGTGAGCACCAACCTGCCCACCTGGGACCCCACCGTCACTTATCCGGTTTACAGCGTCGCCCCGGTGAACCCCGCAGCGCCTGATCCTTGCGCTGCGCCGCTTCCACCTCCAGTCTGGGGCCAAATCGCGGCTGGCGGCCAGGACGCGGGTCTCTACGCTCAGATTATCCCGGTCACGCTCAACGCCTCCGCGCAACGCTTCAACGGGGAGACGGTCAGCATGACGCGGACCGCCGAAGTCGCCTTGATTCCCGTGTTCCAGTTCGGCGTGTTTTGTGAAGGCGACTGTTTTTTTGGCCGCAGTCCCAATCTTGGGTTTGCCGGGCGCGTACACACCAATGGCGATCTCTACCTCGGTGTCGCCGACGGCGCGAACCTGGTTTTTGGCGCCCAGATCTCCGCCTTCGGCAACGTGATCCGCCAACAGATGGATAATGGCGTCGCCACCGCGGGCAATGACAACAGCGGCACGGTCATGATTCCCACCACCAGCGGCGGCTGCAATGCGCAGATGGCGAACGTCGCGGGCGCGGTCCCGAGCGCCACCTGCGTTGACATCTCTACCATTCTGGGTCCCACCAACGGGAGCGTTACCGGAGGCCACGGATCCGGACAGGTTGGGGCGACCTGGTACAACGCCTCCCTGGGCGTGCCTTATAACGGCAACATTATTGACGGCAACGGTCCCGCCACCCCCCCACCAGCGCCTCCCACCGACGGTCCGTTCGGCACTGGTGCCACCGATCTGTCGCTCCCCTTTGTGACCGGCACAACGCATCCCTTCGAGATCATCCGCCGTCCGCCTCCGGGAGAATTGACGACCGGTTTGCTGGGTGGATCTCGGCTGGCCAACGTGGCGCAGATTCGCATCCTGCTGAGCGACAAAGAAGCGGATCTGCATCTGCCGGGATGGAACGGCAACGCGGCTCAGGACGTGGAATTGGCCAGCCTGGCTCCTGAGTTCGCCAGCACGGCTTTCTCGCAGGGCGGAATCAACGTACCAGCCGGTGGCCCTAACAAATACTACTTCGGCGAGAGCTGGTGCACTGTCGTCAACGCCGCCAGCAAGCTTTGCACGACAGGCGACCCGAACTTTATTCAACCGCCGACGGTTTTGGGCGGACCTTTAGCCACTCCCTACGCTCCCAACGCGGAGTGGCCGCTGATTAATGGCTGGCTGCTGGTTGAAGTAAAAAATCAGGCTACCGGGCTGTGGGTCGGCGTCACCCAGGAGTGGTTGGGGCTTGGCTTTGCCCGCGGCGTGCAAGTACCCACCGCACCTGGCACGGCGGCGACGATGGCTTCCAACACACTCGGCGCGACCGGAAGCAACTGGCTCTCCGACCACAGGAACGCAATTTTGTATTTCCAGATGACCGCGGATCGCAACGGCGACGGCACCATCACCAACGGTGGCGATGCGGATGGAAACAACATCTTCGTCAATGCCACCCAGGGCGCGAATTCACAGTACAACTGGTATCCCATCAACCTCTATGACACCCGCGAGGGCGAAAACGACGATCGCCAGATATTCGCCGCGACCACGGGCACCCCCAATGGCGTCATGAATGCCGTGGAACTCGACGTGGGCAACCTCAAGAACTGGCTCAGGGGAACTACCCCCGGTACGGGAAGCACCGTGGACTTCGTCACCCAGAACGGGTATGTGCTCTACTTCTCGGACCGGCGGGGCATGCAGTACGACCCCAACCTGGCGCACAACCCGAGCAACATCCTGCTTGGCGCGTACGGATTCGAGGATGTAGTCAATTACGCGGGCGGAGCGCCCTTCATGCCGAACGGCACCCTCGAACCAGTCAACTACAACGGCGTCTCTCCCGAGGATGTCGAAATGTGGGGTGACGGTACGGTCACCAAATACGGCGTCAAAACCGTGGGCGATGCTTTTGGGCCGCAGACCACGACCGATACGGACGTCACCAATCCACCGAACCCTTTCGCGCACCGTATTAACACGTTCACGTACGGCCGCGCCAATCGCGTAACCGGCGCGCGCCACGTGCTGAAACTGGTCGACGGTTCGCTGGGCAATCTGCCTACTATGCCGCCGGGCAATGCGACCAACAACTGCTCGCAAACCGCCGCCAACCCCACTGGCTGCGGCGGCTTTACGGTCGCCTCCGAGAATCCCGTCTACATTCAAGGCAACTACAACTCAAACTGTCCCGCTGCAGTTGGCGGCGCTCCGAGCCCCTGCACTCCGGGCAACGCGAACTTTGACGGTACTTGGAATGGAGGCCTGGTCGAGCCGATTCACTCGGCGGCAGCGGTGATCGCGGACGCCGTCACCATTCTCTCCAACAACTGGCAGGATGCCGGCAGTACCGGTTCCACCACGTATGGCAGCTTGATACATCCCCTCAATCCGGGTGTCCAGGGCGTTCCCGCGCAGACCCCCAACCGGATTGCGGTCACCTCTTATTACCGCGTGGCCGTGGCTGGCGGAAAGACTATCGCCTTCACCAACACCGCTCAAAACCCCGAGTTCGCTTTCGGAATGGACGGAGGTATTCACAACTTCCTCCGCTTCCTGGAGGATTGGGGCGGAGTTCCGGCCGCCGGCGCTCTGCAGTCGCTCTATTACAAGGGGTCGCTGGTCAGCCTGTACTGGAACACGTACGCCACCGGCACTTTCAAGTGCTGCAACCTGGTGTACAACCCGCCGGACCGGCAATATACCTTCGACCCGCTGTTCGCAATCCCGTCGAACTTGCCGCCCGGAACGCCGATGTTCCGCAACGTGGACAACCTGAGCTACCGGCAGAACCAGTTCGCGCGCAACAACTAGCGCGACTTAACAGAAATAACAATAATAAGGAGACCCCGATCCTCGGATCGGGGTCTTAGTGCTTTTATACTATTTCGCCGGCCGCATCTGTTCCGTACCATCACCGAACTAAAATCATTCGAGCAGTCAGCCAATCCATTCATGAGCGCATCCTCGCCATCCGCATCGCAACTCCAGAGCCAACCGGCCGAGCGCGGAAGCTCAGTCTGGATCTGGATTGCGTTCTTTCTGTGCTCGATCACGGCCATCGGACTGTTCTTCATTCCTGCTTTCATCATTCGCCCCTTCCGGTACCAGGCGCCGCGGGCATTGTTGGTTGCCATGGCGCTTCGCCAACGCGCGCCTCTGGGGACTCTGATCGCAGGTTTAGGCTGTGTCGTCCTGGCTCTCGCGCTTCGGAGAACTGTCAGCCGGTGGCGCAGAACCCTCCTCGGTTTCACTCTGCTCCTCGTCGCGTTCTCCGTGGTGATGGCGCGGCTCAATTATTTCGAGTGGATGTTCCATCCCATCGACGGGCCGCAATTCCTCGCGCAATCCGGCAGCAAGCTTGATCCCAAAGAAATGATCCTGGCTGTGCGCCTGGGCAGCGACGCCCGCGCCTATCCCATCAGCCAGATGGCCTACCATCACGTCCTCAACGACGTGGTGGCGGGCGTGCCCATCGCGGTCACCTATTGAACGCTCTGTCACACCGGTCTGGTGTGGACGCGAACCGTAAACGGACGAGTGCTGCATTTTTATCTGGCCGGCATCAACAACCAGAACTTCCTCATGCGCGACCGGGAGACCGGGAGCTGGTGGCAGCAGATCACCGGCAAGGCCATCTACGGCCCGCTGCAAGGAGCGGCGCTGGAACTCGTCCTCAGCGACGAACTCACGTTCGGCCAGTGGAGAAGCGAATCACCCTCCGGCCAGGTGTTAGCGCCCGTCGCCAAGTATACGAAAGAGTACGACAGCAACTGGGAGCCGGATGTCGCCAAACTGCCTGTCGTCATTAGCTTTCCCGGCACCGAATTGAAGTCGCGCGACGTGGTCATTGGCCTGACTATCGCTGGCACGGCTCGCGCTTATCCCTGGGAAGCTTTCGCGAAGCAATCTCCTGTTGTGGATCGCGTCAACGGCACGCCGCTGCTTCTGGTCCTCGGGCCTGACGGCAAATCCTTCCGCGTTTTTGTCAGCCGCATCGATGGCAAGGACGCCGAATTCTTTCTGCAAGGCGAGAGCAAAGAGTGGGCGCTCGTCGACGCCAGCACTGCCAGCCAGTGGAACTTCCCGGGCTGCGCAATCTCCGGTGCGGCGCAGGGGAAGTGTCTCGATCGCGTCCCGGCGCTGAAGGATTATTGGTTCGACTGGCGCAACTACCATCCCGATACCACGGTCTACAAACACTAGAGAGAATCCTGGATCGTCTCCGGAGGGAATATTCCTATCGAACGCCCTCTACCAGGAAGAGGTCTGACAGTTCGCGAGAAAAGGAATAGGCATAAGACTTGCCGTCGGGAGTCATGCGGACGTTCACGATCGCCGTCACGCCCGCCGAATCGCTGGGGGCCAGCGTCGCCGCCAGATCCCGTTTCCCCGTGTTGAGATCGAGCCGGTATACCGGCGCTGAGGTTTTGTCATCGTCGTAAATGTAGGCCGAACGCCCATCGGCCGACCAGTTGATCCAGAGGTCTTCCGGCATCCAGCCGGGAACGGCTCGCGGTTCTCCTCCGGCGATGGGATAGAGTTGACCTTTCCCGTTGACGTCCCTCGCAAACATGAGCTTGCCATCGGAAGAAACAACGTGGGATTCGAAGTGGTTCCTTTTCAGAGAAATTAAAGGCGTAACGGCATGCGGGGCGCCGCCGGCAATCCCCTGAATATACATTCGCCATCCCTGCCCATCGTCTCCCGCAAAATAAATTGCTTTCCCGTCAGGCATCCACCCCATGGAAGCAGCTTGTTGCATGGCGGTCTTTTCCAGCGTCTGGGTTTCGCCCACCCCCGCGGGCAGCAGAACAAAACGCACCGAGCCCAGGATCGTCGCCTCAAAGGCCAACACCTGCGTTCCGTCCGGGGAGAGAACGGGCTGGCCCCACTGGCCGAGTTTTATGGCGGGAGCTCCGTCAGTTTTTCGCAGGTAAGCTAAGCCGGTGGCGCCTGCCGCAGATCCCCAATCGTCGAACGAAACCAGCCCACCGTCCCGTGAGAGATCCCTCACGACTGCGTAATCTAGCCAACTGAGGTCACGTTCTTTTGAGTCAGCGGTTCCGCGGAACTGTATCCCGCTTCTCCACGATTCTTTTGATAAGAGAATCCGGCCGTCGCGCGATATATCGTGAAGGCGAAGGACACCGGGAAGCCGAAGAACAATTCGCTGTTTGCCATTAAGATCGAGCGCATGGATGGCGTCCGCCCAGCCCTCGGTGGTAGTAGCACCGACCCACAGCTCTTCTCCGGACGGAGGCCAGGCCAAGCCTTCGACGCTGACATACAGCGCCGAGCGAATCAATTCTTTTCCGGTGCGGTCAACTGCAAGTACCCGTCCCGCGTCGCCATCGGCCGTTAGAAATTCTGCGAATGCCACGGCGTCGGATCGAGGCGCGATCCGCAGATAGCCGAGCGTGTGGTTGCTTTCGTAGATGACTTTGCCGCGGGGAAATTCCACGCGGTATTTTCCTCCGACCTGGCGGATCACCGCCATTTCATTTCCGTCAGCGGTCCAGTCGCCTGCAAGCACATCCTCAGCAATTTCACGAGGCGACCCTCCGGCAACAGGTACCAGACCCAATGTTCCCTGACAAAGCCCGATGTAGCGGTCTTTGCAGCCGACGGAGATCGCCATCTCCGAAGAAGAAACTGCGAACAATGTCGAATTAACCTGATTCAATGGCCGCGATTCCGGACTGTCGGGCAGTGTGGAATATAGCTGGACGGGCTGGCCATTCCAGCTTGCGCTGTAATAAATCGAGCGGCCGTCGGGAGCGAAACGGGCGGCATAGACCAGACCGCGCTCGAACGTGAGCTGATGGTAAGCAGGGGAAGGGGCGGTTGCAGCACGGCGGCCTAACATCCAGCTCGCACCGGCAACGAGAACGAGCAGGAGTGCGGCCGCCGCCAACGGCAGCGCCCGGCTAACCGGCCGCGTTTTTTCTGCACCTGCTACCGTTGACACGCTTGTCGAAGAAATTCCGGAGAGGCCTTCGAGATTGAAAGCCAAATCGCGCGCTGATTGAAATCGCTGCAGCGGTTTCTTTTCGAGGCACCGCCGCACAATCCGCTCCAGTACCGGCGAGATAGGCTTGTTCGACCCGCTCAGCTCCGGAGGATCCTCCTTTAGGATCGCGGTCATGGTTTCGGCCGCAGTGTCCCGGCGGAAGGCGCGCTGCCCGGAAAACATTTCGTACAGGATCGTTCCCAGAGCAAAAATGTCGGAGCGCGCGTCGGCGGCCTCGCCTTTTACCTGCTCGGGAGACATGTATCCGACCGTGCCCAGTACCGCGCCGGCAGACGTTGGCACTGCCTCGAGCGTTGCCCCCTCGCCTGGCGCCGCGTCTGGCTGCACCAGCTTCGCGAGACCGAAGTCGAGAATTTTTATCCGGCCGTCCTGCGTGACAAAAATGTTCTCTGGTTTCAGGTCGCGATGAACGATACCTTTGTCATGCGCCGCCGCCAGCCCCTGGGCGATTTGTGTGCCGTACTCCACTGCCCGCCGCAGCGGGAGAGCGCCCCCGCTCAACTCCTCCCGCAGGGAGTGGCCTTCGAGACACTCCGAAACCAGGTAGGGCGCACCGTCATGGGTTCCAATATCGTGGATGGAAAGAATGTTGGGGTGGTCCAGCGTGGCGATAGCGCGCGCTTCGGTCTCGAACCGTCGCAGGCGCTCCGGGTCCCGGGCAAAGGCCGCGGGCAGAACCTTGATGGCTACATCGCGGCTAAGACGGGTGTCGCGCGCCCGGTACACTTCTCCCATGCCGCCGGCGCCCAGCGGAGCAAGGATTTCGTATGGACCGAGTTTCGTGCCAGAAGTGAGCGCCATCCGTGCGCGCCATTATAATCCGAATACATCTTAGGGTGCTTGCTTCCCTAAAGCCCAGGATCTTCGAGGAGAATTCATTCGTGCCGGAAATTCACGCCATCTTTTGGGACGTCGGAGGAGTGCTGCTCAGCAACGCCTGGGACCATAGCGAACGAATGGCTGCGCTGGAACATTTTCGTCTTCACGAGGAGGAGTTCCACTCGCGGCACGAGATGGTGGTTTCGTCGTTTGAGCGCGGCAAGATTTCGCTCGACGAATATCTGGACCGCACCGTGTTCTACCGCAACCGTCCCTTCAGCCGGGACGAGTTCCGGGACTACATGTTCTCGCTGTCGCAGCCCATGCCGGAAGTTCTCGCCTTCGCCCGAGCGCTAGCTAATTCGGGCAGATATTTCATGAGCACGATCAACAACGAGTCCCGTGAATTGAATCTTTACCGCATCGAGAGGTACGGATTGCGGAAAATCTTCCGCCTGTTTGTGAGTTCGTGCTTTGTCGGACTGCGCAAGCCGGAGAGCGGCATTTACCGTCTCGCGATCGAGACCACGCAGATCAATCCCGACGAATGCTGTTTCATCGATGACCGTGCCCTGAATCTAGAGTGCGCTGCCAAGCTGGGGATGCGCACGATCCAGATGCAAACGCTGGAACAGTTGCGGGAGGAGTTGGGGAAGATTGGAGTGAAGCAGTAATCAGTGGTCAGTGTCCAGTGGTCAGTAATCAGTGATCAATTCTTACTGGCCACTGGCTACTGACCACTGACCACTAACCTTTCCGCGGCTTGACCGACAGTACGGCAGGCTTCGGCACATCGGACTCCGCACCGGAAAGCGTCAGGTCGGCAGTCCAGCACTCCGAAACCAGCTTCCAATCTCCGCTCGCTTGTTTGGCGAAGACCCAGAGATATTTGCCTCGCTCCTCGCGGCGTTTGCCGGCAGTGCCCGGAACCAGGGCGCTGTAGCGACCCACTTCGTGAGCCAGGTCGCCAAGAACTTCCACGCGCATGGGATCGACGGCCACTTCTCCCAAGCCGGCTTCGAGGGAAGCGTAAAAGAACTCGCGCACCGCCATCGCTCCGCGAATCGGAGGCAGGTTCGAGCGCAGCACCAGCGCGTCCGGGGCGTAAAGCTCGATCAACTCGTCGAGTTGCCGCGTGTTACACGCCAAAACCCATTCCTGCGTCAGACGCCGGACCGCGGCTTCGCTGCGGCTCATGGGTTCGCCTTTGGCAGCAGCAGCCACTCTCATCCGGTCCGCTTCCCGCGCGCTCTCAGGAGCGTTGGGTCTTGAAGCAACTACGCCGACATCCTGTCCACCTTGGAAATAGTGGTGATGATAGTGATGGTGATAGTGGTGCGTCCCGGGGGGAGCGTCCGGTGGCGGGTGAACTTCATCCGCAGCTTCTGGTAAGGGGAGTGGAGTTTGAGGCAGAGGCCCTTCGTTGAGAGCGGTTGCCTGAGCGGGCGATGCGTGAGTTGCCGGTTCCGGCGGCTCGGTCCCCAGCGGAAGGCCGCAAGCGCCGCAGAACTTGTTGCTTTCGCGATTGTGATGTCCGCAGACGCGGCAGGCATTGCTGGCGCTGATTTCCTGAGTCACATCTTCCGCTGCGGTTTCCGAATCGGCCTCCATGGTTAGACGCTGCATGGCTTGCAGGGCTGCGGCAATCGCTTCCTGGTTGGGCTTGGGCCGCCGCATCTCCGGATAGAGACGCTGATAGATCTCGCCCAGCGCAGGGTTGTGCGGGCCAATGACCGGCACGCCTTCGGAATCCTGCGTGGTATTGGGGCCGGATGGTTTGCCGAGTTTCTTGTCTCTGTCCACGATTCAGACCGCCGTGCTGGGGTCATTCTAGCCCAAGCGGGCCGAATCTCAACGGTGGGAAAACTCGATCTTCCCCTCCGCTTCGGTGGGCACGCCGTTGCAGGTAGCGGGACGATACCGCCAGGTACGGACGGTTCGCAACACGTTGCGATCACCCACGGGCCCGACACTCTCGAGAATTAGAGGACTGTGCACGCGGCCGTCGGTACCGACAATGAAGCTGACTTTCACTTTGCGGCCTGTTCCCGCCGGAATCAGTAGAGGATCAGGGGTGGTCAAAGCCTCGGGCAGCCGGGTGTCTTCGCAGCGCGAGCGCGCACTCACATGCGGAACCTCGCTAAATTCGGCGGCGCGTGCCGGAGTTTTCCAGACCTGATGCTCGCGCTCGGTCAAGACTGTCTGGCGCAGACGCGAGGACGGAATCGGCACGGAAGCGGTGCTGGCGGCAGGAACTACGAGGATCAAGAACCAAGGCCAGATGCGAAGCATGCGCGAACCTTTCCCAGTCGAAACGGACACTGCAACCTTACCTTATCGGCAAGTGTGGGGCCAAGGGTGGAAACATATAAGCATTTTGTTATCAGCATGTTAAAGAAAGTTCGAAGCAGTCCGAGGCTCCCGATGTGAAGGCGCTTGCATATTTCATGCGGAAGGGCGTCCGGCGAAGCCGACGACAACTTCTCTGGAGTTATGGTTTCCCCGGCCGCAGAGTCAGCAGCGTAATTTCCGGAGGGCAATTCAGGCGCACCGGAACCCCAACCGTTCCCAAGCCCGCGTTGGTATACAGCTTGAGCGGGCCCACCTGGTACGGCCCCCAAACATATTTCTTCGCCAGAGTGGGCAGGTAAAGCGGAGGCAGCAAAGGCACTCTCACTTGGCCCCCGTGAGAGTGTCCCGAAAGCTGCAGATCCACGGGAAATCGAGAGACTTCATCGGCGAAGTCCGGCTCATGCGCCAATAGAATGACGGCTTCGCCCGCAGGGACGCCTCGCAACGTCTTCGACAGGTCGGCAGTCTTGCTGAGCACATCATTGACGCCCGCCAGCCAGAAGCGCGCGCCATCACGCTCGATGGGCTCCGCCTGGTTCGCGAGGACCCGAATGTTTTCGGCCTGCAGTGCGCGCGTCACGTGCCGGCCGTCGGTGCCGTCATCGTGGTTTCCCAGGACCGCCCAGAGACCATGAGGCGCGGTCATTTGGCGGAGGATGCGAGCACAAGGTTCGGCGGCGAACGCCGCTTTCTTCTCGTCTCCGATCAGCGGCACGGAAACGAAGTCTCCGGTAAGCGCAATCACGTCGGGACGAAGGCCGTTTACCAGGGCGACGGCGGCGTGCAGCGGATGCACGGAGAAATAGGGGTCGTAGTGGAAATCGCTGAGCAGAGCGATGGTGAAGCCCTGCATCCGTTCCGGCCAGCGCGGCAGAAAAAAATCCCGGCGCACAACGCGCGGACGGTTCGGTTCCAGCAGGAGTGCGTCGCCGGCAATCGCGACTGTGCCAGCGGCAGCGGCCCAGCGAAGGAACTGACGTCTTGTGGTCGGAAACGGGGACAAACTGGCTTGCTCTGCGGGCCTGGAACATGCGCCCACCTCCAGAATAACCTGAACCGGACGCCTCCGTGTATGACGGGAGAGATTCTCGCCAGGCACGTAAGCAAAGTCAGAAACTAAAGGTTGCCTGCAGGTCGATGCGGCGAACCGCGACGCCGGTGGAGAAGGGCCCGCCAAAAAGATTGTTGTATCGGTCGAAGAATGGCGAGCCCAGAACCCCACCCGGATTGGCCAGATTCACCTTGTTGAACACGTTGCGCGCGGAAGCGCTGAACGTGAGGTTGTAACGGCGATCGGAAGTGTTGGTCACAATCATCCCGCCCCCGGTGCCGAAAAGCGGACCGCCTCGTCTGCCGCCGTCTCGAGGACCTCCCTGGTTGCCTGCGCCTGGTTTCACCTTCGGCCCGAATCCGAAGCTCTTGGTTAGCCGCAAATTGAGAGTGACGTGTGCCGGGCCAGTGCCGTAGTTAATGGGCACAAGCTTATCGCCTGCGGTGGGCGCAGCGTTGAATGTTCCCAGGGGCGTGCAATAAATGTTTGGGTTGCTGCAACTGGCTCCAGGAGCAAGCGCCGGCCGGTCGTTGAACTGCGAGTCGCCGTTCAAATCGGTGAAGGTCGTGATGTTGAAAGGCGCGCCCGAACTCGCCACGAGGAACGGGCTGAGGCGAAAGGCGTATGGCATTGCAACCGAGCCACCCAGAAACAGGCGATTGTGGACGTCAAACGATGCGCGGCCGTAGTCCTGGCTGATGTCGTAAGAGTTCGACGCAAAGCTTGTGACGCCAGCCGTATCGCTATTGGCGTAGTTGAGGGTGTAGTACCCAAATAGCTGCAGCTTTGCGCCGGCGCGGATATTGGTGTTCACGATGAGCTGGTTCTGCCGGAAGACGCCCTCGGAGACGAATTGGTAGATGTTACCGGCCGTTGGATTTGGGCGCACGCAGGTACTGCATGGCGTGCCCGGGTAGGGCGCGTTCGCATTGATACTGAGGAGCTGATCGAAGCCGCGGGAATTCAAATACGTGACTGCCAGAGTCGCAGATTTAGTGATCTGGCGCTCCACGCTGAACGCCGACTGCAAGGTGTACGGCGCATAGAGCGAGGGGCTGGTCTGGTAGATAGTAGAGGTACTGGAACTCACCGCGCCACAAGTGGTCAGCGACGAACTGTTGAATGGCTGATCGAGTCCCGGGAAACAGGTGGGATTGTTGATCACATACTCCTGCTGGGTGATGCCGTTGAGCCGATTCGCCTGGAGAATCTGCGCCTGCTGGTACCGGTCATAGAAGATGCCCATTCCGCCGCGGATCACAACCTTGGGAGGGCCACTCCTGCCGCCGACTCCCCACGCGAGTCCCAGCCGCGGTGCCAGATCCACATGATCGCGAATGTCATTCTGTGTTTCGTAACGCAAACCATAGCTGAAAGTGATATTCGGTCGTACCTTCCAATCGTCCTGAACGTAGAGCCCGGCATCGTAGGTTGTCAGGCTGGCGTGCGGAGAGCCCAGCGTGATGGAAAGTTGCCGGGGCGTAGCGCTGGGCAAGCCCAGGCATGCCTGCGGCGGCGAAACCAAGGTGGCGCATTGCGCCTCCTGAAACTCGGTGAGAGACGAGAAAATGAACGTGCCGTTGAAACCCGCGGTGGAATTGTTGTCTTCGTGCACCGCGCGGAAACGGCCTCCGAACTTGATGGTGTGATTGCCGTGAATCACCGACGTGTAGTTCTGCAGCTCGTAGTGATTCTGGTGGTCGGTGCTGATGGTGCCACTGCCGCCACCGATAAATGCACCCAATACGGTGACCTGCGGGTTCGTATCAATCGAGGTCTGCCCTGTGTTGTCCCGCAAATACTGAAAGCGGGTTTCGTTCACCACTTTCGATCCATAGACCTGGGTGTCACCGATCTGCACGGTGTGTTCGGTGGTGATCATGTCTTGCCCCTGCGAGGGCAAAGTGTTTTGACCAATACCGCTGTCCGTCTCCGTGTCACGGTAATACTGGTAGCGCGCGGTCAGAGTATTGTTCTTGGTGATGGCATAATCCAGGCGCGGGCCGATGTTGGTGCGTTGGTGCGGCGTGGAAACGGACTCCAGTATCTGAGCGGGATTGAGGTGTTGATCGAGGCCCTGGGCATCGATGGCGGAAAGATCGTTAATATTTCTGCGCTGCGCGCTGACAAAAAAGGACGCGCTCTTCTTGATCGGGCCGCCCACACTACCTTCGTACTGCAACGTGTTATAGCCGGGCTCGGCGCCCGCGAACGGGTCGTGCGAATTGAACGGTGCGTCGTTCCCGCCGACCTGGAGCTGACCGTGAAATTTGTCGGTACCAGGCTTGGTCAAGATTTCGATCCGGCCGTAGCCCAGCTTGTCGTATTCCGCCGAGAAGGGATTCTGATTGATTCGAATCTCGCGAATCGACGATTTCGGAGGGAGTTGCCCGGCGGTGAAGCCATCGATGTAGAGCTGCCCGCCGTTGGGCCCGGCGGAAGGACCGGCCAGCGCCTGCAGGTCGGTCAGTAATTCGTCGGGATCGTCGGGCAGGGCGTCGAGTTCCTTCCCCGAGATCACGATGGTGCCCGCGTTGTTCGCCGGATTCACATCGATGGTCGGCGCCGTGTCAGAGACCTGAACCTTCTGCTCCTCGACCGCAATCGACATTGCCACGTTGAGGCGCATGGGCTGACCCGCGGCGATGACGACATTATCATTCTCGTAGAGGGCGAATCCTTGGGCGACCACATTTAGCGTGTACTGGCCCGGAGCCAGCCCAGTAAATTCATATTGTCCTTGTCCATTGGCTTGGGTTTTGATGGGTGTCGAGGCCGTGGCCGCGGGGATCAGGATCACGTTGGCGCTGGCGATCGCGGCGCCGGAAGGATCGGTCACTTGCCCCCGCAAAGCACCGGAGCCAGCTTGGGATGCGGCGGCCTGCGCTGCGGCCTGCGCTGCGCACAACGACAACAAGGTGAATATAAAACCGAGGCACTTCCAAACCTTCATTCCGTCATTCCATTCCAAGACAAATCGCTATGAATTTTCGAAGCAGCTTTCTGTGGTGAGGAAACAATACTAGGGCCCTCCGGCGTCGACGGAGGGGCCACCCAGGCTCCAGGGCGCGAGCATCATGGCCTGGCTGGCATTGGGCGCGGCTTGCAGAATCGGTTCGACCCCGCTGACCAGTATGATCACTGTACCTACGCCCGCGGTGCCTTCAGTCGAAAGAATTTTTACCGCATCGCCCTTATGCAAGTCAGCCAGGGTAGTGGTTGGCGCCCGGCTGAGCAGGCGCTGAACATCCGGCGAACCGCCTTGGCGCCCACCGGCGCCATTTCCTCCAGCGCCCATTCCAGATGCACCGCCGGCCGGACGCGGAGCTTGGCTGTCGGCCGCGGAACCGGCGCTGGACGCAGTACTGGATGTCGCGCCGCCAGCCGCTCCTCTTAAACGCATTGCGATCATCTGCGCCATCTCAGCGGGCAGGTGGCGTAGCTGCGAGTCCGGCGTGATCTTGACCGTCAAGGTTTTCTTCGACGACACGTCGTTAATGCTGAGGGTCGACGAACTTGCGTCGACCGAGTTGACCGTGCCGGTAATAACGGGGAATGATCCGGAAACAATTTCCTCGGCTGCCAGTTCGCTTCCATCGGCGCTGCGTTCGCCCCGCGCCCGCACCTGATCGCCGGTGTGAATCTGCTGCAGCGTGCCGGGCTTGGCATCGTCAAATTTCACGGAGGCGGGCGCGTAGCGGCGAATGACCGTGGCCGGGGAGCTATGAACGACGACGTTCTTGCTGCGCACGGAGATGGTGACGGTGCCCGCCGCCGCATCCACAGCAGTGGCCGGGCCGTCTATTCCTCTCTTCTGCCAGTCCTGAAGTTCCTGCTGATGGCGCGCTTCCAGTTCAGAGTGCTTCATCACTACGACGGACGAAGCTACAAGCGAAGCGTTATCGTCTGAAGCTTTGCCCCCCACCAGGATACGGTCGCCGGTCTGGAGATCTTGCAACTGGATGGGCGTGGCGTTCTTCAGATCTTTTTCACCCGGCGCGATGCGAATGATGCGCGCAGTGGCCTGCACCGTAACGTTGATGTCGGGACCTGAGTCCGGGGTCAACGTGATCGAGGCGCCGTTAATGGCTTTGATAGCACCGATGCGGCGACTGACGCCGCTCGAACCGGCAGTCTGGGTTTGCTGGCCGGCAGGCAAGGCGTAGCAGGACGGCGCCAGGCGAATGGCAGCTGCGCCAGCGACACAGAGTGTGATCGCCAGAAGCCGTCTTCCGCCTGCGGTGCGCCTTTTCTTCATCACTTACTAATCTACATTGGCGCATTGCGCAACGCGCAGGATTTACAAAGTTTTACTTCAAGATGAACGAATACCTGCACGAGTAACGCGGAAAAAATAAACGTATGGAATGCGGGAAGCTCGACGTCGCAATTACTCCGCGATCAGCAGGTTCTCGGCAAAAAGCCAAGCTTCATCGATCCATTGTGCTTCGCAGCGGAAGCCAGCAGAGCCGGCCATGTCAAATACTTCTTCCGGCGAATATTTGTGGCTGCTCTCGGTCCAGATGGTTTCGCCTTCGCGCAATTCGACCGACAAATCGGCAGCGGGAATATTCACGGTCTGGCGGCAGATAGACCGCAGATGCATCTCCAGGCTGCGCTCCTGGCGATTGATTCTGGCAACGTGTTCAAACTGGGCGATCTCGAAATCCGCATCCAGTTCGCGGTTGATGCGGGCCAGCAGATTCAAGTTGAACGCAGCGGTCACTCCCAGTTCGTCGTCGTAAGCGGGCAGCAGTTGAGCACTGGATTTCTCCAGATCGGTTCCCAGCAGAAGCGAATCTCCGGGCTGCAGGATGCGTCGAACCTCGGCCAGGAATTGAATGCCAGCGGAGCGATCGAAGTTGCCGATCGTGCTGCCTAGAAACAAAACAAGAAGGTGCTGTCCGGTGGAGCGGTGAGCGGCCACTTCGAGCAACCCGTCGAGGTACTCACGCTCAAAGCCGAGGATGCTGATGGATTCAATGTCGCTGAGTTCGCGCTCGCACATGACCAGAGCCGAACGCGAAATCTCAATGGGATAGTAAGTGGTGCGCTGGCGGCGGCAAAGAGCTTCTAGGATGTGGCGGGTTTTCCTGCCGCTGCCGCTGCCCAGTTCGGCCACGGAAATGGGAGTCGCGAGCCGTTCCACAATGTCGCCGCTGTGCCGCCGCAGCAGGCGCTCATCGGCCCGGGTAAGACCGTACTCCGGCAAATGGCTGATCACTTCGAAGAGCGCGGAGCCTACGTCGTCGTACAAGTATTTCGAGAGCAGTTCTTTCTGGCCGGGCTTGGTGAGCCCTGCGCGCACATCCGCCGCGAATTCATAAGTTGTATTTGGAGTGATGGTTTGAACCAGCATATTGGCGACTCCTTATTTTCATCGGCTCACGCAGCGAAATCCGGTGTAAGCAAATTGGTAGTGCGACTGAAACCAGTTGCGGAACGTGCGGCGTAACATGCAGGCGGCGGTGCGTGCCGATCCGCCCTTCAGGACGAAGTGTTTACCGTCAAAGAAATCGGCGGAATAACCACGGTAGAAAGAAAACGGTTCGAATCCGGGAAATGGCGCAAACTCGGTGGAAGTCCACTCCCAGCCGTTTCCCAACATGCCGTGAACCCCGAATGTGCTCCGGCCTTGGGGAAACGCATTCACGGACACGGCACTCCAGCGGGCGAAATCAAAGTTGCCGAATTGTTGTGCAGGATCTTCCGGACCCCATGGGTAGGCACGCTCTTCGCCATGCGCAGTGCTGTAGGCCGCACGCTGCCACTCGGCTTCGGTGGGCAATGACTTCCCTGCCCAGCGGGCGTAAGCTTTCGCTTCCACCTGACTGACATACACGGGCCACTCCAGCGGCAGCGGGACCTCCTCGAACATGGTGCGATACACCCACCGCTCGCCGTCGCGTTTCCAGAAAACCGGATGCGAGATTCCCTGCGTGGTCTTCCAGTTCCAGTCTTCGTCATTGTCACCGTCGCCCCAGAACGCGTGCGTCTCGTATCCGCCGGCTAGCATGAACTCGAGATACTGCCGGTTGGTCACCTTGTACTGATCGATGGCGAACGAAGGGACGTTGACGCGGTGGACTTCATATTCGTTGTCCCAGCCGAAAAGGCCGATGGCGCGCGGGAGGCCGAGTGTAGCCGCACCAGCGGGGATCTCAATGCTGCGGTGAACGACCTCAGGAGCAACATCCTTCAGAGAGTCGGCTTGCCGCGTCTTGCGATCAAGAGGCAACTGATGCAGCATGTAGGCCAGAGTTTCCGCATGCATGAGACGGTGCTCAACGGCCACGTTGAGCAAAGTGCTGAGGGGAAATGCGTCGCCTGCGAGAGGAGTTGCATCGATGAAAGCATCCGCCAGTTTGTCGTCCAGAACGGTTCGGATTTTCTGAACGTAATCCTGCACAGTGGCCATCGAGGGCCAATCTGAGGGCTGATCGGTGGGCAATCCACCACCAACCGGATCGATACCGAAGGCAAACAGCCGGTCCAACTCAGGATGAAATGTCTTCAGTCCCAGGGCGCGCTCATGCAGCAGGTTCCAATCGAACGCTTCAAGATGCCCTATGTAGAAGATGATGCGGTGGCGCTCGGCTATGGGGCGCTCGTAGAGAGAATCGGGCTTGACCACAGCGAACAAATCGTCGGTGCGTTGACGGGCGTCCGCTAGTTGCTCGATCAGACGGTGACGTATGGCAGTGTCGTTTTGCGTGGCGAGCATTTAGACCCCCAATCTTGCGGTAGTGAACAGACGAAGAAGAGCAACAGCCACAACAAAATGCCAATCAGGAGACCGGATTTTATGCCTCGGTCAGCCCGAGTACCATAGGGTAATGTCCCTACCGCTTTTTCACGTAGACGCCTTTACTGCCAAGCCTTTTGCGGGCAACCCGGCTGCGGTGTGTCCGCTTGCAGGGTGGTTAGATGACGGCTTGCTGCAGGCGGTCGCAGCCGAAAATAATCTTTCAGAAACCGCTTTTTTCGTGCCGCTTGGCGATCACTACGAACTGCGCTGGTTCACGCCAAGCTGTGAGGTGAAGCTGTGCGGCCACGCGACGCTGGCTTCAGGGTTTGTGGTGCTGCAAATTCTGGAACCTTCGCGCGAGTCGGTGCGCTTTGAGACGCGTTCCAGTGCTGCGCTCACCGTCTACCGTGAGGGTGATTTGCTGGCGATGGATTTTCCCGCGTTGGCGCCCTGGGCCTGCCCTGATCCTCCGGCTGCATTGATCGACGGCTTGGGAGAAAAGCCTACGGCGGTTATGCAAATCGAGGACAACTATTTTGCGGTGTATGAGCGAGAGAAAGATGTAAGGCGCATCCGTCCCGATTTCCGCTTGCTCGAAACGCTTCATCCCGCAGGAGTCGCGATCACGGCTCCGGGCGAGGATTGCGATTTTGTTTCCCGCTATTTCGCGCCCAGCTATGGCATCCCCGAAGATCCAGTGACCGGTTCGACTCACTGTTCATTGGCGCCCTATTGGGCGCGGCGACTGGGCAAGACGAGCCTGCATGCGCGCCAGATCTCGGAGCGGGGCGGCGAATTGTGGTGCGAAGTCAAGCAGGGGCGCGTCATTCTCAAGGGGAATGCTGTGCTGACTTTGCGAGGAGATCTGCTGATCTGACTTGAGGCTCCTGCTCCGCCGCCTCGCTGCGCTCGCCGGGACAGCCGAGAGCCTGCCCTGAGCGAAGTCGAACGGCGGCCCGTCCATCCGTGAGATTAATGAACTAATCCCTTGCTTCGCAGGAATTCACGCGCCACATCTTTCACGTCGCGGTGCTGGCCATCGAGAGCGTAGTTCAACTGCTGCATTTCGTGGTCGGAAATCTTGCCGCCCAGTTCAGCCAGAGCTTGGGCAACTTCGGGATGCTGCTGCAAGGTCCGCTGCCGGACCACTGCGACCGCTTCGTAGGGAGGAAAATAGTGGCGGTCGTCTTCTAGGACAAAAAAATCAAGCGCTGGAATCAGCCCGTCGGTCGCGTTGCCCGCGGCGATGTCAATCTGATGGTCTTTTAATGCCGGAGCGAGCAAGCCCAGATCCATGATGCGGGGCGGCGCCGCAAAGTGCACGCCATACGCGGCGGCCAGCCCGGCATAGCCGTCGGGACGCTCCATGAACTCGTAGCCAAATCCGGCTCGCCATTGCGGAGCCATTGCCGCGGCCTGCGTTAGCGTCTTGAGGTTCAGCCGGCGCGCGTCTTCCCCACGAATTTCCATTGCAAAGGTGTCGTTGAAACCGAACGGCGGCCCGAGCGTCAGACCGAGGCGCGCTTCGTATTCGCTCTTCACCCGCTGGTAGACTTCGGCCTTATCGCCGCCAACTTTCTGCTTGAGGATGGCGGTCAGGGCCGTGCCGGTGTATTCAGGATAGATATCGATGCGGCCGGCCAGCACCGCCTGCTGGCAGATATAAGTGCCCGCGAGATAGAAGCGGCGCTCCACTTTCAGATGCGTGTGCGCTTCAATCTGCTGGGCCATGAGTTCGCCGAGGATCAGCGACTCGGTAAAGTTCTTGGAGCCAATCACAATGCGATCGGAGCGTGAGGGCGCACACGATGTCAGCACAACGGCAAGAATCACGCAGACGGCGGCCCAGCACCGTGCCTCGAAAACTCTGTAGCGCTCGCGATGCCAATCCCGTTTCATCGTGGCCGCAAACGTTTCTCCAGCCATCCCAAGCCGAAATCCGCCGACAGCGCCAGAACCGCGGCGGGAATCGCACCGGCGAGAATGAGCTGATTGTTTACCATGGCAAGGCCGCGAAAGATGAACTCGCCCAGGCCCCCGGCGCCAATCGCTGCGGCAATGGTGGCCAGTCCTACCGAAACGACGACCGCTACTCGAACCCCAGAGAGAATCACGCTCAACGCCAGCGGTAACTCCACCTGAAACAGGAGTTGGCTCCCGGTGAGTCCCATACCGCGCCCCGCCTCAACCACCGCAGGATCGACGCCGCGAATACCGGTGTAAGTGTTGCGAATCACGGGCAGAAGCGCGTAGAGAGTGAGCGCCAGGATCGCCAGTCGGTCGGCACGCTCGCCGAGCCAGGGCACAGGCAGCAGGAATCCAAAAAGTGCGAGGCTGGGAATCGTCTGAATGATGTTCGCCGTTCCCAGCACAGGCTTATTCCATACCGGCCAGTGCGCGCTTACTATGCCCAACGGGATGCCCACTAACACCGCGAGCAGCGTGGAGATTCCCACCAGCCAGAGATGCTCCAGCGTGAGTTCCACAACCTGTTCGTGGTTTTGCAGGAGGAAGTGAAAAAGGTTCATGACGCGCCTCGACTTGCGGCCGAGTCTAGTCCGTCTCCGAAAGCTCGCACATACGCCGCGGCCAGCGGGTCTTCTGACTGCAGGAATTCCTTCGGTCGAAGCACTGTGACCAGCTTGCCGGCCTCCATGAGCGCGATGCGGGAACCGAGCCGCAAGGCTTCACGCAGGTCGTGCGTGACGAAGACAACGGTCTTGCTCAGCCGCCGCTGAAGAGAAAGAAACTCGCTCTGCAGTTGGTCACGAGTCAGGGGATCGAGCGCGCCGAAGGGTTCATCCATCAGCAGGATCGCCGGGTCGGCCGCCAAAGCTCGCGCCACTCCCACCCGCTGCCGCTGCCCACCCGAAAGCTGGTGCGGATAACGCGAAGCCAGGTCCGTCTCAAGTCCGACCAGTTGCAGCAATTCCTCCACGCGTTGATGGATTCGCTCGGCAGGCCAGCCCTCGATTCTAGGAACGAGGCCAATATTTCGTTCGACAGTGAAATGAGGGAATAGGCCCACGTCCTGGATGACATAGCCGATGCTGCGCCGCAGATCGATGACGTCGCCCTCAGCCGTGGGCCTGCCATTTACACGGACTTCCCCGCCGCTGGGACTCAACAGCCGGTTGACCAGCTTCAGCGTGCTGGTTTTTCCAGAGCCACTGCGGCCCAGCAGCACCAGCGTCTCACCGCGCTGTACTTGGAGATTCAGTCCTGCGAGCAATGGCTGGCCGTTGGGCAGCGTGTAGGCAACGTCGCGAAATTCAATCACCGGATCCTGGGCGGACTTGAGTTCCATAATCGACCGTGCCCGCCAAATATACCGGAGTTCGCGGGCCGTTGAGCACGGCATCGCGGCAAAGGATTCCTGGTGACCAGCATCCAGAGTGCTAATAGACGACGCGACTCCCTCTCGCTACGATCTTGATGAGACTCGCTGTGGATATTCCGTTGGGCTATGAGTGTGTTTGCTTTACGCAATTTTGTTTGCTGGATGATGGTTGTCCTTTGCCCGCTGTCGCTCGCGGCGGCGGACACGGGCTCCGCCGTATTGCGTAGCGACGGCGGGGTTTGGGTGAACGGCTTCGAGATAGTGGGCACTACCGTGGTCTTCCCCGGAGACTTGGTGGAGACCAAACCGGGCTTCGTCGCCAACCTCGACGCCGAGGGATCGTCGGTGCTGATTCAGCCAGAATCAGTGCTGAAGTTCCAGGGCAATTACCTCAGCCTGGAGCACGGAAGCGTTTCCGTGGGGACGTCAACCTCGATGAGCGTGCACGTGAACTGCATCAGGGTCGAACCCATCTCGAATGACCGGACGCAATACGACGTGACCGACAACAGCGGGAAGGTGCAGGCTGCGGCCCACAAGAACGACGTGAACATCACGCACGGCGATTCGCGAAAACCGGCGCCGGAAGCCAGCGCATCTCAATCCGCCACGGTGCATGAGGGCCAGCAAACCACGCGTGACGAAGCGGAGTGCGGTGCCACAGTGCGGCCAGGCGGGGCCGGCAACGGCTTGAACACGAAATGGCTCGAGATTGGCGGCGGAGCCGCCGGAGCCATCATCCTCTGCGCACTCCTGTGCAGAGGTTCGAGCCACAGCAATGTCAGCCCCTCGCAGCCATAAGCGCCTTGCCTCGCGTCATGGCCTCCGGCCTTCCTTCGAGACGGCGGGTTCCGTTGGTTCATCAACCTGCAGAATCTGATCGCCCCGCACGTCCTTGAGAGTCTGGACTATTCCACTCGGCCAGCGAATCTCCACCAATTGTGCGGTCGTCTCCGAGCCCAGGCCGAAATGCACCCGCTTGTCGCTCGACGACAGATAGCTGGATGCGGTGGTCGCCGTAACCCATTGTGGCCCCTTCGCCGTCACCAGCTTAACTTCCGCACCAATGCCATCCCGGTTGCTTCGGTGTCCGGCCAGCTTCAACGTCAGCCAGTGATTGGAAGTCGGCGTCTCATTGTGGATGATGTGCAGAGGCCCGCCGTTGGTGGCCACCACAGCATCGATGCGGCCGTCATTGTCGATGTCACCGATGGCCATGCCGCGCCCCACCCAGGCCTCGTGAAAAATGCTTCCTGACTCTGCCGACACATCGACAAATCCTTTGCCGGTGTTGCGCAACAGCATCATCGGCTCGCGATAATGAAGTTGCGGATTTGTTTTCTCAATCGTATCGAGATCATGGCCCTGGGCGATGAGGATATCTTTCCAGCCATCGTTGTCGTAATCGACAAAGCGAATCCCCCACCCGGAATGCATCAAGGTCATACGCGAGATGCCGGTGGCGTAGCTGGTATAGCTAAAAGTTCCGTCGCCATTGTTGAGATAAAGCGCGTACATCTGGTTGGCCAGATCGTCGACCACCAAGTCGGGCAGCCCGTCATTGTTGTAGTCGGCGAAGTCGACACCCATGCCGGCGAAAGTGCGGCCGTCGCCATCGAGCGCGGCCTCGGCCGCCAAGCCTACTTCTTCGAAAGTGCCGTTCCCCTTGTTGTGAAAGAGAAATTCGGGCCAGGAGTCGTTGGCGATGTAGAGGTCGATATGGCCGTCGCGATCATAATCCGCGAGTGCGATGCCCAGCCCCTTGGCCGGCTTCGACAGCCCTATCTTCTGCGCGATCTCGGTGAAATGCCCGTTGCCGTCGTTGTGATACGCCAAGATTGCAATGGGCGGGAAAGAGTCCGGATGGCAGTAAACCCGCAGCGCCGGCGCTGGCGGCCCGCACCAAATGTCGGAGAAATCCCACGTGATGTAGCGCATAACAACCAGATCCAGAAGCCCGTCGTTATCCAGATCCACCCACGCTGCGCTGCTGGACCAACCGCTGCCGCGCACACCTGCGGCCTCGGTCACATCGGTGAAGGTTCCGTTCCCGTTATTGTGATAAAGGCGATTTCCGCCATACGCGGTCACGAACAAATCCTCATAGCCATCGTTGTCGTAATCGCCCACGGCGACTCCCATGCCATAGCCAACTCCCTGCAGCCCTGCCTTCTCAGTCACATCTTCAAAAGTGCCGTCGGGCTTCTGATGATAAAGACGGTTCCAATGCTCTGGACCAGTCTTCCGCGGAATCGTTCCTTTGGGAGTTGGGTCGGTGAGCGGAGCGCCGTTGGTGACGAAGATATCCAGCCGGCCGTCGTTATCGAAGTCAAACAGGGCCACGCCGGGCGCCATCGTTTCCAGCAGATATTTTCGGGAAGTGTGGGGAGCGAAATGCTGGAAGTGCACGCCGGCAGCGGCGGTAATATCGCTGAATTTTCCTGCGGTCGTAATCCCTTGATCGGCGGGCTTTGCCGCCTGCGCCGCCGCAAGGACAAGAATATTGGCAGCCAGCCACGCCACCGCGCAAACCCTGATCCAGCGCATAAACAAGCACTGTACTATAGCTCTGGCTGTGAGTCCGCTACCTTTGGTGACGGCCTTATCGGCAAAACTTGACAGCGGAAGGCTTGCGTTCTAAGCCTGACCAAAACCTTCGACTGCCTCTGACACCGTAGGTTTCCAGTTGACAAGCTTATCGACACTGGTCACCTTCAGCATCTGTTCGATGTGTTTGTTGGCGCCCGCCAGTCGCAACTCTCCGCCGGCTTGCTTCACTTGGCCCGCGGACATCACGATGATCCCAATTCCGGTGCTGTCGATATGGGTCACGCCGGAGAGGTCAAAGATGATCTTCTTTTGCTGCTTCTCGCGGACCAGGCTGTCGGTGGCCCATTCCAGTTGCTTGCATTCCCGGCCGATGGTGATTCTGCCAGTAATCTCCAGAATCACAATGTCAGGTGGCAAGTGCTTGGTTTGAATCTCCAGCATGGAATCCTTTCTGATCTGTAATACGTCTCAACGGAAGCCGCTGAACATCACCACATCGGTATCGTTGTAGCGGGCGCGGGTGACGGCGAAGTTCTTGCCATCGCGCGACCAGGCATAGGCCGCAATCGAAGCGGGCTCAGAATCGAAATGCGTCAACTGCACGGGCGCGCCGCCCGCCAGCGGTTGCATGTACACATTCTGCGTGTTGCCCGTTGTATTGTGGATGTACGTGAGCGCATGCCCGTCGGGCGTCCACACGAGCGAAAACCAGTTGTAGGTGGAAGGCACTTCGATCTCCTGCACAGGTGCGCCGCCTTCCAACTTTTGCACCACGAACTTCGACTTCGCGCTGGCTCCTTGCCCTTCGACCTTGCCATACGCGAAGAATGTGCCGTCCGGGGACAGACTTGGCCCAAAAACTTGTCCCCTGGCGAGTTCCACGGAGTCGCCGCCGTCCGTCGCGACCTTATAGATGTGTTGCAGGCTATCTGTGGCGGCGTATCCCGAGTAAACCATCCATTTGCCGTCTGGGGTACAGGAAGAAATCTCCTCGTCCTTCCCAAACGTAAGTTGCTTCACCTCACCGGTTGCGACATTCAGACGCCAGAGATTGGCGGTGTTGCTATCGAGAACTCTGGAGACAATGATCAGGTCCCCCGAGCCGCAGGCTCGTGGAGAGAATGCCAATCCAGTATTCTCCAGCAAGGGAACCCGGTTGCTGCCATCGCCGGCGGAGATATAGATGCGAAGCGCGGCATCTTGTTGCAGGAGCTTGCCTGACGCGGTCCAGGAAAGCCCATATCCCGTCGCTTGCTCGGTCGAGATCGGAGTCAACTTCCAATCGATCTTGTCGTTTAAAACTGCAGGAGAATCGCTCACGTAAATCGTCGCCTGCTGGCGCTGCTGGGCGGTCACGAACGATTTACCGTCAGCGGTAACACTGAGCGAACTGTATTGGCTCAAATCGTTGGTGATCTTGAATGGCGCCCCGTCGGGATAAGGCTGGAACCATACCTGCCTGCGAATCGTCGACTTTTCGGCGCCGACGAACAACAACCCGGAGGAATCGGGCAGCCATGCCAAATCGTAAATCAGCAGCGGCAGGGGAAGGCTTTTCACCAGCTTGCCGTCTGGCATTAGCACCAGAATTGATACAAGAGCGTCCTTGCTGCCCAGTTGCAATGCACCTACGGCGATAAGATCCCCCGAGGCCGACCATGAAGGATCAGTGGACAGGCCATTGGTCCCGGATTCATGCCGGAAGATGACTTGCTCGCCGGTGCCGTCGGCGTTCGCGAGCAAAATCTGATCTTCACCCTTTTCGTTGATCGTGCGCCGATACGCCATCCGCTTTCCGTCGGGTGAGAAAGCCACCGCGCTGGCAATGTCACTCACGATCTGCCGTGATGATCCGCCCAAAGCCGGGACGCCATAGAGATTCACGTTATTCCGGTTGGCCGGATCTTGATGCGCGTAGTACAGATAGTTGCCGTCCGGCGTGAAGGTGGCCCCATTGCCGAAGAGGCCGGCCTGTGGCGGCACAACCGTGACTTCACTACCCGTGGCCACTTGCTTCACGCGCAGGCTGCGTTCGCCTTCCCGTCGGCCTGTACGCTACTAATCTGCCGTCCGCCGAGATGCTGGCAAACCCGACCGCCTGGCCGTGCTCGGTGAGCTGCCGGATGGTCAGATTGCGGGTGTCGATTGCGAGTGCGTTTCTGTGCACAAGTTTGTAAGCACCAAATGCAGCGGCGATCACTACGACCACCAGCGCTACTGCCACCGCAATTAGCTTGCCCTTATGCCGCTGCGCCTCGGCCATCAGTACCGCACTGGACGACACGGACGCAAACGCTGGAATCGCCGCGCTCGCCGATCCCGAAGCAGAAGCCCGCGGCTCAGCCGAACCCAGAGCACGGGCAGATGCTGGCTCGGTGCTCACCCGGCCTGATTCCGTCTCCCGCTTCAGCCGCTTCAGATCGGCACGCATCTCGGACGCATGCTGGTAACGCAAATCGCGATCCTTCTCCAGAGCCTTGTTAATGATGCGTTCCAGTTCCACCGGAACTTCCGGATTCAACCGCACCACCGCCGTCGGCGCCTTGTGCAGGATCGCGTCAAAAATGTCGCCCGATCCCTCGCCGCGGAAGGGCACCGTGCCCGTCACCATCTCATAGAGAACTGCTCCGAATGAGAACAGGTCAGTGCGCGCGTCCAATTCTTTGCCCCGCACCTGCTCCGGCGACATGTAGGCCACCGTACCGAGTGTGGAACCGGGGCTGGTCAGGTGCTTTCACTCGGCAATGTCTCTTGAACCGTTGCCGTAGCGCCGTCGACAACCCGGTTGCTGCGCAGCGTCACCTTGGCCAGACCAAAATCCAGAATTTTGGCATGGCCGCGCTTGGTCACAAAAAGATTCGCCGGCTTGATGTCGCGGTGGACGATTCCGCCTTCGTGCGCCGCATCGAGCGCGTCAGCAATCTCGATGGCGAGGGTCAGCACCGTCTCCATTTCCAGCGGGCGGCCCGCAATCTGGTGCTTCAGGGTCACGCCATCCAGAAACTCCATAGCGATGAAGGTTTGGCCATGCTGGTCGTCAATCTCGTAGATGGTGCAGATGTTGGGGTGGTTCAGGGCCGAAGCAGCCTTGGCTTCGCGCTGGAAACGACTGAGAGCCTGCTGATCCTTGGCCACTTCGTCGGGCAGGAACTTGAGCGCGACAAAGCGGCCGAGTTTCACATCCTCGGCCTTATAGACGACACCCATGCCGCCACCGCCGAGTTTGTCAACGATGCGGTAATGCGAGATGGTTTGGCCGATCACGCGGGAGAGGTCATGTCCTCAGGGCGTCCATCTTAGGGGCCACGCCGTGGCAAGTCAACGCATGCTAGGGTTATTGTACGGCGACGGCAAAAGTGACCCCCCTGCCCTTTTGGGTTTCCCCCAAACGGGCGTGCTAGGCGTTCGCAATTCTCCAGTCCGGGAGTCGAGGGCAAGTAGGAACTGAGTCGTGGAACGACGTGGAAAAAGGGAGAACGCTGGGAAACTTTACCGCTGTTCCTTACCCGAGTCTAGTGGCAGGACACCCTCGTCCCAGAGTCCGGGAGGCAGGGCGGGTGATTCCTCGGCCAGCTTGTCCATTGTGCTTCGTATGGAATTAAGTACCTTGGCAAGGTCACCTCTCGACTCTGAAGGCGATGCCAGGGTTTCTTCTATCTGACGACGAACACTAGCATATCGGGCACCCGCAAGCCGGTGCCTCTCAGAGCTCCCGCTGTATGCAAGTGAAGTATGCAAAGTCATTAACACTGCGGCCGAGATGCTTAACATCGCCAGAGTTATTCGCCAGTCTTGTCCTACCTCCTTCTGTAAGGTAGCGAATATTCTTGATTTCGGGATTCCCCGGCTGACCTACCAAGAGCGGACGCAACGGGAGAAGCATATTCTGAAGCATCGAGAGAGAAAGTCCCCGACCGCTCCCAAGGTAACCAAGGACGCCGCCAACGGCCTCGGCGAAATCGGAGCGAATCTTAGCTTGGTCAGATTGAGGAGCAGAACTCGTCCGCTCAAAGAATTTAAGAATGACTTCCAATTTGGAGGGCCAATCGCTGGATTTTCTAAGAGCTTCCTCTTCGACGTTCGCTGCTATGCAGTCCGCGAAGAATTCCACGAATCGGGCGTAATCATCACCGAACTCTCGATGAAAATCGAACAGGAACAGGAGAGCCGTCCGGTCTTTCTGTAGTGTTTCAATCTGTTTGCGTATGTGGTCCCCGTAGCGACTCTTCAGAGCATCCGCAAGACCGCGAACTATTTGATGTGCCAATGCTCGCCTTTCAACAGAAACCTTATCAGCCTCCGCCTTAACCCATTCCAGCATTTTGATAAGTTCGCTGTCTGACATCGCTCGCTCGAAAAACTGGGGAACTCGGATTGTGTTCTCGAACTCCGCAACAGCACCCGCGAAACTATAGCTAACCCCACAGGTCTTCCAAGCGTCCAAAGCTTCGACCAACTGTTCTTTCAATCGTCTGCGCTGTGAGAGGCTGAAGTCGTACTCGCGCAAGATTGCGCGTCCACGCGCGAGAAAATTGAGCTGTAGCCGCCCCGTCTGTGCGAGCGAGGAAAGGTATCTTCCGTGAGCCGGGTTCTTCAAGTTGAATGGGAAGTAGGAATAGTGAGCTATCGCGAGGCTCGGAGAAATCTCTAGCGCTAAACACAGCAACGGTCCAGTAGCGCATTTCGTGTATATGCTTCTCACGAGAATGATTGCAGCAACAGCCTGGACCCGATCTAGGTCCGTCCACTTGACATGAAGGAGATTTTGGCGCGGTTGAAGCGTGCAACCGAAACGCCGCAGATTTAGCTTGTCCTGCTCTGTCATTGCCATAGCTGATAAAGTATAATGAATTCAGCAACTTAAAGCGGGCTGCCTACCTGTTGTCGCAGGTGAGACAGCCCTGACCGCCGAGGAGAATGAACCTCCGTGACGGCTTCGCCAAACCTACCGCACTCGCACGCTCTCCGCAAATCGGGCGTCCTCGTTTTGAATGGCTACGGCATCCGCGTCCAGGTTAACGCCGGTCATTTGCTCCTGCACGATGGAATAGCAGACGAGCGCCGAACCATCCGCCTGCCCCGTGTAAATCACGGCCTGAAGAGGCTGGTAATGATCGGGAGCGACGGCTTCATCACGCTTGAAGCCCTGCACTGGCTTGCGGATCAAGATGCTGCGTTCGTGATCCTCGACCGCAGAGGCAAGGTGCTCACCGTCACCGGCCCGGTCGCTCCGTCGGATTCCAAACTCCGTAGAGCGCAAGCGCTCGCACTTGGCAACGGGACGGCGCTCAAGATTTCCAAGGAACTCATCTCGCAGAAGCTTGCCGGGCAGGAGTTACTCGTGCGCGACATGCTGCACGATCCCGCGACAGCAGACGCGATTGCCCGATTCAGAGCCGAGCTACCGAGCGCGGAGAGCCTAGACCGTGTAAGGCTGATCGAGGCCCAGGCAGCAAAGCTATATTGGCAAGCGTGGGCTGACCTTCCTATTCACTGGCCGCGCAAGGACGAGCGCCGAGTACCCGAACATTGGAAGCGCTTCGGTTCTCGCATCTCAACCTTGACCCACAGCCCACGTCTGGCCTCCACTCCGCCCAATGCCTTGCTCAATTTTTTGTACGGAATTTTGGAAAGCGAAGCCCGCCTTTCTGCAATTGCTATGGGAATGGACCCCGCGATTGGTTTCCTCCACGTGGATACGCCCAACAGGGACTCTCTCGCTTGCGACTTGATGGAGGTTTGCAGGCCACGCGGAGTTGACGCATTCGTTTTGAATTGGCTTCAGAGTGAGCCCCTTCGCCGCTCCGACTTTTGGGAAGATCGTAACGGTAACTGCCGCATCGCATCGCCATTGGCAATCAAACTTTGCGAGACTTCGGGCACGTGGCGCAAACTCATGGCTCCGGTCGCAGAATATGTCGCGCAAGAGACTTGGTCCTCGATTTCCAGACCTGCATCAAGTCTTGCTCGACACAGGATTGCTGACCTGCTCCCCGTTTTCCGAACAAGTCCGAGTATGATTTCGGACGAAGGAAAGGGGAAGAGGCATGTCAAAGAGCAGGCACACCGAGGCGCAGATGATTGGAGCGCTCAAACAACTGGAAGCAGGGCGCAAGGCAGAAGACGTGGCCAGAGAAGTGGGAGTGTCGAAGCATACGATCTACGCCTGGAAGGCGAAGTACGGTGGGATGGATGTGAGCGAGGCGCAGGAAGCGAAGCAGTTGCGGGATGAGAACACGAAGTTGAAAAAGCTGGTGGTGGATCTGAGCCTGGACAAAGAGATGCTGAAGGCGCTGATCGCAAAAAACGGATGGAGCTCGTAGACCAGCGGGCGGACGCGGACTGGCTGCGGGGCAAGTACGCAGCGAGCCAGCGCCGGGTTTGCGGGCTGATGGGGATGGCGGTAGCGAGTTACTGCTACCGGTCGCAGCGAACCGATGAGCCGCTGCGGACGCGGCTGGTGGAGTTGGCGCGAAAGAAGCCGCGCTTTGGGTATCGGCGGCTGCATGTGTTGTTGGGCCGTTCGGGTGACCATGTGAACCATAAGCGGGTGCATCGGGTGTATCGGGAGGCCGGACTGATGATTCGGCGGAAGAAACGGAAGCATTGCGTGCGCGAGGGAAAGCCGCTGGTGGCGCGGACCTCGGCCAACCAGGAGTGGGCGTTGGATTTTGTACACGATGCGGTGGAGTGCGGACGGGCGATCCGGGTGCTGAGTGTGGTGGATGCGTATACGCGGGAGTGTTTGGCTTTGGAAGTAGATACGAGTTTTGCCAGCCGGAGAGTGACACGCGCGCTGGAAGCGATCGTGGCCGAGCGTGGAGTGCCGCAGGCGATCCGCTGCGACAACGGGCCGGAACTGACGAGTCGGCATTTTCTGGCCTGGTGTGTGGAACGAAAGATCGAGTTAGTGCACATTCAGCCGGGCAAGCCAACGCAGAACGCGCGCGTGGAAAGTTTTCACGGGCGGCTCCGAGATGAGTGTTTGACGGTGAGCTGGTTTCAGAACCTGTTCGACGCGCGGCGGAAGATCGCGGAGTGGCGGACGGAGTACAACGAAGAGCGTCCGCACAGCAGTCTGGGATACCGCACGCCGAAAGAATTTGCGGCGGCGCAGGCGGCGAGCTTCTACACAGCTGAGCGAGAGGCAAGGGACTCAAACGCCGTCCCTTGCCCCTCGCGCTCCCCCATCCCGGCTCAAACCGGAGATGGAGCAGCTGAAAGTTGTCGTATTCTTACGTGAACGAAAATTGGGGGCAGGTCACAGGCACATCGGCAATCCCGCTGCAAGCAAAGTTTGTCTGAAATTTCACGTTCGCGGTGGTCACACTGACGGTCTGATCGTTGTTGTTGCCCTTCACGTCGGTCCAGGAAATAGACGTGGGTGCGTTGACGTTCGGAGAGGCGGTCGCGGCCGCAGTCGATGCGCTGAGCGTGTCGTAGTACTGCCCGGAAGTGCCAGTGGAAATGACGTTACCGTTAGAGTCGGTGATGGATGTTGCGGCCGGGTACGCCTGATTGATCGTAACGCCGCCAGTGGTCATAACCGTCGAAACTGCGTAGCCAGAGCCAGAAGAAGTGCCGTTGACCGTGAGCGTGAGACCGGAACCATCAATGGTGGTGTCCGTAAAGCTGTTGTGAATACAATAGCTGTCCCCGAGACCACTGACGGCGTCCGCTGGAGGCAGAGGATGTAGCGTACCATTCGCTTCTCTGGATTACCCACTGGGAGAATACGTATTCAGATGTGTGATCGGGGCACGATCCTGATGTGATTGCCAGCGGGTACGCCGTAGCCCATCCAAACGACGACGGGCCGCCCAAGAAGTTGTTCGCGGTGACCGCGCCGAAGTTTGTGGCCGTCGGCGCTTCTGCCCCGCACTGCCACGTGTTCGCGAGCAGCGGACTGTTCGGTGAGCAGTACGAGTTGGCGTACCACGTGATGCTGAGCGGAAACGCCCCCGCCTTCTGGTAGATCGGCGCGTGAACTAGCACGCTGACCTGCTGGAGGTTGATCGAGTCGTAGGCGTGGTTATCCATCGCACCAAACGCGGGCGCTCCGGCTTGCCCAAACAGGGCGGTAGAGGAAAGCAACAGCACTGCGGCACAGAAGTAGGTCAACCACAGCGACCGAGAAGAGTGTGGCAGGCACGATAGACTGTCAAAGCAGGACATTTGGCTTCCTCCTGACGAAATGGACAAGCTGGTTTCAACCCAGCTTGCGCGGGATACTCATGCGATTGCTTGTCCGCACTCGTGCGCCCGCCAACAACTCGCTGGCGCAAATCCATTCCCACTTCAGGGGAAGCAGCTATCAGGATCACTGACGGAACTATGAATCCGTTGCCCCCTTGCGAATCCTGAATCACTGATTGCGCGCGAGAATAGTTGCTGAGGGCTGTGGATGTCAACAGAAAACATACCGAATGCGTGTTGGATCACGCCGTAGCCAGCGCGCGCTTGCGCCCGCCAGGGTTAACTCGGAAGGCAGGGGGGTCACTTTTGCCGTCGCCGTACAATAACCCGTCAACGCATGCTATCAGCAGAATCTGCGAATGCAGCGTATACTAGAGACCTTGACCTCGAAGACACCCTAACAGCACGTTGCGCCTTCGCGATTGAGAAATTCTCTGAAAGGCGAGTGACGTGTCGAACCTGAAGACCTCTGAAGGTCAGTTCCTTCAATCTCCAAACACCGGCTTAAAGGAACCGGGCGGCGGTCTGGCCGACTCGGCCATTCGCTCGTAGCTGGATCTCCAGAACGCCCTAAAGTTCGGCGTACTTCGAGGATACCGAAAATCTTGCAGCACATTGGTTTGCGTTAATCAGCCGACAAGGCAGGAGACGAGAATGTCCGGAATCAACGGCGACAAAGCCAGATTCAACCGGCGGCGAAGGCAGAAGATCAGCCGCCGCCAGAGCAACGAAAAAATGTTGAAGGCGCTGGCTGAAAAGCATTTAGTAGCGCCGGCCAAGCCAGAGAATCTCAAAAAGAAGGTCGCATGACCACACCCATCGTCGCATTGCCGCTTGCGATTCCGGATGACAGTCCCGCGAAGAAGAAGCGCGTACTGCTGCTCGACACTTCGCAAACCAAGCGCGACTTGCGGGCTGACGTGATGAGGAAGCTGGGCATCGAGGTGGACTGCGCCGCCGATGTGCTCGAGGCGCGATGCTGGTGGCGGGCCGACTTGTACAATCTGGTGCTCATCAATGTGGCCGGGGAAAGCGACAGCCGGGATAAGTTCTGCACCGACATTCGCGGCGCCACTCCGCCGCAGAAGATTGCATTTTTTGTGGGCGGACCAGAGTATCTCGCCGCTGCGCCGCACTCTGACCAGGCGCCTGCGGAGGCGGACGCCGACGCCCTGCACAAGGACCTGGTGGCTGCGCTGCTCGCCCAAACGTCGGACAAATCAACGCACCAGCGCTGGGGGATACTGGAAGCCTGCCGACGAATCTCCAGCGTGCGTTCCGTCAGCGAAGCTCGTTCGCGCGCCATTCGGGAAACACCGCAGCCCTCCCGGTGGGCGGAAGCCATCGAACAATATTCCGCACCCGAACCCATCGCCCCTCAAGCCTTGTTTGCAACGGAAACCCCTGCAGCAGAAACAACTCGAATCGAGACCGAGAGAGAAGAACTCCTATGAAGAACCTATATGTCGGCAACTTACCTCACAGCACCACCGAACCGGAGCTTCGCGGCTTGTTTGAAGCGCACGGCGCGGTCGAGCGCGTTAGCATTGTCACCGACCGCGAAACTGGTCGCGCCCGCGGCTTCGCCTTTGTCGAAATGACCAATGCCGGAGAAGCGGACAAGGCGGTTGCGGCCTTGAATGGGACGGAGCTTGCCGGCCGCGCCCTGAAGATCAACGAGGCGAAACCAAAGACCGATTCACCGCGCGGCGGCGGTGGAGGCGGCGGGAAGCGCTTTGGTGGCGGAGGCGGTGGCAGCCGCGACGACTATCAGGGTCATGCGCGCCAGCCCCGCGAACCCCGCTGGTAGCCGCGTACACGGATGGACTTGAGCAGCTTGGCGATTCACGGGGGGCAGGTTGGTTGAGCCGCAGCTGCCTGAGTTCCTAACTTGACTAAAGCGCAAAGCGCCAGCCGCTATTGTCAAAATTGACGATTGGAGATTGTTTATGCCGGGACGAGGTCGATCAAGCTTTACAAAGCGCCAGAAAGAACACACGCGCCAGCAAAAACAGCGCGACAAGGCCGAGCGCCGCAACCAACGAAAGACTGAAGAACCGGCGGGAACGTCGGGCGATCCGGGAGAACTGGATTTAACTGAGTTGCAAAGGCACGCCGCCGAGCAAGCCGCGTTATTCCACATTGGAGCCGACGACAACGATATCTCCAGCCTTCCCCGCGAACACAGTCCGGAAAAAACCGAATCGTAGGCATTTCCGTCCTACGAAGCGCTAGAACGAACTCATCTTAAACAATCGGGGCGCGTCTTCGGACGCGCCCCTTTGATTTGCTCACCGATGCCATTAGGCTAAGCGAATACTTCGCCGGGCAACCTGGTCAGCGTCCGGCTGGCCAGAGTGTTTTCGACGACACGCTCCGACCGCTCAGCATTCGCCCAATCCACCTGCTTGCGTTCGATTTTCAGTTTCAGCGCGCGCTCGATGTGGCAAAGTTCGATGACCTCGCCACCGGCCACCAGACTGGAAGCCAGTCCTTGCGATCCTGCACGCCCTGTCCGTCCCACGCGGTGGATGAAATCCTCGGCCATCTTGGGCAGGTCGTAATTGATCACGTGCGCCACATCGTCCACGTGCAAGCCACGTGCGGCTACGTCGGTGGCGACCAGAATGTTGTAGCGCCCCTGCTGAAATCCGCTGAGCGCCCCGTTGCGCTGGGATTGCGAGCGGTCGCCGTGAATCATGGCCGCCGAAAAACCTTCGCGCACCAGTTCCTTGGCCAGGCGCTCCGTGCCGCGCTTGGTGCGGGCAAAGATGAGTGTCTGTCCTTTCTCGGTGTAGAGCAACTGCCGAAGCACCTCGGGCTTCTCCGCTGGACGCACTTCGTAGGCTTGCAGCCGGACGCTTTCGACCGGCTTGAGCACCGAGCCAACCGCGACGCGCACGGGATCGCGCATGGAATCGTTCACCAGGCCTGCGACGGATTGTTCCAGCGTGGCCGAGAAGCACAGCGTCTGCCGCCGTTGCGGCAAGATTGCGAGAATGCGCCGGATAGCTGGGAGAAACCCCATGTCCAGCATGCGATCGGCTTCGTCCAGCACAAGGATTTTGACTTCCCGCAAGTCGATTAGCTTGCGGCTAATGAAATCCTGCAAGCGGCCGGGAGTCGCAACCACCATGCTGGCGCCCGCGCGCACCGCCTGAATCTGCGCCTTCTCGGAGACGCCGCCGATTACCAGCGCCGCCTTGGATAATCCCTTACCACGCAGTTTTTCGTACTCTTCGTTAACTTGAATCGCCAGTTCTCGCGTGGGCAACAGAACCAAAATGCGCACTTTCTGTGAGGGCTCGCGCTGCAGCATTTCGATGATTGGAATCAGAAACGCCAGCGTTTTGCCGGTACCGGTCTGCGCCGTTGCCAGCACGTCTTTGCCCTCGAGGGCGGAAGGAATGGCCTGCGCCTGAATCGGCGTAGGGATAAGGAATTGATTAGCCGCCAGCCTCTGCTGTAACGCAGAAGACAGCGGTAGTTCGGTAAAGCTTGTCATTCGTAGTGGTTCTTTCTCGAGGGGCCTGATGTTACACACGTATCGTGAGTTCCCATGCCGCTCTTGTTTTTTGATTTACGCTGAAATAAACGGCGGGCAGGAAAGGCGGAGATGAATCTGATCCGACAGGATCACCGCGTCACGAGCAAACCGTGGCAGTAGCGTTGAAAGTCATTATAGCACAGGGCTACGGTTGCGACGACCGCATTAATTAGACAGAAATAATCCAAAGTAATAGCGCAAGTGATTGAAGAGATGGAGGCCCCGGGCGGAGTCGAACCGCCGACCAACGGTTTAGGAAACCGCTGCTCTATCCAACTGAGCTACGGGGCCACGGTGACGTAACTGCATTATCTCACGTCGATTTATGGAGCCATCCCGGCGCGAAAGTTGTGGCCGTCGCCTTTGACGGTGTGTCAGCTCCCATAAAAGAACTATTGCGTTCGCATTAGCAGGCGAGTAGAAGAGGGAGTTCTGAGCCCTTCCGTTGGCCGCCTTTTGAAGTGATTCACCAAGAAATGCTCAGGACGCGCTTCAACTGTCGGCACACAATTCGGAAATGTCTGATCTGAAATTGCCTCTGCTGACAACACCGACCTGAAATTGTGCTTGACAGTTTCAATTCGACTGTGCTAAACCCAGCGGGCTGGATTGGTCCGCTTATCAGACGTGTTCTAGTTGGAGTTGTGTTTCATTCGTAGCCAGGCATTTCTTGTGCCGGCTGACGCAGGTGGAAGTGTGTGCAGTGCTGCGAGCCGGTCCTCGTTGTTCTTTACATGTCACTCCGAGAGGGGAAAAGCATGCGCTCTCTGACGGTTTCCTTCGCGCTGGTCATTCTGATTGTGTCGGGTTCCCTGACCCAAGCCCAAAGTTCGCAACCTGCCGACAAGGCCGCAGCGGCTTCCAACCCTGCCAGCAAGGAGGAGGTCAGCCAGTTGCGCAGCGAAGTGGCCGCGCAGCGTCAGACCATCGAGGAGTTGAAGGCCTTGGTGCAAAAGCTGGCCGACGGACAGGCACGGGCGGCCGACATTGGTACGGCCCAGGTTCGGCCCGTGGCGGACACTCCCGCGCCCGCTACCAATCCTCAACCGGTGGACGCTTCCAGCGCGAGCGCCCACCTAACGAACGCAGTTCTCGTGGAGGCGGATCCCGCATCCATGCCAGTCGTCGATCAGGCGCAAAGTGCTGCTCCGAAGAAAGAGGCTCCGCTGGCCGCGGGATGGAACGGCGAGCACTTTTTCATCAGAAGTGCGGACGGACAATTTAGCATCAGCCCCTACGGCTATGTGGATGACCAGTACCGGGCCTTCAAGGGGGACGGCGCTCCTTCGGACACATTCGTTCTGCGCCGCGCGCGCTTCGGTTTCCAGGGCAATTACGGGTCCCATTTCGATTTCGCGCTCCTCACAGACGCGGCTGGAAGTTCCGGATCGGTCGTGCGCGATGTTTACCTCAACGTAAGAATCCGGCCTGAGTTCCAATTCCAAGCCGGGCAATTCAAGGCGCCATTCGCCCAAGAAGCTGGAACCGGCGCCACCAACCTGGACTTCGTCGAACGCGGGTTCCAGGCGATGTTGTACCCATCTGCAGCCTCAGCCTTCCGCAGCCCCGGGGTGGCCCTTCATGGAGACATTGACGGAGGCGTAGTCCAATACTGGTTGGGGGCCTTCAATGGCAAGGGATATGCCACGGTCAACACCACAAATCAACCGGAAGTCATTGGGCGGCTTCGCTTTTACCCGTGGCGCAAGTCCAAGAGCGAATGGCTCAAGGGCCTGGCTTTTGGCGGATCCGCTGATCGTGGTCGTTCCCGCGGTCTCTCCGGGGATCGGAGTTTCAGTGGCAACCTACCTGACTCCGCTTACAATTTCTTCCCGCAGTTCGCGATTAACGGACCGATCCAGCGTTACAACGGCGAATTTACTTATGTCAAGTCGAGGTTTGCTCTGCGCGGCGAGTTCGACCAACTCAACATGTCGCGTGACAATGTCGGCTCGGAGCAGGTCGGAGGGCTTGGCTTCCTGAGCCTTCCCTCAATCATAGCCAAGGCTTGGGACCTCAGCGCGACTTACATGCTCACCGGTGAAAAGCAGCCGGAGAACGGCACACCGCGGGTGAAGCGTCCGACGTTTGGCCCCGACACTCCGGGCGGCAAGGGACGCGGGTGGGGTGCATGGGGCGTCGGCGTCCGCTACATGGGCATCCAGGCCAGAGAACCGGGCGCGGATTTCTTGAGCTATTACACGCCGGGTTTTGTGCCTACGTTTAACTACCACACCGACGAGGTCACTTTCGGCCTCAACTGGTTTCCCAATTATTGGGTGAAGTACCAGGTCAATCTGGGGATTGATCAGTTGAAGGATCCCAGCACCATCGGCGCGGTGCCACAGAACTATTTCGTGGTTTTGCAGCAAATCCAGTTCCGGTTCTAGTGCGGTCGAGCACCACGCTTAGGTATGGACAGTCAACAAATTCGGTAAAATGCCGGGGCCGGTCAGGGCTGGTCCTGAAGGGAAATCGCAGGAGGGAATTCGAATGAGACCGAGGATTCTTCTTACTATTCTTCTCACCGCGCTGTTTGTGATCGCCAGCGGCTGCGCCACTACGCCGAACTGTCCGACGTGCGGCACCACGCTCAACGGCTCTTATGCCATCATCAACGTCATTCCTGTGCCCGAGCACAACGGCACCGGCGAGCCGGGCGGCCCCTTCAACTCCTTCGACATTAGCTGGGTGGCGTCTCCCCCCGCCGGCGGGTTGTCGGGCACGAACAATCTCTTCTACGTTTCCGATCGCATTGGCATCGCAGTGCAAGTGATCGACACGGCCAAAGATCTCGCAGTGATTTCGATTCAAGGCCAGAATGCCGTCTCGGACGCGGGCAACGGGGCCAGCCCTTGCATAAAAGATCCTGCGACCGGGTTCGACATTATTCCGCCGATCATCGACGTATTTGGCAATTTCACCCGCTTTGGATGCAGAACAGACATGTCCACAGCTGCGCCTCCAGGTCCCACGTTCCACCTCATCACGGGCTTTGGTGCGAACCACAACTTTGGTGGCTTCCCCGGGGCTCAGTGCTGCGCTTCCCGTGCCAACGGCGTGAATCCCATGTCTGGGCCAGATGGCCTTGAGGTAAGTGCGGACGGCAATACCTTGTTCGTCGCCAACGGCAGCTCCTCGGTCGTCGTTTTCGATCTGACCACGATGAATCTCAGTACCAATCCGCCCACTCCACCTACCATTCTTGCCACGATACCGACTGGTGTTTCGGCCGACTACGACGGTCCGCAGGGCATCTCTGGCTGCGTGGCTTCCTGGAACGGCGAAGCCGGATCGGCCAGCGATTGTGGAGACGACCGCGCTGACGAAATGTCCTACGACAACGTCCGTCACGTCCTCGCCGTCATCAATGGTGATCCGGGATTGCCATTTGTTACGTTTATCGACATGTCGCACGTCGTGAGCAAGACTGGAACGGTGGCTCAGCAGCACTGCCTGCCCATTGATTCGACGCTGGCTTATGGACCTTATCCCCCGGGCTTTAACCCGGCCACTTATCCCCTGCAAGGCTCAGGTACCGGTACGCCTCCGTCCCTGCAGTTGGATCCGGGTAACGGGGGCTCGTTCAATCCTCCGAGCTGCATTCTTGGACAAATCTACTACGACGGCGCCGGAGGTTCAGCCTCGGGAGGAGTCGGGCTCACAAACACTGTTCCGGTCGACACGGTCGGAGGAACTTTCCCCTGCCCAGACCCCTCTAATCCGCACGTGTTCAGCGGCGTTTCCGGATCGTCGGCAGCGGATGGCCCATTGGGCCTGTTGGGCATCGGGACAACCCCTAGCGGTATCTCCTACACGATCCCCTGCCACCATGCTCCCATTCTTGACTATGGGACGGGAGCCTTCTGTAGCCAAACTGCGCCTGCCAGTACTTGCGCCGGCGCCATTGCTCCAGCCGGTCTGGCCGGAATGGTGTGGGATCCCAACAGCGGTTTCCTGCTGCAGGCCAACGAGAACTCAGTCGGCAACATCAACATCGGATCCGTCGACGTCATCGATCCCAAGCTGACAGACACCAGCTGTGCGGGCGTCTCCTGCGGGCCCGTGGTTATCGACAGCCTTCCGATGCCGAATTGCATGCCGACAAGCGTCACCCATGGTCCGGGGAACAACTTCCTCGTAGGCTGTGCGGACCACGACGGCAAGGCATTCCCTCCCAACGAGTACATCATCACGTACACGCCAGGCGCTAATATCGTCTGTACGTCGGACCCATCTACCAGCACCAACTGCGTGCCAGTCAACAACGTTGGTGGGGTAGACGAGACGTGGTATAACCCCACCGACAACAAGTACTATCTGGCAGCGCGCGATATGCTTCCGACAGCGCAGATGGGCGTCATCGACGCCAAAACGAACCTGTGGCTTTACAACATGCCGACCGGCTCCAATGCGCACAGCATCTCGGTTGACCCTAAGACCAACCATGTTTTTGTGCCGCTTCAGGCCGGCGCGAACTGTACGACACTAAGCTCTTACGGTTGCGTAGCCGTCGCTGCACAACAATAAGGGGGGCGCCCAACGGTGGTGTATAGTTGCCTTAGGCGCGGAACGGAGCTCGTGTTCTGCGTAGTGAATTGTGAAGTGATTTATGAAGAATCGTACAAGGGTTTTGCAAACTTACGCACTCACGTTCTCACTTCTGCTGTTGCCTGCCTCGCTGGCGAAGGCAAATGACCCACCCGCCCCAAAACCGACCGACGTCCCTGCAACCGTAATCGCTCACCTGCCATTGCCGCAGGCGAGCGGAAGCCAGATGTTGCTGCAGCGGGAAAATGGCAAGCACTACCTGTACGTGCAACAGGCCGGGAAGCAAGGTTTCATGGTCGTGGACGTTTCCACGCCAGACAAGCCCAGTCTCTTGAAGCGGACAGCGGGATCGAACCAGTCAACTTCAGGAAATCTGGAGATGGTTACTCCCGATGTCGCCATCTCAGAAGCTCCGGAAAAAACGCCGACAACCTTAACCAGCAGCAGCCGCCCCACCGAAACGGTTCGCGTGCTCGACTTGAGCGATCCGCGCAATCCCAAGACGCTGGAGACGTTCAGCAAAGTCACCAGCCTTCTTCCCGATGGCGGACATGGATTGATCTTTCTCACCAACAACGAAGGCTTGTGGATTCTCCGCTACAATCATCCGTGGCTGCTGGAGCCGGCCAAGAAGAAACCACCGTGCGATTCCGAATCCGAAATCATGGCCATGCCGCCGGATTGCGACTGAGCGCCCGATCCAACCGCTGAACTCTCGTCGAATCCCAGTTTCTACGGAACTGGCCGGGCCGTGCAGTCCTTGTTGATGGTCCTGATCGTAGCGATGGTCAAGGTCACCGGGGCGGCCGAACCCACCTTGTTCATCGCGTCAGAGCTTGTGCTCATGGTTGGCGATTCACTGCCGGTCACTTCCACTCGCTGGCCCAGGTAGTTGCGGAGCCTTGTTTTGCCCGTAGCCTGAAGTTGATAACTGATGCTGGGCTCCTGCTTCATCAGGATGTAATCGCCGTTCGACCGGCTCACGCAGCCCTGCATGGTTACCTGTCCCTTGGAATCCTTCGCGTCGTGGCCCGAATTACTGGCATTGCTGTTCTGAGCCAGGAGAAAGCTGCCCGAAAGCAGCAGAACGAACAATAACGTTCTCATAGGCACCCCCCTGCTAGATGGGATGGTTACGCGATTGCTGTGGTTGCATTAAATCTTAGGCTGCCCAGCTACTTGACGTGCGTCTCCTGATAGTGCACTAACTTCCACTGCCCGGCGCGTTTCATCCACAGTTCAGTAATATACACCCGCGAGTAGCGCACCGCCGACTTAGGTGGAAATTGTATGGTGCTTTCATAGCTCACGAAGGCGGCATCGGGCCCCAGCGGAATCAGATTGAACCCCCACAACGTATAGTTGAAGACATTCGTCGCGGCCAGTTCGTTCAAAGCCTGATTCCTGGTGCGCTCGCCCTTGCCGTCGACTTCGACGCCCTGATAGTCATCCGCTAACAGTTCGCCGTAGGCTTTCTTGTCCTTGTTCTTCAGCGCTTCCCATTCCACTTTGATCTTGGTTTCGAACATATCTCTCATCGCCAAGTCAGCCGGGCTTCCGGAGCGCGGCTCTTCCCTGAACTTGGTCGGCATTGTGGGTTGAGGCACCGGCGTTGCCGGTTGTTGCGCCAGAGCCAGGGCAGTCATTCCCATCAGACAAGCGAACACGAGACAAGCCCGCATGATTCCTCCAAAACGAAATGCAGCGAATCTTAACAGGTAGGCGCCGCATCTCTCAAGACGCCGGGGCCGCCGGTTAGTGTCCTAATCGGGCGCAGTGTTAGGACACTACCGGGCCGCCCGTTTGCTCCGGGCGCGGCAAATGATTTACTCTCAGCCGCAGCCGATCATGAATCCGACCCACGCTCCCTCCAACTCCGCGACCGCCGGATTTTCCCATGCCATGCGCCGGGAAATCTACGAACAGCCCCAGGCCATCGCGAAGACCATCGAGCAGCACTTGAGCAACGACATTCTTTTCCCCGGCGAACTGAACGCTATTGAGAGCGCCCTGCTGACCTTCGAGAAGCTGATCATCGCCGCCAGCGGATCCAGCCGCCACGCCGGCCTGGCCGGCGAAATCATGATCGAAGACCTTTCCGGGGTTGCCGTCGACGTGGAATACGCCAGCGAGTACTGTTACCGCTCCACCCACGCCGCTGTGGACCCGATCGTCATGGTGGTCACGCAATCGGGCGAGACTGCGGACACCATTGCCGCGCAACGCGAGGCGCTCACCCGCGGCGTGAAGACTATCGCTGTTTCCAATGTGGCTGAGGCGACCATCCCCCGGGAAGCCAGTGCTGCCTTGATCACAGGGGCCGGCCCCGAACTGGCCGTGCCGGCCACCAAGAGTTTCACCACCCAGGTCACGGTCCTTTACTTGATGGCGCTGTTTCTGGCGCGCAAACGCGGCCGCATGACCTCGGAGGTCACCCGCTCTTATTTGCGGCGCCTGCAGAGGCTCCCTGACGCCATTGAGGGCAATCTGCGCGTGTGGGACGATCTCGCCGGGCAATTCGCGCAAAGGCATTTTCAGGCAGAGAAGTTTTTATACCTGGGACGCGGGGTCCACTACGCCATCGCGCGCGAGGGCGCACTCAAGCTGAAGGAAATCTCCTATGCTCATGCGGAGGGTTATCCGGCCGGGGAACTAAAGCACGGCCCAAATGCGCTGGTGGATGAACACCTTCCCGTGGTCGTGTTGGCGACATGCGACCATAATGATCCGGATTCAGTGCTGCGCTACCGGCGCACGCTCGAAGTCATGAAGGAGGTCAAGTCGCGCCGTGGACGGCTGGTGACAGTAGCCACCGAGGGCGACCAGGAGGTAGCCAGCGTAGCCGATGATGTGTTCTTTGTGCCGGCGGCTCCGGAACTGCTGCTGCCCATCGTCGAAGTGATCCCCTTGCAGCTGTTCGCCTATCATGTGGCCACGAAGAAGGGATATAACGTCGACCGCCCGCGAAATCTGGTCAAAGCGGTGGTGACCGAGTAATCCGCATCGCAAACCATTCACCACAGAGGCACAGAGACACAAAGGAAATCTCCAGGATTTCTCGTTTCTCCTGTGTTTTGGCCTTTGCCTTCTCTGTGCCTCCGTGTCTCCGTGGTGAGGCTCTTATTGATTTTTGATCTTGACGGGAATCTATGCCCAGCGCCACGCCTTCTCACCTCGACCTGCAAGCCGCCGCCAAAGACATCACGCGGCAGTACGGATTTGAACCGGACTTCCCTGCCGAAGTCCAGCAGCAACTGGCACAATTGCGCGCCCAGCCTCCGGCCATCCTGCCGGGAACAACCGTGCGCGATCTGCGCAATCTCCTCTGGTCGTCGATCGACAACGACACGTCCCGCGACCTCGACCAGATCGAAGTCGCGGAGCGATTGCCAAACGGCGATGTAAAGATCCTCATCGGCATTGCCGACCTCGACGCCTTCGTCCCCAAGCAGAGTGCCATCGATCAGCATGCCGCCCGGGAGACGACCACGGTCTATACCGGGATCCGAAACTTCCCCATGCTGCCGGAGGCGCTTTCCACAGGCAAGACCTCCCTTCTGGAGAGTCAGGACCGGTTGGCCGTGGCTATCGAATTCGTAGTGGCTGGCGACGGTCACCTAACCTCCAGCAACGTATATCGCGCCGTGGTGCGCAATCAGGCGCAACTGCAATACAACTCTGTCGGGGCGTGGCTGGAAGGCAAGGGCGTGGCGCAGGCCAAGGTGGCGACTTCTTCCGACCTGCAGGCCCAACTCCGCTTGCAGGACGAAGTGGCGCAGAAGCTGAAGAGTCAGCGCTTTGATCAGGGAGCGCTGAACCTCGAGACCGATGAACTTCATCCCCTCATCCTGAATAACCAAGTCGTCGATGTCGTGAAGCAGCAGAAAAATCGCGCTACCGAATTGATTGAAGACTTCATGATTGCCGCCAACGGCGTGGTGGCGCGCATGCTGGAAAAAATCTCGTCCCTGCGCCGCATCGTGAAACAGCCCGAGCGCTGGGACCGGATCGTTCAGCTCGCGGCCACGCATGGCGGGAATCTTCCATCAAAACCGGATTCAAAGGCTCTCAATGATTTTCTACTTAAGCGCAAGGCGGAGGATCCGGACCACTTCGCCGACGTTTCCCTCGCGGTGATCAAGTTGATTGGCCCGGGAGAATATGTTCTGGAGCGGCCCGGCGATCCCGCCCCGGGACACTTCGGCCTCGCAGTTCAGGATTACACCCACTCGACTGCCCCCAACCGCCGCTTTGCAGACGTCGTAACCCAGCGCCTGATCAAGGCCATGCTAGCGGGCAAGGCTAATCCTTACTCGGATGAAGAACTCTCCGCCATCGCCGCCAACTGCACCGCGAAGGACGATGCCGCGCGGAAGGTGGAACGGGAAATGTCGAAGCGGCTGGCCGCGGTCGCGATGGAGCATCGGATTGGCGCAGTCTTCGACGCCATCGTCACCGGCGTGACCCCGCACGGAACCTTTGGCCGCGTGCTGCAACCGCACGTGGAGGGATTGTTGGCGGAAGGCGCGCAAGGGACCGATGTCGGAGACAAGCTGCGCGTGAAATTGATTCGCACCGACGCCCAGCGTGGCTACATCGATTTCGCTCGAGCGTAGGGAGAGCAGTTCTCAGTTTCCAGCTGGATCTCAGCTTGCGCAGTTCGTTGTGCGGAGAGCCGCCCTCGGCTGTCCGCTCCTGGCACCTGGCATCACGCAAGCCAATACCCCGCCTTAATCCTGCAAGCTATTCTTGCGAAAGCAGTTTGTGCGGAGAAGGCGGGAGTCTGCTTGACGGAATGGCGCAATCTCGTTTGCGGGGCGATGATCGTCATTTTGCCGGTGTCGCTGATCGCGCAGGATTCTGCACGCGCCATGATCCACAACGAGGGAGGAGTATGGCTGAATGGAAATCCCGCGCCCAATTCCTCAGCGATTTTTCTCCACGACCTGATCCAGACCCAGAAGGAAGGCAGAGCGAAGATCGACACGGACGGCTCCACGGTCACGGTGCAGCCGGACACGATTGTGCAGTTCGAGGGAGACGAACTCGTACTCGACCACGGCAGCCTGCAACTGAACACCTCGCGGGCCATGCGTGTGCGCGTGAACTGCATCACTGTCATTCCCATCACACAGGAGTGGACCCGTTACGAAGTCACCGACGTAGACGGAAAAGTGACAGTGGCGGCGTACACGAACGACGCCAAGATGCACTACCAGGGTGCGGCCATGCGCCGGTCGAAACAAGCGGCGTCCGAAGATCTGATCGTGCATCAAGGTGAACAAAAGAGTCGCGAGGAACGATGCGGAGTGGCCGCCCGGCCTTCCGAGGTGGTCAACGCCAACGGAGCGATCCTGAACAGCGTTTGGGCCCGGGGCGCGGGAATCATTGCCATTGGCGCGCTTACCTGCTGGGCCCTGTGCCACGCCGACGACCCCATCAGCCCTGACAAACCATAGCGCCCATTCGGCCTGCGTTGGCGTTAGCCTCCCCCATGCAGTCGATCGATGTCCTCATTCGTGTAAACACGTTTCGCGTGCCGCAGGGCAGCTTTGCTGCGTGCCGCTGCTTCTGCCACGGTGATCCCATAACCACGTTGGCGCAGCGCCTGCGCAGTGGTCGCCTGCGAGACTCCAGTGTCCAGAATGCTGGCCGGAAGTTCGCGAGGCGGCGCCCCTGATTCGGCGAAGCTGATCTCGATGACGCCGGCCGGAGGCGCGCCGTAGTAGATGGGAAATAAATCCGCCGCCGGATAAGTCTGTGGCGAAGCGGGTTGATTGTCGGCTCCGGCGACGAGGCCCGCAGTGGCGTTGCTGGCACCTGCTTCGAGCGGTGGCGCCGACAATGACAGAGACGGCGTGGAAATGGGACGCGCTAGCAGAGGCGAACCGTAGGTCATCAAATACTGCGGTCCCGTGGCGAAGTTCGTTTCCTGACCAAAAGCCGTTCCCAGGGCCGAGAGCACGAGTAAAGTGCAACCTAACAGGCAAGAGGAGAAGCGCATAGAACCTCCTGAAGTACAGCCGTTGGGTTGATTATGAAACAAAGGAACCCCGCTCAGCCAGAGCCGTTGGACCCTACTTGCCGCTCCTGTCAAGGGTTTCGGCCGCCATCGACTGTAGCTCCCGGCGGCGCTGGCGTCCGGCATGCAACAAGAAAAGCATATAGAGAACGACCACCAGATTGGCCAGGAAGATCGCGGAGCGGAGGACCGTGATGCCGCGCAGCAGTTCCCGGATCTCGAGCGGGAGCAAGAGCGCTCCGGACAAAAATGCAATCCATTCCGCCCAGGTGCGTTGGTTCCACAGACCGTAGGCCTCAGCAAAACGCAAGGCGGAATAGCCGAACGCCAGTTGCGCGGCTGTCCACAAGCGGGAGTCGGTAATATTGTCGGCGAAATCCAGAAAAACCTGCGCCGAATGGCGGTCGGTGCTGATGTGCAACAGCGCCAGCAAGCTCTCGGCAATCACCCAGGCATTTTTGTGAACCAGCAGGACAGCGCTCAGGCCGATCAACAGAACGAAGACGCCTTTGGTGAATTCGAAGGAAGCCACTACGCGCAGCAGATTTCGCTGGGTGTGGTGCAGGTCGGTTTTCGTAGCCGGCGAGAGCATGCGGCGCGCAAGGAACTCTCAGGGTACCACGGCTGCTGGCGTGGGTGACGCTCCCAGATTCGCTTAGACTGACACCAAATTCTTCACCACAGAGGACACAGGGGAACACAAAGGCGGGACAGCCACGCCTTCTTTCGGCCTTCCGGTTCTTCAGCGCTTGCGAGAACGAACGGCGGCGCGAAGCACATTCACAATCTCGCGAGAAGCCCGGATGGCCGCGGCATGCTGGTTCACATCGAAGGAAATTGCGCCGACGCGGGCGTGCCCGCCTCCTCCATAGCGCTCGCAAATCTTGGCCAGATTGACGACCGGTTCCTCCGGAGCCCAGGGGTTCGATCCCACCGAAACCTTCACCCGAAAGCTGCTCCTGCTGAGGCCCACGCTGTAGATCGATTCAGGATGGAGATGGTAGGGAACAAATTTGTTGTAACCCTCGAGATCGTAGTCCGTAACATCGAAGAAAATCGTTCCGTCGATGCATTCGGTGCGCTGTTTAAGAATTTCGATGGAGAGCTCGTGGCGCTGGAGCAGCGGTGGCAAGAGTGGAGCCACGAAAGGTTCTTCCAGAATGGCGGCCAGGGACTTGGTGGCAAGAAGCGGAATCAGGGTGGGAACGAAGCGCTGGTCGGGCGCGGACTCGATCACCATGGTCAGCTTCATGGCGGGCGCCTGCATCTCCACCGCAGTTCTGGCGTCGGGATAGAGAGCGCCGTCAATGACGTCCGTCCAATGCACGAGGTCGGACAGGGGTGCGGGATCGAAGCCAAAGCGCTGTTGCGCGATCATGGCGATAAAACTGGTACAGGACTTGAAATCGGGATCGTAAAACTTACGATTGCTTTGGTCGCGTTCGAAATGAGCGGCGTCGGCTAGCGAGAGAAACGCGCTCTGGTGATGGTCGAACCACCATGTGATCTTGGGCGAACTGGAGTACTTGAAGTCGACGATGGCATTTTCATCGCCGTCGAAATGGGATTCGTCAAACAGCGACCCGGCACGGTGCAGGAGGCCGGAAAAGAGGAAATCGGCATCTTCGCGAATCCGCTCGCGATAGAAGCGGGAGAAGAGCGCAGCGGAGCACGCACCGTCGAAACACTTATCGTGGTAGAAGACTCTGACTTTCAATCCATTCCCCAGATGCTCAAAAATTCCCGCCACTCGAACGGCCCCCACGGCGCATTTCGGTCAGCAAGGTAAAAGCTAATAGGAATGACAGCTTCGAGGAAGAAAGTCAAGGGTGACGGCTCGAGCTTACGACTGGCCTCGAAAGCCTGGAGCGCAGAGATCGCTGAGAACAGCCGCAGAGCGCGCGGAAGCGACCAGTCGCCTCCCCTTCGATATTTCTGGAACCCCCGCCTAGCCCGCCTGTTGCTGCGCCAAGTCGCCGATCACTGGCAGCTTGAACATTTGGCCTTGGTTCGCCTTCATCAGCAGGATGATCCAGACGATGAAGCCGCCCAACCACACCACCGGCCAGACAAAAAGCGTGAGAAAGCCCAGAAAGGGCATGTGCACGAGAATGCGCAGACCGATCCACAGAACCCACCAGGCTATGTTGAAAAAGACAGACTGCCAGGCGTGGAAGCGGACGAACCGGTTCCGGTTGTAGGGCTCCAACACGAGAAAGATGATGGCGGGGATGATGGTCACGTAGGCCAGCATTCCAGCGACGTTGTCGGCCAATCCCGAAGCCGGCGTGGGGGTGGGAGTTGCGGGCCGACTGCTACACGCCGCGCATACGGTCGTGCCATCGGCAATCTGTGCACCGCACATGCTGCAAAACGCCATGGGATATTCCTCCGTGTTCTGGTCGACAAACCAGAGAATTTCTGGTGGCTTGGTTTTGGCCCCAAGCAACGATGGGGCAAAGTACCAGAAAGCCGGATGGGAAGCAATCCACTATTTAGTCAGGACTCTGGGTCACTTGGCGGCTTGTTGCTCCGCGAAGTCGCCCACTACGGGGAGCTTGAACATTTCGCCTTGCATGGCCTTGACGATGAGCACAACCCAAACCGCCAGGAACGCGAGGGTGACCACCATGGAGAGCAGCCAGACGAGCAGGTGGCCGAGCACCGGAATAAAGAAGAGGACGAAGCCGGCAATCCTGAGCGCTGCCCCAACGATCAGGCCGGCCAGGCACACTCCGATGCATTGGAAGGAATGAAAGCGCACGAAGCGGTTCTTGCTGTAGGGCTCGACGAAGAGAAAGATGATGGCCGGGATGATGGTGCAGTAAGCCAGGGCGCCAGCTACGGTCTCGGGCAGCGCGCCCACGGTGCCTTGCGCGCGCTCGACTGGACGCATGGAACGTCCGCAGCCGGGACAGAAAGCAGCGGTGTCGGGCATGGAGGCGGCACAGTGAGGGCAGGAAATGGACATGAATTCCTTCAGGCCGGCCGGGCCGCGACATTCTTCTTGCGGCAATCTTCACAAACACCATAAATCTGGAACGTGTGACGGGTGGTGCTGTAGTGGTGCCGTCGCCCGATTTCCTGCTCCAACTGCTCGATTTCGCGGGAAAAGAACTCGACCGAACTGCCGCATCCGGTGCAGACCATGTGGTGATGGCTGCGGCGGTTGTACTGATGCTCGTAACGTGAGATGCCGTCGTGGAAGGCAACTTCGCTGGCCAGTCCGCACTCGGCCAGAAGTTTCAAAGTGCGATAGACGGTGGTGTAGCCGATGCCGGCATCTTTCTTCTGCACCAGGCGGTGCAGTTCGTCGGTGGAGAGGTGATCGCGAGTTTCAAGAAAGGTGCGCAGGATGGTGTCACGCTGCGCCGTCTGCTTCAGGCCCACCCGCTTGAGATGCTGGTGGAGGATCTCCTGGGCCTCGCGCACCATCTCACGCGAGATGGAAGGCTGATCGTCAATGCGCTTCTGCAGCATGAAGCGTAAGGATAGCATCGGGCATCTTGAAAATGAAATTCGTTTTCAGCGGCGGCCGGGCGCCACTCAGGAATTCTGCCGATTAAAACCCTTAACCACAAGGGACACTGAGGAGCACAGGGCAAACCGGGGGCTCTGAGGCGCGGCTGCTAAAATCGTACTGCTCATGAGCATTTCTACCGCAAGTGGCATTCCTGTCTCCCGGCGTTCGACCGGGCTTCGCGTACTGCTGTGGCTGGTGTTGATCCTGCTGCTGCTAGCGGCGGGCGTTGTGGCTGGGGCATACATCATTGCCCGCGCTGCTCTCCCTCAACTGGACGGAACTCTGCACGTGAAAGGGCTTTCGGCGGCGGTGAAAGTGACGCGCGACAGCCATGGCGTGCCAGCGATCGAGGCCGCCACACTGGAGGATTTATTTCTTGCCCAGGGCTATGTCACGGCGCAGGACCGGCTCTGGCAGATGGACGTGATGCGGCGTTTCGCCGGCGGAGAACTATCGGAGATTCTGGGCGAGGACACGCTCAAGATCGACCGCGAGCAGCGCATTCTGGGGCTGCGCGCGGCGGCCAGGAAATCGCTGCAGATGGCGAGTGCCCGCGATCGTTCTTACCTCGATGCGTACGCCCGCGGGGTGAATGCCTTCATCGAAACCCACGGTAACGGTCTTCCGATCGAGTTCCGCATTTTGAAGTACCGTCCCAAGCCGTGGCAGGCCGAAGACTCGATTGTCATCGCGAACCAGATGGTCAAAGACCTCAACTACTACACCTTCGGAGAAGCGTTGGATCGGGAAAAAATTCTGGCCAAGCTGGGACCGGAGCGGACCGCCGATCTGTATGTGAACCGCTCCTGGCACGACCGCCCGCCCACCGTGATGCGCGAGGACCTCAACGATCAGGAGAACCAGGGAGACTCCGATGAGGACGACGATGAGGATGATGGCCCAGACAACTCGGTGACCCAGAGAGGCGTTGTGCCGGATATTTGGGCGCAGGGCAAACCGGAAGCGGTGAATGGATCGAACGACTGGGTGATCTCGGGAGCACACACCGTCACGGGCAAACCGTTGCTGTCGGATGATATGCATCTCGGCCACCAGATGCCGAACCTCTGGTATGAAGCGCATCTCAAAGCGGTCAATCTGGATGTGGCGGGAGTGACGCTGCCGGGAATGCCTTACGTGATCGTCGGCCACAATCAGCGAATCGCATGGGGATTCACCAACGTTGGGCCCACAGTGGCCGATGCCGTCATCGAGAACTTCAACGAGCAGGGAGCTTACCAGACGCCGCAGGGCTGGCAGCGGCCCGAGCACCGCGCCGAGGTAATTCACATCAAAGACCACCCGGTCGTGACCGTGGACGTGAAGATCACGCGGCACGGGCCCATCATCACCGACATTCTGCCGGGCGAGAAGCGGGCGGTGTCCCTGCGCTGGACGCTGTATGACGGCCTGCATATGCCGTTTTTCGACGTCGATGCGGCGCAGAACTGGGAAGAATTCCGCAAAGCATTTTCGCAACTCGACGCGCCGGGGCAGAATGTGGTTTATGCCGACATCGATGGCAATATCGGCTACCAGGCAACCGGACACGTTCCGATCCGCGCAGCGGGCGACGGCAGTTTGCCGGTCAGCGGGGCCGACGATGCACATGAATGGACAGGCTACATCCCTTTCGACAAGTTACCCAGCATCTACAATCCCCCCTCAGGAGTGATCGCCACGGCTAACGGCCGCATTACACCGGATCGCTATCCCTACTCCATCAGCGCGGAGTGGGAAGCGCCGTGGCGCGCCGAGCGCATTTATCACGTGTTGGAATCGGGGCGGAAGTTTGCAGCCGCGGACATGCTTGCGCTGGAGAACGACATTCACTCCGAAAATGATCTGTTCGCAGCGGAACGTTTTGTCTACGCCATCGACCATGCCGCGAAACCCTCGCCCCGCGCTAACCAGGCTGCAGATCTCATGCGCAACTGGGATGGCCGCATGCTGGCGGCTTCGGCCGCACCCACCATTGCCGTACGGTCGGCTGAGGAGTTGAAGCGCTTGCTGCTCGAGCCTCGCCTGGGACGTCCTCCGGAAGATCCCAAGCTGCAGAAAACAACCTTGAACTGGAGAACCTACGATTGGCAAATGGAAACCGTATGGCTGCAGAACATCCTTCTGCATCAGCCCAAGCGGTGGCTGCCGGAAAACTATCCGAACTACGACGAACTGCTGACCGCCGCGGTGGAAGCAGCCGTCAACGCGTCAGATGCTCCAGAAGAGCTCGCCTCGTGGCACTGGGGCAGCGTGAACGCGGTAGATATTGAACATCCTGTACTGGGGAAGATTCCATTCGTCCGGCATTGGGCCGCGCCGGGCGTGAGGGAGCAATCGGGCAGCAAATACACCGTGAAGGCTGTTACGCGCGACCACGGACCTTCCGAGCGCTTCACCGCGAACCTGGCCGACCTCGACCAATCCACCCTGAACACTGTTTCCGGACAGAGCGGAAACTTTCTAAGCCCGCACTATATGGATCAATGGAAGGCGTGGTACGAAGGCTCGAGCTTCTCGCTGCCTTTCACGTCGCAAGCGGTGGCCGCAACTGGGGCGCATTGGCTCGTACTCGAACCTGCGAGATAGTCCGCCAACCACACCTGCTCAGAAAAAATCGATGGCCTTGACGTCGATGATCTGGCCGGGAATGATGATGGTTCCAGTTTCAATGATGATATCGGGAGGCAGCAAACGATCGATGTACGTGTCGTAGACGCGGAGGTTCCCGCCTTCGGCCACGTACTCCACATCGCGGCTGGTGAAGCCCTGCAAGCCGGTGACGTCACCGTTGTCCGGAGGAATGACCACTTTCCCGTTGGTGGTATTGAAGATGGAAAGACAGCCGCGCACCTCTCCAGTCACATTGTTGACGTTGCCGATGTTGGTGCAGTTATAAGAACCGACAAAAAGCTGGCCGTTGACGCTCATGTCGATGCGGTCGTGGTAGCCGTCGGTAATGGCAATTTCGGTGGCAGGGTTGTTGTAAGACGGATCCTGCATGGTGGTGAGATTGACAAGATCCAGCGTCCCGCAATACTTTGCGGCGGTTGGGGGGGCGCTCGGAATTGAAGCACAGTCGGGGCCAGTCGGGGTTCCATTTCCGACTACGTAGAGCGTAGTTCCGCCCGCCGGGAGGAAGCCAATGGTCGCACCGTTCACAGGCACGAGCGCGCCCAGAGTGGGCGGCGTGGTGGCCAGGTTCACAACCTGTACGCTGGCCTGCGTACCTCCACACTCGGCTCCGCAATTCAGAACATAGGCGGTATTGCCGTCCGCGCTGAAAACGGCGTACGCAGGACGGTCGAAGCCCGTCACGGTGGCCGTGTCTGGAAGTCCTGTGTTCACCAGAGCTGGATAGATAATGGTCACAACATCGGAATCGCCACTGAAAACCAGAAGCTGGGTTCCCGGAGGATTCGAAACCACGGTTTGCGCGTTGGGAACGCCGATCGTGGCAGTAAGGGCCCCGGTGGTTAGGTTCATCACCACTACTGCTCCGGGGCCAGACCCGATCAAGGGAGCGGAAGGCACCGCCGCATATCCGCTGCCGGTGGCCAGGGCGACCATGCTGATGGTTGGTCCGGGCAGTGGTATGCTGCCGGTCAGAGTCTGCTTCAGGGTGTTGACGACTCCGACGCTATTCGCCACCGAATCGAAAACCAGCAAGGTCGATAGATCGGGCGATAATGCCATGAGACCCGGAGAGCCGCTGGTGCTGATCCCACCTGTTACCAGCGCATCGATCTCGCCGTCGATGACGACCAGACCGGGGAATGCCGCGGGGCTGGACACGCTCTGCGAAGCAACCACGCGAGTAGTCAGTCCGCTGGGTGGTTTAGGCCCGTTCGTCCCGCTGCCCCCACAGGCAACAAAGCCGAAACTGCCGACCGCCAGCACGACAAACAAGAGAAGGGGTTTCTTCAAACGTCAAGCTCCTAACTGCAGGAAAAGCCAGAGATTTAAGTGCGAAATAGCGGATTATAGCAGAGCCACTGAACTGCATCCTGGCTGGCGGCGCAGAGCGAGAGGCGAACCTCACTGGCGCCCCGCTCCTGGATGCAAGAAGCTACGCTCATCCTGTATTCTGACTGAGTATATGCCCGCCGACCTTCTCACGCGGATCAAGCACTCGCCCGCTCTGTGCGACGGAGCGATGGGAACGCTGCTTTACGCCAAGGGCGTGTTCATCAATCGCTGCTATGACGAGTTGAACCTCTCCCAGCCTGACCTGATTCGTGGCATTCACCACGAATACCTGCAGGCGGGGGCCGAAATCGTCGAAACCAATACTTTCGGAGGCAATGCCTTCCGCCTGGCGCGGCACAGTATCGCCGACAAAGTGCGAGATATCAATCGGGCCGGAGCGCGGCTTGCCAAGGAAGCTGCCAAAAGCTTCGATGTGTGGGTAGCGGGATCGGTTGGCCCACTCGGAACCAGAATCGAACCCTTGGGAAAGACTTCCTTCGAGGAGGCTCGGCAGGCGTTCCGCGAGCAGATCGCGGCGCTGGCCGAGGGCGGTGTCGATCTGCTGATCCTGGAAACGTTCGGATACCTGGAAGAACTTCACCAAGCCATGCTGGCGGCGAAGGATGTGGGCGCAAAGTTGCCGTTGGTGGTACAGGTTACGATTGACGAAGACGGCAATTGCCTGGATGGTTCCGATCCGGAAACCTTTGCCCCGCGGCTCGAGGAATGGGGTGCGGATGTGATCGGTTGCAACTGCAGCGTGGGGCCTGTGGCCATGCTGGACGCGATCGAGCGCGTGCGGGCCGTCACGCCTCTACCACTTTCCGCGCAGCCGAACGCCGGCATTCCACGATCAGTGGAAGGCAGAAACATCTACCTGTGCTCTCCGGAGTACATGGCGAGCTATGCGCGCAAATTTGTTGCCGCCGGTGTGCGGATCGTTGGCGGATGCTGCGGCACCACTCCCGACCACATCCGAGTCATGAAGTCCGCCCTGCGGGTCGGAGAAGCCAGGGGGAAGACAGCCTCGACCCAGGTTGCCAGCACCGCTGCGCCAATGGCGATCCCGGCCCGCCCGAAAGAGGAACGATCTCTTCTGGGGGCAAAGCTGGCCCACGGGGAATTCGTCACCATGGTGGAGGTGGTTCCCCCCAAAGGAACCGACATCCGCAAAGAGGTGGAAGGCTCACGATTCCTAAAATCTGTCGGAGTGGACGCGGTCAACATTCCGGACAGCCCCCGGGCTTCGGCCCGCATGAGCAATCAGGCGCTCTCGCTGCTGATTCAGCGCGAGGCCGGCATCGATGCCATCCTGCACTATACTTGCCGCGACCGCAACGTGCTGTGCATCCAGAGCGACCTGCTGGGAGCGGCCGCAGTCGGCATCAAGAACCTGATCTGCATTACCGGTGATCCGCCGAAGATGGGCAATTATCCGGACGCAACGGCGGTGTTTGATGTGGATGCCATCGGCTTGGTCAACATCGTCCACAACCTGAACCGGGGGCTCGATCTCGGCGGCAACCCCATCGGGACGGGCACCGGCTTTGTGATCGGCGTGGGAGCGAACCCGGGGCTTACCGACCTGGATGAAGAGATCCGCCGGTTTGAGTACAAAGTGGCAGCCGGAGCCGAGTACGCGGTGACGCAACCGGTTTTCGACATCCGTCTGCTGGAAAACTTTCTCCGCAGGATTGAGCACTGCCGCATTCCTGTAATTGCTGGTATCTGGCCACTGGTGAGCGTGCGCAACGCCGAATTCATGAAAAACGAGCTCCGGGTTTCGGTGCCAGACTCCATCCTGGAACGCATGGCGCGCGCGGCGAACCCGGAGGCGGCCCGGGCCGAGGGCGTCGCCATTGCCCGGGAGATGCTGGTTGCGGTTCGCCACACGGTGCAGGGAGCGCAAATCAGCGCGCCGCAGGGGCGTTATAGCTCAGCCGTTGATGTGCTCGAGGCCTTAGGAACGAAAGCTCCCGCCCCGGCCTAACATTCCCTTTTGCGGAGAGATGAGCGTCTATTCATCAACTTTTTACAAAAAAAGACTGGACACCTGGCGCAATTAGTCGCATACAATAGAGAAGGAGCTAAACCCCGTTGGCCAAGTTTGAAGAGTGCCTCCAGCGACTGGAAAAGATTGTCCAGGAACTGGAAAAGGGAGACGTCCCTCTGGAGAAGTCTCTCACTCTCTTTGAAGAAGGCATGCATCTCTCCTCGACCTGCCGGAAAGAACTGGAGCAGGCCGAGGGCAAGGTGGAGATTCTGCTCAAGAAGAACGGGAAGCTCCAGGCTGAGCCGTTTGAGCCCTTGACGGAAAAGGTGCCTGCACGCAAGTAGGCGGCGACCGTTGCCGGGCTTGTAAGTTGGAATGTCTGTGTGGAGTAGTGGTTCCGAACCCTTCCCCGCAGCCCTAGTCCGGAGTTACTGACTTTTTCAGTCAGGAGGATCTATGGGCTTTAGTGTAGTCGTTCTCGAAAGCGATCCCAAGGTCGCCCAGTCTCTGGCCGGTGGGCTTTCTTCTCACTTCCATTCTGTACACTTGACGCGCTCTGGGGACGAACTCCGCGAGCGAGTCGCCAAGAACCGCCCGGAGGTCGTGATTCTCGATATGGAGCATTCTCGACTAACCGATGTGAGTAACTTGCACAATGACTTCCCGTCTGTGCCCATTGTATGCACCTATCGTCTGCCGGATGAGGAGTTGTGGATCGCCGCCATGGAAGCTGGCGCCACTGATGTATGCGCTGATGACGTACAGAATGTTTTGACTTCGGCTTTGCGAAGCGTGGCCATCGCTCAGGCCGCCGCTGCATAAAACCTAATCGAAACCTGGAACTACCGAGGACGCCGGAAGGCGTCCTGATTTTTTGCTCACCGGAGTCTGAGATTGTCCCCCGCACCGTGCTTTGCTTACCCACGCCTTGTTATACTCACTGCGCGATGCTGCAAGAAACCCTTGAACAAGGAAAGGCGCGGACGGACGCGGCACTGGACCGGCTGATTCCGCTGGAAACCCAGCATCCGGAATCCATTCACAAGGCCATGCGGCATAGTGTGTTCGCTGGCGGCAAGCGCTTGCGGCCGGTGCTGTGCATGGAGGCCGGCCGCATGGTGGCGGGATCGTTGCCCAACAGGATCGAAGAGTTGGGCGCGGCGCTGGAGATGCTGCACACCTATTCTTTGATCCACGACGATCTTCCGGCGTTGGACAACGACGATCTTCGGCGCGGGCGTCCCACTTGCCATAAAGTGTTCGGGGATGCGCTTGCGATTCTGGCGGGAGACGCGCTGCAGACCCAGACTTACGAGGTCCTGGCGCGGCTGGAATGTCCGGCGGAGGCGCGAGTGCGCATCATCGAAGAAGTTGCGCGCGCGACAGGCACCTTGGATGGCATGATCGGCGGACAGGTCGTGGATCTGGAAGCCGAGCACACTCAGCCCACCGCGGAGATGCTGGAATATATCCATCGCGCCAAGACCGCCGCGCTGATCACAGCCAGCCTGGTGAGTGGCGGGCTTTATGCCGGGGCAAAGGACAGCGAAGTTAGAAAACTGCGGGCGTTTGGGCAATCGATCGGACTAGCGTTTCAGATTGTGGACGACGTGCTCGACATGACGCAGACCTCCGAGCAACTGGGAAAAACGGCGGGTAAAGACGTGGCCGCACAGAAGGCAACCTACCCGGCGTTGTTCGGGATTGAGGAATCTGAACGTAAGGCGGATTTGCTGGTGAAGGCGGCCTTCGACGAATTGGGCAGCTTCGGCGAACGGGCCGAGACGCTAAAGGAATTGGCGCGGTATTTGGTGGAGCGGAAGAAGTAGCTGCAGTTTCCTGCATTCCGTGATAAGAAATAATGAAGGCGATGGAGTTCGCCATAACCGCCTGCAGCGGCTGTCCGGCTCGAGGCTGATAACTCCTGCAAAATCCAAACTGATTTGTAGGGAGAGAACTCCATCGTGAAAGACTTCCTCGCTATCTCTGCCGCCGCCATCGTCGGGGCCAACCTGCGGTACCTGTTGAGCCGGCTTGCCGCCATGGAACTGGGCTCGGTGTTTCCTTACGGAACGCTTTTTATCAACATCGTTGGCAGCTTCATCGTGGGCTTCTTCGTTATCTGGACGACCGAGCGCGCGCTGGTTGACCCGCGCTGGCGGCTGCTGGTGGTGGTTGGCTTCTGCGGCTCGTTCACCACTTTTTCCAGCTACGCCTTCGAAACGATGGCCTATTTCGAGCAGGGACAGTGGGGGCTGATGCTGGCCAACATCCTCAGCAACAACATTCTTTGCCTCGGCGGAGCTTTGGCGGGCATGGCCGTGGCGCGGGTGCTGTAGAATGGCGGACGCCATGGCAGTGCAAGTCACCATCTATCTGAACGAAGCCGACCAGTGGCACCACCGGCCGCTGCATCTGGAGATTCTCAACTATTTGCGCAAAGAAAATGTCTACGCGGCAACCACCATCCACGCGGTGGCGGGATTTCTCGGCCGGCATCGCGTGGAAACTGCCCACTTGGTCGAAGCCGGCGGCAAGCTGCCCGTGATCATTATTTTCGTGGACACCGACGAACATGTAAATCGCGTGCTGCCCACTCTGAAGGAAATGGCAGCGCACCGGCTGATCGTGCGCGAGAATGTGGTGCTGGAGCAAGGAAACTTGGACTGACATGTCCACACCTCCCCTCGACATTCTGGCTATTGCCGCTCACCGCGATGACGTGGAGCAAACATGCGGCGGGACGCTGCTGAAGATGGCGCAGCGCGGTCAGCGGACCGGCATTCTTGATCTAACCCAGGGCGAAATGGGCACGCGCGGCACTGCCGAAGATCGCGCCCGCGAGGCCGCCGATGCGGCAAGAATCTTGGGCGTGAGTTGGCGGCGGGCGCTCGACATTCCCGATGGCCGCGTCGAAAATACCTGGGAGAACCGGCTGAAGGTGGCGAGCGTGATCCGCGAAACCAGCCCACGGGTGGTGATTCTCCCTTACTGGAAGGGACGGCATCCGGATCACTACACCTGCTCGGTGTTGGGATACGAAGCGTGCTTTCTGGCAGGGTTGGCAAAGCTGGACCCACACTCAGCGCCGCATCGTCCCTTCAAGATTATCTATGCCTCGCTCTACTACGACGTGCGGCCCACGTTCGTAGTTGACATCGGCGAGCAGTTCGAGCCGAAATTTGCTTCCATCCTGGCTTACAAGTCGCAGTTCAGCGACCAGGATGTCGGAAAAGACATCTTCCCTGCCCACGGCGAAATTCGTGCGCGGGTGGACGCTATGGCGCGGTACTACGGCATGCTCGGCGGCGTGACGTATGCCGAACCATTTCTGCAGAAGGAAGTCGGGCTGGTGGACGATCTGCTGGCGATTCCGGTCAAGTCGATTTGACTCTTTTCACGAAATGCTAAGTTGATGGTTTGATCCTTCGGCACTTTCCCTGTAGCGCCTCAAAGCGGCGGGCGTTGCCTTCTTCCTTTGCCTGTCCAAATTTCCAGCACCTCGAAAATGTGTCGGCCAGCAGCGCATTGCTGTGTACCGCTTCCTCGAGTCGCGGGAAGAAACGATCAAAGTGGTACTCGAGCAGATCCTCAAGTAAACATGTTGCTACTGCGTTGCGGAGATCCTCGTCAACATTGCTTCCCCATCGAACGATGAATGGCCAGATAGCATCAGGGTCGCTCTGAATGAAACCCTCGATCACGATGATGGCCTGCCACCTGGGATCAATCTCCCCTTCGGGGGCAGCTTGCCCCGGCAGAACGCGCTCGGCACACTCAATGGCTCCCCAAACGTCCATGACGATCAAGTAATTTGTGAAACTTCAAGTCCAGACCACGCCGCGCATCCCTTGCTCTCTACAGCTTCACAGCTACAGCCAAACCGTCGCGAATCGGCAGAATCGTCGTGAAGAAGTCCTCTGACTTATAAAGCAGGCGGTTGAACTCGAGGATGGCTTTGGTTCGCGGTTCGGTGGGATTCTTCTCCGCGATCCGGCCGCTCCACAAGACGTTGTCGGTGATGAACAGGCCTCCCTTGCGCAGGCGTGGCGAAACCAGGCGCAGCACGCGCGGGTAGTCTTCTTTGTCGACATCGTTGAAAATGATGTCGAACGGTTGCTTCTGCTCAGAGAGAACTTCGAGTGCATCACCGGTATGCAGCGTGATTCGGCTGGAAACGCCGGCGCGATCGAAATAGCCGCGCGCGCGCTCAGCATTCTTGGAGTCGCCGTCGGTATAAATGACCCGGCCCTTCTCACCGACCGCGTGCGCCCACCAGATGGTTGAATATCCAATGGCCGAGCCCAACTCAAAAACCGTTTTCGCGTTGATCATCAGCGCAAGCTGCTGCAGCACGCGCGCGACAGCAGGGCCAACGATCGGGACGTTATGCGCAGAAGCGTAGTCTTCCATCTCCGCCAGCACTGCATCGCGTTTGGGAAGCATGGAGTAGAGATAGTCATCGACTGGGCCGGCGGTAGTAAAGTCGTAATGCCGCCACTTGGGTTTGTCTTGTTTTTTCACCTTATTTTGGGCCACGTGTTTTCCTCGAACTTTTTGGTTGGAGCTACAAACTGCGGGTTCAATTGCCGGCGGTTACTCCGGGCTTCATGGCGAGGACTTCAACGCCCGGCACAAGGTTCTGCAATTCACTCGGAGTTCCAGTTAAGACCGGAAACGTGCCGAAGTGCATGGGAATTACCGTTTTCGGTTTCAGCAGATTAGAGGCGTAGGCGGCCTCGCGCGGCCCCATGGTGAAGTGATCGCCGATCGGCAACATGGCGATTTCAGGCGCGTAAAGCTCACGGATGATGGCCATGTCCCCAAAAACATTCGTGTCGCCGGCGTGGTAAATCTTGACGCCGTTTTCGAATTCGATCACGTAGCCGCAGGCCTCGCCACCGTAAATAAGCTGATCGCCGTCCTGAATGCCGCAGGAGTGGTCGGCGTGCACCATGGTGATTTTGATGTCGCCGATCTTCTGCGTGCCGCCCTTGTTCATCATGGCAATTTTCTTTGCGCCTTTTTTCTCGAGCCATCCACACAATTCGGGGATGCCGACCACCTGAGGATTGTGCTGCTTGATTACCTCGACGGCATCTCCAATGTGGTCGCCATGACCGTGCGTGCACAGCAGAACATCGACGTGCTTCACCTTCTTCTCGGAAGCTGGGCACATCGGGTTGTTCATGATCCAGGGATCGACAATGACAATCTGGCCGCCGGGCGTAACGAAACGAAATGTCGCGTGACCCAGCCATGTGAGTTGAATGCCTTTCAGATTCATGTACGATGCCTCCTAATCCAACAGCCGCCGTCTCGATAATTTCGTTATGAACCGACTGACTCACGTCGGCGGCGACTTTAGTTTAATATGAAACGCCATGACGGAACTCAAGGTGCTGATTTCCCGGGAACAGATTCAGAAGCGGGTCGCCGAAATGGGCGCAGAGATCACGCGGGACTTCGCGGGCCAGTCCGTGATCTTTGTCGGCGTACTGAAGGGCTCCGCGATTTTTCTCGCCGACCTCGCGCGACAGGTGAAGCTGGACGCAACCTTTGACTTCATCGGCGTCTCCAGTTACGGCAACCGCCCCAGCCCCACCCAGGAACTCAAGAGCGGATGGGATTCGACCGGCGAGGTGAAGCTCACCAAGGACGTCGACCAGTCCATGAAGGACAAGAACGTCATCGTGGTGGAGGACATTCTGGATACGGGACTGACACTCACGGTTCTGAAGAAACTGCTGCTGGCGCACCAGCCGAAAGCGTTGAAAATCGCGGCCCTTCTCGACAAGCCTTCCCGGCGCAAACTCCCTCTGCAAGGCGATTACGTGGGCTTTACCATCCCCGATGAGTTCGTGGTGGGTTACGGACTCGACTACGCTGAACGGTACCGTAACCTGGCCGACGTCTGCGTTGTGCCGCGCGAGTGAACTGCAGTTCCAAGTACCGAGTACCTAGTACCCAGTACCGAGCAAGCGCGAGCTTTCTGCAATCTGCGGTCGCGGCTCGATACTAGGTACTGGGTACTTGGTACTAGGTACTCCAAGCACGCTGCTATCATGGAAATACGATGGGGTCTGTTCTGAGCAAGCACGAAAAACATCACCACGAAAAGCATGTGCCGGTTGATCCTCTGCTGCTGGAGGTCGCCGACGTCATGGCGACGTCGCTCGACCTGGATACGACGCTGCGCCGGATCGCGGAAGTCGTGCGTAGAGTCATCGACTACGAAATCTTCGCGATCTTGCTGCTCAATGAGAAGAGCCAGGAACTGCGAATTCGCTTTCAGGTGGGATATCCACCGGAATTCGCCGAGCGCGCCCGCGTAAAGGTGGGCACGGGCGTGACAGGGCAAGCAGCCCAGTTGCGGCAAACGATTCTGGTCGATGATGTGACGCAGGATCCCAGGTACATCGCCGCCATACCGAACGTGCGCTCGGAATTGGCCGTGCCTCTTACCATTAAGAACCGGGTGATTGGGGTACTTGACCTGGAAGCGCGGGACCCAGGCTATTTCAACGAAGAGCACAGCCGGCTGTTGAGCCTGATCGCTTCTCGCATGGCGGCGGGCATCGAAAATGCTCAACTCTATACGCGCACTACCAAGCAGGCGCGAATCCTGCTGCTGCTGAATGAGATTGCGCGCGAACTGACCTCCATCCTGAACCTGGACGAACTGTTGGGCCGCATCGCCGATCTTCTGCGGCGCTTGATTGACTTCCAGATGTTCAGCATCCTGCTGCTGGATTCGAGCGGTGAGAAACTGCAGCATCGTTTCTCATTGCGCTTCAACGAGAACGTTCATCTGAAGCAAGAGATTCCTTTGGGGCACGGATTGGTGGGTCATGCGGCGCAGTCCAGACAGGCAATCCTTGTGCCCGACGTAAGCAAGGACCCGCGCTACATCCTGCTGAATCCGGAAACGCGATCGGAATTGGCTGTCCCGCTGATCTATAAAGATAAGGTCATCGGCGTACTCGATCTGGAGCACACGCGGCGCGGCTTTTTTACCGATGACCACCGCCGCACCATGATGACACTGGCCGCGCAGGTTGCCATTGCCATCGAAAACGCGCGCTTGTATGAGGAGATAGCGCGGCAGGAGCGCCGTCTGGAGCGGGATTTGGCGCTCGCCCGGGAATTGCAAATTGGCTTGCTTCCCCAGACGCTGCCCAAAATGGCGCATCTGGAACTGGCTGCGAAGTTCACTCCGGCACGAGCCATCGGCGGAGATCTCTATGACTTCATTCCGTACTCGCTTTCACGGCTGGGAATTGTGATTGGCGACGTCAGCGGGAAAGGAGCGCCAGCCGCGATTTACGCAGCTCTCGTAAGCGGAATCCTGCGCTCACATGCCCCGATTGAGCCGGCTCCCGGCGAAATGCTTTCCGCAGTGAACCTGTCGCTGGCGGAGCGGCGTATTGAAGCGCAATTTGTATCCCTCATCTACGCCGTCTGGGACGACGAGCATCGTACTCTTCTGGTGGCCAACTCGGGGTTGCCGCGCCCAGTTTACGTACACGACGGCAAGAATAATGTGATCGAGGCGACCGGCTTGCCGCTGGGACTTTTTGACGATGCGAGCTACGACGAGTTCCATTTCAAAATGAAGCCTGGGGATATGTTTGTGTTTTTTAGTGACGGCATTCTGGACGCGCGGAACCGGAAGGGCGAATTGTTTGGCCGGGGACGGGTGGAGAAGATCATCGCGGAATGCGCGGGCCGATCGGCGGATTGCGTGGTCGACTCCCTTTTCAAGGCTGCCGCCGAGCATTCTGCCGGGGTCGAAACGTTCGATGACCAGACCGTAGTGGCCATTAAGGTCAAGGATGGCTTCGCTTCAGGAATCTCTAAGCGAAAATGATTCGGCGCAATGAAGTTACGGAGCGGCCGCCGGGATTCGTTCTTCAAGAACTCCGTGCCGAGCTCGTCCTCCACTGCGACGATGTTCCGTTAACTAAGCTAGCCGAGCGTTACGGGACGCCTCTCTACGTTTATTCGGCGACTGCCATTCGCGAGCGGTTATCAGCGTTTGAGAATGCGTTTCGCGAGGTCCCCCATACTATTTGTTATTCCGTCAAGGCCAATTCCAACCTGAGCATCCTGCGCCTGCTGGCGCGGCAAGGATGCGGCTTTGATGTGGTTTCCGGCGGAGAACTGGAGCGGGTGCTCGTCGCCGACCGCCACGCCGCAAAGAAGATCGTCTTCTCCGGCGTGGGCAAGTCCCGTGACGAGATGACGGCGGCGTTGAAGGCCGGAATTCTGCTGTTCAATGTGGAAAGCGAATCGGAGCTCGAAGCTCTGGCGGAGTGCGCGGCGCGGTCGCGCAAGGTTGCGCGCGTGGCTCTTCGCGTGAATCCGGACGTCGCGGCCGATACCCATCCTTACATTTCTACCGGTTTGCATAAGCATAAATTCGGAGTGCCTATCGGCCGGGCGCGCGCTCTTTATGCCAAGGCCTCCAGAGCTCCCTACCTGAAAGTGGCGGGAGTCAGTGTTCATATCGGTTCGCAGATCACCGATGTGGCACCCTTTGCGGAAGCGGTGGCGCGAGTTGCGGAGCTGGTTCGCGAGCTGACCGCCGACGGGCACAGGATCGACTACATCGACACTGGGGGTGGACTCGGAATTGCTTACCAGAAACCTGGAAGAGATTTTGCCGGGTATGTTGCAAGCTATGCGCGCGCGGTGACCTATCCCCTACGCGACCTGAATGTCCATCTACTGCTCGAACCGGGACGGGCGATTGTGGGGCCTGCCGGCGCATTGCTCACATCGGTTCTTTACCGAAAAGAAAACGATGGCAAGCGGTTCCTTGTGGTGGATGCCGCCATGAATGATCTGATTCGGCCGGCGCTCTATGATGCCTATCACGAGATCGTTCCCGTGATACAAGCAGGGAAAGAGACGACCAAGAATGAGACGGTTGATGTGGTCGGTCCGGTATGCGAATCGGGCGACTGCTTCGCGCGTGATCGGGAGTTGCCCCGCGGCGAAGAAGGCGACCTTCTCGCGATTCTTGATGTCGGCGCTTACGGAATGGTGCTGGCGTCGAACTACAACACGCGCCCGCGAGCTGCCGAGGTACTGGTGAATGGCAAATCAGTCAAGGCTATTCGTCGCCGGGAGAAAGTGCGGGAGCTTTATTCCACAGAGTTGTAAGAGGAACAATCCAACGGGGCCGGGCGGAATCTACCTCTCCCCCCACTTCAGCTTGGTCCGGAGCACGTGGAAGAAATCAGTGTGGGTGCGGAACAAACTTACTTTGTGCTCCGAGCGGCGGCAGCGGACCCGGTCTCCATCCCGCAGATCGAGCCCGGGCTGACCGTCGAGGCTTAGATAGGCGACTTCTTCGTCGCTGCGCAGCAGAATTTCTACTACGGCGGAATCAGGCACGACCAGCGGGCGATGAGTGAGCGAATGCGGCGCCACCGGAGTAATCACAAAAGCATTGACCGTGGGCATGACCACGGGACCGCCGGCGGAGAGCGAGTACGCAGTCGAGCCTGTGGGCGTGGCCACAATCATTCCGTCGGCCCGGTAGCTGGAGACGAATACTTTGTCGACAAAGAGGTCGTAGTTATTGAGGCGGGCCAGCGCGGTCTTGTTGACGACCACGTCGTTAAAAGCCATGTAGCTTCCCAGAATCTGCTCGCCGCGCAGCAGATCACACTGCATCAGCGAACGTCGCTCCACCGGGGTGCGGCCTTCTGCCACCGCATCGAGCATCGAGAAGAGAGACGCCAGAGGGACGTCGGTGAGGAAGCCGAGCGAACCCAGGTTCACGCCGAGCAGTGGAGCGTCGGTAGCGGCCGTGGCGCGGACCGCTGAAAGCAAAGTTCCGTCGCCGCCCAGAACGATGACCAGATCCAAGGGCCGCGAAGACATTTGCGACCGCAGCACTTCCTCATGACCATTGGAATACTTGGCGGTCTCCGGATCGACAATGACCTGGTAACCGTGAGCATGGAGCCATGCCACCAGTTCGGGAAAGATTCGGGCCACCTCCGGCCGCGCTGGACGGGAGATGATGGCCGCGACTTTCGAGTGGGGCGATGAGGGCGAGCTGGGCATGTCGAAAGAGAGATTGTACAGGGTTGGAAGCAAAAACCTTAACCACAGAGGTCACAGGGGAACACAGGGTACTACCAAATGGCCCAGAGGAGGAATTCGCGGTTCCCTTCAGCACCGAGTATGGGCGATTCGATTACATCGGTGCGAGTGCAGGCGAGATCGAGCAACGCTCTCTTCACCTTCTCGACGGCCGCCAACTGGGCGGACTCGTCGCGCACAATGCCTCCCTTCCCGACAAATTCCCTTCCTGCCTCGAACTGAGGTTTGACCAGCACAATCACCTGCCGCCCCCGGCGCTCGATGGGAGATTGCGGGAAAGCTGCGTTCACCACCGGCGGGAGAACCAAGGTCGCCGAGATAAAAGCCACGTCGATCACGATGAGGTAAATGTCTTCGCCGATGATCTCTCGGGTTACGAACCGGGCATTGGTTTTCTCCAGTAGGCGAACGTGGGGATTCTGGCGCAGCTTGAAATCCATCTGCCCATAACCGGTATCGACAGCGATCACCCGGGCCGCGCCGCGCTGCAGCAGACAATCGGTGAAGCCACCTGTGGACGCACCTACATCGAGACAAACCTTGCCTTCAACGTCGATGTGCCAGTGTTCGAGGGCGCGCTCGAGTTTGAGTCCACTGCGGCTGACGTACTTCAGATCCTCGCCAAGGAGGCGGATGACAGCGTCGTCCGCAACCTGGGCGCCGGCTTTGTCCAGTTTTTGATCGTTGACTAACACTTTTCCCGCGAGAATAAGAGCATGGGCGCGTTCCCGTGAAGCAGCCAGTCCGCGGTCGACCAGAAGTTTGTCGAGTCTGAGTTTCACGGGCGGCTCGGGATCGGAGGATGCGGGCCGCGAAGCGGATCCGCTTGCCGACGCAGCACGAAAGTGCCAGCACTCGCTCCGGTGCAAAGAGCTGAACCATCTCTGGCTGAATCACTTACGCAGATACCTACGTGCTTTTCCACAGAATTATCCACGGTTGTGTTGAAAACTTTTCTTTGCTCACCTTCCCGCAAGAAGAAGAGCCGCCCGCAAGGGCGGCTCTCAGACGAAATCTTCCAGCGCGCAATCAGCCGGCCACTTCTTCCAGCAGCTTCTGGTCAATGTCGAAGTTGGCGTGAACGTTCTGTACATCGTCATGCTCTTCGAGCGCTTCCATCAGGCGGATCATGGTGTTGGCGGCTGCGCCGTCCAGCTTGATGTAGGTATCGGGAATCATGCTTACGCCTGACGAAACAGGTGTGATGCCAGCATTCTTTACGGCTTCGAGCATGCCCTCGTAAGCGGAAGTCGTAGTCAGGATTTCCCAATTCTCGCCATCGTCAATCGGCTCATCCTCGCCGCCCGCTTCGATGATGATGTTCATCAGATCGTCCACCTTGGCCGCCGACTTGGGGATAATGATGTCGCCTTTCTTGTGGAACATATACGCGACGGCACCCGCTGAGGCCATGTTGCCGCCGTTCTTGCCAAAGACGTGGCGGATTTCGCTGACCGTACGGTTGCGGTTGTCGGTGTTGATGTCGAGCAGAATCGCGACGCCGCCCGGACCGTAGCCCTCGAGAGAAAACTCTTCGTACGTAGCCCCGGGCAGTTCTCCAGTGCCACGTTGAATGGCCCGCTTGATGTTATCGGCAGGCATGTTCTCCGCCTTGGCGGCAACGATGGCGCCGCGCAGCCGCGGATTGGAATCAGGATCGCCGCCGCCATTCTTCGCGGCAATGCTGATTTCCTTGATGAGCCGGGTGAAAATCTTGCCGCGCTTGGCGTCCAGCGCGCCCTTCTTATGCTTGATTGTGGCCCATTTTGAATGGCCAGACATGGTTAGACCTCGTATCCGACGATCGTAGTTGACGCGGGATTCGCCCGTAGAAAGATCACAGGCTGCCTCGAAAGTATGCAGGCGAACTGGAATTATAGCACGACCGATTCCGCCGCATGCAGGATTCTGGCCAAGACAATCGGCCGAGCATACTGGGGACAGATTCCACGGCATCCAGTGCGAAGTGGCCCGATTAGGTTATTGACTGTAATGGACATGCACCCCTAACATGCCAGCGAGGCTTGCCCCTGCACATGACTGGCCAGGTCATAGGTCATTACCGAGTTCTCGAAAAAATCGGCTCAGGAGCCATGGGCGAGGTTTTTCGGGCGCGGGATGAGAGACTGGGGCGTGACGTGGCTCTGAAGCTGATCCGGCCGGCCTCCAGCGGCAACCCCGACCATCTCCGCCGCTTCGAACTGGAAGCCCGCGCCGCGGCAGCACTCAATCATCCCAACATTGTCGCCGTCTATGATGTTGGTTTCAGTGAGGGCTCTCCTTACATAGTCTGTGAACTGCTGGAAGGCAAGACCTTGCGGAGACGGCTCATGGAAGGGGCGTTACCCGTCCGACTAGCCGTCGACTACGCAAGGCAAATCGTACAGGGCCTCATCGCGGCGCACGACCACCGCATCGTTCATCGGGACTTGAAGCCGGAAAACCTGTTTGTGACCACCGATGATCGGGTCAAGATTCTCGACTTCGGCGTGGCAAAGCTGCAATCTGCGCCAGAAGAATCCGGCCGCTCCGTGGAAGAGTTGACCACGGTGACCAAAAGCGGCGCCGTAGTGGGTACCGTTGCTTACATGTCGCCCGAGCAACTGCGGGGCAAGCCCGTGGACCACCGCAGCGATCTCTTCAGCGTGGGTGCGATTCTTTACGAAATGTTGACTGGCCGCCGGGCGTTTCGCGGAGAGACCGAGGTCGACACCATCACCGCCGTGCTCCGTGAAGATCCTCCCGAGACCAATCTGGAGCAAGCCAGCGTTCCCGTGTCCTGCCAGCAGATCGTGCGCCATTGTCTGGAAAAGGAGCCGGAGAACCGCTTTCAATCGGCGCGCGATCTGGCGTTTGCCCTGGACACTCTTGCAAACCCTGCCAGCGCACGAACCCGACTCGCACACTCTCGCTCGGGGAGGAAGATCGCACCCTGGGCCGTGGCTGGAGTGATTCTTGTAGCCACCCTGCTCCTGCTGGGTAAGCAGTGGCGGCCAGGGACTGTGTCTCCGTCATACCAGCGTTTGACTTTTGAAGAAGGCACCGTGTACTCAGCACGCTTCACACCCGACTTTCGCGGGATAGTGTATGGCGCGGCCTGGAACGGTAAACCGCTGCAGCTTTTCTCCACCGTCGGCGATTCACTCTTGAGTCAGCCGCTCAACGTTCCGGATGCGAACTTGCTGGCGATTTCTCGCACCGGCGAGCTGGCGGTGACACTTCGCGGAGCGCATGGTGGGGCGCATCTGGAAACCGAGGGTGGTACCTTGGCTCGCACTCCCCTTGCCGGAGGTTCTCCGCGCGAGATTCTCGAAGACGTTCCGTGGGCTGATTGGGATCCAAAAGGTGAACTGGCGGTAGTCCACCGGGTGCAGGGCCGTGATCGAATCGAGTACCCGATTGGTCGTGTTCTCTACCAGAGCAACGGTTGGATCAGCCATCTTCGTGTTTCCCCACAGGCGGACAAGATTGCTTTTATGGATCATCCCTCACTGTGGGACGACCGTGGGTCTGTCTACCTCGTCGACCTCGGCGGCCACCAGGCTTCGCTGACTCCGGAGTGGGAATCTGAGGACGGCCTGGCTTGGAGCCCGGATGGAAAAGAGATCTGGTTTACGGGCGCCGAAAAAGGTATCAGCCGCAGCCTGCTCGCGGTCACTATGTCCGCACAGGTTCGGAAAATCCTGAGCCTGCCGGCCGGCATGACCCTAGAGGATGTTGCTCCGGATGGGCGGGTGCTGGTGAGCCGCGATGACGAACGTGTTGCCCTGGCCACCTCCGCTCGGGATGGCAAGCCCGTCGATCTTTCCTGGCACGATTGGAATATTGCCAAGGACATTTCGCGCGACGGACAGTCCATCTTGTTCGAAGATTCCAGTGAAGCCGCTGGGACCCACTATTCACTCGCCATTCGCAAGATTGACGGCACGCCGCCGGTGCAACTGGGTGAAGGAAGCGCGGGCGGGCTTTCTCCGGACGGCAAATGGGCTATCTCGATTCTCACGGGCAAGCCAGGACGCGTGACTCTGATTCCCATCGGCCCCGGACAACCCCGCGAGATCGAAGTGCCCGGTCTAGAGCAGATTTACAACGGCAGTGCCCATTTCCTCGCGGACGGAAAGCGCATCTCCCTCAATGCCAGCGAGCCGGGCCACGGCGCGCGCTGCTATCTTGTAGCTCTGGACGGCGGAAGACCAGTACCCATTACGCCAGAAGGCATCCCAGGCGGACTGGTTTCACCGGATGGTCAATCGATTCTCGCCAACGACGCCGGAGTGCTCACACTGTATTCGATCCGGGGTGCGCCCCATCCCTTCCCGGATATCGAACCTGACTTTATCCCCCTGCAGTGGTCCGACGACAACAAAGCATTTTATGGATACCATCCCGGGCAGGTTCCAGCGAAGGTCTACAAAGTTGAATTAGCGACGGGCAAGATGACCGTCATCCAGGAATTGCAGCCCGACAGCACTACGGGTGTGGTCAATATCAGACCAGTGGTAGTGGCTCGCGATGGCTCGCGCTTCGCCTACAGCTACTACCAGATATTCTCCGTGCTTTATGTAATTTCGGGCCTGCGGTGATGCCGTCGGCGCCGCAAGGTTGCCGCCTATTCCAGTGTTCCCGAAAAATCAGCCGGCACATAATGAAAGAAAATGGACGTTGACGTGTGCCCCTCGGCCAGGACGCTGCGATAGTGCGGCACGTTCGTTCCCCGGTAGACCAACCCGTCGCCTAGCGCTTGATACACGGTCACGGTTCCTTCAGACGTGTCCAGGCGTATCGGCCATGAGGTCGCCAGGTCCGGCTCGGGAGAAAAATCCAGACATAATGTGACGCTGAACTCGCACTGCGGCCGATCGGTATGCTTCTTCAACTCTGCGCCGCTCAAGTAGGACGCCAGATACACATACGAAGGCTTGACTGGCTCTCCCACAATGGCGCTGACCGCGCCCGCAATCTGGTAGTGGAAGAAACGGGCGACAGCTTCATTGTGGGCCACGTAGCGCCGTGAGCTCTGGTGGTCGCCCAGGTGAATCTCTCCGTGCCGAATGGCATGCCGATAATAGCGGCGCAAAGCCGCGAGATTGAACGGGTGAATCAAGCTACGGAGAGGCGCGTAGCTTTTCTCTCGAAACGTTCTGGCGCCTTTTCTGACGACTTCCGCCCACTCGGCTAGACGGCGCTGAGTCGCGTCCTCAGGAGCTAGGATGCCGGTGGCGGTCAACAAGAAGCGCACGTCTCCGGGAAGCGATTCCGGCGCAGGTTCCCCTGCACGAAGGCGAGAAACCTCCGCCTCCAGGCGAGGACCCAACCAAAATGGATGCAGGGAGCCAGTGGCTGGGTCGCGCACCCAAGCCACGGTTCCCTGCAAGTGGAAATTCTCCAGCAAATGCCGGTGTGATTCCAGTTCTGCCGGCACCCGTCCCGGAGGGAGGACCAAACATTCCAGGTTGAAGACTAGCTTTTGCAATAGGTTTCGGCTGATACGTTGCGATTCGAGTTGGCGCTGCGGAATCAAGTGCAGCGGCAATTCGTCGAGCAGACAATGGAATTGGCTCGGGGGCAGAGTCGCAGTTAGAGTTTGCCACGACCCCGCCCCCATCAGGCCTGCAATCCAATCAAGCCACGCCGAGTCTCTTACTTGTGAAGCCATCCGTTTAGGGTGAAGCGGCTGTCAGCGAAAGCCCGCGAGGGGCATTCCACTGGTGTAATCTCGTGCAAGACCGAGCACGGGAAGAACACGATTTGATTCTGCTGCGGCACGATTGTCTGGTGGCTGCCGGTGCGATCGCTGTTCGCACTGACATGCTGTTCAGTTCCCCCACGCGAATCGTACAGGCGCAACTCCCCACCTTCAAACTGACATGGTTCGCGATGGAAAAAGTAAACGAACGTTATACGGCGGGACGCGATCATCTCTTGCGAGTCATCGCTGTGCGCGCCGAAGAAATCTCCGTCGTTGCTGGCCGTCATCTGAGCCTCCACGTGCGTGATGGGAAACTCTGCCATCCCAAACCGATCCAGCACGCTGGGCAATACGCGCCGTATTCGCTCCAGGATGACGTCCTGATGCCTGCCAATGTCCATCAGTACCCGCGAGCGGCGATGGTTGTAGTCGAGCACTCCGGGCTCTCCGCTGGGCGAAATTACCTCGCTATTCTGGAACTCCGGCTCATGCTGCAGGGCGTAGGAAAAAAGTTCGTCGAGTTCCTGAGGAGCCAGGAACTCGTCCAGGACAACGCATTGCGCCCGAGTCTGCGCGGGGACATCCAAGACCGCAACGCCACTGCCCGTAGCAAGATCGCTTCGCTGCGCCCCTTGCAGCACGGGCACGCTCACGGGTCCAACCCCCTGGGGACCGCTGGGGGGTTGCGGCGCACTCGGGGGCTGCGGTGCCTCCCGCTGAGGCATGCTCGGCGGTTGCGGCGCGCTTGGTGGCTGGGGAGCTTGGGGACGAGGTCCGCTCGGGGGTTGGGGCGCGCCGAATTGAACCGTCGCGGGAATGGTGTCTTCTTCGGCGGGAACTCCGGAGCGTGCTAGAATCTGTTCCACGATGCTGCCGCCTAGCAGTGCGAAGGCTCGTTGCGCCACCGTTTCGCCCACCGCCTGCGCAATGGCCGCAGTTACGGCGGATTGAATCTCTGGATTGTTGTTGGACGCTGCTTTGGAGTTTTGCAGGAGACTCATCAGCAACTCCCGCTCTCGCGGGGTCAGGATGCGCTCATCCCGCATCAACGTTTCCGAAAAGGCATCAAGAATCTGCTTCGCCGTCATAAGGCACACTCCTCCTCGCACTCGCTTGAGCATCTTTGGCTTCAGTTAGGCGAAAAGGGGAAGCAGCTTTCGCGGAGACAGTAACACCAAGGCAGAGGATTATCAAACAGAATCTTCGTTTCGCACGGAAGACCTACTTGTTCATCATGGCGCCCACCATGGAGTGGAAAACCTTCATCCCATCGGTGCCGCCCAGCTCGGGTTCGGAGGAGCGTTCCGGATGGGGCATCATACCAACCACGTTCCCGCCCGCGCTGCAGATCCCGGCGATGTTGCCCAGCGAACCGTTAGGATTGGCAGATGGCGAAATCTCGCCGGCCGGCGTGACATAGCGAAACACCACGCGGTTTTCCAGATGCAATTCATCCAATGTGGCCTGGTCGCAGAAATAGTTTCCTTCCATGTGGCCGATCGGGATGGTCAACACTTCTCCTTGCGAGCAAGCGTTGGTGAAAGGAGTGGCCGCATTCTCCACCCGCACCTGCACCGGCTTGCAGACGTATTTCAGGCCGGTGTTGCGCATCAGAGCGCCGGGCAAGAGCCCCGACTCGCAAAGAATCTGGAAGCCATTGCAGATTCCCAACACCAAGCCTCCGCCGTCGGCAAAGCGGCGTACTGACTCCATCACCGGAGAGAATTTCGCAATCGCGCCAGTCCGCAGGTAGTCGCCAAACGCGAACCCGCCGGGGACGATGATGGCATCGCAGTTCTCCAGATCGTGCGATTCGTGCCAGAGAAATGTTACCGGCTGTTTGGCCACCTGCTGAATTGTCCAGAATGCATCGTGATCGCAGTTGGAGCCGGGAAATATGATCACCCCAAATTTCATCGCCTGTCGCCTGTCCTTGGTGTGGGACTTGAGGTCAGTTTAGCACGGCGGGTTTGCGGACCGGCGCCGTTAGTGGATTGTCCTGATTGAAATCGGGTTGCCTGGTCACTTAGTGTGTCGCGGCGTCCGGGTTAGCTGCGGGAGCGATTGCCGGCGGCGGAAGCGAGGGCGGGATCCGCGCGCCCACCTCCGGCTCCAGCGGCGGAAGTGGTCCTGTCCCTTGCACCAGTTGCATCGTGGTCGCGTCCAGAGGAGTCTGGGGCGGAATCCCCTTGGCCTTCACGATCGCCCAGTGCCACTCCTGGTCGGGGAAAAGAGCGAAATTCAAAGACGTGCGAAAGGTCGCAGTCGTGGACGGAGCCGCCGATCCCTTCGCCCGCAACAGCAATGTCACATCCGGTTGTTTCTGGAACGATTCGTGCGCCTGCGGGAGATCGACGCCAGCCGCCGCTGGAACTATGCGAGCCTGTCCGTAGTTAGAAGCCGTGTCGCCGGGCTCTTGGCGTTTCACGATGGTCAGACCGATGACCACCTCGCGCAGTTCCCATTCGGTTCCGTTGTGCATCGAAACCCGCAGTGAGTCTCCGTCAATCGTGGCCGGGCCGTCCAGCTTCGCCAGCTCGGCGCGCGGCAACTCATCCAGCATGACGGGATCAGAGAGTAGCGAAGTAGTCTTTCCGCTGAACGACAAGCTGCAGGTGACATCGGGTGAGGAGACGTGAAAACTCTTCCCTCCCGAGTCAAGCGAGAACACCAGTGAGGAACCGGCCGCGTGCCGGCTTTCGGCATCCATTACTTTCGTCAGATTGTCGTTATCAATGACGGCATCGGAGGACGCAGGCTTCTTTCGAAGACTACGCGCCACATCCCCCAGAGGAGTGTCACCATCGTCTTGGGCCCTGAGGCAGAGCGGCAAGGCCAGCAGGAACATCCCCAAGACAAATAGGGCCAGCTTCAGGCGGCTTGTTGTAAATGTTCGCACCACAAGTCCGGAGACCTGCAAGCCTTCCCGCAGTAAAAGCAACCCATCTGTGGACGGCATCGCGCCGCGAGAACGCAGTTCATCAGAGATGTTGATGAACACGCTCGCAGAGGTCCTTACTGAGATTGTAGTGAGAGCGAACAGCGAAGCGCAGGTTACCCTGGCAAACTTAGGTAACTAGGAATATCGAGCGAAAGAAAAGAGCGGGCGCGCGCTGACGAAATGGAGGCGCAACGGGGCGCGCGCCCAAACCTTACCCCAAGCCTTTTAAAGAAGACCCGAAGACCGCAACCGCGAGACCGGATCCGCTACCGGCCGCCGTCGAAATACCCAGCGGGCCACCGCAAAGCCCAGAGCTGCGTAACACAGATGCATGAACCTCATAGATACCCCCAACATCCAGATCGGCCATCACCTCAGGGGAGGATTCAGCATCACTATCGGCAAAATAGCAGTGGAGGGCAGGCCGGACAAGGCCCAACAGTGCCATTGCCGTGGCACGGAAGTAATACGGCATGGCCCACTCGTGCTCGCTTTAGCTGCTGTTTTCAGCGGGGCATCTTCGACACGGCGATGTTCTCTTTGGGCTCTTCGAGGCTGCTCTTCTTTATTGAGCTTTCGGTGGCGTATAGAAATCGACGAGATTGCCGTCCGGGTCGCGGAAATAAATGGAGCGAGTCCCCCATGGCTGGGTGGTGGGCGGCTTGACCCAGGATTTCACAAGGCTCTGTAGTCGCCGGTACTCCTGATCAACGTCAGCGACCTTGAATTCCAGGATCATGCTCTTGTTCTGCGCAGCTTCGGCAGACCCGGGAATGTATTTTTCTTGAGCGTCTGCCGAGAAAATAGCCAGCACCCCTGCACCTGTCCGAAACTCAGCATAATCCTCACCTGACCGCTTTGCTTTCAGCTCCAGAATAGGCTCGTAGAAATCTACAAGGTGTTTCACGTTCTTCGTAATCAAGCAGGTGTTTGCCAAAGTGGGGACTTGGCCATGGTCCGGCGGGTGAGTGTCGACATCTCGAAGGCCCGACGTCCAGGCGGGGGCAACCAAGAACACCAGCATAATTGCCGAGAACCAGAGGCGAGGCATCGTCGTCATGGGTCGCTCCTAGCGTTGTTCAAGCATCACTGCCCACTCTCAGTGAGCCTCCGTATTCTCCGCGTCTCCAGTTTGGCCCGGTGGCGGAACCACGACCGTGGAAAGATTGCTTTCCGAGGTGAGCTTCCGGAAGGCTGCCAGATCGCGGCGCTGCAGATCGTCCCAGCGGCTGAGCAATTCGCCGCCTTGACGCTTCAGCTTCTCGAATTCCAGCTGCTCCGCCTCGGTGGGCGCCGAATCCGCGCTGGACACATCCATAGCCAGGAACGCCAGCTTGGCGTCAATCTGCGGCGGGTAAGCGAGCGAATCTTCGTTCGCGCTGATGGTCAGATTGATCAGTTCATCGCGCACCGCGACCAATTTCTTCTCGAGCTCATCGGCCGAGGAGGCAATCGCTTTCGTGCTGGCATTCTCCGGCATCCGCCGTTTCAGGCCGGCTACCTGCGAACGCACGTCCTGAATCTGGTTGACCGCGTCGTAAACCTGATTCAGTTCTTCGTGGATGTGCACCAGCATGTCGAACTGCTGCGCCAGATCTGCCTGGCTGACCTTCACCCGCGGATCCAGTTTCAGCTCTAGCGGCGCAACCTGGCTCTCGCCGCCTAGCGTCAGCCTCACCTGATACTGGCCCGGAGCAGCCACCGGCCCGTGCGCTCCGCTTCCATATTCCCAGAGGTAATAGCCGGGAACCCGATGCGCTTCCTCGTAGCGCAAATCCCACACGAAGCGATTCAGGCCGGCCTCCGGCTTGATCTCCTTTTCCGGCTTCTTGTCGTCCGGATCGGGAGGTTCGTCGAGCCGCTGGGTCTCAGCGCTCGAGTATTTGCGGATCGTCTTTCCCGAAGCATCCAGGATTTCCAGCTTCGTTTCGATCCCAGCTTTCGGCGCATCCTTCAGGTAGTAATAAATCACCGCACCGGCTGGTGGATTCTGTCCCGTCCGCCTGGAGGGGCGGTGCTCCCCGACAACGCCCGCCTGAATGCGATATGCCGGCCCCGGCGTGTAGAGATGCACGTCCTTCTTCGCCACGTCGTCATTGAACTGCCGCAGCGGGCTGACGTCATCCAGAATCCAGAACGCCCGCCCGTGCGTGGCCACTACAAGATCGTTGTCTTTGATCACGAGATCATGAACCGGCGTGGTCGGCAGGTTCAGTTTGAGCAAACGCCAATCCGCGCCGTCGTTGAAGGAAACATAGACGCCGTTCTCGGTCCCCGCATAGAGCAGTCCGCGCTTCTTCGGGTCTTCGCGAACCGCACGCACAAACGAGCCTTCGGGAATTCCATTGGTCAGCTTCGTCCAGGTCTGGCCGTAATCGCTAGTCTTGTAGATGTAGGGCTTTAGATCATCGTTCTGATGGCGATCGACGGCGACGTAGGCCGTGCCTGCATCCAGCGGCGAAGCGTCAATCTGGCTGACGCGGCTCCACTCCGGCATGTCCTTGGGCGTGACGTTGGTCCAATTCTTGCCTTCGTCGCGCGTGAGTTGGATCAGCCCATCATCGGTGCCAACCCAGATCAAGCCCTTTGTGAGAGGCGATTCCGCCACGGCAAAGATCGTGTCGTAGTATTCCGTGCCGGTGTCGTCCAGGGTGATGTCGCCGCCGGAAGCCTGCTGCTTGCTCTTGTCGTTGCGCGTGAGGTCGGGACTGATGGCCTGCCAGTGCACGCCCCCGTCAGTCGTTTTAAACAAACGTTCGCCGGCGTGATAGAGCGTGTTGGGATCGTGTGGGGAAATCAGCACAGGTGAAGTCCACTGGAAGCGATGCTCCAGGTTGGCAGCGCCGTGAGCGTCGGAAAGTTCAGGCTGCTCGGTGATAGCTTTCACCTGCCCGGTACGCCTGTCGTAGCGCGTGATATTTCCCTGGTATTCGGCGCCATAAACAATATTCGGGTCCGGCGGATAAGGTGCGATGTAGCCCGCCTCGCCGCCACCCACGTCATACCAGTCGGAGCGATCGATGGCGCCCTCATCGCTGCGGCTGGCGATGGCCACCGTGCCGCTGTCCTGCTGCGAGCCGTAAATGCGGTAAGGCACAGCCGTGTCGGTGATGACATGGTAGAACTGCGCCGTAGGTTGATTGTCCTGGCGAGTCCAGTTCTTGCCGCCATCCATGGTTACCGTGACCCCGCCATCATTGGCCGCGATCATGCGCCGCGTGTCTCGCGGATCGATCCACAGTCCGTGGTTGTCGCCGTGCGGAACTCTTACCTTATTAAACAGGTGGCCACCGTCGGTGGATTTGAAGGCCTCCACATCCATGATGTAAAGCACGTTTTCGTCCCGTGGATCGGCGATGATGTGCATGTAATACCAGGACCGCTGCCACAAGCTGTGGCTGGGATTGACGAAGTCCCAGGTCTCACCGCCATCGTCGGAGCGGTACAAACCGCCGTCAGGATTGCGCGCCTCAAGCAGCGCGTAGACACGATCGGAATTGGCCGCAACTGCGACGCCGATGCGCCCATAGGGACCTTTGGGCAGGCCGTGCTCTTCGATCCGCTTCCAGGTTGTGCCGCCGTCGTTTGAGCGGTAAAGTCCGCTGCCCGGGCCGCCGCTGGTCATATTCCATGAAGTGCGGCGCGCCTGCCAGAGCGCGGCAAACACGATATTGGGATTGCGGGGATCGAAGGCCACATCGATGCCTCCGGTGTTCTCATCTTTATAGAGAACCTTCTCCCAGTTCTTGCCGCCATCGAGCGTGCGGAAAATCCCGCGTTCGGTGTTCGGCCCATAGGGATGACCGAGGGCGGCCACAAAGACGATGTCGGGATTATTCGGATTAATGATGACCTTGCCGATGGCGCGACTGTCGCGCAGGCCAATGTTCTTCCAGGTCTTGCCGCCGTCGAGAGACTTGTAGACTCCGTCGCCGTGTGAGATGTTGCCGCGGATGCAGGCCTCGCCGGTGCCCACGTAAATTGTGTTGCGATCGGAATTGGCGACCGCCAGGCTGCCAATGTCTCCACTTCCCTCTTTGTCGAAAACCGGCGACCACGTCATGGCGCCGTCGGTGGACTTCCAGACTCCGCCGCCGGTCGCGCCGAAGTAATAGGTCGTGGGATCGCCCGGGATTCCGGCCGCAGTCAGCGAGCGTCCGCCGCGGAAGGGGCCGATCAAGCGATACTTCATGCCCTTGAAGAGCTTGTCTTCCGGCTTGCCGGATTCGTTTTCAGAAGTGGACTTCTGGTCCGGGGCAGTTGTAGTGGGCGTGGTCTGGGTAGGCTTGACTGCCTTCGATTGACGCTCCGGCTTGGTCTGGGCAAAAGCCGCACTCGGCGCGCAAAGCGCAAGCCCCGCGAGAAACAGCGGCAGCGCCCAGGTCCGCGGAGCTGTTCCAGAGTTGTTCCTGTAAGACGCGTTTCGACCGCCCATGCTCGATTGCCCCCCAATGTTCGAAGTGGAAAAAGTGGACTGTTGCTATGTTAATGCGGCACAGGCTCGATGGAAAGCGCCGGAGCCCTCACGCCGGCCTTATTTCTTGACGAGAATCCGGCGAGCCGCCTGCAGTTCCTTGCGTTTCGCGGCGTCCACCTTCGGATAAGACAGGCCAAGCCCTTCCAGAGTTTCCACAACAGCAGCCGCAACCGCCAGGTGGGTGAACCACTTGTTGTCCGCAGGAATCACGTACCACGGCGCGTGTTTGGTCGCAGTATTGCGGATCATGTCCTCGTAGGCATTCTGATAATCATCCCAATATTCGCGTTCGTGAATGTCCGCCGCAGAGAACTTCCAGTTCTTCTCCGGCTCCTCAAGCCGAGCCAGGAAGCGCCGCTTCTGCTCCTTCTTTGAAAGGTGCAGAAAGAATTTGCGGATCACGGTGCCGTTGCGCGCCATGTGCCGCTCAAAGCTGCGAATGTCTTCGAAGCGTTCCTCCCAGATGTTCTTCGTCACTAGAGAAGGTGGAAGTATCTCGCTCTTGAGCGCTGCAGGATGCACCCGCACCACCAATACTTCCTCGTAATAAGACCGGTTGAAAATCCCGATGTGGCCGCGCTCCGGCAGGTGCCGCGTCGTGCGCCACAGGAAGTCATGCTGCAGTTCAATACTCGACGGCGTCTTGAACGAGTAGACTTGGCAGCCCTGCGGATTCACTCCCGACATGACGTGCTTGATGGTGCCGTCTTTGCCGGCCGCGTCCATAGCCTGAAAGATCAGCAGCAGGGCCCAACAATCCTGGGCGTAGAGCTTGTCCTGCAACTCCTCCATGCGCGCGATGTCTTTCTGTAGCTGTTCCTTGGCATGCTCTTCGGAGTGCCAGTGCCCGGTGTCCGCGGGATCGAAGTCTTTCAGGCGGAAATGCTTGCCGTCATCGAGGCGGTAGGATTTGGCTAGCTTGGCGGTTTTCATTGTGGGGTGATTCCAGGGCCTGCTGGTAAGTCTACCGCGTTCCGAGGAAAAAATCGGTCTTCGATCGATTCACTCACGAAGCCATCAATGAGTGTGATGGGATGTTCGTCAACTGACCAAATTCAGTTTCGATTCGCAGGAATTGGAAGTCGATTCAAACTGCGAAACGTTTTTGTCAATTGCGACGCACAATTCGCGCCGGAATCAAGAAATGGGTTGTATGTAGAGCCATCCAGATTGAAGACCAATGTGTCAGTCTTAGATTCAGACTCTACCGTAGAAACCACCACCTCACATGACCAGTTGCGATAGGTCCTAAATTTCTTGCAATTCGGCAAACATCCTGGCACGTAATCACTCATAGTGAAATACACCACCATGTCCGGTTGGGATTCATCTAATAAGGCACCTGGAAATTGCTTTTGAAAAGCCTTTGCAACCCGGTCGCGTAGAGGAGAATCTTCACGCATTGGACGACCACCGATTGATGAACTTGCAAGAATCTGAATCGTGCGGGGCGATGGAGTTCCCTGCAACCGAGCTAAATTAGTTCTAACGTGCTTTGAAGAACATCCTGCCGCACCGATGACCACTAGTAGGACAATGCACTTTATCACCCACCGTTGAGCCATATTCTGCCTTCTGTTTAGGGACACCGTAAATTGTGTTCTATCACAGTTTCCGCCAGAGTCCCGATAGGTCGGCATCCCCGGACCTGCGGCGCTCGTGAGTCGAGGAGAGAATTCGAGGGAGTATGACGGATTTGCTGACGAGACGTAGGCTCGCTCGAACGCAACTGTTGTCAACAGGCGCTTAAGCTCAGAACCCGCTCTCCCTGAGTCGCCGTGATCAACTCAGGCTTCAACGGGCTTCTCGGTAACGACAGGAAGTTTCGCCTGCTGCCACGCATCGAAGCCTCCCACCACATTGACCACGTTCTGAAAACCGGCACGCCGCAGCAGGCTGCAGGCGATCATGCTGCGATAGCCTCCCTTGCAATGAACGGCAATGGGAATACTGCGATCGATTTCCGGGGGCGCGACTTTGAAGTTATCCAACGGCCACCAGGCTGCGCCTTCGATGTGACCGGCTTCCCATTCGGGCTCACGGCGCACGTCCAGCACCTGCAGGCCGTGACCCTGCAACCTGTCGCTGAGCGCTTCCACGCCAATTTGCGGAAGCGCGGCCAAGGGCAATCCGGCCTGACTCCACGCCTCGAAGCCTCCCTTGAGGTATCCGCGCGCATCCTCCAGACCGATGCGCGCCAGCCGCATTCGTGCTTCCGACACCGCCTCTTGCGATTCCGCAATTAACACGGGACAAGCTGCCAAGCCCAGCAGCGCTCCCGCCCACGAGGCAAACTGCCCCGACAACGCAATGTTCACCGACCCCGGCACGTGCCCGGCCGCGAACTGCTCGCCCGGGCGAACGTCGAGCACGATAGCGCCTTCGGCCAGCAGAGTTTTCAATTCGGCAGGTTCGACGGGAGGCAGGGCCGGAAGATCGGATAGCGCGGGCGCCCCGGCGCGATTGATTTCGGCATCCTGCAAAAAGTACGCTGGACGAGCCGGCAGGTTGCTGGTCAACTGCTTTACGAACTCTTCCCTGCTCTTGATCTGCAACGCGTAATTCGTCAGCCGCTCGGTGCCCATGGTGGAAACGCGCTCGGCCCGCATGTTGCGCCCACAGAGCGAACCCGCCCCATGCGCCGGATAAACCAGAACGCCATCCGCGAGCTTCAGAACTTTGTTGTGCAGGCTGTCATAGAGCATCCCCGCCAGTTGTGTGGGAGTGAAACGCTTGGAAAGATCAGGACGGCCCACGTCTCCCAGGAACAGCGTATCGCCGGTCAGAACCGCCCAGGGCGCGGGAGATTTCTCTTCGTCCGCAATCACCAGACAGATGCTCTCCGGCGTGTGCCCCGGCGTTTCCAAGGCGGTAATCCGAATCTTCCCAACACGCAACTGGAACCCGTCCTCGACCGCAACGTGAGGAAAAGTTGCCTCGGCCTGCGCCCCGATGTAGATGCGCGCGCCGGTTCTCGCCGCCAGTTCTCTGTGCCCGGAAACGAAGTCGGCATGGAGATGGGTCTCGAAGATGTGGCGAATGGAAGCATGATTCGCCTCCGCGGCCTTGAGGTAAATCTCCACGTCACGCTGCGGATCCACCACGACAGCCTCGCCTTCGGAAGCCAGCATGTAGGACGCGTGCGCAAGACAGCCCAGATAAAACTGTTCGAAGTGCATTCGTTTTCCTCGCCGCAGAAGCTGCACCAATTTTATCTTTTATCCGGCAAGACCGCAGTCTCGCACAACCGCACGTCGGTGAGACCCCGTCGCCCGCTATTTCATCGGCGGCAAGTACGGAATGTATCGCGCAAACAGCCAGCACAGGAAGAACACGACCGGGATGTGAACCATCAACTGCAGCACTCCATAGCCCACAATGTCCCGAGCCTTCAATTTCAAGATGCCCAGCAGCGGCAGCATCCAGAAGGGATTGACCAGATTCGGCAGCGCCTCCGAGGCGTTGTAGATCTGCACCACCCAGCCCAGATGCACCTGATGCAGGTTCGCAGCCTGCAGAACGTAGGGCGCCTCGATCACCCACTTGCTTCCGCCCGAAGGAATGAATACGCCGAGCACTGCCGAATACATCGCCACCAGCAACGGATACGTGTTGTGCGTGCTGATGGAGGCGAACAGTTTCGCCAACACGTCGGCAATCCCCGTTCCTACGATCATTCCGAAGATGACCGCATAAAACGGAAACTGGATCAGCACGCCGCCGGTGGCTGGAATGCACTCCGACACAGCTCGCATAAAGCGCTTCGGACGCCAGTGCAACAGAAGCCCAACCGTGATGAACATGAGGTTGTAAGTATTGAGGTCGAGCGCGGCCAGTGCGCCTTGGGGAGAGGTGCGGAAGACGTCAACCAGATACCAGCACAGGAGCGCAGCGACCAGAATCGTGAGGAGCGGACTGTATTCCAGCCACTCGCCAGGCTTGGTCTTCTCCTCGAGGCTGGAGCGGATCGGCTCGTATTGGATGCCGTAGGATTCGGCGGTTCTGGCATGCTCGGGCGAGGGCGTGGACAAGTAAGCAATCAATACCGAGAGCACAATAAGGATCGCCGTCGTCGCAATGCTTGGCCACAAGAAGAGGGTTTGTTTGAGCGGGATCAGGCCGCTGATGCTGAACAATGTCGGCGGCATGGCGGACTTGGTCGCCATCAGCATGGCCGCGGATGAAGAGAGGCCCATGGCCCATACCGCGCCCAGCCCGAGATATGCAGCAGCACCGGCGGCGCGATAGTCCATTCCCTTGACGCGATGCGCCAGTTCCCGCACGAAGAGTCCGCTGAAAATCAGGCTCAAGCCCCAGGAGATCAGCGAGGTCAACATGGATAGCAGCGCCACCAGCGCGACCGCCTGCCGCGGCGTCTTCGGGATCTCCGCCAAGGCGCGAAGCGCGCGATACACGATCGGCGTCGACGCGACCACATATCCGCCTATGATGATCATCACCATCTGCATGGTAAATGGAACCAGAGTCCAAAAATTCTTCCCACCCTGGATGGCGAGCTTGGCTGGGCTCTGATGAAGGAAAAGGCCGGCGCCAAAGACCACTACGATTCCCAGCAGGGCAAAGACCAGCGGATCCGGAAACCAGCGCTCACTCCAGTTGGCCAAGCCCAGCCCAAAGCGGACAAGACCTTGTTCCTGAGTTGCCCCGTTCTTTTCTCGTGGCATGTGCATAGGCGATCCTTTCGGTACGGCAGCGGTCCGTGCCCGACATTGTAGCCTTTATTTTGCGTGAGAGAAGTCATTGTGCTGGATTCCGCTATGGGTGTAGGATGCCTTCCATTAGGCTGGCAGGATCGGCCACTCCCTGCCTGCATGGAGCGAAAAATGAATACTTTCCCGGTTTTGTTGGGTGCGCTGTGCGTCTACGCCATTGCCTACCGTTATTACAGTGCTTTCATTGCCGCCAAAGCCCTGGCGCTGGATGATCGCCGCACCACTCCGGCGCACGTATATCCTGACGGACATAACTACGTCGCTTCTCCAAAGTGGGTGCTCTTCGGCCATCACTTCGCGGCCATCGCGGGAGCGGGACCGCTGGTGGGGCCGACGCTGGCGGCACAGTTTGGCTTCGCCCCCGGCTTCTTGTGGATATTAATCGGCGGCGTCCTCGCAGGGTGCGTGCAAGACTTCACCGTGCTGGTGGCTTCCGTACGTCACCGCGGCCGCTCGTTGGCGGACATTGCCCGTACCGAAATCAGTCCCTTTGCCGGCCTGGTGGCCATGATCGCCATGCTCTTTATTCTTCTGGTGACGCTGGCCGGCCTCGGCATCGTGGTGGTCAACGCGCTTTCCAACAGTCCGTGGGGCGTCTTCACCATCGGCATGACGATTCCCATCGCTGTCATCATGGGCTTGTGGATGTTCAAGAGCCACGCCGGGCAGATTAAGGTTACCGGCCCCAGCATTTTTGGTGTCGTGCTTCTGCTTGGCAGCGTGGTTGCCGGCCATTGGGTGGCCCAGAGCGGATTTGCATCAGCGCTTACTTTCACGCCTCATCAGATCACGATTCTCATGGCCATCTACGGTCTGGTGGCTTCGATTCTTCCCGTCTGGCTGGTGCTTGAACCGCGCGACTATCTCTCGACCTACGTCAAGCTGGGCACGATCATTGTTTTGGTAATCGGCGTCTTCATCGTTCATCCCAACATTCAATTTCCCAACTTCACGCAATTCGTTCACGGCGGCGGCCCGATCATCAAGGGGACGCTGTTCCCCTTCCTCTTCATCACGATTGCATGTGGCGCGATCTCGGGCTTTCACGCGCTGGTGTCTTCCGGTACCACACCCAAAATGCTGGATAAGGAAACCGACGCCCGCTTTATCGGATATGGCGCCATGATGTGCGAATCCATCGTGGGCATCCTGGCGCTGATTGCGGCCTGCTCCCTATCTCCCGGCGATTACTTCGCGATCAACACACCGGCGGCCGTCTTCAGCCACCTCGGCTTGAACACAGTCAATTTGGATATGTTCTCGCGCGAGGTTGGCGAAAAACTCGCGGGACGAACCGGAGGCGCGGTATCGCTGGCCATCGGCATGGCGCAAATCTTCAAGGGACTACCCGGGATGGCTCGCCTGATGGGCTACTGGTATCACTACGCCATCATGTTCGAAGCGCTGTTCATCCTCACCACCGTGGACACGGGAACCCGCGTGGCCCGCTACGTCCTACAGGAACTCATGGGCAAAGTGCACAAGCCCTTTGGCAACAACGCCTGGTGGCCCGGAAATCTGATCACCAGCTCCCTGGTGGTTCTGGGCTGGGGATACTTGATCTACACCGGAAATATTTCCACGATATGGCCGTTGTTCGGAACCGGAAACCAGTTGCTGGCGACCATCGCACTTGCGGTGACCACGACCTTCTTGATTAACATGGGCAAGGCTAAATATGCATGGATCACGGCTGTTCCCATGTGTTTCGTAGGCGTGACTACGCTGACCGCGGGAGTGCTGGGGATCAAGAACATTTTCTGGCCGTTGACTTCCAAGCCCGGTCAGGTATTCACCGGCTATCTGGATACGGTGTTGATGACGATCTTTATTCTGGGCGTAGTTCTTGTCGTATTCGATGCCGTGCGACGCTGGATCGCAGTTTCCAACGGTGCTCCCGCGCCAGTGGAGGCCTTCGGTCCTCCGCTTACCGCTACCGGCGAAGTGAAGATGGGCTGCTGCTAGGAGTTACGGTGACGCCGCTAGCGTTCAGCGGGAAAGTTCAACCGTACTCCTACACGATACAGAATGGGTGGGCCTATGTTGACGATGGGCGTGCGCGCAACCTGGTAGCGCTCGTCGAGCAGATTCTCGGCGGCGGCAAATAGTTCCAGTTGCCGGGTGAACGCGCGGCCAACTTCCAGATCCATGGTGTAGAAGCGATCCAGAGGAAACAGGTTCTGGTCGTCGTCGAATTGCCTGCCCACAAAACGTCCCTGCAGGCTGAGCAGCAGCCGCGAGGGATTCCAGTAGCGAGCTTCCCAGGTAAAAACATTGCGCGGGACTTGCGCCACGTCCAGCCCGACCAGAGGGATGACAGGAGGCGAAGGATAACTCACCACCGTGGCCGCGGTGAATTCGTAGCCCGCGGAAATCTGGATGTCGCGGTTGACGTGCACCACGCCATCAATCTCGACCCCGCGCGATCGGGTGCGACCAAGGTTTTCTTTTTCGCGCGTAATCAACGTCGATGTCTGAGCGATGGTCACGTTCTGCACGGGATCGACGATGTCGCTCCAGAAAAAGGTTCCGCGTAGGCCGAGTTTGCCGTCCCATCCCGCGATGTTGATTCCAGCTTCCGCGCCGGTCAGGCGTTCGGCATTCAGCGACGGATTGTTGAACGTGAGGACATTTCCCACACGGAAGGTGCGGTAGAGCTCATTCAGCGTGGGCGCACGAAACGCGCGGTAGATGGAACCGGTCAGCGAGACGTGGCTGTTCAGCGATCGCAACACTGAGAGGCGCGGATCAAAAGCCGTGGCGCTGCGGGAGGGATATTGCGCGCTGGGTGAAGTGGAACAAGAGCCGGAAACCGGGGTGCAGATGGAACTCGCGTTGAAGTTGCTCCAGTCGTCAAAGCGGCCACCCAGAATGATGGTCCACTTCTCGCGCAAGCGCAGCAGGTCTTCGCCGAACAACCCCAGAATGCGTTGCCGTCCTCCGGCCGCATTGTTTCGGGTGTTTGCCCCTGCTGAGTAGAACTGCTCATCGCTGGCGCCCATGACTTCCATCAGATCGACGCCGGCGATCAGGGTTTGATTTTTGCCGAGGAAGTGGGTCCACTGCGCCCCGCCGCCGCCGACCTGCTCGGGGACGTGCTGCAGGTCGGTCAGCGCTTCGCTGTTGCGGTCGCTTGCGACCGCGGAGAATGCCTGGTTGTAGCCCTGCACCAGACCGTAGGCGCGCAGGCTGAGCGAGTCGTCGCCACCGAATTGCCGGTCGAGACCGAAAGCTCCTTCACCCGATCGCGTGTCGTTGGTTTGGATGGGCGTGCTGTTATGCCGGAACTCAGTGAAGAAATTGCCGCGCCCAAAGATTCTTCCCTGGCCGCCGAGCTGGTGGCCGAGGTTCAGGTCGACAGTTGCATCTTCAGAATTGGCGGGCGTATCGATCGTGCCTCGAAGCGAAACCGGGACGATCACGAAGCCATCCGTGCGAAACATCTCCGAATCAAGTGACACGTCCCACGGACCCTCACGGGTTCCAGTCCAGAAGGAAAGATCGGGAGTGCGCTCGCTGCCGTAGGAAGTCTCAAGCCTGAGGGCCGGAGCTTGCGGCTGGCGAGTAATGAACTGCACGACTCCCCCGAGCGCGTCGCTGCCGTAGAGATTCGACGCGCCGCCGCGGAATACCTCTACGGTGGAGAGCGCCTCCGGTGGAACGCGATCCCAGTAGACCCAACCGCCGAAGGCATCGACCAGAGGAATGCCGTCTTCAAGAACCAAAGCGCGGCTGGCGGCGGTTCCTCCCAGTCCGCGCAACGAAACGCCCTGGTTGGAAGCATTCGCGGTGCGGCTGCTGGAGCGGCGAAACAGCGAGAAGCCGGGAACCTGGCGCAACACGTCGTCCAGCCGGAGAGCGGCAGTGGCGGCAAGATCGGGGCTGGAAAGCAGAATCGTGCTGCCCGGAGTTTCCGACAGACGAACTTCGGTGCGGGCCGCTGAGACCGTGACTTGCTCGTTCGCGGACAAAGGCTGCAAGACTACTTCGAGGTGTGTGGTCTGGTTCGCTTCCAGCTTCCAGGATTGGCGCGCAGCGGTGAATCCCTCGGCGTTCACTTCGAGCATTCCAGTTGTGCCCGCCACACGGGAAAAGGAGAACCGGCCGTTGTCATCCGTTGCCGTCATCGCGCGGAAGGAATCGTTTTGCAGGTGTACTGACGCGTGCGCAATCACGGCACCGCTGGTATCGCGGACGATACCTTCGACTTGCGCGGTCTGCGCAGAGAGGCCCGCACAGGCCAGCCCCACGAAAAACCACGCCAGGATGAGCTTGCGGTTGACCATTTGGGGCAACTTGAGTTTAGGTCTTTCCCGGGTACGGATCAAAGCTCAGACCCAATGCCGTGATCCGCGCTCGACAGTGATAGCAATCACGATGAGGAGTGATGAATGTCATATGACACACATTCGACCCAGGCTTCCACGAAATAACCGAGCCCCCGATTGCAGAGGATCAAAGATCTCAGTCAAAAGTTTATGCATTCTTTCTATCACGCTGATAAATAATGAGTTGTTTATGCATCTGCCAAGTCATTCCGCTTGTGCCAAAACTCACCCTCATCTGTGACTGGCGGTACTGCCACAGTTGCCGTCTAGCGGGAAGATAGCAAGTAATCATCTCCGCTAGGGGGTAGCCATGAAAAGAATCTTGATTCTTGGGGCCGCAGGCCGCGACTTCCACAACTTCAATGTCGTATTTCGCGATAATTCCAACTACCACGTAGTCGCCTTCACAGCCACTCAGATTCCTGACATTGCCGGACGGCGTTATCCGGCAGAACTGGCCGGAGCCTTGTATCCGGAAGGCATTCCTATCCTGGAAGAGAAGGATATGGAAAAACTGGTCGCCGAATACGAGATTGACGCCGTGGTTTTTTCCTACAGCGACGTTTCCCACCAGAACCTGATGCATCTGGCCTCCCGCGCCGTGGCGGCGGACGCCGACTTCTGGCTCCTGGGAACCGGACGCACGCAGCTTACCTCCTCGATTCCCGTCATTTCTGTGTGTGCGGTGCGAACCGGATGCGGCAAGAGCCCGGTCTCGCGCCTGGTTGCCGAGGAGTTGCGCCGGCAGGGTCGAAGGCCGGTGGTCATTCGGCATCCCATGCCTTACGGAGACCTTACGGCACAAGCGGTCCAACGCTTCGCCACTTTAGAGGACCTCGACGTGCAACAGTGCACCATCGAGGAGCGCGAAGAGTACGAACCGCACATCAGCAAGGGGACTGTGGTGTATGCGGGCGTGGATTACGAAAAGATTCTCGAGCAAGCAGAAGAAGAAGCGGACGTCATTTTGTGGGACGGAGGCAACAACGACACTTCTTTCTACACCTCCGATCTGGAAATTGTAGTCGTGGATCCGCACCGTGCCGGCCACGAACTGGCTTACTTCCCCGGCGAGGTCAATCTGCGGCGCGCCGATGTGATCGTGATCAACAAGGTCGACACCGCCCAGCCGTTTGACATTGAAACGGTTCGACGAAACATAAAACTCAACAACCCGAAGGCAGCTGTCTTTGAGATGGCCTGCCGCGTCTCGGTTCCCGAACCGGTAGTGGTCAAAGGACAGCGTGTGCTGGTGGTGGAGGATGGCCCCACACTCACCCACGGAGAAATGCCCTACGGCGCTGGCGTCGTGGCGGCGCGGCAATGCGGGGCGGCGGAGTTGGTCGATCCGCGTCCTTATGCCGTGGGATCGATCCGCGGCACCTACGAGCGTTTTCCGCACCTGACGAACCTTCTGCCCGCCATGGGTTACAGCGCGATGCAACGCCACGAACTCGAGGAAACCATCCGCCGTACTCCCTGCGACCTGGTGCTGATCGCTACCCCCATTGACCTCGCGCGGGTGATCAAGCTCGACAAGCCGACTCTGCGCGTTACCTATGAAGTCGAAGAACTTACCAAGCCCGGCCTGGCCGAACTGCTGGTCAAGTTTGCGCGCGAGCACCAGCATGAGCACGAGCCCGCACTGATAGGAGTCCGAAAATGACTGGCAAAGATTTTCTGTCCATTCGAGATTTCTCGCCCTCGGAGATTCTCTACCTGTTGATTCTTGGCCGCCAAGTCAAGTCTGATCCGACCGCCTTCAGCACCGCACTCCGGCGCCAGACTCTGGCCATGATCTTCGAGAAACCTTCTTTACGCACCCGGGTAACGTTCGATGTTGGCATCCAGCAGTTGGGCGGATTCTCGCTCTATCTTTCTCCGACCGAGATTAGTCTCGGTAAGCGCGAGTCAGTCTATGATGTGGCCAAGAATCTGGAACGCATGGTGCAGGGCATCATGGTCCGCACCTTCTCTCACGAAGTCGTGGAGCAAATGGCGCGCTACGCCAGCATTCCGGTCATTAACGGGCTCACCGACTACAGTCATCCCTGCCAGGCGATGGCCGACTACCTCACTATTTGGGAGGCCAAAGGCAATCTGGAGGGTTTGAAGATCACCTATGTCGGCGACGGCGACAATGTGGCTCGTTCCCTGCTGTTTGCCGGAGCCCAGCTGGGCGCGCATTTCTGGCTGGCCACGCCTCCGGGCTACGAACTCGATGCGGAGTCTGTGGCGTGGGCCCGCACACGCGGCGCTGAAACCGGTGGCACTTGCACGGTAACCAACGACCCCGAAGAGGCGGCGGCAGACGCGGATGTGATCTACACCGACGTGTGGGCCAGCATGGGGCAAGAAGCCCAGGCAGAAATCCGGAGACACATGTTCCTGCCCTACCAGGTGGATGCAACGCTGTTCCGCCGGGCCAAGCGGGACGCGATCTTCCTGCATTGCCTGCCGGCACATCGCGGCGAAGAAGTCACCAACGACGTTATCGATTCGCCACGCTCGCTGGTGTTTCAGCAGGCGGAGAACCGGCTGCACTCGCAAAAGGCGATCATGCTGGAATTGATGAAAGGTGAGTTCGTCAAATTGCCGGGACTGGTGGAGCTGCAGGAGTCGGTGCACGTGTAGGAGGAGTCGCTAGTTGCTGGCAGCTAGCAGTTAGGAAAAACAAGTGGCAACCGTAATCAGCATGCGTGGTCATCGAAGCCTCGTCGCTTGGCAGAAAGCGATGAAGTTGGTGACCGAAATCTATCGGATTACCCGGGACTTTCCAAAGGATGAGCTGTACGGACTGGTAAGCCAGCTCAGGCGGGCAGCGGTTTCGGTTCCAAGCAACATCGCGGAAGGGTACGGGCGGAATTCGCGAAACGAGTTGCATCAATTCGTGGGCCTCGCACGCGGTTCCCTGGCAGAGGTTGAAACGCAAATCGAGATCGCAAAGAACATGCACTATGTAAGCGAGGAATCCTGTTCTGAATTGCTGTCAAGAGTGGACGAGGTTGGTCGCGTGCTGACAGGGCTCCGTGCATGGTCTGCAAAGGACGAACACAGTAGTTAGGACTAAGGGCGAGGAGCGCAAACCACAGCCCGCGGTCATGAACCTTGGAACCTAGCTACTAGCTGCTAGCCACTAGCCACTACTTATGAAAACCATGCTCCTTGCCGTGGGCGGAAACTCCCTGATTCGCGCAGGCGAAAAAGGGACCATCGCCGAGCAACGCGCCAACGCTCAGAGCACCGCGGCCCAGATCGTTGGCCTGATCCGTGCCGGTTACCGCATCGTGCTCACCCACGGCAATGGTCCGCAGGTTGGGGCAGAGCTTCTGCGTTCGGAACGGGGAGCGAGCCAGGTCCCTGGGCACCCGCTCGACGTCTGCGGAGCCTCCACCCAAGGTGAGATCGGATATCTTCTCGAGCAAGCGTTGCAAGCCGAACTGCAGCAGGCAGGCCTGCATGTGCCGGTCGCGACCGTTCTCACCCAGAGCGTGGTGTCGGCCGACGATCCTTCGATGAAGCATCCCAGCAAGCCGATCGGTCCTTTTTATTCGCGCGCCGATGCCGAGGCACGCAAGCGTCTTTTGGGATGGGAGATCGTCGAGGACGCGGCCCGCGGCTATCGTCGCGTGGTTCCGTCGCCGGAGCCCATCGAGATTGTCGAACTGGAAGCCATTCGCGATCTGGTCGAGCGGGGCGTACTGGTAATCGCCTGCGGTGGCGGAGGCATTCCGGTGGTCTGCAAAGACGGAAGACTAGAGGGAGTCGAGGCGGTCATCGACAAGGACCGCGCTTCCGCATCGCTGGCTTCAAGCGTCGGCGTAGATCTCTTCGTGATTTCCACTGACACCGACTACGTATACCTGGACTACAAGAAGCCCTCGCAGCGTCCGCTGCGGCAAGTGACCGCGGCTGAGTTGGAAGAGTACGCGAAGGCAGGCCATTTCCCACCGGGCAACATGGGCCCCAAAATCGAATCCGTATTGCGCTTTCTGCGCCATGGCGGGAAGGAAGCCATCATTACTTCTTGCAAGAATCTGTGCCAATCGGTCGTTGGGTCGGAAGGCGCAGAGCCGGTGGGCACTCACATATTCCCCGACAACGAACGTGTAAAGATCGAACTGAACGCAGAGCTTCAACTCCCGGTGGGAGGACGCTAATGCCACAACCCACGATCACACCCCTCAAACCAACACATCCTGAATCAGTGCCAGCAGCCGGGACGACCTTGAAACATGTTGTCGAGTCCCAGCAGTTCACCGTTCCCCTGCTCATGGAACTGTTCGAGCGGTCGCGCGGCATGGAGCGCGTGGTGGCCCGCGGAGGCTCGCTCGACTACCAGAACCGCATCATGGCCACGCTTTTTTATGCGCCCTCCACGCGAACCCGGCTGTCGTTTGAGGCCGCCATGCAGCGCCTCGGCGGCAGGGTTTTGTCCACGGAGAATGCAGGCACGTTTTCCTCGGAGGTCGAAGGCGAGCAGGTGGAAGACTCCATCCGGATTATCGGCGGCTATTCTGACGTGATTGTCATCCGGCATCCCGAAGATCACGGCGCGCGGCGCGCAGCCGACGTCTCGCCGGTGCCGGTGATCAATGCCGGCGATGGCAACGGCGGGCAGCATCCCACTCAAGCGTTGCTCGACCTCTACACCATTTACCGGCAGCGACCGCTCGATGGCCTCAGCGTGGCCATCATCGGCGAACTGGACAAAGGGCGCACGGCGCGCTCGCTGGCCTACCTGCTGGCCAAGTTTGAACGGGTAAAGATGTTCTTCGTCAGCCCACCGCAACTGCAGATGAAGCCTGACATTTTGGACTATCTCGACGAGCATAACGTCCGCTACGAACTGGAGTCGGATATTGACCGCGTGATCGGGGAAGTGGATGTGGTGTACCAGACTCGTATCCGGCCCGAGCGAGTGCGGGATGTGAACGGCCTCAGGCGTTATGCCATCGATTCGACCGTGGTGCAGCGCATGAAGGCGGACGCGTTGATCCTCCATCCCTTGCCTCGCACGGTTGAGTTAGACAAGTCGGTCGATGCCGATCCCCGAGCCATGTATTTCCGCCAGGCCACAAACGGGCTTTATGTCCGGATGGCGCTGTTGACCATGCTGTTGGAATAAGAGTGCAGACACGCAGTGCATGGTGAAAGAAATTAGCAGCAAGAAAATGACGAGAAAAGGAACTTATGACAACGCAATTCATCGAGCACCCCCTGCACACCCAGGACTTTGTCGAACTCGAAAACCAGTACGGAGCTCATAACTATCATCCGCTCGACGTAGTAATCGAGCGTGCCGAAGGCGTCTGGGTGTATGACGTTGAGGGCAAACGTTATCTCGACTGCCTGGCTGCCTATTCCGCGGTGAATCAAGGACACTGTCATCCCAAGATCCTGCAAGCTCTGGAGGAGCAGGCGCGGAAAGTTACTCTCACCTCGCGCGCCTTCCGCAATGAGCAACTCCCGCTGCTCTGCAAAGAGCTCCATGACTTAACCGGCTTCGACATGGTGCTGCCTATGAACTCAGGCGCGGAAGCCGTTGAAACCGCGATCAAGACCGCGCGCAAGTGGAGCTACAAGATCAAGGGCATTCCCCAAGACAAGGCCGAAATCATCGTCTGCGCCAACAATTTTCATGGCCGCACAGTCACTATTGTGAGCTTCTCCAGCGACGAACAGTATCGCGACGGTTTTGGCCCGTTCACTCCGGGATTCAAAGTCATTCCCTTCGGCGATGCTCGCGCCCTCAGCGCCGCGATCACTCCCAAGACCTGCGCATTTCTTGTCGAGCCCATTCAAGGCGAGGCCGGAATCGTCATCCCGCCCGAGGGCTTTCTTCGCGAAGCGGCGGAGATCTGCCGCCACAACGACGTGTTGCTGATGGTGGACGAAATTCAGTCCGGCCTGGGACGTACCGGCAAACTCTTTGCCTACATGCACGAGGCTGTCACACCCGATGTGTTGATCGTCGGCAAAGCGCTCGCTGGCGGGTTCTATCCGGTGTCAGCGGTGTTAGCGTCGCGGGAGATTCTTAGCGTGTACAAACCCGGCGACCACGGCAGCACCTTCGGCGGCAACCCCATGGGCTGTGCCATCGCCCGCACCGCGCTGCGCGTCCTCATCGAAGAAAAAATGGTGGAGCGCTCCGCCGAACTCGGCGCTTATTTCCTGACCCTGCTGCAAACCCTGCGCAGTTCCGACCTGAAAGTGGTGCGTGGCAAAGGCCTGTGGATCGGCATCGAACTCCGCAGCCCGGCCCGTCCCTACTGCGAAGCGCTCAAGGAAGAAGGGATCCTGTGCAAGGAGACGCATGACCGTGTGATTCGCATTGCTCCGCCCCTCGTCATCAGCCGCGAAGAGATCAACTGGGCCTTCGAGCGCATCGCGAAAGTGATTCAACATCACTGACCAGAGTGATTACCGTCACAACCCCTTGTGAGTTCCATCATCGCTCCCCGGAAGAATCCCGGGTATCAAAGAGCATTGCGCAATTTTGGGCGCAGATCGTGCCGGGCAATAGAACCCAGGGGACGCGAGCTTGTTTAAGGACATCGAACACCTCATTCGGCTGGCTGCCGTCATCGCCATCGCGCTGGTGGCATTCGTAATTCTGCGCGCCGCCGTCGTACCTCACAGCTTTGGGCAGTATGGCCACTATCGAGGAGCGGCGATCGGTGAGGTCGCGGCCCGACCGATTGCATTTGCCGGACGCGACACCTGCGAGGCCTGCCACACCGACGTCGTAGACCAGAAGAAGCTTGGCAAGCATGTGGTGGTTGCTTGCGAGGCTTGCCACGGAGCTTTGGCCAGGCACGCCGATGATCCCGGATCGGTACAACCCAAGAAACTGGACACAGCCGTGGTGTGTGCCCGCTGCCACCAAGCCAACAGCGCCAAGCCGAAGGGCTTTCCTCAAGTTGTTATCGCGGATCACTCCGGAGGAATCGCCTGCGACACCTGCCATCAGCCGCATCGTCCCAAGATCGAGACTGAACCCGAGAAGGCCGCGACAACAAAGCCTGCGGCGGAGGGAAGGAAATAATGGACAACACCCGCCGCCGATTGCTGATGCTCTTGCCCGCCGCCGCGGTCGCGTGGAAATTCGTCCTCGCGGGAACACCAGAGGCTTCGCCGAACTACAAGATGACCGAGCACTGGTGGGCCATGCTGATCGACATCCCCAAGTGCATCGGCTGCGGCAGTTGTGTGCGCGCCTGCTCTGAAGAAAACGACGTTCCGGACGATTACTTCCGCACCTGGATCGAGCGCTACCACGTGGCCGACTGGAAGATCGAAAGGCCGGAGGTGGAATCGCCCAATGGGGGCAAGGACGGCTTCCCTCCCCATGCCGACGATGGCGGCAAGAACTTCTTCGTTCCCAAGCTTTGCAACCACTGCGCGGATTCGCCTTGCACTCAGGTTTGTCCGGTGGGCGCGACGTTCATCACGCCGGATGGAGTTGTGCTGGTGGACAAGAACTACTGCCTGGGCTGCCGCTATTGCGTACAGGCGTGCCCCTACGGCTGCAGGTTCATCAATCCCAAAACCCATACGGCGGAGAAGTGCACGCTCTGTTATCACCGCATCACCAAGGGATTGACTACTGCGTGCTGCGAGGTCTGCCCCACGGGAGCTCGGCAGCTCGCCGACTTGAAGAATCCTAAGGATCCGATTCATGAATTCTTGCGCACACACAACGTGCAGGTTCTGAAACCTCACATGGCGACGGGGGCGAAGGTTTTTTACAACGGCATGGATGGTTCGGTGAGATAAGTTCCGTGCGCTAAGGAGGCTCGTGCACATACCGGTTGAAGGCTTCATGTATCCGAACGAGGTGGAGCTCCAGTGGAGCATCCTGATCGTTCTCTACCCCTTCATCACGGGCTTGGTGGCGGGCGCGTTCATTCTCGCGTCGCTCGAGCGTGTGTTCCGAGTGGATGCGGTAAAGCCCACCTACCGGCTCGCCTTGCTCACGGCCCTCGCCTTTCTGTTGGTGGCGCCGCTGCCGCTGCAACTGCACCTGGGACATCCCGAGCGCTCGCTCGAGATGTACCTGACGCCGCACCGCTCCTCCGCCATGGCGATGTTCGGCTTTGTCTATCTCTGGTACTTGATGGGCGTGCTGCTGCTCGAGATCTGGCTCGACTACCGCCGTGAAATTGTGTTGCTCTCCCAGACCACGATCGGCTGGAAACGTCTGGTCTATCGTGCCCTGACCCTGGGCTCGAACAACATCAGCGAACGATCGTTGCGCATCGATGAGAGACTCGGCTATTTCATCACGCTGATTGGAATTCCTTCCGCCTTTCTTCTGCACGGATACGTCGGCTTCATTTTTGGTTCGATCAAGGCCAACCCCTGGTGGTCGTCGCCGCTGATGCCCATCGTGTTTGTGTTCTCGGCTATGGTGTCAGGCATCTCGGCGGTGATGTTGCTTTACATGCTTTCGACGCGGCTGCGCGGGCAAACGATCGACATGCGCTGCCTCGACAAAATTGCCCAGTATCTGATGTACACCTTCATCATCGACTTCAGCCTGGAGATGCTGGACCTGCTGCAGCGCATTTACGAGGCCGATGAGTCCTTCCGCAGCCTGGACTTCATGGTGCACACGCGCCTGTGGAAGTCGCAGGTAATCGTCCAAATCCTCCTGGGCACGCTGACGCCAATCTTACTGCTGGGCCTGACCCAGGTTCTCAAGTTCAGCGACATTGCACGGAAACGGATTTATGGACTGGCCGGATGTCTGACCATGGTCGGCATTTTTGCCATGCGCTGGAATGTAGTGATCGGCGGCCAGCTTTTTTCCAAGAGCTTCCTCGGCTACACGACATACAAGATGAGTTTCGCCACGCGGGAAGGATTGTTAACCGCGATCGTGCTCATGATTCTTCCTTTTGTCATTCTGTGGGTTTTGGTGAAGCTCCTGCCACCCTGGCCGGAGTCAGCCTTGCCCAACTCCGGCGCCGCGCCAGCGCACGGAACCGGCTAGGCCCTCTTTATCGGGGCAGATGCGGAGGAGCGAATGGCACAGGCTACCGGAAGAATCGCATCCGATACAGAACACCTCAGCGAACGACTGGGGGAGTTGGAGCGACGCGTTGCGGCGCTAGAGGGCAAGGCCGGGAACGCGACACCGGCCCCTGCCGCGCCTGCGAACTTTGCCCTGGAAAGACCGCGGGCTCCGGCTACGTGGCGGGGTTTCCCCCCAGCGGAGATGCCAGGCGGAACACTACCCGTGATTGGCAAAGCGGTGCTCGGAATTGCCGGCGCATACCTGCTGCGCGCGGTGGCTGAGTCGGGAACTATTCCGCGCTGGCCTGTGCTCATAGTCGCCATTGTTTACGCCGGCCTGTGGCTGGTCTGGGCCGTCAGAACTCACGGCGTGAATTTCTTTGCCAGTGTTACCTACGCAATCACAGCGGCACTGATCCTCGCGCCGCTGCTGTGGGAATCCACTGTACGCTTCCAGATCTTGTGGCCGGCGTTCACGGCGGCAGTGCTGGTTGCATTCGTGGTGCTTGCCTTGGCGCTGTCGTGGCGGCAGGACTTGCAGATGATTCCGTGGGTGGCGACTCTGGCAGCCGTGCTCACGGCTCTGGCGCTTATCATCGCAACGCGTGACCTTGTTCCTTTTACGGCGGCGCTGCTCGCCGTGGCCCTGGCTACTGAGGTAGCTGCATGGCTAGGACACAGGCTCACTCTGAGAGCAGTTCCCGCAATTGCAGCGGATTTCGCGGTTTGGCTCCTTGTCTATTTGATGACCTCCTCCGAGGGCGTATCGGCTGACTATCGCCCCATCAGCATCACCATGATCACGACACTGTGCCTGGCGCTGCTTGCCATCTATGGGGGCAGCATTGGGATTCGTTCCTTCGCCTTACGCCATCGCGTCACCATCTTTGAAATCGTGCAGGGGATTGTCGCATTTGTTCTGGCAACTCTTGGAACGCTGCGCGCAAGTTCGGGCCCTGCCCCGGCCCTGGGTGTCTTCTTCCTGCTGGTGGCGGCGGTGTGCTACTGGGGCGCACTGTCGCGATTCACTGCCGAAGAACAAACTCGGAATCGCCGCGTAAGCGCCGCCTATGCGGTCGCACTACTGCTCGGGGGAAGCTGGCTGCTGTTTCCCGCCGGCTTCCAGGCGCCGTTCTGGTGCCTGGCTGCGGTAACGGCGGCTTTCCTCTACACCCGCACCGGCAAGCTCAGCCTGGGCATGCACGTGTCGTTCTACCTGGCAGCGGCCGCAATCCTCTCCGGCCTTCTGAATTCCGCGGGGAATGCTCTGGCTGGAACCGTGCCGCCGGGTCTGGACGCCGGCGCCTGGATCGTCGCAGTCGCATCCGTTCTTTGCTACGTCATTGGATCGCGTGCTTCAAACGGTCAACGAAAACAGCGACTGCTCTGGATCGTGCCCTGCGTGCTGGTGGCCGGCGTGGTGGCAGCGCTGGCAGTGATGGTAATTGTGAGCCTGGGTTCGACGGGTGGGATGCTGAGTGCTTCGCGCTTGTCGGTTGTCCGGACGGTGGTAATTTGCTTGGTCGCGCTCCTCCTCGGAATCAGCGGTTCGCGCCTGAAACGCGCGGAACTGGTGTGGGTGGCTTACGTAGCCATCGCGTTTGGCACGCTCAAGCTGCTGTTCGAGGACTTGCGTTTCGGCAACGCCGCATCACTGGTGCCGTCGCTGTTGTTCTATGGTCTGATCCTGATCCTGATGCCGCGGCTTACACGGCTAAGCCGCGACGGCGCGTGATGTAAACTCCGCGGCCGATCTTTCCCTACGTCCGCGCCTGGCGTTCGCTGTTGGGTTTCGAACCGCTCAGCGCGAAGAACAGGATGTAGAGATAGCAAAGCATGGCCACGATTAAGGCGTAGTGCAGTCCTTGTCCCCAGCTGGTCTCTCCCTGAGTCATCGCTGAATAGTAGCGGCTATTGATTAGCACGGCAGTGCGGCCGACGAGGTATGGAATGATTGCGCCGCCCACGATCGCCATATTCAGGATGCCGGAACCATCGCCAGTGAGGGGACCAAGCTCAGCTATCCCCATGGTGAAGATGCAAGGGAACATAATTGAGTTGAACAGTCCAACAGACAGAATGGACCACATGGCCACGTGCCCGTTGCTGAGTACTGAAACAGTAACCAAGAGGGCCGCCATGATCGCCGCAAATGCGAGGAGTTTCCCGGGTTTGATCTTTTGCAACAGTGCCGATCCGATAAAGCGTCCAACCATCGCGCCTGACCAGTAGAGCGAGATGTATCCAGCGGCCACTGCCAAGGCCGCGCGATAACGAGCCCCTGGATCCGCAATGCTAGACGGCGATATGAAGCCACCAATGTTGTCCAGCGCCAGATAATTAGAGATCGAGCTGCCGATTGCGACTTCACCGCCCACGTACACAAATATCCCAATCGCACCGAAAACCAGGTTGGGGTGCTTCCAGATGGAATCGGCAACCTTCTCGCCAATGTGGTGCTCGGCGGACTCCATCGCCGGAAGTTTGAAGAGACCAATTGCGAGGGTCAGCAGCAGGAGTGCGGCACTGAAAAAATACACATACAGTTTGACCACCGCGTCCGCTTCCCGGGAGGCGCTCTGCGCCATCGCAGTGGCCTTCGCACCGAGGATCAAGTGCGCGCCGATCCATGGAAAAATCGCCGTCCCAAGGGAATTGAAGGCCTGGGTGAGATTCAATCGGCTAGAGGCAGTTTCCGGTTTTCCAAGCACTGCGACGTACGGGTTTGCCGCGACTTGGAGGATCGTAATTCCGGTGGCCAGAACAATGAGCGCGAAAAGGAAGAACGGAAAGGAAGGGATCCGTGCCGCCGGATAAAACCCGAGGCATGCGGCGACCATAGTCAGCAGTCCGACTATGATTGCGCGCTTATACCCAATCCAGTCAATGATCTTGGCCGCTGGGATCGAAAAGACAAAATAGGCCGAGAAGAACGCCGTCTGAATCAGCATGCTGGCATCAAGTCTTATCTTGAAGACGTGCTGCGCATAGGGAATCAGCACGTCATTCAGCGAGGTGAGTGATCCCCACATGAAGAACAGCGTGGTCACCACCGCCAGCGGCAGAGTGTAAGAGGACGAAGCGTCAGGAGAGGCCGCGGTAGAACGATTCGAGGTCACGATCGCCATAATTTAGGGTGCCGTTCTTACTCCGGGCCGTTTCGGCATCATAGCATTAAGCACAAGGCAATCCGGTCACTCCTTGCCGCTGCTTTTGGCGCTCTGCGTTGCCGAGCGCCGCAGGAAGTGGTCCGCGACAATGGCGGGTTGCTCGACGATGCGCTTCTCCTCGACGCAGACCACCAACCGGATGAACTGAGCCATGCTCCAGGCCAGCGGCGTCGCGCTCCCCGTGCCTGAGCCATAGATAAAGCGCGACTCCGTAGGGTCGGCCTGGTCCCAAACCTGTTCGGGAATCATTCCTCCGGGGTTGGCGAAGTTTGCCATCGCATCGAGGTAGCTCGAGCCATCGTGTCCGCGCGCAACCTCGTACTCTCCACGTTCTCCCGTAAAAATCGGCCAGATCCGGCCGATTCCCTGCCCGAGCCACGGACCTCCAAACAGCGTCTCGCCGTAGCCATCATGGTTGTAACGCCGGAAACTCGGCCCTCGCGGAGTTTGCACACGGATGGTCGAGTCGATGATCTTTATCGAATTCTCGATGGCCGGATCGTCGGCAGGACGAATGCCGAGCCGCACCAGTTCGAGGAAGCCGGCATCCACCACATCCCGTTCGTCCCACGTTCCTCCGCCATTGCGAACATCAAGCTGATAGCCGTCATTAGGATCGGTGTTGTCGTCGATGCGCATGTAATAACCCTGCGCCGCCAGCGATCCGCCTAAATGGCCGGTCTTCGTGACCATCCAATTTTCCAGGTTCCCTGCCCAGTCGTCTGCAGTCTTGAGGTAGCGAGCGGCATCGTCATTGGCGCCATTCTTACGTGCTATATCCGCGGCGCAAACCAAGCCCGCGATCTCGGCTGCAACGGTGGAAGGTGAGTACCCTGGGACTTCCTCCCAACGCTCCTCCTGCGTCGCCGGGCCGTGGGTCACGACAAACTCAGCTTCCGGACGAACGTGATGCGACCAGGTTGCGCCATCGTCCTTGCCCAGCTGCCAGGCCAAAATCATGGGATACGAGACCTGGTCCATCTGGAGCGCAGTCCAATAGGGCTTGCCGTCGAGCCAGCTATTTTGCGGAAAACTGCCATCGGGCTTCTGTTGCACATTCAAGAGATAATCAAGGGCACGCTCGGCGGCGGCGCGGTCGCCGGCCACCAACATTGCGCTGGCGACCTCATAAAGGTCCCGAGCCCAGATCAAGTGATATCCACCCACGCCCGGTGCGTCCGCTTTAACCGCAAATCCCCAGGGAATGCTCATTGAGGCGATCATGGCGCCGCGGAAAGTTTTGTCCTCGTGGGCCTTGAGGGTCATGGCGGCTCGGCGGAATTGCCGGGCGTAGCGTTCATCCACATGCCGAAGGCTGCGCGCGTATTCATTCCATCCCTTCGCATATTCGGAGTTGATCGATGCAAATCCAATCTTCAGGCTGGCGCGTGCATTCTCCACAGCCGACGCCGGTGCGGCTCCGAATCCAAGCGCCAGAGTGAAGTGACCCCCTTCGAGTTTGGCCGCCTGAATAACGTTGCCATTCTCAGCCCGAGCGTAGGACCACGCGAGATTGTGATGCAGCATCAAGTCGGTATAGCCATCACTCGCACCGGCGAAGCCACTGCTCATTTGCGCGAAGCCGCTGCTGCTCACCAATGCCGAGGCCACGTCAACCTTCTCGGCAACCAGTGCATCCCCTTGGCTGTAGCCGGTATCGCCGTAGCCAGAATTCTTCAACGACGGATCGTAAAGCACGTACAGCGAATACGCTGGAGATCCGGAGAAGGTCACATCGATCAGCAAAGTGTCGCGATGCGGATCCGTGGCGTAGGTTTTTGTGAGTTGAAAGTGGCCGGCGGGATCGCTGCTGATCTGGCGATAGGCCAACGCGTTGTCATCGATCGACGAGAGCGAGTGCAGCATGTCCGTGGATTCGATCCACACGGTTTTTCCGTCGCTCACCGCGAACTCGAGCGAATGCACATCGGCGGTGTCCAGGCGCGGGTAATAGACCTCGGTCAGGATGCCTCCCTGGAGCGTGAACCAGACGTGAGAGTCCGTGGAAGTTGCGGTGCCGACGGCCTCTTTACTGCCGGGAGTCCACGTGGGGATGGTGCCGGGCGCACCGGGCGCCATCTGGCCACCGAGCATTGCGGGCGCCGTCGCGATGCAAATCAAGAGAAGGAGAAAGTGCCTTTTGACTCCCATGGGTAACCTTCTGTTCGTCTTCACCAAACACCGACTTGCCCTCAGTCGACGAACTCACTTCAGCTGATAGATGCCCACCGAGCGCGAAGCCACGGAAACTTTGATCCCCGCACCATTCGCGAATTCAGCTTCGCCCGTCCCCATTAACGTGGTTGCTGATCGAGTCTTGGCAACGGGAGTATCGCTGAGGTTGAGTTCTAACGTCCTCGGTTGGTCGGCGTTGTTCATCACCACCAGCAACTGCTCGGCGGGACTGCCCGGAGCTCCCGCATACTGCCGAACATAAGCGAGAACCTGATCGTCGCCGAAAATGTGAATCAATTCTCCCCTGCGTAGGGCGGGATGGTCGTGCCGCAGGTGCAAGAGCTCCCGCACGTGGGTAAACACACTCTGTTCCTCGTGAGTGCGGCCTGCTGCATTAAACGCATCCCGCTGGTCGCCGGGGAACCCACCGGGAAAGTCACGCCGGTTGTCGGGATCGTCGCCTCCGGACATGCCGATCTCGTCGCCGTAATAAATCTCCGGGATGCCGCGGAGCGTCAGCAGCAGAGAAAATGCCAGATTCAGCTTCTGCACGGTGGCGCCGGGCTCGCTCATGAAACGCTTGATGTCGTGATTGGCGAAGAAAGTGACCAGATTTTCGGGATGGGGAAACATCCAGTCGTGGCGCAGAACTTCTTCAAGCTGTTTCGCGGATGTGTCTTTCAGGACGACATTGCGGATCGTCGAGTAGATGGGGAAATCGAAGACCGTGTCGAGACCGGTATCGATGCCATCGGTAGTCTTTCCTCCCACGAAAAATGCGGTCATGGTGGGATCGGGGTTGAAGACTTCGCCCACGGTGCTGAAGCGCGGATAGGTGCGGTGTACGTCGGAGTGAAAGTCGCGCCAGAAGGCTCGGTCAACATAGGGAAACGTGTCGATGCGAAAACCGTCGAGCGCTCCCGTCTCCGCCCACCACATCGCATTCTGGCGGAGGAATTGCGCCGTGATCGGGTCGTCGGTCCCCATGTCAGGGAGAATGTTGGCGAACCATCCCTCCAGCGTATTGCGCCACTCGAGTGGCGGCGCGTGCGGGTCCGTCTCGGCGGCAAAGGATGCCCCGGTCGCCAGATGCTTTTCGCGACTGCCATGAAACCAGTGTTCGGTCGGCGGATTGTCCACCCACGGATTCGTAGGGCCAACATGATTCGGAACAATATCGAGCAGCACCTTCATTCCCTGCTCGTGGGCCGCCTTCACCAGCGAGCGATAATCGGCAAGCGTGCCAAAATGTTTTTCCACCGCATACAGATCAGTCGCTCCGTAGCCATGATAGTCGTTGCCTTTGCGATCATCGTTCTGATAAATCGGCGTGATCCAAATCGTGGTGACGCCCAGGTCCTTGAGATAAGGCAGCCGCTGCTGAATGCCGCGCAGGTCACCGCCGTGATAGGCACGTGGCAAGCTGCGGTCGTAGGCGCCGGAGTTGGGGAAATTATTGCCCTGGTCACCATCGTCAAAGCGGTCAGGCATGATTAGATAGATGACATCATCGGGACCGAATCCATTGAACCCGCCGCCCTCAGTCGCGATTTCGCCTGCGGGATTGCGACGGTCCAACAGCAGATCCACTTCCTGCTCTCCGCCTGCCGTCGCAAGATCGAGGCGAACCTTTCCCGGCAACACTGTGCTGTTGATCTCCAACCAGATAAATTCGTAATGGCCTCCCAAGCCATCCAGAGTGCGCGCGATACGAATGCCCGGAGTCTTCGTTGACACCTGCGCTCCCGCGAGATGTTCGCCGGTAATCATCAGCATCGGATTCGGCAAGCCAATCCACCAGTTCGGCGGCTCGATCTTCTCCACGCCAGGAGCAGCCGCATCCGCAGCCGGAGCCCCAGCGCTTTGGGCTGCAACCAGCCTTCCCTGCAAAGCCACCGATACGAACAGCAATAGTACACAAAATCGATTTTGTATTCGTGATTGCATTCAACCTTATGCGAAGTGGGGGAGAGGGGAACAGCCTTCGCCTGTTCCCCTCGTTTGAGGCTTTAGAAACTAACCCGGAATGTGACCTGGATCTCCCGCTGACTGTCGAAGCCCAGGCTCGTGATCTTGCCGAAGTTCCCGTCATTCATGTTGCCGTCCGGGGGACTGAACTGCGGTGTGTTAAACAAGTTGAAGAACTCCCCGCGCAGCTCTGCCCGGACGCGCTCGGTGAAGGTGAAACTCTTGCCTAAACTCAGGTTGACGACCTTCGTGCCTGGACCTGTGAACGGGTTTCTCGGAGAGTCTCCCGGAGCGATCGGAACGCCCGTTACAGGATTCGTTGCCGCGCTCTTGGGCTGGAACGAAGCGGTATTGAACCACTCGGATGGGCGATTGAGCTGCTGGAGCGGCCCAACCAAGTTAGGACGAGTGCTGGGGCTGTAGCAGTAGGTGCAGGTGACGTCGAATGGAAAACCGCTGGCCAACGTCACGAGCGGGCTGAGTTGCCAGCCACCCAGAACGGCATTCTCAACACCGTTCCAGTTGCCGCCGAAAGTGCGGCCGCGGCCGAAAGGTAGTTCATAGATCGCACTGACGACGAACCGGTTTCGCACATCGAGGTTGGAGTTGGCACGCTCCTTCGTCCACCACTGGAACGGGTCCACTACGTTGCCGCCATAGCGGTAGTCGCTTTCGAAACCACTGGGCGAGTTATCAATGGCGTGCGACCAGGTATACGCGGCGTCAAACTGCAGGCCTTTGGTCAGACGGCGGTCCACTTGCGCGTGCAAGCCATGATAGATCGAGGCTCCTTCGGTGTCATTGACTGGTACCGTGCCCAGCGATGGATAAGGCTTAATGCCGGTGTTGTAAGCGGGACGATTTATGTCGTAGAACGTGGAAAGGTGGTCACCCTTGGTTCCGACGTAGGCGAGGGTGAACGCGGTTTTGGAATCGAGCTGATGTTCGAGTTGCAGGTTCCACTCTTGTACGTTTGAGGTCTTATCGGTCGGTAGCCAGCCGGTGAGGCTGACGTTGGCCGGGCTGGTCAGGCTGATATTCAGCGCAGCCTTGCTGGGCATCCCACTGGCAGTGATGGTGGAAATGTTGGGAGCGCCTGGATCAATCCCCGTTCCGGTCGGCTGAGCTAGTCCACCTAGGGTCAACAGAAAAGTGTTGCCGCCCGTGGCGCTGTAACCGTAGTAAGCGCTTCCGCCAAACGGAGCGTTCTGCGACATCTGCTTGTCGATGCCTTCGCGGTCGATGAAGTAGAAGATGCCGTAGCCGCCGCGCACCACGCTCTTCTGATCACCGAACAAGTCATAGGCGAAACCGATGCGCGGAGCGAAATTCTTCTTGGGTGTCGAGAGCCCTCCGCTGTCCGAAACTCCATTCTGACCCGCCAGTACGATGGCGCCGGTCGCCGCATCAAAGTTAGCCATACGGTTGTTTTCTTCCGTAGGCCAAGTGTAAAGATCGTAACGAAGGCCCAGGTTCAGGGTCAGACGGTTGCTGACGCGCCAGTCGTCCTGGCCGTAAAAGCCGTTTTCCCAACTGCGTGTGTGGAACATGCCACTCGCTGGCCCCACCTGATAATCATTCATCCAGCCCACGAGATAGTCAGACTGTTCCCACCCGGTCGAAAAAGCAGACCCAGAACTAGCCTGGAAAAATCCCTTTCCGGCGATGGGGTTGAAGAAGTTAACCTGCCGCTTCATGAGGTTGATGCCAAATTTGAAGGTGTGACGGCCTCTCACCCAAGACACGTTATCCGCGACCTGGTACGTATTCTCAGGTACGAAGTAATCGCCATAGTCACCCGTGTAGGAGATCTGGCTGCCGCTGTTGCCAATCAGCGCGCCACCCCCGAGCAGGGGGCTGGTGTTCGCGTTGGGAATACCGAGATCGGCGGAAACCGGAATCGAGCCGAGCGGCGGCTGGTACCCCAGGAACGAGCGGACATAGCCGATCCGGAGCTCGTTCAGAACACTCGGTGTGAATGTGTGGGTCTCGCCCAGCGCGATACTTCGCGGGTGCTGGAACTGGTAGCCAGAGCCGTACCCCGCGGGCAGAGTGGTCATTTGCGAAGTCGTGATATCGATGTCCTGCGCGTAGCTGTAACGCGCAAACGCTTGGTCCTTGGCGCTAAAGTCATAGTCAATGCGCCCATCGAAATCGTTGTATCGTTGCTCTTGGATGCGGTGGGCCTGGAAATTGTTTTCCAGGCAGGAACCATCGGTGCCAGTCAGGCCGCAGACCGGGTTGCTGCCCAAAAGAATGGTAGGAAGCGGAAATGCATTCAGATAATTCTGGCCGGCCGGAACAAACGTGGCTGGGTCGGTGTAGATATTGCCCGGCACCGCCACGCGCGACGCGAGTGTAGCTGCCCCCGGATAGTAGATTTGGAACGGGAGCTGTGAAAAATTGCCGGTGCGTTCCAGAGCGGTGGGGACCGTAATGTACTCTCCGGCAAAAGGCAGCGACTGCCGCACACCCTGATAATCGCCGAAGATGAACAGCTTGTTCTTGAGCAGAGCTCCACCGCCGGCGAAACCGAACTGGTTGCGATGGAACAGCGGGTTGGCCTCTCCGGGCGAGAAGTAGTTGGGATTCGCATCCGCTGCGCTATTACGCAGTTGATAGAAGGCGGTGCCGTGCCACTCGTTTGTGCCGGACTTATAGGTGGCGTTCACCACGCCGCCGCCTGCACGGCCGTACTCTGCCGGAGCCACATTGGTGTCCACGCGGAACTCCTGTATGGCATCCGGTGGTACGAAGAACACAATCGTGTTGACTAGTGATTCGTTGTTGTCGATGCCATCAAACAAGAAGTTGTTGGCCTGCGTGCGGAGGCCATTGACGGAAAGCGCACCGCCGCCGCTGCTGGCATAACGGAACGTTTCGGCCTGATTCCCCGTGCCCGACTGTTGGTTGCCGGGCTGTCCACGCGTCACGCCCGGAACCATCGCAGCCAGGTCTGTAAAGTTGCGGCCGTTTAGCGGCAGGTCGGTGATCTGACGCCCAACCACGACGTCGCTCACGCCAGAAGTTGAGGTGTCGACGATTGGGGTCGCTGCCGTCACCTCCACCGTCTGGCTGGTCGAACCGGGTTGCAGCTTGAACTCAAGGTTGACCACCTGAGCCGTTTGCAGCGTAATGTCCTGCACTTCGGTGCTGAAATTCGGAGCTTTGACTTCTACCTTGTATGATCCCGGATCCAGAGCCGGCAGGCTGAACAGACCATCCGCGTTGCTGTTAACCGTGACCGCACGATTGGTGCCCATGTTGGTGATGGTCACCGGAGCGTTTGGGATCACAGCTCCTTGGGCATCTGCCACAGATCCCTGAATCGTACCCGTACTGGACTGACCCAAGGCCAAGCCCGTCAGGCACAACACAAGACCCAGAATAAGAAAAAATCGTTGCTTCATATTTCCTCCGATCACGATTTCGAGCAACCTTGCCGCGTAAACCCGTAGCGCAGCAAAGTTCCAAACTAGGGACACGAACCACAGGCCGACATACCTGTGAGTATGAATGCCGGTGCGAAGTTTCCTGTTAGGAATTCAAACGCATGAATGTGAAACTTAAATAGGGCAAAGCGGAAGTTTCAATTGGTCTGATACGGTTACAAAAACAAGTGCTTGTGTTGCAGTATCTTGGAGCACTTGTTACTTTGTTGTAACATCTGTCACAAGGGGTTCTGGATGTCCGAGAAGGACCAATTCCTAAAACAGGTCGAGAGGATTGTAAGCAGCCACGGCCTTCATGGCTCGGAATCCCTGTGCAAGCTGCTGCGATACTTTGCCCATCACGCACTCGATCACCCCGGCGCGCCATTGAAGGAATATCAAGTTGCGACCGAGGTTTTCGGACGCCCTGCGGATTTCGACCCACAACTGGATTCGACCATCCGTGTGCAGGCGGGGCGCCTGCGCTCGAAGCTGGCGGAATACTACGCCTCCGATGGCGCCGACGATCCGATCCTGGTGGAACTCCCCAAAGGCACCTATGTTCTTACCTTTCATCATCGCGCGGCCGACGCTCGGGTCCACGCGGGCGGATATCCCCGGCATGAACCGGAAGAAACCGCCCAGCACCCGTCCAGCAAATGGTTGGCCGCGTTCGTGGTAGCTTCCATCCTGCTGGCGGCGTCGCTGGTCGCAGTTGCGGCGCTGGTGTCTACTCGCAAACCTACGGCGTCGGCCCTCGCGGGCGAGGTCGAACCGGCTCCCGCCGCTTTTCGAATATTCTGGAATCCCTTTCTCATCGGCCCAGAGGAGCCGTGGGTGATTTTCAGCAATGCGGCTTTCATTGGCCGTCCGGAAACCGGAATGCGCTACTACAGCGCCACGCGGGATCCCCATGGCCAGATTTGGGACCACTACACCGGCGTCGGAGAAGTACTGGCGGTACACAATCTGGACGAGGTTTTTGGCATGCTTCGCCGCCGCATTCGCGTGAAGCGCGGCAGCCTGTTCTCGCTCGACGACGCCCAGAACAACGATCTGATTTTCGTGGGTTCGCCCAGCGAGAACCTCACCCTGCTGGACATTCCCGGCAGCAAGGAATTTGTTTTTCAGCGGCTCACCTCCGGGCCTCGTCAGGGTGATCTGGCCATTGTGAACGTCCATCCGCAATCCGGCGAGCCGGAGGTTGTCGTAGCCAGTCCCTCAGGTTCGCCCCTCACCGAAGACTACGCGATCGTCGCGCTCATGCCGGGATTGAACCCGGCTCGCTCGCTGATGATCCTGGCTGGAACCACGACTTTCGGAACCCAGGGAGCGGTTGAATTCGTCTCCCGGCAGAATTCCGTGGGGGATTTGCTATCCCGGCTTTCAGTCACGAAGAGCGGCGACCTGGAACCGTTCGAGGCCTTGCTGCGCGTAAAGATCGCCCGCGGCGTTCCTGTGGAAACGGAATTAGTGGCCGTCCGCAAGAGAACACCCTAAGGTGGCGCGGAGCAGGGCGGAGCCGCCCACGCTAAGGCAGATAGCCTTCAGATGAGACCTCTACCGACTCTGCGAAGAAAATCCTCGGCATCGGCACGCATTTTCTCCACGAGTTTTTGATCGTTGCCCTGTTCGACTTGCAGTTCACGCAGTATCAGTTCCACGGCCGCCTTCGGTTTGAATCCGCGCATGATAGGCATCCCGCCCGGTCTACGAAGGCGGTGTCCTCATAGAGTTTAATTTCCCTGTTTCCCTGCAGAAAGACCGGCTGCGGACTCGCACCTAGCAGCAAACCTCGAGACCTCATTTCTCCTTTGCGTGGCTCAACCGCGATCCTCAACCGAGTGCCTCGTTAGATGTCTTGCCTATGGATTGAGTTGTTGACGTCAACAATCAACCGAATACCTCACAGTGACATCTAACCGTTAAGAGGAAGGTGACCGATATGGCAAGAATCGAGGGAATTAATCCTAGGCAGGCCACATTTTTAATGCGACAGGTGTTCACGAAGGTTCGCAAAATGCTGGGGCGCGATCTGACTCCACAAAAGGTCACTGCGCGAGTGCCGCGGGTTTTCTGGTTCGATGCTCTCGGGGAATGGCTGCTGGGCCAGAAAGCGGCGGTTCCCCACCGGCAGCAAATGCTGTTAACGCTGCGCACGGCGGTGCGGGTGGGATGTCCGTTTTGAATCGACGCCAATTCTGCCGGCGGCAGAATGTATGGCTTGAGCGATGAAGAGATTGCAGCGATTCGCGAAGGACATTTTGATGGCTTTGCGCCTCCGGAAGTGACCCTGTTGCGGATGGCGGACGCGATGGCCGATACTCCGTCGAATGTAAGCGATGAACTTTACGCAGAATTACGCCAACATTTTTCGGAAGAACAACTCATTGAACTCGCGGCGAGTGCGGCCCGGGAAAACTTTCGTGCGCGCTTCAACCGCGTGTTTAACGTGGCAAGTGATGGCCTCTACCGAAAAGGATTGCAGTTCAAACAGCGCAGAGCCGCGTAGCATTCTTCACTCGACAAGGCTGACAATCTGTGGCCGCGAGGAGTAATCGAATCATGGTAAGCAATTCCATTGACACAGAGGTATTGATAGTCGGCGCCGGCCCAGTTGGCTCGTTCGCTGCGAACGAGTGTGCTCGCCACAATCTGCGCTGGCGCCTCATCGAGGAACGCTCATCACAGTCCGAACACTCGAAAGCGTTCGCGATCTTTCCTCGAACCCTAGTCCCCGGTTTCCCGCAGTCACGCGCACGCCATCGAGCAATCAAAGAGCGATGCTCATCGGGCTCGGGTCGCGTGTATGTCGAGGAAGTAGCCTTTCGAGTTCGGATCAAAAAGCAGCCGCCAATAAAAACTGTGGCGATTTGAGGCCAAGGTCTGCAGTAGAAGTTCACGGGCCGACACTTTGGTTCCCCCGATGGTCACATCCTTCTCCAAAAGATTTCTGGGAGTCACTCCGATCGTAATCGCAATGCGGTAGTGCTCAGCTATCTTTTGACAAATCAGCTTCACCGTGGCAGAAGCAGTCCTCTTACGATTCGCAAGCGTGATGGGGAGATCGAAGACGACTGGTTGTTTCGATAACTGGCCTCGTTGGTCGTGCGCTGCTGCACCTACCACCGAGAGCCCGCCTTGCTTGCTTCTACTCAGCTCAAATCGTCCCGGGTTATTGCTTCCGTTGTATGCATCCACGACGATTTGAAGAATCTTGTCTTCCTCTGTGGTGGTTGCCGGAAAGTCGGCAGAGAACCGTCCACCGCCGGGCACGCGCATTGGAACCTTCGAGGTAGAAGCCCGGTTCCCAGGGTCTTCTGCTGCGACGAGATCCAGTTTGGAATTGAATTGCGGGTCTTCGTAGTTCACCACCCACCCATATTTTTGTTGAAGAGCGTCTAGCGCCTGGGCAAGAGGACGAGGGCTGTTGGCGACGATGTGAACCGTTCCCGCGGATTCGGAAATTGCAGCCTGCTTCAGGTAAGAACCGGGCTCGCGCGCCGTCTGTGAAATCGCATGGGAGATAACCAGCAGGCTTAAGCACGCTGCGCGTTTGGTCCGATTCATTCTCGTTCGCAATCCATCCACCCATCGTGGGTTGCCAATTCTACCATTCCTCGGCGAAAGGGCGTTGAAGTTTAACCTCCAAGAGCAGACCGTTGACTTGATTCTTGCAGAAGATGAGTTTCAAGGCAGCATTCTCCACCTAGAGTTATAAACCAACAGAGTAGTTCCTTCGGGGTCGTGCACCGGAACGGTGCGCGGCGTATAAGGCCTAAAAAACACGCGCAACGAGGAGTACCAAATGGCGACGGATCGGACTCACTTCGAACATGCGGAAGAGTTGTGGATCGAAAAGTATCGAACTGCTCTAAAGAGCGCGCCAGAGGGCGCTCCAGTTCAGCAGTCAAGTTTCATGAGGTTGCAAGTTGCGCTGCGCCGCGCCCACAAAATGGTCAGCTTGCACATTCGAAGAATTGTGAAGCGTTGGATCCTGCCCGCGCCGCTTCTGCAAGAACAACATAGGCTGACGCAATCGTCTGAACCGCCGCCTGTTCCAAAACCAGCAACCTCCACCCGAAAGGTGAACCGATCTCCGAACGAAGACCATCCGTCAGATGCAAAAGGGCCAATGGCGGCCAAGGCCAGTTGAGGCAACGAATAATTCCTTGGCGTGACGAGCGGTCGATGGGTCCTACCCGCTTCTTGTGTAACCGATCCGAAACAGTTGCAGAAAGTGTCACTTTGTACTCACCCAACATCCAGGGTTAGTCAATTCGCAGTAGCACAATGGTGCTAATCTCCGCAGAAAGTGTCACGAGAATCGAGAAAAGTGTGCTTTGTCACTTGACAAGAGGAAGTTCTGTGGCACAATGACAACGCTTTCTTCCTCCGCCCTCCGGAAGAAGTTGCGACATTGTTTGTAGACTTTTCTACCCCCATGGAAAGTCGGGATGACCTTTCCTACCCCCAGGAAAGTGTTTACCTAGTTTGAACACAAGCAGTATTGAATGGTGAGGCTGTAGATAGGGACGAGCACAAACACGCACCTGGCCAATTCGTGCGTCAAGGAAACAAGGAATAAGAACCCCGCTCGGGCCTCTGGGGAGGCCAAGTCAATTTCGTCTGAGGCGGTTGCAACTGTGGTGCGCCGTCTCGTTGAAGGGGAAAAATCAGTGCATACTGCTCCGGCCCGGCCGGGCTTGATGGTGGTGGACGCCTCTATGAGTGTGGTCGCGTCCAATGCTGAGGCGCTTCAGATCCTCACATTTCCCAACCGCCCAGAAAACATTCACCATCTAGACACGTGGCTCACCAGCAAGATCCGTACGAATCTTGTGGAGAGACAATCGCCCTCCCGACTCGTGGGGGAATTTCGCTCGGCGAAACGGACGTATCTTTGTCGCTCGTTTACCCTCGACCTCGCAGCCACTCGTAAGGCGGGAAATCACAATGGTTCAGCACACTCCGGGGGATTGATGATCGTCATGCTTGAGAGAAAGAGCAATGAGGCGGTTTCGATCGCAGAGGTTAGCGAACGTTTCGGTCTAACCGCCCGCGAGCAGGAAACGGTGCAGTTCCTGCTGGAGGGCTTTACCAGCAAAGAAATTGCCCAGCGCATGAAAATCAGCCCTAACACGGTGAAGGCTTTCATCCGGCTGGTCATGGTGAAAATGAACGTCTCAACCCGTTCAGGGATTATCGGCAAGATTGTCGGCTCCAAGAGTGGGCTTGAATCAGGCACTGGGAGCGGGTTGCAGCGGGATTAGTAACATCGGGTTAGTGCACATGGGGACTTGTTGGCATGGCGATTTAAGGTAGAGTACGCGATGCGCCACAAAAGCCGAGCGTTCCCTCCCCCGCTCGGCGGCGTAATCTAAGGAGGACAATCAATGCGTCGAATCACTATGCTTGTAGTCTGTACATTGGCTCTAGCCTTTTGTGCCGGCATCGCGGCAGCTAGCACCGAACCGCCGCCCGCCGATACTCTGAAGGTCGACTATTTCGCCAATGCCAACACCGCTGGCGCCCCGGATGCGACGGTGCGCGTAACCAATCCTGGCACGGCTGGGGGCGGTCTTTGCGCCGCCATCTTCGTGTTTGATGTCAACCAGGAAATGTCGGAATGCTGCAGCTGCTACGTCAGCCCCGATGGTCTGCGGACACTCTCCGTAAACACCGACCTGACCAGCAACCCGCTGACGGGCGTGATCCTAAGCACCGGTGCGATCAAGGTCGTCTCGACTAGGGCGAACGGCACCACTTGCCCGAATCCGACCAGCCTCTATCCAACTGCGGGAGTTCGTGCCTGGGCCACTCACATTCAGAACAGCAACTTCACGATCACTGAGAGCGCTTCGCAAGACGCCACTTTCAGTGCCACGGAACAGACCAATCTGCAGAATCAATGCCACGCCATCCATCTGGACGGCAGCGGCAAGGGTATTTGCAGCTGCGGAACTGGGGACTAGTTTCCGTTCAACCGAGCTCGGGTGGGGCCCCATCGGACCCCGCCCGACGACTCTTAAAGATCTAGTTCGCCGGAAAGCGATAGCAACCATTTTCGGGCGACGCCTCTCCCAACGCGATAGTTGCTAAAATCGAATTTTATGAGGTGGGGGATCTCATGTCAGTTTCGGGAAAAGTTCTAAAGCTGGGATTAGGTGCAGCGCTGGTCTTGTTGAGTGCGGGAACCATCGCGGCCCAGAGTGACACAAGCGAGGTCGTGGCGGTGGTGGGCGGGGTTAAGGTAACCATGGCCCAACTCGAAAAGGAAGAGTCTGCCAAGCTATTATCAGCGCACTATCAATATTACCAGGCGCAGAGCAAAGCACTCAACGAACTCATCGACAAGAGGTTGCTCGAGCAAAAGGCGAAGAGCGAGAACCTCACAGTCGACCAGTTGGTGGACCGGGATATCAAGTCACAGGTAAAAGACCCCACCGAGGATCAAATGAGGGTCTACTACGAGGGCGTGGAGACCGATCAGCCGTTTGAAGAAGTCCGGGGAAAAATCCTGGAAAAGATTCGCGAACTGCGCACCGAGAAAGCGCGCTCCGCTTACCTCAGGGCCTTGCACGCGGAAACCACGGTGTACATCGCCTTGGCGCCCCCGCACGCCAACGTGGAACTGCAGAACGCCCAGATGCTCGGTCCGGCAAACGCGCCCGTGACGTTAGTCGAATTTGCCGACTACGAATGCCCCTATTGCCAGAAGGTCGCCGCCGACCTGAAGAAGTTGCAGGCTGATTTAAGCGATAAGCTCGCATTTACCTACAAGGACTTCCCCTTGCCCATGCATGCCCGTGCGGAAAAGGCCGCGGAAGCAACCCGCTGCGCCAGCAAACAAGGCAAGTACTGGGAGTTCCATGACGAATTGTTCCGCAGCAAGGAACTGGATGTCGACCAACTCAAAGCGCAAGCCCGGGCACTGAAGCTGGATTCCGCCGAGTTTGACAAATGCCTGGATTCGGGCGAGCAAGCCGCGGCCGTAGAACGAGATCGCAAGGAAGGAACTCGTTTGGGGATCAGCGGTACCCCAGCCTTCTTCATCAATGGCCACTTCCTAAGCGGCGCCCTGGACTATGCCGCCCTGCGGCAGATCGTGGAACAGCAATTGACGGCTCAAGCGCAGCCTTCCGGCAGTGGTGCCGGTAGTAAGTGAAGTGGAAGTAAGTTTCAACTTGCCCTCCCCCTGGGGCCCAAATCCTGGATTTGGGCCCTTTTTTCTGGGGGTCGGACTTTCCGGAATCACCCGGCTCGGCTTGGTGAGATAGCACGAAGGTGCCATTTCTAACCGCGCACCCGAAGAGTAGGATTTTGTGGCGATCCGCGCCGCAACCGCTCCCCAGCAAGTTGCGAACAATTAAGACTCCCCCTGAATTCTCCCCTTAGCAGTCGTTTTCGAGGCGGAAATGTGTTCTTGGTTTGTGTTTATCGCCCTCGATGAACTTCGTGTGTGCAGGCCGCCCAGGGGACGCGCGTCGAAAAAAACCATGCCGTGTGCTGCATGTCGAAAAAATCAAAGAATGAATTGAGGGAACTCTATGTTGAAACACACGCTTTCGGGACTTCTGTTTTGCGCGCTCTCGGGGGCGCTGGTGGCGCATGCCCAACAATTCCTGGAAGCGCCTCAATACCCGACCGGGACCAATCCTCAAGCGGTGGCCGTGGGGGATTTCAATGGTGACGGAAAACTGGACCTGGCAGTAGTGAATACGGCCAGCAATACGATCAGTGTCTTATTGGGCAAAGGCGACGGCACGTTCAACCCCAAAGTGGACTACGCAACCGGGAATGGGCCCCAGCGCGTAGCCGTCGGAGATTTCAACGGAGACGGACATCTTGATTTGGCAGTGACGAATTCGGGCAGTAATACCGTAAGCGTTCTGCTGGGTAATGGCGATGGTACCTTCCAGGCCAAGCTGGATTCTGCCACGGGAAGCGGACCGCAAGGCCTGGCCGTCGGCGACTTCAATGGAGACGGTCATCTCGACATCGTCGTGACCAATAACCTGGCGAGTAACGTGGGAGTGCTCCTGGGCAATGGTAAGGGTACCTTTGGCGCGCAGGTGACTTACACCACCCCGTCCGGTCCCTATGCAGTTGCAGTGGGGGACTTCAATAATGACGGCATTCAGGACTTTGCCGTAGCCAACAAAAATACCAACACCAGCCTGGTCAGCGTGTTTCTGGGCAACGGGACGGCGGGCGTCGGGAACGGCACATTTCAAACGCAGCTGCAGTACGCTATTCCGGCTGGTGATGCCCCGGTTGCAATCGCGCTCAAGGATTTCAATGGTGACGGCAACTTGGACATTGCGATTGCGGAAGAGGGAACCCCGGGCAACACGGTCAGCATTCTGCTGGGCAATGGAAAAGGTTCTTTCGCAACCCACGTTGAGTACTCCACAGGGGCCTTTCCCACATCCCTCACGGTGGGAGACTTCAATGAGGACGGGAAATGGGACTTGGCCGTAACGGTAGGCAATGGAAACGCGATTACCGTGCTCTGGGGGATGGGCGACGGCACATTCCAGGGACAGGTGAACCTCGGGACGGGAGACATTCCCTACTCGGTGGCGACTGGAGATTTCAATGGCGACGGCAAGACCGACATGGTTGCGGCGAATTCAGGCGGGAATACCGTCAGTGTGATCTTGAACAATGGGGACTACACCTTCCAAGCCCGCACCGACTATCCCGTCAACCCCAGCCCTTACTCGGTGGTCACCGCCGACTTCAACGGAGATGGTCATGCGGACATAGCGGTAGCGAACAGCGATTGCCAAGTTTTTCCGGCTTGCGGCCCGGGAACGATTTCGATCATTCTGGGCAATGGCGATGGTACCTTCCAGGCGCCGAATCACTACTCGACCGGAACCGATACCGATCCCTATTCCCTGGTGGTGGGCGACTTCAATGGAGATAAGATCCCTGACCTGGCGGTGGCGAATTATGCCACCAACACCGTCAGCGTGATGTTAGGCGTGGGCGACGGCTCGTTCCTCGGGCACACGGATTTCCCCGTCGGGAGTGAGCCCGACTCCGTCGCGACCGGGGATTTCAATGGCGACGGCGACCTGGATCTGGCGGTTGCGAATTTTAACAGCAACACCGTGAGCGTGCTGTTGAGCAACGGTGATGGCACGTTCAAGTCTGCGGTGAGCTACAACGTGGGTCACGGTCCCATATCCGTAGTGGCGGCGGACTTCAATGGCGATCACAAGCAAGACTTAGTGGTGGTGAATGAGACCGACAACAATGCCAGCATTCTGTTGGGCAATGGCGACGGAACGTTCAAGACTCAGGTGGCTTACCCGACGGTGGGAGGCAACCCGTTGTCTGTGGTGGTGGGAGACTTCAACGGCGACGGCATCCCGGATTTGGCTGTAGCCGATTACCAGAGCCAGGAAGTCAGCGTGCTTCTGGGAAATGGCGACGGGACATTCCAACCAGTCAAAGTGTATCCGACCGGCGCAAATCCATCTTCGATCGTAATCGCGGATTTCAACGGTGACGGCAAGCTCGACCTGGCGTTGACCAGCACGCCCTTGGGAAGCTCTCCAGGGAACCTCGTGAGTCTGCTGCTGGGCAATGGCGACGGTACGTTTCGTGCGCCCACACTTTTCGGCGCTGGCTACTTGTCTTATTCCGCAGCCGTTGGGGATTTCAACGGAGACGGAGCTCAGGACCTGGCGGTGGCGAACGGGGCCAGCAACACCGTCAGTGTGCTGCTGAACACGCAAGGCACCGCCATGACCTTTTCGTCTTCCGGCAGTCCCTCCACCTTCGGGCGGTCCGTCACGTTCACGACCACGGTGGCGGTCAGCGTGTCGAACGGCACGGCGGCGCCCACGGGCAGCGTGACTCTGAAGAATGGAGGCGCGGTCATAGGTTCCGGAACCTTGGTAAACGGCCAATTCTCATTGAGCACGAGCGCCCTGCCAGTGGGAACGGATGCGATCTCCGCAATCTATTCCGGCGACAGCAACTACCAGCCACACACAGTCGGATTGAGTCAGACCGTCCAGATGGCGGGATCCAGCACAGTTTTGATCTCTTCTGCTAACCCGTCGAATCCGAATCAGTCAGTAACTTTCACCGCCACGGTCACTTCAAGCACGACAGGAGTACCCACGGGCACAGTGACGTTTTTGGACGGGACGAACCCGATCGGCTCCTCGGCGGTCAACGGGAGTGGCATCGCCAAGGTCTCCGTCTCAAACTTGACGATCGGGACGCACAATGTCAGCGCGGCCTATGCCGGGGACAGTAACTTCAACCCCAGTACTTCGCCCGTGTTGAACCAGGCTGTGCTTGGCAACACCAGCACTGCATTGTCTTCTTCGGCAAATCCTTCGGGGATGAGTCAGTCTGTCACCTTCACCGCCACGGTGAGTTCTGGAACCGGACCAACCCCCACCGGGTCAGTCAAGTTCATGGATGGAACAACATCGCTCGGCACTTCAACCCTGAACGCCAGTGGAATTGCCACGCTTTCGATTGCCACGCTGAGTGTCGGAACCCATAGCGTTACCGCCGTCTACGGTGGCGACACCAATTCTGACCCGAGCACGTCGCCGGTGTTGAACCAGGTGGTAACGGCTCCCGACTTCAGCCTCTCAGCCGGGGCTCTGGCCCCGTCCTCGATCACGCCGGGAAAATCGGCGCAATCGACGATCACAATCAGTCCACAGGGCGGACTCGACCCCACAACTGTGGCTCTCAAGTGCGCCGTCACTCCCGCTGTGACCCCAGCCGCCACTTGTTCGGTGGGAACTATCACAGTCGCGAACACTGTCGGAAACGCGACCCTCACCTTCACTGCCGCCGGGCCTCAAGCTGCTCTGGCGACGCCAGATGGGAAACAGGGTCGAGGCTCCTTGTTCGCGCTCGGTCTCATAATCCCCGCCATGTTGCTCGGCGGAGCCGGGCTGAACAAACCAGGCCGTAGAAAGCTCCTGGGCTTCTGTCTCGTCTTCCTGGTGCTCAGCGGATGCTTCCTCCAGGTGGCATGCGGTGGCGGCGGAAGCAACACTCCACCTCCCACGGGCAACTCGGGCACTCCGGCAGGCACTTACACCGTGACCGTTACTGGGACTGCGAACGGAACACAGCACACGGCCGCGCCAGTTTCGGTGACGGTGCAATAGGACGCTCTGGGCTTTTACGGCGGCGGGAGTGGGCGATTATTTGCTCGGCCACGGGCGCTACTGCAACTTCGCGTATTCTGACCTGGCCTCTTTCAGGATGGGAACATCCGGGTCGGCATCTTTCCAGAGAGCGAAGAAATCCTGATAAGCCATGCGGGCTTTGCTGAGGGCGGCTGCATCTCCTCCCGTAGCTTGTTTGCCCGGTACACGGCCTGCGCCACTCTCCAGGGCGTAGGCGCGCGCCAGGCCCAAGTGCGCCAGTGCCCCGATGGGTTCGTTACCGACGACGCCGGGGTGGTCGAGAATTTTCTGGAACTCGGCTTCCGCGAAGTGACCCTGCTGGGCTGCCGCATAAGCTGCGCCGCGCAGGTAAACAAGGTAGAGAGCGAAACTCACAGTCTGAGCCGGAGAACCAAGCTCATACGGTGCGGCCGGGGCAAGCGCTTCGATTGCCTTGGTGGCGCTGCCCGCTTGAAGAGCCACGCCCGCCCGAATTGTCGGCAGATAATTGAATTGCACGATGGTGTCTTCCGGGAAGCGCTTGGCCAGATCGCCTGCCAGTCGCAGGGCTTGAGGGGCGTCACCCGCCAGACCAAGCGCAATGGCCGATACAGCCTCCACATCTTTTCCATTGGAGAGAGCGAGCGCGGCCTGTGCTAGCTGCTTTGCCTGTCGAATGTCGCCCACTAGCACTTCCCGCAGTGCAGACTCGGCCTGGTAGCCGGCGGCGGTTTCCTTCTCATCGGCGCGCAACGCGGAATCGGACGCACGCCGCGTCAACTCCCGCGCCTGGGAAAACTGCCCGCCATAGGCGGCCGTGTCGGATTCGCCGTAGAGCATGGCGTCTTCCAGTCCAGGCTTTCCCATCAGCGCTGCCGCATCACGCTCCATGCCCTCGGCATCGTGCTGCAGGAAATCAATGCTGTAAAGGTTAATGTGGTTTAGAGGATTGTCCAGATTCTGGGTGTGTGCCTCCTGGGCCGTGGCCCTGGCTTCATCCAGACGATTGACCAGCAAGTACGAGATGATGAGATTCGCGTATGTGATTCCGGTTCCACCGCTGACCTTCATGGCCTGCTGGGCCGCCGCCAGGGCCTTATCGTAGTCACCAAGATTGGTGTAGATGCTGTTCAGGTTTCCCGGCGGCGTGGCATCGCGCGGGTAGGTCTGGGCCCACAGCTCATAAGACTTGCGGGCAGCCTCCAGGTTCCCAGTGACGAAAAATTCGTAGTGAGAGACGATGTAGAACCTCTCCCGCTCGCTCACCCGCTCGCGCAGTTCGTAGGCCTTGCGGGTATTTTCGGCGGCGCGGGCAATCTCGCCCAGGTTGCTGTAGTTCGTGCCCAGTTCCGCATAGGCCATGGCAAAGTTGGGATCCAGGCTGATGGCATGTTGGAACAGCGGGATGGCGGCGGCGTAATCGTTCTTCACTACATGCGCCCGGTAGCCTAAGCTATATGCTTGCAACGCCTCCAGCGATGGCGTGGTGACGTTCTCCGCGGGCACGTCGTACTTTTGCACCGAGGCCAGCGATTCGCCCAACCTCTCGCGTAATTTCGTTGCCGCCTCGCCCAGCGCTTTCAGCACCTGCTCCTTGCCGACGGCCACCGCCTGCTCGTTGCCCAGGGCATCGCCGCTCCGGCAGTTCACCGCCTTCAGCCCCACGACGTATTGACTCCCGAGGCTGGAAATTGAGCCTTCGATGGTGGCGGCGCTGGCGGTGCGCTGGCAGACCTCTCGCGCCAAACCGAGCGTGAGTCGCGCGTCTTTGGGCTGCGCCATGAGGGCGAGTGTCTGCACTACGCGCTGGTCGGAGAGCAAGTTCAGAAAGGGCGACTGCTCCAGCTGCGACGACAACCCCTGGCGCAGGGTCCCATCGAAAACGGGATCCCCGGTGGTGTTCGTGAACTCGGCGACCACGATGCTGTCCTTCTCGGTGAGCCGCGGCGCCGGCCGCGAGCGGAGCAGGTACAACCCGGCAACGGCAGCCGCTGCAACAACCACCCCGGCAACAGCAAGCCGCCAGGGCATTCTCTTCTCCGGCGCAGTAATGGCGGCAATGCTAGCGCTGCCGGACGACCGCGCTGGGGCGGCCGCACCCGACCCAGATCCCGTGCTCGGAGGATTCACTGCTGTCGTGAAGCCGGACGCCTGCGGGACCGCGACCGAGCCTGAACTGGCAGCTACCCCGCGGCGTGATTCCGTTTCCCGCTTCAGCCGTTTTAGATCGGCTCGCATCTCGGCCGCACTCTGATAGCGCAGTTCCCGGTCTTTCTCCAGCGCCTTGTTGATGATGTCTTCCAGCTTGGGAGGAAGGTCAGGGTTCAGACGAATCGCGGGAACTGGGTCGTGTTCCAGGATTGCGTTGAAGATGACGGCAGAACTCTCGCCCCGGAAAGGCAATGTTCCCGTGGCCATTTCGTAGAGGACCGCGCCGAAGGAGAACAAGTCGGTGCGAGCATCCAGCTCTTTCGCCCGCGCCTGCTCCGGCGACATATACGCGATTGTGCCCAGCGCCTGGCCAGGACTGGTCAGGTGCTCCTCGTGGAGTTCCGTCTGGGTTTGGGCGGCTGCGGCTAGGCTGTAAGAACGGGCCCCTGGGACAACCTTGGCCAAGCCGAAGTCAAGAATCTTGGCGTGACCGCGCTTGGTCACCAGAATGTTGGCCGGCTTGATGTCCCGGTGAACGATGCCCTGAGAATGCGCCGCGTCGAGAGCATCCGTGATTTCGATGCTCAGCGACAGCACCGTTTCAATGTCTAATGCTTTGTTGCCAATGCTGTGCTTCAGGGTCAAGCCGTCGAGAAACTCCATGACCATGAAGGGTTGACCTTCATGCTGTCCAATCTCGTGGATCACGCAGATGTTTGGGTGACTTAGAGCAGAGGCGGCCTGTGCCTCGCGCTGGAAACGGGCCAAAGCCTGCTGGTCCCGGGCCAGATCGTCCGGCAGGAACTTCATCGCTACAAAGCGATGCAGGGTTGTGTCCTCGGCCTTGTATACGACCCCCATCCCGCCGCCTCCCAGTTTCTCCAGGATGCGGTAGTGCGAGATGGTCCGGCCGATCACTTAGCGCACAATCTTACGAGGGTGAAATAGCCAAGTCAATGAATCCGGAGGTCGTGGCTGAAATTAGATTCAGCGTGTTTGCGGCCTGCCAAAGTCGGGTATGAGTCGCAGGTTCAGGTTCGGAACTGAAAATATAGTTGCGTCTCCGCGCCCTGCGACCATCGGCAAAAGCACCCTGTCCGGGCGCCTGAATCCCGTGCGCAGCACGGCTTTCGGCGCGGGATTAGTAACATCGGATTAGTCCGCTTGGGGACTTGCAACGCCGTTTAGCATTCAAAAAGGCGCTGCGTCGAAAAGTTAAGCCAATCTTTGTCTGCTTGGCGGCGTAATCGCCAGGAGGACAGTTATGCGTGAAACCTCAGCGCTCTTCCTTTGTACGTTGACTCTGGCGCTCTGCGCCGTGTGCGCGTCGGCACAAGCCCCGCCTCCCGATACTTTGAAGGTCGATTATTTCGCCAACGCCAATACTGGAGCCCCGGATGCTACGGTGCGGGTGATGAACCCTGGCACGTCTGGCGGGAACCTCTGTGCTGCCATCTATGTGCTCGATGTGAACCAGGAAATGTCTGAGTGCTGCAGTTGCCTGGTCAGTCCCGATGGCCTATTTACCCTTTCGGTAAACACCGACCTCACCAAGAATCCGCTGACCGGCGTGATCTTGAACGGAGGGGTGATCAAGATCATGTCGACCCAAAAGACGGGCGCTACTTGTCCTCAGTATCCCATCGGCACCACTCCGACCGCGGCAATTCGCTCCTGGGCCACTCACGTCCAGAACAGCAGCTTCACCATTACTGAGACCCCCTCGCAGGATGCTACTCTCAGCCTCACGGAACAACGCGATCTCCAGAATGCTTGTCATGCGATCCAGTTGGACGGCAGCGGCAAGGGTCAGTGCACCTGCGGAACGGGCGGTGGCGGCGGGACATAGTTCCGGTTCGGCGATTCGGTCCGGGCGGTGCTGGAGCGGATTATCGAGCACGCGGGGGAGGTCGGGATCACAGCCGCGTCGGTAGTCGCCGCAGTTCAGGCGCACAGCAAGATCAACGTCATGGGCCAGTGCATCGACCGCAGCGACGAGCGTGCGTCACTTTGCGTCTCTGCTCCGTCCGCGGATTCCAGGCAATCTGGAATCTCCCAACCGAATTTCTCATCGCCTGTGACATCTGACCTTGTCTTCCACAGCCTCACCGGTTGATCATGGTTGCGAAGGCAGTGTGACGGATCAACGGTCTGCTATGGTAAGTCCATTGTTCGGAACATTTTGCCCGCAAGCCGCTGATTCCAAGAGATTCTTTCACGTTTTCCCGCTAACATAGTGATTCCAATATCCCGTGGGTAGGGAGGGTACCACCCCCGTTACGAAAGAGTAAATAGCGTCGTCGCTTCCCGGAAACCCGCACCCTACCCGCTTCCAAAAGCTAGAAGCCAGGAGCCAGAGCCGCATTTATGTCCCGTCCTAAACCGCTAGTTCTCGTCATCCTCGACGGCTGGGGATACCGCGCCGAAACCAAAGCCAACGCCATCGCACTCGCGCGCAAGCCTACCTACGACCGCCTGCTGCGCGAGTATCCCAACACGCTGATTCATACCAGCGGGCCTTTTGTTGGTCTGCCCGAAGGGCAGATGGGCAACAGCGAGGTCGGACACCTCAACATTGGCGCCGGCCGCATCGTGCATATGGACATCACCCGCATTGACTTGATGATCCAGAACGGCGAATTCTTCTCGCATCCCGTACTGGCCGCAGCCATGAAGCATGCGCGCGTGGGAGAGCGGAGACTGCATCTGTTCGGACTGGTCTCCGACGGCGGCGTGCACTCGCAGCAAGCGCATCTCTACGCCCTGCTGAAGATGGCGAAGCAACATGGCGTGGACCGCGTTTTCGTGCACGCCTTCATGGACGGCCGCGATACGCTGCCCACCAACGGTGCCGGCTATCTCGAACAACTGCAGCAGAAGATGCGCGAGTACAACTCCGGCAAGATTGCCACGGTGAACGGCCGTTACTACGCCATGGACCGCGATCGCCGCTGGGAGCGCATTGCCAAGGCCTACAATGCGATGGTCTTCGCCGATGCCGAAGGCGGCAAGAACGCCGACCCCGTGCAGGGGATGAAGGATTCCTACAACAAGGGCGTCACTGACGAGTTCGTCATACCCTTTGTCTGTACCGGCAAAAACGGCCAGCCTCTCGCCACAATTCGCGATGACGATGCCTGTATCTGCTTCAACTTCCGTGCCGACCGTGTCCGCCAGATCACGCGCGCGCTGGCGCGTAACAGCGGGCTGAACGCCAAGGGCGGCAGCGATCTTCCCGGCGCGGCCGATCTCGACACTGCCATGCCGCGCGACCGCGTCCCGAAAAATCTGCACTACGTTTGCATGACGCAGTACGACAAAAACTTCAGCCTGCCCGTGGTGATTCCTCCGGAATCAATGGCGAACATTCTGGCCAATGTGATGGGCAATCTCAACATGCGGAACTTGCGCGTGGCGGAGACCGAGAAGTATGCGCACGTGACCTACTTCTTCAACGGCGGCGTGGAGCAGCCATTCCCTGGCGAAGAGCGCGTACTGGTGCCTTCGCAGAAGGTCGCAACCTACGATCTGAAGCCGGAGATGAGCGCCGCCGGTATTGCCGACGCCGTCGTGAAAGCCACGGAGGATGGAACGTTCGACGTGATCATCGTCAACTTCGCCAACGCCGATATGGTCGGGCACTCGGGTAAGATTGAGCCAACCGTCAAGGCGGTCGAAACCGTTGACGCCTGCCTGGCTCGCCTCGAGACCGCCATTCGTGCCAAGGGCGGAGCCATGCTCATCACCGCCGATCACGGCAACGCCGAGATGATGATCGATCCCGCGACCGGCGGCCCGCACACCGCCCACACTACCAATCCAGTGCCATTCATCGTGGTCGCGGAAGATGCGAAGAGATACACCCTGAAGCCCAACGGATCTCTGCGCGACATTTCGCCGACCATGCTGGGGATGCTCGGCGCGGATGAGCCAAAAGAGATGACTGGGCACGACCTGCGCAATCTTAAAATCGGGTGATCTATGATCGGGTCATCTGGCGATCTTAAGAGGAAGATGGTCCTGGCACTTCCGATCATCCGATGAGCCGATTTGTCTCGGATTGGGTGATCTGAGGAAACGACCGTGGCAGATTTGCAGATCAGCCGGCAGGAGGAGCTTCGGAATCGAACGAAGCGATTTGCCTTGAGAATCATCCGCCTGTTTCGGCATTTGCCACGCTCCACCGATGCACAGGTTCTCGGCAAACAGTTGTTGCGCTCGGGCACTTCTGTGGGCGCAAACTATCGGGCCGCTGGGCGCTCACGATCCAAGGCTGAGTTTGTTTCGAAGATAGGAATCGTCGTCGAAGAAGCTGACGAAACTGTGTTCTGGCTCGAGTGTCTGGTGGAGTCGGGAATCGTGAAGGAAGAACTGTTGAAGGATCTACTGGTCGAAGCAAACGAACTCGTGTCCATCTTCGCCGCTTCTCATCAGACGGCGCGACACTAGGTCGAACTTCGGGTGATTTCGAGGCGCAATCATTAGATCACCCGATGACCCGATCTCCCGATCGTCCCTCGTGCTACAGTTTTCAGGCGGGCAATTCCCTACGCCCGAACTCATGGAACCGCGGCTGATTTGGATCAATCTTCTGGTGAAGTTGGGCGTGGCTGCGGCCGTGTCCAGCAGCCTGGTGCGTTCCGTGGAGTTCAAGTCTCTTCTTTTCCGGGAAGAGCGCTCGCTGCGCCAGAAAATCTACCTGGTCTTGTGGTTCGGCATGCCGATCATGATCGGCGTGTGGATCCGGTTCTCGGCCCGAAGCTTTCTCGCCGGAGACTTGAGTTTCGAGACCGCGCTCTTGCTGGGCGTGATCGGCGGCCGCTGGGCAGGCGTGCTGGGAGCCATCCTGATGGCCTCGCCTGCCCTGGTGCATGGAGAGTGGGCGACGCTGCCCTTCGGCGTGCTTTGCGGTTTCATCGCCGGCCAACTGCGCACCATGGCGCTCGACAAGGACGACATCTGGTCATTCTCTCCCTTCATCGATCTCAGCATTTATCGCCTGATCCGCCGCAATCTGCCCACGCCGCGCCTGTTCGACTGGCAGATCATGTTCTTCACCACCATCATCGGACTGCGTTTCGTGCAAAGCCAGTTGGCGCGATATTTCCCGCAATCCATTTTCAGCATGGACAGCAGCAATCTGTGGGTTGAGGCAGCCATCTACGCTGCCTCGGCAATGGCCATCGGAATCGAGCTGAAGATTTTCAACAGCGTGCGCATCCAGATCAAGCTGGAGGAGCAGGAGCGCCTGCTGTTGCATGCACGCATGGAAGCGCTGCAGAATCAGATCAATCCTCATTTTCTCTTCAATACGTTGAACTCAATTTCTTCTCTGGTACGCTTCGATCCGGAAAAAGCCCGCGAGGTGATTTCCAAGCTGGCCACCATCCTTCGACGCTTGTTGAATAGTGCCGATTCGTTCGTGCCGTTGCGGGACGAAGTGGAGTTCATCGACAACTATCTCGATATCGAAGTGGTACGGTTCGGGCCGGATAAACTTCGAGTGGTGAAGGAACTTGATCCCGCCTCCCTCGACGTTATGGTTCCCAGCATGCTCCTGCAGCCGCTGGTCGAGAACTCCATCAAACACGGACTTGCATCCATGGTGGAAGGCGGCAGCATTTACTTGCGCAGCCGCTTGGCTGACTCCCGGCTGATCATTGAAGTGGAAGACGATGGCGTGGGCATGGCGGCCACGCAACCGGGAAGCACGCGCGGCGCCGGCATAGGCATGGCGAACATTTCCGAGCGCCTGCAGGTGTTGTACGGGGATGCGGCGCGCATGACCATCGACAGCCACGAAGGGAAGGGCACATTGGTGCGCATCCGCTTACCGCTGTTGCAGGCCATGGGAGCGGTCCCCGAGAGCTTCTACGAAGAGCGTTCGACCACTCGCCGGTAAAACGCCTCGTACTGCGGGACGATCTTGCTGGAGCAGAAACGCGATTGCGCTACGGCCCGAGCCGCCTTGCCCGTGGCCCGTAGCCGGCTTTCGTCGTTTAACAATTCGATGGCGTAGCGCGCCATCGTATCCACATCGCCCACGTCGGCCAGATAGCCGCTCACGCCGTGTTCGATCACTTCTGGCACGCCGCCGGTGCGAGTCGCGATCGGCACAACTTCACATGCCATCGCCTCCAGTGCCGCTAGCCCGAAGGATTCCAGCTCGCTCGGCATCAGCAGGATGTCAGCGATTCCCAGCTTCTCCTCTACCTGGTCCTGCTTGCCTAGAAACAGAACGTCTTCATGAATTCCCTTTTGTACTGCCAGCCATTCGGCCACGGAACGGTCCGGGCCGTCGCCGATCAGCAACAGCTTCGACGGGACTTGCTTGCGCACTCGATCAAAGATCTCAACCACGTCGGTAACTCGCTTCACCGGACGAAAATTGGAAAGGTGCACCAGCAGTCGTTCCCCTTTGGGCGCATACTCCATGCGGAGTTCCGCCGAGTTCTTGCTCCTGGCATATACGTCACAATTCACCGAGTTGTAGATGACTTCGATTTCTTTCTTCACATCGAAAACGCGCAGGGTGCGGTCGCGCAGGTAGTTGGAGATGGCTGTAACGCCATCGCTCTGGTTGATGGAGTAGCGCGTGATGGGCAGGTAGGAGCGGTCCAGCCCCACAAGTGTGATGTCGGTACCGTGCAGCGTGGTCACGAAAGGCAGCCGGCGTCCTCGCGGACCATCCGCCAGCATTTGCCGCGCCAGTAGCGCGCTCACCGAATGCGGGATGGCGTAGTGCACGTGCAGCAGATCGAGATCATACAATTGGGCGACTTCGGCCATGCGCGTGGCCAATGCCAAATCATACGGCGGATAGTCGAACAGCGGATACCGCGATACTTCCACTTCGTGATAGTGAATGTTGGGTTCTTCGCCCCGCAGGCGGATGGGCTGCGCGTAAGAGATGAAGTGGATCTCATGGCCGCGCTGTGCCAGTTCCAGACCAAGCTCCGTGGCCACCACGCCGCTGCCGCCGTAAGTGGGATAACAGGTGATCCCAATCTTCATTCTGCTAGAGTCCGCCCTTTCCCATGGTTCTCCAAGGTTCTGTCATTCGATGGCCCGAAACCACAGAGGATGCAGATTCTACAGGGTGCAGACAGGTTTGGTGCGGCGAAATACAAATTCGTGCGGAGGACTACTCCTCGGCTTTTGGCCCAGGTTTGGAAAGGCCCGGATCCAGTTTGTCCAGGTGGGCCTGGAAGCGCACCTTGGACTCGTCCGGAAGTCCGGTGAATTCAACGCCCATGCCGACTCCAGGATCGCGCGTGCGAACCGTGGCGGACGCCGAAACGTGCTCCTGGTCGATCCAGAAATCCACCTTCAGCACGGTGCTGATAGGCAACGGCATAACGGTCTCAACATAACAGCCGTTCCCGCTGATGTCCGTGGCATTCACCCGCATGGGGGTGTTCACGCGCTCATCGCGGAATTCCAGTGGGAACGAGATCTTGTGGCGGGCAAATCTCCTGCGATTGTCCGCACTCGGCACAGGTACATTGGATCGCATCTCTACCGGCAGTTGCGAAATCCAAGGGCATTCCTGGTCCACGACCAGTTGAACCCCAACCTGAACTTTCTTTAGTCCCCCGGCTTCCATCACCCAGACCACTTTGCAGCGTGCCTTCTTGGTCTCGAACTGAACCCCGATGACATCACCCACCTTCAACTCATGCTCAAGCCCGCTGATGCACGCCCCCGTGATGCTGGCATTCTGGGCGGTGGCATTCTGATGGAAGGGCTGGTTGTCAGATCCCATGCCCCACACACGTACGCGCAAGTCCAAGGTCGCGCGCGGGGCTGCCCCAGAGGCGGACATAGTAAAGTCTCCAAAAGCCCAAGTCTTATCAGGCGATTCTAATGTAATCATACCCTGCGGGAAGGTTGAGCTAAGATTACGAAAGTACTCGGGGGAATGCGGCCCCATGCTGCGGCCACAGCTCATCCACTTCCCCCCGAAACCAGTTCCCGGTATGAAATCAACTCAATTTCTTGGTCCAACAACAACTTCCGAGCTTCAGGCATGGTTAGAACGCGCAACTCAATCTCCCGCGATTCGCGCAGGCGAGTCTTGGCCGACGTCAGATCATCATCGTTATAGCCCGGGTGGCAGACAAACTCCCAGGTTCCTTCGGGAATAATGTCGGCAATGGCACGAAAAAGTTTTTCATCCAGCACACCCGTCACCACGATGCCCAGAGTACCGTCGGGAGTGGCCATGCCCTCGCGGCTCGCCGCATCGCGGAACTTGGCGGCCAGCCCGCGGAGAACTCGTACCTCGGCATAGCGCGTCCACAGGCTGGGACGCGCCAGAAGTTCACTTGACTTCAAAGGTTTGCGCGGACCAAACGGATTGCGAACCGCTTTGACTCCGCAGGCTCGGGCGGCGCGCAGCAGGGGCCGGAGCACCGCCGGAAACAAGTGTGTGTGCTTGTGCGTGTCCACGTGCGAGACAGCGATGCCGGCAGACTGCAGTTTGCGAATCTGCGCGCTCGCTTCAACTTCGATCTCGCCCGGATCCAGTCGGCCGGCGAGCGCCCGAGCCGCGAACGACTTCAGCCCGTCGCGCAAGCGCGCGCTGCCCGAACGCGCCAGACTGAGGGAAGGCAGGAGTTTCGCATCCACCACCGGCTCGCCATCGATCAATACGACGTGGCAGCCCACGCTCATCTGAGGAACGGTCTTGGCCAAACCCACGGCATCTTCAAACGCGCGCCCCATGGCCATCAATGTCGACGAAGTTACGATCCCGTGAGTGTGCGCTTTAACAATCGCGCGATTGACGCCCGCGGTGAAGCCAAAGTCATCGGCATTGACGATCAGACGACGCACCGCGTCAGTCTAGCAGGGGAAGAGTGCAGTTCGCGCGAGCACCGTCCGCAGCACCAAAATCGACAGCAAACAAACTGCCTCGTATCCACCGACCCGAAGGACGATTCGCGTCCCTGGCTGGTGCGCCATGTTGCAGCATCATGATTCGATCGACGCGTGGATCGAAAGCGATGAATCGAGTCGGCAAGCGGCGGTATCGTTGTTTGACCGATTTTTCGCCAGTCGCGTATACTCACTGCAGCGCGGTTCGCGCGGATGCCCCTCAATCGAGTTCCAATCGGCGCGGTGCTTGCCCTGAACAAAATCTAAGGGATCGGGTCGCGCAAAGGTACGAGGGGCGGTTAGCTCAGCTGGTTAGAGCGCCTGCCTTACAAGCAGGAGGTCGCAGGTTCGAGTCCTGCACTGCCCACCAGTCCAGCATTCCGCACAGAAACGTGGGGACGTAGTTCAGTTGGTTAGAACGCTGCCCTGTCACGGTCTGCCTTTATTTGCTTGCATTTAGCTTCCTTATAGGCGATTCTACTGGCGGTTCATCCAAGGAATCGCCAAATGCCCCGGTCATCACGCGTAAAACTCCTAAAGCAAGTCAAGATTAACGACAAGTGGGTTCTTGCCACGGCTCTGTTCGACAGTAAGGGCAGAGTGAGAAAGGACCATGTCTGCATCAGTGGGAATGACGAAAATCATCCTGAAGGAAGCTACTTCATAGAATGGTGGGATCAAGGCCAGCGCCACCGCGAAGCTGCGGGCGCACTTGCCCAGGACGCTGCCGAGAAAGCACGGATAAAGCAGGCGGAATTGGCCGCGGTCCATAATGGCATTATTCCGGCGGCACCGGCAGTTGAACCGAACCCGCAGCGCACCAATCTCTCGGCAGCATTGGACGGCTATATCGAGTATGTGCGCTATCACCGGAGCCTGAGAACTTTTCGCACATACCGTCCGATCTTAGATTCATTCAAGGCTTTCTGCGAAAAAACCTACGTCGATGAAGTCGAGCGCCAGGATCTACTCGACTTCTCCACCGAGTGCCTGAAACAGGGGCAGAAGGGCAAGAGCATTTACAACAAGTTGGTCGTGATCTCGCAAGTAATGAAGCAGCACGGCAAGGGCAAGCTGCTCAATGCCTCCGACTGGCCTAGCTTCGTCGAAACCGTGCGGCCGATCTATGAGGATTTCGAACTCGCAAAGCTTTTCCGCGCCTGCGCATTCCCCGAGGAAGTGCGTTTCAAGTTTTATCTCATGTCAGGCTTCCGTGACGCCGAAGGTCGCTTCGTCACCTGGCGCGATGTGGATTTCAAGCACATGGCGGTTCGCGTGACCGCTAAACCGCACTGGGGATTTCAACCGAAGAACTGGGAAGAGAGGGAGGTCCCGATCCCGCAGAAGCTAGTCACGATGCTTCAGAAATTCCGTCCCGCAAACGCGACTCCCGACGATCCTCTGTTCCCCAGCGCCACTGGCCGGCCAGACGGCGCCATGTTGGAAAAACTCAAGGCGGTCGCGTATCGCGGGAAACTGAACTGCGGTCATTGCGCTGTGAGCCACAAGCTGGAAGACGGAACCGTAAAGATCAATCGCTGTGCCGAAGGAGCCTACTGTGGCCGTTGGTTCCTGCACAAATTCCGCCACACGTACGCCACGCGGCACCTCCAGGACGGCATCGACATCCGGACCCTGCAGCAATGGATGGGACACCGCGACATCGCTTCGACGATGGTTTATCTCAAAGGCGTCCGCAACAGCGACGTCCAGGCCCGGATCAACAAGGGCAGCCTAGCAGCATTCGCCTAGTTGTGTTTGGTCTCAGGCTCGAAGCGAGATGATGCAGGGCGGAGAGGGAGGGATTAAACGCCGTATAGTGGATTCAACAACTTGCGGTAGTAGCCGATCTCGAACTGCCAAATCTTATCGTAAAAAATGGCAAAAATTCAATCTACGATTTGTAGCCGGAATCAGCCTTCGGTAAGGTGAGTAACATGGCCGTTGGCGGGTTATACATCGCGTATCGGATTCGTCGGATGGTTCTCCCATTTGTCCGGGTCTACGGGCAATGGGTTGAGGAACGCATCATCCCCATGTCTGAACAGCTTCAGAAGATCGCGGAAACGGTTGAGCAGGAAGCATACGACGACCTGATGGCGCAACCAGCCGATTACGACTATGCGGGCGACGGATCGGACGAAGCGGAAGCTGCACATGACATCGGTCTGTCCTTTTACGAAGACATCAGCAAGATGTATCAGGCGACATTGAACCTCTTTTCTGCTGGCTTATTTCATGTCGTGGAACAACAGCTTGCCGACCTGACCAGAGATGGAGCTATAGAAAAGAAGGCGTCCGAGACGCCGTTGAAAGAAGTGATTGAATGGTACAAGAAGGGATTTCAGCTAGACCTTGAGCAATTTCCCGCGTGGTCGGTTATTGACGAGTTGAGGTTGGTCGCCAATACGACGAAACACGCGGAAGGATCAGCCGCGAAACAACTCAGGGCGAAGCACCCGGATTTGTTCGTGTACCCGGCGTTGCGAAAGGACGATCCCGGCACCGTCGTGCTTTCCACGCTCTCGCTTCCGCTTGGCGGTGACGGCTTGTACGTGACGGGCGACGAATTCCGCAACTACCACAAAGCCGTATTGGACCTGTTCGATTGGATTCACAAGCATTTTGAAGAACACGGCGACGAATACTATCCGCGTTAAAAGATCAGAATGTAGCTGAATGCTGAACAAAAGCCTCTTTGATTTTCTCGATGACGTAAGGATCGGTCATCTCCTGCTTCAAGTCGGGAGCTTCGTTAAGGTGAACCTGATTCGGGGTTCCAGCAGATGCGAACGCAAGCGTTGAGTCGTAATATTTCCCGCTGATGAACCAGTAGTGCCTTGGGATTGCCTTTTTCTCGGCGGGAATCACGCCATCTGACCCCAACAGCGTGAAGTGCTGGATGAACCATGCGTACTCCTGCTCACGGGGTTCGTTTGATTTGTAAACCTTCACGAAAGTGAAGGTCTCTTCTTTGCGGTAGTCGTCAGGGTTCAAATTTGCACAATACTTGTCGATGAATTGATAGTTCTGCTTTAGCCACGGAATGAAATCCTTAAGTTGAACCCCTGCAAACTTGCGCATCTTCTGCCATTCCTCAGGCAGAAACCCTGTGCCTCGATTAGGTTCCCACGTGCCGTCATCGTAAACGACGACATCCACTGCCGCGCCCATGTAGTTGTAGTAGGGAGCGCCAGAAGCCTTTACGAATCCAGCTTCGAGCAACATCTTTTCGGTATCGGCATCGGCGTACACAGCCTGAGCGTTGTACTTTTTGGCGGTGGATTCGTCTCGTCGGATATAGGGCATATCAATCTTCCACTCAAAGCTACACCCGCCATTTTTGGACAATTGCGCTCAGGTCGGTAGCCAATTCTTCTGGACTTCCGTATTCGACTAGCGTTCCGTGCTTAGGGCAATTCAACATGTATTTGGCTTGATCCCTGTCCTGTGCTCCCTTCGCGGTTTCCGGCTTGCTGCCACAAGCCCCACACCGGACTTCGACCGTGCCTCTCTTGTCAAACCAGAGCTGAATTTCGTTTTGAATGGTGATCGTCATGGCTAACCAGCCTTCCGGTTCGTCGGCGGTGTCAGCGAGATATTGTGAACCTTCTTCCAATCGAGGTAGGACTTTCTCGCGTCCATGAGCCAAGAGTCGTGGGGTTGGTCTGACTCCGTAAGCTCTAGTATGTATTCTCCCAAAGCCACGTACTTTCCCATTCCATCAGTCCACCCGAACCAAGCCATCTGCTCATCCCTCATCTCGTTAAGGATGGCGTCCATTTTTTGATCGTGCTGTTTCCTTTCCTCTTTACTCTTGTTCATCCCACGATTATAGACCGTATAATGGGTCGAAATCTGCCATGCTCATCACAGAAAAGCTGCCACCGGGACACATCTACCCTCAGATTACGCAGGTTCCGATCAGCTACGCTGAATTCCTGAATCATTTCCGTGGTGGTCACACCATTGACGACAATTTGAACGCTACGTCTATTGCCAGCAGCCTGCAAGCCGCGTTGATCCAAGTCGCTCTCTTAGGTGGGCATATCACGAAAACTAAGAACATGGCGATGCCTAACGAATTTCTCGCGGACATTACTCTGACGAAAGCAGGATTGGAACTGATTCAAACCACCTTGGATCGACAATTTTGTGAAATGGCGGTTCTTGAAGCGAAAAAGAGCATCGCAGAGGATGATAAACGTCTGCATCCGAAAGTCGGTGCGGTCATGGTCAAAGACAGCAAGGTTTTAGCTACAGGATTTCGCGGCGAATCGGGCGAAGGTGGGGATCATGGCGAGTATTGTGCGCTGAAAAAGCTGACGGCAAGTGATATTGAAGGCTCCACTGTTTACACGACGTTAGAGCCATGCTCGCTTCGTAAATCTCCGAAGAAAACTCCATGCACCAATCACCTAATAAATGGCAAGGTCGCAAGAGTCGTATTCGGGATGCCGGACAAAGACGAGTCGGTTTACGGGCATCACACCCTGATCGAAGCAGGTATTGAGATTGGCGTGTTTCCGCACGATTTGATACGGGAACTTCTTGCTCTCAACAAAGAGTGGACTGACTCGCTGCGAGTTAAACCAATTGTTCCGCCGAATGATACGTCACCACTAGCCAATGTTTCCTACTACAAACTCGGCACTTCCATGCAGGACAACATCCACATGTTTGTCCGACCGCCGAAGGATGCTGGCGGTTTCTACACGGTAGAGGATGCTGCTAAGAATGTTTTGGCTCACGGGCGAACGCCCGAAGAAATCGCCATTGAGTGGCATCGAATCGACAAACGCAGGGTGATCGTAGACAAATTGGTTCGGCAAAGCTACGGCAGCAGCAACCAACTTTTTAGCTTTGTCTAACTCACTTTGCAGGTCGCTCATTCGAGGCCCAAGATTCCTTTCAGGTTCGGCAAGCTCTGAATGTCGTACCAGACATCGGCGACGAATTCGTTCTCCCAAAGCATGATGTAAGGCTCGGACTTCCCACCATAGATCGGTCTGCCTTTGTATTCGCGCACGCCCTCAGCGTAGATCCCAACTTGAGCACCGTTCATCAGTTATCCGCTCAAATGCAAGGGATACAAGAACCGCACGGTGGCGAAAGTTGAGCGTGTCGGCAAAGAGGCCGCAGGCTGGGTCTTTCACCACGTTCTGAAGCCAGCGGAGATATTCTGGGCGGCGATTTGGCCTTGGATATTTAAGTAGTCCCCGGAATCACGACTGTTTGAGACAATGAAGTGTGGGAGTGCAAGATGGAACAAGATTTGACCGATTTCATTACGTCGGACACCGTGACAGACCACGAGGAACAGTTTGCCCTACCCGATCTCTTGAAGTGCGACTACTTCAAGAGGCACAGGGAGGCCTATTATGCAGCGCGAGAAGCGGGCTGCCTTAACCGCTATCGGAACTACGTAACATTGCTGGAAGACCTGAATGACATCCATGCTTACAATGAGCAACACGCAAAGTCCTATGCCAAGCGGTTTCGCGAAGGCTCGAAGGACTGGCGAAACTGCGAAGCAATATTCTCGGAGGTCATCGTATACCGTGCTTACATTCGAGGGGTTTATGAGGGTCTGATTCGGAGCATCCACCTTGAAGAAGCGGAGTCAGACATCATCGTGGAGCGTCTTGACGGGTCGAAAATGTTCTTGGAAGTGTTTTGCGTAATGCCGTCCTTTCCGCTACCCGATGAGAACGAAAAATTCAAAGTGTTCAGCGTGAAGACGCACACGCAGACTGAAATGGCTTCAATCCGCCAAAAACTGCTTCGCAAAATCTCGAAGCAGAGCCAACTCTCGAAGCCGCGCGAGAACTATGCCGTCGTAGAGCTCAACGATGTCAGCATAGCGGGAGATTTCGCCGTGCTGTCCTCGCTGTCGAGCGGGTACAAACTGAAATTGGGACTTGAGAGTGGAAAGGTACTGTCGAGGGGTTACGACTGGGACAACTCGGTGTTTGACGATCCCAGCACACAATGGCTAAAGGGAGTCATCTATTTCAGCTTGGGCGATTATGAATCACGGAAGTTCATCTTCAACCCCAAGTTCAGCACAAAAACCAGCCCGTCGCCATAGCCCGTTTCCTGTTGCCTTGCGCGTCCTTATTCGTTCGTGGTATGCCACGCTAAGCACGAGCAATTGATCTACCCTGCTGTTGCGTCCCAACAGAATGCGAGGGCATTTTCGTTTCCAACCAGTCTGCTACCTGGTGCGGATCAAAGCGGATGGATGTTCGCACGCGGAAAAATGGGATGTGATCATCCTCCACTTCTTTGTATAGGGTCCGGGCAGCAATGCACAGCAGTTCAGCCAACTCTTCGACGGTGAGAGCTTTCTTTTTGGACCGCAACTGCTCAATGAGAGTCATTTTTGGCAAGTGCCTCCGGGTCGTCGGCCCAGATTGTAAGTTGTTAACTAAGTTGATTCATTCCTGCCGCCGTGTCCAATAACTTTTCGGATCGAGTTCATTCCTGCAGGTTATTAAAGACAGCGCTAGCCCGATCGTCACATCCAATTCCCGCTGACAAATCCACTGCGCGGATGGGCAACTTATTGAACAAACTGGGCTTACAGAAGGACAATCATTCCCCGAAAACGCCTGAGATTCATTGAGGCAGCGCTGGGACTCGCCATCTCGCGGTGCTATTCAAGACAACCGCCGCAGGTTGCCCACATCTATGGACGCAATGGAAGGTTGTACAAGCGACATTAGGTATGTCCTTTGTTGCAAGGTCGATCGAGCCTTTCTCATACCGACTTCGACAACAAGGTCCATGTCGAATCACGCTACCTCTCGGACTCATAACCCCCGGGAATGAACTCGATCCGAAAAGTTATTGGACAGCGTGATTCAGTGCGGCTAGGGTTGCGCTAAAAGCAGACGCTTTAAGCCCCTACCGGAGGTGCATATGCCACGTTGGTCCCAAGTCCATCTCATCTGCCAAGTCCAGCCACTTCTTCGGTCGAAATGCGTTCGTCCAACCGCCGTTGTTCTTGCCCTATTTTTCCTTGTGCCTATAGCCGCGATGGCACAGGGCTCACCGTTCGACACCGGCTTTAACGCAATCCAAAGTCTATTCACCGGCACAATCGCGAAGGTTGCCAGCCTGGTTGCAATCGTGATCGGCGGCTACGGATTCGCGCATGGCGAACCCGGCGCAAAAAAGGCGCTTGCTGGCGTTGCCGCTGGAACGGGCATCGCCGTTCTCGCCGTAAATGTCCTGAGTTGGCTCTGGGGCGTATAGCGCCACTTTCAACCAGCGCCTGGAACAAGGAACTTATGCCCGACAAACCACAGCAGAAGCACCGCACAAATCGAGTCTTCAAGAGCCTGCACAAGCCTCTCACCTATTTGGGCGTCGAACGGACGCTGTTCTACTTCGTATGCGTCGGAGCAGTGGGGGCCTTCAACCTCTTCAATTCCATCCTCGCCGGTATCGCCGTATTCATCGGGGGTTTTGCATTCGGACATTGGGTAACGAACAGCGATCCGGCCTTCCTCCGCATCCTCGCGAAATCCGAACGCTACAAGCTGCGCTACGACGCGGCCAAACAGCAAGTCCCACTTGTAGAGGTCGTTTGATGCTGCGTCTCGATAAAGTCATCAAGCCGTGGAAAGAGAGTGCGTCTCTCAACGACCACATCAACCTCTACGCCTTCTGGAACGAGACAGCCTTCCTTACCAAGAGTGGCGATTTAGGCATGGTTCTGACCGTTCCCGGCGTGGACTACGAAAGTCTGGACCGCTCAGAACAGGAGTACGCAGTGAAGCGGTTGGAAGCGGCACTCAAAGCGTTTGGCCCAGGCTTCCACGTTTACCAATACCTCTTCAAATCGAACCGACCCCACATACCGTTCGCAACGTATGACGACCCAATTGTGCAAGCGGCTATCGACCAGCGGAGGAAGTTCTTTGAAGCGAAGCGCGACCATCTTTATCAGATTGAAATCTTCTACTGCATTCTGCTCGAAGGCGCCAGGTCGAAGACCGGCGTGGGCGCGGCAATCGCTCGAATCTTGCGCGATCCCGCGGGCGCCGTTGGCGAACTAAAAGTGCAGTTCACCAACAACAGCATGAAGACACTGTTGCGTACGCATATTGAGCACGATCTTCGACGGCTCGACCAGAGCGTGCAGGCATTCGCTCGACAGCTCGCGGACTTCATGAAAATCGAGATCTTAAATCAACAAGGACAATTCACATTCTTCCGCCGCTTGCTCAATTACGACGCCTGGCGTGTTGAAGGGAGGCCGCAGTCCACGCAGTTTCTCGACTATCAGGTGGTCAACTCCGACATCGAAGCCGAACGCGATCATCTGCGGGTAGGCGATCACATCGTCCGGGTGCTGACGATGAAAGAGGCCATCACCGAAACACGGCCCCTGGCGCTCGATGCGCTCCTGAAGATCCCGGCCAACTTCTATGTGGTCACCGAGTGGACGCCGCTGCCGACAGACAAGGCTCGCAAAGAAGTGAACAAGCGCCGCCGCCACTTCAATATGTCGAAGACCGGCTTTGTCTCCCAGATGGGCAACGATGCCACGAAGACGAACCCGCGTGATGTGCTGGTGGACGAATCCAAACAGGCCGACATTGAGAATCTTGGCGACTGCCTGCGCGCCCTGGGTGACGGTCAATCGCTGGGAGATTTCTCGCTCACAATTGTGCTGTACGGCCGTTCAAAACCTGACCTGGAGCAGCTCGGAGCCGAGTTCACTGGCATCTTCACCAACGCGGATGGCAATCTGTTTGCGGAAACTTACAACCAGCTCAACGCCTATTTCGCCACCGTGCCCGGCAACTATGCGCTCAACCTCCGCAAGCTGTATCTGCTGAACACAAATTACGCCGACCTGTCTTTTCTGTTTACGATCCTTCCCGGCGAGAAGACGAACGCGCATCTCGGCACCGAGTATCTGGCTGTGCTCGAAACCGACAACAGCACGCCCTACTATCTCAACCTGCATACCGGCGACGTTGCCCACACCCTTATTCTCGGGATGAGCGGTAGTGGCAAGTCCTATCTCTGCGTTTTTCTGCTGCAGAACGCGCAGAAGTACAAGCCGCTGACCTTCATCTTCGATATCGGCGGCAGCTTCCAGTCCCTTACGACGATATTCAAGGGCTCGTATCTCAATGTGGGTCAGGAAGCGCGGGACTTCACCATCAACCCCTTCTCGCTGCCTCAGACCAAAGAGAACCTGCAGTTTCTCTTCAGCTTCTTCCGCGTGCTCATTGAGGGTAACGAGCAGCGTTACCGGCTCGACTTCAAGGAGGAACGCCGCCTCTGGGATGCGATTGAACGGATTTACGTACTGGAGCCGAACCAGCGCACCGTCTCGAACTTTGGCAACATCATTGGCGAGTTGAAAGAACGCCTCCACCGCTGGACCCGCGGCGGACAGTACGGCTTCCTCTTCGACAACGCCGAGGACACGCTTTCGTTCAAAAGCTTTCAGACGTTCAATTTCCACGGCTGGAACGATGCGCCGGAGGTCTTGGAACCACTGCTGTTTTATGTTTTGCATCGGGCATCGAATGAGATCACTGACCCCAAGAAGCTCGGCACACCCAAGTTCTTCCTGCTCGACGAAGCGTGGCTCTTCATCAAGAACGAGACGATCCGCAATTATGTGGTGCAGGCGCAGAAAACATGGCGCAAGCACAAAGCGGCGATGATCCTGGCGACGCAATCCATCAAAGAACTTGAGGAATCGGGGATGCTGGCGATAGTGGCCGAGAGTTGCCCGACAAAGATCTTCCTCGCCAACCCGGACATGAACCGGGAAGTTTACCGCGAGGCGTTTCATCTGAACGACACCGAACTGGACCTTATCGACGGCCTTGTTCCACCGGGCCAAATGCTGATTCGCAAGGCGCAGACCTCCAAGAAAGTGCATTTGAACGTCGATTCGGTCTCGCACTGGATGGCAACCAACAATGCTCGCGACAACCTCAAGAAGCAGGAGTATTTCGACCGCCACGGTTTTGCGGATGGCCTTCGCCATCTCGCGGAAGAGTGGCCATTCCAGCCGCGCGCGCTGGCCGTATCAACTTCGAACAACAACCGCTAAGGAGAGCTCTATGCGGCATCTGAAATTCGTCGTCAATTGCGCTTTGGTTTTTTCTTCCATCGGTGCTTTCGCCCAAGACTCTGCGCGCACGGTGCAGTATCACTCGCAGGACATCGTTCCCATCCGCGCCAAGGTGAAATATACGACCCTCATCGAACTACCCACGACCGAGAAGATCATGGAAGCCGCCACGGGTGACAAGGAGTTCTGGATCGTGGATGTGGTTGGCAACTTTTGCTTTGTGCATCCGGCGAAGCAAGGCATCAGCTCCAACTTGAATCTCATTACGGACAAGGGGAACATCTACAGTTTCACCCTCCAGGACATCTCTGCCTTATCGACGACCCCTGATCTGAAGGTGATCGTCGAGCCCGCCGATCGTTCTGCGATTGTGGCCGCGAGCGGCCCTCCGCAGTTCGTGCCCGCCGCCCAACTCGAACAATCGCGGCAGCAGCTTGCCGCTCTGCAATCGCACGTTGAACAGGCGGTGGATGAATACAAAAGCGCCTATCCAACACGGCTCAAGTTCGACTATGCCTACAAGGCAAACGAAGCCCCCTTCGACATTCAGTCGATCTATCACGACGACAGGTTCACCTACATCAAGACGAATGCGCCTGAGAAGTTCAGTGTCTATGAGATGAAAGACGGCAAACCCAACCTCGTCACCTACGACCTCCGGGAAGGGACGTACATCATCCCGAAGATCATGGACAGCGGATACGTGGAGCTGGGCAAGAAGCGGATGGAATTCACGCGCAAGGGATCACCGTCATGACCGAGAACGTCTTCACTCCCCACACAGAGCCGCAAGCCGAGCCAACGTTGCGCCGCAACCTGGAACTGCCAAAAGGTGTCTTGCAGAAGAACCTCAAGACCTTCGTTTATCTGGGTGCGGCATTGCTCGTGATTGTGGCGGCGCTCTTCAGTTCGTCCGGCAAGAAGACGCCCGCACAACAGGCCAGCGCGAAAGGGCAACCACCGCAACCCACCTTGCAGGACAACACCGACAGCAACGTGCAGGAGTTGAAGAACCAGCTTCAGGCCGAACGTCAGAAAGAACAGCAGGCGACAATGGCCGCCGCTGCGATGGGAGATTCAGCGCTCGCGTCTGCGACTCCCCAGCAGCGGGCTGCAGCCGCGGCCTATGGGCCGACCGGCGTTGCCGTGCCCTGTATTCCGGGCCAGCCCTGCCCGCAAGCGCAGCAGGGCAACATGCAGATGCAACTCACGCCTGTGCAACAGCAGGCACAGTTGATCGCTGCGAAAGAACGCGAGCGCGCTGACAACTCCCGTTTCGCTTCCAATCTTGTGTACTCCCGCTCTGCCGATCCGCCGCAGCAACAACAGCAAGGCCAGACGATGCCCGCCCAATATGGCCCTGCCGAACGGCAGACAAACAGCAGTCTCGTCTCCCCACCAGCCGAAGGAAAACAGGAGGACACGCCCGGAGGCTATAAACGTCCACTGGAGGCCAATATCGATTCAGCCGTCGGTCAGCCCTATCTCGTCTACGAGGGTTCGGTTCTCGACACTGTTCTCATGAATCGTCTGGATGGAGACGCCGTAGGGCCGGTCAAAGTCCTGGTCTCAAATCCGTTGTATTCGCACGATCATCAACACGTCATCATTCCCGAGGGAACGGTTGTTTTGGGCGAGGCAAAGAAGATTGGAGCGGCGGGCTTCGGCCAACAGCGGCGGATGGCCGTGGTTTTTCACCGCCTGATTATGCCGGACGGTTACTCCGTCGATCTCGACCAGTTCCAGGGCCTCGATCAGATCGGAGAGGAAGGGCTGAAAGACAAGGTCAACAACCACTACCTCCAGATCTTCGGCACCTCGATCGCTTTGGGTGTGATTGCTGGAGCAAGCCAGATCACGCAGGGTGGCGGCACCATTACCACGAGCGGTTCCCAGGCATTCACCAACGGGGCTGCGGGCAGTGTTTCGCAGTCTGCGACCACTATCCTTGATCGCTTCATACAGATACCGCCCACCATCACGATCCGGGAGGGCCACCGCGTGAAAGTGTATTTCACGCAGGACTTGCTTCTTCCTGCGTACTCGAACCACACTATTCCACAGACGTTTTGAGGAGGCTTTCCATGCGAATCGTTGCCCTCTCCCTCTTAGTCCTGTGGACTCTCACCCTTGCCGGCTGTCAGAGCAAAGCGGCAAAAGTGAAGCAGTTGCAGGATCAATACAACGCCGAATACCCGGCCTATGCCAAGGATGCTCGATCCGGAGACCGCCGGAGCCGCAAGAATGCTGACAGGAGAGAAGCTGACCAAGGAGCAGATGGCGGCTCTCGAAGCCAAGAAGAAAGAACGCGACGCACGGTGCAAGCCACAGGCCGACCGTCTTGCGCAGCTCCAGAAAGAGATTCTCGCTGCACAGCAGTAAAGCCGTACCGCTGTAAAGCATCACGAAACCAACGGCGACGAAGGGACGAGACAAATGAAGAAACTAACCCTTACCGTGCTCGCCGTTGGGTTTGCGGCGGCGTTGCAACCGTTCGCGAATGCACAATTCGGTTCCGGCATCGTCTTCGATCCTACGCAGGCGGGCCACGCCGTCACGCAGATCGAACACGAAGAACAATCCATCGCCAACGAAGTCCGGCAGATCGAGCAGGGCCAACAGATCTTCACCAACACCGTCAAGATCGCCACGACAGCGCTACAAGCCTACAACGTCGCAAAGCAGCAATACGAACTCACCCACCAGATGATCCTCGCGCCACGGATGCTCTATGCGCGATTTCTGTCTCCAACTTCTGACTTGCTGCTGCTGCAACAAATCTCGAATACCTATGGCAATTCGATGGGTTGGCTCAATTCGGCAAACACCGGAAAGGGGGCCGCATCCGCGTACCAGCAAGTTAGCGTTCCGAACACCAACAACATGATTCCCGGCTACGGCACCGCGAGTATGGCCGGGCAGCTGCAGATTGCCGCGCAGGGCGCCACTGTTGACATCAGCGACTCAGTGATGACCAACAACCTGCAAGCGCTCGGGACCATCCGCGCCAATCAGACCGCAAGACAAACGGACATTGCGAATCTGGAGGCCGCAACCCAAACCCAGGACCCGTCGCAGCAAACCATCATGGCCGAACTGCAGCGCATCAACCAAGCCCTGCTCTTGCAACTGCGCACTTTGCAAGACGCAAACCAGATCAACGCCAATCTTGCCCTGCAGCAGATCGTTGCCCAAAAGCAGCAGCAGGACGCGATGAAATCGGCATTTCGTGACTCGGCGGGATACGAGAGCTACTACAACGCCAACATCACCACGACCAGCAGCGGGGCCGCGAATCTCCTCACGCAAGCGTACTGAGTAGACGCAAGCAGAAGAGAACTGGAGGGCATGGAACATGGGTACAGGTCTCTTTGAATACATCGCTCAGGCGTGCCAGTCGCTTGCAGCCACGGCGGCTCCCTCCATTACCGCGATGGGGGTTCACATCGTCATGGCATTGGCGACCATCATGATGGTTTGGTTCGGCGTGCAAGAGGCGCTGGCATCGGCGCACGGCGGGCCAGGGTTCAGCATGGGGAGGTTTCTCAACCTCTTCATGCTGCTCACCTTCGCCTACGTGATGGTGAACTACTACGACAGCTCCATCCCCGGACTTGGCTTTTCCATCAAGGGCTTCATCGACGGCGGCACAATCAATCTAGTGAACCTGATTGGGGCCGATGGTTCCACCACCATGCTGAACGAGATCCACGCGGCATCCTCCAAGACAGGGCCGTCAATACTGAACAGCATGATGAATCCCTACTACGCGATCGTGTACTTTGTCGGTGCAATTCCTGTTAGCCATGCTGGCCGCGATCATTTCCGCAATTCTGGCCTACGGCGCGATTGCGGCAACGATCATCGGATTGCTCGGGCCGATCTTTATCCCATTTCTTGTCTTCGACAAGCTCGATTGGTTGTTCTGGGGATGGCTCAAGGCGTATCTCGGATTCAGCTTTTACAAGGTCGTCGCCGCAGCCACGATGAATGTTCTGTCCCATGTTCTGACGAACTACTACATCCAACTTGGCCAGAGCGTGTCGGACCCTTCATTGATGGTTCAGACATTGCCGCTTCTTGTGCTTCTCGTGCTGGTCAACATCTACATCCTCTTCAAGATTCCGACCATGACGCACAGCCTATTCACTGGCGGTACTGGTGGACATGGTGGAGGCCTGGGCTTGGCGATGATGGCGATCCGGGCGGCAATGTAATCGCGCCGGTAGAGACAAGAAATGAGGCCAGCAATGAGTACAGAAATCACGACCACAGAAACAGTGAGCACCGAAACACCGGCCACTCCGGCCATTACTCGTGCCGCGGAACGTTATCCTGGAACAGTACGGCGATCCGCTGGTAATGAATACCTATCTTGAAGGTGACGATTCTCGTGCTCGCCGCCGTCTGTCTCGCGCTGGCCGCGCTCACCTACAAGAGCCAGAACGCGCTCGCCAACATGCACCCAATGATCGTGCGGATCAACGACGTGGGCCACGCCGAAGCGATCGACTATCGGAACTTTCAGTACCGCCCGCAGGAAGCGGAGAACAAGTATTACCTCACCCGCTGGGCGGAACTGTATTTCAGCCGCAATCGTTTCACGATCGAACGTGATCAAACGCAGTCACTCTACTTCCTCAATAGCGACGTGCAACGCGCCGTAATCGACCAGGAGCGCAAGGACAACAGCATTCAGAACTACGTCAAAGACAGCAGCTTGCCGTATGTCGATGTGGAGATCAAGAACGTCATCCTTGACGACCTGCGACAGTCGCCGTATTCGGCGCGCATCGAGTTCGAGAAGGTGTACACCAATCCCGCGGATCATTCCGAACTCAAGCGGGAGCGATGGACAGCCAGCGTTACCTATGTCTTTCGCGAGAATGTGAAGAACAATGAGCTTGCCGTGAACCCCCTCGGTCTGACCATCGTGCGCTTCCGGGCCGACCAGGCATTCAGCTAGGGATTCATCGACCTGCCCAGAGGCTTATTCATGTCGCTTTCGTGCTGCTAATCCGGCTGGCTTTTCCCACCTGTCCTCGTGCGCCTGGTGGAGCAGGCGAACAAGAGCCTTCCGACGCGCAACGGCGGTGGCGAATTGCGTCCTTCTTGTGGCGGAGCATCGCCGGCTCGAAGCGCACTGCAATTGTGGCGGACTTCCGCAGCCAGTGATGCAGATGAAGACTTTGCTCTGGAGCGTGTCTGCCGTTATGTATCCCGCCTTTGTTCGGTCACCGCTTCGGGGCCTTTCCGTGCGCCCTGCGGCAGCTCGCTCTTCTGCTTCGGCTGCGCCGCCCTGCGGGTTACGGTTTCCCTCCAAAACATGTTCGGAAAGAACGCCGAAAAGATTTCTCCGGACCCTCCGTAAATGCAGACCTTCGGCACTTGGGAGCAGGGCCCACTCGCTTAATGGTGACCCGAGCAAGAACGGGAGAATTCAACAAACGGAGACACTATCATGTACCAGAACAAAGTAACCCTCATCGGCTTTCTCGGCAGCAACCCAGAAGTTCGCACCAACAGCGCCGACTTCAGCTTCACCACGCTCTCGCTGGCAACCAAGTCCTCCTACAAGAAGGACGACAAGTACATCTCGCACACCGAATGGCACCGTTGCGTCGTCTTCGGCAAGCTCTCGGAGTTCGCCAAGACGCTCACCAAGGGCGCACATATCCAGGTGGAAGGCGAACTGCGCAGCCGGGAGTACGAGAGCAAGAAGACGGACACGAAGCAGCGCGTCTGGGAAATTCGGGTCGCTTCGATCCTGAAGCTGGACCGCGCCGAAAAGGCCGCCCCGGAAGATCAGGATCACGATGAAGTGCCCCAGGAGGAAACGGCCGCATAAGCCCTTGCTCTTCACTCTCGGAAGCCCGGCTAACCGCTGGGCTTCCATCGCTGTGAGGTTCCCACTATGAGCTTCGAATTGATCCTTCCATTCCTTCGGCCCATCGAGGCGCTGCTGCTCGACGAAAACGTCAGCGAAATCATGGGCAATCCCGACGCCTCGTGGTGGTACGAACGCGACGGCATCATGTTCCAAGAGCAGAACATTTCGTTCGACGCCGGCAAGCTACAAACCGGCCTCGAAGTTATTGCCAATCAACTCGGTAAGAAGCTCGACGAGGACAACCCACTCCTGCACGCACAACTCCCGGACGGGAGTCGGTTGGCGGCAGTCATCCCGCCGGTCGTGCGCTGTACACCTGCGCTCATCATCAGGAAATTCACCAGCCGCCATTACACAGTTGATGATCTGATCGCTCGCGGCACGCTGACGCGGGCGCTTGCGGACTTCTTAGCCGAGCAGATTCGCAGCGGTAAGACGCTCCTTATCAGTGGCGGAACCGGTACCGGCAAGACCACGCTATTGCGGATACTGGCCGACTTTATTCCCGAACAGGATCGCCTCGTTGTCATCGAGGACACCTCCGAACTTCAGATCCAGAAGCCGAACATTCTGCCGACGGAATGCCAGACTGATACGTTCAAGGCCAAGATAACTTTCGACGACCTTCTAAAGTCCGCTCTCCGCTGGCGACCGGACCGCATCATTCTCGGGGAAGTCCGCGGAATCGAGGCACGAACGCTGCTCGATTCCTTCAACACGGGCCATGCGGGTTCAATGGCTACGATCCACGCCAACTCGGCAGAGAAAGCCCTTCACCGTTTCGCCAATCTCGTGATGCGCAGTCACGCGCAAAGCACGTTCGCCGATACCGAAGCCGAGATCGCAGAAGCTGTCGATTTTGTCGTCCATGTTGAACGTCAGCCAGGCCGCCGCGTTGTCCGCGAGGTGCTTGCGCTTCGCGGCTATGACCGCGACGCGAAACGCTTCCTTATTGAGCCCGTCTTCGAGGTAGAACATGCCACAGCATTCGCACGGACTGCGGCGCCTATTGCTGCTGACTTGCTAACCAATTCTGCACATAACGATTCCTTGATTCCACTACCTATAAAGGAGAACCCACATGCCACTGCTTGAGATCAACCAGAGCCGCCACATCTGTGCTTCTGTCCGACTCGATGAGGTCACCGCCACGCAGGTCGATCAGTATGCCGCTTTCATCCACGCATCCGCGGATGATGTTGTGGACAAGGCGCTCAACTATGTCTTCTCAAAGGACCGCGACTTCCAGGACTTCCTGAAGACGGCACACGCCAAGCAGGTTGCCCCCGCTTTGCGTGTGCGAAAAGGCCCGAGCAATGGTGCGACGGAGCAGCCGACAAAGAAGCTTGCAGCCGGGGTCGAGTCCACGGCTTCTGTGCGCGCAGTGAAGGCATGATCGTCCATTCAATTTCGTGGTGGTGCAAGAACGGTGCTTCGCACCGGAAGAATTTTGACACTCCATCCCTGAAAGGGTCGTGCAGGTGCACCACGGTGCACTTACAGCGGTTTCAAGGACATACAGATTTGAGGTGCACTTGGGTGCACCTATGAAATGCGAGGGAACATGGCAATTTTGAAAGCCAAGCCAGACGCGATTTCTGACAGCGATCACACTCTAAATCGCGTCTTCCCCGTGACCGCGAAGCTAACGAAAGAGGAGCGAGGGAGAATCACTGAGTTTGCCAGGTCGCAGGGACTTGCACGCGGGGAATGGATACGCGATGTGATCCTCCGGGAGTTGCGCGGAGAGTCGGCCAGCGATCCATCGCTGGCCGAGATTCTCGGGGTTCGCTTGCTCCTGGTAAACGTATTGCGGCCTCTGGCCGCAGGCCAGAGACTCACGCCGGAGGCGTTCGACAAACTGCTCGATGAAATCAGCGATGCGAAGCACCAGCTAGCCGCCAAGTTGGCGACTCCCTGCGAAAGGAAATAGGCAATGGCAACGACAAAGTGGGGACGCAAGGAAACAATGATCTGGCCACCGCACAGCCCGATTTACACATATGGCGCGGTATTCATGGCAGTCGTTTTGACCGGGCTGTTTCTCTACTGCCGGTTCAGCTTCGGCAACAACTCGCTACAGCGTTTCTATACGCCGATCTATATACGATCGAGCATCGCCGGAGCAATCGGAGCGGGCCGCCAAGACAACTACCGGATGCTCATGGTGGGCGCTCGCGGAATGGCACCGCGTCTGGCGATGAACGCCGACGTGATGGACGGCAAGACGCCGGAACCGGGCAGCAAACCCATCCCGCTTGCGCTCTCGAAATCCGCTTTGCAGCACGGCTACGTTCTCCTTTACCTGGGACCGGAGCAGAGCTATATCGATGCGCGCTTGAGTGCGTACCTCAAAAGTGCGGTTTACGGCGGCGATACTCTTTTCGACCTCTACGAGCTTCCCCTGCTTTTTGGTCTCGCGTCACTGGTCATCCAACTCCCGTTTTCTATCGCCAAGGACGTACGACGACGGAAACAACTGAGGTACGGACGACGACTGAGAGGCCCCGAGATGCTAACGCCGAAGGAATTCAACCTCAGGGTCGAAGGAGATGGCATAGGGATCAAGACCGACAGGATGAAGGCGATGATCCGCATACCGAAACGAGCCGAGGCTCAGCACATGCAGATCATCGCCGATACTGGCGGGGGCAAGACCGTGATCCTGCTCCAGATCCTTCGCCAGATAAAACATCGTGGCGATTCCGCGATCGTCTACGACCCAGCACGGGACTTCGTCCGGCGCTTCTACGATCCGAAGAGAGGCGATGTGATCCTGAATCCGCTCGATAAGCGTTGCCCGTATTGGGGACCGTCGGAAGAACTGCGCCGCCGCTCCGAGGCGAAGGCTCTGGCGGTCTCCCTGTTCCAGCCGCCGCAGGACAGGAAGGGTGAGTTCTTCATCGAGTCCCCGCAGAAGATCTTCGCCTTCCTGATGGCCTATGGCCCCACACCGGAGGAGTTGGTGAAGTGGATGTCAGACCCGCAGGAAATCGACCGAAGGCTGAAAGGGACGGAGCATGCTCATCTGATCAACCCAACGGCGCACGACCAGCGTTCAGGTGTTCTGGGCTCGCTTGGGCTGGTCGCCGACAGCCTTCGTCTGCTCCCGAAGAAGGGCGAGGGGAATGGCGAGTGGTCGGCCAGGGAGTGGGCCGAAACGCGGCAAGGTTGGATATTCATCACTTCACTCCCAACAGAACGTGAGGCCCTTAAGCCGCTTCATAGTCTATGGATCGACCTGCTCGTGTTGCGTTTGCTAAATGAGCCGAAGGAGGGACAGAAGCGGGTATGGTTCGTGATCGACGAGTTGGCAAGTTTGCAGAAGCTCCCCCAGTTGCATACCGCCATTACAGAAAATCGGAAGAGCAATAATCCGGTGATCCTGGGTTTTCAGGGTAAGGCCCAACTGGAAGTCCTCTACGGCCACCTGGCGGAGGTCATGCTGTCCCAACCGGCAACCAGCATTTGGCTGAAGACAAAGGAGCCGGCCGCTAGCGAGTGGGTCAGCAAGTTCATTGGAAAGGTCGAGATCGAAAGGCTACGCGAGACCCACTTCGATGGCTCCCGCGCTGGGCGAAACTTCACTCTGGACCGGCAGATTGAACCGCTGGTGATGGAGTCCGAAATCTCCGGGCTGGCGGACCTCCACGCCTATCTGAAGTTCGAGAACTATGTGACACGCTTCTCATTCCCTCGGTTCGATATGCCGATTGTCGCCAGTGGCTTCGATCTCCGCGATATACCCGAGGACAAGCTCCCCTACGATCCCAAGAACATAGGAGCAGCTAAGCCCCAAGTGCGCCCATCTGGACTAAAACAGGAGCCCAATGTCTCCACACCGCCGCAGCGAAAATCTCCACGAACAGCGACGGAGATCCCGCAGCAGGAGACGGACCTTGAGATGAACGTGAACGCCCAACAAAGCCTCAATCTTCGGGGGTAGTAACTGCCATGCTGACCATTTCAAAGCCACTCTCCGCGGGCCAGGCGCAGACCTACCACCAGATGGAATTCACCGCGAAGGAGCAGAACTATTGGTCTCAGCGCGGAGTCACAGCAGGGGAGTGGCAAGGCCGCCTCGCCGAGCAATTCGGCCTTGCCGAAACCGTCTCTGCCGAAGACTTCGCGAAACTCAGCCAGGGCCAGCATCCACAAACCGGGGAGCAACTTGTGCGGCAACGAGCGTCCTATGAATATCAGGATGCCGACGGCAAGAGGATCAAGACGATGGAGCATCGAGCCGGGTGGGATGCGACCTTTTCCGCCCCCAAGTCTGTCTCGCTCACTGCCCTTGTCGGCGGGGATGAGCGTGTCCGCGAAGCGCACCGAGAGAGCGTTCGCGTTGCCCTCGACCAGTTGGAACACTATACGCAAGCCCGCATCGGCGGCAATCATCCGGCCGAGACCACTGGGAAATTTATCGCCGCCAAGTTTGAGCACGATACAGCCCGCCCGGTCGATGGCTATGTCGCGCCACAGCTTCATACACACGTTGTTATCTTCAACATGACCGAGCGGGCCGATGGAGAAACCCGTGCCCTACAGGAACGAGGGCTCTTTCAGTCGCAGCAATTTGCCACGGCGATCTATCAATCCGAGCTAACTTATCGGGTACGCCAACTCGGTTATGAAATCACGACAGGGCGGAGCGGTGCCCCCGAGATTAAGGGCTACACGCAGGAATACCTCGACGCATCCAGTCCCCGCAGCCAACAGATTCGCGAGTACCTCGAACGCACGCGCCGCTCGGGAAAGGAGGCTGCCGAGA
>CAVPPV010000003.1:0-836305 GCA_963707325.1 uncultured Acidobacteriaceae bacterium
CCCCCGCAACCAAATGGGGTTGCTGGCCAAAAACGGCTGGTAACCCCTTCAGTATTTGTGGCTTATGAGCATTGCGATTCACGAGCATTTTCTCCTAATTCACCATTCCCTTTTGACCCTCAGCCCTCGTTTTGAGCACAGTTGAGCACAACTCGCTGAAAAAAGTCTCTTCCAGCTCTTTCATTGACTCAACTTCCGAGTCGGGCTGCAAGTGGATGTAAACGTCACTGGTAATCCCGATACTGCTGTGCCCAAGAAAGCCCTGCGTCTGCTTCGAGTCGCCCGTGACCTCCTGCATCTGTGACCCGGCTGAATGCCGGAACAGATGGAAGCCATACGACCGCGCAACTTTGCGCTCAATTCCAGCCTTGTCCATTGCCGGATAGAGCACTCGTTTGCGTAGATCGTCCAGGTCATAAGATCGCGCGGCAGCATTCACAAACAGATAGTCCTCGGGTTGTCCGCTAACGCACAACTCGCACTGGCTCTGGAGAATTCGTTTCAATCCACCCAGCAGGTGTTTTACGCGAATGCTCCTTCGGCTTTTTGGCGTTTGCTCTCTGCCACGCCAGACCGACCGTCGGATGTGGAGCTTCGATTGACCGAAGTCCACGTCAGACCATTTCAAAGCCAAGGCTTCCCCGATTCGCAGCCCCGTCAGGTACAAGAGGACCACCAACGCCTTGAGATTTTCCGGCATGTTGTCCGCAATGTCCTTGACTTGACCTGGGGAAAGAGCAGGCTTCTCGATTCGCTCCACTTTGGGCTTTGGAACCCGTTGAATAGGATTAGCGTTCAAAAGCTCCAATGCGACCGCAAGGTTACGCAACTTCTGCAAGAGCACGTACAGGTTTAAGCTATCGTCATCGGGGGTGGCCACGATTAACCATGGGACCCGCGCAGATGAAAATTTTGGAGATTTGAAAAGGGGCGGATCAGGTCAATGCATTATGAGAGAGCGGCCTCGTAAATACCCAGTCGAGGACGCTGGGGCGACAGAAGGAAGCTAGAAAAAGGGTCAATCCTATGCCCCCTCGGATAACCCAAAAAAGCCATAGGCCCCGAGCCTCACATAGGATGATGGTTGGCACTTCAGCCAACGGCTGGCTTGCGCAGCTTCGCAACGATGGTGTCGAGAACCGCTGCATGAAACCACTCAAGGGAGACCAGCAACTGCGATCCGTATCCCGGTCGTACTCTGTGGCGCTGCAGGCGTTAGAACCAAAATCCTCTCCACGAAGAAGAGGCCTGGATGCAAGCACCGATCGAGGTCTCACAGAGAGGAATGGAGAAGTGTTTTTTCTTGACATCCTCTCTCATAGGATGAGCGCTATGGCGATGTTGCAACAACAATCATGGCAAGCCCGCGCCAACTCCATAGCCTGCATTGACTTGCCCTCGCGTCACGCCTACCATTGCACGACTCATTGATCGCCAACCATGATCGGTCAAACCATCGCGCGCTACCGCATTGTCGAAAAGCTGGGCGGAGGCGGCATGGGCGTCGTTTACAAGGCCGAAGACACTGAACTCGGCCGCTTCGTGGCGCTGAAATTCCTGCCCGATGACGTTTCCCGTGATCCTCAGGCATTGGAACGTTTCCGGCGTGAAGCGCGGGCAGCATCGGCACTCAACCATCCCAATATCTGCACCATTTACGACATCGGCAAGAGTGGCGAGCACTCCTACATTGCGATGGAGTTTCTGGATGGCATGACGCTGAAGCATCGCATTGCAGGGAAACCTCTCGAAACCGATGTGCTGCTCAGCCTGGCCATCGAAATCGCCGATGCCCTCGATGCGGCTCACGCCAAAGGCATTGTTCACCGCGACATCAAGCCCGCGAATATTTTTGTCACGGAGCGGGGTCACGCCAAGATTCTCGACTTCGGGCTAGCCAAGGTCGCACCCGCCAACAGTTCATCGAGCCAGATCTCTGCCAATACCGAAACGCGCACCATGGACGAGCACCACTTGACCAGTCCGGGCACGATGGTGGGAACGGTGGCCTACATGTCACCGGAGCAGACCAAGGGGAAGGAACTGGATGCGCGCAGCGATCTTTTTTCTTTCGGCGCCGTGCTGTATGAGATGGCGACGGGTACGCTGCCTTTTCGCGGCGATACGTCTGCGCTGATCTTCAAGGCGATACTGGATAGCGCTCCGGTGGCTGCGGTGCGGATGAATCCTGACCTGCCGCCCAAGTTGGAAGACATTATCAACCGCGCCTTGGAAAAGGATCGCGACCTGCGCTACCAGCATGCCTCCGACATGCGGGCAGAGCTGCAACGGCTGAAGCGCGATACCGAGTCTGGGCGAGTTGTGCTGCCCGCCGCATCTTCGGCTGATGTTGGGCATGGGAGTAAGTCCGGGCCGATGGCATCTTCGGGCACTCATCCGGTAGCCAGCGACGCGAGTTCCGATACGCAGGTCGTGGTTGGGCTATTCGCGCGGCATAAAAAGACTCTGCTGACGACCGCCATCGGGGCCTTACTGATTCTTGCGGGGCTCGGGTATGGAGCGTACCGGTGGTTTTCGCCGGGTTCGGGATCGAGCATCGATTCCCTTGCCGTGTTGCCCTTCACGAATGTAACGGCAGACCCGAACACCGAATACCTGAGCGATGGAATTACAGAAAGCCTGATCGGCAGTCTTTCCCAGCTTCCGAACCTGACAGTGCGCCCGCGCAGCTCGGTGTTCCGCTACAAGTCCAAGGACGTTGACCCGCAGAAGGCTGCCAGCGAACTGCAGGTCGGCGCAGTCGTGACGGGACGCGTCACGCAGCATGGCGATTCTCTGCTGATCAGCGCCGAACTGACCGACACGCGTAAGAACCGCAGCCTGTGGAGCGAACAGTATGACCGGAAACTCTCCGACGCTCTGACGGTGCAGAAAGAAATTGCCGGAGAAATTGCCGCGCACCTGCGCGAAAAACTGACCGGGGAGCAGAAAACTCAGATGGTCAAAGGCGGGACCAGCGATCCCGCGGCTTACGAGCTATACCTTAAGGGCCGCTATTATTGGGATAAGCGCACCCCCGACTCTCTGGCTAAAGCGAAGGAGTATTTTGAACAATCTATCGAGAAAGATCCGAACTATGCGCAGGCCTATGTGGGATTGGCCGAGTATTACGATGTTGTCCCGCAATATACAAATACCCCGGCCAGGGATGCTCGCCCCAAGGAAAAGGCCGCGGTGAAGCGGGCCCTGGAAATCGACGATGCGGAAGCGGAGGCCCATGCCTTGCTCGGCATGTCCTACGGCGCTGACTGGGACTGGGCCGCCGCGGAAAAGGAATTTCAGCGCGCTCTCGAGGTGAATCCAAATCTCGCCCGCACCTATGTGCTGTATGCCATTCATCTGGAGCATCTAGGCAAAATAAATGAAGTGTTGGAAAACTTGCGGCACGCCGTTGCCCTCGATCCGCTGAACCTGAATGGCCTGGAGAACATGGCAGAGGCCTATATTTACGCCGGGCAATACCCTCAGTCCATCGAACAATCAAAAAAGGTGCTGGAAATCGACCCTACCTTTTCCAACGCTTACAGCCTTCTGGGCTTTGCTTACTTCGTTGATGGCAAAAATGAACTTTGGATCGACAATTGGGAAAAGGGTGCCACGCTAAATAACGACGAGGCAGGCCTCGCACAGCTGAAGGCGGTGAGGCAGGAGTACTCCAAGTCGGGATATCGCGGCGCAGTGAGGCGATACGCAGAACTTCTGGAAGAGCAGTCAAAACGCGCCTACGTCGACCCGGCAGTGATCGCCGAAATCTATGCCGCGATCGGAGAGAAGGACAAGGCGTTTGCCTGGCTAGACAAAGCATACGCGGAAAAGAGCGCCTGGCTGCTTTACTTGAAGGTTGATCCGAGCTTCGCTTCCCTGCGATCCGATCCCCGTTATGCGGATCTGCTGCATCGAATGGGCCTGCCGCTCTGACGACTTATAAAATTTGTGAAGGCGCCGAGCCCGACATCCCCGTCCAGAGGCAGCCAGGGGGCAAGTACGCGAGCTGAATAGCAGAGTGGCGATCTTCCAACCGTGCCTGACCTGCTCACTCAAGAGTTGTTAACTGACGATATCAGGCGATTACACGTTTTGACCGCCGGTCATTGAGCGCTGTGGAGAATTATGAGAACACTGCGAACCTACCGCGATTCCTGCACCCGCACCGGTACCGAGTAATCGGCTGATGGCGTCCGCACGAGAATGCTGGTCCTTCCTTCCTCTACCGCGGTAACCATGCCACCAGCCGTTATCGACGCGACACGCGGATCGCCGGAAGCGAACGTCGTGTTGCTGGAACGGGTTAGCTCCGCCTGGGAGCCGTCGGCAAAAGCGCCGAGCACCCGCAGCGGGATTTGATCCCCAAGGTGGGTGAACTGAATGATGGAGGGCTCGGCCCATATGCGCGTCGGCTCATCCGGTCGCTCGACATCGAGGGCCAGCCCTTTCGATTCCACGGCACCGCCGGAGGTTCTTCCAACAGCGGTCACGCGATAGGTTCCAGGTTGAATCGCGGTTGGAATCGTGAGCAGAAACTGCAGCGGATGTCCTTCGCCCTGGCCCTGTGCCACAATTCCTGCCGTGCCACCGAAGGCCAGCCGCGCCATGCCGAGGGGATGCTGCCCCATCAGCACCAGCTTCTGTACCGCGGAATCCGCCGACACGGTGATCGTAACCGTTTGTCCCGGCCGTACCACGAGACTTGAAGCGGGTGAAAGAATACGCAGCAGGCTCTGCTGGGCGGAGCTCGGGACGGTAATGAGACCTGTAGCTAGGACCAATGTGGCTGCCACGAAGCAATTGAATTTATTTCCCTTCATACTCACACCTCCCGCGTTGCTCGTTTCTTTCTGGCCCTACTTTACAGAACCTCACACCTACTTCCAGATTAGTGAAAGTCGCCGCCTGTGGGAGCTTCATTCAACAAAGTAATTACCTCGCCGGAAATATTGGACGCCGCGTCGAGCACCGAGGGTCCGTTGAAGTCCAGAGTCTCCAGCCCCGCAGTGTGAATGACCCCGGAGTATTGCAGGCCGGTAAGGTTATTCAAAGCGCTATCCAGCGGAACGATAGCGTCGTTATCCTGCCCAAAAATTTTCGGCCAATTCTTGGCTGTCAAGTCCGTGGCCAGAGGGTCGCCGGAGCAGAGAATTCTGAGTGCTTCTGCGTTGCAAAACAGGCAACTCAGACCATTGAGATTGGCTGAAGTAGCGATCCCGGCGATATAAGCCGTGGGAAAGGGCTGGACGGCCTTCAGATTCTTGAGGGCGGTGCTCAATCCTCCGCCAAAGCCGTTGCCTTCCAGGTCAAACACCGCTCCGTGCGCCGTCTGGCCTGAGAACGTAACCGACTGCAAGGCGATGTCTCCATAGCCCGCGAGCGTGTTGCGCACGCAGCTGTTGCTGTTGGTGAGCATGTCGGCCGCGACCGGCGTACCCAAGTGGGGAGTGGCGACGGTGATCAGCTTGTTGATGGGCCCGTCCCCGAACGTATTGTTCGCGAGAAAGTTTTTCAGCAAAAACGATGTGCGAGCGATGTCGCCGCCCATGCTGTGGGTCACAATGTCGGCCTTCACGCCGGCGACATTGGCGGTTGTACGGTAGGCGGCGATAAAATTGTTGATTTGCCTAAGCACACTGGGAGCGTTGTAGGCGAAGCCAAGAGAATTTGCCTCGATGGTTGACTCGATGCTGCTCGAGAATGTCGGCACCGTGTTCGTGATGCCCGTGATCGGGCTGTCGTAAACGGCGTAGCTGATGCTGAAATTGATATCGGTGATCAGCGGAGTGAAATTGTCAAAGCTCGAAGCGTCTCCCCACAAGCCGTGCACCAGCACCACCGGCGGCCTGGCTACGGTGACGGCGGTGTTGGTTGTGCCGCCGGTCGAGGCCGCACTTAAGCTTACGCTGCGCGTGGTCAAATCATCGTCTTGCGTGCCTCGGGAGAAGTTGACCGGCCCGCGATAAATGGCAAAAGCCTCCGCCCCCTGGCGAGTACTGACTGCATTGACCGTCAGGGAACTCGCGAGCGTGTTCAGGCTGGCTCCCAAGGCCATTACGCCGCCATCGTTGGGAACCGAAATACTGGTCTGGCCCTGATCGTTGATTACGGTTATGGTGAAGGTCTGGCCAGCATTTGCGGCGGGGATACGCAGCACGACCTGCGTGGTACCATCAGCCGTGGCGCCTTGAACGAAACCGGTACTGGCAGCCGCAATCGCATTTACGTTGGTCGTGACCGCCGGTCCATTCAGCAGCCGCGCTACCACCGGGTCGATCAAAACCGGACTACTTCCCGTGACAAAGTTGACGGAGTCCATCGTGAGACTCCAATCCGGCGCGTTATCTGTAATCGTGACCTGACGGATATTCTGGAAGGGCAACTCCAGCGCGTCCGCTCCGGAACGGAATCCCTCCGGCAAAATGACTTTCTGCAGTTCGCCCTGTTCATCCTCCGCAGTATAGGAAACCGCGAGAACATGCGGGCTATGGAGAGAAAGCTGCACATCGGAAACCTTTTGATTGAAGTGAATGGAAATCTCTGGCAAACATCCCGAGCAGGCGAACGACGTTCCGTAGACGGCAGTTTTCCCAGTGGGCGCGAGCAACGGATTGCGCAGCACCTCGCCGCCAGAGACGAATGCGGAAAGCTCGCGCACGGGAGGCTGCGCGGCGTCGAACCGGCTCGGTCCGGCAAAATCCTCAAAGTCGAGCGTCCGTGTCTGCATCTGCGCGAAAAGTGAAGTCGCAATCAGCGAAAGAACGGCGGGGCAGAGAAGAAGTATCCGGGTCCGCATCGTGTGCTCCTGGGACAGAGTGCCCGAGGGAGTTCTTCATGTCGGGCGTTTCGAACGGTGAGAGTATACACCCGTGCAGAAGTGAGCAATCGCGCGCTTTGCAAGAACGGCGGGCGTTTGCCCACACGGGTCCCGGGACCTTTTGGCCTAAGTCGAGTTGCGGATACTAACGGACACTTTTCCGGTCCCAAACGCCACGCCCAGCGGGCAATCTGCTGTTTTGGAAATGCACTGGATACGCGCTAGGTTGCAGCCCGCCGATGCCTACTACAATTATGGACAAAACCGGGTGAATGTGGAACCGGGGATTGGGTCCAGTCGATAGAATAGGCTTCCGCAAACAGAGCTTAAGTATCGAAAAGAAGGTCAGCAAAGAGACAAAGATGAGTAGCACCATTAAGAAGGGATCAAGTCGGCGGGGAAAAGGTTTGCTGCGTGTGGAACTGCCGTTGCCAAATGGGCTGAAGGAAGTTAAATGTTGAGAACAGGCTGTTAAACTCAGAATCCCGCTGGCGAGGCTCGCCGCTCATGGCTCTGGCGTTGATTCGTTCTTTCGATCTTTGATGATGCGATAGATGACGTAAACAAGCCCGAGGAACACCAGAAAAGCCAATGGGAACTTGAGCGAGAGCGTGCCTAGCAGCACGAGGATTGCGATGGTCCCACTCGTAATGTTCCGAAATCGCTCAGTCCTCTTCAATGCCTTCTTAAGGGTGTTCACTCGCCTTCATTATCCGTCACAAGGTCAACTGTTGAAAGCAACTGTTGAAACCAGGCCATAGCGCGTTTTGACCGCGCGCAGCCCAAGAAGTAAGGCCCGAAGATTCTGGCGTCACGAGCGAGGGAGAAGAGCGGGAAGCAAAGTTGCTTTCTCGGCGCATCTGCATTGCCCAGCACAGGCGGAGCCCAAGGGTTAACAGGCGTAACATCGCCTCTCTAACAATGTCGGCGATGTCAAGCGCTTTTCGAGCGTACAAATCCGTGCACTCCGAGGAGCGCGCCATTTCGCTCTCGTTGAAGATGTGCCGATCCAACCAAAGCTCCGCTCGCAATCAGTTTCCAGGCTTGGAACTCAGTCCGACCCATGCATCTCTTCGGTCACACTTTCGATCATGATTACTAGTTCGAACTCCCCCGCGAGGAGGAGCGGGACGCCCAGTCAATTACTCGGTGTTTTACTGCACACCACGGCGAATTTCGGGTTGTCCCGCGTGCGGACCGAATCTTTTCACCTGTTCGTAATCCCATCCCTTACGCATCATCCAGAACAGCTGAATGGCTAGCTTGCGGGCCATCGCGACCTTGGCAATCTTTCGTCCCGCCGCATGGCTAGGCGGAAGAACTTGCTGCGCGACTGTGGGTGGCTGCGCACTGTGACTTGGGCCGCTTCCACCAGCAGGAAACGCAGCAGCGCCTTGCTTGCTGATATGTCCCAGCCGGCGCCGATCTCCGCTGGAATCCTCCGACGGTACCAGTCCCAGATAGCTCGCGATCTCCTTGCCACACTGAAACCGTTCCGCCCTCCCGATGATCAGCACGAAGGCCAGCGCCGCCAGCGACCCGACGCCGGCATAGAAATCGATATTTTTCTGCGGGTCTCCGGCACTCGCCGTGACATGGTAGAGGCGCGACATTTCGGACATTCCGTCTCTTGTTTCACGGCCTGGCAACGGCTGATAAGAACGTTCCTGAATTTGACCTGATGCATTGAGATGATTCAACCAAGCAGACCTCCCGACCGAACCATCAAGCTCCTGTGCGCAATGTGATCCTGCTTCCTGCTCGCGCGCCCTAAATGCCCATAAGCATGCAATAGTTCAGAGCATCGTTGGACCTTGGTATAACCAATACCTTCGTCCAATGGACTCAATTGCTTGCTTCTGGCTTAATCGTCAAAGGACAATTTCCACCAAACCGTGCAACGCTTCTCCGTCTGGCATATCGTCGCCAGAACTCGTTTCAAGCTGTCGAGGCTCTGTTTATCACACAGGGTCCAGACCTTAACTAATGCGAATCGAATCGTGTGGCACAAATAAATTCTGAATGTAAGAAAAGGAGATGAACGATGAATAACATGCCAAGACAGGACCAAAACTCGGTCGTTGCAGTTTTCGGCCAACACTCCGCAGCAGAAAATGCCATCAAGGGATTGAAAGGCGGCGGGTTTGACATCAAGAAGCTGGCCGTCGTCGGCCGCGACTATCAAACGGAAGAGGATGTCGTCGGTTTCTATAACACAGGCGACCGGATGAAATACTGGGGCAAATGGGGCGCATTTTGGGGTGGGCTCTGGGGTCTGCTCTTCGGTTCGGCGTTCTTAATCATCCCAGGCATCGGGCCCGTTGTTGCGGCCGGCTCCATTGTCGCCTGGATCGTCGCGGCCCTGGAGGGAGCAGTCGTCGTAGGAGGGCTCAGTGCCCTGGGTGCAGGGCTCTACAGCCTCGGTATTCCCAAAAACAGCGTCGTAAAATACGAGACGTCGATCAAAGCCGGCAAGTTCGTTCTTGTCGCACATGGAACCGCCGTGGAAGTAGCGAAAGCCCGCGACATGTTGAAGACCTCAGGCGCGGAGCAAATCGACAGCTACGAGCCCTCGACCGAAGCAACGCGCGCGGCGTGAGCCGGCTGGGGTCATTCAGGGAGTCAGAGCAAATTGCTTCCACACCTACCACAGTGGCCTTATTACAGAGGCCACTGTGGTTCAAAGCGCACGCGCGAGAAAACTTACGTTCTGCTCGACGTTGAGTTCGCCGAGTAACACTAAAGAGAGAAAATCTAGAGCATGCACGCTTCCATCCTCAACAGCGGCATACTGATGGACTCCTTTGGTGAGATAGTCGAGCGACGTTTTCTGCCATGAGGATCCTGCTCGCGATTGACGATTCGAAATTTGCCGAGGCGGCGACCCACGCAGTGCTCTCTCAGGTTCGCCAGGATCATACGCAAGTGCTCGTGCTGCATGCAGTGGACTGGAGCAACTTTATGCCGACTCCGTTTCCCGTAGTCGGAGTGCAACCGATGTTCAGCGAACGTCAGCTTGAATCCATCATTGAGAGTGAGACTCGGAGAGCTCAGGACCTGGTGAAAACTGCCGCTGAGCGCCTGCGCTCGGCCGGCTTTGATGCGAGCACATCCGTCCGAGAGGGGGATCCCAAAATGGTGATCCTCGATTGCGCAACCGAATGGAGAGCTGACCTGATCGTGGTGGGCTCACATGGACGCAAGGGCGTAACTCGATTTGTATTGGGGAGTGTGTCTGAATCTGTCGCTCGCTATGCCCATTGCTCGGTTGAAATCGCGCGCCTTCCCAGCAACGGCTAACGGATTCACGCCAAGCTAGTTTCGACTGACGCAGACGCGAAAGAATGTCCACCCATGGATGTGGAAGGGAACGGGAATGTTTCACCTCAAGGCCTGACCGGCGAGGAAGCTGAGGCCCGCCTGCGCCAGTACGGCCCCAATGCTGTGCGGGAAGCGAAGCCTCATCTGTTCCTCGCAATCGCCAGGAAATTTTGGGCCCCCGTACCCTGGATGCTTGAAGTCACAATCGTACTAGAACTGATTCTGGGCAAGCGCCCCGAAGCTATCATCATCGGATTTCTACTCGTTTTTAACGCTGGTCTTGGTTTTGTGCAGGAGAACCGGGCTCAGAATGTGCTGGCCCTGCTGCGCCAACGGCTGCCGGTAAAAGCTCGGGTGCTGCGCGAGGGCCAATGGCAATTGCTCCCGGCCGAAGACTTGGTGCCTGGCGATTTCATTCACGTCCGTATGGGAGACATCATGCCAGCCGATGTGCGGCTCGCCGACGGACATATCCAAGTCGACCAATCCACACTCACGGGTGAGTCTCTGCCTCTCGAAGCAGGACCCGGCCGAGCCACATTTGCTGGATCGGTGGTGATCCGCGGGGAAGCAAGTGGCGAAGTCACCGCCACCGGCGCCCGCACGTACTTTGGCAAGACGGCCGAGCTAGTACGCACGGCCACGACCGTGAGTCATCTCCAGGCGATCATTTTCACTATCGTTAAATACTTGGTCATGCTGGATGGTGCTCTCGTGCTCATCCTTTTGCTCTATTCCCGGCTCACCCACTTGCCTATCATGGAAATGCTGCCCTTTGCTCTCATGTTGCTGGTGGCCTCAGTTCCTGTGGCGCTGCCGGCGACTTTCACTTTGGCGACTGCGCTGGGTTCCATGGAACTGGCTGGCAGCGGAGTACTGGTGACCAGGCTATCAGCGATTGAGGAAGCTGCTGCCATGGAAGTGCTGTGCAGCGATAAAACCGGCACCATCACCCAAAACCACCTCGCAGTGGCTGGGCTGCAGCCATACGCTCCCTACGGAGAAAACGATCTTCTGCGCTTTGCCATGCTAGCAAGCGAAGCCGCCAGTCAGGATCCAATCGACCTGGCCATCCTGGCTGCAGCCGACAGTCACCATATCGACCCCGCAGGTTGGCAGACACTCGAATTGATTCCTTTCGAACCTGCAACCAAGCTTTCGGAGGCAATCCTTAGCAAAAGCAGCCAGCGCAGCCGTGCCATCAAAGGTGCTCCGGAAGCAGTCGCAAACCGCGTGAAAAGTGTGCCTGATTACTCGCCGGATATAGAACGGTTGGCGGCGCAGGGATATCGTGTGCTCGCGGTGGCTGCCGGACCGAACGACGACTTGAGCTTTGTGGGATTACTGGCGTTCGAGGATCCGCCGCGCGACGACTCGAAAACACTAATCCAGAGCCTGCATGAACTGGGAGTTCGCGTCATCATGATCACCGGGGACGGCTTGGCTACTGCCCGCGCAGTCGCCACGCGCGTCGGCATCGGCGGTCGTGCGGTCGAGCCTAAAGACCTGGAAAAGGAGGCTGCAGCAGACGTGCTTCAGAGCGATGTCTTCGCTGGCGTATTCCCAGAGGACAAGTTTCACATAGTCCAGGCTCTGCAGCGGGCTGGCACGGTCACTGGAATGACTGGGGACGGTGTAAACGACGCTCCCGCTTTGAAGCAGGCAGAGGTTGGCATCGCGGTAGCAAATGCCACAGACGTGGCGAAAGCCGCCGCGAGCCTCGTGCTCACGAATCCCGGCCTGACCGATATTGTGGCTGCGGTGAAGACGAGTCGCCGCATCTACCAGCGGATGCTCACCTATACCTTGAACAAGATCATCAAGACCATCGAAATTGCTTTGCTTTTGAGTGTGGGTGTGATGCTGACCGGGAGCTTCGTTATCACGCCGCTGCTTATCGTTGTTCTGTTATTCACCAATGATTTTGTGACCATGTCGATTGCAACCGATACCGTGTCCTACTCGCAACAGCCGGATCGTTGGCGCATCCGGTCGCTTATCCTTATTGGCCTTACGCTAGGAATATTGGTGCTCATATTCTCGTTCGGGACCCTACTGGCAGGACGCGATTGGCTGCACCTACCGCTGCCCCAGCTGCAGACCCTGGTCTTTATCACGCTCGTTTTCACCGGTCAGGGTATGGTTTACCTGGTTCGGCAGCGAGGACATTTCTGGAATTCGAGGCCCAGCAAGTGGTTGCTTCTGAGTTCTGTGGCCGATATTGCGGTCGTAAGTCTTCTTGCAACTCGCGGCATTCTGATGGAAGCGATCCGTCCGCAGTTAGTATTCACCATCCTGATCGCATGCGTCTGTTACCTGGCGGTCACCGATCTTGTGAAGATAAGCCTTCTGAGACGGCTGCCAGTCGGATTGTAAATTAACGATGTTTTTCCTGGGACCCCAGCTACTCAAAGGAAATCATTGCAATGAACGTGCTAGTTCTGAACTCGGGAAGCTCCAGTTTGAAGTTTCAAGTGATTGCCACCGATCTCGACCGGATCAAACAACACCAGGACGATCGCATCTGCCGCGGCGAAATTGAAGGCATTGGCGGCGAGGCGATCATCCATGTTCAGCATCGCAGCCAGCCTGCCCAAACTTTGACCGCGCCTTTGAGTGACGTTTCCGCAGCTCTGGACTATTTGGTTCGCTACATCGTATCGGATCGGTCAGGCGTTTCTGAGATGAAGAGCACTGCCGACGTGCATGCCGTGGGACATCGGGTGGTGCATGGCGGCGAGCTATTCAAGGAATCGGCTCTCATCGACGAGCAGGTACTAAAAGGGATCGAGGATTGTATTGATCTGGCGCCACTGCACAATCCCAATAACATCAAGGGTATTCTGGCGGCTCGAGAACTTCTCGGCAAAGATGTTCCCCAGGTAGCCGTTTTCGATACCTCATTTCATCATTCGCTTCCCGAGCAGGCCTATTTATATGCCATTCCCTACCATCTATATCGGCGGCACCGCATCCGCCGCTATGGATTCCACGGAACCTCACATCGCTACGTCGCTTTCCGCTATCGCGCCCTGCGGGGACTCACGCGCGAGCAAACCAACATCATCACCCTGCATTTGGGGAATGGTTGTTCCGCAGCCGCCATCAAAGCCGGATTTTCTGTGGATACTTCCATGGGGATGACGCCTCTAGAGGGGCTGGTCATGGGCACCCGTTCGGGCGACCTCGATCCCGCCCTCGTCAGTTTCATCGCTCGAAAAGAGGGACTGTCCGGGTCTGACGTGGATACGCTATTGAACACGCAATCGGGCTTGCTCGGCATTTCCGGGCTCACGAACGACATGCGCGAGTTGCAAGCGGAACTCAAAGAACATGACGACCGCCGTGTCCGGCTGGCAATCGAAATCTTTTGTTATCGGGCCCGAAAATACATAGGTGCCTTCCTGGCCATGATGGGCGGAGCCGACGCGATCGTTTTCACCGGGGGCATAGGAGAAAACTCGCCGGATGTCCGGGCGCGTATCTGCTCGGGGATGGAATGGGCTGGTCTTCGTCTCGACACGGCCAAGAATCAGGATGCTGTGGGCCGCGAATGCAAGATCTCGACCGAAGACTCCAAGCTACTCGCCTATGCCATCCCAACCGACGAGGAACTCCTGATCGCCCGAGACACGGTGCGAGTTATCCTGGGTGAGCCGCACCCGTCGTAAGCCGTGTGTCCGGCGGTTAGTAAGGCCACATCCAATCTGCCGCCTCAGGTTTATCGATGCCGAACTGATCCGCGTATTCCCGGCACTCGATCTGCTGATTCAGGAACCTCTCCTTGGCATGGCCCCCGATTTTCTGCAGTCTTGGCACCCGGTTCACAACATCCATTGCGAGGCTGAAGCGGTCAATGTTGTTCTCAATGGCCAACTCCAGCGGTGTGTTGATGCTGCCTTTTTCCTTGTATCCGCGGACATGAATGTTGTTGTGGTTCGTGCGCCGATAAGCCAGCCGATGAATCAACTGCGGATAGCCGTGAAAATTGAATATGACCGGCTTGTCCACGGTGAACAGCGAATCGAAATCCCAATCGGAGAGTCCGTGGGGATGCTCCGTGTTCGGCTGCAACTTGAACAGATCGACCACATTGATAAACCGGATCTTGAGATCAGGGAATTCCTTGCGAAGCAGCGCAGTGGCAGCCAGCGCCTCTTGCGTGGGAATGTCACCAGCCGAGGCCATCACCACGTCCGGTTCGCCGGTTTCATCATTACTCGCCCAATCCCAGATGCTGATCCCCTTGGTGCAATGGATGATGGCTTTCTCCATGTCCAGATACTGCAAATGCTTTTGCTTGTCGCAAACGATCACGTTCACGTAGTTTTGGCTGCGCAGACAGTGATCGGCGACCGATAGCAGGCAGTTCACATCGGGAGGAAGGTAAATGCGGGTTACGTTCGCGCTCTTGTTGACCACGACATCGAGGAAGCCGGGATCCTGATGAGTGAACCCGTTGTGATCCTGCCGCCATACGGTGGAAGTAATCAGGAGATTCAAGGACGCGATGGCCTGTCGCCAGGAGAGATGTCGGCTCATTTCCAGCCACTTGGCATGCTGGTTGAACATCGAGTCGATAATGTGCACGAACGATTCATAAGAGGACAAGAACCCGTGCCGTCCAGTCAGAACGTAGCCTTCCAGCATTCCTTCCAATGTGTGTTCGCTCAGCATTTCCATGACTCGCCCGTCGGCGGCGAGATTGCCCCCGTCGCTGTCCTCAGGAAAAAATTCCTCGATCCAGAATTTCTTGCTTACGGCGTAGATCGCGTCCAGCTTGTTCGAGGTGGTCTCATCGGGACCGAAAACTCGAAAGTTGTTCATATTTAGTTTCATCACATCGCCCAGAAAAACTCCCAGCGGATGCGTATTACTAACCTGGTCATGGCCCAGTTTCTCCAACTTGTAACCGTACTCACGGAAGTCTGGCAAGCGCAGGGATTTCTTCAGCCGCCCTCCATTGGCGTGCGGATTCGCGCTCATCCGCCGATTGCCGGATGGCGCCAGTTCGCTGAACCAAGGGACCAACTTACCGTTGCTATCGAAGAAGGGCTCGGGCTTCAGCGCGTGCATCCAGTTCTCGAGAATGCGAAGTTGTTCGGTGTCCTTCTTTACATCGAGCAATGGCACTTGGTGGGCCCGCCAAAAGCCCTCCAAATAGTGCCCTTCGACTTCGCGCGGCGCTGTCCAGCCTTTCGGTGAACGCAACACAATCATGGGCCACCGCGGACGGCTTGCCACGCCCCGTTTGCGGGCGGCTTGCTGATGCCCGCGAATCTCGAGAACGCAATGCTCCGTTGTTGCCGCCATGGCCTGATGCATGGTATCGATGTCGGAACCCTCGACGAAATACGGAGTCCACCCGTAGCCGCGGAGCAGGCCCTCCAGTTCCTCGTGGGAGATACGCGCGAGCAATGTCGGATTGTCGATCTTGTAACCGTTCAGGTGGAGGATGGGCAGAACTGCGCCGTCGCGCGCGGGGTTCAGAAACTTGTTGATGTGCCAGGAAGTCGCGAGCGGTCCGGTTTCAGACTCGCCATCGCCCACTACAGCCGCCACGATCAGCTGGGGATTGTCGAAAGCCGCCCCGCACGCATGGGAGAGCACGTAACCGAGTTCTCCACCTTCGTGGATCGATCCCGGCGTCTCGGGAGTACAGTGGCTGCCAATCCCGCCAGGAAACGAGAACTGCTTGAAGAATTCACGCAAGCCTTCCACGTCCTGGCCCTTTTCCGGATAAATCTCAGAATATGTGCCTTCCAGGTACGTGGGACCAAGCACGCCGGGTGCGCCATGGCCAGGACCGGCAAGAAAAATCATGTCGAGATCGTATTTCTTGATCAGCCGATTCAGATGGACATAGATGAACGACAATCCGGGACTGGACCCCCAATGTCCAAGCAGCCGGTTCTTGATGTGCTCTGGCCGCAGCGACTCAGTGAGCAACGGGTTCTCTTGCAGGTAGATCATGCCCAGGCTGAGGTAATTGCACGCCCGCCAGTAAGTTTCCGTTTTATGCAGTTCTTCGGCGCTGAGGGGCGTGGCAGTAACAGTGGATCGCGTGGGAGCGTATGGACTGAGTTCTAAGAATTCGGCTGGGAGGCTGGCTTCGATGATGCTCATGGATCACTCCTCTAGTGGACAATTCCCAGGATTGGGTTTTCTGATGAACGGTTTTCGGTGGATAGCTGCAGGTTTATGATTCATCGCGAGTGAGCCGGGTTGCAATTTATAGACGCAGGCGGAAATCCCTGTCAGCTTCGAGGATGAAAACATTCCATTGACTCGCTCTTCGTCCGCCGTTTGTACGATTGTGGAAAAAACTACCGTGCCCCGCCACAAATGCGTTATCCACAAACCAGCCCTCGGTGATAGCAAAAGACGTTGCATCTGGTGATGTGTTCTTGAAACCGGGTTGCAGCCCAGACTCTAAGCGTCAACGGCGGACCGGTTGCGTTTTCCTGGAACAAAGAGCAATCCGACGCTGCCCGCAATGGCAAAGATTGCACCGTAATAAAACACAGCAGCGTGACTGACGCGGTCCCACAACAAACCAGCGACAACGCTGGCGACCAATTCCAGAAGTCCCACGACGGCGCTGTACCAGCCGACGGCACTGGCGCGCAGGAGTTCTGGCACGAAATCTGAAGCCAGTGCCTTGCCGACCGACCGAAATATTCCCTGAAACAATCCGTAAAAGACGAACAACACGGCAATCGCTACCACGCTTCTGGTACTAGCAAAGCCAAGATACGCGACGACAAAGATCACGAACGACGCCAGCAGGATGTTTCTTCTACCCCATCGGTCGGAAAAGGAACCCGCTGGATATGAAATCAGTGCCGCCATCAAATTGAAACCCGCATAGATCAGGATGGTGACCGCAAACGATGCGCCAATGCTCTTTGTCTGGAGAATTAAGAATGAATTACTTGAGTTGCCGATCTCAAAAATCGCTATCACCAACAGGTATTTCCAATATCCGACGGGGAATTCTCGCAAACTGACATCGATTTTGGACTTTGCTGCCACGGGGACTGGCCGTTCGTGAACCAACAGGATCATTAAGAACGCAAGCAGGCCGGGAACGATTGCGACGTAAAAGATCCATCGGATCTCGAAATGGAACGAAAGGAAAAGCAGAACGGCCAATAATGGCCCTAAGAAAGCTCCTAGATTGTCGCCAATTCCCTCAAGGCCAAAGGCTCGCCCTCTGTATTCATCGGAGACGGAAGACGCAATGAGAGCATCGCGCGGAGCGGAGCGAAAGCCAGCCCCGAAGCGGTCCACAAAACGACCGCCTAATACGCCTGGCCATGCCGTGGCAATTCCCATCAGAGGCTTGCCCAAAGCGGACACAAGATAGCCGATTAGTGCCAGAGCCTTCCTTTTCTGGAGCTTATCCGAGAGCCAACCCGAGAAACCCTGAACGACATTCTGTGTTGCTTCTGCTATGCCTTCCACCACGCCGACGACACTTCCGCTTGCATGGAGTACCTGTGTCAGGAAGATCGGTAAGATGGGATAGAGCATTTCCGAGGAGATATCAGCGAAAAGACTTGCGAACGCCAGGAGAACTGTATTCCTCGAAATGCCAGCGGGGTATCGCATTCGCATTGCAGCCATAAGGAACGAACCGACTGAGGATTTTTCCTAGCGTCACACGTAGTCGAACAGCGTCATGAATCCAAAATCCAACGGTTCGGAGCAGCGGCCCGTGAGAACCACTCTTGCTCCACCTTCAGCGAACAGCAACGCTGTCGCTCGCCCGATGCCGGCTCCACCACCCGTAGCCCAGACTTTCATCTTATGCAGCCCGCCGAATTGGCTCCGCTTGTGCGACCTCAGCGCATGTAGCCGCACATTGACGGCACGCTTGCGCACACTTCCCCATCGTTTCGCCTTTGTATTTTCCGCACTCTGCCGCGCAGGCCGTGCATAGCTCGGAACAGATACTGCACACCCGGTGAGCGAATCCAGAGCTGCCCGTAAGTAGGACTACGCAGGTTCGGCACAATTCCAGACATTCGTTACAAACCAGGATACAGTTCCTCATCATGATTGGATCTTGGTCCAGGGACTCAGCGCGGCATTGAGCGCACCAGCGTGAGCACTGCAAACACTCCTCTATACATCGCTCAATTGTCTGATTTGAAATCGTCATCTGATCCTCCATTCTTTATCGAACCCCTGTTCTTTATCGAACTCCTGTGTATTCTTGGCGTCTCGACCACTCATCTTGCTTCGGTACGATAACCATAGAGTTGACCCGCAGGAATTCTGCGGACCCACACATGCCAGACGTCGCCGGTCCGATGACGCACCGGATCTAAATCAATAAAGCAATCGGGGCATTCCCACCTCATCGAAGTCCAGCGTCTGGTTACAGCTCTTTTATTTATTACCAGCGACGAGCCGGAGCGGCACCATCCACGTGGAGTATCTCTCCGCTCACATGACCTGCCTGTACCAGGTAAAGAACGGCATCGACAACATCTTTCACCGTCGCCTTTTTCATAGCCAGCTGCAACGTCGAGTCTTTGGGATCGTTTTGGTGCATTGGTGTATCCACAACGCCGGGGGCTACGGCATTGAAGCGGATGCCATCTTTTGCATACTCGATTGCGAGATTCTGCGTCGCCGAATTCAACCCACCCTTCGTAATCATCGAAACGGAGCCATTCTCGCCAGCGATTGGCCGATCGGCAAGCGCCGCGGTGATGCTCACAACGCATCCCGATTTTTGTTTCAACATCTCTTTCACAGTGCGCTGAGTAATGTGGAAGAATCCAAGCAGATTTGTGGAGACAAGGGCGTCGAAGTCCTCGGTAGTGAATTCAGTGAAAGGCTTGGTTAGGAAGATGCCAGCGTTATTCACCAAAACATCGACGGTTCCGAAGTTGTTGATTGCTGCTTCGACAGCATCCTCAGCAGTCTGCTGTTTGCCGATATTGCCTTCGAGGAGAACCAAGCTGCCTGAAGTAGTCAACTGTCGCTTGGCTTTACGAGAGGTGGCAACGACGTTATAACCTTCTCTCAGAAACTCCTCCACTAAACCCGCGCCAATACCTCCCGATGCTCCGGTTATGATTGCTGTTTTCTTGCCAGACATAAACAACCTTTCGGTTTAGAGGTTCGAATCCAATACACCGCTGGGCACCGTCCCTCTCAAAAGCGGCTTCACCCTGCTCGCCGCGCCGCGAAGCCCTGGTGTGAAGAACCGACGAATCCTTGGACCAGTGCGGCGATTTCGTCTGCAGCGGTGTCCAAGGCGAAGTGGCCGCCATCCACGATGTGGATTTCGGCTTTGGGGACATCGCGGCGATAGGACTCTGGCTCGGAGGGGTCGAACGAAGACTCATACTTACCCCAAATCACCAGCAGGCGCGGCTGCTTCTCGCGCATCCACGCTTGCCACTTCGGATAGGCGTCCACATTGGTTCGATAGTCGTAGAACAAATCGCTTTGAATCTCAGCCTGCCCGGGCTCACTTAGGAACGCGAACTCGTCCGTCCACAGATCCGGGTCATAGCGGTCCACGTTCGGATCGTTGCCAACATGGCGAGTTCGTGTTGTGGCCAGTGAGAGCAGATTTGTTCGAAGCGCGCTTTCGTTGGCAGCGCGATCGGCCCAAAAGGCGCGGCGCGTTTTCCAGTTCTCGCCGAGACCGGTGTTGTGTGCTACCGCGTCCTGGACGATTAGAGCTTCGACTCGGTCCGGGTGAGCCAAGATCATGCGAAAGCCGACGGGGCCACCGTAATCCTGCATGTAGAGGGTGTAGTGGGAGAGACCGAGCGCTTTGGTGAAGTGATTCATGATTTCGGCGATGTGATCGAAGGTGTACTCGAATTGTTTTGGGTCCGGCCAGTCGCTGTGACCGAAGCCCGGGTAATCGGGCGCGACAAGGTGATAGCGATCGGAAAGACGGGTGAAGAGAGGCTCGAACATTCGCGAAGAAGACGGCAAACCGTGCAGCAGGAGGAGTGTCGGCGCGTCTTTCGGCCCAGCCTCTCGGTAGAAAATCGACAGCCCATCGATCTGTGTGGTGCGATAGAGTGTGGGATATTTCATGGGATGTTCCTTTTCGCGTGGGCTAAGCAGCCACTCGTACCTCGGATCGGGTCTTGTGCGGCGCGCCGACGTAAGGGAACGAGGCGAGCAGGTCCTTGTGGGGCCCTACCTTATCTTGCGTCACCTTTCCATTGGTAAGGAGAGGAAGGAAGAAATCTACGACGACGTCGGTGAGCGCCCGGCCATTGTCCGGGTAGGACGCCGGCCGCGTGGGACCATAGTGGAGGATGTCCGGCAGCAGAGTTCCGGCGACCCGCGTTGCTTCCGCCGGCATATATCCGCCGGTGTGCTCCAGCGCGTGCGCGAAGACGGGGACGAAACGGGCATCGTCCGCTGGCTCGGCAGCGAGATAGGCGGCGTTCTGCTCGCCGGCAAGAAAGGGAGTTTGATTTGACCGCGCGCCGCGGTCCGCCTGCACCCATTTCCCGCTTGCGCCGTCCAGCGTACGAGCCCATAGGCCCATCTTTTTAGGACCGAGGGCAGAGTTGGGTACTTCCAGCACGATGCTGCACACGTCCTTGTCGGCGAAGAAATCGTCACCGGTGAACTGTAGATTGTTCAGTGCCCCCATCGTGTCAAAGAAAAACGGGTCGCTGCGCCAGCCCGCGAAGAAGCGGCAGTCTCCGGCCGCGGTCACATGTGCCTCGCGTGCGGTCGAGACCGGTGCTCCCTCTAGGATCGTCTGCCCGTCATCGCCGGTGCCGGCAGCCTGCCCGCCTTCAACACGGCGCAAGGTTGCAGTCTGCGCTCCTCTCTTGTCTGAGGTGAAGAGCACTCGGTACGCGACATCGGCAATGAGATCACCGTCGGTGTCAATCTTGAGCTCATACACCGCCTCGGTCGCGAAAGGATCGTCTGTCGTGGGTACGGCTGGGTTCACACCTACGGATGGGTGCACGTTCATGATCAGGATCGACTTGCCTGCATCTCCCGGCTTGGGGAAGGCATACAAGTCAGTAAGATCGAGGCGGGCGTCCCCGTGGGGAAAGCCAAAGTCCGGACCGGAGTAATGGTGTGACATAAATTGTCTTCTCCTTATTCTTAGATACTCAGCACTTCGAAAATCACTTTAATCTGGACTGGCGTCCCGAGCGGAGGCAGGCCACTCCATACATCAGACTGCGAGGATCCTTCTCTTGTCCGAAAACGTCTTGCAAAGCGATTTTCGGCAAATCGCGTCCATCTCCCGAAGTAGCTACCAACGCGCCCAGCCGGGCGACCTGCGTGACCTTGTCGAGCGACCCGAGATGTTCTCGGGCTACGGCAAGGCCATTGAGCTCAGCCAGCCATGCTGCTTCGCGCCAACGTCTCATTCCTTTCTGCTCTAGTTTTCGGCATCAAGGTGCATAACGAGTAAAGACAAGGTCGCTCCCTTTGGCCTTCTCGTGGCAGGGGAAGCAGCTTTTCATAAACGCCGCGTCGCCTGGTTTGCCGTCTTGGAAGTGAGCGAACCCCCAGCCACCGGTCGCGGCGTACTTTGTTGAGTCCTTGACCATAAACTGAATGTTCGTGGGCGCCCCGGGCACGAGATTGAGCCTGGCCAAAGCCTTTGTTGTTCTCCTCCGACGGGACGTTATGGTAATGCAAAGCAGCAATGATCGTGCCGTCCGGGAACGGAAGCTTCCCTTCACGGTAGGCGTTGATCGCTACATCGTTGCCCAATACGGCACCTAAGCTGTTGAGGTTGCCTGCTTCATGGGCCGAGGAAATCCATCTCCAGTCGCGGTACCCATAAGGGATTTCGGTAACGAAGGGCGGGGCGGGTTGCCCATCCGCGTGGCCTGGGGCAGGGGCAATGAGGTTGACAAGGCCGGCCACTGTTACAACTGCAACCAACAAGAATGTGAAGCGTCTCATAATGCTTCCTCTATTCAATACGCTCGGTAACTATTTCGTTGGCGACACTTAAGTATCAGTCGATGCGGCGAGCGGCGTTTGATCATCTGCCTCGAAAACAAGGCGATTTGCCAACCGAGCCGAGGCCCCAACCGTGACCGCTCGCCAGTCTCGACTTGTAGATCGAGGCGGGCTATCCGTTAGCTCTGCCTCATCGAGCCAGTCCTCTGTCGAATGCTGGGCATGCTCTGGACCAAACAATTCCGTCACCGCAGTGAGGAACGCCGATAACTCGCGCTCCGCCATGTGCATCTGGTCCTCGCAAGTCGAATTGCAAAACGATTCTTCCGTGTTCATGGTTTCCCGTGTCAGGGTGCGTATTGGGTAAAGACAAAGTCGCGAGCTTTGACAGGCTCGTGGCAGGGAAAGCAGGTCTTGAGCAGCGCCTCGTCGGCAGGTTTGCCGTCCTTAAATTGAGCAAATCCCCAACCGCCCGTCGCAGCGTATTTTTTTGAGTCCTTGACCATAAACTGAACATTCGTGGCGGCCCCGGCCACGAAAGATTGGGAACGGCCAAAGACTTTGTTGTTTTCCTCAGACGGAACGTAACTCCAGGCCAGCCGAGCAATGATTGTGCCGTCCGGGAACGGCAGCTTCCCCTCACGGTAGGCCTTGATGGCTACATCGTTGCCGAGGAGGGCGCGAAGGTCGTTGAGGTTGCCTTCTTCGTGGGCCACCGAGATCAACTTCCAGTCGCGGTATCCGACGGGAATTGTGATTCCGAAGACCGGCGCAGCCTGTCCATCGGCATGCCCCGATGCGCGGGCCATGTAGACCGCGCCCGACACGGCTACAACTGCAAACAACAAATAAGCAATCCTTCCCATAGAATGTGCTCCTTTCAAAATGCTGATCTAACGGTTGATTGAGTCATCCCGGCTTAGTCGGTGGCAGATACTTCGGATCTTTCCACGACGAGCCGACGCGTTCGCAGATCGGGAATATGGCCTAAGCGGCCTTCTTCGCAGCGAGTAAGTTGATAAGGTTTTGGGCTGCGACGGTCGAAGACGCGGGATTCTGTCCGGTAATGAGACGGCCATCAACGATTGAAAGCGGCTGCCAGTCGGCGAGTTTCTCAAAAATGGCTCCCAGCCGCATCAACTCGTCCTCGACAAGAAACGGGACAACTTTGGTGAGGTGCATCTCTTCCTCCTCCCCATTAGTAAAACCGGTCACGCGTTTTCCTTTTACTAGCGGCGCGCCTTGGTAGGTCACGTGACGAAGCACGCCGGGCGAGTGGCAGACCAGGGCGATCGGCTTGCCCGAATTGTAGAAAGATTCCAGTAAAGCGATGGAAACGGGGCTTTCTGCGAGATCCCACATGGGGCCGTGTCCGCCGACATAGAAGACCGTATCGTAATCTTCCGATTTAACGTCGGCGAGCTTGACCGTCTGGGAAAGTGCCTTCTGTGCCGTCTGGTCTTGCTTGAACCGGATCTGGGCGGGCGTTTGACTTTCTGGTAAATCGCTCTTCGGATCGAGGGGTGGTTGCCCACCTTTTGGTGAGGCGAGGGTCAGCTGTACGCCAGCGTCGCGGAAAACAAAGTAAGGAGCTGCGAATTCTTCAAGCCAGAAGCCGGTTTTGAGGCCGGTGTTGCCCAGTACGTCGTGCGACGTGAGCACCATCAGTATTTTCATCTTCCTTCTCCTATCCCTGGTCGTGAGGATTCCGATTGAATCGGTCGACGCGAGTCATCAGAACAGAAGCTTGGGTGGTGAACAATTGGACGATAGTATCGTCGATACTTTGGTATCGCTCTACGGCTAACCAGCGGGTGGCAAATTCCGCCATAGCCGGCATGGTATTGGCTTGAAACAATGATGGCCGATTCTCTGACAGGCGAGCCACACTTCTGACTCCTCAATGACTTTTCAACACATTACGCAAGAATTCGACGGCCTACCGCAACAACGAAACCCTGCTTGTCAGGACTTGTCACACCTCATCATTTGATAGAGCAGATTGCCGCGCTGCCGTTCCCGGACAGCACAATCATCGTCCACCCGGCTCCGATTCGTAGATAACGGTTGCAGGGTATCCCCCAGCACAAATGAGAGCCTCTCTGGTAGAATTTCCTCAACGGTGGGGCGGCATCAGTCGATTGTGCGCGGGAAGCATGAGTTTAGCGCACACACTTGGCCATGAATGGGGTGACCGCCCATGTTGCACCTCACACCGATCGTCTTCGTTGTCGACGACGACGTCTCTGTGCGCGAATCACTGGAATCGCTGATCCGCTGTGAAGGCTGGCAGCCAAAGACATTCGCGTCCGCCCAAGAATTCCTCGACTACCCACGAGTTCTTATTCCGAACTGCCTCGTACTCGACGTTTCTCTTCCGGGTCTTAACGGGCTAGATCTCCAAAGGATCGTCGCCGGCGAACGGACGGAAATGCCGATCATCTTCATCACGGGCCATCGCGATGTGCCCATGACGGTCCAAGCCATGAAGGCGGGGGCGGTCGAGTTCCTGACAAAGCCCTTCAATGATGACGTACTGTTGACCGCCATCCGGGCAGCCCTCGAACGTAGCCGAGTTGCTCTTAGCCTGGAGGCGGAGATGCGGGTACTCCGGGACCGTTACGCGTCGCTTTCCCAACGCGAACGGCAGGTTATGGCGTTGGTGGTCTCCGGCCTGTTGAATAAACAAGTCGCTGGGGAGCTCGGTATCAGCGAGATCACGGTGAAGGCACACCGAGGCAAGGTGATGCAGAAGATGAAAGCTGACTCTCTTGCCGAGTTGGTGAAAATGGCCGCGAGACTCCGCCTCGCACCGGTAGCGATTACGGCGGCGTAGCGGCCATATTCATTGTAGTTATTGGTGAAGAGGCGGAATTCGCACACGCCGTCCTTCAAGTACTTTGCCGGAGTGGTGGGCGAGCTGGTCCTGAAACCGGGCCGACAAGATGAACGGAGTGAGCCAGGCAGCATAGAAACATGCGGTGCGGCCGACCCTATCGGAGAAGAACAGCATGAAGAAGACCACAACACCGATTTCCCTTGCCGGCTCCCAGCTCGGCGAAGTGCGCCATGTCTGCGCGTTTTTCAACAACGACGACGAAGAGTATCGCGTGTTGCTTCCGTTCATTAAGGAAGGGTTCGAGCGTGGCGACAAGGCGGTTCACGTCGTTAATCCGAATCAACGTTATGACCATCTGCAAAGATTGACCGCTGCCGGGATCGACCCTACGGCAGCCGAGCAGAGCGGACAACTCGAGCTTCGAATCAACACCGAAGCTTACATTCGGGATGGCCGTTTCGACCAGGATCGAATGCTGGCAGCGTTCGAGCAGATGGCCAGCGGCAACGCTACGGGAGGGTTCCCGCTCAGTCGCATTTGCTGCCGTATGGACTGGGTGGTTGGAGATCGATCGTACGTTGACGACGTCGTTGAGTTCGAATCGCGCGTAAACGACGTATGGCGTCGCCACGACGACGCGGTCATCTGCACCTACCATCTTGGCCAATTTGGCGGCGACACGGTCATCGACATCATGCGAACGCATCCCATGATCATCATTGGTGGCCTCCTGCACCGGAATCTGTTCTATGTGCCGCCCGAGGAGTTCCTGCGCGAGGTCCGCCAACGTCGTGCCATGCGGCCTTCCTCGTCCTCCACGGCTGCCTGATATGGGAGTCCAACCCGAAGTTGCTTCCGGCGAAGTCAAGCACCTTCAACGGTGCATTAACGATCTTGTCAGCCTGCTCGCTCTTCCCGCCATCTGGAGTGGAAGCGATTCATCCCAGGTTCTCCATACCTTGCTCGATGCGCTCATGCGCATGCTGCGCCTGGACGTCGTTTCTGCGCGGCTGAATAATCCAGTCGGCGAGGCGCCCGTTGAGATCGTAAGGGTAGCCCAATTGCGAGGACCGATGCCCTCGGCGCACGAGATCTGCGAAGCGCTCAGCCAGTGCTTGAAAAACGACTCACGGAAATGGACTCCACTGCTTCGGAACCTTATGGGCGAGGGAGACCTCTCGATCGTGCCTTTGCCACTGGGGTTACAAGGCGAACTCGGCGTAATTGTGGCAGCGGCTGAGCGGACGGATTTTCCGCGGCAGACGGAGGCACTTCTTCTGAGCGTAGCGGCGAATCAGGCATCGATCGGGTTACAAGAGGCACGGATTCTGAGCCATCAGAAGCGGGTCGCCACCGAACTTGATCAACGGGTCGTGCAACGGACTGCCGAACTTGCCACCGCCAACGAAGAGCTCAAGAAAGAACTTGCTGAACGCAGACTGGTAGAAGAGAGGCTCGGGCAGGAGGAGAGGGAATTGAAGCGCAGTGAGGTCCGCAAGGCAGCGATCGTGGACTCGGCACTCGACTGCATTGTGATGATCGATCACGAGGGCTGTATCACTGAGTTCAATCCGGCGGCGGAACATACCTTCGGCTACCGTCGGGACGAAGTCTTGGGAAAGCATCTGGCGGACATCATCATTCCCAAGTCTCTCCGGGAGAAGCATCGGCAGGGCTTTGCCCGCTATCTGGCCACGGGCGAGGTGCGGGTGCTTGGGAAACGCATCGAGATGACGGCAGTACGCGCTGACGGAAGCGAATTCCCCGTCGAGCTCGCGGTCACGCGCATTCCACTGGAAGGGCCGCCGTCCTTCACCGGTTATCTGCGCGACATTACGGAACGCAAACGGGCGGAGCAGGCACTGCGGCGCAGCGAGGCATTCCTCGCGGAAGCTCAACATCTCAGTCACACAGGCAGCTTTTCCTGGCGTGTGGCGACAGACGAAATCAAGTGGTCAGAGCAACTCTATCGGATCTACGAGCTTGAGATCGGAGTGCCCGTGACGCTCGAACTGATCCGTACTCGAGTCCATCCGGAAGACCTCACTTTGTACGAAAGAATGGTCGAAGAGGCACGAGTCGGTGGCAACGACTTTGAATGGCAGTACCGTTTGCTGATGCCGGACCACTCGATCAAGTACATGCATGCACTCGCTCAATCGACCCGCGACCAGAATGGTCAACTGGAGTACATCGCAGCGGTTCAGGATGTCACGGCGCGCAGACTGGCGGAAGAGGCACGCGACAAGGCTCGATCGGAACTTACACATGTGGCCAGGGTGACGAGCCTCGGAACGCTGACGGCGTCTATCGCCCACGAACTCAACCAGCCGCTATCGGGCATTGTCACGAACGCCAGCACCTGTGTGCGAATGCTGGCAGCCGATCCTCCAAACGTCGAGGGCGCGCGCGAAACTGCGCGGCGGACGATTCGCGATGGGAACCGGGCGTCTGAGGTGATTACTCGCTTGCGCACACTCTTTGGCAAGAAAGAAGCCACGAGTGAGTCGGTCGACCTGAACGACGCTACGCGAGATGTGCTTGCGCTGTCATCGAGCGAACTTCAGAGGAACCGTGTGATCCTGCGGCCGGAACTTGCCGACGACCTCCCGCTGGTCACCGGCGATCGCGTCCAGCTCCAGCAGGTCATTTTGAACCTGCTTCGCAATGCTTCGGATGCCATGAGCACCATTGATGATCGTCCGAGGGATTTACTGATTCGAACTGAACCAGATGACAATGATCGGGTGCGCCTCAGCGTGAGAGATGTTGGAATCGGCTTTGAACCTCAAGCTGCCGATAGGATTTTCGAAGCCTTCTACACGACGAAGAACGAGGGCATGGGAATCGGATTGTCGGTCAGCCGTTCTATTATCGAGCGCCATCATGGCCGCCTGTGGGCGATGCCAAATAACGGTCCGGGAGTTACATTTTCGTTTTCTATCCCCTGCAGACCAGAGGGTTTGGCTGACGCCGAAGCTCCTGTAAGTCGGACTGATCTATCGGCGGACGCCGCATAGAGTGAGCTCGGTAATCACGGGGTAGGAAGAAGCGATACCAAAGTACAATGGACGGCCCTCATCAAATGGCGCATTGTTTCTGTCATGGAGCTCCCTAAGGCTAGGAGCGGAAGCGACCGTCCACTTCTATCCGTGGTTGATGATGATGAGTCGGTGCGCGAATCGCTGCCTGATTTGCTTAGGGAGTTCGGATTTGCAGCTCGAGCTTTTTCGTCAGCGGGAGAGTTTCTCTCATCCGATTGTCTCGATCAGACCAGCTGTCTGATCCTCGACATCGCGATGCCGGGCATGAGTGGACCAGAGTTGCAGCGGGAATTGAAGCGTCGCGGGCAGGAGATTCCGATCATCTTCATCACCGCTAGCACAAATAAGACTGTTCGCCCGCGATTACTCGAACAGGGTGCAGTAGAGTGCCTGTTCAAGCCATTCAGCGACACGGCTCTGCTTGAGGCACTTAATGCCGCACTCCGAGTGAACTGAGCGATGGGCGCTCCGATACGCGCCTGGGCGACTTTGTCTGTCCGAGTCGCGTTTAGTTTGATCCGCCGCTTTGAGTCGCAACGTTAATTCAACACCTCATGCTAGCTGATACCAAGGTATCGCCAATACCATCGTCCAATTGATTCGCCGGAGCGCCTCGGGTGTAATCGCTCCATCGCAACCAATTCGGTCAGAGGAAGCGACACGAGCCTGCTATGCAAGCGGTGACCCGTTGAACGCATCGTGACGTGGGATCCGACCGCTTGTGGATCCCCACCTCACGCCACTTCGGGTGGAAGAATCCTACGGATATCTGTGATGTCGGTGAATGTTATGCCCAGAGAAAAATCCATTCGATCAGGTTGGCGATGTGATAGTTGCGGCGAACTTGTGCCAGATCTGCCGGCAGGCTGGGTGGAGTGGCTTGCGGCAGAGGACACTAAGGGAAAACCGAAAGTAAGCAGTTTGCGGTTAGTGCACCGTCGCAACACCAGCCCCAGATGGCGAGATCCATACGGATGTCAATACAATCCGCGAGAGGAATTCAGAAAGAACCGTGGCATCGTGGAGGGCTTAGCTCTTGACCGGTTCGCGGGCCCCGACGGGCTCATGTTACTGCTTTCGATGATTGCTAAGCGTGAACTTCCGGTGCAGGAACTGATCGAACTCGCCAAGCGAGTGCAGATCCCGGGCTACGAAGCTGTGTACGAACTGGTTCATGATGCCGTTAGCGAGGGGGTGATAGCGCCTTCTATCTCGTCAGGCTTTTACTTGCAGTGCGAGATCTGGGACGTGCTGAAGTGGGCGAAATACCGAACTTCGCGAAGACGAGCCAATGTTGAGCGCCAGAATCGGTGCGTCGTTTTTCACTAAATCGTTTCGCCATGCTTATCCCGGTGGCTTCCAATTTTGAACTCCGTCGACTCGGCGACCAATTCTAGCTTCATTCATCTAAGTTTTGTTAGTGATTGGTGCCCCACCTTACATAAGGAGATGAAATATGAAAGCAGTTGTTGTCCACCAATATGGCGGTCCAGAAGTACTGAAGTTCGAGGACTACCCTGACCCGGTTCCGGGCCCGGGCGAAGTGCTGGTGCGGGTCGCTGCCACGAGCGTGAATCCGATCGACTACAAACGACGGGCCGGGTTGACGAAGGACTTTTATCCCATCAACTTTCCGGGACTGATGGGAGTCGACATCGCGGGGACTGTGGTCAAGCTTGGGCCGGGGGTGGAAGGCTTTTCCGTCGGCGACCAGGTGTTCGCTATGGCGGACAATACTTACGCCGAGCTTTGCGTTGTGAAAGCCGCGATTCTGGCGAAAGTTCCCAAGGGGCTCGATTTGATCCAGGCGGCCGCGCTGCCGCTGGTGACGACGACCGGCAACCAGCTCCTTTCAGCTACGGGAATCAAAGCGAGCCAGACGGTTCTCGTCGTAGGCGCTGCTGGAAATGTCGGGCGTTCGGCGGTATTCACTGCGAAGCAACGCGGGGCGACTGTGATCGCGGGGGTTTTGAAGAGGCAAGTGGATGAGGTGAAAACTGTCGGCGCGGATCAGGTGGTCGCAACCGACAACGACGCTGCGATTGCGAATCTTCCGCCGCTCGATGCGGTCGCGGATACGGTCGGCGGAAGAACCGCCGAGAAGCTGATCGCCAAGGTCAAGCCGGGAGGAGTGTTTGCTTCGGTTGTCGGCGCACCGCAGAACGCCGCGAAGTACCCATCTGTAAAGGTGGTGGCAGTATTCTCGAAATTCGACAGGAAAACGCTCGAGTTCATGGCCGAAGCGGTGCGAGATGGCAAGCTGGTGATCCCGATCAGCCGCAAGCTGCCACTCAGCAAGGCGGCCGAAGCTCAAGCCGCCGCGGAGGAGGGTGGTATCGGGAAGATCTTGCTGGTGGCTTGACGTTTATTTCTTGCAAACAAGCGCACGAATGGGAAAGTGGCCACGAGCCAGGTCGAAAATCGGATCGACCGATAGCTATCACGGTCACGAGTCTACCAATCACAAACCTATCCATGGCGAAAGAAAAAAGGAGAAAACAATGCCATACGTTACAGTCGGAAAAGAAAATTCAGGCAACATCGAGCTTTACTACGAGGACCATGGCTCGGGCCAGCCGGTTGTTCTGATCCACGGATACCCATTGAGCGGTGCTTCCTGGGAGAAACAAGTACCCGTTCTCCGAGAAGCGGGTTACAGAGTCATTACGTACGACCGCAGAGGCTTCGGCAAGTCCAGCCAGCCGACCGCAGGCTACAACTACGACACGTTCGCAGAGGACCTTCACAAGCTGGTCACCCACCTCAAGCTGCACGATTTCACATTAGTCGGCTTTTCGATGGGCGGAGGCGAGGTGGCACGCTACATCGGAAAATACGGATCCAAGCTCGTAAGCAAAGCCGTGATTATCTCCGGTGTGCCACCGTACCTGCTCAAGACCGGCGACAATTCTGAAGGCCTGGATGCCAGTGTATTTGCCGCCAGCGAGAAAGCTGTGGCCGCCGACCGCTACGCGTTCTTCACCGGCTTCTTCAAGGATTTCTACAACACGGACTTGCTGCTTGGTAAGCGTGTTAGCGAACAAGCCGTCCAAGCTAGCTGGAACGTGGCGGCCAGCGCCTCAGCCACCGCCAGCCTGGCGTGTATCCCGACCTGGCACGAGGACTTTCGCGCGGACCTGGCCCGCATCGATGTGCCCACACTGGTGATTCACGGGGATGCCGACCGCATTCTTCCCATCACGTCTGCAGGTCTGCGGACCGCCAAGCTCATCCAAGGGGCGCGCCTGCTGGTCGTGAAAGACGGTCCACACTGCATCCCGTGGACGCACACGGAAGAAGTCAACGCCGAATTGCTAAGTTTCCTGGTTGAGAAGGCCGGCAAGTCAGGGAAGAAAGTTGCCTAAGCGGCCAGCTTTGTCAGCGAGTAGCCTTGAATCGTCGGACGGCGTGAAGTAAGATTCGCGCGGAAGCGCGCCGTGCGGTCTCCACGCCGGGCGACTTCCTGTTCCATATCCGCGCCAAGCGCATGGCGAGCTCGCCCCACAGTTCATGGCGCGGGCCGAGGCCGTCCGAGATGGCAAACTGGTGATCCCGATCGGCCGCAAGCTGCCACTCAGCAAGGCGGCCGAAGCTCAAGCCGCCGCGGAGGAGTGTGGTTTCGGGAAGGTCTTGCTGGTGGCTTGAGATTATTTTGCGGACCAAAGACACGAAAGGAAAATCGGAAATGAAGAAGGGTCTGCGCGGAATCAACCCCGCTTCGAAACCAACTGGCGATGGGTGTATGGAATGCCTGGCGTCACCGACAGGCTGCTGGGTTCATCTCCGTCGGTGTGCGGAATGTGGGCACATCGGATGCTGTGACAGTTCTCCGAATCAGCATGCATCCAAGCGTGCGGCAGCGCAAGAGCATCCGATCATAGCCAGCTTTGAGCCGGGTGAGGACTGGTTCTTCGATTACGAAAAGCAGGGGATGATCAAAGGTGTGGAGTTGCTTCCGCCGCACGCGCATCCGGAAAATCAGCCTGCACCTGGACCCGCAGGAAGGGTACTAGCCAACTGGGAGTCGCTACAGCGTATTTGTAATGAGCACCGTATTGAAAGGAGCCATCAATGAACGGCGTACAAAAGGAGCCATCAATGAAATTGGTACAAGTCGAACAGAAGAGCTATGAGATGCCCCCGCGGGAAGGAATCAGCATCGCGCATTTTCTCACCGTCGCCGATATCGAGCGATCAGCTCGCTGGTACGAAAAGGTCTTCGGCGGCCGCATTCTGAGCCTGGGTGACGGCAACGCGCCTGGGTACCTTCAGCTTGCGAATATCTGGATGATTCTGAACGTTGGAGGCGGGCCGACCCCGGATAAGCCGACGGTAACGCTCAGCGTCCCCGACCCGAATCACATCAACAGCTTTATGAATTTCCGCGTTGCGGATATTCAAGCGTGCTACAAATTATGGAAAAGTCGAGGAGCCGAGTTCATCACGGAGCCAATACCCAAGTATGGCGAGACGCGCTGCTACATCCGCGATCCTGACGGCTATATCATCGAAGTCGGACAGAGCACCGACCTCACGTACGGCTAACGCTCGGCCCGGACGGGATGCGGATTTAATCTCTGAAGATAACTTTGTAGCCTTTCGGAGGAACATTTATGTCAAGCAACACAGCAGAGACCGCTAATGAAGCACCGTTCACGTCGAATCCTCTTGATGTCATCCCAAACGAAATACCATTCGATGTGCCCTGTGGCCGCGCCTGAACTTGTGACGAAAGCTGTGGCGCAAGAACAACAAGAACAGACGATAGAAACACGCACCGCCGTGGAACGTATCGCCGGCTTTACCATCGTTGCGACAGCCGTGGCAGTGCTCGCCGTCGTCGTCGCCACGGCCGTTTTACGCGCAGGACAAGTACTCGCTGAAATCGCCGAGCGGCAACCGGGCGTGCTCCGAAATCAAGTTCCTCACGCTGCATCGGTCCTAGCAGACGTCTGAATGCTCAAGAACGAGTGAAGGTGGCATAGGAATCGTGGAGGGACGGATCAAAGCCGCCGTGGCGGGTCAGCATGCTTTGGTCGGTCTGTTGTTTTGCGTTCCGAGACAATAGATGTATGTTCGCAAAGGAGAGGACCAGCCATGTGTTTCTCAGCCACCGCGAACTTCGTAGGCAGCGGAGTCCTGGGTGCCGTCGGCGTCGTCACCTTGACCAAGGTGAAGCACCGGCGCGAACTGCTTTTCGCAGCGCTCCCCACACTATTCGCCGTTCATCAGTTTATCGAGGGATTCGTCTGGCTGGGATTGGATGGGATTCTTTCGCCTGCCGTGGCGCACGACATGGGCGCGGCGTTCATGCTTTATGCGCAAGGGCTCCTCCCCTTTTTGCTGCCGCTCAGCGTGCTTCTGTTCGAGCCGAATGCGAAGAGCCGCAGCAGGATGTTGCCGTTCCTCGTACTTGGCGGAGCAACTACGCTCTATATTTTGTGGGCGCTGACAGCATTCCCATTACAGCTGTACGTCAGAGGAAACAGTATCGTGTACATGAATCAAGCGACCAATAACACGGCGGTTGCGTCGGTCTATGTGATTGCAACTTGTGGTTCGCTATTTTTTTCGAAGATCAAAATGATGGTAATCTTCGGTGCGGCAAACCTGGCGATACTGCTGGTTGTAATGGAGGTCAAGCGATACGCATTCACCTCGTTATGGTGTGCGTACGCGGCGGTTGCAAGTGTGACCATCCTCGCCTACTTCTGGAGAAGCCACAGAGAGCGGCCGTTCCTGTATGCCTAGGAAGGTCATCCAGGAGTGAAATGGGCAATTTATCTCCGACCGTGCAACCTCGTAGTAGAAAGCACAAACTCGCCAGCACCGCCGCGACTTCAGTGCGGGGTTTCAAAGTTAGGCTGCCGTGGAGGGAGTTCGATCGGTCGGAACGGCCCGGCGCCGCTCTTTCTTCACAAGGCGACTGCGAAGGCGAAATAGGCGCTTCAAATGACATACATCGGCAGCTGACTCATTGACGCGGTCGGCGAATTCTCAAGGAGTGTAAGAGCCTTCCATGAGAAGGCCGGTCGGAGTCAAGTGGGCCCTCGCCCTTCTTCCATCCCTAATCCTCGTCCGGACCCTCAGGCGGTCGTTTGTCGTTGATGAAGTAATCTGCAGAGAGAGGGGCTTGGATCGTCCGAAACGCCCGTGCTTTGGGCTGGCTGAACTGGAAGAAACCGCTCAGATCATCGTTGGCGTAGGAATCCGCATAGGTTCCGGGAGGGATGGTTCCGAGGCCGCCGAAAACATCTTCGACGAAGCGGAGAACACTTCCGAAATCGTGAACGGTGTTGTCCATGGTGCCGGCCGGAGTATAGGCCGACACCACCATCAACGGTACCCGGAAGCCGTATTCATAAGACGTGGCTTCCGGCGGTGCTGTGGGAGGCAGAGGCGGAGGCGGAACGTGGTCGTACCAACCACCCCAGTCATCCCAGGTAATTAGGATCGCCGTGTCGTACCAATATCCTGATTGGCCGTTGGTGACGTCGCAGGTCGTGTTATTGCCGATCGCGTTTACGATCGACGCCACCCACGAGGGCCCCGATCCATCGGTAACGCCGGCGTGGTCCGACGCCGGCGCACTTGGGATTACCCAACTCACTCTGGCCAGATTGCAGTTTGGAATGTCTTTCAGCACGTCGGTGGGAGCAACATCGACGAACCCATTCGCTCTGGGATGCTTCGTCCAATCCGGCCCAATGCATTTCGTTCCCGCCGAGTTCGGCACACACACAGCCTCAAGCGCGTCAGGCGCCGACCACAGCGATCCTTGTCCCGGCGTGTAATAGGTCCAGGTAATTTTGGCCCCGTCGAGCACTTCTGCCAACGTCATATGGTTGAAGCACGGATACATGGTTAGCGATTCGCTGTGCGGGGGATTGGGATCAATCAACTGCACGGTCAAGCCCAGCGGAGGATCTTGCTGCGCGGTCGGGCCGATGCATCCATTGGGTGCGCCGTTGGGCAATCTTCCGTTGAGCAAGGTGTTCTCCGCGGAAAACCATGTAGGCTGCGGCCCGTTCCCGGGTTGCGATGTGCCCCCGAAGAGAATCTGGTGCGCCGGAAAGCTTGGCCCCTGATTGGTTTGGAACATCCGGTTGGCGTACCCGTATTGCGCCGCGATCTGAAAATACGGGGCCACATCGACATACTGAACGTAAGCATATTGGGGATAGGGTGGCGGGCAATGGCTTCCCGGCGGGATATTGCCATCACAGTAGACCGGAATGTGATTAGCTCCATCCATGGCACACGATCCGGACTTGCCCAAGTCGCACATTTTTAACCATGAGGGATGCGTGTGATCGGGATTGTAATCGTCGGCCGGTTGGTTATCTCCGAGGTTATAAACCGAGGACAGCGGAATGGAAATCAGCGGTACGGGGAACACTTTCTTGTTGATGCCAGAGCCGGTGTACGCCATGCCGGAAGTGGCGAGATCTGCTCCCGGCAGGTAGTACTGGTTGCTGGGTGAATTGCTGCCAAAAAGATTATCCGGGGAGCGATTTTCCTGGACGATGATGACGACGTGCTTAATCGGATTGGGATATTGGATCTGTGCCCGGGCGGGAACAGCGAAGGCCAACGAGAGAGCTAACGCCAGTGTAAGAATTGTGGATTTCACAGAACCATTCTCCATGCGCCCGAGATCCCCTGCGCGAAAGGCAGTCACCGCGCGAGTGGCCAGCGGTGCGCCCACCCCGATGGGCAGAAATGGTGACGCATGGCAGAAGTCCTGTCAAGGTGAAAGAGTCTGCACACCTCGGTTTGCAGCCGCTGGACAGGCTGTTCACTCGTCGCGGTTTTCGAGGAAGCCTGCCCTGAGCGAAGTCGAAGGGTGGGCACCTCCGATCCTGATGGTTTGGGCAGCTAATGTTGTCACGCATAAGTGTAAGGCGGCATAACGCCAATTGAGGGATTGCCGTACCAGTTGGCCCGAATAACTTCCTGTTTGCCGACCACTCGGGATGAATCCAAACGATCGACTCCTGGTGGGGCGTTGGCAAGGTGGTCCAAGGTATAGTCGACCCGAGAGATCAAGCGCTTAACGCCTTGGTCCGATGGCAGAGCAGCTGACGGCGATTCATCAGGTCAGTTCCACCAAGCCCAGCTAGACAAGCGGACGAAGAGACCCCCAACTGAAAGGACGCTGGTCTACCGTTGTCTGTGTACGTTCCATTAGAATGCTGTAGATATTTGATTCCCTCGAACAGGAGATCGAACATGGTTCAGTCCCGAGTACGGAAGCTTGTTGTGTGGATGGCGATAACAGCGGGGGGTGTAACAACGATAGCCGTGCACGCTCAGGAGCATGACTCGGCGCCGAGCGGTCCTGCGCCGGTCTTGATGACTGTGCGCGAGATGCTGCAGCCGGGCGCGGAAGCCGCCCATGCCAAACTGGAGGCCGAGTATGCGGCAGCGCTTGACGCCGGTAAGGGCAGCCAATACTACCTGGGCATGGGAGCGATCACCGGTACGACGCAGACGGTGTTCCTCTCAGGCTATTCCTCTCTTGAGGAGATGTCGGAGGTGCATGACCACGACGAGGCGACCATGGGCGAAAAGCTGGCCAGTCTCGATGAGGAACACAGTGGAACGCTGGGGGCAGTGGACACGGCGATCTGGCGGCTGCGTCCGGAGCTTAGCAATCCAGGTACCGTGAACCTGGCCAAGATGCGCTTCATGGATCTGATCCATATTCATGTGAAGCTCGGCCATAGCGCCGAGTTTGCGGATGTGATCAAGCACATCAGAGAAGCTTGGATGAAAGCTGACCCGGACTTCCACTATTCGATCTACCAACAAACCTTCGGGATCTCGATGGACGACTCGTACCTGGTAATGATCGCGATAAAATCCTTGGCGGATCTGGACAAGCACCACTCGATGGTGGCGGAGTACCAAAAGGGCTTGGGCGAAGATGTACAGAAACATATGCAGGAGTTCGAGAGCGCGAACTATAACAGTACCGAGTCGAACCTGTTCGTCTTTACGCCAAGCATGAGCCGGCTCCCGCCGAGCTGGACGAAGGATGATACGGAATTCTGGAAGCCGAAGCCGACGGTCGCTGTTCCGGCTAAGAAAGATGTAAAAGCGAAGTAAATGAACGATTCTATGGCCCGCGTCGAAATACATCTGGCGTTCGGGCATGGCCATTAAAGGAGGGCCACCATGCGTCTCAAGTATCTTGCATTGCTTGCGATTGTTGGATTTATCCTGATGCCGGCGCCTGCTGCGCACGCGCAGATTTCATTTGGAGTCCAGATCGGCGGGGGTTACCCTGAGGCTCCGCCTCCGCCGCCCGTATGTGAGTATGGCTACTACGCATACCCGCCTTATGCCTGTGCACCCTACGGCTACTATGGCCCGCAGTGGTTCGACGGCGGCGTCTTCCTCGGCGCTGGCCCCTGGTACCATCACGGTTGGGGCTATCGTGACGGCTGGGATCACGACCGGGGCGGCTGGGGTCACGACCATGGCGGCTGGGGAGGAGGTCGTGGCCACGTAGGTGGTGGCTTCCATGGTGGTGGTGGCGGGTACCACGGTGGCGGCGGTGGGTACCACGGCGGCGGTGGCGGTCACGGTGGCGGCGGCGCCCACGGTGGCGGACATCACTAAGTCTCAGGTTCGCACAACATTAAAACAGCGCTGTTTCCTGGCAACCTTTTGTCTAACCATGCTCACGCACAGTGGACACGGTCATGACTAAAGGAGCAACGCGCTGGAGCGTGAGACGCCTAGCTTTGCTGGACATCTCCACATCCCCTGTTCCGTCCGCGCGTCACGCCCGCTGAGCAGCTAAAGCACGACGGCCCTGGCGATTTTCCGGGGGCCGTCGTGTTTCTGGATCCAGTCTGGATTAGGGGCTAACCGCAAGTTAACTGTTGCACCAGGCCATAGCACCACTTATCTCTTTATCTCTTCTATTATTTCCCCGAATTCAGAGCGGAAGTCAGGAGCGTGCGGCTGCGGCGCCGATGAGATTTTGAACGTCAAGGTGAGACCGAGAAGACCGTGCCACAACCGCCATTGCAATTCGGTGAGCCTCCGCCTTCGGAGGCCGTGCCGTAGAGGGCGCCGCGCTTGCCCCATCTCAAGCCCGCGAAAGGACCCTGCCCGTCCGAGCCTCCCAGGAACCCATGAAGAACAGACTCCGTCCAAGGCAAGCCGGTCTGAGAAGGAGGCATCAGCGCAAAAACGACGCCGCAGCCCAGGCCAAAGTTGCAGCTCAGATCTCCACCGTAAAAGGTGGTGTCGTACAGGTTGCCTTTCGAGTCGAAAATGAGGTCGGCGACGGGCTGGCCACCATCTACGCCTCCGCTAAATGTGTAAAGCAGGGTCTCGGTCCACGGTCCAGTGCCGCCTGCCGGCGGCGAAAGCTCAAACACAGTGCCTCCCGCGGTGGTGATGTCGCCTCCAAAGCCTATGGTCGTCCCATAGAGATTGCCGTTGGTGTCGAAGATCATGCTGCTCCACGGGGACGAGCCGTCGCTCGCCCCCTGAAATTGGTGCAACAGTTTCATGTGCCAGGTTGCTCCGTGACGTTGCAGTTCAAACGCCGTGCCGCAGAATCTCGGGTTCGCAGGAGTACATAAAATATTATCCGCCGAGCGCGTGCCGTAGAGGTTTCCTTTGGCATCCAGGGTTACATCGTTCGGCTCATTGCCATCTTTGATTTGCTGGAAGGAGTAAAGAGTGGTTTCGGTCCATGCGCCCCCCTGCACGGTGGGAGGAGAGAGTTCGAAGATCGTGCCGGCTCCCTTTTGGCCGAACTGGCCCGCGTCATTGGTAGTGCCATACAGGTTTCCAGCCGCGTCCCTTGTCAGCCCATTGGCGGGCACGCCTCCATCGTTGCCATCTGTGAAGCTGTAGAGCACGGTCTCGGTCCAGTTGCCACCGGACCCAGGCGCAAGTTGAAAGACCGTGCCATAGCTCCCCGAGCCACCATATTGAGTGATGCCGTACAGGTTGCCGAATTTGTCGAGTGCCATTTTTCCAGTCGAGGGCCAATTGCCGTCGGTCCCATTGAAATTGTGCAGGACGCTCTTGGTCCATGGATCGCCCGGGTTGGCCGGTGGCTGCAGCTCGAAGACAGTACCGCAGCCGAAAGGATCGCATGTGGTTCCCGTGCCGCCATAGGTCGTTGTTCCATACAGGTTGCCGGCCTTGTCGGAGATCAGGAAGCCGATCGGATTCCAGCCGTCCGCGTTTCCCTGGAAGCTATAGAGCGAGGCGTAGTGCTGACCAAGAGCCTGCGCGCTGCCGGCAACAAACACGAAGACGATGGACAGAACAAAGCATTTGGAGGACGGTGGGAAGGCTTGGGGCATGACGGTTCCTCCTGAGATCCAAGAAGGCGTGGTCGAATCGTCGCCGAAAGGAACAAGCGGCACCATTTTACTGCGATTCGGAGGGAAATTGGCGGTTGGCGCCGATCATGGTCAACGAAAGAAGGTCATTTTACGCATTGAGAATTGGCACGATCCGCGCAAGAGATAAAGGAGACCGGCCTTCTCATCCCATCTGGTTACGACAGTTACTTCCGGTTTGCCTGTCACTCGGGAGCGAAACATTCGTTTCAAGCGCTTACAGACGAACTCGATGCCTGCCAAATGGACTCAGGGCCTCTCATTCGGCAGTCATTGTGCTCCAAATTCCGGACCCACCGAGAATCAATGACCCGTGGGTTGGACAGAACGAGTTTCCTCCGCGGTGAATCGAGAGCGGTCGCAATACCCATAACCTTTCAGGCAAGCGGTGTAGTTGCGTTTCTGCTCAGCGTCGGCCAGCGTCTTGGCCTCAGCGGGCGTCAGTTTTGAGTAGTCACAACTTTCCTGACTGTCCTTGCAGGCGGAGAGGTTGCGCTGGTGTGCTGAGGAGGCAGTTTGACCGGCTTCCGTCGGAGTGAGTTTGGAGTGGTCGCAATCGTTCCAGCCGCTTTCGCAGTTCTGCGCGTTGCGTCTGTGTTCTGCGGCCGCCACAACCGCCGTTTCCGACGAAGTTAGCTGGGAGTGATCGCAGAGTCCTACTCCTTCCTTACAGTCAGAAACGTTGAGCTGGCGCCTGGCGAGGGCGACTTCCCCGGCTTCGGCCGGCGTCAGCTGAGAGTGGTCGCAGGCGCCCACGCCGTCCTTGCAGTCGGAGAGGTTGCGCTGGTGCTCGGCGAGGGATGAATCACGGGCTTCGGCCGGCGTCAGTTTGGAAGGGTCACAGGACCGCATGCCGTCGTCGCAGGCAGAGACATTGCGCTGATGATCGGACACCGCCAATGCAATCGTTTCCCGCTGGGTGAGTTTCGACCGGTCACAGGAGTAGTAGCCATTCCTGCAATTCACGACATTGCGCGCGTGGAAGGCGAGAGTCAATTCCGTGGATTCCGACGGGCTCAACCGGGAGCGATCGCAAGATTCGCGGCCAGCCTTGCAAGCTTCCAGATTTTGCGCAGGATCCGGGGACTGCGCTAATGCCGGAATAGAACAAAGGCTGATGAGGCAGGCTACTTGTGCCCAAAGACATTTCCGTAGACGATCCTTCATAGTTTGTCCGCCCTTCGGATGGTGAATTGTGCCGGTAACGAGAGTCTGTCAACCGGCGTGCTGACCGGAACTGGTATGTAGTTCCGGTCAGCCACAGATACGGTTACTGGCTGCTTGCTGATGCGATTACTTCGCGTCTTCTCTTGCTTCGGCAATCTTGGCCTGTTGGCCAGCCTCTGAAACAGCCTTCAGGAAAGCTTCGGCGCTTCTGGGAGTTGTCGCTTTGCCCGAAAGGATGTTGCGGAACATCATGTGATTGCCATAGATGGCGCGAGTCGAGTCGTTATCCTGCTCTACTACCGCACCTTCCAGGGTCAGGCCGGCGAAGACGCCTTTGGAGCGCGAATAGGTCAGCATCTCAGTGTTCATTTTCCAGTCAGTCCCCGCGGAGGCATGACGGCCAACCGGGCCGGCTGCTACTGATCCTTCACCCGTGAGTTCGAACTTGCTGGAGAGCAAATGCTGGAAACCCTGCTCGTTCATGACCAGCATAACCAGGTCCACGCCTTCGACGCCGATCTGCAATCCCCAACTTCCACCGCCAATCGACACGAATGCGGGAGCGCTCCAGCCTTCCGCCGTGCGGCAAGAGGCCACACCACGTCCGTGCTTGCCGCCGAAAATGAAGCCACCTTTAATCAGGTCGGGCACCACCACGATGCACTTGGCATTGCTGAGCACTTCTTCCGGAATCCCTTTGTCCGGCGTTGACATGATTGCGTGCAGAACATCCACCGACTTTTGCATCCGGTCGACCGTATCTTGCCGGGCGGAGCCTGCCCATGCATACGTTCCAAACATTCCCATGATGCTCATCAACAGCAGTGACATTGTTTTTTTCATGAATTGTTCCTTTCGGATCGGGTGGAACTAAGGAGAGGGAACTTCAGATGGCTGACTTAGTTCAGAGGACCTGAAAGAGAGAGAAGAAGTGCTCATCTCTGCCATTATGATCGCCCAGGCACAAGGGAATAGCTGATCTGAATTGCTCACTTCCCTCGTAAACGTCAATTGGCGGATCTGCACGATGCTGGTTGAGATTTCTCCGAATGTGAGCAATCCTGCACAGCATCCTCCGTCCGGGCCTGTCATGGTTAACCTGTTGCAGGAAAGAGCGAAGATGGATGGCGACTCTTAGGTCCAGCGATCGTTTTCGTAGATGCCTCCGGGTCATTACTGACTCATTCTCGAAGCTGTTTTCACAACCTGGGCAACCGATTCATGAATTCGGAACACAAAGGATGTGCCCGTTTTGCGGGTTAATCACCCCGCGATCCAAACGATTGTGTTTGGAGTGCGGGCAGCCGCTCAGAGGCATTCAAGTTGAGCGGAAGGATGCAAAACAGGGATGAACAGAGGAGATCGATATGCTTTGGACGATTTTCGTCGTGCTTTTGATTTTGTGGCTTCTGGGCTTCAGCCTCCACGTGGCCGGCGGCCTGATTCACCTGCTACTAGTGGTTGCGTTGGTTGTGCTCGTTCTTAATTTGGTGGGCGGACGGAGAAGCTCGGTCTGAAGGCTTGCGGAAGATTACGACGGCTGGGACGTCTGAATCGAAACGCTGTCTCGGTTGGGCGTATCCTGGCGGTCCGCTCAGAATTCGACACTGCCATTCCGGATGGCTCTCCACACTCTTGGCGGAAAAGGCTCATTCTTCTCGTTCATTGCTGCGTGAGTAACTTTGGTCTGCAGACCGGCTACCCCTTCCCTTGACTTGCCGAGGCGACGGAGATGGGCCGGAACTCGAGCTCTGGGCCTTCCATCATCCCGTCGGGCGGGCTTCACACTCAGTACAAAGTGGACGGTCGCCAACAGAAAATGCGCCCCGTCGGATTTGACCACCAGCGCGTCGACGGACTTCAAAGCACCGTTGGGCAATTCCAGGTGGTCGGTCAGCATCACAATGGGGACTTCCGGCCGGACCCGCTTGATCTCGTCCGCAATGATTGCGCCATCCAGAAGGCCCAGGTGATATTCGAGCACAATTGCATCCACCGGCCGCGACGCGAAGAGTTGGAGACCATCGTGACCATTGGTTGCTGTCAGTAGTTCGTAGCCATTCTCCTGCAACAAACTCAGTTGAGCCGGATCCCGGTGTATGCAAAGTAGAGTGTTGTTCGTAGCCATGCCTTTCCCTTATATAGGCGGCGTTCCCGCGATTCTGCTCAAAATTGCTCACAGGTGGGCTTGGCGCAGATAACCAGTGCGCGGGCCAGCCACCGGGTGGGACCACTATGCTCTTCTCAGGCGATTTCCGGGAGCGCGGAACGGCTTTCACCGCAGATCTTGCTGAGCACGGGCAACAGGCGGCTGGAGGCTTCGTCCTTTGGAACGAATGCGTCGACCACATTCAACACGTGTTCCGGTATTTCGCCGTCACTGGAAACCATCACGATTGGAGTGTGTGGCCTAAGTCGCCTGATTCGGGTCGCAACCTCATGCCCATTCATCTCTGGCATGTGGTAGTCGACAATTACCGCCGCAACCCCGCAGACTTCCGCAATCTGTAACCCTTGTCTGGCGGAGGCCGCAGTGAGCTCTTCGTATCCCCGCCGTTCGAGCAGTGCTCTGTGGTAACTCAACACACCGTCATCGTCATCGATGCACAGGATGGTCTTTCCGGCCGGGTAGTTGGACATAGCTCGCACTCCCCACGTCACGAATGATCGCCGATATCCCCAGCAAAAGCTGCTCAATTTTGAACACTTTTGCCCCATTTATTGTGCAAGTTGATCCTGGTCAGGTAAGTCAACATGAGACTTATTGTCGCCTGGCTCTTGACACCTGGGTCATACCAATTGCTTTCCTGTAAGTCATGAGAGTAAGTGCGATTTAATGCTGGCAAGCCGAGCAATACTGGTCAGATATCCCTAGCAGGCCGTGTCTAAAGTCTCTGTAATCGAGAAGCGCGGTTGGCCACAGACTTCCTATCACATCTCGCTTTGAAGGTTTGGCCACCTTAGGCCACAGCGGGCTTTTGCGTGCCTTGCATCTGCTCCAGCAGGCTGGCTTGATCGTAGTAGATTCGCTCTGAGATGAGCTTGCCTGACCCTGCGTCGAAGGTGTAAAAAGCAGCCATTTCGATGCGGATCGCATTCCCGAGAGGCTTCACACCTGCGAACTCTCCTTCATGAGTGCCGGTGATAACTACTTCCCGGACGGAGCAGCCGGGCACGTCGTATTCAGAAATGACTTCGATGTGCAGGTCGGGTACTGCAGTCGCGATGGACTGATAAAAACCGCGCACACCTTCTGACCTGCTCCCCGTTTTCCGAACAAGTCCGAGTATGATTTCGGACGAAGGAAAGGGGAAGAGGCATGTCAAAGAGCAGGCACACCGAGGCGCAGATGATTGGAGCGCTCAAACAACTGGAAGCAGGGCGCAAGGCAGAAGACGTGGCCAGAGAAGTGGGAGTGTCGAAGCATACGATCTACGCCTGGAAGGCGAAGTACGGTGGGATGGATGTGAGCGAGGCGCAGGAAGCGAAGCAGTTGCGGGATGAGAACACGAAGTTGAAAAAGCTGGTGGTGGATCTGAGCCTGGACAAAGAGATGCTGAAGGCGCTGATCGCAAAAAACGGATGGAGCTCGTAGACCAGCGGGCGGACGCGGACTGGCTGCGGGGCAAGTACGCAGCGAGCCAGCGCCGGGTTTGCGGGCTGATGGGGATGGCGGTAGCGAGTTACTGCTACCGGTCGCAGCGAACCGATGAGCCGCTGCGGACGCGGCTGGTGGAGTTGGCGCGAAAGAAGCCGCGCTTTGGGTATCGGCGGCTGCATGTGTTGTTGGGCCGTTCGGGTGACCATGTGAACCATAAGCGGGTGCATCGGGTGTATCGGGAGGCCGGACTGATGATTCGGCGGAAGAAACGGAAGCATTGCGTGCGCGAGGGAAAGCCGCTGGTGGCGCGGACCTCGGCCAACCAGGAGTGGGCGTTGGATTTTGTACACGATGCGGTGGAGTGCGGACGGGCGATCCGGGTGCTGAGTGTGGTGGATGCGTATACGCGGGAGTGTTTGGCTTTGGAAGTAGATACGAGTTTTGCCAGCCGGAGAGTGACACGCGCGCTGGAAGCGATCGTGGCCGAGCGTGGAGTGCCGCAGGCGATCCGCTGCGACAACGGGCCGGAACTGACGAGTCGGCATTTTCTGGCCTGGTGTGTGGAACGAAAGATCGAGTTAGTGCACATTCAGCCGGGCAAGCCAACGCAGAACGCGCGCGTGGAAAGTTTTCACGGGCGGCTCCGAGATGAGTGTTTGACGGTGAGCTGGTTTCAGAACCTGTTCGACGCGCGGCGGAAGATCGCGGAGTGGCGGACGGAGTACAACGAAGAGCGTCCGCACAGCAGTCTGGGATACCGCACGCCGAAAGAATTTGCGGCGGCGCAGGCGGCGAGCTTCTACACAGCTGAGCGAGAGGCAAGGGACTCAAACGCCGTCCCTTGCCCCTCGCGCTCCCCCATCCCGGCTCAAACCGGAGATGGAGCAGCTGAAAGTTGTCGTATTCTTACGTGAACGAAAATTGGGGGCAGGTCACTTCTATGCCCTTGAACCTTGCGCCTAGTGGCACAACGTCGTAGTAAGCCCTAGCATCCTGCACAAAGGTATCGTAGACCGCTGGCCAGTCGTGCTCGTTCTCGCCTCGAATGTGTTCAGCGACGATTCCGCGCTGACGTTCGATTACGCTCTCCATGCTTGAAACCCCCAAGTTGCGATTCCTTTCAAGGCGTGATTGTATCGCAATCTTTCTATGGAGTGCCCATATAGATTTAATCACTTTGCTTCGGCTAGCTTTCAGGGTGGGTTCTGCCATGGCGATGGGAACACGGAGACGACAAGTACGGCGAGAGGAGTTTTGGTATCGCGGCGATCTGGCGGAGGCTCCGGGACATCCTTTCTACAGGAAGCTGAATGAAGTGTTGGAGAAGGCCAGCTTCGATGAGTTCTGCGAAGCGCGCTGCCGGAAGTTCTATCACGACAAACTGGGGCGTCCGTCGTTGGCGCCCATGAAGAAACAGTATCTTCACCTATCCGTGAGCGCGATGGGGGGGGCATCTGGCAACCGCATTCATAGAGGCGCTCAATCGTGCAGGACTACATTGAGCAGCGAGCTGTGAACCTGCAGACCGCCGTCTACTCCTCCGGCATAATGAATGAAACCCAGTTTCCTGAACCGGTTCATGAAGAAGCTGACCCGCGAACGGGTGGTTCCCACCATGTCGGCCAAGGTCTCCTGGCTGATCTTCGGGACCACGGTTTCAGGAATGCCCTCCTTGCCGAAATGAGCCAGCAATAAAAGGACGCGGGCCAGTCTCTTTTCACTGGAATTAAAAAGCTGGTCGACCAGATCCTCTTCGTAGCGGATATTCCGCGCCAATAAATACGCCACAAACATCTCCGAAAACGCGGGCTCACGGTGCAGCGCATCCATCATCGTTTTCTTATCCACCCGCAGGATCTCGCAATCGGTCATGGCCGCCGCGGAGCCCATGCGCAGAAGCTGACCTGCCAGGGAGCCCTCTCCAAAGAAATTCCCTTCGCTCACGATGGCGATCGTTGCTTCTTTGCCGGCCTGGGATACGACGGTAAGCCTTACCTTGCCTTTCTGAACATAGAAGACCGCATCCGCCCCGTCACCTTGCGCGAAGATCGTTTGTTTTTTCTGAACGGACAGGATCTTCCGGCCGTCGCCGATGGTCGCGAGGAAAGTGTCGGAATCGAATTCGCGGTTCTTCTTGCTTGCCACAGAAAGACTCATTAGCGGTAATTATAGTCCCGGAGGCAATCCAGATCGCATAGATCGCGCCAACCTCATGTTGCCGACATTGTCCTTGCCGTGGCGAGCTTCCGAAGGTGAGCCATTCTGCACAGTATTCCGCAACGGAATGGGCGAATCTATCCTTGGCTCAAGAGTGGAGGTTTGTCCGCCAAACCAGACGGCCTACCAGCACCTTGAAGCGGGACTTGCCTGGACAAGGTGGTTCGCGGACCATTACCGGATATATATCTCCCGGAATCTGCAATCGCTTCGCCTTTCCGTGGAGGGCACCTTGTCAGGGCCTTTGTCCAAGCGGGAGAAGCGAAATGTTACGAGCAGATCTGCTGAAACCCGACCTGTTTAGCGAAATGGTGCTACTGGGCAGCGTTGTGCTGGTCTTTGGTTCGGTATTGCTGGCCGTCGTGACGGCGCTCGCGCAAGCCTGAGCGCACACGTCTCTCAGGAGGATTCATGTCACCAACCGTTCAAGTCGGCACAATTCTGACCAATGTATCGCCACTGATGATGCAGTCGTTTGGGCTGGAGACTGCGCCTTGCTCGGGAACCTGGAGCCACATCAAAGTGCTTGATGGCTTTGCCCTTGATCGCAAGATCCATGCGGCCGGCTGGAATTTCTTTTTCATGGCGGCAGAAATCAAGGTGATGTTCTTCGGAGCTCTCGGAACCAGGAAGATCCAGAACGCATTGCAGCGGATGTTGGGGAAAGTAAAGCAGCAACACTTCAATGGCCTGGAGGTCACTGGAATCGTCGCCAAACGTTTTCTGGGCGTGCCCTATGCCGTGGTTACAGCACACTCGCGGCACGTCCAGCAAAGCTGCTACCTGGGTACTGCTGAGGCTCGGCAGGCGTCGCAGCACAATGCGGAATAGGCTCAAACCCGTCTGGCCAATTCCTGCTGATCAGCTACTTTCCGAAGCATCTAGGCGACGATCTCGATGCGGCGCGGTGCGCGGTTGGCCAGTACTAAGCTCACACTTCTCTCCCGGCTTGGCGCCACAAGTGGGGCACCGGACCGACAAGGCTTGTTCCTGCTTGGCTTTCATAGCCGTATCATGCACCATTGCCCGCCAACAGGCTGATCAATTTTGACCAGTCTGAAGTCCACTTTCGTTGAATACTGACGTGAGACAAATTACAACCCAGATTCAGTGATCGCTTGTGGTCCATCCGGAAGATGGCCCGCTTCCAGCACTGTTCTCACCAAGTTAGGGACAAAAGTCGGTGTCAAACACAGTGCTTCCAAAACGAGTCTTAGAAGTCATCGCCCCTCGGCCCCTGGTGCGGGACGGGGTTTCCGCGGCGCGCGCACGATTGCAATCGAAACCATCGCTGCCCAGCCGAATCGCGGTGATCGGAAATTATCTTCCGCGGCAATGTGGAATCGCCACCTTCACTACCGACCTGTGTGCCGCCATTTCCGCAGAGTACGGGACAGCCCGCCTGCTGGCCCTCCCGGTCAACGACACCGACGAAGGATATGACTACCCCGCGCGCGTGCGCTGGTCGCTGGCCCAGGACGCATTGAAATCCTACCAGGACGCGGCTGACTTTCTGAACTTCAACAATATCGACATGGTATGCCTGCAACACGAGTATGGAATCTTCGGCGGTCCGGCGGGAAGCCATATTTTGCACCTGCTCCGCCGCCTGAAGATGCCGGTCGTGACCACGCTGCACACGGTTCTGCGCGAGCCTGACGCGAACCAACTGATGGTCATGGAAGAAATCGCAGAGCTTTCGGACCGCCTCATCGTCATGAGCCAGCTCTCGTCTCAGTTCCTGCAGGAAATCTTCAAAGTTCCCGGCAGCAAGATCGACATGGTTCCTCACGGCGTGCCAGACTTGCCGTTCCTGGATCCGAATTTTCACAAAGACAGGTTCGGTGTGCAAGGGAAGGCAGTGCTACTGACCTTCGGCCTGCTCTCGCCAAATAAGGGAATCGAAAACGTGATTCAAGCGCTGCCGCAGATTTTGTCGAAGCACAAGAATGTTGTTTACATCGTTGCCGGCGCGACCCATCCCCACATTCTCCGCCGCGAGGGCGACAAGTATCGAGCCAGCTTGCAAGCCTTGGCGAAGGAAGTGGGAGTGGAATCGCAGGTCATCTTCCACAACCGCTTCGCCACTCCTGAAGAGATGGCCGAGGTCATCGGCGTAGCCGACATCTACATCACTCCCTATCGCCATGAAGCGCAGGTGGTTTCCGGCACGCTCGCTTATGCGCTGGGTGCGGGCAAGGCGATCATCTCGACTCCGTATTGGCACGCGATTGAGTTGTTGGACGACCGCCGGGGCGCTCTGGTTCCGTTTCAAAATCCCGGCGCCATCGCGCAAAAGACAGTCGAACTCCTGGACACACCCGCGATCCGCCATGCCATGCGGAAACGAGCTTATCTGTTTGCGCGGGAGATGATCTGGAAGAGAGTAGCCCAAGGCTACATGGAGAGTTTTTCACGGGTGCGCAGCGACCGCATGGAGACTCCCCGAGTTCAGTTCTCGGCCCGGGCGACTCACAAATTGCTGAACCATCTGCCCGCATTGAATCTGAATCACCTCAATCGACTGACCGATGACACGGGAATCCTGCAGCACTCGATCTTTACCGTCCCGAACCGCGGAGAGGGCCACACCACCGATGATAATGCCCGCGCGCTCATTTTCAGGGCACGGTTGGAGCAACTGGGGAAAGATCAGCTTGGAGAAGCGGGCTCAGCCCATCCCGATTTCATTACCCAAGATTCACCTTTCCGGTACTTGTCGTTTCTGGAACATGCGTTCAATCCAGCGAAGGGCAGATTCAGAAACTTCCTCGCCTACGACCGCCGGTGGAATGAAGCTGAGGGCTCCGAAGATTGCCATGGGCGCGCGCTGTGGGGACTGGGCACAGTTCTGGGGCAATCCAGGGACCAGGGATTGAGGTGCGCTGCCGGGCGTTTGTTCGAGTTCTCTCTGCCCGCGGTGATGGAATTCAGAAGTCCTCGCGCCTGGGCGTATGCCCTGCTCGGAATCCAGGAATACCTGAATTCCTATGCCGGAGACCGGGACGCTCAGAAAGTACGATCCGTGCTCGCCCGGCGATTGCTCGAAATGTATGAGTCGATCCGCCGTCCTGACTGGAAATGGTTTGAGGATGTTGTGGCCTACGCCAACGCGAGGCTGTCCCAGGCCATGCTGCTGGTGGGGGTAGCCTGCGGGGATGATCGTATGGTCTCCGCCGGGCTCGAATCGCTGGATTGGCTCACGGAAACTCAGCGTTGCGAAACCAACGGCCACTTTGTCCCCATCGGATCGCAAGGCTTTTATCGCCAGGGCGGTGAAAAAGCCCGCTTCGATCAACAGCCGATTGAAGCCTCCGGCGCGGTTTCTGCCTGCCTGCAAGCGTACCGCGTAACCGGCGACAGCCGCTGGCGCAACGAAGCCTGGTCGGCTTTCAACTGGTTTCTTGGCGACAACGATCTGCAAGTTCCTCTTTATGATTCCGTCACCGGCGGTTGCCGGGACGGTCTTCATCCCGACCGAGCCAACGAGAACCAGGGCGCGGAATCGACGCTCTCGTTTCTGATGGCGCTTCTGGAAATGCGTTCGCTACAAGAGGCCGAACAAATGGAAATCCCGTCATGACCATCCCTGTGCAAAAACCTATGACTCTTCTGAGTACTCGCTATGAGCCCCTGCTTGTTCGGCATCCCGCCAACCCGATCCTGACCAGTAAGGATTGGCCCTACTCCATTAATAGCGTATTCAATGCAGGAGCGACGCTCCTGGCGGATGGCTCAACCCTGCTCCTTTGCCGCGTGGAAGATCGCCGCGGCTTGTCGCACCTTTGCGCCGCGCGCTCCGTGAACGGAGTTGATGGCTGGCAAATTGACAGCGAGCCGACTTTGATGCCCAGCCCAAAAGAATTTCCCGAGGAAATCTGGGGCATCGAGGATCCACGCATCACTTTCGTGCCGGAATTGCAGCAATACGTCGTTACCTACACGTCCTATTCGCGCGGCGGCCCCGGCGTGTCTCTCGCTCTGACCAAAGACTTTCGAACCTTCGAGCGCTACGGCGTGATCATGCCCCCCGACGACAAAGACTCTGCCCTTCTGCCCCGAAGGATTAACGGCTACTGGGCGCTCATTCACCGGCCCATGACCACGCTCGGCTCGCACATGTGGATTTCCTATTCCCCTGACCTGCGCCATTGGGGCCGGCACCGGCTTATGTTGGAAGCGCGCCGCGGCGCCTGGTGGGACGCAAACAAAATCGGCATGTCGCCGCCGCCCATCGAGACTTCCCGGGGATGGCTCGTGCTCTACCACGGAGTGCGGCACACGCCGTCGGGCTGCCTGTACCGGCTGGGCGTGGCGCTGTTCGACCTGGAGAATCCGGAGAAGTGTTTGCTGCGAGGCGATTCGTGGATCTTTGGACCGGAAGCCGAGTACGAGTGCCACGGAGACGTCGACGATGTGGTGTTCCCCTGTGGCTATACGATGGACGCCGATGGTGACACCGTCAACATCTACTATGGAGCGGCCGACTGTGCGATTGCCCTGGCTCGCGCCAGCGTGCGCTCTCTGCTCAGTTGGCTGGACGCGAATGGAAGTTGCGAGCGCCGGCAAAGAGCGCAGGATTGATTTAACCAATCAACAAGCTAATTCCTGCGTGTGAGCTATCTTGCTCAGACTCTAATGCACGCATCTGTCATTCTTAATTCTCCTGAGTGTGTCGAGAGAGCCGCCGACGCTGATTCGTAGCTCTCATTCTTAGGTCACTGGGGGCCGGGCCCAATCAAGTCTCGGCGAAGCGACCACATCCAGCCAAACAGCATTCTTCATCCGCGTCTCCGCCGCGAACCTGTGGCCGACACGATTCGACCCTAAAAGTTCTCGAACCCGAAACCAGGGCACGCCTCAGGCGGATGAGAGGCGTCAGCCCGCAAAAGAAGAAAGGTCAAAGATCATGCCTTTAATTCAACTCCTGGAAGTTCTCATCGTGGTGGGTGTTCTTCTCTGGCTGGTGAATCGCTTCATCCCCATGCAGTCATCCATCAAGTCCATTCTGAACGGCGTCGTGGTCATTGCCGTAGTCCTCTGGCTGCTGAATGTCTTTGGACTGTTCCACTCGCTTACCAATATTCACGTAGGAAAAGGATGACAGGCGAGGCCACGGGAAGGCCACGCCACAAAACTCAAATTTCTAACGAAGCAACCCGGCAGATACCTGCCCCAAGGAGATATTTTGAAAATCAAGCTGATGTTCGCCGCAGCAATCGCGCTAAGCTTACCAGTAGTAGCTCAGACCAACTCTCAATCAACCGGCGCCGTCGAGCATATGAATCCGACGCCCACCTTCCGCGTGACGGTCATCAGCCGCAGCGTGCAGGCAGTCAACTACCAGCATCGCAGCGGCAGTTCGAAGCTGGATTTCGCGGGCACGGACTTGATGCCCTCGGCAAATGGCGTGGCCGAAGTGAACAGCAAGCGGGGATCCATCGCGATCGAAGCGGAATTTGCCAATCTGCAGAAACCGACCACTTTCGGTAATGAATATCTCACTTACGTTTTGTGGGCGATTTCACCTGAGGGTCGCGCCGTGAACCTGGGTGAAGTCCTGCTCGGCGGCAATCATCGCAGCAAGCTGAATGTCACCACCGACCTTCAGGCTTTCGCTCTGATTGTTACCGCGGAACCTTATTATGCTGTGCGGCAGCCGAGCAATGTGGTGATTCTCGAGAATGTGGTTCGCGAGGAAACCAAGGGAACAACCGAGGCGGTGAACGCCAAATGCGAACTGATGGAACGGGGGGGCTACATTCCCACCGGTTACAAGTTCGATCCGGTGATCCTGAATGCACGCTTGCCATTGGAGTTCTTCGAGGCGCGTAACGCCGTGCGCATCGCTCAATCCGAGGGCGCCGAGCAGTATGCCAGCGACAGCTATCAGCACGCCGTTCAATTAATGAATGATGCGGATGGCTATGCCACAAGCAAACACATCGACAAAAAGCCATTGATCGCGGTTTCCCGCGAGGCAGTGCAGACAGCGGAAGATGCCCGCGCGATCGCAGTCAAGAAGATGGACGACGTTCGACTGGCAAATGAGCGTCAGGATTCAGCGGATGCGCAGGCGATATCGCAAGCCCAGGCGGATGATGCACGGCGGCAGAAGGAGCAGGCCCAGTCCGATACGGCGACCGCTCAAGCCGCAAAGACCCAGGCCGAATCGGATGCGGCCAGTGCCCAGGCTGCCAAGGCTCAGGCGGACTCTGACGCGGCCAAGGCTCGCAATGACGCGACTGATGCGCAAGCCGCGACCGCGAAGGCTAACGCAGACATGGCTGCTAGTCAGGCTTCGTCAGCAACTGCACTCTCTGCAGCCCAGGCCGACGCGGAACAATCCCGTTTGGCAGCACAGCAAGCCCAGTGGAACGCGCAACAGGCTGATACCGACAAAGCAGCCATGCGTGCAAAATTGTCCGAGCAGTTGAATTCCATTCTCCAGACTCGCGAAAGCGCACGTGGGCTCATCGTCAGCATGTCCGATGTTCTGTTTGACACCGGAAAATATTCCCTGAAGCCGGGTGCACGCGAAAAGCTGGCGAAAGTCGCCGGCATTCTTCTTGCCTATCCGGGACTCAACATCGAAGTCGGCGGATATACGGATAACGTCGGCGCCGATGCCATGAATCAAACCCTGTCTGAAAATCGTGCCGGTTCGGTGCGCGATTATCTGGTGCAACAAGGCGTAGCAGCGAATTCCGTGTCATCCAGGGGCTTCGGCAACACTTTGCCGGTGGCCTCCAACGACACCTCCGCCGGCCGGCAACAGAACCGGCGAGTGGAACTTCTCGTTTCCGGCGAAGCAATTGGTTCGCCAGTTAACGCGACTACAGGCAGCTTGCGTTAGAGCAAGCCGGACGCGGGCAAGTTTGCCCGCATCCACACACATGCAGTAATGGAGGCAATAACAATGAGACTACTTTCAGTTATCGGCACATCAGTTCTCGCTTTAGCCATCGCGGTTCCGGTATATGCACAGCAGGAGCAGCACGACCAGAAGGAAGAAGAAAAGGGTAAGCCCGCTCAGGAAAATGAGAAAAAGGCGCAACCCGCGAAACCGGAAAAGCAAAACGAAAAAAACGCGCAGCAACAGCCCAAGAACAACAAACAGGAAGAAAAAAGCGCTCAGCAGCAGAACAAGAACAACCAGCAGGAAGAGAAGAATGCACAGCGGCAACACTCACAGCCGGCGCAGCGCGCCGGTGGTAATGGCGGTGGCCGCATTCCCGACGATCGTTACAAGGCCAACTTTGGACGGGAACACAGCTTCCGGGTCAGCGAAGGCGACTACCGTAACCACCGCTTCCAATACGGCGGATATTGGTTCGGATTTGAAGGTGTGTGGCCCAGCAACTGGCTCTACACGCAAGACGTTTTCGTGATCGAGATTGACGGCGTGTATTACCTGTGCAACCCGATGTATCCCGGCGTTAACATCGCACTCAACGTCACACTCTAACCGCTCATCCAGTGCCCGGAGTGCAGTCTCTCGCGAGGCTGCACTCCGGGTGAATGCAGGACAAGGAGCAGAGCATGCTTGGAACTATATTGCTTGTGATTTTGGTTTTAGCGTTGGTTGGCACGCTGCCGCGCTGGTCGCATAGCCGTGACTGGGGGTATTACCCAACGGGAGGAGTGGGCCTCATCCTGTTCGTCGTTATCATTCTCCTGGTGCTTGGGCGAGTCTGAGCTGTGCCCGTAAGTTGACAACGGCTCCGGTCGGGGGACGTGGAAGCCGCAAGTCATTGTCGTCCGTCGGATCAGTATCGATAAACGCCCTTGTGATCAGTAACCGAGCCAGGTTCCCGGATAGTCGGCAAATCGGAAGTTATCTGAGGATCCAACAGGTACGCAATTTCGTCAATTGGTGTTATATCGCCATCTCTAACAATGTCGGCGGTGTCAAGCACTTTTCGAGCACACTCCTACATTCATTCGGAGCAGAGCGCCATTTCGCTCTCGTTGATGGGTTGCCCTTCCCAACCTAGGGCTCGCTTCTAATCTTTGGGATCCGGAACTCAGTCCGACCCAATCATCTCTTCGATCCCAAACGCGATCATGATTACTACTTCGAACTCCCCTGCGAAGGGGAGCGGGATGCCCAATCATTACGCCGATGACTTCTCGTTTTTCTACGTCTTCATCCGACATCGGGTGGCATACATTCCACACCTATCGCTCCTGGCTCGACCCGGTGGGCATTTCGATGGGGGTGCAGCAGAAACTCATGCGGCACGCTCAGATTGCAACCACCATGGACGTCTATGGAGACGCCATGATGGAATCGAAGCGGGCAGCCAACAGCAAGGTCGTGCAGATGGTACTTCGACCGGCGCTTCGAGAGGCAAAATGAAAAAGACCGCCGAAGCAGCCGATTATGCCCCGTTTTGTTCCTGCGGGCAAAAGTAGCTTTGCTTGTAACCCTATGAAGAATTTGGTTGCGGGGGGTGGATTTGAACCACCGACCTTTGGGTTATGAGTTGGCCTACATGACTGAAAACAAATTCTTAGCGGCACGGATGGCAGATTTGGGAGCCGATTCATTTCTCTGAGGTGGGTGATGATTGGGAGCCGAAAGGGAGCAGGAAAGCCTGCTCCTTGGCTTCTGCGACATGAACGATTTACCCACCAACGAAAAGAGGAGATATCAGATGAAAACGAATCCGTGCGAGCAAGTCTTCGAACCCTTACTGAATTCCAGAGAAGCCGGAAAGCTCTTAGGCGTGCACCCAGCAACGATGAAGAGACTGGCCACAGCCGGAAAACTTCCATGTGTGAAGGTCGGGAAGTTGTGGCGGTTCAGTTGTAAGTGTCAGAGGAAACACACGGTTGACAGATTGAATCCGGAGCCAGCGTTAACGCGGAGTGTTCGTCCAAGGGACCCAGACCGTCGCGACTTCACTGCAATTGTCAGTTAACAGCCGCGCCTGACTTGCAACGCAGCAACTATCGATTAACAGTAAGCGACGGAGGATGGATTTTGTCAGCTACCTCAGGTTCGCGGACTCTGCTTTGGCTTCCTTCAGGATGGGGATCCCGGGGTCGGCGTCTTTCCAAGGGCGTGAAGAAATCCATCTCCGATTACTTCCTGTTTGCCGAGAATCCATCCGGAATCAGAAGGGTCGTGGGTACAACAGCTGTGCCAGGGCTATAATTGCGGCGCTTCGACATCCACCTCTGTGCGGTTCACGATATTGGAATATATGGCCACGAAAAGTTAAGTTCAGCGGAAATTGCTGATCAGGACTATGTCGCTGGAAGAGTTACCGCGGGCCACGACAAGTTGCTTGCCGTCTGTTGACCAGTTAAAAGAGGAGATGCGGTCAGAAGAGAAATTCGTCAATTGTCTCGGCTTGCCGCCGGCGAGCGGTTGAAGCCAGAGATTGCCGACGCCGTTCCGAGAGTCGAGGAAAATCAAACCCTTCGAATCACGCGTCCAGGAAAAAGGGTTGCCCATCATGCTGAGAACCGGAATGTCAAATTGCCTAATGGAAGGGCCGCCGGCCAGGGGAAGAATGTCCAGATAGTTGGTCGCAGGCGGGCGGAGTTTCGCCACAGCCAGAAGCTTTCCATCGGGAGAGACCGACGGCTGGTAGGCAGAGTCTGGAATTAGCTGAATCGGTTCACCGCCTGTCAGCGGTATCTTGAATATGCCTTGCCTTATCCAGGATTCGTAGACGACGTCTTTTCCGTCGGGAGTAATCTTGGGGAAGAGCTCCAGGCCGCTACGCGTAAGCTGAACCGGATTTCCACCATCGACATCCATCTTCCAAATAGACTCAGTGCCCGATCGTGTACTTAAAAACACGATGGTGCGGCCATCAGGGGACACGGAGGGATCGAAATTGCTGCCCTCGCCATGCGTCAGTTGCCGGAGGTTAGATCCGTCGACATCTGTTATCCAGAGATCCAGGTTTTCGCTTCGATACGAGGTGAAGACGATGCGCCCGTCGGGAGTCCAAGCCAGGCCATCCACCCCATCGTAGTCCTTATCGTTGGAGGTGATGCGGCGTGCCAGTTCGGCCTTTCCCTCCGGCGTAACCCAAAGATTGGAGGTGGTCTCATTCTGGCTGGCGATGATCATCCTTGAGTCGGCGGACAGGCTCACGCTCCAGTATAAGTTTGGATCGTTCGTAATACGGCGGGCCTCCCCCGCGGGATATGGGAGCAGCCAGAGTTGTTCCGAATTCGATCCCGGCTCAGAGGCAGCGAAGACGAGACCGCTGTGATCGGCCAGCCATATTGGGTCTTCAACCGATTCCCAATTGTGAGTGGTCATCGCCTTTTCGGGCCCTCCGGCGAGGGGAACTTCGACGAGGTTTGATCGGCCTTGATCCACCCGGGCGGCAAGGATGATGCTTTTGCCATCTGCCGACCAGGCCAGTCTGGACAACGGGAAATACAGTTGCCGCATCTTCCGCGTGGAAATCAGGCGCTCGTCGGAGCCTTCGGTGTTGTTGGTCAAGAGATCGACTTTGCCCTGTTCCGGAGCCACCCGGACGTACGCTATGCGGGTGCCATCCGGTGAGAAAGCTACTGGAGAATCCACGTCCGCCAGAATTTTGCGGGGAGCACCGCCGAGAACCGGTACCTGATACAGGGTTTTGAAGAGGTACATTCTTGTCGGCGCGGAAATGAAGTAAACGTAGTTGCCATCGGGGGAGAAGCTGAGACCGTGGTAGATCACCTCGTCGGGCGGGATAATCTGAACCTCGCTGCGGCTGGCCAGTTGCAGCGTCCACAGAGACTGAAGTCCGTTCGCGGTGATGGCGTGGACGACATACTTGCCGTCTGGGGAAACCACTGCGACGCGGGACTTGCCGTCGCTGGTGATGCGCGTGACCTTCATGGTGTCGAAGGTGGAGCGTTCCGGTTGCGCGTGGCGGGCGCCGAAGCGGTAAAGTGCGTATCCCAGACTTGCCAACAGAGCGCAGACAACGAACATGGCCAACGCGAGCGTGTTGCGGTGACGCCGGGCGAGAGCACTCACGACGGCGCTGGCAGATGAGGGCTGATCGCCCGCAACTTGAGGGGGCGGGACGGAAGGGCTTGGCTGGGGAGTGGTTGATCCAGCCTTCCCGGATTCACAGTCGCGCTTCAGGCGCTGTAAATCGGCCCGGATCTCCGAAGCGTGCTGATAGCGCAGGTCGCGGTTCTTCTCCAGCGCTTTGTTGATGATCTCTTCGAGTCTCGTGGGAATATCTGGGTTCAGCCGCACTGCAGCGGTGGGTGTCGAATCGAGGATGGCTTTGAAGATCACCCCCGAACTTTCGCCCCGAAAGGGGAGTTGGCCGGTCGCCATCTCGTACAATACCGCTCCAAACGAGAATAGGTCCGTGCGCGCATCCAGTTCCTTCGCCCGCACCTGCTCCGGCGACATGTAGGCGATGGTCCCAATCGCTTGGCCGGGACTGGTGAGGTGCTCTTCCAGCGTCACCGTCGTTTGCCCCACCGACTGCGCCTCGCTGCCCGGCTCGCGAATCGGCTGCGTCACCTTCGCCAACCCGAAATCCAGAATCTTGGCATGGCCGCGGTTGGTCACGAAGATATTGGCCGGTTTGATGTCGCGATGAACGATCCCAGAGCTGTGTGCGGCATCGAGTGCGTCCGTAATTTCGATGGCTAGCGAAAGAATCTCTCCGGTCTCCATCGAGCGGCCGCCGATACGGTGCTTCAGCGTCGTACCGGCAAGAAACTCCATCACGATAAACGACTGTTGCCCGTTCTTTCCGATTTCGTGAATGGTGCAGATGTTGGGATGGTTCAACGCCGAGGCAGCGCGGGCCTCGCGGCGGAAGCGTTCGAGCGCCTGCGGATCGTGGGCAACATCATCCGGCAGGAACTTCAGGGCGACGAAACGTCCGAGTTCGAGATCCTCGGCCTTGTAAACCACACCCATCCCGCCTCCGCCCAGTTTTTCGAGGACGCGGTAGTGCGAAATTGTCTGGCCGATCATGCGCGCAAAGACTCAGGCAATGGTAGGGATGAGTGCAGGGCGAAGTCAACCGGACGAATCGCCTACGTGACGAACTATGGTTCCGGCGACGTCTCCGCCTATACCATCAATGCCAGCACCGGGGCACTGGCCTCGGTGGGACCGAACGTGGCGGCGGGAGCGGAGCCGATTTCCGTGACTGTGGATCCCTCGGGCCGCTTCGCCTACGTGGCAAACCAGGTCTCCAACGATGTTTCCGGCTACACCATCAATGCCACCACCGGAGCTCTAGCCTCGGTAGGACCCAACGCGGCCCGCAGGAACAAACCCGATTTCTGTAACCGTCGATCCCTCAGGCCGTTTCGCCTACGTGGCGAACTTCTCCTCCAACGATGTTTCCGCCTACACCATCAATGCCGGCACGGGGGCCTTGACTTCGGTGGGAGCGAATGTGGCCGCCGGAAGTGATCCTCGTGGGATAGCCACGACAGGGACGGTGCATTAGCAGTACGTTACTTTTCGTTTGTGGGATGTGGAGCAGTGCTTTTGGACAGGAGTTTTAACGCGCCGGTGGACTGTACAAAATCATTCACGGGAGAAAATCCATGCGGAACACGCCGATCAGTGCAGAAGCGTTCGCATTGTATTTAGCTGGTTGCTGAACCTGCAGCTTGCCCCATCACTGCTTGCTCAGGCGCCGCCGAACCTCACCATGCGGCGAGGGACCTCCTGGACATTCACGTTGCCGGCAATCCGTTGGCGGCAGGAGGTTTTGCGATCCAAGTATACACCAGAAGTGAATACCACACTCACTGCGAAGGCGAGTCCACAAGCTCCCAAAGTAGCCCACTACCCACGGTGCAGGTTATTGATGACAACGGCCGGATCCATGTTAGTGGCGCTGAGGCCTACAGAATCAACGCCGCTTCTTCCGTCAAACTCATTCGTCAGAGAATCGAGGGGAATAGCGGACAGCATCGGGTTCGCAACCAAGTTGGAAAACAGGTAACCTGTTCCAGCGATGATAACCCGCCAGCGGAAGAGAGTCGGCGATTGCACGATCGAGTAGTGCGTTATCCTCTTCGCGTTCCACGGAAATTGTGAGATTCTCAAACGAATCGACAAAGTCATACAGGCTCGCACTTTTCCTCTGCAAGAAGTTGGACCTTAGATAAAGATCCGCGACAGGCGCCTTCAGCCAAAACCGAATGCGGCAACGGGAGGCGCAGGTAGCCAGAACCCGAAGTTCCGGGATGTTCTGCAACGACGCAACAAACTCGCTGAGATCTGGCATAGACGCCTTATTTTAGCAAGTGCGAATTTTCAAATCGGAGAACTATTTCTCTAGGGACGGGAAGGCGCTTGAAAACTCCGGAACACCCGTAGTCCGCGTTACTTTCCAGATTACAACGGCGCTGGTCTTCGGGCGGGCTACCTAAAGATTCCAATCCTGCGGCACGGCCAAGCCTGCGCAGATTGGTTGCGCGCTCGCACGCTAGCCCGAGGCGTCAAATGCGCCGGACTCGAGAGATAAATTGTCGTACTTCCATTAGGGACGGTTTTCCGTTCAGATCAAGTCTCGGATTTCATGAGTTCTGCCTTCCTCGCGGTCACCGCGATTCAAGAGCGTTGCCGAACGATACGCTTTCGCAACCCTTTGCTGAGGTGTCCGTGGCGAAACAGCGGGTTATCTTCTTGTTAAACTCTGCTATAGGTTGTTGATTACCGACGTCTCGCAGCGAAAACATTTTGCGGAAGACGCACGGATTAGCCACGTCGGGCCCGGCGGCGCCCTTGTAGAAGCTGCATGGGCCGGAGTTGAGACTGTCGACGACGAGATCGGAGACAAATCGGAGGCCGTAGGCTATGTCAGCGGCTGTGGGCACGACGTAGGCGCTGATGATGGCGCTGCTGCTGTGGAACTCCTTCGCGGAGCCTAGTGGAATGCCGGCGAACGTGCCGATGTAGGGAATTTCGACGAACGGTGGCAGCAGAGGGAAGCGTGAGCGGGAGCGCTCGACAATAGCCGAAAAGGAAGAGACTTCAAACAGCTTTATGGAATCGACACGGACGCGAGTCGTAGTGTCGTGGCTCGCAACCCGCGAGGTGTTGAACGCTGGATCAGTTGCGCCGGGGCCTGTGTAAACCGGCGTACTTGCCGCATCGTCGGCATTTAACGTCACCGCAATCTCCGCCGAAGACGCAGTGGCGAGGCTTCGCGGTGTGGCAGAGAACGATAACTGGCGGCCTATCTGAGCGTAGCTTGATTGATAGTTCGCCAGGATGCTGGCGATCATGCCAGGCGTACCCGTGAGTGCCGCGCTTGCAGCCGGCTGAGTAGCACAGCCGCCACTCGTACCGCCTCCGCTTCCCGCAGCGGAGCCGCCACTCGCGCCGCCCGCGCTCCCCGAAGCGGGAGCGGAGCTGGCGGTTCCAGCTAGCGAACTCAACAGGGCAGAAAGCTCTGGTGCGGTGCTTCCATTCAGAAAGCTCTGCGAAGTCGTGCTGACACTGGTTGCCTGTCCGGAAATAGTGCGGACAGTAACCAGGCCGTCGTTGAAGAACGAGGGTTTGTCCAGGCCAAACAGACGTTTTACACAGCAGCGGTCATCCATCCTCGAGTTGAGCTGTTCGACACGATATTGCATATCGGCGCGCACGAAGAGCTGGTAGCTCCAAAGGTCGCGATTAAAAGCGTCGATCAGAGGACTGAGCGCATTGTTGAGGGCGTTGGCACTCTGCGTGAGGTCATAGGGAATGAACTCGTGCGGATAGTGCACGCTCATCTTGTAGTTGAAAAGAAAGTCAGCGATGGCGGCGCGGAAAAGACCTATGGATGCGGGTCCAAATAACAAACCGGCCTGTTCTTTAAAGCACTGGAGACGGACGCGCGGCTCGCGTTCTGTCATGAGTGAACCGAGAATTCCCCGGAAATCCTTCTCCTCGCAACTAGGCGGTTGAGGCGGCGGAGATGCATGGGCAATATCCAGGTTGCGCCATATAGCGCGGCATCGCTTTCGAGCTTCGTTTTGCATTTCATTGGGGCCTGGCTCACCGCAAATGCCCTCATTGGGCGCCAAGGGGGCAGTTCGCTCGACCGCTTCGATCGCGGTATCCGCGACCACAATAGGATCCTGCGCCGCAATAATGGTAAGCAGCAAGTCAGTAAGTGCGGGTTTCAGGGGATCGAACAAGTTGTTATAGCCAAGGCAATAGCGACCGCTCTCGCAGATTCCGAGGTCGGTCCGCTTCTTGGGATAAACCGGATCGGCCAGTTTCGCCTGACTATGGTCGAGAAAGGCTTGCGCCAACTCTTGTACGCTGCTGCCTGCCTTCCTGTCCTGGGAGGTATCGGCCACGAACCTGTCTGCGATGTAGCTGCGGAAGGGTTCATTGAAATAGTTTGGATTCGCGGATTGCTCCTTCACGCGTCGCCAGCCCTTTAGAACTACCTGCTCAAATTCCCCGTCGTAGTCGGCCACCAGGCCCTTGACCATATTGTTGAAAGCGCCGATCGCTTGCGGGCTGGCGGAGGAATTCTGCGTGACCCAGGCCGTAAGGATCATTTCCGGACGCGGCAGGTCGAGTTGCGCAAGGATTCGGTTTCTCTCCTCAATTTGCGCATCGTCGCCGGGATTGGTATCGGAGTACAGCAGCAAGTCGGGCGGGGTCTGTTCGCCGGTGCCCGCAGCAACCGCCACCGAAGTCATGCCGGGAGGCCCCGGGGCGGCCGGAGTGACTGCCGGCGCGGCCGCCGTTGCAGCCGCAGCCGGCGCCGCTCCGCATGCAGTAGCGCTCCCAAACGCCAGTCCGGCCACCACGCAGGGCGTTGTGTCGGAACTGATCTGAAGGTTGCTTCCGGGAGGTTGCGTTATAGCAATGGTTGGACTGGAAGAAGCAGTGCTGGTTGTGGCGGCCGTTGCGGCGGTGGGCGGAGAGCTTGCGGCGGGCGCCGGGGTCGCTGCGGGCGTCGCCGCAGCTGCCGCCGGAGTTGTAGTGGCAGCGGGAGCAGGGGATGCACCTGCGGCAGGTAGACCAGAGAATGCTGTCGCGACATCCGAAGAAGACAGGTAGTAAAGCTTGTAACTCATGGGATCGGCCAGTAGCTGCCATGCCATTTCGCGGATGTCTGTGAGGAAGCCCTGCCACGTGGTGCAGTCGGGCCGGGTCGGCGCAGTAACGCGCACCCGGTTCCTGCCCACATCCTGTACGGTGAACTGGCTGAAGTTAAGTCCTCCGATTCGGGTGGCCGGGTCGCCAAGAGCGCTGGCATGGGGGATGTTTAATTCCACCGAGAAAGGTTTCGCCGGCGCTGGTGTAATGCCCAGAGAAGCGGCGGTGCGCCCGGCAAGCGCGGCGATTGCGTCTCGAAACGAGCGGAGAATAATCTTTTCCGGCTCATGGAGCGGCTGGCGCGTGGAATAGATCGCAATGGTATTGGGACCCTGAGCAGCAAGAATGAAAGGCGTTGGATTTCCCAGCAGCGAGACGATAGTGGGCGCGTCAAGAAGCGTGCTCGGCGTGGCCGGGCTCGATGGCAGCACGGGGCATAAATCGGGGGCGCCTGCGGAAGCGGTGCTCACCTGCAGAATCAAATCAACCGGGGCGGCCTCCGCATACGCTGGGGGCACTGTAGCGGGTGGGGCCGCTGCGGCGGTGGCTCTGATGATAATGGGACCCTCAACATTGGCGCGATAATGAACTATGGCAGGAGTCCCGCCAAGTGACGTGGCGCTTCCCAGGAAAACTTTCTGCGCCACTGGCAGTCCGGAATCAGACGTCCCTGATACGAAGAAATCGTCCCCTACCTTGGGATTCGCCAGGTCGCAATCATCCTTTTTGTATTTGTCAGGGTCGCAAACCAGCTTCAGCGTAATGGTCTGATCCTTTGACTGAACTTTGGCGGCAGGCGGAGGAACCGGGAAATGCAGATCGGAGCAACTGATCGTCCGGGTCTCGCCGGAAAGCGTGCAGATCTCAACCAGATATTTTCCGAACGGCCTCGTGTCATAGGGAGGCCCGCCAGCCGCGCTGACGCTCACGGTGGCGTGTGGTTCTTGCCCCAGGCATAGCGCGGCGACCAGCAATAGGAAGATTAGATATGAAATAAGGTTCCGCATGAGATCTCCTAGATCTGCAGAGCAACGATCGACGAAGCTACCAACGGACGCCCAACGAGAGCGGCACCAGAGTGCTTCCGCTATTGATAGCCAGACCGTGATACACGCGAGCTTCAGCGAATAGCATGAATCCGCCCAACTTTCTGGGTGCGACGTTGACGCCTCCGCCGATATCGAAAACTCCAGAATTAGAAGCCCGCCTATCGAGGGTTATGCTATTCGGGTAAAGAAGAGTGCTCATCTTTACATTTGCGCCGTCAAAACCTATGCTCCGCCGCAGCCAGCCGAAACCGCCCCCTGCGTAGAAACCCCATCGGCGATTGAAGGCATGCCGGAAAGTGGGATCAATGGTGACGGCGGGAAAACTCCCATGGGCGGAAGTGACATTTTGAAGTTGCGGGTAATTCTCCGACGACGCCAGACCGAGCGCTTTGGCATTAGCTTTGAACTTCTCATACATGAAATTCGCAGTCACATACCAACTGTTGCCGTGATCAGGTTCGGTGCTACGTGCGACCGCAAATCCTCCACCTGCTTGAAGCCCCCAGCCCGCCTTGTCGAAATTATTCCTGTCCTCGCCCGCGGGAAGGGCGAATGTCGCAGCCGCGGCGACGGTACAGGAATGATCCTGGACTCGGTCCTCGGGCAGGTTCTGAGCGGAATCCTGGCCGAGGCAGCCGACTGTCAGAAGCAACACTAAAGTTGCAACCTCGAAAACCGCGCAACTGGGGGACTTGTCGTACGCCATGGAGTCTCCTTGAGACATTCGCCTGCTATTGTTGCGTAGAGTTAATCTTGTCAGCGACCTGGCCCGCCAGACGTTTGTTGTCCTTTTCGAACGCGGCCCTGAATTTTTCGAGGTTCTGAGAATAGACAGTCGGAACGTTATGGTCCGCCTTTATCTCCGCATCCAACAACTGAATGAGCGCGAGATTCAATTTGTTCTTGACGAAGGTGTCATGAATTCTCGCCAGAACAATTGGCCCCCCATCCCTGTAAATCTTGTCGATAAGGTTCTTGGTGCACTCAAACAACTCGTCTTTGAAAAGACCTTCTTCGTCCGTTGACTTTTTCTTAGCTCCTGTGGTCAGGGTGTTTGCCTTTGCGAGCGCTTCCGGGAAAGTTGCCATAGCCGCCCCTTTGGGCTTGCCCTCGGTGTCGGGATCGCCCAAAGCCCATTGGTAGAAAGGGTAATCGCTAACGGGAGCACCCTCTTTCAGTTCTTTCAGCACGTACCAGGCGACCTTACGATCCTGTTCGGAGGTACGATTCAGCGCGCGACATGTATCGGACTTTCGGACATCAACATCCTGCGTGCTGCACGTTAAGAGCTTAAGCGCTTCTAAAGCGTGCGTTACCCCGTCGTTATCGGTGTTAACCCACTCACAGGCAAGCGCCACTTTAGTGCCATCCTCATTGTTATCCGGAGGATTCCTTTTGGAGCAGTCCAGCGTGGGCTTTAGGTGGTCGTCAGGGCAAGGATCGGTCGTCTGCGCGCTGGATGTTTGCGTACGGAGCGCCGGGGTCGCCCCAGCGCAGATCAAAATAACGGCGCAAGCAATGCGGAAAGCCCTCGCTGAACTTGCGACGGCTGGGAAAAACCTCTGTGACCGTGCGATGCCCCGGCTATGCTCTGCTCCCGCGAGCGATTTTCCTGGAAGCATGGATTCCTCCTGTTCTAAGGTTTGTAGCTCCAGTTCTCTACATGGCCACGCAAAGCACGGCCAACCATTAACTGCAAAGCGCGAACGTTACCGCTCCTCCCAAAACTCCTAACCCGTGAATCTCGGTCATAAGGTAATTAATTTATCCAGCACCGCCGCTATGTCTGGCGCGGAGCGATCCCAATAATGAGTGTGTGCGCCCAACCCAATGCACATTTCATCGCATGCCCGCGGAGCGACTTCATGCGCGACCTCGGGGGGCTGCGTAGGATCGCCGCTACCATTGCGCTGCAGCCACTGTCCAACCCAAAGCGATCGCCCGATGTAGTCGCCACTGCGATAGGCATTCGACCAATGCGTGACGTTCATCTCATCCGTTCTGGGCAGCGCGGACGTAATACCAGGCATAGGCGGCCCAACCGGGTCACCCAAGTCTTCCAGCGAGTTATCTGGAGTATCCGAAACCCACCAATACAAATGAGGGAAAAAACGATTTAGCAGTTGTCGCAACGGACTTCCCATGGAGAAGACGTAGATTGGAAGTGGATCGGAGCATTTCATTTCCGGAGGTGTGCGGAAGTCATAGCGGGCAAGGCCTGGATCAGGAGCACCCTTGCCGGAACGTTCAAGGTAGCGCAGAAGGTCGGTGGTCACCATCGAGCCGAGGCTGTGCGCTACGATGATGAGCTTCGAGTAGTATGGCCTCCCTTGATCGTCGGTCTGCCGCGCGATGTAGCGCAGCAGCGAAGTGATGCGTTCGGCGATTTTCGCCCGCGGAGTTTCGTCCAGGGGTGAAGTGCGCAGGTAGTTATCCACGTCAAGAATTGCGTCGAGAACGGTAGTTAGGTACTTCAGGACGAATCCGGCCAGTGCCGCGCCAAAAACAGCTAATACCAGACCTTGTCCCTCGATCAGCAGTAGCGTAGGCTTACCAGCCCGTTCCACGAAATGCCCTATCCCGCTTTGTGGGTTACGCAGGGCCATCCAATCAAGAGCGAAAGTGATCAACGGAATTGGAACAATCGCAAACCAGAGCAGTCGCGTAAGAATCGCAGTATTGTCGAGACCTCGCGACAACCATTTGCCCAGAGAGCGCATGCGGTCCGCGGCTGCGCCCTTTGTCCACTCCGGCTTGATCTCGAAGACAATCGACGGCAGCACCGCCCAGATCAACAGCGAAAGGCTCAGTGCAAAAAGGATCATTGTCACTGGAAGAGAAGGAGTGACACACACCAATAAGAGACCCCGTAAGTATTTGGACCAGAACGCGGTGCCGGGCGGGACCGGTTTAGCGCAGCATTCCGGCGGAGGATCCGGTTCGCGTATGCGATCCATGCGCTCCACGACCGGAGTTACGCCAGGGACCGCGTAGGAGGCCCAGCCCGATGTTGAAACGCCACTGTCTTTGCTCTCTAGCGGAACTGCCGCGAAAGCGTTGAACTTGTCTGAGCCGTAGACGACTACCCCGCTCCATAATACGCAGGTTACGACTACGAAGAGTATGACAGGAATGGAAAAGGCAAAGCGCCCCGTGCGGAAAGCCGCGATGGCACGGGCTCTTCTTTCTTTGGCTCTGTCTTCGGCCGTCTCGACCGTCTCATCTTTCTCGGGCCGGGGTCGTACCGTCTGGGTGCAGAAAATGGCCAGCGGCGCGGTGAGAAGCGCGCACAAGAGGCAGAGGACCCAGGAAAGCAGGAGTTCGCCAAAAGTCCATTGCACGGCCCAAAGAGAGGCGGTGGCAAACTGACCATAGGCGCGGGGCAAAAGGTAAAACAAGAACCACCCCGCATTACCCGCATAAAGAACAATTGACAACGCGAACGCCCCGGGACGCAGTTGGTTGAACGTCCACGCGAGCCACCCCAGCAGTACTCCAGCAAAAGTCAACCAGGTGATCAGCAGAAGAGTCTGAGATAAGGAAACGCCGGGGTGAAAGAAGCAGTTGTATATACAAGCCAGGCCGCCGAGAATCAGAATCCCCAAGCCCGCTCCAAGGAAAGGAACCAACATCCAAAGGAGGGGCCGCGGCGGCGAGCCTTGTTTTCGCAGCAGGATGAATGTCGCTATCAGGCCGAGAAGGCCCGCGACCACGCACGAAACGAGCGGCAGCGATGCTTTGCCCTGCGTCTTATCGAGGAACGCGCTGCAGGCGATTTCCAGCAGGACCACGTTGAGGATAGGCACGAACATCGTCAGCAGTCGAACCGAAGTCGCATGCAGCGAGGCAACGATTCGCCAGCGCCATCTCCGCTTCTCATCGATCGTGACGTTTTCCGCTTCCGTCCAATAGACGGCTAGCAGGCTGAGACTCGCGAGATGAAACAAGAGCTGGTAGAAAGCGAAGAAAAACGCCACGATGTTGCTTTGCGGCTTGGAAAGATCGGAATAGTGGGCGTCGTAGATGTGAACCGTCGGCGCCGCTGAATTGGCTTTTGTTCGTTTCCCTTCCAGGCGAACCGTTTGAAAGTCGCGGTCGACCTCTCCCTCATAGCCAGCTAGCTGCGTGATCATGAAGCGGTAGCCGTAATTGCCGCGATCCGGCTCGCCCTTCCTCAGTTCGCTCGTATCGTATCCGGCCGGAGATCCACCTTTCCCCTTTCTTGTTTCGGAGAGAAATCCGCGTCGCTCATCGAAGATGCCCCAGAGGCGCGAGAGCCAAGCTTGTTGGTGGCGCTCGTTTGCTTTTTCGGCATCCTCAGGCGGCGATAGGACAGGTCGAAGCGGGACATCGATCGACTCGATCTCGAAGCCAGAGTAGAGGGGCGATTTCTTGGGTTGGCCAGGCCGTTTTGGCTCATCTCCACCCCCTCCCTCTTTGCCGATCTTGTCGATCGAGAGCAGCAGAGTTGCAACAGCTTCCGCTGAAGCGCCAGGGGCATGCCGGCCAACTCCGTGAATCGCAATGACGGCAACGTTCGGACCTTGCGCATTCTCCGCATGCTTCGAACCCGCATGGTTCGGACCGGCATGGTTCGAATCGGACTGTTCGATGAGGGTGTCCATCGACAATTGGTTTGCTGCTAAGCCGGTAGGTCAGGTAAAGATGCTATCTGGCACTGACGCCCTTAGCTTCCAACAATCCCGTAGAAAGCATTCGAACGAGAAAGACAGCCTGTGGTCTATCGGGAGCCCCCCAAACTAAGCGCCAGACTCTAAGGGCGCAATCATGGAATTCGATTAAGCCTTCGGGTTTGTTACGAAAACGGAACAGAATAGCCGCGACTCTGAGGTGTCCGTTGAAGCTGAAAGCTGCACTTGAAGCAGCGGATCAACAGTTTTCTTGGAAGGAATCGTTCGTGCTTGCTTACGCGCCAGTAGGGGCAAGGGAAGAACGCGCAAATTCCGGATTTCGTAACAGGTCTGAGAGTTCTGCCAAGGGAGAGCTGTCAGGGAGGTAAGCAAAGACCTGAACCTCCACGCTGTGACTGCGTAATCCATGCCTCGGCCAGCACGAGTCGAGAAGTAGACCATTGTTCTCTTCTCCTTGCTGGAACGATATAAATGGAATGTCGAGTACAGAGTTGTTAGTATCTTCACGCTACGCAAGCTCCTCGAAGCCACGACTGCCAGTTTCATGTTCTATCTACCATGAGTAACTACGGGCGCAAACTAGGGCAATCAATCTTTGGCTCGCAAGACGTTGGTTGGGTCGGGCAAGAGCAAATCCTCTCTCGGGAGCGCGTCCTAGCAGTCCGTGGTGAAAGTCTGGATGCGCGGGTGGAAGAAAGTTGAACGAATCCACAGCGTTGGTTCGTACACTGCGGTCATGGCAATGGGGAAAAGAATCAAGCAGCGGCGAGAGCAGACTGAGTTCTGGGTGGCGCACACGGAGTTGCCACGAACTGCGGGGCATCCGTTTTATGAGCGTCTGAACCAGTTGTTGGCCGAGCGGGGGTTCGACGAGTTCGTCGAAGGCGAGTGTGCGCGATTCTATGCGGAGACGATGGGTCGGCCGTCGTTGACGCCGGGGCGGTACTTTCGCCTGCTGCTGATCGGCTATTTCGAAGGCATCGACGGGGAGCGTGGGATTGCGTGGCGGGCGGCGGATTCGCTGGCGCTGCGGCGGTTTCTGGAGTTGGAGTTGAGCGAGCAACCGCCGGATCATTCGACGATTTCGCGGACGCGGCGGTTGATCGACGTGGAGACGCATGAGGCGGTGTTCGGCTGGGTGCTGGAGTTGCTGGCGGAGAAAGGATTGTTGAAGGGCAAGACGATTGGTGTCGACGCCACGACGCTGGAGGCGAACGCGGCCATGCGGTCGATTATGCGGCGCGACACGGGCGAAGGTTACGAGGAGTTTCTGCGGCGGCTGGCCGAGGAGTCGGGGATCGCGACGCCGACCAGGGAGCAGTTGGCGAAGCTGGACCGCAAGCGGGCGAAGAAGGGATCGAACGACGATTGGGTGAATCCGCACGATCCGGAGGCGGGAATCACCAAGATGAAAGATGGGCGCACGCACCTTGCTTACAAGGCTGAGCATGCGGTGGATCTGGAGACGGGAGCGGTGGTGGCGGTGACGGTGGCTACGGGCGACGCTGGCGACACGGAAACGATTTTGGAGACATTGCCGCAAGCGGGCGAACATCTCGCGGAGGTCGCGTGTGCGACCAACAACGAAGAAGTCGGCGAGCGCGTGCAGGCGGAAGGGCCGGTGGAAGCGGTGGCGGACAAGGGGTATCACAGCAACGACACGCTGGTGGCGCTCGGGGAAGCGGAAGTACGAACGTATATCTCGGAACCGGATCGGGGACGACGGCGATGGCAAGACAAGCCGGAAGCGCAGCAGGCGGTGTACAGCAATCGGCGGCGCATTCACGGCGAGCACGGAAAACAATTGCTCCGCCGTCGCGGAGAGTTGCTGGAACGCAGCTTCGCACACGCCTATGAGACTGGCGGGATGCGGCGCGTGTACCTCCGGGGACGGGAAAATGTTCGCAAGCGGGTGCTGATTCATGTGGGTGCGCTGAATCTCTCGCTGGTGATGCGGCAGTTATTGGGGAAAGGCACACCGCGCGGCTGGCAGGGTTACTCGGCCGAGGCGATGCTGGCTTGTTTGCGGCTGTGGATGGCACTGCTGGCGCAAGCCGAAGAAAGGATCGCCCTTCCGAACCTGAGGACGCCTGAGTACCCGGTGCAAGTCACAATTTTGCTGCTGTCCGTTGCGGGGTGAGCAAATCACTTCTGCCACGGGCTGCTAGGCGACGTCACCCTCGACTGCACATGGACTGACGAAAGGGTGTATCGGCTTTGCAGAGTTCATCGCGAGCAGAAGCAATGCCTTCCAATCCATGAAGGCCGTCGACGGGAAGGCGCTACCTTGTCCCTTGTCGGGGTGGTTGCCCAACGACCTTAAGCCTGGGAGCCAGTTCCGCGAGCGGGCGCCGGCAGACAGATTCTGTCAGACATAGCGGCTTCGTTTGCGAATGTCAAATAAGTCCTCGCGAACTGGTCGTACCTGTGTTGGATTGTTTCCGAACAGGTCGTCATCCACCCTCAATTCTTGGGAGGTTCAAACTTCCCCCAAGGCAAGAGGACGGAAGACTCGACACGGGAAGGAGGGCGAATGCAATCGTCCCGAGTGACAGTTGAAAAATGCCAAGGAGTAAGTGTGCGGTCGCTGGGAACCGCAACTCATGAGAGTCGATCTGAAATGACGACCGTCACTTCTGTTTGTTGCATTTGCAATCTCGCCCCATTGAGGTTAATTTCCCGCCTCCAACGAAAAGCCAACATCCTCATTTTTCTTGTCGGCCGTAAGTGTCAGGGCAAACACACGATTGACAGATCGAATCCGCAGCCAGCCCGACTTCGCCGAGCTTGACGAGTAAGTTCTCAGGCGGTCAGTCTTCGATCCTTCGTCCGGGGCGGAATACTGCCGGTTAGCCCGTGATACGTCATCCGAACTTAGCCCAGTGTTGGCGGTGGGTCTTCAAGGCTCTCGGCATCAAAGCTTTTGCGTGGAGTGGTTGCTGACTCGGCAACCGCGCGGTGATGGGAACGCTGCGGTATCCATGGTTGGCGGCTGCAACAGAGAGACGCCTTCCCGGAGTCGGTGGCAGGTGCTCAACGTGCCACGTTGCGTCTATGAGTAGACTATTCTGCCAGGAAGGCACCGCCACCGATGCGGAATTCTGTGAGGGGTTTGAGATTCTTCTTGTAACCGTTAGTAACAGCGTATTCCTTCCCACTTTTAACGCGGAGACCATACCTTCCCGCCGAGTACGGCTTGATCTCTACCACGAACGAGGTATTCACGAGCGCAGATCGATGGATCCGAATGAATCCGTACGGCTTCAGCTTTTCTGCCACCATCGAGATTGACTCGCGCAGCAGATAGGAGTCCGATTCCCGCTGCAGTGACACATAATTGCCCTCAGCCTGAACTGCGACGACATCGCGAGGATTGATGAACAGAATCCTTCCTCCCGCTTTGATTGCGATCATCGGGTGACCCGGACGAGACAGCTTCTGCAACTGCGGCAAAGCTTCGATCAATTTGGCGGCTCGCTCACCCTTGGCCCTCCGGGAGGCGCGATCCAAGGCTTCGTTGATGCTTTCGTTCGAGAAAGGCTTGCGCACGTAGTCCACGGTGTGCCTCTCGAAGGCTGCGACCGCATGTTCGACGTGTGCCGTTACAAACACGATAGACGGTAACGGCAGGGTTCGTTGCCTAAGTCGGTCTACGAATTCGGCGCCCGCCAGGTTTAACCCATTGATGTCGAGAAGCAAAACATCGTAGGAGTCCGTGGCCAATTTCTCGAGCGCTTCGCTCGTATCGTTGGCTGAATCGAAATGCTCTACGTCAGTCCTTGCCGACAGGACTTTCGCGAAAGCCGTTTGGGCCAGGCGCTCATCATCGACGATCAGCACTCGCATGGTTTCCACTCACCATTTTTATTCCATGAAGTATAAACGTCATGGCGGAGCGCTCCAGACCTGAGCCCTAAACATTTCTCCGATCTTCTTCGAATCGTCATGACTTGAATTCGGTCAGTGAGAATGGGTATCTGTGTCCGCCGGGGTTCCGTCCGACCACTTGCTTACCGGAACGTCAATGGTGGTATAGCGGCCTATTTTTTCTTCGTGCGCGTCCAACGGAACGTCATCCCCCAAGTCGGATCCCAAGGCTTTAGGATCGATTTCGGGGACAAAAAACATCACGTGGGGAAGCCAGGGTCCTTTGATGCCGGCATTCAAATACCCTTGCTTTGACATCATGTAGGACAGCGAACCGGGTTCGGGCGTGGGCAACTCACCTTTCGCGATGCCGTTTACTATGGCGTCCTCTATCTGAGTGTTCGAACGTCCGGCAATCGCCAGTTCGGTCTTCTTCAGGTAGATCGGAAGAAAAGACCGCGCACCCGGAGCGCTCAGGCAGATGGGACCGTGTATCTTTGGATCCCAAAAAGCCCGATTGTTTTTCGGTAAGTCCCAAGATCGCCCCACCGCACATACGAAACCGTTCTTCCCCTCCACGGCTGTCTCATAGCCATGCCTTCCTAGGACCATAACCGTGGCGTCCTTGGCAATGGATGGCGGAGCCGCGCTACGGGCCATCGCAATCTCCGCATCGCGGTCCATTAAGTATTGATCGAGTGGGAGCATGGTGGGATATAGATTCTTGGTGTCCTGCGCTCGCGCGTGCCGGACCGCGCTCAGCGCAAGGGCTAGCGTAAAGAATGCCAATGCAATCATCCTCACTGTCTTTCGTTTCATTTTCTTCTCCTTGAATTCTTCTGATCAGGAATGGCGAGCAATCCATCGCTTTTGATGGACGACGTTTATGGTCTCGGGTTTATGCGCGCGCTCTTCAATCACGAGCCCAAAGTCAGCGGTTCAGTAGCTTCTGATCTTTTTCCGCACCTTCCCACGCCTCGTGGGTTAGAACGCATTTCCAGCTTCCGTCCTTCCACAGCCATACGTCGGTTTGGATCTCCATCGCATCGTAGGGTTTGTGCTCGGAGCCAACCAAGGACGAGCCTGCGTTGTGGAGCCTCGTCGTCACCAGTGCGACATTTCCATAGACGCGCACCCTGGGTTCCGACGACTCATATGCTGTATGCTTCAAACGACCCGACTTTATCGCATTGGGAAAGATTGACTTCCCTTCGCCTACTTCGCCCCTCGCAGAAATCACGACCCAGTCATCCGACAGCCAGCGTGCAATGCCATCCGGATCGTCATCTCGCAACGCTTTTGTGAGTTCGTCGTCAGCCGCCAGCGCGCTTTCCGCGGTCGGGCCAGGCGCAGGCTTGGCTGCCCCAGCAGCTTTAGGTGACACCACAGGTGCGACAAGCAAACCCACAATGATCAAGGTGAGAATGCCATTCAGAATGCGCATACTCTCTCTTTTCGCTGTCTTTTGTTTCATTTTCTTCTCCTGGAATCCTTGGAATGCAGATTTAAAAGCTGGCGCCCAACAAGGACCCGGCCAGCCCGGTTCTGCCGTTCTCTCTCTCATCGACGCGTTTGCAGTTGCAGGAGACTTTCAAATACAGACCGGTTGGTACGCAAGAAATGATGCGATCACCCCCGCTTGCGGTTGCCCGGCGGGCGCAAAGATCGCAGCCAGTCCACGACGTTTCTGATCCCCGCCTCCATCACTTTCGCATCTTGAGCATTCTTTGCCAGCGAGCCGTACCCTTCGACCATCGCAATCAACAATCCAGCTGCTTGAGCGGGTTCCAGGTCACAGCGCACCTTTCCATGCTTCTGACCATCCAGCAAAGCCGCGGCAACGCCGTCCTGCCAATTGCGAAATATGGTTGCGAGCCGCTGGCGGAATCCCGCGTCAAGAGGAGACATTTCCTGCGCCAGATTGATCAGAGGACAACCACCGCGTACAGCCTCGGGTTGAACGGATAATGCTTGCACTGCGCCGATCAAAGCATCGACAGGGTCCTTGCAGTTCTGCAGAGGATCCAGCCACTGGCCGCGATTGTCGGGTGCGATGATCTCTTCGACGATGGCGTACCCCAAGGCTTCTTTGCTGCCGAAGTGGTAGTACAGCGCTCCCTTGGTGACCCCGGCCTCCGCCAGAATCGCGTCCAGGCCGGCACTTTGGAAACCCGATCTGTACACTTGGCGGAATGCCGCCTGCAGCAAGCGCTCTCGCGTGCGCTCCGGATCGCGCGCCGCAGCCCGGCTGCGTCTCGGTCGGTTCTTGCCCACTAAAAGATCAATGGTACCTGGCAACATACCGATCAGTATGCACGCTACAACTGCAATTTGTCGAGGCCGATTTTTCCCCGCGTCTCCCGAATTTCATAACATCCCCGGCGATCTCTACTGATATCCGCACGAATTGATCCGTGAGCTTGTTTTCTTTGTTTCTCGAATTGGTCGGTTCGTCACTCTCTTACCCCGCAATCACGTACCTGAGCAGTGGAACCTCACGTATTTCCCTCAAAGGCGGCCTTCGGCTTGCTTTATTGCACACGAGCACTCTACGCGGGTGCACCCGCAAAGTTCGTCAGCCAGTGTTTGCGGTCAAATCCAGTGGGATGGAGGAAATAATGAGTTTTAAGCTGAAATCTCAGCTCATGTTTAGCTCCCCTCGCCTCAGCGCACGATTTAGGCTGCTGGCGCTGGTTGCTTTGTTCACGCTGCTGTTGTGTTCTGTGGCATTCACCCAGACCTCAGTATCAAACGGCAGCATTTCCGGCACGGTAACTGACTCCACGGGCGCAGTCGTGCCTAACGCCAAAGTCACCATGACCGGTACTACTGGGCAAACCATTCATGCCACCACCAGCGCCGCTGGAACGTATTCTTCTGGCGCACTGGTGCCGGGCACGTATTCCGTGCGCGCGGAAGCCAAAGGCTTCAAGACGACGCAAATGTCGGTGGACGTTCAGGTGAACAACACCGCCAACGGCAGCATAAAGCTTGAAATCGGCCAGGAAAGCACCGTCATCGAAGTGCAGGCGAGTGAAGTGGCCGTGAACACGGAACAGGCCGAGGTGCAAGGCGTTCTCACTGCCTCGCAAATTGAAAACCTGCCGGTCAACGGCAGGAACTTTCTTGATCTGGCGCAGCTCGAACCTGGCGTCCAGATTCAGGACGGCGCCAACTTTGACCCGACCAAGGTCGGCTTCTCTTCGATCTCGTTTGGCGGACGGTTTGGCCGTACCGCCCGCATCAGCGTTGACGGCGTCGATGTCAGCGATGAGACGGTCGGCACCACCACGGAAGACATTCCGGCCAGCGCGATTCAGGAATTCTCGCTGGCGCAATCCAGCCTGGATCTCTCCAACGATCTCACTTCGTCCGGTGCGGTCAACGTAACCACCAAGTCCGGCACCAACGAGTTCCACGGCGAAGCTTTCGGCTTGTTCCGCGACAGCGCTGCCGGCGGCGCTGCGTTGCCTTCGCCGGTGGACGCTGCAACGGGAACGCAACTCCCGACCTCCTACCAGCGTAACCAGGAAGGCGCCAACGTGGGCGGCCCAATCCTAAAAAATAAACTGTTTTTCTTCGCGGATGGCGAGCGCACTCTGCAGCATCAGCAGGTCGCGGTGCCGGAATCAGGCCCGTTGGATGTTTTGTCCGGCACTTATGCGGCCCCCTTCAAAGAGCGGGAATTTAACGGCCGCCTGGATTACTCTCTCACCAAAACCGCCCGCCTGTTTGGGCGCTTCAATTACTTCGACAACTCGGTCTTTGCCACGTTCTTCCCCACCAGCTATAACGTCTACAACAACACGGACGTCACGCATAACGATGTGGCCGGTCTGGATTTCAATACCGGGAGCTTCACGCATACCATCCGCTTCTCCTATTTGAAATTCCAGAACCAGATCAAGGACGCTGTGCGGGGATCGAGCTTGCCGTTTGCTAATTTCCCGGCCGACATTGCCGTCGGGTCTTTTACCGCGGGGCCGAATTTTCTGGCGCCGCAGAGCACTCCGCAAAGCGACCATCAGATCAAATATGACGGCAGCAAGATCGTGGGCAAGCACATCCTCCGCTATGGGGTCGGCTTCAACCATATTCAGGGCGGCGGCTTTGCCAAGTTTTTCTCCATAGCTCCTAATATAAACGGCTTAACTCCGACGGCGGGAAATGCCCCCCCTGGGTTCAACCCCGCGGATCCGCTCACGTATCCGATATTCCTTGCAATCCTCGGAAATGGCCAGGGCTTCTCGACTACCCAGCCTGCTTTTGGCTTCCCCGCGGGTGGTTTGGGCCCGGATAACCGCACGTCTCTGTATTTCGGCGACAGCTGGAAGGTGCGGACGAACTTGACTATTGCTCTCGGCCTGCGCTGGGAACGTGATACCGGCAGAACCGACAGCGATCTGCCCGCGATTCCGGAACTGAACGCCGCTTTCCCCGGATTTGGCAATCCGGTGCATCAGCCCAACAAAAACTTTGCGCCGCAAGTTGGCATTGCCTGGGACCCGAAAGGCAATGGCAAGACCGTGCTTCGCGCCGGCGCTGGTCTCTACTATGAGAACGTGATTTACAACAACGTTCTCTTCGACCGGCCTCTGCGTCTGAAAACGGGTGCCTTTCTCCAGAGCCCCAATGCTTGCCTGGAAGGCAACCCACAGGCCATTGCCGGTTATCCCTTGGAAGTAGGGCCTGATCCAACGCAAATCGCTGCAGGTCATACGACCGCATCTGCCTGCTCGGATACCATCGGCAATGCGGCCTCGACCATATTTGCTTTTCAACAGGCTTATCAAGCTGCGAATCCGTTTAGTCTTACGACCCCCAACCCCAACTATGTTGCTACCCAGTTGGGTAATCTCGCTACAGGCGGCACAACACCAGGCGTCAACTTACCAACAGCGCTGTTTGCTCCCAACTACGTCACCCCGCGCGCAGTCCAGATGAACTTCGGGGTGCAGCACGAGATTCGGCGTGGCATGGTGTTCAGCGCCGACTTCCTGCGCAACGTGGAAACGCGGGCGCCGCTGGGGGTGGATATCAACCATGAAGGGTCGATCGCCAACTTCAACCTAAGCAATGCGCAAAATGCGATCTCCGCGACTGAGACAGCTTTCGGACACCCTGGAGATCTTCAAGGGACCATCAATGCGGGAGCTACGATCAACGATTTTGCCGGGTACGGCCTGGCCAGCTCGGCGGATATCGGGCATGCTTGCCAGTGCGCTTTTGGCGGTGTGAATAACAACTACGGCCAAATGCCGTTCCTGTTGCCGATCAGCCGCTCGGTCTACAATGCGCTGCAAACGAAGCTGACGCAGAACGTTCGGAACCCGATGCCGGGAGTCAGGGCCGCAAACTTCCAGATCTCCTACTCGCTCTCGAAGTTTGTGAACCCCATGGGATTCCAGGGCAATGTGCCTGCAGCCGCTCCAGTGGGCAACAGCGACCAGGACTTTGTTCTGAGCGCGGCTGACAACACGAACCCGCTAAAATATATGGGGCCGTCGCTGCTTGATCGCACCCATCAACTTTCGTTCGGCGGATCGTTTGATGTGCCCTATGGTTTCCGTCTGGGACTCATTGGACACTTCTACAGCCCGCTCTCCAGCCCGGTAGTCATTGGCTCCACGGGTTCCAGCGGTCAAATCTTCCAGACCGATTTCACGGGAAGCGGGGTGCCAAGCGATCCAATCCCTGGAACGACGAATGGCTCCCTTAATCGCCAGTTCGGTCTTAACGGGTTGAACAACGTGATCAACAACTACAACTTAACTGTGGCAGGACACCCGACTCCGGCAGGCCAGTTGCTGGTCAGCAATGGTTTGTTCACAGCATCTCAGCTAGCCGCCATCGGAGCGACTCCGCCGATAATCAGTCAGGCTCCTTCCGATCAGTTGGCCATTCCGTGGGTAAGAGCCATGGATTTCAAGTTGAGCTGGAGCCACCGTTTTTCCGAGCGCGTTACGGTTGAGCCGAGCCTTGGTATCTACAACCTGTTTAACTTCACCAACTACAACATTCCCCCATCTGCCATGAATGCCTGGGTGGATGCTGGGGGCGCTGGCAGTTCGGTCAACAGCGTTCACACGACTCCTCAGCCTGGTGAGATCGGTCCGGAGAGCCTGGTCTACCGCACCGGTCTCGGAACTGGTGTGTTTGGTCTGGGTTCGCCGCGAGTGATGGAGTTTGGTATGCGCCTGACCTTCTAACCAAAACTGCTGTAAGTTGCATTTCGGGCCGCCAGTCAACACTGGTGGCCCGTTTTGTTTGGGGCGGCCTCGAGGCGTCCCGTTCGACGAAATGATTCAAAACGCGCTTCTTACCAACATCTTCACAATCGGCCCGGTTGTCCGGTTCTACTAAAGCAGGAACCACCGCCGAGAGGCGCACCTGGGAGCTGCGGCTCTTGACTGAGCCCAACAGTGCGCGCTCGGGGGAGAATCGTGGAAAAGTAATCGCGCACCGGAACCCTTAGCCGACGCCAGCTTTCCACGACCGAGAGAATGGCCTTCAAACGATTGCGCTGGCCGTTGCAGAACAAGAACAGGTGCCCGCTCAGACGACCGACCGAAGAAACTACCCTGCTCTTTCTCTTCCAGCTTTGCTCCTTCAGGTGCCGATTCAGCGTGCCGAGGCTCAACCGCCGACTGCGACAAAATTCGCTCCGCCGCATACCGCCGCTCATGAATTCCGCCACCAACTCCTGAACTTCCGCTCGCTGGATGAGACTTGTCATGGGCTGACTCGAATAGGGGCACGGGCGGCTCGGGTATGCAAACGTCAAAGAGCGCGATATAGGTTGATTCGTACTGCTCGTAACTGGGACCATTCGAATCCCGGATATCCGCGTTCGCCCCTCAACTGCTTCCATAGATTTCGTAGCGCCTCCGGCAGGCCAGGCTGCGACAGAAGGTCGAAGTACTCGCGCATCGGCGGTGCAAATACGAAAAGAGAGCGTGCTGCCGAAGATGCCATCCGTCCGCGCTTGCGGGTTTTAGGGCTTTCAGAAGAACCAAGTAACCTGCCGGCTCACGACAGCAGGCCGTGCTCGCGCATCCGGGGCGTACTCTGTGGCGCTGCAGGCGGTAGAACCAAAATCCTCTCCACGAAGAAAAAAGAGCCTGGATGCAAGCACCGATCGAGGTCTCACAGAGAGGAATGGAGAAGTGTTTTTTCTTGACATCCTCTCTCATAGGATGAGCGCTATGGGGATATTTCAACACCTACGATTGCGAAGGGGGGATTAAATAGCTTTCCAACCCCGAGCCCCAGCACAGCCGCGCGCCACGCGCTGTTTCGTCCCTCCTGCCAAACTCAGGTAATCCCTGCTATTATTTCGTCACTTACCAATCGATCCCAATGGGGGCGGAGTGCATGATGTCAGCGGATGAGGCATCCCATGTCGATGCGAGAAAGAACCGTTATCTGCCTTACCGGCGAGCCCTGCTATCGCCCACTCGCGTCAGGGAACTGAGCACTCTGCGGCCCTCGCGCGCCGTTCGTGACATTGCCATCTGCTGGCTCTTGATCCTGGGGGCGATGGCCGTGGTGGCGATCCATCCAATGTGGTGGACGGTGCTAGTGGCAATTCCGGTGGTCGGCAACCGGTACTATGCGCTGTTCATCATCGGGCACGACGCGATGCATCGCCGCCTGCTCCCCAATATCAAGCGCAACGACTTCTGGGCGGATCTGCTCATTTGGGCGCCCATCGGAGCCATTACGCGTCTCAATAACCGAAATCACTTGGCTCACCATCTTTACTTAGCCTCGACCCTGGATCCGGATCGGTTCAAACATGCCTGCTTTAACAAGGCGGAACGCGCAAGCATGCTGGCTTTCTTAACGGGAGTGGCGACGGTTTTCTCTGCAGTGAAGGCGGTTTTTGTAACGCGGGGTCGGACTGGATCCTTCCCTCCCGACCACTACACCCTCCGGGACTTTTGGCTGCTGGCGGGTTCGTTCGCCGTTGTGGCGGGAGGACTGACGTGGTTCGTGGGGTGGTGGGCTTACCCGGTACTTTGGCTGTTGCCGATCTACGCCTTCATGTATCTGGCGGACAACTTCCGGTCCTTCGCGGAGCACTCCCATCCCGAGGGCGACGCCAAGAGTGATCGCCATCGTTTGATCACCTACCTCAGTAATCCAGTCGAACGAATGTTGGTAGCGCCCATGAACATGAACTTTCATACTGTGCATCATCTTTGGCCCTCCATTCCGTATTACAACCTACCCATCGCAGACCTGGAAATCCGGCAGAATCCCGGAATTGAAGAACTGGAGTGGCGCAACTCGTATTTTGCATATCTGTTCAGGTACTGGTCCGCGTTACCGATCGCTGAGTGCCGGGAGAATCGTCGATGGCCGACACCGACGCTTGGCGTCTGACGCGACCGCCAGAGGAGTTTTCGCGTTCTGGATCTCCTTTGATTTCGACCGTAACCGTTGCTCGGTGTCCGGTGTGCCGGGCTGCGGACTTTACCGAGTTTGCAGTCGGCTTCGACTACGAGTTACGAACCTGCGGGAATCCTTGGCGTTTTGTGCAATGCTCCGCTTGCCGACATGTGTGGCTGAACCCGCGCCCGGCAGTCGGAGAACTCCACGTCATCTACCCACCGAGCTACTATGCCTACAATTACGCGAAGATCAATCCCATCGCGCGGAAGGCTAAAGAATGGCTTGATCGCCGGAAGATAGGGAAGATCGTCAATGTTTATGGAGGTCGCCCACGGACCTATCTGGACATTGGTTGCGGAAACGGGCGCTTCCTGCGGGTATTAGAGAGTTTAGGCGTACCACATTCAGGACTCTACGGTCTCGAACTGGACCAGCGGGTGGTGGACGAGCTACGCAATGTGGGTTACGGGCAAGTGTTTTGCGAGAGGGTCGAGGAGTGCGCCAGTATTCCGGAGGGGAGCATCGACCTGATGACGATGTTTCATGTTATCGAACATGTGGACGACCCTAGTGCTGTCATTCGTCAAATCCGCCGTTGGCTTTCTCCCAACGGTGTATTCGCTTTAGAGACACCAAATCTAGATAGCCTGGATGCTCGGCTTTTTCGAGACGGCTACTGGGGTGGCTACCACATTCCACGTCACTGGAACCTGTTTACGAACGACACGATTACGCGTCTGGTCACTGAAAACGGCCTACAGGTTGTGGCGACTGCCTTTCAGACTGGCCATTCCTTCTGGATGTATTCTCTGCACCACGTGGTCCGATACGATTTTGGCTCGCGCCCGCACCTCAGCCAGTGGTTTGACCCGATGAAGAGTCTCTTTGGCATCGCGGGATTCACTGCCTTCGATCTGCTGCGAGGGAGCCTTGGCTGCAAGACCTCGGCAATGCTGGTTCTTTGCCGCAAACCCTCTGGAACCCGGGGGTGACAAAGAACTAGAGCAAGCGGGCCTGCGCCGGGAGCCGGAGTGTGCTATCGGCATTCCGGGTCGCGCGCTCGATAAGCCAGCTCTTTGAGCGGGTGCGCTGCACGTTCAGCGGCATTCGGGAGGGTTACGTTCAGCGGGTTCTGCGGGAGGCCCTCTTGGGAAAAGATCACACGGCAGGTGACGAATCTTGACGTCCAAAAGGTCCGTCAGAACGTCAGTCTCCGACCATGCGAACCAACCCACCTGGCTCCCGCGTCACCCGCATCTTTGGGGTCGTCCGCAAACATTTGTTGCAGGACTTTGCTCGGGGTGTCCCTGGATTGTTTCACGCAAGCAATCTACGCCAAAAGGACCATCGGATTCCAGATGACCGTCGAAATCGTATTATTAAGAGGGCGCCCTTTTGGGAGTAGGTTGTCATCGTTGTGCATGACTACCTATAAAAGGAGCACCCTCAATGAGCGGTGAAAAGTACATTGGGCTGGACGTTCACCAAGCAACGATTTCCGTAGCAGTGATGGATGCCAAGGGCAAATTAGGGCCCGCGGAGTTCGGGGATGGATTACGTCGCTTTGCTCCAGGGAAGATCTTGCGCTTAGACGCTAGTTAGGTTTGCTTCGCAACGACGCGGCTTTTCTGGAGAGCAGGAGGAGCCCGTTTTTTTGCGTTTGGTCCTCGAGCGCTGCTGCCATATGGTCGGCAGAAGGCATATTGTCCTCGCGGTCAAGCTCCACCAGGGCGAGGCGAGCTTCGCATTCCAACGAGTAAAAGCCCAGTTTTCTGGAAGTGGAAATCACGGATTCCAATTGGCGACGCACTGCGGCACGTTCGCTTCGTCCCGCAGTTCCGGATGGCGCTTTGGCGATTCTTACGAGAGCCTGTTCGGTGGCCAGAGGCAGGTCCAGACTCGGGTCAGGATTCCCGTGATCCAGTTCAGCGGCGTGCGCCACCGACTTGGCTGCTTCGTCCAGTTTGCCTTGCTTGCGCAGCGCCCGGCTCAACTCCACATAGACGGAGACTTGGGACGGAGTTGCATTCTCTTTTTCAAATTCAACGATGGCCTCTCGCAACAAAGGCTCAGCCTGCTCCGGGTGCCCTTCCTCGATAGAAAGGTCGCCGAGCGAAACCTGCGTGTCCGCCACCAATCCGTATTCTCCCATCTTCTTCCGGACCTCGAGAGCCTTTTCGTACTGCTGGCGCGCACCCGCCAGGTCTCCTTGTGCCGTCAACACGTCGCCAAGCGAGATCATCGCGTTGGTGTCATAACTACCTTCATCCGGGCGCAGCGAGTCCACTGCCTGTTGGGCATGATCGTGCGCATCTTTGGGCTTGCCTTCGATCAACTCCAGGTCTGCCATGCGGTACAGGGGATAAGTTGGCCTGCTGGGAACCACGGAGGCTTCGATTTCCATGTCCTGCTGGTAGAGTTTTATGGCTCCCGGCAAGTTGCCGCGGAGATAGAGAATGTCGGCAATGTTGCCGAGGGCGATCGCAGTGTTGTGCTTGTCCCCGATCTGTTCGAAATGATATTTGGCCTGCCGGTAATACTCCTCGGCGCGGTCCAGCTTGCCCTCATTGGTGAAGTTGATGGCCATGTTGTTTAGCACAGTTCCGGTCTTTGCGTGTTCTCCCAGCTCTTGCAGAATGTGGAGGGCCCGCTGGTAGGTCGCGATCGCCTGCTCCATGTGCCCCTGGGATCCCTGACCGTCGGCAATCAGGCGCAGCGAATCGGCAGCGGCGAGGCGGTTTCCCGAAGCGAGAAAAGTATTGTAAGCATCTTCACAGGCGGGAAACGCCTGATCAGGATGACCGCCATAGATCAAATTCATGCACTCCTCTCGTAGACCCTGGGCGTAAGTCAGCTTCTTACCCTGCGCCGCCGCAGCATTGAGGGCGTTCCGAATAAATACCAGCGCGGCCGCTTTGTTCGGGGTCCAATGCGCAGCCGCCAAATCGATGCGTGGATCGTTGGAAGCCGGCGCCGGGAGCCGCCGCAGCTGGGCAATCGTCGCTAAAACCTGGTCTCCGTGGCCAGCCAATCCCTCGGTGGTCACCAGTTGCAATCCGTATTCGACGCTGTCGGGAAATAGCGCGAACAGCGCCCGATAAGTAGAGGCGGCCTTCTCATGGTCGGCCTGGGTTTCGTAGTAATCCGCTTCCGCGAGCATGCGATCGACGCGTGGCAGACTATTGGACAGATCCAGAGCAGTTTTCGCTTCCTCTTTGCGCCGCTGCTCGTAGCCCAACTGCCCCAAGGCACGAGCGAGCATGGAGTGTGCCATCGCAAAATGCGGATCAGACTTGATGGTTTGCTCGAACAGGTCTTTCGTGGTCTGAGCATCAAATTCACGGAGCTTGTCTAATCCCAGCGCGTAGAACCGCGCGGCCTCGGGACTGGAAGGCATGGAGGCCAGTTCGGCGGACTGTTCGGACGGAGTGCTGCCCGGCAGTCCCAATTTCTCACGCAGTCTGCCGCCAACCACCGACGCAAGATGAAACAGGTTTTCCTCGCTGTCGGTCTCGGCAACTTCTGTCATGACGTTTCCACTGGAGGCGTCTTGCAGCCGCACATCCACCCTCAGTTGCCGTTTTCCGGCCTTGCTCACGCTGGCATAGGAGCCCAGCACCAACACATCCGTGCTCAGGCTGATGCCAATGCGCGAAGAGGTGTCTTGCGCCAACGTGCCTGCCTGCATCCAGGGAGCGAGCATGCGGAGATGTGCGACATCTTCTCCCGATACCAAGCGCAGCTTGTCGCCTGCGGCCAGTTCCGTGCTGAGCATTTCCGCGAGTGCGGTGGAGAGCCACGCATCTTCGGTGCGTCCGGAGATGTTGTTGAAGCCGATCACCGCGACGGAAACGCGAGGAGCAACCGGTTGGATCGGGGACACTCGAACCTGCTTGCTCACGCCTGCCGAGGTCAGGCGGTGGTAGGAAGCCACTCCTGCGACGACCAGCAAGGCGAGGGCAAGGCCGAAGATCAGCCGCCGCCGCCCCTGCTCCCTTTCCGCATCAGCGGCAAGGACGGGAACTTCGTGCTGCGAAGAGTGGTCGCCTATGGCAGCCTGCGTCGCATCCCATTTTTTCGGTTGTACCTGCGCGGTACTGGGAGGGGAGTCCTCGATTGTGACTGGAGCGAGGAAGAGGTAGCCACGCTTAGGCAGGGTTTCGATAAAGACAGGATTGTCGGCGGAATCGCCCAGCGCAGAACGCAACCTCTTCAAGGTTGCATTCAGGCTGCCGTCGAACTCCACATACGTGTCGCTGGACCAGAGAGCCTGGCGGAGTTCTTCGCGAGTGACCACGTGGCCCGCCCGCTCCAGCAAAAGGCACAGCAGCCGAAAAGGCTGATCCTGCAGCTTGACGCGCATGCCTTCCCGCAGCAACTTCCCGCTTTCCGCATCCGCTTCGAAAAGGCCAAATCGGTAAACACGCTTGGGCAGTACCGGCACATCCATACCAATCGCACACCCCTTATTGGGTCGCGATTTTACCACGACCTCGAACGCGTGTCATAGAGCCCTGTTATTTATTGCAACAAAAGGACTTGCTGGGTCAGACGCGTATCACATCCTCGTCCTTTGATCCGGAAAGCGAAGTGATGCATTCTCCTGCCCGCGCGCATGACTTTGGAACGGGCAGGTCATGTAAGCGGTCTGGAAACATGCAAGCGAGAAAAGGGGCACAGAAACGGATGACCGAACGGCGCAGGTCTGGCCCTAGACCCCAGCGGTTTCGGATCTCGTGGCTGCTGCTCATTCTTCTTTTCTTGCTGGCGTTGGTTGCGATAGCGCTTCCTGGCCGTGCTCAGGTTAAGGGTTCCTCGGAGCCGAACACCAATACGACGACGAACAGCGACACGATCAATTCACAAAGCCTGGGGAGGGCGTCATGAAAAAGGAAATCACTGGGAAACAATTGGCAATCGCCGCCATTGTCATTCTGTTCGCGGCTCTGAGCGCTCTGCATGGATGGGCACAACAAACCAGCGTCGTAGTGCCCCCGCTGGTGCGATTCGGCGGCACCCTCGCGGACGTCTCGGGCAAAGCATTGACCGGAACGGTGGGCGTCACCTTCTCTCTCTACACCGATCAGCAAGGCGGCACACCGCTTTGGTTCGAGACCCAGAATGTCATCGCAGATCGCAACGGACATTACTCGGTGCAGCTCGGCTCGACCAAGCCGGACGGGATACCTACCGACCTTTTCACTTCCGGAGAAGCTCGCTGGTTGGGCGTGCAACCGGAAGGGCAGGCGGAGCAGCCGCGCGTGTTGCTGCTCAGCGTGCCCTACGCACTGAAGGCTGGGGATGCGGAAACCTTGGGGGGACTTCCGGCCTCAGCCTTCGTGCTGGCCAATTCATCGAAGCAGCCCGCCGCGGGCGGCAGCACCGCGGTGGCTTCCACTTCCGCTTCGACCAAGACATCGGCGCCGCCCGCCAATCCGACCGTGACCGGCAAGGGCACCGTGGATTACATCCCCATGTGGGACACCGCCAGCGACATCGTCAACTCGGTGATCTTCCAGAAAGGTGCAGGCATCGGCATCGGCACAACTACTCCGGCCGCGATGCTCGATTTGAACGGGAAAGGAGACATACGCGACACGCTGACCCTGTTTCCGAAAGGAACGGATCCCACTCTGGCCATCAGCGGGACCACCTTCAAGGTTGATCAGACGGGCAAAGTAACATTCGTCACGGGGCAGAGCTTCCCGGGAGCGGGGACGATCACGGGCGTAACAACGGCGAGCGGCAGCGGACTTTCGGGCGGAGGCACGAAGGGCACGCTCAGTCTGAAAGTACCCTCCGCCGGCATCACGAATGCGATGCTTGCGAATTCCAAGATCACACTGAATGCGAACACCGCCGGCGGACTCACCACACCCGGAGCGATGAATCTGGGTAGCACTTACGCCATCGGGCTGAAGCCCTGCTCCGCAAATCAGATCCTGCAATACAGCGGCAGCGTGTGGAACTGCGCCAGCGCGGGCACGGGCACAATCACCGGTGTCATTGCCGGAACGGACCTCACGGGCGGCGGCACCAGCGGCACGGTCACACTGAATCTCGACACCACCAAGGTTCCGCTGCTGAGCGCGGCTAATGCATTCACGAACGCCCAGGCGATCACCGCCAGCAACGGCACGCAGGTGGTCAATGTCACCCAAGGCGGAGCTGGCGTCGGCCTCAACTCCACCGCCGCTGGGGGCACCGGCGTTAGCGCCTCCGGTAGCATCGGCGTCAACGCCCTCGGAACCGGAAGCAGTGGCATCGGTGTTCAGGCCGGCTCCACTTCCGGACTGGGCGTGTTCGCTTCCACGGCGACTGGACTTGGCATTTTTTCCATTTCCAGCGCGCCTAACGCCGCCGGGTCCATCGAAGGATACGCCAACAGCACTGCCTCGGGCGCGAACACGCCGGGGGTTACAGGCTATTCGACCACTCCGCAAGGGGTTGGCATTCGCGGAATATGGTCAACCGCCAGCACTGTTGGTGCAACCACGCAAAATGTTGGTTCATGGGGTGATTCCAGCGCCGGCGACGGTGTGCATGGCACATCCGATTCCGGGGTCGGCGTCGTTGGCATATCGACCAACTTCATTGGGGTTTCCGGCAGCAGCACCAACAACATCGGCGTGTCCGGAGTGAGCTCGGGGAATAATGCGGTTCAAGGGTTCGCCCACAGTACCGGGGGTTCCGGAGTCGCCGGCTTCAACGACGCTAAGGATGCAACCGGGGTTTACGGCAGCAACCAGAACGGCTACGGATTCGTCACTGACAGCCACGTGAGCCAGGCGCGCGCCGCGGGTGGGTGGGCAAAGGCCATGGCCTTTGTGGACCCGGCCAACGGCAACGCAGCTAACGGGATCAAATGGTGCTTCAATTCCCAGGTTGCGGGATCCCAGGCGTCAACTTCACCCTGTGGTATGGGTTATACGCGCGTGGTTAATGGGGCCTATCTCATTGATTTCGGCTTCCAGGTAAGCGACCGTTTTGTCTTGGTGACGCCCGTGTACACGGGCTCGACTCCCACCATAGGTCACACTCTCACGATCTGTTACGGGCCCGACGGCTGCCTTTCGCATTCGGCGACGCAGGTCAATGTGGTTGTGGACAATTCCAGCTCGGCCCCCGACAGCGCCTTTTACATCGTCGTTTTTTGAGGAAGGCGGGGGCTGGCTCACCCTTGCGCTACCGCGACAGAGGCTGCCCCACCCATTCGCGATCTTCGAAGGGTGGGTACCTCGGACGATCGTATCAAGGGCAACAAGCAACAGCAGGTTCCTCACCGGGCTTTCAGCCCGGTTCGGAATGACTTCGGGCACCCAGAGTCAAATCGTTCCTGCGGAGGAAATATGAACACGATCATTGGTCAATCCACAACCGCGGAGCATGCTGCTGCCCAAGTAGACATGTGAATCAGAGAAATGATCATGAAAACTCTATGTAACGCTCGACCAACTTCGAAAGCGAGGACCTTTATGCACCGCAAAACCGCCAATCAACACGCTGCTTACACCGCTCAACCTATGGTAATTTGCCTGTTGCTGACGCTCTTTGCTGTTCCGGCCTTTTCCCAGGCTGGCCATCTCCATGAAATGTATTACAACAACGCCGGGTGGGTGGATACCGATCTGACCAGCGTGACTGGCGGCGGCTTGCCTCCGTACTATGGCGCTCTCACGGCCTTCATCACCACTCCCAACAAGCAGATCCATGTCTACTATGTGGACTACAACTCGCAGCACGTGCACCAGACCTATTACAACAACACCAGCTGGAGCGACTCCGACCTGAGCGCAATGACCGGGGGCCCGACGGCTTCGTTTTACGGAATCTCAGGCTTCTCCATCGGCAACCTGCAGTACGTCTTCTATGAGAGCACCGATAACCACGTCCACGAACTCAACTACAACAACATTAACTGGACCGATTACGACCTCACGGCCCAGGCCGGCAGCACACTTGCCGGGTTCGGTCCGGTGCTGGGTTTCGCCACGAAACCCAACAACCAATTGCACGTCTACTATCAGGATACAAACCTGGATCTCCACCAGCTGTATTTCAACGGCAGCTCATGGAGCGACTCCGATCTCACTGCCATGCTCGGCGCGCAGTGCTATACCAGTTGGCTGGCCGGTTTCGCCAGCGGGAATCTGCAGCACGTTTTTTGCCCGGGATACGGAACCTATTCCAGCAACCTGCACATGCTCCACATTTTCTATAACAACGCGACCTGGACCTATGAAGACATCACTTACAAAGCCGGCGGACTTGAGCCTCCCTGCAACCTGGGAAGCGCGGTTGCCGCGTTTCAAATTCCGAAGACCAACGAATTCGAAGTCTACGGTGTAAGCGACGACGGACATGTTCACCAGTTCACCAGGAACAAGAGGTGGTCCGACCTGGATCTAACCGCCTCCATGGGAGCTCCGACTGACACGCAATTTGGCGGGGCCGTCGCTTTCCCCACCACTCCCAACAATCAGTTCCACGTCTACTACCACCCGAGCACCGAGCTCTATCAGCTCTACTTCAACGGGACGGCCTGGTCCTGGCAAGACCTAACCGGCGGCGGCGGGAATGCGAATGACAACAGCGGAGTGGCCGGCTTTGCCATCGGCAATCTGCAACACGTGTACTACATCTCGAATTGAACGAATAGGGACGACCGCCCGGGGCAGCGATCTCTGCTGTCCCGGGCGGCAGGGGTGGACCAATTCCCACCTTCATCAATTTGTTCGCAGAGACCCGCCGCCCTGCCGATCTCACCGGTCCTTATTTCCTGCGGCATTCGCTCGCCGACGGTATTCGCCGTCCACGCTCCATCAGCCTACACGCACAATGCAACCCCATTTTCATGTCAATGGGTGGGCCTGACCTGCTCCCCGTTTTCCGAACAAGTCCGAGTATGATTTCGGACGAAGGAAAGGGGAAGAGGCATGTCAAAGAGCAGGCACACCGAGGCGCAGATGATTGGAGCGCTCAAACAACTGGAAGCAGGGCGCAAGGCAGAAGACGTGGCCAGAGAAGTGGGAGTGTCGAAGCATACGATCTACGCCTGGAAGGCGAAGTACGGTGGGATGGATGTGAGCGAGGCGCAGGAAGCGAAGCAGTTGCGGGATGAGAACACGAAGTTGAAAAAGCTGGTGGTGGATCTGAGCCTGGACAAAGAGATGCTGAAGGCGCTGATCGCAAAAAACGGATGGAGCTCGTAGACCAGCGGGCGGACGCGGACTGGCTGCGGGGCAAGTACGCAGCGAGCCAGCGCCGGGTTTGCGGGCTGATGGGGATGGCGGTAGCGAGTTACTGCTACCGGTCGCAGCGAACCGATGAGCCGCTGCGGACGCGGCTGGTGGAGTTGGCGCGAAAGAAGCCGCGCTTTGGGTATCGGCGGCTGCATGTGTTGTTGGGCCGTTCGGGTGACCATGTGAACCATAAGCGGGTGCATCGGGTGTATCGGGAGGCCGGACTGATGATTCGGCGGAAGAAACGGAAGCATTGCGTGCGCGAGGGAAAGCCGCTGGTGGCGCGGACCTCGGCCAACCAGGAGTGGGCGTTGGATTTTGTACACGATGCGGTGGAGTGCGGACGGGCGATCCGGGTGCTGAGTGTGGTGGATGCGTATACGCGGGAGTGTTTGGCTTTGGAAGTAGATACGAGTTTTGCCAGCCGGAGAGTGACACGCGCGCTGGAAGCGATCGTGGCCGAGCGTGGAGTGCCGCAGGCGATCCGCTGCGACAACGGGCCGGAACTGACGAGTCGGCATTTTCTGGCCTGGTGTGTGGAACGAAAGATCGAGTTAGTGCACATTCAGCCGGGCAAGCCAACGCAGAACGCGCGCGTGGAAAGTTTTCACGGGCGGCTCCGAGATGAGTGTTTGACGGTGAGCTGGTTTCAGAACCTGTTCGACGCGCGGCGGAAGATCGCGGAGTGGCGGACGGAGTACAACGAAGAGCGTCCGCACAGCAGTCTGGGATACCGCACGCCGAAAGAATTTGCGGCGGCGCAGGCGGCGAGCTTCTACACAGCTGAGCGAGAGGCAAGGGACTCAAACGCCGTCCCTTGCCCCTCGCGCTCCCCCATCCCGGCTCAAACCGGAGATGGAGCAGCTGAAAGTTGTCGTATTCTTACGTGAACGAAAATTGGGGGCAGGTCAGGCCGAAGGCCCATGGGAACTCAAAACCCCATCGTATCCCGGTCGTACTCTGTGGCGCTGCAGGCGTTAGAACCAAAATCCTTTCCACGAAGAAGAGGCCTGGATGCAAGCACCGATCGAGGTCTCACAGAGAGGAATGGAGAAGTGTTTTTTCTTGACATCCTCTCTCATAGGATGAGTGTAATGGCGATGTTTCGCCAACTAGAGGCGTCAAGCGAGTTGACGCACAGGGCGCAACGTCGCTCACAACTCATCCACAAACGATAGGTCGTGCCGTATCTTGTTGAGAACAGGCATCATGAACTGCCTGTTTGCACCGAACGTGGTGCATGTCTACCACTTACGCTATGCCTATTTCACGCCTAACAATCCGTCCGGCACTGTGTAGGCGCGTACTCGTACCGAGTGGCAGCCCGATCCTCCGTTCAGCAGCATCTAACAAAACACCACCTAATCAAATAATCGTGTCAGATAATCCGAGGCTGACGTTTGGTCTTGGCTCCCATACGAAGTTGTGCTGGGTGCCTTTTGCACAGAGGAAGTTGCGATGAAGACGACGATGACACTCTTGGCAGTGCTGTTTGCTATAAGTTCGCTAATGGCGCAGAGCGATCCTGGTCAATCCAGCGGCGCGAATAAGCGCCACTCGAAAAATCCCGAGGTCACAGCGCAGGGTTGTCTCGGCATTGACAAAGGCGACTATGTCTTGATGCAGGCGGACCCGGGCAACACTTACGAACTTGAGGGGAGTCACAAAATAAAGCTGGACGCCCACCTTGGGGAACAAGTGGAGGTAATCGGTTGGGAAAGACCTTCCCAGTCCAAAAGCTCCGACACCTTCGTGTCCAGCCGCGGGGTCAGCCCGGTGACCATTGTAGTGGAGTCGGTCAGGATGCTCGCGAAGCAATGCACAGTGAGAGAAGTTAATGCGAACCAAGAAGCTGCCGCGGTCTCGGGAGCCCAGCTGCGAATTTCATCGGTACCCGCTGACGCGGACATCGAAATAGACGGGAATTTTGTTGGCAACACGCCATCCACCCTGGCGGTTGGGGCAGGCCAGCATCAACTCACAGTGAAGAAAAGCAATTACAAGCCTTGGGAAAAGAAGATCACAGTCACCGGCGGCCAGATCAGTGTGAACGCTGTATTGGAATCAGAGTCGAAATGACGGTCGATTATTGCTCGCAGACTGAATTGAGTGCCATTATCGATCCGGCTCTCCGCCATTCGGTGCGTTGTCTGATTCGATGCGTGCGGCTTCTGACGCTGCAAAAGCGTGGAGTGAAGCATGGAGTGAACCGCCCAAAGGACCACCTCCGAAAACCCTGTTTGAGGATGCGGCATTTCGATTTCACCGGGTCGCGGCATTCGCGCGACACTGTGCCAACCCGGAATGCCCTGCCCCTTACTTCATCGCCAAAAAGAAGAGTTACAGATACTGCGCGACGAAGTGCGCCGCCAGCGGCGAGCGTGAAGCGAAGCGCCGCTGTGGCAGGGAAACAAGGCAGGAGGTCGTCGGAGAACCAAGTAACTCCTCGACCACCCACCTGACATCAACAACCGTCCAGCGGTGGTGTCCACGCTGTATCGGTTCTCAAATTCCGATGCACGGCCCACTGCGAGCGTATCCTTCGAGTCCCGTATGTTCGAAGCTCATAAGGCTCCGATTTGCCTGTCAAAGAAAGAGACAAGAGCGATCCCAGAAAGATCGACCACTCTTCCTTTGCACTGGAGATCGGTGTCTGCCCACGAGCAACACTACCGACCGAAAGAGATCGCAAGAATGTGGGGCTGGAGTGTGAAAACGGTGCTCAAGAGATTCCGCAACGAACCTGGGGTGCTGCGTCGTGTCTTCGCCCGACGGCTGGGCACTACTCCGGGCCAATATCGCAAGTCATTCGGATGCGGGTGGCACAGGAATCCAGAGGGTTGAGCAATCGCACCAGAAGTCGTCCCCTCGCGCCTTGATTAGTCCTGAGAAACGGCCTACGGTAGAGCGATGCGAGGTCAGCTCCTCGATCGTCGGCAACTCGAAAGTTGGGCTTGGAGAGACCACAGGCGTGAAATCACAGGTGTGAAATTTTGGGCTGATCTGCCAAGTCACCGAAAGATGTGGTGGCCAGGGACGGAGTTGAACCGCCGACGCCAGCCTTTCAGGGGCAACAGAAGCATTGCTTACAGTAAATTACAAGGACGTGCAAGGCTGCGCAGGCACTGTAAGGACGTGCACGGATAACGGGCTACGATGACGGGCTGGTTTTTCAGTCCTAGCTCATCATGAGTTCCGGTGTTTAGTTGGGGTCAAACGCTGATTAGATCATTCGTTCAGGCGGCTTGGCGGCCTGAACGTGCCTTGGCGCCCTTCTGTGCTTCCGCAAACACATCGCGCGCGGACGTCGTACCCGCTACGTGCTCCGTACCCTTGACTCCGAGGTCCATCCATCCCGCGTTCACGCTCTCAAACACTTCTTCGGCAGGTCCAGTGTGGCCCTTCGGGACGCCGAACTGCTCGAACGTTTCCGCCCACCCTGCACGCGGGACGGCAAAGGCTTTTACGTCGCGTTTTAGGACTTCACCCAATTGTTCCGCCACTTCATCCGCGCTTACCATCGAACCGAGCTCGATAACGCGATGCCCTGACCACGCCGGCCCGGTCAGGAGCTTTGCTACCTCTGCGCCGATGTCGTTTGTCGCGACCATTGTTGATTTCCGGTTTGTAGGATTGTAGAAGACCGGTAGTGTTCCGCCTTGGGCGGCCTGTAAGCCGAAAAGAAAGTTTTCGAAAAAACCGCCTGCGCGCACAAATGCGACCGGAGATGGCAGGCTGCGAAAACCTTGCTCAAGAAGCGATAAGGCCGTGATCATCCCCAGCCCGCTTGTTCTATTCGCGCCCATCGACGAAAGCGCTACCACCCGCGGCGGCGCTACCTTGGTAAGCGCTTTAACATAGTTCGCAATCACGTCCTTTGCTTCTTTGAAATCAGGCGAGGGCGCCCATACAGCCGGCAACATAACAAACGCTCCTTCAACACCTTTGAGTGCCCGCTCAATGGCTTCCGAATCATTCCAATCGCCGTCTACCAGTTCCACACCTTGGTCGGCCCAATTCGCCGCCTTCTCGCGATTGCGGACCAGCGCGCGTACTTTCCTGCCTTGCACCAACAGATGTTTGGCTGTTGCGCCGCCCACTTTTCCCGTAATTCCCATTACTAAAAACATGCATCTTCTCCTGATCTAAGAATGGCCTTTGCACAGGATACCGGCTCACACCAACTCTGCAAATACAGTAATTCTCGTATCTTCACATTGAAATGGACTGTATTTACTGTTCCGCCTAGCTTTCCCCGCTTTCCCCAAGAACGATTCACATCGAACTGCGGCGGGCGCAGGTAAATTGCACAGTTCACATTGGGCTGTTGTGGCCACTCCAGAAAGTGCGTGTCGTAGGAATTGCTATTGGGGATCATCTCCTCGTAGTCACAACCCACGTGGACGATTTATGTCAAAAGCGAAGAGTAAGCGTCTGACCAACACACCTGTTCGCATAGCGGGGTCTGTGTTGAAGTGTCCGGATGACCGCAAAAACAGAGTTGTCGGCACCTAAGCGACGTACACGAGCGGAAGTTCAGCAGTTGGTGGCTGAGTTTGTGAGCAGCGGTGTGCGCAGGAGCGAGTTTTGTCGGAGTCGGGGTTTGAGCTTCAGCACTCTGGATCGCCATCTGAAAAAGCAGCGTTGGAAGAGAAGGCGCAGACCAGTTTCTTCAGCTGGGAGGTTGGTGCCGGTGGAGTTGGCCGTCAGGAAATCGCCGAAGCAGCAGGAACCGAGTTGCGGGCTGGCGGTGGTGCTGCCGGGGGGCGCCGGATCGAGGTGCATCCTGATTTTGATACGAGTACGTTCGAACGCCTGGTGGGCATCCTGGAGCGGGCGTAAGCCGTGTTTGGACCGAGCCCAGCTACACGGATCTATCTGGCCGCCGGAATCACTGACATGCGCAAGGGGTTCGAAGGGCTGTACGGTCTGGTTCGGGATCGATTGTCGTGCGAGCCTCTGAGCGGGCACCTGTTCTTGTTCTGCAACGGCCAGCGCAATCGGCTGAAGGTCCTCGTCTGGGATGGTAGCGGACTGTGGGTCTGTGCCAAGAGATTGGAGAAAGGGCGTTTCACCTGGCCGCAATCCGGCGATGCCCAGGGCAAGGTCATCCTGAGTCACGAAGAGCTGTCGCTACTGTTAGGTGGGATTGATCTGACCAAAACCAAGCATAAGAGGTGGTATCGGAAAGCTCCACCCGAAGGACATGCTGACGACTGAGTTGCTTGAACGATTCGAGCGACTCTGGTAAATCAATAACCCATTGTGAGTGCGCCTCCCATTCCCTCAGCACCAGCCGATCTGGAACTCATCGCACAACTGAAGAGCAAGCTACAGTACGCGGAGCTGCGGATTCGGGTGCTGGAAGAGCGTCTGCGGCTGATGAGGATCGAGAAGTATGGTGCGGGCGGAGAAAAGCTTTCGCAGGCGCAAATGCAATTGTTCGAGCTTGAGCCTGTCGGCAGGGAAATGATCGAGCAGGCGGAAGGCGAGCACGCGCCAGTGCATCGCTCGACCAAGAAATCCGTCAAGCATCCGGGTCGCCAGGAGTTGCCGGGGAATCTTCCGCGCGTTGAGCGGATTCTGCCCTGCCCATTAGATCAGTGCGTATGCAAACGCTGCGGAAAAGAAACAGTGGCGATCGGCTACGAGGAGAGTTCCCAACTGGATGTCGAGCCTGCGAAGTATTTCGTGCTGGTCACGAAACGGGAGAAACGGGCTTGCCGGTCGTGTGAGGATCTCGGCGTCGTCTCTGCGCCCCTGCCGCCACGGATCATCGAGAAGTGTCTGGCGAGTGACCGCATCGTCATCGACACGGTCGTCAGCAAGTATTGCAATCACAGTCCGCTGCATCGGCAGAGCATGATTCTGGAAAGGGACTTCGGCTTGGAAATCAGCCGAGCGACGCTGGACGGCTGGGTGCTCAAAGTCGGCGAGTTGCTGATGCCGATGGTCGCGGCAATGAGGCGAGAATTGATCACCGGCAGTTACATTCAGGCAGATGAAACCCCAGTCGATGTGCAGACACGCGAGGGCCGAGGTAAGAACCACCAAGCGTACCTCTGGCAATACAGTCGCCCCGGAGGAAGTGTGGTGTTCGATTTCCGCTTGGGTCGCGGACGGGATGGGCCGAAGCGGTTCCTGGGACAGTTCGAAGGCATTCTCCAAACCGACGGCTATGCGGCGTATGACCAAATCGGTGGGCCGAGAATGGTACATGCCGCCTGTTGGTCTCATGCAAGACGACAGTTTTTCGAAGCGGTGCAGCTAAATCCCCGAGATCCGGTTGCAACCCCGATTGTGGCTCAGATGGACGAACTGTTTGCCGTCGATGCGGAAGCTCGCCGCAAAACGCTGACTACTGCGGCGCGCCAGATCCGGCGTCAGGAAACAGCGAGACCTCTTCTCGATGATATTCGCAGCAAGATCGAGGCAGCACAGTCCGTTGCGTTGCCCGCCAGCGCACTCAGCAAAGCCTGCCATTACGCGCTTACACTTTGGAGGAAACTTACACGATTCCTGGAGTATCCGGAACTTGAGTTGAGTACTAACCTGGCGGAGAACTCCATGCGTCCGGTAGCTCTTGGTCGGAAGAATTGGTTGCACATAGGCAGCCCACAGGCGGGACCGAAGGTCGCGGCGATTCTCTCGGTCGTGGAAAGCTGCCGCAGGTTGAAACTCTCAGTGCGTGACTATCTGGTTTCGGTCCTTCCCGGGCTTGCTGATCTTCCGATCCGGCACCTGCCCGACCTTACTCCCGCTGTGTGGATCGCCCAGCATTCTATCGAGTAGAGCCAGCGTTATTCGGATCGAAATCGAGGGCACAATGCCTCTCTCTTGTTTGAGTGGGAAACTCAGCCGCGAGCGGCCGTGGCCTTGCGTGCAATGAGGTTGTAGCCCTTGGCTTTGGCGTCCACTTCGATGGCGGTCAAGTGCTCGCGCCCGGCCGTGATTTGCCCCGCCTTCATTTCGATTTCAGCGAGCGCGAGACGCGCATCGAGCTCGATGCCCATATAACCCAGCTCTCGCGACTTCGTGATGATGGTGGCCAGTTCCTTCCTTGCCGCAATCCCGGCCGCGGAGCGAGCAAAGTCCTTTTCGGCGGTCTCGATGCGCGCAGCGCTGATGGCGGTTTGCCAGCGGATGTCTGGGTTCTGGCTCTTGGTGGCCAGGGATCGGGCGTGTTGCGCCGCCTCTTTCGCGTCTGCTGCTTTACCCTGGGCGATCAGCGCGCGGGCCAGGATCCCCCAGGCCTGGGTTTCGTCGTCGCGGATTTTCTGTGTCTGAAAAACCTCGAGAGCCCTCCGGACTGCGGCTTCCTGTTCGGCGGGAGAACGCGCCTCTTCCAACGACAAATCCGCGAGCGCGAGCTGAGTCTCGGCGATCGTTATCTTGTCGCCTGCCGAGGTGCGCATAGCCAGCGCCTGTTCGTACATCTTACGCGAGCCCGAGAAATCTGCCTCCTGGAGTAGCAGATTTCCCAAACTCCACATAGCGTAGGCGGAGAACTCCTGATCCCCTTTCTTCTGCCAGGTTGCGAGGGATTGTTCGAATTCCTGCTTGGCGCCCACCAAGTCCCCCTGCAATTGGTGAACGTAGGCGATGCCGCTGGCGGCGAAGGCCGCCCGGAAGGTATTCGAGGCATCCCCTAACTGCACCTGCTCTTTATATAGTTGAATCGCCCCGGGTAGATCCCCCTGCGCCATTCGTTCCTCGGCAACATTCCCGGTAACCACAGCCCCGCGCGTTTCGTCATCGAGGAGCCGATAACTGGCTAGGGCCTGGCGATACATTTTTTCGGCGGTGGAGTGTTCTCCCTCTGCCTCATAGACCACGGCGAGGTTGTTGAGCACGCTGGCCACACCAGCTTCGGAGCCGTTCTTTTGGAAGATGGTGAGTGCCTGCTGATACAGACGGATGGACTGAGGCAGGTCCCCGAGGTCAGATAACAAATCCGCCGCCGCGCGCAAAGCCCTGGCCTCGCCTTGCCGGTCTCCGGCGGCGGCCGAAATGTCTCTGGATTCCCGGCAAAGGTCAATCGCCTCCCGCGTTCGCCCGAGGGCGTTGAATAACATAGCCTGATCTTCCAGAGCTCGTGCCAGGATCAGCCGCGCTCCTTGGGCCCTGGCCTTCCCGACCGCCCGAGCCAGGTATTCTTCCTGATGCTTAAGATCGCCGAGCACCCACCACGCGTCGTTCTCCATCAACTCGATACGGGGATCTTCAGAAGCGGGAGGCGCGAGCTTGCGCAGGGACTCAACCGTGGCCAGAGCATCGTGACCCTTGTGCCCTCGGACCTGCACGGTTGCCAGCTTGAGCCCGTAATCAAGGTTGTCAGGGAATAGGGTGAAGAGCGCGCGATAGACCTCGATTGCCCTCTCGTATTGATGATCGATATCGCGATAGCGACCTTCCACCACCAATCTAGCTTCCCGAGAAAGACTGGCGGACCGGTCGAACGACTGCTTGGCTTCCTGCTGCGCCTTCTTGTCATAGCCCAACCGGAACCACGCTTCGGCCAGAGCAGAGTGAGCCAGGGAGTACTTTGGGTCGGCAGCTATGGCCCGCTGCAGAAGATCGCGGGCTTCGAGGGCGTCGAACACGCGCAACCGGGCGAGCCCCTCCGAATAAAGGCGGGCGGCATCACGGTTGGAAGGCGAGGAGGCTCGGATGCTCACGGCCTCCACCGGAGAAACCGCTTCCACGCCAAGCTTTTCGCGCAACCGGGAACCAGCCTGAGACACCATGTCAAACAGGTCGGCCTCGCCTCCCACCACAGCGACGTCAGCGATCGTCTCCCCGGCGACGGTATCTTGAAGTCGCAAGTCGAGACGGATGCGAGTGCCTGGTTTTTCGCCGAGAGCGGTGTAGGAGCCGAGGACGATCAAGTCGCTGTCCAAGTCCTTGTGCAGTCGTGACAGCGTGTCTCTGGAGAGGCTGTCAGCGTCGGCCAGAGGAAGATCGAGTTTGGTGCGCGAAATGTCCTCCCCCGAAACCAGGCGCAGCTTTTCCCCGGCTTCCAGTTCGGTGCTCAACATTTCCGCCAGGGCTGTGGATATCCAGCCTTCTTCGGGACGGCCAGACAGGTTGCGAAAGCCGAGGACGGCGATGGAGCGCCGGGGCACAGCGGCTGTACCAGTCGTATTGATGGCCGCCGGATTCGTCAATGGCAGGGCTCGGTGAAGCCGCTTCCACTCATAGATTCCTGCCACCGCTGTCGCGGCTACGGCTAGAACCGCGATCAGTCTGATCAGCGACCGATTGCGCAGTGCAGGCAAGCTGAGCGGCTGTTTCTCTTCCGTAATGACACTGGTGCGGATTGTCTGCTGCCGAAAAAACATCCCACCGGGGCCGTGGCGGGCAGCTGTTGGGGCATCGGGGACGACAGCCAGGCTCTCCTGGGAAACGACCCGTACCGGTGCGACAAACTGATACCCCCTTCCCGGCAGGGTGACGATATAGCTCTTGTCGCCGGGCTTCTCATCGAGCGCCCGCCGTAGCACGGAGATACTCTGCGCCAGGCTGTGCTCGTCCACATAGGTATCCTGCCAGACATTCTTTAGCAGTTCGTCCCGAGTGAGGGCCCTTCCCGGGTTCCGTGCAAAGTACAGCAGCACATCGAAGGCCCGATAGTTAAGCGTGACAATCTCTTCTCCCCGCCGCAGGGTGCGTGCCCCGGCATCGATCTGAAACTCCCCGAATTGAAATACTCCTTCTGTTTTCATTGACATCGAAGACGTTCAGAACTTTTGAGAACCTTTGAAAACGAATGACTGGCCTTTTTTGTGAGACTGCCGCAACATTCGCGGCCAGTAAACGGGAGGCCGTACGAAACGACTTTACCAGTGGCTCTCGAGGTCGGCAAGCTTCTTCCGATCTGACTCCTCCGATCACCGCGCCAGTCGGACCATCCGCACCGAGGTGACGGTGCAGCGGCAAGGGTTGACGCTGCTGGTGGGTGACGCCGCCGCCAGTTTCGATACCTGTCCCTTGTGCGGAAGCACGCTGGCTCCGGAGCAGGCGGAACAGGCACAGTTTCGTCTTTCGAAGGGTTCGATTTCGGCATGATCAGCGTGGAATCGAGAAGCGACTGCGCTGATTTTCGTACCAGCGTTTTCAGGTTAAGCATCCGGGAGTTGGGAGAGATTCGAGTTTAAGAACTCAGAAATTAAGGAGCGCTTTATGAGACAGGTTCGCGTGGTGATGCTTTCATTCTTAGTGGTGTTGCAGTGCAGTCTGTTCAGCGCTGCGCAGCAGAGTGCGACGGCTGCGAATGCCACGGTGCCGCCGTTGATTCCGTTCTCGAGCGTCGCCACCGATGACGGCGGCAGTTCTCTGAGCGGCGTGGTCAATATCACGTTCTCGCTCTACGCCGCGCAGCAGGGCGGCGAACCGCTGTGGATCGAGACGCAGAATAATATTCAACTCGATCCGACCGGGCACTACTCCGTGCAGCTCGGCATCACTCAGCCCAACGGCGTGCCCACAGCTTTGTTCACCACGGGCGAAGCGCGCTGGTTGGGAGTACGGATCGCGGAGCAGGTCGAGCAGCCGCGCGTGCTGCTGCTCAGCGTGCCCTACGCACTGAAAGCCGGGGATGCGGCAACCATCGGCGGATTGCCGCCCTCAGCCTTCGTGCTGGCGGCTCCGCTGTCAGGCTCGACGACAGCCGCGCCGCTGGATGCGAGTGCAACAACACAGAACTCGGCTCCGCCGCCAGCGGGAGGCGCAGTCACCGGTACCGGCACGGTCAACTTCGTGCCGCTGTGGGACACTACTTCCGACATCCTCAGTTCCGTGCTGTTTCAGTCGGGCACGGGTACCACGGCGAAGATCGGCGTCAACACCGCGACGCCCGCCACCACGCTGGACGTGAAAGGCTCAGGCACCATCCGCGGCACGCTGAGCCTGCCCGCCACCGGCACCGCGACCGCGACCAAGGCTGCCAACTCCCAACCGATGACTCTCGCGGCTTCGGCATTCAACACCACATCGGGCAAAGCCGTGGCGCAAACTTTTCAGTGGCAAGCGGAGCCGGTTGGCAATGACACGACGGCGACTTCCGCCACTCTGAATCTTCTGTTCGGCTCCGGTACCACCAAACCGGCCGAGACCGGGCTGAAAATTGCCAGTACCGGTGTGATCACGTTTAACGCGACCCAGACTTTTCCCAATACACTCACCGGCGTCACCACCGCAGTTGGTTCCGGCCTGACCGGAGGCGGGACGAGCGGCACGCTGAATCTGGGCTTGCTGACCACGTGCTCCACCAATCAGGTGTTGCAATGGAGCGGCACGGCGTGGGCGTGCGCCACGGTCAGCGGTGGCGGAGGAGGATCGGGCACCGTGACCAGCATAACCGCCGGCACGGGCCTGACTGGTGGAACGATCACGACCAGCGGCACGATCGCCATCGACCCCACCGTGGTTCCGCAACTGGGCACGGCCAACACCTACACCGGTAATCAGACGGTGACGGGCAACGTGATCGCCACGGCCTACGAAATACCATTCGCCGGCACAAACTATTTGTTTGACTACGGCACGCCGTTCACCGGCGCCGGGCTGGGCACCTCCTATCTTGGATTCGCGGGTAACACGACCACGACCGGCGTCGGCAATGTCGGCGCCGGCTATGCCGCTCTTTTTCAGAACGCTTCAGGACAGTACAACACGGCGGTCGGTCTGGAATCGCTTTTCACCAACGTCTCAGGAATCGAGAACACCGCGGTAGGCACGGACGCCCTGTTCGCCACCGGCGGCGGCAGCAGTTCCACTGGAAACGCGAACACAGCGATGGGGTATAAGGCCGCCTATAGCAACAACACCGGCTACTACAACACGGCCATTGGCGTCCAGGCAATGTACGACAACCAAGGCGGTATCGGGAACACGGCCCTCGGAGCCCTTGCGCTCTACGGCAACGCCACGGGCACCTACAACACGGCAATCGGCTACCAGGCCGGCCCAAGCTCGGCCGCCCTTACGAACACTACCGCCATAGGCGCTAATGCCGCCGTCAGCGAAAGCAACGCCCTGGTGCTGGGCGGCACCGGAGTCAACGCCGTGAAAGTCGGCATCGGCACCGCTGCGCCCGCTTTCACGCTGGATGCGGCTGGAACCATCCGATCCTCCAGCGGCGGATTCATGTTTCCCGATGGCACCACCCAAACCACAGCCGCCGCCGGTGGCGGCACGATCACCGGAGTGACCGCAGGCACCGGTCTTACCGGAGGCGGCACCAGCGGCAACGTCACCCTGAACATCAACGCGGCGACGATTCCGCAACTGGGCGCGGCCAACAACTTCAGCGGGAACATAATTGCTGGGAACTCCAGCAGCAGCAGCTTCGGAGTGTTGGGCGAGTCGAACGCAGCCACGGGGCAGAACTACGGGGTGGGCGGGCTTGCGGCGTCCCCTTCGGGGTACGGCGTGGAGGGCCTGAACGTTGCATCTGGCGGCATAGGCGTCTACGGGTTCGACAGCGCCGGGGTGGGAGTCTCCGGGGGCGGTGCGGCCTACGGGGTGTACGGAACCGCAACGGCGGCAGGTTCCTCGGGCGTGTACGGAACCGCTCTGCAATATGGCGTTCAAGGGACTGCCACAGGCACCGGCAGCACGGCGGGCGTATATGGCAGCGGGGCCAACGGCGTCTATGGCACCGGAGGGTTTGGCGTCTATGGCACCGGAACGTTCGACGGCGTTTACGGCACCGGAACAGGTACAAGTTCCACCGGCGTGTACGGAACCGCTCCGCAATACGGCGTGCAAGGTATTGCTTCAGGCAGCAGCGGCAGCACGGCGGGCGTATTTGGCACCGGCGCCAACGGCGTCAACGGCACCGGAACAACCTACGGCGTGTACGGCACCGGACCCATCGGTGTCTACGGCACCGGAACAACCTACGGCGTCTACGGCACCGGAGGCACATATGGGGTCTATGGGGTCGGTAGCGGCGAAAATGAGGGGGTCGGTGGGACGGGAGGATCTAATGCTGGCGCCGGCGGATTCTTTGTCGGCGGCACTGCGAGCGGCAATAATAGTGGGGGCGTTGGGGCAGCTTTTATAGGGGCCGATGCCATCTACTATGGGGGTGATGCTGTCGTCGCGACTCCGGGTAACGCGCAAGGCCCAGGCTATGGCGGGTACTTCTACGGCAACATCAACGTTACCGGCACCGTCTTCGGGGGAAGCAAGGACTTCAAGATCGACCACCCGCTCGATCCCGCTAATAAGTACTTATTCCACTCTTCTGTCGAATCCTCGGAGATGATGAACATCTACACCGGCAACGTCACCACCGATGGCGAAGGCCTGGCGACGGTGCAACTGCCCGATTGGTTCGAGGTGCTCAACACGGACTTCCGCTATCAGTTGACCGTGGTCGGGCAATTCGCGCAGGCGATTGTGAGCAGCAAAGTCGCCAGCCACCGGTTTGGCATCAGGACGGATAAACCGAATGTGGAAGTTTCCTGGCAAATCACGGGAATCCGCCAGGATGCCTACGCCAAGGCGCATCCACTGGTGGTCGAGCAGGAGAAAGACGTGCGCGAACGAGGCCACTATATTTATCCCGAACTGTATGGTGCACCGGAGGAGCAGAGCATTGCATGGGCGCGCCATCCCGCGATGATGAAGAAGATCCAGGAAATGAAAGCCCGGCAGTTGGCCGGAGCGCAAGGTCAGACACCCACGGACCGAGCCGAGACCCTGCCGCTGGCCGTGCCCCCAACTCCGAACGTGATGGAGCCAAGGGCGCTGCCAGTGCCTCAACCAGCTCCGGCCCGGCCTGCTGCAGGTTCAAAGACGCCAGTCCGATCTGCACTGCAACCGTTGCCTGCGCAACCCAGGTGATGGCTGTAGGCAGATGACAATCTGCGCTGAAACCGAGGGAGCCATCGCTGCAAAACCATGGTTCCCTCAAACTACAATTCACAAGGATGGTGCTCGCAATGGAAACTGGATCGATGTCCAAGGCGGCTCGACGGGAAAACTCGAAGAGATCAGCCCCGATCAAATGACGAAGGCACGCTGGCTGCGGATTCTCAATCTGTCAATCGTGTGTTTGCTCTGACACTTACAGCGAAGAACGGCAAGGCAATCGATGTGAAGAAGGCAGCAACAGGTGACAATCCAGAACGCAATGGCAATTGGACATCAGAGAAGGCCAAAGATGTAAAGATCCAGACTTTCACCCCGGCAAAGACCAAGCTCGTGAAACGCGGGTTCGTGAAAATGTTCGTTGACTTCGTGGTGAAGCGCGGGTCTGCAACGACTGACGATCTCGCAGCGGAGTTCGCTGGCCGTGAGCGACCACAGGTGTGAAATCACAGGTGTGAAATTTCGGGCTGGCTTGCTAAACGATTGAAAGATATGGTGACCAGGGACGGAGTTGAACCGCCGACGCCAGCCTTTTCAGGGCTTGTTTATCTTGTACTTTGAACGACTTACGACTCTGGGTGGCCGCCTAAGTCTTTGAAAAGTCGTTAGAGACATTGCAATCGTGGGTTGCAATCACGGGTTCAAGAACTAGTCGCCATATACACATTTCTTGCGTTCGCCGAGCTCTTCTTTTTCATTTCGTGATTCTCTTCATGCCTTCGGCAGAATGAGCCTTCCGTTTTGTAACCCGACTAGACGTCCGACGCTTTCTATTAACCCTAACGTGGACGGTTGTGGGTTTAGAAGAGCCGACAGCGGCAGCGAACGCTGCGGGATTCAGTGCGGTGAGCACGGCAGCAGGATTCTTGTCGATGACAGTGAGCAAAGTGCGAGCCGGAGCTTCTGGGGTTCTCCGCCCTCCCTCCCAGTGTTTGATGGCATCAAGGCTGAATCCAAACGTGTCAGAGAATCTGGCTTGTGTCATGCCTAGTCGATTGCGGATCGCTTTCACGTCAACCTCCTGGGGCACATGCGTCTTGAATCCTTCTTGCTCCCCAGCAAGGAAAGCCCCAACGTCGTTAAGGCCGTCCATCATTTGCTCGAAGTGCGTTTTCATGCTACCTCCCGTAGGTCCCGAAAATACTGTCGGTCCGTTTTCTTAGCGTGTTGCGCTCTGCCATCGACAGATTTTCTTTCTGATTCTTTGGAAAAACCGTAATCAGAAAAACCGGAAATCTGTCGTTGCGCAGATATAGACAACCCGAGCCCCGCCGCTTTTCCCCATTCCTTTGCGAGCGACCCGGACTTTTCGAAATCCGCCCGTTCCACGGATTGGCTATGGCGAGGTAAGTAGGCGTCTCGACAACCGTCTGCACAATTCTCTTGTACTCCATTGGACACCATGAGTCAAACAAAATCGTGCGCCATTGGACACCAACTGAGGCGCGACCTCATGCGTGACAGGGCAACAACGACCGAGCGGGAGGTTATCCAAGTGGTTGAGGAGCGCAACGACCTGCCAGATTTCTCTGTCCGTCATGGCCGCCGAATACTCTTCGGGACAGACGTAGGTGTCGGTTTGCATAGTAGCTGCGTCATTGCCTTTTTTGTCGACATGGCTCATCTCATTCTTCCGGCTTATCTCAGAAACTGAGAGACATTGCCGGGTGATGCGAAGATCACGTCCCGCCAATTGGCTTATGGAGCTGAACTTTCTTGGAGTGCCTTGCGCGCAATCAATCCGAAGCCTTTGGAACGGGCTGATTTCTGCAAGGCATGCAACTCGATTTGGGCCTGCTCACGGTGATTCGTTTTTTTTGCAAGTTCAGCTAACGCAAGCTTGCTCTCAAACTCCAGACCGGCAAATCCGTAACGCTGTGCGTCACGGTTTAGGCCTGTCACCAACGGACCTGCTGCCCCAGGGTGTCCAGACTTCATAAGAACGCGGCTTGAGGCTAATTCGAACTGCAAACACAGAAAGCGGTTCTGGCTCTGTTTTCCGAGCGGTTGAGCTGCTTCCATTTCTTTTTGAGCTTCGCCTTGTTTACCCTGGGTGAGTAGCGCGTCGATCAATACAATGCTGGCAGTGAGTTCGTCGTCCGCCTGTTGCTCCTTTTGAAACTGTTCTATGGATGCGCGCACCGGTGCTTCGGCGTCGGAAGCGTGACCTTCCTCAATGGTGACTTTGGCTAGCGAGACACGGCTCTCAGCAGCATTCTGCTTCTCCCCGGCTTGATTTCTAAGTGCGAGAGCTTCTTCGTATCGCTTTCGGGCCAGGGCAAGATCTCCCCGATCCAGAGCTAGATCCCCCATTCCGCTGAGCACATATGCAGTTGCATTCTTGTCTTCGATTTTCCGCGCAATCACTTCCGCCTGCTGGTACGCTGCCTCCGCTTTGTCGAGCTCGCCATTCTGTCTCCAGATGTCTCCCAAGCTGTCAAGATTAAGGACTACGCCCTCCTTGTCATCGACGGCTTGATACTCCGGAATGGACTCCTCCAACAGTTTCTTCGCTTCCATCAGATCGCCTTGGGAAAGGCGAGCGTCAGCAAAATTGCTGAGCGCGGTGGCGACGCCATCCCGGTTGCCAACCTGCTTAAATTTTTTCACTGCCTGCTGGAACATTTCTGCAGATTGTGTGATGTCAACCCGCTGATAGTAGAGGGCAGCGAGATCGGTGCGCATCATGGCCTCGCCGTTCGGGTCTTTCGCGGCAATTGAGGCCTCAAGGGCATTGCGGCAGATTTGGATCGCTTCTGACGATGCACCTATAGAGGGCTCTTGCTGACAGAGGATGCCGTACGTTCGACTGACAATGACCGGTGATCCTTGTGCCGTCGCTTTTTCGATCGCGAGGTTCGCGGCAGCGCGGGCTTTGGTGAAGTCTCTATTGATCCATGCGGAAGCCTCGGTCATATCAATTCGCGCGTCGTCGCCAAGAGGCGGCGGAAGGTGCCGCAAAACTGCTAACGTCTGCAACGAGTCCGTCGCACTGAGATGCATTTGCGCCGAGGCGAACAAGAGACCATAGTCCAGGTTGTCCGGAAAAAGGCGAAACAGCGAACGATATGTCTCAACCGCTTTCGGCCATTCTTGGACTGTCCTTTGATATTGGCCTTCGACCAGAAGCTGCTGTTCTTGGGAAAGATGATTCGATAGTTCCAGCGCCCGTTGTGCCTCAGCGCGAGCTTTGGCGTCATACCCGGTGTGCCACCATACGTCAGATAGAGCTGCATGGGCGAGCGGGAAATCCGGATCCGCAGCAATCGCACCCGTTCAGTAAATCGCGAGCTCCGAAAAAGTCGAATGCCCACAACCTGGCTCGTCCCTCGGCGTAGAGGTCATCACCCGCCGCGGCATGGCGGACGCTGACGGCAAGCCCAAAGATGTGGACCGCGAATTCGTCTGCCTGTTTCTGCTATTTGACGAGAACGTGAGCTGGTATGTCGATCACAACATCCAGACTTTTACCAGCGATCCCAAAGGAGTCAACAAGCTCGAATTTGCTCCCGTGGACGACATGGGCAACTTCTCCGGCTTGGGTTCAGGATTCACCGTTGCCAATGCCAAATTTGCAATCAACGGCTACATCTACGGAACGGGTCCAATGATGACCATGAAGAAAGGCGAGCGTGTTCGCTGGTATCTGGTTGCGCTTGGCGAGCAGTTCAGCGTCCATACGCCCCACTGGCACGGCAACGTGGTCTTGCACGACGGCAAGCACACGGACGTTGTCCCGCTGATGCAGGCGCAGATGGAAACCGTAGATATGGTTCCTGACAATCCGGGCATCTGGATGTTCCATTGCCACATTGACGATCACATGGATGCCGGAATGGCGACGCTGTACAAGGTCGAACCTTAGCTCGATTGGCAGATCTTTAAGCGACAACAACCGACCCCAAGGAGAATCCAATGTCTAGTCGCTGGTTCAGTTTCCGCTTATTCTGCATGTTCCTTGTGCTGCTGATGTCGAAGTTGGCCGGCGCGCAGAACAACATGTTCAGCACGATTCCCAACATTGCTGTTGGAACGAACCCGCTGGCGGTGGCGGTTGGCGACTTCAACGGCGACGGGATTCCCGATATGGCCGTAGCAAATAGCGGTTCAAATTCGGTTTCCGTCCTCATTGGAAATGGAGACGGGAGCTATTGGCTGGCCGCCAACTTCAATGTGGGAACCTATCCGGCGGCAATTGCCACTGGCGACTTCAACCACGATGGGCACCTTGATCTGGCGGTCGTGAACAGCAATCCCAACGAGAACGGAGTCGGCGGCAGCGTGACCGTCATGCCGGGGCGCGGGAATGGCGACTTTGCTCAGCCGTTTGGCACTTATTCTGTTGGCTACGTTCCCACAGCACTCGCGATAGGCGATTTTGACGGAGATGGAAATCCAGACATTGCCGTCGTAGTGAGCAACCCCAATCCATACTTGAATTCAGGTTACGTCAGCCTGCTGATGGGTAAGCCGGACGGGACATTCCAAGCGGGCGACAACTACGCCGCAGGAATTGGCCCCACGTCCATCGCGGCGGGCGATTTCAACGGCGACGGCAAGCTGGATCTCGCGGTGGGCGCGGCGATCAACGGAAACATCCTCAATCCTCAGAGCAACGTCACGATTCTCATCAACAACGGCTCTGGTGGTTTCTCGGCCGCATCAAGTTTCAATGTCGCTACGTTGGGAACGATTCCCATTTCCATCGCTGCCGCTGATTTCAATAATGACGGTCGCCTCGACTTGGCGATCGCCGTGGACGCCTCAAGCAATCTCTTAATTGCGCAGGGCAATGGCGACGGCTCGTTCACGCCGATAGCGGTTCCCACCGTTGGCACGGACCCGTTCTGGGTTACCGCAGCCGATCTTGATGGCGATGGCAAGATGGACCTGGTGGTTGCCAACCACGGCGACTCCACCTTCTCCATCCTCACGGGCAACGGCAACGAAACGTTCACAATGCTAGCTACATATCCCGTCGGCGCTGGCCCTGCGAATGTTGCCGTGAGCGATTTCAATGGCGACGGCAAACCCGATGTGCTGGTGGTAAACAATGCCGAAAACACAGTGCAGGTGTTTCTGGGCGAAGCAGGCGGAGGTCTGCGCGCGGGCTATTACCGCGTTGGCTCGTCGCCCTATGGAATCGCAAGCGCAGACTTCAATAACGATGGTGTCCCAGATCTGGCGGTTTTGAGGGGCGACGGATCAGTTGGGATCTTTCTTGGGGATGGGCGCGGCGGTTTTAGACCCTTACCGCCGTTGCCTCTTAATCCACCTCCTCCGCTTGGAAAGTGCGACACGCATGGATTGGTAATTCCGATCATCGCTGGCGACTTTGACGGCGACGGTAAGGCGGATCTGGCCGTTTCTTGTTCGTATTGGGTTTTCACGTTGAAGGGAGTTGGGGACGGCACCTTTGCGCCTGCGGGACTCCTCGACCCTCCCGAACAGTACCTCGAGACGGACGTACCTTATGGCGGATTGAGCGCAATCGACATCACCGGCGGCGGGGTCCCAAAGATCATTGTTGCCTCGCCGGGGGTGTCGGCCTTCGAAATGACCGGGACGGGTGCGGCCTTATACACCCCAACGTGTTCCAACACGAGAACCCCCGCCTTGGCCGTGGGCGGTGACTTCAACGGTGATGGGAAGATCGACCTTCTCGACACCAACCCAGCGTGTAACTTTGTCATGCTTACCGGCGACGGCAGCGGCAACTTTCAGCCAGGTGTTCTACCCGAGGTTGGGGTCTGGTCGGAAGTCGGCGACTTCAACGCGGATGGCCTTTCCGATTTCGCATACCAGCCGTCGTACGATGTTCCAAGCCTAGGGGTATCGCTGAGCAACGGCGACGGTTCTTTTGCCGATCTTCCGGGTATCTCCTTCGACCAATTCACGACACTGGAGGGAGTGGCGGATTTTAACGGCGACGGTATTCCTGATGTCCTAGCCGTCCATGACACGTATGCCGGAATTGCCATGGGACAAGGGGACGGAACATTCATCGAAACGTATGCCATTGATGCAGGCCACTTACAGTCAAACTTCTCTCGGGCCAGCTACTCGGTCATAGGCGACTTCGACGGCAACGGCTCGCCCGACATAGCCATGCTGGATCCCGACCATGGAGTTGTCGTGATCCTGGTGAACAAGCTCGGTTTCCTATCGACTTTGACCACTCTGACGGAGTCACCAACTTCGGTGGTGGCGGGTCAGCCGATCGAGCTGACAGCCGCCGTAACGGGTAAAACAGGAGCAGCTACAGGCAGTGTTCAATTCAGGCAATCCGGCGTGCCGCAGGCGACAATTGCCCTGAGCAACGGTGGCGCACAGACGGGTCTGAACGCTCCCCTGGCTGCCGGTCACTATGGCTACACCGCCCTCTATACCGGCGATGGCACTTTCAGCGGCAGCCTTTCGCAACGGCTGCTGGTCAACGTGAGCGCCGCTTCGAGCACTACCGTGGTGTCGTCCAGCACAAAAAATTCCAGTCTGGGGCAGAACGTCACTTTCACAGCCACGGTGAAACCTCAATACTCAGGCGTCCCTACCGGGACCATCGAGTTCTATGCCGATGGCGAACCGATCGGTTCAGGCGCACTGAGCAGTGGACAGGCATCGGTCAGCATAAGTTCACTGACGCTAGGCAGTCACACCATTGAGGCCGATTATTCGGGCGATGCAGGCTTCATCACCAGCCTCGGCCTCTTCACGCAAAAAGTCGGCGATGCGGCGAGCACCGTGACGGTCACGTCATCAGCGAATCCCGCGGTCTACGGCCAGCCGATAACGCTCACGGCCACGGTTACGGATTCCGCGGGGCAAACCCCCACCGGTTTCGTGGTATTCGCAGAAGGCAGCACCGTCTATGGAACAGTTACGTTGAGCGGAGGGGTAGCACAGGTTGTTCTGCCCGCGATCACGGTGGGCAAGCACACGATTACAGCGCAATACAGCGGAGACTCGTCCGACGCCCCCTCGAAGGCTTCTCTCAAGCAGACGGTCACCGGTGCGGCCAGCAGCACGGCGGTCACAACCAGTTCCGAGCCCTCGACCTATGGGCAAACTGTGACGTTCACGGCGACGGTCAGCTCAAGCAGCGGAACGCCGGATGGCACCGTGACTTTCAAGAACGGATCATCGGTGCTTGGCACGGCTGCCCTGGCCGGCGGCCAAGCGACGCTGGCGGTCAGCACGCTGACTGGTGGCACACACACCATCAACGCGCTGTACAGCGGGAACAGCGAGTACGGGTCGAGCAGCGGAAGCGTGCCGCAGATTGTCGAGCCGGCCGCCAGTACTACGGCCCTGACTTCCTCCGAGAATCCCTCGGCTTACGGTGACACGGTCGCCTTCACCGCAACCGTAACATCCGCAGCGGCCGCGATGCCCACCGGCAAAGTGACGATCAAGGATGGCAAGACCGTTCTGGGCTCGGCGTCCCTCATCAATGGCCAGGCGCAAGTCAGTACCTCGCTGCTGGCTAAGGGAGGTCACACGCTCACGGCAATCTATGCGGGTTCCGCCAACTTCGCCCGCAGCAGCGGCACCCTGTCACAAGTTGTTCACTAGGAAGTCCAGCGGCGGTGCTCCAAGTGGATCGTCCGCAGAATGGTAGAGCGTTCGAGGTTTTGATAGGGAAGGAGTTTTGAGAACTACAACCAGTGGGGCGACGGAAAGAGCGGCAAGTATTTCACATTCCTTTGGACCAAGACTGCGAGGTTACCTTCAATGAAAAACTGCAAGAGCTTCTTTGATATTCGAAGGCGGAACAACGGCGCAACGGTCGCTTCTTTGCCGGGCCGATCCGACGCAATCCAACAGAATTCGTGTTCTGCAAACTGGGTCCGAATGGGCGCGCTTTTGGCGTTGATCAGCATTGCGTTTTCTATGGCTGCTGGGCAGTCGACAACATCATCTTCTACCCCGATCGTGCCGAGCCTGGTCAATTTCAGCGGTTACCTGAACAGCCCGGATGGGAAACCGCTGACAACCGTCACTGGGGTTACCTTCCTACTTTATGCGGAATCCCAGGGTGGCGCTCCATTGTGGATGGAGACGCAGAACGTTCGGCCCACCAGGACTGGTCACTACACGGTCGCGTTGGGTTCGACGAGCAGCCAGGGACTGCCCATGAGCGTCTTTGCGTCAGGGGAAGCGCGCTGGCTGGGCGTACAAGTGCAAGGGCAGGAGGAGCAAGCGCGGGTGATGTTGTTAGCAGTACCCTACGCTCTGAAGGCCGCCGATGCGGAGACTGTTGGAGGACTTCCGCCCTCGGCCTTCGTTTTGGCGCCCCCGCCGGGAACCGCGGTGCAAATACCTGCGGTTCTGCCGGCAGAATCACGCGCTAGGTTGGCGCCCCCCCTGAGCGGCACTGGCACCACGAACTACCTTCCACTCTGGACCAATACCACCACGCTGGGCAGCTCCGTGTTGTTCCAATCGGGAACGGGTACAACCGCCAAGCTAGGCATCAACACGGCCACACCCGCCACCCTGCTCGACGTGAAGGGCGCCGCGACCGTGCGCGGAAACTTGAGCTTCCCGGCGACAGGCACAGCCACAACCACGGCAGGTAAAACATCGCAGCCGGTTACTATGACCGCCTCGGTTTTTAACAGCAGCTCGACAAGGGCGGTGAATGAGAACTTTCGCTGGCAGGCTGAACCGGTCGGCAACAACACGACAGGCGCTACCGGCAGCCTGAATCTTCTGTGGGGGCAGGGCACCGGAGCTTACGCCGAGACCGGATTGAAATTTGGCCCGAACGGAATTGTCACCTTCGCCTCGGGACAGACATTTCCCGGGACCGGCAACGGAACCATTACGGCAGTAACTCCGGGAACTGCTTTGACAGGTGGAGGAACCAGTGGTGCCGTCACCTTGAACGTGGACACGGCGAAAGTACCGCTGCTGAGCGCAGCCAGTAACAATTTCACGGGAAACCTAACCGTGGCGGGCAGCTTGGGAATCGCTACGGCCGCGCCAAGTATGAAATTAGACGTTAGCTCAGGAGATGCGATTGTTCGCGGAGTCGGCAATTTCTCACAGAATGGTCAAGTCGCTAACCTTTACATCGGCGATACATATCATGACCTGCAGGCTTCATTTGGAGGCGGTCTTAACATATCAACTTATCTCGTCCCCAGCGCACTCTTTATAAGGGATGGGAACGGGCACGTCTCCATTGGCTACGCGGGAGACGCAGGTCCGCAACTCTTTGTTCAGGGTAACTCCACCGTTTCCGGAATTTCGGTTATCGGCGCCAACGCTACGTCTGTCTCAGGAAGCAACGGCGCGCCTGGGATCATTGCTCGGGGCGGGGACGGGAACCTAGAGTTCGACACAATATCCCGGGGTGGCGACGGGATTGATGCCTATGGAGGGGGAGCATGGTATCTCGATGCTGTAGGAGGATCTTTCTCGGGCGGCCAAAATGGTGTAGACGGCGATGGCATTGACGTTTACGCCGGTTCTGGTATGGCGGGAGCCTTTAATGGTGACGTTGCCGTGTACGGACAGCTTTCAAAGAGCAGCGGCGCCTTCAAGATCGACCATCCTCTCGATCCCGCGAACAAATACCTCTACCATTCTTTCGTCGAATCGCCCGACATGATGAATATCTACAATGGCAACATCGTTACCGACTCACAGGGAGATGCAGTGATTCAGCTGCCGGAGTGGTTCGAAGCCTTGAACCGCGATTTTCGCTATCAGCTCACCGTGATCGGACAATTTGCCCAGGCGATTGTCACGAGTGAAGTGGCCAATCATCAATTCAGCATAAAGACTGACAAGCCCGCGGTTAAAGTCTCCTGGCAGGTGACCGGCATTCGCCAGGACGCATGGGCCAATGCACATCGCATTCCCCTGGAAGAAGAGAAGAACTTGCGCGAGCGCGGACACTACATTCATCCCGAGCTTTTCGGTGCTCCGGAAGAGTCCAGCATCGCCTGGGCCCGTCATCCGGAAGCCATGAAACGCATAAAGGAAGTGCGACAGATGCAGTCGCGCACGCCACGATCCAGCAGTGCTGGACAAGCCGGGCTGACCAACCCATAACCATGCGGTCAGGCGCAGTTCACTATATCGACGTTGACTACCGGAAAGCACAGCATGACTGCGGCATTCAAGGGTTCCCAGGACTTTGGCAACGTTTTACGGCGAAAGCAGTTGGCTAGGCACGTCGACTTTGACGATCGACATCGCGGATCAAGCAAAGAGTCGATCTCCGGACCAAGGTTCGTTTACGACAAGGAGCCAAACATGCAGAACGTTTCCAGTGCCACCTTGATGGCACTTAGCCTTCTAATCGTTTCCGGAATACTCGTCACTGAAGCAAAAGCACAATCACTAACATCTGCCCCGCAACCCTCGCCTGAAATTGAGAGCCTGACCAAAGCCCTTACAGGGGAGTGGTCGCTGAGAAGTTTGAGCCCAGCACGTCGTCACCGAATGGCCTGGCCAACAGCGGAGAAGAGACCTGGCGAACAGGACCAGGAGGGTTCACGTTGCTAGAAGAAGAACATCTGCGCATGCCGAAGGGTGACGATTTTCTTCTCGGGATCATATGGTGGAATACCACGACCAAAAGTTTCCACGGCATGGAATGTCAAAACCTGCTGCCTTACACCTGTGATGTAAAGGGCGCGCAGAATGACATCACGATGAACTGGGATGGTAAACAGTTCGTCATCGATGAAGTTGAAACATCCGCGTCTGGAAAGAAATCAATCTGGCACGAGGTCTGGTCAGACATTACGCCCACCTCGTTTGTTCAGACTGGGGAATATGGAGACCCCGGCGGACCCAGGAAGCGGTTGTTCACGATTCATGCAACCAGAGTCGCGACAGCGCGCAGCGAGAACGACGTTCATGCGGCCAACCCCGGGGACCACCCCGCATCGAGCGCCGCAGATCCTGCGCCGGAACTGCAGAGTCTCGAAAAAGCGCTCGCCGGTAACTGGACCACATCTTATGACCTTGCGCCCGGTGGCATGTCTTCAAGTGGAGGCACCGGTACGGGCGAAGAGAACTGGCGAACAGGCCCCGGAGGATACGTTCTGATGGAAGAAGAGCATGTACATTGGCCCGCTGGCGAGACGTTTCTTCTCGCGCTGCAGTGGTGGGACAAAACCACAAACAGTTTGCGCGGGATGCTCTGCGACAATTCCGGTCCTGTCGCTTGCGATTTCAACACCTACTCCAATAGTGCTGTGAACTGGGATGAAAAACAACTAACCATTGACATGGAATTCCCGCAGAACGGCAAAAAGATGACTTGGCACGAAGTGTGGTCTGGCATCACTGCGACTTCGTTTACGGAAACCGGCGATATGGGCGAGGTGGGTGGTCCGCTGAAAAGGGCCCTCACAATTCGCGGGACTAAAAGAGGGAATGCGCACTAGATAGTCCTCGAACTCATCGGGCATTTGAAGGGAGCACTATGAATCGCAGAGAGTTACTTGCGGCTTGGGCAGGATTGACGCTCACTGGATTTCCTCTCTTTCTTGCATCCTCACTGCAAGATTCGGGCGAAAAGAATCACGCCTCGGATCAAAGGACCGTTCGCCATCCAGTTTTCGTTCGCTCTGGCTTCACACGCAAACCCGACGGCACCGATGAGCGCGCGCCCTCGCCGTCAGGGATGTTCGACACCGAGGTTGTCCGCTCCTCCGATTCTGAAGGGCGCCTTGCGGTCTTTGTCTTTCCCCCAGGAGACCATCACCCCTATCGAGGTGCGCCGCTTCACGTTCATCACGAACAGGATGAATGGATCTATGTCATGACGGGTGAATTCGTCGCCGAAGTTGGCGGCGAGCGCATGCGGTTGAAGCCTGGCGATTCCTTGCTGATGCCAATGAAAGTCCCGCACCGGTGGAGTGTAGCCCAGGATTCTCATTGTGGCGCAATTCATCTCTACACACCCGCCGGATTAATGGAGACAGAATGGTCGCCGGTTGCACAAAGCGAAGATCCGAAGAATCAAGAAGCACGCAACGGGGAGTTCGAACGGCATGGATTGACGCTTCTTGGAGACGCACTCAGCAAGGAAGAGATCGATCGAACCCTCTGATACGGAAGCGATAACGGTCATACACACAAGAAAGTGAAAAGGGCAAACAACAATGAAACAACATTCCCGCTGGTGGTTTTTGTCTTTTGCCACGTGCCTCGTATTGCCCCTCGCGCTGACAGTTTCATTTCCAGTATGGTCACAGACCAGCGCCGAGCCAGTCATCGACATGCATCTGCACGCGAAGCACGCAGATGAGCTAGGGCCGCCCCCGCTCTATCTTTGCGCACCTTTCTTGAGCTGGCCAGTCAAGGACACTCACGAAGATGCGCAAACATATTTTGCCCGCGTGCAGAACAAACCCGCATGTCCATCGCCTCTGCGATCTGGTTCGAATGACGAGGACTTGATGCGGCGCACGCTTGCAATCCTTAAGTCGCGAAATGTGACCGTTGCAGTCACGGATGGCGACCTCGAGGTCATGGAAAAGTGGAAGCAGGCATCCGAAGGCCGCATTCTCCCGGCGCTGCCGTTCGACCCGGAGTCGGGAAAACCGAGCGTGGACGAATTACGCCAATTGGTGAAAAGCAGGCGAGTAATGGCGTTTGCTGAAATCAGTTCCCAATACGAAGGCATTGCCGTCACCGATTCACGGATGGAACCTTACTTTGCGCTGGCCGAAGAGCTGGACATTCCTGTCGGCATTCATATGGGACCTGGGCCGCCGGGAGCTTCCTACGTGTTCGCGCCTAGTTATCGCATGCGAATGTCCAGCCTGCTGACCCTCGAAGATGTTCTCGTGCGCCATCCTAAGCTTCGCGTTTGGGCCATGCATGCCGGCTGGCCCTTGGCAGACGATACCATCGCCGCGCTATACGCCCATCCTCAACTTTATGTGGACATCGGGATCATTGACTACGCTTTTCCCCGCAAGCAATTCTACGATTTCCTGCACCGCTTGATTGATGCCGGATTCGAGAACCGCATCATGTTTGGCTCTGACGAAATGGTGTGGCCGGATGCGGTCTCGGCAGCAATCGATACGATTCAGAATGATCCCGCGCTATCTTCCGGGCAGAAGCGTGACATCTTGTACAACAACGCTGCTCGATTTCTCCGGCTCAAGGGATGACAGCCCGGTAGGGGCAGATGGGAGAAAGGGATAGATACCATAAGGACACCACCTGTCCGGAGACATGGAATGCAGCTACTGACAATAATTCGCCTTCGAAATCCCCAGGCGGCGAATCTTGTTTTGCAGCGTGGTACGCTTCAATCCGAGACGCTCGGCGGCTCCCCCCTTGCCCGCGATGCGTCCCGATGTGGCTCTCAGTGCGCCGATGATTACAGAGGACTCTGCTTGTCGAAACGAGGAGGCCGTTCCGACAGCAACAATGATCTCGGATGAGGTGGCAAGCTCGTTAAGCGGCACCTCCAACTCCTCTCCACGTGTGAGGATGACAGCTCGTTCGATGAAGTTTGCCAATTCCCTAATATTCCCCTTCCACGGACAGTTCGTCAGCATCTCCATTGCGCGTTTGGGGATGGACTTTATCTGTCTCCGCATCCGCCTCGCTACCTTTGACACAAAGTAGTTCACCAGGAGTGGAATATCCTCGCGCCTTTCGCGCAGCGGCGGGATCTCAATCGGGAAGACGTTGAATCGATAGAAGAGGTCCTCCCGGAACATCTCATCTCGAATCATGGCGGGAAGATCGCGATGGGTGGCGGCAATCAGCCGCACGTTCACGCTGATCGTCCTGGAGCTTCCCAGCCGCTCGAACTCCTGTTCCTGGATGGCACGCAGCAGTTTCGGCTGCAACTCAAGGCTGATGTCGCCGATCTCATCCAGAAATAGCGAGCCCCTGTCCGCGAGCTCGAATCGACCTTTTCTTTGCAGTAGAGCCCCCGTGAAGGCCCCCTTTTCGTGCCCGAACAGTTCGCTTTCCAGCAGTCCCGAGGGAATGGCGGCGCAGTTCATGCGCACATAGGTGCGCTCGCGCCGAGAGCTCAGCCTGTGGATCGCCCGCGCAATCAGCTCCTTCCCCGTTCCTGTCTCTCCATGAAGCAGGACCGTGGAATCGGTGGGTGCAACGATCGCAACTTGTTCCAACACCTTCTGAATGGCTGGGCTCCTGCCGACGATGTCTTCGAAGCAGTGCTCAGAGCTAATTTCTGTTTCCAGATGAAGTTGCTGGTCTGCGAGATCGCTGATGTTGGGAAAACCCGCTCCTGCGAGGCTCCCGAGGTCGGTAAAAGCAACAGTCGCGCCCATAGTTTCCTCCCATACTTTACATTTGCACTGCTTTGCGAACAGCTAAGCTGATCTCTTCGTCTGCGGGCAAAACTCGATGATTTTTCCGAGTTGCGGCTGAGCCGCCGTCCTTAACGGTTTGCGAAAGTTTTTCGGTATGTAAAACTCAATCACTCTTGCCATGACAATCTCCTGGATACTGGTGAATCTCGGTGCGCGGGGCTGGGCTAGATTGTTGCCTCGCCTTTGTCGGTCGCAAGCAGTGCGGATGCAACATTCATTGCAGCCATGATTAGGACTTCCTGTAGCGTGAAACCGCAAGTTGTGATCTTCCACATACGCGCCTCCCGAACCTTCACACCTTTGTTCTAGACACGAGCCATTGTCCGCCCAAGTTCCGTTTGCGGGCAGCCCCACATCGGGGCAAATCGCAGACTCTTGGGGGACGAAGAGCAGCCTTCTTTTGAGGCAAGAAATTTGGTTGTTCGGGGCAGTCTCTTATTGAGAGTTAGAGGTATTCTTGCGAGGAGGAGCTTCGACACGCTTCCAGCCAAACAGTCGAGCATCGACTGACCATAGACCTGGTCCTAACATTGCGAGAGCGGCAGCGGCAGTTCCTAATAGCAGCCACACCCATTTGTCCCCGGCTACCGTAAGCATCTTCCAGATTTCAATCAATGCTATGGAAGTTCCCACGATTGGAGTCCATAAGCCTACGATTAGCAGTATTCCCGCTCCCATCAAGAGCACAGCGGGAATTGTCACATTCATCGGTGGTAGATCGCTCCACAGCCTCAAGCCCGCGCGCACAATCAGCGCGGAGCCAACGACCACGCGCATGAGAAGTAAACCTGCACCGGGCCAACCGCCAGCGAATGTGGAATACAGCCGTCGCAATGACGCACCTTTCAGTACATAACTAGACTCTCCCGTTTCGGAGGTCGATCGAAACCCCAAAAAGAGCTTTGATCGTCACTCTTTAGAGTTCTGCATTTTTCTGGGGCGGGCAGGCAAGGTGGTGGAAACTACGGCTCGATGATTCCTCTTTTTAAGCCGATCATTGCGGCGTGCGTTCGATCGTTGGCGCCCAACTTAGAAAGGATGCACTTAACCCGACTCTTGACCGTTTCTTCCGTGATTGAGAGCTGATCCGCAATCTGCTTGTTCGCATTCCCAGCCGCGATCAGTCTCAAGACAAGGATCTCCGCTGGCGTAAGGGCGTCATCCGTCGCATGCTCGGCGATCTGGTACGAGGCTTCCGGGGAAAGGGTCCTTTTCCCAGTGTGGACGGCACGAATCGTCTCCAGTAATTCCTTATGCAACGTATTTTTGAGCAGGTAGGCTTGAGCACCGGCCTTGAGCGCGCGCAGAATTTGTGTGTCGCCTGCGTATGTCGTAAGCACAATGATCTTTGCGTCGGGAAATTCATTGCGAATCGCAATGAGCGCATCGATGCCATTCATCTCCGGCATCTGCAAGTCCATGAGCGTCACGTCGGGATGGTGCTCCCGGAATTGCTGAATGGCGTCGCGTCCGTTCGATGCCTCGCCTACCAAAACCATATCGGTCTGAATGCCGACCAGACCGGCGATCCCCTGGCGCACAATTGGATGGTCGTCGACCGCGAGAATTCTAATCTGCGAGGTGCCGGGGCTCATGGCCAATATCCTACTTCATGCCTTTGGCGTTCCCAACAAGCTTTCGCGATAACCAGGAACGTCTCTCAGCTGTCGCGTAAACTTTGCTGGCAGGAACGCGCAGTTCCACTTCGGTACCTGCATCAACCTCGCTCCACACCACTAACTTACCTCCCATGAGTGTGGCGCGTTCCCGCATACCGGGCAAGCCATAGTGTCCTTCGCTGCCCTGACGCGAGAGCACCGCCGGATCAATGCCTTTTCCATCGTCCCGCACACGCAGTCGGAACTGCTCATTGTCATAGCGGAGTTCGACCTCGACCTGCCGTGCCTGAGCGTGGCGGAAGGTATTCCTAAGCGCTTCGGCGCCAATTTTGTAGATCTCGTCACGAAGGATGGGGCGCAGGTTCCGTGACTCGCCTTCAACTGCTACGCGGAATGCAGGTCGGTGGTTGGTTGAGTCAGCTGCCAGCTCCTCTCCGAGGGTGCTGATGGCCATCGCTAGATCGTTGCCTTGCACTGTGGAATCGCGCAATCCCTGCACCGCATCCCGGCCTTCGGTGATCGCGTCTGCGGTCTGCTCGATCGCGCTTCCTAGCTGCTCTTTCGCCTCCATCGGGCGCTCTGGCAGCAACTGGAAAACGGTTTGGAACCGGAGCAGCAAACCGTGGAAACTTTGCAGGAGCGAGTCGTGAAGCTCTCGCGCAATGCGTGTGCGCTCGCCCACACGCGCCTCGAGCGTCATGTCGAACTGATGTTGCAATTGCTGGACACGCCACTGGTACGTCGCCCACAGCAGTGCCAAAAAGACGCACGCACAGAGAGCGCGAAACCAATTCGTCTGGTAATACGCAGGAGAGATGGAAAAATCCACCTTGGCGGCGCTTTCGTTCCAGACGCCGTCACTATTAGATGCGATCACGCGAAAGGAATACTTCCCCGGAGGCAAATCCGTGTAGAAAGCCTGCCGGCGCGTACCGGCCTCGTGCCAATTGCGGTCATAAGCGTCGAGCCGGTAGCGAAAGTTTACCTTCTGCGGAATCGAAAAAGTGGGCGAGGTGTAATCAATTTGCAAGTCCCTCGGATTTGGTGGGACCTTGAGGCTGGGCGTTACTTTGAACTCCTTTCGGTCAGCGACGAGCGATTCGATATATGTGGGCGCCGGGAGCATTTTCTGCGAGAGCCTGGATGGGTCCACCATCTGCACGACCACTCCGCTGGTAAACCACACGCGCCCATCCGGGGAGCAATCCGCTGAGTTGAAAGAGGGGATGTTGGGCTGAGCTCCGTCGAGGGTGTCATAGACGTGGTTCTGAACAATCACATCAGGGTTGGTCCACCATCGCTGGAGCTCAGAATCTGAGAATTCCACGACGCCGCAACGAGTGTAGAGCCACCAGCGTTTCTCTTTATCCTGAGTGAAGGAGATGACGAAGTCGCAGGGGAGACCATTTTTGGTCGTCATCCGCTGCACCTTGCCTTCGCGGAACCCCAGTAGTCCATCATCGAAGGCGGCAAGCACAGAGCCGTCCGCCTGTGGAACGATCTCATGGGGCGCTGGGTTCTTAGCATTCGGGTTCAGCGGGAATTTCCGCTGAACACCCTGGCGGAACAGCACGAGATCTCCTTTTCGAGTCGCGATCCAAATTCCCCCGTGCGGATCCGGAGCCAGCATCCATGCAGGCGGAACCTGCGGCGCAGGAAACACTTCACGCACCTGGAAATCGCGGATGCGAACAAGCTTCTGCGGTTTGCTTCTACACTCTGCCCAGATATTCCCGTCGATGTCCTCGATCAACCCAATCACCATGCCAAGCGGCTGATGATTCGGGTCGGGGAGGCGTCGGAATCGCCCATTCTTGAACAAATACAGACCGTCGTCCACTCCCACCCATAGGTTGCCGGCCCGGTCTTCCAGCAATCGTGTGACTTGGTTACCCGGAAGACCCTTACCCGCGCGAATCGATGAGACGTTTCCGCTAACAATGTGATCAAGCGATCCGGCGTTTGCTACCCATATCGTGCCATCTCTGCTGGCCAGGATGCCCGCCGGTAAGTCCTTCCCCAATCCTTCCACCTGCGAGAACGTGACGACAGACGGATCGCGAAAGCTGTCGACTCCGCTTGTAGTTCCAGCCCAGACGATCCCCTCTCGGTCTTCAAAAAGAGCATACACGGAATCGCCGGACAGGCCATTCGTGTGGTCGTAATGCTCAACCGCATTTCCATGGATACGAAGAAGCCCTTTTCCTACGGTGCCGACCCAAAGATTGCCGTCATGGTCGAGCATCAGGGTGCCAATATCGAAGCTACTTCCGTTGAACGTTGGGGTCACAAACGGTTTCACAGCACCGTCCTTCAATTGTCGAAGTCCGTGACCTGGACCTTCCCCCGACATGCCCACCCATAGAGATCCATCGGGACCACGCGCCAAGCTAAAGACCTCGTTTCCTACGTCGTACTTCTCCGAAATGCCGGCATGCCAGTGGACAAGGCCCCCCGCCCGCCCTCCCAGCCAAAAACCGCCGTTACCGTCCGCCAGAACAGACTGGATGTCGGAAATCGGTATTCCATCTGCCTTTCCGAAGCACTTGACTGAATCTGTAACATGGCAAAGGGGCGCATCCGAGTTGCCGCCCAGTACCCACAAAGAACCGTCCGGCGCCTCACTGACGCTTTGAAACATCCCCCCTTCTAACGGGAAATGAGAACTGACAGCCGCGCCTTTCAGTCGAACGATGTCACGCGGTCCTAGCACCCAGAGCCCACCCGCGTGGTCGGCGAAGATGTTCATTGATCTATCGATCGGGACGCCGGCGGGTAAACGCCAGGGCAGAAACCGGACGCCGTCAAACCTGTAGATATCGGCGGGAAGCGATAAGAACCATAGGAAACCATCCGCGGTTTGCGTGATGTGATACATGCCGGCTGGCAGAGAGCCATCTTGTGTTCGCCAAGCCGTGTGTATGTACTGAGTGACACGTTTATTGGGGTCGAGGGCGTGAACCGTGCCTGCCATTAGCAACACGCAGGTGAGGCAACAGCCCAACGTGGCAATCGTTGTGCGTCGTGAGTTAAAGCGAAGCAGAAGTGGTCGGCGAGAAGGCATTTCTCCCCTAGCCGCGAACGGCGTCAGACAATCTGGTCCGCAAAACAGCAACAAAACCCCTGAAGGCACACGCAAGAGGAAATACCACACTGTACCGGCGCCTCACTAGTGACCTAATGTAGCACTCTTAGAGGCGTGCTTGGCAATGATACGTCAACGGGCTCTCAACGGAACGGCGTTTGTTTTGGATCGGACTAAGACAACAATGGATCGCGGAGCTACTTGATAGATCGACTGCTGCAGCGGCAAACCGCATTCTGAGAAATCGTTGGGACTCGGCAGGTCGGTATCCACAATTCTTGCCCAATCTTGAGGCGCACCCTCCTGAATTTGGAACTGCAGCTCTTCCCAATAAGCATTGATCATCACGTAGATATCGTCATCGTCTTGTGACGCGCCATGCAGACAAAACGCCAGGCTGCGTGACTCTGGTGATAGATCGACCGCGGGGCCAGTGCCGTACCAGGAAATGTCCTCACGCCAGAATCTGCTGCGGCACAGGGAAGGATGAGACTTCCGGAACGCAATCATGCCTTTGAAGAAGCGGAATATATCCTGATTCGCCTTGAGCTGACTCCAATCCAGCCAGCTGATTTCGTTGTCCTGGTTGTAAGGATTGTTGTTCCCGAACTGCGTATTCAGGAACTCGTCGCCGGCGCGGAACATCGGGATGCCGTTCGAGAGCATCAGGAGGCAGAGGAAGTTTTTAGCCTGTTTCCGGCGAAGTGCCAGAACCTCCACTGGCGCGCTCTCGTCACCTTCGTGTCCGCAGTTCCAACTGTAATTCGCGTCCATACCGTCTTGATTGTCATGACCGTTTTTCCAGTTGTGTTTCTGATTGTAAGAAACCAGGTCGTAGAGCGTGAAGCCGTCGTGGCAATCGATATAGTTGACGGTCTGGAAGGCATGATAGGCATGCTCGCGGCTGTCCGGAAACAAGTCATCGCTGCCGTAGATACGACGCATAAGGTCCGGGACCATCCCCGCGTCGCCCCTCACAAAACGGCGGAGATCGTCGCGATAACGCGCGTTCCATTGCAACCAGGTCGTGCCCGGAAATCCACGTCCGAGCTGATAGCCGCCGACGTCCCAAGGCTCCGCGATCAGCGCCAACCGGCCCAACTCGGGATCCGCTGCGATTTCGCTGAATATGGGAGCATCTCCCCAATTCAGTGATCCGTCGGCATTGCGGCTAAACACCGATGCCAGGTCGAAGCGAAAGCCATCGATGTGCATCTCGTTCTTCCAGTAGCGCAGGCTGTCCATAACCATTTTGCGCACGTGAGGCTGGTTGAAATTCAACGTGTTACCGGTGCCCGAGTAATTGGCGTATGGGCTGATCGGGTCGGAAGACTGCATGTAGTAGCCTGCGGCGTCGAAACCCTTGAAGCTGTACGTAGGGCCGACGTGATCTCCCTCGCAGGTATGGTTGTACACAACATCCAGCACAACGAAGATCCCGGCTTTGTGAAAAGCCTTGACCATATTCTTGAACTCAAGGTGTTGCCCATCATCATCAACACCCGATGCATACTGCGCATGAGGTGCGAAGAAGTTCAGAGGCATGTATCCCCAATAGTCGCCCTCATGAGGATCGCGCTGAAAAATGGGCATGAGTTCGACGACGGTGATTCCAAGCTCTTTCAGATACGGGATCTTCTCGATCAATCCGGCATAGGTGCCGGCTCGCGAGGGATGCACACCGGAATTAGGGTGGGCCGTGAACCCCTTGACGTGAAGTTCGTAGATGATCGCGTCCGATTCAGGTCGAGGAGGGCTATCTTCTTCCCAATCGAAAGCAGCCCGTTGTCTGGGCAAGACTCCAAGCGGCGCCTTTTTATTATTGGGGCCCGGCTTCATAGCCAGCTTGCGATCAAACCCCGGCGGGAAGAGAACTCGTGTCGCATATGGATCGAGAAGAACCTTTTCCTGATCGAAGCCGCGGAGACCAAGATCGGCCTGCCCTGAAACCGAGTAAGCGTAATAGCGAGCATCGCGCATTTGATCTAGCGGAATCCTGCAGTGCCAGATCCGCCCTGACTTATTGCGGATAGAATCGAACCGAAATGTCAAAACTGGCTTTGCCAAATCGGTAGCGGAATAGAGAAGCAGCTTCACACCCTCGGCATGTTCTGCACACACCGCAAAATTGAAGGCCTGGTCTTCCTCAATCCAGGTAACCCCAAGCGGCAATGGAAGCCCCTCAGCGTGTGCCCACGTGAGACGTTTTTGTGGTGGCGATACTAACGCTGCGTCAGATGCGCAGTCGCTGACCGCAATGGATTGGGGAAGTATGTTTTTCACGTGTTAAGAAGCTAATGACACGCCGGATCATCCTGAAAAGTACCGCCGGCGAACATCTGTGTCAGGAATTGACCACATCGAATGATTTTCTGGGCATCCTGATCATCCTTGAGCGGGTTTTCTGATGTCGACAGGTCGGCCGCACGCAACGAGTTCCGAGCGTCAACAAAGCTCTCAGCCCAGGCCTGCAGATTGTTGAACTCATTCCGCAGCAACTCGAGTCCGCGGTGGTCATCATCCGTCGATGCAGCGGCTGAGGCTAGTGCGACGCTGTCGGCGGCTCGACCCTGGTACGCGAGAATCGTGTTTCCTGCCATGGCCTTCCCTACGGGATATCCGTTTTCAACGATCACCTGCAGCATCCCGCCCCATTCTCTTATCGAAGCCATCGCCTCGATCGCAGCCCTCATGAACGCGGGGGAAAAACCCGCCTTCGTGGCGGTGTCGCGGGCCGGCGCCGAAGCATCGCTCGGAACGAGTGTCAAAGTGATTCGGTCCTCCTCAAAGCTCAGAGAGCCTTTTGTGATTCGCGCCAGGTCCTGCAGATCCACGAACACACGTCCATGGTTTCGAATGATCGTCACCTGCCCTTGGTAGCCTTGCACCGAGAGCGTTCCTTTCTGGGCCTGCGTTTGTGCCAGCGCCATGACTGCCGAAATTAGCATTGCCCCGACTATCACGGTCCGCTTCATGTTGCTGAACATCGAGTGCTCCCTTGGATGAGAATCGCGGTCGAAGAACAGAACTGGCTTATTGCTGAGGCAGTTCTGCCATGCTGCCTGTCTGGCCGGTGTACTTCGCCTGCGTGAGCGGAGGAAGTGAGGCTTCGACCTGCATATCCATCATCAAGTCGATGCGACGATCCAACTGAAAGAATTTCGTCACTGTAAGAGCCGGGAGGACCTTGTTGAACTTCTTGTAGTACTTCTTCTTCAACGCTGCTAGGCGATAGTCGCACTCCAACATTTGTTCTGCCATCGCTTTGGCTTCGGTGTCGGTCAGGGTCGGATACTTCCGGGTGTACTCCTTGATGACGGCAACGCGACCATCATCCAGCCTGGCTCGTTCGTACTCGTATTGCTGATAGATCGGCCAGAATGCGGCGCTATCTTTGTCGTTAAAATTCATTCCTGTTGTGATGAGGGTGGTCCTGTCTGCCTGCATATTGGCCCTCACTACTGCGATGGTGGAGTCGAGGGTGGGCTCCTGATCTTGAGCACGACCAATAGGACAAAATGCGAGCATCGAGAACGTAACCATGAGTAATGCAGATTTCTTCATCATTGACTGAACTCCTAAGCCGCTTGCTTCGTTTGATTCGCGGGCGCAGCGGCGCAGCGCGCGCTCAACAAATGTGTGCGAACAGCTCCAAGAAAAACGGCGGAGCGCTGGCACCAGATAATGTAGGCACGCCAATTGCCGAACTGATCTCAGAATCAAATCATTTCTTATGTTGTAGTTCTGCAATAAACCTGGTTCCGCACGACCATACTGTGCCCAGCAACGGGCACGCGGACCTCATCTGGTCACCGACCGAACTTTAGATCTAGCTCTGCGGCAGGCTCATGGCGGAATCACGTTATTGAACCTGTTGGGTGTGCTTCCGGTCAAAGGAGGGAGAGAAGGGCAAGCGCACCGTGGAATGTATGGGAACGATAGGTAGCGGCTTAATTTAAATGAAGACGCTACCGAATGATACGAGCTCGCAGGTGATGCAGGACAAGAACCGACAGACGAGATCTGAAGTAGGAGATTCCGTTTGTCACGGTGCAGGCTTCAAGTCTGTAGAAACGGATTAGGGATTGTCTATTTGATGCTATGCCAGTGTGGGCGGACAGTGCGATGACGGTTAACGCACCGGGGGGAGGCACAACACGTTCGCTACTTTGTTAACTTCTGCTCCACCACTCGAAAGCTAAGGATCTTCTCGGGATGGGTGGAGTAAGTCAGTATTCCGTGCATCCCTTCCAGCACCAAGATGTCGTTCCCAGGAGTCCACACTTCGATCAGTTCCCCGCCGTCCGTCTTGTACTTGACCGCGTAGTAGCGCGGCTTGATGAAGGGTAAGTCCAGACGGTGAACGGACAAAACAGTTCCAGGTCCTACGATGGAGACCGTGCTGGGCTGTCGGATGAAGGACAATTCCGAAGTTGATTTGGCCCAGGCCGGAGTCAGACACGCCGTCAAAGACACTATCTGAAGGAGTTTCCTCAGCATTGCCGTTTCTCCACTGAAGTTTTCAACCGCCCGTCCATACCCAATCCTGAGTTTCCATTTTGATTTCTGCGCGGCGCCTCGGCCTTCTTCATAACGATCATGCACATGGCTCCAACCCCTGCCCAGAAGATGGTGCGCGCACGCCGGCACAATGCGAGCGTCAATCCTGTGGTGCTCGTCACACCGAACATCTTTGCAATGACCATGCTCCCCCCCTCGTAGGTCCCGAAGTTGCCCGGATTCACCGCGCCCACGAGATTGATCACCTTCGTCAGGCCTTCCACGATGAACGCGCCGCCCACAGTGAACCCTGCTCCCATAAACCGCAGAATGATGTAGACCTCCAGGACTGCCAGCATGTGCCATAGGAGATTGAAGATCAATGTTGCCCAGAACGCCGCCGGCGCTTCATCACGAAATCTCAGGAGGTTGTCTTCCGCCGAGTCAACGATTGGCTGTTTTTCGCTGACCCACGCATGAATCCGCGGCAATCGGCCAATCGCCCGGGTCGCATTGCCCACCAACTGCCATCGGTTTCTGAGAGCCACCGCTGCCAAGATCACCACTGACACCAGAACGGTAATCAGCAGCACTGCATACACTCGCCAGCTAGCAGAAACAGGGGCAAGCATCAGAGTGGCTGAAATGCCCAAGACCGTTACCACTAAGGCGCTGAACGTATGCAGTCCCCCATCAATGGCGCCGGCTGATAGTGAATTCGATACCGGGACGGTGGAACCTAACAGCGATATGCGCGTCCCCTCCCCAACCACCTTTCCAGCGACACCAAATTGTCCGATTGCGTCCGAGATCAATTGCGCGATAAAGCTGCGGGACCACGAAAGTTGACCAATGTCGCAAGTAAACGCCTGTCTCCAGGCGCACGTCTTGATGAACTGAGAGAACCCTCCCAGAATGATGATCAGAGCGAGGCCCCAGCCGACCGTCTGAAGTTGTTTCCACACGACCCCTGGCCCGGTTCGAAACACCAAGTAGCTCAGTAGGCCAAGGCCGAGCAGAGCTGCGAAAAATCGGAGAGAGAGCTGAATGAGAGACTGTAGTCTGAGCGCGGTACCACCCTTGCTCGCCGGGTTGAGGAACGTTCTCCATCTCCCCGTCTTCTTCGGTTTGTGCGGCTGCTGGATCTCCATTAGCGCACATTCAATAACTGAGTTACCGCCTCCCATGTCGCTCTCCCCAATTCCAGCCGATTTACGTACCAGGACATTGAGGAACAGCAGATGGACTGCCAATCGGGATGCGGCTCAAAAAGCGTTGATTTCGCTTATTTCCCAGGAGCGAACCTGGATTCGGCGTGCCCTGCCTAGGGCAGTGCCTCCATGTGGGCATTTCAGAATCGATCAGGTCTATTCTTCTGTTCTTCCTCAAGGTCGTATCATGGCGCAATTAGGCCACGGCGGCCGGGCAACTACAGAGCTTCCAACACTCTGCCGCAATAGCCCAGTCCTCTGCTGCCCGAATTACGAGGACCTTCACGCGGGAATCAGGGCTCGATATATCTGCATCGAGCAAGGGCTCCTTATTCCGGGTTAGGTCGATTGTGACGCCGAGAAAATCCAGTCCTTTGCACGTGGCAGCGCGCACGTCTGGCGAATTCTCACCCACTCCAGCCGTAAATACCAAAACATCCAGGCCTTCCAAAACAGCTGCCATTCCCCCGATAGCTATGCGCAAACCATGAGTGTAAAGATCGAATGCCAATTTTGCCCTCTCATTTCCTGCGTGCATGCCAGCCAAAATGTCGCGCATATCGCCTGACAAACCAGAAATGCCGAGCAGCCCCGATTGTTTATTCAACATGTCGTCGATCTGGTCGGCATCAAGGCCATACTGTCTCATGAGGAAGATCAGGATTCCCGGGTCAACCGAACCCGAGCGCGTGCCCATCATGAGTCCGTCCAACGGCGTGAATCCCATGGTTGTATCCACGCTGCGGCCAGCTCGAATGCCGGTGACTGAACACCCGTTGCCGAGATGACAACTTACAATTTTGAGTGACTTCAGGTCCTTTGCAATCAGGCGAGCCGCGCGGGTCGAACAGTATTGATGGTTGATTCCATGGAAGCCGTATCGGCGGATTCCCTGTTCGAACCACTCATACGGACCGGGGTACGTCTGCGCCACTAGTGGCATCTGGTGATGAAAGCCGGTGTCGAAAACCGCGACCTGGGGCACGTCTCCCAGAAGATCCGCGATAGTCTTCATCCCCCGGATCTCCGATTGAATGTGCTGCGGAGCAAACTGGGACAATCCGGCAAGACTCGAGTACACGTCGTTACTGATCAGAATGGGATCGTGGAAACGGGGGCCACCGTGGACCACACGGTGACCCACGGCGTTGATTTCAGCCGCGGAAGCAATGCTGCGCGTTTCACCGCTCCATAGCGTGGCCAGCAGATCTTTAAGCACCAGTTCACACGACAGACTCTTTACCTTCTCCTTCCTGGCTATTCCTTTCGAATTCCTGACTGTAATCGCTGCCGTATCGCCATTCCACTCGATGCGGCCCTCCCACAGCGGCAAAGGGGGACTCTCCGGTAGAGCGTCGCCAATCTCGTGCAGGCATGCCTTCTGGCTGCTCGAACCAGAGTTGAGAACTAGAATCTTCATCTGTCGATGGACGTGCTTCCAGAACTAGCAGTGCAGATAGCTTGCCAATCGGCCCCTCCTTAACCCGTCATTTCTCATAGATCCCACGCACCTGATCTGCGCCAGGCATGCCCAGCCTTGGGCAGTGCCTTAATCTGGGCAGAGGCTCGAAGGACAAAGATTGCAAACATTGTGGCGCTACAGGGACATACTGTCGGTCTCGATTGGCACATTGCATGCAAAGTGTAGAAAGTTCATGTGCGCACGCAAAGCCGTCGGTGAAGCAGAGGTGCGCGGCACTTGATCCCAGCTCTCCCCAAGCAGTTACGGATCAAGTCACCCGCACCTCATCCGACGGTTCTTAGGACGGCAAGAGCAGCGTTTAATTTACATGTCACTCATCACAGCGGCTCTGAAACCACGGTCGATATTGCTCGCAACGGACTTCTCTGAGGCTTCTGAAAAGGCGCTGCGCTATTCTCTGGAACTCGCTCGGTTCTATGAGTCGAAGCTTTGCTTGGCGCACGTGGTGTCCTCCCTGGGTCTGACTATGGCAGGTCCTGGTGCAATTGCTGCCTGTGAAGAGGCAGTATCGCGCGAGGCCGCGGATTTAGAGGACTCGCTGATTCAAACCGGGGCTCTTACTGGCATTCAACACAAATTCATCGTTCGGCAGGGTGAACTGTGGCCGGAACTCCGAGAGATCATCCGACAAGAGAGCGTGGATCTCCTCGTCGTCGGGACACACGGACGACACGGCATGGCCAAGTTGTTTTTCGGCTCCATTGCCGAACAGATTTTCCGTCAGGCATATTGTCCGGTCTTGACCATTGGGCCGCACTCCGATGGCCGCCCCTGGTTTGGAACGTCCTCCACGCACCGCACATTCCTGTTTGCGACAGACTTCGGACCCGCATCTCTCCAGGGCCTGCCGCAAGCCACTGCGGCTGCTAATCAGTTTGGAGTCAAGCTCGCTTTTCTCAGTATCATTCCAGCCGCACCCTCGAGCACCGACGAAGCTCTGGCGAATCGGCAAGAGGATGCTCGCATGAGAACCCTGCAGCGGCTGGCAGAACTCGCCGAAGATACCGGGCTCGACCTGAGACCTGAGTTGTACGCGGAATTCAAATCGGCGAGGCCGGTAAGTGAGAAAATCCTCGAGACTGCTGACAAACTGCAGGCGTACCTCATTATTATGGGGCTCCATGATTCGGCCCACACCGGAATAATCTCCCACCTGGATCTTGCCACTACCTATGACGTGATTTGCCAGGCTTCCAGTCCCGTCCTTACAGTCAACTGTTTCTTAGGGTATGACGTTCGACCGCGACCGACCGAAGTAACAGCGTCGCCATTGTCGGAGACCGGTGTGATCAGCAGTCACGGGCTCGGAGCGAAGCCGTAGACGAGAGCGTGAGTCGCCATCGACCAGGTGAGTGACAGCTGCGAAGAGAAGTCCAATGGAGACTCCCGACATCAGCATGCCAACCATGCTTTCGAGCGGGCCCAACAGGCGCCACTTCGATGGAAGCACGACGTCCCCATACCCCACTGTTGCATAGCTGCTCGCCGAAAAATAGAAAGCCGATTCCCATGAGGGAAGGCAAAGCCACCGATAACAACTTGCCCATAGAAGAATAACGATTCCGTGCAGCATGATGACGGCAACTGTGGTTTCCATGACGAGTACAGCGCAGTGAAACACCCGCACCCTTTGACTCTCTCTTGGAATACTTCTTATCCAGATGATGAGCGTAGCGGCGCCGCCACACTGGATGGTGAGGGTGATCAAGACCAGAAGAATGGCTGCACCGGCTTGTTGGAGGAAAATCATTTTCCAGATCGTTCTCTAAATGAAACCTGAGGGCATGCTCTCACTCGGCTGGCTTCCGAAAGACATACAGATGGAGCGGTCAGAAATACCGTGTCACTCAGCGAAGCCATTTGTGCCGAGTGCACAGGTCGCAAACCGGCTGGTTAGCCGAAGGTCTAGCAGCGCACAATGTTATCGCCCTGAATGCCCCTCATCGCGTTGCGGGTATCCACCACCAAGGATGCGTGCTGCGCGATCCAGACATAATCGTAATCCGAATGATCTGTGACGATCAGCACACAGTCGTATCTGGCGACGTCGTCCACGGGCACGCATTTCATCTGGAGATCGTAATGGCGCCCTTTGCCGATTGAAGGAAAGTAGGGATCGTTGTAGCTGACTTCAGCACCATCCTTCTGCAGCAGCTCAATAATGGTCAGGGCCGGAGACTCGCGCAGATCGTCGATGTCTTTCTTGTACGCCACGCCGAGCACCAGCACTTTGGCGCCCTTCACAGCCTTCCCTTGTTGATTCAGAGCTCTGCTGACGCTTGAAACCACGTGATAGGGCATGGCGCTGTTGATCTCGCCGGCCAGTTCGATGAAGCGTGTCTGGAAATCCCACGCCTTCGCCTTCCATGACAGATAATAGGGATCGACCGGAATGCAGTGTCCGCCCAAGCCAGGGCCGGGATAGAAGGGTTGAAAGCCGAAGGGCTTGGTCGAAGCAGCCGCGATGACTTCCCAGATATCCAATCCCATGCGCAATGACAAAAGTTTCAACTCATTGACCAGAGCGATGTTCACGCAGCGGTAAATGTTTTCCAGCAACTTAGTCATCTCGGCGACGGCCGGGGAGGACACCGGGACGACTCGGTTGAAGATTGTCCCGTACAGCGTCGCAGCCAGTTCTGAGGCTTGGGAATTCAGGCCTCCTACGACTTTCGGGATGTCACGACGCGCGATGCTGTCATTGCCTGGATCTTCTCGTTCCGGAGAAAAGACGACAAAAAACTCATCCTCTCCGTTAGCCGTTGCCTCGCGGGCGGCCTTCAAACCACAGCCATTGCCTTCCTCCAGGATGGGAACAAGCACTTCCTCCGTGGTGCCGGGATAGGTCGTGCTCTCGAGGACCACCAATTGACCGGCACGTAAATGGGGTGCTATGGCCTTAGCAGTGTTGGTAATAAAACTGAGATCAGGCTCTCGATATTCGTCCAGAGGCGTGGGCACACAGATGATGATGGCATCCATTTCGGTCAGGCTTGAAAAATCTGCGGTCGCACAAAGACCTTGCGAGCGCGCCGCCTGGATCTCTGTAGGTGGAATTCGGCAAATGTAGGATCCACCGGAGGTGAGAGTTGCGACCTTACGCTGGTCGATGTCAAAACCCGTCACTCGAAACTTCGCTTCGGTGTAGAGCAAAGCAAGCGGCAGGCCCACGTAACCGAGACCTATCACGCCTACCCGCGCTTCTCGGGTTTCAATTCTGGTTTTCAGTTCTGAGAATAGGCCGGCGGCGCTGCTGCAAGTAATCATGACGATCTCCTCTATGGACAATTACTTCCCATGGCTAGTGCGAGTAATGAAACTCTGCGGTCGTTAGTTCATCTGTTACCGGTTCGGCGGCTGCAGGGGTCTCCCACTTAATCAGCTTCAGATCCAACACAAAGATGGAATAGATCACTGGGACAAGCAGCAGCGTCACAAACGTCGCGATCGTGAGACCACCAATCTGGGCATAGCAGAGAGGTTCCCAAAGGGGTCCCCCGTGAATGGCCAGAGGTATGAGCCCAAGCACAGTCGCTCCGACCGTGATCATCACCGGCCGCAATCGGACGATGCCGGCATCGAGCAGAGCTTCTCGTAAAGGCTCTCCTCTCTCGTGTGCTTCTTCGATGAAGTCGAAGAGCACGATGACATGACTGACAATCACGCCGACCAGACTCGCGACTCCCAGGAACCCCATGAATCCGAAGGGCTGACCCATAACCACCAGACCCCCGAGAGCTCCTGTCATTCCGTATGGGATTGCGGCGAAAACCAGAAGCGGCTTGACGGCGCTTCGGAACTGCACGACCAACGCAATGTAGATCAGCAGTACGGAGATCGCCATGACCACGCTGAGTTCCTTGAAACCTTTTTGCTGTTCGTCGTATTCGCCCCCGATCTCGAGGAAATAACCGGGAGGCAGGTTCTTCTGGAACTCCTTAATCTTTGGCAGCAATGGTGTGAGGACCTGTGATGGCAACACGCCTGGAATCGGAAACGCGGATACCGTCACCGTCCGGAATTGATTGCGGCGCTTGATTTTCGATACCGCCATTTCCGTCGTGACGTTCGATACCTGTCTCAGAGGTACGCGTTGATTGCTCGTCAGAGAATATACGTACGCATTTTGTATGTCAGAGAGTCCAGCGCGTTCTTCCATCCGCAAACGAACGGCGATGGGGATTTGTTTGTCAGCTTCCCTGTAGGTTGACACAGGTAATCCACTCTCCGCCGCGGCAGATGAGAGGGCTATGTCCAGATTCGTGATTCCGGAAAGGTTGGCGCGGTCGGGGTCAACCTTCAGCCGGACGTTCATGGCAGGCTCTCCCCAGTCGTCTCGAACCCGAGTCGCGTTCGGTTGGGCGCGAAATGTCGCCTGGAGTTCTCCAGAGAGACGGTGCAGAACTTCTATCTCCGGACCTGAAATTCGAATGGAAACGGGAATGCCAACGGGCTTGCCGGTTTCGAGCTGCCGCACATCGACCCGGGCACCCGGGACTTCGCGGCTCAGCGCCGTCTGCAGCGGCCCAACCAGTTCGTTGGTAAAGTGCTTGTCGGCAACCTCGACGAGGATTTGCGCATAATTCAGCTGTTGTCGCTCGGGGTCCACGGAGAACCAGAATCTGGGACCTCCGCCGCCGACAAAAGTGGTCACCGATTTCAGAACGTCTTTCTGATGATGTTCGTTTCCAAAGCGTTCGGACTCTTGTCGAATGACAGTTTCCGCTCGTTGCGCGACCGCGTCCGTTGCGCCCAGCGGAGCATCAGGCGGAAGCCAGACATCCACATACGAAAGGTATGACAGGTCCTTGGGGAAGAACTGCGGCTTCAGCATTCGGAAAAACACTCCGCCCAACACCAGAACGATGAGCGAGCCGGCGAATGTACCCCAACGATGTCTGAGCGCGAAGTTACCTACCCGGTAATAGAGGGCCGGGAAGCCGTGTTTTCGTCGCTCTGACATCGGCTGCTCCAGCTGCTTCGGCGGCTTGATCAAGTAATACGCGATTAGCGGCATAAACGTAAAAGAAACAATGACTGAAGCAATCAGCGTGCACGTCATCACGACCGGCAGGCTGTAAAGGAAGAAGCCTGTATCGCCGCTCAGCATCAGGAACGGGAGATACGCGACGATGTTCGTGATGGTGGCAAACACAATCGCCTTCGCCAGCTTCGTCGGCCCCATCCAGGATGCGAGATCGCGCGGAGAACCCGAACCCAACTCGCGTTTGATCGCGTCCCCTGCCACAACAGGCATGTCGACCAACAATCCGAGGGCGATGATCAAAGTCGCAATCGAAACCTGCTGAATGTCAATCCCAAGAACATGAACGATCCCGAAGGTCATCGCCAGCGTCAGCGGGATGGAAGCTGCCATCAGCATGGCCGCACGCCAGTCCCAGAATCCGATCAGGGCGACGATTACGACGAGGACAATGGCCTCATAGAGACTGCCCATCAACAGACTGACAAGCTCTTTCACTTGCCGGGGTTGGTCCGACGTGCGAGCCACAATAAGGTCTGCTGGAAGTTGCGGGCGTACGTTGGCTAGGGCCTTGTCGACCGCCGTACCAAACTTGAAGATTTGCTCCCCCGATCGCATTTGCACAGCCAGGGTGATGGCACGGTTTCGCTGCCAAGTCCCGCTCGGCTCACGCGACGTCAGGTAGTTCAAGTAGCGTGTTGGTGTCTGATATGCGCGCGATATATCCACAAGATCGCGCAGGTAAAGCGGTGCCCCGCCAGCCGACGATGCCAGGAGCACGTTGCCGATATCCTTGGTGCTTTTGAACTCCGCGGTTGCGTCAACCAGAACGTTTCGCGATTGGGTCTGGACGATTCCACCTGGAGCCGTCACATTCCTCGTGCTGAGGATGTCCTTGATCTTCGTCGGCTGCAATTTCAATGCTGCCAGCCGCGCGTCCGAGTACTCCAGATAAATCTCTTCCGGCAAAACGCCCGCGCGCTGGACCTTCGCTACCTCGGGTACACGTTGCAGCGTGCGTTGGATCAGGTCGGTGAAATCATCCAGTTGCCGATACGAATACCGGTTGTTAGCTACTTCCGCAATGCGTTCCTTGGTGGCTTGAGCATCGCGAATGATAATAGGTCCCCAGGCGTCGGGATGAAAGTCGTACTCCTGGAGCTTCTTCTCAATGAATCGCTGTCCATACGCGCGAATTTCGGCATCCGGCTTCTCCGTCGCAAAATCGATTCCGGAGCAGCTTCCTACGGACAACGAGCGAACGTCGTGCGCGAATCCTTCCCGCTGGGCCTGAGCAGAGAGGATTACAAATGGACGTTCAATGACAGCCGGTGAGACTGATGCTGGGTAGCAGTAGAGAACGGTCACACGCCCACTCGTAACTCCCTGGCGCACTTTTTCAATCGCATCTCGCACACCGCGGGCGCGCAACGCGATTTCAAAGTCTGGGATGGTTGGACTGGCGACGGTCAGCATCAGCGCTGCCGTGTCTCCGAAATCGCTAATCCAGGTAACAGGTCCCGCACCGTCGGGAAGGTCCGTGATCTGGTTCAGTCGTTGTCCAATGTCCTGGAACTCCTGCTGGGTATTCTTGATGTTGTCCAACAGCCTCACTTGCACGACAGAGATGTTGTCCTGAGTGGTGGATTCCACGCGATCCACCTTGCTGTTTCCAGTGACGGCTTGCTCGACTTTCCGCGTGACCAACTGCTCAACCTTGTCTGCCGAGATACCTGGCCAGGGGGTGATTGCCAGCGCGATGCGCACAGGGATGTCGGGGTCCTTGCGCTTGGGCATGTTCATGTACCCGAACACGCCCCAGGCCAGAGTTGCAAACAATGCGACCCAGGCAATCTGCCGGTTCTTGACAAAGAATTGCGCGACGTTACGGCTGTTATTGGGGTTCTCGGATTTCATTGAAGGACCTCTACAGGTTGCCCATCTTTAAGCAGATTGGCGCCGGTGGTGATGATGCGGTCTCCGCTTTGCAGCCCGCTGACTACGGTGATTTCACTGCCATTGACCGTGCCGATGTCTACGCTGTGGAGGTGAGCGACTTCTCCGGCACCCGAGCTGGAGACAACGAACACGCCATATTTCCCGTCTTTCGCTTGTACGACCCCGGAAAGCGGCACCAGCAGCGCCGACGCTCGACTTGCCCCGTCGGCATTCGCGAATTGCAAGGAGCCAATCATGCCCACCCTCAGCAAGTGATCGTGATTCGGGATAGCGACTTCGACCTCGAAATTACGTGTAATCGTGTCCGCCGCCGATGACATGCGGCTGATTCGCGCATGAAATGTGCGTGTAGGGAACGCGTCGATGGCGACATCAACGGGCTGGCCGACCTTTACGGAACGAACAACCGTATCGGGCACGCCGACGACGATCTTTACGGTGTCGGTTTTGGCCACCGCGAATGCGGGGACGCCAGGCCCAACGAACGCGCCGAGCTCGACGGCTTTCTTCACGATGTCGCCGTCGAAAGGTGCAAGCAGGGACGTGTCACGCAGAGCGATTTCCGCCTCGCTCGTCAGGGCTCGCGCGGACTTCAATTGCTGCTCGCTGGCGTCGTATTGGGCACGAGCGGAATCGAAATCGGGCTTCGTAAGGCTCTGAGTGTCATACAGATGCGTAGCGCGATCAAAGTCGAGTTTGGCTTTCTGAAAAACAGCTTCGGCGGCGGCTGCCTGCGAGGACGCCTGGTGTACCTTGTCCTCGTATTCAGAAGATCGGATGCGGACGAGTACGACTCCCTGGCTGACTCGATCGCCTTCCGCAATGTCCCGCATCCTGCCGTCCTGGCCGCGCACCTGTTTGAGTGAAATGACGTATCCGGGAATTCTGAATGCCAGGGGAACTTCCGAATCGGGCGTCACTACCGCCGAGAAACGCAAGCCGTCGGCGCTAAAGCCCGCTTGCTTCTCAATGGCTTGAGCCTGGACTCCCTGTGGGGGTTGATTGAGTGGCTTATTTGAGCCACAGCCGACCATGGCGAGCATCAATGAAACAATTGCGATTTTGGTTCTCACTTTTATTCCTCTCCCATCGCGCGGCGCAAATCTGCAAGGGAACTCCAATATGAAGCGAGCGCCTGCTGATACTGAAAAGCGGTTTCCGAACTTCGAGCCTGAGCCTGTAAAAGATCTCTTACCAGTGTTGCTTGTTCTTGGTACTTGTTGCTGGTGACGCGGAATTCTTCGGCGGCCGCCTCATGACCAGTGCGGGTAGCCTTCAGCAACAAGGCAGACTCTTTCCACTTGCGGTACTTCGCAGCGACCTCAACCCCGATCTGCGATTCTGCCTCTTGTGCACCGTTGCGCGCCTGCGCCACTGTGTTCGATTTCTCGCGTACTCGATTGTGGCGGCGTCCCCAATCGAACGGCTCCCAGGTCAACGCAAAGCCGGCCACACCGACATTCGTCGGAAGGACCTGCACGTTCTGCACCCCCATGTAGCTAACCGCGAGACCAAAGTCCGGTATGTATTCGGCCTTCGCGATGCGGCGGTCGTACTCGGCTTGTTTTTCCTTGAGATGAGCCTGGCGGATCTCAGGGCGATTCTGTGATGCCTGCTGGCGCGCTTCCTCCAGACTCAGCGTGGTCGTGTCCTCCTCCGGAATGAAATCAACCCGAAAGGGAGTTTCAAGATCGCGTGCCAGGAGGTGGTTCAGGTGCTCGTGCTGTGTGGCAAGTCCGTTCGACGCAACCGACAAGTCATATTGCGCCTTGGCCAAACGCGCATCGACCTCCAACGCATCCCCTTTGAGCACGGTCTTCTCGCCGATGTAACGCAGCGTAACTCGCTGTGCCTCTTGCAGCGTCTTTACTGCTTCCCCCGCTGCATCCACAGCGGCTTGAGTCGCTCCTAGCTCGACGTATGCGCTTCGCACTTCGGCCGCGATCTTCTGCCTCTCTGCGCGAACGTCTTCTTTTGCGATCTCGCGCCCAAGTTCCGTCGCGCGAATCCCCAATCCGATCTTGTACTGCTGGGTCAGCGGCTGATCGATGCTGCCGTTCAAAAAGGCGGTCAATCTAGCTGGCGTGTGAACCTCGGCATTTGTTGAAGGAATAGGTCCAACTCCCGGGTAGGTCCCGAAGGTTCCCTTCGCGAATGTGAAGTCAAACGGCTGCAGCAGTTCGCCACCGAGAACGGAAAATTGAAAATGTGGCAGCCGCTTGCTGCGCATCGTGCTCACCTGGAAGTCATATTTTTGCGCTTCCAGCGCTGAGTTCTTCACGAGCCGATTGTTCGATAGCGCAATCGAGACTGCCTCGTCAAGCGTAAGAAGTGGGACGTTTTCAGCACCCTGTTGGGCGAACGACCCAAGCGGTGATGCCAAGACGAGAATTGTGAGAAGCAGTGCGAGATGGTTCGATTTCATCATTCTTGTACCCAGAAGTTCGGCTGAGGCCTGACGGCACTTTTGAACTTGAGCGAATCGTGTTGTCGCTCGTGTGCAACAAGATTGCAGGTGCCGTGCCAACCTGGACTACCTTGCAAGTTCTTGAATCAGAAGTGCGGACGTCTCCGAATGCCGACGAATGCCCATATCTGGTCGACGGGCGCTGCCCTCATGCGGGCACTCGGCATACTGGCGAGCGTTCGACACTCCGAGCATGATGTGGTTCCGGTTCTGGGTGACACTCGAAGATGAGTTCAGACTCGCTGTCGAGCTATCCGCTGATGAGAGGTGGACTTAGATAGTCACGCGTTGTTCTGGATGGAGGGCCAATGGGAGAAATCAGAGCCAATGTCGAAGCCAATCCAGCCCGTCATGGTTAGGGCTGTACATTGAACAGCTTTCCAAAGGATTAAGGACATGAGGAAGACAGAATGCCACTAGCGCTTCCTATTCAATCTCGCCGGCATTGCCTTGGTGAAGAATGAAAGCGTTTGCGGGCATCACGGGCAGTGGAACTGGTTGACTCCGGAATGCCTCATCCTAAGCTGTGCACCGGCCCCTTCAACTATCGATCAGACCTGCTCTTGATGCGCGAAGAGAATCAGGCCGGACGATGCCCGTTTCCACCTGAATCACCCGATACATGTGCGTTACGTTTGTGCGTGCCTAGCAATGGGAGTTGAAGCCGTTCGCAAACGTCTCGGGAATACGAAGTCTCGGCAACGAACTGAGCTCCGAGCCTCTTGACAAACAAAAGCACCTCTTCCCCGGTGGCGTCGATAAACATCACGTCCGTAAGATCGACAACTAATTCCAGTTTGCTATCGCAGCGCGTGACGAGCGTGCGGACTTCCTCAGCTCCCTTGCCGGTGAATCGGCCTTCGAGCCGGCAAATCAAAGCGCAGTCTGATTCTTGGGTTTGGACACGTAGCATGATGACGTACCTCTACATTCGTTAGCAGCCTCAAATGGGCTGGCTATGGTTATCCTTGCATCTGTTTTGCCAAGGACCCTCAGCGCAAAGTATTGACACTAAAGGTTTTTTCGGGGGTAAGCCGCCCTTAATAACGGGCAGTGCCAGCATGAGGGCAGCCCCTCGAGGAAAAAGAATCAAGGCGGCTGCTTCAGCCGCCTTGGAAAGAGTGGAAGAACCCGAGGAAGCCGGACAGTCTAAAACGCAAATACCAGGCCGAGGGAAGGCACGGCGGAATGCGTGTACTTGTCGACTTTGAGACTGGTCATCTCGAAATCGGGAGTTTTGTAGACGAATCCGCGATACTGTGCGCGGAAAGCGATATGTTTGGCCACCGGCACATCGAACCCGGCGCCATAAACGAAGGCCCCCCGGGTCTGCTCGTTATGTACAGATCCCCCACGTGGATCGAAGAACATGGCTCCGCCTCCAGCGAGCACGAATGGAGACACGGTCTTCACAGCAGGTATCTTGAAGGAAGGAAGCTTCACAACAGCGGTACCCGTCATGGCGTGAACATTCATCGGTATGAATGTGGTGCCACTGCTCCCCGAGAATGTCTGATGATTCCTGAAATAATCGTAATCCCCTTCGATCGCAAACCAGTTCTTGAGGCTAAATCGGTAACCGGCCATCACGCCGCCAGAGTTCGTTGGATCGTTGGTGATCCCGTTGGCGGTGGTCTGCTTCTGGAAAAAACCGGAACCTTGAACGGTCACCTCATGTCTGACTTCCTGAGCCCAGGACGAAATTCCAAATAGAACGAAAATAATTGCCAGTTCGGTCAACTTCTTCATTATTAGTTCCCTCTGTGATTGTTTAGTCCCCTTTTGTGGAACTCTTACGGGGGCACTAGAGAAAGAGCATCTCTCTTGCCGAAACAGGTCTCTGATCTAAGTATTTAGGGGACAGGGCTTTAGGCATAAACCGAGCGGTCACACGCGCGACTTCGAGTTGCCCGGATGCTGGCGGGCGACCACATGCTGTCAGGCCGAATAATCAGCGCGAGTGATACTTAGTCTGCGCATCTTGTTCTGCAGTGTCGTTCTCTTGAGGCCGAGGCGCTCTGCCGCTCCACCATTGCCGGCTATTCTTCCGGATGCGCCTTTCAAAGCATCGAGGATTGCCTGCCGCTCTGCCTGCTCGAATGTCGACGCTGCTGCAACAACAGTGCGGCCAGCAGATCTGTTCAGCTCTGCTCGTGGCACATTCAGTTCGTCCCCTGGCGTGAGAATGACGCAGCGCTCAATGAAGTTCTCCAGCTCGCGGATATTTCCTCGCCAATCAGCATTCACTAGAGCCTCCATTGCGGGTCTCGGGACAGACCGGATGCGCTTTTGCATACGGCGGGAGAAGCGCGCGACAAAAAAGTGGACCAGCAGTTGGATGTCTTCGCGCCGTTCGCGCAGCGGCGGGATTTCGATCGGAAACACGCGCAGCCTGTAGAAAAGGTCCTCGCGAAACTGATTATTGCGGATCATGCCTTCCAAATCGCGATGCGTGGCCGCAATCAAACGAACATCAACGTGGATGGTCTTTGTACTACCGAGGCGTTCAAACTCCTGTTCCTGCAGAGCACGCAGAAGCTTTGGCTGCAAATCCATGGTAATGTCGCCGATCTCGTCGAGAAACAGAGTGCCATGATCCGCCAACTCAAACCGGCCTTTCTTTTGCATCAGGGCTCCGGTGAAAGCGCCCTTTTCGTGCCCGAACAGTTCACTTTCCACCAAACCTGAAGGAATCGCCGCGCAGTTCAGACGAACAAATGTACGCTCCCGCCGCGGGCTGAGATTATGAAGCGCTCGGGCCACCAATTCCTTGCCAGTACCGGTCTCGCCGTGCAGTAACACGGTGGAACTGGTTGGCGCAACGATCGCGACTTGGTCCAGCACTTTGCGTAGAGCGGCACTCTTGCCGACGATGTCTTGGAAGTTGAATTCAGATTCGATTTCTGATTCGAGGTAGAGGCGCTGCTCTTCCAGATCGTCGCGCGACGCGCGGAGCCGTCCGTAGGCCAGTGCATTCTCGAGGACCAGTGATGTCTGTGTGCCGATCTGCGACAGGAGATCGCGGTCCGCCTCGTTGAATCCATTCGCCTTGCGACTGCACATGGTCAACAGGCCCAAGGGGCCGTCTGCTCCCATCAGCGGCACCAGGACGGCCGAGAGGAGGGATTCGGCTCGACACGCCTCGCGTAGAGACGGAGGTATATCTGCTTCTACGACCGAGTAATACTGTGGCGTGCGGAGGTGCGACCATTCGCTCCATAGCTTCGTCGGCTCGACTACATTAACCTTGTCGAGAAAGCCCTTTCCAGTCGGGAAATCGAGAAATCTACGTTCCAAGCTGCCCGACTGCTTGTTAAAGAGCCACAATGACGTGAGGTCGTTGCCGAGGTGTTTGCGCATCGACCCTGCTACAGCCTGAAACAAGTCATCCGCCTCCAGCTTGCTGACGATATGGTTGTTGATTTCCAGCAACAAGCTGAGCCGATCTCGCTGCTTCAGGACCTCTCCGTGGTAACGCTCCACGGTATCTCTTGCCAGCGCGCACTCGAGCGCGACCGCAACGTGAGAGGCCAAGGCACTGAGCATCTCGATGTCTTCGGGGGCGAATTGCTGGCCCTGCAACTTTGGCGTTGAGAGAATTCCGTAGCGTCTCTGCGCGGTGGATACTGGGAACAAATAGGTGCTCCGTCCGGCAACTTCGGCTGCAAAAGGCGCCAGGTCAGGATGTTCCAACATTGTCGCCGACAGGTCCGGGATAAAAACCGGCTTCTGTTGGTCTAGCGCTTGCGCGACCAGACCAACGCGTAACAACTTGGCTCCGCGTTTAATTGCGGGGGCGTCCGGGTCTCGATCAAATTCGAAGCTATACAGACCTTCGTCATCGTCGCTCAGCACGAAGAGTTCTACCCCATGCAATTTTGAAGTGCTGGCTAGAACACCTCGCAGGCTCTGCAGGACGGCTTTTACAGTGGGCTGATCGGCCAGGACAGTGGACGCACCCAACAGCATTCGATATCGATCTTCAGTGATGGTCATGGCACGTGAGCTCTCCGCAATCTCGGGCGCCCCGATTTGCGCCTTCAGTATCTGCCAATCAATTTCCCGCTGCAACAATCCGGATCATTCCGCAAGAAATCCCAACCTTGGCGGTCTGATTCCACTTGATATTCCTATCTCTCACTCGCCGGCGGCGCCGGAACGGTAGAAAGAAGTTTGTTGATGGCTAAGTCTACAGTCCGATTCATCTCGGACACGACCCCGGGTACATTTCGTTTGGGCACCGGTCGAGTCTCGGAAACAGCATTGCTCCAGACCGTTGCACCGGTCGCGACCCGGGTGATTTGTGCAGAGATTGCAACCTCGACCTTGACCCCGGATTCGTAATCCACTTCCTCCAGCTTTTCCAATTTTCCGCTGAAAACGTAGTCGCTGTTCGGACGGCCGTCATACATAGAGACCATGGAGTACTGACCGCCGGCGCGCAGATGATCGATGACAGCGCTGGTCAAAAGCGTGCGCGGATCTGCCGCCCAGCGGTGATATTCGTAGAATCCGATTTCCTCCGGCGTTGTTCGATACACAATAGGTCCTTGCCTTAGATAATTGGGAGATTGGAATTCCCGCACCGCGATTGAGGTTCGGACGTTTTCCGCAGCCGGCGGATCCGGCGGAGCCGGCAAATTGAGTGTGTAATATGCGGGATATCTTACTCTGCCGCATCCGGACAGAGCGGGTAACAGTGTCATCATCAATACAAGCGCCGTCGTAAGCTTTTTCATTGTCGATTCTCCTCTGCCGGCCTCATCTCGGAACCTGTCGGTCCCCAGGCTGCTTGGTGCGGATCAGGCTCCACGGGCGCTGCTTTAGTGAATTCGTGAACTGGTTGAGGTTATCGGTCGCGTCGCGCAGATTTTCAACCGTGTCGCCGATCTTGGAGTCATTGGCTCGTAGAATGACTTGCATCGACTGCAGCAAGGCTTGGGCCTCTTCCAGGGTGGTCTGTAATTCAGCCAGATCTTTTCGCATGGGAGCGCGCAAATCCGTCACTGTGCCATTCACGTTCTGAATGGTCTCGTCGGCATGCTCGCTAACCCTAGCCAGCTCGTCCGTAAGACGATCAATCTTTGGGCGTTCGTCCGCCACCAAGCGATCAATGTTGTTCAGAATGGCTTGGACCTTTTTCTGATTTCGTGGTCCGGTCATCGTGTCCAGGTTGGCAAGCAGATGGTTCATGTTGCCGCTGACATCGTTAAGCTCTCCCTGTACCTGCGTGATGAGCGTATTCGCGCTGTCCGCAACGGTTGCCAGTTTCCCGGCAATCTCATCCAGGCTGGCCGCTTCTTGCGAGGCGATGGTTGAGTCTGGAGGAAGACGCCTGGCTTCAATGGTGCCGGTTGTGATCGACAAGGCTGCGCTGTTCATAACACTGACGAATCCTAGCTTGGCCACCGATTTCTCATTCAGCGGCGTGTCCTTCTTGACTTCAAGCAGAATCTCGATTCGGGTTGGATCCGTAGCCCAGGGTCGCACGGCTGTAACTTTGCCCACGTTCATGCCTCCATACAGCACGGAAGCTCCGGGCTCAAGCCCGCCGGCGTATCGCAGGTAGGTGTGATACTGCACAGTGCCGCCACTATACTGCGCATTCAACAGATAGATGACCGTGAATGCGAGTACAGCGAAACAGCCGAGGACAAAGGCACCGACCTTGGCTTCGGTGGTCATGGTTTTGCCTCCTGACTTTGCACATACCGTTGCAGATAGGAGGCCAATGCCGGTGTATGCATCGGGTTGGCCGGCACACGGTTGAGAAACTGCCTCACGCGTGGATTCTGGTTTGCGCGTATTTCGTCTTTTGTGCCGACTGCAAGGAGCTTTCCATCGAAAAGCATCGCGATCCGGTCGGCGATTCGGAAGGCGCTGTGCATTTCATGGGTGACAACAAGAGCCGTAATCTGAAAAGTCTCCTTCAGAAATACGATGAGTTCGTCCAGTTCCGCCGCCACGATCGGGTCAAGGCCTGCCGAAGGCTCGTCCAGCACCAGGATTTCGGGATCCAATGCGAGAGCCCGGGCAACAGCCGCACGCTTTTTCATGCCTCCTGAGAGCTCCTGCGGGTGCAGTTTGCCGAAATCCGCTAGGCCCACCACCGCCAACTTCAACCAAACAATCAGGTCGATCACTGAAGGGGCGAGTGCGGTGTGCTCCCGCAAGGTGAGCGCGACATTGTCTTCCAGCGATAGTGAATTGAATAAAGCAGCGCTCTGAAAGGCCACCCCAACCGAACGTCGGATTGTCTTCAAATCCGCATGTGAACAGTTAGTGATGTCTGTGCCTTTGATCGAGATGCTGCCCGACCTCGGATGCTCGAGACCAAGAATTTGCCGCAAGAGCGTGCTTTTTCCTGAACCGCTGCCTCCCAGCAGAACCGTGATCTGGCCCGGCTCGATGTCAAGGTTCAAGCCATCGAGCACACGCCGGCCATCGTATTCCACGACTAGGTTGCGCACTGAAATCAGAGACATTTAAGCCTTCCCTACGAAGTAAAAAATGGCGGTAAATATCGCATCGGCAACGATGACCATGAACGTAGATCGCACGACCGCCGAAGTCGTCGAGCGACCGACGGCGTCGGGCCCACCGCGGACACGAAGTCCTTCCAGGCATCCCACGTGGGCGATAATGGTGGCGAATGCCAGGCTCTTGATCATCGCGGCGGCCACATCCCGCAACTCAATCGAGGTCAGCACGTACCGGAAATAGAGCAGGAGACCAAGGTGCGTGCTAAAGAACATAAATAGCCCCCCGGCGAGAATGCCGAAGAAGGCGGCGACGATACTGAGACACGGAACGGCCACGAGTGATGCCAGATACTTTGGCGCTAACACGAACTCCACCGGTTCGAAGGCCATTACCTTAAGGGCATCGATCTCTTCTGTGACCTTCATGGTGCCGATCTCGGCTGCAAATGAAGATCCCGAGCGTCCGCTGACCGCGATTGCCGTCAGCAGCGGACCAAGTTCCCGTGTGAAACCGACAGCGACCAGATCGATGACGAAGTGCAGGGCCCCGAACCGCCTCAACTCAGAGGCTCCCTGCATCGCCAAGATGAATCCGCTGCACATAGCCATCAGGGCAACCATCGGGAGCGCGTCAACCCCGATCTCCAGCATTTGGCGAACAGCTGCACGCCACCGATGTCGATTTCCAACCAGGGGCAAAGCCGCACGCATCCCGCGCAGAGTGGCCCACAATTGAATGTTCAGACTCCCAACGTAGTCGAGTGGACTGAGAGTCTCTCTGCCGGCACTTTCGAGAAGATTGGCCATCAGACCGCCTCGCACCCAGAGTGGTTCATCTCCGAATGCCCTCATTGAACAGGGATAGAATGCCCGTCGCTTCGAACAGGTGATGCAAGCGATCATGCAATCCCTGCAGCCTAAGCTCGGTTTTACAGTTTCGTGCGATCTTTAACGCTTCAATCAGAGTGGCAACGCCGGAACTGTCAATATGGGTGACGCCGGACAGGTCAATGCTCACTGTGCCCGGATGTGGCGCGTGCAAAAGGGCGATAAGCTGGTCGCGCACTGCGGGAGAGGACTCGATATCAATGCGGCCCTTCAAACACGCCAGAGCGCCATGTTCGCTGGCAACAATGTTGACGTCGGGCTTATCTACGCGCTTGCTGTTGTGATCGAGCAACGGAATCAGCTCCTCCTTGGCACAATGTCGCGAATTCCTATGACAGACAATTGCCAAGAGCAACTCGAAACTGTTAATGGCAAGCGTATGGCCATTAGCAACCGATCGTAATACGAGCCAGATCAAACACTTGCGCGGAGATGCTCCGATGATTCGAACGGTCTGGACAGTATCCGGGCAGGCGCGCCCGAATACGGGCAGATGAGGTCAGCTGCTTCTGGATCGTGCCCCTATTGGGTCATCGAGAGGCTCGATTGGTTGCTTTTCACGTTCAGAAGCTTTTTACATTCTGGGCTCAGCTTAAGCAGCGCGGTTTGCGCGAGCGATTGGACCTGCGGATTGGCTCATGCGAAGAAGATTGTGTCAGACAACTTCTGAGCGGGTATCGAATGCTTGTGCTAGCGGCGGCTTCCACGAGAACGAGATCCTGTGTGGAGTACTCCTCGTACTAACCGCCGCAATTTAGCCTTCGCCCGAGCGATCTGCGCTTTCACAGTTCCGATCGGAACTCCCAGAACGCGAGCTGTTTCGCCGACGGAAAGATGATTCACAAACCGGAGGTGAAACGTTCTCCGCAGAGTGGGGGATAGTTGTGCTGCTGATTTCATCAACCGCGCATTCAACGTAGATCTGTGGCACTCCTCTTCGGGAGTGGGCCGATGGTCCACCAAAATGTCGGAGAGCGGGTACTCCTGGTCTTCTCCGATTCGCGAATCGAGGGATACATGGTTATAGCGGGACCGTTTGCGCAATTGCATTTTCGCGCAATTGATAACAATAGTGGTCAGCCACGTCGAAAGTTGGGCCTCGCCTCTGAATTGGTCCAGGTGCTTGTAAGCTGCCAATAGCGCGTCCTGCACCGCATCCTCGGCATCAGGTTTATTTCCCAGGAGTCTGTACGCGTATCGATACAGAGACTGTAAGCCATGCGACAGAGCAGACACCATTTGTGCCGCTGAAGGCGGCCCCGATTCCAGGGCGACACCGTCACCGCGCTCAACTAATTTCTCCAGGGATGTCATGTTATGTTCGCGCTCCTCTGTCGCCAGCGAAACATGTGAAGTTCCATGCGACCCAGCGAGCTGGAATTTCGATGTCATCTGGATGCAGGGGCGGAGCCCGGGAAAGGAACTACTAAAACCGTGTCGGAGTTTGTCGTTTTCGGCGGCTGCCTTACCTGCTGCCCTGCTGCTTCGTCGATGTCATGCTTCAGAACATCATGAAGCGCGCTAAGCACCTGATATTGCATCATTGCCATTTGGTATCTCTGCTGCAGAAGATATTCGGCCTGTTCGCGCGTAATTTGATTTGCATGTTGGGCCTGCACGATTACAGAGAAATCGGCCGATGTCTTGTCTGCCACCATGCTCATGGCGATTTTGTAGGATTGGAGAACGTCTTGTGGGCCCAAGGGCATTTCGGGTTTGAGCGCAATCAAGTCGGATAGAACAGGATTGGACCGCATGCTTGTACCCGCAAGAATGCTTTTGAGCGGAGGCGCTTCTGCCTGGATGCTCTTTTTCTTCGGCTGGGCTGCGGCCGTGTGCCACACAGTTGCGAGAATGAATATCGTAATAAAGATCTCTCGAGTTCTCATCAGTGCTCCTCATGCCAGCTGCAAATGCTAATAGATCTGCTGCTGATTGTGTTCTGATCGCTGTAGCTCTTCTGCATATCAAATTGCTGCCAGAATCGGGCGTGCCGGTTTCCTTCTGCGCTCGAGCAATACCTCTGGCGCAGGCCAGCAGAAGCTATTTCGAATCTTTGTGTTCTGTAGCAGGTCGCCGGCTTTCTATGGGCACCCGGAGCGACTGACCCAACATGTCGTTGTAGGTAATTGTGTTCTTTCCGACTAGTATCAGCAGCTCATGCCCTCTCGCGTACTTCGGCGGCAGTTCGCCCAATGGCGGCGTGTACAGTACCACGTAAATCGTGTCGCCCACTTTGACGGAAACGTCATAGCTGGTGGTATCAGAGGCACTATCGCCTGCAGCCTGACGAGCGTTGACCTCAGTAATGATGGCTACTTGATACTTTGATGTAGATTGGCCAAAAGCCGCCAACGTCAGGAAACACAAAGTGACTACACCGATTAGCCTCTGCATCTTTCACTCCTCGCGCTCCTGCTAGTCCAGCAATCCAGACCCGGAATGACTGTTAACCAAGTCAGGAGCTTGTTCTTAACATCCGGTTGGAACGCAATCGACATGCCAATGCTCGAAGCGCTTGTAGAGTCTTCAACGAGGCTGTCGTTTCATGTCCTTGCCGCGCGCCGTGTTGCGCGGATCGCCACTCAATGCCCAAGTTGCGCCCACATCTGGGCACACATGCCTAATGCTTGGCAACGAGGTCTGGCTGTCAGTGCCGGCCCGCACTCGTGAACAGCTTGTTCTCGGCTCTTATTTGCATGTTCGGGATTGGCATTGCACTTGCATTGTCACTGCTGAGCGAGGCGGCAGCCATTGCGGCCGAGACGGACTCCGCAGCCAACCAGTTCGGAGCGCACGGCAGAGCGCGCACAACCCCGCGCGGCACATTTCCGTTTTTGCGGCCTGTGGCTGCCCCTCACACACTTGTCGGATCTCTGGATAGGAGAGCACCCATGACAGCAGTTGACACGCTACCCGGCGAATCGAACGCGCAGATCATCTCGTCGATCATTAACTTAGTCTGTCCACAATGCGGGGGAAGAATGTCGGAATTCCAATGCGAAGGGAGATGCTGCAGAAACTGGCTTGCCGAATGGGAATGGGCGAATCAGGCGACGAGAAACCGCGGGTCCCAGCACCCAAGCCATGCTGCCCGGCGCATGCGCTGAGCTATCTCGCGTTCATATTCGCGATCCTTGGTTTGTCGAACACTGTGCATACTTCAACGCGCCTCTTCGGCGGGGGTCGTCCTCGGTGCGGGTAGTGATGGAATGAGTCAAAACACTTTTCTTGTAAGACCTCGATTGATGTTGTCGGCCATACCTCAGGACTGTTCGCGCACGGCTGCATCATCCACGTAGTGTGCAACCGCAATCTCCAGATTGAAATGCATTCCTTCCCGTCCCAGCAACTGCCCCAGCGGTGATCGTTGTACGATGGCCAAAACTCTGGGAGTCATGCCAATCAGCCACAGTTGAACGCCGTGCTGGCTTTGCCTCTTCGCGAGTTGTGCGAACATTTTCAACGCGGTGTACTCCATGTCAAGGACTCCGCTGGCTTCGACGGCGACGATCTTCGGTTGCGCTTCCCTGACCAGCGGCTCAATCTTGTGTGCGATCTGTGCCGCATTAGCAAAGAAAATTGGACCTTCCGGCCTGAGCAGTAAGAGGCCAGGAAAGCTCTCGTCGTCTGGATGTTCCGGCGATTGTGGCCGGAACACGTTGGTTCCTGGCTTGCGGCGCAGGACATACACTGGAGGATCGGCTACCTGGTATGCCAGTGTGAGCAGGGAAACGATTATCGCGACGATGATTCCCTTTAACGTGCCGACGGCCACGACGCCCGCGAAAGCCACGATCGCCCAGGAAAATTCGGTCCTGCGAATACGAAGAATGTCACGAAACTCGATCGGCTTGATAAGTCCGAAGGAATAAACAATCACCAGCGCCGCCAATGCAGATTGCGGCAACCTCGCGACGAGTGGAGCGAGAAAGAACATCGTCACCAGCGACATCGCCGCAGTTACCATTTCCGCTAATTGCGTGCGAGCTCCGGCGCTAGCGTTCACTGCCGTTTGCGTGGTGCCGCCGCCGCCCGGCATGGCACAAAATCGAGGAGAAATCATGATTGAGCGCTTTGTAGATGCACTTCAAGGCGCCGCATTCCTTGGCATCCGCCCCCGACGGTTGCTAGAACTCGCGCGCGCCGGGCATCTCCCAGGGCATCCGATAGGTCAAGGTCGGAGGAAGACATGGCGTTTCAGATTGTCAGAACTTGCGGAAGCAATGGCCAAAGAAAAACCGATGCTGCCCTTACGCAGGGGAAGTATTATCGATACAGCAGTCCCCGGCAATCCGAATCGGAGGTATTAGATGATTCGGGAGCATCGGGGAAGTTTGAAGGTAGAAGAACGGTTGGATGGTGCGGTTTGGGTGCTGCGATTCAAGGTGACACGGGATTCCGACCACAAGCGGGTCGAACGCACGCGTGTCGTTGGGCGGGTTCAAGACTTTCCCACAGAAGCGCAAGCTTTTGCGGAAGCGGAGCGCCTACGCTTGTACACCATCGAGCCGGGATCAAAACGTGGGATTCTGACCTTCGCAATTCTTGCCGAATTCTATCTGCAAGAGTTGAAGAAGGTGCCGGAATCGAAGAAGAGGCGACCGAAAGCCGCTTCGACGATCGAGGACAGGGAACGCATTATTCGCAAGCGTCTCTTGCCCAGATTCGGCGATTCGGAGGCTTTGAAGATCAAGCCCTCGGAGATCAAAGGGTGGTTGGAGTCTGCCCAGGACGAGGAAGACCTGGAAAATTCGACGGTGGACAAGATCCGCCGTGTGATGCATCTGGTCTACTCGACTGCACAGGCGAACGATCTGATTCCGCGCACGCTGGAGGCAAATCCAGTCACGCACGTCCACATCGCCACAATCACCGGGTACGAAGCCATTCTCGTGACTCCGCAGGATGCCTGGAACATTATCTGCCGCATGGAACCCTTCGCGCGGCTGATGACCTTGCTGATTGGGGTCACGGGTCTAAGAATCGGCGAAGTGCTCGCATTGAGATGGAGGCACGTCGACTGGAGCAAGTTCCGGATCCACGTCGTCTCCAACTTCGTCAGGGGCAAGTTTGGCGAACCGAAGTCAGCTGCCTCGAAGAAGCCTGTGGTGCTGCATTCGCTTGTCATGGGCTTGCTGAAAAACTGGCGGGAGACGACGCCTTACGGCGGAGACGAGGATTTTGTCTTCGCTTCCGACCGGCTCAAGGGCAAGCAGCCGCGCGTGCCGAACATGCTAGTGGAGGATCATCTCCGCCCTGCAGCCAAACAGGTGATCGAGATTCCACACGGCCACAGGTTTGGCTTCCACAACCTCAGGCATGCCTTAACCTCGTTCCTGGTAGAAATCGGAACGGACTCCAAAACTATTCAGGACATGCTGCGTTGGGCTGACCTGCCCCCAATTTTCGTTCACGTAAGAATACGACAACTTTCAGCTGCTCCATCTCCGGTTTGAGCCGGGATGGGGGAGCGCGAGGGGCAAGGGACGGCGTTTGAGTCCCTTGCCTCTCGCTCAGCTGTGTAGAAGCTCGCCGCCTGCGCCGCCGCAAATTCTTTCGGCGTGCGGTATCCCAGACTGCTGTGCGGACGCTCTTCGTTGTACTCCGTCCGCCACTCCGCGATCTTCCGCCGCGCGTCGAACAGGTTCTGAAACCAGCTCACCGTCAAACACTCATCTCGGAGCCGCCCGTGAAAACTTTCCACGCGCGCGTTTTGCGTTGGCTTGCCCGGCTGAATGTGCACTAACTCGATCTTTCGTTCCACACACCAGGCCAGAAAATGCCGACTCGTCAGTTCCGGCCCGTTGTCGCAGCGGATCGCCTGCGGCACTCCACGCTCGGCCACGATCGCTTCCAGCGCGCGTGTCACTCTCCGGCTGGCAAAACTCGTATCTACTTCCAAAGCCAAACACTCCCGCATATACGCATCCACCACACTCAGCACCCGGATCGCCCGTCCGCACTCCACCGCATCGTGTACAAAATCCAACGCCCACTCCTGGTTGGCCGAGGTCCGCGCCACCAGCGGCTTTCCCTCGCGCACGCAATGCTTCCGTTTCTTCCGCCGAATCATCAGTCCGGCCTCCCGATACACCCGATGCACCCGCTTATGGTTCACATGGTCACCCGAACGGCCCAACAACACATGCAGCCGCCGATACCCAAAGCGCGGCTTCTTTCGCGCCAACTCCACCAGCCGCGTCCGCAGCGGCTCATCGGTTCGCTGCGACCGGTAGCAGTAACTCGCTACCGCCATCCCCATCAGCCCGCAAACCCGGCGCTGGCTCGCTGCGTACTTGCCCCGCAGCCAGTCCGCGTCCGCCCGCTGGTCTACGAGCTCCATCCGTTTTTTGCGATCAGCGCCTTCAGCATCTCTTTGTCCAGGCTCAGATCCACCACCAGCTTTTTCAACTTCGTGTTCTCATCCCGCAACTGCTTCGCTTCCTGCGCCTCGCTCACATCCATCCCACCGTACTTCGCCTTCCAGGCGTAGATCGTATGCTTCGACACTCCCACTTCTCTGGCCACGTCTTCTGCCTTGCGCCCTGCTTCCAGTTGTTTGAGCGCTCCAATCATCTGCGCCTCGGTGTGCCTGCTCTTTGACATGCCTCTTCCCCTTTCCTTCGTCCGAAATCATACTCGGACTTGTTCGGAAAACGGGGAGCAGGTCACTGGCGTGAGGTCATATCGCAACCGTAAAGACGGCTCAACGCATACCTTGGCGTATCCGAAATCGGCGGTGTCGAGAATCTTGCTAATTTTTGTTTCTTCGAATGCCTGATAGATGCCAAGGATAGCAGTTGACTGATCTTCACTGATTTCGTAGCGCTTCTTGCCGAGGTTGCGACGAAGGAGTGTGCAGAACTCTTCACCGGTTGCGTTGATGAGCTGCACTTTGCCGCGACGGGCAGCGGGCTTGCGATTGGTAATGAGCCAGACGTAGGTTGCAATACCGGTGTTATAGAAGAGGTCGTACGGCATCGCAACGATCGCGTCGAGCCAGTCGTTTTCGAGGATGTATTTTCGTATGTTGCTCGGGCCGCTCCCGGCGTCGCCGTTGAAGAGCGGCGAACCGTTGAAGATGATGGCGAGTTTGGAATCGTTCGGGGCAAACTTGCTTAATTTGTGGAGGAGGAAGAGCATTGCTCCATCGCCCACGTCCGGCAGCCCGGCCGCATAGCGGCCAGCTGCACCGCGCTCGTGCTCGGCCTCGATTTCCTCGCGGATGTTCTTCCAGTCCTTCCCGAAGGGTGGATTAGAGAGCATATAGTTGAACTGCTTTCCGGGGAGAAGGTCCCGGGTGCATCAGGGTCGCGTTCTCGGCGCCAGAAATCTCAAAGGTCGCCATTAACCCTTTCGCCATCCGCGCCATCGCATGGTCCATCATGGGGAACTGTCCCGGAATACTGGCTTTGAATTCCAGAATCGCGGCTGCGCCGGGCGGCACACTGGCGGTTTGGATGCTCGTCAAGGGAGGAGATGTCAGAGACCCCAACAGGTAATCGCGAGTAAAGATCTCACCTACGACATGCAATGATGATGTGTCATTGGGCCCCGCATCACCAAAGAAGACGCGAACCGTTTCTCCAACCTTTGCCTGCATCGGGTGCGTTTTCGTCAGCGCATCAACTGCTCCGTTGAACACGAAGTACTCGGGGCTTTCCTCCATCAGCTTCGCATCGCTGAATAACTGTATGCCTGCCTTGCCTTTGGCGGCAGTGGTGTAAATTTCTCCCTGCATCACGTAGTACTCGCGATCAACAGTCGCAAGTCCACCTTCGGGTTCGACCAGGATCAATCCGTACATGCCGTTGGCGATGTGTTCGGCAATCATGGGAGTGCCGCAGTGGTAGACAAAAAGACCGGGGGCAGTCGCCTGAAACGTGAATGTTTTGGACTGCCCCGGCACAGCTTGGGTAAATGCCGCGCCTCCACCTGGACCGAGAGCTGCGTGAAGATCGACTGAGTGCGCCATGTGACTGCTCGCATCGTTTCGCAGGGTGACTTCGACAGTGTCTCCCTGTCGCGCGCGAATCATCGGGCCGGGCACTTTGCCGTTGAATGTCCAGTAGCGGTAAGTCGTGCCGGCCGACGGATCGAGAGTTCCAACCACCTCCTCAGCTGTGAGCGTAACGCGAACCACAGCTGGCCTTCTCTCACCAACAACCGGAGGAACATCGGCCGGGTCGCGCACTATGTCGACGATCTTGGTCTGGGTCTTTGCTTGATGTTCGCTGTGTGTGATTTCCTGTGCGGTCAGAGCAACCGTCATCGGAAAGAGGAACAGCAGCATGCCGAAGCTGGCTTTCACGAATGAAATCTGGTAATGAGGGCTGATTTTCATATTTCGTCTTTTCCAGCCGGCCTATCGTTGTCTGCTTTCTGTGTCCGATTGCCGGCTGACCTATACTTGTATCGGGAGGCGATAGACCTCAATGGAGCATCCGTACTATCGGCATAGTCAGTTTTCACAGGAGCAGGTAAATGCTTGAAAGTGAGCTGTTTGCACTGCTCCAGGGAACCACCGATGCGGCATTCTCGGTGACAGAAGAAGGCGAGATCCTGTCTTGGAACAAGGCTGCGGAGAAATTGTTGGGCTACTCCGCAGCGGAAGCGATCCACAAGACTTGCTATGACATTCTCGAAGGCATGGGGGCATTGGGTACTCGGGTATGCCACCAGCACTGCAGCGTGGCCGAGTGCACAGCTGGCAATACGGAAATTCCCAACTTCGACATGAGCGTGAAGACTCGCTCGGGGGAGCGGTTGTGGATCAATATGTCTACCATCGTGTTCGATAATCAGCGCACGGGCCGCCGACTGATGGTGCACATGGCGCACGACATCACGAAGCAGAAGAAAAACGAAGAGTTGACGCAGAAGATGCTGGAATTGTCGAAGCAAGTCAGCTCGCTCGCCGAAGCTTCTGTGCGTGCGGAACCGGCTCCTGCGCTATCCGAGCAAGAGAAGCATGTCTTGCGCCTGTTCGCCGAAGGCAAGGATAGCGATGAGGTAGGCAGCACTCTGGGCATCAGCCCGCAGACCCTCCGCAATCACCTTCACCACATCAACCAGAAACTCCGCACCCACAACCGCCTGGAAGCAGTCATGAATGCGATCCAGCGGAAGCTCATCTGACAGTCCCCGTACAACTGTCCCGGATTTCGGTACGAACGCTTCATTGTGCGTTTTCCCCACCTGCGGCACATTGGTTTCAGCCGGTCGTAACGGCGGGAGTTGACAATGATTTCCGAATGCTCCAACCCACAGTGCAGAAACCCCTTTCATTACCTCCGCGGAGGAAGGCTGTACAGGTTCGATGTACGGCGGCCCGTCGAGCCGTGCAGGGATATTCCCAATGCGATCTGCGCGAGCAAACCCTCGCAAGCCAGCGTGTTCTTCTGGCTTTGCGGTGATTGCGCAAGCCGATCCTCACTCCGATTCTCCCTGCGCGAAGGAATTTCTCTAGTTCCTCTGGAGCAGTTCCCTGAGGGTAGCAATCCCGTCGTAACCCGCGCCGTCGCGGCCGAGTGACTTTGCCCAAAGGAATTCAAGACATGACTACACAGTGCGTGACTGCGCAAGTTGAGGAATCACCTTATGGTCTGCAACGACTACCGCACCTCGGGAGCTCGCTGCTGCAGGTATTGATTCCAAATGATGTACAAAGCATGTGGAAGGAAGAGGCCTGGCAAAAGGATGCTGGTCGCAGTGCCCGAACACTCGTCAAGTACCCTGATCTCCGTATTGTCTTGGTCTCGATGAAAGCTGGGACCCGTTTCAAGCAGCACAAGACGAGTGCACGGTTTGCCATCTTGATGCTCGCTGGTCACGTACGCCTCCACCTCCCCAACGCAACCGTGGAAGTACCCAGGGGAGAGTTGCTGGCGCTCGACCGCGACGTATCTCACGACCTGGAGGCAATTCGCCAAAGCACGTTCCTGCTGATTCTTGCCCGGCCCGACCGGAAGAAGGAGAAATGCCATGAGTGACTTCGTTCACGAATTGAAACACGATCACCAGGTGATTCAGCAAGTTGTGGCCGGCATGAGTGCGGTCGCCGAACTGCTCGATTCCGGCAAGCAAGTTGATCCAAGTGTGCTTGCCGATCTCGTGCAGTTCTTGCGAGTATTTGCCGATCAATGCCATCACGAAAAGGAAGAGCAGCATCTGTTTCCTCTGCTGGCTACCAAGGCGAACGTAAGCACCAGGCGCGAGTTGGAATCCTTGGAACGAGAGCATCGCTCGGCCAAGCAACTGGTTGGTCAATTGGCGAAAGTGGCAGCAGTTTACGTCCACAACCCGGCCGTGGTGCGGTACCGTGTTATCGATCTGCTCCAACAGCTTGCCGAACTGTACCCCGCGCATATCTGGAAAGAGGACTTCCTGCTGTTTCCGCTAGCACAGCAGACTCTCTCGACCACTGAGCAGGAAGCTCTGCACGAGAAGTTCGAAGATGTCGAACGCGAAGTCGGAGAAGACGTGCATGCCGCGTTTGAGATGCTGGCCAAGAAATTGGAGGCCGTTGTTGAATATCGCAACTCCGGCGCGTGCCCGCTGTGCTCTTCGGCGGCGTAAGAATACGTCTGGCACTTTTACAAGAATAGACGGAACCCCTTCTGTGCACATTAGAGCGACAACAGAAGTGGATCCGTCTATACAGGTTCAGGGGCAGAAAGGCGAACTACGCCGCCGACTTCCCTCGCTTTGATTCGCGGTTGGACCCCAGCTTCCCTTCCAAGTATTCCCAGAGGACGACTGCGTTGTTGTGCGCAGTGTCGCGAGAGCTGTAGAGCAGGGTTACAGTGCCGTGTCGAGCGGCCCGCAGAATAGGTTCGAGGCCTTCTTCGTGCTGCTTCAGTTCGGTCTGATAACGACGCTGGAACTCCGCCCATTTCTTGGGATCGTGACCGAACCACTTTCGAAGCTCGGTACTGGGCGCAACATCCTTCAACCAGACAGCATCGGCAAGAGCAGTCTTCTTCACACCACGCGGCCACAACCTCTCAACGAGAAACTTCTTGCCATCATTCTTTCTCCTCGATTCATATACGCGCTTCAAGTTGATCATCTTTTGCCTCGGTTCAATCGTCGGTTGGCCATTCGATTTGCGTGCATTCTGGACACTGACGGTCCAGGTAAGTTAGCCATGAGAGAACTTCAGAGATGTCGGGCATGTTCATTACCTCAAACTTCCGCGGACTGTCTCAGTAGCCCGCAAATTCTTCGCTTCGAATATCGTCCTCATCGACGCCGGCACCTACGAGCATCTCGCGCATGGCCGCGACCATGGGTGGAGGTCCGGCAATGTAGTAGATCGGCCCCTGCAGCGCTCCCAAGTGTCTGGCCAACATCTCTCCGTTAATGAAACCAGTTTCACCTCTCCATTCGCGACCGGAGTGAGCCATTTCGGTCATAGTGGCGCTGAGCCGGAAATTTGGATTTGTCTTTTCCAGGCCTTGGAGAATATCGAGAAACGCTGCGTCTTCTGGTCGCCGATTGGAATAGAACAGGTACAGCTTGTGCGGCAACTGATCATGATCGGCCTGGCGAACGATGCTCAAGAACGGCGTAATCCCAATTCCCCCAGCGAGAAAAACCGCCTGCTTGTTTGCATTTTTGTGGAGCGTAAAGGAACCACTAGCCGAAGCGATGTTGATCTCGGTACCGACCGGCGCGGTCTTCAACGACCGTTTGAATGCCGTGTGCCGCATCCGGGTTGCAAACGTGAGTTGATCTTCAAATGGAGGACTCGCGATTGAGAAGGTTCGGATATTTCCTTCTGAGTCGGTTTCGGGCGGATTAAGCAGTGTAAGATCCGCCGCCTGTCCAGCTTTGAAGCTGAACACTGAGGGTTTGGCGAAGTGAAAGACCATGGTGCCTTCGGCGACGATGCCGCGGCTCAACAATTTAGTTCGCAAACCCGCTAAAGGAATCTCTTGAGCAGCCATGAACACCTCCTTTGTCGTATCAAGCACCGATGATGCGCCGATCAGCTCATCGCGTGCCTCTCCTCCGCACTTCCTCCCGGCCAAGAGACTGTTATGAGGAACGCACTTTCCTCGATTGCTTTCACGTCGTGAGCGATGCCCGATTCCAGGCACATTAATTCGCCTCTGCCGAGTTCGAGAGCTTGGTCCGCAAGCTGGAGATGAATTCTGCCTTGGATGGTTTGAATCGAGATCCTCGCGTCCGCGTGATGTTCCTTCATCTCAGAACCAGGCTTCATCAGGACGAGCACGATTCGGAAATCCGGATACTTCGCAAGTGTCTTGGAACTGCGTCCGCTTCCGCGGGTCCAAGAGTCCTCTTCTCGCAAGCGGCGGAGTTCGTCAGAAAGATTGAAGTGCAACAGACTGTCCGCCAAATGAGGGAGCCGGTTCAGGCTCGAAGTCGATTCGAGAGCCTTGTGCACTGCCGCCTTCTTCGTCATTGCGCCTCCTCGGCACGTCGAGAAGTAAACATCGTCCTACGATATAAATAGATGCGGGCCCTGCCTCCGCGGTGGCAATGAATGTCGAGGGTGAAGTGTTGCACTAATCGTGAGCGGAACCTCAGCACCGAGAAAGTCTTCGCATGTGGTTGTTTGTCGGATAAGGATTTGGAGTGGGGTGTCTCAAGTTGCTGAAGCTTCTTCTCCAAACACCGCGACTGTGCACGAGGGATCGCCTTGCAACGGCGGTAGCCATTGGAACTCGGATGGGTTCTTCGGAGTCTCTCGCATCGCACTCCCAAGAGAAGTAATTAATAGAAGTAATTAATAAAGGATGAGACTTGCTAGATTTCGTTGACGCCAAGCCCTTATGGGCTGCGCTCTACCATTCTTTAAATCCAATGAACACAGAAGATTACGAACATCGAAGATTATCGATTAATGAGATTCCTGGCAGATGTAAAGGATTAACAAGGAGAAATAAACGATTGATTTTAGCTGATTTGGTGGCCAGGGAGGGAGTTGAACCCCCGACGCCGGCCTTAGCAAGCACCGGCGTAAACACACCGCCAATCGCCAACATGACGGATGCGAGCAAACGGCAAGTAATCGTGGAGTTGGGTTCTGATCCACCGCTAGTCCGCGTGGGACTGGCGAAATCGAGGGGGCGCTGTGACCAGCGCCGATGTTCGCCTAAGCGTCGGCCCCAATTTCAAGCCCGTGCTGCTTGCGCACTCGAAGTCGGGTGAGTCTCGCTTAGCTGGGCGAACCAAACGAGTCGCTCCTGCGCCTGCATCGTTTCGGGAACAACTTGTCCTGAACTTGAGGAGCAGAGAGGCTGTAATCCAAAGCACTGGAACTTGGGCGGAGGCTTCCTTGCCTGCTACTTCGTTGAGGCTATAACGACTTCCGAACTGATGCCCCAGCTTGTCAAAGTAGCTCGGTTAACGAGACTCCAGTCGTTCGATGACGCATAGTCGCACAATTCGATAGGATGGCACCCGCCTACGATACCCGGACTGAGCCGCCACAGGCGTTGCCAGCCCCAGCAGACCGGACGGGAGAGGGGAGACGCACCGAAGGTCATGCTTACCAGACAAAGCTTGCCTCCGTGCACGAGCACGCGGTGAGCCTCGGACAAAAGTCGATGTACGAAGTCGGGAGCCAGAAGGTCGAACACGTAGGTCGAAACGAAACGGTCAAAGCTGTGATCAGGCTGAGTTATGCAGGGGGTGCCATCGCTTTGATCGACACGGGCGCGTTCTGACCACGGTTTTAAACGCTCCCGCGCAAGCGAGACCATTGTGCCGCTGATGTCCAGCCCAACGTAGCGAGCATGTGCTGGCAAGTGATCCTGCAACAGGCGAGCGGCTAACGCGCCCGTCCCACACCCGAACTCGAATACCGAGTGCGCTGAATCGAACGCGGCATGCGTAATCAGTTCATTGACGGCGGGATTTTCGTAGAAACCTTGCCAGTCTTGCGCTGAGCCGAGGCGGTCATAGAAACGCTTCGCCTGTTCGGGCGAGAGGTAACGATCCGTTGGCTCGCGCACGCTCACACTCGAATCTTAGCAGCGTCGCCCTTCGGGAAGCTCTCGGTCGCTAGACGCTCGGCTTAGCAAAATGATTGTAGAGCCAAGCGAGGACAGCGCCAGCGATGAGACCGTCTACGGCTCCATAGAGAGTCCCGACGATGACTTCTGCGATGCTGCGAGTAGCATGGTAGCCGAAGTAGACCGACGACATTGTTTGGAGGAATTGCTGACCATAGCCGCTCCAGATCAAGTTCGCCAGACCCATGCCCAGCATCGCCAATCCCCACAGGATTCCCGACGCTAAAGCCAAACCCTTTATGCTGAATTTCATGGCTTGCCCCTTTCCTTCCTTCCTTCCTTCATTCTAGGGCTCGGCAAGGAAAGATTTCAGTTCCGCCATGTATATGACAGGCCTATCATTAAGCAGAGTCCATCAATACAAGGGCTTTGGCTGGTATGGATGCACAAACCCATTGGGAAAAGATCTACACAGAGAAAGCTCCGAATGTAGTCAGCTGGTACCGTCCGCACCTTGAGACTTCGCTCCATCTGATAGAACAAACCGGTGCTGGGGCCTCTGCTTCGATCGTTGACGTTGGCGGCGGTGAATCCACGCTGGTCGATGACCTTCTCGCCCGTGGATACGAGAACATTACCGTCCTCGATATTTCCCAAACTGCCATCGACGCGAACAGGAAACGACTAGGAACGGCTTCTGAGTGTGTCCATTGGCTCGTCGCCGATATCACTAGGGATGAACTGGGGCCGTCTGCTTACGATGTTTGGCATGACCGTGCTGTCTTTCATTTCCTTACCTCGCCGAGCGACCGTGTCGCTTACGTCCGTCAAGTCGCGCGCGCTGTGAAGCATGGAGGCAGCGTGATCGTCAGCACTTTCGGACCGGAGGGACCAACCAAGTGCAGCGGCCTGGAAGTTGTTCGCTACGATGCGGAGTCGTTACACCAACAGTTCGGCGTGCGTTTTCGCCTGTTGGATAGCCGCGAAGAAATGCACCACACACCGTTTGGCGTGGTCCAGCAGTTTCTTTACTGCCTATGCAGAATCGAATGAACCCCTGAATTCCAGGCTTCGTGGAAGGTGCGCGGCCGTTTCGCGGCCACGACGACGACCACCACAAACGCTGGATGCACTTTCCACGCAATCAGAGGAGCCTCCGAGGTCTTTCAGCGTTACTTAGCTGAGCTGTCCGGCGGGCTCATAGGATCACCCGTTTGGTGCTGGGTAATCTGAAATCGAAGAAATTCGTGGACAGCCTCCACGGCCCGCGCATTGGTCGTGTGAATTCGGACCCTGCCTCCCGAGTCCATCGTCTCAAAGTCATAGTGAATTTGATCGCGCAGTTCCGTCATCGTTGGCACGCCCGGTGGCGTCTGGTCATGAATGAACATTGGAATGTCGAAGTTGCCAGCTGAAAACATCGTCGCGATGTGCGAGAGATGTTGGCGGATCTGATCTCGGGTACCGCTGTCCTTCGGGTCATTCGTCTCTATTTCGATCGCGCCGCCGTCCGCAAGCAATCGGAAATGGTGAGTTGTCGTCTGCTGTGAGAACCCCATGCCCTTCTCGCCTCGTTTCATCATTTCGCAATGGGGCTTGCCAGAGCCTTCCTCGGACGTCTTTTTCTGGGCTTGAACTCCCGACGTAAGCGCGAGTAGAGCCAAAATCATAATGAGTTTCATGGACGTGATTCCTTTCTGATTTTCTTGGTGAAAGGGCGACGTAGACCCTTTCCCCTGTCCCCTTGTGGCAAATCCTCCAGCAGTCGCGCTCGTTGTCCCCGCCGCGTGCGGGCCAACTTGAAGTCCCAATGCTCTAGCATTGCCTCCAGGCGATTTCGCATTTTCATAAAGTTTTCGATCTGTTGCTTCACCTGATCTAACTTTGACTCTGCCATTGCCCGAACTCGCCGGCACGGAACTTCTCCTCGGTCGCGCATCTCTAGGATTGTGGTTAGCTCCGGCAAGGAGAACCCAACGCTCAAAGCGCAGCGAATCAAGCGAACCCGGTCAAGTGAATGCGGAGGATAATCTCGATATCCTCCATTAGTTCTTGGTGGCTTCGGAAGGAGTCCTAATCTCTCATAGTGCCTCAAGGTGTCAGTGCTAACGCCCGTGAGAGACGCGAGTTCACTGGATTGCACAGAGCTCTCCTTCGGAAGCGAGCTTACACCCTGGAACTAGTTCCAGGGTCAAGCGTTATTTCTCTCTCGCACAGTAGTGGCGAGGTGTGCCGTGCCATAATGCGGGCAGATGGCTTCGGTACTCCAAGTTCCATCAGACGCTACCCTGAGGCGGATTCAGCAGATCCAAACCATTACGATTGCTTGGATGGGCGTCGAGGCATTTGTCTCCCTTTGGACGGCCTGGGTGGCACACAGCCCCGCGCTGCTCGCATTCGGTGGGGACAGCGTAATCGAACTCCTCTCGGCTATGGTCGTGGTATGGCGCTTTCGGGAGCAATCCCAATCAGAACATGTGGAGCGACAGGCCGCCCGAATCGCCGGAGCGCTGCTTTTCGCGGTTGCGGCGTGCGTCGCAGCAGTCTTGGCGATATCACTCCTCGGATATCAACAGCCTCAGCCCACCTACTGGGGACTGGCAATTCTGGCGGGCGCAGCCCTGATTATGCCGTGGCTCGCTCAACAGAAGCGCCGGTTGTCAGTGATCACCAACAGCGCGGCCCTCAGGGCCGATGCTGCCGAATCCGCACTGTGCGCGTATCTTTCTTGGATTGCCCTGGCAGGCATCGGAGTAAACACTATCTGGCACATTGCATGGGCCGACTCCGCCGCAGCGCTGGTCATAATTCCTATCATCGTGCGCGAGGGTATCCAGTCGATGCGCGGACGAGCGTGCGACTGTTGCTGAGTGCACTAGGCCCGAGGTCTAGCAAGCGTTAGCGAATTTGAGAACGCGCAGAACCCGGACGTTGCCAATATTCACAGTTGTTCCCTTGCCGGTTGTTCAGCCAGCGTGCCATGCCGCAACGCACGTCGCTTCATTAAGAAGAAGAAGACCGGGACCAGAATCAGGACATGGATAGTCGATGTAATCATCCCGCCTACGATAGGGGCGGCGATCGGTTTCATAACATCCGACCCGATTCCCGACTCCCACAAAATCGGCGCAAGACTCAGAATTACGGCGGTGACGGTCATCAATTTCGGACGCAATCGCTGAACTGCACCATCGATCGTGGCCTGCTCAACATCATCGTCAGTCAACGGTGTACCGATGGCAAGTCGGCTTTGAAGAGCCTCGTGTAAATAAACCACCATCACCACCCCGGTTTCGACCGCGATACCAAACAGCGCGATGTATCCCACCCACACTGCAACGCTGAAGTTGTATCCCAGCACCCATTGCAAGATGAGTCCGCCAGACATGGCATAGAGCGTCGGGAAGATCAGCACCGCTGCTTCGGCTGCGGACTTGAATACCATGTAGAGCAACAGAAAAATGACAAAGAACACGATCGGCAGAATAATCTTCAGCCGCTCTTTGGCGTGCAGTTCAAACTCGTATTCGCCCGCCCAGCGATAAGTGTAGCCTGCCGGCAGTTCCAGTTTGTTGCGAAGCAGCTTGTCTGCTTGATCCACAAAGCCGCCGTAGTCTTTCGTTTTCAAATCGAGATACACATAGCCGGTGAGCGCTCCGTCTTCATCTCGAATCATCGCCGGCCCGCGGGAGAATGAAAGGCGAGCTATCTCGCCGATTGGGATTTGTGCACCCGACGGAGTGCCCACCAAGGCGCGGCCGAAATCTTCAGGATCGCCACGGAAATCTCGCTCGTAGCGGACATTGATTGGAAAGCGCTGGCGACCTTCGACATTCTGAGCAACATTCGAGCCGCCGATGGCAGAGGTAATGACGCGCTGAACGTCTCCGACTGTAAGTCCATATCGCGCAGCTTCAGGTCGATTGACTTCTACGTTCAAATAAAACCCTTGCGACACTCGCTCTGCGAATACCGAACTGGTCGCAGGTATGGCAGTAAGGATCTGCTGTATCCGTGCGCCGATCTCCTGAATCTGAGACAGATCGGGCCCTTGGATCTTCAGACCCACCGGGGTTTTGATGCCCGTAAGTTCCATGTCGAGCCGGTTTCGCACTGGCATCGTCCAGGTGTTGGTCAGACCGGGAAACTGGAGCTTGGCATCCATTTCCGCGATCAGCTTTTCATAGGTCATGCCCGGCCGCCACTTCTCCTGGGGTTTCAACATAACGGTTGTGTCATACATATCGAGCGGCGCGTTGTCGGTGGCGCTGTCGGAACGGCCCACCGTGCCGAACACGCTTTCCACTTCGGGAAAGGAACGGATCATACGGTCCTGCTCCTGCATCAGCGAGGTTGCCTGCTGAATCGAGATGCCCGGCAAGGCGGTGGGCATGTAGAGAGCTGATCCTTCGTACAAGGCGGGCATGAATTGGCTACCGAGTTTGAAGTACAACGGAATGGTTACGGCCAGAAAGATCAGGTTGATCGCGGTCAGCAATTTCCAGTGCCGCAGACACCACCGCAAGACGGGCAGATAGATGGCTTGAGTGACCCGCGCTGCGGGGTTCTGGGATTCAGGACGCAACCGGCCTCGAATGAATAACGGCATCAGCACGGGGACTAAGGTGATCGAAAGCAGCGAGGAAAAGGCCAACGCCGATGTCTTGGTCCAGGCTAGTGGCCGGAACATTCGGCCTTCCTGCGCCTCCAACAAGAACACGGGAAGGAACGACACCAGAATGATAATCAGCGAGTAGAACAAGGCAGGGCCGACCTGCTTCGCCGATCGCACCAAAATAGCTCTACGTTCTTGAGAACTGAGCTTCTCCGTATGCTCGCCGGCAGCAAGGCCGCTACGTTCCGCCAGATGCTTGTAGCCGTTCTCGACCATTACAATCGCGGCATCGATCAACACCCCAATGGCCAATGCCAGTCCGCCCAACGACATCACGTTGGAGCTGACGTTCAGAAAGTACATTGGGATGAAGGCCGCGAGCACAGCGATTGGCAGGGTGATGATGGGCACCAACGCTGAACGCAGATGGAACAGGAATGCAATGCATACGAAGCTGACGATGATAGCTTCCAGAATCAGATCCCGCTTCAGGGTCTTGATGGATTCATTGATTAGCCACGAGCGATCGTAGCCGGTCACAATTTCCACTCCGGGAGGAAGTGACGGCGCAATCTCTCGCAGCTTGGCTTTCACACCACTGATCACGTCAAGCGCGTTCATACCGAACCGCATGACCACAATGCCGCCAACGGCCTCCCCTTCGCCCTGCCAATCGGCAGCTCCGCGGCGTACCTCCGGCCCGAAATCCACGCTGCCCAGATCGCGCAGCAGCACAGGCGTTCCATTTTTCGTCGCGACCGGAACGTTTTCCAAATCGGCCACCGAGCGCAGGTAGCCAAGACCTCTCACCATGTACTCGGCGCCACTCATTTCCAGGACGTTGCCACCCACTTCATTCGTGCTGTCGCGCACGCGGTCAATCACCGTAGAGACGGGAATGCCATACGAGAACAGCTTGTTGGGATCGAGCTTGACCTGGTATTGCCGGACGTAGCCGCCGATAGTTGCAACCTCGGCCACGCCGGGGACGGTTTCAAGCTGGTAGCGGAGATACCAGTCCTGTAGGGCCCTCAGATCCGCCAGGCTCTTGGTGTGAGTCCGATCGATGACGGCGTACTCATACACCCAGCCGGCCCCGGTCGCATCGGGCCCGATGGCCGGATGAACGTCCGCCGGCAACCTGCCGCCAATCTGCTGCAGGTACTCAGTCACCCGCGAACGCGCCCAGTAAAGATCCGTCCCATCTTCAAATACGGCGAAAACATACGAGTCCCCAAACATGGTTTGGGCGCGCACCGACTTCACGTGTGGCGCCGCCAGCAAAGTGGTCACAATTGGATAAGTGACCTGGTCCTCGATCACGTTCGGTGGTTCGCCCGGCCATTCGGTGTGGACGACCACCTGCACATCGCTGATGTCGGGAAGTGCGTCGAGTGGGATGTGACGCAGGCTCCAAACCCCCGCTATGGTAAGCAGCACGACCCCAGTAAAGACCAGAAACCGGTTTTGTTCGCACCATTCAATGATTCGGGAGATCATCACATGCCTCCCGTAGCGCTCACGCTGAGCTGTTTGCTGGCAATGGTCTGACCGGCGTGTTTCACTACTAACGTGACCTGCCAGGTCCCGCTTGTTTCGAGATCGAGCGAGGCTTCGTAAACGCCATCACCTTTTTCGCGGAGCTTCGCCTCGCTTCGCACAGCGGCCATGCCCATGGCCGGCATGGCTCCTATGAAGAAGGTCGCGGTGACTTCGGCCCCAGCGACTGGTTTTCCGTCGGGGCCCGTGAGCTTGACTTGGACCAAGTTCGATCCTTTGTGCGGAGGGGATGGATCTGTGCTGAAATCGATGGCAATCCGCTCGGCTGGACCGTTCATCGCCGCTGCGACTCCTGCACCAGGCGGAGGAGGCGTGAACGATCCAATCGCCGCCTGCAGTTGCGATTCTGAATCCACCAGGAAATTCGCCGAGCTGACAATATGTTCGCCCACCTTCAAACCCGTCAGAACCACGACGTGATCATCCAGCCGCGGCCCTACCTCAATCTCACGTGGTTCGAGATACCCGTCGCCGCGGTCGATGAAAGCTAAATCGCGCGTGCCAGAATGCAGGACGCCTGAAGCAGGAATGACAAGTTGACGGCCGAGAGGAACTGCGATGCTGACGTTGACGTACATGCCAGGCTTCAGCGCGACTCCCGGATTGTTGAAGACGAAGCGCACGGGAACGGTGCGCGTCGTAGCGTCGACCTGAGGCAGGACTTGATCAATCCGTCCTTTAAACGTCCGGCCCGGATAAGCATCGACCGTCACTGTGGCCGGCATCCCTGGTTTCAAGGCGCTAATGTCAGTTTGAAATACGTTGGCGTTCACCCAGACCGTGGAAAGATCGGCGATGGTGTAGAGCTTCGTATCCGACTGCACGTATTGATTGGGAAGAGCGTTAAAGTCGGTGATGTAGCCAGACGCAGGGGAATCGATGCTCACGTCGTGCTGCACCGTGCCGGCTTGCTCCAGCCTCGCGATCTCACTCGGCGGCACGCCGAATTGGCGCAAACGATCGGCAGCGGCCTGAAGAAGCCAATCTCCCTCGCGAGCAGCCATCCCATGCGCATCAATCGAGAAGGTCTGTTGGTTTTGTTTGGCCAGTAGATATTCTTGCTCGGTACTGACCAACTCAGGGCTGTAGATGGTGAATACCGGCTGCCCCTTTCGTACGTACTGGTAAGTGGCATTGGCAAACACCTTTTGAATCCAACCCGGAAAGCGCGTCTGCACGTAGGCGAGCTGCCTCTGATTCATGTCCACATTCCCCGGCACGCGCAGTTCGTTGCTGACGTTCTGCCTCTCAACCAGCGCAGTCTTCACTCCAATGGCTTGCATCCGTTGCGGGGACAGTTGCAGCGGAACAAGTGCCACAGAAGCTCCGGAGGCAGAGACTGTCTGGGCTTCTGGTTGGTCCGAAACATCGGGGCCTTTGGCCATCACCGGGCTGGAATTGTCGTTCGCCGGCGAAAGATAGCGGCGGCCCCAGATCGAATACGCGAGCGCCCCAGCCAACACGAAGCAAATCACTGCGCTAATCACAAAAGCTTGCTTATAAGTGCGTTCGCTCATTTCGTCACCTCCGGTGTATTCGGTTGTTCCGTCCTGTCAATGGGCGCTCCGACTGCCAGATCCAGATCGGCAAATCGCGTTTCGAAGTCCGCGAGTGCTTGAAAGTAAGCGAGGTCGATGTCCACGACTGTCATCTGGCTGTCGAGCAGATTGAGGAAGTCGGTGCGGTCATTCTCGTAAGCGATGACCGTCGAGCGCAGAGTGGCCGTAGCCTGGGGCTGCAGCAAACTCTTATAAAGATCGGCGAACCTCTTCGCAGACCGCACCTGCACCAGAGCTTCCTGAATCTGACCAAAGGCGGCGTTTCGCAACGCGGCAAGTTCCGCATCTTGCTCGTTCACTTGAGCTTTGGCCTCGGAGATGTCGGCGTCATGCTTACGCCGGTTCAGCCAGGGCAGGTTGATCGAGCCTTCCACCATGTAGTTGTTGCGGAAGTTCGATCCGCTCGGCATGAGCATGAACCCTCCCGAAACTGTGAAATCGGGGTTGTAATCCTTGCTCGCCAGTGCTTGCTGTTGATGGCTCTTCTCCAAGGCGGCTCGCGCTTGGGCCAAATCGGGCCGCGAGGCAATCGCCAGCTTTTCCAGCGCTTCTGTCGCCGGCAACTGCTGAGGAATGCCGTAATCTCCGCGAACGTTGATGGACGCGGCGGGATCGCGCCCAAGGAGGGTATTCAGGCGAGCGCGTGCGATTTCAGCATCCTGATCGAAGCGAATCAGGTGCTCGGCCAAGCGGGTAAGTTCGACTTGTGCCTTCAGGATGTCTTGCTGAGGCACTTTGCCGACCGTGTATTTGATCCTAGCCGCCTCCACTGCCTGCCGAGCGATGGCAACGTGCCCGTCGTGGATGCGAAGCTCGTCTTGAGTGCGCAGCAGATCATAGAATGCCTTGCGCACCTGCACCCGGACATCGAGTCTTGTGGTATCGAGCGCAGCCTTCGCCTCGGCTACATCGCTTGTGGCAATGTCAGAGCGTAGCCCTCGTTTTCCGAACCCCGGAAAAGTCTGACTCACCATGACCATATTTTGAGCGGCGTTGTAATCCCAAGGACGGCGCAGTGGTACACCCCAGCCGCGATACATCAATGAAGGATCATCGAGGGTGCCAGCCGCGGGTAGGTGGGCTTCAACCACCGCTAATCGACGAACCGCGACCTGAATCTCGGGATTGCTGAGCAGCGCCATCTGCTCGATCTCGTCGAGCGTAAAGGCAGGACCAGATACGGTGGAATGCTGGTGCTGCGGCAACAATGCATCTGCAGTGGGAAAAGGGTCCTCGGCTGCAGCACTCAGCACGCAGGCGCACACTAAGAGCAACGCGTATAGAAGTCTCATAATTCTCTCCGTCTGTAGAAAGACACTTCGGGCTTACGCCCAAAACAAGCGGGCGGACGGAGATCTGTCTAGATTCTCAGGACAGTGGTATCAGGTAGGTATTCGCTTGGCGGATGGTGGGGAGTGTTCTTGTCAAACCAGTCAGAGGACCGTGGCGAGGTTGGAACAGGGACCGCCGCAACGATTTGCAATATCGGGCCAGACTGCTGGTTGTGGGTCACAACCATGCTTGTGACCGGTCGAACTTCTGTCTTGCAGCAAGAGTGCGATTGCGGCATGTTCGCCGAACCGCACATCTCGGCCATACGCTTGCAGCATTCGTGTTCCTGGGCTGTCATTGCTCTGCCCGGAATCATGCATGCCAACAGTGGCGCCGCCGTCCAGCAGATCATCAGGAGAACGACAGCGATGGCGGCAAGACGTCGCATGATGTGAGTTTAGGCCGACAGTGCCTCAGGTGCAAGTGATCCCAATCACACCGGGGCGTGACTGCCGTCTCCTGATCGTTTCTCATCCGGATCAGAACCGATCCAAAGACCGTGCAATCGCTGCTTCGCCACAGCGACGTCAAGCTGACGCTTCAGTTCTACACCCACGCAGTCAGTCGCGATCGCATGGTCGCAGCAGGGAAAATGCTAACTGCGATTCTCAGCCACGCGCCAGGCAAAAACGGACTGACAGCGGACTGAGTAGGAATACAGATCAAGATAGGTTCTTCAAGGTCACAGACATACGCATCAGTCTTCTTACGCGCGTTTCAGATGCGGACCGAGAGCGGACTGAAGCCGTGGCAGGCAATTCAAGCAAGCCCTTTAGAATGTGGTGGCCAGGGACGGAGTTGAACCGCCGACGCCAGCCTTTTCAGGCTAAAATTAACAGTGATTGCAAGTACTTAGAGGTGCCTCCCGGCGCTGTAAGCCACTGATAGTCATTGCAGGAAAAGCCGACTGCCGGTAAAACTGCCGGTAAGTTTTGTTCGCCTTGTGTTCTTCTTGGCAAACAGTCCGCATACGCACTACCGATCGCGATTGGCGCATGGCTACCGCCGTGAAAGGGCCGCAGCTTGCGGTAAGTTACTGAAAGTGCCTCGGGCATTCGGACATGCCCGTAAGCGTCGGTGCACCCAGGATCGAGCTATCGTTGTTTGGACCGTTCTTCCCGCAACACGCAGCATGTTGAAGTTGCTTTCGCGACCTGTTTCCCATCACTACTGGTGATTTCGCATTCGACGTAGCCAACATTCTTTCCGCGATTGATCACCTGCGCCTCAGCGCGAAGTCTGTCGTTCCAGACGGGTCGAAAAAAATTGATCGCGAGATTCATGGTCGTGAAAGATTCATCGTGTTCCAGGGTTGATGCGAACGCTATTCCCATCGCCGCATCGGCGACATCGCACAAAACACCTCCATGGAGAGTACCCATTGGATTCGCGTGTTGCGGTCCAGCTTCCAGCACTGCAATAGCGTGTCCGGGGGCAACTCGTTCCACTTCAAAGTCGATGAGTTTCGCGATCGGCGGCTTGGAATCGAGCACCTTCTTGACGAGAGGATGCGGGCTTTCGTTCGCGGAGTCTGCCATATCGACATTTCCTTTTCGGCGTTAACCTGCAGCCGATGCGAGTAGCGCCTCAACTCTTTCGTCCAGATCTTTGGCGACTTTGAGTGCTTCGGCGTTGCCGTATGCCTTCAGGAAACTCGCCATCCGGTCGTAGGACAGGTGAACGCCGTCCGGACGTTCATCGACGAGAACCGTCACAGGAGCATAAGACCCGGCGTCCGGAACATGTTTCGCCATTTCCTTCATGATGAGAGGATTGCCAATCAAGAAGCGGAAAATCCGGGGCGTGTCGCTACGCGTTTGCTTGCGTACAACCGAACCGTGATCGAATTCCACAAACAACATCAATCCCGCGCTGCCGACAGACTTCTGAACTATGCTCTCCAGTTCAGCCATTGACTTTGCGCGGTGAGCGGACTCCCAGAACTCCTTGATATTGGGATGTCCAATCGCGGCATTGAAGGCCGCGACAACTTGATCCAATGGCTTTGAGGTAGTCAAGCTGAAACGTTCCAGCTCCACTCTTCGGATCACTGGCTTTCTCGGACGGTCTGGTTTGTAGATTTCATAGCTTCTCCTTCTGCTCGGCGGACACATCGTCCGAAATCTCCGTGGCCTGAAAATGGACGAGTCTGATTGCATCGACCTCCTGAGCGTATACAGCGACGATTCGAATATGTCGGTATGTGTGCTTTCCATCGCGGGAGGATAGGATTGTGGTTTCGGCGGTCAAGATTGCGGTTGACCCAAGAAGGCGCACGGCCACGCCTGTAAGATCAATCGGGTGGAATGCCACTTTGTGTTCAATCAGATCCTTCAACACTTGTTCCTTGTTCAGCACGGACCCGTCTGGGCGAACGAGCATATAACGGTTCGAGTAGATTGCCCCCAGTGCCGCGTAATCGTGCTGTTGCAGTGCTCGGTTGAAGCCATCCGTGTGAAGTCGAAGCACTTCTTCCGCGGTCACTTAACCTCCCATTGGTTTAGGCTTCCGAAACTGTTGTCGTAACTCAGACCACGTTCATCATTTCCGCAACTACGACCGCGTGACAGAAGCCTCGAGAGGTGTCCTCTCCATTTCGGCTGTAGTGTCCCGTCCGTCCAGGAACAACCGCACATGCTGCAGGAATGTTCGCGCGTGCTGATATTGGGCTCCATGACTCGAATCGGAATACACAATCAACTGTGCGTTTGGCAGGTGCTCGGCCAAGATCAACGCATTGATCGGCGCAACGACAATGTCTTTATTCCCGTGAACGATCAATGTTGGCTGCGTGATGTCTTTCAATGTGGCGTAACGGCCTGTTTCTGGGATGGTTCCCCATTCTCTGATGGCGGTAAGCTGCGCGACGGCCGAGTCCCTAGACACAGGGCCATCACGATCTTCCTTGCGAGATTCGAGCCTGTCAATGTACTCGCGACCAGCCGCCTGGCTAGTGTCGGAAGCAGCGAAGAACGCGCCTAACAGGAATGCAACTGGATCCGCTTGTTCCTCCGGCGTTAGCTCCGTGAAGGTCAAACCTTCACCCCCGCGCGGACCTGTTCCCAACAAGACGAGACGCTGGACAAATTGCGGATGATCCAGGGCTAGCTGCTGAGCAATCATCCCACCCAGCGAGAAGCCCACGATGTTAACCGCCTTCAGCCCGAGCGCCCGGCAGAATGTAAAACAATGGTCCGCCATCTTTTCAACCCTGTCCGGCGTGTTTCCGCCCGAAGCTCCGACGCCTGCGTTGTCAAACAAAATCACCTCATGATCCGCTGCCAGGCTGTTTGTGACCGTTGGGTCCCAGCTATCCATGTTGGAGTTGAAGTACTCCAGAAAAACCAGAGGAACGCTGCCGGCTCTGCCGAATCGTCGATAGGCAAAACGAAGACCGCCGGCCTCGACGAACTGAGTCGGCACAGTCTGGTGCGAATAGTTGCTCATACATGGTCTCCTTTTGCATCGACTAACGAAATTTTCAGCGGGTCAAACGAATCCACCTTAGTACGGTGCGTAGGACGAATCTGCGGCAAGAAATGCCCTGGCCTGGCGCGTAAAGGAATCGTGCCACTGGAACAGCGACCCGTGGCCCGCGTCAGGGTAGGTCAGCAGAACCGCATTGGGCAGGTTCTCGCTCAACCAGTAGGAGTTTGCGACAGGGATCATCTCGTCATGGATTCCGTTGACGACGAGCGTTGGCTGCTGAATCCGCTTCAAGTCAGCGAATCGACTGCCTGAATATTTCTCCCATTCGCGAAATGCGGCCATCTGCGCTTGCGCGACCTCGGGTCCCGCTATCGGGTCCCGATCTTGCTTACGTTGCATGAGGCGTCCGATGAATTCCTTGCCAGCCGCCTGGCTCGTGTCTGTCGGCGGAAAGAAGATCTTCTGCAGTACCTCGTATCCCTTGAGAGTTGTATCGTGAAGGAATTTCGCGAGGCTCGGCTTTTCGAGGTGCATGATATCCTCACCGCCGCGTGGGGCCGTTCCGACGAGGATCATCTTGCGAAACACTTTGGAATTGTCCAGCGCCATCTGCTGAGCGATTACCCCGCCAAGAGAAAATCCCAGAACATCACATGTCTCGATCCCGAGCGTACCGAGAAACGCAGCGGCGTGTTCCGCCATCCCCGCCGTTGTCGTAGGCACTTTGCCCGTAGAACCGCCCACACCGGCATTGTCGAAGAGGATGATGTCGTGGTTCTCGGCCAGTGGGTCCGTTACGGCTGGATCCCAGTTATCGAGAGTGCCCGTGAAGTGCTGCATGAAGAGCAACGGATACTTAGACTTTTTGCCGAAACGCCGATAGGCGTATTTCTCTTTTGAGGTTTGGAGAAATTGTGTAGGCGCGGCAATTGCGCTATTCGACATCTAGACGTTTCCTTTCTTATTTGCAGGACCCATTTGTCCTATCTATGGTTTCGCCGCGTGCGCCGAACTCCACAGCGCCCAGCCAGGGTTGACTCGATTCGGATAAATCTCCAGCATCTTGACGTAGAGCTCTTGCGCGGTGTTTGTCGTCTGCACCAAGCGATCAAAGTCGCGGATGTACTGCCGCGTCTCTTCGATAATCCTGGGATTGTCTTCGTTCTCCGGCCGTTTATGCGAAGCGACCACCGCGAGCGGGTTGAGCGATTCAATCTTGTCGAGTGCGGCAATCCATTCCTGTCGCTTCTGTGCATTCGACTCGGCAAGATAAAGGTGGACGTCGTTGTACACCGCGTCGCCTGCAACCACCAGCCCGATCGAAGGAACGTGCAAACAGGTCGTGTAGTCAGTATCGGTATGACCCAGTTCCACAGCGATCAATTGATGGCCTTCCAGATCGATGAAATTTCCTTTGAGTTCTTCCGCAATCACCAACTTGTCCGGAATCTGACCGGGAAATCCTGGCTTCCACGCGCCATCAAGCGCCTGCGGCGAGGCGTTTTGGCGCATTACTTGAATGGTGTTGTGTGTTGCCACCACCTGAGCGTTGGGAAATCGCTCAAGAAGAGCGCCAACTCCGAACCAATGGTCGCCATGACCGTGTGTAATGTAGATGGTCGTCAGGTTTTTGCCTTTTGACGCGACCCAATCTGCCAAGGCACTGGTCTGTTTGGTTGTCAGATAGGCGTCGACGAGTACAGCGTCTTTGTTCCCGTAGATGAGAGTTGACGCCATCGCCTGAAAAAATGTCTCCCCTACGTCCGGCGGCCGGTCGCGAGTGACGATGGGTATGCCGGGTGTCACGAATACTTCCCAGTTTAGAAGAGAATCCTTCGTATCCATTTATTCGCCTTTCACTTGAGCAATCGCTCCCATCCAATTTTCGACGTGGTAAGCGGACGACAACTTGCCGTTTTTTACGGTGAAAATATCAAGGGAGATTGTTCTAAAGCTCCTACCGGTCGGCTCGACGCCGAAAAAGTTTCCCGTTGGCGTGCCGCTGGCCTCGCCGAGCACCACAATCCTGTCTTCGGTAGCCCATACGTCCTGAATCGTCCACCGCAGGTTCGGAACCATCCTGCCCATTGCCTTGAATATCTCGGCGAGGCCTTCGCGATCGAGGCAGTCTGTCAAGGTCGAACACGAGCGGTAGTCGGGATTAGTGGCTTGAGCAAGCAACACTGAGACATCTTTTTTCAGCGGTTCATTGAGGGCCTCGTAGAGAGGCGCGACGATTGCGCGCGCTTCTTCTTTGGTGAGTGGGTGATTTGTCGTGGATTGATGCTGATCGATAAGAGCCATGTGCTTCCTCCGCATAGAACTGTTGTGGGCAGATGAAAGGTTCGAGTTGTTCCCTTGAAATGGAAACCTCACCAGGCACTGCTAAGCTTGCTCTCTTTGAAGCTGAGCTTTGGCCACGAATCTCCGAACATCGGACGTTTGCTCCTCGATTCAGCTTCTGTGACAGCTCCCTCCGTGACGTCCCAATGTTCCATGAAAATTCCGTCCTTCATCCTCATGATGTCCACAACAATGAGCGCCGAACCGTCTCCATTCGAGTACCGGCTATGGACCATCACAAACTCACCCTCCGCCATGATCATGCCGTGATCCCACTTGGTGTCCGCTGGGAACGCCTTGACAAGCCCGAAGAGCCCATCTCTTCCGGGCGGAATGTGGCCGCTGTGTTGGATATAGTTGGGCGACCACAACTTTCCCGCCTCTGCGAAGTCGCGCTTGTTGAACAGAGCGTCAAATCCTTTAACCAAAAGCGCCTTATTTTTTTCTTGGAGAGTCTCCGACATAATTTCCTCCCTGCAGCCTAGTCGCTCAAGCCATGCCTGGCTGACGCAGCCGCGCCTCTAAAGAAGACTGATTTCTTTCATATCGATTGCGACCAGAACAGGGTCTCTCACCGGCTGGTAGTCACCCTCGTAAGCTACAACTCGGCGCGTGGCAGGAAAGACAACCCCATCAACGTTGCGGTAATCGGATGCATAATTCAAAGCCTTTGCTCCGCCAAGAATATCGACGGTATAGTCATGCCTCCTCAGAAGGCCGTCGGGACCGAAACAGGAAATCTGCGTGCGTGTATGACTTCTGACATTGTCGGGCAAGGTTACCTTGAGCCGCCTCCAGGTCTCGCCGTCTGATTGAATCGGTGATAGCTCCTCTGTCTCAAAGCCTGGCTGCGCGTACATAAATGGAATGGTCAGGTAAGTCCACATCGCTTCCCCACTGAAGTACGCAACATCCACATCGTCCCACGGAGTTTCGAACGTTTGACCTTCGAATGACTTCTTTGGATCATCGCGCGCGGTGATGGCCTCGCCTTGGGCGGTCTGTACGACAACGCGATCTGGCTCAAAGATCGTTCGCTTATTCTGTCCCGGAAACTCCATCGTGAGCCGTTCCCGTTTTGTCTCTGCGTTAATGACAACGTCCTTCAACACATCTACCTGTCCTTTGACGTACCAAATGGCTCCAGTGATAGAGGTGTCGACCTTGATGGAAGTCACCTTGTTCCAGCGATCCAAGCCACCATGTGCCGTTATGGCCAGATCCAGCAACGCATTCATTACGCCTACCTCATCCCTCGGACTCGCTCCTGCAGCATCCATTCCCGGATGTAAGGCGAACAGTGAAGTACTGAAATCCCCTTCGCCTCACATGCATTAAGAAAACAAACTCCTTCGAGATCGATGAGATCGACTTCCTCTAAATCCAGGACGACAGGCGATTCACATCCCTCGGTCTCGCTTTTGACTTGCTCCAGATGCGCAATTCGCAATTCGCCGCTGAGCCGAATTCGATCTTGGAATCGTTCAATCCGCAGCGTCATGCTCATCGGCTCCGGAAGGAGCGATGGCTAATGCAAGCCACAGGCCATTTGCAATAGCCTGTGTCAGTTGTACTTGCACAGTCACGCCGTCCTGATTCTTCAGGAATTCCTTTTTGATCAGGAAACGATAACCGCTTTATAATCGCGCGATGGCTTCGTTGACACGGCACCGACCCCAAGAGAAACTCCAGAAAGCGCTGGACGAATTAAAGAATTCGGAAAGCAACCTAAGGCAGGTGATCGACACGATCCCGGCCCTGGCTTGGTGCATGCTGCCGGATGGTTCGATCGAGTTCCTTAACAGGCGCTGGCACGAATACACGGGACTTTCCCCTGAAGAATCCCATGGTTCAGGTTGGCAAGTTGCCATCCACCCGGAAGATCGTGCCCCGCTGGTGGAGAAATGCAAAGGGCAGTTGACATCGGGTGAACCAGGTGAAATGGAAGCCCGTCTCCGTCGCCATGATGGAGTCTTTCGCTGGTTTCTCATGAGAGTTGAGGCACTACGAGACGAGACTGGCAAGATTGTCAGGTGGTATGGAACATGCACTGATATCGAAACTCTCAAGGAAACAGAAGCGAAGCTACGAGAAGACGAACGCGAACTCCGGCGTATCACCGACCTGATACCGCAGGCGATTGTCGTTCAGGATCCCTCGGGCGCCCCCATCTACGCCAACCAAGCGACGCTCGACTACACTGGTCTGACCGCGGAAGATGTGATTGCTCCGCTTTTTCGCGAACGGATCTTTCACGCCGACGACTTGGAGAGATTACGCGAGGAACGCAAGACTGCTCTCGGCCGCGGGGCTCCGTTTGAAATTGAACAGCGAGCCCGTGGGAAAGACGGCCAATATCGTTGGTTCCTTGTTCGTTATAACCCTTTCCGAAACGATCAGGGCCAAGTGATCCGCTGGTATGCAACTGGAACTGACATCGATGACCGCGTCCGAGCGGAGGAAAGGACACGGAATGAAAACCTGGCATTACGAGAGCAGATCGATCGTGACTCCATGTTTGAGGACATCGTTGGCTCCTCGGATGCGCTGCGGAAAGTGCTAGGCCAAATCCCTAAGCTAGCTTCTTCCGATTCGACAGTCTTGATTCTCGGCGAAACCGGTACAGGGAAGGAATTGATAGCCCGCAGCATCCACAAACGATCCAATCGCGCGGATCGGGCGTTCATCGGCGTGAATTGCGCGGCCATCCCACAGTCGCTAATTGCTTCCGAGCTTTTCGGACACGAGAAGGGCGCTTTCACAGGCGCAACCCAACGACGCCTAGGACGTTTCGAATCGGCTAACGGCGGAACAATTTTTCTGGACGAGGTCGGCGACCTGCCTCCCGAGATCCAAGTCGCCCTGTTACGGGTATTGCAGGAGCGCGAGATCGAACGCGTGGGGAGCAATAAAGCCATTCCTATCGACGTCAAGGTAATAGCAGCCACTCATCGTGATTTGAACACTCTCGTCGCCGAGGGCAAATTCCGCGAGGATCTTTTGTACAGACTGAATGTCGTCCCTGTCGATGTGCCGCCGTTACGCGAACGTGTAGCTGACGTTCCATTGCTGGTCGAGTACTTCATTGACCGTTTCAGTAAGAAAGCTGGTAAGAAATTCAGAACGATCGACAAGAAGAGCCTTGGACTATTACAGGCATACAACTGGCCTGGGAACATTCGTGAACTACAGAACGTAATTGAGCGCGCCGTCATATTGTGCGATGGCGAGACCTTTTCCGTGGACGAGACCTGGCTTCGACGCGAACTGCCGGTGGCCCGCAGCCGGCCGAGTACTCTGAATCGCGTCCTCGTGCGGCAGGAGAAGGAAATGATCGAAACCGCACTAGAGGAATGTTTTGGGCGGGTCTCGGGCCCATCGGGCGCAGCCACGAAACTAGGACTGCCGGCACGAACGCTCGATTCGAAAATCAAGCGTTTCAAAATCAACAAATATCGGTTCAAGGTGCCGAGGGCCAGCTGATCCTTTCCCTATTGAAAGAAAAACCACCTGACGGATGGTCATCTCTTTCACCACTGACGGTCCTTACCCCATCGAAACCGCGCCTCATCCTCGCCTGTATAGTCGGGATCAAGATAGATATGCAGGCTCGATATTCGTCCATCTCGAAGCTTGAAGACGTTGCAGAAACGGCCACCGGGAGTTTTGCCCCCAGCCCATGACCCCGCAGTGTTATACCCACAGTGTCAGCGAGGATCGCACGGCTGCGGCAGCGGCAATGCTCACTGCGATCTTCACCCACGACACAGACAGAAGCGGACTGAAAGCGGACTGAGCGAAAAGCAATTCGCGTTTAAGTCCTTCACCATCATCGTAGCCAGGAACCGAAGCGGATCTCGCCGAAAAATAGCGGACTGAGAGCGGACTGGGAGGGCAAGACGCGATTCCGCTAAGTGCTTAAGAATGTGGTGGCCAGGGACGGAGTTGAACCGCCGACGCCAGCCTTTTCAGGGCTGCATTATGCTGTAGTTTCAACAACTTAAGTGACTCCAGGTGGCCGCCTAAGTCCTTGAGAAGACGTGAGAGGCATCCGAATCGCGGGTTGAAATCGTGGGTTCAAAACCAAGTGCAGAAAGCCCGCAACCAAGCGGTTTCACCTCGACATTGGCCGGACGAGTTCCTCATGTTAATCGTTGTCATATATTACCACATTTGTGGTATCATTCTACCACAATGCTTAATCTTCGCTCTAAGGCGCGCCAGCAACTACTAGCTTATTACTTCACAAACCCGACGGCCCGTCACCACTTGCGGGATTTGGCGGAGCGGTTGAGCATCGATCCGTCTAACCTGTCAAAGGAGTTCGGACGGCTGGAGCGCGAGGGCCTATTTCGGTCGGAGGTGAGTGGCCGCCAGAAGTACTTTCAATTGAACCGGGAGTATCCGCTTTTTGATGAAATGCGCAAGATCGTTGCGAAAACTATTGGTGCAGCGCCCGTGATCGCACACTCCCTCAAGAGAATTGAGGGAATAGACGAGGCTCATCTTTACGGCTCCTTTGCGAGAAACCAGCAGGACGCTTCCAGCGATATAGACGTGCTCGTGATTGGGTCCCCGCGTGAGGAAGTCTTAGCACAAGCCGTGCGAAAGCTTGAGCGGCAACTCGGGCGCGAAATCAACTACACCGTTCTAACACCGAAGGAATTCGAGTCGCGCCGGGTTCGGAAGGATGCGTTTCTGGAAAACGTCTGGCACAATAAGCGTGTTTCACTCGTGGGTCCAAATGAAGAAACTCAAACCACACGTCGCTGACTGGGCGCAGATCGAACGCTTCGTCGCGAGCGCGGATAAAAAGCTGGCCTCGGCCCGCAAAATTCTCGCTTTTGACGAGGAGGCTTGCCTCCAGCAAGCCTATGAAGCAATGCTTAAAGCCTCGCTGGGGTTCATGTTCAGCTATGGATTCCGTGCAAGAAGCCAGCCTGGACACCACATCGCCATCATCGATTTTGTGCGGTCCCGCATCGATAAGAAACATGCCGGTCTGCTGGTCGTCTTTGATCGTCTCCGCCGGAAGCGCAATGCAGCCCTTTATGATGACACCGGATCTGTTTCTCACCGTGACGCCGAGCAAGCTCTCGAATCCGCCGGCGAATACTTGAACGTGATCCGAGCTGATATTGGAGACCGAAAGCCTTAAATCGGGCCCTGCCCTTCGCCAAACATAAAACGCTGACTCAACGACCGGCGATAGCTTCGCAGACAGGCCCCTTGGAATCACCTCCTTCAATCAATACGGGAGGTCACTGGCAGATCACTTTTTGCTGATTGAAGCTGGTAATCGCTTTCTCCGGACGGGCGGGCTAAAGCGAGAGTAGACCACCGAATAAGTTTCGGTGTTCTCGCCTGCTTTGCCTGAACTTCCCGTGACAGAAACAGCCAAGATCCCGTCAGCGTTGTAGAAAGTATCTTGCGAGCGGTTGGCGGCGTAGGCGTGCGTTTTCTTAAACCCTTGCAGCCTCCGTGTTTGATGAAAGCCATCTTTCTGTGCAGTTCTCATGTTAGGGAAGACACTTGATCTCGATGCGAAGATCAGGATTCGCGACAGGCGCCTCGATAATCTCGACGGAATGCATCGGCTCCGGTTTCATGCACTGCACATTCCAAGCGCCGAGATGAACAGGCCGTTCCAGGTCATCAGACTTTGAGTCGATTCGGCCGATAAGCATCACTGCACTCCTACCAGTCCGCTGACGGCGGCAAACAGTCTTGCCGAGCTATAGCCGACACCATTGCGGAACACAAGCTCAACATTGCGAATGTCGGAAATATTTGTGGACGGATCGCCCGCGACGACAACCAAATCTGCTTGTTTACCTTTCGCGATCGTTCCGATGCGAGCGCCCTGGCCAAGGTACTCCGCACCATTAGCGGTTGCGATGTGAATCGCTTCCACGGGCGTGAAGCCCGCTTTTACGAGCAATTCGATTTCCCTCTGATCAGCGTACCCCGCTAGTGTTCCGCCGTCGCCGGTAGGGTCGGAGCCAGCAAGCAGCAAGCCGCCGGCAGCGACAAAGTCGCGCTCAAACTGCATTTCTTTGGGCATCAGGTGATGCATAACCATTTTCGGCAGGACGAACGCCCGTAGGATTCTGTATATGAGAGCGCTCTTGAAGCAAAGCGCGCGCATCTCGCGGCCCTCAAGGGCAGACATGGGCTGCGCGTCGTCGGTGACATCGGCGAAGACGGCCATCGTCGACGTGATTGCAACGTGCCGCTCCACGAGATGATGAATCATCCGCTGCACTTCCGGGCTTTCGACGTCCAGGCGATCGTCGATATCTCTTCCAGCAGCGCGATCCGGAGGGCAAATTCCAGGCCGTTTTCCTGGAAAAAATTCCGTATCGACTCCGATGCCGTGCTCAAGACCATCGATTCCCATGTCGGCCGCTTCCGTGAATCCCACAGAACACAAATGCCCAGTAATTTTCAGGCGCTTACTATGCGCTTCGTCGATGGCCGCTTTGAGTTCTTCGGGGGTCAGATGTATGTATGCTTTGAAAGAACTCATGCCTTCGGCGGCGCCCTCGTCGACCGCGCGGCGTGCTTCGTCCGGACCGGAAATCGCGTGCATCTGCGAAAAAGTGAGCGGGTTCGATTCCAGGTATGGCGCAGTCAAAAACATGTCTGGCCCGGGGCGCTGGCCAGAGTCAATGGCGCGCTTGATCGCCAGGTCGGCCTGCGCATCAATGCTCCCAGTGGTGCGTAGAGTGGTCACTCCTCCTGCCAAGTACATCAACGGAAACGAAACAGGCTGCTCAACGAGCAGAGTCTTCCTTGGCGTGCTATCTGGCGAAATGGTGAAGAGATGTTCGTGAAGCATCACGAGGCCCGGGAAAACGGTCTTGCCGGAAAGATCGATGACACGCGCACTCGGCGGAACCTTAATCGACGATGACGGACCAACATCGTCGATCATTCCATTTCTAAGGATCAGCGTCTGATCGTCTTGCGCTGGCGAAGATGTCCCATCGACGACTCGCGCATGAATCAGTACGATCACTGGTGCATTCTCAACAACAAAGGCCGATGGCGGCTGCAGAGCAGCCCTGAGATGATAGGCGCGCGAGATGCGTATTCCTGCCCAGGAGAGTGCAAGAAGCAGAATCACGACAAGACTAAAGCGGAAGATCCATTTGACAATTGTACGGATGGCACTCATCGAAACCCCCTCCTTCGCAGACCATTCCAACTTGGGTAGACACCAGGCCGCTGTTCTTACGCTCAGCCTCCATAACCAGCAAACCGTCCTTTCAATCCGTGGACTCGATCTCTTCTTTGGATAATGGCTCTCCAAGTAGAGTCAAGCCGTGCTTCTCGAATTCCGCTTTGCGCGCGTCCTGATTCTTTGGGTCCGTGTCCTGTGCAACGGGCGACCAATCCGCCTCCATCAAGCCAGCGGGCGAATAGAGATGAATGGCGCCGCAGTGCTGTTCCTGCGCCACACTCCAGCGGTGTGGCAATTTCATCGGCATCAGCAAGGAATCGCCAGGTTTCAGGCGCATGCGCTTGCCGCCCACTTCGGCAACGAATCGCCCGCCAAGATGTAAAGCCACTCATCCTGCCCGTGATGCACGTGAAGAGGAGCGCCGCGATATGGGTGATGGTCTCCCGCAGGAAACACAAAGATGGCAAGCCGCCCGTCGGAGTCGGGCGAACGAACGACCTCGGTGTCGAACCGGCGAGGGCGCGCGCTCATCGGCACCGTCGGATGTGCGGGTGAAGCCGGACCGCACCAACACCGGCTGCCGGGCATTTCCGTTAGTGGTTGTCTGATTCACGTCTGCGAAAACTAGTGAAACGGTCGCCGAGCTCAGCGAGAATCCCTCGAATGAAGCGAGGGCGCTGGCCGCAAGAAATGCTCTCCTATCCATTAGTCCCCCTCCTTTCGACAATGCTCCCTATTTCGAGTTGACGAGACACTACCTAGAATCCGCCCTACTCCTGTTTCTTCAACGTCAGCACTGTTTTCTGATCTTCCTTTGCCGGCGCCCAGGTGGTACGCGTCATCGTGTTGCCGTCATCCGAAATTTCAAGGGTAGCGAGGTAAAGAGTCTTGTCTCCAAGTTTTGTTTCGGACGTCATTTTTCGAGGCGCCGCAATCCGAAAGGCGGTCGCCATGCCCGGAGGCGACATCGGACTTTGCACCGCCATGAAGGTTCCGTCGGTCGGGCCGGCCCAGGTGTTGTCGATGGGATCGACGTAAATGTACATTTGACCTGGCGCGGGAAAGGCGATGGTCATCGTATCTGGCTCCTCTATCCTCTTCAGCATCTTCCAAGACCCCTCCAAGCCCGGCCCACCGGAGACTCTGGTGTAAACGCTGGATCCTGTCGCCGTTCGATTTGCTGGATTGAACCAGGTGTAGGTCATCGTGAGCGTCTGTCCTTCAGCAGACAAAGCCAGATGTATTTTTCTAGTCACTTTGTCCCTGATTCTTTCCACGCAATCCCACGAAGATGGCCCTTTGCTGACCCAAGCTACGGTCGAAGCTGGGCGATCTGTCGGATATTCCTTGCCGTCTATCGCGAAGTCATACTCGCTGTTTCGATTGTTGGAATAGTGCTCGCCACCTGTGGGTAACTTCGAGTGCGTGATGGTGCCGGATGTGAGAGCTGGCGTTGCGGTTTTCCACGTTCCCGCAAACGGGCTTTGTACGACCTCCGCGACCTTGGTGCCGTGAATTGTGACGGCTCTCTTAAGCGGGGCGCCGACTTCTCCCATTTCGCCGGTCTGTGTGAAGGAGGTCGTGGTAATGTCCGACCAAACCTCGTGCCACATCATTTTCTTGCCGTTTTGAGGAAACTGCATGTCGATGACAAACTGCTTTCCATCCCACTTGAGGGAACTGTTGTAATAGGAGTCCACATTACAGGTTGCCGGACCGGAATTATTGCAGAGCATACCGCGGAAACTATTTGTGCTTTTGTCCCACCAATGGAGCGCGAAGAGGAAAACCTCTCGTTGCGGAGTACGAACGTGTTCTTCCTCCATGAGAGTGAATCCGCCTGGACCGGTCCTCCACACTTCTTCGCCATCCCCGTCTCCTCCTTCAGGCACCATGCCGCCGGGCTTGAACATGTACGTAGTGGACCATTTTCCAGCGAGCGCTTTCGTTAGACTTTGGATCTCCGGAGCCGGTTGCAGCGTGTTCGGAGGCAATTGGTCCGTGGGCCGCGTTCTGCTTTGGGCAAAGCAGGCAACCCAGATCGCTAGGACGCTAATTGCAATCAGGGCGATCCTCAGTATCGTTTTCACGTCATCCTCCTCGTGCAAGATGTTTCAGACAAGGCGTCTAATGGACTAGCGCAAATCCCCAGCGTCGTAGACAGTTTTTCCGCCGACGAGCGTCAATACGGACTGTGTTTTCGGTAACTCCGTCGTTGGAACGCTGAAAATGTCTTGTGAGAGAAGCGCAAGGTCGGCCAATTTGCCCGGCTCTAGGCTGCCTTTGTCCTTTTCGGCGAATTCGGCATAGGCAGAGGTCAGAGTGTAGGCAATCACCGCCTGCTCGCGCGTGATGGCCTCGGACGGCCTGTCCGGGTGCGTTGACGCGAGCATGATGTCCACATATGGGTTAATACGCCCCCCGCCGTCGGAGCCGAGCGCCAGGGGAATCCCAGCCACTAGAAATGATCTGAGCGGCTGTGCCCGAGCCAATTTCACGTTATGAGCTAAATGGGATGGATTCTGCACCACAATAATCTCCAGTTCTTTCACGCGTGGGAGCAGGTCCGGAAAGAGGCCATCACCGTGTTCGAAGCGAACGCGCTTGCCGGCCCAGGTAGATTTTCCTCCGCTAGACTTCATGGCATCGATCATTGCCGAAGCGGAAAGAAAACCGGAGACGTGAACCATTAGTTGATCGTTGTCCCGAAGAGACTCTTCGAGCATCTCGGATATTTGCTCGCGTGGAAACGTCAATGCAAGAGTCGCATAGGCATCGTCAAGAACGGCTGCCACCGTGCCGGAGGTTTGCGCTTGGCGCACCTCTGCGAAAAGAGCGGCCTGGGCTTGGCGGGTCGCAAACGTACCTTCGAGAGGCGTGCCATCCAGCATCCATTTGGTTCCGTCTACGGTTACTAGACCCGAGTGGTGGTGGAGGACCTCTAGGCCTTCGCGTGTATCGCGTCCATTCGGAGTCGACCCCGGCATGCGGATCACGCGAACCCGAATTGGACTCGGCACCTTGTCTAGCAGAGCCAGGCACCGCTCCGGAGCGATGGCGTTCGACATGTCCTGAATCGAGGTGATCCCGAGTTGAGCGAAACCGGAAAGCTTCTCGCGCAGTTCCTTCGCTGCATCAGATTCTTTTGCCAAGTCTGTGAGCTTGCGCAGAAGGTCCAATGCGGCGTACTCGCGGAGGACGCCAGTGAGTCTGCCATTGGGAGTTCTTTCATAACTGCCGCCGAGCGGGTCTGTTTTTCCGTCCGGGATTCCAAACTTTGTGAGTGCGGCGCTGTTCAGTACGGCAGCGTGCCCCGAGACAGTGCGCAGAATAATCGGTCGGTCACGAACTAGCTCGTCGAGGAAATTACGGTTTAGTTGCAGGTCGGAATAGGCGGCTGGCCCGATAAATCCATATATGATTGTTCCTTCATGCGCTTGGGGGAGGGCCGCGACGATCGCTTCACTCACTTCGGCCAGCGTGGGGTCTGGGCTTTTGAACCGCAAATAGAATTCGTTTGATGGGGTCACTCCGAGATGGTAGTGCGCGTCGTTGATGCCGGGAATTACAGTGCGGCCAGCGAGATCGATTTGTTTCGTCTGTGGACCAGCGAGAGGCCTGATCTTGTCCGTATCGCCGGTGGCAACAATGCGTTCACCGCGAATGGCAAGCGCTTGCACGTATGGATGCGCGACATCGCTGGTAAAGATCTTCCCGTTGAACAGAATCACGTCTGGTGCCGTCTGTTGGCTTTTCACCGCGACAGGCGAGAACGCCAGGAAAAGGATGGCGCACGTTCTGATTAATCCGCTATTCATATTTAGCCTCACGCGGTTGTCCGACTTTTGAAGAGTTAGGGCTGTTTTGGATTTTCCTCATACTTAATCCTTGTTTTGATCCGGACAGCGAAATCGCGCAGTCAGCGATTAGTCACTGGCTGAGTGGATGCGGCGAGCGGTAGCGTCAATCTGCTCGCGTGCTTCGCATCATGGAAGACCCTGATGTTTGCAATGCGTGCGTCCTCCCACCTCTCGTAGCCGATACGGCCGCCCGTGTTGTAGTTCTTTTGGAATGCCGGTGAATTGAGAGGAGCGATGGTCAGGCGTAGCCGGGCGCCGGCTGGAATTCGCCGGGCCATCCAGTAAAACTCGAACGGGATTTCAACAACCTCGTCCGGCTTCAACAACTCTTGCTTGAAGAAACTGTTTCGAAACCGAGATCGTCGGATGTCTTCTCCAAGCTTGACTGCGGACCCGTCAGGGAGAACCATCAGCACCTGTGCCCAGAGATCGAAGTCGGGCGCGTCCGACTGCACAACCAAACGAAGGCGCATCTGTCCCGCCACTTCGGTATCGTGAGTAAATGGTTCGGAGTGAAAGGTAATCGCGCGCTTCTGAAAAGCGCGAAACTGACTCAGCAGATTCTCGTTCGCTGCGTATTCGGCGACATCCAACTCAGGAAGCTCACGGGGATCGCTCACGATGGTGGTTGGAGGCTCGATGCCGGATGGCTTCTCATTGAGTCGACCGGAATGGAAGACATCCTCGGGCGTTCCTTGGAGGAAAAAGTCAAGATTCTCTCCGGAGGAAGCGGTCTCCAGGGTCGGAGCGTATCGCCACTCGTCAGCTCCCATCATGAAGTAAGTGACGCGGTCCTTTAGCAGGGCAGGCTGCGGGCCGCGGCCGAGCGCCCAGTCGTACCAGTCCCCGCGCAATTTATCCATGTCGAGGACAGCGGCCTCGGGAATTGCGAGACCCTCGATTCCCTTCACTGGATGGTGAGTTCCAATGTGATCCCACGGGCCTATGATCAAGTAATGCTTCTCCGCCACCGAGGGTGACACATACGCGAGATGGCGCTTGTAGTAGTGGAAAGCTCCGGGTTGGTCGTCGTCGAAGTACCCCGTCGCGGTAAGAACGGGGAAATTCATCTTGGCAAAATCTTCCGGCTTGGGTTCCGCGGCGAGATTGAATGCCTCGTCGCCCACATGGTCGAGCCACATTTTCATGAAGGAGAGCTTCTGGCCGCGATCGTCGACCATCCACCAGTCGTCTTGCGCGATGCCGATCGCATCGTCCAACTCGCGGAAGGGGTGATATTGCGAATACTGCTCCAGCATCTTTTCCTGCCAATAATCGCTCTTGATGAAATCTGAGTTGAGCGCGCGACCGGACGTGAAGCCCATGATCACCGCCGACCACGCCTGAGGGATTCCGTTCGTGTTGGGAACGTCCCACCCTGGATAGATGGGGACGTAAGGAGCGATGGCAGACAGATGCGGTGGCAGTTGGGCGGCGGTACGCCACTGAGTCATGCCGAAGAACGACGCGCCGTACATCACAACACGCCCATCACTCCAGGACTGCGCGGCAATCCACTCCACTACATCGTAGCCATCGCGTCCTACCTGCACGCCCAGGCTTTCGCTCTTGACTCCTTCGGACCGTCCTCGGCCGCGCACGTACACTTGCGCGTACACGTAGCCGCGGTGCGTGAAATAGTGGCCCTGTGACATGCCATCAATTTCGTACTGCGTCAGATTTAATACTGTCGGTGCTTTGCTCTTCAGGTTTGAGGGTTTGAATATCCAGGCTTCCAGCTCGACACCGTCCCGCATCGGAATCATGCGACTCATCTCGATGCTGTAGCCGGGGCCCACCTGTGCATCGATGGGCCGTGAGGCGATTGCGGCGACGACCGCCGCAGCAACGACGATGAGTACCTTCACGATCAGAACCTTTCTCATTGCGCCCTCCTATTTCGTTTCGACCCCGATGACCGTTCTCTCCACCATTGGAAGTCACAATCATTTGCCAACTTCCCCGGCACGAGCCGTCGGAGTAATTGTGAATACCAGCGTGCAATGGTTTAGATCCGACAATTACTTCGGATGCGATTGTTCCATGTTGGAAACGCTGTACCAGACGATCCTCCACGGTCCATCGCTTTGACGCTTGAATTCCGCAATGAAGTTCGTCTTATGGGTCATCGGTACACCTGCACGACTGCTGTCTTCGTTATAGGTGCCACGGTAGACCGCCAAGTCTCCACTACTCGCAACATCCACAGTCTCGTCGATAAGACTGACTCTCCAGTCGGCGTCGCGGGCAAAGCCCCGTTTGAAGCCTTCTCTATCGGCTTCGACCCCAATAGTTGAGGGACTACCACATTCCATGGAGATAAGATTCGGGGCGTCATAAGCTGTTGTCTTGACTGCATCGTGGGCATTAATCCCAGCAACGAGTTGAGCAACGTCCGTCTTGATTGTTTCAGCGATCACAGTTGTATCAACCGACACGGCTGGTGCCGATGACGCAGTCCCAGCAACCGCGAAGCAAAGCAGCAGTAGACTTGGTCTCCAAAATGCAGAAAGGTTCATTGAACGCCTCCCTTGATTTCGTACCTATGAGCTGCAAACGTAGAACACTGTTTCAGCGGGCGGAGCCACGTTAATTCTTCGGGAAATTCGGACCTGCTTTCACCTCATTAATCTGCTTCGTGTGGCGCTCGCTGTGCGCTGCACCGAAAAGCAGGAACTCATAAGCGTCCCATTTTTGCGCAAACGGACTGTCCGCCAAATGCTCGCGTAAATCCGGAGTAGACTTCATCAGCGCGATGGCTTCCGCCCGGCTCTTCAGGAAATGATCGAGCGTTTCGGAGGGAGCCAGTGGCCTGTAGGGACGAGTTGCGGCGGTGCCTGCGCCTTGCGGCTGCGGTCGGGGACCATGGCCACAATCATCGCATCCACTTTGGCGGCGTCGCGATCAGGCGTCGCGGCTGACGATTTCATTGCCTGTGCGAATAAATTGTCCGCATCGTTTTCCGCCAGCGCAATGTGTTCGAGGGTTTCGGCCACCGACCAACGGTCGGGCGCAGGCTTGAACTTCATTTGCGCGCCGGACAGTCCTTTCACGGCCGCGACCACTCCGTCGCGGGATTGTTCGAGATACCGCGCACCTTTTTCGCGCTCAGCGGGCGTGAGCGATTGCGCGAAGGCCGGACTCCCGAATAACAAGGTACAAACCAGCAATAATGCTTTCTTCATGATTTTTCCTTTCGCAGCAGAACGACAATCTCCAGCGTGAATGCAGAAATATATCTGGTTTATCCGGAATTTCCATCGAGGCAAAGAAGAAATCGTCCGCGTTCGCCGTGAACGGCCAGCGCCCGCACATAGGGATGTGCGGCGGCGCTGGTAAAGATCTTCCCGTTGAGGAGAATTAAGTCTGGGGCCGTCTGCTGGCTTGTCGCGGTCACTGAGAAAAACGCCAGCGACAAAAGGGCACCGAGTGTCTTGATGAATGCACTATTCATATTCACCTCGCCTGTGCACTGCTAGGAGCGGATTGAAACTCCTCTCCCATCCAATGCTCGAATGCCTTGGTGTTTTGCGGGCGGCCGAGGAAATTCTTCACCAAGTCGTTGGCCGACATGGAGCTTCCGGGCTCCAGCACCAGGCGGCGATAGCGGAGCGGGGCATCTCCGGATAGAGGGTCGTCCGGGTTAAATTGCTCGTAGAAGTCCTCAGCGATGACCCTGTCCCACAGGTAGGTGTAGAAGGCCGAAGAATAAGCGGAGAGATGAATGAAGCTCGCATAGAAGTGAGTCACTTCGGGCAAGAGGCGTACAAGCCGAGAGCGATGGACATCCTTATCGCAGACTGCATCGGGATCCAGTGTTTTTGGATCGCCGTTGTAGAGGTCAAAAGATATCGCCGAACGACCGCCCAACCTCGCCACTTGTTCCGCCCGCGTGAAAGTCGAAGCGCGGTTCATACGAATCACGAGGTCGGTCGGAATCGGCTTGCCGGTCTTGTAGTGACGGGCAAACAATGCCAGCACTTTCGGGCTGTGAAGTAGTTCCTCCAACATTTGCGAAGGAGCCTCGGGGAAATCCTGCTCCATCGAGATCGCGCTAATGCCCACCCACTCCTGCTGGCTCCCAAGGATGTAGTGCATCAAGTGGCCAAACTCATGGAAGAAGGTGGTCGCGTCGCCGTATTCCATGAGGCCTGGATCCGTTGCGGTTGGTTGAGGAAAGTTGCACACCAGAGCCGCCTCGGGCAACTGCTTGCCTCGCACGCCGTCGAGAATGGGAGCCAATCTCGCAAGCGTGAGTTTGCCCGGACGCGGATGCATATCGAGATAGAAACGGCCGATCAGTTTCCCTTGATCTAGAACGTCCCAAGTTTCAACCCCTGGCGCCCATGCCGGTGTATCGGGCTCTTGCCGGAAACTCACGCTGAAGAACTTCGCTGCGATGTCGAGAATGCCCTGCTTTACTTGCTCGTAGGGGAAGTAAGGCCGGACCGACTGCGAATCAAAGTCGAATTGCGAACGGCGAACCAACTCCGCGTAATAGGGGTATTCATAATCCCAAATCTCTTTCGCCCCAGGATGGATTTTCTGTTTTTCTGTCAGAAGCATGGCCAGCTCTTTCTGCTGGGCAGGGCGTGAAACTACATAAACCTGCTGGATGAAATCCGCGATGTTTTTCGCGGAACCGATCATCGCGTCGGCGGCGTTGTAATCCGCCCAGGTCGGATAGCCAAGAAGTCTCGCAATCTCGTATCGAGTCTTCAGCATGTCCTCAAGGACAGCTCGATTCTTGGGATAGGCACGGCCCAGAAATGCTGCGTGGAGCTGGCGGCGCAAGTTGTCGCTCCTAGCAAAAGTCATGGCTGGAGAGAGGTCGGGATCGGCCGTTGTGATGCGAATCTTTCCGTCGGCGCCCGGCTTGTGCCGGCTGATGTAGTCTTCCGGTAGACCGTCGAGTTCAGAAGAGTCGCTCAATTCGATAGTCTTCTGATCGTCGAAAATGTTTCTCACGAACGTCGACTTTTCCTTTGTCAGATCCTCATTGAGTTGTTTCAGACGAGCGCGAGTAGCGGCGTCCTTGTCCACCCCGGCCAGCCGAAACTCCAGCAAGGCGCGCTTTACGTAGTAACGCGTGGCAGCGTCCGCTTTGGAGAGTTCCATGCTCACTAGTGAGTGGTAAATATTGGGCTCAAGAGAGAGTTCTGTTGACAGTGCACTCGCTTTGGTCAGCATCGCCGTAGCGTGGTCCCGGAATGTGTGATCCGGATGTACGCTCTGCATCAGATCGGCAAGATGCTTGGCGGTGTCGATCTGACAAATAGCCTCGTCGTAGGGGGCCAGAGTATTGGCGATCGTATGTGGGCCTTTGACAGCGCCGATCGCGTCAATGGAGTGCTGCGCCGCGGCGAGCCGGTCGTTCTCTATTTTCTCGAAGGCTGCGGCATCGGGCTTGGAGGCCCACAGCGGCGGCTGGGAGCTGAGCAAATCCTGTGCGGGATCCTGGATATCGTAGTCTTGCAAGACGGATTCCAAATCGTGTTTGACCTGGCTCGCGAGAACATTGAATGTTGCGTCATCCGAAGTGAGAAGAGCTTGCGCGGTACCTGTCATAGGATAGGTGAACTGCGGGAGATCCTTCTGCTTACGTACCACTATCCTGGAAGGTGATGATTGAGCCCCGACTCGCGAATTGATTTTGGCAGAATCGCCCGTAGCGACAATGCGTTCACCGCGGATGGCAAGGGCTTGCACGTATGGATGCGCGACATCGCTGGTGAAGATCTTCCCGTTGAGGAGGATTAAGTCTGGGGCCGTCTGCTGGCTTGTCGCCGTCACTGAGAGAAACGCCAGCGAAAAAAGGGCACCGAGTGTCTTGATGAATGCACTATTCATATTCACCTCGCCTGCGCACTGCTAGGCGCGGATTGAAACTCCTCTCCCATCCAATGCTCGAATGCCTTGGTGTTTTGCGGGCGGCCAAGGAAATTCTTCACCAGGTCGTTCGCGGACATGGATCCTCCCGGTTCCAGAACAAGGCGCCGGTAGCGCGTCGGAACGTCGCCGGCCAGTGGATTATTGGGGTCGAACTGAGAAAAGAAGTCTTCTGCGATTACTTTGTCAAACATGTAGGTGTAGTAGTTGGAGGAATACTCGCTCAGGTGGCCAAAGGAGGCCCAGAAGTGGTTGCCTGGCGAAAGCTTTACAAGTAGGGGTACGATGGCCGCCCGAACTACCGCATCCGGGTCAATGGCCTCCGGTCTATCTTTGTAGATATCGTAGGAAATTTCGGAAAAGGCATTCTGCGCGGCGACGTGTTGGGCGCGTCCGAACGCTGCGGCTCGATTCATGCGTGCGACCAAGTCGGCGGGGATGGGCTCACCCGTTTTGTAGTCACGGGCGAACAATGAGAGGACTTGCGGACTGCGGATCAACTCCTCCAGCATCTGTGATGGCGCTTCGATAAAGTCCCGCTCCATGCTGATGCCGCTAAGTCCCGCCCATTGTTGCTGCCCCCCGAGGATCGAATGCATGAGATGCCCAAATTCGTGGAAGAAAGTGACTACATCTTCGTAGTCATTCAGCCCCGGATCGGTCGCGCTGGGTGGGGGAAAGTTACACACTAGGATGGCTTCGGGCAACTGCTTGCCGCGGATACCGTCAAGCACCTCGAACTGAGCGGCGTGGCTGTATTTGCCAGGGCGCGGATGCATGTCGAGATAGAAGCGACCGATCGAGTGCCCCTGATCGAGCACGTCCCAGGTTTCCACTGCCGGATTCCATGCTGGCGCGTTCGCTTCCTGACGGAACGTCACGTGAAAGAGCTTGGCTGCCGTGTCGAGGACGCCTTGCTTCACCTGGGCGTAAGCAAAATACGGCCGTACCGATTGCGAATCGAAATCGTAGAAAGAGCGGCGGAGAAGTTCGCGATAGTACCAACTTTCGTAGTCCCAAATGTCGGTCGCTTGCGGATGAGTCTTTTGTTTCTCCGCCAGCAGCATGGAAAACTCCCGTTGCGCCGCGGACTTGGTTGCCGTATCCAACTGCTGGATGAAGTCCGCGATGTTGCCCCCGGTGCGGATCATCTTGTCCGCCGCGCTGTAGTCCGCCCATGAGGAATAGCCGAGAATCGTCGCAATCTCATAGCGTGCTTGCATCATTTTCCGGAGGACCTCGCCATTCTTGGGATAGCCGCGGTTCCAGAAATTGATCATCAAGCCGCGTCGTAGATCGTCGTTCTTAGCGAATGTGATCGCGGGGTAGAAGTCTGGATAATTGACGGTGATGTGGATCTTCCCGTCGGCACCTGGCTTGTGGCCGTCGATGTAGTCTGGCGGCAGGCCATCGAGATCGGAGGCGTTGGTGACCTCTACGCTTCTTTGGTCATCTGAAATATTGCGGTCGAACATGGACTTGGCTTCGGTGAGCTGGTCGTTAAGCTGTTTCAGTCGCGTTCGGGTGGCATCGTCTTTGTCTACTCCAGCGAGCCGAAACTCCAGCAATTGGCGATGGACGTAGTATTGGGTCGCCGCATCTGCCGCAGACACATCCAATGCAGCCAATGCCTTGTAGACTTCTCGGTTAAGCGATAAGGCGGTATTGGCGGCGCTCACCTTGGTGACCATCGCGGTAGCACGATCGCGGAACGCGGCGTCCGGATGTACGTTCTGCATCAGGTCAGCGAAGTGGCTGGCGGCGTCGATGCGCTCGACGGCCTGGTCGTAGGGAGCGAGTGTGTTTTCGATGGTCCGCGCGCCCTTGACGGCGACTATGGCATCGATGGAGTGCTGCGCCGCAGTCAGCCTGTCGTTTTCAATTCTCTCGAAGGCTGCGGCGTCCGGCTTGTCCGCCCACAGCGATGGCTGGAAGCTGAGCAGGTCCTGCGCGACAGCGGCGCATACAAGAACGACAAGAAGAATGGCAACCGAGCGGAAAATACGGATCATGAACTGCCTCCATTAAATGTGATGCGAACGCAGCTACGTCATTCCTCGAAGCTGTTCGAAGAAACGGCTGCGGCAAGTGCCAAGGTCAAGCAGCTCGCGCGTTTCGCATCGTGGAACACTTTGATATTCGCGATGCGCGCATCCTCCAGCTTCTCGCCCTTTCAAAGCTGCGGTGGCTGCACGTTGCTGTACTCGAACCGCGCCGAGCGATGATCTTTCCCCCCATTTCGCTCCATGTCCACGTCCTGTTCGTCGCGCAAGAGTCTTCCTGTGACCTTTGAAACCCACATCTGGTCGTCTTCCTTGAGCCCCTCGGTCTCGCGGTGCATGGAATACACCATGGCGGGTTCGGCCCCGACGAATTCGTTACGTACGAAATTGCAGGTGGACTTTCCCTGTTTCTCCTTCTCTTTCTCCTGCTCCAGGACTTCTGCGGTAGTGACCGGGCTCTGCATCCACTTGCCGCTCGCCCGAATGTAAATCTTGCCGTCGACATAAATCGTCTCCGTGCCTCCATGCGCCACCGCGGCGGTGTGGGTGGTGTAGCTGTGGCTGGCTGTTGTGACCACCTTAGTCAAGGCGTCAAACACGGGCTGGCAGGAATCGGCCGCCATGGCATAATGCGAAGCCATCGAGGCAAGTATTAGCAATATGCAAATGAAAAAAGCATTTCGAAACATCGCGATTCTCCTTTCAGGACAAATTCTCCGATTGTCAATATGTATTTAAGTTACGGCTCGACCTTGTAGAACGCCATCATCCCGGCTTCCATGTGGTCATCAAGATGGCAATGGAACATCCAAGTGCCCGGATCATCGGGGACCATGTCCACTGTGACCATCTGTGCTTGCATAAGGGAAACCACGTCGGTGCGCTTGCCATCCTGCAGCACGACATTTCCGTGCCAATGCGGCGTGTGAAAACTAAACCCCTCGCCGAGACCGACGAGATACCAGCGAACGCGCTCACCCTTTTTCATGGTCATGACGGGTCCAGTTCCATAGATGTATCCGTTAATTGCAAACTTTCCATTGGCCACCGAAAAGCCAGTGCCGGCGGCAGTCAGATTTCCGTCGGCATCGACTGGAGCGAACTCACCCTTATTCACCCCCTTAGGATCGCTGGTGTAAGTCTGAATGTTGTAGTCCAGATACCAGCTCTGGTTTTCATCGAACAGCATGAACAAGCAGACGAACTCTCTGTCGACATCTTTAGGTTTCCCGGCAGCATCAGAGGCACCGCGACGCGAGATAATGATTGCGCCCACCAGTCCGCTGTGGACGTCTTTCATTTCATAGGCATGCGAGTGGTAGAGCCACACGATCGAGCTTGGATCATTCGGTCCAGGCCCGGCCCGTTCCGGCACTTCCCAGGTGTAAACGTGAGTCTTGCCGGGCGGCACAGCGTCATCGACTTTGTCTGAACCGGACGTCCCATCCTCGTAGAGTGCACCCTCCGAGTCTTTCTTATAGAAGACGCCATGAGGATGCATGCTGTAGGCGTGTGTGGCATTGTTCTTGAAGACTACGCGAATCGTGTCGCCGACCTCGGCGCGCAGAATCGGCCCGAGAATTCCGGAGGACTCCCAACCTGCCGGCCGGGGCCTAAGGTGGGCAAAGGTTTCGTCGGTATATTCGCGATACAGCGCCTTGCGATAGATACTCCCAATGCGATGCGGGCCGCGCTCGACAAAGACTTTCGAGTAGCCGTCGAACTTCATGCCCATCATTTTGTTGACGCCGCCGGGGGCATAGTCCCACTCGACTTCGTCGGCCGCGACATAGTAGGTGCGAACCTTCGGAGCGGAATCCGGCTGAGTTGCCTGAGCCACACCTTTGGCGGGAAACGTCACTACCGCAAACATCAATACTAGAGTCAGACGTTTTAACATTCGTTTCTCCTCAGAAAACAACACCTCACACCAGCGGCAATAAGACCCGCTTGCCAAACCTTTTCTACGATTACGTCTTTCCTTGGTCACTTTCGGAAGCAACCTCACTTCCGCGACCGTTGCCCTTCTTTGCGCGCGGCCGAAGCCGCGGTCATCCACTTGCGAATTTCTTCCCGATGCGTTTGTACAAACTGGACGTGCTCGGGAGAAGCAGCGGCCTGGACCGGGTCCTCGACTTGTTTCGACTTCGCCGAGCGCAGAGCCTCGGGAACCTGGGGCAGCATCGCGGTATTGATTGCCATCGTGATCAGCGAATAATCGCGAACCGAAAGACCGTGCGCCTGCACGATGCTGACAGCTTTCGGCACCGCGTTGAAGGCTTTGATCTGCCCATCGAGAGTTGTCTGGCTTGCGCCGGAATCAATCTGACGCGCGAAATCCGGATCGGAACCTGCCAGCCGCGCAATCTCAATGGTCGCCTCATATTTCCTTTCCATTTTCTCCATCGTCAATGGATAGGCGGCGATTACCTTCGCATCGTCCATGGTGAACTGGGCGTTCGCGCGGCTGCCCAGCATGATCAATACGAGCGAGAACATCCCTAACAGCAGCGGATTAAGTTTGCGTAACCTCATAGTTAGGTCACTCCAGTGAACTTGGTATCGTCGACGTGCAAAGGGTTACAAGGGAGGAGGTCCGCGGCGCGTTCTCCCTTTCGCGGCCTAGCGCGCTGCCGGCGATGCGGGACCCAATTTCTGGGCCGTCGACGCATGCGGCAAGCTTTGTTTTGTTCGCATTTCCTTCAGGCGCTTTATCATGTCGGGATGCTGCGCCCATTCGACGCTTTGCTCCTCCGGCGCGCCATAGAGTTCGGGATGGAGATAGTGGCCCGCCTCGCGGCCATGCTTCGGCGTCTCCACCGAAACGCGATGCGCGTTCGCCCACGCGTCCTGCCGGATACCGGTCACTTGCCATGAGATTTCGACATTCGGCTTGTCGGTCTTGATGGTGAAGGCGTGGTTGGCGATCTTAGAAGCGATCCACGCCTGTGCCGGCTGGCCAATCGTCGTGAGTTGATAGCGGAAGTCGCGGTTGAGCGATTCAAACCATTCCGGCAGCTCGACGACCACTTCGCCGCTAGCGTCGGTAGTGACGGTGCCGTCATAGATGTTTTTCATCTCGGAGGATTCGACGGAGGAATGGGACAGGTATTTATTGGCGGGATCCAGCGGATGGTCGATGACTATGGACGCCGCATCATTGAAAACGCTACCGTTTACCTCGATATCCCCGTCAAAAAAAGCCGCCTTCGGTCCGAATTGCGCCGTTGGACCACCTGCGAAGACGTCGATTCCATCGCCATCGCCAGAGCAGTCGATACAGTTCGGGACCGAACCTCCGGTGAAGACGCCACCGGCTCCCGCGCGGGCGGCGCCACTTTGATTCCCGCCTGCACCCCCGGTAAAGACTCCACCGGCTCCGCCTCCACCAGTTCCATCCCCACTGCTGCCGAAAGCATCAATGCCGTCGCTGCCGTTTTGTCCAGAACCGCTGGCGGCAGAGCCGGCCTGACTGTAGATTCCGGGAAACGCGTTTGAGGAGCCGACCACTCCCAACTGGGCTCCAGGATTAGCTGTTCCCACCGCGACTTGCCCGCTCTGGAGGACCGACATGCGCGCCGTGTAGTTCGTGTAGAAGTCGAGGCCAAATTTAGTAAGACCGATCACGCGATTCGAGGCGATGCCTTCCCCACTGCCGCCGCCACCAAACCGAAGTCCTGGAGTCGGGCCGCCGGCGTTCTGCCCGAAGCCGTCTGCATCGATGATGGAGGCGCCCGCGGTTGAGGTCACCACCAGAGCGGCCGCACCCACAGTCCCAGTGGCGGAAAGGTTGGTGGTGTTGGTGTTGCCTTCGAGGAAGATCGTGCTCTTACCGGTCAGATCGGTAATTGCCAGATTGCCCGCACCTTCCGAATTGCCGCTGCCCGCAGAGATGAAGTTCCAGGTGTGGCCGCCGCTGCTAGAGTTCGCGAGCGAGAGCCAGGTGCCGAACGAGGTGGCGCCGCCGACAGAGAGCGGGGTGTAGCCGTTGCCGCTGGGAGCCACACCCACACCGGCATTCGCTTTAAACTCTTGCGGCGCAGTGAAATCATTGGCCGTTCCGAGCTGCGGGATATTGGCTGTGTTCAGGTTGAGAGTCACAGCGCCGCTAGTGCCGCCTCCGGTTAATCCAGTACCGGCGATAACCGATGTAATCGTGCCCTTGCCCGTCCCGGGGAAAGTTTGCCCGGCAACGAAAGTGATCAGGCCTTTGTTGTTGATTTTCATCCCGGTCTCGGCCGGAGCGCTGGTGCCTGAACCATACAGCAGGTTCAGGGTTCCGAATGGCGCGGTCGTGTTGTTGCCCGCTGGTTCGACTTGCAGTTGGAAGGTTTGTGGAACGGCAACCGAAGAAGTGCTGTTAAACGCCGAAGCCACGAAGGCCTCAGGCCGCGAAGTCTTGCCGGCCGTCGCGGTTGCCGTGCCATTCGCCGGCAGGTTCAGCTTGCCTGCAACATTGATGGCTGTGGACCCGGTCTGCGTCAGAATGGAGTTCTGAATGTTCGTTGCTGTCGTAAACAGCGGAATGGCATTAACCGTTCCACCCGTGGTGGTAACGTTCGAGGCAGCCGGAGGCGGGGCAGTGGCTCCCGTCACCATAGATGAAGACAAACTGGCCGTGGATGGCGCGCCGCCTGCTGCGGACCCTGCCAACATGAAGGCGGAGGACGGCAGGCCCCCCAGAGTTGCCGCATCTGCGGCCTTCATGGCGTAGGGAACAGCCAACAACATGACGCGCGGCTGTTCGGCTTGGCCGGACACCTGCGCGCCCACCCAGCGCGCCTGTCCGGAACTGAATACGTCATTGGGCAGTCCATTGGGATTGCTGGCGCCCAGCAAGACGCTGTAGTGCCCGTTCGCGTCCAATTGGACATTTTGCGTTTCCAGCCAGAGGGCTGGGCTGACTGTTTGCTGCTCATACAAAGCAAAAGTAATTCCGACGAGGCCAGAGAGCGGCTTGCCGCTGGCATCGGTCGCGCGCCCGTTGAAGCGGACTAGGTTGGGCAGGATGACGCTGGTTGCCGAGGCTTGCGAACTCGTCTCCTTGACTTGGGCGCCGGCGCGGAACGAAAAGGAGAAAATGCTAAGCAGGATCGCAAGCGCACAGGTGTAGGGCAGAATCTGCGGTTGCTTGGAAGAACGGGCACGATGTTGCGGCATAGAGTCCTCTCTGGTGACGGCTGAAGGAGTTTCCCGGATAGTCCTCAATGTGTTTCGGAATCCCCACGTGAACCCCGTCTGCGTGCGCCAATGTGACGGAATCGCGGCTGCCGGTCAATGAAACTGGGCCCTAAGTCTGTCTTAACCCGAAAGTACCAGTCAGACATGGACTTAGAGGCCGGTCTTAACTAGCACGTGGGGTTTCGGGCTGTGCTAACATTTCTCCCAACTTTGGGGGGAAGGGCTTGCTCGTGTCGCCAAAGGGGCCTTGTTACCGCTTCGGTCCGTTCGAGCTCGACCCTGGGGAGGGCGCGCTTTCGCGCAACGGTACCCGCTTGAAGCTGCAAGACCTGCCCTGCCGCTTATTAGTGATGCTGTTGGAGCGGCCCGGAGAAATCATCTCCCGCGAAGAAGTCCGACAGCGCCTCTGGCCAGCAAACACCTTCGTTGAATTCGATAACAGCCTGAGCGTGGCCATTCGAAAAGTCCGCGACTCGCTAGGCGATGACGCCGAGGCGCCGCGGTATGTGGAAACCCTTCCCCGGCGTGGATACCGATTTCTGGCTCCGGTCAGCCTCGTTGAAGGTGAGAAGCCGAAGCAGATCTCAGCAAGCGCGGCAGCCCTTTCTTCCCTAGCCGCCCCCGAACGTGCGGCCTCGCGTTCCAGCACTCTCAGGATCGGTCTTGGCGTGGCCGTCATCTTCGCGATTCTGGGACTGATAACTTTTGTTCGTCCGCGGCTAAAAGGGAGAACGCCAAAGGACGAACCAGCTTCGGTTTCGGCGGCCACGGTGACAGCCCGTCGCTCAGTCGCCGTGCTTGGTTTCTATAACGCTTCGGGCCAGAAGGACTCCGCGTGGCTCTCGACTGCGTTATCGGAGATGTTAAGCAAGGAACTCGGGGCTGGCGGCCAATTACGCCTCGTCTCCGGAGACGAAATAGCGAATCTAGGACATAGAACAGACTCGACCATTTCCGGCGAACTTACGCCAGATACAGCATCGCGGTTGGGTGCGACCCTCGCTTCGGATCTGCTGGTTACCGGTTCCTACACCGTGATTGGCGCCGGCAAATCCGAGAAGGTGCGGCTCGATGCCAGAGTTCAGGACTCGCGAAGCGGCCACACCCTTTCTGAGGCCGCGGGCACGTCTTCGCTATCGGAGGTATTGCCGCTGGTGAGCGAGATCGGTTCGAAGCTGCGGGGGAACCTGGCCTTACCCGCAGTCACCGGCGACGAGTTTGCCGGCGTGCGGGCCTCAGTTTCTAGCAATCTTGACGCGGAACGATTCTATTCGTTGGGCCTTGAGAAGATGCGCAGCTATGATGCGGTCACTGGGCGTGATCTTTTCGAGCAGGCAATAAGACTGGATCCGCAATTTCCCATGGCGCATTGGGCTCTCGCCAATGCCCTAAGTTTTCTCGGATATGACAAGAACGCAATGGAGGAGGCCAAGCACGCACTTGACGGATCGGCGCAGTTGCCCGAGCAAGAGAGGTTGATGATCGAAGGCTTCTACTACGAGACTCAATCCGACTGGAAGAGGGCAATGCCCATTTATCGCAGTTTGTTTGCACTGTTCCCCGATACCTTGGACTATGGCTTCCGGCTAGCTCGGGTGGAGTGGATCGGTGGCGAGACAGCGGCCGCGCGGGAATCGATTCACCGCTTGCGGCAACTCCCATCTCCAGCGTCATCGGATCCGCGCATTGATTTATGGGATGCGCGAATGACAGCTTCCGTTGACCGAAACCGCTCGATCCAATTGGCGCAAACGGCTGCACGTAAGGCGCAGTCTCTCGGTCTTGATCTCACCTATGCGCGAGCTCGCTTGGAAGAGTGCCGCGGCTTGGGATGGGCCGGTCATCCGGAGGAAGCGCTGGTGGCGTGCCAGGAAGCAAAGAATATGTTCCTGAAATCTGGCGACCGGTACCAAGCTGCTCTGACCTCGTGGCAGATTGCCGATCGCCTTAGCGAACAATCTCAATATGCGGAAGCTCTAAAGAACTACGACGAAGCCATTGGGTTTATGCGTGCGGTCGGAGACCGCCACGGTCCCGCCGCAGTCTCGAACAACATGGCCCTGATATATGAGACCCAGGGAGACTTTGCCAAGGCCGCCAAGCTCTACGAAGAAGTTGAAAGAGTCGACCGCGAACTGGGAGAAATCTCAAACCTGAGCACTGCAATGGAAAACATTGCGAGCGTCCGCTCCAAAAGCGGCGACCTTGCCGGAGCGCTCAAGATTGCCAATGAAAGTCTGAGTGTCGCGCGCACGTCGTCCACTGAGGGGTCTGTCGCCGAGAGCCTAAGCGCCGTGGCAGCTTTAGAGCAAATGTCCGGAGATCTCAAGCAAGCTCAAACTCATGCCCAAGAATCCTTGGATATGGAACGCAAGATTGGGGACGTTCCCTCGCTGGAATCTGCCCTTTCCAGCCTCGGAGACACCTTTGCTGCCCAAGGGAACCTGGGCGAGGCTCGCAAATACTACGATGAGGCTCTGGAGTTAGCGCGCAAGTCAAACGCCAAAGGCACGGTGGCCGAGCTTCAACATTCCTTAGCGGAACTTTCTCTGGACCAAGGGAATGCCGGCGAGGCCGAGACCCTTCTGATTCAGGCCCTGAAGGAGTTCGAAGCAGAGCAGGCTACCGGGAAAGTTCTACCCGTTCAAATTGCGCTCGCTCGTACTCTTCTCCACGAAGGAAAGCTCGTGGAGGCGAAGAACCTGGCCACCGCTGCTGCAAAGACGGCAAGGATCGCCCCTGAGTACCAGTTTCTCCTGGATCTCTCGGCCGTGCGGGCGCAGATCGATGCAGCGGGTGGAAAGGGTTCAGCAGCTCAGCTTGCTACCGATCTAGCCAGCCTTCGGCTGCGAATCGCCGATGCCCACAGGAAAGGATACTTCGAAGCTGCCGCGAAGGCGCAACTTGCGTTGTTGGAAATCGAGGTCCGCCGACCGTCCGAGTCCGCGCAGTCTCGCCTCACTCAACTCGTCGAATCATGTCGGACCCGAGGTTACATCGCAATCGCAAACAGCGCATCCGCTGTCGTGGCGACGAGCATGGCTCGGGGAAGCTAGAGCCCAGTTATCTGTCTCTCGCAGAAAAGCGTGCACAAGACAGCAACAAGTTCGGTCTAAAGTGACCGATAACAAGCTTTCCTTCCCGGAACTGATAAGCAGATCGACATTGAAAGAGCTGGCTGCTGCGACAATGCTACCTACATCTTCGACTGTAGCTTTGTGGCGAACTAGTGAGCGTTAGGCAGCCGAACAACGTGGATCTTCTTTCTTGGGTCTTGGGTAGCCGTAAGCGACGCGAGGTGGGAGTCCTCTGACGCAAAGCGAACATTTTCCTTGGCTTCGGATTTTCGAGCTCTAACAGTCACCGAACCCCTGTGAAATTGTGCGGCGGCAATAATACCGTGAAGGAACTCGAAGGGATCGAAGTGGCCTCGAGGGTTTTGCTGGAAAATTATGATATCCCCGGAATGGCTGAATGATAAGCCGAGGCGCAAAGGCCAGTGTCAAGGCTCCGTGACCGCGAACGCGGCGCGCGAAGCGCGGCCTTGACACTGGCCGGGCCTCGGCTATGCTCCGGCAATCCGGGGCATGTCATTTGGGAATCCCGCATCACAGACCTAGACCGAAACCCTGACTGATCTGATTCGTGTGCGTGGTTTGTGGTTCTATCTTGTGTGCTACTGGCTCTTGCTGAATCGCGTGCGAATGGGACACATCGCGACTGAGTTCTTGTCCGAGCGTCTGTGCATTATTCGTATAAATCTGCGCGTCATAGCGCCCACGCGAGACGGAAACGTAGGCCATACGGCTGTTGAGTAGATCCTTAGCGCCCAACTCGGTGTCCACGTGAATGAGGACACGGTCGGCAGTCTGTCCCTGGCTGGAGTGGCTGGTCATTGCATAGCCATGATCGAGATGCGGATGCAGGCGCGGATCGAGTTCGAGCGCGCGACCACCGTCCATCTTCAAGCGGAGCCGACCGTCTTCGTCGATACTCTCGATTGTCCCCAACTCGCGGTTCGCAACTCTGAGGTTGTTGGCCGGCGCAGTGAACTGAAAGCGGTCACCGACTGAAAAACTCCGCATATCCTCGTGGAAGACCGAGACGCCCTGCTGTCGGCGTGGATCGTAAGTGCGCTGCGTGCCGTCCTGCAGTTCGACTGTCAGCCGGTTTTTCGGCGCGTCGATGCTCTTCACCTGTGCGTACTCGCCTTTCTCGATGCCGGTCTCCTTCGAGGCGCGCGAATAGCGCAGCACATCGCCCACTTCATAGCGCTCGGCCCATGTGCGGTCCGCGCCGGTGAGGGCTTGGCGCGGCACGAGCGTCCTGATGCGGTTTTCTTCACTGCTCACGAGGCCACTCCGCTGCAATTCCGCATGGACGCGCTCGTTGATCTCTACGCGAGAGTGATTATCGGGAGAAATCACCAGTGTCTTCTCCGGCGATTTTGCATAGTCCTTCGCAATCGCGGCGATACGCTCGTCGCGGCCTTGAATCTCATGGACTCGGCCCTGCCGGTCAAGATTCTGTATCGCCTCGCGCACCTCGCCGCGTGCAAGCTGCTCGACTACCTGTTTCAGTTCTGGGTCTTTCTGGCGTACGATCTCTTCGAGTTTCACGGTTTTCATGCCGGCGTCCTGGAGCTGCGCGAAGGGACGTCCGGCTTCAACCGCCTCATGTTGCCGCCGGTCGCCGACGAGCAACACACGGTCATTCGGATGGAGCCGGTTGACAAACTCATGCACTTGCCTGGTCGATGCCAGAGAGGATTCGTCGAGTACATAGAGCCGTTTCTCGCCGGTATCCGGCTGCTGTCCACGCACCAGATGCTTCTGTAGTGTGGATGTCTCCATACCCGCTTCCCCGAGCTTCTGCGCCGCGCGCGACGTGGGCGCGAAACCTTCCACCCTGTAGCCCTCGGCCTCCGCGCCTTCGCGGACCACGAACAGGGTTGTTGTCTTTCCCGCGCCTGCGATGCCATCTAAGCCGACAATCTTCTCCCGCGAAAGAAAGATTTCGTCTACTGCCTGGCGCTGCGACGCATTCAACTCCGGGTGGCGGTCTTCCGTGGCGATGCGTACGTGCGGTGAAACTAGCATTGGATCGCCGAAGTCGCGCCGATTGCCTTCCTGCATCCGGCCAACGATCTCACGCTCCATGCGTACCATCGCGGCGGTCGTGTATTGTTGGCCTACGCCAATGTGCGACACCTCGCGGAACTCTCCGGCCTCGATCCGGCGCTCGAACTCTTGCCGGACCTGGACATAGGTGGTTTCTCCCATGCCGCGCACCAGCGCTGTTTCAAGGATCGCGCGGCGGTCCTGCACAGCCGATCTCTCGAAGACATGATCGCGTGCCCAGGTCACGGCCCGCTGCGCCTGAACCTCTGGCTCCGGTATCCGGTACTGCTCATGTTGGCGCGCCAGTGCGATGGCGCGGTCCGCCTGATGCCCGTGCTGTGCCGCCAACTCGCGGTGCCGCTGTAGGACTTCTCCAGCCGACAGTAGTTCTTTGCGGTCGCGGGTATGGTGGGCCGCGATCTGCGCCGCCGCGGCTCCATCGATTCCTTGTTCTCGAAGATGGTCTTTGATCTGTTCACGCCTTGGACTGGAAGCCTCCAGATATTCCTTCGTGTAGCCTTTTATTTCCGGCTGTCCATGCTTGCCGCGCTCCAGTTCGTAGCCGAGCTTTTCCAGACGGAGAGCTAACTCGGAGCGATAGACTGCCGTGACGTAGCGCTGGGACACAAACATTTCGTGCGGCTGCAAAGCTCGCATCTGTTTCCCATTTTCGGGATTGCTCTCCCGCTCGGTCATGTTGAAGATCACGGCATGGGTATGAAGCTGGGGCGCAGCATAGCCATCGACGGGTCGTGCGGTATCGTGCTCGAAGGTGGCGGCGATAAATTTTCCGGTCGTCTCCGGGGCATGGACATTGCCGATTCGCGCCTGCGTGTATCGTTCAAGTTCCTGAAGTGCCGCGCGTACACTCTCGCGATGGGCTTCCCGCACCCGATCATCGCCGCCCACAAGGGCGGTAAGCGATACCGACTTCGGCGCAGAGAATGTGGCGTCCCACCCGGCGCGATGCTCGGCGCTAGTCACCTCTCTGCCAAATTTGCCTTCATAGGTTCTCGAAACTTGATGCCGTACGAGCTGCTCTTGGGTGTGCGGATGTTGGCCTTCACTCAGTCGTGCAAAGTGTTCGGAACCAACGGCACCTTGCAACCGCCACTGCTCGGCGAGTCTGCCCTGCCACTCACTATGGCCCTGCTGATCGCGGCTCCAATAGTTCTGTTCCTGCGAGGCAAACTCCCGCACATGGTAGGTCTGCACCTGGCTGGCTGACAGAGGTTTCGAGATCGTGAGCATGGAGAGCGTTCCTTAAGTGTGAAGTGCTGTGCTTGGCAATTTGTCTCTCATTCGATTCCCTTCGTTTTCTCCCAGGCGAACGCCTCTTTGGGTTTGGTCTCGGGCGCACCGATGGTCGAACCAAAGAGCGCGAGCATCGGCTGGGTAGGCTTCTTCAGCGGATCGGCGGGAGCGTTCGCGGGCACTGATGGCGCTGGTTTCGGCGCAATCTCTGGCATCTGACGCTGCGAAAATCTCAGCAGTCTGAATCGGATTCTGCCCCTATTTACGCTCCATCTCTGGATCAAACTTGGCCGAGGTCGGCCCCGTTCGATCGTCTCCCTATCCAGCCCTCTTCGTGGGGACCTGTTCTGCAACAGACTCCGCACCGCCAACAGCAAAAGGAACATCGCGGCTACCCAAAGCAACGGCGTCAAGAACGAAAAGCTTCCGGGAAAAGGCATGGCACTCATGACATACGAACTCTTTCCTTGCCCTCGCGGGCGAAGAGGTCATCAAGCAGTTTGCGTGCCTGCTGAATCTTTCGTGCGTCTGCCTGGTCGCGGATTTTGAGGACGGAATCGGGCAAGAGTTGTCTACCTTCCGCTGCGGCCTCGGCGGCTGCATGGAATAGATTCAGCAGCGTGTAACGCACCGCCCAGATTTCGGCCAACACCAGTTCGGCGGGATCAGCGGGCCGTTGTCGCGCAGCGCACAGAGCGGTCCCGCGCAGCCACTCAGAGAGAGCCTGCCCCGCGCTTTCGGCGGCAGCTTCAATCTCGGCCAGTTCCTCGGGAGTCAGTCTCGTAGCCGCAGTCTTGGTGCGGAAGCCGGGCTTCGCCTCTTCTCCGAACGGCAAACTGGACTGGGGATTAGCTTGAACGCGGGGATTACTCATTGGACGAACCGCCTTGTTGCACTACTGCGCTTGATTCCACTGCGATTAAGCTGCGTAATTGTTAGTTCACAGTAAGCTCTTGCCCTTCAACGCGTTTACGTGATCGACGATTGGCAGCACTTTATCGCAAACAAACGTTATCGTTCGCTATCGTTGCTCATTCAGCGAATGGCCGAATTTGTTGAAGCAGCGAAAGTTAACCTGCGTAAACGCCGAAGTTTCATTTGGCGTTCCGCAGTTCCCAATTTGGGGGTGACGTGTCCACCCTTCTTCCGGTGCGAAAGCACCGCGCTTCTACATCTCGCCATACTCCAGCGCCAGCGTTTCCCATGCGCTGACCACGTCTGGCGACTGCCACGCGCGCTGAAACAAAGTGCGAATTGCCTTCCAGTGCTCTACAGGAAAGCTGAAGCTGATCCCGTTCTCGCGCGCACAGAACGACACATTCAACTCCTCGTTCTCCATGATCATGTTGATGGCCGAGAAATAAGACCCCTTCCACTGTGCAAATGGGCGTGTCATGTCATGCCCTTCGAGCATCCTTCGGAACTCGGCAATCCGTGCGTATCCGCCCACGGGATAGCGAGGTGCCAGCGGCCCGGGACACTGCAAGATCGGGGAGAATTCGTTGCCTTTCTCACGGACGAGATCGAGACGGTATCCACCTTCTTCCTGTGCGGGCAAGCCTCGCTGCACGGGGAGTTCAAAATCGTCGTCATTCCCCTCTGTTGGCCGTGGGCGCAAAGGCTTCCGATGAGCCGCATAATGCCCTCTCGCGCACACCCGCCAAAGAGCATCCCAATGGGGGAACAAAGCATCGTTCAGCTTCTCGACATTCGAGAACTTCTCCTCATCCAAGAGAGTGTAGAGATTGCGAATGGCAAGCAAGGGCCTACGGCGCTTCTGAGTCGTGTCTTTCAGCATTTGAATCGTATGCTTAACGACTCGGTGAACGTCTTCGCTTCCGACCGCAGATGGCTCCTTCGTTGCAGCCTGTTTGTCCTCGGGAAGCGTCATCAAATAAAAGAAGTCGCGCGGCGATTTCTTTGGTCGGCGTACCAGAGCATAAGCACCGATAAATGCCGCCAGAATCTCGGCCAAAGATTCATAAGAAAGCTGGCCTTGTTCAGTGCTCGTAAACGACTCTGCACCCTTCGCGCAATAGTGGGCAACCAAGGTCCATTCGGCCAGCGATAGAGGCAACTTTGCCTCTGCTTTCCCGCGAATCTTGAGCAGAGAATCGGTTGGCTCGGTGAGCAGATTTGCTAACTCAAGGCGGTCATCTCTGGCCGACTCGAGCAACTGTTTTGCAGCCTCCGATGTTGAGACGGATTGGCCCGTCTTGAGAGCGATCACTTCCTTAAGCGCTTCCAGCCTTGAGCGGAGTTTGTCGGAAACCCGAATGGAAATCACCGGTTGGTGCAACGTCGCTGCCTTCTCCGCCATCGGCCCCCCATCAAAATTATGTAACGATACATGTTGACTGTATTGGTACTACTGCGCTAGTGTCAAGAGCAACGTCTGTATTTCTTGAGGTTCCCTTATGACTGCCAGCCACGCGGTAGGTCCAGCCGCTCCAAGTTCATCTCCCGAATACTTCGTCGACGGTGATACCGCGGCCTTGTTCTTGGGCATCACACGCCGCACGCTCTTGCAAAAAGTCCGAGCCGGCAAAATTCCAGGTCACGCGCTTGATCCATCGGCAGGAAAGAAAGACTGGAGGTTTCTGTTGTCGGAACTCCACGCCTACATGGTAAGCTGCGAAACACGGCCACCTGGAGCACGCAAACCACCAAGGAGGGTTTGATGCCCAGGTATCAGTTAGGCAGTATTCGCAAAGAAAACCGCGCGGATGGTCTGACGTGGGTACTTCGCTATTACGCAACTCGCTCGGATGGAAAACGAGTCGAACGGACGATTCCTATCGGCCTGGTCAAAGACATCGGTCCCAATCCGGCGGATGCATCGAGAGAAGTCGATCGTCAGAAGCTGCGCGAAACCATCAACCAATTGCAGCCCTTCCAAGGAACGCCGAGAACGTTTGGTCAGCTTTGTCAGGACTATATCGAAAACGAGCTGAGAATCGACCAATCGGAATCAGCGCGTCCCAAAGCATTTCCCACAGTCGAAACCTACGAGCGACACCTGATCAAACGCATCATTCCACGATGGGGGAGATTAGCACCCTTAGCCGTGGAATCGAGGGATGTCGAGGGGTGGTTTCGGGAACTACGCAAGGGGAACGCTCAGAAGAAGGTGAAACCGTTAGCCGATCCCACGATCGACAAAATCCGCCGCATCATGAGCCTGGTCTTCAAGCACGGGCAGCGATGCAATTTCCTCCCTCGCCAGCAGGAAGGCAATCCCATGAACTGGGTGAGCCAACGAACCACGAGCGACTACCGGGCGATAGTCATGACGCCGAAGCAGGCGTTCGAGGTTCTTCTCAATACTCCAGAGCCAAGGCGCACGTTGACTCTGAGCGACGCGGCCACTGCTCTGCGCGTGTCAGAACTGTTGGGCTTGATGTGGATGGATCTCGATTTCGAGGGGTTGGTGATTTACGTGAGACGAGCTTATGTGTGGGGAAGATTCAAAGAGCCGAAGTCGAAAGCGTCAAAGGCTCCCGTTCCCATGCATCCGCTTTTGGCTGGCTTCCTCCTCGCATGGCGCGAGAGAACGAAGTACGCCAAGGAAAGCGACTATGTGTTTCCCAGTGTCAAGCTGAGAGGCAAGAAGCCGCTGTCCGCCTCCATCCTGGTGCAGAAATACTTGCGCCCTGCAGCCATCACCGCGGGCGTGATTTGCGCGGACTGGAAAGGACGCTTCGGCTTTCACAACTTTCGTCATTCGCTTGCGACGGCACTAGTGAAACTGAAGGTGGACCCGAAAACCGTACAAGGAGTGCTGCGCCACGAGGACTTCGGCACTACCATGGGACTCTATGCGCAGTCCGACATGGACTCCATGAGGGATGCGCAAGGCAAGTTCCTGGAACAGCTCATGGGAGACAGAATTCACCTGCTCACAGAGCGAGTTCAGTGAGAATCATGGGTTGGATCGTGGGTTGGGAATTTTCGCTCTTCGCCACTAAGGTCTTTGGAATGTGGTGGCCAGGGAGGGAGTTGAACCCCCGACGCCAGCCTTTTCAGGGCTGCGCTCTACCACCTGAGCTACCTGGCCACGCTTCGCAACCCGCTCATCCGGCGGGCCACGAGGATCGTTCGCTTCACGCTGATTGTCGCGGGATTCCGAGCCGAATGAAACAACTCACTGCCGAACGCGTGCGGAACATTCTGATTATAGCAATGGCAGCGAGTTCACTCAATCTCGATGGCTGGTGGGTCGATGCAAGCACCAAGTAAATAGAACCTGAGGCTGCGCCACGCGGAAGTGGACCAGTCGAGGCTGACCCACTCCCCGCGCGCGAGAACGCAGCGATCTCTTGCGGCCTATTGTCCGCCCGCCGACGAGCCGTGCTGTCCCAGCCACGACGCGAGTTGCGGTTCCTGCTGCAACTTCAGATCCACACAGTTGTTGATGCGCTCGATTGACTGGCGGTAGGTGCGCTCCGCGGCTGCGATCTTGTGCGCGGCGTAAAAGTCCACCACCTGATCGCGCATGTGGGCATCACAGAAGCCGCTGGTCGCCCCTACGACTTGGGCGCTGGCAAAGGGACCGCCGGCTTTCTGCACCGCATCCCAGTGCGTCAGGACAAAGTCCCAAGCCTGCTTCTCACCCTCGGGATTGCTCATCACGCTGGTGATCACGCCCAGCGCGTCTTGCGAGCGAACGTCGGGCGACAGAGCATAGTCGAGCGTCCGTTGCAGAAGCTTCGGATCACTGAACTGCGGCAGGGCGAACAGGTACATGTAGTATTCCTCTGGCGACTTCGGGTTCTTCAGCGCAGCCATCAGGCGGCCGTAGAGTGCTTCATCACCATTCAATGCCGCGATCGAGAGTGCCCCGATCGCGATTTCACGATCCACCGAGGAAGGATCGTCAAGAACCCGGTCTGCGCTCTTGCGCGCCAGAGCTAGCACCTCGGGATCCCGGGCATCGTAGCCCAACGAGGTGAACACGCGAGCCCGCAGTGTTCTCTGTTCGTCACTCTCGCCCGGCTTCGGTTCCCAACCCACATCTTTCAGGATCGGCGTCAGATATTGCCGCAGCCAAATCCGGTAAGATTCGCGGTCGTTATCGGTCACGAGGTATTGACCAATGAAGTTAAGCCGACCAAGAACGTCTTCCAGAACGGCGCGATTGCGGTCGCTTCCCAGACCCTGAACGAAGGCGAGATAGCCACCCACGGGCTCGCGTCCCACCCGCACTGAGGCCCAGATGTCAGTTTGCAATGCGATCCGTTCCGCCGGGGATAGCTTGCTCTCGGCATCGTTGGCGAGCGCCCGAACAGCATCCGGCTCGTAACCCGCGCGGTAGTAGCCGGTCGCACCCGCGTTGGCCAGAACCCACGTCGAGCAACCCGGCAGCGTCACGGTCGCTTGCTTCTTGGCGAGCACTTCGCACTTCTGGGCGCCAGTGGACGATTTCAGGCACATAGGAACTTGCCAGAGCTGATCATTCGCCGCTTGAAATTTCTCGCGGTCGTAATAGTAGCGACGCTGATCCAGTTCTACAATTGTCGAGTTGCCGGAGCACTGCGATTTGACATTGATCAACGGAACGCCCGCCTGCTTCACAAAAGTGGGCATGATCTGGTCGACAGGCTTTTTGGAAGTCTTGGCTTGCGCCCCCCAGAAGTCGCTGGCAGTCGCGTTGGCGTACTGGTGTTGCTGGAGATAGGCGTTAACGCCCGCACGGAAGGTTTCTTCGCCCAGATAGGCCTCAACCATGCGCAGCACCGACGCAGCCTTGCCGTAGGCAATCCCGTCAAACAGTTCCTGAATCTGCGCCGGGGTTTCGGCCGCCTGGTGGATGGGACGCGTGTTGATCAGCGAATCCATGTTAAGCGTTCCACCCGTGCCGCTGACGTCGTCCAGATCGTAATTCCATTCCGGCTTCCACTTTTCCAGCGGCTTGCTCGACATCCAGGTGGCGAAGCCTTCGTTGAGCCAAATGTCATCCCACCATTTCATGGTGACGAGGTCGCCGAACCATTGGTGAGCCATCTCGTGAGCAATCACGGAGGCGATGGTTTTCTTCAAGTCGACGGAGCCTTGCTTCTCATCGATCTGCAAAAGAACTTCGCGGAAGGTGATGCAGCCGGCATTTTCCATCGCGCCCGCGGAAAAATCCGGCAGACCAACCAGATCGAGTTTTCCGTAGGGATACTTGATATTGAAATAGTTATCGTAGTAGCTCAGAACATGCTCGGCCGATTCAAGAGCAAACTTCCCCATCTCTTTCTTGCCGGGAGTGCTGTAGACGCGAATCGGAATGCCGTCAGCCTCACCCTCGATGTACTCGAAATTTCCTACGACCAGCGCCGCCAGATAGGAGGACAGTTTGGCGGTGGTGGCGAAACGCACTGTATGCTTGTCGCCCGGGCCGGGCGTATCGGAAATCACTTTCTGGTTAGAGATCGCCACCTGCCCCTTATCGGCAACCGCGGTGATGTCGAAGGTGGCCTTGTAGTCAGGCTCGTCAAACGAGGGGAACGCGCGGCGCGCATCCGTAGCCTCGAACTGCGATGCGGCGTACTTGCGGCCCTGATCGTCCTTGCCCAGGTAGAGGCCGCGCATCTCATTGTTGAGGATGCCTCTATAAGTGATGTGTACTATGGCCGGGCCCTCAGTCAGCGGCTGCTCGAACGCCAGCACCACCATTTCCCTGTCTTTCTCAGGCCTGACCTTGGCCTTTAGCATCCTTCCAGCGTTGAGGATGGTGACCTCGTGGAAGTCGATATCGACAGCGTTCAGCGTGATCTCCGCGGTCGGCTTCAGCACACGGATGGAAATCGTCTCATCGCCCTCGAACGTGGCCTTCTCCAGATCGGGCCTAAAGGTGAGTTTGTAATTCTCCGGCGCGGCTACTTCGGGCAGGCGTTGCGCCACTGCCACGGAAAATGCAGTCAATGCAAAGGTGAATACCGCAAGAATTCGCTTCATGAGTTTCCTCGGGAAATTCGCTTGAATTCACTTCCTAACACAACAATTTCAAGGCCTGAATAGGTTCCAGCCGCGCCCCACAAGACACAGCACCGCTCTTCCCTGTATACGGACGGTTCGCTAGAAAAGTTCACTGCGGATGCGCCACCGTCCCGTTCATCACCGTCATCGCGCAGCGGTTGGCCCCGAACCAGTAGGGAATCTCGCGGTAGTCCTCAACCGCGAACACGGCTAAATCTGCGTCTTTCCCGGGTTCGATCGTGCCCTTCCTATCGGCCACTCGCAGCGCCCACGCGCCATTGATCGTGGCCGCCACGACTGCCTCTGCTGGCGACATCTTCATGTGCGTGCAGGCCAGCGACATCGCCATCGGCATACTCACGGTCGGCGACGTGCCCGGGTTGTAATCGGTCGCCAGCGCCACCGGCACGCCCGCGTCAACTAGCTTGCGGGCCTGCGGATATTCCATCAGCCCCAGAAAATAATTCGCTCCCGGCACCAGCGTGGCGACGGTGTCGTGCTCAGCCAGTTCCGCAATGTCGTTTTCGTTCACGTGGTCCATGTGATCAAACGATGCCGGATGGAAGCGCAAAAACGGCCGCAGTGCCGTCTCCGAAAGCTGGCCCATGTGGGCCCGCACGCTGAGCCCGTGACGCTCGGCGGCTTCGAATATCTGCTCGGTTTCGGCTGCCGTAAACGCCCCCTGATCGCAGAACACATCGACGAATTGGGCGAGCTTCCGCTTCGCCGCCTGCGGAATCATCTTCTTACAGACGGCCTCAACGTACTTTTGTGAGCGACCCTGAAATTCTTTTGGGACGACATGCGCGCCCAGCAGAGTCGCGACCAAGGTCCCCGGCCAGCAGGAAGCAGCATCGTGGATGGCTTCCAGCGATTTCAACTCCGACTCGACCGTCAGCCCATAGCCCGACTTGGCCTCAACCGTGGTCGTGCCGCACGCGGCCAGGTCGCGCAGCACAGTGAGAACTTTCTCCACCAGAACGCGCTTCCCTGCCCTGCGGACGCCATCCAGGCTTGAACGGATGCCACCGCCGGCAGCGGCAATTTCTTCGTAAGAAGCGCCTTCGATGTGCTTCTCGAAATCCACCAGCCGCGGGCTGACAAAAACAGGATGTGTGTGTGAATCGACGAAACCGGGAAGAACGACCTTGCCGGCGCAGTCGATCTCGATGACCTTTTTGCGATTCTTCTTCAGCCAGGGATCGCGGAGGGCATCTTTGGTGGTGCCGACGGAAACGATCTTTCCACCCAGGCAGAGCACAGCACCATTTTCCATGATGCCGAGTTCTTTGAGGTCGGGCCCGCGGCGCGGTCCGGGCCTGATCGAGGGAGACTTGAGCGTGAGGAGTTGGCCAATATTGGCCAGCAGCAGTACTGATTCCTTACGCACTCAGCCCCCGCAAGCAGAACACCCACCACGGAGACACGGAGGCACGGAGGTCTTTTGAGATCATAGAACCCGACGCATGATTCCACGGTGGAGAACCGACACGTTGAAGTTGATCAGGAGGCCGACGCGCTTTCCCGTGAGCCTAAGATATGTGAGTAGCTGCGCTTCATGCACGCTGAGCAGCCGTTCAACGGATTTCAACTCCACCACGACTTCATCGGCCACTACGAGATCGATGCGGTACTTCCCACCCGTTTCCCGTCCCTTGTAAACAACCGGCAATTCGATTTGGCATTTGAACGGTATGCCTCGAAGACGCAACTCTTCGCACATGCATTCTTCGTAAACCGATTCGAGAAGTCCCGGCCCTAGCTGACGATGAACTTCGATTGCAGCACCGATGATAGTCTCAGTCAAGGACTCCGACAAAAGCCCAGCAGAACTCCGTGCCTCCGTGTCTCCGTGGTGGGTGTTCATTTTTCTTCCATCGGCACTTTCACGCCCGTCTTCTTCGCGAACTCCTTCGCCTCGTCATACCCCGCATCCACGTGCCTTATCACGCCCATCCCCGGATCGGTTGTCAGCACACGCTCGATGCGCTTGGCCATCGCGTCTGTTCCGTCAGCCACCGTGACCTGACCGGCATGCAGCGAGTAGCCGATGCCTACGCCGCCGCCGTTGTGAATCGAGACCCACGACGCACCTGCGGCCGTGTTCAAAAGCGCGTTCAGCAGAGGCCAGTCGGCGACCGCGTCTGAGCCATCTTTCATGCTCTCAGTCTCGCGGAACGGAGACGCCACCGAGCCGCAATCGAGATGGTCGCGGCCAATCACGATCGGCGCCTTGATCTTTCCTTTCTTCACCAGATCGTTCATGGCGAGGCCAAATTGCGCCCGCTCGCCGTATCCTAGCCAGCAGATGCGCGCGGGTAGGCCCTGGAACTTGATGCGTTTGCGCGCCAGATCAATCCAGCGCCGCAGGATGCGGTTCTCGGGAAATAGCTCCAAAACCAGATCGTCCGTGACGTGAATGTCCGACGCCTCGCCCGACAGCGCCACCCAGCGGAATGGTCCCCGTCCCTCACAAAATAGCGGACGAATGTAGGCAGGCACGAACCCAGGAAAATCATAAGCGTTCTTCACGCCACGCTGAAACGCAAACGTGCGGATGTTGTTGCCGTAATCGAACGTCACCGATCCCATCTTCTGCAGCCGCAACATGCCTTCCACATGCGCGGCCATGGCGTCGAGCGATTTCTCCTGATACGCCTTGGGGTCGTTTTTTCGCAGCTCGACGGCCTCGGCCAACGTCATCCCGTTCGGAACATATCCGTTCAGCGGATCATGCGCCGAAGTCTGGTCGGTCAAAATGTCAGGAACCACGCCGCGCTCGGCCAACTGCGGAATAATGTCGGCGCAATTCCCCACCAGCCCCACCGACACATTCTCTTTCTTGCGCACCGCATTCTTCAAAATGCGCAACGCCTCATCGAGCGTGGTGACCATGAAATCGCAATAGCCGGTCTTCAGCCGCTTCTTGATGCGCTCGGGATCGACGTCAATGCCCAGAAACGCCGCACCGGTCATGGTGGCGGCCAGAGGTTGAGCCCCGCCCATGCCGCCCATGCCGCCCGAAACGATCAGCTTGCCGGCAAGGTCTCCTCCGAAATGTTTCTCGCCTGCCGCAGAAAACGTTTCAAACGTTCCTTCGACAATGCCCTGCGAGCCAATGTAGATCCACGAGCCCGCCGTCATCTGGCCATACATCATCAGCCCGGCGCGCTCCAGTTCGTTGAATTTCTCCCAGTTCGACCAATGCCCTACAAGATTCGAGTTGGCGATCAGCACGCGCGGTGCGTGATCGTGGGTCTTGAAGACGCCGACCGGCTTACCCGATTGCACCAACAGCGTTTCATCGTTTTCGAGATTCTTCAGCGAGCGGACGATAGCGTGGTAGGCCTCCCAACTCCGCGCCGCCCGCCCCGTTCCTCCATAGACGACAAGGTCCTGAGGACGCTCGGCGACTTCCTCGTCGAGATTGTTCATGAGCATGCGCATGGCAGCTTCCTGCTGCCAGCCTTTGCAAGTGATGGAGTTGCCGCGTGGGGCGCGAATCGACGCAGGGGCCTGGGTTTCCGTTTCGACGGGCATAAATAGATGTTAGTGCCTCAGCGAAACGGGCGCAATGCGAGCGAGTCGGCGCAGTTCAGAACACCGCATTCTCCGCCTCAAAACAGCATCCGCGCCGTGAGCACGAGTCCATGGTTGTAGGCATGGAACTGCGATGTCGCGATCTGCATTCCACCACCAACGACCAGCGCGGAACGGTTGCGGGGATCACGCTCCAGCTTGAACTTACTCAGCATTAATCCCGGAGTGACAAAGTTCTGCAGGCGTCCGTCGTTCGTTCCGCCGTGGTAGAAGGTGGCGTTGTTTTCGATCTCCGGCCAAAACAGCTTGCCGATGCGGTATTGCGCTGCCGTGCTCCACACCACGACGCGGCCCAGCTTCGCGGTATCACCCGCGGGCAGGATTGCGCCGAGCGTCGATTGCGCGTCGAAACGTCCAAAGCCTTTGCCGGCGCAAAGTGTGGGCCCAATGGTGGCCGCAAGACTTCCGTTCTTGTAGCTTCCCGTTGGCAAGGTTCCGGCCACCGAAAAGCTCACCGAATAGTCGCCGTGGGCTTCGTTCCCCGCCGCCAGACGGTACTTCGCCAGCATGGAGAAATCGCCAAAACCATCTTTGGCCGCGGAATTGTGCTGAATGTAAGGCGGAGGCAGTGCATCGAACTCCAGCTTGTACCCAGGGCACCACATTGATGCCCTTGGTGTTGTCATAATTCCAGGTGTCGGTGCCGGCGGGCGCGATCTGGCGGACGAAATCGGTGCGGGCCACCTGCAACAAACCCGACGATGCTGTCACCAGAGGAATGGGCCACGAGGGCTGTTGCGCCAGCGTGTCGCGCACGCGGTCCTCCCAGGCCACGAAAAAACCGGGAGAGGAATCCTGCGCTACCGATGGAACACAGGCCAGCACGGCAAGCACTGCGCACACGAACACACCCAGCCTATTGGAGATCACAGAACCTCCCGGTTGAACTCAAGCAATCAAGTTGGCTTGCTTTCGATGGAAATTCGTTGATACCCACACATCAACGAGTGTGAGGTTTTTATCTGCTACGCGGAGAGGAGTCCATAACCTAAATCGATTAGCGGATGGGTTGAGAGCGAAGACAGTTCAGAAGAAAGAAGCGGAGATGAACTTTGAGATGACCTTGCGCTACCACGTGCTGTAAGCGGTGCCGTCGCTGGAGATCGCGTTCGACGCCGAATGCACATCATCGATGCCGGCGTCCTGCTGGTCTACCGAGAGCATAACGCTTTCTTCCTGGTGCGGTTCCCAATTCGTTTCATTCGTCATCGGATCCTTTGGAATGGCCCTCAGATATCCCGCCTGCACCAGGTCGTCCAGCGACTGTGGCGCTTTCTGCTTGTCGAGGGTGTACTGGGAGATCAGCTTGCGCAGTTCGAACAAGTCATTGCGCAGCACGGCCTCGCGTGCCTGCGCCACCGACCGGGTATAAATCGGGATTGCAATCGACAGAAGAATGCCCATGATGATCATCACGATCATCATTTCGAGCAACGTGAAACCCGCGCTCCGCCGGGCTTTGAGCCTGCTTGCCATTTACCAGTCCTTATACTTCGTGCCGTCCAAAGCCACGCCTTGCGACTTGGTGAAGACGTCGAACACGCTCTGCCCGCCCCAGGAATCGGAATCCGGATCGTCCTGCATCGACCGCAGCCCCCATTCCGTGGTGCCCGTCATGGGATCGGTCGGAATCTTCCGCAGGAAGCGAATCTTCTTGCCATTCACGTCGACGCCCTTCACCAGCGTTTCCAGATCGGGGGGATAGTTCTGGCTGTCCACCTTGGTCTGGAACCCGCCGCGATCCGCCGCATCTTTGTAGCGGTCGATGGCGTCGCGCATCTCCCACAAATCGGCTCGCAGCAGGCGCTCTCGCTCGCGCGTGATGGTCAGCCGCGCCAGCGGCACCGCCATGGTCGAGAGAATGACCAGGATCGAAGTGGCGATTATCAGTTCAATGAGCGTGAAGCCCCGCTCGGGTCTCCCGCTGCGCCCGCGATGGAATCTGTGTAGCTTCATTTTCAAATCTCGGATTGAGGAAGCGGCGACGGATGCTACTGCACCGTCACCGACGCCTGCGCTCCATTCACCGTGATGGCCTGCAGAGCAGGATCACGGGCTCCGCCCCGAGTAATGGTCAGAGGAGTCTGTCCGCTGGCCTTGGCCTGAAATGTCAGGGTAACCACGGTGCCCTGCCCGGAGACTCCGCCCGCGCCCGGCGGCCGCGTGGCCGTAATCTGCAGGGTTCCCGTGGTCTCATCTTCCCGGTGCACCAGAGCCACCGCCTGTCCATCCTGCGACAGGAACCCGCCGTTGGAAACGTTCACCAGTTGCAGTTTCGCCGGATCGTAGTTCATCTGCACCGGCACGGAATATACGTTCTGCGCCCCCGAGATCATCAGGTTCACGACAAAGGTGTTGCCTTTCACCGCCGTAATCTCGCCCGGATCAAACAGGAAGTTCGCCGCCGGGTTCCCTGCCTGGTTCGGGTTCGGGCTGGCCGCTGCCGGATTTACAGGCGGCTGACCAGCAGGCGCCGGACTGGCCGAAGGCTGCGCCGCCGGAGCCTGACCAGCGGGAGCAGACGGAGCCGCTGGCTTGCTGACGTGCCGCAGCTCAATCGTGTTGGCGGTGCCGATGTCAATCGGCCGCTGGTTCATCTCGTTCACGTCCGTGCCACGGATGATGTGCGGAGTGATGGCGAAGACGGTCTCATCCTGCGAATGATCCTGCGTCACCTGGCCAAACAGGTACCTGAGGATCGGAATCTGCGCCAACCCCGGAATCCCGGCCAGCGACTTGGTCTGCGAATCGTCGAGGATGCCGCCGATCATGCTGGATTCCCCGTCCCGCAGCCGGATTTCGCCCAAGTCAACTTTCTTCTGCCCGATGATTGGCTGCGTGATACCGCCGATGTTGGACTGGCCGATCTCCGAGGAGATTTCCATCCCAATCTTCAGCGAGACCTCCCGGTTGGCGTGCACGTGCGGCGTCACGTCAATATTTACGCCGACGTCAATATATTGAAACTGAGTATTCACCAGAGGGTTAATGCCAACGCCGCCGATTCCGGGCTGGAACGAGCCGGTTGCCACCGGCAGGCGTTCACCGATCTTGAGCGACGCCTTTTGTCCATCGAGTGCGCGGATCTGCGGATTCTGCAGCATCTTGGTATCGCTGTCGCCCATCACCGTTGACAAGTTCGCGGAGGGAATCGTCACCTGGAAATTGTTCGCGTTCAGGGTAGCCAGATTGTTCAGGTTCAGGCCCCCGCCGGTGGCGCCCGTGCTGGTGGGAGTGGTTGTTCCCGCGATGGTGGTGCTGGTCGTAGTAGTGTTATTGATATTGCTTTGTAAGGCAACCGTGGCGTTGGTCGGCGGGCTGAATCCCAAAGTGCGCGACTTGTCACTGCTCACCTGCAGCACCGCGATGTCGACGATCACTTCCGGACGCGCCTTATCCAGGTCGTCTACCAGCTTCTCCGCCAGCGCGATCTGGTCGGGCGTGCCCCGCACCACCAGCGCATTCTGTGAGAGCAACTGCTGCACGCGCTGCACATCCAGCACGGCGCGGATCGCGTTCACCACGTCCTGCAACTCGGTGGGCTGGGAAAGATTCTGCAAATAAAACGTCTTCAGCACGCTCTGTTCCAGTTCCTTGCGCTTGGCCGGATTGTCCTGGGCCACAAAGATCGTGTTTCCGGTCACCGGCCGCCAGAAGGTTTTCGATTCCAGCGCCGTAATCTCCAGCGCCTCTTCCAGCGTCACTCCATTCAGTTCGACCTTGATGCGCCGCGAAGTGTAGTCGGGATCGAACAGAACGTTGACCCCGGCGAGTTGCCCCACCGTCTGATAGATAACTTTGGAATCTTCGGTGAGCTTTACAGTAATGGGGACGTTCGAGATGGGGGCAAGTTCTACCGGACCGCCGGCTTCCTTGATCTTCCGCTCCAGGCCACTGGGTGGACCGGCGGCTTGCGGCGGAGGATTCGCGGCATCGTTGATCATCTGCAGCGTGCGCTTCAACTCCTGCTGCGCGCTAAACAGTGACGGATCAATCTGCGCCGCCCTTTGAAACTCCGCCAACGCCTCCTGCAGCTTGCCGGCATCGCGCAGCAGTTGCCCGCGATGGACGATGGTCGCGGCCGCCTTGAAGCGCATGCGCTCGAACGACGACCGATAGCGCAAGTCTTTTGGTTTCAGGTCGAAAGCCTGCTTGTAGAACTCGTACGCGCCCTCGTAATTCTGGCGCGCCTCGGCGTCCTCGCCCTTTTCGAAGATTTTCTTGGCCTTGTCGGCGATGGCAGGCAGTATGGTAAAGACAACCAGCAGCACTACTGCCGCAGGCATCAGACGTCTCATTCGTCAGTCCTCTTCTACAAAGTCTTCGCCGGACAGGGCAGTCGCTACCTCATTCGCCCAGCGAACCAGGGATGTGCACTCGAAGCAATGAAAAGAGCGCTTTGGCTGCGATTATAGCATCGCGTTTTCCGCCTCCCCATGTGATTGCATGCACGGCAGTTACACTCTTTGGTCTTAGCCCTACTGGGGAAGAGCGGCATCCGGCGTCCGGCTCCAGGCTTCCGGAGCCGAACGCCGATCTTCGCCGCACTTTCCAGAAGCCGGAAGCCGCTCTTCGTCCCTCCGCCCTGCGCTGCTAAGATGGAGTAGATGCCATTGGGTCCCTGAGAAATGACCCAATCACTCAATCGCCCGATCACTCAATTTCCATGCCCCGCCAGTCCACACACGAAACCAAGCCCAGCCCGGAGAAATCTCCGCGCCGCGAGCCAACAGCCTCCGGCCAGCGAGACGCTGCCGTTAATAGGATCGCTTCACACAACTACTTCTTGCTGGAAAAATTTGAGTGCGGGGTTGTCCTAACCGGAACCGAAGCCAAATCCGTCCGCGGCGGCCTCGCCAACCTCAAAGACTCCTATGGCCTGGTCAAGGACGGCGAACTCTGGCTGCTCAACGCCCACATCGGCCCCTACGAGCATGGCAACATCCACAACCACGCCCCCCTGCGCACTCGCAAGCTGCTGATGCACAAAGAAGAAATCCGCAAGCTGATGGGCAAAACCCAGCAAAAAGGCCTCACCCTAATCCCCACCCGCATATACTTCAAGAACGGCAAAGTGAAGATCGAACTAGCCCTAGCCAAAGGCAAGCAGTTGTGGGACAAACGAGAAACCGAACGCCGCCGCACCGCAGATAAAGAAGCCCGGGAAGCCATCCGAAGCCAAAAGAAGTAGCGCCAAGAACCGACAAGAGAATGTGATCGGGAAGGGCACGACTTTTGGTGGTTGCGGAAAAACTCTGGTCTTGGGTGGAGCAGCGCTTGCAGCGCTCCCCTAAGGGCTCTGTTTTGAGAGCCGGCTTCAGCCGCTGAGGTACATTTGCACGATGATGAGGAGCTGACGACCAGCAAGATGCGACAAAATCTGATTCACTCTGGAAGTGCTTTTACGGAAGGCGCGGGTGGCAACTTTGACTACTGGCGGGAGGGGCCTGATGGTCAAGCATTCAGCGAGCAGCCACCCTTAAGCAACGCATCGCGGATAATGACCCGATGAACCATCGTATCGGTGCTATTGGAGACCCCACTGCAGAACTGACTCACCCATAGCATGGGCCCTGCCGCGTACGGTTTTCGGGATCTCTCACTTCACAAACTTCCCAATTGTCATAGAAGAAACGGTAAACATGCGAGCCTGAGAAAACAGGCTGACCCAAAGCAGCGTCCGGAGTTCGCGTAGGACTGTTATCCGCCCATTGTAAGGTCGAACCTGATCTCCCAGATTTCGTATTTATTCACAAAACGCGCGAATCGCGTCTTGTTGATTGGCAGGGTTCATGCAACTCCCAGTGTCAGGGAGATGGCTGTTGTGGGATCCTGCGCTTTTTCTGAAACCCAGGAGTCTCTACTGCGAGAAGTTGCTCTCCCAGGTCCTAGCGTCGACCTTTGCCGCTGGTGAGCACTGCATGTCCCTTCGCATTCGCCATTGTGTGGAATGTCCAAAGTGCCACACCTGCTATCTGATTGCCTTCAGCCCGTATCGCAACGGCTCATGTGTTGTGCGCGAAGGCGCAGGCGCAAAAGAGTACATCCTTTACTGCTTTTGCGAAGGAGGCCTCGCGTCGAACCGCGGGAGATGGGCCGACGTGAAAGCGTGCGTGGTTTCGAAGGCAGCTCACGATCGCGGATACGGCACGCTCGATGAAGTCTCGATTCGAAAAGGGAGCGTCACCAGCTGGCAAGACTCCGGCCGACAACTGCGTCGTTAGTCAGGAACAGCAATGAGTAGCGTTGCTCGAGATCCCAAACTGGAGCGCGTCAAACGAAAGGTACACAGCGACGAATTCAAATCAACTAAGGAGAACGTTATGAGGCTACAGCAACTTTGCAGACTGATGAGTGTGCTGCTTCTGGCCGCTGGCCTGGCAGCCGCGCAAAACACAATCACTTTCGAGGCCCCCGGCGCAGGCACGGCAGCAGGACAGGGCACGCTTGCGCAGGGCATCGATCTTCTGGGTACAACGTTCGGCTATTACACCGATGGAAGCAGCGTGGCGCATGGTTTCCTCCGGTTCTGGAACGGTTATTTCGTAACCTTCAGCGCGCCCGGGGCGGGCACCGGAGCGGGGCAGGGTACGTTCGCTTCCAGCTTGAATCCCGAAGGTACCATTACCGGATATTACATCGACGGAAATGGCGCCATGCATGGATACCTGCGGAATTTCTTTGGCAGCTTCACCACCTTCGATGCTCCTGGCGCGGGCAACGGGGCGGGACAAGGCACTTTGTCTGCTAACATCAATCCGGAAGGCACGGTCGCGGGATACGACTTTGATTCCAGCGGCGTGGCACATGCTTTTGTGCGCTCTCGGCAGGGTTCCTTCGTCACCTACGAAGCTCCGGGCGCGGGGACCAGCGCAGGTCAGGGCACGGGCACAGCAACAACCATCGGGTTAAACGCGGATGGAACGATCACGGGAGCCTACATTGACCCCAATAACACTCTGCATGGCTATGTTCGCGCTCCGGACGGGACCATCACTTCGATCGATGCTCCCGGAGCGGGCAGTGGTCCGGGCCAGGGCACTGATACGGACGGGCTCAATTTCGCCGGCATCATTCCTGGGCCGTACGTTGACTCAAACAATGTTCTGCACGGCTTCGTGCGCGCCCTGGACGGAACGTTTACCGAGTTCGACGTTCCCGGTGCGGGCACCGGGGCTGGCCAGGGCACGCTTCCGCAGGGGCTGAATCCGGAAGGGGCCATCACCGGAAGCTACACTGACTCAACCAGCGTAAGCCACGGTTTTGTGCGCTCTCCAGCCGGCGCCATTACGACCTTTGACGCGCCCGGAGCGGGCACCAGCGCCGGTCAGGGCACATTTCCGCTACTAACCAATCCCGAGGGGGCGATCACGGGATACGAGATTGATTCGGGCGGCGTGTATCACGGCTTCCTGCGAAGTCCGAGGGGCCGCTAGCAACAAACCTGGTTGGCGCGAGCCCTTGCCAGGCGTAAGGGGCTTGCGCCAGCTGGCAATCTTGCTAGCGTATGGCTCGGCGTTACCGCGCACAACGCCGCCACAAAACGCGCGAACCGCGGAACTCAGTCGGTGAGGGCGGTGCCTCTTCCCATCCAGAACCGGGCCAGCGACTTGAGATTGTTTTTATAGGTGCGGGTGACGGTGTACTCCTTGCCACCCTTTATCCGGAGTTCGTACTCTCCGGTGGCGCAGGGACGAATTTCCTGCACGAAAGCAGAATTCACCAGCACCGATCGATGAATGCGAACGAACCCGTATGGCTTGAGCTTCTCGGCAACGGTTGAGATCGACTCCCGCAGCAGATACGAACCAGCCTCCTGCTGCAGCAAAACATAATTGCGCTCGGCCTGGACGGCGATCAGCTCATAGGGGTCGAGGAAGACAATCCTGCCATTGGTCTTGATCGCGATCTTGGAGGAACTCTGCTGGGTCAGTGTCTTCAGATGAGGGATCAGTTCGATTAATCTCGCCGCCCGCTCGCCGGCCGACCGTCGAAGGGCGAAGTCCAGCGCCTGGTGCACGCGCTCACTGGAAAACGGCTTCAGCACGTAATCGACGGCATGTTTTTCGAAAGCCGCCACGGCATGCTGCGCATAAGCGGTCACGAGAACCACGGAAGGGAGCGGGCGCTGGGATTTCTGCAGGCGATCTAATAATTCAAGTCCCGACAGCTCCGGCATGCAGATGTCGAGCAGCAAGACGTCGTAGACGTTCTTGGAGATATATTCCTGAGCTTCGATGGCGTCGCAAGCGGAATCGAAGCGCTCCACATCGGGGCGGCTGGCCAGAATCTGGGCAAGGGCAGTGCGGGCAAGAGGCTCGTCATCAACGATGAGAACGCGCATAGTCGCTCTCCTCGGGGACCGTTTGTAGTTGCTGAACCTGCACGACGGCGGCGTGAGAATTCAAAGCCGGAAATGTCAAACTAGCGGTGGCCATGCGGTCATCAGCCATAGTGAAGTTCAGGCTGGCATCGCCCGAATAGAGATACTTGAGGCGAGCTTCCACATTTCGCAGTCCCACGCCGGTTCCGTTGGAGGTCTTGCTGCCAGCGCTGTTGCGCACCTGAACCTCAAGCCGCCCGCCGCTTACCGTAGCCGCAACTTCGATCCACCCCGGCTCGCGGGAGGACGCGATTCCGTGACGAACGGCATTTTCCACCAGCGGCTGGAGAATCATCTGCGGCACTAGAAGGGGAAGTATTTCCGGAGCAACCAGCCACTCCACCTTGAGCCGGCTCCCGAAGCGCATCTTTTCGAGATCGAGATATTCTCTGGCGAACTTCAGTTCGCTCTCCAGAGGGATCAGATCTGAGCTGCCGCGGTCCAGTGCGGTGCGCAGGAGGTTGGATAGCCGGATGATCATGGCCTTCGCGCTAACGGCGTCAGTCTCAATCAGCGTGGCGATCCCATGCAAGGTATTGAACAGAAAATGGGGATGAAGTTGCATCTTCAGCGCCTGCAATTCACTCGCGGCAAGCGCCTGCTGATATTCGTATCTCTCCCGCTCTTCTTTGCGCAAACGTTTCAAGTATTCATAACCGTGCGCCGCCACAACGATGGCAATATATATAAATGTGTCGTCGGCAAAAGCGGATCGAACAATTTCAAGCCATGACTGGAGAGAACGCGAAACGTAAGGTGGAATCACTAGCCACGCGATTGCGGTATGGAGTAACACAAACGGAGCCGCTCCAAGCCCCCAGAACAGCGCGTATCGCACACGATTCGTCGAAAAACGAAGGTATTTTTTCACCAAGAAAAAGATAGGTGGTGTCCACAAAGCTAGCGCGAAGGCGCGAGCCCCTGCCTGTACCAATAAGCCGAGGAGCGAGAACCAAAGATGATGTCGATCCAAGGGGCTATACTGCAGCCCCATCAGAACCGAGAGGCCATACCAAAAAGCGATCGACATCACGTAGGCCCGGACGATTGGACGCAGGCGGGGCGAATACATGGGGCTCATTCTACTACTTGGGATGACGCTCCTTGGAGACCATAGCATTGCGGCGCGAAGCAAAGAGGCGATTGATCTCAACTGTACTTACCCATGCTCTACTGCCCCTCTTCCAAGGCAACGCGATTCGGCAAAGCCATCGGAAGCGCGCAACTCGTTGATTCCAAGGATTAACCAAAAGGCATTGGATTTTTTCGAGTTGGATTCTCCCCAGAGTCCTTGGGCCTCCTTGGCGACTTTCGCGGCTGTTCTTTGCGTCCTTTGCGGTTAAGAGCTTTGGAAGTAAGCGTCGGACTTCGGTTATGCTGGCGAGCAGCAGGGGCCGCTGCCATCAAAACTGTAAACCTCAAATCCGACATGCCGCTGGTGCGCGAAGCCCTGCAGCGGCTGGAGCGCGAACTCGCCATCACGCGCAAAGAGAAAACAACGCTGCTGAAGTTAGTCCATGGTTATGGCTCGACCGGCGCGGGCGGCGACATTCGCATCGCCGTGCAAAAGCGTTTGCTGGAGCTGACGCAGAACGGTCAGATCCGCGGCTGCATCTTTGGAGAGAACTGGTCGAAGTCCGACGACGCGGCCTGGAAGCTTCTAAAATCGCAGCCTGAACTTAAGAACGACTCCGACCTGGGCCGCGGCAATCGCGGAATCACGATCGTCCTGATCTGAAAGCCTCACAAAGGCATCGGGGTATCGGAACGAGCGCTAATGTCCGTGTCGTCTGTTGGTGCATTGAGAAATCATGTCGCTGGCAATCTGCTGCGCTCCTGAGAGTGAGTCGGGGATCAAGTGTGGTGCGTCCGGAACGCAACCCGCATGGTTCTGGGTCCTGATCTGAGAGCGGTAGTCCTCGCCCTGGTTGATGGCTGAAGTGTCGTCCTGGCCGCCGTAGAGGAACCACACATTGGTGTGGGGGTAGCTCACGACGCCGTCGGGCGAAGTCACCGAGTCATTGAGGAACACAGACTGATGGGCCTTGCCGTTGGTCTGGATATCTTCGGAGCACCACGGTCCGGGATAGGCTGGGTCGATATACAACTGGGCATCGGGGACATCTACGATCATGCCAACGTGAGCGCCCGAGCAGTATTCCACGGAGGACCTGCCCATATGAATGCAAGCCTCGTCGGTGCGGTTGAAGGGCGGTCCCGAGGCCAGTTCGGCGAAGGTGAGATATTGATCCAAGCCGTAGTGCGCCAGCCCCTCGCCGATCTGTTGCGAGCCCGCGGAAACCCCGGCAGCGCACAAAGGCACCTGCGAGGCCAGATTGTCTTTGATCCAGGCCGTCACTGTGGCATAGCGGCAGGATGCGGCGCGAACTCCAGCGCCGTTCGTTTCTGTTTGCCAGCCATCCTCGATGCCATTAAAAGGAAGGCCGAAGCTGATCTCTACCGCCAGGAACTTCGCGTCCACCAAGTTCTGGATGGTGACCGGGCCGTAGGTATAGTTTTCGTAGAGATCGACGGAAGTCCCGCCCTGAGTGAGCGTGACCACGCCAACCGCAAAGCGCGAGGGGGCGATCGTCTTCAAATAGACGGTGTAGTCCTCAACTTGCGGGCAGGAAACATCCAAAGCGTAGCACGCGGTGCCGGAAAGGCCCGTGCTGGGACAGGTAATTTGCGTGGCCGAAACTGTTCCCAACGCGTCCGGCGGCCTTCTTTGCGCCTGGACACCGACCGCAAATAGAAAGAGTAGGACAGTTACCGATGAGGAACCAAGAAAGGAATCAAGAAAGCGGTGCGTCAAATCATTTCTCATAAGAGCGACTAGCTACTACGAAGTCTAGGCGGGAAGCCTGTTTTCTGTGAAGGTCTCTGAGGTTCATTTTTTCCTTAGGTCTCATACTGGGAAGACCTGAGTGGATATCCAGTTTTCGCGCTCCTTCGCTCCGGCATGGCATATAATGTGGCGATTTTGCGGGCTCGATCCCTGCCGCATCGGAGGTCCATTGCGCCTATCGCTCGACACTCGTGAAGTCGGACGCGTCACTATTGTGCACTGCAACGGCCGGATTGTTGCGGGCGGTGAGAGCGAGTCCTTGCGGGCACACGTAAGCTGGCTGCTGCGCGACCGCCGCTCCATCGTCCTGCACCTGGGCGAGGTTGGATTTATTGACAGCAGCGGCTTGGGGACGATCGTCCGCAGCCTGACCAGCACCCGCCAGGCCCGCGGAGACTTGAAACTCTGCAACGTGCCGGAACATGTGCGCAAGGTTCTGGAGTTGTCGCATCTGACCAAGCTGTTCGACACCCACACCTCGGAAGAGGAAGCGGTGGCCGCCTTTTACCGCCCGGGAACCCGCGCCGAAACCCTCGTTCCCACCGGCCGCAGCGTTCTGTGCCTCGACAGTAATGCTGACGTATTGGCCTACTTGCGCGAACTACTGCGCGCAGGCTACGACGTCCACACCAGCAGCCACCTTCGCGACGCCCTGATCCTGATGCGCATCACGCATTTCGATCTCGTACTCGTGGGCCCCGACATACCCGCGTCCCCAACATCACAGCAAGCATTTCGATCGGCGTGCGCCGGCTTGCAGGTGATCGAACTGGGCAATGAGTTTTCCACCCGCGATGCCGGGGAAGCCGGAGCAGGATTGTTGGCAAAGATTGAGGCTCAACGCGAAGACAGCCTGAAGACAAGAAGAAAATAAGGAGCGCTCCCGGGCGACGATCCTACGAGGCTTGCGTCTCCGGCGACGCAGCCGGAGTGGCCGGCGCCGGAACTGGCTCATTCGCCACTGCCGGCACGGGCGTGAACGCCTGCACTGCGACCGGTTCCACCATGCTCTGCAGGTAGTACGAGACCGCGACGCCGCGCTGCCAGAAGCGCGGGATCAGCAGCAGCAGCAGCGTCAACTGGCTGACGAAGAATGCCCCGGCGACGCTGGCCGGCGGAACGAGATGGATCCAAGCCCAAAGTCCTGCCACCAGCACAACGGCCGCCACGATGCTGGTCACAACATAGCTGGCCAGCAGCCGACCCAGGGCACGCCAGGTATGGCGGAAGGCCGCGCCAATCGACTTTCGCACGGCTCGCTGATCGCTCAAAACCACGTCGGTCTGCGCCAGGTCGAACCAGATCCGGAGGACGCTCATGATCAGGAAGATCACGAGCAAACTCGCCATCGAAACGTAGAACGGCAGCAGTTCGTTGGTGCTGTCAGCCGCTCTTTTTAATAGCGCGGCGCGAATGCCGAACAGCGCTCCGGCCACAATCCCCATCACGATGCCGGCCACAATCATCAGCCGGATAAACCGCCACAAATTCCGCCCGCAGGCGCGGAAGAAATCCTCACGCGGCAGCCGGTAGGTCGAGGCATAGCCTTGCAACACTCCGGGCATGAAGAGCGCGGTCAGAACGAAGAAGAGCACGGCAAAATACATTGCCGGCATGGTGGAGGCCATGGTCGGCCCAAACTCGGGCCGCGCAAACATTTCGACGAGCACGCCGACGGAAAACCTGTGCACCAGGCGGTCCGCCTGAAGGCTGTGATCCAAAATTTCGTGCGCCTGATTACGAAACGCGGAGGTGCCATACTCCGCCAGCACCAGATTCAGTAAATAGAACCATGCTATGTAGCGCTTGTTGTGCCCCACCCTGTTCCAGCCGCCGCCCAATAAACCTTGATTTTCCGCCATGCGTCCCTACCTCGATTCGTGTTCGCTCACCCGAACTGCCCATGCCCGTTCTAGATTGCCCACCACGGCAGTGCCTGGCCGAACCACTGGCTGATGAATCGCCAGTAATTCGTCACTTTGCGCGCTGCCTTGCCATTGGCCTCGGCCGTGTAGCTGTTGTTGAAATCGTTGCGGTCAATTTGGATTTTGTGGTCTGGATCAATTTCCGCCGAAACCACCTTCGCCTTCTTCTCGTAGGCAAAGCTGGTCCAGCGGCTCACACCGTCCCAGTGCTCACGAACTTTTTCGCCATTGTCAAACTTGACCTCGACTTCCACCGGCATGACGAAATCCTCTCTGCGCTGCAACCAGACGTGCGAGCGGTAGACAGTATTCTTGTCATCCTTGTCCGCACCTTTTTTCTTTTCCTCGTACCAGTTCACGGGGAGAGAGTCGATTCTCAGCACTTTGTAATCCATCACCTGCGTACCGTACACAGCTTGGTCGAAGTAGCGCCGCAGGTCGTTCCGGCCCGAAACTTCCTCGATCGTCTTCAGGAAATCTTCCTTGGTGGGATGGGTGAAGCGATACTTCATGAAGTACACATGCATCGCCTTCGCCATCGTGTCCTGGCCGATGATTCCTTCCAGCGTCAGCAGCACGCTCGCCGTTTTGCCGTAGGTGATGCCCCCGTAGGAATTGGAGTTGTAATAGTCGTAGGCGTTCTTCGCAATCGGATCGAGATCAGCTACGCTTATGTAGCTCAGCCTCTGCAATTCCCGCTCGCCCATTGTGGCGCCCGCTATATTCAAAATCGAGGTGTCCTTCCCCAGAATCGAATCCAGCACTTTCACTTCCGTATAGCTGTTAATGCCCTCGTCCATCCAGGCATCTTCGAATTCGTTGGTCGCCACCATGCCGTACCAGTACTGGTGCCCGAACTCATGCTCGACCACCAACTCAGGGAAGTGGAGCCCCTCCGGCGTCCACCAGTTCGTACCGCCGGTAATGAAGGTGGGATACTCCATGCCGAACGCCGCCGAATCCGGCTCGGGATCGACGAGCGTGATTGTCTTGTAGGGATAAGGACCATACCAGCGCTCAAAGTGGTCCAACGATTGCCGCAGGATTCTTTCGTGCCGCTCCACCTGGTTCCAGTGTGCCGGCTGCATGAGAATCTGCATCTTCACCGGGCCCATCTGGCCCTGGAATACGCCGTCGTCTTTCACCTTGTAGCGCGGACTCGCGGTCCAGGCGAAATCGTGAATGTCATCTCCGTGATAAGTAACGGTCTTGGTGTTGTCGGCATTGTTAGCCTCGCTGACTTTCACTCCGCTTGCGCCCACCACCTCGAACTGCGGCACCGTCAACTTGACGTCATAAACGCCGAAGTCGGCAAAGAACTCGGTCGTGTTGTGATACTGATGGCAATTCCAGGCCCCGTGCCAGAACACGCCAACCTTGGGGAACCACTGCCCGCCGAGCACAAAATCGTGCTTGTATCCGGAGCGGGCCTGCGTCTCGGGAAACTGTGTCCGAAACGCGATCTTGAACTGCACGTACTCGCCCGGTGCAATGGGCTTGGGCACAGGCAAGTCGATCACCGTCTTGTCATCTTTATTGCCGTCGTCGGGCGCGACGTAGTGCAATTTTGAGGTCAGATCGCCCTGCCCCACCACCTCGAGGCTCTTGATCTCTTCCGAGCCGTAATCTTTATCTTCCCACTTCGCGTAGCTTGTATCGCGGCTGCCCATCAGTTTGGCCTCGTTTACCCAGGTGGCCTTCTGCTGGAACGCATTCTGGTAAAGATGGAAGGGGAAATGGTCGAGCGCCTGCCCGGTCAAGTTGTGATAGGTGAGCACCTCGGTAGCGTCGACGACATGCTTCACCGCGTCATAGTGCGCGTCGATCTCGTAGTGGACCACGCGCTCCGACATGGGCTTGTCGGAATTGATGGCCAGCGTGGTATCGGGGATCGCCGGCCCGGAGTTGCTAGATGCCGGGGAGGGAGCCGATTTGGCCGCCACAGGAGCCGAAACCGCCGGAGGAGCCGCCTTCGCGCCATGTTGCATGACGGCCAGGGAAAGCACGATCACTGAAACCAACGGGAAAAACAGAATGATCCACCGGATCTTCATGAACGGACCTCTATTCTTGCTACGGGATGGAATCATACCGCAGGCAGTCGAACACCGTCATCCCGTCGATGGCATATACGTGGTCCTTTCCTCAATTGTTCCAGTCATTTCATTGAAGGCGCCGCTGATGTTGAGGACTCCCGAACGCTAACCGATTCACAATCCCCACGTCAGACTCCCATGGAGGATTCTATGCTTCGGACCGCTCTGGTTTTACTGTGCGCAGTGGGCCTTGCCACCGGACAACAGGATCACAAGACCTCGGTTGAGGAGCATGGCGACAAGGTCATGGGCTTCTCCCATGAGAAGACCACCCATCACTTCGTTCTCACTGCGGACGGCGGCCTGATCGAGGCCCGCGCCAACGACATTAAAGACACGGCCACCCTCGACCAGATTCGCGGCCACTTTCAGCACATCGTCCGCATGTTCGCCGACGGCAACTTCAACGCTCCCATGCTGGTCCACAGCCAGAACGTCCCCGGAACCGCGACCATGACGCGGCTTAAAACGGAACTTCATTGGAGCCTGCAGGAACTGCCGCGCGGCGCCCGCATTACCATCACCGCTGACAACCAGGAAACCCTCGAAGCCGTCCACGACTTCCTCCGCTTCCAGATCGCCGATCACGGCACGGGGGATTGCACCGCCGTCCGCTAAGAGCGCACTCGTTACAGCGTGGTTTGGATCTTGGGCCAGCAGAACTACAGCGCCGGTCTCAACACATAAACTACCCAGGGAGCGATCCTGGTTTCGCTAGCCCACGAATAGGGTTCGTCCCCATTGGCAAGCGGCTTGAGGACCTCGACGACGTGCAGGCTCGCTTCCCGATACACCTCCCGATACGATTCATCGGTACAGAGGATGTCTTCGACGGGCCTGGGGTCCTGGTGGTCGGTAACCACGATGCGCACGACCTCCCCACTGCGAGCGGAGGCATTTTCCGGGAAGTCTTTGGTGGTGAACGAAGCCCATTCGTGGGTGTAGATTTCCGGCGATGAGACGACGCTGACGATGATTCCATTCGGCGTCAGCAGCTTTCCGAGGTCTCTGAAGATTCTCGACTTTCGCGCCCCTGGAATGTTGTCAAAGGTAAAAGCGGAGAGCACGAGGTCGAATGCACCCGCCTCGAGTTCGCCGAAATCGTCATCCGGCACAAGACGGTAGTCACCGCCAGGATCCACGCCGCGCGCAATCTGCAGCATGTCTTCTGAGATATCAACGCCCGTCACATTGAACGCGAGTTTCCGCAGGAACCTGGTTGACCTGCCGGTGCCACAACCAAAATCAAGCGCTCTCGATCCGGTCAGGTGCCTGGCCAGAATCGCAGGTTGGTCGCGGTAGGCAAGGTAATAGGTGTTGGCGAATTCAAGGGTGGCGTACGCGCCGGCACGACTCGCATCCTCGTAGCAGTTGGTGAAGTCCATGGATCGTTTTCTCCGGCCCGGCCCTGCCGTGCCGCACCGATCACTAGGCTGCAGGGCGAGCATACCGTGGATAACGGCCCGTGATCTTGCGGATGAGACCATGGAAGCGATGGAAGCCTGCTGCCTTGGGCAGAAACATAAACGGACACTGCCCCGGAACCACATCAATTCCGTGCTCCTGGCAATACTGAACTGCGTCGGGGCTGACCGCTCCTTTTCCTCCCGCCCGGTACATCCAGACCCGGCTTATACCTGCCTCGACGCAGTCGTGAACTACTTTTTCCGTGGCTTCCGAAGAAGTCATCAGCACTACCGCCTCGACGGGAGGCTGGATGTCTTGTACGCGGGCGAAACAGCGCCGTCCCTGCACTTCTGCGGCGTTGGGATTCACGGGAACAACATCATAGCCGCGGCGACAAAGTTCTTCGAAAAGATTCACGCTGAAGCTTTTCGGGTCGCGCGAGATGCCGGCCATCGCAATACGTTTTTGGGCGAGAAAATCTTCGATGGTTTCCAGCGACGCACTTTGAGCTGCCATATATCCTCCCTACGGAAGCAGACGCCCGATCGCGCCGGGCTTCTTCATTCCTAGCTGGTTCCGGGCTTAATGTCAGTGATCAGAAACACGGAATCTGGTAGTGGCTCAGGTTGAATTTATTCTCCTAACGAGGCCGTCATCCCGAAACGCGGTGTACTTCAGCCGCGGGAGGGATCTCCCATAAATACGGCCAGTGGGAGATCCCTTCGGCTGCACTCAGGATGACCCCGAACCATAGGCCGAAAAATTCAAATTGAGCCACCACCCGGAATCTGGGTAGTGGGTCAGCAAGAGATATGAACCCACTACCGGAATCTGCCCGCGCTTGCGCTAACCCCCGCTTGCCGACGATACTGGATGGTTCCACACTAAAACGCTTAATAACTATGAAAACGACAATATCCCTCTCTACGCCCGCGCAACTCGAAACCGAATCGCTGGTTGCCATCGTTCTCGACCAAGCCGATCCGGCACAAAAAGAAAAGAACAAGGATGCAAAGCCGCAGGTCAAAACCGCCACCGGCGACGCAGCCGTCCAATCGGCGGCTGCCGATTTGCTGGCGAGTGGCGAAATCACCGGCAGGCCGTTTGAAAGCAACTTGCTGCACAAGCCTGCCGGAGTGAAGGCCAAGCGCCTACTGCTGATCAGCGGGGGCACGGCGAAAAAGTTTACCAGTTATGATTTGCGCCGTGTCGCCGGGGCCGCCGTGCGCACGCTCAAGTCGCGCGGAATTCGCAGCTTTGCCTTCATCGCCCCGCCCGGCATTCCTGCCGAAGAAGCAGTGAGAGCGATTGTGGAGGGCGCACTGGTTGGCAACTTCGATCCCGACTATTACCGCAGCGACCGCAAGGATCAAAAGATTGATGTTCTTACCATCCTCGCCAGCGGCAACTCCGATCAAGCGGCGCTCGAAAAAGCTGCCAGCGAAGCGCAAGTCATCGGCGAGTCGCAGAATTTTACGCGCGATCTGGTCAACGAGCCCTCGAACCGCATGACGCCGACCATTCTCGCCGACCGCGCCAAGAAGATGTGTCAGGAAGTTGGTTTGAAATGCGAAGTGTACGGCGCCGACAAGATCAAGGAACTGAAGATGGGCGCATTCTGGAGCGTGGCGCAAGGTTCCGACGAGCCTCCCGCCCTGATTGTGATGCGATACGAGCCCGCTGGTGCGCTCGAGAAACCAATGTTAGGTCTCGTGGGCAAAGGAATTACTTTCGACACGGGCGGCATCTCGATCAAACCCGCTGATGGCATGGAGAAGATGAAATACGACATGGCCGGAGGCGCAACCATGATCGGCGCCATGCGCGCCATCGCGCTGCTAAAGCCGAAGGTAAAGGTCGTCGGCATTGTTTGCGCCACCGAGAACATGCCCTCCGGCAAAGCGCAGAAGCCGGGCGACGTGCAGATCGCGATGTCGGGCAAATCGATTGAAATTATCAACACCGATGCCGAAGGACGCCTGGTGCTGGCCGATGGCCTTTTCTACGCGCGTCAACTGGGCTGCACTCATCTGGTGGACGCAGCCACGCTGACCGGCGCAGTCGTGGTCGCACTCGGCTACGCTAACGCTGGCATTTTCGCCAATGACGACGCCATGTACGAGCGCTTCCACAAAGCGAACGGCGAGGCTGGAGAAAAAATGTGGCGCCTGCCGCTCGATGACGAATACAAAGACAACATCAAGTCGACGATCGCCGACATCGTCAACTCCGGCGGACGCTGGGGTGGCGCGATCAATGCCGCTATGTTCCTGAAGGAATTCGCCGAAGACACGCCGTGGATTCACCTCGACATCGCGGGCACGGCCTGGATGGAAGATCAGAAACCCTGGATCGCGAAAGGCCCGTCAGGAATCGCGCTGCGCAGTTTGGTGGAGTTCGTGAAGAGTTTCGCGGGATAAGAAATCAAAACCGCAGAGGACGCTGAGGACGCAGAGGCTTAAGCACATTTTTGTCCCAGCGTTTCGAGCCCGCGCGTCATCCTATTCGCGGAGGATCGCATGAAAGCTCTGCTGCTGGTTGGAATTGTAGTTCTGGCGCTGGGGATCGTTTCGTTCTTCGTTCCCATTCCACATTCTGAGCGTCACGGCGTCAGCTTCGGCGACGCGCAAATCGGCATTACGACGCATGAGGACGAGAAGGTTCCCCCGGTAATGAGCATCGTTCTGGTTGTCGTTGGGGCCGGCCTGATGATTGCCGGCAGGAAAAGATAGCCGCGGAACAATCTGCACCCGTCATGAATCCGTGCAATCCGTGACCGACTTATGTGCCGAATCTCTCGGCGGCGCGAGCTTTCGCTTTAGCGGCTTCTTCTTCGCGATTCTTCGGTGGGGCGCTGGTTTCGAGCGAATGCAGTAGACGCTCCGAGATTGCTGCTATTTCATCGACCGCCGCCAGAAAGCGAGCCTCGTTGGCCTTTGACGGTTTATTGAAACCGCTGAGCTTTCTCACGAACTGCAGCGACGCGGCTCGAACTTCCTCGGCATTCACGGGCGGATCGAAGTTAAAGAGGGTCTTGATATTCCGGCACATTTCAGCATGACCTCAACGTGACATTTTCTCACGAAGAGGCCAGCTTCCAACTCATTAACCACAGAGGACGCTGGGAACACAGGGTAAATCCTCAACAATTCCCATCTTTGTGCAACTTCGCAATAAAAAGGCCTACACAGCCGGCGCCCAGTTGCGGCGCTCGATAAACGTGGGAGGCTCGTAGGTCTGTCCCGCGGCCAGGCGTCTCGCCTCCCGGCGCGTGGACCACCACAGGATCGGCCCCAGCGTTGCCGCGGTGAGGCGGGCGATGACCGGGAACTCCTTCTCGACCTCACGGCGCAGCGTGTGAATCTGCTGGCTGACGTTGCTATTTACCTTCCTGAATTCCCGCTCCATCACCCAGAGCGCGGCGTTGTAAGCCCCGATGATCTTCTTCACTTGCCGCGTAAACCGCTCCCGCACGCGGGGGTCGGGATAGTTCTTGTAGCGCTGCCAGCCCAGCAGCATGGTCTGGCACAGACGATAAAGACTCGGTCCGTTGCGCTCGAAGTCGCGCCAGAACGCCCAATCCAGAAACCGCTTGGAATCCTCGCGCGAAATAGCGGCGTGCCGGAAGTTAAATTTGTATTGCCCGTGGACATCGGCGAGGTCGACATCGGGCAGCATCCGCCCTTGAGCAGACATTTCCTGATACAGCGGCGTGCCCGGAACCGGCGTGTAAAGCATGAACTGGTGGAAGTCGGTCTGGTAATCGACTGCCCATTCGATTTCTTCGGCAATGTTGTCGGGCGTGTGGTGCTCGAGGCCAATGATGGTCGAGCCTTGCACCCGAATGCCGTGTTCGCGCAGCTCACGCGTGAGTTGCCGGACGTCCTCGCCCTGCAGCTTGCTGTAACTCGACTTGGGAGATTCCAGTCCCATCCATATCCAGGAAACGCCGAGTTCGACTAGTTCGAGCATGGTGTATTTTCGAATCGCATTGGCGGAGGCGAAGACCGAAAGCTCCCAGCTCTTGCCTTCCTGCTTCATGCGCTCCAGCAAACGCATGGCGCGCGCGCGGTGCAGCAGAAAGTTCTCGTCCATCACAAAGAAAGACTTCACTTTGAGTTCGGACTCGATGCGGCACATCACATCGAACAGCTCATCGCCAGTCTCGTAGAAGTTGACGAACTTCCCTTTGCCGCCAAAGAACGCGGACGTGGTGCAGAAGTTGCACCCCATGGGGCAGCCCACCGACGGAATAATGGTTGCTGCCGTTCCGCCTTTGCGCTGCGGCAGGCGCACTCCCATGATGCGAGTCTGCAGCCCGGAAACAATGGCGGGATGGCGGATGGGCGCGTGCTCGTCTTCGCCCAGGTAGCGGCGCATCCAGGAGATGCCTTCGCCGCGGACGATGTGGTCGGCGTCGATCATCGCGTCCAGGCCGGGGATGGCGGCTACGTGTCCGCCGATCACGATCACCGAATCCGGGGACAGTTCGCGCACCATGCGGCACATCTCGCGGACTTTCAAAACGTTCACGATGATCGCAGAGATCCCGACGACGTCGTAGTGGTTCGTGGTCAGTTCGCGGGCGAAGGCTTCGCGGGTGGGAAAATCCAGCACACTGCAGGGCGCCGAAATATTTTCCTGGATCATCATGATGCCCCAGGAGCGATGGAACATGCGCAGCGAGAAGCTGCCCTGGGCGCGCGTGACCTGGTTGTGATAAAGCTCCATCGGATTGATGGCGCGGCTGCCAAATTCGTCGTCTTGCGCGTATGGCCCGAAAACCGAACTCAGAAGAATGCGTGCGTTACTTCCCTTGGGATGCATGTCCATATAACTGGAGAATAACGGGCGGCGCAGTTTTTCGCGGTGACGGGATTCACATTACAAAACTATTACACGCGAAGGTAACAGAGGCGAGCTAGTCGCCCGTGCCGGTGAGTGGCACGGTTTGGGAGCTGCCGCCGCCAGTGTCGTAGACGTAGAGCGTGGTGTGGCGCGGTCCTGTTCTTAGGGGATCGAAGGTCACCTTGATGGTACAGCTTGCGCCTACGTTCAGCGACGACGGACAGGTGTTGATTTCGGAAAAATCTTTGTAGTTGAAGCCATAGATGTCGATCTTGGTTATGTTAAGCGTCGTGCCGCCCTGGTTGGTCAGCTTCACGTTCTGCGGCGCGCTTTTTGTGCCGACCTTTTGCGCCGGGAAGGTCAGCTTCAATGGTGCCAGTTTGACCACCGTGCCGGCGCCACGAAGTTCGATGACCTGAGGTTTGCTGGAGGCGCTGTCGTGAATGGTTACCGTGCCGATGACGCTGCCTTCAGTGGTGGGCTGCGAGCGCACGGTGATGGAACAGTTCGCGCCCGGCGCGACGCTCGTGCCGCAGGTGTGCGAGTACTGGAACTGGCCCCCGCCTTGCAGCGAAATCGAGGAGATGGAGAGCGCGGTTGCGCCCGCGTTGGTGAGGATCACGCTTTTCGGAGCGCTCTTGGTGCCCAGCAGCTGCGAAGCGAAAGTGAGAGGCGTAGTAGGCGTGAAGGATACCACTCCCGTATTGAGCAATGTGATGATGGCGCCGCCCAGTTCGTCTACGGCCACCAGGTCAGGTTTGTGGTCACCGTTGAAATCACCGATGGCGACATATTTCAGGTTTCCCCCTGCGGGGTAAACGACGCCGGGCTGGAACGTGCCATCGCCGTTACCCATGAGCACGCTGACCGAGGCGGTCGGAGGAATGGTGTTCGAACCGCTGTTCGAGGCCACCAAATCTTCCTTGCTGTCGCCGTTGAGGTCGCCGACCGCAACCCAGGTCGGGAAATACGTGCCGTAGTCCACGGCTTGGCCGAAGGTTCCGTTGCCATTGCCGAGAAGAACGCTGATGCTGTTACCTTGGTAGTTTCCGACGGCCAGGTCGATTTTCTTGTCGGCGTTGAAGTGGCCTGTGGCAATGGACTCCGGAGACAAAGAGAGGGGGTAATAGCCGTCGGGGCGGAAACTGCCGTTGCCATTGCCCAGCAGGATGTCCACTTGATTGGCCGAGCCAAATCCCCCGGTTACGGCCACATCGAGTTTCCCGTCGCCATCAAAATCGCCAGAGGCCATCCCAAACCCCGTCACGTTATACGGTACCGGAGTGATCACCGCTGCGCCGAAGGTCCCGTCGCCGTTGCCCGGAAGCACCTCGACGCAATTACACTGGGCCCCATTGCCGGTCAGGGCGATGATGTCAATCTTGCCGTCGCCAGTAAAGTCTCCGGTGCTCACCTCGACAGGTCTGCCGGTGGTGGAATAAGCAACCGCAGGCTGAAAAGTTCCATCGCCGTTTCCGAGCATGACATAGACATTCTCGCTCCCGGAGTCTCCGACGACCAAGTCAACGATTCCGTTATTTCGCAGGCTCATGCCTGCCGCGTAAAAAGGTTGGCGGGCCACGGCATAGGTGGCGCCCGCGGTAAAAGTTCCATCGCCGTTTCCCAGAAATATGGCCACGTTCCCCGATGACCCATCGTATTCAATGACTGCGGCATCGAGCTTGCCATCGCGATCAAAATCTCCAGTTACTAAGGAGACTGCCACGTCAACAAACGCACCCGTGCTGATACTGGCCCGAGTTTCGAACTGGGCGAGAGCCGGCGTTCCCGCCGCCAGGCAAAAGAAGGCTGCGGCCATCATCGTCCAGACGACCTGTTGGTTTCGCGTCATTCTCGCCTCAGGCGGGGCTCCCAGAGGGGAACATTACCATGAAACCACCCTCCTCCGAGCGGTTAATTTGAGGCGCAGGCGGAGATTGCGGGCGGTGTGCAAAGCTTTTCTCCCATCGTCTTTGGGTTCCGGTGTAGAGTTTGCTGCCGAGGGGGAATTCGATATGAAGGAGAACGAACCATGACCAAAACACTCGCAATTTCCTTGGTGGCTGGGCTCGCGCTCGCCATCTTCGCACTAACACCGCAAGCCACATCGCAAATGAGCCTTGGAACAGTGACCTCGATTCTCCCGCTGCAGAGTTGCCCCACCAGTGTTAACCCACCCGACCGAGGCTTCGATCCGAATGTGAATATGATCTGCTCTGCGGCCATACTCAGTGCCTGCCCGAACAACGACGACCTTTCGTTTGTGTACGGCGTCGCCGCCCCAACGGGACCTCCGCTGGGGACGATCGTGTTCTTTGCGGGAGATGGGGGGCACGAAGCCTCCGACGGCCCGGACCAACTCACGCTCATCGAAAAATACGTGGCTAAGGGTTTCCAGGTCGTCCAGATCGCTTGGGGGTGGGCGCTGCCGGTCGATTGGGAGTACACAAACGTCAGCGTCGGGAATTACCCGACCAGCATTTTGAATGCGGCCTGCCGCCCCGCAAGTTTCCTGAACTGGGTCCGCAACGGTAGCTACCCGAATGTTGGGAAAGGTATCTGGGCAACATATGGGGGCGGCATGTGCGCGCACGGACACAGCGCCGGCTCGGCTGCTCTCGCGTATGCGCTCGCCTGGTATAACGCTGGAGCTTCCGCAACAGCCTGGGGATCTGGGTATCTCGACAAGGGCATATTCACGGCGGGCCCTGTTTTTAGCGACATCAGGCGAGGCTGTCAGGTGCCCAACAACCAGTACACGCGCATCTGCCTCACTCCCGGCCAGGTTGGCTGCGTAGGCTGGGATGTCGGCCAAGTCCCGCCGGGCAGCTCCCTGGAATACACGACCGGCTACAAGAGTGAGGTTAATTACTGGTCTGGAAATACTGGGCCAGCCTGCGCCAACAACATGAGGCAGACCACTTACGACGATACATGGTTTAGTATGAGCATTCTTTACAATCAAGGGACGCAACAGCCGTCGTTCAATTACCCGAGTACGGCGCTCTCGGCATGGCTATGTGAAACCGTTCAGCCGGGCGTGCAGGTAAACAATGTCACGGCGCAGGGCCAGCTCTATTGGGCGCAGTTCACAAACCTGTCGCAATTCAGCTCCCTTTCAGTCAACGCAATTACGGGATGCCCCTCCACCGAGAATGTCCTCGGCGGAACCGTTCCGAACATCCAGCCCCCGGAGTTGGGGTCCGCTGCTATCTTGGCGGACATGAACGACAGCGTGAAGGGCTGCGTACAGAGGCACTTCTGAGCGCGCAGCAACTCCCGGCGGGGCGCGAAATGCGCCCCGTTTTTCGCTGTGCGGTTTAGAACAGCCTTCCAATCGAGAAGTTCAACCGGCTCTGTCCTGTAGGGCTGACGCTGGTGGCCAGGGCGATCGGCCCGACGATGGTTTCGGCGATCACGCCGAGATTGAACGTGCCGCGCACCACCACCGTGCCGGGATCGTTGAATGCGCTACCGGCCTCGTACCATCCGCCCCAATAGATTTTTCCTCCGACGAACTGCGGCAGGTGGTAAAGATCGCGGCGGAATCCCAGAGACGAGTAGGCATAGTGGTTGCCAACGAATTCCTGCGGCAGGTAGGCGCCCAGGCGGAATGGCCCGCCCAGGGCAAACTGCTGGAATGGACCGGCGGCGCCATGGAAGGTGCTTCCACCCGAGGCAATAAGAAACAGCGAAGTCTTCTCGCCAGTCGGAATGAAAGTAGAAGTCTGCACGTCGAGTTGGCCGATGGGATGGACAAGGCCCGGACTCTGCAGCACGCGGGAGAGGCTGGCGATGATGCGCGTGCCCCGGTTGTGATAAAGCTCCATCGGATTGATGGCGCGGCTGCCAAATTCGTCGTCTTGCGCGTACGGCCCGAAGACCGAACTCAAAAGGATGCGTGCGTTACTTCCCTTGGGATGAATGTCCATATAACTAGAGAGTAACGGGCGGCGGGGTTTTTCGCGGTGACGGGATTCACATTACAAAACTATTACACGCGAAGGTAACTGAGAGCGGTGAGTGGTAAATGTGAATTCGGAACGAAGGGGTTATGTACCAGTGCCGGAGAGTTCGATCACTTGCGGCTTTGACGACGCGCTGTCGCTGATCGAAATCGTTCCCGACTTCGGGCCTTTGGTTTTTGGAGAGAACGTCACGCTGATCGTGCAGTTCGCTCCCGCCGCTACACTTGTTCCGCAGGTTGAGGTCATTCCGAACTGGCCGGTTGCTTTCATCGAGGAGATGGCGAGGGCGGTCTTGCCCGTGTTGGTCAGGGTGACCGTTTGCGGCGCGCTCGTCGTACCTGTGGCTTGCTTCTTGAAGTTCAACGGGGTTGTGGGCGAGAAGGTGACCATGCCGGTGTTGAGCATGGTGAGGACGGCGTTGCCTGAGTAGTTCGCCACCGCAATGTCGTTGCGATGGTCGCCGTTGAAATCAGCAATTGTGAGTGCACCTGATTCGCCTGGTAGCGGGAAAGTCATTGCCGGCCTGAAAGTGCCGTCACCCTTGCCCAAGAGAACGTTAAGTACCGTGGAGTGCACTCCAGTCACAAATGCGAGATCCAGCCTTCCGTCACCGTTGAGATCGGCCGAACTGATCTCGGAGGCGAACGATGCCGGGATTATCGCGCCTTGTCGAAAGGTTCCGTCGCCGTTCCCCAGCAATATCTCGACACCGCTGAAGGGTTCAGCAATCGCGAGGTCTAAATTGCCGTCTCGATTGAAGTCCCCTACTGCAACCGATTGCGATTCCGATTCTAGCGTGTAACTCTCGCCCGGCGTAAAGGTCCCGTCTCCGTTGCCCAGAAGCACACCAACTTGGCTGCCGACGCGAGACTCTCCCACGGTGACCAGATCCAGGATGCCGTCGTGGTTAAAATCTCCAATACCGATAGCGACCGCCGACACGGGCGGCACGGTGGTGATCGGCGGCTCTTGAAATGTTCCGTCTCCATTACCCAACAGTACGCTGATGCACGGGCAATTCCCGCTCTCGTCCACGGTCACTACGTCGAGCTTATGGTCGCCATTGAAATCGCCAACCCCAATAACGTCTGGGAAATCCGGGGTTGGGTAAAATGCCGACGAACCAAAGGTTCCGTCCCCATTACCGAGCAGGATTTGCAGATTGTTGCTCAGGTTGTCGGTCAGCACTAAGTCGAGGATGCCATTGTTTCGGAAATCGGCTGCAGCCACGGAACTGGCCACGGCATCGTAGTAAGTGGCTTTCTGAAAAGTTCCGTCGCCATTGCCAACCAGAACCGCAACCTTGCCGCTGGAAAAAGCAACAGCGGCGAGATCCTTTATCCCGTCCCGGTTGAAATCGCCGAGCGCGATGGAATTAGGACTCGATAGAACCTGGACGCCAGCGCGCGTCTCAAACTGCGCTAAGGACTGTGCCACGGCTACGAAGAGCACGACGGACGCCGCCAGCAAGATGCTTCGAGGACCAGCCAACGCGAGCCTCCTGGGCGGGGCAGGGACACAACAAATAACGAGTTTAGCATCAATTCCGACGCGTTTCCAGAAGTTTTGCGGGTCAAACATCCCTCTCCTCGCGTTTGTCCGGATTTCGTAAATTTCCGATGCTCCGGGCATGAAATCCCCGTAACACCATGTAGGCTTTGGGCCACCGCAGGGACTGCGGAATCAAATCTCAAGAATTAAGGAGACCACCAGTGACTAAAACCGGAGCGTTCGTGTATCTGTTTGTGTTGTCGCTTTCTTTGTCGGTGTGCGGTCCTAAGGCCCGGGCCCAGATGCCCACTGTTGGCCTCACCGGAATAACCACATTGCAGAGCTGCCCCAGCAACCTCGGGTTCTACACCTCGGATCCAAATCACCCCAGCACCTGCTCCCAAGCGACGATCACCTGTCCGAACACCGCGCCGATCGTGCTCACTTGGAGTCTGACGAATGCAGGCGCCACCCAAGGCACAATCGTGTTTTTCACGAGCGCCGGCGGGACCGACGCAGCCTCCGATCCAGGAGAAGAGCAGTGGTTCATACCCGGATACATAAGCGCCGGCTACCAGGTTGTCCAGACGGCGTGGGCCACACCCTGGGAAATCACCAACAATGGTTCCACAAGCTACGACTACAACATTCGCAACGCCGCCTGCCGACCGGCCAGCGTTCTGGATTATGTCTGCCAGCACATTTACCCGGCGAGCAATAACTTGCAGGCGGGGATGTGCGCTCAAGGGATCAGTGCCGGCGGGGCAGCGATCGTCTATTCGCTTACGTGGTACGATGCCGCCAAATTCCTGGACAAGGCCGGGCTGCTCTCGGGGCCGCCTCTCAGCGATATCGAGCAGGGTTGCGAAATACCGAATGGCGCGGGAGCATTGATGTGCCCCACAGGCCAATTGGGGTGCAACGGATGGACGCAAGGGCCAAACGGAGCGCCGATTATCGCGCCCGTGGAGTACACGCAGCAGGCTGACCTGGTGGAGACCTGGTCGGGCGGGACGGCCAACACTGGGCCGGCGTGCGCAAACACTACCAACACGCAAACGTGGACGACGCAAAACGCGAAATGGTTGCACATGAGCATCGTGGACACGTCGGGCTATGCGGGCACGCCGAACTTTAACTACCCACAGACAGCTATGACCTCCTGGCTATGCGCATCCGACATGGAAGGCACGCAGAACAATTCCGGATCCCAAGGAATGCTCTTTTACCAGCAGATCACCCAACAGTCGCAGGTTTTCTGGCCGTACTACCAAGTCAATTCAGTAACCCTCTGCAAGGGGACGGAGGGGGTCGACGCTGGGACGCCGCCGCCGAGTTGGGTCACGATCCTGCAAAACTCTGGGCTCCCCCCCCACCGGAGCAAATGCTATCTCCTATGATATGTCGAACGCGTTCTGGCCCGCGCGTCGTACGAAGAGACACTGAGTCCAAGCATAACGCTTGAGCGGGGCGCATTCGTGCCCCGCTCCGCTTTTCCCCTCAAAACAGCCTTCCAATCGAGAAGTTCACCCTGCTCTGTCCGGTGGGGCTGACGCTGGTGGCCAGAGCGATGGGCCCGACGATGGTTTCGGCGATCACGCCCAGATTGAATGTGCCGCGGACCACCACCGTGCCGGGATCGTTGAACGCGCTGCCGGCCTCGTACCATCCGCCCCAATAAATTTTTCCTCCGACGAACTGCGGCAGGTGGTAGAGGTCGCGGCGGAATCCCAGAGACGAGTAGGCATAGTGGTTGCCAACGAATTCCTGCGGCAGGTAGGCGCCCAGGCGGAATGGCCCGCCCAGGGCAAACTGCTGGAATGGACCGGCGGCGCCATGGAAGGTGCTTCCACCCGAGGCAATAAGAAACAGCGAAGTCTTCTCGCCAGTCGGAATGAAAGTAGAAGTCTGCACGTCGAGTTGGCCTATGGGATGGACGAGGCCCGGACTCTGCAACACGCGAGAAAGGCTGGCAATGATGCGCGTGCCCCGGCTCGGAACTGCAGGGTTATCCTGGCCGTCCCACACGTAGCGGGCGCGAAATTCTCCGGTGCTGCCGCTGACCGAGGGCAGCCCGGCGCTGCCGATCAGGGGCGCAAGTTTTCCGCTGAAAATTTCGTAGCCCAAGCGGAGTTCGCTGCGCTGGCCTGAGTCATATCCAAGATCGAAGCCGCCGCCGGCTCTTTCGTCGCCGAAGACGGCAACGCGGGTCTGGCCGGTGAATGCATTGCGCGGCAGCTTGGACGCGAAGGCATAGGGCGCAACGAAGAGATGAGTGGCGCCGAGCGGCTGGTAAAACTCCGAGGCAGCCAGGTTGCTGGAGCCGAGCAGAAGATCGTTCCGCCATTCGCCGCCATGATGTTCGACGTCCATAAACGTGATGCGGGCGCCGGCGGAAAAATCGAAAGCCGCCACGCCCGAGCCGTCGACGTTGACCGCCAAATCCACAAAGGGCGGGCCGTATGACTTCTCGTGCGCCGTCACACGCAGCGCGGTCACGCCGTTCTGCGTGAAGCCTTCGTAGCCCACGCGGTCGAACTGGCCTTCTCCGTCGATGCGCGTCAGTTGGGTGTCGAGTTTCGGCAGATTGAGCGGCCCGCGCGTGAGTGACTGCAGGCGGTGCTCCATCCTTTTGTTCTGGTCGGAATCTCCACCTTCGACTTGCACGGATTGCACTTGTTTCGGTTGAGGCCGTTTGCGGGCGGCGCGCGCGGCGAGATATTGCTGCCACTCCGCATCGTCTTTGATGGCGTAGGGCAGCAACGTGGCGGCCTGAGCGGCCGCAGCCTGGTAACCGAGGTGGATGAGTTCAGGAAGGCGATTGTAGTCATTAATGGAGAGATCGCCCGTATCTACAGTGATGGTGGCGTTCGCCAGCGCCAGGGATCGGCGCTCATTCTGCAAGAGCGTAACGTCGAGGGCGCGGGAGAGTACGCCGGTCAGTGTTTCCAACTGCTCGCGTTCCCCGAGCGGGACGCGCAGGTACACGGCAATGACGGTGTCAGCCTCCATTTCGCGCACCACCTCGACGGGAATGTTCTCGACCATGCCGCCATCGGCCAGCACGTGGCCATTGATTTCTACCGGAGTGAAAACGCCGGGGATGGCCATGCTGGCGCGCACTGCCGTAGCCAGGGAACCATCGTGCAGCACCACGCGATCTCCGCTCTGCATGTCGGTGGCGACGCAGCGGAAAGGGATGGGCAAGTCGTCGAAGCTGGCAATGCCTGACTCGGGGAAGGCGATGCGATCAAGCAGCAAGCCGACGCCGTGGCCGGGGTTGAAGCCATTCGGGCCGTTCAGTCCATGTTTCAGGCCGAGCGCGGACTCGATCTGGTAGTCGCGGCGATCCTGCTTGCGGCGATAGGCAAGCTGGCGGTAGGTAGGCTCGGGCAGCAGGGCGTCGTTCCAGTCAATGGCTTCGGCAAATTTCTGGATTTCCGCGGGCGACATGCCGGTGGCGTACATGGCGGCAATGATGCTGCCCATGCTGGTGCCGGCAATGCGGTCGACCGGGATGTGATTCTCTTCCAGCCACTGGATCACGCCGATTTCGCTCAAGCCGAGCGCGCCGCCTCCGCTGAGAGCGAGACCGATGCGGGGCCGAAGAGCGGGCTTCGCCGGGCTGGTCTGCTGGTCTGGATTCTGAATTGGCTGCTGACTTTGCGCCGGGGTCAGGTTGCTGGCCAGCGCCAGCAGCAAAAAGAAACCGAGCCGCACCGTACCCTTGCGGCAATCGTGGAGCGAAGACATATTCATCCTCCGGCGGGGCAAGCGAGCCAGGTAAGTGAAAAAGCTCACATTAGCAGGTTTGATTGTTTCAGGGCTTGGATCCCGGCGCGGACTGTGCCTCGCGGGCCTGATCCACGACCTTGCGGACGGCTTCAATCACCACATCTGGGCGGTCGAGCTGAATGTAATGCCCGCTGTTTTTCGCGATCGTGTGCGTGCTCCTCGAAGAGAGGTGCGCCAGCTCGATCTGCATCTGCTGCCAGGCCGCGCTGGTGGGTTTGACCAAGTCCTCGGGCAGGTCAGGTTCGGGCAGGTCGGGATCGCTGGAAAGGACCGCAAGCGGCAAGTCTCCGAACGGACCGGTGGCAGCGGTTTGCGCAGCACTTTCGGAAATGGCTTTCAATTCTGCAACCCCTTCGCGCACGTTGTGAAAGTTGCACTCTGCGGCGCGGCGCTCGGCATCGTTACCGCAGAATCCCAGGAGCCGGGGAAGGCCGAAAGGCATGGCGAACTCAAAAAATTCCTGCTCGCGTAGCCAGGTCGCGTCCAGATCGTTGAGCGCCGGCGGAAGGCGCTTCTGCTGCTGGGGATGCGAAGCATCCACCAGAACCATGCCCGCAACTTTATTGCGGTAGAGGCGGGCATAGAGGCGCACGTCGAATCCGCCCAGTGAGTGTCCCACGAGAACGTAAGGTGGGGCGATTCCGGCGCTCTGCAGCAGTAAGTCTAGTTCCTCGGCGAAGACTTCGCTGGTGCGGGCGCGCGGGCTGGAATCGCTGTAGCCGAGGCCGGCACGGTCGTAGGAACAAACGCGGGTCAAGTTTGCGATCTGGGGCTGCACTCTATGCCAGGAGAAATAGGAATCGCCGAGCCCGGAATCGAGGATCACAGTAGGAGTTCCTTGCCCGATGCAGTAAATGTGCATCGTGAGTGCGAGACGATCAAAGCCGCCGGGAATCGTCACGCGTTCTCCGGGCATGGGATGGAAGCGGCGGTCGCGGGTCTCGGAAATGTTCTGATATATGCCGCCAGCGGCGACTATGGCCAAGATGAGAGCGACCAGGACGCGAACCGCACGACGGAACCAGGAATGGGAGATCGTGGACGGGATAGACGGATCTGGCATGCGCTTCTTCCAGTTGCGTAGGGCTGAGAAAGGCGGGCGTGGGCGCCCGCGCCACACATTCTATCCCGCTACATCACTGGCGGGACGGTGATCCCCATGACTTCTAGGGTGCGAATCAGTTCGCGGCGGACCACCGCTACCGTGGCCAGCAGGAATTGTTTTCGCTTCTCATCGGCCTCGCTCAAAATTGGATGGCGGTGATAGAACGCGTTGAAAAGCTGCGCCAGCTGAAAAGCATGCTTGGCCAGGTAAGCAGGCTCAGTGGTGTCAATGCATTGGTCGACAATGTAAGACGTTTTCGCCGATGCCAGCCAGAGTTCCCAGAATTCGTCTGCGTTCTCGCCCGCGAGAAATTTCGCAAGATCCGCGGCATAGACATGGCCAGCAACCTCTCTACAGAACTCATCGGGATCGATTGCGGCTTTCTTGAAGATGCTGGTGGCGCGGACCACGGCGTACTGCGCATAAGGACCGGTTTCGCCCTCGAAGCTGAGCGCTTCCTTGAAATCGAAGGCGATGACCGACTGTTTGGTGAACTTCAGCATGAAGTAGCGCAGGGCGCCGATTGCAATCTGCGTGGCGATGGAGAGGCGTTCTGCGTCGGTGAGTTGGGGATGGCGGGCGTCAACCTCGCTCTGAGCGGAGGCGATGATCTGGTCCAGCAGATCATCGGCTTTCACGCCGAAACCCTTGCGGCCGGAAACCTCAATGTACGATCGCGACTTGTCTTCTTCGCTGAGCGTGTAGCCGAGTTCGGCGGCGCAGCGCGGCGTGAGCGCGACCATCTCATACGAAAAGTGCGTATAGTGGTCGGCAGCGTCGTTGTGGCCTAGGCCGCGCAAAGCTTCGATCACCGTGTTCTGCGCTTCAGACTGGCGGGCGTCGATCACGTTGTAGATTTCGGCCACATCGCCGAAGTGAGGATGATCTTTCTCGCCTTCTGTTGCGGAGATCCAGCAGTCGTGCTGATTGGGATAGCGGTAGAACTTGCGGTAGCCGAAATCACGGCCGAGCAAGCCGAACTTCCACATGTGATAGGCGATGTCTTTGCCGACATAACCGACGGTGCCGTTCGAGCGGACGATTACTTTCTGGTCCTCCTCGGAGATTCCTCCCAAGTCAAAATTCGTCCCAATACGCGCGAGCAAAGTATCAAGGTCAATCTCGGTTCCCGGCGGATCGGATATAGCCTGCGATGTACCCGCCCGCCGCATCACCCAGCAACCCTTATTCTTGCCTTGGTTCTCAAAAGTGAGCACGCCTGAATCTTTCAGCTTGGTGAAGGCCGCATCCCAGAAATGCAAGTGCAGGATTTCACTCTCGCGCGGCAGGAAGTCGTACTCGATATCGAGACGGTCCATGGTTTCAAGATGGCGGCGCAGGACCGCGGTCGAAATCAGTTCCGCAATCACGGCCGTTTCGCTGGGGGCATCTTCGATGGCGTGGAGCGTACGGAGGCGGACCTGCAAGTTCTGCTTGTCCTGCTCATACCACTGCGAGACGCGGGCGTAGAGGTCCCAGCAGTAGTAGTCAAAGCGGGGCTGTCGGGTGAGGGCTTCGATTTCCGCCCGCGACTTTTTCTCAATCTGAGTAAAACCTACGACCACGTCGGCGACCTGCACGCCGGTGTTGTCGATGTAGTTCTGGATGTCGACCTCCCTGCCCGCGTAACGCAGCAGCCGGACGAACGTATCGCCGAGAATGGCGTTGCGCAAGTGCCCGATGTGGGCGGCCTTGTTGGGATTGATGCTGGTGTGCTCGACCAGAATCTTTCCCGCGGGAATGTCCGAGGGCGGCTTCTGGTCAGCGGCGAGTGCAGCCGCCATCCAGGCCCGATCGACTTTGACGTTCAGGTAGCCCGGAGGTGCGACCTGCATTTCCGTGATGCCTTCCAAAGGCCCGATTCCGGCGCGAATCGCCTCGGCGATCTTGAGCGGTGCCGTGCGCAGCGGCTTGGCAAAGGGAAAGACCGGGATAGCGAAATCGCCGAGTTCCACTTTTGGCGGCTGTTCTACGACTACATCCGGCAGATTTGTGCCTGGGTAACGCTCGGCAAGGAACTCCACAATGCGCTGGGCTAGACGATGTTCAAGATGACGATACAAGGCTTCCCTCTGAATTGTTTAAGGAGACAGTGATTCTAGCAGAGCGCGCGGGGAGGCTGGTTTGACGCAAGGTGCAGCGTTCCCTATGATGAAAAAACGTCGCTAGTCGTTGGTCGTTAGTCGTTCGCCGAGCATCCCGCCGACAGTTGAGGTTCTGGCCAACGACCAACGGCTAACGACCAACGACGATTTTCCTCCTATGCGCATAGCCTACCTTGAGTGTTTTTCCGGCATGAGCGGCGACATGTTTCTGGGCGCGCTGGTGGATGCCGGAGTTCCGTCGCGCCTGCTGGAAGAGACCGTGGCGGCGCTCGGGGTGGGCGCCCGCCTGGAAATCTCACGGGTGGTGCGCAGCGGGATTTCGGCTACGAAGGTGGATGTGTGGGTTGACGGTGAGAAGGATTTGCCGCGGGAGGAGTACTGGGAGCAAGAACGTGTGGCGCGGCCGTCCTCGGCCGCGGATTTTCATGTTCATGTGCACGAACATTCTCTTCATGGCGAGATTTCGCGGGCGGGGGCGCCCGCGCCACACGACCATTCGCATGGTCGCAGGCTGACGGAGATTCGTCAGATTATTTCGGCAGCTTCAATTTCGGAGGCCGCAAAGAACACTGCCATCGCCATCTTCGAAGCACTGGGACGAGCCGAGGCGAAGATTCACGATACTTCCGTCGAGAGCGTGCATTTTCACGAAGTCGGCGCGGTGGATGCGATGGTCGATATCGTCTGCGCCGCCGCCGGGGCTGAAGCGCTGGGAGTCGAGGAGATTATCTGTTCACCCTTGAATGTGGGCGGCGGCACGGTGAAGTGCGCGCATGGAACGTTTCCGGTACCGGCTCCGGCAACGGTCGAGTTATTGGCGGGCGCGCCGGTGTATTCCTCGGGCTTGCAGGCGGAGTTGGTCACGCCAACGGGCGCGGCCATCGTGAAGACGTTGGCATCGCGCTTCGCGGCGTTTCCCGAGATGAAGATTGAGAAGTCAGGCTATGGCGCGGGATCGCGAGATTTTCCGGGGCATCCAAATGTGGTGCGGTTGACGGTTGGAGAAGCCGCCTCGAATGCTCTTGCCGCGAAGACGGCGTCAGAGACGATCACAGTGCTGGAAGCCAACCTCGACGATTTGAATCCGCAAGTGTTTGGATATGTGATGGACCGGTTGCTGGAAGAAGGTGCGCTCGACACGTTTGGCATGCCCGTACAGATGAAGAAGAACCGTCCGGGGACGCTGCTGATGGTTCTGTGCAAGCCTGAAGATGCGAGCAAGCTGACCCAGTTGATCTTCACCGAGACGACCACGCTAGGCGTGCGCCGGCGCGATGAGATGCGGCAGACTCTGGCGCGGCGCTGGGAGAATGTTCGCACTCCGTGGGGCGAGGTGAGGATCAAAATCGCCAGCATGAATGGAACGGTTACGAACTACGCCCCGGAATATGAGGATTGCCGAAAACTCGCCGCGGAGCACCATGTGCCACTGAAAACGGTGATACAGGAAGCTGCGCGGGCTTATCTTGGAAATCAAAACCTTTAACGCAGAGGGCACAGGGTTCACAAGGTAATGATCCAGGTTATGAGCAAGAAGTTTTACATCACGACGCCGATTTACTACGTGAACGCGCGGCCGCACATCGGGCACGCTTACACGACGATTGCCTGCGACACGATTGCTCGGCGGCAGCGCCTGCTGGGTGCTGAAACATTTTTTCTTACCGGCACGGACGAACACGGGCAGAAGATCGAGCGGGCAGCGCAGGCCGCGGGCAAGACTCCGCAGCAGTACGCGAACGAAATTTCTGCGGAGTTCCGCCAGTTGTGGCGGCGGATGGGAATCTCCAACGACGATTTCATCCGCACCACGGAAGACCGGCACAAGAAGCGGGTGCAGGAACTTTTCCGCCGCATTCGCGACAACGGCTACATCTACAAGGGCACCTACACCGGGCAGTATTGCGTGTCGGATGAGCTTTATGTCGACGGCGCGCAACCCGGCGATCCCTGCCCTACCTGCGGACGGATCACTGAGACCGTGCACGAGGACAACTATTTCTTCAAGCTCTCGGCGTTTCAGGACAAGCTGCTGGCGCTGTATGCGAATCCCGAGTTCATTCGTCCGGAGACGCGGCGCAACGAAGTAATTTCGTTTGTGCGCTCGGGGCTGCGCGATCTCTCGATCAGCCGCTCGACTTTCTCCTGGGGCATCCCGGTGCCGGATGATCCCAAGCACGTGATTTACGTCTGGCTAGACGCGCTGGCCAACTACATCACCGCGATCGGCTACGGCTCTTCGCACGCCGGGGCGCAAGAGGCCTTCAAGAAATTCTGGCCCGCCGACGTGCAGATGATCGGGAAAGAAATTGTTCGCTTCCATTGCGTCTATTGGCCGGCGTTTCTAATGGCCGCGGGATTGCCCATGCCCAAGGCGATTGTGGCCCATGGCTGGCTGCTGTTTGAAGAGAGCAAGATGTCGAAGTCGCGCGGCAACATCGTGCGCACCGAAACGATTCTCGACGTGCTCGGTTCGGACGCGTTGCGCTATTTTCTGCTGCGCGAAGTTGTATTCGGGCAGGATGGATCGTTTTCTTTCGATGCGCTGGTGCAACGCTACAACTCCGACCTGGCGAATGGACTGGGAAATCTGGCCAGCCGCACGCTGACCATGATCAACCGCTATTTCAAGGGTGAGGTGCCGTACCCCTCGCATGGGGCGTCGAAGACCGCCGCCGACGATGCCATTGCCGAGGCGGCGCGCAAGACGATTCGCGAATTCGGCACGTTGTTTGATCAGTTCCAGTTTTCGCGCGCGCTCGAAAGCGCGTGGGCTCTGGTCGCCGCAGTCGACAAGTATATCGTTGAGAACGAGCCCTGGTCGCTGGGCGAGAAGCAGGATGAAGACAGCCGTTCGCGGCTGGCGACGGTGCTTTACACCGCAGCGGAGGCCCTGCGGATCGCAACTGCCTTGGCGCATCCAGTAATGCCGGATGCGACGGCCAGGATCTGGACGCAGATGGGATTGGGAGATATCAGGAAGCTGGCTTTGAGCGAACTGGCTTGGGGGCAGCTGCCCTTGGGCACCAAGCTGGGCGACGTGCAGCCGGTGTTTCCGCGTGCCGACAAGAGCGCGATTGAAAGGATGCAGAAGATGGAAGAGGAACAGAGAGGTACGCCGGTGACCGAGGCTCCGGTAGCACCAGCGCAGACGAATGGGCCGCAGTCAACTCCGGCGGCGGCGACACCGGCGAGCGCTCCGGCCGCGAGCGAAAAGATTTCGATCGATGACTTCGCCAAGATCGAGCTGCGGGTGGGGCTGGTGAAGGTTGCCGAAAGAGTGCCCAAAGCAGACAAGCTCTTGCGGCTGGAGATTGATATTGGAACCGAAGTGCGGCAGGTGCTCGCCGGAATCGCCGAAGCGTATACACCTGAAACGTTGATCGGGCGCAAGGTGGTGATCGTGGCCAATCTGGCGCCGCGGAAGCTGCGCGGCATGGAGTCAAATGGAATGATCGTGGCCGCTTCACTGGAAGATGGGAAGCCTGTGCTCGCAGGATTTCTGGAGGATGTGCCGGTGGGGGCGAGGGTGAAGTAGGAAAAACCTAGTCGTTGGTCGTTTGTCGTTGGCCCAGGAACTCAGCCGCCGACAACGCAAACACCCGGCGAGCGACTAACGACTATCGACCAACGACGATGTTCATCGATTCTCACGCACATCTTGACGGCAAGCAGTTCGACTCCGATCGCGAGCAGGTGATTGCGCGGGCGCGCGAGGCCGGGGTGCAGACCATCGTCGCCATCGGCAACGGCGACGGGCCGGAGCAGGTAGATTGCGGAATCCGATTGGCGGAGAAATACGATTTCATGTACGCGACCCTGGGCATTCATCCGCATGAGGCCCGGCTCGCCGACGATGCCGCTTATCAGAAGATGGAACGGCTCGCGAAGCATCCCAAGGTCATTGCCTGGGGCGAGATTGGACTCGACTATTACTACGATCACTCCCCGCGCCACGCGCAAAAAGAAGTCTTCCAGCGGCAGATGGAGCTGGCGGCAGCCGCGAAGCTGCCCATCGTGATCCACTGCCGCCCATCGGATGGGAGCGACAACGCCTGGGACGATTGCCTCGGATTGATGCGAGAACAGTGGGCGGCCAAGGGGCTGGGCGGAATCCTGCACTGCTTCACCGGAAACTGGCCCCAGGCCAAGAGCGCGCTCGATATGGGATTCATGATTTCGTTCGCCGGCAATGTGACCTTTCCCAAGGCGCAGCAGATTCGCGACGCTGCGCTGGAAGTTCCGCTGGAGCGCATGCTGATTGAGACGGACTCTCCGTATCTGGCTCCGGTGCCCCATCGTGGCAAGCGTAACGAGCCGGCCTTCGTAAAAGAAACAGCGCGGAAACTCGCCGAACTTCGAGGATTGTCAGCGGAAGAAGTCGGCCGCCAGACCACCCGCAATTTCTACAATTTTTTCAAATTGGCTGAAACGACTGAAAGCAAAGTTTCGACGGGTTGACCCTCGTCTTGAAGGGCTTCTTCTGGTAACCTCAGGAGTCAGATTCCATCATTTCAGAAAGAAATGAAATCCGATGCCCGAAAACACTTTTGACATCGTGAGCAAGATCGATCTGCAGGAGGTCTCGAACGCCATCCAGCAGGCTCTGAAGGAGGTCCACACGCGCTTCGACTTGAAGGATTCAAAGTCGAATATCGAACTGGAAAAGGACGCGATGGTGCTGCACTCGGCCGACGAATACAAGCTGAAAGCGGTGAACGACATCCTGCAGCAGAAACTGGTCAAGCGCGGCGTCTCTTTGAAGGGATTGACCTACGGCCCGGTGGAACCGGCGGCGGGCGGCACGGCCAAACGCAAAGTCACCATGCAGCAAGGCATTGCCATCGAAAAAGCGCGGGAGATTGTGAAACTGGTCAAGGACTCGAAGAGAAAGGCGCAGGCTTCGATCCAGGGAGATCTGGTGCGGATCAGCAGCAAGGACCGCGACACGCTGCAGGAAGTGATCGCCATGCTGCGGCAGCATGATTTCGGGATCGATTTGCAGTTTACGAATTACAGAACGAATTAGAAAGAGAATCCACCACGGAGGCACGGAGACACAGAGGAAAAAGGCTTGTCGAGTTCGCTTCTCTCCGTGACTCCGTGTCTCCGTGGTGAAAGAATTTCGGACTCCACATTGAGCGCACCGCCTCTCATTAACGGGAAGGAAGTCTTCGATCTGCTGCACGACGACCTTGCGGCTCTGGAGGGCGAGTTCGGGCAGGATACGGTCTCGGGCGTGCAAGCCATCACTGAGATTGGGGAGTATCTGCGGGCCGGGGGCGGCAAGCGCATCCGTCCGGCGCTACTTTTTCTCTCTTCCAAGCTGTTCCATTACCAGGGACGCGGAGCGGTTCGGCTGGGCGCGGTAGTCGAGATCATTCATACCGCCACGCTGGTGCACGACGACATCATCGACGAGGCCAAGACGCGGCGCGGCCGCCCTGCCGCCAATACCCAGTGGGGCAACTCCAAGTGCGTGCTGGCCGGCGACTGGCTCTATATGCAGGCGTTCAAGGTCGCGGTGCAGGAGCGCAACTTTCGCATTCTCGACACCCTGATTGAACTAACGCAGCAGATGGTCGAGGGCGAACTGCTGCAGATGGAAAAACTGGGGCAGTTGATCACGCTGGAGGAGCACTTCGATCTCATCTACCGCAAGACGGCTTGCCTGTTTTCCGTGTGCATGCGTCTAGGAGCGATTCTGGGGGGGGCGACGGCTGCGCAGGACGAGGCTTTGGGGCAGTACGGCCATGACCTTGGCATGGCCTTCCAGATCGTGGACGACGTGCTCGACCTGACCGCCTCCGAAGATGTCCTGGGCAAGCCCGTGGCCAGCGATCTGCGCGAGGGCAAGGTCACCATGGCGGTAATCCATGCGCTCGAGCGTTGCACGCCCGCGGAACGCGCCAAGATTGAAACCATTCTGCGCGACCGCGCGTTCAATGGCGTGACTCATGCGCAGATCATGGACATCTTGCAGCGCTACGGATCGCTGGAAGCAGCAACGGCCCGTGCCGCGCGCTACGCGGAGTCCGCACAGAAAGCCATCTGCACCTTTCCGGATTCCGAAATCAAGCGGGCTTTGCTGTGGGCGCCGGAGTTTGTGGTGGCACGGGAAAAATAACGTCAAGAGCTTTTAATCGCAGAGGACGCGGAGAACACCCGCGGAGAAAATACAGAGAATATCGGGTCTTTCCATAGGCTGTCTTCTTTCTCGTGTGACATCTGTCACAGACTTCACTACATCGGTGCGGACTAGGGTTGTCTCATGGCTTACTCATCGCCGGCGCTTCCGCACCGCCTCGTTACTTCTTCTAGACTCAACCAAATTACCGGAAAGATCATTGGTGCGTGCATCAAGGTTCACAGAGCATTGGGGCCGGGACTTCTCGAATCTGCGTACGAGGCCTGCGTCGTTTATGAACTGGTCGAATTGGGGCTTGAGGTTCAGCGGCAAAAACCGGTGCCGCTGATATATCAGGATGTCAAACTGGATTGCGGGTTTCGCGCCGACATGTTCGTCGAGGGTCAGGTGGTTGTCGAACTCAAATGTAAGGAAGTGTTGCACCCGGTAGATCATGCGCAAATTCTCTCGCACATGCGCCTGCTCAAAGCGTCAGTAGGGCTGCTGATCAACTTTCACGTCACGGTGCTGCGGGACGGGATCACCAGACTGGTAAACGACTACCAGAAAGAACCCGACGTGTAGCAATCTCTCCGCGTCTTCTCTCCGCGCTCTCCGCGATTTAGGCTTTTTTCTTTTTCGTAACTTGCAGCAACCCCCTCGCCCGTTCTGTCCACAAATAATCAGCATCTCGGAAGGCGCACCAATCCGTCCGGGGCACCGGCTCCGTACTGCCAGACAGAAGTACGGACAAGACCGGGCTTCCAATAAACACGACAAAGGAGATATCCGATGAAGAAGTTGATGGTATGTTTACTCGCGCTGACGTTCACCGTGAGCTTGACCGCTTTTGCTCAACAGGACAGCAGCATGTCGCAAACCAAGGCCGATCAGACGGCCGCAAAAGCTCCACTAATGACGTTGAAGGGTACGGTCAAGGCGGAAGGCGACAAGTACTCGTTCGTCAATGACAAGGACGGCAAAAGCTGGGATGTGATGAACCCTGAAGAGCTCAAGGGACAGGAAGGACATCACGTGCAACTCAGCGCTCACGTCTATACCGACAAGGACTCGATCCACATCATGAGCGTCAAGCCGCTCAAGGGCGACTCGATGAAAAATGATTCCATGAGTAAATAGTTCGTGGTTATAGAGGGACATCAATTTCGTCCCTCAGGTTCTTCCGCCGGCCGGGTGCCCAAGCACCGGCTGGCTTTTTTTCGGAATTAGAATTCTCCAAGCCTGGAAAGCAGCCATTCGGAGGCTTGGCTAACCCCATGATTCCAGTCACGCAGAAGTGTGACCAGAGCCACTGATTTATTTCCCCGCCCGCAGCATAATTCCGGCAGTTGGTGGGAGTGCCCGCCAAAGTGGAAGGCTAACGAGACGCATTAGAAAATGCGATGGATCGTCACTGAGCGTTCCATCTGATCTCTCCCTAGCACTTACGAAAGGAAAGTCGCTGGGGTACCTGGTCTACTACGGACGCACTGCCAACGAAAAGGCAGCGGCTTCAGTCGAAGCTTTGCGAAAAAAGGCGCCTTTATTCACCGACGCGCCGACCCGTTTAGGGCCGAGAGACTTCGAGTGAAAGCCGCTGTTTTCTTACTTGCCCTGCACGGGGAGGGTCCTCCGAAAATAAACACTCCCCGTAACAAGAGCCGGACGTTGTCCCTCGGACACGCGTCCGGCTTTGTTGTTTATACTTGAAACCTTTCCCGGATTTCCTTATCCAAGACTGTCTATGGACTTGTACCTGCTGATGGCGCGCCACGGATATGCCCTGACCTTCGTTTTATTGCTGGCCGAGGCGATCGGGCTTCCCTTCCCTGCGGCGATTGCACTGGTGGCGGCTGGAGCTGCCGTAGCGGCGCATGCCGTGTGGGGTCCGTACGTTCTGTTGGTGGCGATCACAGCCCTGCTGCTGGGCGACACGATGCAGTTCTGGCTGGGACGCTACATGGGCTGGGCACTGCTGGGATTCCTGTGCCGGGTGTCGATCAATCCGGAAACCTGCATTCTGCGCTCCGCCGAGTCGTTCTACAAGCGCGGCAAAGTCACGCTGGTAATTGCGAAGTTCATCCCTGGGGTCAACACCATGGCGTCGCCGCTGGCCGGCAGCATGAAGATGCGCTTCTGGCAGTTTCTGCGCCTGGATTTCGCCGGCGCCCTGGCGTATTCCATCGTCTATCTTCTGGTTGGATATCTTTCGCGTGATTTTCTGGCAGCCATCTTGCGCGGATTTCACGCCGCCGGGCGAGCGATGGAGGTGGTGGTGGTCGCCGCCCTTGCGGCGTATGCCATCTACCGCGTCGTGCAATACCGCAAACATAAAATGTATCGCGTCGTGCCGCGGGTGCAGGTGCAGGAACTGGCCGCGCGCCTCGCTTCGGAAGACGCAAGCCGGGTGCTCATCGTCGATGTCCGCAGCCACGGCTACTACGATTCCGGGGCAGCACGCATCAAGAACTCGATCCGCATCGAGCCTAACAACCTCGAGGAGGAGATCAAGAACCTTCCCCAGGACAAGGACATTTATCTCTACTGCACTTGAGCGCGCGAAGCGACCAGCGCCCGGGTGGCGCACCTGCTGCGAGAAAAAGGATTCAACACGTTCGTCATCGTCGGTGGGCTGACTGCCTGGCGCAAGGCCGGCGAACCGGTGGAGTCTGTCCCTGAGAATGATCTGGTGAAGTTGCCCACGTTTAACTAAAACGCCTGATCCGCCGATAGTCAGGTCGGATTCAGGCGCAAAAGCGAAGGCGGAAGGTTACCCCGCTTCCGCCCGAGCCGCACGCTTCCGTCGACTTACATTGGGAAACCCTGATTTTCCGAACTACTTGGCCGCCATTACCGACTTCACCTCAATCGTATTTCCGTTAGCCGTACCCTTTACTGTGGCCTGCTGCCATGCCAGCTTGTTGAGCTCATCCTTCTCGGCCTGGGTTGGCGTATCAAGCGTGTAAACTTTATCGCCGACAACCAACGCGTACTTGGCGCCTTTTTGTACGCACGCACGAACACACGTCGCCGGGTCGACCCCTTCCTCATGCTTCGCGCCGCACATGGCGTCGCTCACTTTGCCCGTAAAGGTCTGGGTACCTGCCGCCATCGCAGGCAGAACTGCCAATCCGCCGCTGACCACCATTGCCGCTATCCAAACTTGCAACATCCGCAAACGAGACATAAAACCTCCCTGGTCTGAAGAGTATTCTCCACTGTGCTATTTGGATGCCAACGGCGAAGGAATCTATACTAATTTTTGTGGCTTCCCGCCAGGAAATCGAGATCAAGTTTCGCGTTGCGGACACGCGGGCGCTGGCGCGCAAGCTGCGCGGCGCGGGATTTCGTATCGTCACGCCGCGAACGCACGAGATGAATACGCTCTACGACCTGCCCGGTGAAATTCTGCGGGCGCGCAAGGAGCTGCTGCGCATCCGGAAGTATGGGTCAGAGTGGTTTTTGACGCATAAGTCCAAGGGAAAGATTGGGCGGCACAGCACCCGCGTCGAGGTCGAGACTGGCGTGGCCGACGGCAAGAAGATGGACGTGATTTTGCGCGCGCTGGGATATTCGCCGTCGTTCCGCTACGAAAAGTTTCGCGCTGAGTGGACCGATGGAAAAGGGCAGGTGGTCGTGGACGAGACGCCCATCGGAAATTTCTGCGAGATCGAAGGCGCGCCGCGATGGATCGATGCGACCGCGAAGAAGTTAGGAGTGAATACCGCAGATTACATCATGAAGAATTACGCGACGTTATTTCTGGATTGGAAAGCTCAAACCAGGAGCCCGGCCGGGGAGATGACGTTCAAGGCGGTCGCAAGGCCACGCCCGTCCTAGCTCGGCTTATGTGGGGACGACCTCGCCGCCCGTCCAGGCTCGGTTATGTGGGGACGGGCGCCTCGCCCGTCCAGCCAAGCGCAGCGAGGCGCATGTTTACCACGAGCGCCGGACCGCCGTGCTGCGAGCCTGCGCTACGCCCCGTGGCACTTCTTAAATTTCTTCCCGGAGCCGCAAGGGCAAGGATCGTTGCGGCCGACTTTTTCCTGCGCGCGAACGACCTGCTGCACCGGCTGCGCGTCGCCGGCGCCTGCCATGCGCGCCTGCTCTAACTCGCGGCGCTTGCGGCGCATAAAGGCTTCTTCCAGATCATCGGCAGAAGTCGCCACCAGACGCGGCGGGTGATGTCCATTGCCGCCACCGCCCTGTCGCGCCGGCACTCCGGACTCCGGTCCCTGGCCAGCGGGTTCGCCCCCCTGCGGACCTTGAGTCCCAGCGTCGGGCGGCCGTTCGAGAATCTGCATCAGGTACAGATACCGAACCGTGTCTTCCTGAAAGCGCTGCAGCATGGCCTCGAACATCTCGAACGATTCTTTTTTGTACTCGACCAGCGGATCGTGCTGGCCATAGCCGCGCAGGCCAATGCCCTCCTTGAGGTGGTCCATGCTGAGGAGGTGGTCTTTCCACTGCTGGTCGATCACGCTGAGCATGATCATGCGCTCGTGATGGCGCATGGCCTCGGGCCCGATCAGCTTTTCCTTGGCCTCGTAACGCTCTTTCAGCTTCCCGAAAATGGCGTCCCCGAGTTCCTGCCGGTTCAGCGCCTCAGGCTTCACGCCTTCCGCAAGGAAATCCACGCCGAAGCGCGTAAACACAGCGTCTTTCAGGCCCTTGAGGTTCCAGTCGTCAGCGTGTCCTTTGGGCGGACAGTATTCTTCCATCAGATCGCCGAGAATGGCGGAAACATAATCCTCGAGGATCAGATCCTTCTGATCCAGGCCTTCGAGCAAGCGCCGGCGCAAGCCGTAGACGGCCTCGCGCTGCTTGTTCATCACGTCGTCGTACTCGAGCAGATGTTTGCGGGACTCGAAATGCTGACCCTCGACGGCCTTCTGTGCGGTCTCGATGCGCCGGCTGATGAGTTTCGACTCGATGGGGATGCCTTCTTCCATGCCCAGCCGCTCCAGCAGCTTCGAAACCCACTCCTTGGCAAAGATGCGCATGAGGTCATCTTCTAGCGCAAGATAGAAACGCGACGAACCGGGATCGCCCTGGCGGCCGGCGCGTCCTCGCAACTGGTTGTCAATGCGGCGCGACTCGTGCCGTTCGGTGCCGAGAATGTGCAAGCCCCCGACAGCCGTAACTTCATCGTGCTCTTTGTCGGTCTGCGCCTTGTAGCGGTTGAAGGCCTCGGTCCACTTGTCAGTCGGGACCGTGTACTCGTTGCCGTTGTAGTAGAAGACCGAGATCGTTCCATCTTCCTGCGGACCTTCGATTTTGCCCTGAGCCGCCCGCAGTTGCTGCGCGATTCCCTTCTTCACCATCTCCTGCTTGGCCATGAATTCGGGGTTGCCGCCCAGCAAGATATCGGTACCGCGGCCCGCCATGTTGGTGGCGATGGTGACCATGCCCTTGCGTCCGGCCTGGGCTACGAATTCAGCTTCGCGCTCGTGGAACTTGGCGTTGAGGACAACGTGCTGCTTGAGGCCTTTTTTCTTCAGCAACTCGGAAAGGCGCTCGGATTTTTCCACTGACGTGGTGCCCACCAGAACCGGCTGGCCCTTCTCCACCAGCTTCTGAATCTCATCCGCCACCGCGAAATATTTTTCTTTCTCCGTGCGGAAAACAACGTCGGGATTCTCCAGCCGCAGCATCTTCTTATTGGTCGGAACGACCATCACATCCAGCTTGTAAATGTTATCGAATTCGGCCGCTTCCGTTTCAGCCGTGCCCGTCATGCCGGAGAGCTTCTTGAACATGCGGAAATAATTCTGGAAAGTGATGGTGGCGAGCGTCTGGTTCTCGCGCTCGATCTTCACGCCTTCCTTGGCTTCGATCGCCTGATGCAAGCCGTCCGACCAGCGGCGCCCGGGCATCATGCGTCCGGTGAACTCGTCGACGATGATGACTTCGCCCTCTTTAATCACGTACTCAACGTCGCGGCGATACAGCGCGTGCGCTTTGATCGCCGTCTCCACGTGATGCTTGAGCGGCCAGTTTTCCGGGTCGGCAATGTTGCCGATGCCAAGCAGTTGCTCGACCTTCACCCAGCCCTCGTCGGTGACGGTAATGTTGCGGTGCTTTTCGTCGACCACAAAGTCGCCGGTGAGCTGCGCGGGTTCGCCCGGAGGGCCTTCGATTTCCTCGCCCTTTTCGAGCTTGGGAATGATGCGGTTGACCTTGTAATACTTGTCGGTCGATTCCTCGCTGGCGCCGGAGATGATGAGCGGGGTGCGGGCTTCGTCGATCAGGATCGAATCCACTTCATCGACGATGGCGAAATTGTGGCCGCGCTGCACGCAATCTTTCAGATCGAACTTCATGTTGTCGCGCAGGTAGTCGAAGCCGAACTCGTTGTTGGTGCCGTAGGTAACGTCGGAGGCGTAGGCGGCGCGGCGCTCCTCATCATCGAGGTCGTGAACGATCACACCCACGGTGAGGCCGAGGAAGCGATAGAGCTTGCCCATCCACTCCGAGTCGCGCTTGGCCAGATAATCGTTGACCGTAACCACGTGCACGCCGCGTCCGCTGAGGGCATTGAGATACACCGGAAGCGTGGCGACCAGCGTCTTGCCTTCGCCAGTCTTCATTTCCGAGATCATGCCCTTGTGCTGCACCATGCCGCCGATCAACTGCACGTCGAAGTGGCGCATGTTGAGCACGCGGCGTCCGGCCTCGCGCACCACGGCAAAAGCTTCTACCAGGATTTCATCCAGCACTTCCTGCAGCGCATCGTATTGCTCTTTCTCGAGCTGCTTCGTGCGATCGGGATCGGATTCATCATCGATCTCAGCGCGGGATTCATTTGCCGGCGGCTGATTGCCATTACCACTAACATGACTCAGGCGCTCCTGGATGCGCTGCCGGAACTCGTCCGTCTTGGCGCGCAGTTCGGCGTCGGTGAGCTTCTGCATCTGCGGTTCGAGGGCATTGATGGCCTCGACCCTGGGCATCATGCTCTTGATGACCCGCTCGTTCTTGGTCCCAAAGACCTTGCCAATCAGAGTGTTAATCAAGCAGTGAAATCCTTCGGAGGGCGGGAACTGCCCCAGCGTATCCCTTTTAGCCTAGCATATTTGGATGCGCCGCGATTGATCTGCGTCGGAGCAGTTTCCGAATGATACAATGGAGGAAATCTTGGTACGAAAACATGGTTCAACCAGCCCGGAAAAAGGCGGAAAAGATGGCCTCTAAGCGACCACAGAGGCGAGGTGCCGCTCAACCGACATCAAAGGAAAATGCCGCGGCCAAGCTGGCATCCATGATTGAGGAACACATGAGTGACCTTGGCTTCTCGGAGGAAGAGAAGAACCTCCGTGTAGCCAGATTTACCAAGCGTGCGGACCTAGCTATCGAGAACCACGCCAAATCTTGAGCATTTCCCCATACTTCGGGTGATCCGGTGTGATCCCGAAGTCTTCTTCCAGCCCGGTTCGAAAAGTATCTTCGTCGCCCACTTCCAACAACTTCTCTAGTTTCCTTTTGAGTTCGCGTTCTCGAAGGCGGGCCGCTGCCCGGCCGCCTCTCGGACGGAAAGAGTCAAATGTCTCCATAACAGCCAGGCCTTAACTTTATGCGCCTTCCTGATGTTTTCGTGTATATTCCACACGACTCATGCCCACCTTCTACGACCGCTTTGTCGAATGCGCGGAGCGCTGGCCGGACAACGTTGCACTCGAACTCCAGCGTCACGACCAGATCGAGAGCTGTACCTACGCCGAGCTTCGCCGGATGGCTGAATCTGTGGGACGATGGATCACCGAAAACAGATTTGCGCACGGATCGCGGCTGGCCATCGTGGCCGATAACCATCCGCGATGGGTAGCCGCGTATCTGGGGATCGTTGCGGCAGGGTGTACCGTGGTTCCGCTCGACACAGCATTACACGCAGACCAACTAGCTAAGTTGTCGAAAGACAGCGGCGCCTCTGCCATATTTTGCGACGCGCGGCACGCGGAAACAGCTCGTAAGGCGGTTGCGGACCTGAACATTGGGCTCGTACTCATGGATCCGGATCGCATGACCCAGCCTATGCAAGAGCACTGGCTGGGAACCCTGCCCGCGATTTTCGACGGCGGGCGTGGGAAATTCCAGCCTGCGGCGTCCACCGCGGAAGACATCGCTTCCCTGCTCTACACCTCGGGAACCACCGCCGACCCCAAGGGCGTGATGCTGACTCACGCCAACTTTCTGGGCGAAGTGGAGGCGGTGTTCAATTGGGTCGACATCGGGCCAGCGGACGCACTGCTGGGCGTGCTCCCCATGTTTCACGTGTTGGCTCAAATGGCCAATCTGCTTTTGCCGTTGGTAAAAGGTTCGCGCGTTGTCTATCTGGAGACGCTGAACACGACCGAGCTTCTGCGAGCGCTGCAAGAACGGAACATCACCGCCTTCGCCGTCGTACCACAATTCTTCTATCTGATTCACGAGCGCATCTTTCAGGTGGTCGCAAAACGAGGAGCACTCACGCGTAAGGTGTTTAAGAGTCTCATGACTCTCAATCGCGGTCTGCGCAAGATAGGCGTCAACGCAGGGCCGACTTTGTTCAGCAAGGTCCACGAAACCCTGGGTAAGAAGATGCGCTATCTGGTCACGGGAGGCTCGCGCTTCGATCCGGAGATTGCGCGCGACTTTCAGGCCCTCGGCATTGACGTTTTGCAGGCTTATGGCCTGACGGAAACCACCGCTGCCGTGTTTGTGAATTCACCCGATCACAACGTGATCGGGTCCGTGGGCAAGGCCATGAAGGGCGTAGAGGCCAAGATCGTTGACTCGCAGCCGCAGGAGGACGGGCCTGCCACCGGCGAGATCGCACTGCGCGGCGCGGTCGTGATGAAGGGCTACTGGAACCGCCCCGACGCCACCTCCGCAGTGTTGCGCGATGGATGGTTCTACACCGGTGATCTCGGCTACTTCGACGCTGACAGGAACCTTTTCCTCACCGGCCGCAAGAAAGAACTGATCGTGCTCAGCAACGGGAAGAACATTTATCCCGAGGAGGTTGAGGCGCACTACCTGAAATCGCCCTTCATTAATGAACTGGCCGTGCTGGGACTGGAGGGTAAGCCAGGCGAAGGCGACCGGCTGCACGCCGTGATCGTGCCCAACTTCGACGCGCTGCGCCAGAAAAGGATTGTGAACGCCAAGGAAGTGATCCGCTACGACATTGAAAGCCTGTCGCAGCAGATTGCCTCCACCAAGCGCATCGGCAGCTATGAGATCTGGCAGGAAGATCTGCCCCGCACCACCACGCGCAAGATCAAACGCTTCGAAGTGGAGAATCGGGTAAAAGCAAATCAGGCGCGGCGCATGGACAACGATTCTGAACTGCCGGCCGAACGTCCGTTGACCGCCGACGAGACAGCTTGGCTCGATCACCCCGATGTGCAGCGGGCGCTGAAGATTGTGCGCGAGGCAGCTCGCACTGCGCCGCCAACCTTACGGCCCACGCATAATCTGGAACTCGATCTGGGGCTCGACTCCATGCAGCGCGTCGAATTGCTCAGCCAGATCGAAGAACAACTGGGAGGGAATGTCGAAGAGTCGCAACTCGCTGAGATTTATACCGTGCGCGACTTGGTCGATGCCGTGTTGCAAAGTGCGGCCACCGGCGCGGGCGGCCCGGGGACGCGGCCCACTTTCGCTGGGTGGAAGGCGATTCTGGCGGAGGACCCGGATGCCGCTGATGTGGTTTCTTTGGTTGGTCCACAGAAGCTTAAAACCGCATTCTGGTACATGGTTTCGCGGCTGATACAAGTGATCGCGCTCGACCGCTTTGACTTGCACGTGCGCGGCATTGAAAAGCTGCCCGGAAGTGGCCCCTACATTATCTCGTCGAATCACCAGAGCTATATCGATCCGCTCATTTTGGCCAGCGTATTGCCGGCGGAAGTGTTTGAGAGAGTTTTTGCGGTGGGGACGAGCGAAATCTTTGGGGAGGGATTCATGCTCCGCCTGGCGCGCTCGCTGCGGGTTGTAGTCGTCGATCCGGACGCCAATCTGATTCCCGCCATGCGCGCCGGGGCCTTCGGGTTGCGGCAGGGACGACCGCTCATTCTCTATCCCGAAGGCGAGCGCTCGATCGACGGCACCCCGAAAATTTTCAAGAAGGGTGCGGCCATTTTGTCCATTCACATGCAGGTGCCGATCGTACCAATGGCGATTGACGGATTTTACGAAGCCTGGCCGCGGAACAAGCCCTTCCAAGGCTTCACACCACTGAAGATAGTCTTTGGCGATCCGATCATTCCGCCGCCGGAAAGTGAGGCTTCGGAAACGGCGTACGAGAATCTGACCGCGGAACTGAAAGCGCAAGTGGTCGAGATGTGGGAGGGCCTGCGGAAATGTTCATAGCAGCACCGCACTTGTAGCGCCAGCGTCCCGCCGGCTACTTCACTTTGCTCGCGGATGCGTCTGGTCATACACCTGTAGCACGTGCTTCATCGACAACTGCGTGTAGCGCTGTGTAGTAGCCAGTCGTTCATGTCCGAGCAATTCCTGAATGGCACGCAGATCGGCGCCTTCCTCCAGCATGTGCGTTCCGAAAGCGTGGCGCAAAGTGTGCGGGTGCACGTCTGGAGAGAGGCCCTTGGCCACAGCAATTTTCTTGATGATGCGGCCGACGCTGCGCGTGGTGAGGCGCCCACCGCGCCGGTTGATGAGCAATGCAGTCGAGTGCTTCCGTCCATCGAGCACCTTCTGGCGCTCAGGCAGATACGCTGCCAGCGCTGATTTCACTGAATCCCCAAACGGCACGTAGCGTTCTTTCTTCCCTTTGCCGCGGATCAGAATGGCCTCGGCGCTCAGCCGTATGTCGTCGAGATTGATGCCGGTCAATTCCGAATTGCGGATGCCGCATCCATAGAGCAGTTCGAACATGAGCCGGTCGCGCTCGGGGAAAGCGGCCACTTCCGGCATTTGGCCGTCGATCACGGAATTCATTTCTTCAATCGTGGGCACGCGTGGAAGCTTCTTGGGCAGTTTCGGTGTGGCCACCAGCTTGGCAGGATTCTGCTCCACCACGCCTTCCCGCGCCAGCCAGCGATAGAGGGACCGCACCGCGGCCAATGCGCGCGCCACGGAAGTCTTGCTCAACCCTTTCTCGTAGAGCTGCGAGAGAAATCCTCGCACAGCGATGTGGTCGATCTGCTTCCATCCGCGCGAGCCGGCATATTCCGCGAAAAGCGCCAGATCGCGGCTGTAAGCCTTGATGGTGTGCGGCGAGGCGTTGCGCTCGCGGAGGTGGCGCAGGAAGTTGGCAACGGCCTTGGCGACGGTCGACTTGGCCTCGGTTGTAGTCATGAAATGCAGAACCTACCACGGAGGCACGGAGCCACGGAGAAAACCTCTAATGAAGTCCTCCGTGCCTCCGTGCCTCCGTGGTGGATGTTGGCGGTGAATCTCATCTCGCCTTCGCCCTCGGATGATGTTTCTGATACACCGTCCGCAAACGGTCGAGCGCCAAGTGCGTGTACACCTGTGTTGTCGAAATGTCGGCATGGCCCAATATGGTTTGCACCGTGCGCAAATCGGCGCCATTCTCCACCATGTGCGTCGCGCAGGAGTGGCGCAGCATATGCGGAGAAGCAGCTCGCCCGGAGACCGCCGACGCGGCGCGCACCATCTGCCAGATGCGCTGGCGCGTCAGCTTGCGCCCTCCGCGCGCAACGAACAGCAGGGGCGAATTCTTGCCTGACGGAGCGACAACTGCCGCGGTTACGCTTCGCTTCCCGGCCACCAGCACTGGCCGAGCCTGCGCCAAATACTCCGACAGTGCCTCCTGCGCGGATCTCCCCAGCGGTACTACGCGCTCTTTATCTCCCTTGCCGCGGACCAGCATGTACCCGGCTTCGATCTTCAAATCTTCCAATTTGGCGTTGACGATTTCTGACACCCGCAGCGCGCCGGCGTAGAACACTTCGAGCATCGCGCGATCGCGAACAGCCAGCGCCGCCGAATCTTTCGTACCATGCGTCGGCCCGCGCTGAGTAAGCGGGGCTGCCAAGGTCGCTTCCATTTCGTCGCGAGCCAGTGCCTTGGGCAAAACCTTCCATTGCTTCGGCGACTCGATGTTCAGCGTGGGATCGTACTTGATCTTCTTATCCAACAGCAGGTAACGATAGAGATGCCGTAGCGCCGAGAGCTTTCGTCCCACGCTACGGCCATCGACTTGGTGGGAAAAAAGCTGCTGTAGGAAATCTCGCACGTCAATGCGTCGCGCGGTGAGCAGCAGTCGCTTATGCTTTTCCAGAAATTCCGCGAACTGGCCGATGTCGGTGGTGTAGGCGGTGATGGAGAGCGGCGCCAATCCTTTCTCGATTCGCAAATAGTCGAGAAAGCTGGAAAGCACGCGCGAATTGGCTTCCGAGGCCATGATGAAAGATGAATGAAGTATGCGCGTTATCGGACGCTGGCGGAAGTGATGAAACGGATGCTGTCTTCGCAGTAAGGATCACGGCCCTGTCGCAGGGACATCGCTTGCTACATCTTGCCGCCGCCACGCAGCAACTCCACCGCGAACAAAGCGCCCTCCGGCGTCTCTTCATGCTTGAAGTAGGCAAAGACGTCACGCCCTGCCGCCAGGTGCTCGCCAATACGGGCGACCATGCCGCGGCGCTCCTCGCCACTATAGTTTGGCTTGCGGAATCTGTAGTAGACGAAGGCCGCGGTGACCACATCCGGCGTGGTGCGCTCCTCGGTCTCTGCCACGCACAGGGCAACTCCGCGCGACTTCAGCAGATCCCAAGTCGAGTCCCCGAACCAGGAGTCGTGACGGAATTCAAATGCCGCAGGCAACGTGCGCGGCAGCAGCGCAAGAAAATCCTTCAGCAGCGCAGCATCCGCTTTTAGATTCGGCGGCAACTGGAACAGCACCGGTCCCAACTTGCCGACGCTGGCCAGCGCCTCAATCGTCGCCAGGAAGCGCGGAACAAAGTCGTCAGTCCCCTTCAATCGCTTGATGTGCGTGATCACCTGATGCGCCTTGATGCCAAAACGAAAGTGCGCGGGCGTTTCCTGGATCCAATTCTGGATCGTGCTCTCCATCACCAGTTGCCGAAAGGTAAAGTTCACCTCGACCGTGTTGAGCTGCGTAGCGTAGTGGCTGAGAAACTTCTTCTGCGCGAGTTTGGCAGGATAAAAGTCGGGCTTCCACGTTGGATAAGCCCACCCGGAAGTTCCGACCAACAGTTGAGGCATGGTGAAGTCTCAAGAAAATTCGTAGCGGACGGGATTATACCTTGCGTCCCGTCTTGCGTGCCTGCGGCCGCTTTCCGGCCTCTTTCGTGGTGCGGGAGCGTTGAGCGTTCTCGCGTTCGTCTTCTGCCTGAGCGGCGATAGAGATTGCCGGCTGAGCATCTGTCGACGCGGAGGCCGCGACGCCCTTGAGCTCCGGCAACCGCTGCTTTAGTTCGAGCACCGGCGCGAACAAGTCTCCAAATTTTTCCGTGCGCCCCACCACTTGCTCCGCTTCGAAGACCAAAAGCTTCGCATCTTTCTTTTTGAGAGCCCGCTCGACCTCCTCCCACGTCACCGGCGTCGAAGCCGTGGGATGCTCCCGCGCCCGCAGCGAATACACTCCGATGGTGGTCTTGTGTTCGTCGTTCTGGCTCCAGTCAACGAACACCTTGCCGGTTCGAATCTGCTTCTTCATGTCCGACACAACCATGTCTGGATGATCGTGTTCGAGCAATTGCGCCAGCGCATGAGAAAAAGTCTTGGTCGATTCGTAGCTCGTCGGAGTGTTGAGCGGCACGTAGATCTGCAATCCTTTGGATCCCGAAGTCTTCGGGAAACTCTGCAAGTCAAAGTGTTCGAAAATCTCACGCAGCCATAGTCCAACCTGGCAGCATTGCACAATGCTTGCCGGCGGGCCCGGGTCGAGATCGAAGACCATCATCGTAGGACAAGTGATGTCTTCTGCCAGCGAGAGTGATGGGTGCAATTCGATCGCGGCCAGATTCGCCAGCCAGACCAGCGTAGCCAGATCGTCGGCGAGGATGTAATGAATGGTGCGGCGGTTTCTACCGCTCCAGATCGGCGCAGTCTTCACCCAGTCGGGCCGGTGCTGCGGCGCATTCTTCTCGTAGAAGAATTCTTCGTCCACCCCGTTGGGATAACGTTTGCGCGTGAGCGGACGCCCCGCCAAATGCGGCACCATCGCCGGCGCAATGCGCACGTAGTAGTCGATAACCTGCTGCTTGGTGAATCCCGTCGCGGGATACAGGACCTTTTCCAGATTCGACAGCTTGAGTTGCTTCCCCTGGACCTCAATCATCGAATCCATCGTGCGCGCTCCAGCAGGCATTGTGCCTCAAACGGCGGCCAACGCAAAATACTGGACTTCCCCCTGCTTGTCCAAACAAACGTGCTGCCTTGTTTGACAACCTCCCTGCCTGCCACGTAATTTCAAACTTCTGCCCTTCTTATTCGTCTAAACATGACGGTCGAAACACATCCGTCCGAAATGTCCGTCCAACCCTTTGGAGGTCCGATGAAATACCGCATAATCCGGCCCCTGGCTCTCATTCTGTTTCTGACCGCCCTGGCTGCCGCCCAGGATGTCGCGTCTTTTGAAAAGCGCATCACGGTCAAGAAGCTGCCGAATGGCCTGACCATCATCATCTGCGAGCGGCCCGAGGCGCCGGTGTTCTCTTTCTTCACCCTGGTGGACGCCGGGTCGACGCAGGATCCCATGGGCAGGACTGGCCTCGCCCACATGTTCGAGCACATGGCTTTCAAGGGCACCGACAAGGTCGGCACCACCAACTACGCCGCCGAAAAGCCCGCGTTGGAAAAGGTCGAGACCGCGTACGCCGCCTACATTGCGGAGCGCGACAAGACCGTGGGCCGCGACGAAACCAAGCTGAGGCAACTGGAAAAAGCATGGAAGGACGCGATCGCCGAGGCCGACAAATACGTTGTCCCCAACCAGTTCGGCAAGATCGTCGAGCAGAGCGGCGGCCAGGATATGAACGCCTTCACCAGTGACGACGAAACCGCGTATCACTACTCGCTGCCCGCAAACCGGCTGGAACTCTGGGCCTATCTGGAGTCCGAGCGCTTTCTTCACCCCGTATTACGTGAGTTTTACAAAGAGCGCAACGTAGTCATCGAAGAGCGGCGCATGCGGACCGATAGCAGCCCGATCGGCCGGCTGGTGGAACAATTCGACGCTGCCGCCTTTGAGGCCCATCCTTATCACCGGCCGAACGTGGGCTGGATGTCCGACTTGAATTCTTTCTCGGCCACCGACGCCAAGAAGTTTTTCGATGAATACTACGTGCCGTCGAACATGGTGGTCGCAGTAGCCGGGGACGTGAAGGCTTCGCAGGCCCTGCCACTTGTCGAAAAATATTTCAGCCGCCCGCCCGCAAGGCCCAAGCCGGATGAGACTACTACCACCGAACCTCCACAGGGCGCCGAACGCAAGATCGTCCTGAAAGATAAATCGCAGCCCTTCTATCTTGAGGGCTACCACCGTCCCGACTACATGACCAAGGACGATGCGGTCTATGACGCGATCACCGATCTTTTGTCGGAAGGCCGTACCTCACGCCTTTACCGCGCGCTGGTGCGGGATAAAAAGATCGCATCGTTCGCTGCCGGATTTACGGGGCACCCCGGCATCAAGTATCCACACCTGTTCGCGTTCTATGCCGTCCCGCTGCCTGGCCACTCCACCCAGGAAGTGGCCGACGCCATTCACGCGGAAATCGAGAGGCTCAAGAAGGAAGACATCAGCGACGACGAGTTGAAGATGATCAAGACCCGCACCAAAGCCAATCTGATCCGCGGCCTCGCCGACAATGAGGGGCTGGCGACCCAACTCGCGACTTACCAGACACGCTATGGCGACTGGCGCGAGCTGTTCCGCTCGGTGGATCGCATCGACAAGGTCACGAAGGCGGACATCCGCCGTATAGCCAACGAAACCTTCACCGATACCAACCGCACCGTAGGCGTGATCGAAACCACCGCGGGACAAGGCGGTGCGCAGGGCTCGGGTGATGATGGCTCGGCGGATCAGGGAGGTGCGCAATGAAGAGGCCCGGAATAAAACTGCAGTGCATTGTTCTTTCGTTGATTCTGCTTGCCGCCGCCACCGTGTTCGTGCCGATTCCACGAGCCTCGGCACAGGCGACGAACTGGCAGCAGATCCCCACCCCGCCCCTACCCGCGTTCAAGCCGCAACAGCCCAAGCGCGTCGAACTCTCCAACGGCATGGTGATCTTTCTGCAGGAAGACCACGAACTGCCGCTGATTGAAGGCTCGGCTCGCATTCGTGGCGGTTCACGCAACGAACCGGCAAGCAAAGTTGGACTCGTAGATCTCTTCAGCGAGGTCTGGCGTACGGGCGGCACGAAAAACCAAACGGGCGATCAGCTCGATGATTATCTTGAAGTGCGCGCTGCCAAGGTCGAGACCGACGGCGGCCCCGACTCGACCTCCATCAGCTTGAGTTGCCTGAAGGGTGATTTCGACGATGTCTTCAGAGTCTTCGCCGACCTGCTGCAGAATCCCGAATTCCGCGCCGACAAACTCGACCTCGCGCAAAAGCAGGCCGACAACGCCATCTCGCGGCGCAACGATGAGGTCGGCGGAATTGCGGCCCGCGAATCCACCAAGTTGGCGTATGGCGCCGGCAATCCCTACGCACGCGTGCCGGAGTACGCGACCATCGATGCGGTGACGCGTCAGGATCTGATCGACTGGCACCATGCGTACGTGCATCCCAACAACATCATTCTCGGCATCGTTGGCGACTTCGACTCGGCGGCGATGGAAGCCAAGCTGCGCGCGGCTTTCGAGGCTTGGCCCAAAAGTCCGGCGTTGCCCAAAGATGACATTCAGTACCAGCCCGCCAAACCCGGCTACTACCTCGTCCCCAAAGACGACGTAAATCAGAGCACCATCCGCATGGTGACGCTGGGCACGGTCCGCAGCAATCCCGACTACTACGCCATCGCCGTGTTCAACGAGGCGTTTGGCGGCGGATTCTCCTCGCGGCTGTTCAATGATATTCGCACCAAACGCGCACTGGCTTACAGCGTGGGCGGCGGCATCGGCGCCAACTTCGGCCATCCCGGCATCCAGCAATTCGTGGTGGGGACCAAGAGCCAGAGCACGATCGAGTCGATCCGGGCACTGGACGAAGACATCGACAATCTCGCCAAGGAACCGATTACCGACAATGAGATCAAGCAGGCCAAAGATGCCATCCTGAACGCATTTATCTTTCGCCTCGACTCGCCTGACAAGGTTCTCGCCGAGCGCGTGACTTACGAGTTCTATGGATACCCCGCGGATTGGCTCGACAAGTATCCCGCCGAGATCCAGAAAGTCACGGCTGCCGATGTGAATCGTGTGGCGGAAAAGTATGTGCACCGCGATCAACTCGCGGTTTTGGTGGTGGGCAATACGAAGGAATTCGACAAGCCTCTCTCGTCGCTCGGAGCGGTGAAAGAAATCGACATCTCGATTCCGCCTCCGCCCGGCGCCAAAGAAGAAGAGAGCGCGAAACCAACAGCGTCGAATGAAGAAGGCAAGGCATTGGCCGCGAAAGTGGTGGCCGCGCTGGGCGGCGAGGCCAAACTGGCAACCGTCAAGGCGCTGAAGGCAAAGCTGACCATCACCCAGAAGGGGCCGCAAGGCAACTTCCCTATACCAATGGAGACCGTCATCGTTTTCCCCGATCATCTGCACGCGGAAATGCAAATTCCCGGTGGAACCATGAACATCGTAGTCACGCCGGATACGGCCTTCATGGCCATTCCCTCCCAGGGCATGCGCGATTTGCCGGCGTCGCAGAAGACGGAAACGCTGGAGCAGATCAAGCGCGATCCCATCTTCATCGCTGCACACTGGAAGGATCCGAATGTGTTTTTCCACGCGGAGGGAAGCGAGAAAGTTGGCGACATCGACGCACGTATCGTCGATGTGAATGCCGCCGGCGCGGCCATCCGCTGGTTCGTCGATCCGCAGAGCGGCCACATTTTGAAAGAGACTTATCGCACCCTCAAACAGGGCGAACCGGTGCAGGGTGAAACGGACATGGACAACTGGAAGCCGCTAGCTGGCTTGACCCTTCCGCTAGTCCGCCACAACAAGCAGAACGGTCAGGAGTCAAGCATGGCGGAGTACACCGCGCTGGAGCTCAATCCAACGGTCGATCCGAAGTTGTTCGCTAAGCCCGCAGACAAACCGGCGGGACAACCCTGAAGTCCTCACCGCTCATTGGGAATCGCCCGGCTAGGTTAATGAGTGTAACGGCGATTTATCGTCAACGACGCACCTGACATTGCGTGAACTCGCCTCCTTTCATTGACTTGGCTCTCCCGACGCGCCTACCATACGGCGATCCATGATTGGCCAAACCATTTCTCACTACTGCATCTTCGAGTCAAGACCGCGCAAACCGATTTTATGACGTGGTGTCTCTCGCCCGATGGCTCACAAATCGCCCTAGCCAGTGACAAATTTGGTGATTACCTGCTTCTACTGGATGTGGCTCGTGGTGCCAGATGCCCGTACCGATAACGAAGAGTTGGGCCGTGTGCGACCTGCGTTGGACAGCGGACGAGAAGGCTCTGTTGATGGCGGTACAAGATGAAACTTTTTTTCTCGCACGCAAGAACCTTGACGAGAGGGAAACGGTGCTCCAAGAGACCACTGGCTTTCCACTGGCTTTGCTGTGCGACGGCGTCACCCGTCGGTCGCCATGTGGCTTTCAGTCAGCAGACCTTTGACTTTAATGCCATGATGCTAGAAAATTTCCGAGACTTACCGAGTTGAGGTGTTGTCAACTCCACGCTGCCCTAGCCGCTTGTGGTCTCCGGCATTCTGCAACAGATCAGCAGGTATGCCCGTGTGCCACCCGAAGATCTCCGGGCTGTTGTTAGACACGCAAACTCTGCTCCGGGGTGCGGTACAATCCGTGCTCATGGTTACCTGCCCTAGCTGCGGGGCTGCAACTTCTGAGGGTGTCCGTTTCTGTTCTTCTTGTGGGCGAGCCGTCGCCATTCTCGACACGCCCACCTTGGAGCCGGATCGAGCGCCTGTTGTGCTTACGCCAGCTCCCCCGAACTCGCGCCCAGTGCAAGGAGGAGGATTCTCTCCCGGCACTCTTATCATCGAGCGGTATCGGATTGTCGCCCTGGTGGGGCGCGGCGGGATGGGGGAAGTCTACCGCGCCGAAGATCTTAAGCTAGGCAATGTAGTAGCCCTGAAGTTTCTTCCCAACTCTCTTCAGAAGGACGAAGCGGCACTGGCCGCGTTTCATGCCGAGGTGAGGAATGCTCGTCAGGTTTCGCATCCGAATGTCTGCCGGGTCTACGACATCGGAGAAGTAGAGGGCCGCCACTTCCTTACCATGGAGTACATCGACGGCGAGGATCTAGCGTCATTGCTGCGCCGCATCGGCCGCTTATCCGCAGACAAGGCCTTGGAAACCGCGCACCAAATCTGCGCCGGTATGGCCGCCGCACACGATTGCGGTTTGTTACACCGCGATTTGAAGCCAGCCAACATCATGCTGGATGGACGAGGGCGGGTACGCATTACCGATTTCGGGTTGGCTCTCAGCAGCGCCGATGCCACAAGCCGGAAAGAAACCGCGGGGACGCCGGCCTACATGGCTCCAGAACAGATTGGCAAGGGCGAGGCCAGCGTTCGCAGCGACATCTACTCGATGGGACTGGTGCTTTATGAACTGTTCACCGGACGCATGCCTTACCAAGCAACCACCCTGGTGGAGTGGCGACGCGCGCACCTCGAATCCTCTCCGAGAGCGCCATCAATGCTGGTAAAAGACATCGATCCGGCAGTGGAAAACGCGATCCTTAAGTGTCTGCAAAAAGAACCTGCACTTCGCCCATCTTCAGTACGGCAAGTCGCGGCTGCTCTTCCGGGAGGCGATCCTCTCGCCGCGGCGCTTGCGGCGGGTGAAACGCCATCGCCGGAGATGGTCGCTGCGGCTGGCGAAGAGATTGCACTTCCCCCTACCCAAGCGTGGTTTTTTCTGGCCGGTGTAGCAATTTCTTTAGTGCTGGCGATGATGTTTTCACAGCGCGGAATGCTGATCAATCAGGTTCCTGCGAAAGCTCCAGCCTTACTGACCGAACAGAGTCAACGGATCTCTTCCTCACTCGGCTACACAAACGCGATCGACGACGCCTACTGGTTTGATATCGACGACGCCTTTTTTCCTTATTCTTCCAAAATTGTCGCCCCGAAACGCTATCTCGACTTGGCGGGAGCCAATCCCTCTCCGCTTCAGTTTTGGTATCGGCAGAGCTCGCATCAGCTCGAAACGAGCCATACACCGTTCCAAGTGAACAAAAAGGATCCGGCACTCTTTTATTCCGGCGACACCGAGGTTGGTCTGGATTCAGCGGGCCGGTTGAACTATTTTGCTGCCATCGCGCCGCAGGACTCGCCGAGTGCCGTCGATACGCCTCCAGACTGGCAGGCTCTTTTCGCGAATGCAGGGCTGGATTGGTCCCGAAGCCGCGCCACCCCGGCTACGTGGCTACCCGATGTTCCTTCGGATCAGTCTTTTGCTTGGGAAAGCGTGAGAGACGGCCAGGCGGTTCGTGTCGCAGCAGCCGCCTACCGGGGAAGAGTCGTATTCTTCAAGGTGTTTGCGCCCTGGTACGTCCCTGACCGGCTTGCGCCCTCACAAGGTCCACTCGCGAGCCAATTTGGATTTCCATTCTTTGTGGTATGCGCCCTGATCGTTTTGGTTTTGAGCTTTTTGTTTGCGCGCAGAAACTTAAAGCTTGGGCGAGGAGATCGCCGGGGAGCGTTGCGTTCGGCCGCGTTTTTCTTTGCCGCTGTTTGGATTGGCCTTGCGCTCAGCGCTCACTACAACACATCCACGGTGTGGATCTACAACTGGATTAACGATTCGATTGCTTATGCAGCAGGCGCTGCTCTAGAGTTCGGTTTGTTCTATTTAGCGCTTGAGCCTTATGTACGCCGCAAATGGCCCGAGATGCTGATCTCATGGAGCCGGCTCCTAGCCGGAGGTTGGAAGGACCCGCTAGTCGGTCGCGATCTGCTGATTGGCAGCCTCCTGGGAACCCTGGCCTCACTGACCTATTTCGTCTTGTTCGCCCTTCCTCACTGGTTTCTTATCGCCAATATCACTTGCGGCGGCGGAGTAGAAGATCAGCTCGGAACCGTGCCTGCCTTCTTTGGCCTCATGAGTCTCAGATCATTTGCCTTGATCAATACAATGGGGACACTTGCCATCTTGTTTATTGCAACTCTTGTAACCCGAAAAAAATGGATCGGCATCTTGATTACCGGACTCTTCCTGGTGATCGTCAACTTGACCGGTGAAAACTTACCCGTGGAATTGATTCTTGTCTTCGCCTTTGCGACGATCATGCTGTACTCCCTCTTGCGTTTCGGGCTGCTTTGCTCGGCGGTCTCCTGGATTGTCCCGCACGTTCTATTCGCACCCCTCACGACGGACTTTTCCCGTTGGTACGCTTGGCGTGGACTATTTATGGTCGCGCTGGTGATGGGATGCGCGCTTTTCGGCTTCAAGCTGGCGCTCACGCGACAGTCCGCGTTCGGCAGGTTCTTCGAAGAATAACGTGGTGACGGCGCGGGTCGGAGGTGGTGTCGGGGAATCTACCCTCTTGGTATCGACTCGGGATGCTGATTAAGTTGCGCGCTGAAGAATCGAGCGATCTTCCACGACGACACCAGGGACTCTCGATTGCTTCATATACGAGAGGGTTGAACGGAATGTGAACAGGAAGCTATTCGGGCAGCTGCTGGTAAGCGCACCGGTCACGAAGTCAACTGTCGAAATCAGGCCATAGCGCTCATTGACCAAGTCTTGGTTTCTATCGAGGGCGGTTTCAAGACGCTCTACCCCTTTCACCCTTCCCTCTTGACAATGGCTTGGGCAAAGTCTTATTGTAGGCGAACAAAAGACGAATATGTCCACGCTGCCCTTGTTCGCGCTTCCGCAGAAATCCCCGCTGGTCGGCATCGCTCGGCTTGCTTCTACGGGCGAATCCCTGCGCGAAGGTCACAACGTCGAATACTTCACCCTCCCGGCAAAGTCGCTGCTGAACCGCTGCGTGAGCCGCCGCGGCCTGCCTTTCACCTGGACCATCAACCCCTACCGCGGCTGCGAATTCGGCTGCCGCTATTGCTATGCCCGCTACACCCACGAATTCATGGAAATGCGCGACGGCGCTGAGTTCGAGCAGAAAATCTACGTCAAGCAGCACACGGCAGATTTGCTGCGCGGCGAATTGCGGCGGGTCAAGCCGGGGGAAGCCATTGCGCTGGGCACCGCCACCGACCCCTATCAACCGGCCGAGCGCCGCTACGAAGTCACACGCGGCATCCTCGAAGAGTTCGCCCGCCACCGCGGCTTCGAGTTGGGGATTGTCACCAAATCGAATCTTGTGGTCAGAGATTTAGACCTTCTGCGCGATGTTGCCAGGAACAACGCCTTGTCGATCCACATCACAGTGACCACATTGGACGTCGAGCTGGCACGGATTCTGGAGCCGCGCGCCCCGCGTCCCGACTTGCGCATGGATGCCCTTCGCGAGCTCAGCGCAGCGGGCCTGACCGTGGGCGTAAGTTGCTCGCCCGTTCTGCCCGGCATTACCGATGCCCCGGCAGACTTGGAGGCCGTGGTCCGCGCCGCCGCCGCCGCGGGTGCGCGCCACATTTTCGCTGGACCTCTATTTCTGAAGCCCTGTTCGGCGGCGGTTTTTCTTCCGTTCCTCCAGCAACACTTCCCCCACTTGGTGGAGAACTACCGCCAGCGCTACCAGGACCGCTCGTTTCTGCCGCCATCTTACGGCAAGCGTGTGGCGCAACTCATCGCAAGCTTCCGGCAGAAGTATGGCCTCCACCGCGCCGACCCGCGTCGAGAACCAGCATTCGCCAACAAGTGGCCGGTGCAGGCTTTCGATGAGCAGTTGGCGCTGTTCTAAAGACAGTGGTCAGTGGCTAGTGGTCAATGGCTAAGTTAAGCGAAGTTTATCGAAGTCCGCCTGTGCCCTCTGGCCACTGATCACTGACCCCCGGCCACTGCTTTTCTTCCACTATAATCAGAGACTCCCATGGCGACCGCTTCCCCACCGGCCGAGCCTGTCCACGCGCAACGCGTTCCCCTCGGAGTGCGGCTGCACCGTTTCTGGCAGCGCGTCACCGAAGGGCTTGAGCTCACCCAGCTCTGGTCGCAGTTCGAGACCGAAGCCCGCTCCAGCTACCGTCTCTATTCGCGCGACGTGGCCGCCAAAACTCCGGAAGGCCTTACCCGCCGCGGTCACCATCTGCATGTGGTCAAGGAGTTTTTCTGGGCGGTTCTCGAAAAGCTCTCGCCCGCGCGCCGCGTGCTGCTGCTGGCGGCGTTGGTCATGCTGGTATTTCCCACGAGCGGCTTTAGCTATCACGATTCGGAGAATACCCTCCACGTTCTCGAATTCGATCTCCATTTCTGGGGCGGCCTTCTGTTGCTCGTGCTGCTCATGCTGGAAATTGGCGACCGTGTCGTGATGAAGCGCGATTTGCAGATTGCGCGCGAGATCCAGACCTGGCTGCTACCCGGCGCCCCGCCGCAGATTCCCGGAATCTCGGTGGCCTATGCCACGCGCCCCGCCAACACCGTCGCCGGGGATTATTACGACGTCTTTCCGCGGCCGGGTAAAACCAACGAAGAGAATCGGGTCGTCTTCGCCGTGGCCGACGTCGCCGGCAAAAGCATTCCCGCAGCCATGTTGATGGCCACTTTTCAGGCCAGCCTCAAAACGCTCTCCACCGCACAGGTCCCTCTGGAAGAGTTAGTCGCGAATATGAACAAGTACGCCTGCCAGAACAGCCAGGGCGGGTTGCGTTTCACCACGGCTTTTCTGGCCGAATACGACACGGCCCGGCGCGTCTTCCACTACATCAATGCCGGTCACAACAACCCCATCCTGCGCCGCGCCAACGGAGCGATCGAGCGCCTCGACGTCGGCGGATTGCCCCTCGGCATTCAGCCCGAGGCGAAGTATGAATCAGCCACCGTCACGCTGGCCCCCGGCGATTGGTTGATCATCTTTACCGATGGCCTGGTGGAAGCGGTGAACGCGCGCGACGAAGAGTTCGATGAACCCCGGGTACTGAGCGCGCTGGAGGCGGGCGTCGCGACCACTCCCAAGGATCTGCTCGACCGCCTCATGGCCAATCTGGACTTGTTCGTGGGCGCGACCCCGCAGCACGATGACGTGACCTGCCTGCTGATAAAAGCAGAAAATGCTTAATCGCCGAGTTCGCCGAGGCCCCAGAGAAAAAGCTGGAGTCTCTCGCTTTGGCGGTCTCAGGCGATCGGGAAGGCCACGAGTTCCACTCGTGTCGTAAGCCGGGCAAGATCAATGCGGCTTCCAGCCGCTGAGGTTTAGCTCCTCCTGTTCTCGGCAGTCAACTTTTATTCATCCACTCCGCATACATCCGATGGAACGCGTGCACGCCCTTTTCCTGCTTCACGCTGAAACGCCCCCGGGAATAGCTGCGCGAGCGCAGGTTCTTCTGCACCAGCTCGCAGATGGCAACATCCTCGACCTGGATCTGGTCGCTGAATTCGACTGAGGCCTTAGCTGCGGGCCTGCTGTGCTCTTTCTCCGGCAGATACCACTCGAAGATGGCCAGCGAACGCTCGGGCTCGATCGGCAGCACGATGTTCAGCGAAACATTGTCGGGATAGCAGTTCAGCATCCAGTTGGGAAAAATCCAGAAGTAGTCGGTCGTAAGATCCTCGCGCGCTTCCTGGTAGCGGCGCGGCGTTGTGTCCCCTGCCTGCGCCCCGCGAATAGGACTGAACTGCCGCACGTATTCGGCATGGGGCTCGACCGCGTAAGCGTTGTAGTCGAGTTCGCGATTCAATCCCGGATGCACGCTGGGCAGGTGGTAGCCCTCGAGATAGTTATCCACGTAGGTCTTCCAGTTGCACTTCATCTCGTAAGTGCGCCGTTCAAACAGCTTCATGCCGGCAAACGGGAAACGCTCGACCTGCTGCGGAAGTTCGCCCAGGCTCTCGCGCAAGCGTCTTGCTCCCGGATTCAGATTCACTAGAACGAAGTTGAACCATTCGTCCGTATGCACCGGCGCCAGCGCAAACTCTTCGGGACGGAATCCTTCAACGCCCTCAATTTCGGTGGCGCTGATCAGCGCTCCATCGAGACCATAAGTCCAACCGTGATATCCGCAGCGGAAGAGTTTGCGGGAACCGCAACCCGTAGCAGGCGGTCCCGCGCGGTGCCGGCAGACGTTATAGAAGCCGCGCAGCTTGCCGTCGGTGCCGCGCACGATAAGCAACGGCTCGCCTACCACTTCCGTGGTGAAGTAGTCGCCCGCATTCCTGACCTGGTCGCAATGCCCCACCACCTGCCAACTGCGGCCAAAGATTCGTTCCTTCTCGCTGGCATACACATCTGGATCAAAGTAAAGTTTCGCCGGGAGCGTCCAGGCGCGCGCGAGGGTTTCGTCAATTTGGAGGTCTTCAAAAGGATTCGGCATACAAGAGCGACAATTGTAGCCGCGAAGGCAGGATGGCACTCAACTATTCGCAAAGTGAACTGACGGGTGCACGGTCCGCGGTGTCTCTACTTAGTTTGGATTCCAGTTGAACTCATAATCTGCTCCGCAGATTGCTGCGCTTGCGCGATATTGGGCGAGATTCGTCGCGCCTGAGCCAAAACGCTGTCCGCCTCCGCCCCGCGACCGGCATGGCGCAATGCACGCCCAAGTAATAGATAGCCCACGTCGGTCGGTTCAACCTTCATTGCGCGAGAAATCTGATGGGCCGCGAATTCGAAGTCACCGTCGCGTTCGGCCAGCAACCCGCTGCCTACCAGCGCAGCGGTGTTGTCGGGATTTTGTTGGAGCGCCTGCGCGTAATTCGATTTTGCGCGGCCCACGTCACCCATCTGCGTGAAGGCTAACCCGAGGTAGCTTAAGGCCGTGGATTTGGATTTCGAATCGGGCGAAGCATTCAGCGATTCCTGGTATTGCTCAATCGCATCTTGCAGGCGCCCGTTGGTTTGCGCGTAGACACCGATATCAACGAGAGCCGAGGCAGTGTAAACGGCTATTTGTTCAGCCGCTTTGAACTCAACCATGGCTTCTTCAGTTCGGCCCTGTCTGGCCAAGGTGCGGGCAAGGCCGTCGTGGGCCATGTAGTTGTAATTAGTCACGCTGAGGGTATGTCTCCAGAGAGTCTCACTGTCATGCCAATACGCAATCTGACGCCGGCTGAGGATTCCAAGCGTCAGCAAGACGAGAACTGCGGGCAATGCCAACCACGCCGATGCGATTTTCCGCTCGCGTGCAATCTCCGTGATGCTCCAAACAACGCATATAAATAAACCGATATAAGCAATGTAGGCATAGCGATCGGCCATTGCCTGTACTCCAACCTGAATGACGCCAATTACCGGAACCAGCGTGCCCAGGAACCAGAACCAACCCACCGCCAGGTAGCGCCGATTCCGCATTTTGAGCGCGAGCACCGTTAACAAAAGCAGAATCCCGGCCGAGCCGACAATCTGCCAAAATGGAAGAGAGCCTTCCGGATGCGGATAGACCGCCGCCAGCCGCGTAGGCCAAAACGCTTTTCCCAAATAGCGCACATAGGCGACCAGCGCGTTTCCGAGGCGCACCTGATCGGACGCGACTCGCATCGCGTGACCGGCGCGCTGCGCCACCAAAGTGATCACGGCACTGCCCATGGAAAGCAACAGCAGCGGAACTTTCTCAAGAAGCAAGAACGAGATTGACCGCGGAGCCGGTGTAACCACTGCGGCCGCGATCTCTGCCGGAGGTTCTTCCCCGGCAACTGGGACGCCCGAACTGAGAACTGAATCTCCCAGCATTCGCCGCAACGGCCAGTAATCCCACAACAGCAAAACGAAGGGCAACGTTATGATCTCAGGCTTGGCCATCAATCCCAGCGCAAACAGTGCAGCCAGCACTGCGTAGCGCTTCACGCCGGCTCGGCGAACGTACCATCCATAGGCGTACAAGGTAAGTAAGAAGAAGAACATGCTGAGCACGTTCTTTCGTTCGGCCGCCCATGCCACAGACTCAACATTCACCGGGTGCAGCGCAAACAAGGCTGCCACTACAAAGCTGGGCCAGGCGAAGCCTGTCACGCTCTGCAGCAGCAAAAACAGTAAGATCGCGTTCCCCGCGTGCAAAAGAACGGTGACATAGTGATGACCAGCCGGATTTAGATTGAACAGTTGGCAGTCGAGCGCGTGCGAGAGCCAGGTGAGTGGATGCCAGTTGGCTGCGTCGTAAGTCGTGAACGCCCACTTGAAGGTGTCCCAGCTAAGGCCCGCTCGCACGTGCGAGTTGTGCACGATGTAATGGTCATCATCGAGGTTGGTAAAATCGTTGTGGACGACGGGATTGTAAAAGGCAAGCGTCAACAGGACCAACAGAAGACACAAAACCGCACTTTGTCGCTGATGAGCCGAAAGCTGGTTTGAACCCGGTTTGGAAACCGATGTGGGTTGCATTGCAGGCGCAGTGGCGCTGGAAGACATTATCCGATCCTCGAGTTTCTTGATACGAACTATTTGTCGGCGCCTGCCGGGTGCAAGATCCACATTTCTCAACGTTCTAGGAGCAGACCCTGGGGGCGTATTTGTTGTCGCGAACCGTCAGTTCCGTGACATTTTTTGGCAACCGGTCCGACCCACAGGCACGGTACAATAAGTCTGAAGTTTTGCCATGTCATGAAAATAAAGCCTTTGCTTGCCAATGGGTAGGAACCAAGGTAACTAGCCGATTTGGCCCGGGAAGTGCGATTATCAAGCCCGACTGCGTCATTCCATGACCAGCATGTTCTAACAAAAGTCTGAAACGAGGGGAAAATAGAGATGCGGAAACAACAGAAGGGTTTTTCACTGATTGAGCTGCTGATCGTGGTTGCCATCATCCTGATCATCGCAGCTATCGCGATTCCTAACCTTATGCGCGCTCGTATGGCTGCGAACGATTCGTCCGCGGCTGGTTCCGAGCACACCATCGTCGTGGGAGAAGTCGGCTACCTGGGCGCATATCCCACACTCGGCTACGGAACACTGGCACAGTTGGGTGGAGTGGCCACTCCTTGCGTTCCGGCCCCGGCTAACGGTTGCCTGATTGACAACAACCTGGCCACCAACGGTACACCGGCTGGCTCTGGTAAGAGCGGTTACACCTTTGCCTCGACGCCCGGCGGCACGCAAGCGGCGGGTTATAACTTTTATACCACGGCTACTCCGCTGTCGAACGTCCAGGGCACCAAGTCTTTTTGCGCTGCCGACGACGGTGTGGTGCGCGTGAACGCTCCTGGTAACCTTGGCATCGCTGGTGGCTACGGAGCTTGCCTTGCCTTCTCACCGCTCAACAACTAGTACAGCGTCAGGATACACAAACACTTGGGCAGCGGATGCAAATCCGCTGCCCTTGTTCTTTTCCCATCGAGCTCCGGCCCTTTCTCACTTTGACAATTTTTGCCACCACTCATGACGATTTGCGACGCCTAACATTCACACGGACGCGAAAACGTCCCGCCGGCAGTGCGTTCTCCTGATCCGGGGGACGACCTCATTCCCCAGCTTCACTAAAACAATCTAATTATCTGAAAATACAATGAGTTACGCCGGTAACAATTCGCCGATCACCTTCCAGCTTGGCCTCTGAAATGCAAGAGTTAAAGCAGCCATAATCCCGGCGCTTAGCGTAATGGTCGGGAGCAGGAAAATCCCGTGATGAAACAAAAGGGTTTCTCACTTATCGAGTTGTTGATCGTAGTGGCGATCATTCTTATTATCGCGGCGATCGCTATTCCGAACCTGCTTCGCGCTCGCATGGCTGCGAACGATTCGATGGCTGCGGGTTCTGTTCATTCCATCAACGTTGCCGAAGTCGGTTATTTCGGTGCATATGAGAATGTCGGCTTCCCGGCGACCTTGGCACCCCTGGGTGGCCCGGCGCCCTGTATTCCCGATGCGGTGACTGCATGCTTTCTGGATGACAATCTCTCCAGCAACGGAGGCGGAAACGGCAAAAATGGATACTCTTTCGCCGCCACCGGATCAGCCACCGCGGGAAGCCCTAACAACAACCGCTTCTACGCGACGGCAGTCCCCAACAGCGCCCTGACAGGGTCGCGCTCCTATTGTTCCATCGAGGATATGGTGGTCCGCCTTCAGCCGGCCGGCAATATTACATTGGTCCCGAGTTATGCTACGTGCGCGACGCTGACCTCCATGGATAACTAGCCCGCGTCCTTTACTTTCGTAATATTCCGTTCCCGCGCGGCTACTTTACTCTCAATTGGATTCGCATATAATTTTTTCTTGTGAGACAACAGTGATTCCCGCAACGACGACTGAGCTTCTGCCATGCCTGCCATAGAAATCTTGGGACTCGAAAAAACCTACAGTGTGGGCTTCTGGCGCAAGCGGCCGAAGCGAGCACTGCATCCCCTGCACCTCGTGGTCGAGGATGGAGAAATTTTCGGCTTCCTCGGCCCCAACGGCGCCGGCAAGACTACTACGCTAAAACTGCTCATGGGACTGGTGTTCCCAACCGGCGGGTCGGCGCGCATCCTGGGCCGGGAGTGGACTGACCCCTCGGTGAAGGCGCAGATTGGCTTTCTTCCCGAGCAGCCGTATTTTTACGACTATCTGACGGCCCACGAACTGCTGGAATACTACGGACAGCTTTCAGGTGTTGCCGCCAAACAGCGCAAACAACGCGTCGAGCAGGTGCTGGATCAGGTCGGGTTGAGCGACGTCCGGGGCGTGCAATTGCGCAAGTTTTCCAAAGGCATGCTGCAGCGCGTTGGCATCGGTCAGGCCATCCTCCATGATCCCAAGCTCGTGTTCTTCGACGAACCCATGTCCGGACTCGATCCCATCGGCCGGCGGGAAGTGCGCGACCTGATGGAGCAGCTTAAGCAGCAAGGCAAGACCGTGTTCTTCTCGACGCATATCCTGTCGGACGCCGAAACGCTCTGCGACCGCGTAGCCATCATTCACAAAGGCGAACTTCGCGGCGGGGGCGCGGTCGAGGATCTGACCTCCAGCGTTCAAGGAAAGGTCGAGGTGATCTGGAATGGTACGCAGGCGCCGGCCTCGATCAAGGCGCTGGGCGCGGAATGCCATGTCACTGGAGACCGGGTTCGCGCTATCATTTCCGAAAATCAGCAGGACGCTGTGATCGATGCCCTGCGCCGTGAGCGGCTGCGCCTGATTGCGATCACTCCCGTACGGACTTCGCTTGAAGCCTATTTCGTTGAAAAGTTACGGCGCGCAGAAACCACGGCTGGTACAACTGCATGAAGACCAACTGCATGAAGGCAGACTGCATGAGGAACTTGGCATGAGAACGCGCATCGCTTACATTGCCTCGAACACGTTCCGCGAAGCAGTTCGGGACCGTGTGCTTTATAACCTGATCGCCTTTGCCCTGCTGCTCTCGGGGGCGGCCATCCTGGTGGGCCAGATTTCCATTGAGATCGAGAAGCTCGTCGTCATCAATCTTGGACTCACTGCGGTTTCTCTGTTCGGCATCGTCATTGCGATCTTTATCGGCATCGGCCTGGTCTCCAAAGAAATCGAAAAGCGAACCCTCTACACGGTGCTCTCTCGCCCCGTGCGCCGTTGGGAGTTCATTGTCGGCAAGTTCTTCGGGCTGGCCGGCACGCTGGTGGTCAATACGTTCTTCATGGCGATCGGCGTGTTCGCCGCATTGTTCTACGTTTCTCACAAGTTCGTGCGCGCCGATGCGCTGATTCTGGTTGCTCTGTACTTCATCGTCCTCGAGTTCCTGATCATCTGTTCGCTGGCATTGTTGTTCTCGTCGTTTTCTTCGCCGTTGCTTTCCGCCGTCTTCGCTTTTTCACTGTTCGTGATCGGGAGCTTTGCCGAAGACTTGCGCAACTTCGCCGGCATGGCCCACGGATTTTCTCGCTGGCTGGCCACCGGTGCGGCCTACCTGGTACCGAATTTTTCGGCATTCAACGTGATCACCTCCATCGCGCATGAGCAGCCGGTCGCTGGACAACTCATTCTGCAGAACACTCTTTACGCCTTGTTCTACGCGACCATGGCGCTGAGCGGTGCCGTGCTGATCTTCGAGCGCCGCGATTTGAAATGAGGAAGTTCAGTACCGAGTACCTAGTACCCAGTACCGGAGAAACGAAAGGTAGCTTGCGTCTGGTTCTCGGCACTGGGTACTAGGTACTAGCATTTGAACCGAGATGCCGAATGAATCCGCGCCAGAAAACCACGATGGTTGCAAGCATCTGCCTCGTCTTGTCGCTGGTTGGCAGTTCGTTCGTGCTGCACCGCACCGATCAACTCCGCCCGCAAGCGACGCTGGACGAAGTACTGTTTCTCAGTTCGCCAAAGGTGATCAAGCGCGCCAGCCTCGGCTATGACGGCCTCATGGCCTGCATCTATTGGACTCGCGCCGTCCAATACTTCGGCTACCGGTATCACTACTACGCCACCAGCTACAATCTGCTGGCGCCGCTGCTCGAAATCACCACTCGCCTGGATCCGCATCTCATAGTTGCTTACGAGTTCGGCACCAGCTTTCTCGCGCCCAAACCACCGCACGGCGCGGGCGAGCCCGAGCGCGCCATCCAGTTGATGGAGTACGGCATTCAGAACAATCCCGACAACTGGCACCTCTACTACGATCTGGGCTTTGTCTACTACATGGAACTCCGGGACTACAAGAACGCCGCCGACACTTTCGAGCGCGGATCGCACGTTCCCAACGCTCATCCCTTCCTAAAGATTTTCGCCGCACAGATGGCACAGCATGCCGGCGAGTATGAAACGGCCCGCATCCTGTGGTCGGCGACTTACCAGACCACGCAGGACGAGCAGATCAAGCAGAACGCGATCGAACATCTGCGGGCGTTGCGCGTCGACGAAGACGTCAAGCATCTGCAGGCGGCGGTGACTCGCTTCGGAGAGCGCACTGGACGGCTTCCTGCCAGCATGGCAGAACTCGCGGCCGCTGAGGGATTGGCTGGAACTCCCGTCGATCCCGATGGCCATTCTTACAAGCTGACTCCCGAGGGCCGGGTCGAACTGCGCGTGCCGGATGATTTCCCTTTCGCTACCAGCGGACTACCTCCGGGATATACGCCGGCGCCGAAATTCCACGCCATGCCATAGAACGCCGTTCTTCTCGGCGGCCTCCGCGGCATTTCTCAGCGCACTCCGCGCTAAGCTCTTGCAAGAGTGATCCATCCAACTTCCCAATCCCTTATGATGTCGCAGAATGGTAAGCCCCAATCCCCCAGCCGCGTCGCAAATCAGCCTGTGGCGCTCTGCCTGGCGATGGTGGAATAACGTTGCCGAGCGCGAAGGCCGCCTCGCGGCTACCCGCCAACTGTTGGCTGCGCTCTGGGAGTTCGTGCGGAATTCCACTCCGGAGCGACGCCGCCAGCGCTACGGCGACGCCGATTACGATTGGGAGCATCGCGTCAACACGACCAGCGCCGCCGTTGGCTGGCGCGACCGGCTGCTGGGAGCTTTTCACTCGCGGTATCAGCCTACGGAGTCTGCTCTGTTCCACGAGTTGCTCGAGGCCTTGCGCCAGCAGAGTCACTTAGACTTTCACGCCTTCGTCTTCATCGATCTCGGCTCAGGTAAAGGACGCACGCTGCTGATGGCGTCGGACTATCCCTTTCGCCGCATCGTGGGCGTGGAACTTCTGCCTGCGCTGCACCAAGCCGCGCAGGAAAACTTGAGCAAGTACCGAAGCGATTCGCAGAAGTGTTTCGCGCTGGAATCGATTTGCGCGGATGCAACTGAGTTCCCTTTTCCCACCGAGCCAATGATTCTGTATCTCTTCAATCCGTTCCCAGAATCCGGGCTGAGGCAGGTGATCGCGAACCTGGAGCGGAGTCTGCAGGCGCATCCGCGGACGGTGTATCTCCTCTATCACAATCCGCTCCTGGAGCACGTGTTGAATGAGTGCGCTGCCCTGAGCAAAGTTGGTGGGACGCATCAGTATTTCCTCTACAAATCTCGCTCGGGACTTGGCTTGGCTGGACAGGTCGTCTGATCTGGTCGAAAAAAAATCACAGATCGATCTGATTAAGTTCTCTAAATGCAATCAGTTACAACATTGCGATCTGCTTGAATCTGGCCAAGATCTGTTTTCTAAAGGACTTAGCGGTAAAATCCTTCATTTCAACAACTTAGCAGAGTGGAGTTGAACATACCCCGTTAGCTTTTGATTCCCGGTTCAATTGTCAAAGAACAGCGTAGATCCTCGGCGTAAAGCCGAGGACGTTTCTATCACTCTAGCTCGGAGTTCCAGGAACACGATGTGACGAGTGACCAAGAAACGACTATGGAAAACTCAACATGTGCAGGTGATTTTGACACGGGTACGCTAACGGCGTATATTAAGTAAACATACGCTAATAGCGTATGTACCCGGCATGGAGTTCATCGAAGCCCCGACATTTACCCGTCACTTGCCAGACTATCTGAACGACGACGTCTACAGAGGTCTGCAGGCAAAGTTAGCGGCGAATCCCGATCTCGGAGATTTGATGCCGGGCACAGGTGGATTCAGAAAGTTGCGCTGGGCGGATGCGCGGCGGGGCAAAGGCCGCAGAGGTGGTTTACGGGTCATTTATTACTACTTCAAGTCCGACCATCAGATATGGTTGATGACTCTGTACGACAAAGGTGAGGCTTCAGATTTGACAGCAGCGGAGAAGAAGGCTCTCAGAGCTTCGATCGAGAACGAATTGGAAGCGCGTGCTCGTCGGATAAGATCACCATACAGGCAACGGAGGACACAGTAATGGCGAAGCGGGACATTTTCAGCGAGATGATGGAAGGAGTGGCTGCGATGAAGAATCATCGCGAGGGCAAGCTCACCTTGCGCAGCTACAAACTCGATGTGACGCCGCTTCCCAAGGTGGATTCAAAGCTTCTCCGGGACACTCGAAAGAAACTACGGTGCTCGCGAGCTGTGTTCGCGCGCAAACTGCACATCAACGAAAGAACGCTGGAAAAATGGGAGCAGGGCCGGGCAAAACCGAATCCTCAGGCGGCTGCGCTCGTCCTGCTCGTGCGCAAATATCCGGATACGCTGGCGCGGCTAGACACGCTTGCGGGCCGCTAGCGGAGGCGGGAATCTTGGCAGAGAACGCGAACGTATCTACGCGTGCTGACACGGCCAATGGGTACGAGGAATATTGGCGACGGTACAAGCGAATCAGGAACACGTTTTTCTTTGTGTTTGCGACGTACGTTCCCGTGTGCTCCGGCATCGCAGTCGTTTCCGGGAAGTTGCTTGGCACGTTCACTCCCGGCTTTGTCGCTGCTGCCCTCTGGATGATCTTGTTTCTGTTCTACGGCGTGCGCCTGAATACGTGGCGGTGTCCCTGCTGCGGAGAGTGGTTCTCGGCAACGTGGTGGTACAACCTGGGTTTTCTTGCGAGGCGTTGCGTCCACTGCGGGCTACCTAAGTATGCTAATAGCCCTGTCACTATTGGCTGAGTGCCCAAAATTTTAACACAGAGGACACAGGGTTACACAGGGTAAACCATCGACAAGCATCGTATAAACTGAAGCAGTCATGACCGGCACCACCCTCAACTCCCTAGCCCGCGCTTCATCCGCCTACCTGCGCTCTGCCATGCATCAGCCCATTCAGTGGCATGAGTGGGGCGAGGAGGCCTTCGCTGCCGCGCAGCGCGACAACAAGCCCATGCTGCTCGATATTGGCGCGGTGTGGTGCCACTGGTGCCATGTGATGGACCGCGAGTCTTATGACGACCCGGAAGTAGCTGCCATTGTGAATGAGCATTTCATTGCGGTGAAGGTGGATCGCGATGAGCGTCCGGACATTGACAGCCGCTATCAGGCTGCAGTCAGCGCGGTCAGCGGACAGGGCGGGTGGCCGCTCACCGCGTTTCTTACGCCCGATGGCAAGCCGTTCTATGGCGGCACGTATTTTCCGCCGAACGACGGCTACGGACGCCCCAGCTTCAAGCGTGTGCTGCTCAGCATTGCCAGCGCCTACAAGGAAAAACACGGCGACGTGGTGGAGCAGGCGAAGATGGTGGAGGGTGCAATCGCGCAGGCGGAGTCGTTCTCGGGGCGCGAGGGGCGGGTTTCGGCGAGCGTGATTGCTGCGATTGAGAAGTCTGCGTTCAGTATGTTTGATCCGCAGCATGGAGGGTTTGGGCAGGCGCCAAAGTTTCCGCATCCCTCGGCGCTGGATTTGCTGATTGAGCGGTTTGCGCGGACGGCTAGCGGAGCTTCGCTCCGCCGGACCCTTCGACCAGACTCAGGGCAGGCTCCCGAGGGCGGCCGTCCCCACATGGACCTTGCCCATGACGACGAGCAGTTGCGGAATGTCATCGTCACCACGCTCGAGCACATGGCCAACGGCGGCGTTTATGACCAACTCGCGGGCGGATTTCACAGGTACTCGGTCGACGAGCGCTGGGTGGTCCCGCACTTCGAGAAGATGTGCTACGACAACTCCGAACTGTTGAAGAATTACGTGCATGCCTGCCAGGCCACCGGCTCGGAATTCTTTGCCAGCGTGGCGCGTGACATCATCCGCTGGATGGACGAGTGGCTGAGCGACCGCGAGCGTGGCGGCTTTTATGCATCCCAGGACGCCGACATTTCCATGGATGACGATGGGGACTACTTCACCTGGACCCTCGACGAGGCCAAGGCCGTGCTCACGGAAGAAGAAGCGAAAGTGGCGGCGCTGCGCTACGACATCAACGAGGTCGGCGAGATGCACCACAATCCGGCGAAGAACGTGCTGTACGTGCGTGCGCCAATCGAAGAAATCGCCCGCCGGATGAGTGCCAGCGCCGAGCGTGTGAAAGACCTGCTCGATTCCGCGAAGAAGAAAATGTATGCCGCGCGGCTCCAGCGGCCCACGCCCTATGTCGACAAGACAGTTTATGTGGGATGGAATTCCATGTGTGTTTCGGCGTATCTGGAAGCAGCAAAGGCTTTGAACCTGGAATCGGCTCGCCGCTTCGCTTTGCGCTCGCTGGACCGCATTCTCGCGGAGGCGTGGAAGGCACATCCTGACGGATCAAGCAACGCGGGCGAGGGCGCCCGCGCCACACAGCTGCTGCATGTGGTTGCTTACTCCGATCCCAAGGCTGAACACCGCGAGGTTTCCGGGTTGCTCGACGACTACGCCGCGACCGCTCTGGCCTGCCTCGACGCTTACGAGGCTACGGCGGACCTCAGCTACTTCAAGTTCGCGCGGGCCATTGGCGATGCCATGATTGCGCGGTTCTTTGATGCAGTTTCTGGAGGGTTCTACGACGCCGAGCCACTTGCCGAGGGCAAGAGCCTGGGTGTGCTCTCGACGCGGCGAAAGCCGCTGCAGGATTCGCCCACGCCGGCGGGCAATCCCATGGCCGCGATTGCGCTGCTGCGGCTGCATCATTACACGGGCGATAGCGCGTATCGAGATAAAGCAGAGCAGACGCTGGAAGCCTTTGCCGGCGTGGCCGGGCAATTTGGAATTTTCGCGGCAACCTACGGGATCGCGGTCATCCATCTGTTGGAGAGTCCAGTGCAGGTGGTTGTGGTTGCCGAGGACGGATCGGCGGATTCGAGCGCCGCTCTCGCCGCTGTGGCGACCTCTGCCTTTGCCTTCAATAAGAGCGTGCTGCGGCTGACGGCGAATGAAGCAGTTGCCGGGAACCTTCCTCCGGCGCTGGCGGCCACCATCCCGAATCTGCCTCAGTTGGGTTCAGGCAAGTCATTCGCGGTTCTGTGTTCCGGCTTTGCCTGCCAGTCTCCGCTGACCGACCCGGATCAGTTGCGGAGTGCGCTGGAGTCGGCGTTGAAGAAGCAGTCCTAAGAAATCCAGCCAACAAAAAAACAGGGCTGACGGTTTATGTATGAAGTCCGTCAGCCCAAAGATAGCGAGCCCCAGGGTTCGGCCCAAGTTACTACAGGTTACTTTAGTGACCTTGCGGTCACGCCTGAGATCCGATTAACTCTATCTCACCATTGGCGGCAAACCACCGCCACCGGCGCATCGGTTTTGTAGTTGTTGTTGAGGTGGGCACGTTAGAATCGGCCCTCCGTCCGGGGCGGGAACCTGCGGAACGGCGGCTGCTACATATGTGCCCACTAGTCCTAACATCAGGATCGAAATCCTGATTGCGTGCTTCATGGGTTTCACTCCTCGCGCGACCTAGATGCCCCCAAAATGGTGCCCTGGGTCGCGGTGAGGAATTATAAGGCACAAGTCAAGCCCGTCTGCAAGAATTCCCACATGGCAGGTCGAGCCGGTTCTTTTCCGGCAGCGATCAACACTCCTGGCATACCCCCGTACCCCCGTAAACCCGTAAATACTGGGAAAAGTGTAATTTTTCTAAGGTGTTTTCCTTATAGGTGCCTGGGCTGGCCACGGCGGAGCACGAAGGCAGGTTCCGCGGCTAGAAATTTACGAAATCCGGAATTTCCAGCGTCTGGATCCAGGAAGTCGAAAGAATCCCAAGGCTTGAGTGAGCGTGAGACGAGGTCGCTACCCCTTGGATCCGGCCCGGTCGACGAGATCAGAAATGCTGAGCCCGCCCATCGGAGCAGCCGCAGCGCGAGTAGCAATGCTGCCGCTTGCGGATGAAGCAGTAGCATGGGTCCGCGAGAGGGCGCGGTCCACCATCCCCTCGAACATTGGAATCAGTGAGTCCGCAGGCAACGGGTGATGAATGTCCGTTAGGCTCTGCTCCCAGCGCTGCGGCCGCAGCAGAGTGGAAGCGGCATCGCGGGCAGGACTCTTGGCCAACGTATAACCCAGCCAGATCAACAACGTCGTGTTATAGGCGGTCATGTTGATCAGGTTCATCGAGAGATTGCCCAGATGGTCACCCGCCCAGGAAGCGATCAGCGTCAGTTCAACCGTGGCAAAGGCGCCAAAGCCAAGGGCGATGCCGAAGCTGTGCTGCCTCCGGCTGACGCCAAGGTAGCGGGCAAAAAATAACAAGAACAGCACCATCCCGACTTGAATAATGCGAACGCAACGTTGAGCGGTCAGAATGGCTTGGACCCAGGGCGCCATATCCGATGAGTTCGTCGAAACTGAAACCACGCCCGCCACCAACAACATCACCAGACCGGCCCATTTGAATAGCACCGTGCCCAGGTCGCGCAAAGTGTGGAAGGGCCGGAAGACATCGAGAAAGGCTTCGTGAATCACCTTGAAACCCAACGCCACGCTGATCGCGGTGCTGAACCAGGAAAGGTAAAAAACCGACGAGGAGTGGAAGCGATAAGCCGGAAAGACCACGGCAAAGGTGAGGATCTGGGTGACGATGTACGCGAAGAAGTATTTGAAGGCGCGGTGCTGGCCGCGACGGAGCATAGCTATGGCAATGACCGTTTGGAGAACGGGATGGGCGACCCAGAGGGCGTAGTACAAAATCCTGATTTTTTCGCTCATCGGAACAATTCTCTTAGCTCTCGAAACCACTGGCGGCCAGAGCCAGCTCCGCGGCATCGCATTGCATCGGATCTAATTAGGTAAGAAAAAGTTAAACCTTTTGGCCCGGGTGTTCAATGTACTCAGGTAACCCAAAGTAACGTTACCTCCAGGGTCCGCCGAACGCAACGTTACCTTCGTGCCATCCGGGCTGAGGCAAGTCTGGGAAGGAATAATGCCTCAGGGGGCAATGACTGGCTTTTATTTCCGTGGATCTTTCGTCCCAGCGGGCTTAGGAACGAAACTGCGCCTGACTGGGCGTGAGCTGCATCGCCGCGGCGCGCTCTAAGCGTCCGGGACGGAGTGAATGTAGGCGCGCATCATGCGCACTTCATCCTCTTTCTCGTTCAAATCGTGCAGCAGAATATCGCGCAGCGAGATCATGCCGACCAGTTGTCCTTCATGGCAGACCGGCAGATGACGGAAGTTGTGCCGCCGCATGAGCGCCATGCAGTTCTCCAGCTCTTCATTGGTGTGGATGGTGAGCGGGTCGTCGGTCATGACCTCGGCCAGGCAGGTGCTGCGCGGATCGTAGCCTTCCGCGACCACGCGGCTCATCAAGTCGCGCTCGGAAAAAATCCCCACCAGCTTGCCGTTGTGCAGGACGGGCACGGCGCCGATGTTGCGCTCCACCATGGCCCGCACGGTTTCCAGCACCGTCTGGCCCATGTCGGCGTGATAGGTTTCCTGGTCTTTGATGAGGTCGTAGATCCGCATTTTGATTCTCCCCGTATCGAATTCCCGTCTTCCCGTCCGAAAGCTATACCGGGGCGTGAGTATATGCCGAAATAGGATGCAGGGGAAGGGCTAAAAGGTGGGGTGTGAAAAAAACGATCCGGAATGGGAAAGAGCGTGCCACCGGCCCGCTCGATTGTGCGGAGCGGGCACTCCTGCCCGCTGCATTTGACGTTGTTCCTGATCTTGCCCGTGTCGGACGGACACTCTCCTCGGCTCCCCTCAGGGACGGGATGGCCCACTCAAGCCGCCCTTTAGCTTGAGTGGGACAGTTCGACTCCCAGCCATGGGGGGCGGACGTATTCGTCCCCCCCGCGAGCGAAGCGAGCGCACATGCTCCGGCATAACGACTTACCCGTAAACCTGAAGCGTGAAGCCGTGCCGCACCCACTCCAAGGCGGACCCGAAGATTGGTCGGCTTGCGTCGGTGGTAACCAAACGACGGCGGTTGGGCGTGACATATGGAGTTATCTGAACTCCACCGTCGTAACAAAAGCGGGCCCAGTAGAACGTTAGGAAAAACTGGGGGCTGAGGCGCAATCTTACTCCCCCAGAAACGCGAAGTACGAGCAGTTCCACAGCGCGGTAGGCAAACTTCCTCGCGGGCGGGCCGTTAGAACGATGTTGTATTCGCCGGTGCTGCCCAGGCCTATTTCACGCAGCACATCGGCGCGCGGACCTGATCCTGCTTGAGGGTCCTCAGGCGGCTCGATCACGGCCAGCCGCGCCAGGAACTCGTGCAGATCGGTGCTGCGGCCGTGTCCGGGAACCACGAACGAGACCTCCGCATCCTGCGACGAGAAGTGCCAGGCGAGCGACGCGGCCAGATTCACCGCCCGTTCGTAGGCCGGCTCAGAGATCAATCCCGCGGCGGGATTGTCGAAGACGATGCAAAGCTTGCGCTCATCCTCGCGGCTGAACTCGCGCACCTTCAGCGAGCCGGACTTGGCCGTCGCCTTCCAGTCCACATGGCGCGCCGAATCTTCCGGCATGTACTCGCGAATGCGGTACAAGTCGGAGCCGCGCCCGCGCACAAAACTTTCCCACTCACCGCGCACCAGCGGCAGGATTTCATACAGTTCGTCAGGCGGCTCAATGGCCGGATAAACCAGAACCTCGCGCTGCAGCGCCACGTCGCGCGTCTTGGTCAGGAAGGCAAAAGGAAAGCGCGTGGCCACGCCGAAGTTCGATTCGCAATAGCGCCCGCGGCGCTCAAAACGCAATTCGAGGTCGGCCGGCAATTCAGCCTGTGGCGGCAAGTACGGAAAATAAGCCATGCCCTCAAAGAGTCCGGGAGCGGACGGCGCCACGCGCACGCGGTTCACTCGCCAATCGCGCAGACGAACCCACTGATTCTCGGGGCGACGGTTCAGCGGAAAAGCGAAGGTGGTACGCTCCCACCGCCATTGCTTGCGGATCTTTTTCTCGCGACGTGCCGGGACCACGCGAATGGAAAACGCGGGCAGGAAGCGCCGCGGGTTGCGCACGACGACTCGTCCCACGACCGGGCGCCCGGCAAACACATGCTCGGGCAGGCGAACGTCAAGTTCGAGGCCGCGCAGGACCAACGCGGAGACCACTCCCGAGACCAGGATCGCCGCCAGCATGGCCGCGACGATAATGTAGAGCAGATTGTTTCCCGTGTTGAGCGCCGCAATGCCGATCACCAGCGTGACCAGCACGTAGACCACGCCCGCCTTAGTCACCTCGTAGTGAAACGTTTCGCGCAGCCGTTCCAGGGCCACCCGCCGCGCCAGATACGGCACCGTGACCAGCCCCACAAACGCCGCCATCAAGAGCGCAACCGACGCCAGAATCACAGACGCCCAAAGATTGCCCGCCTCGCCTAACGCCGTGGAGAACAGCGCCGCGCCGAACGCCAGGCTCAATCCGACCAGTGCCAGGAGGAACTTGATCCACACTTCGGCCGATGCCGATTGCAACCACGCCACCGCGCGGTTGCTGGCGGCTGAGGATTCCACAGGATTGTCGTAAACGGAGTCCACCTGTTCGGAGCCTAGCATTGCAGGAAGGAACGATCAACGAGAAGCGGCTTGCGGGGAAAGCCTTCGTAACCTGGGTAGTGGCTTTAAGGATCAAACAAGAGCAGAGCGATGTCGTCGAATGAAACTACGTTGGACAACAGGGCAGCGAGGCTGTGGAGAACTGCATCGACCATGGACTGCGCCCTGACGGTGCCAGAAATCTTTTTAGGAGCGCGCGGTATCTTGTTAGGTCACCATTGATGGCAACATCATCTTGGTCGGTCGTCAATTTCGCACTCACGCAATCGTCATGTTTGGTAGTTCTCTAACGGGGCGACCGAATCTGGTAGCCAGTTTGTACAGTATCTCGGCTACTTCGGACGTACTCGCATAGCTAAAGTGCTCCTGCGCTTGTTCGAGAAGGACGTTGTACAGCAACCGAGTTTCGTCGTCGTTGAGTTCGATAATCATGAGATCCTCGCAATAAGCTGGCTGGGCCAAGTGCAATCTTGCTTCCAAACCTAGAACACCAAACCGTGGACCTCTACTTTGCTCCGGTGCCCGCGCCTCTACACAGCGTGCGAAGCGTCTTGATTCTCCTCCACCGGCTTTACGTGGCCGCCGCGAAGCCATGTCATGGCATGACAATTGGCGCCGAGCATTGCCGCGCGTAACACGTTCAGGCGTAAAGCGCAATCGTGAATCGACGATCGGATTGCAACTCTGAGTACCAGACTGCCTGGCACAACGGATCCAACTCCACAAGCAGTGCTTGGGTGTCGGCTTCAAGAATCAGGTCGAGACTAGGCGTGCGTTCTTCAGGATCGCCCTGCGGTAAGTGCTCGAAATGGGGGCATCGTCGATCCTTGTACGCGGCTTCACAGCCGCGAATCGCCTCCGTTCCGCGTGATATCGCGCTGGCAATGGTCGCAGCCTTGGCCCACTCGAGAAGCCAATCGCGGAAAGGACTGTTTCCTTGAAGCGTGATCTCACAAGCTTGGAGAACTGCCTGGTCCGCCGTTGCTTGGTCGCCAGTTGATCACGAACGCAAGCCTACCCAGAACATTTCTTTGATCCTGGAAGCAGGCCACGATTTCGGCTGGCGATGCATGATTGCGGGCATCGGCTGCCGCCGTAATCGAGTGAAACCAGGACATAATTCTCCTCGTTCTCTAACGCCCTTCGTTTTCATTCGCTCTGTGGGTGTTCATGCTCTTTTTCCATTCAGGCAACTCGAAACTGGGTCGAGACAGGAGTGAGTGGCAGGCGGTGCTCAATCGACATCGTCTCGAGCGAATATGCAAACTTCGCCCCGCAGTCACAGCACACCCGGTAGGTCTCACTTTGCAGCGTGAACACGCGACTGAGGTGAGGGTGGTGACAGCCAAACAGGAAATCAAGGATAGCCAGGAGGACTGCCATAAAACTCTCCGTTGCCGACTTGGGGGTCTCTTGATCGCGTGATCCCTTGCGAACGTTGAACAGCGCCTTTTTCGGCAGATGAACGAGGTCAACGAACAAGTCCGACTCCCTTCATACGGAACTGAATTCAACCCTGACACTGCAGGTCACCAACCATTTCAGGCCTATCTGCAAGCCGTTGGTTCTTGGAGCAATTTTGGCATTCTGCCCACGGGCTGTCCTGACCTTTCAAGGGCACTGCCGCAATGTGGGCACCGATCTCTGGCCCGATGCTCGTCTATGTTCACGCAATTCAGTGATTTGCCGTGCTACGTCTTTGGCGAGCTAAATGCGTTAGCACGCTGCGACGCATCGATGGCTGGCCTGCTTCGAGCGGCATTCCGGCAGAGCTACCGCGGCGTGAGAAGGTCGAGCAAGAACGAAGGAGGCAATATGTACGCCACAAAAACAGTCAATGGCGTCCCAGCGATCCAGCGCGATGGACAAAGTGTGTTGGGTGTCTGCGACCAGGATTGGGAGTTTGCAAACTGGCTATGCGCGTTACTCAACGAACTAGGCCGCAAGTCCGAATTGTTGCTGAACGAGCCCGACCGGGAATGGCTCAACGCGAACGATCGCGCCTGCAGAAGGGCGGCACAGCATGCCTGATATCAAGACAGCCCCCACGATTTCTATCGTTGTTCCGTTTCATAACGAGGAACCTAATGTCATCGAACTGTATGGCCGCCTGCAAGGCGTCATGGAGGAGCTTGGTCGCACTTACCAGTTCGTCTTTGTCGATGATGGCAGCAGGGATCTTACTTACAAGTTGCTGAAGGAACTCGCCGAATTCGACCCTCATGTGATCGCGGTGAGGCTGCGTCGAAACTTTGGCCAGACCGCCGCGCTGGCCGCTGGGTTCGCGCACAGCACTGGCGAATATGTGATCGCCATGGATGGTGACCTTCAGCATGACCCCGCAGAAATCCCTGCGTTCTTGGAAAAGATCGAAGAGGGCTACGACATCGTGAGCGGGTGGCGCAGCCACCGCATCGACAATTTGTTGCTACGGAAGATCCCTTCCCGCTGCGCCAATTGGCTGATGGCCAAGCTGAGCGGCGTCAATATCCACGACTTTGGGACAACCTTCAAGGCGTACCGGGGCGACCTGCTGCGGCAACTACCCCTGTATGGCGAAATGCACCGTTTCATTCCGGCTTTGGCTTCGGCCTACGGAGCCTCGATCTGTGAAATACCCATTCAAAACAACCATCGCAAGCACGGCGAATCGCACTACGACATTTCTCGTACGTTCCGGGTATTTTTCGATCTCATGACAATCCGATTTCTTCTGCGCTACATGTCGCGCCCGCTCCACTTCTTTGGCCGGCTCGGCGTGATCAACATGGGTCTCGGATCGGCGGTTGCACTCTGGCTGCTAATTTGGAAGGTCCTTACTGGAATCGATGTCGTGCAGCAACACGGGTTGCTGCTGGTCTTTGCGGCCGTGCTGATCCTAGTAGGCCTCCAACTGGTGGCGCTCGGACTTCTCGGTGAGTTGCAGGTGTGGCAGTACTTCAATCCATCCGCGCGGAGACCTTACGCCGTGTCTGAGGTACGCGATCTGCAGGCCGGCCCCAGGGTTCACCTTACGTCGGAGGTCGGTTCTGAGTGAGTTTCAACATCGTCGCGTTGGCCGGTATCGGGAAGCTGTGCTCGTACTCCTCCTGACGGTCCTGGCATTCGCAGTTCGCGTCTACCGCGTTGATTTCAACAGTCTGTCGGAGGACGAGTCGGCGAAATGGGCGGCCGTTCAAGAGTATCGACAGGGACACTTTGTCGGCGTCAATAGCGAGCACCCGATGCTGCCGAAGATGCTGGCTTGGGCCAGTCTGACAACGGGTGAACGATGGGGCCGAGTGGCCGCGAAGCATGGCTGGTCTTCGCTAAACCCTGAGGGCTGGCTTCGTCTGCCCAACGTGCTATTGGGTGCCGTCAGCGCCGCAATCCTTTATTTACTTTGCCGTCTAATGATGGGTGTTGCCGGGTCTTCTGCGGCGAGTTTCTTCTGGGCAGTTGCGCCCTTGCCAGTGGCGTTGAATCGGCTTACGAAGGAGGAAACGCCGCTCACGTTTTTCACCTTGCTGGCCTGTTACTTCTACTGTCGCGCCCAACGGGCAGATGCGGATAAGAGTTCGCGGCGATGGTACGATCTGAGCGCAATCGGCTTTGGCCTCGCTTTGGCCTCGCAGTACATTCTTCACCTTCTTGGCTTGAATGCACTCGCCTGGTTTCTTGCCGGAAGAGTGGGGCTAAGTCGCAAGCCGTCTCAATTCAGCTACAGACGGTTCTTCCTCGTGATGTTTTTGACCTTTGTCGTGGTGAACCCGGTCATTCTCTCTCCGGCCAACTTCAATGCCATCGTGCATTGGCTCCATCATGACGGGGTCAGGCACACTGGCTACGATTTCGACGGCACGCTGTACATGAACTTCCCCTCGCGTCTGCTTGCTGGAGTGCCGTGGTTCTACTATCTCTGGCTGATGCTGGTAAAGACGCCGATTCCAATCCTCCTGGCCGTCATTGTTGGCTCCGCTCTGCTTTTGCGAGATCGCCGGACACTCGCATCGTGCTTTTTTCTATCGTTCGGGATGGTTCAATTAGTCGGGCTGTCTGTCAGCGGAGCCAAGTGGATCCGATATTCGCTTCCACTCCTACCCTTCCTCTACCTGGCAGGCGGATATGCGGTGCAGCAAACACTGAAGGCCGCGAAAGGAAAAGGCCTGTCCCGGGCCCTTGTGGGTGCTGCCGCCGTCATTTTGCTGGGATGGCCGCTCCTTGAATTGCAGTCTTGGGCGCCCTACTATTCGTTCTACCTGAACTCAATTGGCGGAGGGAGACAGAACATCACACGCTACTTTGCAATGGATGAAGTGTCCGAGTTTGACACGCGTGAGGTAGCGCAAAATGTATGTCCGTTCGCGCCCGCTGCAGCGACGGTAGCAACCGCAAGACCGATGAGCATGGCCTATTACCTGCAGGCCTGCGGGCGTGCGGACCTTCAGATTGTGCCGCTTTACGAGACGCATTATGCACCGCGGGACGGAGATCTGATCGTGCTTGAGCCTTCGCGTCGGTTCTTTGAGACACAGCGATTTTTCGACGCTTTAGGAAACTCTGGGATGCCACACAGTGACATCCGCGTCGGACCAGTTTTGGCGAGCACGATTTATCTCTTTGATCCGTCCGTGCTAGTACCAAAAAGCGGGAAGGAAGAGTTCACGCTAAGCCAGTTGCGGGGCGCACCGACTCGGTTCCAGAACGATGCTCAAGAAACCGCATCGACAAATACAAGCAAGTTTGGATTCTCAGATCTCACCAGGAGACTCTTACAATGACACCGGTTTACCACGCGAGGAAATTTGCTGGGCGCTGGTTTGTACGCGTATTCGCTTTGTTGGCTATCGGCCTACCGGCAGTTGCACAACAGGCAATTGTATCTGCACCTCTGAGCGCTGATGAGGTGATGCAACGTGTCGTACAAATGAACGACTTGCGTGCTAAAGCCCTGGAAAGCTACTCCAGTGTTCGCAGCTATCACCTGGAATGTCATTGTTTGTCACATAAGAAGGCAGACATGGTCGTTCGCATTGACTACCACGCACCGAATAAAAAAGAGTTCACGATCGTGTCAGAGAGCGGTTCTGGCACGGTGCGGGACCGTGTCTTCAAGAAACTCCTGGAGGCGGAACAGGAGTCGATGCGGGACGAGAATCAGCAGCGGTCGGCGATCACACCCGAGAACTATACATTTCAACTGTCTGATTACGAGAAGACCGATACGGACGAATTCTATGTGCTCGACGCGCAGCCGCGAAGCAATAACAAGTTCCTGTTTCGAGGCCGCATCTGGGTGAACGCAAATGATTTCGCGATAGCTCGAGTCGAGGGCGAACCGGCTGTCAACCCCTCGTGGTGGACTGTCAAAACCGACTTCAAACGTAGCTACCAGAAAATCGATAACTTTTGGTTACCGGAATCCAACGAGAGCGAAACGAAGGTGCGCGTTCTCGGCACAGCGGTTTTAAGCATTGAATATCGCGATTACGAGATCACGCTGGCTAGGGACGCGACAGCAACCTCGGCCCACAGCGAAGCACTCGCAGCTACAGTAGCCGAAGAGCCTTAAAGGCAAACCCATGTCCTCGCCAACCGTTGCGCCACCGAAACCAGTCGCGCCAGTTAGCACTTCGCCCGCCACTTCCAAACGGCTCCGAAAATGGATTGGGCCGCTAGCCCTGGGACTTATACTCCTTCTGATACCAGCGCCGTCCGGCCTGACCGCAACAGCGTGGCATTACTTCGCACTATTCGCCGCTGTCATTGCCGCCCTCATCACAGAACCGCTGCCCGGCGCAGCCATCGGTCTTATCGGCGTTACAGTTGCCGCCGCGCTGCTGTTGGTTGGGAAAACTCCGGCCGACGCAACCAAATGGGCTCTTTCAGGATTCTCGAACGATGCGGTGTGGCTGATCTTCGCCGCGAACATGTTCGCACTGGGATATGAAGCCACCGGCCTTGGCCGGCGCATCGCGTTGCTGCTGGTCAAGGCACTGGGCCGCCGTACCCTTGGTCTCGGTTACGCCATCGCGCTCTCCGATCTTTTTCTTGCTCCGGTGATGCCGTCCAATACCGCGCGCAGCGGTGGCACGGTGTATCCCATCGTAAAGAACATCCCACCGCTCTATGGTTCTTTTCCCAACGATAGCCCACGAAAAATCGGCGGATACTTGCTGTGGACCGGCTTTGCCACCACCTGCGTCACCAGTTCCATGTTTTTGACTGCGCTTGCGCCCAACCTGCTGGCAGTGGAAATTGCGCGTAAGGTCGCGCACGTGGATATCTCGTGGGGTTTGTGGGCGCTGGGCTTTCTGCCGGTCGGGATCCTGTTGTTCGCCGCGACACCGCTGCTTGCCTATTTCCTTTATCCGCCCCAGATCAAGCGTGGCGACAAGGTTGCACGCTGGGCGGGAAGCGAACTCATCAGCATGGGACGGATCACTCGCCCTGAAGTGACCATGGGTTTGCTGGCTGTGGCAGCGCTGGTTGGCTGGATCGGCGGCAGCCGCTGGATAAGCCCCGTCACCGTAGCTCTGGCTGTAATCTCCGTGATGCTGCTCGCCAGGGTGGTCACCTGGAATGACATCCTTGCTAATAAACAGGCCTGGAGCGTCCTGGTCTGGTTTGCCACGTTAGTGGCGATGGCTGAAGGGCTCGGCAATGTCGGCTTCCTCGCCTGGTTCGGCTCCCGGGCAGCCACTTATATGACCCGAATTCCACTGGTTCCCATGTTGATCGCGGTCGTCACAGTCTTCTTCGTGATCCATTATCTGTTTGCCAGCATCACGGCGCAGACGACCGCGCTGCTGCCCGTTTTCCTGCTAGCCGTCCTGTCGGTGCCGGGCGTTCCTGCCAGGGCCATCACCCTTGTTCTGGTTTACTCGCTGGGTTTGATGGGCGTCCTTACTCCCTACGCCAGTGGGCCTGCGCCAATCTGGTATAGCAGCGGCTACATCCCCACCAAAGACTTCTGGCGACTGGGTGCCACCATGGGAGTGCTGTACCTGGCCGTGCTGCTGGCACTCGGCTTGCCATTCGCAATCAACTTCCTGCACTGACGGCGGGTTGACTTGGGGGAACAGACCCGCAGATCCAGGGTGCAAGGGATCTGGTCCACGGCGGTCGACCTTCGCTATTTCGGCTTCGCACATGACACAACGAGTTGCGTATCGGTCTGTGCCCAAGCCCTGCATCTGGTAATGACCCTTTGAAGGCAGTTGCCCTCATGTGGGCAGACGCAATGCCATGTCAGTGGTCCAAATCCTTCGCCTACAAGAAGTTCCGCGTGGCCCACAAAATGCCTTTATGGATGCGTGCGGCAAGACCGGGTACCTGACGTTCTACCTTGGAAGAACGATGCTGCCTGGAAAGGGATTGATGTAAATGGCGACTTGTGACCATCCTTCGGAATTAGTTTATGGGATTGCATACCCGAGCCTTCAGCGGCCCGGGTTGCGAATTGATTCGCGGGTTGCAGCATTGCCGGCGGAAGAGGAAAAACAGCCTCCCGTTGGTTCGAACCTGCAAGGAAAAGAAGTCGGTGACATTTTTTATCTCATCGAACCGCGACCGCGAAATCCCTGGGCGGCAATTGGATCGCTGGCCTTCCTTTCCGTCCTCCTCCTGGCGCTAATTGTCATTCCGCTGTTTCTGACGGATCCACTCCCCAAGAGGGAAACGCTGACGATGTTATATCTACAGCCGCCACCCACCGCGGGTGGGAATGCCACGAAGTTTCAAGCGCCTAAGCTCGCGTCTACATACACCCCAACAAGCACTGGACTTCCCGCACCAATGCATAAGACGCAAGAAGCGCCGCCCCCGCCGGTCGGCACAACCGGCGGAGTGGTCGGGGGAGTTCCCGGTGGAATGGTCGGCGGAATTCCCAGTGGAGTGTTTAGCGAAGTTCTGAGTAGCACGCACAGCGTGCCTGCCCCGGCGAAAATGCCCGAGTCAATGCCGGTTAAGAGAATCCGTGTCGCCTCCCGGGTAGTCGAGGCAAACCTGATTCACGACGTTACGCCGCAGTATCCGCCGGAGGCTGGCCGGACGCGCCTGGAAGGGACGGTCGTGCTGCTGGCCGTGATCGGCACGGATGGCAGCGTGAAGGATGTGCGAATCGAGAGCGGTTTACCAATACTGGCGCAGGCCGCTATCGATGCGGTGAAGCAATGGCGTTACAAACCATACATGGTAGACGGAGAACCCGTTGAAGTTGACTCACGCATCACGATTAATTTCACGCTCTCAAAAGCTTAGGAGTATCCACAATGCTGCAAAATAGACACACCTCACCCAACCGACGTTTAACATCGCTCCTGAAGCGGGCACATCTATTGCTGCTGTTCGTCCTCAGTGGAATGATCGTTGTGGTACCCATGTCGGCGCAGTCTTTCACAACGGCAGACACCAAAACAGGAAGCGTCCTCGGTACAGTCGTTGACACCAGCGACGATCCGATTCCCGGCGCCAACGTGGTTCTTAGAGGGCCGGCTGGCGACCGTCTCACTGCTGTCACAAAAGACGACGGAGGTTTTGCCTTCGATCAGTCCCCTGCCGGAGTCGCCTATCAGCTCACCGTCACCGCTGAAGGATTTGCAGATTGGAACTCATCCATTACGATCGAACCGGGTCAGAACAAGACGCTACCCGAGATCAAACTTCGGATTCTGGCTGTGCAGCGGGCAGTTACCGTGAGTTACTCCTCGGAAGAAGTTGCTACCCAACAGCTCAAAGTTGAAGAACAGCAGCGCGTTTTAGGCGTCATACCGAATATCTATGTGGTGTACGAACCTCATCCCGAGCCACTTACTACAGGCATGAAGTTCCACCTGGCATACAAAAGCCTCAGCAATCCGTTCTTCTTCGGCCGCACGGCTGCGTGGGCGGGCGTCGCCCAGGCTCGTGACAATCCGAGCGAATGGCATCAAGGTGCGGAAGGATATGGCAAGCGGTTGGGAGCTGGCTTCGCCGATGCCGTTACCGGAAGCTTGCTCAGCAACGCTATTCTGCCATCGCTTCTGCATCAGGACCCTCGATATTTCTACCAGGGCACCGGTACGAAGAAGGCTCGCGCTCTTCATGCCATGTTGGCTCCGATTGTCTGTAAGGGAGATAACGGCGCATGGCAGCCGAATTACTCTCAGTGGGGCGGCAGTTTAATTGGGTATTCAATTTCAACCGCTTACTACCCTAGTTCAGATCGTACTGCGGGGCATGTATTCCAGACTTTTGGGATTGACATGGGTCTGCATGTCGTCGGCAGTCTGGCTCAGGAGTTCATCTTGGGCAAATTCACAAGCAGAGGTAAACACTAAATTTCCAGTGCTCTCCGGCTATGGGCAAGTTGTATCACGGTGTAGGGCCACAGGTTCGGGGCAAGTTCGTCAATTCAATTTGTGAAGATCGTCGCGGCGGTAGGTGCTTGTCCACTGTCCGCACTTGAAGCTCAACGATGTATAGACCCCATGTGCAACTTCGGCAGGTGTTTCGCTTCTCGGTCGCCCTTCTGGGTATCGCCTTGCTGGTTTCTCTGCTACGCGGAACCGGACCGTCCAGAGTGGCCGATCAGCTAAAGACAGTGGGGTGGGGACTGGGTCTGATCATCGTTTTGGGCGGGATCTCCCATCTCACAAAGACATTGGCGTGGTGACCTGCTCCCCGTTTTCCGAACAAGTCCGAGTATGATTTCGGACGAAGGAAAGGGGAAGAGGCATGTCAAAGAGCAGGCACACCGAGGCGCAGATGATTGGAGCGCTCAAACAACTGGAAGCAGGGCGCAAGGCAGAAGACGTGGCCAGAGAAGTGGGAGTGTCGAAGCATACGATCTACGCCTGGAAGGCGAAGTACGGTGGGATGGATGTGAGCGAGGCGCAGGAAGCGAAGCAGTTGCGGGATGAGAACACGAAGTTGAAAAAGCTGGTGGTGGATCTGAGCCTGGACAAAGAGATGCTGAAGGCGCTGATCGCAAAAAACGGATGGAGCTCGTAGACCAGCGGGCGGACGCGGACTGGCTGCGGGGCAAGTACGCAGCGAGCCAGCGCCGGGTTTGCGGGCTGATGGGGATGGCGGTAGCGAGTTACTGCTACCGGTCGCAGCGAACCGATGAGCCGCTGCGGACGCGGCTGGTGGAGTTGGCGCGAAAGAAGCCGCGCTTTGGGTATCGGCGGCTGCATGTGTTGTTGGGCCGTTCGGGTGACCATGTGAACCATAAGCGGGTGCATCGGGTGTATCGGGAGGCCGGACTGATGATTCGGCGGAAGAAACGGAAGCATTGCGTGCGCGAGGGAAAGCCGCTGGTGGCGCGGACCTCGGCCAACCAGGAGTGGGCGTTGGATTTTGTACACGATGCGGTGGAGTGCGGACGGGCGATCCGGGTGCTGAGTGTGGTGGATGCGTATACGCGGGAGTGTTTGGCTTTGGAAGTAGATACGAGTTTTGCCAGCCGGAGAGTGACACGCGCGCTGGAAGCGATCGTGGCCGAGCGTGGAGTGCCGCAGGCGATCCGCTGCGACAACGGGCCGGAACTGACGAGTCGGCATTTTCTGGCCTGGTGTGTGGAACGAAAGATCGAGTTAGTGCACATTCAGCCGGGCAAGCCAACGCAGAACGCGCGCGTGGAAAGTTTTCACGGGCGGCTCCGAGATGAGTGTTTGACGGTGAGCTGGTTTCAGAACCTGTTCGACGCGCGGCGGAAGATCGCGGAGTGGCGGACGGAGTACAACGAAGAGCGTCCGCACAGCAGTCTGGGATACCGCACGCCGAAAGAATTTGCGGCGGCGCAGGCGGCGAGCTTCTACACAGCTGAGCGAGAGGCAAGGGACTCAAACGCCGTCCCTTGCCCCTCGCGCTCCCCCATCCCGGCTCAAACCGGAGATGGAGCAGCTGAAAGTTGTCGTATTCTTACGTGAACGAAAATTGGGGGCAGGTCACAATCTTGAGCTGATCGGACCCTTCCTGCTCCCGGTTAGCAACAAGCTGTCATTGGATCACACTCCGGCACGGTCCCATATCCTCAAATCGGTGCACTCTTGCCTAACCCGATTTCTGCTAATACCGTTTCAGTCGTGCTGACCGTTGATGGAAGCGGCTTCGTGCCCCAATCCGAGATCCTGTGGAACCAAAATCCTTTGCCGACGACGTTCATCAATTCACGCCACCTGCAAACCACGGTTACACAGGAAACATTTGAGTCTCACGGCGGCTCAGCGGGGAAAAATGTATCGGTGACTGTGACGTCGCCGGGAAACACCTAGTGGGGGTGCTGAGGAGGGGAACTCTAGCACGCTGCTCCTCGAGGTTGATTAGCGGGTCGATCGGTTTTTCGACACTCATTCGACCCAATTGTTGTTGGTGTCCCAATTGGACCGCCGTGCGTGAATTTTGCGGGCCTGCTCCCATCGGCAGTAAAGATTGTCGGCCTCGCTAGCTCTTAAGAACGCGTTGACACGGGGAAGTGAATTCCGCCACCCGACCTCGAAAGACATGACCTGCGGACCAATCTTTGTTCTTCACCAACGACCATCGCCGAATTCCTAGCTGATCTTTTCGGGATTGCTCGGTGCGGCCAACGGCTTTCTCTTGGCCTCTATTTCGTTCATAGCCGCCATGATTAGGATTTCTGCGAGAGTGAAACTTTTAATCGTGTTTTGCGTGATCTTGAACATAAGCACTTCATCCTGATGCGCGCCAGAGATAGTGCAGTTTGTTCGCCAGTCTGCGAATCGACCTAAAGTGCCCAACGCTGCGAGGATGTGACCAAGTCTTGCGCCACATCGCCTGCCCGCTTACGGTCAATGCCTCAATACGGGCAGCTCCAGACAAAATCCTCACTCCTAAGTCATTGCTGAAAAGCGGCTTGCCATGGAACCGATTTGGAGACCAGCTTGCGATCACCTGCTATGCAGACGTTCTGGTCAAAGGCCTCTCGCAAGGGCAGAAACCAATTAGGAAAGCCAGCTGTATGCATCGACTTAAAACGCTCTTACCGCTGTGGTTGGTCCTCGCTGGAATATGGGTTCGGCCATGCATCGCTCGAGGACAATCGTCTGCGCTGATCGAGGGGGCACCCGTCTCTCTCCATACTTCGATACAGCCTGCTGTCTGCGGTGAATCCGTGCCAGCGTCAAGCGTCAAAGCGGCTCTCCGCCGAGTCTGCCTTCGGGGGCGTGGCGGGAGCGGGAACATCACTGCGCGGAACGCCATCATTATCGGTTTTGTTGGAGGGTTCGTAAGCCACGATGACGTGAACCATCCTGAAGTTCAGTTTGCTGAATATCTTCGTCGGACCTATCCCTCTATCGTCCACGCCGAAGTGTTTGCGAACCACGACGGCAAGCACGCCCTTCGCCGAGTGTTGCAGTTGCTGGATACGAACGGGGATGGCGTCCTTATGCCCACTGAGAAACAACAAGCCAGCATCATCATCTATGGCCATAGTTGGGGCGCTTCGCAAGCTATTACGTTGGCCCGTGAATTGGAAGGATTGGACATTCCAGTATTACTCACGATTCAGGTCGATAGTGTTCATAAACCCGGCCATAACGACGCGTTCATTCCTTCCAACGTACGAAGCGCCGTCAACTTTTATCAAACGAAAGGTGTCATCCATGGGCGGCCGCACGTTCGCGCATCTGATCCGCACCGGACGACCATCGTCGGCAATTTTCAGATGACCTATGAGGGTCGTCGAATTAATTGTGACAACTATCCATGGATAGCGCGCCACATGAATAAACCGCATCACGAAATCGAGAATGATCCCCAGGTGTGGGAACAGATTGCATGGATGATCGACTCCGAACTGTCCAAGAACGGGGCAGAAGTTGAAGCGTCCTTCACTTCCGCCTCGCTGGTTGTGAGATAGGACCAAACATGAACGCGGCTTCTCCGACTCGTGGTTCGACGATTGTCGAAGGAAAGAAGACAAATCTCTCAAGAAATAGTTCCGAAATAGGAGGAACGACCATGTGCTCTCCAATGCTAACTGTGCAGGCAGCGCGGACCAACTCCTCACTCGTGCAAGGCGCTTGCTGTGGCATCCCTCCAGTCCACGAGAAGTATGAAACCGAATTTAATCCTCTCCATATGAACTGGGTCATGGTCGACGACACAAAAGGACATTTCCAGGCCCAAGTGCGATGGGTGGTCGACCGATAGGCATGCCGGCCTCGAATACTTACGTACGATTTGCCTCAGTTACTCCTCCATCCGCCGACGTCTGTCGCGCTTCAGGTGTTGTTGCTCTCGGCTGTGTACTCGTCGTGATCGGCACATATTGTTTTTGTCCGAGCGCATTTGCCCAGACATCGGATTCCCCAACAGCGGAGGAGCGGACCAAGTCGTGGATCGCCACGACGGACTTGAAGAGCGACGAGCTAATGCCTGAACGTATTCCCGCTCGCATCATCGAAAGCCATAGCCAGAGTGGTAACCGGACGTTGGACAAGCGATCGGTAGAGATCCGCGGGACCGATGGACACTTCGAACCTTATCAGGAGATCGAAAGGGAAACCCTGGCCGTCGATGCTTCCACCGTGAGAACCACGATGCGCACGTTCGATCGGGATGTAAATGGGAAGAAAGCCCTCGTGCAGGTAACGGAAGAGGAGAAACACATCCTGCCCGGCGATGACTCGAATGTAGTGCGCGTGACCTACAACCCCGATCTCGATGGACGGCTTCAACCAGTACAACGCGAAATCGTGGAGACGAAAAAGATCGGGAAGGATCTGGAAGAAACAAACACGACGGTCATGCTTGCCAGCATCAACGGCGGTTTGGCTCCAGCTTTCAAGACGCACGAACTCCGCAAGCAAGCCGCGAACGATACGGTGGAAACTGAAAAAACCACATGGCTTCCGGACGGGAACGGAAAGTGGCAACTGAGCGAGATTCGGCAAACTATTGCGGCACAAGAAGCCAAAGACCGCAGGATCGAGGAGAAGGTATTTCGGCCCGATGAGGAGGGAAAACTAGGTCAAATCTCTCGTGTGGTGAGCCAGGAGTCCGAGAGCACTTCCAGGGAAAAACGCAGCGTCGTGGAAACCTATTCCATCGATGTCCCGGGAACCACGCAGGACGGTAGCCTGCACCTCGTTGCGCGCAACACTAGTACCGTGAGCTCGAGTTCCGCTGGTAAGCGAGCAACCGAACAAAAAGTCGAACAGACCAATCCGGGCGATCCCGGCGCGGGTCTCCGCGTGTCCGTATTGGTCGACGGGAGGATGGTTCCCGGACCTGTGGGAGAACAGTCCACAGTAACCATTAGAGCGCGCGATTCGAACGGGAATTTTGGAATCGTTTCGGTTGATACGACGAAAACGGATCGGAACCCCACCATTCAGGTTCAGCAAACGCCTGCCGAAAAGCCGTAGTAAAGCGATCGCAGATTGAGTTATGTCCACTCCAAGTACAGGCCAACGGCCGGGACTAACCTCGGCTTGCTGCCCAAACTCGGTCAGTGCCCTTGGCAGGTCATTCGATGTCCGTGTTGGAAGCTTCCGATCCAATTGGTAGACAAGTATTTTCATCCACTTACAACTGGCCACCTCTGGCAGCCGGATTGCGAATACGAAGTGCGAATACGAAGTGCGATCTTCAAATTGCTTCCGGGGAGTAGGCCATGCTCGGGGAACTAATGAACATTCCGACTGACACACTCATTGACATGCTGTACATCGTCCTCGCCGGAGAAGTCGCCATCAGTGCCAGCGATGTAGTGGAAATCGAACAGATTCAACGTGAGTTGCAACGTAGGGGCGGCGAGCAATGCTGGAGCTTTCAAACTGTTAACTGAGAGAAGGCGTGCATTAATCAGTTTTTGGATGAGCGTTGAATCATGACGAAGGCGGACGCTTGCTGAACCCCAAAGTGTCGGAAGAGCACAAAGACGAGTAAGGAAGGAACAATGACCCCGTTAACAGCAAGTGAAGAATTAGCCGGACCCCTGAGCGCCGAAGGGATTGCACGATCAACCGTTGCGGGTGCGCCGCTAGGCGCCGATGAGCTGAATAGAATCGATGCTTTTTGGCGCGCGTGCAAATACCTTGCTCTAGGAATGATCTACCTTCAGGCGAATCCTCTCTTACGGGAGCCCCTGAAACCAGAACATATCAAGAGCCGGCTGCTCGGTCATTGGGGCTCAAGCCCAGGGCTCGCATTCATCTACACGCATCTGAGTCGTCTTATAAAGAGAGACGACCTCGAAATGATTTTTCTCGCAGGCCCAGGGCACGGGGCGCCGGGAGTTTTAGCGCCCATATATTTGGAAGGCACGTACAGTGAAATCTATCCGGAGAAAAGCGAGGATGAGAAAGGCCTGCGAGAGTTCTTCAAGCAGTTCTCATTCCCCGGCGGTATTGGCAGCCACTGTACGCCAGAAACTCCGGGTTCGATTCATGAAGGAGGTGAACTGGGATACGTCCTCTCACACGCTTGCGGAGCCGCGTTTGACAATCCCGACCTGATCGTGGCGGCGGTCGTGGGTGACGGCGAAGCCGAGACCGGCCCGCTGGCGACCTCATGGCACATCAGCAAATTTCTGAATCCAATCCGCGATGGGGCTGTGTTACCCATACTTCATCTTAACGGATACAAGATCAACAACCCGACCTTGCTGGCACGGATCACTCACGAAGAACTGGAAGACTTGTTACGCGGGTATGGCTGGAATCCGTACTTCGTGGAGGGATCCGACCACGACAGCATGCATCAGGCAATGGCTGCGACGCTTGAGCGTTGCTTTGCCGACATCAAGACGCATCAGCAAGAGTGCCGGAAGAGCGGCGTTGCCACTCGGCCACGCTGGCCAATGGTGGTGTTGCGTTCACCAAAGGGTTGGGGTGCACCGGTGGAAGTGGACGGGCATCGGCTTGAAGGCTTCTGGCGCGCGCACCAGGTTCCATTGGCAGACGTCAAGACTAAGCCGGAACACCTGCGCATTCTTGAGAATTGGATGCGATCATTCAAACCCGAAGAACTGTTCGACGAGTATGGCAGGGTTTTACCGGATCTCGCCGAAATTATGCCGTCAGGCCGGCGTCGCATGAGTGCCAGCCCGCATGCGAATGCAGAGCTCAGAAAAACACTGCGGTTACCCGACTTTCGCGATTACGCCATCCAGATTGAGCGTCCGGGAACCATCGAAGTAGAGAATGTGCCTCCCCTGGGTGTGTTTCTGCGGGACATCATGAAATGGAACATGAACGGCTTTCGGGTTTTCGCACCCGACGAGAACACGTCCAACAAGCTGGACGCAATTTACCAAGTTTCGAAGAAGTTCTGGATCGCTGAAAGTTTTCCCGAGGACCGTGATGGAACAGAACTAGCTTCGGACGGACGCGTTGTCGAAATGTTGAGCGAGCACACGATGGAAGGCATGCTCGAGGGCTACTTGCTTACGGGTCGCAACGGCCTTCTATCGTCTTATGAAGCTTTTGTGCACGTGATCGACTCGATGTTCAATCAGCATGCCAAATGGTTGTCGATCTGCAATCAATTATCTTGGCGCCGCAAGATCGCATCGCTGAACCTTCTCATTACCTCAACCGTGTGGCGTCAGGATCACAATGGTTTTACGCACCAGGATCCGGGGTTTCTGGATGTAGTGCTCAACAAGAGTGCTTCAGTAACCCGCATCTACCTCCCGCCGGATGCCAATTGTCTGTTGTCCGTAGCAGATCATTGCCTGCGCTCGGAAAACTACATCAACGTCATCGTATCGGACAAACAGAAGCATCTGCAGTACCTGGATATTGATGCTGCCATTACGCACTGCACAAAGGGTATCGGCATTTGGAATTGGGCCAGCAATGATGAAGGCCAGGAACCCGATGTTGTTTTTGCGGCCGCGGGCGATATCCCCACGCAGGAGGCATTGGCCGCGACGGCACTGCTCCGGAAACGATTCCCTGACTTGAAAATCCGATTCATTAACGTGGTTGACTTGTTCAAGCTGCAACCTCACCACGAACATCCCCATGGCTTGACCGATGAAGATTTCGATTCTCTCTTTACGGCCGACAAGCCGATCATCTTTAACTTTCATGGCTATCCCTGGCTAATTCACCGTCTCGCCTATCGCCGCACAAACCACCGCAACCTGCATGTGCGCGGTTACAAGGAGAAAGGCAACATCAACACGCCGATGGAACTGGCAATTAACAACCAGACGGACCGGTTCAGTCTTGCTATCGATGCGATTGACCGTATCCCGAAACTGCAGCGAATCGGCGCACACGCGAAAGAGGAATTCCGTGACAGCCAGATTGCATGCCGGCGTCATGCATATGAGCACGGCATCGACAGCGCTGAGATTATCGGGTGGACGTGGCCTTACAACAAGAAGTGAGCTGACGGAATCGTACCGCTGGCCATGAGTGGGGGTCCGTTCAGGGAACCGCGCTGCTACCGCGCTAGTCTCAGGAATTGTGCAAGAGTTGCACCTCGATCTGGCAAATGGATTTGAGCTCGGAGAAAGGATGGATCGTTTGTTTATGCTAAGGAACTATAGCAACAGTTACTTCGTCGGGCACGCACTCATTAGAGTCTGGGCACTATTGTTGTGCGTCCCCCTAGGCGCATTGGCCCAGAGCAACGCTCCACCAGTAAACGCGGGCGCACCATTCAGCATTCCGGCCACTCATCTTTTGGGTTTGGAAAACACAAAGAGCAACTGCAACGGAACCCTGACGATTCAAGGCGATGCGTTGCAATTCCAGAAAAACGGGAAGCCCGGCGCAGAGGTAAACATCACTTCTATCCAGGCTGTGTTCCTGGGTGAGGAGAGCAAGCAGGTCGGCGGAGTGCCGATGAAGTTGGGCAAGGCTGCGGCTCCGTTCGGCAGCGGCAGGGTCGTCAGTCTCTTCGCCCATAAAAAGTACGACACCCTGACCCTGGAATATGCGGACAGTAATGGAGGATTTCACGGTGCGATCTTCCAACTAAGCAAAGGACAAGGCGAACTCGTGAGGGATTCACTAAGGGCTCGGGGCTTATCTTCTGGTTCTAACGAAGACCAGCCCACGAAACAAAGCACTGTGGAGGTCAGGGATGAAAACAATTAGGCGGGGGTCATCGATCATTTATGTGGCAGCGATCGCGGTGGTCATGGTTGCACTTGCCGCTCTGCTAGCCGCCCAAGCTGTACCGGCCAAATCCTCTGATACAAGCAGCGGTCCAGCAACGCAATGGAGCGTACAAGTGGACAGGGTCAACGCCGGCGACCAAGAACTCGCATATTCGTTCCAAGTCGCGATCTACGAGAACCTCCTGGAAGAGTTGAACAAAACAAAGCAATTCAAGCAGGTGTTTCGCGACGGCGACCGCAACGCCAGCGGCGTTCCGAACTTGCTGGTCTTGCAAACAACTGTTGAGAAATACACGCCGGGGAGCGAAACGCGCCGTGCGGTGACCACCGTGAGCGGCGCCACAAAGTTATTGGTGCGGACTCAGCTCCTCACACGCGATGGCAAAATCGTTCTCGAACGTAGGGTCAATGGGAACGTTCGCTTTTTCGGCAGCAATTTGCGGGCTACTCACAACTTGGCGCGCAATATAGCCAAGGCGATCAAACAAGCGCGCTGGGATCTAGGCTAGGGCACCAATCCTCGGAAAATCTTGAAGGAGTCGATCATGATTACTAACGCCGCCGCAAAGCGGCAAGCCGTACCGGATACTGAGAAACTCAGCGCCAAGTATGGATGCGGTCCCGTGCACTTCTCCGGAACAGACGAAGCACTGTATGAACGGCACTTGCTGTTTGACAGTGGCGTCGATCTAGCGGCGGCGACGGGGCGCGACCGGTTCGAGGCCCTTGCCCGGTCCGTGCGTGACATTCTATCTCAGCGATGGCTCTTAACCGAGAAGACTTACGAGGAGAAGAACCCAAAGCGCCTCTATTACCTTTCGATGGAGTTTCTCATCGGCCGCTCACTCGCAAACAACATTGTGAATCTTCTGCTCTCTCCGCTGACGAAGCAGTTCATCGAGGACAAGAAACTCAATCTCCTCGAGATTTTGGAGCAGGAGCCGGATGCAGGACTCGGCAACGGCGGCCTTGGACGCTTGGCGGCCTGCTTCGTTGAATCTGCCGCGACGATGCAGCTACCGGCGATGGGATACGGATTGCGCTATGAATATGGCATTTTCAAGCAATCCATCCAGAACGGATGGCAACAGGAAACACCGGACAACTGGCTCCGTTCTCCGGACCCGTGGGAGATTGCCCGGCCGAACGAAAAGGTGGAAGTCAGCGTGGGCTGCTCGTTCGAGCTTAGCGGAGGCACTCTCCGCCCCGTACCAGGGCGCCCAACGACTCTGATCGGCATCCCATTTGACCGTCCCGTGATCGGGTACGGCGGTTCCACGATCAACACGCTTCGACTTTGGGCGGCGGCAGCGCCCGACTACTTCAACTTTGAAGAGTTCTCGCACGGCGATTTCGTAGAAGCATTTACTCAGACCCTGGGGGCCGAAACCCTGACCCGCGTTCTTTATCCCGATGATTCAAGAGTGATGGGGCAAGGGCTACGCCTGCTGCAGGAGTATTTCCTTGTTGCCTGTTCGCTGGCGGACGCAGTGCGGCGCTTTCAACGCTCCAACTCGGATTGGCGCTTGTTTGCAGACAAAGTGGCAATTCAGATGAACGATACCCACCCGGCTCTCGCAGTTCCGGAGCTCATGCGACTCCTTGTTGACCAGGTGCACCTTGAATGGGATGAAGCCTGGCACATCACGCAGAGCACCCTGGCGTACACCAATCACACCTTGTTGCCCGAAGCGCTCGAAAAATGGCCCGTAGCGTGGTTTGAAGACATGCTGCCCCGGCAACTCGAGATCATCTACGAGATCAATTGCCGTTTTCTGGGAGATGTGCGCGGGCGGTTTCCGGGCGACAAAGACCGCACTCAGCGCGTGAGTCTTATCGAAGACGGTGAGCCTGGGACCAAGAAGGTCCGCATGGCTAATCTGGCGGTCGTGGGCTCCCATAGCACGAACGGAGTGGCGGAGATTCACTCAAACCTGTTGCGCGAGACGACACTCAAAGACCTTGCGGAAATCTTCCCGGAACGTTTCAACAACAAAACGAATGGAGTCACACCCCGTCGCTGGTTGCAATTATGCAATCCCGGACTCTCTGGACTCATCACGGATGCCATTGGAGATGCCTGGATCCGTGATTTAAGCGAATTAAGCAAGCTCAAAGCATTCACCGAGGACAAAGGCTTCCGGGATGATTTCCGCAAAGCCAAGCGAAATGCCAAGCGACAATTCTGTGATTGGCTCCGCTGGTCGACAGGGCAGACCGTTGATCCGGAGGCGATCTTCGATTGCCAGGTCAAACGCATCCACGAGTACAAACGCCAATTCTTGAATGCACTGCGGATCGTTGTGCTCTACAACCGGCTCCGGGAGAACCCTGGGATGGACATGCACCCACGAACATTCTTCTTTGCCGGCAAGGCCGCGCCCGCCTACCGGCTCGCCAAGGTGATCATCAAGTTCATTAACAATCTGGCTGCGACCATCGATGGCGACCCGGCAGTACGCGAACGGCTTAAGGTGGTATTCCTGCCCGACTACTGCGTCTCGCTTGCGGAGCACCTCATTCCCGCCAGTGACGTCTCCAACCAGATCTCGACGGCAGGCTATGAAGCCAGTGGCACAAGCAACATGAAGTTCATGATGAACGGCGCATTGACGATCGGTACACGCGACGGCGCGACGATTGAGATGGCAGCAGAGGCGGGCGAGGAGAACTTCTTTCTCTTCGGTTTGACGGCTGAGCAGGTGATTGGCAGTCGCGGATGGTACAACCCGCACTGGCACTACCAACACGATCCGGAAACCCGTCAAGCCCTGGACTTGATTTTCTCGGACTATTTCAGCTGCTATGAGCCGGGTGTCTTCGAGCCGTTGCGCGACATGTTGCTAACACAGGGTGACCACTACATGCACTTGGCGGACCTGAAGTCGTATCTCGAGGCAGACGGGCAGCTAAGTGCGTTATATGGCGATTCCGACGAGTGGGCACGCAAGGCCATCTTGAATGTGGCGGGCTCGGGGAAGTTCTCCAGCGACCGCACCATCGCTGAATACGCAGCAGAAATCTGGCATGTACAGCCATGTCCAGTACCAGAGAAAGCGTAAAAGAGGACGCGGACATAACCATGCAGCGTGTCCGAAAGGGAAAGAGCATTGCACGTATTGGTTTCGTCGCCGCGTCCCTGCTGCTCTTCTCTGCCCAGGCTTTTCAGCCGGCACCGAAACTGTACCGCGCCAAGCCGGAGGACGTGCCGCCGTGGGCGGAGCAGGGAAATTTTCGTTTTATCCGACTAGACGGCGGACAAATCGAGAGCTGGAAGGCCGAGCGGACTTGGTGGGGTGACAAGTTCAGCACCGAAGAGAAGGACGTGCTGAGCCACATCTATGACCGCGATTTCGAGCAAATGCTCGGCTTGCTCAAGCAGGCGGAGTTCAACTGGATATGGGTCACCTGGAGCAGTGGCTGGTCGCTTAAGGATGAGGAAGAGAACCGGGAGAACCTGAAAAACGTAATCGCCCGCTGCCATGAGAACGGCATCCATGTTTCCGCATACCTGTCGGCTTCCAACATGTTCCGCACGAGCGCCTACCGAGATGACCCGGAAACGAAGGAATACGGCTTGCGGATGCATGGCATCCCCATGTTCTATGCCGGCCCGACCAAAACCGATCTGCAGATTTCCTGGGATCGCCGGCTGGCCGACGCACGCAAGCCCGGCTGGCGGCGCTATCTCTTGAAGAAGGCGGAGTTGGCGGTGGACGCGGGGGTGGACGCGATCGCGTGGGACAACATGATCGGTTACAACGACGGCCTGGCTCAGTTGCTCGACGACACCCAGCGCATGGCGGAGCGGAAGGCGCGGGAGACCGGCCGGCCCAAGGTCATGGTTGAAGCGAATATCCATATCCCGCCGGATCGGTTTGCGATGAACGACATTAACGAGGCAATCTGGGAGGAGGACGGCAAGGACACCCCGGGGGTGTGGGACGGTCATTGGCAGGTGGACAACGCGCGCAAAATCAAATTTCTGAGCGGCGAGAAACAGCTTTGGCAGCCCCTGATCTATGAGAACGACGTTTACCACTGCGGCCCGCGCGAGCGCTGCATCCCCAGCCCGGCCGAGCAAAAGCTTTCCATTGCCGAGGCTTATGCGTTCGGCGCGGCCACCTCGCGCAACATCGAGGGCCGATTCCTCTGTGGGCTGATCAAGGGCGAGCCGGAGGCTCAGGAGGCTTGGACGGCTATCGCTCAATACAACCATTTCCTGGTCGAGCATCGGGAGCTGTATCACCAGGCAGAGCCGGCGGCGCGGATCGCCTTAATCTCCGCAGAGCCGCACAACCCGCTGGCCGACGAATTCCTCAAGCAGAGCGTCTTCTTCGAGACCAAAGTGCTCGCGCACCTGGACAGGGGAGTCCCCCTGGACCAGTTCAAGGTGCTGGTCATGCCGACTGACCTGCCCAAGCTCAGCACCGAGCAAAAGGCCCGGTTGGATACGTTCACCGCCGGCGGAGGCGTCATTATCCGGGCCGGAAAGGCGGAGCCGGGAATTGCGGCGCGTGCCCAAGCCGCAGCTAGGGGGCCTCGCCTCAGCCTGGAGCCGCGCGGTTACGTGCTGGGCCAGCTAAGTCGGAAACCCGACGGTCGGGCTTTGATTCTCCACTTGCTCAACTACGATCACCGGGCCCCGGCAGAGAACGTCAAAGTCCGGCTGGATCTGAGCGGGCTGGTCGATCTGCGAGAAACCAAGGACCTGAGCCGCTGGGAGGTGAAAGTCCTCTCGCCGGACACGGCGCACCCTGAGTTCGATAGCCTCTCTCGGCACGGGAGGGTCTGCGAGTTCACACTGAGTCGGGTCGATCACTATACCGTGGTGACTCTCTCGGCAAGGCCGGCGCCGTAGTTTGAAATTGGCACATTTGCCACAGACATGTCGGAAATCTCAGTACTAACCAACCCGAAAGTTCCCTAACGACAAAGCGAAGAGTTCACGAAAGGTGCCGAACCAAGAGACTACCACAGATTTGAAATCACCCACGGCAGTCACCCACGATCAACTGTCTTGCCCGTACTTTCCAGTGTCTAGCAGTCCCGCGGCAACCCTTGAAGTTGTTGGAAACACTGGAAATACGAGTTCTGAAAAGGCTGGCGTCGGCGGTTCAACTCCGTCCCTGGCCACCACATTCCAAAGACCTTAGTGGCGAAGAGCGAAAATTCCCAACCCACGATCCAACCCATGATTCTCACTGAACTCGCTCTGTGAGCAGGTGAATTCTGTCTCCCATGAGCTGTTCCAGGAACTTGCCTTGCGCATCCCTCATGGAGTCCATGTCGGACTGTGCATAGAGTTCCATCGTTGTGCCAAAGTCCTCGTGCCGCAGAACACCCTGCACGGTTTTGGGGTCCACTTTCAGCTTCACAAGTGCCGTCGCCAGTGAATGGCGAAAGTTGTGAAAACCGAAGCGTCCCTTCCAGTTCGAAGGAATCACGCCGGCGCTTATGGCTGCGGGGCGCAAGTGCCATGATGGACGCGGACAGCGGCTTCTTGCCTCTCAGCTTTACGCTGGGAAACACATAGTCGCTTTCCTTGGCATACTTCGTTCTCTCGTGCCATGCGAGGAGGAAGCCAGCCAAAAGCGGATGCATGGGAACGGGAGCCTTTGACGCTTTCGACTTCGGCTCTTTGAATCTTCCCCACACATAAGCTCGTCTCACGTAAATCACCAACCCCTCGAAATCGAGATCCATCCACATCAAGCCCAACAGTTCTGATACGCGCAGAGCAGTGGCCGCGTCGCTTAGAGTCACGTGCGCCTTGGCTCTGGAGTATTGAGAAGAACCTCGAACGCCTGCTTCGGCGTCATGACTATCGGCCGGTAGTCGCTCGTGGTTTGTTGGCTCACCCAGTTCATGGGATTGCCTTCCTGCTGGCGAGGGAGGAAATTGCATCGCTGCCCGTGCTTGAAGACCAGGCTCATGATGCCACGGATTTTGTTGATCGTAGGGTTTTGTTAGAGGCATTTAGTTCGAGGCGGGCGGCTGTGTGCGCGCGGGAGATCCCTCGTCCCGCTGGTGAAAACGCGGGACTTCGGGATGACGCCGGAGGGGCGCAGTCGTTGACGATTTTCGAATTGATCCGCCACTCGTAACCTGGGTGGTTTTCGATTTTTGCGCTTTGTGCTAACCTGCCGCGTCAAGGGAAACTCGGCTCCACTAAACTCAACCACATTTCCATTTTTGAATAAGGAGATCTCATGACCCTCAGCAAACGCGCCCTCGCGGAATTCTTTGGAACTTTCTGGCTGGTCTTTGGGGGATGTGGCGCGGCCGTTCTTGCCGCCGGCTTCCCTACGCTTGGTATCAAGTTCGCGGGTGTCGCCCTGGCCTTTGGGCTCACCGTGCTCACCATGGCTTTCGCTATCGGGCACATTTCGGGATGCCACTTGAATCCTGCCGTCAGCCTAGGGTTGGTGGTGGGCAAGCGCTTCCCGGCTTCCGATTTAGGGGCTTACGTCGTGGCGCAGGTCGCGGGCGCGATTGCCGCGGCGGGCGTGCTCTTCGTCGTCGCCAGCGGCAAGGAGGGCTTTGACGTGCACGCCGGATTTGCCTGCAATGGATACGGCGCGGGTTCTCCCGGCGGCTATTCCCTGCTCGCGGGCTTCGTCGCGGAAGTTGTGTTGACGGCATTCTTCCTAATGGTCATCATGGGCTCCACCGACAACCGTGCGCCCAAAGGATTCGCTCCTATTGCCATCGGACTCTGCCTCACGCTGATTCACCTGGTGTGCATTCCCGTCACCAACACATCCGTGAATCCCGCCCGCAGCACCGGGCCCGCAATTTTTGCCGGCGGCCTGGCCTTGCAGCAGTTGTGGATGTTCTGGGTGGCGCCGCTCATTGGCGGCGCACTCGGCGGAGGACTCTATAAGGCGTTGTTTGCAGAATAACGGCCCGCGAATCGACGCGCCGCAAACGTTTACGGCTTCAGTCCGAAGATCTGCAGTTGCTTGTTGCTGCCGACATAGACTTTGCCGTTAGCCACGACTGGAACCAGATTCGAATTGCCGCCAAAGTTGGGCCAGGCCCCGGCTTCGCCGCGGAAAAGCCGGGTCATGGGACTTGCCGACTCGGGGTCAAACGCATAGAGAAAAATCTTGTTCGCCTGCTGGGAATAAGGCCGCGATACGGCCCAGATGATCGGGCTGGCCTTGCCATTCGACGAGACGCTGGTGAAGAAGCCGGGACTCTGTCCAAAGCCGCTGATGGCCAGCGAGTGGTTGACATAGCTCAACGCCGGGCGCGGTGAAGTCTGCAGCTTCCAGACGCCCACACTTCGGTTTCCGCTGCTCACCACGCGGGCCGCGCCGTCGTTCGGATCCACAAAGTAGGACTCCCCACACCAACAACCGCCGATGGCGTAGTTGCCGAGGACGTTGTTCCTGGTGGTCGAATATCCGCCCAGGTGGTCTTCATTCAGCAGGAACATGCTGCCGACCTTGCCGGCGGCCACCGCCAGATGCGGCACGGAGCCGGGCTGGTCGGGCAGAACAAGCACGCCGCCGGAGCCGAAGTCCGCGTCCACCTGGTCCAGGCTGGCCTGGTTCGAAGGCGTGAAAAGATCGAGAACAGTTGTGAGGTCCGACGAAACTTTCACCACGCTTTCCTGAATGTTGGAAACGCCGTCATACGTGGTTCCGGAGTAGTCGGAGTTTCCGGTGACGAACAAGATGTTGCCGGAGTCGTCGGTCGCGAGGCCATAGCCCGACATCCAAATCGAGGACAAGAAGAAGCCGTCCGGAGAAGTGGCCTGGGTATCGTTCAGACGATTGGCGGAGAGGGGCGCCAGCGAGGATGCATTCCAGCCCAGCAGCCAGCCGCGCGAAACGTTGGCGGCAAAATCACAGAAGCTCCCGAATCCAGCGTAGATGTTGCCATTCGCCAGCAGCAGGCCGGGACGTTGCCGCTGGTAGGCGGCATTGAAAACGAAAGTGGTTCCATCGCTGAGCGTGTGCGAGGCGGCCACGACTTGCGGCGTCATCTTGTCCGCGAGGCTGCCCAGATCGAGCGCGTGCAGCCGATGGGTAGGTCCGGAGCTGTCCTGTGTATAGGCGATCAGGTACAGCGTGTTGCTGCTGGCGTCGATGACCGGTGTAGAGTTGATGCCCACGTTCGGCCCGTTGTTGTTGCAGCCGAGCGGCCACTGAACGGGTTTCCCAAGGTTCTGACTCAGCAGCACGGTGCCGGCACTGGCGTCGATGGCGTAGACCGTATCATTTTCCGTGACCACATACACGACATCATGCTTCCCCTTGTAGTTCCCGGCCGTGATGTTCACGCCCGGAACCAGGAGCGGCTGGGCATCGACCTGATCGTCCAGCGGGACCGTGGTCAGCAAGGCGAACTTAGAACTGGCCACGTTCGTTGGAGTCAGCACGGTCTCGCTCGAATTCCAGCCGGTGCGGTTGTTGTAGTAGTGATAGGTGGTTACGGCTGTTTGGGCCGCAACGGCGGACGCAGCGGCAAGAATGAAGACAAGGATATGAGCATGGCGACGAAGCGGTGTCATCGATCCCCCTAGAAAAGTGGCGTTCGATTTTAGGGGGATGTCGAAAGCACAGTCAATTGAGAAGGAACTCCCGGAGATGGAAGACTCTAGCAGGGTGGGAAATCCGGTGGCGTCTGTGCTGGCAACCGGAAACTGGAAACCGGAAACTGCCCTTAGTACTCCGCCAGTTCCTTCATGGCGCGGAACAGGTCGTTGGCCTGCGGCAGAATGGCGTCTTCCAGAATCGGCTGGTAGGCAACAAAAGTGTCGGCGGCGGCTACGCGGCGCACGGGCGCATCCAGATGATCGAAGAGTTGATCGGCGATGCGCGCCGCGATTTCGGCGCCGTAGCCCCAGCTCAAAGTGTCTTCATAGGCCACGAGGACGCGATTTGTCTTTCCAACTGATGCGGCAATCGTATCCCAGTCAAACGGATTCAGGCTCCGCAAATCAATCAACTCCACCTTGACGCCGTGCTCGCGCTCCAGCTTTTGCGCCGCCTGCAGCGCACGCGGAACTACCGCGCCATAAGTGATCACGGTCAGGTCCGTTCCAGGATGCACGATCTTGGCCTTGCCGAACGGAATCATGTAATCCGGCCCGGGATAAGGCGCGCGCCCGAAGGTCTCGCGGTACAAGCGCTTGTGCTCGAGAAACAGCACGGGATCGTCGCAGCGAATCGCGGTACGCAGCAGTCCGGCCGCATCCAGCGCGTTGGAGGGAAACACCACGCGCAGCCCCGGAATATGCGTGAACACGCTCTCGCCGCACTGCGAGTGATAAATCGCGCCGCCAGTGAGATATCCGCCGATGGCGACCCGAATTACGACCGGGCAGGAGAATGCGTTGTTCGAGCGCCAGCGGATCACCGACAGCTCGTCGCGAATCTGCATCATCGCCGGCCAGATGTAGTCGAAGAACTGGATCTCGACCACCGGCTTGAGCCCGCGCGTGGCCATGCCCGTGGCGCGGCCCACGATGGCGGCCTCGGCCAGCGGCGAATTGAACACACGGTCGGGGCCAAACTCGTTCTGCAAGCCGAACGTCAGTTTGAAGACTCCGCCTTTGCCTTTGACCAGCTTGCGCTTCAGGTACTCTTCGCGGCTGCAATCGGCCACGTCTTCGCCGAAGATGACGATGCGCTCGTCGCGCTTCATTTCGTCGCGCAGCGTGACGTTGATCAAGTCGGCCATGGTCTTGGCCACCGGCTTTTTGCCATCGGGGGAATCGGGTCCCACCACGGCCTGCGTATCGAATGCTGCCGACGCCGGATCGAGATCGGGCGAGTACACATACTTCAGCACGCTCTCGGGCGCGGCGGGCAAGGCTTCCAGGGCATGATCTACCGCGATCTGGAGTTCCTCCTCAACTTTCTTTTCCAGTTCGTTGATGCCCTTCTCGTCGAGAATGCCCTCGCGCAGCAAGAACATTTGCGTGCGCGAAACCGGATCGCGGGCGGCATCGCGCTCGCGCTCGGAGTCCGGACGGTACAAACGTTCATCGTCGGAGAGCGAATGAGAATAGGGACGGATCACGTGTGCATGCACAAACGCCGGCCCGTGGCCCTCACGGCAATATTGCGCGGCCCGCTGAAATGCGGCGCAACTGGCCACCGGATCGGTGCCATCCACTTCCTCAAAATGAAAATTCGGGAATCCCGAGACCAGCCGCGAAATGCTGCCTCCGGCGGTCTGGATTTCCACCGGGACGGAGATCGCGTAGCCGTTATCCTGCACGCAGAAAATCACCGGCAGCTTGTTGAGCGCGGCAGCGTTCATCGCCTCCCAGAACTCGCCCTCGCTCGTGGTCCCGTCACCCAGGGAAACGTAGGCCACCTCGTCGCCCTGGAAGGTCACGTCTTTGAACTGGCGATAATCCACGGAACTGGGTGGCCCATCTTTCGCGTTCTTTGCGAAGGAGCCTGCCCTGAGCTTGTCGAAGGGTGGGATTTCTGCTGCCTTGGGGTGCTGCGAAAAATACCGCCCAGCCTCGGCGCATCCCACGGCCTGCAGAATCTGCGATCCCGTCGGCGACGACTGAGTCACGATGTTCAGGCGCTTGTATCCCCAGTGCGAAGGCATCTGGCGTCCGCCGGAACTGGGATCGTCGGCCGCGCCCACCGCCTGCAGAAACATCTCCAGCGGCTTGGCGCCCAGTGCCAGACACAAGGCGCGGTCGCGATAATAAGGATAGAACCAGTCGTAGCCCGCCTTCAGCGTCATCCCGGCAGCGACGCCGATGGCCTCATGCCCGGCTCCCGACATCTGGAAAAAAATCTTCTGCTGCCGCTTGAGCAGGATTTCCCGGTCATCGATCCGCCGGGAGGTATACATGATGCGGTAGGCTTCGATCAACTGCTCGTGCGTCAGCCCCTCGACGCTCTGGGACTGCCTGCCGCCGCGGCTTGCAATGGACAGCTTGGGATCAGTTTTGGTGGTCGCCATCCGGTTCCTATAAGTATGTGATGAATATCCGGCTTCGTAAGATTCGGTGCCAAGCATTACCGGGCAGGTTGCATTGTAAATCGGAATGGGCGATTGGAAAACATGCAAGTTCTTGCAGACGGGACGTCAGGAACTTTAGTCACCGGCCTGACCCGCGCGTCCTTTAGGGCCGGTCTTGGGCACCGTGATAAATGCGTGCGATTTCCACTACTTGATCCCGAACCCGGTAGACGACAAGGTAGGGTAGTCCGGGGAAGACGAGCTCCCGGGTGCCGTCGATCCGTCCCTTGCGACCGCGATGAGGAAAACGTCTCAGACCGTCGCAGCCGTCATAAATAGTTTGCGTCACATCGGTAGCGGCATCGGGATTGTCTTGTTGAATGTATTCAACGATGGTGTAGAGATCGTTGGCGGCGGGAGTCGTCCAGCGCAAGCGCTTTAACGCTGCAAGATCTGTTTCAACTTCTTACCTACGTCCTCATGCTCCACGAAATCCCCGCGATCCGCGGCCGCCAGGCCAACATTGACGGCCTCGACGAAGTGTCGGTCGTCTTCCAGATAGCGCCCCAGAACTTGTTGGGCGAGTTCGTCCGGGTTCAGCCCTCTTTGGGCAGCGATTTGCGCCAACTGTCCTTCCTTCTCGGGTTGCAAGCGAACTTCCATGGTCGCAGTTTAGGAAGGCCGGGCGGGACTGTCAAATAGGTAGTAGCCGGGAGAAGTGAGATTCTAACCCTCTTTTGCCGCTCATTGCTTCCCCACTGGCCCACAAATGGGAACCGCCCGCAGGTCGGCAGCATTCTCGCCAAAGTAGCGCCGCTGGAAATACAGAGCAACATTCACCAGCCCAATCAGCGCCGGGACTTCCACCAGAGGCCCAATCACCGCGGCAAACGCAGCACCCGAGTTGATGCCGAATACCGCGACCGCAACTGCGATCGCCAATTCAAAATTGTTGCTGGCCGCCGTGAACGACAACGTTGCGGTCTTCGAGTAGTCCGCCCCGAGCTTGCGGCCCATGTAGAACGAGACCAGGAACATGACTACGAAGTAAATCAGGAGGGGAATCGCGATCCGAACCACATCCAGAGGCAGCCGGACAATATAGCTGCCCTTCAGTGAGAACATCACCACGATCGTGAACAACAGCGCAATGAGTGTGATGGGGCTGATGCGCGGAATGAAGCTTTTCTCGTACCACTGTTTGCCGCGCGCACGTACCAACAGGAATCGCGTGACCATCCCGGCAAGAAAGGGGATGCCGAGATAAATAAAGACACTGTTGGCAATGTCACGAATGGAGACGTTGACCACCGAACCGTGCAGTCCAAACCACTGCGGCAGCTTGGTGACGAATATCCATGCATACACCGAGTAGAACAATACCTGGAACACAGAGTTGAAGGCGACCAGCCCGGCTGCATATTCCGTGTCACCCTTCGCAAGTTCGTTCCAAACAATCACCATCGCGATGCAACGCGCCAGCCCAATCATGATGAGGCCCGCCATATACTCGGGATAGTCCCGCAGAAACACGATCGCCAGGACAAACATCAGCACCGGCCCGATCACCCAGTTTTGTAGGAGTGAGAGGCCGAGGATTTTCTTGTTCCGGAAAACCTCTCCCAACTCCTCGTACCGGACCTTGGCCAGCGGCGGGTACATCATCAGAATGAGGCCGACGGCAATAGGGACAGATGTGGTACCGACGCTGAAGCGGTTCAAGAAAGGCACGATGCCAGGCAGTGCCCAGCCCGCTCCTACACCCGCCAGCATGGCGGCGAAAATCCAGAGAGTCAGGTATCGATCCAGAAAGCTGAGACGATTCGTCGTTTTCATCTGCAGAACTCCGTGGCCTGCCCAACCGGCAATCCGCGTCCCATTTCTAAAACTCGCGAAGCGGCTTCGCGGCCGGTCATTGCCGTCCGATGTTGTCGATTTCTTTTTTCAGCGCCAGCCCGTGCAGGGTGGAGAGTGGCAGACTCAGGAACAGGCTGATTCTACGATCAAGCAGGAAGAACGCGTCGCGGAAAGCCTTTTCCACTTGCTCCTCCGTGCCCCGCACTGCCGCGGGATCGGGCACGCCCCAGTGTGCGGTCATCGGCTGACCTGGCCATACCGGGCACACTTCGTTGGCCGCATTGTCACAGACGGTGAACACAAAATCGAGTCTCGGCGCGTCTGGCTGCGAAAACTCGTCCCATCCCTTGCTCCTCAGACCGCTCGTTGGCAAATGCGCTGCCGCCAGTTGCCGCAACGCCTCGGGCCGGACCGTTCCCGAGGGATGGCTGCCCGCGCTATAGGCGCTAAAGTTAGGCCGGCCTTTGTGATTCATAATCGCTTCGGCCATGATCGAGCGCGCTGAGTTGCCAGTGCACAAGAACAAAACGTTGTAGGTTTTTTTCACGCTCACCTCGAGGCCGCCGAGACAGCGGCGCTACGCTTTGCAGCACGTCGGACCACAGCAGGCCTCTTTCGCCTTCGGCTTCACGGCACGAATAAACGCGCTCAGGAACTTGCCGTCCACCTGTGGAGCGAGGGCGTCGACATCGATGCCCTCTCCGATCAGAAATTCCCGCGCGTCTTCGGTACGATAGATGCGGGTGGGCTCAACCTCGATTTGGGCGAATCCTGCAGAGGCCAACTTGCTCCGATAATCATTTTCTTCGAGCGCTCCCGCGATGCAACCCACCCACGCCAGCACGCTTTGGCGAATCTCGGGCAGCATCTCGCCGCGCGTCACGACATCGGACACGGCAAAGCGGCCGCCCGGCTTGAGCACGCGGAACGCCTCGCGCAGCACGCGATCTTTGTCCGCGGAAAGGTTGATGACGCAATTGGAAATGATCACGTCCACGGAATTGTCGGGCAGGGGAATGTTTTCAATCTCGCCCTTGAGAAACTCGACGTTCTCCACGCCCGCCCTGCGCTTGTTTTCGTTGGCCAGCGCAAGCATTTCATCGGTCATGTCGAGACCGTAGGCTTTCCCGGTCGGCCCCACACGCCGGGCAGAGAGCAGCACATCAATACCGCCGCCGGAGCCCAGGTCGAGCACAACCTCGCTTGGATTTAGTTTGGCAAGAGCGGTCGGATTGCCACAGCCGAGCGAAGCCAGCAGAGCTTCCTCAGGGATCTGTCCGGCCTGCGAGGCATCGTAAAGATTGGCGGTAATCGGGTCGCAGCCGGTACGGGCCGTGGCGCCGCAGCAGGAACTGCCGCCGGACTTCACACGCAGCGCGGCTTGGCCATACTTCTCTTTGACGACTTCTTTGATGTCGGGGGTATCGATTCCGGTCGCATCGGTGGTGCTCATAAACGGTTCTCCTTATTTGCAGAGTCGAACGATCTGTTCCGGTTTGAGTGCCTTGTTGCGCGTGCAGCACTCGGCATAGAGGAATTGCAGCAACTCTTGCAGAGCTTCGGTATTGGCGGTGTAGCGCAGAAACGTCCCCTCGCGCTGCACTTCCACCAGTTCTTCGTTCCGCAGCTTGTCCAGATGGTGCGAGAGGGTGGAATTCGGAATTTCCAGCTCGCTCTGAATGTCGCCGACTACCAGACCCTCGGGATGCGCCGTGAGCAGCAGTTGCATGATGCGCAGCCGGGGCTCGGTGCCCATGGCCGAAAACATGTCGGCATATTTGGCGATGCGTTCGCTGCTCTTGGTGGGTGAAGACATTTGCATATTTCGATATTACTGGAAATATGGATCATGTGTCAAGACTTCCTAACGTCGGCCTTTCGGCGCACACGATACGTTGCCAGGAAACGTCTCTGCGGCGGCAATCGTTTATTCTGGAAGCACACATGATCCAGACCCGCCGCGCTTTTGATCCCCGCACCATCAAGCTGGTGATCTTCGATCTTGACGGCACGCTGATTGATTCGCGCCTCGATCTGGTGCACTCGGTGAACGCCGCGCTGCGCCACATCGGAAGGCCCGAATTGCCTGACGACGTGATCGCCAGCTACGTGGGCGACGGCGCGCCCATCCTGATTCAGCGGGCACTGGGCAGCGAGGCGGTGGACGACGCGGTCGTGCGCCGGGGGCTGCAGTTTTTCCTCTCCTACTACCGTGAGCATAAGTTGGACCACACCACGGTCTACGCCGGAGTAAAGGAAGCGCTCACTGCCGTTCAAACCTCATCCAATGGAAAGCCGCGCAAGATGGCGGTGCTCTCGAACAAGCCAGTAATTCCCTCGCGGGCCATCGTCGAGGCACTGGGGCTGGGACAGTTCTTCACACAGATCTACGGTGGGAACAGTTTTGCCACCAAGAAGCCTGATCCCGAAGGCGCGCGCAAATTGCTCGCAGAAAACGGCGTGCGTCCGGAAGAGGCCGTGATCGTCGGTGACTCACACGTCGACGTGGAAACCGGGCTCAATGCCGGACTGTGGACGGTGGGCGTGAGTTACGGCTTTGCCCCACACACGCTGGAGGAGTGTCCGCCGGACGTGCTGGTGGATTCGCCACAGGAGCTGGCTGTGGTATTCGCGTGAGGGCGTGGCGAGCCGCGGTCCCGAGCTTGTTCTTCTCTGGCCATGCCCTTCATGTAAACTCATCCGACGATGAGCGATTCAATGGGCTTCACGGCTTCGGAGCTGCGCAAGCTGCGCGGCATGAAGGATCCGCACGGCATCCAGAAATTCCTCGACGACGCTCCCTATCACCTGGCGGATACGGCATGGTCGCCGCGGCGGGTGTTGGCCGAACAAACGGCACACTCCCTCGAAGGCGCCATCTTCGCCGCCGCGGCCCTGCGCGCCAACGGATATCCCCCGCTGCTGCTGGATTTTGAAGCCGAGCACGATACCGACCACGTGATTGCCATTTTCCGCCAGAACGGAGGCTGGGGCGCAGTCGCCAAATCGAATTACACGGGATGCCGCTGGCGCGAGCCGGTGCACCGCACGCTGCGCGAGCTGGCCATCACTTATTTCAACGGATATTTCAACCTGCGGCGGGAGCGTACCCTGCGCCGCTACTCAGTTCCCGTCAATTTGAAACGGTTCGATCGTCAGAACTGGATGACCACCGACAAGCCCGTCTGGTTTATCGTGTATCACCTGTTCGACGTCAGGCACTACCCACTGATTACACCGGCCATGGCCAAGAGCCTGCATCGCCTGGATGATCGCCTGTTTCAGGCGGAATGTCTGGGAAAAGCCTACAAAGACCCGTGATCGTGTTCGAGCTACTTCGGGACCTCGCCCAATTGCTTAAGCTTCTGCTCCGCGTTGGTTTTGATGTCGTTGCGCCGCGCTTCTGTGTCGGTTGTGTCTGACGCCAGGAGTGCGAGAGCCTGTTGCGCACTCTTTCGGGCTAACTCCTTCTGACCGTCCGCCAGATAGGCGTCGCCCAGGCTATCGTAGGCATTCGCCGAGTTGGGATAGGCGTCGACGTTGAGCTTGAGGAGGTCGACGCCACCCTTGGTATCGCCCGCCTGCAAATGCTCGTAGCCGAGGCGGTTCATCAGGGCTTCCGAGAACAACTTGGCCTTGGGATCGCGTTGCCGTGCCTCCGCGAACATCTGTAACGCCTTACTCACGCCGCCCGGACGATCCATCGCCTCCAGGAAATTGGACTCGTGCGATGCCGGGGCAGATGCGGCGGTGGCCGCGGCGCTTGCGCCTGCTCCTAAAGTGCTTCCGAACCAGTCCACGATCATCCCGGGCAATTCTTTGTGGGCGGAGAACATTTCCACTCCGTGCCCGCCGACAGAATAATGTTCAAGCTTGTTGGCTGGGTTCGGCGACAGGCTGAACAACCACTGCATCATCTTCACCACGCCGGGATCATCATCGTCGTCGGCAACGGCCATGAAGAGCGGCAACTGCGGCGCGTGGCGAAGGAATTCCCGCCCAGCGCTATCGGTAGTTTCTGACAACAGGACCAATGACTTCACTTCGGGATGGCGGCGCGCCAGTTGCACCGCCTGGTTGACGCCACAACTCGCTCCCCCGGCGCCAATCGAGTAGCGCGCAACGCCGGGCTGGGAGATGAGATAGCGGAAAGCAGTATCCACATCGGCAGGAAACTTCTCGACGAAGACCTTGTTGATTTCGTCAGGAGAAAGTTTGTCGAGCGGAGTGCCGGCACTTTCGCCAAAACCTCGGAAATCGACCGTAAGGACACTCAGTCCCGATGCCGCCAGGCGGCCGGCGAGATCATCCCAAACCTTGCGCTGCCGGTTGCATTGGTGCAGCAGCAGGATTCCCGGACCGGGCTTGGCGGCAGCGTAATATGTCGCCTTGAGGGCAATGCCGTCAGACGCCGTCAGGTCCACGACGCGCGGAGCGGGGGCTGGCTGCGCGGCACAAGTCAGCCTAAGCAGCGGAGAAACGACGAAGATGCACGCACCAAACTGCCGTCGCGTCATGGAACCCTCCTTGGCACTCCGTATTTTAGACGTTGGCACAAGGGAGATTGTAAGCAACCGGGTGAAGCCTGGATGGGGTGTCATTTTCATGCATCTTGACGGAACTCCCCGCCTTCTAAGAACGTAATGTTCATCATGAAGAAGCTGGGTCTCGCTCCACTCATTTTGCTGGTTGTTCTGCTGGCTGGTCTGCCGGTTCTTGGGCAGCAGGATCGATCCAGTCCGGCGGCTGAGGCTCCGTCCAGTCAAACGGCATCATCACCCGCCGCGACCGTGTCACATTCTGAGAACGGGGTTAAGGAGCCCCCCCCGGGCGCCGCTTCCTTGCCCGATTTGAAGCCCGACGCGAATGGCCTTCTCTCGCAAGAGCAGATGCAGCGGTTGTTTCGTGTGGTGGCCGACAAGGACCTCGAGAACGACAAACGGCTGCGCGACTACACCTATATTGAGCGCGATGTGGAGAACAAGCTGGATGGCAAGGGGCAAACCAAGTCTACCGAGATCAAGACCTACGACGTGCTGGAGATCTATGGCGAGCAGGTGCAACGGCTGATCGAGAAGGACGACAAAGCGCTCGGCCCGAAAGACGCCGCCAAGGAGGAAGAAAAGATCCAGAAGATCATCGACAAGCGCAAGAACGAATCGGAGGGCGATCGCAAGAAGCGGCAAGAGAAAGAAGACAAAGATCGTGAAGACGAACGTAAATTCGTACGCGAGGTCGCCGACGCATACAACTTCAAACTGGTGGGAACGGAGCTGGTCGGGGGACGCGAGGCGTGGGTGATTGATGGCGAGCCGCGCCCTGAGTTCGTGCCGCATATGAAGGAATCCAAGTTTTTGTCGAAATTCCGCGGGCGGGTCTGGATCGACAAGAGCGATCTGCAACTGGCCAAGATGGACGTGGAATGCCTGGACACGATTACCTGGGGATTGTTTCTGGCGCGCTTTCACGAGGGTTCGCGCTTCATGCTGGAGCAGACGCGAGTAAACGATGAAGTCTGGCTGCCGCTCCACGTCACGGCAAAGATCGACGTGCGCGTCGCCCTGCTCAAAAACTTTGATGTCGGCCTGGAGCAGACTTTCCGCGATTACAAGAAGTTCCGCGCCACCGCGAGGATTGTGAGCGTGGGGGATGTGCAGGATCCGAAGTAGACTCGCTTACTTATTTCAGATTCGGCCGTCATAAATCCTGGGATCTCTGCAGGAGACATTCCAGATGCTTCGCAACTCCTTCTTGGTTACTTTGCTACTTCTTGCCAGCCTTGTCCGGCTAACGCCCGTGGCCGCGTCTGGCGGTCGTACCCCGGAGTCCGACAAACAGTCACTCACCGCACTCGAAGACGAATGGCTCAACGCCCGGGATGCGGCGACCCTAGACCGCATCCTGGCTCCGGACTTCGTGCATCCAGTTTCCGCGGGCCTTTTTCTCACCAAGGCGCAGAATATTGACTGGCTCATGAAACATCTGCGGCCCGCAACCCGCAAGGAACATCTGGATCATATGCAGGTGCGGATATACGGCGAAGTCGGCATTGTGAATGGAATCCTCATCACAACCACTGAGAACGGAAAGGAACTCGACCGCTTATTGTTCACCGATGTCTTTGAGTATCGCGACGGCAGGTGGCAGGCGGTGAACGCGCAGGAAACTCGCGTGGGAGCGGCATCCAACTAAGGAGTTCGCCGGCCGCTGAACCCGAATCGGTATCCGCATCATCTACTATTTTCAGGCTTGTTTTAACTCGTCTTGCAGGGAGAAACCATGTCTGCCCAGTTAACCCCTCTGTCGGCCGAGTTCCGCGGCGAAGCTTTTCCTGTGCTGACTGCGGAACAGATCAACCGCATTCGTCCTTCCAGCCAGGTGCGAAATCTGCAAGTGGGAGACATCCTGTTTGAGCCGGGCGACGGCGACGTGCCATTTTTCGTGCTGCTCTCCGGCAGCATGGAGATCGTGCAGCCCGACCGTCACGGCGAACGGCTGATCGTCAAACACTACGCCGGAGAATTCACCGGAGAAATGACCACGCTCACCGGCCGCCTCTGCCTGGTGCGCGGCCGGGTTACGGAAGCGGGCGAATTCCTCCAGATGAGCAACCATGACCTCAGGGCGATGGTGGCCCGAGACGCCGAGTTGAGCGAAATCTTCATGCGCGCTTTCATTCTGCGCCGCGTGGCCTTGATCAACCGTGGCTTTGGAAATGTGATTTTGTTGGGGTCGCGGCACTCGTCCCAGACCCTGCGGCTGCGCGAGTTTCTCACCCGCAACGGACATCCGTTTACCTTTGTGGATCTCGATGTCGACACGAGCTACCAGGACTTGCTCGACCAATTTCACGTTGCGCTCGATGAAGTTCCCGTGGTCATCTGCAACAACCGCACGGTGCTGCGCAAGCCGTCGATCCAGGAACTGGCTCGCTGTCTGGGATTGAACGCTCACATCACAGCATCGGAAGTGCGGGATCTGGTGATCGTCGGCGCCGGACCGTCAGGCCTGGCCGCGGCCGTTTATGCCGCATCCGAGGGCTTGGACGTTCTGGTGATTGAGGCGGAGTCTCCCGGTGGACAGGCGGGATCGAGTTCCAAGATCGAAAACTATTTGGGCTTCCCCATGGGAATCTCGGGGCAGGAACTGGCGGGCCGCGCCGCAGCGCAAGCGCAGAAGTTTGGCGCCAAGGTGCTGATCGCCAACAGCGTGACGAAATTGAATTGCGACCGCCGGCCTTACGAATTGACCGTGGAGTGCGGCCAAACCATTCGCGCGCGCGCGGTCGTAATCGCCAGCGGAGCGCAATACAACAAGCCGAACATCGAAAACCTCAAGAAGTTTGAAGGCCAGGGCGTTTACTACGGCGCCACCTACATTGAAGCGCAGTTGTGCGGGAAGGAGGACGTAATTGTGGTGGGCGGCGGCAACTCCGCCGGACAGGCGGCCGTGTACCTTTCGCAGACGGCCAGCAAAGTTCACATCCTGGTAAGGGCGAACCAGTTGTCGGAGACGATGTCGCGCTACCTGATTCAACGCATCGAGGAAAATCCCGCGATTGAGATGCATTACTGCACCGAGATCGTCGGCCTCGACGGCGATACGCAACTAGAGCGGGTGACCTGGCAGGACAAAAATACGGGCGAGATTTCGACCCACGATATCCGGCACGTGTTCATCATGGCGGGAGCTTCTCCGCGCACCGAGTGGTTGAAAGGCTGCGTGGCGCTCGATAACAAGGGCTTCATTCTCACTGGGAGAGATCTGGATCCCGTCATGCATGATTTCAAGTGGCCGCTGGCGCGAGTGCCGTTGATGCTGGAGACGAGCCTGCCGGGAGTGTTTGCCGTGGGCGATGTGCGCGCCGGAAATGTGAAGCGCGTGGCCTCGGCTGTGGGCGAAGGATCGATTTCTATTTATCTGGTGCATCGGGTGCTGGCGGAGTTATAGGGGCATTGGTCAGGCAGGAATTTTCTTGCCACGGATTTACACGGATCTTCGCGGATTTCCTTCCGCTGGTTAGCTCCGAATTTCTGCGGCGTTATAATAGAAAGATTCTCACGCGGCGAAATTGCTGCCTGTGTGTGCAGTATCTACTTGGCGAGGAAACCGGGCCGAGCCTTGCTCGGCGTGGCCGGGTCAGAGACCCGGCCCCACACAAGCCGTGGCGAAGGGCTAAAGGCTAAGAGCTAACAGCTAAGAGCTTCCATGGACTTCAAACTCGTTTCCGATTACAAGCCGCAGGGAGATCAGGGGCGCGCCATCGAGTCGCTGCTGCGCGGCGTGTATGACCGCGAGCAGCATCAGGTTTTGCTGGGTGTCACCGGTTCAGGCAAGACCTACACCATGGCCAAGGTGATCGAGGCGGTGAACCGTCCGGCGCTGGTCATGGCGCATAACAAAACGCTGGCGGCGCAGCTTTACCACGAGTTCAAGAATTTCTTCCCGCACAACGCGGTCGAGTATTTCGTTTCCTATTACGATTACTACCAGCCTGAGGCTTACGTCCCGGCCGCCGATCTCTACATCGAAAAAGAAGCGACCATCAACGATGAGCTCGACAAGCTCCGGCTTTCTGCGACCAAGTCTCTGTTTGAACGCCGCGATGCGCTGATTGTGGCCTCGGTGAGCTGCATCTATGGCCTGGGATCACCCGAGGCTTACTACGGCATGATGCTGTTTCTGGAAAAAGGCCAGAAGATCGCGCGCGAGGACATCACGCGCAAGCTGGTTGACATTCTTTACGAGCGCACGAACGGCGAGTTCAAGCGCGGCACGTTCCGTGTGCGCGGCGACGTGATCGAAGTCTTCCCTACTTACGAAGACATGGCTTACCGCATCGAGCTTTGGGGAGATCAGGTGGAGTCGCTGGCGCAGATCGATCCCCTGTTTGGCACGGTGAAGCAGAAGTATATGCGGCTACCGATTTACCCCAAGACGCACTATGTGATGAAAGATGAGACCCGGGCGTCGGCGGTGGAGTCGATCAAGAAAGAGCTGGCGTGGTGGGAAGTGGAGTTGGAAAAACAAGGCCGCGTGGTCGAGGCGCAGCGCATTCACCAGCGGGTGAAGTTCGATCTGGAGATGATCAAGGTGATGGGCTACTGCCACGGCATTGAGAATTATTCGCGGCATTTCACCGGGCGGATGCCGGGCGAGCCTCCGCCGACACTGCTGGATTATTTCCCGCGCGATTACCTGATGTTCATCGACGAGTCGCACCAGACCGTGCCGCAGTTGCGCGGCATGTATGCCGGAGATCGCTCGCGCAAAGAAACACTGGTGGAATACGGCTTCCGCATGCCATCGGCGCTCGATAACCGCCCGCTGACATTCGAAGAGTTCGAGCATCGCACGAATCAACTGGTTTACGTTTCGGCGACGCCGGGGCCGTATGAGCTGACCAAATCCGCAGGCGTGGTCGTCGAGCAGATTATCCGGCCGACGGGGCTGATCGATCCGGAGGTTGAAGTACGACCGGTCAAGGGGCAGATTGACGACCTGCTGCACGAGATTCGCGCGCGCGTGGAGAAAGGCGAGCGCGTGCTGGTCACCACGCTGACCAAGCGCATGTCGGAAGACCTGGCAGAGTACTACGCAGAAGTGGGCGTGAAGTGCCGCTACATGCACTCGGAGATTGAAACGCTGGAGCGAGTGAAGATTCTGCGCGATCTGCGCAAGGGCGAGTTCGATGTTCTGATCGGCATCAATCTGCTGCGCGAGGGCCTGGACTTGCCGGAAGTTTCGCTCGTGGCCATTCTCGATGCGGATAAAGAAGGCTTCCTGCGCTCGCAGGGATCTTTGATTCAGACGATAGGCCGCTGCGCGCGCCATCTGAACGGGCGCGCGATCCTCTACGCCGACCGCATGACGGACTCGATGAAGCGCGCGATGGATGAAACTTTGCGTAGACGAGCCATTCAGACTGCCTACAACGAAGAGAACGGAATCACGCCGGAATCGATCGTGCGTCCGTTGGATATGACGCTGGCCGGGATCGTGGCCGCCGACTACACCGACCTGACCGGCGGCGAAGCCGAGGGCATGCCGGAGTTCAAGTCGCAGCCGGAGCTAGACGCGTATGTCGTCAAACTTGAAAGCGATATGCGCGAAGCCGCCAAGCGGTTTGAGTTCGAGAAGGCGGCGAAGTTGAGGGACACGATTAAGGAGTTGAGGACGAAGGAATTCCTGTTCGCGTAAGGCTTTACCTGGGTTCTATCTCTGCCCGCTATCGGCATTGAGCTTTTGCGATTACACTAATTTCGTGTTACACTGTTTTCGTGTCAACCAAAACACAACTCCGCAATGTGACCGTCACCTTGGAGGAAGACGTCGCCCAGTGGGCCCGCATCGAGGCGGCGCGGCGGGATACCAGTGTTTCCCGGCTGCTGGGTGAATTGCTGAAGGAGCGCATGACCGCGCAGGATGGCTATGAGCGGGCTATGCGGAGGGCGCTGGGACGCAAGCCTTTTCTGCGGAGCACCGGCCGCTATCTGACGCGCGAGGAAGCGCATGACCGCTCCCGTCTTCGTTGATTCCAACATATTCCTTTACGCCTTGGACGAGGCAGACCCAAAGAAACAGCTAGCCGCGCGGAACTGGCGTACGGAGTTATGGAAGACTCGCAGGGGGCGCGTGAGCTTCCAGGTGCTTGGAGAGTTCTACGTCAACGCGGTACGCAAGCGGCCGGCCCGGATTGAGGAGGCGCGCGCGGAAATTCGCGACCTACTGGCGTGGAATCCAGTGATCGCGGACGCGGCTCTACTGGAACAAGGGTGGAAAATCCAGGACCGCTTCCGGCTTTCCTACTGGGACTCGTTGATCGTGGCTGCAGCCAAGGCTGCCGCTTGCCACTACCTGCTCACTGAGGATTTGCAGTCAGGCCAAACGCTGGATGGCATCGAAGTGGTGAATCCGTTTCTACGAGGACCTGAGTCGATCTAGCGACTCCACGTGTTTGTCTTTTCTGCTACCGTCCGTACGCCGCGCTCGCTGCCAGCGGCTTGCGGTGGAACGTATAGCCGTCGAAGGTTTCGGAGCGGAAGTTAAGATTGGGGGCGCAGAGCTTTTCGGTCTGGCTCAGAAAAAGGTATCCGCCGGGTTCGAGATAAAGATGCAAGCGCTCCAGCAGAGCGATGCGCTGGGCGCGAGAGAAGTGGGGCAGCACGTCCATGCAGAAGATGCAGTCGAAGCGTCCGATGTAGCCGGGGCGTGCCAGGTTCATGCAATTGAAAGTCACCAGGCTGCGCAGCCGGGGCTTTACCAACAGATGTGCAGCCATGGCCGGAGCCGTCTGGATTGTGCCGGAAGCGCCATTCTTTCCCGGGTTCGGGGTCGGCGTTTCGTCTTCGACGTCGTTCTGCGCGACATCCGCCGCAACTACCGGCGAACTGATTTTCGAGAAATAGTTGCGGATGGTGGCTGGCGGCAGGCCGTCCAGCGCGGATTGCCGGTATATGCCGCGATCGGCGGTCTCGATGTTTTGCGGCAGCAAGTCGCTGCCCACGATGTGGATCGACCATCCTGCGCCGATGTTTGCGGGCCCCGAACCGGACACTGTGCTGTCGGCAATGCCTCCACTGCGTGCGGCAGTCTTTCCATTGCCATTGCCGTTGCTCTGGCCGTTGCCGTTCGTGGCACCGCCGGCGCCGCTCTGGCTCAACCCGTCACACACCGCGATGGCGATGGAGTAGGTCTCTTCTCCGGTGGAGCAGCCCGCGCTCCAGATGCGAAGCGGGCTGGGCCCGTCCGCCGACTTGCGGGTACAAAGCTGCGGCACCACCTGCCGCGTCAGGGCATTGAGCGCTCCGGGATGACGGAAGAAGCCGGTATTGGTATTGACCAAGCCGTCGAGCAGAGTCGACAGGCCGGAAGGGTCCTGGTCAGAGGAGCGCAGACGGTCCAGCAGCGTCGTGGACGAACCCAGGCTCTGGGCCTCGACGTAATCGGCGACATGCGCGGCCAGGGCGCTGTTGGGACAATCAAGGACGACTCCGGTTTGGCGCTCCACCAACAGGCGTAGCTCCGAGAGTTCGTGTTCGAGGATGGTGCTGGTCGCCATTAGCTTATGCATATTGCTTTTCCCCAAGCGCAGCGAGAAATCTCGCACACACACGCCGCGCTAGAACAGATCGGCATGTTGCCGGGGGAGGGTTAGTCCGTTCTCAGTTTCTAGTTTCCAGTTTCTAGTTCCAGTTTCTAGCTTCTAGTCTCAATTTCAGTCGCCTGCCGCTACGGCGATGCGGTATTTCCCGGAATCCCGTTCTACTTGCTGGGCTACCACATTCATTTCTTTTTCCAACGAAGAAAAACGCTGCAGCACCTCGTGGATGCGCAAGGTCATGTTGCGAATGGTTTCAATCTGCGCCCGAGCCTGGGCCGAGAGGCTGCCGGGTTCGATCAACAGCAGATCGGAATTTCCCAGAAGCGAAGTGAGCGCGTTGTTCAGGCCGTGACGCATATCCAGCATGTAGCGGCCGAGCATGGCGTGGCGCTCCAGCGTGGCGCAAGCCTCCTCAGCAGCACGGGCGCGGGCTTCGGCGCCGGCGCGGAGCACCGCTTCACCCGCCGCCAGAACCAGCACGTTGAGCCAGTTCTCCTCCCCGCGCAACACCGAGGTGCGCGGCCAACGCTCATGCACCAGCTGTGCGGTGGGGGCATCCTCACAGACACAGAACAGGGGCTGCTGGGTGGAGTGCAGGGGTTCCAGAACCACCGAAAGCAGTTCGCGGCGCAACGGGCCGACAATGGCAACCGCAAAGTTGTCGATGCAACGGGGCCAGAGATCTCCGCTGAGCAAGGTGAACGTGGGCACATGGCGCTCCATCTGCCAGCGCGATGTGATGCTCCGGGAAAATTCCACGTCGTCGGAGATGACCAGTACAGTCGGATGATCCACTTGCTAGTTTCCTTTTCGTGGAGTCCCGCGGCATGCGCGAGATTCCTGTCTTTCCGTTCTTTTGCGGCGCTTTACTTGGCCGGCAGTTGATCCTACTTCTTGCCCGGTTGCGAGTCCGCATCCGGATTCCACTCCTGCGGTTCGGCGGAAATCTCAAACTCCGGAGCTTCCGCGTCGGCAACGGCGAACTTGGCTTTGGGCGGATGCGCCGGTTGGGGCGTCGCTTTCGACGGCGTGACTGGTTTCGAACCACCTGCACTGGCCGCGGCAGCGGCGGCGAGGGGCGCTGGTTTCGCCGGGGCGGCCCCAGCGGCGGCTTTCCCGTCGCCTTCGGCAGACGGACCGCGGCCCAGCGCGCCATCCACCGAGGCGCGCAGGTCCACCAGCATACGCAGCGGCTGGCCGGAGGAATACTCCGCCTGGAACATAACCTTCCAGGACTGGCAGATCATGCGCAGGCGGATGATCGGTTCCTGCGCGGAAAATTGCGCGCGCCGGCAATCGATGGTCTCCACGCCTTTTTCTTCCAGCTCGGTAAGGCCGTCAAGAATGTTGTTGAGATCGGTGAGCATGAGGCGGAAGAACGCGCGCCGCATGAGATATCCGAAGCGGGTAAACGCCACCAGCGCGACCGGCAGGTAGAACAGGTCGCCAGCCTGGGCCTTGGCCTTGCGTCCCTGCTCGAGCACGCCGCCGTGCAACAGTTCGTCGAGCGAGCGGCAGCGGCGGGCGGAATCGAGCACGCGGTCCAACGCGTTCAACCACACCGGAGTCTTGAGCTCCACCGTGCTCAGAACCGGCTCCAGGCTCCGGGCAACGTACGCGATATCGGCATTGTCGTCGTCGAGATCGGTGGGTGCGCCCTGGCTGAAATACTGCACTAGCAGGAAATCAATTTTGTCGCGCACGGAATCGGTCTTGGCTGTCTTAGCCAGGAAGTGCTGCAGCAGGGCGATAAGACCGTCAGGATCTACAAGCGAACTGGTCTGTAGAAACTGGCGCAACTGGTGGACCTGGATTTTCTCATCCATGTCATTCAGCCATTGCTGGGCCTGCTCGACCGACTCGCGCCCGGGCGAGTCCACCGCGGCTTCGAGATCGTGGCACGCCGTGGCGTCAATGACGAACTCTCGCGCCAGTTCGGCGTAAATGGGATGCAGGCGGCGGGCGCTCGACCATATAGCCGCGAGATCTGGAGTGGGTGACGATGGTTGCGATGGGGTCATGGTTGCACGATCCAGTTGGGAACTGAGGTGAGAAAGCGGGCGGCCACGATGGTGTTGCCGGGGTGGTATTGCACGGCCACCACCGAGGCTTCCGTGTCGAGCGAGCCGTCGGAGTTGCGCAGCCGCAGGATGTCGGCAAACTCCAGCGGCGTGGCACAGGCAAAGAGCACTTCGCGGGAGGTTCCGAACTCGATGACGGTGCTTTCCTGGACGCCATCGGTGCCGTTAGTCCGATTGCGGCGCGTGAACTGAACCGGAATGCGTACCGGCGTGGCTTCAGGGAAAAAGCGGGCCAGATCGGCGACCGTGCTGGTGGGCGCCGTGCGCGATTGAGCTGTGGCTTGTTGCGCCAAAGCGATGCTGACCCTTTCCCTTTGTGTGGGGACAGCCGCCCTCGGCTGTCCGCCGGGCGAACCCCGGCAACTACATCGGTCGAACGAATAAAATGCGGGTTGGGCTCCCCCTCTTCCCGGTTAGGAAGAGCATTGGGGAGCCGGAACACGCGGTTATGGCAGAAAGAGGAGCACGAGCGAGTCCACAGTGCGGAACGGAAGGATTAGCACTGAGGAGCTAGAGTTTTCAGCAAGTTAGAAGCCGGGCTGCGACGGCCAACAGACGATGAAAACGAGACCCGTCTCAGGGTGAGACGGCAGTCTCAGCCGCATTGCCGGTCATTTACTTGGGAGCAGTCTCCGAGAACAAGTTCAGGCGATGCTGCTTGAGATAATCGAGCTTCTCCTGCAAGCCGATCTCTTCGAAAGGCGTATGCAGCCAAAAGTTGGCGCTCTGGTCACAATAGTGGATATTCTCCGTTCGCACGTAGCAGCTGGCCCAGTTGCGCTTGCCCTCGGAATACCAGCGGATGTCGGCCCACGGTTTCCGCACCGCAGCGGGCAGGAGCAGCAGTACCCCCAATGCCAGCACGAAATTCCGCTTGCCGTGCCACGACCGCGACAGCAGATAGAAGTAGATGGCGAGGAAGGCCGGGATCATGAGAGTGACGTAGCGCGACGAAAATGCCAGTTGCGGGCCGAGGCAAAGGCGTCCGACCGACGCATTTGCAGAAAACAACAGGCAGTAGCCCAACAGCACGACACCAATCAGGTGTGCATCGTGACGCGCGTCCTTCACCAAATGGAGGAGATGCCAGCAAAATATTCCAACCACAAACAAGAGAATTGCCGCGCCCAGCAGCGTCATCCCCCACGAGACATGAAGAGGCCTGGGAACGACAAATCCCGCAAACATCAACGCCATGAACCGGGGATATTGCAGAAGATGATGATGAGGAATCTCGAAGCAATCCACGCCGGGAGAAAAAGTGTAGTGGACGAAGAAGGATGCCAGGGAAACGGCGGCCACCCCTAATCCCGCTAACGGCAGAGCGAATGGAGTGGATGTCATGTGGCGCCAGCTCCAATAGCACTCGAGCAGGAAGATTCCTACCGTGACCGCGCCCATGAAGAGGCCATAGCCGGTGAAGATGAGCAGGAAATTTAGCAGCAATACGAACGAATATCGCAGCAGCCGATTGCGTCCCAGGAGGGCGAGGCAGTAAAGCATCATCATCAACAGCGGAAGGCCACTGCACGCCGGATTCGATGAGCCGACCAGCATTTCATATTGCTGTAAAGTCAGGAAGATGAGTGGAATCGCAAGATCCGAATACGAGAGCTTGCCATACAGCTTGCACTTCAGCCGCAGCGCCAGCAGCATGGCAGCAAAGATGGTGCCGCCAATCAGGAATGAATCCACGCGTGCATTCCAGTGGGTCAGGGGATAGAGAAACTTGTCGGCAAAAAGCCCAATCCCTTCGCGGTGCGGCCCGTGCTGCAGGAAAAAAAGTTCAGTCAGGCTGGGTTGATGGCGGAAGAACGGGGTCAGGTACTCCCACTGGTCATAAAAGAAAACATTGATCGAATACTTCCAGATAACCAGGAAGAAACGCGATCCGAGCGTGGCGATAACGGCAGCAATTGCCAGCAGAGGTCCGGTGCGCAAGCGTTCGTCGCGGATACCTTCCCTGGAACCCTGTAACATCGAAGCTCCTCACTTAGCGATCCTATGGTCGCAATTCCTCACGCAGGAGGTAATACTCATTGACGGGCCGGTCATCGCTGAGAGCAGGTGTGGCGGGAGATGCCGAAATGAGCTGACCGATGGGCAACTCGTGGTACAGGAGCTGTGCGAATCGGCCGTCTGCGCTGGGTACCGGATCCCACTCCACTAAGTCGGCAGCCGCAGAGGCCGGGAGACGTTGGGACAATTCACCTGCGGTGCGACTGGGGAGGGGCCGGTCGCTGGCGATAAAATGAAATCCGTCTTTGTTGTAGGCAAACACGCGGACATAAGGGAAGGATTGGCGCAGGGCGAGTGCGACGGCCGCCCGATCCTCCGCGTCGCTAACCGGCAGCCACTGTTGCAGAATGCCTCCCGGACGGAGACGCTGCCGGACAACGGAATAGAAGTTCTCGGAATAGAGCAAGCTGGAGCCCGCGGCCTCTACTGGCGGCGGAGGATCAATCGTGATCACGTCGTATTGCCGCGACGTACGTTCCAGATAACGGCGGCCATCATCGACCACCACATGAGACAAAGGAGAATTCAGAATCGCGGGGCCATCGCTGTGGAAGTAGCCGAACAAGCGCGGCACGCTGGGAACCAGTTCGACTGCCGTGACCGGAATTTCCCAGGAGTGCATTGAGCGAAATGTGGTTCCCATGCCAAAGCAAATCACCAGAGCATTTTCTGGACGACGGTCAAGGAAAGCCAACGGGAGATGGGCCATCATTTTGGTGATTGGAGTGAGTGCGGTCATGCCGTAGCCGTTGACCAGCAACTTCTTCTGCATACCACTTCCCGTGGCGATAACCGTGGCAGTCGAGTCCCTCAGCACCACGCCGCCCCTGCCGTACAACTTTTCATAGCTCTTGCTGGCGAGAAAGACTCCCAACGCGAGGGGCAACAATAAATAAGCCGCGGCGAGCGGGACGAAACCGCGCGCGGGGACGGACCGCAGAATTGACGGACGCCGAGGACGAGCCACGGCAGCGAGAGCACAACTAACGCCCACCGTTCGCTGATCCACGGCAGAAGCACAAAACCTGCCAGCAACGGACCAAGGATGCAGCCCAGAACATTCGCCGCGTATGCACTCCCCGCCTTGGCGGGATTGCCTCCGGCCCAGCGATCGACCAGCATGGGCGTCAGAAATCCAAGCAGGCCGGTGAAGGGCGCGATGCCCAGCACCAGCCGCGTAGAGTCGCGGATCACAATGTTTGGGCTGGCCGCCACCAGAGGCAATAATCCGGAAAGGGCCAGCAGCGTCCAGGGCAACGTACTTTCCTTGGTCTGTCGTAGGCTCCAGCCACGGTAAAGACGCGATCCGATAAAGGTGGCAGTCAGGTAGACGGCCAAAATTGCTGCGAAGGCGTATACCACGGTTCCCAGGTAGGGCGTGAATTGGCGGACCCAAACAACTTCCATTCCCATGCTGGTCAGGCCGGTAGTGAACAGCAAGGCGAGTAGAGATACTCCGCCGGTTGCTCTTGGAGCGAGCTCACTCACGGTTTGCGCAACTTCTCCACCTTCCCTGCTGCGCAACGCGCTCTTCGACATAATCAGCGCTAGCACAGTGATCACAATGTTGCAGGCGGCTCCTGCCCTCAGGGTTCCGCGAAATCCCAGCATCTCAATCAAGAATAACGGGAGAGCCGTTCCTGCTACCGCTCCCGCTACGTTAGCCGTATACAAATAGCTGAACGAACGCGAAGATTCTTTGGGGAATATGGGCCCGATGGCCAGCATGCCGACCGGAATGGTCGCTCCCATCAACGCGCACCAGGGAATCAATGTGAGGGCAACCCAGATGCCGGAGACGATGTAATACTCCGCGGAGGAGGTTGAGCCCAGTCGTTCCAAGATGCCGTGTCCCAGGCCAAGTTCGTAAGGGACAAGGATGCCCGAAACGCCGATTAGCAACTCGATCACAGCGTAAAGGTGGAGGGTAGGGAAGCCGATTTTTCCTCCACACCGGCGAATCCATGCCCCGCTGGCCCACGAGCCCAACCCCAGTCCTGCCATGAAAACCGACAGCACAATAGAGACCATGGCGGTGGTGACACCGAATTGCGCCATGGACAAGCGCAGCCAGACCAGTTCATAAAGGACACTGCAGAACCCCGAGATGAAGAAGAAAGTAAAAAACCAGGGCACGAAGTCCTCTCAGTTACTGCAGGGTGTGGCTGGATGATCCGGAACCTGGATTTCCACTGATGTTGTAACGCTTGAGTTTTCGGTAGAGCGTGGCGCGGCTGATGCCGAGCATGCGTCCGGCGAGAGCCTTGTCGCCCTTGACCTGCTCGAAGACGCGCTGGATGGTGGCGCGTTCAATGTCCTCCAGATCGGTGGTTGACAGAGGAGTCGCCACAGTACCTTCGCCAGTGCTCAAGTCGGCGGCGGCCGCCAAATCGGAAACCAATTCGGGAGCGGATTCCGCAGCCGGCCTCGACGCAGGCACATTCATTGCCGCGATGGTTGGAGGCAGATCGCCCAGGTCGATCAGGTTGCCGTTGCCCAGTGCGACGGCGCGTTCTACGCAGTTTTCCAGCTCGCGCACGTTGCCCGGCCAATCGTAGTTCATCAGGGCTTTCATGGCGGCGTTGGAGACACGCAAGTCCCCACCCGGAGCGTAGCGCTCGCAAAACCAGTTCACCAGCATGGGAATGTCGCTGCGGCGTTCGCGCAACGCCGGCACGTGTACGGTAACAACGTTAAGGCGGAAAAATAGGTCTTTGCGGAAGGTTCCGGCCTTGTAGGCGGCTTCGAGATCGCGGTTGGTCGCGGCGATAACACGCACGTCCACTTTGACGCGCTGGTTGCTGCCCACGGGACGCACTTCTTTTTCCTGCAGCACACGTAGCAGCTTGGCCTGCAACTCCAGCGGCAGTTCGCCGATTTCGTCCAGGAAAACCGAGCCCGTATCGGCGGACTGAAACAGGCCCTGCTTGGATTTCAAAGCGCCGGTGAACGCCCCTTTTTCGTAGCCGAAGAGCTCGCTCTCGATTAGCGTGGGCACGAGCGAACCGCAATCCACGGCCACGAAGGGACGGTTGGCGAACGCTCCGCGGAAATGAATGGCGCGGGCGATCAGTTCCTTGCCCGTCCCACTCTCGCCCGAGATAAGAACCGCGGTGCGCGTGTCCTTGAGCCGCGAGGCCACGCGCAGCACTTCCTGAATCTTCGCCGAACTTCCCACGATGCCGTGAACCGCGGTTTCGGAATCCATGCGCTGGCGCAGGAACTCGTTCTCCTCGACCAGGCGGACTTTCTCGGCCATGCGGCGCAAAAATAGCCGGAGTTCTTCCAGCGGAGAAAACGGCTTGGTGATGTAGTCGTAGGCGCCGAGTTTCATGGCCTGCACCGCGGTTTCAATCGACCCATGCCCAGTCATGAGCGCGACTTCCGTGCGAGGCAGCAGTTTCTTCACTCTCTCCAGGAATTCCAGGCCCGACATGTGGGGCATGACCATGTCGCTGAGGATCATGTGCACCGGCTGCTCTTCGAGCAGGGCCAGTGCCGACTCGCCGCTATCGGCCTCGAGGCAGATGAAGCCCAGAGCTTCGCCCACGGTGATACAGAGCTTGCGGATGCTCTGCTCGTCATCGACGATCAGGAGTCGAACTCGAAGATCCTCTTTGTTCAAGGCAGCGCTCACCGGGCTTTCCCCATGGTTTTTTCGACGGCGGAGATCAAGTCCTGCACGCGAAACGGCTTCTCCAAATAGAGTGCGCCAATCTTGCGTAAAGTGCTGACAGTTTCTTCGTTGGCATAGTCACCGGTAATGATGACGACTTTGTCCACCAGATCGGGACGGTTGGCGGAAATCCAGGAATGCACCTGGGCGCCGTCGACGCCGCCGGGCGTGCGCATGTCGGAGACCACGCCGAGATACTGGCCTTTCTCCAGCAGACGCAGAGCTTCGGCGCCCGACTCGATGCAGACGACGTCATAGCCGTTGCGCTCAAGCGTGGCGCTCACCAGAGCCATGATGGAAGGCTCGTCTTCGATGAGCAGAACCGGTAAGAGGGCTCGTTGGATGGCTGGGGTTGTCATTTTTGTATCACTCCTGCGGCCACACCCAGGGAGGCAGTGTGGGGCGCTGCGGGAAAGCGGACGATGAAGGTGGCTCCCTGCCCGTCGGTGTTGTTGTGGCAGAGAATCTCGCCTCCGTGCTCCTTCACGATGCCATAGCAGATGCTGAGGCCAAGGCCGGTTCCCTTGCCGACCTCTTTGGTGGTGAAGAAGGGATCGAAAATGCGGTCGGGGTGAGAAATACCGTAACCGTTGTCGCGGAAGGAAACTTCGACGGCATTGCCGACCTTGGTGGTCATGATCTCGATGCGGGCAGGGCGGCCAACTTCGTGCACCGCGTCGTAGGCGTTGTTCAGGATGTTGAGGAAAACCTGCTGCAGCTGGTGGGCATCGCCGATGATATCGGGCAGACCTTCGTCGAGGTGTTCGATGATTTCGACGCCGTGACTGTTGAAGTCATAAGAACGCAACTGGATGGTGCGGCGCAGGATCAGGTTGAGTTGCACGGCGTTGCGCTGAGGCGGCATCTGCCGGGCAAAGCTCAGCAGGTTCTGCACGATCTGTTTGGTGCGCTGCGCCTCCTGCAGGATGACGCGCAGATCCTTCCGCGCGGTTTCGGGAAGCTCGGGGTTTTCCAGGAGCAGGTCGGCAAAACCGAGGATTGCGGTCAGCGGATTATTCACTTCGTGGGCGACGCCGGAAACCAGTTGCCCGACGGCAGCCATTTTTTCGGCGTGCACCAGTTTGTCGCGCAGCTCCGCCGAGTCTGTGATATCGGTCATCACCACCACAATGCTGTTGATATTGCTCTGCTCGTCGCGCATGGGGCTAAGGTTGACCGAGAACTGACCGGCATGACCATTGCCGCGCATGATCTGCAGTTCCAGGTTGTCCACCTGTCCCCCGCGCAGAGTAGCCTGCAGGGCATCCGCCAGAGGCCGCACGTAGCCGGGCGCAGCCAACTCCAACAGCGGACGCCCCAGCAGTTCGCGCTGCTCAAATCCCGCTTCATGCCAGCGGCGGTTGGCGTAGCTGATGAGACCTGCGGTGTCGGCGACCAGGATAAAGCTCTGCGTGTTGCTGAGAATCTTGCCCGAGAAGTCGCGCTCCCGTTGCAACTCCGACTGATAAGTGTGCAGGCCGGTGACATCGAGCATCAGGCCGCGAATCTGCAGCAGCCGCCCCATGTTGTCGTACATCCCGAAGGCGTTGATGAGAACGTAGATCGGGGAGCCGTTCTTGCGCCGGAGCGTGGCCTCAAAATTACGCATGTGGCCATCTTTTTCCATGAGTTCGGCGTGGATCTGGCGCTGCTCGGGAGAAAAATAGACCTGGGTGGCAATATCCACCTGCAAGAGTTCTTCGCGGCTGGAATAGCCGAGCATTGCCACCAAGGCATCGTTGACCTCGACAAACCGGCCTTCCGGGGTGCTGAAGAACAGTCCTTCCTGAATATTGTCGAACAATTCGCGGTAACGGCGCTCGGCCTCGCGCCGGTCGGTGATGTCTTTGAGCACGTGAATCGTTTGCAGGCTTTCGCCGGAGGCGCCGTGCACGCGCGAGGTCGAAACCAGATAGGTGCGGTCCAGGGCGGGATGAACGAATTCGTCCGTGTCTTCGCCCAGGGCGCGGCAAAATGGGCAGGAATACAGCGTGGTCTCGTTAGTCAGGGCCATCAGCGCGCGCATGTTGACGCCGATCAGTTCGGCGGGCGCAACCCCGATCATGGCGGCCAGAGAGCGATTCACGCGCAGGACCTTATCCGCCTCGTCATGCACCACAATGAAGTCGGTGATGGCGTCAAAAATTTCCAGCCAGTGCCGGTTGGCTTGTTCGATCCGGGTGAAGAGGCGCGCATTCTCCAACGCCATGGCAGCGTGGCCGGCAATGGCTTCCAGCAGTTCGCGGTCTTCCGCCGCGAGCGGACTCGTACGTCCAGAGAGGCACAGCACACCGGCGAGTTCCCCGTGGGAACCGGGAAGGCGCACCACCACGCAATCGTCCCACCCTAAACTCGAAGCCAGTTCAGGACTGAGCAATTCGGCGGCAGAGCCCGCGGCGATGGCCTCCGCACGCTTCGTGACCAGATCGGAAAGGGCGTGACCAAATCGCTCCTGCAGCGCGCGCTCCTCAGCCCGGGGCGGGGTTGCGCGGGTATGGGTCGCGGTCGTGTGGTCTTGATGAGGATGATCCGGGCGGTCAGATTCTTCGTCAAGACGAGTTTCGTTCAGCGCCAAAGTGCGGCCCGCCGCAGCGGGCTGAGGGTGCAACGCGACCGTCTGAAACCGTCCATCCTGAAACAGAGCGACGGCGCCCGCGCGGGCGCCGGCTAATGCGATGGCGCGCTCGACAAATTTTCGGGCGAAATCCGGCAGGCGCAGCAAACCATCGAGATCCCGCGCCAGTTGCGTGAGCGCCTCTGCGCGGCGGCGGTGCTGCTCGGATTGGTGCAGGTTGTGCGCGACTTCGAGGACCACCGAAACCTGAGCGGCCAGGGCCCGGGCGCGTCGAATGTCCTGTTGCGAAATGCCGGTGTTGTCGAGACGATCGAGCACCCCGAACATGCCGAGCACCCGTCCGTCGGCCGCCAGCAGTGGGACAGCCAGCAACTGCCGGGCTTGGTACCGGGCAAGTACTTCAAGATTCGCGCCCGCTAGTTGTCGAACATCGTCGGACCAGAAAACTTCCTTGGTCCGCAAGGCACGCGTGGCGATGCCTTCGGGAAAAATCACATCCACTTTCCGTGCTTGGCCCCGTTCCACTCCGCAGCGAACGTGGAATTGCCCATCTTCAAGCAAAGCGATGAAGCAGCGGCCAAAACCGAGAAAATCGGCGGCGCGCACCACGAACGCCTGCAGAAAGTGTTCGAGATCGCCGCTGGAACTCAGTTCGGAAGAGATCTCAAGTAACTGGTGCAGTTCGTGCGCCTGGCCTTGCGCGGTGGCGCAAAGTTCAGCGTGAGCTACGGCGACCGCGCCGAAGCCGGCAATGGCCGACACCAGGGATTTCTCCTCGGCGGTGAAAACTCCGTCCTGCCGCGGATACACCAGAATCGCGCCCTGCGTGCGCGAAGTGCGGAACGGCGCGGCGATCAGCATGCCCGGAGAAACCATGCTGCCGAGCGAGTGCTGATCGCTGCTGATGGAGATGGTGATGGCCTCTCCCGCCGAAACCGCCCGTTGCGCCAGATCGGCGGCGAAGCGAATGGTCTGGCGGTCGTGCCCAGCGCGGAAGGTATTGGCCAACTGGGGCGTTTCCGCAGATACGGCGCGCAGCTCGAATGGCCCCTCACGGCGCAGAAGAACCGAAACCAGACGGGTGCGCAACAGTAGCCGGAGACGGTCCGCCAGCGCCTCAATCACCGCAGCGACGTCCGGGGTTCCGTGCAGAGCGTGGGCCACCTCGGCCAGGATTTCGGCCCGGCGGTGCTCCTCGCGCGAGGCTTCGCCGAGCCGCGTAGCTTCCAGCAAGCTGCCCAGTTGCCCGGCCAGGATGGTGGCTTTGGCCGCGAGATCCTCGTCAAAAACACCTTCCTCGGAATCATGCAGAAACGTCACCGCGCCGATGACTTCATCGGAGACCACGAGAGGCGCAGACATCAGCGAGCGGGCCTCAAACTCGTGCGCGGCGGTAAGTTCCGGTCTCGACTGCAAGTGATTGACGAAGATTGTGCGGCGGCTGCGCACGGCCTCGGCAGTGACCGCGCTGTGTTGGGGCAACAGCCGTAATCCGATGAAACGCTCGGCCAGTTTGCCATCGGCCTGCTCACCGATGAGTTCGTCGCCGGCGTGGCGCCGCCAGAAATACACGCCGCTGACCTGAAAAAACTCGCGCGTGGCGCGGCAGAACAAGTGGATTAGCCCGGTGGGGTCGACGCGCTCCGCCGCCTTGGCGGCGATCCGCAGGAGCAGTTTCTGAAAGGCATCGTCGGAGTTGGGCAGGGCGCGGCCTTCGGACGACTGGGTCGCATTGCCTCCGACCATTTTCAGAGGGTCACCACCGGCCGGCACAGGATTTTAACGATTCTCACAAGTGATTGAATCTAATGGAAAAATATCCCGCCATCTCAATTTGAGTCAAGCGAAATGGGCGGAAGGGGTGCCTAAGTGTTAAAACCCGAGAAAAATGTCGGGATGTATCTCAGTGTGAGAATGGAGGTCGGCCGAGGCGAGCATGAGACAGGGCTCATCCTGAATCAGAGTCGGTGAGGGCCGGTGCGATTGCGCTAAGTCTTTCCATATCATAGATATCGCGATCGTTACCTTGGTTTTTTCAAAACATGACGCGTGGCCCCGGCGTTGCTCCATTGGCATCACCAGGATTATTGCCAAGGAGGAACTGTGTCTTTGCGGAGGACGGGTGTGTGGGTGGCGGTAATGGCAATGGCCGTGGGAGCTGGGGTGGCAGGGCTTCGGGCCCAGGATGCGCAAGGCGAAATCGTGCGCCGGGCCAAGAGCAAAGTGCAGCCGGTGTATCCCGATCTGGCGCGGAAGATGAACATCACGGGATCGGTGAAGGTAGAGGTGGTCGTCGCGCCGAATGGCACGGTGAAAGAAGCGAAAGTCGTGGGTGGGCATCCGGTGCTGGCCAATGCCGCGCTGGACGCCGTTAAGAAGTGGCGCTTTGAGCCGGCGGCAGCCGAGAGCACGGGCGTGGTGGATTTCAAGTTCGAACCTCATCAGTAGGGAAAAGGGTAAAACGGGCAGCCGGGAGGGAACGGCATGACGATTGGCAAAAGGCTTTACAAGAATTTCGGAATCATCCTCAGCACGGTGGTGGTGCTGTTCATCGTGAACCTGCTGGCGGTGCAACGGGAGCACGCCGCGAAGGCCGCGGCTGCAGCTTCGCTCGAGTTGACCGACGCCACCAATGAAGTGCGCTTCCAGATGATGCAGAACCGCCTGTATCTGAGCAACTACCTGCTCAGTGGCGACACCCGGGAAGTCGAGCGGATGACGGATGGCCTGCGCACGCTCAGCGGAAAACTGCAGCAGGGCAAAGCGTTGGCCAACTCCGAACAGGAACGGACCGCGCTGACCAAGGTGGAGCAACTGGAGCAGGCCTGGGGCAAGGAGTTCGCCCAGCCTCTCATCGACAAACGCAGGGACGTGGATTCCGGCAACGCGACCGTCGCCGAATTGCAGATTTACTACCTCCAGAAAGACGCTTCTTCCTGGGTGAAGAATTCCACCGACGCCCTGGACGTGGCCGACGGGGAGAATCACAAGCTGGTGGACGCGCGGCAGAAGTCGGACCAGACGGCCAGCGCGCTGACCATTTTGTTTTCTTTCGTAACCCTGCTGATCGCGCTGGGTGTGGGGGCCTGGGTCGCCATTACGACCGCCAAGTCCATCACCGAGCCGCTGACGAATCTGATGAGCGTTTCGCGGTTGATCGGCGACACCGGCGAACTGGAACACAACATCGACGTGAAGCGCGAGGACGAGATTGGAGAACTGGCCCGCACCTTCGCCAAGATGGTCACTTATCTTAAGGAGATGGCGGGCGTCTCGGAATCGATTGCCGGCGGCGATCTCACAGTCCAGGTCAAGCCCCGCTCTCCGCACGACACACTGGGCAATGCTTTCGCCAAGATGGTGGAAGGACTGGGTCGGCTAGTGCGCAGCGTACGCGATGCCTCAGCGCAGGTGGCCAGCGCCAGCGGGCAGGTGGCCAACGCCTCCGACGACTCGGCCAAGATCGGTCTGCAGGCGTCCTCGGCCATCGACGAAGTCACCAGCACCATGCACGAGATGAGCGTGAACGTGCAGAACATGGTGAAGAGCACGCAGGTGCAGGCTTCCAGCGTGAGCGAGACTTCGGCGTCCATCGACCAGATGGTGGCTTCCATCCAGCGCGTGGCCGATACGGCCAAGGTGCTGCTCGACATCTCGAACCGCTCGCGCGAAGAAGTCCACAGCGGCATCACCACCATGGAAAAGGCCACCGACGGCCTGAACCGCATCAACGCGACCATTACCAGTTCCGGAGAAATCATCGGAGCGCTGGGCCAGCGTGCCGACGACATCGGAAAAATCATCGAAGTCATCGACGATCTGGCGGAACAGACCAACCTGCTGGCGCTCAACGCAGCCATCGAAGCGGCGCGCGCCGGCGAGCACGGCCTGGGCTTCGCCGTAGTCGCCGACGAAGTCCGCAAGCTGGCGGAAAAGTCGGCGCAATCCACCAAGGAAATTTCCGAACTGATTCAGAGCATTCAGAAGGAAGCGCGCAAGGCCGTGGAGAACATGGATCGCTCGACAGGCATTGTGAACGAAGGCCTGGATCTGGGTGGCGAACTGAACTCGGCGCTGCGCAAGATCTCGAACGTGGTCACCGAAGTTTACAAGTTCGCCCAGGAAATCGGCGCGGCCACCAACGAACAATCGCACGGCTCGTCGCAGATCGCCCGGGCCACCACACGGCTGAACGAAATCACGCATGAGATCAACTCGGCGGTGGAAGAGCAGGCCTCGGGAGCGCAGGCCGTGGTGAAAGCCATGGAGCGGATGCGTGAACTGGTGCAGCAGTCAACCTCGGGCTCGACCGAGCTGGCGGCTTCGGCCGAGCAGATGTCGAAGATGTCGCGCGGTCTGCTCGACTTCATGGATCGCTTCACGCTGGAAGAAGCCGCGCGGCAAGCCTCGGCAGACGAGAAATCGCAGCAGGCCCGCCGGGCCGCGGCGGCCAGCCGGTTCTAGGACAGACCATGAATCGCGAACTCCATATCGTGGGCTTCCAGGTCGGGCGCGAGACCTATGGCGTGCCCATCACTTCGCTCCATGAAATCGTCCGCGTGCCGGAGATCACCGCCGTCCCCGATGCGCCCGACTATCTCGAGGGCGTGATCAACCTCCGGGGCAAGATCGTTTCGGTGATGGACCTGCGCAAGCGCTTTGGCGACAAGCAGGCCACGCTGAAAAAACAGAACCGGATTCTGGTGGTGGAACACTCCGGCAAGCTGGCTGGTCTGATCGTGGACTCGGCTTCCGAGGTATTGAAGATTGCAGGGGAAGACGTAGAAGCGCCGCCCGCCGTGTTTCAGGAAGGCGGACTGAATTGTGTCACAGGATTAGGCAAGGTTCGAGGCCGCCTGATCGTGTTGCTCGATATGACCAAACTGCTGGCTCCGGCCAACCTCTTGCAAGAGGGCGGGAGTCCGGAAAGCAAGCCAGCCAAGGCAGAAGCAAAGGGAGCTGCGGCGCGGTAAATCGGCGCGCCGGGCTGGCTGGGCTACATAAGTGCTGGACTGTCCGACGGAGTGCAACCGCGGACATGGAGAACGAGAGAAAGCATGAGCACATTCGGAGCGGCACCAGCTCCCATCTTGACGGAAGCGGAACTGCGGCTGTTGCAGGCCCTGGTGTACCAGGAGTGCGGCATGCACTTCGACGAGCGCCGCACCCACTTTCTGCAGGATCGCCTGCTGCGGCGCTTGAAGGATTGCCGCGCTGATTCCTTCTATGCCTACTACCGGCTGCTGATCAGCCAGGAGGGCAAAGCGGAACTGGCCAAGCTGGTGGAGAACCTGACCGTCAACGAGACCAGTTTTTTTCGGCACAAAGCGCAGTTGGACTTGTTCCAGAAGTACGTACTGGAAGACATGCTGAAACGAAAGCAGACGCACCGGGAATATTCTATCCGGGTCTGGAGTGCAGGCTGCTCCACCGGGCAGGAGGCGTACACGCTGGGCATGATGGCGGCCGACACGCTGGCCTATTACTACCTGCGCAACCCGCTCCCAATGGAGATGCCGCTGCCCAAGCCGCTGATTCCTCCGCCCTGGCGAGTAGAGATCCTGGCCAGTGATATCAGTTACTCGGTGTTGCGCACCGGACAGGAAGGCATGTACAGCGAACACCAGATGGCGACCGTCGACTACAGCTTCCGCCTGCGTTACTTCGACAAGGTGGGCGACCGCTACGCCATCAAGAAGACGCTGAAAGAGATGGTCCATTTCGACTTTCACAATTTGAAGACCGAATACCTGCCGCAGCGCAATGACGTGATCTTCTGCCGGAACGTGATGATGTACTTCGACGAGGCGGAGCAAAAGCGGCTGATCGAAAAGTTTTACCGCTGCCTCAATCCCGGCGGCTACCTGTTTGTCGGCCACGCAGAAAGCCTGCTGGGCCTCACCGAGAAGTTCCAGATGGTGCACAAAGACAGCGGCACAGCTTATCAGCGGCTTGAGGTGCGCGAGTGACGAATCCTCCCGATGAGCGTGGAGCGGAACTGCGGGAGCTGTTTTTTGAGACCTCGCAGGAACTGCTGCAGGCGCTGAACGAAGAATCTCTCAAGCTGGAGAACCATCCCGGCGATGAGGAGATTGTTCGTTCGATCCGCCGCACCGTGCACACGCTGAAGGGCGACTCGGCGGCTTGTGGGCTGCGCGAGTTGAGCGAACTGGCCCACCAGTTCGAGGATGCGCTTTCTCTGGAAAGCGCCGCCGCTCACGGTGCGCTGGCCGAAATTGCGTTTGCGGCCGCGGATGTGTTTGCCGCCATGCTCGCGTCCTATCACGGCGGTGGTCCCATGCCCGCCACGGAGACCCTGCGGCAAAGAATCACCGAACTGACCGCAGCCCCGGCCGCCAAGAAGACCCGCCGAAAAAAGAAATCGACGGAGCCAGCGCCCCGCTCCGCCAAAGACTGGACAGATGGGGAAAAGCGCGCGTTCTCCCAGGCGCAGGCCGCTGGCTTGGGACTTTACGAGGTCGTGGTCAAGATCGATCCCCACTGCACCATGCCCATCGCCGGGCGGCAGCTGATTCAGAACGCGATCAGCGGGATCGGCGAAGTTCTGGTCGTGCGGCCCAACGCCAAAGCTCCCGCCGCCTCCAAACAGGTCGAGTTCGTGTTTGCCAGCACGCAATCCAAGGAACAGATTGCGGCCAAGTGCCACATTCCGACCATTGCGGGCGACGTGAGCGTGACGTTGATCCAGGCTGCAGCGCCCGCCAAAGCCTCCGCGAAGACAGTCGAACCGGCTGCGGTGGCAGCACCGGAGACTGCAGCTTCAGCGACGGCGCCTTCAGACTCCCCTGCTTCGGAAACTCCCGTCCCGGCTCAGCCAGCTTCCGTCGAAGCGCCAACTCCGGCGCCGGAACCAGCTCTGCCGCAAGCCATAGCAGAAAATATTCTGCGGGTCGAGGCCAGCCGCATTGACAACGTGTTGAACCTGGTGGGCGAACTCATTATCGGCAAGTCCATGCTGCAGCAGGCGCTCACCGAGTTTGGCAAGCGCTATCCCAAGGAAATGTTGCGGGGTAAGTTCGCCGATGCCATGGCCTTCCAGGCCCGGGTGTTGAACGATCTGCAGCGCTCGGTGATGAAGATCCGGATGGTCCCCGTGGACCAGTTGTTCCGCCGCTTCCCGCGCCTGGTGCGCGATGTGGCGCGGCAATGCGGCCGCGAAGTGGATCTGGAACTCAGCGGGCAGGACACGGACCTCGACAAGGGCATTCTCGATGCTATCGCCGAGCCCCTCACGCATCTGGTTCGCAATGCGGTCAGTCACGGCATCGAGCCGGCGGACCAACGCCGGAGCCAGGGCAAATCGCCCCGGGGAAAGATTCGGCTGCATGCCTATCACCAGGGCAATCAGGTGGTGGTCGAGATCAGCGATGATGGACGCGGCATCGATGCCCAGAAGATTCGTACCAAGGCCATAGAGTTGGGCATGGCGACCGCGGAAGAAGCGGCGCGCTTGAGCGACACCGAGACCTTGGACTTCATCTTCCGTCCCGGATTCAGCACCGCGGAAGTTGTCACGGAAGTCTCCGGACGCGGAGTCGGGATGGACGTGGTGCAGAGCGTGCTGCAGCGGCTGAAAGCCACGATCCACGTGGAAACTCATCCCGGTCAGGGCACGACGTTCCGCCTCAAGCTGCCGCTCACGCTGGCCATCATTAAAGCCCTGATGTTCTGGGTGGAGCAGCGCTTGTATGCCATCCCGCTCAACGCGGTGAGCCAGATTGCCCGCACTAACGAATCCGAAGTCCACCGGGTCGACAACTACGAAGTGCTTCAGTTGCGCAACCAGGTGCTTCCGCTGCTGCGTCTGGGCCGCCCCCCTGCGGCCGACATCGACCAGAAATCCAGCAAGCTGTTTGTGCTGGTGATCACCGTCGGCGAGAAAAGATACGGACTCATCGTCGACACCTTGGAAGGAGAGGAAGAGCTGGTCATCAAGGCTTTGGACGATCAAACCTTCTCCACCGACCTGGTGAACGGCGCATCCATTCTCGGAGATGGGAAGGTTGTGCTGATCCTGAATCTGCCCGCGGTCGTGGATCACGTGGCACGCCCGCGTCCGGAATCCGTCGGCCTGACCCATGGCGGACTCCTGCTGAACCATGCCGATCGCGCCCGGCTGGCGCTGAGCACGGCGGGAGGCCACGCATGAACAAGGTACGCGTGCTGGTGGTGGATGATTCCGCCTTAATGCGGAAGTTGATCCCGCAGATGCTGGAGTCCGACCCTGCGATCGAAGTCGTCGGCACAGCCATGGATGGAAACTTCGCCCTGAAGAAGATCGAGGAACTGAAACCCAGCGTGATCACGCTCGATCTGGAAATGCCGGGCATGAACGGCATCGAAACCTTGAAAGAGATCATGCGCCGCGACCCGCTGCCGGTGATCGTGGTCAGCTCCCACAGCACCGAGGGCGCGTCGGTCACCTTCAAGGCGTTAGGGCTGGGCGCTTTCGATTTCGTCACCAAGCCGCGCGACGCCTCGACGCACATGGCCGAAAGCGCGGCGGAGTTGATCGCCAAAATCAAGGCAGCTGCCGATTGCAAGATCGTCCGCCCCGGACTCTTACGGGCAGCGTCCGCGCCTCCGGAAAAAATTTCGACCGCGAAGACTGCACCTCCACCCAGCAAACTGGTGGCGATCGGAATTTCCACCGGAGGGCCGCAAGCCCTTGAGTTCCTGCTGGCGCAGTTGCCTCCGGATTTTCCCGGAGCCATCGTGGTCGTGCAGCACATGCCCGAAGGCTTCACCGACATGTTTGCGCGCCGCCTTGACGAGTTGTGCTCCCTGCGCGTGAAAGAGGCCCAATCCGGCGACATCCTGCAGGCCGGGCGCGTCCTGATCTGCCCCGGAAGCCGGCATATGAAAGTGAAGCGCATGACCAGAGGCGACATTGTCGTGCTCAATGACGACGCCCGCGTCAACGGACACCGGCCCAGCGTCGACGTCCTGTTCCACAGCGTGGCGCAGGAGTTTGGCGCGCAGGCGGTCGCCGCCATCATGACCGGCATGGGCGATGACGGCGCAGAAGGTTTGGGCGCGGTGAAGAAAGCTGGCGGCATGACCATTGCCCAGAGCGAGGAGTCTTGCGTGGTTTTCGGCATGCCCAAGGCTGCCATCGAGCGTGGCTATGCCACGCGAGTCATCGCTTTAGACGTGCTTTCGGCCACTTTGCAGGCGCTTTGCAGCCGCAATGAAGGCCGCGGAGATAGCGGCGGTGCGGGCAAAGCAGTCCGCGCCGGACGCTGAAAACGAGTTGCTGACACAGGTCCTGGACGTCAGTCCAATGACCTGAGTCATCTGGCCGGCGGGCAACCGCCGTGATGGAATCAGTTGGAGGGAGGTTGTTATGGAGCAGTTCGCAGCAGTCAAACGCAGCAAGGACGGCCAACCGGTCCGCTACTTGATCGTGGACGATTCCGTGTTCGCGCGCAAGAACCTGGCCCGCATGATCGAAACCTTTGGCGGGCAGGTGGCGGCCGAGGCCGGGGACGGATTGACCGCGATCAGCGAGTTCGATCGCACTCATCCCGACATCGTGCTGATGGACATCACCATGCCGCAGATGGAGGGCATCGAGGCCGCCGAAAAAATTGTCCAGGCGCATCCCGAGGCCCGCGTCGTCATGGTGTCTTCCGTCGGTTACCAGGAAAACATCGTGGCCGCGTTGCAGCGCGGGGCACGCCATTTCGTACAGAAGCCGGTGAAGCCGGAAGTGCTGTACGAAGTCATCAAGTACGTTCTTGGAGAAGACGGCGCGGTAGCAGGTGCGGCCGGCGCGGGGGTCTAGTCTCATGAAGATGGAGCTGATTCAGCCTTTCATCAATGCGGCCGACGCGGTGTTGTCGCAAGGCCTGCAGGGCACGACCAAAGTGGACAGCCTCTCGATGGAAGAGGAAGCCTACCGCCGCAAAGGTGTGGCCGGCATGGTGACGCTTAGCGGCGACATCGAGGGCCGCATCATCCTCGACCTCGAGCCGCAAACCGCCCTGCGCGTGGCCAGCCACTATGCGGGCGCCGAACTGCCCGAGTCCGACGGACTGATCAAGGAAACCATCTTCGAGCTGGCCAACCAGGTCGTCGGCAATGCCATCTGCGCGCTCAACGACCAGGGCTTCCACTTCCGGGTGCATCCTCCGCTGCTGCTCACCGCCGAGGTGGGCGACAAGACCAGCGAAGACGTGGAGGCGCTGATGATCTGCTTTGAAACTTCCCTCGGCAATGTGTTTATGAACGTCGCCCTGCGCTACAACAAGCGCCGCATGGCCGACCACGCGACGGCAAGAGCGTAGAAGCGGCCTAACATCGCGGAACTAGTCCGATCCCAACCTAACCTCATTTCCCTGTCCTGCTGAGCGAAGTGGGATAGTCCGAAGGGCAATCCCACGCAGTCGAAGCATCCCTACCAGCATCCCTGAGGCCGGAGTCCTGGGGTTTTTACCTTCGAGTGTGACGCGATGAACCGGCTGACGCAGATCACTTATCCGGCGAGACCACAAGCCTTGGAACCCACCAATGGATCGATCCCTATCTTGCTTAGTAAGTGCCACCGCGCGGGGAATCTAAGATGTCTTAGCTTATCGGGGACGAATAGGTGCTCGACGTGTCAATAGCGATAACTTGATTACGATTGACATTTTGAGAGGCGGCGACCACGCTGGAAATCGGAATCTTCCACGCGAGGCTCCAACACATGAAATGCCGATTGTTAGCAGCCGCTTATGTTTTGCTCTCTCCGCTCTTCGCGGTGGGGCAAACTACGAACCAGCAATCCTGGACTAACCCCACCGCAGCCACCTCTGGCACTGCGCAGCCATCGCCTATCCTGAACCTGTGCGGCCAAGGCTGGGAGGGCTCCGTGCCGACAAACACACAGGTATGTCTGAGCCTCCAAAACCTCGTCGGAAACGGGCCGAACGGCAACGGGTTTCTAACCTTAAGTGGAACTGGATCAACCGGCAGCTACGCGTTCGCCGCTCCAAGTTTTGTTGCTCAGGGTACTGCCGCCGGCGCACTGAGCTTGAGTCAGGGAACTGGGCCAATTTTCATACCGCCCAACTCCTTTACGCTCCTTGCCCCACCGGGCATTACGAATGCGTTCGAGGTGGTCACACCAGCATCCGCTTCCACCGGGTTCTGGCTTGGGATACTCGCTACAGCGGCGACCGCAACCGCAACCGTAACCGGCGGCGTAGTGACAGCCCTCACAGTCACCGGTCACGGCTCGGGATACGGCACAGCCCCGGTTTGCCAAATCTCCGGTGGGGAGGAGGTTCTGGCGCGACCTGCTCAGCAACGATCAGCGGGGGCCAGGTCAGCGGTTTGTCGGTCATTACTGGAGGGACAGGATATGGCAGTCCGACGGTAAACCTGCTCCCGCAGGTAGTGTTCTCCGTCTCAGGAACGGAAGGGACACTGGCGAATAAGGTTCAGCTAACCGCGCAGGGAGTGACGACCAGCGGCGATGTCGTAACCTACGACGGCGGCGGCAACGTTCAAGATTCCAGTACCCTCCTCTCAAGCCTAGCCCCCCTTGCGAGTCCAACCTTCACTGGCACCGTCACGGCGCCGACCCTAAACGTAACTTCAGGTCTTCAGCTTAACTCGGTTGCAATCCAAGCTTCAGCTATCATAACCGCGTTCTGTCTCGGAATGGACGGATCCCTCGGTGCAACCACTTATGTCCTGTCACCGGCTGCCACTAACTCCATGGCTTGCTCTACTACGGCGGTAACAGAGAGCCCGATACCTTACGTCTGCACGGCGAAGAACCTGTACGTAAGCTTGGGTACTGCCGGCAATCAGTCAAGCAGTGGGATAGTGAAGCTTTATAGGAACACTAATCCCACTTCTATTACTTGCACCACCGGTACCTCCACGATCTGTAATGATACGACTGATACCCAGCGCTTCTCCGCCGGTGACACATGGTCAGTGCGATATCAGACGGGCACTTCGGCGGGTGACACGATTAGGGATGTAAGGGCGGCATTCCAATGCCAATAGGGTACCGTACGAGACCGCGTCAACTTTGCTCTAAGAGCATCGTCGAGAGTTGCATACCAGAGCGCGCAGTGAAAGGGGTGTTCCTCTTTTTGATTCTTTTCGCGCTCTCGGCTCCGGCCCAGGTCCAGATTAATGGTTGGGGCGTGTCACCCACCCCATCTGTTCCTTTCAAAACATACGTCGTGCCAAACATAGATGGGGTGACGCTCCAACTAATCGCCTCAACTGCGGATACGACGATGACCTGCAACCCTCCCCCGACGGGGTGCACCCCGCTTTTCGGTGGTTTCAGTACCTTTGACGGAATCCTGTCGGGTTGGACGGCGCTAACCTGTGGTGCCGCGCTAAGGGGTGTCGGAACGACTTGCAATACCAATATAGCCGTGAATCATATCACCAATCCGGGAGTCAACAGTGATACGCCTCAATACGTGTTCTCCCAAAACTGGGCTGATACGGCGTGTCAGGCGACTAGCAACGAGTGGACCGCGAATACGACCTATGCTTTGGGCTCCTGTGTCGTCCCGCAGACGGGCTTTATCAGTCATTACTATGTCATGAGCGGGACCACGAGCGGCCCACCGACTAATGGGACCTGCAACTCCGGGGGGACGCCCCCGACCAGTTGGCCCACGGGTGGCGGGTCGACCTCCGATGGCGGCGGTTGCACATGGCAGGACACGGGCACTCATGCGCCGCCGCTCGATGTTGCCGTCGGTGGTTCGTATCCCGGCAGCATTCCGCAATGGTCATCCAGTTGACCTGCCCCCAATTTTCGTTCACGTAAGAATACGACAACTTTCAGCTGCTCCATCTCCGGTTTGAGCCGGGATGGGGGAGCGCGAGGGGCAAGGGACGGCGTTTGAGTCCCTTGCCTCTCGCTCAGCTGTGTAGAAGCTCGCCGCCTGCGCCGCCGCAAATTCTTTCGGCGTGCGGTATCCCAGACTGCTGTGCGGACGCTCTTCGTTGTACTCCGTCCGCCACTCCGCGATCTTCCGCCGCGCGTCGAACAGGTTCTGAAACCAGCTCACCGTCAAACACTCATCTCGGAGCCGCCCGTGAAAACTTTCCACGCGCGCGTTCTGCGTTGGCTTGCCCGGCTGAATGTGCACTAACTCGATCTTTCGTTCCACACACCAGGCCAGAAAATGCCGACTCGTCAGTTCCGGCCCGTTGTCGCAGCGGATCGCCTGCGGCACTCCACGCTCGGCCACGATCGCTTCCAGCGCGCGTGTCACTCTCCGGCTGGCAAAACTCGTATCTACTTCCAAAGCCAAACACTCCCGCGTATACGCATCCACCACACTCAGCACCCGGATCGCCCGTCCGCACTCCACCGCATCGTGTACAAAATCCAACGCCCACTCCTGGTTGGCCGAGGTCCGCGCCACCAGCGGCTTTCCCTCGCGCACGCAATGCTTCCGTTTCTTCCGCCGAATCATCAGTCCGGCCTCCCGATACACCCGATGCACCCGCTTATGGTTCACATGGTCACCCGAACGGCCCAACAACACATGCAGCCGCCGATACCCAAAGCGCGGCTTCTTTCGCGCCAACTCCACCAGCCGCGTCCGCAGCGGCTCATCGGTTCGCTGCGACCGGTAGCAGTAACTCGCTACCGCCATCCCCATCAGCCCGCAAACCCGGCGCTGGCTCGCTGCGTACTTGCCCCGCAGCCAGTCCGCGTCCGCCCGCTGGTCTACGAGCTCCATCCGTTTTTTGCGATCAGCGCCTTCAGCATCTCTTTGTCCAGGCTCAGATCCACCACCAGCTTTTTCAACTTCGTGTTCTCATCCCGCAACTGCTTCGCTTCCTGCGCCTCGCTCACATCCATCCCACCGTACTTCGCCTTCCAGGCGTAGATCGTATGCTTCGACACTCCCACTTCTCTGGCCACGTCTTCTGCCTTGCGCCCTGCTTCCAGTTGTTTGAGCGCTCCAATCATCTGCGCCTCGGTGTGCCTGCTCTTTGACATGCCTCTTCCCCTTTCCTTCGTCCGAAATCATACTCGGACTTGTTCGGAAAACGGGGAGCAGGTCACAGTAAAGCCTATTCGGCGGTTAACGGGGCCATCATCGGATGTGGGCTAACCGGCTCGGCTTGCAGCACCCACTATTACCAGGAACTGTCCCATGACGGGTCTTGTGTGTCGAGCACCACGAACCCTAACAACTGGTCCATCACTGGCGGCCTCCCCTCGACGGATGGCACATGTCACTGGACGGACGTCGGAATTGACAATAACAAAGCACCACTTAACGCAAATACAAATCCCGAGACAGATACCCTGGCTGTCGTTGCCAGCGGATTTCCAGCTATTTGGGAGACGCCATATGCGTACTGGTTCAAATTGTTCAATTACGCGATGGAAAATCATTACGCATCCGCGTCCGCGTTCCCAACCGTCAAGTATATCCGAGTCGGAGTATCCCTCGGTGGAGAGGCGTCGACGGTTCAGACTAATGTTCTGGAAAAGTTTACGTATGGCCCTAAAAACGACACCCAGCTTAAGGGGGTCTGGACAAGTTTCGCAGCTCAGAGCTACCTCGATAACGCCGCCACCAGGGCAGCAATGAGCTCCCCACCCTCTTGGTACTTGCTCTCCTCGCTCAATTGCGGGACAGGCCTAACTACGGGAGGGGGTTCGGACTGCACCTGGGCAGACGCCGAAGCCCAAGCTACCCTGGCGGCGGACGCAATCTACGGCCCAGTCTATGGCTACGGAACACAAGGCTTGAAGAACGGCGTCGACGGAAGCGATCTGCTCAATATCCAGAACGGAGCTGCCTGTGTGGGATCCACATGCTGCTCCAACAACTGGTGCGAGGTGAGAGGCTACACAATTGGCCGCGTTCCCATTATTCAACTTCAAGAATGCAACAAGTCCACAGCGGGGGGCGGCCTAACTGCGTGTCTAGACGACCAAGACACCCCCTACAATCCCGCCGTCACGTTGGAACAGGTATTTGCCCTCGCCACTCAACACGGCACCAATGTAATGGAAATTTATGGCGAGGATCTACAATGCGCATTTGTTCCCGGCTTCGTGGGAGCACCGACAAACGGATGTCAAACCAGTCCGGTGCCCGCTTACGGCTACGTCTACCAGCGTTACGCTGCCGCGATTCAAAACCTCGCCAACGGCTTACCCAATGGAACCGTTCAGGCCCAAGGAGGGGTGCAGCTTCAAGGTTCCTTCAGCACCCAATGAAACTCGCCAGCATGGTCGGTTCGACGCATCCCCCATGGGCCGACTACTGGGCGGGTTTGGCGTAGCCCAGCAACCCGGCGGAGAACCGATCACATCCGGTCCCGTTGCCTCCTCCGTTACACACTCCATTCGGATAGGCGGTCGGGGCGAAAAAGTAATTGCCTCCAGTCCAAAGGTAAAAGGAATCGTCGTTTGGCTCGATCCCCTTGTGGTTCGGAGCAGGGGTATCCTCTACGTCGCTTAGGTAGAACCGAGCAAATCCACAGCTTGGGTCCGTGCATATGGGAATCGCCGTCATCCAGTAGACGCCGGCAGTGAGTGTTATCGCCTTCGCTCTTGGCAGACGGCCAAGAGCTGTGTACTCCGTAAGGCCATCAAAACTTCGTCCGGTGGGGGTGTAGGTTGCGGGAATTCTCCCCTGCCCGATTAGGGTGCCGGGATTCCCGGCACTGACGCCGCTGGAAATGCTCCACTTGATCTCGGCTGGGTCCAGGAAACTGCTGTTTGACAAATTGTTCGAGAAAAAGCCGGTAACCGTCCAAATTTGGCCCGAAGGGATAAAAAACGGCACATAAACGGCCGCGGGTGAGCCGTATCCGAAACCGTTACCTAAAGCGTTAGCCGCTGGATTTGAGGCATCGAAGTCACCACCGTAAAAGAGGCAGGGGCGACAGTAAGGCGGCGGGGTAGCAGTCTGAGTAGAAGCCAACTCAGACAACATTGACACGCCCCCGACGAGTAACAGGGTGACCGAAAATATAGTTACTTTCACAGTAAACCTCCAGAGAAGCTACTAAGAGCCGGGGTGACCTGCTCCCCGTTTTCCGAACAAGTCCGAGTATGATTTCGGACGAAGGAAAGGGGAAGAGGCATGTCAAAGAGCAGGCACACCGAGGCGCAGATGATTGGAGCGCTCAAACAACTGGAAGCAGGGCGCAAGGCAGAAGACGTGGCCAGAGAAGTGGGAGTGTCGAAGCATACGATCTACGCCTGGAAGGCGAAGTACGGTGGGATGGATGTGAGCGAGGCGCAGGAAGCGAAGCAGTTGCGGGATGAGAACACGAAGTTGAAAAAGCTGGTGGTGGATCTGAGCCTGGACAAAGAGATGCTGAAGGCGCTGATCGCAAAAAACGGATGGAGCTCGTAGACCAGCGGGCGGACGCGGACTGGCTGCGGGGCAAGTACGCAGCGAGCCAGCGCCGGGTTTGCGGGCTGATGGGGATGGCGGTAGCGAGTTACTGCTACCGGTCGCAGCGAACCGATGAGCCGCTGCGGACGCGGCTGGTGGAGTTGGCGCGAAAGAAGCCGCGCTTTGGGTATCGGCGGCTGCATGTGTTGTTGGGCCGTTCGGGTGACCATGTGAACCATAAGCGGGTGCATCGGGTGTATCGGGAGGCCGGACTGATGATTCGGCGGAAGAAACGGAAGCATTGCGTGCGCGAGGGAAAGCCGCTGGTGGCGCGGACCTCGGCCAACCAGGAGTGGGCGTTGGATTTTGTACACGATGCGGTGGAGTGCGGACGGGCGATCCGGGTGCTGAGTGTGGTGGATGCGTATACGCGGGAGTGTTTGGCTTTGGAAGTAGATACGAGTTTTGCCAGCCGGAGAGTGACACGCGCGCTGGAAGCGATCGTGGCCGAGCGTGGAGTGCCGCAGGCGATCCGCTGCGACAACGGGCCGGAACTGACGAGTCGGCATTTTCTGGCCTGGTGTGTGGAACGAAAGATCGAGTTAGTGCACATTCAGCCGGGCAAGCCAACGCAGAACGCGCGCGTGGAAAGTTTTCACGGGCGGCTCCGAGATGAGTGTTTGACGGTGAGCTGGTTTCAGAACCTGTTCGACGCGCGGCGGAAGATCGCGGAGTGGCGGACGGAGTACAACGAAGAGCGTCCGCACAGCAGTCTGGGATACCGCACGCCGAAAGAATTTGCGGCGGCGCAGGCGGCGAGCTTCTACACAGCTGAGCGAGAGGCAAGGGACTCAAACGCCGTCCCTTGCCCCTCGCGCTCCCCCATCCCGGCTCAAACCGGAGATGGAGCAGCTGAAAGTTGTCGTATTCTTACGTGAACGAAAATTGGGGGCAGGTCAGGGGGGCGGTACACTTTCCGCAGGTTAGTCTGATTCCGAGAAGCCTTTTAGTCAAGCAAAATCGTTTGTTGGCGAGTGCCCCGGCTTTGCGCCCTTCGCAAAGGGTGGGATTCACATGCAAGGAGCTGGCGTTTTGCCTCCCGAAGCCACAGCCCAAAGATATTCACAGGCAACCTGTGACATCTGACCTTGCGCTGCCCCAACAACTTACTCGATAATTGCACGAGCAAAGGAATTAAGTCGGGCGAAAGAAACAAGGGCAATCCGGGCCATGGAATTGGCAGCAAGTCATTTGTTATCTATACCTTGACTCTAAGTCCTTCACACCATGGGATCTGGCGGAATTTCCCGCTAACGTGATGATTCCAATAGCGCGGGGGTAGTAGGGGTGGAGGGTAGCTTAAAGATAAACATACAGCCCGGCCAGAGCCCCAACGCCTCAGGGACGCCGGCAGGGATGCTTCGACTGCGTGGGATTGTCCTTCGGACGATCCCACTTCGCTCAGCATGACAACTGGTACGGCTTAGGGGACCAAGCCCGTGGCGGAAATGCCTCGCGGGGCCCGCGGGTCGCGCTGACAGACATGGGGTCCTTCGACTGCGCAAGCCATCGGCTTCGCCGATTGCTTGCTACGCTCAGGATGACAGGTTGGGATCGGCGATACTTTCGCATCCCTCAACATCAGGACGCGGCGCCCTCTAGCGGTAGTTCCCTGCTGGTGGAGGCTGGCGCGTCTTCTGCGGGATCGGCAATCTTTTTCAGCTCGGGATATTTCTGGATCAGCGTGGGCGGGGCCGGTACTCGCTGGCCGGTGATCATGGCCTTCAACTCCAGCGCGTTCACGCCGGCTTTGCTTTCGAAGTGATTGTTGGTGATCACGTAGGTGGTGTGGGCGCGCTCGGCTACGCTTTCGATTCTTTCCTTCCATCCCGCGAGCTCGCGCTGGTTGTAGAGATAGTTGTAGCGGTCGTTGCGATTGTCGGAATCAGAACCTTTGTCGGCAGAAGCTTGATCGGCAGAGCTTTGATCGGCAAACCAGTGTTCGTAGTTGCGTCCGTGCAGGCGGACGTAGCCGATGGCGGAGGTCACGTGTTCGGTGGGCGCGAGCGAGCGTCCTAGCAGCGGCTGATCGATGTTGCAGAAGCCGACATCCTTTTGCGTGAAGGCGGCGAGCGTGGCGGCGTCGTTCCAACTGGAGTGGCGCACCTCGACCACGCGAGGATATTCGATGAACTGGCGCAGCAGGCGGTCGAGATATTCGCGGTTGAGCGAAGTGTTCTTGAACGACACGGGAAACTGGATGAGCAGCGCGCCCAGGCGTCCTTCGCCGGCGATGGCGTCGAGACCTTCGCGGGTGCGGGCTTCGTCTTCGTCAGTGGGACGGATGGTGGCGGCCGAAGTGGGCTCCATCACGGCGATGGGCGAGTGGGTGAAGGCGCGGTAGAGTTTGGCGGTGAAGAGAAAATTCTTGTTCACGGCTGCGACCTTGCGGCACCAGAGCTTGGCCCACTCGGGCTTCAGCGGTCCGTAGAACGATGTGTTGATTTCGGTGGTATCGAAGAAGCGCGCGAGATATTCCAGCGGATGCTGCTTGCGGCGCTGCATGCCAGGAGGGTAGAAGATGCCGTCCCAGTCTTTGTAAGACCAGCCGGCGGTGCCGATGCGGATGTCGTGCGCGTAAATTTGGGGGGAACGGACTGGGGCTGAGGATTCCATACCTGGAACCGCAGACGGAGGGCAGGGGCAAGGTTAGCACAGGGGGACAGGCTTTGGGCTTTGGGCTTCGGGCTTCGGGCTTTGGGTCGCGCATTAGTCGTTCGAACGGCAACTTACCCGGCGTTGAAACGCCGGGCTATCATCAAGCGTCCTCCGGACGCTTTTTTGGAGACCTCGCTTGTACATCTGGCCCAGAGAAGGAACTTGCGGCGGCGGTCCAAGTGTGCGACATACAGCTATGCGCATTTCTACCGCTTCCACCTTGATCTTCTGCTTGCTCGCAGGAACGCTCATCCCTTTGGCGGCGCAGGACAAATCGGATGCGGCGGCTGTTCGTTCCCTGGAATTGAAGTGGACTGAATCGTATAAGCAGCGGCAGGTCGACATTCTCGCTTCCCTGCTGGCCGACGATTTCGTCATTACGGTTGAGGATGGCAACACGTACAGCAAGACGGGCTACATCAGCCACAGCGCCGAGCCTTCGGTCCGCGTGGAGGTTGCGGAAATGTCAGATCTCAAGGTTCGCATGCACGGGAGCACGGCTGTGGTGACGGGCGCGTACCACGAGCGCGGCGAGTCCAACGGAAAGCGCTACGAATATCACGACCGGTTCACGGATGTCTGGATGAAGAGCGGCGGGAAGTGGCAGGTGGTGGCGTCGCACTACAGCATCCCGGCGAAGTAGAGCGAGCAGTTCAGTCCAGCGAATTCCAGGCCAGCAAGCTTAGTCCAGCGACAACACTACCCAGTACACGCCCGTGGGATAAGTTTCGGTGCGGCCGTAGCAGACGCCCACCGAAAAGCTGTGCAGATTGTGGCTGGAGATCGCGTGCCCGGCGCTGGCGGGCAGCGTCTCGGGATGCAGGCTGGTGTAGGTCAGCACGGTATAGCGCTGGGCAAGCTGACGAACGGGAGAGGTGCCGAGCTTGTCCGCTTGCGCCATGGAGCAGGCCGCATCGTCGGCGGTGTGCAGGTCGTGGCGAGTGAGATCAGGCTGGTTGGCCTGATGCCGCGCTTGCGCTACCGTCGCCGCAATCCGGTCTTTCACTTCCGCCGCAGAATAGTTGGGGAGGGCGTGGCCGAAGTCCTGCACGATGTAGAGGCGGTCGCCGCTGCGCACTACACCTAACCCGATCACGTTATAGGCGGGATTGAGCAGGTTGGCGCGATGCGGTGGGGACAGCATCAGGTGTTGATGTCCTTTTTCAGCGTCGAAATCGAGCGCGACATTCTCGCCTTCCTGATCGAGTTGGGTGGAAGTCGCGGCCGCCAGACGTTGGGGTAGGGAGGGCTCGCCGGTAAACTGATGTGAAAGTTGCCGCGCCGCGAACATCGCTTCGGCGTGCGCGCGGGCCGCGCGGCTCATGCCGGTATCGAGCGTCAGACGCGGTGCACCGGCTTGCGCTCTCGCCTGATTTGCGAGGTCCAGAAGCTGTTGTTCGGCTAACGAATCGTAATCGCTGAAAGGAATATCGGGAACGGTTGCCGCGGCCGGCTTCAGCGTGGCCTGCTGCCCGGATGTTTCCGCGGCGCCGTCACTTCCCCCGGAGGAAGCCATCAATCTAGACGATGGCCGGGCGGAGTCACCGACCGTCATCAACAGAAGCGCCAGCACGAATCTAAGGGCTCTTGGCATTCGCTTGTGCCTACCTCAACCTCAACATCGGCCCTGGGGAGGTTCACTTGAACCTCAAACTTGCCTCTGGTGCTACGCTAGAAGCTGGAATCCAGCCTGAGAAGTTACCTTCGCTATGGAACCTGGTGTAATAGGGGTCATTGGCCTGTTGTTTGGCAGCGTGCTTGCATGGCTCGTGCTGCGCTCGCGCACGGCCACGCTGAACGCACGTTTGTCCTTGATGGAAAAGGAATTAGCCGCCGGAAAGGCTGATCTGGCGCGGCTTCAGCAGGCACATACCGAGTTGGTGGCAAGCAAGGCGAGGCTGGAATCCGCTCTCGAATTGGAACGGAAGACCAACGACGAAAAGATCGAGTTAGTCACGCGCGCGAGCGAAGAATTGCGCAACGCGTTCAAGGCCATGGCCTCCGACGCATTGAAGAGCAACAACATGTCGTTTCTGGTGCTGGCCAAAGAAAGTCTGGAACGCTTTCAGACAGAAGCTAAGGGCGATCTCGATAACCGGCAGAAAGCCGTGGCCGACCTGGTCGCTCCGGTGCGCGATTCGCTGAATAAAGTGGACGCACAGATTCAGCAACTGGAAGTGGAACGGGGCAAGGCCTATTCGGCGCTGCATACCCAGGTGCAATCGCTGATCACGACGCAGAAAGAGCTGCAATCGGAGACTGGCAATCTGGTGCGGGCGCTGCGCACTCCCAACGTGCGCGGACGCTGGGGAGAAATTCAGTTGCGCCGCGTAGTCGAAATCGCGGGCATGCTCTCCTATTGCGACTTCACCGAGCAGGAGACCGTGACCACCGATAGCGGAAGGCTCCGTCCTGATCTGGTGGTGAAGTTGCCCGGCGGCAAACACGTTGTCGTGGATGCGAAGACGCCGCTGCAGGCCTTTCTCGATGCCTTCGAGACCACAGATGAAGAAACCCGGCGCGCGTGTCTGGCCAACCATGCGCGGCAAGTCCGCGATCACATGAAGACTCTCGCCGGCAAAAGCTATTGGGAGCAGTTCGAAGCCACACCGGAGTTCGTGGTCATGTTTCTTCCAGGTGAAACATTTTTCAGCGCCGCGCTCGAACAGGATCCCAGTCTGATCGAGCAGGGAGTGCTGAATCGGGTCATCCCCGCGTCGCCGACCACGCTGATCGCGCTCCTGAAAGCGGTCAACTACGGGTGGAATCAGGAAAAGCTGGCGCGGAACGCGCAGCAGATCAGCGCGCTGGGCAAGGAACTGCATGACCGGCTGCGCCTGCTCGCGGGACACATCACCTCGGTTGGCACTGGACTCGACCGCGCGGTCGAGTCTTATAACAAAGCTGTGGGATCGCTGGAGAGCCGGGTGCTGGTTTCGGCGCGCAAGTTTGCCGAGCTGGGCGCGTCGGTGGCCGATGACATTCCCGAACTCGCTCCGATTGAAACCACAGCACGGGCGCTCTCGTTTGAGTGGGATGAAGACGACAGCCTTCCCGAAGCTGACCAGGATCAGCGCAGGGCAGGTTAGACTCGAACCATTTCTCTGACGCCGTATCAGGCGTCGCAATTCCTCAATTGAGCTTCTAAGAAAACGCTTATCGCGCACAGCAGTTTTCTGATCGTCGGAGTGGAGCAGCGCTTCGAACCACAACCGAAGGTACGCTGATCAGGCGTACACTCGCGCCCTTCTTTCGGTACAGCGTCGATCCGCTCTCCGCTAAAGCCTGCAGCAACGTCGCCGATGCTATCTATACACACTCGTATATGCCGGGCTGTCGTTTGCGAGCGTGTGCTTTCGGCGACTTTGCCAGGGCAAGACCCTCTTCATGATGAGCCACTCCGATCTCCGTTTGATCAATCCGCCGAATGTGCAGGCTGCCGTCCCGCATACCTCGTTGACGCCTAAACTGGACCCTCGCATTGCGCGCAAGCTCAGTCACTTCGTTTCCCTGTCGAGCCTGTTCTCGATCGCTGTCGGGCTCATCGGCCTGGCGGGCTGGGTGTTTCACGTCCAGATTTTGAAATCAGTTTGGCCTGGCCTGGTCACCATGAAAGCCAACACCGCGGCGTGCTTCGTGCTGATCGGTGTTTCCCTCTGGTGGCTGAGAGCACACGACACGCCCCGCCCGGTCTCAAGCTGGATGGCAAGAGCTGCCGCGGTGTTGGTCAGCGCAGTAGGACTGCTGTCTTTCCTGGAATTTCTGGGCGGGTGGAATTTTGGTATTGATCAACTCCTATTCGTGGAGACAGCCGAAGGAGCCATCGGCAGCGTCCGGCCCGGGTTGATGTCTCCGCTCACGGCGTTAGCCTTCCTGCTGCTGGGACTCGCTCTTCTCCTGCTGGACTGGACCGGAAGTCGCGAGGTCTCGCCGGCGCAGTCGCTGGCATTGAGCTCGGAATTGATTTCTCTCTTCGCTCTGTTGGATTTCATCGTTCAGCCCCACGCCTTTGATACGCACATGGCTTTACCTACGGTGATCGCACTGTGCCTGCTTTCGTTGGGCGTGGTGTGCTCCCGGCCGGAACGCGGGTTTGTGGGGGCGCTGCTCAGCTCACGTTTTCAACAAGGCGTTATGCGCGGGCTGTGGGGAGCGGCGCTCTCGGATGATGAGCCAGGATGGCACCGGCCTTTGCGTTATGGTTTGGCGGTGCTGCTGGTGTTCCTGGCCACCGTGCTGCGTTACCTTCCCGGCGGGTTTCTCCCGGAGGGACTTACCTACATGACCTATTTCCTGGCGGTCATGATTGTGGCGATCATGGGCGGTCTGGGCCCCGGCATTCTGGCTACCCTGCTTTCCGATGTTTGCGCAGATTACTTCTTTCTAAGACCCCAGGGGCAGTTCGGCAACAAGGACCTTCCCGAGGTGGTGGGGCTGATCCTGTTTACGTCCATCGGAATCGGCATGAGTTGGCTGGCTGGGACGGTGGACCGGGCGCGGAAGGGGGCGTCAGCGGCACTGCGGGCCAGCGAAAACAGATACCGCACGCTGGCTGAGAACCTTCCCCAGATGGTGTTCGTCAAGGACCGAGCCTCGGTTTATGTGTCCTGCAACCAGAGCTTTGCCCACGCGCTGGGAATCCGTCCGGAGGAGTACGCCGGCAAGACCGACTACGACTTCTTCCCCGCCGAGCTGGCGGAAAAGTACCGGAGCGACGACCAGCGGGTCATGGAGTCTGGAACGACGGAAGAGATCGAGGAGAAATACATCCGCGAAGGGAAAGAGCTTTCGGTTCAGACGGTAAAGACACCGATCCGGGACGCGGCCGGGAACGTCACCGGAATGCTGGGGATTTTCTGGGACATCACCGAGCGCAAGCGGGTGGAAGCCGAGCTGCACGAGGCCCAGGAACGGTTCCGTCTGTTGCTCGATGGGGTCAAGGACTATGCCATATACATGCTCGACCCGAAGGGCCGCGTAATCAGTTGGAATGCCGGTGCGGCCCGCATAAAGGGCTACCAAAGCGAGGAAATCCTAGGCAAAGATTTCTCCTGCTTTTACGGGGCCGAGGACATCGCAGCCGGGAAACCCGCCCGCGAGTTGCAGGAATCCCTCTCCAAGGGGCGTTTCGAGGAGGAACACTGGCGGGTCCGCAAGGACGGTTCTGCTTTTTGGGCCAGCGTCGTGATCACCCCGATGTACGACGACTCCGGCGCGCTCCGGGGGGTTCTCCAAGGTGGCCTGTGACATTACCGAGCGCAAGCGGGCGGAGGAGCAACTGCGCAGATCTTCTCTTTACGCCCGCAGCCTGCTCGAAGCCAGTCTCGACCCGCTGGTGACGATCAGCCGCGAGGGCAAGATCACCGATGTCAACGAAGCCACCGAAAAGGTCACCGGCGTTTCCCGCGAAAAGCTGATCGGCAGTGATTTTTCAAACTACTTCACTGACCCGGAAAGCGCACGCCGCGGTTATGAGCGGGTATTCGCGCAAGGGGCCGTGCAGGACTATCCACTGGCCATCCGGAGCACGGCGGAGAAAATTACGGACGTGCTGTACAACGCGTCGGTGTTCAGAAACGAAGCGGGAGAAGTGGAGGGCGTATTCGCCGCCGCCCGCGATATTACGGAGAAGAAGCGGGCGCAGGAAGCGGTGGCGGCGGAGCGGGAAAAGTTCAACAACATTCTGGACGTCTTGCCACCGTACGTCGTGTTGCTGACTCCCGACTATCACGTGGCCTTCGCCAATCGTGAGTTCACCAAGCGCTTCGGCAAGTCGGGTGGCCGGCGCTGTTACGAGTTTCTTTTCGGCCGCAGCGAGCCCTGCGAGGTTTGCGAGACCTACAAGGTGTTGCAGGCGAAGAAGGCTTTGGACTGGAAGTGGACCGGGCCGGACGGCCGCCAGTACGACATCTACGACTTTCCGTTTACCGACATCGACGGCTCTACTCTCATCCTGGAAATGGGGATCGATGTCACCGAGCGCAGGCAGGCGGAAGAGGAAATCCGCAAGCTCAACGCTGAACTGGACGAACGGGTTCGGCGGCGCACGGCGGAACTGGAAGCGGCCAATAAAGAACTCGAGGCCTTCACCTACTCCGTCTCGCATGACTTGCGCGCTCCCCTGCGGCATATCAGCGGGTTCTCCAAGATTCTGACCGAAGAATATGGTCCCTCTCTGGCGCCGGACGCGCAGCACCACCTTCAGCGCATTCAGGAAGGCACGCGGCGCATGGGCCTGTTGGTGGATGATCTGCTGAATCTGGGCCGGATTGGCCGCCACGAAGTGCGGCTTCAAGTCACTGGTTTGAACTCCGTGGTGAACGACGTAGTTGGCGAACTCAAGGCGGAGTGCAAGGACCGGCAGATCGAATGGAAGATTGGCAACCTGCCGTTTGTGGAGTGCGATCCCGGCTTGATGAAGCAAGTCTTCCAGAACCTGCTGTCCAACGCGCTCAAGTTCAGCCGGCCGCGCGCGCAGGCCATCATCGAGGTCGGACAGAAGGATCAGGAGGGTACGCCAGCTGTGTTCGTACGTGACAACGGCGTCGGCTTCAACATGAAGTATGCCGACAAGCTGTTCGGCGTATTTCAACGGCTGCACCGCCCGGAGGATTTCGAAGGCACGGGAGTGGGGCTGGCAACCGTGCAGCGCATTGTGCAGAAACATGGAGGCCGCATCTGGGCGGAAGCCGAACTGGACAAGGGCGCGACTTTTTATTTCACCCTCGGCGCTTCCGAGAAAACCGAACTTAAAACCAAAGCGGCAATCGTAGGAGATTAAGCATGACTCAGCGACAGATCGAAATTCTACTGGTGGAAGACAACCCCGACGACGTAGAGCTGACTCTGCACGCCCTGCGCAAAGAAAATCTGGCCAACAACATCCATGTGGCGCGCGATGGCGAAGAGGCCGTGGAGTTCCTCTTCTGCAATGGGGCTTTCGCGGATCGCTCTTTCGATCACCCTCCACGCCTGGTGCTGCTGGATCTGAAACTGCCCAAAGTGGACGGAATGGAAGTCCTCAAACGACTCAAGGAAGACCCCCGCACCAAGACCATTCCCGTGGTGATCCTCACTTCCTCCAAAGAGGAGCGCGACTTGGTGAACGGCTACGGGCTCGGAGCGAATAGCTACATTCAAAAACCGGTCGACTTCGAGCAGTTCCGCGACACGGTGAAAAATGCCGGGCTGTACTGGCTGGTGATCAACCAGCAACCGGCGGCCGCGAGCGTCGAGAAGGCGTGGGGAAAGGCGACGTCGTGAATCCTGCGGCGGTCGAAACAGAACCTGAAGTTTCGTCCGCGGTCCTGACCCGGCTGAAGGTTTTGCAGTTGGAGGACGACGCCGCCGACAGCGAACTGATCCTGCGCGAACTGCGCCGTGACGGCTTTGACGTCACCTGCAAAGTGGTACAGACCCCGGAAGAGTTCCGCGAGCAGGCGCGCTCCATGGCCCCCGACATCGTGCTGGCGGATTACAACCTCGGACCTTGGCATGGAATGGAGGCGCTCGAGATCCTGCGCGAGGAGGGATTGGAGATTCCCCTGATTCTGGTCTCGGGTGCGGTGGGCGAGATGACGGCGGTGGAATGCATCAAGGAAGGCGCAACCGATTACGTTCTCAAAGACCGGCTGACGCGGCTGCCGTTGTCGGTGCGGCGGGCGCTCGCGGAAAAAGATCTGCGCGAACAGCGCCAGCAGGCGGAGAAGAAGCTGGCGGAGAAGATGGCGGAACTGGCGCGCTCCAATGCCGACCTCGAGCAGTTTGCCTATGTCGCCTCGCACGACCTGCAGGAACCGTTGCGCATGGTGACGGCTTACACCCAACTGCTGGCCGAACGCTATCGCGGCAAGCTCGACGAGAACGCCGACAAATTCATCGGCTATGCCACAGAGGGGGCTCTGCGCATGCAGGTACTCATTCAGGATCTGCTGGCGTTTTCCCGCGTCGGCCGGAGCGGCGCTGGCAGCGCCAGCGTCGACTGCGACGCGGTAGTGACAGACGTTCTCCGCAGTTTGGCCTCTGCCATTCAGGAAAGCGGCGCGATCGTCAGCCATACCGCTCTTCCCAGCGTGTGGGCCGACCGCACTCAGATCGCGCAGGTCTTCCAGAATCTGATTGGAAATGCCATCAAGTTCCGGGGGCAGGCACGGCCGGTGGTCTGCGTGAAGGCCGAGAAGGCGGGTGACTATTGGGTGTTCAGCGTGACCGACAACGGAATTGGAATTGCGCCCGAACACACCGAAAACATTTTTGTGGTCTTCCAGCGTTTGCATACGCGCAGCGAATATCCGGGCAACGGCATCGGCCTGGCCATCTGCAAGAAGATCATCGAGCGCGCGGGCGGAAAGATCTGGGTGGAATCGCAGGCTGGCTCCGGTTCTACTTTCAAATTCACTCTGCCGCTCCACGCCGATGGGAAGGAAGGCGCGCGCTCATGAAGCCAGCACCCGAATTGCTCATCGTCGATGACAATCCCGCCGACGTGGCTTTGGCCCGCGAGGCTCTGGTGGGAAGCGCGTGTCACTGCCAAATCAGCAGCGTGGAGGACGGAGACGAAGCGCTGGCTCGCTTGCGCCGGAAGGAGAAATACGCGGATACGAATCCGCCCGACCTGGTTCTGCTGGATCTGAATCTGCCCAAGAAAGATGGCCTCGCGGTCCTGGCCGTGATGAAGACTGACCACACCCTGCGCGGCATCCCGGTGGTGATCTTCAGCACCTCCCGGCTGGGCCGGGACATTACCCGCAGTTATGAACTGGGCGCCAATTGCTACGTCAGCAAGCCCGGAAACCTGAATGATTTTTTTTCGGCAGTGCAGTCGATTGAACAATTCTGGTTCGGCTCGGCCAGTCTGCCATCGCGAGGAGAATGAGGAATCATGGACGATCAAATCACGAACGTATTGCTGATTGAAGACAACCCGGGAGACGCAGACCTGGTGCGCCTCCGCCTGGTCGAAGGCCGGTCTGGAGTGAAAGTGAATTGCGTCAACCGCCTGGCGGATGGCCTGGCCTCGCTGAGCAAGGAAACGCCGACGCTGGTGTTGCTGGACCTGAACCTGCCCGACAGCCGGGGCGCAGAAACCTTTCGCCGGGTCATCGAACACGCGCCCAACGTGCCGGTGGTTGTGCTCTCCGGCCAGGATGACGAGGCGCTGGCCCTGAAGGCGGTGCATCTCGGTGTCCAGGACTATCTGAGCAAAAGCAATCTTTCCAGCCAGCATCTGGAGCGCGCCATCCGCTACGCGGTGGAGCGGCAGGCGCTGCTGCGCGCGCTGGAAATCAGCCAGCAACAGAAAATCGAGTTCAAGAACCAGTTTCTCTCCCACGTCTCGCACGAATTACGCACGCCGCTGACCTGCATTCACCAGTACGTGACGCTGCTGCTCGACGGTTTGGCTGGCCCCGTGCCGCCCGAGCAGGCCGACCACCTGAAGACTGTCCTGAAGAGCGTGAACCAGTTGCACGCCATGATCCGCGACCTGCTCGAAGCGACTCGGGCCGAGAGCGGCAAGATGCGCATGGAGCCGCGCTGCATCTCGCTGGGCGAATTGATCCAGCAGACCATCGCGATGATGCGGCCGCTGGCCGAGGAAAAAAAGGTGGGACTGGAAATCGGACTCGATCAGAGGCTGCCGCTGGTGCACGCCGATCCCGACCGCGTTCTCGAGGTGCTCATCAACCTGGTGGACAATGCAATCAAATTCACGCCGAGCGATGGCGCGATCATGGTTCGCGCCTGCATGGTCGACGCAGACCCGGGTTCGGTCTACGTTTCAGTTAGCGACAGCGGCCGCGGCATCAATCCTGATACCAAGACGCTGATCTTTGAACGCCTCTATCAGGACCCCGATGCCGTCGACAACAATCGCTCCGGTTTGGGGTTGGGCTTGTACATCTGCCGGGAAATCGTCCGCCTCCATCAGGGACGCATCTGGGTTTCCGGCGAACCTGGGCAGGGCAGCACCTTCAGCTTTACCCTGCCGGTTTATTCGTTGGCAAAGCTGCTTGCCCCGGTCATCACCTACCAGGAGCGATTGCGTCCAGCGTTTGTGCTGGTGCGCGTCGAACTCGCACCGCTCTCCAATCTTCCGCGCGGCAATTGGAAGGAAATCTGGCAGCAATGTTTGGAAATCCTGCGGCGTTGCGTCTATCTCGACAAAGACCTGGTGCTGCCGCCGATGGGGACCTCGGGAGCGGCCGAGACTTTCTTCGTCGTGGCCTCGACCGACCTAGAGCGGTCCGGAATCATGACCACGCGCATTCGCGAGCAACTGCAGCGCGTGCCTGACTTCAACACCAAATGCACCCTGACCATCACCACGCTTCCGGTGGAGTTGCCCCCCGACAGTCTGGAAGGCTCCCTTGAACAGCAGGTTCAAAACGTCGTCGCCTGCGTCACTCAAATGATCTTGGCGAGTATGGATCGAAAACACTTATGCGCCGCAAAGGCCACTGGTCCCAACTAACGAACACAAACAAAGGAGAACTCACAATGCCCAAACCGAAGATTCTGGTAGTAGACGATGATCCCGACCTGGTGCGAGCCCTGCGGCTGCGCCTGCGAGCCAACAACTACGATGTCAGCACCGCCAGCGATGGTTATACCGCCATTGCCTCAGCCCAGAAGGAGCGTCCGGCGCTGATTATTCTGGATCTCGGCTTGCCGGTTGGCGACGGCTTCGTGGTTCTCGACCGCCTGCAGAACATCGACGCCCTGGCCAGTGTTCCGGTCATCGTGCTGAGCGCCCGCGATCCGCAGAGCAGCGAAGACCGCGCCTTGAAGGCGGGAGCAGCGGCGTTTTTCCAGAAACCAGCGGACAACGACGAGCTGATGAACGTGATTCGCGTCAGCCTGGGGCCGGAAAACGCGCAGCCTGTGCCTTGGCCATCGTAGGACGACCGGGCAGCTTTTTGGCGGCCGCCGAAAGACGCGCTAATCGGAAGCCGGGGGACTCGTGTCAGGGCACGCCTTCAGTGGTTGCGGAAAAAGTCGTTCGAGCGACCTCAGGGGCTAAAAGAGTGTGCGTGAGAACTCGTGCCGTCCCCACGGGACTCTCTCCACCTTCCCATTCCCACCCGGCACTTCCGTGCCGGGCTTTCACATGCCGCCCCTTCGGGGCTGGACTGTGATGATTCCGTATCTCCATGCCTAATGGGGAGGCGGTAGGCTGATCTCCTTCAGGAATTTCCAGGCGTCCGCGTTGATGTCGTCCGAGCGCGCGTAGTAGTTGTGGTCGTGGTGGTCCAGTTCCACGTAGCGGACGGGGAATCCTGCCTTGCGCAGCAGGTCGCGGGTCTGGCGCACGCTGTCGACCGAAAAATACTGATCGTGGTCGCCCACGAAGATCGCGATCGGCGTCTTGCGCTGCGCCCGCGTGACAATCCAGGCATAGTCGTCCGAGATGCGCATGGCGTGGACCGCGACGGCGGCGAAGTATTGCGACTCGAACATAGCGCCGTCGTAGGCCAGATAGCCTCCCATCGAATTGCCGAATAGATACACGCGCTGCGCGTCGACGTGGACCCACTGTTTAGCGTCCTCCACCACGCAACGGAACACTTGGGGTGCGGTTTCCTCGTACTTCTTTTCTCGAGGTAATTCCGGAGCCAGCAGGATGATCTTCTGTTTCGAGGCAAAGTGCTTCCAGGCATTGACCATGTTGCCCGCCTGATCGCCGGCGCCGTGCAGCAGCATCACTACCGGCAAGGCGCTATCGGTTCCCGGAGTGCTCTGAGGCTGTTGTTTTGCAGATTGCCCCGGAGAGTAGTAGAGGTAGGTCTGCTCGATATTGTCGCAGCGGGTGGTCCTGGACTTAACGTCAGACGCCGGGCTGCCAGCGACCAAAATCCACGGCATGAACCAGACGATCACCCGCCGCTGGACTCTCACACGACTCGTCACGCCGGAATCCTTCCCAGCCAAAGCCTCACCCCGGTGACCTTCAAGACACTGCCCGGCAGTTTACACCCTAGCTTCTGGCGGGAAGGTAAATTGTCCATGCTTCGGGTGCGCCCCCGCCCAGTGCAGCCTAAGAACTTCGGTTGCTAGCCTCCTACCAAAACAACAAACGGTCGTCGAGTCAGAGACCTCCGAGTTTTCTCTAAAGTCTTCCAGCCGTGTCAGATACAAGATTCCACACAAACCTCCATAAAAGCATACTTAGTTTCCAAGAACGCATCTATAATCTTGGAAGTTGCTTTAGATGCGGTACTTAGCTAGCCCGGAACGGGAAAACAACATGGCAGCGAAGTTGCTCATTAAGGATCGGCGGGGCCTGATCCCTATCCCTGTACAGCCCCCAAAGGGTTCGGGGGCTACGCCGAAACCCATGAACCGGGAAAGCCAAGTCCGCTCGGTTGCTGTCCTGCTGTTCCTGCTAACAGTAGCCGCGGTCGTCTTCGCGGGCTTCAATTTCAACGCCGAACGGAAGTTTCTGGTTCCCGACGACGGCGTCTGGTGGGTCGAACACCGTGGGCGTTTGACAGCCGACCGGGTCGACCCTGATAGACCGGGAGCCAAGGGTGGTATCAAACCCGGCGACCGTCTGGTTTCCATCAACGGTCGCGAAGTCAAGACCGTACCTGGGCTAGAACGCCAGATTTATGGCACCGGGGTGTGGTCGAAAGCAACGTATTCGCTGATCCGGCAATCGGTCGCGCTCGATACTACTGTCATTCTGGAACCTGCCGACCGGTCTCTCAACAATTGGCTGCGGGTAATTGCGCTGATTTATCTGGGCATTGGACTCTACGTCCTGCTGCGGCGCTGGACGGCTCCCGGATCCACCCACTTCTATATTTTCTGCTTCGTTTCCTTCGTTGCCTATTCGTTTAAATACACGACCAAGCTGAATGACTTCGACTGGACGATCTATTGGGGCAACATCGTCGCCGGAATCCTGCAGCCGGCACTGTTTCTGCACTTCGTTCTCACCTTCCCCGAGAAACGCCAGTTTGCGCGTAAGCATCCCTGGCTGCTGGCGCTGGCCTACGTGCCAGCCGCGCTGCTGCTGGCGGCGCACGTCATCGCCGTGCGTTGGCTGCAGGCCACTGAGCGGTTGCGCTGGAATCTCGACCGCCTGGAGATGTCTTACGGATCGCTGTTCTTTCTGGCGTCGGCCATTGTGCTCTGGTACAGCTACCGGCGCGCCAGCACCACGATCCTGAGGCAGCAGTTGAAGTGGGTGACTCGCGGGACCATTCTGGCGATCGTTCCGTACACCCTGTTTTATGTCGTTCCGTACCTCATGGGCTCGATACCGGGTGCAACCATGAAGGTCTCGGCACTATCGCTGGCCCTGCTGCCGCTCACCTTCGGCTATGCCATCTTCCGCTACCGCTTGATGGATGTGGATCTCATCTTCAAACGCGGCGTGGTCTACACGCTGGCGGCGGCGATCGTCGTGGGATTGTATTTCGGGCTGGTGGCGGGCGTGGCCCTGCTGGTGCACAATTGGCAGCCCAGTTCCGGTCCGGTGGGGCTGATCCTCGCGGTGGTGGTCACTGCCCTCCTGTTTGATCCGGTTCGCAAGTGGATTCAGGACCGCGTGGACCAGTTCTTCTACCGCACGCGTTATGATTACCGCCGCACGCTGCTCGAGTTCGGCCGCGAGCTGGGGTCGGAGACCAACCTGAATACCCTGCTCTCTTCGCTCGTCGACCGGCTGTCGCGCACGCTGGCGGTGGATCGCATGGCGATTTTCCTGGCCGGCGACGCGCCCGGACAATTTGTTCTCGCCAAGTCCTTCGGACTATCAGCACCCGGCAATGTTGATCTCTCTTTCCTGACCGCGCCGCGGCCCGAGCAGGCTGGACACCTTTTCTTTGAGAACACGCACCAGGTGCCGCGCGAAACGCCGGCCGCGCAGCAGGCCATCGCCCGCCTCGATCTCAATTACTACATTCCCTGTCATGCCCAGCAGAAAACCATCGCCGTACTCGGTCTGGGCAAGACCATGCAGGGCGACTTCCTCTCCAGCGAAGATGTGGAGTTGCTGGAAACCCTGGGTGGCTATCTCGGCATCGCCATCCAGAACGGGCAGCTCTACGCGTCATTGCAGCAGAAGGCGGCGGAGTACGAACGCCTGAAGGATTTCAACGAGAACATTGTCGAATCCATCAACGTTGGAGTGATGGCGCTCGACATGGAAGACCGCATCGAGAGCTGGAACGCGCAGATGGAAGTGATGTACGCGGTGCCGCGCTGGCAGACCCTCACGCAGCCGCTCAAGGCCATTTTCCCGGCTGAGTTCGTGGAAGAATTCAATCGCATGCGGCAGGACGCGGGCATCCGCAATTTGTACAAGTTCCGCCTGAAGACGCCGGCCGGTGAAGTCCGCACCGTGAATGTGGCCATTGCGCCGCTCGTGACGCGTAAGTTCCAGGTCATCGGGCGACTGATCATCGTGGACGACATCACGGAGCGAGTCGAGCTTGAAGTCCAGCTCTCTCAGGCTGACAAGCTTTCGTCCATCGGATTGCTGGCGGCCGGGGTGGCCCACGAAGTCAACACGCCTCTGGCTGTGATCTCCTCTTATACCCAGATGCTGGGAAAGCAATTGCAGGGCGATCCGCAGAAGTCCTCTCTGCTGGAAAAAATCACCCGCCAGACCTTCCGCGCTTCCGAGATCGTAAATAATCTGCTGAATTTCTCGCGCACCAGCGGCAGCGAGGTCGGCGATGTGGATGTCAACAAAGTGATTGCCGACACTCTGGCACTGCTCGAGCACCAGTTCAAGGTAGCCAAGGTTGAAGTACAGAACGCGCTCGCTCCCAAGATCTCCCCGATTCAGGGAAATGCCGGGAGGCTGCAGCAGGTGTTTCTGAACCTGTTCTTGAACGCCAAAGACGCCATGCCGGGTGGGGGCACGCTACGTGTAGCCACGCAAAATGGCGAGAGCGTCAGCGTATGCGTATCGGACACCGGATCGGGCATCGCACCAGAGCACATCCAACGGATTTACGATCCTTTCTTTACCACCAAGACTTCGCCTGGTGAAGGCCAGGCCCGGGGCACCGGCCTCGGCCTTTCCGTCACTTACGGCATCATCCAGGAACATGCCGGCAAGATTCGCGTGGAGAGCCGGCCTGGCGCTGGCACTACCTTTACTCTGGATTTCCCTCTAAGCAGGAAGGCAGTCCCATCCAAGGCAGAATATGTCTGACACCGCCGTCATCCCGCGCACGCTGTTGAATGGAACGCCGGGCCTGGTGGGCGCGGTGCTCATCATCGACGATGAGGCCGAGATTCGCGAGTCCTTGCAGACCCTGCTGGAGATGGAGGGTTTCGCCGTGGAAACCGCGGCGAGCGGTGAAGCGGGCCTGCAGCGCATCGGCGAGCATCCTTTCGACCTGATTCTGCTAGACCTTGCGCTGCCCGGCCGCGATGGCATGGAGATTCTGGGCGAGATCCGCGCCCACGAAACCCGCCTGCCCGTGATCATGATCACCGCCTACGGCACGGTGGAAAACGCGGTGCGCGCCATGCAGTCCGGCGCCACCAACTTTGTTCAGAAGCCATGGGACAATGAAAAACTCCTGGCCGACATACGCGCCGCCGTGGGGTGGCGCCGGGCCGAAGAAGAAAACGTCCAACTGAAGCGCGCCCTCAAGCAGCGCTACAACTTCGAAAATATTGTCGGCAAGAGCGAAGCCATGCTGAAGATCTTCGATCTTGTCGCCCAGGTGGCCAACAGCCGCTCCACCGTGCTGTTGCAGGGCGAGAGCGGGACAGGCAAGGAAGTCATTGCCAAGGCGTTGCACTTGAACTCGCCGAGGCACGACCGGCCTTTTGTCCCGGTGAATACTGGGTCCATGCCGACGGACCTGCTCGAATCCACCCTCTTTGGCCACGTGAAAGGTGCATTCACCAGCGCCATCGCCTCCAAGAAGGGCTTATTTGAGATGGCCGACCGGGGCACGCTGTTTCTTGACGAGATTGCCACCATGGGCCTGGATACGCAGGCCAAGATTCTCCGCGTACTGCAGGACCGCCGCTTCATGCACCTGGGCGGGGTGCAGGAGATTCAGGTGGATGTGCGCATCATTGCCGCCACCAATATTGATCTGCGCCAGTCGGTGCGGGAAGGCCGCTTCCGCGAAGATCTGTTTTACCGCCTCAACGTGATCACTATCGAGCTTCCTCCCTTGCGCCAGCGTAAAGAGGACATTCCTCTGCTGGTCGATTTCTTCCTTAAGAAGTATGCGGAAGAAAACGACCGCCCCGCGCGCCACATCACGCCGGAAGCGCTGCGGCCACTGATGTCCTATTCCTGGCCGGGGAATGTGCGCGAACTGGAAAACGTAATCGAGCGCGCCGTGGTGCTGTCCTCTGGAACAGAAGTCGGTGTGGACCTTCTGCCCGACAATCTTCTCGGGCGCGGGGCAGCCTTTACCCTGCACGATCCGCCTGCGGATGCGTCGCTGTTTGAAATCGTGGAAGACGTGGAACGGCGCATCATCACCGACATGCTGGAGAAGTGCAACTGGAACCAGACCGAGGCTGCCGAGCACTTCAAAGTTCCGCTCTCCACGTTGAATCAGAAAATCCGCCGGTTGAATATCGAGATTAAGAAGAAGACGCGGGGATAGAAGATCAGTGGTTAGTGGCTAGTGGTCAGTCACAACCGCACGATTTTGCGCGCCCCGGCCATTCCGCTTTTTCTGACTACTGATCACTGGCCACTGACCACTGTCCTTCTGCTATAGTTTCGGGAAAGCGTGGCGGCCGATCGCTGCGCTCTCGAAGCCGCATGGAACTCACCTCGCCCACGTACCTCGCCAAAGAAAAGGTCCAGACAGTTCAGGATTACGTTCTGTTCTGCGGGCAGGCTGTCGCGAATCTCTTCCGCAAGCCGCTGTACTTCGTGGATATGGTGCGGCAGGCGGACGTGATCGGCGTGGGGTCCCTGCCCATCGTCGTACTTACCGGCTTCTTTACGGGGGCCGTGCTGGCGCTGCAGGCCTCCAACACGCTGGAGCGATTCGGCTCGATCACCTTGGTGGGACAGCTGGTCTCCACTTCCATGGTGCGTGAACTCGGGCCAGTACTCACCAGCCTGATGGTGGCTGGACGGAATTCTTCCGGGATGGCCAGCGAGTTGGGATCGATGGTGGTGACCGAACAAATCGACGCCATGCGTGCGCTGGGCACCGACCCCATGAAGAAGCTGGTCACGCCGCGCGTGACTGCCACCGTATTCATGCTGTTTTTCCTGACCATCATTTCCGATCTTGTGGGCCTGACCGGCGGCCTGTTCATCGCCAAAGTCCTACTGCGTCTGGATGCCCGCCAGTACTGGTACAACGCCTGGGAAACGCTGGTGTTTCAGGACGTGTTCATGGGACTGGTGAAGCCGGTGCTGTTCGGGTTCATCATCGCGACGGTGGGTTGCTTCTACGGCATGAACGCGCGAGGGGGAACTCAGGGCGTAGGCCGTGCCACTACTCAGGCCGTGGTCGCGGCTTCGGTTCTGATCCTGGCGTTCGATTTGGTACTTACGCGATTCCTCATGGCCGTGCTCTCCTTCCACTAATCCCATGTCCGCGCCTACCTTGCCACTCGACTGCGCTCCCCTGAACACGCAAGACGAATCCGTACCCGCCATCGTGTTTGAAGACGTGGCACTGGCCTTCGACGACAACGAAGTGCTACGCGGAGTTTCCTTCCACCTGGCCCGAGGCGAGACCAAGGCGCTGTTCGGCGTTGCCGGCTCGGGCAAGAGCCTGATTCTCAAGCTGGTGCTGGGGCTGATCCGGCCAGACTCCGGACGAATTGTCGTGCTGGGGCAGGACGTGACCCAGATGCAGGAAAAAGATTTGTTTGAGTTACGGGGCAAGATTGGGATGGTCTTCCAGGAGAGCGCGCTATTCGATTCTCTTACGGTTCGCGAAAACGTCGCCTACCGGCTGATGGAAGAACACGGCATCTACGACGCGGACATCGACCGCAGAGTGCGCGAGGTCTTGCGCTTCGTGGAACTGGAGCACACGCTCGATCTCTATCCCTCCGAGCTTTCCGGAGGCATGCGGCGGCGCGTGGCCATCGCGCGCGCGTTGATTACTCAGCCGGAAGTGCTGCTCTACGACTCGCCCACCGGCGGTCTCGATCCCGTCACCTCGAATACCATCATCGAATTGATTGTGAAGCAGCGCGATGTCTACAAGACCAGCGCCCTGCTGGTCAGCCACCGTTTGCAGGACGCCTTCACGATGGCCACGCATCAGTTCGACAAACAGATCAACCGCATGGTTCCGCTGCCGCCGGGCCAGCACTGCGAAGTCCCCATGAGCTTTTTGATTTTGCGCGACGGTAAAGTGATTTTCGATGGCGACCTGCAGGCATTGGCGCACTCGGACGACGAGTACATAAGGGAATACATCTCATAACAGTGGTCAGTGGCTAGTGATCAGTGGCCAGTGAACGACAATGCGTCCGGATTTTGCTGACCACTGAACACTAGGCACTGACCACTGTTTTTTCACTTCCCTGCCATCAGTTTTTCCACCTCTTCGGCGCCTGACGGCAACGCACCGCTCAGTTTGATCAGCTTGCCGTCGGGATCCACGTAGTAGTCGTCTTCGATACGCACGCCGAGATTTTCTTCGGGAATGTAAATCCCCGGCTCGATGGTGAAAACCGCGCCGGGTCCGAATGGAACATTGTAGTCATCGGGGTCATGCACGTTGAGCCCTACATAGTGTCCCAGGCCGTGGATGAAATACTTTCCCAGCGGCTCGCCGTGCAGATCTTTGCCATGCGTATTGATGTAGTCGAAGGCGACTTTGTGGAGCGAGTTAGGATCGTCGCGCTTCATGGTCGACTTGCCCGAGACGAAAGCTGCGGCAGCGGCTGATTGCGCGCCCAGAACGATGTCGTAGATTTCACGCTGGCGCGCGGTGAAGTGGCCGTTGACCGGAAGCGTGCGCGTGATGTCGGAGGCGTACATCGAATACTCGCCGGCCGCGTCGATCACCACCACGTCGCCGGATTTCATGACGTTGTCATCGTCCGAATAGTGCAGCACCGTGGAGTAGTATCCCGAGCCCACGATGGGCGCGTAGGCCACGCGCTCGCAGCCGCGCTTGCCCCACTCATATTCCATGAGCGCGGCAATTTCGCGCTCGTTCACGCCTGGCTTCACGGTCTTGAATGCCGCAAAGTGCGCCGCCACCGAGGCATCGACCGCCTTGCGGATCAGCGCCACCTCTCCCGCGTCTTTGGTCGTGCGCAGCGACGAAATCATCGGCTTCACATCCTGAAAAAACAGATACGCGTTGAGCCGCTTCAGAAATGCCAGCGGAGCGGTCGAGGGAGAAGCTTCATCGTGCGAAGCGACATCGGTGTAGATGCCAGGACGCCCCGCGGCCACATACTTGGCAACGTCGTTGGGAAGCTGTCCCATATCTTCGACGTGATCGAAGCCGGTGATCTTTGGCGCTTCAGGGTTGTCCGCCCCGAGCTTGGGGCCGGTCCATTTCTCCTGGATCAGGTTGCGCGGAGGAAGAAAAAGAATCTCGGTGTAGGAGCGCGCTGGCGTATCGCCTTTGGCTTCGGCCGCCGACACGATCATCAGTGCCGCGCCGGGTTCGCTCAGGCCAGAGAGGTAGTAGAAGTTATCGTTTTGGCGAAAGCCGTAAAGATCGTTGGGGCCGTCGTTCTCCGTGGCGGCGAACAGCACCACGACGCCTGACACTTTCTTGGCCAGCGCCTCGCGGCGGGCGTGATAGTCGGCGTTGGGCTGGCGCTCGATCGCAAAACTAGAAGCAACCGAGGTGAGAAGAAAAAGGCCGGCAAAGAAACCTGCCAGGAAAGAGGAAGTCTGCAGCTTTTGCATCGTGTAGTCCATCCCTCGTTTGACGTGCGCCGATCCCAAGTGTCACCTGGGAGGAGTCGCCAAGAGACTCCCCTAGCTACTTCTGCCCGCCAGTCACGCTCTGTTTGGCCTGCAGAAAAGAATCCACATTGCTCTTGTCGATCAGCGCAGAACCAGTATCCACGAATGAGGGGATCGGCGCAAAGCTGTCCTTCGACCAGTCCGTCGAAAGAGAAGGCGGCTTGTGGTGATAAAGGTTGTCGAGCATCTGCATGCCGACAAAGGCCATGGTGTAGGGCTTCTGCGCGATGGTGGCAGCGATCCCGCCTTTTTGGATCCACTGCAGCGTTTCCGGGTCGGTGTCCATGGCCATCACGACTTTGCCGGTGACGTTGTAGCTGCTGAGCACGCCGGCGACCTCCTTGCCTGATTGCGCTTCCAAGCAGACGAAGGCATCGACCTGATCTTTTTCTTTGCCGATGATTTGCGTGGTGGTATCGAAGGCGATGCGCGGATCGCCCTGGATATCGACCACGCGCGTGATCTTGATTCCAGTGCGGTCGAGCGCGTCCCGATAGCCGCGCAGGCGGTCCTGCATGTTGTGCTGGTCGGGCATGGTGAAGACCACGACGTTGCCTTTGCCCTTCAATTCGCTCGCCAGACGTTGCCCGCCGGTCAGTCCGACCTGATAGTTGTTGGTGCCGATGAAGAACAACCGCTTGCTGGCCGGGGCGTCGGAATCCATGGTGACGACCGGAATTCCGGCGGCGATCGCTTTGTCGATGCTGTCCTTGAGCAGGGAGGGATCGGTGACGGCCAGCAGGATGCCGGTAGCTTTCTGTTGCACCGCTTTGTCCAGGGCATCGCGTTCGGCCTTAGGATCGTAGTTGTTGGGCCCGAGGTAGTCGGAGCGTACCTTGAGTTGCGCCACGGCCCGGGCAAAACCCGCGCCCGCAGCCTGCCAATAAGGCACTTGAAGGTTGGCCGCTACGAAGACGAAATATTCGTCGGAATCGTGCGCGGGACTACAACTGAGAAGCGCGGGGAGAAGAAAGGCCAGAGCAAGAATAAGAGTCAGCTTGCGGAAGCGGAGCATCGGATCCTCCTTCGAACTGCGAAGCAGGTGGGGCGAAGTTCAACCGGCGCCGGGCCCGATGAGAACTTTGGGAGTGGATTGTAACCGAGCAGTCAAGCGAAAGAAAGCGAGGGCCTCAGCCCCCTACCAAGGATTTGCTTCTAAACTCCCACCGGAAATGGCTTGGTGTGGGTGTCCGCGCTGAGTTCGACGCCGGCGAAGCGTCCCTGCAGTAGAGACATCAATCCCGTGTACCAGTACCCCACCACGAACAACAGAAGGAATGGGATCGTGACGAAGTTCTCGTTCTGCACGGCGTAGAAAATCGTGAGCGCGAAGTAGGCGCCGATCAACAGTTCAAGCCAGGGCACCCAGCCCAGACGCTTGCGGTACTTGGTGGCGCCGACCTTATCTTTCTTCGACACCACGTGGTATTTGGGCGTGCGCGCAAAGGCGCTCTCCTTGCCGACCAGCGCTTCGAGCACTGCCTTAGTGTTGGTGATGGTCAGTCCGATGCCGAGGGCCATGAGGAACGGCAGATACAGCAGCGCGCGCGGCCAGCTCTTGGGAAAGAGTTCGCGCTGCGAAACCAGGTAGAAACTGGAAATCGAAAACGTGGAGGCCATGAACAGGGGCAGGTCGATGAAGAGCATCTGAAACCATCCCTGATAGAAGCGGATGATCATCGCCGGCAGCATCAGCACCGAAAGCACAATCATGAGCGGATAGCTGAGGTTCGCAGTCAAGTGATACCAGGCTTCGATCTTGGTGTGAAGCGGGGCGTCGCTGCGCAGCACACGCGGCAGGATTTTCTTTCCGGTCTGGATCAATCCCTTGGCCCAGCGTGCCTGCTGGGTTTTGAACGCGGTCATCTCCACCGGTAATTCGGCGGGGCACTCCACATCCTGCAGGTAGATGAACTTCCATCCCTTGAGCTGGGCGCGATAAGAAAGATCGGTGTCTTCGGTAAGGGTGTCGTGCTGCCAACCTCCGGCCTCGTCGATAGCCGCGCGCCGCCACACTCCGGCTGTGCCGTTGAAGTTAAAGAAAACGCCGCTGCGGGCGCGGCCAGAGTGCTCGAGCACGAAGTGGCCGTCGAGAAGGATGGCCTCCACTTGCGTGAGCAAAGAATAATTGCGGTTGATGTGCGTCCAGCGCGTCTGCACCATGCCGATCTTAGGATCGGTGAAGTGGTGTATGGTACGCAGCAGAAAATCTTCCGGCGGAGTAAAGTCGGCGTCGAAGATGGCGACGAACTCGCCCTTCGCCGTCTTCAGGCCCTCGGCCAGCGCACCCGCCTTGAAGCCCTCTCGGTTGGTGCGGTGATGGTAGCTGATGGGATTTCCCAAGGCGGCATAGCGCTCGACCAGGTTGCGCGCCACCTCCACGGTTTCGTCGGTGGAATCGTCGAGCACCTGGATGTCGAGCTTCTCCCGCGGATATTTCAGCTTGCAGATGGAATCCAGCAGGCGCTCGACCACATACTGTTCATTGAAGATCGGCAGTTGCACGGTGACGGGCGGTAGTTCTTCAAAAAGCGCGGCAGGTTCGGTCGTGCGCTTTTCCTTGTGCTTGTAATACAGATAAACCAGAATGTAGCGGTGCATCCCGTACGCCGCAAGCAACACCAGCACAATGAAATACGGGATCAGCAGCGCGCGATCGAATGCGTCGGTGTGGTAGAGGCCCTGGAAGGTCTTGTCCAACAGATGATGGCGGAGATATTGCCCGATGCCTTTGGGGGCAGCCCACGCGGCCAGCAGCGAAGACAAGATGAGATCAGAACGGAGCAAGGGGTCCGGTGAAAACTTCTATTCTACCGGATTCATAGCGCCGGCATCATAGAGCCGGCATCCGTAGCGCCGGCATCTTGCCGCCTGTCCCGAGACGCTGCCCTGAGCTTGCCGAAGGGGCGTCCCGCCCTCGGCGCGGTCAGCATTAGCGGGACGCCGTCACTTCCCCGCCCTCGGGCACGATGAATGCGTCGACTCGCAGGCCATCAGGCAGCTGCGTGCCGGGATCGAGTTCAACCAGCGTCTCAAGAATTTTGGTATCCACTTTTTCTGTGGGTTCGTCGGTGCGAACGTTTTTCGGCCCCAACTGCTGGCCGACGCGCACTACGCGTCCCCAGAACTTCTGCTTGCCGAACGCGTCGGCGGTGACGTAGGCCTTCTGTCCGATGCGCACCTTGCTGACGTCGGTTTCGTCAACGTCCACGCGCACGCGCAGCGTCTGGCGATCACCGATGGTCAGGATAGGGTCGGGAACGGTAGAAGAATTCGAGACGCTCTCTCCGCTGCGGTGATGCTTGCGGAGCACGCCGCCATCGATGGGCGAGCGAATGAAAGTCTTCTCGTAGCGCGCCTGAGCTTCCTGAAGCTGCGCCTGTGCCAGTTGAAGGTCGGCTTCGGCGAGCGAGCGATCTTCCTCGCGGGCGTGATCGTCCACCAGCGAGTGCTGCTCGACCGCGGCTTGATATTTTGCCCTGGCCACATCCGCCTCGCGCGCATAGCGGTCGAGTTCTTCCCGTGAAACTACGCCCGCGGCAAAAAGTTCCCGGCGGCGGTGCAGTTCTGAGTCAGCGTTTTCCATGACGGCCTTGGCCTCACTTACCGACGACCACGCTTCATCGCGCTCCTGGTGGCGGGCGCCATTGACGACCTTGCGCAGGGCCGCCTGCCGTGCGGCGATGCTGGCACGCGCCGATTCCACTTGCGCGCGGTAATCGGCGTTCTCCAGTTCGGCAAGAACCTGGCCGCGATGGATGGCGTCACCTTCCTCCACCAACACGGATTTCAGCCGGCCGCTGAGCTCGGAGCCGATCTTGATGTCCTCCGAATAGGGTTCCACACGCCCCGGCCCGGCAATCAAGGTGGGGCCTTGGTTCACGGACGCGGCGACCGCAACCGCAGAGTTTTCATGCGACCGGCGCAATGCCAACACCAGAGATGTGGTGAGCAAGAGAGTGGCAGCTGCAATGAGAACTACGGTTTTGTTCTTGGCTAACTTTTCGATCGCGAGATTGATAGTCATGACGACAACTCCCAAAAAACCGCATACGGCTCGGTCAAGCCAGCTCAATTCCCAGTGCAGTCGCTTGCAAAAGATTGTGCGCAAGCATCCCGCGTGTCGCCGTCGCCGAGGGCACAAAACCAGCGTCGGCAATGGAACCGTCTTCAATCCCCACGATGCGGTCGGCGAAGTCCAGCACGCGCGGATCATGCGTGACGATCACCACCGCGCGACCGCGCTCATGTGCCAACCGGCTCATCATCTCCATGATGTTGCGGCCGGTCTTCGAGTCGAGCGCGGCGGTAGGTTCGTCGGCCAGGATGATCCCTGGGTCGCCCGCCAGCGCGCGCGCAATCGCGACGCGCTGCTTCTGTCCGCCGCTCAGGTCCGAGGGAAAACTGTTGTACTTGCCGTTCACTCCCACTTGATCCAGCAATTCCTGTGCTCGCTTCTTCGCCACCGCGGTTGGAGCCTTCTTGAGATCGAGCATCAGCTCTACGTTTTCACCAGCGGTCAGCGTTGGGAAAAGATTGAATCCCTGAAAGACGAAGCCAATATTTTCCAGGCGGATAGCAGGTAGCTCTTTCTCCCGCAGTTTCGTAACTTCCCTGCCCGCGATGCGAACACTTCCCGAACTCGCAGTGAGAATGCAGCCCATGATGGACAGCAGCGTAGTCTTGCCGCTGCCCGACGGACCCATCAACATGAGTAGTTCTCCAGCGTGCACATCGAGGTCGACGCCGCGAAGAGCGAGGGTTCCGGTCGAGCCCTCGGCGTAGGTTTTCGTGAGCTGGCGAACTGCGATTGCGGGCTGCATCATTGTGTCCCCAAAATTTCGATTACCCCTTGAACACCATCGCCGGATCGACCTTCGTCACCTTGTGGATCGAAACCAATGCCGCGCCGACGCACATGGACAGCGTCAGAAAGAATATTCCGGCGGCCATCGGCACAGGCATCAGAATCTCCGCTCCGCCTTCCTGGCTGGCGCGTATTACGAACACGCTCACGATCATGCCCAGCCCATAGCCAATTACGGCGCTGATCGCGGCCTGCTTCATGATGACTTTGTAGACATAGCCGTTGGGCGCTCCCATGGCCTTCAGTGTGCCAAACTCGCGCAAGTGATCCATGGTAGTGGCGTAGATGGTCTGTGCGACCACGACAAATCCCACGATCAGGCCCAGCACGGCCGCGAGCAGCAAGGCCACGCCTGCCCCGGTGCTGAACATCCAGTAAAAGCGAGTCATATGGCTGAACTCCGTAGTCGTGTAGACGTCTACGTCTCGTAGCTGCGCGAGAATGCCCTGGCGCACATCCTCGACCTTCGTTCCCGGCGCAACCTTCACCAGAATGTACGTAGTCTGGTTCTCCTTCATGTTGGCGAAATCCTGGGCGTGCTTGAAAGCCGCGAACACGTAAGGATCAGTCGTAAACGAGCGGATGCCGCGCGTGAAGCCGACCACCCGGGCGCGGTGGCCGCGCACTTCAAACACCTCCTCCAGGTGGCTCACGCCCAGCTTCTCCTTGTAGAGTTCATCGAGGATCACCGCATCGGGATCTTTTAGATCTTCCACGCGGCCCTCAACCAGGTTCCAGGGCCGCCCCAACTGCGAGTCCGGATCGAAGCCGATGATCAGCACCGATTCCTGGGAGCCGTCGTGCAGCTTCCAGTCCGCAAACCGCGCAATGAGTTTTTGCGCGTCGGCCACGCCCGGCACTCCACGAACCTGATTCAGCTTGCGCTCACTGAAGGCCACTCCCATTTCCACGTAAGGAACCTTGGGCGAGCTGATCCACAAATCAGCCCCGGAATAATCAATCATGTTCGACGTGGCGGCTGTGAACCCGACAAACAGCCCCAGTTCCACCACGATGAGCACCACGGCAAACACGATTCCGGTCAGCGTCACCACCAGCCGTACCTTGTCGTGAAAAAGATTTCGCTGCGCCAGCGGTGGCATGGTTACTTGACCTCTTTATTGGTCGCGGGTACCGCATTTCGCGCGTCTTGTGCGGGAAGGCCTGCCTGGAGCTTGTCGAAGGGTGGGGCATTCCCCCGCATCATGCCCCGCAACGTAACCTCCAGCATCAACTCCGCACGCTCCAGCAGCGGACGCCACTCCACCCACTGATCCTTGCCCTTGGCGATGTTTAGCGAGATCACGCCATGCACTGCCGCCCACAGCGTCTGGGAAATCATTTCCGCGTCACGCAGTTCCTCGTGAAAACATCCTGCGTCGATCGCCTGCTGCGCCGCCCACTTGAGAAAAGCGTAGGCGTCGACCTCAGGATTGCCCATGATCTCCCGATCCGCTTCATCTGGCTCATGCGGAAGGTGCGTCGCCATGAACATGAATTGATAGTGATTCGGATAGCGCACGCCGAACTCGAAGTAATTCCTTCCAATCTGCCGGATAAGCTCGATGGGGTCTTGCGGCAGCGCCGCGGTCTTCATTACTTCTTGCAATCGCGCAAAATCCTGGCGGCAGAGCTCATGGAAGAGTTCGTTCTTGTCGGCGAAGTGAACGTAGATGGCGGTCGGCGAGTACTCGATCTTCTTCGCGACCTTGCGCATCGACACGCCCTCGTAGCCCTCGGTGACGAACAACTCGCGGGCCGCGTCCAGAATCTTGTCGCGGGTTTCCGACTTCTCGCGCTCGCGTCTTTCTTTGACTCCCATAACGACGGTCCCTTGGTTAACGGTGTTCAGTTAACATTGTTAACTTACTGCGCGGCGTTCGTTGTTGTCAAGAGAAATTTCTGAGTGAGGTACACTTAAGTGTGCTAAGTGGTTGAAAACATGACTTAAAAGCCCGGCAAGAAACACTTGCCGACTACTGCGACTCGCTGGGCTGATCGTCAGCGGCGGGAATCGCCTTCAACAGCACATTCGCGTGATCCCCTTCGTTCAGGTGCAGCGCCCTGCCCTGCCCCTCGTAGCTCTTGAGGAATTCAGGATTGTAGTAGGCTTCGCCATCCACGCTCTCCCAGGCGAAGAGGGTGTAGTTTCCGGGAGGCAGGCCGCGCAGGATGAAGCGCCCGCGTTGATCGCTGACCGCGGTGCGATACCGATCTGGACGGCTGCGCCAGCGCGCTTCGGGCACGGCGACCACCACCGCGTCGGCGACGGGCTCATCTTTCTGATTGAGGGCCACGCCCTCGGCCACCGCGCCATTGCCACTGGCTACGAGATCAAGCGTTGTCGCGCCGCCGCTTACGCTGAATCCAGAATCGCCCGACTCGCGTCCGCCCGCCCCAGTGAATTTCAGAAACCAATCCGGCATCGCGCTGGCCTCGGAAATCTGCACGGCATATCGCCCCGCGGGGACATTCTTCCACTCAAAGCTGCCGTCGGCATTCACGTGGGCAACTTCGGAGAAACCTCCTCCCAAAATGAACCCGCCGAAAATGTCGTCATCGCTGTTGGCCGGGCGCAGCAGGAGAAACATCCGGCTGGGATCGGGCCGGGCGGTGCCAGCCGTCTCCATCCGCAAGCGGCCATGAATCGAGCCGCCGGTTTGGGGCGCAAGCCGGAGACCCTCCACGTTGGCCGTTACCTGCAGCGACTGACGCGCCGTCATCGGCACAGCAACGTTATCCACCGTGGCCAGAATGGTGTAGGCGCCGGGAGAAACATCCCGAATTTCAAAGCTGCCGTCTTTGTGCATCTCTGCGCCTTTCAGCACCAGGTTGAAGTCCCTGGACTGCAGCATAATCGCCGCACTCGAACCCGGCGGCAGATTCACCACCGAGCCTCGAATGGCGAGGGTGGGGCTGGGAGCGAGCGAGAAATTCACCGGGAAGTCATCTCCGGCGTGCACCTGGATAGACGCGGCCTGCCCGCGATCTCTGGTGCCGGGATAGTAAGTAGTCTGATAGCCGACAGGCGTAGGCTTGTCGGAGGGTGAGGCCCCATTGCGCGACGCGGCCGACGGGGCGTTGCTGGCGGCTTCGATCAAACTTCTGAAATCTGGCGGCGGCGTTACCGAAACATAATAGTTTCCAGCGGCGAGGCCCGCGATCCGGTATTCGCCCAGGTCGTTGGTGCGCTCGCCGCCAACCTGCTCCCAGTGGCTGCGTCCCGCGACGAACGTCTGGTGCAGGACGGCGACTTGCGCCTCGGGCATGGGATCGCCGTCTTCGTCGGTGACGCGGCCTTCCACCACCGCGGCGGCCTGCAGGCGAATGACGAGATCTTTGATCTCCTGCCCCGCCGTAAGTGTGAGCACGCGGCCATCAGTCCGGCGGTGGTGCTTGTCGACTTCCTGGTAGCCGGTGCGCTCCACGAACAGGCGATAGCGGCCGGGCACGATGTTTTCGATGCGAAAGCCGCCGTCCGCGGCGGTAAGAGCAGTGTAGTTTCCGGCCTCGCTTTGGCTCTCGGCGATCAACTCGATGAGCGTCTTTTTCACCGGCTCACTGCCGGGATCTTTGGTCACAACTCCCACCACAACAGCTCGGGCCGGACGCACATCCGGGGTTGCCGAAGTGCTTGCGTCCGCGGGGTTTTGGCCGAAGAGCGTGGTGCTTCCCAGCAGAATAGTCAGCAGATATGCGCGCGCAAGCTTCATTCCGTTTCAGTATTCGATTCGATCGTCCACCCACGAACCATGTGCCAACTAGGATGCAAATCAGGATGGTCTGGAAATCCGTTCCTGCAAGCCGGACGTGAGGATCGGCCGGGTCCGTACCCAGTCCATTCTAACCCCGGTCTGGCCCGCTACCCAAGCGGCGATTACAAGGCATGACGGCCCGTAGATGCATACGCCCCAAACCACTTGACAAGGGAAATCTTCCTAGCGTATTTAGATATTTGTCTAATTATAATGATTACCTAACTATGTGGCGCTGGAGAAGATGGCGGGGTGGATTTTGAAGCAGTAGCGCCCAAGAACGCATGAGGGCGCCCCTTCTTGCGCGTTTTGTGCGCAAGAGCTTGCTCTGAGCAAAGCCGAAGGGGTGGGGTTTTTGACTTCCTAGCCGATTGCTGGAACGACTGGAGTCCTAACTTTCCCGAAAAGAAACTTTGCGGCGCTAAATCCTCGCAATGGCCCTCAGATTTGATTCGCACTGACGTAAGCTCCATGTGATGGGCCTGTGGTGTAACGGCAGCATAGCACCCTGTCATGGTCGCAGGTGAGGGTTCGAATCCCTCCAGGTCCATTCTTTCTTCGGAAGGATTGTCTCTCAGGGACAAGTGGAGGGTCGTGGACAGGGTGCGGCTCTCCTTAAAGTAACTTGATTTGTACTTGGGTTGCCCCGATAATGGGGTTGCGACCTTGACAGGGTGCCGATTTATCGGTTCTCGCGAACGGCCTCGGGGATTTCCCGGGGCCGTTTGCATTTTCGGATGTCGGCGAAATCGAGGGTGACTCTCACGCCGCAATCCCACTTCTCGCGAAGGAAGCGAGAGCTGGGGCGCCCGGCCGCTCGGCCGTTTTAATGGTTGCGCACCCCCGGAGAAGAAGAGGACTCAATGTTCCACATCAGGAGTTCCCCTAGTACACCGCCGGCCACAATTGTTAGCCCATCTGGTGAGAACGCCAAGGAATGAACGGGCTTCTCGTGCTGCTGTTCTTTGTCAGTTCCATTGCATTCTCGCCGGATGGGAAAAAGCCACGGAGCCCTCTTCTTCGCCGAGTCGCGCCACTCTTTGCTTTCCCTCCAAGTTCCAAACTTCAACCCCTCCGGTGTACTCCCATCGCAAACCGAAAACTGCTCCGCCGCCTCCCGCAGCCAGGAACCTGCCATCTGGAGAAATTGCCAACCCAAAAATCGAATTCAGGTCAGTGACGATCTCGCCGACTCGCTCCCCGCTGCGCAGGCGCCAAACTCTGACGTCCCCTTCGGCGACTTGGTACCGATTGGCTCCCGTGACAAATATGTCCCCACGAGGAAGAAACAGGGCAGCGGCTGAAGCCGGGTTCTTTTCCTGGCCGAGGTTGCGGCACGACTGAACGTCGTGCCCTTCCCGGTCGGGGAGAATACGAAATGCGGTGATTGGGACAGAGTCAAAATCAAGATCAAAGTCAAAGGCAGCGGGCAGGAGTGCCCGCTCCACACGAGCGGGGCGTCGCTGCGCTCCGCGGACAGCCGAGGCGGCTGTCCCCACATGGACCGTGGAAATCTCTTAATTCAGGAAATACTGCCGGTACAGAGTGTCCCTCTGTGCAGGTCTGAATCCGGCGTCGCGGATGATGCGGCGCAACGCTTCTTCAGTGGTGCAGTTGGTTACGCCTGCGGCGCGCACTACGTTTTCTTCTAACATCACCGAGCCTACGTCGTTGCCGCCGAAGCGCAGGCCCATCTGGCAGACTTTCAGGCCTTGCGTGACCCAACTGGATTGCACGTTGAGGAAGTTCGAGAGATAGAGGCGCGAGATGGCAAGCACTTTGAGGTATTCGACGGCGGTGGCTTCGTCCCAGTGGCGGCCGCCGAGGGCGGTGTTTTGCGGCTGGAAGCTCCACGGGATGAAGGCGGTGAAGCCTCCGGTTTCTTCCTGCAGATCGTAGAGTTGCTGGAAGTGGTTGATGCGGTGTTCGTAATTTTCGCCGACACCGAACATCATGGTCGCGGTGGTGCGCATGCCGATCTGGTGGGCGGTGCGGTGGACGTTGATCCAGTCGTTGGTGAGGCACTTGAGGCGGGCGATTTTATAGCGGACTTCGTCGTCGAGAATTTCGGCGCCGCCGCCGGGGATGGAATCGAGGCCGGCATCGCGCAGGCGGAGAATCGTGTCGCGAATGCTGAGGCTGCTGTACTCGGCGATGGCGATGATTTCGGAAGCCGAGTAGCAGTGTAGATGAATCTTGGGAAAGCGCTCTTTGATTCCGCGCAGCATTTTCTCGTGCCAGTCAATTTTTAGGTCGGGGTGCAGACCGCCTTGCATCAGGACTCCGGTGCCGCCGAGTTCGACGGTCTCGCGAATCTTTTCGTAGATGGTGTCGAGATCGAGGATGTAGCCGTCTTTTCTTTGCGCGGCGGGGCCTTTGAGCGGGCGATAGAAGGCGCAGAAGGTGCAGTATTCGGTGCAGAAGTTGGTGTAGTTGATGTTGCGGTCGATGATGTAGGTTACCGTGCCTTCGGGATGCAGTTTGCGGCGGACAGCGTCGGCCTCCATGCCGACGCCGATCAGGTCGTCGGAGTGAAACATCTCCAGGGCTTGGGATTTGGTGAGAGACATTTGCAGGTTAATTCTAATGGAGGGTGGGGGATTGGGCCAAATTTGGGGCGATTCAATCCCTTCCTGTTAGACGAGAAATGAGGGGATTCAAAAGCCTTTAACCGCGGAGGACGCAGAGGGAATCCGTCAGGTTACTTGCTTTCTGTAGCGGAGGTATTGGATCAGCGAGAGCACCGCACCGATCACCGCCAGCCCGATCAGGATGGCCATCGACTCTTTGTAGTATTTGGAGAAGAACCGCAGGATGTGGCGGCCGTAGTGGAATCCGAGGTAGGCGACAATGAAGTAGCGGACGCCGCGGCCAAGGGTCAAGGCGGCCAGGAACTTTTTTCGCGAGTATTGCATGGCGCCGGCCGCCAACAGAAACGGGACAAACGGGAATGGCGGGGGCATCAGCGCGGGAACTGCGACCGCGGCGAATCCCCAGCGCGCAAATGCTTCGGAAAACTGAGTTGCTCTTTTTTTCGAGAGCTTGCGTTCCATCGTTTCTTTGCCGCCCTTGCGGGCCAGGCTGTAAGTGATGTAGCCGCCGATGACTGCTCCCAACGTCGCCATCACGGCATAGTAGGGCCAGGGCTCGTGATGGCGGGCGGCCAGCCAGATGGTGAGGACGTCCATGCTGCCCGTCAGCGGAACCACGGAATTGTCCGCAACTCCCAGCAGGATCAACCCGACCCCACCGAGGTGGCGCAGTTGCCGCCAGATGGGAACGGCGAGCAGGGGGTGAGGATGGAAAATCATTCAGGTGTGAGGATTTTACAGGGAATGCTTGGGATTCCTAAACCATTGCGGCATCCGCGGCGCCCAGAAAACACATCTCGGGCCCGCGCGGTAACGCGCCGATCTCGGCGGCGTAGCGATAGAACAGTTGCAAGCCTTCGAGGCAGGGGGCGTCCAGCTGGTAATAAATGTTTTCGGTGAGGTAGGAGCGCACGTCCGCTTCGCCGAGGCCGAGTCGCGGCGCCCATTCGCGGCTGATGTGATCGAGGCTTGCAGGTTCAAGTCCGTGGTCGCGGGATTGTTGAAATGCTGATGCGAGATCTTGTGACGGCGCGGCTTCGCGCAACGCGTCTCCACGCCCCGCCCAGAAAGCGAACACGAAAGGCTTGCCAGTGTAACGAATCCACTGCTCGGCGAGATCGAGAGTGAGATAGCGTGCGCGGTCGATCTGCAGGGCGGGATCTCCAATCAGCAGTCCGGCATCGTACGCGGCCAGCATTTTATCGATATCCGGCGACATCGGGGTAAACGTCCTGCCGCCGCCCAGCCATTTCTCAAACAGAATTTTGGTCAAGGCAACCGAAGTCATCGAAGACGTATCAAGGGCCACGGTGCGAACCTGGTCTACCGGTACTTTGCTGACCAGCAGGATGGAACGCACTGGCTGGCGCGAAGCAATCGCGACGCCGGGCAGCACCATCAGCCCGGGAATCTGCGTGTAAGCAGCGGCTGGGATGATGCCGATGTCGGCGGTCCCGGCCTGCAGCGCACGAGCGCAGGCCGACGGCAGCGTGTAGGAAATGTCGAACTGGCGGTCGGCCTCGCCGTGTTCGAAATCCCACATCAGGGGAGCGGTGTTGAGGTAGGAAATCGCCGAGATGCGCAGACGTCTCATTCCTTTTTTGATTTTATCAGACCTATTATTGACAGGCCTTTGTGACGCCTTCCCTTGACACGACTTTCCGGCAGAAACTACAGTCCGCCCCAGTGTGAAGATTGGAGGTGAGCCGTGTCCAACGCCGTTACCGCATCCGCGCCCACAACCCACATTCTGGAGTGGATTGCCATCTCGTTGACCCCGGGCCTGGGGCCGACCAAGGCGCGGAAGTTGGTGGAACATTTCGGCGGCCCAGAAGCGGTCTTCCACGCTTCACTTACGGAACTGGAGAGCACGGGGATTCAGGCGGTTTCGGCGCAGTCGATTGCCACGGGAAAGTCCGCGGAACTAGCGCGGGAGGAGATGGCGCGGGCCGCTGCTGCCGAAGTAACGGTGATCTCGCTGGAAGATCCCTGCTACCCGCCGCGGTTGAAAGAAATCTACGACCCGCCCTTAGTGCTTTATGTTCGCGGCAACCCCGAGGTGCTGAAGCAACCCGGCATCGCCATGGTGGGCACGCGTCATCCCACGCCGTATGGCTCAGGGATGGCCGAGCGGCTGGCCTGCGACCTCGCCGTGCAAGGATTGGTCATTATCAGTGGCATGGCCCGCGGTGTTGACACCGCCAGTCATCGGGGAGCGATCGCGGCCAAGGGTAAGACGATCGCGGTGTTTGGCACCGGCGTGGACGTGATTTATCCGAAGGAGAATTCGCGCCTGTCAGAGCAGATTCTGGCGCTCGGAGGTGCGCTCATCTCCGAGTTCGCCATGGGGACGTTTGCCGCGCCGCAGAACTTCCCTATCCGCAACCGGATTTTGAGTGGCATGTCGGTGGGTGTGCTCGTGGTGGAAGCCGCGGAGTACTCGGGAACGCGCATCACCGCACGCTGCGCGCTGGAGCAAAACCGCGACGTTTTTGCCGTGCCGGGCAACGTCACCAACAAGAATTCGTGGGGGCCGAATACGCTGATCAAGCAGGGCGCGAAGCTGGTCGCGACCTGGGAAGATGTTTGGGAGGATCTGCCGACAGAAGTACGACTTGCGCTCACCCCGACAGCCTCGCCTGAATCCGCAGGTGCTTCGTCTGCATCTCTATTCCCGGACGAAGGGCTGCCGCCGCACGAGAAGCGCATCCTGAGCCTGCTGAAGGCAGACGAAGCCACGCACATCGATGAGCTGGTGGAAAAGCTAGAAGCAGAGTTATCTTCCTCTGAGATTTTCGCAGCCTTGTTTGAGCTGGAGTTGACGGGCAAAGTGAAGCAGATGCCGGGAAAGAATTTTGTGAAGAGCTTCTAGCAGCGAGCTGCGAGCTATGAGCTGCGAGCCATCGCACGCCAGCAGTCGCGAGGAAGGGAAATGAAAGACTTCAAGGAACTCATCGTTTGGCGAAAAGCGCACGCGTGCACCCTCGCGATCTATGCGGCTACCAGAGTCTTCCCCAAGGAGGAACTCTACGGGCTTACGAGCCAGCTTAGGCGGTCCGCGGCCTCGATTGGAGCAAATATCGCCGAGGGCTGCGGCCGCCGATCCGATGGAGAGATGTGCCGCTTCTTGCACATCGCCTACGGTTCGGCGACTGAGGTTGAGTACCACTTGTTGCTGGCGCGCGACCTTCACATACTGGAGGAAGACCTGTTTCACCAGCTTGAGCGCGACATTGACGAAGTACAGCGCATGTTGACCTCGCTTATACAGCGCGTTCGGCCGGTTGTGATCGCCAAGAAAATGGCGATGCGGGAGGCCGCTGAGAAGGTTGATGTTTGCTCGTAACTCGAAGCTCGCCGCTCGAAGCTTCCGCCCGGTAACTTGTTGCTTTCGTCCCATTCATGCTAGCTTCGAAACGAAATCATACGAACTGAGGGTCCATTGCTAAAAAGTTTAGTCATCGTCGAATCGCCGGCCAAGGCGAAGACCATCCAGAAGTATCTGGGAAAGGGATTTACTGTCGAGGCCTCACTCGGCCACGTGAAGGATCTGCCCAAGAGCACCCTGGGAGTGGATATCAAGAACGACTTCGATACCGATTACGTCGTCATCCCGGGAAAAGAAAAGGTTCTGGCCAAGCTGAAGAAGCTGGCGGGACCGATGGATGCGATCTATCTAGCACCTGACCCGGATCGCGAAGGCGAGGCCATTGCCGCGCATCTTGCCGGTGAACTCGACGGCAACGGCGCCGGCTCGAAGAAGAAAAAGAAGAAGAAAGAAGATGCGGAGGGTCCGCCACGCATTCAGCGGGTCACGTTTAACGAAATCACCAAGCGGGCGGTGCAGGCGGCGTTCGAGCATCCCCGAGCCATTGATCAGAATTTGGTAGACGCGCAGCAGGCGCGGCGCGTGCTCGACCGGTTAGTCGGCTATCAGGTTTCTCCGCTGCTGTGGGACAAGGTACGGCGCGGCCTTTCTGCCGGACGCGTGCAAACCGTCGCTCTGCGGTTGATCGTGGAGCGCGAACGTGAAATCAAAGCGTTCGAGAAAAAAGAATATTGGACGATCGACGCGCACCTGGCAGCCAGCAAGCCTCCCGCATTCGACGCCCGTTTCCTGGGCAAGGGCGAAGAGAAGATCGAGGTCACGAACGGCGAGGATGCGGACAAGATCCGCGCCGCGCTCGAGCAAGCCGATTGGATCGTGCGCTCGGTCGACAAGAAGGAACGCCGCCGCAACGCCGCACCTCCCTTCACGACCAGCAAATTGCAGCAGGACTCCTCGCGCAAGCTGCGCTTCAGCGTGAAGCGCACCATGATGATCGCGCAGCGTCTTTATGAAGGCGTGGAACTGGGCGAAGAGGGCCTGGTTGGACTAATCACCTACATGCGTACCGATTCCACCCGGGTTGCGCCCGAGGCGATTCAGGAAGTGCGCGAGTACGTCGGCAAGGAATACGGCGCGGCGTACCTGCCCGAGACGCCAAATACATATAAGGAGAAGAAGGAAGCGCAGGCGGCGCACGAAGCGATCCGGCCGACTTCGGCGATGCGGCATCCTGATCAGATAAAGCAGTATTTGAAGGAAGATGAGTTCAAAGTCTACAAGCTGATCTGGCAGCGGTTTGTGGCGTCGCAAATCATGCCGGCGGTGTTCGACCAGACCACGGTGGACATCGATGCCAAGGCCAAAAGCGGCGATGCCTTCTGGTTCCGCGTGACCGGTTCGGTGCTGAAGTTCGACGGCTTCCTGCGAGTCTACGAAGAATCGAAGGAAGGCAAAGACGAAGAAGACGAAGAGCTGAAACACAAACTGCCGGCGCTGGAAGCGGGACAGAAGCTGACGCTGAAGGAACTGAAGCCGGAGCAGCACTTCACCGAGCCGCCACCGCGTTACAACGAAGCGTCGCTGGTGAAAGAACTGGAAGAACGCGGGATCGGGCGCCCATCGACCTACTCGGCGATTCTCTCAACCATTCAGGAGCGGCAGTACGTGCAGAAGTTGGGCGGTAAGTTTACCCCGACCGAGATCGGTCTGGTGGTCACGGATCTGCTGGTGGAAAACTTCCGCGACATTTTCGACGTGGCCTATACCGCGCGCCTGGAAGAAGAACTCGACGAAATCGAAGAAGGCAAGGAGAAGTGGACCGACACGCTGGCCGAGTTCTACAAGAAGTTCCAGAAAGATCTCAAATATGCCGAAAAGCATATGGAGAACATCAAGCGGATGGAGAAGCCCACAGACGAGAAGTGCGAGCGCTGTGGCGCGCCGCTGGTGATCAAGTGGGGCAAGCACGGGTCGTTCTACGCCTGCAGCACCTACGACAAGGAAGATCCGAACACCTGCACGTTCACGAAAGAAAATCCGATCAACCTGCCTGATCTGGATTCAGCCGACGTGCAGGAGACTACGCAGGAGGAATACTGCGAAAATTGCGGGCGGGTGATGGTGCTGAAGCGCGGCCGCTTCGGCCAGTTCATGGCCTGCACCGGGTATCCCGATTGCAAGACGACGCGCCGTCTCGATCAGGGCAAGAAGGTTCCCGACATTCCGATCGACGAGCTTTGCCCAAAGTGCGGCCGCAACATGATGATCCGCCACGGGCGCTTCGGCGAGTTCACCGCGTGCAGTGGATATCCCGAGTGCAAGTATGTCAAGCAGAACTACATTGGAGTGAAGTGTCCGGAATGCAAAGAGGGTGACCTGGTTGAGAAACGAGCGCGCAAGGGCAATACTTTTTACGGGTGCGGAAATTATCCGAAGTGCAAGTTCACTTCGGCGCACAAGCCGATTGCGGAGAAATGCCCCAGCTGCGGGAGCGAGTATCTGGTCGAGAAATTCCTGAAAGCTGGACCGGTGATCGCCTGCCCGAACAAAGAATGCGAGTACGAGCGGCCCGCGCCGCCTGCAGAGGTGGCGGCAACCAGCGCGTAAAATCAATTGGGTAATTGGGAAAGTTGGTAATTGAGGAATTTCGGAATCATTCCTCATCATCTGCGCCTCGGCAGCAGTTTTTTCAATTTACCCAATTACCAAATTACTCAATACTCAATCCCAAAAAGAGGTGTATTCATGTCGAAGAAAGCAAACGCGACCGACGCTCAACTCATCATGCAACTCTACGATCTGCGCCGTGAACCGGAAATGCGCAAGGCGCGCAACTGGTGGGTAACCGGCTTTTGGCCGGAGAATGCCGACGATTTCATGAAAATTGGCTCGGCCCTGGGCACGCAGGAAAACAGCTGGCTGCGCCAGGTAATCGGATATTGGAGCATGGCGTCGTCGTTCGTGCTGCATGGGGCGCTGAGTGAGGAGATGTTCATCCAGCCGGCAGTCAGCGGAGAAATGTTCCTGATATTTGCGAAGGTTCATCCTTTCCTGAAAGAGCTGCGTGAAAAACTCGGCGACCCGGAAGCTTTCGCGAACATCGAGAAGGTCATCGGCGGCTCCAAGTACGGACGCGAACGGCTGAAATTCATGTCGAAGCGGGTTGCAATGTTTCGGGAGAAAATGGCCGTCGCCAAGGCCAGCTAGTGAAAACTGAAGCCGGATTCGCCCTCGATCAGCGGAGCGGCAACGAAAGGAACGCCGATGTCGACGCCGATCTGAAGATCAGCGCCCGCCGTCATCGCACGTTCTGCTGCCGGATCATCTGTTATCCTACTCGGTCGTGCGGATGATCTGGTGGTTTCTGATCCTGGGTGTGAGTACGTTGGTCGTGGTGTGCGTGGCAATCGCCCTGTATATGCGTTTGCGCCGCCACTTGCAGGCCGCGCAGGCAGCCCGGGAAGGAAGCTCCAGCGAGGTGGAACGTGAGCGCCAGTCGGGCAACATCGAACACTGATGGCCGCGTTGCAGACTTGGAGGCACTTTCATGGCAAAACCAGCGATTCAAACCTTAAGCAGTCAGCATGATCGTCTTCTGGAAGGCGCGCGGCAAGTTGCCATCGTGGTTAGCGCCAGCTTGCTCGTGGCATTGTGCGCGCATATCACGATTCCCTTGCCGGGCACACCCGTACCGCTGACGGTGCAGAACTTCGGAGTGCTGCTGGTTGGCCTGCTGCTGGGCAGCCGGCACGGATTTGCGGCGCTCACGCTTTACCTCGCTGAAGGTGCGATGGGCATGCCCGTGTTCAGCCCCATCGGGCCGGGAGGAATTGCGCAATTGCTCGGTCCCACTGGCGGATTCCTGCTGGCCTATCCACTGGTGGCGTGGCTCGCGGGCTACATCATGGAACACGGACGCAAGAGTTTTGCGCGGGCGGCGCTAGGCGGCCTTCTCGGTGAAGTTGTACTCTTCACCAGCGGTCTGGCCTGGCTCGCGGTGTTGACGCATTCGGTGGCGCAAGCGATTCGGTGGGGACTCTACTGGTTCCTGTTTGCCGAAGTGATCAAGATAATGGTGGCGGCGGGAATCGCAGCGCAGTGGCATCGACGTTCCGGGGCACAGCAGTAAAACAGCAGTAGGCAGTTGGGAGTTCAAATGACTGTAATTTCGGAACAGGAAACGAAGCACTCCGGCGGCAATCCGTCGTCGCAGGTGCGCGAGATTTCCATCGCACACAGCCCGGATTCCGACGATGCCTTCATGTTTTACGGCCTGGCCACCAACAAGGTTCGCGTTCCGGGACTGCGTTTTACGCACACGCTGTGCGATATCGAGACCCTGAACCAGAAGGCGCGCGAGGGCGTCTACGATGTGACCGCGATTTCGTTTCATGCCTATCCTTATATTCAGAATTTGTATGCGCTCATGTCGTGCGGCGGCAGCGTGGGCGAGGGCTATGGTCCGATGATCGTTTCGCCGCGCCCGTTTACGCAGGTTGAAATCAAAGATAAGAAAATTGCGGTTCCGGGCACGCTGACCACGGCTTATCTCGCGCTGCAGCTTTTTGCTCCCGGAGTGGAGACTGAAGTTGTGCCCTTCGACCAGATCATTCCGCAGGTGCTCGAGGGCAAGTACGAAGCTGGACTCATAATCCATGAAGGCCAGTTGACCTACGACAAGGCTGGACTGCACCGCATTGTCGATCTCGGCCGATGGTGGCAGAAGATGACTGGCTTGCCGCTGCCGCTGGGAGGCAACGCCATCCGCCGCGCGCTTGGGCAGCAACTGATGTTGGCAGTGACTGGCGCACTGCGCGATAGCATTCAGTACGCGCTGGAACATCGCGAGGAAGCCTTATCTTACGCGATGCAGTTCGCACGCGACCTCGATACGTCCACGGCGGATCGTTTCGTTGGCATGTACGTGAACGAGCGGACGCTCGACTATGGGCCGGATGGGCGCGAGGCCGTGGCGCGGCTGCTGGACATGGGGCATAAGGCGGGGATTATCGGGCCTGAGGCGAGGGTGGATTGGGTGTGAGCTTCGAGTTTTGAGCTACGAGCTTCGAGTGGCGAACACAACAATCCGCCGCCAACCTTCTCATCGACGACTGACCTTGACCTGTCAAATCCACTTCTTGCTTGCTCGCAGCTCGTGGCTCATAGCTCGAAGCTTCTCGGAGTGCTTATAACGAGATGCCGGAAACCTTGCCACCCCAAACCCTCCTCATCGACGCGGACGACACGCTCTGGGAAAACAACGTTTACTTTGAGCGGGCCATCGCGCGCTTCATTTCATTTCTCAATCACCACGAATTTTCTCCCGAGCAGGTGCGGGAAGTACTCAACGACGTGGAGCGCGAGTGCATCGTGAAGCATGGTTATGGCTTGCACAGCTTCTCGCACGCGCTGGTGGACACTTTTGAGCGGCTCACGGTTCAGCCGGTCACGCCCGAGCTGCACGCCCAGATCACCAGCTTTGCGCACACCGTGGCTGATCATCCCATAGAACTGCTGCCGGAGGTTCCACAGACGCTGCAGTATCTTTCCTCCCGGCATCGGCTCATTTTAGTAACGAAGGGAGCGCTGGCAGAGCAATCGGGAAAGATCGAGCGTTCCGGGCTGAAAGAATATTTCGCGGCGACCGAGATCGTCGCGGAAAAAAATGCCGCGGCCTATCACTCCCTGGTCGAGAAATATGAAGTCGCGCGCGATTCGACCTGGATGGTCGGTAATAGTCCCAAGTCTGATATCAATCCGGCGCTGTCGGCGGGATTACACGCGGTTTTTGTGCCTCACGGCGATACCTGGATTCTCGAACATGAGGAAGTGAATGCGGCTCCGCCGCCGCAGCGGCTCTTGATCGTGGGGCGGTTTGCGGAGTTGCGGGAACATTTTTGAATTGCACCGCGGCGGCGACACTGGTGGCGCAGGCAAGAACCTAGATCCCTCGCTCCGCTCGGGATGACACAACTTGTTTCAGTCCGCGCCAGCACCAAACTAACCAACAACCGGGCCTCGCGGGGCATTGTTCCGGCATGCTACCCTCATTCTGCTCAGCGTTCTCGCACCACTCGTCTTGGCCGTGGAGACCAATAATTTCCGCCGGCTGTTGCGCACCGTGGAAGCTCTCTCCGAACTGGGGCCCGAGCTGACGGCGGAGCGCGACTTCACGGAGACATCGAAGAGCATGCTGTCTGCCGTGATGGAGGCGGCCGGAGCGCGCGAAGGCGCGCTTTTCGTCTTCAACGAGCGGCCCACTATGCTGACCTCGGTGGCGGCCGACGGATTCGCCATGCTGCCCGAGCCTGCGTTTATTCCGCTTCTGCCCAAGCACGCGCACGCTCTCACCGCGGCCCGTGGGCCGATCGTGCTGAACGCTTCCACGTATTCGATCTTTCTCAGCTCCAATGGCAACGTGGCTCCCGAACTTTTCAAGTGCCTGGCGCCGCTCAAGGCGGCCGGGAAACTGGCTGGGGTTGTGGCGCTGGGGCGAAGGCCGGGCGACGCAGCCTACGAAGATGCTGAGTTGGATGCCATGGAATTGCTGTGCAGCTACATTGGGCTGGCGGTGCAGAACCACGCACTGACGCAGACGCTAACGCAGCGTGTAACGGAAAATCTGCGGCTCATGGCTTCGCTGCACGGTTTCTACGACACCGCACTGGAGGCATTCGCCACGGCCATTGACGTGAAGCACGTCAACATTCATGGACACTCGCTGCGGGTGGGCCGCTATGCCGCCGCGATCGGCGAAGCGATGGGCGTCGATGCCAGCGAAGTCGCCGCTCTGCGCAGCGCCGGGTATCTGCACGACATTGGCAAGGTGGCAGTCGATCGCCGCCTGTTCAGCAAGCCGGGAGCGCTGAATGCCGAGGAGTTTCGCGAGATGGCGGACCACACCGTGGTCGGCCACCAGATTGTCAGCAGCGTGCAGTTTCCCTGGCCGAAGATTCATGAGGCGGTGCGCTGGCATCACGAGCGCAGCGACGGCTCGGGTTATCCCGACGCTATCGGCGGCAATGATCTGCCTCTGCCGGTGCGCATCATGGCGCTGGCCGATACGTTCGACGCGATGACCAGCGTGCGTCCCTATCGTGAATCGCTTTCCCTGGGCAGCGCGCTGAGCGATCTGGTGCGCATGAGTCCGCAAAAATACGATCCCAACGTGGTGCAGGCGCTGTTGATCCAGGTGCGGCGCGATGCCGTGGGCAGCAATCGAACGCCGCTGCTAGCGGATCATATGGCCGTGAACATTGCCCCCACCGATGTCGACCAGTTGGCGGCGACTCTGCAGCACAAAGTCTCCCGCGGCAAGATGTATTTGACTTAACTGTCAGCTGTCAGCTCTCAGCTCCTAGCCCCTAGCTGCTAGGTCCCCTCGGCGGCTTCGGTAATCACGGGCAGCAACCTTTTCTGTCCATTCGGGTTGATAATTAGAAGAGATTGCCGTTTGTCCCTGGGGAGTCCTGATGCGCGTGGGCCGCACGCAGTTCGCCGTCTGCTTTGTTTGTTTCAGCCTGGCGTGTGCGGTCCCGCACCTGCTGGCTGGGAAAAAAGACAAGGACCAGGCGACCTCCACTTCCAGCGATCAGAAGCGAGCCTTACATGCTCTCAATCGCCTGACTTTTGGCCCTCGCCCCGGAGACTTGCAGCAAGTCATGGCGATGGGCGTCGACCGGTGGATTGACCTGCAACTGCATCCCGAAAAGATCGACGACAGCGCCCTCAACACCCGACTGGAGCCGCTTCGCACCATCCGGATGAGCGCAAAAGAGATTGCGGAGGACTTCCCCAATCCGCAAGAGATTCAGCAAGTGATGAACGGCAGAAGGTCCATGCCGTCCGATCCGGCACGGCGCGCGGTGTTCGAAGTACTACTCGCCCGGCTTCAGGATCGCAAGGACAAGGATAAAGACAAAGAAAAGGCTGGGAAGAACGCGGCCGCCGCCCCAGACCCAGCCCGTAGCGCGCCTCCGGCCGCGATGTCGGAGCGCGCACCGTCCGACGCCAACCCGCCTGCAGACAACTCCGCAATGAACGGCTCCCTGAGTGATGCGAGCGGCGCCATGAATCCGGGGACGATGAATTCGAGCATAGAGAACGACGCTGCCGCAAATGCGAACAACCCTGTGGAGAACGACAAGACGATGGCGGACACCGCGCCCCCGGCGAAAGTGACGCCTGAGGAAAAGGAGCAAGCGCGCCAACGCGAGCAGCAACTCTACGCCGACCTCGACGTGCAGCAGTTGCCGAGCCTTCCTCCCGACCAGCGCTTCAAGAAAGTTCTGGCCATGCCGGTCGAGGAGCAAGTCATGGTTGCCGACTCCTTGCGCGGCGGCAAGGGGCAGGAGTTCCTTGAGGGTCTGGCTCCAAAACAAAAAGAAGTCCTGATCGCCATGAACAATCCGGGGATCGTGGTTTCTGGCGAATTGATGCAGGCAAAACTCTTGCGCGCCGTTTACAGCCAGCGCCAGTTTGAAGAAGTGATGACCGACTTCTGGATCAACCACTTCAACGTGTTCGTGGACAAAGGGCTCGATCGCATGATGCTGACCAGCTACGAGCGCGATGTGATTCGCCCGCACGCGCTCGGCAAGTTCGAGGATCTGCTGGTGGCCACGGCGAAGAGTCCGGCCATGTTGTTCTACCTGGACAACTGGCTGAGTGTGGGGCCGAACTCGGCGCAGGCTCTGGGGATTCCGGCACATCCGGGACCATACGCGCGGCCGCGGCCAAATGCAGGCAGGCGGCCCAGCGGTCTCAACGAGAATTACGGCCGCGAGTTGCTGGAGTTGCACACCTTGAGCGTGAATGGCGGCTACTCGCAGCGCGATGTCACCGAAGTTGCCAAGGTGTTTACGGGATGGACCATCGACAAGCCGGCCGAAGGCGGAGGATTCAAGTTCGATCCGCGCATGCACGAACCGGGGCCGAAGTTCGTGCTGGGACATCGCATCAAGCCCAAGGGTGAGGGCGAAGGCCTGGAAGTGCTGCACCGGCTGGCCACGAGTCCGCAGACCGCGCACTTCGTCTCTCTTAAACTCGCACAACGTTTTGTTTCCGACGATCCGCCACCGGCTTTGGTGGATCGCATGGCGAAAACTTTCCTGCAGAAAAAGGGCGACATCCGCGAAGTGCTGAGCACGCTGTTCCACTCGCCTGAATTTTGGGATGACGGAGCTTACCGGGCCAAGGTGAAAACGCCTCTGGAATTCGTGGCCTCGGCGGTGCGGGCCACTGGCGCGGAGGTTGACGATGCGTTTCCCCTGGCCCAGCGGCTTAATAACATGGGCATGCCGCTTTACGGCGCGGCGCCGCCCACGGGCTATTCCATGAAGGCGGAAACCTGGGTAAGTTCTTCGGCACTGCTCAACCGCATGAATTTTGCGTTGGCGTTGACCAGCGGACGAATCAGGGGCGTAAAGGTGGATGCCGCGCAGCTGGCGGGGAGCGCGTCCCTGCCGCCCGATCCGAGTGCGACGCTTTCGACACTGGAAGCGAGTTTGATCGTCGGCGGAGTATCGCAGCAGACGCATGACTCGATCGTTGCGCAGATCGAAGCGGCAGGGAAAAATGGCGCTCCGCCGAAGCAGGAAAACAAGGATGGCGCTCGTAAGCCCGAGCGGGCAGCGCGTCCGGACGTAAATACGATTGCGGGTTTGTTGCTGGGTTCGCCGGAGTTTCAGAGGAGATAGCTTCGAGCTTCGAGCCAGAACCGCACGCAGGAAAAGTGTAGCCAGGGGCTAGCAGCTAGGAGCTGTTTCTATGACCATCACTCGTCGGGTTTTTCTTCGTAACAGCGCGCTTGCCGTGGTCGGTACGGCGGCGGTGCCCAGCTTTCTGGCTCGTGCCGCCATGGGCGCGGCCGAGCCGGGTGCGCGCACCAAGCGCCTGGTCGTGATCTTTCAGCGCGGCGCGGCGGACGGTTTGAACATCGTGGTCCCATACGGTGAGCCGCAGTATTACGCCATGCGGCCCAACATTAATATTCCGCGCAAGGCAGTGCTGGACCTCGATGGCTTTTTCGGACTGCATCCTTCGCTGGCATCGTTTGAGCCGCTGTGGAAGCGGCGTCATCTAGCGATTGTGCACGCCGCCGGATCGCCCGACCCCAGCCGCTCCCACTTCGATGCGCAGGATTTCATGGAGGCCGGCACTCCGGGCGTGAAGGCCACGGAAGACGGATGGCTCAACCGTTCGCTTCGAAATCTGCCGGCGGCATCGCAAAAATCCGCATTCCAGGCCATCGCCATGGGACCGTCGATCCCGCGCATTCTGAGCGGGCTTGAGCCAGCCATCGCAATGAACAACATCAACGATTTCTCGGTGGGCGGCCGGAATCCGAATGCATCGCCGGCTGCGAACGCATTCGAGGCCATGTACGACCACACCGGTGACAGCGTACTCCACGGCACTGGAGAGGAAACGTTCGATGCGGTCAAGATGCTGAGGTCCGCCGACCCGTCGAAGTACAAACCCGCGCCGGGCGCCGATTATCCTAAGGGCCGGTTCGGCGACAGCCTCCGCCAGCTCGCCCAGCTCATCAAGGCGAATCTCGGCGTGCAGGTGGCGTTTGCCGACATTGGCGGCTGGGACCATCACGTCAACGAAGGCGCAACCGAGGGCCAGATTGCCAACGTGTTGCTTGAGTTCTCGCAGTCGCTAGCCGCCTTCTGGACCGATCTTGGAGACCTTGGAGAAGACACGGTGGTTGTAACCATGTCGGAATTTGGCCGCACCGCACGCGAAAACGGCAATCGCGGCACCGATCACGGCCATGCCAATGTGATGTTCGTGCTTGGCGGTCCGGTGAAAGGTGGCAAAGTTTACGGACGGTGGCCGGGGTTGGATCAGTCGCAGCTTTACGAAGGACGGGATCTGGCGTTGACCACGGATTTTCGGCAAGTCGTCGGCGAAGCTGTGACGCGACATATGGGGAACAAGAATCTGAATGAGGTGTTTCCGGGGTATGAGAATCAGCCGGGGAAGTTCTTGAGGTTTCTGGGATAGCGGCGCCGCAGCGTTTCGGAATCATAGCGCGAACAAGAGCTAAACCTCAGTCACGTACGGCACGACTGGAAGTCGTGCCCTTCCCGATCGCGCTACGGTCGCACTTTTCTAAACGTCCTTTACCGTTACGTCTAGATCTCAATTTGCACGTCGCCGTTCTCGATCCTGAGCGGATATACGGCCACCTTCATGCTGGGACTCTGCTCGGCCGCGCCAGTCTTTGGATCCCACGCCCAGCCATGCCACGGGCACACAAGCTTGCCGCCCTCGATCATTCCCTGCCCCAGCGGGCCGCCACGGTGGAGGCAGACGTTGTCCATGGCGCTGTATATACCGTTCACGTTGGCGACGCAGATGGTCTTCGCGCCGCAGGGGAATTCTTTGGCCTCGTCGGCGGGAGGGAGTTGGGATTCGGTGGTGAGCTTAACGTACGCAGGCATTATCTTAACCTCGCCCCGCAGTCTTCTGTCAGTTCTACTTTGTCTGGCTGTCTTTCGGGGGCTCGGGGATAATCGTCCCCTGCTCGAGCCGTATCAGCCATTCACCCTTCTGTCGGGTCCACACCGTGGTCAGGCGAAAACGCTGCGGAAATGGCTGGCCCTTGTAGGTCGCATCCACTTCCATCTTGCAGGTCAAATAAGCGGCGTCGCGGGCCATCAACTTAAACGCGCAGTCCGACAGTTTGTAGTCGCGCAACACAACGTCGGCCCAGCCTGCTTCAATATCCGCGCGATGGTACACGCCTCCGTCACTCGCCACTTCGGCAAAATCATCCGCGAGATGCGACAGGACGAACTTGAGATCCTTCCGCTTCTCCGCTTCATACATCTGGTGGAGGGTCTCGGTGATCTGTTTCTCGACCGCCGTTTCTTTCGTCGAACTCTGTCCCACAACTGAGCCGCCGGACAAAAGACATAACGCCGTGACCGCGACTACCGCTGCGATCTTCATGGAAGGCCGATTTCAGTTCTCAGATGGCGGAATACTCACTGCTGACAGCTAGAGATCCTTCGCTTCGCTCAGGATGACCGCAGCGGGCTCCCGCTTCGCTCACGCCCGCTAAACGCGGTCACTTCGGCTGCAGTGTCTGAGCGATCATGACCTGGCGCTTGAAGTTCTCCAGCATATTTGGATCGAGGCGGACTTCCGTGGGCTTCTTGGCCAACGTCATGGTGTCGATTTTGTCCTGGAGTTTGAGCAGCGCGTAGAAAAGATTCTCGGGGCGCGGCGGGCAGCCCGTGACGTAAACATCCGTGGGCACGATTTTGTCGACGCCCTGCAACACTGCATAAGTATTGAACGGGCCGCCCACCGATGAGCAGGCGCCCATCGAGATCACCCACTTGGGGTCGGGCATCTGATCGTAGATGCGCTTCACCACGGGCGCCATTTTCAATGTGACGGTGCCGGCGACGATCATCAGGTCGCTCTGGCGTGGGCTGGGACGGAAGACTTCCGAGCCGAAGCGCGCGATGTCGAAGCGCGAGGTCGACGACGCGATCATTTCGATCGCGCAGCACGCCAAGCCGAACGTCATCGGCCACACGGCGGACTTCCGCGCCCAGTTGAAGACGTAGTCCACCGTGCTGATCATGAAATTCTTTTCGAACTTGTTTTGCAGCCAGCCCATGAGGTGACCCCGATCTGAAGCCCGATCTGAAAAACGATCACTGCAATTATACAGTTCAAGCGCCCGGCAAACGGCGCGAAGCACCTCAGTCTAGGGATCACGATGACAGGTGTCAATCAATTCCGTGGGCTGTCGGGTTGCCCCTGCGCTCCGGCTCGGTTACAAATAGAAGCATCCATGGAATCGAGATCCGCCGTGGCCGCGCGCCGCGAACGTATTTCCACTCTGCTCATCAAGGTATGGGCTCATGTTCGCACGTCGCAGTTTTGGATGGTGGCTGTGGCGCTGTTTCTGCGCGTGGGCTGGATCCTCGTCGGCCACACCTACAAGTTCAAGAGCGCGGACAACAACTTCGGCTTCGGCTGGGAAATGGGGCGCATCGCGGCGGCTATCGCCTCGGGACACGGCTTCAGCAATGCGTTTGGAGCACCCACGGGACCCACCGCCTGGGAACCCCCACTGTATCCCTATCTGACGGGAGGGGTGTTCCACATTTTCGGAACTTATTCGAGGGCATCGGCCTTCGTCCTGCTCAGCCTCAACAGCTTGTTCTCGGCGCTAACGTGCATTCCGATTTTTCTGATCGCCCGGCGGATTTTCTCAGAAAAAGTTGCCGTGGGTTCGGCCTGGACGTGGGCGCTTCTGCCTTATGCCATGGCCTGGTGCACGCGCTGGGTCTGGGAGACGAGTCTATCGGCGCTATTGCTGGCCGTGATTTTCTGGCTGGCGCTCACGATGGATGAGCGCGACGGCTTGAAGCCATGGCTGTGGTTTGGCCTGCTGTGGGGAATCGCTGCGCTGAACAGCACGGTGCTGCTGGCGTTCCTTCCGGCTTCGGGGCTGTGGGCCTGGTATCACCGTGCCAAGCGCGGGCAGCCGTCTCTCTCCGGCGTGGCGCTGGCGTCTGTAATTTTCATTGCCTGCATCACGCCCTGGACAGCGCGCAACTATCAGACTTTCGGCAAATTCATTTTCATTCGCGACAACTTTGGCGCGGAACTGCGCCTGGGCAACGGAAACGGCGCCGACGGCACCTGGATGCAGTATCTGCACCCCACGCAGGATCTCTACGCCATGCGCCAGTACACCACGATGGGTGAGTTGGCCTACATCGAGATGCGCAAGCGGCAGGCGGTGGATTACATCACAGCAGACTACGGGCGCTTTGCCACCCTCTGCTTCAAACGTTTTGTCTATTTTTGGGCCGGCCCGCCGCGGCTGTCGCAAGTCTGGTGGCTGGCAGAGACGAAGAACTCGCTCTTCCTGGCCTCTTCCGTGCTCGCGTTCTGGGGACTGGGGCGCGCGTTGCGGCGGCACAAACCCGGCGCCTGGCTGCTGTTCTGGCTGATCTTGTTGTATCCGGCCATCTATTACGTCGTCTTTCCGGGCCAGCGCTACCGGCATCCGATTGAGCCGGAGATTGCGATCCTGGGAGTCTACTTGCTGACCGAAGCGGGCAAGAACAGCTAGCGGGCCGGTTGGCCCGCAGCAAAGGCAGTGGTGCAATAAGAATGAGCTTGTCCGCCAATCCGCTCGGTACAGCGCTGGTCCTGCACAGCTCTTTCTCCGTGTTTCTGAAATTCCTCAAGTCGGCTGTGGTGGTCGCCGTTTTCGTGTATTTGCAGATCAAGTTCTCCCGGACGTGGTTGGGATCGTTGGGTCTGGGGCGGCTGGAGCGATTCGGCAAAGTCATCGCAACCAGGAAGCGCCTTTGCGTTTTTCTGGTCGGCCTTTCCCTGCTGGTGATTCGATCGGCCGTGATTCCGGTCTCCGGGATTCCCCTGCCTCGCTACCATGACGAGTACAGTTACCTGCTCGCGGGCGACACCTTTGCGCACGGACGCCTCACCAATCCCCCCCACCCCATGTGGATCCATTTTGAAACGTTCCACGTCATCTGGCACCCGACCTATATGTCGATGTACCCGCCGGGAGAAGGCCTGATGCTGGCAGTGGGAGAGGTTCTGGGGAACGCGTGGATCGGGCAATTGCTGACTGCGGCGCTGATGTGTGCGGCCATCTGCTGGATGTTGCAGGGCTGGGTTTCGCCCCGGTGGGCATTGCTGGGTGGCGTGCTCACCCTGCCTCGCCTCGGCTTCTTGAGCTACTGGACCAACGGTTACTGGTGCGCGTGCCTTCCAGCGCTCGGAGGAGCGCTGCTGCTCGGCGCCTGGCCCAGGATCAAACACCATTTGAGCTGGCGTGACTCTGTGATCATGGGAATTGGTTTATTCGTCCTCGCCAACACGCGTCCGTACGAGGGCTTCCTGCTGAGTTTGGGAGTCGCCGTGGCGTTGTTGGCCTGGATGTTCGGGAAGGACGGCCCTCCGCTGCGCCGCTCACTGGCAACAATTGTCCTGCCCCTGGTGCTGACACTGGCTCCTCTTGCCGCATGGACTGGCTATTACTATTACCGCGTTACGGGAAGCCCTTTTCGTATGGCGTATGAACTCAACCGCGAAACCTACGCCATGGGACGCTATTTCATCTGGCAGAAGCCTTGGCCGCAAAAGACCTACAACCACGCGAAGGTGCAGGCTCAGTATGAGCGTGAGTTGCGAGAATCGCAGGAGAACCGCACCTTCCGCGGATTTCTCCGGCGGGCCCGGTTGAAGTTTTACTATTTCTGGCAGGTTTATTGGGTGCCACCGTTGCCCTTCGCGCTCATTGCGCTTCCTTGGGCGGTACGCGACCGCAAACTGCGCGTGCCCTGGGTGATCGCGGGGATCTTTGGAATCGGCCTCGTGGTTGAGAACTGGGCTCAACCTCATTATTCCGGACCCATCACCGCGTTGCTGTTCCTGTTCCTGGTGCAATGCATGCGGCATCTGAGCTTATTCCGCTGGCGCGAACGGCCTGTGGGTCTGGCATTCGTGCGGGCCGTCACGGTGATTTACATAGGAACCGTTGTGTTGCGGGTGGCGTTCGCCGCGGCGCACATCCATCCCGAGCTTGAATGGCAACACGGAGATATGGAGCGGGAATCGATCGTGCAGCGACTGAAAACGCTTCCTGGCCAGCATGTTGTCCTGGTGAGTTATTCACCAGACTTCGATCTGGATCGCGAGTGGGTACACAATCTGGCCGACATTGATGCTTCGAAAATCGTGTGGGCGCGCGACATGGGGCCGGAGAAAAATCAGGAACTGCTGGATTACTATCACGGCCGGCAATTTTGGATGGTCCATGCCAGTTCGGCCCAGCCGCAGCTTCAGCATTATTCAGAATCCACAACCGCCGCGCTGTTAGGACGAGATTAGGCCTTTGCCGGGATTGTCCCTCGGCGAGCCGGAACGGGGAACATCCACGAGGTAACTTTCGTATCCACAGGTGAGCGAATAGAGCTTTTTTCCGCCCGGCCCTCACTATTTGCAAACCGCTGCGTCTAACGGGTGGAACGGAGGAAGAAACTATGTATCGCCATCGCCAACTTCCCGCCTGGTCGGGTGCCATTCTTGGGACCATCTGTGCCCTGCTCGTTCTCGCGCTCGGAGCCCATGCTTCCGACAGCCGCGCTTATACGGAAGAATTCCATCAGACCTACGCCATCTCACCCGACGGTCGCGTGGAGCTGGACAATATCAACGGCGCGGTTCACATCTCCACCTGGGACCGGAATGAAGTCAAAGTGGACGCGGTGAAGTACGCCGGCACCAAAGAACGGCTGGACGAAGCGCGCATCGACATTGACTCGGGCAAAGACTACGTTTCGATTCGGACGAAGTATCCCGACCACAATCACACTTTCAACCTTGGCTCGAGCAATAACCCGGCGGGCGTTGAATACACGCTGACGGTGCCGCGCGGCATCCGGTTGGACGAAATCAAGCTAATCAACGGCTCGCTCGACGTGGACGGCGTGAGCGGCGAGGTGCGCGCCTCGTGCATCAACGGCAGGCTGGAAGGGCACAATCTCTCAGGACGGGCCGAGCTCTCCACCATCAATGGGTGGCTGGAGGCACGCTTTGACCAGCTTTCGGGATCCTCCGTCGAACTGAAATCGGTGAATGGCTCGGTGGAATTGACGATTCCTTCCGATTCCAAAGCGGTGATCGAGGCCAGCACGGTCTCCGGCGGAATCGAGAACGACTTCGGGCTGCACGTGAATCATCACCAATTCGTTGGCCACGACTTGCGCGGCGAGTTGGGCAGCGGCGGCCCCCGCATCCGATTGGAGAACGTGAATGGCCACATCGAGATTCGCCACGCCGCGGATGGGCGTGCGTTGAGCCCGGTGAAGGATCTGGGCCGTCGTCATCGCGACAACGACGACGATGACGACAGCGATATCTGATGAGCGAGACCGCCCTTCGGGATGACGCCATCAAAGCAGATTAGTAGATCGTGTACCCTGGCGCGGGTGTGCGCAGATCGGGTTTCGACGCCATCAGCAGCAGCGCCCCCTCGCGCTTAAACGCCCGCAGATCGTCCAGACTGCGGAACGATTTCGTTTGATAGTCATCGGGCGTGGGCGTGTCATCGGGAATGCGGCATGCTTCTACATTTTCGAAGGCATGTTTCTGCAGCAGCTCGACATATTCTGCCGCTGAGCGGACGTGCACCGGCACCTTTAATTTGTCCACCCACTGCAGCGAATACTGGTTGTCCTTGTAAAGATTGATCAGGATGAACAGCTTGCCCCGGGGCGCCATCACGCGGAAAAGCTCCATCAACGCGCGGTCCTGATCGGCGTAGTAGTAGAACGACTCGACCGACAGCACCTTGTCAAAGAAGTTTTCTTCCCAGGGAATCTGCTGCGCCGATCCCCAGACATACAGCACGTTGTCGAAATCTTTGGAGGCCGAGCGGGCCTCGCGAATCATCTCGTCGGCAACGTCGAGGCCAACCACCTGGCCGAAGCCATCCGGCCCCTCGCCTACCAACCGCGCCAGCAGCCGCGTTGCCCACCCTGAGCCGCAGCCGAGATCGAGCACGCGCTCGCCGGGACGCAGATCCATCCGGCGAATCGTCTTCGACGTAATGTCGAGATGATGATTCTCCATCTTGGGGCCTTCGCCAGCCGCGGCCCAGCGGTTGAATTCCTGTTGCAGTTTCTCGTCGGGAGTGAGGGATTTTTCAGCCATGGTAGTGTTCCTTCAGCGTATTCCAATCGCCTCAGTACATTTCTTTTTATCACGACCGCGGCAGGACTTTTTGGTGCGACTCCCTACCCGCGCGCAGAATCGGCGGACACGGAAAGCATTGGTGATCCTCGTCATTGACTCCTCCTCCGGCCAGACCTACGATTTGGCTGTGGGGGGAAGGAGACCTTCCCCGTGATCGCTGAGGCGCTCGGCCGCGGCTCGCTGGTGGACTGCGAACTGGGTCATTACCGCATCGTCGAGAAGATCGGCGAAGGCGGCATGGGGGAAGTATTTCGCGCCCGCGACCAGCATCTGGGACGCGACGTCGCCCTGAAGGTCCTTCCGCCCGGCACACTCACCGACGACAATGCCCGCCGCCTCTTCCGCAAAGAAGCGGATTCGCTCTCCAAGCTGAACCACCCGAACATAGTTACGGTCCACGATTTCGACACGCAGGACAATCTGGATTACCTGGTGATGGAGCACATCCCTGGCACAACCTTAAGCCAGAAGCTTTGCCAGGGACCGCTGCCGGAAGCAGAGGTCATCCGCATCGGAATTCAGATGGCGGAAGGGCTCGCGGCAGCCCACGAAGAGGGCGTCATTCATGGCGATCTCAAGCCCGGGAACCTGAGGCTCACCAGCGACAATCGGTTGAAGATTCTGGACTTTGGGCTGGCCCGGTCGGTGCGCTGCCTCAACCCCATGGCCCCTACAGAAAGCCTCGCGGGCACCGAGCCGTTTGCGGGTACGCTTTCCTACATGGCGCCGGAGCAATTGCGCGGGCAGGCGATCGATGCGCGCAGCGACGTCTATTCACGGGAGTCGTGCTTTACGAACTGGCCGCGGGACAACTTCCCTTCCCGCAGAAACTCTCCACCATATTGGTGGACTCCATTCTGCATCAGACTCCGGCTTCTCTGACTCAGGCCCGACCCGGAATTTCGCCTCGACTGGAAGGAATCATCCTCAAGTGCCTTGAAAAGGATCCCCAGAAGCGATGCCCTTCAGCCAGGAATTTGTTGCGGGATCTGCAACAACTGGCGACTCCCGAGACAGCCCGATCCCGCCTAGCGACGCTCTACGGCAGGGCCCGCTACGGGTTGGCAGCGTGCGTCACAATCGTCGCATTGCTGGCGGCGCTCGGGCTAATCAACGGAGGATGGCGCAACCGGTGGTTGAACCGCACAGCACCAAAGATCGAATCACTGGCTGTCCTGCCGCTGGCGAATCTCTCTGGCAATCCCGAACAGGACTACTTGGCCGACGGGATGACGGAGGCATTGATCACGGACTTGGGCCAGATCCACGCGTTTCAGCGCATTATCTCCCGCACCTCGGTGATGCGCTACAAAACGGAGATAACACCGCTGCGCGAGATCGCGCGCCAGTTGGACGTGGACGCGGTGATTGAGGGCTCAGTGCTGCGCTCCGAAAAAACTGTGCAGGTGACGGTTCGCTTGGTCAACGCGGCCGACGACACCCAGCTTTGGTCCCGCACCTACCAGAGCGAATTCCGCGACCTGCTTACGCTTCGGCGCGAGATGGCCCTGGCCATCGCCAAGGAGATCAAGGTCGACCTCACGGCGGGAGAGCGGGCGCGGCTGAGCCCAGCCCGCCCCGTGGAAGTCCCCCGCCCAGGAGGCCTTTCTCAAAGCAAACTACCTGAGTCTCGGGACCTCAGAGCAACGAATAAAAGCCCGTGGGTACTTTGAGCAGGCCATTCAGATGGACCCTAACTATGCTCCTGCTTACGCGGGCTTAGCCGATTCCTATTGGAGCAACGCTGACTTACCTGCTCGCGAGGCCATGCCCAAGGCAAAGGAGTACGCGCTGAAGGCGATCGCGCTCGACCAGACTTTTGCCCACGCACACACGACTCTAGCCTCCATCCGTTTTTATGCCGATTGGGATTGGCCGGGCGCCGATCAGGAGTTCCAAAAGGCGATCGATCTCAATCCCAACGATGCCGAAGCCCACCGCATGTACTCCGTCTACCTGACCGCCATGGGACGTTTTGACCAGGCGGTCACCCAGATTCAAGCTGCTCAGAAGCTGGACCCCGCATCGGCTTACGAGCACACCACCGCGGGATGGGCGCTTTACTGCGCCCGTCGCTTTGACGAGGCTGCCCAACAATGCCAGCGCGCGCTCGAACTGGCACCGAACTATGAAAGCTCCCACTCCTGTCTTAGCTACGCCTATCTCGGGAAGGGAGCGTCACGGCAGGCGGTAGAAGAAATCCGGAAGGCATGGGACCTTTCCAGCGAAGACATCGTGTTGACGGCCGCGCTGGGCTGCGCCTACGCGGTAACGGGGGACCAGGCAGAAGCGCGGAAACTTCTTGACCGACTGCTGCGGCTCACCCATCAGGGGTATGTCCCTCCGTACCTTTTCGCGGCCTTGTACGTGGCGCTGGGAGAAAAAGAGACGGCTTTCCGTTGGCTTGAGCGAGCCTATTCTGAGCGTGACCCGTACCTGGCCTGGATTAAAGTCGACCCAGCGATGGATCCCTTGCGGTCAGATGCCAGGTTCCGCGAGTTGTTGAGGGATATGGGCCTCTCGCTTTGATCAATCCGTGTTGCTAGGCGGCTGCTCCTACAGCCCTTGCGGTGCTGTTCAGGTTGTGGACAATGATGACGAGATGGGTAGCCTTACCGGCCTTTTCTGGCAATACATCCATCGAGTTAACTGGGTGGTCAAAAATTTGGGGGTTGTTAACAAACTCTTTGGGAGATGCCAGCAGTTTTCTATATTTCTCATCAGACAACCGAAGAATGGCAACCTCCGGTTCTGTTCCCTGTGGCGGGAGCTGTCTCCAAACTTTCAAGACCTCGTGGCCGTCGGCCAACTTTTCCCAATTCATAGGACCCTCCTTGGCACACTCACGCCCAAGGTAGGCTTCGCCATGAAGTTCGTCTGTGAGAGCAATCACACTTCTTTCTGGGGAGCAAATATCTGCGCAAGCGTAAGTGGCGCGTTGCGCGGGCGAGCATCTCGCAAATACGTGGGATGGGCCTCATTTCTGTGCTACAGTTTTCTTCTTCATGGCGACACGCCCTCAGAACCCTCCCGAACCCGACCCCAGCCCCGGATCGCTTTACTGCCCGAATTGTGCCGAAGAGGTAACCGATCCCCTGACCTGTGGCGATTGTTCATCCGTCATTTGCCGCCGCTGCGGCACGGCGCTGGAATCCTCCGACGAACTCGGAATCGGATAATGGACTCCGCCGTCGCGCCCCCTGAAGTTCCCCCAGCCAACTCGACGCCCACGCTGGTCCGCGGGCTCAGCCTGCTCGATTCCGTGCTGCTGTTGGTCAGCGGGATCATCGGGTCGTCGATTTTTCTCACCGCCAAAGACATTGCCGGCCCTTTGCCGCAGCCCATGCTGTTCCTGCTGGTGTGGGTGATCGGCGGCGTGATTTCTCTTTTTGGTTGCGTTGCGTTCGCCGAGCTGGGATCGATGTTCCCCGAATCCGGCGGCCAGTACATTTATCTGCGCGAGGCCTACGGCGACCTGGTGGCGTTCCTCTATGGCTGGATGCTGTTCGCAGTGGCCAACGGCGGTACGATCGCCGCCCTGTCGGTTGCATCAGCCGCATACACGGGACAAGTCTTCCCTCTCGTTTCGCAAGAGTATGTTGTCCTCTCGATCGCCGGGATCACGATCACCCGCGCGCACCTGTTCGGCCTTCTTCTGATCGTCATCCTGACCTACGTGAACGTCGTGGGCCTGCGCTGGGGTACGCTGCTGCAGAATCTTTCTACCTGGACGAAGTTCGCCGCCATGGCCGCCTTCGTCTTTCTCGGATTCGCGATCGGCAAGGGGGACTGGTCACACTTCCGCGCGCATGGCGTCGGGCTCACCATGGGACTTCATCCCACGCAACTGATCTCCGCCATGGGGATCGCGTTGATCGCCGTGTTCTGGGCTTACGACGGATGGGTGTACATCACGTGGGTCGCGGGCGAAGTGAAGGAACCGCGGCGCAATGTGCCGCTGGCCATGGTGCTGGGCGTGCTTGTAGTCGGCGCCATCTACATGGCCATGAACATGACCTACCTTTACGCGCTGCCGCTCAAGGAAATCGCGCAGCACGAAACCATCGCCCACGCTGCCGCGGCCGCGCTGTTTTCTCCTCACGCCGCGGTATGGCTCTCGCTGATGATTGCGGTTTCGTGCTTCAGCGCCGCGGCCACGTGCACGCTCTCTGGCGCGCGCGTGTATCTTGCCATGGCGCAGGACGGTGTCTTCTTCAAGCGCATGGCGGTCATCCATCCCAAATGGAGGACGCCCGCCTTCAGCCTGATTGGTCAAGGCATCTGGGCGGCGCTCCTGACGGTCAGCGGCCGCTACGATCAGCTCTACACCTACGTCATCTACGGCATGGTGCTGTCGTATACGCTGACCGTGATTGGAATGTTCCTGCTGCGCTGGAAGCGGCCTGAGATTCCACGCCCCTACCGCTGCACGGGATATCCGTGGCTGCCGGCGATCTACGTGCTGGCCGGCACGGCCTGGACGCTGAACACCATCATCACGCGCCCAACCGAGGCTTTCTGGGGCACGGCGATCGTGCTGGTCGGCGTGCCGGGATATCTTTACTGGAAGCGGAGTAGTCGCAAAGCGGAAGTGGAGTAGCAGATGTTTGAGCGGTACATCGAAATAACGCGGCCCCACTTCTTAGTGGAGTTTTCGATAACGCTGGTCCTGCTGCTCGCGATCTCCGGCTGCGGCGCTGGGCAGTTCACCGGCATCGGGCCCACCCCGCCGTCACAGAACTTGAAGACGCTTGCGAACCAGCCGCCGGACGGCGTCGGCCTGGGATTCCTTTTGACCGATGGCACCGTGGCATTCCAGGGTCAAGGAGCATTCGACTGGTACAAGCTTACGCCCGATGAGTCCGGCAGCTATCTCAACGGGACCTGGTCGCAAATTGCCAGCCTCCCGGCCGGATATGTACCGCTTTACTTTGCTTCCGCCGTGCTGGCCGACGGACGCATTGTGATCCTGGGCGGCGAATACAACAACGGCAATTTTGTGCTCAGCAACCAGGGCGCAATTTATGATCCCGTGGCCGATACTTGGACCACGCTCGCTCCACCCGCTGGCTGGGACTTTATTGGAGACTCTCCCTCGGTAGTGCTGCCGAACGGCCAATTCCTGGTTGGCAGAAAGCTCGACACGCTCATGGCCGCGTTGGATCCCACGACGCTTCAGTGGACTGCAATGGCATCCACCGGCAAAAGCGATTTCAACGCGGAGGAAGGCTGGACGCTCCTGCCCGACGGCTCGGTCTTGACCGTCGACGTCGAGAACGCACCAAACTCCGAGCGCTACCTGCCTTCGCTGCAGGAATGGATTAGCGCGGGCAACACGCCTAAAGACTTGCATTCGCAGGGCGGCGAAGGGTGTCTCGATTATGGTGGCGGCACTTACTGTCCTCCTGGCGAAATTGGGCCCGCGGTGCTTCGTCCCGATCGAACCGTCTTCGCGACCGGCTCTGCCTCGAGCGGCGTCGCCGCACACACCGCCATCTACACTCCGCCAGCCGTGCTCACCGATCCCGGCATGTGGACAGTTGGCCCCGACTTCCCCGATGGCGACAACGCAGGCGATTCATTTGCTGTGCTGTTACCCAACGGACATGTGCTGGTCGAAGGCAACTCCGGAACACTCTACGAGTTCGATGGCGCGAAACTGACCGCCGGCCCCCTGGTTGCTGCCGGCAGCAGTTTGCTGGTGTTGCCTACGGGGGAAGTAATCATCGGCAGCCCCACTGTTCAGATCTACACGCCTTCCGGGCAGCCTTCCGCTTCGTGGGCGCCGACGATCACAACCGCTCCCACGAGCGTGACCCGCGGCTCCACGTACGCCATCTCCGGCACGCAGTTCAACGGCTTGTCGCAAGCGGCTGCCTATGGAGACGAGGAGGAAACCGCGACCAACTATCCCCTGGTGCGGATCACGAACCAGGCCACCAGCCACGTTTTCTATGCCCGGACCCACGACCACAGCACCATGGCGGTCGCCACGGGCAGCGCCATCGTTTCCACAAACTTCGATATGCCCGCGGGCATGGAGACCGGGGCAAGTTCGCTTGTGGTGGTCGCCAACGGCATTGCTTCTGCTAGTGTCAGCATCACGGTTAACTAGAGGGTATCAACGGCCCCGTTGTGGTGGAGGCCCCGGCGGGGCGCATTTCGCGCCCCGCCGGGAGTTGCTGCGCACTCAGTGCCTCTGTGCGCAGCTCGCCTTCATGTCTTGTAGGATCGCGTCTATCCCCTTCTCCGGGGGGTTGGCATTCGGAACGTCCCCGCCGAGGACATTCTCGGTGGAGGGGCATCCCGTGATGGCGTTCACCGTAAGAGAGATGAACTGCGACGTGTTGGTGAATTGCCCCCAGTAAAGCTGGCCCTGCGACGCGGCATTGTTCACCTGCACTCCCGGCTTAACGGAGCCTTTGCAGAAAGCCTGCTCGGGACTGTTTTGGCAGATAAACGTGGTATTGCTATTGGGCACCTGACAGCCCTGCCTGATGTCGCTGAAAACCGGGCCTGACGTGAATATGCCGGTGTCGAGATAACCAGATCCCCAGGCGGTGGCGGAGGCTCCAGCGTTGTACCAGGCGAGCGCGTACGCGAGCGCAGCCGAGCCGGCGCTGTGTCCGTGCGCGCACATGCCCTTCCCGTATGTTGCCCAAATACCTTTCCCGACATTCGGGGAGCTACCGTTGCGGACCCAGTTCAGGAAACTTGCGGGGCGGCAGGCCGCGTTCAGGATGCTGGTCGGGTAATTCCCGACGCTGGCGTTTGTGTACTCCCAATCGACCGGCAGTGCCCACCCCCAGGCAATCTGCACGACCTGGAAACCGTTGGCCACGTACTGTTCGATGAGCGAGAGTTGGTCCGGGCCGTCGGAGGCTTCGTGCCCCCCATCTCCCGCAAAGAACACGATCGTCCCCCGCGTGAGAGATCCGGTTGGGGCGGCGACGCCGTACACAAACCGAAGGTCGTCGTTGTTCGGGCAGGCGCTGAGTGTGGCCGCAGAGCAGATCATGTTCACATTCGGATCGAAGCCTCGGTCGGGTGGGTTAACGCTGGTGGGGCAACTCTGCAGCGGGAGAATCGAGGTCACTGTTCCAAGGCTCATTTGCGATGCGGCCTGCGGTGTTAGTGCGAAGATGGCGAGCGCGAGCCCAGCCACCAAGAAAATTGCGAGTGTTTTGGTCATGGTTCGTTCTCCTTTATGTCAAATTCCCCCCTCGGCAGCGAACTTTACACCGGAACCCAAGCACGCTGGGAGAAAAGATTTGCACATGCTCGGCCCCCCTCATATCGCCCTCAAATTAACCGCTCGGAGGAGGGTGGTTTCATGGTAATGTTCCCCTCTGGAAGCCCCCACCCGGAGGCGAGGATGACGCGATCTCCGCACACCTTTTGAGTACTGCTGCGGCCTTACTTTGCGTGGCGGCCGGAACGCCCGCTCTCGCACAATTCGAGACCCGGACCAGTACCAGCACGCTGCCGTACGGACCGACTTCAGTCGCCATAGGGGACTTCAATCGCGACGGCAAACTTGACGTCGCGGTTGTTGAAACCGACCGGTCATCCGGAAACGTGGCCATACTTCTGGGAAACGGCGACGGCACTTTCAGGGCTGGCGCCTCCTACGCCGTGGCCGTCCAGCCTTTTTATGCGGCGGCTGCGAGCTTCAGGAACAACGGAATCCTTGACCTAGTGGTGGGAGACTCTCTGAGCGAGAACGTCTACGTCATGCTCGGCAACGGCGACGGGACGTTTCAGCCCGCAGTTGCTTATCCTACCTCGGGCAGACCGAACGTGGTCGGAGCCGGGGTCTTCACGGGCAGCGGGAGAATCGATATCATCGCCCTCACGGAATTTATTTGCAACTGCGTCGAAGTGCTTCCCGGCAACGGCGACGGGACTTTCGGTGCGGCGGTAATCACGCCCGTGCCGTCTAACATCTCGGGGTTCGGGATGGCCTCTGGAGATTTTGACGGCGACGGAAAACTCGACGTGGCCGTATCCGGTTTTTTTGGTTCGGCCAATCAAGTGGACATCCTGCTGGGCAACGGAGATGGCAGTTTCCGCGCCGACGGCTTTTACCCCGTATCCTCGTCTCCGTACTCCATTGCCTCAGGCCATTTCAACGCCGACAGGAAAATCGACCTGGCCGTCGGAAACTACCAGGGTAACAGCATCAGCGTTCTTCTCGGCAACGGCAACGGAACCTTCGGCCAAGCCGTGGACTACGGCACGTATTTCCCGACCTGGGTTGCGGTCGGCGACCTCAACGGCGACGGCAAGGAAGATTTGGTGGTCTCGAATAGTGGCTCGGTCGCCATTCCTCCGACCGCCTCGGTCAGCGTACTCATGGGCAATGGCGATGGCACGTTCCAGCCCGGCGTCGTTTATCCCGCAGGGGGAAACCTGAAATATGTTGCCATCGGTGATTTCAACGGTGACCACAAACCTGATCTGGTGGCCGTAGACGACCTGGGCGGCGCCGTCATCACATTGCTCAATACGGGTGTGGTATCCTTCACGCCTACTACGCCTCTCACGTTCGCTTCGCAGCTGCTGGGCACCAAGAGTGCTCCGCAAACCGTAACCCTGACCAACACGGGCACAACCGCGCTCTCCATCTCCTCGATTTCACTGCAGGGTGCAGGCCAGTTCAAATCGTCGCACACCTGCGGTAAGAGCGTTGCGCCGGGCGCGAGTTGCTCGATCACCGTGCGCTCACAGCCTACCATCGAAGGCAGCAACGCCGGAACGATAACCATCCACGACAGCGCATCCGCTAAGCCGCAGGTCGTCGAGCTTCTCGGGGCGGGCACGGTGGTTAAGCTGGACCCGCTGAATCTGAACTTTCCTGCACAAAAGGTAGGCACGAAAAGCGCGCCACAGAACGTGACGCTAACCAATACGGGTACCGTCACGCTTAGCATAACCGAGGTCGACATCTACGGCGGCGACTACAAAGATTTCTCCGAAACCAACACCTGCCCGTCGTCGCTCAACGCAGGCGCAAGCTGCACTATTGCTGTGACCTTCGACCCGCTAAAGAAAGGGCTGCGCCCCACCACCCTCTACGTCTACGACACGGGCGGTGGCACTTCGCAGACCGTGCCGCTCACCGGCACCGGCGACTAGCACTGCTCAACCGCGCTACCGTCTCATTTCCGACAGTTCGATTCCGCTCCGCCCCCGTATGACGCGGGTAACTTTATCTCGCACCCCGACTTGCAGTACCTTGGTGTAGTGACCACAGGTGCGTGATCGACCGCGCCCTTGCGTCAGCTCTGGAGAAGACATGAGCCGTTCTGTTGCCGTCCGCTTGTTGCTTGTCGGGTTTCTGATTACCGCGCTGTTTACCGGCTGCTCGCGCGATCCCAATGTGCGCAAACAGAAGTTTCTGGAGAGCGGCAACCGGTATCGCGACAAGGGCAAGTTCCGCGAGGCCGCCATTCAGTATGCCAACGCGGTGCAGGTCGATCCCCGCTTCGCCGAAGCGCACTTCCAGCTCGGCGAAACCTATCTCAAGCTGAAGGACTATAACCGCGCCTATGCGGAACTCTCGCGCACCGTGGATTTGAACCCCGACAATTATCAGGCCCACGTGGAATTGGCAAACCTTCTGATCTCCGCCCGCGACCTGAAGCAGGCGCAGTCTCACCTGGATGCCCTGCGCCAGGAGCAGCCGAACAATGCCGACACCCATCTGGCATGGGCGAGCTACTATGCGGCACAGGACAACCTGGGAGCGGCCCTGCAGGAAATGCAGAAAGCCATTGCTGCCGATCCCACACGTTCGGAATCTTATTTGAGCCTGGCCCTGCTGCAACTCCGCGCCAAGCTGCCCGATGAGGCCGAAAGCAATTTCAAGAAGGCGGCGGAAGTCGGGCCCAAAGTCATGAACGCGCAACTGGCTTTGGGAGGCTTCTACATGTCGCGGAACCGCATGCCGGAAGCCGAGCAGCAATTCAAGCATGCCATCGACGTCGATCCCAAAGATCCCGCTCCGCGTGCCGACTATGTTCGCCTTTTGATAGCGGAGGGCAAGAAGTCTGACGCCGAAAATTTTCTAAAGCAGGCCAAGAAGGACTTCCCCGACAATTCCGATGGCTACCGCATGCTGGGCGATTTCTATTTCGCCAACGGCGATCTCGATAAAGCCACGGCGGAATACGGTTCCCTGTACAACGATCATCCCAAGGATCCGCAGGTCAAGAAAAACTACGTGCAATTGCTGATCCTGAAGAACCGCCTGGACGAAGCCAGCAAGCTGAATAACGAACTCCTCAAGGCCAACCCGCGTGACGTGGATGCGCTGGTGTATCGCGGGCAAGTGCAAATCCGGCAAGGTGACGCCGCCGGCGCCGTGGATTCGTTGCAGCAGGCGATCAAGAACGACTCCAACAATGCGGTCGCCCACTATCAACTCGGCCTCGCCTTTGACATGCAGCGCAATGAGGCGCAGAGCGAGTCGGAGTTGCACGAGGCGGTCAGCCTGCGGCCCGATCTCACCGACGCACAGCGCGCGCTGGCCACTCTGGAGATGCAGCGCGGCGACTTCGATGCGCTCACCCAAACCGCGCAACAGATCATCGGCGGCGCGCCCAACGCGCCCGACGGCTACCTCATGCGCGCTTTGGCCGAGATGAGCCGCCAGAAATACTCCGACGCCGAGCAGGACATGCGGAAGGCGGCCGAGATCGCCCCGGGAAATCCCGCTCCCTACGTGCAGATGGGCAATCTTCACCTGCGGCAGAAGCAGAACGCGGAAGCGATCAAGTTCTATCAGCAGGCGCTCGACCGCGATCCCGCCTCCACCGACGGCCTGCAGGGAGTGATGAATGCCTACATCGCCCAGAAGCAGCTCGACCAGGCCATCGCCGCGGCGCGGGCGCAGATTGCTAAATCGCCCAACGCCAGCGGACTCTATGACCTGCTGGGCACGGCACTGTTCCAGAAGAAAGACCTGAGCAGCGCCGATGCCGCGCTACGCAAGGCTGTAGAGCTCGACAAGAATAATTCGGACGCGCTCCTGAAGCTGGCCCAGGTGCAGGCCGCCGAAGGCTCGGTGAGCCAGGCTCTGGCCACTTATCAGCAGTCCATCAAGGACCACCCGCGCGAGATCTCGTTCTACATTCTCGCCGGCATGATGTATGAATCACAGGGCAACTTTGACCAGGCCCGCACTCTCTACCAGCAGGCGCTGAACATTCAGCCAGACAATCCTCTGGCCTCGAACAATCTTGCCTACTTGATGTTGGAGCATGGGGGCAATATGGATGTGGCGCTCTCCATGGCGCAGACGGCGCGCCGCGGCATGCCCGATTCGCCGAATGCGGCCGACACGCTGGGCTGGGCCTACTATCAGAAGGGCGTGTATCAGTCCGCGATTGATATGTTCCAGGAGTCGTTGCGGCTCAACGAAAAGAATGGCGGGGGGGACGATCCGACGGTGCGCTACCATCTGGGCATGGCCTACCAGAAGGCGAACCAGCCTCGCCTCGCCCGCGAACAACTGGAACGAGCGCTGAAGATCAGTCCGAACTTCAGCGAAGCGGTCAGTGCGCGCAAGGCACTGTCGGAGCTGCGGGGGTAGCAATCTCCTGATTGCCGCAGCTGCGAGTTCAGAAAGCTGTCGGCTAGGATTGTTGTTGCAAAATCGCCATAGCACTTACAACCAAGTGGATGCTAGTGGCGCGAATCCAGAAGCGTGACGAGTCGCTCGTAGTTCATAATCCAAAGGCTTTCACTTGCTCCTCGGTAGCTCTTAGTTTGCGGGTCCAGCAAACAGCAGCAGATTCCCATCCGGATCCTTGACGACGAAATTCTTGGCGCCCCAGGGCTGCTTTTTCAGTGTCTGATGAAAGGCAACACCAGCGGACTGAAACTCAAGAAACAGCAGCTTGATCTCGTCCGCTGTAGCGACCGTCATAGATACCGACAACAGTTCCTCCCGATCACGGATTGGCGACTCGATTACTGGTCGCTCGACACACCTTAGATTGAGGCGCGCCGCGTCGCGACCCACCTGTGCATAGTAGGGAGGTTTGCCGTAACTGAATACAAGCGAAAAGCCTAACTTCTCGCGGAAAAATTCGCATGATCTCTTGATATCGGTGACGAGCAGTTGTGGCTCTGCACTGACGATCGTTGCTTTGGATGGCGATGGTTTCACCATGAGCGACGTGGTCGAAAGTCCGGTTTTCAGGGCTTGCCAACTATCGAAGCCTTGCTGTCTTGCGACCATTTCTTGCGCATCGCTGAGCTTGAAGCTCGCCGCAAGAATCTCGGAGTCGGGCATATTCAGGAAACGAGGCAAATGCCGGCGGATTTGTGCGGCGACGGGATAGTGGTGTTCGCGATGCCACCGCAATATGAGCTTGGCTTGCTTCTTGAGGTTCTCTAGATTGGGCATGTAGGCCTCCACGATGAGATCGTAGGTGGGCAGTGCCCTTCGGCGGCGTGCCGTTGCATCCTACATGCGCAGATGGCAGTATCGGCGACGGTGTCGGTGGTTGTCAATTGAGAACGATGCCGGGTAGTGGCTCACTTGATGACGTGGCTGGTTGGGGTCAGGAGCGGGCGAGTTGGTGTCGGCTCATAAACCCAGGGCTTTCACTTGCTCCTCGGTTTCGTAGCCGAGCCTGTGCGCGACCTCATGCCAGACCACCCGTTTCACTTCGGCGCGCAAATTTCCTTTGGAACAGCGCAGAATGGGACCACGAAAAACAAAGATCAAGTCGGGGGCGTACTTCACCTGCGCGAACGACTGTTTCGTCCTGAGTATGCCGCTGTACAGTCCCAATAACTCCGTGCCGCGGCGCCATTTCTTTTTGTTCGCCATGTCCTCCAGCACGTCGGCAGGAGGCTCGTCCAGCACTTGAATACCGGGGAAATCTGGCAGGTCTCTGATCTTCCGTGGCAGGGTGCTGTAGGCCCACTCCACAATCTCCTCAAACCTTTCGGGATTTGTGGTGTCGGCCATGAGGCCAACTTTACCACCAGGATTGATGATCAGTCGGCGGCGATGTGGCTCACTTCATCTTGCTGCGGGCGTCGTGGCGTACGGTTGGAGGGCAGGCCGGCGTCGCGGATTTTGTACAACAACGCGCGGTAGCTGATGTTCAGGGCGCGGGCGGCCTGTTTGCGATTCCAATGATGATGCTGCAGAACTTTTAGGATGATCTTGCGTTCCAGTTCGCGCACGGCCTGGCGCGTGATCTTTTTCAAGGAGATGGGGCCGTCCACGGCGATGTCGGCGCTGAAGAAATCCTGCTCTTGCGGGCGCAGATCGCCGGAGATGGATTCCTCGGTGCCCAGGATGACGTAGCGCTTCATCAGATTTTCCAGCTCGCGGACGTTGCCCGGCCAGTGGTATTTCTTCAGCGCGTTCATCAACTCGGCCGAGGGTGGATTGGCGCGCGCGTTGAATTTCCGGTTGTAATACTCCAGGAAGTAGTGAACCAGTTGCGGAATGTCGGCGGCGCGCTCGCGCAGCGCTGGCATGTGCAGATTCACGACATTAATGCGGTAGAACAGGTCGGCGCGGAAGGCGCCGGCGGCAATTTCCTCTTCCAGTTTTCGATTGGTGGCGCAAACCACCCGCACTTCCACTTTCTTGTCTTCCTGGGCGCCGATGCGGCAGAATTGGCCGTCCTGCAGCAACTGCAGCAGCTTGGACTGCAGGGCCATGTCAAGCTCGGAAATTTCATCAAGGAACAGCGTGCCGCGGTGCGCCATCTCGACCCGGCCCGGTTTCATCCCATAGGCGCCGGTGAAGGCCCCTTTTTCGTAGCCGAACAGTTCGCTTTCGAGCAGCGTGCCGGGGATGGCCGGGCAATTCACCTTCACCCATGGACCGGTCTTCCACGGCGAAGCGACGTGGATCATGCGCGCGATAATGTCCTTGCCCGTGCCACTCTCCCCGTGGATGAGCACCGGGACGTTGGCGCCGGCTATCTTGGCCAGCCGCTCGCGGAGCGCCCGCATGGAATCCGTAGTTCCGAATACAACAGACTCGGGAGGCATCTCGCCCAGCGGCTGGATCAACGCGCTGACTGGATTGGAAGTAGTACTCATAGGTGTTCCTGGCGTCCGCAGCACAGGCTTATGGTCTGATGTGCATCCGGAGAGCCAAACCGAGGGGGAGCCGACACGTACCCTGTTAGCCTAGTCTATCTGATTGATGAAAAGCAACTTACTAAAGATTGCCGGGGATGACTGCGGGTAATCAGGAGGGCAGGAAGGCTCCGGAGAAGCACTGAACGGCGAGAGAAAAGATTTTCACACGGCAGAAGCGAGTTTCCGTCGCGTTGGCTTGGCGGGAGTGTGCGAGTTCACCAGCGGGCGGGCGAACTTCACGCCAACCAGGTTGTAACCTTCGCCGTGCTGCATGCGCAACACCCGGGCGCGCAGGTTGCGGGTAACCCGCGGCAAGTCAGCCAGAGCGGCGAGCGGAGCACTGGGGATCTCGAGCAAAACCTGAGCTGAGGATGGGATGGAGCGTCGAACCGCTACCAGCATGCCGCCGGCAGAGACATTCAGGGCGGTGGCAAACTCCAAGAACTCCTTATCCGGCTCCGACTGACTTCGGACAAATACCGGAATGGCCAAAGGCAGGCGGGGCCAACGCCGACGCTCTGCCGCTGGGGTCCTATCGTTCACACACACCCCTCCTTGCCCGTTTAACCCAACATTTCGAGCATCTTAGGGGCCAAAGCCTGAACCAGGGGCCAAATCCGCGGAGGAACCAGGGAGAACGCCCGAGGGAGCCGGTTAACTCGGGGCGTTAGGAGGGCTAAAGCCGTTGAAGCGCTGGCTTTTCACCAATTTCGCCACGGCATGGCCACGGGGATCGGAGGGGGGCGTCCGCGATAAAAAGGGTCTCCAGAAGTGCAAGGTTTTGCCACACTTGGGTAATCAGCTTGCATTTTTCGTTGACAGGAAAAGTGGCCTGGCTTACGATTTTGTTAAAGCATTCTTCCTTAACCAGTCGAGTGCATCCCCCCTCTGTGCTAGATCGCCGCATCCCTTATGGGCACCGTGCAAAAGAATCCGCGTGCTTCCCAAGCAAGCGACGGAAGGACGGGCGCGAGTGCCGCCCCGGCGCCGGAGGAGGGAGCACCGAATCCGGCCGATTTGTTGCAGGCGTACTCGGAGTTGCAGGAGCGGTTCCAGCGCACGACCAACGCCCTGGGCTCGGCCGCGCACGATCTCAAGACGCCGCTGGCGATTCTGAACGGCTACGTGGAATTGCTGCAGAGCGAGAAACTAGGACCTTTGACCGTGCGCCAGCGGGAAGTGCTGGGCGACATGCAGTCCAGCGGCAAGCGGCTGCAACAGTTCATCCAGGATTTTCTGACTTACAGCGCGCTCGAAACCGGCGGGCTCAAGATGCAGTTCGAGGCGGGCAACATCAACCAGTGCCTGTCCGACGTATGCCGCTTGTGGTCCACCCGCTTCCAGGAAAAAGGATTGGCCCTTTATTTCCTGGCCAATGACAAGTTGCCGGTATTTCCTTTTGACCCTCCCAAGCTGGAGCGGGTCATCTCCAATCTGCTGGAGAATTCATTTAAATTCATTCCTCAAGGTGGGACAGTTTGGTTGCACGCGGAACCCTATATGTGGGAGCGCCGTTCGAGCGCGCAGCCGGCATCGGCGGAAAGGCGCCGCCAGGATACAACACAACCGAACTCTGTGAAGGTTAGCGTGTCGGACACCGGTCCCGGAATTCCCGCGGAATTTCATCAGGAAGTCTTCGATGATTTCTTCCGCCTGCCGGGCACTGAAAATCAGGAGGGCATGGGTCTGGGTCTGGCCATCGTGCGCCGCATGGTGCAGGGCATGGGCGGAAAAATCTGGGTGGAAAGCGATCCCGGCGCGGGCTGCAAATTCTCCTTCCTCATTCCCTTTAAACCCGCAACCAACTCCTCCGGCAAAGGGAAGAATCGATGAGCGAGACTGCCAAGATTCTTCTGGTGGATGACGAACCGGCCATGCTCCGGTATATCCGGACGCTGCTGGAGGTTGACGACTACAAAGTCGAAACCGCGTCCACCGGCGAAGAAGCTCTGCAGCGGGTGGACAAAGGCATGGAGCCGGACCTGGTTCTGCTGGATGTGCTGATGCCCGGAATCGATGGATTGGAAACGCTGGAGCAACTCCGGCAGAAACGGCCCGGCGTGAAGGTTGTGATGCTCTCCTGCGTCAACGATACGAAGAAAGTCGTGCAGGCCATGCGCCTGGGCGCGCACGATTACCTGACCAAACCTTTTCAAAAAGCGGAACTCGACGCGGTAATCGATCAATGTCTTGGCCAGGGAAAAGGGCCGGTGGGGGGAGAAGCGGAAGACGTTGGCGACGATATCTTCTTCATCGCGGCCAGCCCGGCCATGCGGAAGATTCGCTCACAGGCTGCTCTCGTTGCGAACGTGGATATTCCCGTACTCCTGCTGGGCGAGAGCGGCACCGGCAAGGAAGTGCTGGCGCGCCTGATTCACAAGCTCTCGCCGCGTGCGCACCGTTCGTTCCTGAAAGTGAATTGCGCCGCCGTTCCGGCCGATCTGCTGGAAAGCGAACTGTTCGGCTACGAGCCGGGAGCATTCACAGGAGCGACGCACGCCAAACCGGGGAAGTTCGAACTGTGCAACAAGGGCACCATCCTGCTCGACGAGATTGGCGAGATGCCGCCCGCATTGCAGGCCAAGCTGCTGCACGTGCTGCAGGACCAGAGTTTCTCGCGCCTGGGCAGCCGGTCGGTCATCAAGGTGGATGTTCGTATCCTGGCGGCCACCAACATTGATATCCCTCAGGCTCTGGCCACCAAGCGCCTGCGCGAAGATCTTTACTACCGTCTCAATGCCTTCACCCTGCAACTGCCGCCGCTGCGCGATCGGAAGGAAGAAATTCCCGTCCTATTGAAGCATTTCATGACGCGCATGGCGGAACGTTACGCGCGGCCCCAGTTGCCACTTTCTCCGCAGATGCTGGAGGCCTGCCAGGCGCATCCCTGGCCGGGCAATCTGCGGGAACTGAACAACTTCCTGAAGCGCTATCTGATTCTGGGGGACGAGAATCTGGCCGTGGCCGAATTGCAGCCCCGTAACGACGGCAACGGCGGGGGCGGGCGGGGAGATTCCGCGACCAAAGGCGGAGAAACCGGCGGCGGATTAAAATCGCTGGCTCGAACAGCCAAGGATGAAGCCGAAGGCGAGGCCATCCGGCAGGCACTTGAGCAGACCAACTGGAACCGCAAGCAAGCAGCCGCGCTTCTGCAGATCAGCTACAAAGCCTTGCTCTACAAGATCCGGCAGTACGGCATCGCCGAGGCCAAGAGCCACCACAAGCTTTCCGCCGGAGCGTAGAAACAGTTTCTGGTTTCCAGTTTCCAGTTGGAGGCATCTTGGTTCCCGATGTACCGGAAACTAGAAACCGGAAACTGGAAACTAGCACTACGGCGTCACCGTCAGTTGGAACGGCGCACTTTGGCTGAATGAGCCTGAAGTGGCCGTGACCGTGAGCGGGTAGGTGCCGGATGGAGTTCCGCTCACCATCGGCAGCGTCACCCCGCTATGACAGGCCGGTTGCAGCAGTACCAGCGCGAACAGCAGGGAAAGTGTGAGCAGGACAAGCAGGCGGCCTTTCTTCCCACGGCGTTTGCCGCTACCGAGCCCCAGCAGGGCCATCCCAGGAACCATCAGCCCGAGCGCGTAAAGCGGTCCGCGCCCCGTCCCTAAACTGCCGGTGCTCACGGGTTGCGCGGTCGTCGTTATGGTCAGGACGGTCGAAGTGGGGCCATTCAAAGTGACCGAACTCGAACTGAAGCTGAAAGCTGCCCCTGCGGGGAGAGAACTGCAAGTGAGCGACACATTGGACCCGAACTCTCCCTGCGTCGGATTCAGAGTCACCGTATACTTCACGGGCAGGCCGGCGGACACGATCTGCCCGGAGGGGGCAATGTTCATCGTAAAACCGCTCGCGATGAACGAGGCAGTGGTTGAGATGTTGGTGACCGTATTGTTGGCGTTGATGACCATGGCTGTGGCCGAGCAAGAGGTGCATGTGCCGATCGGTGTTACCGAAAAGTTCACCGTCGACGTGGCACCGGATTGCAGGGTGGGGATCTGGCACACCAGGACATTGTTGGTCGGCCCACTGCAAGTACCCGATTCTGCGCTGGCGCTGCTCAAGGTCACGCCCGGGGAAACCGTACCCTGCACAAAGATGCCAGTAGCCACATCGGGCCCCTCGTTGGAGACGGTAAAGGTTATCGTGACCGGGTTGCCGGCGCTGGCGAATCCGGCGGGGGAGAAAATTGGTGCAACGCAGGTGATGCACAAATCCGTCACCGTCCCTAACTTGACGACGAACGCGTTGCGCGTTCCTTTGAGCGTGCTTTGCACCGGATCGAAGGTCTCGAATGTACCGTTATTCGAGTTGGTGTCCCCGGCAAAATAAGTATTCAGGTTGGTATCGACCGCGATGCTGGTACCGCGATCGACGCCATTGCCGCCGAAATAAGTGGCGTACGAAGTCGCCTGATTCTGCCCCGTAGTTGTCGTTGTATCAATGCGGGCAAAGAACGCGTTCTGCGTGCCGTTAAGTGTGCTCTGAATGGGTCCGGTTGAGGGAATGACCGGAAAGTTCGGCGGGTTGTTAATCCCCGCCGTCGCATTGGTACCCGAATTGGTCGCCCCGGTGACCAGCGCATTGCTGGACGTATCGACCGCGATGGACGCCCCGCTGTCGTTTCCTCCCCCACCCAGATACGAAAAATAGGTGAGTTCCGCGATAGTTGGAGTACCTGTTGTGCTCACCGCGGGGTTGCTCAACCGCGCCACATAGGCATCTGTATTGGGGACCGTACATGTGGGACACAATACCTGAGCGGGACACTGCGAGGTTGCCGTGACCACCACTCCCGGATTGTTCAGGCAACCTTGAAAGGCCCCGGAACCGATGGGAAGAACAAAGTCGGTGGAATTGGTCGTTCCCGTGAGGTAAATGTTGGCGGCGCCGGAATCCAGCGCAATCGCTGCGCCCGAATCGGTGCCGGTGCCCCCGAGGTAAGTTGAGAAAATCAGCTGTGCGCCTGCGGGCGCGGTCGGATTCAGCTTGGTCACGAAGGCGTCGGTTGGAGACGGGGTGGCCGGGGCAGTGCACAGTACGGGATAAATGAAGGTGATCGGAGGCGGCGTGTCCAGACACGGCTGGTAGGCATTCACGATGGGAAAGTCCGTCCCTGGAGAGGAACCGCCGAGGCCCGCCGCACTTTCACCACTGTTGAAAAAATTCGTGGTCCCGGTAAAGTAGATAATTCCGGTCGGATCGACAGCGATGCCGCCGCCGTTTGCCACCGCGCCCGTGCTGGGCAAGCCGCCGCCGAAGTAGGTCGAATACAGGATGCCCTGCACTCCGGTATTGATCTCGGTCACGAAGAACTGGGTGTTGGACTTCGGCGAGACTTGATACGGCACAGGCAATGGGGTCGCGGGAAAGGCAACCAGTGGGCTGATGCTGGGCGCGTCGTTGGACGTCGTGGTGCCCGTGATGAAGACATCCCCTTTGGTGTCGATCGTCATTCCGCTGGCCTGGTCGTTGCCGTTGCCGGAGAGATAGGAGGAATAGGTGAGCGTCGTGCCTGGGGTCTGTCCGCCGGCCAGCACGCTAACGAACACCGACGTGCAGGTGATGGAGGCGCATTGCGGGCCCTTCGTCTCAGGCCCCGTCTGATAAGACAGGCCGACGGTGGGGAAGTCTGTGGAACTAGTGTTACCTACGATATACGCATTGTCCCCGCCGTCCACGCCGATGCCGACACTCGTGTCGGATCCACTGCCACCGATGAACGTTTCATACACAATCGCGGGCACTGTGGGATTAATCTTGGTGACGAAAATATGGCTGGGACTGGTCGAGGTAAGGGACAGCGTTGGGGGGATGAGCGTCCAAGTAGTAGCCGGGAACGAGTTGGCCGGCGAGCCCTGCGTCGTACCCGTGAGATAAATGTTGCCGGCGAGGTCGACCGCGACCGAAGGCGAAGTTTCCGAACCGCTGCCGCCGAAGTAGGTGGAAAACTGGAGCACGGGGTCGATGATCAGCTCGCGGCTGCGGTCGTAAGGGCCAATCTCGAAAGCAACGCGATTGGCAGCGCGCAGAACAAAGTGTCCGGATACCGGCACGTGGCGGCCTCCGTCGCGCTGGTAAATCTGAGGCGCCTGCACGCGCACGCCGCCATCGTTATTGCCGGTCAGAACCAGGTCGCCGCCGCTTAATTCCAGTTTGCTGGCGCCATCAAACTGCAGTTCGGCTTGCGACGGATCGGCGCCGGGCGCAACTTTGAAGTCGTATTCCAGACGGCCCTGGTTTCCATAAAAAACCAGATCGATTCCAGGATAGATGCTGGCGTAGTGAACTCCGGCAAACTGCGGAATGCCGCTATGCCATTTTTGTGGATCGTTCCCGATGAAGTAATTGCTCTTGCCGGGCAGAGCATCGGTTCCGGTGGTGGCGGCTGCGGGATTGGCGCCAACCAGTTTCATGCGTACGAATTGTTCGGTATTGCCGGCCGGCGAGTGCCCGGTTTGCATGGACAGCACCGCGCTTGTCTCATCCAGGAAGAGACTGTATCCCGCGCCGTGCGCAAGGAACTTCACGCTGGAATCGGCCTGACCCTGGTTTGGCTCGAAGATCAGCGGCAACTGCCCGAGAATGGCGTGCGCGTCCGGCTTCGCATGCTGGGAAGATTGGAAGAGATTCGGAATCGGAGAGGCTGGAACCTGAACCGTGGCCGTCGAGGTGTTGCGGTGGGATCCCAATCCAAGCAACACGGCACCGGCCACGAGCAGCACCAACATTGCCCCAAAGATGCCCCGTAGCAGGCTTCCCGATCTTTTTTCCAAACTTCTTCCCGACCAACGGCCATTGCCCATCACGCTTTTCCTCCGGTTCACACCGATCACTTGGAGAGATTAGATAACGGCGCGCGGGCGAACATTTTCCCGGCGCCGGCGAAACCGCCCGCTGCTGAAGTGTCACTAGGAACTGACGGAAAACAAACAACTACTTAAACATCTGACGGATAGCCAAGTCAAGCGAGGTTCCGCTCGCACGCCCGCTCCAAGACTCGTGAGATGCACGGGGAGACGTGGAAAGATGCCGGGCATGGCACGAAAGTGGATGAAGGAAGTTGCAGATTGGAATTATCTCGCCCCGGCCGATGCTCCTGCGCCTTTACCGACTTAGCTCCCCGAGTCTTTTTGCTCTTGCAAACCGCTGGCAATTCTATACATTGAAGTTAACCAGGACTTGCCGAGGGGCAACGGCGGCTTGGCCTCCCCAGCCTGAAAGTTGATTCCGTACCGCGGTGGATCGGTCTTCGTCGAGAAGAATGCTTTCGGAAATTGCGCCAGGGATGCACTCGGACTCTCAGGAACGGCGGATGATGCGGCGCTTCGACATGCGCCTGCCCGCAGTGGTTCGTCTCGATCCCGCCAACGAATTTCAGACCGAGACTCAGAACGTAAGCGCGCGCGGAGTTTTCTTTTACCTCGACCGGCCACTGCCGGAGGGAACTCCCTGTGAAGTTACTCTCACCTTCCCACCCCATATCACGCTGACCGACGCTGTGCGGGTGCGCTTCACGGCGCGCGTCATCCGCGTGGAATCGCCTCTTCCCTCTTTGCGCATTGGAACCGCCGCTATGATCGAGGACTACGAATTCCTGCGCTCCAGCGGAAATACGGATCTCTTCAGCGCGCTGCAGCAAGAGTGGAAAGCGGCGAACTGAAGCGGGCTTCGGCTTTCGGGCTTCGGGCTTCGGCAGTCTCAACCAAGTCACGGCGGCTCCGGTAACTTCCCTTCATAAAGGCCAAGTTGGAGTGGTGAGCTACGGCTGCTTTGCCGAAGCCCCTTGGCCGAAGCCCGAAAGCCCGCTACTTCTCCAGATCCTTCAACTGCTGCCGCAGGCGGCCGTAGCGGCGCACCAGGCTGCCGAGATAGACCGCGTGAATCAGCCAGGTGGCGATGTAGGCTGCGTAGAGGTATTTGATGGAACTTGCGGAATTCATTGTGGACCTCGGCTAGATGGTGCCTTCAATGGCAAACTGACGCGGGCAACTGAGGAACGCCCGTCGCCAGTCAAGGACTCGATGGCCTGAGCTTCCTCCACTTCGAGCTGCAGGCACTCCAGGCGATAGCGCGACCAACAAACCAGAAAGGCAAAGCAGGAGAACGCAAGCCAGTTGATCAGCAGCACATGCAACATGCGCGGATCGATGGAACCGCCGCCGCCAATCACCGGCTGGGGATGCTGCGTGCGGAAAAACCAGATGGAGAAATACACCAGCGGCACATCGAGCGCGCCAAAGATGGCCAGCACCGCCGCAAGTTTTGGAGTCTGAGAGCTGTCAGAGAAGCGGCGCAATATCAAGTAGCTTACATAAATCAGCCACAAAACCAGCGTGGTGGTGAGGCGAATGTCCCAGGTCCACCAGATGCCCCACACCGGCCGCGCCCAGATGGGACCGGTCACCAGCACAATCGAGCAGAAAACCACGCCCACTTCGGCTGAGACGACCGCAACCGCGTCCGCCTTGGCATTGCGCCGGATCAGATACACAACCGACGCCACCAGATTCACCGTGAAGAGGAGAAACGCAGTCCAAGCGGAAGGCACGTGGTAGTAGAAAATGCGCTGCACGTCGCCCATGGTCCGCTCCATGGGAGCCACCCAAAGAGCCTCATAGAAGGCGTAAACCAGCAGCAACGCGGTAACCACCGAAAGGATGGGGAAGGCCCGTTTCATTCTGCGTGCAGCACGGTTTCAAACAAACCGAGACAAGCTGTAGTAAACACCACATCGTAGGTGAGAAGCAATACGATCCAAAAACGCGCGGAGCCATCACCAGCAAGAATGATGCGCGTGGCTTCCACCATCGACTGCACGGCGGGGATGGAAATGGGAAACAGCAGCAGCGGCAACATGATTTCGCGGCTGCGCGTGCGGATCGACATGGCCGCGAAGAATGTTCCGTTCACCACCAGCGCCCAGGTTCCCAGCAGCGCCACTGGGATTAACTGCCAGGCCGGACCGAGCGAGCGCAAGTTGTAGAAGATCACGAACAGTGGCGCCATCAATGCTTCCAGCAGGCTGACCAACACGAAGTTGCCCAGCGCTTTCGCCAGGAACAGCGCGGTCGCTGGGGCTGGAGAAACGCGGTAGGCGTCGAGCACCTGGTTACGCAGTTCGCGCGCCCAAGTTTGATTCAGAGCTACGACGGCGGCGAACAAGAAGGCGACCCAGATCAGCCCACCCGCGATTTGCCGCGACTCCTCCGCGTTCGGATCAAAAGAAAAACTGAAGATCACCACTACCAACAGCGAAAAGAACAGCATGGAGTTGAGAGCATCCTTAGAGCGCCACTCCAGGCGGATATCTTTGGTCAGCGTGGCCAGAGTGATGGAGCGCAGCGAATTCATTGCACCCCCGTCCGCGAGCTGTCTGAGGGAAGGCCCAGCGTTCTGTCAACGATCTGCCCGGCCTGCATCCAGACAAATTCGTCGGCTGCGCCCTCCAGTAGCGCAGCCTGGTGCGTGACCACAAAAATAGTTTTGCCAGCGTCGCGCATCCCATTGAGCAAGCCAACCATCTCCCGCGCCGAGTGCACGTCCACGTTGGAGAACGGTTCGTCCAGCAACAGGATTTTGGGATCGTGCAGAATGGCCCGCGCCAGCGACATGCGCTGCCGCATGCCTTGCGAGTACTTGCCCACGGGACGCAACAAGTCCGGATCGAGCCCCACGGCATGAATCACCTGCCGGCAGCGGTCATCGCCGGCAATGTCATAGAGGCGGGCGAAGTAGCGCAGGTTTTCCAGGCCGCTCATCTCGTCATAAAGCAGCGAGGGGTGCGCCATGTAGCCGATTTCGCGGCAGGCATCGTGCGGAGTCTTGCCCAGGATGGAAACCGTGCCGCGGGTGGGATGAGCCAATCCCGCCAGCGCGCGTAACAGAGTCGTCTTCCCTGCCCCGTTGTCGCCGAGAATCGCGTGGAACCGGCCGGCGTCGAACTCCGCGCTCACGCCGCGCAATGCGGCGAAGTGGCCGAATTGCTTGATGAGGTTGCTGACCGCGATGATAGGTGAGGCGGCCGGGATTTCTGATTCGCTCACGATGATTGGCTAGAGGCGAAAGGTAAAGGTAGAAGATAGCGAAAGCGTGTCGCGAAGTCGAGGACCGCGCGTCGAGGGTTCGGTTTCATAAAACAAAAATGCCCGGCGGGCAGGCTCCGAGTTCGAGCTCGCCCGCCGAGCGTTAAGCCAATTCGCAGCCGCCGATGAAACGAATCAGCGTCGCCGCGGCGATGGTTTTAGCCGCGCTTTCGCTCGCGTAGGCGCGCCGGGCGGGCCGGCTGGACAGGAATCCCCTGCCTGCGTCACCTGCACGACGTTGTAGAAAATGTTAAGGTTTCCAGTACCGCCAACACTGTTGCCCGTCCCGTTCCCGAGCAGCACGCCCGCGCAGGCTTCGTTGATGGTGTTCTTGCCCACCAGCGTGTAGTTTCCTGAAGCGCCGGTAGACTCAGTGCATTGGCTGTCGATGTGGACCCCGGCTCCCGAACTGTTGAATACTGTATTTGAGGTGGCAACATTGCCGTTGCTGCACAGGTCGATGCCATCCAGTTGAAAGGGACCGGCCGCTGGACTGGTCGTCACTTTATTCAAGGTGATGATGTTGCTGTCCGCAGTTCCTGAGGAATCCCCGTAAGTGACGATCCCTCCCTGGCTATTGCTGACCGTGTTTCCACTGATCGTGACGCCCGCCGAAACGGTTCCGGAATCGTAGAGAAGAATTCCAGTAGCCGAGTAGTAGGGGCCTCCGCTCGGACTGATGTAAACATCATCCGTGACGGTATTATTCCTTACGCTGCCCGTAGCTCCGTCGCTGACCTGAATGCCGTTCTGGGCAATGAGCGGCGTCGCGCCGATCCCCACAACGTAGTTGCCGGTGACGGTAGCGACCGTTCCGCTGCCGTCGACAGTGATTCCGTTCTTGTCGTAGTCGTGCACGCTATTGTTCGAGATGGTGACGACTGCAGTTCCCCCGCTGCCGTAGCCGCTCACCACGTAGATCGCCAATCCGTCCTGGCAACCGAACAGACTCTGGGAGAGCTCTTGATACCGAGTCGCGTTCTGATTGATCATTCCAGAGGCATTCTCGTAGTAGATGCCAACGAGGTCGGTACCACAGCCAGAAAGCTGGTTGTTGCTGCCGTCGACTGCGAGATTGCTCAGGTTGACTTTGATGGGAGCAGCCGCTCCCGACGGGGTGACGACAGCAATCTGCGCCGCAATGGGACTGCCATCGAAAAGGTCGCTGGCATTGGCGATCACGCCAAGTACCGGAGATACGATTACAGGATTGTTTGCCCCCGTAGCGTTGGCGCCAGAAAGCCCGTTAGTACCCACACCGATCAGGGTAAGGTTTTTCGTGATTAGAACCTGCTCCGCGTAGGTGCCGGGGCAAATATAGATGGTGGAGTTGGCTGGCGAAGCGGTGACCGCCACCTGAATAGATCCGAATTGAACCAGATTCTTGCAGTTGCCTACCACTACTGCGGCAGCCCAAGCGCTGGAGGAAAGAACAGCAGCGCCCAGAATCAACAGGGCGATACGACGAGGTAATTATCCCTTGACAACAAGGAGAACAAATGGCATACTGTTTGCATGAACCGCCGACAGACAATTCCGCTAGAACTCCGCTACACCTTCCAGCAGTTCGACAAAGATTTTCCGACCGACGATGCCTGCCTTGAACACGTAAAAGAGCAGCGTTTTCCGGGCGGAATCACGGTTTGCCACAAGTGCGAGAAACCGCGAAAGCACTACCGGGTGAAAGGCCGCACGGCCTATGCTTGCGAGACGTGCGGGAACCACATCTACCCATTGGCGGGGACGATCTTTGAGAAGTCGAGCACGGCCCTGCGAATCTGGTTTCACGCTATGTACTTAATGGGTTCCACCCGCTGTGGAATTTCGGCAAAACAAATCCAGCGAGAGACGGGCGTGACCTACAAAACCGCGTGGCGCATATTCAAGCAAATTCGCAAACTCATGGGCGAAGATTTGCGACTCGGAGGGCCGGGTGGGGTGGAAGTGGATGAGGCTTACTTCGGAGGACGGCGCAAGAACGATGCGGGAAGACTCTTGCGCGGCAATAAGGGCCGGAACACAACCGTGCTCGGCGTGGTTGAGCGCAAAGGCCGCATCGTGGCTCAAGTCAGCCCGGAGTTGACGATGGCCGCAACAAGCGCACTGGTGAAAGAGTACGTGCTGCCTGAAACCATGATCTACACAGACGATGCCTCCGCCTATAACGCGCTGCCCCGGCTACGCGGCATGGGCTATCAGCACCAGCGGATCAACCACACGCAAAAAGTCTATGTGATGGGCGAGGTTCACACGAACACGATTGAGGGGTTCTGGAGTCTAGTGAAGCGCGGAATCGGCGGCGTGTACCACTCGGTCAGCGCGAAATATTTGCAGAGTTACCTTGACGAGTATTCGTTCCGGTACAACCGCCGCGATTCCGGGAATTTGATTTTCTCTTCGATTTTGCAACGGGTAGGCGAGATGGCGTCTCGCAAGCCCGCTTCAGAAGCGTAGAGAAGTCTTGCTTTGTAAAAATCGGTTCCTCGCCCTGAGTTTCCTTGGCCGGAGATGCAGGGCGAGTAGCCATAGTGGGCGCGGGATGCTCCCAGATGGGAGTGTCGCGCACCTATGCCGAAAAGTCAACGGACATGTACGCGATGGGCTTTCTTGCGGAAAATAAATGGGGTATTGGGCTGATGCTCATCGGTGCAGGCTTGGCCGTGTTTGTCGGCAAGGTGCTTGGCGCAATTTGCATTCTAGTTGGATTTACAGTTCTGCTCATCCCGTCACGAATCAGAACCCACCGCCTATCGAAACTCTCGCCCGAAGAAAAGAAGGCTAGAGTGGACGCGCTAGATCGCTCCCAAAAACAATTCCTTAAAACCATGATTGAGGCAAACAGGCGCACCATCCAAGTCGATTCTACCAACGCTTTGATACGCAGTTTGATCCTTGCCGACTTTCTTATGCTCACCTCGCGGCGAGCGCCAGTCTACAAATTGCCTGCGATGATAACGGACTGGGCGTGGGGCTACCTGCGCGAGCATCCTGGATCGCTAAAGTGAGGCTCTATGCTGCCTGATGATGCTTGCGACGGAGTGTGGGAATTGACTGATTTTTGCCTGCGCGAGAATTACGCGCTGCGCTCGTTGCTGAAATACCTGCTAGAAAGCCGAGACACTCCCGAAGTAAAACAGGTTCGCTTGAGAGGATGGAAAAACGAAGTTTCAACCAGTCTAGGTGATCCTTTGACTTCCAGCCGGGCCGAATCGATCTTGAGTACAATTCGGAGTCTCCCTCCAGAAGAGCAGAAACAAGCCCTGCAAGATTTGCTTTCTGCGATGGCCGCATTTTATTTGGGTTAGGCTTTTTCATCCCGTTGGAACTTTACTCTAGTCTGCACTTTTTTGCGTACTTGTCCCCGAGGGATAATTACCATACGACGACACACGAAGGACAGCATTAGCAATCTCCTCAAATCTTAATTTTCGTTTGGTGATTACACCCGGGGTCAAGTCCTAGAAAAGGACTCGCGGCAACCTTACAGTTGGGAGAAGCCAAGGGCAATGCGACTATCGGGCCGATAGCGGCTCGATTGGGCTTCGGGGAAAAACCCTAGTGATTGCCGACTGGGTGACTCGCGACAGAAATCGAAACTCAGTTCGCCGGGTTGGAAGGTCTCTGCACCTGCGTCACGCTCTTGGCGGGCGCAGCCTGCATCTGGTTGCCGGGCTGCTGCGGCGCGTACTTCGAGGCGCACTTGGCCTGCAGTTGTTTGGCGTGGAAGACGCCATCGCGGCCAAAGCTGCCATCGGCTAGCGCCTGCGAGTCGTCCTTGAACGTGTCGGGAGGCGCCTCGGTTCCGGTGTAGTCCACCGAAAGCAACTGGTCCTGCTCCACCAGCACAAACTGCACGTGGGTTCCGGTGCGCTTGATCGAGCCGGGCTGCACATTTCCCGCCACACGCAGGCGCTTGGTATATGCGCCGTTCCCCATCTTGTGCAGTTCGCTGATGGTGACGTAATAGCTCTTGCTGTCCTGGACGCCGGTATAAGCGAGATACCCAAGCAACAGCAGGATCGCGACCGTGGCCGCGCCGAATTTGAGATACGTCTGACCTTGGCTGGACATGAGCAACCCCACCAACAGAAGAAGTGTTCTCTCCAGACTCTACGCGACCCCGCGGCCAGAATCAAGATTCCCGATTAGAAGCAGTACAAACCGTCGAGGTGGACGGGATATGCCCCGGCAAGCGAAGCGTATCCCATCCTCCACGATGCGGCACCGCTTACAGCGAACAGCACCTCAAGTTCATGACTTCAGAAGAGCTCTGAGCCGATCAGAACTCGCAGCCGAATGTTCCCACGAGGGAAGGAAGAGGACGTCCCTCGGGGGCTGAAGCCCGGATGTTTATTGGCTTCGGGCGGCACGGCTGAAAGCCGTGCCCTTCCCAAAACCATATGGTGAGACCAGTTTCTACATACCCTTGAAGATGAAACTGATCTCCTTGGTCTCATTTGCACTAATCGTGATCGTCTGGGTCGACGTGCCCAGCTTCTCGTGCCACGCTTTGATGGTGTAGGTGCCGGGCGGCAGGCTGCTCAGGTCGAAGCTGCCGTCCTTGCCTGTCACCGCAAAATACGGGTGCTTGAACACCGCGATGTAGCCGTGCATCCAGGGATGCAAGTTGCACTTCACCGGAATGGCGATCTCTTCCCGCGCAAACGATTCATCGACGCTGGTCCCCGGCGGCTCCGCCTTGTTCCACTCGCGATTGTTCGCCGGCGTGGGATGAATGTTATGGGAAGTGGGATCGTCGTTCACCACGTGCAAGGGCTGATTGGCCCGCACCGCCAGCACATGCGGCTGGTACATGCAGCCTTTCTGCTCGACGACCACCGGCTGGGTGGGAGCTTCAAACGTGCGATCACCCAGGCCCTCGGCCACGAACACAACCACGTTCTGCAGATCACCTTTCGCGTCAGTCATGACTTCCTGAGCAAGTACGGGGGAGGGATGTTGTTTGACGCAGCTCGGATCCGCCGACATGCTGATCGGCTTGGGCTTGGGCACCGTGCCTTCGAACTTCACCACGCCCTTCAGGTTGGCCGCGCCGCTTGTGTTTGGGGGAGGGCCGCCAGCCTTCACAGCGTAAGGAGTGGAAATGCAAATTACCACAGTAAGAGCAAGTCGGGCGACGAACTTCTTTGTACGCATAAAAACTTTACCTCAATTCAAAATTCTTGATTTGCAGAACCTATTTCCCTGGCTCCGCTCAGCGGAGCCTTACTCGGTCGCTTGCACGCGCCCGCCGTTTGCCTGCGCGCTGGCGAGAGATTCGCTGTATCCGCGGTGATACCCGGCTGTGAACATGGCGCGGTCCTGGTCCGTTGACCAGCGACCGACGGCGGGCCGCAGCGGTTGGCCGCTTTCGGCGGTCAACTTGCCTAGGTACAATCCATCGCGAAACGCACCGTCGGCGGCAAGGAGTGCTTCGGCGTTCGCGCTGGGCTTCACGTTGTAGTTGCTGACGGCGAACGCCGCTGTCACGCCTAGGACGGCAATCGCCAAGGCATTGGTAGAAAGTGTTCTCATATGGATCCTCCTCATTTATTGAAGTCATAAGACAAGGCCTGGACAGGGCAGTGCCTCGGCCTGACCGCTACAAGATTTGCGGTGCATTTACTTATTCAGTTCGCAGGGGTTTAATTCGCAGGGCCATTCACTCGAGATGGGTCGAGAGTACGCCCGGCACTTAGTGGGATTGTCATCGCGTTGTCAATTCTTCGTCATCTCTCTCGCACTTGGATTATCGGCGCGCCTTTTCTTTGGATTTGATCGAAAGCTACTTTGCGCAACGGGCAGTCCTTATTTTTCACTTGACTTATTGTACTAGTTGTATAGTACATTGAGACACATGGGACACACTCCCGCCAACGGCCAGGGTTTCCAGCTCAAACTGGACATGCGCTCGGGAGTTCCAGTCTACCGCCAGGTCATCGACCAGGTCCGCGCCGGCGTGGCGGCGGGAACGCTGACCGCCGGCGATCAGCTTCCCACCGTGCGGCAGCTTGCGGTCGACCTGGCCATCAATCCCAACACGGTGCTGCGGGCATACCGCGAGCTCGAACTCGGTGGCATGCTCGAAACCTATCAGGGAACCGGGACCTTCATCAGCAACAAGAAGATCGTCAAAAATAGCGCGGAGCGGGAGCGGCAACTCACCCAGTTGGCCGGGGAATTCGCGGCCCGCGCCGGGGCCGCTGGATTCGCCGTCGAAGAACTGCTCGAACGCCTGAGCGAGCTAGTGCCTCAGTCGAAGCCAAGGAGATAGAAGCCATGACAAGAATCGAAATCGGTCAGATCAGCGGTATCGGAAGATCATTGTTTGTCATCTGCCTGTTGGCGGGCGCGATCGTTACCGCCGCCACGAAGCATCCGGCCGGGATCATAGCGGGTGCGGTGCTGGGCGTCTACCTCATGTTTGCCATCAAGGTAGTGCAGCAGTGGGAGAAGGTTGCGGTTCTGCGCCTGGGGCGTTACGTGGGCCTGCGAGGGCCGGGACTGTTCCACATTGTGCCGATCGTGGAAACCCTGAGCCCGTATGTCGACCAGCGCGTGCGCGTCGCCAACGTTTCAGCTGAATCCACTCTGACCCGCGACACTGTTCCTGTAAACGTCGATGCCATCGTGTTCTGGATGGTGTGGAACGCGGAGAAATGCATTCTGGAAGTTGAGAACTTTATCGACGCTATTAATATGAGCGCCCAGACGGCGTTGCGGGAATCGATTGGACGCCACGAACTGGCGCAGATGATTACCGAGCGCGAGACGCTCGGCCGCGAACTGCAGCGCATTCTCGATGAGAAAACGAATCCGTGGGGCATTACCGTGCAGTCGGTCGAGATTCGTGACGTCAGAATCCCGCAAGGACTGGAAGATGCCATGTCGCGGCAAGCGCAGGCAGAGCGCGAGCGTCAGGCGCGCATCATTCTAGGTCAGGCGGAAACCGAAATCTCGAACAGCTTTGTGCAGGCCGCGACATCCTACGCGGAAAACCCCGTCGCACTGCACTTGCGCGCCATGAACATGCTGTACGAAGCGATTAAGGAAAAAGGTTCGATGGTGATTGTGCCATCGTCCGCCGTCGAAACCATGGGACTCGGCGGAACGCTGGCCACCGCGTCACTCGGCGGTGCGAAGGCTCAGTGACAAGTGAACGGAAGCGAATTACACGCCGAAAACGGCTAATAGAGGAGAAAACCTTATGAGTTGGCTTAAGACAAATAATCTGGCAGGACTGAACAACCGAGTATGGAGCCTGGCACTCCTGCTAGTTATAACTACGATAACAGCCGCCCCTCGAAGCTCTGCACAAGCGCTGCAAAAAGGGATCAGCGTGCAGTTAGCGCCCACCCGCAGCGCGGTGCCAGTACCCGAGGCGGACAAACCAGACGCATTGATCATCACGGTGACCAACACGGGTTCACTCTATTTCGGAATCGAGCCGGTCACGCCCGGCTCGCTGGCGGAAAAGCTCAAGGGGCACCTGTCTCGCACGGAGAATCTTTATATCAAGGCCGACGCCAGGGCGCCTTACGCATCCGTGGTGAAGGTCTTGGATACGGCGCGTGCAGCCGGTGTTGCGGGTGTGACCCTTTTGACGACTCAACCGATGACGGCGCAGGCGGGAGCGGGAGTGTCCCCGGAAGGTATTGAACTGGAGCTTGGCCGGCGGTCGCCTCCGTCAACGAAATAGGGGGGTCGGGACAGCCCGGGAACTGGCCCTGAGCGGTCGAAAGGCACGGCTGTTCCCACATTTTTACTTGTGGCTGCACATGCTAGTCGGACGGCGCTTTCTACTACCACACGTGGCAAGCGTTCTCCGCCACCATGGGCTGACCAGCTTTACATCCCCACGCCTTCTGGAACTCCGGCATGTTCTGCACTACTCCGTTAACGCGATATCTGCCCGGCGAGTGCGGATTGGTGGTAACCTGCATGCGCTCGTATTCTGGACGCCGTTTCTCGCACCACACCCGCCCGAATCCCAGAAAGAAGCGTTGCTCGGGTGTGTAACCGTCAACGTTCTGGCCTTCTTTGCCAGTCTTGTCGTCGGCGATCATGTGCTCCAGCGCCATCAAGGCGACGCGAGCACCTCCGTTGTCGGCAGTGTTTTCGCCCAGCGTGAGACGGCCGTTCAGTTTGAGGTCATCCACGGCCACGAAGTTCGAATATTCGTCGGCCACGCAGCTGACACGTTTTTCAAATTCCTTTCCATCCTGTTCCGTCCACCAGTCGCGCAGGTTGCCCTTGGGATCGTACTTGCGTCCCTGATCGTCGAAGCCGTGCGTCAGTTCGTGACCGATCACCAGACCGATGCCACCAAAGTTGATGGCGTCATCCATGGTCTTGTCAAAAAACGGCGGCTGCAAAATTCCCGCTGGAAACACGATTTCGTTGAACGCGGGGCTGTAGTATGCGTTCACCGTCGGCGGAGTCATGCCCCACTCTTTGCGATCGAGCGGCTTCTCAATCTTGGCGATCTGCCGTTTCGACTCGAATTCGGTGGTGCGCATCACGTTGCCCAACAAATCGTCCGACTTGATGGTCACCGAACTGTAGTCGCGGTACACGTCGGGATATCCGATCTTGTTGCGAATCGCCTGCAGCTTGACCTTAGCCTGTTTCCTGGTTTCGTCGCTCATCCAGGACAGGTCCTGAATGTCTTCGTCCAGAGATTTTTCCAGCGCATCCACCATTTTCAACATGCGCTGCTTGCCCTCCGCGCCAAACGTCAGTTCGACATAGCGCTCGCCCAGTGCCTCACCCAGCGAACCATCGGTGAGATCCACGCAGCGCTTCCACCGGTCCTGAATTTGCTTTTGACCAGTGAGGGCCTGCCGCATCTTGAAGTTGGCGTCCACAAACGGCTGAGAGAGCCAGGGAGCGCCCGCCCGCAGCACCTGCCAGCTTACGTAAGTCTTCAGGGAGTCCAGTGATTCGGATTCGACCACTCCATTGACCTGTTTGAAAAAATCGGGGTTTCCCACGTTCAACTCCGTGAAGGTAGGAGCGCCCACGCCTACGAAAAACCGGTTCAGATAAAAATTCGGCGCCAGCGCCACAGCATCATCGCGCTTCATCTTGTGGTCACGGTTCTTGGGATCGCGGCGCATGGTGCGATCCATGGAAGCCCGAGCGAGCGCGGTTTCGATGCGCAACACCGTCTTCGCGGAATCCGCGGCCTGCCCGGCAGATTGTCCTTCCAGCGTAAACATCTCGGTAACATAGTCCACAAAATGCTTGCGCATATCCACCATGCGGGCATCGTCTTTAATGTAGTAATCGCGGTCGGGTAGCGACAGACCGCCCTGGTCGATGTAGGCGATCACTGTGTCGGCATTGTGCAGGTCGGAGTTCGAATAAAAATTGAACAGCGGGCTGGGCCCCACCAAATGCACGTGCGCGATTTCGTCGATCAACGCGCCCTTGTCCTTTGCCGCGGCGACGCGGTCCAGCTCCGGCTGCAGCGGGGCGATGCCTTTCGCATTTACCGTTTTCTCATCCATGCACGACGCGTAGAGATCGCCGATTTTCTGATCGATAGCGTCACGCCCGGCGCCTCCGGCAGCGGCCTTTTCCAAAATTCCGCGCTCGATACCGAGGTTCCGCTCGTCAAGCTCTGAAAAGCTCTGCCACGATGACCGGTCCGCCGGGATCTCGGAGTTCTTCATCCAGTTGCCGCAAGCGTATTGGTAGAAATCCACGCAGGGATCGACCGTCTTGTCGATGTTGTCGATGCTGAAACCTGCAGCAGGCTTGGTGGAAGTGGACTGAGCGAAACTGCCGGCAGTCGCAAGCAGCAATATAACCGGCAGGAGACGGAACAGGCGCATATAAGACCTCTCTTTATCTTCTATCTTCTTAAGAACGGATGAGATTCTAAGCCCGAGATTCTTTACTAGCAAGGGTGAAGCATTGCAGGGAGAGTGGCAGTTGCGGCCATGGACAAGGGCGGAACAAATTGTCGATGTATGTATTTGTTTCCTCTGGAATACCGCTCCCCGGCCTGCCCGAGTATAATCGGGACTTGTCGAAATCTCGACGAAAGCTGGCTGACATGATCCCCACGAATGGCAACTCCGGCAATGGCAGTAACGGTTCCATCGTCCCCAAGCCGCGCGCAGACTGGCTTGCCCAGCGCAAGCGAGCGAACACCGACGGCAACTTCTCCCAGATGCACTACGCGCGCAATGGTGTGATCACCGAAGAGATGGGCTACATTGCCCACCGCGAAAAGATCGCGCCCGAACTGGTGCGCGACGAAGTGGCCCGCGGCCGCATGATTATTCCCGCCAACATCAACCATCCGGAACTGGAGCCCATGGCGATCGGCGTCGCGTCGCTGTGCAAGATTAATGCCAACATCGGCAACTCGGCGGTCACGTCGGAAGTGAACGAAGAACTGAAAAAGCTGCACACCGCCGTGCACTACGGCGCCGACACGGTGATGGACCTCTCCACCGGCGGCAACATTCACGAAATTCGCGAAGCCATTCTGCGCCATTCTCCGGTGCCCATCGGCACCGTGCCCATCTACGAAGCTATCGCGCGCGTGAAACGGGTGGAAGACTTGAATGCCGAAATCATGCTCGAAGTAATTGAAGAGCAGGCCGCGCAGGGCGTGGACTATATGACCATTCACGCCGGCGTGCTGATCCAGTACCTGCCGCTGATCTCCAAGCGCATCACCGGCATCGTCAGACCGCGGCGGCGCCATCCTCGCGCAGTGGATGGCTTACAACCACAAGCAGAATTTCCTCTACGAGCGCTTCGAAGATATTGTCAAGATTTTCAAGAAGTATGATGTCAGCTTTTCGCTGGGCGACGGCCTGCGTCCCGGCTGCGTCGCCGACGCCAGCGACGAAGCCCAATTCGCCGAACTGAAAACTCTGGGCGAGCTGACCAAGATGGCCTGGCAGCACGACGTGCAGGTGATGATCGAAGGCCCCGGCCACGTCTCCATGGACAAGATCAAGGAGCAGGTGGAAAAAGAAGTCGAGCTCTGCTACGAAGCGCCTTTCTACACGCTGGGCCCGCTGGTCACCGACATCGCTCCCGGCTACGACCACATCACCTCGGCGATCGGGGCGGCCATGATTGGATGGTACGGCGCGGCCATGCTGTGCTACGTCACGCCCAAGGAGCATTTAGGGCTACCTAATGAAAAAGACGTGAAGGACGGCATCATCGCCTACAAGATTTCCGCGCACGCGGCCGACATCGCCCGTGGACGCCCCGGCGCCCGCGACCGCGACGACGCCCTGAGCTACGCGCGGTATAAGTTCGACTGGGAAAAACAATTTGCTTTGTCTTTGGACCCTGAAACGGCGCGCTCGATGCACGACGAAACCCTGCCCGACGACTTCTACAAAGAGGCAGCCTTCTGCTCCATGTGCGGCCCGAAATTCTGCTCGATGAACTACTCGTCGAAGGTGGACGAGTACAACAAGCAGGTGCATGGCATCGAGAAGAAGGACCACTCGGAGCTGGTGGAGAGGCTGGTGTCGCTCAAGTAAGGGCCGTAATCTTTTCTACCTGTACGCTATCCAGATACAAGCGGCTATGGTGAGCGCCACCATCGTGAGGACTAGGTTGAGGATGAACCGCCAAAAGCCCGAGCGGACTTGGGCGTGCTTTTGGTCGATCAAGCCAAGCTTGGCCAGCAGCCAGACGAACAGCATGACAGGGAGCCTACCATAGCGCCCGTCCAGCCGACTACTTTCTTGCCTGATGCTAGAATCTCGGGCATGAAGATCGAGACTCTGATACCGCTGGAAATCAAGGCGGGAGACAACGGTCATGAAGTGTTGATCCGTGTATCCCCTCAGATGCCTGTGAAGATCGTCACCCTGGTCTTTGACAAGTCCACATCAAGCAAACAGATGAATGAGATTGTCAGCGCCTTCGAGAATTTGAAGCTGAACGAAATCACAGTGACGACCAACTAGCACCGTGGCCGGGTGCCCCACTTCTCGCCGCCTTTGCGAGAATTGGGATCGCTTGCGAGAACTGGGATCGCTGGAGACGGCTAACGAATTCCATTGCGCTGCCCACAGATTCCAGCCTACGATAAGCCTATGGCGAAGGCGAAGAAGTTCGAACTCGAGAGTCCTGCTCCTATCCTCGACGAGGAAGACGAGGAAACGCTCGCCGCCATTGATGAAGGCATTCGGGACGCGGAAGCTGGTCGAACCGTCCCCGCCGAAGAAGTCCGCAAGCGGTTGCCCAAGTGGATTACCGCCTCCTCTACACGCAAAGGGCACTGAACGATCTCGCCGAAATCATCGGCCACATAGGCGAAGATGACGCGGATGCAGCATCCCGCTTCGGCAGTTCGCTACTTGATCACATCGATCTACTCGCCCGCTTTCCGCGCATGGGCAGCATTATCCGCAAGAGGCCGCAAGTAAGGAAACTGCTCCATAGTCCTTTCCTGATTTATTACCGAGTGGATGACGATAAGCGCGTGATCGAGGTTCTTCACGTTCGCCACGGCGCACGAAAACCACCGGGATCTGAACTCCGTGGATAAGTTCAATTCGGCTCTTGAGTGATGCCGAGTTCGGCTAAGAACTCCTCGTGCGGAGTGCCCTTGTTATGCTTCGACCATTCGCGAGCTTCCGCGAGGGCCTTCTCGTCTGCCGCTGTAAGTGGTTCGTCGTCGACGGGAGCATTCGCAAGCGCGCGAGAGACGGGATCGAGCAGGCTTTCCAACATGCCGATAGCTGCCGGCACCTGGCTGGGAGGCAACTGCTCGATCAGTTCGTGGGCGTGCTGTTTGTCTGCCGCCATAACAAAGTTATTCTACACCGCGACGTTCGCCCCCTATCCTCTGAACTTCCCTGCGTGGTTAGCTTTCGCGGGTAGGAATGCCCTGAGCTTGCCGAAGGGAGTGCCCGCGCCACATTTCTCAGTGGAACGGGTTGGCTACGGTGACGCCAAAGTATTTCTGGCCGGGGTTGAAATCTTCGGACCAGATCCTCTCACAGCCGGCGCGTTCCGCGGCAGCGACGATCATGCCGTCGTAGAAGTGCAGGCCATAGGCAGCCCTCGCTTCGACGGCACGTCGTATGGTGTCGTGATCGGGTGAGACGAGCCGAATCGGCGCCAAAGTGTCCAACAACGCGATTACGTCCGCAGCGGATGGCGCGGGAATGAGTTTGTGAAGTAACGTGGCTGCAAATTCCGCAAGGACCTGCGTCGAGACTACCAACCCGCCCGCAACCGCTCTTCGAACCAAGTCCTGCGCAACTCTCTGTTTCGCCGGGTCGGTGACGTCGTAGGCGTATACCAGGACATTCGTATCGAGAAAGTCAGGACCGGGCATACAGGTCTTCCCGCTTCCAGGTTTTCTTTCCTACACGGAACTGGAACTGGCTGAAGCTGCGTTCCAGAGCCTCCCGTTCGCGCCGCTTCCTGCCGGAAGCGGCCTGCTCGGCAGCAAGGTGCTCCAGATAGGCACGTACCAGACCGGTAAGCGTAGTGTCGCGCTCCACCGCGATCTTACGGACGTCCTTCACCAGCTTCTCGTCGAGGGACAAAGTGATGTTCATGCACCCATAATAAGGGAAAACCTTAACCCGTGCAAATTTTATTTTTACGAAAGCTCGGCGGGCGAAAAGACGAGGAAACGCTCGCCGCCGTTGTTGAAGGCATTCAGGACGCAAAAAGACGCCTGGACCGTCCCGGTCCGAGGAACTCCGCAAGAGGTTGCCCAAGTGGATCAGCGCTTCCTCATACGCGAGGGGCGCTAAACGATCTCGCCGAAATCATCGGCCACATACCCGACTTGGCCTGAGAAAAGCTTCGGGCCCTGCTTGCTGAAGTTCGAATTGGGTCCCGGAGTTGACTTGTTGTTCCTTGTCCTGCCACCGAGGACGATAGTTCCAAGCAGGCATCCCACGATTTCCAGTGCGAGAAGGATGAAGACGCTTACGTTAAAGATGGCGGTCCAATCGCCGCGCGCGACCATGAAAACGTTGTTTTGAGAGGCATGCAAGAAGTGCTCATAAAGATCGGCACTCATTGCGGCAAGAAAGAAAATCACCGAGACAAACCCAGCAACTTTATCGCTGAGCTTCCATAACAGAATGGATACGACCGCGTGCCCGGACGTTATCAAAGTTATGGCTAGCCAACTGACGTGGTTGTTTGGGGCTGGAAGGATCTTGGCCGCAAGGGACAGGTGCCAGATGGCGACGATCCAGTGTGCGGCGACAACTAGTAGGGCGAGCGTGCGTGCTTTCGTCATGGTCTGATGCCTCTCTCCCTGGGTGGTGCCCCATGCTTTCGGAATTATATTACCCCAGTGGTTATCCACTCGAGGCCGACGGCCGGGTGCGCCCCACTTCCGCTACATGGCTAGAGTTCGCGGGCGAGGACGCCAGCGCCACATTTATCCTACTTCCCTTCCAGCGTAATGTCCCCGACTGAGACGTGTGCCTGCAGTTCGTACTTGCCGTCGCCGTGATACTTGAGGGTCTTGCCCAGCCAGCCGCTGACCTCGCCGCGCTGATTGCCGCTGACGTCGCCACTGACGTCGCCGATGCTGGTGCTGGCACGCACGAAATGATAGGACGAACTGTCACCGGCGATGCGGATATCGCCCACGCCCAGCTCCAGTTCCTTGTCACCCTCGACGTTCACCACCGTGAGGTCGCCGACCTTGTCATGCAAATCGAGGTTGGTGTTCTGCGGCACTTCGAGTTCCACGTCGAACTGCGTATTGCCCGAAGTCGGCGCGTGGAATTCGATTCTGGCGTCGTTGCCGCGGATGTCGATGTCCACGTGCGCGTCTTTTACATGGCTTTCCCGCCGCGACTTGACGGTGTAGTGCAGCCGGATCTGGTTTGTGTCGCCGCGCTTGATGTGTACATCGCCAACACTGAGGCGCACATGCACCATGCCCCCGGCGACGAAGTCGCGGGCTTCGCTGTGAGTCTCTTCGTAGTCCCAATCTTTCCAATGGTCCGAGGCGGTGCAGAAGGGCACCAACAGAAGACAGACGACGATTGTTTTGTGGAGTAGAGCAAAGCGGATGGGAGATCTTCCGGGCATGAAGCACCTCCAGGGCACACGAGCGCCTGTTTGTGATACGGGCGGGACAGAACAGCGGTTCCAGGAAAATTTCGCTTTGCCAGACGTAGTTGCGGGCGCGGGCGCCCGCGCCACACGGACCTACTTGAAGTCGGCCACGCCGTCCCACACCAGTTGGACGGCGATGGCGAGAATCAGAAAGCCGAAAATCTTGTTGATGGCTCCAACTGCGCTGGGCCCAAGCCGCCTTACCAGCGGCCCTCCCAGCCAAAAGAACAGCAACACCGAAAGCGCCACGGCGGCGATGCCGATGACCATCCCCAGGTACGATGCTGCGCTATCTACGTGCGCCGCCAGAGCCATAACCACGCCGATCGCCCCTGGACCAGACATCAGCGGCATGGCCAGCGGCGTAAGGGAGATGTCTTCCTTGTCCTGGGCCTCGTCGCTCTCCGCCGGCGTGATGCGCGCGTGTGACGTAACCATACCCCAGGCGGTGTTGGCGACGATCAGCCCACCGGCAATCTTCAGGACGGGCAGCGAGATGCCGAAGAAATACAACACGAAGCGACCGAAAAAGAGAAACGTCACCAGGATGACAAACACCCACAGACCAGTCTTGATGGCGGTATTGCGGCGATCCTGGGGAGTCCAGGAGGATGTCATGCTGAAGAAGATCGGAATGCCGCCGAAGGGATCGACGATGGGAAACAGCGCTAGGAACGTAGCCGCCGCCGAGCGTGGCAGAGTGAGCAGGAAATGCCCGAGAGCGTGGGTAGAGGTCATGGGTCTACCTGTATCCCTCCAACACTTTGGCCGCGCGCTCCAGCGCAGTCGTAAGAACCGCCAACTGCTGGCGCACGCGTTCAGCATCCCCCTTATCGAGAGCCTCGTTCACTCCCGGAATCACTACGGCGGCGTACCCTGTGTACTCACCCGGAGCATAGATGGTATGGCGATACCACGGACGGTGCGGCAGTCCTTCAGGCGCCAGCAGGGCCCTTTCAGCGCCGCGCAGGGCCTGATTCAAGCGCGCGGCATCCCGCGGAGGATTCTTCTGTTTCGCCCGGATCTTTGCACCCGCCTCTTGAAAACGTTTCGCTGCCGCAGTCACCGCATTGAAATCGAGAGCACGATCGCCAAACTTGCTTTCAGCTCTTTTCTTGGCCGCATCGACGTACACGGCAATTTCTTTTCCGTATTCTTCGTAGTCGTAAGGCAGCACATCGGCATCTGCCATGCGCAATGCCTCCAGGCCAAAGACTCTCGCCATTTGCTGCTCGTACACAAAATCCGGGTCGCCGAACTTCTTGAACCAGGCGAAATCATCGAAGACGGAGTGGTACACGCCGTACGGCCCGGTGGAACTGATGTCTGTCGACGGCACACCCAGGTGCTGTTGGAACGCGCTGTAATCGGAGCCACTGCCCAAGTCGCCGACCGGCACATCGCCTGGGGTAGCCGCGGCGGGCACGCGGCGGTTCTCTCCGATGGCTTCGGCCGGCGACTGGGTCGTTAGAGCGCCGGGTCGATCCACCTTCTGCCACGCCTCGTAGACGGTGCCGCCCTTGGGACTGGGCACGGCTTTGGCGACGTCGCGCAAAAACTGCTTCAAGCTGGGAACTGCCGAGGCGCCAAACTTCGGACCCGAGTCGGCCACGTCCATGTTGAAATACGCGGACGCACTGGCCAGTTCGGAATCATTCTGCTCGGCCCACTCGGTCGAACCCATCAGGCCTTCTTCCTCGCCGTCCCAACTGCAGAAGATCATGGTGCGTTTCGGCTTCCAGCCCGACTTCAGCAACTCGCCGACACCATGTACGGCTTCGAGCATCGCCGCCGTGCCGCTGTTCGGGTCAACCGCGCCGTAGACCCACGCGTCGCGATGATTTCCAGCAACCACCCATTCGTCCGGAGACTCGCTGCCCCGCACGCGACCGATCACATCCCAGAGAGTACGGAACTGGTAATCCTGCTTGAGATGCATCTTCACCCGTACCGGGCCGGGTCCAACGTGGTAGGTAAAAGGCAACGCGCCCTGCCACTCGCGCGGTGAAACAGGCCCTCCGAGATGTTGCAGAATCGGCGAGGCATCGTGGTAGGAGAGTGGCGTGACCGGAATCTTCGGCATCTGCGCCGACTGCTCGGGAGGAATGCGCTTGCTTTCCGGCAACGAAGGCAGCGAGGCAAATCCCGGTGTTGTCGGATCGCCGGGAAACTCGAACATGTATCCCACGGACCCGCGCTGCACGCCGGTATCGGGTCGCCACGGACCATCGGGATACTTGTCGCCACGCCGCCAGCCATCGTCGAACGGATCGGAGTAGAGGATCACGCCCGCCGCGCCGTGTTCCTGGGCGACGAATACTTTTACGCCGCGGAAGTTCTGGCCGTAGCGCATCAGGACGACCTTGCCGCGCACATCGATTTTCAACTTCGCCAGCTTCTCGAAATCTTCCGGCGTACCGTAGTTGGCGTACACAACACCCGCTTCGACGTCGCCTGATGGCGACATGCCGCTGAACGGCATCACCACACGCGGATCGCCGTCAAACGGATCGCCATCGACATGCTCGCGGGTGGGCCCGTGCATTTCAACTCCGGCGGGCGCGGTGATGTCCACACTGATCTCCGAGGGATAGTTGATCCACACTTTGTATTCGACGATCTCTGTGTCGAGCCCGGCAGCGCGAAACTTCTGCGCCACGTAGTCCGCCGTGGTTTTGTCCTCGGGGGTGCCGGCCATGTGCGGGGCTAGCGTCAGGGTGCGCAGGTGCTCCTCGGCGAGCTTCGGATCAGGCACGGCGAGGAAGCGGGCTTCGGTGCTTGCTTCGGTTGCGGAATCGCGGAAGCCGAAGATGGGAGGAGTCGCGGCGGAAGGTTCCGTAACGTGGCCGCTGGAACCGGGTGACAGGCCGCAAAGGAGAACGACCGAGGAAAGAAAAATTGATGAGAACGATCTCATGGGGATCCGGCAGTGAAGTTAGTACGTTAGCACAGCGGGTGCTACGCTATACAGATGAAGCGTCCAGGTGTGAAGGTCAAGCCTCTCAAAATAACTCCGGCGAAGCGAGGCAGCGGCCTCAGCGACGTAAGCCTAAACCACGACTATTATCTCGTCTTGGGCCCGAGGACAATTGGTGTACAGCCTGCGCCAGAGGTCGAAGAAACTACCGCACCTGCCCCGTCCCCACAATCTCGTACTTCGAAGAAGTGAGTTCGGCTAGCGCGAAAGGTCCGCGACAGTGGAGCTTCTGGGTGCTGATGCCCATCTCGGCACCGAAGCCGAACTCTGCGCCGTCGGTGAAACGGGTTGACGCATTCCAATACACCGCAGCCGAATCGACCCCGCGCAGAAACTTGCGGGCGTTCGCCTCATCGCGGGTCACGATGGAGTCCGAGTGCTTGGTGGAATAGCGATTGATGTGGGCAATCGCCTCATCCACGTTCGCCACGACGCGAACCGCCATGCAGAGCCGCAGATATTCCTCGTACCAGTCTTGCTCTTCGGTCGGCCTGATATTCATTCCCACCGCCAGGCTGCGAGACTTGCCGTCTCCACGAACCTCAACTCCGGCTTCAATCAGCTTCTTCACGATTCGCGGAACATATTCTGCGGCGATGCGTTCATGCACCAGCAACTTCTCCGCGGCATTGCACACCGATGGCCGCTGCGTCTTGGCATTGATCACGATGGGGTCGGCCATCATGAAGTCGGCGGATTCATCGACGAAAATGTGGCAGTTCCCTGCCCCGGTTTCGATTACGGGCACCACGGAGTTTTCCGTAACGAATGAGATCAGCCCAGCGCCGCCGCGCGGGATGATCACGTCCACCAGTCCCCTGGCCCGGATGAGCTCCTGCACAGACTGCCGCGTGCTCGAATCGAGCAGCTCGATTGCGCCCTCTGGCACCCCCGGCACGGCGGCAAGAATTTCGACCAGACGCTGATTGCTGCGAGCCGCTTCTTTGCCGCCGCGCAACACAATCGCATTGCCCGTTTTCAAAGCAAGCACAGCGGTGTCGACGGTGACGTTCGGCCGCGATTCGTAGATGATGCCTACCACTCCCAGCGGCACGCGCACCTTGCGGATGCGCAAGCCGTTCGGGCGGGTCCACTCAGCCAGAGTCTCGCCGATCGGATCGCTGAGCGCTGCGACATCGCGCACCCCCTGCGCCATTTCCTTAATACGAGCCTCGGTCAGCAGCAAGCGGTCACGCATGGCTCCCTCGAGGCCGGAGTTTTCCATGTCCTCGCGGTTGGCGTCCAAAATCGACTGCGCCTGGGCTTCAATCGCATCGGCGATCTTCAACAGCAACGCGTTCTTCTCGTCGGTGGAGAGCAGCGCCAGCTTCGACGCCGCCGCGCGGGCGCGCAGCAGCTTTTCCTGCGTGGAGGCCGCGTTGGCCGTGGTCGTCGCCATCTAGCTCCGTTCCTGCGGAGGAAAATAGGTTCCGATCTTGCGTTCCATGGCCAGCATAATTCCCTGGGGATGGCGGCCATTCACGATAGCCACGTGCACGCCGCCTTCGCTGGCGAGCTTCGCGGCGCGCAGTTTGGAAATCATCCCGCCGCGCCCCAGCGTACTTTTGCCGTTGCACTGGGCTTCCAGCGCGGGAGTGAGCTTACGAACCACACGCACCAGGCGCGGCCTCTTCCGGGACCTCTTCGGTCCATCGGGCATGTAGAAACCGTCGACGTCGGTCAGCAGCAGGAGCCAGTCGGCCTTCACGGCGGTAGCCAGCAGCGAACTAAGTTCGTCGTTGTCGCCGAAAGCGCCCACCAACTCGCGCACCGAGACGCTGTCGTTTTCATTCACAATCGGCACGACCCCAAGCGAAAGCAGCTCGGCCAGCGCGTTCTGGAGGTTGCGGTAGCGGACCGGCGAAGTGAAGTCGTCACTGGATAGCAGAAGCTGCGCCACCACCTTCTTGCCGAAGAAAAGCCGCTCGTAGGTGTGCATCAGCTTGCTTTGCCCAACCGCCGCACAGGCCTGCATGCCGGGGACGCCGCTGGGGCGCTTGCGCAATCCCAGCCCAGACATGCCCGCCGCAATCGCGCCGGAGGTTACAATCAAGTACTCGTTCTTGCGAAGATCGAATTGATCCACCATAGCGCGCAGCAGGTTGGCGTCGATCTGGCCGCCGGGAGCGATCAGGCTGGTGCCGACTTTGATGACGACTCTCATGCAATCACAACCTTCATAGCTTAGTTGGAATGGTATCGCACTTGACGGCTGGAGGAGATTTCCCTCTTTGTTCTCTTGCTCTACCGAAGTCGGTCGGGCTTGCGGTACAGGGGAACCCGGCGGGGAGGACAGTACACCTATCCTGCAATTAAAATGGCTTTCTGGCAAGATGAAAAAAGTTGCCACTTTGAAGCCCTATGCCTGCCTCCAACGCCACCAGCCGCTTCTCCGACCGCGTAGAAAACTATGTGCGCTACCGCCCGGGATACCCGCATAAGATCATGCATGCCCTGAAGACCGAATGCGGCTTGACGCCGCAGCATGTCGTTGCCGACATCGCCTCCGGCACTGGCATCTGGACTCGTATGTTGCTCGAGAATGGCAACCCGGTTTTCGGCGTCGAGCCTAACGCCGAGATGCGCGAGGCTGGGGAACGCCTGCTCACGGGGTTCCCGAAGTTCAAAAGCGTTGCAGGAACTGCCGAAGCGACCACGCTGGAGGATCAGGGCTTGGACTTCATCACCGCGGCGCAGGCTGCGCACTGGTTCGACCGCGTGCGCGCGAGGAGCGAGTTCGTTCGTATCCTGAAGCCTAGCGGTTGGCTGGTTCTTCTGTGGAACGAGCGTGTCACCGATTCGACCAGGTTTCTCCGTGCCTACGAACAGTTGCTTCTGACTTACGGTACCGACTACGAAGAGGTTCGCCACGAGCGCACAACCGATGCCGTTAACGAATTCTTCGATCCCGCGCCGTTTCAACAGCGCGTATTCGAGATGCGCCAAGAGTTCGATTATGCCGGGCTGGAGGGACGTCTGCTGTCGTCGTCGTACGCGCCTGGGCCGGAGCATCCGCAATACGCGCCGATGCTACAAGAGCTGCGGCGCATCTTCGATGCCTGCGCAGTCGAAGGCCGAGTCGCATTTGAGTACAAGACGCGGCTCTATTTTGGACGGCTGCGGCAACAATAGCATTGCAAGTTCACGCCCCTTGCGTAGCCCTTGGAGGACCATGCCCGACGAAAAATCATTTCACATGACGCCCGACGAATTTCGCCGCTACGGCCACGCCGTGGTGGACTGGATCGCCGACTACCACTCCCGCATCGAGTCGTTTCCCGTGCTTTCGCAGGTGAAGCCGGGACAGATTCGCGCCTCGCTGCCCGCGAATCCTCCCGCGCACGGCGAGCCCTTCGAGGCATTGTTGAAAGACGTCGAGAAGCTGATTCTGCCCGGCGTCACCCACTGGCAGTCGCCGAATTTCTTCGCCTACTTCCCATGCAACGCTTCCGGTCCGGGAATTCTGGGCGATCTTCTCTCTTCTGGCCTGGGCGTGCAGGGCATGCTCTGGTCAACGAGCCCGGCCTGCACGGAACTGGAAACTCACGTGCTCGACTGGCTGGTGCCCATGCTCGGACTGCCGGAGAAGTTCCTGTCATCGAACACCGGCGGTGGAGTGATTCAAGACACCGCATCGAGCGCCGCCCTGTGCGCCCTGTTGGCCGCGCGCGAGCGCGCCACCAATTACACCAGCAACAAAAAGGGATGCGACGGGCGCATCGTGGCCTACGCATCCGCACAAACGCACTCATCTCTGGAAAAGGCGGCGATGATTGCGGGCATCGGCGTCGACAATCTGCGCCTGATTGAAGTGGACGAAAACTTCGCCATGCGCCCCGACGCTCTCGGCCGCCAGATTGAAGCCGACAAGCGCGCTGGGCTGGTTCCCTGCTTTGTGTGCGCCACGGTCGGCACGACCTCGTCGAATGCGATGGACCCGATCGCCGCTATCGCACAGGTCTGCCGGCCGCACAATCTGTGGCTGCATGTGGATGCGGCTATGTCGGGCACGGCGGCGCTGTGCCCCGAGTTTCGCCACCTGCAGAACGGAGTCGAGTCCGCCCACAGCTACAACTTCAATCCGCATAAATGGATGTTCACCAACTTCGACTGCAACTGCTTCTGGGTCGCCGACCGCAAGGCGCTGATCCAGGCGTTGAGCATCCTGCCGGAATACCTGCGCAATCAGGCCACGGAATCGGGCGCGGTGATCGACTACCGCGACTGGCACATCCAACTTGGGCGGCGTTTCCGCTCGCTGAAGTTGTGGTTCGTGATCCGGCACTACGGAGTGCAAGGCCTGCAGCACCACATCCGCCGCCACGTGCAACTGGCTCAGTTGTTCGCGCACTGGGTGCGCGACGAGGAGACCTTTGAACTCGCGGCGCCGGTCCCGCTGAACCTGGTCTGCTTCCGCCACAAAGCCGGTGACGCGGCCAATCAAACGATCATGGACCGCCTGAACCGCAGCGGAGATCTATTTCTCACGCATACCAAGCTGAACGGGAAGTTCACGCTCCGGCTCTGCGTGGGGCAGACCAACACAGAGGCAAGGCACGTGGAGAGGGCTTGGAAGCGGATTTGCGAGGAATCAGAAAAGCTAGCAGCTGGCGACTGACGGGCTGCGCCCGTCGGACAGCCGAGAGCCTGCCCTGAGCTTGCCGAAGGGGCAGCTGTCCCCACATGAATCGGAGGCGTATGTGGTGACCGGACTAAAGTAGACAGTGCACGCTAAGAAGCCGGGCCTTCAGTCCGCGGGCATGGGCGCGGGACGCGCCACCACCCGGCGTGTTTTCGCCGGGACTGCCGTTTCCAACGGGGTTTCCAGCCACCGGCGTACTTCGGGTAGAGCCTGCCGCATCGCCACTTCTCCGGCGCGAACCAGCGCACTGGCACGCTTGAAGTCGTCGTAGGCAAAGCCGGCCACATCGGGTTCGACGATCACGTCGGCGGCGCCTCGCCAGAGGTGGCTCATCTGGTCCTGGGCGATGGCGAAGGATTGTCCAATCACGTCAAAAAGGTGCCGCGGCGCACCATCTTTCGACCACTGTCCCCGCAAATGCACTGCGATCACGCGGTCCGCGCCCATTTCGTGCAGCGGCGCCGTGGGTACCGGATACGAGAGCATGCCATCCACCAGGTAGCGGCCGCGAATCTCGACCGGAAGAAACATTCCCGGATAGGCGCAACTGGCGCGCACCGGATCGATGATTGAGCCGGAATGAAACACCACACCTTCGCCGCTGTTGAAATCGGTTGCGGTGACGCCCAGCGGTATGCGCAGCTCTTCGAACGTCTTCACCTTCAGAGTGCGAGTGAGAAACGACACCATGCGGTCGTTGGAGGCAAAGCCGTAGCGCGAGACGGTCCAGCGGGCAAAGGTGGTGAAGCGAACCGAGCAGGCGACTTTTTCGAGCTCTTCGATGGAACAGCCGCTGCAGTAAACCGCCCCGATCAGCGCGCCCACGCTGGTGCCCGCGATTACTCGGACCGGAATGCCTTCTTCTTCGAGGACCTTCAGGACTCCGATGTGCGCCATGCCTCGCGCAAAGCCGCCACCCAGCGCTATGCCGATGGCGGGAAGCCGCGGCTCAACCGGGCCACCCTTGCGGGAAAATTCCCGTCCAAAGGCCTGCACGGACCGGATGATCTTGCCCAGACTCTTCACCGGAACCCCACGTTCCCGGTTTGCGGGAACCCACTTACCCTCTTACATATAGGATGCCACAGCTCTCAACAAGGCTGCAGTCCACTTTAGTGCCATATGGGTTACAAGAGGGCCGTGCCCGTGTTACCGCAGTGTTACCCCATCTCCAGCGAAGATGACTAACTCCTGTAATCCTGCTAACTTGCCGGTTATGGAGCGGGAGATATCGGCGGGCGGCGTGGTCGTCCGGAATCGGGAAGGAGAGTGGTGGATGGCCGCCATCGAACTGCCCCACGAATCCGCAGGCTCCGGCGCGAGTCGATCTGGGCAGACCAGCAGACCGTCGAAGCCGGTATTGGCCCTGCCCAAGGGATTGGTCGACCCTGGCGAGAAGCCGCTCGAAACGGCGCTCCGGGAGGTTCACGAGGAAACCGGCGTGACCGCCGATCTGGTCACGAAACTCGGCGACATCAAGTACGTCTACGCGCGCACCTGGGCTGGAGGCGAGCGCGTTTTCAAGATTGTCAGCTTCTACCTGATGCGCTATCGCTCCGGCCGCGTCGACGAGATCACTGCTGAAATGCGCATTGAAGTCGCACGCGCGCTTTGGGTACGGCTGGAAGATGCTCCGAAGCTGCTGGATTACAAGGGAGAGAAACAGATGGCTCAGCGCGCACTGGAGTATGTGCAGGCGCATGCCGAACTCTAGCAGTCGTCCCTCGAATTCCTTCCAAGTCGATTCTTCCCTCATAATGATTTCATGTCCTTTTTCCAATCTCCCCAGCGCGCAGTGCCGGCGTCCCGCCGGCTGTCGGGAAGGCATCCTGCTTTCCCTCTTCCGGCACTATTCGTGATTCTGTGCGTATTCCTGTTGCTGTTGCCCTTGGGGGCCAAGACCCGGCCTGCTCCAGCGCTGGACTCCGGCTACGTTAGGGCCTTGGCTGCTGCCGATCACTTGTTACAGGCCTGGCAGTCGGGCGACGTGGAAAACGGCATGGCATTGCTCACCACCCATGCCAAGGAAACCGCGACTACCGACGCGGTTGAGAAATTTTTCTCCAGCTCCGGTCCTTCCGCCTATGAAATCGGCCGGGGCAAGCTGCTGAAGCGCGGACGCTATGAGTTTCCGGTGGTTCTGGTCAGCGCGAACGGTGTCCACGCCCGCCGCCGATTTTCCAGCATTGTGATTGTGGACACTGGCCACAACGACTGGGCGGTGGATAAACTGCCATAGGAGAAAGATTGCCGAACGTAGCAATTGGCAATTAGCAATTGGCGAATCCTCTGTGCCCTCTGCATACTCTGTGTTAAAGATTTCTTGTTCGAGGCTAGATCATGAAACGCATTAATAAAGTTGCCATTCTTGGCGCCGGAACCATGGGCGCCCGTATCGCCGCGCATTTTGCCAACGCGGGTGTCCCTAGCTACCTGCTCGATATCGTTCCCGGAGATGTTGCACCCGGAGCGAACTCCGCCGCGCGCAACAAGATCGCGGCCGCCGGCCTCGACGGGGCCAAGAAATCCAAACCAGCCGCCTTTATGGATCCTGCACTGGCCCGCTTCGTCACTGTCGGCAACTTTGATGACGACCTGAAGAAACTGGCCGAGGTCGACTGGATCATCGAGGCCGTGGTTGAGAATCTCGAGATCAAGCGCACGCTGCTGCGCAAGGTTGAAGCCATCCGCAAGCCGGGCACCATCGTCACCACGAACACGAGCGGCCTGCCGGTCAGCAAGATCGCAGAGGGCTTCTCCAACGAGTTCCGCTGGGCCTGGTTTGGGACGCACTTCTTCAATCCGCCGCGCTATATGCGCCTGCTGGAGATTATTCCTACGCCGGAAACCGATCAGGCAGCCATCGATGCCATCTCACACTTCTGCGATGTGCGTCTTGGCAAGGGCGTCGTCATCGCCAAAGACACTCCCAACTTCATCGGCAACCGAATCGGTACCTTCTCGGTGTTGAACGTCATGCGCCTCATGCAGGAAATGGACCTCAGCATCGAAGACGTGGACGCGCTGACGGGAACGGCCGTGGGCTGGCCGAAGTCCGCGACATTCCGCACCATTGACTTGGTTGGCCTAGATATTCTGGGGCATGTGGTCGGGAACATGACCGCCAACGTCCACGACGAACGCAGCGGCCTGCGCTTGCCCGAGTTTTTCAACAAGATGATCCAGCACAAATGGCTGGGCGATAAAACCAAGGGCGGCTTCTACAAGAAAGCGAAAAGTCATGCGGGCAAGGAGGACGAGCGCCTGGCGCTCAACTGGAAGACGCTGGAATACCATCCCCGGCAGAAGCCCAAGTTCGCTGCGCTCGACATGGCGAAAAACATCGAAGACATCGGCGCGCGCCTGCGCACGCTGCTTGGCCTGGAAAGCAGCGGCCCGCAAAAGGGCGACAAAGCTGGCGAGTTCCTGTGGTCGGCGCTCTCTGATTTGTGGACCTACTCCGCCAACCGCGTGCCGGAAATCTCCAGCTCGATCGTTGAAATAGATCGCGCCATGCGCCTCGGCTTCAACTGGGAGCTTGGACCGTTCGAGTTGTGGGATGCAGCGGGCGTCGAGGCCACTGTAGCCCGCATGAAGAAAGAGGGCAAACCGGTCGCGGCGAATGTCGAGAGGCTGCTCGCCGCGGGGCGAAAAACCTGGTACAGCGACGATTCCAAATCCCCCTCCGGACGCAAGTATTGGGAAATGGGCACCGAGGATTGGGAACCGGTGCAAGTCCCGGGGGGCGTGTGGTCGGTGACGGTTGCCAAGAAATCCAACGGCGTGGTCAAGAAAAATTCCGGCGCGTCGCTGGTGGATCTGGGTGACGGTGTGGGCTGCATCGAGTTTCACAGCAAGATGAACTCGCTCGGCGCGGACATCATCAGCTTGATTCTGCAAACCCTGAAGCCCGGGGGGCCCGGCGACAACTTCGACGCCTTTGTCATCACCAACGACGCGCCTAATTTTTCAGTCGGCGCCAACCTGATGCTGCTGCTGATGAGCGTGCAGGAAGAAGAATGGGACGACGTCGACCTCGCCATTCGGCAGTTCCAGGGAATGACGCAGGCCATCAAGTTCTCGCCCAAACCGGTGGTGGTCTCAGCGTTCGGACTGTGTCTGGGCGGCGGCACGGAAATCTCGCTGCATGCTCCGGCGCGCCAGCCGCACGCCGAGCTCTATACCGGGCTGGTGGAAGTCGGCGTTGGCCTGCTACCCGGCGGCGGAGGCTGCAAAGAAATGTTGCTGCGCGCCGTCGATGGCGCCGCTGCCGCGCGCGGCGGAAAATCAGGCGACGCACTTCCCGGATCGATCGAGATGCTGGAAGCCATGAAGCGCGCCTTTGAAACCATCGCCACCGCCAAGGTCGCGACCTCGGCGCACGAAGCCCGTGGCCTCGGCTTCCTCACCGACAGCGACCGCATCACCATGAACCGCGAGCGCGTGCTCACCGACGCCAAGACCCGCGCCCTGGAACTGGTGCGCGCGGGATACGAGCCGCCCGTCCCGCGCAGCGATATCCCCGCCCCCGGCGAAAATCTTCTCGCCACAATGAAGATGGGTATCCACATGATGCGCCAGGGCGACTTCGTTACCGACTACGAGGTGAAGCTCGGCGCAAAGATCGCTGAAGTCCTATGCGGCGGCAACGTCACACCGGGCACGCCCGTGAGCGAGCAGTACATCCTCGACCTGGAGCGCGAGGGCTTCAAATCGCTGTGCGGCGAGAAGAAGACGCAGGAGCGGATTCAGTACACGCTGAAGACCGGGAAGACGCTGAGGAATTAACGAGGAACCCTCGGTATGGATCGATACTTCACAGTAGCGACGCTGTTCTTGGCCCTCGCGCCGTCGTTGCTCGCGCAATACGGAACAGCGCGGAGCAACTATTACCCCGACAAATACAATGGCTCAACGTTCACCGGCCTGGTAACGGAGACAGCCGGCGATCAGATCACCCTGACCTATACAAACGGTAATAAGACTGATACGTTCACCGGGCGATTCGAAGCAGCTTGCTCGGTGCCGAGCACCAAGGGCGGCGGGATGATGCCGTCCAATGTTCCCAATGGCACAGTAATGACAGCATTTTTCAATACGGAGAAGAAAAAGGTGGCCGGGGAAAAGCTCAAAGAGAATGTGATTCTCGCCATCGCTTTTGACACCTGGCATGGGAACAAGATCGCTGAGGACAAGAAAAAGATCTATTACTGCACCAACGAACAGCATTTGCAGTTTCGAGCCTGGGGTCCATAGCAGCTTGGCTTGCAGCACACTGAGCCCTGGGTTTGGGCGAACTCTAACGGTGGCTGGCGATAGGGCGGGATCGCGGCCTGCTACAATCGCCCTCATGCGAAGATTCTTAGCAGTCGCTGCTTCGGTCATTGGGCTGGCCGTTCTCATTCTTGGAGCTCAACTCGCAAGAGCGCAAGCCAAAGATGCCCCGGTGAAAGAATCTCCTCCGGATGTGCCCGACTCGATTCAGGTGCCGGCCAGTGAGGAGGTGGTCCTGTACGCGCACGCGACGGGATCGCAGATCTACACCTGCCAAGCCGTCGCGGACGGCAAGTTCAACTGGACTCTCAAAGCGCCCGAGGCGGAGCTTCATGATCGAAACGATAAAGTCATCGGCCAGCACTGCGCCGGCCCATCGTGGAAGTTGAAAGATGGCAGCGAAGTCACGGGCAAAGCCGCGGCTAAAGTGGATGCTCTTAATCCGGAGTCAATTCCCTGGCTGCTGGTGAAGGTTGTGAGCCACGCGGGGAACGGTCAGCTTAGCAGTGTGACCACGATTCAGCGCGTTCACACGCACGGCGGCCAGCCCCCGGCTGACGGGTGTGATGCGGCTCACCGCGACGCCGAAACCAAGAGCAGCTACAACGCGGACTATTACTTCTACGCTCCGGCGAAGTGATGTGAGAGAAGCGGGCATTTGATGAAGGTGCGAGACGTAATCAGACGTCTGGAAGATGACGGCTGGCGTCTGGCTCGAACCAAGGGCAGCCACCGGCAGTACCATCACCCGACGAAGCCGGGGACGGTCACCGTCGCGGGACATCCTTCAGTGGACATTCCGCCCGGAACGTTGAACAATATCCTTAAGCAGGCTGGTCTAAAGTGAAATATCTCGTCATCTATGAGAAGTCAACCACTGGTTGGGGAGCATACGCACCCGACCTCCCGGGGCTCGGCGTAGCCGGAAAGACGCTGGATGAAGTGAAAGAACTCATTCGCGAAGCGATGGAATTTCACCTTGAAGGTATGCGCCAGCACGGCGACCCGATCCCCGCTCCGAGCGCCACAACGGAATACATCACGGTATAAACCATGCGAGAAATCATTATTGCCTCATCCGTCCGCACGCCCGTGGGACGCGCCTACAAAGGCACGCTCCGCGCCACCCGTCCCGATGAACTCGCTGCCATCGCCATCAAGGGCGCGCTGGAGCGCGTGCCGCAACTCGATCCCAAAGAAATTGAAGACGTCATCCTGGGCTGTGCTATGCCCGAAGCCGAGCAAGGCATGAACGTAGCCCGCATTGCATCATTGCGCGCCGGGCTGCCGGTTGAAATCTCAGCCCTGACCATCAACCGCTTTTGTTCCTCCGGCCTGCAGGCGATTGCCATGGCCGCCGAACGCATCATGAGTGGCGGGGCCGATGCGATCGTTGCCGGGGGCACCGAATCGATGTCGATGATTCCGATGGGCGGCCACAAGGTTTCGCCGAATCCCTGGCTCGTCGACCACTACCCGGACGCTTACCTCAACATGGGCCTCACCGCCGAGCGCGTGGGCCAGCGCTTCGGCATCACACGAGAGGCGGCGGACGAATTTTCCCTGCGCAGCAATCAGAAAGCGACAGCGGCAATCCAGTCCGGAAAATTCGACGACGAAGTTGTGCCCGTGCCGGTGAGCTTTACGACTCCGAATGGATCGAAGCCCAAGCGGCAGGAAATTGTTTTCAAGATGGACGAAGGACCGCGCGCCGACACATCGCTTGAAGCCCTGCTCTCGCTGAAACCGGCATTCCACGTCAAGGGCACGGTCACCGCCGGAAATTCTTCCCAAATGTCGGACGGCGCGGCGGCCGCGGTGGTAATGTCCGCTGCGCGCGCGAAAGCGCTTGGGATCAAACCCCTGGCCCGCTACGTTGCGTTCGCGACTGCAGGATACAAGCCCGAGGAAATGGGATTGGGCCCCGTGTTCGCCATTCCGAAAGCCTTGAAGATGGCTGGGCTGAAGCTTTCCGACATCGACGTGATCGAGTTGAACGAAGCCTTCGCGGCGCAATCTCTGGCGGTCATCAAAGAAGCTGGGATTGACCTGGAAAAAGTGAATCCCAACGGCGGCGCAATCGCTCTCGGACACCCCCTGGGCTGCACCGGGGCCAAGCTGACGGCAACGATCATCCGTGAACTCAAGCGCCGCAACGGACGTTACGGCATGGTCACCATGTGCGTGGGCGGAGGCATGGGCGCCGCGGGGATATTCGAAAATATTGCTTAGTCCTGTTTCCTTTAGATTGTTAAGAGAAAGGGCTAAACAACCGGCGTTTCCCTACTACCATTCCGGGGGCAACCGCATTAGAATGGTGAGTGCTCACACATATATACCCCCCGAGCATCTTCCGAAAAACAACGGTTTCCTATAGAGGGTAAGACATGGCCACTACTACTGCGGTTCCCAAAACCCGAATCTCCGGCGGCAGCTTTCTGCTGGAAACGCGCCGGCCCGACGAAGTCTTTACGCCCGAGGACTTCACCGAGCAGCAGCAACTCATCGGGCAGACCACAGAAGAATTCACGGTCAACGAAATTCTGCCGAACATGGAGAAGATCGAGCACAAAGATTTCTCCATTTCGCGCGATCTCATCAAGAAGGCCGGCGACCTGGGCCTGAGCGGGGTTGAAATTCCCGAAGCCTATGGCGGCCTCGAGATGGATAAAGTCACCGCGGCCGTCATCGCCGACCACATTGCCAAGTATGCCGGCTTTGCCACCACTTGGGGCGCGCACAGCGGGATCGGACTGCTGCCCCTAGTTTATTTCGGCACCGAGGAGCAGAAGAAGAAGTATCTGCCGCGTCTGGCGGCCGGCGAAATTGTGGGCGCATATTGCTTGTCCGAGGCCTCATCCGGCTCCGACGCCCTGAACTGCCGCGCCCGCGCCCAACTGTCACCCGATGGTAAGCATTACATCCTGAACGGCGAAAAGATGTGGATCACCAACGCCGGATTCGCTGACTTATTCACCGTCTTTGCCAAAATCGACGGTGAAAAGTTCACCGCATTCCTGGTGGAACGAACCTTTCCCGGCCTCTCGATTGGCGGCGAGGAACACAAGCTGGGGATTCGCGGTTCGTCCACCTGTCCGGTGATTCTGAACGATTGCCAGGTGCCGGTGGAAAACTTGCTTGGCGAGATCGGCAAAGGCCACATCATAGCCTTTAACATTCTGAACATTGGCCGCTTCAAATTGGGCGCTATGTGCCTGGGTGGAGGCCGGGTGTCGCTCGAGCATGCCATCGCCTATGCCAAGCAGCGCAAGGCATTCAACAAGGTGATCGCCGACTTTGGTCTGGTACGCGAAAAGATCGCCAACATGGCCACGTTACTCTACGTCGGCGAATCGCTCGTCTACCGCACTGTGGGCATGATGGATGGCGCTCTCAGCGAGGTCGACAAAACCAGCCTCGACGCGATGAAGGAAACGCGCAAGGCCATTGAGGAATATGCAGTCGAGTGTTCCATCATCAAGGTCTGGGCCTCGGAGATGGTTGGCTACCTGGTCGACGAGACCCTTCAGATCCACGGCGGCTACGGCTTCGTCGAGGAGTATCCGGCCGAGCGCGCCTATCGCGACGCCCGCATCAATCGCATCTTCGAAGGCACCAACGAAATCAACCGGCTCATCATTACGGGCTTTTTGTTGAAGCGCGCTATGAGTGGCCTGTTGCCGCTCATGCCCGCCATCAAGAAGCTGATGGAGGAAGTGCTCTCCGGACCGTCGACGAGCGAAGACATTGAAGGCCCGCTCGCCGAAGAACGCAAAATGGTTGGACAGGCCAAGAAGCTGGGCCTGTTCGCAGCTGGAGCTGCCACACAGAAATACATGCAGGCAATCCAGGACCAGCAGGAGATCATGGGCGCCATTGCCGACATGACGATTGAAACCTACGCCATGGAATCGGCGGTGTTGCGCGCGCAGAAGATCACCGAGACGAGAGGCGAAGCCGCGGCCGCTATTCCGGTGGCCATGACCCGCGTCTACATCTCGCAGGCCATGGAGAAAGTGGAGTCTGCCGCAAAGAAGATCATCGCCGCGGTTGCCGACGGTGACATGTTGCGTACTCAGCTGGCGATCCTGCGACGCCTGGCCAAGTACGAACCGTTTAACACCATTGAACTGCGCCAGCAGATCGCACAGAAGGCGATCGAGCAGGGAAAGTACACGCTGGCGTAGCCATCATCAGACCTCCCGAAGCTGCGGCCAGCGCAGCTTCGGGTTTGTGTTCCCTCTTGTCGGGCGCCTAGTTTCGCGCTGTGACTTGACCGTGTTGCCAGTTCTTGGCAATGGCCAGACACGCGTCCTTCACCGAATTCCCCAGGATCAGCGAGTCGCCAGACGCGATCACGTCGCCGTTTCTGTCGGAGAGCGCCCAGCGGTTGCCTTTTCCCCCGCCGTGCTGCAGAAGCAGAAAATAATCCGCCTTTTCCTTGACCATGTTTTCAGAGAAGGATTGGCACTCTTTGCGATGCTGCAGTTCCTGGTAGATCTTCGCGACTTGCGGCTCCTTGCCGCTATGCGAGGAGTCCACGACAACTTGCGAATTGTCACCCGGCCCTGGGTTCGTAACCGCATTTGGCATTACGTAGATGATCGGACTGCGTACGCGTAGGTTGCTGTCGCCACTTGATTGCGCCTGGCTATTGGGAAGTGCGCCCAGCCAGAATGCAATGCCAGAGATCAAGAGAAGTACGCAAATGCCAGACCGCTTCATGACTCCCTCCTGGCTACTACATCTCTCTATTGAGTCTGAACCCTTGCCCGCCAAGCAGGTTGTCCACGATTCTGTATAGATTTGTGACGGCACACCCCGACGTACCAAAATATCCAGCAGCCAACGGGATGCTGCGGATCATTGAGTATGATCCCTTTTCAGCTCTTCCATCACGCTCTGGATCAATTCCTTGGCATCGGTCAGACTCTTCATGATGATCTGGATGTCCATCACGGGCTTGCCCGGCCAGCGCTGGCTCTGGCAATAGACTCCATGCTGGCCAACCAGCGCCATGGCGTCGGTGATCGCGTCCATGGTCACAGCCAGGCGGCCGCGGGATACGCCCATCATGGTCTCGTAGTGTTCCAGTTCTTCCTGCTTTTCGTCGAATACCGGCATCGCATGATTGTAACCGCCGCCGCCAATGGAGCATAATCAAACGTCTGCTGACATATCCCTATCCGGCGCGTCTAACGTTTTTGGCCATAGCCAGTGCTCAAAAGGAGAATCCATGCAGAAAAGAATCGCCCTCCTCACAGTTTCAACTATTCTGTTCGCCACCGCTGCCATCGCTCAGATGGGCGGAGGCAAGCCCAGTCCGGCTGCCTCAGCCACGTGCGATCTCGGTGCCGGCAAGACTATCAAGACCGATTACTCCAGCCCCCGCATGAAAGGCCGCAAGATTTATGGCGGGCTCGTGCCCTTCGGCGAAGTGTGGCGCACTGGCGCGAATGAGGCCACAACCTTCGTCACCAGCGCCGATGTGATGGTCGGCGGCAAAACCGTGCCCACGGGCAAGTACACCATTTTCACTGTGCCGACGGCCGACAAGTGGACGCTGATCGTCAACAAGAAGACGGGCGAGTGGGGCATCCCTTATAAATATGAGAGCGATGAACTGGTCCGCGTCGACATGAAGGTTTCCAAGCAGTCCGCACCTGTCGAGAATTTCACCATCGCCTACGACAAGTCTGGGAGCGGCTGCACGCTCCGCATGGACTGGGAAACGACGCGCGCAACAGTCGACATCTCAGCCAAATGATCCAGCACGGCTGCGGTTGCTGATTGTTGGTTTCTCGATTGTTGATTGAACCCCTCGGTGTCGGGGTTCAAGTCGCCCGAGCGCGGTTTTCGATCAACAATCAAGAATCAGCAATCAACAATTCCCTTCGGCGTACAATGCTCCTAACGGCATTCCCACGGGAGGTTTATCCATGCCCGTTTATGATTATGTTTGCCTCGATTGTCACAAGCCCTTCGAAACCGTCCTGACCCTGAACGAGCACGACAAGGAAGACCCCAAGTGCCCCCACTGTGGCAGCAAGAATGTGGAGCAGGAAGCCGCCGCGTTTTTCGCGGTGACCTCTAGGAAGAGTTAACGGAAAGGTCAGTTGTTACGGAGAGTCTGACCGCTGCTTTGACTGGTGCGGTCAACCGGGGAAACTTGCGTCTCAGACAATTGTTGATTTGTGATTGATGATTGTTGATTGAAAATCCGACGGTCTGGGCGGTTTCCAATCAACACTAAAAATCAGCAATCAACAATTACACTGCCGGCTTCCAGCGCAAGATAGGTTTTTTCGCCGCCGCCGTTTCGTCGAGCCGCGAAACCCGTGTGGAGTGCGGCGCATCGAGCACCGTCTGCGGATCTTCCTCCACTTCCTCCGCAATCGACTTCATGGCTTCGATGAATAGATCCATCTCTTCCTTCGACTCGCTCTCAGTCGGCTCGATCATCAGCGCGCCCGGCACGATCAGCGGAAACGCCGTGGTATAGGGATGGAAGCCGTAGTCGATCAGCCGCTTGGCAATGTCCATTGTCCGCACGCCCTTCTTCGCCTGCACTTTGTCGCTGAAGACGACTTCGTGCATGGTCGGCGTCGAATATGGCAGGTCGTAGGTTCCTTCGAGCCCCTTGCGAATGTAATTGGCGTTCAACACTGCGTCTTCTGTGGTTTGGCGCAAACCATCCGGCCCATTGGCCTGGATGTAAGCCAGCGCGCGCACAAACATGCCAAAGTTGCCGTAGAATGCGCGCACCCGGCCCACCGACTGAGGAAGGTTGTAATCGAAACCCATCGTGCCATCGGCTTTGGTGATGACAACGGGCGAAGGCAGGAACGGCTCTAAGGCTTTCTTAATCGCCACCGGCCCCGATCCCGGCCCGCCGCCGCCATGCGGCGTGGAAAAAGTCTTGTGCAGGTTCAGGTGCATCACGTCGACGCCAAAATCGCCAGGCCGCACTTTGCCCACCAGCGCATTCATGTTCGCGCCGTCCATGTAGAGCAGGCCGCCCTTGGCGTGCAGAATAGCGGCGATCTTCGCAATATCCTGCTCGAACACGCCCAGCGTGTTGGGATTGGTGAGCATCAGCGCGGCGACATCTTCGTTCATCTGCGCTTCCAGCGCCGCGGTGTCCACCATGCCCCGCGAGTCCGATTTCAAGTTTTCGACAGCGTAGTTCACCATCGCCGCCGTCGCCGGATTGGTGCCGTGCGCCGAGTCCGGAATCAGAATCTTCTTGCGCGCATTCCCTTTCGATTGGTGATAGGCCCGCACCATCAGCAGTCCGGTCATCTCGCCATGCGCGCCCGCCGCAGGCTGCAGCGTGATCGCATCCATCCCCGTGATTTCGATCAGGCATTCGCTCAGCGTTTTCAGAATGTGCAGTGCGCCCTGCGAAATCTTCTCCGGCTGGTAGGGATGCCCGTTCGCAATTCCCTCCACCCGCGCCACAAGTTCGTTGACGCGCGGGTTGTACTTCATCGTGCACGAGCCCAGCGGATACATGCCGAGATCGATCGCGTAATTCCATGTCGAAAGCCGTGTGAAGTGGCGGATGATCTCGATCTCGCTCACCTCAGGCATGTTTCCCAGGTCCTTTCTTTCCGCGGATCCGAGAAGCTTGGAGGTATCCACTTCCGGCACATCGAGTGGCGGCAGCTTCCAGGCGGCCTTCCCAGCCGAAGACTTTTCGAAGATGAGACCTTCGTTCTGATTGACGTGGCGCGTCGCCTTGCGTGTCATGTGCTTCATCGCGCCACCTCCTCAACCGCAGCTTCTGCCTTGCCGGTTCGCACCGAGCGCTCGCTCTCCGCCACCAGCCCTACCGCGGTGTCGATCGCGCTCCGCGTGGTCAACTCCGTGCAGCACCACAACGCGGCATTCCCCAGTTCGGGATAAAACTTCTTCAACGGCAGCCCGCCGATCACCTTGTGTCCCAGCAGCCGGCTGTTGATGGCATAGGGATCTTCGCTGGTTTGCACGACGAACTCATTAAACCGCGGCGTTCCAGCAAACAGGACTTTGCCGTGCCTGGCGAACTGTCCGGCTGCATAAGCCGTTTTCGCCAGGTTTTGCTTGGCCAGTTCTTTCAGACCAACCTTGCCGTAGACCGTCATGAAGATGTTGACCATCAACGCGACCAGCGCTTGGTTGGTGCAGATGTTCGACGTAGCCTTCTCACGCCGGATGTGCTGCTCGCGGGTAGCCAGCGTGAGCACGAATCCGCGTTTGCCCTGTCTGTCGACAGTCTGGCCGACCAAGCGTCCCGGCATCTGGCGCACAAATTTTTCTCGCGTGGCAATCACGCCGCAGTACGGTCCACCAAAGCCCAGGGGCACGCCGAACGATTGTGCTTCCATGGCAATGACGTCGGCTTCCCGCGGCGGTTCCACGATTCCCAGCGAAACTGCTTCTGCGATCGAAACCACCAGCATCGCGCCGTGCTTGTGAGCGATTTCGGCAATCGCCGCCACATCTTCAATCGTCCCAAAGAAGTTTGGCGATTGAATCAGCACGGCGGCGGTTTCCGGCGTGATCGTTTTCTCCAGTTCCTTCAGATTCAGACGTCCGTCGCCATCAAAACCCGCAATTGAAAGCGGCATGCCCTGATGCGTCGCGTAAGTCGCCAGCACTTCGCGATACTCGGGATGCAAGCTGCGTGCCACTACCACCGATCGGCGGCCGGTAAGGCGTACCGCCATCATCACGGCCTCCGCCGCGGCGGTTGAGCCGTCATACATGGAGGCGTTGGCGACTTCCATGCCGGTGAGCTCGCAGATCATCGTCTGAAATTCGAAAATGGATTGCAAGGTGCCCTGCGAAATTTCCGCCTGGTAGGGCGTATAGGCGGTGAGGAACTCGCCCCGCGAGATCAGCGAATCGATAATGACGGGCCGGTAGTGGGCGTAGGCACCTGCGCCTAGAAAGCTGGTGTAGCCCTCGCCGTTTTCCCGCGAGCGCTGGCGGAAGTAGTCCACGATTTCCGATTCCGCCATCTGGCGCGTTACTTTGAGATCGCGGCTCAGCCGGTATTCCGCCGGAATCGGCGCAAACAATTCGTCGACCGAGCGCAAGCCAATGGCCTTCAGCATGGCTTCGCGGTCGGCAGGAGATTTCGGTAAATAGCGCATAGGAAGTTGTTAGATGTACCTCGAGGTCAGTTCGATTGTGACAGCTATCCGCTGGCCCGCGCCGTGTCCAGGATCACAGGAGTTCAGTGCCCGCCCTCTTCTGCCACGAACTTCTCGTAATCAGCGGCTGAGAGCAGCGCATCCAGCTCACCGGCGTTCTTCAAGGTAATCTTCACCATCCACGAGCCGTGCGCGTCTTTATTCACTGCCTCGGGCGATGTGGCGAGGCTTCCATTCACCTCAGTGACGGTGCCGGAGGCGGGTGCATACAGATCCGACACAGCCTTGACTGATTCGACCGTGCCAAACGTCTTGCCCGCCGCGAGTTCCGCGCCCAGTTTGGGCAGCTCGACGAACACAATGTCGCCCAGCGACTCCTGCGCATGGTCAGTGATGCCGACGGTGGCCGTCGTCCCACTCGGCTGAATCCACTCGTGCTCTTTCGTATATTTGCGATCTGTTGGATAGGCCATGATGGCTTTGTCAGCTCCTAGCTACTAGCTTCTAGCGAATTTCTCTGTGTTACTTTGTGCCCTCTGTGGTTAAGCGGTTCTCTTCGGACGCTTGTAAAACGGCGTCGGCACAACCTGCGCTCCCACGCCCTGACCGCGAATCTCCACCTTCACAGCTGTACCGACGGCGCTAAACTCCGGCGGCACGTAGGCGAGAGCAACATTTTTCTTGAGGAACGGCGCGGGCGATCCGCTGGTGATGTATCCGATCTCTCGTCCGCCGCCGTCCAGCAACTTGTATCCGTCTCGTGCAATGCCGCGCTCGACCATCTCTAGACCGACCAAGGTCCGCTTCAATCCTGAGGCCTTCGCTTTCTCCAGCGCGGCGCGGCCGATGAACTCCGCCTTCTCCATCTTGCAGAAGCGGTCAAGCCCGGCCTCCCAAACGTTAATCGTATCGGAAATCTCGTGCCCATAGAGCGGAAGCTTGCCTTCGAGGCGCAAAGTGTTGCGCGCACCCAGGCCGCAAGGGACGAGGCCGAATTCCTTGCCCGCGCTCAGAACCTCATTCCACACCCGCGCGCTGGTGGCTTCGTCCGCCGGAATGTAAATCTCGAACCCGTCTTCGGCGGTGTATCCGGTGCGCGCGATCAGAGTATTCTTGAGGCCGCAAACTGTCCCGCGCGTGAGCCAGTAAAATTTTACCGCGCTCAGATCCGCGTCGGTCAGCTTCTGAAGGACGTTCACGCCCTTCGGTCCCTGGATCGCAATCTGCGTGAAGTCGTCCGACAGGTTCTCCACCGCGCAGTCGAACTGCCGCGTGTTGTCGCGCACCCAGTTGAAATCTTTTTCGCGCGTGCCCGCATTGATCACCAGCAGGTATTCGTCCTCGCCCAGCCGGTGGACGATTACGTCGTCCACAAACGTCCCCTGCGGATAGAGCAGCGCCGAGTATTGCGCTTGGCCGGCGGCCAGCCGGGAAGCGTCATTCATAGAAATGTTTTGCACCGCGGCCAGTGCCTGCGGTCCGGCCAGGCGAATGTCGCCCATGTGGCTGACATCAAAGATGCCCACACCGGTGCGCACCGCCATGTGCTCGTTGATGATTCCACAACCGATCGATGTGGGATACTCGACCGGCATATCCCAGCCGTTGAACTCCACCATCTTCGCGCCCATCTGGCGATGGACGGCATTCAGCGCAGTTTTACGGACGGCGGGAGTGGTCGTCTCAACGGCGGACACGCAACACCTCAATCAGCGCAGCGGCTGGCCTGCTGGATGATGTGACTGACTACCGTAACACGCGGTTTTTCGGCGGGTCAAACTGGAAAGGTCTTTCACCACAGAGGACACAAGGTCACAGAGGAAGCCACAGGATTTGTGTTCCTCTGTGGAATCCTGTGTCCCCTACGTTTTAAGGGTTTTCTATCGTCCGAACGTGACGGTCACATGTGCCCCGGCGGCTACGTGCGTGCCGGCTGGCGGAGCCTGTTGCCGCGCCACGCCGCTGCCTACGGCTTCCAGCTCTAGCCCGGCGTCCTGAGCGGCTTCCACGGCCCCGCGGACGGTCTTTCCCACGAATGATGGCACTTCGATCCCGCCCTGTTCGACGTCTAAGACCACCGTTCCGGTAGCCGGTAACTTCAGTTGCGCGGAAGGTGGATCTGGACTCGTTGCTGGACCCTGACCTAGCTGGCTGGGAACGCCTGCCATGGGCTCACTCTGCCGCATTGCCGCCGGCACGACATTGCCTTCGCTGCCGGCAGTCGCGGGCGAGGGCGCCTGCGCCACACTGGCCTTGTCCGCTGCGGGCTGCGAGGAGTCACTGTTTACCTCGGCCGTCTCCAGCGGCTCACCGGGATGATCAGGAGTCCCTTCTTCTAGATCTTTGTCTTTCATTCTCGCTTGCGCCAACAGGAGTTGGTGCTTCGGCGCGAGCGGCAAATCGTGCGGCGTATGCATGTACTCCAGCACCTGCTGCGTCACGCGGCGAAACACTGGCGCCGAAACCTGCCCGCCCTGGTGCAATCCCACGGCAGAATCCAGAATGACCGCCACCACAATCTGCGGATTGTTCAGCGGAGCGAATCCTGCAAACGACCCAATATATTTCGTCTTCGAATACGCTCCGGTCGCCGGATCGACCTTCTGCGCCGTCCCCGTCTTGCCCGCCGACGTGTAACCTTCTAGAATCGCCTTGCGCCCCGTGCCTTCGAGCACCACCTTCTGCATCATCGCCCGCATCTCGGCCGCGGTGAAACTTGAAATCACGCGGTGCGACGCTCCCGGATGGAAGGCCACCGTCTGGGGAGTGCCCTGCGGCTCAACCGTTCCCGCGACAATGCGCGGGGCGACCCACACGCCATCGTTGGCAAACGTGGAGACCAGTCCCGCCAGCTGCAGCGGAGAAATGCCAATTTCCTGGCCCATCGAAATCGCCGCAATTGAAACCTTCGACCAACGGCTCACCGGCTTGGTCAAGCCGCGGGTCTCGCCCGGCAACTCGATTCCGGTCTGCTGCCCGAATCCGTACGCGCGAATGTATTTGTAGAAGCGGTCCTCGCCCAGCCGCAGCGCAATTTTGATCGCCCCCACGTCACTCGACTCCGCCAGCACGCCCCACACCGGCAGCAGGCCATGTGGCTTCGAATCGCGAATGCGCATGCCGTTGTAGACGATCGATCCCATCTGGCAATCGAAGATTTCACTCGGATTCGTAATCTTCTCTTCCAGCGCAGCCGAAATCGTTACCAGCTTGAACGTCGACCCAGGCTCGTACACGTAACTCACGGCGCGGTTGGTCAGCGCCGCGGGCGTGATCTCTTTGCGCAAATTCGGATTGAAGGTTGGCCGGTTGGCCAGCGCAAGGATTTCCCCGGTGTGCGGATTCTCCACGATCACCGTGCCCGCGATCGCTTGCGTATCGTGGATCGCCTGATCCAGTTCTTTCTCGGCGATGTACTGAATGTTCTTGTCGATGGTCAGGACCAAGTTCTCACCGGGCTCCGGCTGTTTTTCTACGTCGGAGAACCACTGCCGGCGAGCGTCCACCGAGATGAACATCTTTCCTGCCCGGCCACGCAGTTCATCGTCAAATGCATGTTCGATGCCGCTCTGCCCAGAATCCTCCATCCCGACAGTCCCCACGACCTGCGCCGCCAAGTCGCGAGCGGGATAGAAGCGCTTTGGCTCCTTCTGGAAATGGATACCTTGCAGGTTCAGTGATTTGATGCGCTCGATGGTTTCGTCATCCGCCTTGCGTGCGACCCAGCAAAATGTTTTGTGGTTGCGGCAGTCGGCCAGGACCACGTTGTGATCCTCGCCGGTGATGCGAGTGATCAGGGAAACCGCCGTGGGCAGGTCCTTTACCTCAGTGGGAACCGCAAAGGCTGAATCCACCAGCACGGACATCGCGAGCTCATGGCCGGCACGGTCATAGATGACGCCGCGCTTGGGGGAGAGCGGAATTGCGCGCTGCTGCTGGTGTTCGGCCTGCTTCACAAAGCTGCCGTAGCGGAAAATCTGCAGATAGATCAGCCGCCCGCAAATCGCCGCGCACCACAGCAAGAGCATCGCGCCGAGAAGGTAGAGGCGGGAGTTCTTGCCGAGGCTGGAGTTAGTCGCCATGCAAAACCGTCGTCGGTCGTTAGTCGCTGGTCGTTAGTCGGCTTAGACAAACATGGCGGCCCACCATTCCGGCGGACCGCCAATAAATTCGGGTGGGGACGGATCTCTGACCCGTCCGCCGAGCGCATCTCGGCTGCTTGCTGCTGCCGTCCTACCGCCCCGCCAGCACTATCACCGGCTGCGCGCTCGCCATCACCGGCGCGCTCGCCATCACCGGCGCGCTCGAATCCACCGCCGCGCTGTCCATGCGGATCACCTGACCTGGTTCCGGCGGCACCAGCCCCATGCGCCGCGCCATCACGTCAATGCGTTCGGGATCGCGCAAGCTCGCATCCTCAAGCCGCAGCGCCCGGTTCATCTCGGTCAAATTGTTGAGTTCGCGCTTCGCCGACTCGATCTGGTAGCCGTACTCGATCGCCCGGAAGTGCTGCCAGGCATAGGTAAACACCAGCAGGAACAGGCAAGCCATCGCCGTGCCAAACTGTTTCATCTCGCGATTGCGTCCGGGATCTTCCATCTTCACCAGCCGCGAATTGTCGATCGCTTTGGCGAAGTAGATTTCCGGCGTGCCGGTAAAGAAGGGATTACGCCGCGCCGCCGGGATTGCACCTCGAATTGCCGCCGCTGCCGCTGCCATTTATGCCGCTCCTACGAGAACCCGTTCATCGTGCATCTGCGGAACCTGCAGTTCAAAAAGCCGCTGCAGTTCCACCTCATCGGCGATCCGTTTCTGTTGAACGCCCCGTTCGGCACGTTCCACCGTCGCCATCAGATCGTTAATCAATGTGCCCGTATACATTATCCCAGCCTCAATTTTGGATTCCTACCACGGAACCCGTGCTTCCGACCTCAGCCCTCGGACCTCAGCCCTCAGCGGGTTTGCCGAGGTCCGACGTCCGACGCCGCCTGTTCTGCGGATCTTCGTCCGCTCGTTCCAGACCTGAACGCCCGGCACTGCCTTCTACAGCGATGCCGGGGACTCCGGCAGGTTTTCCGGAATCTAAACTTTTTCCGCCGCCCGCAATTTTGCGCTGCGGGCTCGCGGGTTGCGATCTTGCTCTTCTTCCGATGCCGTTACCGGCTTTTTCGTCAATATCCGGAAGTGCTTGTCCTTAATCGCGCCCTCGCGGAAGGCATCCTTTACGATGCGATCCTCCAGCGAGTGAAAACTGATCACCACCACGCGTCCTCCTGGTTTCAGAATCCGGGGCGCCGCTTCCAGCAGCGCCCGCAGATCGTCCAGTTCGCGGTTTACGAAGATTCGGAGGGCCTGAAAGGTTCGGGTCGCCGGATGAATTCGCCTTTGTTCAGAATTCATTGGCCGGGCCGCGGCTGATATGACATCCGCAAGATGTGCGGTAGATCGTATCGGCCGCGACCGGACAATGGCTCTGGCGATTCTCCGCGACCTCCTTTCCTCTCCGAATTCGTAAATCACATCGGCAAGCTCGCGCTCGTCGAGGTGGTTTACCACTTGTTCGGCGGTACGCTCACTCTGCGGGTCCATCCGCATGTCGAGCGGTCCATCCGCCTGAAAACTGAATCCGCGCGTCGCGTCGGAAAGCTGCAAGCTGCTCAGTCCGATGTCGGCGAGCAGGCCGTCGGCCATCGGGCTTCGGGCTTCGGCCAAGCTTGCAAATGACGCTTGCCGCAACTCGATGTCCGGCCAATCCGCTTCGCCGGAGCCCGCAGGCCGAAGCCTGACAGCCGCTCTTTCCAGCGCCGCCGGGTCTTTATCGAGCCCAATCAAATGTCCCGGTGCGCCGAGGCGTTTTGCGATTTCGTAACTGTGCCCGCCCAAGCCCACCGTGGCGTCGATATAGGTCCCGCCACGCCGCACGTTTAAAAAGTCGATCGCTTCTTTTAAAAGAACCGGAACATGGCTCGCTTCCCTTCCACCACCATGCCCAACCCCCTGAGGGGTGTCTGTTGAACCCTCGCTCACTAGATGCCCAATTCGTCGAGCGTCTTCTCATCGTCAGGCGTAAACTTTTCTTCCCGAACTTTCTGCTGATAGGCTTCCATGTTGCGCACTTCCAGGTAAGTCTGATATCCGCTCACCGCAACCTCGCCCTTGAGGCGCGCCGCCTCGCGCAACAATTGCGGAATCAGCAACCGTCCCTGCCCATCTATCTCGACGACCTGTCCCCAGTAGTTCACCTTGCTCAAGAACTTCTTCTTCGTAGGATTGAAGGTGGAGAGCCCCGCCAACTTCTGCTCGATCCGCTCCCATTCCTCGAAGGGATACACTTGAGCAACATCCCCATCCAGACTGGTGATGTAAAATTGTTGACCGTACTTCTCGTCGATCACCCGCTTGAACTCGGCCGGGACCTTCAACCGTCCTTTTTCGTCGACGCGAGTTGGGTGATTGCCGCGAAACATGTCTGTGCTCTGTCATCCTGAGGACGCCGCTTTTGCGTCCGAAGGATATGGGTGCGCCGCGCGAACATTTGCGCGTTCTTTGCGCGAATGCGAAATCGCACGTTGGGCGCACTTCCTTATGAACTGCATGAACTATGACAGCAACCAGGGAGGTAAAAGCAGCGCAAAGTTCGGTCAAACTCGGGCGGTTCGGGTTGTTTGTCGTGCTTTTGGGTCGGTTTCCCACCGGCTCCTCGTTATCAGCTTCCCGTTCCCACGACCTTAACCGTGCTGACCACTCTGTACCACTTTGTACCACATCTTATCTGTAAGTCGTTGATTGTCAATAACAAACTTAAAGGTAGGCTTCCCACTCCGGGAGTGACTCGGCAAAATACGAGTTCTTGTGGTTAACCAGAAAGACGACCACAAGATGTAGGGTTTACGCCTCAGGTTCCTTCGCTATTCATTCGCTAAGATTTTTCTTGCACCCCGCGCTGCTGGCGCAGTTTCCTGTGGAAAAAGGCAAGAAAACTCATGTGGCGACGGCCGCCGCGGCTGTCCCGGCAGGGCGAAGCCCGTCGGCCAAGAGCACATCGATGGCGAATTCCAAGAATGACTCCTAAACTCGACTGAGCGCGCCGGGAGCCAATCCTGACCACGTACCTTCAATTCGCCGACTGGGTTCCCTTCCCGGTCCCGCGCGTCTTCGCGTTCTTCTCCAACCCGGAGAATCTGCCCCGGATCATGCCGTCCGCGACCAGGACCAGACTCGACAAACTTCATCTCGTTCCGCCTCCGTCCTCGCCAGATTCTGCAGCTTCTCCGCGAGCGGCGGGCGTCGGCACCATCATCGAAACATCCTTTCGCCTCGTCCCTTTCCTACCGCTGCGGGCGCCGTGGATCGCCCGCATTACCGTATTCGAATGGAATCATTACTTTGAAGATGTCCAGCAGAAAGGCCCGTTCAAGCGCTGGCATCATCGTCACGAGTTTCTGACCAAAACTCGCGCAGGCGTAAGCGGCACGCTAGTCCGCGACGTGATCGAATATGAAGTAGGATTCGGACCGCTGGGCACGCTGGCCAACTCACTCTTCGTCGCCCACCAGATGCGCCGCACTTTCGCGCAGCGACAGCAGATACTTCCCGAGTTGCTCTCGGCTTCGTAGCGCCGCCGTCCTCGGCGGCTGTTGCGGGGCGGCCCGCCCCCCGCCGTCGAAAGCGACTCACAGCCGGCAAAGCACCGGCGCCACTAATACACCGCGTTCCCTGCGCGGCTGGTGTGAACCTGTCCGGACTCCACCGTGATGGAGTACGCCTCGCCGCCGTCACCGCTCCAGGCGCGCACGTCGAACATCGCTCCCGTGGGCGCGTGATAAGCGGCAACATTGCGCAGGGTAAGCGCCTGCCCGGGTTTGCATACTGCCGGCGCCTCGGTCACTTGCAAAAAGTAAACGCCCAGACCTGTGCCCACTACTTTCGCTCTGCCGCTGACTTCCACCAGCAATGCCGATCTCTCATCGATCGCAATCTCGCGCGGCATTTTCGCCCAGCCATCCGCCGCGATCCGCGCCAGAAATCCCAGGCTGCGCCCCATGCGGTCGCGCTTCGCGAAATGGCTGTCGGTAAGAATGTTTTCCAGGCCAGGGACTTTCAGAAAGTCGCGGACCACTGTCACGCGCTTGATGTAGGGATCGGCCAGCACCTCACGCGACGTGAGATCGGCATCCTTCGGCTTGTCTTCGAGGCAGCCGTAGGCAAACTGTCCGAGCACCGCAAGTCCCGCGCTGGTTCCTCCGATGGGCTTGCCCGCGGCCAGGTGCGCGTTGATGGCATCCTCGACTGGAGTTCCCTTCCAGAAGTTGACGTAGCGCGACTGATCGCCGCCACCGATGAAAATGGCTTCGGCTTGCCCAATGATCTCGGCCACGCGCGGCTTCAGCGCGGCTTCACGGCTGGGAATGATCAGCGTCGCCACAGAATTCGCCTTGCACAGTCCGGCGACGTAGGGGTTGTAGTCGGCGCTGCCGTGGGCGCGCAGAACCAAAAAATCGCCGCCGCTGGCCTTGCCGCACAGCCAGCGAAACGCTTCGTCCAGATCGCTGCCGCCACCCATCATCGCGACTCCGGCCTCGGCGTGGGTCTGCACGTCTTGCCGGTTGCCCTGGCGAATGTACTTGAAGTGCGCCGCGTGGCTGAGGGCAGCGTTGCCCAAGAATATGAGACCGACAAGTAAGACGCACGTGAATTTCATTTGCAACAACTATAACGCAAGAGGAAAGCAACGGAGGATGTGCGGCGGCTGTCTCACGAGCACATTCGTAACTCAAAGTTCCTTGAGTCCTCAGCGACCTCTGCGCCCTCCGGAGTTTTCATTTGTTTTTACGAGCCTCGATGGGTGTACACTTCGTCCGTTTAGGGAGCGACGTTGTACGGAGGCGCTTATGCATCTGAACCGTGGCAGGATCTGGCTGGGCGGCCTGGCAGGAGGCGTGGTCTGGAATGTATGGAGTTTTGTCGTGTACCGGTATATTACCGGTGCTCGCTACGTGGTAGCCCAGGACACTGGGCTGTTCTTGAAGACGCCACGCTATCCCATGTTCGTGGCGCAGTGGACCGTGCTCGTGTTTATTCTGGCGATTGCGGTCGCGCATTTGTACGCCTGGGCGCGTCAAGGCTTGGGGCCCGGTCCCGGCACCGCCCTGAGGGTCGGATTTCTGGCCGGCTTCTTCGCCGGCTTCCCGGAAAACTTCGCGCAGGAAACTTGGTCGGCCGTGGACCGGAATCTGCCTTTTGGCTGGATGATCGAGATGTGGTTTGGCGCGATCTTCGCCGCGATGGTCGCAGGCTGGCTCTACAAGGAATAGCGAGACCACAAACGAAAACCGACGCTACCTCACCGGCTCAACCACGACCGCCGTGCCATAGGCCAGCACCTCGGTGACGCCCTGCATCACCTCGGTCGCATCGTAGCGCGCCCCGACCACGGCGTTGCCGCCCAGTTCGGCGGCGTGCTGCAGCATCAGATCGAAAGCTTCGGCGCGCGTCTTCTCGCACAGGTTGGTGAGCAGCGTGATGTTGCCCCCGACCAGCGTCTGCAGTCCAGCGCCAATTGTGCCGAAGATCGAACGCGACCGTACCACGATGCCGCGCACCACTCCCAGGGTGCGGGTCACGCGAAATCCGTCCAGTTCGAACTGCGTTGTCACCATGTTGTGAGCCACCATTCGTCCACCGCCAGTGTAGCTGGTTGCCATCGCCGTCTTCCTTTCTGAAAACTCTGAAACACATCCGCGACTGTCCTCTCGGCTCGCTGCTAACTATATCGCGAATAGCCAGGAATCAGTAGACACGCGGCGTCTTCTCTCCCCGAGGCGGACCACCGGTTCACTCCAGTGCGGCCGCAATAAAGAATTCCTGAGACGACGTGTCGTACTCAATCCGCAGCACGTTGGGCTTGCAGCAGACCTGGCAGTCTTCAATGTAACTCTGCCTGCCTCCCGCGGATTCGTCTACGGTAGTGGAGTTCCACTGCCCACAACCTGCACATTGAAAGCCAGCTTCCACGAGGCCATTATGCCGCACCTTCCTCGCCGTGGGCACACCTTCCACCCGACCAGGATTTTCAACTGCCCTATAATGGCCGGGTTTTCATTTTCGACATCTGGAGCCTTCATGATCTCGCGGCGGCGCTTTCTCGAGGCGGCTGGTTTGGCGGCAGGAGTTACGGCAGCGTCTCATCCCCTGCTGGCGCGCGGCGCGGCGATAAAAGAGAAAGCCGACTCTTCCCTGCCGCCATCTCTGGCGCGCTTGCAGTCACGGAAGAATGAAGCCGCTCCCATTGCGAGGGAAGAACGTGCTGCCCGCCAGGAGCGCGCCCGCCAACTCATGAGCGAAAACGCGCTCGACGCCATCGTGCTCATGGAGGGCACATCGCTCAAATACTTCACCGGCCTCAGCTGGGGGGGCGGTGAGCGACTGTTCGCGCTCGTTCTGCCGGCGAAAGGGGCTGCGTTCTACGTGAGTCCTGCCTTCGAGGAAGGCCGCGCCCGCGAGCAGCTCTCCCATGCACCGGACGGCGAACATCCCGACGTACGCACCTGGCAGGAAGACGAGAACCCGTATCAGCGCGTGGCGCAGGGACTGAAAGAACGCGGCATGGCCAGCGGAAAGCTGGGAGTCGAAGAGACGGTGCGCTTCGTTTTCGCCGACGGAATTGCGAAAGCCGCTCCTCAAGCCACGCTTACGAGCGCGACGCCAGTCACCGCGGGATGCCGCATGATCAAGAGCGCACACGAGATCGCGCTCATGCGTCTGGCCAGTCAGGTCACGCTGGCGGCGTACGAAGCCGTCTATCACACGCTCCGCGAAGGCATGACCCAGCAGCAGGTGGAGGATTTGATTGCCGCCGCCTACGGGAAACTGGGTTTCCCCGGCGAGGCCAGCGTGCAAGTCGGCGAGTACTCCTCCAACCCCCACGGATCGAGCACGCCGCAGGTGATTCGCGAAGGTTCGGTCATCATGATCGATGACGGCTGCACCGTGGAGGGATATCAATCTGACATCACGCGCAGCTTTGTCCTGGGCAAAGCTTCCGACAAAATGAAGAAAGTGTTCGACATCGTGCACCGCGCGCAGGCTGCGGCACTGGCGACGGCGCGTCCGAGAGTGGAATGCGGCGCCGTAGACGCTGCGGCGCGCAAAGTGATAACCGATGCGGGCTACGGCCCCGACTACAAGTACTTCACCCACCGCCTGGGCCACGGTATCGGCATGGACGGTCACGAGTGGCCTTATCTCGTCCGTGGCAACACCGCCAGACTTCAGGCCAACGTTACCACCAGCAACGAGCCCGGCATCTACATCCCCGGAGAATTCGGCATCCGCCTTGAAGACGATATGCACATCACGGAAAACGGCGCGGAGCTGTTTACGGCGCAAAGCGGGTCGCTAGAAGATCCGTTCGGAACATCAGTGGCCGGTGGTCAGTGATCTGTGGTCAGAAACGAGCAGTTTTAACTGGCCACTTTCCACTCGCCACTGCCTTTCTACTTCGACGACTCCACTTTCAGATTATTGGTCACGTCGAAAACGCCGGAGACGCCGTTGGCCCGCATTCCGGCAAAGTTCTTGTCGCCTTCGTTGTCGACGAATCCTTCCAGGGTGACGTGGCCATTCTTCACCAGGATGCGAATCGGCTTCTGGACGCCGAGGGCGTACTTCTCGAGCGCCGGGTAACCATAGATCGCGCGGTACAAGCGGTGGCGCAGACGGTCGTCAAAAGGCGAGTTAGGAAGCACCTCGATCTGGTTATCCACTTTCTCGACCCCTTCAATGTGCTTCACCACGTTCTCGGCATCCGATTTCAGAGACGGCCACGCCACTTGCCCCAGCAGCGTTACGGTGTAGCCTTCCACCTTAAAGGCGATGTCGTCGAACACTCCGTAGTAGGGGAGCATGAGAATTTCGTGGCGAACTTCACGGGCGATGCGTTCCTGGGCTTTGGCCGAGGGCTGATCACGAGCCTGAGAAAAACCTAGATTTGCGAGCGAGAACAGAGTAACGACGACAGCCAACATACGCTTCATGGCCGTCTCCTTTCCCCGGAAGCTACCCAGACGCGGCAAGTGTACTCGCCGCTAACTCAGAAGTGCCTACATTGTTTACTGTAGGTCACGAACTGTGTCACAAATGGGATTCTGTAGGACAACATGAAAAAACCGCAGAGGACTAGGCCCTGCAGCACTTAAGCCCGCATGACGTGATGACGATGTTCATGGCATTGGCCACACTGCTGGGCTGCGAGTTGTTCAGCCGCAAAGAGGCGGTTGATCGAGCAGTGAATGCCAAGACTTTTATGGAACTGGCGGCAGCGTTGAATGCGCCGGTGCAGTAAGCAGAAGAGGGAGGAAGGTTGCCGCCCACTGCACCCGGCGCCTTGTCGATTTCAGGCCGAGACGCTGAGGCCTCCGCTCCCGCTGGTCCCTGACGAACTGCTGGTTGAAGAGGATGCGCCCAACAGGTTCAGGACAATCTGCTCGTTGCTGTTGGGATTCAGATTGAACGTAACCTCCTGCGCGTTGGCGCCCTGGTTACCCACGCCGATGGAGATTTTCTCTCCTCCGCCGCTGGCCGGGTTACTGATATTGATGGTGATCTGCTCCGGGCTGGTGCTGCTGCTGCTGTTGCTAAGGTTCAGGATAATTTCCGGGCCAGTGCTCGAGTTCAGGCCGGAAACGCCGCCGGAGCCACTGGTGGAAACTGGGGGCGGAGCGGTAAACGTATCCCGGAGCGCGTCAAACCCCTGTTTCGCGCCGGCCAGGTCCCCGGATTGCAGCGCCTGTCCGATCGTGTTGAAGTCCTGTTCGCGCTGCTGGATCTTGAACGGATCTCCATTCGCAAAGGGGCCGTTTTGTCCCAGCGTTTCGATTTTGTTGTAGGCCGCCTGTGCGCCGGCCACATCGCCGGAATTCAGCGCTTGTCCGAGCTGTTGCAGATCGCTCTGCCGGGTTTGAAAATACTGCTGCATTTGCTGGCTCAGCGGATGATGGGAAATGGGTGCTGTCGACATTAGTCTCTCCTCAGAATTCGATCCTTCGTGCTAAGAACTCTGGCAGAACCCCTGCCATTCAAGGGCCACATCGGCTTAGGAAGAACAAACTTTAGCGGCGCAGGCCACAAACCACGGTTCAATCACTTCAAGGAACAAACCATCCTTCAAGGAAGGCCGCTTTTGTCAGCCGAAATTAGGATTCGTTAGGAGAGAAAGAGCGACACACGTTCATCGTTCCAGAATTTCCTTGTAGGCATTCAAGGCCACCTTCCTCGGTTGGCTGGGCAGCAGCACCTCGGCACTGCGGCTGGTGTTGCCGACGATTCCGATCTGGCCGATTCGGATCATGCCCCCACCGAAGTCGGCAAAGATGGGAACGGGCATGGCAAAGTGCTCGTCCACCTCGCTCTGGGTAACAGTGAAGTGCAACTTCACTTTGCCACCCTCTGCCGGAGTGAATTGGTACTCGAAGTGATATCGCGGCACTTGCGTTCCGTAGACCCACTCGTCAAAAAACCAGTCCAGGCGGCCGTTTCCTCCAAAATCCATGGCCTTGGTCATATGTTTCTCGGCAATGGCCTTGAAGGACTCGGTGGTCGCTGCCCGGTCGCGGTGGCTCTCGACGAAGTCATGCATCAAGGCGATGAATGCCTTGTCCGGTTCCTTATCCTGAGTGTTGCGCATCATCGAACGCAGCATTTGCACGACGTAGGCACCCTTGGGATAAGTCACGTTCTGGTAGGCATCCGGCGTGCGCGGGGAAACCAGCCGCTCCCCCATCCAGAGGGGGCCGGCGTCGTTGGGAGCGATGCCAAAGGTATTCTTCTCCAGAACGCGGTGGCGCAGGCGCTCCCAATATTCGATGTAGTCCTTCCGCCAGTCTCCCGCGACGGCCTGCTGCAGGAACAAGCCAGCGGAGAAATCGGCAAAGCCTTCCGACAGCCACTGGTCGTGATACGACGCCCAGCCCACGGCATGGCCCCACCATTGGTGGGAAACCTCGTGGGGCGTCACCTCCTGCACGAAGCCGCTGAATTTGTTGTTGATGTGTCCGAAAAGCAGCCACCTCTGCGTGGAATCCGTGTAGGCCGAGATGGGAAGGTAAACCAGGGTGGGCCAGGACTGACCAAAATCAAAATTCGGCTGCTCGGTGATGTGGATCTCGTCGTAAGGACTTTTGCCGAAATAAAAACTGCAGAGCTGCAGCTGGGCTCGGGTTTGTTCAAGCGCGTACTTTGTCATGCTGCGAGGCGCGAGGGTTCTCAGTGCGGAATAGCCACGCAGGTTGTCGGGCAATTCACTCAGGTAGTAGCCCGAAATCTTGAAGCCGGTTATGTCATCCGGCAGCTCGAGCTTCTCGTACTGGCCGTAATTGAATCCAGCCACAGCCACCGGGACCGGCGTGATCCAGTGGCTGACCGCCAGATCCAGCTCTATCAATTCGCCCTGCAGCGTCCCGACGCTGATGACTTTGTATTTCTTTGGGACCTTGAAAGTCAGATCATAGAGAGCCTTCTCGCCAAATCCATTCAGGTTGGGATACCAAGAAGTACGGGCGCCAACGTAATAGGCTCCTTCACCCGCTTCTTCCAGAACCTTATCGCCCGCGTACTCGACGTGGATGGACTGTTCCTGGCCCAGCGGCGGCGCTTGCGGAAGGATCGCGTAAAACGAACCGTCCTCCTTCCGGCTCTCCTGAATGAAATAGAGGCCCTGGCCCTGCTCGTCCGCCACCCGCGTGACTCGCAGATTCGGCAGCAAGCCAAACTTGAGTACTCGTTCCCCGGCAACCAGCGGCTCGAAGCTGATGTTGGCGCTGCTGAATAAATGTCCGTTCTTGGCAATGACAGTCTCGATGTTGTATCGGTGTGTGGCAAATAGGCGGCGGTCCTCGCCGGAACTTGCGGTGCGGTTGGCGTATTCGGACTTCAAGTGGGCCAGATACCAGACGCCATCCTCCAGCCCCATCCCTTCGGGATCGAAGTTGATGAGCGCGACCTCCTCCGGGGAATCGAACTGAGGGAGCGCTCCCACCCGAGTCCTCAGGAAAAAACGCAGGTCTTTATGTTTCTTGCCGCGGAGATACGCATTGAAGAATTCCGGATGCGAGGGATTGTAGACCGCCGCTAGGAGGTCGGCGTCCACGTTGTCCATGCTTTCGCCCTCTAACAGGTACTCGCTGTAACCCAGAGGGCGCTCGCGACGCTGTCGCATCTTCTCGCGCCAATGGTTGAGGACAGCGCCCGCCTCCGCTGCGGGTTCGGTGCGGTCCCCCAATCCCGGAAGGAACTTCATGCGACCTTCCCGCGTGAATCGGAAAACCACGTCTGTGAAATCTTCATTCACCTCGGCAGCACCCGGTCCGTCGGCTTAGTTCACGGGCATCGAGATGCGTCACTGGTTTCAGATTGAAGTGCCCTTCGCCGATGAAGATAGCGCCGGTCACAACTCCATCCACCGGAGCCAGGAAAGTCAGCGTGCCCTTCTGAAACTGGAAGGTTGCGGCGTCCGCATTCAGCGTGAAGTTATCAAAACGAAAGGTCTGGCCCAGACCGACCTCGCGGAGTTGCCGGTAGACCGGGTCGGAATTGGCAAAGGCAGCGCTCTTCCCGGGAACAGAAACGGTCACCTTCTGTTGGGCGATGGCAAGCGTGAGTTGCAGTTGGACCGGTCCCTGCAAATCCAGAGTCTTGACCAGCGGCTCAAAACCATCTCGCGTCACGCGCAGAGAGTAGCTTCCAGGTTTCAGGTCGGGAGACGCAAATTTTCCCAGTCCATCCGTCGATAGCACGACTGGCTGCGCCAGTTCCCCGCCGGCAATCTCAATGCGCGCCCCGGCAATGACCGCTCCCGAGGGATCCTGAATTGTTCCGGAAATCGTTTGGGAAAGCAGCCAGGTCGGCACTATTAAGCAAAGAAGAAAGGATGCGATTCTCAACCAAGAATAGAAACGCCTTAGACGCGCTTGGGCAGGGCGCTGCATGATTCAACAATAGCAACATCCGGGCGCTCTGGCCCGAAGAAAGCGCCGCTTGAAAACGCGCCCCGTCTAAGTTGTTGAGAGAATTGGTGGACCTGGTCGGGATCGAACCGACGACCTCTTCCATGCCATGGAAGCGCGCTCCCAGCTGCGCCACAGGCCCACGATTGAGGAAAAACCGCCTACCCCGACGGAGTCAGGATCGAGGGAAGTACTCGACTCATTTTCGCCCACATCCTCGGGATAGTCAACGCGCGCCCTCATCGAGCCGCGAAGGCGACAAAGTTCCACGAAGAAAACCTCTCCGCATTATCCTTCGGACTTCGTGCTATTCGTAGTTCGTAGTTTTTTTCTCCACCCTGATTCTCCTATTTCTTTCCACAGCCCTGTTCTGGCATAATTGATCGTGCACCCCACCTGCACAATCTTTCAAACACAATTTAGAGCGAGGAAGAGATGCCAGCGAAGTACATCTTTGTAACGGGCGGAGTTGTGTCTTCTCTAGGCAAGGGATTGGCCGCGGCTTGCATCGGTTGCCTGCTGGAAAGCCGCGGGCTCAAAGTCAACCTGATGAAGTTCGACCCTTATCTCAATGTCGATCCGGGGACGATGTCGCCGTTCCAGCACGGCGAGGTCTTCGTCACGGACGATGGCGCCGAAACTGATCTCGATCTCGGCCACTACGAACGTTTTACCCACGCCAAACTTTCTCGCGACAACAACTGGACCACCGGTCGCATCTACGAGCAGATCATCGCCAAAGAGCGTCGCGGCGATTATCTCGGCAAGACAGTGCAGGTAATTCCTCACGTCACGAATGAAATCAAAGCGGCGATGAAAAAAGTCGCGCAGGACGTGGACGTGGACGTGGCGATTGTGGAAATCGGCGGCACGGTGGGTGACATCGAATCGCTGCCCTTCATGGAAGCCATCCGCCAGATGCGCCAGGAACTCGGCCGCGAGGACACATTGTTTGTCCACGTAACTCTGGTCCCGTTCATCGCGGCTGCGCAGGAACTGAAGACCAAGCCCACGCAGCACTCGGTGAAGGAACTGCTTAGCATCGGAATTCAGCCGGACATTCTGCTCTGCCGTACCGACCGCTTTCTCGCCAAGGAACTGAAGTCGAAGATTGCGCTCTTCTGCAACGTGCAGGAAGAAGCTGTGATCACGGCCAAAGACGTGGCATCGGTGTATGAAGTGCCGCTCGTGTTCGCCAATGAAGGCGTCGACACGCTGGTCTTGAAATATTTGCGCCTGGAAGCGAAAGACCGCGATCTCACCAAGTGGGAAGACATTGTGCATCGCGTTTACAACCCCAAAGACACGGTCACGATTGGGATCGTCGGCAAGTACGTCGAGTATGAAGATTCTTACAAGTCGCTGAAAGAAGCGCTGATCCATGGCGCGCTGGCCCACAACCTGAAGCTGCAGTTGAACTGGATTGAGGCCGAGGGCCTGGAAGCGGGCGACGGAAGTAACGACGCGCAACTCGAAGGCTATGATGGCATCCTGGTTCCCGGCGGTTTTGGCAAGCGCGGCATCGAGGGCATGCTGATCGCGATCCGCTATGCCCGCGAGAATAAAGTTCCCTACTTCGGGATTTGCCTGGGAATGCAAACTGCTTGTGTGGAGTTTGCCCGCAACGTGGTCGGGCTCGCAGAGGCGAATTCGAGCGAGTTCGACCAGGCGACGCCCCATCGCGTGATCTATAAACTGCGCGAGTTGCGGGGCGTCGAAGAACTTGGCGGCACCATGCGCCTGGGCGCGTGGACTTGCAAGATTGAGCCCGGCACGCTGGCCCACAAGATTTACGGCAAACTCGAGATCAGCGAGCGCCACCGCCATCGCTACGAATTCAACCGCGAGTACGAAGAGCCCATGGTGGCCGCGGGGCTCCGCATCTCCGGCTCAACACCCGACGGCACTTACGTGGAAATGGTGGAACTGCCCGATCATCCGCATTTCATCGGATGCCAGTTTCATCCCGAGTTCAAGTCGAAGCCGCTGGAGCCGCATCCGCTGTTTAGCACTTTCATCGCGGCAGCGTATGAGCACGGCTCAAAGCGGCGGGCAGAGAAAGAAACTGCCGCGGTCGAGATGTTTCATCGTCCGGAAAAAGTAACGAGAAGATAAAAACATTTTCCAGTTTCTGGTTCCCAGTTTCGGGTGCGCTTGCCTCGCTGCTGGGCTAGGACTTGAACTGGAAACCCTGAAACTGGAAACTTGAAACTGACGTTCCAAGTCGGCGATGTCCGCATCGGCGCGGGTAATCTTTTCCTCATTGCCGGCCCGTGCGTGATCGAGAGCGAAGAGCACGCTATCCGCATGGCCGAGATCATCAAAGGCGTGACCCGGGCACTCGGTTTTCCTTTTATTTATAAAGCCAGCTACGACAAAGCGAACCGCACCTCGATTCGCAGCTTTCGCGGGCCCGGATTGAAGGAAGGCCTGCGCATTCTGAAGAAGATCAAAGACGAAGTCCAACTTCCCGTGCTCACCGACGTTCACGAAGTGGCAGACGTCGCCCGGGCCGCGGAAGTCGCCGACGTGCTGCAGATTCCCGCGTTTCTCTGCCGTCAAACCGATCTTGTGGTTGCAGCGGCGCTCAGCGGCCGCACGGTCAATATCAAGAAAGGACAATTCGTTTCCCCCTGGGACATGCGGCACGCGGTAGAAAAATGCCGCGAGGCGGGCAACACACAAGTCTTTCTCACTGAGCGGGGCAGCAGCTTTGGCTACAACAACCTCGTCGTGGACATGCGCTCACTCTCCATCATGCGCAAATTTGCGCCCGTGGTTTTCGATGCGACGCATTCCGTTCAGCTCCCCTCTGCCCAAACCGACGAAGGAAGCCCAGTTGTCAGCGGCGGCCAGCCCGAGTTCATCCCCGTTCTAGCGCGTGCGGCGGTAGCTGCCGGCGTGGATGGCGTTTTTCTGGAAGTACACGACAATCCGAAGGTTGCAAAATCCGACGGAGCGAATGCGCTGGAATCGACAAAGCTGCGGGAGGTGTTGAAGGAATTGCTGGCGGTGAAGAAAGCGCTGGACGTGGCGCACGCCACGCCGTAAGGTTCATGTGGCGTGGGCACTCATGCCCGCGAAACCTAACCAGGAGCAAGGCAGCACGGTATTCCAACCTTGTCGGCAGTCAAAAAGGCAGCCGGGCTAAACCACATCGGCGTCCGCAGACTCTCATCCACTGTCGGCATTTCGAGGGCAGAAGCGCCCGCGCCACATTGATCTCCTCTCCGTGGTAAATTTGTCTTTCCGCATGAAGCAAATCGCTAACTGGGCTTTGAATCTCGCCGAACTACGCGGGGCGAGCTACGTCGATGCCCGCATCGTCAGCCAGAGAAGCCGTGCGCTCACCACCAAGAACGGCAAGGTTGGCAGCGCGTCCGACGCCGAGTCCACCGGCATGAGCGTACGCGTGCTCGCCGACGGCGCCTGGGGGTTCGCTGCGTCCGAAGATCTCTCGCGGTCAGGAGTCGAAGCCACCGCGGCCTGCGCGGTCGAAATTGCCCGTGCTTCGGCCCAAGTAAAGCAAGAGAACGTCCGCCTCGCTCCGGAGAAGCCCGTGACCGCCGAGTGGACTACTCGGCATGTGATCGACCCGTTCTTCATCTCGGTAGAGCAGAATATCGGACTGTTGCTGAACATCGACTCCGAACTGCGCGCCGTTGCCGGCATCACCCTGGCCGAATCCAACCTCAACTTCAATCGCGAGGAGCAATGGTTCGTATCGTCGGAAGGCACTGACATCCATCAGACCAAGTATTCCGCGGGCGCGGGCTATGCCGCATACGCGTTCGCGGGCAACGAGATTCAGAAGCGGTCTTATCCCAATTCTTATGGCGGGCAGTGGCAGAACAAGGGATACGAATTAATCGAAGAGTTGAAGCTGGTCGAGAACGCCCGCCGCATCGCGGAAGAGGCGGTTGCACTGCATCATGCTGACCAGTGTCCGGAAGGCACGTTCGACATCATTCTCGATAGTTCACAACTTGGGTTGCAGATCCACGAATCCATCGGACATCCCATTGAACTTGATCGCGTCCTGGGCATGGAGGCGAACTTCGCGGGCACTTCGTTCCTCACGCTCGACAAACTACGCACCCTGCGTTACGGCAGTGAGTTAGTCAATGTCGTAGCCGACGCTCGCCAGAAGCACGGACCCGGCCTCGGAACTTTCGGCTTCGACGACGAGGGCGTTCCCGCGCAGTGCACTCCGATCATCACCGATGGATTGTTTACCGGCTACCTCAGCTCCCGCGAGACCGCGCACACCATCGGCGAGAATCGCTCCGGCGGGACGCTGCGCGCTGAAGGCTGGAACCGTCTGCCCATGATTCGCATGACCAACATCAGCCTGCTGCCGGGCGAGAAGCCACTTAGTCTGGAGCAACTGATCGCTGCCACCGATCACGGCATCCTGATGCAAACCAACCGCTCCTGGTCGATCGACGACCGTCGATATAACTTTCAATTTGGCTGTGAGATTGGCTGGGAAATCAAGCACGGCAAGCGCCTGCGCATGGTGAAGAATCCATCGTATTCCGGCATCACCACTGAGTTCTGGAATTCGCTGGACGCCATCTGTTCCCGCGACGAGTGGACGCTCTGGGGCACACCGAATTGCGGCAAAGGCCAGCCGCAACAGGTAATGGGAACAGGCCACGGAGCGGCGCCGTCGCGATTTCGGCGGATCAAAGTGGGAAGCGCTTATCGCAGCATGTGACAGCTGTCACAAAGTATTTCTGAGTTTATGCAATGGCATTTAGCACTCAGCACTCGGCATTCAGCCCGTGGAAGGGGTTGCTAGATGAAAGATTTTAGGGATTTACAAGTGTGGCACAAAGCGCACCTGCTCGTATTGGCTTCTTACCGAAGCACGGGTGGATTTCCAAAACAAGAAGTCTATGGCATAACCAAATACGCAGATGTGCCGCTTCTATCGCCGCCAACATTGCGGAAGGTTGTGGCAAACGCGGGAACGGAGAGTTCCAACGCTACCTCAACATCGCAGCCGGTTCGGCCAGCGAATTGGAATACCACTTCCGTCTTGCGCGTGACCTCAAGTTGTTGGACAACGAACCATCGGCAGTTGAACAGTGGCGTTGTCGACGTAAAGCGCATGCTAGCTTCTCTAGTTCGCAACGGTTGAAGCCGAACGGCTAGCTGGCTGAATGCTGACTGCTGAGTGCTGAATGCTAACCAAAGACCAAGCCGCCGACGTCTTCGACCGCATCCGAAAACTATCGAGTGCTGATGAAGTCGAAGTCCTCCTTTCCGGCGGGAGGTTCGCGCTCACCCGCTTCGCAAACAATACGATCCATCAAAATGTCGAGGACGAAAACCATGTCGTCTCCGTGCGCGCCGTCTTCGGTAGAGGTACCGCTCGCGCCTCCACCAACAAGTTTGACGATGACGGCTTGCGGCGGGTGGTTGAATCTTCGCAGGCCCTGGCAAAGGTTCAGCATCCAGATCCCGACCTCTTGCCCATGCCAGATTCATATGAGGCTCGCGGCAACGCGGACGAGGGCGTTCGCGCCACACAACTTCCCTCCCGCCACTTTGCCGAAACTGCGGCCATCACTCCGCAAACTCGCGCCGACGGCGTTAAAAAGATTGTCGACGTTGCGCAGAAACACAAGCTCACCACCGCTGGCATTTTTTCCAGTTCCGAATCTGTCGAGGGCATCTTCAATTCCCGCGGCCTCAGCGAGTGGCATACACAAACGTTGGCGGAGGTTTCCATCACCATGCTCGGCGCCGACTCTTCCGGATGGCAGAAGGCCAACTCGCCGGACGTGGCGAACCTCAATCCGCTACAAATGGCTGAGACCGCCGCGCAGAAGGCGCTGGACGCGGCGCATCCCGCCGAGATTTCTGCTGGGAAATACACAGTGATCCTCGAACCGTCCGCCGCGCTCGACATCGTCGGCTTCATGTTCTGGGATTACTCCGGCATGGCCATCCTGGACCAGCGTTCGTTCCTCACCGGCCGCATCGGCAACAAACTTTTTGGCGAGAACATCACCATCTGGGACGATGTCACCCATCCCCTGCAAACCGGGTCTCCCTTCGATGGCGAAGGCATGCGGCGACAGCGCGTGCCTCTGGTCGAGAACGGAGTGGTTAAGCGGGTTGTTTATGCTCGGGCCACAGCTGAAAGAATGAAGCACTCGGAACATAAAGACAAAGTTGGGCCTATCGAGGCCACCGGCCACGGATTCCCTCTGCCCAACGAAATGGGCGAGATGCCGCTCAACATCGTTTTTGCCGCACCGCAGAATCCGCAAACTCTCGCTGACATGATCGGATCTACCGAGCGCGGTGTCCTGGTCACGCGGCTGTGGTATATCCGCGAAGTAGATCCTTACGAAAAAATCGTGACTGGCATGACGCGTGATGGCACGTTCCTGGTGGAGGACGGAAAAATCAAACGGGGAATCCGCAACTTCCGTTTCAACGAGAGCCTCATCCACATGCTCTCGAACGTCGAGGCCATGAGCGTGCCCCTGCGTTCCTGCGGCGAGGAGTCATTTGACATGGTCGTGCCCGCCATGAAGATTCGCGACTTCAATTTCACAGAAGTGACCAAGTTCTAGCACTCAGCATTCAGCACCCAGCATTCAGCTTAGATAAACCCCCGAAATGACTGAATGCTGAGTGCTGAATGCTAAGTGCTGTCACCCATATTCAGTCGCCAGTTTTCCCTCCGCAAATTCCCTCTAATTCCCTCATCTACAAGCAGTTAGCACCCATCCGTCCCATGACTTCGGTAACTTTGCGAGCTTGATTCCTGGGTGTACGCTGCCTGTGAGTTCCGAGAAAAGTTCAGGAAAGGTGCAATCGAGTCGTGGCGGCTGAGGCAGACAAGGAACTGACGATTCCGCAGCAGGCGGAGGCCAAGCACTACGCCTCCATGCAGAGCGCTCCGCGCTTTCCTTTGCATCTGCCGGTGGAATTGAAGTCGCAGAGCGGCGCCTATTCCGCAGAGACGCAAAACATCTCCGCCAACGGCGTGCTTTTCGCCATGGATCGCGACGTGGCCGTCGGCTCGCTGGTGGACTTCACGATCCTGCTTCCGGGTGACGTCATGGGCTCCCGGTGCGACATACAGATTGACTGCCACGGCCGGGTGGTTCGCAGCTTTGAAGATCAGGGCCGTCGCGGGGTTGGAGTTGTAATCGACGAGTACCATTTCGAGCGGGCATAGGCGCAAGGAAACTGATGGCAACGACTTCAGTCAGCGTGGGAGAAAATCACGGCGTTCACGAGAATGGCGGCACGGGCCAGCTGATTCGCGTGATCCTGGCGGATACCCAGGCTATTTTCCGCGCCGGCCTGCGCAAGATCTTCGCGCTCGAGGACGATATCCGTGTGGTCGGCCAAGCCGAGACCTTGCCCCAGACGCAATCCGCGGTAACGAAGTTCTCCGCCGACGTCCTGATTTTCGAGTCGGCGCTGGCGCCCAATCCCGTCGAAGCCGTGACTGAACTCCTGCGCCAGGCGCCGCAACTGAAGATCGTGGTCGTCACACCCGCATCCGACGAACAACTTACGCTCGATCTGTTCCGCCGCGGCGCCCACGGCATCCTGTCGCGCGAGGTGGAACCGGAAACGCTGGTCGATTGCCTGCGCAAAGTTGCCGCTGGCGAATCCTGGCTCGAGAACCAAGCCGTTCACTGGGTCATGGAAGCTTTCCGCGGCCACAGTCTGCGTCCTTCCGGAGCGCGCCCCAAAGTTCAACTTACGCCCAAGGAAACGCTGATCGTTTCCTGCGTCACTCAGGGCATGAAGAACAAAGAAATCGCAGTCCGCGTGGGTACAACCGAACAGGTCGTAAAGAACTACCTGCGCAAGGTGTATGACAAGCTGGGCGTCGCCGATCGGCTCGAACTCGCGCTCTACTGCCTGAGCCACCATGTCGTGGATGGAGTCAAGCCGCCGCCAGTTCCCACGGCCACTCCTCAGAACGGCGATGGCGCGAACGTCGCTGCTGCCGGCGCTGCCGCAGGAGCGGCTGTCTCCAGTGCACCAGCCGCGCCTTCAAATTCAGACTCGTCCAGTTCCACCCCTCCGCAAAAACTCTCCTAAATCTTTTGCCCGTGAGGATTCCACCCGCTTCATCCCTGCAAGAGCATCGTTCTCTCCGCCCTCATTTGCGCTCCCGCGCCGCTGACCATAGAATGAAATGACGCCGGTGCGTGGGGATTCCACCCGACTCGGCGTATGCGATAGCCTTCCGGAACGCTATCGTCCTTCCCAGGTTTTCGCCGGAGAGATGGCCGAGTGGCTGAAGGCGCACGCTTGGAAAGCGTGTTTACTCGAAAGGGTAACGTGGGTTCGAATCCCACTCTCTCCGCCATATTTTCAACCACTTGGCTGAGCTGTGATCCGTAGCGCGATCCATTAAGCGCGTGGCAGAGCCAAACCCACGATCTTGCTGTGTGCCTCTGACTCTTGGTTCGTCACCACATCGCCGTAGATATTCATCGTCGTGCGGATGTCCGCATGTCGCATTAGCTTCTGCTGCACGGCTATCGGGGTTCCCACAGCGTCAAGCCACGATCTGTAGCTGTGGCGCATTGTGTGAGTAGCCAGCTTGCCGACTTTCGCTGCTTCTGCTGCTTTCTGGAATGCTCCCCAGACTCGCGGATAGGACCACGGAAGACGGCCTAGCCGTGTCGGGGAAGCGAAAACCCAGTCTCCCGGTGCGGAAAACTGCGTTGTTTGCTTCCACGTCTTGAGCACTTCCAGCAGGCTGCCATCTATACTCAAGTGCTTTCTGGAACCTGCCGTCTTTACCTCATCCACTCGTTGCCGAACAATCGCACGTTCTACACCGATCTTGCTTGCAAGCCAGTCAATGTCTGCCCACTTGAGTGCTAGGCATTCGCTGATCCTGAGCCCCAAACACAGACACAACAGAGCCATCGTGCGGAATGGTTCCGGGAGTTCAGAAACGAATCTCTGGAACTCCTCGAACGTAAGACTACGCGGAGCATTCGTCCTTTTGGTTGCACCGCGCACAGTGACCAGAGTCATCGGATTGCGCTCTGCCGGCACATCACCGCGCCACATAGCGAACTCCCAAAGTTGATGCAGAACGCCCCGAATGTGAACTCTGCTCTTGGGAGACAGCGTGAGAGAATGCAACCACAATTCAACCGGGCGCGGTTTTACGTCAGTGATCGAACCCTCTCCCCAGTGAGGAAGTATGTGGTTCGTCAACCACTGATCATAGCTGTACCGTGTGCTGAACCGTTGCGGCATTCGTTCTGCCCGATAGACCTCAACCAGGCTGCTGACCGTGATCCTGGTCGCTTGCTTAGGTTTCCTCGGCATTAGCGTGCTTGCTGTCTTCCACGCTGCTGCTTTCGTCGGCAATTCCTGCTTCGTGCCGAGTGTTTGTGATCGTCGCCTGCCGTCCACCCATTGCAGGAATCTCCAAGTACCTCGTCCCTTGTCGAATAAAACACTTCCAGTAGTGTGCCGTACTCTTCTCATTTGATCCTCCCATCAATCGAGAGCACGGCGGGCACGCTCAGCATAGCATCCAAGTCTGAGGTTTTGAATCTCCAAACGTGGCGTTGTGTGCCGGAGAGGATGTAGGCGCGGACCTTTCCTTGCCGGACCCACTGCAACAATGTGCGGCGTTCGATTTTTAGGTACAGCGCAGCTTCGTCGCTCGTCAGCCATTCACTTGCCACGCCGTAACCGTCTTTGTTTTCGGTTGTGTTCGGCATTATGTACTTCTCCTTCAAAAACAATTTTTTTCTTCGCGAAACCCGCGACGGTTTGGGGGCGTTCAGCGGCGCGGACCTGTCAAGGGCGCGGTTTCTCACGCGTTCATCGAAGACCCTTGACAGGGAGCACCGCTGGAATAACGCCGGTTTGCAAAGGCGCGGGTAGAGTGGGGAAAAAAATGGAAAGAAAAGCGTCTTCGGCTAAGAACACCGAATTGGAGAAGAACTCCGGGCAGTGAATGCTATCGGTGTCGAGAATTCTTGGACGGGCATGATCCTAGGGATTTTTCGGATTAGCACCAGTTCAAGATTATTCGGGAGAGTGGGACTCCAGCTTGCGATCTTGGAATAGATTGCGGGCTTAGACGCGTCACTTTATGGTTAGGGCTTGACCAGATGCAGTCGGCCTGAAAAAACTCGCCTCAGAAACCGGCGATCCAGAACCGCTGAAAATCGGGGGCGCCCAAGACCACGATGAAAGATTCTAGGCGTGAACTTCCGGATTTCCGCTCAACGTTGTCGATGGCTGCCCCCGGCCATGGACGCGATTCACCACCATCATTTCTTCTGATTACGTTTGGAACAATCTCAGCTTTAGAGCAGAAGTGTAAGCCGTAATGTCTCCAAGAATCGAGTGCAACGGGCGATCCGATGTGCAAAAAATAACACGCTGTTTCTCCGAATAAGCGAGATCGAGGCCACAGGCCGCGATTAGCGCATCCCCGCTGGAGAGTCGACGAGCCCGAATCATCCCAGCGAACCTAAGTAGGTCCCGCGCACGAGTAAAATCCCGAGTCGATGTGATCCTAACATTTAGTCTGCCGGAGGCGATGTCGGCAAAAAACTGGCCTTCGAAGCCCATGCGGTCATGGCTGAGGTGGTGGCGCTTCGAGCGATCCTCCTGAACGTACTTTTCAAGCAAGCGAAGGGCGAAGCACTGACAGCCGAGGAGATGCAGCGGCTGATCGACCGGGCTGACTCGGACAAGCTGAAAAAGGCACGAGAAAAGCTGGACCAAGCATCAGTTTCCAAAGCGGGTTGAGATGACCAACGTTTTTCGGAGCGTCTTTAATTAGTCCAGTCGGTCCACGCGGCGAACTACGGAAGGTTCCCAGGACTGGGGGTGAAAAGTGAATCGGTTATTGGGTCGACGGGAATCGCTGGGCCTGTCAAAAAATTGGCTGTGGCCGACTCTTGTGGCTTTAGTCCTTGCTTTTGTAGCTGGGATAGGTGTTTTCACGTACCAAAACGTCGAGGTCTGGACGCCGTTGCAGCAGTGGTACTGGGTTCAATATTCGAGCACAAAGAATTTTCCCAGTCCGGACGGCACCTACCAAGTGCTCTCGAAATTGGACCGACAAGGGCAACACAGCATGGCCACCGACGCCGACGTGATGCCCGCCCCCTTGCAAGTATGGCCCTCCTTTGCGCTCACGGCGAAGGCGCGGCAGGCGGGAGCGGTTGCTCTGAAGGTGGACACGGTGCATTACACAAGCGTGCAAATGAACCGGATGCTTGCAGAGCGGATTTACCTGGGGCAGACGCCCGGCGATCTGCTACGACCTGCCTGGGTCGGGGCATTGGGAGTATTTGTGCTCAGTCTTTTACTTGCAGTCCTATGGAGGAACCGGGCACGGCGCCACAGCGAAGAAGATGGACGTAGGCTCAAGGGCCCTGAGATGGTTACCGTCAAGGAATTCAATAAAAAGACTGGAGCGGATGGCATTTCCTTCCTGACAACGAGGGGACGAGAATCGCTCTCGATTCCGCGCTCGTTAGAGAGCAGCCACATGATGATGATGGGGGACACGGGCGCCGGAAAAAGCGTTTTACAGCGGCGGGTGTTGATGCAGATCCCCGTCCATCGTCCAAGTTGGACGGTCAACCTTCGGCAAAACCAGTCGAGGACGAAGACACCTAGACGGCGCTACTTGTTTACGCCGATTCGTGCCTCTATCGGCACCTGAGCGGCAGAGTGAGTGGGTTTAAACGTGGTGTGGCGTGGCGTGGCGTGGCGTGGCGTGCTTCCTCACATGCGACGTCCCCCGGTTGCTTACTGGAAAACAGCCACCAACTAGTTTTCACCCTGAAGCCCAGAGGTTTGCCGTACGAGAGCCTCGCTAGCACATCTACAGCCCGTTCTAGGCGCGTCCAAGCCTCTACCTCACCCCTAGCTCAGCGCCTATACCCGACGAGCGAGGAGGGGCGCTATTGCGTTTCCGGACTCCAGACATCCGTTGCCGACTCCGGCCTACTGCTCCGTAGATTCTTAGAATGAGAAATTTTGCCGTGCTGCCTCCGATCAAAGGCAACGCCCGGATGGCGCTGCTGAACCTGACCATCTTCCAAGAAATCAGCACTCCAGCCCTGATCGCGATGGCGCAGGCCATGCCGGGCGGGACGAAGGTTCAAATCCCGGATCGCCTCACAGCGATTGTGCTCATCTTGGGAACCCGGCCCGTGGACACGGACTAGGGCAGAATCTTCCCCCCGATCACGTTCGTGGTGCGCACGCTTCCCTGACTATCGCGGATCGAAATGTTTTGCGTGACGGGACGTCCGTTCTGATACAGCGTGTTCGTTCGAATCACGGTGCCATCCTGCGTGATCGAGACATTCATTTCTCCGGCGACCTCGCCATCGTTGTTGCGTATCAGCATTGAATTCTCCTCCCATTTCCGAATCTACGTGCCGCACCGCGCTGGTACTGGCGGACGCTACTAGGCGCTGAGTAAAAGAAATCGCCTCCAACCGTGAACTAGCGTGGAGGCGAAGAAAAATCTTTTCTACTAGGACGCATTTTGGAAGCGTCCCTACCGCGCTCTACTTGGCCTTCAGGACGCCCTTGTTGACGCACCAGTGCGCATAGCGGAGCACGCGCTGCTTGGTGATCTTCTTGCCTTCGACCTGCCGCCCAGCGAACTCCGCTGCGAGGTCGTCAGTCGTGACTGAGCCGCGCTTCACAACGAAATCGACGAACATTTTGACAAAGCCGCGCTTCACGATCTTCGTGTTCGCCGGAATGAGAGTCTGGATCTTCACAACCTTGGCCGTCTCCGCTTTTCCGTTGCCGTTCGGTTCCGACTTGTCACCCGCTGCCGCCTTCTTCACATCGACCGCCTTGCCGTTCTTCGCTTTTGCCATAAATCCTCCATGTGGGTTGTGACTACGTGGAGTTGATCGTCAATAGCAATCGCTACGACACGCGCTTTCTGAAGCGAGATGAAAGGAGATCTCTGAGCGTGTCAAAAGACTTCCGCTGCTCCATAATCCTCTGCCCTTGGAGGGTTCATGCAAAGAGAGGGAGGCTTGAGCGGCATCAAGTTTTCTCCCGGCTCAGTCGTGGCGACTCCCGGTGTGCTCGCTGCATTCGCGGACGCTGGCGACGATCCGATTGCGTACCTCATTCGTCACATCGCTGGCGATTGGGGCGAAGTCAACCCAGAGGATTGGCGAGCGAATGAGGAAAGTCTTCTGCTCGGCGAACGGCTTCTGTCGGCTTACAGGATGTCGAACGGAACCCGGTTTTGGGTCATTACGGAGTGGGACCATAGCGTGACGACGTTCCTGTTACCGCAGGAATACTGACCCCGCCCCCTGAACTTGAACGTAGCGGCAAGACAATCTTGATCGGGCTACGGCACGATGTACTTGGAAGAATATCGGGGCAACTGACGATTTCTCTCAATGCGAAGGCTTTCTCTCAATAAACCGGAGCTAGTGCCAGACAGAAATCGTCAGGCAGGATCGTCGCCTGAGCACGCTGTGTATACCAGCACACGGCTAATAGGTGGGCCACGAAAATGTTTGTCCTGCCTGAAGAATTCAGCCTAGAGTTCCTTTCCCACTCTCTCCGCCATTACCTTTGTCTTCTGCTATTTACAGTTCCAGCTGGAGTTCATCATTTGCGCTCTTCTCCGGGCGGCGTAGTGCAGAGTCATGAAGGCTGAATTGAGGGAATGTTCGAGCGGAGACGGCGAGAATCGACTTCACTCCGACGTTCCCTCCCCGAGCAACGGATGGCTTCCCAAAGCCACGCGGAAACCGTAGAACAGAAGCGCGAGGAAAACGGCAAACATGAACAGAGATTGGGTGGAATACCACTGGGAGAAATCGACAGTAATGGGAAAGGAAGTCAACAGAGTCAAGACGAAAAGGCCAACCGCCACAGCGAGAATGCCGAGGCGCAACAGGGCAAACATGATGACAGAAGTCGTCAGGACCACGAATGGCATCTCCACAGCAAAGTTTTCTCCTCCCAGACCGGTGAGCAGCACCAGAATTCCGGTCACGGCCACGCTGAGCCAGTAGTTCCGCAGCAACAAGCGCACCAGGAAAAAGCTGAATGTGATCGCAAGCGCCGGGAAAATTCCATTGGCCAGCAAGCTGCCAAGCACATAGCCCAACACATCCCGCGCCGAACTCAAGGTCAGGGGATTGGTCGGGATGGTTGTTTCCCCGGGAATGTTATGCCAGAAGGAAAGCGAATTGGAAATGTGAACACCGAGCGCTGCGATGGTGCCGAGCAGAGATGCTACCAGCAGATCGCGCCCGATCAGGGGGTCGCGAAACTTTCCGGCGAGCAGACGGCTCCACGAGATCAGCAGTTCCGGCATCTGCCGGCGGACGTAGGGCTCGAGCGCCAGGTAGTAGAGCCACACGAAGGCGGCGGCAAACAGCGCCTGGCCGATCATGCGGACGAACATCTGCCATTCCTCGCCGAGCGCAGGAATGTGATGGGAAGTCAACAGTCCCGCGATCATGGCGACGGAGAACACGAAGGCAGAGATGCGGAATGCACCTCGGCGGTCCCCGCGTCCCAGCCGAATGTTATGCCGGGCGAACAGTGCGGCCAGAATTAACGTGAAAAAACCGCCGGCCAGGAAAGTGGTTTCGCGCACCACGCTCGACCGGCTAAGCGGTCGCTGAATCTGCATACGCCACGCCGTTGACCACGGACCGATGACGTGGAAGTACACTGGCTTGCCCCGGTAACTTGCGGCGCTGATCTCCATGTCGGTCTTGGGGTCTTCCCGATAAAAGCCGCGCCAACCAAAGCGGCGATCAAATCCCGTAGGAGGTAGCCAGGTCGGCTCGGCCGATTTCAAGCTGGCCGGATCAATTCCGCTCGTGGCGAGCATGTCGCTCCAATTTGGATCTGGGGCGGGTGCCGATGTGGGATCCACTTGCGGGGGCACAGCCACGAATGCAACCAGCCGGCCACCCGACTCCAGGTAAACGGTGACCATGCCTGACACTTCGTAGGGAGGATCGAAGGTGGTAACCCGGAGACCGGCATTCGACGGCGCCAGCGCGGTGGGGCTTTGCCGGTAGAAAAATCCCAACACTCCCTGCGCCGCATGTGGCAGCTCGTGGCTGGCTTGAGCAGTGGGCAGATGTGTGGCTCGATAGAAGAGGAAGTCGTAATTGCGCTCGAACCACCACGTGCGGTCCGCGACTGTACCGGTGTAACCGGCTTTTTCGATGATCTCCTGGGCTCGGACCTCGAGTGCGCTCGCAGTCCTTCGTGGGGGCGCCAGACCCAGGTCGGTGGAGTAAGGCGCAAGTCCCACGATCACGGCGACGATCGCCAGAGTTGCCACCAACATGCCCCAGGCCGCTTTCGGTGACAGTGCTCCCTCGCCTCCAGCCGCGGCCACCATCTCCGGCGAGGGCGTCTCGCCCGCCGCCAATGCTGCCGCCAGCGGATCTCCACCGGGCAGCGCGGCCGCAACCTGCAATGCGGAACTGGGCCGGCTGTGCGGTTCCGCTTCCAGGCAGCGCATGATCACGCGCTCGATCAGCGGATCCAGGCCTTCCACCAGTTTGCTCGGGTTCGTCGGCGTCGTGCTCTGGTGCTGTCGAACCAAGTCCGCCAGATTGGAAGACTCAAATGCCCGCCTTCCCGTGAAGACTTCGTACAGCACCAGACCGAGCGAGTAGATATCGCTGACAGCAGTGGCCGCTTTGCCGGCGAGCTGTTCCGGGGCCATGTAAGCGGGAGTGCCGCCACGCATCTGGTCGTCGCCTGGGCCGGCCAATCCGGCCAGACCAAAATCGGTGATGCGCACCTTGCCGCGCTTGTCGAGCATCACGTTGGCCGGCTTGAGATCGCGGTGCAGGACGCCAGCCTCGTGGGCTGCCGCCAATCCCGCGCACAATTGCCTCGAAATCTCGACGGCTTTGTCTTGCGGCAGGCGCCCAATGCGGCGCAGCAGCGAGGTCAGGTCCTCGCCGTCCACATACTCCATGGTGAGAAAGGGCAGGCCGGACGTTTCTCCGATGTCAAAAACACGGCAGACGTTGGGATGAGAGACTTGCCGCGCCAGCCGCACTTCGCGGTGAAACCGGGCCAGCACGGCGCCATCCTGCGCCACCGCCTCCGGCAGGAACTTCATGGCGACGGTTTGGCCCAGGCGCAAGTCGTCGGCACGGTAGACCTCGCCCATGCCGCCTTTGCCCAGCAAAGCCACGATGCGATATCTCTCTGCGAGAATTTGGCCGGGAACAAAACGCCCTTCATCGAGGGCGGGCGTGTCCAGAAAATTCCGGTGCGGGGGAGATGATTCTTCGATCGTGGGGGCATCCGAGTCCGCAGTCGCCTCGTATTGCACATCGGCTGGCGTGCCGCACTTCGGACAAAACTTTGCCGTCGCAGGCAGGTCGGCGGTGCAGCGGACGCAGCGGAGAGTCTCCACCATGGGCTTCCAGTGTAAGCAATAGCCTAATCCACCAACAAAGTGGAAGACATCCTTTTTCTTTGGTTATCGGTCGGAGCTACCGCGTGTTCAGGTCAACATAGTGGCCAAAGCTGGAGAGCGCGATCTGATCATTACCGGGAATGTAAAAACCAAATCTGCCGAGAGTTAGATTGCTTCCCTGCTGCGTCCAGCGGTCCAGCGCCACCCAGTTGTCTCCCTGCCTGATCATGTGGACGATCTCATTGGGGCTCACGCGGACCTGAATGGTGCGAAAACTCTTCTTGTCGCCCTTGTGCGGAATCTTGGTCTCGTCGCCCTTCTGACCGTTTCGCACCACAGTGCGGTAGAAGTTATTGTCGTCCATCTGGAACAAGACATAGTTGTTGGCGTTGGTGCAGTTGAGCATCCACTGCATGCGGTGGCCCTTGGTGAGCATGGCGGAAAAAACAAATGTGCCCGTCGTGGGAGTCAGGCTGTACATCACGAAGTCGCCGCCCTTGTGAACGAACGATCCTTTCTCCTGCTTCCAACCTGTCTGATCATCCCACTTGGACATGCCGTCAGGCGCGAGCGACAGGTCCAAACTTCTGGATTGACCGGCGGCCACCTCAACCGTCGACGACCGGCTGAAGTTATCGGCGGTCTTCGCCGTGAGCGTGTAGGAACCGGCAGCCAGACTCAGCGCGCCGCCGCTCGTCACCTTCACGGGAGTCTCGCCCGCTTTCGCAACGGCCACTTGAGCATCGGCGGGCGTGAACGTAATTTTCAACTCGCCGGGAGCAGCGTCCAGCGCGACATCTGCGGCCGCTAAGGCCACGGCTGATCCAACCACGAAGTGTTTCTTGATCTGCTTCGGTTTGAACCGGTCTTTGCGCAACTCGACAACATGATCTCCGGGATTAACTGTGTTCACGGTGAGCGTCCCATCGGGCTGAACCGTCCCCACGGCAATTTGGTCGACCAAAACTGTCGCTCCCGGAACTCCGCCCTGAATCGTCAGCGAAGCCAGATGCAAGACCGGTTGAAGATTGAAGACCAGTTTGCCCTGCTCTCCTTTTCGAATGCGAATTTTTTGTTCCGGAGTGTCCTGAAAACCGCTCTTGGACACTTTTACCGTGTAGTCTTTCAGATCGAGATTCGGAATGCGCAACTGGCCGCCCTGTGTAAGTTGCGGCTGCGGCTTTCCGTTAAGAAAAACCTTCGCCTTGTCTTGACCGGTGATCACCACCAGTGTGCCCAGATTCTGCCCAGACTCGAGGAAGGCGTTCAGCGTGGACGCCGCTCCCGCATCAATGTCGAGCTTGTATTGATCGCTGCCGCGAGTTACTGCTAGTTCGTGCGCGCCTGCCGCGACCGAGGAAAGGTCTAGCCCGTCCTGCGGAACTTCGACCGGAGACTGGCCATCAACGCTCACCTTCGCTGCGGAATCGCTGGAATACACGCGCAGATGGCCGGCCGTGCCACTCACCACCACAGCCAGTACTTTCTTCGCAGAGATAGGGCCGTTGACGACTGGAACCGCTCCCGCAGCGCTTGAAAAATTGAAAGCCGCTTCTCCTTGCGCCCCCTCGAATTTCAGCTTGTGTTCACCGGGGGGGATCGTGTCGAGACCCCACTGTCCATCCTGAAATTCCGCGGGCGGCTGATCGTCGAAAGTCACCTTTCCCGTGCCGGTGTCGGAAGACAGCTTCAGCCCGGGCAGCGCAGGCGTGGGAGACGGCGCTACCGGAGCGGTGACGGCAGGCGCTGGTTCGGGCATTTGTGCGACGGGCGTTGCGTGACGGTTTCGCACATACACGAAGGCCGCCGTCACCACGACGATTGCAGCGACCGTGCCGACAATCAGGTTCGTGTGACGCTGCGGCGCTCTCGACGACCGCTTGAGACTGGAGGAGGAAGCCGCAACCTTGGGCACTGACGCAGCAGGCTTGGCGGCAGCCGGTTTGCCCGCGGACGTGGTGACCTTGGCCGGCGGTGCAGTCTGCACCGGTGGCGCTTGCGATGCAGCGGACTTGGCAGCCAAGTCAGCTGCGCTTGACGGCGAAGGGATCGCAACATCACTCGTCGCCTCCAGGAAAGGCTCAGGGGCGTTGGCTGGTGGAGTGTGGTAGGTCAGCGTTGCGCTTTCACTGTCAGGCGATCCGGTCGCAATTCTTTCCCCCACTTCCAGCAAGCCCAGGCGGTGCAACAGACCGTTGGCCACTGACAGCATTTCTCCATCGGTCGAATATTTCTCCACCACGGCTCGCACGCGCTCCCCTAAAACCTGCTTCGCCGCCGCATCCGCGGCAGCATCAATTTCACTCTCCATCCGCCGCAACTCTTCCAGATCTCGCCGGCGCATCTGACGGCGCTGGGTCTGTAGGTCCCGCTGCACCGTCTCCTGAATCTGCAGCAGCCTGGGCTCGCGCGGATAGGTCGACAATCCCTCTTCGATGCGCGACAAAGCGTTTGCCAGATCGGCGGTCGCCTGCAGCTTGCGCGCCTGCGAGACACATTCCTCCACGAAGGTCTCCCGTTTCTGATCGTGGATCAGGCTCCGTATTGTCTTGGCCATCGGATGCCCGGGGTTCAACTCGAGGGCCTCCCGCGCCAGTTTTTCAGCTTCCCGCCAATCGGCTTCTACGGTCGTACGAGCGAGTTCGACCAAAGCGTTCGCCAAAACTGCGCGTGCCAGGGAATTGTTTTCATCCAGCTCGTAGGCCTGGCGCAGCAATTTGATTCCCTCGGCGGACTTCTGCGCGAACAGGTCTTGGCCTTCAGTCATCAGGCGGTGAGCTTCGGTCTTGCGCTTCACTCCATCCTGAGCGAGTTTCTCGAGCTCCGTCAGTTCGGCATCGTTGGGAAATTCCGCCGCTGCCCCCTGCAGCAGATCGAGGGCGCGAGCGTAATCGCTGGAATGCAGGCAGGTGTCGATCTGTTCGACCAGGCGCGTTTTGGATTCGATCCGCGTCTGCTGGTCGCGCCTCTTCTGTAGGCGCTCCACCTCGAACGTCAATCCCGGATACTGGCTGTAAATCGTGCGCAGGATTTCCCAATCGTTCAGCGCATCGCCATACGCCCCCTGCTCTTCGTGCAGGTGCGCGCGGGCGACGATGGAGTTGACCAGGTCGCGCTTGTCCTGCACCAGCCGCAACGCGCGTTCAAAATGCGACTCTCCCGGATGCTGATCAAGCGCCTCGCGCAGAATGTTCACGCGCTTGTCCAGATCCGGCTCCGCCTCGACCTGGCGATCGACCGACGCGATAAAAGCAGAAAGCTCCTGCCGCTGTTGTTCCTCGATGTCGTACTTGAGCGCCTGAAAGATTGCGTTATTCGGATACTTGGTCAGATAGGCCTGACACGCATCCATGGCCTTGCGAAAGTTGTGCTCGGTGAGATTTCTGCGCGCCTCGGCATACGCCGTGTTCATCGCGTCGTGCTCGGAGCGCACCTCGTTGTAGAAGCTCTGGTAGTTGGCGCCGCTCTCACGGTTGATCGAATCCGGCGCACGCCGGTCGAGATCGAGCACCACTCCCAGCTTGGCGAGCGCGTTGCTCACATCGCCTTTGTGCCACGCCTCCATCGCGGCACGATGGATTTGCTCTTTCTCTTGCCGCAGCTTCTTGTATTCCTGCTCCTGGCGGTCGACCTCCGCCAGCAACTGCAGCGCCCGCGCCTCCTGCGGCCGGAGTTGGAGAACATTCTGCAAAGCCTCGCGAGCATGCGCGTACGCATGGTTGTCAATGTGCTGACGGGCCAGCCGGTACCAGTTGTCGATCTGGCGCTCGCTGCGCCGGTTTTCAATCCGGCTCTTCAGACTGAGCGCAGTCGCGTTGTCTGGTTCAATTTGCAGAGCTTCCTGCAACTTCTGCAGCGCCAGCGGATCTTCCTCTTCTTCAAAGCGCGCGCGGGCGGCGTCGAGCAACTGCGAAAGGGTTTTTCGCCGGACTGCCCCGTCGAGCTGGCGCCGCAGCGACCCAATGGTAGTATCCATGTGGCCTTCGGCCTCGAGCTCGCCCAGTATCTCCCCGGCAAACTGAAAATCTCCTTCTTCCAAAGCTTTGGTGGCGCGCTGCAATCGTGGACGGGTGCGCTCCGGATCGAAAAACTCGATAGGCTCGTTGCGCAGCGCTTTGTTGAGCGTGTCGCCGAAATCACGTGCACTCGCGAAACGATGCCAGGATTGCTTGGCCATCGCTTTGTGCAGCACGCGGCTGACGGGCTGGCTCACCAGGGAATTCAGTTCCGCGGCCAGCGGCGGAATCTGATGCAGAATGGCTTCCACCACCTCATCGGCGCGCGCGCGCTGGAACGGGTTTCGTCCGGTCATCGCCTCATAGCAAACCACGCTCAGAGAAAAAATGTCCGAAGCCGGCGACAGCGGCTTCAGCTCGATCTGCTCCGGCGACATATAGAGCAGCGTGCCCTTCTGCGCCCGCGTGGTATGCGCATCGGCCATGTGCGCCACGCCGAAGTCGATGATCTTCACCGAGTCGTCTTCCATCACGAAGATGTTGCTCGGCTTTAAATCGCGGTGGATCAGGCCGCGCTCGTGCGCCGCCTGCAGTCCACGGCAGGCCTGCGACATGATGTCGATCGTGCGCTCCACCGTCAGACGATGGCTGGCCTTGCGGATGAAATGATCTAGCGTGCTGCCGGGCAGCAGCGGCATCACAAAATACGGCTTCTTCTTGCCCTCTTCTTCGAACTCTCCGATGTCGAAGATCTCAACGATGTTGGGATGGCTCAGGGAGGCGAGCACATCGCACTCTTTGTAGAACAGTTGCAGCGACGCGGGATCGGGAATATCGAGGATGGTCTTGACCGCGACTTCGCGGCGCACGACGGTGTCGTAAGCTCGGTAGACAAGGCCCATGCCGCCCTGCCCGAGGATCTGCCGCACCTCGTAGCGGCCTGCCAGTTTTTTCGGTGAAGCGGGGTTCTCCATGGCGGCACCTGTCTTGGGTGCCCTAGCATCTTAATGGATTTGGCCGAAAAGTATAGCGGTTTTGCAGATGAAGGGATGTTGAAAGCCGCGCCACCCGCGGCAATTGCCGGATCGTTGCCGGGCGGACATCGTACCAACTGCGCCCTTACCCCGACCGAATTGAGCGGGGCTACTCGACGCTGTACTGGACGTGAATTCCACGTTTAGACATCTCATCCAAGAACAGGTCGGCGGGGACGTCGCGTTCCTGCAGCACGCCGCCGCGTTTGGTGATGGCGCCCGACGCGAGCATTTGCACGACGATCGAGGCTGGGAATGCGGTGGTGCGCATCATGGCGCTCATGTCGGTCTTGGCGTCGTAGTGATCGACCAGGGTGAAGGCGGCGACGCGGCCCTTGAGGCGTCCGCCCAGCAGGCCGCGCACGCCCGGCGTGCGCACGGACTCGTGCGCTTCCAGACGCATGATGCAGACATCCGGGCCTTTTCCGGCAAATTTTCCCTCGAAGATTTTCGACATCACGGCGCGCGGCGTGATGTCGGTTCCGTTGACCCGCATCTTGTCGCTGGAGAAAAGTCCCAGCGCTTTTAATTCGCAGAGCAGATCGTAGTGGCCCGGGTAGCGCAGTGTCTTCTCGAAACACTCGCCCACCCGGCCCTCAAAGGTTTCGGGCAAGGTCGAGGTGCCCCCGGAAGTCTGGAAGGCGATGAGCGTCGCGAAGCCCGGCATGTGAAATTCCTCGGGTTCGGTGAGCGGTTCCACCGTGACCAGCTTGCCTTTGCGGAGAATGCGCGCCGGTTCCACATATTCGTTGATCAATCCTTCCACCGAGAACACGAGTTGGTAGTGGAACGGCGGCATTGGTTTCTCGGGAAGGCCACCAACGTAGAGTTTCAAGGCATCGGCGCGGCCGCCGAGTCGCCGCACCAGTTCTCCGCCAAGAATGGAAGCCATTCCCGGAGAAAGGCCGCAGTCGGGAGCGATGGCCACATCACACTTCTCCGCTTTGCCGGCAAGCGCGAGTTCCTGCCGGACCGCGGTATTGTTTCCGCCGAGGTCGGCAAAGTGGCAGCGCGCTTCGATGGCAGCCTTCGCCAGTCCAAGATTCAGCCTGTAAGGGACGGCAGAGAGCGCCGCATCATGGCCGCGCATCAGCTTGGCAGCGGCACTTTGACTGCTGGCATCGAGCCCGACCGCGCGCACCTTCTTCTCGCCAGTAATCTTGTTTACGCGAGCGGCCACTTCGCGCGCGCGTTTGAGATCGCTGTCCGCGAGGGAGACCGACTCCACCTGCGCTTGCCGCGCCATGTCAAACGCAGCCGCCGAACCCATCATCCCCGACCCGATCACCAGAAGCTTCAAACTACACCTCGTACATTAAAGTCAAACATTCCACTCTACGCCTCCCCGAGCCGAGCCCGCCAGTTTAGGTCCAAAATTTGGCTGCCAAGACCGCAACTTTGGTTAGGCTCACCGTGTTACCATCCCCCAGAGGAGGTGTTCCATGAGCCCTTCGTCTGTAAGGCTAACTTCTGCGCTGCTTGCGTTCCTGATACAACTTCTGATACTAGCCGGCTGCGGAGGCGGCGGCACTTCCACAGGATCACAAATCGCTAAAAGCACTTATGGGACCTTCCGGAAGACCAACGGTGCGACAAGCGCAATTGCCAAGGCGAGTGCGAATACCACCGTCAACATGTCGTACCCGCGGATCGCCCCCAGCGCGACTCTACTCGCTGACGGTCGCGTTTTAATTGCGGGCGGCAACACCACTCTCATTGATAACCCTAATTTCGCGGCTTACAACAGCGCAGAGCTATTTGACCCTTCAACGGAACTCTTCTCATTGGTTCCATCCACGATGAGTGTTGCGCGAACCGAACAGTGCGCGGTTATGATGTCCGACAAGCGCGTACTTATGATCTCAGGCGCTGGCAATTACGGGCCCATGCCCGATCTGTCGCTCGTCGATATCTTTGACCCGTCAACCAACAGCTTTTCGTCGCAGCATGTCGCCGGCTATCAACTGTTACCCACCGGGACCTCTGGCAACGATAGGTTGCATTGCTTTCTGTTGCCTGGTAAGCGCGTCTTCATCTTCGGCGGCGCAATCTGGAGCGCAACCGCGAGCACTCAAATGGCGGCTCCCTCGGTGCTCGATCTCACGACATGGACCGTTCGTCCTATAACCCTGATGGGCTCGGATCCTTTGCTGTATGAGCGCTATTACGCCAGCGCCGCGCAGGCTTTCGACGGCCGTGTGTTCGTTGTTGGCGGAATGACCGCCCATTATCTCGGTACCGGGAACGCCCAAGACTCCGCCGACGTGCTCGTCTTCGATCCAGCAACAGAAACCATGCAGGTAATCGGTCGAATGCTGACCGCACGCTCTGACGCGGGCATACTGCCAATGGATGATGGCTCCATCGAGGTCTATGGCGGAGCCCAGGAGAACCCCGATGGGATTACCGCTCAAAGACTTACCAGCATCGAACGGATTTCCTCGACTGGGTTGGCTACCAATATCGGCGACCTGGCGGCCATCAAGCTATATTTCACCTCCGTGATGCTGCAGAATGGACTCAGCGTGCACGTGGGCGGAGCCGGAAGGGATGGAATGTCGACCAAAGCCGAGCTCGTGTTTGACGAAACAGCACATTGGTCTTCATTCACGGGAAGCATGATCGAGGATCGTTCGGACTATGGCATCACTATGCTAGGGACCGGACGCGTTCTCATCGCGGGTGGGAGTGATAGCTTTGGGCAGGCGAGCGACACTGCCGAAATATTTGAGCCGGACGCGGAGTTCTACATCACGCTTCCCAATCCTGCGCTGGCTTTGGGGGAATCCGTACAACTGACCCCGCAACCGAATCTCACCGTTACATGGTCAGCTAAGCTGGGAACCGTCAACACAGGCGGCCTTTACACCGCTCCTGACGTGGCAACATGGCAAGCGAAGGGAACCGCTCCTTTCGACGAAGTCACCGCGACAGCGTCGGACGGCACCCAGGCTACCGCTCGGATCGGGCTACTGGCACCGTAAAGGAAAGCCGTCGGGACCATGCTGCGACTGCTACTGGCTGGTCGCAGGTTCCGTACAGTCAGAGCTATTTCAGTGATGATTTTGAGTCTCCGTCAGATTAGTTGGTCGATAATTCGCGATTACACCCACAATCAATTCTTTCGCGTATAACTTCACGACAATACCCTGCCACCGTTGCATCGGAGGAGTGATAGGTATCGAGCGATCACTGCCTATCGCGACCACACCCACCAGTTTTCGCCGCGCGTGTAGCCCCTAAGCGCTATAGTGTTACCGAAGATGAAGAATCGCGCGTCTCCTCGGTCATTTCGCTTTCCAGGAGTTTGCCTATGACAGTCAGCCATCTCGAAACGGCCGATGTGCATCGGCGTGACGGGCTCAAAGCTTTCCTGGCGGCGCGCGAATTCCTGCTCACGCATCGCGAGGACTACGAAACCACCTACCGCGATTTCCGCTGGCCTCAGCTCGATACGTTCAACTGGGCGCTGGATTACTTCGACACCTTTGCCCGCGACAATCAAAAACTCGCGCTTTGGATCGTCGACGAAAACGGTCCCGAGGTGAAGCTCACCTTCGCCGAGATGTCGCGACGCTCCAACCAGGTTGCGAACTTCTTGCGCCAGCACGGAGTCCATCGCGGGGACCGCATCATCGTTCAGCTTCCCAACCTGGTCGCGATTTGGGAGATCATGCTCGCGGCCCTCAAGCTGGGCGCTATCGTGATCCCTGCGGCTACGTTGCTTACCGTCGGCGATCTGCGCGACCGCCTCGATCGTGGCAAGGCCCGGCACGTGATCACCATCCCCGGCCTGACTGAAAAATTCGCCGGACTCGGCGGCGATTACACTCGCATCGTCGTTGGCCCAGCCGAACCAGGCTGGGCGCCCTACGCGCAAGCCTATGAACAAAGCTCCGACTTCGACCCCGAAGGCGAGACCAATGCGACCGATCCCTTCATGCTGTATTTCACTTCGGGCACCACCGCCCTGCCCAAGCTCGTGCTGCATACCCACCAAAGCTATCCCGTCGGCCATCTCGCCACCATGTACTGGATTGGCATCCGTCCCGACGACATCCACTTGAACATCAGCACGCCCGGGTGGGCCAAACACGCATGGAGCAGTTTCTTCGCGCCCTGGAACGCCGGCGCCACCATCTTCGTGCACAACTACGATCGCTTCAGCGCCAAACGCACCCTCGAGGTAGTCGCCCGCTGCGGCGTCACCACGATGTGTGCGCCGCCCACCGTTTGGCGCCTGTTCATCCTCGAAGATTTGAAGTCATTCCCGGTGAAGCTGAAAGAATTGGCCAGCGCCGGCGAGCCGCTCAACCCGGAGGTGATCGAGCGCGTTCGAGCGGCCTGGAACGTCACCATCCGCGACGGCTTCGGCCAGACCGAGAACGTCCTGCTGCTCGGCAATTTTCCCGGACAAACCGTAAAGCCCGGGGCTGTGGGCAAGCCTTCTCCCGGCCATCACGTCGTTCTACTCGACAGCGACGGCCACGAGTCGGATGACGGCGAGATTTCCGTGAAGTGCGATCCCAAGCCCACCAGCCTGATGGTGGGCTACATGGACGATGAAGAGCGCACCTCCAGATGCTTTGCCGGCGGCTACTACCGCACCGGCGACGTGGCCCACCGCGACGCCGACGGTTACTTCACCTACGTGGGCCGCGCGGATGACGTCTTCAAGAGTTCCGATTACCGCCTCAGCCCCTTCGAACTGGAAAGTGCTCTGATCGAACACGACTGCGTCGCCGAAGCCGCGGTCGTTCCCAGTCCGGATGCCATCCGGTGGAATGTGCCCAAGGCGTTCATCACCCTGAAGCCCGGTGTGGAGCCAACGGCGGACTTGGCCCGCGAAATTTTCAAATTCACGCGCACCCGGCTTGGCCCATTCAAGCGCATTCGCCGTCTTGAATTTTCCGACCTGCCCAAGACCATCTCCGGCAAGATTCGGCGCGTGCAGTTGCGCGGCCTCGAACTGCATCCGGGCGAAGCCCGCCGTCCGAGCGAGTATTGGGAAGAGGATTTCCCCGATATCAAAGACGCGCCACGCTAAACCAAAATCCGCGAGTTGGAGACACTCTCCCGATTGCCCATGTCTTGTGAGCACTCACTCGTGTCCAGCGTGCGCAGAAAGGCCGACGAGATGGCGGCTCATCCCGGCGCCGTATACCACTTTAGTGCCATTTGCCTTGCGCGCTGACGGTAGGGTATTGTCTTACGACATAAAGGAATTTGTGCAGTAGTCGAACTCAGTTTCACCCCAATCCGTTTCAGAGGTTCGACTTGACTCGAATATGTCGCCCACGGTTTTTGTGGGGATAACAGGGGTCTGTCGCCGGAGGGTTGGGGGTGCTCACGTCCGCAGGCGCCGTCAGTCGAAGGCATTCTTGTGCCATCCCCGGCTTACGCCCACCAAGTCGCCGGGCAATGCTCCGAGCTGTTCTAGCCCTTTTATTCTTCCTGTTTTTCAGTTTGTCCGCGCTCGCCCAAGTCACCGTTACGCCCTCGACTTATTCGTTCGGCAACCATCCCGTAGGCGAAGCCATCGCCCCGAAGCTTGTTACTTTGACGAACACCCAGACCGTCCCTCTGACCATCAGTAGCATTGCAATCGCTGGCGGAACTGCTCCGGGCGATTACACCTGGGGTGGAAACTGTCCGATTAGTCCAAAACAGCTGGCTGCCGGGCGGAGTTGCACCATCACCGTTACTTTTGCACCGTCGGCTTTGGGCAGTCTCACTGCCACGCTGACGGTCACCGATAATGCTTCCAACAGTCCCCAAACTGTCGCTCTGTCGGGCACTGGAACCGCTCCTGTAGCGGTCTCTCCAACCAGCCTCACCTTTGCCAGCCGCCTGGTCGGCACGACCAGTGCCGCCAATACAGTCTCGGTGCTGAATCATCTCAACACGCAGTTGCTCTTCTCCTCAATTGTCGTCAGCGGCCCTTTCGCCATTGCCAGCAATACCTGCGGTTCCGGCATCGCAGCCGGAGCGAAATGCACGGTCGGAATCACATTCACTCCAACTGCCATCGGTCCCCTGACAGGCACACTCACGATTAATTACAACGCCTTTGGAAGTCCCAGTCTGGTGGCGCTAAGCGGCACCGGCAACGATAACGGCCTGACTTCAATCAACGTGACGCCCGCCAACCCCTCGATTCCTGCGGGAACCGCCCGGCAATTCACCGCCACCGGCAATTTCAGAACTGGGGGCCCGCAGAACCTGACTTCTTTCGTGGCATGGAGTTCGGGCCAGTCCAACGTGGCCGCGATCGCAGCCGGAGGTCTCGCGACCGGCCTCACCGTCGGCTCGTCGACCATCAGCGCGACGCTGGGCAGCACCTCGGGCACAACCACATTGACCGTGACCGCGCCGACTCTGGTATCGATCACCGTCACGCCCGCGAATCCATCGATTGCCGCCGGCAATGCGCAGCAGTTCACCGCTACGGGCACTTACAGCGACAACAGCACGCAGAATCTAACCAGCACTGCCGCGTGGAGTTCCTCCTCTCCAGGCGTCGCAACGATCGCAGCCGGAGGTCTCGCCACCGGAGTAACCGCGGGCACTTCGAGCATCAGCGCAATGGTAGGCAGCATCACCGGCTCAACGACTCTTACCGTGACGCCGCCCGTGTTAGTATCGATCGCGGTCGCCCCCGCGAACCCCTCCATCTCCGCCGGCACCACGCAGCAGTTCACGGCGACCGGAACTTACAGCGACAACAGCACGCAGAATCTAACCAGCACTGCCACGTGGAGTTCATCGGCTTCGAGTCTAGCGACGATCAGCGCGGCTGGGCTTGCCAGCGCCCTCGCGCCGGGGCAAGCGACCCTCACGGCTGCATCGGGTGCGATCAACGGCTCCACTTCGCTGACCGTCACCGCAGGTTTTGATTTAACCGGCAGCCTGAACGCCGCGCGCTTCGGGCATACCACAACGCTGCTCAACAATGGAACGGCGCTGGTCGCTGGAGGCTCCAATGGCGCAGCCTTAGCTGCTGCTGAGCTGTACAACCCCGCAGCCGGGACGTTCGCCCCCGCCGGGAATATGAACACTGCGAGCATCTATCACACCGCCACGCTGCTGAACAACGGCGTCGTGCTGCTTGTCGGGGGCCTGGATAATAACGGCAATATCCTGGCCAGCGCGGAGTTGTACAACCCCACGAACGGCACCTTCACCCCCACCGGCAGCCTGAACACCGCGCGCTACGAGCACACCGCTACGCTGTTGAACAACGGAATGGTCCTGATTGCCGGAGGCCAAGACTCCTCGGGCAACACCTTATCCAGCGCGGAACTTTACAACCCCGCCAGCGGAACCTTCTCCTCTACCGGCAGCCTCAACACCGCCCGCTTCTCTCACACGGCAACGCTTCTGAATGATGGAACAGTACTCATCGCCGGAGGTCAGGCTCCTCTTCCCAGTTGTGTGATTCCTCCCTGCAACGCGATTCCGATGGCCGCGGCCGAGCTCTACAATCCCGCCGCTGGAATCTTCACTCCCACTGGCAGCCTCAACACCGCGCGCGCATACCACACCGCAACGCTGCTGAATAACGGCATGGCGCTGCTGACAGGGGGCCTCGATAATAACGGCAACATCTTAGCCAGTGCAGAACTCTACAATTCTGCGACCGCGAGCTTCACGCCCGCCGGTAGCCTGAACACCGCACGCTATTTCCACAGCGCAGCGCTGCTGAACAACGGAACGGTACTCATCGCCGGGGGCACCGGAGCCAGTCCTTACCTGGCCAGCGCCGAGCTTTACGACCCGAACGCGAATGCCTTCACCGTCACTGGCAATCTCAACACCGCTCGCGACAACCACACCGCGACCCTGCTGACCAACGGAACGGTGCTGATTGCAGGCGGCGGTGGCTCCAGCGGCATCCTGGCCAGCGCCGAGCTGTACCAGCCGGCCTCCATGACCCCGCCCAACCTGGTTTCCATCTCGATCAGTCCGAGCAACCCAACGGTTCCTCTCGACACCGCGCAGCCGATGATCGCCACCGGGACTTTCAACGACAACAGCACCGAGCAACTGGCTTCGGTAACCTGGAGTTCCTCAGACCCGGCAGCCGTCACCATCACCGACGATGCCAGCGATTCCGGCTCGGCTTATGCTCTGGGCGCGGGTTCGGCCTCCGTGAGCGCCTGTGTCGGCTCCCTATGCGGGTCGACCACGCTGACGGTGGGACCTCCAGCGCTGGTGTCCCTCACGGTCACGCCCGCCAATACAACAGTCCCGACCAGCCTTCTATTGCAGTTTGACGCCCTCGGAACCTACTCCGACGGCAGTCAGCAGGATTTGACCTCTTCTGTGACGTGGGCTTCATCGGCTCCGAACGTGGCGTCGATCAACTCCACCGGGCTCGCCAGCACCTGGGTTGTGGGCAGCACAACCATCACGGCCTCCCTAGGCGCCGTGCAGTCGACGACCACGCTGATCGTTGACTCCGGGGCCCTCGTATCGATTGCGGTAACGCCGTCCAACCCTTCGGTCGCGGTGGGGAATTCGCAGCAGTTCACGGCCACTGGAACTTACAGCGATAACAGCACCCAGAATCTGACCATCATGGCCACGTGGAGTTCCTCCTCTACCGGGGTGGCCACGATCTCCGCCGCAGGTCTGGCGGCCGGCGCGACCACGGGCGCCTCGAACATCAGCGCAACCGTCGGCAGCATCAATGGCTCAGCCACGCTGACCGTGACCGCGCCTACGCTTGTATCCATCGCGGTGACACCGGCAAACGGAACGGTCCCGGCCGGCTATTCGCTGCAGTTCGATGCCGTGGGGACGTTCTCCGATGGTAGCAACCAGGATCTGACTTCTTCGGTGACCTGGAGTTCATCGGCTCCGGATGTAGCCACGATCAACTCCGCCGGACTGACCAGCAGTTTGCTTGTGGGCAACACAAACATCACGGCCACATCGGGCACCGTGCAGGGAACGACCACCCTGACCGTGAACTCGGCGATTCTCGTATCGATTGCGGTGTCCCCCGCGACCCCCTCGATCGCCGCAGGCACCACGCAGCAGTTCACAGCCACCGGAACTTACAGCGACAACAGCACGCAGAATTTAACCAGCACGGCCACGTGGAGTTCCTCCGCTACAGGCGTCGCGACGATCGCAGCCGGAGGTCTGGCAACAGCCGTGACCGTCGGCAATTCCACCATCAGCGCAACGGTAGGTAGTATCTCCGGCTCGGCCTCACTCACTGTGGCCTCGGCAACGCCCGCATCGATTGCAGTGACGCCCGCGAACCCATCGATTACCGTGGGGAATACGCAGCAGTTCACGGCCACCGGAACTTACACCGACAACAGCACGCAGGACCTGACATCCATAGCCACGTGGAGTTCGTCGGCCACAACCGTGGCGACGATCGCGCCCGGCGGTCTGGCGACAAGCGCGACCGTGGGCGACTCTACTATCAGCGCGACCGTGGGCACGATTACCGGCACGACCACGCTGACCGTGACAAACTCATCACAGTTGCCCCTGGGAACCGTGAGCGCCGTGACCTCGGAAACCTGCCCCAGTTCGGTGGGCGGATCACCCGGGGCCTGGGTTACCGAGACCAGCGGCGGTCATGACATCCAAGCCCTCTGCTATCACGCCACGGTCAGCTGTCCCAATATGCCCGATCTTGGCGTCACCTATGGCGTAGCCACCCCATCCGGGACATCCCTCGGCACTGTAGTTTTTGTCAGTGCCAGTGGGGGAATCACTACCCTCGCCGGAAACTTTATCGACGACGCTCCCTTCGATTTATTCCATTTCGGTTACCAGACCGTGCAGTTCGCCTGGGACTCGACGTGGCAAATGGGATCGAGCAGCGGAAGCCTGAAAGTCGCGGCCTGCCGCGTGGCCACTTTCCTCAACTATGCCTACTCCCAGTACTATCAGACGAATTCGAACAACAGTCCGATCGCGGGAATGTGTGCCCAGGGTCAAAGCGGCGGGGCGGGTGGACTTGCCTTCTCGCTGACCGACTATGGAGCGAGTGCCTTTCTTGACAAAGCCGTCTTTGTCTCCGGGCCGCAATATGCAAATCTGGTGCAAGGTTGCTCGGTGCCAAACTATCCGCCGGTCGATATCTGCCCCAGTCAGAATGGCAACTATCCGATGGGCTGCAACAGTGCAGCGGGAACCTGGACCGACTCTCCTCTCTACACCAAAAACGCGGCCAGCAACATGAGCATCGAACTGGCCAACGATCCTCCCTGCAACAATCCCAGTCATACCTACACCGCACAGGATGAACTCAACCTGGCCGCGACCAGTGTGGTGGATGGATCCGCCGACTCAAACTTCAATTATCCCCAGACTGGGATCACCGCCTGGGAGTGCGATGACGATTCGATCTGGCAGAATTCTTCCGAGGCCGAGGGCTGGCTCTATCTTTCGCAATTCAGCAACCCCAGCCAGGTCGCGCCCAACTGCAATTACAGCGGTGACAATACGCCCTTCCCCAACGGCTGTTTTGCCGTGCACCGGGTGTTTGGTTGTCCCTCGACGGAACTGGCGGCGAGCGGATATATCTGTAACGGAAGCACGTGCCCGGTCTGCACCGGCAATCCTCCTACCAATTGCACGTGTGGGGGAGTGGCGTGCTCAACCGTAACTCAGTCCTACGCCATGCCGGTCTTCCGGGAAGCCGATTACGAAGACCCTGTCAATGGCTGCATCAAGAGACACTGAGGGGCGTATTTCACGACTGTTTACGAAAAAAAATACCGCTCCTCGGCGCCACAGTTCCGCAGAAGCCCTTTCAGGCTTACAATGCGGTGCATGGCTAAGAAAACAGAAATGAGCAGTTCATCCCTCTGGGTCGTGGCGCTTGTCTTGATCGTCCTTAGCGCGTGGATGTACTTCAAGCGATAAGCCAACGAGTCCAAGGCTGCTGAGGCGTCGTGATCTTCCATGGGCTAATTGTCCCACCTGTTCATGCCAAAAGCCATCTAGAGTGGTCCCACTCCTGGAAATCTGCTATCCAATCACACCGCACAGTGATGCCGGTCATTGGAGACGTAGCCAACGCGGCGTAGATTTAGCTTGAGTTTCTCCGAGTTCCTTCTCTCGCAAGCGGGCCCGCAAGACCAAATCAAGGCAACTCGGAAATGTCGGGCTTCCCCGTACCCGAATCTATGCCCGTTCTCCGGGCAAGCCCCGAAGCGCAAACTGTAACGAATTCAGGCGAACGACGTGACGCGGTCGGAAGCGAACGTTGAGAACCGTGAGGATCGTGCTTCCAAGTCCGCCGAGAGAATTCGTTCCTCGACCTGGCTTTCATTCGATCTGCAAGGTTAGGAGAAAAATCATGACCTACGAGCGATTCTTGAGGGCCGCGACCGCGGCTTTGATGATCGTCATTGTAACTTTCATGTTGACGCCCAGTGCTGGGGCACAAACCTACCAAACACTCTACACATTCACCGGCGGTGCGGATGGAGGCACCCCTTTTGCTGGCCTCATCATTGACGCGGCCGGCAATCTCTACGGGACGACTTACTATGGCGGTAGCGGCCCATGCGACGTCGGAACCTACCCCGGCTGCGGAACGGTGTTCGAGCTCGCACCTACAGCGGGCGGGGGTTGGACCGAAAGCGTACTTTACAGCTTCACTGGGCAAACCGGATGGCGTCCCCCGTCCGGCCTGACCTCCGACGCGGCCGGGAATCTCTACGGCACGACGTTCTGGGGCAATTCCATCAACGGAAATGGCGCTGGATGGGGTCTCGTCTTCAAGCTGACGCCCAACCCGGACGGCAGCTGGTCTGAGAGCGTACTGTATGGCTTCACGGGCGCGGCGGATGGGGGCAGTCCCGTCGGCGGTGTGATCTTGGACGCGACGGGCAGTCTTTACGGCACGACCAACGCGGGCGGCACTACCACCTGCCTTGAACATGCGGGATGCGGCACAGTATACAAGCTGACGCCGAACCTGGATGGGACCTGGACCGAGAGTGTCATCTATATGTTCAAGGGCGGTGGAGATGGAGAGTGGCCCGACCACGTCAGCCTGGTTTTCGACGCGGCCGGCAATCTTTATGGCACCACGGCGGACGGTGGCGGCAAAGGGAGCTGCAACTGGCAGTCGCGGCCCTTCTGCGGCACGATCTTCGAGCTAACCCCAAACGCCGACGGAACCTGGACGGAGCAAGTGCTGCATCGGTTCACGGGCGGCCGGGATGGAGCGAATCCCGCAGGTACCCTCATCTTCGACAAGTCAGGCAACCTGTACGGCACGACATTTTATGGCGGCGCTCATGGTTACGGCAATGTCTTCGAGTTGACCCCGATCGGTGATGGAACCTGGAAAGAGAAGGCGCTGCATCAGTTCGCAAACAAGGACGGAGCGAATGCCTATGCCGGCCTGACCTTCGACGCAGCGGGGAATCTCTATGGCACGACGTACGCGGGCGGCAACATCAGTTCCTGCGGCGGTGCAGGCTGTGGCGTCGTCTTCGAGTTGACGCCGAACGCGGGCGGAAGTTGGACACAAAAGCTGCTCCACCGGTTCAATGGTGGTACCCAGGGGGCCAATCCCGTTAGTGAGCTGATCTTCGACGCGGTCGGCAATCTCTACAGCACGACGTCGTGCTGGGCCGCAACATGTGCCGGCGCGGTGTTTGAGATCACTCCGTAGCTGGCTTCTCCGGCTGCCCGGGGTTCGAGCCCTGAGTGCCGAGCATCGTGTAGCCGGAGAAACTCGTGATCGTCGCAAAGATCAGAAACAGGTTCGTGTGGCGGGAGAGCGATACAAAACGCCCCAGGGCGTTCGCATTCAGTTTCGCGGACGATCACCTCCGACAGGTGGGGACCCTCTCGCGTCAACCGCGGCGGCAGCCGGCTGAAGTAATGCAATAAATTTCCCCGCTCCCGCGCAACTTGCCGCCAATTCTCAGGTTCTAAGCCAGCAGGAGGGCGTCATGGAAAAACTTCCGCTCTCGCTCTTTTCCCTCGCTCTGTTTCGGGCTGCGTCATTGGTTTTGTCTTGTGGCACGAGTTCACCTACTTCGCTCTGTGGAGCGATTCCGCAGTCTGGCGGCGCGAATTCCAGTGCACTCCAGTCCATCACCATTAGTCCCGCCATGGCCGACGCTCAGAATTGTCCCGATCATGAAGTGCAGTTCACCGCGACCGGCCATTACAGCGCTGCCCCCTTCACGGTGACTCCGCAATCCGCCACCTGGGGTGCGTGTTTCCAGAACGCGCCCACGACTCAAGTTTCCGTCACCAACGCAGGTCTGGCGCAATGCCTGAGCGGAGCGGACGGCACGTACACGGTCTTTGCCGACAACCCCACCAACTGCGAAGCGGTCGGCAACTGCGGCGAAGGATGTTTTATCACCAGTAGCGCGCAGCTCACCTGCCCCTAGGCGGAACGGCAGAATCGCGCAAACGTCGCGCCAGTAGCCCGATTCGGGAGTATAGTGGCTTCGGGTAGAGATCTGTTTCTCACTCGCTGGGAGAAAGTCATGTCGCACTTCCGATTGAAATGCATCGGCCCGAAATTCCTGTTGCTCGGCGCCGCGCCGGTCTGGCTATTCACAACTCCCCAACCGGCGCAGGCACAGACGCTGAAGACTCTCTACAGCTTCACGGGAGGTGCAGACGGCGGCAATCCCTATTTCGGCGATCTGGTTCTGGATCCAAAAGGCAATCTCTATGGCACGACGTTCGCGGGCGGCGCTGCCCCCGGCCTCGGCGTAGTCTTTGAGGTAAATCCCGTCGGCAAAGAGAAGGTGCTTTTCGCTTTCAACTCCGCGTCCGGATGTTCTCCTTATGCTGGCTTGGTCCGCGATGCGAAGGGCACGCTGTATGGCACAACCGGAGCCTGCGGCGCTTACGGCTACGGCACCGTGTTTGAGGTGACGAAGCCGGGCACGGGGACGGCGCTCTACAGCTTTACCGGAGGAGCAGACGGAGGACAACCGATAGCGGGTTTGATCCGCGACCCCGAAGGCAATCTCTACGGCACAACCAACGAGGGCGGCGCAGTCGGCTGCTTTGGTCTAGGCTGTGGCACGGTGTTTGAGGTAACTCCAGCCGGCAGCGAAACAGTCCTTCACGCCTTCGCCGGCGGCTCCGATGGAGAGAACCCAGTCGCAGGCTTAGTGCGCGATGCGAAGGGGAATTTCTACGGCACCACTGGGCAAGCAGGGGCCCAGTGCTGCGGCACCGTATTCCAGGTAACTCCATCCGATACCGAGACTGTACTTTTCAGCTTCAACTATACCGACGGCTCCGGCCCCGGCCCCAACCGTTTGGTCACGGATGCGGAGGGAAATTTCTACGGGGCAACGTCAAGCGGAGGCGCGTCAGGTGACGGCACGGTGTTCGAACTAACTAAGGAAGGCACTCAGACCTTGCTCTACAACTTTACCGGCGCAGCGGACGGGTTGGCTCCTTATGGCGGTGTGATCCGGGATGCGAGCGGCAACCTCTATGGCACAGCCTTTCAAGGCGCGGGTACAGGATGCAATGAAGCTGGCTGCGGCACGGTCTATGAACTAACTCCGGCCGGCAAGTTTACCGTGCTGCACACGTTCTCGGGCGGCGCTGACGGAGGAAATCCGGCTGCCGGTTTAGTCATGGACAAAGAGGGCAATCTCTATGGCACAACCAGCACCGGCGGCGCCCACGGCCACGGCACGGTCTTTAAGCTGACCCCGTGACTGGAACGGCCGCCCTTAAAGAGCTTTGAGCTAGCGGATTCTCAAGACACCTTACTGGTTTCGGGTGGCCCAACCAGTGCCGCCTGCGCCTCGAGTTCCGCTTTCATCTGGTGCCATGCTGCCCTTGCTTCTTCCACCGAACCAACATCTTCGATGGTCGTAATGTCGCCGGCATTGCGATCCTGGGTGACGGCCTTCAGCACGCGCCGCATGATTTTGCCACTGCGCGTCTTGGGCAGCATCCCCACAAAGTTCAAATCGCCGATGACAGCAATCGGCCCGAGTTCATGTCGGACTTGTTCCAGCAGCGCTTTCTTCATTTCCTCCGATGGGCTGAAACCTTGCCGGAGCACGACAAAGGCTGAGATTACCTCGCCACGAAGCTCGTCGGGGCGGCCAATCACACCCGACTCCGCTACCGCGGGATGGGTGAGCAGCGCGGTCTCCACTTCGATGGTGCCGATGCGGTGCCCGGCAATCTTAATGATCTCGTCGGCGCGGCCGGCGAACCAGACGTAGCCGTCATCGTCGATGTGCGCCGAATCGCCGCTGTAATAGACATCGCGAATGATCTGCCAGTAATCGCGGCCGTAGCGTTCTTTCTCTCCCCACAGCGCCGGCGTCAAGCCGGGGAAGGGACGCCGGATCACCATGATGCCTTTCTCATTCGCGGCGCAGGGCGTGCCGTCCACTTGCACCACCGCGGCATCAATCCCCGGCATGGCGATCGTCGCCGAACCCGGTTTGATCGGTAGCATGCCCAGCCCATACGGATTGCCGAACATGGGTCCGCTGGTCTCCGTCTGCCACATATGGTCGATGACCGGAATCCTGTCCTTGAAAATCTTCGTCTGCAGCCACTCCCAGGCCGGTGCATTGAGCACTTCCCCAGCGCAAAACACCCGCTCCAAATAAGCATGATTGGTTTCGAGGAGCGGCGCATCCCCATATTTCATCAGCATTCGCACCGCGGTAGGCGAAGTAAAAATGCCGGTGACCCGAAACTCCTCGATCAGCGTCCTCCAATTCTTTTCCGGGGTCGGATAATCCAGCGCGCCTTCAAAGGCGACAGTGGTGGCGCCGACGATCAATGGTGCATAGACAATATAACTATGACCCACGATCCAGCCGATGTCGGAAGTTGACCACCACACATCCGTTGGCTTCAGCGCAAACAGCCAGTTGCCCATGCTATGGATATGAACTTGATAGCCACCATGGGTGTGGATCGCCAGTTTCGGAGTCGCCGTTGTGCCGGAGGTCGCGAGGATAAATGCCGGCTCATTCGATTCCATCGGAACATAATCGCCGTTCTGGCCTACAGCGCGGCTAAGGAACTCGTCCCAATACAGGTCGCGTCCCGGAGTGAACGGAGTCTCCCCGGCTGTGCGTTTCAGCACGATGACCTGCTCTACTTCACTCGGCCCTTGCAGCGCTTCATCGACGATCTCTTTCAGGCGAGTGTCCTTGCCCTTACGGTAGGTAACGTCGGCGGTGAAAACCAGGCGCGATCCGCTGGCCCGGACGCGGTCGCCCAGCGCTTTCGCGCCAAAGCCTGCAAACACCACAGAGTGAATGGCCCCAATGCGGACCGTTGCCAGCATCAGGATGATGGCTTCCGGGCACGTCGGCATATAGAGCGTGAGCCGGTCGCCCTTCTTGATTCCCAAGCCGCGCAACGCTGCCGCCACTCGCTCTACTTCATAAAGCAGCTGGGCATAAGTGAAGATACGCCGCTCCCCGCGTTCATTGAGATAGATCAGCGCCGTGTGCCCGCCCCATCCGCGCTTTACGTGGTAGTCCAGCGCATTGTAGGCTAGGTTCGTCTGAGCCCCGACGAACCACTTGAAGGTCGGTGGAGTCCATTCCAGCACTCGGTCCCACTTGCGAAACCACGGGAGCTGGTCCGCCGCGCGTCCCCAAAAAGCTTCCGGGTCTTGCTTCCCTTCATCGATCCACTTTTGCACTATCGGGTTGACCAGGCTCATTGTCTTCTCCTTATTCGTCTTCGCATTTTCAATCGGACTCCGCAGAGGATGACGTAGATTTTGCTTCGCTTATGAACCGCCCGCAGTGATGCAGATCACATCATAGTGTGGTTTCACAACAAGAACCGGACGAGCGTTCGTTACACTCGGGGCGGGCGTCTACTCCCCCTGACATCTGCCGAAGCCGCGAACCACGCGTCTTATGTGGCCGGCAACTGGACCCAACTCAGCTTCAAGGCCGGCGACACTTTCCGACAGAAATCACGTCTATATGTGACCGCCGTCACTGCGAGGATCGTCAAAACCTCGTACCGTTCCGCTCCATGTCCAGTGCACAGGTCTGAGCCGACAGGAACCCGTGTGGTTCCCAAGGCCATGCCACCTTGACATCGTTCGCGAAGATGCGATAGCGTTGCGCCCCGTGTTGTGCCCAACCGAGTTGGGCGGAAAAAAGGAGACACCGTCTATGTTGACGCTGAAGAAGTGGATGTTCGCCGTACTAATCCTGGCTATCACGGCTTTGCCCGCCATGGCTGGAAGCACTGATGCGAAAACCGCGAAAGAAGACGCAGCGAACACAAGCAACGCGGCAAACACGACCGCGGCAGCGAGCCCCGCTGCGCAACCTTCCGCCCCCGGGGCGGTTCCGGAAACCCTCCCGGTTTCCAGCTCAAGACCGGACCCTGCGCCCGCGCCGCAAGCCGCTGCAGCGGCTCCGGCCCCGGCCCCGCCACCCGCTCCGGCAGTCGTCCCAGCAATTGCTCCCGTGCGCGTGCTTGCCCTCGATCCGCCCAAGAAAGACGGTCTGGTCCCAGCTTTCAAAATGGGCCCGGTCAAGATGGCGCCTTACGGTTTTATCAAGGCCACGGCGGCTCATGACTCCAGCGCGCCCGATGGAGATGACTTCCCCTTCATCGGCCTGTTTGCAAATACAACCTCGACGACGAGCACGGGCCCCACTCAGGACCCCGAATTCCACGTCAAGGCGCGTGCCACGCGTTTTGGCGTAAATATTGAGTGGCCCGATATTTCACCGAAGCTGACTTTTACGGGCCGGATCGAAGCCGACTTCGAAGGCAACTTCAGCGTTGTGGATAACCGCAACGTCTCCGCGCTTCGCAGCAACGAACCACAATTGCGCCTGGCGTACGTGCGCATGGATTATGCCGCCAGCGACAGGACAGACATCTATTTCGAAGGCGGACAGGATTGGACGCTCTTCGGATCGAGCGCCTTGCCCAACCTCCTCGAAACCACATTCCTGGGCGCTTACTACGGCGACGTCTACGAGCGCTCGCCGCAGATGATGGTCGGCTTGGTTCAGAAAGTCGGCGGTTGGCGGAATCTGAAAATTTCCCCGACCTTTGCCATCATGATGCCGAGTTCAGCTCAAGTCGAGAGAACGTCCGGCACGGTCGCCGGCCTGGCGCAACAGCTGGGGCAGGGCGAGCGCGAGGGTGCCGACTCCAACCGGCCGGAGTATGAAGCCAGGTTGGCATTCCAGTGGCAGCTCGACACAGCACCGGGGGTTGCGCCTGCGCAACTCCTCTGGAGCGGCTTCTATGGCAAACGGACGTCGATCGTCACCAATGCCGACTACGCCGCCAGCCTGCTACCGAGTGGTTGTTTGACGGCGGGCGTGATCAACGCGCTGTGCAGTTCTTACACTGCGGCTTTGCCGAATGGCTATCAAGGTTCCAGCGATATGTATGGCAACCAGGTTGCCCTGCAATTGCCAACGCGGTGGGCAACGCTGGTAGTAAGCGCTTATTTTGGCGGCGACCTGCGCTTCATGTTCGGTGGCCAAGCCAATTCCTTTAACACCGACGAAACTGGGTTGAACAGCATCATCAAGTTCCAAACTATTGATGGACTGGGTAACGCCGCGGTGGGCTGCAATGCTCCGTTAAACGTGGCGGGGGGCTGCCCCACGGGCAATGTAGTGGTTGCTCCGGAACGGCCGATCCGTGCCTTTGGCGGGTTCGTCAATCTCGGTCTTCCACTCTCCCGCTGGTTCAAGGCAAATCCCAAAGGTCACAATGCCGGCTGGCAGCTCTTTCTGCACGCCGGTAAAGACCAGATGGTAAAGAAGGATCTGACTAACGCGAGTTTGGTAGGGGCAAACCCGCTGGCGATGGGGAAAGTATTTGCCGCAAGCCTGTTTTACAAAGTCAACCCCTTTTGCATGTTCGCGTTCGAGGAATCGGTGTATGGTGCTCGCCTAAAAAATAACGAGAACTATTCGATTGCAGGATCGCCGGACAATCTGTGGCAGGATCATCGGACGGAGTTCGGGCCCGTCTTCACCTTCTAGCCTTTTCGCCCGGTGAGACAATGCCGGCTCACCGGGCAAACTCCGGGACTACAATATCGGCAACGAGGGAATTGGGGATAAACTTGCTCCGCTGTTGGCCGGGTGACAATGCTGTCCCCAGCTTCCAAGAACTGGAGGCGCGCTATGGTTGCGTGTCGTGCTTTGGTCAGAATGTTGCCGGTCTTGTTTTTGCTTAACCCCGCGTTCGCGCAGGCGTCCAAGGCTTATCCGCTTGAAATTACGGTTCTAAGTGCAGAGTATCGCGCGCTGGACTCGGGAACGCCGGTTCCGAAGGATTGCGATCTTCAGAACTTCTCGGCTTACTGCAACGAGAGCAAGAATCCCACGGTACAGAACATCATGCGGGTGCAGGATGGCGATGGAAAGTCCTTCAGCATTGCATGCACGGTGGACTCGCGTTGGTCCAAATGCTCCCCGCTGCCCGTAGGGAAGACTTTTGAGGCGAGCACAGACAAACACGGGATCACGGTTTTGTACCGTGACGCCAAAGGCAAGGAAAGGAAAGAACTCTATCAGGTGCTGGCGGCTGTCCCACCGACCCAGCCCAGCGCTGTTGCGGCTCCCAAGCCCAGTGCCGCCGCAGCTCCCCCGGCTCATCCAGCGGCCACGCCACCGAGTTCGCCGGCTCCGACGCCAGCCCCGTCCGCGATCGCGGCACAGCAAGTTTCTCCGGAGAAGGTTTCCGAGAAAGTAAAGTGCAATTTCAGTTCGACGCCCGCCGGAGCCGAAATCACTCTTGACGGCAAATACGTGGGCAGCACGCCGTCGGAAATTCCCCTCAGCGCGGGAGCGCATGTCGTCGTCTTTTCCCTGCCAGGGTTTTCCGACTGGAAGCGGGAACTTACAGTAGAGGCAGGTTCGGGAGTAGTGAATGTGGCGGCTAGCCTGCAAAAGACGCAGCCCTAGCCGGACTGCTGTTGCAAGACGGATTTAATGTGTTCGATCAGTCAGCAAGCGCACTGCCAGCCAACGGTTATGAGCCGTGGCTGGACACACGACCGAAAAGGAGAACAACAATATGGCAGAGTTAACAGACAGCGGTATGTTGAAGGAGTGGTGGGCGAACCCTGCCGTTGTCGGGCTGATGGGTTTCGGCTTGACGACCATGGCGACCGGCCTGCACAACGTTGGATTCTGGAGCGCCGGGCCGACCCTGGCACTGGCAATTTGCTTCGGGGGCACGGCCCAATTCATTGCGGGTATCGTGGACCTTCGAAAAGGTAGCATCTTCGGTGGCTCCGCCTTCATGTCCTACGGCGCCTTTTGGTGGTCTCTATTCGTGCTACTGTACGTGCAGCCGAAGACGGGAATCCCAGCAGGCCATCCCGAGGAATTTGGTTTCTTCCTCATGTGGACTCTGTTCACACTGGCTTTTTGCATTGCGGTCCAGGGTGTCGGGAAGTTTCTGGCGGTCCTTTTCTGGCTGCTCTTGCTGGCCTTCATTCTGCTGGACTTCGTGGTTTTGGGCAAGTGTCCGGCAGCCGTGGCCGGGTGGGAGATCCTTCTCACCGGATTGGTCGCCTGGTATATTGCCACGGCGACGCTAGCGAATACAGTTTACAAAAGGAAGGTTCTTCCGCTTTCTTAGATTCGCGGAGTCACTCGCGAGAAAGTAAGCCGGGAAGCGCGATTCGTGACCGCGCGGTTGCAGTGCTGTACAGAATGTTCCATCATATGGGCTTGAACGGAGCGCGCGGGCGCGCTCCGTCTTGCCGGTAAACACTGGCGAAGAACTGCCTGGATTGCATCACAAATTCAAGAATCTAAGGGGTGACTGATATGGCTCGGACTTTTGAGAAGGGCACGGTGATCGAGACCAGCGAGGCTCAGATCGCAGTTCATTGGCGCGAGGAAGAATACTATTATCCTCCCGCAAAATTCATCGGCCAGGCGAATCTGACCGATCCCAACGTCATCGAACGCTTCAGTGAGAAAAATTTCCCGGAATGCTTCCGGGAGTACGCCGACCTGTTGAGTTGGGACCAGTACTGGCATACCACGCTCGACACCAGCGATCCGCCCTTCTGGAAGTGGTTTGTGGGCGGCAAGATCAACGCTTCTTACAACTGCGTGGATCGGCACCTTGCCAAGTACAAGAACAAAGCGGCGATCATCTTTGTCCCGGAGCCGGAAAGCGAGGCGCCGGTGTCGTTGACCTACCGCGAACTCTACGTGAAAGTGAATGAATTCGCGGCCCTGTTGCGCGATTTCTGCGGTCTGAAGAGCGGAGATCGCGTCACCATTCATATGCCGATGGTTCCCGAGTTACCGATTACCATGCTGGCATGTGCCCGCCTGGGGGTGATTCACTCGGTGGTGTTTGGCGGCTTCAGCGGCGAGGCTTGCGGCATGCGCGTGGCCGATTCGGCCAGCCACGTCCTGATCACGATGGATGGTTACTATCGCAACGGCAAGCTGATTGACCACAAAGCGGGCGCTGATATCGCGCTGAATATTTCCAAGAAGGAAGGCCATGCGGTGGACAAGGTCCTGGTTTGGAGACGCCACCAGGGCAAGAATGCGTCTGCTTCCCCATTTGTAAAAGGGCGTGATTTCTTCGTGGACGAGATTCTTCCGAACTACGCTGGTGAGATCGTGCCTCCCGTTCCCATGGATGCGGAGGCGCCGTTGTTTCTCATGTACACCAGCGGCAGCACCGGAAAACCGAAAGGCTGCCAACACCGCACCGGCGGTTATCTCTCCTATGTGACCGGCACCTCCAAATACATCCAGGACATTCATCCCGAGGATGTGTACTGGTGCATGGCCGACATCGGCTGGATCACGGGCCACTCCTATATCGTTTACGGCCCGCTGGCCTTGGCCGCCACCAGTGTCATCTATGAGGGAGTTCCTACTTACCCCGACGCCGGTCGGGTGTGGAGAATCGCCGAGCGCCTGGATGTCAACATCTTCCACACCTCGCCCACGGCCATTCGCATGTTGCGCAAGGCTGGCCACGATGAACCTCCCAAGTACAACTACCATTTCAAACACATGACCACGGTAGGAGAGCCCATTGAGCCCGAGGTTTGGCGCTGGTATCACGACGTTGTGGGCAAGGGTGAGGCAGTCATTGTGGACACCTGGTGGCAAACCGAAAACGGCGGATTCCTATGCAGCACCAAGCCGGCGCTCGATCCCATGAAGCCGGGCAGCGCGGGCCCGGGCGTGCCCGGAATCTATCCCGTGATCTATGACGAAAACAACGAGCCCCTTTCGGCTGGGTCGGGGAAGGCTGGGAACATCTGCATCCGCAATCCCTGGCCGGGGATCATGCAAACCATTTGGGGCGATCGCGACCGCTTCGTCAACCAGTACTACAGAAAATATTGCAAGAATCCCCAGAGCAAAGACTGGCATGACTGGCCATACTTTGCCGCCGACGGTGCCGTGCTCGCCGTGGACGGCTATTTCCGCATCCTGGGCCGCGTCGATGACGTCATCAACGTCGCCGGCCACCGTCTGGGCACAAAGGAAATCGAGTCTGCGTGCCTGACGGTTCCCGAGGTGGCTGAAGCGGCGGTGGTGCCGGTGGTGGACGAGATCAAAGGCCGCGTGCCTGAGGTCTATATCGTCCTGCAACCGGGCATCGAATCCAGCCCGGCAATTGTGGAAAAGGTCAATAAGGTCATCGAAACCATGATTGGCAAGATTGCCCGTCCACGACGGATCCTCGTGGTTCCGGATATGCCAAAAACACGCTCCGGCAAGCTCATGCGTCGTGTTCTCGCAGCTGTCTCCAACAACATGAACACCGGAGATATCTCGACCCTGGCCAATCCTGACGCGGTGGAAAAGGTCCGGGAAATGGCTCAGGGCAAGGAGGTCGTGGCCCTGGCCGACGGCCCCGAAGATCTGAAGAAATTCGGAACAGAGGATTAAGAACTGACCTCAGGGGCAAACCTCGGGAAAATTCCCCGGGTTTGCTCCTGGGTCATAATTCCGCCCTTGGGCAGCGAGGGAATCGTCAACACAATCGCGGCATCACCAAGCCGTGCGCAGGCAGAAGATGGGCGCGGAACTAGCCGACCGACTCCACAGGGCGTTCGCTATGCATCCCTCGAACTGATGTGCAAACCAGCATCGCCCCGCTTCACTTCCAGCGCCGAATGGTCGGAGAAAATGAAGAGCAAGGGCAGACTATCGTCAATCGCACCGGAGATCAGATCCCGCAAACTTGAGTTTTCCTGCAGTGAACCTGCGGAGTTTTTGGCTCGCAAATCTCTAATTTGGACAGTTGAAGCTTCCTTGAACGCCTCGACGAGAATATCGGTGAGCGCTTCCCGGCCAGCGCCACAGGCACGGTCCTTCCATCCGTTGACGAACTCCTGACACTGATCCGAGTAAGATCGGCCTACGCTGGCCACAGGCATCTTGTTTCCAGAAGATCGATTTGCTCTTTCGATGCGAATCCGGGATTCCACAAAAGAGGCAGAACCCTCCTTTTGTAAAGTGTATTCGCCAGCGTCGCCATAGCACTGTACCAAGCGACGAACCCGCTGATAAAGATCTCCCTCTCTTCCAAAAACCAATTCCTCGGTAGCGGCCCTGAGTGCCTCAAGTGGGCATCAGGGCGGGAGAGTTAGGCAGCCGGATCCCTCTCTTCATCTTCCTCGCATGGCCCGTTCACCACCCGCTCCCATTTTTCATCTTCCTGGATCTCGATTGGCCCATTGACCACTAGATCCCATTTTTCATCTTCCTGGCGTGGCCCATTGACCACCCGGTTCGATGTGTTTCGGTTCGAAGCAACCGCACTTGTCATGGCTACTCCTTTCCAACGATATATCTATAACTATTATAAGATGGTTGATCCTCGGCGTAAACGTTGTCTTCGACCCTATGATGCAGATCTGAACGATATCCATCACGTTCACTATCAGGCGGACGGCCGTGGCCTTTTCTGAGTCCAGTCCGGTGTTGGAGCCGACCTGCAGTTCGTTGAACTTCTCCTGCGAATTCGGCTCGTGGCTCAACAGCGTTCCGATGATTGCTCCGATGAATCCCAGCGGAATGCTCAGAATGCCGGGATTTTCCAGAGGGAACCAGGCGCCTAGGCTCTGGTTTCTGTCTTGCAGAGCAGCCGAACCAGAGTCCCCTCTCTTCGGCTGTTTTGTTTACCCGGAAAGAATAAACTGAGTTTCATCAGATTCACGGCCTGATCTCGATTTGTGTTCCGTCGGGCACCGCCTTCCAGATCTCGTCTATTTCCTCATTCGTCACGCCGATACAGCCGTCGGTCCAGTCCTTCAGCCGATGGGAAGCTCCAAGCCATCCGTAGCCGTTGGGCAGTCCATGAACAAAGACGTCGCCTCCTGGCGAAACGCCCTTAGCGCGGGCTAGAGCGCGGTCACGCTCGTTGGGATACGAGATGTGAATCGCTTTGTAGAACTGGCTGTGAGCATTCCGGAAATCCAGAACGTACACGCCTTCGGGCGTCTTGTGATCTCCCTGTCGACTCTTAGGACCGACGGGGTCACCTCCGAGTGCTACCTTGTACGTCCTGATCACCTTGCCTTGGCTGAGGAGTTCAAGGGCTCGTTCCTTCTTCATCACCACCACGCGATCGGCACGCAGGCTGGTCGGCGGGGCCGATTGCGCTGCTGTCCGCACGGACGGAAGACCAACTACCAGCGCGCCGGTAATAGTAAAAAGATAACGCTTGTAACTCCTCACGCTCTTGGCCGCCGCCTTGCCGGAGAAGCCGTATCCAGCGCCCGCCGCAAATCGGAGACAAGATCCTCGGCATCTTCAATCCCCACCGAGTAACGGATGAGCGCCTCGGGAATGCCCGCAGCTGCCCGTTCTTCCCGTGAAGACTCGACGTGGCTCGTAGTGGATGGCGGACCAGCGACCGTCTCGACCGATCCCAGGTTCGCCGCCAAATGTGCGACGCGCAAACGCGGCAGAAAAGATTTCACCGCATCAAACCCGCCCCGAATGGCAAAGCTGAGTACGCCTCCGAACCCGCGCATCTGCCGGCGCGCAATCTCGTGATGTTCATGAGACTCCAACCCGGGATAAAAGACCTTCTCCACGCGCGGGTGTGATTCCAGAAACCGCGCAATCTTCAGCGCACTCGCGTTCTGCCGTTCGATTCGAAGATGCAGAGTTTTCATCCCTCGAAGCAACAAGTACGCTGCCATCGGATCAAGGCATGCCCCCGTAATTTCACGAAAGTGATAAATCTTCGCGACGAGATCGGCCGCGCCGCACACCACGCCACCCAGAGCATCCGCGTGCCCACCGAGAAACTTGGTCGCGCTGTGAATCACCAGATCGGCGGCCAGTTTTAAAGGCTGCTGGTTGATGGGCGTGGCCAGCGTGTTGTCCACAATCACCACCGCGCCCTGGCGATGGGCCGCCGCGGCCAGGCGCCCGAGGTCGACAACTTTCACCGTGGGATTCGTCGGACTCTCCAGGTATACCGCCTTGCACCCTTGCCCGATCGCCCTCTCGATTGCCGCGTGATCGCTGGTGTCGCAGAGCGTCACCTCGATGCCAAACCGCGGCAGAAATTCGATGAACAGCTTGTTTGTCCCTCCGTAAGTATCTTTGACGGAAACCACGCGGTCGCCGGGAGACAGCAGGGTAAACAATGTGTTGCTGATCGCACCCATGCCACTCGAAAAACTGGTCGCGGCTTCGGCCGCCTCAAGATCTCGCACCTTTTCTTCGAAAACAGCCACCGTTGGATTTGTGTTCCGCCCGTAGATGTGGCCCGCCGTCTTTCCTCGCGCCACCTCGAGCCACTCATCCACATTGTCGTAGCCAAAAGAAACGCTGTGCACCACCGGAATTTGCGTGGCACGCTCCCAGTTCTTGACGTTCTCGCCCGCCCACACCGCCCGCGTTCCCAGTCCCGCCTGATCTTTCTTCTCGCTGCGTCGACGCACGGATGAGTGCCTCCTGACCTTAGCATTCAGCACTTAGCACTTAGCCAACACAGTTCCACGCTGGCGGAACGCTGAGTGCCGAATGCTGCTTCTTCGCTCGTCAGTCTAGCAGGCTATCAACCATGTCATGTATCGTCTCGGGGGGTACAGCTTTCAGTGGTTGCGGAAAAACTGCGGTTGCTTTACCGATCGGGAAGGGCACGAGTTCCACTCGTGCCGTAAGCCGTACAAAATCAATTCGGCCTTCAGCCCCTGAGGTTTAGCTCCACCTCCTGCGGGACTTTCTCCGCAACCTCTTTCAGCGGTGCCGTCCAGAGCCAATAAAAATGCCGGCTCTAGCCCTGAGGCCCAGTAGCTAACTCCCCCATCGGAATGAGATCGCACACTACGAAGCCGTTCCGTAAACATTCGGTACGAATCAGCGGATAAACTCCACCCGCAGCAAGTGCTAGGCTGTTACGGTGAACCGCCAGCAAACAACTCTTCTTTCTCGAGCACTCATTCTCCTCGTCTGGTTCAGCTCAGCCCTTCCCTCGTCCGCCGCGAACTGGACCGTTCGCTCGCAGCCCGCAAGACTGGTGAATGGCGCTCCAGTATTGTTTCAGGTGAAGCCTCCAGCACGGCTGGAATCGCTAAACGGAACCTGGCTGGGACATGAAGTTTCATTCAGCTTCGACAACGCGACGAAGACGTGGTTCGCGCTCGCGGGCGTCAGCCTGGAAACTGCTCCCGGAACCTATGCGCTGGAGCTGACTGGCGAAACCCATGCCGACAAACTACCGGGCACGAAAATTTCGCTCAGCCGCAAGTTCGCCGTAGCCCGCGGAAAATATCCCAGGATCAAAGTCGAACTCAGCGTCGAAAGCAAGTTCACCGAGCCCACGCCCGAACAGCAGAAACAAATTGAAGAGGGCCAGCAAATCAAGAAGGATTATCTGAACCGTATCACTCCAGAGCGCGAGTGGGCGGGACAATTCTCCGCCCCAGCCGAGGCCGCGATTTCTGATGTCTTCGGTTCCGAGCGCATCTTCAACGGCAAGACTTCAAGTCCCCACCTGGGCCTGGATTTTCGCGTCCCGAGTGGGACACCGGTCGCCGCCATGAACGACGGCACCGTTCTACTTGCACGCCCGCTCTACTTTGAAGGCAATTTCGTCGTGATCGATCACGGCCAGGGATTGCTCACCCTCTACCTGCATCTTTCCGAATTCAAAGTGAAGGAAGGCGACCCGGTAAAACGAGGGCAAGTAGTAGGACTAAGCGGCGGCACCGGCCGCGCCACCGGCCCGCATCTCCACGTAGCGGTACGTTGGCAGGGCACCTACCTCGATCCCGCGCGCCTGATGCGCTTGCGGCTACCGTAGTAAGCAATTGGCAGTTAGCCATTAGCTCGACCCGCACCGGCTAATTGCTAACTGCTAATTGCTGCCCTCCTCACGCATTCCCGCCCGAAATCCCACTCAACCCGCGCGCTGGAAGCTCCCGCAGTATGTCCTTCAGACTTTCTTTCAACTCGAGGTTGCGGATCAATCTGTGCAAGTAGTTGGGATGCACTCCCAGAAGACGGGCCGCCTCGGCATAGCTGCCTTCTGTCTGCTCCATGGCATCCCGAATCAGTTGCTTCTTCAACGCCTTCACCGCGGCGTGATATTTCGCCTCGGTCATCTCGGGCAGCCGTGGACGCTCCAGCAATGATTCCGGCAAATCCTCCGGCAGAATCATGTCCGACGAACCCAGCACCAGCGCGCGCTCGATGGCATTTTCCAGTTCGCGTACGTTGCCCGGCCAGTCATAATTTACCAGGCAAGCCAGCGCCTCGGGAGAGATCGGCCGCGGCTTAACTTTGCAGCGCTTGGCGTGCTTCTGCACGAAATGGCGCACCAGCATGGGGATGTCTTCCCGGCGCTCCCGCAGCGTCGGCATCGTGATCTTCAACACCGCCAAGCGGTAGTACAAATCCTGGCGGAAGTTCCCGTCGCGCACGGCCTGTTCCAGGTTGGAGTTGGTAGCGGCAATGAGCCGGATATCCACCTTGATGGGATGCGTCCCGCCCACGCGTTCGAACTCGCGCTCCTGCAGCACGCGCAACAGCTTCACCTGCAGCGTCAGCGCCAATTCCCCGATCTCGTCCAGAAAAACCACGCCCCCGTCGGCCACTTCGAGCCGGCCTTTCTTCAGCGAAGCCGCTCCGGTAAACGCCCCACGCTCGTGGCCGAACAAATCGCTTTCCAGTAGCGTCTCCGGAATCGCAGCGCAGTTGATCGCCATAAACGGCTTGCTGGCCCGCGGACTATTGCGGTGCAAGGCCCGCGCCGCCAGCTCTTTGCCGGTTCCACTCTCGCCCTCAATCAATACCGTCGCATCGGTGGGCGCCACGCGTTTCAGGAACTGGTAAACATCTTTCATGCGCGCGCCTTCGCCCACCAGGCTGCGATCCTGGCTGATTTCCACCGTCAGGCGCTCATTTTCCTGCTCCAGCCATTGCAGCCGGCGAGCGTTCTCCAGCGCAACCGCAGAGATGCCGGCAATCGCCGTCACCAGAGTCAGGTGCTCGGTGTTGAGACGGTTGCTGACACTATCGCTGTCCAGATAAATGCACCCGATGACCCGCTGAAACACGGTCAAAGGCACGCACAACAGTGAGTGCACTTGGGATGCGGCCAGACTCTCGATCTCCCGCAAGTCGTTGCTGCCCGGCACGTCGCTGCCCAGCATCGCAATTCCCTGCTCCAGCACCTGGCGCGCGACGGTGCGGCTCACTTTCACCGACGGCGCTTGCCCCGCCTGCCGCACGCGGGCGAACATGGAATTGAATTGGTGACCTTCCCGGTCGGCCAGCAGAATGGCACCCCGGCCCGCGGGAACAACTTCAAAAATCAGGTCGAGCAACTGGCTTTGCAGTTCGTTGAGATCGCGAATCGCGTGCACGATCCGGCTGATCTTCAGCAGCGCATTTAAGTTCCGAGCTACACCCGAGGTTGGGGGCAATTCGCGCAACAATCGGTCGGGCTGCAGATACACCACGTCCCTGGGATGGAGGATGGTGGTTTCCGTCGCGAACTGGGCATCTTCGAATTCCACCCGGCCCGCGTCCGGCGCCAGATATTCTTCTTCCAGCAGAAACAGGAAAGAGGAGTCGCCGGTGCAGATCTCGTCTCCATGCTGCAGCCACTGCTCCTTGACCCCAACCCCGTTCACCAGCGTTCCATTGCGGCTGTCGAGATCACGAACCTGGAACCTTCCCTCCTGCCAACTCAGTAGACAATGTTTTCGCGAAACCGAGGGGTCGGTAACCGCAATTCCATTGGACGCTTCTCGCCCAATGGTAACTTCGCCCTCGGACAGAGGAATGGTCGAGTCTTTCAGGGGCCCAGAAAGCACCAGGAGTCTAGGACGCAAGCGCGCTTACCTCGCGCCCCTTCTTATCACACTTCTGAGCGAAATTCATGCCGGAACTCAATCTGTTCCGATATCCGAACAGATAGGTCACTATCCGATCGGATAGTGAATTGAGCGAACCTGTCAGCCCAGCAGCCCTTCAACATCTCCTCGGGTAAGCCGATAAACGCTTTGCCAAGAACCAGTTAGCCGGATAATCAGGATTCCTGTAAAAGTCTCCGGCGACTGGCATGCCGCATGCACTATACAGGGTGCGGCGTGCTCGGCAGAAAGCGATGGGGGAAGCGCTTTTCGGATAAGTACTCTTGCCGGGCTTGCGCAATCAGGGACTCGAGGGGCCCCCTCATCGAGTCCCTGATTTTTTTGAGCTTCGTTCTTTGCACTTTCTTTCTTCATTCATCCGGCAAAATCTGTTTCTTCTAAGGAGATCGATTATGAAAAAGCCCACAGGGAGAACTGTGCATAGTTACCGCATGCTTGCCGGGATTCTGGCCGTTCTGCTTTTAACCTTGCCCGCGAGCGCTGCAACCTGGAAGACAAAGGCGCCTATGCCCTCTGGGCGCTCTTCGGCAGCAGTTGAAACAATCAACGGGATTATCTACGTCGCGGGGGGCAACTTCGAAGGAACTTCAACCCTGCAGGCATTCAATCCGGAGACGAACACTTGGACTGCTCTGGCAGATATGCCCCTTCCTTTGTGGGATGGGGACGGTGCTGGAGTGATTAACGGCCAGCTTTATGTGGCTGGCGGCTGGTTAGAGGCCACCCTTCTGCCTACCAACACGCTCTTCATGTACGACCCGCCCTCGAATACCTGGACGAGTCTGCCCTCAATGTCTCACCTAAGCGGCGCTGGCGCAACGGGCGTCATCAACAGTCGGCTTTACGTCACAACTCCCGAAAATGGATACAACGGGTTTTACAACTTTCTGGACATGTACGATCCGCTCTCGGGCACCTGGACCAGCCTGGCACAGTCGGCGAGCGCGCACGCCAACCCCGCCTACGGAGTAATCAACGGTCTGTTTTACGTCGCGGGGGGAGTAAATGGGAGCGCGGTAGTCACAGACGTACTCGAAGTTTATAACCCGGCCACTAACAACTGGACCACTTTGGTGCCCATGAAAACCGCCGTCTATGGCCCAGCCAGCATCGCCCTGAACGGCAAGCTCTATGTCTTCGGAGGGAATGACGGAACCAATGACGTGGCCACCGTGCAGGTATACGATCCTTACAAGAACAAATGGACGATCCTTTCGTCCTCTGCCTCGCCCGGCGCTCTCAGCGGTTGGAGCGGCGTAACTGTCTACGGCCTGGCCTTTGTGGAGGGAGACAATGGCTTGGGCACAACCAACGAATATTTCGCTTTCCCTCCGTCGATTCCCTAAAACGGGTCACGGCGCGGGCCCAGCCTAAGGGGATCTCCCCCGAGCAAACCGCCGACTCAGGGGTAGACGAACAAACGGCGAAGTGCTAAAATGTCTTTTCCCGATAACCCGGCCTATCAGGGATTTTGGAATCTTGAGGTTACTTCTATGGTCACTCGTCGTAAAGATGAACCATCCGCCAACGGAGCCGGGAAAATTAAGTTCCGCTATACCGATTCGGAACGGACCCTAGACTTCAGCATGGAAAATGTTGTCAGCGATTCGGTGACCGAGGGTCTGCGGTCAATCGCGAACGCACTCGCCGGACATAGGATCGCAGTAAAGCCGGGTCGTGCCCTCCCGCCCAAGTCTTCGAGCCCGGCGGAACATGAAGAAGCAATAATAGAGACTGCCGAGCTAGAGGAAGTCGGGGAAACCGCAGACCAACCCGCTGAGGAAGAGGCCACTACCGGCAATGGCAGTGAGCGGCCTCGCCGTCGTCCGGCTCCTCGTGCGCCCAAATTTCTAAGCGATCTGAACCTGACCACAGCCTCAGTACCACTTGCTGATTTCGTCAAGGAAAAGAATCCTGAGGGCGATATGGACAAGTACGCGGTAATCGCCGCATGGTTCAAGGATCATTTCAACACTGACGAAATCAATGTTGATCACATCTTCACGGCGTACAGAGCGCTGGGTTGGCAAGCACAGATGCCTCCGGACCCCAGCCAAACATTCCGGAATCTGAAGAACAATAAAAATTGGTTTGACAGCGGCTCGAAACGCGGGGACTACAAAATCAACTGGAACGGCGCGGACGCGGTCAACAAGATGGGAGCCGCTGGTGCGTGAGCGCAGAGGATGACCTGAAAGTATTCGTCGCTGGTGTCAACGGCTTCACGAGCATGGGCCACGCAGACAAGATTCGGTTGTTTGCGTGGCTCCAGCTCCTCCTGAGGAGCAAACCTCGCTTCAGCACGGGAGACATCAACTGGTGCTACAGCACGCTCTCGTACAAGCCGGGTAATACGAGCCAGTTCCTCAAGAGCATGGAGGGCAAGGAGCTTCTGAAGGACGGTGGTGGATATTACTGCGAGGGCAAGTTCCGGGCGAAGTACGACCAGAAGTATGGAGAGCACGAAATTACGCTCAACGTTCGGCAAATGGTGAAGGATCTTGTCAACATTCTCCCGGAACTCGGCGAGCAAGACATTATGAAGGAGGCCCTGAATGAAGGAGGCCCTGATCTGCTTGCGCCATGACGCTGGGCGCGCCGCCGTCATCATGGTTTGGAACATGGCCTTCTATCACCTGTGCCAATACATCCTGAAACATAAGCTCGCTGAGTTCAACAATCAGATACCCACCCGCTACGCAAGGAAGTGGGACGCGACGGACATGCCACTGATTAGGAAGTACGAAGATTTCGGCGACGAGATGTCGGAGCGAGAAGTAATTGAGGTTTGCAATTCCGCCGGCATCATCACTGGCGACATGCATAAGGTATACGTTGAGAAACTCGGGAAGCGAAATTCTGCTGCTCACCCTTCCACAATCCACGTCACCCAAGTGCAGGCCGAAGGGTACATCGACGACCTAATCCGCAACACAGTCCTGCTGCTGAGGATCTAGTCGTGGGGCTGCCAGCCCTTACGCCGTGCCGAAGATCTCCACAGGTCCACTCTGTGACATCTGACCTTGTCCACAGCCCATCACTTGCGCGATGATAGTCGAGGCGGTGACGGTTGGCACAAGCCAATTCGCCCCCCAAGAATCGTCCCCTAAGCTCTTTGACATCAAGATTTTGCCCGCAACTGATTGAGACCCATTGATCAATTGCCATTTCGTCGCTAATCCGATGATTCCAATAGGGCTGGGGGGGTAGGGGTACTAGATTTCGGCCAAGAGCGGGCGGTCCAACACCCACCGCAACCAAGCCCCAAACTTTATTTTCGGAACATTCAAGCCGTTTCTGCCCGGTACTCGCTACCCACCACAGCAACCGGCACGGCGACCGCGGCGCCATCCCGAAACGTAACGCTGTTTCCCGAAATCGCCGGCACCCGTTCCCCCGGAACCAGAATCCCCACCAGGTTCAGCGGATCGGCCGCCGACAGCGTGATCGTTCCCGAGGCGGCATCGAGCTTGCGCATCGCCCGCACCGACTCGACAGCAACCGGCAGCGCGAACTGCTCCCCGAGAAATCCATCCACAAAACGCCCGCCACGAATCTCGCCCCGATCCTCAAGGCGGCGGAATCCCCCGAGCAACTCGCGCCACGGCGGCAGGTTCGCCTCCCGCGCCAGCACATCCCGCACCACAATGCCGTAACGCCGCAGCAGCATCCAGCACGCCGCCTCCACTGCCCGAGGCCGCTCCACAACTTCATCGGTGTGCAGCAGAGCCCACCTTCCAGCATTGTGCCGCGGACGCGTCGTGCGCCCGCTGCCCTGCCCCGCCCGCCGCTTGGGATCGATCAGCGAGCGCAGATTGTCGAAGCCATCCGCGGTGACCAAGCCGGCCGCTACCAGCTCCCAAAGGGCAGTCTCGATTTCCGCTTTCAGCTTCTCCGTGCCGCGCACGATATCGGCGAAGAACGACGCCCCGCGCTGCCGCAGAAAATCCAGCACCTTCTGCGCCCCATGGCTCAGACCACTGGTCATGCCGTCTTCCGCGCCCGGATGCCGCGGCGTCATCCAGTCCGCATCTTCCCGGACGAAGAACGTGATGGGCGCAACGCTGGTTGGAATCACTCGCCGCTGCCGCGGCGCCGCCTCAGTTCCCGTCCCGCGGCTCGCCGAGTAGTCCAGAGTCGCCGGATGCGGCGACAACCTTCCCCATCCCACTGCGCCGGTCAGGCAAAGCTGGTCCAGCCACTTCGGATCGTAATCCACAATGCGCCGCGCCAGCACCTGCCGCTCCCACGCATTCGCCGGAATCTCAAATCCTTGCAGCTGTCGCAACACTTCGAGCGTGCCGCGCTCGCCGGACAACTGAGTCCCCGCCGCCACGTGCTGCCAGCGCAGCAGCCATTGCATGAACTGGGCGGCCGTGACCGGCTCGATCTGCTTGCGCAAAGTCGCCACGGTAAGGCGATGTATCCGCGCCAGCAACCGCCGCTCGCACCACTCCGTTTCGGTTTGTTCGTGTGGCGCGGGCACTCCTGCCCGCGAGGCAGCGCCACTAAAGTTTCCCCGCAGCACAGTTCCGCTGGCTTCCATGCGGAGCAAAGCATTCGAAATCTCGGAGGCGGAGATCCCTAAAGTCTCCCCTAGTTGCGTCGCCGTGACCGGCCCCACATGCGACATCCATCCGGTGACCAGAGTCAGCAACCCATCATCGCGAGTAGGAGTTGTAGATTCGACCACAGCCAACTCCTGCCCAAATCGCGCCTCAGGAAACAACCCAAGAAGAGTCTTGGCACGCTCGGCCGCGACCCAATAACTCCGCCCACCGGAAACCGCCAACGCAGCGCGCCCTTCGTCCACCAATCTCTCGAAGTAACCCAACCAGTTGTCCCCGGCACGATCCATGTGGGGACAGCCGCCCTCGCCTGCCCTGAGCGTAGCCGAAGGGGCTCTCCGGTCGAGCGAAGCTCGACCTGCCGGCAGCGCCACCAGCGTGTGCAGCACATCATGCAACTCATCGGCGTCCCGCACGTCCGGCCAAGCCTCTTCCCGCACCTGGGCAATCGCCGCCGCATCCAGCCCGCCCACTTCTTCCAGCACCGATTCCGGCAGCATCCGCCGCATCTGCACCGCGCGCGCCCGCCGTTCCTCCAGCGGAGCATCGTCGAGAAACGCATACGGATTCGCATTCAGAATCTCGTGCGAGAACTGCGACGGAACCGGCGTATCGACCGCAAGACAGCGAATCCGCCCGTCCGCCAGCCCGCTCAATACCAACTTCAGCCCGTCAACATCCATCGCCTCGGTGAGCACATCCTTCATCACTTCGCCCACAAGAGGATGATCCGGAATTTGCCGCTCGCCTTCGATGTTCTCAAAGCAAGCAGCCGCGTCCGGAAAAACCGAAGCCAGCAGATCGTCGGACCGCATGCGCTGAATCTGCGGCGGAACTTTCTTTCCGTTTTGAAAGCGTAACAGCGCCAGCGCCCGGTTCGCATCCCAGCGCCAGCGCGTCGCAAAAATCGGAGAGTCCAGCGCTGCCTGCTCCAGAATCGGTTGCACCGTCGCCGCCTGCAAAAAGTTGAATACATCGCCCAGAGGGAAACTATGCTGCTCGGCCAGCGCGATGTTCAGCCCGTTGTCGGTGGCCGCCGCCTGCAACTCGAAGTTAAAACCGCGGCAGAAGCGCTTGCGCAGCGCCAATCCCCAGGCTTTGTTGATGCGTCCACCAAACGGCGCGTGGATCACCAACTGCATCCCACCGCCTTCGTCGAAAAAGCGCTCCGCAATCACCGTCGTCTGCGTCGGCACCGCGCCCAGCACCGCCCGGCCTTGCAGGACATATTCAATTGCCTGCTCGGCGCCGGACTCGTCGAGCCCACACTCATCCTTCAGCCACGAAACCGCTGCCGCCACTTCCGGCTGCGTCGCCGAAAATCCCACCGGCGAAGTATGCGGCAGCATCTCGCTGATCTTCTCCCGCAAAGTTCCCACGTGCGCCGAAAGCTCTTCCGTCCGCGCTGGTGCCTCACCCCGCCAGAACGGCACGCTCGGCGGCGCGCCATGCGCATCCTGCACCAGCACGCGGCCCGCGTTGGTTTCGATCCGGCGAATCATCCACGACGTATTCCCCAGCAGCATGATGTCACCGCGATTGCTCTCCACCGCAAAATCTTCATCCACGGTGCCGACCACAATCCCATCCGGCTCCGCCACTACGTTGTAAGGCGAGTTGTCCGGAATCGCGCCCCCGCTGGTGATCGCCGCCAACCGCGCCCCGCGCCGGGCGCGCAGCTTGCTGTTGACTCGATCACGGTGCAGATATGCGCCATAACGCCCGCGCCGCGCCGCAATCCCCTCCGCCAGCATCTCCAGAACTGCATCGAAAGTTTCGCGCTTCAGATTGCGGTACGGATACGCGCGCCGCACCAGCGCAAACATCTCATCCTCGCCCCACTCTTCTGCGGAGCACGCCGCCACAATCTGCTGCGCCAAAATATCCAGCGGCGCTTCCGGAATCATCAGCCGGTCCAGATCGCCCTGCCGGATCGCGCGCACCAAAGCCGCACACTCCAGCAAATCGTCGCGGGTCGTGCAAAACAAACGTCCCTTGGGAACCGCACCGCGCCAGTGCCCCGACCTTCCCACGCGCTGCAGCGCCACCGCAATCGCGCGGCAAGAATTGATCTGGACCACCAGATCCACCGTGCCCACGTCAATTCCCAGTTCAAGCGACGCGGTTGCCACCAGCACCCGCACCTGGCCTTCTTTCAGTTTCTTCTCCGCCGCCAGGCGCAGCTTGCGCGACAGACTGCCGTGGTGCGCCGCCACATTCTCTTCCCCGATGCGCTCGCCCAGTTGATGCGCCACACGCTCAGCCATGCGCCGCGTGTTCACAAACACCAGCGTCGAGCGGTGCTGCTCCACCAGCGTTACCAGCCGCTTGTAAACCTCATCCCACATTTCGTTGGAAGCCACCGGCCCCAGCGGCATGGATGGAACTTCGACCCCGAGATCGAGCTTCCGCTTGTGCCCGATATTCACGATGACGGGATCTGGCCGGGCTTGCTCCGGATCGCCACCGCCAGTCAGAAAATGCGCGACCTCTTCGATCGGCTTCTGCGTAGCGGAAAGCCCAATCCGCACCGGCGGCTTGTAAGTCAGCGCTCCCAGCCGTTCCAACGACAACGTCAAATGCGCCCCACGCTTGTCATCCGCCACCGCATGGATTTCATCGACAATCACCGTCTCGACATCGCGCAGAATCGCCCGGCTTTTGTCCGCCGTCAGCAAAATGTAGAGCGACTCCGGCGTGGTCACCAGGATGTGCGGCGGCCGCTTCAGCATGGCCCGCCGCTCAGTCATCAGGGTGTCGCCGGTGCGAACCGCAGTGCGAATCTCCGGCATCAGCAGGCCGCGGTCCCCTGCCATGGCCAGAATTTCGCCCAGAGGAATTTCCAGGTTTTTCTGGATGTCGTTGCCCAGAGCCTTCAGCGGCGAGATGTAGAGAACCTCGGTTCGATCCGCCAGTTCGCCCGCCAGCGCCTTGCGCACCAGCCGGTCGATGCAAGCGAGAAATGCGGCCAGCGTTTTGCCCGACCCGGTAGGCGCAGAAATCAGCGTGGTCCGCCCAGCCAGAATGTGCGGCCATCCCTGCTCTTGCGGCTCGGTAGCCGTGCCAAACCGCTGCACAAACCACTCCGCCACCAGAGGATGGGCCCAGGCTAACGCGGCAGGAAGGGACGGCATTAGGTTATTGTAGCTGGAGGACGGAGTTTCGTAAAATATTCGCTTTTCACAAACCTGCGCGGCAGTCCACTTGAAACGAGATATGAATTTGAGTATGATGAGTATGAATAATTCGTCTTCAGGGAGCCCAAAATCCATGGCGAGTTCAAGAGTCTCGGCCTTGACCAGAGAAGACATAACTGCAAAGGCAAGAACCTTTCGCTGGAGTCGTCAGATGCCGAAGTGGAGCGTGGTCGTTGACGGGCGAGAATTGCCCGCGCGGCCTCTTGTCCTGGAGGCTGCGGGCGTACCTCCCAATGATCCCACCAACTCACATCAGGCCGTTGCTATTCTTAAGGAACGAGGGTTCGACGTTCGCTACCAGGGTAAGACGATTCAAGAAGAAGCAAATGCGGCGGTCCGCCCCGAGGTCGAAGCCCTCATCCGCAAGTTGCGAGGCTGCTTCAAAGGCCCGTACTCATTGCTACAGGATCGAGAGCGCGAACACCGCATCGAGAAAGACCGGCTGGGCTGATGGACAAGACCTACGTCCTCGATGCCAGCGCTGTGCTCAACTTGCTGACAGGAGCACCCGGGGCGGGTCGCATTGAGCAACTGCTGAGGGACGCCGACCGGTCGCGCACACCGTTAATGGCGTCGGTCGCAAACTGGGGAGAAGTCTTCTATCTTTCCTGGCAGCGGCACGGGGAACAGTCCGCGCGAGAGGCGCTGGGCGATCTTTCGCGGCTTCCAATTCAAGTTATACCCGTGGATATAACCCAAGCGCTTAAAGCCGGAGAACTAAAGGCGGTTCATAAAATCCCTTATGTGGATTGCCTGGCAGCCGCTCTCGCCACCATGCAACAAGCCACTCTGGTCACCTCCGACCGCGACTTCGAAAAGCTCGGACGACACTTTCCCATCCTCTGGATTGCTCATTCATGAACTACCGCCCGGCCTGCTAGAATCCCCCGATGCCCAAACTCTCCGCCCAGTCCCGCGCCCGCAAAATCAAGCTTCTCCTCTTCGACGTAGACGGCGTCCTCACCGACGGCAAACTGTTCTTCCTCCCCAACGGAACTCAGCCCGGCCAGACCGAGTTCAAAGGCTTCCACGCCCACGACGGCGCCTCGATCTCCTTGGCGCGCCTCGGAGGCATTCAAACCGGACTCATCACCAAGCGTAGTTCGGAGACAGTGGCTCTCCGCGCCCGCGACCTGAAGCTCGATTTTGTTTATCAGGGCGTTCACGACAAGCGCACCTGCTTCGCCGACATCGTGCAAAAGGCCGGACTGAAGCTGGAAGAAGCCGCCTTCGTCGGCGACGACGTGATCGATCTCCCCGCCATGCGCGCTGGCGGCCTGGCCATCGCCGTGAAAAATGCCCGCGCCGAAGTGAGGCGTGAGGCGCACTACATCACTCCTCACGCAGGCGGCGATGGCGCCCTGCGCGACGCCATCGAATTCATCCTCAAAGCCCAAGGGAAGTGGAAGCGGGTGGTCGAAGATTACATCGGCGAGCGAAGGAAGTAGCTGCGAGCATCGAGCTATATGAGCTTGCAACTTTTTGGAACTGCGGATTGCTCTTGAGCTCGCCGCTCGTACCTCGTAGCTCGTAGCTCACAAAAAACCCACCGGATGCTTGCTTGGGGCGTGCTCGGGTCAGCATCCGATGGGCTACCGTTTCTCCTTACTCACCCTGTTGTTTTCAGGAGTATTTGTATTGATTAAACCCCAGAACTCCATGAAGTTCCGTCTAATTTTGTAAAGCTTTGTAATCTTCGCGCAGTTCGGAGTAATCTTCCCCGAGATCAATCAGGTAAACGCTCTAGACGTTCGCGGACATTCCTGTAGAGAAGACGGTACTCAGAGACATCTTGATTCCTTCCCGTCCGCTGCTCAGTCGGGGATCGCCGGCGTCTTCGAGGCCATCAACTCCGTGAAGCGCGGATTCTTTCTTAGTTCGGCAAACTCCGCATCCTTATACACGTTCTTCAGGTCCTTATAGCCGGCCTCCATCGCCTTTCTCAAATACTCCAGCGATTGGTCGGAATAACCCATCTTGGCGTAGAGCTTCGCGACCGTGTAATCGTAGCGCGCCCGGTCCTCGGGACTCGGCAGCTGCGCCTGCACCCCCGCCCGCGAAGTTCGCTCAAATACCTCGGGATCGAGATCCAGCGCATGTTGGTAAGCCGCCACGGCGGGTTCAAAATCCTTCTTGGAGAAATAAGCCGCACCCAGATTGCTGTAGAACGACGCCGAAGTGTTGTCCCGGGCAATCGCCTTCTCGTACTGCTTGATGGCCGACCCGTACTTCTTGTTCTCGTAGTCAACCACGCCCAGATTGTTGTAGGCATCCGCGAACTGGTGATCGGACTTGATGGCGTGCTCGAACGATTTCCGCGCCTCTTTATAACGCTGCATCATCAACTGCGTGATGCCAATCTTATTCAGCAACCGCGCGTCGTTCGGCTTCTTGCCCAGCGCCGCGCGGTAATAGTCCAGGGCATCCAGATACAACTTGTCGGAGCGCAACCGGTCCCCTTGCTGCTCCAGATCCGCCGCGGTGGCGTCCGGCGCCGGTGGATCGATGGCGCGAATCAGCGGCGGCGCGATCTGCACCTGCTCGGAATGGGAAACTTGTGCCAGTGCGGCAGTGGAAGAAACCACAAGAAGAATCAGGCAGGCCTTTCCGTAGGACATACAGCACCCCCAGACGACCAATCCCAGCGAAGGCTATTCTGCCACAGTTTTCGCCGGGCGGCGAAGATTTTGCTGCTTTCCCCAGAACCCGTGCCCGTCAACCCCGTGGCCTTTGCCCGCTGTCTACTGGCTTAGACACCGGAGCCGACGATTTGGCACCCCAAAACGGGGCGGTGGATTTCCAACCGAAATAAAGTTTGGGCGGCCCTCCCGAAGCGGATACTTCGCTCGATCACGAACCTGAAAGTGTTGATACCCCTACCCTATGGTCGCTATTGGAATCATCGGGTTAGCAGGAAATTCCCCGTAAAAACGGGAGCCTAAAGGACTTAGATAGATGACTATGCAGTTGACACACAGAGGTCAAAATGAAAGCATCGAAGAGCCGTGACAGGACATGCCGTGCTACAGTGGAATCCGTGAGCCGGAAAAAGAAGAATCCGCCGCCAGAACTGGCAACCATCCCGCCCGTGGATGAAGCGGAGTTCACCGACGTGATCCGCAAGATGGTGAACACGTCACCCGTGACCCGCAAGAATGTGGAGCGCGGATACCAGCGCCGCAAGAATCCCGAAACCGATCCGCGTTACCTGCCCGTGTTTGACTTCAGCCGACCGATGAAGCTCACGCCCGAACAGGCGGAACAGGTGAGAATGACGGACGCAGCGAACCGGGAGTACCGCAAGAAAAAGAAAAGCTAAACCGCAGGATTAATGCGTTTATATCCGCCGAAATGACCAGCAGGTACATGGGCGCGATCAAACTCCCATTCGCCAGATTGTCTCAGCGTCACAAACCCGCTAGTTTTCAAAACCTGTAGACCTTGAATTACTATCTCGTCGGAAAGCCGTAGCGATTGCGCTACCGAATGACAGGAAAAACCAAGCACTCCAAAACTAGATTTAGTGAGTAGGTGATCTAGCAGGCTGCTGAAAAATTGATGTTCATGATGTATTTCTTGTTTCTTTCAGGTACCTGTTTATGTGTTTGAGTCTTCAAGGTATGTCGGGAAGCTTGTTTCCCGCGACTCACCCAGGTTGAACCCCCGCTCGGCTCAGGTTCCGCATACGCACCAGGTTGTAAGCGGCACAGGCGAACGTGAATACCCAGTCCACCTTGAAAATCCCGCGATGACGCACTTTCCGCAACAGCGCGATCGTCTTCAGCCACCCGAAACATTCTTCGATGCGCTTCCTCTTTCGTTGGCTGATGGCATAACCAGCGTGTCGCGTGGTCCGCGCATCGATGGCGCTCCCGCCTCTGCGCTGATCGTTTTGCGCCACGTGGGGTGTGACTCCCAGATGGCGGCACTCGGTCACGAAATCCGCCGTGTCATATCCCTTGTCGCCGCCTGCGGTCACCGCCTTCGTACCAGGAATCCGCTCCAGCATGATCAGCGCCGCATCGCGTTCCGCGGTCCCATTGGCCTCGAACACTTCCGCATTCACGATCAGCCCATTCCGGTTCTCCACCAGCAGATTCCCACTGTAACTCAACTTGGCCTCCTTGCCCGCACCCTTGCGCGCCAGCTTGGCATCGGGATCGGTCTTCGAAGCGTGGGTCTGATTGGACCGCTTCTCCCCGTGAAAGTTCACCGTGGGGTTGCCAGGATCGTCCGGCGGAGGCAGGGTCTTTCCGTCCTTCCGCTGAAAACTTTTCGCCCCCGCCCAGGCTTCCAGCAACGTCCCATCCACCGTGAAGTGCTCGTCCGACGTCAGGCCTGTGATCCGCGCTCGCGCCACCACTTGCGCCAGGAACTCTTTTGCCACTTCGGCCTCCAGCAACCGATCCCGGTTCTTGGTGAACGTGGTCGCGTCCCAAACTTCTTCGTCCAAGTTCAACCCCACAAACCAGCGGAACAGCATGCTGTAGTCGATCTCTTCCATCAGCAGTCGCTCGCTGCGAATCGAGTACAGCATCTGCAACAACTGCGCCCGCAACAGCTTCTCGGGAGGAATCGACGGCCGGCCCGCGCTCGCGTACATGCTGTCGAACCGTCGCGACAACTGGGCAAGCACTTCGTCCACCATGGACCGGATTTCGCGCAGCGGATGATCCTTCCGCACCCGCGTCTCCGGCGACAGATAACTGAACATCTGACTCTGCTGATGATCTACGCCTCGCATGCTTCCACTGATAACATGAAGGGCCGTGGAAGAGGAGTGCTAATTGGAGTGATCGGTATTTCGGAGCAGGCCATGCGGATCAAATGGTGGCGCCTCGGGGTCATACGGCTTGGTCGGATCGATCCTCTTAAGGTCAATGAGCCATGCTCCTGGCCGCTCATTGTCCACAAGTTTCCGTTTCCATTCGCCTTCCATAAGGACCCAAGTCTCAGCCTGAACGGTAGTCGTTTGGTAGAGGCGCAGCTTGCCTAAACTCATCTGGCGTCTGGTCCACTGCTGCAGGACGGTTGCTTTCAACGTCGCCGGACCGCAGCTTTGCAGGTCCAAGATGGTGTTGCTAATGGAAAGGTTCTCTTTCACCTGATCGAATCCGGCAGTGGAATAAGATGCTGACTGCTTGAATGACCACACCTCGCCGCTGAACTGGTGGGCCTCGAAGTCAGGAGCATAGACGGCAAATAGCTGCTTCGCATTGTTCGCTACCGTGGCCCGTTCTATGCGGGCATACTGGCCATCGAGTTGTTGCCAACGTGCATCCCCCTTCGGCAGCGCAGAGCAGACCCCCGCATGTGCGTGTCCTGAAAGCAGCAAATATGCGAACAAAGCAGCAAAGACCCATGGTTTCACGATAGCCTCCCTGATGGCGAGAGTGTGCGAAGTGGTAGACGGGCCAAACGGGAGAATGTGAGCCTTTCGGACTGAGGTCGCCTTCGGAACCGTTTTTCAGCAGCCTGCTAGGAGAACTTCTGCATAAATTGCGGCGCATTCACTTGTCTTAGCTTCAACAATAGCGTGCTCGCGATTCCAGCTACGCACAAATGCCCATCCCCACGAGAAAGACCACATGAGCACAAAGACGAGCCACGGTAGCCACGGCGTAGATCGTGCCAGTGGAATATAAGAAATAGCCAACGTGACAACAGCAAAGCCGGTACTAGTCACGACCCATATCCAATCAGCCTTGAGAGATCGCAAGGCAGGAGGTATACTCATTTTGTCACCTTTCAGTTTTACGAATGCCGCAGATTGCCGTCTGCGGCATTCGTGCGTTTACGAAACCAGTTGCTTGTACTCCATCGGCTTTGTGCCCACCAAGTTTGCAACCGTCTCCCCGAATATCTGCGGAGCCGTCCGCCGATTGAATCTGTACTCAAACTCAGATAGGTAGCGGTGCAGGTGCTTGTGCGAAATGCGGTGGAAGGAGCCGAACACGCCGCGCTTGAAAAGCGAGAATGCGGATTCAATCGTGTTTGTGTGAACGTCGCCACGCACGTACTCGTATTTGTGGGCAATCGTTTCGTGCTTGCTGGCACAGAACCCATCGAAGGCGAACGGGTAGATGCTGGATTCATCCGTCATCACGCGGTCAACGTTGCGGTCAACCAAGTTGTGCAGGAGCGGCCTGACTTGCGCCGCCGTTGTGTTGCCCGTGCCGACATGCCGCAAGCGCAGTTCCCCGCCGCGCTCAATCATGCCGACGACGGCAGCCTTACGCTCTTGCCATTTTTGCGTGCCACGCTCTTTCTTGCGGATGGTTTTTCCGCCGACATAGGTTTCGTCAATCTCCACCGTGCCTGAGAGTTTTGTGCCGTGACCGCCCGAACCTGGGTTGCTCAGAATGCCTTCGCCGGATGCCATCGCCTTACGGATGCGGTGCCCCATGTACCATGCCGTGCGGTAGTTCACTCCTAGGTGTCGCTGTACTTGCAACGCGCTCATGCCTTTTTTCGCGTGGACGATCAGCGCGACAGCGGCGAACCATTTCGCCAGTGGCAAATGGGAATCATGGAAGAGAGTGCCGACCGTGGGAGTGAATCTGTGCTTACAGGTTAACTCTAGGCAAGCGTACAGGCGGGTGCGCTTGTTCTGTTTCTTCTCCGTGCGCGTGACGGAGGGGTTGACCGTGCGCGTGATGCGCGAAACCTTGTCAGCGCCACAGCGGACGCATCGAATCTTGCCGTCCGGCCAGCGAACCTTCTCGATAAAGTCTAAGCATTGATCTTCCGTTTGGAGTTGGGTGCTAACATCTATCAAGTTCATGGCGTGTTCCCTCTGGCAACAGGAACACTCTAGCGAAAAACTAACTGTGTGTCAAGTGCATAATCATCCTTAGATACCATATTCGTTAAACAAAGGACTTAGGGGCGGGACGATCGGACTCACCCGACCGTCACGGCCTCGACCATGATCGCGCATGTTCAATGGGCGGCACAAGGTCAGATGTCACAGGGGGGCTGTGGATTCTTCTGGCGGCGCTATTGGGGATAAATCCAGGCCAAAATCCCAAGCGGTTTACAATCGGGAAGACCCGCCCTTTGCAAAAAAACGCAAGGGGTTGGCCTCCCGCGTTTGTGGAGTAGCAGCAATGTTGAAGTTGACAGATGCCGAACTTGAGGCGGGCCTAGCTGCAGTTCAATACCACGGCTACAGTGACTTCTTCCCTAAACCTCCAGAGTTTGATGTGCTCGTGAATTCGTGGCCGCAATTCAAGAAACACCTGCTTGACTTGGATCTGGACGAATACAAGGCTTATCACCCCGCTCTTGAGCTATCCGCCCCGAAATCTGTGATCAATCTTCGTCGGGTGACGCTCTTACATCTGACCTGCTCCCCGTTTTCCGAACAAGTCCGAGTATGATTTCGGACGAAGGAAAGGGGAAGAGGCATGTCAAAGAGCAGGCACACCGAGGCGCAGATGATTGGAGCGCTCAAACAACTGGAAGCAGGGCGCAAGGCAGAAGACGTGGCCAGAGAAGTGGGAGTGTCGAAGCATACGATCTACGCCTGGAAGGCGAAGTACGGTGGGATGGATGTGAGCGAGGCGCAGGAAGCGAAGCAGTTGCGGGATGAGAACACGAAGTTGAAAAAGCTGGTGGTGGATCTGAGCCTGGACAAAGAGATGCTGAAGGCGCTGATCGCAAAAAACGGATGGAGCTCGTAGACCAGCGGGCGGACGCGGACTGGCTGCGGGGCAAGTACGCAGCGAGCCAGCGCCGGGTTTGCGGGCTGATGGGGATGGCGGTAGCGAGTTACTGCTACCGGTCGCAGCGAACCGATGAGCCGCTGCGGACGCGGCTGGTGGAGTTGGCGCGAAAGAAGCCGCGCTTTGGGTATCGGCGGCTGCATGTGTTGTTGGGCCGTTCGGGTGACCATGTGAACCATAAGCGGGTGCATCGGGTGTATCGGGAGGCCGGACTGATGATTCGGCGGAAGAAACGGAAGCATTGCGTGCGCGAGGGAAAGCCGCTGGTGGCGCGGACCTCGGCCAACCAGGAGTGGGCGTTGGATTTTGTACACGATGCGGTGGAGTGCGGACGGGCGATCCGGGTGCTGAGTGTGGTGGATGCGTATACGCGGGAGTGTTTGGCTTTGGAAGTAGATACGAGTTTTGCCAGCCGGAGAGTGACACGCGCGCTGGAAGCGATCGTGGCCGAGCGTGGAGTGCCGCAGGCGATCCGCTGCGACAACGGGCCGGAACTGACGAGTCGGCATTTTCTGGCCTGGTGTGTGGAACGAAAGATCGAGTTAGTGCACATTCAGCCGGGCAAGCCAACGCAGAACGCGCGCGTGGAAAGTTTTCACGGGCGGCTCCGAGATGAGTGTTTGACGGTGAGCTGGTTTCAGAACCTGTTCGACGCGCGGCGGAAGATCGCGGAGTGGCGGACGGAGTACAACGAAGAGCGTCCGCACAGCAGTCTGGGATACCGCACGCCGAAAGAATTTGCGGCGGCGCAGGCGGCGAGCTTCTACACAGCTGAGCGAGAGGCAAGGGACTCAAACGCCGTCCCTTGCCCCTCGCGCTCCCCCATCCCGGCTCAAACCGGAGATGGAGCAGCTGAAAGTTGTCGTATTCTTACGTGAACGAAAATTGGGGGCAGGTCAGGGCCGTCCGTCAACTCGGGGAAATTCTTTATGCCAACCATGGCCTGACGCTACAGACGGCCAAGACGAGGGTTTTGGAGTGCTCTGAGCATCTTTCAAAACATAAGTCACTCACAGACGATGAAACCGAAGTTGAGAAGAGATTCAACGAAATTGTTGAAGAACATTTTTACGATATTGATTCCATCGATGAGCTGACGTCCGAGCAGCTAGAGATTATCGGGGCAGTAAATTTCACTGACGTACTTGAGGAGGCCCTGGATGAGGACCCGATAAACTACAAGAAAGTAACTTTCATTCTGGAGAAGCTCTCGGCTCTCGAAAATGAAGAGCTGATCGACATAGTTTTGGACAATCTGGAGCGACTGTATCCCGTCGCGCACGCCGTAAACGCATTCTTTCGAGAATTTGAGCACTTGCCGGCAAAGCAGAAAAAGAAAATAGCCGACTCTCTCTTGAAACCCATCTTACCGATCCAGCGTTACAGAGCCCCAGAATATTACGCAGTCTGGATTCTAGATTTGTTTGCGAACCACAAAGCCTGGAATCACGCAAGCCAACTGTTACATATTTTTCGGGATACCCAATCTCAAACAATCAAACGCTATGCCGCGCTTGCCATCGGAAACTGCGGATCCCGGTCCGAGGCCCTCGCATTCAAGGAGCACATCGCGGCCGCGACCCCCCTCACACGAACTGCTATTTTGATTGCAAGCGCCAAGTTGCCGCGTGATGAGCGCACACACTGGAGGAAAAGCTTAACGTTGAGTGACCCATTCGAAAAAGCAATCCCCTAGCCGCGCGGAGCTTTGGATGAAGCTTCCCGAAGAGTTCGGCACCGCCGCGAGAATGTCTCTATGCAATCGGATACTGCTGGCGCAATAGGGATCCTTCGACTCCATTTGTCACGCGCTTCGCGCGCGACAAATTCCGATCAGGATGACAGTCTTGGGGGGGATCAGTGAGGCGCGGTCTGGGTGGCGTCCGGCGGCTTGGGCGGCGGTGCGGACGATTTATCGTCCTTGAAGATTCCCGCTATCTTGCCGAAGAACCCCTTCTTCTTCTGCGGATCGGCATTCTGCGGCTCTTGTCCGTTCGCCGAGTTTGGAGGCGGCAAAGCCTTGGGGCTTCCGCCGAAGATGCGGGAGAACAATCCCGCCACCCCGCTCTGCTGATCACAGGTCTCGCGCGGCTCCGTCCCCGCTACGAAGGCGGCCGTGTAATCGTCGGGACACGTCGGAGTCGCCAGCCGGTTCGTGGCTTTGTCCAGTTGCACGTCGACTACGCCCGTGGGCTGCGCGAATTCTTTCATGTCCTCATACTGCGGCAGGGCCGACGCCCGCTTCATGAACTCGGTCCAGATGGGCGCCGCGGTCATCGCGCCGCTCAGCCGCAGATCGCTGTAGTCGTCGTAACCCACCCAAACAATGCACAACAAATTCGAGGTATATCCCGCGAACCAGCCATCGTGCGAACTGCCGGTCTTCCCTGCCGCCGGCGGAGTGAATCCGCGCAAGCGGACCGCCGTATATCCCAGCCCGTTGTTGATCACGCCTTCCATCATGTTGGTCATGATGTAGGCGATGCGCGGATCGAGCACCTGCCGCTGGTCGGTCTTGAAGTTTGCCACCACGTCGCCCTTGGCGTTGCGCACCGAGTTCACCAGGATCGGCGATAGCCGCGCTCCATTGTTGGCGAACGACGTATAGGCTCCGGCCATGTCCAGCGGAGCCGCCTCATACGATCCCAGCGCCATGGCCGGCGTCGCCTTCACCGAAACGATTCCCGCCGACTTCGCCAGGTCCGCCACTTTGTCATAACCAACTTCTTCGGCCACTTTCACCGTGGCATTGTTCAGCGACATGGCCAGCGCGTAGCGCAGCGTCACTTCGCCGTGGTACTCCTCTTTGTAATTGCGAGGCTCGTAGATCTGGTCTCCATAGGCGAAGCTGGAAGGCGCATCCGTCACCGTGGAAGCCGGAGTGATCACGGTGGCCGATCCGTCAAGCGCGGTATTCATCGCCGTAGCATAAACGAACGGCTTGAAAATCGAGCCCGTGGGCCGCTTCGCCAAGGCGTGATTCAACTGGCTGAAACCGTAATCCCGTCCCCCCACCAACGCCAGCACCGAACCGGTGTGCGGATCGAGCGCCACCAGCGCCACCTGCGCCTGCGGCCCCGGCGTCACGGTCGTCTGCACCTTCTTGCCCACCTTCACTTTCTTGGTGCGCATCTTGGTGACTTGCTCATCCACCAGCTTGATGCCCATCTCGACCGCCTGCGCCGCCGCCTTCTGCAGGTCCGGATCGAGCGTCGTGTAAATCCGGTAGGACTGGTCGTTCAAATCATGTTCGCTGAACTTGTTGATCAGCGTGTCCCGCACCATGTCGACGAAATACGGAGCGTCGCTGGCCTCCACGTTCGGCGGCGCCAGCTTTAGCGGCATGGCCTTCGCTTTGTCCGCCTGCTCCCGGGTAATGGCGTGGGTTTCGACCATGGAATCCAGCACCAGGTTGCGCCGTTCCATGGCCCGGTCCTGATGCCGGTACGGAGAAAGATAGCTGGGCCGCTGAATAATTCCCGCCAGCAGCGCCGCTTCCGGCAACGTGATGTCCTTGAGATCTTTGTTGAAATAAGCGCGCGAGGCCTCGGCAAATCCGCTGATGGCGAACGACCCGCGTTGCCCCAGGTTCACCCAGTTGGCGTAAAACTCGAAAATCTGCTGCTTGCTGAACTTCTGTTCCAGTTCCTCGGCAATCAGCATCTCGGTCAGCTTGCGCCTTATGGTTTTCTCTGGAGTCAGGAAAAAACCGCGGGCCAGTTGCTGGGTAAGAGTAGACCCGCCCTGCTCCCGCCGCTGGTGAATCACATCGCCGATCGCGGCTTCCACCGTGCGCACAAAATTCACGCCGCTGTGCTCGAAGAATCGCCGGTCTTCGATGGCCAGCACCGCATCCACCATCACCTTCGGGATCTCGTTATACTTCACCACCTGGCGCTTGGAGCGCTGTTCGGCGTCGAACAACGCCGTCACCAGTTGCGGCTCCAACTCGTAGGCGGAAAGCTCATTGCCCTTGCTGACGATGTGGTCGACCTGCCCGTCCTGAATGCTGATGTGTGCCTCTTCCGGCGAATGGTAGCTTTCCGGCCCGGGCGTGATCTCGATCCCATCGCCGACTAAGCGAAAGCTGCCCATCGGCGACGCGCCGTCCTTGTCGGAATATCCGGCCCGGCGCAGGAGCGCGGCGATTTCCTTGGCGTCCGCTTTGTCGCCGTCGTGCACCGTCCGTGGCAAGGCATAGATTTTCGCCGAGTTGCTGAAAACCGGAGTTCGGAAGCGTTGCTCGATAATGCGGTCGTACTTCACGTAGAAGTAGCAAAAGAATCCGCCCAGCCCGGTGGCAACCATCAGGAAGACAAGCAGCGCAGCCCGAATCACCGGATCGCGCGGCAACCCGCGCTTCCCCTTGCCGCCATTGCCTCCGTTTTTCGGGATCTTGATCTTAATGGCCACGTTTGGACTCGTATACCGTCAGACGTTCGGTTGAGCTAAAAGGTTTGAACCGCCGCTATTCCCCTCGCCTGTTCCGCCGCAGTTTTAAGCCATGCGCTATGTCAGTATGCTTTGCCTCCATTGTACCGCTGCCCCCGCAAACAAAAAGAGACCCGCAGTTCATGCGGGTCTCTAAGCTGTTACTAGGCTCAAGGCAAAGAAAAATCCCAGTCTGGCTACGGGGCGTCCGTCACGGCCCAAACACCCAGGGTCGCAAAGGTTGCGGGAGAGATCGGCTGGGTGAGAGCACCACCGGATCCGACGTCATCGACGCCAAGCGTGATGGTCACGACCCCGGTACCTTGGTTAACCACGGTGCTGTAGGGAAAGAGGAACTGCCCACTCTGATCAAACTGAGCCGAGGAACCGTCTGACACGTTGCTGAAGGGCGACCCGGAAAGCCGGGTAAGCCCGCCGGTCGAGGTCAACTGGTAGCCTTCGATCGGATTGTACCCGGTGTCGTCGCCATTGATGCTGAAGGAGTAGACCAGATTGCCGCCGCTATTGGGCTGGACCGCGATGCTGTAGGGCGAGTACTGGGTGAGAACCGGGAGTCCTACCTGCGTGATCGCGCCCGCGCTCGTCCCGGACTGCGCAATGCTGAACACATACAAGTCGGCAGAAATGCCCGTAATACCAATCAGGTAATTGCCGGATGGATCCCCCTGGACCTGCAGCATAGCATAGGAAAACGGACTGCCGGAGACCGCCGTAAGCACACCAGGGCTGCTGCTACTGCTGCTGCCGATGGAGTAGGCCGCGATCTGGTTGCCGTTGGTCTCCGTCGCAACATATAAATATTTCCCCAACCCATCCGTCGTCAGGTTTCCCGGAAAGAACGGAACCGGGAACGGAGACCCGTTGACCACGGATAACGCTCCACTGCTGCCAATCTGATATACGTAGACGCCCTCCACACTGGTGTCGTCCACGAATAGCAGCGTGCCGGCTGGATTGGTGATCATGCTCTGCGAACCTCCGGAGGGGGCGCCGATCAAATAGGGCGCGTCGAACGGGCTAACGCCACTGATCGCCGTCAAACCTCCGCCCGAGCCGATCGACCAACCATAGATCTGGCCGGTCCCTGGAAACGCAGCGTACAAAAACTTCTTTTGTGCAACCACCATGCCCGATCCCTCCTCGTTTTGCGGGACGGTCGGCCCGATATAGCCGGTCGTGGCTTGAAACGTGTTCGCACTCGTATTCAGGGTGAAGCTATCGATCGTGCCGGCCTCGTCCACGGCAAAGGCAAAGGCCGTGTTCGTGCTGCCGCCGCCTCCGCCGCCCAAACTTAGCGGCCCTGCGGTACAGGTGGAATTGCCAAAGTTGGCGCCGCTGGTGCAAACGTAATGATCGCAACTGGCCAGGCCCATCATCGCCACCGCCGCGATCAGCATCAAACCGGTTCGAACTAGCTTCGTCATGAACTGCCTCCACCTGAGCTTCACTTCTGGTCTAGGACACATCGCCCATCTAGGATTTCGCTTGAACCTCTGAAACTGGCACAGCCTGCCGGCTGCGCGGCCCTGAGAAATCTCTCACCTATCCGCGATATTAGGAGCACGGTAACGCGACGGCAAGGTTACGAATGTCACTGGCACAATCGTCCGGGCAGAACAGGGGCCAGTGTCCAGTGGGCCACAGCAACTGGGTTGCGAAGCGAGACATCGATTAGCCCAGCAAATACGTGCTGGGAAACCGGTCTCTGAATTCTTGACGTGGTTACGAGATGATTCGCGGTTTACTGGCCCCTGATCACTGACCACCGGCCACTGCTCTTACTTGTTCCCGCTCGTGGGATTGAAATGCATGTCGAAGCTATAGCCGGGAATGCTGACCGGGACCGAATAGTCCACCGCGACGTAAAGAGCCGACATGCCGGGAGTGTTGATGCGCTGAACTGTGATCTGTTTCGGCCCGATCGGGAGGTTTTGCTCTTTGGCCTTGCGCAGCACGTCGGTGCGGACATCTTCCTCCGTCTTTTGGAAGTTCGCCCCATCCATCAGCGCGACCGTGCGCAGATCGTCCTGAAAGCTGTAATTGGCCATCAGCGGCGGCGCCACTTCAAACAAGGCCACCACCACCAGAATGATCGCAAGAAATCCAACCAGTGCTTTTATGGTTCCCATAGCCCCAGACCGCGCCGCCCAGCCGCGGCGCGAAGCTCAGGCCCTGGCTGGCAGCACTCCTTGAAAATGTTCAACTATCGCGGTGATCGTAACATCGCGTACTTCCCGAGTCGAGCGTAGAACCACTTCCACAGTACCTTCGGTAACCTTCTTCCCGACGGTGATTCTAAAGGGGATACCGACCAGATCGGCGTCTTTGAACTTGACCCCCGGCCGTTCATCGCGGTCGTCGAGGATCACATCAAATCCCGCCGCCTCCAGCCGCGTTCCAATGTCGACCGCCGCGTTCAACAGACTCTCATCCTTCACGTTCGTAGGAGTGACTACAATCTCAAACGGAGCAATCGCCGGCGGCAGCCAGAAGCCGTTCTCGTCATTACTCTGCTCCACTGCCGCCGTCAGAATGCGCTCGATGCCAATGCCGTAGCAGCCCATGATCGGCATAACTTCCTTGCCGTTCTTGTCGAGCACCCGCGCGCCCATCGACTCCGAATAGCGGTAGCCCAGCTTGAAGATGTGCCCCACCTCAACCGCGGTATCAAGGCGCAGTGAGTTGCCGCAATTCGGACAACCTTCGCCCGCCGTTACGGCGCGCAGATCGGCATAAGCCGTAGGATAAAAATCCTTCCCCGGCGTCAGATTCTTCAGGTGATAGTCCTCTTTGTTCGCGCCCGCAATCAGATTGCTGCGCCCTTCCAGAGCCTTGTCGACGAGAAGGACTGGAAGCGCAGCATCTTTCTTCAAGTCCTTCGCCCACTCAATTCCTACCGGCCCCAGGTATCCCGCTGGAGACTTGAACAGCGCCTTGATCTCGGCTTCTTCCATAGGCCGCGTGGCGACGGCTACCGTAGCATTCAGCTTGGCCTCGTTAAGCTGATGATCGCCGCGCATCAAAACCACAATTGCCCGCGACTTCACTTTGCCGGTTTTCTGATCCTTCTCATCCGCCATCAGCGCCAGCGCCTTAATTTTGTTCTTCGGCGACACTCCCAGAAACCGCGCCACATCTTCGATCGTCTTTTGCCCCGGAGTGTGCACCTCCAGCGGCTTGCCATCGCCCTCGGGCCACAAGTCTTCCACCACCTCAAGCTTCGAAGTCGCTTTCTCCATGTTCGCTGCGTAATTGCAGGAATCGCAGCTCACAATCTGATCTTCGCCCGCCGTCGTGCGCACCATGAACTCGTGCGATTCCTTCCCGCCCATCGCCCCCGAATCCGCCTCGACGACCATGTACTTCAGCCCGCAGCGGTCAAAGATGCGGCAATACGTGTCGTAATGCTTCTTGTAGGAAACATCCAGCCCAGCCGCGTCGATGTCGAACGAGTACGCGTCTTTCATCATGAACTGCCGCACCCGCAGCAGCCCGGACCTCGGCCGCGGCTCGTCGCGAAACTTCGTAGCAATCTGGTACCAGATCTGCGGCAGTTGCTTGTAGCTGCGCAGATCTTTCAGCGCAATCGATGTCATCACTTCTTCTTCGGTCATGCCCAGGCACATCTCTGCGCCCTTGCGGTCTTTCAGGCGAAACAGGTTGTCGCCCATCAAAGCCCAGCGCCCGCTGGCCTCCCACAGTTCCCGCGGATGCAGCGCCGGCAGAAAAAACTCCTGCCCGATCCGGTCCATCTCCTCGCGGACGATGGCCACGATCTTGTTAAACGACCGGTTGCCCAGAAACAGATACGAGTAAATCCCCGCCGCCAGTTGCCGAATGTACCCAGCCCGCACCAGAAACTTGTGGCTGGCCACTTCCGCATCGGCAGGAGCCTCGCGCAGGGTAGGAATAAAGAGTTGTGACCATCGATGCATAGAGTTTTCTTGAAGTACCTAGTACCCAGTACCGAGCCGCGTGTGCCGAGTGACGGGAACCCGCTGATCCCACGGCGGAATTGATTATTGTAGCAGCGAGTTTCTTTGACTGGCTTCCAGCCCCTGCTAGAATGATTTCAGTCTCATGGCTAAAGTTCGTTACCGCTACAACATCATGCTCCGCCCCGAACCTGAAGGCGGCTACACCGCGCTAGTTCCGGCCCTGCCCGGCTGCGTCACCTACGGCCGCACTGTAGACGAGGCCCGAGAAATGGCCAGAGACGCCGTTTCCGGTTACATCGCCAGCCTGCGCAAGCACAACGATCCCGTTCCAACCGACGACAACACGCTGGTTGCCTCCCTCGACTTGGAGTATTTGCGCTAAGAACGAGCCAGGCTCCCTGAAAACACGAACGTTCGGGAAGTTTTCCACTTCTTCGGGGTACCTACTGTTACTGCTGGTTTTCTAGGTTTTGTACTTGGTATAAGGGTAGATAAATGCCCAAGCTACCCGCAATCAAGCCACGCCAAGTCGTTCGCTTCCTGCAGCAAAACGGCTTCGTCCTCGACCACACCTCGGGCAGCCACTTCATCTTCTACCATCCCAAGTCGCGCCGACGGGCGGTTGTGCCCAGTCACAATCGCGACCTGCCGAAAGGCACGCTGATGTCGCTGTTGAGGGAAGCAGGATTCGCCCGCGAGCAACTGATCGACTTCCTGGAAGGCAAATGACGGATAGCCGGGCTGCTGAGCCTAGCTAGGCACTAAGTGCTAGGCACTAAGTGCTAGGCACTAGGTACTCGGTACTAAGCAGTCAGCTGCTTCAGAATCTCTTTCCCCAGCTTCTGCGTCTCGCCGAAAAACTTCTGATACTCGACGAACAGCCGGTTCAACTCCAGCGACTTGTCCGCCGAGAGATGCTTGCGCAGCATCATGTCGCGCACATGCACCGGGTTCGGCAGCGTCGCGTCTTCCGTCAGTTCTTCCAGCGCCGTATTGGGATCATAGTGATACATACCATCTCCTCATCGGGCCATCCGGCCATCTGTCATTGGAATTGAGGCTCGAAATGACCCGATGCCCCGATCACCCGATGGCCCGATCGACAATCACACTAGCTCGGTGCTCCAAAGATCATGCAGGTGGACAATCCCTTCCAGCTTCCCACCCCCATCCACCACCATCAAAGAAGTAATCTTCTTCTCCTCCATCACCGCCAGCGCCGTCGCGGCGAATTCCCCCGCCGCAATCGTTCGCGGATTCTTCGTCATGCACTCGCCCGCGGTCAGATCCAGCACGTCTTTTCCGCGCCGCTCCAGCAGTCGCCGCAAATCGCCGTCGCTGATGATGCCCACCAGCCTCTCGCCTTCCACCACTGCCGTCACGCCCAACTTCTTCCGCGACATTTCATAGATGACATCGGGCATCTTCGTCTGCGGCCCCACCCGCGGCAGCGCATCGCCCGAGTGCATCAGCGACTCCACCCTCGCCAATCGTTTCCCCAGCTTCCCTCCCGGATGCAAATTGGCAAAATCTTCCTCCTTGAACCCACGCTTCTCGCTAAGCGTGACCGCCAGCGCATCACCCAATGCCAGCATGGTGGTGGTGGAGGCCGTAGGCGCCAGCCCCAGCGAGCAAGCCTCCTGCGCAATCGAGCAATCCAAAGCCACGTCGGCAGCGGCCGCCAAAGTAGAAACCCGCGTGGATGATGCTCGTGTGGAAGCGGACGACTCCGCTCGCACCGGGGAAGCCGCCGTCTGCTGCCGGTTCAGATCGCCCGATGGCCCGATCACCCGATCACCCGATCCTCTACAGATCTCATCCCCCGTCATCGCAATCAGCGGCACCTGCAGCCGCTTGATGGTCGCCAGCAGCGCCAGAATCTCCTCCGTCTCCCCCGAAGCCGACAACGCCAGCACGACATCCCCGCGCACCACCATCCCCAAATCCCCGTGCAGCGCCTCCACCGGATGCAGATACAGCGCCGGAGTTCCCGTCGAACTCAGCGTCGCCGCAATCTTGCGCGCAATCAACCCGCTCTTCCCCATCCCCGTCACCACCACGCGCCCCGCGCAGGAAAACATCAGCTCCACCGCCCGCTGAAACGCCACCGCCATCCCCCCGCCAATGCGGTCCGCCAGCGCGCGCAACGCCTCCGCCTCAATGCGCACCACGTTTTCGCCAATGTTTTTCATGAAGACGCGATCCTAACAGAGGAAGCGATTGAGTAATTGGGTAATTTAGTAATTGGGTAATTTGAAAACCAGAAAATCTACGCTCACACAGAATTTCAATTACCCAATTACCCAAAATTACAAAATTACTCAGTCCTTCAGAAGTGGTCTTCACTGCCCCGCGGCGACAACGGTTTCTGTCCCAGCACCGCCAGCCCCTTGGCCTGGATCATCCGGTCCCACGGCCCCGCCTGCCAGTTGTCCCGCGTCTTCTCCCTCTGCTGCCACGGCGGCAGCGAGAGCATCAGATTTTTCCCCATCGAGTGCAGGTACGGCTCGTACATCCCTCGCAACTTGGTCAGTTTCTGCCGCGCCTCGTCGGTACTCCGCAATTTCAGTCCCGCCGCCGCCAGCGTCTCGCGCAGCGTGTCAAAACCTGCGTCCGTCAACCGCTCCGGCGCCGCCGGATCGTAGCGCGCATTCACCACCTGCGCCAGATCCACCGCCGCGTGCCGCGCCATGGCAAAAGTCAGCTTCGCCTGCGCGGGATGAATGCCCTCAATGCCGACCATCACCAGCGAAGTCACGTCCAGCATCGTCATCAGCGCTCCCAGCCACGACTGGTTGCTGTGCTGCGACCGGAAAAAACTCAGCACCGGATAGGAAATGTGGCTCTCCAGCAATTCCCCCGCCCAGCGCTCCCAGTCGCGCAGAACTGCATCGAGCACAATCTGGTCGATGGCCGGATTCTCCGAACTCCCCGCCAGCCGCGCCAGCAATTCGATCGCGGTCGGAGGCGATCCGGCGCGCGCGTCGAGCATCGAGATCTGGATCTCGCGCCGCGAAAACGAGGCGTACACCACGGGCAAATACCCAATCACCACGCCCAAAAACGCAAAGCCCATCCCCGCTTCCACCACCGACAGACCGCGCGCCGCTCTCGACGTCGGCACGATGTCGCCGTAACCCAGCGTGAAAAACGTCTCCCCGCTGTGGTAGATAATCCTGCCAAACGTGAGCGGCTCGTTGCCCAGTTGCTCGTGCCCGCCGATTCCGTATTGCAGCAGAGCGAAACCAAGGATCAGCCCCGCCGCCCAAAACCCGAGCAGCATGAAAAGCGAGAGCGGCCCGAAATATCCCAGAAAATTCTGCTGCCGCGAAGGCGTCCGCATGTGGCCCGCTATCTTTCTCCACGGAATCCACGTGCGCCGCAAGAACCACGCTGTCAGCTTGAACTGCCGCGTCACCCGCCGCGGCAGCACCACGGTTTCGAACGCATCCAGCAGGACAACCCAGATGATGACGATGCCGAAGATGATCGCTAGAATGCTGCCGTGAAAGTTCATGCCGGATTCTCTGACGCAATCTTGATGCGGAAGGAAGGGTAACAGATTCGGAAGCCAGGCCTCAGCCCTTGGACCTCGGACTTCGGACCTAAAAGAGACTTCAATGCGGGGTGGCCCGACGCCTGCCCCCGGTCGGCGCAGCGGCTCCAAGCTCCGACGTCTGAGGTCTGAAGTCCAAGGTTCGCCCTACTGCGGCTTAGGTTGTGCTGGCGGTGTGGTGGTCGCCGGCGTCGTACCCGCGGGGGCTGCAGTGGCCGGCTTCTTCGCCACCGGCTTCTTCTTCACCGCCGGCTTCTTGGGGGGTTCGTTGTCATCCACCACAATCTTCTTCGGAGGCGCGGCCGGAATCGCCGCCTGCGCCGTCTTCAGGTCCGTACGTAGCCGCACAATCTCTTGCTCCTTTGACGATGCCAGGTTCGCCAACCGCTCCGCCAGTTGTTTCCGCGAGCCCTCAAAGTTGCTCAGATCGTTCGATAGCGCCTGGAAGTCGTCCTTCGATCCAAACGCTCCCGTCATTTCCACCACGCTTCCCATCACGTCGTAGAGCGCATCCAGGTTCCGGTACAGCTTGAAGGTCGTCGGCAGGTCTTCCGGCGCATTGCGCAATTGCCCAATGATCTCCGGCAACGCATTCTGCAGATTGCGCTGGACGGAGTCCACATTGCCCAGCGTCTGCTTCTTCGACGAAGCATCCGTCTTCCAGCGCTCAATGCGCAGCTTCGGCAGGTCGGCCTGCGCAGCCTTCGAAGTGGCCTCCAGTTGCGCCAGAAGTCCGTTCAACTGCGTCACCGACGCATAAGAAACCGCCGTGCCCTGCGCCGGCGCCGCGCTGATCTGGCCAAAGGCGCTAGTGGTCCACAGGAAGATAGGCAACACGAAAGAATAGGGGATGTGTTTAAGGTTCATGGAGTCTGGAGTCAGTGGCGTGCCGCGCACAGAATATCGACAAGCAGAGAATACTACAAGCGGATGCATTCTTTCCCGGGTCCTTCGAGATCCTGCAACGACGCCTATCCCTGAGTGCGCCTGGCCATTTTTCAACGCTACCGCATAGTTCCCAGATCACAAGACCGGCGCGGGATTTAGACTATTCTCTGCATGTTTGCGCAGAGGGCAATTTCCTGGCTGAGCTGGGCTCTTTTTGGCGTGGCTGCGGTTGGACTCGTGGCCGCTCAAAACGCCACTTCCCCGGCCCAGCCTCTGAGTCCAGTCCAGTCGCCGCCTTCTGTTTCTGCGCGCAAAGCCATTGGCTTCGATGAGTTTCTCGACTCGGCGATCCGGCAGGAGCGCCGCATGACCGATCTGCTGCGCAACTTCCAACCAGTTGTCGAAACCTATGTCCAGGAGCAACAGCCCGATTCCGCCCTGGGGACGTCTCCCAAGCGCGACGACTATTTCCTAAGCCGCCTGGATCTCGCCGGCCATGCCGCCAGCACTTCGTCCTTTACAGACGAGGAGCACTCGAAGCGGGGCGGGGAAAAGAAATCGCCCAAGAACGAGGAGCCTTTCGCGGCCGCCGGTTTCGTGCAGGCGTTGTTCCCCGACCTGGAGCATTTCGATCGGCAGAACTACAGCTTCGAGTTTGTCCGCTGGGAGATTCTGGGCGACCTGCGTTGCGCCGTCGTCGACGTGAAGCCCCGCCTGAGTTCAGGAAATCATGGCTTTGTCGGCCGCATCTGGGTGGAAGATCAGGACTTCAACATTGTCCGTTTCACCGGAACCTACACCGGGAAGGCGTTCTCCAAGCGCGCCTTTCACTTTGATAGTTGGCGCCTGAACACCCTGAGCATCATGTGGATGCCTGCCTATGTCTACACCGAGGAGTCGAACCCTCACGATCCCTCCAGCCACGGACTGTGGTTCAAGGCACAAACCCGAATCTGGGGTTACGACATGGCCCACGCGGGCGATCACCGGGAGTATGCCAAGCCTCTGACGGACGCGCCGGTTTGGGTCGATCCCAAGCGCCACGAAGCTTCGCAGGACTTGAGCCCGGCCTACACCTTGGGACAAACAACCTATACCCCGGAAGACAACGTGGTGGAACGGTTGCAGGTCGCGGGACTGATGGCCCCCGACGGCGAAGTCGACCGCATCTTGGAGACCGTGGTCAACAATCTGATGGTGACCAACAATCTGGACCTTGCCGCGGTCCGTTGCCGCGTGCTGCTCACCACTCCGCTGGAGTCGTTCGTGATGGGGCACACCATCGTCCTCAGCCGCGGCCTTCTCGATGTGCTGCCCGATGAAGCCACGCTCGCCGCGGTGCTGGCCCACGAACTCGCCCACATCGCCCTGGGCCATTCCGTGGGCTCCGGATATCTGTCGGGCCTCACGTTGCCTTTCTCCGACCTGGAAATCTTTGCCAACCTCAACTTTCATTTCGATCCCGCCCAGGAAGCCGACGCCGACAAGAAAGGCCTGGAGTTGTTTGCCAAGTCGCCGTATAACGATCAACTCGCGAATGCCGGACTCTTCCTCAAAGCCTTGGAAGCGCGTTCTCCGCAATTGCCGAACCTGCTGCATGGGCGCTTCAGCAACGATTTCGGCAGCAGCCACCTCGTCGGAATGCAGGCGCTCGCCAACTCCGGCAAGCCTCTGCAAATGGAGCGGGTCGATCAGATCTCAGCCCTGCCGCTCGGCTCGCGCATCAAGGTCGATCCCTGGTCAGACCGCATCGAAATGCTCAAGGGCCAACCCGCGCGCCCGGTGTCGGCGTCGGAGAAAATGCCCTTCGAGGTCACTCCATTCTTCCCCCACCTCAAGCGGCGGAAGGAACAGGAAAAAGGTCGGCCGGCGAAACAACCGTAGAGCGCGATTACGTTTGGAACTTGTACATGCGAGAACGATTTATCAATCGAAAGATCCTCCCCTTCGCTTATCAAATTTCGACAACTGTACAATCGACCGAACCGCCCCGGTGATTTTGATATACCTGACGAGGGCAGCCTGAGGATTTCCAAAAGGAGGCAACGTGGAGTTTGTAATGTTTGAAGATGTGGATGGCCTGGAAGTCTTTGTGAACCCCGACCGGGTTGTCTGGGTCAGAGAACATCCCAACCAAACTACAGTAATCAGCTGTGGACACGACGACAGGTTTGCGGTGCGCCTCGCTCCCGCTCATGCCGTGGCCGCGTTGGGCAAGTCGGCTCGCTAGACTAGAGAATCTGACAGTAGCTGTTCAAACCGGAAACGAGGACCCTAAAACCCGGACAGCGCATAGTTAACCATTATTTCGGTTTGGACTTCCACCGGATCGCCCATTAGCAAATACGGATGGTACTTCCACTTGCGTACCGCGTTCACGGCGGATACAACGAGCTCAATCGGTCCATCGAGGACTTCCAGATCGACGATGTCGCCATTCTTGTTGATCGTCGCGCTGAGTCGCACGGTGCCCTGGATATGAGCATATCGAGCGTCCGCGGGGTAAACGGGCTGGACTCTCTTGATCAGCAATCCCTGTGAGACTCCTTGAGCGACGCGCACTCGCTTGGGATCTTTTGAAGGTTCGGTGGGCGCATCCGACGGTTGCGGCGGCGTTGGCGGTGCGGGCGTCATCGAATTCAGAGTCGAGACGGCGGTCTCGACCGCTTGCTTTGACCCGCCCCTGATATTCCAAAGGAGCATGTAGTCCTTGGCCGAGGTGCAGAGCAATGCACCGTGGTCTTGCCCGTCGCGGTAGTCGAAGTCTCCACGGTAAAAATCGTGGCTGGCTGTTCTGAATTGGATCACCTCGCCTTTCTGTTGACCTTCTTTTCGCGATTGCAGGTCCTTGGCCTCCGATGCCAAATAGCTCTTGCACTCGTCTGGAGCAGGCGCACTCGCACCGCCCAAAGCAAGAACTGTGAAGGAGGAGTCGGCCTTCAATGGATCTGTGTCTTGTGGGATGTGGACGGCCGCCAATAAGACAAAGGTGTTTTGAGCTTTGCCTTCTGAGGTTAGTTTGCCGCGCATCAGTTGAGTTGCGCGTACCCAGTCGCGCGAGAGTGGATAGTAGATCCCGAAGTAGTCGTTCGAATAGGCGTTGTCACGAAATAGGCCAAGAGGCGCGGGTATCGATTGTGTACGCGCCTTGAGATGGAAACTGATGCTGACCTGCGTTTCCATCTCAGCCGGCAAGCCTTCCAGCAGATACGGTTTGTACTTCCATTGTTTGACGGATTCTGCCGCTGCTTGCGCAAGAGCGGGATCCCCGGAAACGACGGTCACTTCTTCCACTTCACCAGAAGAAGTGGTGACAACTTTCATGACGACCGTCCCCAGGATACCGGCGTTGCGAGCAGCATCCGGGTAGCTGACGGGCGCTTTGTGAACTAGTAGCGCCGAGGCGGCGTCTGTGTCCACTTGTACTCGACGGGGCGCTAAACCGGTGGACGGAGAGTTTGGCGATGACGCCTGGGACTGCGCAAATGTACACGCTACCGAAAACGCCAGTAACGCCACCGATTTCATGAGCGCAGAGTTGTTCATAATGCTTTCGAATCTCTCGGGAGTGGAATCCCGTCTCTCCGGCCGTAAGTATAGCGTGAGCCGCTCCCTTGTGGTTGACAGGAGGGGGCGTTCGCGGTGACCGGGCACGCCTTGCCGCGTCGGTTAAATCGACGGTAATTTACTTGACGTAACCAAATTTCAATTTCACTTTGGCGTCTGGAAGAATTGGAAGGACACAAACCAAAACGGGCCATGAAGAAACAAATCCCGCTGTTTATTATCATCCTGCTTTGCCTAACAGCGTATGCGCTCTACGCTGCCCAGGGCGCAACCCACCGCGGAGAGCGGGACTGGGCTTTCATCCTGATCGTCATAGCTCTGATCTTCTGGAAGAGCCTGCGGAAGACTTCCTGACAACGTCCTTTGCAACGGGTCGGCTTCCCCCCGACGCAACATTCTCCCCCACATGAGATATTCCGTCTCCCTGTTGCCAATTCAACCCCACCTCAGACGATAATAGTCAGAGACATTCAAAACAGACGCATCCAAATAAGCGCATGACCCGCACAACCACAACGCCATCACTCTCACGCGTTTTATTCAGCGCCATCACCCTGGCCGTGCTCAGTCTAGCCCTGGCTCTCCATGCTCCGGCCCAGGAGCCTGCCCGCCGCCTCATCCTCAAAGACGGCTCCTACCAACTGGTCACCCAGTATGAAGTGAAAGGCGACCGCGTCCGCTACAAGAGCGCCGAGCGCGACGAATGGGAGGAGCTTCCCTCTTCGCTGGTGGATTGGCCCGCCACCGAAAAGTACGAGAAAGGCCGCGCCACCTCCGCCATCCCCGAAGCCAAGGCCCTCGACAAAGAAACCGACGCCGAACGCGAAGCCGAACAATCCCATCTTCCCCAAGTCGCCCCCGGACTGCGCCTCCCGGAAGATTCCGGCGTCTTTCTGCTCGATAATTTTCAAGGCCAGCCGCAAATCGTCGAATTGCAGCAAGCCGAGGGCGACATCAACCGCAACACCAAGGGCAACATTTTTCGCGGAGCCATCAACCCCATCGCCAGCGCCAAGCAGACCATCGAACTCGAAGGCGAGCACGCCGCCATCCACGCCCACGTTGCCGTGCCTTCCATCTACATCAACGTCGACGACGAAGCCCCGCCGCCCGGCGAAACCGCTTCCGCCAATCTATCCCAGCCCAGCCTCGACGCTCCCCGCGAGTCGCAGCGCCAGCAGCCGCAACAGCCTCAACAGGCCAGCGTCCCCTTCGATCGTTTCCGCATCGTGCAAGCCAAAGTAAAGGGAGGCAAGCGTACGCTGGGCGATCTCAAACGCGCCGTCACCGGCAAGGTCAGTCAGGAACAAACCGTCGTCAAGACCACCATCGACCGCGTCAGCGGCGGCTGGCTCAAACTAACTCCCGCTCAGGACCTCGCCCCCGGCGAATACGCGGTAGTTGAAATGAAGGGCACCGAGGGCATGAACCTCTACGTCTGGGATTTTTCCATAAACCCCAGCGCCCCCGCGAATGCGAATCCTTGGAAGCCGGACGTGAAGCCAGCAGAGCCGCAGAAGAAATTGAGCAATTGAGGCGATTTGGTGATTGTGCAATTGACGTCCTTTCTTCAATCACTCAATGACCCGATCACTCAATCGCTCAATTCAACGGAGGCTGGCGTGAATGCCCAAGCCCTCGGCGACCTTGCGGAGTGCTTTATCCCGTGTCCACAACAGCGTGGATGAATTGATGAAGACGGACGCTATCAAATGGGCGTCGGTCAGACCGATGCCCAGGCTATACAAACGACGAGTCTCAATCATCAGCCGCACCTCGTTCGTCTGTGCCAATCGAACCTGCGGCAACAAGTCCAGCAGTGCAAGCGTTTTCGCACGCTCGCGCAAAGACCCAAGGGCAATTTCCGCAATGATGAACGGATGGGTCACAATCTGCCCCTGGGTCAGATGCTTGCGCATTTCTTTGCTTCCCGAACGCAGATGGTCGATCCAAATCGACGTGTCGGCGAGAATCAATGGGACCTCGCCCTGCGGCGTGGAATATTCTTCAATGCGGGCATCGTGCCCCCCAGCGACGCCAACCTGCGAGCACTTTCCCGCTCGATAAGAGCTTTGAGAGCCTCACGAACCAGTGTGGTTTTCTCTCCTACTCCGGTAAATTCCTGGGCGATACGTACGAGGTCGTCATCCAACGCAAGGGTTGTTCTCATAGGAACTCCAGGCACTGATTATAGCATCAGATGATGACTATTATTGTGCCTGCTCGGGGGAGCCTGCGCTCTTCTAGTATCTAGGACACGTGCTGGAAGGAAGACGCTCTAGAAATTCGGCATCGAGCAACAAGGGTTGCAATCGCTAAATGACCCGATCGCCCGATCACCCGATTTCACTTCATCACTCCCCGCTGCGCAATCCCTATATTGTCGCGGGTCGTGTTCTTCACCAGATACATCATCTCGTCGGCCTGCCGGATGACGTCGTGCGCATCGCGCGCATCGTGCGGATAAGTCGCCAGCCCAATCGAAGCCCTCACATTCAAATTCAGCCCTTCGTCGCGGCAGAAATTGCTGGCGCGCAGCGCGTCCCGTAAACGCTTGGCCACCACCAGCGCCTGATCTTTCCCCGTCTGCGGCAGCAGCACCACAAATTCGTCGCCGCCGTAGCGAAACGCGAAGTCGATCAAGCGCAACTGCGCTTTCACCAGATAGCCAATTTCCGCCAGCAGCTTGCTCCCGATCAAGTGTCCGTGCGTGTCGTTGACCGACTTGAAGTGGTCGAGATCGATAAACAGCACGCTGAACTCATAGCCAAACCGCGACGACCGGTAAACCTCGGTCTCCAACGTTTTATACAAGTGCCGCGCGTTGTAGAGCCCTGTGCAGTCGTCGGTAATCGTCAGTTCCTGAATCTTTTCCACCCAGCGCGCATTCTCAATCGCAATGGCCGCGTAATCGCAAAGCGCCTGCAGAAAGAAGACTTCCTGCTCATTGAACTGCGACAGGTCCACGTTCACCAGCTGGATCACGCCCAGCACCCGCAGTCGCGACTTCAGCGGCACGCAGATCACCGACCGCGTCTCCCACTGCGTAGCTTCATCGATGCGCTTGGCAAACCGCGGATCGCTCTCCACATCCGCCGAAATCACCTGCTCGCCGTGCTTGGCCACCCAGCCCGCAATGCCTTCGCCCACTTTCAGGCGAACGTTCTTCAGCGCCTCCGCGGCATCGCCCACCGCAATCGCAAAGTAAAGTTCGTTGTGCTCTTCGTCCACCATCAGCAGCGACCAGGTATCCGGACGGAAGTACTCCGCCATCTTTTCCATGATGGTCTGCAGAATGGAGTCAAGATCCAGCGACGACGTGAGCGCCTTGGCCACGTCGTGAAAGATGATCAACTCCTGGCTCTGGCGGGTTAGTTGAGTGCCCGTGGCCTCAGACATGCTGGTTCCTTGATCTTAGCTGGACGGAGCGACAGTTCAAAAAATTATAAGGTTGCACTGCCGCCGGGGCAATGAACGTTGGTAACCAGTACCCCTAAAGCCAACGGATGCAAACCTTAGCCGAGTTCGCGGGGGGATGGCCTGGCTTTGGCGAATGTGTGGGGACGGCCGCCTCGGCCGTCCCGACGAAGCGCAGCGAGGAGCCCGCCACATCCCCAGCCGTTGACCCTAAGCGTATCCTTATAGCTATGCGATTGACCCGGCTCAGAATTGTCCTCTGCACGTTCCTACTGGCTCTCCTTTCCCTGCCAGCCCTGCAGGCCCAAACCGCTCCGCCGCCAGCCCCCAAGACCGTTCCCATCATCGATGGCGGCATTGGCTCCTGTTCCGCCGATATCACTGTCACCGACAACACCACCGCGCCCATCTACGCGGCCAATGTCAAGGTCCACATCGCCTACGGATTCATGTACCTCCGCAAGTTGGACCTGGAAGTCGGTACCAATGCAGATGGCAAAGCCCGCTTCACCGGCCTGCCCGATCGCACCAAGCAAGGATTGTTCTTCCGCGCCTCCGAAGGCGACCGCCAAGGCTCCGCCTTCGTCGATCCCGCCAAAACCTGCAAAGCAGATCTCACCATCGTGCTCGAGAAAAAAACTCAGTAGCATTTGGGATAGCGGTCAGGTTTCTCGCGTTCTTTGCGAGAAGCGGGCATGCGTGACGCGTGCAGCGGAGGAGCGGCGGGATCTTGATCGCGTGCAACGGACACTACAGTCCGTCGCTTTTGACCTTGATTGATTTTGATCAGCAAGTGCCTTCAACGACTGGCACAACCGCTCGAGAGATGCTTGTAGTGCCGTTCGGGAAGCCTGCCGCACCGTGGAAGAGCGGCGCTTCAGCGCCGCGTACAGCCTCCAGAAGATGCGGGTTCAGCCCCAGTGGTCGAATTTGTGTCTACTACAGGATGGAGCAGGCCTTCCAGTCCTGCATCAAATGCAGGTATTTTCATTGGGCTTTAGCCCCCGAGGTACCTTCACACTCCGCAGTAACGTCGCGCCCCATCCTCTTCTGGCATCCATCCCCGCCTTCGCCTATGATTATTCGCGTGCGGCGGAACCTGAACTCCGCCCGCCGGAGCCATCGTGGGAGCCTTTGGAGAGAAACTTCGCAAACAACGCGAGCAGCGCGGCATCGCGCTCGACGCCATCTCCAGCACTACCAAAATCAGCACGCGCATGTTGCGCGCCCTCGAGGACGAACACTTTGACCAGCTTCCCGGCGGCGTCTTCAACAAGGGTTTCGTCCGCGCCTACGCCCGCCAGGTCGGACTCGACGAAGAGGAAGCCATCACCGACTATCTCACTGCCCTGCGCGAGAGCCAGATTCAGCAACAGTCGATTCTCCCGGATTTCCGCGCCCCAGGCGCATCCGAACCTCGCCCGGAAATTTCTCGTGATCACGATCGCCTCACGCCCGATCTTCCCGGCGCCGACGGCAACGATCACAGCACCCAGCGTCACGCACAAGATCGCCGCAAACACGACCGTCGCCACCAGCACGAGGACGCTCCCCCAACTCCGGATTCCATCCCATTTGCTCGCTCGGAAAGCTACGCCCATCCCGCCGGCGAGCCTTCCGCCAACATTCCCTGGGGCAAGCTCGCGTTGGCTTTGCTGATCGTCGTCCTGGCTGTAGCCTTCTGGAATTTTCGCCGTCACCGCCAGTCCCCAGCCTCACCGCAACCCGCGCTTGCATCCAGTCAGTCTCCAACTTCGACTCCGCCACAGGCCCCCACGCCTGAAGCTGCCGCTCCGCAATCATCCACCTCGGCTAACTCCTTGACCGCGGCCCCATCATCCCAGCCAGGAACTTTGTCCGCAGGAAAATTCTCGCCAGGAGCAATCTCCGCCAGCACCGCGCCACCGCCGGCAACCATCGCGGCGACCACCACTCCCAAAACAACTCCGCCGCCATCCCCCGCTGCCTCAACCTCAGTCCCCGCCGCCGCGACCACCACCAAGCCAGCCGCGAACCCGCCCGCCGCCACTCCCGCAGTCACTAAGTCCACTGCTCACGCCCCCGCAGCGCCCCCCACCTTCACCCTTCTGATCCGCGCCGAAAAAACCACCTGGATCTCGGTCGTAGCCGACGGCAAACCGGTGGCTGAAGAAACTCTTATCGCACCCGCGCACACCTCCATCCGCGCCAGCCATGAGATCTATGTGAGGGCCGGAAACGCCGCTGGCGTCAGCTTCGCGCTGAACGGCAAAGAATTCCCCGCTCAAGGCAACGAGGGAGAAGTAAAGACCTACATCTTCGATCCCTCCGGACTTCGCGTCCCCCCCTCCACACCACCTCCGCCACCAATCGCTAGGTAAGAGATCCTTCCGAACCACCTGCCGTAACGTGGATGAGCGGCGCTTCAGCGCCGCGTTAAGCATCCACTACCAACCAGGGCTATAGAGAGTGCGTGAGAACTGGCTTCTCGCAATCCCGGTGGAGTTCCACTCCGGAGTTTAGCCGCGAAGCGGCGTCAGAATGCAGCCCACGGCGCAAGCCGTGGGTAGGAAGTGGGAAAGGAATAAGCCCCGGAGGGGCGATAGAATAGTTCTCACGCACACTCTACAGCCCCTGAGGTTTTGATGAAATCCTTCGCGCTCCCACCCGGTTACCTTCGACACCGCTTCCCCGCAAAATCTCTTGTTCCCACTTCCACTCTCCATTACCCTGCCCGCATGACCACCATCTCAAAGTCCGTTCTGATCCTGCTGGCTCTTTCCGCTCTCACCCTCGCGCAAAGCGCACCCAAGAAGAGCCAGGCGAACCCAACTACACCGCAAACAGCAGCCACCGCTGGGTCAGAAAACGCGAAAGGCCAAAAGGATGCGGCCGCCAACAAGAAAGGCTCCGGCTCTCACACCGGCAGCATGAGCGACAATCACAAAGACGTGATGGAGACCGTAGCCCCCAACCCATCGACTGGCGGCCAGGCCCAGCCCGCGACCAAGCCAGCCCCCAATTCCTCACGCTGAATAATCGCGTCATCGCGAACTGGTGGGATTTGAACCTCGGCACCCACATTTCCAAGCCGCATCATCCCAGCGTCATCTTTTTTCATTCTGCCCCAGAATTTCGTAAAGCTGTTTGCTCACTTTGCCATGCGGATCGATGTGTCGGATCTCCAAACCTCGTCGTCCGATCCGCGCTTCAAAGGTCTGATTCACGGGCAAGGGGACACAATGCGACCACTGGTTATAAACGGTGCATGTGATTTTTATCGGCTTGCCGTCAGGCTCTTGGATCACCATCGTGTTCTCGAGGTATGTTTCTGGGCTCGAGCTATAGCAATAAGCGGAGATGTCCTTCCAGTTGCAGTCTGGTGGAGCCAGCGGCGGACCCTCAACTTGCTGGCTTTCTGCACTGAGCACTTTAATCGGAAACGGCCGCTCTTTCGCCCAGGCGCCCGGCAGCACGGCTAGGGAAAGAACTACAACTGAGAATAGCCGGCACATATTTCCTCACAACGGAATCCCGCGTATTAAGTAAAGATGAACAAACAGAGCCTGCGGTTGGCTGACTCTGCCCCCTGTAACGAATTCAGATAATAGACTCTGAACTCGCTCCGGTGCATCTAACTCTTAGAGGATTTTGCTCTCGGCCAATCGGTGGCCCAACCCGCTCGCTTCGGAAAGGAGCATCCATGAACAAGTATGGTTGTCTGCTCAGCGTCACTCTCACTTTCGCGTTGTGTACTTACCTCCCCGCGAACCTGGCCGCGCAGAATGCACCCCCGCAAGGACCGTCGGCACACTTGCTGGTGACGGTTGAAGCTCGTCACGGCTCCAACGTCCCGGACGTCAGCCGCGCCGACGTGATGGTGCGCGAAGGCCACGATCGCGACCAGGTCACCGACTGGGTTCCTACACAGGGCGATAACGCCGCGCTCGAACTCTTTATTCTGCTCGATGACGGTTCCAACATCAGCCTTGGTGCGCAGCTCGAAGATCTTCGCAAGTTCATCCTCGCCCGGCCTGCAACCACCAAGGTCGGGCTTGCCTACATGCAGAACGGCATCGCGCGGGTAGAACAGGCTCCCACTGCCGATCATGGTGCGGCCGCGAAAGCCCTGCGCCTCCCTCTTGGGATTGGCGGGGTCAATGGCAGTCCCTATTTCTCTCTCAGTGATCTCATCAAACGCTGGCCGGAAACCTCCGCCCGCCGCGAGGTCATCATGGCATCCGATGGAATTGATTCTTATTACGGAGGCGGTGATCTAGAGGATCCCTACCTCTCCACGGCCATCGACGACGCCCAGCGCGCCGGTATCGTGGTCTTTGCCATCTACACCCCCGGCGTGGGTCACGCCAGTCACAGTTACTGGCGAACCTATTGGGGTCAGATGTATCTGTCGCGCATGACCGACGAGACCGGCGGCGAATCCTATTACATCGGCTTCAACGGCCCCCCGGTGAGCTTCACCCCCTACCTGGAAGAAGTGGAACATCACCTCGCCCATCAGTACTGGCTCACATTTGTCCCCAAAGCACAGAAGAAGAGTGGGTGGCAGAAAGTCAAAGTAACAACCGAAGTGCCCAACGCAGAACTAGTCTCAGCAGATAAAGTCTACGTCCCCGCCACGGCCCAGTAATCAGCGGAAATTCTTCATCTGGGTGCCCCATATCTCGCGTCTTTTACGAGATGTGGGGCTCTTAGGGAACTGGCCCCGCCTTGAGCTAAAGAGTTGAGACCCAATTTCGCCGATATCTCTCCGGATCACTTCGCCGGTTCCCAGCCCTCGGGCAGCATATCGAATGCCAGCGTGTCACGGTAGGCGAACTGATTGCCTTCCAGCACCGCCACAGGCGTCAACATATGCCAGATGCGGTCATCGTCGAAGACGTAACACTCCCCCGTTTCGTGCATGATGAAGCGGTCCAACTCATGTTTGTCATTGTCGGTGATGATGACTTCGCCACCGTCAGCGCCGCAGCGGCCCAGTAGATGCGTAGCAATGTACTTTTCCCCATCTTTGTGCAAACCCGGTGGGCTGGTGTCGCAAGGACGGCCCGGCGTGGCCACGAACCGGATGACATGCACGTTGACCAAATATCTCGTGCCCACCGCCGAGAGCGGCAGACAATGAAGCTGCTGCGCAATCATCTTGCGCACGCCGATGGAAACGGCAATTTCCACAGGCAGCGGAGCGTACTCCCGCGGCAGGCCGCCGATTGTCGTGTTGTATTTTTTCAGCTGCACATAGGGCGTGCTCTCCTCGCTCGCCCAGACCTTTACACCGCCCTCAACAATCTCGGCCCGCACACGATTCAAGGAACGATACCGGTCGCCCCCTTCGTAGTATTTGTCACGAGGGATGGACCAGGCTGCATGGGCCAATTCTTCGAGAGCGCGCGCGATGTCTGCATCAACTCTGAGCGTCCGTCGACTAAACCCGCGCTCCACCAGATCATTTCGCGACCCCGCATTGTCTTCCACCGGCATAAAGCCATCTTGACCCATAGCTGTTCCTAAGAAACGCTTGAAGATTACATCAAAATTGGGGACAAACTGAAATGACGGCGGGTGGCCCAGGTTCTCGATCTCGCTGGAATCACCAACACAGTGGGTGCCCTGTCCTTCGTTCTTTGCGAAGGGCGGGTACCACGAACGCCTGCCGCGGCGAAGCTACGCCACCCGATTCCGGAACGAAATCTTCGTCCAGCCTTCATTCACGCGCACCGGCACGGCTTCGTCCAAAAGATAGAAACGATAACTGCTCCACCGCCACTCCTCCGGTACGCCGACCAAGCCCCGCTTCACTGGATTGCGATGCATATACCTGAGCTTCTCCACGCGCTTCTTCGTCGTCCACACGTTGAAGTCGTAGGATCGCGCCTGCCAGAAAGCTCTGCGCTTCGGCTCCTCTCCAAATAGGTTGCGTTGGCGCGGGTTCCTCCGTTTGCGCTTGGGTAACAAAGCGCGGGCCGTGCGCTGCTTCAGCACTTGCATCACGGTCGAGAGAGTCCCGACTTCTGGTTCCGTCAAAAGTAGGTGAATGTGTTCCGGCATCACGACATAGCCGATGACTACGAAGCGGTAACGCTCGCGCGTCTGTTCCAGAATCGAGAGAAAGGTGTCGCGGCTGCGCGCAGTGCGCAGAAAAGGCAATCGTCGGTAGCACGAGGTGGTGATAAAGTGCAGGTGATGAGCGCCGTAGGTGCGATGCAGACCGCTGGGCATAACAAACCCCATGGTACAGGCAGCATCGTACCCGCCCTTGCAAAGAATGTTCAGACCCATGACATGCTTTACACCATGTCCCTAGACATCCTTTACACTCCCGCGCGTGCGTAGCACGCACGGGGGGTGGCAAGAAAGATGGCCTGGAAGACGATGGATGTTCACGAGCAGAGGGTCCGGTTTGTGGTGGAGGCCAGGCAGAAGGTCCGGCCTTTCAGTGCGCTGTGTGCCGCGTACGAGATCTCGCGGCCTACGGGATACTTGTGGCTGAAGCGCTACGACGAGTTGGGGGTGCGAGGGATCGCGGAACAGAGTCGCCGGCCGCACTCCAGTCCCCGCCGCACCGACGCCAAACTGGAGCAGCACGTGGTCCAGGTGCGCTTGCGCTATCCCGACTGGGGGGCGCGCAAATTGCGAGTCGTTCTAGAGCGAGAGGGCGTGGAGCTGCCGCGCAACACGATCCATCGCATTCTGCTGCGCCACGATCTGGTGCGGGAGGAGGAGCGGCGCGCCCCGGCCACGCAGCGCTTTGAGCGGGCTCAGCCCAACGAGCTGTGGCAGATGGACTTCAAGGGACCCAAGGGATGGCCGCACCCGGTGGGACCGCTGTCGGTGCTCGACGATCACAGCCGCTACCTGATTGCTCTGGCGGACAACGGCAGCACGCACGGCGCGCCGGTGCGGGAGCAGTTGGAAGAAGCCTTTGAGCGCTGCGGGGTTCCGGAAGGGATGTTGATGGATCACGGCATACCGTGGTGGAGTCAGAAGTCGCCCTCGGGACAAACCCACCTGTCGTTGTGGCTGATGCGGCAAGGCATCCGGCTGCACTGGAGCGGCATTCGCCATCCGCAAACCCAGGGCAAGGTGGAACGCTTTCACGGATCACTGCAGCGCGCCCTGCAACGTCGGGGTTGGCCGCGAGAGAAAACGCAAACCTGGCTGGATGCGTATCGCTGGGAGCACAATCATGTTCGTCCGCACGAAGCGCTGGGGATGCGGACACCGGCCACGGTTTGGCGGCCCAGTCCGCGGCGCTACGATCCGCATCCGCCGCGCTGGGAGTATCCCTCCGGGGCCTGGGTGTTGAAGCTCGACTGCCATGGACAGGTGGACATCCAGGGACGGAAGTGGAAAGTCAGTAAAGCGCTATCCGGGGAACGGGTGCAGGTGGTACGGATCGAACAGAGGATGTTGGTGTTCTACTGCACGACCTTGATCCGAGAACTCGACTCAGGAAACCAGCGCTCGACAATTGTCGAGCGCTGGCTTCCCGAGTCGCCACCATACCCAAAACTGTAAAGGATGTCTCGGGACGAAATGTAAAGGATGTATTGGGACTAGACAAAGAACGCAAGGACGGGGCACCCACTGTTCCGGAACGGGAAGGGAAAACCCGGAAAGCCGGGCCACCCGCCGATTGAGCACGGCCACGCTGATCGTGCTCTGGTGGACATCCAAGCCAATGTACTTCACACTCTCCATGGGTGTTCCTTTCCTTCGGTGTAGTTACTGTTGCTCACAGCAACTGCAGCCTACTCTGAAAGGGGCGCCCTTTTATATTGCGTGGCCCACCCTTCGTCCTTTGAAGGGTGGGATTCCACCACAACGCCGCTCGCCGCCCAAATCCCTCCATCCACCACGCCATTTCCGCTATTGAATTCAACCTCCGGCATTTAAGGCCAAAACCATTGCGCCGCCGCGCCCCCGTCTGTTAGCCTTTTTATTGTTATCGTTCATAGCGTGTTTGATCGTAGCGACCGCGTGCCGACCCGCGGGTCTCGCCACAACGAAAGTCCGAAAGCAATTTTCTAAGGAGAACAAATCTTGGCCGCCATCGCAAAGAATCGCATTCTATTTACTTCCGAATCCGTCACCGAAGGCCATCCCGATAAGATCGCCGACCAGATTTCCGACGCCATCCTCGACGCCTGCCTCGCTGAAGATTCCGCCAGCCGCGTCGCCTGCGAAACCCTCACCGCCACCGGCCTCGTCGTCATCGCCGGAGAAATCACCACCAAGGCCTACGTCGATTTCCAGACCGTCGTCCGCGGCACCGTCAGCGCTATCGGTTACGACAACGCTGTCTACGGCTTCGACTCCAACACCTGCGCCGTCATCTCCAGCATCAACAAACAGTCTGGCGACATCGCCATGGGCGTAGACACCGGCGGCGCTGGAGACCAGGGCATGATGATAGGCTTCGCCTGCGACGAGACGCAGGAACTGATGCCTATGCCCATTTCTCTGGCGCACAAGCTGACCATGCGGCTCTCGCAAGTCCGCAAGAATGGAACTCTTCCCTTCCTTCGTCCTGATGGAAAATCCCAAGTCACAGTCGAATATGATGCCAAGGGAAAAGTGCTGCGCGTCGATGCTGTCGTCGTTTCCACGCAGCATGCCGAAACCGTGAGCAACGAGGAATTGCGCGCGGCCATTCTGAAGCACGTGATCCAGGCCGTGATTCCCGCGCACCTGCTCGACGAGTACACCCACTACCACATCAATCCCACGGGACGCTTCGTGATTGGCGGCCCCATGGGCGACACCGGTCTGACCGGGCGCAAGATCATCGTCGACACCTACGGCGGCATGGGACGTCATGGCGGCGGCGCATTCAGCGGCAAGGATCCGACCAAGGTCGATCGCTCGGCAGCCTACCAGGCGCGGCACATTGCGAAGAATATCGTCGCCGCGAAGCTGGCCGACCGCTGCGAAGTGCAGCTCGCCTATGCCATCGGCGTGGCCGATCCTGTGAGCGTGCGCGTGGATACGTTTGGCACGGAGAAAGTGGATCCGGCGATCATCCCGGATTTGATTCGCGCCCACTTCAAGCTGACCCCGCGCGGCATCATCGAATCTCTCGATTTGCGGCGGCCCATCTACAAGAAGACGGCAGCCTACGGACATTTTGGCCGCAACGATCCCGACTTCACTTGGGAAGCCACGGACAAGGCGTCCGCGCTGGCTAGCGACGCCGGTGTGCGTGAACCGGTGGCGCACGCCGTGCGCAAGTAGCCGATGGACGCAAATTCATAACCACAGAGGGCACGGGGTTTCACGGAGTAAAACACAGGGGAACTCTGCCTTTTGTTTCAGGCATGCTAACCAAAGTGCAAGCCCGGCAATGGGCCGAAAGTGCCACTCCCAAAAGGGCGGTTGGGCATGCTGATCTTTCCACAGATTCGTGTATTCTGACAGGGTAAGCAGCAATCAAGATTAATCTCCCGAATCAAGGTAACCACGTAACCAAAACAATTTTTCGTGAGTGAAAGCGCCACAGGAGGCGTATGTCAACAGCAGCACAAGTGAGTAGCGACATCAAGAGCCTGGAACTGGCCGAACTGGGCAAGAAGCGCATCGAGTGGGCGAACCAGTCCATGAAGGTGCTGCAGATTATCCGCAAGGAGTTCATCAAGAACCAGCCGCTCAAGGGCATCCGCGTTTCGGCCTGCCTGCACGTCACGGCGGAGACGGCGAACCTGGCCATCTGCCTGCGCGACGGCGGCGCCGACGTGGTGCTCTGCGCTTCGAATCCGCTCTCCACGCAGGATGACGTTTCCGCCAGCCTGGTGCGCGATCAGGGCATTCCGGTTTACGCCATCAAGGGCGAGGACAACGACACCTATTACCAGCACATCCTGTCGGCCATCGATCACAAGCCGCACATCACCATGGACGATGGCGCCGACCTGGTTACCATCCTGCACACCAAGCGCACCGACGCTCTCGAAGGCGTGATCGGCGGCACGGAAGAGACGACGACCGGCGTGATCCGCCTGCGCGCGATGGCCAAGGAAGGCGTGCTGAAGTTTCCCATCGTCGCGGTAAACGACGCCGACACCAAACATCTTTTCGATAACCGCTACGGCACCGGGCAGTCGACCATCGACGGCATCATCCGCGCCACCAACTTCCTGCTGGCCGGGTCGAAGTTCGTAGTCGCCGGTTACGGCTGGTGCGGCCGCGGACTGGCCAGCCGCGCGCGCGGCGCCGGAGCGGAAGTCATCATCACCGAAGTCGATCCCACCAAGGCGCTCGAAGCCGTGATGGACGGCTTCCGCGTGATGTCTATGACCGAAGCGGCCAAGCTCGGCGACGTCTTCTGCACCGTCACCGGCAACAAGAGCGTGCTCACCAAGGACCATTTCGATTTGATGAAAGATGGCGCGATCATTTCGAACTCCGGCCACTTCAACGTCGAAATCGATATTCCGGCGCTGGAAAAAATGTCGTCCTCGAAGCGCACCACGCGCACCTTCGTCGACGAATACTCGTTGAAAGATGGCCGCAAGATCAATCTTCTCGGCGAGGGACGCCTGATCAACCTGTCAGCGGCCGAGGGCCATCCCGCGTCGGTGATGGACATGAGCTTCGCCGACCAGGCGCTGTCGGTCGAGTACATGGTCAAGAATTTCAAGACGCTGGAGAAGCGGGTCTACCGCGTCCCCGACGAACTCGACAAGCGCGTCGCCAAGCTGAAGCTCGAGTCGATGGGCATCAAGATCGACCGGCTGACTCCGGAGCAGGAAGAGTATCTGGCGGGGTGGAGCGAGGGAACGTAGAGGCAGCTGTCAGCTCTCAGCTTTCAGCCATCAGCAAGAATCATGTGGGGACAGCCGCCCTCGGCTGTCCAGCGGCCCGGAAGTATCGGGCCGCTCGCTTTTGCAGCCATCCTCCTGAACCCTCCCACTCCTTGTCGGGTGCCCCATCCTTCGCGCTCTTTGCGAAGGGTGGGATTCCACGGTCGCGTCCCGTTAAGATTTTTGTTTCCTGAATCATGCTAAATCATGCTTTATAATACTTAGCATGAGAAGCACTCGCACCCTGTCCGTAACCTTGCCGCCGGAAATGCTGAAGCGGGCTCAGTCCATTGCCAAGCGGGAGAGCCGCACCATGAGTGAGTTGGTTCGAGAGGCGCTGCGCCACTACGACCGGCGCGCGTGGTGGGATGAGGTCAATGCCTATGGCCGCCAGCGCGCCGAAGAACGCGGCCTTCGCGAAGGGGATGTGGAGCGGCCGATTCACGAATCTCGCCGAGGTTCGAGGAAAGCCATCAAGAATCGATAAGCTGTCTCCTGTCATCTTGAGCGGAGCACGCCGAAGAGCGGAGCGAAATCGGCATGCGCAGTCGAAAGATCCCTGCCTCGCGACCCGCCTCGCCGTGGGGCGTCTTCCCGAAATGGGAATTCGGAACGATTTGTCTACTAAAGTAGACTTCCCTAATGTCCCACGGGCATGTGAAAGTGGAGTAGGTTTCAAGAATAGCGCGGCCATCAGTGGCCGCGTTTTTTGTTGGGAGCTGAATCCCGCGGGGTCTTGGGGAGAACTCCCTGAGGCCGCGGGATGCGGATAAGAGTGCAGGGGTCCTTCGACTGCGCATGCGGATTCATAAAGCGAATCCGCATGCTCCGCTCAGGATGACACGGTGTTTGGTGATTTATGGAGAAGAGCATGAAGAAAAACCGGTTGGCGGGGATGAAGATCAAGAATTGCAAGAAGCGCGGGGAGTGGGTGGAGCTGGTGTTTGCGGTGCGGGCGATGGAGTTGGGGATGCATCTGGGGCGGCCCTGGGGAGAGTCGTCGGGATTTGACTTTACGGTGGATCAGGGGGCGCGGATTGTGCGGGTGCAGGTGAAGTCCACGATATTCAAGGAAGGGGCGGAGGGATATTCGTGCACGCTGAAGGACAGCAAAGGTCCGTACAAGAAGACCTCGTTTGATTTTGTGGCGGCTTATGTGATTCCGGAGGATGTTTGGTTCATTCTGCCGGAGAAAACGATTCGCGGGATGTGGAGCGTGGGACTGTATCCGAAGCTGGAGACGGCGAAGTATCGGGAGTATCAGGAAGCGTGGCATCTGCTGCGGGGAGAGACGCCAGGGTTTGTGGCGCGGATTGAGGCTTGCGCGGAGGAGGAATTCCTCTAGCGGACGAGCTTTACGCGGCGCTGAAGCGCCGCTCTTCCACGGTATTTCCGGGGCCGCGGTCCTGCAAAGTCAAAATCAAGGTCAAAAGCAGCGGACAGGAGTGTCCGCTCCACACGAGCAGGGCTGAGAGAACTCCCTGAGACGGCTGGGCACGGATAAGAGCGCAGGGATCCTTCGACTGCGCATGCGGATTCATAAGGCGAATCCGCATGCTTCGCTCAGGATGACAACGCGGTTTGGGCGAGTAGGGGTCGTTCCACGGCGTGTGCGGGCAATGCCCATGGGTTTGACCGGGTGAGACTTAGTCCCGTAGAATAACGTATTCGGTACTCACCGGAATATCTCGCTGTACACACAAAGGTAAAGAAACAGACATGGCTAATCATTTTTCGGCGCTCAAACGCGCCCGTCAGACCGAGAAGCGCACGGCCACCAATCGCGCCAACACCTCCCGCCTGCGCACTGCGCTGCGCACTCTACGCGAGACCATCGAGAAGGGCGATAAGCAGGCCGCCGAACAGATGTACCGCCAGACAGTATCCGCGCTCGACAAGGCGATCCAGAAGGGTACGCTGCACGGGAATACTGCCTCGCGCTACAAGTCGCGGCTTGGTGTACGCGTTAATGCGATGAAGTAGCGGTCGGCGTTGGCCTTTCGCTCTTAGCTGGGAATTTGAGACGGCAGATCCGTGAGGGTCTGCTGTTTCTTTATGCATGCCGTTTTTTCATGCGCCGATGATCCCGAACTGCTCCTGCAGCACATCGTTGCGCTCTTGCTCGGAGGCCAGCATGGTCTCGTCTCGGCGGCCGTTCCTGGTGACAATCAGCTTCATGTCCGCCAGAGTAATTCGTCCGTCGGAAGTAGCCCGGGTGCAGATCCTTTTACGCGTAAAGGACGACTCGGGAGAGGTCTGGTGGTAGTGGCACATGCCCGCGAACTCGTCCAGGCCGCGGGGCTGCAGGGTGAATGAGTATTGCCGCTTCCAGCCGCCATCGAGTTCCATCTTTTCAAGATGCAACCGGCCCCGACGCCGCATGATTCGGAAAGTTCCGGCTGGATCGGCTTGTTCAAGATTCGTCTGCAGCCGCAACGGCTCCAGAAATGATTCCCCGAAGCCGACGTCCACCAGCCAGGGCTCCTCCAACTCAACCCGTAAGCATAGGTGGTCGAACTCGGGGCCCTCGCCGCCTGCGTCTCTTGCGACTCGCGCCGAAAGCAGCGTGACGTGAAACCCTAGCGCCCGCAGCAAAGCGGCAAACGCGCCGTTCAACTCGTAACAGAAGCCTCCCCGGCGCTGCTCGACCACCTTGCGGAGGATGGCTGCTTCCTCGACGACGATCTTACGGCCGCGGGTGATGTCCAAATTTTCGAAGGGGACCGCGAGCAGATGTGCGCGATGGATTGCACGCAGGGTATCTGGAGTGGGCGCAGTTGAACCCTTGTACTGGATGCGATCGAGATAGGCTTGAACATCGAGCATGACGGCAAGGTTGAGGTCTCGGCGGCTTTGAGCTAGAAGTTACACCGGCAACTGATCCTGCATCCATCCCGGTGCTTCCAGCTTGGGCTCGGTGGTCAGATCCATCACCAACCGTTCCAGCACCATGCGTTTGCTGACGGGATTGGAGCGCAGGGCGAGATCGGCTTTGGCCACCAGGCGGATCGCGCGGGTCAAGTCGCGGCGGGATTTGTAGCGGCGGGCCTGCTTGATGATGTCGTCGGCAGCGAATGGCGGCACGCGGAATCCCTGCCACAGTGCGGCCCAGAGCATGCGCTGGTCGCGCACGTTGCGTTCCAGAATCACAAGCATCTGCCGGAAGGTCTTGGCCAGCATGTAGATGTGCCCGATGGCGGCTTCTTCGCCATCGCCTGATGTCAGGATCGCATCCAGCACTTCCAGAGCGCGCACGCGGTCTTTGGCGGAAATGGCGTCGGTCAACTCATACAGCGAACGCTGCTTGGCCGCCAGCACCATGGTTTCCACATCGCCGAGGGTAATACGGTTGCGGGCGCCGACGTAGAGCATGAGCTTCTCCAATTCGTTGGAGATCATCATCATGTCGCCGCCTAGGGCATCGACCAGTTCGCGGGCGCCGTCGGGATCGATCTTCACGGCGCGGCTGGTGCAATAGTCGGAAATCCAGCGCACTGCTTCGCCTTCCTCCACGCGCGCCAGTTCGACGATGCCGCAATATTGGCCCATGGTTTCGCGGATGCGCTGGTAGCGCTCCTTGTCCTGCATCTCCATGCGGCGAACGTCGGCGGGAATGCTGATGTGGTCGGCGACGAACACGATCAGAGCGTCGGGATTCGGGTTCTTACAATAGCCTTCGATGGCGGCAAGTTTGTCTTCGTTCGATCCCCGGCCAAAAAGACTCTTCACGCCGCGCACGAAAAAAACCTGGAATGGAGCCATCAGAGAGGGCGTGCGGGCGCGGTCCAGAACCTCGGCGAGGTCGTTGTCTGCGAGATCGAATTCGAACAGGCTGAAGTCGCGCAGATCGGCGGGAACCAGGTGTTCGAGGATAGCGTCCCGAAAGCGCTTGCGGAAAAAGGCTTCATCGCCAACAAACACATAAGCCGGACGCAGTTTGCGCGACTCGAGTTCGCTGACAAATCGGTCGGCCTGGGCGAAAGCCCGCATCAGAGTTGGTCCTCGGAATGACAGGTGATAGCGGCAAACTGTCGTTGGTCGTTAATCCCTTCGCTTCGCTCAGGGCAAGCTAAGGACGGTCGTTGGCCAACAAGCGACAAATGACACGCCCACTGTTGGCGAACGACCAACGACCAACGACTAACGACCCTGTGAAACTCTAGCATCTAGAAGCCCTCCAGAATGTTGGAGACCAGGGTACGGGCAAAATCCTGGGAGAGGCGGCGGAAGGCGGGCGAATCTTCCTCGAAAAAGCTGGCCAGGTCCTGGGAAACCTCGTACTGCTCGCGAAACAGATACGAGGGATTCTGGTACAGCACCTTGCCCTGGCGGTCGGTGAGCGACACCCTCATGCTCACCACTACCAGAACGCTGGCGGCCTGCCCAGTGGCGGAGTTGTAGGTAAGCGGCGAGGCCGATGTAGAGACCACGGTGCCAAGCAAGGTGGCATCAGCCACTTCGCTGGGACGGTTGAGAATGTGATAGTGGGTGCGCGTCGTGAACTCGCGCACTACCGCCGACGTAAGCATCTGCTCGACGCGGTAGGTGTTGGTTTCATTTACGAAAGCTGGAACGGAGATGGTCTTGACGTTTTCCGGAAGTTGCACAGCGTGGCCGGCCGTATGATATCCGCAACCGACGCTGGCCGCGCACAGCAATGCCACCCAGGCCGCACCGCGAACCTTCATTGGATTTTTCCCAGCGGACGGGTGGCAATCATGCTCTCCGCGCATTCCACCGCGGTCATGGCCGCGATACGCAGGTTGTCAGCGGCCGCCCACAGCCAAATCCCATTGAACCGGCCCGCTTCGCTCTTCAGCGAAACCAGAATGTTGGCCTGGCCCGCAGTGTTCACGTTGCTCGGCTGCGAATCATCTTCTCCTCCGGCCAGCGTCACGTGATCTCCGGCAAGGGCCTGTGACAACTTTTCCTGATCTACGGCTTGTTCCATCTCCAAAAAGACGGCCAGCGCATGTCCATGAAACACCGGAGTCTGAAGCAGCATCAGCGCGGGCTGGGGCGCGTCGGCTCCGGCGATCTTGCGGTAGTGGCGGCGCACGCGGGCTTCCAGCGAATCCAGTGCCAGCGCCGATTTCAGCCCGTAACGTGCCACCATGTTGAAAGCCACCTGCGTGTCGAATACATCCTTGGGCAGGGACTGGAACGACAGCAGATTGACGGTCTGCTGGTGCAACTCGTCCATGCCCTTCTGTCCGCGTTCGGAGGCCGGCTCGAAAATCGTCGCCGCGGCGCTCTTGATGGCGCCAGCTTTGCGCGCCCGCAGCAGCAGCAGCGCCAGAGTCACGGCGGCAGGATTTGCCACCACGCAAGGCGCCGGCTGCAATTCCGGCTGCCACATCTGGCCGCGCTCGCGCTCCACCCAGAGAGAGCGCACGGTGGCGCCAGGTTCTTCTTCCAAAGCACCGGAAAGATCGATGATGGCGCTGCCGGCATCGCGGGCCCGCGTCCAATTATTGCGCGTGCACTCAGCGTCGGCCGCAAAGAAGGTGAAATCTACATTCGTAAACTGCTCTGCGCGCACGCTCTGGATGAAGTTGATTTCGTCGCCCGTGGCTTCGAGCTGGCCGATGGACTCGTCATCATCAAGCAGGCGGACATCCATGGCGGGAAAGTTTCGCTCGTTCAGCATCTCTCCAACTTCCTTGCCTTTCAGCGTGGCTGCGCCCACGATGGCCGCGCGGTAGAGTTGACCGCGCGCCGAAGAGGATGGTGCCGCGATTTTGGACGGCGTGCTCATGAAGTCTGCGAAGCCTCCTTGAGCGGCGGTGGCGGAGGCTGGTTCCGGCGGCGGAACATCCACTGTAAGCGCCAGAACACGCCCGAGAACGTATACAGCAGCGCAACCGCAAACAGGACTGGCCCAGAAAAGGCCGCAACCGCGGCAATGAGGGCTGCCAACAACAGTATTAGGCGGAAGGGATGGCGCGAGCGAAAATCGATGTCCTTGAAGCTGTAGAAACGCCACGTGCTTACCATCAGATAGCCAACGGCAGAGACCATGGCGACCCACGTCAAGGCCGTATACCAGGATCGGATCGGATCTCCATCCTGGAAATGCACCACGGCGGCGATGACCCCGGCCCCGGCAGGAATCGGCATGCCGACGAAATATTTCTTGCCAGGACGCCCAGGGTTGGATGGCTGAGGATTGCTTGTGATGTTGAATCGTGCCAGGCGGCTGGCTCCGGCCATAAGGAACAGAAAACAGGCGATGCCGCCTAGTTGAGTCAGCTTGATGTGCCATTCGGTAAGCAATACCGGTGGGACGCCATGAAAGCCCCAGGCCCAAGCCAACATCGCGGGCGCCACTCCGAAGGTGATCACATCCGCCAGAGAATCCAGCTCTTTGCCGAATTCGCTGCTGGTTCCGGTCATCCGGGCGATACGCCCGTCGAGCCCGTCAAACAGCACGGCAAAGCCGATGGCAATTGCCGCGTGGTCCAGATGCCAGTGCGCGCTGCTGATCGCGTAGTGCAGGACCTGAACAATGGCATAAAAACCGGCCGCCATATTCCCCGTGGTGAACAGCGACGGGAGAATGTACATCCCCTTGCGCATGCGGCGCGGGCGCCCCTCGTCCTGTCTGCGTCTTGGAATGGGAAGATCCATTAGCGCGTCCCCTCGCTGGCAGAGTAACGCCCTGCACCCGCCAGCTCGCCTTTCGGTTGCAGGTAAGCCAGCACGCTCGCCCCGCCACGCACGCGATCACCGACTTTCACCTGTACGGCGGCGGCGGCGTCGAACAGTACGTCGACCCGTGAACCGAATTTGATCAACCCCACGCGCTGGCCGCGCTCCAACCGGTCGCCCACCGTGGGACGGAAGACAATTCTTCGCGCCAACAATCCGGCGATCTGCTTGAAGATTACGACATGGCCATCTCCTTCCATGCGGACAATGTTTTGCTCGTTCTGTTCCGCGGAGGCTTGATTCATGGCGTTGAGAAACTTCCCGCGCTGATAGCGAACTTCGCGGACGATTCCGGCAATCGGAGAACGGTTCACGTGGACATCGAAAACGCTGAGAAAGATGCTGATGCGCGCCTGTTTCTCGCCGCCCGTGGTCACGAAAGAAACATCCGTTACTTTCCCGTCCCCTGGCGATACCAGGGCACCGACTGCATCTGGAATGGCCCGCTCGGGATCGCGAAAGAACCAGAGGAAGAACACCGCAAGCAAGAGCGGCACCAAGGCCCAGGCAGGGTAGGCGACCCAACCCACCAGAACTCCAGCCGATATGCAAGCCAGCGCGTAAAGGTAGCCGTCACGAACCATGGGAGCAGAGTTCCCATTATAGAGCAGAGGCGTGTGGCGCCGGCTCGCATTCACCGAGAAAGTGCGTAAGTCCAAATAAAGAAAGGCGCTGGTAAGCGCCTTTGGGTAGATACAACACGACGGTAGCGGCGACGGCCGCCTTCAAATGGCCAGAAATTATGCTACGTGCGTTCCGAACTGCTGCCGATACTGCCGCTCGATGGATTGCATCTGGTCTTTGAGCCGCAGCTTCAGCTTCTTGAGCCGAATTTCCTCAAGCTTTTCGTCTTCGCTGAGATAACGTTTTTGGGTGAGAGATTCAAGTCGAGTGGAATATTGCATGTGCTCCTGAGCCAGCTTACGGAACTCGTCGTGGCTGCTCAGGAGAGTGTCCTTCGGAGTCAGCATCCAGCAGACCTCCAGCACCGGGATTCACGGCTTACGTTACCACAGCACCAAAATCGGTTCAATGCCAAATTCTGGTGCAGTCTCGCTATGAGAAAGGAGTGGCTAAAGGCTTAGGCGGCAAAGGATTGCGTCCTCCGGGGGGTTGGCGTAGTAACTCTTGCGTAAACCCGTTTCTTTGAAACCCGCCTTGCGATACAGGGCGCGGGCACTGTGATTCGATTCGCGGACTTCCAGAAATATGGTGCGGCCGCGTTCAGCACGTGCGCGCGTAATGAGTTCGCCCAGCAGGCGCGTGCCCACCCCGCAACGGCGGGCCGTTAGAGCGACGACAATGTTCTCCAACTCCCAGTCTTGGTCGACCCGGTGCGCTACAAGGAACGCCACAATTTCAGGCACTTCGCTGGAGGCTTTCTCTGGATTCCGGGTGTCATCTTCAACGACCCATGCGAAGCGTTCAGAGGGCTCGCCCATGCTGGTGGCCGCAAAGAAGCCCTCATACTGTTGCCGGGACCAGTGGGCTGCTGCTGGACTCTGGCGCTGCACGCCCATCATGCCAGGAACATCTGCGACATTTGCACGTCGGATGCGCACGCTAGGATCCGCTTTTTTCGAGCAATTCGGCGTCGGTGCGGCGAATGTAGTTCGCCTCCAATTGCTCGGGCGTTACCGTCTCGCCGGACTGAATCTTGCGCCAGCCCAGACGGGCAACCGCAGTAGCGGTGATTGGCGGGAGAGTCGCGACTGACAATCCGGCCGCGGTAACAGCCTGGGCGAGCACGGAATCCGGAGTCACCACCATCCATCCTTTTGCCTGGGACAGAAATTCGCTCCTCGTCAGAAGATGCTCTCGATAAACTTGCCTCGCATGAGCTGGGATTTCGTATTCCCCCACATAGACATCCGTTCGGCCTGCGTCGAGCGCTGCCATGATCTTGCCTTGGGCGCCACTGGTGAAGACGCACACTTCCAGCAGCGACACCGCTGCGATGGGCTTATTCAGCACTTCAGCGAGAGCCTTGGCCGCCGCCAGGCCGACGCGCAGGCCGGTGAAGGATCCCGGTCCGGAGGCCACAGCGAAGGCGCCGATGGCGGTCTTCATGAACCCATTGCTGGAGAGCAACTCGGCGACTTGAGGAATGAGCTGTGCGGAAAATGTGCCGCCGACCAGCGGTGCAATCTCGATCACCTCGAAGTCGCCTCCATCGGCAGTTGGCTCCCCGGCCCGCGCCAGTGCGACGCTGCCCTGTTTGCCGGTGGTATCGATGGCGAGAAGGAGCATGAAGAAAGTGAGTTGTTCTGTCCGTGAGAATCCGTGGCGATCCGTAGCCGATTGTTCTTGCCCTATTCCTGAACCAGTTCCAGCAGCACGCCGCCCGTGCTTGCGGGATGCACGAACACATATTTATGGCCGCCCGCGCCGATCTTGATCTCCTCCAATACCAGACGCACGCCGTCTTTTTTCAGCCGCGCAACGGCCGCTGGCAAATCCGGAACCTTCAGACACACGTGATGCAGGCCCTCGCCGCGCTTGGCGATAAACTTCGCGATCGCCGAATTTTCCGAGGTCGCCTCCAACAGCTCCAACCGGCTCTCACCCACTGGAACCATCACCAGCCGCACCTGCTCCTGCTCGACGGTTTCTTCCGGAGAAACGCTCAAGCCCAGTTTCTCGTAGATCGACTTCGCCGCCGCCAGCGACTTCACCGCGATTCCGATGTGATCGATTTGCGCCATAGTCGATTTACTCAATCAGCTCTTCGCCGCGTTCGTGGCAATCTCCTCCACCAGCGTATAGGGATCTCGTTTGTGTTCGGCCACTTCTGCCGCCAGGCGTGCCAGATTGCCGTCTCCGAGCTGCGTCCGCGCCTTCTCCAACATGGCGTCGCGCAGCATCTCGACCAGGCGCTCCTGCCAGTTCTCGACGCTCTTGTGCAGCGCCAGATTTTCCTTCCGCAGATACGCTTCGTAAGCCGAAATTGCGCCCGCGAGGTTTTCGATTCCAATTCCCTGACTGGCGACAGTCTTCACGATCGGCGGTGTCCAACCATCGCCACGCATGGCTAGCGACTGCAGTGTACGGATTTCGCGCTCCACGTGCTCAGCGCCGTCGCGGTCGCTCTTGTTGATCACGAAGATGTCGGCAATCTCCATGATGCCGGCCTTGATGGTTTGCACATCGTCGCCCATGCCCGGCACCAATATCAGAATCGTGATATCGGCGAGCCGCACGATGTCCACTTCATCCTGGCCCACGCCCACGGTCTCAATCATGATGAGGTCACGGCCGGAAGCATCCAGCACCGTGGTGACATCGGCCGTGGTGCGCGCCAGGCCGCCCAGCGAGCCGCGGGTCGCCATGCTGCGAATATAAATCCCCGGATCGGAGAAGTGTTCCTGCATGCGGATGCGGTCACCCAGAATCGCCCCGCCGGTGTAGGGACTGGTCGGATCAACCGCGATGATACCGACAGTGTGATTGGCTTTACGGTACAAGCGGGCAAGCTGGTCGACCAGCGTGCTCTTCCCTGCCCCCGGCGGCCCAGTCAGGCCCAGCACACGCGCCCTCCCGCTGTGCGGAAACAAAGCTTTCAGCAGTTCGGAGCATCCCTGAGCGCGGTTCTCGACGGTCGAAATGGCGCGCGCCAATGCCCGGACATCGCCGGAGCGCACTTGCTCAATCCATGTCTGGAGGTGTTGGTTCAAACGATCAGTGTAAAGCAGAGGACGAAGAAGAAGAAATCCACGACCGGTTTCAGTCCTTCAGCAACTGTCTTGCGATCACCAGTCGCTGAATCTCGCTGGTACCCTCGCCGATCGTACACAGCTTGACGTCGCGATAGTACTTCTCGGCGGGATAGTCTTTGATGAAACCGTACCCACCGTGAATCTGCACGCCTTCGTTGGCACACCTCACGGCGACCTCGCTGGCATAGAGCTTTGCCATCGATGACTCTTGCGTGGTCTTCATGCCCGCATCTTTCATCGACGCCGCGCGCATGGTGAGCAGGCGGGCCGCGTCGATCTCGGTGGCCATGTCGGCCAGCTTCCACTGAATCGCCTGAAATTCGCCAATCGCCTTGCCGAATTGCTTGCGCTCCTTGGAATAGTTGAGCGCAGCCTCGTATGCCCCCTGCGCAATGCCCAGCGACAGAGCAGCGATCGAGATGCGGCCACCATCGAGCACGCGCATCGCGTCGATGAAGCCGTCGCCTTCCTTGCCCACCAGATTCTCCAGCGGAATCACACAGTCTTCAAAGATCATTTCCGCGGTATCGCTGGCGCGCAGGCCGAGCTTGTTTTCCTTCTTGCCGGGACGGAATCCCTTCGTATCTTTCTCGATGATGAACGCGGACAGCCCGTGCGTATGCGCCGTGCGGTCGGTCACTGCGAGTACGACAACCACGTCGGCATAGTGACCGTTGGTGCAGAAAGTTTTCGTGCCGTTGAGCACCCAGTGGTTTCCGTGACGCTTCGCGGTCATGCGTGCGCTTCCGGCGTCCGATCCCGAAGAGGGCTCGGTCAATCCCCATGCGCCGATGAATTCGCCCGTGGCCAGTTTGCTGACATACTTCTTCTTCTGTTCCTCGCTGCCCGCGACAAAGATGTGATTGGAACATAGCGACGTGTGCGCGGCGACGATGATGCCCACCGATCCATCCACGCGAGACAACTCTTCGATGGCGATGACGTACTCCACATAGCCCATGCCGGCGCCCGCGTACTCGTGCGGGAAAATCGTACCCATGATTCCAAGCTTGCCCAGTTCTTTGATGGTGGCCAGAGGAAACTCGCCGGCCTCGTCCCACTTCATGACGTTGGGCCGGATCTCGCGCTCGGCGAACTCACGGACGCTTTTCTTCAAATGCTGTTGCTCATCACTCAGTTGAAAATCCAAGACTTCCTCCACTTCCGCGACCACTTGCCTGGCGAGTTCACGCGACAAGTCTGCGATTCGCTGTTTTTGGATTAGAACATAGCGGCAGAAGTGGGAAAAGTTACCTCAGGCAGGAAAAGAGGAAAGTGCGAGAACCCGCGTCACCACTGGGGATCATGAGTATGAAAGCCAGCAGCCCGACCGACCGTACGGCCTGCTAAGAAATGGTTGCAGCAGACTTCTCGCGCCGCCGCAAGGCTCACCGTGCCACTTCGTCCGCAACAATGAACCGCTCGAACACTTCATTGGATAGCAACCGCCCGCGCGAAGTCAAGCAGACGAAGTCTCCGCGCTGCTGCATCAAACCGGCTTCGATCAATTCTGCAATCGTGGCGTGAGCGTTCCCGACGGTTTCCTCGCCGAATTTTGTGACGAGGTCCCGCAGGCTAACGCCTCGCGTCAACCGCAGCCCAAGGAAAAAACTTTCCTCTAAAGCGGCTTGGCGCGAGACCGCGGTCCGCTGCAAGTCTGCGCCATTCACATACTGCCCTAAGGAATCTGCGGGCGCGAATCGGACCGCTTCGATGTCTTGGGAGACAGAGAGCAGCATCGAGTGCGCATCCACGCCAAAGCCGAAGTAGGGCTGGCGCGTCCAATACTTCAAGTTATGGCGCGACTCGAAGCCTTCGCGCGCGAAGTTGGAAATCTCGTATTGCGCAATCCCGGCCGATTGCAGCCGCTCACAAGCTGCGAGATAAAAATCCGCCATGGCCTCTTCATCGGGGACGAAGTGCGCGTGATAGCGTGTGCCACCGGCTAAGAGTTCGCGACCCAACCGGGAATCTCCGTCCACTTCGAGCATGTAGACGCTCACGTGGGGAACTCCGGTTGCGATGGTTTCCGCCAGAGAGAACTCCCAACTCTCGGCAGTCTGGTGCGGCAACCCGGCGATGAGATCGATATTGATGTTGGTAATGCCAGCAGCCCGGAGCCGGGCAATGTCCTCGAGCACGGTCGCGCGCTTGTGCAGGCGGCCAACTGCCGCCGCTTCTTGATCCACAAACGACTGCACGCCGAGGCTCACGCGGTTCACACCGCAGCGCAGCAGAGTGTCCAGCATCGCGCCGGTTAGCGTCCCGGGAGCGCACTCGACTGTGATGTCGCCATCAGGCTGCACATCGAACTGTATACGCACCGTTGCGAAGATTCGCTCCAGCAGCGTGCCTTCAAGCACAGTCGGTGTGCCCCCACCAAGATAGATGGAATCCACCGCGCACTCCAATTGTCCACCCATCTCCCTCGCGACCTGCGGTGCGTTCTCGATGTCGGCGCAAACTCGATCCACATAACGCTTGAAAACTCCCCGCGAAAACACGTCGGAGGCAAAGTTGCAGTAGCTGCATTTGGTGCGGCAGAACGGGACGGAAATGTAGATGCCGAGCGGCATGCAAGAACTATTATCCCATCTATCTTCGACAAACCTTTTCCATCTTCCGGCCCGCCTCGGCCATCCATATTGAGGTACCCTGTTAGCAGCGCTGCTGGCGCGCTTCACCGCCCGTTCGCCAAGAAACCGATGTCTCAAGAAGAAGAAGTATTAGGCAAAGCCTATGACAGCCGCCTGATGGCGCGGTTGCTGAAGTATCTGCGTCCCTATCGCTGGCAGGTGGCGATCGCGCTGGCCTCGATTGTCCTGAAATCTTTCGCCGACGTGCTCGGGCCATATTTGACCAAGATTGCGATTGATCGCTACCTGGCGCCGGCCAAAGGTGCGTCTTCGGGCATTTGGAGTTGGCTCAGCCCGCGCCCCATCACCGGCATCGCCCAGATCGCAGCCATCTACGTGGGATTGCTGGTGATGACGTTCCTGCTCGAGTTTCTGCAGACCTACTTCATGCAGTGGACCGGCCAGAAAGTGATGTTCGATCTGCGCCGCCAGATCTTTCGCCACCTGCAGCGCCTGCACGTCGCCTTCTTCGACAAGAACCCCGTCGGACGGCTGGTCACGCGTGTCACCACCGACGTCGATGCTTTGAATGAAATGTTCACCTCCGGGGTGGTCTCGATCTTCGAGGACCTGTTCGTGCTCTTCGGCATTCTCGGCGTAATGCTGTGCATGAATTGGAAGCTGGCGCTGATCACCTTTGCTGTGCTGCCTTTTATCGTGGTTGCGACCAAGATTTTTCGCGACCGAGTGCGCGATTCCTACCGGCGCATTCGTGTGGCCATCGCCCGCATCAACTCTTACCTGCAGGAGCACATCAGCGGGATGGTGGTGCTGCAGCTCTTCAATCGCGAGCGCAAGGCCTACAACCGCTTCTCGGAAATCAACCGGAGTCACATGGACGCGTTCAAAGACGCGATCATGGCCTACTCGGTTTACTACCCCGTCGTCGAGATTCTCTCTGCCATCGCGATTGCCTGCGTCATCTGGTTCGGCGGCGGAGACGTTATGCGAAATATTTCCGCAACCAGCGTTGCCGTGAGCTTCAATTGGATGACGCTGATTGCATTCCGCCTTGTGCCTACCGTCGCTTCGCTGGGTGTGCTGGTGGCTTTCATCCAGTACGCTCTGCGCTTCTTCCGGCCGATCATGGACTTCAGCGAAAAATACAATATCCTGCAATCGGCCATGGCCGCCAGCGAGCGCATCTTCAAGCTGCTGGACACGCCGGTGCAGGTAGTTTCGCCGGCGGTGACCAAACGCCCCGAGGGCCCCGGCCGAATAGAGTTTGATCACGTTTGGTTTGCCTATCGCGAAGCAGCAGGAGAGAGCGATGCTGCGAGTGACAATCCGACGCCCGACTGGGTGCTCCGCGACGTCAGCTTCAACATCGAGCCCGGGGAGACTGTGGCCATCGTGGGCCACACCGGCGCGGGCAAGACCACGCTCATCTCGCTCCTGCTGCGGTTTTATGACGTCCAGAAAGGCGCGGTGCGGATCGACGGCGTCGACGTTAAAGAGATGGACCTGGCCGATCTGCGCAGCCGCTTTGGCGTCGTCTTGCAAGATCCATTTCTGTTCAGCGGAACCATCGGCGGAAATATCCGGCTGGGCACCGAGCGCATTCAGGACGAAGACATCGAAAAGGCCGCAGAGGATGTGAACCTCGCCGACTTCATTCGCGCGCTGCCCAAGGGCTTCGAGGAAGAAGTGCGCGAGCGCGGCTCAACGCTTTCCACCGGGCAGAAGCAGCTCATCTCGTTCGCGCGCGCCCTGGCGCACGAACCGAAGATTCTGATTCTCGACGAAGCCACTTCCAGCGTCGATACCGAAACCGAATTCCGGGTGCGCGACGCGCTCAACCGCATGGTCGAGGGCCGCACGTCGCTGATCATCGCGCATCGGCTGTCGACCGTGCAGCGCGCCGATAAGATCATCGTCATGCACAAAGGCCAGGTGCGAGAGATGGGCACGCACCAACAATTGCTGGCGCAGCGCGGGATTTACTTCAAGCTGTATCAGTTGCAGTACAAAGATCAGGAGCTAAGTCCAGGGCAAATCTCGCGTGCGAGTTCTGAAGTTACCGCCAGCGCAGATGACTAAAGAGGTACGGAAAGTCCCGCTGGAGGAGGAGCGAAACCTCAGCGGCTGGAAGCCGCATTGATGTTGCACGGTTTACGGCACGAGTGGAACTCGTGCCCTTCCCGATCGGTAAAGTGACTCCAGTTTTTCTGCAACTCCTAAAGCCGTTGTTATCCTGAGGTCCCCCTAGGTTGCCAGACCGAAAAAAATGGGCTCTCCGCCGTAATATCCCTGGAATGAGCTAGATACGGGCTTCTGGCTGCCCTCGATCCCGCTAAGGTATCAGAAACAAATGACTTACCCGCAAAGTATTCCATTTACAAGACTTAGGCGATTTCGGCGTGGCTAAGTGCCTTGGAATCAATGGCCGGATCGCAAAATATTGCATCCACGATAGTTATCTTATTGCTATTTTATGTCAAATAGCTAATGCGTATAGAAATAGGGTTGCAGGTTTCGGAATCGAAGTCAAGAGAATTGTGGGTACTGCCCTAAGCTTGGAAGCCGGGAGCGGGGCGTCGGCCGCAGGTAGACACCGGCGAGTCTGCTCCAAAGTACAATGCTCTCTTGCGAATTCTGATCTCAGCTGGCGAAGCTTCCGGAGAAATGTATGGGGCGCAGCTCATTGAAGCGCTGCAGCGGGCTGCCCGTGGAGAGACCGCGGAGCTTCGCTCCGCCGGACAGCCGGGGGCGGCTGTCCCCACACGATCCTCTCATCCCACACTTGCATCTCTTCCCACTCAAACCCCGCTCGAGTTCTTCGGCGTTGGGGGAGGGCGCATGCGGGCTGCTGGCTGCGACACCGTGGTCGACGCTAAAGACCTCTCCGTTGTCGGCTTCACCGAAATTCTCAGTCATCTACCGAAGATCTACGGGCTGTACCAGCATTTGATTGCCGAAGCTGACAGGCGCAAGCCCGACCTCGCCATCGTTATCGACTCGCCCGCATTCAACTGGCGCGTGGCGCGGCAGATGAAGAGGCGCGGCGTTCCTGTGGTCTATTACGTCGCACCGCAGTTCTGGGCATGGCGTCAGGGACGCGTGCGCCTGCTGCGCGACTACATCGATAAAGCGCTGGTAATTTTTCCGTTTGAAGAAAAGTTCTACCGCGAGCGGGGAGTGGATGCGACTTTCGTTGGCCATCCGCTGGCCGAACTGCCGCAGCCGACCATCGAGCGCAACGACTATGCTGGGCAATTTCATCTCGACCCTGCAAAACAGTGGATCACACTCATGCCCGGTAGCCGCGTCAAAGAAGTGCGCATGAACGTGCCGACCATCCTGGAAGCGGCGGCACGGCTTGGCCTCGACTATGAGTTTCTGCTGCCGGTCGCACCGACACTTGACCGCGCCTTCCTGCAAAGTCTCATCGGAAGCCAAAGCATCACAATGGTTCCCGAATCGCTGCCCGCGCTTTGGCATTCGCGCGCGGGGATCGTCGCCAGCGGGACCGCGACGGTCGAAGCCGCCATGATGCGAACTCCGTTCGTGATGGTTTACCGCGTCTCATCTCTCACCTATCTGCTGGGCAAACCGCGACTGAAAGTTCCGCGCTTCGCGATGGTCAACCTGATCGCCGGGGAGGAAGTTGTCCCTGAGTTAGTTCAATCCGACTTTACGGCAGCGAACGTTGCTGCGCGCCTGCAGGAAATCCTTCCCGATGGTGCCGCGCGGTATCGTATGCTGGAGGGACTCACACTGGTGAAAGCCAGGTTACGAGCGCCTGAAAACATTATCGAAGGCCCGGCTCAACACCCGGCTGACCGTGCTGGGGAAATTATTTTAGCGATGCTCAAACGGAGGAACATCCACGGCTAGCCTGAACCCGAATTCGCGCATCCAATATAAAAAACATCGGGATCGAATCAACTCTGGGGAAGGGTTTGAAAACCCTCTAAGGGTCCGCCGGATTTTAAGTTGCCAGAATTCAGAGTTGCGGGAGGGTCACGTTTGAGAGTTTGGCGAGAAGGCTTGCGCAAGCAGGGAGCCGGGAGAAACCTGCAGTATCCGACATGGACTGCGCAGTGGATGCTCAGTGTGTGGGTAGCGCTCATGTGCATAACAAGCAACGCTGCGGTGGCGGCTCAATCCCAGCAGACCGCGGAGCCTGGGACGACGCAAACGTCAGCATCAGCCTCGCAAACAACGCCGGTTGAACCGAAGTCCGGAAGCATTAGCGGTACGGTGGTTGATCAAAGCGGGGCGGTTATCGCCAATGTGAAAATAACTCTGTCACGGCAAGATCTAACCGCAAAAAGAGAAACACTTTCGGACACCGATGGACACTTTCTGTTTGCCGACACCACACCTGGGCCGTTTCAACTGACCTTTACCGCGTCCGGCTTTGCAACGGTGCAACAGTCTGGGATTCTGCAGGCCGGGGAAGACTATGTTGTTTCCAAGATCGCGCTCACTGTTGCTCGCGCCGACGTAGATGTTTTTGTAATCGAATCACGGGCACAAGTGGCGGAAGATGAGGTCAAGATTGAGGAGAAGCAGCGAGTGTTCGGCGTGATCCCAAATTTTTATGTCACTTACATACCCAATGCGGCTCCGCTCACGGCCAAGCTAAAGTTTGAGCTTGCCTGGAAGTCAATCATCAATCCGTATACGTTTGGGATCACCGGGGCAATCGCCGGAATTGAGCAGGCGGACAATGCCTTCAGTGGATACGGACAAGGCGCGCAGGGTTATGGCAAGCGTTACGGCGCCACCTATGGCGATCTTGTGGCCGGAAGTCTGATTGGCGGCGCGATACTGCCGTCGTTGCTCAAACAAGATCCACGTTATTTTTACAAGGGAACTGGCAGCCGGAAATCGAGGTTGCTATATGCCATTGCGACTTCAGTCGTTTGTAAAGGTGACAATGGGCACTGGCAGCCCGATTACTCGGGCATCCTGGGAGGACTGGCCGCGGGCGGCATCTCTAATCTGTACTATCCTTCACAAAATCGAAACGGAGTAGCGCTAACGTTTGAGAATGCGCTGGTCGGGATTGCAGGAGGTGCGGCGGGCAATATCCTGCAGGAATTTGTCGTTCGGAGGTTCACTCCGCATCTTTCCGCCCCGGGCGCGGGGAAGCCGTAGCGTCTTTCGGCTCCGGCAGTCTCGCATAGCCATGAGTCCGGCACATTGCAGAACGTCGGGCGGGCGGGCGAGCTTCCCTTAAACCTTGTGCTCCCAGCATCTTTTAGGGGAGAATCTTCATCATAGGGAAGGGACAGCCCCGTTTCCCTGGAGACTCTCCTTAATGCAGATTCGCCTTCGGCGCGCCCAGAGCGTCCTGTCGGGTTCCCTCGCCCTGCTGCTATTGGCTTTTGCCGCGACCTCCGCGCGGGCCGCGGAAAAGGCGCGGTTGCGCGTCGACGACTACCAGATCGAGGCTGAGCTGACGCCACATCTCCATCAGATTTCGGCACGGGCTAAGGTAAAATTCACGGCGCTTACGGACCTCAGCGTCGCCGTGTTCGAACTGCACAACGACCTGCGCGTCACCCGGGTTCTCGACGACAACAACCAGCCGTTGCCGGCCGAACGGGTCACGCAGGATTCGACCATCCGCGTGCCGCTGCCCGCCGGCATGGCCAAGGACGCTTCCACCACGCTCACCTTCGAATATGAAGGAACACTCGAGACCGCCGATGACAGCCCGGTTCCGGGCCTAAAGCTGGCCTACATCGGCGACGACACCAGCTACCTGCTCTATGCAGGACGCTGGTTTCCGGTGAGCGGCTACGGTCTCAACCGCTTCACCTCGACGATTCGCATGACCGTTCCGGCGCACATGGCGGTTATCGGAAGCGGGAAGTCTACGGTTAGTGACAGTCCGCCTTCGAAGAAGCCCAACACCAACGGGCTACCCACAAAGACATTCACGTTTGTCTATGACAAGCCGAGTTTCCCCGGCACCATTGTCGCGGGCATCTTTCAGGAATATAAGAGCGACGAAGCCGGGATGGACTTGCACGTCTTCTTCAAGCCTACCCACCAGGCCCTGGCACCCGAATACACCTCCACCGCGGTGCAGGAGTTCACTTACTACATCACGCTGTATGGCACTCCGATGTCGCAGAGGCTCAACGTGGTTGAATTGCCGAACGACACGGTGCCGTACGCCTGGGCCCCCGAGATTGCGGGTCTCGCGAGCCCGTCCATCACGGCGAAAACGAACTACCGCCTGCTGGCCAACGCCATCGCCCATCAATGGTGGGGAGTTTCCGTGAGCCCTGCCTCGAAAGATGACTGGTGGCTGGTTGACGGCTTTTCGCGCTACTCCGAAGCCATGTATGTGGAGAACGCCGCGGGCGCCGCGGGTCTGGAAGAAGCGGTGAAGGACATGTCGGTGGGGGCGCTGGCCTACGACACGGTGCCGCTCTCCAGCGCCGGCAAGCTCGATCCGTTCTCGACCGAGTTTCAGTCGCTGGTGACCGACAAGGGGGCGATGATCCTGCACATGCTGCGCTGGGTGCTGGGCGAAGATAAATACAACAAGACCATGCGCGAGTTCGCCACGCAATACGCCACCAAGTCGGCGAGCATGGACGATTTTCGCGCCATCGCCGAGAAATATTATGGCGACCAGCTTACCTGGTTTTTCTCCCAGTGGCTCGACTCCACGGGCGCCCCCGAGTTCAAATTGAAGTACACGACGTACCGCCTGGGCAGCAATAAAGGGTTCCGCGTCACCGGCGCGATTTCCCAGGATCTCGACCTGTTCCGCATGCCTGTAGATTTGCGGATCGACACCGATGGCAAGACAGAAGATAAGAAGCTCGAAGTGGTCGGCACCAATTCCCCTTTCACGGTCGAAACCTTCGGACGCCCGCGGCGCATCGCGATTGATCCCGACCACCACGTGCTCACTAATTCTTCGGATGTGAAGCTGCGGGCTTCCATTCTTCGGGGCCAGGCGCTGCAGCAGCAGGGCGACCTGTCCGGTGCGCTGGCCGAGTTCAATAAGGCGCTCGACCTCAACAAGAACAGCTCGCTGGCCCACTACCGCGTCGCAGAGATTTTCTTCCTGCAGAGAAACTACCAATCCTCAGCAAACTCCTACCGATCGTCCATCAACGGCGACGGGGAGCCGCGCTGGACCGAAGTCTGGAGCCATATTCAGCTGGGCAAGATCTTCGACATCACCGGCCAGCGCGAGCGCGCCATCAACGAATACCGGCAGGCGATCCAGACCAACGACGATACGTTCGCCGCTTTGGAAGAAGCTCGGAAGTATCTGGCTAAGGCCTTCGAGCGGCCCAAGAACAAGGAATAGGGGTCGAGAGGAAGAAGCGCTTCAGCCGGTCTTTGTACCGGTTCCCAGAGCTTTTGCCTTCCTCTCGCGTAGCAGACCGAAGGGCAGGACCTCGCCTTGCAGAACCTCCCGAGGACTGGGGCGCGCACCGGGCACGGAGGATTGCCGCATCCTGAGCAGTTCCGCCAAACGGCTTTGATCTTCCACGAGAGCCTCGAACTGGACTTTTTGCAGAGGATCTCTTTGCCACGCAGCTGGTCGCGGCCGTCGCGATTGATCGTCAACGATGGCAGGTCTTCCGTGCAGCCGTTGGATGCGGGCTACGGCCCGGTCGACCACGCGTACGAACTCGGCTCCGTCATTGGCCTTTCGACCCTCCCGCAAACACAGCTTGGCATTCTCGACAGAAAACCAGGTGCGATTTCGGTCGGACTCCTTGGGAGGACTGAGGCGTAACACTTCACAGAGATGAGCGTTGACGGTGGATTCTTTTTGGGCGGATTTGGCAGCGGATTTCCGGTCATCGCCCTTGCGGCGAAGGTATCGGGTGAAGGCAGCTTCTTCGATCCGTCCGTGCACGCCCGCTTCTTCGGAGGCTTCCAGTGCCGCCGCCTGGGCGTGGGTGAGTCCCGGTTCCGCGCTGCCCTTGGGAAAGGTCCAACGCCCGCTGCCCCGGGTCTGGACCAGAAGGAATTCGATGTCACCGCGGCGCACCCGGTAGCAAACCGCCGCAACCTGTTCGCAAGCGCACAGCTTTCGAAGCTGTGACAGGTGGACGAATCGCCCCGAGGCCTGACGCGTCCGAACTGGTGACTGAACCACGGTCAAGCGCGAATCTCGTGGACTCCTGACGTAAGCACCCATCGCAACAGAGTGCACGATGGGATCGGCCTCTGCCTAGAGCACAGCTTGGTTCTCGAACGGTGGCGGGCCGCCCGAGTGTCCCGGGCTGGAGAACTCGCCGGAATCTTCCTGCATACTTGCACGGTATGACCCGACGAAGACAGTATTCATATTTCAGGCTCGCAATCCATCGCCGGGAGAGATCTTTGGAGAACATGCATTGTCTTCGCTGTAATCGCGAACTCGAACCCGGACACAAATCGGTGGCCCTGTACATGTTTGCGCAGACGGTGGGGATCAAGCCGCGGCAGAAGTCGACGGCCCATCGCATCTCTTTTTGCCCCCAGTGCTCCGTGTCGCTGGCCATGGGCCCTCCGCCGGAAGGCGCCCTCAATGTGGCTGCGTGGGACATGATCCGCGATCTCGTAGGTTCAGATCCTGCGCTGAACCAGGCGGCGTGGGAGAACCTGAGCGGAGTTTTGGGCTTGCTGCCCGCCACCGGAACCGAAGGAGCATCCCGGTCAGCGCCAGCCGCCGGATATTTCGAGTTCTGAAAAGGGTTGACAGAGAAAGGCCGGTCCGCGAGCCAACTACGAATTAATCCATTCCTCAGCTTCCTCAACCGAAGGGAAAATCGAAAAGCTCCTTTGCGTCCGCAAAATCTTGTGCATGCGGGCCGCATGGTTCTGGACCGCGGTTCGAGTAACAAAGGCACGTTTGGCTTGCAGCGAGAAAGGATCGAATTCATCCGCCAGGCGGATGAATTCATCGGCCTGCAAATCGTGCGCTTCGACTTCACTCAGGTCGGCAATTTCGGAGAAATCGGAATGAAACAACGGGTTCGCGCGGAGGGCTGCCGCGTAGCTTTCGATGTCGTCGACCGTCAAGCTTTTCCCGAACTTGACTGACACGAGCCGCTTCTCCGGGTCCAGGACGTAGTTGGACAGCGCGAATCCACTAACTTCCCGTCGACCACGAACCGTACCCAAACCTGGGATTTTTTTTTGGAACACGGGACGCCTCGGTCTCACGAGCGAAAAAAATCATCCACAGACAATCATCGGCACAAAACCCGCGTTACTTCAGCAGCCTCTTCCACCCGCAGCGACGTTTTCTCATCTCTGGAGACGGTATTTCCCACTGCCCGCGGATCAGTCTCTCTCGTTTGCAGAATCCTTGATACTCAGCCGTAAGCGCGCTGGCTAACCTTTTTTCGATTTCCGTGGTCTAAACAATAACTACACCGGGGAACTTCACATGACCCGGCTGCGTATTACTGATCAGACGCTTGAACGAAAAACGGTTGGGCGGGATTGAGACCCCTCGCCTGAACGTTGCACCGGAACCCCCACGCACCTCCCCGGAGGCGTGGGGGGATGACAGTATGCGGACACTTCTCGACATCGTGCGGCAATCGCTGTCCACACTATGGGCGCACAAGCTGCGCTCCTTTCTCACCATGTTTGGGATCGCGTGGGGTGTGGGCTCGCTGCTGCTGCTGGTAGGTCTGGGAGAAGGCTTCCGCAGCGGTCAGGACAAGAACCTGGCCGAACTGGGTCAGGATATCATGTTTGTTTTCCCGGGCCGCATCCCTGCGGTGGCCGGCAGTTACACGTCGGGGCAGCCCTATTACCTGACCTATGGCGACTACTTCGCCATTCGTGATCAGAACAGATTTCTGCGCGCGGTTTCTCCGGTGCTGGAGCGCGACGACATTCGAGCCGTGAGCGATTACGGTTCCACGAACGGGCAGGTTTTCGGCGTCGCGCCGGAATACAACCAGATTCGCAATACCCCGATCGAACCCGGGCGCTGGTTCAATGGCGAGGACAACACCCAGCATCGCCGCGTGGCCGTGGTGGGCTGGGAACTGCTCAAGAACATGTTTCCCGGACAGCCTGCCGTGGGCAGCACTATTCTGCTCAACGACATGGATTTCAAGGTAATCGGCGTCATCCCGAAGATCGGCAAAGAGGGCGAAAACGGCACGAACCACCGCATCTTCGTACCCTTCGACACCATGCGCAACCTCTTCCCGCTGAAAGCTCAGAACTCGGAGAATGCAATTTCATTCATCAACTACCGGCCGCTGAAAAAAGAATTGCACGTCGAGGCCAAGAATGAAGTGCACGCCATCATTGCCCGGCGGCATGGTTTCGATCCCAGTCTGGACGACGCTTTCCAGGACTGGGACACCATCGACGGCTCGATCCGCGTGGCAAAGATATTCGATGCGATGGATTGTTTTCTGGGCGTGGTGGGAGTCGTCACGCTCGGCCTGGGCGCCATCGGCGTGATCAACATCATGCTGGTTTCGGTGACAGAACGAACGCGGGAGATCGGCCTGCGCAAGGCCCTGGGCGCCACGCACCACAACATCATGACGCAGTTCTTTGTCGAGGGAGCGTTTCTCACTGTGTTTAGCGGCGTCATTGGCCTGGCAATCTCCGGCGCATTCGTGGCTCTGCTGGCGCAGTTGCCATCGCCGGAAGGATTCGATACCCCGCGCATCGTGCCGGCTTCCGCCGTGGTCGCCATCCTCGCGCTGTCGGTGGCGGGCATTGTTGCCGGCCTTTATCCCGCACGCAAAGCCGCGCTGCTTCCCCCGGTGGAAGCGCTGCGGCAGGAGTAATCAAGTTTGGAGTCATCATGTTTGGCGATTTAGGCAGACAAGCTTTCAACGCGCTGAAGCACAACCGCCGCCGCTCCACGCTCACCATGCTAGGCATGGCCTGGGGCATTGCCACGGTGGTTTTGCTGCTGGCCTATGGTTCGGGCTTTGAGAGCGCTTTGATGATTGCCTTCCGCACCTTCGGCGGAAACCTGGTCGGCATTTTCCCCGGACGCACTTCTCTGCAGGCCGGCGGCACGAAAGCGGGCGTGCAGGTTCGCCTGACGCGCGACGATCTCGATTACTTGCGCGCCGAGTGCTCCATGCTTACCCGGATCTCCCCCGAGGTGGATAAGCAGAGCCTGGTGGCTTTCGGCACCCGCAGCGGCAGCTACGGCATTCGTGGAGTCTATTCCAGCTACGAGAAGATCAGGGCGCTGGACGTGGGCGAAGGCGCATTCTTCGGCGAGCAAGACGATTACACGCACACCCGTGTGGCCGTGATCGGCTCGACGGTGAAGAAGAAACTTTTCTCCGGCCAGAACGCGTTGGGCGAGAGCATTCGCGTCGACGGCATTTCCTACAAGGTGATCGCCATTCTGCGACACACCATTTCCAACGGCGACGAAGATATGAACTCGCTGGTCTATGTCCCGTACAGCGCCATGAGCGACCTGAAGAACACTTTCTATCTGGACGGTGTCTTCATGGATTATGAGGGCGACCACAGTAAGGTGGTCGCGGCCGTGCGGAACTCGATGGCTTTTCACCACAGCTTCAATCCCAAGGACGAGCGCGCCATCTTCGTTTTCGATGCTGTGAAGGATCTTGCTGACCTCACCGTCATCACGGTTGGCATCAAGTTACTGCTGGGATTTATTGGGCTGCTGACGCTGGGCATCGGCGGCGTAGGCCTGATGAACATCATGCTGGTGTCGGTAACCCAGCGTACTCGCGAAATCGGCGTGGAGAAGGCCCTGGGCGCCCACCGCTGGCACATCCTGTTTCAGTTCCTGGCTGAGGCCCTGGTGATTACGGCTCTGGGCGGGGCACTGGGCGTGGTGCTGGCTTATCTGGTTTCCTGGTCGGTGGGGTCACTCACGCTGTGGAGCGCCTTCATTGAAGACGCCAGCGAAGGCGATATTCACCTGTACATCGACTTAGCCACTTTGATCTGGTCGACGGTAATTCTCAGTTTCGTGGGCATCGTCAGCGGCATGTTGCCGGCAATCAAGGCGGCAAGGCTGGATCCTATCGAGGCGCTTCGTTACGAGTAGCGCCGGCGTCCCCGCCGGCTGTCGCGAGGGCATCCTGCCCTCGTGCTTTACAATCCCTCTGTGCCCGAAACAGCCACCACGCGTCTCGATCGCGTTCTCGCTCAACTGCGGCTCTACGAGCATCCTCTCCTGAACTTTTCCGCGCGTTCTAAGGGGGACGGTGTGGAAGTCATCATCCAGTTCAAGGACGCGACCGTTCCCGTGCACACTTATTATTTCGATCTCCATCCCCGCGACCTGGACCATCCACAGTTCGAATGGAGCTTCCAGCGCCAGCTTTTCGATGCGTTGCACGATTACTTCGTCGAAATGTTTATTCGCACGCCGCAGGACCGCGCTGAGCGACGCCGGAAGGGCTTGTGAATCCTCTGCGCCAGAGGATCGAGCAGGAAATCCGCGAGCATGGGCCCATTCCCTTTTCGCGCTATATGGAGCTTTGTCTGTACGATCGCGAGCTTGGCTACTACTCGCGAAACGCGCAGCAGTTCGGCAAGGCTGGCGATTTCTATACTTCTAGCGACGTCCATGCTGTCTTCGGACGACTCCTGGCCCGCCAGTTCGACGAGATGTGGCGCGCTCTGGGATCGCCGGAGCGAATCGAACTGATCGAACTCGGCCCCGGCCGTGGCTTGTTTGCGCAAGACGTTCTGGGCTGGTCGGAAAAGAAGTTTCCTGATTTCTTTCGTGCGCTGCGTTACGTCCTGGTCGAAAGCTCACCAGAGTTGCGCGAGCGAATCAAACAGACTCTAGGACATCATCTGGAATCGGGGAAAGCGGAACTCTCCGAGCTCTATGTCCGGAACGAAGCGTCGCCAAACACCATCGTCTTTGCCAATGAGTTTTTCGACGCCCTTGCCGTAGAAATCGTCAGCGCGAACGGTTCCCTACGCATTGACGCGCGTGACGGGCGATTCGTTGAAACCTGGGCTCGCCCTGCGCCCGAAGAACTGGAATTCCTCGATCGCTACTCAGTCCATCCCCAGCCGGACGAACGCATCGAAGCAACTCTTGCTGCGCAACAGTTCATGGATCGCGTTGCCGCCAGCATCCAGCGCGGATTCTTTGTCACCATCGACTACGGCTACACCCGCGAAGAACAGCTCGCCGGCCATCATCGTGGGACGCTGAAGGCGATTCGCCAGCATTCGATCAGCGCCAATCCCTATGAGGCGCCCGGCGAACAGGACATCACCGCCGACGTGAACTTCACTGCGCTCGCGGCCGCTGCAGAAAAGCACGGCATGCAAACACACAAACTGGTCACTCAATCTCAATTTCTTTTGGGCATTGGCGAGGCCAATCAATTTGCCGACGCATTTGAAGACTGCCGATTGCCGCAGGAGCGCGCCAAAGTGGCGCTGCAACTCAAGCATCTGGTCACGCCTGCAGGCATGGGCGAGAGTTTCCACGTCCTGATTGCCAGCAAAGGAGTTGAGCGGGAGAAATGCGAGTCTTTGTCCGGTTTGAGTTTTGGCAGCAGGCCGATCGCGCGCTGAATGCCCGCTAACGCTTGACGTCTGCCAGCGTATCTGCCTTGCCCGTGCGGGACGATTCGCCAGGCTTAATCTCGGCCGCAACCTCGGGATACTCATACACGCCGCGTCCCGACTTGCGGCCCAGCCGTCCCGCCTTCACATACTGCACCAGCAGCGGCGCGGGGCGAAATTTCTCTCCCAGCGTTTTGTGCAGATACTCGAGAATGTTCAGGCGCGTGTCGAGGCCCACAAGATCAACCAGTTCGAACGGCCCCATGGGATGGTTGAGACCGAGCTTCAGTGCCTTGTCGATGTCCGCCGGCGAGGCAATTCCTTCCTGCAGCATATAGAACGCCTCATTGCCGATCATCGCGTTGATGCGGCTGGTGATGAAGCCGGGCGACTCCTTGATCACCACCACTTCCTTGCCCATGCGCTTGCCCACCTCGGCGGCGGTCGCGAGCGTGTCGTCGTCCGTCTCCAAAGCGCGCACCACTTCGAGCAGCTTCATCTTGTGCACGGGATTGAAGAAGTGCATGCCCACACACTTCTTCGCGCGGTAGGTGACGCTGGCAATTTCCGTGACGCTGAGAGAGGACGTATTCGAGGCCAGAATCGTGGTTGGACGGCAGATCTTGTCGAGCAGAGTGAAGATTTCGATCTTCGATTCCATCTCTTCGGGAACCGCTTCGATCACCAGATCAGCTTCGCGCGCGGCTTCGTCCACTGAGCCCGCATATTCCAGCCGGCGGAAGGCGGCATCGGCGTCAGGCGCCAACACTTTTCCTAATTCCACCGCTTTGTCGAGATTGGAGCGGATCTCGCTCTCAGCCCGACGCAGGGCCGCGGGCAGCAGGTCTTCGAGAATCGTGCGGTAGCCGCCCATGGCCGCTGCGTGCGCAATGCCGCGGCCCATAATGCCGGCGCCGATCACAGCGACGGTTTTCACCTGCGCCATTACTTGCTCACCTTTTCGAGATCGGCAATCGCGGCATTGATGGCGGTACCGGCGGCACGCAGATATTCCGCCAGGCGTGTGCGCTCCTCCGGGGTCATGCTGGGAATGTAAATGCAGATGCGGCGCAATGTGGTCGTGATGTCGTCCACATAATTCATCGAGCGGATAAGTTCACCTGACGCTGCTGGCATGAGTGCTCCTGTGGTGTATTGGGCTTTCGGGCTGACTCTGGCGGCTCCCCTGCGCCCTCCATGATCAAATCAGAGGTCGCGAGCCGACCTTCTATTCTGGACGTGTCAGTGAATTTAGTAAAGGCGGGTGTGCGCAATCGATTGCGGTGTGCGGAAATCTGTGGGAAACTGTCGTGCGTAAGCGGGGAGCAGAGGACTATGCGAATCCTGAACATCCTGAGCGGGCTCGCCGTGCTGTTCACGATGCTGGCCTTCGCACATCTGCTGCACCACCATTTTCTTGGCGCAACTCACGATGGTGCACGCGGTCCCGCTTTCCTGGAGGGGATGGCCACCTTAGTGGTCGTGGCGATCCTTTCTTTCATCGGAGGATGTTTGCTGCTAAGGCGCGGCCGCTAGTTCATGATCGTTCTGATCCGCTTGATTCCTTCTGCCTCGCTCCAAGAAATTCCCCCGGGGCGAATCAAGCGCTCGTTTGTTAACAATGGTTTAACCGGCAGCGCATATAATCGCTATCGATTCTTTTAATGGGCCATCCGGGCGCAGTGCGAATCTAAGTTACATGGCAGATAAGCCCTTAAAACGCTATATTTTCGCGAGCGACTTCGATCAGACGCTCACCTTCAACGATTCCGGTTACGTGTTGGCCGAGTTGGTTGGGATTCCCACCGCGGAGTTCGAACGCAAAGCCAAAGGCATGGCGAAGATCAATCTGGTGCAGCAGGGAGCCGAGCTCGCCTACCTTCTGCTCCACGACCCGGAGTTCAAGGCGAAAGTGCGCAAGGAACATCTCCATGAGGTAGGCAAGCGGATTCGCCTCAAAGGAGACATCAAACTGCTTTACCAGATCCTCGAAACCGGAGTGGATGGACACGTCTTCGACTTTTATGTTCTCTCCGCCGCGCCAGTTGAGGTGATTCACTCTGCGTTGGAGGGGATCGTTCCGGAGAGTCACATTTTCGGCACCGAGTTCCGCTACAAAGCTTCGGGCGAGATCGACAGCATCGTTCGCGCTACGGCAGGCTACGGCAAAGTTGCGGTCCTCAATCAGTTGCTGGCCCAGCACGTGACCGGGCCTGATCACGTCATCTATTCGGGGGATGGCAGCTCCGATATTCACGTGATGCTGCAACTGAATGCGCGGGATGGCCTGACGATCGCGGTTTCGGAGTCGCCGCATGTTTCGCAGATTGCGAAGCGCACCGTGCTGAGCACCAGCGCTTTGGCAGTGCTGGCGCCGATTCTTGAAGAAGTGGTCGGATGGGAGCGAGCGCGGATTCGCAGCTTTTTTGAAGCCAATGGCATGCTGATCCAGGAGTGGGAGCGGGTTCGCACGGACTGGCTGACGCTGCGGCCGGCCATTTCCGAGGCCCCAGAACCTGTGAGCATAGCGTGATGCGCACGGGCTGGCGATTGTAAGAACCTCCATGCTACGCGATAAGAGCCTCATTCCGCTGTCTCGCCAACATCAGCACGCGCTGGCTTTGTGTGTGCGCATCGATCGCGCCCAGCCCATTCCGGCGGCAAATCTGCAAGCCTGGCAGGCGGAGATCGAGCAGCAATTTGCGCAGGAAATCAAAGTTCATTTCACGGCTGAGGAATCTGTGCTGTTCCCTGCTGCGCGCCGGTTTCCCGAGTTGATTCCATTGGTGGAGGAATTAATCGCCGATCATGCTGTGCTGCGCGAATCGTTTTCGCAAGCCGAGGCCCGCCGCATAACCGCAGAAAGCTTGCCTGCTTTCGCGCAACAGCTTTCGGGTCACATCCGGAAGGAAGAACGCCAACTCTTCGAGCGCCTGCAGCAGTTGATGACCTCGGAAGAGTTGGGAACTCTGGGAGCGCAATTGGAGGCTGCGCTGGAGGATGCCGCGCAATCCTGCATTCTGCCGAAGGAAGCGACCCGGCTCAGAACCAAGAGATAGATGGATCTTTAACTTCGCTTACAGCGCGTAACGTTGTCTGAAGCGCGCCGCGGCCTCGCGTCCCATGTAGCGCTCCAGCACGGCAGGCGCGGTTTTCCGCAGATCCACCACCACCAGGCCGTCCAACACGTTGGAGAACTTTCGGTCCACATTGAAGGCCAGCAGTTTGCCGCCGATCTTGGCATATTGCCGCAGCAAGATGGGCAACCCTTTGCCGTCCGTTTCCACGTCGGTGATGGGCTGTGAAAGATCTTCGAGGTCGCGCAGGGCGTGGCACATGGCGCGGCAATCCCACGGCCGCAATCCTGCGGGACGGAAGGGGCGGCGCGGCTCGATCAGGCCCGCCAACTCGTCATCCTGCATGCGGGCCTCGAAGAAGCGGTAAATCATTTCGCGGGAGGCTTTGCTGTAGTCGTTGCTAATGCTGACCGCGCCAAACAACACGGGAGTGTCCGCGTGGGTCGCCAGCGCCCGGGCAATTCCCTTCCACAATAAAAGCAGTGGAGCATATTGACGCTGGTACTCCTGCCGGACGAAAGAACGCCCCAGTTCCAGCGCCGGGCCGAGTTTCTCAAAAAGCCGCGCATCGTAACGGAAACATGTGCTGGTATAAAGCCCGCTCTCTCCACGCTCGGCGAGGATCTCGGCCGTGTTGCCGGCACGGTATGCACCCACAAGTTGCTGCTTCGCCTTGTTCCACAACAACACTTGCCAGTAATAGCGGTCGAAACGGTCGAGGTCCCGGGCGTACCCTGTGCCTTCGCCGGCGAGACGAAATGTCACTTCGCGCAACCGTCCCAGCTCTTGCAACATTCGCGGAGTCTCGTCCGCTTTCGCCAGGTAAACTGCCAGATCGCCGCTCTCCAAGAGACAACGGTCGGGAGCAAGGCAGCTTAACTCTTCTGCTAACACATCGGCTGGCTCAGCGGGAGCAACCGGCTTCTGCACCCTCGCCGAAATGCTGGAACGCACCGCAATGGGCCAAGACTTTTCCGCCCCGCTGCGCCGTGCCAGCAGATACGTGCGCCAGCGTAGATACTCTATGGCCTCTTGATCGTCAGCGATGCCGGCCATCGAATCACCGGTGATTTCGCTGCCCACGCGGACTTCCACGGTTCGTCCCTCTTGCTGCAGGAACTCCTGCAACAGGAAGGCAGTCCGGAGCTTCGGATGAATTATCCCGAAGAGATGGAAACTCACGCTGTTGCGTCCGCAGAAATAGACCGGCAGGGCGGCGGCTCCCGTCCGTCGAATCAAACGCGCGGCCGTATCGTTCCACGCAGGGTCGGCGATTTCCGCTTGAGGAAGTTGCCAGTGCGAGACTTCTCCCGCGGGAAAGATGGCCAGCATTCCGCCAACCTGCAGCCAGGACAACGCTTCCCGAAGCGCGCGGCGATTGACATCGATGCTCTGGGAGCGGACGGCACGGTCGCTCTGAAACGAATCCACGAAGATGCAGTGCTGCGCAAGTTCGGGCACATCGCGCAGCAGATAATTGGTCATGACCTTGACGTCGGGACGCACGCGGGTCAGCAACACGGCGAGCACGGCCCCATCCAACATTCCAAACGGATGGTTGGCCACGACCACAACCGGGCCGGTAGCGGGAATTCGCGCTGTGTCTGCTGGATCTACTCGGAGATCAACCCGCATCTCCGCCAGCAGGTTCTGCAGCCCGAAACCTTCAGGGCGTTGCCGCACCCGGTGGTAAAGGTCCCGCACCTTGTTCACGGGAATGAACTTCTCTGCCAAAGCCGGAATGCCAGGAAATTCCGCCACGTGCGACAACACTTCCGCTCGCGTTTCTTCCCCGTGCAGTTGGTTTGAGGGCATGTTAAAGGAATACCGCAGGCAGTTTGCGGCAGGATGAAGATGAGGTTAAGAGGTGATGAAATTTGGAAGAGGCGAAACTCGAAAGTAACTAAAACCAGTGGTCAGTGGTCAGTGTTCAGTGGCTAGTAGCGGTGGGAGGGCGAACAACACCGTTGCTTTGACTAAAAGCTGGCCACTGATCACTACCCACTGCTTCTACGTCTCCAAGCGGAATCGAGTTTCCGCGAGCGCATAGAGTTTGCGCCAGACCAGCCGGTTAATCGTTACCACCGTCGCCGCCATCATCATGGTCGCGGCGAGGAGGAGGTGGAAATCACCAGCGTCGGTGGCCTGGCTGATGGTTGCACCCAGCCCCGTCGTGGTGTAGATGTGGCCCTTGAAATGAAAGTACTCGGCGACGATGCTGGCGTTCCAGGCGCCGCCCGAGGCCGTGACCAGCCCGGTTACGAGATAGGGGAAAATTCCCGGGAGAATCAGCTTCCTCCAGCGCCCGATGCCCCGCAGCCGGAAAACCGAGCAGCATTCCTTCAAGTCGGTGGGGATCGCCATGGCGCCCGCGATCACGTTGAACAGCACATACCACTGCGTGCCCAGCAGCAATACCACAATGGACGCGAGCCCCAGTCCGCCTCCCAGACGGATGAGCACCAGAAGGATTACAGGCAGCAACGCGGTTGCCGGAACCGAAGCTGCAATCTGCGCCAGTGGCTGCGCAATGCGGGCCAGGCGCGGATTGAAGCCGATCGCAACTCCTGCGGGAATCGTCCACAGCGCGCCGATCAGCAAAGCCAGATTCACGCGCAAGAAAGTTGCGCCCAGGCCAAGCGCTGCCTCATGCAATTCGGCTTTTTGCAGGCCGCTGACAATGATCGCTACGCGAACCACTCCGTACCCGATGCCAGCAAGCGTCGCAAGCGCCAGAGCGCGCAGCAGCCATTCCCGCCATGCCGCCGTAGGTTCCTGCGGAGCTTCTTTCTCGTGCTTGCTCGCAAAAAACAGAAGGAGACGTTCTCCCAACGGCTGTAGGGTTTTCTGGCGAATTTTAGCGAGACCGCTGGAGTGCTCCACCAGGTTAAGCACCCAGGAGCGCGGCGAGTCGGTGCTTTCCACCTGTTCCACCTTGAACTTCTCCGCCCAGGCAATGACCGGCCGCCAAATAAATTGATCCAGCAGCACGATCACCAGGACCATGGTGGCAACGCCCCACAGGATGGAAGTGGTGTCGCCCGCGCTGGCCGCGGTTTGCAGATAAGAGCCCAGGCCGGGCAGGCGAAAATCGCGAGGCCCCAGCACAAACATCTCGCAAACCATCAGCGCGAACCATCCCCCCGCCACCGACATCATGGAGTTCCACACCAGTCCGATCGCCGAATAGGGTAACTCCATCTGGGTGAAGCGCTGCCACCAGTTGAAGCGGTAAATCGCTGCCGCCTCCCGCATCTCGTTGGGAATGCTTTTCAGCGAAGCATAAAAGCTGAACGCCATGTTCCAGACCTGACCGGTGAAAATGAGCAGGATGGCGCCCAGTTCGACGCCGAGTTGCCGGCCGGGAAAAAGCGCCACCATGGCCAGCATTACGCCGGGAAGAAAGCTGAGTACGGGGATCGACTGCAGCACGTCCAGCAGCGGGATCATGAAGCGCTCGGCGCGCGGGTTATAGGCTGCGACGTAGCCGTACACCAGAGTGAACCCCAAGCTCAGCACGTAGGCGATGGTGATGCGCAACAGCGAATAGCCCGCATAGGCCGGAAGCGCCCACAGGCTGCGCGAAATCTCGACGGACGGCGTAAAAGGCCCAAACCAGGAGTGGCCCACGGTGACCACGCCATAGAACAGCGCAATGCCCGCGCCGAACATGATGACATCGGGCAGATGCGAGACTTCGAGGCTCGGCAGTTGTTCCCACAGCCGGTACGCCGAGAATCCCCGCGTGATGCTCTTCTTCATGCGCTGGTGTTTCCCCTCAACTGGAACTTTCGATCAAGACTTCGGCGTGGGAGTTGTAGTTTGACTGGCATTGGTCTGTACGGCCGGTGCAGGCTCAGTTTGGGCGGCTTCGGTTTGCACCAGCCGTCCAGTGGCGCGGTCGTAATCGAAAATTTCCGCGTAGCGGCCCCAGTTCATGGCGGTTTCAAATTGGCGCTGTACTTCTTCCTCAGAGAAATGCTCGTCGAGGATGTCGTGAAAAAACTCGTCGGCGATGGAATGGTCCGACTTCTTCTTCAGAATGCTGTCAATCTGCTTCAGGATGGTGACGTGTTCGAGCGACGCCTGGCGAAACAGGACCTTGCGCGCCTGAATATCGGCATCGGCGAACTCGGCTCCTGCTGACGAGAGTTGCACATCGCCCTCCTTCAACCAGGCGAAACCCAGCAACTGGCAAGCTTCTAGGATGGGCAGCAGGTCCTCGACGTCCATCACCAGATCTTCGCTGAGGCGAAACAGGTCTTCGCGTCCGCCGCGATCGTGCAGTAGTTCGAGCAGACCGGCAATTCCGCCCACGCGGGCGTGGGGCAGAATCTGGTATTTGCTGGTCCGGGCCGGCGCCTTGCCCCGCGTTAATCCTCCCGGCGGGACCACGATTTCTCCCGTGCTCTCGGGATCGGGCAGAGCATGCTCGACGTCCGGCTCGGTCATGATTTTGTAAATGTAGTCCACGAGTTCCACAAAACGGCTGGACTTGCGGTCGCGTGGGTGAGCGAGCCGAACATTGAAATCGGAGCGAATGCGGGCTGGATTTCTGCCCAGCACTACGATGCGATCCGCCATGATCACCGCTTCCTCAATGTTGTGGGTGACGATGAAAATCGCGCTGGTGGGCATTTTCTTGTTGAGCCATAACTCCAGCAGTTCACCACGTAAGTTTTCCGCGGTGAGCACATCGAGCGCGGAGAAGGGCTCGTCCATGAAGAGCACTTCCGGTTCCACAACCAGCGCGCGCGCGAAGCCTACGCGCTGCTTCATGCCGCCGGAGAGCTCCTTGGGATAGGCCGTCTCGAAACCGTCGAGGCCCACCGTATCGAGCGTGCGCAGCGCGCGTTTGCGGCGCTCCACGGCAGCTACGCCCCGCGCCTCGAGCGGGGCTTCGACATTTTCCAGCACCGTGAGCCAGGGGAACAAAGCGAAGCTCTGGAAGACGATCGCCACGTTGGGGATTTGACCGTCCAGCGGCTTGCCGTGCCAGAACAAGGCTCCTGAGGAAGGTTTGGCCAAGCCACTCAAAATGCGCAGCAAGGTGGATTTGCCGCAGCCAGAAGCGCCCAGCAAGGCAATGATCTTGCCCGGCTCGATGGTGAAGTCCGTAAGCCCGACGACCTGGATGCGCGTCCCGTCCGGCTGAGGATAGGACTTCTCAATCGCTCGCGCTTCGACGATGGGTTCGCTGGCCAAAAAAACTCTCCGTAACTTCTATACACGATCTGCGGCAGGGCGCAAAGCCTCCGCTGCGCTGTAATACTCCATTAACAATCGAGACTCTAGACGTCCGGCTCAGGCTGCGAAATCTTCATCGGTCCGAATGGGAAAGGACTGAGGCAAACGATCCGTAACTTCTGCGAGGTGGGCCAGTTTGGCCGTTAATTCACTGGTAAACTGTCCCGGGGCGAAACGCCACTTCCAGTTTCCACCGTGCAGGCTCGGCGTGTTCATGCGGGCCTCGCTGCCCAGCCCCAGTACGTCCTGGAGAGGGATCAAGGCAAGATCGGCCGGCGAGGTCTGAGCCGCGCGGATGAACGCCCAATGAATCCCGTCATCACAGCGGCCCAGGTACGCCTCCGCATTGCGGCGTTCGTGGTCGGCGGCCCCAGAGTGGAACCAGCCGACCGTGGTGTCGTTATCGTGAGTGCCCGTATAAATGACTTTGCCGGCGGCCCTATGTGGCAAGTAAATGTGCGCGCCTTCGTCGCCAAAACCAAATTGCAGCACGGCCATTCCCGGGATCTGCAGCCGGTCGCGCAGGGCATGCACTTCGGGAGTAATGTAGCCGAGATCTTCCGCAAAGAAGGGCAAGCCGCCGAGAGCCGCGCGCAGCTTGTGAAACAGGTCGTCCCGCGGGCCATCCACCCAACGGCCGTTTATGGCGGTTGGATCGGCCGCGGGAATCTCCCAGAACTGATCGAATCCGCGGAAATGATCGAGCCGGATGTAGTCGCAGTTCTGCGTTGCCCAGCGCAGGCGCTCAATCCACCACTGGTAGCCTCGGGCTTTCATCACATTCCAGCGGTAAAGAGGATTTCCCCACCGCTGTCCGGTTTTGCTGAAGAAATCCGGGGGGACGCCAGAAACCACCTCGGGCTCAAGATTTTCATTGAGCTGGAAGAGCTCTCGGTGCATCCAGACGTCGGCGCTGTCGTAGTTGACGAAGATGGCTACATCGCCCACGATGCGAATGGAGCGTTCTGAACAGTACCGCCGCAGGGCCTGCCACTGTTCGTGGAAGGCAAACTGCAATGTGCTGCGGATTTGCAGATCGACTGCCAACTCCTTGCGTGCCTGGTCCAGCGCACCGGGTTCGCGATGCGCCAGGCCCTCCGGCCATTCATTCCAACTCGCCAGCTTGCGCTGAGCGCGGAGGGCGTCGAACAGAACGAAATCGTCAAGCCACCAGGAGTTCTCCGAACAGAAATGCTGAAAGCGTTGGCGCGCGCGTTCGGACGCTGACGCGAGAAAGCTGCGGCCAGCCGCGAACAGCAGCGTCATCTTCGTGGCAAACACATGATCGTACTCGACCGTGCCGGAGTCGGAGGAAAGTGAAGACAGCTTTTGCGGATCTATCCAGCCGTGGCTGGCCAGACGTTCCAGACTGATCAGCAGCGGGTTGCCGGCAAAAGCAGAAGTCGAGGAATAAGGCGAATTGCCGTAGCCTAGCGGACCTAGAGGCAAGACCTGCCACAGTCCCTGGCGCGCGGAGGCGAGAGCATCGACGAACGAATAGGCGGCTGGACCAAAATCACCGATGCCGCCGCGCGAAGGCAGCGACGTGGGGTGCAACAAAATGCCTGCGGCGCGCGGAAACGGCATGCAACTCTGGCACTACGTTAAATTCCTGTGCTAGGCTCCCGGTTCGCTTCCCGCACGGGTCAGCGTCTTCAATTCTTCCTGGTTGATCTTGATCTTGCCCGACTTCTCCATCTGATCGCGCAGGTTGGTCACAAACAGTTGGAAGAGAGCCTGCTCTTTGCCCTGCAGCAGGGTATCGCGAATCTGGTCGCGCTTAGCGGCGAAGTCGGCGTCCGTCGGAGCCTGGACTTCGAGTACGGAAATCACTACACCGTTGGCGCCGCTGTTGATGGGCCCACTGATATCTCCAGGCTTCATGCTGAATGCCACCGAGGCTTGCCCGGTCATCGAGCCGACATCGGGAACCTGGCCATCGGGCAATACGAAGTCGCTCGTCTTTACCACTGCGCCCAATTCTTTTGCCGCCTTCTTCAAGTCATGTTCCGTCTTGGCGCGATCGGAAAGTTCCGCGGTCTTCTGTGACAGCAGCACATTCGAGCGCTCGTTCTTGAATTCCTCTTCCACTCGAGTGCGAATCTCCTCGAACGTGGGTGTTGATTGAGGTTTCACCGCCAGCAATTGGAAGACTGCGAAGCCCTGCGACGTGGAAGCCATATCGGGCGGCGACTTTTCGGCCGCGGTAAAGACGGCGTCCATCAACTGTGGCGCCGGTCCGATTCCGGGCACGAGGTCCCTGCGACTGAAGAAGTCCGAGGTCGCGACCGGCACGCCCTTGGCGGCTGCAGCCGCTTCCAGGCCCTGAGTCTTGGCCGCCTGCAGCAAATCTTCCGCCTGCTTTTGCACGATCTGCTGTGCCTTCTGCTGCTTCAGGATGGGCTCGATGTCGTCCTTCACCTCTTCCAGCGCCTTCATGTGGGCGTCCTGCTTGTCGTCCACGCGAATGATGTGGAAGCCGTAACTGCTCTTCACCAGGTCGCTGATCTGCCCCTTGGGCAGCGAGAACGCGGCCTTCTCGAACTCCGGAACCGTGCGGCCCTTGCCGATCCAGCCCAGAGATCCGCCTTCTTTGGCGCTGCCCGGATCTTCGGAATACTTCTTTGCCAAGTCTTCGAATTTCGCCCCGGCCTTCAACTGCTTGAGCAAATCTTCGGCGCGATGCTGGGCCTCGGCCACGCCCTTGTCGTCGATTTTTCCATCTGGCCCGGGCAGCGGCGTCTTGATCAGAATGTGGCTCACCTTGGCCTGTTCAGACACACGATACTGATCGCGATGCTGGTTGTAGTAAGTTTGTAAATCGTCGCGGGTGACCTGCACTCCACCTTGGATCTTCCCGGTGTCGATTACGGCGTACTTGATCTTGCGCTTTTCGGGAATCGAGTTCGCGTAATTCTTCTGGTGGCTGTCGTAGAAAGCCTTGAGTTCCTCGGTGGTGGGATGAAGGCCCTTCTTGATGTCATCCTGCTTGAGGACGGCGTAATCGAACTTCACCTTGGTGTTTTGCTTGTTGAACTCTTGCCGGATGGCGGCATCGCTAACCGAGGCGCTGCCGGTAATCATCGCCTGCAGTTTGCCGATCAGAATGTCCTTGGCGACGTTGTCCTCAAACATCGCCGGGGTTAGGTTGTGCTGCTGCAATAGATTCTTGTATTCAGCTTCGCCGATGAAGTTTCCTTCGGGGAAAAAGATGGTGGCGTAGCGGCCGTGCTGCAGTTCGTCCTTTACTTCTTCTGGCGTGGACTTCAGTCCCAGGTGCTGCGCTTCCGTGATTATCGCCTGCCGGTCAATCAGCTGATCGGCCGCCCGCTGCGCAAAGAAGGGCAGCAGCACCGAGGCATTCGGACCCAACTGAGATCCCTGCTGTTGCAGCATCTGGCGCGCGGCGTCGCGGACTTGCTCGGTGGTGATATCCTCGCCACTGACTTTGGCAATCACGCCCGGCTTGCTGAACGTATCGTTACTGCCGATGCCAGGAACGAATGCAATTACCATGGCCGCGCAGATGAGCAGCAGCAAGCCGCTCAGTATGATCTTCTTGATCGGTCCTTCAGTTTGCAAAAATCGAATCATCTTCTTGTCACTCCGGAAGTGTGCAGCGGAATTAGTAATTATAAACTAAGCAACCACGGCGAAAGCTGGGGCATGTGCCCACATTCCAGGCCCGCCACTCGATTTGGGAAAATCGGCTATTGAAACGTATCAATAGACGTGTTATCCCTCTAATTCCGGACTGAGGTCCGCTGAAGCGCGGCGCGACGTGGCGAGCGAGGGAGGAAAATGAATTCGGCAAGACGATGTGTCTCGATGTCTCTGTTGGCCTGGTGCCTGACGATCACATTCCTCGGCTCCCACCTGCTGCTGGCCCAGAGCGCACCCGGGGACAAACTGGTTCTCCGCGACCAGTGGGCGCTGCAATCCTCCGCCAAGGTCGAGGCCCGGGGGGAGATCATCTCCACTGTCGGCTTCGTCCCCAAGGGATGGCACGATGCAAGCGTTCCTACCACCGTTGTCGCGGCGCTGGTCAAGGACAAGACTCTGCCCGACCCGTTCTTTGCCATGAACCTGCGCCAGTTCCCCGGCGTGACTTATTCCATCGGCGAGAATTTCTCCAACATTCCGATGCAGGCCGACAGCCCTTACGCGGTCGCGTGGTGGTATCGCAAGCAGTTTGCGGCGCCTGCTACCTACGCCGGAAAAACCGTCTGGCTGAATTTCAAGGGGATCAACTACCGCGCCAACGTTTGGCTCAACGGGAAGCAGATTGCCAACTCCGACGACGTCGCTGGAGCCTGGCGTACTTACGAATTCAACGTTACCAAAGCGCTCAAACCCGGGGCTGAAAACGTTCTTGCTGTGCAGGTCTTCGCCCCTACGGAGAACGATCTCGCCATCACTTTCGTCGATTGGAATCCTGCGCCTCCTGACAAGAACATGGGACTGTGGGGGGAAGTCTACCTCACCACCAGCGGCCCGGTGGCGCTACGCTATCCCACCGTCGTGTCGAAGCTCAATCTGCCCGCCAGTGATTCCGCGCAGCTCACCGTCACTGCCCAGCTGAAGAACTCCACTGACCAACGGGTAAGAGGCAAGCTGAAGGCCGAGATTGTGAACGTAATCAAAAGCAAGCGCGAATACCGGAGTTTCGAGCAGGAGGTGGAACTCGCGCCTGATGAGGCGAGAGACGTGATTTATACGCCCGATAAGATTGAGGCGCTCACCGTCTCCCACCCGCAACTCTGGTGGCCGGCGCAGATGGGCGAACCCCACCTTTATTGGCTCAACATCGAATTCGAAGTGGACGGTGTCATTAGTGATCGGGCGCATACCGAGTTCGGCATCCGCGAAATCACTTCGGAAGTAAATGCCGCGGGCGGCCGCGCCTTCCACATCAATGGCAAGAACATACTGATCCGTGGTGGCGGCTGGACTCCCGACATGATGCTGCGCGAAGATTCGCAGCGCCTGCAGGACGAATTCCGCTACGTGCGCGATATGGGACTGAACACGGTCCGCCTCGAAGGCAAGCTGGAGACGCAGGAATTCTACGAACTCGCCGACCGTGAGGGAATTCTGGTCATGGCCGGCTGGTGCTGCTGCGACTTCTGGGAGCGCTGGAACCGCTGGAAGCCGCAGGATTTTGAAATCGCGCAGCAATCCTTGCGCGATCAGATCTACCGCCTGCGCAGCCATCCCAGCCTGGTGGCGTGGCTGAATGGAAGCGACAATCCGCCGCCGCCCGATGTCGAGCAGATGTATCTCGACATCGAAAAGCAGCTGCTGTGGCCGAATCCCGTAATATCCTCGGCCACTGGCCAAGCCACCACGGTCACCGGAGACAGCGGCGTCAAGATGTCGGGACCGTACGAGTACATAGCTCCAAGCTACTGGGAGCAAGACACGCCACAAGGCCGGCCCAACCGCAAGCTGTGCAATCCCGGAGGCTGCGGCGGCGCCTACGGTTTCAACACCGAAACCAGCATGGGCCCGGCAGTACCGCCCCTTGAAAGCATTCGCGCCATGGTGGGCAAAGACCACCTGTGGCCGATTGACGACGTATGGAACTTTCACGCTGGCGGAGGAGAATTCAAAACCATCCAGGTCTTCAGCGATGCGCTGGCCAACCGTTACCGCAAATCCAACAGCGTCGAGGACTTTGCCTCCAAGTCGCAACTGCAGACCTACGAAGGCGTGCGCGCCATGTACGAGGCCTACAGCCGCAACAAATATCAGTCGACGGGCGTGATCCAGTGGATGCTCAACAACGCCTGGCCCTCGATGATCTGGCATCTCTACGACTACTACCTGCGGCCCGGTGGCGGCTATTTTGGGGCAAAGCGCGCCACGGAAGCGCTGCACCCGGTGTATGGCTATGACGACCATTCCATCTGGGTGGTCAGCAGCCAATATAAAGATGTGAAAGGTCTGAAACTCACAACCAAGATTTACAACCTCGACATGACCGAGAAGTTCTCTCGCGAGGATTCTGTTGAGGCGCCCGCCGACAGCACCGCCAGAGTATTCGCGCTGCCCGAGGTGCCGGGCCTGACTTCCACCTACTTCGTCGCGTTGCGGCTCGCGGACTCGACCGGAAGGCTGGTCGGCTCCAATTTCTACTGGCTCTCCACCAAACCCGAAACGCTGGACTGGACGAAATCGAATTGGTGGATGACCCCGACGGATTCCTACGCGGACTACACCGCGCTCGCACAACTCCCGAAAGTAAAGCTTAAAGTTACAGACCACACCGAGCGGAAAGGCGAAGAGTCCATCACCCACGTGTCCATAGAGAACCCCAGCAAGAGCCTGGCCTTCTTCGTGCGCCTGAAAGTGGAGCGAGGCGCCGGCGGCGAAGAGATTCTTCCGGTCATCTGGGAAGACAACTACATCTCTCTGCTACCCGGCGAGCGGCGCGAACTAACGGCCGCTTACCGCGCCAGTGAGTTGGGAACTTCTCAGCCTGTAGTAGAAGTCAGCGGATGGAATCTGGAGTGACGCATTAGAAATCGGGACTGGTAGGATGCAATGATCCGATTCCCAAATCTACTCGGCACTTCCTACTCTTCCGGAGGCACATCGAAATTCACCAGATTGCCCTGGAAGCCGCGGGTTTTCCAGGCTCCATAGGCGATGCCGGCGGCCATCCAGATGGAGCCCACGATCAGTGCCAGATTGGACAAGTGAATCCAAATGAAAAGGCAAATGAAGAAGCCCAGCACCGGTGGAATCAATTGCCACAGGGTACGGTCTGCGCCCCGGATGTAGTAGTGCGTAAGCGACGCCAGATTGACGCCCATGAAAGCGATCAGCGCGCCGAAGTTGAGCAACTCCGCGCCATTGTCATAGCTAATGAGGAAGGCGCCAATCAGCGCAATCGCTCCCACGAAAAGCACGTTGTTGGCGGGAATCCGCGTCCGGGGATGGATGGCGCCAAAGAACTTTTTCGGAATGGCGTCGCTGCGTCCCATGCCGTAAAGCAGGCGCGCCGCGCCCAGTTGCGATCCCATGCCGGAGCCGACGGTCGCAATCAACAACGTGATGCTGATGGCCTTGGTCATGAGAACGCCGCCCGCAATACCGGCGACATGGCTGAATACGTTCTCGTCTCCGAATTGCGAAAAGACGCCGAAGTCTTTACCGAAATGGTTGTAACTCAGCAACTGCGCGCCGTAAACCTCGGCCGACGCCAGAAATCCCGTGATGACGCAGACCAGCACTGTCGCCAGGAAAATGTTGCGCTTGGGATTCTCCACTTCCTCCGAGAGCGTTGAAATGCCATCGAACCCAATATAGGTGAGCACGGCCACCGACGTACCGTGGAAGACGCGGTTGATGGTGAAAGTCTGCGGGTTGTAGAAGGGATGCAGAAAATAGAATTCGGGATATTGCGGCAAATGAAAGATGTAGCGGATGGTGTACCAGAAGAATGCCAGGATGACCGCGCCCATGATCGCGCACAGGGTCTTGTTGATGCGGGCCGAAGTCTGTACCCCGCGCAGGTTGAGCGCAGTAAATAAACCAGCAAAAATCAGCGGCCACAATAGCCCCGGATAAGGAATCTGGTAGCGGGTTCCGGTCAGCAGGTCGGCCATGGCCTTGGCGCACCAGATAGTGCAGATCAGTGGATTCAGAATGTAATCCATGGTCATGCTCCATCCGGTGAAGTAGCCCAGCGAGGGATGCAGCTCGCGCCCCACATAGGTATAGGCCGACCCCGCGCTGGGATACACGCGCGCCATGCGTCCATAGCTCATGGCGGTGAAAACCATGGCGATCATGGCGATCAGGATGGAGGTGACCACGTGGCCCTGGCCGGCGTTACTGAAAACTCCATAGGCGGGCATGGGCGCCGTGGGCTGGATGACGATGATGCCGTAAAGGATGAGGTCCCAAAGCGTGAGCGTGCGGCGCAAGCGCGGCGCCGACACAGAGACAACGGGAGTGGTTTCCATGAGTCCGCCTATTGGATTATGCGGAGGGCGAAAATGTCAATATTAAAACGATTCCATAGGAGTTCTTAGCTGGCTTACTGGTGCTCATAGTCAAACCAATACCCACGCTGCTCGTTTCCTGACATGTGCCGCGTGTTGTATTCGAGGAGATAGTTCAGGTGCGCATCGTCCATCGGGAACGACTTGCCCGGCGGATATGGATAGTCGCCCATCTTCAAGAATGGCAATGGTGCGACGAAGTTGCCTTCGGCAGCGTAGAAGTCCATGTCTTTTTCGTAGCCGTTGGCGGCGAAGAAATAATCTCGCACCCAGCCTTGCGGCAGCGCGGGTAATTTCGACGGATCGAAGTCGAGGCGAACCTCATCGCCCGAACCGAAAACGACCAACTGATCGTCCAGCGCCGTCAGCAGCGGCAGGACGTCACCGTAGCGGGTGTAAGTTCCCATGGGATGTGTGTAGGGCGCCGTAGCGCTGGCTTTCTCGTAGATGTACTGCACATTGCCAGGGGGAGTGCCTTCGATCTTCAGCGGGAATCCGTGGAATTGCAGATCGGCGCGGACCAGCGGAACCGGTCTCAGGAGAGGTGTTCCGCTCTCGGCACGGCGGGCGGGACGCCCGCGGGACAGCCGCCGGGACGGCGGCGCTACTTGCGCGGTCCGGTCGATCAGAATGCTGTCCCAATACACTTGCAGATTTGTCGTGATGCGAATCTTCTGCGTGCCCGGAGGCAGCTTGCCGGTGAGATCGGCGGTCATGGTGCGCGGGCCGCCGGCGGGGAAACCCATGTCATCGATCACACGGGCCCACTTGCCGTTCGCGTCTTTTCCATTTCCGACCAGCGCTTCCACATACGGAGAGATCGCCTGCACACCCGCTTGCGACGCCGCATACGTACTGTTCGCCGAGAAGTACTCGACCTCGCCATGCAGCAGTAGCCACAGCGGGCCGCCGCGGTAAGGCTCGCCAAGATCGAGTGTCAGGCTGTGCGGCTGGGCAAAGCCCTGAAACTGCGTCAGGGCAAAATCGCCGAAGTAGTGATGCGCCACGAGATCGGGCAACACGTTGTGGCCGTGCTCGTCCCATGCACCCGCGGGAGGACGCGCATTGCGGCTCACCACGACCTTGAATTCTGGATACGGCGGGTTCGAGGCGAAATACTCGTTGGGATAAACGCCGAGATCGGCCGGATGATCGACTGCCAGCAGGCGCACTTGATCGAGGTAGACAGCTTCCTCCAACGGCTCCATGAAGCGGAAGCTGAGAGTCGTCGTTGGTCGTTGGTCGTTGGTCGTTGGCGAAATCTTCTCCCTGACCATTGCCTGATCGAGCTTTATATACTCCACCGGCCGCGGAATGTCGCGCTGCCCTGGGCCAATCCAGTGTCCGACGACGCCCGCACCCAGCAGGTCGGCAACAAATTCGTAGCGCTCGCCGTTCCACACAAAAAGCGTGGGGCAGGAGCTGCCGCGGCGGTCGATCTCGGTGAAATTCTGCTGCCGATCGCCGGCGACGTTGATTTCGTCCTGCAACACGCCGGTCGGCCACGTCATGCGGACGATGTCGGCCTCTTTCGCGTCGCCGAGGCCAACGGTCAGGTAGGGCGAGTTCTGGCCGAGATATCCGTTCGAGCCGGCGATCTCAAACTTCTGCCGATTGCCGCTGGCGAAGACTTCAACTTTCGTGCCGATGGCGCTCTTGTTGTCGGCCAGTCCCTTGAGTGACAAGCACAGCCAGTGATTTTGCTTGCCGCCCTCGTTGCGAAGCAGCACGGCGGGACCGTGATTCTGCGTGATCAGCAAATCGGTGGCGCCGTCGTTGTCGTAATCACCGGTGATGATGGCGCGAGGCTCTTTGAGTTGAATCTTGTCGAGACCGACGTCGGCAGTGACGTCTTTGAAGCCGTCGGCACCGAGATTGCGGAACAGCCGGATTTCGTACTTCGGTTCTTCGCCCTGGTGTATCGCTCTCTGGCCAACGAAAGCCAGATCGACCCAGCCGTCGTTATCGTAGTCGAAGGCCACCACGCCCCAGCCGCGCTGCCAGTCGTACTCTGGTAGTCGAACCTGCTCGAACGTCTTGCCTTGATTGTTGCGCCAAAGGGTGATCGCATCACCAAATTCCGTGAACGCGAGGTCCATCCATCCGTCGTGGTTGAAGTCGAGCGGCGCGATGCCAACGGTCACCCCTGACTCGATTGGTGACAGTTGACGGAATTTTCCTTCTCTCCGATTTTCGAAGATAACTGGGGATTTGTGGTCGTACAAACCCACGGCGCCAACTCCACATGCATCTCCGGTCGTCACAATGTCTACTGCTCGATCATTGTTGAAGTCGGTGCCAATCGCTGCGTCAGTGGAGTTCAGGCCGTTAAGACCCGTGGTTTCGGTGACATCGGTAAACGTACCGTTTCCATTGTTGCGCCACATCATGTTGTTGCCTGGAGACGAGATTTTCTTATCGAAGCAGATCCCAACACTTTGTGGGGTCAATCGAGTAACGTAGAGATCGAGATCACCGTCATGGTCGTAATCGACGAACGTCAGACTGGTGACCTCAGGTTCACTCACCGCAGGCGGCAAACTCTTCCCCGGGTTGATTCCGGCTTGTTCCGTCACATCCTTGAACGTGCCGTTCTTTTCATTGTGGAGAAGGAGAACGCGATTGCCGAAACCCACGGCGAGGTCGGTGAAGCCGTCGTTGTCATAATCTCCCGCGGTGCAGGAAATCGCCGGTCCGTACCGTTCCAGACCGGCCTTTTTGGTCACGTCCTCAAATTTGCCGTTTCCCAGATTGTGGTACAGCGACATCGAGCCCTGAGTTCCGTTGTCCGGTAGAAATAGGTCGATGTTTCCATCATTGTCGTAGTCGAGAAAACACGCACCTGGACCAGCGAACGGCGCGCCGTCCTTGGTTGGTCGAACCGAAGGTTTCGATGTTATTCCAGCCGATTTTGTCGCATCCACAAACTGCACTTTGATCTCCGCGGGGGCTTTTAGCACCACCGAGGGCGATTCCACCGCGCGCGAGTATTGGCCCTGCTCGCCGTAGGCCAGGCTCATGGGCGCTCCGAGCTTGTTTTGCGTGATGTACTGGAATTTTTTCAGGTGCTCGCGGGCGCGGTCGATGTCAGTCGATTGCTGGTAGGCGCGCGACAGTCCGAACTCGGCGGAGGCGTGCAGCGGGTTGAGTTGCAGGGCGTGTTGGAAGGAATCGATGGCTTGCGGAAACTGTTTCGCCTGCACGTAGGCCGAGCCCAGGAAATACCATGTGTCGGCGTCGTTGGGGTCGATCTCGACAACGTGCTTGAAAGCATCGATCGCGGCCTGAGCGTCGCCCGTATTCTTCGCCAGCAGGCCGAGGTTGTACCAAGCGTGCGGATTCTTGGCGTCCTGCTTGAGCGCAGCTTCCAAGGAGGCTTTGGCTTCGTCGATCTTTTGCAGGTTGAGGAAGGCGATGCCTTCATTCAACCGCGCGATCGTTAGCTTGGGATCGAGTTCGGCTGCTTGCTGGAAGGACTTGAGTCCTTTCTCGAAAAGCTGCTGGTTCATGTAGGCGGCGCCGAGATTGTTCAGGCGGGCGGCCTCGGCGGGATTGGCTTTAGGCCGAGTCTGAGGCGCAGTCGCGAACAGGCCAAATGCGGCCAGGAGCAAGCCTGCTAGAACCGCTGAAAGTCGGGGAGTCATCTGATCAAAGATTTAACCACAGAGGGCACGGGGAACACAGGGTAAAGCGAGACCGCTTTCGTGGCAGCGTCAACAGCAGGTTCCTCGTCGCATTCGCTCCTCGGAATGACAGCGTTATTTTTCTGACGACAAGATCTTACCCGGAGCTGCGGCTGGCTTGCTGTACTGGTGGTTTGCTACCACGCCCTTCCCTTCCTCGACCGTGACGGTCTGTCCGGTTGGGACGTTTGAGAGTCTATCGACCTGGCCGCTGGGCCATTGAATCTCAACGGTGTCTGCTTTGGCTTGTGTACCTAGTCCAAAAGTGAGCACCAGTTCGCTCTGCGAAAGATAACTCGATCCCGAGCGCAGCATCTTCGATTGTTTGTCGCTTCCCGAGGTGACACGCACAAGCGCGCCGATGCCGTCACGGTTCGACTTTGTCCCCACCAACTTCAGGCGCAGGCTGTGATTCGTCCCACCCTCGTTGTGGAACAGTACCGCCGGGCCAGCGTTGGTGGTGACGAGAACATCCAGAAAACCGTCGTTGTCGATATCGGCATAAGCCGCGCCCCGCGCCACTCTCGGGGCGGCAAAGGCCGGACCCATCCGTGCCGTCACTTCCTGAAACTTGCCTCCGCCAAGATTGCGAAAAAGATGCGAGGGCTCGGCGTAGCTCACGCGCTTCTGCACGCGCTCAATCGCGTCTTCGATGTGGCCATCGGCGACGAAAATATCAGGCCAGCCGTCGTTGTCGTAATCGAAAAAGAAACAGCCGAAGCCGAGCGTGACCAGCGTGGCGCGGCCTACTTCGGATTGCGGCGCCTCGTCCACGAACAGGCCGTTGCCTTCGTTGTGATAGAGCGAGACCATCTGATTGGCGAAGTTGCTGATGATCACGCTGGGGTGCCCGCTGCGGTCGTAGTCCGCGGCATCGACGCCCATGCCAGCACGCGCCACGCCATCTTCGCTGAACGCGATTCCAGCAGGCACGCCGCGCTCTTCGAAGGTCCCGTCTTTCTTGTTCAGGTAGAGCTTGTTGGGTTGGGTGTCGTTGGCGATGAGAATGTCGGGCCAACCGTCGGCGTTGTAATCGAGAATGGAGATGCCAAGACTTTTCGAAGTCGGATCGCCTAGGCCGGCCTTGTGAGTGGCATCTTCAAACTTGCCGCCGCCCAGGTTGTGCCAGAGGCGCACGGACGTTCCCTTGTACGATTCCGGAGTGCAATACGATTTGTGCGCGCCGTCGAGCGTGCAATAAAGATCGGTCTGCTCGGTCCACTGCACGTAGTTGGCGACGACAAGATCGAGTTTGCCGTCGCGGTCGTAATCCACCCAGGCGGCGCTGGTGGAGAACTCGTTTGGCCCCCACAGGCCAGCGGATTTGGTGACGTCGGTAAAGGTGCCGTTGCCGTTGTTGTGGAAGAGATGGCTTTGCCCTAAAGCGGTGATGAACAGGTCGTCGAAGCCGTCGTTGTCGTAGTCGCCGACCGCCACCCCGAGCCCGAACATGGGCACCGCCAATCCTGCTTTGCGGGTGACATCGGTGAAAGTCCCGTCGTGGTTGTTGTGGTACAGCTTTGGGGTTGTTGCGCCCGAGTGAGGGTGTCCGGGCCAGTCTTCGCCATTGACCAGAAAGATGTCAGGATAACCGTCGTTGTCGTAGTCGATGAAAGCACACCCTGGGCCCATGGTTTCCGGCAGCCACTTCTTTCCGAACGCACCGTTGTTGTGGGTGAAATGGATTCCTGACTGCGCGGTGGTATCGCGGAAGTGAACCTGCTGGGCCGCCGCAGTTCCCAGGAACAAAACCCACCACAGAGACACAGAGACACAGAGGAATTTCAGGCAAACCTTCACCTCGCTCCTCCGGTCGCGGATCCGCCGGACGCTAGCCGGGCTTTGCCCGGCCGGACAGCCGAGAGCCTGCCCTGAGCCTGCCGAAGGGCGGCTGTCCCCACATGATTCTTGCCCAGCGCTTGCAGCGGCACGGATACATGTTCGTGCACTGCCTGGCGCTCATTGTTGTCTTCCGGATGCGACTGGCGATAGGGTCCGGTGATCGCCTGCGATGACTCATCGGCTTTGAAGCGCAAGTAGCGTGCCTCATGCTGTTTCGCGAGCTTCTCGTTCCCCAGGCCGCTATAGCAGAGCATCAGGTTGTAGTGCGCCTGCAGGTCTTCGGGATCAATTGCCAGGACGGCTTGCAATGTTTTCACCGCATCGGAATATTTGCGCTGCAGGAAGAGAATGCGCCCCAGATCGTTGAGGGCGACGCGGTCGCGCGGATATTGGCTGAGGACAGCACGCAGACGGACGGCGGCGGCCTCGTAATTTCCGTCCGAGCGCAGCACGCGAGCGTAGAAGAAGTTTGCTCGCGCCAGATTTGGAGACAAGGCCAGCGCTTTCTCGAGCACCGTGCGGGCGCGTTCCATATCGCCTTCCTGCACGGCGCAGCGGCCAATATTCACCCAGCCATCGGGATTATTGGGATCGGCCTCGGTCACCTTCTGGAACGCGGCGGCCGCGCCCTTCAGATCACCCTGCAGAAACAGCCCGATTCCGTAATCGTTCCAGCGCTGCCATTCCTCTTTGAGTGCAATTGTTTTGGGCTCGGGGGCGGGCGAATTATGAGCCACCACCGGCAGCGTCACTTCATTCTCTGCCACGGTGACGATTGGCAGGTCTGGAATTTTTTCTTCCTTCGCGGAAACTCCCTGAATGGACTTTGTGAAGAGAAACGGACGGTCGTCGTACTCAGGGGTCACGTCGCGGCCTGACTTCTCGTCGGGTTCGCCCACAAAAGAAAACTGCGTGCCCCACCAGGAGAACTTGCGATAGCACAAGCGGGCATGCAGCGTAATCTTGCTGCCTGCGGTTTCAGGAATGGACATGCGGTAATGCACTGTGTCGGCCGCACCGGGAGGGATCAGCCGCACATACACAACTGCGCGCGTGGCCCAGGCATTGCGCTTGTTGATGGGGTTGCCGTGGGCGTCGATCTGCAGCGAGCGATAGAAGTGTGCGCCTTTCTCAACCGGACCTTTGCCATCGCCTTCGACCATGCCGCTCCAGAAGATGGTTTGTCCTTTGTCGTCTACAGCCTTCAGTTCAAGCCAGGTATCGTAGGCATCGACCGTACCGCCGGGGAAAAAGTGTCCAACCTTCTTGGTGCGCACGACGACATCCACGCGTACGGTATCGCCGCGGCGCAGTGCGGGCTGCACCCGGTTCAACGGGGCGGTGACCGGCGCAGCTTCGCCGCCTGCACCCGGAGTAATTTTGGTTTCCGCCTCTTCGCCCACAGCGAAAGTTGTGGCTAGTTCCGACTGACTGGTCGCACCCGACTTCAGCGGCGCCTGCGCCGGGGACAGCGCGAAGATATCTACCGTGAGGGCGCCGCTCTTCAGAAATCCCTCGGTGAGTTTCAGTTGCGCGGCATCTTCATTCGCCGTGGGCAGCGCAGTGTTTGCGCCCGGAAAGCGATGCGAGTGCACGAAGCCGTTGATATTGCCGGCGTCCTTCGAGGACTCCATCGGCATGTGGCAATCGGCACACTGCTGCGGTTTGGGGGGATAGTAAAACGAGCGCGCGCCCTGCCCGGAAACTCCGCTGGCCTGCCAGTTGTCGTATTCGTTGAAGCCGCGGAACCAGCGATAATGATTCACCGGAACATCGAGATGCACCTTGTGGCAGGTTGAGCAAAACTCGGCAGTCTGCGTTTTCATGAACGGCTTGAGGAATACGCGCCGGTGCGGCTCGGGATTCAGCCGGATCAGGAAATCGTGCAGAGAGCGCGCCACGGGATTCTGCGTGGCCGCGAGTTCGTGCAGTTTGGGATACTCCAGATAGAAGTCGCCCTGTCCCATCGTGCTCTTCACGTCGGCGATGGAGTGGCACATCATGCAACCCAACCCGGCCTGAGATTCCGGGCGGTGCACGATCTGTTTGATGGGCGTATCCATCAGTCCCGCATAGAGGACGGCTGGATCATGGCATCCACCACACCATTTCGAAGGCTTGGTGCCGATCGTGTCCTGCATGTACTCGACTGCCTTGCGGTACCACTGATTGTTGAACGAAGAGAAATGGTGCGCCGAGCTGAACCACTGGTTGTAGATATCTTCGTGGCAGCGCTTGCAGGAGTCGGACTCCATGAAAAACTTGCTGGGAATTTTCTGCTTGCCGTAAACCTGCGCGGAACTGGGGAAAAAAGAACCTTCGGGGCCGTCGCCCTCGCCATTCATACTATCGGGCGGCATGGCGGGATTCTGAATTCGGCCGCGCGTCTGCCAGCTCTCGCGAATGTACCGGGCGCCGTAACCAAACCCAGCAAGCACAACCAGGCAGATGGCCGTGCGCAGTAATGCGGCAGATGCATTCGAAGCCAACCATCCGCGCTGCCCCAGCTTGTCGGCTAGCAGAAGGCCGACGCCGATGAGCGAGATCACGATGTGGAGGTACAGCCATCTCCACTCTGTGCGGGGTGTGCCGGTCTTGAGCAGGATCAGGCCGAGGACTGCCCCTGCGGCGATCAGAAGCCAACCGGTTCGGGAGGTGAAGCTTCCTGTGCGAATCAGGCGGAACAGCGCAGGGATCAGCAGGATCGCCGTGAGCGCCCCGCCCAACGCGTGCAACAGCACCACTCCGGCATAAAACAAGTTTGGCTGGGGGAAGGCGTAGAGGTACGCGGCGGAAATCACGAGAAACGGCACGAGCCAAGACAAGGCCCGACCGATAAAACTATCGGATGATAATTTTTCTCGCATCGGAAGCGATCAGACGATTACGGCTCCGGACTTCAGACCCACAGTGACTGAAATCGCGTGCGAACTACGTTACTCAGAGGCGTGCGCCGGGGGAATAGTGCAAAAATACTATCCGAGAGATCGGCCTGTTATCGGCTAATCGGCGGGACTTTCCACGCTCCGCATTGTTTTTCCAGTGCAGCGGCGACCATGAGGACCTGCTCCTCTTCCCAAGGCCGTCCGACGATCTGCACGCCAATGGGCAGGCCATCTGGCGAACGGCCGACAGGAACCACCGCAGCGGGATTGCCCAACAGGTTGAAGAACTCTGTGTAGCTCCAGGCATCGAGATAGTCGACGGTCTTGCCTTCGACTTGCCAACTACGCTCGCCGTGCCGGAATGCCGGGATCGCGGCCGCCGGGCACAGCAGGATGGGATGTCGTCGCATCTGCGCCAGGAACTGCGAGCGGAGCAAATCGCGCTGGATCCAGGCGTCGAGCAGGGTCTCGGCAGTAAGCGCCGGCTCGGCCGCGGACCATTCCAGAAACTGTTTCAGGATCGGGCTGAGATAGGACTCGCGACCCTGGAACATTGGACGAATCAACATTCCCCCCGCGACGACGAAAAACTTCCACCATAATTGCCGGGCTGCTTCGAGTCCTTCCGGCTGAAAGCGTTCCACTTGAAATCCGGCGCTGCGCAAGGCTTCGACGGCAGTGCGGACAGCGGCACGCGTTTCTGGCGTGACTGGCGTTCGGCCATCGTCTTCGAAATAACCCACTCTCAGTTTGCGGGCATCCTGTTCAGTTGGCCAACGCAATGGCACAGGTGCCGCACAGGTGTCGCCATCGTCCGGCCCTTGCATGACCTCGAACAGAACTTTCAAATCTGCCACCGTGCGCGCCATCGGCCCTACGACGCCAATCAATGCAAACGGCCCTGCAGACTCGGGAAAGTGCCCAGTGGCGGGAATGCGTCCCGGCGTCGGCTTCAGGCCGCAGATGCCGCTGAAGTGAGCGGGCACGCGAATCGAGCCGCCACCGTCGCTGCCCACGCCGCCTGCGGACATGCCCGCGGCGATCGCCGCTGCTTCGCCGCCGCTCGAACCGCCGGGCGTGCGCGCGAGATCCCATGGGCTGTTGGTACGGCCATAGAGCAGGTTATCGGTTTCCCACGCCATCAGAAGCTCGGGGGTGTTGGTGACACCCAGGACGATCGCGCCCGCACTCTTCAGCCGTGTCACCAGCGGGGCATCTTGTTGGGCGATGAGCCCGGTTCGCAGCCGAGTCCCAGACTCGCAACGCATTCCCACCACCTTGATCGAGCTCTTGATGCTGATGGGAACACCATGCAGCGGGCCAAGCATTTTTCCCTGCGGCACGGCAATCTCCGCATCATGGGCAGACCGCAGCACGCAGTCCGCGTCCACATGTACAAATGCATTTAACTTCGGATTCAATTTATCGATCTGCGCCAGATGGGCTTTCACGAGTTCGACCGGGGAGATTTTCTTCGTCCGGATTTGTTCGGCCATGGAAACGGCCGGGAGGAAATTAAGGTCGTTCACAAACTTCCTCGCATGGCACGATCGAGCATTCGCTTCTCATCGCCGGTCAGGGCGCGGTATTGACCCTTCGCGAGATTGCCCAATTGCAGCGGTCCGACGGCGACCCGGACCAAACGCAACACCTCGACACCCAGCTCTTCCATCATGCGGCGAATCTGGCGGTTCTTGCCTTCGTCCAGAGCAATTTCGAGCCAGCAGTTTTTCTCACCTGCCCGCAAGCGGCGAGCATGCTTGGTGCGCAGCAGTTCGCCGTCTTTCGCTTTCACTCCCTGAACCAACGTCCCGATAAACTCGTCATCCGCGACCGTTCCCACCTGCACATGGTAAGTCTTGTCCAAATGTGACTCCGGCGAAGCGATGCGCGCACCCCACTCGGAATCGTTGGTCAGCAGCAACAGGCCTTCGCTGGCTTTGTCGAGACGCCCGACTGGGGCCACCCAAGGCGGGTTTTCTCCCGGCACATTCTTGCCGGCGTCGGCTCTCGCCAGCAGCGCATATACTGTCACTCGGCCTTTCTCGTCCGAGGCCGTGGTCACCACGCCGCGCGGCTTGTTCAGCATGAGGTAGATTTTTCTCCCCACCTCAACCTTTGTTCCATTGACCGTAATCTGATCGTCTTTGCCGTAAACTGGCGTTTCGGGATCGCGCTGGATCTTCGCGTTCAAACTCACGCAACCGCCGCGAATCAACTCTGCCGCGCGCGACCGCGAACAGTAGCCCAGCTTCGACAAAGCACGCGCCAGGCCGATCTTGCGAGTGGCTTGTCTCACTCGTTCATGCTAAATGAGAATGCGCTGAACCATCCTGCACATTGCCGCATCCCTTGGTAGGATGTTTATCGCCGACCGAATTGCAAAGGAGACTCTTATGGCCCACCAACATCCTCCCCGCTTCCTAAAGATCGTAGATGACGCGAAGACGCGCGTACGTGAAACCAATGTCGAGGAAGTGAAGAAGAAGATAGATCGCGGCGGGAAGTTCATTCTTGTGGACGTCCGCGAGGAGAGCGAATTCGCCAAGGATCATCTGCCAGGCGCGATTCACCTGGGCAAAGGCATCATCGAGCGCGACATCGAGGCTCGTGTGCCTGATCTGGGCGCCGAGCTTGTGCTTTACTGCGGCGGCGGATTCCGCTCGGCACTGGCTGCCGACAATCTGCAGAAGATGGGATACACCAACGTGATCTCGATGGACGGCGGCATCCGCGACTGGCGGGAGAAGGGATATCCGCTGACGAAAGGCTAGCCGCAGTACCGTGTACCTAGTACCTAGTCGCGAGCAAGGCTGACGACGGGTAAGAGCAGTTCTCGGTACTAGGTACTAGGTACTAGGTACTTCTTTAACCATGAATGGCCGCATCTTCTTCTGGTCGCTGACGTCGGCACTTGCCGGATTTCTTTTCGGTTTCGACACGGTAGTTATTTCCGGTGCCGAAAAGACAATTCAGACGTTGTGGGGCCTGGGCCCCGAACTGCACGGCATTGCCATGGCTTCGGCCCTTTACGGCACTGTGGTCGGCTCGCTGCTCGGGGGTTGGCCGGCTGACCGGTTCGGACGCAAAGCGACGCTGCTATGGATCGGGGTACTTTATTTCGTGGGTGCGGTGGGCTCGGCTTTGGCGCCGAACGTTGCTGTGTTCATCGCTGCACGCGTCATCGGCGGGTTGGGCATCGGCATCTCTACAGTGGTTGCCCCAATGTACATTTCGGAGATCGCGCCGCCCAAGCATCGCGGACGGCTGGCGGGAATGTTCCAGTTCAACATTGTTTTTGGCATCCTGATCGCTTTTGTTTCGAACGCGCTGCTCGCTGGCATCGGTCCGAATGCCTGGCGCTGGATGCTGGGCGTGGCTGCGTTTCCGTCGTTGCTCTACGCGGTGTTCTGCTTCGGCCTGCCGGAAAGCCCACGCTGGCTCTTGGGCAGGAAGGGCGACCGCGGGGCCGGCCTCGAAGTGTTGCAGCGAATTGAACCTGAGGCTTCACAATCCGAAATCGCAGCCGAGGCGGATTCGATCATCGCTGCATCGTCGGAGCAAGCGACGTCGGGACATTTCTGGACGAGTCGTCTGCGCAAACCGATCCTGCTCGCCATCTTGATTGCTTTCTTCAATCAACTCTCGGGCATCAATGCGATTTTGTACTTCGCGCCGCGCATATTTGAACTTACCGGGCTCGCCGCAAGAGCCGCGCTGCTGCAATCGATCGGCATTGGCGTGACCAATCTCGTTTTCACCTTTGTCGGCCTGTGGCTGATTGACCGGCTGGGCCGGCGTACGCTTCTCTATATTGGCTCGTTCGGCTACATCACTTCGCTCGGTCTGGTGGCGTGGGCTTTCTTTACAAATCATTTCTCCATCGTGCCGATTTGTATCTTCGCGTTCATCGCTGCCCACGCGATCGGCCAGGGAGCGGTCATTTGGGTTTTTATTTCCGAGATATTTCCCAATCGCCATCGCGCGGAGGGTCAGACGCTCGGCAGCTTCACGCACTGGATCTTTGCCGCCTTGCTCACAACTTTCTTTCCAAAGATGGTCACTGTGTTCCCGCCCGGTTACGTGTTCTCGTTTTTTGCAGGCATGATGGTGCTTCAGCTCGTTTGGGTGAAGACCATGGTTCCGGAGACGAAGGGTGTACCGTTGGAGGAAATTCAGAGGCAATTGGGCATCGATCAGGGGTGACCGGGCGAACTTCTTCGTGAGTGCTATGGCCTGTGGCTGTTGAAAAACTGCCTTTTCCTCAAAACAGACAAAATCTGGGGGATAGAAAATGTCCAGAAAAATTGAGAACGTCGATTGTAGGGCATCCTAGCGCGATTTTATTTTTGCGAATTTCGGGGCAAGGAGTTTTTCAACAGCCACGCCTGATTTTGTCAATTATCCGCGGCCGGGATGCTCGAACCTGAGACAGAGTTGAGGCCAGGATGCGGCGTCATACCCGAGTTTCGGAATCACGCAAGGACGATGAAGGAGATACTCAACGCCGGGTTCAGGGCGGCGGAGACAAGCCGCCGCCCACAAAAACTCAGTTAGTAAACGAACCGCTCACGCTGTCCGCCGTATTGTCCCACGTGCCACTGAAAAGATATGGCCCTTTCCCTGTGGTGGGAGGTTGCGAGGTATTTGCCGTTCCGGTCCACGTCGCACTGCCTGCGGTGCCGCTGAACGTTGTGCCGTAAACCAGGTTGCCTGTTATCGCTCCCGATCCACCCTGGCCACTCGTACTCGTATAGCTGCCTGTAGTAACGTTGCCGCTGTTATCGATCGTAACCGTCCACGTGCCGGTGTCGCCCCCGCTATAGGTGCCAGAGTAGGTTCCGGCTACATTGGTGGCAACGGCGCCGGTCAGCTCGGTCGTTGCATCCGTCGGGCTGATGAGCGTTTGGTTCTGGTTAACGGTGTTGACTGCTGCCAGCAGCTCCGCCTGTGTTGCGGTTGAAAAATCCAGGCTCACGCCTGCGGCTGCCTGGAGTTCGGCTGACGTAATCGTCAACGTGGTCAAGGTGCCGGGCGTAGTGCCTGCCGGCGTGCCGACCGAGATCACGAACTGGGCCGTGGCAACCACAGACGGGGTTGAAGCATCGGCCGTGGGATTCCCGTTGGCCTGCGCGCAGGTCACCGGCGTCATGAAAGCCTGAACGGGTGCGCTGCAGATGGTGACTCCTCCAATCGTGAAGGTTACGGTGCTGCTCTTAGGACAGGTAAATGCTCCGCCCGCCCCAGTCACGCCTGTCGTGGTTCCGCAGGAATAGCTCAGTCCCACCACCGGCGCATCCGCGAAAACACCGTTGACGTTGCTGGTGCTTGTTTTCGTCGAAGACGACGAACAACCAGCAATGAACATTGTCACAATGCAGCACAACGCAAGTAGAGACTTCTGGATCTTCATGGGCTCCCCCTTTGTGCTTTTGAAAACATGGTTTTAATGGTGCAGCTCTTGTGAGCTGCCAAGTAGAGCAAGTTTGTCGCCGGCTCGGCGAAGTCTCCAGATGTGGAGATCACACGACCTCAAGATCGCCGCGACGTGAACGTGTCGGTGCTCTCGCCTGATGGGGGTGCTGCGTCCCGTCGTAACTGGCGCTCTTCGGGGAGGCAAGAGAACCGACAGAATTCTATCTTCGAAATCAAGTAAAGTCAGTGAAATGCGTCACGTAGGCGTGTGACGAGGGGGATCAGGGCCGCAAGCTTTGTAATTGGTGAAACATCGCCGTTACACTCATTACGACATGGGCACCGCCCCGCAAAGCGAAAGTATTTCAGCGCGGTAGAGGAGGCAGGGCCAATTTCTGCTGAATTCCCGCACCTTCGATGATTGTATAAATAAAATCCGCAGGCACGTCGCGCAAAACTTCCGTCTCTCCATTCGGCCAGCGAATGTTGACTTCACTCATCTTGTCGTTCGCCCCCAGTCCAAAATGCAGCCGCAAATCGTTCTGCGAAAGATAGCTCGCGCCGCCGCGCACTTCGCTGAACTGCACCAGCGCGCCAGCTTTTACCGTGACTCGCGCGCCGATCGCGGCTTTGTTGCTCTTTGTTCCTACCAGTTTGAATAGCACTCGGTGATTCGTGTTGACACTGCGATTCAGCAAGAGTGACGGCGGCTCGCCCACGTTCAACACGACAATGTCGACGTTGCCGTCGTTGTTGATGTCGCCAAACGCCGTGCCCCGCCTCGATTGCGGAGGCATGTTGGCGAGCACCGAACAAACATCCTCGAACGTTCCATCGCGATGATTGCGGAACAGCAGCATCGGCTGGCGGTAGGGCGTGCCGCCGGGAATCGTATCGACCTGGGGATAGACGTGGCCATTCGCGATGAACAAATCGAGCCAGCCGTCGTTGTCTATATCGAAGAATGAGGTTCCCCAGCTCACAAAAGGATAGGTTGGCTTCATCAACTTGGCGCGCACGCTGACGTCGGCGAAATTGTCTTTGCCCAAGTTGTGATACAGGGTCGAGCCTTGCTCCACGAAATTTGTGACGATCATCGACAGGCGGCCTTCGTGAAGATAGTCGCCCCAGTCCACGCCCATCGAGCCTTGCTCCATGCCGTCGCCGCTCAGCGCGACTCCGTCGAGCAATCCCACATCCTCAAATGTTCCGTCGTGTTTGTTGTGGTAGAGAAAATTCGGTCCCGCATCGTTGGCGACATAAAGATCGGGCCAGCCGTCGTTGTCGTAGTCGCCCCAGGTCGCGCCCAACCCGTAATAATGATGCGGATCGTCCACACCAGCCTTCTTTGAAACTTCCTCGAACGTGCCATCGCCCTTGTTATGAAACAGCAAATCGGATTCGCCGGGCATGCCCCACGGCCCGCACTGCACCAGCACTCCCTTGAAGCGGCAGAATCGCGGATCGTTGCCGAACTGCGGCAGGTTGTCGATATCCACGTGCACGTAGCGCGAGACGAAAAGATCGACGCGGCCGTCGCGATCATAGTCGGCCCAAGCCGCTCCGGTGCTGAATCCTCCCGCGCCCACGCCAGCCTTCTCCGTAACATCCTCGAACTTGCAATTGCCCAGATTGTGGTAGAGCGCGTTGCCACCATAGCCGGTGACGTAGATGTCTTGTAATCCGTCGTTGTCGTAGTCAGCCACGGCCACGCCCATGCCCCAGCCCTTGCGCGTGAGGCCCGCAGACTTGGTGATGTCGGTGAAGTGAACGTTGTCGGGTGTGGAATCCGCATCCTGATGGTAGAGGGTGACCATCAGATCGCCGCCCTGTTTGTAGCGCGGCACCGTGGAACCGTTGACGGTGATGATGTCGAGCTTGCCGTCGTTGTCGCAGTCGATCAGCCCCATGCCGCCGCTCATGGATTCGACGATGTATTTCTTGTCGGGAGAAGAAATGTGCGGGACGGTCAGTCCGGCTTTTTGGGCGACGTCTTCGAACTGCGGAAGGGCGGCTTGAGGGCTTAGTTCTTGCGCCTTCTGCGACGGTGAAGTCACGGGAGGCTTGGCGGGAGGCGCCTGCGCAAACACCATCGTGGTCAGCAGCAATCCTGTTAACAGGGAAAGCGTCCACAGGGAAAGCGAGGCTCGCATAGGCAGGGGATCGATTATACAGGGCGGGACTTACGCTGACCTCAGGGGCTGAAGCCCGCATTGATTGTGAGCCCTTGACGCGGCGCTGAAGCCCCGCTCTTCCACGTCACTGCAAGCCTTGGTGAGTCTTTCCGCAACCTCCACTTCGCTGCAAGCCTTGGTGAGCGTTCCGGCGACCCCGGAGGGCCTAGTCCCTGCAAATCCGTGTTTCGCGCGCAAAACAAAACGCCCCAGACTCTGTTTGAGTCTTGGGACGTCTGTTGATCAGCCCTCCCCCAAGTGCTGCTCGAAAACAAGACTATCCCAGGAACTAAAACTCGTATATGGCCCTGGCGTGCCATCGTGTAGCACGAACGTGTAGTCTTTCAATGCGATGCCAAGTCATTTACTTTCAATGTCTTACGTGATGACGGGAGTGTTTGCGATGCCAGCGGTGCCGAACACGCGCCGGTAGCGCTCGATTTCCGCGGGAAGGCCGAGCGCTTTGGCATAGTTATCCGAAAGCTTCACCGCCGGACGGCCTTCGACAGTGGACACTTTGCTGATCAGGCTGATGGGATCAAAGGCGCCGTCGCCAGCGGGATCGCAGCCGCGGAAATCGTTGGTCAGCAGCGTGCCCCAACCTGCGCTGAAGCGAATGCGGCGGCCGGGAATCCACTTGCGTCGATCATCGAAGTCGGCGGCGCTGCGGAAATCCCGGGAGGTGATTCCACGGGAAAGAGCTCCGCCAAAATAAGCATGCAGGCCGAGGATGTCGTCGACGTCGAGCGAGTCGGAGGCGATGATGAGCTTCTCCCGCGGATCGCGGCCACGCGCCTTCAGCCATTCGATATATTCATCTCCGGCGATATACGGATCCTTGCTGTCAATGCGCTGGCCCGTCCAGTCGGCGGTCCAGTCAGGGGCGCCCTGGAGAAATTGCGTGGTACCAAACGTATCGGGCAGCATGATGCGCAGAGCGCCGTCATACGTCTTCTGCCACATCTCGAGGACTTGGTACTGAGAGGCCTTCAGCGACTCGTGATCCGGCGCGAGCGCGGCCAGCACCATGGGAATCTCGTGGGCGTTGGTTCCGATGGCTTCGAGATCGTGCTTGTGGGCGAGGAAGGCGTTCGAGGTTCCGGAAAATCCGCTGCCTAGATTCGCGGCCATGGCAACGACCACATATTCCTGCCACAGAAAGCTGTGGCGGCGACGGGTTCCAAAATCCGCCACGCTAAGATTCGGAACGCCGCGCAGGCGCTCGATCTTGCTCCAAAGCTTGGTCTTGGCCTTGGCGTACAGGATGTCGAGACCGAACTCGCTCAATCTTTTCAGATTGGCCCGGGTCCGCAGTTCGTTGATGATGGAGAGCGAATAGAGCTCCCACATGGTTGTATCGGTCCAGAGGCCGTCGAAGGTGAGATGAAAGCGGCCGTCCTTCACCGACAGCTCGTAGTCGGACAAGCGGAAGTCTCGCTCCAGCCATTCCAGGAAAGCAGGTTCAAAGATTCCGCGACGGCCATAGAAGGTGTTGCCGGCCAGCCAGACGAGTTCGGACCTTCGAAAGCGCAGCTCTCGGGCATGATCGAGCTGTGCGACCAGCTCTTCATGGGCAAACGTGTCAACCGGGCCAGTGGAAGAGCGGTTGAGCACGGAGAACGACACCCGCGTCTTCGGATAATGCTTCCAGATAAACTGCAGCATCAGCAGCTTGTAGAAGTCGGTGTCGAGCAACGATCGCGTGACCGGGTCGAGTGACCAGTTGTGATTGTGCGCCCGCTCCGCGAAGTTCACGATCATGGACTAGTATCTTCGTCTGGCGGCGGGACAAAAGCAAATCAACGAGCCCAGTCCAAGAACAATCGCGCGCGTGGAATGCTACCGGACGCGGTGCAGCCCCAAGGCGATCTCGGGAAGCGCGCAGTTCCGGAGGCTAGGCCGCCTCAGAATGCGGTGGAATTCTTTACTAGGTCCCGATGCCTCTCACGATGATCGTCTGCGGGCTGCCGCCACCATTGTCGTAAATGAGCATGAAAGCTCCGTGATTTCCTCGGTTGAGAGGTTTGAAGGTCACGCTAATGGTGCAGCTTGCGCCTGCGCCGATTCCCGGTTCACAGGTGTTGGTTTGGGCAAAATCACTGAGTCCGCTGCCGCCGATCACAATCTGCGAGATGCTGATCCCTGTGTTGCCAACGTTGGTTAGCTGCACTTGCTGCGGAGGGCTGGTGGTACCCACTTTTTGGCTGCCGAAACTCAGACGGGTAGGTGTCAGGGTCACCCATGTGCCGACACCTCTCATTGGGATGGACTGCTGGTGATTGATGGCGTTGTCGGTTACGTCGAGTGACGCCTTGCGGCCCCCCCGGCCGTCGGGCACGAAGGCAACGTGAATGGTGCAGCTGGCGCCGACCGCCACGCTGCTCCCGCAATCATTGGTCTGCTTGAAGGCATTGCGGCCTGCCCCGGAGGTGCCGATGTGGGTGATGTCAAGCGATTCCTTGCCTACATTCGTCATGACCACGGATTGGACTGCGCGTGTTCCCACCAACTGGGTGGGAAAGAGCAGGTCGGCCTGCGAGAACGAGACTGCCGGCCCGTTGGTCTGCAAAGAAACAAAGGCACCCGAGCCAACCGTGATGCCCCCGTACGCGGAGAGAGCCAGATCCATGGCGCCGTCTCCGTTGAAGTCTCCGAATGTTATGGTCTGAGGGAATACCGCACCCTGAAAGTAAACCGGTTGCTGGAAGGTACCGTCGCCGTTGCCCAGCAGCATTGCAATCGGGCCCTCCTGACTGGCAACCGCGATGTCGGGTTTCCCATCGCCGTTAAGATCCACCACGGTCGCACTGTTGTAAGCCAAGAGCCCGGTAAGATAGCTTGTCGCCGGACCGAAGCTTCCATCTCCCTTGCCGAGCCATACGGTCGTTCCGCTTCCGCCGCCCATGACCAGGTCGAGAATGCCATCGCCGTTCAGGTCAGTCGTCACTAGGGACAAGGGAAAGCCGCTGCCACCCGTGTAGGAAGTAAATGGCTGAAACGTGCCGTCGCCGTTTCCCAAAGCGATGGCCACACTGTCAGCAACACCTGACACAGCTAGCGCAAGGTCCGGAATCCCATCGCCATTGAAGTCTCCCGTGCAGATGAATTCGCCAAAACCACTGACTATTGTCTTCTGCATTTGAAATGTTCCGTCGCCATTCCCCAGAAGAATTGAAAGCTGGGATTCAGCCGCGACCACCAGATCAAGTTTGCCGTCGCCGTTGAAATCAGCAACCACTACCTCATTTGGATTGCTGCCGGTCGTGTAGTCGACGGCTCGTTGAAATGTTCCGTCACCATTGCCCAGCAGAACTGAGACATTGGTGCCCTGGGCGTTGGTAACGGCCAAATCGAGCTTGCCGTCCCCATTGAAGTCCCCAGTCGCCAACCAGCCGGAATCCCTGCCGCCGGGATTCGTTATAGCTGATTGAAAAGTCCCGTCACCTTTTCCGAGGAGAACGGCCAGGTTGGTTTCCCAATTCGCCACTGCCAGGTCAAGCACGCCGTCCTCATTGAAATCTCCAGTGATTGCCTCCCAAGGATGCCCGAACGTCGGAAAGCTGGACCCGGTGAACGCAACTGTGGCCACAGGCGTCACCACAGAAAAGAAGGCGGCGTTAGAACTTGGATTCGCAGCGCCGGGAGTGGTCACGGTGACCGAGGCCGTTCCTGCTTTCGCAATGTCCGAGGCCGGGATTGCCGCGGTCAGTCGTGCCTTGCTGACGAATTGAGTCGTGCGAGCATGGCCATTCCACTTGACGACCGAGCCGGAGACGAACCCGGCACCATTCAGGGTGAGCGTGAAGCCCGGCCCTCCCGGAACCGCGCTCGAAGGCACCAATGGCAAATCGATCATCGGTGACGGACTCGATTGCGCCCAAGTTATGGCGCTCGCACACAGCAGCAGGAAGAGCAGGCGGACGGACTTCATGCGCACCTCTTGGAAAGCACAGGAGAACTTAAACGAAGGCCCGGGTAGCCCGGCGACGACGCGGGGGAGCATCCTCGACTGCCTCGGGATTGTGATACGAAACGCGGTGTCTGTCAATCACCTGCCCGGCCCAGTGCCGTCAGAACACGATAGGGCGTGAGAGGCAGAAAAGGCACGCGTACGCCCACGGCGTTGGCCACGGCGTTGGAGATCGCCGCGCCGGGGGAGATCACAGGATGCTCACCGATTCCGATCACGCCGCGCTCTTCATATTTCTTGCCGGTCATCAGATGGACGACCAGTTCAGGAATATCGTTGATTCCAGCCAGCCGATAAAACTGGAGGTTGGGATTCAACATTTGGCCGGTGGCCTGGTCCATGATTTTTTCTTCGAACAGGGCGTAGCTGATGCCCATGATCAGCGCGCCGCGGCAACTGCTCTCGGCCAGCTTGGGGTTGAGAATCAGGCCGCAGTCCTGCACCGCGACCATTTTCTTGACCTTGACGACGCCGGTCTCGGGATCCACTTCGACCTCGGCAAAAGTCACGCCTCCGACGCCGCCACTGGTGAGATCGGGCGGCGCGTTGCGGTCGGGATTCTTGCCGCGCACCGTGAGCGGCATGGCGCCTAACTTCGAACAAGCTTCCTTCCAACTCAGGGAGCGAGACGGATCGGCCTTCACCCGCACGGTGCCGTTCACTGACTCCAGTTCCTCCGGATGGGCGTTCAAAGCTGGGGCCACTTTGGCGAAGAGCGCATCGCGGGCATCGATGGCCGCCCGCCGGGTGGACGCGCTCACACCACCGGGCGTGGACGATCCGCCCGACCCCGCCGATGCAGGATAAGCGGTGTCGCCGATGGACAGCGCAATCGAATCCATGGGAACGCCAAGGGTGTCGGAGGCGACGATCGCAATAATTGTTCGCGTGCCGGTGCCGATGTCCTGCGTGGCCATCTGGATGGCAATCGATCCGTCAGGATGAATGGTGAGGTCGCAGTTGCTGAAGTGACCGCGCCCGCCACCAGTGTGAATGGAAAAGCCAACACCACGCGTCGGGCCGCTGGGAACACTCTGCGGTCGAGGTTGCCATTTCTCTTTCCATCCCATGAGGCCAGCAGCGATCTCGAGTTCCTCGCGATAGACATCCTGGCGCGGGCCGGTGAGCGCGATGTTCTTCAAAAAGAAATCTAGCGGATCGAGGCCAAGTTTGGCCGCCAGGTCGTCGAGAGCGCACATGGTGATCACGGCCGCCTGCGTTTGATCGGTTCCGCGCCAGGGCCGAGCCGGGCCAATATTGTTGACGACCGTAGTATGTTGCGTGCTCCGGTCGGGAATGTCGAACACGTACGGAAGGGGCGGCATGGCGCCTCCACCGGGGCCTCCCGTTCCCCAGGACTGCGACTGCCACGCGACCAGACGGCCGTCTCTCGTCGCACCAACTTTCACGCGTGCATAGGCGGAACCGCGCGCACCGGCGACCTTCAACTCGGCGTCGCGCTCCAGCATGGCGCGTACAGGTCGCCCCCCGGCCTTCTTCGACAGTTCCGCAGCGGCGACGCCCCAGCGGTCGGGGCCAAACTTGCTTCCAAAACCGCCGCCCACATGGTCCTGCTGTACTCGGATGTTGGCAGCCGGTATCTTCAACGGTTCCGCCATCTGGCCCGCGATCCCGGAAACATTCTGCGTCGACATGTGGACCAGCAAATGATCACGATCCGTCCACTCGGAGATGGAACCGTGACTCTCCAGACAGCAATGCGTGATGACGGATGCTCCGTACAGACCCTCCGCCACGACTTCCGCTCGGGCGATAGCTGTTTCTGGATCGCCCTGAATCAGCGCTGGAGCTTTCTGATAGCGAGATCGGGCAGAAGCGCCGGGGTGTACGGTCGCGGCCCGAATCGCTTCCAGCACCGTGCGGTCCACACCAACTTCTTTCAGTTCGCTCAGCGTCTTTTCTGGAACTCTGTCCGTGATGCCGTAGAGCTGAATCTGCTGCACGATCTCAGGAGCGGGGACGCCTTCATCCAGCAGGTCATTGATGTCGTCAGTACTGAGAGGACCGCTGGGTTCTTCGTCCGGCTCAGCATCGCTCACCAAGTGCTGCAACTTCTGATATTTCACTTTGATCGCGCGGACAGCGTCTTCCGCGGTCCGCTCGTCCACCGCGGCGACCGCGACCACGTCGTCGCCCGCCCAATGGATTATGGAGTTCGGCCCTTGAATCACATGAACCGCTTTCACGCCCGGCATGTTTTCCGCAGCGCTGGTGTCGATGCTCAACACCTTCGCGTGCGCGTAAGGGCAGCCCAGGATTTTGCCGAAGAGCATCTCCGGGCGCTTCACGTCAGAGGTGTAGCGGGCTTGGCCTGACACCTTGAGCGGTGCGTCCACCCGCGAGACGCGTTGGCCGATCAGAGAACGGTGTTCGGAATCCGGCCAGAAGTAGTCAGGCATGGCTACATGCACTCATTCGTGGTTGGGAAGTTCTCACGATCCCATATCCAGTTTGGGAGTGGGCACCAGAACGATGGCCAGTTTGAGTTCTTCCGGAGGCTTGTTGCCAGTGCGGGTCTTGATTTTCACCTGCACAACGGCTTGGCCGGTTTCGTCCGGCAAGACGCCGGGAAACTCCGAGTAGCCGGGGTTCACCGGCACTAGGGCCATCACTGCGGGATGCTTGGTCCGCGAAGCCCGGCGGCTCAGGAGAAGCAGCGTGCTCATCGGTACCGTCTCATGGCTCTTTACGTCGGATGCGGCCGGGCTGAGCGCCACAAAATCCGGATACGCGGTTACGGTTTGGTGCGCCTTGTCCTGCGGCATCTCCACATAACGCATCGTGTAGTAGCCCGGGCGCAGCTTCTGACCCCGAGCATCTTTGGTTGCAGCTGGGAAGTAGATCACCCCCAGGAGCGTTCCCTTCTCCAGATGGCTGTAGCTGGCGTCGCCGGGCCCCAGAGCTTTGGAATAGGCGAAGACAGTCTTGCTCCACCACAGTTCGCAGAGGTTGATTTTGTCGTCGTCGGGTGCACCGATGAGCCGCACGCCTTGGGGATCCAGGGAATTTCTGAGCGCCGCCGAAAATGGCACGGAGGCCTTGAGTGGTGCGGGCTCGACTCCATAGTACCGCTGTCCCCAGGCCAGACTCGCCAGGCAGACAAAACTCAGCAACAGAAGCTTGATTCGCATGGTCGGTGTGTCATTACTATACCAAGTTCGTCCTGCCCACAATGATCTGGATTATTCAACCGATTTGGAATTCCAGAGCGCTGCCGAAGAACAGTGCCAGGTGATGGGCCTCTTGCTCAATCTCAGTGCGCTCTGCCCGGGAAAGTTTGCCAAATGGTTCGATTCTTACAAGCAGGTTCTTACCTTGAGGCTTGTAGGACCACACACCTGCGACCACGCCATCGATGAGCACTACCGGCGAGATCCAACCCTGGTTGCGGTAAACGCGTTTGTAGTGCTTTGCGGGCAGCAGGTGATCCTTGTCGCGATGCGCCAGCAGGTAAGGATCGAAAATCGGCAGCAGGCGAATGGAGGATTTCGCCCTCGATCCACGGTTTAGAGCGGGCATATCCTGACGAAGCAAGAAGCAATTCTTCTTGCCGCCGGGAATCTCCACCGCTTCTTGTTCGAGCAGCGCGGGCAGCAATTTCAGATCCCGCATAGGGATGCCCGACCAGTGGGAAAAGTCAGACAGCGTAGCCGGGCCATAGGCTCGCAAGTATTTGCGCAAGAGAGCGCCCTGGGCTTCCGCCTCCGACATGGGCTTAGCGTTCAGGTGCGGCAGCCACTGGTCCACGCGAATGAAAGTCACTTCCTTGTTCTCGCCTTGTCCGTAGCAGATCAAACCCTCCGCGACCGGCACACGCGCATGACTCCAGACTTTGTCCATCCAACTACGCACGCGCTTGCTGACCTTTGGACGAATGGCAGCAGCGAGGGCAGCCCTGTCCAGCGGCCCCGCGGCGAGCGCGTCCATGATGACAGGGGTAAGGGCTTCGCCTTCTTCGCGTGCGATGCCACACCGGGCCATGACTCGAAGCGGTGCGGCCACCCGGCTCGATCTTAGAGCGGCAATGTAGAGCGGAAATTCATCCGTCGGGATGAGATGCAGGGTCTGACGCATGAGGGACGTCTTGACCAACGCACGCGTCTTCCACAGCGCGCTTTCAATCTCGGCTCGTCTAAGGGCATGATTGCGCGTCCAAAGCTGAAGATAGGCCGCCGCCATGACCTGCGCCTGAACGCCGCAGATATCACGGCAGATCGTGACCGCATCCGCAGGCGCTTCATTCAGCAAATGGTGGCGGTGCAGGCGGAAGGTTGTGACCTGTTCGATCCGACTTTGCGATGAAGTTTTGGGCATTCTCCCATCACCGGATGAAAAGAAGAAAAAAGAAGAAATAGGGGCGTTCTAAGCAACCTCCCCAAGTCAGGCTTATCCTGACAATCAGGCAGCAGGTCAGAGGAGTAACATGCACCTGTGACCTGGATCACAGAACCTCCTCCCTCAAAAAGGTCAATATTGCATTTTACAACTGTGTTCTGAAATTCAATGCTAGGCCAACCTAAACTCGAATGGAGCTTGAAGATGAAGAGCATCAAACTGTTGACTATCGCAACAGCATGCGCTGTAGTTCTCAGCCTCTCCCTGCCCGTACATGCACAAGATGCGGCATCCCTCTTCAAAGGTAAATGCGCCGCCTGTCATGGTGCCGACGGAACCGGGTCGGCAATGGGAAAGAAAATGGGCGCCCACGATTTCACGACTGCCGATGTGCAGAAAATGTCAGACGCCCAACTGACCGACATCATCACCAATGGCAAGAACAAGATGCCCAAGTACGGGTCTCTGAAGCCGGAGGAAATTAAGGGATTGGTAGGGTACATCCGCACTCTTAAGAAGTAGTCCCGGCGGGTCCTGCCATCGGATTTCAGTTGCTGGATGCGGCGGATGATCCGCCGCAACGCATGGGGTGTGTCTGCCAAGCAGCGCACAGAAAATAGACGAAAGGGAGCGGCGGTTTCCAATGACTCTGCGAGAGCGCAGCCGGGACTGGTTCCAGCCAATCTATTTTTTGGGGCAGAATCCCATCACCCTTGCGGGCGCGGTGGTCACCACGAGCACGGCGCTCACCACCATCGCCTTCTGGTTTTATGACGTCTTCCTGCCGGGGCCACCCCATCCTTACATTGGCTTGCTGGTCTTCCTGATCCTCCCCGGTATTTTTGTCCTCGGCTTGCTGCTGATTCCGTTTGGCATCTGGCTCCGGCGACGAAGCTTGGTCGCGGCCGGAACCCTGCCGGGAATTTTCCCGGCGGTCGACCTGGGCTTACCGGTAGTGCGGCGCACTCTGGAGTGGGTAGGTGCGGCAACCGTGCTCAACCTCCTGATCTTCGGGACTGCATCGTACCGCGGCGTGCAGTACATGGACTCCACAAGTTTCTGCGGCACGACTTGTCACCGCGTCATGGATCCCGAGTTCACCGCCTACCAGAACTCGCCTCACGCGCGCGTGGAATGTGTCGAGTGCCACATCGGACCGGGAGCCGGGTGGTTTGTGCGCTCCAAGCTTTCCGGGTTGCGTCAGGTTTTTGCGGTCACCTTCCACACCTATTCGCGCCCTATTCCTTCGCCAGTAAAGTTCCTCCGCCCGGCGCGGGAAACCTGCGAGCAATGCCACTGGCCGCAGCGCTTCACCGGCGATAAGTTCCTGGTGAATAAGAGCTATAAGGAAGACGAAAAAAACACGCTGCAGACGGACGTGTTGCTGCTGAAAGTGGGCGGACGCACCTGGCAGGGTTCGGTCGGCATCCACGGGCGTCACCTGGCCGACACCAACCGCATCCGCTACATTTCGACCGACGCCGAGCGGCAAACCATCCCAGTCGTTTATTTCACAGACGATTCCGGGAAGACGACGGAATTCATTTCCACCGACGCCAAGCCCACCCAGCAACAATTGGATAAGGGTGAGCACCGCACCATGGATTGCGTAGATTGCCACAACCGTCCCACGCACGCCTTCGACCTGCCGGAAAACGCAGTGGACAAGCAAATGTCGCTGGGGCGCATCAACTCAGAGCTTCCCTTCATCAAGAAGAAGGCGGTCGAAGTCCTCAAGGTGGACTATCCCACCCGCGAAATCGCCAAGCAACGCATCATCGACGAACTCAACAATTTTTACCGGACGAACTATCCGCAGATCTATCAAACGCGGCGCACGCTGGTGCAGCAGGCGGGCGATGAGGTGGCGGCGATCTACCTGCGCAATATTTTCCCGGACATGCGGGTAAGTTGGGGCATTCACCCCAACAATCTTGGACACAACGATTCACCGGGCTGTTTCCGCTGCCACGACGGCAGCCATACCAGCGCCGACGGGCAAACCATCACCAATGATTGCAGTGCGTGCCACAACCTGCTGGCGGTAGGGGAGGAAAATCCGAAAGTGCTTACGGATCTGGGCATGAAGTAAGGCAGAGAGCTTGAGATGGCCGAAACCCAAATTGCGCGACGGAACTCGAAGGCTAGTCTGGGAATGATCCTCGCGCCGCTTCTCGCCATAGTTTTCTCCCTCGTGTTCTCGCAACCGGCTCGCTCCGCCGCGCATGCCGACGATCAACCCGGCGCGGAATGCCTGGCGTGTCACGGCGACAAGAGCATGACCACCACGCGAGCCGGCAAAACGGTTTCGCTCTACGTAGACGGAAAGAAATTCGCCGGGTCCATCCATGGCAGCTTCGGATGCACCGGCTGCCACGCCGACCTGGCAGGAAAAGATCTGCCGCACGACACACCGGCCCCGGTGAAGTGTGGCACCTGCCATACCACCGAACAGGAGCAACATGCCCGGTCGTTGCACGGAAAGGCGATTGCGCGCGGCGATCCGCTGGCGCCCCGCTGTATCAACTGTCACGGCAACCACGAAATCTATCCGGTGAAAGACCCACGGTCTACGGTAGCGCCGCTGAAGGTGCCTTTCGTTTGCGGCCAGTGCCATCAGGAAGGAACGCCGGTCTCGCGCAATCGCCCCATTCCCCAGGACAATATTCTGGGGAACTACTCCGAAAGTATCCACGGAGAAGCGCTGCTGAAGAAGGGGCTGTCGGTGGCCCCGAACTGCGCCACCTGCCATACGGCGCATCTGATCTTGCCGCATACCGACCCGGCTTCCTCGATCAATCGAAAAAACATCGCCGCCACCTGCACCAAATGCCACTCGCAGATCGAAAGCGTGCACCGCAAGATCATCCGTGGAGAGCTGTGGGAAAAACAGGCCAACGTCCTGCCCGCCTGCGTGGACTGCCACCAGCCACATAAGATCAGGAACGTTTTCTATTCGCAGGGAATGGCGGATGCGGACTGCATGCACTGCCACGCCGACCAAAAGCTACGGCGTGCGGGTGATGGGAAGTCGATGTACGTGAATGCGGAGGAGGTAAACCATTCGCGCCACAGCCAGCTGCAAGACCGCAAGGTTTCCTGCAGCCAGTGCCACTCGGAAGTAAACGCATCTCATGTGCGCCCTTGTGAGACCATCACCCACGCGGTGGACTGCACCCAATGCCATGAGGAAGTTGGCAAGCAGTACATAGCCAGCACCCACGGACAGCTCAACGCCAAGAACGATCCCAATGCTCCGACCTGCAAGGAATGCCATGGCACGCACGGCGTGCTGGGCAAGCAGGACCCGCAGTCGTCAAGTTTTCCGACCAACGTTCCCACGCTTTGCGCGCGCTGCCACCGCGAAGGCCAGAAAGCCGCAGTGCGTTATACCGGGAGGCAGCACGAAATCATCTCGAACTACACGGAAAGCATTCACGGACAGGGATTACTGAAGGCTGGCCTGACCGTGACTGCGACCTGCACCAGTTGCCACACCGCTCACAGCATCCTTCCCCGAACCGATCCGCAATCGACGGTCAATGCGGCCAACGTGCCAACTACCTGCGGCCGGTGCCACCACGGCATCGAGGAGCAATTCGAGAACAGCATCCACTCCAGGCGGGTGAGTGGTTCGGCCAAAGAGCTTCCTGTCTGCAACGATTGCCATACCGCACATGCCATCCGCCGCACCGACGAAAATGGTTTCCGTTTGGACATCATGACCACGTGCGGACGCTGCCATGCGGAGATCGCCAAAACTTATTTTGAGACCTATCACGGCAAGGTTTCGCGGCTGGGCTACACGAAAACGGCGAAGTGCTATGACTGCCATGGCTCGCACGACGTGCTGGCGGTAACCGACCCGCGCTCCCACCTCAGCCGGGCCAACGTGGCCGCCACCTGCCAGAAGTGCCATGCGGGGGCGAATCGGCGCTTCGCCGGATATCTAACTCACGCCACGCACCACGACCCGCGAAAGTATCCGTTCCTGTTCTATACCTTCTGGGGCATGACCCTGCTTCTTCTGAGCACATTCGTGATTGGCGGTCTTCATACCCTGCTCTGGCTGCCCCGGGCCTTCCAGATGCGCCGGGAATTGCGCGAGGCTGAAGAAAAGGCCGAGCCGGGAAAATCCGCCGGCAAGGAGAACGGCGATGCCTGAGCCCGAGGTTTTGGAAACGCCAGTCGAACGAGCACGGATGCCTCAGGCGGAGCGCCAGTTCATCCGCTTTACCCGGCTACAGCGCATTCTGCACATCTGCATGATCGTCAGCTTCATCACCCTGGCGCTGACCGGGTTGACTTTGAAGTTCTCCTACACGAAGTGGGCGGCGGTGCTTTCTCATCTGCTCGGGGGATTCGAGAGCGCGGGCAACATTCACCGTAGTGCCGCGCTCGTGATGTTCGGAGTCTTTGTCACCCATCTCGTGGACTTGTACCGGTTGAAGCGAAGAGTGCACGGTACGTGGCGCGCACTGCTGCTGGGACCAAGCAGCATGCTTCCCACGCGCAGGGACTTCACGGAGTTTGTGGGAACGCTGAAATGGTTCGTGGGCCTGGGCAAGCGCCCGGCCTATGGCCGCTGGACGTACTGGGAGAAATTCGACTATTTCGCCGTGTTTTGGGGAATCGCGGTGATCGGTTCGACCGGCCTCACCCTGTGGTTCCCGGTGTTCTTCACGCGCTTTCTGCCGGGATCGTTCCTCAACATCGCGACCATCATTCACAGTGACGAGGCGCTGCTGGCCACCGGCTTCATCTTTACTGTCCATTTCTTCAACACCCACTTGCGGCCCGAAAAGTTTCCCATGGACATCACGGTCTTCACGGGGCGCATGCCCGTGGAGGAATTGGAAAGGGACAAGCCGAGAGAATATGAAGCGCTGGTGGCCAGCGGCAAGCTGGAGGAAAAGTTGGAGGAGGCTTATCCCGCGATCGTCATCCGCGCCATTCGGGCCTTCGCCTGGACAGCGCTTACGGTGGGGTTCTTCATCGTGCTGTGGATCATCTATGCGATGTTGTTCGCGTATCGCTAGAGCAGTGGGGTGTTGAAATGGGGAGAAGGGTGTTGCAATGCTCGCGACGCTGGTCGCTTTCGTTTTCCTGATGCGCGCACCGGCTTTGCCCGCGCCAGATCAGGATTGTCTCGCCTGCCATGGCCAAGCGGGAATGAAGTCGGACGCCGGAAAAGACATTTCCATCGATCCGGCGAAACATGCTGCCAGCGCTCACGCGGTTCTCGGCTGCAAAGACTGCCATATCTCCATCCAAGAATTCCCTCATCCCGCAAGAATCGCCAAAGTGCAATGCGCGACATGCCATGCGGACGAGGCCAAGTCCTTCCCTACCAGCGCCCACTCCATCCTGGGAGAAACCGCGTGCGCTTCGTGTCACGGCAGCGTGCATGAGCTGAAGACCACGGAAAAGCTGGCTCCCGGCAAATGCGTGGAGTGTCATGCCGACGAAGTGAAGGCCCTCGAATCCAGCATTCACGGCCAGGCCGCGAAAAACGGCGACCCCGATGCGCCCAAATGCGTGTCCTGCCACGGGTCGATCCACGCGGTGAAAGCCTCCGGCGAAGTTGACTCCGCCGTTGCTCGTAAGAACCTGGCGGATACTTGCGCCAAGTGCCACAGCGATGCCGGCTTCTTGTCGCGGCACAAAATCCCGGTGGCCCATCCCGTCGATTCCTACAAGCAAAGTGTTCACGGGCGTGCGGTCGCGATGGGGAAAGATGCAGCTTCCTGTTCGAGTTGCCACGGCACTCATGACATCTATCCCGCTACGGATGAGCGGTCCAAAGTCAATCACTGGAAAGTGCCGGAGACCTGCGGGCAATGCCATAAGGAAATTGCGCGAGAGTTCAACGAGAGTGTCCACGGGGAAGCGGTTAAGGCCGGTGTAAGGGACGCACCGGTTTGCATCGACTGTCACGGCGAGCACCTGATCATCGACCCGACCAACCCGGCCTCGCCTCTAAGTGCGGAGAATATCTCCTCGCAGACCTGCGGACGTTGCCATGGCGATCCCCGCCTGGCACTGCGCTATGATTTGCCTGCGGACCGCCTGCCATCCTACGCCGGCAGTTATCACGGGCTTGCCCTCACCGGCGGAAAAGTAACGGCGGCGAATTGCGCTTCCTGCCACGGAGTGCACTCCATTCTGCGCTCCAGCGATCCGCGTTCCACCGTCAATGCCGCGAACCTCCCGAAAACCTGCGGACAATGTCACAAAGGTGTGGCCAACGACAAGTACACCATTGGGCCCATCCACGTACAGACCAGTGCCGGCCCCAATCACCCGGTAGTGAAGTGGATTCGCTGGACCTACTGGGTGCTGATCCCGGCGACGCTGGGCTTCATGCTGCTGCACAACTTGCTGGACCTGCTGCGCAAGCTGATCGGCCGCCGTCCGCGGAGGGAATCCGGTGAGGTCGTCCTGCGCATGAACCTGTGGTTCCGCATTGCGCACTGGGGCATTATGGCGAGCTTCCCCACGCTGGTGTTCACGGGATTTGCTTTGAAGTATCCGGAGAGTTGGTGGGCCAAGCCGCTGATGTTCTGGGAGTCAGGCGTGGGTGTGCGCGGTGGGCTGCACCGCGCCGCTGCCGTCATCATGCTCATGGCCACCTTCTACCACTTCGTCCATCTGGCGCTGAAGAAGCGCGACCGCTCGTTCCTGTGGGCCATGATTCCGGCGCCCAGAGACATCACCGACATGCTGGACGTCTTCCGCTACAACCTCGGTCTCACCAAGCAGGAACCGAAGTTCGCGAAGTTCAACTACGCCGAGAAAATGGAGTACTGGGCCTTTATGTGGGGCACTTTCGTCATGGCCCTGTCCGGATTCCTGCTGTGGTTCAACAATTTCACGCTGCGCCATTTTCCGAAGTGGGTGACGGACGCAGCCACCGCGGTGCATTGGTATGAGGCGCTGCTGGCCACCTTCTCCATCCTCATCTGGCACTTTTATCTAGTGATCTTTGATCCCATGGTCTATCCCATGGATACGGCGTGGCTCAACGGCAAGATCCCTGCCGACCACTACCGCCATTCCCGCCCCGAGTATTACCGCGCCCTGGAGCGGGCGCACCTGGTCAAGTTGCCGACGGACCCTGAAGACTACGAGGATGAGCAGGGGAGTGCCGACACTCCGAGCGGCAACCCACACGCGAAGACTTAAAGTATGATGTGGCGTGCAGCTTCGCGGTTATCTCTGTCGTGTGGCCCTACAAGCGGGTCTCACGCTAGCGTGCGTCCTCTCTTTTGTGTTGATTGCCGCCTGGCACTCCCGCACCCGGCGTTGGAGCTTACTGCTATCTGTAGCATCTTTGGTAATCCTGGACGTTGCCCTCGTGGAAATACCTCGGGTCGATGGTTTCCAGCACCACCACTGGAGTTGGCAGGAGTGCATCCTCTCAACGGCGTGGCCATTCTTGCTGATCGCTCTCGTCCCCGGAATCTCGTTGGTCTCAGTCGGCGTGACTTCGCGCTTCCGGCGAGGTTGGTTAAAGCCGTCGCTTGTCGCTTTGCTGGTTGCTCTGGCGGTGCCCGCAGTCTTCTTCGTTTTGGGGGCTCGCAAGAAACTGGACGCCGAGGGCTGGGCCTTCTTCCTGATCATGCCCGGGCTCGCCGAGGAGCTGGTATTCCGGGGGGTGTATCAGTCCTTGTTGAACCGTGTTTTCGGGAAACCGTGGCGACTGGCCGGCGCGGAGTTCGGGTGGGGGCTCATCATCACCGCCATACTCTTCGCCGGGTCCAACGGCCTTGTCGCCGTGGACGCTCAACTTAATGGCCACGTCGTTCTCCACGCGGCTATTGCCCCGGTTCTATTGAGCTTCGTTTCAGGATGGGTACGCGAGCGCACGGATAGCGTCTGGCCATGTGTGTTTGGCCACAATCTGAGCAATGTCGTGATACCTTTTGCGAGCCTGTTTACTTGATCGCCCGCATTGCAGGCCCAGGATGGCGTGGCCTCAATCAAATCCTTACCGAGGAGGAAGAACGGGGGGGCAACTGTGCGTCCGGCGGAACTAGACAACGAACTTATACTTAACGGAAAAAAGGGCCGGAGGAGAAACCGGCCCCATGCCCAACCGCTTCTTCTACGCTGTGATCAATGATTCCAGAGCAATGCGGCTTGGGATGACCAGCGTCGAGCCGCTTTGCTGAATAAGGCGCTGCTTCTTGAAACCCGCGAAAAGCCGGCTAACGGTCTCTCGCGAGGTCCCGATCATCTGGCCAATCTCTTCGTGGGTCAGAGCCAGCTTCATTTGGCTGGGGTTTCTGGCTTCGGTGTTCTGATCGAGCCATCCCACCAGCAAGCGAGCCAGTTTTTCGCTGGCCGAGTCGGAAAGAATCAGGTCACGGATTTCGCGACAAGTCGAGGCATAGTCCTCGCTAATGTGCTGGGTCACCCACAGGGCCAGTTCGCCGTGAAGGCGCATGAGGCGCAGCAAATCGCTCTGGCGCAGGAAGCTGATCTCGCTCGGTTCCTGGGTCTCGGCCGTGGCTTCGTACTGGCGCCCGGAAACTACCGCGGCCACGCCAAGGGGATCACCGGCCTCAACCATCCGCAGAATCAGGGTTCGGCCATCGCTGCCACAGATGGAAAGCTTCACCCGGCCCCGACGCACGACAAACACTCCCCGGGGAACCTGACCCTCCGCGAACAAAACCGCTCCCGTGGGATAGGTGGTGGTTACCGCTTCTTGCTCCAAAGCCTCAGCTACGACAGGAGGAAGTCCGCCAAAGGTTTTGTCTGCCGGTGCAGGTTTCTGTGGGTGGTTTACGATGTGTGTGGCCATATGTTGCCTCCGCTCACTGTATCTATGGCAAGTCCCTCACCAATCTTTCCCGGCCCGGTAAAGCGTTCCTCGATGGTCATTTAACTAAAACAAAATAATAGATTTAACTTGAAATCGTCGATTGTACGGTGCGGGGGCGCCCCGCCCGCGGAAGTGCCGAAAATGGGTGCTTTCCCACAGTGATGTGTGATCTCCATCACCGCCCGGTTGGTTACAGCGCACCAAGCCTGGGCTGGCTCAAGCCTTCGCCCCGTCACCCTAACGTTGCGTGGATCGTATTCAGCAACGAGGTCCGGGTGAAAGGCTTTTCCAAGAGAGTCACGCCCGCCTTTAGCACTTCGCGATTCGTCATCAGTTCCCCGGTGTAACCGGACATATAGACGACTTTAAGGGTGGGATTAGAGGCGTTCAGGCGCTCCGCCAGTTCAGGACCGCTCATGCGCCGCATTACCACGTCGGTCAACAACAGATCAATTCCGCCCGGATGAGACTCCACCCATTCCAGCGCGGATTTTCCGTCGTCGGCTTCGACGACAGTGTAGCCATGTTCCTGGAGGAGTTGTCGAGTAAGGCTGCGCATGATCTCGTCGTCTTCCACCAGCAGGATAGTGGTTCCGTGCCGTTTCGGACTGACCGTCTCCACTTCAGGTTTGGAGCCGAGCCCAATCTTGTGCTCGGCATTGGGAAGATAGATCTTGAACGTTGTCCCGTGTCCCGGTTCGCTGTAAACCAGAATGTGGCCCGCGCTCTGCTTCACAATGCCATACACCGTGGCCAAGCCGAGGCCGGTTCCCTTGCCCACTTCTTTGGTGGTGAAGAACGGCTCGAAGATGCGCGATACGGTAGCCTCGTCCATGCCGCTGCCGGTATCGCTGACGGCGAGCAGGACGTACTTTCCCGCCGGCATGGCTTGATGCTGCGTCGCGAAGTCTTCGTCAAATTTCACGGCGCCGGTTTCCAGAATAAACTTGCCTCCCCGCGGCATGGCATCGCGCGCGTTCACCGCGAGGTTGACCACGATCTGGTCCAGTTGGCCGGGGTCGGCCTCGATCACTGCTGCAGGGGATCGCGGCACAATGAGAATCTCGACATCGTCTCCCAGCAGCGGACGCAGAAGCTTGCTGATCTCGGTTAAGCGCTCGTTCAGATCGAGGAGGCGGGGCTGGACTGCGGTGGTCCGGCTGAAGGCCAGCATTTGCTTGGTCAACGCCGTGCCCCGCTCCAGTGCCTTGCGGATGTTTTCGACGTAGACCGACGGTTCGGTGGCAGGATCGATGCGGTCCCGCAGAAATTCCGTGCAGGCATTGATGATGCCCAGAATATTGTTGAAGTCGTGTGCTACGCCGCCGGCCAGCCGGCCGATCGCCTCCATCTTTTGGGATTGGCGAAGTTGCGCCTCCGCGCGTTTCTGCCCCGTGATGTCGCGCGTGATCGCGGAAGCTCCCACGACCTCGCCAATCGCGTTGCGCAAGGGAGCGACGGAAATGGACACGTCCAAACGCTCCCCGCTCTTGGTCACCCGCACCGATTCATAATGATCGATGCTTTCTCCCCTGGTGATTTTCTGCAGAATCTCCCGGATCTCGTCCGGACGATCGGCGGGGGTGAGGATCGATATATGCTTGCCGACAATCTCCTCCGGAGCGTATCCATAGATGCGCTCGGCTCCCCGGTTCCAGCTCGTAATCGTGCCGTCCAAGCCCTTGCTGAGGATCGCATCCTCAGAGGAATCGATAATCGAAGCCAGCCTCGACCGGTATTCTCCCAGTTGCTCAGCCGTTCTCCGATGCAGTTCTTCATTCGCGCGGCGCAGTTCTTCCGCGATTTTCTTGCGGTCACTGATGTCGCGGATCGCACTCAGCACGAATGTTCCCTTTTCCGTGGAAACCGGACTGAGACTGATTTCCACCGGGAATTCCGAGCCATTGCGCCGTCTGGCGTAGAGATCCAAATCCGCTCCCATCCGCCGCGTCTTCGGTGTCTGCGCGAAGGTTTCACGGTGCTCATGGTGCCGACGGCGATAGCTTTCGGGGACTAGCACCTCGACTTTCTGGCCGATCAATTCGTCGCGCTCGTAACCAAATAGGTCTTCGGTTTGGGAATTGGCCTGGACGATGGTTCCGTCACGATCGACGGCGACGACAGCATCGGGCAGGGCTTCGAGGAGGTCTGCGGAAAGCAAGACTGCGGCCAGGGTCTTGAGCGACAACGAGGGCGCGCGCTCACTGGGATCGGAGGGAGATCGCAACATAAGCAATCCGACATTCAGAAGTACGGTACGGTACCTAACAGTAGTCTTTACTTGCCCGTCTGTAAAGGAGGGTAGGCAAACGGGAAAGTGCTTAGGTCTAAAACACTTACCGGTAGTACGCGCGCAGTTCTGCCGCTCTCGGCGTGATCGAGATCACCAGATGTAGTGATATTGGTCACGGTAGCCCCGCAAGTCTCTTTGCCAACCTAGGGGAGAAGAGTCCTAAAGACCATCATGGCGACGCTCCGAATCCCGCTGGAATTACCCTCCGCTCCGCGAGTTGATCCTGCTGTTTCCGGAATCTCAACCCGACCCACCGCCCCGCAGAAAGAGCGCCGGCGCGCGCTTATCGTGCCTCGTGAGCATGGCGCCTGGGGGATGTTACTGGTTCCACTAGTGACGGGTGCAGCCCTTGGATTGCGGGATGGTGGCAGCGCTATCCCGGTTCTGCTCTTGACGGCAGCAGTGCTGTCACTGTTTTGGTTGAGAACGCCGGTCGAAAGTTTACTTGGCACGAGCATTGTGCGCGCCCAGACTGCACAGGAGCGTCAGATGGTTTGGCGTGTGGTTCTGCCATTGGCCACGATGGTCACGGTTACTCTGGGCCGACTCCTCTGGCACGGAAAGAACAGCAATCTGATTTCACTTGGATTGATCGCCGGGGCTGCATTTGCGGCGCAGATGTTTCTGAAGCGCATGGGACGAAGCACAAGAATGGCAGCGGAGGTGGTGGGCGCCCTGGCGCTGACCTCGACCGCTGCCGCCGCATACTACGTGGCCACCGGGCGGCTGGATGCGAGAGCCGGGGCGCTGTGGTTGGTCAACTGGCTGTTCGCCGCCGACCAGGTCCACTTCGTATGGCTCAGAATCCGCGGTGCGCGAGCGGCGGGTCTAAGAGAGAAGGTCACGCTGGGCTGGAGTTTCCTGGCCGGCAACATTCTCCTCGGAGTCCTGTTGGCCCTTGCCTGTTATTTCCGGCGGTTACCGGAATTGACTTTGATCGCATTCGCCCCGGTTTTGTTGCGCGGCTTCGCCTGGTTTGCAGCGAAACCTCGGCCGATCGTTGTTCGCCGGTTAGGCTGGACGGAACTCAGTCATGCGCTGCTCTTCGGGGTACTCCTCATCACCGCATTCAGCTTGGCACGGTAACCTGAGGACATTTTCCACAGGATGCTGCTTTGTGATCTAGTGCACTGCACTGGCGGATATTTATCACTGCATTCGTGAGGCAATTGTGGTACGGTGCATGCGGCCCGAGCTCCCGGCATCCGGGAAGCACTGTAAGCCTCGTTAGTCCGAGGGCCCCCGCCTGGAACCCGTTGTGATCCTCACATGAAAAGGAGTGCTCCCATGTTTGCACGTATTCTGGATTGCGAAGTGAAGATGGAAAAGAAAGATGAGTTCGTGAAGGTCCTGAAGAACGAGGTCCTGCCCATCCTCAAAAGACAGATCGGCTTCCACGAGATTCTGCCCTTCTTCCCGGAGAAGATGAAAGACGAGAGGGTGATCACGGTCAGCCTTTGGGCGACCAAGGCCGATGCCGAGCGCTATGAGAGAGAGGCCTATCCCAAGGTCCTCGACATCCTGAAACCGTTCCTCACCACGCCGGTGAAGGTGAACTACCACAAGCTCGAGACCACGGTGTGCAAGCACTTCGTCGAGGCGCTGGCTGCCTGAGAAGACGAACGTCGAAAACGAAACCCCGGAGCCAAAGCTCCGGGGTTTCTATTTCTACGCGCAGGTTCAGTTATTCACTGCTTTGCAGTCTGCTCCAGTTCGCTCTTCAGCACGCTGACTTCTACTCGCGTGCCGGTCGTGTGCTTGTCCACAGAAGCGTTGCCCATTCCAATCACGTAGATGCGGTAGGCCGGGATCTCGTGGTTCAACACCAGATAACGGACGACCGAGTCCGCCATATTCTTGGAGTTGGCAATTGCGGCCTGGCCTTGCCCCGCGGAGAAACCCTGCACTTCGATGATGTAACCGTTCTGATTCTTGAGCGGGCCGGCCATCTCGTCGAGCGCGTCCTTGGCCTGCTTGCTCAACACAGTCTGGCCGGGGCGGAAGCGAATCTCGGTCTGCGATCCCGCCTTGTACTGACCGACATTCCCGACCATCGTCTCATCGGTGCCGAGACGGGTGTTAAGGGCAGTTACCGTCTGCTGAGCCGTCTGAGCCTTGCCGGAAGCGTCTGTCGCGTGCTGATCGGCCAGGTTGGCCTTGGCGGAAGCCATCTGAATGCCCTGCTGGGCACGGGCATCCACGTCCTTGATTGACTTACTGTTGGAGGCGGTTATCTCTTCGAGCTCGTTGACCCGGTCCCGGATGGGCTGAACGTGTCGTCGCACGTACTCCTTGCTGGCAAAGGGGTGAAATATGAGCGCTGCCAGACTGGGATCGTCGCCGTCCCAGAAGTCCTGGCTCGAGGACGGTGCAGCGGTAGAGGTTTGATCGGCAGGTGCGGGTGCCGCGCTTGAGCTTGAATTGCTCTGCTGTGCGAGTGCGGAAAGCGCAAGTGCGGTGGACAGAAGCAGCGTTAAGAACATGCGAATCTTCATATCGTCTTCCTTCCGAGTGGGAAGCCTGAGAGCTCCACTCCAGCCTGATGGTCAGCGCTGGCAGTAAAGTGCAGCAATCCATTGTAGCGCCGAAACGGCGAGTGTAACAGCCGTCATCACAAGACTCCTTCGGGCCGAATAAGCTCGATCTTATCCTCGCCGCAAGGCCAATCGGTTGGGTTAACTCGTTGCCGCAGGGTTGTTTGCCTGCCCCGGCCATCGGTAACCGACAGTCAGATACGAAAGGGCTCAACTTTTCGCGCCCTCTGCCGATGGCAACCGTAGCCCACTTTTCTACAACCAAACCCGACTCTCAGGTTTGCTGGGCGCGACAAATCGGATGTCGGATAGATGTAAGCGACGACAAACCTTTGAGGTAAGTTTCACCCGTGGTTCTAGCACGTCGGTGCTCTTTACCGTGATTATGAAAAAGAAATATATTCTGCCTCTCCCGTTAGCGATTTATGCCGCCCCGAGCAGACTCTGCCATTTATGACGTCGAATTTCACGAAGACGGTGGTCCGCTGCACTCGGCTCAGCCGTTTCTTCCTACCCTTATTTGTAGTCTTCACGGTTTATACCCAAAACCTTTTTGGACTGTCGCCAAGCGGTTCGGACGAACCCTCCAATGGCACGTACCACAGCACGGTTTCCGAAGTGCGTCTCGTATTTTTCGCCACGGACGAACACAATCACACAGTGGAACAACTTCAGCGGACCGACTTTGCCGTGGTCGACGATGAGAGGGTGATTCGAGACTTCCGCAGTTTCAGCCGCTCCTCCGCCATCAAACTTGACGTCGTCCTGCTGATCGATTCCAGCGAATCCGTTCTGTCACAATTCCGGCACGAGATCGCCGACGTTCAACAACTGATTTCGGACTGGCCATGGAATCCAGAGGACAACATATCCGTTCTGACCTTCGGAGGTTTGGAAACCCACGTCCTCTGTACCGGAAACTGCCGCAGCACATTGACCGGCGATCGGCTTGCTTTGCTCACCAGTGGAGGAGCGACACCACTATTTGATGCGGTTGAAACTGCGGCTGACCTGCTCCTCCAACGCAGACAGCCGGATGTCTGGCCGGTCATCATTCTCTTTTCCGATGGCGACGATACCATCAGCAAAGCGTCGTTGCGCGAGGCCTCGGACAAGATACTGGCTAGCGGGGCGCAGGTTTATGCCATCGACGTGGGGCGGCCCGGGCGAGCGTCAAGCGGAACTGCCACGCTGCGCCGGATGGCCGACGATTCCGGCGGCCGCTGCGTGCGAGTCAGCGACGGCTCGGTTAGTATCTTCCGCAATGTTATCGACGATTTGCATTCCGCCCGTATGGTGACCTACGCGCTACCCAAGTCCGGTTCCGATTTTCACTCGATTCGCATCCTCCCCACCCACAATCTCAACCTACAATTCCGCTGCCGCCGTGGCTACTACCACCACTCCGGCAGTCCACGTCTGGAGGACGGTCCATGAAGCGGGCACTTTCGCTGGTCTTCTTATTTTGCAGTCTCCCCAGTTTGCTGGCAGCGCAATTTGGAATCTATCAACACGGCGCAGTCGTCAGGATGCACATGGGTGACTGCACTCTCGCTCACCACGGATTTATGGCGAACTTCGGCGGCCCCTCGACCCCAGCACCCGTGGACGCTTGCCCGGAATATACGCTGGTTTCCGATAACGTCGTGTACGTCATCGTCGGAAAGTCGTCCAATCAGTTGATCCCGCTGGCCGAAACCATCGACTTCCGCCTGCAGAAAAACGAACTGGCGGTCCGGGTAGATGATGCGAAACACGAATCCAAGTTCATGATCAAGGAAATGGTCGTTCGCTCCGAATGGGACCGACTTCAGCGGCATATTGAAGAACAAATGAGGACGGCAGAAGTTCACGAAGCGGCGCGATGAGGACCGGCAGACCGCAGGCTTCTGCCTCACGCATCCGCTTCCGGAGGGTTGGCCGGCGGTTGGATGATGTGCAGTCCGCACTCGGTCTTTGAGGATCCTGACCACCGGCCCGCCCGCGGATCCTCTCCCGGCCGCACCGCCCGCGTGCAGTGCGTGCAACCGATGCTCGGGTAATTGCGGTCATGCAGCAGGTTGTAAGGCACGTCATGCTCGCGGATGTAGTGCCAAACGTGTTTCGAACTCCAGTCGACGATCGGATTGATCTTAACCAGACCGAATTTTGCGTCCCACTCGACCTTGCCGGCGCGGGCACGGTCCGCAGTCTGATCGCGACGGATACTCGTAATCCACGCTTGCAGTTCTCCGAGCTTGCGCCGCAGCGGTTCGACCTTCCGCAGATTGCAGCATTGATCGGGATTGCGCTGCCATAGCGCCGGACCATGGACTCGTTCTTGTTTCTCCGGCGAACTCAGCGGATACACCCTCTCGATTGTGATGCCATATCTCTGCTCCACTCGGTCCATCAGGTTGTAGGTTTCGGGGAAGAGGAATTCGGTATCGAGCGTGAAGACGCGAATATTTCGGCGTACCCGGGAAGCCATGTCGATCAGCACCATGCCTTCGACGCCGAAAGCTGAGGAAATAGCCACTGCTTCTCCGAACGTGTCGAGCGCCCAAGCGAGGATCTTTTCGGGTCTCCACGTTTCTACGCTGGTTTGCAGTTTTTCAACTTCTTCATTCATGCCGAAGGCTCCTCATGGGCTGGCAACGTTTCAGGGGGCGAAAGCATGCTTCGTGCAAACGCGGCTCTCCGCGCCGGTTCCATCCCAGAAACGATCGCCGCGGACTGAACCGAATCGCGGTCGGCGAATTTCACGACCTCGCCGACCACCAGCAGCGTTGGAGACGCGAGTTTGGGCGCACGAGGCAGATCCAACACCGTGGTGCGATGGATCTCCTGCTTGGGAGTCGTGGCCCGGGAAATAATCGCGCACGGAGTTTCCTGTGCGAACCCGGCAGCCGTGAGCCGGCTGGAAATCTCGCCATAGTCGGAGCCCGGCATGTAAATCACCAGCGTCGATTCGGCTCCAGCGAGGCCGTTCCAATCCGCGGTGGAATTCCCAGAAGCACGCTGACCGGCCGTCAGCACGAGAGTGGACGACGCCCGCCGGTGTGTCAGCGGTATGCCGGCCGCTGCTGCGGCTCCCAGGGCCGAGGTCACGCCGGGAACAATCTCGTATTCAATGTTGGCTCGCCGCAGCGCCTCGATCTCTTCCCCGGCCCGGCCGAAGATCAGTGGGTCTCCGCTCTTCAGCCGCACCACCTGCAGTCCTGAGGCGGCCAGAGTCACCATCAGAAAATTGATTTCTTCCTGCCGGATGGTCTTGCTCCCGCAACGCTTGCCCACGTTTTGCACTTGGGCGGTGGGCGGAATCAGCTTCAAGATTTCGGGCGTGACCAGATCGTCGTGAAGCACAACGTCGGCGGTGCGCAACAATCGCAGAGCCTTCAGCGTTAGCAACTCGGGATCGCCCGGTCCTGCGCCCACCAGATATACTTTCCCATTCATGCCGTCACCCTCCGTTCTTTCCTGATCTGACCGTTCTTCGTCGATCATCCTTCGCAGACTCTTCTGCCAAAGCAGCCTGCACCGCCTCACGGCTGGCCAGCGAGTGCAACAGTTCACTCTTTCGTTCCGGATCAAGATCGCTGGCCAGCACAATCCTTCGCGTCTCGCCCAGTTCCGCCACCCACTCGGCATAGCCCGGGCCAAACTGCCGCTCCAGTTGCTGCCGGAGCTTCTGCGCCAGAGAAGGACTTTGCCCGCTCGTCGAGATTGCAATCTGCAGATCACCGCGGCGGACCACGGCGGGATAGTAGAAGTCGCAATACTCCGGATCGTCCACCACATTGCATAACACTCCACGACACTGCGCTTCGCGGTAAATGGATTCGTTCAGGGCGCGTGACGCCGTGGCGACAATCGCCAGAAACGCTCCGTCCAGATCATCGGCCGCGAAGGCGCGGAGTTCGAGCGTGATGCTTCCGGCCTTCGCCCACTCTTGCACCGCTTCGGTCGCTTCCAGAGCAATCACGTGGACGCGCGCACCGGTGTCGATAAGTCCGCCGATCTTGGGTTCGCCGACTTTTCCGGCGCCAACTACAAGACCGCGCTTGCCTTCGAGTTTCATAAACATTGGAAACAAACTGCTCATCGTTATCCTCAGGTATCCCGCCTAAGCTTCCACACCACTCGGCACGCGTCCCTCCGGCAGATCGCGGGCCACTGCCGGGACGAACTCACCGGCCAGAAAGCTCCGAAGCTCCGTGTCGCTGTGGCGGGCAAAAAAGCGGCGGAGATTTTCCCCCGGCTTGCCATCGGCGAGATATCGGCATAGCAACCGCTCGATGGCTTCTGGAACCTCAGTCGCGGGACAGCGATATCCCACCGGCCTCGCTATCGCCTGATTCAGCCCAAGCGCACCGCCCAGGCAGAAGTAATAGGCATCCACCATTCGTCCGTCGACCTTGATCTTCTTGCCCTCGATTCCAACGTCGGCGATCCAGTGTTGCCCGCAACTGTTGGGGCAACCGGTGACGTGCAGCTTCAGGTGCTGATCAAAACCGGGCAAGCGTTCTTCCAGTTCCTCCACCAGCCAGCGCGAGAAGCTTTTCGTCTCCGTGATCGCGAGTTTGCAAAACTCGGTGCCACTGCAAGCAACGGCGCCGCGCCAAAACGGTGAACCGCTGACCGGCAGCCCAATCGCGCCCAGTTCCTTGGCCAGTTCGTCGGTCTGCAGTCGCGGCACATTGACGATCAGCAGGTTTTGCATGTTCGTAGTGCGCAATTCGCCGCCGGCAAACCGCTCGGCGAGATCGGCTGCTGCTTGCATCTGTTCGGGCGTAATCCTGCCTCGCAGGACCGTAGCGCCCACATAGCAGTAACCAGGCTGTTTTTGCGCATGAATTCCGATGTGATCACGGTAGACATCTGCCGGCGGGTGCTCGGGTGCGGCGGGATCGAGTTGAAATCCGATCCGCCGTTCCAGCTCTTTTTGGAAGTCTTGCGGCGTCCAGCCATGCCGCAGGAAGAGAAACTTCAGCCGCGCCCGCTCCCGATGTTCGCGCAATTGATCGGAGTCGCGAAACAGTTCGGCAATGCCTCGGATCACCGGCAGAACCTGATTCCAGCGGACGAAAGCATTCAACGGTGCGCCCAGGTAAGGTTCGGTGGAAAGTCCGCCGCCTACGCGCAGAGCAAACCCAATCTCAGACTTTCCCCGAACCACACGCTCGGTCGCGGTCAGCCCAACATCATTGATCTCTGGATAGGGACACCAGACCCGGCATCCCGTGATGGAAATCTTGAACTTGCGCGGCAGGTTGTAGAACTCGGCGTTCCCTGCCAGCATGCGATCCGCTTCCAGCGCCAGTGACGAAGCATCGCAAATCTCGTCTGCGTCCACACCCGCAACCGGGCAGCCTGTTATGTTGCGCGTGACGTCGCCGCAGGCGCCAGTCGTGTTCAACCCGACACGCCAGAGTTCCTCCAGCACCTCCGGGAGAGATTCGATCGTGACCCAGTGCAACTGAATGTTCTGTCGCACCGTGAGGTCGGCGATGCCGCGCGCATAGCGCCGAGCGATGCCGGCGATGGCTCGCAGTTGGCCGGACTGCAGCAGGCCGTTGGGAATTCGAATCCGCACCATGAAGAACGGCAAGGCCCGTCCCTGGCCGTCTTTGCCGCCCAGCACTCCCGCGCCGTCGCCCTGCGTGTAGACTCCCCACCAGCGGAAGTACGTGCCGATCCACTCGGGTGGTATCGAGTCGAAGCCTTCTCGTGCAAACCGGCGAATCTCGGCCAGACCGTCCCAAGGATTCAGCGCGCGCTTCAATCGTTCTACTTTCTGCGCTTTGGTTTCTTTGACCGGACTTGTCATAAACTGATTTACCCCACGTGATTTGCCCCAAAACAAAAACCCACCGCCAGATGCTCTCTGGCGGTGGGTGATAATTGCTGATGATGCTATGAAACTTCTAAGTCAGCAGCCTCCCTGCGCCAGAACACACGTATGCACAACAACAACATGCACAGAGGGTCTGGCGAAGATTGCCGCAGCTCGTCATGCTAGTCAGGATACTAGGCTGAGTCGACGAAACCCGTCAACTTGCTTTCGGTCTGGTTGGATGCATAATTTCGATAGGACGCATCAGAAATTTTGCATCCCTACGACCCCCCGGAGCGAAGAGGCGGAACGGCGGGTTCACGATCGCAACAGTCTTGGACTGCGCTGGAATGCCGCGAGCAATAAGAATGCGGAGCCGTTGCCAAGACCGCAGCGGCTCCGCACAGGTCGATCAACAGTGAAACGTTATGTTCAGAAGTGATACTTGAACACCAACTGAATTTGCCGCGACCCTTGCGAGGCAAATATCTCGCCATAGTTGGACGCGCCGGCCGTGTGTTGTCCGCTGTACTCTTCTCCAAAGCCGAAGATCGGAGTGTTGGTGAGGTTCGTTACATCCATGCGGAACTCGATCCCTTGGGTTTCGGTGATCCGGAAGTCCTTGGCGATGCCAAGATCCGCGGACTTGTATCCGGGACCGTCGAAGGCGCCCACCTGACAATTGCCGAAGGTGCCAGAAGCGGGATTGGTAACCGCGGCTGGATTCAGGAAGTGCACTCCTTTAGTCACCGGATCAAACGTCATCGGAACCGTCGCGGGAACGCCTGACACGCAGTCTGCTCGCGTGGAAAACCCTCCCGTACCGGATGTGTCCGAACTGGCAAAGATTGTCTGGGCAAGACCGGTATGGAAGATGAAGCCGGAACTTATCCGCCATCCTCCCACCACAGCGTCGACCACATGGTTGACCCCGTTGGCAAATTGCTTGCCGTGGCCGAAAGGCAACTCGTACACCACATAGCCGTTGAAGAGATGTTTGACGTTCTGCGGGCACCGGCCGTAGTCACCCATTTGATCGTAAGGATTCTGGGGGAAGGCCCAGCCCGCGATGGTCTGCGCCTCCGTGGCCACGTTGTCGCCATATTGTCCGTAGAACCCGGGCGTGTCGCTCATGCACTTGGACCAGGTGTAGTTCACCTGCGCCTGCAAACCTTTGGTGAGGCGCTCCTGTACGAGAGCTTGCAGGGCATTGTAGTTCGAGACTCCGTTGGATTCTGTGTACCGCCCCTGGCCTATCAACCCCTGCAAATTTGTCAGGTATGGACTGGCCACCACTCCGCTCGGGGTCAGTTGTTTCTGCAACAGGTTGATGATGTTCATGAGGTGTTGATTGTCCTGGCCAACGTAGCCGACTTGCACCGTCGTAGCATTGCCGAATTGCTTCTGAAGGCTCAAATTCCATTGGTAGTGCACGGCAGGCCGGAGATTTACGTCGAAAGCGTGGATATTTACTCCGCTGAAGCACGGGTTTGGAACGGGTGGAGGAACCTGTTCCGCTATGGCAAGCGTACAACCCGATGGAAAGCTCACGAAGCCTTGGTCCAGGGTGCTGCCCGGCACGTCCGTCCCGAGCGGATCGTAGGTAACGTTGTGCGCCGTCTCAAATGGCGGGTTTTGCGTGAGCAGGTTGTTCACGCCATTGCTTTCAGTGAAATTGGAGACACCAAAAGCGGCACGCACAACCGTATCCTTCATGAACTCCGGCTGCCAGGCGATTCCGATGCGCGGCTGAAAGTTGGTGATGCCGTTGTACTGATGATACAGAGCCTTGCCCAGGCCGTTGTTGTTGTAGGTCGGAGTCTCAATTTGTCCGGTGAACGGCTCGTAGTTGACTGCGTTGCCATCCGCCGCGGCGCGGGGAGTGTCCACTTCCCAGCGCAGGCCCAGGTTCAGTGTCACATTCCGCCGCATGCGCCAGTTGTCTTGCGCGTAGACGGAATAGAGGCTGTTCTGTATGTGACGATTGCCAGCCCCAGCGCCAATGCCCACGTTGTTGGGATCGCCCAGCATGAAATCGGCAAGGCCCGACCCGGACGCGCCGTCTGAAGGATTGGCTGTGTATTGCCCATTGAAGTTGAAGAATCCCGCCAGTCCTTCATTGCCGGGATAAAGGAAATTGTCGCGATAACGGTTGAACTGGAAACCCGCTCGCAATTCGTGGTTCCCCCATGTTTTTATTACCGAGTCGCCAATCTGAATCACCGTGTCAGCAAACACGTTGGCCGCTGACAGATTGTTGCCGAGGTTCGTAATGCCTCCAAACAACCCTTGAATGCTCGGCAGGAACGAACTTGGCGAGCCCGGAATGCCGAAGGTTTGCGGCAGATTTTCGTTCGCTGGATTCGAGTAACCCTGGTTCACCGGGAAATAGCTGAACCCCAGGCGCAAATCGTTCAACATGGAGGAATTGATGGAGCGCGTCCAATCGATCACGCCGTTGCGTAGAGGATAGGTGAAATTGGTAAAGCCGTTGGGCGCCAGCAAGAATGTTTCCGTAGTCGGATTGCGCACCGATTGTTGCGAATAACGCCCGTTGACATGGTCCTTGTCGTTGGGCGTCCAGTCAATCTTCACGTCTCCCTGGTCCGCGCTGTTTAGGACCGTCTGCGTATAGCTGAATATGTTTGTGCCCGGAACATTGGCCGCAGGATAGAGCGGAGAACCGACGATGTTGGTCGCGGCTGTACTCAAAGTGAGGCCGGCGGCCGTCAAGTTATTATTGGGAATGGGTACGCGAGCGCCAGGCGCAGTACCAGCTTGCGGCGCATAGAGCTGAGCGCTTGCAACGGAGCACACCCCGGCGACAAAGGTTCCGCCCGCGTCCGTGCACAGTTCGCCGAAATTTCCGCCACGCTCCGCTGCGTCCATCACAAAAGCTGTCGTCGGCGAGTGACTGGGATTCCGGAGCCCCTGGTAATCGGCAAAAAAGAAGAGCCGGTTCTTAATGATTTGACCGCCAAACGTAGCCCCGAATTGGTTGAAATGAAGCGCTTGCTTTGGAGTGTCAGTCAGACCGTTGGCCCAGGAGTTGGCATTGAGTTTGTCGTTCCTCCAGAACTCAAAAGCGCTGCCGTGATAGGCGTTCGTGCCCGACTTAATAGTCGTATTCACGATGCCGCCAAGGAAATTCCCGAACTCGGCCGACGGATTCTGGGTGATGAGGTTGAATTCCTGGATGGCGTCGGGGCTCGGCGAATACGCCACCTCATTGTTGTCGTTCTGATTGTTGTCAATGCCATCAAGAATATAGTTGCTGGTCTGCTCGCGATTGCCGTTGATATAAGGACGGCCCACCTGAAACGTGTTCTGCCCCGAGGTAAAAGCTCCGGGATTCGTGCTGACCGCGCCGGGAGTCAGCAGTGTGAGCTCGCCGTAGTTTCTGGTGATCAACGGAATGTTCTCGGTCACCTCGCGATCGATGTGCGTGCTGATGTCCGTGCTTTCGGTTTGCAGCAGCGGGGGCGCGCTCGTCACCTCGATGGTCTCCGAGATCTTGCCTACCTTCAACGGCGCGTCCACCCGTGCGGTCTGGTTGAGCACCAGCGCAAACGGCGGGAAGGCGCTGGTCTCAAAACCCGGGGCGCTCACCCTGACGCCGTAATTCCCAATGGGCAAGCGCAGCAGGTTGTAGGCTCCAGCCTCGTTCGTTTCGGCAGTCCAGATCGTGCCACGATCCGCGTCCGTGGCCTTAACCACCGCCCCTTTGACCGGTGCACCGCTCGGATCGGTCACCGTGCCCACGATGGCTGCGGTCACCTCCTGGCCCATCGCGGGTGTCATGATTCCTAGGATTCCAATGAGCATCAGCAAAACCAGAAACCCATATCCTGCCTTTTTCATCGCACAGCCTCCTGAGAGCACTTCACCGCTGGGCATCAGCCAACCGGCCCTAAAACAGTCGCACCATGCTATATAGCACTAGATGGTTCATGGTCAAGAAAAAAATGCAGCTTTTCGAAAATATTTTTCGTTGGTCTTGTCAACCGCTCTATATCGGATTCAATGGGAACCCTAAAGGCCGGAAAGCAGTACGGTCAGACAAAAACAGGAATTCTGCGAAACTAATGCAAACACACTAGATTATTCCAACTCGGCAATCTTCCGGACTGGCCGAAACCCGCGCCGGACGGGCCGCACAATCAGTTCTGCTCTATAGCAATTGTCGCTACGGAGAATCCCTTCTGCGCAAGTCTCGAGAATTTAGCTTTACAGAAAGCTTTGAATACGCTATATAGCAGATGTACGTGGAAAACCGTCTCCTTTGGAAGACGGACGCGCTGGCGGGATTCGGTTGCTATTGAGTTGGCGTCACGATAGTCTGGAAGTGGCGTAGAAAATCGATTATGCCATCAAATCACCGTAACGGAACGCCGGTCTATAAGCGCATCCAGAATGCCATCCGCAAGCGCATCGAGACGGCTGAGCTTAAGCCGGGGGATGCGGTTGCTTCCGAGCGCGAACTGGCCAAAACCCACAAGGTAAGTCTGATGACAGCTCGCCACGCCCTGGCCGGCCTGGAGCGGGAAGGCATCGTCGAGCGCCGCCGCGGTGCCGGAACCTTTGTCGCCGCCCCCAAAATCCACTTCAACAAGCTGATGAGCTACACCGAGCACATGGCCAGCCGTGGGCTGGCGCCACGTTCCCGCGTGCTGGTCGCCAAAGTAATTGAGGATGAACAGGAAATTGCCGCGCGTCTCGGCCTGCCCGCCGCCAGCAGCATGGTCAAGATTGCGCGCCTCCGTCTCACCGGAGAGGAACCCTTCGCCCTGGAAACCTGCTACCTGCCAGCAACCGAGTTTTCCGGACTGGTGGATGCTCCCTTGGGACGAAGTTCGCTGTTCGCCGCCCTGAAGCACGACTACGGCGTGGAATTGGCTTACGCCGACGAAGAAATCGATGCGACCGCCGCCGACGCCAATCTGGCTGACATGCTGGCTCTGCCCAAAGGTGCCGCCATTTTGCGGATCCGCCAAGTCATCTTCTCGACCAAGGGCAAAGCCACGATTTACGTTGTTGGCTACTATCGTTCCGAGCGCCACACCCTATTCATCCGGCGCTTTCGCTAGCATTTGCAACACGTTAGCTTAGATACTGCAGTTCGATCACGGCCGCTGATGTCCTTTCCGCACCCCTCGCGGTGACCTGCATCACTGCAGCCTCGGATAATCCGCCTCATGTTATAGAAGGATGCATCCGCACTGGGCAGAGGCACGAGCTTGTTGGAACGGCTCCACCCTCCTTTTCCCGATCCTGAGAACGCTAAGAAACAACCTCGAATCGCAGTTGGCGCCATACGTACTCCCGCTCACCTTCGTCGCCTTGGTGGTCCTATTCATCGTGTGGCGGCTACAGCGCCGCGAATGGGACCGAGCTTGCGATGCTTTGCGGCAAGCAGCAGAAAGAGAAAGGCTGTTGGAGCGCGAGCGCAACCAGGCGCAGGAAGAAATCTTTCGCTGCCTGTGCGAAGACCGTGAATTGAGCAAGGAAAAACAGCAGTTCCAGGCACAACTCGCCGAGTACGAAAAATATTCCACGCTCGCTCAACTGGCTCTCGGCGCCGCCCACGGAATCAACAATCCACTGCTCGGCATCCTGTCGCACCTGGAACTCGAATTGAAGAGTGCTACCGATCCCGACCAGCGTTGGGAGATCGAGCAGTGCATTGCCGGCACCCGGCGCATTTCCGCCACCCTGCGCGGACTCGTCAACTACGCCCGCCCCGGCCCGCTGGTCCTGAGCAGCCTCAGCCTGCACCGTCTGGTCACCGACACACTCAGCTTTCTCGAAGGCCAGCCCGCTCTGCGCGGCAAACACGCAGAAAATCACGTCCCTGAAGACTTGCCCCACATTCTGGTCGATTCCAATCAACTCTCGCAGGTGCTGATGAATCTGCTGATCAATGCCGCCGAAGCCACGCCCGACAGCGGCTGCATCACAGTTTCTGCCAACAAATTATCCACCGACAGCATCGAGATCCGCGTCAGCGACACCGGCTGCGGCATCCCGCCCGATATTCTGCCCCACGTCTTTGAGCCTTTTTTCACCACCAAGCAAGGCAAAGGCACCGGCCTTGGCCTCAGCATCAGCGCAACTTATGTACGCAGAAACAAGGGCGAGATTCGAATCGACAGCGTCTTAAAGCAAGGGACTACCGTCACCATCACGCTGCCCATCCGTCAGGAGGAATCCCACAAGGTCAAAGAAGAAACCGAAGTCGTGGTTTGAGAGCCGCGCCGGACCGCTGGTTCGTGAATCAACATGCCCTACACTGCCCTGATCATCGATGACGAAGCGCTGACCCTCCGCACCATCTCGCGCGGCCTCCGCCAGGACGGATTCGAGGTCTTCACCGCCCTCACCGGTGAAGAAGGCCTGCAAATCTTTCACTCCGAGAAGCCGGACCTCATCTTGCTCGACATTGTCCTACCCGGCATCGATGGCATTGAAGTCCTGCGCCAGATCAAACAGGCCAACGCCACGGCCATTGTCATCATGATGAGCGCCTACCATCTGGTCGAGCGCGCCGTCGAAGCCATGAAGCTGGGCGCCTTCGACTATCTGGTCAAGCCGTTTCCCTTCGACGACATGATGACCACCCTGCATCGCGCCGCCGAGGTGCTGACTCTCCGCGTGCGGGTGCGCGATTCCGTGGCCTCGGAACAGGGCCGCTACGACTTCGGCCACATCGTCACGCACAATCCCGCCACCATCCAAATGCTGGAAATCGCCCGCAAAGCTGCGGAAAGTGACCACACCACTCTGCTGATCCAGGGCGAGAGTGGCACCGGAAAAGGCGTGCTCGCCAAAGCCATTCACTACGCCAGCCCTCGCTCCTCCATGCCGCTGCTGGAGATCAATTGCGCCGCCCTGCCCGAGGCTTTGTTGGAAAGCGAGCTCTTTGGCTACGAACCCGGAGCCTTCACCGATGCCCGCCGCCGCAAGGAAGGTTTGCTCGAGCGCGCCAGCGGCGGCACGGTTTTTCTCGATGAGATCGGCAACATGTCCCTCAGCGTGCAAGCCAAAATCCTGCGCGTGCTCGAGGAAGGTACCTTCATGCGCCTCGGCGGGACGAACACGATCAAAGTCAATATCCGCCTGATCGCCGCCACCAACGACCAGCTAAAGAATGCCGTCGCGCAGGGAAGATTTCGTGAGGACCTTTACTACCGCATCAACGTTGTCCAACTCGAAATTCCTCCCCTGCGCGAGCGCAAAGAGGACATCGTGCCGCTCGCGCTGGAAATCCTGAAGCAGTTCAACCGCGAGCTGAAAAAGAACTTTACGGGATTCACTCCCGCCGCTGCTGACCTGCTGGAGCGCTATCCGTGGCCCGGCAACATCCGCGAATTGAGAAATGTGATTGAGCGCACCATGATTCTCAGCGCGCAAGGCGAGATCGATGCCAGCCACCTTCCCGAAGAAATTCGGGACCAGCATGTTGACAGAGCCGCAATCGAAGCCTTCTCCGAAGACGACATCTCTCCCACGGGAGACCAGTTCCTCAGCCTGCGCGCACTCGAAGATAACTACATCGAGCAAGTCTTGGCCGCCACCGGCAACAATAAAACCCAGGCCGCCCGTATCCTCGGTATCCATCCCACATCGTTACTGCGCCGGCTTAAGAAGAAGGCGCTGGACTAGACACGTCGGACAACGAGGACGAGGTGACCCAGGTCACAGTGCTCTCGCGAGAGGCGGCGCATAATGGAAGAGTCATCGGGAGTAGAAGGGACGGTAGCAGTATGCTGCCAGCTTATGTACGACCTCAGCCCGCATGTCTATTGACTCATAACTTAATAAATAGGCTGTCGATCATCATTGGATATTGCGACCTGATGGGCGAAAACGAGGAACAGGGTTCGGAAGCGGCCAAACGTCTCAACCTGATTCGCGATGCGGCCCAGCAGATGGCGAAGGAACTGGTCGAGTATCAATGCAAGGTTTTGGAAGAAAGATCAAAAGACGCTGACGGGACATTTCAGCAGAATTGACGTTGGCAAACACCTCCCGCCTGTCCCCGAGTCACGAAGCCCCACCTTAGTTGTCTAGTCGCCGATGAACTAATTCAGGCTCTTGCCGAGTGCTCAAGATGGACTCCCAAACGAAAACCCCGGGCTAACGCCCGGGGCTTCCGTGGAGGCACTGCGGTCTACGCTCTCGCGGCAGCGCTTGGAACCATCCACCGCTGCTTTGGTGGGTTCTTGGGCAAGATATCTAAATAAATGATGGCGTAATGAAAGGCCACGACTGCGGCCGCGATCGTCGCCAGCGTAGCAGCGAACTCGGTCCACTTCGGCACGTAGTAGGCAGCCGAACTGGTCTGCAGTCCGGTGATAGAGACGTTCAGCCGGTTGGTCATGAATCCCATGACGATCACGGCGCAGGTCCAGTACAAGTACTTCGGAGTATTGCGCACCTTCTCCAGATTCAGCAGCACCAGAGGCGCAATCACCAGCAGCGCAATCTCCAGCCAGAACAATTGTGTTTCCTCGCGCCACATCCACAGATACCGAGTGGCATCGCGGTTGATCAGATCCACCGCGCGGAAGATGCCGTAGATGGCCAGCAGCGGCGCAATCACCCGGCTCACGTCGCTCAGAATGTTCATGTCGACTTTCACATTGAGCGAGCGCACGCAGAGATAAATCGCCATGATGGTCAAGGCCAGTCCGGCCGGAATCGCGGAAAGATAAAACATCGTGGTGAGGTACGGTGAGTACCACAGCGGATCCAGCTTGCCTTTGGTGATCAGGTAAAGTCCGCCGAGAAACGATTGATGCATCGACGAGAGCAGCGTGCCCGCCAGGACCAGCGCGATCAGGATGCTATGGTGCCAGCGCAGATAGAGCGTGCGCGCCCGCACCCACGGTATTTTTTCCACCAGTGCCGGGGAGAACTCCAGCGCCAGCACCGTGGTGTAAAGCATCACGCACCACGACACTTCAAACAGCACCGAATGCCGGTTCCACATCACAATGGGATGCCAGATTCTCCAGGGCAGCCCCAGTTCGTACATCATGCCCACGCACACGGTGCAGTATCCCAGGAAAGAGATGAGCACGGAAGTCCGCAGGATTGGACGGTAGCGGTTCAGGCCCAACAGGTAGACAGCGGCCGCAATGGCAAACCCGCCGGCCGACAGCCCCACACCGCACAGCGTTCCCAACCCAACCCAAAGTCCCCAGGGCTGCGGGTCGGTAAGGTTGGTGGCGGCTTTGAAGCCCAGTGCGAACCGCGCATACATCGAATAAACACCAGCGACGAAGATCAGCGCCACGATGGTGCGCCAAAAAGTGATTCTTGGAAATCCCGTGGTAGTCATGGCTTAACCCCTTTCCTTGGCAGATTTCTCGCGGGCTTCGGCCAGAGCGACCTCGGTCCGGCGCTGCGTAATCCAGTACAAACCGGAAAGCAATGCGCCACCGACCAGGATCACCGTAGGTCCGTCCCCCAACGCAGTCGCGGTCAGCACCGGCAGCGGCTGCTTGGGCGCCGCGGCAAAGCCCAGCTTCTCGAAAGGCACATCGGAGATAAAGAACACCGAAGTCCCGCCCGCCTCTTCGCTGCCGTAAATGTGCTTCACATATTTCGAATCATTCAGGATGCGGCGCTGCGCCTCTTCGAGAATTTCGTCGCGGTTTCCCGCAATCGAAGCCTGCACCGGACACGCCTCCACGCAGGCCGGCAGTTTGCCGCTCGCCTGGCGGTCGGCGCAAAAGTCGCACTTCTTGACGTAAGGAACCAGCTTCGTCCACTCATAACGCGGCACGCTGAAGGGGCACGCCACCAGACAGTAGCGGCAGCCAATGCACTTCGCCCCGTCGTAAGTGACCGGGCCCGCCGGCGTTTTCTTGAGCGCGCCGACCAGGCAGGCCGAGGCGCAAGCCGGGTCCTGGCAATGCATGCACATGCGCCGCACGAAGCGATCGCCTCGCTCTTCCACGACCGTGAGTGCGGTGGGCGAAAGCGTCGCTTCCGAGTCCATCGAAAATCCGTGAATCTGTTTGCAAGCCTGCTCGCAGCTCCGGCATCCGATGCACTTCGTGATGTCGACCAGGATTGCTCGTGTTGTTGCCATGACGTTTCTCCTTTCCGTGGCCGAGCCGCGTTACGACAGGAAGAACTCTTTCACCACTCTTTGCCGCACGTCCGGAGCAAGCCGCGTGAGCAGGCCACTGATCGGGCCGCCGCCATCCTGTGCCAGTGCCGGAGCGGGTCCCGCCAACATCGCGCTTAGCCGGCTCATGTTGTTTTGCATCCACGGCGCCACCATCGATCCCTGGATCAGGTTCCGCTGATTGACTTTGAAGTCTGGCGCTTTCACCATCGCGATCCAGCCGTTCTCATAGGGATCGTTGGTGACCAGGCTGGGCTCGCGCAACGCGTCGTTGTTGACCGCCGTCACTACGCCTTCCACGGGCGAGAGCAGATCGATCTTGGTGCCGCCGCCTCCGCTCAGCGTGATCAGCTTCTGTCCCTGACGGACCCAGCGGTTGGCGCCGCATACGTCAATGTGATCGATCTTCCCCATCAGATCGGTGACGAATTTATCCACGCCAACCCGCGCATCCTCGTTGGCTTCCTTCATGACCCACATGTGTCCGAGATGAAAGCTGTAGCCCTGCGGAATCTCAAAGCCGTACTCGCGCTTCACCAGCGGCGGTTGTGGCTTGGCCACAATTTCGGGCTGCAGTGCAGGTTGAACTTTCGGTTCGATAAAATATCTGACGCTGATGATCAAGAGAAACATCAGCAGCACAAACAGAATTGACATAGACCCTCCTCCTAGGTTCGCCCCTGCCGGTTGAGTCTCGGCGTTTCATTCGACTGCCTGCGTCTTCACTTAGTGCACGTGGGGGGCAACTTCGATTGCCGCTGGGATTCGTTGCAGGGCATGGACTTGCCGCTGGAAATCAGAAGGGATCTGCCATTCGCTTCACTGCATTTTGCAGCGGCAAGGCATTTTGCAGTAGTGATACCAAGTCGGGCTTGGCACGACGCCTCTGAAGGCCAGAGGGTGATTCCGCGAACCTCGCCGTTAGCGGTTGCTTGCGTTACTTGCACCGGCATTCTCCCCGGCCAGCAAGTCTCTTCACCATGTGACCTGCGTCATTGCGTGCCTCGGTACCCTATGTTCGACTTTCCTGAGGATGGCTATTGCCATTTCTTCCGAGGGAACCGCGATGGGCGACGACGACCGCTCAGTGTTCGCCCAATCAGGAGGCCCGTTTACCCATGGCTGAAGTCGAAACCAAGTCTCTTCCCGAAAACGCGTACCAGGCATTGAAGCCCGGCGAATCCTACCCGCCAATCGTGGCGGCGACAGTTCATGCGCCGGAGCTTACCGCACGATCCATCGGTTGGGGCATCTTGCTCTGCGTTATTTTCACTGTCGCTTCCGCCTATTCGGGATTGAAGGTCGGACAAGTGATGGAATCGGCAATCCCGATTTCAATCCTTGCCATCGGTCTGGCCCGCCTTTATCCGCGACGGTCGAGCCTTCTGGAGAATGTGATCATCACCGGCATCGGAGGCGTCGCCGGCTCGGTGGTTGCCGGAGCGGTGTTTACGGTTCCGGCGTTATACATTCTCAAGCTCGATCCTCACCCCGTGCGACGATTTTTATCTGTCTGGCCGGCGGATGTCTTGGCATACTCTTCCTCATTCCCTTACGGCGCTATTTTGTGCGGGACATGCACGGCCTGCTTCCCTACCCCGAAGCGACTGCCATCGCGGAAGTGCTGGTCACCGGCGAGAAAGGCGGATCGCAAGCGAAGTTGCTGCTCCAGGCCACGGCCATTGCGGGCATTTATGACTTGTTTGTGACCACCTTTCAGGTTTGGAAGGAGTTCATCGATTTTCAGTTCCTGCCCTTGTTTCGCACGTTGTCTGACCGTGCGCGCATGGTTTTCAGCTTCGATGCGATCGGCTTCATTTTGGGGCTGGGCTACGTGATCGGACTGCGCGGCTCCATGATCCTGTGCGCCGGGGGTGTGCTTTCCAATTTTGTGCTCGTCCCGCTGATATGGTTCATCGGCACCCATCTCGACAGCGCTGTGTATCCGGCAACCATTCCGATTTCACACATGACTGCCGTGCAGATTTACCGCAGCTACGTTCGCTTTGTTGGCGTCGGAGCGATCACGACGGCGGGTATATTCGGCATCGTCAAATCATTGCGCATTGTGGCCAGCTCGTTTGGAATTGCGCTGCGGGTGTTCCGCAAGAGTGAAACGGCAACCGAGGAGCGAACCGATCGCGACGTTCCGATGATTGCCATCTTCCTCGGAATTGTGCTCGGAGCCATCGGAGTCGCCATGCTCCTCGGGCATCTGGCGCCTTCCTGGAGTGTGGTTGCCATCGGCCTGGCTCTTACACTCATCTTCTCGTTCTTCTTTACCGCCGTCGCGGCAAATGCCATCGCCACCACCGCGCGCAATCCCGTCTCTGGGATGACGATGCTCACCATTATTATTTCCTGCGCTGTCCTGCTGCGCTTCGGGCTGTCGGGGACGACTGGTATGTTCTTCGTGATGGCGATCGCAGGCATGGTCTGCACCGCATTATCCGTATCCGGACAGACCATCACCGACCTCAAGACCGGCTACTGGATCGGCTCGACGCCGTCCGCGCAGGAGAAAGTGAAGTTCCTCGGTGTCATCGCCGCCGCCATCGCGGTTGGACTCACGGTCGTGATGCTCGCCCGCACCTTCCAGTTCGGAGAGGCTTTGCCGGGCGATCTGCGCCCGGTTTTGGCCTCGCCCCAGGCGTCGATCATGAAAGCTCTGGTGGAAGGATTCATGAGTCATCAGCCGATCGCATACCTTTTATTTGGCGCCGGCGCCATGATTGCGTTGATGCTGGAGATGCTGGGCCAGCCCTCGCTGATCTTCGCTTTGGGAATGTACCTGCCGCTCGAACTGAATACCCCTTGCCTGGTTGGCGGGTTCCTTTGCCACTATTTGAACAAACGCTCCGAGAAAACTGGTGGGCAGGCAGGCAGAACGATTCGCGAGCGCGGCGTCATTATTGCTTCGGGGCTGATGGCAGGTGGCGCGTTGGGTGGTGTTTTAGGTGCAGCCTTCCGGCTGTTTCCCCGATATCGCGAGGATCTGGTCAAGACGCCGTTCTACGCGAACAATGCCGTGTCCCAGACTGTTTCCGCGCTGCTGTTTATTGGCCTCTGCCTGTACGTGTGGTTCGGCTCCCTGAAGAAAGTTCCCGTAGAAGACGAATGAGGAAATCCCCATGGATCAGGTAGGACGATTGGTCGCAGATGCAGTTCTCGGTATTGACACGCTCTGGGGTGGCGATGTCATGTGCGCCTCGGGCACAGGACGCTTCATCGCCGACTCGTGGTTCTCGGATGAGCCACTGCCGGCCGCCTACACGGTTCCGGCGGCAGCGCGGGTGCGAGAGAGCTGTGGCGTCGCAAGCAAGAAAGTGGACCGCGAGGCGGTCGAGGAATATCTGCGTCGGGTGGATCTCCCACAAGCCATTGCCGGAATTCGCGAGGAGGCCCGCAAGATTGGCGGCGGGCGCGGCCAGTATCTGCAGGGCTTGTCGCTTAGCCTCGATACGATGTGGGACCTCGCCATGGAAGTGCTCGGGAAGGGCATGCCAGTTCCCTACGCGCGCTGTGTGGAGTCCTCAACCGGCCGGCCGCCGGAACCCTCAAGCCCGGAAGCCAAACGGGAACGTGTGGCTGAGTTGTTGGGCCGCGCGGGTTACTCAACCTCCGGTTCTGCCGGCCTGCTCGGGGCGGTCGATGCCTGGCGGCGGGATCGCGTAGTTCCGATGGCCTCTGTCCGTGCCCTGGGCGCGGCGGTGATCGCCCACTTCGACCGCCTCGCCGCGGCCAACCTGCTGCCCTTTCTCCCCGCGGAACTCGTGTCCATTCCTCGATCCAACATTGGCTTCTTGCCGATCAAAGACGCATGGTTCTCCGGCTCGATGAACTACATTGGGCGAGCGCGGAAGCCGGATGGCAGTCCGCGCTACGAAGCCACTTACGAAATCAACGCTTCGTTGCAGATCTCCGTGCCGGAGTTCGAGCAACTGGTGAGCCACGAAGTGGTGCCCGGACACGTGACCACGTTTGCCTACCTGCAGCATCTCTACGTCCTCGGAAAAGCCGGCTTCGAAGCAACGGTGTTGACCATGAACACTCGCGCCGCCACCCTGTTCGAAGGCATCGCGAACAACGCCATCCTCATCGCCCATGGCGTCACCGAGATCGAGCAACTCCCCGACGAAGACTTGCAGATCGGCGTGCTGCTGGCGTTGCTGCAGGATGATGCCAAGAATCAGTCGTCGTACTTGACCTGGGGAGAACAAGCACCGCGCGAGAAAGTGGCGGCCATTCTTCGCCGCGATTTCCTGGTTACCGAAGAGCGCGCCGACAAGCTGTCCGGCGCCTGGGGTCAACACCCGTTACTGGGCCGAATGTACCTCCCAGCTTATCGGGCGGGAACGGAGCGAGTCGCGCAATTGCGGCGCATCCACCCGGCGGATCGCATTCTGCCGGCGATCTACGGCTGCTCCGGCCTGGCCGACATCGTGACCATTGACGAGATGTTGAAGTAAGAGTAGCTCAGCCCCTCCTGGGAAATGCGATTGTCAAGATGAAAAACACCAAGAGAAAAAAGGGAGCCGGAATTCCGGCTCCCTGTAATATCACCGCTGAAAGTTAGAAGCTGAATTTCACCCCCAAGCGGATGCTGCGGGCCAGTTGGTAAATGTAGGGTTGGCCATACTGGCTGTTTACGGTCATGGTGCCGTTTACACTGTTCCCACCTATGTTGGTGAGTAGGGACTGCCAGTTGTAAGGCGCCTCAAATGCCGAATAGGCAGGCGCCCCATTGCCCAATGAGCAGAGCCCGCCGCAAGCGGCGCTCGAAGGTGCCATAAACTGCCCGAAATTCTGCGTGTCCATAAACGGGTAGTACGCCGTGATGGAACGCTGGTTGAGCAGGTTGGGGATCGTGGCCGTGAAGCTGATCACCTTCACCTCACTCAGCTTGTAGTTCTGCGTGAAGTTGAAGTCCGACTGGATATACCAGGGGGTGCGGTAGGTTTCCGGATTGCCGGCGGTAATGGCCCCGGTACCCAGATCCTGGCTTAGGTTGACCCATTTTCCGCGGTCGACAATGTCGGTCGGGAACGCGCCGACGGACGGAGCGAAGGAGAAGCCCACGTCCATGATGCTGGTTTGGGGTGTGCCGCTGTAGAGGAACTGGAAGATACCAAAATCAGAGGACATCTTCTTGCCCTCGCCCAGTTCGTAATACGCATAACCCTTGAAGGCATTGGGACGATCCGTAGGCAGCAATCCGCTCGACGACCCGCCGTAGGCGTTAAAGGAGAACATTGGCTCATCGAAGGAACGGCTATTGTTGGGGGCGTTGCGGCCGCCGCCACCGTCACCGATGTCGGTGCTGGTCAGGCCCGTGTAGTTACCGCGGAAGCGGCTGTAGGTGTAGGAGAACATTCCGAACCAGCGCTTGCTGGTGCTCTTGGTCAAGCGCAGTTCAAGACCGTCGTAGCTGCGCGCGGCTGGAACGTTGTTCGGCGGACAAGCGGCAGTTCCCGGAGCGCCGGTACCGCAACCGCTGGGAGTACCGTACAGGAAGTTGTAAAAACCATCGAAGGTTTTGTTTGCTCCCTGACCGGGGTTGACGATCACGAAGGTCTCGCCAACGGACGGATCGAAGATAGCTGAGTCTTCAATGGCATGGTCGAGACGAGTGCGATCCCAGCGGGCTTCGAATGCCAGGTTTTTCTTGATCTGGTAGTCAACGCCAAACACGGAGTCGTGCTGGCGATAGGGCTTGAGGCCCGGCATAACACCCTCTTCCGTTGCGGTACAAGTCGAACAGGTAGTGGGCCAGCCGCGGAGGTTCTGGTTCTCCAGGAATACGTAACCTGGCGGAGTTGCACCCTGTCCCCCAGCGAACCAGCCCTGACTCGCCGAGTTGCTGCCAATCGCCGAACCGCAGTCACGCGTAGCGCTGTTGAAGACCGGGAGGAAGGTATTGAGCGCGTCCGTGTTCATGGCGTAGGCGCAATTCTCCCAGTACTGGCCGCCAAATGAGCTGATGGCCAGGTTCAGCTTCATGATGTCGTTGAAGACGCCATAGCTGCCGAATATCTTCATCTTGCCATCTTTAAAGACATCCCAGGCAGCGCCGAGGCGGGGTGCAATCTTGTCGCTCCAGCCGAAGTTGATGGGCTTGCCAATGCCGCCTGTGGGTTGATCTTCTCCGGGCAGATATTCTTTCTCCACCCGCAGGCCCGCGTTGACGGTAACTCCACGGCCAATCGTCCAGGCATCCTGCGCGAAAAAACCATGGTTCACACTGGTGGCTATACCGTTGGAGCCGTAGTCCTGCACTATGAGATAACCATATGTACCAGCGCAGCTTGCAATGCTCCCATCTGGGTTGAGTTGTCCTACAAACTGTCCGATGCAGTTGTTCTGGCCCACCGGTCCCAGGGTGACATAGAAGTTATTCGCACCCGGGACGACCTGCATCTGTGGTTCGTTCCAGTGCTGCAAGATTTTGTTGCTCAGGTGGTTCAGTTGGTACCCGACCTTGATGTTGTGGGTCCCCCACCATCCGCTCTTAAACCATCCCACATTCGCATCGACCTGGTTGTGGTGAGTGGAGTCATACGTGGTCGTGTTCTCGTTAGCAGCGACGTTCTGATAGCCCGCGGTTTGAGACAACGGCGAAGTTGTGGTAATCGGCGGCCCGGTGCAGGGCTGCGGGGAGCAGTTCCCAGAAGTTCCGAAACCGGTTGTGAGGAAATCCTGGATAGCGCCGCCAGTGGGGAAGCCGAAATCATGGTAGTTCTGGAACGAGATCCCCCAGCGGAAAGTAGCTACTACGCGCGGTGTGATCGTGAAATCCGCACCGAAGTTGGTAGTGGTGTTAGGCGCTCCAAATCCCAGGTTGTGCGCGAAGTCAGACAGGGGGCTGCCGCTGCCCAAACACGGATGGGACGCGCCTGTGAACGTACCGTAGCAGCTCGTGCTGGGATTCTCGATGGGGGTTGTTGGATCTGCGAAGGGAAAGTCCTGGCCGCTCTCCCGTTGGTACTGGTAGAGCCATGAACCGAACACGCGAATTTTCTGGGTCAAAGCGTAGTCCAGCCGGGCAGTCGTGTAATAAGTCTGCTGGTTCGCACTGAAGGGTGTTTCACCGGAACCGTTGAAGTATACGTTGCGTTCGCGGTTTCTGAATTCCGGATTGAACCCGAGGAAGAACCACAGCTTGTCCTTCATAACGGGCCCGCCGAAGGTGAAACCCGGCATAATGTCGTCGAGCTTATCCCTCTTCGCCTGGTATTGCTGCGAGTTAGGGTCGAGAAAAATAGTTTGGGCAGCGTTTTCCGAAGTAGCGTACGTCGGATCGTACCGGTTAAACGCGGTGGGCGAACCGTCCCAGGTGCCGCTCTCAAGAATGGCGAAAGCCGATCCGTGATACTCGTTGCCACCCTTCTTCATGATGACGTTGACCACGCCACCGAGCGCGCCACCGTGCTCGGCTTCAATACCCGAGCTCTTCACCTGCACTTCCTGAATGAAGTCGAAGGGTACGTTGGTGTGCGAGAAGCCGCCGATGGAATCGGCTGTTTCCTGACCTTCGACGAGGTAGGAGTTTTCGGAATCGGCGCCGCCAGCCACAGAGTAGCCAAACTGTTGTCCGTTGCCGCCGCTGCTCGGAGACTGCCCGCCGGTGCCGCTGCCCATGGACATCTGCGGGGAACCGGTGCTGCCGGCCAGAGGTTCGTTACGGGCCGAGGGGGCAAACTGAATGACCGACTGGAAGGAGCGTCCCTGGTGCGGAACATCCTGAAGGACGTCCTGGGTAATGTTGGTCTGGGTGGTTTCCGTGGTCACGTCAATGACCGGAGCCGCGCCGCTCACTTCCACCACCGTGCCGGCTGCGCCCACTGCCAAGGTTAGGTCAAGGGTGGGAAGGTGACCTACTTCGATCACGATGCCGTCGCGTTTCAACTCAGAGAAGGTTTGAGCTTTCACCGTCACCGTGTACATGCCCGGCGGCAGATTGGCGAAATGATACTGCCCGCTGTTGTCGGTTTCAAGGCTCTTTTTACCGATCAGCGAGGTACCGGTCAACTCCACCGTCGCATTGGGAACCACGGCGCCGCTGGGGTCTTTGATAGTTCCCTGCAGTCCGCCGGTCGTCTCTTGCGCTAAAACATTGGCAACCAGCAGCAGCATAGAGAACAAACAAACGGCAAACATCCCGAACTTCGTTGCCGCACGACTCATAGTGTTGTCTCCGTAAGTGAACGATTGTGTTGTTAGCGAGCAGAAGCCACTCCGAGTGATGCAAGCTGCGATCCACTCTGGAGGGAAATACGTGGGACTACTGAACTCAGACACGACGTGGAAACTTGCGGACCCGAACTTACAAAGCCTCAACAGACGCAAAAATCTATAAACGACTGTTTTTTATGGATATCTGTAGAAACGTTCAAAGAAGCAGGTGAGATTCAGTAGGGGGCAGGGTAGTAAACCGATTCATCAGAGTCCGCGTCCGGCAGTCGATTTGCGATGCGCGGGGAAACGCTTTTTGTCCGTGGCAACCGGAGTAGCTATGTCAACAATTCACACGCGTGGTTCACACAGGAGTGTTATAGCAGGCTCCGGCAGGCGCGCAGTGCAGCGCTTGATGCGCATCGTCATCGCAAACGAAAGTTTAAGAAATCGGAAGCTTAGGGATCGCGATGCGGAGGCTGCCATGTATGGCCAGAAAGCCTTCGATGATCAGTTCGCCCGCGGAAATGTCACTCGCTATTGATCAGACTGCCGTGTTCAATCTGGTCAAAACCGTCGGTGCCGATCCACGACTCGGCAAGAAGATGTAGATTCTTTTTGTAAGTACGAGTGACTGTATATTTCTTGCCCCCCCTTACGATCAGCACGTACTCCCCTGTGGACAACGGCTGGATCTCTTCCACGAAGGCGGTATTCACCAAAGACGAGCGGTGGATCCTGACAAATCCAAACAGACTCAACTTCTCTGCCATCGTTGAAATCGACTCGCGCAGCAGGTACCCCCTTGATTTGTGATGCAGCAAGACATAGTGACCTTCGGCTTCCACCGCGATGATGTCCGCAGAGTCGATAAATAGAATCTTCTTTCCGGCCCTGATCGCAATTCGAGAAGCCGACCCTTTCGTAAGAATATGCAGTTGCGGTGACATCCCCATCACGATTGCAACTCCTTTTCTCTCTTCCAGGAATGCTGCACCTCATGGCTCGGGAAGCTACTTACTCCCTAAACCTGAGAGTCCACAGCGGAATCCACGGGACGAAAGCTTCCAGCTTCAACACCTGAAACCCACACCCAGGCGCGAGTGCCGTTGTCACCTGGGACTGTGCGGGCTTCTCCGTATTGCGCGAGTCGGCTGAGCACTGTCGTAACCTCGGCTACCAGATTCTTGGAACACGGCAGATCTAGCATGGTTCGCTGTTGAATCTGTTCGCACACATTTCGTGCGGTCAGGGGGCAGCCAGCGTCCATCAACACCTTACGGCACGCCTGGGTAATCCCGGGGCGCCGTACGACGGCCTTGCCATTTACCAATTCACGCAAGTCATCACTTAGTTCATCGTCGCCGAACAAGTTGCATAGCCCCACGATCGTTTGCTTGATTGTGCCAATGCGCTTGGTGATCTCGGCGCGCTGGTGGAGGAGCCGCCGCAGTTCATTGCGCGCAACCTTGACGATCACATGAATATCCTGGGCATCGCGATTCGCAAGACTTCCGTAGCTGTCTTCACCACTGCTGGCCAACTCGACCTCCATGAAATGCCCTCCGACACGACCTTCACCTATCTCTTTCGAGTGGCGCTCCTCTACATTCGCGCGTCGTCAATTATTGACTGGGGCGAGCGTTCCATCCGACCACATTCCAGTAAGAACCATGAATACGTCGATCCCTTCCTGGACGAACTGTGGATTCAGTATCACGGGAGATTTGAGCAGACCCGCGCCCCAAACGGAGTTGTCCATGAGCGGCATATAGAACATCAAGTGGGCCATATTGTGGTCGCCGGAGTCTGTGAGATACGCTTCCTTCGACATCATGTAGGTGAACGCACCAGTCTCCAGGGCCGGCAATTCTTTCTTGACGAATATCTTGATTCCTTCCATGATCTGATCCTTGGATTGACCCGCCAATACCATCTCGGTCCTTTTGTAAGTCATCGGAAGGATGGAACGCGCGGCGGGCGGGTTGTAACAGAGGGGGCCTCGAATTTTGGGGTTCCAAAACTCCGGATTGTCGAACGGGGCCATCCAAGCCCGCTCCACGGCGCATACGAAACCATTCTTGCCTTCGACGGCAGTCTCATAGCCATGCGGTCCAAGAACCAGAACCTTTGCGTCGTGGGATATGGAATCCGGAGCCGCACTTCGCGCCAGGGCGATTTCGGCGTTCCGGTCCGGCATCAGATACTGGTCAAAAGCGGCCATGGCGGGATACGCGGTTTTGGCTTGTGCCTGCATTTGCGAGCTCGCACCCAGCGCAACCACGAGCACGAGGCTTCCCAATGCGATTGTCTTGAGTGTTCTCTGGTCCATTCATTTCCCCCTGCGGAGCAGATTTAGGACGATCCGACCCTTATGATGCGGCCATTCCTCCCAAGCGTTGCATCAATCATACCTACCAGTATGTATGTTATGGCAACAAGGGTTGGCGATAGGGGGCTTCAAGGATTCATTACCGGGAAAAACTATCCGTTGCCGCAACCGCGCCCTGATCTCCGGCTACAAAATGCCCAAAGTCGGCCAGATTTCGCCTGATCCTGGTAACGGGTATGCGTGCCAAGAAGGCTGGAGGGGGACCAACAAAAGGAGCGGCTATCCGCCCACCGCTCGCCTCCGGCCTCGTGCCGGGCGTAGCGACTCGAGGTGACCGCTCACCCTTCGTTGGCCGGATTGCATCGTCCGTGGATCCTGTGAATTCTTTCCTAAAACGACATAGCCCTCGTAGGTCGCGATCAGGAACGTAGCCGTTTCATTCGCGTCTATATCATCGCGCACTAACCCGCGTTTCTGTCCTTCACGCAGTGCCCCCGCCACGGCGTCATGCCAGTTCCCAAAAAGTCTGGCCGTCCTTCTGCGGAATCCCTCATCAAGACCTGACATCTCTTGAGACAGGTTAAGCAAGGGGCAGCCGCGCCGAACGTCTTCTCTCTTCAGCGATTCGGACTGAACAATGCGAACCAGAGCGTCGATGGGGTCCTTGGCGTTCTGTAAAGGCTGCACCCACTTCTGGTGAAGGTTACTCGCCATGACCTCGTCCACGACCGCATAGCCAAGCGCTTCCTTGTTGTCGAAGTGGTAATACAACGCGCCCTTGGTCACGCCCGCTTTGGCCAGAATGGCATCCAGGTCAGCGCTTCGAAATCCTGAGCGGTGTATCTCCTGGAAGGCAGCCTGCAACAGGACTCCCCGGGTGCGCTCTGAATTCCGCGACGTCTCCCGCTCGCGTCGCGATCGTTTTCCAACAGCGGACATACCAATTAGTATGGACGTTCACGCGGGGAGGTGTCGAGCCGAACGTTTTCGCGCTATGCCGGGAGCGCTCCTCCGACAGGGTTTGCACCTCGGGTTCCGCTTCGAAAACTCTCAATGTGTCCGCCCGGATGCGTTGTGGTTCCCATGCCGGCGGCGCCCACTATTACCTCTGACTTGGCGACGGTTGTGATTGCAAAGGCAAGTGCGGCTTCTGACGCGGAATCGAACGGCGAACATGGCCCCTATTCGACTTGCCCCGACCTCGAACACGCCGTCGTGCGCGGGCGTGGGACAAGACCATGCCACGCTCAGCCTTCCCCATGCTCCACGTGAAAGAAACAGAATCTGAAGAGCTATGCCGTTGGTGACCTCGCCCCAGGATTAGAACCGCCTTAGAATGAGCGTTCTATTAGAAGCGCTTCCGACCTGCTCTCGCGCCGATGATTGCGGCGAACCTGGTCGCAAAGATTAACGGCCAGCTTCTGAAAACTAGCTACTAAAAGGAGATGATATTCATGGCTGCTGGTGCTGCTCCCGCTCCGGAACGAAAGATGGATACGAAACCCGAGACTACAGAACCCGGGAAGGCGCAGCCCGTGACCCTGAAGCAGCGCATCATACTTCTGCTTTGCGAGATTTTCCAACAACGAGAAGACCACCTCAGCTGGCGCCAGTAAACACCGCGGCGCGCAGGTCTGGCGATACTGTTGCCCGTGGCTCTTCCTTACTTCTACCTGCCCGCGGCCCGACTCTGTCGGCTGAGGGCTGCCCGGGCAATCTGCTCCAAGGGTACAACCGCATCCACAGCGCCCCGGGAAATCGCCTCTTTGGGCATTCCAAACACAATGCAACTCGCTTCGTCCTGCGCGATCGTGTCTGCTCCAGCTTCCTTCATCTCACAGAGGCCCTGGGCGCCGTCATCGCCCATGCCGGTCATGATGATGCCGACCGCTCTCGGCCCGACGGAACTGGCCACCGAGCGAAAAAGCACGTCAACACTCGGCCGATGGCGTGACACCAGCGGCCCATCCAGTATCTGGACGACAAGGTCTTCGCCGCTGCGATTGATGAGCATATGCCGGTTGCCCGGAGCAATCAGCGCCTGGCCAGTTTGCAGCCGGTCGCCGTCACGGGCCTCGGCGACTTCGATTCCGCATACCTGGTTCAAGCGTTCGGAAAAGGCCCTGGTGAAGCCTTCGGGCATATGCTGCACAATCACAACCGGCGGACAGTCGGTTGGCAGTGCGGTGAGAAAGACACGCAGAGCCTCCGTTCCGCCCGTCGAAGCACCCACCGCAATTAATCCGTTCGGCGCACCGGGACAGCGGGACTTGACCTTGCGAGGCAGGACGGCATCGGCGGTCAGGCGGGGAGCTACCGGCACACTCAGGTTCGGCCCGGGCCGGACTTGGGCTTGAGACGCGCTCCACACCGCATCCAGAAGAGTTACGGCCGATTCGTGCAGGAAGTCACGCACCCCAACCTTGGGCTTCGTGATCACTTCCACTGCACCTTCTTCCAGCGCGCGCAGCGCGAGCTCGGTGCCGCGAGCTGCCAGACCGGAGCAGACCACGACTGGCGTGGGCATTTCCAGCATGATTTTCCGGATGAATGTCAGTCCGTCCATCCGCGGCATTTCCAGGTCCGTGATGATGACATCGGGAGGTTCCTTTTGCATCTTTCCCCATGCAATCAGCGGGTCCGCCGCCGCCTTGACGTTGATCCTGCGGTCAGTCCCTAGGATGGCCTGCATCACTTGGCGGACCATCGCGGAATCATCCACGACCAGGACGTGCAGCTCATCTTCATGCATACTTGACACGCTCTCCTGAGGTACTTAAGGCCGCAGAGCAAGCTCTTCGGCACGGTCTTCACGGATGGTCCTTTATTCCTTGTCTCCTGTCCTTGTGTAAATGGTCGGCTCAAGGCTGCGTAGCCGCGAGCACATGCTGCTCAAGTTCTCGGCGTGGCCAACGAACAAGAAACCGCCGACGCTGAGATGACGGATCAGGTTCGCGACCACCCTGCGCTTCGAAGCTGCGTCAAAATAGATCAAGACATTGCGGCAAAAAATGGCGTCGAATGGGCCTTCGATGAGATCGCAGTCCTGGTCTAGGTTCAACCTTCGAAAGTCGACCATCTGCTGGATTCCGACTTTCACTTTCATCTCGCCCTGCCGCTCGCCCATTCCGCGCAGCATAAAACCGTGCAACAGATCCTGAGGGAGCTCTGCCGCCCTGGCCATGGGATAAATGCCCTTACCTGCCTTTTCCAGCACGCGGTTCGAAATGTCAGTGGCCACAAGCCGCACATCCCAGCCTTGCTCCGCCGGAAGATGCCGGGCAAGCAACATGGCTAATGTGTACGGCTCTTCCCCGGAAGAGCATCCGGCGCTCCAGATCCGCACTCTCCTCGGGCGCAACCGGTGTTCGGCATCCTCCTGCCAACCTGGAAACACTCTCTGCACCAGGAACTCGAACTGCCTGGGCTCGCGGAAGAAACGGGTTTCATTGGTCGTAATGGCGTCGATCATCCGGGCGCGTTCCTCGTGCTGGTCCGGACCTGTAACCCGTTCGTAGTAGCTTTCCAGTGATGTGATTTCCAATGCCCGAAGCCGGCGAAACAACCGTCCGCATAACAAGGCGGTTTTGGAACTCCCCAGCCAGATGCCGGTTTCGGAGTAGATTAGTTTTTGGAATTTTTGAAACAACGCGGGACTAACAGAAAGCTGAGGCAGTTGCTCAGGGCAGGAGTCGACTTTGCAAGGGTTAACCTGGCGGGAGGCGCCTGAATCCTTACCGGCGGCGGTTCCAGGGGGCACAAGCTACGCTCCAGTCTCGAAGTGTGCCTCTTTGGTTCTTGTGGCTTTAGCCGCTGAATTCATGATCGCGTCGTCCGTCAGACCTTCGCCGGCAACCGACTCGGTCACGGCGAGCACTTCGTCGGCGGAGAGCACTTTGTCGATGTCGAGAATCAGGCAAAACTTCTTGCCCAGCGTTCCCATGCCCAGCAGGTATTCGGTCTTCACTCGAGTGCCGAAAGGCGGAGTCGCTTCGATTTCGTCAGCGGAAAGCTCGATTACCTGGCTCACGGCGTCGGCCAGAACGCCCATGGTCAGCTTCTCGCCCTGGAACATGACTTCGGTGACGATGATGCAGGTGAACTTGGAAATGCTGCTCGCTGGCAATCCGAACTTCACCGCCAGGTCGACTACCGGAACAACCTTGCCGCGGAGGTTGGTCACGCCACGGATCCAGAGCGGAGTGTTGGGCACGGTGGTGACAGCTTCGTACTCAATGATCTCCGTCACTTTCACAATGCTGATCGCATATTCCTCGCCCGCAGTTAGAAAGGTGAGGTACTGCACCGTGCTCACAGGGAGTTGGTGCTTCCCTTGGTTCGATGCTCCCATAGCTTCTTTCCTCGCATTTCTGCCGATGGTTTCGCCGGGACTGCCGGCCTTCCTCGGGTTTCGCTCCCCGCTTCCAGCCTAGAACGGAGCGAAGTTAGGTTCTTCCGCCACCTTGCCGCTGGCCGTCCGAACCTGGCCACGCGGCGCGGATTCGCTCCTGAAGGCCGGGTGTAGGGGCACGGTGACGCGTTTTTTGCCGTCCCCGCCGCGATGGGTAGACTGCTCTCCGGCCACACGGAAGAAGGTCATCAACTGCTGAAGTTGCTCGGACTGCGCAGCCAGTTCCTCCGCGGTACTGGAAAGTTCTTCCGCCGACGAAGCGTTGCGTTGCGTGACCGTGTCCACCTGGGCCATCGCCTGGTTTATCTGCGTCACACCGCTGGACTGCTCAGTGGAGGCTGCAGCCACGTCTTGCACCAGTTCAGCGGTCTTCTTGATGGACGGCACCAGATCCGACAGCAATTGGCCGGAGCGTTCCGCCACGCTGACGCTCTTGCCGGCCAGGCCTCCGATTTCCTGCGCTGCTAGCTGGCTGCGCTCGGCCAACTTTCGTACCTCGACTGCAACCACCGCAAAACCCCGGCCCTGGTCTCCGGCACGAGCGGCCTCGATCGCCGCGTTGAGCGCAAGAAGATTGGTCTGGTAAGCGATCTCTTCGATCACCGAGATCTTGGCGGCAATTTGTTTCATGGCTTCGACCGTTTCTTTGACCGCCCTGCCGCTCTCTTCTGCAGCCAGCGCCCCCTTGCCGGCCGCCTGCTCGACTTGCCGGCTGTTATCGGCGTTTTGAGTAATGGAAGCATTCATCTGTTCCAGGCTGGAGCTCATCTCCTCCACCGAAGCCGCTTGCTCACTGGTTCCCTGCGAGAGATTCTGTGAGGAAGCGGAAACCTGCTGGGCAGCCGAAGCAACCGCCGCAGAACCTTCGCGGACGTCTCGAATGATGCCCGACAGCCGGCTGCTCATCTCTTGCATGGCCTGCTGCAATCGGCCGGTCTCGGATGCATTGGTGACCGCTATCTCCCGGGTTAGATCGCCCGCGGCGATGAGCTCGGCGTGCGCGACGGCCTGCTGGATGGGGCTGGTAATGCTCTTCGTCACGCTGATGGCCGCCAGTGTGGCTGAGAATGAGGGTGGCAATCAGGAGCAATAACGCAATGCTGCGCCCGACAGCGTAGGCCTGCTGACTTTCCTTCATCGTTTGCTGCATGGCGGCGGTCTGCAGGTCAATGAACTTCTGCCAGGTAGCACGGTACTTGTCGAGTGCGGGGATCACGTCTCCGCTCAACGCGGCCATAGCCTCGTCACGTTTCTTGTCCAGCAACAGTTTCTTGGCTTTTGACCGTGCTGCCTTGTAGGCATCCCGGTCCTGAGTGACGATTTCAAACAGTTCCCGCTCCTGGCGAGAGCTAAGGGTCTTTTCGATCTCCGCCACCTGGCCGCCGATTTCCTGGCTGATCGCATCGTTCTGCTGGTTCAGCTTTTTCTCTTGTTCGGGGTCGGTGGTCTCGAACAGCTGAAACGTAATGCGGGCGTTCGTGATGGAGTGCTCAATCGTCTGGCGCGTCAACTCAACCGTGTTGTAACGCTTCTGGATCGAGGCTGACATGTTGGAGTTAAGGCGACCGAGCCAGCTCAGTCCGAATCCCCCAACCGCAATCACGCACAGTAGAATGGCCCCGAAGACGACTCCCAATCGGGTCCCTATTTTCTGATCTTGCCAGGTCTTCATTGTCCCTCACCTCTCTAATGGCTACTTTGCAACTACGCTTGTGCCTGCAAAGTCGACTGCATTACCCCGCGCAGAAGACTGGGAACGTCGATGATCAAACCGACTCGTCCGTCCCCAAGAACGGTTGAGCCTGCGATGCCCGGTACGGCTCGAAACGCCCTGCCCAGCGGCTTGACTACCGTCTGCATGCCACCCAGCAGTTCGTCGACTGCAATTCCGGCATGGAACTCGTTGATCTTGACGACCACGATGTTCTCCCTCTTCGGAGCGTCGCCAGACACGCTGAACATGCGGCGCAGACGGACGTAAGGAAGGGCTGTTCCGCGCAGGCTAAGGATCCCGCTGGCCTCCGGAGTGCGTTGTTCCGCCGGCAACTCCGTACATTCGGTGACATGCTCCAGAGGGACGATAAAGGTTTCGGCGCCGACCCTGACCGAAAACCCTTCAATGATGGCGAGGGTCAAAGGCAGCCGAATGGTAATGGTGCTGCCTTTGCCGGCTGTACTGGATATCTCCGCGGTCCCGCGCAAAACGTCGATGTTGCGCCGCACCACATCCAGGCCGACTCCACGGCCCGAAAGGTCGGTGACCGATTCAGCCGTTGAGAACCCCGCCTGGAACGCCAGATCGTAAAGCTCCTGGTCGCGCAGCTCATCTTTGCCGGACAGAAGTCCAAGACGTTTCGCTTTCTCCAGGATGCGCGTACGGTCAAACCCGGCTCCATCATCCTGCAGCTTCACGATGATGTTCCCGCCGCTGTGGGCGGCCGTTAACCGGATCAGCCCGCAAGGATTCTTGCCCTGGCTTTCGCGCAAAGCCGGCTTCTCCAGGCCGTGATCGACCGCATTCCGCAGCAAGTGCAGCAACGGATCTTTCAATTGTTCGAGCACGGTCGTTTCAACTTCGACATCCCCTCCTACAACCTCAAGACGGGCCAGTTTCCCCTGGCTCCGGGCAAGGTCTCTCACGGAGCGGACAAACTGGCGAAACAGGGGGCCGACCGGGACCATGCGGATACTCATGACTTCGCTTTGCAGGTCCATATACAGGCGCTCTGCCTCGCGATGCATGTCCAGGATGGCGCGTCCTTGCTCGGAGCGGAGATCCTCAATCATCTGGCGCAGACGGCCTTGCGCAATGACAATTTCTCCGGTCAGGTTCAACATGTGGTCCAGTTTGTCGACGTCAGCGCGCAAGGTGCGGTGGCTGGCACCCGGCAGCAGGTCCATCTTCGCCGCGGCCCCCACCGACTCCCCCTGCGCCCCGGTCGCGCTCACGATTCTTTTCGACCGCTTTTCTACCTCCCGCGCTATTTCCTTGCGAATGTTCTGTTGTGCCGGAGTAAGCACCCGGGGCCCAGCCTTCGCGGTTGCGACCATGGCACGAAGTTCATCCACGGCCTTCAGCAGCAGTGAAATCAAGTCTGCACTGGGCACCGCCTGCTGCTCACGAAATACGTCCAACAAGTCTTCTACGACGTGGGCGAAGCCGGCCAGCTCGCCGAGTTCCAGCGAGGTTGCGTTCCCCTTGAGGCTGTGTGCAACGCGGAAAATATTGGGCAGGAGTTCCGGATCAGAAGCATTCGATTCCATCTGAACTAATGCCTGCTCCATCACGTCCAGGCCCTCTTCCGACTCCACGAGGAACGACGCGAGGACTGCGTCACGGTCAAAGTCTGCTAAATCCACTGCCTCTCCTCTCGTGGTCCGCGCCAATCGGCGGCGGCCTGGTTTCTCGCTATACGTTCTCACAGCGCCTGCGCCCTATACTTGCTCACTACACTGGTCGAAATTCTTGATCGTGGTCACACCATCGACGATCTGAAAGGTCAACTTGCGGCCACGCTTCCCTGAAACTTCTTTTTCCACCACGGGAATGCCGGCGGAACGCAGAAAGTTTTCGGCGAATTCCACATTCCTTGATCCCAGTGACCGCGTCAGGTCCGCACGGAACGCACTGGATCCGCCGAATATCTTGGCCCGCAAGTTTCGGATTTCGCATCCCAGCGCCAACACCTGGTTCAGGAGTTCGGGATTTGCGACATTGCCGTAGCGCAGCCGGTTAGGCCCCTCATCCGGCCCCTCAGGCAGGAGATAGTGGTTCATTCCCCCCGCTTTCTTGTGCGTGTCCCAGAGGCAGACCGCCGCACATGACCCGAGTATGGTGGAGATGGTCATTGGGTCGCTGGTTACAAACACTTGCCCCGGATAAAGGAAGTACCGGGGTTCTTTGGAGTTCGCCGGCTCAAAAGCCTTCATGAACTCCGTGGGCAGGACTGCCGGGTTGAATTTGGGGGAATTCTGGCTCATGCACTCATTCCTGGGCCTTCCATCGCTGGCTTCGAACGGGAGCTCGACCCAAACAGCGGCTGAGCCGCCTCGTTGGAAAGAAGTTTGAACAGTTCCAGGTCGGACCTGTCAAAGGCCGACTTCTGAGGAAGCAAACGCAATATCGCAAGTATCGCTATCGTTTGATCTGCCCAACGGATGGGAACAAACGCCTGGGCCTTTGTCATTGTGCCGGAGCCCTCGCCAGTTCCGAACTCAATGTGGCACTCGCCGCGCATCACGCGCTGCAGGCCAGCATCCCCCAAGGCCCGCGGCAGGTCATACCTTTCGAGATCGATTCCGAAAGACCAAAAACACTGGAAGGTTGAGGTGCCGCGATCAACTCTGAACAGGCCAATTTCTTCGGAGCCGAGAAAGTTGGCCACGATCTCGCGCAGGCCATCGATCGCATCCTCTTGCCCCTGGCTCTCGGCGAGCCTCTCCCGCGCTGCTCCCAGCCGCAGGTCGTTGGTCGGATCCGCTCCGCGGGGTTGCGCCGCAGATACGTCGCTTTTGGCACTCTTCATGAAGTTCCTTGTTGCGCAGATTCAACAAACAGTGGAAAACTCGAGCGCTCTTCCTTGCTCTACTCGCCCAAATAGCTCTGGAGCAGGGCCACGAGTTCGGCTCCATTCACAGGCTTGGTGATGTAGTCATTGCATCCACTTTGGAATCCGGCTTCCATGTAGGACTCCTCGCCGCGAGTAGTGACCAGAACAATCGGGATCTCGCGCGTGCTCGGTTGCTGACGCATCATCTTGCAGGCCTCAAATCCATTCATGTGGGGCATTACGACATCCATCAAAACCAGGTCGGGGTGCTCTTTTTGCGCCTTCTCGACGGCTTCCCGCCCGTCGGCCGCGGTCATACACTGGTAGCTCGTACGCTTTTCCAGAATTTCGCACTCCATCATCAAGGCTGTCCTGGAGTCATCGACCACAAGGATTTTCTTTGACATTTTTCTAGTCCAAGTTCCTCTCAAACGTAGCGTCAGTGTTGTGGGCAAGCCGCAGAGAGCGCCAGATTTCCAGCGCCAACGACAGCGACTGCTCCAATTAAGTGGCTCCTTAGTAATCTCTAACAGTGCGAACCATACGTCCAATTACGTCGGTAACGCAGGTCAAACGATAGCGCCCGCGGGCGTGCCTCCCCCATGGCGCGTGCCAGTCCTTATAAACTCTTGCCGTCCTTCTGCGGAATCCCTCATCAAGACCTGACATCTCTTGAGACAGGTTAAGCAAGTAGCAGCCACGCTGAACCTTCTCTTCTCAACGATTCGGACTGAAAAGTGCGGATCAGAACGTGGATGGGGTTCTTGGCGTTCCGTAAAGGCTGCACCCACTTCTGGTCAACCTTACTTGCGATGACCTCGTCCACGACCGCATAGCCGAGCGCTTCCTTGTTATCGAAGTGGTAATACAACGCCACGAATGGTCTGCGCATCTCGATCGAGGCAGCTGATTATGTTACTTTGGTCCGCTTGGTGGCCGATTACACCGAGGTCGTACGCGGCTGCATCGTCTTCAAGCCGACTGGCTACGCGCTATAGAAGGCGATTCACCCAGCTGTTGTAAAGAACATCAGTGCAGGGTTGATTGGCCTGCTGCGGGGAACGCATCGGGCCGGGAACTGCATGATCCGCAAACAGGCGACGTGGCCCGCGATCTGAAGCGGATGGCCGAGAGCGTGATTTGGTTGCAGACACGTACCGTAGACGCACGTTGCTGGAAAACAGATCGCCCCTCGAGTCATTCCCAGTAACGCTACTAAACCTCTGAGTTAGCGCCGCCGATGGCGCATCTGAAGGTTGCAGCCACCTTTAGCGAATGCGGATGCACACTAGACCGGCGCCTCCGCCAACGGGAGCCAGACTTGAAAACGCGTGTCACCGGGTCTGGAACTTACCTGAATATTTCCGCGGTGTTTCTTCACAATTCGCTGGACAGTGTCCAAGCCGAGGCCCGTGCCTTCTCCAACTCCTTTGGTTGTGAAAAAAGGCTCGAAGATGTGGGGCAGTACCTCGTCGGGAATCCCCGGACCGTTATCGGCAATCTCAACTACAACGCAGTTGTCGTCGCGGTACGTTCGGACGCGAAGCTCGCCCTTTCCATGCATGGCGTCAATCGCGTTATCAATAATGTTGGTCCATACCTGGTTGAGTTCGCTGCCGAACGAATTCACCAGGAGGGGGATGCGTTGATAATCCCGCTGCACCACGACTCCTTGTTTCAGCTTGTGATTCAAGATCGTGAGCGTGGTTTCCATGCTCTTTACCAGGTCTACGTTTTGCACCGGCGCCTGGTCCATGTGCGTGTATTCCTTGATGGCACCGACCAGGTCCGATATCCGCGAGGTGCTGCTCTCGATCTCGTGCAAGAGGCTCGCGATCTCCACCGATGCCGAGATCCTGACCAGAGCGGCTCGAGCCGTCTCCGGCTCGAGGTTTGCGAACAACGATTCGACCACCTCCGGCTTGATATTCCGCTTGGCCAGGCCGGCCGCCAGCATCCACAAGTCGTTCTGCCCGTGACTGCGCAGCAAAGAATCGATCTGCTCTTCCAGATCGCTCTGGGTCAGCGAATTCGGAGGAACCACATCCTGTTGCGTAAACGAAGCTTCCAGTTTTTCGATCTCCGCTTTCTGGGTGGGTGAGAGATCCCGCTTTCCCAGCTCGACACTGGCGTCCCTGATTTTCTTCAACATGTGCCGCAATTGGTTGGCAGCGCGCTTCGCGGCGGAAGCCGGATTGTTGAGTTCATGCGCCAGCCCAGCCGAAAGTTTTCCCAAAGAAGCCAATCGGTCTTGCTGCTGTTCGAGGCGGGTAACTTCGCGAATCCGATCGGACATCAATCCCACCAGGCGCTGGGTCAGCTCCGGCATTGTGTGAACCAGCTGCGGAAACAATGTGGCAGGAAAGCGCAGGGCGCGGCTGTCCCCCAAGGCTCGCCCGCTCACCGTAAATGTCTTCATCCGGGAAAATGGAAGGATTCCGGTAACGTCGCCCGGTTCCAGGTTAAAGATGAAAGTCTCACCGCCTCGTTCGCCTCGCCCTTGGAGTTGCCCTTCAAGAATCACAAACATGGCGTCGGCGGGAGTCCCTTGCTGCGCGTACACGTCACCGGCTTTCAGATTCAACTCCTGCGATTGGCTGATAAACCAGTCGAGCTGATCGTCCGGCAAATCAGCGAAGACTGGAACGCGACGTAGTTCAGATTTTTCGACCATTTATACCTTGCTCAAATACTGATGGATAAACTGCACCGCCACCGATCCTTCGCCGACTCCAGACGCCACCCGCTTGATAGACCCATGCCGCACATCGCCCACGGCAAAGATGCCGGGAACGTTCGTCTCAAGCAGGAACGGATCACGGTCGAGCGTCCATCCCTTCGGGCGTTGCCCGTCCCGTATAAGGTCGGGACCTGTCAACAGGAAACCGCGCTCGTCCCGCTCGACGATACCTGCCAGCCAGTCCGTCCGCGGCAACGCTCCGATAAAGATAAACATCGCACTCGCCGGCACGCGCTCTGTCTTGCCGGTATCGGAGCAGAGCACCGAAATCTCTTCCAGATGGGTCTCGCCATGCGCCTCAACTACGCTGGCATGTGTCCACAGCTGAATGTTAGGCGTTTCTTTAATCTGGTCGATCAAGTATTGCGACATGGTGCTCGAGAGCGATTCGCCCCGTACGAGGATAATGACGCGCTCGGCGTATCGAGCGAAGTTCATTGCCGCCTGACCCGCAGAGTTCGCGGCGCCCACAACATAGACGATCTCCCCCTTACAGGACAGAGCCTCTGTAGCGCCACCACCATAGTAAATTCCTGCCCCCTGCAACCTGTCTATGCCCGGAGCCTGCAGCCGCCGCCATTGCACTCCCGTCGCGACCATCAGCGCATGGCACGAGATCTCATTTCCATCCGCCATCTTAATGATTCGGTAAGGCCCTTCCGTTCGAACAGCAACAACTTCCTGCGGCGCAAGGATTTCCACACCGAAACGCTGGGCTTGCACCACGGCCCGTCGGGCCAGATCGCCGCCACTGAGCCCAGATGGAAATCCAAGATAGTTCTCGATGCGGGAGCTCATGCCGGCCTGACCGCCGGGAGCTTCCCGCTCAATCATCACTGTGTGCAGACCTTCGGAGGCTCCATAAACGGCAGCGGCCAAACCCGCCGGTCCTCCACCCACGATGGCAAGATCATAGAAGCTGGTTTGCGCGCGTGTGCGCAACCCGACTTTTTGCGCGACGTCCGCGGGTACACTCTCGAGAAGTCTTGTCCCGTCGGGGAAAAGCACCACTGGGAGATTGGTTGCCTCTGGACCAAGAGCTTCCAAAAGGCGTTTGGTTTCTGGATCATTGGCAGAAGCCTCGACGTCGATCCACTGATAGGGGACGTGGTTGCGCGCCAGGAAGTCCCGCAACTCGTACGAACGGGGTGACCACCGCGTGCCCAGCAACCGGATCCCCTCGAATGCTGGACGGAAGGAAGCCTGCCAGTCGTCGAGCAAATCGTCTAATTGCGGATACAGATGCTCCGTGGGAGGGTCCCACGGCTTCAAGAAAAAATAATTAATGTTGGCCTGATTGATGGCGCTGATCGCAGCGTTGGTATCGGCATACGCAGTAAGCAACGCCCGCTTCGCACTAGGAAAGATTCCCATTGCCTGCTGCAAGAATTCAACGCCGTCCATGCGCGGCATGCGCTGGTCGGCAAGCAGCAAAGCTACGCTGTCATTGCGTACCTTCAACTGCTTCAAGAGGTCGAGTGCGTCTTCAGGAGAATCGCTTCCGATCACACGGTATTCGGCGCCGTACTGCGAACGAAGATCGCGCTCTATCGCGCGCAAAACGTCGGAGTCATCATCCACACTCAGTAATATTGGTTTGGCCATTCTCGATCTCGTTTCGGTCGTCCGGGATAAAGAAATTGATTACCTGCTTCTGACTAGTCCGATGACTTAATTAGATACGGAAACTTGAAATTGGTCGCGCACCTGTTGAAAAACTCTATACCGCGAAATTCGAAAAAAATAAAATCGCGTCAGGCTGCCCTACAAACGACTTTCTCGGCTTTCCTAGACATTTCTATCCCTCAAGTTTTGGCAGTTTTGGCCATGCCAGCATCCATCGCTGAGAGGTGGTCGAGACAGCGAGCTATTCACACAGCGATGGACGCTTGCTGCGGGCCACTCCCGTAAGGGCATGAGCGCAATCACCTTTCATCGTGATTGGGATCACTGCACTCGCGGGCTTTGTGAGACTAGATTAATCATGTCGTACTTCCCCCAGAGCGCCGAAAAGTGGTTTCCTCCGCTTTTCCCCTTTTTCGACCAAGGCGACGCCTATGCACAGAATGATGTCTGTGCCTGAACGCAAATTCCCAAAAGAGTTGTGCCCTCACCCACATTCGCCGCTGTGGCGTTCCCTCGCCTTGCCTTGAGTGTCGTTTCCCTCCAGTTGCCCTGCCGCGGTTCACACCGTTGAAGGAGGCTCCCATGACGTGGCGTTCCGGCTTTTTCATCTCCCTGGTTGTTCTCATTAGTCCTCTGGTTCCCGCAAAGAGTGTTCCAAAGCCCAATCCAAACCAAGCGATTGATCGCATCTTCGAAAACGAAAGCGTCCTGGCCAACACCCTGCGGAACTACAGTCCCATGGTGGAGACGTATCTGCAGCGGATGCAACCTGACGCTGCCCTGGGTTATGTACCCTCTGAGGACCGTTACTTCCTGGGGCGGGTGCAGTTTGAGCAATCGAATGAAGAGTTCTATCTGGACAAGCGACTGGTCGCGCGCATGGCGGGAGCGTTCTCCAAGTTCTATTCGATGAGCCCCGTAGGCTTCGCCAGCATGATTTTTGTGGACCGGAGTGGGTTTGACCGGCACAACTACCACCTGCGCTATATGCAAAGTGAGTTCCTGGGAGAAGTGCGCTGTCTCGTCTTCGAGGTGACCCCTCACAAACAGCAACCCAATCGCTTCAAGGGCGCGATCTGGGTGGAAGACGAAGGCTACAACATTGTCCGCTTCAACGGGAGTTATGGAACCTTCCACATCGACAGTTGGCGTATGAATCTGCGCGCAGGGGTGTGGCTGCCGGCGGTTGTCTACTCCGAAGAGTTTGATTCCACCAAGCCGCAAATGCAGCATGCTCATCTGAAGGCGCAAACCCGGCTTTGGGGCTACAATCTCGGGCCCGCAGCCCGGGATCAGGAATTCACCGACGTTGTGGTCGATCCGCAAACCGCGAAAGACTCGACCCAGCGTCCGGATTTGAACCCGATCGAGATTCAACGTTCCTGGCAGCGCCGCGCCGAGGACAACGTCCTCGACAAACTTCAAGAACTGGGGTTGCTGGCTCCCGAAGGCGATGTCGACAAGATTCTGCAAACCGTGCTCAACAATCTCGAGGTCACGAATAACATCAACCTCGATCCTGAAATCCGCTGCCGCATTCTGCCCACTGCGCCCATCGAAATTGCCACCATCGGCCATACCATCCTGATCAGCCGCGGACTGCTCGACGTCTTGCCCAACGAAGCGGCCCTCGCGACCGTCATGGCCCATGCGTTGGCGCACGCTGCGCTCGGACACGAACTGGATAGCAGTTTCGCTTTCAACGACCGCATGGTCGTGGCGACCTACAAGCAATTGCCCCTGTTCGACTTCAAACACTCTGCCGAGCAGGAAAGAGACGCCGATGCGCTGGGGCTGAAGATCATTTCCAACTCGCCTTACAAAGACAACCTCGCCGAAGCGGGGCTCTTCCTGAAAGTACTGGCCGAGTTCAGCGGACGAGTTCCGAACCTCACCCATGCGAATCTGGGAGAAAGTCTGGTGACCGACAACCAGGTTTCGTTCATGGCCCAGGTGGCGCGCAACGCGCCGAAGGTCGAAATGGACAATCCGCAGCAAATCGTCGCCTTGCCGTTGGGTAGCCGGGTAAAACTCGATCCATGGGCCGGACAGCTCAAGCTGGTAAAAGCGAATCCGCCGAGGATCTACTCGGCCAAGGACAAGTTGGCGCTGCAGGTAACCCCGTTCTCGCCTTACCTGACGCGCATCAAGCCGGCCGGGCTCGGTACCGTGCCTATTGATCCGAACGCAGATGACTCCAGCAAAGATCGTTGAGGGTGCTTATGACCGGTCACACTCCGCTTCCTCTTCGCCTCCTGCTGATCACTTTGCTTAGTACGTCCCTGTGCTACGCAGCCGAACACCCGACGCGGATCGACGAAAATTCGAATTGTCCGGAATGCCACGCCGACAAAATCAAAGGAGAGCATGTTCATCCCGCCATCAAGAAGGGATGCACTTCGTGTCACGCCATTGAGAACAAGCGTGACACGACGTACGTGACTCTCAAGCAATCCCCAACGATCTGCTGTCTGGCTTGTCATCAAGAAGAGGTGTCCCTGTACCCTCATCTCCCTTATTCCTCGGAGTGGTGCTTGCGATGTCATGATCCCCATGCTTCGGGTAGCGTGAAGCTGATGAGAAGCAACGTGAATGATCTCTGTCTGGAGTGCCACCTTAGTTCTCCCGAGCATCCTGGCTCGCGTTTGGAGCCAACGATCGTTCTGACAGCCGATCGCACCATGGGGCACCCCTATGCGAACCATCCTGTGCGCGGCAAGGTTGATCCCTTGACAGGCGAAGAGATGTCCTGCATCAGTTGCCACGCTCCTCACGGCGCATCGAAACGGCCTCTCCTGAAGATGGGAGAGCGGATTCCCGAAGATGTTCTCAATAAGGTTACCGAAACCGACGATATGTGCACGAAATGTCATTTCGCGCAGTGGGGCTTTCCTCGCTCGACCTCTGCAAAGAAAAGGAAGAAGACCTCAAGCCTGGAATCGCACGGTCCATCGTAAGAAGAACAAACCGACCCTAAGTCCAAGGCAGTCTCGACCTTAGCGCAGCTCGAAGTCTCCTGTGATCCACGTCACTATTGCCTGTGATGCCGCTTGCTGTCCTCCCGCCCTTGCGCCAGTAAGGTAGGCAAGGTGGAGGTTCGTTCATGTCTACTTCAGGTCGGGGCAAATTTCGCGGGGTCTGCGGAGAAAGACGCGAATCCCTGGGTTCGTTTCCCACCGTCGAGAAAATGCCTCCCGGCAACGTGCTGAAAAGAGGCGGGTAGGAACTGATACCCTCAGAGTCGCGATGTGGCACGTGGGATGCCTTCATCAGAGATTTCGTGGGGTGCTCCAAGTCAAGAAGGCGCAGATCGAAGGAGAAGACGACGCATGCCAGATGAAGTGGTTAAGCGGCCAGCGAATGGGTCGGGATGGCGGATACAGCAGGTGTACGCAATGGCGGCGGTTTGCCTCTTGGTAGGCCTGGCAATTGGCTATCTTTTCCGTGGATCTCAGTCGCCCGCGTCACCGGTTCGAGAAGTGGGCGGCACGCAACCGGCCGCGATGCCCAGCGGCATGGGCGGACACATGCCCAGCCTTGAAGACATGAAAACGATGGCCGACACCAAGGCAGCACCGCTGCTCGCACAACTGAAAAGCGATCCGAACAATAAGGATCTGCTCTTTCAGGTCGGAAACATCTACAAGGCTACCCACCAGTTCAAGGACGCAGCGGGCTACTATGACAAAGCGTTGCAGGTCGATCCTAAGAACGTCGCCATTCGCACCGAACTGGCTTCGTGTCTCTACTACAGCGGCGATGTAGACGGCGCCCTCAGCCAACTTCAGCAGGGGCTGAATTACAACCCCAAGGACGCCAACTCGCTGTTCAACCTCGGCATGATCAAGTGGCAGGGAAAGCAAGATGGCCCGGGAGCGCTGGCGGCTTGGCGGGAGCTGCTGAAGGCAAATCCGCAACTCAGCGCGAACCGCAAAGCCACGGTGCAGAAACTCATGGCCGACGTGCAGAAGGACGTTGAGAAGAAGGGCAAAAGCTAGCGTCCGGACTCGCGACAGGCAAGAAATCAGCGGCTAAAGCCGCCACATGAAACGGACTCTGAAGGAGCATTGAAAAATGACTGGTACAAATCGAACAACTTCTAATGAGCAATGGACAAGCGTGCAGGCTTACGTGTTGGCGGTCATCTGCCTGATAGTTGGAATCGCCGGCGGCTGGTTCATCCGCGGATCCAGCCCAGCAGCCGCTGCAACTGGTGTCGCGAACGCCCCCGCGCCCGCTATGGGGAATTCCAACGGCGGCGCCCAAACTCCGACCCCAGCTCAGATGCAGCAAATGGCCGACACCCAAGCAGCACCATTGCTCGAGAAACTCAAAGCAGACCCCAACAACGCCGGACTTCTGGAAAACGTCGGAAACGTCTATTACGACGCCCAGCAGTTCCCCACGGCCATCGATTACTACCAGCGCGCGCTGAAAGTGGCGCCAGCCAACACAGGCGTTCGCACGGACATGGCGACAGCATATTGGTATACCGGCAACACCGACGCCGCCATCGCGGAGTTCCAGAAATCGCTATCCTACGAACCCAACAAGGCCAATACCTTGTTCAATCTGGGCATCGTCGAGTGGCAAGGCAAGATGGACATCGACAAGGCAGTCGCCACGTGGCAGAAGCTGTTGGATACGAATCCGAACTACGAGGCCAAAGATAAGGTCCTGGAATTGATGGCGCAGGCAAAAAAGCACTCGGGGGTGAAACCGGGGACGCCGGCAAAGCCGCTGCAGTAGGCCATCATCGGGCGCAGGGTTGTGCAATGCAGTTGCTACAAGCTTTGCATAGCCCGAATCCGCTTGGCCTTCAGCGCCCGCCGGCATGCCTCCGGAAGCTATTTGCGAGCTTTCCCAACGCGTTGCGCTGTCGCGAACATTAAGGCAACCGTGTTCATATCTTTCGGCTGCACTTTTCCCGCGGGGATGCGCCTGTGGGTGAGGTCTTCGAGCTTCAGCAGCAGATCCACCAGCGCCATCGAGTCGATCAGCCCAGAGGAAACCAGGGGGGTGTTTTCGTCAATATTTACACCTGGCTTTCGGATCAGATGGACAATGTGTTCAATCATCTGTTGTTCTTCTGCGGTCATTCGTAGTTAATCTCCCAAGCCTCGAACGTCGAGTTCCGGATGCTCTCTCAATAGCTTTTCTCGCGTGCTGGAACGCGCCGCCTTGCCTGCCGTGCTCTTCACGATCCATTTTGGTGGCTTTAAGAAAATTGTCCGGACCGCGACTCCAATCCCACCGACGACCAGATTGCGAATCTCTCGCTCGATCTCCACCGTATTTGTAAGCAGTTCTTCACGCTCCACTTCCGCCACCACAACGATGTCCTCAGTCCCGAGATCGGGATTATAAACGCCCATCGCAACTGCACGGCCATCATGAATGGCTGGGTGGCTGGCGACGATCTCCTCGATGTCTTGCGGGTAAATGTTTTCACCGCCGACGATGACGAGATCTTTTTTTCGGCCGATGACATAGAGTTGGTCTTCCAGGGTGAAGCCAAGATCACCGGTGTAATACCAGCCTTGGACGATTGCCTTGGCGGTTAAGTCGGGACGGTTATAGTAGCCCGTAAACAGGCTATCGCTCTTGACGAGAATCTCGCCGACCCAGCCCGGAGCAAGGGAAGTGCCGGAATCGGATGCGATCCGGACCTCGTTATTTGGGAGCAACCGGCCCGATGACGTGAAACAAACCGCGCCCGGAGTCCCTTGCGCGACGGGGGCGACGACATGCATGTTGCGGAATCGCTGGCCATCCGCCCAAACCCGGTTGGGGCCTGAAGGCGCATTGACATCGGATTGGGTTACGGCAAAAACATTTTCGGCCATTGCGTAGGAGGAATGCAGTGTCCCGCTTCTGAGTCCAATCGCGGAGAAAGCCTTCTCAAATTCCTGCATGCTGCTGGATCGGACCGGCTCGGAACAATTAATCAGCGCGCGAGCCGACGAAAGATCGTATTGTGCCCACCGGTTCGGTGGCGTTCTTCGCGGGACGAACTGAAAGGCGAAGTTCGGCAGCCACGCCAGAGTGCACTTGTACTCGCTAATGATCTGCAGCATGGTCTCCGGATGCATAACCCAGTCAAGCGGTGATTGCATTACGACATGCATGTGGCAAACCATCGGCAATATGAAGCAAGCGATCAGTCCCATGTCGTGGTAAAGGGGCAGCCAGCTGTAAACACTGTCCCTCTCTCCGTCAATCCTCAGCGTCTGCGCCAAATGTTCGAGTTGGTTTAGCACGGCGGCGTGAGTCAGCGCGACTCCTTTTTGAAGGCCCGTCGTGCCGGCCGAATGCTGGATGAACGCCAAGCTCTCGGGACGAACCTCCAGGTCATGCAGCTCGCCTTCTACCCCCACGCTTTTGCTGTCGCTGGCACGAATCAGCTTCGCTTCCTCGCACAGGTGTACGTGTCCCAGCATGTCTTCAGGAAATGCATCGTCGATGACGACCACCTTAGCCTTGAGGTTTGCCGTGGCTCCGGCTAGCCCGGCGCGGTACTTGGAGGCCTCAACTTTGAAATTGGGATAGGCAAGAAATGCTGGTACCGCGCCCAGCATCATCGCACCGACGAAGGTCGTCATTGCCGCGCCGTGCTGTGGCATGAGGATGATCACGCGATCGCCGGCATTCACCTCGTGTTCGGAGAGTACTTTGGCTTGGAAGCGGGCGCGACCTCGAAACTCCGCAAACGTTACCGTCTCTTGCTCGTCCTCATCGGTCCAGGCAGTGACAAATGGACGATGGCCGGGAGCGGCGGCGAGTGCGTCGATAAGATTGCGATATCTGTTCATGCTGCCCGGTCATTGTAGCGGGTAAGAAGGACGGAAATCCGCAACGCAGATCACAACCAACCGACATTCACAAATATGCAAGAAAGCATATCCGAAACCAGCACGAATACGTGATAATGCCATGCGTTCCGAAGTGCTCCTTTTAGCTGTTGGGAATTTTGTGTTTTGGTGAGGAATGTTGCTTCGAGGAATCCTGCACGCTCTGGTTTTTCTGCTTTGCGTGGTGATCTTTGCCAAGGTTCGCTCACGCGCGGCAAGACACGCCATTCTTCTGATCGGCAGTTACGCACTCTATCTCACATGGGGAGCTTGGTTTGCTGCGGTTCTGCTCGCGTCCACGGTGATCAACTTCTTGGTGGGAAGATGGCTTCAGCGAAAGCCTTCTGCGATTGTTCTGTCCATCGGTATTGTGCTGAATCTGGCGCTGCTCGGCAGCTTCAAATACCTGCCGGCCATCGCGATCAACACTACCGTTTCGTCATTGCAAAGATTCTCGCATCTTGCCCTGCCCCTTGGGATTTCATTCTGGACCTTCCAGGCGATGAGTTACCTCTTTGACCTTTACCGCGGTGAGGAGCTTGACCCGTCGTTCATCGAGTTTGCTCTGTACATGGTGTTCTTCCCCGTTGTGATCTCGGGACCGATTTGCCGGATGCCAGAAATGCTCCCGCAATTTCGCTCCGAGCAACCCGCCTCTTGGCCCAACATCGGACACGGGTTCCGCCGCATCGCAACCGGTGTTTTGATGATGCAGTTGGCGCAGTTGCTGGGTCAGGGAATTCTCGGAGGCGACGGCATCAACTCCGGCTTCGATCAGGCCACGCACTGGAGTGGGCCGGACGTGTGGTGCCTGGCGTTCGGATACGGATTGCGGCTTTTCCTGGATTTCGCCGGCTACTCACACATCGCCATCGGCGCTGCGCAGGCGCTCGGATTCACCGTGCCCGAGAATTTCGCTCGTCCGTTTCAATCTACCAATCCGTCGATCTTCTGGACGCGCTGGCACATGTCGCTTTCGTTCTGGATTCGCGACTACGTTTTCTTTCCTCTGGCCGTGATGCGCCGTGAAGTGTGGTGGAGAAATCTCGCTTTGCTGATTTCCATGGTTCTGTTCGGATTGTGGCATAAAGCGACCTTGCTATTTGTGCTCTGGGGTGGCTATCACGGAGTGCTCCTCATCTTGCATCGCCAGATTCAACAAGTGCAGCGCAAGTTTGACTGGCCGACTCCTGCGGCCTTCTGGACACCAATCTCGTGGGGCGCAACCATCAGTCTCATCAGCTTAGGTTGGATATTCTTCCGCGCCAACTCTCTGGCCGAGGTGCGGCAGATGCTGTCGGCGGTGGTGTCGCCCGCAAGCTATCTTTCGCACTTCCTGAGTGGCAGCCTTTATTTCCTGATTCTGATGTTGGCCATTGGATACGCCGCTGTGCTCCTGGTGATCGAGACATTGAACCGCTATTCGGATGAAGAGAGACCTTCGTGTGAGGCATCCCATCCCGGCTTCATCGCGCTTATGGCTCGCTGGCGCTGGTTCTGGATCCCCCCCCTGTATGTGCTGATATCGCTCTTCTTGCTGATCGTGACGCGGACCCAGGGTGCCAGCACGGCTCAGTTTATGTACAGACGGTTCTAGCTGGTGAAAAGATTGTGGTTTTGGTTTTGTGTCGAGGAGCGGCATGGCGGGCGTTTGTGATCTTTATCACAGGATGCCGTGACATTGGCCACTGTTCGGGCCCCGTCGCCCTGGTTATCGTCGATGCTGTGCAACTGGACTGGACGTGAGGGTTCCGGGCGTCACATCGGGGACATTCGGTGTTCCGGCACCCCCCACAGCAGCCCCCGCGGAGCGGAACACCAGTGAATCCAGTGCCTTACCGAGAACAATGGTGACAGTACCTAAAGACGAGCAAACCCCGGAAGGAATCGCGACGCCGCGCAGGGGTACCTGGCGCCGCTGGCTATCCATCTCGGCGACTGCCATTCTGGTCCCGGCGTTACTACTCGTGATCGCAGAGGCAGGGCTCCGCGTCTGCGGAGTTGGAACCCCAACAGGCGTAATGCGCCCATGCACAGACCAGGGCCACCCGGCTTATTGCGACAACCAATTTTTCCCCGCGCCCTTTTTCCCGTCGGGCATGTACCGGACACCGCGCCCCTACTTCATTCCCGCAAGAAAGGCGCCGGGAACTTATAGGATCTTCGTATTGGGCGAGTCTGTGGCCTGGGGAGATCCGGATCCTACCTACGGATTTGCCCGCTACCTCGAGGTAATGCTCCGAGAACGCTATCCCTCGACAAAGTTTGAGGTTATCAATACCAGCATCACCGCCATCAACTCCCATGTGCTGTTGCCCATGGTGAAGGATCTGGCGCAATACCAGCCCGACCTCTTTGTTATCTACACCGGCAACACCGAAGTTGTCGGTCCGTTCGGGCCAGGGACCGTGCTAACGCCCTTGGATCTGACCCTGCCGGCCATCCGCGCCAGAATCTTCCTCAATTCTACGAGGCTGGGTCAGCTTGTAGGGAAGGCCGCTGGCGGGAGCCGAAACAACGCGTCCGAGTGGCGCGGCATGGAAATGTTTCTGGAGAGGCAGGTGCGCGCCGATTCTCCACAGATGAGGCCGGTATACGAGAATTTTGCCGCAAACCTGCGTGACATCGGCGCGGTTGCCCGCCGCTCCGGGTCCCGGGTCCTGATCAGCACCGTAGCCACCAACTTAAAGGACTGTGCGCCTTTCGCGTCCTTGCATCGCGAAGATATTCGCCCGGATCGGTTGAAATCCTGGGAGGAGCTGGTTCAACGCGGGGCGGCTCTAGACGAAGCGGGATCGCATTCTGAAGCCCTGAAGTTGTACCTCTCAGCGGCAGATATAGATCCTCAGTACGCCGAACTCCAGTTTCGCATCGCTCGTTGTCTGTGGACCATCGGGGATTTTCCTGGAGCTAAGGAGCGCTTCGTCCGCGCTCAGGATCTGGACACACTTCGCTTTCGCGCGGACACCAAGTTGAATGAGGTTATTCGTACCGTAGCTGGCGAGAATCCGAACGTCGGCCTGGTTGACGCTGCGGCGGTTTTTGCCGGCGAGAGTGAGCATGGGGTCCCAGGCGGTGAACTCTTCTACGAACACGTGCATATGAATCCGCGCGGCACCTACGTGCTGGCACGCGCCTTTTTCAGCCAAATCGTAAGCATCCTCCCCGCCGAAATGCGCAGTGGCGCCGCGGGTGCGGACGTGATCTCCGAGGAAGACTGCGAGCGTCTGCTTGCGTTCACTCCTTACGACCGGGTGCGGGTCGCCGGTCTTGTTCTAAGTAAGCTGGAGCGGCCTCCCTTCACAAGCCAGTTAAACCACTCCGAAGAGGTCCAACGCATCAAAACCCAAACCGACGCATCAGGCTTGAATTATGCGGATATTGTCGCCGCGTATCAGTGGGCCCTCATGAAAAACCCTCAAGACCGTCTATTACATCTCAACTACGGTTTCCTCTTGCATCGCTATGAACCCGCCGCCGCGGAAAAGGAACTGCTGGCGGCCCTGCCCTACGATAACGCTCCCGTCCTGTGCAATTGGCGCAAATTCGACTGAGGACAGAACCTGTTCGCAAGCCCTTTGCCCCATGTGATCGTCGTCACATTCGCGAGTGACGTAGAATGCAGCCCACTTTTTACTGCGCTTATAAGGTGATTAGCAAGGTCAAGCTGATAAGCTGTTGCGAGCAGGCTGGCGCAGCTTTGAAGCCGCGAGAAGCTGGGGTCCAGGCACTATCCAGTGGGAGGCTAAGATCACATGAACCGCAACATTCTTCGTTTCGGCAGATTGCCTTTGGTGATGGCCGCGCTGTTTTCTCTGGGGGTCCAATCTGCACGAGCCAGCAATGTTCCCCTGGTTTCCGGTTCCTATCAAGTGCTGGAGAAGACTGGCCTCGGTTCCCAAACGCAGATTCGTATTCGCATCCATCTGGTGAACCACGGACCGTCCGAACTTTCCATTCAAAGGCTAACGCTCTGGGATTCCTCTCACCCTGAAAAGGGCGGAAGCATTGCCTGTGCGGTCGCCCTCCCCGCGCACGATTCCGCCGAGACAACTCAGGAATTCACCATCCCGCAATCGGAATACCAGTTGTGGCAAAGAGGATTGCGGCCTCGATTCATCCTGCAAATAGGCGCCCCAGGCAATACCAAGAGCAAAGTGGTGGTCCGACTGGACCGGATTTCTGGCCAGGAGGCGAAGTGATCATGCGTCGCAGCTCACCCTCCCTGGTTTCTGTTGCTCTAGCGCTTGTCCTGTTTGCGCCTCAGGCTTTGCTAGCGCAGTATGCCATCACTACGGTTGCTGGCGGCGGACCGAATAATCTAACCGCGCTCGGCGCGAGCATCGGGAGTCCAGTCGGCGTCGCGCACGATGCGGCAGGTAACACATACATTGCAGATTTCTATTCGAGTCATATCTTCAAAGTGGACGTAGCTGGCAATCTCACCGTGCTGGCTGGAAACGGTACCCGTGGCTACTCCGGTGATGGCGGACCGGCGATCAGCGCGGCGCTCAACGGCCCCGAAGGCGTGTTCGTGGATACATCGGGAAACATATTCATTGCCGATACAGATAATTCGGTGATTCGCGAGGTCACAGCTTCGAACGGCAACATTACGACCGTGGCAGGCAATGGCATTGCAGGCTACTCCGGTGACGGTGGCCCGGCAACCAGCGCCGAACTCAACGATCCTTTCGGCGTTCTTGTAGACAGTGCGGGAGATATTTTCATCGCGGACAGCGATAATGCGGCGATCCGCGAAGTAGTCGCCGGCACCATTCAAACCGTGGCTGGAAATGGAACCATTTGTCCGGATCCCACCACACCCTGCGGCGATGGCGGACTGGCAACCAGTGCAACCCTTGGTCTGCCCCAAGGCGTATTTGTAGATGCCTCGGGAAACATTTTCATCGCGGATACAGACGATAGCCGCATCCGCGTGGTGAATACGGGAACTGCTCAAATTACGATTGCCGGGGTTGCGATCCCTGCGGGCTTCATTCAAACCGTGGCTGGGGCTTACTACCAGTCAAATGGGGGTACCGCTTGCCAGTTTACAGGTGACAACGGGATTGCGACCAGCGCATTCCTCTGCGCCCCAGTTGGAGTGTTCGTGGACGCCTCGGGAAGCATTTTCATCTCCGACACAAATAATTTCGCGATCCGCGAGGTGGCGGCGTCGACCACCAACATTGTTACCACCGTGGCCGGAACCCTCGGCGTGGCCGGCTACTCCCCGAATGGTACGGTTGCGACCAGCGCGGAACTCAACTACCCGAGCGGTGTTGTCGTCGATGCTTCAGGCGACATTTTCATCGCCGATACAGACAACTTCGTGATTCGCGAGGTGACTGCCGGTACGATTCAGACCATCATCGGAAATAACACCCTGGCCTATTCCGGCGATGGCGGATCGGCTGTGAATGCGGAATTGAACTCTCCCGCGGGCGTGTCTGTTGACGGCTCGGGAGACATCTTTGTCGCAGACTCGGACAACTCGGCCATTCGGGAAGTAGTGGCAACCTCCGGCGACATCCAAACCGTAGGCGGGAGTCCTACGCAATGCGCTTCATCTACCGCAGCCTGCGGAGATGGCGGACCGGCTACCAGCGCGCAGCTTAACACCCCTCAAGGCTTGTTCCTGGATGCTTCTGGGAATATTTTCATCGCAGATACTGAGGACAATCGCATCCGCGTGGTAAATACCGGCACGGCGACGATCACGGTTGCCGGAGTCGCGATTCCGTCGCTCGCTATCGCGACGGTGGCCGGCAATGGAACCGGCGGATACCTTGGTGACAGCGGACCAGCTACCAGCGCGGAGCTCAGCAGTCCCTACGGCGTCTTCGTCGATAGCCTCGGGAATATTTTCATCGCGGATACGGGAAACAACGTTATTCGCGAGGTATCGTCGAGCGGAACCATTACCACGGTTGCCGGAAATGGAACGGACTGTAGTCCAGCTGGCACCGCGTGTGGAGATGGCGGAGCCGCCACCAGCGCGCAGCTCAGCTCTCCCGCGGGGGTGTTCGTCGATGCGGCGGAAGACATTTTCATCGCGGACACCTTCGACAATCGCATTCGCGAGGTTACAGCAACGACCAGCACCATTAATACCGTGGCCGGGACCGGAGCACGCGGCTACTCCGGCGACGGCTCCGCCGCTACCAGCGCTCTGCTGGATACTCCCTACGGTGTGTTCGTGGACACCGCGGGTGACATTTTCATCGCCGACACCGAGAATTTTGTAATTCGCGAGGTGCTTGCAGGCACGGGGAACATTCAAACTGTGGCGGGAAACAACACGCAGGGATTTTCCGGCGATGGTGGCCAGTCAACCAGCGCGGAGCTCAACTTCCCTTCAGGCTTGTTTGGCAATGCTGCCGGAAATCTATATGTTGCGGATACCGACAACTCGCGCATCCGCCAGATGGTGCCCGGCATCTTTGTCACGATTTCACCAAATCCGGTGAGCGTGGTCGTCAGCACGCAGCAGCAATTCACGGCGACGGTAACTGGAACCAGCAATCCGGCGGTCACGTGGTCGGTAAATGGAACGCAGGGTGGTAATTCGACAGTGGGGACAATCTCGACGAGCGGGCTCTATCAGGCGCCTGCGACCATCCCGACCCCAGCCACCTTCACCATCGGCGCAGTTTCGCAAGCTGATAATAAAACGAGCGCTTCCGCGACCGTGACAATTGTCACCGCTCCGACTGCGGCTCAGCCTGCGCCGCAAACTATTTCTCCCGGGGAAACGGCGGCATATTCACTTCTGCTGAATGCAAATACGGGCGCTCCCGGCCAGCTGCTCACGCTTTCTTGTTCTCAAGCTTCACTGCCCCCGGGGGGCGCCTGCAGTTTTTCGCCTGCCAAAATTACACCGGGACCTCTAGCCGTACCGTTTTCACTGTCCATCACCGTTCCCTCGGGCTCGGCGTCCCTGGAGAAGCCAAGCGGGATGCGGCTGCACTTCTACCTCGCCTTCTTCCCACTGGCGGGTCTTTTGCTTGCGACGGTTGGGCCAAGAAATAAGCAGCGCCATTGGACGTGGCTGGCGGGACTCTGCGTTCTTCTGGCGATGCTGACTGCCTGTGGTGGCTCAGGAGGCTCGCATTCTTCTGGCACCAATCCAGAGCTCGGAACGTACAACGTCAAGGTACAAGGGGCAACGGCAGGGCAGACCAACCCTGTAACGATCACCACTGCAGGTTTGACGGTGCAATGACGGTGACAGGGCCGGAGAAAACCACGGCTTCGGACTCTGGGCGTTCACCCGATGCACTCCACCGGCCAGCCTCGCGTGAGAAAGTCCAGACGACGAGCTTTGCGCAGGAGTTGCGCGGGCTATTGCAGCGTCGGCTCGTCCAGATGCTCGTCCTGACCGGATTGCTGACGGCCGTGGCAACCCGCGCCATGTTGTTGAAGTTCTCCGTTCTCGATCTGGATACCTGGTGGCATCTTAAAGTCGGCGACTGGATCATCGAGCACCACGCCGTTCCTCACACTGGAATTCTTTCGCGCACGGCCGCCGATCGTCCGTGGGCCGCCTACAGTTGGGGTTATGAAGTGCTGCTGTCGCGTGCCTATGCCTGGTTCGGGCTGGTGGGCGTCGGCTTATTCGGCACGCTGCTGACGGTCGCGGTTGCCTACGCCGTGTACTGGATGCTCCGCAGACTTTCGGGAAAGTTCTGGGTGGCGTGCATTCTCGCTACGGTCAGCTGCTCGGCATTTTTGTTCAGCCTGATGCCACGACCGGTTTTCCTGTCGATGATTTTGTTCGCGGTGACGCTCACACTATTGTTGGAATCACACCGCACCGGCCGCGTGCAGGTTTTGTACTGGCTGCCCTTGGTGTTTCTGGTCTGGGCGAACTGCCACATTCAGTTTATTTACGGCCTCTTCGTCGTGGGATTATTCGCAGCAGTGCATCTCCTCCAGGAACTAGGGGTGCGAGCTGGCATCGCCCCGGACTTCGCATTGCGCTCCAGCTTGCCCGCCGGCAAAGTGCTGCTCATTTCAGCCGCCTGCGGACTGGCCACCTGTCTGGGACCCTACACCTATCATCTCTATCCCGTGGTTTTTGCCTATGCGGGTTCCAAGTTCCCTTACATCTTCATTCGCGAATTCCGGGCCCTCACCTTTCGCGCCTTCAGCCACTACGTGGAGCTGTTGCTCGCCGGCGCTGCGTTTTTCATCTTGGGGCGGCAAGAGCGCGTCGATCTTTTCAAGCTGGCCCTGCTGACGGTCGCGAGCATTATCGCCTTTCGCACCATGCGCGATTCATGGTTCCTCTGCATAACAGCAGCGGCCCTTATTGCCGATTCCCGGCCTCAGGATGTTGAACGCGAAGGCGGCGAGACTTGGCCAGAGAAAGCGGGCCTGACGGCAGCGCTCGCTCTCGTCATATACCTGATCGCCCTCAACACCGGATTCAATACGCGCGGTCTGGACGCTGCCATGAGCAGCGAGTTTCCCATCAAAGCCGTCAACTTCCTTCGCCAAAATCCCCAGCCGGGGCCGCTCTACAACACTTTCGATTGGGGCGGCTTCCTCACCTGGTACATGCCGGACTATCCCGTGGCGATTGACGGCCGCACCGATCTTTACGGCGACGATCTCGACTTTCTTTTTTTCAATTCAGAAAGAGGCGAAGATTCCTACGTCAATGACCCTTATCTGAACGAGGCAGGCGTGGTGCTCCTGGACAAAACCAAGCCGCTGGCCACAATTTTGCGCGGGGATCAACGCTTTCAGAAGATCTACGAAGACGACCTCGCGGTAGTGTTCGTCCGGCGCTAGGGAGCTTCATGCTGTCATTCTCAACGTGTTGTCATCCCGAACATCGCAAAGGATCTGGTTATGATCGGTGGCGAGAAGAAGAGCGTGGAAAGGTATTTGCCCCCATTTCTGGTTTTAGGTGCGTACCTTTTGCTGGGAGTGCGCTTTTTTGGCCCCATCTCGCGCGACGCCGTTAATGTGTTGTTTTGGGACCCATGGGATTTTGACGACGCTACGCTGTTCGAGCAGCACTCGATTTGGGAGATGTTCCGCTGGCAGCACGGGTGGCACCGGCAGGGCCTGGGCGCTCTGATGCAGAAGGTAGTCGAACCCTGGATTCACTGGAATGGCCGGTCTGAGGCTTTCCTCCTCGGCGCGGTTATCGTCCTTGTGGCCCTGCTGGCGCTGCTTCTCAAGGTGCGTCTCTACGGCAGCATCGGCTACAGCGACGTTATAGTCCCCTTACTTTTTCTCACTCCCCTGCAGTATGAAACCCTGTTGTGGTCACCCAATCCGTCGCAGGGTTCCTTGCCCTTGCTACTGATAGTTCTTTATTGCTTTTGCTGGTTAATCCGGCCCTATCACTGGAAGTACATTTGCGTTTTGCTGGTGAACTTTTTCTTGATCTACAGCGGCTTCGGGATATTTATCGGTCCCGTGACTCCGGTACTACTCGCTCTCGATTACTATGCAAATACCCGCCGCCTGTCGATCAGGTATCAGTGGGGTACGGCAGCGGCAATATCAATCTCGATTGCCTCGCTGGCATCGTTCTTTGTCAACTACAGGTTCACGCTGGGCGTGGAGTGCTCCATGCCTACCCCGAAGAATCCATTCGCATACCCCTGGTTTGTAGCCCTCATGTTCGCCCACGCCGGGGGTCTCAGAGCGCTGAGCCTCACACTTGCAACCTTGATCGGCTCGATTGTTTTGTTGGCGTTCTTGCTTGGGCTGCTGGTTACGATCAAGGGGTTGTTTGCTCAGGGGTCGGATCAATGGTCCCGCGACGCTGCCATCGCCGCGTTGTTGGCATACAGCGGGGTCTTTTGCCTCAATGCCTCTTATGCGCGCATGTGTCTGGGACTCGCCGCCGCAGGCAATTCACGATACACGCTGTACGTGATTCTTGGCTTGTTCGGCGTATACCTCTACGCCTTGTCGATTCGCTGCCGCGACTTTCGCGTTTCCCTGGTTCTGGCTTTGCTGGTCTTCGCCGTGCTCGGCGCTCTTCCCTTGAACCGCAAAGACGCTGCGGACAACGAGCGCTTCAATAGCGGCAAACGCGCCTGGCGGGCGTGCTACCTGGCTCGGCACGACATCTATGAATGCACGGCTCTGACTGGTTTCCAAATCTATCCCGATCCGGAGAAGACCCACTTGCAGGAAAAACTGGACTTCCTGGAGCGGAACCATCTGAATCTCTACGACGGCTCGCAATAACGCAGACAAATAGCGGGTAGGTCTGGGATTCTGTGAGGCAATCCTACTCATTTCCCGCGATAGGACGAAACTCGACCACTAGGATTTCGCCGAACTCTCCGATAATTTGCGCCGCAAATGTCCCGCGAGTGTAGTTGTCGAGCCACTGTAAAGTCGGATACGAGGACGGGGGCACAACGAAAAGGAACCTCTGATGCCGCTGGGCGGCAGCCAAAACTGTTTGGCTGCCAACCCGGATGGTCTCATCGTTCAGATCCATGGGAAGCAGAACAGCCGAGCCATGGAGGGGATAGTAGTCAACTTGTGAAAGCAGTGGATTTTCGCCGGGGCCGTTCCCCAGCGTCGTCGTATAGTCGGACTCGATGAACGCACTACAGACGAGCACAGGAACGTTGCCTCCATCGTTGGCGATATTTTCATTTACGAATGCATGTGCCTGTTTGAAATTCAATTCGTGCTGGCGCGAGACAGGTGAACTGTAGACTTCAAACATGGTGACTGCCACCAGGCCCACGCAGAGGATCTGCCGCAATACGCGCGAGTCGATGCAAGTCAACAGCACAGCCCACGTCAGCGCACTACCCGGCGCTGTGACTGTCAGATAGCGTGGGATGACCAAATGCACGGGAGTAGCAGCGCTGACGGCGAAAAACACACCGGCCGGAACTAGAGCCAGCAAAGGGCAGAGCAGCATTGCCGGAAAACATTCGCGCCCGGGAAACTTTATTTTCCTCACCAGCGCCGCAATTAGAGCCGCGACTCCGAAGCCAATCAGGGTCTGCAGCGGTGCGAGCGTGTTTAGCGCCGCCAGACCGGGGTGTTGCAACTCCTGAACAACATGGGTAGCTTTGCTTTGGTACAGACCCGCGACCCGAAAAACCAGCGGAAGAGCGACCAGCGTAAAAGCAATGAGCACACCTGCCAGTTGCCGCATATCCTTTTTGATCCATCGATATCGCGCCGCCAGATAGTAAATCGCAAAGGCCGACAGGATGGCGCCGAACAGGTAATGAAAATAGAGAATCCCCGCCGCCGCCACGCCGAACAGGATGGCATCCCGCATCTGTCGTCGCGCCATCCATCGGACGAAAGCAAAAATCGCAAAGTTCGTTGCCAGCAAGGCAAATGCGTACGGGCGCGCATCTGTGGCAGCAAAGATCACGTTGTATTCCAGGCTAAAGAAGATGCAGCTCAGAAACGCGAACTCCAGATCGAACAGCTCGCGCGCAGCCCGAAACAGAAAATAGACAGCGCCCAGCATCGCGAATGTAGACGGAATCTTGAGCGCGATCTCATGGCTGCCCAGAATCGACTTTGCAGCCCACAGCGTGTAGAGATAACCAATCGAAGAGGGCATGAGCGCCGAGCGGCTCCAGACCTTCGCAAAGCCGCCACTAACCTGCCAGTAGGCGAGTGTCTCGTCCAACCATAGCGGCGCTCTGATTGCCAGAAACCATATGGAGAGTGACGCCACCAAAGCGACGGGGTAGGTCAGCTTATCGAGAATGGAGGCAGGTTTTTCGACGCCGGTCGCCACCGCCGTTGCGGTCGCCATCTTCAAGCCCTCACTTCTTCAACACGCTTCCGGCCCGGGCGGCAGTCACGCTGCCATTCGGATTATGCACCGTGTTGTGGCACGTCAGAGTGCAGGTGTTTGTAGCGCGGTTGTAGGAAATGGGAGCGCCGCCATTCTGAGCCACCACGTTGACGTCAAAATTGACCAGCCGCTGGCCGCTAATACTCGGGTTGACGCCCCCCAATCCGTGCGCAGTGTGGCATACCGAACAACTGAAGCCGGAAGAAATGTGGGTCTGGTGCTGACTGAAGCTGGTGTTCGCCATGATACTGCCGAGATTGTGGCATTTGCCGCACATCGCGTAAGGACCGTTCACGCTGAGGTCGGGGTTTTGAAACAGATTTGTGATCAGTTGACCCGGCGTCACCGCCTGACTGAATTCGTAGCGGCGTTCCAGTATGTGGGTCCACTTGGAACCATGCGGGCCGTTGGGGCCGGTGCCCCCGAACTCGCGATTGTCGTCGCTGTTGTGGCAGTCGGTGCAGAATATCTGCGTCCCTACCGCGCGCCCTGGCGTGGTGCCATTAAGATTCCACATGGTCGTCAGCAAGCTGGGCTGCGGCAGAGGGCTATTGCTAACGTGAGTAACCGGATGGCTCGAAGAAGCGGTAGTGCTGAATTGAGGAATGATGTTCAACGGATCCCCGGCGGAAACTGCACGCACCGGGAGATATCCGTATATCGGCCGAACCGCTTTTCCCGAGCTGCTTCCGTGACAGCGGAAGCAATTCTCGTATTGGTTTACCACCGGGGCTACGGTGGACATTCCGTCGGTGGCGCTGATTCCCACGGTGTCCTTCTGCGAAACACGAACCAGAGGAGGAAGTGGAAATGCTCCCACTTGGGCGGACCCATGCCCGTTGTGACAATCCACGCACGTAGCATGCCGGTTGTTATTCAGCAGCGGACTCTCGGCGGCGTCATGAGGATTCGTGGTTGTCGGGAAGGGGTGCCCGACCTTGGGAGCGGCGTACTCGGCGAAGACGCTGGGCGGGGCAGGCGAAATATTCGCGCCCCCATTGTGGCATGCGATGCAATCCTGTTCGTTGGGTCCGCGAAGCAGCCGCGCCGGTCCCTGGGCATTGTGCGGAGCGTGGCAGGAAATGCACGCACCCTGCCCCACCGTGGTGTAGCTTCCCACATTCGCCTGGGGCGAAATCTTGTTCTGCACCAGGGCGTGGGCGCTCGTGGCCCAATCCGAAAGCGGGTTCACCTTGCCGGCCATTTGGCGGGTCGGGTCGTGGCATGCCAGGCACATCTGGCCGTTCGAACTATCGCGGACCAGAAAATTCTGCGAGATCAAATCCTTTGCCTGCACGTGGGCGTTATGACACGATGTGCATTCCACGTTGCCGTTGATAAGACGAACGGCTCCGATTGGATCCCCCGTCTTGCCCTTGGCTGCCAGCGAGGCAATCAAGTCGACGTTATCTTTCAAGGGCAACGCAAAAGCGACGGGATGCGACGGCTGCAGATTGGTGCCAAACACGTCGTAGCTGTACATCGATCCGAACATCGTGACCTGCCCAAAGGCCGCGGTGGTTCCAGGCGCCACGGTCCCGTCATGGCAGGAGAGGCAGAGGTTGCTGTCGGCTCCCATCATCGGCTGGGTTCCACGATTGGTTTCGGTGTCGCTGGTGTACAGACTGTAGGTCTGGACGGTGAGCTTCTGGTTCCACAGGGGGGTCCGGCCACCGACGCCATTGTGCGGCTCGTGGCAATACATGCAGAAATCGGTGCGGGCGCCGGTTATGGGCGATCTGCTGCCGGGGCCCAGATCGTGGGAGCCGATCACGTCGCCCGTGAACTGGGCGAGCAGAGTCCCTGCCGCCAGCATCACCATCAGGCCCACGTAACAAAGATTGCGCCTCACTACATCCCTTCCTTGGCTTTCTTCAAACCGAAATAATGAAAGACCTGAATGCGCCGGTTAAAGGAGTCCACGACGAAAATTCGGTCATCGCCGCTGATGAATAATCCCGCCGGCAATTGAAACTCGCCCGCGTGCGTGCCTCTTTTCCCGAAGTAATAGAGCAAATCGCCCTGGCGATTAAATACCTGCACTACTCCCCACAGGCCGTCGACAATGTACAAATCGCCTTCCGAGTCGACGCCAATCCCCTTCGGCCGAAATACGCTTCCATTGGTGTCGCCGGCTTGCCCGATGGAGTAGCGAAAGGTTCCCGAGCGGTCCAGCACTTGTACCCTGAAGTTCATGGCGTCGACTACGATCAAGTTCTCGCCATCCAATCGCAGCTCGGTCGGCAAATTGAATCCCAGGTTGTTATCGCCCTTCTTGCCGATGGTTTGCAGGATGTTTCCCTGCATATCCATCATGAAAATTTTGTCGCGCAGGGTATCGGTCACGTAGATGCGCTGGGTGACGGAGTCCACAGCAATTCCGGTGGGACGCTTGAAATATCCTTCACCACCCTTCAGGCTGCCGATCACGCGCTCGTACTTTCCGCCAGAGTTAAAGACGAAGACCTTGCCGGTCTGCGAATCGGTGACGTAGATGTTGTCCTGAGCATCGACCGCGACGCACTGCGGTCCCAGCATTGCATCCTTATCTTTATCGCGGCGCTCGATAAACTTGTACTTCTGTTGGGCGAAATCGAAGATGTGAACTCCCGCTGCGCCCGGATCCGTGACGATGATTCGCCCATGCGAGTCCACCGCAATGCTGTAGGGCCGGACCAGATTCTTGAAGTCAGGCTCACCCGCTACGATGTCCACCAACCGGTTCCAGAAGCCGCGCTTGGGCTTCACTTCGCGTTCGGAGCCGAAGCTGCGTTCGTAGACCAGCTTGCGGCCTCCCTCCAGCTCAAGCGTAGGAGGTGCGAGTTCATTGGCGCCGGCTTTCGGCTGCCGCCCGGCCAACGCCGGAATCCCCGACGCTAGCAGAAGCAGCGCCGGAACCGCCAGCGTCAGAACCACCGCCATTCGTAAATTAAGAACCGGCTTCAGCCGGCGCAGGACCCGCATCTTATATTCGCTCTCTGGCGCTCGGAAGGTCAGGCTGGGCTAGAAGAAGTTGAACCATCTGGACACCCCGAAATAGAACGCTGAGATCTTCTCCGGCGGCGTGCCCGACGCACTGAACCCCTGGTTCAGTCTACTGTACCCGCCCGTGAGATACATCTTACGGAATTGGTACTGAAAAAGCGTGTTGATCTGTTCCGTGTTGTTCGAGGAGAGGATTCCAATTACATTCGTGTTCCCATAGGCCCGGGCGAAACTCGATGCGATGGTCAGCCTGCGCATCGGATTGCTGCTCAGCCCAAACGAATAGCTCTTGCCGCCAAAAAGGATAAGATCACTCTGAGCCAGGACCGGCTGCGGCGTTGGAGTGGCCGCCAACCCCGCTCCCGTCTCGATTCCGCTTCCGTCCGACTTCGAGTAGGTCGCGTTGATATTGATCCAGTTCGAATAGCCTATCGAGGTGTTGTAACTCTCGCCGCTGCTCGCGGTTCCAGCCTGCTCGGTCAAGCCTGTCTTGTTGACGCTGGCGCCCGCGGTCCAGCCAAACTTTCCCCACCGGCGGCGGATGTTGCCGCCGTAACCGTAAAACGAGGACATGTAGGTGATCAGCAGCGTCTGCACATTCTGCGCATAGTTGGCGAACACTCCGGCCGTCCAGGCATCGAATCGCTTGTTATAGTTGATCGTGCCACTGAACCCGAGTTCGCTCGCGCTCGAAGTGCTGACCCTGTTCTCAGTAATCGTCCCGGCGGTGTTAAGGTTGCCGCCAAACAAAACCCGCCCGTAGGTAACGCCGCCGCCGTAAGCGTCGGCTGAGTAGTCCTGGCCCAGGAACGATTGCTCGCGATGGTCCACCGAGCCCAGCGCTTGCAAATTCGTCATAACCGAATAGCTGGCATCCCCCTGCAGATCGAAGGCGTTCGACGACTGCCCCTGGTTCGGCGGCGTAACCACGCCTCCTGCGCCAGTGATGGCTTGGTACAGGGTACCGGTCAGGTTGTCGGAGTAATTGGTGCTCACGGAAAAGTGGAATTTTTGCGTCGGCTGAAAGGCTGCGGTCCCGGTATAAGTATCAATCGTGCCGTTGTAGCTATAGCCGAGAAAGTTGGAATCGACATCGGAACGGTTGACGGTTGCGGAAAATCCACCATGAAGCGGCAGTTGGTGCCCTACGGCAAATCCATACCCTTTGCTGTTAGACGTCGCGGTCTCCGGCTGAGGCGAGCCCCCAAGAACTTGTGGTATATCCGAATGCGAATCGCCATCGGTGAAGTATCCGGCAAGGTTGAAGCCCTTCAGCATGTATGCCGACCGCAGACTAAAAGAACGCGAATCGCTGCTTCCGTTGTCATTCGAACCATAGATGGAATACTGGTTCTTGGCCGCCTGGAAGCTGGCGGAGAGGCTGGGCCAGTCCGGCAGGATCTCTGACCAACTGATCCCAAAAGTGTCGCTGTTGCCATGCGTCGTGTAGTTCGCTACTCCCGGGACCGCGTAGTTGCCTTCGCTGTTGTCCGATTTGGCGTAGTTGATGGAACCGGGAAACTTGCTGCCTGCGAAGATCGAGGTGTCAATGTTGACTCCGCTGGCGTTGGAAATGGATTGGAAGGATGAGTTGTCTCGCGCCTGATTCAGGTACGGGGAGATTGTGTACGACAGAAAGTTAGGATTGTAGTAAAAACCCGACAGCGTTCCCGTTCCCCCGAAAGACATGCTGTGGTCGGAAGGGACCATATTTCCGTAATCCCCGTTGTATCCTCCCGAGAGAACTCCGTTCAGGCTCATGCTGTTTTCCCCAAGCTTGACTTGACCCTGAGCTGCCACCATCAGCAGAAGAGCCCCTGCCAAAGTCAAAGCGGTAATGCGGAAAGCAGCCGTCATCCTCACCACCAACTTCTTCCAGTCTCCAGACCGGCTTTGCATCTGCGTTGTCCTGGCTTCCCCACAGCGGCGAGACTGCCGCCTATCGTTCCCACGTCCGGCTGCTTCAGGGTTGGTGTAGCGCTTCCCAAATGAAGGGCAACCGGCCATCTGTTTCCTCTAATGAAACAAAAGCACGTTCCCAGCCAGAAGAGGGGGTCGGCTAAACCATTGCCCTGCAAGGAGCTAAGGAATCTGGCGTGAAATTAGGGCGTCATTTATGGGGCAAATAACCCAGCTAAACTCAAGAAGGCAAGGCATTTGGCGCAAGACGGGGGCTGCAGGGCCGGAGGCCGCCCTGCCAGCCACGAAGCGGCGGAAATGCAGCCCACGGCGCAAAGCGGTGGGTGGGAAATGAAGCGACAACAAGCTGGGGTAAGGAGCGAGTCCCGTTAGGGACGCCTGACAATAGCCCGGCGTTTCAACGCCGGGGAGAGACGGCAGTTGGAGGAACCCCGTCCCGTAGGGGCGGCTGAAACCTGGCTTGGTTCAGGAGGATTTTTCAGTCGTGCCTCCAGCACGAAGACCGTCTTGCGCGGCTGATCCCCGCCAGTAAACTGGCGGGCTATTATCGGCGGTCCCTCCCGGACCACGTCAATCTGGGTGTCGGACTAGACTAAAGTTCTTCCACCTTCGACGTCTTCCGCAGCCTCTTGCCCAGGGCCGCACGTACGGAATTCAGTTTCTGCTGTTGCAGTTCCTTCTGCAGCTTATCCTTCACATCGGCAAACTTCGCTTTCCCGGCCGGGACGTGCTGGTTCAACCGCACGATGGTAAAGGCCTGCTCGACCTGGATAATGCCGGTGATTTCGCCTTCTTTGATGGCGAGAAGCGCATCCACCACCTGCGGTGCCAGTTTGGCGCGGTCCACTCTCTTGTGGTCGCCCATCATCACCCGGTAGTCGTCTTCGGAAATTTTTTCCGCCAGCATCCCGAATTGCTCGTAGTTGGTCGTCGCCTTCGCCTGCTTCAGCCCGTCCTCGGCGCGCTTGCGCTCCTCCTTCATAGTGTCGGGCGTCGGCTTCTCCGGAGGCAGGAAAGAAATAGTCTGAATGGCAAAGCCTTCGGGATACTCAAAACGGGCCAGATTCTTGTCATAATAAGCGCGGGTTTCGGCCAGCGAGACCGTTGACTTGGCATCGACTTCGGCTTTGAGGAAGGCATCAATCAGCAACGATCGTTTTATTTTCTCGTCTAAAGCCTTCTCCGAGCCTTTGAACTCTGAATTCAGAAACTGCTGGTACTCAGCCGGGCTGTTGAACTGGCCGCGAAAGTCCTGCTCCGCCTTTTTCAGCTTGGCTGGCGGTACCGTCATCTGGCGGCGCAACGCTTCCTGGTACACCAGTTCCTCGAACTCGATCATCTGCAAAGCGCCCTTGCGGAGCTGCGGTTCCATCTCCGGAGGCACCTGGCCATTGTGCTGGGCCGCGTAGGGGAACAGCACGTACATCTCGCGCTGCAGGTCACGATCCGTCAATACGGTTCCGTTGACTCGCGCCACCGGCTTGCCCGTGACTTGCTCCGCAGCGTTGGGTTGCGTCGCCGCACTGGTTGGAGTGTGGGAGACGGCCAGTTGCTGGGCCGGCGCCGTCACCATCATCGCAAGGGTGACTGCTGTCAGCGAAAGCAATGCGAGAATTAGGGTTCGCATTGGTTGTTGGTGCTTCATAAAGTCTATCCTCACATGAAACTGGGTCAAAAAAACAGGGGAGAGTTTTCCTCTCCCCTGAGTTTACTAGCCGACAGCTTAGAAAGTTGTCGGGATTACGTAGCTTCCGTTCGACTCGTTCGCTTCTCCACCGTGGCACTGGCGGCAGAATTGCGCGGTCTGGTTCGATCCAGCCGTGCCGCTGGCCGGGTTGTAGGGGGCGAGGACGAAGAACATCGTCGCGTAGTTGCCGCTCGGCAAGCCGCTGGTCTTGCCGTTCGTGACCTTGACGACGTTCATCAAGTGCTGGTTGTGGCAGCTCGTGCAGGTAACCACAGCGGTGTTGTTGTACGCGCTGGTCTTCACGAAGAAGCCGTAGTTGGTCACGAACGCGGAGGAATTCGGGCCGCTCATCGCGATCGATCCGTTGGTCTCGACGCAGTCCCAATTCCACTGTCCGCCGCAGGCAACGGTGGCGTTCAAGCCCACCGGGTGCGTGGCCAGGTAGCTGTTGGCGCCGTCGCCGTTGTTGCCGAGCAAGGTCGGAATCCTGTTCCAGGTTCCGTACGATGCTGGCAGCGTCTCATAAACCTGGTTCTTCATCATGGCGCCGGTGGCATAGTTGCCGTCATGGCAGCTGAGGCAGGTGATCAGGCCATTCACATCGGGAGTACCAGCGGCCATGCTGGTCGGCAGAACTTCAGTGTAGCCGGTGCTGCCGTTGGTGCTGCCCGTGATGATGGTTTTGCCGTACAGAGCGCCCACATCCTGGCCCCAGAGGATCGAGGTGCCGGCGGTCGTGTCGCCCGACTTGTTGGCGCCGTTGCCCCATGCGCCGCTGTGTGGTGCGTGGCAAGCTGCGCAGCCACGGCCGTAATTGAGGTGGGCGCCGAGGACGTCAGAGGTCGGCGCTTGAATCTGGGCAGCGGCAAAACTCGCCACGGCCAGAATCATCAGCATTACTAACAAGCTCTTTTTCATGATCGATCTCCTATTATGAAGTGTTGCAACACGTTGCTTTCTACTTCTTGTTTCGATTGCGTTGGTGCGTGAACTCTCGAGGTCCATATGGTGAGGAGGTTCTTTTGAAACCTCCTAGCCATCCATGTGCACGAGAACCACCGTGGCGTTTGGCTATGGCGATTCTCCACAGTGAATCTGTAAGTGATTGCTGCGGTTGGACTTATAATTCTGGAGCGACAAAGGCCCGAGTGCGGAGAACGGCCCAGCGAGTGCCAGGTTGGGTTTTCTCCCGCAGTGGGAGTGCTTGAAATGACCCACGTAACCAACCCGTCGGTGTGGTGATCTGCAACAGTCGTGACGCAGCTCCTCACGTGGAATCTCCTAATGATTTTGTGACATTAGACTCATTTCTGGAATGCGTTTAAGACTTCCCTCACCTCTGAGGGTGATGAATGTCACCAAAGCTGGGCGATAAGTGTGGAACGGTCGAAATCGACTACGAAGAAAAAGCCCCGGCTCGCAGAAAGCCGGGGCTTGGGGGTCTTGGGCGTGCTTAGTTTGGCGGCGATCCCGCGGGCTTCTGGGCGGGCGCTGCGGTTTCCGGTGTCGGCGTCGCTGCCGCAGCCGGCTGCTGTGCGGATGTATCGGCCGGCTTCTGGGCGTCGGTCGACTGCTTGCGCGCGTCCGCTGTTTTGGTCAACTCCGCCTCGCGCCGCTTCCTCTCGGCGTCCGCCTCGGCGTCGGTGATGTAGCGGAACATCTGCATGCGGCCCGGATATTGTTCGGTGGTAAAGACGCGGTTTTGCTTGTCGATGGCAATACCGACCAGCGCTTTGAACTGGCCGGGACCGTTGGCATGGGTGTCGCCAATGTAGGTCAACAACTGCCCTTCGCGGTTGAACACCTGCACGCGGTCCTGGTATTGATCGGCCACCCAGATGTGGCCATCACAATCGATCGCGATGCCCTTGGGGCGGAAAAAGTATCCCGGACCATCGCCGGCTTTGCCGAAGGTGCTGATGAAGTTGCCGTCGGCGTCGAAGATCTCGACACGGCTGTTCAGCGTGTCGGTGACGTAAACGTTGCCATCATTGTCGACGGCAACATTGGTCGGCGCGGCAAAGTCGCCCGGCGTCGTGAGTGAGTGCTTCTTGGCGGGAGTCACCGCGCTCCCGATTTTGCGCAGCAGCTTCAGGGTGTCCGCGTCGTACACGAAGACCTGATCCTGTTGCTCATCGACCACATACAGAAGCCGATTGTCTGTGTCGATCGCCAGTCCCACGGGATCCACCAGTCCCTCCACGATCTGGCCCTCAACCTCATGTTTAGGACTGAAGATCAGGACCCGATGCATTTTTCCGTCGGAGAGGAACAGGCGGTCGCTATCGTCGATGGCGAGGCCGTTGATCCAGCCAAAATGGGCGTCGGTTCCGTTCTTAATGAGAGTGGCGTCGTGCGTCTCAGTATTGAAGATGAAGATCGCCCCAACTTTTTGATCGGCCACATACACCAGCCCCTTGGAGTCAATGGCGATGCCGTACGGTCCCAGCAACTGCCAGGGAAAAGTCTTGAGCCTGTCGACATTGTCTTCCTGCTTGGCGCCGGCGACGCGGTCCATCCAACTCTGCTTCTTCTTCTTAGTTGCCACCGGAGTGCGGTCGATCTTCATCCCGGCGTAGTAGCCCAGCCAGCGGACGCGCGCGATGTTGGGCGGGTTCGGCCAAACCAGCTTCGACGTATCAATGTCCAGTTTGGGAGGTTCGGCCGGCTTAGGGGCGTCGGCTTTCTTCTTCTTGTCGGCGTACATCGAGACCGGCGCAGCCAGGCATATAGCGAGCAGGAGCACCAGCGCCGCCAGCACCCTGGCGTTAAGTTTCGATTTGTGAGGAAGCGCGATCATTTCTATTCTCCTGTTTCTAATTTTTCGGCGTCGCAGTATCTCGCATATTCGTTCGATTCTTGTGGCAGCTATCGCAGAACGCCATGTTGTTCTGCTGGTCCTTCACGAGCAGGTCGGGCTGCGCCGAAGAGTGCGGCTGATGGCACGATAGGCAAGTCAAGCGAGTCTTGACTTCGCTTATATTCGCTGGATTCATCACATCAGACACGGGATGACCTTGCACCGGATGGCCCAGTCCGTATCTCAGCGGCAGAATCGCCACCTTGTTCTTCTGGTAGTAGTCTTCGGGCAACTTCACTTTTCCGTCAAAGATAGTCAGGACATGCTCGGCCTCGAGCTTCTGTGGCACGGCGTCGGGACCGTGGCACTCCAGGCAAAGCGCATTTCCCTTGGCACGGAGAAGGTGATCGTTGTCGCCGCCATGGGGAGTATGGCAGGTGGCGCAGCCCTGAATAAACGCGGGCTGGTGCAGATAATGCTTCTTACCCTGCTCGGCCTGGTCGCTGTGGCACCCCAGGCAGATATCGACTGCGTTCGTCTTGGGAAGTCCCGGCTGCGGGCTGGCATGGGGACTGTGGCAGTCGGTGCAATCGCCCGCTGCCCCCGGATGCTGCACTCTGGCTGTGTCGATCAGCTTGGCTTTATCATCGTGGCAAGTCACGCAAAGCGCCTTCACACTTGCTTGCGTCAGCACCACTTTTCCATCCTTGGCCGGAGCATGGCAGACGTCGCACTGCTTGTCGGCAAATGGCGGATGCGTGAATTTTGCCATCAGCTTGGGAGCGGCGGATTCGTGCGGATCGTGACAGCTCACGCAATTGGCCGTGGCGAACGGTTGGTTCTGGTGCGCCTTCTGCAGGTCCGCGCTCTTTGGGTCGTGGCAGTCGAGACATAGTGCCGGCGGCGCCTTGGTGAGATGGAAGTCGAACTCGATCTTGCCGACCTCGCCCGTCTTATGCGTGGTGTGGCAGGTGTCGCAGCCCATGTCGAGGGCCGCATGCCGGCTCCCTTTCTCGGGAACGTTCAGCCCGGTCTTGTGGCAGCTCAGGCAGAGGTTTTCTTTCGCATCCCCTGATTCGGGCTTCAACAACTGATTCTTATTGTCCGAGGTATGCGGGTCATGACACTTCAAACAGTCGCGTACCGCCGGGGGATGAACCTTGCCCCTAATGTCTGCGGCATTCTTATCCGCGTGGCAGGTGAAACAGAGAGCATAAGGAGTCGTTGTGATCAGCTTGATGTGGGTTATGTCTTTTACGGTGCGGATCTCGTGACAACTGGTGCAGCCCATCGCGATGGCGGAATGCACTGACTTGCCCTTCGTCTTGTCCTCATGGCAGGCAACGCAGGTCGAGGGATCGGCCTTTGGATCGAGTGGCACCGGATGTTTCGCAGCTGATACCCGGCCAGCAAATAGAAGGACCATCGTGAAACACACAAGCGCCCTGAGTTTGCGCCCGGTGCGGGGATACGAATCAATTGATTCCCAGGTCACTCCCACAACTCCCTTCTTAGCCGCTTGTGCACGCATCTCGCCTTAGTTCTCCAACCCCTCGGATTTTTGAACAGTCCTTGCAACACGTTGCAGGAAAATCAGTTGAGAGTCAGCTTGTACCTCGTAGGAGCAGGCAATTGTTGAAAACTTCATCACAAATGGGGCTTCTCCCACACCGGAATGGTCAAAATGACCCAAGTAATCCCACGCTTTAACCCAGTCGTCCTCCGACCAGGACATTGGACTCTGAAGCAGGCTTTTCGCCCTCAGAAATCTGACCAGTTCCGAGTCCGTTTCTCCTGTGATGTCTATCACATCCGGGCGTGATCCGCGAACCCTGGAAATGTTCATGCGCCCCTGGCGCCCCCGACGGAAAGTGCCCTTGGGAGAGTCCAGCTGTCACCTCCAGCCTGCGCCAAATTCCCGCAGAAGTCCAATCCGCTGTGTGATATGGCTCAAACCTACCCGCACGATTTTTTCCCGCAACCCGCCCGATTCTCTGACATTTCAGCGACTTCCCGGAGTTTCCCCGCATTGGCGCAAAACGTGCTTTCTCCATGCGGGGAAGGGGAAAAACAATGGGGGCAAGCGGCCACTCACTAGCTCGGAAAACCTGGCAAACCCTCGGCGCCATTAAGACCGGGGTCGTTCTGCTCATTCTAGTCGTCATCCTCTCGGCGGCGGGAACGGTGATTTTGCAGCGTCCCGCGACCGATGCCGAAGAGATGGAGCGTGCTTATTCGCCGCAAGTGCTCCGCTTGCTCGATGCCGTGGGCCTGACCGACGTTTTCCACGCCCGCTGGTTCGTATTGCTGCTCACCCTGGTGAGCCTCAGCATCATCGCTGCCTCGGTGCAACGCTTCCCCAATGCCTGGAGATTTTTTTCCCGTCCTTATAAGAGTCCCGATGAAACGTTTCGCAAGGCCCTCCCCCATCATGTGCTGATTCCGATCAAGGATGAAGAAGCCGCTCTGAGCGTGGCCGAACGGGTGTTGCACAAAGAGGGCTTCCACCCCGAGCGAATCGTACACGAGAACAGCTTCTCTCTCTTCGGCGAACGCCACCGCTTTTCTGAAATGGCGGTTTACATCGTGCACGCCAGTTTGCTCCTTATTTTTCTCGGTGGCATCATCGACGCGCTGTACGGCTGGCGCGCCTTCGTCACCTTGACTCGCGGACAACAGTCGAATCAGGTGCAACTGCAGAAGGGCAGCACACGCAGCTTACCCTTTGCCGTCCGCTGTGATGGGGCCGGTCAGGAGAATTACGCCGACGGCTCGCCCAAGCGCTGGTGGTCCGATCTGGCAGTTCTGAGAGATGGGCAAGTAGTTCTTCGCAAGCAGATCGTCGTCAACGATCCTCTGGTTTACGCTGGGGTGCGTTTCTATCAGGCGAGTTACGGCAAGACCGGAAAGATCGACAAACTCGTGCTCACAGCCACTCCTCGCGATGGCCAGGCTACCAAGGAAATCACGATTGGTCTGGATGAAACGCTTCCTCTCGATGCCGACACTACGGTTCGACTCGCTGAGTTTATTCCCGACTACGTCGTGCGCGACGGCCAGGTTTACACCCGGTCCAACGATCTGGAAAATCCAGCCGCCCATTTGGTTGTGGAATCGCGGAAATCAGGAAAATCCGCCAACGTCTGGCTGCCTCCGATCGAAGGCATCGAGCAGAACGCGTCTGCGCCCTACGCATTCGAAGGCAAGGACGTGCAGATGGCCTACTACACCGGCCTGGAGGTTTCGCACGAACCCGGCCAGTGGGGAGTTTGGGCAGGTGTGGTCGTTATGGGTTTTGGCCTGGCTTTGGTCTTCTATTTTGTCCACGCCCGAGTGTGGGCCGTGCCGGTGCGCGACGCCCGTGGCCAACTGCGGCTCTGGGTTGGTGGCACCGCGAATAAGAACAAAGATGCGTTTGAGCAGCGTTTCCGCAAGTTGGTGGAACACATCGAGTCAGAACTGAAAGTTTCAGTGCGGGCAGGCGCCGAGGCGCCTGTCGCGGCACTCGCCGGGAATTGAAACCGGCAATGGAGGATGTCTCTATGGCGCGAGCGGCAAAGATCGAACAGCAACCAGCAGCGACCGGTACTACGCTGGTCGTGATGGTGGGGTTGGGGGTTGCCTTCTTGCTGTTCATGGCATTTCTGAACGTGGTCAAGAGCGGCAATCTGCTCAACGACTCAAACCTGCTTTATGCGGCGCTCATTTTCTATTCCGGCGCCGGAACGCTTTACCTTGCGTTCGGGATCACCGGCCTTCCGTCCTATATCCGTTTCGCCTCTTTAGCCACGTGGGCGGGATTGCTGGCCAATACGGGCGCAGTGGCACGGCGCTGGTATGAGGCGGGACATCCGCCGTTTGCCAGCATTTACGAAATGCTGCTCATGTTCGTCTGGACGCTCGCCGTGCTGACGCTGGTTGCCGAGAAAAAATTCAAGGTGAAGGTCATCGGAACAGTGACCATGCCGGTGGCGATCGTCGGTGTGGTGCTCATGCAGTTGTTGCGCACCGAAGTGCATCCGCTGGTGCCGGCACTGCAGTCGACCTGGCTGCACGTGCACGTCACACTAGCCATGCTGGCTTACGCCGCATGTGCGCTCAGCTTCGCGCTGGCCATGATGTTCCTGATCCAGGACAAGATGAAGACGGAAACCTTCCTGGCTGCGACCAGCCTTTTTACCGTCGCCACCTATCTGGGCATCCTGACCCGCTTTGAGAAATGGGGAGGGCTCAGCGTCATCGCATGGAACCCGGAAGAGAAATCAGAAGTTTTCCTCTCCCGGGGTGTACGGCTGTTCGTCGTGATCCCCGATCTCGGCTGGCTCCTTCTTCTGGTGTTGGCAGTGGCGGCGGCGCCGCTGGCCCTTTATTTGATCTGGCGCAAGACGAACAATGACGGGTTCCTCAGCATGGCCAATCGCGCCGTGTTCCTGAGCATACTTTTGCAAGTGATGGCGCTCGGAATCTTCCAGATGCGGGCACGAAACGGCATGTATGGTTCCCTCGACGCTGAGGGCCTATTCCCCACCAGCCTGGCTGCCAGTCCGTTCATTCTCTCGGGCCTGGTCGGCGGAATCTTTGTTTCGCTGTTGTACCTGTTACTGCTGTGGAGGCGTGAAGATCTGCAGCGCATGTTGCCCAGCGCCGACGAACTGGACCGCATCACCTACAAGACCATCGCGATCGCATTTCCCTTACTCACCCTGATGATCGCGGCGGGCGCGTACTGGGCCAATCGCACCTGGGGCTCTTATTGGAGCTGGGATCCAAAGGAAACCTGGGCGGCGATTACCTGGCTGGTGTATGCCGGTTATCTGCACATGCGCATCACCCGGGGATGGCGCGGCCGGCGTGCCGCCTACTTCGCCATCTTGGGCTTTGCCATTGTGATGTTCACCTTCTTTGGCGTGACGTACCTGTTGCCCGGATTGCATGCCTATGCCTAGTCGCTTTCAATCCGCGGCGAAGGCAACGGAACCGTTGGCGGAGACAGAGCACGTAGCTCCTGCGCTCCACCATCCTCCGAGTTGGCCGGAAGGCAGTGAGAGCAAAACGTACGCTGGTTCGGTACAGGAAGAGGAGTCCCGATTGAGTTCCGTACGCGTCAATTGGCAGCTCAAAGCAATCTTGCCGGTAGGCCTCGTCCTACTGGCAGGACTGCTGCTCTTCACTCTCGCGACGGTATCCCTCCGCGATCCAGAACGCCACGTCGTGCTGATCGTCGCCGGAGCAGGCGCGGTCGCTATCTGCGCCGTGTCCATGTTCGTGCTCGCCTACCTGATTCAGCGGCCCATGGTTGAACTGCAAGAGAAGATGGCGCAGGTGAGCGAAGGCGACCTGAACGTCTCGGTCAGCTTCGCCGGGCGCAACGACGAAATTGGAGACCTTGGCCGCAACTTCAATCACATGATGCAGCAGTTGCGCGAGAGCCGCGAGGAGATTGAACGCCTGCATCGCACTCAGATGTCTCGCGCCGAGCACCTGGCAACGCTGGGCGAGTTGGCCACCGGCCTCGCCCACGAGATTCGCAATCCACTCGCCGGAATCGCAGGCGTCATCGAAATCGTCGGCCGCGATCTGCCGCCAACCAGCCCCGCGCGCGCCGTAGTGAAAGACGTTCGCCTGGAAATCACGCGCATCAGCCGCACCTTGACCGATCTTCTGGAAACCGCGCGGCCGCGCCGCCCCGAGGTTCGCCGCAGCAACCTGAACACGACCGTCGAACACGCCGTGATGCTGGCCCGCCAGCAAGTGCTCTCCCGGCCCATCAAGATCGAACTGCAGAAGGCGCCCGATCTGGCAGATGTCGAGCACGACAGCGATCAGGTCCACCAGGTTCTTCTAAATCTGCTGCTAAACGCAGTCCAGGCCATGGAAGGCGCAGGCACCATACAAGTCGAGATCGGCTCGCGCGGCGATTACGCCAGCGTGCTGGTCAGCGACACCGGCCGCGGCATCTCCCCGCAGAATCTACCGAACATTTTCCGGCCTTTCTATACCACCAAAGGCAACGGCACCGGCTTGGGCCTGTCCCTAGCCCACCGCATCGTCGAGGACCACCACGGCCGCATCGAAGTCACCAGCACTGTAGGCAAGGGCAGCAAATTCACGGTGCTGCTGCCCTTCCAAATGCCCGCCGCCCACACGGCTTTCTAGAACAAGCGCAGTACCCCCACCGGGCTCCTGTCGAGTTTCCCTGTGTTCCACGGGGCCTCTGTGTTAAAGCCTTTTCCGTCTTGCGCGCAGAACCAGGTACCATTCACTTCGCTCCCTCACAACCTGCACCACTACCGCCTTTCGTAGTAAATTAAAATACGCATGCCTGCTGAGAAAATCATGGTCGTGGACGACGAGCGCCTCGTCCGCTGGTCCCTGCGCCAGAAGTGCGAGGAGTGGGGCTACCACGTCATCGAGGCCGATTCCGGCGAGCCCGCCCTCAAGCTCGCCGAAAAAGAATCCCCCGACCTCGTTCTCCTCGACGTCCGCATGCCCGATCTCACCGGCATCGAGGTCCTCGATCAGCTCAAGAAAAACGGCGACGCCCGCGCCGTCATCATGATCACCGCCGACCCTCAACTCGACGACGTCAAAGCCGCCCTCAAGCTCGGCGCCTACGACTTCGTCGGCAAGCCCGTCGATTTCGACGAGCTCCACATCACCATCAAGAACGCGCTCGAAGCCACCAGCCTCCGCACCGAAGTCCAGGCCCTGCGCGGCGAGGTGCGCCGCGTCGCCGGTTATGACAGCGTCGTCAGCGCCTCCTCCAAGATGACGGAGCTGATGAACTTCGTCCGCAAGGTCGCCTCCAGCGAGGCCACTACCGTTCTGATCCAGGGCGAGAGCGGTACCGGCAAGGACCTCATCGCCAAAGCCATTCACTACGAAAGCTCGCGCCAACAGAAGCCGTTCGTCGCCATCAACTGCTCCGCCATCCCAGAAACCCTGATGGAGGCCGAGCTCTTCGGCCACGAAAAAGGCGCATTCACCGACGCCAAGACGATGAAGAAAGGCCTCTTCGAGGCCGCCGACGGCGGCACGCTCTTCCTCGATGAAATCGGTGAACTCTCTGCCCTGCTGCAAGCGAAACTCTTGCGCGTCCTCGAAGACCAGGTCATCCGCCGCGTGGGCGGCATCAAGGACATGCAGGTGGACGTGCGCGTGATCGCCGCCTCCAACCGCGATCTCGAAAAAGCGGTGCGCGAAGGCCAGTTTCGCCAGGACCTCTACTACCGCCTCGCCATCATCGCCATCTTCATCCCGCCGCTGCGCGACCGCAAAGAAGACATCATGCCCCTGGTCGAGTTCTTCATCGACCGCTACAACCGCCGCTTCAAGAAATCGATTCGCGGCATCACCGAAGAAACTCGCCGCCTGATTCTCGGACACAACTGGCCCGGCAACGTTCGCGAGCTGAAAAACACCATCGAGCGCGGCATGATTCTCGAGGAAGAACCGCTCCTCCGCCCGCTCTATCTCCCATTCTCCGTCGGCGAATCCGGAGGCCGCACCGTCTTCGAACGAACTTCCCCCGCCGACGGCGGCCAGACCCTGCCCAACGGCCGTATGCTCCCGCGTCTTTACATCCCGGAAGGTGGAACATCTTTGGAAGAGGTTGAGCACGCCATGGTCGAACTGGCCATGCGCCAGGCCAACGGCAACCAGACCCACGCCGCCAAGCTCCTCGACATCAGCCGCGACGCCCTCCGCTACAAGCTAAAGAAATTCGGCCTGATCCGCGGCGACGGCGACGAAGAGAGCGCCCAGGCCAGCGTGGCCGAGGATGAGTAGGAACCAACTTTCAGCCGCGAAGCGGCGAAAGAATTCAGCCCACGGCGTAAGCCGTGGGCGCCGTCCACCTAGCTTGAACAAGCCCTGCAGGGGCGGCATATGTTAGCCCCGGGGTAAGAGCTTACCCCGGACTTACCTCCAAGGCTATCATATGCCGCCCCTTCGGGGCTGGAGCCAGGTGGTTCGTTCTGCGTCTTTTTTCTCAAGCAGGGGGCTGGCCCATTTTCTCTATCGCGAGTACCCGCACGACTGAGGTTGCCCCACCTTTCCGCGATTTTCGGAAGGGCCTGCCCTGAGCAGCGCCGAAGGGCACGCCCGCCACATCTGGTTCGGGATGCAGATCCGTTGTAAGCTTTTCACATCTGGTGGGGTACGCCCGATGGCTGCAATTTCTCTGAAGATAAATGGACACATTCACGCGGTCGACGTCGATTACCAAACCCCTCTGCTCTATGTGCTCAGCGACGAGTTGCATTTACGCGGGCCGAAGTTCGGGTGTGGTCTGGCACAGTGCGGAGCATGCACGGTGCTCATTCAGGGACAGGCAATGAGGTCCTGCGTGATGCCGGTCGGCGCCGTGAAACAACAGGAAGTCACGACGCTGGAGGGTCTGGGAACTCCGGAAAACCCGCACCCGATCCAGCAAGCGTTTATCGATGAGGGGGCGGCCCAATGCGGCTTTTGCCTGAGTGGCGTCATGCTTACGGCAAAAGCCCTGCTGGACGATCATCCGAAGGCCTCGGATGAACAGATCCGCGAGGCACTAACGGGTGTCCTGTGCCGTTGTTTTGCGCACACGCGAATGATGCGCGCCATCAAGCGGTACCAGAGGAGTCGGGCATGACGAATGGAATCTCACGCCGCGACTTCATCCACACCTCGGGGGCACTGGTCGTTTACTTCAGCACGGCAGCGATCGTGCAGCCATTCGCGAGGGCACAAGGACCCTTCGACACCCATCTCTCGCATGTGGATCCCGCCAAGCTGGACTCCTGGCTGGCGATCGCATCCGACGGCACGGTGACTGCCTACACTGGAAAATGCGATTTCGGGCAAGGCATGAATACGGCTCAAACGCAGTTGGTTGCGGAAGAATTGTGCGTATTGATTGAAAAGGTAAAACTGATTCCGTGCGATACATCCCTGACCCCGGACCAGGGCACGACCTCGGGCAGCCAATCGACACCAACCAACTTCAACGCGCACAATCTGGCGCAGGCTGCGGCGACTGCACGCGAGGCTCTTGCGGCCATGGCAGCGCAAAAGCTAGGCGTGCCCGCCGATCAACTCACCATCGACGATGGCGTCATCAGAGCGAAGAACGGACGCCACATCAGCTATGGCGATCTGATCGGAGGCAAGCATTTCGAAATCGCTGTCAAATCTAAAGCGAAACGCAGATCAGCTCGCGAGTGGACGATTCTGGGCAAAGAAGTTCCCTCCCTGGACCGCGTTGCGCTTATGACCGGCACGTTCGAATTCGTTCACAACGTGCATGTGCCGGGAATGGTTCACGGCCGGGTCATTCGCCCGCCCGAGACCGGAGCAACGGTTGCGAAGGTGGATGAAGATTCAGTGCGGCACGTTCCCGGACTGATCAAGGTGGTCGTGCGAAAGGATTTCGTCGGCGTGGTCGCGGAGAAACAGTGGCAGGCCGCACAAGCGGCGAAGGACTTGAAAGTCGTTTGGAAGCCGGGCCCAGGGTTGCCCCCACAAAAGGACTTCTACAATTACATGCGGAAGCAGCCCTCGCGCGACGTGATGCTGGTCAATTCCAAGGATGTGGATGACATGCTGAAATCAGCTTCGCGGGTTCTACGAGCGACCTATTTGCATCCCTACCAGGCGCACGGTTCGATTGGCTCGTCCTGTGCGGTGGCCGACGTGCAACGGGATCACGCGACAGTCTGGTCAGCAACCCAATCCGTATATCCGACCCAGCACGGCATCGCAGCGCTGACGGGCCTGCCCTTGGACGGCGTGCGCGTGATCTTTGTACGCGGCTCCGGCTGTTACGGGTTGAATGCTGCGGATACAGTTTCCTACGACGCGGCGCTGCTCTCACAGTCGGTGCACCGTCCGGTTCGGGTGCAACTCACGCGACAAGAGGAGTTCACTTCTGAGAATTACGGTTCCGCATGCGTGGTGGAGCAGCAGGCTGCAATCGATGCCAGGGGCGCGATTGATGCCTGGGACTGCGAGACCTGGGCGGCGTCGTTGGGCGGGAGACCAGGATACGACAGACCGGGAAACGTAGTCACAGGAATGCTGGCCGGGTTTGCTCCCGAGACGATCACTCCGCGAGCTGCGGTCGCGCCTTCCGGGGAGCTCCGCAACGGCAGCAATGCGGCCCCATCGTATGTGCTTGGGTGCATCAACGGCACGTGTGCTGGGGCAGGTTCAATCCGCAGTGAACGAGTACTGACGCATGCGGTGAAATCGCCTTTCTTTACCGGACCGTTGCGCTCCCCATTACGTCTGCAAAACACGTTCGCGCACGAATGCTTTATGGATGAGATCAGCGCCTGCGTGAAGGCGGATCCGGTCGCCTATCGCTTACAGCATTTGAAGGAGACCAGACTCATTGAAGTCCTGAAAGCCGCCGCCAAAGCGGCGCACTGGGATGCCCGCCCCTCGCCGAAAGCCGGCGCGACGCGCAGCGGCACGGTCAGCGGTCGCGGAATTGCCTGCGTCGCTTACGAAGGCGACAACGGTTACGCGGCCCTCATTGCAGAAGTGGATGTAGATCAGCCCAGCGGGGCAGTGCAGCCCCGGAGGTTTGTGCTTGCCCATGATTGTGGACCGATCTCAAACCCGGATGGCTTGCGTAACCAGATCGAGGGAGGAATCTTGCAGGGAATGAGCCGCGCTCTGGGAGAGGAAATCACGTGGGACGATCACAAAGTGACTTCGGTCGACTGGCAGAGTTACAACATGCTGTCCCTTGGAATCCGGGTACCGGTCATCGAGTGCGTTCTTATCGATCGCCCGGAAGGGGAAGCGACCGGCGCGGGAGAAACCGCGGTGACACTGGTAGCGGCAGCGATCGGCAATGCGATTTTCGATGCGACCGGCGCGCGACTTCGGGAAGTACCGTTCACTCCCGATCGCTTGAAAACCGTGCTGGCCGTGAAACCGGGAACCAACGATCCCAAGTAGAACGCTTCAGGATATGGTGCCGGCAAGCGCCCTTTCTGGCGTTTGCAGGTGGAACAGCCGCTGCAATGCAGTGGTCATCTGTTCTTGCTCCACCTTTTCTGGAAGTTCCTTCAGCTCTCGGGCCAGGGACCCCGCAATTCTCTGCGTCATCCGGGACATCACCGCATCCAACATTTCGTCCTGGTCCTTGGAGAACGGTCCGTTCTCGTGTCGGAAGGAATCTAGTTCTTGCCGGCAAATTTCGTCGAGCCGCTGGCGCAGTGCAACAATCGTCGGCACCACGCACTCCGCCATCAGCCTGCGCCGGAAGCCTTTGGCTTCGGCTTGCAGAATCTTCTGAGCTTCGGCAGCGGCCGCTTCCCGCTCGCCCGCATTCTGGCCGACCACATTCTCCAGGTCGTCCAGATCGTAGAGATAGACGCCCTTGACCTCACGCACCGCCGAGTCAATGTCGCGAGGCATTGCGATATCCACGATCACCAGCGGTTTGTTCTTGCGGCCGCGCACCATCACTTCGGCTTCTTCGCGGCTCAGAATAATGTGAGGACAAGATGTGGAGCTGATGATGATGTCGGCCTCCGCCATGTGCTGCCAGCGCTCCTCAAACGGGATCGCAACTCCACCCAGTTTCGTGGCCAGCTCGGCCGCGTGCTCGAGCGTGCGGTTGATCACACTGACCGAGGTCGCGCCGTGGTTGAGCAAACCACGGGCGGAAAGCTCACTCATCTTTCCCGCGCCCAACAGCAGCACTTTCTTTTTTTCCAGGGAACCGAAAATCTGGCGCGCCAGTTCCACGGCCGCGTACGGGATGGAAACCGCCGCGTTGCCAATCGCCGTCTCGGTGCGCACCCGCTTCGAGACGGTAAGCGCCTTCTGCAGCACGGCATCCAGGAACCGGCCCGTGACGCCAATTCTCTGCGCCTGCTGCCACGCCTGTTTGACCTGGGAAACGACCTGAGGCTCGCCCATCACCATGGAGTCCAGGCTGGAGGCGACCCGGAAGATGTGCAAGAGCGCGGCTTCATCGAGCAGGCGGTAGAAATGCTTCCACTCGCACAGCATGAGTCCGTATTCGGCGCCGAGCAGCCGCATCACCGAATTGGCCGCCAAGGTGACATCGTTCACCCACATCAGGAACTCAGTGCGGTTGCAGGTGGCCAGCACAATGAGTTCTTCAATGCCTTCCGCCTTTGACAAACTCACCAGGGCATCGTAGCGCCGGTTCTCGCTGATCCAGAAGCGCTCGCGAACGGCCATGGGGGCCGTGCGGTAGTTCAGGCCAACAACCATTAGAGTGGGTTCCACTTCTCGACTCCTACCCCACCTCTATGAAAAGCATCCGACAGACCAAAGGAAGGAATCTCTTAACAAATCACCTATCTCATGTATTTTCATTAAGTTACAATCCTTAAAGCAGGCGAGGACTGGGGACTTGCGAGGCTGAAGTTGAGGGATATTGCGCTGAGCCGAGTCTTTTGGCTCGTTGAAAATTGCATCACCACAGAGAGACAGAGGCACAGAGAAACCGTTAGGAACAGCTTGGAGCCAAGCCGGGTCTCATGAATTGGTTTCGCATTTGTTTCTCTGTGTCTCTGTGCCTCTGTGGTGAAAGGCCTTTCGCAAGTGCAGGTGTCTAGCGTGCAACTTCTGCGGGCGTAAGATCTTTCTCCTTCAGGCCCTTGGCTTTCGGTTCGTAGACGCAGAACGGCTCTTCATCCAGATAGTTTCCGGTGGCGGCGAAAGCTCGCGCGCGGCAGCCCATGCAAACGTTGCGGAACTCGCAGCACCCGCACTTCCCTTTCAGATTGTTCACGTCGCGCAGTTGATTGAAGACGAATGAGTTCTCCCAGATGTCGGCGAACCGCTGCTTTTTCAGGTCGCCCGCCAGGGCTGGCAAGTATCCGCAGGGATAAACTTCGCCCTGATTAGAAATGAAACATACTGCGGTTCCGGCCAGGCATCCCTTGGTCATGGCATTCATGTCGGAAGGATGAGCGCCCGGGTGTCCTACGGCTTTGCCGATGCCCTGAGGCTTCAGCTCGATTCCGGTGGAACCGGGCATCGTCATGTCCGTGGGCCCGATGCCGAGGGGGCCACGGCTTGGCGAACTCGATGCCTCAGGAATCGCGGGCTGCGCTGCCTGCGCGGCTGCTGCCGCGGAGCGGTGCTCCGCCGCACGCCGCTGGCGAACCACGCGGAAATAATGTGGCGCACAAGTCGCCTTCAGTTCGATGCCGCCTTCCAGAAACTGATCGTAGAACCAGTTGAGCATGCGCTCGTACTCTTCCGGAGGCACCATCTGTTCGGCCGCGATATCCACGCCGCATCCCACCGGTACGAGCAGGAAAGTGTGCAGCGCATCCGCGCCCAGCGACTTCGCTAGCGCGAGCACATGCGGAAGCTGATGGGCATTGTGGCGGGCGATCGTAGTATTGATCTGCACCTGCATGCCGAGATCTTTCAGATTGCGGAAGCCGGTGATGGCGGCATCGAACGCGCCGGGAATGCCGCGGAAAGTGTCGTGAGTAGCCGCATCGGCGCCGTCCAAGCTGATGGCCACCCGCCGCACGCCGCTGTCGACGATCTTCTGTGCGACTTGCCTGGTCACCAGCGTGCCGTTCGTGGCCAGCGCCACGCGCAATCCTTTATCGGTGCCGTAACGCGCCAACTCAAAAATATCTTTGCGGAAAAGCGGTTCGCCGCCGCTGAGGACGAGAATAGGACTGGACACCTCTGCGAGTTGATCGATAATCGCCTTGGCGGTCTCGGTTGTAAGGTCATCGGGAGAACTCAACTCCGTCGCGCTGGCCCGGCAGTGGATGCAGCGCAGATTACAGCCTTTGGTCAACTCCCAGAAAATCAGTCGCGGCTTGTTCTGGCTTCCATGATTTGATTGACTTGGAATCGCATGATTTGGACCAGTATGATTTGGGTCTGAATGATGCCCGTTGCCATTTAGTGTAGTCATTTGTAGTTTGCCTCCCACTGGAACCGGGCGCTCGAGCCCACCCACGCAGCCACGATAAGAGAGAACGAATTCCCCGGCGGTGACTTTCATCACCCTGAATTGTGATTTCGATCACGAAGACTTAAGTATTTTGGAATGTTGGAATTACAAGAGGATCGACATTTCCCCAAGCCTATTGGGGAGGTCACATTCGGCGCGAGCTTTGCCAGCGCAGAGAGGCTCAGCTAGTTGTGGTTCGCCATCTCGCGCAGGGCCGCCGTGTTGCGAATCAGCAGGGTCGAGCCTTTAGACTGCAGGATCTGACGCCTCTTCATGTCCGCAAACAGGCGGGTGACGGTCTCCCGCGAAGTTCCAATCATCTGCGCGATCTCTTCATGGGTGAGCCGAAGCTTCAACCGGGGCTCCAGTTTCGCGCCTTCGCCGTTCTTGGAGCTCCATTCCAGGAGTAATTTCGCCAGTTTCTCAGCGGCGGAGTGGGACAGTCCGAGCGCCCGCACTTCCTTGCAGGCATTGTGATATTTTTCGCCCAACTGCTCGGCCACCTTGAAGCAGGCATCCACGTCATCCCTCAAGAATTTAAGAAAATCCTCGCGCTTGACGAAATTGACCTGGCAGGGATCGATGGTCTCGGCCGTAACTTCGTAGGGTTTGCCGGAGATGGTGGCACTCAATCCCAGCACTTCTCCCGGCTCGGCCAGCTTCACGATCATGGTCCTGCCGCTGGGGGAGTTGATCGAGAGCTTTACGCTGCCTTTGCAAATCACAAAGATGCCGCGTGGCAGCTGCCCTTCTACAAACAGCACAGCGCCCTGGGGATACGCGGTGACGAACTTGATGCTTTCAAAAGTCTGCAACGCGTGGTCGGGCAAATCGCAGAAAATGCGGTCCGCCCGCAGTTTGCAGGTAATGCAGCTTTCTACAATCTCCATTCCGTATGGCGAGAGCATGCTCAAGCCTCCTCTTGCAACCTCTATACGGCAACCTTGCGCCCACCTGGCCTTGCAAGGGTCGCTCTTGCGCGATCCAGCACGCTGTTGGGCCGGTCTCGTCTGAGGCCAGTGTCTGCCCGGAGCGAACAGTTGGCTGTGTTGGCCGGCACACGCCATTGTGATATCGCTCACATTTTGTCTGTGACGCGTTTCCCACACGCCGCCGCACGCATTGTGCGCGCCTTCACACACAGCCGTGATCTTCGTCACACCCAACTGCCCGCCCCAAAAAGCATAATGACATCTGATTTTGTGGGGTGTTCTACCACCTCCAGTGTGGAGATCTCATGGCAAAAGGACGTGTATCCATTGTTGTCGAGCACTGCAAATCCTGCGGCTTCTGCGTGGAGTTTTGCCCTTCCCACGTGCTCGCACTTTCATCCGCATTTAATTCCAAGGGCTACCATCCCCCGCATGTTGTACATCCGGAAAAATGCAGCGGCTGTGATTTGTGCGGGATGTACTGCCCCGATTTCGCCATTTACGCCACCAAGGTGGCTTCCGATAAGGCAGGTAACAAATGAAAGCTGACCCTCGCGGTGTGCTCACGGGCACACATTTTCTCGATGGCGACCACGCCTGCTGCGAAGGCGCACTGGCCGCTGGAGCCCGCTTTGCCGCGGGATATCCCATTACCCCTTCCACCGAAGTGGTGGAGCGCTTCGCCTCTCGAGTGCCGACCGTAGGTGGAACCTTCATCCAGATGGAAGACGAACTGGCGGCCTCGATCACGTTGCAGGGCGCCGTGTGGGGCGGAGCAAAGGCGTTCACCGTCACCTCCGGGCCTGGCTTCTCTTTGATGATGGAGCACATCGGCTACGCCGCCATGACCGAAACGCCGTGCGTGTTCGTGGATGTGCAGCGCGGAGGCCCGTCCACCGGCCTGCCCACGCTGCCCGCGCAAGCCGACATGATGCAGGCGCGCTGGGGCTCGCATGGCGACTACGAGATCATCGCGCTCTGCCCGAACTCTCCGCAGGAGTGTTTTGACCTCACCATCACCGCCTTCAACCTGGCTGAAGAATTCCGCGTCCCCGTCATGTTCATGATGGACGAAGTGGTGGGGCACATGACCGAGAAGGTAGTGATTCCTCCCGCCGACCAGATCGAAATCACGCCGCGCAAGCACACTCGCAAGTCGGTCGAAGACTACCTGCCCTACGGCACCAACGGCGATCAGGTGCCGGAAATGGCGCACGCCGGCGAAGGTTACAACTTTCACGTCACGGGCTTGACGCACGACGAACGCGGCTATCCCAACATGACTCCGCCGGTGCAGGACAAGCTGGTTCGCCGCCTGCAAACCAAAATTAGCAACGCCGCCGACCGCATCGCCCTCTTCGAAGAGGAACAGCTCGAGGGGGCGGATGTGGTGGTCGTCTCCTACGGCATTACTTCCCGCGTGGCACAGCGAGCCATCGGGGTAGCCCGCGAACAAGGTCTGCGCGTCGGCAAGTTGCGCCTGATCACCGCCTGGCCTTTCCCGGAGAAAAAGATTCGCGAACTGGCGGCGAAGGTGAAAGCATTCGTCGTTCCGGAACTCAATCTCGGCCAGATGGTGCGCGAAGTCGAGCGTGCCGCAGCCGGGAAGGCCAAAACATTCGCCGTGTCGCACGCGGGCGGCGGGGTTCATCGACCCGAAGACATCCTCAAAGTAATCGTGGAGGCCAGCAGATGTCAGACAGTTTAATCACCGGCATTGATAGCGCAGACGTAAATCCAGTCGAGCGATTCTTGCGCACCGATCGCATGCCCCACATCTGGTGTCCGGGATGCGGCATCGGCACCACCGTGAATTCTTTCGCGCGCGCGCTCATCGAATCGAAAATCGATCTGGGATCGCTGGCCCTGGTGTCGGGCATTGGCTGCACCGGGCGCGTGGCGGGCTACGTCAAGCTGGATTCCTTCCACACCACGCACGGTCGCGCCATCCCGTTCGCCACCGGACTGAAACTGGCGAACCCCAAGCTGAACGTCGTTGTCTATTCCGGCGATGGCGATCTTTCCGCGATCGGCGGCAATCACCTGATCCACGCCGCGCGCCGCAACATCGATCTGAAGGTCATCTGCGTCAACAATTTGATTTACGCCATGACCGGAGGCCAGACTGCGCCCACCACTCCGGGCCATTCGACAACGTCGACAAATCCGTACGGGACGTTCGAGCCCTCGTTCAATTTGCCGCACCTCGTCGAGGCGGCCGGCGCCGTCTACGTCGCGCGCTGGACCACCTTCCACGTACGGCAACTGGCGCGCTCCATCAGCGAAGCGTTTCAGAAGAAAGGCTTCTCCTTCATCGAAGTGATCTCACCATGTCCCACGCTGTATCAGCGGCGCAACAAGCTGGGCGATGGCCTGGATACCATGAAGTACTACAAAGAGAAGAGCAAAGTGCGGCATGGGGCGCCCACCAATGAAGTCGGCCTCACTCTGACGGGAGAAATCGTGGTCGGCAAGTTCGTAGACCGCGACCGTCCCGACTACGGCACCATGATGCGAGCGCAATACACGGAATCGCTGGGCGACAAATACATCGAACCAGATCAACTAGAAGAAGGTCAACCGGAGACGGTATGCAGCTAACTGAGATTCGTATCGCGGGTTTCGGCGGCCAGGGAGTGATTCTCTCGGCCATCCTACTAGGCAAGGCGGCTTCGATTTATCAAGGCGCTTATGCCACCATGACACAGAACTTCGGCCCGGAAGCCCGCGGCGGCGCCTGCAGCGCGCAGCTCGTGCTCTCCGACTCGCCGGTGCTGTATCCCTACGTCACCAAGCCGGACATTCTTGTCGTGATGTCGCAGGAAGCGTATGTGCGCTTCGGTCCTGAGCTGAAAGATGGCGGCACACTGATCATCGAGCAGGATCTGGTGCGCGTCTCCGATCTCAAGAAGGACACCAAGGTCTACAGCGTCCCAGCCACTCGGATCGCAGAAGAACTGGGCAAGCGCATGGTGCTGAATTCGGTCATGGTGGGATTCTTCACTGCGGTCACTCGCCTGCTGGATCCCGAAGCCGTGAGCAAAGCAGTTGCGGATTCTGTCCCGCGTAGCTTCCTCGATCTGAACCTGAAAGCCTTCGAAAAAGGTCTGGAGTACGGAGCGATCGCGGTAACAGCACCCGCCAGCACGGCAGACGCGGAACTGCAAGTAGAGTACGCCCCGGAGTAGGGTTCAGCCCCGAAGGGGCGGCATGTGAAAGCCCGGCACGGAAGTGCCGGTAGACGTGGAAAGGCGGAAAGAGTCCCATCAGGGAAGGCACAAGCTCTCATCTACACTTTCCAGCCCTGTTACTTCCACCGTTGCATTCTTCAGCTTTCGCTGTTGCAGAATTCACCTGATCCGCAGCTACTCGTAAGTCGTTGATTGCATAACTTCATTTGTGTCACCCGCAACAACGCCCCATCATCGCAACACCCAATCTGTTGCGATTGTCATCAAAGCGCTGTTGCCGATCTCATCGCAAGAACCCACGTCGAGAAATCATCTTCTCTCTATCCACCTGATTCCGCAGTAGATCGCCACCCACCAACCACGTATTCACAAACCGCCTCCTCTTGGCACGGCGATTGCCTTAACAAAAGTGTGAGCGGCTCGCTAGACGGCCCTCCGACGAGGTGACTTATGGTAGTCCTACTGGTTCTCTTCACATTCACCGCCTTCTTACTGATTGATCATTTCCGCAGCCGCAAAGCAGTTGTCCAACCCACATTGCAGATGTCGACCGCCAAGCAGGACGCCGCTGTGCCACGCCTGCAGCCAGCCCTGGTCGGCGGCTTCGAGGTCCCAGAGAATCTGCGTTATCATCCGGGCCACACTTGGGCGTTGAGTGAAAGCCCCAACCTGGTGCGCGTCGGCATGGACGATTTTGCCTCCAAGCTGACCGGCAAGTTGGCAAGCATCACGCTGCCGCAGCGCGGCCAGTGGATTCGCCAGGGCCAGAAGATCTGCACACTCTATCGCGACGAAGCCGCGGTCAACATGATTTCGCCCATCGAGGGCACCGTCACCGACATCAACGAGGCGCTGGCGGCCGATCCCAAGCTGGCGCTCCGCGATCCTTACGGCGAAGGCTGGCTGGTAACGGTGCAGGCCCCCGACGCGAAGACCAGCTTCCGCAACCTGCTGGGTGGAGCGATGGCCCGCTGGTGGACCGAGGAGTCCGCAAGCCGCCTGCAGCGCCGCATGCCGATGGCCGTCGCGGGAGCGTACGCCCAGGATGGTGGAGTCGCCGTAGACAACCTCTCCGCCCAGATCCCGGAGAAGGAGTGGCTGCCGCTGGCCAAAGAGTTCTTCCTATCCTAAGTACACCTCGCGGCCAGCGAGGCGCACCAGCCTCGCAGGGGACCGCTGAAACACCAGCCGCCCGGATCCTAGGCTTAGAAGCCAGGATTCGGGCGGTTGGTGTTTTTTGACGAAGAGGCGATCTATGAGGAGTGTCATCTGAGCGTAGTCGGGACTTCGCGAAGTGAAGGCCCGCCGGAGTCGAAGGATCCCTGCATCCTTGTTAGCGGCGGGGTGAGTCCAGGCGCTTCAGTAGTTCCGCGCAGGCTGACCCTGTGCCACCTGCTCTGTCGCAGCCCGGCAGACGGAACACAGCGCGCCCTCTTTCAGGTCGATCCACTCCACGGCGTGGGACGAGGCCATGACGCAGCGGTAGTCGTCGCAGTGCGTCAGGTTCAGCGTGTGCCCCAATTCATGGACCGCTTCTTTGAGCAGGCGCTGGCGAAACAGGTCAGGGTCGGGCGGTAGGCCATAGAATTCCTGGCACAGCCGGTGCGCCGAGAGCACGGCGCAGGGGCCACCCATCTGCGCCTCGCCGAAAACGAAGGTGAGAATCGGGATGTACAAATCGACGGCCGCGATGCCCAGCACTCGCCAGGTATCCGGGTTCAGAAAACTCTGCATGTGCTGCAGGATTTCCGAGGAGTGGTACTGCTGCCGCTCGCGGTGAAACGCGAACTCCGGGTCCAGATGTACGGGAAGGACTTTACAGGGAACACTAAGAATTTCTTCGACGGCGGGACGCAGATCCCTCAGCAGCCCGTCCTCCACATTCCCGATCGGCAACAGTTGCAGCTCTTTCATCGCGTGCCTTCATCGGGCGACTTCATCGGGCTTCTTCTCCCGCTCACCGGGGCTGCGAGACCAGCCGTACTTCTTCAGCTTGTGATAGAGAGTGACCCGGTCGATGTCGAGAATATCGGCGGCGTGACTTTGATTGCCTCCGCATTCCTCCACCACGCGCAGAATGTGGGCGCGCTCCATATCTTCCAAGGTCTTGCTCGATCCGTTGGAAGCGTTTTGTGGTTTGAAGATGAAGTCCTGCTCGTGCAGCTCCGGCTCCTGACCCACAACCATGGCGCGCTCCACTGCATTCTCGAGTTCCCGAACATTCCCCACCCACGGCTGCTGCTGCAATTGATTCATGGCCGCGGGCGACACCCGGATGATGCGCTTGTTCATCGCCAGAGCAAACTTGCGCACGAAGTGGTCCACCAGCACAGGAATATCTTCACGGCGTTCGCGCAGCGGCGGCAGTTCGATGCGGAAGACGTTGAGCCGGTAAAAAAGGTCGGGACGGAACTTCCCTTCCTCGATCAGCTTTTCCAGGTCTTTGTTAGTGGCGGCGATGCAGCGGAAGTCGACCTTGATTATCTGATTGCCGCCCACGCGGGTGATTTCGCGCTCCTGCAATACGCGCAGCAGGTCGGTCTGCGTCTTGAGGGTAATGTCGCCAATCTCGTCCAGAAAAACGGTCCCGCCCTCGGCAATTTCGAACTTGCCTTTTTTGCGATACTGCGCGCCGGTGAACGCGCCTTTTTCGTGTCCGAACAGTTCGCTCTCGAGAAGTGTTTCAGTTAGAGCGCCGCAATGAATCACGACCAGAGGATGAAATCTTCGCGGGCTGGCCTGATGGATCGCGCGCGCAACCAGCTCCTTGCCGGTTCCACTCTCTCCTGTAACCAGCACCGTCGCGTCGGTGGGACCAACCGTCTCAATGGCGTCGAGGATCTTACGCATGGGAGTGCTTTGCCCGATCAGTTCTCCTGGACGCGCAACCTCCGCGACGGTCTCACGCAAGAGCACGTTTTCCTGAGCCGTCCGCTTATGTTCCAGAGCTTTTTTTACCAGGTGTGCGATTTCGTCCGGGTCGAGGGGCTTGGTCACGTAGTCATAGGCGCCGTTTTTCAGCGCCGCGACCGCGGTTTCGACCGAGGCGTAGCCGGTCATCATAATCACGATCAGTTCGGGATCGACTTCGTGCATGCGGCGCTGCAGTTCGATGCCATCAGTGCCGTGCATTTTGATGTCGACGAGGGCTGCATCCCAGCGCTGTTCCGCCAGCCGGGTGAGAGCGTCGCTGGCGTTTTCCGTGGTAGTGACTTCGTAGCCTTCTTCGCGAAACCATTTGCCCAGCGAGTCGCGCACGCTCAGTTCGTCGTCCACGATCAGCAATTTTCCTTGTGTGCTCACTTCAATCACCTCACCTTCGTCGCGGCGTGGCGAGCGGCCGCCAGCGGAGCCTGTGCAGCTTGACTGGGCAGGGTCACAGTGAAAGTCGTGCCCTTACCCAATTCCGATTCCACTGCGATGCGGCCGTTGTGCCGCTCCACGATGCCGCGGCTGATGGCCAAGCCCAGCCCGACTCCGCGTCCGTGTTCTTTGGTCGTCATAAAAGGTTCGAAAATCTGGGGTAAAACGTCGGCAGCGATGCCCGCTCCGTCGTCGCGCACCTTGATCTCAATTTCTGTCGAATCGCTGTTCAGCTGAGCCTCGATCCAAAGAGTGCCACCGCGGGGCATGGCATCGATGGCATTCATGATCAGCGCCAGCAGGACTTGTTCAATCTGCGCCGGATCACACGGCACCCTCGGCAAGCCTTCCGCGACTTTCAGTTGCAGCTCGATCCCGCCCAACTCCAACTGATGCCGCACCAGCAGGAGAGACCGGTCAATCACTTCCTGCAGGTCGGTCGACTGCACGTTCATGGGCGCGGTGCGCGAAAGACTCAGCAGGTTCTTGATCAGGTCGCCGCAGCGCCGGCTCTCGGCGGCAATCAGGTCGAGGCACTGCATGGCCTCGTCGCGTTTTTCGTGCCCGGCCTGGCCCGACCCCACCCACTTTCGCAGCAGCTTGGCGTAGGTGAGAATGCCGGAGAGCGGGTTGTTTACCTCGTGCGCCACCACCGCCGCCATCTTGCCCAGAGAGGCCATCTTCTCCACGTGGAGCATGTGTTCGTGGGCGCTTCTGAGTTCCCTCGTTTTCTCCACCACCCGGTCTTCGAGGGTCTTGGCCCAGGTGACGATTTGTTCATTGGCCGCACGCAACTGCAGGCTCATGCCGTTGAAGGAATGAGCCAGGTCTCCTACTTCGTCCTGGGATCGCACCTCGATCTGGTAACCAAGCTCGCCCTGGGCAAGATGTTCGGTGCCTTTCTCGAGCTCCTTAATGGGTTTGCCAACCACGCGCCATACAAACAACCAGCTCAGGACCACCACAATCAGCATTGCCCCCGCCGTGTAAGAGAGCATGCGGGTGCTGCTGACCGCGAGTTGAGCGTCGGCTTTTGCCAGGGAGAGATTTGTGTCGAGGACGCCCAGAACCTGCTGGCTGGCAGGGTGCGCGTGGCATTCAGCGTTGGAGCAGCTGGGTTGATTTTCGATGGGAGTGATGATTCCCAGCACCCGGTGCCCGCCGCCATTGCGATAAATGCGAAAGCGGTCGGGGCGATTGAGGCGGGCCAGCGGCTGCGATTGACTATGGCAGCCATAGCAAGCCTCCGCCGTCTTATCGAGGACGTGGCTGACTTCCGCTGGATCGGTGGAGTAGCTGACTCGGCCTTCCTGGTCAAGGATGCGCACCTTGATCATTCCGGGCTCGTCCGCCATGGTTCGAATCGCGTGGTAGAGGCCCTCGCGATCGTTGCGCAACATGTAATAGGTGGTGCTGTGCTTGATTACGTCGCTGATCCCCTCGGCGCTGGCCAGCGTGGCTGCTTCCAGGTGCTGGCGGTGCAAACGGATATTTAGATATCCCAGAAGGGCGAAGATGACCACCATGACTGCCAACAGCGACCCGATCAACTTTCCGCTGACGCTGTTGGTCAACCGCTTCCAGCCCAGATCGCTACGAATTGGCTCAATCTCCCGCATGGCCTAATACCGCTCTAGCCACGACAGGCCTGGTTTCGGTTCGGATGCGCTGCTTCTCCGGCACGCCTTCTTCAGGGAAAATCGGCAGGTATTTCACCGCCAATCCGAACAGGGCGAAGCCCATCGCGATAATCATCAGGGTCACGGAGAACTCGGTCCACTTCGGCATGTAGTGATGCCCAACGTAAGTCTCAAACCCGATGAGGCTGACATTGAGGCGATTAGTAATGAATCCCAGCAGACTGATCACCGAGGCCCAATACAAGCCGTTGGGCGACAGCCTGACCTTCTTGAAGGTGAGCATGGTGATGGGAATGACGAAGGCCAGCGCCAGTTCGAGCCACAGGAAGTAGGCTTCGTAGCTGGGCTTGATGATCTGTCCCAGCATGCCGCGATGGAAGTAGTCCTCGAAGCGCAGCAAGGCATTCACCCAGAGAGCCACCAGCAAAGCGCCGCCGAGAGTGACGAGAACCGAAAGTTCCAGATGACGGCCGAGGGCCTTCGCGCTCTGCGTGGATTCGAAAATGGTCATGGCCAGACCCACCGCAACCGCTGAACCGAAGAAAAAGAACGGCAGCGCGGGCGTGTACCAGAACGGATGCAGCTTGCTGGGCATGATCAGGTAGAGCGATCCCAGCGAACTCTGGTGCAAAGTGGAGAGCAGGATGCCCAGGACGACCAATACCGGGTAGATCTTTTTGATCCACTTGATGGGCGCTTTGAGATGGAAGCGCTCGAACACGTTGGGCAGGAATTCAAAGAAGAGGACTGTGGTGTAGGTCATCACGCACATGCCCACCTCGAACATGACCGAATGGAAGTTCATGTAGATGAGCTGGTGCCAGATGAACCAGGGGCGGCCCAGATCGAACAGCAGGCCAACGATGAACAGCAGGTAGCCTAAGAACGCGGTCAGCACGGCAGGCCGAACCACGCTATGCAGGCTTTCGACATTGAACAAATAGACCGCGCCAATCACGCAAAAGCCGCCGGCTGCGAGCATGACTCCGCACAGGCAATCGAAGCCAATCCAGAATCCCCAGGGAAACTGGTCCGTCATGTTTGAAACCGCGCCCAGGCCCCGGAAATAGCGGACAAATGTCGAGTACAGGCCCAAGCCCATGATCACAATGAATATGACTTTCCAGAAGGTCAGCTTGATCTTCATCGCTTGCTCCCGTTCCTCTCCTCGCCTTCGGCGGCGGCCACTTCTTCGCGGCGATGCGAAATCCAATAAATCCCTCCCAGCACCAACGACCATGCCGGGATAAAGTCCGGAATCCACGTCATCACTTTTCCGGTATATTCTGGCATCGGAATGTCGCCGATCTTAGCGGACGCGGGATAGCCGTACTCTTCCACTTTCACGCTGGAAAGAATGAGGACACAGGTTCCGCCAACTTCATTCAGGCCGTAAATGCGATTCAGGTAGGTGGTCGGATTTTGCCGGATACGCTCCTGCGCTTCCTTTACCAGATCTTCGCGATCGCCGAACTTGGTGGCGCCCGTAGGACAGATCTCGGCACATGCTGTCTGCTTGCCGGCCACCACGCGGTCCGGGCACATAATGCACTTGCGGACGCGCGGATTCAGCGAGCCCCATTCGTACTTGGGCTGGTTGAACGCGCAGGCCACCATGCAATAGCGGCAGCCAATGCACTTCCAGACGTCGTATACGACTGGACCTTCTTTGGTTTTATGGAAAGCTCCGACCGGACAAGCCGATGCACAAGCGGGATGCTCACAGTGCATGCACAGCCGCCGCATGAACTTGTCGTCTTTGGTCATGACGACGGTGTATTTATGTTCCGATTGCACCGATTCCGCTGCCACACGGTCGTCGTAGGGCAGCTTGTTCTGCTGGGCGCAGGCACTTTCACACTGCTTGCAGCCGATGCACATGGTGGCGTCATACAGCAAAGCCTTACTCATGGAAATTGCTCCTCGTGGCTCCCAAGCGGGACTTCCGTTCCAGAGGAATGAAATACGAAGTCAGCCTTCGCTGGGACGGGACAAGCTTGGGAACCGTGCAGAACACCTTGGGCCAGCCGAGGGGGAAAAAGGGGCCCGGTCCGGAGCCGTAGGCGTCCGGACCCGGGCGGGCTGTTCCATTTGGCGGAGCGAAGAGCAGCGGAGACTGCCGGCTGGCAACGAATCGGCTGGTTTGCTCATCCGTCCGCCGAATTGAGCCGGACATCTTCATAGCTCACCCTTACGCCCCCTTCAACCGCTGCTCGGCCAGTACTCGACAGCGGCGGCGCGAAACAGGAACAGCCAATGCCTACTTCTGCAGGCTGCGAATGTACTGCACCACCATCTTCACCTGGTCCGGTGGCAAGCTTTTTACCGGGGCGGGGTGCTTGGCTTTCTCGGTAATGGCCTTGGCAACATCGCCGTCCGACGCCTTCTTGGTCTCGTCCGAAATCAGGCTGGGGATCTTCGCTGCCGGTTTTCCGGCTGCGTCGGCCCCGTGGCAGGCGGCGCACTTCGTCTTGTAGATTGCGGCTCCGTCATCGACGGCCCATGACAGATTAGGAATCAGGATGAATAGGGCTACTGCAATGGTCATTACGAGCATTACCAGCTTCGTCGTCTTCATGATTTCGTCTTTTCTCCTTGTAAAGTTTGCAACCTACGAGAGCAGCCAGGATTGTTGTATTTGTACATCCGTTGCAAAAATAAACACTATTACAAGCCTTCCAGAAACTGTATGTAAGAGAACTCAGCAACTCCTCGCTGCTCAGTTGTGAGTTTCAACGTTGCGGGGGGGTGGGTGCAGTGATCCAGGTCACCCTGAAACGTGACCCTGAACCGCGCCAAAACGGCCCCTGGGTCACATCGGCAAGTGATTGCAGTCACGGCGTTTCCGGCGGTCAGGAAGCACAATGTCCGTGAGCGAGGTGAAACTGCCGTGCTCCTGATTGGCATGCTCGTGTTGGCCTTTGTTGGCCTCGACGGGATTTTGCTGATCATCGCAACGGTTCTGGAGCATGGCACGCCTGAATTTGGCATCAAGGCACGAGCCTCACGCCCCAAGACCTCTGGCATGGTCCCTCCCTTACTACGAAAGCTTGTAGGCCGCGTTTCCAAGAAGGCGCCGGCCCAGAATCCATCTGCAAAGGAGAAACTACATGGGTACGCTTGTACTCGATAAGCAAGCCGACCTGGCCGGTCCGGGAATCGGTGATTACAAACAACTGGAGAACATTCTGCCCAGCGGCTACCGCTCTTTGCTGACCCCGAAAGAGACGCAGCAGGCCCTCTACCAGGTGAAACGCTATATCGCCGACAACCTATGCAAAGAGCTCAACCTGATGATGGTCGAGGTGCCGCTGATTGTGGACGTGGAGAGCGGCGTCAACGACATGCTGGATCGCGATGGCTCGCGGACGCCGGTGCAGTTCCATATCTCGAATGATCGCAACCTGCATCCCATCGACGCGCAGGTGGTGCAGGCCGCGACCAAGTGGAAACGCGTCGCCCTCAAGCAGTTCGATTGCAAAGTCGGAGAAGGCATCTGCACCGACATGCGCGCCGTCCGCAAAGACTATTTTCTGGATCATGACCACTCCGCGTACGTGGACCAGTGGGACTGGGAGCGCGTCATAACCAGCGAACAGCGCAATCTGGACTTGCTGAAAACGGTCGTTCGCAAGATCTGGAAGGTGATCGTCGGAGCGGAAAAGTTTGCCCAATCCTTGTTCCCGCAATTGAAGGACTTTCGTTATCCAGATATGCCTGAGGAGTTGGTCTTTTTACATGCCGAAGAGATTCTTGACATGTATCCCGACCTGCCGCGCAAGCAGCGCGAGACCGCGATTCTGCAGAAGTATCCCGCAGTCTTCATCATCGGCATCGGCTGGCCCTTAAAGGATGGCTATCCCCACGAAATGCGCGCCGCCGACTACGACGACTGGGTCACTGACACTCACGACCAGACCGGCAAAGACACCCACGGGTTGAATGGCGACATTCTGGTCTGGAACTCCGTTACCAAGCGGCGCCATGAACTAACCTCGATGGGCATCCGGGTCACGGCTGAGACCCTGAAAAAGCAGCTCACGATGGCCAAGCAGCTGGACTTCATGCGGCTGCCCTATCACCAGGCGATTCTGAACAACGAGATTCCGCTTTCCATCGGCGGTGGCATCGGGCAGTCGCGCACCTTGATGCTGTTGCTCCGCAAAGCCCATCTCGGAGAGGTAAGCGTCACGGTGTGGCCGAAGGTCCTGAAGGAGATGTGCGCCGACAAGAATATCTTCGTGCTGGAGTAGATCTCGTTACCTGCTAGAAGCGCGGGGGGTAGTTAAGAGCCACTACCCCCCAGCTTTATCGTGTTTCCCTGTGTGATCACGATCACACATGCTTGTGATGCAAGCCGCTGCACATCTCAAAACCCTGCCCCGATAATGGCCCCCATCGTTACCCGCAACCTGAACACAACATAACTTGGTTAGGAGGCGATCAGATGGATATGCGACGGGTGTTTTTGTCTCTTTCCCTGCTGTTGCTGTTTGTTGCCGCATTCAATCCGCCCGGCGCGTTGGCGGTTCCAAGCTATGCCCGGCAGACGGGCCTGGCGTGCAGCGGCTGCCACTACACTCCCCCCGAACTCAACCCTGCCGGACGTAAATTCAAACTGACTGGCTACGTCGATCGAGGAGACGACACCAAGACCGTAAAAGCAGAGGGAAGCAAGAAGCGCGCCCCCCTCGATCTGCTCGCGTCACTGCCGCTGTCGGTCATGCTGGAGACTTCGTTTACCTCGCTCAAGACTGCGCAGCCGCAAACCCAGAACGGCAACTTCGAGTTCCCTCAAGATTTCTCTCTGTTCCTTTCGGGCGCATGGACGAGCAAGGTGGGAAGCTTTCTGCAGGTGACGTACGACACGCAGGACGATCACTTCACCAGCGACAACACGGATATCCGCTTCGCGGACAAGACGAAACTAGGCGGCAAGGAACTGGTTTACGGCATCGATCTCAACAACAATCCCACCGTCGAGGATCTTTGGAACAGCACCCCAGCGTGGGGCTACCCGTGGATCGCCAGCGACAACGCTCCTACTCCCAACGCCAGTCCTTTCATCAACGGCGGTTTGGCCCAGGACGTAGCTGGGCTCGGCGTGTTTGGCATGTGGAACGACCATCTCTATCTGGATGCGGCCATCTATCGCTCTGAGCACGTGGGCGGACCGCAGCCGAACCCAGGCATGGGCGCGGGCATCAATATCCGCGGCGTCGCTCCGTACTGGCGCCTGGCGTGGCAGGAGTTAACCGGAAAGACGCAGTATGAAATCGGAACTTATGGTATGCACCTGCGGTCGACCCCCAATGAAATCACCGATCCCACCGGGGCCAGCATTCCGACGGATTCGTACACGGACTGGGCAATCGACACGCAAATCGACCGCACGATCGTCAGAACGGACGTGCTTTCATTCCGGGCTACCTACATCCGGGAAAACAATGATCTGCTGAGCCTGCTGTTTCAGGGTGGTGGTCCAGGGAGTGCGACTCCGCTGGTATCGCAAGGTTCGCACCATTTGAACACGGTCATGGCCAATGCCGAATATCACATCGGCAACAAGTACACGGGCACGTTCGGCTGGTTCAATACAACCGGGACATCTGATCTCGCATTTTATCCATCGGGGACTGCCGTGAGCGGTAATTTCAATGGCGACCCGAGAAGCGGGGGATACATTTTGAACGTCTCTTACTGGCCGTGGCAGAACCTGCAACTCGGGGCGCAATACACCGGCTATACGCGCTTCAATGGCGCAGCGACGAACTACGACGGCTTCGGCCGCAACGCCAGCGCCAACAATACGCTCTATCTGGACGCCAGGATCTTTTTCTAGCGAGAAGAGAGATAATTGGCTTTCATTACAGCGGTTTTTTCTTAGCAGCAGGTGAGCCGTTTCTTACAACGATTTCAAAGGAGAAGAGAACAATGAACAGCAAGTTCGCAATGAAGACATTCGCTGTCGTCGCGCTGATCGGTGGGCTGGGCGTGACTTCGTGGGCCGGCGATATCGAAGGGAAAGTTACGGGGATGAAGGGCAAGTCAGTGGTGTATGTAGAGGCCATTGCCGGCAAGACATTCCCGGCTCCGACGAATCACCCGGTGATGGATCAAAAAGGGCTGGTCTTTGCGCCGCACATCATGACGGTACAACAGGGCACAACGGTGGAGTTCCTGAACAGCGATACCGTGCAGCACAATGTGTTCTGGACCGCGATCGGCAGCGACAAGAAGGCAGGACACAATCTCGGGACCTGGCCCAAGGGCGAAAAGCGGTCCTTTACCTTCGATAAGCCAGGCGTCGTGCCGGTGCTCTGCAACGTGCATCCGGAAATGGCGGGATATATCGTTGTCAGCCCGACTCCCTATTTTGCCGAAACCGACGACAGTGGCGCCTACAAGATCAAAGATGTTCCGGACGGCAGCTATACCGTAACTGCGTGGCACGAGGGCGCCAAGAACCAATCCAAGCCGGTGACCGTGGCCGGCGGTGGCAAGGCGGATTTCACCCTGAGCAAGTAAGGAGCAGCAAGCGCGAGCAAACGGGGAGCGATTGGCATGATCCACTTCGCTCCCCACTTTTCATTAGTTACGTCTTCACCAGACTTGGAGCTGCGAAAAAGCTGGTTGACGTTCTGCCATCTCAGGGACTAGAAATTGCCTTCATGCTGAAGCGATTCAAGAACAAAAAGGTCGACGGGGACTGGCTCAATACAAACTTTCCCTGCATGATGGCCTGCCCGGCACATACCAATGCCGGGCGCTATGTCGGCCTGATTGCCGAGGGCCGCTTCGAAGAAGCCTACCGCATTGCGCGCGATCCCAACCCGCTGGCCAGCATCTGCGGACGAGTATGCGCGCATCCCTGCGAGACCGCCTGCCGCCGCGGCGAAATTGACCGGCCGATTTCCATTCGCGCTCTCAAGCGATTTCTTACCGAGCAGCATGGGCCGGAGTCGAAACATCCCATCAAAGTTAATGAAGGACGCGGGCAGGACAAACTTCCTTTCAAGGTAGCGGTCGTAGGTGGCGGCCCGGTGGGACTTTCGGCCGCGCACGATCTCGCCCTAATGGGCTACTCCGTCACCATCTTCGAAGCCGCGCCGGTGGCGGGCGGAATGCTTTACCTAGGCATCCCCGAATACCGCTTGCCGCGCGACGTGGTCGAAGCGCAGGTGCGCGAGATTCTCGAGACCGGAGACATCACCCTCAAGCTGAACCACGCGGCCGGCCGCGATTTCACGGTCTCCGATCTGCGCCGCCAGGGATTCGATGCGGTTTTGCTCGCCGTGGGTGCGCACCGCAGCCGCGATCTCAGCATCCCCGGGGTGGATCTCGATGGCGTATTCAAAGGCATCGACTTCCTGCTCAACGTGAACCTGGGCTACAAATTCACCATCGGCAAGAAGGTGATTGTGATCGGCGGCGGCAACGTGGCCATGGACGTGGCCCGTTCGGCAGCGCGCGAAGTGGTACGCCAGCACGCCGGCGGCGTCGAGGATGCCGAGCCTTCTGCTGAAAATATGACCGCGGTCGCCACTCGCGAAATGGTCGATATTTCTCTCTCCGCGCTGCGCATGGGTGCGCGCGAGGTCAATTTGGTCTGCCTCGAGCCTCGCGAGCAAATGCCGGCGGCCCTGGAAGAGATTGAAGAGGCCGAAGCCGAGGGCATCATTCTGAATCCCGGACTCGGCCCCAAGCGCATGCTGGGCAAAGACGGCAAAGTCGTGGCCCTCGAGACGCTCAAAACCAAGTGGGTCTTCGATCAGAACAAGCGCTTCAATCCGGCATTTTTCGAGGGCAGCGAAAGCCAGATCGAGTGCGACACCGTCATCATGGCCATCGGCCAGGCTCCGCGCCTCGACTTCCTCACTCCCGAAGATAAGGTTGAACTGTCTCCGCGCGGCCTGATCGCTGTGAATCCGCAAACGCTGATGACTTCCGCTGCCGGTGTCTTCGCCGGCGGTGATTGCGTCTTCGGCCCGCGCCTGATTATCGACAGCGTGGGCGATGGTAAACGCGCGTCCGTCGGAATCGACGAATACCTGCGCAAGAACAAGCACCCCGAGCCCATCATCGAAGTTGAAATAATGAAGCGGCACAGTATGCCGCTCGACTATCTGGACATCACCCGCCAGGCTGTGCCCATGCTTCCGCTCGAGCGCCGCACCGGCGTGACCGAAGTGGAAGTCGGCTACGACGCCCCGGAAGCGATCGCCGAGGCGCAACGCTGCCTGCACTGCTGGGTGAACACGATTTTCGAAGGCACCCCGGAAGATGGCAGCATGTGCATCCTGTGCGGCGGCTGCGTGGATGTCTGTCCGGAGAAATGCCTGGAGTTAGTTTCGCTCGATCGCATCGCGTTCGAACCCGAAACCGTGCAGCACATCCGCGACAACCAGGAATGTTTCGGCGTCGAGTTCGACGAGGTGGCGGCCGACGAGCTGGGCGTTGTTACCGGCGCCGCCATGCTGAAAGACGAGACCCGCTGCATCCGCTGCGGCCTGTGCGCCATGCGCTGTCCGGTAGGCACGATCACGATGGAGTCCTACAACCTCCTTCCCGCCGAACCAACCGGCCTGATCTCGGTGGCGGCGATTGGAGCAGGATTGCAGTCGAAGTAGGTAGACACACATGCCTGACGAAACCAAACCGGCAATTTCCGACGACACGGTCAACCGCCGCCAGTTCTTTGCGAAACTCGGCCTGGGCTCACTCGGCATCGCCGCAGCCGGCACGGCCGCATTCGCCTATCAGTTCCTCGAGCCGAATGTGCTCTACGAGCCTTCGCCCGTGGTCAACGCCGGCAAGCCCGACCGCTATCCGCTCGATTCGGTCACACTTGATGTGAACTCGGGTATCTACATCATTCACTCGCAGGAAGGTTACTTCTCGCTCAGCGCGGTCTGCACGCATCTCGGCTGCCTCACGGCGTGGAAGCCGGAATTGGGCATCATTGCCTGCCCCTGTCACGGCAGCAAGTTCAAACAGAACGGGGAAAAGATCGAGGGGCCTGCGCCCAAACCTCTGCCCTGGAAACACATCTGGCTGAACGACGACGGAGACTTGCTGGTGGACCGCTCCACCGACGTGCCTCCGCTGCAGCGCGATTCATTCGTGAGGGTCTGACCTAGAGAGAACCAGCAATGGCAAAAACCGTAGACCAATATTTCGACGACTTACGCGGCACGCGAGTGTGGCGCTCGATCTTCCGCAGCGGCACCGGATCGAGCACGCTGAAGCGCGCGCTGGCCATCCAGCAGAACGTCTTTCTGCACCTGTTCTCGACGAAGGTGCGTACCCGCATGCTGGGTTTCAGTGCGACGTGGTATTTGGGCACGCTGACCCTGGGGACGTTTCTGATTCTGATCGCGACCGGAATCCCGCTGATGCTCTACTACCATCCGTCCGCGCCGCAGGCTTACGCCGACACCAAGGATTTGCAGTTCGTGGTTTCCTCCGGACTGTTTCTGCGCAACCTGCATCGCTGGTCGGCGCACGCCATGGTTTTACTGGTCTTCGCGCACATGTTTAAGGTTTTCTATCGCGGCGCTTACCGCTCACCGCGCGAGTTCAACTGGGTGATCGGCGTAATTCTTCTGTTGATGACGCTGCTGCTCAGCTACACCGGCTACCTGCTGCCCTGGGACCAACTGGCCTACTGGGCCATTACGGTGGGATCGAACATCGCCTCAGCGGTCCCGGTCATGGGCGACAAGATTCACTTCCTGCTGCTCGGCGGGAACGCAGTGAACGCCAACGCGCTGCTGCGCTTCTATGTGCTGCACTGCATGATTCTGCCGCTGACGGCGATGTTCTTCGTGGCCATCCACTTCTGGCGCATCCGCAAGGACGGCGGCCTCTACTCCCACGCCAGCGAACCGGAAACGCTGCGGGCGAACGCCGCCAGTGGCGACACCACCGCGAAGGAGGCGCAATAGTCATGGCCGACTCCAAAGACTTCACTGCGGGCGTCGATTCCAACGCGAAGAAATCTCCGCGCCGCATCGTCTTCATCACCCGCCGCACTTCGGCGCAGGTGAAGGCTGAGACGGAAGATCAGATACAAACTTTTCCCGAAGTCTTGTTTCGCGCCGCCGTCGCCATTCAAGTGCTGGCCATTGCGCTGGTATGGATTTCATTGATCTTCAATGCGCCGCTCGAAGGTCTGGCCGACCCTTCCCACACTCCCAATCCGGCGAAAGCTCCCTGGTACTTCCTCGGACTGCAGGAAATGCTCCACTACTTCCCGCCGGTCGTGGCCGGAGTGCTGGTGCCCGGATTGGTCGTGATGGCGCTGATCGTGATTCCGTACTTCAAAGTCAACATCGAAGCGGACGGACTTTTCCTGAAGGACCGCCAGAGGCGGCTGCAGATTTTTTATCTTGTCGCCAGCGCTCTGTCGTTGTTCCTGTTGTTTTTCAAGGTGTACGCGGCCTTGGTCCCAACGCTGATCATCGCCGGGGTGATGCTGTTGGCCGCGCAAAGTTCTCCGCAGTCACCTTCCGCGTTCCGGCGCTATCTGGCGGCAAGACCGCTTTCTTATTGGGTGATGACGTGGTTTTTATTCGAACTGGCGGTGCTGACCGCCATCGGCACATTTTTCCGCGGGCCGGGCTGGGCCTGGGTCTGGCCGTGGCAAGGGTCCTGATTTGCTCAAGAAAGTCGCGCTCATGAAAGAAAAACTCAAGTCGCTGTGGCAGAAATTGTTCGGGGACAGCATTCGCGCGTTCGGCGTGGTCAGCCTGGTGTTTCTGGCTTCGCTCGCGATTGCACCCGCGAAAAACCACTTCAGCGAGTGGCGTCATTATCAACATGGCTATAAGAGACTGATCGCCAACCGCAGCGATGCGGTCACGCTGCAACGCCATTTCCAGGGAGGCATTCAGCAAATCTGGCTGCCCGACCTCGGCGTTGTGGATCGCTGCACCAGTTGCCACGTTGGTTTGAAGGAAGCCAGCCTCTCCGATGTAAGCAAGCAGCCTTTCCGCCCACATCCCGCCATTCCGCACAAGCTCGAACAATTCGGATGCACGATCTGCCATCGCGGACAGGGCGCCGCTACTACCGTCGCCGAGGCGCACAACAGCACGCTGGCGTGGGAGCAGCCGATTCTCCCGGCAAAGTACATCGAGTCATCGTGCGGCGAGTGCCATCGCGGGCCGCTCCCGGGCGCACCTCAACTGAATCAAGGCCGGCATCTGCTCTCCCGCTACGGCTGCGTGCATTGCCATACCGTGAAACTGCCCAACGGCGGCAGCATGAAGCCCACCGACGATCCGCCGTCGCTTGAGCACATCGCCGACAAGACTACTCGCGAGTGGATTTATGCTTGGCTGAAAGATCCACAAGCCTACGCGGCTACGGCGACGATGCCGAATTTCAAGCTGGGCGATGACGACGCGCGCGACGTTTCCGCATTTCTGATCGCCAACAGCACTCCGCAAGCGGGAGACACGGCCACGCTCTCGGCTAAAGCATCGTCAGATCCCGCGGCAGGCACTAGCTTGTACGGAGAATCCTTCTGCGCCTCCTGTCATGCGGTGCAAAATGCTGCCGGCAATCTGGTGGGTGGCGACGTTGGTCCCGAACTGACTCGCGTCGGCAGCAAAGTAAAACCGGAGTGGCTGCAGGCGTGGCTGCGAAATCCGCGCGCCTATGACCCAGAAACCGGGATGCCGCACTACCGCTTCAACGATCCTCAAGTCGCGACGCTTACCGGATTTCTGCTGGCCAAGGCGGATTCCGATCTGCTGGCCAACATCCATCTGGAAGCCGAGACTCCCGAGCAGATCGCTCACGGCAAACGCCTCGTCTCCGACTACGGCTGCGCCTCTTGTCATGAAATCAGTGGTGTCAAGAAGCCGGAGAACTTTGCGCCCGAACTCAGCCGCATCGGGAACAAGCCCGTCACGCAGCTCGTGTTCCTACCGGGCATGCAGCACACGCTGCCTGACTACATCGCTGGCAAGATCAAGCAACCGCGCGCTTTTGGACAGGGCTTGAAGATGCCACAGTACAGCTTCACGCCGGCGCAGATTGATTCACTCGCGACGGCTCTGCTCGCCCTCAACGACCGCGCCGCCACGTTGCCGCCGGCCCTGACAGTTCCGGCGACACCCGAATCCGATTACCAACCCGCAGGCAAAGCCGGAAAACTGATGACCGATCTGGCCTGCTTCAGTTGCCATCGCATCAACGGCCACGGCGGCGACATGGCGCCAGACCTCACCTGGGAAGGCAGTTCGGTACAGCGCCAGTGGCTGGTCGATTTCCTGAAGAACCCCAACACGCTGCGCCCAGCGCTGATTCGCCGCATGCCCAGATTCAACCTCACCGATGGTGAAATCAACGAACTCACCGATTACATCATGACTGTGTATCAGAGTCCCGCGGTTGACCGCGATTCCCTGCCGCTGAGCAGCTACCCGCAGGGCCAGGTCGAACTCGGCAAGCAACTCTTCTATGGCAAGTATGCCTGCCAGGGCTGCCACATCGTCGACACCAAGACCGACAAAGGCTACATCGGCCCGACCCTGACACAAGTCGGTTCGCGCCTGACCGCTGCCTGGATCTTCCAATGGATGAAGAATCCGCAAGCCCTGCGCCCCGGCACAGCCGAACCCAATCGCGCCATGAGCGACGAAGATGCCCGCGCCCTCACAGCGTTCCTTATCTCGCAGAAGGGCGGAGGCAAATCGGAGGTCGCAAAGAAATGACCCGTGACCGCTTCACTGAGATTTATGTGGGGACAGCCGCCCCTTCGACAGGCTCAGGGCAGGCTCCCGGCTGTCCGGCCGAGCGAAGCTCGGCGGTTGCTCGTGGCTGTTCGGGATTTGCCCTGGCAACCGCACTCTTGGCCATATCGTTGGCCACATCCTGCTCGCGCACTGTCGGGGTGACTGTGATTGTCCCCAAGCCGACCGCCTCCGGTGCGGCCATCGTCGAATCCAGCGGGGGAAAGCAGATCGCGCAGACCGGTACGCCTTTGCCGCAGCCCCTGATCGTGCAGGTGAATGATGAGCAAGGCACAGCCGTCGCCGGCGCACTGGTCGAATTCAGCGCCGCGCCCGGAGTGGCCTTCGATCCGCCCAATGGGCTTACCGACTCCAGCGGCCAGGTCACGACCAACGTCACTCTCGGAGGCATGGCAGGCCGCTACCAGCTCACCGCGTCGACCACCGACAAAGCCCGGAAGAAAGTCGAGCTGAAGATCGAAGAAATCGCTCTCGGTTATCAGCAGACTCTGGGGCGCCAGCTCAACGATCAATACTGTGAGCGCTGCCACAATCCGGAATCGACGGTCGAGCGCGTCTCGAATTTCGACAATCTCGAAGTCAAGCCGCATCCCTTCACCGAGGGCGATACGCTCAACAAGATCAGTGATGCCGATCTCACTGCCATCATTAGCCATGGAGGTCCCGCGCTCAACAAATCCGCGCTCATGCCGGCCTGGGGCAACACGCTCAGCAAGTCCGACATGCAGGCGCTGATATCTTATATTCGTGCGATCTCCGACCCGCCCAACCGCAATGCCGGCCCGGTGTATGCGCGAAATTAGTCGGGCCAACCCGAGCCTGCTTCTTTCCTAGGCGCCCTGCTTGTCGATCACGGCTCCGTTCTCATCCATGGAGAGCGGGTGAGCCTCGACCCCCGGACCGCGGAGGCTCGCGTCCAGTAAGGGCCACTCCCGTTTCCGCCATGATTTTGTGATTGGTATCACGAGGCTCGGTGATTACTGCCACGGACGGAATCTGGCTCCTGGCACAGAATGACCAGCAAGACTTGCCCGTTAAATGCAGAGGCGGGGGTGGTACCCCCTAACATTCCTATTCCTAGAACCGGTTGTCCAGATCTGCAATTTTGATTCTTATTCGCACGGGAGTATTGAATGGAAAACGAACATAAGTATCACGTTGTTGCCTGGTGGACTTCCGGTCAAACGGGCATTGCCAAGTCGGATTCCGCACCCAACGCACTTCATTTCACGGCGCCGGTGCAGTTTGGCGGCGTCGAGGGCCGGTGGACGCCGGAAGACCTTTTAATCGCGGCGCTGGCGGGCTGCTTCACCACGACTTTCTACGCCATCGCGGGAGCTTCAAAATTCGAATACACCGACCTGGAAGTGGAGGCTGGCGGGACTGTGAGCAAGACGGATAGGGGCTACAACTTCAACGAGATCGTCATCCGCGCTCAGCTTACGATTCCTAGCGAGGACAAACGAGAGCGGGCGATGAGTCTTCTGCAGAAAGCCAAGGAATTATGTCTGGTCTCGCGCGCCCTGGCCACCCCGCAGACCTTCGAAACCCGGGTCGAGGTCAGCAAGCGTATTCCGGTACACAATTGACGTGGGCAGTCCAGCCCTCAATCAGTTAAGATGATCCCCGGTTCCGCAGGGCGATCAGCGCTGCGGGTTCATGACTTGGTTCTTGCTAAATTTCGAATCACCGGACCCGACTATCTGCCATCATTCCCTGCGCCGTTCCTGAACTGCTGCGCGGTTCCCACAAAAAGCTCTTCGTATTTTCGCTTGCCCGAAGCTCCAGACTTTTCCCCGTTGATCTTGCCCCAAATAAGCTCGTCCGGTCCTGAATCCGGAATTGGGCGCGCACCTTGCCCAGCATAGTAAAAGTAGGAATCCTTGGCCCACCCATATTGCTCCGCCGAAGATGTTTGCAGTACGCCGCCGGGTGGAATCTTGAGAACATACTGGCCGCTTTCCATGGGCAATGGCGGAGCGCCCGGCACCTCAAATTCCACTCGTATCCAACCGGTGTATCCTTCCGGAATCAGAAACCGCGATGAGCGCTGGGTCGAATTCCGTGCACTCATGCCCAGCCACACGCCCACACCAATCAATCCCGCCAGAGTAAGAGCGCCGATGACAATTCGCGCGGATCGGCCCGCGGCCTGCGTTGGAAAGAACCAGGTGTGCCGAACGTTTTCTGCCTGCCGGAAGCTGACAATAGCGGAATACAGCGTAGCCAGCACCAGGACAACGATGGCTGCATAGGGCAATATCATCTGGCTTCAGAACTGATCTGGTTCGCGACGTCGCACGCCGAGATGAGACTTCCCTCGTGTTCAAGGCAGGACATGGTTCTGAAGCCAGGCCTTCGACTAAAAGACACCGAAGTCTGCTTACCCACCTTCGTCCGGATCAATCTCGCAATGGCGGGACCGTAGAAGCACCACATCGCCAGACAAGCGAGCAATGCGAGTTTTGCCGCCGCTCGTGGCTTGAAAAGACAGAGATAAGCGGCAATTAAAAGACACAAAGATCCCAGTAAAGAGACCAATTCCAAGGGATTGAACGGAGCCCCGAGCACCGCCAGCGCCAGCAAAGTGTAGACATGGAACCCGGTGATCAGGCCAGCTGCGAAATAGAGACAAAAAGGAACCATGCAGGGAATGATACCAACGACAAATCGGAGCCGCCATTTACTCCGCGGGTGGGTGCCAATAGATGATCACCAGCGCAAAGACTACAGCAACGAATAATCCAATCGCGAGCGAAAGAACAATTCCGTGACGGGTTGTGAAGGAGGACTGCTTCTTTCTGCTCTTCATGACTGCTGTTATCGGCTACATTGCAGGTCTGCTTCCTGATCGAAGCTCAGGGCTGTGCTCCGATCGCAAAGTTCAGGTTTGAGAGAGACAGCCGATACTGGTACTGCGCATTGACATAGCCAATGGCGGCGTCGGTTTGCTGCAACTGCGCCTGACTGAGTTCTACGATCGAGCCCAGGCCAAGCTGGTAACGGCCCTGAGCGAGACTCAATGCCAGGTCGGCTTCCTTGGCCAGTTCCGCTTCCACGCCCACGCGCTGAAATGCCGTATTCGTGGCCAGCCACGCGGTACGAACATCGCGCACCACCCGGTCGCGGAGGTCCCGGGTACTCTCGGCCGCAGCTTTTGCGCGGTAATTTGCTTCCGAAGCCTGGGCGGTGAATAGCAAGCCATTAAAGATGGGGACGCTCAGATTCACCCCGATGGCGCCATACCAGCTGGAGATGAAATAGTTGGGGAAGCAGCCGCCAAAACAGTCAGGACGTACTGGAGTAGCTCCCGCTATGCCAAGTGCGCTGATGGTAGGCAAGAGTTGATCGCGCTGCGCGCGGCGGAACTTCTCTGCTGCCTGTTGACCATAGCTCAGCGCCTGCAGATCCGGACGCTGTTGCAAAGCGGTACTGATGAGCACGTCCACATCCGGCGGCGGCGGCGGCGGCGGCGGCTGCATGTCCTCATCGCTCAGCTCATAGCGGACCTTTGTGTCGAAGCCCAGCACTGCCGAAAGCGCGGCGACGGTCGAATCGACATTGTTCTGCGCATCAAGTAGCAGCAGCTTGGCTTGCGACAGATTCACTTCGGCGAAGGACAGGTCGAGGGTTGATTTCAATTTGTTCTTCGTCAATTCGTCGATTTGATGTTCTACGGACCCTCGCGTAGTCACCGTTTGTTGCGCGACTTTCAGCAGCGCCTCGGCCTGCAGCGCGTTGTAAAACGCCTGGTCCGTGGCCAGAATTATGTCTTCGGTGGTGGCCACTGCATTGGCGTTTTGGGCCTTCTCCAGGAGCTTTGAGGAGGCCACCAGGTTGATGGTTCGCCCAAAGTCGGTGATCAGTTGGCTGAGCGTAACTCCAGCGCCCGCATGCTCCAGCAGGCGGGGTGCATTCAACGCGCCGGCGCCGATGCGACTGCCTTCGTTGGCATCAACTGCGGTGATGGCGCCATTAAAATTGGGAAGTTCTGCCGCCCGGGTCTCGCGATAGATCTGATGTTGTGCCAGCGCCAGCAGGCGCCCCACGCTGATCTGGGGATTGTTCTTGAGGGCCAGTTGTTCCGCCTGCGTGCGGGTTAGACGCATGACGCCGCTGGGCCCTGTCTGCGGACTTTGTGTATCCACAGAAGACGTTGTCTGAGGTCCCGTCCCGGGCGGGATGTTGGCAATCAGCGCCGCCTGCGCCTGCTGAGCCGCCGCGATACGAGCCGCACCGGGATTGAGTTGCGGCTGCGGGGCGGAGGGCAGGTTTTCGGACGCTCCCGATTGGTCAGAGGTCTGTGCCGCACCAAGCTGGGGCAGGACCGCACATGACGCTAACCACAGTGTGCCGAGTATGAAAGTACTTGCCCTTGTCATTTTCATTCCGCTGTCTCCGGCGCCAGAGTCGTGGCGGATGGTTCCTTCCGTTTTCCGTACACCAGCAAGTAAGCGGCCGGCACGATGAAAATGGTCAACAGCACCGAAGAGGTCAAGCCTCCGATGATAGCCTTCGCCATGGGGGCATACTGTTCCGCGCCAGTGCCTAATTTCAGCGCCATGGGAATCATGCCGATAATCGTTGCCAGAGAGGTCATGAGGATGGGCCGCAGGCGCACGCGGCAGGCGGTTATAACTGCATCCGCCGGCGACAATCCCTGCCGCTCCAGATTGTGAGCAAAATCAACGATTAAAATGCTGTTGGAGTCCGCGATACCGACCAGCATCAGTACTCCCATCAGCGACATTACGTTAAGAGTGCTATGCGTGAGGGGCAGGATGATGAGCACTCCGACAAACCCCATGGGAATCGCCAGCATGATCAGGAACGGATCGATGAACGACTTGAACTGAGCGGTCAGAATCAGGAACAAGAGCAGAAACGAAATCAGGAAGCCGAAGGCAAAGCTCTTGAACGACTGCTCCATTCCGTTCACCATGCCGCGCAGGTTCACGCGCACATTTCCAGGAATGGCTGTCTTCGCGATCAGGTCGCGAATCGAACTGGTCACGCGTTGCAGGTCTTCTCCTTTCGGTGTCACGTACACATCGACGACTCGCTGAATCTGATAGTGGTCGACCTCGGTGGGGGTCTGCACCTGTGTCACGCTGACCACGTTGTTGAGGACTGTGGTCGGCCTGCCCTCTGCGGAGCAGGCCCAGGCAGGTTGCCCCTTTCCGAGTCCGGCCGGGCCGCAGTTCATCCCGCCTCCCGAACTCGGATCGCGCAAGGGAATCTGTCCCAGGTCGGCCATGTTATGAATAGCGGCCTGGCCTTTCTCGAAGTACTGCACGGTCAAGTAGTAATCGTTGCCGCTCTTGCGATCGACCCAGTAATTGGGAGCGATCATGTAGTTGGAATTCAGGGCAGTGATAACGTTATCCACGACATCCTTCTGCGTCAGGCCCAGTTCGCCGGCGTGAACGCGGTCTACATCCAGGCGCAGGGCCGGATAGTTCATGTCTTGCGGAACATAGACCTGGCCGACACCGTGGATCTGGCGAATCTCCGTCGCCAGGTTCTGGGCGATGCCATCAATCTGATTCAGACTGGAACTGCTCACCTGCACGTCAATCGGAGCCTGCGCGCCCTGATTCAAAATGGCGTCAACCATCGACCCGCTGGAAAAGAACGCGCGAACCTCGGGAAGTTGGTTGGCCATCTTTTGTTGTACGCGGTCCATATACTCGAAACTGCTCAGCCGGTGCGAATCGCTTAACTGCACCTGGACTGTCGCCGTGTAAGGACCGGCATTGGTCGTGTACAGCGAAGAGAAATCCGGAACCACGCCGATGTTGGAGACGATCCTTCGCAAATCCTTCTCTTCCATCGTGCTCCGGATCAGGTCTTCCACTTTGGCGACATACTGGTCGGTCACTTCGATGCGGGTCCCGGTGGGAACTTTCAGGTTGATGGTGAACTGCCCGGCATCAGTCTTCGGGAAAAACGCCAGCCCCATTAACGGAGTGATCGCCAGGCTCGCGACAAACACGCCGCTCAAAATCAGCACCGTGAACCCGGGTCGCTGGCACGCTCGCCGCACCCAGTACTCGTAGTAATCCAGGACCTTGTTGAACATCTCGTTGAAGCGGGCGTTGAATTTCTCCATTCTGGAAGGACTCTTGACGGCATCGTCGTATTCCCGGTTATCGTGAACTTCGCCGTGCGGCTTGGCCTTCAGGAAGCGGGAGCAGAACAGGGGAATTACCGTCATCGCCACCACAAAGGAAGCCAGCAGCGAAAGACAGAACGCCAGAGCCAAAGCAGAAAACAAGAACTTGGCTACGCCGTAGAGGAACACGACAGGAAAGAAATCAACCACGTCGACCAGCGTGGCCGCCAGCACTGCCAGGTTCACTTCCGCGCCGCCCATTTCGGCGGCGATCATGGGCGCGGCTCCCATCTCCAAATGGCGGTAGATGTTCTCCAGCGAGATCACTGAATTATCGATGACCCTCGAGAAGGCGAGCGCCATTCCTCCCAGGATCATGGTGTTGATCGTGCCTCCCATCAGGGCCAGCACCACAAACGCGGCCAGTGCAGATAAGGGAATGGAGAGCAGCACAGCCGATGTAGCCCGGAAGCTGCCCAGAAAGATGAGGATCATTAGGCTGGTAAGAATCAAACCCAGGAAGCCCTCGTGCAATACGGTGTCGATTGCCTCCCGCACGTACACCGACTGGTCAAACACAATGCCGGTCTGCATTTGCTTCGGAATGTCGTAGAGATGCTTGATGAGTTCGCGAACTCCATCCACCACGGCAAGCGTGTTGGTGTCGCCGCCTTGTTTCATGATCGGGATGTAGGCGGATTTCTGACCGTCGATGCGAACGATGTTGGTTTGAATTCCGTGTGCATCTTCCGCTTTCCCGACATCGTTCACCGTCACCCAGGAATGTCCATCGACTTTGAGCGGCAGCTTGCCCAGCTCATCCATGTTGTCGACCAGGCTGTTCGAGTAAACGAAGTAGTCGTTCGGCCCCATCTTTACGTCGCCCGCGGGCAGAATCAGGTTCGAGTTATTGACCGCGCCGACCACATCCATCAGGCTGAGCTGGCGGGACGATAGCTTGTAAGGGTCCACGTACACCATGATCTGGCGGTAGATTCCACCGAACACGCCGGGAATCGAGGAACCGGGCACCACTGTGATCTGATTGCGGATCTGAAACTGGGCATAGTCGTGAAGCTGCGTTTCGTTCAGGCCCTCGCCTTTGACCGTAACCAGCGCCACGGGCAAGCTGGACGCGTCAAACTTCAGCACGACCGGAGGCAGCGTTCCCGGCGGCAGTCGCTTCAGGTCCGCGAGCGCCAGGTTGGAGAGCTCGGTCACGTCTGCGTCGGGGCTGGTCCCGGGCTGGAAGTACACCTTGATGATGCTCACGCCCTGAATCGATCGCGACTCAAAATGATCGACGCCCGCAGCCAGCGTAAAGAAACGCTCCAGAGGGTCGGTGATGTCGGTCTCGATATCCTCGGGCGGCATACCCGAGTAAAAAGTGGCCACCACCACTTCGGGCAGATTGATCGGTGGAAACAGATCGATCGGCATGCGCGCAACGCTGGTTACGCCAATCACGAGCAGCGTCAAGCAGATCACGATAATGAAGTACGGATTGCGAATTGAAAACCCTGGCATAAACCCTTATCCCATCTTCCTTATTTCGAAATTGTCACGCTGCGCCAAGCCGCCTGCCCTACTGCTGCGCCTCGCCTTCGTGGTACTCCGGCGCGTTCACGGTTTGGGCATGAACCTTCTGGCCCGGTTTCAGGCCGCCGCGATCGCTGACCACGACCTGTTCGCCTTCGCTTATTCCGGAAACAATTTCCACGTCGTTGCTAGTCTCCAGTCCGATTTGCACTTCCCGTTGCTCCAGGGTTCCGTCGGCGCTCACCACCAAAACCGTCGTCCTCTCGCCCCTGCGGCTCAACGCCTGCACTGGAACGGAAGGTATGTTGTCTTTCCGGTCGAGGTGAAGATCAGCATCGGCATAAAGACCGGGCAGCAACACTCGCTGCGGATTGGGAACATCGACTTCGGTATGCATGGTGCGTGTATTCGACTGCACGTCGACGGAGAACCGCGCCACTTTCCCGGGAAACGTTCGGTTCAGCGAAGGCACCCGCACATCCACGGGATCGCCCACACGAATGTACCGAACATAGGATTCCGGCACCGGTATGACCAGCCGGAACAGATCGTCCTCGGAAAGCTTCACGATCGGAATCGCCTGCGTACTCGAACCGGTCCCCGCTTGCACCAGCGTTCCCAGGTTCGCGTAACGCTCGGTCACAACGCCGGGAAACGGAGCGGTGATCTTCGAATAATCAAACAGGCTTTGATCGTGAGCCAGCTTTGCCTTGGCTGCCACGAGCTGACTCTGGGCCGCTTCCAAGGCTGCCTGACCGGCATCCACCTGCGAGGAGGCTGCCAAATCTTTTCCCTGCGCATCGTCCACTTCCTGCTGCGCGACAATTCCGGGCTGGCTCTCAAAGACTCCGTTCAAACGCGTATATTCCAGGTGAAGCGCCTTGTACTGTGCCTGATACCGGTACAGCTCGTGCTGGGCGCGGCTCACTTGATTCACAGCATTCTTGATTTCCGCCCGGTCTTCCTGAAGCTGCGCCTCTAACTCTGGAATCTCCAGGATCGCCATTACCTGACCGGCCTTTACGTGCGTCCCATAATCAACGGATAGGTTCTTCACGTAGCCCGACTCTTTCGCATAAACGTCGATCTCCTGGAAGGGCACAAGTTCGGAAGATAATGTGAGTTGCCGGCCGAGTGACTTTTTCACCACCTTCGTGACGCCGACCGTGATCGTCGGGCCACTCGCCTGCACAGGCCGGTTCCCGCTCCCGGAACAAGCGACAAATTCGGCAGCCATCATGACTGCAAGGCCGGCCAGCAAATAAGAAATCAGCTTCTCGAACCGGATTCCTCGTCTTCGCATCCCGCCAGATCGATCGCAATTTTCATTCATTGAGTTTCTATACCGGCTTTCTCTAGAATCCCCCAACCAGTAACCCTATGCCGACAAATTCCTGCCGGCATCCCTACCGCATTCGTTTCATCATCTCGCTCAACTTCGCCACCGAGAATGCGCTCGACCGGCAAAAGTCGATCACCTTCTGCTCCGCCTCCTGCAGTTCCTGTGCAGCGCCGGGAACCTGGGCTGCAATCTTCTTAGGAACCGTGAGAATCCCATGGCGGTCGCCATGCAACAAGTCTCCGGGCCGCACTTCCATTCCACCGATTTTGACGGCGCGCCCAATCTCGAAGATGTGAGCGTAGGCATGGGAAACGGCCACACTTCCCGCGAACAGTTGAAAACCCATGGCGCGCACGGCCGGCAATTCCCGGACCGCCCCGTTGGTTACGTAGCCCACGCATCCGAGGGCCTTCAGGATGGCAGCGTGCATGTCACCCACGAAAGCGCCCCGGCCGGCGGGTCTATCCATATCTTCCAGCACCAGAACGCGCGGCGCCGGAATCGCGAGAATACTGTTCCAGAACTCGGCCCGGTCACGGAAGTTTCCGCGCACCATGGGTGGTTCCCCGGTTCTCAGACAAGCGGTGACCGCATATCCCACCAGCGGCGGCGCATCTTCAAACATGCAGCGAATGCTGGCATCGGCAAAGCCCGTGTTGCGCAGCCGGGCATCAAAGGTTTCGATCGCATTCGAGATCACGCAAGTATTAAACCGGCGAAGAGCGTCGAGATCTTCCTCGGTCAGCAAAGACTCAGCGGCCACGTTCGTATCCTTTCGTCGGACTGAGCTACGCACTCGGTACTACAGCGCTCTGAGAATCAAGCCATCTCGATTCCAAGCAAGATTTCAGTATTAACACCAGACCTCTATATTTTCGACATCCGAGCCCGGACATGAGAACTCACATCCAGTCTCCGCCACTGTTCGCTGCTCAATCCGCCTTGCGCCAGGCCGCGTTCCGACTGTATCGCGTCAAGCTTTTTGCAATTTCAGCGGTCCTGGGGCCGAGGTCTTTTTCATACACAACTCCGTCTTGGTTTACGACGAACGTCATCACTCCCGAGGATCGGTACTCGGCGGGATAAGCTACAAACGCAAAGCCGCGCGTCATCTTTCCATCCTCAAGATAGCTATGCGAACTCCCTCCCTTCCCTGCTTCTCCCTTCAATATTCGGAAGTAATAGCCGTGGAACGGCTCGAGTTTCTGAGCAGCCGCTTCCCCGTTGCCCTCACTCGCAGCCGAAGCTACCAGCGGACCAATCGGACTAGCGCCCTCGCTGGACGACGCCTCCCAATAAAGTCCGTTGTGCTTGCCGGGATCGCTGAAAAACTTCTGCGCGTATTGTGGACTCGGATCGCCGTCATGAGGCTGCCCATGGTACTCCTTCTCCGCATCCACAAGTTCACGGCACACTTGGATCGCGGTCAGTTCGTTCTTCCCGATTCTGCGACACAAAATCTCCTGCTTGCCGGCTGCGGTATCGAAATACCACGCGCTGCCTTTATGCATGAGCGGGATTGGCGTGGGCCAGTTTTCGGCGCCAACGTAGAGAGTGGTCGAGCCATCCGGCTCGGTCACCAGGCGGTGCATCTGGCGATATTTCTGCACAAACTGCTCTCTGTCATTCTGATCTTCGGCTTGGTCGCCCGAGGAAATGATGTCCTTTGCATTCGGTCCCAGAATCTTTAGCAGTGCCGGCTCGTCATTGTTCCGAACCGCTGCAACCAATGCATGGCACGCTTCCGCCGCTGAAGCAAATGTCTCCTGCCCCGCCTGCGGCCCGTTGGACCCTTGGCTCATCGATTTCTGCGCGGGAGGCGCAGCCTTCTGCGCGTAAGCTTCACCCGCAGCCAGGTTTAGTAGGAGACCCAGAGCTCCGGCCACGACCACGAGCGGAATACCCAGGTGGCTTTCACTTCTTTTCAATTTCATAATTCATGTCCTTTCTGCCGGGCGTCACTCCGATGTGAGCCCCTGCCAATGCGCTACCCGGCTAGCGTCTGCCTCCTCCGCCGTGGCCGCCGCCACCCCCATGCATGCCCCCGCCGAAGTGCGCGCCACCACCGCCAAAGCTGGATCTTCCTCGTGAGGAAAACCCACGCGCTTCCCCACCGCGACTGAATCCGCTAAAGGCTCCCGACCGTGTGCCTGCATTGCCCCTGCCTCCGAACGTGCTGTGGCCACGCTCTCCTCCCGGTGAACTCAAACCACGGGCGCCGCCCGGCGCATGTTCGTTCCCGCGCTCCCCGCCGCGTCCGCCAGAAGCCCTCGCGTTGCCACCGGCAAACCCGCGCGCTCCGCGGTCACCGCGGCCATAGGGCGCGTAACCCCGGAAATTCCCGTGAAAGTAGGCATTGCGGTCGTAGAACGCGTGACTGTGGAACCCATAACGGCCGCCCCCATAACGCAGGAACCCGCCGCGCCAATCAAGGCCCCATCCGCCCCAACCCCAGCCGAATCCGAAGAACGGGCCGATGCCAAAACCGACGCCGAAAGAAAGGTAAGGGCCTCCGACGCTCCACCAAGGGTAGAATCCCGGCCACAATCCAACCGGATACCCGTAGGCGAACTCGGGATCGTAATCCGGAACGTACACAACATCTGGATCCGCCGGCTGAATGTCCACATCCGGTCCCTGATCCTCGACCGTTTGCTGCGGCGTCGTTTTCAGATTCCCCGCTTCTTCCGCCTTCTTCCGCATGAACTGGATGGCTGCCATCACGTCGGCCTGCTGGTTGTAGTTGGCGTCGCCCAACTCCGACGTCCACGATAAATTCTTGTCCAGATTGGCCAGCACGGAAGGAAACTGTGTCAGAGCCTTTACGCTGGGATCCCAATCCTGCTGGTCCACTGCCTCACCCAACTCTTTGCCCTGTAGATTCGGATTTTCCTGGAGGAACCGCTCCGCCTCCACAATCTGCGTCGGATACGCCGAAGCCGCAAGAATCTGCGCCACCAAGGCATCGGGATAGAGCGCGATCGGCGCCACTAATTGTTGCAACTGGTTGGGAGCCAGGGGCGCAGACTGCGGCCGTTCCGGGCTCGGTGGCGGCGCTGATTGCGGCGGCTGATCCTGCATTGGCATCGGCGCAGCCGGCAACCAGACAGCTCCGGCCGAGAGCGAAAGGACCATTGCAGCCCCGCCGACGAGAACGATCCGCGATAATTTCGATCTCACGATAAGCCTCCGGTCGTGCCCAACGTCAAAGAAGTGGCCCGGGTTGTAGATCTCACCCCAATAACTGATGCTGTTCGAAGCGCAGAGGTTACGGGCAACATCAGTCCTGCATTCAACTCCGACCGAAACGCGGGCAGCTTTGGAGAAGGGTGGCTGAACCTTGTCAGCGTTCCATCTCAACCAAGTAGTTAGCGTTGTAATAGCGCCACGTTCCGGCGCGAAGTCAGAACTGCAGCCAGCCAAAACCGAACTTAACGGCTACGGACGACTACCCATGAATGCAGCTACGAAGAAGGATTAGACGACAGGAGGAGGCCGCGTGAAGAGGCTTTTCTCAAAGAGAAGGCTTGGCGCCGTCGGACCCGCGGGCGCAATTCGGGGGTAAAAACAAGGAACCTGGAGAACTGCGTAACTGAAGACGGGAGGCATCCAGTTAGCGGCATTCTTAGCCAGACGCTGCCTTTTCGAATCCGGCGATGCATGCGTGCGGACTGTCCTTACGCCGTGCGACGAAATATTCCAAGGCGAGCTGTAGCGGGTTGCCAGACTAATGGTCAGCGAGCACGCCGCTACAAGTACGACCACGGCACACCACTTGCTCCGCCGCTGCTCTTCGGAATGTATTCGCTGTGACATCTCAGGAGCGGTTTATAACCCTGCTGCTTGTTCTTACCATATTGGATTGACTCGCCGCAAGCAAGAAGACATCACCGTGGTAACCAGAACTGCACACTTGGATTAGATAGCTGCGGTTGACTCTGGGTTGTCCGATGCGGATGCCGTACTATCCATCCAGGTCGTGGAGCGCCCATTCGGGTGTCTCGGAATTCCGCAGGTACGAGTCGAAAAATCGCAGTAGAAACGGGGTCTGGCTGCCTACGCCGGCAAACAGCAGCACTGGGACCTCGGGTTTGATCCGCTTCATCTGCGCCCGCACCGCGCTGCCTGGGGCGTCAGGCAGATCATATTCCAGCAGGACGCCATCCACCTGCCGGGTGGTGAGCAGACGAAGAGCCTGGTCGCCGGTCGTCGCCGCCATCACTTTGTAGCCTGCGGTTTCGAGCATGTACCTAAGGGCGTCCATATACTCGGGATGGTTCTCCACGCAAAGAACTCTGATGTCGCTCATTTATCTTCTCCTCCGTGTTTCAAAGTATCCGAGGCCCTGCCGCTGTTCTTCGCGCAACGGCGATTCGCGAGGCAATATTTCTTTCAGAGCCCAGTCAATGCGATCGACGCCCTGCAAGATCGCATGCATCAGTTGCTGATTTTCCGTCGCGTCTACCGACAACGAGATCGGGGCCAGCGCGTTCCGGATGTGATGGTTCATCTCCGCAATCACCTGCATCCTGGCCATGGTGAGGCGATGCCGCTCCCGGCTAATGCGGATTAACTTTGCGGTCAGGCAGCTCACGACGAAAGCCGACAAGCCTTCCGCCAGCAATCTCTCCTGATAGCGTCCAATATCCGCCACCAGCAGGTAGTGCATGAGTTCTGTCACCAGAAAGGACGCGACTCCGACACCGATGGCGGCTCCCAAGCCAAATCGTCGCGAAGTCGGTTCCATCCGTGGCCTTCGGGCCGGCACTGGGCCGGTGATCCACGGTCGTCTGACCCTGTGCTCGACAGAACTAGTCGTTAACAGCGAATCTCCCCTCGCTAGCATCGGACCTCCTCGGGAGGCTGATTAATTCGGCTCGCCTCCCTGAAATCACGACGAACCTGCTCTTCGCGTTTCAGGACCTTGTTGAGCTCCTGAACGATCTCCAGCAACTCATCAGGATCTTTGGCCGCCAGAGCGGCGTTACACAAATCTCTCCAGTTCTTGTTCCTGTAGTTTTCTTCCGCCATAGGCGTTCCTCCGAAATTTGAATTCTCCACGGAATTCTCGCGGATCGGGTGAACTGTGGTTTCAATGACGTTCGCTACAGCAGGTGAAGCTACAAGCCGCTGCAGGATATGGGCGAACAGGAAGCTTAGCTAATCGGAGGGGGACGGTTGTAATGCCAGCCGTCGGCCACGAATTCGACAACGGTCTCGGCAGTGTGGATTAAGCTGAACGAGATGACCGGGGGCGGAGTGGCCAGCGGAGTACTCGGGGCGGTCGCCCACTGCGAACCTTCATGATCAAAGCATTGCCGCTGATCATGGTCTGCGAATGAGTGAAAGACTAAGTTAAGGGAACTGTTGGGGAGGGGCGGCGGAACGTTGCGCGCCCACAAGACGCTCAGGGCGGCAACACAAATGATCGCCGCGCGGCATGAAATCAAGCCGCGGATACTTTTCCGGATGCCCCCATGAGAAGACATGCAGCACCCCACTACACGTTAGACTCATTGTAGCGCCGTTTTGGTTAGCGGATTATAAACTTTTGTTGTGAGCTCTCTTATGATCCTGGACGAGTAGTTTCAACCGGTGGCTCATGTCTTGGCGGTCGCCATCGTGAATCAAACATCGGGCGGGTCATGACTATTCTTGAGTTTAGTTTGATTGTAGGAGCTGGTTCCCTGGTGGCTGGTTTCCTGGGCGCGCTCACCGGGTTGGGGGGTGGCGTGGTTCTTGTTCCGATGCTCAGTCTGCTGCTTGGAGTGGACATCCGATATGCCGTTGGAGCGTCGTTGGTATCCGTGATCGCGACTTCTTCGGGAGCGGCAGCAGCCTACGTGAAAGAGGGCATTTCCAACATCAGGATCGGAATGTTTCTCGAGATCGCCACCACTCTCGGCGCGCTAGCCGGCGCAACCCTGGCGACACGCGTTTCCACTGGCATAATTTCCATCGTTTTTGGACTGGTGCTGATAGCCTCCGCCTTTCTTTCCTGGAAATCGCGGGCGACGCAAGAAACCGAATCCGCGCCCGACCCCCTCGCCACCAAATTGCAATTGAATGGGAGTTTTCCCGAGGGAAACAGCGTCCGAACCTACAATGTGCAACGGGTGCCGCTGGGGTGGGGCCTCATGTTTGGCGCTGGAACCCTGTCCGGATTGCTCGGGATCGGATCCGGCGCGATGAAGGTTCTTGCCATGGATCAAGCCATGAAAATCCCTTTCAAGGTTTCCACCACTACCAGCAACTTCATGATTGGTGTCACCGCAGCCGCCAGCGCGGGGATTTACCTATCCCGCGGCTACATTGATCCTGGGCTCTCCATGCCCGTCATGCTGGGCGTGCTTGCCGGATCATTGCTGGGCACGCGGGTTCTCGTCCAAACGCATCCCAAGCACTTGCGGCGCGTGTTCAGCCTCGTGATCGTGGCTTTGGGACTCGAGATGCTTTACAAAGGATTGTCGGGGAGGATTTGACCATGTCCAATCATCGCGGTTGGAGCGACAAACGAATGGACAGTGTCATCGGGAACCTGCTTCGCGCTGGCGTGTTATTCTCTGCCGCCATTGTAGCGCTGGGTGCGGCCGTATATCTCGTACGGCATGGCCACTCGCCCACCGATTATCGCGTGTTCCACGGCGAGCCTTCAGACCTTCGGAGGGTCGGCGGCATTGTTCGTGATGCGCTCGCCCTGCGGGGAAGGGGCATCATCCAGGTCGGATTGCTGTTGCTCATCGCAACCCCGGTTGCTCGCGTCGCTTTCTCGATCTTTGGATTTGCAGAGGAGCACGATCGCATGTATGTCATCGTCGCATCAATCGTGCTCCTGGTTTTACTATATAGCCTGGTAGGGTCTTCCTGGTTCTGATCCAGGCAGAAGCGCTAATTGCAGTTCGGAAGCGGCGACATAGCGTCCGACGAACTGCACTCATGCCGGCGCAGCACTCGCCGGTGCGATACGATCCAGACTCCATCCCCATTCGCGATATAAATCATGTTGCGAGCACCGTCCTGCACGATGCTCGTAACTCCGTCAAAAGTCTGCGCCACCCGTGGATGGGCCGGATCACTTACATCCAGCACGCGAACCAGCTCGGGAACAGAGCGGGCTGCCGCGGCTGCTGCACTGTCGGGCGTCTCGGAGAGTGCCAGTCCGGAGCCCACCATGGTCAAGGTCGCCTGGGGCACGTGGTTCACGACCTTGGGCCGGTCGGGCTGGGTAGTGTCAATCACCGTGAATCCTCGCTGGTTAGCCTGCTGCACGTACAGGTACTGTCGTCGGTCCTCTTGCTGCAGGAACATCTGGCGCACTCCGCCGGTCAGAGGCAAATGCCCAACCACTTTCGCTTGCAAGTAGGAGGGATAAAAGTCATTGGCGGATGCGCCCGCCGGCACGGCCAGACAGAGTATCCCGAATATTAGCGCTGCACAAACAAAACCTCGTTCTATCGTTTTCATTGTTCTTCTCCTTTCGCAATTTTCCAGGCGGGCCATATCGCTATCCCGCCTTCCTTAGTGTGTTCGGTCGATCCGCCCCACCGGAGCGCTGTCCCAACCCGCCCGCTTGCTCCACGCCCTGCTGACAGCGAAGGCAATATTGAGTCCACGGCAGAGCATCCAGCCGCCGGGCATTGATGTCGTCGCCACAGGCCAGACACGCCCCGAAGTTACCCTGTTCAATTCGAGCCAGTGCGGCCCTGATCAAGCGCACCATGACTCGCCGTTCGCCGCTTTGGTGGAACAGCGACTCCTTGGAAAGGCTCATGACACAGCGATCCCCAGCGTCCTGTGGAGAATCACAATCAATGCTCCGTGTTTCGTCTTCCAATCGGTCGAGAGAGCGAATCGTATCATCCAGCCGACTTTTAAGGATGCTCTCCCACCGTTGGATTTCTGAGTTGTCTATTGTCCTTAGTCTCCTCGTTCGTTGTGCTCTCATGCTGTCGAATCTCCCAACTCTTCGCCGACTCGCTCCGCGTTCCGTAGATAAGCAGCGAAGGAGCGCAACATCGTAGGTGTTTGACCTTCGATTCCTTCAAATACCAGGACCGGAACTTCAGGCCGTATGGCTTTCAGTTGCGCGCACAACTCAGTGCTAGGCGCGTCGGGCAAGTTGTATTCCAGCAGCACTGCGTCGATTGTTTCGCCGGCGAGCAGATCAAGCGCTTGCCCTCCATTGCTGGCAGACATCACCTCATACCCAATCCCTTCAAGCATGCATGTCAGCGCCGCCAGGTATTCGGGCTGGTCTTCGATGCACAGAATTGTCATTCCGCCCATTTCTGTACCTCCACTTCCGGTACTCGTTGCGAGTCCTCCCTCGCAAGTGCCTTGGGGCTTGCAAGAGCGAAACAGTCTCTTAATCTGCTTTGATTGACGGATTTAGCCGATCGGAGGCGGGCGATTGCAGTGGAAACCTTTAACCTGCAGCCTGGAGAGCAGTTGTGGAGTTGGCGCGAGATGTCCAGGTTGGGAATTGGGAGGAAATAGTACAAAGACAGCGGGAGCACTCCACTGTGAGCCGTTCGTGTCGAATCGGGGTCTCTGATCGTGGTGAGAACCGGCGTCGATCGTGGAGTGAATGTCTGGCGCTGCTGGAAAATCTGGCGGGACATCCCGCGCAGCCAACAGCGCAAACAGGACTACAGAGGCAAGCACGGCTCGCATCAACACGCTTGCTTGGTTGCCGCTCCGGAAATGCCCCTCCAGCAACATCTGACCCACCTTACAACTAAAGATGCCTACGCAATGGTTTTGGTTACCCCCGATTTTTGGGCTTTCGGCACCCATCGTCCTTCGATAAGGGGCACTAAAATAAGTCCTGCCCACGAACCAGCACACTACCGCCGAGAACTGGCAAGAGTGCGGTTAGCAGTACTTGAAAAGATGGTGAGCGCGGAAGGAATCGAACCTTCAACCTACTGATTAAGAGTCAACCGCCGCAATCGCTCTAATCCTTCGTTTCAGCATTCTTTATCAATAACTTACCGAATTGATGTTTTTACGGTGTGCCGTAAAGTGTGCCGTAACCTTTATTACTGCGTCCCTGCCGGGGCGGAGCCACCAGGCTGATTGAGCGCTTGGCGAACCACCTCGACCTCCGGATGTTGATACCGCATTGCAGTCTTCACATCCTTGTGCCCCATCGTGAGCATTACTGCCTTCAGGTTGCCGGTTTGTTTCAAGACTCTAGTGCCGTAGTCATGCCGGCCACAATAGAGGACCAACTCTTCCGGAAGACCAGCTTTTTCTCTGGCCTCCCGAAAGCGATTCGCCATCGTGGTGAGATGACCTGCCCGAGAACGCTTCGAGGGAAATACCCATCCCTCACGCCTGCCTGCGCAACGTGCGCGGAGCAGGTCTAGTGCTCGGTCGCTTATCGGCACAGTCCGCCTTCCGTCAGGAGTTTTGCTATCGGGAACAAAGACGACTCGATTGTTCCAATCGACATTCTCGATGCGCATCCGGTAAAGCTCTCTTTCATTCCGCATTCCCGTATCTCGCATTAAGATGACGATGTCTCGGAAAAGGAGGAAACCACGCTTCCGCCACTTGCAGGTCGCAGCGGCGGCGAGCAGTTCCCTTTCTACGGCATCGTCCAACCTCGACGACCGGCCATATTCCTTCACCAGCTTGAATTTGGGAACGCTCCGAACGAGTTCCCACTCTTCCGCTTTGTGCAACATTCTGCGGAGAGCCCGCAGAGCACAATTCGCATTGGAGGCTGACCCATCGAACCTCAGCGCTTCGACGTCATCTTTTTTGATTTGGTTCAGCCTCATTCCCGCTACCCGCACCTTACTCAACAACCGCCAACCATTTTCGTAATACATTTTGGTCTTGCTTTCTAGATTTGCGTTTTCAACCCACTCCAGAAAGCGCCGCGAGAAATCCCGCAGCGTCGGAGCCTTCCTGTCCAGTGGGTCGCTGCCTTCTAGTGCCAGTACCAGTTTCAGACCAGCGATTTTTGCTGCCCTGGTTGAACTCGATTCCTTGGTCGAACCACGGTAGCGTTGGCCGCGTACCGTGAAGTCATACCAATAAAAGTGAGACTTCGATTTCTTAAACAGCTTCACGAGCTTCCTCCATTGCAGCCCGCACGGAAGCGACTCGTGTGTTCTTCTGAATATATTCCAGAAGAATGTTGACATCATAGCTGACGCGACCTTGCAGTTCTATCCAATTCGGCCCGACTCCCTCGGCGCGCCATCGTTTCAATGTCGCTGCTGAGCGTCCAAGAATCTCAGCGGCTTTGCGCGTGTTCACGAGCTGGGGCATGGCTGGTTTTTTCATTGCTACTGGCTGGGACATGGTTCATCTACTCCTCACAAGACTCTCCTGAACTACTCACCCACGGCTAAACCCTGGCCTTCTCCGCCCGTCTGCCCTTGTGATTGCGGTGCAACACCGTGGTCCTGAGCGGTGTCGTGACCCACGGCTGAAGGGCCGATCTTCTGTCCAAGATCTGGCCCGTGCTCCTGGCTTGTGTGGATGGCCGTGCGGTGCGAAACATCGCGACTCAAGTGCTGGGCGAGTTCCGATTTGTCGTTGGTGTAAATCTGAGCATCGTAGCGTCCACGTGAGACAGCGACATACGCCATGCGGCTATTCACCAGATGCGGACTTTCTTCGGTGTCCACGTGGATCAGTACACGGTCGGCGGTCTGGCCTTGGCTGCTGTGGCTGGTAACGGCGTAGCCATAGTCGAGATGAGGGTGGTCCCTCAGTTGGAATTCCACCAGTCTTCCTGAATCGGTGTGTACGGCGATCTCGCCGCACTCATCGAGTCGCACAATCGTTCCCAACTCGCGGCTGGCAACGTGCAACTCTTTCGAGGGAGCGGTGAACTGGACACGGTCGCCTTCGGCGAAATCACGCTCTGCTTCCCGGTAAACCGAAACTCCCTGCAGGCGGCGCGGGTCGTAGCTCACATTTTGGCCGTCCTGGCGTTCAACAGTGAGCAGGTTCTGTTTGGCGTCCGTGTCTGTGACCGTGGCATACTGGCCGGCATTTACTCCCAGCAGTCTGCTGCCTCGCGAGTAACGCAATACATCGCCGGGCGCGTATTGTTCCGCCCATGCGCGGTCTGCGCCGGTCAGGTCCTGGCGGGTCTCCAGCACCCGGACGGTCTGCTCGTGGGGCTGGACATGGCCGCTCTCCTGTAGTTCATGATGAATTATGCCGTTCAGTTCACGGCGGGATTGGTTGTCTGGGGAAACCACCAGCGTGCCTTGGGGACAACGGGCATACTCCTGGGCGATTGCCTGGAATCGTTCTTCCCGGTTTTCGATTTGTTGTACCCGCCCCTGGCGGTCCAGGTTTTCGACAGCGGCGTAAGCCTCGCCGCGGGCAAGCTGCTCTACCGCTTCCTTGAGCGCCGGGTCCTTCTGTCGGACGATCTCGTCCAGATGCGCGGTTCGCATTCCGGCTTCCTGTAACTGGTAATAAGGGCGTCCCGCTTCGACAGCTTCGTGCTGTCGCGCGTCACCCACAAGCAACACCCGGTCTTGTTCTCCGAGCCTCTGCAAGAAGTCATTGATCTGCCGGGTACCGGCGAGACTCGATTCATCGAGCACGTAGAGATGTTTTTCTCCGGCATCCGCCTGCGGTCCACGAGAAAGGTGGTGCTGTAATGTGTTCGATAAGATTCCGGCCTCCCCAAGTTTGTGCGCGGCTCGCGAGGTAGGTGCAAAACCCTCGACGCTGTAGCCTTCGCGTTCGGCGGCGTCACGGATGGCGGTCAAAGAGGTGGTCTTGCCGGCCCCGGCTACGCCCTCAAGCGCCGTGATTTGATCTCGACTGCTGAGAACCTCCTGTACTGCCTGATGCTGGCTGCTGCTGAGATGCGTGTAGGCGTGTTCAATCTCCCTTCGGGTGCCGTCATTGGCGAGCGCGGGATATTGCTCCTGGGTGCTACGCATAAGAAGAATATTGTCGCGCTCCAGCGCGATCATCTCGTCGGTGGTAAAGCTCCGTCCAATGCCGTGAGCTTCCTTCTGAATTAGGTCGCCGTTCTCCACCGCTTGATCGAATTGCTGCTGAATTCTCGAAAACGGAGCCTCGCCCATCGCACGTTTCAGTGCATCCCGCATCAGCTCACGTTCGTCCGACACAGCTTCGCGCTCGAAGTTCCTTTCAACCGAATACCGGACGGCTTCGCGGGCTGTTCCGTTCGTTTGCTCCTCGCTCCTTGCTGCGATCTTGTAAGCGCGGGACTGAGCCTCACGCACAATTCGCTCTGGCTGGTTACCGTACTCTTTCGCCATCTCGTCATGGCGGCGCTGCATTTCTTCGTGCGTGATGTTCAATTTGGCTTCGCGGGTGCGGTGGGCGGCAATCTGTGCCGATTCAGCTCCGCTCAGCCCTCCTTCCGTCAAGTGGTCTTTGATTTGCTGGCGGCGCGGGCTGCTCGCCTCAAGATATTCTTGCGAGTAGCCCCGAATTTCAGGCGCGCCATGGACGCTCTGCTCAATTTCGTAACCAAGGGTCCTCAGGCGAAGTGCCAACTCCGAACGGTATATTGCGGTGGCGTACTGCTGTGAGCGGTACAGTTCTCTCGGTTGCAGGGCACGCATTTCGCCGGTTTCCCGCTCGGTCATGTTGAAGAACACAACATGCGTGTGGAGTTGCGGTGCGGCGTAGCCCTCGACCGGGCGGCTCGAATCGTGCTCAAATTTCGCGGCAATCCACTTGCCGGTTGTCTCCGCTGGATGATTGCCGCCAATGCGGGCCTGCACATATTTTTCGAGTTCATCAAGAGCAACATTGACGCTCTCCCGATGCGCTGCGCGCACTCGCTGATCGCCACCCACCAGCGCGGTTAAACTGACACTCTTGGGCGCGGAGAATGTCGCATCCCACCCAGCGCGGTGCTCCATTGTCTTTACTTCTTCACCGCGTTCGGTGACGTACTCCATCACCCCGCGGTGCTGCACCAGTTGAGCGCCCGTGAGCGGATGCTGGCCATCTGCGAGTCGCGCAAAGTGCTCTTCGTTGACCTCACCTTTAAGGTCCCACTGTTCGGCCAATTTGCCGTGCCACTCGCCGCGCACGCGGTCGCCTTCTGAATAATAGTTGTCCCGCGCATTGGCAAACTCTTCCTTGTGGTACGCCTGCGCCTGGCCAGATGACAGCGGCTTGGAGATGGTCAGCATCGTTTACTCCAAGAAGGGCAGGTCATCGTTCGCTGCCCGCGTCGGTTGTGGTTTCACTTGCTGCTGACGCTGTGGCGGGATCGGCGGCGGCAAGCCGCGCGTCAGAACGCGGACATCGCCACTCCGAGACGCGGTTGCGGTCTGCGCGCTCGCTTCCTTTGGCTGCTGTGCCGGGAGTTTGCGCTCGATCAGCGCTTCGTGGCGCTTCGGTAGGTCGATGTACGGGAAACTCAGCGGAACTACTAGGTTGCCGCTTTTCAAATAGGCGCGCAGATCGGGAAGACCCTGAATTTCTGATGCCATCACTAACGGCTCGGTCGTCCGCTCAAGCTGGTAGTTGCGGGAATCCCGCCTGTTCCTGGGGAAGTGGCCTTCCATGCGGCTTTCACGCAATCGCTCGATTTCCACTTCCCCGATGGTCAGGCTGATCCACTTCGAGGAGTTGGCCTCATCCGTGCGCAAAAAGACTTTCGTCGCAGGTTGAGAGAGCATCGCTTCCGCCTTGCGCCCGTAAAGCTCTTCAAGCTGGCTGCGCCCTTGGAAGCCGAGCACGACCGGGTTTCTGGCCTTCCTGCTCTCGGTAATCGCTGTGTGTAACTGCGGCAACGCATGTAGGCTCTGCAGCTCATCCAGAATGAACCAGACGGGGCGCGCGCCGGGCTTGCCCTGGTTCATGGTGCGCAGCACCAGCATGTCGAGCCACATGCTGATAAGTGGGCGCTGTCTCTCGCGGAACTCCGGCGGACTGGTGATGAACAACCATCCGTCCCGCTGCCGCGCCCATTCCACCGCAGTCCAGTTCGCCTTAGCTTCTTCTCTTCGGGGCAACAGCTTCAGTGCATTGCTCACGCTATTGAGAGTCGCGATCATACCGCCACGCTGCGGTCCCGCATCGGGATAGATTGCTGCCGCGTGCTCGGTGCCCTTGAGTTTCTTTGCCAGCTCGCGCTCATCTCGCAGAATGGCGAGTAGCTCCTGCGGTGTCCGCTTCGGTTGCTCGATCAGCAGGTGGGCAAAGATCTGGCGCGGCACCATCACGAAAAACGGATTGGTGCGGGGATCGTCTTTGAAGAGCGCCGCCGCCAACCCTTCGGCTTCTGCTTCATGCTGCACTTCATCGCACGGCGACCAATAGGGCATACGTGCATCTACTGCGTTCAAGATCACATCGCCGCGGCCTGGCTCGTAAAACTGTGGCGTATATTCGAGCGCTGGGTCGTACACAATCGCGGTTTCTCCGCGCCCTTCTACCTGCATGAGTATCTGGCGGATAAGCGACGATTTGCCTGCGCCGGTATCGCCGATCATCATGAAATGCGAACTTTCCCGCTCGCGCGGAATCCGCACCAGGTTCCCGTCACGCTGCAGCAGGAATTCACCCACGGTGCGCGGCTCTTTTGTGATGAAACCTATGCCATCGGATTGCTGGCTACGGTTGAACTGCGCCGCCCGTGGCGAACTCTGGGCCTTTGGTCCGGCGCCCATACTTGAGCACCCGCCGCCGCTGCCAGTCTTTGGGAACAGCAAAGATAGACAGCCAGCCGAAAACTGCTAGACCGGTGACGAGCGGCCAATGCAGGAAGTCGCCCCAAGTTTGGTCTTGGTAAATCCAGTGTCGAGCGTAGTCGCTGAGTTCTTTATTCTTGTATTTTTGCGCTGGTTCCAGCACCAGATGCAGGTCCTCCCGGGCCGCTTCCTTCGATAGGATCAGCGGAATAGTCGCCCCGCGCGGCGGGGGACCTTCCCACGCTGCGACATCCGTCTCAACCGCTAATCGGTGACGCCCCATTCGGTCTTCCACTTCGAGGAGACGGTAATTAGTCGGGGGAAAACCGAGGCTTGTCGCCAGCTGCGTCTTGAGATAGTTCGGGAGCCAATAGCGCTGTAGCGGCGTCCATTGCACCCTGGCCTGATAGATCGCCATTCCAAAGATTGCTAGCACTCCGAGAGCAAAGGCGCTGATCGTCCACACTGGCTTGTGGCTCGGCCAGTAATACGTCTCGTCGCGTCCCCATTTCCTGTTCACGGCTTTACTTCTTTCCCGCCCCAAGTCAGTCGATCTCGAATTCCAACGCTTCCCACCGGCTTTGAATCCGGTTCAAATGGCGGCGCTGTTGGCTGAGTTTTCTGGGCTGGGCCGGTTGCTATCTTGTCCACTCAGCCGCTCCTGCGCCTTCTTCTGCTTCTCGCGGTCCACTCGCTCAATGAGCTTCCTCAGTTCTTCGGTGGTCAGTTCCCGTCGCTGTCCAAGAATCTGCACGCTGTTCAGGTACAGCATGCGCAAAGCTAGTATTTCGGCCAGGATGATCTGTTGGCTGGAATTCACTTGCGCCAGCAAAACCGTGCGTGCCCACTCCCCCATGCTCTGACCTGCGGCTGTCGCCAATTCCTGCAGGCGGACATATTCCTCTTCAGTCACTTTGGCAGTGAGCGACTTCGTGCGGAATGACTGTCCGGTTGTCACAGGTCACCGTATTCCATCGTGAGTTCGTCCCATGTGGCCTGGAGTTCTGGCATCTCCCAAGCCCGGCGGAAGAGTTTTCGTACTGCGTTCCACTCCTCTTCAGAAAAGCCAAAGGTGATGCCGTTTGCATGAGCGCGAAACGAGAACTGGGTCTCTCCCTCCCGGTCCCACGTGTATCCAAAGAAGTATTCTCCCTTCCAGTGTCGGGACTTCGCTGTCAATCCGTTCAACATCGCGCGAAACTCCTGAATCAGCGGATAGGAACTCATGGGGTACACGGGACCGTGTGGGCCGGGAAAGTTAAACGCCAGGAGTACATCGTTGCCGTCGCCGCGCACGAAGGACAGCACATAGTTAGACTCGAAAACGTTCGGAATCGCAGGCTGGACGACGGAATCGCTGGCGTTGACCTTGCTGCGGATCGGCTCTTTGTAGAGAAAGTAATGACCGCGCGCGGCCATCCGCCAAAGCCCCTCCCAGTAGGGACGAAGGGCGCGGTTCACCGCATCGGCGTCGTTAACTTCATCGCCATCGAGAAACACATAAAGATTGCGCCCAGCAAGGATGGGTCTCCACTTCATGGCCGGGTCAGCAAGCTGTCGTACCGTTTCGGCAACGGTCTGCCGCACCGCCTCGGGGCTGGCGGGATGCGTACTCTCCCCTGGTCGGAATTCGCTTGGAAGCTTAGTGAGGTAATACTCGTCCTTGCCTGGGTTGGGTTTTTTCCTCAACCTATAAACCGCCTGAAACGCTTCCAGAAAGGCAATGCAGGACTCACGGGAAACCGGAGTATTGCAGATGGCATCTGCGCCTTGCTGGACGTAGTACGCGAGCACCGTCCACTCAGCCAATGAGAGCGGCTGCTCGGCTTCGCATTTCTTACGAATTCTCAAGAGGCATTCGGTTGGCTCCCGTATCAGCTCGGTCACTTCGAGCCGGTCAGCGGGCGACGATTCCAGCAGTTGCTTGGCAATCTCGGATGTCGATACGTCCTCGCCTTTCCGCAATGAGGTGACTTTTCGGATATGATCTAGGCGCTTGCGCAGGCCCTCGCTGATTCGAAGGGAGAGAGTCTGAGTTTGGGGCTGATCTGGCATCGCTCCTCCATGCCATACAATAGCTTATTTGTATGACATACAACTTTGGCCAGTGCGTGTCAAGGGGTTTCGAGCTGGGAGGCGTTGGCGCGCGAGTTTTTCGGTGGGAGTTTCAGGTTGCTCCACAGCAACCTGGAACCGGTATCTGCCGTGTTTTCAAGTGGTAACCGTACAGCAACCCAAGTTGCTGTACAGCACCCTAGCAGGGGTGGCGTGTCAACCGTTCTCCCGCTGCCGAAGGCAGCGACTTGCAGCAGATTGTTTGTATGACATACATCAAATAGTCGTACTTTTATGAGTGCGTGTCAAGGGGTTTCGAGCCGGGGACGCGTTGCGCGGGCGTTTTCTATAGGAGTCTCAGGTTGCCCCACAGCAACCTGGAATCGCCACCTGCTTTGTTTTGAGTGGTAACCGTGCAGCAACCCCAAGTTGCCGCACAGCACCCTGGCAGGGGTGGCGTGTCAACCTTCTTCCCGCTGCCGAAGGCAGCGCAGGACTCGGAGCGGAAAATGGAAGAAACCATCCGAAATACGCTGGAAGTGACCGCCGACCACGAGGCCGGGTACATTGTCGTCGCCGGTTCGCTGGGTCTGGATCTGAAACCGAAGAGCATTACGATTTACGGAACTTGCCAACGGTATTACAGACGGCCTAAATCGGAGGATTCTCCCTCGCTTCCTGAATCAAAGAATCAAATTCCGATTCAGGGCGACCGAAGTCCTTCGCCAGCCGGGAGCGTAGTTCGCTTTCGTTCAGGCCATCCGACGTCACTATGAATGAATCCTTTGGCAATTGAGAGTTTACTGCGACGATGACGAAGAGTTCGGTTTTTGCACCCTTTACTCGCCGCACTTTATAGCCTTCTGATACCATTATTTTCTCCTACCGTACCTTGCCTTCCAGCGCGGCTACACGGCCATCCAGCCAACCTATCATTTTCGTTAGCGCGTCCGTGGTCTCGTTCAGCGGGATAGGGCCAAACGTTTGGCCGTTGGCAAATTCGATGGTGACGGTCTTCTTTTCTTCGTCAATGTGTCGCTTCGCTGACGGCATTGTTGCCTCCCGAACGGATTCTAACACCGGAGTAGAATAAGGCCTTGCCCGCCTTAATCATTCGTTGCCCACTGTGCCCAGCAATCACGCAGGGCACTAGTGTGCCGATTGACCGCCTAAAGAAAATGCTGGATTCCGGCGAAGCTATAACTGTGATGGGCAGCGTGTGTGGCCACACATGGAAGCTCTCTAAAGAGGAAATCAAGAGCATTCGCGCGGCAGTTGCAGCGGGCACCCTCTAGAATTTGTCCCAGTGCTTGCCCATCGGGTCAGAATTATGCGCTCGTACTTCAGCTTTCGTGTCGCGTGGCGGGGGGGCTGCCCCCTTTTTGATATTTGCGACCTTGGTGAGGTATTCTTGTTGTCTTCCCCGTTCAGATGCAATTGATTGCTGACTAAGGCCCCTTACAACCTTGTCAGGTAGCCGGTGGCACTTAAGATTTCCCTGGTTATTGGAGGCAGATTGGATGTCCAAGAATGCCAGCACAACTTCGGCAACGAAGCCGGACGACCTCAAAGCCGTCAAAATCATCAGGGATGCACTGAGTCGGTTTCAGGATGATGACCGTGAGCGCATCATTCGCTGGGTGCGGGAGAGTCTGGGCCTTTCAACTGTTACCCCTGTTGCTGGGACAACTAGCGAACCAACCCACAAACAAACGGTGACATCCCATCCAACTCCTACCCCAGCAACTCCCGCCGCCCCCGCGCCGCCGACTGCGAGGAACATCGCCACTTTTGTAAATGAGAAGAATCCCCAAACCGACATCCAGCTTGCTACTACCGTGGCGTACTACTATCGCTTCGAAGCCCCTCCTAACGACCGGAAGGACGAAATTGATGCGCCGCTGTTGCGTGACGCCCTTCGGTTAGCGGGTCGTCCAGGCAAACTAACGAAGCCATTGATGACCTTGAATAACGCACATGCAAAAGGGCTGCTTGATAGAGGTTCTGAGCGCGGGAAGTTCTCAATTAACGCAGTTGGAGAAAATCTTGTTGGAATGACGCTCCCTGGAGCTACCGCGCAGCCTGCCCGTGTGCGTGGCCGTCGTGCTAAACCGCGGAAAAAGGCAACCAAAGCGAAAAGATAGGGGCCGCCGCAAATGACGGAAGGGCAGCAGGCGCTCGACGACGCCATCAAGCGATGTGATTTCCTGAGAAAGTTACTGCGCAAGAAAACGGCCAAGCAGGTATGGGCGGAAGACGAGCGAAGCACAATAAAAGCCACGTGCTTGGCTTGGTTCAACACTCAAAGTCCTAAGATCGCCGCTCATCTCGATAAAGGAGCCTTGGACGCCGCCAACAAGCTATTTGACGGCATCCTCAAGGCTAGTGACCGTGCGGGAAGCAGGTCACAATATCAGCAAAGCCTGAAGCGGCTTCGAGCAGAACTCCTTGAGATTCGTTCCAAGCAGATGCTGGCGACCTCTAAGACTGCCATCACCGGAGACATAGTCCCAAGCTTCGCCAGTCTGATTCCCGACCCGAAAATGCAGGACATCCTAGTTAGGCGTTGGGGCGAATGCGTAACTTGCCTGCATGCACCGGCCCCGATGGCTGCGACTGTGATGATGGGCGGGTTGCTGGAAGGACTTCTACTCGCGCGTGTAAACAAGGAGACAAACCAGCAGCCCATTTTCACGGCCAAAAGGGCGCCCAAGGATAAGAAGACGGGTGATCCGCTACCGTTGAAGGATTGGACGTTGAAGGACTTCATTGACGTAGTTCACGAACTTGGGTGGATAACTGTGTCGGCAAAGGACGTAAGCGTCGTTCTGCGAGACTACCGGAATTACATTCATCCACAGAAGGAACTCTCACATGGTGTCACGCTGCAGAGCGAGGACGCTGCAGTTCTCTGGGAAGTTGCAAAAAGTATTTCAAAGCAGCTACTCAAGTGAAATGGTGCGCTCTCTACTTGGCTCCCATTGCGCTGTGAATGGATTGGCCGCACCTCGGGGGCAAATGCCCCCGAGGATCACGGCTGCGGTTTGCTGGACGGCTTCCAAGCTCTCGCGGAGTAGATCGGCATCTCCGTGCCAGAGCTGGATATAGTCAACGGAGGCGGTCCCGGTCTGGAGTCCTATGGATTGGCAAACGACAAAGGCGACAGCCTCGGCTTCGGTCTCACGAACCTGCTTCGTGGTTAGAGTGCGACGGTCGCCGCGATGCAACATCTCATGCGCGATCTCATGTGCGAGGGTGGAGAATTCCTCGGCGGGCTGCATCCCGGAAAGCAGCGTAATCCTCCCGCCGTGAGACAGGCCCTTGGCAGGCGCAATCTTGTCCGAATAGTTCAGCATAATGCTCTGGGATTCTACGAACTTTACCAGCCGTTCGCGGTAATGGCTGACATCGCCCTGCACTTCGGTCAGGGTTGGAAGGTCTTTGCCCTCGGTTTGGTTGATGTCGAATACATACACTGCCCGGAAACCGTAGAGTTGCGGCTGGGACTGCCTCGCATCCTCGGTCGCTTCTGCCGCGCTGTCGGCCTTCTTCCGGCCAATCATCGGAGCAAGAATCAGGATGCCTTTTTCTCCGCGTTTCACGAAGCGGCCAAGCGAGTTCCACGTCCTCAAGCCAGCGACATTGGTGGCATCTGGTTTCTGGCGCGCAATCAGCATGATGTTGCCGAAGCTGTAGTTGTGGAAGCGGCCCATTGCCGATAAATACTGCGTCAAGACTTCACTCTGCCCTGACTCCAGAGCCTCGACTAAATGGTTGACTGCATCCTTGGTTCGGTTGTTGATGTCTTCTAATTTCATTGTTTTTCCCTTCTGCCGGTGTCGGCTTGTTTTTTCTTTCACCAGAGCGGCAGCGAGAAAAAACAAACCGATACTGGCGAAGGGACGGAACGGAGCCGGAGGAAGGGTGGCAGGGCGTGAGTGAAAGCGCGGAGAGTGCCAAACGCGTTTGGGTTTGGTTTGGCGCGAAACCGGCGCAGTCCGAAACACCCGTCCGAGTCGCTGGCAAGCGGCGTCCACCTGGAAGGGAGCGAAGTGGGGAAAGAGACGGCGTAGCCTTCCGATTGAGAATGAAGGATGGTTGTTAGGGATTGGACGTTGGCACATAGCAGGCATGCACAAGAATTAGGGGGTAGTGCGGGTGGCGTGATCGACTGACCGACAGTCAGTCGCGCACTTGCTTCGGGCTTACACTGCGCTTTCAGGAGATTTGACACACTCCCAGGATGCAACCCTGCGACAGCAAGCTAATGTTAGTGGCGAGGATAGCCAAACCGAATTGGGGTTATCAGGTGAGAGTGAAGTGGTGCTCAAGATTGAGTGTTGGAGTTTGTGGGAATCCCGATTGCTGCTGTTGGCATTCCATGCCGCTTTCGTACCAGCCAATAGATGTTGATCGCTTCGTGGCCACAATAGCGTTCTCGGAGCCGATCCTGAGGCGTTAGTTTCGGATTGCCAGTGTTTCCGGAACTTGTCGAGGACCAGCCCGATTGATGACGGTCTGTCACGCCATCGCTGGTGGCACCAGGATGGACCCTTGATTGCAGTTCGCGTTATTTCCCTGTCGAAGAGCCGCCGCCGAGAGGTATCCGGATGCTGACTGCTGCCGCTGGCTTTACACCCCAGGTTGTCGTTGTTGGCGGGGCACTATATTTGCCCAATGAGCCGCCCGGCGTTAGGCCGCCGCCGAGTTGCGTGTCCCGGCCGATATCGAAGAGCATGCTCACAGCAAATGAACGATACGAGTAGGTCGCACCCGCACCGAATTCTACCGCTTTCGTCGAGGAGTTGACGCCAACGCCGCCGGTGAAAAAGAAAGCCGACGCTTGCTTCCGGGTTGGCCATTCCGCAACGCGATAATTGACAAAAGCCATCGGGACGACAACGTAAGTCGTCGTCTCCTGCACGATCGCATTGCCGCTCGCATCCGAGCCTTTCGCGTAGCTGTGATACGGCGTGAACGGAACCATCAATCCGGTGGAGAGTTCTACGCGGGATGTCGATTGGAACTGAACGGTAAGCGTGATGATCGGCTGCTTACTTGGAGCGTCTGCTATCCCGCTAAAATAAAAAATGTCTTCGGGCTTCAGTGTATCCGCGGCGACCATCTTGGCGGTTGGAAGCAGCTTGTTGGAATAGTTCAATATCCATGTCTCGTTCTGGTAGTTCTTATCGTTTGGGGCCGTATCGGTTATAGCGGCGTTGAATTCGCTGCCGCTGGGGGCGATCGCTATGCTGTGTAGGCCATCAGCGAGGACCTTGATCTTGGCGACAGAAACAGGGAGGAGCTTGATGTTGTCATCAAGCACGCTCTGATTCTTCAAAAGTTTGTCGACATCTGATCTTTCTGGAGCAGTCGAGGCGGCTTTTTGCAATGTAGCAATATTCGCTGCCAGTTTTGCCTGTCTTTCCGAAATGCTCGGAATCAGGGTCTGAATCAGATCGACTTCCGCCTTCAAGGCTGTGTAGGTAGTTGTCTGCCAGTCTGCCGTCCCTTGCCAAGGCGGACCTGGATGATCAGTCCCACCCGGTGGGGGCAGCAAGGCCCGTTTGATTTGTTCGATCTGCGGTTTGATGGTCGCGTACGGGTGGATATCGGCGTCCAGCCGTTTTTGGGCTTCGTAGATATCTCTTGCGGTCGTACATCCGGCCGGCGTGTTTTCACAGGCTATGAACGGTGCCCTGGCCGCTAGGTGTTCCAACAACAGCAAGCGATCCCAAAGCGGGCGACACCGCGGTGAGGGCTGCCCGGAAAGTATCTGTCGGGATAACTATAGTAGTGGACTTCCAGTCCAAGGAGAGGAGCTCAAGCGGATATAGGTTTTGAACGACGACGTAAACCGAGCAAGCGGGCCTGACATAAATTGTCGGGGGTGTGGATGGATTCATCCGATCGATCGTGATTTTGCAAGATTTATTGGTCGTTGTGTAGGAGCACGCAGGCAGCGCCGCGACCGATTTGGGATCTTTTGGATCCGAAGGATCACCGCAATCAGCTTTACCTGAAACAGCGAACGCGCTGAGAAACAAGATAAGAGCGAAGACGGCAGAGATTTTACGCATGGAAACCCTCCTAGGATCTCGACGGTGACAGCTTAGCTCGGTGGAGAAAAAGGGGGACAATCTCTGTTGTCCCCCGCCAGTAATCCGAATCTCAATGTGGAATACCACGCTTGTAGAGAGCTTTCTCGAGATCGGTTAGAGTGGCCGGATGCGAATTCTGATTGACATCGATGATCAGTCCGGCATTGCCTGGAGCGCCAGGGACACCCTGTAGGCCGGAACGTCCGGTTGGACCTGACGGCGCAGCATTCGTTCCTCCACAGTAAGCAGTTCCGGGTGCCCCTAAGCCGCCTTGTCCGCCGGGACCGCCAGCGCCAGAGCCTCCTGCTAAACCTGCCTGGCCTCCCGTAACAGTCATGTCAAAGCGCGGTGTACCTCCCGGAGTGAATCCTCCCTGAATATTGACGACGATCGTACCTCCCGTCCCCCCGTTTCCGCCGACCCCTCCATTTCCGCCATCTCCACCTTGTCCCCCGGGCGTGCCGTTGCTTCCGCCGATACAACCATTCCAGGGATTCCAGTCTCTTTGAGTACCTTGTCGACCGTTCGGTCCTGGACTCCCAGTAAGTCCATTCGCGCCCTTCATCCCGTCTTCACCGGTGTCCCCAATTGTGAGGATGTTGCCGCTCAGAAGCGGGCTGTTGATGATGATTGGTCCGGCGCTTCTTCCCGGGTCTCCGGGGGCGCGACCAGTTCTCTGCTCAAAAGAGACAATGTTCGGTGTGCCCTCCAGAACGATTGATTTCTTCGCATCAATTGTCAACTTAAAGCCGTTTGTCACAACTAGCGAATCCGCCTTGAAGGTGATGGTATCTCCTGAAATGACGGTGTCTTGAGCGAGCGTTCTCTTACCAGTGAGAATCACGTCATCCGCGAGAGCCATGCTCGACATTGAGAGTACCGCACAAGCTGCGATCGTGAGTCTGTAATTCATAGAAACCCCCTTGTTCTCGTTGTTTGACCTGCATTTACTTAGGCGTATTCGCGAAAGGAAAAGGGACAAGGGGGCCAAGAGCACAGAGGAGTACTCGAGGTTCGCCTGGTTCGCTGCAGATGCGCACGAGACACAACGATAAGCTAGAATGACAGACGCTCGTTGGAGGTCTTGGCGACTTGGAACCAGGTCCCGGAGACGTAACCCGGCTACTGTTCGAACTCAAAGCCGGCAAGCGTGAGGCAGAGGAAAAGCTCATTCCCCTCGTGTATGCCGAGCTTCGACGCCTTGCTGCCCATTATTTGAGAGGAGAACGCGGCGACCATACATTACAGCCAACAGCTCTAGTTCACGAGGCTTATCTCCGCTTAACAAACCTGCAGGAGGTAGACTGGCAGAGCCGGTCGCATTTTTTCGCTACAGCCGCGACGGTGATGCGCCGAATTCTGGTGGACCACGCCCGTGGGCACCGTGCGAAAAAACGCGAAGCGTACGGGCAAGCGATTAGCATTGAGGATGCCTTTATATTCTCTCCCGAGCGATCCGTGCAATTGCTTGCACTCGATGAAGCGCTCAATCGCTTAGCCAAACTGGATATCCGTAGGAGCAGAATCGTTGAGCTCAGATTTTTCGGTGGTCTCAGCGAAGAAGAAACCGGCGCCGTCCTCGGAATATCTTCCCGAACAGTAAAGCGCGATTGGCGCTTCGCGAAGGCTTGGTTGTTCAACGAAGTGAACAGCAGCGATTGATACGGTCATTTTCGACGTTTGAGGCGCACCCTTTCTCAGTTCCGCGCGTCAGGGAGGAGTATTTTAAAGGCTGGTACACGTTTATTGATGTTGAGTAGGTCGAATTTCACAGGTCGATGTAACATCGTGTTCCGGGGGCTTGTCTTTAGGATTGGGCGCGTTGATTGACAGCAATTTGGTTGTGATGCTCCACACGCGGTTCGTCGTTGCATGGTTCTTGTCGTCAACGTATTGCCGAGTCGCAAGTGCAATGTCTTCCGGGTCTTTTGGGTCAAGCTGCCGCGCCCCCAAACAATTACCTTGCTTGAATAGGTCGAGTTTCTGGGAATACTCCTTGCCCAGACTGACCGTATTAGCATTCTTGTTTGCTTGTTTATAGCTAAGATTCGCCTGGTATGCAGCGAAACGATGACAATCAACACAGTTTGACGTTTTTCCATAGCTGTTGTTGACTCTTGGCTCCAGGTATGGATTAAAGCAAAGGTTGTTCTCGCTACCTGCTCTAGTGAGGAACGGGCCTCTCGGAGTTGTGACCGAGTTGGATGTGAAATAACGCCACGGAGCCGGAAGCACACGATTCTCAGTCTCCCCTTGGACCAGCCAGAATGTCATAAACGTCCAATCGTCGACGTTTGGTCCCGATTTGGCCATCACGTGGAAACCTACAAGAATCGCGCTGCAGCCCTGATTGGCGCATTGCGCCTGCTGGTCGTTCTTGTTAGCAGAAATGTGGGCATTTATGTTCCAGGCCGTAATTGGATGCCAGTGTAGACAGTCTTCATCGATTGTGTCTCCCAAAACCATTCCACATGAAGCGCCTGATTTGGTGATGTGAAGCTCCTCAACATTATCGTCAGAAGGAGGGTAGCTTCTTTCCGCTTTTGCGCTGAGAATGCTTGTGATCTTTATGTCTTGCGGAGGAGGTGTCGCCGGCAGCCACAGCTTGATCACCGGGACGAACCAATATCCTCTGGTATTGGGGCAAACTCCTTTGTTATTGGGGCACCATGCTGAAAGATCCCATATGGCCTTGACTATCACCGCTCCCTCCGGGAACTGGGGCGGCGCCCATTCTGACCCTCCGAGGGTGAGGCTTGACTCGTACAGGGCTTCGGCAGCCGATCTATTTAAGAGAACCGCAGCAACTTGGGAAGGTTTAGTGGTAACAGCGTTCGCAACGTCGATCACTCCTTCTTTTTGTCTCGCAAGATCCATCCCGGCGATGTCAGCCTGGACCATGGGGAATTCTGATATGGAACCGATTTCGGAATCTGAGGGGATCCAACTAAAGAGGTACTTCGGTCTTCTGTTCCCAGTAATAGATGGATCGAAGCCGACATCCGACTTCATGCACCAACTTTCCCATCGTGGGTTTTGCGGGGAGTCGGTTTCTGTCAACCATCGCAACATCTTCCCCGGATCTGAAAGGGCCTCTCGCGTGGGAGTATCAGAGGTGGAGCTTAGGCAGGACGATTTTTCTGTTGGGCCTAGGAATCCGGACTGCAACCTTGGTACTAAGCCCCCGTTCCTCCTCCACGCTAGGCCCAATGCAATTGCGCAAACAGTGAGCGCTAACGCACTGGCGATCAACATTCTCTTAGTCGACATTGCCAGTACCCCCGTTTCGCGGCGTTGGTGCTCCCTGTTGATCAAGACCCTGATTACGGATACAACGTGGCGACCTCAGACCCGGAAGGATGTCCGGGCCCTCCCCATCCGACTTGGGCTTGTTGGGCCATTTGCACAAACTTACCTCGGACTTGAGTAAAGGAAGGTCCAACGCTTCCTCGGTTTCCCGAAACGAATCGGTTAATACTCGCGATCTTAAGTGAAGCCCCAAAAGGAAGGGCGGGCGACCCCGGAAGGCTGTGGAACAACTCTACTATGTCGGTTTTTAGGCCTACCTCCGGAGTAGCGAACGCGTTTTGGCGGGACACTGCGAGAATCCAGATGCGATTGGCTGTGTTCTGATCATATTGCCCATTAATCACTGCCAAGCTCTTGACGATCTGGTGCCAGCCTGCGTATTGGGACACAACTTTCTTCGTGTCGGAAGCCACGACGAGAGAAGCAACGCTCGAAACAGTCGTGGGACAAAGTGATGGCCAATGATCTGGCGTCAGATCTGCGGGGGTTGGCGTCGTGGTTGTAATCGTGAACCATAGTCTCATCAAATCTGACTTAGATGCTTTCGGGTCGGGAGCTTTACAGGGGTCCACAGTAGTTGCGCTAACCTGCGGTGGCGCTTCGGGACTGCTGACCGGCTTGTTGCACCCAAGATCAATAGACCCCACTAACAACAGAACGGCTAAAGTGGCTTTTGAGATATGCATCATAGTCTCCTATTCAGTTGGCAGATGATCAATCGGTGATTTCTGGTCGCTACAGTTATTGTGGAGGTCCCCGCATAAATGTAGAAAAGTCTTCTGCGCTAGTGATGCTTCGGAACTATCGTCCGAAGTGAGGCGAGCCAGTGAAACGTAGGCATGCAGCTCATCTCGCCATGCGCCCGGCGGGTATGCCAGAGGGTCAACCCAAATGATCGGAGGGGTCAGTGCAGCACGACCATAGGCGTCTTTGGCTTCCACCTCCAAGTGGCGGCGGATAGACGAATTCGATTCAGCGGCGGCGAGCGACACTAACGCGCGACCGAGGTATTCTCGCGACTTCATGGGAGCGTCGAGTGGGTCTAATTCGCGAAACAATCGGGTGGCTGCTTTCGCATTTCCTTTGGCAAGCATCACTTCCCCTTTAACGCGAAGTTGCACGATTTGAGAAATGGCACCAAAATCTCCGCTCGGTAAGCGCTTTTCTAATCCCGCTGCGAATCGTTGCATTCCCCCGAGCGCTCCACGCGGAGCGACCTGAAGGGCGGGCCCTAGGACTGCCTCAATAGAAAGCAAGGACTCGGGGCTATGATCGACCTTCACGGCCTGATCGAGATCCGAGGTAAGTGCTGAGAAATCTCCCAACTTGGACTCCATCTGCGCGCGAGCGGTAAGTTTGGTGGATTGGGCGGCAGGATTACCTTGGGCGAGGTCCTCCTTCATACCCTCAGTCAAAGCCTGAATTGCGTCGCGATAAAGACCACGCTCGGCGAGCAGACACGCGAGCCTCTCATAACTACGGCTGCGCGCACGCGGGTTTTGCGAAGTAGCGAGAGACTCAAATATTCTCTTCGCTTCATCGTAGCGTCCTTCGAGAAATGCGACTGAACCAGCGAGGGCCTCGGTGTCCTCTGAGTTCCCAGTTTGACGCGCGCGAGCGATCGAGTCTTGAGCAGCTGCGAGATCATTCTGAGAAATAGCGAGTATTGCCATATGGACAAACAGCAGAGGCTTATCGGTGCCGATCGCAATGGCGATACGTGTGTTAGCAACGGCCTCGTCTACGCGCCCCAACATTCGAAGGGGATAATTAGGATAGATCCAACCCAATAGGTCGTGTTCGTAAAAAGTTTGATAGTCCTTGAAGGCCTCGACTGCGGTTTCGAAGTCCCAGCTGTCTATCGCATACATCCCCTTAATCCGGTCACGTTCTCGTCGTGACAAACGTCGTTCTAGTTGCGGATCGAGGGCTTTCCTGTATGCGCGGAATCCATCTTCCTCGCGGTGAACAGTTAGCAAAACATCCGCCAGGTCGCCATATGCCAGCGCGAACTTGGTATCTATACGAACCGCGTTTTCTAGGGCTTCGATGGCATCATTAATTTTCCCTTCCTGGCTTAGCCGGCGTGCTCGCACATACTCGCTTAGCGCGTCCCAACTGGGAGTTGTAACATCCTCGGGAGGGGTATCCAGGCGAGATATGTCGTAGGCCGATTCACCGACTTTACTTCGAATCCACCCGCTGGCTTCACGAATGTTCTGCAACAGCTCCGGTGCTATGTATCCGCCTGAGGCTGGTCCCTCTGATTTCCACATCCAACTCTCTGTCCAGTGGTAGCGGTAGCGAAGCGGCGAATTGTCGGGTTGCTCGATCTCGACATCGAGCCTGTAGTTTCCATTAACCTTAGTAAGGGTGGCAAAGATAACGCGAACGGCGCCCGCTCTCATCGCCACTTCTCGAGCGGTAGGCTGGTCGCGATTATCACCTGGCGATTTAGTCATTTCCTGCAAAATGCCTCCAACCCGACTCCGGTCGAGAATGTTAATTCGGGCCGATTGAGTCAAACTGGCTTGCATCAGTTCGTTAACATTATCCAGAGCACTTTCGCCCGTTCGGTTCGCAACTTCCGCAAAATAGATGAGAGCTCCTGGCTCGACCCGTGATTGCTCTCTCGTCAAGTAAAAGCGATAAATCAGAACAAAAAGGGACAGAGCAGCCAGGATCGTGGCCATCCATTTCCAAAGATTGCGCGATGATCTCCAAAAGTGAAGGTCGGAAATTCGGAAAGCGGGCGGGCGAACAATTGGACTTGTAGACACGACGGTTGGTTTCCGCCCCACGAGACTCTCAATCACGTCCGTCGCATTCTGGAATCTCCTGGTGGGTGAGAGTTCAAGGCAGGTGCGGATCGTTCGTTCCCAGTTCTCGGACACATTTGGCATCCGTGCCCGTGCAGAAGGAGGCGGGCTAGAGAGTCGGTGCGCGATTCCGTCGAGAAGGCTCTCAAAAGGAAAAGCGCGCGAACCCGTGATCATTTCGAATAGGACCAATCCAAAAGAGTAGATGTCAGTAGCAGGAGAAACAGGGCGTCCGTTCAATTGCTCCGGGGCCATGTATGCAAGGGTGCCAATTGGTCGATTCGTCGGCCCGAGGGAGGAGAGTTCTCCGGACATAATCACCGGGTTCAGGCGAGCTAGACCGAAGTCCATGATTACCGCCCTAGGCGGCTGCCTTGACCCTGCATCCATCGGTGAAAGCATTACGTTTGCCGGCTTGATATCTCGATGAACTATTCCCAGCGCGTGCGCTGTTGCAAGCGCCGAGCCGATTTGAGATGCGATTTCAAGAGCATGGTCTGAGGAAATCGGACCGTCTCGCTTGATCTTGGAATCCAGTGTTTCTCCTTCTAAGAACTCCATCGTGAGAAAAACAATCTCGTGGGCGGTCCCGTCGACAGCTTTAAGCAAATCTCTGTTGAGGTCGTAAGTCCGGCAAACATTCGGATGAGTGATTTTATGGGCGAGTCTGACCTCCTGCCGGAACCGCGCTGCGGCCTCTGCCGTTGTGGATATTTCAGGGCGGATCTGTTTTAGGGCAACTTTCACACTCAGTTCACTATCAGTAGCCTCAAATACCTTGCCCATTCCCCCCTCACCTATGGCTCGAACGATGTGGAATCGACCGCAGAGAACGTCACCGGGCCGTAGAGCAGGCGGTTTCTCACCTGTATCGGGCGGCACAGATGCTGTGACAGGAGACTCGAGATAATCGCCAGCCTTCTCGTCGGCCGCGAGCAGCTTTTCAACTTCAGACCTCAACTCCGAGTCGCCCTTTGATGCCATGAGCACAAATGCGGCCCTTTCGCTAACGGAAAGTTCGAGCGCAGCGTGGAAGATATCAGTGATAGCCTGCCATCGATCTTGCCGCATATGCACCTAGGTACAGCTCAACCTGTTCAAATGTGAGGTTCCAGCAACCAGCCAATTACGGTTTCGGCCTTTTACATCAACGGTGGGATCGCGAAATCGATCGGTAGGGTAGTTGCATCACGCTACCGAACCTTCTGATGCTGGTAGAGCCTGTCGCTCCCTCATCCTTAGCGCTCCCGTGCGGCCATATTCTCAAATACCTTCTGCGCATCCGTGCGGGTGATTACCGTGTCGTACAGCCCAACGTCCTCGCCTTCGTGCTTATCGATCCCGGTGTAGCTCAGGCTGGCATCTTCATAGCGCTTGAATTTGTAGACAGCGTCGTTCATCAGGCCGCTGTTGAAGAGTCCCAAGACTGACAAGCAGCGAGAAGTCCGCTACCGTCAGGCCGGTGACCTTCTTGAAGAGGCCCGGCTCCAGCTGCGTAATCACATCCTTCAGCGACCGCTCTCGGTAGTCAGTCAGATACATGAAAATCGGGACGCGAGTGGCGAACTTAATGAGCTTCTCCTGAATCTGCTTCCGCAAGCTCTTGTATTCCTTCTCCTGTTCAGATAATTCCTTCTTCTCCTTCTCGGATAACTCCTCGTCGTTGGCCTCTTTGCGGGCCTTCTTCACGGCTTCGGACTTGTTGATGATGGTCTCGATTTCCTGATTGAGATTGCGGAAAGCCTCGATGCTCATAAGGGCATCCATCGCCTTGGTGTTTTGCATCAGGCGGCGCAAAGTGTCGTTATCCACGTTGACAAGTAGAGCGCTTTCCCAACGCCGAGCCAGAAGCGTTGCGGTTGTACCGCTCATCGCCATATCGAGAATTCCCGCGGCGTCAATCTGTTTCATGGAACTACCGTCGTAGGCCAGGACAGGCAGAAAGCTGATGAATTCCTCGACCTTCTTCTCCGCGTTTGTCTCGTCGACGTTCAACCGGCAACTGTAATCGGCAATCTGTCGCAACGCCCGGTCCGGAGCAAAGTCGAAGACGTAGCACTCTTCCTTGATGATCTGTTCTTTGTTTGGGGAGTCGCCATCCGGGTTCCGCACGGTCCAAGGGGATTGGACACGAAACGCCGCCTGAAAGTATGTCTCCGGGCTGGAAGAATTGCGGAGCATGAGAATCCCAGTCCACGGTTTCACCGTCACTCCTGTTGTGAGCTTCCCGCAGGAAAGGGTAATAGTCTTGGACTTCAGTGGCTCGTCCATAGCTTCCAAAACGGGCGGCAAGGCCGAGACGCCGATTCCGGCGGCGCTCCCAGCAGCGACGATAATTTTGTAGTCGTGGTAGAACACGGTTTTGTCTCTTCGCCAGCAGGTTGCGCATGGCGTGACAGGAAGCCACGCTGGGAAGGAACCAGAAGGTGTGTGATAGCACGCTCAGGAGCCGCGCGTCCGAATACGGCAAAGGCGGCTTTCCCGGCGCCAAGCTTCAGATTGTCAACCGTGGTCGGCATGAACGCCCCGCGGATCAAGTCGAGCCACTTCTGAACTTCGTCCTCATACTTGAATTTCGCATTGTCACCAAGGCCTTCGGCGGAGAAGAAGACGTTCAAGTCAAACTCGTTGAACTCGCCCTGCATCGCGATTTCCCGGATCGCGTCCGGGAGTTGATAGGTCAGAAGCACCATTCGGGGCAACGCGGCGTAGGGGTTGTTAGGGCCTTTCCAGTCCCGCTTTGCCCGTTGCTCGTCCGAATAGGTCCAGTTGTAGATTTGCTCCTCGATGAACTCGCCGGAGGCAATCGCTCGGAACGGCGTTCCGGATAGGTAGAGATAGGCATCCGTAGTGATCGGCATGATATCTTCGTCAAAGTCCTCGATGCCTTCCCCTTCCCCGAACTCGACCTCCTTTTTGTCCTCCGCCTCAAACAGTTCCTTCGCATTCTCCCGCCACGCGCCGTAATGGTATTCGTCGAGGATCACGCAGTCCCAATGGGTCGAGTGCACCCATTCGTTTTTCGTCTTGATTCCGCCAGTGCTTGGGTTGCGACCCAGATAGTCTTGAAACGAGCCGAAACAGACAAACGGCCTCTTCTTGTCGGCCTTCTCGTAGGACAAGCCGCCGGGTGAGATGAACTGCCAGCCCTTGAAGTCTACGTGAGTTTTCAAGTCCTCTTCCCAAGCGCTCTGCACCGCCGGTTTGAACGTGAGGACCAGCACTTTGCGCCACCCCATCCTCTTCGCCAACTGATAGGCGGCAAAGGTCTTTCCAAACCGCATCTTGGCATTCCAGAGGAAGTGCGGCGGCTTATTTCGGTTGCCCTTTTCCCTACGCCAACTTGCGAAATATGCGGCGGTCTTCTCGACAGCCGCTTTCTGCTCCGGCCGCATTGTGAAATCGAGTGATCGGTTCTCCTCGTTCAGTTGGCCTGTCCGCACGGCGATGATGGCTGCCTTGACCTGAGTCGACCGTGCACCGAAACCACTCGCCTTCCGGGTTCTTGATGCCATTGATTCGGAGCATCCGATGTACATCACGATCGGTGAACACCGTTCCATCATTACGCATGGCTGGCTCTTCGAGGACGATCCGGTAGGGCAGCTTGCCGGGACGCAACGTCGGATACTGTTGGGCAACGCGGGTCTGCGCGTCGACGGTCGTATAGCCAACTTTGAGCAGGCCCGCATACTGCGGGTTTGTATCCTCGTACGCGTAGACCGTCGGCCGCGATGTCAGGGCGGGGCGGGAAGAACTCCCTACTCATCGTTGGCATCCATCGGCTTCACGATCGACTCGATGAATGCGATCTCCTCCTGCGTAAGACCGTAGCGCTCGTAGAGTTTCTCGTCGGTCCAGGCGCGGTTGAGCGGGATGTCCGGGACGAACGCGTAGACATCCTTCGCAGCGTCCTGTGTTGCCTTGCGCAGCGACACAAGAAACCGAACGAAACGGGTTCGCAGAAACTGCGCGTATGACCCGGCGGTCTTCTCATTCGCAAACCGCCCTGCGACGACATACGACTCCGTACATGCCTCACCGGGCCCCGCGATGATAGGCTTGCTCAAGAACATGGTCTCGACCGCTGCGCTCGTGCCCTGTACGCGCGTCATCAACACCTTCCATTCATCTATCCATGCCGGGTTCCTGTCGATCGCTGCCCGTTCCACCCACGAGATGCGCTGTGAGCCATAGAGCTTGACGGGATGCTTGAGACCCTTGCTCGATGCTGCCCCGTGGACGAAGGTGCGCAGCCCGAACGGTTTCTGGCTGGACACACGCGCATCGAGTGTTGCCTCGGCCTTCCCGCCGACGCGGTAAGCGCGGACCTTTTCGAGGATGGAGACGGCTTCGTTCCGGCGGACCAGAACGTCGTAGGCATCCAAACTGTCGTTCCATCGGTGGGCCAAGCGGTTGGCCATCCCACATCGTCTGCACAGAGCATGGACCGCTGTAGTCGCGATCCCACAGGAAATATGAGACACCTCCTCGTATCTTCACTCCGGGGAATCCGTCATAGAGCTTTGGGTAGTCCACGAGGTTCCGCAGACGCGATTCGCTAAGCATCCGTTCCCGAAAGTCGTCCAGGCCCTTGCCGCCGCTAAACCAGCGTGACGGTGTGATCATCACAATGTATCGTGGTTTGAGCTTTATGGCGCTCTCAACGAATTTCTGATAGATCGGTGATGCGCTTGCGCCGTGTCCGCCATCGTCCAACTGATAGGGTGGATTGCCGATAATGACATCGAATTTCATGTTGAAGATACCCTCCGGCTTGTCAGTATGAATGAAAGCATAGGCATGGCTTTCCAACTCTTCCCCTCGTTCATAAGTCTCCTTGCTGGCTCCGCAGTGCACGCAACTCCCGTTGGCCCAGGTATGCTCCACGCGTCTGAACCAAATATTTCCTTCGGCGTTGTCGAAGGCCTCGCATACGGAATACTTCCCGTTGGCGGTCTTGGAGCAGTACAAGGACCGGCGGGATAGCAGGGCGGTCAATTCCGTGATGGCGAGTCCGTACAGTTGATTCTTGAAGATGTGGTTCATCCGTTTTTGGCGATCGGGGATTTGCTTCTCCAGTCCCTTGTCGAGGCGTTTGGCAATCTCTCGAAGGAACACGCCAGACTTGCAGCCCGGATCGAGGAATGTGGCCTTCCTGTTGCTCCAGAGGTCTGCAGGAAGCATGTCAAGAATCCGGTTCACCAGTTGCGGAGGGGTAAAGACTTCGTCACTGCTCAGGTTGGCTATGCAGGTGAGAACATCGGGATTGTAGTTACTGGCCGACACGAGCGATCTCCATGAAATGAACAGGAGGATACTCCCTTTCCGGTGTCGGGATGAACACATTCTCGCCAAGATCGGAGAAGAGTGGCAGTTCCTTCATGCCCTCGTGCGCTAAGTAAACCGTGAAACGTGAAGTCTCTCCGTTTCAGCATGCTCCCGTTGACCGGTGACCATTCTGAAAAGACTATGTAGCTATGGCTTCGCATCCACCGTTCTGAGGGTCAAGGCATCGCCCCAGACAATGTTCCGCTCAAGGATGAATCGTACCGCCTCTCGGCACTCGTCCTTCCCAGAGGCTTTGAAGAAGCGCGTGTAGCTTGCCTCAAATACCTCAAAGAGCCTTCGTCGACAATCGCGGACATTGTCGGGCAGGATATCAATCCCGTAGATAGATGAGACAGCCAGGACGGCATAACGCTCAAAGTCCAATTGCGACTTGCCGTAGCGATTCTCCACAACTACTAACTTGCGTTCCAGAATCGCGGTCAGGAAGTTCCCGTCGCCGCAAGCGGGCTCTAGGAAACGGGAGTCGATTCGTTCCGTTTCCTGCTTCACTAGATCGAGCATGGCGTTGACCTCGCGTTGCCCGGTCAACACCTCGCCATGATCCGAGACTCTTTTCTTCGTTCTGACATGTGAAACTCTTCCTTTGAGATCATCTTCCGAGAGCATCGCGGAACGTTTTACCTCCGGGGTTGCGCCAACGATCATTCGGCCTCCTCTGCATATTCGTCAAGGACGCTGTCCGATAAATGAGACAAGTGTTTCTGCTCCGCCAACTCACGCAGGCTGTCATACGAAAGGTACGTGCAATTTTCTGCGAGAGGGCCTTTTTCAAGCAACGAAAAGACGGGGCGGCGAATTTCCTGAAAGACCTTCTCTCGCTTCGCCTCCGGGGCCACAATATGCAGCTTGATGTCCATGTTGGGTTGAAGCGCTAACAAGTCAGCCATTCGAAGAATCCCCGAATACACCGAGGTAGTGTGCTCGACCTCGAAGGCGCGAACTATAGATCGGCCTCGCAGCCATAGAACGTCGATCTGTTCAATTGTTCGGAGGGTGGTGTCGTCGTAGTTTAGCGGCAATCGCTCAATAAGACTATTGGTCCCGCTTTTCCAAACCTTCAGCACGGCGTTGCGGTCAGCACGCGGAATCCAGATCGACATTCCCATCTTCGCACCGACGTTTGCGACAAGTGCTTGAATGCGGATGGACTCGCGGGTTTCGTCTTCCGGTATGACCTCAGGAGCTTCGGCAGGCTCCGTATCCTCAGGAACAGAAACGGTCACGACTTTGTCTGGGCGGTTAACCGTATGCCTAGCGAGTCGATGCTTGTCCTGGTCGCTGAGAGGATAGGTTTTGCCTCCGGCGGCTTGCGAATTCAGCTTCTCGGTAAGAAAACCCCCGTCCTGATCGTCAAGTCGGACGAGACTCCCTCTTACCTTACCAGTCCAACCGAGAGACCCTTTGTCCAACCCTCGCGTAAATGAGAGACCACCCCAGATTGAGTCCTCGTGAATGGGAATACCCTTCTCGATCTCAAGCCACACCTTCGGTCGGACTCGGAATCGCACGGTGAAGGGGTCGTCGTTCTTGACGAAAATCGGTGTGTTGTCGGTAAACGGGCCTTCGATGACCTCAAGGAGTCCGAACCAGCGGGATAATCGTGTGAGATAGCAGACAAACACGTCGCCCGGTTTGATCTTCCCGGCCACGTTCTTGTGCCGACTGCGGAACCCGGAGATGTTTCGGGACGATTGCGCGAAGGCTTCGTAGGTTTCCGGGGAGAACAAGTCTATGAAATACGCCATTGGTTTTCGCCGCCCCGCTCAGTCCCAACCTGCCATTATACGACCGACGAAAGCAGCAACAACGGAAGCTCTCGAAGCCACAATCACAGTACGCCAGTATGCCGACAACGTCCCGCCTTACCATTGATCGAGCCTTCGACCTATTTGCCATCGTTCCTGGGGCCCGAGTTTGTGTGAAAGTCCGGTTCAGGAGGCATCCGCACGATTGCAGACTGTGTGTCACCGATTACGCATAGAATCAACAAAGTGGGAGCAGGGCGATTCAATAAGCCAAGATGCGATTCTCCATACTTCACATTTCGGACCTGCATCGCGATCTGAAGGATGAGTTGGCCAACGGCCCACTTCTGGAGTCACTCATCCGGGACTTTGAACGCTACAAGGACCAAGTCCCGCCGATTTTGCCTCCATCGCTATGCGTTGTGAGCGGTGACCTCATCTATGGAGTCGGTCCCAGACACCCAGATCCTGAGGCCGAACTTGAGCGCCAATACGGCCAAGCCGTTGGATTTCTAATCTCCTTGGCCGATGCGTTCTTCAATGGAAACCCTGAGCGAGTTGTGCTGATTCCCGGGAACCACGATGTGTCGTATCCGGCGGTCATGGCTAGCGCGACCCCCATCGGCATTCCGGCTAGCCCGTCGGATAAGAAAGCACTGACGGATGAGTTGTGGGCGCCAAACACTCGGCTTCGATGGTCGTGGGCTGAAATGCGGTTCTATCGGATTCACGACCCCGCACTCTACGAGCAGAGGCTAGCCGGATTCGCGAAGGCCTACGACCGCTTCTACTCCGGGAAACGCTTGTTCAGCATGACGCCGGAGAAGCAGTTTTGCGTGTTTGATTACCCGGAGCTGGCTTTTTCCATCGCCGCCTTGAACAGCTGCCACAGGAATGATCCGCTGCAGCGATCTGGAAGCTTTCATCCAGCGGCATTGTCTGCAGCTTGTAGTGAGCTGAGAAAGGTGCATCGCACTGGCTGGCTGCTCGGGGCAACCTGGCACCATAGCGTTGGAGGAAGTCCAGTCCAGAATGATTTCCTGGACCATGAGTACATGCAATATCTCATCGATTCAGGGGTTTCATTAGGCTTCCACGGTCATCAACATACGCACGACTGTGTCGATGAACGGTATCGTCTAGGTCCTGGCCAGAGGAAGATGACAATCGTGAGTGCGAGCACACTCTGCGCGGAGCAAGGCAATCTGAAGCCAGGAATACCACGCGGTTACAACGTGGTTGAGGTGGATACCGAGAAATGGAACGGTCGCGTACACTCCCGCCGCATGGTGAACAACTCTTTTAACCTGCCAGTGTGGGGTCCGGGACAGTTCAATGCAACAGGTACCTCATTCGTGGACTTTGAACTCGGCCGGCCCCTGGCGAAGAGACCGCCCCATTTGGACATCGCGTTGTTGTTGGAGCGGGCCGACGATCTTCTGGGTAAGAGCCAGTGGAGCGAAGCCCTTGGTGTTCTAAAAGGTATCAAAGAGGAGCCACTTGCAAGGCCTTTCCTAATAACCGCTTTGACTCAGCTCGGCGATGATTCCGAGACCGTAGATGTCTTGTGGCCGCCCTCAAGTAATCAAGAGATTGTTATGGTTGGAGCATCGATCCTGAACCTGAAGGACGGAAGCCGTGCGAAAGCTTTCCTGCAACTGGATAAGGTGTCCAATAATACAGACGCAAGCGTCATGGACGTAAAGCGGCGCATCTCCATGAGGTGGGTCTAAATGAGCAAAGGAATCGTATTTCAAGTTGAAACCACTCGTGTCCTCGATATACTCGCGAAGGAAATCTACGATTCACCGTTAGCTCTTCTACGGGAAAATGTACAGAACGCCTACGACGCTGTGCGGATGCGATTCGCCACGTCCGGAAAACTCAAAGCGGGTGGACATATCTCGATTACACTGGATGGCGAAATCCTCACGATTTCCGACAACGGTATCGGAATGACCGAGACGGTTCTGCGTGAGAACTTCTGGAAAGCCGGATCTAGCGGAAAGAATTCAGATGAGGCTAGGAAAGCTGGTGTCGTCGGAACCTTTGGCATTGGAGCGATGGCAAATTTCGGCGTATGCCGAAGGCTCACAGTAGAAACACGTGCCGAAGGTAGCAACGAGCTTCTCATAAGCATTGCCGATCGTGATTCGCTCAAGATAGCTGAAGAGTGCATTTCATTCGAGAGCGTCCACAGTGATAGACCCGTCGGAACAACGTTAACGGTAGTGCTGGACACAAATTCTTTGATTGCTGCAGACAAGGCTAAGGCTTATTTGCGCTCCTACGTTGCGCTCCTGCCCGTACCGGTCCATTTCAACGACGAACTAATCAGTCAACAGAAGATTGAGTCCCTTCTAAAAATTGATCAGCGCTCGTTCAAATCGCTCGGATCCATCGACGTTAAGAGTGGCGTATTTACTGTTACCTGCAAGGTCCAGGCCGATTCAAATGGGCAAGTGCTAGTGAATCTCACCAATGTTCGGATGGGAGGCACTGAGGTAGAAGGCGGCCTCGCGTTACTGCAGAGTGGTGGTCAACTCATGGGTCTCCGATCATATTTCGGGCTGGCGCCAGTTCCGGTGGCTGGGGGATATCAGTTTGGGGGGTGGGCCAATCTCTCCGTTCTTCGCCCGACCGCCGGACGTGAAGCGCTGAGCCGAGAAAGTATCGATCAGGTTGGAAGTTTAGTTCAATGCGCGGAATATGCCGCTTCCGACAAGCTGTCCAAAACAGAATTTGCGGATAGGAATACTGCCTTCATTCAGTGGGTCACGAATAATGCCAAGTGGGATTTCGCCGGGAAGATCACTATTCACGCGTTGCCGGACGATACGGATGTAGAGCTACGAGAAATAAAGAAAATTCGTCGGCAATAAGACAGTTCAGTATTATTCTGGGTCCGATAAGCACACTATCAATACTTTTGCGAACGCAGACTCCGTCCTCCTTCAGATTGCCCAAGGCCAATCGCGGCGGCGCGCCCAGTTGCACGTTCTGAAGACGCTGAAGATTGAGGAAGTACCTGATTCTGTCCAGGTGACGCACGTCTATGATCCACAAGAGCTGAGTTCGTCAGAGGCATCGGTGCTGCTTCGTATTGCAGCAATTCTTCGTGATGATTACCTCATCCCGGACGTGGATGCCACATTTGTAGATATGTCTCATGGGGTTACGGTTAAAGCTGAGAAGCTAGGCGAAAGGCTACAGATTCAGCTGGCCCGATCAAGCCCAATCATTCAACCCCTTTTGGAAATGCGGAAGAAAGCTCCCGAGGTATTTGGGCAACTCATGAAAGACTTCGTCAGAAACGAGATCTACCGGACCGTTCAGGATTACGTTCCCTCCTCAACGCGGGGAGGTGTGGATGCCCTTCGCAAGATGCTTTTGCGTAATCGCGAGCTCTATCGCTACGAGGATTCCGAACTCGGAGATCTGGAGGGCGTGCTGGGGGATTATCTATCCGGAAACACGACCCTCACGGAGCTTGTGAAGCAGAGACATTACAGCGGTGGCTGGGGAGGAGGATGGAGCGGACAAAGCCAGAGGGTTTCCAGCGAACAGGTGGGTACCATCGAAGCGGTCGTTCCCAACGTCGTCGAGTCGGCTGTTGTCGAGGGAGGAAAGGAAAGCGAGGAGTACGAAGCGGCCCCTCCCATCCTCCGCGAAGACATATCTTCAGACATGAAGATCTTGACAACCGATGAGAACTATCCCCAGCTCAATGGATTCGGAACGTTCCTTGGACTGTCAGATCGGCTTATGCAAACTGAGTCGCCATTCTTCAAGACGCCTCACACAACACGCATTATTTGGGCCGGCCACCGCGTCATATATATCTTCACAAATGCCACCGGCGAGCTCAGCTTGTACTATGACATCGAACTACGGGATCCACTCGGACAGAAGAGCGCCGGCGGAGGCACCTTCGCTACAACTACGCTAATTACAAAGAAGAGAATTTTCATTCCGGTGCCTTCCGCACTCGCGGATGAGTTCCGGGTAGAGACTGGATCACGCGAGTTTTTCGTGCGCTTTGATCTGCTCGGCAATGATGCGGATTTTCGCACAGCTTAGCAAAGCGATTCCTCTAAACGGGATTCCATCGGCGCAACTGGCTGATGGAATGTCAGTCTGAGTCTACCTCGGCCGCTGGCGGCCTAAGATCGCCTTTAGAATGGTATGCCCTTGCCGTACACGAAAATGGCCGAAGACCCAGAAGCCTCACAACCAAGTCCGCCGGCGCCTTCGGAGCGGCTGCAAAAGTGCATTGCCGAGATAGAGGCTCAACTGGAGGCGTCGAGATATTCCTCCGTGTATCTGGGAAGGCACCAGAAGGCGTGAAGATGTGAATTGATGTGCGACGGAGCGTTATGCAACTATTGCTCCATGGCACAGTTACCTCTGGATTTTCAAGCCGTCAGGAGAATCGCCATCACGGCGCTATTCTCCGACGACGTTCTGTTCGAGAAGGTAGTTCTTAAGGGCGGGAATGCTATCAATCTTGGGCTGGGCCTGGGCGATCGCACATCTCTGGATTTGGATTTCTCCATCGAAAACGATTTTGAGGATATTGAAGACGTGCGACGGCGCATATCTGAAGCACTTCTTCGACGCTTCGGCTCAGTGGGATACGTGGTTTTTGATTTTAAGTTCGAGCCTAAACCCAAGGAGCTGCGAGAAGGGGCCAGCCCACGCTGGGGCGGGTACATGGTCTCATTCAAACTGACGGACCAGGAGAAATACGAAAAGCTTGCGGGTAATATGGATGCACTCCGGCGTGATTCACTGGTCATCGGGCCAAATCAACAGCGCGTCTTCACGATCGACCTGAGCAAGTGTGAATACGTCCACGGTAAAAAAAAGGTAGAGATCGATAACTACTCTGTCTACGTTTACTCAGCTGAAATGATCGCAGTAGAAAAACTCCGTGCGATATGTCAGCAAATGCCCGAATACGCATTGAAACCTTATCCAACTCGACGGGCAAGAGATTTCTTTGATATTCACCTAATCGTCTCACGGACCGGTGTGGATCTGACTTCGGCGGAGAATTTGGAGCTTACACGTCAGATCTTTGCAGCGAAAGAAGTGCCCCTACAGCTACTGGGGAATATCGGTGCTTTCCGCGAATTCCACCGTCCTGATTGGGAGAGCGTGAGAACGTCCACCAAGGCGCAACTGAAAGATTTTGACTACTACTTCGACTTCGTCATTAACCTCGTCGGCTCAATGAAATCCCTTTGGAACAAATAGGCGCCAGTCAGCAATGTATTCTTTATCTCGCAAATCGTAGGTTAGGTAAAAGTCGTATTGCAGTCCGAGCTCTTTCAGTCTGCTGTAGAGCGTCTCTGGATACCCCGCCCGCTGCATGTAGAAACCGATTGCCTGGTGATATGGGTAGACGTATGCCAGCTTCTTGAGTGTGGCTATTAGGGTTCCCACTGAAACTCGTGGTTGTGCGCGACGGTAGACCTCCAATACTTGAAATACGCCTCCCGAATAGTTTGGCCGAACCACAATGTCAATGAGGGTTCGTTCCAAACTGGTAACCGACAGCTTGGTCCCGGAATAATCTAGCTGTGCCACTTCGAGTTGAGCGGTATTCTTGCCCCAAAGCAGCACCGCTTCGCTGTCGTTGAAACGGAATACGAAATTTGATTCTCGTTGTTTGCCAGCAAAGGCTCTATGAATGCCTTCCTGGGTGAGAATTCCTGAGGATTTCTTCGGGCTTTGTTCTGCATTTACGAAGATGCGGGAGGGTATTTGTTCAGAAAGGCCGTTCAAAAACACGGCGGTGGCGTGGCAAAGATACGCTTTTCGTTTTAAGGAGAGTGCGAGTTCGTAAGGAGAGGCTTGTTTCCATACGTATCTAACGGTGTTAGACGCACTGGTGTGATGGACAGCTAGGAGATCAATCTTCGTCATGGGGGTTTTATCGAGAAGAAATCTCAGGAAAGCTGCGGTGGTTGTATTTTGCGCTAGTCGCCAAAACTGACGATGTTGAGTGAGAATGCTAGAGATGTCGCTAGGCCAAAAGACTCGATTGGGGATGCTATCGAATAGGCTGGTTATATCTTTCTTGGCGATTTGAAGTCGGGTTGCCAATTGAACGTGGGCCTCAAAACTCATCTTTACAGCAGTCGAATGGGACATGCGGCGAAAGCTTTAGTATATATACCAAAGCTTTCGCCGCATGTCCGATCTTACACCCTGCCGGGTGGTTATCGCAAGTTGCCCGGTGTAGTCTTCTGCAGATGCACATCTCACTTGGTATATATACCAAGTGAGATGTCTAGCTGAATAGCCTCTATCCATACAGAGTCTCTTTAGTTTAAATGGCGATATTGTGATAACGTTCGCTGTATTGCTTGGTATATATACCAAGCAATACATTGATGCCAAGTCCCTTTCTATGATCATCTCGATTATAGATAAACCATTTACAATCAATGACATGCCGTGACACACCCCCATGCCAAGCTCTCCCGCACTTGGAGGAAAGGCGAAACACCACACCAGAATCACACAGCGAGCAGACTGCAACGTCCTGTCACTGACCGACTGAGCGAAGGAGATGAACCTCCCGAGCTTCTGATTGTTTTCAGGACTGGAAGAGAACACAGAAGTCAATGTTCACGACACGGCATTGCGTGACATCGCCGCTCTTGTTGAACGCGGTATCCTGGTGCGAAATCCCGAAGGTGGGCGCAGCACAAGCTACTCGCTTGCCAAGGTTACATGAGAGTCCTATGCGGAAGGGCAAACCGACCCAGCAAAGAATGAGAATGTATTTTTCGGACTTCTTCGGCGTGCGCAAATCGGCGCTGAACAAGTACGGAGCCTTCGACATCTCTCTTCTCGCCGACCTGCCGCTCTTCGTCGATCCGTTCTTGCTTTTCAACAGTCAGAAGCCGAAGTACCGTGCCCTGCACGACCGCATGATCGAGTACCTGCGCTTCTTGAAGGAGAAGTCTGCAGCGGACCAGAGCCTTGACTCGGGCTTACTCACAGCTTGGTATATGTTTCCCGAGGTCGAGCAGAATTGGCTCGGCTTTTCAGCGATGGGCAACCATGGACATGGCTTGGGTAGAACCTTCGCCGAAGCGCTCCACACGAATCTGGGGAAAATCTTCGGTTCGTTCGGCAAAGAGAACGTGACTCGTGGCAGCCATCTTGAGAAGCTCTGCCTCATTCGCGACGGCGTGGGGCGGGACAATATCAGTGATTTCACGAATAACCTCATACACGAGTTTCTGCTCGATTACACCCAGGCCTTTGCGGTGCGCCACATTGACCCCTCACTACGCCGCAAGGTCACCGTCCGCAAGGTCCGCTTCAACTATCACACGGAGACTTGGGAGAGTGGCACGTTCGACCTGCCTTGGTACCTCAAGGATCACGTTCTGCTCACCCCGAAGAACATCCTGACCAAGGACGATACTTGGATCAACAAAACTGACCTCATTGACAATTTCGAGAGCATCCCCGACGCGATCCCGAACCAACAGTTGCGAAGTCAGATCAGCAACTATTTCCGCAAGATGCTTCCGCGGTCGCCGAAGCGGAAGGACGAACGCGACGCGGCATTCCGGACGATACAGCATTTTCCGGAGCTGATCGATTTCTACATCAAACACAAGGAGGACACGGGAGACCGCGCGGAAAACATCGCCAGCCAGCGAGTCGCATTCTCGCAACAACTCTATTTGGAACAGTTCCGCGAACTCGCAGAGTTGCTACGGCGCAAAACAGACTTTTATGCCATTTCCGGCAACAGTTACGATGACGCCTACAAGCGGGTGCTGTTTTTCAAGGACGTAATCGAAAACAAAGGCGGCCACCGTCTCTTCTATGTCGGCGGATCCCCGTTGGAACGCGAGGAGGATCTACACATCCTCTACCGTATGACCTGGTTTGCGACCATTTCCAACGTCACCCGCGAGGCCAATGATGGGCGCGGCCCGGTTGACTTTAAGGTATCGCGTGGCAACGCTGATAAGACACTGGTCGAGTTCAAGCTCGCCAGAAACTCTCACTTGGAACGTAATCTAAAGAATCAGACGGCGATCTATGCGAAGGCCAGCGATGCCGAGCGCGCGATCAAGGTCATCGTCTACTTTAGAGCCGCAGAGAAAAAACGTGTCGAAGGGATTCTCAAGAGATTGAAACTAACAGGCAACAGGGACGTGGTAATGATAGACGCACGCAAAGATAACAAACCATCAGGGTCAAAAGCGAAATGACATGAGCTCCTGCGCATTCTCAGCAATGGGCTGAAACTATGTGGACCGATTCTGTTTAGTCCACTGGCTCCAACTGGCGAAGCATCCCCAAGCTAATGAACCTGATCTTCCTCTTTGTTTTCGTAAGCCTCGTCTCACCCGTGAACGGAATCTTCCTGAGTGTTCCCGACCTGTGACGCACTGAGAACTTGCCAAGACTGTTCAGCTTCATGGTGAACCCGTTCGTCCCCAAATTGTTGAGCAGCGTGTGCTCGATGCACGAGATCACCGTGTTGACAATGTGCTCTGCTTCTTTCTTGGTGGACAAATTCAAGGCCTGCTGAACCCTCCCGGCCAACTCGTCCCGACCTCTTCGTAAGCTTTCTCGCATGAAGTTCAACTCCTTTCGAAAGAGGTGTCTCACATGCTGAATACTGCGATTGCCACCAATCAACCAACTTTACCCCTGAATTTGTCTGTTGAAGAAAAGCAGTACAAAACTGACCCGTTCACGTTGATCGATGGCCGCTACGTCGGGCACGACGGGTTTGTCGTCCCGAAGGATTTCGACGAGTTCCACCAACGGTTTCCACACCACATCCCAAACTGGGTGAAGAGGCACACCGACAGGCTTGCCCTGAAGGAAGATTTGGAGGACTGGACGCAGGACCTAGTAATCCACATGAAATATTTGCCGCCTACATCCAAGCACCGCGAAGGTGGGAAAGAGGACATCGTGCAAACCTTCGACCCAGCCAAGCACCATGGTGCTAACCAGCCTCGGTTTCTGAACTACGTTAACCTGTGCCTCGCGAACAAGTTCAGAACCATGCACTCCAAACGCAGAAAGGACGCCATGTGCCACACGGGCAACTTGTCGCTGGCCGCGGGTGTCGACACCTACACTTGTGGCGAGGCGGACGACGAGTATTGCCACGAGCACTCGGAATACCTACGACGGGCTGCGGACATTTCCGAGGAGCGGGCACGGCATGGAACGTTCATCAGGGAGTTCGTTGACTTCGTCAGGCGAGAAGACTCGAGCGTTCTGCCAGCGATAGCGTCGATCCTAGCGACCGGCACGCCAGGCGACGCGGCTGAGTTCCTTGGGATCACGGACGCGCGATTTTCCCGGCTGCGGACTCGTATACGGCAATTGGGCAAGTGCTTCATCACGGGGGACGACCACATCCCGAAGCAGAGGAGGCCCTACAAGAAGCGAGTGAAGAGACTAGTTGCGCCGAGCCTCGTCGCGGCCTGAACCAGCCCACAGAAAAGTCCCGAGCACCGGATCGGCGACGATTCGGTGCGGTACTTCCGACAAAGGGCACTGGAATGAAGCATACGGGCCCCGTTCGCCCACTACCTTCGGCGAATGGATTGGCTGAGTACCGATCTGAAAAAACGAGGGACTAACGAGGGACTAGGGACTAAACGAGGGACTACAGTGCGTTTCCTGCAGCAACTTACAGGTGCTTAGGTGTCATCCGTGCGCGTGTAAGCTGTTTGGTATCAATTTCCCTTTGAACTCATAACCCAAAGGTCGGTGGTTCAAATCCACCCCCCGCAACCAAAACTCTCTTTTGGTTTCAATGGGGTGAGCCTATCTTGTGAACCGGCTCGGAGACTCCAAACCCAACTTCCCAGCCGAGATTTTAGGAATTCTTTACACACAGTTTTACGCAACCTCGCTAAAACTCGAGCTTTTTCGTACAGCCCCCTTTTCTCCTGAACCGCCAATCGTGGAGCAAGGCTACCTTGCCTCGGATTGCCGAACCATTCCAAGCGGCACGAACTTAACCTTCCTCCTCGCCTTGGTGCCCGCTGGGGTGAGTGGCTTCTTTTTTCAGGGCGAGATGCATAACTTCGTGCCGGCCGTTCCGCT
>CAVPPV010000004.1:0-270513 GCA_963707325.1 uncultured Acidobacteriaceae bacterium
ACACCGACCACCTCACGAGCAAACCTGAACTCACAGCCGCGTCTTCACCAGCGCGCCGCCGAAATCCAAACCTATGGCACCGTTTCCCACATGTTGCCCCTTGAGCTCGAAGAACCGGTTCGTCTGGAAATGACGGAGCAACTTAACCTTTTGCTCGCCGATACCATGACCCTGCGCGATCTCTATAAGAAGTCACATTGGCAGGTCGCAGGCCCCACTTTTTATCAGCTCCATCTCTTGTTTGACAAACACTACGGCGAGCAATCGGAGATGGTCGACACTATCGCCGAGCGGATCCAGTTATTGGGCGGGGTGTCGATCGCCATGGCTGCCGACGTGGCCGAGACCACGCGCATCGAGCGTCCACCCCGCGGCAGGGAAGAAGTTCCGGTTCAGATCTCCCGCCTGCTCGACGCGCACCAGGTCATCATCGGCCACTGCCGCGAACTAGCGGAACGCGCGACCACGCTGGGCGACGCCGGCACCAATGATCTGGTCGTCAGCGACGTGCTGCGCCCCAATGAATTGCAAGCCTGGTTCCTCAGTGAGCACCTGGTGGAAATGCCGCTCGTAGAAGCGGAGCAGCCGCAGTTACGCAACGTCGGCTAGTTCAGCCGCAAAACAAATCGAGCAGGCTCTAGTGGAGAGCCTGCTCATTATTTTCGGTGGTTGATTTGTTGTAAGCCACTACGTTCGGCTGCCTGCCTTCAAGTTGTCGTGATCGTAGTATTCATAGGCCGACATCGGCTTCTCGCCGCCCTTTTTCCAGGTGCGCGAGTCCTCGGGCAACCTGCCGAGCACGCGAGCCATTTCCCGGATGTGCATCGCCACTGTTCCGCAGCACGCGCCGATGAAGTTGATGCCAATATCACGCGCCTGCAGCGCGTAGTCGCCCATTTCTTTCCTCGTGAGTTGCAGCGGGTCGAGCGCATAAGGAAACTCCGGCAGGCTGGTGAAGTCGGGCTTTTCCTTGGGAGTGCGGTAGGCCACGGGCTGACAGGCTAGATAGCCGGACACGGCTTTGCGCATTTGTTCCATCGGACCCAGAATGTGCTCTGGCGGGCGCAGGCAGTTCATGCCAACAATGTCGGCGCCGGCATCGAACAGCGCTTTTGCCGCATCAGCTGCGCTCTTGCCCTCGGCGGTCTCATTCTTGTTTTCGAAACAAATCGTAACCATCGTAGGCAAGCCTGTCTTCTTGCCGCGCTCCACCGCAATCAGCGCCTCTCCGAGCCAGGAGAACGTCTCGCCGATGATGAAGTCCACTCCTTCCTCAACTTGCACCGCGAGTTGCTCATCGAATGTTTTTCGAACGCGGTCGGCCGCCGAAGGGCTGCCCGGCTCGTACATCCACGTCAGGCTCAGGTTTCCCGCCACCAGGCAACGATCCCCCGCAACCTCGCGCGCAATGCGGACGGCCGCACGATTCAAATCCTGCAGCCGATCTTCGAGCCCCACGGTTGCCAGCTTGTCCCGGCTGGCATAGAACGTGAGCGCCTGCAGCACCTCCGATCCCGCTTCGCGAAATTCCACATGCAATTCACGCAACGCTTCGGGATGCGTCAGCACCACTTCCGGAGTGAACGGACCCGCGCGCACCCACCCACGCTTCTCCAATTCGAGCAGATATCCGCCATCGCCCAGTACCAGGCCCTCTTTCAGTCGTTCCAGAATTCCTTTCTTTTTCATGCTCGCTCCTTAATTTGCGATCTTCTTGATGCGGCTTACCCCTTCCCATCGGCGTCATCCCGAGCGCAGCCGTTCTTCGGGCGGAAGCGAGGGATCTCGGGCGCATCGCGATCGCGAATTCACTCCACACCCCTCGCGGAATGTTTCGTTGCGCCCTCAAGCTGCCGTCTTGAATCGCCCCTTCTTCCAGTCCCGCAGGGCCTGCCGTGCCGCATTCCGTCCCGGCGCGCCGGTAACGCCGCCTCCGGGATGCGCTCCCGCCCCGCACAAATAAAGCCCGCGAATTGGTGTGCGATACTGCGCCCACCCCGGCACTGGACGCATAAAGAAAAGTTGTTCCAGCCGCAGATCGCCGTGGAAGATATTGCCCTCGGTCAATCCGTAGGTCCGCTCCAGATCCAGCGGCGTAAGCACCTGCCGCGCCACAATCGCGCCCGGTACGTTGGGCGCGTACTCGCCAATCTTCTTCACCACGCGGTCGCCCAGCAATTCGCGCTTTTCATCCCAATTGCCATCGCGCAGTTTGTAAGGGACATACTGTACGAAGCAGGTGAGGATGTGCTTGCCCGGCGGCGCCAGCGAACTGTCAGCATTCGAGGAAACCACGCAATCCACCCAAAGCTCTTCCGGAATCTCGCCGAATTTCGCGATGTCATAACATCGCTCGGCGAACTCCAGGGACGGAACCAGCGTGTAGAACGTGCGCTCCAGCGGCTTTGCCTGCGCGGACGTTCCTGTAAACCGCGGCTCTTCGGCCAGAACGAAGTTGACCTTCGCGCACGGTCCATCCATCTTTATTCCGCGCACGGCGAATAAAAAATCCTCGGGCAGTTCGCGAGCCGCAATCATCTTCAAGAACGTCCGCTTGGGATCGGCATTCGACAGAATCATCCGCCCGCGAACCTCGCCTCCGTCCTCCAGCACTACGCTCCAGGCCCGCCCATTGCGGACTTCGATCTGCGCTACCGAAGCCGAGGTCCGAATCTCCACGCCCAGTTTTTGTCCCGCCGCCGCCAGCGCCTGCGTGATCGATCCCATCCCGCCCATCACGTGCCCGTAGAAGCCCTGCAGTTCGTGCTCCCCGCCGCTCAGCAAGTGAAACAGCAGTCCAATCGCCGTCCCCGGCTGGTACGGCCCGCCATGCTTGCCATACACATTGTTCGCCAGGAACATCGTCTTCATCTTTTCTGACTCGTAGTTGTGGTCGAGAAACTCTCCCAGACTTCCAGTAAGAAACGAAATCAGTTGCGCAATCTCGGCGTTGGAGATCCCGCGAAACCGTTTCCCCACGCGAAACAAATCACTCCAACCGGCAACCGTTGAAGCGTCAACCTCCGGTGGCGGCTCCATAAAAAATGGTTGCAGATATCGCGTCAGCTTCTTCAGCTGATCGTCGACCTCAACGAACCGCGCCGCATCCTTAGTCGAGATTTTTCCAAACTCCGCTCTCGCCCGTTCCCGGTCCACCCACCACGGAACCACTTGCTTATCGGGGAAGGGAACCTGAATTGCCGGATCGCAGGGAATCATGCGGAGCCCGTGGTCGGCCAGCCGCAATTCGGCAATCACCTCGGGCCGCAACATGCTGGCGATATACGAAGTTGTCGAAACCCTGCAGCCGGGAGCGATCTCCTCCGTCACGCAACATCCGCCGACAATCTCGCGGCGCTCCAACACCAGGGTGGAGAGCCCGGCCCGGGCCAGATACGCCGCCGCGGTCAACCCGTTGTGGCCGCCGCCGACTACGATCGCGTCATAGATGGAGTTGGAAGCCTGCTTCACAGACTGACTCAAAGTCACGCAGTCATTTGCTGCGGAACCATACATTACTGCACAGACCACTAAAAATGAAGTTGAAAATTGGAATCGGCTCTTATATGCTTTCGTGACTTGGAGTCATTCATGAGCGGAATCGCCAGCAACCCGGTTGAACCACCACGCTACCAGCGCCAGCACACACCCCGGCCGCGGTCTGAGGCCAAGCGCTCCCGCATCATCGACGCCGCCATGCAGCACTTCGCCGAGAACGGCTACCATGCCGCCCGGGTCGGCGACATCGCCGCCGCCTTGGGCATCGCCAAGGGCTCCATCTTCCAGCACTTCGGCAGCAAAGACGGCCTCTTCTTCGAAGTCTACAAACGCGCCGTGCGCTCCTTTCCGAAATACCTGGACGCGCCCGCCGACGTGCGCGCCGCCGGCTTCTTCGACGTCCTCTATTATTGGCTGGTGCGCACCGAACACATGCTGCGCGAAGACTGGATCCCCTATCGCATTGCCTTGCTAGGCAACTACGGCACCGACCTGGTGTTGAAGCGAGAGATCAATCGCTTCCTCATTGCCGAAGACCCCTACGGCACCGTTGCGTTCGTGCGCCTGGGCCTCGAACGTGGCGAGCTGCGCAAGGACATGGACGTGGAAATGATCGTCTCTATCCTCGACTGGACTATGGAGCGCTTTCAGGACGCGCTGCTCACAGCCGAACTCGATCCCGGCCTTTTCCGCAGGCAGGGCGAGATGCCGGAGAAAAAGGAAGCCCGCATCCAGCAATTCCTGGCGGTCTTGCAGCGCGCCGTGGGCGCGGTTTCTGCGTCTCCGGTCCGCGGGGGGAATCACACGCGGAAGACAACGGATCTTGGCGCAAGACAGAAAACGTCGTAGCCGATCTACGACGGACAAAAACGCGAATTAGTCTCGTACTCCAGCGTGAGAAAGTCAGACCATGTCATCTTCGATCGAGCAAATCCTCTCCAGTTACGACGACCGCGCTCCGCTTCCGCAAGCCTCGACCATTCCATCTGCCTGGTATGTCGACCCTCGCATCGCGGAACTCGAGCGCCTGACGGTATTCAGCAAAACCTGGCAACTGGTTGCCCGCACGGATCAGGTAAAAACGCCAGGTCAGTTCGTGGCCACCACGGTCGCCAATGAGCCAGTTGTCGTCGTCCGCGGGAATGATGGCGCCCTCCGCGCCTTCTACAACGTTTGCCGCCACCATGCCGCGGCTGTCGTCACTCAACCTTGCGGCGTCGCCTCGCTCCTGCATTGCCCGTATCACGGCTGGAACTACGGTCTCGATGGTTCCCTGAAAGGCATGCCGGAATTCGAAGGCGTCGAGAATTTTGACCGCGCGCAAAATGGCCTTGTCTCCATTTGCGTCGAAACCTGGGAGTGCTTCGTCTTCGTCAACCTCGATAATCGCGCCGCGCCCCTGGCTGAATTTCTCGGCGGTCTGGTCAAGCGCGTGGCTCCTCTCGGTATCGGCAAACTGCACCACTTCGACCGCCGCACCTACAATATCCATTGCAACTGGAAAGTTTTCGTCGACAATTACCTCGATGGCGGCTACCACGTTCCGCATTTGCATAAAGGCTTGAATTCCGTTCTCGATTACAAGCAATACACCATCGAGAACGAAGACCGTTACTGTCTGCAATCCAGCCCGATGGTCGCTTCTCAGGAAGACACTTCTACCGGCGCGACGCGCAAGGGCGACCGCGCCTGGTATTTCTGGCAGCACCCTAACTTGATGATCAACTGCTACGCGGGATACATGGACACCAATCTCGTGATCCCCGTCGACGTCGACCACTGCACCGTGATCTTTGATTTCTATTTTGCGGATGTCAGCGACGCCGCCCGCGAATATAACGAGCAGTCTGTCAACGTAGGCAATCGCGTGCAGGAAGAAGATCTCGGCATTTGCGAAGACGTGCAGCGCGGCCTGAAGTCGCGCGCCTATCGCGCGGGACGTCTTTCCGTGCGCCGCGAGGCCGGAGAGCAATTATTTCACCGCCTCCTGGCCGCCGATCTCAAGCGTGGCCTCGAGCCTTCATCCGCTGCCGCCGACTAGGAGACCTCCATTCCAGTCGCGAACGATATTCATTAGCCCCGGACGTAAGTCCAGGGAAGGCTGGCAAACTATTCGAGCCCGGAGGGACGGCACGGCTCTCATACACAAAATTGCGACTGTCGTTGCGGCCTACTGCGTGCTACTCGGCTCCGCCTCCGCCCAGGTCACGGCCATCCGCGCCGGCAAACTGATCGACCCCGACTCCGCCACGGTTCTTACCAACCAGACCGTCCTGATCCACGACAACAAAATCGAGGCCGTTGGGACCAATGTCGCAATTCCGTCCAATGCCAAAATCATCGACCTCACAAAGATGACCGTCCTGCCCGGCCTCATCGACTGTCACACGCATCTTGCCGACGGTGCGCACGATTCCGACCCCATCGGCCAGTTCAAAAAGACTGCTGCACAGGTTGCGCTGGAGTCTGTGCGCAACGCCCGCGCCATGCTCGAATCTGGCTTCACCACCGTGCGCGACGTCGGCACCTATCGCGCGCTGGGTGACGTAGCTCTGCGCGACGCCATCAATCGGGGCGACATCATCGGCCCGCGCATGTTCGTTGCGGGCGCCTACGTGACCATCACCGGTGGCGCTGGCGCAGCTACCGGCCTCGCTCCTGACATCACCCTGCCTTGGGATTTGCATTACGGCGAAGCCAACAGCCCGTGGGAAGTGCGCCAAGTCATTCGCAAACTCGCCCACGACGGCGTCGATCACATCAAGATTCTTTCCAGCGGCGCTGTGCTCACCCACGGCAGCAATCCCAACTCGCAGGAATTTACGCTCGAGGAATTACAAGCCGCAGTCGACGAGGCCAGCCACTTCGGACTGCGCGCCGAAGCCCACGCGCACTCCCCCCAGGGCATCAAGAACGCGATCCGCGCCGGGGTGGCTTCCGTCGAGCATGCCACCATGATCGACGACGAAGGCATCGCCCTCGCCAAACAACGCGGCACTTATCTCGACATGGATATCTACGACGAAGAGTGCATCCAGGAGCAAGGCAAGCTCGGCAAGATGCCCAAGGATTTCCTGGAACACGATGCCCAACTCGGCCAGGTCCAGCGCGACAACTTCCGCAAAGCCGTTGCTGCTGGCGCAAAAATGTCATTCGGCACCGACGCCGGCGTCTGTCCGTACGGTACCAGCGCCAAACAGTTCGCTTTCATGGTGAAGTACGGCATGACTCCCATGCAGGCCATTCAAGCTGCAACCAGCAACGCCGCCGACCTCCTCGGCCACTCCAGTGAATTTGGCTCGATCAAGCCGGGAAAATACGCCGACATCATCGCCGTGACCGGCGACCCGCTCACCGACATTCGCCTCTTGGAGAACGTCCAGTTTGTGATGAAGGACGGCAAAATCTATAGACAGTAGAAAGAGGGACCAAAAAGAAACTCAAAGCATCGAGGGATCGGGAAGGGCACGACTTCAGTCGTGTCGTGCGTCCGGGAAAACGAAACCCGGCCTTCGCCGCTGAGGTGGGCCCTACTGACGATCCCGCGCAATCGTCTCCTGCCAGGTCTTCGATTTGATCATCACCCCGTCTTTGAACAACTCGCGCGTGTATTTATAGTAGAAATTCTTCTGATCCGTCGTCACCATCAAATGCCCGCGCCAGGTCAGCGTCCGGCCCTTCAGCGCAAACACCGTCTCCGCCTCACCGCGCACCGAACTCGTTTCCGGATGCGCGTCATCGGCTTCATACGTCAGATTTTCGTAGTCAATTTCCTTCCCCCACGGATACTCCGCGCTTTCCTGCCCCTTCCAGTGCACGGTGGTCTTGTGACGAGCCTCATCGCGATCCACCGTCCATTCGCCCGGCCAGGGGAATCCTTCGCTCTTGATGTCGGCGCGTTCTTCTGACGGTTCCGGCGGAGAAAACGCAGGCGGAGCCATGCCATGCTCCGGCACCACCGGCAACACGATCCGCGATCCCTCGCTTCCCCCAAGTTCCAGCGAGGTTGACATCGAATAAGGCGTGGGCAACATCATCGGCCACAAAGCATTCGAAATCGCCACGCGGATGCGATGGCCTTTCGGAAAAACCCACGAGGTTAAATGCATTTCAATATCGAGCGCATAGACCTTCCCCGGATCCAGATCGCGCGGTTCGCTCATCGAATCCCGCTGCGCGCCGTTGATTCCCGCTCCCGTAATTTGCGTGACCGTTCCATCGGGCGCTACATCGGAGAGCCGCGCAACCCAATCCGCCAGCGGCGCTGTGGCCGATGCTCGCAACAAAGCATGAGGACGCCCCAGAATCGCCACATCCTCCTGCAACGGCGCGGAATCATAAACGAGACTGAACGCGTCCACCGGCCGCACATCACTCAACAACTCGCCCCACCAGAATCCCGCCTCCACGCCCACCGACGGCACATACTTCAAGAGATGCGCGTCACGCGGCGCTGCCGTCCCGGCCAGCGCGTGATTCGGCTGCAAGAATAAAGTTGATGGCGTCGCATCCTTCGGCGGCCACACATCCTCCCGTCTCCACTCGCCCGGCACATTTTCCAGATTCGGATCCGGAGGATGCCAGTGCTGCATGTAAACAACCAGCCGCGGATCATGCTCCACGCCCGTGTCGCGCCCTTTCAGCCAATGATCAAACCAACGCACCGCCTCATTCCGCCATTCAATCTGCGGCCCCGGTACCGCATCGTTGGGAAACGTATGGTTCCAGGGTCCCACAATCGCCTTCACCGGCCCACTCGATTGCATCAGCATGTCCGGAACGTTGTCGCGATAGCCATCGAGCAACCCGCCAATCAGAAAACTCGGAATCGTGATTTCCTTCAGCGGACGCACCCGCTCCCGCCAGAACGGCCCATCATGCTGATGCTTCAAGTAAAGCAGCGACCACGGCGGCGTCTCAAATCGCGGTCCGAGAACTTTCTCATCCAGCGTATAGTCCGGCGCTCCCGTCCATCCCTCCGCCATATCCATGTTCAACTCGAACTCGTCGATGTGCGCCATGCCATCTACGTAATGCACGTCGTCGTGAAACAACTCCGCCGTTGCGTCTGTCGCCAGAATCGCCTTCAGTCCCGGCGCATGCCTCATCGCCAACTGCAGCGCCGTGAACCCGCCCCACGAGATGCCGAACATTCCCACGTTCCCGTTCGACCACGGCTGATGCGCCAGCCACGCGATCACCTGCTCTCCATCCGACTGCTCCTGTTCCGAATACTCCCGCTCCGGCGGCGCGCCCTCACTGGCGCCAAATCCTCGAATATCCACGCGCACGCTCACATATCCGCGCCGCGCAAAATAAGCGTGCTTGGGATAATCGCCGGCCGCCGTGCCATCATCCTTGCGATACGGCAAATACTCCAGCAGGGCAGGGAACTTCTCTCCCGGCTTCGCTCCATCGGGCATGTAGAGCGTCGCCGCCAGCCGCGCTCCATCCTTCATCGGAATCCATGCCGGCTCCATGCGTACTCCATACGCGGGAGGAGAAGGCGGCTCACCCGCAAAGGCATTTTCAGAGATGACGAAAAGAAGGGCGAGCGAACTGAGGAACAAGCACCCTATCCACCGATCTGTCGTGACGATCAACCCAATCTCCTGAACGCTTTTGCAATTACCAGAAACTGGAAACTAGAAACTAGAAACTACTCCTGCGATCCCTGCTCCCGCCGCATCGCCCGCAGATCGATCCCCAACTGCTCTGCCTTCTTATAAAGATGACTCCGCTCCAGCCCCAACGATTTCGCCGCCAGGCTCACGTTGGAATTGCTGCGCTTCAACTCCGCTACAATGACTTCCCGCTCAAACGCATCCACGCGACCGGCCAGCGGTCCCAACGAAAACGCAGATGAAACTCCAACTCCGCTGCTTCCAATTTTTGGCAAAGCAAGTTCCACGGTCGCCAGATCAACCTGACCATCGGTGGCCAGCAGCATCAGCCGCTCCACCATATTCCGCAACTCACGCACATTTCCCGGCCAGGTGTGCGACTGCAGCGTAGCCATCGCCTCTGCGCTAAACGGAACCGGTTTCCATCCATTCTGCGAACTCACTTGCGCTGCAAAATGTTCAACCAGCGCCGGAATGTCTTCCCGCCGCTCTCGCAAGGGCGGCAGCACCAGTGGAAAAACATAGATGCGATGAAACAAGTCCTGACGGAATTTCTCCTCGCGCACCCGCGCTTCGAGATCGCGATGCGTCGCCACCACCACGCGCACATCCACGCTCACCGGCTTATCGCCGCCGATGCGCTCCACTTCTCCTTCTTCCAGCACGCGCAGCAGTTTCGCTTGCATGGCCAGCGGCATATCGCCAATCTCGTCCAGAAAAATCGTGCCATGATCGGCCTGTTCGAATTTTCCGATATGCCGTCCCGCCGCTCCGGTGAATGAACCTTTCTCGTGCCCGAAAAGCTCTGATTCGATCAGCTCCGCCGGAACCGCCGCGCAATTCAGCGTGACAAATGCTCCGCCGGCGCGTGCACTGCGTTCGTGAATCGTCCGCGCCACCAGCTCTTTTCCCGTGCCCGTTTCTCCCAGGATGCAAACCCGCGTTTCGCTTGCCGCCACGCGCTCCAGTTGTGCCATCACGCGATGCATGGCCGCACCCTGCCAGACGATTTCGTGTTTGCCCAGCCGCTGCTTGAGTTGCCGGTTCTCGCTCTCCAGCCGCTGCAGCTTCAGGGCATTTTCCACGGTCAGCAAAAGTTTTTCGGTGGAGATCGGTTTCTCCAGAAAATCGAGCGCACCCAGCCGCGTGGCCCGTACTGCCATTTCAATGTCCGCCTGTCCCGACATCATCACCACCGGCGCAATTACTCCCTGCGCCTTCAATTCTTCCAGCAGCGCCAGCCCGCCTTTTCCGGGCATTACTACATCGGAAAGGATCACGTCGAAGTTCTGCGCCTTGGCCAGCTCAAGAGCCTTGGCCGCGTTGTCGCACACCGTGGCCTCGTGCCCCGCCAGCCGGAACGCCCGCGCCAGCGATGCCAGCGTGTTCGCTTCATCATCCACAATCAGCAAATGTGCTTTGGTTGGCAACCGTCCTCCCGATGTCTCATCCTGCGTTCTGCGCCGGCCCCGCATTCCTCGGCAACTCGATCACAAATGTCGTTCCCTGTCCGGTCTGGCTCTGTACGCGGATTCTCCCTCCGTGATCGCTCACCACCGACTGCACGATGGCTAGCCCCAGGCCGGTGCCGTGCTGCTTGCTCGTATAATAAGGAGTAAAGATTCGCTCACACTCCTCCGGCGTCAGACCTGATCCTGTATCGACGACCTCGATTAGCACCTTGCCATCTTCCTCTCGCGTACGCACCGTCAGCTTCCCGCCTTGCGGCATCGCATCCATGGCGTTCAGTACCAGGTTCGAAATGGCCCGGTGCAACAGCTCCGCGTCCGCCGCAATCGGCTCCAGGTGAGGATCCAGTTGCAGCTCACAATTGATCTTCGCACGTCCCGGCGCTTCAAGTTGCGCCTGAAAAAGCTGCACCACGCCCCGAATCACTTCATTCACCTGCACCCGCTGCAACTGCGGCTGCGGCATCTTCGAAAATTCGCTGAACCTTCCGATGATTCCCTTCAGGTTTGCGATCTCCGCCAGCAGTGTTCGCGAGCTCTCCCGGAAGACTTCCTCGAACTGCTCCGGATTCTGCTGCCGCGCCCGCACCAGGTTTTCCACCGTAAGCTGCAGCGGGAAAAGCGGGTTCTTCAATTCATGCGCCAGCCGGCGCGCCAGTTCGCGCCACGCCGCCACCCGCTCCGCCTGCACCAGTCGCTCTTGTTGCCCTAACAATTCCGTGGTCATGCGATTGAAAGAATAGGCGAGTTGCGCCAGTTCATCCTCGCCGGAAGCGTCCACTCTCACATTCCAGTTTCCTGCCGTCACTTCCTGCGCGGCGTGCGCCAGTTGCTCCACCGGACGCGTCACCCGTGCCGCTGCCCAACTGCTCAGCAGAATCGCAACCAGGATCCCGGCGCCACCAACCAGCAGCGCCGCCGAGCGGATGTGCCGCATCAACTCAACATGCGTTCGCCGCGAGTTGCCAATCAACAGAATGGCCAGCAGTGGACGCTCCCTGCCCGTGGCAGCACCCAGCAGCGGAATCGCGTGAAACAGTTCATCCGCGGCCGGATCTGGCGACCAATGCACCAGAGTGTTCATCTCTTCCTTGGATTGCCGCACCGCATCGATCAGCGGCTCCAGCTTTTCCGCCGGGCGAACATTCTCGGAAGAAGTCGCGGACGGATCCACCAACAACTCCGCGGCGAAATGCTCTCCGCGATTCTGATACAGCAGCGCCCGCATCCCCACCGGCATGTCCAACCCAGAGAGAAAAGTCTTGTCCAGACGTCGCCCGCCAATCACATAAACGGCATGCTCCCCCACCCGCGTCGCACGCACCGCGAACAGTCCCAGAGCAGTTCCGTCCTGCAAGTCTTCCTGCTTGAGAAATGCCCCTTGGTCCGCCGCTGCGGGAAAGCTGCCAATTGCAAGTTCCGTGTATCCAAACTTGGCCGGCCACTGAGCAGAGGAAACGATGGTCCCATCGCTTTCCACAAACTCTAGAAAGTCCAGCTGGCTGTTTTCCGCAGTCGCTGTCGCCAACTCGAAATATGGCCCGGAGTCCGCCGGCGCACGATTCAGCGCCGTAGCCATGCGCTTCGCGGTTTCCGAAGCTGCAATCGCGCCCACGCGCCGCGCCACATCCTCGCCTTGCCGGTTGAACTCGCGCCGAAACTGCGTGACCAGCGCGGCCGTCCTTTCATCCTCGCTGCGATCGAACGCCCGCCGCGTCACCGCCGAAACCAGCAACGCCACCGCTACCACCGACAGAAACACGGTCAGCGCGAACACGGCCAGCAATTTGCGGCGAAACATCATTGTGTTTCTGTTGTTCCTCGGACCGGTTTCCGCGTGATGCCACGGAATCGTTTGCATCATATCTCACCCATCAGTTTCGCGGCTGTGAAAACCCCTCGCGGCGGCGGTGATTGTGTTTGGGCTAGGCTTGTGAGGTTTTTTACCAAGATTGCGAGAGATGATCGCGAGATAAGAATGATCTGCCAGCTTTGAAGTATTTGCTGGTTACGGGCGGCCTGCCGAGGAGTTCCTCCCTGGCGTGCCGCCCGCAGCGTTGCCGCCACAAATTACCTGGTTTGCCGCCCCGCCTGCCCGCTCTGGCTCGCCACATCCATCCCGCGCAGCACATCGTTGGCGAAAAAGAATTTCCCATCTGCCGGAACCATCATGATCTGCAGCTTGTCCGAAAGCCGCTCCGCCACGATCTTGTTGATCAGCAGCGGATTGTCTTTCAAAATCGCCGCTTCGCTCTGCAGTCGTTCCGCATCCGCCACCGCCGTCACCCGGATGCGATCTGCTTCCGCATCCGCCAGCAAACGCCGCCGCTCACTTTCAGCCTTGCTATCGACCACCTTGGCCTGCGCCTCCGCGTCCGCCAGCAATTTTCTGCGTTCGCCCTCAGCTTTGCTGTCGATTTCTTTGGCCTGCGCTTCCGCCTCGGCATTCTGGATGGTGGCTTCCTTGCGCGCCTGCGCCTCCAGCCGGCTTTGCTGGATCTGCTTTTCCTTCAGCGGCAGCGTGTATTGCATCGCGTCCGCCTCGCCCTTGGCTTGCAGCACATGCACCTGCGCTTCGCCTTCCGCCTGCTTCACTTGCTGCACCTTGGCCGCCTCGGCCTCCAGTTCGGCAATCCGCACCTCTTTCGTCTTCAACTCGGTCTCGACGCTCATGCGGTCATTCTCCTGCTCCTTCAGCAACAGCGTCTCCAGCCCTTTCGCGTATTCCGGCGGCAATTGGATGTCTCGCAGCATCACCTCTTTCACCACAATCCCATCCGCCGCCAGCTTCTGCGTGATCAGTGCCGAAGCCCGCTGCCGCACTTCCTCGCGCTTCGCCGAAAAAACATCGCGCACGGTGTAGTTCGGCACGATTTCCCGCCACACGCTCGCCACGGTCGGCGGCACGATCTCCTTCTCCACCGGACGCGGCAAATTCCCTTGGATGTAATCCAGCCGCTTCGCATCCAGCCGGTACCGCACCGTAATGGCCAGCCCCACCGTCAGACCTTCCTTCGCCTGCACATCGAGAAGCTGTGGCCTCGCGGGAAGACCACCCGCGGAGGGCTTCGGAATTTCTGAGTCTCCAGTCGTGAACACCTGATCCCGCGTATCGAACAGCGCCACATCCTCAACGAACGGCATCACCATGTGCGCTCCGGGATACAGCGTCCCCGGCACCGTCCCGCTCATCTCGCTCACCCGCACGCCCGCCATCCCGCTCGGCACCACCACAATGCTGAAGGCGATCAGCAATGGACCCCAGGCCAACATTGCCAGAGCCAGCGAAGTCCGCCAGCGCACGGCAACCGGCGCCGCGCCGATTGCCCCTCCCGGTGTCTCCAGCGCCCGTCGGTACAACATTTCGCGATACAGATCGTAGGTGAGAATGCACACGGCCGCGATCATCATTCCCAGCCCGCCCGTAATCAGCAAATACTTCAACGCCAGCATCGTCGTTCTCCTTTGCGCCTCAGCGCTTCTGCCCTGTCTTTATGGCCACCGTCTGCCGGACCATTTGTCTCCCAAAGAACAGCTGGAACACCTGCCCGAAAATCATCTCCTCCGCCAGCAACGCCACCGCCACCGAAAAGATCAGGCCCGCCACCACCGCCATGAATGTGATCACCATCTGCATAGTTCCTCCTAAACAAACCCTGTCATCCTGAGCGAAGCGAAGGACCTCTTACCCGACTGCAGTAGCATTGGCCTCGCAAGACTTCTACCACCGCTTCACACTTCTACTGTCCGCCCATCTGAATCGGCGCTGCAGCGCTCGCACTCGCCACATCCGCCCCTCCCCCGAATACCGACGCAATCTCCTCATCCCGCTCCCCTCGAATCTCTACTGCATCGCCGATGCGCAACATCGCGTACAGCCGCTCCACATCCCAATTCCTTAGCCGAATGCATCCGTGCGAAGTCGCATACCCAATCGATCCCGGAGCATTTGTTCCATGAATTCCGTAGCCCTTCACGTTCAGCCCCAACCAGCGCGTGCCCACCGGATTGTCCTTGCCTGCTGCCATCACCACGCCTTCGTGGTAGTAAGTAGGATTCGCCACCCGGCTGACAATTTCGAACTCGCCCGTCGGACTTGGACTCACCGCCGCTCCCACCGCCACCGGAAAATACGCCAGCACATTTCCGTTCTCCAGCACTGCCAGTCTGCGGTCGGCAATGCTCACCAGCACCACGCGCCGCGCGCGCGAGTTGTCGGCTTTCGCAATATTTCGGGATGACGAACTCTGGGCCGGGCAGGGAACTGCCATCGCCAGAAGAAGAACCGCGACAATCCATTCTGCTTTGTGCCTGCTCGTCGTCGTTTCGCGTGCCGGTTTCATTGCCTGCCCCTTACGCACACCTATAGGGCAGGACGAGCACCAAACCTCAGGCTTATGAATACAAGGGACTTAGTGGTCGTTTCGAAACGGCGAGAAGTGGTCTTGCGAGGACACCGTGTCAGAAGCGACACGCACGTGAATAGGCAACTTTGGAAGTGACAGGCTCGCGCAAGCAGGGGGAGAAGGGAGGGCCATCGATGTGATCTTTTCAAGGCGCCCGGCCCTTGCCGTCTGGGGTAACGGCGTTGTGGGGTTCTGTGGGTTAGGGCCGGGCGATCTCTTAACTAGTAGGCCTAGTTCAATGTCAGCATTCTGCCATCATGAATTTTCGCCGTCCGTGACTCCGGTCACACCTCTGCGTGATTCTGATCATGCCGTCCCACTTTAGTCCTGAGCTCGCTCTTCCCTCCCGCTGCCGCGCCTCGCTCACATCATAGGGTGATCCAGATCACGGCCCCATCTTCTCCCCGCTCCTACACTGAACCTCGAGCACGACCAACAACCTTTATCTCGGAGATCTCCATCATGGCCTACGTAATTACCGATTCCTGCATTAAGGATTCCCTCTGCGTCGATGTCTGTCCCACCGATTGCATTCATCCCAAGCAGGACGAGCCCGGTTTCGAAGCGGCAACCCAGCTCTTCGTCGATCCCGTCGAGTGCATCGATTGCGGCGCCTGCGTCCCGGTCTGCACCTCGGACTCGATTCTCGCCGTCGACGACGTCCCCGACGACAAGAAACCTTTCATCGAGAAGAACGCCGCGTTCTTCAGGAACTAAAGCTCGCGCCTCCTCTGGGCGCTGACCGGCGCAAGGCGTGGACTGACGAGTTCGGCACCTTGCGCCGGTTTTTCTTTTTCTTTCCCCCGATGGGTTGTCATTCCGAGCAAGCGTTCTTTGCGCCGCGAGGAATCTGGGCGAGCCGCGCGAAGCGTCGCGCTCTTTGCGACGCAATAATCGCGCGCTTGGCTCGCTTCCTTATTTGACTTCCCCTTCCCCCCGCCGCTATCGTTGCCCGCATGAACGTTGTCAAAGCCACGCGTCACTTCGAAAACTGGCTGGCCCTACGCACTCGCATCGACCAGAAGGACCTCCGCCTGAAACACTCCAACATGAAGGCGGATGTCTTCATGTTCCTTCGCGCCACCTACTACCGCTGGGCGCAACTTTGGCCGCAGGTTTGTCCTGACATCGCCCACGCCCCGCGCGTGCTCGCGGTCGGCGATCTCCACGTAGAAAATTTCGGCACCTGGCGCGACATCGAAGGCCGCCTCATCTGGGGCGTCAACGATTTCGACGAAGCCTGGCCCATGGCCTACACCATCGATTTGGTCCGTCTCGCCGTCAGCGCCCATCTCGCTGTCGAGGCCGGAAGCCTTCCCCTCAAACGCGAAGACATCTGCACCGCCATGCTCGAAGGCTATTGCGAAGGCGTCCGTGAACACGGCTGTCCTTTCATCCTCGGGGAAAAGCATCAATGGCTGCGCCGCATCGCCGAAGGCGAACTCCGCGATCCTGTCCGCTTCTGGCAGAAAATGGACGCGCTTCCCACTTTGAAGACCGAAGCTCCCGTCAGCGCCGTCGATGCTATCGAGCACCTCATGCCCGCACCCGGCATCTCTTATCGCCTCGCTCACCGCGTGGCCGGACTCGGCAGCCTCGGCCATGCCCGCTACGTCGCCATCGCCGACTGGCACGGCGGACGCATCGCCCGCGAAGCCAAGGCCCTCGTCCCATCTTCTTCCCACTGGGCTCAGACCGTCGACAAGAAGACGAACGAAAGCCCCGCCGAAATCCTCTACCAGACCATCGTCAACCGCGCCGTCCGCTGTCCCGATCCTTTCGTCCAGTTGCGCGGACGCTGGATCGTCCGCCGCCTCGGCCCCCACTGTTCCCGCATTGAACTCGCATCCTTGCGCGGCCCCGACACCGAACTCCGCCTCATCCACGCCATGGGATGGGAGACCGCCAACATTCATCTCGGCACCGCATCCGCTCGCAAAGCAATCCTCCGCCACCTCGACAAACAGAAAGGGACGTGGCTGCACCACGCCGCCGACATGATGCTTGAGGCTGTCCGCTCCGACTGGGAGATCTGGAAAAAGAAAGGTTACGTGTAGCGCCGGCGTCCCGCCGGCCTATACGGCTGCCGCGTTCCTTGCGAGAGGGTGTGGATCCTTGATTTCGGGTGGTGCAGCGCTGCGGTGAGCGTCCCGCTGTGAACGAGGGCTTTAGCCCCCGAGGTAATGCCTGCGTTACACTATCTCGCCACCATGCCGCCTACTTCCCACGATCCCAATTGCCTCTTAACCCAACTCGAAGCCGCCAAGAACCGCTTTGATCAAGGCCACGCCACCCTAGTTACTAAACTCCTGGCCCAACTCTCCAAGCTCGAACTCACCGACCCTCACCACCTCATCAGTTTTCACGAGTGCCTGCTATTCCTCCGCGCCTTCCCCCACGCACCGTCTCAGATCTCGCGCACCGAGCAGCTTCTCGACACCTTCCACCGGCGCATCGAGAAACTTCGCGCCGCGAATGCCGACATGTCCCTGTTCGACGACTTCGATACCTCCGGCATCGCCGGCACAACCATGCAGGACACCCTTTCTTTCGACGTAGCCCAATGGCTCGCGCGCCGCATCCCCCGCAACGTCCACATCGCTTGGGACGATTACTGGGACGACTTCCAGGCCGAGCGCGCCCGCGGCACCACCTGGCCGCGTTTCATTCCGCTGTTAGAAGAAGATGCCGAGGTCGAAGCCAACATCCCTTGGCAGCGCTGGCTCGACGCCGCCCGCGGCCGCCAGAACCCGCTCCCCTGGCTCCTCCGCCAGTTCGAGCAACTGCCGCTCCCCGCTCGCCCCCGTGCCGAACTCTATGACTCACTCCGCATCCCAATTCGTTGGAGTCTCGAAAATCTAAAACTTTCCCGCACCCGCAACTGGAGTCGTCCCCGCCGTTTCTACTTTCACGACTCCCCACTCATCCAGCGCAGTGAAGTTTCTCTCGCGGAAGAATTAGCCCAACCCGCACCCAAACTAGAAAGACTTTCCCTCGCCGCTGGAGAATCTGTGATGCACGCCATCCGCGAGATCATGGCCGTCCGCTACCGCGAGCTCTACGGCACCACGCTTGGCAACCCCCGCTCCGTAGTTCGCGCCGACCTCGGCCGCGGCGTCGTCATGCACTTCTGGGGACTGCCTCCCGCCCGCCGTCTCCCGCTCCGCGCCTACGTGGCCGGATACACGCTGAAGAACGGCGTCCCCGTCAACTACGTAGAAGCCATCGGACTCTGCGAATGGATCGAGGTTGGCTTCAACACTTTTTACACTTATCGCCAGGGAGAAACCGCCTGGATCTACGCTCAGGCTCTGCGCTGTCTCCGCGCCCTCACCGCCGCGAAATGTATTTCGATTTATCCCTACCAGATCGGCCAGAACAACGACGAGGCCATCGACTCCGGAGCTTTCTGGTTCTACCGCAAGCTGGGCTTCCGCCCGGGGCGCCCCGACCTGCAAGAGTTATGTGAAAGGGAAGAAAAGAGAATCGCCGCGATCCCAAATTACCGCACCCCGCCCCGCACCCTGAGGCGCCTAGCCGAGGCCCACATGTTCTATGAAATGTACGGACAGATGGATGCGGCCTTCGCTGAAAAACACGCCAATCAGCCGCGAAGCGGCGGAAGAATGCAGCCCACGGCGCAAGCCGTGGCTAAATTACCGCAGAAAGAGCCTGCCCCGCAGGGGCGAAAGAGCCAACCCGGCCCTTGGGACAATTTCTCGACCCGCAACCTCGGCCTAGCGATCAACCGCCGCATGGCACGCGAGTTTAACAGCGACAGCCCAAAAATCCGTCACGCCTTCACCGGTGCCGTCATTCGAGCTCTGAACGTTAACCCGTCTCGATGGACTCCAGTTCAGCGCATAGCTCTGGAAAACTGGTCGCTGGTCCTGGCCCTGATCCCCGATCTGCCCCGCTGGACGCCCGAAGAAAAGCATCAACTGATAAAAATCATCCGCGCCAAGTCCGCCCCCAACGAAATGCCGTACCTCCGCCAAACCCAGCATCACCCGCGCCTGCGATCCGTGCTCCTGCGCCTGGGCTCCGGACGACTCACGTAGGGACAGCCGCCTCGCCTGTCCCGCAGGGCCTGCCTTGAACGAGCGCAGCGAGTCGAAGGGGGAAGTCCCGCCCGTTAGATCGGCTATACTTTTCCTAAGTTGGCCGTATCGATGTTCGCAGAAGCTCTACAAGCGCGTCTGAAAGTTCTCGAGGACGAAATCCTCCGCCTGACGAATCTAGCTTCTCAATCTTCTGACTCCGGGGATCAAGATAACTACCTCCGCCTCGCGCAAGATCTGCAACGCGAAGCTCGAGAGCTGCGCTCAGAGATCACCAGAACGCCCGAGCCCACGGCCGTCGATCGATGAGCCGGGCAGCACTACTTATGCGCCTCTTTCGCGGCCTGTTTCTTCGCCTCCACGGTCCACGGTGGGACGATGCCGTTTTCGCGCGCGTAAGCGACCGACTGTCCTAGATGCTCGTGGGCATCGCTAACCAGGATGTAGATCACGTCGCCGGCGTTTGCTTGCGGGCCAAGCTTCGGCAGCAGTCTCGCGAAATCGGCATTGCTCATGCCGTTGATCGCCTTCTGCGTGAACTCCCACGACTTGTTCAATTCCTCAACGATCCGGGCTTTGTCTGTCGTGGATTTCTCAAACGTCTTGCCGTCGAATCCAGCTGGAGGCGTAGTTCCCATCAGGGCCAGAATCCCGTAGCGCTCGCCCGCCACGTGAAGAAATACTTCCGCGAAGGAACGCGAGTCCTCCGAAGGGCGCCAGTTCAATTTGTCGGCGGGAAGCGCGTTGGCCAGGTCCACAAACTTCTTCTGCACCGCCTGCAGGTCAACCAGAGACTGCCCCTTCATGTCGTAGCTGGGTGCGGTGTGATCCGCGGAAGCCGGCGTGTCCGAACTTGGCGTCGGCGCTCCCATCGCTCCGGTGCTAAAGGCCACCAGGAGCGGAAACACAAACAAAAACACTCGCTTCATGTTTGATCGTTTCATGTGCGATCCTCCTCAGAGAACAGCTCTGCTTAGACGCGCGAAGCTACAAATGGCCCTCATCGTCGGGATATTTTTTTCGCTGGAAATAAAGCTGGCCTGCCCTTTACGCCCAAGCTGCTAAAGTCTTCCTTGACGCATGCCTCACCCCATCCTCCTCTACGACGGCGTCTGCGGACTTTGCAACCGCTTCGTCCAGTTCATCCTTCGCCGCGACCGCCATGCCATCTTCCGTTTCGCCTCTCTGCAAAGCGCTCCCGCCGCCCGCATCCTCGCCCGCCACGGCATCAACCCCACCGATCTGGACACGGTCTACGTAGTCCTCAACTACGATTTCCCCAACGAATCTCTGCTCTCCCGCTCCGACGCCGCCCTCTTCGTCCTCAAGCAACTCGGAGGCCTCTGGCGCCCAACCGCCCTCCTCCTGCAACTTCTGCCCAGGTTTCTCCGCGATCCGCCCCACAATGCCATCGCCCGCCGCCGCTATCGCATTTTTGGCCGCTCCGACGCCTGCACACTGCCTTGTGATCAGGATCGCAGCCGCTTCCTCGACCGGTAGGAGTGAATGTCGGGGTGCTCCGGCCGCGTCACCTGTCATGGAATGACGGTAACCTTTATTGTCTATTGCCAAGCGCCACCGAGAGGGTTACGATGCGGCGCGAGGTTTTCCAATCGAATTCCGGAATCAAAACTCAACTTGGAGGAAGATGATGAAACAGCTATTTGCGGGGCTTTGCGCAATGGCCCTGCTGTCCTTGATCTCATCCCCAATGCCAGTCCAGGCGCAAGCCGCGGCGGCGGAGGCAAGGCCTGCAGCGCCTTATTACGACGTCGCCCATGAAGTTACGCTCAGGGGCACAGTGTCGAGTGTTGTCGCCAAACCTTCTGCGGGAATGATCATGGGTTCCCACCTCCTGCTCACAACTCCCTCCGGCGCCATCGATGCAAGTCTGGGGCGATGGGGTTTGCAAGGCAAGGGCGCACTCTCCGTTACCGCAGGCGAGCAAGTTGAGGTCACCGGCATCATGAAGACGATCAGGGGCAGGCAAACCTTCCTGGCCCGCACCGTAAAGGCGGGCGGCCAGGTCTATACCATCCGCAACGAACACGGAGTCCAGATGTCGCCCCAGGCTCGCGAACGCGCCGGCCAACAGACCGCCCAGAAAGGGGACTCGCTATGAACCGCAAAACTTACCGGAGCGTCCTCGCTGTAGCCTTCTCGACTTTAGTCTTCTCGACCTTAGCCTTCCTGACCAGTTGCAGTTCAAATTCGAAAACCACACCGACCGTGGCTATCGCGGCCACGAGCGGAGGCGGCCAGAGCGCGACCGTCGGCGCGGCATTCGCCAATCCTCTAGTGGCAACGGTAACGACCGGCGGAACTCCGACGGCGAACGTGACGGTTACCTTCACAGCTCCAGCGTTGACCGACGGTGCATTCGCGAATACCACCGTCACCGACATGGAGACCACGAACTCGAGCGGCGTGGCTACCTCGACCGTATTCACAGCCGGGACCGCAGCCGGTACTTACAACGTTGTCGCTTCGGCTACCGGAGCAACCTCGGTCAACTTCAGCCTCACCAACACCGCCGGGACTCCGACAACGCTCACCGCGACCAGCGGATCGGGCCAGAGTGCGCAGGCCGGCGCGGCATTCGCCAATCCGTTGGTAGCCACCATCACCGACGGTGACGGCAACGGCGTACCGGGCATTTCCGTGACGTTCACAGCCCCGGCCTCGGGAGCGAGCGGCACATTCGCGGACGGCGGCACGCCCGCGGCTACGGATCCTGAAACAACCGACGCCAACGGCAACGCTACCTCCACCGCATTCACCGCCAATTCCACCGTCGGCGGACCTTACAACGTGGTGGCGTCTTCCACGGGGTTGACGTCGGTTAACTTTGCTCTGACCAACATCCCAGTCGTGGTGGTCACCTCCAACACCTATGTCTTCTATCTCAGCGGGGCCGACAGTCTCCCCGCCGGCACCGGATATAACTTCTATGCCCTCGCAGGGGCAGTGACGATTGATTCGAGTGGCAATGTCCTTGGCGGCGAACAAGACTATAACGACGCCTTTGGAGCCACGGGAGTCGACGACGCAATACAAGCAGCAAATGGTGCGCTGGTGGTCGACGGAACCGGCCAGGGCACGCTTACGCTGACCACGCTCGACACGAACGTAGGGGTGAACGGTGTTGAAACCTTCAACATCCAGTTCGTGAACAGCAACCACGCGCTCATCATGCAGTACGATGGCTCGGCAACTTCCAGCGGAAGCCTGGACTTGCAGACCATACCGAGCTCGATGGACGGAAACTACGCCTACGCCTTCTCGGGAGTAGACAAAAACAACAATACGACCGCGTTGGGTGGCGTATTCACAATCACGGGCCTCGCCATCAGTGGCGTTACCGACGAAAACGATGCCGGCACTGTGGCAACGAACCAGCCTTTCACCGGGAACCTCACAGCGCCGGATACCCTCGGCCGCGGCACGCTCAGCATTACCGGCAGCGGCAGTACGATTGCCTACTACGTCGTTGGTGCGGAAGTGATACGGGTCATCGATGTGGACACAAATAAGTCCAACACCGGCTCGGCGTATGGCCAGGGCTCCGGCTCCTTCAGCAATGCATCGCTGGGAAGCTCCGTGCTGGCCGTCGCAGGCAACTCCTGGGTTTCTGGGATCGCCGCGTTGGGCCAGTTCTCTACCAACACGACCGCTGCTACCTTCTCCGGCGTGGGGGATGACAACGACCTGATCAACGGTCTTTCCACGACAGGCACCGCCATCTCGGGCACGTACTCCATCGCGGCCAATGGATACGGCAGCCTCACGGTCACCAACGGAGGGTTCGCGGGAGACATCAGTGTGCTGGGGATCTACATGACCGACCCAGCTCTCAACCTGAGCGATCCCAATAACCCCAGCGGCGGAGGAGGCGCTCTTGTCCTCGACCTGGATGATGGCTCATCCACCGCTCCACCCCAGCCCGGTATGATCGGAGTCCTGGTTCCGCAAACCGATGTCACGGTTACCGACTTCACCGGTACCTATGCCGCCGGTTGGCAGGATTTCAACGACTTCATCGCGGGCACCTGCAACGAATGCGAGTTCGATTTCATCGGGCTCACATCGGTTGGGGCGAGCAATGCCCTGAACGGAACCGGACAGGCCAGCGATCCGTTCCTCACGCTGAGCAGCACCGCGGCGATTTCCGGGATTCCATTCTCGGGAACTCCAGCTCCCGATGGATCCAACCCTGGGCGCTATTCCATGACAAGCGGGACGGCGAGCGTCTTCAACTGGTTTGGAGGCACACTGGACTTGGACATCTTCCAAGCCAACGCCGGCCAGTTGTTCTGGCTTAACTGGGATGGCAACACCGTATTCCTCGGACCGATCGAGTTTCAGGACATATCCGGCGGAATACCCGCGGCCAGAAAACCCGCGGCAAAAAACCAGGCCAAAGCCACACGCAAACCATAACCACTAGCAGGAAAATGGGGCACAGCCGGAACCATCCGGTTGTGCCCCTCTTCATTTAGAGATCCCCCCTACGGCTTCGCCCTCACTCCCTCGAATGCCGGACTGCTCTTCAGTCGCTCGGGAAATTCTTTTTCATACCCCGCCAGACCGGGGCAAATAAGATGATGCGCCCGCGAGAATCCAAACGACCGCATCTCCGCCATCGCTTCGTCGGCCGTCCATCCCTCTTCGGCCATCCGATATGCCGCTACCATCATGCCGGTGCGATCGTCTCCCAGCCGGCAGTGCACAAAAATCTTCTTGCCCTGGTTGTCGTGCACCACCTTCAGAAATTTGGCAAACACTTCGTCATGCGGCCACGGACAGTGCCAGGGAATCGCGACATATTGCATCCCCAGGCTCTCCGTCAATTGTTCTTCGTGCTTGTCGTGCGCGTGCGTATCCACCACCACGCTCACGCCCAGTTTTTTTAGCGCCTTCAGCCCATCCCCGTTGAGCAGCCCGCCGCGATACAGCGTAGGCGTGACTTCGCCGAAATTCGGCACGCCTTTTTCATTCAGCTTGCGCCCGATCGCGCGCACCGCCGGTGTCTGAGTTTCCTGCTTGGTCTGCGGGGCAGCCGCCTTCACCGGGGCAGTCACAACGAACAGCAGGGGGAGGGAAAGAATAACGGTGGTATGAAATAAGGATGTCATCGGGGCATGTTGGTCCGAAAACTCCATGATAAAGCGTTGCCGGCTCAATCTGAAGTCTCCTACCATTCGACCCCTGCGGCGTCATCCCGAAGTCCCTCGTTTTCACGAGCGGGACGAGGGATCTCCCGTGCATACGCTGCCGCCCCTTTCAAACTGAGCCACTACCGATAAATGGTGTTGCACCCGGATGGATTTGATGCGCAACGTCTCCGCCTACAGCCGGCTCAGGAAGTCCGTGATTTCCGGCGAGTTCCAATCCACCGGCCCCACCACCTTGCGCCGCACCAAGCCGTTGCGGTCGATGATGTAGCTCTCCGGCCAGCCGAAGGTTCCATACAGAGAGGCGGTTTTCTGTTCCGGGTCGCGGACCGTCAGCAGGTTGACCCCGCGCTCTTTGAGGAAACGGTGATACATGTTCTCGTCTACGTCGATGCTCACGGCCACAACTGTTATGCCTTTATCTCTCATGCGTGCCTGCATACTGATCATGGAAGGCAGCTCTTGCAGGCACGGCGGACACCATGTCGCCCAAAAATTCAACACCACCACGCTGCCGCGAAACTGGCGCAGGGTGACCTTGCGGTCGGAGTCCTGCACCGTGAAATCGGGCGCCGCGCTGCCCACCCGCGATGGGTGCGACCCGCTGTAGCAGCCGGTCAGCAATAGTAAGAACAACAGGGATGAGTTGCTGAAGAACCGCTTCACCAGCCGATGATCCATCATTCCATTCTTGAAGTAAAGCGTGAAGAGGGAACGCTCTCGCAGAGGTTCCCTCTGGAATTCACGTCTCGGGATTCCGCCCTCCCATCACATACATCTGTGACCACCATCATAGGAGGCCGGGCCTCAAACTGGTTACCTTTATCTTGAGGTCCCGGGTTTCTTCTCGCTTCGTGCGCCTGCGGTCCCGAAACCGGCCCTCCAGTAAACGGGCCGCGCGCCGCCCAAACCTCGAACTCATACCGTGGATGGAAAAGGAGAACTCCTATGGCAGCCAGTCCAGTCATCACTCCCGAAGAAGAGCTCGCCGAAGAAAAGAAAACCGTGAAGGCCAGTGCGCCGAAGCCGAAGCCGGTTCGCCCCAAGCAGGCCAGGCAGACTTTGCTCGAAGAGATTTTCGAGGGACACGAGGAGTTTCTCGGCTACACGCCCGACTAGTCTTTGCCGCATGATCGCTCAGGGCTGGCCGAGCCGGCCTTAGTGTGCAATCTTGAACACGGTTCCATACCGACGCTGCCGCCCTCGGAGCGCTCCGCCCGCGCTGTTCTGTCTGTCCAACCCCCGAGCCTCTGTCATCGGATTGCAGCGGCACCCCTCCGCTCAACCGAGGTCACACATTTGCTCTGGTATCTTGCGATAGATACAAGGCTTACTCTCACCACGAAGAAGCGAGTAAGTGGGTAGCAAGCCGTCATGAGAATCCTGCCCATTGTGAACAACTTTTGACAATTGGCCAGTAAGAACCGTGCTAGACTGGCCGCCATCTCGAACCGCACGCGCGCCGCTCGAATCTGATCGCTTCCCCTGCCTCCCTTCACGGGATGCCAATCGGCGCACTTCGCCTGGGGATATTGACCACATCCTCCCCGCCCCAAGTCTTGTCAATAGCTTAACTCGACCATTTTCTCTTAACTCATTGCTAACACTCGGCAAATAAACCCGCCAAAATGTCCCAAATACCCCCTCCAGTCTGTTATAATAAAGATATAGAGTAAGAGATTGGCGCAGGCTCCCAAGCTTGCGCCTTTTGCTTTTCCGGACTCTTTTCCCAACACCTAGGACCCACGACTGGAAACCAGAAACTAGAAACTGACTTCATGTCCCGACCCAAGGGCTCTTCCCGCGGACGCTACCAGCGTCCGGCCCAAGCCCTGCCCGCACCACAAACTCCCCACCAAACTCCGTTCGAGCGCGAACAAACCACCAAACGCCGCGGTGAGATCTCCGAACTGGCCTTCGCCCTCGCCGCCGCCCGACACGGCTTCGGCATCTCCCGACCCTACGGCGACAGCGAGCGTTACGACATCATCCTCGACCCCTCCCATCTCCCCGTTGTCATTCCGAACCGCGCCGAAGGCCCGGTGAGAGCCTGCCCTGAGCTTGCCGAAGGGAACCTGCTTTCCGCCTCCACTCGCCCGCGCCTGGTCCGCGTCCAGGTCAAATCCTCCACCCAACTCCAGTACGGCCTCTATCGCGTCAACGCCCACCGCCGCATCAACGGACGCGCCGTCCCCTACAAACTCTCCGAAATCGATTTCTTCGCCGCCTACGTCATCCCCGAAGACTCCTGGTTCATCTTCCCCCTAACCCACATCCTCGGCGCAACCGCCGTAACCCTAAGCCCCAAACGCCGCCGCAGACGTCACTGCAACGACCCCTACCGCGAAGCCTGGCACCTCCTCCACCAACCCGACGGCCTCGAATTCGCCTAAATAAAAACAAGCAATAAAAACAAGCACTGAAAATGAGCACTGAAAATAAGCAATGAAAATACCTCTGTCATCCCGAGCAACGCGAGGGACCTTGGTTTTGCATTTGCTCCTGCCCGTGTGGGACGGACACTCCCATCCGTCGCTTTTGACTTTGGTTTTGATCTTGAGGTTGATTCTGATCCTGACCGGGAAGGGCACGGCTCAAAGCCGCGCCGCCCACCCGCCACCAAACTGGAACCCGGCCTCAGCCGCCGAGGGCCGCCACCTCCTCCTAAGCGATGTCATTCCGAATCGGGCTGAAAGCCCGGTGAGGAACCTGCTGTTCCTCTGTCATCCTGAGGAAGCGGAGTCGCACGCGAAGCGGGCGACTCCCGACGAAGGACCTATGCAACTCGTTTCCACCTGCCCGACTGTTGCACCCCGGCTCTGCGGATGAACCTGAATGATCGAGCCCACCCCCACCCGCCCGCCAAGAACCGCGGCGGCACGGGGCAACCTCGCGGGCGGATGGAAAGTCAAAGGCCGGCATACTGAGAGTTGTGGAATCCCATCCCCCCGTAAAGAACGCGGAAGGATGGGCCACGCCGCCAGCCCCCGAATCATTCAACCGAAATGCGTGTTCCCGTGACACTGCCGTCTAACTCCATAAGGAAATTGCCGGAAGGGTCATAGAAATCCAGCTTAAAAGTTCCGCTGTGACTGTTCCCATCGCGACTCAGTGTAACTGATTCACTGAGGTTGATGGTTCCGAGGAAGTCTCCGGTCGTATCGTAGTTCCACACGCGGTGAGCGAGCGTGTAGGTGCGGGTCCTAGCTGCATGCGTCCACACTCCGAGGCAGACGTTGCCGCTTCTCGGGTCGACCTGCGGATTGTGCACTTCGGTCCCACCGGCATTCCAGAGCTGATAGGCATCCTGGATCAGGTTACCGTCTATCGTGAACTCGATATACCAAAGGCCGACCATGGACGAACCGCCAGGGTTGGGTTGGGAAGAATGAAGGCCCTGCTGCACCGGGCGGGATTGACCGGGGATGGCCGCTGCCATCGCCGATAGAGAATCGCCGCATGACGCAAATGCGCTGGCACTAAGTGCAGCTACCAGGACCATATAGGTTGCAAACTTGACGAAGTTCAGATTCTTAAATTTCATACAGCCTCCTTGTGCGGGGCATCCTGCCGGGAACGGCGACTTTGCACAATGCAGGCTGGGTAAAGATTTGGTGAAGCTGAGGTGAATTCGTAAGTTGTTGCAGCTGCGGGAAATTCACCGCAAAATGGGCGCATCAATGCTATAGTTTAGCCGACTGCTGGAGTTGGCGTGCCTGCCCGCATCTATAAGTTCGGCGATTTTGAGCTGGATCCCTCCCGCTTCGAACTAAGGAAACACCACCGCGTCCTGAAGTTGGAACGCATCCCCATGGACTTGTTGATCCTTTTAGCCGAAAAAGAGGGCAGTGTCGCGACGCGCCAGGAGATCATTGAGCGGCTGTGGGGCAAAGATGTCTTTGTCGACACGGAACACGGCATCAACACTGCCGTCCGCAAGATCCGGCAGGCTCTGCGGGATGACCCCGAGCAACCTCGCTTTGTCCAGACTGTGACCGGCAAGGGCTATCGCTTCGTGGCGGAGAAGGCGAATGATCAAGAAATGCCCAGCGGCGCACTCGAAATCGCTAACGTCGAGCCACGATCCCAGGAAAAACCTGTCAGCCCAGCGACCGCAGAAATCCCAAAAGGGTTAGCCGATCGCAACTCAGTTGCGCCGGGCGCGACTTCTGCGTCTCGCCAGTGGAGTTTCACCATGGCGGCTCTCGTCCTATTCTTTTGCGTTGCGGGATTGGTCGCCTTGAATGCCGGCGGGATTCGAGATCGCATCTTTCCACGCAATCGCGCCTCTCAGATTCATTCCATCGCCGTGCTTCCACTGGCCAATCTCTCCGGTGATTCTTCCCAGGTTCGACGTTGCCAAGCAATACGCCTACCTCGGCGACAAGAACGCTACATTGAAGTCTCTTGAACTTGCTTACACTGAGCGTTCCCCTTGGCTCATTCTGATACAGACCGAACCGATTTTCGACTTCCTTCACTCCGACCCGCGCTATCAAGCCCTGGTAAGAAAAGTCGGCTTGCAGCCGGCAGGTTGAAGAACGCCGGGGAACCTTGATGATTGCCCAACTGTTGCGAACCGGGCCGAAAGCGCGGACTCCCAACCCGCTTCTTTACCCCTCCGCCCCCCGCATGTTATCCTCACTACGTCACCAAGATAAATCGAAACCAGAACAGGAGTGCACCAGGTTAGTGCTAGCCAGAGAGCAAAAGAAATCCGTCATTGACCGGTACCAGACGCACGCGACCGACACGGGGAGTCCCGAGGTTCAGATCGCCATCATCAGTGAACGCATTGGCCAGTTGACGGACCACTTCAAGACGCACCAGAAGGACCACGGCTCGCGCCGCGGCCTGCTTATGCTGGTCAGCAAGCGGCGTCGCTTGCTCGACTACCTCAAACGATACGATTCCGAGCGCTACAAGTCAGTCATTGGGAAGCTCGGCATCCGCAAGTAATTGGGGAAAATCTCGCTTTATCGTATCCCATTTCTCGCAAAAGACGCGAGAAATGGGGCACCCAGTTTCTTTTCCCCACTCAACGTATCTGAGAGAGAACACCGCCTTCCTCTCGAAGCCGGTACAGCATTGAGGATCTTTCTGCAACGTGCATCTTTTGAGCGCATCCCACCAGACGATTCCCGCCTCGGGAGCGAGTCGAGCCCATTGCTCGAAGCTCGTAGCTCACAGCTCGAAGCTGCCAGCCCGCACCTGTTCCAAAGGAAAATGAAACATGAAACCAGAAGTTAGCAGTGTCACAGTCGACCTCGCCGGCGGAAAACAACTCTCCTTTGAAACTGGAAAATTGGCCAAGCAGGCCCACGGCGCGGCCGTCGTCCGCATTGGCGAAAATGTGGTGCTCGCCACCGCCGTGGCCAACGCCGATCCCCGCGAGGGAATTGATTTCTTCCCCCTCACTGTGGATTACCGCGAATACACCTACGCCGGCGGACGCTTTCCCGGCGGCTTCATCAAGCGCGAAGGCCGCATGAGCGAGCGCGAAGTGCTTACCAGTCGCCAGATCGACCGCCCCGTGCGTCCCATGTTTGCCGACGGATTCAAGTGCGAGACCCAGGTCATCGCCTTCGTGCTCTCCGCCGACGCCAGTAATGATCCCGACGTGCTCGGCATCAACGGCGCCTCCGCCGCGCTCACACTCTCCGACATTCCGTTCCTCGGCCCCATCGGCGCGGTGCGCGTCGGCCAGATCGACGGAAAGTTCATCATCAATCCTACCTATGACGAGATGCGCGAGAGCCTGCTGAACATCATGGTCGTTGGAACTTCGGACGGTATCGTGATGATTGAGTCGGGCGCTAAGGAAGTAAGCGAAGAAGTTGTTGTCGACGCGATTGAATTCGGCCACACCGAGGTCAAGAAGATCTGCGCCGCCCTCAACGACCTGCGCGCCAAAGCCGGCAAGAAAAAGAGGGAAGTCACTCCGCCGGAATTCGACCAGGCCTACTACGACGCGCTGAAAAAGAAAGTCGGCGCGGATTTGTCAGACCGCTTGGACACCAAGAAACATCCGAAAGCGGAAAGCTACACGCTGGTCAAAGATCTGAAGAAACAGTTGCAAGCCGAAATCCCCGAAGAAGATGAAGCAGCCCAAGCCAAGCTGAAACAATATTTCGAGACTCTGCGTGAGCGCATTTTCCGCGAAGAAGTGATCGAGAAAAAACGCCGCCCCGATGCGCGCGCCTTCGACGAAGTCCGCGAAATCTGGATCGAAGCCGGAGTGTTGCCAAGAACGCACGGCAGCGCCATCTTCACCCGCGGTGAAACCCAAGCCCTGGTAACAACAACATTAGGAACGTCCGATGATATGCAGCGCCTCGAAGGCTTCGAAGGCGAAGCCAAAAAACGCTTCATGCTGCATTACAATTTTCCGCCGTTTTCGGTGGGAGAGGTTGCTTTCTTGCGCGGAGCGGGGCGGCGAGAGATTGGACACGGCGCGCTGGCAGAGCGCGCGGTCTCGGCGGTGCTGCCTTCGGAAGAAGCGTGGCCTTACGCGATGCGCGTGGTGTCGGACATTCTGGAGTCGAACGGATCGTCGTCGATGGCGACGGTTTGCGGGGCGTCGCTGTCGCTGATGGATGCGGGAGTTCCGCTGAAGGCTGCGGTGGCCGGAGTGGCGATGGGATTAGTGAAGGAAGGTGATCAGTATGCCATCCTCACTGACATCGCGGGCGCGGAAGATCACTACGGCGACATGGACTTCAAAGTTGCCGGCACTAAGGATGGCATCACCGCGCTGCAGATGGATATTAAAGTTGCCGGGATCACTTCGCAGATCATGCGGGAGGCGCTGGCACAGGCAAAGCGCGGGCGGCTGCACATTCTGGGGAAGATGGAAGAAGTGATCTCCACCGGACGGGAAAAGATTTCCGATTTCGCTCCGCGCTTCTATACGGTGCAGATTCCGGTCGACAAGATTCGCGATCTGATTGGGCCGGGCGGTAAGATGATTCGCTCGATCGTCGAGCAGACCGGAGTGAAGATCGACGTGGAAGATTCCGGGTTGGTGAAAGTTGCGTCGAGCGATCAGGCGTCGGCGGCGAAGGCGCTGCAGATTATTGGCGATCTAACCGCGACGGCGGAAGTAGGGAAGACTTATCTCGGCAAAGTTACGCGGCTGGCGGATTTCGGCGCGTTCGTGGAAATCATTCCTGGGACCGACGGATTGCTGCACATCAGCGAGGTGGCGGAGCATCGCATCGGCGACATCCGCGACGAGTTGAAGGAAGGCGATCAGGTGCTGGTGAAAGTGCTGGCGGTGGAAGGCAACCGCATTCGGCTGTCGCGCAAGGCGATCCTGAAAGAGCAGCGCGCGAAGATGGGCGGCGGGGAAGCCGCACCGGCTGCGGCTGAGGCAGAGTTTGCTCCGGCGCCAGCAACCGGCACTATGGTGATTGAAGGCGGCGGCGATTTCCCCGATGAGGCTGAGGGTGAGCCGAACTTCAATCGCGATGGAGCGCCGCACGTGGCCAGCAGTGACCGGCCTCACGGGGATCGTCCGCACGGCGGAGATCGTGGCGGGCGCGGCGGACGTCCTGGCGGCGGCGGGCGTGATCGGGGACGCGGCGGGCGCGGTGGACGCGGCGGTGGTGGCGGGCGCGATCGCGGACGCGGCGGGCCTGGTGGGGGAAGACACTAGAATTTGGGCGGATCGACGCGGGTAAAGAATGGGGGCCACGATGAAAGTCGTGGCCCTCTTCTATGCGCCCGAAGATGTGGGCACGGCTGGAAGCCGTGCCCTTCCCGGTCAAAATCAGAGTCAAAATCCAAAGCAGGGCCAAGGTCAGGATCCAAATCAAGGTCAAAGTCAAAGGCGACGGACAGGAGTGTCCGTCCCACACAATCCACCCGTAAGATCAAAGTCCCCGACCCTTCGGCTTTCCCCTCGGCGTCGCTCAGGGCTGGCGAGCAAAATTTGCGTAACCAGCAAAAACATGAGTGTGAGCGGGTCGGCAAACGCCTCGGGCGTTCTCTGTAGTCCCGCGGTGGAAACCTCTGAGACGTGCGCGTGGGGTGGAATGCGGGGCAAGCTAAGATGTGCAAATGGAAGAGATAGGAGTGGGGCTGCGTAACGCGCCCCGGGATTGCGGTTTTTGGCAAGCCGTTTGCATGACTCCAGTGGAAGAGCCGCGACGTCTCCATGGAGGACTTTGTGAAAATAGGGATTCCATCACTTTCGTTTGTTTTTATGCTTGCCCTGATGCTGGGGACATTCAGCTGGGGCAATTTACTTAACGCACAATCGACGCAGGATCAACAGCAGCCTGCGACGCAGTCGCAACCGCCCGCGAGCGATCAGCGGCGGGCGCAACAGCCCGCTACGGATCAGCAGTCTCAGCCCGACCCGGCGCCGAGCCAACAGGCTCCCGCCAGCCAGTCTCAGACTCAATCGCAGTCCGATAAGAACACGTTCACTGGCACGATCGTGAAGTCAGGCGATAAGTATGTGCTACAGGAAGCCACCACCGGGACTACCTACGACATCGACCACCAGGACGAAGTGCAGAAATTTGAAGGCAAGAAGGTGAAAGTGCACGGCACTGTGGATGCAAGTGGCAAGACGATCCACTTGCAATAGGTTGAACTCAAGGGAAGATCCAACCGATTCACGAAGCAAGGGCCGTGACGTGATGTCGCGGCCTTTTTCGTGACGCGGACTATTTTTCGATGCGTTCGGCGAAGGATGATCCAGCCGTCGGGGTCTTCCATGGCGAATTCGCGCATGCTGTAGAACTGGTCTTCGATCCCTCGACCTCAACAAATATGGTGAGGCTTCCGCTGATGGGCTTGGCGCCGAGCGCGGGATACTCTTCGGCGACGGGGAGTCAACTGCGTGAGCGTGGATGCGCGGGGAGTCTGGCAGTGGCCTGACGGCTATGCAATACTGACAACGATCAGTGCGGAGAAGCTTTTGCCACGGCATTGCACGGATCTACACGAATAAACCAAATGGCCGGGATGGCGAAATTGGCAGACGCAGCGGACTTAAAATCCGCAGGTCCGAAAGGACTGTGGGGGTTCGATTCCCCCTCCCGGCACCATCCTAAAGGCAGCAATAGACTGATGCAAATATCAAACAGCGGGTGTTTTGGTGGGTGGTTCTTCCGTGGGTTCACTATGAAATCCTAATTCCGCGTGAGAACCGGCGACTTTCTCATAATCAGCACGGCCGTCATCTCCGCGATAATCTCTTCCACTTGCCGCGATGAATCCACCGTGAGCACGTCCGGCAGTCGATCGCGGGTTGCATACCACGCAGTGGAGAACCCGGAACTTGCCGCATCGAATGACCGGGCAGGTACGTAGCTGGAACTTTCTTGGGATAGCTCCAGACAGACGATCTTGACCAGCGAGGACATTTTGGAGAGCTGTCTTCGTTCCGTCTCGGTCAGCAGCGGGCAGGAAACCACCACATCGCGCCACTCATAGATCCAGAGATTGATGGAGGCAGCTAGGGTTGCCAAGCGCGGGGGCGGATCGGACGCAGTTGGTAAAGTGGCGTATTTCCGCGCGTCAGGATGGCCATGAAGACGAAGATTCTCCGCATCGACAAATTCCCACCCCAAAGCCTCTGCGAGGCGACGGCCCAGGGTATTTCTTTCTGGTTCCGCGGATCCCGTGATGATGAGGACCATGGTGTCACCTCCCTTTTCGTGGAGGCGATCAACCTATTTCTTTTGTGCCAGATACTTTATGTGTGATACGGGCTGACACCGAGCTTCTGCACTTGCTCGGTGAATTCCCGCACGACCTGGGCAAACCTTGGCCCTTCGGCGGCCGAAACCCATTCCAGACGAAAGCGTTCTTCCTCGATGCCGAAATCCGCCAGCATCAGCTTGATGGCATCCGCTCGCTTTTCGGTTTTGTAGTTGCCCTCTTGATAATGACAATCGCCATGATGACAGCCGCAGATAAGAACTCCGTCCGCGCCTTTGGTAAAGGCATCAATGACCAGGTTAGGGTGCACCATTCCCGAGCACATGACGCGAACGATACGGATGCTGGGCGGGTATTGGGTGCGGGAAACGCCCGCGAGATCGGCGCCCGCATAGGAGCACCAGTTGCAACACAGGGCGATGATTAAGGGTTGAAAGTTGTCGTCCATCACTCTACTCCCAAAGCAGCATGGATCTGGGCCTCGATCTGCTCGAGGGTGAATCCGCGGATGAATACGCCCTTCTTAGGACACGTAGCCTGGCAGCAGCCACAGCCCTTACAAGTGGAGTCGCTGGTTTCGACGACCTTCTTGATCGATCCCTGCCACTGGTATTCGACCATGGTGATCGCTTTGTAGGGGCAGGTGTCCACGCAGTAGGCGCAACCGTCGCAACTTTCATCCACCACTTGCGAGATGTTCGCGCCCAGTTCGAGGCGATCCTGCACCAAGACGGACGCGGCTCGCGCCGACGCTGCCTGAGCCTGCAGGATCGATTCGTCGATGCTCTTCGGCGAATGGGCCAGCCCGCACAGGAAGACGCCATCGGTCATGAAGTCCACCGGGCGTAGTTTCATGTGGGCTTCAAGGAAGAATCCATCGGCGTTCAGTGGCACCTTCAGGAACTGCGCGATCTTGCGGTTGTCTTCATGGGGATGGATGCCCGCGGAAAGAACCACCAAGCCGGCGGAGATGCCGAACGGCATCCCTAAAGTCTGATCGTAAACGGTGACCTGAAGGCCCTTGCCATTGCGTGACACCTCGGGCTTGCGATCTTCGTCGTAACGCACGAAGACGACGCCCAGCTGGCGCGCCTTGGTGTAATAGCTCTCCTTGAAACCGTAGGTGCGGATATCGCGGTAGAGCACGTAGACGTTCGTCTCGGGTGAGAGCGTCTTGATCTTCAGCGCATTCTTGATGGCGTCGGCACAGCACACACGGGAACAGTAGGGGTGGTCGGCCTCGCGTGAGCCTACGCACTGGATCATGACAACGGTCTTGGCGGCCTGATCGCCTTCCCACGCCAGGAAGCGACCCCCGGCCGCAAGACGCGCTTCGAGCTCCCGCTGAGTGATGACACCGTCGTCTTGTCCATGCAGATACTCTTTGGGCTGATACTGCTTCGCGCCGGTGGCCACGATTACGACGCCGTGGGTGACTTCGGTAGTTTTGCCCTGAGCCGTGATGGTGGTTTTAAAGTTGCCGATGGTGCCGTCGATCTTATCGATGGCCGCGCCGGTGAATACATGGACTCTGTTGTTCTGTCCAATCTCGTCGCGCAGCCGCCCTAATTCGTTCTGCGGCTTGTCTCCGTTGAGCAAGTAATGAACCTGGCGCAGATGTCCGCCCAGCTCATTTTCTTTTTCCACCAGATAGGCATCAAAGCCCTGACGTGCCAGCGTGAGAGCGGCGGTCATTCCAGACACCCCTCCGCCGATCACAAGGGCGGACTTTTCTATCGTGACGGTTTGCCGGCTGAGTGGCTCCAGCAGCCGGGACTTGGCCAGCGCCATCCGCACCAGGTCTTTGGATTTCTGCGTGGCCTTCTCGGGTTCGTGCATATGCACCCACGAGCACTGGTCGCGGATGTTGGCCATCTCAAACAGGTAGGGATTGAGTCCGGCCTCGGCCAGAGTGTTGCGGAATAGAGGCTCGTGCGTTCGCGGAGTGCAGGAGGCCACCACTACGCGATTCAAATGGTGCTCTGCGATTTTCTCTTTGATTCGATCCTGCGTGTCGTTCGAACAGGTATAGAGATTGTTCTCCGCGTACGCCACGTTGGGCAGGGTCTTAGCATATTCCACAACGTCCGGGACATTGACGACGCCCGCGATATTGGTGCCGCAGTGGCAGACGAAGACTCCGATGCGCGGCTCTTCTCCATGCACATCTCGTTCCGGTGGATAGACCTTTGGAGTGATCAGCGTGCCCCGTGCTTCGCGCAAAAGCGAGAGCGCCTGAGAGGCGGCCGCCGAGGCCTGCATTACGGTTTCCGGAATATCTTTGGGCTCGGCAAACGGACCAGCCACGAAGATTCCTTCCCGCGAAGTTTCTGCAGGCCGGAATGTCGAGGTCCCACAGAAATTAAACTTGTTTAGTTCCACGCCGAATCGTTCGGCCAGCGCCTTGACCTCTTTTGGTGGCTGCATGCCCACCGACAGCACGACCAGATCGTATTCCTCGGAAAGCTTGCAGTCGTTCTCCCCGAGATACTGGACGATCAGGTTCCGAGTGCCTGGGACTTCCTCGATTTTCGGTACGCGAGAACGGATATAGTGCACACCGAGCTCCTGGGCTCTGTGGTAATACTGCTCGAAGCCCTTGCTGAAGGCGCGCATGTCCATGAAGAAGACGTCGCATTGCAGACCTTCGCCGAGATGCTCTTTGGCGATGATGGCTTCCTTGGTGGCATACATGCAGCAGACGGACGAACAGTAATCGTGGTCAAAGTCGCGCGAGCCGACGCACTGCAGGAAGGCGATCCGCTTCGGTTGCTGCCGGTCGAAGGGCCGGCACACGTGGCCGGAGTAAGGTCCTGAGGCGGAGAGAATCCGCTCGAACTCCAGGGATGTGAGCACATTGGGAAAGCGGCCGTACCCGAGATCCTTCTTTAGCCGGGCATCGAAGATCTCGAATCCGGGTGCGAGGACGATGGCGCCTACCTTTAACTCGCTCGTCTCCGCTGTCTGCGCATAGTCGATGGCATTGGCTTGGCAGGCCGTCGCGCAGGTTCGACAATCGCAGCAGATGCCGCACGCCAGACAGCGCTTGGCTTCGGCGATCGCTTCATCCTCGGTGTAGCCGACGTGGACCTCGGCAAACGTTTTTCCACGAGTCTTGGGGTCGAGGGCTTGTACGGGTATCTGCCGCTGCATCAGCACGCCAGCTGTATCCACCACGTACTGGGTCTGATACGACCCTTCTAACTCGCGTCCCACACGGAGGTCCTGGTGATTGAGCCAGCGATCGATGGAGGTGGCGGCCTTCTTGCCCGCGGCCATTGCCGCGACCACGACGTCGGGACCGGTGACGCAATCCCCGCCGGCGAACACACCGGGCAAGTCTGTCTCCAGGGTCTCCGGATCGGCGCGGAGTATTCCCGACTTTGTGGTGGCCAAGCCTAGGCGTTCCCCGAGGGCGTTCACATCGGGGAACTGGCCGATGCTGACCACGACAGCGTCGCAGGGGATGACATATTCCGAGCCGGGAATCGGCTCTGGAGTTGGCCTGCCGCTGGCATCGGGCCGGCCGAGCTTCATCTTCACACACTCGAGGCCGACCACGCGACCGTCAGGGCCTGACTGGAATGATTTTGGCGCCGCCAGGAATTTCAACTTGGCGCCTTCATGCTCTGCGCCTTCGATCTCCCGCGGGTCGGCGGGCATTTCTGCGCGGGTTCGCCGGTAGACGACCGTCACCTCTGCCGCCCCGCAGCGGAGGGCGGCGCGCGCCGCGTCGAGCGCGGAGTTGCCTCCCCCCACCACCAGCACATGCTGCCCTGGTGCTACACGAGTCGTGAGGTTCACGCGCCGGAGGAACTCCACTCCACCGGTGACGCCGGGCAGATGTTCCCCGGGAATTCCGAGCTTGCGTTCCACGTGCGCGCCGATGGCGACGAAAACTGCCGCGTAGCTTTTACGCAATTCTTCGAAGGTGATGCTGAGGCCCACTGGGGTGTCCAGCAGGATCTCGATACCAATGGCGCGCAGCCTGTCCAATTCGGCATTCAACTGCGGTCGAGGTAACCGGAAGGAAGGAATGCCGACGGCCAGCATCCCGCCCGCTACCGGGAGCGCCTCGAAGATCGTCGTGCCATAACCTTTCTGCCGAAGCTGGTAGGCGCAAAGAAGGCCGGCTGGGCCCGAGCCCACGATGGCAATCTTCTCCGGACGATCGGGCACGGTGGGTTGCGGCAATTTGTAATCGGCGCAGCGGTCGGTAACGAAACGCTTCAAGGCCGGCACGTTCAGCGGATCGTCCACACTGGAGCGCGTGCAGGCAGTGGTGCACGGGTGCGTGCAGATGCGGCCGCAGATCGAGGGCAGCGGGTTGTCTCGCAGAATGACCTGGAGCGCCTCGTCGAAGCGTCCTTGCGCGATCAGGGTCACATAGCCCTGCGCGCTCTGGTGGATGGGGCATCCGGCCTGGCAGGGAGAGGTCCCGCGGCGCGAAATGGTAAAGATGTTGGGAACGGCTTGCGGGAACGGCCGGTAGATCGCCTTGCGCTCTCCCAATCCCTGATCGAACTCGGAGGGCAGAGTTACGGGACACTCCGCCACGCAGGCGCCGCAACCTGTGCACTTCGCGGCGTCGATAAAACGTGGTTGCTCCTTAATACTGACCGTGAAATTCCCTGGCTGCCCTGCAACGCGTTCTACCTCACACAAGGTGAGGATTTCGATGTCTTTGTGCCGGCCGATCTCGACCAGACGCGGCGCCATGGTGCACATGGCGCAATCGTTGGTGGGAAAAGTCTTGTCGAGTTGCGCCATGACCCCGCCGATGGCAGGGCCGCGCTCGGCCAGATAAACCTTGATGCCGCCGTTTGCCAGATCGAGGGCAGCCTGCATGCCGCCGATACCGCCTCCGACAACCAAGGCAGCACCCACCGGTGGAATTTGGGAGTCTTCAGAGCGCATGGGGAACGACCTCCGCCGCGGGCGCGAAGCGCGCGGTTTTCTGCCGGACCGCAATGAAATATAGAGCCAGCGGCCGGTAGACCATGTGCGACCACCTGCCAAACGACATCTCTACCAGCAGCATGGGGGTTGCGATGACGATATGCAGCGCGTACAGGTAGTGACACGTAAGGGCAAAGCCGGCATAGCGAAACATGTGTGCTGCCAAGCCGCTGACCACGGTCAAAACCAGTAGGACGGGGAAGACGAGATCCTGAAACGTTGTCTCTTTATAGATTTCCTTCTGCTTCCGCAAACGCCCTACGAAGATGTCTCCAATGCCATAGAGGATGAGTCCGGTCGCGAGATATCCGAGCCAGCGCTGGGGATGGTACAAGGGATAAATGTTGTCGGTCTGAAACCAGCGCAGAGCGAAGACTTTGATGGTCATCATCAGGACCACGCCACTGGCCAGCATGAAATGACCCAGCCACCGGCCTTTTTGCGGGCACTTCCTCATCAGCGAATCGGTCACCGACTGGTAGACGTACACCCAGGTCTCGATCAGGTAGCTGGAGAGCGGGAGGCGCACTCTGTCCCCACCCATGGTGAGCCGCCAGATGCGGAAGACGCGCGAGAACAGTAGTAACAGCGGCGCCAGCACCACCACCAGCGTGTAGTACGTCATGAGCGGGAACATGTGATCCAACCCAAACGGCGTGGTAGCGAAGTCCTTGGTGGCCATCCCCACGTACCACAGGTGGTAGACAACGATCAGGAACAGAACGACAGCCGCCACGGAGAATAACGACCCTAGATACCAGGCCTTGGACTGAAGCAACTTGGAGGCGATGCCTGTCCAGTCGTACTGGGCGGTGAGAAAGCGCCGCAACGTAAGCATGGAGATCCGAGGTTCCGACTGCCGCGGGCAAACCACAGAACAGTCGCCGCAGTCATGGCAGACCCACGGATCCAGGTTTTCGACGAGCGGTTGTCTCAGTCCCAGAAGGGCGAAGCGCAGGCTTCTGCGGGGGAAGGTGACGGAATCTCCGACCAGGTCGCACGAGAGAGTGCAACTCCCGCATTGGTAGCATCCCGTGGGGTCGAACTTTCCATACCGCCGGATATCGGCCAGCAGCGTGGGATCGCTTTGAACCGGCAATGCGCCTACTGCCATGTGCCACCTCTACCGAATGCCCTCGCTACTGCACCACGATGGGCCATTCCTTGACGGTCCTCCTGGTGTAGACCAGGAACTTTCCATCTTCCTCTACGATCTGGATCAGAAAGTTTTCCTTCTTATAGGATTCTGCGGCGCGTGACGCGTCTTCTCTGTTGTCGTAGGGCTGGCCGTCCCACATGAACTTTTTTCCGTCGCTGATCATTGCCAGATTCGGGCTCATACGATGCCACCGCCTTCCTACGATGCCAGGAAGATGCCTCTCTTCCGCAACGCCCTGGCAAAGGGAAAGTATTCGCGGACCAGCCACTCCGCCGCTTGCGGGACTGCGCTGCTCACTTCTTTCGACAACCCTTGAGAGATCTCTTCCGGTAATGGCCCGGTCTGGCAGGCCAGCACCCGCACTTTGACCCCGCAGGTTTCCTGCAATTCGCGCAACAGGTTGGACGTGGGCAACTGGTGCATCGAGAAATCGTCCAGCTTGACCGCAGGAATCTCGGAGGGATCGATCTCGAATATTTCCCCGGGAGTACGTCCGGCATCGATTGCGTCGAGGATGAGCAATCGTTGCGGGCGCGTCGGGCTTAGACAGAGCGTGAATAAAAGCTTGCGCACGCCCGTACCGGCGTCCAGCAAGCAGAGGGCTTCGGGTATGTGGTAGTGCGATTCAAGATAGTCCACTACCGCGCACCCGAAGCCGTCGTCTCCAAACAGAAGGTTCCCAATGCCGAGCACTACGATCGGCTTCCGACAGAAGTCTGGGAGATCGCATTGCTTGATCTCAGGCTGGTTGATCGTAGCTTGTCCGATCGCGCACATACGTTCTCCCTTTTGCAGCCGTTCAGTTAGCCAGCGAACCGAGCAACTTGCCCTCCGCATCGAAAATATCCAGCTTGACGGACATTTTTCCGTCCAGCCGGTGGGTCGCGCAAGACAAGCACGGATCGTAGGCGCGGATCGACATCTCTACCATGTTCAGCACTCCCTGGTCGTACTTGCCGTCGTGGATCAGGCTCTTGGCGGCCTGTGTGACCGACATGTTGATGGGAGCGTTGTTGTGGGTGGTGCCGACAATCAGGTTGACGTTGGTAATCAGGCCGTCGGCATCTGTTGTGTAATCGTGGATCAGCGTGCCGCGTGGCGCTTCGGTCACGCCGACGCCTCGCGCTGCCCGCGGCGTGCACTTCAACCGGGTTTCGGTGCTGGTGATGTCGGGATCGTCCAGCAAGCGGATCGTGTTTTCCGCGTTGTAGAGGAGCTCGATCAGCCGCGCCCAGTGATAAAGCAGCGTGAGCTGTGCGGGCCGCCCGAACTTGGCGCGGAATTCTTCCAGTTCCGCCTGCGCCAGCGGAGTGTCGATAAAGTCGCAGACGTTGATCCGCGCCAGCGTGTTGGCGCGATACACGCCCTTGGGATTCTCGACATCCATGGAGAAACCTTCGCCCCACTGTTTGGCGTAGGGGAACTTCAGGTAGCTCCACGATTCAACGTGCTCGGAGATAAATTCCGTGTAACGGTCATTTGGAAAGTCCTGATAGGCGCCCTTGGGCGTCATCAGGCGAAGCTTTCCGTCGTAGAGGTTGAGCGCGCCATTATCTTTGACGGTACCGATGAAGCCGGTAGTAATCACTCCCAGCGACTTCACCACATCGAGGTATTTGGGGAATACGTTCTCTTTCGCGAAAGCGATGGAGAACTTGGCCAGGTCCAGCGTTTCATCGGCCTGCTTGCGCAATTCGTCGCGCTCGGCAGCAGACAGTGGCTTGCTGAATCCACCGGGAACGGCGGCCTGGGGATGGATAGACTTTCCGGCAATGGTTTCCAGCATCTTGGCGCAGAGGTGGCGGACTTTCACCACTTTTCTGGCAATGTCGGGCGCTGCCTGCAGCACGCCGATGACGTTGCGGATGGAATAGTCGGCATCCGGCCCGAGCAGGAAATCGGCTCCCGCCAGGAAATAGAAGTGCAGGATGTGTTCTTCCATGTACGCGATCGAGTTGCACAGCTCACGCAGCTTCTTGCCTGCCGGTGGGGGCTCGACTCCAAAGACCGCGTCGCAAGCCTTGGCCGAAGCCAGGTGATGCGACCACGGGCACACACCGCAAATGCGCGGGGTGATGCGAGGGAGGTCCTCTACCGGGCGTCCGAGGCAAAACTTTTCGAAGCCGCGCAGTTCAATAACGTTGACCCGGGCGGTGTCCACGTTGCCGGCATCGTTGAGCTGAATGGTCACCTTCGCGTGCCCTTCGATGCGGGTGACAGGTTGAATGACGAGTGTCTTTGCCATGGATCATCACCTCCGGGGCAGTGGCCGCAGACGGCCAGCGCCAGCAAAACGGTTGAAGGTAGCGGCCCGATCCGGAATCTGCTTGGGATCGAGTCCGATCGAGGAGAGCGCGCCCATCATGTCCACCATGGGATTGGCTTTGTCCGAGATTGGACCAAAGCAACCCTCACATGGCATGTAGGCGCGAATGCAGCGCGGGTTTCCGTCGCTGCCACCGCAGCCGGCACGGGTGGCCGGCCCCAGGCACAGGATGCCCTGCTCCATCAGGCAGCGCATCTCGCTCAGTGGCGCTCCCGGCGTGAATTCTGGCTTATCCAGACGGCGTTTCACCGTCGAGACCGCCTTTTTCTCACGCTTGGTGGGGCACTCGTCGCAAACGCTTTTCGTCGGTAGCACGGGCAGAGGCTTGCCTTCCAGCAGAGCAAGAAGCGCTCCCGCCACCATCTCTGGCGTGGTGGGACATCCGGGCAAGTACGCATCCACCTTCACCACTTCGTGCACCGCATAGACCCGATCGGTAAGGGCCGGGACCTCCTCGCGGGGCAAGCCGTTTTTCTCGGTGGTGACACTGTCGCGGTAGACTTTCTCCAGCAACTCGTCGGTGCTGTACTGATTGGCCAGCGCCGGTATACCGCCAAAGCAGGCACAAGAACCCAGGGAGATCAGAATCTTGCATTTCTTACGCATCTCCTGCGCCAGCTTCTTGTGTTCTTCACTGCGGATTCCTCCGGAGATCAGCCCGACATCCGCCGCGGGGATTTCCATCTCTGTACCTTCGCCAGTCTGACCATAGAGCTTGTGGTCCATCAGCACCGGCATGTGTACGATTTGTACCTGTTTGAGTACATCGATTAGAGGCTCGCCAATATCGAGGATGGTCACTTCGCATCCTCCGCAAATGGCAAACCATTCTTCGGCAAGTCGAGCTGCCATGCTGTACCTCCTACCGGACTTGAATTAGTGCTGCTTCGTTCTTCGATCTTCGAGCCGTTCTTGCTTTCAATATGATTCGGACCGCGGTCCTTATTTGCTGGACCAGCCTCGCAACTGTCTGGGAAAAACGCGGGACTCAGGAAGCTGAAACCCATTCCAGTCAGGACAATCCGGGTCGGCGAAGTCCTCTAGGATCAGGTTGATAGCATGACCATTGGAGCGGGATCGCGGGTTGTCCTGAGGGGAATGGCCGTCGGCTGGAGAACAGGCCGACTGGCGCGTCTTTCCGACGGCGGTGAGAAGAAGGTCCACACTCACCTTTCGAGTATCTGTCGAACGTTCGTTCGAACTATGTTGCCCACGTTCTCGTGCCGAGCAGCACTTCCGAACGTAGCAGTAGTTATGTTCCAAGATGAGCAACCCGTCAGTGACTGGGGTCACCCATGGCTGTGATGAGCACAATGCTTCTTGCACGTGCCATGCCGGGCCCGGAGCCTATTGCCTTGACCCATAGGAGGTTACGACGAGTCGGCAGGTCGCTATGGCGGCCTTCGTTTCAGCAAAACCATCGATGTCAGCGAAAATGACCCGGAATCGGCATCGAACAACCTCGACGGGTCTAGCGCGATATCAGGAAGGCGACCTGCCGCTCGATTTCAGCGATCGCGACGGGAGCGAAGTTGGCCTTACGCAATTGTTGGTTCAATTGAGTCAATTTCGTTTGCTTGAATTGGATCCACTCTGCGATGCGAGCCTTTACCTGTTGACTTGACTCTTTGTAAACCGCGATCGCCTGCGAAGGCACGACGCGATCTCCGCCTTCGACCACGCGCAGCGCCGACGCCAGGCCCGTGTAGGCACTCTGCAGCCCGGGGCCCAGCGCAGCGGTGTGTTCCTTGTTCGTTAGAATGTTGCCGAGTCCAGATTGAGCCTCCGCCAGCGCCGCCTTGAGTTGCACGCTCTGCGTCTTCTGCTGCTCCAGCTTCTGTTGAGTGTCAGCCAGTTGTTTTTGCACCGAGTTGATCTCGGCCAGCGCGCGGCGGGCTTCGATGGTTTCTCCAAAGATCTGCTGGCCTAACTGCAACTGCTGTGCAAGCACTTCGGGAGTCGCGGCCGAACGCGGGTCCATCATCACTTTCAGTGACTGCTGTTGCGCCTTTCCATCGACGGTTAGGCGGACCTCGTAGGCTCCCGGCACGGCTTTCGGTCCGCTTGGATTGCGGTACTCCGCTTCTTCGTCCGCACTGGGACCGCCGGAGCTGCCCCAAGTCAGATTCCAGACGAAGCGGTGCATTCCCGTAGTTTTTTCGAGAACCTCAGGCTTGGGAAACCAGCGTTCGGCGACGGGAAGCGGCTGATGCTTCCAGGTTGCTTGATCTTGGGAAGAATGATCTTCAGGAGAACGATCCTTTGAAGAAAACGTTCTTACGAGGTTGTTTTGCCCGTCGAAAATTTCCAATCGAATGCTGCTCGCCGGAGACGGGAGAAAATAATCGATCAGCGCGCCACTCGGAGGATTCTCTGCCGTTGGTTCCTCGGGGGGAAGCGGCGTCCCGGGAAAAGAGTCGTTATCGACGCGAACCGCGGTGGCCGGAGTGTAAAGCCGCGGACTACCTGCTGTTTTCGCTTGCAGCGCCTGGCGCAGCGGCGTGATGTCATCGAGAATCCAAAAAGCGCGGCCAAACGTGGCAATCACCAGATCATCACCATGAATCGTGAGATCGCGGACCCCAGTGACCGGCAGATTCAGTTGCAAAGATTGCCAGTGGTCCCCATCGTCCCACGACACATAAACTCCAAATTCGGTTCCGGCGAAGAGGAGTCCTTTGCTCTGCGGATCTTCGCGAACCGCGCGCAAGAATGCGGGAGCAGGAATGCCGCTGGTGACCAGTTGCCAGCTCGCTCCGTAGTCACGCGTTCGATAGATGAAGGGCGTCTGATCGTCGAGGCGTCCTCGATCTACGGCTGCATAGGCGACAGCGGGATCAAAGTGTGAAGCTTCGATCAGAGAAATCTTGCTCCAGGCGCTCAATGCCGGCGGGGTAACATTCTTCCAGATTTTTCCGCCATCGCGGGTCAGGTGAATCAGCCCGCTGTCGCTGCCCGCCCAAATCAGATCGCCATTGATTGGCGACGGCGCAATTGTGAACACTACCCCATAGCCCGCACGTTTCGCCTGCTCGAGGTTTGGCCCTTGCGCTTTCTTGTCTTTTGCCTCGTCCGCATCGTGCCTTGCTCCCGTGAGATCGGGGCTGATGGTCTGCCAGTGCAGGCCACCGTCGGCAGTCTTCATCACGTACTGCGTTCCGAGATAAAGCGTTGTTGAATCGGCCGGGGAAAGGACTAGAACCGGAGTCCAAGGGTCGCGATATTTGCGCTCGTGGATGTCCGACTCCCAGGAAAATGAGGGCCACGGAGAGATGTCCTGACTGAATCCGGTCCGTCGGTTGAAGCGCGTCACCCCGCCGTAAGTCCCGGTCACATAAATGATGTTCGAATCCTTGGGATCGATCACTATGTATCCGCTCTCGCTCCCGCCCGCAGTAAACCAATCTCGCGGGGTGATCTGAGCGTGGTCGGTGCGGCTTAGAACGGCGGCGCTGCCGCTATCCTGCTCGGTGCCGTACACAGCATAGGGAAACTGGTTGTCGGTGGTGACGTGATAGAACTGGCCCGTAGGCTGGTTATACCATGTGCTCCACGTTTGGCCGCGGTTAAGGCTGATCGTGGTGCCCTGATCCGTTGCAAGAATCATGCTGGCGGAATTTTTTGGATCAATCCAGAGTTCGTGATAATCGTCTCCGCCGGGCGCGCCACGAACGACCGAAATTGTCTTCCCGCCATCCTCCGAGCGGTAGAGTGCGACATTCGGCATGTAGATCACATCGGGATGCTGTGGATCGATGGTGATGCGATTGAAGTACCATGCCCGGCTGGTGAGGCGGGGATCGGCGTTGGCCAGCGCCCAGGTGTTGCCTCCATCCTCTGAGCGATAAAGGCCTGACTGATTCGCCCCGGGTTTGCTGGCCTCGATGAGCGCGTACACCCGCTTGCCGTCGGGTGCAACATCGACACCAATCCGTCCCCAATCGCCTGCAGGCAGTCCCTTTCCCTCGAGACGGGCCCACGTTTTGCCGGCATCTTCAGAACGGTAAAGCCCGCCGCCAGGTCCATCGATAGGAGCATAGGAACTCCAGGGAGGACGCCGCGTATGCCATGCGCCGGCAAACAAGAGCTGCGGGGAAGAAGCGCAGATCACCAGATCTGAAATGCCGATTTCTGTCCCCAGATCGAGAACCCGCGCCCAATGCGCTCCTCCATCGACGGACTTGTAGACTCCGCGCTCTTGATTGGGAGCGTACGCGTGCCCGAAAGCGCCGACATAAACCACATTGGCATCGTGCGGATCGATCACAACCCGGCTGATCTGTCGCGTGTCCTCTAATCCGATGTGATTCCACGTGGCTCCGCCATCGGTGGATTTGTAGACGCCGTTGCCGGAAGACAGATCCTCGCGAATGTCGGTCTCGCCTGTACCCGCGTAAATAACCTTAGGGTCGGAGGGCGCGACGGCCAGCGCGCCGATCGAGGCCACCGGCTGGCCGTCGAAGATGGGCGTCCACACAACTCCGGCATCGGTTGTTTTCCAGATCCCGCCATTCACCGAGCCAAAATAAAACGTTGTCGAGTCACCCGGAACGCCCGCTGCGGCCACTGCGCGTCCACCGCGGAACGGGCCGATGAGGCGCCATTTGAGACCATTCACCAGTTCCGACGGAACCGACTGGGCAACGGCTGCCAGGGCTAACAACAAAAAAGCACATGTAGAGAAAAGATAGGTTAGGCGCGATCTGGATCTGTGCAAGTCTTAAGCCCTCGTTCTTCCCACCGCTGCTGGTTGACATTCTATGCCGGAGTTTTCGATCACGCACCTATCACAGGGGTAAGAAAGAGATGGCCTTCGCAAAGGATTGTTGGTCTAAAGTCGCCGTAACGCTCATCAACCTTTGAAAAATGGATTTTGAGCGCTATGGCTGTTAGCGAAAGTTGAGCCATCGGGTGAGGACGGGTATGTTAGGCGGTGAGGCTTTCTATGGCGTTTGTCATAGAATTCGACGCAAGGAACAACATCCTACGGTTGACTCTGGAAGGCTACGTGTCAGACGCGATCCTGATGGATGCCTATGCAGCCGTGGCAAGATGTGCTGCGTCGCGTCCAGCCTGTCGCGGCATTGTTGATATCACGGGGGTGACGAAGTTTGATGTTTCGAGCCACGTGGTAAGGCAACTGGCGGGGACTGCGCCTGCGATCCCGGCTCCTCAGATGCGGATCTTTGTCGCTCCGTCGCCTGTCGTCTACGGGATGGCGCGCATGTTTCAGACGCTTGGCGAAGAGACCCGGTCTAATTTGCACATAGTTCGCACGCTAGACGAAGCGTACCGGTTGCTAGAGGTCGAATCACCGCAGTTTGTCTTGGTGAGTTGAATGGTCACTCGCATGGGCGGGCGCGGGCGGGCGGGGGACGTCCTTTTTACGAACGACAAAAGAGGCTGCGGAAAAAGTGCGCAGACGTACCTCAGCCGCTAAAGCCGGCCCTGAAAGCAAAGCCTTTAACGCAGCGCTGAAAGCGCTGCTCCACCCAAGAACCAGACTCTTTCCGCCAAAACCAGACTCTTTCCGCAACCACAAAGGGCATTCGTTGCGGCGGGGAATGTTAACTAGAACCTATCTCATAAATACGAACCGCACTATGTAATTGTGCGGAGTTGAATTTACGGGCACACCGGTGAGTATGGAACTGACCGATGTGCAGTGGGAGTTGCTCCAACCCGTTGGTGGAGCCGAAGACGCCGCGCAACGGTGCGATCGTCCTTGGCGCGACACTCGGCAAGTAGTGGAGGGCGTGTTATGGATTTTGTGCACCGGAGCCCAATGGGCGGAACTGCCGGAAGACAGGTTTCCGCCGTACCAGACCTGCCATCGCCGCTTCCAGCGATGGGTGCGGGAGGGCACGCTGCTCAAAGTCTTGCGAGCCTTGGCCGAAGACCTGCTCGCACGCGGCCCATTGGACTGGGCCGAGACCTTCATCGACGCTTCGTTCAGCAGTGCGAAAAAGGGGGCCGTGCAGTTGGTCCAACACGCCGCGGCAAAGGACCAAGATCATGGCAATTGCGGACCGCCGTGGTCTTCCTGTCGCCGTGGGGATTGCAAGCGCTTCGCCGCATGAAACCCAACTCGTCGAGCCGACCGTCGAACAGCGCTTCACGGCGGCGCTCCCCGGATGCATGATCGGCGACCGCGCCTACGACAGTGATCCGCTGGAGGCACGTCTGCAACAGCAGCACGGCATCGAACTGGTCGCACCGCACAAGTCGAACCGCACCCGGCCCAAAACCCAGGACGGGCGCAGGCTGCGGCGCTACTGCCGACGCTGGAAAATCGAACGCTTGTTTGCCTGGCTCCATAACTTTCGCCGTCTGGTCACCCGTTGGGAGTACTACGAGGCCAACTTCCTCAGCTTGGTCCAGCTCGGATGCATCCTCATCCTCATGAGAAACTATTTATGAGATGGAAAAATCATCACACTGGACCTCAGCCCGAACCTGTCCTGAGGTCACGAATCGCCCCAGACTCCTTGATTGACAGGGCATTCGGCAGGTAGTAGGCTGCGCGAGGCAGAGTTGCCGAAGGAAATATACTTCCCCGGGGAAATCATGAAAAAAGGGTTCAGCGTTGCAGCCACTATGTTGCTGGCAGTTGTTTTCACCACGAGTGCGTGGGCACAATGGTCGTCCAATCCGATGGTCAACCTGGCGCTCGCCAATGACGCGAATGGCAGCGATGAGGTGCAGCCGAAGCTGGTGCCGCTGCAGCAGGGCGGCTGGTATGTGAGCTGGTTCGACTCGAATCCAAGCGCTCCGCCGCCGTCGGGCTATGATGTTATCTATCAGCATTTGAGCGTTGGCGGGGTGGAGAAATTCCAACATGACGGCCTTCTGGTGGCGGACCTGAGCAACAGCTCGACAGAAGACTATGGACTCGACGTGGACACGTCCGGCAACGCGTTGATCGCATTTCTCGACACGCGGGAAGGAACCAATCAGCAGGTGACTGCGGCACGGATGAGTCCGTCGGGCAAAGCGCTCTGGGGACGGCTCGGGGTGCAACTGACCAGCGATTCCAACTTTCATGCCGCCCCGAAGGTCGTGGGCACAAGCGATGGAAACATTGTGGTGGGCTGGACCAGCAACAGTAATGTAGTGCTGCAGAAGCTCAATGCCAACGGTGTCGCGCAGTGGGGCAGCGGCGTGGTGTTCAGTCAATCGGGCTACAACAATTCGCTGGCGGATTTGCATGCCGCCGACAACGGATCGGTGATTGTCTCCTGGGTAAACAGCAAGGGGTTTGGCAGCAACAGCCAACTGCGGGCGAACAAGGTTTCTGCCTCCGGCAGCCTGCTGTGGGGAAGCAGCAACGTCGACATTTTCGATGTAGGCTCGCTGCAGTTCGGCAATTTCCCTTATTTCGTTTACGACGGAAACGGCGGCGCGGTGTTTGCCTGGTACACCAGCATTCCTGCGTTGCAGTGCTTTGCGCAACACATTTTGGCAGACGGCAGTGAGGCGTTCCCGCACAATGGCGTGGCGGGCTCGGGCAACACCATCAATGTGCGCGTGTCGCCCGGCGCGGCTTACCGCAAAGCGACCGACGAAGTGTTCATGTTCTGGACCGAAGAAGACTCCAATCAGGTGGTGAATGGAGTTTACGGGCAGAAGTTCAACTCAACGGGCGCGTTGGAGTGGGGGGCAGATGGCTTGTCCATTGTGCCGCTGGGGGCCGATCAGCAGATTTGGGTCTCGACGGTGCAGGTGGGTACCGGTGCGCTAGTGTTCTGGGTGGATATGCAAGGCTTCGGATCGGCCACGATTCAAGCGGCGAAACTGAACGACGCGGGCGCGACTATATGCGCGCAGTTTCCTGTGTCGTCGATACCCTCAGATAAAGCGCGGCTGGCGGCGGCGGTTGCGCGTTCTGGAGTGGCGGCGGTGGCGTTTGAGGACGACCGGATTGGCAATAATGGGATCTATATTCAGAACGTGAATCTTGATTGTTCGCTGGGGCCGCGGTAGGAACGGGCCTGGGGGCTGGACTACATCCGACTTTTCACGTAGGTCGACCTGGTCATGTCGGGTAGGTGCGGCCCTTCCACTCGGCTTTTCCGTGGACGCGGTGAGCCACAACTGAGCGGATTAGCAGATAGGCGAAGATTGGGAGGCCGAGCACGCTGAGTGTGGCGGCCTTCGCGGGCCAGCCTGCGCGAATCAAGCGGTTTGCATAAACGAGGCTCGACGCTACTACAACTAATGACAGCAATCCGCCGCAAAGCCAGTGGCTCGTCAGGAACAGAATGAGGGCGGCGACAGGCCCAGCCAGGAGCAAGACTGATTCCAGCGTGCGCAACGCTGCCAGCTTGATGGGCGAGGGAAACAGGAGCGCTGCATTCTTGGTCCAGCCGGCAATCATGTCGCCGAATCCGCGGTACATTCTGGCGGAGACGGCGTCCGGGCCGTAGCGAAAGCGCAATTTCCCCACTTGTTTTATGGCGCGCGCCAGTTCCACATCCTCCAATAAAGAACCCTTGACGCGGGCGTGTCCTCCTACCGCTTCGTAGGCTTCACGCGTAACGAGAATGTACTGACCGTTGGCAGCGGCCTGTGGAGAATCTGTTTGACTAACTTCGTCGTAGCTAAATTCGCGGGCGAGTTCGGCGAAAATCACAGGCTGCACGGCCTTCTCCCAGAACGAACCGGTGGCCTGCAGAGGAGAGTAAGAGAGCAGGAAAACGCCAAACTGTTTCGCCTCGGCCACGGAGCGGGCCAGCGAACCGGGTGAGTGGACGGTGTCGGCGTCGGTGAATAAGAACCAGCGTCCGCGAGTGAGCGGAATCGCGGTCTGAATGGCGCTGGCTTTGCCGGTCCAGTCCGGCGGCAATGGCGCTGCCGAGATGAGACGCACGTTCGGGAACTGTTTGGCTACGGCGGCGGTTGCGTCGGTGGAATGGTCGTCGACCACGAAAATCTCAAAGGTGACGCCCTGCTGCTGGACCAGCGACTCCAGGCAGGCGCCAAGGTTGGCTTCCTCATTGCGCGCGGGAATGATGATGGAGACCTCAGGATCTGACATAGCATTCGTGCGGGTCGCGGATGGCGGCTGCTTATTCTCAACAATCCGACGGCAGGAGTTCTTGCTTCCACTGCTCCACAGCTGGCGGAACCGAGCCCGTGAGCAAGGCGGCGAAGGCGTCGAGAGTTTTGCGAGCGTCGCCGATCAAGTAATAAAAGGCCTCCCAGTGATCAGAATCTTCGCCATCGTGATTCGGAATCACATACTGAAATTGCCACGCGCTTTGCAGTTCGCGGTAGGCACTAGAGGCGCGAGTCTCGATTTCTCGTAAGTCTTCGGCCGACAAGTCTCCCTTTTGGCGGCGGGTTCGGCGCAGGAGCTTGCGGCGCATGATATCGGTCAGGAGTTCGGGCAGCGACACGTTGCGCTCGGGCGCCTTCAGGTAGGAGATCTCTTCCTTCGAAAGCGGCGAGAGAAAAATGCTGAGGCGATTTACGGCAGCGAGGTGAGGGTGGGTTTGCAACGCCCGAGCCACAGAGGGATTTCCTTCGAAGAAGACGTTGCCGCGCTGAAGTAAAGATTCCAGCTCCGGAACATCGAGCGCTTGCAGGTCGCTGCGCGCTTCCAGCACGGCGTAGCGATGGTCTGTGCGCAACGCTTCCACCTGAGCGCGAGTGCGGAAGTGAAACTCGACGCCATCGACTTCACCCGGACGGGGGGCGCGGCTATTCACCAGCACCAGCTTGTGGAATTGGCGGTGCAGTTCAGGATAGAACTTTCCGAGAGATTTGAAGAGCGGACTCTTCCCGACACAGGAGGGACCACTGAGAATGACAAGACGTCCGGTGTTGGCAGGGCTCATGATTTATCCGCGTGACTATAGTAGTGCGGCGGTGGAGAAGCAGGCAACGGGCTGTGCCTGATGCGGTGACGGAAATCACGGCAGAGATGCTGGCTTGGGGCTAGAGTGGAAGGGGTCAGGGGAAACTATGCTGGGCCCGTCGGTCATCGAAGGTTTGCGCAAGCTGGCTCCGGACGAATTGCGTGCCGCGGTGGCGAGCTTCCTGCCTAAGGGAGCCACAGCCGATGAGCAGACCGGTGCCATTGAAGCCGGGCTGAGAAGTCCGCTGGGCGCCGGTTTGCGGGACGCGATGGCGCGATGGATTGTCGACGAGATTGTTCCCGTGGAGCGGCTTGTGCCGCAGGCTTATGTGAAGTGGCGTCCACCGGTGCGGGACGCGATGATGTTTGTGGTGACGCGGCTTTCGCCAGCGCGGCTCGCCCCGAAGCTGCTGGAGCAATTGGAACTTCCTCCAAAGACTTCTGCGGAAGTGCGCTTGCTGCGACTGATCGCAAAAGTGCCGGGCTTGCAGAAACTGGGGCAAGTGATCGCGCGTAACCGGAACCTGCGTCCGGCGCTGCGAAATGCGCTGGCGCGGCTGGAGAATGGAATTCGCGATGTGCGGCCGGAGGATGTGGTCGCAATCGTCCGAAAAGAACTGGGGCCGCGAGTTGAGAAGTATGATGTTCGCATCGCTCGGAAAATACTTTCCGAGGCCAGTGTCAGCGCCGTGGTGCGCTTTACATGGCGTGATCCGTCGAGCGGAAAGCGGGAGCGGGGCGTTCTCAAAGTTCTGAAGCCGCACATTCCGGAATACTTTGCCGAGGACATGGATTATCTGCGCGGACTGGCCCAATACTTCGGGGATCCGGAGCGGAACTACGGATTTGCGGGGCAGGTAATCCCCGACACTTTCAAGAAAGTGCGGCGACTGCTGCGGCATGAGGTCAACTTTGTGCGTGAGCAGAAGACACTGCTCGAAGCAGGGAGTTTATACAAGTCGATGAAGGGAGTGCGCGTGCCGCGGCTGATTCGGCCCCTGTGTACATCACGAATTACGGCGCTCAGCGAGGAACGTGGAATTAAGGTGACGAGCGCGGCCGCCCGCCTGCCCGTCGAGCGGCGCAGGAAGGTCGCCGAGCAATTGGTGGAGGCGCTGATCGCCGTCCCGTTGTTGTCGGTCAATGAAGACGCCATTTTTCACGGCGACCCCCATGCCGGCAATCTGCTTTATGACAACCGCACCGGAGAGCTGACGATCCTGGACTGGGCGCTGCGGGAGCGGCTGAGCCGCGAGCAGCGGCGGCATCTCGCGCTCCTGTTTTTGATGGTGAGCCTGCGCGATCCGGTAGGCACCTGCAACGAAGTGCTGGCACTCAGCCAAGAGCGCATTCGAAGCACGTCGCCGCGAGGGCGGATGGTTGGGGAGTTGGTGACGAAGTTTCTTGACGAACTGCCGGTGGCGCGTTTGCCGAGCGGCGCAGATGCGATGCGGCTTCTGGAGCGGGTTGCGGTGAAGGGAATCAAGTTTCCCGGACCGCTGATTATGCTATCCAAGGTCATGTTCACGCTAGATGGGATTCTGGATGACATTGGAGGGTCCGAGAAGGGCATGGGCTTTGCCATCGCGCGGCACGTGGCGAAGCACTGGATCACGAATCGTAAAGAGTTCCGCTCACCGTTGATGACCAAGGATTGGATCACGCTACAGTGCAGCGCTTTGCTCTATACTCCCCGGCTGTGGCTGCAGAGTGAGCAGGCAGTTGTGGACTTTTTGCTGCCTGCTGGGGCGCGGGCGCCGTTTGCGCCAGCTTGAGGAGGCTGGGGCGCGTTGGGAGACTTTGTACCGTCCCCTTCGACTTCGCTCATTGCATGCTCTACGGGACTCGTCACATACTTCCGTTGCTACCCGGCACTACCATGCCGGGCTATCACATGCCGCCCCTGTCGGGGCTAGAGTGCGCTGAGTCCGGTGCAGCAACTTCTCCCCACGAGCAGTCCTGACGCACGAAGCTCAGACAGCATCGCTCCTGGCGTCATCATTCCTTGCTTCATCATTCCAATTGGTTTCTGCCGCGGGCGGGATGAAGCTCATGGCCCGTTCGGTCAGCGCGGTGATGGTGAGGCTTGGGTTGACGCCGAGGTTGGCGGAGACCACCGAGCCGTCGCAGATGTACATGTTCTTGTAATTGAAGACGCGGTGATGGGAATCGACCACGCCGTGGCTGGGTGAATCAGCGATCACGCAACCTCCGATACAGTGCGCGGTGCCGGGAACGTTGAAGAGGATTTCCGGGAGCATGCTCATGGGGAAGCCGCCGGTGAGTTGCGCGAGTGTCTTAGCGAACTCGTTGGCTTTGGGAATGTAGGTAGGCACTTTGTCGCCGCGGCTGACGAGGAACTTGCGGAAGGGCCAGAACCAGGGGCGCTGCCAGCGCATCTCAATCTCTCCCTCGAGCGCCTGCATGCAAAGAAGGATTACAAACTCGCGGGCCCAGCCCAGCGGTTGCAAGACACGCACCGTATTGATCGGGTGACGAAGCATGGAGGCGATGACGTTTTTCAGCCAGAGTGCGATGCGGCGCGGGCCCGGGCGGCCATCGGTGAGGATGGTAGTCAGAAATCCCATTGCATCGGACCCATTGGGGTAGCGGACGGCTTCAATATGGGTGTGTTCGTCAATGTAAACGCCAGAACCGATGGCGATGCCCTGGGAAACGTCCTGAGAGTAGCCCGGGGTGCGCGCCCCGATCAGCGATTCAGAATTAGTGCGCACGTGCTGCCCCAACTGGTTGCTGATGGCCGGCAAGGAGCCTTTTTCTTTGAGATGAAAAAGAAGCTCCATGGTGCCCAGCGATGAGGCCGAGAAGACGATGCCGCGGCAGGTGAAATGTCCGGGCGGGCGGTGCAGCCACGTGGTGGACTTAACCGTGCTCACTTCGTAGCCGTCGCTGCCGTCGCTGGAGCCTTTCAGCGGCTGGACGTTTACCACTCTGGTTTCTGGAAAGATCTGGGCGCCGTGTTTTTCGGCCAGATATAAATAGGTAAGGTCGAGCGTATTTTTCGCGCCGTAGCGGCAACCGATCATACAGCCGCCACAGCCGATGCAGGTAGTTCGCGCCGGACCTTCTCCGCCGAAGAATGGATCAGGAAAAGTTTGACCGCCCTGCGCTCCGTTAACAGGCTGGAAGATTCCAACCTTGGTGCAGTAGAAAGTATCTCCCGTACCGGAGGCTTCCGCGGCTTGTTGGAGGAGATGGTCGGCGGGGCCGAGGATTCTGTTTTCCGTTACGCCCAACATCCGCGAGGCGGTTTGGTAGTGCTGGGGCATCTCGGATTTCCAGTCGGCTAAACGGGTCCAGGAGCCGGCTTCCCACACTTTTTCAGGAGGCGGAAGCAAGGTGCAGGCGTAGGTGATCGATCCGCCACCGACCGCGCAGCCGTGGAAGATGGTTGCATGCCGGAAGAATTGAATATTGAAGAAGCCGTGCAGACCGAGACTGGGACGCCACAACCAGCGACGGAGAGACCAACTTGAGTGGGGGAGATTGTCGGGCGTCCAGCGCCGGCCCATCTCCATGACCGCGACTGTGTAACCTTTTTCTGCGAGCCGAAGGGCGGAAACGCTGCCGCCAAAACCGGAACCGATGACGATGAAGTCGAAATCAAGTTTATCGGGGCGTGCCATACAAGTCCATGCTGCGAGAAATCTCTATCTACTAAGCGCCAGGGCAGGGGCGCTGTCGAAAAAGTGTGCCGGAATGGTTAGGGGAATCGGCGAATCGGGCGGCGGGTCGGCGACTACGGTGCGCAGGATGTTGTCCGCAAGTTGCCACCAGCCGTGGAAGACCTGAGCTTCGGCATCTGGCCCACCGGTGTAGCGGACCAGCACCCGGCTCCAGCCGTTGAGGTCGTGGGCTTTCGCGAACGGGCTTACCACCACGCAGCGGGTGTCGAGGCGAAGGCCGGTGTGCAGCGCTTTGAGCGCACTTTCTTTGGCGCTCCAAAGCAGGGCCAGGAGCCGGTCGCGGTCTATCGTAGAGGCACGCGCCACCAGCGCTTGCTCTTCGAGGGTGAAATAGTCGGCGAGGAAATTGTCGCTGCGCGGCTCGACCATTTCCAGATCACAGCCCAGCTCCACGCCGGACGGGGCCACCGCGCAGACCGCTGTACCGGCGCTGTGACTGAGGGAAATGGTAACAGCGGCTGATTGGTTGTCGAAGAGAACCTCGGGTGCGCCGGAAGCCGCGGCACGTATGTCGATCTTCCTGAAGACCTCGGGATGAGCCGGGACATCCAGGTAAATGGACAGGGCACGCTTCGCGGTCCAGCGCCCCAGTCGCCAGTCGGCGCGGCGTTTGGCGATGCGCAGCCGGCGCAGGCAGGCGGTTTCGTTCGGGCTCAGCCAGTCATTTTCAGCGGGGACTTCTGTTTCGGTTTGTTCCAACCAGTAGACGTTCATTAGTTTCACCTCGGCCGGGACTCGAACTCTCACACATGTTTCAGGACGCCGGCCCCCAGGGGCTAAAGCCCGTAACTCTTGGGGCTCTTGACGGCACGGCTGAAGCCGTGCCCTTCCCGAACCCTTTCACGACACCAGTAATCCTAATAAGCCAGCAGCAACACTTCTAAGCCGCTTCCGTGATTCTCTCTTCTGTCTTTGTTGGCTCTGATTCCTCCACTTTTTCAATACCGCGCTCGACTGCGTGGATTAAATAGGAGCGCAGGTTGGCGGGAGGAATGATGTAATTGAGCGCGCCCACATCGAGAGCGCGCTGCACGCTGTGCACGCGGTCAAATTCTGCGGCCATCTCACCCAGTTTTTCGGAGTGGACAATTTTGAAAAGTTCATCCCACTCGGCGCGCAGCCGGCTTTTCTCCGCGCCGTCGGCTTTGGCAATGGCCTGGGTCAGGGGCAGCAAGCGAGGATCCTTCTTGGCCCGGGCTTCTACCTCGCCGGCGAAGACCACGGCTGCGGCCGGAGCGCCGCCGATGACAGAGGCATACGTTCCCTCCAGAGCGGCCACTTCGAGGTTTTCATTGAGCGCCCGCGAAAAGACCACGTACGCGCCTCCGTGGTAGCGGGAGATCACGCAGAAAACCATAGGACCTTTGAAGTTCACCACAGCCCTGCCAATCTCAGCGCCGTATTCGAGTTGCAGGCGGCGCATCGATTCCGGCGAGCCATCAAAGCCCGACAGGTTAGCGACAACCACCACCGGACGATTGTGGCTGGCCGCGTTGATGGCGCGCGCGATTTTCTTCGAGGACTGCGGGAAGAGGGTGCCGGAAGTCCACTGATCGGGGCCGTCGGCGGGAACAAATCCCAAGCGGGTTAAGGGCCGGGATTCGATGCCGATGAGGCAAACGGGATAGCCGCCGAGATGGGCGTCCCAGACCACCGCAGTCTCGGCTGCGCGCATGCCCGCCCAACGCTCGAGCGGGGGGTGGTCCTGATCGATGGCCGCCATCATCACTTTGCGGATGTCAAAGGATTTTTTGCGGCCGGGATTGGTCTCGTCCGACAGGATGCCGCCGATGGTTTCGAATGCGTCTTCCCCGCTGCCGTCCCATCCATGAGGATGGGTCCGGACATCGCGGTCAATGGGATCAGTGGTTTCAGCATGGCGAGGGAAACGCTCGCCGGGGGCCACGTAGGTGTGGTCATAATGGCGCAGCAGAATGTGGCAGGCTTCACTGATATCGTGAGCCCAGTACTGCGCCTGTCCGTTGATGCCCATGATGCGGTCGTAGCCGCCAATACCTTGATTGTCTTCGGCTGAAATGCTGCCCGAGTAGTCGAGGGCACGCTTGCCGGTGAGCACCATGGCCGCTTTTGGGGTCATGATCAGAATGCCGCGAGTGTGCATGAGCATGGTGGCCTCGGCGTTCCAGTAGGGCTGGGCGCCGACGTTAATGCCGTTCACCACCAGGTTAATTTCACCGCCCGCCTGCGTGAATTCCACCAGACCCCGCAGGACGCGGGCAATCCAATCCATGTTCTCGACTCCGCTCTCCATCGAGATCTTGGCGCCGGCGGAGATTGGGAACCATTCGAGGGGGACGCCCATGTCCTGAGCGAGATCTAAAGCGGCGAGGATACGGCGGCATTCGGGCTCGGCGATGGCGCCGAGATCCTTGCTGGGATCTCCCAGGAGCAGAACGCGGGTCATGCCTTCGGGATACCGGGTGGTGAAGTTGCGGATGATGCCAACGATGATGTTGGCCTGGTTCTTTCCGTACGGACGATCGACGGGAACGAGATTACCGGACGAATCCAGATCGTGCTCGACGAAGCCGCCGGGAGGAAATTCCGCACGCGTGTAGTCTGGAGCCGGGGTGAGCATCTTGATGATTTCGTACGGGTAGATGAGGCCGCGCTGGCGCATGCGGACGACTTTCTGGTCGTACTCGGGAAGCGGGCGGATGGGCTGCAGTTTGTCCGCGGGCCGGAAGGTGATGAGAATGCCGCTGCCGCCGGGGCTGGAGATGCGGACCACCATCTCGCGTAACTCGCCGGTCCCGGGATTGGGAATGCGGGTGCGGACCACGACTTGTTCCAGGCCGAGGCCTTCGGCGGCGGGAGCAAGTTGGCGCGCGAGGTCACGCAATTCATCCGCTTCAAGAGTGAGGGGAGGCCACACGTTGAGCAGAATGCGATTCCAGTAGAGGCGCTGATGGTTGGGGCGCCGCGACTGAAACAGGCGGATGCCGGCCAAGGCCTCGGTGAACATGCGCTCCAGATGCGGCAGGTGGACGACACGACCTGCCTCATCGCGGACCGGAGTGACGTCGCGCACCTCGGCGCAGGCGAACAGCCGCTCATCTTTCGGATTGTCGCGAGCCACGGCGTGGAGCAGGTAGACATCTTCGACGGAGGGCAGGCGCTCAATCTTGAAATTCTCCAGCCGCCAGAGGTGCAGGCGTTTGCCCAGCATGGGGTGGATACCGCGGAAAAATTTTTCTTCCTCGTAAGTATTGCCGCTGGGGCGATAGGTGAAATGCTGCGCCCCGATGCCCGGACCACGGCTGGGACCGGTGACCGAAGCCACGATGCGGCGGATGGTGCGCGGGAAGCCAATCTGGTTGATGATGGAATGAACTTCCTGCTGCGCAACCTCCGCATCGCCCGACCAGCCGGAATGGAAGATATAAAAATCAATGAGGATGTCATGGTCTGCCGGAACTTCCGCGATCATGGGAAACAGCGTCCGGGCCACGTCGGAGAGCCGGGGATACTCGGCATGCGTGGTGAAGACATGGATGTGTCTTCCGTCGAGATCGTACTCCGCCGAGGCATAACAGTGTCCATCCACAGCCTGGGTGTGAAAATTAGTGAGCTTGCGAATGCGGTAATAGCGCCAGGTGAGCGCTTCCAGCATTAACTTGCGCAAGGCCGCGTCGGCGGCGGCAAAGCGGACGGAGAACAGATTCATCAAGGGCTGCGGACATTCAACCAGGGCGCGCACTCTCTCGTGACGGTCGGCGGCATTGGGATTGGCCGCCATATAGGAGAGGTGGTTCTCCATCTGCTCGTAAACTTCCTTGCGCGCGCGGTCAAACAGAGGCTGATCGAAGTAGCGGTAGCGGACCTCCCGGGCCAGGTCGGTGACGGCGGGATAGAGTCCATTGGTCATGGAGACCATACGGTCGAGGAGGGTGCGAAGAGATTGCGCAGCTTGGGGTGACAGCGTCTGCTTATGGCGCAGACGGCGCTCAAGCACGCCGAGAACCGGCGCGGTGTGCTGTTCGACGCGCTGATGGGATTTGTAGATCCAGAACAGGCTCTCTTCCAGTTGGGGCGAGCGATCCAGGGTCTGTACCCCGTAATGAGCTAGAGCGCGCTGGAGCGCACTGACAAAGTCTGGCGGGAGTTGCTGCCCGCGCGTCTCCAACATGCGCAGGTAGGAAAACAGATAAGCTTCGGCGCTGGGTTCTTCGCCGCTGGCGCGATGGTTGACATCGGGATCGCGCTGGAACAGAGAGGAGATGTCGACAAAGATGTTGAGGATTTCATCCTCGAGCTGTCTTATGTCGTCGCTGTCCACAGGACAAGTCTGGCTCCACTCGGCGAGCAGCCGCGCGGTGTGTTTGGGATCGACATCAAAGCCCAACACCAGCTGGCGGAGTTCATCCAGGCTGCGATGGCAACTGGATGGGATGGCGTCGAGGTTTGTGTCCGAGCCGGCAGACGCGCCAAAGACCACTTGATTGGGTGCGATGGCGGTCCCGCCAGCGATCGCGATGGGGTCGATCTGCAGGAGTGGGGCGCCGGTGTCCACCTGCACGTTGGGGATGGTCATCACCTGCCGGACTCTTCCGGCAAACGGGGCGACGACCTGCATCTCCATCTTCATGGCCTCGAGCACTGCCAGGCGGTCGCCAGCAGCAACGGTGTCGCCGGGCTTGACGGCGATGGAAACTACCACGGCCGGCGCCGGCGCGTGCACCACGCCGCCGTCGTCGCGATCGATCTGGTGAGATACGCCGTCCACTTCAATCCGGTAGCTGAGTCCCTGGACAACGGAGACAACGCGAAAGCGCCGACCGAAGACGGTGAGCCAGGACTGGAACTGATCCAAGCGATCGACTTGGGCATCGATGCGAGAGCCATATACTTCTATGCGGTAGCGCTGGGGACCGAGGCGGAAAGTTTTGGGGGAGTAGGAATGACCTCGATAGCGTAGTTCAGCAACTCGGCCTACTTCGCTGCGGACTTGCGGGCGTCCGCGCACGGCCGAGGCATAAAAGTGCGCCTGCTCGACGCCCAATTGGGCATCGTAGGCCTCGATGGCGGCTTGCACTAGGGCCACATCGGCGTAGCGGCTCGAAATGTGCAGGCCGGTGGACGCCAGGTGGTCCAGCCATCCGTTATGGGCTTCGCCACGCTGCACTTCGGAGCGGCTCAGCAAATCCAGAAGGAAGGATTTGTTGGTGGCTCCGCCCTTGATGACGACGACCGCCCCGCGCAGCGCCCGCTGCAGGCGGGATAGCGCTTCTTTCCGGTTCTGGCCGCAGGCGATGATTTTGGCGATCATGGAGTCGAATTCGGCGGGGATCGTGTCGCCTTCCTCCACGCCAGTGTCTACGCGCACGCCAGGGCCAGTCAGAATCCTGAAGCGCTCAATCGCGCCCGGAGCGGGAGCAAAGCCGTTCTCCGGATCTTCCGCATTCAGCCGGACCTCAATGGCGTGGCCGATGGTGTGCGGGGGGGGCCCGACTAGGCGGCCACCGCGGGCAACGTGAATCTGGAGCTTCACCAGATCGAGTCCGGTGGTGCATTCGGTCACAGGATGTTCGACTTGCAACCGCGTGTTCATCTCCATGAAGGAGAAGCGGTTGATTTCCGGCTGGTAGAGGAACTCGACGGTGCCGGCGTTGTGATAGCCCGTGATGAGGCTCAAGCGGACCGCGGCCTCGCGCAGCGCGAGATCCTGCTCGGGAGACAGCGCCGGGGACGGGGCTTCTTCGAGGACCTTCTGATGACGCCGCTGGATGCTGCAGTCACGCACGCCGGCTGCCCACGTCGCCCCATAGTTGTCGGCAATGATCTGCACTTCGACGTGGCGGGGGTAGTGCACTTGTTGTTCCAGAAAAACGGTTGGATCTCCGAAGGCCTTGAAAGCTTCGGCGCGGGCGCTGGCGAAGGCTTGCGGGAGTTCGTCCAACGAACGCACAAGGCGGATTCCGCGGCCGCCGCCTCCGGCGGTGGCCTTAATAAGGAGAGGGTAACCCAGGCGCCCGGCATGGGTGATCGCGTCTGGGAGCGTTTCTACTGGGCCATGGCTCCAGGGTACGACTGGGATCTGGGCCTCTTCGGCCAATCGTTTGGAGGCGATCTTGTCGCCCACACGCCGCATCACATCGCCGTCCGGGCCGATGAACACGATGCCCATTTCGTGGCAAAGGTCGGCGAAGGCGGCGTGCTCGGCCACGAAACCCCATCCCACCCAGACTGCCTCGGCGCGGGCTTGCGCCAGCGCGCGTTCTAGCCGGCCGTAGTCGACGTAGCTGCTCTTCAGTTGCTGCGTGGCTGGGTCGACGACCTGTGCGGGCCCGAGGCACACGGCCTCGTCGGCCTCGCGCACAAACATGGCGTGGCGGTCGGGTTCGGTGAAAAGCGCGATGGTGCGCAGCGCCGTGCCTTGTTCCTGGTTGAAATCGTGGGCAGCGTGGATGAAACGCATGGCGGCCTCGCCGCGATTCACAATGGCCACGCGTTGGAATTCGTGTTCCATAAGTCCTCCGATCAGCAGATCGTCAGGACAATGACTCGTCGGGACGGTTAAGTTCTTAGGCGGCGACGGTTTCCAGCGACATCGCAGCTTGCAATGCTTTCAATCCTTCCGCATCCACGGCGTCTGAAACGGCCACGGTGCGGTAGCCGCTGAGATACAGATAGCGGTTTCCCTTGGTGTCGACAATCTCCGCGTCGAACGTGCCGCGGTCGTGGTTCTCAGTGACTACGGCATAGAGGCGGGGAGCGTCCGTCTCGGGGACCGGCAATAATAAGGAGACGGAATCAATGTGCAGCGGCAGTCCCATGCGGGCCTGCGTGCCGATCTCCCAGAGTCCGGCAGTCTGAAAGCAGAGTTCAATCAGACGCGGCGCCATCAGGGTTGGGAGTTCGGCGGGCAGATGGTTTGCCGGCAAGGCATTCGACAATAGGCCGACCATGCGCTGTCCGTTCCACCACGCCCGCTCGACTACCTGATACGCGGGACCGTGGAAGTAGAGGCGATAGATGTCGGCGGCTTTGATAACGTGGCCGTCGGTCAGCGCGGGCACCGGGACGATCTCCGCCTTAGCCGCAGGTTCTGTGAGGCGCACTCGGGCGGTGAAGTGCGTGGTTACTTGCGGCTCGGGCTGGTTGGGAAGGGTTCTGTGGCCAATCAAGCGGCAGTCTGCCAGCAGCGCGTCCTGCTGCGGGCGGATGGCGGCCTCGACCGTCACTGCGCGTGGTTCGTTGCGGTAGAACTTGAATGGCGCGAGGAAGTTCACGTCTTCGATGGCCGCGACGTGCCAGCCGGGAAGCAGGCATTGCGCAGCCTCGGCGAACGCCTCAACGCCCATGACTCCAGGCAGCACCGGCGTGCCGTCAATTTGATGATCGTGCAGGAATGGCTGGATCGTTGGGTCCAGAGTGGTTTCGATGGTGAGGCCATTCTGCAGGCTCGCGCCAGCGAGCTTGCCGATCATCGGCCCGTGGGCTGGTGAGATCTTTGAAAATTCTGCTGATGCGTCGATCCCGCCGGTGGAGTCCCACTCGTTTTGCATGACGCCGAGACGCCCGGCGATGACGATTTCGCCCTTCGTACCCCCGGTCGTGAGTTCGCGACGGATCAAGGGAACGCCCGCATCAAGCGGCAGCATGTCGATGCCGGCCAACTCCATCATCTTTGGGATGGAGCCGCGGGTGGCCATGCCCACGCCGCCCCACGCCGTCCAGTCGATGACGATGCCGCGTGTCGCTGGCCGGGTGGTGCGGAAGCTGGAAGTGATTTTGCATAACAGGTCGTTGGCTGAGCTGTAGTCGGTTTGTCCGGCGTTGCCAAAACGTCCGGCAATCGAACTGAAGGCCACGGTCGCCCCGAGGGGCATGTCGCCAACGGCATGCAGAAGATTGAACCAGCCGTCGCTCTTGACGTCGAAGACCAGATCGAATTCCCGTGGATCTTTATCGGGCAGGAAGTGGCTGCGCTCGATGCCGGCGGCGTGCATGAGGACGTCGATCCGCCCGCTGCGCTCGCGCACTTGTTGGATGATTTTGGCTACGGCGCTGGTGTCGGTGAGGTTGACGCTGAAATAGTGTGCTGTGCCGCCTGCGGCTCGCACGGCCTGGATTGCGTTATTGGCTGCTTGTGCTCGCTCGAGCGCGGCCAACTCTTTTTCTACCAGGGCTGGCGTGGCGCGCTCACCGCGGGCCTGGATGCGGGCGAAAAGATCACGCTTGAGGCCGTCTTTGTCGGTGGCGAAGCGCTTGAGGTCCGAATTCTCCGGGTCAGGTTCGGGCACGAGATCGAGCAGGTAGAACGTGCCTCCGGAGGCCGTCGCCAGATCGGCAGTGATGGCGGACACGATGCTTCCTGCTGCGCCGGTAACGAGAAAGACGGTGTTGCTGTCGAGAGTGAGACCGGGCTTGCCGTCAGTAGCGGGCTGTTCCTGCAGGGCAATGGTCCAGCGCAGCGCTTCCTTGTAGCCGATTTCAACTGCGCCGGGATCGCGGAGGGTTTCCTCAATCAGCAGATCGGCGATCTGTGAAGATTTTCGTTCGGCTTCAAAGTCGACCGCCTTCACCAGCGCGTCTGGTCTTTCTCGCTTGTATGTTTTGGTGAAGCCTACGACCGCGCCACCTAGTGGCGCTGTCGCGCCGGCTTCGTCGTAGCCGTGCTGTCCGCCCAAGCGCGTTGCGGAAACGAGGAACGTGCCCGGTGCCGCGACCTGTTCGTACAGTGTGCGCATGGTGGCGTACAGCGACTTCACACGCAGGCGCAGGGCTTCATGCCAGCAGGCGAGGTCCAGGTTGTTGAGATCGCCTTCGTGGTCGAGCGCGGGGAGCCAGTAGACTCCGTGGATCGGACCCGCGGTGAGCCAGGTCTTCAGCTGATTCTCCAACGTGGCTGCATCCAGCGCATCGTTGGGAGTGATGCGGAGAACTTCCACGCCCAGCGTCTGTAGCCGCTTGGCCAGCGAATCGCTTACACCAGACTTGTCGGGCATGACGACTATGCGGCGGCCCGGGCCGAGTGCTACTCCGGTGGGCTTGCAAAGCTCAAGCGGCGGGCGGAGGGTGGGAACGGGCGCGCGGCGTGGAATGCGATTGGCGGCGTCGAAAGAGGCGGCAGGCGGACGCATTACGATCGGCTTTACCGCCGAAGCTGCAGACACTGCCGGTTTCTTCTGCGGTGGTTCTGCTTTGGTTGAGCTTGCAGCATGTGTTTTCGTCATGGCAGGTTGCCGGTCCTGCGCGAACTTGATCACGAGGGCCAGCGTGTTAAAGTCGCGCAGCTTGAGATTTTCATCCCGCGGAATGCCGTACGCGGCGCGGATGGCGGCAAACATTTCCGCCTGCTTCACGGTGTCGATACCCAGGTCGGCTTCCAGGTCGAGATCCAGGTCCAGCATGTCTTTGGGATAGCCGGTCTTGTCGGCCACGATGTCGAGCACCTTCTCTTTAATGGAGTCGATCGTTGGAGCTTGGACTGCAACCGGAGACGGCGCGGTCTCTACCGGCGCCGGAGATGCCGGAGCCACTGTGGGTGTTGGCACCGCGACGGCCAGGTCGGGGCGTTTCTCATACACGAACCGAATGACGTGAGCCAGGGTTGGATAGTCGCGCAGCTTACGGTTCTCGTCGCGCGGAATGTTGTAGGAGGCCCGGATGGCGGCGAACATTTCTGCCTGTTTCACGGTGTCGACGCCGAGGTCGGCTTCGAGATCAAGATCGAGATCGAGCATGTCGATGGGATAGCCGGTCTTCTCTACTGCGAGTGCGAGGATGCGATCTTTCACGGAGTCGGGGGCGACAGTAGAGGTCGACGTCGCAATAGGGACCGGTGTCTCAGCGACCAGAGGAGTTGGAGTTGTGGTCTTGACCTCCTTTTTCGCTACCGCCGCCGGGGCTGGAGCGGCCAGGTCGGGACGTTTCTCGTAAACGAAGCGGATGACGTGGGCCAGCGTGGGGTAATCGCGCAGCTTGCGGTTCTCATCGCGCGGAATGTTGTAGGAGGTCCGGATGGCGGCGAACATTTCCGCCTGCTTGACGGTGTCGACGCCGAGGTCGGCCTCGAGATCAAGATCGAGATCGAGCATGTCGATGGGGTAGCCTGTTTTCTCTACTGCCAGAGCGAGGATGCGATCCTTCACTGAATCGCCGACGACGGCCGGGGTTGATGTCGGAGTGGGCGCTGGCTTCTCAGCGATCAAAGGAGTTGATGTTGTGACTTTGATCTCATCCTTCGCTGCCACCGGCGTGGCTGAAGCGGCCAGGTCGGGACGCTTCTCGTACACGAAGCGGATGACATGAGCCAGCGTGGGATAGTCGCGCAGCTTACGGTTCTCGTCACGTGGAATGTCATACGTGGCGCGGATCGCCGCGAACATTTCCGCCTGCTTGACGGTGTCAACACCAAGGTCGGCCTCGAGATCAAGGTCGAGATCGAGCATGTCGATGGGATAGCCCGTCTTCTCGACCGCCAGAGCGAGAATGCGATCTTTCACGGGATCGGAGCTGTCTTTCGCGACAGGCGCAGGAACCACTGCCGCGGGAACTGCGGTGGGCGCTGGCGCGGGCTTGCTTTCTTCCTTTACCGCTAAAGGAACGGGTGATGGAGCTGAGGCCAGTGCCGCGCCAGCCAGGTCCGGGCGCTTGTCGTACACGAAACGGATGACGCGCGCCAAGGTGGGATAATCGCGCAGTTTGCGATTCTCGTCGCGCGGAATGTTGTAAGACTCGCGGATGGAGGCGAAGACCTCGGCCTGTTTCACAGTGTCGACGCCGAGGTCGGCTTCGAGATCGAGATCCAGATCGAGCATGTCGACCGGATAGCCGGTCTTCTCGGCCACCAGAGCCAGCACTTTTTCTTTAACCGGATCGGACTTTGGCTCCGCCTTGGCCACAGGTTTGGCCGCCGCGTGAGGCTTGGTGGCGATCTGCGTTTTGATTGCTGGCTCAGAGACTGCGTTAATCGGTATGGGCGCCGGTTTCGGAGCGGGGACAGGAGCGGGCGGTGGTGCTTGCGGCGTGGGAATGGGAACCGACGCCGTTCGCGGCTCCAAAGCGGCGGGTGCAACCCGCGCTGCCGCTGCCTGGTCGTGCACGCGTAGCGTGCGATGGACGACTTCCAGATCGGCGGCTGGACGGCCCGCGATCCCACTCAGCCAGGAGCTCCAAACGTTCGCATCGGCGATACGGTAGGCGTAGCCCAGAGCGTTCGGGCTGCGACGGATTCCATCTTTCGTCTTCACCCAACGCAGCAGCATCATGCTGATCTGCGAGCCGAAGCCGGCTCCGAGGTGGATGGCGTACTCGACGGGATAGGCGCCGCCTTTCGACAGGTTCAGCGCTCCCAGCTCCGGATCGACTTCCTTAAAGTTGGCAACCGGAGGAACGCAGCCGGTTTCGAGCGCCTTGACCGCGACGACATCTTCGATGCCGGTAGCCATGGCGTGGCCGGTGAAGCCCTTGGTGTTGGCGATCACGATGCGATCGGCGGCATCGCCGAAGACACGGCGTAGTGCGTGGATCTCGGCGGAAGCGCTGCCGCCGCGCGCCGGGGTATAAGTTTCATGGGAAACGAAAACCGTCTGGGGCGCGATCTGCTGACGCGAAATGCCGCTGCCGGCCTCCGCCTTGGCTAGCAAGTTTTCCATCACCTGGCCGATGTGCTGGACGTCGAGACGAGTGCCGTGGAAAGCGCTGTTGCCCGTCATGGTGCTCAACACTTCGCAGATGGGCTGGATACCGCGCTCGCGCGCGGCGGCAGCGCTCTCGACAACGAGGGCGGCGGCGCCCATGCCGATGATCATGCCGTGGCGCCGGCGGTCGAAGGGAACCGCGGCCTCGGTGACCACCTCATCGGTGGCGGCGGCTCCGGTGGCCAGGAAGCCGGGGCCCATCCACTCGAGCATGCGGTCGGTGGTAATGTCGTCGGCCGAGATCACGATCACGCGGCTGCAGCGTCCGGCGCGGATCCAGTCCTCCGCTATGGCCACCGCGTAGGTGGTGCTGGCGCAGGCGGAATTGATTTGAGTGTTGGGACCGCGGGCGCCGATGTATTCGGCGAATTGCGAATGTCCCATGGCCAAGACCTTGAGCAGGAACCTGCGCTCGAAGACGTAAGGTTCTTTGGCGATGGCGACGCGGATCTCCTCGATGCGGCGGTTGATCTCCTGCACCAGCGTGGAATGGCCATTCGCCGTTACTTCATCGGTGAGCAGGTTTTCGAGCATGGCCAACTGCTCGCGGCGTTCGTGGTCTGCGTAGTAGCGCGCCATTTCGTCAGCCAGCGAATCCAACCCAGGGAAGGCGGAGGCGAAAATCACTCCCGTAGTGTCGCGCAAAGATTCTGGCAATCCCCAACGCTCTGGTAGTTGCGTGCCTTTGCTGGTGGTTTTGTAGCGCATGACTAGCGGGATGCCGGCGTCGCGCAGGGCGTCGATGCCGGCGGCGATCGCCAGTTGAGTGTCGCGGTCGAGGGCGGCCACGCGTTCGCGGGGAATTCCGAATTCATCTTCCAAGTTGAAAGCGCCGCCACGGCCCGCCAGTTTGATAACGTCAGCCACACTGGTGATGGTCTCAAACGTGGGTTCACCGTTCTCGCTCTTCATCAGGCGCGTGATGTGTTTGTCGACCATGGCGCGGCGGAAGGGCGCAGGGATGGACTCAATGAACTGATCGCCACGCAGAATGCGGCCGATGTTGTCATCATCGAAAATGTGTTCGGTTCCGGGAAGACCTAGCGCCGCTCCCGTGATAACGACTGGGGCCGCGGCGGAGACACGTTTCTCACCGTGGTAGATTTCGTAGCCGCGATCGAGGACATCGGCGAACAAGCGGCCGAGTTCGTTGTAGCGATTGCCGTTTGAGGACGCGGTTGGCGTGGGGAACTTGGGCGGGGCAGAGACGTTTGCCGCTTTTGCTGCAACTGCGACTGGTTTGGGAGTTTCTACCGGTGCAGAAACAGCCGTTACGACGGGCTCGCGCAAGGCTTCCGTAGTGCCGCGGCCGAGGCCTGCCGCATAGAGTCCGCACAACGCCTGGTTGAAAGCGGCGACATCGCCGACCTTGGGATGGTTGGTGAACAGCGCTACCACGTCATTGCAGTTGCCGAGCACGTCCTCGGCAAATCCCTGCAAGGCCTTCTTCGGTCCGACTTCAACAAACATGCGGGCGCCGGCATCGTAGAGCGTACGCAAGCCCTTCACGAATTGGACGGGCGAAGAGACCTGCTGGGTGAGGATGTCGAGCATCTGCGGCACGACGCCGGGGCCCATGGGATAAAACTCGCCGTTGGTGTTGGCGACGATGGGCAGACGTGGCGATTCGAGGTGCAGGTGCTCGAGAACGTGGCGCAGCGGCTCGCTGGCTCCCGCCACAATCGAGGTGTGGAAGGCGTGACTGACGGTTAACGCGGCCACGTCATAGCCCGCTTTCTGGAAGGCTTCCATGGCTTGCTCGACGGCTTTGCTTTCGCCGCCGACCACTGCCTGACGGTTGCTGTTGACGTTGGCGATCACGACGTAGCCGTCGATCGTCTTGAGAATTCGTTCGACCTCTTCGAGCGGAGCAAACACCGCGGCCATGTGGCCGTTGTCTTTCATCGCCACTTGAGTCATACCGCGGCCGCGGGCGCTGACAGCCTCTAGCGAATCAGCAAAGGGCATGGCGCCGGCCGCGACCAGCGCACCGTATTCGCCCAGGCTGTGTCCCATGGTGAAGTTGGGTTCGATGCCGTAAGCGGCCAGGAGCCGGGTCAGAGCGAGGTCAGTCGCGAGCACAGCAGGCTGAGTGATTGCGGTTTGACGGAGATCGTCTTCGGCCTTGGTGACGGCAACGCCGTCGCCGTCATCAATGAAAATGAAGTCGCTGAGCGGCTTGCCCAGCAAGGGCGTCATCACGCGGTCAGCTTCGGCAAAGGTTTCGGCTACAATCGGCTCCGCCTCTCGCAGTTGGAGCAGCATGTTTACGTATTGAGAACCTTGACCGGTATACAGGAACGCGACCTTGGGGGCGGGACCGTGACCTCGGAAGATGCCTTGCGCGCGCAGGGCTTTCCACACAGCGGGCTGATTCGCGGCCAGCGCTTTAAGGGCGTTGCCGGCCTTGGAGGCGAGTTCGGTGGCGTCGGCGTAGTCGATGGCGATGCGCTCGGGAGAGCGCAGGTCGGATTCAGCCGGCGCGGTGGGCACCGGGGTGTGGCCCGCTTCGGCATCCTTTTCTATGGCGCGCAAACGCTCTGCTAGCGCAGCTTCGGAAGCGGCGCCGATTACCAGGGCTCCACGCAATGGAGCTTTATAAGAAGATGGACTAGAAGTGCGGGAAATACTTGCTGCATTCATAACTACTTCTTTCGCGATCGATGGAATTTCGCTGACGGTGACTGACCGCTTGCCGTTTCCGTTCAGCTTGCCGGGAATGTGTTCTTCGAGCACTGCATGGAAATTTGTTCCACCAAAACCAAAGGCACTCAGACCGGCGCGACGAACGCCATCTGCTGGCATGGTCCACGGTTTCAATTCGGCATTGACGTAGAGGGGAGAGTGGGCGAAGTCGATGTTGGGATTGAGATGCTCGCAATGCACGCTCGGTGGCAGTACTTTGTCGCGAAGCGCCAGCACGGCTTTGAGCAGTCCGGCAGCGCCGGCCGCTCCTTTGAGGTGTCCGAGGTTCGACTTGACCGAACCCAGCGCCACGGAGTGGGAGGGGAGATGAGCACTGCTGAGGACGTCGATCATGCTTTGCACTTCGACCACGTCGCCCACGGCGGTGGATGTGCCATGGCCCTCGATCAAGGTCACGGTGGCGGGCGATAGTCCGGCATTTTCCCAGGCGCGCTCGACGGCAAATTTCTGGCCGATAGGGTTGGGCGCGGTGATGCCTTTTCCCTTACCGTCGCTCGATCCACCCATGCCGCGCAGAACGGCGTAGATCTTGTCGCCGTCGCGCTCGGCATCGGTCAGGCGCTTCAGCAGAAAGATCGCAGCGCCTTCACCCATGACGAAGCCGTCGGCGCCTTCGGCGTAGGGACGAGTGCCGGTCGCCGAGAGCGCGCCGATCTTGCAGAACTTGACGAAAGTGGAGACGCCCATGTTGCGGTCGATGCCGCCGGTCACGGCCACGTCGAAGTCGTGCGCTATCAGCCCTTCTGCTGCGGAACTGATCGCCGCCATCGCAGATGCGCAGGCCGCGTCACAAACATAGTTAGGACCGTGGAAGTTAAAAACGTTCGCGATGCGGCCGGCAATGCAGTTGGCCAATTCGCCAGGCATGCTGTCTTCCGTGATTTCAGGAAGGAGCTTTCCCATCCGGTCGTGCAGTTCCTGCGTGATGTTGTGGCGGACGGTTTCTGGCAGCGCCGCGAAGCTGGCGCCTTCGGCGAGTTCACGCTCGTATTCCGGAAAGAGCACGCGCATCACAGTGAAGTAATGTCTTTCGCCGCCCATGGCATTGCCCAGGATCACCGCCGTGCGATCGGTGTTTAGGGGCCGCTTGGGAAAGCCGTAGTCTTCCAGGGCTTCGCGCGTGCAGGCGATGCCCCACTTTTGCGACTCATCCATGGCATCGGCGACCCGCGGCGGGATCGGCAATCGCCACTTCATGGGCTCCCATACGAACTCGCGCACCCAGCCGCCGATCTTGGAGTAAGTCTTGTCCGGAGCGCTGTGATCGGGATCGTAGTACAGGGCCGGGTCCCAGCGGTTCGGCTTGACTTCACTGATGCTGTAGCGGCCTTCCTTAACGTTCTTCCAGAAAGCTGCGACATTCGGAGCGTCGGGTAAAACGGCTCCAACTCCCACGATTGCTATGGCTCGGTAAGAAGTGTCTTCCATGACATGACTCCTGCAAGATCGATGTTCAGGCGCTACGCGGCCAGGACCGTGGGTTTGGCCACGCGGCCGTACAGAGCGTCTGCTATGTAATCCAGATCCGAAATTAAGCCCGACTGTGCGCGGTGAATGGCGGGCAATCCCAAACTCGTTTCAAATGCGGGTATTTCGGAATCGCCTACGCCCCCGGCTCCGATGACCCAGCGCAATCCGTCTTCAGCTACCTTTAGCGCGGCTTCGCGGGCAAAGACCCGGCTGATCGCCGCGAGCGCCGTTGCGTCGAAACGCCGGTTCGCCTTTTCATTCAACTTGCCCTCCGCCATGAGTGCGGCGCGACGAGAGAGACTACCCGCACACTCGGCAAAAGCAATTAACTCGCCCAGGCGCAGAAGAATATGTTGATAGCGGGTGAGGCGCGCTACTCGCGCTTTTTCCATGACCTCGGCTAGGGCGTGCAAAGCCAGTGCCGCGATATCGGCGCCCACGTTGGGATGGCGGGCGTGCAAGGCTTCGAACTCCCGCGCCCGTTCGTGATAATGCTGGCCGCGCGTTTTGAGGTGAGACTGCCAGCGGTCGCGGCTGATGGTCATCTCCATGATCTCGGAGGTGCCTTCATAGATAGTGGTGATGCGAACGTCGCGGCTGATCTTTTCCACCATGTATTCATGCGTGTAACCGTAACCACCGAGCGCCTGGATGCTGGCCTCGGCGGCGGTATTGCCGGCTTCGGTCGCCATGTACTTGGCGATAGCGCCCTCGGTGTTGAGACTGCCTTCGACGCCGGCGTCAATGCGCTCCGCGGTTTCTTCGATGTAAGAGCGGGCTGCTTCCAGTCGAGCGACGTGGGGCACGATCAGCTTGTGGGTGTATCCCTGTTTCTGCGAGAGCGGCGCTCCGGCCTGGATGCGCTTGGTGGAGTAGGGAATCGCGCGATCAAGCGCAGCCCATCCTGCTCCAAGGCCGAACGCCGCGACCATCAGGCGCGTGTAGCCAAAGACAGCCTGCGCTTGATTGAGTCCCTGACCTTCGACGCCGCCGACGAGCCGGTCAGCAGGGACATAGACATCGTTGAAGGCGAGCGCGGCCGTGTTGCTGAGGCGAATGCCGTGTTTGTCTTCGGGCTCGTCGTGGGTGAAACCCTTCGCGTCTTTCTCCACGATGAACCAGCTTGGACCGCTAGGCGTGTTGGCCAGAACCGTGTAGGCACCGGCGATGCCGCCGTTGCTGATCCATTGTTTGGCGCCATTGATCTTGTAGCCGGTGACTACGCCGTTTTCGGTGACGCGATCCGCGGTGGTGCGAAGCGCTCCCAGATCGCTGCCGGCTTCGGGCTCGGTGGCCCCGTAGGCGAAGAGCAATCCCTCTTCCGCGATACGGGTCAGCCAGATCTTCTTCTGCTCGGGGGTGGCGCCGACCGTGATTGGATCACTGCCCAGAAACGTGGCCAGCACGGCGGTAGCGACGCCGAGGTCGATGCGCGCCATCTCCTCGCAGATGCAGTACACATCGAAGGTTCCGCCGCCCATCCCGCCGAATTCCTCGGGGATGAACAGGAGCTGAATGCCGAGCTTGTCCGGGCTGCACATGTGCTGGACGATGTCGAGCGGGCACTCGTCTTTCTCATCGAGCTCCAGGAGAACTTCGTCGGGCAGACGTTTCTTGGCGAAGTCCTTCAGCGATTTCAAACTCAGTTTCAACGTTTTGCTGGTGATCATGGTCAGTGCCTCACTTTGCTGCGACGGTGTGCAGTTCACGAACTTTGTTGGTCATTTCCGGCAAGAACTCCAGGATGTCATCGACAATGCCGATGTCCGCCACCTGAAAGATCGGAGCTTTGGGGTTCTTGTTAATCGCGATCAGGAGCGGGCTGCCTTTAATGCCAGCCAGATGCTGGAACGAGCCACTGATGCCGCAGGCCAGATAGACCCTGGGCTTGACGGTTTTTCCGGAGGAGCCCACCTGACGCGACTTTTCCAGCCACTTGGCGTCGACCACGGGTCTGGAGCAGCTCACCGCCGCACCCAGGGCGTCGGCCAATTCCAGCGCGATCGCGACATTGTCTTTTTCCTGGATACCGCGGCCGATGGAAACCAGCACGGCGTGCTTGGTGATATCGACATCACCCGCCTCGGCGGCGATCGTTTCCAAATAGCGCCGGCCTGCCGTCAAAGCGCCTATTTCTGCCGATTGATCGACGATGAGGCACCTTCCTGATCTAGTTTCTACGGCTTTGAACGAGCCCGGACGGATCGTAATCACCGCGCCCGAGGAAATGTCGCAGCGAACATGCGTGCTCACCTGTCCCCCGAATTCCTGGCGGACGAGGTTAAGACCTGAGTCTTGGACTCCGGCGATGTCCAGCACGTCGGAGACGAAAGCCGAGTTCAGCTTGATGGAGAGCCCCGGCGCCAAATCGATTCCGAAATGATCGTGGGGAACCAACACAATGCTGCCGCTCGGAACCACTTTCAGCAGAGCCTGTCGAACGAGTTCGGCGTTGGGGTAGGCCAGAGCTTCGTTAGAAATCTGCCAAATCTCAGGATAGGAAGCGCCGAGGGCCTGGCAGGCGGCATCGAGTTCGGGACCGAAACCGGCGAGAATGGCCGTGGGCGCGGCCGCGGGATCGATCTTTCGGGCAGCGGCCGCCAACTCGAATGCGGAATCGTCCGCCACGCCAGCTTTGTGCACGATGTAAGCAAAGATGCGAGGCATTATTTCAACCCTCCTTTGGCTGCTACCAGCTCCAGAACTTTGTCGATGTTTTCTTCCCGGGTGCCGTGCAGAATTTCGGCTCCCTTGCCCAGAACCGGGATGAAGTAGTCCACTCGCTTCACTTTGGCGGCGGCTCCTCCTACTGCGCTTGGGTCGAGACCCAGGTCAGAAGCTCCGGGAGTAGGAATAGGGATCGAAGCCACTTGCCGGATGCCGCGCATGCCGACGTAGCGCGGCTCATTGATGCCGGTCTGAATCGAGAGCACACAGGGCAGATCGATCTCACTCATTTCCTTGTTGCCGCCTTCGATTTCGCGGCTGATCTTCAACTTCCTGCCCTCGAGCACTTCAATGGAATTGACGAGAGATGCAAATGGATAGTCGAGGAGCGCGGCCAGCATTCCGCCGACTTGGGCGCCGCCGTCCTCGGCCTGCACGCCGGTGAGAATCAGGTCGTAGTTGCCCTTCTGCACGAAGGCTTTCAGGATGGTGGCAATGCCGCGGCCGTCCGATCCGGTGAAAGCCTCGTCGGTAATCAGAACGCCATGATGCGCGCCCATGGCCATCTCCCGACGCAGGATCTCCTCGTCATCTTCCGCGCCAACCGTGGCGACGGTGACATTTCCACGGACGCGGGCGACAATCTGCAGGGCCTCTTCGACGGCGTAGTTGTCGGGCTCGTTGATGGAATAGACCAACTCGTCGCGCTCGATGTCATTTCCCGCGCTGTTGAGCTGAATCTCATTTTCCGAAGTGTCGGGCACTCGTCGTACGCAAACTAGAATCTCCATAATTACCTCGCTGCCACATCAATATTTTCTTCCTTGATTGCTAGAAGTAAGCTCGGATACAGCCATGGGGTCTCGTTCCTAGGCAAAGACCCCGACCTGTGGATCCAAACTAGCGCGTCACACTGGGACTGACTTCTCGCCGGTTCCAATCCTTTAAAGAGTCGACTATCGAGGGCAATCCCGTCATGCCGTGACTTGCTGATCCTTGGAACAACAAAACAAAGTCCGAGGCGATGTTCCGTATCGCCTTTCGATTTTGCCTCGTTGGCCGCCTTGTTCAGGCTTTCATAAACCTTCTTCGCCGACTTTTCGACACTCCTCGCAAGGTTCACGAACACCCGTTTCGCCTCGCACTCAAAAGCTGCCGTTTTGCTGACCCCTATGTAGAGGTCGCGTCGCCCTCGATGCTTTGGATGGTCTGGACGTTTTCTTCTGTCGCATGCGTATTCTTCCAGGGCGGTCTTGCCACGTTGCCGCCAAACCGCCGACGCCAACAGGCCGGTCTGAGATCTTTCCGGATGCCAGAAAGAGGTCTCAGTTGGAGGCGCCGCGTTGATATACCCTTCATGGACCTTGCACAGCTGCGCGAATACGGGTTTGAGTGATTTGAGGTGGCTCGACGCCTCTGGAGAAAACAACACTCTTAGTTTTAGTTTGACTGGGGTCTTCACGGTTTCATGCCTCCGCCCTAGAGATTTGCTTCTCCACCAACTCCGCCAGATCGATGGCGGTCATCTTGCCTTCCAAACCTGCGACCTTGATTGCATCCTCTATGTTCGTCATGCAGAAGGGGCAGGCGGTGACGATCACATTTGCTCCGGCCTCCGCGGCCATCTGAACTCTCCTCACGCCCATGCGCTGATCTTCTTTGGGCTCGTAGAACAGCATCAGCCCACCACCGCCGCAACAGAACGAACGGTCGCGGGTGCGGCTCATTTCGACTCGGTTCAGGCCGGGGATCGCGTCGAGCACATCGCGAGGGTCGTCATAAATCTGGTTGTGCCGTCCCAGATAGCAGGGATCGTGGTAGGTGTACACACTGCTTTCGTTTTCTACCGGATTGAACTTGATCCTGCCGGTTTTCACTTCGCGGGCGATGACCTGGCTGATGTGCTCAACCGGCGGCACATCTTTATCCTTATCTTTGTAGTCGTGCTTCAGCGCGTTGTAGGCATGCGGGTCGGAAGTGACGATGCGCTGCACCCCGGACGCCTTGATCGCATCTACGTTGTGGTCGCGCAAGGCCATGAACAGCGTTTCTTCGCCGAATCGCCGGACTTCATGGCCGCTATCTCTTTCCGCCGCGCCCAGGATTCCGAAATTCTCCCCGACGTGGGTCAGGATCTTTGCCGTGGCGCGGCCGATTGCCTGCATGCGGTCATCGTAGGAGGTGACGCTGTCGACGAAATACAGAGTGTCGGCGGTCTTGCCTTTGTCGAGAGTCTTGACCGGGCAGCTCTGCTGGAATTCTTTCGCGTTGGCCCAGTCGGCTTTTTTCTTCTCCATCTTGCCGTAGGGATTGCCGCGGCTCTCCAGCGCCTTCAGCGGCTTCTGCAGGGACTGGGGCACATTGCCGTCATCGACCAGGCCGCGCCGCAGATCGACGATCTTGTCGATGTACTCCACCAGCAGCGGGCATTCCGCTTCGCAAGCGCCGCAGGTCGTGCAGGACCAGATTTCATCCTCGGAATAAATGCTGCCGGAATCTGGGCTGCCGACCAGAGGTGTGCCATTGTGGGCGCGTCCAAATACCGGATAGTGCTGGAAGGCGTAGTCTCTGGCTTTGATGGTGATGAACCGTGGTGACAACGGCCTTCCCACGGCATTGGACGGACAATTATCGGAGCAGCGCCCGCAATCGGCGCAGGAATAGAAATCGAGCATGTGTTTCCAGGTGAAGTCTTCGAAGGTCTTCACGCCGAAGGATTTCACCTGATCGAGATGCTCATCGCTAACATCCCATCGCACCGGCTTCAGGATTTCGCGGTCCAGCTTCGCGAAATAAATGGCGAAGAGGGAAGTCTCCACGTGAAACTGGATTCCGAAAGGCCGGTAGCAGAGCAAGAAGTAAAAGGCCAGCTCGTGGACGAGATATGCGCCGAAGTAGAAACTGCCGAGAACGGGCAGGGAAGCGGAGAGTAGGGCCTTTTGCAACATCCAGGGGAGTGAAAGAGCGGCTAACGCTTCAAGGGGTTGGCCTGCCTGCGCCTGTCCTGCGGCCCGGGCGGCGGCAAAGAGGCTGTCGGCCACCATCAAGAGCGCGATCAGCGACAACAGAAAGACGGCGTCGGCCTTATGAGCTTTGCCGAAACGCGCCGGCACCTCGTATCTTGCGGGTTTGAAAACCAGACGGCGAACTATGGCAATTACCATGCATAGGAAGACGATGGTGGCGGCGCAGTCGGTGATGAAGTCGTATATGGGGCCGGCCCTTCCGCCGAGGCCGGGTATGACAAAGTTGTCGGAGACACCGACAATGAGCGTGGTAAAGGCGCGCATGGCCAGGACGAGGAAGCCGGCAAAAATGAAGATATGAAGGATTCCGGCGGTCCGGTAGCGCGGATGCTTCCATTGTCCCAGCCAAAACTTCAGAACGTTCCCCAGTCTCGCCCAGGGCTGGTCAAAACGAAAATCACGTTCCGCCCGCTGGAGTGGGATCAATCGTCTGGCCACAATGTAGGAGAAACCCACCACTCCAAGAAGGTGAATGGTCAGGAAGAGGGTGCGGCCCGGGGCCAACCAAAGGGTCAATTGCGTAACTGATTGTGGACCTACCACGTCGCTGCTCTCCTACCACGGATCGCTAGGCGATCAACTGCGTCAAGACTTTATCCTCCTTAACCGGGGGACCTTGGGCTATCGTTGATTCGACTGAAGCCGGCGGAGCGGGAATGGCGGCACGAACCGACGCCGGAACTCGCGCCAGCCGGGGTGCAACCTTCACCTCCGTTGTTACCTTTGCTTTTGCCTTCGCACGCACTTTCTTTTGTGGTTTCTTATCTTCTTTATTACGTCCGGGGCTGATTCCGGCGGCTTCCTGCAATTCCGTGAAGCTCAACTTCAGGAACGTTTCCAAACGCCGGAGATCCGGAGCGGCGTGCGCACATCCGCTGAAGCCGAAATATGCCGTGCCGTCATAGGTGAGGATGGCGCAGTTCATCGTCATCTCGCCGCCAACCGGGACGTAGGGATAGCAGCCCAGCATCTTGTGGCCAAGCAGGTAGAGCGGGAACTGCGGTCCGGGCACGTTGGTGCACACCATGTTGAAGGGTGTGAAGGGCAGTCGGTTGATGATCTGACCGGCCAGCGCCTGCCCGGATGTCGGGAACATGCCGATCAAACCGCCGGCCAAACTTATGAGCTCGGCGGTGTGGGCACCTTTGAGAAACTCCGTCCGGCGATGGACTGCGGTCAGCAGTTTGCGCGGATTGCGAATATCCAGGGGAATGGTGACCGGAACCAGGGAAATACGGTTGCCCAATTCATTCGTATTGTTGCTACCGCGCAAATTGACCGGAACCATCAGGCGGAGCTGGCGGCCCTTCACAGAGTCGCCATGGAATTCGACATAGCGGCGAATGGTCGCTGTGACCAGCGCGAGAATGACGTCATTCACGCTGGTTCCGCAGGCTTGCTTAATGGCCTTGATTTCCGCCAACGGGATTTCGGCCCAGCAGAATTTCTGCGGCCCGCGATAGAGGACGTTGAAGCGCAGCCTCTCGGTGGGTGAGGCGAGTTCCGGGAGCAGGCTGGCGAACTCGCTGGAAGCCAAGTTCCCGCCATTCGCGGCGAACCGCTCCGCCATGCTCGACAGGTTGGCCACCGCGTCGAGAATGCGTTGGACGAATTCGGCGTAAGAGTCGACTACGCCATTCGTCATCGAAGTCCAGACATTACGAGGCGGTGGGACACGCAGCCGAAGCTTTCGCCGAGGGAGACGCGGCGCCACCGGGCTTGCGTCCATGAGCACATTCATGATGCCGACTCCGGCGATGCCATCAGCGAGGCAGTGGTGCAGGCGGAAAATGAGCCCGCTGCGATTGCCTTGCAGACCATGCACGAAGGTCAGATCCCAGAGTGGATGCTGCCGATCCATTACCACACTAAAAGTTTTTCCGGCCAGAGCCTTCAACTCGGCCTCGGTGCCATTTTTGAGGGTCACCTCGCGCACATGGCGGCGGATGTCGAACGTGGGGTCGTATTCCCAGCTGGGCAGGCCAATATTGAGCAGCGGCGGCACCACGCGCTTGAGATAGCGGGGAAGTAGCGGCAGCTTCGACTCGACAAACTGGATGCAATCGTCGAATGGGATTTTGCCCTCAAACACGCAGACACAGGCCACATTGAGGGGCATACCCTCGCGTTCGAGATGGAGGAATACGGTGTCTCCCCAGGAAAGGCGGTCTCCCTGCTGCGGGTTTTGCATGGCCGATCTCCTTCAATTGCCTGTCTTACTGTTACCGATCTTCAGTTTCCGAAGCGTCGCGCATCTCAGCTCACGAATGAAAATCGCGACGTTAGCTTCACCAGCTTGAGCACTTTGTAGACATTGACGTTGACGCCGCGCAATACGACTCTTACGGCTTTGTTATCCGCCAGGCCTGCGAACTCTTCGAGGGCTCGGATCGCACTGGAATCGATCCGCTGCACTGAGGAGAAATCTAGAGCGACTTCGCCTTCTACGCTGTCCAGTTTTTCGGCGGCCTCTTGCAACGCGTGGACCACATGTTCCTCATCGATCTTGAGCCACACAGCGATCGTTGCCATAAGTGCCATCTCCTAGGCGGTTTGCTCTCGAGTTGCGCCAGCCAGCTTCGCCGGACCTCGTCCTTCATAAGCCTTCCAAAACAGGTCAACCAATTCGCTCATCAACGGCATGCGAGGATTCGACCGCCACGAGGGATCTTCAAAGGCCAGCTTGGTCAGTTCGGGGATCGCCCTTTCGAATTCTTCCCTGGAGATTCCCAGTTCGGCGATGGAGCGCGGAAAATTCAACTGGTCGAGTAGTTGTTCCGTCGCCGCAATCAGGTTCTTCACCTTTTCGTCAACGGTGTGGCCGCCGAGACCCAGCAAATCTGCGATGGTCGCGTATTTCTTGTGGGCGAGATATCCCTTCTGGTAGGGCGACGGCAGGAACTTGGTGGGTACCGACGCGTTATAAGCAATGACATGCGGCAGCATGAGGGCGTTGGCGCGTCCGTGCGCCACTTTGAAGCGCGCTCCAAAGGCGTGGGCCAGGGCGTGATTCACGCCCACCGACGCGTTGGAGAATGCCATCGCGGCGATGCAGGAGGCGTTGTGCATCATGCAGCGCGCCTCTTCATCGCGAGGGTTTTCATAGGCGATGGGCAGATATTTGAACACCATGCGGATTGCCTGCATGGCGCTGGAGTCGGTGTAGGCCGAGGCGTAGCTGGAAACGCCAGCTTCCAGCGCATGGGTGAGGCAGTCGATGCCGGTGTCGGCGGTGAGCCCCTTCGGCATGGACATCACAAATTGCGGATCGACGATGGCCACATCCGGGCTCAACGAGTAGTCGGCGAGTGTGACTTTGCGCCCGCGCTCTTTGTCGGTGAGGACGGCAAAGGGAGTGACTTCGCTTCCGGTTCCGCTGGTGGTGGAGATGGCAATCAGGCGCACCCGGTTGATTTTCTCGGTCGGGTACTGGATCACGCGCTTGCGCAGATCCAGGAACGGGGCGGCCAGTTCTTCCAGATCAGCTTCAGGCGACTCGTACTTGAGCTTCATGATCTTGGCTGCATCGATGACCGAGCCGCCGCCCAGCGCGATGATTTGATCTGCTTTGTAGAAATTGAGCGCTTCCACACCTTGCATGACCACTTTCACTTCAGGCTCGGCGTCGGGAATAACACAAACGTGGACGTGCGTTCCTTCCGGAATGTAGCGCCGGACCAGGTCCACGTGGCCGATTTGCTCCATCGAGGGATTCGTGACGATGATGGTGCAGCGGGAAGGAAACTGGTCAATGTTCTCCACCGCATTCATATTGAAATAAATCTGGTTGGGAACTCGGAACCACATATGGCCTTGGGTCCTCCGAGCCACACGCTTGATGTTGAGGTAGTGATAGATGCTGACGTTGTCGGTGGTGCTGTTGCCGCCGCCGGTGCCGCATCCGAAGGAAAAGGTTGGCGCCAGATCGTTGTAAACGCCGCCGACGGCTCCGACAGAGCCGGGTGAGTTCACCAGGATGCGCCCTGCGTTCATTAGCTCACTGAACTTGCCGATGACTTCTTCGTTGCGCGAGAAAATCACGGCTGTATGCCCGAGCCCGCCGGCATGATTCACGTCGACGCACACCTTGAGCGCTTCCTCGACGGATTTCGCCCGATAGACTGAGAGCACTGGAAATAGTTTTTCGACCGATAGAGGATGTTCGCGGCCTACGCCTTGAATGGGAGCAATCAGGAGTTTGGTGCCGGGCTTCACGGAAATCCCTGCCAGGCGGGCGATATCGGCGGCCTTCTGACCGACGGCTGCAGGTTGCATGAATCCAGTCTCAGGATCGATGACCGTACGGGCTAGCTGCTTCGCCTCTTTCTCATTGCAGATGTGCGAGCCCAGCGCGGCAAACTTCTTCAGAACTACGTCATAAATCTCATCATCGATCACCGCCGTTTGCTCGGAAGCGCAGATGGTTCCGTTGTCGAAGGTTTTGGAGAGGATGATGTCGGTGACTGCCATATTCAGGTCCGCCGTCTTTTCCAAGTAGACCGGCGTGTTGCCGGGGCCTACGCCTAAGGCTGGCTTGCCCGAGCTGTAAGCGGCTTTCACTGCGCCCGGGCCGCCGGTGGCATCGATCAGCCCTACGTATTTGTGACGCATCAGGTAGGCGTTGTCCTGCAGCGTGTGCGATTCAAGGCAGCTAAAGACGCCTTCGGGAGCGCCATGCTTCAACGCGGTCTCGTACATGATCTTCACGGCCTCGGAGCAGCAACGCCACGCATTCGGATGCGGACTGAAAATGACCGCGTTACGCGTCTTAATGGCCATGATGCACTTGAAGAGCACGGTGGAAGTCGGGTTCGTAATCGGCGTGATCGAGAAGATGACTCCGATCGGCTCACCTACTTCTACGAGGTTGCGCTCCGGGAATTCACGGATGATGCCGACGGTGCGCTTATCCTTTATGTAGTTGTAGACGAACTCGGTGGCCACCATGTTCTTGATGACCTTGTCTTCCATGACGCCGAGCCGGGTTTCCTCAATCGCGAGGCGGGCGAGAGGCTGAGCGTGTTCCAGGCCAGCCAGCACCATGGCCTTGACGATGCGGTCCACATCTTCCTGGGTGAATTGCGTGAAGACGGCAGCGGCGGTTCTGGCCTGACTGACAAGTTCTTCCAGGTATGCGATCCGCTCTTCACTGAGGGGTTCTGCGGCTAGCGGGATTTGAACGCGTTCCTTGACTGATTCAGTGGTGATCATTGCTGCCTCCCACATCTATCTGTCGGAGTCCATTGCCGATGAGGAGCAAGCTCACTCTTAATTGTTCGTAGCTCTCGCGACCCTGAGACTTGTCGGCTGAGCAGTAAAACGTCCGTTAAACTTTATGCGTAGTCGATGGGATGCCTGCTCCACCAGTGCTCATCGCGCGTTTTGCCGAGGCTGCGCAAGGCACCGCCCGCGACGCTCGCGGTGAATCTGCGGCTTTCCCATGCGACACCTGCGCCAAAGCCGATGACACCGCCCAGCAAACCGAACGCCAAGGTTCGGCCGATCGATTTTTTGCCAGAGCCCGGATAACTGCCCAACACACCAAGGCACACTCCAAGAACGGCGGGCTTCAGAGCCTTTTGAAGCGACTCACTCAGAAACGGTGCAACCGGTTCCCCGTTGAGAAACGCATCACCACCAGAACGTGCTCCTTCAAATCCGGAATTGACCAACTCATGACCGTAGTCAGCAGTCGATTTTGCCCACTCGCGTACGTCCATTGGAGTTCCCCGCTATGTCCTTGTTCCGAACTGGGATAACTACACCACAGCGGAGGGGCCGAGTCCGTAGCACCCATCACAGGTGGTTGTGAGGGGGGATACAAATTGAGACAGCACTAGCGGTAGGGTGGTATGACGACCTTTTCAGTGGCAGCGTATTGGATGGTTCTTACGTGTGTGCGGTGCCGGACAGTCTATTCTCGAAGAGTCCTAAAGAACAGGGGGAACTCCTGTCCTGCGGTTCCGTGTTGTGCGCGATCTTTTTAAGGAACAGTCGTTTTCTGTGCGGCCGAATATTTTTGCCGCAACTCTCGTTTCAAAATCTTGCCAGTTCCAGTCTTCGGCAAGCTCTCGACAAACTCGATTGAGCGCGGGCACTTGAAATGCGCCAGACGCGACCGGCAGAACTCCAGGACATTGTCTTCGCTGGCGTGCGATCCTGGCTTCAAGACCACGATTGCCTTCGGCACCTCGCCCCATTTCTCATCCGGGACAGGAATGACGACCGCCTCGTAGACGCCGGGGTGAGCAAAGAGAACCTTCTCGACTTCAAGGGAGGAAATGTTCTCTCCGCCGCTGACGATGATCTCTTTCTTGCGATCGACAATTTGAATGTAGTTGTAACGGTCCACAGTGGCGATATCGCCGGTGTGGAACCATCCACCCTCCATCGCGGCCGTGGTAGCCTCCGGCTGGCGCCAGTAGCCCTCCATGACGACGTCACCCCGGGCAATGATTTCGCCCATGACCGTGCCGTCGTGCGGAACATCTTTTCCGTTGGGGCCGAGGACGCGAAGCTCCACGCCGGGAATGGCGAATCCAGTCATGGCCTGGCGGGCGTAGCGTTGTTCTCCCTCGACCGGGAGGTCTGTCTTCATTTGCGATTTCGCGAGCGTCGGACAAGTCTCGGTCAGGCCGTAGCCGGAGATGCAGGTGCAGCCGAGCTTTTCCTCTGCTTCTTTCACTAGAGTGGGAGATGAGGCTGCGCCACCGATGATGACGATTCGCAGGCTGCTCAAGTCGTGTTGCGGCCTTGCGGGAGAGTTCACCAGGGCGGCCACCATGGTGGGTACCAGAGCGCACGTGGTTACGCGCTCCTGCTCAATCAGGCGAAAGACGTCCACCGGATTGAAGTGGTGAATCATCACGTGCGTGCCGCCAGCCACAGTGATGGTGTGGGCTGTGCCCCAGCCGTTGGCGTGAAAGAGCGGGATGGTGTGCAGCAATACCGATTTGCAGGACATTTCTCCCAGCGTGCTGGCGGAGGTTTGTGCGGCGGCGATGACCGACAACGCGTGCAGATATACGTTGCGATGAGTAAGCATCACGCCTTTGGGGCGGTCGCTGCTGCCGCTGGTATAAAACAGTTCAGCCACCGAGTCTTCATCGATTTGCATGAAGTCACACTGGAACGGAGGCGAAACCGCGAGAAGGTGCTCGTAGTTGCTTGCCGTCAGCCAGTTCGCTTGCGGTTGGCCATCCAGAAGAAAACTGGCCTCGATCGATGGGACTGCCGTGCGAAACGACTCCGCCAGAGGCAAGAAGGCTGATTCGACAAACAGGAATCTGGCCCGCGCATCGTTCAAAACGAAAGCCAGTTCCGGAGCGCCCAGGCGAATGTTCAAGGGCAGCAACACGCAGCTGGCCTCGAGGACGCCATAGTAAGCCTCGAGCAGCCGGTGACAGTTGGTGCTGAGGAAGGCGATGCGGTCACCGGGCCTGGCTCCGGCGGCAATGAGGGCGCCGGCCAGCCGGGCTGCGCGGTCGGAGAATTGAGTGTAGGTGAAGCGCCGTTCGCCGCACACTACGCCGACCTTGTCGGGAAATTGCTCGCGCGCATAGCGCAGGAAACGAATGGGAGTTAATGGGATTTTCATCTGAGCCTCGTCGATAGATCACAAGTATCCGCCCGGCAGGCCTGCCGTTGCGATACTCAGGCTGGATTGGAAGTCAGTTGACTCGTCATCCTGGGCGGAGTCGAAGGACCCCGTGCGTTCTCTGGATTGGTCTCGCAGAAGTTCTCCGTGCAGTTTCACACGGGCGAGACCGGCCGTGTTCCCAGAGACGCATTCCGGCGGACTAGAGCGCTTGCCTCTCCCTACAGAGGCCTTCGACCTTGCATGACCCGCGCTTGCGCGCGGGTCATGCTCCGCTCCAGGATGAAGCCCTATACGCGAATGCTCAGTTAAGCCGCTGCGGCCGCCGCTTTCTTGTGCGGTCGCTTCGTGGCCTTGGGCGCGTGTTTGTGTTCACCACCCTGCTTCACCACTACATCCATCAACTCCTTCTGGGCGTCGACGTAGCTTTTCACTCCCTCCCGGGTCAACTCGGCCAGGGGCAGGAAGGGAAATGGCCGCAGGAGTTCCAGAGCCTTGCCGCCAGTTTTTACGTTGGCGTTCATCTGACGTCCGGCTACATCCACCAGCTTTCTTTGGGCGTCGATCAACGCTTCGGTGGCTTGGCGCGCCAGCTGAGACAACTCGGTCTTCTTGACCTTCTTGACGCCGTTGGTGTGCTTGCCGCCCGTCGCCTTGGCCGTTTCCTCGGCGATAACGTCCATGAAGTGCTTCTGGGCTTTCACAAAGCTCTCCATCGACTCGCGGGCCAGATCAACCAAGTGCTCGGTCTCGTAGGGTTTCCCGGCCTTGGCCGCCTCGATCCAGGTGTGAGTTTGCTTGCCGGCGATCTTCAGGTACTCCTGCTGCAGGTGAATGAAAGTTTCCACGCTGCGCTTTAGGAGCCCGGTGACGGCGTGTGCGGCAGGCGTGTCTCCGATACGCTCCTCGACTCCGGCCATCAGAAGTTCATTGTTCTTTTGTCCCAATTCGAGAAGGATGCGCTGGCCTTCAATGAAATTCGACACGCCCTCGGCCGTCACTTCGCTTAGAATGGCGGTCGGGGAATGCTCGGGATCGGTCAGTTGCTGCCGGATGGAGTGCATCAAGTTCGCGTTCTGGCGCATCGCGAGATCCAACAGGATCCGTTGCGTAGCGAAGAAGCCCTGGACCCCCTGCTGCGCCCAGCCCGACAGAAGAGATACAAAAGAGGACTCCCGCGAATGAGTTCGGGAGGATTCAGACTTTACTGTGGTTGGCATGTAATACCTCCAAGATTGCTGCAGTGCAGCATCAGTTAAAATATACGATTGCAAGGGGATTGTGTCAAGAGCTATCTTTATTATGTGCACGGCAGCATGAAGGAACCAATGAAACCCGGCCCCATCGTGATCAAGAAATATGGCAATCGCAGGCTTTACGATTCCATCAACAGCCAGTACATCAATCTCGACGACATTGCGAGGTTTATTCGGGAGGGCAAGGAGGTCAAGGTCGTCGATGCGAAGACGGGCCAGGACCTGACCCGCGTCACCCTGACCCAAATCATCACAGAAGATGCGAAAGATAAACCGACAGGCCTGCCGCTCGAACTGCTGCGCCAGTTGATCGTGGCCTCCGATGAAGCGCGTCAGGAGTTCGTGATGTGGTATTTGAAATCGGCGTTTGATACTTATCAGAAAGTGCAGGACGCGGTGCAGAGCCGGCTGGGAGACGTGCAATCCACCATTCTGTCGCCGGTGGATATGATGAAACGGTTCCTCGGGACGCCGGGGCCTTTCCAGACGCAAGCCGCACCCGGGCCGGATCTGGATGCGCTGCGCAAGCGGGTAGCGGAACTGGAGGCGCGCCTGGGGAAGGGCTCGCGAGGGAAACGACGGAAGCGTGTGAAGCGTTAGAAAAATCTGGTAAGCGAAGAAAGTTTGGAGAAAAAGTTAACGAGGCTAGCATTTCTCTTAGCAATATGACTCGAATGTGCTATGGAGCCACGGATAAGGTAGAGGTATAATGCGTACTCGAAAGATGCGCCTCGCGCGGAAAGGTGCGCGGACGGCGGGCGGAGCCAGGACGAAATTGCGCAAACAGAAGAAGGCAACCCGTCCATCGAAGCTCACATCTCGTAAGCAATCACCCCAATCTTACTCGGAAACCGACTCATCCCTTTGGACCGAAGCGCTGTTCGGAGCCGAGGTTCTCCTGTTGCATGCGACCCCGGTTTACTACGGTTTTGGGGCGCCCCGCGGCGACGACTCCGCCGTAGTGCTCATTCCCGGTTTTCTCGGCACCGATCTTTACTTGACGGAACTGCACGCCTGGCTGGGACGCATCGGATACCGGCCTTATTTTTCCGGCATCGGCCTCAACGCCGACTGTCCGAACCTGCTGATTCAACGCCACGTCACCGAGACGGTAAACCGGGCTTTGGCAGAGACCGGCCGCAAGATTCATTTAATCGGCCACAGCCTGGGAGGCGTGATCGCGCGTTCGATTGCCGGGTCGCGGCCCAAAGATGTGGCTTCGGTGATCACGCTGGCTTCGCCGATTCGTGGCACGGTGGCCAATCGCTCAGTTATTCATGCGGCGGAAGCGGTTCGCCTCCGCATCCTGCAGGAGCATGGCAAAGGCGTGCTGCCGCACTGCTACACCGGGCGCTGCACCTGCAATTTCGTGGACTCGCTGCGGCGCGACGTGCCGGAGTCCATGTTGCAGACCGCCATCTACACCCGCGACGATGGCATCGTAGACTGGCGCTATTGCATGACGAGAAATCCTGAAAGCGACTTTGAAGTTCCGGGCACGCACATCGGATTGGCATTTAATCCTTCGGCCTACTCGATCGTCGCCGAGCGCTTGGCCCGGGCGCGATCTGCCGCATGAGTTCAGCGGCCGACCATTTCCAATACAGCTCCGGTTGTGGTTTCCAGCGTCTCGACGGGTTGGCCGAGGCGCTCCAACCGTAGCACCGCTCGCGCCAGGCTGTTGTTCGCCACTTCAAAACTGCCCGAGCAATCAGTCTTCACATAGGGGAGACGGTGCGTGCTGGGCTCAGGGCCGTCGATGTCTGCTTCTAAACGATATCCATCCTTCGTTGAACTGCGAAACTTCCACGTCAATTGGCCGGGATCTCGTGTGATCTCTTGCAGATTGCGGAATTCGTGTTGCTGCCCTTCGTGCCAGAGCACCCCTTTGCGAAACACCAGGCCGAATGGCATTTCATAGACCAACGCTTCGAATGTGCTGGGATGTGCGCCGGAGCCAGGGAAATAAGCGTGAGTCCAGGTCCAGAAGTTGCGGTGCCGGTATCCGCAGTTGTGTCCTTGAACGCCGTATCCTATAGGGTTTCCCTCAAAACTCCTGCCATCGAGCGTGATCCGCCCGGAAAATAGTGCGTCGGAGTGCGGGGTTCGCGAGAATCCAATCCAGCCCTTGCTGCTCAACGTGACGCGGAATGTGGAACGGTATTGCAGATCCCATGAGATTTCGTGGCCTTCAACTTGCAATGCCCCGCGGCAGGAGTTCTCGCCGATTTCATTGTTGCCGGTGCGGAAGTGAAACGGAGTTTGCTTTCTGGGGCTGAGATCCAGACCCTCCAGAGGAAATCCTTGAATGAAGCTTTGCGGTTTTCCATTCTGCGGAAACCATGTGGCCCACACCTGGGCGGGCATCCCGCCTGCGTTTCCGGGGCAACCGCCCCGTCCAGGGTTCATCAGCAAATAGCGGAACCACCACGCGCCCGACCCATCCTCCAATCCCAAACGCATGAACCAGACTTCGTAGCGCCGCCGGGTGGATAGGGATGAATACAGTTCGTTCAGTGTTTGCACAGGCTCCTTGGATGTGTACGCAAGAATGTTACCGAGTTAATTTCGATCCGAGCGGGATGGATTCTCTCGGTCATCGAGGCTGCAACTTCGGGATGGCGGCGCGCGAGAGCACGGCTCCCTGAGCATCCAGCACGACGACCTCGGCCCACAAGTCTTTCTGGGCGTCCTCCGATACGGTAAAAGTGATCGTGGTCTTGGGCGAGGTGCATCCCGTGAGTTGGCGCACTTCGTCATTCGATTGGGAGGCGGACGCGGCGGAGTAAGTTTGCAGTACCACCTCGACCGCACCCACCAGATTCTGGCAGCGCATGGGAACGCGAATCTCCCGCTCCCGGGCGCGTGTTTTTTGCACGCTGGGCCGGTCGGCAAACACCAGAAGCGGAGGATTGCCGCCCGGCGAGGCGTACCATTCCGGCCAGCGGCGCTCGAACTCGATGCTGGCGGCAATGTAGGCATGCTCCAGTTCGCGGTCTCGTTCCTCCCAGCACGGGTGCATGGCAAATATCGAAGGCGCGGTCTTGTCCGCAGTTTGAGCGTGCAATAAATGATGGAGGGCCGGGACGAAATCGGGATGATATCCCGCGCGCGCCATCAGCATGAGGCTTTCAAGATCGGCTTCCAGTTCGAGCTGGCGGCAAAACCCCGCCAGATCTTCGGAAGCCTTCTTGGAATCCGTCCAACCCTCGGATGGAAGGCCGGGATCGCCCAACACCACCGACAAGCCGCCGCGGTTGCGCATAGATTCTTCGTAGAGATAACGTCGCGCCCAGTCCCGCCGGCCCACATGCGCGATCTCGTGCGACAAGATTGCCGCCCACAGCCCGGCACTGTCGCCGGCAAGGTCGGCGAGTCCACTCTCGACATAGATGGTTCCATCAGGCGAGGAAAACGCATTCAACAGGCCGTCGTCGACGATCCGCAATTCCCACAAGTACTTAGCATTGCGCGAAATACGAACCTGCTCCACGAGTTTGTCGAGCACCCGGTGGCCGATGGCATAGCGTCCCGCCGCCGCAGTGCTCTGCGCTAGAAGTTGCGGCCGCAAGCGCGCGGCAGTCTTGGCGTCGAGATTGAATTTGTCCGGGACTTCCGTAGTAGCGGGGCCCTGCTGACCTGCGGCAAGAATCGGCAACACGCAAAACAGAAGCGTGGAGATCACGCGGGATGAGCCGCAAAATCGCACTCTCACGGGCCTCTCCCCGGCGGCCGATTTTCTCAGCTAGATTATGCCACTTTTCGATTCAGCGAACACTAGAGATGTGGCTTTTGACTTGCGCTTGTTTCTTCGGTAGCCTAGGCATCCCGCCATGAACTCCGCGACGCCAGCGATCTCGGTGCAAGGCCTGAAGAAGTCGTATGGCGAGGTCCATGCCGTCAAAGGCATCGATTTTGTGATCCAGCCCGGAGAAGTCTTTGGCCTGCTCGGACCCAATGGCGCGGGCAAGACGACCACGGTGGAGATTCTGGAAGGATTGCGTCCGCGCACTGGAGGTGAAGTCACTGTTCTGGGTTTTGATCCCGACCGCCAGCGGCAGCAACTCAAAGATCGCATCGGGGTTTGCCTGCAGGCGACGAACTTGCCGGAGAAGATCCGCGTTCGCGAAGCCATGCAAGTGTTTGCGTCCTTCTACACCCGCCACGTTGACCTGAATAAACTGCTGCAACGCCTGCAGTTGGAAGAAAAGCGGGACGCCTTCTACAGCACGCTTTCCGGCGGTCAGAAACAGCGGCTGGCGCTGGCGCTGGCTTTAATCAACGACCCTCAACTCATTTTTCTCGACGAGCCCACCACCGGCCTTGATCCCCAGGTTCGCGTGGAGATTCATTCTTTGCTGGAGGAGTTGAAGCGAGAGCATCGCACCATTCTGATGACCACGCACTACATCGAGGAAGCGGAACGTTTGTGCGACCGCGTCGCGATCGTCGATGAAGGCCGCATCATCGCCCTCAACACTCCCGGCCGCCTGCAACAGCAGAGCCGGAATGCGTCGAGCATCGTGGTGACTTGCGCGACTCCATTCCCGGAGAACCGTCCCGCCTGGGCGGAGGGCACGCAGAGCGCGCTCGATTCCGACGGCCGGACGCTGACCGTGCACTCGCGCCGTCCCGCGGCCACACTGGTGGAGCTGGTGAAGTGGATCGATCAGCAGGGAATGGAGTTGACCGACGTCAGTCTCAAGCAGCCTAGTCTGGAAGACGTGTTTATCGAACTCACCGGGAAGAAGCTCCGCGAATGAAAGCCCGCGAATGAAAGCCTACCAAGCACTCATCGCGATCGATCTGAAGCTGGCCCTGCGCAACCGGTCGGTAATTTTCTTCAACTACCTGTTTCCGCTTACTTTCTTCTTTATTTTTGGGCAGGCGATGCACGGTGAGCGCGGCGCCGCCATGACGATTGTGATCTCGATGGTCCTGATCATCGGCATCCTCGGCAATGGACTGATGGGCGCGGGCATACGCGCCGTGCAAGAGCGCGAAGCGAACATTCTGCGGCGCTACAAGGTCACACCGATCTCGCCGGCGCCATTGCTTGTCGCTTCGGTTGTGACCGGCTGGATTCTGTACATGCCGAACGTGATTCTGATCTTCACGCTGGCGCATTACTTGTATGGCATGCCGTGGCCGCAGTCGATGGGGTCGGTCCTGATTTTCGTCACCGTTGCCATTGTGGGATTTCGCGCGGTCGGTCTGATCCTGGCTTCAGTCGTCAACTCGATGCAGGAGAGCCAACTCCTGGTCCAGTTGATCTACCTTCCCATGCTGTTCTTGAGCGGCGCTACCTTCCCGCTATCCATGTTTCCGGCGTGGCTGCTAACTGTCACGCAGTTTTTGCCGGCGACCTACATGGTGGTCGGCATCCAAGGCATGTTGCTGCGGAACGAGGGCATGGCGGCGAACATTCAGCCGGCGCTGGCTCTGGTGCTTACCGCGTGCGTTGGACTCTTCATTGCATACAAGCTGTTCCGCTGGGAGAAGGAAGAAAAGATTCGCGCCTCGGCCAAGCTGTGGCTGGCGGCGGTGATGACTCCTTTCCTGGCGCTGGGTTTCTGGCAGATGCACGTCCGCACGGGTATCGCGAAAACTAAAATCTTGAACCGGCAACTGGCACGCAGCGACACGTTTTTCATTCGCGGGGCGCGCATTTTCGTTGGCGACGGCAAGGTGATTGAGAACGGTTCGGTGCTGGTTCGCGGCGGCAAGATTGCCGAAATCTATGAGGGCTCGGGACCCGATCCGAAAACGCTGAAAGCAGAAACTGTAGAGGCAGCCGGGAAAACAGTTCTTCCCGGCCTGATCGACGTTCACGTTCACCTCGGTGCGCCCGGAGGTTTCTACGCGGACATGAGCAAGTATGACGCCGAAAAGAGCATGCTGCGCAATCTGGCGGCGTACCTCTATAGTGGCGTGACTACGGTGCGAAGTGTCGGAGATGGTCTGGACATCGCGCTCAAGGTGCGTTCCACGGTGAGTAGCGGCGAGGTGCTGGCCTCGGATTTGTCTGCGTGCGGTCCGCTGTTCACGGCACAAGGTGGGCACGGTACGGAATACTTCAAGGATCTTCCGCCGACGGCTCGCGCGAATCTGGAAAAGCAATTCACGCGCATTCCCGCCTCCGGTGACCAAGCCCGGCAGCAGGTCGACGAATTGAAGAAGCAGGGAGTGGATTGCATCAAGGCTATTCTGGAAGCAGGCGCTGGAGGCCGCGTATTCAATCGTCTCGATACAGGATTGTTCGACGCCATCGCGCAACAGGCTCATGCGGATCAATTGCCGCTGGCCGTTCATACGGGGGACGCGCGCGACGTGGCGGATGCCATAAAGGCACAGGCCAACTCGATCGAGCACGGGTCGTTTCGTGAAAAGATTCCCGACATGCTGTTTGACCAAATGGCGAAGCAGGGAACTGCTTACGATCCGACTTTGAGCGTGGGAGAGGCCTTCAAAGAATTCGCGGCGGGCAAAACTGATTTGCTCAAACGATCCCTGGTACAACAAGTGGGTCCGACGGAACTGTTGCGCGGGACCGAGGAAGCCCTGGGGTCGGCAGATACGGAAGCGATGCGCAAGGCTCTGGCGCAGTATCCCCTCGACATGGCGATCGCCATCGACAACTTGAAACGCGCGCATGCGCACGGAGTGTTACTGGTCACGGGCAGTGACGCCGGAAACTTTCTTGTAATCCACGGCCCCACCGCGCAACATGAGCTGCAGCTCTGGGTTCGGGCTGGAATTCCCGCGGCAGTGGCACTGCAGGCCGCAACTTGGAACGCGGCACGCTTGCTTCGTGCCGAAAATCGAATCGGCTCGATTCGTCCCGGCAACGATGCCGACCTGCTGGTGGTGGACGGAAATCCGCTCGAAGACATAACCGCCACGGAGCGCATTTCGATGGTGGTGTTCAAAGGCGAACGGATCGACCGCGCGGAACTGTTCAATCAGCACTGAGCGGAGAGGCGGTCTCGGCGAGCTAGCCGAGGGGCTTGGACATCCTCACCAAATGGCAGGGAATTTTCGGAGGATGCTGCTCGTCGGGAAAAGGCAGCGTTCCGCTCTCCAGGTATCCCAGCCGCCGGTAGTATCCGGGCAGTTCTTTTCTCAGATTCACCATCGTCAGGTCCATGAAGCGGCAACCTCCGGCACGACAGTAGTCTTCGGCGGCCGCAATCAAGCGAGCACCAATGCCGGCCCGTTGCCGCGCAGGATCGACTGCTAGTAGGCCAAAATATCCCCGCTCTCCGCGCAGTTCCACGTAAACGCAGCCGACCAACGTTCCACCTTCTTCGGCCAGCAGGAATTTGCCCTTGGGGAAAAGCGCCCGCACTTTCTCCGGGTCGGTGCGGTCGCCGTCAATGAAGAAGCGCTCCGGACGGAATGCAATATTTACGAGACTCGCAATGTTCTCGGCGTCCCCGGACTCGGCTGTGCGCGTTGCTATCTGATCCATGACGGGATCTATTGCTTTTTGCATCTTCTTTTATTCGGCCTCTGAAAAGCAAACAGACCTGTGCTCCAGACGGCCGCAAGAATGTTAGATCAATCCAAATTCAGACCCGGTTCGTACTGTTAGCGAGGGGCAAGAAACTCAAATCTGAAAAAGGACAAAGACAATGAACAAGAAATTTGCTGTAGTGTTGGCAATCGTTGCCATTGCCGTAACTTCGGCTGTGGCTGGCATGAAGAATCCGTCGGTGGGTGGCCAGGAAATGTATCCCACCAAAAACATCATCGAGAACGCGGTGAATTCCGCCGATCACACCACTCTGGTCGCTGCCGTGAAGGCTGCCGGACTGGTCGAAACCCTGGAAGGCCCTGGACCTTTCACCGTGTTCGCGCCCACCAACGAGGCCTTCGCTAAGCTGCCTGCCGGCACGGTGGACACGCTGTTGAAGCCGGAGAACAAGGCTACGCTGACCAAGGTGCTCACCTATCACGTGGTTTCTGGCCGGTGGAGCGCGGCTGACCTGAAGAAGCAGATTAAAGCGGGGAACGGGACGGCCGAACTCACCACCGTGGAAGGCGGCAAGCTGTGGGTGACCCTGCACGACGGCACGCACATCATGTTGAAAGACGAGAAGGGCGGCACCGCGCTGGTGACCATCCCGAATGTATTTCAGTCGAATGGTGTGATCCACGTGATCGACACCGTCGTCATGCCCAACTAGCTCCGAGCGGACATAAACGCCAAAGCCGCCTCTGAAGGCGGCCTTGGCTTTGTCGGTGTTTCACCCGCGAGGCAGCTTAGTGGAAGTTGATCATCCCAAAGCAGCCATCGGTGTCGTTGGGGCCGGCGGTGAAGAAGAGCTGGTTCTTCTGGCCGTTGGAGGACGATCCGCCGCCGAACTCAAGTCCCCACAGGCCGGGAATCCGGATCGGCTTGCCGGCAGAGTTCTTGAGCGGGCCGATCAGCTTGCCAGTGGTCAGATTGTAACCGTTGATCGTGCCCGTGGACGTGTTGTTCGAGATGAGCAGGGCGCCGCTGAGCGGCCCGAAATTCGCCGGAGCCACGGCGAAGCCCCAGGGCTGGTTCAGCGGCCCGCCGTGCGTGAACTTTTTTACCAGCGTGCCGGATTCGGTGAAGATGTCAATGTAACCGCCGTTGCCACCCGACGTGCTGGCGTAGGAAACATAAACCTGTCCGCCGATATCCTGGATTCCGAAGGGCGCGAAGCCGGTGGGGATCGACGAATCGGTGAAGGAGTTGACCAGGCTGAAAGTCCCGTTATAGACATCCACTTTATTGTTGGCAGCGTCGGCGGCGAACAAGAGGTTGCCAGACGTGTGGCTGGTGATGGCTAGACCGGTGTAGGAGGAGCCAGCGCTTTTCACGCCGATCAGAGCCGCGCTCGGGTTGAAGTCCGACCAGCCGCTGATGGTGCCGTCCAGGGTGGCAAACAGGAAGAGCGAAGTCCAGCTGTCGATCTTGAACTCCGATGAACCGTTGTAGACGATGCCGGTGGGGGTTCCCGGCGCGGAGCCGTTGGCGGAGGGAATGATGACCTGCAAGCTTTGCGGGTTTCCCTTGCCGTCATAGAGGGTGGACCAGCCATCGGCCTCATCGCTGACCCAGAAGGGCGCGCCCGGGCTGTAGGCAAGTCCCCAGGCATTCTTCAGTAGCGAATCCTTGTGCGGGGCCTTGCCCGACAGATCCGAGGTCAGGTGGGCGAGGTGGTACGACTGCGCCAGGGCCGAGCTGGAAGCCAAAACTAGCAGGAGCCCGAGGAGGGCAGAAAGAACGTGAGTGCGACCGAGCAGACGCTGCATGCGATTTCTCCTTAGTTTGTGTAGTGCGAGTGAGGGGTGGATCATGGCCAGGATTCTCACGGGCGCGAATCATCTGGCCCGCAGATCGTGGCAATCCTAGGCCGCACGCTGGCCTGGGTTGTCACAGAATTGTCATCAGTTTGTAGAATTCCTGTCGCAGGTTGGAACTGCCGTGCTCCGTCGGATCCGGCGCGGTTCCGGCGACTGGATCGCAGCGAATTCGCACGCCGGTTTCGTGATGAGCAAGAGAAAAGGTGGCGTTCCGGAGAACCAGAACGCCACCCTCGTCACTTCAGATCACAAGGGCTTTCGCCCTGTGAGACTGTTTTTTCTTACGCCCCCGCGCCGGCCGCTTTGGCCATAGGTGCGGAGCGCAGAGCCTCCGCCGCCCGGCCAAAGTACAACCGGTAGGAATGGTGGATGCCATACATCACCGGGAAAACCACCAGAGCCGCCTGCCAGCCAAAGTGATGGCTGACCAGGTTCACCATGGAGGTCATCCCTGCGCTCACCACATAGTACGGGAACGACAGGTGCACGATGCTCATCCAGACGCGGCGCATGGCCGCGCCCTCGGCTACCTTGATGATGCCCGCCACTGGAGCGGTTTCCCCCAGGAAGAAAGCGGCGGTTGCCGAAGCCAGCATAAGCGGTTCTGACGCCCAAGCCGCTTTGCCCAGCCAGCCTGCATTCCAAATCAGGCTTGCGATGCTGGCTGCGAAGGCCATCATGCTGACGTTGAACAGCATCTGCTCCGGTTTGAACTTCCCGTCCCGCTGGGGCCAGCACTGCACCACTGTGGATACGCTGGCGATCAAGACAGCTTCTACAGCGCTCAGGTTTACTACGGCCATCAGCAGGAACGGCAGGTTGACTGACATATTGCCGTCGATTCCCGGCAGCTTCACTTTCATGCGCGAACTGGCCGCGGCCAGTGCCAGTACTGCCAGGGCATAGGACCTGTGCATGGTGTGGCTGGTCAGGCCGGCGTATACAGTGCTTGTAATTGCCGCCAGGACCATTGCGCCGATGAAGGTTTTCGTTAGCCGTGTATTGTTTTTCATGATCTTCTCCTTTCCTTGGTTGTGTTGCTCACGGCTACTGTTCATCGTCTCCAGCATCGGAGAACGCAGCATCGGCACTGGACACCGACGCACCCCAAACCACGCTTGTGGCTTGCGTACCCGTTCCCGTGCTCGAGCCCCAAACCACGCTAAAGGCGCTCAGGGTGTTGTCACTCCACGGCAGCGAGGTACCCCAAACCACCGAACTGCCAGTCACGTTCGTACCCCAAACTACCGACGTACCCCACACCACCGAAGTTCCCCAAACCACCGAGCCCGCAGCCACGCTGCCGTTTCCCTCAACCATGCTAACGGTGTGGGTAGACGGGTTGTAGACCAGCGACGGGGACAGGGCTGAGCCCACCGTGGCCGGCGCCAGGTCGGTGTTGACGATCGCATTCTGCATATCGAGCAGGCCCGAACCGACCGAAAGCAGATCGTAGAAGTCGGTGAAGGTCTGCAGGAGATGGGGAACATAGGCAGAGGACGATCCGATTGAGAATGGTTTGTAGGTGGTCTTCATCAGCCGCGCTTTCACCTGGTCTGGAGTCAGCGCACTGTTTTGCTGCAGCAGCAATGCAACGGCTCCGGCGACGGCCGGGGTCGCCATGCTGGTGCCGCTAAGCTTGAAGTAGTCGTTGTTTCCATCGGTGCCGGTGACCAGTTCGGCGGGATAGGCTGCTTCCAAAGTGGTGCCAGGAGCCGACAGAGAGACGATGTCGTTGCCGGGAGCCACAAGGTCGGGCTTGGCCACGTGATCGTACGTGGTGGGCCCCTTGGAGCTGAAACTCGCTTTGGTCTCGGCCGCGGGAGAAGTGGATCCGTTGCTCTTCATGGCGCCCACAGTGATCACAAAGGGATCGTTGCCGGGAGCCGTGATGGTTCCGAATCCGTTGCTGCCGTTTACGCTCAATCGTCCATAGTTGCCCGCCGCTACCACCACAACGATCCCAGCTTTCCAGGCCGATTCCACTGCCTGGCAGAGAGGATCCTGAGTGTAGCTGACGAAAATGCCGCGTCCCAGCGACAAGTTGATCACGCGGATGTTGTACGTGCTCTTCAGCGCAATTGCTTCCTGGATGGCTGCGATCACGGTGCTGTCGGTGCCGGAGCCGTTGGCATCCAGTGCGCGAAGATCGACCAGGCTGACATTGGGCGCCACTCCGGAGTAGTTCCCGCCCGAGAGGTAGCCGTTGCCGCCAATGATTCCGGCGACGTGGGTACCGTGACCGAAGAGGTCGTACTTTGCTCCGCTCGCGTTGGAAGTTGCGGTGCCCGTGAAATCCTGGTGATAGACCACGCGCGAATGCGACTCGGTCGAATCCCACAGGTCGGGGTGGCTGTCGTTAATGCCGCTGTCAATCACGGCCACGCCGACTCCGGTTCCGTTGTAGCCCGCGGTCCAGGCGGCGGTTACGCCCGTCGCCGTGTCCGTGATGTCATCCAGCCCTTGCATGGGATGGTCGACGGTCACGGAGAGAATCTCGGGGTCCGCTTCCAAAGCAGGCAAAGCGCTGACCGGAATCGTCAGAGCGATGCTCTTGACCATATGGAGCCTGTGGTTCAGGCGCGCGCCCAGGTGCTGCACTCGGCCTTCCTGCGCCGTCTGCGGCACCTGCTTGTACTGCACGATGACCTGCACGGTCTCATTGGCGGCTGCCGCACCCTGATGCGCCCGCGCAACCATGGGCGCGAGATCGGGAGCGAACTTGCCGACGAACTTGCCGTCGCGTTCAAAATTCTGGGCGAAGGCCGACGAGGCGGCCAAGAGCAGCAACAGCATGCTCAAGCGTTTTCCCCAGGCCGCGCTGTGACGCTCGCCTCGACCCGGGCTTTTTGGTTTCGGTGTCTGCATAAAACTCATCCTTCCTAACGACAAAAGTGGAGCAGAATTGTGCTAAGACCCACTTGCAGATGTGCACGGGCAGGGCCAATCTGTTAGCTGTAAGTTACTGATATTATTGGGGATGTGAGTTGATTGCTGAGGGCGGTTTGGGCCACTCTGTCCTTCAAGGCGGGGCGCGGGACAGTTTGTCCCATGCGGAAAACACGCTGGTAATCAAGTAACCGCATTAACGATTCAAGGGCCCCAAGGGAAAATTGCGTCCGGCTGATTGGCGAATCTGAGGAGTTCGCTTGGAGTGCACCCCAAAACTGAGACAGAGATAATGGTGACAGTTCTCGATAAGGAGAACACATGTCACAGGAGAAAGCGAAGCAACCTGAGTACGGAACGGAGTTCAAGCTGGCGGCGGTGCGGAGAGTGCTAGCGGGCGAAAGCGTGCGCGCGGTAGCGCAGGATCTGGGCATTCGGCGCAAGCGACTGTACGTGTGGAAGGACCGGTATGCGGAGTTGGGCGAAGCCGGCCTGGCACATCGGCGAGGAGGAAAGCCGCGAAAGGTAGTGTCTGAAGATAAGAACGGACTGGAGACGAGGTCCGGACGTGGGGAGTTGCTGGCAGCGCGGAAGCGGATTGCGGAGCTGGAGCGCAAGGTGGGGCAGCAGGAACTGGAACTGGATTTTTTCGGCGAAGCCTTGCGGCGCATAAAAGTGGGCGGGAAGCGATCTGCACGTTGATCGCGGAACGGGCCGGGCAAGGCGGCCTCAGCGTGGAACGAATGTGCGAGTTGAGCGGAGTGAGCCGGGCGGGCTTTTACCGACATTGGGAATCGTCGGCACCACGCCAGGCCGACACGGCGCTGCGCGATGCCATCCACCAGGTGATCGTGGAGAAGCGGTTCTACGGATACCGGCGGGTGCAACAGGAACTGCGGCAGCGCGGGCAATGCGTCAATGCCAAGCGCGTGCTGCGCTTGATGCGTGAAGATAATCTGCTCAGTCTGCGCACGCGGCGGTTCGTGCCTGCGACCACCGATTCGCAGCACGGATGGCGAGTGTGGCCGAATCTGGCTCGCGGTTTGGTGACGCGTAATCTCAATGAACTCTGGGTCGCCGATATCACCTACGTGCGATTGCGAGAAGAGTTTGTTTATGTCGCTGTGGTGTTAGACGCGCACTCGCGGCGGGTGATCGGATGGGCGCTAGCCCGACATCTGGGCGCGAGTGTAGCGGTGCAAGCATTGCGCATGGCGCTAGCCGAACGTCAACCTGCACCAGGATTGATCCATCACTCTGACCGTGGCATTCAGTATGCCTGCGCCGACTATCTCACGCTGCTGGCCGATCATGGGGCGCAACCGAGCATGAGCCGCGTGGGCAATCCCTACGACAACGCCAAGGCTGAGTCCTTCATCAAGACGCTCAAACAGGAGCAGGTGCACGGCAGAGACTGGCGCGATCTGGACGCCTTGCGCGCCGAACTAACAACGTTTTTCGAAATCACCCACAACCATCAGCGCCTGCATTCTGCACTGAACTATCAAACTCCAGCTGCTTTCGAGCAACAACTGCGGAGCCTGGCCAATGTCGAAGCTTCTACAGAGATGACTGGGGCGAGGGAGCTAACCGCCCCCTCGCCCCAGACCCCACTCCCCGGTTTACAATCTCCTTCGCGAGAAAACTGTCCCTAGTTTCTTTGTCTCACGTCAGGGGTGCAGTTCAGCTCGATTGCCCCCGACAAAATCCGGAACACAGACTTTCAGCGGATTGTGCGTCGCGAGTGTGGGCAGCGTCGCTCGGCAACCCCGAGTGGCTCTCTCCGAGACAGCGCGAAAAGGCAACGCACCCGTTACCATCTCGTATAACACCGCCCCGAAAGAGAACAGGTCTGTGCGTGCGTCTAATTCCTTGGCGCGCGCTTGCCCGGGCGACATGTAAGCCACTGTGCCGACTGCCGTGCGGGGGCTAGTCAGGTGTTCTTCCAATGTCACGGTCGAAAGCGCCGTCGCCACGTCCATCCTTTCGTCACTGATGACGCGCGTCACTTTCGCCAGGCCGAAGTCGAGAATCGTGTGGCCGCGCTTGGTCACGAAGATATTTGCCGGCTTGATGTCGCGGTGCACGATCCCAGCGGAGTGAGCAGCATCAAGGGCATCCGCAATCTCAATCGCCAACGGCAAATGGCTTTCGGCTTCCAGAGGACGGCCAGAGATCCGATGCTTCAGCGTCACACCGTCCAGAAACTCCATGGCGATGAACGCGTGCTCGTCCTGCTCACCGATGTCGTAGATTGTGCAGATATTCGGATGGTTCAGGCCCGAAGCGGCTTGAGCCTCCCGTCGAAAGCGGGCCAGAGCCTGCGGGTCTTGCGCGACTGTCTCCGGCAGGAACTTGAGGGCTACAAAACGGTGCAGCCTGGTATCCTCAGCTTTATAGGCGACACCCATCCCCCCACCGCCGAGCTTCTCGACAATGCGATAGTGAGAAATGGTCTGGCCGATCATAGGCGGGAATCTTACGTCCGCTAAATATGCAAGTCAATGAAAGCGATGGGGTTGGGGGTTGCTCAACAGGATAGTTAATTGAAAAATCGCCATAGAGTGTTGAACCGGGGCTGCTTGATGGAATCAAGTAGGCAGGAATTTGCAAAATACCAGGATCGCCATTCTTTCGCTAGATCGCAAAAACTCTCGCTCCGCAAGGGCGGATTGTGGCAATATTTGTTGATCAGGAAGTGATCCTCATGTTTACTGTTCGCATAATTCTCTGGACGGCGGCTATGGCATATACCGGATTCATTTTGACCAACCAGGGGCTGCGAACGTTCAACAGCCTCTCAATTACAGAAGCATTCCTGGGAGCTGTAACAGGATTTCTCCTTGCTATCATGTTCACTCTGCGAGAGAGGCGGCGACGAAGACCTGCTTTCGTTGCGCATTCCATTGCACACATCTTCCCGGACTGGAGCACATCGCGTGAAAGCCGCGACTCAGATCCGAAGCTAAATCGTCGATCCAAAAGCGGCGGGCTGAGTCCGGACTAAGCTTCCCCATCTGCTTCGGTTGAAGCGCTGTGCAGGTTGTGCGCTCGAAGCTGGAAGCTGAGAGCCGTGGATTTACCGCGCTGCTGCGCCTTCGGTTTTTGTTTGCAGTTGTGCGCTGGCGGGCAGGATTCGCGGGAGCGCTGCCATCAACCGCCGGGTGTATTCGTGCTGTGGATTGGCGAAGATCTGTCCGGCGACTCCACATTCGACGATCGCGCCCTCGTGCAGGATAGCGATGCGATCGCAAATCCCCGCCACCGAAGCGAGATCGTGAGAAATGTAGAGAATCGCCATCCCGGTGGATCGGTTCAGTTCGCGAAACAGCGCCAGAATTTCCGATTGCGTAATCACATCGAGGGCGCTGGTAGCTTCGTCGGCGATCAGCAGCGCAGGACGATGCATGACGGCCATGGCAATCAGCACGCGCTGCGCTTGTCCCACGCTCATCTGCGAAGGATACTTGCGCAGAAAGTCATCGTCGGCGGGCAGCGAAACGCTCTGCAGGGACGCTCGGATTGCACCCATGCAGTCTGCCCTCGCGCCTGAGGCATGCGCCCGCCAGGCTTCCTTGAGCTGGGTTCGAATCTTCAACGCAGGATTCAAAGAAGACAGCGGACTTTGAAGAACTAGCGCAATGGCCCGCCCGCGCAATGTGCGCAGCTCGCGTTCAGATAGTTGCAGGAGATCAGAATCCTGAAATCGGATGGAGCCTTGGGCGTTCGCCCGCTTCTTGTCGAGCAGCCCGAGAATCGCCATGGCCAGCGTGCTCTTGCCCGAGCCGCTTTGTCCCACCAGTCCCAGCACTTCGCCGCGCTGGATTTCCAGCTCCACGCCGCGCAGAACCGGGGGCTTGCCCGCATAGCTCACGGAGAAGCGGGCGGAAAGCAGAATCTGTTTTTGGCGATCCTGGATTGTCATCCCGCTTCTACCTTTGTTCTTCTCAAGTTGTTCAGATCAGTGCGAATCCGTGCAAATCCGTGGCAAACGGGTTGGCTTACTTCGATACCGTGAGCCGCTCGGCATTCCAGAAGGTTTGCGGAGACAGAATCACCGGCGAAGCACCGTGCACCGTCGCGGAAACCGCCGAGAGCGCATTCTTGTTGACGAGGAAGATGAACGGTTCCTCGTCGACCACGATTTCCTGCACGCGGTCGAACGCATCCTTCCGTTTCTTCGCATCGCTGGAAGACGCTTGCGCTCGCATCAGACGGTCAATCTCGGCTTCCCAGGCGGTCTCTGGAGTTTTCTGTTGCGGGTTCCACTGGTGGTTCTCCGATGAGCTCAGCCACACGTTCATCTCGCCGTTCGGATCCAGGTCAACGTTGGTCAAGCCCAGAATGATGGCTTCGTAGTCGAAGGATTGCGTCATGCGCTCGATCAGGGAAGGGAAGTCGAGCGTGACCACGTTGACGTGGATGCCGATCTTCTGCAAGTCATCCTGGATCAGCACCGCCATACGTTCGCGGTACTTGTTGCCGGCGTTGGTGATGATGGAAAACACGACTTCGTTGCCGTCTTTGTCCTTAAGCGCTCCGTTTTCCAAACGGAAGCCTTCATTCTGCAGCGCCTTTAAAGCCGCATCGGGGCTGTAGGTCTGAGGTTTCAGCTTGCTGTTGAACCAGAATTTATTGGCCGGCGAGAACGGCCCGATCGCCGGTTGGGCATGTCCGTGAAAGACCACACGGCTTAAGTCGTCGCGGTTGATCGCCTCCGAAATTGCCCGCCGGAAGGTGACGGATCGAAACCAATTCTTCTTGTAGGCGGGAATCGGAGACTTTGCTACCTCGTTGAACCAGAGCTGCTCGCTGTCGAGCGACGCGCCCGCATCATGCACAAGTTGCGGAGAAGTTGCAGCCAGCTTGTCGAAATATTCACTGTCCAGCGAGTTGATCAGGCCCAACTCTCCGCGCTTGAACCGCAGCATCTCCACATCGCGGTTGGGCTGGATATCCAGACGAATCGAATCCAGGTAAGGCAGCTTTCGTCCTTGTTCGTCCGTCTTCCAGTAGTTGGGATTGCGCTTCAAGAGAACCGATGCTCCCGGCTTGTAGTCATCCACCATGAACGGTCCCAGAACAGCCATTTCCTTCTTCGACGAGTGCGCGGAGAGAATCGCCACCTGGTCGAACAGGCGATCGAGTCCCGCGACTTGCGCCGGGAAGGTGATGGAAATCTGAGTTGGAGAAATAATCTTGGTCTCGACATTTCCGGTGCCCGAGCGGAAAGCGTCACCAGTGGGCGAATGCAGCGCCGGATCCATCAACTGCTGTCCGGTGTAAGCCACATCCTCCGCCGAAAATGCCGTGCCGTCGGAGAATGAAACCCCGCTGCGCAAGCGGAAGGTGATCTGGCGTCCATCTTTCGAGACCTTCCACGACAGCGCCAGCCCCGGCTCCAGATCTTGCGTCTGGCGGTTTACGCGAACCAGCACGCCTCCCGTCAAATAACGGATTGCGGCGGAGGCGTCGTCATCCACTTTTTGCGGATCAAATGTCTTGGGCTCGGTGCGCAGGCAAAACCTGAGTTCGCCGCCACCTTGCGCCAGCGCGTGCCCCAACAGAAATCCCAGGCAAAGCACCGCAACCGCGATTGCCTTCCCGCACGGATTTGCCATCTTTTCGAAACTGTTCCCGTGGCGCTTCATGCGACCACCTCCTCCTGCTTGGAAAGCAAAAGCTGAAACGACGTCACCACCACCACCAGCAAAATCAGCGGCACAAACTTCCAGGGCTCTTCGCCCACCGAAACCAGTCCTTCCAACTCTTTCAGCAAACTTCCCCACGAGGGCATGGGCTCGGCCACCCCCAGCCCGAGGATCCCGAGGTTGGCCTCACTCAAGATAAAGACCGGTATCGAAATCCAAAACTGCGCGTAGAGCACCGGCTTCAAATTCGGCACCACGTGGATCCAGAACAATCTTTGTCCGGGCAGTCCGGCCGCCCGCGCCTGCCGCACAAAATCCGACGTTCGCAGCGATCCCGCGGTCGCGCACAACACTCGCGCCGCGGTAGTCCAGCCCAAAAGCCCTAGCAGCAGAAAGGTCACCACCACTGAAACCAGCGGCGACACATTCAGAGGCATCAGCGCCCGCGCCGTGATCAGCAGAAACAGCCACGGCAGCGACAAGAACAAGTCAGTCACCGCCATCGCCATCCGCGCCCAAATTCCGCCCAGATATCCCGCCAGTCCGCCGATCAGCGCCGCCATCAGCGTAGATAGCAGCGCCGCGGCTGGGGCCAGCAGCAAAGAAATCCGCGTACCATAGAGCACGCGCGCAAACCGGTCGCGGCCAAGTTCATCTGTTCCGAGCCAGTGTGTGTGCGAGGGCGGCGCATTCGTCGCCTCGCGGTATTGCCGGGCATATCCCGCTGGGGCCAGCCAGTTGGCTGCTACCGACGCCCCCAGCACCAACACCAGCAGCACGCACGCCAGCTTTTGCCAGAGGCTCATGCTTCCTGCCTCCGGACCACATATCCGATTACATCTGCCCCGGAATTGGCGAGCAAGGTTACCAGCGTCACCAGGATCGTGATGTTGACCAGCAGCGGCAGGTCGCGGGCCAGCGCCGCCTGCCAGGCCAGCTGTCCGATGCCGGCCAACCCGCACAAAGCTTCTACTGGAATGGCTGCCCCCACGGCCATGCTTACCGACACTCCGGCGACAGCCAGCAACTGCGGCGTGACTACCGGCACTACATGCCAGAAAAGGATGCGAGCCTCGCCCACGCCCTTGGCCCGCGCCGTGATGATGTGGGGCAGGGAATAAGCTTTTACCAGCAGATTTCGCGCATAACGGTAAGTGTGCGGGAAGACGATCAGCGCAATTGCCATTGAGCCGGGCACATTCCACAGCACCGACAGCAATGCCAACACCGCGGCGGGAATGCAGAGAAATGTTCCGCTCACCACCGTGGTCAGCGTGTCGTAGACCGAAAGCCGCATCCACGCCGCACTCAACGCTAGCGTAAGGGCCAGCGTCCAGGTCAGCGCAAGTCCGGTGGCCAGCAGTCGCAGCGTAAGGGGCGCGCGATCGCGCAATAGCGTGCGCACAGGTTGTCCCAGGGCGAGTGAGGTTCCCAGGTCGCCGTGCGCCGCCCGCTTCATGTAGGAGAAATAAAACCGAACGACGTTGTGGTCCTGATGTCGGGCGTCCCGCAACGCCTGCACGCTCTGTGCGTTCAGGTGTGGATCGAGTTCCCGCTCATCCGCCTCAAAGCCCGGCGCCAGCCGCACCAGGGTGGCGGAAAACAAGCCTCCGACCAGAACGGTCGCGAGCAGTGCCAGCGCATGCCCGGCAATTTTCCATCTCAGGGTCCGCATCTATTCTCCGGAAGCGCCCTGGGCTCGCGGGTGCTGGCGAGCGGCTACGGATGCGTGGTGGGCTTGCTTCACGGAGTACATGCGGCGGTCGGCCTCGGCCAGCAATGCCTCCACGTCATAACCATCCTCCGGACAGAAGGCCGTCCCCACGCTCAGCGTGGTGACGTCCTGTCCGCAGGTGTGTCGTCCTGCCTCGATAGCCGCCTGGTTTAAGCGGGCGCCCTTCTCCAAGGCAGCTTCCGCCGTGAGCCCGGGAGCGGTGACTACAAATTCGTCGCCGCCCATGCGCGCGACATAGTCATAGCCGCGGCATGCTTCCTTCAGCCGCAGGCTGAACTCCCGCAGCAGTTTGTCTCCTTCCAAGTGGCCATAGCAGTCATTGATCTTTTTCAGCCCGTCAATGTCGCAGACCATCACCGCCAGCGAAGTCTTCATGCGGCGGCAGCGCGCCACTTCCTGCGCCAGATGCACAAACAGCGAGCGCGCATTGGGCAGTCCCGTCAGGAAGTCGGTGGTCGCAGAACTCTCCGCCTGCTGATATTTCAGAGCATTTTCGACAGAGAGTGCCACTTTCGAAGCCACGGCCAGCAGAATTCGCAGGTGGTCCGGCGTGAATGCGTCCGGGGTCGAGTGATACATGGCCAGCACGCCCACCACGCCATTCAATCCCTGCAATGGGACCGCCAGCGCCGACGACAGAGCCGTGTGTTTCTCCGGATCGGTGACGTAACCTGCCTCCACCTGCGGGTTACCGTTGATGATGGGTTTGCAATTCTCCGCCACCCAGCCGCATAGGCCCTCACCCACGCGAATTTTCAACGACGATAAGACGCGGAAGTTCTCGCCACTCACCAGCTCCGGCAGCAACCAGCCATTCCGGTTCACGTACACCGCAATGGAGTCGTAGGGGATCAGCTTGCGCAGCCGCATCGACAGCACTGACAGCGTCTCGCTCAGGCTCAACGAGTTCCCCAGATCCTGGCTCAGCTCGAACATGGCTTGCGCTTCTTGCCGCGCCGATGCGATCGAGGTCAGGAAGTCAGATTCGTTCTGCAAGTTGTCGGCCGATTTCTCGAATCCGGTTGCCGGAGCCAGGCCGCGCTCCACGCGCAGTTCCTTGGAGAACCCACCGGGAACGAAGCCATCCTCATGAGTTTGCGCAATGTGTTCCAATTGTACGTAGCGCTTCTCCAGAACCTCGACGATCTCCGGGTCGAACCATGTGCCCGCTCTCTCTTTCACCCGGTCCATGGCTCGATCGAGTGGCATGGCCGAACGGTACTGGCGATCGGAGGCCAGGGCATCCAGACAATCCACGACCGCGAGAATCCGCGCTCCAATGGGAATCTCTTCGCCGCTGAGTCCCGCGGGATAGCCCGAGCCGTCCCATCGTTCGTGATGCGAGCGCACGATCGGCGCAACGGGATACGGGAAGGCCACGCGATCCAAAATCTCCGCACCCACCAGCGGGTGCACCTTCATCTTCTCGAACTCTTCCGGAGTCAGCCTGCCCGGCTTGTTGATGATGTGCTCGGGTACGGCGAGTTTGCCGATGTCATGGAGCAATGCCGCCGCTCGCAGCGCCTCAATCTCGTCCGCCGACAGGCCAATCTCTTTGGCGATTTCCACCGCGTAAGTGCGCACCCGTTGCAGGTGAGTGTGTGTAGTGTGGTCCTTGGCCTCAATGGCCAGAGCGAGGGCCTCGATGGTGCGCATGTTCAGCGAGGCAATCTGCTCCACATGCCGCTTCTCAACTTCCACCCGCTCTTTCTCAGCCTCGAGGCGTCCCAGATAGAGGCGATAAGAGCGGTAGACCCAATAAATCACCGGCAGCACCAGCAGCGAGGTCTGCCATCCGGCGCGCCAGTTGATGATTCCGACCAGTCCTACCGCGGCCGCTCCCACCAGGTAGTAGGGAAACGACCAGAAGTAGCACTCCGACCACACCCTGCGGCTCGATTTGTTTTCCGTCAGCGCGATGACCACGGAGATGGGCAGCGTGTTCGCCAGGAAAAAAACCAGGGCCGCCACCATCAGCAGGATGGGCTTATTGCTTGCCACTCGCGCGTCCAGCCAGTGGTAGCTGACGTAGCAGAGGGCGCTGGCGTTGGCCATCATGCCGAAAACATTGAAGAGGACTTTGACCGGATCCAGCCGGTTGCGAGCATGCCAGACGCTTTGCACCAGCGTGGCTGCACAGCCAATGACCAGCGTCTCCGCCAGGCTCAGCTCCATTACGCCGAGGAGAATGAAAAGGAAATTGACCGACATGGTGCCGTCGATGCCGGGCAATTGCACCTTCAGGCTGGAGGCCAGGATGGCCACCGTCAGATAGCAGATAAATCGTGTGAGGTCTGCGGATTGCCAATGCCACAGGGCAGAGCATAGCACCACCACCCCGAGCGAGGCCGTGACCCCGACAAACAGTTTCGTCCGCGTCGACATTCGTCGTTCGTTCTGCTGCAGGGGAGGCGGCTGACTGCGCCCGCGGCGTGAGAGACTCGCGCACACTTCGGGCCAGCCTGATCAGTGAAATCCTATTGTTGTTACAGGGTTTTAAGTAGCTTACCGACGTAACTTCAAAAGAAATTCTTTTTGCGGTTTGGCCACTCGGGTGACCTATGCGTGCGGTTTGGTTTCCGTCTTCCGAAGGTAACCCGTTACCTTCGTTATGATTCCCCACGGCATACTCTCTGCAACCCCGGTTCTGTGTGTCAAGATCAACTCCAAACGTGCGGAATGCCACCAGCCAATCTCAATTCGCAAGCTAAGGCGCCGGCGGCTGTGGCTTCCGATGCCAACCGTCCCGGTGCCGAAGCGTTGCGTGCGGATGATGCCGGCTCCAGCAGAGGGATTGCGGTCTTATCCGCCGATCTCGACGGAAAAATCACCGGCTGCAATGAAGCAGCCTTGAGCATGTTCGGCTGCACTCCCGCCGATATCCTGGGCAGATCGCTGTCAGTTATCGTCTTCTCCGACGGCGCAGAGCAAGGCCAACTGCATCAAGCTATGCTGGCGGCTGTTCTGGGAAATGGTCATTATCGATCTTCACTGCGTTGTCGGACCAAGGCTGACAACGACTTCACTGCAGATTTATCTGTCACGCTACTGCGGGACGGTGGCTCCGCGCCGGCAGGAATGGTTGCGCTGCTTTCGGTGGTGGAGGAAAAGTCGGATGTGAAGTCCGTCTTCATTCCAGCGCCAAGTGAAATCGACGACGAGCAGGCCCACACCGTCTCGCGCGAAATTGACGGCACCAACCTGATCCTGGCCAGCCCACTGATGCACCGGTTTGTGCGCATGGTGGACCGCGTTGCCGGCCACACCGAGAGCGTGCTGATCACCGGGGAAACTGGAACCGGCAAGGAACTCATCGCTCGTGCGATTCACCAATCCTCCCACCGGCGCAGCCGGCCCTGGGTTGACATCAACTGCGCCGCGCTTCCCGAGAACCTGGTCGAGAGCGAGTTGTTCGGCTACGAAAAGGGCGCGTTTACCGGCGCCGACGCGTCGAAGGCAGGCCTGTTTGAACTCGCCGATAAGGGCACGCTCTTTCTCGATGAAATCGGCGAACTGCAGGTTCAGACGCAGGTCAAGCTCTTGCGGGTGCTGGACGGATATCCGTTTTATCGCCTGGGGGGCCACCGCAAGATCAAAGTCGACGTGCGCATCGTCGCCGCCACCAATCAGGATCTCGATGCCGCGGTCAAGGCTGGTCGTTTCCGCGAGGACCTCTTCCATCGTCTCGGTCAGTTTCAACTGCGCGTTCCCCCGCTGCGCGAACGCCCCGAAGACATTGTCGCGTTGGCCGAGCACTTTCTCAGCCTCAAGAATCCAGGCAGTTCCTTTACGCCCGATGCTGTAACCGCGTTGCTCGCGCACTCCTGGCCCGGCAATGTTCGCGAGCTGCGCAACCTGATCGCGCGAGTTGCCGTGGAATCGAAGCATCCCGAGATTCAAAAAGCGCAAATTACAGGCGCGATGTCCGGCAACCCGGTCGCGCAACGGCAATCGGCCTCTATGCCGGTCGGCAACCTCGACAGCATGGAAGAGCAGATGATCATCCGGGCGCTGGAGCGCAGCGGCGGTCACCGGAGCCAGGCCGCGGAACAACTTGGCATTTCCCGCCGCACCCTCAGCCGCAAGCTGAAGGAATACAACATCAACGTGAATTCTGCCGACGCGGCAAACTCTTTGGGATTCATCAGCCTCGAGCAACAGAAATTTTTCCGCGCCCGCATTCAGCTCGCGGTGGCGCTGAAGAATCAGCAGGGTGAGGAAATCTGCTGCCAGGGCGTGAACCTCAGCACCGGCGGCATGGGGCTGGACGGCCTGAAGGCGCCGATGAAGTTTACCGGCCTTCTCGATGTGAGTTTCCCGCTTCCCGATAGCGATACTATTTTCCGGGCAAAGGCCCGCATCGTCTGGTTCGGCGGCGAAGGCCGCGTTGGGCTTCGCTTCGCGGTGATCGACCCTGCGCTCTTCGAGCAACTGCAGCAATGGACCAACAAGAAAATGAAAGACGAAGGCTGGGAACTGCCCGCCAGCCCGGAGTAGAAACCACCTACAATCTGCTGTCGAACACTCAGCTTGCTGTCTCTCTCTCCACCTTCACCTCCGCCGGGATCGAGTAGAATGATTCCCCGGAGGATCCCCCATGCTCCGCACCTTCATCTTTCTTCTGCTCACCGGCGTGTGCTGCGCCCAACAAACTCCGGCTCCCGCTGCGATCGATCTAGTGAAGCAAGGTCAGAAACTAAACAGCGACGGCAAACAGGATGACGCCCTCGCTCTCTATCGCAAGGCGCTGGAGATGTCCCCGAATTTATATGAAGCCCATCTCGAATCCGGCATAGCGCTCGATCTGAAAGGGAAGTACACCGAGGCGCGCCAGCACTTTGCCAAAGCGCTTGAGCTTGCTACCGCCGACAACAAGCAGCAAGCCCTGCGCGCCATGGCCATGTCTTACGCCTTCGAAGGGAACGCCGCCGAGGCCGCGAAGTACGAACAGCCGGTGTTCGACGCGCGCATGTCGGCTAAAGACTTCATCGGCGCCGCGGGGACCGCGAACGAACTCGCTCGGATTTACCTGGAATCGGGCGACACAACCAACGCCTACAAGTGGTATCAGTTGGGATACGAAACCGCCCAGCGCAAGCCCGATCTCACCGAGGCCGACAAGAATCTTTGGCTCTTTCGTTGGGAGCACGCGCAAGCCCGCATCGCCGCCCGCCGCGGCAAGGCTGGCGAAGCTCAACAACACATAGCCGCCGCCAAAGCTGCGCTCGACAAAGCCAACAACCCAGACCAGGCCCGCTTCCTTCCCTATCTAACCGGATACGTTGCCTTCTACACCGGAGACTACAAGACCGCCATCGCCGATCTGCAGAAAGCCGACCAGAATGACCCTTTGATTCTGGCTCTATTGGGAGAGTCTTACGAGAAATCCGGCGACCGATCGCAGGCGATGAGCTATTATCGCAAGGTCTTCGCAATCAACACACACAATCCCACCAACGCTTTCGCCCGGCCGCTGGCAAAGCAAAGATTGGCGGAGAGAAGTTAGTGCGGCGACAGCCTCAGGTGTCGCCGTGCAATCAGTCTCTGCCGTCGGCGTTAATGCGCCGGTGCCGTCTGCGGAGTCGCTTGCGGTGCCGCGCCCGGACTCGAGAAGTTCACCTTCGGAACTTCTCTCGACCCTGGCGAGGCCTCGAAGTAAGCTTCGTTGGGCTTGAATCCAGCAAAGCCTGCAAAGATGCTGTTGGGGAACTGCTGCACGTAAGTGTTGTAGTCGCGCAGGGTATCGTTGTAGCGTTTGCGCTCGACCGCGATGCGATTCTCGGTGCCGGCGAGTTCATCCTGCAGGCGCAGAAAATTCTCGTTGGATTTCAACTGCGGATAGTTCTCGACCACCAGCAGCAATCGTCCGATCGCGCCATCGAGTTGCCCGTTGGCTGCGATCTTCTGTTGCGGCGTGCCCGCGGAAAGCAGGGCCGAGCGCGCCTTCGCGATGTCGCCAAACACCGTGACCTCCTGCTGCGCATAGCCCTTCACCGTTTCTACGAGATTTGGGATCAGGTCGGCGCGGCGTTGCAGCACGATGTCGACTTGCGACCACGCCGCCTTCACGGCCTCGTTCTTGCTGACCAGCGTGTTCTTGACGCTCACGTACTGGCCAAAAGCCATCACGACAACCAGCAGCAGAATTGCGATGATAACGACAACCACGATCAGTGCCTTGCTCATAAGATTCTCCTGAAGAACAGCGTGAACTCTACGAGCTACTGCCCGAGTCCAGCATTTTATCAACTGCGGCGGTTACCTGCTCCAGCGCCGTCAAGTATCGCGAAAAAACGTCGGCCACATCGAACTTCTTGCGCTCTGATTTCTTCTCTCGCACGTCCAGCACCTGCAGGATGCCCGAGGCATCAAAGCCGATCTGCCTGGACAATGTCTGCACCACCTCGCGCTTTCCAACCGGTGCATTCTGCCCCAGCACGATCAGGGCGTGGCGGAAGAGCGTGGCAAACGACGAAACCGATCGCACCAGCAACTCCCACATGCGCGAGTCGTTGCCCGATACCAGCAGCAGGTGCTGGCGCAGCAGCGCGAGCTTTTCCCGCAGTTCGTATTCCACCTGGACGCGGTGCAGGTTCGCGGGGATCGACAAACCCTGAACCACATCTTCGCCGAAGAGAACGCGGTGATGCTGTTGCATGTCCAGCAACTCGATCGTAAACACGTCGGTAGAGCGCTCGATCTCATCACGGGTCATGAACAGCGGAGGCGGCTGTTTCTGTCCGTCCCACCATTTCACCGTCGGGGCCAGCGCCTGCAATGCCGCGAAGGAGCTGTCGCGAATGACGCAGAACAGGTTCACATTCGAGAACTCGGGATGATAATCTCCCGCCACGGCCGATCCGAACAGGATCACGCTCTCCAGGTTCGTTCCGGCCGCGGCGCGCAGCCGGCCGACAAAGTCATTGATTGTCTTTTCCGGAATCATTTGCACCCTCGCTCGCTACCAGCTGCTGCTACCGCCGCCCCCACCAGAACTACCGCCGCCGAATCCGCCAAAGCCACCCCCACCGCCAAAGCCGCTACCCCCGCCGAATCCGCCTCCACCCCAGCCTCCGCCCCTGCCGCCACCGCCAAACGTCCCAGAAAAAAGCATCCAGAAAAGTATGCCGCGCAGCGGAGTAAAGAGGACGATGAGTACGATGATGATGAGCAGGATAATTCCGCCAGCTGAAATTCCTTCGCCTGGCTGCTGCCTCCGCTCTCGCATGGGCGGCGAGAGTTGTGGCGTCGTGATCTGAACTCCCGCGTCTTGTGCGATGACCTGCGCCACGCGCGAAGTCACCAGCAGCAGCGCCTGACTATAGTTTCCACTCCGCATGAGCGGAATGGCCTCGCGCTGGAACGAGGTGACTTTCCCGTCAGTTAGGATCGGCTCCAGCCCATAGCCAACCTCAATCCGCGCCCGATGGTCATCGATCGCATAAAGGATCAGTACTCCGCTGTCCTTCGCCTTGCTGCCGACGCCCCATTGGTGGAACAGATCGACCGCGTAGCTTTCGATGTCGGAACCATCCAGCGAATGGATGGTCACTACCGCGATCTGTGCATGCGCCTTCTCATCGATCTGGCGGCAGATTTCGTCCATCTGCGCGATCGTGTTCTGATCCAGAACGTGAGCAAAGTCGTTGACGTAGTCCGTGGGCTTGAGCTTGGCCACCGGTTCGGCCTGCGCTGCTAGAACCAGTGCGAGCGCACTGCAAACACCGAGCCACCATTTTGTCTGCCAACTCATCGGAAGCAAAATTGTACAGGAGGCGCTCGGTTCGTTGCCGCAAGCCGTCTCCATCTGGAATACTGGATTGGTTATCCCTGTGACTTGACGCACACTCCTGCGATATCATCAACAAGATGCACGCTGCTCATTCCTTTCAGACCGACGACCCGCGCCTGCAGCCAATCCACGCCAAAGTCATGGCCGGGGAGAGGCTCAACGCCGACGACGCCCTAGCCCTCTACCGTACCGGGGACATCCTCGCCGTGGGCTGGATGGCCAACTACGTTCGCGAGCGCATGCATGGTGACAAGACGTACTTCAACGTCAATCGCCATATCAATCCCACCAACGTCTGCGTCGCTGCCTGCCGCCTGTGCGCCTTCGGCCGCAAAAAAGACGCGCCCGGCGCCTACACCATGGCGCTCGACGAGGCCTTCGAAACCGCGGCCTCCGGATACTCCGAAGCCGTCACCGAATTTCACATCGTCGGTGGATTGCATCCCGACCTGCCATTCCAATATTTTCTCGATCTCTGCTCCGGCCTGAAGCAGCGCTTTCCGCAGGTGCATCTCAAAGCTTTTACCATGGTCGAGGTCGCGTATCTCTCGAAGCGCGCCAAACTTTCCATTCGCGAGACGCTGGAACAACTTAAAGCTTCAGGTGTGGACTCGCTCCCCGGCGGCGGCGCTGAAATTTTTGCCGACCGGGTGCGCCATATCATCTGCGATCACAAGATCGATGGCGACCAGTGGCTCGACACCGCCCGGCTCGCCCATCAGATCGGGCTGAAATCGAACGCGACCATGCTCTACGGCCACGTCGAAAACGACGAAGACCGCGTCGATCACCTGCTCAAGTTGCGCGCGCTCCAGGATGAAACCGGGGGCTTCCAGACCTTCATTCCGCTGGCCTTCCATCCTGATAACACGCCGCTGCAGCATCTGCCGAAAACCACGGGCATGCTCGACATCAAGCAGATCGCGGTCAGCCGCCTCGTGCTCGATAACTTCCCGCACATCAAGTCTTACTGGCAGATGATGACGGCCAAGATCGCGCAGATCTCGCTGCGCTTTGGCGCCGACGATATGGATGGCACGGTGATCGAAGAAAAGATTTACCACGATGCGGGCGCGACCACGCCACAAGGCATGCGCCGCGAAGAATTGGAACGCCTGATCCGCGCGGCCGGACGCGAGCCCATCGAGCGCGATACGCTCTACCGCCCCGTCACGCGCACGGAGACGTCGGTTACGGTAGCGGTGTAGAGGAACGTCCGCACACAGATAACTCATCCTCAAACCCACAAACAAAGGCCGGAGCAGGGAAGATGATTCCCCTTTCTCCGGCCACTGGAAACAGGAAACCTGAAACTGCCCCTACAGCTTCTCGTAAAAGTCGCACACCGAGCAGGAAATATAGATCCCACCGGGGACGCCACGCTCACGGTCTTTCATGCGCTTGACGATGCGCGTCGTCTTGCCGCATTTGGGGCAATCCGTGCTCTTGCTCGTGTCCATCACCTTCTTACGGTCCGCTGTTTTCGCGATCTTTGCGCCTACCGCCATGGTTCGTTTCTCCTGATGTCATCAATGTGTGCGCAGCGTTCCGCTCAATTTCACGCGCGGATATTGTGGATGGGATGTTTGAAAGCTCAACCCGGAAAAGCCTTGGCCTGGAAACCGGGAGTCCACTCTGGAAGACTGCAGCTGCGTCGCGTCTCTCTTCCGTACTGGGTTATTTTACAGGAATGTCGCACTGCGTGTCTTGCGGACGCCCTGTTGGCGTTGACCCCGTTCCCTCGCCCCTGCTACCGTCATATGTTTGCCTCACGGATATAAGCCCTGTCCTGCGGGCCAACCGTTGCGCTGCACTGTTCAGCCTGGGGTTCCAACGGATAGTCACGGAGATTCATCATGCCTGCCATCAAGTTTCGCGGTGTCGATTTCATCCAGTTCGATTCGCTGCTCACCGAAGAAGAGCGCCTGGTCCGCGACACCACGCGCAAGTTCATCGAAGAAAACCTTATCCCGATCATCGAAGAGTGCAACCGCGCCGGCCGCTTTCCCCGCGAACTGGTCAAGCCTATGGCCGATCTCGGCTTCTTCGGCGCGTCGCTCAAGGGATACGGCTGTGCCGGCATGGGAAACGTCGAGTACGGTCTGGTGACCCAGGAGCTCGAGCGCGGCGACTCCGGCGTGCGCAGTTTCGTCAGCGTCCACTCGGCGCTCGTGATGTATCCGATCTACACTTTCGGCAGCGACGAGCAGAAACAGACCTGGCTCCCTGCTATGCAGAAGGGTGAAAAGCTGGGCTGCTTCGGACTCACCGAACCCGGCTTCGGCTCAAATCCCGGCGGCATGCGCACGCGCGCCCGCAAAGTCGGTAAGGAGTACGTTCTCAATGGCGAGAAGATGTGGATCACTTCCGGCAGCATCGCCGATGTCGCCGTCATCTGGGCCAAGGTGGAAAACGAAGGCGACCGCATTCGCGGCTTCCTCGTCGAGACCGACCGCCCCGGCTTCAAAGCCGACGACATTCACGGCAAGTGGTCGTTGCGCGCTTCGGTCACCTCAGGGCTCTCCATGCAGGATGTTCACATCCCGGAATCGAATCTTCTGCCCGAATCGGGCGGCCTGAAATCTCCCTTGATGTGCCTGAACCAGGCGCGGTACGGCATTGCGTGGGGCGCGGTCGGTGCGGCCATGGCCTGTTACGACTGCGCCCTGCAGTACGCCATCCTGCGCAAGCAGTGGCGCGACCAGCCCATCGCCTCGCACCAACTGGTGCAGGACAAGCTGACCTGGATGATCAGCGAGATCACCAAAGCGCAACTGCTCGTGCTGCAAGTCGGCCGCCTGAAAGATGCAGGCAAGGTCGAGCACCAGCACATCTCCATGGCCAAGCGGAACAATGTCTGGATGGCCCTGGAGTGCGCCCGCATTTCGCGCGACATCCTCGGCGCCAACGGCATCGCCGACGACTATCCCATCATGCGCCACATGATGAACCTGGAGTCGGTGAAGACCTACGAAGGCACCCACGACGTGCACTCGCTGATCATCGGGCAGAGTGTGACGGGGATCGACGCGTTCTAATGTTTCTAAGTGGAAAGAGCATGTGGGGACAGCCGCCCTCGGCTGTCCGGTCGAGCGAAGCTCGACAGCGAGTGTCTGCGATGGCTCGGGGCTACGCCCGGCTGGACAGCCGAGGGCGGCTGTCCCCACACAATCACCCTTCTTCCGCGTCGGATTTCACGCAGAGGGTTTTTCCCGCGGCGGTTCCACTGCCAGGAACTCCTGCGCAAAGCGCTGGCCGTAGCTCTCCAGCAAAGCCGGCACGCGCTGGGAATCTGACGATCTCAGAATTAATCCCGCATGATGGTGCCTCCTGATCCGCAAGAACACTTCCGGATCGTTGTATCCCGAAGTGTCAGGATTCTCCTGTCGCGCCAGCGAAAGTATCACTCCCGCATACTCCTCGCGAACCGGGGGCAGCTTGTAACTTCCATCTCCGCCGGCAATCTCGATCCGGGCCCACTCCCGCCACAGGTTGATGCCCGTGGCCGCCTCGACCATCTCGTTGATGTAAGCGCCGCCCACGCGCGCCGCGCACTCCAAAAAATAGAAGTGCCCATCGGCATGTGCCCGAATGAATTCTGCGTGAGCCACACCCCGTACCAGGCCCAGCGCCGCAATCAGATCGCGGTTGATCTGCCGCAGGCCCGTATCCTCGTCACTGCCTCGCGGCACCGTGAACGTGGTGAAAACTCCGCCGCCCTGCGCGACATTCATCGGCGGCTTGCCGTATTTGCTCACGTTGGCGAAGACCACTTCGTTCTCCGAAACCACCGAATCCACGTGGTAGACCTCGCCCGGCACAAATTTCTCCAGCAGAAACGAAGACTGCTTGTCTCCCAGTTGATCCAGCACCGGCCACAACTCTTCGGCGATGTGAATCTTCTTGATCCCAATCGCCGATGCCTCCTGCCGCGGCTTCAGCACCCACGGCCCGGGCACATGCTCAAGGTAGTAGCGGATGTCGTCGTGGTTCACCACCGGCACAAAGTCCGGCACGCGCACGCCGCGATCCAGCGCCCTCATGCGCATGGCCAGCTTGTCACGGAAATAGCGCATGGTGGTCAGACCCATCCCGGGCACACGCAGGTGCTCGCGCAGAGTCGCGGCGGTTTCCATGTCGTATTCGTCGAGCGCGACGATGCGGTCTAATTTCTGCGTGCGCGCCAGATGCGTCACAGCCTGCACGATGTCGGCGAGAGGAAGTTCAGCGGGAAGATAGAACGTGTCGTCCAGGCTTTCCCGCGGCCAATCGGCATCGCGCAATTTCTCCGCCGTCAGCAGGAGCACGCGGCAGCCCTGGCGTTTGCACTCGCGCATGAACTCCTGTCCCTTCTCGTAGGTAGTGATGCAGAGAAAAGTTGGCGGGCGCGATTCCGGCATGGGTTCCTTCTTGAACAGGCTTGTGAGAATATCACGGGAGCGGCGGTCCCAATATCGCTTATTCTCATCCGTCCAGCCACTTCTTTCAATCTCGCCGGGATTGCGGTATATTCTCAGGCCGGCCTGAAAGGCAGTTTCTAAAGCAGGTTTGGAGGCTCTTATGGCTACGCAAACTCGTAACGGAGCGAAGGCCCGCAGCTTCGGGGAAAACATTGAAAGTGACCTGGCGCCGGAATTTTTGCGGGTGGTAGAAGTGGCCGCCATCGCTTCGGCGCGCACCATGGGACAGGGTGAGCGCAAGCTTTCCGACCAGGTGGCCACCGAGGCCATGCGCCACACCATGGACCGCATCCCCATGCGCGGCACCATCGTCATCGGTGAGGGCGAGCGCGACGAAGCCCCCATGCTCTATATCGGCGAAAAAGTTGGCGCTGAATTTCCCGATGGCCGCGACGTGCCCGAGATCGATATCGCCGTCGATCCCCTCGAGGGCACCAATCTCTGCGCCACCGGCGCGCCCGGATCCATCACCGTGCTCGCTGCCTCCGAACGCGGCGGCCTGCTCAACGCTCCCGATTGCTACATGGAAAAAATCGTCGTCGGGCCCTCCTGCAAGAACGCAGTCGAACTTGATGCGCCCGTGGCCGACAATCTGAAAAACATTGCGAGAAGATTAGAGCGCGACGTCGAAGATCTTGTGGTGATCGTGCTCGACCGCCCCCGCCACGAAAAGCTGATTGCCGATATCCGCGCCGCCGGCGCCCGCATCCGCCTGATCGGTGACGGCGACCTCTCGGCCGGCATCGCTGCCGCCGTGATCGGCACCGGCGTGCACGCGGTCATGGGTTCGGGCGGCGCGCCCGAAGGCGTGATTACCGCCGCGGCCATCCGCTGCCTAAACGGCTACATGCTTGGCCGCCTGGTTGTGAAGCCCGACCAGGAAGAGCGCCTCGCGAAGATGGGGATTAAAGACAAAGACCGCATCTACGAAGCCGAAGATCTCGCTCCCGGCAAGCAGGTCATCTTTGCCGCGACCGGCGTTACCGAAGGTGCGCTGCTCAAGGGCGTCCGCTTCTTTGGCGAGGGCACACGCACTTCGTCGGTGATCCTGACCCTCCATACCGGCAAAGTGCGATTCATCGAAAGCATCCACCTGGAGAAGGGGCCGGATGTGAAGGTGAGGTTCGCGTAGGGGGCAGTCGTTGGCCGGTAGTCGTTGGTCGTTGGCCTAGGAACTGTAGCGCCGGCATCCTGCCGGCTGTCTCGAGGGCGCGGCGGGCGAGGACGCTGGCAGCCAGCCGCCGGGGACGGCGGCGCTACTCCAATCCCTTGCTATTTCAGATACTCCGAACCTTTCCTCAGATCCTCGGGGACTTTGGGGAACGGTGGAAACTCCTGCGAGTATCCCTTGAGCAGGCTCACGGCAACCTCGGTGCGGTGGGTGCCGTCGTGAATCGCAATCTTGTGAGGATGGCCCTTTGAGTAGCCCTCCCACAGCGAAACGCCGGCGTAAGCGCCGTCCTTGCGCAGAATGTAATACGTCATGTCGAGGTAGAGCAGCTTCTTCATGTCGCCGTTGTAATTGCGGACGATGCGCTTGAGTGCCTCCATGCCGGCCTCCTGTGGCGACATCCCCCGGCGCATGTTTTCGACGATGGTGTGCGCGCCCGCGACCTTGATGTTTTCCTCGCCGCTGCCGGTCGCGCCGGCCGAGCCCACGTCCTGATCCGTGTAGCAGCCCGCGCCTATGACGGGCGAATCGCCACAGCGTCCCGGCAGCTTGAAGGCCAGCCCGCTGGTGGTGGTCACGCCGGAGATTTCTCCTTTATCGTTCAAGGCCGAGCAGTGAATCGTGCCCGTTGGGGGGAACAGAACTTTGCGCACGGCCGCCGGTTGCAGTTCCGGTTCAATGCCAAGCTCGGCGGCGCGCGCCTGCAGGTTCTGGAAACGCTCCTGCCACAATTCGGACTGCGGCTTCTCGCCGGTGTCGGGCGGTTGCCAGTGAGGATCGTCCAGGCCGGGCCCCCACCAGTCGTCACTGGAGTGGAATTCCTTCCACAGCAGCCAGATTTTGCGCGAGTGCTCGGTGAGCAGGTTCTCGCGCGGAAAGCCCACGGCCACGGCAAAGCGCTCCGCGCCCTCGCCCACCAGCATGACGTGTCCGGTGTGCTCCATCACCGCCTTCGAGACAAGTGACACGTTCTTGATGTTGCGCACGGCACCGACCGAGCCGGCGCGGCGCGTGGGGCCGTGCATGCAGCAGGCGTCGAGTTCGACCACGCCTTCTTCGTTGGGGATTCCGCCGAGGCCGACCGAATCGTCATTGGGATCGTCTTCCGGGCCCTTGACCACTTTGATGGCGGCGTCCAGCGTGTCGCCGCCGCCTTTCAGGAAGGCGTATGCGTCCGGGAGATAAACGTAGCCGTTGTGGGCGCAGATGATGATGGGGCGTTTGTACGATCCGGCTTGCGCCTGATTTTCCTTAGCATCGTGCTCTTGCGCGGGCGCGTTCGGCTTCGCGTTTTCACCTTGGGCGCGTGCTCCTACTCCGGCTGCGACCGCTCCGAGAACGGAGGTCTTGACGAAATCACGGCGCGAGAATGACATGAGTGTCTCCCTCCGGTCGGTTTCAGAGTCCGGCCCGTGAAATCGAATGACTTGGCCGGAGAACCTGATTGCACGGAAGGGGGAAGCATATCACGCGGTCGCGCTGGGATTCATGCGGCCCTAAGCAAAGGCGAGAGGCTGTGTTGACATTGCACGGGCACGCAAAAACAGATTGGAAAAGCTGGGCTCGCCCCGACGCCTCAAAAGTACCGATACTTGTGTCCGCGACGCAGCAGCGGCTGCTCGAAAAATCGCCACGAAAGCGTGGCCAGCACCAGGGTCATTGCTACTGCTGCGAGAGCGCCGAGCACATACGCTGCTTCCGGATGGGAAGGCACTAGAAGGAGCAACGCGTGGCGGCCCACTTGGATCAGGGGGAAGTGCAGAAGATAGGTGCAATAGGCCAGCGTGCCCAGACGCATGAGCCACGGACTGCACAGAGCGCTGTGCCAAATACCCGTGGACGAACTAACGGTAATCAATAGGCAGCAGGCATAGAACAGCGCGACCACGGAGTATCCCCAGGTCGTCACGCGAAAGGAAAAAACGTCATATTCCGGGTAGCTGAGGAAGACCACTCCGGCAAATAAAATCCCAGTTGTCAACCACAGCAAGCTTCTGTGCGCCATCAACCCCTTCCAGAACGCCGGACGGCGCACCAGATATGCGCTCAAGACTCCGAGACACAGAGCGTCCGCACGGCAGGGCATGAGCGCGAAACAGGCGAAGCCGCCATTGGGCAGGATGCGGACGTGGTGCACCCACAGCCGCAGGAACGGGACGGCGGCAATCATGCAGGCCAACGCGATCGCCAGGCGGCGCCCGCGGATCGTGCGCACGATGAACGGAATCACAAGGTAAAACTGTTCCTCAATGGCCAGGGACCAGGTCACCAGCAGACCGGTTGCGCCCATCCCGCCGGCACGAGCCATGAAGAAATTCTGGGTGAAGGTGAGATAGGCGAGCGACGGAATCGAAAGTGGGATGCGGATGTACCGGAGCAGAACCAGGGTGGTGACCGCGAAATACAAAGGCAGAATGCGGTAGGCTCGCCGCGCGTAAAAGGTCGAGTAATAGCGCGGAGATGCTTGGGCATCCAGGAGGATGCCCCCGATGAGAAATCCCGAGAGGACGAAAAACAAGTCAACGCCGCTTCCGGCAAACTTACCGATTCCAAAGACGCGACTTACTAGTGGAGAACTGGAGTCGAGCCCGATGATGCTGTGCCGCAATAATACGAGCAGAATAGCGATGCCCCGCAATCCATCGAGAGCGGGAATGCGGACGGACCAGTCGGGCGCAATGGGGGTTGGGGACGCTGAATACGCCAGACTAAGCGGCGCGGGCGGGACCGAATAAGTAGCCAAATTCCTCCGGTGCAAGCATGGTGCAGAGTGGATTTGCGCATAATATTAGCAGAGGGATACGAACCGACAATCGGAATTCAGCGTGCGGCGGCTTGCATTAGTATTTTCGGCAGTTGAGGGCGGCAAGAGCAGCGTCCCCGCCCTGTCTCTCCAAAGAACGGAGAGACAAGGACGGGGCACCCCGCGATCAGCATTACCCGCTGGCTAGCCCCCGATACCGGCCCACCAGCCCGGGTTGGCGGCCGAGGGATTGATTGGCCACGGCGTCAGCGATCGTGCGCACGTTGTTGTTTTGCTCCGAGCGGAAACGCAGCAGGGCGGCGATGTTTCCGACCTTGTCGAACTCTGCGTCGTCCCTGACGTAGAACAGTTCAATGTTGTGCTGGATTACGCGGGGCAGGATGGCTTCGCCCACATCTACCACCTCGCGAGTCTGCCGGCCACAAACCGGGCAGAGGCTGACCAGGTGAGCGTCGAGGTGACCGCAGCCCGAGCATTCGACCGCTTGCGAGTGGTAGTTTTGCCCAACCAGCAGAGTTTGCACTTCGCCCAACTCGAGGGAGTGCAGCACGCGCCGCAATCCGGTGACGCCGCGGGCGTTGTGGCCGGCCTGGTTGAGGGTTTCGCGAACCGCTTCCTGGCAACGGCGCTCCTGCGCCTCCGCGAAAATCTTTTCCGCTTCCGAGCGGATTTCTTCGCGAGTCACGTGCGCCACATCCGCGGAAAAACGGCCCAGCAGCTTCTGCGCCGCATAGGGATGCAGTTGCGGCTCGAACTGCGACCAGTGAGTGTCCTGGCAGCCCAGGATCCAGCGCTCAAACATTCCTTTATCCAACGCGTCTTTAAGGAACTCGGCGACAAACTTGAAATGCTGGCGGGCCTCGTCGTTGACGCGGCGCTGGGCGTGGCCTCCATCGTATCCGGCAAAGCCGTCGCCACGGCCGCGGCGCGTCAGGGGATGAAAGAATCCCTCGCGCTCGGTCAACTCGCCCAGGCGCAAATCGAACAGGCGGGCGCGATGCCGGTCGACCAGCACGACTCCCAGGCTGGGGAACGCTCCCAGCAATTGCGCCAGCGGCTTCAGGTGAAAATGCCGGTTCACCGTGAGCTGCGTGCCTCCGAGTTGCGCCGGCAGGTCATACTCGCGCCAGAAGCCTTGCGCACTGCAGGCGAACACGGCCTTGGCGCGCGCGCCGTTGCCCCGCAAGTCCTGCGACAGGCGCACGATGCGGTCCAGGTCAGCGCGGGCCGCTTCGTACTTGTCTTTGTCTTTATTATTGCCATTGCTTTTGATCTTGCTCTCCAACTGGCGCAGCACCTCCCGCGCCAGGTCTTTGGTAAGGATGGCCTCTTCTTTGTGGGCCTTGTTGCGGGGCGCCGTGGGCTGAAAGTAGAAACTTAGAGCGCAGGCTCCCTGATCTTCAAACTGTGCCAGTTCGTGGATTTGATCGCGAGTAATCATTCGCTTTCCCACTTCCTTTCAGTTGAAATTGGATTTACGCGGTGCCAGTGACCGCGAACCGCTCCTTGAATTGCTTGGCGAAGCCAGGCGATTTGCGCAGGTGGTCGCGTGCGGCAGAAATGGAAATCAAGACATGGTCGGGCGGATCCCCGGTGATGGCGGAGATTTCGTCGACGCCGAAGCCTTCGATGGCGTGCAGGATGAAAGCCTCGCGGTGAGTTGGACTCATGTCGCGTAGCGCCAGGGCGATGAGGCGCATGATCTCGTCCGAGCCGACGATCTGCTCGGGCGTGGACACGCGACCGTCGGCGATGATGGTCTCCTCCGTGATCGTTTCGTCGGGCTGATGGAACTGCAGTTCGGGTTCGTCGCTGGCCCGGACGTTCCGCTTACGGGCAGATTCTTCCAGCGGGACCGCGCCGCCGTTGGTGCCTTCCGGGCGTGAGAGTTCGTCCAGAGCATTCATGGCCAGGCGGTAGAGCCAGGGCTCGAGCGCCAGGCGCTCCGGCTTTTCCTGACCATCGCCGAGCGCGGCCGCGATGGTTTCGTCGATCACTTCCTCTTTGCTGATGGAGTCCGGAGTAACCTGATCGGCGGTTTCGCGGAAGTAGATTTCGCGCTCTACAAAACGCTCCAGGCGGGAGAGATTCACGTTGACGTAGGAGCGCACGTCCTCGGCGGAAACCATGGCGGGAAATACCGCGGCCAGAGTCTGCTCGAATGGCATGGAAGAATTGCGCCGCGCCGATGCTTCATTCTGCCGGCGTGGCCATTTGTGCGTAGAACGCAGCAGGTCTTTGTGCTTGTTGACCTGCTGCAGCAGATCTTCGAATGCGCCCTTCACTGCGGCCGCGGCGGTCGAGGCCTTGGCCTGGACGGCCATCTGTCCGGAAGGCAGGCGCAGGTTCAGCGATACGCTCGTGCCCTCGCGGGCGGAAATTTCTTCCACCGTGCCTTTCAGGTGAATCAGTTCGGGCCGGAAAACCTGCAACCGCTTCCCCAGTTTTTCGACTTGATGTTGGATGTCTTTCTCTGCGGCGGGAGTTTTATGAAGCCGGTAACTGATGTGGACGTTCATGAGCACCTCAAGCTTGCAAGCAACGAAGAGCGCAAACCAGTGCTTTCTAAGGCGATTGTACACCCGTCGGAAAGAGGGCAAAGCGGAATTGGAAGAGGGGCTCGACCCGTGCGCCGGTTCGGGAAGTTTCGCAGCGAGGGATTCTCAGAGCGTGCTGATTTGCGGCGCCGGCCATGCCCCAGCTATGATCCGGGGACGATGAAACTGGCAAAATGCTTGCTCCTTGCGGCTTTGGTGGCTTCGGCTTGGGCTCAGGCTCCAACCTCAAAAGAAGTCGAAGCCGTCTATCCCGACGCGCACGCGCTCTACCTCGATGTACATCAGAACCCGGAACTCTCTTCGCACGAGGTGCAAACCGCTGCGAAGCTGGCCAGCCGCTTGCGCGGCCTCGGCTATGAAGTGACGGAACATGTCGGTGGCACAGGTATCGTTGCCATTCTGAAGAACGGCGCCGGGCCGACGGTCATGCTGCGAACTGAACTTGACGCCCTGCCGGTGGAGGAAAAAACGGGTCTACCATACGCGAGCAAAGTTCACGCCAAAGATAGCGCCGGCCACGATGTTCCGGTGGCGCACGCTTGCGGACACGATCTGCACATGGCGGCGATTGTGGGCACGGCCATGATCATGGCGCGCAGCAAAGACACATGGCACGGCACTCTGATGCTGATCGGCCAGCCGGCCGAGGAGACCATTGGCGGCGCCAAGGGAATGTTGGACGACGGCTTGTTCAAAAGATTTCCCAAGCCCGATGTGGCCGTGGCGATGCACGTGGGCAACACGCTCCCGGCGGGGCAGGTTGGGATCGTATCCGGTATTTACAACACGAACGCAGACTCGCTCCGAATCACGATTTATGGCAAGGGCGGGCACGGCTCGGCGCCGCATACGGCGATCGATCCCATTGTGATTGCGGCGCGAACCATTCTGGCGTTGCAGACCATCACCTCGCGTGAGGTGAAGCCGGGGGAAATGGCGGTGGTCACCGTGGGCTACATTCAGGCGGGCACCAAGAACAACATCATTCCGGACCAGGCCGAGCTGGGGCTGACCGTGCGCACCAGAAAGGCGGAAGTGCGCCAGCAAGTGCTTGCGGCTATCGCGCGCATCACCAAGGCCGAAGCCGAAGCCGCGGGCGCGCCGCGTCCGCCCTCGATCGAGCATTATGAGGGAACGGAATTGGTGTACAACGACCCTGCGCTGGCGCAGCGGCTGCGCGGAGTGCTGGAATCAGCTCTTGGAAAAGACAATGTGGTGACGGAAGAGCCGATTCCTGCCTCGGAGGATTTTTCTTTCTACGTCGCACAGGGAGTTCCGGGATTCTACTTCAGCCTCGGAGGAGCCGACCCAGAGAAGTTCGCCCAGGCCAAGGCTGCGGGGACGATGCTGCCCTCGAACCACTCTCCTCTGTTCGCGCCAGATGTGGATCCGGCGCTGCGGACCGGGATTGCGGCGGAGGTGGCTGTGCTGAGGAACCTGTTGAAGTGAGGGGATCGAGTCAGCGATTCGCCAGCGTCGAAATTTCTCCCAGACCAAGCAAATTAATATCTGCCGTCACTAGTGTCAAACCGAGTAGTTGGGCGGTCGCTGCTAGGAACCGGTCTGCGGGATCGTTGTGTGGCAGGGGCAATTGCCGGGAAGCAAGGGCGATTTCATGCGTTAGAGGGGCCTCTTGCAGCTGTGCCGTGGTCTCGGCCACCCATCGGCCAAGATCTAACGGTAATCGAATTCGACCCTTGGCATTCAGGAGCAGCGCTTCCCAGGTGCTGATTGGGGAGAGCCAGAGTTCGTTCTCGGGATTTCTTAGTTCTTGAAAGACTCTCTTGCCCAGTCGTCTTGGTTCCTGAAGACTCCACAACCAGATGTGGGTGTCGAGGAGCAGTTTCACTAGCGCAATACCTCCCACTCATCTTCGTCACTGGCGGGAGAAACAATGTCCCCCAGAATCTCCATCGTGTCTTTCATCGAGCCAATCCAATCCCTCGGACCAACTTTGGTCGACGCGGGAATCACTTCGGCAACCGGTTTTCCGAAGCGCGTCACTAGAATTGGCTTCTTTGTTTTCTGCACCTGATCGAGCAGGGCGAGACACTTGGCCTTGAATTCGGAAATCGCAACTTCTTTCATCAATCTATTAGACCATAGTCATCAAAGATGGTCAAGGCCCCGATGGGAGAGTTGAATAGCATTGTTTAACGGCGCTTTAGCGCTTCAAGCTCCTCCAGGGTCCTCGGCCAGTCCGATCCCAGCAGTCGGGACAAACTGCGGTCGGCTAGAACCTTGCCGCCGGTCTGGCAGCGCGCGCAGTAGTTCGTTTCCTTGTCGGCGTAACGAATCCGCAAAACATTATCGCCACATCTTGGACACGGTTTGCCGTAGCGTCCGTGGACTGCCATCCCTTCGCGAAATGCGGTGACCTTTTCAGGGAAAGCAGCGTTGGCTTCGGCGCGGAGCCGGTCGACCCAGAACCCAAGCGTCCGTTGCGTGGCAGCGAATAGTCTCTCCCAATCTTGCGGCCCCAGTTTTTGAGTAAGCGCAAGCGGTGACAGTTGCGCGGTGTGCAGGATTTCATCCGAATACGCGTTGCCGATACCACTGAGTAGACGCGGATCGGTGAGCGCCCGCTTGAGCGTGTGGTTTTCGGCAGTGAGCGCCGCGCGAAAAGAAGCGAGATCGCTGGAGAAGACATCGATGCCTCCGGCGTCGAAGGACTGCAAACTCTCCTCGCCGCACACTACGTGCAAAGACGCGCGACGCTTGGAGCCCGCCTCGGTAAGAACGAGTGAGCCGTTGGGAAAATCGTATGCTGCCAGAGTCTGCCGCCCGGCCAGCTTGGCTTCTGCCGCACGCCAGTGCAACCGGCCGGCAATCATCAAGTGCAGAACCAGCCAAAGATCATCCTCTACGCCAATTGCAATGCGTTTGCCCAGCCTCCGCAATTCGCGGACAACGCGGCCTTCCACATCTGCAAGCGGCGGTTGCGCGGTTCGCAGGAGAAAGGCGCTCTGTAGCCGCACACGCTGGAGTGGCTGACCGACGATGCGAGGTTCGAGCGCTGTGATGTAGGCAGAGATATCGGGCAACTCCGGCATGCGTGTAGCTTGCACGAGGGAGCCGCGATCTGGCAATGCCCGTGGTGGCGTCGGCAGTCGAGATTCGCTCGACCCCAGATTAAGGCGCTAAGGCTGGCAGAGGCCGTAGTCCTTGGCCACATTCTTGGTTTCCCACACCAGCGTCTTGTCGGGGCCTTTCGACTTTACTCTCTTTCCATGCAGCTTCATTCGATCGCCAGGCTTAATGCCCTCTGTGTTGCTGGTGAGCGCGTAGATTTGTTTGTCTTTTTCGTCGGTGACCGTCATTCCGTTCGCCCCCGAGCTCACACATCCCGTAATCGTCCGCTTTTTCGAATAGTGAACCGAAACGACAACGATGACTACGACGATTGCGGCGGCTGCGACGATTGCTCCGACTACCTCCGCGGTCGTGACACCGCCGATTGGGCCGTCGCCAGCGCCGATTGATTGAGCCTGCACCCCAGCAGGCACGCAGAGAGCAAAACAAAAGCCAAGGATTACGAATGCGCGCCAGAAACTTTTCTGGGTCATGACTTTCTCCTCGACGTGAAATTGAATTGCTGACGCTACTGCGCGTCTCACTTGTCAACGGCAGTGCTTAATGAGTTCTGGATGATTTGAAAGGCGACGCAATCGTACTCGCGTCTTTCGCATGCGTAAAGGAGTTTTTCTAGGAGCTGATCTGCCCCAGAATTGCCCGCGCTTCCGCAGCCGGGTCGGCAGCTTCGGTGATGGGGCGTCCCACCACGATGTGGCTCGCTCCCGAGGCGATGGCTTCCGCGGGAGTAACGACGCGCACCTGGTCTCCGTGGCCGCTGCCGGCGGGACGTACGCCGGGAGTCACGATGGCGAAGTCGTTTCCGAGCTCCGTACGCAATCTGGACGCTTCGCGCGCGGAAGCGACGATTCCCTGACATCCGTTGGCCCGAGCCAGCGTGGCCAGACGCAAGACTTCATCGATCACCGTCCCGCGAAAGCCGATCATTTCCAGTTCGTGCTCGTCGAGGCTGGTGAGTACGGTAACGCCCAGCACCAGCAACGCGGGATTGGTGGCGCGGGCCGCGTCCACCGCGGCGCGCAGCATCTTGCCGCTGCCTGCCGCATGCACAGTCAACATGCTCACGCCGAGCTGCGCCGCTTCGTGCACCGCCGAAGCCACGGTGTTAGGGATGTCGTGATACTTGAGGTCGAGGAAAACGCGACGTCCCGAGGCCACGAGATCGCGCACTACCTGCGGACCTTGGGCGGTGTAGAGTTGCATGCCGACTTTGTAGGTGAGCGCAGAATCGCCGACAGCCGCAACGATCTTCTGCGCGGTCGCCACCGTGGAAACGTCCAGCGCGACGATCAGTTTTTCGCGCGGATCTCCTCGACGAAGATCGTCGCTTGGCAGATCGACCATGGTCGAACCGAAAGGGATGCGGTGGGGCAGAGTAGCCGGCATCCCTAGCAGTGTAGGCCGTTTAACGGAGTTCCGCCATAGGCCGGTTATAGGCCACGGTCTCGTAGACCGGGCGGCGCTGCGTGCGGGGCTTGACCAGGTCCAGGCGGACCTTCTGCAAGCCGCGGTTTTCAAACTGCAGTACCTGCGCGGCGCCGTACGACAAGTCGATAATGCGGCCGGGTACGATCGGACCGCGGTCGTTTACCTTGACCACGACCGCCCGTCCGTTGCGCAGGTTTGTGACCTTCACATAGCTTCCCAAGGGAAGCGTAGGATGGGCCGCCGTCATGTCGTACATGTCGAAGTCTTCGCCGCTGGCTGTCGGTCTGCCGACGAAATACTCGCCGTACCACGAAGCTGTCCCAATTTGATACGGTTGATTCTTGCCGGCCGGTTTACGGACTTCGGGCTTGTTCTGGATTAGGCTAGTCGGCGCGGAACTGGCCTCCGAGTTGTTTGGGCCCTGAGCCGCTCCCAGGCCGACGACCAATAAAGCGATCATCAGTCCATGAGCTATACGTCCTCGCATTCAGTTCTCCTCGCATCTCAAAAGTCGTCCTAGCTAGGCTGTTTGGTTAATGGTTTGTAAATCGTAGAGGGCGGGACGAGGCTTGTCAACCCGAAAGTGCATGCCCTATGGTGACCTCCTAGTAATCGATATCTCACGTAACTTGTTGTTTATCATGAGTAATACCTAATATGTCTCTCAAAACAATGGTGTTAAGTATTTATCATATAGTAAATACTCAGCAATCCGTAGACCGTGAAAAATTTTCATCTCCAATCGATTCAATGACTTACAGCGAAACTCTTTCTAAGTTGTTTATTGTGAGCGTTTTAGGTACAAGGTTGCTAGCAGGAAGAGTATTTATTTTCGCAGTAGATGGGGGGGCAGATCCCCGAAATTTACCGCCAGCGGTTCTAAGTCTCTGGATTTTCAACCGCTTCTGCCGATCACAGACATGGGCTAGCTTCTTATGCAATTATCGACTCCAGGACTCAAGCACCATGGCTGACAAACCACCGGTTGTGCTGACCATCGCCGGGTTTGACCCCTCTTCCGGGGCAGGAGTGACGGCCGACATTAAGACGATAGCCGCCCACGGCTGCTATGGTGTGGCCTGCATTACCGCCATGACCGTGCAATCCACGGCCGGCGTCCGCCGGGTAGAAGCCGTCGATCCGGCTCTAGTGACCGACACGTTGCAGGAACTTGCATCCGATATCCCCATCGCCGCCGTCCACATCGGCATGCTCGGCAGTGCCAAGGTGGCGAAGGCAGTCGCAGAGTTCCTGGGCCAGCGCTCGGGCAAGGACAAGCTGCCCAATATAGTTCTGGATCCGATCCTCAAGTCCACCTCCGGCGCCGACCTGCTCGACGCTGCCGGAACTAAGGTACTCATCGAGAAGTTGATCCCGCTGGCTGCAGTCGTCACGCCCAACGTGGACGAGGCTGCTGTTCTGACCGGACTGAAGGTGACTGATCTCGACGAAATGCGGGCGGCGGCCGCGAAGCTGCATGAGATGGGTGCGGCCGCCGTGGTGATCACCGGCGGGCATCTGGAAAAGGCAATCGAGTTGTTGAGCTTCACCACCAAGAACGGAATCGAACAGGAAGTCTTTAAAGCGGAGCGGCAACGTTCCAACTCTACTCATGGCACGGGCTGCGCCTTCGCCACCGCCATCGCCTGCCACCTGGCCCTCGATCGCGGATTGGCCGAAGCCACGTTGCTGGCCAAAACGTACGTCACTGCTGCAATTTCCGCCGGCCATCCCTTGGGACGCGGAACCGGTCCCGTCCATCATCTCTACCGCATGAATCAGCAGCGGCGCGGTGCAAGTTCGGGAAGCGAATCCTGAACGAACACGTCTGGGTGACACTAATCACTGACCCCGGCCCACTCGTCGACTAGTGTCGATAGTTGTCCGGAGGGCGCCATGCCCAGACGAGTCTCGCTTGTAAGCAGTCTTCTCGCCGTTCTTCTCCTTCTCTTTGTTCCGGCATTTGCCGGAAAGGCCAAACCCAAGTCCACAACTGAGAAACAGCGCCAGGATTTCAGCAAGTACGTGGAGATCTCCGGCGCGACCAAGGTGGGCTCGGATCAGTGCACTGCCTGCCACGGCGACCTGGCCAAGAGCTATCGCCGTAGCCCGCACTCCATGCGCGAGGTCGAATGCGAGCAGTGCCACGGTGCGGGCAGCCTGCACGTGGCGGCCGGAGGGTACACGAACGAGTCGAAAGACAAGATCGTCAGCTTCAAAGACCGCAAAGCAGAAGAAGCCAACGGCGCCTGCCTGAGTTGCCATTCCAAGTCCGATCATGTGCGGAACTGGTTTTCCAGCGCACATCAGGCGCAAGACATTAAGTGCTCCGACTGCCACACAATCCACAACGATACTCATGGCGAGGCCCGCAGCGAGTTCCAGGCCGAGCCGCGTGGCGTTCCCCGAGTGATTGAATCTCGACGCCAGTCAAGTGAGAACTGCATCCGCTGCCATCAGAAACAGAATGCCGAAGGGGATCTTCCATATCACCATCCGATCCGCGAAGGCAAGATGAGCTGCGTGGATTGTCACGATCCCCACGGCGGCAGCGCCGGCGACAATCTGAAGATGTCCAGCACCAACGACCTTTGTTTCAGCTGCCATGCCGAATATCAAGGGCCGTTCTCGTTCCAGCACCCGCCGGTCACGGAAGATTGCCTGAAGTGCCATTCGGCGCATGGATCTCCCAACCAGAACATGCTGACGGTGAGCCAGCCCGCGCTCTGCCTGCAGTGTCATTCGGCCCACCACAACGGCGCGAGTTTGCCCCTGGTCGACCGCTGCACCAACTGTCATAACGCAATTCATGGCACCGACATACCTTCCGCCACCGGCGGAAGCAAGTTCATCGACAAGTAGCCTTGAAGAATTGGTTTGTGTAAGGAGATCGCGCAATGAAACGGCTTTCCGCACTCCTCGTCCTCTCAGTAGTCGCACTCACAGTTGTGGCAGCGACCCGGCCGGTCCAGGCTCAGCAACCAAGTTCCGGCGCTTCGCAATCGACGGAGAATGCCCCTGACGTCAACTACCATCTCACCGTGATGATGCCGCAATACCGGTTCCTCGACACCAGCGGATACGCCGGCCGGGTGGGCGAATACGACTCCCTGCAACAGTCGCTGGGCGGCGATCTCTCCTTGTCCTATATCGATGTTCCACAGCACATGACTATCAAGACGCAATGGGACATCCTGAGCCGCGACGACTACGACTTGAAGTCGCGCCTCACCTTCGGAAAATGGCTTGACTTCACCCTCGACAATCGCAGCTTCATCCGTCACCTCGACGACAACAATTATTTCGGAGCTTCCGTGATTTCTCCCGACATCATTCGCATCGATTCCGTCCCTGCGGATTCCTTGCTGGGCATCCGGCGCAGGATGAATAACGCTGCCCTCAAGGTGCAGTTGCCCTAGCAGGCTGCTGAAAAACCACTCCTAATCCACAGCCTTGTGTGATACGAGAAGGCATGCGCGGAACCGATCAGCAGCAGAGTCATATCTTTAGTTATTTGTCGCCGGAGGAGCGGGTGCGGAAGGATCATCCGCTGCGCGCCATCCGGGCCATGGTGGACGAAGTACTCCAGCAGTTGTCGCGGCGGTTTGATGCGATGTACGCTCGGGTCGGGCGTCCGTCGATTCCGCCGGAACAACTGTTGCGAGCGCAGTTGCTGCAGATGCTGTACTCGATTCGCAGCGAACGGCTGCTGATGGAAGAGATCGACTATAGCATGCTGTTCCGTTGGTTTATCGGATTGAGCTTGGACGATCAGGTCTGGGACGCGACTGTGTTCACCAAGAACCGTGATCGCCTGCTGGAAGCCGACGTCGCCAAGGAATTTCTGGCGCATGTGGTGGCGCAGGCGCGAGCCAAGGGCCTGGCTTCGGACGAGCATTTCACGGTTGACGGCACGTTGCTGGAGGCCTGGGCAGGAGCGAAGAGTTTTCAGCCGAAGGACAAGAAACAGCAGCCGCCGGACGATCCCGGAAATCCCACGGTGAACTTTCGCGGCGAGCGGCGGTCGAATGAGACGCACGCATCGAAGACCGATCCGGAGTCGCTGTTGGCGCGCAAAGGCGAGGGCAAGGAGTCGAAGTTGAGTTACAACGGGAACTTGCTGGTGGAGAATCGCAACGGACTGATCGTGGATGCGGAAGTGTTTCAGGCCAACGGCACAGCGGAGCGCGACGCCGCGCTGTGGATGCTGGAGAAGATTCCGGGAACGAAGCCGGTGACCGTGGGCGGAGACAAAGGGTTCGACACGCGCGACTTCGTGAAAGAGTGCCGGAATCTGCGGGTGACGCCGCATGTAGCGCAAAATCATGCGCGGCCAGGCGGCAGCGCGATTGACGGCCGTACCACGCGGCACGCGGGCTACGCCGTGAGCCAAAGAAAGCGGAAGCGAATCGAAGAGTGCTTCGGCTGGCTGAAGACGATCGCGTTGATGCGCAAGCTGCGCCATCGCGGAGTATGCCGAGTGGATTGGATCTTCAACTTCGCCTGCGCCGCTTACAATCTGGTGCGTATGCGGAACTTGGCCGCCGCAGTTCCAGCGGTGTAAGTTGTGGCCGAAGTGTGTCCGGTAGAGCCTGGAATTAGACTCCGGGACAACCAAAACACCGAGAATCAGATCCTTCAACATCGCGAAAGGCGAACAACAGAAAGAAAAACACGCTGCGAATCAATTTTTCAGTAGCCTGCTAGATACCGGTGAAGTTGTTCGTCAAAGGCGGCTGGCAGGCCCGCGACGGAAACAGCCAGATGCAGTACTTCGATATGGGCGGCGACGGGGTAGTACCACCAGACAACTCAGGCTGCGCCAACTGCCACTCCGCTTCCCAGTACCGCACTTTGAACTACACGACCCGCAACATCGCCGGAGGCGCTGAGGTCAAGTTAGGCAGCCTACTGAAGCTTGTCTACCAGCACGAGTATCGCAGCTTCAACGATCGCCGACAGAATCCGAGAGACTTATACGGAACCGCCGGCGACGGTGTCGAGGACATCCCCATTACGCCGGCCGGCTATTACGTTCACAGCGTGCTGCCGGACCATCAAACCCAGGCCGACTCGCTGCAGATCAGCATGGCGGTGGCGCATCACGTTACCTTGAACGGTGACCTCAGCTACGCGCGGACTAACAACCTGCTTACGCTGCCGCCGTCGGATCCGCGTATGCTCCTCATCGGCAATCACTCGCAAAACTCGTTTAATGCTGACGCCACGCTGGCCTGGAACCCAACTTCCCGGCTGCGGGTCGTGGCTGACTTTCATCAGCAGAATTTAATCAACGCGTTTGTGCCGGAGTATTCCCTCTTGGACCCCACCGTGTTCTACCCATTTGGCAACCCGTCTCTGCACCGGCACTGGGGGGGGTTGAAGCTGGCATACCGCGTGTCGAAGCAGTTCGACTTGGAGTCGTACTATAAGCGCGTGAACGTTACGCGGTCCAACTCCGGTTTGTGGCCGCAGTTCTCCTCGCCCGATAATACGGACCCGCTCTACGTCGTGGCGTCGACTTTCAGCAACATCGCGGGCTTGGCGGTGCATTTTCACAGCGCGGATTTGTGGAATGCCAGAGCTGGCTATGAGTGGACGGGCACGCATGATCCCGGCTATGTCACCGACCCCCGGACCAATCACCGCCTGTTTGGCGACATCAGCATGACTCCGGCTCCCTGGCTTACCATCGGCAACGATGCCAGCATCGTTCTGCAGCGGTCGTTTCCAGTGGTGCAGCGCAGCAACCACCTCTACGTGGACACGGCGTTTATGACCATTAAGCCGGTTCCGCAGTGGAGCATCGGAGGTGGCTACACCTACCTGCAAGACAGCCTGCGGACGGACATGCAGTATGCCAACGACCCGGCCGTCGGAACCTACACCCAAGCGCTCGCTCCCTACAAGCAGTTGAGCCAGACCTTTTCCATACGGACCGGCTACGAAGTGAAAAAGCGCGTCGGGCTCGATGTAAACTTCGCGCACTCGGCGGCGCACAGCGGCTGGCGCCCCGACCAGAATCCGGCGGACTATCTCAACTTCCCAGGAGCGGTTTCCGTTGCCGGATACGCATCTCAAGCTGCTTTCGCCGCCGCCTTCGCGGGAGCGCTCGGAACTGGGTCTGGACCCGTGTCTCAGGTGAACGTGCCCCAGACCCTCCTCGGAGCCACGGGCGATTACCATCTTCACGCCGGATTCGACGGTGGTCTCCGTTTCAACTACGGAAGCTACACCGACGACACGTTGTGGGCCAACACGGGCGTTCGTCCCAATGTGAGCGGGAAGCTGCGATCCTACACTGCTTTTTTTGGGAGAGTTTGGTAAGACGAGATCCTTTGGGGGGATCTGGAGAAGCTTCTCAGTTGCCGGACGGCTTCTTGAGCAGAATTCCGGCCACAAACGACGCCGTAGCCGCCAGCAGCCATTCGATCCGCCACATCTGGATCGCCTGAAATTCCGCCAGATTCGAAGCTTTGTAGAAGAGGCTGACGCCTATGGCTCCGGCCACGCACCCCAGTCCAATCATGAAGGCAATCAGCGGCGCGGTGGGTAATCCTACCCAGCGCTTGATCTCGTGGAAGTGCAGATAGCGTAGCCAGTCAGGGAAGGAAAGTTTGCGCCATACGGCCGCGGCCGAGCCTGCTCCTGACCTGATGGTTGCCACACTCCGCGTCCACAAGCCGGCCATTACCGCGGCATCGGTACCGGCGGCAGCCAGTGCCGGGCGGCGCCGTCCGCAGGTATGACAGAACCGGGCGCCGATCATGAACTCGGTGCCGCAATCCGCACAAGCTTCCGCCATTTCCTCCGACGCAGCCGGGAGAGCGGTCTCCGTGAGCGGATCGAGCACGGTCGGCGACCGCCAAAACTCCTGCTGCGTATCTTGAACCACTTCAGCCATAGATAGAACCGCTTAGTTTCAGCAAGGCAACCCAACCGCCAAAGCAGGCAACCGCCTAAGCGGTTTTCAACTCAGATACTTGCAACGTCTTCCGCACCCGGCTTCTAGGAATTCCGCGCAATTATTACTCGCCAGGCCGCGTAAAGATGCCACCGTTACCCTGGTTTTACCCTCGACCCTGCGCCGATTATAGGGCCCAGCTCCAGCATTTGTTGGAGTTGCCCGATGACGCCTTTGGTTCGTCCCGTGCTCCGGCAATCTTCGGTTAGACTAGGACTCAGCGCCCTTAAAGCAGGAATGCAGTCGACTCCCATAATGGCCAGATGGTTGTTTCCCAGGACTGTGCTGTCTTGCCTCGCTCTCTGCCTGCTTTCCTTTGCGGCCACAGCGCAAGCTCGAACTCCGGCGGGAAGCGCTCTCGCATCGATCACCGCCCCTTCTCCTGAGCATGATCCGCTAGTCGAAGCCGCCTTCGACCATTTCTACAACATGGATTATGACCGCTCCATCCAGGAGTTCGAAAAGGTGCAGGAGCGACGCCCCAACGACCCCGCCGCCGTGAACCACCTGCTGACCGCCATCCTGATGCGCGAACTCTATCGCATGGGCGCGATGAATAGCGGCGAGTATGCCAACGACAGCTTTATCGGCCAGGCCCATCGCGCCGCCGACCCGAACGTGAAGGAACGGATTAAACAACTGGTGGGCCGTGCCGAGACCCTGGAAGAGCAGCAACTCAAGGCCAATGCCGACAGCGTGGACGCGCTCTACGCCCGCGGGGTCACCCGGGCGCAGTTTGCGCTGTATACCGCCCTGGTCGAGCGCGCCTGGTTTTCCTCCCTGCGCAACGCGGTGGGTGCGCGCCATGATCACGAGCGGGTGTTGGAGCTGAATCCCAACTACGTGGACGCGAAGCTGGTTGTCGGTACGCACAACTACGTGATGGGCAGCCTGCCCTGGAGCGTGAAGGTCGCAGTGGCCCTGGTGGGACTGAGCGGAACCAAAGAAAAGGGGCTCGAATACCTGCATCAGGTGGCTGACAGCAACGGAGAAAACAGCGTTGACGCCAAAGTGGTACTCAGCCTGTTTCTGCGGCGCGAGCATCGCTACGACGAGGCTCGTCCCATCATGCACGATCTGGCGGAGCGTTATCCAAGGAATTATCTATTCCCGCTGGAGGAAGCCAACCTGCTGCGCTCGGGCGGCCACGCCCAGGAAGCCGCGGCAGCCTATCGCAAAGTTTGGCAAAACGGCCGGGAAGCGAAGTACGGCAACCTGCACTATGAGCTGGCGGCCTGGGGTTTGGGCGAGTTGCTGCGCAGCCAGAAGGATTATGCCGGAGCCGTGGCCGCGTATGAATTGGTGGGCGAAGCTGCGGACCCGGATCCAGAGACGCTGCAGAAAGCCAACCTCGCCGCCGGCGAAATGTACGACCTGCTGCAGAAGCGCGAGTTGGCCATGAAGAAGTATCAGAGCGTCCTGGCGGAAAACGGCAGCACGCCTCCCGCCGAGAAGGCCAGGGAGCATATCAAGGAAGCCTACAGGGAGTAGGGGCGGTTCCGGTCAACGTTCCTCACAAGCATAGCGGTTCGCGCTTGGCGCGACTGATTGAGGTCGCCTTCCCAATTCACTTTCCCCCGGAGCCTGCGGATCGATCCTTGACCGTGTGTGTCCACCAGCAATCGCAACCCTGCATCCACGGCGGCCTTCTTGTTAGGAGCCCCACTGAGCCGCATTGCCCGGCGCATCAAGCGGTCATCGATATTGATTGTGATGCGCACTATGATCCCCAATGGGAACTATCGTACATCCATGAGCCGGGGCTTCGCACCGTCTCTCCATGGAACTTTCCGGCTACAATTCCGTATTATTGTGTAGAGGCGGAACTATGTACTGCAACTACTGCGGCAAGGTGATTCAAGACGACGCGGCGGTTTGTGCCTATTGCGGCATTCGTGTGGGCGCGTCGGTGGCCCGCAAGCGCCTGGTGCGGCCGCGCCAGGGACGCAAGATCGCAGGCGTTTGCCTGGGCTGCGCCGAGTACTTTGACATTGACGTGACCCTGGTACGGCTGGTGTGGCTGGTCACGTCTTTCATGACGGGCATCGGCCTGATCTCCTATCCCATCGCCTGGATCGTGATGCCGGACGAGCCTCTGCTGCTGGCCGCGCCGGTGGGCGCGCAGCGCGTAACCAACCCGTAGCTCGGAGGACAGGCCGCACCGCTCTGTGATTAAATCCCCTGCATGCCCCTCGCCTCCCGCCAGGTCAAGAGTGACGACGCCGAGATCGTCTACCGGGAACTGGGCGAAGGCCTTCCCGTAGTCCTACTTCATCCGTTTCCCGTCAGTCATGAATTCTGGCTGCCCGTGGCTGAATCGCTGGCCACGCGCTATCACGTCATTCTGCCGGATCTGCGCGGTCATGGAGATTCCGGCGTGGGCGAAGGTCCGGCCACCATAGAGAAGCACGCCGCCGATATCTCCCGCGTGATGGACGATGCTGAAATCGGCCGCGCTCCGCTGGTTGGGGTTTCGATAGGCGGATATGCGCTGTTCGAATTCTGGCGCAGGCATCGCGGGCGCGTGGCGGCGCTCGCTCTCTGCAACACCAAGGCGCCGGCCGATTCCGCGGAAGCCCGCGCCGGACGCCTGCAGGCGGCCAACGACGTCCTCGAACGCGGCACCGAGCCGTTTTTCGAGAGCATGATTCCGCGCCTTCTAGGCAAGACCACGCACGACACGCGGCCCGACCTGGTCGCGGGCGCGCTGCGCATGATGCGGAAAATGTCTCCCGAAGATGTGGCGCTAGTGCAGCGCGGCATGGCCGCGCGTCCCGACTCAGTCGATACATTGAAGACCATCAATGTACCGACGCTGCTGATCACCGGAGAAGAGGATATTCTGACCGGCGTAAACGAAGCCGAACTCATGCGCCAGCACATCTCCGGCAGCCAGCTGCGCGTGATTCCGAAAGCTGGCCACTACTCACCCTGGGAGCAGCCCGAGGAAGCCAGCAAACTGCTGCGGCAATTCCTGGATGCAATGTCGTAAAGGAACAAGCGTTGCGCGTCCGCGTGCTACAATTTTCCCGCCATGATTGATACGGTTTTAGTTGCCGAGAAAACTGTAGTTAGCGCCAAGGGAGACGGCCCCACCGTCGATGTAAGCGGAGCGACCGGCCGCGTGTTTTTGCTGACCCTCGATATTACCAACATCATCGAGCAGGAATCGCTCGACGTCAGCGTCAACGGTTCGGCAGACGGCACGACATGGGGCGCGAAGCCGCTCGTCACATTTCCGCAGAAGTTTTATCGCGGACAGTCTCCGCTACTGCTCGATCTTACGGCGCATCCCGACGTGAAATTCGTGCGCGCCCACTGGGAAGTGGCGCGCTGGGGACGCGGCGTCGAAACCCCAATGTTCGAGTTTGGCCTGGGCCTGAAAGAAATTCCGGCGCAGGTCCTGCGCGAGGCCACCGCCGAGGCCAAAGCCCTGGCGTAAAGAATTGCTGATTGTTGATTTTTGATTGCTGATTGAAAACCGCGGTTTCTGGCCTCACAGAAGAAGCTTTTCAATCAACAATCAGCAATCAACAATTCCCACAATCACCATCACCCCTCTTCCTTCCGCTATATTGATTCTCAGTATGAAAAGTGTGTCCGACGTCATCGTGCGCCCCGCGCGTAACGTCCGTGGCAGTGTCAGTCTTCCCGGCGATAAATCCATATCGCACCGTTACGCCATGCTGGCGGCGATCGCTGACGGCCCGTCGCGCCTCGAAAACTATTCAACCGGCGCGGACTGCGCCAGCACGCTCGGCTGCCTGCGTTCGCTCGGCGTGAACTGGGAGCGAAAGGAAGAAGCCGACAACACCATTGAAGTGCAGGGAAGCGGCCCGTCGCTGACGGCTCCAACCCAGCCGCTCGATTGCGGAAACTCCGGTTCCACCATCCGCATGTTGAGCGGCATCGTGGCGGCGCAGAAATTTACCAGCGAAATGGCGGGCGATGCATCGCTCTCCCGCCGTCCCATGCAGCGCGTGATTACTCCGCTCACCGCCATGGGCGCGCAAATCGCATCGCAGAACGGCCGCCCGCCGCTGCGCATTACCGGAGCCAGCCTCAAAGCCATCGACTACAAGATGCCAGTGGCTACCGCGCAGGTGAAGACTTGCCTGCTCTTTGCGGGTCTGCTGGCCGACGGAGAAACGCGCATTGAGGAACCACTCAGAACGCGGGACCACGGAGAAGTCGCGCTTCGGGCCTTTGGCGCACACCTTGATCGCAAAGGAAACGAAGTGCGGATTCGCGGCGGCCAGCATTTGCGAGGCATCGAAGCCCGGGTTCCCGGCGATCTTTCCAGCGCCGCGTTTTTTCTCTGTGCCGCCGCGCTTTTTCCCGGCTCACACTTGACCATCACAAGTCTGCTGATGAATCCTACCCGCGCGCGCCTGCTCGATATCCTCATGCAAATGGGGCTGCGCATTTCCGTAACGCAGCTCGAAGATATCCATGGCGAACTCGTCGGCACGCTGCGAGTCGAAGGCGGACGCCTGAAGGGCGCGACCATCACCGGTTCCGATACCGCTGCGCTGATCGACGAGATTCCCGTGCTGGCCGCGATTGCCCCTTACACCGAGCAGGGAATCGAAGTACGCGATGCCAAGGAACTGCGCGTGAAAGAGTCGGACCGCATCGCCGCCCTCGCCACCAACCTTCGCGCCATGGGCGCACAACCGGAAGAGCGCGAAGACGGCTTGAAAATCCCCGGCGGGCAATCGCTGCACGGCGGCGAACTGGAATCATTCGGCGATCACCGCATCGCCATGGCCTTCAGCATCGCGGCTCTCCGCGCCCAGGGCGAGACTCTGATTCGCGGCAGCGAGTGCGCCGCCATCTCCTACCCGGCATTCTTTGCCACGCTTGCAGGCTTGGTCGAACGCTGATCAGCTTCCTTATTTATTCGTGCCACCATTGCAGAGCCCACGGCCAATCGAAGGTTACCTTTGTTCGGTGACCGTGGTGATCTAAACAGCATCCTCAAGATTAGTGAGAATTAATGTTCAGGCGTCCATGCCGGTTGATCCTACCGGTCCAACGGGACGCCAAATCAGTCTCCATTACTAACCGGGGGATTCATGCGTTACAGATCACTAGTCCTGGTATCGCTTTTGCTCGCCTCCACGGCCTATGCCAAGGAACCCAAGGCCTATCAGAGCGGGAAGTTGTTGCAGATGGATTCGGTGCAATGTGGCATCGACGAGAAAGATGCGCAGAGTTTCGCCGGCGAAATGATCGGCACCGACTCGGGTCATAAGAAAACCCAGGAACTACTCTGCCAGGAATATGTGCTGCAGGCCGAGAAGACGGTTTATCGAATCCGTCCCCGCGACGTGAAGCATCCCGTGCTTCTGCCCATCGGCGAGCAGGCGCAATTCCGCCTCGACAAAGACAAGATGTTGCTGCGCGTGGAAGATCTCGACAGCAAGGAGCGCGAGTACATCGTCGTCTCGATGACGCCTCGAGGCGACAGCACCGCCGACGCCGCTCCGGCCCGGCTGAACCACCTGCAGTGAAGTTTGCCCTAGACCAGTTTCAGTCACTTCGTTTCTGGCGGCCTTCCGAGGCCGCCAGTCGTTTTTTCGACCCGTTTTTCCGGCTGATGACCGCAACGCTCGTGTGGTAAAGTAGTTCCGCCTACGAATTGGCCGGACGGTGGGGGTCCGGGCCGATCACTCGCCACCTCGAAGTCCTAGAAGGAGCTAGCCATGGCCACCCTGCGCGACCTTGTGAAAGACCGCAAAGTTTACTCCATCGATGCCGGACGCACCGTGCTGGAGGCGGCGCGCTTCATGATGGAACACAACATCGGCGCCCTGCCCGTGCTCCGCAATGGAGACCTGGCCGGCATCTTTTCCGAGCGCGATATCATGAACCGCGTGGTCGCGGTGGGCCGCACCCCCGCCTACACCGCAGTCTCCGAAGTCATGACCGCCGATCCCCGCGCGGTTAGCCTGGACGAGACCCTGGAAGAGTGTCTCTTCATCATGCACGAGTTCGGCTTCCGCCATCTGCCTATTGTGGAGGGCAAGGAACTGAAGGGTCTGGTTTCACTGCGCGACGTGGTCATGCATCAGGCCGCCGAACTGGAGCGCCAGACCCGCCGTGCCGCGTCCTAAACCGGCTTCCGGCTTCCGCTTTCCGGCGCCCCCTTCCGGGATCTGCAAGCATTCGGAGTGCACTGGACTTTGGCCGACGTGACTTGAGAAATCCGGGGCCCGCGCAAACTCGGGAACCAAACCGAAGCCCGGAACCCGAGAGCCGGAAGCCGGTAGCCGATCTTCACTGCCGTTTCTGCAGCAGCAGTTCGCCCTTCTCCGGCGGTAGTTTGAACGGAAATTCGTACACCTTTCCATCCAGCGGCAGGCGCAACACGAATTCTTCCTGGGCCTTCCATCCTCCCAGCCACTTGTTCTTGGTGTCGAAGAAGACCCAGCCGCTCGCTTCCGGATGGGCGCGATCCAGATGCGCGGGACGCAGGCTGTTCCGGCCGAGGAACTCGATTAATTCGCTCACCGATTTCTGGTAGTCCTGCAAGCGCGCTTCGAGCGCCTGCTTTTTTTCGGGATGTTTCGCGACCTGGCGCCTGGTCTCATCGTCGAGTGCGTCCGCGTCCGCCTGAATCTTCTGGGTGTAATCGTCAGGATCGAGCGAGGTCTGCACAACTTTGAAGTGCTTCATGAACTGCAGCGTGATTCCGTCCCCATTCGGGTCCAGACTGGCCGCTCCCCGGTAGCGGATGGTGATCAGGACTCCGAAGATGGGCTCGATGCGATGGCGAATCAACTGTACCTCGCGCGCGTCCACCGCCAGGATGACGCCCACATCTCCCGACCACAGCCCATAGCTGTACTTGCCGGCGTCGCCCCGGGAGAAGGTGCATCCCGGCTGCTGTTCGCTCCACCGCACGGTCAGCGGCTGCGACGGGTTCTTGTCCTGGCCCTTGTCTGCTGCTGCCCACGCGGGCGCGCGTAAAGAAGCATAGAGAAGGAAAAAGGAGAGAAGGCTCACATTCACCAGGCCCGCACACACGAACCGCAATCCGAGACCACGCCGCGCGGAAGTCCACAGATTCCACATGCGTCTAGGGAGCGTTCACCTGCAGGGTGACGGTCGCCTGGCCGCACGTGGTCACGTTGACCGGGCAGGTGGTCGCGTTACTGGGCGCCACGCCGTTTTCGTCCGTACCCGTTAGCGTAAACGTGTAGGTATTAGCCGGCGTCTCAATCCCAGTGGGGGAATTGGTGGTGATCGAATTATTGCAGGATGGCAGAAGCATCACACCGCTGGCCATCGCCATGAGCAAGAACAGCCCCATCAGCTTCTTCCTGCGGCGCCCGGCCGCCCCCACACCCGCCACCGCCAGCCCCGGAATGCCCAGCCACAGGGCATAGAACACGCGCCGGTTCGGCAGCTTGCGCTCAGTGACCTCTGGGCCGTAGGTGGTGATGATGAGAGTAGCGGTTGGCGCGGTGCCACTCACGGTTACGAAGGGCTGTCCCGAAGGCGATGCGAATGAACATACCGGCGCCGACACCACCACCGGAGTCACCGACAAGCAGGACAGCGTCACCTGGTGCGGAGGATTCGCGCTGCCATAACTCCCAATCGGGGTCACAGTCACAACTGCGGTCGCCTGGCCACCTGCGGTGACCGGGCTCGGAGTCGCCGTGGTGGGCGCCACCGTCAGCGAGTAATCCTCGGTTAGGTCTACTACTGTCAGGTTCAGCGTAACCGTTTGCGAGGTCGAACCGTTGGTGCCCGTCACGGTAATGGTGTACAGACCCGGCGGAGTGCTGTCGCTGGTCGTAACCGTCAGCCCGACCTGAGCGGGCGGCGTGTCTGAGCTAGGGCTCACCGCACACACGGGGGCCGGGCCGGTTGTCGGCACCGGCGTTACCGTGCAGGGAATAGTAGTGAATGAGACCGCGCCGCCGCTGCCCGCGAGGTCGATGGTGGCCGTCGCACTTCCGTTTGGATCCACTGCCGGCGGTTTAAGCGCCGAAGGGGTCAGCGTAAACTGCCCGTACGCCATGGACACCGACGCTGCCCAAAATGCCGGCAGCAACAAAGCAAAGAGAATTGCGCGCGCAACCTGCCTGGGATTCACCATGCCTGGATGAGAACTCACTACCTTCGATTCCTCCAACGGCGCAAACGCTGCCCGAACCGGCCCGAAAGAATGCCGCCTGCCGCTCAGCCGCAAAAAAGTTTAAATAGGACAGACCCGTGCGGAATGTGCCAGACAGAATCTTAGACTAGAGTCGTCCCTCGTGCCAAACCGCGGGCGGGTGTCCACAAAATAAAGAAGGCCGCCTCCGGTGAGAGGCGGCCTGCAGTTTCCTGAGTTCGTGACTAGTTGACAATCAGAGTTAGAGCCGGAGATGTTCCGGTCTGGGTTGCTCCGGTTGCTGTACCGGTGACAGTAATGGTATAGGTCCCGGCAGTCGTGCCCGGACTTCCGCCGCCACCTCCTCCGCCACTGCTACCGCCGCAGGCTGGCATAAGGATCAGAGTGCTCAGGAGCAGGCCGAGGAGCAGGAACCCAAACAACTTCCTCCGGCGCGAACCCGAGCCGAAGCCCAGCAGTGCCATCCCGCCAATCGGCAGGAACATTGCGTAGAACAGACTGGAGGAGCCGCCGTTCATAGGACGCTGCAGAAGCGCCGTAGCGGGTGTCGTGCTCACAGTCAGCGTTGCGGGCGCGGCAGTAGTGGCCGACGCCGCCCCGCAAGTAGGCGGATGAACTGCTCCACTGGGGCCAGTGACCGTACAACTGAGGGTTACTGGGCCGCCGAAACCATTCGGCGGCATCACCGACACGGTGGAAGTGGCCGAACCTCCGGGACTGACCGTGCCTGGCGAGAGCGCTGTGGCCGAGAGCGAGAAAGTCGACGCGGCTGCCGACTGCGCATATTTGACCACGAAGGCGTCATTGCCACCCGCGTTGGCCGCCTGAAATGCGTTGAAGATGGGGAAGGGAGGATTGCTTGTCGAGAGAGAGGAAGTGTTTCCGGTAACGTAGATGTTGCTGCCAGCACTATCTACCGCAATGGCTCCAAAATTCCCACCATCGTCCTCGTCCTGCACCCCCCCCAGGTAGGTGGAAAATACGAGCGTCGACCCCGCCGCGTTGATTTCGCTGACAAATGCGTCGTTTCCTCCCCCAAGAGCGGACTGAGTAGCGATCACCGTCGGGAAGTCGGACGATGAAGTTTGGCCGGTTACGTAGGCCTTATTGCTTCCATCTACCGCGATCTTTGCCCCAATATCGAACCCGCTGCCGCCGAGGTATGTCGAGTACACAAGAGCGGTTCCCGCCGGATTCAATTTGGTAACGAATGCGTCCGCATTGGTGGCGTAAGTGGTCCGCAACGCTCCCGTGGTAGTGGGAAAGTCCGACGAAGTTGTTCCGCCGGTCACGTAAGCGCCCGTCGAGTCCACCGCGATGCCCACACCACCGTCTTTGCCGCTGCCGCCAAGGAACGTCGAGTAAACGTAAGCCGGTCCCGTTGGGTTGATGACCGTTACGAACGCGTTGGAATTACCGCTGGTACAGCTGTTGCATGAGGCTTGGACTACGCCCGTGGTTGTGTGGAAGCTGGAACTAAAAGTTTGGCCGGTGACGTAGGCGTTATCGGATGAATCCACAGCCACTCCATTCGCTACGTCGCCGATGCCAACACTGCTGCCGCCCAGGTAGGTGGAATACACCAAGGCGGTGCCCAATGCATTGACCTTGGTGACGAACCCGCTGCCGGTGCTTCCCGTCAAGAATCCCTGAAGGCTGCTCTGAAGGGGAAAATCTGCGGATGTCGTCTTCCCCACCACATGAACATCTCCGGAGCCGTCCGACGCCAAGGCGATGCCGAGAGCAAAGTCGTTACCCGTTCCGCCCAGATAAGTGCTGTAACTAATCGAACCGCTGGTACCGAGCTTAAGTACAAACGCGTTGCCCGTGGTGCCGTGGAGTGTGGTTTGAAATGCCCCAGGATTGGGCAGCACGGGAAAGTCGGTTGAGGTTGTGCCGCCGGCCACAATCGCATCGCCCGAACCGTCTACTGCGATTGCATTTCCGCTGTCGCCGTTGGCGCCTGTACCACCGACGTAGGTGGAGTAGATCAGGCTTGACCCATCCGCTTTAATCTTGGTGACAAAAACGTTTGCCGTGCCTTTAAATGTACCACTCGCTGTACCCGGGAAATCTGAAGAAGCTGTTTGCCCCGTCACATACGCCGCGCCGGTGCCGTCAAAAGCGATTCCGTAGCCTTCATCATCGCCACTCCCACCCAGGTAGGTCGAGTATGCATAGCTCACCGAGGGATCGATCACCAGCTCGCGGCTGCGGTCATAGTTGCCCAGCTCAAAGCTAACCTGGTTGTCGGCTTTCAGCACGAATCGTGCATCCACCGCCTGCCGGGCGCCATTCTGTTCCTGATAGGCCACCGGCTTGTGCAACAAAACGTCGCCCGCGGCGGAAGAGACTACGAGGTTGCCGGAGTCATCCGTCTTCATCTCCTGCGCACCCGTGAAATGAAAGCCGATGGGCGCTGGATTTGCGCCCGCCGCCACCACGAAGTCGAATTCCACCTGGCGCTGCGCTCCGTGATAGGCCAGGCTCACGCCTGGATAAACATCCTGATAAGAAACGCGGCCGTAGCGCGGCACATCGCTGCGCCACTTGCTCGGATCATTGCCCAGAAAGTAGTTGGTCCTGCCCGGTAGTTGGCCGCTGGCCGAGACCCGCGCCTGCGAATTGCCGCCCACCAGTTGCATGTGCACCATAGCGGTCGAATCCTTTTGAGCATTACCCGTAGGATGTTTTTCCAGCGGTTTCGAGTGCAGCGAAAACACCGCATCGTCGGCCGTCAGGAAAAGGATGTATCCGTTGCCCCGCGCCGTGTACTTCACCTGTGCGTCGGTCTGGCCCTGATTAGGCTCAAACGCCAATGGCAGCGCCGCATAGCTGGCCTGAATGCGAGCGCGCGTGGCAGGGGCGGCGGCAGGCTGCGGCGCGAAGGGCGCGGCCGGGCCGATGCCGGCGGCGCTATCATGCCGGGCTGGAGAGAAAACGAGCAACGCTACCGCAATGATGGCTGGTACCGGCACGATGCAGAATACACGCACCCATCCTCTAAAAGCAGCTGGCTTCGACACGACGATCCTCCTGTGATGACACGGTGAAACCCGGATCGGGAAAAAAGTACTCGGTGGGCGCTCAGTTTTCTGCTGAGATTTTTTCACGCCCTCGGCCAAGAACCCGTTTGTTTGCAATTTTCTGCAGCTTATTTCGCGAGTATGGTCTGGAACCCTGGGGTTGTCAACGGACTCCAAGATAGCAACTTAGATACCGCCGGGCGCAAGTTACCAAAGTTCCTCCGCGCTTGGATGGTCATTCCGAAGCGTTCTTCTGCGCCGTGAGGAATCACGGTACGGTGACGATCACCGCCAGGCACGGCTTCTGGTGCAGCCTCCGGTAACTGTGCTGCAGGGCGGAATCGAAATAGATCGTGTCCTCAGCCTCCAGCACATATTCGTCGCCGGCAATCTTCATCCCCAGAGCTCCCTTGATCACAAACAGGAACTCGACGCCAGTATGCTGGTGGGGCTTGGCTTTTTCCGGCGGAAGGTCCTGAAAATCGGCCAGGAACGCGCTCAGCTTGCGCTCGTGGGCCCGGTAATCCAGACTCTCAAAATAGTAGGAGACATCCACCGTTCCCGGCCGCTCGGGAAAACGCACGCGGTCTTTCTTTCGCACGACCCCCACCACCCGCCGCTTACGTTCGTCAATGAAGAAATAATCGAGGCCTACCCCAAACACCATCGCGATCCGCAACAGAGTCGGCAGAGTGGGAAACAATTTGGCGCGCTCCAGTTTCGATAGCAATGCGGCGGAAAGCCCAGTGTGCTTGCCTAATTCCACCAGCCCCATGCTCTTGCGCAGACGCAGCGCGCGCAGCTTTTCGCCGATGGAATATCTGCCCAAGCCCTCCGTGATGGTGTCGTTGCCCGTAACCATGATTTCCCCTAATGAAAATGAATGTTCTTCATGATAAATCAGGCTACGCAGGAATCTCCGCAAAAACAGAGCCTCTCCCGCAAGGGCAGAGGCTAAGGGATACAACGTGTGATCTTGGAAGCGCGCCGACGCGGTCCTTAACTCATTTCGGTTTCTTCTTGAACATCCCGGTCAAGCCGCTCACCGGATTCTGACCGTTCTTGTCCCCAAGGCCCTTCAGCAGGCTGCCCGCCATTCCTTTCAGGTCGGGAGCGAACTTCGGATCCTCTGTCGTTCCCTGGATGGTGAATGGAATGGCGTCCGCTTTCATCTTGAAGTCGAGCGCGTTGCTGGGGCTGACCGTGCCCGCTCCAGTCACCGTACCCAGTGACGGGACGACCAGATCGATGTTGTCGGCGCGCGTGCCCTCCGGCGCCACCCGCACGTCGGCGCTGAAGTTCTGAATCGTCGTATCTTTTTCTCCCGCGCCTTTACCGCCCAGAGCGGAGATGGCCGACATTTTCGAGCCCAGGCTGAAGCCGGCCAGCGCCGAGTTTTCCATCTTGATCGTGCCGGTTGTGACGAGCTTGTCGACCGGCCCGACAATCGTGAAATTGATCGCTAGCGTCCCGCCCTTGAGTTGCGACTTTGGCGGTAGCACCACGCCCACTGCGGGCAGCATGGCCTCGAGGTCGTCCACCGGCATGCCTTGCCCGACCATCTTCATGTTCACGGACGTGGTTGTTTCGTGCGCGTCGTAGGTTCCGGTGAGATGCGCCACGGCCTTGCCCATGGCCACATTCCCCTGGGTCAAGGTTCCTTCCTGCTTGGCGAGATTGTGTGTGACCGAATATTGCACCTCAACCGTCTTGCCCGCAGGCGATCCTTTCTGCACCACCTGCAACTTGTCGGCGGTGAGCTTGCCGGTGGTCTTCGCGTCATGACCGTCGGAGGTCACGGTTCCGTCGAAATTCGCGATGCCGGCAATGCCCGACGCCGGATCGATGAACCCAGACGCCGCCAGATTCATCTGCTGCACCGTAACCTTGGCCTGCATCGGCGTCAGGGCGGCATTCGTGGCGTCGACCGGTCCCGCGTTGCCATCGAGGGTTAAGCTGCCCCCCGCCGGCAGGTTGGCGGTCATCTTGAAGGGGAAGGAGCTGGTGAGCGAGAGGTTGGTCACCTCGATGTTTACTTTGTCATATACGCGCGGTTTTTCCTTACTGCCGGCGCGGCTCACCGTCAGCCGTCCGTCACTCACGTTCAGCTTAGCCACCGAGAGATTCGGACTGCTCGAAGGGTTGCTGGACGAACTACTCGACGAAGCACCTCCCGCCGGCTGCGCCGCTTTAGCGGGCTGCGCCGCCTTGCCAGGTTCCGCCGCACTCTTGTTTCCCAGGCTGGAGAAATTCCATTTCTCTCCGTTCTCCGAGCGCACCAGGCTGATCTCCGGTTGGTTGAGCGTCAACTCGGTGACGTTCAGCGTCTTGGAAAAAATCAGCGGCATCAGTTCCACGCCCACCTTCAGCGATTTGGCCTGCACGAAAGGCGTTTTGCTGAACGTGGGATCGTCCGCGATCGAGATATCGTCCGCCGACACACTGCCCGAAAGCACCGACAGCGATAGGTTGCCCACCTTGACCGGACGCCCCAGGGCGTCGGTCAACTCCGATTCCAGCTTCGGCCGGAACGTGTTCGCGTCGATGAAGAAGGGAATCGCGATGACGATTACGATCAACACGACGACAATAATGGCTAGGATTTTCAGCGCGCGTTTCATAGATTTTTCCTCCTGCCGGATTTGCTAGATTAGGGTTCGATTGGCGCAGGAAAGCAGCTTGACGGGCCAGTGTATCACTGCTCGTCCTGCAGAAGTTCGGGCGAGGGCACGGTGCCGGTCTCCACCTGTTTCTCCCGTTCCGCCCGGCGTTCGTTGTCGATGCGGACGCTGGTCTCCAACTCCTTTTTGCCTTCATCTTTGCGCCCCATGTGAATCAGCACCTGCCCTCTCACGTAATGAATGTCGGTGCGCTGGGGGTCGAGCTTGCCCGCGGCCTCAATCGCGCTCAGCGCCTGCGGATACTTTTCTTCCCGCTGGTAAGCCTTGGCCAGCCCTACGTAAGAATTCACCAGCCGCGGATCGCGCCGCAGCGCCTCGCGGTAGCTCTTCTCCGCGTTGCCGTCCTCTTGCATTAGCGCGTAAACATCGCCAAGTTCGTCGTAATTAAAGGCCAGATCAGGCTCCAGGGCCGCATCTTTCAGAAACTCGTCCCGCGCATGTTCGTAATCCTGCTTCTTCAAATAGGTCAGACCCAGGTTGAAGTGGACGAAAGTCAGCTTGGGATTGGCGTCCGCTGCCGCTTGGAAATCGGCCAGCGCTAGGTCGTACTGCTCGAGATTTAGATGAGCCTTGCCCATGAACAAATGAAATTCGGGCGAGCCCTCGCCGATTTTGACCAGTTGCGCCGTGGCCTTCTCATCCAGTTCTTCTCGCCCCGCCCGGTGCGCCGCGATCGATAGGACGTACAGATAACTCAACTGCCCCGATTCCTGCGCCCAGAGCGGTTCCAGCGTGTTCGCGGCGTCCCCCCACCGCTCCGCGAAAAAATAACAGAGTCCCAGCAAGTGCCGCGGCTGCACCGCGTCCGGCTGGTCGCGCACGACGGATTTAAAAAGTGGAATAGCTTTCAGAAATTCATTTTGCCGGAAATAGGCGAGGCCGATGTTCAGCCGGATCCCCGGCACTTCCGGCATCAGATGTTCGGCTTTGCGCAGTTCCTCCTGAGCTTTTGTCCACTGCTTGCGCCGCATGTACACCACGCCCAGGTTCGCATATGCTCCGCCCACCCGCGGATTGATCGCGAGCACCCGGCGGAAGTCGCGCTCGGCCTCGTCCAATCGGCCACGGTTGAGGGCATCCTGCCCCTCCTGAAAAAGTTGTGCCGGATCTGTGGGCGCGGCAGATGAGGCGACTGGCGCGCCATTCGGAGGCTTGGCTACCTTCGCTGAAGGGGGGTCTTGCGGTCGTGCGGCCGCCGCCACGCCGGCCAGCAGCAACCCGCCCAAAAACAGCGATCGCAGATACGTGCTTGACACTCGTCTCACTCTCTGCTGTAGTGTCCGCCAACCTCTGCGTAGAATTCAAGCGCGAGGGTAGTGCAGTTTGATTGTCATCCTGAGCAAGCGTTTTTTGCGTAGCGAAGGATCTGGGCGAGCCGCGCGAAGTGTCGCGTTCTCTACGACACAATAATCGCGCGTTTGGCTCGCTTCCTTCTCAAACTGCAATCGCCGGATCAGTGGTCAGGATTCTTGCAGTGCGGCATTCCAAGGGCAAAGTGTCGATGGTTACGATTCGTGATGTAGCGAAGGAGAGCGGGTTCTCGTCGACCACAGTGTCGATTGTTCTGAACGATGCCCCGCTGGCCCGCTATATTCCGCCGGTCACCAAGAAACGCATCGAACGCGCCGCGGAGAAACTCGGCTATCGTCCCAACCAGTTTGCCCGCTCGCTCCGCAGCAAGCGCAGCCATACCGTCGGCGTCATGGTCTTCGACATGACCGATCCCTACTGCACGCTGGTGTTGCGCGGCATTGAAAACACCCTCTACCAGGCCTCGTACCTGCCCATCCTCACCGACGTGCACAACGAGCGCAGCCGCTTCGAACGCTATCTCGAGATGCTGCTCGACCGCCGCATCGAGGGCCTGGTCGTCCTCGCCAACTGGCTTTTTCTCGATATCAACCTGCTCGCCGACCTGGAAAAAAGCAGCATTCCCACCGCCATGATCGGCTGCGAACTCAAAGGCGATGCGATGAGTTCAGTCATCGTCGACAACGAAGTCGGCGGCTACGTCGCGCTTGAGCATCTGCACTCGCTCGGCCATCGCAAGATCGCCTTCATCCGCGGACCGAAGACCCTGGCCGACAGTTCTCCGCGTTGGCGCGGCATCCGCAAATGCGCCAAGGAGTGCGGTCTCGAACTCGATCCCCGCCTCACCGTCGACCTGCCCGAGTCGCGCGATCCCCTTTCCAGCTTCGAGGCAGGCCAGAAACTGACCGAGGACCTGATCAAGCAGAAGCGTCCCTTCACCGCGCTGCTGGCCTTCGACGATATGACCGCCTTCGGCGCCATTCGCGCCCTAACCAAGAGTGGCCAGCGCGTGCCGGAGCAATGCTCCGTGATTGGCTTCGATGATGTCGCCGCCTCGGCCCTCTGCACTCCGTCGCTCACCACGGTCCGCCAGCCCATGGAGGCAATGGGTGCGGGGGCGGTCGGTATTGTGCTCGAGGGCATCAATTCCGTGCTCGAAAAACGCGAGGTCGCGGCCTACCATCGCAAAGTGGCTCCCGAGTTGGTGGTGCGGGACTCCACGCGCAGCTTGTTGTAGGCACGTTTGTTTCGCCGAGGCGGAAGGGCCGCGTTGCGCGGGTATAGCACTTTTTTCTTGACAGCAGACCTACTACAAAAGCACTATTCATACGTTTTAATAAAACGTTCTGTGGGTGCGGGTGGTTTGGGGATTTTGGGGAAGTTTCGCACAAATTGATAACTACCGCAGCTTTGCCTCGGGCATTTCTGTGGGACGAGTGAGCCGTTTGCACCAGGAGAAGACCTGACCATGAAATCTCATCGCATGCTGTCGCCGATCCTGTTGTTGGTCCTGACGTTTTGTGCGGTAGCCTGGGCGCAGGACACCGCCTCCATCACCGGCACGGTCACCGATGCGAGCGGCGCCGCAGTCCCCAACGCTCAAGTCGCGGTCCGCAATGCGGAGCACGGCATCAATCGTACCGCCCCCAGCAACGGCAGTGGCGACTTTCTCTTCGCCTCGCTGCCCATCGGCTCTTACGATTTGACCGTGACCGCCCAGGGCTTCAAAAAGTACGAAGCCAAGGGGATCGTTCTCGTGATCGCAGAAAAGGCCCGCGTAAATGTCACCCTGGAAGTCGGCACCATCAGCACCGAGGTCGTCGTTCAAGGTTCAGAAGTAGCCCAGGTGGAGACGCAATCCTCCGATCTGGGCAATACGGTCAGCGGGAAGGAGATCAGCCAACTCGAACTGAATGGGCGCGACTTCACGCAGTTGGTGGCGTTGTCTCCCGGAGTGACGGACCAGTCCGGTGCCGATGAGGGTGAGCCGGGAGCCTCCACGGTGGCTTTCAGCATCAACGGCGGTCGCACAGAATATAACAATTTCGAAATCGACGGCGGCGACGCCCTGGATAACGGCAGCAACACCACTCTCAACGTCTACCCCAGCATCGATGCCATCGCCGAGGTGAAGGTACTGACTTCCAACTACAGCGCCCAATATGGCAAGAACGGATCCGGCACTGTCGAAGTGGAAACCAAGTCAGGCACCAATCGTTTTCACGGCGATCTGTATGAATTCCTACGCAATGACGATTTCAATGCGACGCCGGAGTTCTTAACTTCGCGTCCCAGCTACAAGAAGAACGACTTCGGCTTCACCATCGGCGGACCGGTCTATATTCCCGGACACTACAACACCAACAAGCAGAAGACGTTTTTCTTTTGGTCGGAGGAATGGCGCCGCGAATTGACCCCGGCATCCGGATTTTTCTCCTCAACGTCGGTTCCAACCTTGGCGGAACGCGGGGGAGATTTCACGGACGATTGTCCCAACGTAGCTACCGGGTCGTTCAGCGACTGCCCCATCGTGCAGGGCGTCTTCACTCCAAACCTCAACGTAGTCCCTGCATTTGCCGCGAACGCCTCGGTCACTGCACCTTTGCTGGCCATGATTCCAGAGCCGAACATTTCTTCCGGAGCCCTGGGTAGCGGCATTCTTGATACCTGGAACCAACAGCCCACCTTGCCGACGCACTGGCGGCAGGAGCTGTTTAAAATCGATCAGAACATCGGCGAGAAAGTTCGCGCCAGCTTTCGCTATATTCACGACTCCTGGAATCAGCAGTATCCGGTTCCCTTGTGGACCTCGGGCACGAGCTTTCCGACGATTCAGACGAATTTCAATAATCCGGGTGTGAGCATGGTGGCGCGGCTTACGGCCAACATTACGCCCACGCTGCTGAACGAATTTGTCGCCAGCTATACCACCGACCACATCAGTACAAACCTGACGGGCCCGTGGCAGCGTCCCAGCGGGTATCCGGCGCTTGGAATCTACGACAATGGTTTTGGCAACAAACTGCCGGGCATCAGCATCACTGGCGGTGAGTACGGTGGCGGTTTCGCCGAAGACCCAGGCTACGTCCCGGCGGGACCGTTGAATGCCAACCCGACCTTCACGTATCGCGATAACGTGACCAAGATTATCGGCAGCCACAACCTGCAGTTTGGCGCCTACTTCGTGGACGCGCACAAGAATGAAATTCCTCAGCCGGGAAACGGCGTGAACGGCTTGCTGTCATTCGATGCCACCAACTCAGCTGTCTCCAGCGGCAACGCATTCGCCGATCTTCTCCTCGGCAATATCAGCAGCTTCACGCAGGAGGGCGCCGCGCTCAAAATGCATGAGGAATATAAGATTTTCGAGCCTTACTTCCAGGACGATTGGCACCTTACCAGCCGCCTGACGCTGAATCTTGGCATCCGGCTCAGCTTTTTCGGCACCTACCGCGAAAAGAACAATCTAGCCTGGAATTTTGATCCTGCCTTTTACGTTTCGGGCGCCAGCAGCGTGGATCCGGGAACCGGCCAGGTGGTGGGCAATCCCTATAACGGATGGGTGGATTGCGGTGTAACTGCGGGAGTTCCCGCCGGCTGCTTGAAGAATCACTGGTGGAATCCTGCCCCGCGCATCGGGTTCGCCTTTGACCCGAAAGGCGACGGCAAGTGGGCGATTCGTGGTGGCTACGGAATTTTCTTTGAACACACGAATGGAAACGAATCCAATACCGAGTCGTTGGAATACGAAAGCAAGAGCACTCCCATATCGAACGTTTCCAACGTGTTGGGTTACGGCAACTTGAACCCCGGTATTCTTGGCAGCGGGGGCACTTTTCCGTTGCAGTTTGTCTCCCTTCCCAGCAAAGCGGTCTGGCCCTACATGCAGCAGTGGCATATGGATATACAGCACGACATTGGGAAAGGCACGGTGGCCACGATTTCGTATGTCGGAAGCGCGGGCGTACACCTGACGCGCTCTTACGAATACAACCAGATGTTGCCGGTTCCAGCGAGCCAGAATCCTTATCAGCCGGGGCAACCGATTTCTCCATTCGATTGCCCAGGAATCTCTGTTGACACGTCACCGGGATCCGGGGGTATGGCGACGGCCACCCCGGGGCCATACACCGTGACCTTGCCCGATGGAACCACCGCAACCGGATTCACCACGTACGCAACCGGCATTACCGGCGGCTGGGCCAATAATCTCGCGGTTGCCTGCGGAAATAATTCGGCCTTCTATCGGCCGTACCTCGGCATCGGCAGCATTCAGCGTAAGGACCAGACCGGGTCATCGAACTACAACGCGCTCGAAATGTCACTGCGCCACAATATCGGCGGCTTGGAATTGAACGCCGCTTATACCTACAGCCATTCCATTGACGATTCTTCCGACTACAACGATACCGGCTTCGTCAATTCGTACAACCTCAATGCTTACCGCGCCAGTTCCAACTTCGACCAGCGCCATAACATTACCTTGGCGTACGTCTATGATTTCCCCTTCTTCAAGCAAAAAGGATTGACGCACACGCTGCTCGGGGGCTGGCAGTGGTCGGGGATTACGCTGATTCAGAGCGGGTCACCGTTCAGCGTATATAACGGCGGGTTCTTCGCGACTGCCGACAATGCTGGTGTAGGCAACGGGTTTTCTACAGTTGGCTCCTATCCTGACCTGGTCGGCAACCCGAGGCAGGGAGCCTCGAGCAGCCCTCTGGCGGGCAATCTCACCGGCTTCGGGCCGCTGCTTTATAACCCCGCGGCGTTCGTATTGCCAACGGGGTTGACCTTCGGTGACGCGGGCAGAAACATTCTGCGCAATCCCTGGCGCACCAACTTCGACATGGCGCTGCTGAAGCATTTCGCAGTCACGGAGAGCAAGTATTTCGAATTTCGTGCGGAAGCGTTCAACGTCTTCAATCATGTGGAGTACACCTGGCTCGGCGGCGATGCGGGTTCGGCGGCCGACAATGCTGGACGCGGAACCGATTCGAACGAAATTGCCTGCTATGGCGGCGCCAATAATTCGGCCGGCGATCCAACGTGTGCGCTCAGTCCGTACCTGCGTTCCGCCGGCACGCACCTTCCGCGCATTTTGCAACTGGCGCTGAAGTTCATTTTCTAGCCTTAGCGGGGTCGCGGCCGGTGTGTACTGGAAAAAACGGAGTTGCCTAGAAGCTGTCGTCACCCCACCTGCACAGGCTGCGGCGCGGCCACGGCTTGCAGCGCCCGTTCCAAGTCCGCAATCAAATCCTCCGCATTCTCAATCCCCACCGAGAGCCGGATCATCTGCTCGGTCACGCCCATCTTCTTCCGCTGTTCCGCGGAGATCATGGCGTGCGACGTGAGCACCGGAATCGATACCAGCGACTCCACTCCGCCCAGACTGGTGGCCAGCGTAAACAGGCGCATCGCCTCGCTCGCCCGCCGCGCATCCTCGCCCGTGCCCTCGACTTCAAACGTCACCATGCCGCCGCCGCCGCTCATCTGCTCGCGCGCCACCGTGTACTGCGGATGGCTCTTCAAAAATGGATAATGCACGCGCCGCACCTTCCCGTGCTGCGCCAGAAATTCGGCCACGCGCAACGCATTTTCGTTCTGCCGCGCCACGCGCACCGCCAGCGTCTTCAGCCCGCGAATCAGCATCCACGAGGCGTGCGGATCCATGCAGTTGCCCAGCGTCGTCCGCGTGTCATTGATTTGCCCAATCAAATCCCTCCGCCCGGCCACCACGCCGCAAGTCAGATCCGCATGTCCGCTCAGATACTTCGTGCCCGAATGCATCACCAGGTCAATGCCGTACTCCGCCGGGCGCTGGTTGATCGGCGTGCCGAACGTGCTGTCGATCATGCTGATCAGTTTGTGCTCACGGGCCAGCGCGGCCGCCTTCTTGAAATCCACCACGCGCAGCGCCGGATTGGTCGGCGACTCCAGATACAGCAGCCTCGTATTCGGACGGATCGCCCGCGCGTATTGCTCATAGTCCGTTGTGTCAACGAAAGTCGTTTCAATCCCCATCCGGGGCAGCCACTGCGACAGAAACTTGGTCACGCCGCCATAGATGTCGCGCTGCGCCACGATGTGATCTCCCGCCTTCAGCAGGGCCATGATCGTGGTGGTGATCGCCCCCATTCCCGAGGCGAAGGTGCGCGCGGCGTCCGTTCCCTCAATCTCCGCTACGGTCTGCTCGGCGACCGTGTTTGTCGGGTTCCCCCAGCGCGTGTAGTAGCGGTCGGTCGCGGTCACGCGCTGCTGCTCGTCATTGTCCGTGACTTCGAAGGTGGAAGTCTGGTAGATGGGCGTAGCGACCGGTCCGTTTTTCTTTTCCAGGTCGGCTGCGCCGTGCACGGCGGCAGTTTCAGGACGGCGGGTGGGACGTTTCATGAGTGCCTCGTTTCCCAGAGTAATTGGACGTGCAGAGTCTCGCAAGGGAAGGGAAGCCTTGTCATCCCGAGGAAGCGCTTTTTGCGCAGCGAGAGCCTGGCCTGAGCGAAGTCGAAGGCGATCTGGGGGAGCCGCGCGAAGCGTCGCGTCTTTTGCGACGCAATAATCGCGCGTTCGGCTCCCTTCCTTTTATAATTCACCGTCCATGAATCTCGGCCTGAAAGACCGTGTCGCCCTCGTTGCCGCTTCCAGTCAGGGGATTGGCCGCGCCACCGCGGAAGCCTTCGCCGCCGAGGGCTGCCGCGTCGCTATGTGCGCGCACTCCCGCGCCACGGCCACGCCGTTGATGCCCCCGCCAAGGAAATCAGAAAGCAATCCAACGCCGAAGTCTTTGCCCAGGCCTTTGACGTCACCGACGCTGCAGCGGTGAGCCGCTTCGTCGCCGCCGTGGCCGAACAATTCGGCAGCGTCGATATTTGCGTGACCAACGCCGGAGGCCCGCCCGCCAAGGGTTTCCTCGCCGCTACCCTCGAAGAATGGCAACGCGCCCTCGAGGCGAACTTTCTCAGCACTGTCTATTTCGCCCGCGAGGTCATCCCCTATATGCAACGCAAGCGCTGGGGCCGCATCATCACGCTGACCTCGATCACCACCAAGCAGCCAGTGACCGATCTTGTGCTTTCCAACGCCGTGCGGGCCGCAGTAGTCGGCCTCGTAAAGAGCCTGGCCAACGAATTCGGCAAAGATGGAATCCTGGTCAACAACGTCGGCCCCGGCTTCACCGCAACCGACCGTCTGAAGGAATTGGCCAAGGCCCGCGCCGCGGCGTCAGGAAAAACTGAGCAGGAGATTTTTGCTGGTTGGGCCGCCGACGCCCCGCTCCAGCGCCTGGGCGATCCCCGCGAAGTTGCCGAGACCATCGTCTGGCTGGCCTCCGAGCGTGCGTCTTATATCACCGGCCAGACCGTGCTGGTCGACGGCGGCATGTATAAAGGATTGTGAAACTTTGGTCTTAGGTTTTTAGGCGTAATCTCTCAGGTCTTAGTCCGGTCTTAAGTGCACAAGCCCGAGATTCGTAGTCTTGTTGTTGCCGGCGCCTAACCCCTAAGACCCAAGACCCAGGGCCTAAGACCCTGTTTTGGAGATTGCATGCGATCCATTGCATCCCGGATGTCGGTCATGAGCGGCGAAGGTGCGCTCTCGGTCTTTGCCCGCGCCAGGGAACTGGAAAGCCAGGGACGCTCCATCATTCACCTTGAACTCGGCGAACCCGATTTCCATCCCGGCGCATCGGTGATCGCATCTGTCGCCAAGGCGCTCGCCGAGGGTAAAGACCGCTACTGCGCCGTGGCCGGAGTTGCCGCGCTCCGCGAGGAGATCGCTCTGTATTTGCAGCGCACACGCAACCTCGAAGTTTCCGCCGCCAACATGGTGATCGCGCCCGGCTGCAAGGCCGCATTATTTTTCGGCATGATGGCCCTGCTCGAGCCCGGCGACGAAGTCCTCTACCCCGATCCCGGCTTCCCCGGCTATTCTTCGATCGCGCTCGGTCTCGGCGCAGTTCCGGTACCTTTCGAGCTCTCGCCCCGCAACCATTTCCAGCCGGACCTCTCCGAGATCGCCGCCAATATCACGCGCCGCACGCGCATGATCATTACCAACTCCCCCGGCAATCCAACGGGAACGGTTTATACCGATGCGGTCCAGCGGGGTCTGGCGGAACTCGCCGTCCAGCACGATCTCTGGGTGCTCTCCGACGAAATCTACGCCCGCATCCTCTACGGCGGCGAATATGTTTCCATGCTGCGCTATCCCGGAATGCAAGAGCGCACTCTGCTGCTGGACGGCTTCTCCAAGAGCTTCGCCATGACCGGATGGCGGCTGGGTTACACCGTCGCTCCGCCCGAGGTTGCGGCCTCGCTGGCTATGCTCGCGATCAACAGCTACACCTGCGTCGCCGAATTCACGCAGTATGCGGCCATCGAAGCCCTGCGTGATCGTGAAGGCACGACGCCGCGCATGGTCGCCGAGTTCACGCGCCGTCGCGAACAGTTCGTTCACGATCTCAATGCCGTTCCCGGATTCCGCTGCGAAGCTCCCGAGGGCGCGTTCTACGCCTGGGTCGACATTCGCGGCACCGGCGCCAGCGCCGAGGAAATTTGCCGCATCCTGCTGGAAGATGCTGGCGTGGCCGCCATCCCCGGAGCCGCGTTTGGCCCGTCGGGCAAGCATTTCGTGCGCTTCTCGTTTGCTTCGTCGGTCGAAAATCTGCGAGAGGCCGCCGCCCGCATTATGAAAGTTTCCGCGGCCTGGCAGGGAACTCTAGCCGGAAGATAGTCGGCGCTTGCTTTAGTTAGGCGACTGCTTTAAGGCGACCTGCTTTAATTGGAGATGCTTCTGGATGGGCCTGATTTTGGCTGGCGCAGCGCTTCAGCGCTGTGATCAATCGCTTCAATGACTGCGGGCTTTAGCCATGAGGGACATCAATGAAACTGTCATGTAGAATCTCGCGCGCTTTTCTCCTCATCATCGCTGTCTCATCCGCTACTGCCCAAGCCCGCCCATTCCCCGGCCCGGACGTGCAGCAGATCTACCAGCGCCTGCTTCCCCAGATCGAAAAAATCCCCGCCTTCGATCACCATGCTCACCCCGGTTTTTCCGACGATCCCGATGTCGACGCCATGGCCGCGCCTCCCGACGCCAGCGCTCCCCTGCGTACCCGCGACGATAATCCTGAACTGATCGCCGCGGCCAAGGCCCTATTCGGATACCCGTACGCCGATCTCTCACCCGAACACGCCAAGTGGCTAATCACAAAAAAAGCCGAGCTGAAAAAACAATATCCCGGCACCGCCTATTTCAACCTGATTCTCGACAAGCTCAACACCGAGAGTTCGGTCGCCAATCGCGCCATGATGCCCGATTACCTCGATCCCAAGCGCTTTCCGTGGGTGTTCTTCGCCGACTCTTTTATGTGGCCTTTCAACAACGAGCGCGAAACCGCAAGTAATCCTGACCAGGGCGTCTTCATCCCCCTGCAGGAAAAAATGCTGCACCGCTGGATGCAGCAGGAAAACGTCACCAAACTTCCGCTCAAATTCAACGACTACCTGGATTTCGTCGTGCGGGTGCTCATGGACAATCAGAAAAAAGGCGGCATCGCCATGAAGTTTGAAGTGGCCTACTTCCGCCCCACTACGTTCTCCGATCCAACGCGCCAGCAAGCCGAAGACATTTATCAGCGCTATGTTTCAGGCACCGTGCCCGCCGAGCAGGAATACAGGATTTTTCAAGATTACATCTTCCGCTTCCTGGTGAGCCTCGCCGGCCGCTTTCATCTGCCGGTGCACATTCACACCGCCGTCGGCATCGGCGACTACTTCAATCTGTCGCAGAGCAACGTCATGAATCTGGAGAGCGTGCTCCGCGATCAGCGTTATGCCAGTACAACCTTCGTCCTGATCCACGGCGGCTATCCCTTGGAGCGCGAGGCCATCTGGCTCGCCGCTATGAAGAATGTTTATCTGGATTCTTCTTTCGGCGAACTCGCTCAATATCCCTCCGCCTTCAAAGACACGCTCAAGATGTGGCTGGAAACTTTTCCCGAGAAGATCACATTCGGCACCGATTGCTTCCCGTACAATGAAGTGCTGGGCGCGGAAGAAAGTTACTGGCTGGGAGCCGAGTCTTCGCGCACGGCCCTGGCCGCTGCGCTGGCCGAGATGGTCTCAGAAAATGAAATCACCGAAGACCGGGCTCTCGAACTCGCCCACGGCTATCTGCATGACAACGCCGTGAAATTGTACGGAGACAAAGTCCACTAACCTGATCGAGGCGCTCCAACCAGCCTGAGGCCACGGATATGGCGAAGAAACTGAAAACCAAAACTTCCGCTATCAGAAAAGCAAAAGACGCAAAGTCCCACTCCCGCGCCCAACGCGCCGTCACCAAGCATGCGGCCAACGAGCACCCGCTGCAACATATCCCCTGGCACACCATTCCGCTCGAAGATATGAACCCGCTTCTGCAGCGCCAGTTCGTCGTCGGCCAGGAAATTATGCTGGCGCGAGTGCTGCTGAAAAAAGGCTGCATTGTCCCCGAGCACAGCCATCACAACGAGCAACTCACCTACATCCTCGACGGCGCGCTGAAGTTCTGGATCGACGGCCAGGAAATCGTCGTCCACACCGGCGAGGTGCTCTGCATCCCGGCGCACATGCCACACAAGGCCGAGGCGCTCGAAGACACGGTGGACCTCGACGTCTTCACCCCGCCCCGCGCCGATTGGATTAACCGGAATGACCAGTACCTGCGAGGCCAGAAATAAGCTCCCACTCCATGCCGTCATCCACCACTTCAGAGCGTTCTGAATCCCCGCCTCAGGCCACGTTTCGCTTCCGCTGCATCGGCTGCGCCGCGATCACGCCATCCGCCGCGCAGGATTTTCGCTGCCCGCAATGTGGCAACCTGCTCGAGATCACCGACCCCGCCTGGAAATCCGGTTCGCACCCCACCGCCTTGAAATCTCTCTGGCGCGAACGCCGTACCTTGAACGAAGATCTCGACCTCAGTGGCGTCTGGCGGTTCCGCGAACTTCTCCCCAAGCCTGACTCCGGGAAAAATGTGATTACGTTGCGCGAGGGCAATACTCCACTCTACCAACTTCCGCAGTCCGCCCGCGCCACTGGCATCCTGCAACTCTATGGCAAGCATCAAGGTCTAAACCCCACCGGCTCGTTCAAAGACGCGGGCATGACCGTCGCCGCCACCTTCGCCCGCCAGGCCGGATACCGCTGGGTGGCCTGCGCCTCCACCGGCAACACGTCGGCGTCCATGGCCGCCTATGCCGCGCGCGGCGGCATGCGCAGCCTGGTGCTCGTACCCGAAGGCAAAATCTCCTGGAGCAAACTCTCCCAGGCCCTCGACTACGGCGCTCTCACCTGCCAACTCCGCACCGATTTCGACGGCTGCCTGCGCCTGCTCCAGGAACTCGTGCGCCGCGCCCCCGTCTACCAGTTGAACTCGGTCAACCCGTTCCGTCTCGAAGGTCAAAAAACGCTCGCCATCGAGTTAATGGAGCAACTCGATTGGCAGCCCCCCGACCACATCATCGTGCCCGGCGGTAATCTCGGTAACAGTTCCGCCATCGGCAAAGCCCTGCTCGAAATGCTGGAGATCGGCCTGATCCCGCGTCTTCCCAAGTTGTCTGTGATTCAAGCCGAGGGTGCCAACGCGCTGGTACGAACTTTGCGCGAAGCTGGAGGCAGGCATCTGGTCAGCGTGCAGGCTGAAACCCGGGCCACGGCAATCCGCATCGGTAATCCCGCTTCGTGGCAGAAGGCGGTAAACGTCCTTCAAGCCACCGGCGGCGCCTGCGAGCAGGTCAGCGAACTCGAGATCGCCCAAGCCAAAGCCGAGATCGGCGCGGAAGGCATTGGCTGTGAGCCCGCTTCCGCCGTCACCCTCGCTGGCCTGAAAAAATTGCTCCACCAGGGCTTTGTGAAGCCGGATGAAACCGTGGTCCTGGTCCTGACCGGAAACCTGCTAAAAGATCCCGACTTCACCATGGAATTCCATCGCGGCGATCTTTTCCCAGCGCAGGAGCGCGAGAGCGCCTCGCTCAATCCGTTCCGTCATCCTCCCATAGTCCTCGACGCCACCCTGGACGCCGTCATCCGAACCTTGGACCAGGCCGAGGAATCCGAACAAAAGCAATCGAATGTCTAAGAAAAAGAACAATCGGACCAGGAAGAAGACCCGCCGCCCAGCCTCGCTGCATCTCGCGCTTCCCGCCACCTCGGCCAATCTTGGCCCGGCTTTCGATGCCGCCGCCTTGGCCATGGATCTTTACATCACCATCGACGCCCGCCCTGCCGCCGACTTCTCTATCACCGTCACCGGGCGCGATCAGGAGATCTGCCGCAGCCTGGAGAATCACCTGATCCTCACCACCTACCGCGAGATCCTCGAAGCCCAGAGCGCTAACGTGATTCCCGTATCTCTTCGGATCAAGAACGACATTCCTATCGGCAAAGGCTGCGGTTCTTCCGCCGCGGCGCGCCTCGCCGGCATCGCCCTGGCCAACCACTTCGGTCGCCTGCGCTGGACCGACACCCAGATCATCGGAGAAGCTTCCCGCCGCGAGCACCATCCCGACAACGCCTCCGCCTGTTGGATGGGCGGCCTCACCGTCGCCCGCATGTCCGGGAAAGCCGAGGCCTTGGTGGTCGGCATCCGGCCAAAAGGGAAGTGGCCTCTGCTTCTTGCTATCCCCGACGAGAGCCTTTCCACCGAGAAAGCCCGCCGCGCTCTACCCGAGCGCTATTCCCGTGCCGACGCCGTGGTCAACATCCAGAATTCCATGCTTCTACTGGCAGCCTTCACCCAGGGACGCCACGACCTGCTCTCCGCCGCGCTCGAAGACCGCATCCACCAGCCTTACCGCGCTCCTCTCTGCCCCCTGCTTCCGTGTCTGCAGGAACTGACTGGACAACCCGGCATCCTGGGCGCGGCTCTCAGTGGCGCCGGGCCCTCGGTCATCGTTTTCCTCGATCCCCGCCCCAGCCCTCAGAAAACCCGCAAGTCCGTCGCCGACCACCTCGCCCAGAGTGGACTCTGCGCCGAACTGTTGCTGACTTCCATTGCCCCACGCGGCGCCCGCTCAGCGTGATTGTCATCCCGAGCGAGCCGCGCGAGGCGTCGCGGTTTTGGCGACGCAATAATCGCGCGTCTGGCTCGCCTCCTTATCAAGTTCCAAGCGACGACCCCTCCGAAAATCCCTTGCATTCTCGCCCGCCTGTGGTACATGTCCGAAACACCACCAAAGTGGTATTTACAGGGCCAGCTATCCCGAATAGTTTTAATTGTTCCCCCCGCGCGAAACTTATACGGCTAGCACGTGTTTCTGAGAAAAGTACGGGGCGCGGCTTCCTTGGAAGCTCAAGCTAAGTTTCTCCGGGGCGAGCAGGAATGAAGGCGAAAATGCAGTGTCACGTCCAGCCACGTGCGATCACCTCGCAGCGCGGTGGGCAAGTCCAAGTCCTTGAGGAGATCGAGAATTTTCTCCAGGCCGTAGATTCCTACCCCGCCCGCGTCGCGAAAGAACCCTGTGTCAGCTTCCGGCAACACTTTTGCGGGTTCCTCGCGCCGGTTCGCGATAATCGCCACGCCAACCGCTCCCAGCGCCACTAATCGGGTTTGGCGCCCGATTTTACCGGCTGGCCGGCGGTACGATGCCGTTCATGCGCAGATACTCCACCATCTGTCCATAATGGTCGAATCCGTGGCCTGTTACGCTCGTCGCCAGGCTGAGGCGCGTTACTCTTCCTTCTCCCCACGGACTCCTGACTGTTTCCACCAGGTTCTTTTCATTGATAGTTTGCACTGCCTTGTGCACGTAGGCGAAGGAGTCATTCAGATACTTCAGGATGTCGGCTTTGCTTGTGATCGAGTCCGGTCCTGATTCGTCGCCGATATCCACCGGCGGTTTCACCTCTAAAATGGCCGCTCCCAGTTCATAGTTGACGGCCGCGACATGTTTGATCTGCTGGCCGAACGTCCGCACGCCTTTGAACTCGCCATTCGTGGGCGCGAATCCGAACTTGTCCTCTGGCATCGCCTCCGCCGCCGGAATAAACTCATGCTCCACATTCGACACGGTGTGGTCCAGCACCTGTGTGACCGTCCGGTGTTCATCTTTACCCTTATTTTCCTGGGCCGCACCCACCGCCGCGAGCGCCAGAACGCACAATGCCACCCAGCCAAGTGTCTTGTTCATCATGATTCCTCCATCTGCAAAAAAAGTGGAACTCTTGCGCTGACGTAGAGACCACCAGCTCATGGGGGGACAGCCGCCCTACGACTTCGCTCAGGGCAGGCTCTCGGCTGTCCAGCGAGCAAAGCGAGCGTTTCGCTACAACGTTTCTTCCTTCCGTGGTGTTCAACAGATCTCCCCGGTCGCCCGCCGCGGCCCAAAAAACAATATCAACGCAAACCCCACCACATAAAAAGACGCCACTTGCGGGAATGTAAAACCGTTCACCCGCAACACAAATCCAAACAACGCCACCACCTCGCACAGCGCGTAGGTAACGATGTTCCCCGCCCACCAACGCGTGAGTGCCGCCGCATTCGTGGGCTGCACCGCCAGCGCAGCTTCAGCCTTCGCTATAAACCAGCGCCGCACCGCTACCACCATCGCCACAAGGACAATCGCAACCAAACTGATTGCGTAATAGATGCCCGCCGCCGGTGCCGCCGAAAGTTTGCCCTTAAGGCCCTCCGCCACCAGTCCAAAGAATACGATGCTCACCAGCATGGCGATCTGGAGCACTCGCAGAATCTTCATCGCCGAGCCCGGTGAAAAAGAATCTTCTAGTCCCTCACCACCGCGGGAGCCATCTTCAACTCATCCGCCGTCAGCCGGTGCCGCACGATGCTTGATAACCCTACCACCATCGCCAGTGCCGACCAAGCCAGCGCCACCGGAACGCCCTTGCGCGCCGCCAACTCCCCCCACACCGCGCTGCCCAGCGCCATTCCCCCCTGCAGCACCAGCAGGTACATCGACAAAGCCCGCGCCCGCATCCACGACGGACACATGGTCTGCGCCACAACGTTGAAGCACGCCAGAATCCCGATCCACGCCGCGCCCGCCGTGAACAAAACCGCGCACAGCAGCTCAAAGACATGCACCTGTCCCGCTTCGAATGTCATGGCTGCAAACACCACCGTTGCCGCCGCTACCAGTCCGTCCACCGAATAGCGCAGCCGCAGCCGAGGCAGCACCGCCGCTCCCGCCAGCGCTCCCAATCCAAAACAGGTCAGCAGAAATCCATACCCCTGCGCTCCGTGCGGCTGGCAAATTACCGGCAGTAACGCCAGCAGGGAAGTTGCGCCCACACTGAATGCCCCAGTGCGGATCAGCACTGATTTCACCTGCGGCGCGCCACGCACGTACCGGAAGCCTTCCATGATCGCATCCCGCACGCTGCGCGTCGCCAGCGGTTCATGCGGTGCCCGCCGCCAGCGGCACAAGAATAAAATCACTCCAAAGAACGACGCCGCATTCAACAGAAACGACCACCCCGACCCCGCCGTCGCCACCACCATGCCGCCCAGCGCCGGACCCACCGCCCGCGCCACGTTGAATCCTGCCGAATTCAGCGCCACCGCCGAAGCATGTCGTGCCGGCGAAATCACTTCCGGTGTAATCGCCTGCCACGCCGGATCATTCAGCACCGCTCCCGTTCCCAGCACCAGCGTGAACAGCAGCAGCACCCACGGAGTCACCGCATGCAGCAAAGTCAGCACGCCCAGCGCCGCCGCCGCTGCCACCATCCAACTTTGCGTGAACAGCAGCAACCGCCGCCGGTCCACCATATCGGCCAGCGCCCCGGCAGGAAGCACCACGAAGAACACGGGAACCGCCGCGGCCGCTTGCACCAGGCTCACCATCAACGGCGACGCCGAAATCTGCGTCATCAGCCACCCCGCGCCCACATTCTGCATCCAGGTCCCGGTGTAGGAGATCACGGCCGCAATCCACAAGGATCGAAACAGCGGCTCCCGCAACGGCGCCCAAGCCGCATCCGCGCGTCGCCCACCCACGTCCACTACCGCCGGAATGGAAACATGATCAGCCACAAGAAATCTCATGTAGCGACAGCCGCCCTTCGACCTTGCTCAGGGCAGGCTCTCGGCTGTCCAGCCTGGGCGAAGCCCGGCTGCCCCGCTAACTAACTGTGTGAATGAACCTCTGGAGACCGCCCGCCAAAAGGCCACTCCCCACCCCTCCAGGCCCGAATCATGTAAATCGCCAGCCCCGCCAGCAGTATCACCACCGCATACCGAATTTCCTTCTGCCAGTTCTCGCGGTTGAACAAGATAAAGAGAAATCCCGCGATCGCCACCAGCGCCGGCACCGGATACAGCCACATGCGGAACGGACGCACCACCTCCGGCCGCGTCACCCGAAACACAATCAATCCCACCGCCTGCACCAGAAATTGCAGAATCAAGCGAATCACCACCAGAGCCGCGATCGCATCCCTTAGCCGCAGAAAGCAGAACGCCGCCGCCACCACTCCCAGCGCCAGCAGCGAAACATGCGGAAAGCGATGCACCGGATGCACTTTGGCAAACACCCGGAAATAATTCCCGTCGAGGGCCGCCGCGTAAGGTACTCGCGAATACCCCAGCATCAACGAGAAGACCGATGCAAACGCCGTCACGATGACCAGTCCCGTTACTAACCACGCCGCCCACGCCCCATAAATCCTCTGCATAAACAAAGACACAACGTACAGTCCCGTGTTGTTATGCCCCGCCTGCAGCATCTCCCGCCAGGGAATCACGGCCAGAATGCACAAGTTCATCAATAGATATAGACACGCCACCAGCAGAATGGAAAGCAGCAGCGCCCGCGGAATATTCCGCGTCGGATCCTTGATTTCATCGCCGAGATAACAAACGTTGTAGTAGCCCCAATAATCGTAAGTGGCCACCAGTAGCGCCCCGCCCAACCCGGTGAAGAATGCGGGTGAAAGGGTGAGCGCGCCCGGAGGAAAATCGAACGCGAGGGCCGTATTGAAGTGCGTCAGTCCGGCGAAGATGATCCATCCGATCGTTCCCATCACCAGAACCCACAGCAATTTCGAAAGGCGTCCGATGACCGTGATCTGCCGGTAGAGTAGAAAAACCGTGAAGTAGCAGATGGCGATCGCCAGCGCGGTTCCCGGTGTCACAATCCAGCTCACCTGCAGTGGTCCTGCTCCGGGGATGGGCAAAGCCGCAGTGTGCGCGGCATAAACCGTTTCCAAGCTTGGCCAGTAATACGCCGCGTAGCCTGCCAGGCCGATGCATCCGCTGGCAATCGATAGCGGAGCGCTGAAGGAAAGTTGCCAGATAAACAGAAACGAAATCAGCCGCCCCCATTTCTTCGGTCCATAAATCTCGTTCAGGTAGCGGTACGATCCGCCCGACCCGGGGAACGCTGCGCCCAATTCTGCCGACACCAGTCCGTCACACACCGCCAGCAGCGCGCCCGCGATCCATCCCAGCATGGCCTGCGGACCGCCCATCGCGCCCAACACCAGTGGCATGGTGATGAACGGCCCCACGCCGATCATGTCAATCATGTTGAGCGCAGTCGCGCTCCCCAGGCCCATGCCGCGGATCAGGCCATGAGAACTAATTTCCGGTTTTGCAGGGAAACCCATGCGTTGGTTGGATCAAGAAATAGCAGACGAAGTTATCGCCAATACAGAGCGGGTTTTACTGGCCACTGACCACTGGCACCTGGTCACTGCTTCTCATGCCCCGCGCTCAACAGATTCACATACAGCCGCACCGCTCCCGGCACGCCCGCCGGCAGTTGCCGGAAGAACGCATATCCCGTATAGATATAAGTTCCCTTGCCGTACTGCGCCCGCAGCAGTCCGCCCTTCTGCGCCTCCTCGCCCGGATCGTGGCAGCTCAGCAGCGGCTTGAAATGCTCATCCCACTTGTCCATGAAATACAGCCCGCGCTCCTGCACCCAGCCGTCAAAGGCGCGGGCCGTGATCGCATTCGGATAATGAAAAATCCCATCCTCCGGCGCCAGAATGTCGACCGGAGCTTCCTCCACCGAAACCCGCGCCCGGCTCAACTCCGCCGAATACGGAGTGAAGTGCCCGCTGTTAAAATCGCCCATGCCCGTGTTGTATTGCACGACCAGCGTTCCGCCAGCGGAAACAAAGTCGAGCAGCTTCTTGTTATTCGCGACCACATCTTTCTGCGTATCGTAGGCGCGAATCCCCAGCACAAGCGTTCCGTATCGCATCAGATCCTCGCTGGCCAACTTCTCCGGAGGAATCAACGTCACGTCCATACCCACTTGCTTCAACACCGTGGGAATGTCGTCGCCCGCGCCCATGATGTAGCCAATCTTCAAATCATGCGGCGCTTGCACATCCACAATACTCACCCGCTGCACCGCCGGCTGGTAATAATAGAAGCTGCCCAGATCCTCGCGCGTCACCAGCGTGTAACCTTCGCTGAACTTCTCTCCATCCTCCTCCAGCACGGCTCGGATTTTCGCCCGTCCTTCCTGTAAGCCAGCGGGGAAGACCTTGAACTGAAAATCCTGCTTCTCTCCGCGTCGCGTGAACTCCACCGCAACGGTCGCAGGCTCCGACCGCCAACCCGAAGGCAACTCCAACCGCAACACCGCGTGCGTCGCCCCATTCAGATTGCCAGTCACGCCCACCGTCACCGTCGAAGTCGAACCGTTGTGCGTCGAGATCACCTGCGTCCCCGGCTCCAAAGCAACCGAAAACGCCGGCACCACGGCCAGCGGACGCGCTCGCTCTTTGCCGGCATCGTCCACGAACCGCGTCACCACGGTCGCGCCGACGCCGTTCTTTCCCGCCACACCGGCCGCTCCCGCGATCGAATACTCCACCCGCGCCCGCAGCAGCGGAGGCGGGAAGGGCAGCGTCGCATACTTTTCGTCGTCGATATAATTCAGGCTCTCCGTCTCCGGATCGTCGCGATGCCAGTACGGACGCGTGTACGCCGCCTCCTTCGGCACGCGCAACCGAAACACCACATGCTCGTTGCCTCCGGGGTTGATGGCCACCCGCTTCGTCTTGTCGGACGTTGTGCCCCACCCCTCCGGCACCTCCAATTTCAACCCATCGATGAACAGCCGCTCTTTCGAACCGTTGTTGAAGTCCACCGCGACCAGAAATTCCTGCCCCGGCGAAACCGTAGTAAGCGCGTCCGCTTCTTTCGGAATTTCCTTCGCGACCTTGCCCTCTGATCCCACCCGCGTAACTACCACCGCCGACAAGCTTACGTTCAGGGCCTCGTTCAGCGCGGTTTCTGCCTGCTCGCGCTTTTCTTGCAGTCTCGCCAGCAGGTCAGACTTAGCACCGGCGCTAAGAGCGCTCTTGTCGACTTCCGCATATACCTTCTCTAGCCCGGCCACAACTGCCATCAGAGGGGCCGATGCAGCTGATACATCGGTCCCCTTGGCTTTCTCACTGCCTTCGGCAACCTTCTTCGCAAACTCCGCCAATTCCTGCCGCAACTGCGGAACCTTCGATTCCTCCGTACCCAACCGCGCCGCCAGCCCCGGCAAACTCGTATCGATGCCATCAAAAAAGTCTTTCTCATGCCCGTCCTTATCCAGCTTCGCGGGTTCGATCGAATCCACCAGCTTGTAAAACGTAAACCGGTCTCCCGGATCGATCGTCCAGTTCGCCGCTCCCTGCGAGAGCTGATGCCGCAATCCCTGCATCGCGAACTGCACATACCCCATCCCCAGTTCAGCGCTCCGCTCCCCCGTATTCAGCTTGATCGTCCACTTCGCGTCTTCGCACGTCGCCGCCCCAAACCCGCACACATTGCCGATGTAAAGCTTCTTGGCGTGCCACGGCTCGAGCCCCTGTGCGATCTGCTCAGGAAAACGCTTCGGATCCGCCGCCGCCCGGAACGCCTCTCTCGTCAGGATGCTCGATGCCTGGTGATGCCCATGCCCATCGCGGTCGGTGCCCGAAAACCGTGCTACCAGCACATCCGGACGGAACGTTCGAATCACCCGCACCATATCCGCCAGTGCGACATCGTGCCCACCCCACTTCGCGAAAGTTTCCTCCGCACTTTTCGAGAATCCGAAATCGGCCACGCGCGAGAATCTTTCCTGCACGCCGTAGTACTGATCGGAGGCCAGCAGTTCCTCCGCCCGCAGCACACCCAGCACGTCCGACAGATTGCTGCCAATCTTATTCTGCCCGCCCTCGCCGCGATTCAGCGTCATCAGCAGCACGCTCGCGCCGCGCCCGCGCGACTCCAGCGTCAGCATTCCGCCATCTTCATCATCGGGATGCGCCACCGTCTGCATCAGGCGGGCAGTAGTCCCCAAACGCCGCAGCATCAGCCGCAATCCCGCCACTCCTTGATCTTGTGGTAATTCGGGTGGAACGCCCTGATAAGGCAGAGCTGCAAAGCTGGCTACAGGGCTTGGCCGATCCTCACCCTGAGCAGCAGCCGCAGCCGGATGCACCGGTTTCTCCCCAGCCTGCGGCGGCGCAGCTACCAGCAGAACCGGAATCAGCAGCAAAGGGAATACGAACCCGGTACGGACGATTGAAGTTTGGACAAAATGCCGGACAAGCCGCCCCACGCGGCTCGCAAGATTTTGGCATCCCAAGAAGTTCACCCTACAAGGATGGGGCCTACCCCCGCTCCGACGCAAATTCTTTCCTCCCGCAGCCTACACTTAGACCCAGGCCAGAAAGAAAAGTAAGCCAGAACCGAGACTCTAGAACGACAAAGGGAACCAGAACCAGAAAACTGAAAACCAGAAACCAGAAACTGACCCCTGACCCCTGCTACTGCCGCCCTTCCTTCAGCGCCGCCTGGCAGTTGCTCCCCGCGGTCAGCACCTGATTGAACGCCGTCTCCTTGCGCAAGTCTTTCAGCAGCGGATCCTCCAGCAGCGGCGAGTAGGCGCAATAATTCTGTTGCACCGCCGCCTTCAGCAAGCGCAGAGAGGGTTCATTCTGCCCGCAATACGCCATCAGCGACCCGATGCGATACCACTCCTCCGGATCCGGCTCCATCATCACCGACGATTCCGCCTCCCGCACAATCCGGTCCATGTCAGCGGGTCGCTGCGCTGCCGTGCATGCTGCCAGCAGCTCCCGGTGGTAATAAGGAGTCTTCGCCACATTCTTCACGCTTTCGCGTGCCTGGGCGACGTTCCCCTCATCCAGATAGACATAGGGCGTCACCCACGCTGCCCATTCCGAGCCCGCGTCCAGGTGCACGAAATCCATGGCCCGGTCCGTCTTACCCATCTGCAAAAATGGCCACGCGCACGACCGGAAACTGTAGTTTCCCGGGTCCAGCGATCGTGCGGCGTTGCACTCCTGCCCCGCCTGCTCCGTCATGCCGGCGTAACGCAGCACATAGCTCAACGCGAAGTGCGCATCCGCACTCTGCGGTCTTCTCTGCACCAGGTCCTTCGCCGCGTCGTAGGCCCGTCCTAGTTCGCCGCGTTCCACACGATTCGTAATCAAACTGCTCGTTGCTCCCACCCGGTTCGGATCCAGCGCCAGTGCCCGCTCATACGCCGCATTCGAGCGCTGGAACATCTGCTCCCCGCCTCCGCCATAAATCGAATCGTAGTAGCAGCGGTGTCCCAATTCCTCCCACGCCGGCGCATAGCCCGGATCCTCTCCCACCACGTGTTCGAGCACCGCAATCGCATCCTTATTAGGTCCGGGATCATGGGGCAGAGCCAGACTGTGCAGATACAGGTCATACGCCTCCTGACTCTTCGGACGCGACGCCGTGCTCAACTCTGCTCCCGTACCGCCCAGCGCCGGCAACAGCCCGTGCTGCACCTGCGTGCTCAATTGCCCCTGCAGGGAAATCAGATCGTTCACATTTGCCGTGACCGTCGTCTGCCACAGCAGCCGGTCGTTGGCCACGTCGATCGCTTCCAGCGTTACGCTGAGCTGTTCCCCCTGCCGCATGAAGTGCCCGGTAAGCAGTTTGCCCACGTGCAGTTCCTGTCCGATCTTTTTCGGATCCTGGTCCAGCGCCACATACTTCCGCGTCACCGACGAAGGCCGCACCTCGAGCGATCGCGAATACGTCAACACGCTGGTCAACTCGTCGGCCAGCGCGAAGCGCAGGTAATCCACGGCGAAATCGCCATTCATGTTCTGTAGCGGCAGCACCGCAATCGCATTCTGCTGCTCCGCGTTGGCCACCGACCGGTGTTTGATCCAGTACGCTGCCACCGCCGACAACACCGTCACCAGCAGCGCCGCCGTTCCCAGCAGCAGCCAGAACAGCCACCGGCTGCTCCCAGTCCGGCCAAATGTATTGCTCGCGACCCGCAGCCGCGCGCTTTGTAGCCCACTTTTTACCTGCCCCGACTCATTCTCGCGCTTCAACTGCTGCAGGTCCGCCTTCATCTGCGTGGCGCTTTGGTACCGCTCTTTGCGGTCCTTCTCCATCGCCTTGCCGATGATGCCTTCCAGTTCCACCGGCACCTTCGGATTCAGTTCTCCCGGCGGCACCGGCTTGTCATGCAGCACCGCATCCAGCGTCATCAGTGAGTTCTTGCCGGCAAACGGCTTCTTCCCGGTCGCCATCTCGTACATGACTACGCCAAAAGAAAACAGGTCGCTGCGGAAGTCGATTTCCTCGCTCCGCGCCTGCTCCGGCGACATATAAACCGCCGTCCCCGGAATCACTCCTACCGCGGTCAAAGAAAGATCCGCAGCCGCTGCCGCCCCGCCGTCACTGTCGGTTCCCACGTTGTGCAGCAGCTTGGCCAGCCCGAAATCCAGCACCTTCACCTGCCCCGAGGGACACAGGAATATGTTGGCCGGCTTGATGTCCCGGTGCACAATCCCCTTGGCATGCGACGCCGCCAGCGCGTCCGCCACCTGGATGCTGATGTCGAGCAGCTTCTCCGTGGGCATGGCATGTCCACCGATGCACTGCTTCAGGCTTTCCCCCTCCAGTTTCTCCATCACGATGAAGGGATGCCCGTGATTGTCCTCAATGCCGTGGATGATGCAGATGTTGGGGTGGTTCAGCAGTGAGGCCGCCCTCGCTTCCCGCGTGAAGCGTTCCAGCGATTTAGGGTCGCCCGCAAGATTTTCTGGAATGAACTTCAGGGCAACGTGCCGCCCCAGCTTCAGGTCCTCGGCTTCGTAAACCACGCCCATGCCACCGCCCCCGAGCTTGTCCAGGATGCGGTAGTGGGACACGGTCTGGCCAATCATGAGAAACCAAGCTCCCGAACGCGGTAATGTTAGGCCCGCCAGCGAGTTAGGTCAACTGGCCCGGACGGATTGTCATCCCGAGCAAGCGTCCTTTGCGCCGCGAGGGATCTGGGCGCGTCTGGCGCGCTTTCCTAACTCGCGACCCAGCCGTCGTCCCGGAATAACTTCGCATTCCCAAACTGAAAACCACCCTGACCTTTTGAGTCCCTTTCGCGGTTCTAAGTTGTCCTGTAGCGACTACTATGAAGCTAACGATTCCAAGATAGCGAGGCCGTTCCCGTATGGCGCAAACGTCTGGAAACTATTCTCCCCAAGTGCAGGAAGCCATCCGCCGGCGCGCTACTGAAATCTACCACCGCAGCGGAGGCGTGGCAGGCCACGACGTCGAAAACTGGGTCCGCGCCGAAGCCGAAATCCTTCGCGAATCCACCACCCATCCCGTGCGCCGCGCCATCGTCATCAATGTCCAGGGCGTCGTTTACACCGGGGAGTACGACAGCAACTCCGCCGATGGCTACACCCCCGGCGAATGGAAGCCGGGAGACCCAGTCCCCGTCCGCCTCGCCGGCGACCAACTCTACCTGCGCCGCCCCAACGGCCACGAACTCCAAACCACGGTAGTAAAAAGAATCGGCTAGAAAACCTTAACCACTTGTCATCCTGAGCGGAGTGGCTGGTCCGCGAAGCGAAGCAGCCACGCAGTCGAAGAGCCTGCCCCGAGCGAAGCCGAGGGGACCCCTTGCACGCCAACGCTACCATCGGCCCAGCAAGGCGTTCCTACCACTGACCGCGTTCTCGCCCTACTCCTCTAGCCACAACCCCGCCGAAGCCCCCACCCACTCCATATTCTTGTTGTGATCCACACCCATCATCAAACCCCGCCCCATCCGGATAATCGTCAGCACCGCCGTCAACTTCTCCAGCCACACATACATTACGCGCACCTCGGCCTTGGTCCCCCCAAACGGAGTCTCGATCACCGGCTCAAAGTGCAACCGCTCCTGCAGAATGTATTCCGCTCGCTTCTCCTCCGGAATCGCCGCGATATCTTCTTTCTTCGGAGCAATCACCACCCCCAGCCCGGCAAACGAATACAGCGGCTTCAAAGCATAGTTCTGCAGGTCATCCGGGACGCGCTTCAGTTGGTCTAAAAACCAGGTCTTCGGCACGGACTCATGCCGCAGATAAGGAATTGAAAACTTGCTGATCCGGAAATACCAGTTGGGATGTCCCGCCCACTCCACGTCCAGATCGTCGCGCCAATCGAAGCCCAGCTTCACTTCCTTGCGCTGCAACTCGTCCACAATCGCACGGTTGTAAATCCGCTGAATGCGCACCCGGCCTCCACTGCGCTCGTAATAAAGGTGCGCACCTTCTTTCTTGATCGCCGTGATGTCGACCATCCTCACCCCCAGCATTTTTTCCGTCAGCAGAAAGTCGGGCAGCGTCTTCTGCTCCTGGGGGTGAATCTCCATCAGGATCACGTTCTCCGGATCATGCGTTCCCACAATCGCCGCCCGCAAAAGTTCACGATAAGTCTTCTCCCCCAGCCCACTCAAAAAGAACTGCAGCTGCGATTCCCCGGAAGCCGGAAGCCGGGAGCCGGACGGCGAAGCCCGAAGCCCGGAGCCCGAAGCCCGGTTTTCCAGCCCATACACGTCAATGTAGCTTTGCGCCAGCGTCAGCTGATACGCATAGAGGGAAGGGAAGGCCTGCAACTCCACCAGCTTGGGCTGCAACTCGCCGTTGGCACCGCGCACCAGCCCAAAATCCACTTGCACAAACATGGGATGCGCCGGCTCGTTCGGCACCCGGAACTCTGCCGGTATCGAACCGTTCGACCGCGCCCGATACTCCGGACTCTCCACCAGTTGCCGGATCAGCTCTTTCCCATCCTCCGCCATGCGCTCCAGCAGTGACTTGGGAAAGAAGCACGGCGTCTCCGACAGCCGGAACTGGACATGCGTTCCGCACGCGTCATCAATCCGCCGCAAAAATGTCTGATATTTTTCCGCCGTGAAGCCCGCGTTGAACTGCTTTCGCAGGAAAGGAATCATGGTAGAAGATTATGCCGCATAAGCAGCCTATTCACTAAAGGTGACAAGTGTACAGGACGGTGGGAACCCTTCTGATAAGGGAAGGGAAAATATCCGTTTTCCGAAACTATTGCAGATAAACTGCAAAACATTTCTGAAAGCCGCATCGAACGACAGCCCCAGATCCTTTGTTGTCATTGTCGTCTTAATGGCAGGAGGAATGCTGGCCGCGTCAGCAGGCCCCGCTCCTTACATATCGACGCCGCAGAAGGGAGTACCCCATGAAAGCCTCACTTGCCGGCCTGGCTCGGTTGTCTCTGGTCCTGGTTCTATGGGGTTGCGCCCCGAGTCTGTATGCGAACTCGTACAACGTGGTAACCGAGTTTTCCAATGCCAGCAACCCCAATGGGGTGTGGACCTACAACTACAACGGAACGGCCTACATTGGCTCCCAGGCGGTTAACAATTTTGTAGGCACCGGCCTTGCGGGCTGGTGGACTCGTCAACCCATTCCGAATTCCCTGATTATCCTTCAGAACGTCACGGGCAGTACTGTCGACTACCTCACGATCCAGGATCCCACCAACACCTTGTGGATGGACCCGGAGGGCGGCAACGTATCAGTCGTGTTCACCGCGCCTTCGGCGGGTACCTACACCATTACCGGCTCTTTTCTTGGCATCGACACGTTCGAAAACTCGCATCCGGTCGAGATCCTCGACAACGGCGCGATCATATGGAAAGGGACGATTTCGAGCTTCGGCGCCAAAGACTCCTTTAATTTGGCGGAAACTCTAAACGCGGGCGGCACCATTACCTTCTTGGTGGGGACAGGCTCCACCGGCTGCTCGTACTGCGACCTGAGTACCGGACTCAGCGCAACCGTCACCTCAGGCACTATCACCACCACTCCCGAGCCGGGCACACTGGTTTTGTTCGGGTCGGGCCTGCTCGGTTTGATTCCCATGTTGCGCGGCAAGCGTTTCGTTCGAAGGTAGCCCTTAGGCTCCTTAGGGCACGATTCTGAAGATGGTGCCCCGCTGTTCTTCGCCGCCGCCGTAGACGGTGGTGCCGTAAAGATTTCCGTAATTATCGAAAAGCAGGCTGGCGGCAGGTTGCTTCGCCGCGTACCGTCCCGTCTGAAAAAAGTAAAGCAAGCTTTCGTGCCAGGCCGTGCCGTCCCTATCCACCGGCGATAATTTGTAGACGACGCCACAACCGTAGTACGCACCATCGGAACGGCAATGATTTCCCCCGAACATGGTCGTCCCGTATAGATTGCCCTCAGGGTCAAGGATCATCGTCGCGATAGGGGCCGCGCCATCATAGATGCTGTAGCTGAAGTCGTGAATCACCGTCTCCGTCCACGCTCCCCCTGCTTGACTGGGCGGAGCGAGACGGAATGCTATTCCACCGTAATTCTTCCCACCCGAATACGTCGTGCCGTAAAGATTGCCTTTCGCATCCAGTGCCAGGCCGCCCTCGGGATTTATGCCGTCGCCGCCTCCCATGCCGAAAGTGTGGATCACCTGTTCCGTCCATGCGCCTCCCGGGGCCGCCGGCGGACTCACCTCAAAAGCTGTCCCGCAACCATCCTCACCGCAATCCGGGTTACCCTCGTAGCCGCCCCAGATTGTCGTTCCGTAGAGGTTGCCCGCCTGATCACGCACCAGCCCGTCCTGAGCAGACCAGCCATCGCTGGTCCTGCTCGTGAAGTCATGCAACAAGGTGAATGTCCACGCTCCGCCCGATCCGGCCGGCGGACTGAATTCGAAGACCGAGGTTTCCGTCGCTCCATAAAAATTGCCTTGCTCGTCGGCGATAAGCCCGCCCTGGGGATAGGCGCCGTCCGTACCACCCTGAAAGTGGTAAAGCACCGTCTCAGTCCATGCGCCTCCCTTCGTGGCCGGCGGCGACAGTTGGAAAATCTCTCCGTACCCGCCGGCAGCGCTGTCGCTGGTTGTCCCGTAGAGATTGCCTTTGCTGTCAAAAATCAAGCCGTCGGTCGGCCGTGCCCCGTCGCCGTTGTTGTGGAAGCTGTAAAGCGTAGTCAGCGTCCAGGGGTCGCCGAACTGGGTCGGGGGCGAAAGCTCAAAAACGGTCCCGTAGAAACTTACCCCCATGTATTCCGTCGTGCCGTAAAGATTCCCTGCACTGTCGGAGATCAGGTTCCCGTACGGATTCGCTCCGTCCGTCCCTTGAAAGCGGTGAAGAACTTGCCCGTTCGGTCCATTGGCGAAAGCGCTGCCCGCAAAGACGAGAACAGCCACAAGGATTATTAGGGAGATCACAAGAATGAAATAGTTGCGTTTCATCGGAGGGTACCTCCAGAGGAATTCGACGGATGCTAAGAAACCGGTCCGCAGGGGTGGACCGCTAACATCGAACGCACGAATCATACATCAGGCAGTCTGGTGCCACAAATGGAAGTGCAGGTTTGTTCAGATGAGGTGTGTCATCCTGAGCGGAGCAAGACGCCCAAGAAGTGGGCGTCTTGCGGAGTCGAAGGCCCCCTTGTACCTATCAAGCCCCCACCGCCTCCAGGGGAGTTTCCTACACGAAGGATGGCCGCCCTACACTTCCACCAAAAACTTCCCGTCCCGCATGATCTGCTCGTCGTCCACCCAGATGTTGAACTTCCTCCCCACCACATCAATATGCGTCGACGAGTCCCACTCCGCGCCCGTGTGCGCTCCATACGGATTTCCAAACGCAATGTGCACTCCGGGATATTTCTCATCTTGCAGAATCTGCCCGATTACTTCCTTGAGATCAATGTTCGTCCCGATGGCAAACTCGCCCACGCGGTCGCTGTTTTCGTCAGTATGCGTGTACTTCCAGAAATCGTCCTCCAGTTCGTGATTCTCCGAGTGCGCCTCGGTGAGACGATTGTTCTTCATGTGGATGGTCAGCGGATTCTCCCGCAGGTTGCCAAACTTCGCGCACAAATAATCCCCCACCACGCCGTCGATCACAAACGTACCATTCACTTCGCCCGGCGTTGTGAAGATTTCTCCGCCCGGCAGGTTCCCCCACTTTTCCGGAGTGATAATCCCGCTGGTTTTCAGCCAGTGATAATTGGGATTCAACTCCGCCGTCAAATCGGTTCCCGCCGCCGTCTTCGCCCGCACCTGCCGCGCCTTGCGCACCATCGCCACAACCTTCGCGCTCAACCGGTCCACCTTCTGAAAATCCGCCCGCATACCTTCCAGCATGATCTGCGGGTTGATGTTCACCATGTGCGCGTGCCGGATTTTCCGCCGGTTCACCACATCCGTCATCTGCATGCGCGTGCGCAGTTCATTCCTCTGCGCCTGCACCGCAAAAATCGAAACCTGGCTGTTCTCCAGGTCTTCGAGAATCGGCGCCGGCAAATCCGTCAGTGGACGCTCCGCCAGATCCTCCAGCACCCAGGCGCAATAAGGCGCGCCCAGCTTTTCCAATTCATGCGTGATCGCCGCGGCAATCTCCAGCGTAGCTTCATCGGTGATCACGCAAACCTTCTCGCTGGGCTGCACCCGCAGGCAAACCTGCACCGCATTCCGCGCCCCAGGAGCGTATTCCGGATCAAAAGCAAGTTGATGGATGCGGGTGCCCCACCCTTGTCGCGCTTTTTGTGACAGAGCTTGCCCTGAGCTTGCCGAAGGGGTGGGGATTTTGATTTCGTCTACAGGATTCGTCATTAGCCTACTTTTCTCACGGAAGCAGGCTCTTCTTCCGCCAGCCCAGTCTCCGTTTCCTCAATAATGTAATCGACCACTTTCTTCAAATCTCCGGTGTCCTTGTACACCTGCAACTGCCGGTCTGCGCCGCTTCCCGTTTCCAGCATGGTGTGGATGTAGTTCAGTTCCTCGCGCGAGTCCAACTCATCCACCACGTCATCCACAAATTCCAGATACTCGTGGATCAAATCCCGCGCCGGCACTTCCGTCTGCTTGCCGAAATCGATCAGCTTCCCATCCATCCCGTACCGCGCCGCCCGCCACTTGTTCTCCATGAGAAGCGCCCGCCGGTACAGCCGGAATCCCTGATTCGCCGCATGCAGCTTATACAGCTTCGCGACGGTAGCCTGAATCAGCGCCGCCAGCGCGATGGTCTCATCCGCCCGCATCGGAATATCGCACACCCGGAACTCGATCGTATTAAAGAACGGATGCGGCCGGATGTCCCACCAGATCTTCTTCGCATTGTCGATGCAGTTGGTCTTGATCAGCAGCTTGATGAAGTTTTCGTATTCGCCCCAGCTCGGAAAATAATCCGGAATGTTGGTCCGCGGAAACTTGTCAAACACCTTGCACCGGTACGACTTCAGCCCCGTATTCAATCCCAGCCAGAACGGCGAATTGGTCGACAGCGCCAGCAGGTGCGGCAGAAAATACCGCGCATGATTCATCATGTGGATCGCCGTCTCGCGGTCCTCGATCCCGATATGCACGTGCAGACCGAAAATCAGGTTCGCCCGCGCCACCAGCTGCATGTCCTCGACAATGTTTTTGTAGCGCGGGTCGGGGTGAATCTCCTGCACTTTCCAATCCGCAAACGGATGCGTCGCCACCGACGCCAGCCGCAGCCCATTCTCCTTGGCCAGCCGGATAATATTGCGCCGCAGCAGCTTGATTTCCGCTTTGGCTTCCTTGATGTTGTTGCAGACCCCGGTCCCCACCTCCACCACCGACTGGTGCATCTCCGCTTTCACACGCTCTTGTAAGATCAGCCGGCCCTTTTCGAGAATCTCCGCATGAATATGCGACCGCAGATCCCGCGTCTCCGGATCTATCGTCTGATATTCCTCTTCAATCCCGATGGTGAAAGTAGGTTTCATGTTGCGTCAAGAAAATAGCTTGTCAATCCGAAAATACCTTGTCATTCCGAGCGAAGCGAGGAACCTTGGTTTTGCGTAAAGATGCAAACTGCTGGGTGCCCCATCCTTTTGCGTTCTTGGCGAAAGGGTAGGCAAACTAGGCCATAACAGTATAACAATGACCGGAAATTATTTCGGAAGATTAGGCCTATTTCCGGCCTTCATTCTGCGCGATCCGCGCCTTCACAACCTTCTTCACCAGCGCATCCGGCAAAGGCTTGTCCAACGGAAAGTGCAGCGTGCCTTTCGAGACGCGAAACTCTTTGAGTTCTTCCTTAAACGAGTCGAGCACCGACGCACCCAGCGGGAAGAAACTGCAATGATTGGTGAACGCAGCAAGCGCCACCAGCCCGCGCTTGTACCTGAAAGTCGGAATCCCGTAGCTGAGGACCTCGGTAGTCTCCGCCGGGACGACAGACCGAATCACCGCACGCATGTGTTTCAAAGTGCCGCGGGCAGGCTCCGGAACAGCCGCAAGATATGCGTCTACGTCCTTCGGCCGAGCTTTGCCCATCGCCGCAGAGCTTCGACCCTTGGATTTTGCTTTCATATGAGATTCATGTGAGGACAGCATCTTAAAGATTCATGTGGGGACAGCCGCCCTCGGCTGCGTTTCGGCACTCCCTACTTCGCCGCCTTCCCCCGCTTCCGCTCCGCCACCCACGCCGGCTCTCGCCTGCGCGCTTGCTTCACCGGTGTCCCGTTCAGAAATCCCGCCCACCGCAACTCCTTCGCCGGATTCTCCCCGCTCAGCGCCATCTTGACCGCCATCTCCGCCACCGCACTCACAATCCAGTCAAAGTTTTCCTGCCCCACCGAGGTAATCTCCGCATCCGGCGCCGGATTCAGAAAGTCAATCGCATACGGCACTCCACCCTCCACCGCAAACTCGACGGTATTCAGGTCATACCCCAGCACGCGGCACAAAGTCAACGCATCTTTTTCAATCCGAGCCCGCAAAGCCTCCGACGACGGCGGCGGATTCCCCTTCACATACCGCTCATGATGCGGCGCCCGCGGATCGTACTTCATGATGTGGACTTTCTCCTGCCCCACTACATAGCACCGGTAATACTCCTCAAACACCACGCCATGCTGCAGCGTCATGCACAAATCGCCCGTGTTGTTGTAGTGTTGGAAAAATTCCTCCGGCGAATGCACGTGATAGACATGCTTCCATCCGCCGCCGGAATAAGGCTTCAGAAACGCAGGGAAGCCGACGTAATCAAACAACTCCTGCCAGTTCAGCGGGAAGATCAAATTCCGCATCGACCGGTCGGTCGTCCCCTCGGGATGCTTGTTGTGCGGCAGGATCACGGTCGGCGGAATCGCCACGCCCAGCTTGTGCGCCAGTGCATAATTGAAAAACTTGTCATCCGCTGTCCACCAGAACGGATTGTTCACCACAATCGTCCCGTGCAGCGCCGCGTTCTTCAAATAAGCCCGGTAGAACGGAATATCCTGCGAAATCCGGTCGATGATCACGTCATACTTCTTCGGTTCATCCATCCGCACCCCGCCCACCTGCACAAATTCCGCGACGACATCATCCACCTTCATCGCATTGATCTTCTCCACCACCGCCGGCGGAAACGTATTCTCCATCCCAAACAAAATTCCAATCCTCTTCACAGCGTTCTCCATTTCGTGAAATCGAAATCCATTCTGAAACTGTCATCCTGAGCGAAGTGACTGTTTCGCGAAGCGGAGCAGTCACGCAGTCGAAGGACCCCTGCACTCCCAGCCCCCGTCACTGCCGCCGCAAGGCATCCTCCCCGAAACTGGCCGCCGGAAGCCGGAAGCCGAAGCCCTAAGCCGAAGCCCGAAGCCGAAGCCCGAAGCTCGCCTTCACCCCATCTTGCTCTTCTTAAATCTCTTCGCCCCTGCCCAATACAAACTCAGCTCATGCCCATCTGGATCATCCAGGTAAGCGTGCCTCCATCCCCAGGGCATCAACTTGGGCATCTGCGAAAACTTCACCCCCGCAGAAAGCAATCGCTCACAAAATCTGTCCAGTTCCTTGATCTCAAAATAAAGCCAAATCCCATCCTCAGGAGGCAGCGTGTTCCCCGGTTCGACCATATGCAACGCCAGCGTCCCATCGCCTTGCGCCGCTTTCAGTCGCGCATAAACCTTGCGCCCGCCGTAGTCCATATCCTCGACTACTTTGAAGCCCAGCAGATCGCGATAAAATCCCAGCGCCCGCCCCACATCCTGCGAATAAACCATCGCATGATTGAAGCTCAGCCCGGCCGTCGCCTTGGAGTTGCTTTTCTTCCTTGTGGCCATACTGATTCATCCCCATCCTAAAATTGTCATCCTGAGCGCAGTGATTGTTTCGCGAAGCGAAGCAATCACGCGTATTCTACTGATCACTGATCACTGGCCACTGCCCTAAAAATATTTCCCCGCCATCCTCTGCCACAGCGGCCAGTCATGGTTGGAATTATCTCCAAAAACGTCCAGCCAGTGCGGTACCGCCTTGCCATTCAGAATCGCCGACAGCTTCACATTTTGGTCTAGACACATGTCCCAATCCGCCGACCCCAGCACAATTTTCATCTGCCGGTAGCGGCTTAAAAACCAATCATCATTCTGGTTCGGCAAATAGTCCGGCGGACAATTGAAATAACAATCATCGTCGTAATACCCATCCAGAAATTGATGGATATCGAACGCCCCGCTCATGCTCACGCAGTGGGTCACCACGTCGGGGTGCTTAAACGCAAAGTTCACCGCGTGATACGCCCCGAAGCTGCACCCGGTCACCGCCAGTCGCGGCGTCTGGTTCTTCCACCGTATGAACGGCGTCAGTTCATGCAGAATGTAGCGCTCGTACTGCAAATGCCGCAGCACCCGCACCTTGGGATGCACGCCCTTGTTGTACCAGCTCTCGGTGTCAACGCCGTCCGGGCAAAACACCTGCAGCTCGCCGCGCTCGATCTTCGGCGCCAGCACCCCAATCATGCCGCGGTCTTCATACTCGAAAAACTTTCCCATGGAAGTCGGAAACACCAGCAGCGGTGTGCCCGCATGCCCAAACACCAACGCCTCCATGTCCCGGTTTAGTTCCTGGCTGTATCCCTTGTGATATTCGCGCTTCATTCTTCGGCAGTCCCAGCAGACGCAATATATTACCTGAACCAGACCTGGTTTGGTGCGTAAGTGACCGCAAGCAGATCTTCCGGAAGAATTGGAGTTGATCCATATGGGGACAGCCGCCCTTGGGCAAGCTCAGGGCAGGCTCTCGGCTGTCCTGCGAGCGAAGCGAGCACTTCGTCGCGAAACAAGCGGGTGGAGTGCCAGGAGATGAGCGGGTGGAGCAGGCCTTCCAGGCCTGCGTTAAAGGCATGCATTTAAATTGGGCCTGAGCCCACGAGGTACATGTTGTTCAGCCGCCAGCCTCCGCTGCCGCCCCCAAAATGATATCGTGATACGAGATGTCGTGGACGCTCCCCAAACTCGTCCCCCGCTCCGCGCCCGTCATCCTCCTCATCCTCACGCTCGCCGCGGCCGTCGCCTTCGCCGCCGTCAGCCATCTGGTCGCCCGCTACAATGCCAACCAGCAGGCCCGCGGCCGCAAGCTCTATGCCCAGGGTCTCGCCGAAGCCGGCGCCCAACGCTACGACGATGCCATCGCCGCCTTCCGCGCCGCCCTCACCTGCGATCCCACCAACTCTCAGTATCAGCTCAGCCTGGCCCGCGCCCTGCGCGACAGTAACGACCCCCGCCGCCTCGACGAAGCCGAATCCTACCTCCTCGCACTCTGGCAGCGCACACCGCAAGATGCCGCCGTTAACCTCGCTCTTGCCCGCGTCGCCGCCCATCGCGGTTCCATCGAAGACGCCACCCGTTACTACCACAACGCTATGTACGGAGCCTGGAACTCCGACCCTGACGCTAACCGCGCCAAAGCTCGTATCGAACTCATCCAGTTTCTGCTGAAGAAGAACGCTCCGGCCAACGCCGAATCCGAACTCATGGCCCTGGCCACCGCCTTACCGCCCGATGCCGCCGCGCATCTCCAGGCCGCGCAACTTTTCATGCAGGCTCAGGACTACGCCGGTGCCCTGGCCCAGTATCGCGAAGTTCTGCACTTCGATCCCGCGAACGCGTCGGCGCTCGCCGGGGCCGGGCAAGCCGCCTACCGCTCCGGCAACTACGCCACCGCCCAGCGCTATTTGGAGGAAGGCGTCAAGACCGATCCCCAGGATGCCGACTCTCGCCAACTTCTCGCAACCGCCGACCTCATCCTCCGCACCAATCCTTTTCGCAGTCACATCTCCGACGCTGAACGCAACCGCCGCATCACCACCGCCTTCACCCAGGCCGAAGACCGCCTCACCGCGTGCGCTCAACAACAGAGCATCGACCTGAAAGCCAATACTGCCTCGCCGCTCGCCAGCCTGCAATCTCGCTGGACCGCGGCCAAACCCAATCTTGCCCGCCTCCGCTCGCCCGCGGAAACCGATCTGCCAGACGCCCTCATGGATCTCGTCTTCCAGATCGAGCAGCAAACCGCCGCCACCTGTGGCCCGCCGCAAGGCACCGACCTGGCTCTGCTTCTGATTTCTCAAAAACGCGAGGCCGCCAGCCAATGAGCCATCTGGCCGCTGACAACCAGCCTCCCGAGCCCACGAAGACGGCCCCGGCACCGCGCTTTCAGGTGTCTCGCCGCTTGTTTTCCACTCTCGACGGCGTTTTCCACGAAGAAGTCTTCTTCCTCATCCTTTCCGTCTTTATCGGAATCTTCTCCGGCCTTGCCGTGGTCTGCTTCCGCCTAGCCATCGACTGGCTGCACCTCGCCCTGCTCGGCCCACTCCCCCAAACTCACAGTTGGCGCCTGTTTGCCGTCCCCGCACTCGCTGGCCTGGTCGTGGCCGCGCTGGTTCTGCACGTTTTCCCTGCCATCCGCGGCAGCGGTGTCAACCAAACCAAGGCCGCGCTTTACATCTTTAACGGATTCATCCCCTTCCGCACCGCAGTCGGAAAATTCATCTGCGCCGCGCTCGCCATCGGCTCCGGCCAATCTCTCGGCCCCGAGGATCCCTCTCTCCAGATCGGCGCCAGCATCGCCTCTGCTCTCGGACGCCAGCTCGAAATTTCCCGTGAAAAACTTCGCCTCATGGCTCCGGTTGGTGCCGCCGCTGGACTGGCTGCCGCTTTTAACGCTCCCATCTCCGCCGTCCTCTTCGTCATCGAAGAGGTCATCGGGCGCTGGAGCGCCGGCATCCTCGGTTCCGTCGTCCTCTCCGCCGTCTCCAGCGTCGTCATCGTACGCTGGTTTCTCGGCAGCGAGCCGCTGTTCCGAATTCCCGTCACCACCTTCAAGCGCCCCACCGAACTCATCGCCTACGCCGTCCTCGGCATCGTCGGCGGCCTGGCCTCTGTCGCCTTCGCCAAATCCATCGGCTATCTGCGTCCCCGCCTCAAAGCTCTCCCGCGCTGGACGCAATACTTCCAGCCCGCCCTCGCCGGACTGCTCGTCGGCCTCATCGCCTTCCTCGGTTTTCCCCAGGTCATGGGCGCTGGCTACGATTCTATGGACCAGGCTATGCACGGCCAGTACGCCTGGAAAGTTCTCGCCATCCTTGCCGTGCTCAAGATTCTCGCCACTACGGTCTCATTCGTCAGCGGCACTCCCGGCGGTATGTTCGCCCCCACGCTCTTCATCGGAGCCATGCTCGGCGGCGCGGTCGGTGATCGCATGCACCACTTTTTCCCCTACCTCACCGGATCCACCGGAACTTATGTCCTCGTCGGCATGGGCGTCCTCTTTGCCGGATTCCTCCGTGTCCCCATGACCTCCGTCTTTATGGTCCTCGAAGTCAGCGGCAACTACGAGATCATCGTCCCTGTCATCGTCGCCAACACGTTTTCCTACCTTGTTTCCCGTGGCCTGGAGACCATCCCCATCTTTGACTTGCTTACCCGTCAGGACGGACTCATCCTGCCTTCTCTCGAAGAGAACCGTGAAGAGGCCATACTGCGCGTCGAAGATGCCATGCTCCCCGTTCCCGCCACCATCCTCAATGCCGAGGACTACGTCGACGCCAACGCCCGCCGCGTTCAGGATTCCAACGAATCCATCTTCCTGGTGCGCATGCACCCCAGCGGATGGAACAGCGTCAGCGCCGGCCAACTCCAGCGCCTGTTCCGCGAAGGCAAGGGCGAACACACGCTCGGCTCCGTTCTCCCGGCCCAGTCGTTGCCCAGCCTCTATCCCGATCTTCCGCTGGATTCCGCTCTCCGTTACGTGAACCAGTACCCGCTAGTCCCCGTAGTCAATCGCGCCGACTCCCACCGCCTGGAGGGCGTAATCTCCCGCGACTCCGTCTTCCAAAAATACGGCGCTTTACCGACCCACAACTAGGCTATCCCCGGCGCGCTCCGCGGCCGTTCTCAGCGCCCTCCGCGATTCAAGCGTCTTGCGGCAACAAAAAACCCGCCCCTCGCGGGGCGGGTCCCTTATCGAAAACCAACTGTACTATCCGCCTTGGCTGCAGACAGTCAGATGGAAAGGATTATTGTGGAACGTCATCTCACCACCCACAGAGGTGGTGTTGGGCGCGCCAAAATACTCCAGATAGACCAGATCCTGCAGGTTATAGGTAAACCCGTTCAGGGTGTACGGAAAGTCGCCATAATTGGCGAAGATTTCTTCCGGATCGCCCACTTCGAGAATTCCGCAAGCCACTGAATTGCCACCGTTGAGCAGCGGATCGTCCATCCACTCGCCCACTTCATGCGACAAGGCGCCCACGTCCTGCGAGAACGCGCCCGGCTTGCCAATGTAGGTGAAGTGCGAATAGGCCTGTGCTCCAATAGCGCTATGGTAGCCGCCAATGCAGCATCCGCCCTCCGTCAAGTACACGTCGTAGGTCATGAAAATCGGCAATGTGTTCGGCTGAATCTGCTTGAACTTCGTGATCAGCGCCTGGAGTTTTGCGTCGAACCAGTTGATGTCCGCCAGCCCTACCTTCACTCCAAACTCACTGCCTACGCTGCCATCGGCCGCCGGCACCACGAACGTCTGTAGCGGCGCAACCTTCGGCTGTCCCAACAACACGTGATATCCGGTGGCCGACGATACCTGGCCCCAGAAATTACCACGCTGGAACGCATCTTCGTACTGCGTGGTGCCCAGGTCGGTTACGCCGTCCCCGGCAATCCAGTCCATGTCCTGAAAGATCGGCGATGCCACGGTATTCCCGACCGCGGATTTACCGTTGCTCTGCTTGGCCGCCGGACTGAAGGTCGTCGTCGTTGTGCCTGTCTTGTATTGCAACGCGATCGGGATAATGAACACGGGAACCGTCGTCGACGTTCCCGTCGAGGGCGCTGTTCCCACCATTTGGTACTTGTAGGTATGGCCACCGTACACGAACGACCCATTCCACACGGGCAGTGCGACGGGTGAGACCGTTCCATCTCCCGGTTTCGGGGCCAACCGCGCGAACCGAGGATGCGCGGGCATAGTATCAGTGTCGTCCTGGGCGTAGGCGGCGCCAGCCAGGCTGGCCACCACCAAAAGCGCAGCCAGTAGGCTGAGCGCAGTGAATCGTTGCTTCATGTGTATGAATCTCCTTAGAGTCGTTGACAGCACCAGCGTCTGCAAGTTGTGAATCCCCACGAAAGGCTTGTTGGTTCCAGCGTTATGTGGATGCAGGGGACAACAAGATCGAACGATTCTCCTCACATTCTCTTTGCCTGTCAACTGTGAAAATTCCTTCACCCCTAACTTTCTTCTCATGTAATTTCCACAGGCCAGGCGGCCCCCAACAAGGCATCTCACCCGCCCCCATGCGCGAATCTTCAGCATCTGTTGCCCACGCCCCGGACGGATTAAGGCAGCCCACTTAAGGCAGCCCACCGTTTTGATCCTTCGCGCCCTCGCCTCATGCTAGAATTTTTGTTTCATGCTTCGATCTCTTCCGGAGGAATCCTGAACATGAACCAATATGGGCTCGTCTGTCTCCTGCTGGGCGCCATGACTGGCAGCCCGGCAGCGAACCCAAGATCCACTCCGGCCGGCCAGCAACCAACTGTACCCTCTCGCACTGCCCCGGCGGCGGCGTCCGCTGCCATGAACCCAGGCGACAGTGAAGGGTCTGCCTCGAAAGTTCCGCCCGACGCACCCGTGATCACGATAAGCGGTGTGTGCGGCAGTTCGCCCGCCGGCAAGACGGCAGCTGCGAATTGCAAGATGGTCATCACTCGCGCCGAATTTGAAAAGACCCTGGAGGCGGTGCAGCCGAAAATGTCGGTAAGCGCCCGTCGGCAATTCGCCGAGCGCTATGTCAACGCTCTGGTCTTGGCCCAAAAAGCGCACGAAAGGGGTTTGGACCAGGGGGCGCTCTTCGAGGAGCACATGAAGCTGGCGCGTTTCCAGGTGTTGTCCGAGGAGCTGAACGAAGCTCTGCAGGAAAAGACTTCGCACATTTCTGACGCGGATATTGAAGAGTATTACCGCAAGAACCTCGCCGAGTTTCAGGACGTGCACCTGCAACGGATGTTCATTCCCCGCATTCAGCAACTGCCTGCTCCCAAGGAGAAGCTTAGCGATGCCGAACATCAAAGGCGCACGCAAGAGTCGGAAAACGTCATGAAGGCAGCTGCCGACAAAATGCACGCGCGTGCTGCAGCGGGAGAGAAGTTCGACAAACTGCAGGACGAGGTATTCCAGCTTGCCGGAATCAAGAGCCCTTCTGCCAGCACCGACTTGGGGAAAATCCGGCGCGCCAGCCTGCCCCCGAGCCAGATTTCCGTGATGGACCTGAAGGCGGGTGAGGTTTCCCCGGTTTTCTCCGACCCGAGCGGATATATCATCTACAAAGCCGGGGAGAAAGAGACGACACCGCTAGACAAAGTACGGGAAGAAATCCGCGAAGCCGTGCACCTGCGACGCATGCAGGACGAAATGCGTGCCATTCAGGAATCCGCTTCTCCTGCTTTGGATGACAGCTACTTCGGGCCGGCGGCCGTTCGGTGAGTCCGTCGCGGCCGCTGCCGACTCCGGCAGTTCCAGTCGCCTTGACGCCTGCCCTGTGCTACCCATGGTAGTGGCGCGTTCCTGGCGCACCAGAGTCTAAAGGCCACCTTGACCGCTCTAGGTGATGCGGCTACACTTTCAGACCATTCGAGCCGCTGGACGTTCTTGACCCCTGACGCGGCGCGAGGACAACAACGCAGTCGAATCCGAATCCAAACCACAATAGAGGTGACAAAGTTATGAGACGTTCAATCGCGCTGCTCGCCATCGTTGCGGCAGGGTGTTTCCTTCTTGCAACTTCATCCGCGCCTGTTGTTCATGCACAGGACGTGACCAGAGTGTACACGCCGGAGTCCAGCATCGAACGCGCGGAAGACAGGGGCCTTCGTGCGCACACCAACATCATTGTGAAGATTCACTCGGACATCACGAACCCGTGCGGGCCCACCTGCGAGACTCCGGCATCACTCGCCTGTGTCTACAAAATCGTCACTCCAGTCGCCGGTTGCCCCATCGCCACCGCCACTAACCTTCCCACTGGCGGTGTCGGAGCCATCGCGCTCGTGGATGCGTTCGATAACCCGGACGCCGTCACCGACATCAACACCTTCGCCGCCCAGTTTGGCTTGCCGACTCCAACCTTCTCCGTGGTCTTTGCCGACGGGCATCGGCCTGCCAACAATGCGGGAGGCTGGTCGTTGGAAGAAGCCCTGGATATCGAGATGGCAGTTGCCACGGCGCCTCACGCCAAGATTTTCCTGGTCGAAGCCCATGACAACAGCTTCGCTAACCTGTACCTGGCCGAGCAAGTTGCCTCCAATCTAGTCGCCACTAACGGCGGCGGAGTGGTCAGTAACAGCTGGAGTGGCGGCGAGTATTCAGGACAGCAGAATGATGAAAAGACGTATTTCACCACTCCGGGCGTGGTGTACTTTGCCTCCACGGGCGATGCTGGCATTAACAACGTCGGCGTTCCCTCCACTTTTGCCAGCGTGGTTGCAGCTGGTGGCACCACCATCAAACGCAACAGTTCTGGCAATTTCAGTGGTGAAACCTGGTGGACCGGTGGCGGCGGCGGATCGAGCCACTTCGAAGCCAGGCCTGCCTACCAGAACGTCATCTCGTCGATCGTCGGAACTCATCGTGGAGTTCCCGACCTCTCGTCCGATGCTGACCCGAACTCCGGGCCGGCTATGTACGATGCCGACGGCGGTTTTGGCTGGTTCCAGGTTGGTGGCACCAGCGTCTCCTCACCCTACCTGGCGGGCGTCACTAATTCCGCCGGCAAACTCAGAACCTCGAGCAAGGCCGAACTGGGCGCGCTTTACAAAGAATACGCCAATGCGGCCCAATACAAGGCATGGTTCCGCGATATCAAGACCGGCGGAAGTGAGTGCAAGGTTGGCTGGGACTTCTGTACCGGTGTTGGCGTTCCGAAAACCTCTAAAGGGGAGTAAGTTTTTCCGTTGTCGTTCGCGCTTCGGTGGCCGAAGGCCCTGCCCATTCCGGCAGGGCCTTTTTCACTCTCGGCTGCCGAAATAGATTTCTTCTGGTGCTACCGGCCGCTGATCTTCTTGTACCCGCTGTATTTGATGGTCTCCCGCAAGTGCACCGGCCCGTTCTTAAACCGCAACGTATCGTCGGAGCGCGTGTACGCCGGAAACCAGTAGCGCCCATCCACCTGTTGCCGGTACGTCACAAACGTGGGATGCAACTCCGGACGCTCGTGCTTTTTCACCTGTACTTTGTCCGGCCCGCTCTTGCCGCACACCTTTACGATCTGGAAATCCTGTGCGTCCACCCAGATTCTCCCTTGAAAGTATCGCTTGCCCTTTTCTTCCTTTTTCGGCCCTACGTGAAATTCGTAAGTATCCAGGTCGTCAACATGCTGCTGCCCGGCATATGTCAGGTTGTACTGCGGCAGGTCCTCGCGGGTCAGCATCAGCGGCATGAACACGTGAATATCTTCCATGTCTTCCGGAGTAAGTTGAATCCCCTGCAAGGTAGGCTGCGCCGCGAACGTCACTGCCTCCAGCCGCTTGCCTTTTTCGTCGTAGGAAACCGTTGTGACTTCGTGAAACTCCCCGGTCACATCTTTGCCGACGACCGTCTGCAGCAGCACATCCTGTTTGTAGGTGTAGTGCAGGCGCGCCTCCTTCGTAACGGCTTCGGCAGCTCCAAACTTCTGGATCAACTCCTGCACGCTCATCGTCTTCGGTGGCGCGAAATCCAGCAACCCATTGCCCGCCTCACAATCGGTCTGCCCCCACAATCCCGCCGGCACCAATAGGACCAGAACTATTCCCAAGAAATTAGCGCGCTGGGTCGGCCAGGTCATAATTGAAGTGTCACAGTATACGTCAGAGCCGCAATTTTCCTAGGCTCTACTGCACGTCCTCCGCGGTTTTTTCTCGGCGATCTCTGCGCTTAAAGGCTCTTGTTGCTGCCCCGGCCCCCATCTTCCACATATGTGCAAATTCTTGCTCTTTGACCCCCATCCACGCCCTCTAACTCGAATCCCAGCCGCTCAGGTTTGGTATGCCGATTGCCCTATTCCATACCGGAAGCCGCGCCAGTCGGGCATTCCGCCAGTCTTTCAAAAAATAGGCATTTTCCCCCGGACAGGATCAATCCTATGAAAATGACACTTTTCGCTCTTTGTTTGCTCTGCTTTCTCTGCGCCACCAGCGCGTTCGGACAAACTTCTGCTCCCGTCCTGAGCAACATCCCGCAGCCACTGCAGATGCAGGAGCATTCCCAGCATGCCGCCGAGCATCCCATGGCCGTCGAATCGAGCCTGCTCAGTGCCTCGCCCTACGGCTACGCTAAAGGCGAAGTTCCGCTGGCCGAACTCGGATCGCTCCCGTACCAGACTCCTCTCGGCGACATAGCCCGCGCCTATCGCAAAGAACGCGTCGCCGTCCCCAAAGCCGCGAAAGTTTCCGAAAACCAGTAGTTGGATCGTAGAAGCGTCCGCGCAGAAATGGCCATGTGGGGACAGCCGCCTCGGCTGTCCCGCCAAGCGCAGCGAGGTGCGGCGCCCGTGTGGAGCGGGCACTCCTGCCCGCTGCTTTTGACTTTAGTTCTTGCCTTCCGGTGGTGGCACAACCCCTCAGCGCCGCGATTCTTTTCGAGGGTGGAGCAGGCCTTCCAGTCCTGCATGAAATGCAAACAAGTTGGGCTTCAGCCCCTGAGGGACGTTAATAGCTACTCGCCCGCGCCCATCATCACAATTGGCATCGTCGGCGTAGCCGCCCCGGCTTCGTTCTCCACCGTAATCGCAAATGCTTTGGCCTCAGCTCCCGCCGGCAGCGGAGGATTCACCACGCTCGCATTCCCGCGCGCATCCGGCCGGAACACTCCCGCCGGAATCGGAGCCCCGCTCACCGGGATCAGCCACAATTCATAAACCTTCTGCGGCGGCAACGCCGGCATGTTGTTTGCCAGGAAAACCAAACTGCTGCGCCCTCGCAGATAGAATGCCTTGCCCTGCGGTTGCGGCGGAGCTTTCGCCGCCACCAGCGTCACTTGCTGCGCCTCCGGTTGCAAAATTGGCGCCGCAATCTTCCGCAGTTCGTCCAACTGTCGCGCACTCTCAGCCTCGCGAGAACTCGCCGACGCCAGCATCGCCCGCAGCGACAAATTTTCCCGCCACAACGACAACCCAAAAATCAACACCGCCGCCGCAACCGCCCATCCCAAAACTCCCCACCATGAACGGCGGGGAGATGTTTGCACAATTCTCGGCACGCGAGGCTCCCGTGCAACCGCATCCAGCAGCCGTTGCCGCGCCCGCTGCGGAGGCCGAGGCCCCGCCGTCGACAGCGCCAGCAACGCCGTGTCACCGCGCAACTGCTCCAACTCGCGCCGGCACGCCGCACACTCCGCCAAATGTTCATCCACCCGCGCGCGATCCTCTCCCCGCAGCGCATCCAGCGCGTACAACGCAAGATCTTCCGCGTATTGTTCGTGCTCGCTCATTCTTCTATGTGGGGACAGCCGCCCTCGGCTGTCCGCGGAGCGCAAGCTCCGCTCTTCACGTCTGAAACGCCTTCCGCAGCGCCATCAGCCCCGCGCGAATCCGCGTCTTCACCGTCCCCAACGGCTCTCCCGTCTTGTCCGCGATTTCCGAATGGCTCATGCCTTCCCAATATGCCATCTCCAGCGCGCTGCGCTGCTCCGCCGCCATGTTGCCCATTACCCCGCGCACTTTCTCTGCCGCTCGCGTCAACTCCACTTGTCCCGCCAGATCCGGCGCCACCGACAACACTACATCTTCGATATCCGTTTCCGGCCGCCGTTTTCTGAGGGAGTCAATCGCGCGATTCCGCGTAATCACGGCCAGCCAGCTTCCCAGGCTGCCCCGCGCCGCATCGAAGGCGCTCGGCTTGCGCCACAATTGCAGAAACACTTCCTGCAGCACATCTTCCGCCGCTCCCGTATCGCCCAGCACGCGCAACGCCACGGCATACACCACGGACGAATAGCGGTCGTAAAGCTCCATCATCGCTCCCTGGTCGCCGGACTTCAGCCCTGTCACCAGCGCCAGATCCGCCGAGTTGCCTTGTGCTTGCGGCCTCAACAAACCTCAATCTCTTCCTTATATAGATGTACGCAAAAGGACCCCAGTCGGATTCCCGCTGTGCCCCGACCGCCGTGGCCGAAAACATAGCAGCCAGACACTCCAGCGGGCAAGTGGGATTGAGTTTGTCGTCGCGTGAGGTGGACCGGAAGGCGACTACTGTCGCACTTCGGAAAACCACAAATGCGTGCATCACCGTGGAAGAGCGGCGCTTTCAGCGCCGCGTAAAGCGGTCGAGAATGACCAGGGCTTTAGAGCATGCGTGAGAACAAGCCCCCAAATCTGTCGGAACTCCGGCGCGGATACTTAGCCGCGAAGCGGCGTCAGAATGCAGCCCACGGCGTAAGCCGTGGGTCAAAAAGTGGGACAAGAACAAGCCCCGAAGGGGCGAAAGAATAGTTCTCACGCACACTCTTTAGCCGCTGACCGCCGAAGCGCAATCTGACAGGCGGAATCGCCCCCCCATCACTGGCTCAACTTGATTGCGAGCTGCCGCTCCGGCGGCGTCATCTGGCTCCACAATTTCTGCAGATCATCCTGCAGCGCCTGATTGTCAGGCTCTTTGTGCAGCGCTTGCGCAAACCACCGGTAAGCCGTCGGCAAATCCCGCGGCGTGCATGTTCCGGTCGAATACACCACCCCAAAGGAAATCATCGCCTTCACATTGGACTGATCCGCCGCGCGCTTCAGCGACCGCAAGCCGTGATCGCAGTCCTGCGGTACTCCCCGTCCATAGATGTAGTTTTCCGCCAACGTCACCGGATCCGCAGGCTTCGCGGCCGCAGGTTTCGCTGCTGGCTTGCGAGCCTCGGCTTTCGCGCCCGCCGGCGGCTCAGTTGCGGGTGACTTGCCTTCCGCATCAGAACTCGCAGGTGGCGACGCCGAATCCGCCGCCGCGCTCGAATCGCCCGTTTTGCTGGGCGGAACTGCGCTCGGCGCCGCCGCGGACTGCGGAGGCGTGCTCTGTGCCGGAGCGGCTTGCGAGCCAGTCTGCGTAGGAGTCGCCTGCGGAGCCGCCGAGTCCGTCGGAACCGGAGCCGCGCCACCCGTGGCGGTCGTCCCACTCCCGTTCGCACCACCCGCCGGAGTTGCCGCTGTCCCGCCGGAATCCGGGCTGTTCTGCGCCGCCTCCGGCGCGGGCGTCGCTGCTGCCGGCTTCTTCTCGCCCGTGTTCAGCCAGTCGAATCCTCCTTGTTTCCAGTGCAGGTAACCAAATCCCACCGCCAACAACAGCGCCACCACCACTAGGATCAGCTTGCCCGGACCGTCCTTCGGCGCTTCTTCATCGAGAAGGTAATCCAGATTGGAAGACGGCTTCAGCGGATCGTGCCCCGTATCAGCATGACGTCCCCCGCGCTGGCCCGCCGGCGGAGTGTTCAACCCCAGAAACGATGGTCCAGTAATCACGGGTTCCGTTCGAGCCGCTGTATCGTCTGGCGAGGCTGCCGGACGCCGCTCCGCAACCGGTCCCTGCGATGGCCCCGCATCCGCAGTTTTCGCCACCAGCGGTGCCCCGCACATTCCGCAAAAGCGGTTGGCCTCGTTATTTTCGTTGCCGCATCGTCCGCAGCGCACGCACCCTCCTCAAGCCCTCAATCATTTAGCTTAACTCTACGGCCACTTCTCCCGCGAGTACGATGCAGATTCCCGCCCCTCCGCGCAGGTTGAAATGAATCATGTGGGGACGGCAGCCGACTCCGCTGTCCCGCCAGGCCCTTGTGGGGACGGCCGCCTCGGCCGTCCAGCCGAGCGCAGCGAGGCTCCCGGCGCGACCCAGCCAAATCACACCGCACCGTGATGCTGGTCATCGCGGGGCGCAGCCACGCGGAGTAGTTTCACCTTGAGGTTCCGAGTCCTTCTCTAACCGTAAGCCGGGCCCCGCAAGATCCAATTCAACGAACTCGGAACTTTCCGGTCCCGCCTGCCGAGTCCGCACTCCTCACAAAGCCTAGCGGCCGGAGGAACCAAAACCCTAGGAATTACACAAGCCACAACTTAGTGGCGAGGAGGAAACATGAAATCTGAAAACCTCACGTTCGTTCCTCATGGGACAGCACTGTGCCTCAGTGCAGCGCTCGTCTTGGTCCTGCTCGTTGCGGCCACAACCGCGGCCGCGCAGACGACCGTCTTTGTGCCCGGAAATGCGTCGGGATGTTTCGGCAGCCCCGCCGACGAGTGCATACCGCTCGTTTCCGCTTTTACCGTCAGCGGGCCGGGGACGATTACCGTCACCTATGTGAGCGGAACCGTGACTGACGCGGGCGGCGTAAACACTGGCCCAGACGGCGTGCCATGGTCCACTACAGGCGCACAGACACCGCTGCAAGAGTCAGTTGGCGTCACGGGCGAGAGCACGGCGAAGCTGGACTCCCTGATCGGGGTCTTCGTTCCTCAGAGCAGGGTCCAACGAGCGGGCTTCAGCCCAGTCGACGGCACCAAGGCAGTTGCGCGGGTTGGCATCATGCCCGGAGGGCTCTTCTTCATCGGCACCGGCAAGACCTTCTCGGTGGGTGGGGCGGGGACGCTCTTTCTGGGCATCAACGACTGGTACGTAGGCGACAACGGAGGAGGTTTCACCGTCACCGTCACCGGCCCTTGAAGCAATCCGATCGCTTCTATCCGGCTGCTCAGATTTTACCGCCGAATCGTAGCAGGGAACTGCAAAAGCCGCCGCCTTGGAGGCGGCTTTGCAGTGTGGCAGAATTTATTGGATCGCCCCTTAGTTCAAGGGCGCACTCGATGGGTCCGTCAGCGCAATCAACTTGCCCAACGGATACTCGTCTGGGGTTAGTGGAATCTCGGGTTCGGAGTTATGCACGGTCAGCACCTCGCCGCTGTGCTCTCCCCGCAACAGCAGCCGGTTTCCCTCAACTCCCACAACTCGGTACTTCTCGTCGAAAACCGACATCGCAGTTCTCCCCATAACTCATTAGATGCCAGATTCCTCGGTAGGACACTCAGGAACTCACCCTACCCCACATGAAAGTTCCTAAACCATGTGGGGACAGCCGCCTCGAGAGCCTGTCCTGAGCGAAGCCGAAGGATCCAGCCGAGCGCAGCGAGGCGTCCCGACGCCGGCGCTGGGACTCCACGTCCTCAGCGCCCCTGACTTGCTCGCGTCGCCCGGCTCGCCGCACCCTTGGCCCCCCTGCACCCGGACGCTCCCCTGATCCCGAACCCATACAGCCGCCCTTTCGCCGCAACGTACACAGTTCCATTGGCGATCGTCGGCGTTGGATAGCTCCCCACGCTTCCCACCGACGCTTGAAATAACTGGCTTCCCAGGTTCGTCGCATCAAATGCCCGCAATGTTCCCAGGTGATTTCCCGTCCACGTCACCACCCAGAGCAAGCCCCCGCTTGTCCCGCTAGCCGACACCGACGCGCTCCCCGCCGAGTTGTAGCTGCCCGCGGCAAACCCGGGTTCCACCGTGGGACACAGCGCCAGCGGCGCCGGAGGAACGCTTGTACTGTTTGCATTCCACGTGTACGACAGCAACGGCCCCGGTATCGACGAAAAATAAAGATAGCCGTTCCCGTTGCTGTTATCGCTCCAGAAAACCGGAGGCCCCCAGCCGCAAGTTCCTTTGAAATTCGCACACCGCGTAAACTGAACCGTGCCTGTCGAGCACTGTCCCGTTGTCGGATCCACAACGTCCTGCAGAATGTTGTTCGTCCCGTTCGCTCCCGCATACCCTCCCATGTTGTCCCGGTCAATCACATAGACTTCTTCCGCCTTGCCGTAGCCTACCAGGATGTGAGGGGTCACCCCCGGCTGATCGGGCAGCAGCACCGGACCGGTCGACGCCAGGTCGAGATCTCCGTTGTACAACGCGCGATCGTTATAAGGCGTGAAATAACTCGCCGACGAACTCGGCGCGCCCAGGCTGGGCGTCAGCTGTACAATGCTGTCCCCGAAGTCCATGCCCTCCCAGCCTTTGGTATTGTGATAAAAATTATTCGCGTCGGCGGTCGCAAAGTAAATGTTGCCGCTGGCGTCGGCCGCCAGTCCTCCGCCGCCCTGCCAAATCCCGCCGTTCGCGTAAGGTCCCCCGCCACTTGGATTCGCCAGGTCCGGCGTCGTGTTGAACACCGCCGGCTGCTGCGTAAATCCGCTCGCCGGCGAGAACGTATAGCTCATCACCCAGCCGTAGTTGGGATATTCCTTGCATCCCGTTGACCCCACGCCCACATAGATGATTCCATTCGACAGCAGCAGCCCCGGCCGTGTCATCTGGTATTCCGCCGCGAACGAGATCGTCTTTCCCGCCTTATTCACCACCGATCCCGCCAGGGCAATCGGCGCGCTCAATTCGTTGCCCGTCGAAGTATCCACCGCGTGCAGATACAAGTTATGAATGCCGCTGTCGACCTCCTTGGTCACAAAATAAATCGCCGGCGGCGAAACCGACGTATCTATCACCGGAGTTCCCACGATCCCCGCTCCCTTGCTCGGGTTGCTCCCAAAGCCGCTGTCCGTGCAGCCACTCGCCGCCGTAAAGGGCACGGTATCGGGTGTACCGATCGCCCCATGCCAATGCCAATAAAGGATTCCCGTGTCGCCATCAAACGCGTAAACGCTGTTGTTCAGCGTAACCACAAACACCGCGTTATGCGTGCCGCCATTGATTGGCGTCTGCGGCAGGTAAAGCGGCTGCGCCACCGCCCAGGCGTCCATCGCGGGATGAGTGCCAAACCGCTGCGTCACCGTACTCACGTTGGCCGGCGTCAGCACCGTCTCCGCCAGGTTTTGTCCAGTACGAAAATTGTCGTTGTGATAAGTGGTTACAGCAACGCAGCTCTGTCCCAGAGCCGCAGGCACGACCAGGCCCATTAGCCCGATCCAGGCGGATACCGCAAGGATAACAACACGACGCAGGAGTACCATGTGCTGCTCCTTCGGGGGAAGGTGCACGTGCGATTGTACGCTGCCGCTCACTCGCCGGATGTAATCTTTTTGTCAACAACTATCGAGATGGTTAATACCCAAGCTGCTGTGGTTCCCAGCGACGACCCCAGGGTCCCGTAGGGACCGCCCGAAAATAGCCCGCCAGTTCACTGGCGGGTGAGGCGGGATTTAGGAACCACCGCGTGCCGTAGGCACGCCTGAAACATCCGCCGGGTGCCCCATTTCTCGCGTCTTTTCGAGAAGCCTGCCCTGAGCGAAGCCGAAGGGTGGGGAAGTTCCTTGACCCCGCTGTTATAATAGCTACAGGAAATAAACAAAACATTTCGCAAAGCTAGGCGGAGCAAAACCTCCGCCTTTTGTTCTTTCAGCAATCAGGAGCCTCCGATGTCCCAGCGCCTCACCCAGCCCGGCCTTCCCGACGACCCCAACCGTCCCAACACCAAGCGCACCGGAGAGCGTTCCGAAGCCGCCTTCCTCTACCAGGCCACCCAGCGCCGCTTCGCTATCTCCAAGCCCTGGGGAGACAGAGGCTTCGACTTCATCCTCGACAACCGTCCCCAACCCGCCATCCATCTCTTCCGCATCGAGAACCTGCCCTGAGAGAGCGATAGCGACCGAATGGGTCAAGTGCACCGACTCCCTCCGCGCCGGCGCCTACGAAACCCGCGCCACCTACACCACCCGCAAAGGCCGCGCCGTCTACACCAAGCGCGACATCGACTTCATCGCCGCCCACGTCATCCCTCTCGACATCTGGTACATCCTCCCCGTAGAAGTCTGCACCCCTCAACCCATGCTCCGCTTCTACCCCCACCGCATAGCCCGAAAGATGCGCCTAGAAAAATACCGCGAAGCCTGGCACCAACTCGATCCCCCGTTACCCAATCCCCCTCTAACCATCCACGCCTGCATCGACCCGGATTATCCCGAAGAAGTTTATCCAGAAGCGGATTACAAAATAGAAATAGAGGACGATCCAGAACCCAGCGGCCCCAAAGTCCCGTAGGGACGACTGAAAATAGCCCGCCAGTTCACTGGCGGGTAAGGATGTAAATCGGGACCACCGCGTGCCGTAGGCACGCCTGAAGTGCCGCTCATGATTGTGTGGGGACAGCCGCCCAAGCCTGCCCTGAACGAAGCCGAGGGGCTGTCCGACGCCGGCACATGGCACGACCGGGAAGGGCACGACTTTCAGTCGTGCCGGTTAGGATCGAAAAAAAGGAAACCGGGCTTCAGCCCTGAGTCGGCCCACACATCAGCGTGAATACTTTAGGCTGTGGCACTTTAATCTACAAGAGTGTGAAAATGGCGTGCCTTGGCAACGAACCTAAATGAAAGGCGGCTAGGTCTCGTCATTAAACGGCGGCGCGAACGAGCAAGGTTGTCCCAGGAAGAGTTCGCTGAACTCGCTCAGGTGCACCGCACGTACGTGAGCCAACTCGAACGCGGTATCAAGTCACCTTCGGTTCGGGTGCTCACGAGGATGGCAGGTGCGCTCGATTGCGAGGCGTGGGAGATGCTGCGGGAGGCTGGAGGCGGTTCAAGCCCAAAGCGCTGAATGTTTCTCGACCCGAATACGCTGGGAGAAAACCCAGAACTGATCGAGTCCATCGAGAAGGGATCGACACGCTTCGTAGCACAGGCGATCGAGCTTTTCCGTCCCGAAGCTATAAACATCTTCGCACATGAGAGTGACCTGCAGGCGGATATAGGCGAGGACATCACTACTGAGGCCCTCGATTCACTTGGCATGTCGCGGATGGCACAGCGGGTGTTTGGAAAAATGGACTACAAACGCGCCCGCTATATCTTCGAACCCGAATATGCGGTGCGCCAGGTCCTCCTTGTCGACTCGAAGGCAGAGAAGACGGCTGGTGTAGCTAGGCTTCAAACCTCTCAGACGTCGATGCGCATACGGCAGGTGCGTCAAGGTAGGCAACTTGACATTCCCGGCACTGTCCCCAAAGTGGCCTTGCTAAAAGGTGTTCCCTTCATCACGACGACGATCTTTGTGAAATACGTCTACGATAGAGTCGAGGGTTCGAACGTTCTTAAGAAGATTATCGTGGCATGCGTTCCGAATGGCCTCCTTCAGGAGCGCTACAACCCGACGGCGATCGATACGATTTGGGTCAGCGGTCCAAATGCGCCGACTCTAGGCGAGGTGTTCAGGACACGACTTAGCTTCGCGCGGCTGAAGACGAAGCGGAACTGGCGAGTGCAGTCGATTCTTATCGATCCAGCAGTCCCATTTGCATGGGACGACTGACCACGCCGCTGATGCGCTTGCGCGCAAGTTCCACGTATTCGGCCGATCTTTCTATGCCAATATAACGGCGTCCTTCTATGATGGCGGCCTCTGCCGTCGTGCCGCTGCCCATAAAGGGATCGAGTACGATGTCATCGGGACTTGTTAGAAGCTCAATGACGCGGCGAGGCAGCTCCACTGGAAACTTCGCCTCATGATCGTCATTCGCCCGGACAGACGGAATTTGCCAAACGGCGCGCGATCCCCATTCGCTCCACTCTTGTGAGCTGAGTTTGTCTCGGCTAATTGTTGTAATTCCCGGTTTCCAGAAGATGTAAATATATTCGAATTCATCAACGGCACGATAGGAAAGTGTCGCCCACTTACTGTTCTCCCAGGCGGCGTCTTTCATCCAAATACGTCGGTCATACAGGTAAAAACCGGCCTGAGTACCCCATTCCTCGATCAGACCTCCGAGAAGCTTAACTCGGGTCTGGTTTGCATATTTTCCGCCCCGGATGTTGTTGCCATTCATCCGCCGGTCGACGGTCTGCTCAGAACAACCAAGGACGTCGGCCAAAGCATTGCGGTTGTAATGCGGGTATTTGGCTTTGGCCCTAAGGACATCCTCTCGCGTGATCGTGGAACGGCGGCGGTCGATGTTCTCCGCCTGAATCTTAGGCATATCAGGGTCGTTGAAACAGAGGATGTCGGCAATGTTGATGACGAGGAAAGCGCCTGGCCTGATGACGCTGAAATGGAGCCGAATAACCGTTCGGATGAGGTCCTGCCAGTCTCCGAAGGTGGCGAGGTACGCCTCGTACTGTTTTCCCAAAAAATAAGGAGGGGACCAGACGCTACAGGCGACGCTGTCCCTCTCGATTCTGGTGAGAAGGTCGCGACAGTCGCCATGATGGATCTCGTTGACCGCGAGGCCCTGCGATGCTTGTTCCTCGTGCCGAATAACACCCGTAGCCATAATCCCAGTTGAATACTATAGTACCACAGCGCGTTCCTCTACTTTTCCACAGAGTGTATCACTTCGGCCGGCGGCGAGTATTGCACGGAAGGGTGGGGCTACATCGCCATCCGAATGGGTGCTCCATTTCTCGCGTCCTTTGCGAGAAGTGGGGAAGGCCACCACTGCACCGAACCTACTCCCCCGCCTTCTTAACATCCTCAAACTGATTAATCTCCACAGTCCCCTCCGGGAACCGGGCCGTGATCTTCAACTCTCCGCCCATCGCCTTCACGAAACTCTGCAGCGTGCTCACGTACATATCCGCGCGCCGCTCCAGCTTCGACACCGCCGCCTGATTCACTCCCAGGATTTTCGCCAGATGCACCTGCGTCATCTCCCGCGCCTCGCACAGGAAATGCATTGGCATCTCCGCGCGATATTTCTCGGCCAGAACGCGGGAACGCTCCCGCGATTCCGGCGACATCTTTGCCCGCAATTCTCGAAAGTTCTTTGGCATATCTATTCATCGGCTGGGGAACGCTTTGGCAACAGTTAAAGCCGGTCCTTCCAATATCCAGGCTTTCGTTTGCTGTGCGCAATCGCCACGATGGTGACCAATTCAGGATCGTCCAGGTAAACAACGGAGAAGGGAAAGCGCTGCATGACGGACCGGCGCGTTCCGTGCAAGTATTTCGGCCATCGCTGTGGCGCTTGAGCAATATCGCGAATCGCGCTCGACACCGCGACGCGAAACTCCGACGATGTCGGTCGATCCCGAGCGCGGTACCAGCGGACTGCGTCCCGGAATTCTTCCCGCGCCTCGGGGTGAAATCGAAAGCGACTACTCGCCATCGGGGAATTCTTCGGCGAGTTCTCGAAGCACTTGCTCGCCCGGAATGGTCTTCACCCGTCCGCTGCGAATATCATCTACCCGGCGTTTGATCTCTCCGTCCCATGCCGCCTCAACTCCTGCTTCAGCTGGCCCCTCGTCAAGACTTTCCACCAAACGATCAATGAGCAGCCCACGCTCCTGAGTAGAGAGCGTAAGCGCCCTTTCCAGAATCTCCGAAACCCGCGACGTCACCTCCGCCATACGCACCTCCTTTCAAATGATCTTACACCCACACTGCAAGCCTCCCATCCCCAAGCTCCCCTTTTCCTTTCAACAACTTACCCCCACCCAATCCCCCATATCCCCGCTAAACCCCGTTTTTCCCCCATTCGTTGGGATAAAGATGCGTATCCCCTGACCCTCCAATAACATCACTACATATAAACACCCAGGGAAAAGTGTACGGACTAGGTTCTATTCCCGGGGAGAGCCACAGGCGTCTGGGTTTCGTGGACTAGGATCTTCAGGTGAAGCCAAGGCAAAGTTCTGCCGGAGTTTTTTCCTAAGACCGAACACCCAAGACTCGAAACAGGGCGTGAGCCCAAGGCTGAGAACCGAGAACTGAGAACTGCAAACAGAAGCCAGAAAGCTAGGAGTCTCTAAAAGCATGCGCAAGCCGATTAAATACGTAGAAAAAGCAGCCGTTGCCGCCGCCAAAGGCGCGTGGGTTGTGTTCGACCGTTTGAACCGCATCAACCCTGGCGTCTCGCCCACCCCTAAGTGGTCCGACAAGCCTCTGCTCAAGTCCTACGAAAAGTCGAAGCCGCCGCTGGGTTGGCCCCGCTCCACCGATTCGCTGTGCCCGAAGTGTGTGCCGGAAATCCGCCAGCAGATTCTCGACGGCAAACTGCCGCACGAAGTTCTGATGAACGAAAAAGTCGGCGAGATCAAGGCCACCATCATCGAGCGCGACGGCAAAATTCTGATGGTGAAAGATTGTCCAAAGCACGGCCACTTCGAAGACGTGATGTCGATCGACACCGAATTCTCCAAGCACTTGGAAGACGTTTTCCCCGGTCGCGACATCCTCGCCCACAACGACGAGAAGCTGCATCATCACGGCTCTTCGACGGTGAAGTACGGCCGCGGCTCGGTGCTCACCATCGATCTGACCAACCGCTGCAACATGATGTGCGATCCCTGCTTCATGGACGCGAACCAGGTAGGCTTCGTCCACGAACTCCAGTGGGAAGAAATCAAGACCATGCTCGACAACGCGATCACCATCAAGCCGCGGCGCCAGATGAGCGTGCAGTTCTCCGGTGGCGAGCCCACGTTGAGCCCATATTTCTTGGACGCCGTGCGCTACGCCCGCAAAGTCGGATACAACTCCGTGCAGGCGGCGACCAACGGAATCGAATTCGCAAAAAGTTTTGAATTCTGCCAGCAAGCAGTCGAAGCCGGCATGCGCTACGCGTACCTGCAATTCGACGGCATCGGCAACGCCGCCAACGCTCACCGCATGGTCGGCAACCTGTTCGACGTGAAGCTGAAGGCCATCGAAAACCTCCACAACGCCGGAGTAGAAATCGTCCCGGTGGTAACGATCGTCAACGGCATCAACAACGAGCAAGTAGGACGCATCATCAAGTTCGCGTTAGACAATCCCAAGACGATCAGCTTCCTGAGCTTCCAGCCCGTAAGCTTCACCGGCCGCGACGAAGCCGTAACCGACGATCGCCGCCAGGCCCAGCGCTACACGCTCTCTCATCTGGCGCACGACGTAAAAAATCAAACCGGCTTAGGCGAGCCAAGCCGCGATTGGTTCCCCATCAGCTTCATGGGAACGTTCAGCGATTGGGCCGACCTGATGCACGCCAACGACGCAAAAAACGACTGGGGCCAATTAAGTTGTGGTTGTCACCCAAATTGCGGGACGGGCATGGCGGTGATGATTGACAAGGAAACCAAGGAAGCGGTTCCCGTTACGGCGTTTTTGAAGGGGGATCAGCTCGCGAAAGATATTGCCAAGGTGAATGATGCGGCGCGCGGGAAGTTTCTTACCGTGTTTGGGATGGCGCTGTGTCTGATGAAGAACTACGATCCGTATCAGGCGCCTACACATTTCAAATTGATGGATCTGCTGAAGAAGTTCGACAAGAACTTTAATGCTACGGGGAAGAATTACGGGAAGGTTGGTCCGGACCGGACCGTCGACGATGTGATGAAGCGGCGGCAGGACCGGTGGAACTTCCTGTTCATCGCGGGCATGTGGTTCCAGGATCTGTTCAACTACGACTTCCGACGGACGGAGCAGTGCATTATTCCGTACGCGACGCAGGAGGGCGAGATCAGCTTCTGCGCTTACAACACGGGCGTGGGCTGGCGGAACATCATCGAGAAGATGCACATGACGGCCACGCTCACCAAGTGGTACGAAGAGCACGGGCGGCACGAGATTTTTGCGGGCGGCAAGAAAGTGAAGATGGAAGACGAGACGCACACGCTGCTGCTGCGGGAAAATATTGTGACCAACGAACTGCAGCACGATCTGGACAAGCTGGGCATCGCCAAGAACGCGCGCGAGGAGAAGAAGCGGGCGCGAGACGCGAAGGCGGCGTTGGCGGTGGATCATTCGGAGACACCGGTCCCGGGTCATCGTGGGCCGCAGAAGAATGATGAGGCTTACAACGCGCGCATGGCTTCGCTCTACCGCGAAGTGGTGTTGAAAGAGAAGCCGGCTGTGGCGGAGAACGGATTCATTCCGCTGGGTGCGCTGGGCAAGGCCAACGGTAACGGCAAAGGCAACGGAGCGCATGCTGCGAAGCCGGAAGTGGCCGAGCCGGTGGCGGGGGACTAGTTCGGGCTTCGGCTATCGGGATTCGGGCTTCAGCTAAAACCAGACGGGCCGCCTACGGGCGGCCCGATTTATTTTGCATTTATGCCCCCGGTGCAATCACGCGCACCGGTCGCGGCAGGCCTCGCCAGTTCACGCGGGCGACAAGGGTTAAAGCGTTTGCAAAAAGTTGATAAGGTCCGTCATTTGTTGCGAGGTCAATCCGATCTGAAAGCGCTGGTTGTAAAAATTGACGACTTGCTGAAGGTTGGCCGCGACTCCGTTATGGAAGTAGGGGGCGCGTGCCGCCAAGCCGCGCAGGATGAGACCCTTGCCTCTGCCGATGTCGCTGCATTGGCCGCTGATCAGGGCTTTCCCGGGGTCAGTGGTGTAGTACGTAGTGCCGGCGAGCGTTCCTTGCGTGCAAACGAGCTCGAACACGGGCAGAGTCGGAAGCTGTAGCTCTTTGAGCGCTGCAATGATGTTCGGGTCGGTCTCGTAGGTGAGCGAGTGACTGGTTCCGATGTCGAGCGGCAAAGGGAAGGAGTGATTGCCCACGTTGAAGGTATCGTGGCAGGTAGTGCAGGTTCCCGTGATCTGCTGATTGCCGGTGGTTAAGCCCGGAACGTCGCTGATTGTCAAGGGTTGGGTATTGAAGATCTGCTCACCGCGAGCGATCGACGCCTGCTGCCGATTCCGCGAATTTTGGAAGGATGTGTAAATCGTGAATACGTTTGGAGTGAATTGTTTGCCCTGTGGGTCTCCCCCGAGGGAATCGTTGATTCCAGGATAGTAAGGCTGGGTGGCGAGGAATTGCGCTCCACCGTCTGCCCTTTTGGAGAGACTCCCCGCGGCGAAATCCAGCAGTTGCGCCGAATTGAGCGCCAGTTCGAAGCCCACCATCTGGCTGAGTTGCGTGGGAGTGGGAGGTTGTGTGGCCTGAGCATGGGTCAGGGTCGCGTCTGTGGCCTGTTGGGTCAGGTCAGTGTTCAAATTCGCTTGGAACGTGGCTCCGTCGTTCAGAGGGTAGGAGAGCGATTCCCGACCATCGAACATGACCGCACTTAAGAAACCCAGGTTTGTGGTTGGCAAAGGTCGCCGATACACGGAAACGGTCTGCACTCCCTGCGAATCGGTGGTGAGAGCACAACCATAGGGATCCTGCACGGCAGTGATTGTGTACTGCGGAGCTGATGAATCAGTAGTGTTGGGTGGAACTGTCAGCCCGATGCGAATCAATCCATTGTTGACGACTAGGTTGTTATTGATCTCGCCAGTAGGACAAGTGGAGCCATCAACCTGCGCAAACAGCGGGTCTTTGCCCTTAGTAATGACGTATCGGAGCTGCGCATCCACGGCGCTCAATCCAAAAGCGTCGCTCGGTGCGTGGCACGTTCCGCAGGTTCTGCCGTTCGTGCCAAGACTCTGGAAGAACGGACCACTAAGGTCGAGACTCCCAGTGTTGCTGTATGTCCCGGACAGCCCGGTAAAGTCGAGAAAGGGAAACAGGTTGGGAAGATAGATGTCGGCTATAGCTGACCCTGTGCCAAGAATGCCGACTGCGAGGAAGCAGACGACGATACGCCTGCGGAGTCGTCCTCGGAGTAGGCCACGAAATCCTGGTGCCGACGTTTCCGGACCTGCGGGCCTGGGAGAATCCTGAAGCCCCTTTTTTCCAAAGACACGAGCCCCGTTTATGAGCAGCTTTCGAGCAGAGATCATAACTCTCACTTTCTTGTTGGAATTTGTCGTGCCTAAACTTGCCGGGCTGCGATTTCTCTTAACCGTCGCGAGCGGCCTTGCTCGGGCCGACATTGTGGCTCGTTCGGCAGCTCGGCCCCCCTTCGTTCAGATCTGGTGTGCGGCTCTGAACCGCCCCACGAGCACGGGCGGTAGCCTGCCGCAAATGAGCGAAACCGCCAATAGCACGGGGCTGAATCGTTGCTTAATTTCTGCTGAATTTGTAAGTGAATGACAGCAAATGAGATGCGCGGAAAAGGGCAACCCGGGGTAGAATGAGGGGCTTGACGCGGCCCGATTGGGGCCGGTTTTCGAGCGCCACCGATGCCCACCACCTCATCGCAGCGATTCCGCTTTGGCGACGGCTACGAGCTTGATCTCGGCGCTTACGAATTGCGGCGGGATGGGCGCGCCCTCAGGCTGCCGCGGATCCCGATGGAAGTGTTGAGGCTCCTAATAGAGCAGCGTGGAAATCTGGTTACGCGCGATCAAATCATCGAACGCATCTGGGGACGGGAGGTGTTCGTAGACACCGACAACAGCATCAATGCGGCCGTCCGCAAGATTCGCCTGGTATTAAAGGATGATGCGGACGAACCCCACATTATCCAGACTGTCCCGGCCAAGGGCTACCGATTCGTCGCGACCGTGACGGAAATGGGGCTAATCCCGGGGAGCTTACCGGCGAGCGGGGAAACGGTGGCCGCAGCCGACGTGATGCGAACGCCGGAGAGGATCGCTCCAGACCAAACCGGCCCATCCCAAGCCAGGTTGGCAGCTGTGAGTGAGTCTCCGGCGGGCACTAGAGCCCTGGGATGGCGGAGATGGGCAACCGGTTCGGCAATTGCGCTTCTCCTGGTGACTGCAATAGGGATCTATTCAGGCTGGTTCCACCGCTCGCCCAGCGCGCCGCCTGCGACGAGAGTTCTGCTCGCGGTTCTTCCGTTCGAGAACCTCACCGGCGATCCAGCACAGGAGTACTTCAGCGATGGACTGACCGAAGAGATGATCACCGAACTCGGACGGCTTGACCCCGAGCGCCTGGGAGTGATCGGCCGCACCTCGGTCATGGTGTACAAGCAGAACCCGAAGCCGCTGAGCCAGATCGGCCAGGAACTGGGCGTGCAGTACGTGCTTGAGGGCAGCGTCCGGCGCGATTCCAGCAATGTAAGAATCACGGCTCAGCTCATTCAGGTGAAAGACCAGACGCACGTCTGGGCCAGGCAGTATGATCGCGAGCTAAAGAATCTGCTGGCCGTGCAAGCCGAGATCGCGCAGGAAGTCACTGATGAAATTACGCTTACACTAGGCGATCGGCGTGCGGCAACCGGGGCAAACCGTTCCGCCGTCAAGCATGCTGCCAGTTCGTATGAGGCCTACGATCTTTACTTGGAAGGCCGCTACTTTTGGAACAAGAGGACGGAGGCGGGATTCAAACATGCCGCCGAGTACTTCCAGCAGGCCATAGCCAAAGATCCGAACTACGCCGAGGCCTATGCGGGCTTGTCGGACACTTTTGGATTGATGAGTACGTATTATATGGCTCCGCATGGCGAGTTCATGCCGAGGGCGCGGGCGGCGGCGCTCAACGCGCTCGAACTCGATGAGACTTTGGCGGAGGCGCACACTTCCCTGGCCTTGATCGCGGAGAACTACGACTATGACTGGCCGACTGCCGAGCAAGAATTCCGGCGGGCCATCCAGCTCAATCCCGACTATCCGACGGCCCACCAGTGGTACGCCGAGTGCCTGGCCTGGCAAGGACGTTTCGATGAAGCGTTCGCGGAAATTGAGCGCGCGCGCCGGTTGGATCCGATGTCGCTAATCATCGCGAGTGACTACGCGAAGATTCTCTATTATTCGCGCCAGTATGAGCGCGCAATTAGCGAAAGTCGGGCCGTGACCGACATGTCCGGCCCTGGCGGGGAAGTAATAGCTTGCGCTTCGCACATACAACAAGGGAAGTTCGCCGAGGCACTGACGGAAATCCATGGCCCGGAGAGCAACCCGTGGGTCTGGGCGACGAGGGCCTACGTGTATGGCCGGTGGCACAAGGAAAAGCAACTTAAACATGCACTGGCAAAGTTTGAACAGCTTGCCCGCAGGCATGGCGTTGCCCGCACGCTCGAGTCCGTGACGGCCCATGCAGGCTTCGGCGAGGATAAGGATAAGGACAAGGTTCTTGCCCTCCTGCAAGAAGCGTATCTGGAACGTTCCCCCGCTCTCACCGAGATCAAGGTGGATCCGAAGTACGATCCGCTGCGAAGCGACCCCCGATTCCAGGAATTGCTTCGGCAAGTGGGTTTAGCCAACGAGCCGCACAAGAGCGACAAATAGCAGCAGTGCGATGCTTGCGCTCAGACGAGCAGACAGTCGTCCAGCGATAGCTCCGAATGCCGATGAGCCGTGCGAGGCGGCTGTCCCCACATGAAATCACATGCTACGGGAGCATGTTGCCGATGCGGCGGATTTGGGCGCCTACGGCTTTCAGCTTTTCTTCGATTTTTTCGTAGCCGCGGTCGATGTGGTAGACGCGGTCGATGATGGTTTCGCCGTCGGCGACTAAGGCTGCCAATACTAATGATGCTGAGGCGCGAAGGTCGGAGGCCAGGACGGCGGCGGCGCTGAGCGGAGTCTTCCCACGGACTACGGCGCGGCGGCCTTCAATCTTTATGTTGGCGCCCATGCGGACTAATTCCTGCGCGTGCATGAAGCGGTTCTCGAAAATGTTTTCGGTGATGATGCTGGTGCCTTCGGCTTGCGTGGCCAGAGCCATGAATTGCGCCTGCATGTCGGTGGGGAAGCCGGGATATTCTTCGGTGCTGAGGTCGGAGGCGGTTAAGGGATTGTCTCCCATGACGCGGACGGAGTCGGCCGTGGAGCGAGTTTTGACGCCGGTCTGTTTGAGTTTGCTGAGAATGGCGTCTAGGTGAGTGGGATCGCAGGCGGCGATGTTGAGGTCGCCGCCGGTGAGGGCTCCGGCGATTAAGAAGGTGCCGGCCTCGATACGGTCGGGGATGATGCGGTGGCGCGCGCCTTTCAGTTTGCTCACACCTTTGATGCGAATGGTGGGCGTGCCTGCGCCTTGAATCTTTGCTCCCATTTTGTTGAGAAGCGCAGCGAGGTCGGCGACTTCGGGCTCGCGGGCGGCATTCTGCAGAATGGTTTCGCCTTCGGCGAGAGTGGCAGCCATGAGGAGGTCTTCGGTTCCGGTGACGGTGATCTTGTCGAAGACGATTTCGGCGCCGTGGAGGCGGTCGGCGGTGGCTTCGACGTAACCGTGTTCTTGGGTGATCTTTGCGCCGAGGAGCTCCAGGCCTTTGATGTGGAGGTCGATGGGACGCTGTCCGATGGCGCAGCCCCCGGGGAGGGAGACGCGGGCGCGGCCGCAGCGGGCGACCAGCGGTCCGAGGACCAGCGTGGAGGCGCGCATAGTCTTCACTAATTCGTAGGAGGCTTCGGGGGTGGCGAGATTTTTGCAGTGGATGGTGGTGCGGTGGTGGGCGCGTCCGTAGCCTAGTTCGACCTCGGCGCCCATGGCGGCTAGCAGGTTGCGCGTGGTTTGGATGTCGCGCACTTGCGGGATGTTTTCCAGGATTACCGGCTCGTCGGTTAGGAGAGCGGCGGCCATGCAGGGGAGCGCGGCGTTTTTTGCGCCGCTGACGCGGACGGTGCCGAGCAGCGGAGAGCCGCCGCGGATTACCAGTTTATCCATTGAGTTTTGAAGTACGGGGTAACGGATTATTTTAGCGGGGAATTGGAGTGGGGGTGGTAATTGGGAGGGCACGTGGAGGTCAAAGCCCACTTCTCGCGCAAAGAACGCGCGAGAAAATGGGGCACCCCGCTCGGTTTGGTGGGCAAAAAATCACATTAGATCGTGATAGTCTGACTTCATCCGCGCCTGTCTTCGTCCACTTATTTCCTCCCTGAGGTGCTGTCATGCGACGAATCCAGCTTCTGCTTACTCTCTTCCTGTTTTTTCTTTCTGCGTTTCTTTCAGCTTGGGGTCAATCCCCAGTGGCATGAGTCTGGGGCGTGGGGCAAGTCTTAACGGATTTATTCCGTTTCCCGCCGACAATGCTTGGAATCAGGACATTTCGGGCGCCCCAGTCGATCCGAACTCGAGCGCGATCATTAATTTCATTGGCGCGTCGACGCCGCTGCATCCGGATTTTGGGGCGGGGCTTTATGGCGGACAGACGATCGGCATTCCTTACATTGTGGTGAGCGGCTCGCCGCTTGTGAGCATCAACTATACGGCTTATGGCTCGGAGAGCGATCCCGGGCCGATGCCGGTTCCGAAGAATGCGCCGATTGAGGGGTATCCGAAGCCGGGCAATGGCGACCGGCACGTGCTTGTGCTGAATCGCGACAACTGCTGGCTGTATGAGTTGTACAGTTCGTATCCGCAGAAAAATGGAAACTGGAAGGCGGCCTCGGGCGCGGTGTGGGACTTGCTGAACGACGAGCAGCGGCCTTACACGTGGACTTCAGCGGATGCGGCGGGCCTGCCGGTATTTGCAGGGCTGGCTCGCTACGATGAGGTGGCGAGCGGCGCGATCAACCATGCGCTGCGGTTCACGCTGCAATCGAGCGAGACGGCATTCACGCCTCCGGCGTCGCACTGGGCGGGGAACTCGACTGATCAATATGCGGCGCCGATGGGGATGCGAATGCGGCTGCAGGCTTCGTACGAGATTTCAGGGTTTCCTCCGCAGGCGCAGGTGGTGCTGGCGGCGCTGCAGAAATACGGGATGATCATGGCCGATAACGGCAGTTCGATGTACATCAGCGGCGATCCGGACAATCGGTGGAACAACAACGATCTGGGGACGCTGAAGACGGTGCCGGCGTCGGCGTTTGAAGTGGTGCGGATCGATCCGCTGTACACGCCAAACAATGTGCCGACGGGGCCGGTGCCGGTGATTGGAAGTTTCACGGCGAATCCATCGACGGTTTCGGCGGGGCAGCCGGTGACTTTGAGCTGGAACGTTACGGGAGCTTCTTATTTTGTGGTGTCGCCGCAGGTGGGAGCGGAGCGGGGGAGTTCGGTGGTGGTTAGTCCGACGGTGACGACTACTTACACTTTGTATGGGACGAATGCGTTTGGGAGGTCGAAGGCGACGGTTAAGGTTACAGTGCAGTGAGGAGCAAGTGCGACCACAGGGGCTGAAGCCCGCGTAAATCCCGGAGCTTTACGCGGCGCTGAAGCGCCGCTCTTCCACCTTAGGCGCTGGTCGTCCAATTGTCGATGGACAAACTGCCGACTCGGCCAAACTCGCGGGTGTTGTTGGTAACCAGCGTCAGGCCAAGGCTGCGGGCGTGGGCGGCGATCAGCAGGTCGTTGGCACCAATCATCGTGCCACGAGCCTTCAAGTCCGCGCGAATCTTGGCATAGTGCAACGATGCTTTGTCGGGAAAATCCAGAACCTCGAGGTGGCGTAGAAAAGCGTCGAGCGCCGCTTCGTCCTGCCGCCGTTTCGGAGACACTTCGACCCCGAACAAGAGTTCCGACTTGGTGACTACGGAGATGCAGACGTCGCTGACGGGGACCTTCGCGAGCCGCTTGAGAACCGCATCGTTCGAACGCCGCATGATGTAGGAACACGTGTCGGTGTCCAGCATGTAGCGCGGCATCAGGGCTCGCGCTCCTGTGCCGGCAGGTCTTCGATGCCTTCCATGAAAGACGCCGAAGCGACTGGGCCTTCGGCAAGGTAGTTCGACCAATCCGATGGACGGGGCGATAAGACTACGTCGGCGCCTTCCTTGCGGATGAATACTTCCTGGGTCTTGAACTGAAAGTCCTTCGGCAAGCGTACGGCCTGGCTCCGATTATTCATGAAGATTTTCGCTTTGCGTTGCATGATTCGCCCTTAAAGGATGAGAATCGACTCCGGCATATACATCAGTATATGCCATCGAGGAGCGCTAGTCCAGCCTGTTTTATCGAGTCACTTTTCCTGCGTCGATGGCCTGGCGGACGTGGCCGTTGGATTTCTTCAGGGCGGCTACGGCTTGGGGGCGGGTTACTCCGGCGGCCAGCATTACCACGGCCACCGGGGTGCGATTGCCGGAGGCCTTTAGAGTGCGGCTGGCCGATTCGTGGTCGGCTCCGGTGGCGCGTTCCAGGATCCCGATGGCGCGCTGGATCAGTTTTTCATTCTTGGGGGCGACGTTGACCATGAGGTTGCCGTAGACGTAGCCGAGGCGCGTCATGGCGGCGGTCGAGATCATGTTGAGAACCATTTTGTGGGCGGTGCCGGCTTTCATGCGGGATGATCCGGCGAGCACTTCGGGGCCAACCTGGGTGACGATGGCGAAGTGCGCGGCGCGCTCGAGTGGCGAGTTGGGATTGCAAGTCAGGGCGATGGTGCGGGCGCCGCGGCGGCGGGCTTCGGTGATGGCGGCGACGGTGAAGGGAGTGCGTCCGCTGGAAGCGATGCCGAGGACTACGTCATGCCTGGTAGGCTTGCGGCGGGCCATTTCTTCGCGGCCAGCTTTGGAATCGTCCTCGCTGATTTCGGAGGCGGAGGCGAGAGCCTTGGCGCCTCCGGCGATGATGAACTGAACGCGGTCGGTGTTAAAGGTGGGCAGGATCTCGACGGCGTCGAGGGCGGCGATGCGTCCGCTGGTTCCGGCGCCGACGTAGATGAGGCGTCCGCTGCGGCGGAGGGCGGCGGCGACTAGGTCGATGGCGCGCGCGATCTGCGGCAGGGCGCGGGTTACGGCCAGAGCGACGGTGGCGTCTTCGGCGTTGATGAGGCGGGCGATGTCCATGGAAGATTTCTGGTCGAGATCGTGGGCGGCGGTGTTGGGTTGCTCAGTGCGTAAGCGGCGGAGTGGGGACGGCTTGAGTTTCAAGTGGAACCTTTCGGGATTGACGGCTGGTTCATTCTAACCGCTTTGGATTGGATGGTCTGTTTTCTCTCGCGGCAAAAGCCTTGGATCGCAGAGGGCGCTGAGGAATCCCGCGGAGTTCGCGGGGAGGGACGCTTGGCTCCGGAGTTTTTCAGCCCGCTTTCAGTACTTCGATGACGGCATCGTGGAATCTGGTGCGGACTTGTTTGATGGCGTGATTGGAGCAGTCAGGCCAGGTGCGGTTGGTCAGCAGAGTGATTGAGAGCTGTCGGGTGGGGTCGATCCAGAGAGAGGTTCCGGTGTAGCCGAGGTGGCCATAGGACTGGGGAGAAAAATGTTTTCCGGATTGCGAAGCTCCGGAAGGCGTGTCCCAGCCCAGGGCACGGGATGTGCCGGGGGGCGCGGATTCGCGGCGGGTGAAGAGGGCGACGGTTTCGGGGCGGAGGATGGGGTGTCCGGCGCTGAGCATGGAGTGGGCGAATTTGGCCAGGTCTTCAGCGGTGGAGAAAAGTCCGGCTTGGGGGGCCACGCCGCCCAGGACGCTGGCGTTTTCGTCCTGGACTTCGCCCTGGATGATTCTCTGGCGGAAGCTTTGATCATCCGCGGTTGGAGGAATGTTGGCGCGGATTTCGGTTGGCGGATTGAAGGTTGTGTTTGTCATGGCGAGCGGGGCGAAGATTTCTCGCTGGCAGAAACGGTCGAGGGATTCATCGGCGAGGCGTTCGAGGGCGAGGCCGAGGAGGATGAATCCGATGTCGCTGTAAGCGGTACGGGTGGCGGGATTGGCGGCTAGTGGCATGGTGACGACTGCGTGCAGAAGCTCTTCGCGGGTGCGGGCTTTCAGGAATAGCTTTTCGTACGCGGGCAGGCCGGAGGAGTGGGCCAGCAACAGGCGGAGGGCGACTTCGTGGCGGCGGGGATCTTTTTCGGCGTCGTGGGTGAATTCGGGGACGATGGCGGCAACGGGCGCTTCGAGGTCGAGCAGGCCGCGCTCGTAGAGAAGCATGGCCATGGTTGTGGTGGCCACTACTTTGGTGAGGGAGGCTAGGTCGAACAATGTCGAAGGAGTAACCGTAGGCGAGTTAGGCTCGTAGGTGAAAGCGCCGAAGGCTTTGACGACGATTAGGCGTCCATTGTGCGTCACGGCGATCGAGGCAGCGGGGAAGGCTTGCTGGGCGATGGCTTGCTGCAAGACGGAGAAGGCTCGGGCGAAGGTCTCGTCCTGATTCTCGAAGGCTTGCAGCGGCGATGACCGATCTGGCGCGGGCATTAGGAAATTCCATGATATGGCATAAGCGGTACCCCCTTACTTGAGTTTCTTGAGTCCTGCGGGCGGGGTTGTGTAGAGTCAAGGCATCCTTCGTTTTCAATCAAACTCGCTGGGGGCTGCCCCCTTCTTTCCACATCGATCGCGCACGGTGGTGTTCGCCGTCACCACAGTGCTGGCTTGCATGCTGGCGGCGACGGGTTTGGCCGCTGCGAGCGGTGGCGCGGGCGGCACTTCCGGGCTTCGCCCGGACGGACAGCCGAGGGCGGCTGTCCCCACACGTGCATTGCCGGCAGTCGATACAGTTATCCAGAATGCAATTTCTGACGGGAGCATTCCTGGGGCTGTTTTGATGGTTGGCCATGACGGGGTGGTGATCTACCGGAAGGCTTATGGGGAGCGGGCTTTGGAGCCGCGGCGCGAAGTGATGACTTTGGATACGGTTTTTGATCTGGCGTCACTGACCAAGGTGATTGTTACTACTACCGCGGTGATGCAACTTGTTGAACGCGGGAAGGTGCGGCTGAATGATCCGGTGGCGAAGTATCTGCCGGAGTTTGCGCAGAATGGAAGAGAAGACATCACGGTGCGGCAGTTGCTGACCCACTACTCGGGGCTGGAGCCCGATCTGGATTTGAAGACGGCATGGGGAGGAAAGGAGACGGCTTACCGCATGGCGTTTGCCGAGACCCCGGTCGATCCGCCGGGATCGAAGTTTTCTTACAGCGATATAAATTTTATTGTGCTGGGCGCGCTGGTGGAGCGAGTTTCACGTGAGGCGCTGGATGAGTATGCGGCGCGGCATATTTTTGCGCCGCTTAAGATGACGCGGACGCGGTTCGTGCCTCCGTTGGCGCCGCGAGCGGGCTGGATCGAAAAAATTGCGCCCACGCAGTATGACGAGAATGAGCACATGCTGCGCGGGGTGGTGCACGATCCCACGGCGCGGCGCATGGGCGGCGTGGCGGGGCAGGCGGGACTATTTTCAACCGGAGATGATCTGGCGAAGTTTGCCCAGGCTTTGCTGAATGGCGGTGACGGAATTTTGTCGGCCGCGTCGGTGGAGAAAATGACGCAGCCGGAGCAGCCGCCGTCGGCGCCGGTGCTGCGCGGGTTTGGCTGGGACATTGATTCTCCGTTTTCGTCGAACCGCGGCGATCTTTTGCCGGTGGGAGGGTATGGGCATACCGGATTCACGGGAACATCGATGTGGATCGATCCAACGACGCAGACCTACATTATTCTGCTGACCAATGCCGTGCATCCGCGAGGGAAGGGAAATGCGATTGGATTGCGGTCGAAGGTGGCGACGGCGGTGGCGGCAGAGTTGCCTCTGAGTGCGAGCGAGAAAGAGGCGCTGCGCTGGGAGAGCATCACCGGCTACAACGAGGCACAGAGCGCGGCGCGGCGCGTGAGTGTGCGCAATGGAAGCGTGAGGAATGGGATCGATGTTCTGGAGGCGCACGGGTTTGATGTGCTGCAGGTGGCGGGGCGCAAGAAAAAGATTGGGCTGGTAACGAACCAGACGGGAGTGGATGCCGACGGGCGGCGGACGATCGATGTGCTGGCTGTGTCTTCCAGCGTTTCGCTCGATGCGATCTTCAGTCCCGAGCACGGCGTTACAGGAACGCTGGATACCACCGACATCAATAACTCGAAGGATGCGGCTACCGGGGTTCCGGTTTATAGCGTGTATGGGGCGACGGATGCGGCGCGGCGGCCTGCGGCGGATGTGATGAAGCAGTTGGATGCGGTGGTGATCGATATTCAGGATGCCGGCGTGCGGTTTTATACCTACGAGACGACGCTGGGATATTTTCTGGAGGCGGCGGCTGCGGCGGGAGTTGAGGTGATTGTGCTGGACCGGCCTGATCCGATTACGGGATCGTTTGTGCAGGGTCCGGTGGCGGATGCTGGACACGAGAGTTTTACGAATTATTGGACTCTGCCGGTGCGGCATGGCATGACGTTGGGCGAGCTGGCGAAGATGTTTAACGCGGAGCGGAAGATCGATGCGAAGCTGACCGTGGTGCCGATGGGGGGATGGCAGCGCGGGGACTGGTTTGATTCGACGGGGCTGGCGTGGGTGAATCCGTCACCGAACTTGCGCAGCGTGACCGAGGCCGCGCTGTATCCGGCAGTGGCGTTGATTGAAGGGACGAATGTTTCGGTGGGGCGCGGGACCGACACTCCGTTTGAACTGGTGGGCGCGCCTTGGATCAAGAGCAGGGAACTGGCGGCTTATTTGAATGCGCGCGGAATTGCGGGAGTGCGATTTGTGCCAGTGACGTTCACGCCTACGGCATCCGTTTATAGCGGGCAGAAGTCCGAGGGAGTGAATGTGGTTCTGACCGAGCGGAATGCGCTGGATGCTCCGGAATTGGGGATTGAACTGGCGGCGGCTTTGAAAAAGTTGTATCCGGCGGATTTCAAGATGGAGAGGATGGCGGAGTTGCTGGTGAATCAGGCGGTGTTTGATGGGCTGGTGGCGGGGGAGGATCCGCGGAGAATTGCGCAGGATTGGCAGGAGGCGTTGGAGAAGTTTGAGGCGGTAAGGAAGAAGTATTTGATCTACTAGCGAGTGTAAATGGCGATTTTGCGCCAATTGACGACTGAGGTGCTGAGGCGTCGGAAGTACGCTGCTAAGGCATTCGCTTCGCTTCAAGCTCTCCGTCAGCATGCGTGTAGAGGATTCCGGTGACCTTGCCGGATTTGTCTCGAACGAACCTCTCCACCCACCCGTCTTGTCGAGTAAAGAATGTGTCGTACTTGCCAGGAAGGATTTCGACGGGTAGCTCCCCTGGCCAGGTTTCGAACAGTTTATCGCCCGTACGAATGACGGCGGTCTCGCCTTTCTCCCCACCTCCATCGAATCGGTAATGCCCCACGTAGTCGTCCAAATGAGCGATCGCACCGGTAACGGGCTGCCGGGTCCGGTTTGGTATGCCGGTTTCGTGGAACGCAACAAGCTTCCACTCGCCATCCTTGCACGTCTCGCAATGCTAGATGCCTGCGCAGTTTGTGCAAGAAACTGCCTATTGCATTCCGCAAAAACAAGGCTAAACTCTACTGATTAATTCCCACGGACTCTCGGGTCCGCGGGTGGCAAGATTTTCTCCACGGCGCGAGCATTTGGGTTTCTCTGCAATCAGATTGCTCTCTATTAGGAGGAAGTTTATGACCCGGTTCCGTCTGGTTCTTCCCGATCTCGTTCTGTTGCTGCTTAGCCACTCCCTGTTCGCCACGACCACATACTACGTTGGCAGTTGTCACGCTGGAGCATACGGAACCATTAATGCTGCAGTCGCTGCCGCGGCAACGGGTTCTTCAATCTTGGTTTGTCCTGGGACCTACGCCGAGCAGATCATTATTTCCAAGCAGATTACCTTGCAGGGCATGACTTTCAATGGGGCCTCGGGGGCGGTGGTTGCGGTTCCGGCGGCTGGCTTGTCGAACGAGTCGAGCCTTTACTTTGGACAGATCGCGCCTCAAATTGAGGTGCTCGCGGATGGCGTGACGATCAGCAATATCGCCGTGGACGGCACCGCGGGCTCCTCAAATTGCCCTTCGACGTGGGGTTACGTTGGAATTATGTTTGCCGTCGGTTCCTCCGGAACCGTCAAACAAGTGTCGGTGCGCAATCAGAATTGTACGAGCGATGGCTACGGTTTCCTGGCCGAGAACGGAGCCGGCACAAAGCGGACGGTCCTAATCGAGGCGAGCAGCGTGCGCGGCATCGGGTTTGCCGGCATCATCGGATACAGTAGCGAAACTCCGTCCACTCTGACTGCGAATGTCGAGAACAATGATGTCTCTGCAGGGCAATGGGGCATATTGGAGTTCGGCACTGCCGGAATGGTTTCACAGAACCGAGTGGGGCCAACGAGAGAAGGAATCTATGCCTTCTCTGCGGTTGACACCGTATCTGGGAACACCATCGTCGATTCCGCGGAAGGAGTGCTCGTATTCGAAGGGCAGCCGACGATAACGGGCAATACGATTGTAAATGCGACATCCGACGGAATAGGCGCCGGAGGAGGCCAGATCACTTCAAACCATATATCCGGCACTCCGTTAGGGATTTCCATCAACTCGAGCACCGTCACGGTTCAAGGTAATCAGATCACGAACGCATCGCAGTACGGGATTTATTTCGCGTGTCAGTCGGCCCCCGTTTCCGGCAATTTCATCAGTGACACACCCGTGGGCATCACGGCCGTTCCTGGAAATTATACGGGTACGAACACATTTTTCAATGTGCCCACTGTCAGGAGCACAGGGTCGTGCGAAAAATGAGGACGACCCCTTCGTTGATACTGTGCGACAAGGCGAAGTAGAATCTTAACCTTGTGGATGTGACCAAATTGTTGTAAACAAGGCCATTACACTCAAAACGGCAGCAGTCTCAGCAGCTTCCGTTCACCGACTGCCCGCACACCGTGCCGGCGACCGTGCAAGTGAACTGAGCGTTGATGGAGTAGGTCACGTTGACCGAGCAGCTTCCCGACGGGTTCGGCCCATAGGAGATGCCCCCACCTTCCGTAAAGGTCAACGGCCATGTGATGTTGTCGGCGGTGAAGCCAATTTGGCCGTCAACCGTGATGTCGGGATCGCCGTTGAAAGTTGTGCCCGAGACCGCACAGTTCGTCGGCGTGATGGTGATTTGAGTGGAGAAAGAGCCATCGCCGGAGTTGTCCAGCGTGCCGCTGACATCGCCGGAAACCGATATAGTGCCGCCATCGGAACACGGTCCGGTATAGGACAACGGGATGTTGCAGCTTGGCCCGTTGTCGCTTGAGGTGCAACTGCCGGTGGAAGTATCCCCACGAAGCTTCGCGACTGCACTCGACAAACTTGGGCGAGCCTTAGCCGCCGGCAACGAGCCCGTTGCACTGTTCAGGGCCGAGGTAACCGCTTGCACAACTTGCTGCGACACCGCCTGGGCCTGCGCCGCGGACAAGTTGTCGTTGGAGGACATCGAGTTGCCGCCACCGCATCCGCTGCCCACCACGGCCAGGGTCGCGGCGATCACGGCCAGGGGCCAATTACGATTTCCCTCTGACCGGTATTTCTTCCAGCTGTTTGTCCATGGGGAACGCATACTCTCCTCCTCAGCATCCGCACTGAAATGCACACAAGACGCGCATGAACCGTGCCCAACTTTCAGGGCAATAACTATAGCAGGAGTCCGACCGAAAGTGTCACAGGGATGTAAAATGCGACTGATCATGTTCCCCACATTATTTGCCCTAAAACACGCGGAGACAGGCACTATGCAGAGAAGAATGGGATTGCCAATACTGGCCGGGATCTGCTTTCTTTGTGCTTTTGTTTTTTCGATCTCCGGCCAGGCAAGAGGAGGTGGTATGTCTTTCCAGATTTCAAGCACGGCTTTTTCCGAAGGCGGAATGATTCCCAAGAAGTTCACTTGCGACGGGCCGGATGTATCTCCCCAGCTAAGCTGGAAGGATGCGCCCGCAGCCACGCAAAGCTTCGCCCTCATCATGGACGATCCAGACGCGCCCGTAGGCACGTGGGTGCATTGGGTGTTGTACAACCTGCCTGCCAATACGAAAGAACTGCCGGAAGGAGTGGAAAAACAGGAACAGCTTGCCGGCGGCGGGCTGCAAGGACGCAACGATTTTCGCAAGGTTGGGTATGGAGGTCCATGCCCACCGACGGGCAACCCCCACCGTTATTACTTCAAACTCTATGCGCTCGATGCAAAGGTCGACCTGAAAGCAGGAGTCACCAAGGCTGACGCCGAACGAGCCATGAAGGGCCACATCCTGGGTCAAACGCAAGTTATGGGACGCTACGGGCGCTGAGGGAAGTTGCTGGCTATTGCGGCCAATGGCCCGAACGCGCTCGTTCGAAGCGTTCCTTCAATTCCGCTTTCACGACTTTGCCATACGCAGTGCGGGGCAAAGAGTCCACGAAGATGAACTCGCGCGGCAGTTTGTATTTCGCAAGCCTGTCGGCGAGAAAGTTCGTGAGTTCGTCGGGCGACGGGATGGCTGGGGTGGCCGCAACCACGAAGGCGACGCCGGTTTCGCCCCAGGTGGGGTGGGGAACGCCGATGACAGCAGCGTCGCGCACCACCGGGTGGCGAAGCAATTCGGCTTCAATTTCCGCCGGATAAACATTCACCCCGCCGCTGATGAACATGTCTTTGGAGCGGCCGACGATGTAGCAGAAGCCCTCTGGGTCGCAGCGCGCCATGTCGCCGGTGTGGAACCAGCCATCACTGTCGAGTGCGGCGGCGGTGGCTGACGGATTGTTCCAGTAGCCCTTGCAGACATGAGGTCCGCGGAGACAGAGTTCGCCCACTTGATCTTTGTCTCTAACTTCGTTGCCGGCGGTATCCAGAAGCCGCACCTGGGTGAACATCATCGGCTTGCCGATCGAGCCCGGCTTGCGAATCGCCTCTTCCGGCGACATGGAAAAACAATTGACGCCCACTTCGGTCAGGCCGTACCCCTGTTTGAGAATGACGCCACGCGCGCGATAGGCGTCAATCAACTCGACGAGCAAAGGCGCTCCGCCGCTGATGAACCAGCGGACGTGGCTCAGGTCGGCCTCGCCGAATTCGGGAGCCTCCAGCAGCATCTTGAAGATTGTGGGTACGCCCAGCATCACGGTGCATTTGTGTCGCTGGATGGACTCCCAGACCTCGTGTACATCAAAGTCACGGTGCAGGACGATGGTGCCGCCGGCAATGAAAATGGGAACCAGAAAAGCTGCCAGGCCACCGGCGTGATAGAGCGGAGTGAAAACCGGACTGACGTCATCTTCGTGCAACTGCCAGCACACGGCAGTGTTGTAGCCGTTCCACGTCACCATGCGGTGAGGGATCATCACCCCTTTTGGTTTGCCCGTCGTGCCGCTGGTGTAGAGAAGGCAATAAATGTCTTCCGGGTCGCATGAGGCTGCGGCCCAGCCCGATGATTCAGTCTGGGCCAGGCAGTTCGGATAGTTCAGGTCGGAGGAGTCGAGCGGGTGATCGAGTGCGATCCAGTGCTTGATCGAATGTTCGCGCTTGAGTTGTTGGACCTTCTCCGCTAACTCACCGTCGTAGAGCAAGGCTTTGATGCCGCTGTCTTTAAGAATCACACCAAGCTCAGCCGGGGTGAGACGCGTATTGAGTGGAACCAAAATAATTCCGGTTTTTCCTGCGGCGAAGAAAGCGTCGAGGAACTCGACGCGGTTCTTGGCGAGAATGCCGACGCGGTCTCCCGTGACCAGTTGGCATTGGTTGAGCCAAAAGCGGGCGCAACCAATAGCGCGGTCGTTGAGTTCGTGATAAGTGAACCGCTGCTGGGTGGGAACGTAAATGAGAGCCCTATCGTCAGGGCTAAGGCGTGCGCGCTCGCCGAGGATATCGCCGTGGATCATGAGATTCTGAGATTACCTGAAGGTGCTAAGGCATGCGGAAGGCAACTCCCGCCTGGTTGTATCCCACGCCCGACCCGACCAGAACCACCAAGCCGCCGGAATGCAGCTTCCCTTTGCCAATGGCGTCGTTGAGGGCCATGCCCACGCACGCCGATCCGGTGTAGCCACATTCTTCCATGATGGTGTGGGCGCGCTCGAACGGAACTCCGAGGTCGGCCATCACTTTCTCAATCGTCGACTTGCGCACTTGCGTAAAAATGAATAGATCCACGTCGCTCAGCGCAAAGCCGCCATCGCGCGCCAGGCGGCGCGTGAGGGTAGGCCATCCCTGCTCGTTGATTTCTGGAGGATAGCGCTCGATGAACTGAACTTTGGTTCGCCCTTCGCGGAGGGCGGCCTCGCTGGCGGGTTCGGCTGTGCCACCCGCATAGATTCCCCAGTTGCGATTGTAGGAGCCGTCGGCCTGCATTGCGGAGACGATGAAGCCGGGGTGATCGGAAGCTTCGAGCACGGCCCCGCCCGCGCCGTCGCCATAAAAGAAGATGGCCGGATCGTTGGCGTCGGCCAGCTTGTGCATGAGGTAAGCGCCCACTACCAGAACGGTCCGCAGGGAAGTGTTGGTGGCGATCAAACCCGCGGCCGCGGCCAGTCCTGTGGGAAATGAAGCGCAGGCGCAGCCGACGTCAAACGTTCCTGCATTTTTCGCGCCCAGCTTGTGCTGCAGAACCACCGAGGTCGCGGGGGTGATGAAGTCCGGCGAATCGGTGCCGAGAATAATCAGATCCACATCTTCGGGCTTGCGGTGTGCGCGTTCCAACGCCTGCTGAGCGGCGCGCAGGGCCAAATCGGAAGTTGCCCAATCCTCGGGCGCGTACCAGCGCTTCAGGATGCTGGTCGAAGCTTCCAACTTGTCGATTTTGTCGGGCTCGCTGGAGAAACGCTGGCGCAGCAGGTCATTGCTGATTTCAATCTCGGGCAGGTAACTGCCGGTGGCGACAATCGTGGCATATCGCGGCATGATGAAATTCCCGCTGGCGGAGGAAGGCTATAAAGTCAATCCGCCGTCAACACTCAGCACGGCTCCATTGATGAAATCGGCTTCGTCAGAAGCCAGAAACAAATATGCATTGGCCACGTCGCGCGGCTCGCCTAAGCGCCGCAGCGGAGTTCGGTCGCGCATGCCCTGCAGCACCTTTTCCGGCATCTTTTTGACCATCTCAGTTGCGATGAAGCCGGGCGCCACGGCATTCACCGTAATTCCTTTCGGGCCGAGTTCTCTCGCCCAGGTCTTGGTCATCCCGATCAAGCCCGCCTTGGTGGCCGCGTAGTTGGTCTGTCCGAAATTTCCGGAAATTCCGACGATGGACGACGCATTAATAATTTTCCCCTTGCCGCGCTCGACCATGTGCGGCGCCACTGCCTTGGTGCAGTGGAACACGCCGCTGAGATTCACCGCAATGACCTGGTCCCATTGCTCCGGAGTCATCTTCAGCAAAGTGGCGTCACGCGTGATGCCTGCGTTGTTGATCAGGATGTCGATCGCGCCGAAACGCTGCAGCACCGCCGCGATCATAGCTTCGACCTGCGGCAACTGGGAAACATCCGCCGGCGTGTAGAAACTTTCTCCGCCCTGCGCCTGGATCGCAGCCATCAACTCGCCGCCTTCCGGCGGCAAATCGCAAACAGCAACTCGGGCGCCTTCACGAGCGAAGACGAGGGCGGCTTCTCGTCCCAGCCCGTTCAGACCTCCCGTAATGAGCGCTACCTTGCCTTGCAGTCGCATAAACTGACCGCCTTCAAAAACTGTACTTGAGCGCGAACTGGATAATGCGCGGCCCGGCGCTGGTTTGGGTAATGGTGCCGAAGGTCGATGGCACATACGCGTTGCTATTCGGCTGCGCGAAATTCACAAAGTTAAAGATGTTAAAGAACTCCGCTCGAAACTCGACCTTCGACTTTTCCGTCACGGGGAAAAACTTTGCCAGACTGAAGTCCACATTCTTTTGCCCCGGGCCACGCAGGAAGTTGCGAGATGACGTTCCGAACGGCAAGACATTGTTAGCCGCTGTACAAGGCCCGAAGGCAGCCGTATTGAAATAGTCGCCCAAGCGTGACACGGTCGAACCGTGCGAGGTTACGGTTGGCACTCCGGGTACGAGATCGGCGCGGTTGTTCAAGGTGTTATTGTCGGAACAGATCACCGTGTACGGCAGCCCAGTCTGCAGGGTGACGATTCCGTTGGTCTCCCAGTCGTTCGCCACCGCCTTTGCGAAGTGCGATTCTCCTCGATATAGCTTTGGCAGGTCGTACACTCCGCTGAAAACGAAGCGGTGTGTCCGGTCGAAATCCGACGAGCCAACCTGCGTCGCCAAGTTTTGCTGGTTGCCCGGCTGGGGGGCGAGTTCACTCTCGGCTCCGACGGTATTGTCTCCAGAAGCGTTATCAATGGAGTGGGAATACGTATACGAAGCCAGGAACTGCAGGCCATGTCCGAAACGCTTGGTTAAACTCGCCTGCAATGCGTTATAGCTCGAGGTCGCCTCGGTCTGCACCTGATCCACGCCAAAACTCTCCTTATTGGTGGAGAAGCCATCGATGGTGTATGGCGCAGTGGAGGGCTGCGTGCCTTGATTCAAATTGTAAAGGTCGATGAGATGGTCGCCTCGGTTGCCCACGTAGCCGATATCCACGAGCCAGGTATTTGCCGGCGACCACTGCACATCGAGGTTATACGCCAGTGTGTAAGGCGTGGACATATGAGGAGCCGAGAAAAATCCGTTGATCGGATTCTGCTCAATGGGGATAAACCCATCCAGCAGGAGGGGGATCGGAGAAGGTGCCTGCGCGGGAAGCGGAAAGCTGTAGCCGGCGAGGTTGGGAAACGGATTCTGGAGGAAACCCGCAGTGAACAATCCCGTCCCAATGGTGTCATAGGGATAGGTGAATACCTGCAGATTCGCGAAGCGGTCGGAGAAACGGTCGTAATACATGCCAAATCCGCCGCGTACCACCAAGTTGTTTTTCGCGGTGGGACTCAATGCGAAACCAATCCGCGGAGAAACGTCGAGTTTGCTGGGATTGAGTTGCTGCCCCGTCTTTCCTAATGTGAACGCATTCACGCACGGAGCCGTTACGGTGCACCCGAGGGTTGGCGGAAATGCTGCCGGGTTGAGCTCTGAAAAGCGTCCATGGATTTCGCTCCATCCGCCAAAATGATCGATTCGTATTCCGGCGTTAAGCGTCAGATGGGAAGTCACCCGGATGTCATCCTGGACGAACCATCCGCCATCGCTGGCTCGGAAGCCGCGATCGGGAACGCCTGTGCCCAGCAAGGAAGCGTCAAAGAGCGTCGGAGAGCCGCCGGCCAGGAAATCCTGGAAGTCATTGAAGAGAATCTCCCCACGAGAGAAGGCATGGAAGTAGAAATCAACGTCGTAACGCCGGAATTGTCCGCCGATGCGAAGCGAATGGCGTCCGGCAGTATAGGACAGCGTGTCCTGCGCCTGCCAGGTCTGGGTTACAGATTTTTCGTCGGCCAGTGGCGAAGATCCAATGCTGAACAATCCCGTGACCTCCATTGTCGCCATGCCCGGGTACTGTGCTGCAAAAGGATTATTGATGCCAAACTGAGCGTTGGTGAAGGGCTCCTCGGGGTGGGAGATGCCGTGAATACGGCTGAACCCGAAGCGAGCTTCGTTGATCAGGTGAGGGTTGAAAATATGGGTATCGACAAGACTGAGCACCCGATTGTGGAAGGTGACGTCGCCACCGTATCCCGGAACCTCGAAGGGGTTGGCCCCGAGGAAGCCGAAGATGGCTTGCTGCTCCGGATCGTTCGAGAAAAAGAATTTGCCGCTCAATTTGTTGTTCGACGTAATTTGTTGGTCGATGTTGAATCTGAATTCGTCCTCCGTGAATTGCGAAACCCCGCTGATTGGGCTGGGCACAGCGTTGGTTGAACCCGCCAGAGGAGTTCCCGCGCTCGGGATGGCGAACTGCCCGTTGGGAAGCTTCGCCTGCAAGATCCCCAGGCTGACCGAGCAACCCGTCGTCACCGTTGGTGAACAAGGGATCGGGCTCATGGTGACGCCATAGTCGTTTAATGCCATAGCGGTGAGCGTCGCGGTGCTGCGATCATTGGTCAAATCTTGCGGAATCAGCGGAGATCCCAGACTGTAGGTTGGCGAGGTTCCGTTGCGCTCGCGCGTCCCCTGATACGAGAAGAAAAAGAAGGTCTTGTTCTTCACGATGGGGCCGCCAAGCGTTCCGCCGAATTGATTGCGCTTCAGTTCCGGACGAGGCTGATGCGTGGCGTTCAGGAAGAAGTCATTCGCATTGAGGGCGTCGTTGCGAAAGAATTCGTACACATCCCCATGCAGATCGTTCGTGCCAGACTTGGTGACGACGGCGACGTTGCCGCCGCTGTTGCGCCCTTGAGTGGCGTCATACATTGACGTCTGCACAATGAATTGCTCGATCTCATCGGGCGCGGGCACGGAGAGGCTCGGCGTCGAGTTCGTGCCTGGGCTGTTGATTTCCGTTCCATCGAGAATCACGTTGTTGCTGGTGCTGCGCTGGCCGTTGACGTTGATGTCGGCGTCGCCGCGGCCCAACTCGGCGTTGTTGGGCAGGCTGCTGATGGCGCCGGGAGAGAGCGCCAGCAACTGCGTGTAGTTGCGGGTGGGCAGCGGAATCTGGTTGACTTGCGTCTCCCCGATCACCCGCCCCTCGGTGGCGTTCTCCTGCACCACCGCGGTTTCAGCCGTGACCGTGACTGTCTCGTTTGAACCGGCAACCGTCAACCGCACATCGGCGGGGGTGGTCTCCGTGATGCGAACCTGCACGGCGCTCAACGAGGTGGGCTTGAATCCAGGCGCTTCAGCGCGGAGAACATAAGCACCGGGCTCGACCAGCGGGAAGCGATAGCGCCCGTTCGAATCACTTTTCGTCTCGCGGGCAACACCGGAAGAACCGGTGAGCGTAAGGTTCGCGCCCGAAACGGCCGCGCCCTGCGGGTCCAGCACTTGACCGGCGACTTCACCCGTTGTCGGAGATTGCGCCCACGCTGCCGCCGTCATGACCGCCAGACAGCAGAGCATCAACAGTTGTGACATCAAGCTTGATTTCATAACCCCTTCCTCCTCACCGGCTCTCGTTTGGCCTTGCCATCCCGGCGCCACAGACCCTCGGTTGTTATCTTGATCAACTGCTCGACCGCACGGTCGTCCGACATCCCCAGGTGCTGTTTTCCACCGAAAAGCTTTTCCACCAGAAAATAGGTAAACAACTGCAGATAGATCGCGGTGAAGGCCAGGGCTGGATCAACGCCGCGGTTCCAGACTCCTGTCTGCGTGGAGGCCTCCAGTTGCGGCCCCAGCCGCGCTTGCATGTTCTTCGCCAGCGATCGAAATGTGCCCGCAAAGTGCCGGTTCCCGAACTCGGTGATGTCGATGTACATCAAGCGCCAGTAGTCAGGATTGTCGTAAACAATTTCCCGGATCACGTGCGCCATGCGCTGCAATTCGGCGGGATCGAATACCCCTTGCACCGCCCCCAGGGCTTTTCGGCGAAGCTTCTCCATGTGGGTCTCATAACGCTCGATGATGCTTTTGAAAATCTCTTCCTTGGTGGGGTAATAGTTGTAGAGATTTCCAATCGACACGCCAGCCTCTTTGGCGATGTCGCGCACTGAGGTGCCGTGAAATCCCAGTCGGGTGAAGACACGCAGGGCGGCATCCTCGATTTTCTTCTGGTTGCGCTCGACGTCCTGGAGCCGTAGTTTAGGCACGGTTCGCTTTGAATAAAAATGAACGATCGTTTTTTTATACCTGAACCAGAACGCTTGTCAACCAAATTCTGCTTGGGGCGTATTAGGACCGGTGCCGCACCAAAATACGGTGCGTTTTTCCGGAGGCAGACCCGGACCTTGGTGAGATGATTGTCCCGCTTACTTTGTGGATGTCGGCGAGGATAGGAACGGCTGGACGGAGCGCAAGAACTCTGCCGGGCACTCCAGTTGCGGCGCATGGCCGCAGCCGGGAATGGTCTTCAGTTGGCCGTTCCGCAGTTGAGTCAACGCGAGTTCGGCCTGGGCGAGGGGGAGAACCTGGTCTTTTTCGCCCCACAGCAGAAGCGTGGGGCAGTGCAGTTCTGGCAGCCGGTCCACTAAGTAGGTCGCCAGCGACAAGTGAATGCTCCGGGAGACGGCGTAGGCATAGGCCGGATAATCCGGCCGCTGCAGTTTGGCATTTTGCTTGGCCAGATAACGAACGCTCGTTTGCGATTCCTGGGTGAAGACGCCACCGAACAAAAGCGCATTGATCCCGGGCGTGAGCCCGGCGATGAGGGATTCGCTGAAGCGTGGCTCGATCATCGCCTTCTCTTTTTCCGTGTATTTGCGAAACCCGCCGCTGTTCACCAGCAGCAGTTTTGAAACCCGCTCCGGATGCTGCAGGGCGTACAGGATCGCGATTTGTCCGCCAAAGGAGTTTCCCGCCAGAATGAACTCCTGCAACGCCAACTGCTGAAAGAAATCGTGCAGGGTCGCGACAAAAAAATCATCGGAATATTCTCGGCGTGGTTTGCTGGAACTTCCGAAGCCAGGGAGGTCGAGGGCAATCACACGATGTGAACTTGCCAGCGGCTCGATCACAGGCTCCCAGTCCAGAAAGTCTCCGAACATCCCATGGATCAGAACCACGGGCATTCCCGTGCCCCGATCGTAGTAGCCGATCTCTTCCGAGCCGATTTTCCGGGTGGACTGGTAACCGTTTACTTTTGCAAGCACGGCAAACTCCTTGATGATCTTGTGCATTCTGCCGCAGCCGCACAGATAACGCAATGCCATCTCCGGCATCAGGGCGAGTAAAGCAATGGGGAGGTACGTTCAATCGAAATCGTAACAGGGAATTAAAAGGGACGTATCAGCGAATTAGTCCAGCGCCCTGGCGATCGTTGCGACCCTTGGCCCTTATAGACTCGCGGCGATATGGCGTTTCTGGAAAAGGCCACAAGCCGTTGTAGGCAAGGATTTGGAAGTAGAAGTTGACGAGATACAAGCCTCCGACCTGTGACCTTGCATTTCGTCTTTCCTCCCTGCTCTTTGTTGCATATTACCGGCGACCCATATCGAATACCAGGCATCGAATCCCAGCGTTTGTGAGTTTCGTGTTCGGATGCGCGCGAGTACCACTCTGCGTTTGAGATCCGCTCCGGCAATGTTGTGCGATCGGTTTCGAAGAGAGCCGCACGGTAGAGGGCGTGCCAGCTCTGGACATTCGGACAAAGAAATGTAGCACCGCCGGACGGGGGGGCGATACTCCGCTCAAGTCAGTTTCTGCACTGAGAATCCAAAGTGTTCGACAACCTAGCATCGGACTCTCGCCATTCCTATCAGGTGAATACGGTATATGAAACTCACCGATTCAAGTTGGCCGATTGTGGCAACCTTCCAAAGGCCATCCCATTTCTCTCCCACGACCATACATATCGCGCTGTATATATTCCGGAGGAGGCAGGACGTTATTATCTTTTCCCAATCTCATTTTTTTGTCTCCTTGGGGCGATCCAGAATTCTGGAATCGAAATTGAATGGCAAATCAGGAGCAAAAACCAATTGTGTGGCCGGGAAAGCCCTATCCCCTGGGCTCGGCTTGGGATGGCGAAGGTGTCAACTTTGCCCTCTACTCGGAGCACGCGGAGAAAGTTGAATTGTGTCTGTTCGATCCTTCGGGAAAGCGGGAAACCGTTCGCGTCCTGCTTCCCGAACAGACGAACATGGTCTGGCATGGCTACTTACCGGAGGTCCGTCCGGGCCAACTTTACGGATATAGAGTGTACGGCCCCTACGCTCCGCAGCAGGGACATCGTTTTAACCATCACAAGCTGCTGCTCGATCCTTACGGCAAGCAAGTGCAGGGTTCGATTCGCTGGAGTGACTCGCATTTCGGATACAAAGTCGGCAGTAAGCAGGAAGATCTCTCCTTCGACCGCCGCGATAACGCCGCGGGAATGCCCAAGAATCGAGTGATCGACTCGGCCTTCACCTGGGGAGCGGACGCGCCGCCTCGCATTCCGTGGCACGAGACAGTGATTTATGAACTTCATGTCAAAGGTTTCACCGTGTGCCATCCCGAAGTGCCGCCCTACTTGCGCGGTACGTATGCCGGACTGGCCACTGCCCCGGTCATCGATTACCTGACGCGGCTGGGGGTGACATCGATTGAACTGATGCCGGTGCATAGCTTCGTCGACGATCGGCAATTGGTGGAGCGCGGTCTACGCAACTACTGGGGATACAACTCCATCGGGTTTCTTGCGCTCGAGCCGCGATATCTGGCGACCGACTCCATCAGTGAGTTCAAGACGATGGTCAAGACCCTGCACTCGGCTGGACTCGAAGTGATTCTTGATGTCGTCTACAACCACACGGCGGAAGGGAATCATCTGGGTCCAACACTTTCTTTGAGGGGCATCGACAACAGCGCCTATTACCGGTTGGTTGCGGACAATCAGCGCTATTACAAGGACTACACCGGCACCGGCAACACGCTGAACATGCAGCATCCGCGCGTGCTGCAACTGATTATGGACAGCCTCCGCTATTGGGTCCTGGAACTGCACGTGGATGGCTTCCGCTTTGATCTGGCCGCCACGCTTGCACGCGAGTTGCATGAGGTCAATCGCCTGGGAGCGTTCCTCGACATCATCCATCAGGACCCAGTGCTCTCGCAGGCCAAGCTCATTGCAGAACCGTGGGACCTCGGCGAAGGCGGCTATCAAGTCGGAAACTTTCCCGTGGGCTGGACTGAATGGAACGACCGCTACCGCGACACGGTCCGCTCATACTGGAAAGGCGATGGCGGGGTGAGCGACCTGGCCTATCGGATTACAGGGTCAAGCGATCTCTATGCCCACAGCGGACGGCGGCCCTATGCCAGCATCAACTTCGTCACCGCGCACGACGGCTTCAGTTTGCAAGACCTGGTCAGCTTCAACGAAAACACAACGAAGCAAACGGGGAAGAGAACCGCGACGGCAACAATGACAATCGAAGTTGGAACTGCGGCGCGGAGGGTGCTACCGACGATCCGAGCATTTTGGCTTTGCGCGCCAAGCAAAAAAGGAACCTGCTGGCCACGTTGCTGCTCTCGCAGGGGATCCCGATGATCTATGCAGGAGACGAGATTGGCCACACGCAAATGGGGAACAACAATGCCTACTGCCAGGACAATCCAATCAGCTGGTTGAGCTGGGTCTTGCAGCCCGCCGACCGCGATCTTCTGGCCTTCGTTCACCGAATTATCAACTTGCGTAAACGTCATCCGGTGTTCCATCGCCGGAGATTCTTTCAGGGCCGGCCCATTAAGGGCGCCAACGTGAAGGATGTGCTCTGGCTCAACCCGGCTGGTAACGAGATGAGTGAAGATCAGTGGCGCGATGCCTCCGTGCGCTGCATGGGGATGTTTCTTTCCGGCCAGGGACTGGATGAGACTGACGGACGCGGCCGGAAACTGGGCGATGAAGACTTCCTCGTACTGTTGAATGCGCACCATGAGGATATCGAATTCACGCTGCCCGCTTTGCACGCCGGTTCGCAGTGGTCCGCCTGGATGGACACTTCACGCGAAAGCGGCTTGCGTTCCGCGGAAACTTTTGAGGCCGGCAAAGCTTACCCCTTGCAGACGCGCTCGATGGTTGTGCTGATGGAGCGTCGGGGAGCAAATGGCAAGAAAGAAGAGTCGATTGAAGCGTCGTCATGACATGCCCTTCGGCGCGGAATGCAGGGACGATGGCAGCGTGCGCTTTCGTCTGTGGGCCCCGTCGGCCCGCCGCGTCGACGTTTTCGTGGAGCGTCCATCGGCGACGTTGCCGATGCACGCGGCCGGAGACGGCTGGTTCGAGTTGGTTACAGACCACGCTGGCTCCGCCGACTTCTACTGGTTTCGCATTGATGGAGAACAGCGGGTCCCGGATCCGGCCTCTCGATTTCAGCCGCAGGATGTGGACGGGCCCAGCCAGGTCATCGCACCAGACGGCTTCGACTGGCACGACAATCTGTGGCGGGGCCGTCCCTGGGAAGAAGCGATTATCTATGAACTGCATATCGGGACATTCACTCGCGTAGGAACTCTTGCTTCCGCTCACGAACGCCTCGACTACCTCGCGGAGCTCGGGGTCACTGCCATTGAACTGATGCCGCTCTCCGACTTTCCAGGCCGCCGCAACTGGGGCTACGACGGCGTCTTCCCGTTCGCTCCGGACAGCACTTATGGACGACCCGAGGATTTAAAGGAGTTGATTCAGAGCGCGCATGAGCGGGGAATCATGGTGCTGCTTGATGTGGTCTACAACCACTTCGGTCCCGAGGGAAACTATTTAGGCAGCTATGCCCCGCAGTTCTTTACCGACCGCTATCACACTCCATGGGGGAATGGGCTGAACTTCAATGGCCCGCAGAGCCGCATGGTGCGAGAGTTCTTTCTTCACAACGCGCTCTACTGGCTCGAGGAATATCACTTCGACGGCTTGCGGCTGGATGCAGTCCATGCCATCACCGACGATTCGGATCCGCACATTCTCACGGAACTCGCCGACGTAGTGCACGAATCGATTTCGCCGGAGCGCCATGTTCATCTGATCCTGGAAAACGAACGGAATCAGTCCCGCTACTTGCAACGTCAATCAACGGGCCGGCCGAAATCATTCACCGCGCAGTGGGATGACGACATTCATCACGCTCTGCATGTGCTCGTCACCGGCGAGCATGACGGTTATTACTCGGACTTTGCCGAATGCCCGGTCGAGCAACTCGGACGCTGCCTGGCCCAGGGATTCGCCTTCCAGGGAGAACCTTCGGTCTACCGCAAAGGCGAGGCGCGCGGCGAACGTACGACCGGATTGCCGCCGGGCGCCTTTGTAACATTCCTGCAGAATCACGATCAGATTGGCAATCGGGCATTCGGCGAGCGAATCGTGACTCTCGCCGATCCGCGTGTGCTGCGCGCGGCAATGGCGATTTTGCTGCTGGCGCCTTCTCCTCCTTTGCTGTTTATGGGCGAGGAGTTTGGCGCTGAAACTCCGTTTCTTTTCTTCTGCGATTTTGAGAATGGTCTGGCTAACGCGGTGACCGCCGGACGCAGGAATGAGTTCTCCCGGTTTCCGCAGTTCAATGACCCGGCCCGACGGAAACGAATTCCTGATCCCAACTCCTCCGCAACGTTCGATGCTTCGCGACTTGATTGGACCGAGCTTCAGCAACCCGAGCATCAACGGTGGCACTTGTTCTACCGCCACCTTTTGCATCTGCGGTGCCGGCACATGGTGCCGCGGCTGGTGTCAGGCGCTGAAGTGAAATCGGAGTATCAAGTCCTAACAAAGCGAGCACTCGCTGTCAATTGGACCTTTGCCGATCGGTCCTGCCTGAATCTGGTCGCGAACCTGGGATATCCAGAGGTGACGGATCTAAAGCGGCCCGACGGACAAGTCATCTTCGCCAGTGAACAAATTAACGAACGGAATCCGGCAGATACTACTCTGCCGCCCTGGTCGGTTCTGTGGTCGGTGAGCCGATGACGCCGCTCAATCCTATTCCGACCGCAACCTATCGCCTGCAACTGAATCGCGACTTCACATTCGCTCAGGCCACCGGGATCGTTCCCTACCTCGCCGACCTTGGCATCAGCCATCTTTACCTGTCGCCGTGCCTCAAAGCACGCCCTGGCAGCATGCACGGATACGACATCGTCGATCACAACTCCTTCAATCCTGAAATCGGCACGGCGGAAGATTTCAATCAGCTGGTTGACGCGCTGCACGAGCGCGGGATGGGAATCATCCTCGACATCGTGCCCAATCACATGGGCATCATGGGCAGCGACAACGCCTGGTGGCTAGACGTGCTGGAGAACGGAGAGGCATCCGCTTACGCGGGATTTTTCGACATCGATTGGCATCCTTTGAAAGACGAGCTGTATGGCAAGGTCCTAGTTCCGGCGTTGCATGATCACTACGGCGCTGTTCTTGAAAGTGGAGAATTGAAAGTCGTCTTTCATCCAGAGCGTGGTGAGTTCGACATCTGGTATCGCAACCATCGTTTCCCGCTGGATCCGAAAGAATATCCCCGCATTCTTCAGCGGGCCGGGGAGGAACTGGTCGAGCGGGGCGAAGCAGATGCCGCACTGCCGGAGTTCCAGAGCCTGATCACTGCCTTCAAGAACTTACCGGGGAGATATGAAGTTACACCTGAGAGGGTGGCGGAGCGAAATCGCGATAAGGAAATCCACAAGCGCCGGTTGGCCGACTTGTGCGCCCGATCGCCGGTGATCGCCGGGGCAGTGCTCAACGCCGTAAATAGGATCAGCGGAAACGCTGGAGATCCGGCGAGCTTTGAATCGCTCCATGAGTTGATCAAAGCTCAGGCATTCCGCCTCGCCAGCTGGACAGTCGGCTCCGACGACATCAACTACCGGCGCTTCTTCGACACCAACGACCTCGCTGGCCTGCGAATGGAAAATGAGAATGTCTTCGAGGCAACCCACCGCTTTGTGCTCGATCTGATGGCCCAAGGAAAAATTGACGGCTTTCGCGTTGACCATCCGGATGGCCTATATGATCCGGCGCAATATTTTGAGAGGCTGAATCGCGGCATCGCGGCCGCTCGTGGCATTCCGCCGGACCAGTTGGAACTTGGATCGACCGAAAGCCCGCCCGCTTACTTGGTCATCGAAAAGATCCTTACCGGCGCGGAGCAGTTGCGCTCCCAATGGCCCGTCAGCGGGACCACGGGATACGATTTTTCAAATCTGGTGAACGGTTTGTTTGTGAATCCTGTGAGCTCAAAACGTTTCGACGGTATTTATCACAGCTTCGTCGACGACGAATATGATGTGGACAGTCTCTTTTACGAATGCCGCAAACTGATTATCCGGGTTGCGCTGGCCAGCGAGCTGAATGTATTAGCCAGCCAACTCAGCAGGATCGCTCTTTCCAAGCGGCGCACCTGCGATTTCACTCTGAACGGTCTCGGCGATGCTCTCACTGAGGTCGTGGCAAGCTTCCCCGTTTACCGTACCTACGTGGTTCCTTCTGGAGCCTCGCCGCGCGACGCGGAATATATCCGTGAAGCGATTACGTCCGCGAAGTTGCGCAGCCCGGCCGCCGATACGAGTATCTTCGATTTCATCTTTGCAGTGCTCACGACGCGAATCACAGAGGGACAAGACGTCGTTTATCAGAGCGCGGTTACCGGATTCGCGATGAAATTCCAGCAGTTCACCAGTCCGGTGATGGCCAAGGGTCTTGAGGATACCGCTTTCTATCGCTACAACCGGCTGGTCTCGCTGAACGATGTAGGCGGTGATCTTCACCGTTTTGGTATCACCCCGGCGGAGTTCCATGCCGCCAGTCAGAGGCGTTGTCGCGACTGGCCATACACCATGCTCGCGACCAGCACCCATGACTCCAAGCGCTCCGAGGATGTCCGCGCCCGCATCGATGTCCTTTCAGAAATGCCGGGCTTGTGGAGACTCCACCTGCGGGATTGGAGACGCTTCAACCGCAGCTACAAGCGCACAGTGAATGGCAGGCCTGCTCCTTCCCCCAACGATGAATATCTTTTCTATCAAACGCTGTTGGGCGCCTGGCCTTCGCAGCCGGTCGTGGAAGAGGACGACTGGAAGCGGCTTCGCGCCCGCATCGAGGCCTATATGTTGAAAGCACTCCGCGAAGCCAAAGAGAACACCAGTTGGATCAACCGCAACGAGGAGTATGAGAATGCGGTTTCCTCATTCGTTCGCGTTTTGGTGAATCCCGACGGAAAGAATCGATTCCTTGCGGACTTCATGCCGTTTCAGCAGCGCATCGCCGAACTTAGCGTGTGGAACAGTCTGTCGCAAACCGTCCTGAAACTTACTTCGCCGGGGGTCCCCGACATCTATCAGGGGAATGAGCTGTGGAACCTGAGCCTGGTTGATCCTGATAACCGGCGGCCGGTCGACTATGCCTTTCGGCGGCAGACTTTCGACGCGATTCGGTCCCGCTGGAGTGATCCGAAAGAGTCGGTGGCGGAGGATCTCTTGCGCTCTCCTCAAGACGGCCGGCTGAAGATGTATGCCATTTGGCGCACTCTGTGTCTCCGGCGCCACCATCCCAGTCTCTTTAGCCAGGGCGAATACACGGCGCTGGCTGTTGAAGGTGCGAAAGCTCACAACGTAATCGCGTTTTCCCGAAAAGCAGAGGCCGCGACTGCGGTCGTGGTTGTTCCGCATCTGGTTTCCGGACTGCTGGGAAATTCAGCCGTCGCGCCGATCGGCGCGCGTGTTTGGGAGGATACTCGAGTATTGCTTCCCGACCATGATGGCCCGTCTACTCTTCGAAACGCCTTCACGAGCGAGGCTGTTCCGATGCAGACAATCGATGGCCAAATTGTTTTAGATGTATCGACGGTGCTAGGTAAATTTCCCGTGGCGTTGCTGCTCTCCAGCTAAATGACCGAGGTGAGGCCGCCAGGAGGGTTGGGATCACCGGGGTGGGCTGGCACACGTTCCGCCACACGGCGGGAACAGTGCCGGCGGAACTGGGCGAACATCAGTTGACGACCCGCGACTACTTGCGTCACTCCAATCTCAGCGCGACCAACAAGTACTTGCAGGCGGCATCGAAGAAGAAGCGGAACGCTCAGGCGAGGCTGGTCGAGGCGATTTTGCCGGTGCATTTGCTGCCAGGGAAGACCGCCGAAGCGGTTGCACCCTAATTGCACCCAGATTCCAAAAGTGCCATTCTGTAAGTGCTTAAAAAGAATGGCGGGGACGACGGGACTCGAACCCGCGGCCTCTGCCGTGACAGAGTCGCTGCCCGACGTAACTTATTGGAACTTAACGGTACTGACAGCCCGTTCTTAATCCTCTAAGGGAACCCAAGAGAACTCTTTGGCCGGCTTATCGGACCCAGATCAGACCCAAATTGGCCGATCCGGAATGAAGCCGCCGCCCTTGCGGTTATGTGCCCATCAGCATAAACGATGACCGCCGTCGGACCACACTCCGGCCGGTGTGGCTGTCACGACGTGTTGAATGCAGCTTTTTCAGTGCTACTTCATGCTGTAGTTTCAACAACTTAAGTGACTCCAGGTGGCCGCCTAAGTCCTTGAGAAACCGTGAGAGACACGCGAATCGTGGGTTGAGTTCGTGGGTTCAAGAACAGTCGCAGAAAGCCCCGCAACCAAGCGGTTTCACCTCGACATTGGCGAACAGGCTCCCTATCTAATCGTTGTCACCTATTACCACATTTGTGGTATATTTCTACCACAATGCTTGACTTTCGCTCTAAGGCGCGCCAGCAACTGCTGGCTTTTTACTTCACAAACCCGACGGCCCGTCACCACTTGCGGGACTTGGCCGAGAGGTTGAGGATCGATCCGTCTAACCTGTCGAAAGAGCTGGGACGCCTGGAGCGCGACGGCCTATTTCGGTCGGAAGTGATTGGCCGGCAAAAGTATTTTCAACTAAACCGGGAGTATCCGCTTTTTAATGAAGTGCGCAAGATCGTTGCGAAAACCATTGGTGCGGCGCCGCTGATCGCGCAATCCCTCAAGAGAATTGAGGGAATAGACGAGGCTTATCTGTACGGTTCATTTGCAAGCAACCAGCAGGACACTGCCAGCGATATAGACGTGCTCATGATTGGCTCCCCGCGTGAGGAAGTCCTAGCACAAGCTGTGCGACGGCTTGAGCGGCAACTCGGTCGCGAAATCAACTACACCGTGCTAACACCAAAGGAATTCGGGTCGCGTCGTGCTCGGAAGGATGCCTTTCTGGAAAACGTCTGGCACAATAAGCGTATTCCGCTCGTAGGTTCAAATGAAGAAACTAAAGCCGCACACCGTTGACTGGGCGCAGATTGAACGCTTTCTCACGAGCGCGGACAAGAAACTCGCCTCGGCTCACAAAATTCTCGCCTTTGACGAGGAGGCTTGCCTTCAGCAAGCCTACGAAGCAATGCTCAAGGCCTCCCTCGGGTTCATGTTCAGCCATGGATTCCGTGCGAGAAGTCAGCCGGGGCACCACATCGCCATCATCGATTTTGTGCGTTCGCGGATCGACAAGAAAAATGCCGGTCTGCTGATAGTCTTTGATCGTCTGCGCCGTAAGCGCAATACAGCCCTTTATGATGACACCGCATTTGTTTCTCACCATGATGCCGAGCAAGCTCTCGAATCCGCCGGCGATTACTTGAACGTGATCCGAGTTGATATCGCAGCCCGAAAGCCTTAAGTCGAACCCTGCCCTTCGCTCCCGCAGCCGTCAAGGATCACGACCGCTGACGCGGCGCGCATAAAACGCGCATCCTTGACTGCTGCTCCCGCTGCGGGCCTGAGCCAATTATGAGAGGCATGAGCCTCTCTGCACTAAGGAGTGCCAACCCGCCCACTAACCAAACCTGTGGAACGCGCCGAGCGAGTCACTAGAGGCTGACAGAGCTTGAACTGGATTTGACAGTGGACTGGCCGACAATTCGATTCTTCGGGAGGGGGAAATCGCATTTGGTCGCGCGCCCGAATAACAGCGTTGGTCCTTCCACTCTTCCACTTACGAAACGCGCAAGGGTTGCCAAGGCTAGGTACCGCACTACCTGCGGCCTTTGCTTGTTCGTTTTTCGTAACAAAAACCTCTTTCCCCTCGATAGTATGCGAATAACGTTATAAACTTTTCGGCAAATCGCCTGGCGATGAAGGGATCGGCAGGCGCGGCGTTAATACGCTGGACGTCGACTTGAAAGGAGGTGAGACAAATGCAGATGATTCTGGACCTTCAAAAGCTCAATCTGCCAATGGGACCTGTAATGAACAAGCCAAGCAGCTGCACCAGTAGCTGGTCACAGTGCTGTTGACCCGTAAACGGATACCAGGAGTGATTGGTGCTGCTAAATTCCATTTCAAGCTATTCGGGGAGTAGGACGTAAGGCAACGCATCGGCGATGTCCAGGCCTATTCCCCTTTTTCATCGAAACAAGAACAGTGAATTAACCGGTTATGCTACCGCAGAGGGGCAAGCGCAGGGGGTACCATGTATCTGAGAGACGCTCGTCATTTGGATAAGTTCATGTACACCTTCAGTGACGAATTATTCTACGAGCCATTTGAAGCTCATTACGAACCCTCAGATGATTACATAACCCTCGTCGCCGGTCTTCTGAGAGATTTTGCCAGCGACTGGATGACAACGCGCGATGGGTTTTGGTTTCATGTCCACCCCAAGCGGTTCGCTCTGCCCCTGCAAGGGTGGAAAGTGCACGTGTCTTCGACGCTCGGGAATGGCGCGTCAATCTTGAGGAGAGCGGCAAGGATAGCTCTGGCGAATGGCGTACCCTTCAAATTCGCCCTCGACAGGAATATTCTGTCCTTGGTCAGTTCTAAGAAATGGCATCGGGGCAGTTCGGGAAAATTCATAACGCTTTATCCGTCAGATCTTGCCTGTTTCAAAACTCTGCTGGAGCAGCTCTATACGGAATTGCAGTCTGAGGAAGGCCCCTACATCCTCTCGGATAGGCGCTACAAAGACTGCAGGGTCTTGTATTACCGCTTTGGAGGCATTAAGCGAACCACTCGGCTGGAAATAAAGGGCGAGAAGATTCCCGTCCTTATCTCGCCAGACGGAGAAGCGGTTCCCGATGTCCGAACTCCTTATTTCGCACCCCCCTCCTGGGTGACAGATCCCTTCCCCAGTCAGGAATCGGCACACCAGGAGATCACTCTCAATGCGGGTAGGTATCTTGTCAAACAAGCGCTCGCCTTTTCCAACTCAGGCGGGGTGTACTTGGCACAGGATCGCACTACAGGCACAGAGGTAGTGATCAAAGAAGCTAGAGCACACACGCTAATGGATGGTCGAGGGAATGACGCCATCAAACTGCTCAAGAAAGAGCAGGAGATTCTTGAGCTGCTGCGAGACACAGGTATTGCCCCCAAACCTCTGGAGTCATTCTATGACTGGGAAAACTTCTTCCTGGCACAAGAATATGTGGACGGAGCTGATATCCGGGAACTCATGCTTACCCAAAGCCCGCTGATGCGAGTAAACCCTTCGTTGGGCGATACTAGCCACTTCTACGAGATCTTCAGGGGCATCTTTACAAGCTTCGCACAAGCAGTCAACCTGTTGCACGAGCGTCGCATCGTCTTTGGAGACCTTTCTGCCAACAACATCAAGATAGATCCTTTAACCTACGGCGTGCGGCTCATCGATTTCGAGGGGGCGTTCAGGCTCGGCATAGACGAGCCAACGTATCTTTATACGCCTGGATTCAGAGATGCGTTGAGCGTGCACAAGAATACGCCGGGGTTTGAAGATGATCTCTACGCGCTGGCGGCAATCATGCTTTACATGATATTCCCTATCCATGCACTGTCCGCACTGCGAGGCGATCTTTATCAAAGCGTTCTTGGCACTGTCCTCGCCGATGCCGGGTGGTCGAAAACCGAGGTCTTCAACGTCATTCGTGGACTTTCGAAAAATGAAATTACCTGTACTCGTGCCTGTGAGCTGCTCAATAAACCGGCGCAAATTATTCCACCAAGCTACGCTGACGACGTTGACGCTGATTCTTCCCGCAAAATGTCACAGGAACTTGGCTCCTTCCTTCTGGCTAACATGCGAACTGGTAGAGAGGACAGCCTTTTTCCTGCTGACCCATTCATCTATCAAACGAACAATCTCAGCCTTGGCTTTGGTGCCTGCGGCGTGCTTTACGCTCTCAAGAAGTGCGGCTTTGAGATGCCCAACCGCGCGTATGATTGGCTGGAACATGAGTTGGATCATGCGGACTTTAAGAACTTGCCACCTGGGCTTCTGACTGGTACCTCAGGCATTGCCTGGAATATCTGGGAGCTTGGGTTGGAGGATCGCGCGACTGAATTCATGAGAATGGCAAATGAGAGCGCGCTCTTGCGGAGTCACCATTCTTATCTCTACGGAATGGCTGGAATAGGAATGGCGAATTTGTATTTCTATGTCCGCACGAGGAAATCCGAATATCTTGCCCTGGCGGGCGAGATCGCCGATTCTCTGCTTGCGGTTGCGCAAGAGAGTCCCAGCGGAATCTACTGGGAAAGCGACAAGTTGGTCCATTTGGGCTACGGGTATGGTCAGAGCGGAGTCGCGCTGTTCTTCCTGCGCCTGTTCCAGATCTCCGGGCGGGAGAAGTTCCTGGCGGAAGGGAGACGCGCGTTGGACTTTGATTTATCTCATGGTGTCGAGATTGAGAATGGTGTTTTGTCCTTTCCCCGCGGTCCCTCAGATTCCACCCTTGATCCTTATCTCGAAGAAGGCAGCGCTGGCATAGCCAGGGTCGCGATTCGTTATGGTCTGTGGGATAAACTGGAAGCGATTTTCTTGGACGTACACAGGAAATATTCTGGCTATGCTGGCTTGCTGTACGGGTTAGGAAGTTTCGTCGACGTTCTTACGGACGCCTTCCTATTCTCAAAGGAAACGAAGTTCCTGGAGATGGCGAAGCGGCCGATTGCTGGGATACGGGACCTGTATCTCATTAAGCAGCCGCAGGGATCGGCTACTCCTGGTGACGGTCTCTTTAGAATCTCGTGCGATTATGCAACGGGCGTCGCCGGAGTGATGCGGGCATTACATCGATACACCCACCTTGACGAAGCTGACTTTGTGCTCGACGAAGTAATCTCTGCCGCCGCGGACCTGGAAAAGTCAGTTCCGACCGATGTGCACAGCGCGCAACATTCACTGATTTGAGCTAGCGTACCGGCTGGATGCGGGGGGATCGGAGGCCAAAAGGTCTGTGCAACGGTCGAACAACGAACAAGTGGGCCACAGCACCAAGGGCTCGTTTACAGTCTTATTTGGATTGCTTGGCCGATTCAAAGTTGAATACGTCAGTCTCGTAGCGCTGTCATCCCTTCTATCTGCCGTTGAGGGTCTACTGCATCCTCTTTTGATCAAGTCTATCTTCGATCAAGGCGTCATTCACAGCAATTTCAGAAGATTCGTAATATTAGCAATCGCATATGTGGCCTTTGGTCTCCTCATCAATCTTATAGGCGCCGGCACTGCGCTCTGGAGCAAGTCGCTGGAGATGCGCCTTCTAAGGACAATAAGCCGGCGATTGCTTGAGTCTTATTATGAAACGGAATATGCGTCTGTACTGCGGAATGGCCACGGATACTTCATTAGCAGGATCTATGGAGATCTGCGTGAGGGATTCGTTCCGCTGCTATGGCTGATTCAATCGACAATTAGTCAGAGTGTGCTTTTGATTTCCTCCTCTCTGGTTCTCGTTTATCTTTCATGGCGGGCTTTCCTTATCTTGGCGGCAATCATTCCCATCTCCGCCGCGGTGGGCGTACTACTGGGTAGACGAATTAAGGCGCTAACGTCACAGGAGAGAGACCAAGAGGGAACGGTCCTCGCCGTCCTCACCAAGGCGCTGGGCGCCTTCCGAATGGTGAGGGGATTTCGGCTTCTTTCGCGGACGGTGCATGTTTTCGATGACCGGCTCGGGGAATTGTTCTCGACAAGTTACCGGCGATATAAAGTCGCGCGCTCATTCCAGGCCCTCAATGATTCGACGATGGTCATCTCAGATTTCCTCTCTATGTTTGTCGGGGCTCTGTTTGTGTTGAGAGGAACACTCACCTTTGGAGCGTACCTGGCTTTCGTAAACACGTTTTGGAGAGCAGTGACCACGCTCATGCAGCTCTTCAACCGCATGACCGATTTTCACAGTTTGGGCGTCATCGTCAGGCGCATAGCGTCGTTCCTGTCATCTTCTATGACCGTGTACTACCGAACTGGCCGCTCGCCATCCGTCAACAATCTTAGCTTCTCGTACGGTGACACACCGATCTTGCGGGACTTCTCTCTGCAGCTATCTGTTCGGGAGAGAGTTGTCATAGTGGGACCAAACGGCTCTGGCAAGACGACTCTCGCTAACATCCTTTCCGGATACCTGGCTCCATCTGAAGGAGACGTCATTCTGCCAGAGAGAATCAGCTCCGTCACATTGCCGATTTCATTTCCGCCACTGCGGGTAAAAGATTTAGTCAGGGATACCTATTTACTCTCTGCCTTCAGCCTTCAAGACAACGCGGTACTGGACGCATTTGCCGATGAGCTCTCGGCTGGTCAACAGCAAAAGCTGGCGATCTCGCTGGCGCTGTCGCAAGAGGCTGACCTCTATGTAATTGATGAGCCACTTGCAAATCTCGACCCGGAGAGCAGAGACATCGCAATCAACCTTATCCTCGAAAAAACAAGAGGGAAGGCCCTAATCCTGGTGATGCATGGATCGGAGAAATACCACGAGCTCTTTGACAGGGTTATCAAGATCAGCCTAGTGTCGGACCTCACCGAAACGAATGCCACGCCAGTATGATTCGGCCATTCACTGGGGCGTCTCAACATAACCTGTATTGCCCTTCATTCCTTCATTCGTTGCGCAATACGCTATTGGGATCGAGGCGCAGGGCACGGCGCGCAGGTATATAGGAAGCCAGGAGCGCCACGACGGACAAAATTACAGCGACAGTCAAAAAGGTCAGCCGGTCGGCAGCCTTCACTTCGAACAGCAAGCTCGAGATGAATCGCGTCGCCGCGAACGACGCCGCTAGACCAATGAATACGCCGATCGCCGCAAGCTTCGCGCCTTCGCCAACGATCAAGCGCAGCACATCGCTGTCCTGTGCGCCCAGCGCCATGCGGATACCGATTTCCTGCGTGCGCCGCGCGACCGAAAGCGCCACAAGTCCGTAAATACCCACGGCTGCGAGCCCCAGCGCGGCCCCAGCAAAAACACTCGCAAGCAGCAGCAGAAAGCGCCGCTCGGCGAGCCATCCGCCCAGCGCCTGGGCGAACGTGGAGAATTGTACGGGAACATTTGGATCAAGCGCGTGGAAAACCCCTTGCGCCGAAGGAATAATCGCGCCCGCCGGTAGCGAGGTACGCAAAACAATTGCCGGTGAAGCGTTGGAGGCCAGTCCACGCTGACGGAAATCCACGTAAATGAGCGGGCTCGGAGGCTGGTCCAGCCCGCCCGCGCGAATGTCGCCGACGACCCCGACTATGGTCAGCGGCTTCAAATTGCCGTCCATGTTGCCGAAGTCGATCACCTGTCCGACGGAATCTTCATCGGGCCACCGCTGCCGCGCGAGGGTCTCGCTGATCACCGCGACGTTTGGCGCGTCCGGGCCATCCTGCGTGTCGAACATCCGCCCACGTATCAGCGGAATCTCTAGCGTGCGAAAATACCCCGCGCTTGCGACGCAGTAGAGCGCGTGTCCGGTATTCTTTGGATTTTGCCCAATGCGCTCAAACTGGTCGAAATTCGTGGGCGCCGGCTGCCCATTGAGAACGAGGAATGTGCCCTCGGGGAACCCCTCCGCATCGGCCATCGGAAGCCCTCCGGTTAACCCCGCCGACTGAACCCCGGGAATGGTCCGCAGCCGGGCCAGGACATCGTTCAGAAAATTGGTTTGTTGCGTGATTTCCTGTTGACTCATCGTGGCAAGAGTTAACGACGCCGCTGATTGAGGAGGCGTGAACTTTAGGAGCATCAAATTTTGGCCGTTGAAACCGGGGCTGACGGAAATCAAGTTCACAAAGCTGCGGCCCAAAAGCCCCGCGCCTGCGAGCAGCACCAGAGTGGCGGCGATTTCGCCAACCACCAGCACACCGCGCGCCTTCTGACTCCCGGTGGTGTAGCCGCGTGAGCGTGAGGTCAGCGCATCGCCTAAATTCCCTCCGCCCGCGCGCCACGCAGCAAACAGGCCAAGGCCCACCGCAGCCGCCAACGTCGCCGCCAGCGTAAACAAAAGCACAGGCGCATTGATGGCGATGCCCTGCTGCCTGGGCAAGTCTGCCGGCAGTATCGCGGGAAGCAAATGCGTCGTGCCCGCTGCGATCAAAATTCCAAGCATCGCGCCTGCGAAACACAGCACGACAGATTCTGCAAGCAATTGCTGCGCGAGCCGGCCGCGGCCAGCGCCTAAAGCCGCGCGGACCGCCAACTCCTTCCGCCGCGCCGAGGTACGCGCCAGCAGCAATCCCGCCACATTCGCGCACGCGACAAGAAACAACAGGATGACCGCGCCAAAGAGCGCGAGCAGCGCGGGGCGGACATCTCCGACCATCGCGTCCGCCAGCGGAATCACCGCCGCATTTGTCAGGTCAGCCTTTTTCCCATACTCTGCATGAATCCGCTGGGCAATCGCATCCAAATCCGCGCGTGCCTGCGCCACCGACTCCCCATCGCGGAGGCGTCCCACGCAGTCATAGTTGTGCGCTGTGCGGCTGGGCAGTTGTGGGTCTATCTCGCGCGCAATCCACAGTGCCGCGTCTTTCGGAAAATCGAACCCGCGGGGCATAACGCCCACGACGGAATAAATACCGGCATTCATCGCCAGGTGAAACTTAGAGAGATCGCTTGAGGCGCCAAGATATCTCTGCCAGTAGCCATAGCTCACAATGGTCGCGCGGTCGCCGTTCAAGCGCAGCTCCTCGGGTACAAACGAACGCCCCAGAAATGGCTCCGTACCGAGCGCCTTGAAGAAATCCTGCGAAACTTCCGCGCCGGTGATGCGCACCGGTTCGCTCCCGCCGGCAACGGACACGGGCGCATAGCTGTACTCGGCCAGCGCGCTCAACGTGTGATTCTGCGCGCGAAAATCCTCGAAGTTCGGATCGGCCAAATCCATGCGGTCGCTGCCGGGAGCCTGTTCCCACACGGCCACGATTTTTTCCCGATTCGGATAAGGAAGAGGGCGCAACAATACAGCGTCTACCACGGAAAAAATCGCGGTCGACGCGCCAATACCGAGCGCCAGAGTGAGTACTGCGATGGCAGCAAATGCAGGAGATCTTGTCAGCATCCGCAAGCCATGGCGCAATTCTCGGAGCAAGGTTTCCATCCAGGTCTCCGGTTAGGGACTGTCCCCTTGACGATATTGAACCAATATACCCCAAAAACCATCCATTCTGCCGCTCGCGCAGGGGAGCGGCAAATACATTCTTGTTGCGCACGCCAACGACAGCACGCCACCCTCGACTGGCACCATCCGCTCGTGCTACTCTGCCGGGAAATCGCTATGAGCGCATCCGATATTCTCATGGGGAAGTGCGACTGGCTGCATTTTGCCGAACGAACTGGCCGCGCCGGCAAGGAATGGGCCGAGGAGTACCGGCGCCACCAACCCAAGGTGGAACTAGGCAAACGCGCGCTGCAACTCATGCGCGAAGGTCAGATGGAACAAGGGGGAAAACTCCTGCACGAGTTCATCGGCCAGGTGGAAGGAGTCTGTGGCGAACCAGTCTCTGTGCGGGCGGTGTTAGACCGCTTTAGCCACGGGATCGAAGGTTACTATTTCTATTGCCGGCGGGATTTTGCGAGTGCCGAACAATCAATGCTCTCGGCCCACGCCGCCGTTGCGCGGGCGCTTACTACGGCGGACTGGCTGTTGCTGCTGGCCGTGCACTGCCAGGAATTTCGGCTGCATTTGGCCCGCATCGCACGCAACCAGCGCCGCTGGACAGAAATGCAAGCCTCTATCGCGCAGGCACGCGATATGATGTGCGATCGTCTTCCGCTGTGCGAAACCGAAACCGGGCGGCAGATTTTGTGGTCCAACTTCCAGCCATTCTTTGAGGCGCTGGCGCCTCTGACTGCCGAGGAAGCTCGCGATGCTAACACTCTGCTCGATCCGCAAGAGCGGAACCGCCTCTTCGACCAGTTTGTGCGCAGCATGTTGCGCCCCCCCGCGACCGGCAATCGATACTTATCAGCGTGAATTCCGGCGTGAATTCCGAAGTTGCAGAAGTCTCCAAAACCGGTGTGAGAGCCTCGGCACCCGCTCAGATGCACGGCAACTTTACACGCGCCTGGCAACCCGGGGTTCCGTTCAAGTTCGTGAGCTCAATGGAGCCGCCATGCGCTTCGGCAATCTGGCGCGAGAGCGCCAGCCCGATGCCACTTCCCGCAGACTTGGTAGTATAGAGCGGGACGAATGCGTTACTCGGATTCAGCAGGCCCGGGCCGTTGTCGTCGACGGTTAAGACTACATTTTGGCCTTCGACGATCCAATGCAATGTAACCTCCGGCTTCCTTGGGGTATCGTCACTTGCTGGATTGGCTGCACTATTCGCCGCTAGATCGAGAGCTGCCTCCACGGCATTGCGTACAAGATTAATCAGCATCTGCTCGATCTGGTCGGAGTCGACCATCAGCATCACATTCGGACCGGGGGAAATCGTCACCGGCAGCCGGTTTTCCAGGTATGCTACGCGCTCCACAATCGGCAACAGCGGGACCCTCTTAAGGGTTGGAGCCGGCATTTGGGCCAACTGCCGATAGGCTTGCAGAAACCGGTTGAGCGATGCGGTTCGAGCTTCGATAATTGCAAGGCCCCGTTGAAAATCCCGCCGCTGTTCCGTGCTGAGTTCGGCCTCAGCCAGCCGGGCACTCAGGCTTCCTGCGATCGACTTGATAGGGGTCAGCGAGTTGTTGAGTTCGTGTCCCAGTACGCGGATGAGCCGTTGCCATGCCCGGCGCTCCTCTTCGCGCAGCGCCCGGCTGACGTCGGACAAGACGACTAGCGTGTGCGGCACGCCTTTTTCCCGAAACTCACTTCGCCGAATCAACCAGCGGGCGCTGGAGCTGTTCACTGGTAATGCCACTAACGCTTCGTTTGCCGTTGTAAGGGAGTCGGCGAGGCCGATTTCGTCAGCGGTGCGTCCAACGAGTCGAACTGCGGCTTGTTGCAGAAGCTTTTCCCCGGCGGGATTCACGAGCTTTAAGACCCGGGCGGGATCAAATGCAAACAGAGGAGCGTCAATCTCCTCCACCACTCTCCGGAGCAACGCCGTGGCTTCAGCGGCGCGCAGCCTTTGATCGGCGAGCTGGTCTGCCAAGGCATTCACTTCGAGAGAGAGTTCTCCCAGGGCGTCGCCGGTGGTGGCTCCGAGAGCGCGAAAAGAATAGTCTTCTTCCCGGAGCGCAGACACGACGTTGGAGAGGGTCTGCACGGGCCGAATGGTCTGCTCGTACAGGGTCATGGCCAGCAGCCACCACACCAACAGCATCGCGAAGAAACACGTCAGTTTCAATCCCGAGGACCACGGCTGCAACCAAATGAGGACGCCGCTGACCGCGAGCCCCGGCAAAGAAACGAGCAGAGAATAAAGGCCGACGCCTCGCTCGTACCGGAGATGGGTCCACTTGCGAATTACCTTTCGCGATTCTGGCGCTCCGCTGATAGGCGGGCTAGAGGCCATACTTCTCCATGCGCCGATAGAGCGCACCGCGGCTTAGCCCCAGTGCCTCGGCGGCTTGGCTGATGTTCCCCTGAAAACGTTGCAGCGCCTTGCGAATGAGAATCGTCTCCACGGCTTCCAGACTGAGTTCTTCGAGATTCTGGGCGGGTGTCCGCTGAAGGTTCAGTCCGAGATCAGCGGGCTGAATCTCCTGGCCTCGGCACATCAGGACGGCTCGTTCCAGGGTGTGTTCGAGTTCGCGGACATTTCCCGGCCAGGAATATTGGGCCAGTATCTGGAGCGCGGCAGTGTCGAAGCCGTCGATTTCGCGACGATAGCGCGCCGCGTACCGCCGAAGGAAGTGCATTGCAAGGGTGGCAATGTCTTCCCGGCGTTCGCGCAACGGCGGGATATGAATTTCGACAGTGTTGAGGCGAAACAGCAAGTCTTCGCGAAACTGGCCGGAGGCGCAGGCAGCCTGCAGATCGCTGTTCGTGGCGGAGATGACACGCACGTCAATCTTACGTGAACGCGACGATCCCAACCGCTCGATCTCGCAGGCTTCGAGCACACGCAATAACTTCGCCTGCTGCCGTAGCGGAACATTGCCAATTTCATCAAGGAAAATTGTGCCGCCATCGGCCAATTCGAAACGTCCAATGCGATCCGTCCGCGCGTCGGTGAACGCACCCTTGACATGGCCAAAAAGCTCGCTCTCGAAAACTCCCTCGGCTAGGGCGCCCGCGTTCACCGCAACCAAGGGTCGCGAGGCGCGTGAGGATAGGGCATGGAGCGTTTGCGCGACAACTTCCTTGCCGCTGCCGTGTTCGCCCGTAATCAGCACGTTTGCATTCGAGGGGCCGACGCGAGCGACGGCTTCCAGCACCGGCTGCATTGAAGCCGCCGAAGCGATGAATTCGGGACGACCCTGCGTGTGGAGAAGGCGATTCTCCGCCGCCAGCCGCTCGGCACGTTGCAGTGCACGATGAAGCTCGACTTGGGTGCGCAGAATCGCAAGCAAACGCTCATTCTCCCAGGGCTTCTGGATAAAATCCCGCGCGCCGCGACGCATGGCCTCCACAGCCAATTCCACGTTGCCCCAGGCTGTCATCACAATTACTGGGAGATTGCTATCCACAGCGACAATTTCGGAAAGAAGGTCCAGTCCTTCTTGTCCAGAAGTCGTGTCACGCGTGTAGTTCAGGTCAATCAACACCGCGTCGTACGACTCAGACGCCAATGCCTCCCGAACCTCGGATGGCGACCTTGCGGCATCCATTGCGAAGCCTTGAGGATGAAGCAGCAGGCGAAGCGCCTCCAGGACGTCGGGCTGGTCGTCTGCAGCCAGAACACGTCCCGCCGAGTTGTCGCGTTGGCGTGGAGGTGGGGCGTTTAGGATTTCGTGCGGCTTGGCCGGAGTCGGCATGAGTTATGGAGATGTGGCGGAAACGGTTCCGCTGACCGCATCCTGAATCAGCACACCATTATGCTCCAAAGTCGTGCCCGTCGCGCGATCAAGTTCCACTCTTGCCTTTTGGTACGTCGTTCCGGCATTGACTAGATCTAGTTCCGCTAAGGCCAAGTCGCGCTGCGCAGTCATGGTCTGGTAGCTGGATCCGGCGCCAAGCTCCTGCTCTTTCTTGGTGATCTGGAAGGTGCGTTTGGCCAAATCCCTGGCCTTGCCGGCTGACTCTAACCGTGCATGCGATTGCTCCAGCGCATACTGTGCGTTGCGGATTTCGATCCGAATCTGTTTCCTCTGTTGCTCCCTGCGCACCTCAGCTTGGCGATACTCCAGTTCAGAGCGGAATTGATCGGCCTTGGCGACACGGTTCCGGAACGGAATGCTCAGATTGAGTCCGACGTAATAATCCGGCGACGAATAGTTGAAGGCATTTTGCCAGCCGCCCACCAGGCCGGTTGGGGCGTTGGATGAAACCTCGGAAGCTGGGTTCGCCAGCCCGGCCAGACCTGTACCGCCTATGTAAGCGACCAACGAAAGCAGGGGCAAGAGCGCATTCCGTGCGGCCTTACGGCTGATTTGCCGGTTGCCGAGATCGATATCAGTTTCCTGCAACTCGGGGCGCTTTTCAAGCCCCAGTGCAATCAGATCAGCAAGCGATGTTGCGGCTTCGGCGTCCGCAGCTTGCATGCGTTCTGTAGGGATGACGGGCATTTCCGCAAGTGCGGGATCATCGAGGCTCTTTGTCAGTGCATTCTTCATCAGTGATTCCTGCAGTTCGAGCGACGCGCGCGCGGTAATCAAATCCTGATCGCGTTTGGAGGCCTCCGTTTCAGCCTTCATCACGTCCAGTTCCGGAACGCTCTCCAACTGCAACTGCTTCTTTGTGTTATCCAGAGTCTGATTGGCGAATGACAACGATTGCTCGTTCACACTGACCTGCTCGTAGGCACTCACCAAATCCCAGTACATGTCTTCAATTTGGGTAATGGTTGCGATGACCTGGTCCTTAAAGGCGATCACAGAGATCCTCTTGTTGTTCCTGGCAATGCGCAGGTAGCGTAGGTTCGGCCCGAAACCAAAACCGGCCAGCAATTGTTGCTGAAACTGGAACTGAAAATAGGTATTCAGGGCAGGGGACAAGAAGTTGAAAGGGCTGTTGCTGGTTTGCCGGTTGTTGTTGAATTCGAAGGAAATTGTCGTTCCCGTGGGGAATGCCTGCGTGTAGGATGCGTTCACTGTTGCCGTGTTCAGTTGTAGGAATGGAACGCCATACGTTTGCTGATTGGAGAGCGGGGAAGTCAGGTGTTCAATCCCCAACGTCGTGTTGAGCGTGGGATCGTAGGATGCGACCGGCGTCCCGGCACCTAGTGTGGATTGCACTAGCCCGGCCGCGCCTGCGCCCGCTCCACCCGCGCCGCTGGTTGTCCCTCCTGCACCTGCTCCAGGGGTGCCGGTACCAAAACCGCCGATGCCACCACCCGGCGTTCCCTGGACCACTCCTGTGTTTACACCGCGAAAGAATCCACCCGCTTCGGTGCGCAGAAGATCGGTGTCGGCGATCGGCAGGTTATATCGAGCGATGGCAAGATCCAGATTGTTTTCCAGGGCAAGATCGACAGCGTCTTTCAGCGACAAATACAACTTGCCGTCCTGTATCAGCCGGTCTAAACGCGGAGAATTGGCTAACAGCGGCTCTGGCAGCTCGCTTGCCCTGTAAAAGTTCAGTGGATCATGAGAGTGCGGCATTGCGAACTGGGTCACGATATTCTCTTGGGCCAGGGAAAACGTGGAAAGCCAGCTGAGAAGTGCGGCCGCAAGCAACGCGAAGCAACGGAAAATGCGAAAAAGAATCACTGCGTTACCGCCGTGCTGCCCACTCCAAGTGAAGAATTCGAGATGTCGTCGGCAAGCCATTCGTCGCGCAATTTGGCACAGGCCGCTCATGCCTTCGTCTCCTGCATGAGTTTTCTCAGCTCTTCTTCGGCTACGACCTTACCGTCGAACAGATGAATTTCTCGCTGCGCATGCTTTACGAAACGGGGATCATGCGTGACCATGCAAATCGTTGCGCCTTCGCGGTGCAGATCTTGCAGCAACTCCATCACAGCTTCGCCGTTGCGCGAATCGAGATTTCCTGTAGGCTCGTCGGCGAGCAGAATTGACGGATGGCCTGCTAGAGCGCGAGCTACCGCGACTCGTTGTTGCTGACCTCCGGAAAGTTGCGAAGGATAATGGCGTACACGGTGCGCCATTCCGACGCGCTCAAGCGCCTCCATGACGCGCTTCTTGCGTTCCGCCGAGGGCATCTTCTGGCGATAGGTCAGCGGCAGCTCGACATTCTCATACACGGTGAGATCGCCGATGAGATTGAAACTCTGGAAGATAAAACCCATTTCCCGGTTGCGAATGCGTGAGCGCTTCGCGAAATCCAGAGTTTCCACCGGCTCGCCATTTAACCGGTACTTGCCGCTCGTGGGCGTGTCGAGCAGGCCCATAATCGAAAGCAGAGTAGACTTGCCGCATCCCGACGGCCCCGAGATAGCCACGTACTCGCCCTTATTGACTGATAAGTGAACGCCCGAGAGCGCGTGCGTCTCGAGTTCATCCGTGTAGAACACTTTGGTCAGATTTTCAATTTGGATCAGAGGCCGGCTGTTTTCGCTCATGCTGTCACCCTCGATCGTTTCCGCTTGTCTACTCAATCCGCAGCCGGTCCGTATTGTCCCAGCGCGACATGTCCGACAAAATAACCGTATCGCCCTCGCGCAATCCATCCAGCACCTGAATGGAATTCACCGATGCACGCCCAACCCGCACTGGAACGCGCACCGCTTCCTTCCCGCCCGCGCCCAGCTTGAACAAGCTGATGGTGCTGTTCTCCTGGCCCGATGCCGTACGCCCGACGTACAGAACGTTGTCGAGTCGTTCCAGATCAATCGTGCCATCGACGCTCAGATCCGGTCGAGCCCCTTGGGGCAGTGCTCCAGTCAGTTGTACGTCCACGGTTACGGTCCCGTTCTGCACTGCGGGATCGACGCGCATCACTTTTCCGGCAATCGTTCCGTTGTGAGTGTCGATGGTGGCGGGCTGTCCGATCTGCACGTCGCGAGCCTGCGTCTCGGCGATTTTCAGCGTGGCCATGAGATGATTCGGCTCGACTACCTTCGCCAGCATGGTTCCGGGTGAAACGTGCTGGCCGACTTGTAGGGGCAAGTCCACGAGGACGCCGTCGATGCCGGCCCTCACTTTCAGCGCGTCGAGTTGCCTTCGTTTGAGCTGGGCCAACGTCCGCAACTGGTCGATTTTCGCCTGCTGCTCCGCCATCTGCGACTCTACTGCGTGCTGGTTGGCCGCCAACCGCTGGGTTTCGAGATTGTTGCGCGTGGTCAACGCATTGGCTTTTTCTCTTGAGGCTTGATAGGCCAAGCCGGAGATCACGCCGAGCTCGTATAACGCCTTGTCTGTGTCCGCCTGACGTTGCGCCTGCGCATGATCGGCGCTTATGGTCGCGGCGTCGCCTTTTTGGTTCATCAGCTCGCTTTCGAGCTTCACGCGAAGATTCTGATATTCGGCTTCCCCTGCCTTTAATTGAAGCTCCGCATCGACTACAGCCTGCTCCGTCTGCGAATTGCTCATCTCCAGCAAGATGGTGTCCGCCTTGACCAGCGAGCCCGGGAGCAGCTTAATGCGCATGACGGTACCCTCGGTCTCGGCGGGAATCTGGCGCACGGCGTCCTGGCTGGGGACGAGCAATCCGAGCCCGTGCACCTGCCGGAGCATCGAGCCGCGCTTCACCATGTCCGTCCAAACGGTGCTCCGTTCCACGGAGGGCGCGGCGTCTTTCAGCCGCGAAATTGCGACCGAGAGCGCGGCCACGCATAAGACGATTACCGCAATGATGATCGCCTGCCGACGGCGTTTGCGAACCTTAAGCTCTGGCCGAGCGATATCCATCACTGCTTTCCACTGCAACTGGAGCACCATTGCCCGGCAGCTCGCAAGTGCTTAGAAACCAGGTGGATAGCAATAGGGACCATCTCGACTCTGGTGGTTGTCTGTGCGGAACCGGGCCGTTGCTGTCCGGGAATGGACAGAGGTCCGACACTTCCCAACCCAGTACTCGACGGCGGCCATAGAGCGATATCTGCCATTCGGCGGAGTATTTCACAAACGCTGTACCTGGGTAGGGAAGTGACTTCCCGCAACACAATATCCGCTTTCGGACTGAAGAACAAACACCAGCTAGAGGAGATTGGCCAGGTTCGGGATCAGGGGGCCGGACCGTTGAATCCTGCCGCAAGGAGGTTTTGTTAGGGGTCTTAAGTGGAGGCTGGACAATCTGAAGATTGATCTAGCAGAATCTCGAAAAGGCGCTTGAGTACAAGATTGAGAGTTCATCAAGCGACCCGCGGGAAACACTGGCCGAGATATCCAATCATCTTGCAGCGCGAGCTATTTCGTGCGAGTGCTGGTCCCGATTGGCGACGATAAACTCGTTTTTCTTTTTCCCGTTGAGTTGCTGCAAGCATTGCCGCATGCCCAGCATTAGCGTGTAAACTCCCGCTGCTTCCTGGTTGTGAGGCCATCTTTAGTTTCTCCCACCTGCCCCGGATAGCGGGAAGATTCTTGCCCAGGCCCCCCGCGTGTCAAGGCTGCCGAAGGCACCGCGCTAGCGGCTGCGGCCTTGACACGCGGGGGGGGCCTGGGCTACACTCCCGTCATCCGGGGCGGGTAGGGACTTAGATACTGATTCCGAGGCCCAGCCCATGTTCCTGCCGTGGCCCGATCTCCCGCTGTGGGGCAATTGGCTGCTCCTGTTTCACCTCCGGTACATGCGCGCTGCTGTGAGAAACATCGTGCCCGAGCGCTGCCCCCAGCTTCTCGCGGTCGTTGGTGAAGAGCTGTGCATCGTGCGCTCCGCGCGAGACAGAGACATAGGCCATGCGGCTGTTGAGCAGATCCTTAGCGCCCAACTCGGTGTCCACGTGAATCAGAACACGGTCGGCCGTCTGTCCCTGGCTGGAGTGACTGGTCATTGCATAACCGTGGTCGAGATGCGGATGCTTGGCCGGGTCGAGTTGGACCGTGCGGCCACCGTCCATCTTCAACCGCAGCCGCCCGTTTTCGTCGATGCTCTCGATGGTCCCCAACTCTCGGTTCGCAACTCTGAGGTTGTTGGCCGGTACAGTGAACTGAATGTGGTCGCCCACTGAAAAACTCCGCATCTCCTCGCGGAAGATCGAGACGCCCTGCTGTCGGCGTGGATCGTAAGTCCGCTGCGCGCCATCCTGTAGCTCGACCGTCAGCCGGTTTCTCGGCGCGTCGATGCTCTTCACCTGTGCGTACTCGCCTTTCCCGATGCCGGTCTCCTTCGATGCGCGCGAATAGCGCAGCACATTGCCCACCTCATAGCGCTCGGCCCATGTGCGGTCCGCGCCGGTGAGGTCTTGGCGCGGCACGAGCGTCCTGATGCGGTGCTCCTCGCTGCTGACGAGGCCACTCCGCTGCAATTCCGCATGAACGCGCTCGTTGATCTCCATGCGAGAGCGGTTGTCGGGAGAAACTACTAGCGTGTTCTCCGGCGATTTTGCGTACTCCTTCGCGATAGTGGCGATGCGCTCGTCGTGGCCTTGAATCTCATGGACTCGGCCCTGCCGGTCAAGATTTTGTATTGCTTCGCGCACTTCGCCGCGAGCAAGCTGCTCGACTACCTGTTTCAGTTCTGGGTCTTTCTGGCGCACGATCTCCTCTAGCTTTACCGTCTTCATTCCTGCGTCCTGAAGCTGCGCGAAGGGTCGCCCGGCCTCAACCGCCTCATGTTGCCGCCGGTCCCCGACGAGCAACACACGGTCATTCCGATGGAGTCGGTTCACAAACTCATGCACCTGCCTGGTCGATGCCAGTGAGGATTCGTCGAGCACATAGAGCCGTTTCTCGCCGGTATCCGGCTGCTGCCCGCGTACCAGATGCTTCTGTAGTGTGGATGTCCCCATGCCTGCTTCCCCGAGCTTCTGCGCCGCGCGGGAGGTTGGCGCGAAACCTTCCACTCTGTAACCCTCGGCCTCCACGCCTTCGCGGATCACGGACAGAGTTGTTGTCTTGCCCGCGCCTGCGATGCCATCTAACCCGACAACCTTCTCCCGCGAAAGAAAGATTTCGTCTACGGCTTGGCGCTGCGACGCATTCAACTCCGGGTGGCGGTCCTCCGTGGCGATGCGCACCTGCGGCGAGACCAGCATGGGATCGCTGTAGTCGCGCCGATTGCCTTCCTGCATCCGGCCAACGATCTCACGCTCCATGCGAACCATCGCGGCGGTTGTGTACTGTCTGCCAGCACCAACGTGCGAGACTTCGCGGAACTCCCCGGCCTCGATTCGGCGCTCGAACTCCTGCCGAACCTGCGTATAGGTGGTTTCTCCCATGCCCCGCACCAGCGCCGTTTCAAGGATCGCGCGGCGGTCCTGCACAGCCGATCTCTCGAAGACATGATCGCGCGCCCATGTCACGGCCCGCTGCGCCTGAACCTCTGGCTCCGGAATCTGGTATTGCCCATGTTGGCGTGCCCGTGCGACGACGCGGTCCGCCTGATGCCCATAGTGTGCGGCAAGCTCGCGGTGCCGCTCTAAGACTTCTCCAGGCGACAGCAGTTCCTTGCGGTCGCGAGTATGGTGGGCGGCGATCTGTGCCGCCGCGGCTCCGTCGATTCCTTGCTCCCGGAGATGGTCTTTAATCTGTTCACGCCTTGGACTGGAAGCATCCAGATATTCCTTTGTGTAGCCTTTTACTTCCGGCTGTCCATGCTTGCCGCGCTCCAGTTCGTAGCCCAGCTTTTTCAGACGCAGAGCCAACTCGGATCGGTAGACCGCCGTGGCGTAGCGCTGTGACACGAACATCTCATGCGGCTGCAAAGCTCGCATCTGTTTCCCGTTTTCGAGATCGTTCTCACGCTCGGTCATGTTGAAGATCACAGCATGGGTGTGAAGCTGGGGCGCAGCATAGCCATCGACTGGCCGCGCGGTGTCGTGCTCGAAGGTGGCGGCGATGAATTTCCCGGTCGTCTCCGGGGCATGCACATTGCCGATCCGCGCCTGCGTGTATCGCTCAAGCTCCTGAAGTGCCGCGCGGACACTCTCCCGATGGGCTTCCCGCACCCGATCATCGCCGCCCACGAGAGCGGTGAGCGATACCGACTTCGGCGCAGAGAAGGTGGCGTCCCATCCGGCGCGATGCTCGGCGCTGGTCACCTCTCTGCCAAATTTGCCTTCATAGGTTCTCGAAACTTGATGCCGTACGAGCTGCTCTTCGGTGTGCGGATGTTGGCCTTCACTCAGTCGTGTAAAGTGTTCGGAACCAACGCCACCGTGCAACCCCCACTGCTCGGCGAGTCTGCCCTGCCACTCACTGTGACCCTGCTGATCGCGGCTCCAGTAGTTCTGTTCCTGCGCGGCAAACTCCCGCACATGGTAGGTCTGCGCCTGGCTGGCTGACAGCGGTTTCGAGATCGTGAGCATACCGAGCGTTCCTCAAGCGTGAAGTGGTGTTCTTGGCAATTTGTCTCTCATTCGATTCCCTTCGTTTTTTCCCAGACGAACACCTCTTCGGGTTTGGTCTCGGGCGCACCGATGGTCGAACCCTCGACTGTCGAACCAAAGAGCGCGAGCATCGGTTGGGTCGGCTTCTTGAGCGGATCGGCGGGAGTATTCGCGGGCACTGATGGCGCTGGTTCTGGCGCGATCTCTGGCATCTGCCGCTGCGAAAATCTCGGCAGTCTGAATCGGATTCTGCCCATCTTTGTCCTCCATCTCTGGATCAGACTTGGCCGAGGTGGGCCCCATTCGATCGTCTCCCGATCCCGCCGTTTACGTGGGGACCGGTTCTGCAACACACTCCGCACAGCCAGTAGCAAAAGGAACATCGCGGCTACCCAAAGCAACGGCGTCAAGAGCGAAAAAATTCCGGGAAGAGGCATGGCACTCATGGCATACGAGCACTTTCCTTGCCCTCGCGGGCGAAGAAGTCATCAAGCAGTTTGCGCGCCTGATGGAGCTTTCGTGCGTCTGCCTGGTCGCGAATTTTTAGGACGGAATCAGGCGACAATTGTCCGCCTTCCGATGCCGCTTGAGAAGCTGCATGGAAGAGATTCAAGAGTGCGTAACGCACCGCCCAGACTTCGGCCAATACCAGTTCGGCGGAATCGGCGGGCCTCTGTCGCGCCGCGCACAGAGCGGTCCCGCGCAGCCACTCGGAGAGAGCCTGCCCGGCGCTTTCGGCGGCACCTTCGATCTCGGCCAGTTCGTCCGGAGTCAGCCGCGTGGCGGCAGTCTTGATGCGGAAGCCGGGCTTCGCCTCTTCTCCGAACGGCAAACTGGACTGGGGATTAGCTTGAACGCGGGGATTACTCATTGGACGAACCGCCTTGTTGCACTACTGCGCTTGATTCCGCTGCGATTAAGCTGCGTAATTGTTTCACAGGAAGCTCTTGCGCTTCAACGCGTTTACGCGATTCGACGCCCTGGGGCCACCTGTCTCAAACAAACCTCATCGTTCAATATCGCAGTCACCCAGCGGAGACTAATTTTGTTGACGCAGCGAAAGTTAACCTGCGTAAACGCCGAAGTTTCATCTGGCGCTCCGCAGTTCCCAACTTGGGGGTGACGTGTCCACATTTCTTCCGGTGCGAAGCACCGCGCCTTTCACAGCTCGCCATATTCCAGCATCTGAGCCTCCCACGTATGGATCACTTCGGGAGCTTGCCAGGCGCGGCGAAACAGATTACGAATCGACTGCCAGTGCTCCATCGGGAATCGGAAGGCGATTCCGTTCTCCCGAGCAAAGAAAAACACTCCTCTCTGCTCATTTTCCACGATCGCCGTGTGTGCGTAGAAGTAGTAGCCTTGCCATTGGTAAAGATCTCGCTCCAAATCTAGCTCTTCCAGCAGCCTTCGGAACTCCGCAATCCTCGGGTATCCAACGACCGGATACCGCGGGGCAAGGGTTCCGGGAAACTGCAAACGAGGGGAGAATTCATTCCCCTCTTCCCGCACCAAATCGAGGCGGTATTCGCCCTCTTCCAACGAGGGCAATGCTGGCTGAACCGCAAGCTCAAAATCCTCGTCGTCTGCCTCCGAAGGCACCTTCTCGCGCAGGGGTTTTCGGTGGAGAGCATAGTGGCCGCGCGCGCACACCCGCCACAGGGCCGACCAGTGCGGCCAAAGCGCTTCGTTCAGCTTCTCGACATTCGAGAACTTCTCCTCGTCGAGGAGTGTGTAGAGATTCCGGACGGATAGAATCGGTTTTCGCCGCTTTTGAGCCGGGTTCCTCAGCATCTGAATAGTGCGCGTCACCACCCGGCGAACATCATCGCTTCCAATGTCCTCAATCTCCTTGGCATCGACCTGTTTGTCGCTAGGAAGGGTTCGCAGGTATAAGGAATCGAGGGGGGACTTCTTCGGTCTGCGTGCGATGGCGTAAGCGGTAAGGAATGCCTCCAGGATTTCGGCCAGGGTCTCGTAGGAAATCTGGCCTTGTGCGGTATTCATAAATGACTCTGCTCCCACAGCACAGTAATGGGCGACTACTGTCCACTCCGCCTGCGAAAGCGGGAGTCCTGAGTCTGCCTTCCCACGAATTCTCAGCAGAGAATCTGTCGGTTCACTGAGCAGGTTTACCAACTCAAGACGGTCGTCTCGGGCAGACTCAAGCAGCTGCTTTGCCGCCTCCGATGTAGAAACATTCTGGCCGCTCTTGAGGGAGATGATTTTCCGCAGAGTTTCAAGCCTTAAGCGCAGAGCATCGGAGATGCGAATGGAGATTACTGGCTGCTGCGGTGACGCGGCGCTCTCTACCATGCAGTCCCTTTCTTGATGGGTACAATCGATTAAAATGTAACGTTACCACTTGACTATATGTACACCTGTAGGATATTGTCAAGCGCACTGCTTGGTACAGGATGTGCGCAACAGGCAGCGTGGCTGATTGGGGAAAGCTTCTGCGAAGCAGTTTCTCGAGTGAGGTCTAAATTCAATGCAACCGCATACCGATCCGCCAAGTCTCGAAATCAGGTCAACGAACAAGAAGCAAGCGGGGCGCGCCCAAGGCGAATCCAATTTTGAGTCATTGTTGGACGTGGCCGAAGCAGCCAAGCTTTTGAGAATTCACCCTAAGACGCTGCGTAACAAAGCGCGCCGAGGGATCATTCCCGGCGTTCAGGTAGGCAGACTTTGGCGATTTCGGGCCTCAGCACTCAACGAATGGCTGGATGAGATCGCAAGTTGAGGAGCGGACGTGCTGGCAAAATGTTTCTCGACCGTTCAACAGTCCTGGACTATTCTGGACTGGGCTGTCAGTACCGTTTAAACAAAGGAGGCATTTTGTTTAGACGGACACGCTACCAACAAGGAAGTCTGAGGCTCGAAGAGCGGAAGAGAGGTTCCGCAGTATGGGTGTACCGGTGGTGGGAGAACGACATCACGGGAAAGCCAATACGTCGCAAGGTGCAGCTGGGATCTTTGGAAAGATATCCAAACGAATCAGCGGCATGTGCGGCAGCCGACGCTCTTCGGTTAACAATCAACAATCAATCCAAGCGAAAGCACCTGCAGAAAACAACCGTCAATACTCTTTGGGAGCACTACTGTCGAGAGGAGATGCCTCTGAAAGAGATATCCACGCAAGATGCGTATCTGGTGTATGGAAAAAATTGGATTCTCCCACGATGGGGAAACCTCCTTTTGGAGGACATCAAGACCATCGAGGTAGAACGCTGGCTACGAGCAGCAGAAGTTGCAGACGGGACCAAAGCCAAGATCAAGTGCGTTATGTCGGCTGTGTTCTCGCATGCCGTTCGCTGGGAGTTTTGTGGCCACAATCCAATTTCATCGGGAATACCAGTTGGAACGGGTGGGCAAAGAGGGCCAAGCACGGGCGTGCGCGTCAGTGCGAAGCGTCAGAAATCTCCGCTCGTCCTTTCATCGGAAGAGGTCATACTCGGTCTTGCACAACTGGAATTTCGCGATCAGATTCTCGTGTTTCTGGACGGTGCCTTAGGAATCCGGCAAGGGGAACTCGGGGCACTGCATTGGCTGGACTGCGATTTCAACAATATGAACTTCAGTGTGCAGCATTCGTACTACTGGCGTCGGGGTGGGCACCTGAAGAGCACAAAAACGGAAGCGTCGGCAAAGTTATTGCCGATGCATCCGAGTCTGAAGCTGGCCTTGCTGGAGTGGAGATCGCTAAGTCTCTACAACCAGCCGGGCGATTTCGTCTTTCCATCAGAAAGACTAAAGGGAAAGAAACCGCTCGACTTGGCTTCGGTGTTGAAGAAGAAGATCCAGCCGGCCTTCAAGAGGATCGGCATCAGCGGCGTAGGCTGGCACACCTTTCGGCACACGGTGGGAACCATGCTGGCAGAGATGGGCGAACACCAATTGATGATCCGCGACTACTTGCGTCACAGCGATCTGCACGTGACCAACAAGTATCTCCAGGCAACGACAAAAAGCAAACGCCTCGCGCAGGGGAAGCTCGTGGATGCCATTCTGCCAGGGGGCGTGCTGTCGGGAAGCAAATCAACCTTGATCCACTAGCCCGAGAAGTTCGTTTCTTCGGGTTATTTGGATGGGGCGAAACAGCGAATCGGCAGATGGGAAACGCTTATTGGACCCAAACGGACCCAGATTGGTTTTCGGGGTCCTTTGTAAACCATTCAAAAAATTGGCGGGGACGACGGGACTCGAACCCGCGGCCTCTGCCGTGACAGGGCAGCGTTCTAACCAACTGAACTACGTCCCCAACTTGTTTTCTTACCTTTATCGGAAACCCGCGTGTTTAGTGGCTTTCCTTAGGTTCAATCGATTCGCCTGCGTCGCCTGTTTCAACCCCGTAGAACTGAATTCCGAGGTTAATGGACACCATGGACACCAAGCTAAACCGTTGTCCAAAAACTGTGCTACAAGCAACACGAACCCAGAGCAGCTGTCCCTGCCCCGTGACTGAATTGTAGCAGAGGAAATTCAGATCAGTACAGACTGGGCATCGTGGCTGGCGACCTGCTCGCGATCTCGTGAATACAGGTACGATTGCAGCTGCACTTCATAGCGAAAGCAGACAATGCCCGACGACAAAATCCATGACGTTCTCTACTCTGAGGCGACGCTTGCTCTCGGCGAAATCCATTGGATGATTTTGAAGGCAACTCAGACGATGGATGGAAAGCGGTGGAACACTACCAACCTAGGCTTCGGCAAGACCTACCAAGACACCGATTTCGGAAAAGAAGTGGGGATGGATGAGATTCACTGGTGGATTTTCAAGAAAGAGTCTGACGTTGATGAGCTGGGGGCGAGGACCGAGGAGACACTGACGGCGGGGCAAACGTTACAGATTGCCGCCGTAAAGCTAAAGCGGCAAGAGCCCAAAACCTATAAAGAATTGCTTCTCATGCTCAAAGACTTGGCCGATAGTCATCGGGCTGAAATTGAAACGTTGCACAGGTATGTGACGTGGCTGACGGCGCGTGATCCGATGGCCCCTCATATCCTATTTACGTATCGCATCTGGGGCTCGACCAGAATGAGTGATCGGATCGTTGATATTGGTGACGCCGAAACGCCCCGTTCTGACATGGACAAGCTTCGGACTCTTGCCGAGATTGTTCTAGGCGTCTCTCAGCGAGGCTGGCGCATGTACGACCGAGTTCAAGGTGAGCTGTCGTATGAGATGTACGAAAACATGAATTGGGAGGAACTCCAGGAGGGTAGCGATTACGCTCCCGATGTTCCCGAGAGCCGCGTTGTCTCCAGGGCCGCACAAGAGATCTTTGACAATTGCGCCATTTATTTTACGGAGTTACGACAGTCTCTCCGGAATATTTTGCTCGATGCTCGAAAGATGAAGGAGCAATATCAGCTTTTCAATAGCGACAAGTTTTGGCGCGAGTTTATACCGAAAGCGGCGAAAGCAAAGACAGCAGAGACACTACTATGGGATTTCAAGGAGACCCTCACGGTTTGGCACGTGAAAGCCGACGATGATCGACGGAAGGCGAAGATTACGTTCGCCGAAGATGTCGCGAGTTTTGCAAATGCTTCAGGTGGAGTTTTGATAGTCGGCGTAAGTGATAAGCGAGAGATTATCGGTGTGGGTGATGGCAAAGATCTTGAAAATCGCCTCAAGGTTGCGCGGGAGGTGCTTGCTACCCACATCAAATACGACAATGAGATTGCTTCATTCCGACAGGTGGGCGTTGGTGAAGATGGCAAGGAAAAGATATGTCTCGTCGTTGTGATCTCAAAAGCGTACAAAGCGGTTGCCGTGAGGCACGAAGACGGTCGGTTTTCCTACCCGGTGCGCCGGGAAACAGGCATAGCAAGAGTTTCGATAGACGATCTTTCATCCCGCATTCATGAGAAAAGCGATAAACGAGACTTCATGACTGAGCTTGAGCAATTCACCCGGGAGAGCTAACCCCTTTTCGTAGCTGCCGATCAGTCTCGCTGTTCTTCGCGCTTGCAACTCTTGAGCGAAGAAACTTTGGCAAGATGTTTGCGTAAGGTCTGGGTTTTTCGCAGTATAATAGCGGTAATCGTGAGCCGCTCTTCGTCCCCGGAGGTTCTGCCATGCAGATTCTCGTTCCCTGGAAGCCAGTCGTTCTCGTGTGGGGATTGTTGAGCGCGATGATATTCTTTGGTTTCGTTGTGTCATCGGTGCTTCAAGGAAAGGACCCCTTCGCGCCAGGTGCGACTATCACGCAGCCCGCAGCGGTGAAAACAGGCGCTGCGCAATCAGGGCAACCTAAGCACTCCAACAAGGCGGCTCGGACTCCGAGTCAATAAGGCTGTGGAGACCGCTCTCCCCTAATTTGTCCTCTTAGCCTTTTCGTTCACGTCCTCGCGTGGTTCACCTTGCCCAATATCTTCTCTAGCTTTTGCTTCAGAATGACCTCTGCGGGAGAACGTCCTTGGCGGCCGAGCCATGAGACAAAGTCCTTCATTCTGACTTCGTGCTTTACGGGAGGCTGCTGGACAATTGACCTCTATGGAGTGCTCAACGTCTCGAACATCCCTGACCGCCACTGTGCACGTTCGCAGAACCACACACAAGAGCCTAGCAGATTCGCCTTTTGTTCGCCACCGTGACGGGCCAGGCAAGCGCTCACCGTGGTCAGGAAGTTTTTGCAGATTTGCCTTGCAGCAAAGCGCAAATGAGTCGCACTTCAATACCGTTCACCGGAGGTGAAAGTTAAGACCCGCGCGGATGCGCGCCCGTACTCTAATATGAAGCATCCGATGCCTATCACCCCGCATGACGCCTGCACAGAGCCGCCGGCCGATACGCGCATCTGCCGGTTTATAGACCTCCCGAAATTCAGGGATCTCTTCGCGAATGAAGAACTCTACTTTCGCCGAACCGATCTATTCAAAGAAACAGACCCAAACGAAGCGCTGCCTTCCGACGAATATGCCAGACGGATACTTCGCCTCGAAAGATACGATCTTCATGACGAACTCGCGCTGAACAACGACTTGGCATTCGCTCGTCAGGTAAGTGAGTCATACTTCATAAACTGCTGGCAGATTTTCGAAGGCGAAACACTCGACATGTGGAAGACCTACGGCAATGGCGTTGCGATCTTTTCCCGCTTCGAGCTGCTGAAATCTCAGCTCGCACCTATGCTGGACAACATTTTGGTGGGCATGGTTCGATACGGCGAGAAAGACATGGCGGGCTACAACCTTATCCGGTTCCTCTACACGAAACAGCATCAGTTCGAGAAGGAACGCGAACTCCGCGTGGTCCTTTCGTGCTACGACCCGGTGGGCGGCACCAATCGGCATTACAACTTGAATAATTTTCCCAATCGTGAACCGTTGGACGATCTAAATCCGCTGCACGCATGGGTTCATAAATACAAGCGGCGTCGCATTGATCTTAAAGCCCTAGTGACTGAGGTTCGTTTATCGCCGTGGGCTACGCCCGAAGAATCGGAAGAAGTAAAGCTGTGGGTGAAGGGCAAAAACTTTCCCTGCCCGGTGGCCCCTTCGGAGCTGACAAACGCGATGACTCCGACGCTCGAAGAATTGCGCCGCCTTGGCCGCTGATTCAAGAGCGAAAGGATTGAGATATGGCACAGGGCCCGATCTTGATTTTCGACAAATCCTCACTGGAGAGCCTCAATCTAGACGAGGCGGTGTTGCTCGACAATTTCTATATGTCGAATATCACGCCACTGTTTTTCGTTGAGTGCCTAGCCGACCTCGAAAAGGCCATAAAGAGCCGAAGCACGCCGGAACAGCTGGTCGGGTCTTTGGCAACCAGAACACCCGAGGCGCAGGCCTGCGCCAACATTCACCACCAAACAATTCTTCAAGGCGAACTCACGGGGCAATTCGACCTGACTACTGTTTTGGAACGGCCACTGCTGGGCGGCGGTAAGCCTGTGCAGCTCGGCGACAAGAAGGGAGTTATTTTCCAGCGCAGCCCGGAAGAGGAAGCGCTACAGAGATGGTCGCACCGGGAATTTCTCCAGGTTGAGCGTTCCTTCGCGAAGAACTGGCGCAATTCGATTCTCAGGATCAATCACGATGATCTGGTGAAAACTGTAATGGCCGGCATCGGCCACTGGCGCAAGCCCACGTCACTTGCCGACGCCAAGCAGATGGCGGATTACATCATCGACAATATGGACCCGGAATGGCTGATCGGATTTAGCATCGAGCTGTTCGATGTGGCGGACGTGCAACGGGCAATCCCGTGGGTCCGCAACGATTGGGCCAGCAAACGCAAGCCGCCAATCCGGGAATATCTGCCGTATTTGACGCACCTGGTTTCCATCAATATCTTTTTCACATTGGTGATTCAGACCCAATTGCTGCGAGATGTGAAGCCAAGCCATCAGATCGATCTCGCCTATCTTTATTATCTACCGTTCTGTTCCGTCTTCACGTCCAAGGACCGCTTTCACGCGCAGGTTGCGCCATTGTTCATGACTGAGCACCAAACCTTCGTGAACGGCATCGAGTTGAAGGAAGATCTACAGAAGCTCGACCAGCATTACTCAAGCATGCCGGATGAGGTGCGCAAACAGGGGCTGTGGACTTTTGCCCTTGTTCCCCCGGAGGACACAAACTTTCTGATCACCCGGCTATGGGACAAATACCTTCCTCTCTGGCGAGCACATAAGGACATGCCGAATCTGGACTCCCCGGAGCATCAGCAAAAGCTTGTCGAAGAGATCAACAAATTCGCCGACGATGACAATCCGGAAGTTGTGCCACATGTTGAGCATGACGTCTCGAAACTGGATCACGTCACGATTAAGCGAAGAGTGCTGGCGCGGAAAGGTAAATGGCGCCGGTTTTCGAGGAGCAGGAACGCAATATGAGCGAATCCTGAGTGCCGCAAGTCGGCAAGCCGATACATCTTGATTTTCTTCCCTCCCATCCCACAAGAAGCAGCATTCAACCCTGGGCAAGCAAACAAATACTAGCTAAAACGGAATGTCTTCGTCCGTGATGGCCATCGGGCTATCAAGCCGAAGATCGAGCAAGATACGTGCGGACTGATCTAGAAATTCATCACGGTCCATGAAAATGATGTGGCGGCGTTGGCCTTGGTCCAGTTGCTCCACAAGCCACGTCCTGGCAGCGCGGGTAATCTCGGCTGCGGATATCAGGAATACATGATCCAGCAAGACCTTGCGGTTGGCCTCGGGATCGAAAATCGGATGGTCGATGGCCATTCGCGCCTGTGCCAGGACGGTCGCGACATTCTTGCCTCCGCCCGCGCCGCTGGAATCGATCTTGTCCTTCTTTATCTGGGCGCAGAAGTATATCCAGTGGCTTGTCGGCAACTGGTACTTCATCCAAAGATCCTTGCCGAATTCGAGGGTCTTCTCCGCATGACCGCTTGGGCTGACCCGGTGAAAGCCGAGGCGCTGAAATAGCGGGACGAGCACTTTTTCAGTAAATTCATCCTCGCTGGCCCTATCGAGGAAATCGGCAAGCTTTTGCCGCTGTACGATCTCCTCCTGAGACAATGGACGTGTTTGTTGTGAAAATGATGCACTGCTCATGCCGGTTCCGGTGCTGCGCAGATAGCAGCGCCCGGATTCGTCAAGATATGCAATCAACCCGGCTCGCTGAACAAGCTTGTTGAAGCTGGCTAAGGCAAGCTGCACATCCGCGAAATATTCAGGCTTGGCATCGCCTTGATTGTCACGTCTTTCGTTGTAGCGCTCGAAATCATCCTGATCGAAGAGTTCAGAAATCACGCGGCACAAGTCGTCCGAGGGAAGATCGGCTGATTGTGCGGCCCCAAGGTTCAGTTCAGCCAGGCGCTCATGGGCCCATCTGGGGCGCGTGCTTCCGTCGTGCACGAAGGGGAATCCGCAGCGAGCGAAAAAGCGGGTTATGTAACTGCTACTGCGATAGGGGAAATGCTTGGCGTCGCCCACGACCATTTTGGCAAGCTCTTCGAGAATGCGATCCGACAGCTTCATGGGGGGCGACTAGTCTACCCTTAGCTAGACATCCCAGCTTTGCTTCTTGTGGGCACCATCATAGCTGAGGTCGCGCCTGGACCCCCTAGGATTTTCGCATCGTCGCACTAAGTCTTCGACTGGAACGTTGTCAAAAGATTAGACTGGCAAATCAAGAGTTGGACTGCGGACACCATGAGTCAGGAAGAGCATATTGCGGAGGACGAAGGCACTCTCCAGCTCTGTCCGATTCCCAGAACACACCGCCGTATGCGCCACACGCACGAGCTCTGGCATCAAGCTCTGCAGAGCTATCATACGCCGGAGAAGTTTCACGCTAACCTCAACGCAACTATTCAAGCCCTACGCAGCGTGACACTCATGCTGCAAAATGAAAAAGCTGTATTCCCAGACTTCGATGAGTGGTATGGACCATGGCAGCAACAATTGAAGGACGACACGCTCTCGAAGTGGCTCAACGACGCGAGAGTGACCGTTTTCCACGTTGGAGATCTGGACAGCTACAGTTCTGCCGAAGTGAAGTTGATTACTTGGCGCCAGGAATGTTATCCACTGTGTCTGTTCCCATCCAGACGCCCGCGCAACTTATTCTAGAAAACCCGGCACTTTTGAATCTCCTTGACCCATCTAAGAACAAGTCGACGGATTTGGAAGACGGGTTCCTCACGATAGAACGCCGTTGGAGTACCAAGGATCTTGGAGGGAAAGAGCTTCTGGCGGTACTTGCGCACGTATATGGTTTGATCGCCGACCTGGTCCTCGACGCACATACCCAGCTCGGTCTAATGAAATGACCCATTTCCCGGCATCGAGGAACATCAGGAGTTCCCCTCACCCCACGACCGAACAGGAGTCCTTAGATGCATGGTTGCTAGTGTCGAAGCGAGGACGGAGAGGTTTAAGGCATCTACGCGTGAGCGGCTCGTCGCGTCGGCTCAGTCGGACTACTTAGAAGTGGACTCTGCAGAAGTTGCGATGCGATACGGCTTCGACAACCGAATGCCGAAAGTCGCATCAGGCGGGCTCGATCCACTGACTTTTGCAAAAAAGCTTCAGTTCATTGCCAAACGCATGTTGCGTAGAGACAAACACCACGCTTGGATGATGTTCATTCGAGACGGTCGAGGAAGTTGGCACAACATTACGCTGTCCGCTAAAGATCGAACCGAGAAGTACGTTGTGATGCAACTTGTAGCTCAATTTGTGGAGGCTCAAGGAGCCGATGCCGTGATCGACATCGGGGAAGTGTGGACTGTGTTGGCTTCGAAGGCTGTCCGACACCCGACA